>NZ_JAPNKC010000001.1:0-5657500 GCF_026626705.1 Pyxidicoccus sp. MSG2
CTCGATCTGGCGCCAGGCCCCAGGGGTCAGGCAGGTCAGGTCATCCTCTTCGGGGCGCGCGAGGACACCAACTACGTGGTCGCCCCGAGCTGGACTGCGTTCCTCGAGCACGTGCTCTTCCTGCTCGAGTCCGGAAACGTCAACGTCCAGGAGCGGGACGCACACGGCTTCCGGCAGTTCGACACCTGGCATCCGGGCGCCTCTCACTTCCACGACTACATCGCCGGCCTCTACAAGCAGCCAGGAGCGGCGTCAGACGCCATCCCGCCTCCGGGTGACGTGACGGGCATGCTCCTGCCACCCCATGGCCGCCGCGCCTACCCGCTCGGCCGCGAGGAAGAGATCCGCCAGTGGGCCACCGGGCTCCAGCACTTTCGTTTCTACTCTTCGTGTGGAGGGCCGGATGAAGGGTTCGGGTTCCTCATTTCCCTGCGCTGCGCCTGGGAGTCGGAGCTGGAGCAGGTTCAGTGCTCTTTGTCGGCCATCCTGGAGGAGCTGGGGATCGAGCTGGACGAGGGCGCGCGGTTCGAGTCCGCGGACGGTGTGCTCTCCCTCATCCTCTCGGGAGCCGAGGGGGATTCCGTCCACGTCACCGAGGCGGATTATCAGAATGCCCGGCGCCTGGAGGCCGTGCTCCAACCCTATCTGGACCAGCTCATCCAACCTCCCCGGGCCAACGTGGACTGTGTCTGCCCGGAGTACTACGCCGGGTTCTGGGGGTTGACGACCCGCCCGCGCTTCCCACTGCGCAGCGCCTGAGGGCTACGTGGGCCGGTAGGTCGCCACGGAGACGACCGAATCCCGCGTCAGGCCCGCCTTGACCCGCGATTCTCCTCGGGATTCGGCTCGACGCCGTCTCCCTGACGCTCACTCACAACGCGAGGAAGTTCGCGGTCAGGAAGGCGGCGTACCAGTTGATGGGTGTGAGCCCGTTGGTCGTGTAGTCCGCCGTATGATTGTTGGTGGTGAGCTGCCAGGAGGTGAGGTCCCACGGGGACCAGCCGATCCACACGTCGCCGTTGTTATTCATGAACGTGAGCGCGTTCGTTATCTGGGGCTGCGCGAAGGACTCGTGAATCCCGATGCCCATCTCGGACAAGAACAGCTTCTTGCCGTGGGTCCTCGCCCAGTTCGTGACCGCCGTGAGCTGAGCGCCGTAGGACGACTCATCGTTGCTGCCGTAGCCTTCCGGGTAATACGAATGCATGTCGAAGGCGTAGTTGTTGGCGCTGTCCGTGATGGACAGGGCCGCGACCGAGTCGAGCGGACCTCCGCCCGGAGCCCAGGTGTTCCAGTGCCCCACGTCCGATGCGCGCGTGTTGGGGACCAGGATCAACTGGGTCGAACCCGTTGCGCGTACGGCGTTCATGACCGTCTGAATCCCGGAGAACCAGGTGGTCGAAGTCATCGGGAGGTCATGCGGCTCGTTCATGAGGTTCAAGATGACCTTGGGGTTCGTCTTCACCAGATCCGCGAGCTTCGTCCAGACGTCGGCGAGATGGGCCACGGTCAACGTCCCGTCTCCGATGATGCGTTGGACGTAGTTCGGGGTCTGGTTTCCAGCGCCATCGAACGCGCCCGTCGCATATCGGTTGTAGTTGTGCAGGTCGAGCACCAGGGTGAAGCCTTGGGCCGTCGCCAGGTTGATGTAGTTCAGCATGCCGTTCGAATAGGCCGTATTCAGCGGGCCATTGAGCGTGTGCTGGAGGCGCTCCCAGGAGATGGGCAAGCGAATCAGGTTGAAGCCCTTGCCCTTGTAGTATGCGAGCTCCGCGGAGATCTGGGTCGACGAGGGCATCTCGTAGTAGGTCTGGCCGGTCCAGCCATCCCAGTTGTTGCCGTACTCCATCCCCGCGCGGTTGATTCCGCGATAGGCCACGCCCGTGGGATAGGTCTTCCCCAGGCCGCCCGGCGGATTGGAGGGTTTCTCCAGCGCGATTCCATCGACCCCATAGACCACCGGGGAGGCGCTCTGGATCGTGAGCTTGTTGAAGGTCGTCAGCGAACCCTTGAGCGCGCTCATCGGGATTCTGACGCGCGTCCAGTGTCCCGGCGGCAAGGACCCGAGGCTCGGATTGGCGTAGGCGCTGATGGCGACACCCGCATTCCCGTCGACCCCCTCCTGGCTGACGATGACCCTGAGGGCCTGGATCGCCGTGAGGTTTGACGTGCCCGGATTGATGGCGAAGCTCACGGCGACAGAGTTGGCGACCGGAAGGCTGGATCCGGCCGCGCCCAGGGCAAGGGCACTGTTGGCTGGCGCCGTCACCTTCATGGACGTCGTGCCATAGGCCTTGCTCGCCGTGTCGGATGCGGGTGTGGTGCCGCCCCAGCTGTAGCCGGTGCTCCAACCGGACGCGACCGCGTCGTCATACAGGACCATCATGGAGGAGGGGTCGAGCGCGGGCAGCGGCGGAATTTCGATGGCGATGCCATCGATGCCGTAGGTGACCGCGGTCTCGGCCATGAGCGTGAGCTTGTTGAACGTGGTCAGCGAGCCCTTGAGCGCGCTCATCGGGATGGTGACGCGAGTCCATTCACCCGCGCCCAGGGAGTCGAAGCTCGGGTTGGCGTAGTTGCCAATGGCGACGCCCGCGTTTCCATCGGCGCCCTCCTGGCTCACGATGAGCTTGAGGCTCTTGATTGCCGCGAGATTCGCGGTGCCCCGATGGATGGCGAAGCTCACCGCCGTGTAGGTGGTTGTCGAGAACGACTGGCCATCAGCACCCAAGGCAAGGGCGCTATCGGCGGCGGAGGTGACCTGCATCGACGAGGTGCCGTAGGCCTTCGTGCTCGTCGTCGAGCTGTAGGTGATGTTGCCCCAGCTGTAGCCGGCATCCCAACCCGGCGTGACGGAATCGTCATACAGCACCGTCTGATAGGAAGTGTTCAGCGATGGCAGAAGCAACAGGCTGGCTGAGCTTGACGCGGTTGCTTCCGGGAGCAGCTCGCTCATTGTCAGGCCCGCTTCTTCGCTCGAGGGCGGTGCACATGCCGCGCCCAGGGTGAAGATGCTTCCCATCAGAACGTAAAGACACTTCCGCGAAACCGGTGGTCGTCCCATTCGAGCTCCCTGGAGATGGACGCTGATTTAACGACCGCACCTTCAGCGGCAACCGCTCGCTTCCCGTCAATGACAACTATTGCTCTCCAGCGGGCTCACCCTGCGGAACGCGTTCACATCGTCGTCGTTGTCGTTGGCCTCGCGGCAGGGGTGGGTTCCCATGGGTGTGTAAATGGCGAGCAGGGGCGAAGAAGGAAGCTCTTCGGAGGCCACCCCGAGACGCCCATCCTGGGCTCCTGCAATTGCCCGGGAGGGGTGTTCCGGTCGCCAGGATTTCAGTTCGGCGGCGAGGCCGACAGGAAGTCCTCCAGCCGCGAGGACTCGGTGTTCAGCAGGGACTTCGCGAACAGATAGAAGCGATACGCGTCCCGGAAGTTCGAACCGAGTCCGAAGGAGACGCGAACGGCTCCGCAGGTTCCCTTGCTGAGGACCTCGTCATCGAAGGTCTTGCAGTCGAGGATCTTCTTCTTCTTGTCGAGCTCGCAGTGCTCGGAGCCAGCGGTCGTGTAGGTGGCGTGCTGGACCGCGCCCAGGTTGCAGAAGCAGCCGTTGCGGAAGGTGATGCCAAACGACTCCGCGGCTTTCTTGATCAGGGCGTGCGGGAAGAGCGCGTTGTAACAGTCGAACACGTTCAACATGATCGTCGCGCCCTTGTCTTCCGGCGAGGGACCATAGACCCGGCAGAGGGGGCCCTTGGCCTTGACGTCGTGCCGCAGTTGCTGCAGCTGCGTCTCGAGCCAACGCGCCAGCGCGACCGCCCGCTCGCCGATGCGGTCGATTCCAATCCGAGAGATGAACTCGAAGCCATAGGCGATGGCGTGGAAGGACGCGTAGTTGGGCGTGCCGACCTCGAACCGCCTCCCGTTGTCGTGGTGCAACATCCGCTCCGTGGGAGACCACGGTCCGGAGAAGTAGCACACCGCTCCACCGGCGAAGGACGGAGGCGTCAGCTTGCGAAGAGACGACCTCTTCGCGATGAGGCACCCGGCCCCGGTCGGATAGCCGAATATCTTGTAGAAGGACACGGAGATGAAGTCCGGGTGGTACGCGCTGCAGTCGAACCCCGACAACGGAACGAACGCCGCCGCGTCACACAGGACCATCGCGCCGCGCTCTTGAGCGAGCTGAATCCACTTCAGGTCATGCTTCGCGCCCGTGGCGTTGGACTGAGCGGGAAAGGCGAGGAGGTGGGGACGGCTGCTGTCGAGCTTCTCGAGCGACCGCAGCAGCGAGCTCTCCATGATCAACATCTCGTTCGTCAGGGGCACGTACTTCACGGAGACGCCCTTGGACTTCGCGAACTCCCTGATGCCATGAACCGAGGTGTGGTTGTCCTTGGTGAGCAGGAGCTCCGAGCCGTCCTCGAAAGGGAACGACTCCGCGACGATCCGGATGGCGCCGCTGGCGTTCGGCGTGAAGATGATCTCGTACTCCTCCGGCGAGCAGCGGAAGAACCGGTAGATCTCCGACCGGGCCTTCTCATGGGCCGCTTCGGTGGCCTTCGAGCCGGTGTGCGGATTGCCGAGAATGGTGCGCTTCAGGACCTGGTAGTCGTGCTCGATGAGGCTCTCTGGAGCGAGCGTACCGCCCACATGGTCCAGGTAGGCCTCCTGTGAATCATCCAGGCGTGAGAACTCATCCCGCCGCAGGGCTTCGACCTCGCCATCGGGATACTCCGGATGCTCGGCCAGGAAGGCCGCCTTCATCGTTTGATAGCTTCGAACGACGCGCGCTTCGGCACGCGGGTTCAGCAGCTCGCCTCGATTCTCGACGAGCTCCGGCGCCATCGCACGGAACGAGCGCAGCTCCTCGAAGTCAGGCAGCGCGCTCACCCCGACGGTCTCTTTACTGACCTGATCGACCGACCCGCGCAGCAACCAGCTCTTCACCTCGTAGTTGCGAGATGGGACACGGGAGCGAAGCTCCTCGAGGATTGTATCGAGATATCCCTCCCGGGTGGGCGTGTCGCACTGATTGAACTCCTCCAGCAGGACACAGGAATTGAACAGGAACTCCCGCGTGTCCTCGTCGTCCAGGAAGAAGGACATGGGACACGAGCTCGCGACCTCGGCGACGCCACGACAGAGTCCCTCCTGGGTGAACGCGTTCGTGATCGGCGAGTGGTCGCTCAAGCTGAGCGCCCCGTCCAGGATGGCCGAGGGAGCACCAAAGAGCCGCTGGGTCTGTTGCCGAGCGAGGTCGAACAGCTCGTTGTACTGGAAGACGGTGCCGTAGATCTTCCCTCCCGGCCGGAGCACCCGCTTGAACTCCCGCGCGACCCGGGCCTTGTCCGGTGGGAACATCAGGCCGAAACCACAGACGATGATGTCGAAGCTGTCATTGCCGAACGGCAGGTCCGCCATGTCGACGTCGGCATGGAACGCGACGTTCTGCTTCACCTCGTCGCTGACCACGGTCTTGCACACGTCGATCGCGGCCTTGGAGAGGTCCGTCGCGACGAGCTGCAAGTTCAACGGCCTGGCCAGCTCTTCATAGAGATAGGTCGTGATCCGACCCGTCCCGCACGCGACCTCGAGGATGTTCGCGACGGGGGCCTCCGGCCGGAGGTCCTTGCGGATCTCACGGACGAGGAGTTCACCGTAGGGTTCGAAGAGCTTCGGCCCCAAGACACGGTCATAGAACTCCATGAACGTGCTCACGCTCCACTTCCGTTCCGATACCGTCTTGCAGTGACGCTTCGCCGTGTTGTTCATTCGCAGACTCCCCAAGTCAGCCAAGACACAAGCGCAACCGGGGTACACTAGAGTCGGACATGCCTCGCCAGCAATCGGTGCGGGCTCGAGCGCGAGGGCTCGACGCGGAGCGGCAAGCGAGGGATTGACGCTCCGAGTTGAGAACGACTCAAGCGCCGATCAGACCCTGTCCGCAGACTCGCAGCGTGGGCAGGCCCAACGCCGCACGGGGCCGCGCGGGGGCGCGCTACGGGGCGGTGTTCGCCGCTCGAAGCCCCCTGCCCCGGAGGCAGAAGCTCCCGGAGTCGAAAAAAGACCTCAAAGACTCCGGGAGCTTCATCGCATGTCTCGCCGGCGACGCCGCCGGAAGGACCTCCCTCAGTCGCAGCCCTGGGCGTCCTCGGTGACGAAGCCGTTCTTCGTGGAGATACGGTGGTCGTAGCAGGCACCGTTCTCGGTCAGCTGGTAGCGATGCGTGGACGTTCCCACCGCGTTCCGCTGCGCGCGCGGCACGCCCAGGTTGTAGGCGGCCTCGCCGGTGTAGACGTCGGTGAACTTCCGCTTTGCCTGCGCGGAGGACCCTCGCGTGGTGCTCGCGTCCTCCGTGTCGCTGACGGTGATTTTCGTGCTCAGCCGGTTCTCGGCGTTGATGCCGACGAGCCCATCGAGCACGAAGCGCTTCTCGGAGCGGCTCACCGTCGGAAGGCTTCCAGGGCTGTAGGCGATGACGGTGCTGGAGTCGCTCCAGGACGCCGTGAGCTCATCGGGGTTCTCCTGGTCCCCCACCCAGCGGTGCATGCTCGAGTTGGAGACGGACTGCTCCACGGAGGTCACCACCCTCCCCTTCGAGGTATTCACGTAGCCGGAGATCCGCAGGTGATGGCTGCCCCGCGTGTCCACCTGGTTCCAGCCATCCACCACCGAGTGCCCCGACGCATTGGCCACCGGGTCGACTTCGTGCGTCACCAGCCCACCGGTGACGCGCGCGCTGCTCGAGGAGCGCCAGACGAGCACGCTCGTCGGCAGATCCCACCCGGGCCGGCCCTCGGGAACGCCCAGCACCGACACCTTGATCTGGTGCGGCTGGCCGTCGGTCAGCAGACCGGTGAAGGGCGTGAGGTCATAGCGGATGGGGCGGACGTCGAAGGCGCGCGGCGCCGGCAGCGTGTACCAGAGGAACGGGTTGGACCAGCCGCCCGTGTAGACATGCGGGAAGGGCATGGCAATGCCGGCCACCCTGCCGTCCACTTCAATCTGCACCTCGCGGTACGGGCCGTCATCCGCCGGGCACGAGTACGGCACCACCGTCGGCGCGGTGATGTACCAGAACTCCTCGCAGCCTCCGCCCGAGCCCGTCGCATACACCTCGGCCACGAGCCGCTCGGTGTTCCGCGGCACCGTCACCTCACCGAGGAGCGCACTGCCCTCGCGGTGCGGGTTGGACAGCGGCAGCACGTCGCTGGCCGTGTCCGCCGGCTTGTTGCGGCCCTGCGCCTGGTAGAAGGTCAGGTAGACCTGCACGTCCAGCACGCCGGTGTAGGTCTCGTTGACCACGTTGCCAATCAGCATCCACACGGGCTGGGGCTTCGAGAGCAGCGGCGCGTAGTCCGTGACGTCCTTCTCCACCGCCCACTGGATGCCATCGCGGGAAGGCTCCGGCGTGGACGTCTTGAAGATGGCGACCCCACCCACCTCCAGGTGCCCGAGCCGGTCGTACTGCACGCCCTGCACCTTGCCCTCCATGCGCAGCACCACCTTGTTCCACGGCCCGGGGCAGTCCGCGGGCGGGGTGAAGGTGCTGGTGTATGGCGTGAAGTCGTCGAACGGCTCGTCGACGATCTTCACCGTGCACGACGGCGTGGCGGGCTTTTCCACCGGGCGGACGGCGGTGCGCGGGTCGTCCCAGTCGGAGCCGAACTCAGGGGGCGGGTCGGCGGCGTACGCAGGGGACATCGCGCCGAGCGCGAGGCCCGCCGCGGCGAAAACAGCGGTGAGACGTGTCACAGGTATCTCCAGGGAAGCGAGGAGGGCGCGCAGCCTAGCAGCCCCCCGGAGAAGTCACCGTGTCACTGTTGGAACTCGCTGGCGCGCGGCCCGCCGGGGACTCAGCGCCCCTCGAGGAATTCCGTCAGGAGGGCGCGGACTTGCGTGTTCGCGTTTTTCGCCTTCGTGGGCACGTAGCCATTGATGAACTCGAAGCCCTGGAGGCCCTTCAACACCAGGTACTCCCCGAGCTTCTTCCCGGGCCCGTCTCCCTTGTCCGCGTAGCACGTGAGGCGCTGAATCACCGCGAAGGGCTTGCCCTCCTTCAGCTGCCACTCCACCTTGTTGCCGTAGCGGGCCACCGGGCACTCCTTGTTCGTGGGGAGCAGCTGCACGGTGAATTCTGTCCGCTCGCCCTTCTTGAGTTCGATGCTCCGGTGGATGCCGTAGGCGCTGTAGTACTCGTACACCGAGTACTCGCCTCCCGGGCCCGCGCAGCGGATGGGCTCGTCGGAGCCTTCCTCCTCCGCCGCCTCCTCCCTGGCCTTCGCGGCGTCGCGAGCGCAGGTCGTCAGGTCGGTGTACTCGAAGGTGGTGGCCTGCTTCTGCTTCTGCTTCTGCGCCCGCGCCGGACGCGCGGGCAGGAGGCAGAGGGCGGACAGGGCGATGACCAGGGCATGGCGCATGGGCGGGGACTCCGGAAACGTGCGACGAGGCTCGCGGTGGTACTTCTACGCGAAGGATGCCTCGGAGACCTTCTGGGACTCCACCGCCATCAGGACTCACCGGACCTCCCAGAAATCCCGGAAGACAGACACGAGAGGGATTGAGGGACGGAGTCGGACGAGACACCGTGGATTTCAGCGGGAGGCGTCTTCCCTTGCGCCAGCCAGAAATGATGGAGTTCGCGCATGCTCGAAATCCTCGCCATCATCGCGCTGTGCAAGAAGCTCGCGGCCATCGCCAAGGAGAAGGGTCGCTCCGTGGGCTGGGCGGCGCTCGGTGCCCTCTTCTGGTTCATGGGTGAAGTCGTCGGCTTCGTCGTCGGCGAAATCATGGGCCTCGGGCTGGGCGGCTACCTGGTGGCCATTGCCTTCGCCTGCATCGGTGCCTTCGTCGCGCACACCATCGTCAAGGCGCTGCCGGAAGCGCCCGTCGCCGTCACCCCGGGCCTGTAGCCGCTTCGCTCCTCAAGGCGCCGCGGACGCGTCGGCCGCGGCGCGCATGAAGACGACGATGCCCAGCACGATTCCGACCACCGACAACCCAATCGCTATCAGGTCCAGCTTCAACCCGTGACGCCCCCGCTTGTCGTTGACGGCCATGGACACGAGGTCGATGCCCGCCAGCAGGATGGCCACCAGCCCCAGGGGCGCACACGCGAGGGAGACGAAGCTCAGGATGCCCGCGGAGACGGCCAGCCACGAGCCTCCCAGGCCCCCCTTCCGGCGCGCGCAGTCCGGGCACAGCCGCTCGTTCTCCCGAACCACCGTGCACCCCGGACACATGAACGTGCCGCAGCGCTCGCAGACAGCGTCCGCCACGCGATCCGGGTGACGAGGACACTGGGCTTCGGGCGTGGATTCGGTCGACTCGGTCAACTCAAGCTCTCCGGTGCGGCGCGATTCGGGCCATCGTAGCGCCATTGCCGTGCATTGCTTGGGGTCGACTGCTCGCACTCCAGGCCACCTTGGATGGGTGGGTCGCGCACTTCCCACCCGACGAACCCGGGGGCGGTGTTAGAAGTGGCGCATGTCGACGCCCTTCCCCTCCGTCGCCTACCTCACCGACGTGGAGGGACTCTGGAAGAAGCTGACCAGCTTCTGTCAGGACAACCCGCTCGTGTCCCTGGAGGACGGGGACCGCCTGGTGGTGCGCCCGGGCGTGACGTTCGTCTTCGGCGGAGACGCCATCGACCGGGGCCCCGACGGGCGCCGCGTGGTGCGCACGCTCCTGGAGGCCCGGCGCCGGCAGCCCTCCCAGGTGGTGCTGCTCGCGGGCAACCGAGACATCAACAAGCTCCGGCTGGTGCGTGAGCTGCGCGGCCACCCGCTCGCGCGGACGCCTCCCGAGGTGCGGAGCGCTCCCCGCCCCGTGCTCCTCCGTTGGATTTTCGAGAACACCATGGGCGCGCGCGGCGCCTTCGAGTTCCGCAAGGCGGAGCTGGTCCGCTCCGGCGACACCATCAGCGACGAGGACGTCGTCGACAGCTACCTCGAGGACCTCGGGCCCGGAGGCGCGCTGCGCGAGTACCTTTCCGCCTGCCAGCTCACCCACCGCGTCGGCAATACCCTTTTCCTCCACGGCGGGCTGCACGAGGACAGCCTCGGCATGGTGCCCTCCCGGGAGCGCGTGGATGGCGTGGACGCCTGGGGCGAGGCCCTCAACGCGTGGTACCGCGACCAGCTCGCGGCCTTCGCGGAGGAGCGCCTCGACGCGGACGGCAGGCCCGCCTGGGAGCCGGTCATCGCCTATCAGGCCCCCACGCCGGGAAAGCGCCTCAACACCGCCAGCGTCGTGTACGGGCGCATGGCCAACGAGCTCAACCACCCCGGCCTGCCCTCCCCCGCGCTCATCGAGGCTCTCACCCGCGAGGGCATCCACCGGCTCGTGGTGGGGCACACGCCCAGCGGCGACTGCCCCTCGCTGCTGCGTGACGACTCCTTCGAGCTCCTCCTCGCGGACAACTCCTATGGCCGGGTGGAGGGGGCCTCGCGCGTCCTCCTCGGTGACGACCGCGTCCTCGTGGAGGGCGACGTGAAGCTGGACGACGGACGGCTGGAGCGGCTCCGCTTCGAGCAGCCGCTCGGCGACACCTCGAGCCCCATCGGCCGGCAGCTCCTCGACACCGGGCAGTTGGTGAAGGGGCCGCTCCAGAGTGGCGAGTGGCTGCTGTTCCGCGCGCTCCCGGAGTTCCGCGTCGAGCAGCTCGCGGTGGACCCGAGCACCCTCGCGGGACGGGCCCTGGGCCCCGCGCGCGCCGCGCCCTGAGGGCCGGGGCCCGCCGTTCAGTCGCCGGGCCGCCCGTCAGAAGCATGTGCGAGCGACGGACGGGCGGTGTTAGAGCCGTCCCGTCACGCATCACCCCGCCCGCTCCGGCATCCAAGGCCCATGCCCCAGTTCCTCTCCCGTTTCGTCGAATCCACCCCCGGGGACCCGCTCAGCGACCGCCGCCCGAGGCAGGTGCCCAGCGCGCTGTGGTCCAGGGTCGAGCCGACGCCCGTGTCCGCGCCCCGGATGATTGCCTGGTCGCCCGAGGTGGCACGATGGCTGGGGCTGGACGAGGCCACGCTCCAGTCCCCGGAGGCGGCGAAGGTGCTGGCCGGCAACGCGCTCTGGCCCGGCATGGTGCCGTACGCCGCCAACTACGGCGGGCATCAGTTTGGCCGCTGGGCCGGGCAGCTCGGTGACGGCCGCGCCATCGTCCTCGGGGAGCTGCTGACGCCGGACGGCACGCGCCAGGAATTGCAGCTCAAGGGCGCGGGCCCCACGCCCTACTCCCGCCGCGCCGATGGCCGCGCGGTGCTCCGCTCGTCCATCCGCGAGTTCCTCTGCAGCGAGGCGATGTACCACCTCGGCGTGCCCACCACCCGCGCGCTGTCGCTGGTGGCCACCGGCGACTCCGTCATCCGGGACATGTTCTACGACGGCAACCCCGAGGCCGAGCCCGGCGCCATCGTCTGCCGCGTCGCCCCCACCTTCTTGCGCTTCGGCAACTTCGAACTGCCCACGAGCCGCGAGGACCTGGGGCTCTTGAAGCAACTGACCGACTACACGGTGACGCACTTCTTCCCGGAGCTCGGCGCGCCGTCGAAGGAGACGTACGCGGCCTTCTACCGCGAGGTCGCTCGCCGCACGGCGAGGCTCATCGCGCACTGGCAGGCCGTCGGCTTCGTCCACGGCGTGATGAACACCGACAACATGTCCATCCTCGGGCTCACCATCGACTACGGCCCCTATGGCTGGGTGGACGACTTCAACCCCGGCTGGACGCCCAACACCACGGACGCGGAGCAGCGGCGCTACCGGTTCGGCAACCAGCCCGCCATCGGCCTGTGGAACGTGCAGCGGCTGGGCGCCGCGCTGTTCCCGCTCTTCGAGGACGACGAGTCCATCGTCGAAGCGGGCCTGCTCGAATACCAGCGCACCTTCGAGGAGGAGGCCGGGAAGCGCTTCGCGGCGAAGCTGGGGCTGACCTCCCTGAAGGACGAGGCGGACGTCGCGCTGGTGAATGAGTGCTTCGCATGGCTCGCGGCGGAGGAGACAGACATGACGCGCTTCTTCCGCGCCCTCTCCCACGTGGTGACGATGCCGGCGGCGCCCACGGGCCTGCCTCCCGTGGTGCGCGAGACGTTCTACGGCGAGGTGCCCGAGGCGCACGCGGCGAAGGGCATCGAGTGGCTCGCGGCCTGGTGGCACCGCACGCGGCGCGAGGAGGTCCCCCCCGCGGAGCTGGCACGGCGCCTGGACGCGGTGAATCCGAAGTACGTCCTGCGCAACTGGCTCGCCCAGGAGGCCATCGACGCCGCGCACGCGGGCGACGACTCGAAGGTGCTCACGCTGCTCGACGTGATGCGGCGGCCCTTCGAGGACCAGCCCGGGCGCGAGCACTACGCGGAGAAGCGTCCGGACTGGGCGCGCTCGAAGCCGGGGTGCTCGGCACTCTCGTGTAGCTCGTAGCCGACGTGGCATTGTCGCGGGAGCCCATGTCCTCCCGCATGTCCCCCCTCTCCATCCCCGAGCTCGTGCGCATCAAACCCGGCGCGCTGGACCGGCTCGGCGTCTACCTGGCCCGAGCCGGACACCGGCGCATCGCCCTGCTGGTGAGCGCGGGGATGCTCGGTGCGCTGGAGCAGCGCCTGGGCACGAGCCTCGCGCGGGAGGGCATCACCGTCCTCCGGCGTGAGGAGGTGGACGCGGCGAGCTTCGAGCGGGCCACCGCGCTGTTCGCCGGCCTCCCCGGAGGCTGTCAGGCCCTGGTGGGCTTCGGCGGCGGCCGGGCCCTGGACGTCGCCCGGTACGTGGCCTTCCTCGCGGGACTGCCGTACGTCGCGGTGCCGACGTCCCTGTCGAACGACGGGTTCTGCAGTCCCCGGTCGAGCCTCACGCAAGGGGGCCACCGCCGCTCGCTGCGGGCGGCGATGCCTTCCGGCGTCGTCGTGGACACCGACGTCTGCCTTCAGGCGCCAGCGCCACTGTGGTGGTCCGGCGTGGGCGACCTCGTCGCGAAGGTGACGGCCATCGCCGACTGGAAGCGGGCGTTCCATGCCCGGGGCACGCCTGTGAATGACTTCGCGGCCCTGCTCTCGGACGCCACCGTGTTCCAGTTCATGGCGAGGCCCGTGAAGGACCTGGAGGGCGTCCGCCTCCTGGCCACGGCCCTCATGCTCAACGGGGTTGCGATGGAGGTGAGCGGCTCGTCACGTCCGGCGAGCGGCAGCGAGCACCTGCTGTCCCACGCACTCGACACGGTGTCCGCGCGCCCCCGACTCCATGGGTTGCAGGTGGGCGTGGCGACCTATATCGTCAGCCGGCTGCAAGGCCAGGGGACGGAGCGGGTCGCCTCCGTCCTCGAGGCCACCGGTTTCTGGCAGGGCATCCGCGCGGACCCCTTCTCCCGCAGGGAGTGGCTCGACGCGGTGCGCCTCGCTCCGTCGCTCAAAGAAGACTTCTATACCGTGCTCTCGTCACGGGATTGTGCCTCTCAGGTCGAGGAAATCCTGGAAAACGACACGGCATTGGAAGGCTGCTTTGGGGACTGAGCAGGGGGATGTAGGCAAACCTGTCCCAGGATTCTCATGTGGCGGGGAAGACCCATTTACAGAAGCACCCCTGGGAGTCGAGCATTGGACAAAATGGATTCGCCCCGCTCGTTTCGCCGGCTCGCGCACCTTGTCGCGTTGGGCGCCGCGCTGTTCCTGGTGTTTGCCCGTCCTTCCATTGCACAGGCCGCCGAGGCAGGTGCCCCCGTTCCCGTGGTCGAAGGGTGGCGCTTCCGCTGGGGCGACTCGCCCTTGGGTGCGGATGGCGTCCCCACCTGGGTGAAGGACCCGGGCGCGCCAGAGGCGTGGCGCCCGACGCCCGCGCTGACGGAAGTCCCGGGCCGTGGCGACCACACGTTCCTGTGGCTGCGCATCCCGGTGCCCGACGGCGGCTGGGCCGAGCCCGCGCTCTTCCTGGGCGAGGTCTCCAGCGCCGTCGAGGTGTACGCGGAAGGACGGCGCATCTACACGAGCGGGAAGATGAGCCGCTCCGGCCGCGAGGTCTCGGAGAACCTCGCCTGGCACCTGGTGCCGCTGCCGCGCGAGGCGCTCGGGAAGGAAGTGCTGCTGCGCATCCAGTCCAGCGCGCCCAAAATCGGTGCGTCCCAGGACGCGAAGGTGGGCTCGCGCCATGAATTGCTCGCCACCGTGACGCGCGAAGGCCAGGCGCCCTTCGTCATGGGCGTGCTCCTGCTCGCCGTGGGCCTCGGAGCGGGCGGGGCCTTCGCCGTGCACTGGCGGCGGCGGATGCTCGCGGGGCTGGCCGTCTTCTCCTCCAGCGGCGGCACGATCCTGCTGGCATTGAGCGGCCTGCCCACGGCGCTCTGGGCGATGCCCGTCGCCGCGACGCGGGGCATGCTCCTGGGCATCTTCCTGCTGGCGGCCGGCCTGATGGCCTTCGTCTCGGACGCGCTGCTGGAGAACCGGCTGCGGTGGTTCTTCAAGCTCTCGGCGGTCTTCTCCGTCATCTCCGCCCTGTGCGCCTGCGCGGCCATCATCGATCTGGGCCTCGGCCAGCGGGTGCTGGTGACGTTCATGCCCGTCGCGCTGCTGATGCTGCTGGTGAGCTTCGGGGTCGCGGTGCGCGAGGCCTGGCGCGGAAACCCCGATGCCCGCCTCTTCGTCTCCGGGTTGTGCGTCCTCGTCGTGGCGCTCATCGTCACCGTGCTGCCGGTGCTCGGGGTGATGGAGAAGTCGCTCGGCAACGTCTCGCACTGGGGCTACCTCGCGCTGACGCTGTCGCTCATCGCGGTGGTGGTGCGCCGCTCCATGGAGGTGGTCCGCGCGCTGGAGACGCACACCCGCCAGCTCGAGGAGCGCCAGCAGGAAGTGCGGACGCTGGCCGAGCGCATGGGCAGTGGCGCCGGCGAGCTCGCCACCGTGGTACAGCAGCTGCGCTCGTCGAGCGACCAGCAGACCGAGGGCGTCAGCCGTCAGGCCGTCGCGCTGCAGGAGGCGGAGCAGACCGTGAAGGAGATCCGCCGCAGCTCGCAGATGACGGCGGAGAAGGCCGGCGCCCTGGCGGAGGCGTCCGAGAACGCCGAGCAGGTGGGACGCGAGGGCATGGAGGCCCTGGAGCGCACGCTGACGGACCTCGCGGCCATCCGCTCCGAGGTGTCCGAGATGGCGCGGCGCATCCTCGCGTTGGATGACCAGACGCGCGAGGTCTCCACCATCGTGGAGTCCGTGAAGGACCTGGCGGACCAGTCGAACATGCTGGCCATCAACGCGGCCATCGAAGCGGCGCGCAGCGGTGAGAGCGGCAAGGGCTTCGGCGTGGTGGCGCGCGAGATGCGCGGCCTCGCGGACCAGTCCATCCGGGCCACGCACCGCATCCGCGAGGTGCTCGACGGCGTGAGCACCAGCATGCGCGAGGCCGCGCGGAACAGCGAGAAGGGCGACGAGCGCGTCCGGCAGAGCCTCGATGCCGTGCGGACTTCGAGCGCCCAGTTCCAGCAGCTGGCCGTGCTCATCGCGGACACCAGCTCCAGCGTGCGGCAGATCTCCGCCGCCGTCAGCGCGCAGGACGCCGGCACGCACCAGATGGCCACGGCCATCCAGGAGCTGTCCGGACAGATGCAGCGCACGCTGAAGACGGTGCAGGAGACCCAGGAGGCCACCCTCTCCGTCCAGACGCTGGCGGAGAGCATGTCGGGCATGGCGAAGCAGACGCTCCGGGCCGACGGGGCGGCCATTCCCGCTCCCCAGGCGCGCTGAGGCTGGCTCGAGGCGAAGCACCCGGCACGCGGCCGGGTGCAGTCACCGCAGGCACCCGGCGCAAGGCCGGGTGCTCCCACGCGGACGTCACCCGAGGGTGAAGGTCACCCGGATTCCTCCGAGGAGGTACTCGTCCCCGTCCGATACGAGGCGGCGGGAGATGCGGGTGTTGTCGAACCACGTGCCGTTCGACGACGTGAGGTCCTCGATGAAGAACTCCGCGCCCTCTCGCACCACCGCGGCGTGCTCGCGGGAGACGCGCGCCGACTTCACCATCAGGTCGCAGTGCGCCCCACGGCCGATGATGAAGCGCTCGCGGGCGACCCGCACCGGCTCGCCCCCGTCGAGGCGGATGTGAAGCAGCACGCCTGACGTCGTCGGGACGATGATGGTGGTCTCCACGGGAGCGGGAGGCTTCGGCGTAGGAACCGTCGCTCCGCCTGCCGCGGCGGCCGCGCCCCCAGCGGCACCCGGGCGCGCCTCATCGTCCTCGTCGTCCGAAGCCTCCTCATCGTCCGAGGCGTCTTCGTCGTCCGAAGCCTCCTCATCGTCCGAGGCGTCTTCGTCATCCGAGGCGTCTTCGTCATTCGAGGCCTCCTCGTCGTCCGAGGCGTCCTCGTCGTCCGAGGCCTCCTCGTCGTCCGAGGCCTCCTCGTCGTCCGAAGCCTCCTCGTCGTCCGAAGCCTCCTCGTCGTCCAAAGCCTCCTCGTCGTCCGAGTCTTCCGCCTCCGCGCGGAGCCGCTCGTCCACGGGCTCAACCAGACGATCGACGTCCGCGATGATGTCTCGTATCCGCGCCACGGCCCCCTGCCGGAGCGCCGCCACGTCCACCTGGGGGCTCTGAGTGCCAGCCTTCTCGTCCGTCGGCTCCGGCGCGTCCGGCCCAGCGCTCGCAGCCCCTCCCCCTACCGCGAGCACCGTGGGCGGGCCTCCGGTGTCGGCATCTTCCGCGAGGTCGCGACGGGGCTCCGCCACGTCCACGCGTGGCCTTTCTTCGCGCGGCTTCTCCAACTGCTGTACGGCCGGCGCGGACGCAGCCGTGGCCCCATCCAGGAGATTGACCTGGGTCGGGGTGATGAAGCCGAACTGACGCGCCAGCGAGAAGATGGCCTGATTGAGCAGGACGTCGCGGTCCACGCCCATCTCGCGGCTCATCGTCTCCAGGGCGGTCCAGAGCGGATCCGAAACAGCGACCGTGCGGGAAGTGCGATTCATGGCTCAGCTCCCCCTCAGGTTGTCCTGCCAGGGCGACACGTTGGACGGGTTGATCAGCCAGAGGAACATCGCCTGCATGTCGGCGTACTGCTGCTCGGCGATGCCCACCAGGTTGGGGTGGAGCTCGTCGATGTCCACGCCCTCGAACACGAACCCCGGCGAGTTCGACATCTTCGCCCCCCGCCCGCCCGTCACGCGGATGTCCCGGCTGCGCCACAGCCGCTGGCTGGCCATGCCCGCGGCGTGACCGAACTCCCCGGGCGGAGCCACCGCCCTCGGCATGACCACGCCACGCTCACCACAGGCCCACATCAGCCACGTCAGCGCATTCCAGTCCGCACGGGCCGCGCGGGCGAGGTCCGGCAGCCCCATCTCATGAATGGGAAGCGTCTCGTCGATGGAGATCGTCTCCCCCTCCTCGTCGTCGAACTCGTCCACCACCAACTCCAGGGGCCCGCCCGGGAGCAGCGCGGACAGGTCCGGCGGCATCCACGGCAGGGACGCACCAGGCTTGAAGCGCTTCAGCATCGCCGAGCGCACCAGCTGCAACCGGGTGGCGTACTTCTGGACGATGCGATGGATGGCGGTCAGCTCCTGTCCGGGGGCCTCGGGGAGGCCATCATACGTCGAGTGGGGCTTCTCCTCCGCCGGCCAGAAGTCGAGCCGGCGGAAGAGGCACCGCGCGTACGCCTCCAGGAACTTCGCCGTCTTCGGCTCCGTCGCCGTCAGGCCCTCGGCATCGAGCTTCGCGTGCTGGTCGAGCCCGAGGTTCAGCAGGATGAGTCCCCGGGTGAACAGGTACTCCGTGCGCTCCGGATGCAGCAGCAGGGCCGCATTGACGAAGTCGAGCGCCGCGCAGGGACGGTCGGACTGGTCGAGCAGCACCGCGTACCCCCGCAGCAACATGCCCGCATCGCCCCCGCGCACGAGCGTATCGGCCATGGGCGCCCAGGCGTCCCCCGCCCCCTCCAGCGTCTGCCCCGCGACGTCCCGTGCGTTCTCCGGCGTCCGAGGCAGCGCCACCCGGGCCAGCAGCTCCGACAACGCCTCCGCCCGCTGATCACACGCCGCCGCGCGCGCCACCGCCAGCACCGCTTCACGGTACTTCTTCGCCTCGGCGCACGTGGCGGCGTACTCCCGCCAGGCGCTCGCCGTCCGGGGCAGGTTGGAGAAGACGGGCGAGTCCTTCAGCTCCTCCTCGCCCTGCGCCGCGCCCAGGTCTCGCGTCGTCACCACCTTGCCGTCCGCGTCGAGCAGCGACCAGACGCCGCGGGCCATGTCGTCCTCGCACTCGCCCTGGTCGAAGGCGACGCGCGGGTCCAGGTACTCGTCCTCCGAGCGCGAGTGGTAGCGGCCGGAGCGGCTGCCATGGACGTATTCGGCCTCCCACACGAGCTCGCCCTGCGCCGTCCAGAACCGGCACAGCCCATGGCGCTCCCCCTCTGCGTCCAGGTGGACGTGGGCCCACTGGCCCTCGTCCTCGCGGAACTCCGCCTCGGGGGGAACAGCCTTGGGGCGCTCGGGGTACGGCTCGCCGGTGGTGGGCACCACGCGGCGGCCCTGGCCGTCGAAGTGCTGGATGCCCACGACGCGACCCTGGTCGTAGACCATGACCGTCTTGCGCACCTGCTCCGAGACGCCGTTCTCGTGCATGCGCTCGGTGGTGAAGCCCGCGGTGGCGTGCCAGGTGCGCGGCCCGTGCAGCGCCCCCTCCACGAACTGGCCTTCCTGGGACACGCCGCCACTCTCATGGAAGCGCTTGAACGGGCCGTGCGGCTTGCCGTGCTCCATGTGGCACTCGTTGCAGAGCGTGCCGTCCGCGCGCCAGAACCTCCACGGGCCGTGCTTCTCGCCGTCGTCGTCGTGGCCGCCGTGGCCCCACTCCTGGTCGCCCTCGTCCCATCCGGCCTCGGCGGGGACGCCCGGCGGCGCGATGCCCTGCTCCGTCAGCCGCTTGTTCTCCTCCGCCTTCTTCACCAGCGCGGTGTCGAGCGTCTTCAGCGACTGCACCAGCGACTCCAGGCGCGCCCGTGGCAGCGCGCCGCTGGAGCGGTGCACGATGACGCCGTCCTTGAAGCCGATGAGGGTGGGAATCGACTGGACGTCGAACCGGCCTCCGAGGTCCGGGTGCGCCTCGGTGTCGACCTTGCCGAAGACGACGTCCGGGTGCGCCGTCGCGACGGCTTCGTACGTGGGTGCGAAGGCCCGGCAAGGTCCGCACCAGGCTGCCCAGAAGTCCACCAGGACCAGGCTCGGTTTGCTCGTGGTCTGCTGGAAGTTCTCTTCCGTCAGCTCAAGGGTGTGCTCGCTCAAGGGGGCTCCTCTGACGTGGAAGCCGCCGCTTCTAGTGGAAGCCCTGTCGGCAGGCCAGACGCAACCGACACTGAAAAGAAGGGCCTACACCTCGAAATCTCGGAGTGCGAGAGAGCGGCACACAGGTAAGGCGAACCTGTACTCCCCGTGAGGAAGGGGGCCCGGGCCACTCACGCGACGACGCGCGCGAGGAACGGTGCCGTGCGGCTCACGGAGGACCGGGCGACCTGGGCGGGCGTGCCGGCGGCAACCACCCTGCCACCCTCGTCACCCGCGCCCGGCCCCATGTCGATGACCCAGTCGCTCTCCGCGATGACGCGCATGTCATGCTCGACGAGGATGACGGTGTTGCCCGCCTCGACCAGGCCCTTCAGTTGCGTCATCAGCTTGTCCACGTCGGCGGGGTGCAGGCCCGTGGTGGGCTCGTCCAGGACATAGAGCGTGTTGCCACGCTGCATCCGCTGCAACTCGGTGGCGAGTTTGATTCGCTGGGCCTCGCCGCCGGACAGCTCGGTGGCGGGCTGGCCCAGGCGCAGGTAGCCCAGGCCCACTTCGCGCAGGACGGCCAGTGAGCGGAGCACCTGCGGCTCGTCGGCGAAGAACTCGTGCGCCCCGTCGACCGTCATGCCCAGCACCTCGGCGATGTTCTTTCCGCGGTAGCGAATCTCCAGCGTCTTCGCGTTGTAGCGGGCCCCGTGGCACGTGGGGCACGGCGCGTAGACGCTGGGGAGGAAGAGCAATTCGACGCTCACGAAGCCCTCGCCCTCGCACGTCTCGCAGCGGCCCTTGGCCACGTTGAACGAGAAGCGCCCCACGTCGTAGCGCCGGGCCTTCGCGGCGGGCGTCGCGGCGAAGAGCTTGCGGACGCTGTCGAACAGGCCCGTGTACGTCGCCAGGTTGGAGCGCGGCGTGCGTCCGATGGGCTTCTGGTCCACGCGCACCAGGCGTTTGATTCCCTCCATCCCCTCGGCAATCCGGCCGCCGGTGGTGAGCACCACGGTGCGCTCCAGCTCCTCGCCCTCTTCCTCGTCCAGGGGGGCTTCATGGCCGAGCTCCTCGGCGACCAGCTCCACCAGGACCTGGCTGACGAGGCTCGACTTGCCCGAGCCGGAGACGCCCGTCACCGTGGTGAAGACGCCCAGCGGGAAGTCCACGTCGAGGGAGTGCAGGTTGTTGCGGGTGACGCCTTCGAGCCGGAGCCAGCCCCTGGGCGCGCGGGGTGCGTGGCGAAGGCGCAGGTCCGTGCCGAAGAGGTAGCGCCGCGTCTTGGACGACTCCACGTGCTGGAGCCCTTCCAGCGGCCCGCTGTAGAGGATGCGCCCGCCCTTCTCGCCCGCCTCCGGGCCCACGTCGACCACCCAGTCGGCGTGCCGGATGACGTCCACCTCGTGCTCCACCACGAACAGCGAGTTGCCCGAGCCCTTGAGCTGGTCCAACGCCTTCAGCAGCGCCTCGGTGTCCGCCGGATGGAGGCCGGCGGAGGGCTCGTCGAGCACGTACACCACGCCGAACAGGTTGGAGCGCACCTGGGTGGCGAGCCGCAGCCGCTGCAGCTCCCCGGGCGAGAGCGTCGGCGTGCTCCGCTCCAGCGAGAGATAGCCCAGGCCCAGCTCGGTGAGGACGCTGATGCGCGCGAGCAAATCCTTGGCGATGCGCGCGGCGACCAGCGCCTGCTCCGGGTGCTCGCGCGCCAGCTTCGCCGCCCCCGGGCCCGTGCCGTCCGCGGCGGGGCGCAGGATTTCCGCCACGCGCTTCAGCGGCAGCCGGGACAGCTCACCGATGTCGAGCCCCGCGAAGGTGACGGACAGGGACTCGCGGCGCAGCCGCTTCCCCTGACAGACGGAGCACTGCCCGCCCACCATGTACTGCGACACGCGCTTCTTCATCAGCGCGCTCTGCGTGGTGGCGAAGGTCTGCAGCACGTACTTCCGGGCGCCGGTGAAGGTGCCCATGTAGCTGGGCGCCTCCTTGCGCTTGAGCGCGCGGCGCGTCTCCGCCGGGGTGAAGCCCGCGTAGACGGGGACGGTGGGCTGCTCGTCCGTGAAGAGAATCCACTCCCGGTCCTTCTTCGGGAGGTCCTTCCAGGGCGTGTCCACGTCGTAGCCGAGCGTCACCAGGATGTCGCGCAGGTTCTGGCCGTGCCACGCGGGCGGCCACGCGGCGATGGCCCGCTCGCGAAGGGTGAGCGAGTCGTCCGGCACCATGGACTTCTCGGTGACTTCGTACACGCGGCCCAGGCCGTGGCAGTTGGGGCAGGCGCCCGCCGGCGTGTTGGGAGAGAACGCGTCCGAGTCGAGGTGCGGCTGGTGCGGCGGATACGTCCCCGCACGCGAGTACAGGAGGCGCAGCGAGTTGGCGATGGTCGTCACGCTGCCCACCGACGAACGGGACGTAGGCGAGCCCCGGTGCTGCTGGAGAGCCACCGCCGGAGGCAGGCCGTCGATGGAGTCGACCTCGGGGACGCCGGCCTGGTCGATGAGCCGTCTCGCGTAGGGCGCGACGGACTCGAAGTAGCGCCGCTGCGCCTCCGCGTAGAGCGTCCCGAAGGCCAGCGAGGACTTGCCCGAGCCGGAGACACCCGTGAACACGACGAGCGCGTCCCGGGGAAGCTCCACGTCGATGTTCTTCAGGTTGTGCTCGCGGGCACCCCGGACGCGGACGTATCCCGTTCGCGTGCGGCCGGACGGCTCGTGAGGATGCTGGGGGTCGCGGAGTTTGCGCATACGCGGTCTGATGAAGGGTGGTGTCGGAGGAGGCGAAGGAACAGGGGACGTCCGTGCGCCCGGGCAGCGAGCAGGCAGGCCCGCACCTCTGGTAGATGGGCGCGGCTGTTCCACTTCTGACCGGAGTTCCAAGATGACCAAGGTTTCCAGCCGCGTGCTCGTGCTCGCCCTGATGCTCACCTCGACCAGCGCCCTCGCGGGGGAGCAGTGGGTGCAGGCCCGTGCGGTGCTCAACTCGTGCGGCTACTTCAATAACGCGCAGGTGGAGGTGACGCTCTCCTACCGCAACCTGGACCTGCCCTGGGGCACGTCCGTGTACCTCATCTACGGCTGGGGCGGCGGCACCACCACGACGTCGTTCGACTGGGCGCCGCAGCCGACGACCGTGCAGGCGCCCGCGACGGCGCCGTACCACTGGGGCACGAAGGTAACGAGCATCATGTGGGCGCGGAGCTCGACGACGTACTCGAGCATCAACTACGTCTGGAAGGTCGTCCTCCCGGACGGCACCGAGTTCTACGAGAAGGGCAATGCTCCACGTATGGCTACTACGCCGCGAACTTCTCGGCGGTGCCCGTGCCGTGCGTGAATGATGGGCAGTTCATCGGCCCCCCGCAGCCGCTGGCCATCACCACCGTCGTGAAGAACTGACGGGGCTTCCGCCCCCTTTCTCGGAGTGGCTGTTCCCGACCGGCCTCATGGCGGATGCTGTGGGGCCGTGTCGGCTTTCCGGCCGTCGAAAAGGGGGTTCCCATTTTCCGGCGGTCGGGCGGTCTTCTCTCCAAATGGAGTGCACCGCCGTGAGTTCCCATGGATGACACGCAGCTGGGCCAGCTCTACGAGCGCTATGGCTTCCTCGTGCACCGGCGCTGCCTCCAGCTCGTCCGCCGGCCCGAGGACGCCGAGGACGCGCTCCAGGAGACCTTCCTCCGCGTGAAGCGCTATGGCCCCCCGCGTGACGGCGGGGCCACGCTCGCCTGGCTCTACACGGTGGCGGCCCGCTGCTGCTTCGACCTGATGGAGAAGCGGGGCCGCGAGCCCGTGGCCGAGGAGTCGCAACTCGCGGCCCTGGAGGAGCGTGGCGGCGGCTCGACGGAGGACGCGGACCGGCGCGCTCTGCTCGGCGCCGCGCTGCGCACGCTCGACGGCAAGACGCGCACCATCGGCGTGCTCCACTACCTGGACGGCTACACCCAGGAAGAGGTGGCCGAGCAGACGGGCTTCTCGCGGAAGACTGTCGGCAAGAAGCTCAAGACATTCGAGGACCGCATCCGCCAGCTCTTCGGTGGACGCGGCAACGAGGCCCCACGATGACCGCTCCCCTTCCCCCCTCCCCTCGCGGCCCCGAGTGTCCTCCCGCCGCCGTGCTCGAAGCGCTCTCGGCCGGCGAGCCCACGCCGGACGCGACGCGGGCCCACGTGAAGTCCTGCGCCGCGTGTGGCGCGCAGCTCGACGCGCTCACTGGTGGACGGGAGGCGTTCCTCAAGGCCCGGCCGGCGGACCGCTTCCTGCGCCAGCTCGAGCGCCGCGAGGAGACCGCTGCCCGCGCACCCGCTCCGTGGCGCCGCTTCCTTCCGGTGCTAGCCGCCGTGGTGCCCGTGCTCGTGCTGGTGCTCGTGGTCGGGCCGAAGCTGCTCCAGGACAACCCCGGCGTCACCTGGAAGGGCGAGGCCTTCCGCGTGGTGGCCGCACGTCCGGGTGCGGAGCCCACGCCGCTCGCTCCGGACAGCGTGGTGAAGGCGGGAGACCGGCTGCGCTTCGCCTACGAGTCGCCCGAGGCCGGACACCTGCTGGTGCTGGAGCTGGACGGCCGTGGCGGCGCGAGCGTCTTCCACCCGTTCAACGGGACGACGTCCGCGCCTCATGCCGCCGCGCAGCGCGACTTCCTGCCAGGCAGCGTGGAGCTGGATGACGCGCCGGGGGCGGAGTGGCTGTTCGCCGTCTTCTCCCCTCGCCCGCTCCAGGCGGACCCGCTCCTCGCGCAATTGCGTGAGCAGGCGGGCCGCGCGGAGCCCACCCTCACCTGCGACGGCTGCCGCGTCTCCTCGCTGCGCCTGCGCAAGACGCCCTGACCATGCGGCTGCTGCCCCTGCTGTTGCTCGTGTTCCTGTGGCCGTCCCTCGCCCCGGCGGAGACGGTGCGCCTGCTCGTCTCCATCGGCGCCAACGTGGGCGACCCGGACGACGCGGTGCTGCGCTTCGCGGATGACGATGCGGCACGCGTGCGTCAGCTCTTCGTGGAGCTGGGCGGCGTGCGCGCGGACCGCGCCTCGGTGCTGGTGGACGCCCCGGCGCAGGACGTGCGCCAGAAGCTCGCGGAAGTGGCGGGCCGCGTCGCCGAGCTGCGTGGCGAGGGGCATGACCCCGTGCTGGTGGTCTACGTCTCCTCGCACGCGAAGGCGGGAGTGCTGCACCTCGCCGGCACGCACCTGCCGCTCGCCGAGCTGCGCGACACCGCGCGCAAGGCCGGTGCGCGACTCACCGTCGTGGTGGTGGATGCGTGCGAGAGCGGCACGCTGGCGCAGAAGAAGGGGGGCCGCGCGGCGCCCGCGTACGACGTCGCGCTGGAGAAGCTGCCGCTGCACGGCCAGGTGGTCATCTCGTCGAGCGGACCGGCGGAGCTGAGCGAGGAGTGGGACTCACTGCAGGGCTCGCTCTTCACGCACCATCTGCTCACGGGCCTTCGTGGCGACGCGGACGCGGACTCGGATGGCAAGGTGTCCCTCTCCGAGGCGTATGCGTATTCCTACCGGCGCACCGTGGCGGGCGCGGCGGGCGCGGGGCAGCACCCCGCCTACGCATTGGAGCTGGCCGGCACGGGCGAGTTGGTGCTCACCGAGCCCGCGGGTGCGAGGAGCGCGCTCGTCTTCCCCGCCGCCGCGTCGGGACGCTACGTGGTGTCCAGCCGCCCGCGTCCGGACGTCGTCGCCGAGGTGGAGAAGGAGCCCGGCCGCCCGCTGCGGCTCGCGGTGCCTCCGGGGCGCTACCTCGTGCGCAAGCGCGCGGGCGCGAGCACGGGCCTGCTGGAGGTGGAGCTTCCCTTCGGCGGCGAGCGGCAGGTGAACGAGGCCGCGCTGGAGTGGCGCCGCTACCAGGAGGTCGCCGTGAAGGGCGGCGCACTGGAGCTGCGCAATGCGGCGGTACTCGCGCTCGGACGCTGGGAAGCTGCGCCCATCCCCGGCACGGGCTCGCGCGTGTCGGCCGCGCTGGGCTACCGACACACGTGGGGCGCGTGGTGGGCGCTGGGCACGCTGTCGGGCACGCGTGCCTCCTACCGGGGCGTGGGACTCGGCATCACCGAGGGCGCGCTGGGGCTGGGCGCGTCCGCGGGCTACCGCTGGCTCGAATGGGCCCTGGTGCCCCACGTGGGCCTGTCCGTGGAGCTCATGGGGCTGCGGCAGTCCTTCCGGAGGGACCGGGAGGAGGACATCCAGGACACGATGGGGCTGCCCGGGCTGGCGCCTCGGAGTGCGCTGGGCGTCGCGGCCGGGCCGGTGGTGGGCGTGGAGGTGCCGCTGCCAGGGCCGGCCTTCGCGCTCGTGCAGGGACAGGTGCTGGTGCGCTACCTGCCGCCCGCGAGCGACGGCGTGGCGCCCTTGCGCCTCGTGCCGCTCGCCAGCGCGGGTGCGGGCTTCCGCTTCTGAGAGGACATGCCGTGATGCGCCGAACGATGGGGCCACTCCTTCTCCTGCTCATCCTCGTCACCGCGTGTGGCCACCCCGTGGACACGACGTACGCGGGCGAGCCGCTCGTCACGCTGCGGGGTGAGGCGAGCCTCTCCGCCACCGACCGGCCCGACGGCCCGGTGCGCCTGACGCTCGCGTGGTACTCCGGCCTGGTGGACGACACCGCGGCGCTGCCGAGCGCCCCCGCGTCCATCCTCACCGAGGACATCGCGTTCCAGGCCACCTTCCCCGCGGACTTCGCGCTGCCCCTCACCCAGCCTCCACCCGAGGGCGCTCGCGTGGCGGTGGGAGGCCGTATCCGCGGACGCGCCGCGACAGGCTTCCTGCTCGCGTACCGCGACGTGAATGACAACCACCGGCTCGACCCGCTCCCGGCCAGCGGTGGCGGGCCCTCGAGGGACAGGGTGGTGGGCTCGTCATGGGGCGGGATGGAGTCGTACGTGCTGCTGTACCTCGAAGAGTCCCAGGACGCGGACACGGGCCTACGGCGTGGCTTCAACCTCCTGCACGTCACCGTCGAGGGCGCCAGCGTCGTGCCACTCGGCACGACCCTTCCGCTCGCACTGAGCGCGGGCAGCGCACAGCTGGACCTGCTCGCGTGCGAGGTCGCCTGGGACAGCGCTCCGGAGTCGGAGCCTCCGTGCGGCCTGTCCTTCGAGCCACCGCCACCGCCTCCGGGAACGTTGCGGGTGGAGGGTGTGGTGTCCCTCGCGGGCCGCGCGGTGACGGTCCGTCTCGCCGTCGTGAAGGATGATGAGTACCTCGATGACGCCACCGTCACCCTGGCCGGGCGCCCGGTGCCCTACGTGCGCGAGCGCTTCGCCTATTACCTCGAAGAGGCGGATTCCACGCTGCTCACCGAGGGCGGCACCGTGGAGCTGGTGGTCCGCAGGGAGGACTCCGTCACCCGCCGCCTCCTCACCATCCCCGACGGCTTTTCCATCACCTCGCCAGCGGCAGGAGCCCAGGTGAAGAGCGGCACGGAGCTGGACGTGGCATGGACGAAGGCCCCCGGTGCCGCCGCCTACGCCGTGACGTTGGAGGCGCCGGAGGAGGATGGCTCACTGACCCGCGCCTACACGTCCGAGACGCTCACGACGCTGCTGCCCTTCTCGTACGTGGGGGAGGTCACCCTCCGCGTCGCCGCCGCAACGCAGGCCCCGGACCGTGAGCGGCTGGGGTGGATTGAAGTCGAGAACGTGCGCACGCGGCCGCTCACCTTCGTGCCCTGAAGAAAAAAGCGGTTCCCAAAAATAATGGGTCGCCCGGTCTTCAAGACGTGAGCGCCTCGCAGCCGCGGGGCCTCTCTCTCGAACCGGAGTCCCGAATGTTCGCTGCACGCCGCGGTTTCCGCAGTCTCTCGCTCCTCGCCCTCCTCTCCCTCTCCGCCTGCGAACCCACGGAGCCGGGCCCCATCCAGACCCCGCCCCCGGCGAAAGCACCCGAAGCCAGGCTCGAAGGCGAGCTCATGCTGACGCCGGGCACCGAGCTGGGCGGCCCCGTCCGCCTCGCGCTCGCGTGGTACCCCACCCTGCTCGCCGGGGACTCCGGCACGATGACCCGACCCGCCGGCATCGTCACCGAGGACATCGCCTACTCGGGCGGCTTCCCCGCGCGCTACACCTTCGACGTGAAGCACGCGCCGCCCGCGGAGGCGCTGGTGCAGCTCGGCGACGGGATGCAGGGCAAGGGCGCGGTGGGAATCCTCCTCGCGTACAACGACGGCAACGGCAACGCCGCGCTGGACACCATCCCCGCGGACGGCACCCCGGTGGACCACGTGCTGGGGGCCTCGCTCGTGTGGACACGTCCTCCCGCCTTCATGGTGGTCTACCTCGACTCCGCGCAGGCGCCCGCGACGGGGCTGAAGCAGGGCTTCAACCTGGTGCGCATCAGCGACAACCTCACGTCCGACGTGGTGCCGCTCACCACCCCCATCCCGCTGGCGCTGCACGACGACCCGCTGCTCGACGCGTTCGTCTGCGAGGCGGCGTGGGACGACACCGCGGAGCAGGCCCCTTGCGGCCTGCCCGGCCATGAGGAGCCCGTCGAGGGCGTGCTCTCGCTCACCGGTGGGGCCGTCATCGACGGCAACCGGCTCGACGTGTCGCTCGCCGTGCACCGGGACGAAGAGGCGGTGACGGACGCGGAGGTGACGGTGGGTGACTTCGTCGCCACGTACGACGCGGCGCGGGGCCGCTACACGCTCCACCTGGACGACGCCTCGGCGGTGGTCGAGAGCGGCCTTGTCACGCTGGTTGCCCGCCAGGGTGACGCCGCGGTGGGGCGGACGGTGGTGGTGCCCTCGGACTTCCGGGTGACCTGGCCGACAACGCCAGCGAGCTACAGCCCCGGCGCCGAAGTGCAGGCGGCGTGGTCGAAGTCGCAGGGTGCGTCGGACTACTCGGTGCGGGTGGTCGCCGGGGACCAGGTGCTCGCGTCCGAGCTGACGCAGAAGCAGTCGCTGAAGCTCGCGACCGAGTCGTACGCGGGCGCCGCGGTGCTGCGCATCGAAGCCGTCGACGCGAGCGACGGGCTGGTGATGCGCCGGGTGCGCGAGGTGCCCATCGCCTTCACCCCGTGCGACACCGTGACGGACGGCAGCGGCCTGACGGCGGACGGCTACTTCCTGCAGTACGTCCGGAACATCTTCGGCGAGGAGTCGAGCGAGGTGTTCGCCGACGTGAAGGACGACGGAGTGTCAGTGACGGACGCCAGGGTGACGCTCAGCGGGTGGGACGTGCCGTATGTGCGGGAGGTGGGCGGCTTCCAGAACGGCTTCGTCACGCTGGGCGGCGGCGTGGGGCTCGGTGACACGGTGGAGCTGCGGGTGATGCGCCAGGGCGAGGTGCTGTGCCGCACCCTCACCCTGCCGGGGGACTTCGCCCTGGACCTGAAGGGCGCCTCGTCCCGTCCTTCAGGCTCGCCCCTGAGCATGAATTGGACCCGCTCCGAGGGCGCCGTGCAGTACGAGCTGTGGCTCGGCAAGACGTTCCACGAGCCCATCTACTCGGCGAGCACCAACGAGCTCGAATACACCTTCGAGCAGATCGACTACGTCGGTGAGCTCAACCTGCGCTTCTCCGCCGTCGCGCACCCGGCGCACAACGACACCCTGGGCTGGATGGATGTGAAGCGGACGCGCCTGGGCGGCGCCACCTTCACGGAGTGACGACTCCCACCTGGAGCCGCCAGGCGGGTGGCGGAGCCTGTTCCGGGGCTCCGCCACCCGCGGCCATTTGTAGCGCCCGAAGTCACAGCGGGGCCCGGCGTGTGGCATGTGGCGCTACCTGGCCCGTGAAAGGCCCCTGCCCTCCCTTCCCGGCCGGGCTGCTCCCGAGGGTGGCACCCGGGCTGCACGGAGGGCGCCCGTGGTGCGTCCCGGTCCCCAAGAAAAGAGAACACGGGCAGGAACCCCGGGGTTTTCTGACCCGCCATCGTCCCTGGTAGCTTCGGCGGGCGTGAGCGAGCCCCGTCACATCCCATTCGGCAAGTACGAGCTCCAGGAGCGCCTGGGGAGCGGCGGCATGGCCGTCGTGTATCGGGCGCTCTACACGGCGGCTCCTGGCGTCACGAAGCCCGTGGTCATCAAGCGCGTGCTGGGCACCTACGCGGAGGACCCGGCCTTCGTGGAGATGTTCCTCAACGAGGCCCGCATTTCGGTCGGGCTGAGCCACGGCAACATCGTGCAGGTGTTCGACTTCGGGAAGGTCGACGGCGAGTACTTCCTGGCCATGGAGTTGGTGGACGGGCACACGCTGGGGCGGGTGCTCAAGGCGGCGAAGGTGAAGGGCCTGGCCTGCCTCCCCGCGCCGCTGGCGGTGGGCATCGCCCTGGAGATGTGCCGGGGCCTGCACCACGCCCACACCCGCCTGGACGCGCGCGGCGAGCCGCTTGGCGTGGTGCACCGGGACCTCTCTCCGGACAACGTCCTCCTGAGCTACGAGGGCGAGGTGAAGCTCACCGACTTCGGCATCGCCAAGGCGCGACTCAAGGGCCGGCCGGAGACGGAGGTGGGCATCGTCAAGGGCAAGTACCTGTACTTCTCGCCGGAGCAGGCACGGGGCGAGGCGCTGGACGCCCGCTCCGACGTGTACACGGTGGGTTCGGTGCTGTACCAGATGCTCTGCGGCCAGCGCCCGGCGGATGGCAGCGAGTTCGAGGTGATGCGCAAGATCTCCGAGGGAGAGCTCACCCCCGCGCTGTCCCTCAACCCCACGCTGGACTCCGACCTGCAGGGCATCCTCCGGCTCGCGTTGGCCACCTCGCGCGAGAAGCGCTACCTGAGCGCGGAGGCCCTGCAGCAGTCACTGTCCGACTGGATGGGGTTCCGCGCGCCGCGCTTCCCGGCCAACGCGCGCAAGCACTTCATGGGCTGGTTGTTCCAGGAGGAGCTCACCGCGCTGAAGCGGGCACCGCAGATTCCGGCGGACTTCCTGTCGCAGCTCCAGGCCTGGCGCGGCAGGAGCGCCGCGATGCCCGTGCAGGACGGCGCCCCCCGGTCGATGACGCCCATGAGCCCGCCCCGGGCATCTCCGCTGGGCAGGCCCGCGCTCGCGGTGGACGGAGTCTCCGCGACCCAGGTTGCGAAAGAGGCCGCGCGCCCGCCCGTGCCGCCCGCATCCGCGAGCACTCCGGATGCGCCGGGCACGGGGCCCACCCACGCGAACCTGCGCTCGCGCTTCCGTGCGCACCTGCTGCGCCGCCCGGCCATGGTGAAGGGAGTCCTGGGCGCACTGGCCGTGGGCATCGTGAGCCTGGTGGGAACGACGGTGGTCCGGGGCGCGCGGGAAGAGCAGCGGCCGGATTCGCCTCCGGTGGTTGCTACGCCGCCCCGCTCGCCGGAGCCTTCCACCGCGACACCCTCTACCGCGACGCCCGGGGGCGCAACGGCGGCCACCGCGACGCCCCCCACCGCGACGGGCGTCGAGGCGATGCCCACGGGTGCGACCAGCGCCACGGGGACGCCCTCCGACGCGATGCCCGCGGGTGCAACCACCGACACCGGGACGCCCTCCGACGCGCCCCCTTCCACGGCAACCGCGCCCGACCCCGCTCCTGGCGCCACCGAGCCCTCCTCCCCCGAGGACGAGACGCGTCTCGCGCTGGAGAACGGGCTGTATTGGACCTCGCGCGCTGACGACAACCGGGCCCTGGGGTGGTTCCAGCAATGCCTGCGGTTCGACAAATCCCAGGCGCGGTGTCACCTCGAATTGGCTCGCATCTACTCGCGCCGGGGCGCGATACGGGATGCAATGAAACACTTCACCTCTCACCTCGCCCTGGAGTCCGAAGGACCCTCGGCGGACGAGGCGCGCAGGTACCTGAAGCTGTACGCAGGCTCGGACCCTCCGTAATGCCTTTCGGCCACACTGGAGTCGCACTTTTGTCTGACGCGCTTCGTGTGGTGCAAGCCAAAGGGATTGCGATACACAGACGGCATGTCCCCATCCATTTCGCGTGTCGTGACCGCTGTCGCGTGCTCCCTCTTCCTGTCCGCGAGCCTGACGGCCTGTGGTGATGACGAGATCAGCTCCGACGAGCAGGCCCGGCGTGCCTACCTGGGTCTCGACAAATCGGTGAGCAAGGCCCTGCAGCTCGGCTTCTCCGGCTTCAACGCCGCGTCGAGCGCGAACATCCCGGCCCAGTCGGCGTCCGGCGACGAGACCGGGACGCTGGTCATCACCGGGCAGGTGGACCAGGGCTCCTCGGCCAACAAGGGGATGCGGCTGCGCGAGGGAATGACCAGCTACTCCGACGGGGAGATTGACGTGGGCGAGGACGAGGACCCGGTGAACATCACCTACGCGTCCACCACCGACCAGACGGCCCAGCCGGAGCTGACCCTCCAGCTGCGGAACATCCCCAACGGCACCTTCACCGGGACGCTCGTGGGCACCTTCCAGATGACCGGAGACCTGGAGGGCGACGTCACCCTGAACCTGAACCTGACCGGTGAAATCGAGGACGACGGCACCGGCAACGTCCAGCGCAAGGCGGGCAGCACCCGGGTGACGGGCACCGCCACCTCCGGTGACGGCACCTATAACGTCGACGTCACGCGGTAGCCGCCGCGCGACGCCTCACGGGTAGCGCGCGACGCCGGAGGGCTCGGGCTCCGGGAGCGGGATGAAGTCCGTCTCGCCGGGGACCGCGGCCATGCGGCCGGACTTCCAGTCCTCCTTCGCCTGCTCGATTCGCTCACGCGAGCTGGAGACGAAGTTCCACCAGATGTGGCGCGGCCCATCCATGGGCTCGCCGCCGAAGAGAAGCACGCGACCTCCCGCCTGCGCCGAGGCGGTGACCACCACCTCCGCGCCGGGCCGGAAGATGAGCAACTGCCCCGGCCCGTACGTCTGTCCCTCGAGCTCGACCAGGCCCTCCGCCACGTACGCCGCGCGCTCCTCGTGGCTCGCACGGACCTGAAGCCGCGCGCCGGCCGCGAGCACCGCGTCCGCGTAGAACAGCTCCGACAGCGTGCTCACGGGAGAGCGTGCGCCATACAGGCCTCCGGCAATCACCCGCACGCGCGCCCCGGCGTCCTCCACCACGGGCAGCGCCTCCGCGGGCGTGTGGGCGAAGCCGGGCGCAATCTCCTCGTGCGTCTTCGGCGCGGCCACCCATATCTGGATGCCGTAGAGCTTCCCGCCCGACGCGCGCAGCCCCGGGGGCGTGCGCTCGGAGTGGGTGATGCCGCGTCCGGCCACCATCCAGTTCACCGCGCCGGGCTGGATGGTCTGCACCGTCCCCAGACTGTCCCGGTGGAGGACCTGACCCTCGAAGAGGTACGTCACGGTGGCCAGGCCGATGTGCGGATGCGGCCGCACGTCCAGCCCGTGCCCGGAGCGGAACACCGCCGGCCCCATCTGGTCGAAGAAGATGAAGGGGCCCACCATGCGGCGCCGCATCGAGGGCAGCGCCCGGCGCACCTCGAAGCCGTCACCGAGGTCGCGCGTGCGCGGCATGATGATGGTCTCCAGCGCGGAGCTGGGATCCGGGTCGACAAAGGGCTCGTCGGGCATCTGCCAGGCCATGGGCTCGCGTCTCCACGAAGGTCGGTGCGTCCGTGCCGGAGGGCACGTCGGGACTGTTATCGCCCGTTGCCCTCCTTCCTGCACGAGGAACGCTCAAGGCACCTGCGAGGAAGTCCCATCCACGCCAGAGACGCTCTTCCACTCCGTCAAGTCGCGAACTTCCTTCGGGTCCGCCTTGAGCAACCCACCCTTGGCGTAGCGGTTCCGGTCCATGCGCAGCCCGGGCCGGTGCTTGCCGAGCCTCACCAGGTTCCGGCCCCGGACGACATTCTCGCGGACCGTCACATTCTCGCTGGGCGCGTTGTTGGCCCCCAGGCCGACCATCAGCCCGTAGCCCTCCGTCTTGTCGATGCTGTTGCCCACCACCGCCACGTCCTTCGCGTTCTCCACCCGGATGCCGGTGCCGTCACCGCCGCCCTGCTTCGAGATGTCGGTGATGCGGTTGTCCTTCACCTCCACCGCGCTCGGGCTCGGCTGGTTCCCATCCTTCACGCCACCGACGGAGATGCCCCGCCCCGCGTCGGAGATGCGGTTGTCCTCCACGCGGACATTCTTCGCGGAGTAGTGGACCACCACCGCCTCACCCGCGGACGTGGCCGACTTCCGGAAGCCGTGCATGTCGTTGTCGCGGATGACCACGTTGCTGCACGTCTTGATGTCCACCGCGTTCTCGTCGTTCGAATAGAGCCGGTTCTTCTCGACGAGCAGCCCGCGCGCGGGCGCCTGCCCGGCCCGGTCCGGCTTGAGGCACTGCACCGAATCACCCGAGTTGTCGTGGATGTCGTTGTCGCGGACGGTGATGTCGCGCGACGTCGCCTGGACGACCACGCCGTGCGAGTCGCCCCGGGGCTTCTTCCGGAAGTCGTGGATGTTGTTGCCCTCGATGGTGACGTCATGCGCGCCGCCGAACGTGGTGACGCCGCCGCCCAGGGTGCCGTCATGGACGTGCGAGCCCGCCAACACGGAGCCCTCGGTGTTCCCCTCGAAGATGACGGCGAAGCGCGGCTGGCCCTTCACGTCGATGTCGAAGCCATCCACAATCCAGTAGGGCTTGCGGAACTGCACGAGCGCCCCACCCTTGCCCGGGACGATTCTCGCGTGCCCCACGGCCTTCACGGTGATGGGCGCGTCCTTGCGTCCCGGCTTCACGTCGCCGTCGATGACGACGCTCTCCGCGTAGGCGCCCGGGAGGACCTTGATGGCCTCACCGGGCCCCACCGCACGCATGGCCCGGCGGATGGTGCGGAACGGCTTCGCCTTCGAGCCCTCCGCCGTGTCCGAGCCCGAGGTGCTCACGTACCACTCGCGGGAGAAGTGCTCCGGGCGCGAAGTGGAGGTGCCCGAGGGCATCCCCGACCCGCCCGTTCCCCGACTCGCCTCCTCGGCGCCCTGTTCCTGTCCGGTCTCGGGGAGCTGGACCCCTGCTTCGTCCGCGGTCTTCTGCACCTCGCTGCACGCGCCCAGCACCACGGTGAGGAGCCCCACCCCCATCCACATCGCTCGCTTCATCGTGCGTCCCTCCTGTCCTGGAGGAGGGAGACCCCTTCCGGCGATTGTGAGCAGGGGGCACGACGTGCGCTCGCCTGTCCGTGAGGAGGGCGGCATTGGCGAGCAAGCGGCTCGATGAAAGCACTGCGCCCACCCGTCCGTGAGGAGGGTGGGCGCGGGTGAGCAGGCGGGCCGACGGGCGACATGCGCCCGCAGGCCCGCTCCCTTGGAGGCTACGGCTTCGCGGCGATGGAGACCTTCACGCCCTCGCTCCACGTCTTGTGCTCGTCCGCGTAGTACAGGTACGCGCGGCTGGCCGGGCCCGTGTACGTGCCGGGCACCGCGGCCACCAGGGACACCGGCACGTCGATGCGCTTGCGGGGCTCCATGCCGCGCCAGTACAGGACGACGTCGCGCCCGAGCACCTCGTACGCATCCACCACCTGCCGCTTCACCAGCTCCTTGAGCTGGTCATGCCGCACCTCCAGCCCGCCCGGCACGCCGAAGATGGCCACCGCCGTGGGCAGCTTCTGGCCCGTCCGGTTGGCAATCACCACCCGCGCCTCGGTGGGCTCGCCCTCGGTGAGGTCCGTCTTCGCCAGCACCACCTCCAGCGCCACCGGCGTCTCCTTCGAGCTGTCCGGCACCAGCGCGTTGTAGGTGACTTCCACCGAGTACGGCAGCTCCGCGCCGCCCTCCATCCGCAGCTCCACGCGGCGCTCACCCGCGCCGAGCAGCGCGCCCACGTCGGGCAGCTTGAGCGCTTCCTGCGTGGAGCCGTCGAAGCGGACCGGCTCGCCCACCGGACGGCCCTCCACGTAGACGCGCACCAGGCCCGGGGTGAGCTTGGAGGCGCGCGCCTTGTCGTAGGCGATGATGGCGCGCAGCGCGAGCACCGTGCTCTGCGTCGTCCCGTAGCGGCCGCCGTCGCTGGACTCCGCGAGGAACTTCATCGCGCGCTCCACGTTGCCCACGTAGGAGGAGTCACGCATCCAGGCCAGCGCCGCCAGCGCGGTGGTCTCGATGTTCAGCGTCTCCCCCGAGCTGCCCACGATGGACTGCGTCGAGCCGCCCACCACGCCGTCCTTGCCCTGCAGGGACGAGAGCCGACCCATCAGCGTCCGGGCCTCGGAGGTGTCACCAGCGAGCGCCATGGCGTTGGCCGCCAGCGCCACCACGTAGCTGTTGGTGCTCTTCGCCGCCGCGGCCTTCAGCGAGGCCACCTCCTTCGCCAGCTCCTTCGCCTGCGCGGCCGGCTTGCCCGCGCTCTCCAGCAGCGTCCAGAGGATGTACGCGTTCGACGTGTCCGGGTCCTCCACCCACACGTGCAGCGCGCGGCGCTTGCGGTTGAAGCCGCCCTGCCCGTCCCGCTGCTGGAGGAGCCACTCGCGCGTGCGCTCCAGCATCGCCGTGTCCACTTCGCGCACCTGGAGCATGTCCGTGAAGTGCAGCAGGCCGAACGCGGTCAGCGCCTCGTGGCCCGGGTTCTGCCCGAACCACTCGTAGCCCCTCTCGGACGTCTCGTAGCCCACCAGTCGCTGGTAGCCCCGCTCCAGCTTCTCGCGGGCGCTCGCCACCAGCTCCGGATTCACGCCGGTGTGCGTCTGGAAGTACTGCTGCGCCATCGTCATCGGGTACGTCGTGGAGCTGGTCTGCTCGAAGCAGCCGTAGGGCTCCTGGATGAGGCGGGCCAGAGACTCCGTCATGTTCGCCAGCGGGCCGGGGTAGATGGCGATGGACGTGCGCACGCTGCCGGGCACCACGCTCTCCGGGAGCACCACCCGGTGCGCGGCAGGGGCCTTCGGCGACAGCAGCCCGCCGAAGGACACGCGGCCCGGGAAACCCCGGGGCTTGATGGACAGCGTGCGGGTGACGACGTCCGTGTACTCACCGGCGCTCGCGGTGAGCTTCACGTCCACCGGCTGCGCCTCCTGGCCAATCTCCAGCGAGAAGAGCTGCCGGGCCCGCTCCTGCGAGGCCAGGTCCAGGTTGCGGCTGCCGGTGACCTTCACGTTCCCCTTCACCTCCACCTTCACCCCCGCCCCCGCCAGCTTCGCCTCCGTCCCGTTCACCAACGCCACCGGCAGCCGCACCACGTCTCCCGACGTGACTTCGAGGGGCAGCTTGGGCTCCGCGTAGAACGGCTGCACCGACTCCAGCTCCGCCACCGCCGAGCCGAGTGCACCGTCACCGCCCACCGCTCCCGCGAAGGCCTTGAACGTCGTCACCGAGTCGCTCATCGCGAAAGACACCCGCGCCTCGCCGGTGCGGGCATCCGTGCGCACCCCGGCGTTCCAGTAGAGCGTCTCCGCGAAGTCCACCCGGTCGCCCGCCTTGCGGTTCGGCCGCACCGTGTGCGCGAACTCGCGGAGGTAGACCAGCTGCCCCATGAGGACCTGCCGCTCATCGGCGCTCAGGTCCCGCTTCGCGCGCCGGGCCACCTTCTCCCTCGGTGCTTCCTCTTCCTTCAACTCGATCACGGGAGCCGGGCCGTCCGCGTCAGGCGGGGCAAAGGCAGCCGGAGCCCCGGGCGCCTGGGCCGGGGGCGGCACGGCAACCGCGTCGGCGACAGGCGCCATCTCCGGTTGCACGGCACCGAGGGCCATGCCGGCCCCCTCGTCGGCGAGCTCCGCGTCCTCCACCATCTCCTCCCGCTCCATCCGGGCCGCCGCCGGCCGCTGGGACGCCAGCCCGGCCATGGCCTTCCGGTCATCCATGGCGCCGCGTCCGATGCCCCTGCCGGTGGAAGGCCTGGGCCTGCGGACGGGCTCCTGCGGCCAGCGCACCGCGAGCACACGCATCGCCGCGTCACCGTGCCGGGCGAGGAAGCCCTGCGTGTCGGTCAGCGCGAAGCGCCGCCAGCCCTGCGTCCCCAGCAGCAGGTCCACCGCCAGCTTCGACTTCGGATTCTTCGCGTCGAGGTAGAGCTGCGCGTCGGCCAGCTCCTTCACCTCGGACTCCAGCAGCACCATCACCGGAAGCTGCGGCGCCTGGTCTCGCTTCTCCTGGAGCTCCAGCACCGCGTCATCCGTGACGGTGAGCATCACCAGCGCGGAGACGGGCTTGCCGTCGCGCGTGGTGCGGGCCGTGAGCTGCACCGGGCCGCCGGGCACGTAGCGCTTGCGGTCCGCCTTCAGCTCGACGGTGACTTCCTTCGAGGGCTGGCGGAACACCAGTCGCTCCGCGAGCGGCCGACCGTCGTGGTCCCACACCGTGGCGACGAGCACGCCGTCCGCCTCGCCCGGGTCCAACGTCACCGGCCCGCCCTGCTCGTCCCCGAGCACCGCCGAGGCGACGCGCACCTCGCGCTGGCTCAGCGTCACCGTCGCGCGGCCCACGCCGGACAGGCCCACCGCGAGCTGCACCAGCCGGCCCGCGGGCACCACGTCCTCGCGCGTGCGGATGATGGCGCCCCTGGGCTTCACCTCCGGCAGCGGGAAGCTCTTCTTGATGCCCGACGGCGCGTCGATGCGCAGCGCGTACTTCACGCCGGCCTGCGGGGTCAGCTCGAAGCGGCCACGGCCCTCGTGCTCCGAGCGCACCCTGGCGACCACGCGGCCGGTGCCCACCTCCACCACCCGGCCCGAGAGGTCCGCCGGCTTCTTCGCGGGCGTGCGCGCCTCGAAGTAGACGCGCGAGGTGAGGCCCGCCACCAGGTCGCCGCCCTCCGGGTACACGACCAGGTCCAGCGTCTGGAGGAGGATGGGAATCGTCTTCGCCGCGGACTCCACCACGCCCCCGTCCTCGATGGTGAAGGCCAGCGTGCCCTCACCGCGCTCCATCGCCGCCGGCAGCGGGAAGCGCACCGTGCAACGCCCCTTCCCGTCCACCGTGCACGGCACCTGCGCCGCGGTGACGCCGTCGACGAGCGCGGTGGCCGTCACCTTCGCGCCCTCGGGCACGCCGCCCTCCGCGCGCTTCACGTCCAGCGTGGCGGTGACGGTGTCACCCGGCCCGTAGCCGTCGCGGAGGAACTCAATCTGCGACTTGAGCCGGGGGGCCCGGTACGCGCGCACGTCGAACTTCCGCTCCGCGGGGGCCGCGCCCGTCCACGGGTAGGTGACGCGCAGGGTGTACTCGCCACCGGGCTGGCCGGCGGGAATGGGCCACCCGTACCCCCAGACGGCGTCCGCCGTGGACACCGTGCTGGTGGTGACGACGTCCCCCTTGGGCCCCCGCACCTCCAGTTGCGCCTGGAGCGAGCCCGCGTACGGCTTGCGGCTCAGCGCCTCCAGCACCAGGCCGCGCGCCAGCACCTGCTCTCCGGGGCGGTAGAGCGGCTTGTCGGTGGTGACGTGCGTCACATACCGGTTCGCACCGCCAAGCGAGCGTGTGGTGGCCCGGGCTGCGAGGACACGGGGTGACAGCAACGCGAGGAGGGCGACAAAGCCCAGGGACAGGAGAGCGCGCAAGGCGCGCGGGACTTGGAAGGTCATGGGGTCACTCAACGGGCGAGCGTGCCATAAGTTCTGGGCTCCCTGCTGAAGCACCCGGGCGGCCGGACGCGTCACGGCGGGCGGGCACCGGAGTCACACGCCGCCACGCCGCCATCTACCCAGGGGACCCCTCTGGAGGTGCGCCGTGCCAAACCCTCATTCCATCCTGAGCAACCCCAGCCTGCTTGCGCGTCACATCATCGAGTATGGAGCCCTGGAGGACGAACAGCCGCTGGAAGCCCTGGCCGTTCCGCGAGACAGGGCCCCGCTGGAGAAGGTGAACCTGGGGCTGAGCTATCCCGAAGGGCTGGCACCCACGCCCCAACCCCTTGCGCAGACCCCGGACCCCGGGGCGCCCCTGCCCGAGGCGGACTACCTGGTCGTCACCTGGACGGTGGCCGAGGTCGAGGCCCTGGCGGACACCCTCACCCCGGGCAGGCGGCGCGAGCGCTGGTACAACTACGACCGCGACTTCACGACGAAGTACCAGCCGAACATCCGCAAGGGTGCCCCATCGCAGCGGGTGAAGCGCCTGGGGAGCTATTTCCTCACGCGCATCGGCGACAAGCGGGTGCTGTGCTTCAAGTCGGAGCTGCACCTCAACCAGGACGGCGTCCGCACGGGCCAGGGCACCGCGACGCTGCCGGTGAAGGACCTGTTCCACCAGCTCATCCGCGAGGTGAAGCCGCGCATGGTGATTACCGTGGGCACCGCGGGCGCGACGTTTCCGGACCATGAACTGGGTGACGTCATCATCACCCGCGCCGCGAAGTTCCGACTGTCGATGGAGTTCCGCAACGAGCCCTTCAACGGGAAGACCTACCGCTGCGACTTCCCCATCCCCACCCAGCACTTCGAAGACGCGCACCGGTTGATGGCCCGCCACGCGGACCAGCTCCGCGAGCCTGACTTCGGGCCTCCCACCAAGCGCTACGCCTTCACCGGCCCCCTGTTGCCAGGCATCCGCAACACGCCCGACTTCAAGGTCGACGGGCGCGACATGCCCGCCTTCCACCCCATCCTCACCACCGACTTCTTCGAGTTCGGCACCTCGCGCAACGGGCTGGAGGCCGCTGGCGCGGGCGTGGAGATGGGAGACGCGGTGCTGGGCCTGGTGGCCGAGGAGCTGGGAGACCAGGCGCCCCTGTGGCTCGTCATCCGCAACGCGTCCGACCCGCAGATCAACGGCGACCTGCCCGACACGCCACGCGCGCTCAACATGCAGGCCCACTGGGCCGTCTGGTACTACGAGGCCTACGGCTACTGGACCAGCGTCAACAGCGCCCTCGCCACCTGGGCCATCATCGCGGGCCATGGCAATGACGCGTGAGCGCGCCCGTTCCCGGTTGGGTGTAACAATTCAGTAAACGAGACTAATCTGATTTAACTGTCAGACGCGTGTGCTTCCCTGCCGCCCTCACCTGGAGGAACGCAGATGAAGCCACGCAGCTCGTTTCCCGTTTCACGTCTCGGGGGTCTGGCCCTCGGGCTGGGCATGCTCGCCGCTCCGTTCGCGGACGCGGCTCCCGGCGCATTGCAGGAGCGCGCCCTCGCCAACAAGGCCCAGGCCCGGCGGCTGGTGGTGGATGCCCCGCTGGAGCGCCTGGTGGTGAAGTTCCACGAGGGCACGCGCGTGCGCCTGCGCGGCGGCCGCATGGTGGCGCTCACGCAGGAGCGCGGGCAGGACGAGCGCGCGCTGCTGTCACGACAGGGCCTGACGGATGCGCGGCTGGAGTCGGACGTGGCCTCGGTGCTCGCGCTGGTGGAGCGGGCGCCCCGCATCGGCGGCGTCGCGCGGCTGTTCAAGGAGGACGAGTCGCTCCTGGCCGAGCGCAAGCGCACCGGTGAGGAGCGCGGAGGCCGGCAGCTCGCGGACCTGGACCTGTACTTCGAGGTGCCGTTGCTGCCGGGCACCCGGGCCGAGGACGTGACCGCGCTGGTGGAGCGCCTCAACGCGCTGGACAGCGTGGAGGTGGCCTACGCCGAGCCCCGCCCCGAGCCCGCGATGGTGGACTTCGGGATGAGCGCGGCGGTGCGCAGCCTGCTGGCCGCGGCCGACCTGCCTCCCACCACCCCGCTGTACGAGGGCAATCAGGGCTACCTGAACGCGGCGCCCTCCGGCATCGACGCGCGGTATGCGTGGACGGTGGCGGGCGGCGCGGGCGCGGGCGTTCGCATCGTGGACGTGGAGGGCGGCTGGCGCACCACGCACGAGGACATGCCGGCCCTCTTCTTCCAGGGCGGTACCCAGGTCAACGACATCGGCTGGCGCAACCACGGCACCGCCGTGCTCGGTGAGATGGTCGGTGTCGCCAACGGCTACGGCGTGACGGGCATCGCCCACCAGGCCCAGGCCGGCGTGCAGAGCTACGCCGTGGGCACGGCGAGCGCCATCTCCTCCGCGGCGACCGCGGCTGGCAGCGGCGGCGTGGTGCTCATCGAGTTGCACTCCCAGGGCCCCTCGGACGGCACGGCGTGCACGTGCAACACCGGCCAGTGCAACTACATCGCGATGGAGTACTGGCAGGCCAACTACGACGCCATCGCCACGGCCACCGCCAACGGCGTCACCGTGGTGGAGGCGGCGGGCAACGGCAGCGCCAACCTGGACGCGGCCGCGTACGGCAATGCGTTCAACCGCACTGTGCGTGACTCGGGCGCCATCGTCGTGGGCGCCAGCACCGCCACCACCCGCGTGCCCATGTGCTGGACGAACTACGGCAGCCGCGTGGACGTCCACGGCTGGGGCGAGCAGGTGGTGTCGATGGGCTATGGCGACCTGTTCGCCAGCGGCGAGGACCAGTACTACACCGCCAGCTTCAGCGGCACGTCGAGCGCCTCGCCCATCGTGACGGGCGCCGCCGCGAGCCTCCAGGGTGTCGCCCGCGCCAGCGGCCGGGGCGCTCTCTCCCCGCTCACGGTGCGGCAGATTCTCGCGGAGACGGGGACGCCGCAGGCCGCGTCCAGCCAGAACATCGGGCGCCTGCCCGACCTGCGTCAGGCCATCACCCGCGTGCTCAACAGCGGCTCCTCGGTCTGCAAGGGTTCGACGCCGCAGGGCGCGACGAACTGGCAGGTCTACAGCCCGGACGACCTGTACCTGGATGTGAATACGGCGGGCTGCGGCTTCACGTCGACGCCGCTGTACTTCACGTCGCTGGGAGGGGCGAGCAGCCATTGGACGTCCTCCGGCGCCACGGCCATCTACACCCCGACGGCCACCGGCTTCCGCGTCTATGTCCGCAGCCCCGGCATCACCCCCGCCCAGGCCAACGCGTGGGGCTGGTACCTCAACTGGCAGGCCACGCCGAACAACCTGCATCAGCCTTCGCTCTGCACGGGGCAGACGGCGCAGGGCGCCACCAACTGGCAGGTCTACACCGCGGATGACGTGTACCTGGATGTGAATACGGCGGCCTGCGGCTTCGCGTCGACGCCGCTGTACTTCACGTCGTTGGGAGGGACGAGCAGCCACTGGGTGGCCTTGGGCGCCACGGCCATCTACATCCCGACGGCCACCGGCTTCCGCGTCTATGTCCGCAGCCCCGGCATCACCCCCGCCCTGGCCAATCAGTTGGGCTGGCACCTCAACTGGCAGGCCACGCCGAACAACCTGAACCAGCCCTCGCTCTGCACGGGGCAGACGACGCAGGGCGCCACCAACTGGCAGGTCTACAGCCCGAATGACGTGTTCCTGGATGTGAACACGGCGGGCTGCGGCTTCGCGTCGACACCGCAGTACGTCACGTCGCTGGGAGGGACGAGCAGCCACTGGGTGGCCTCCGGCGCCACGGCCATCTACACCCCGACGGCCACCGGCTTCCGGGTCTACGTCCAGCAGTCCGGCATCACCCCCGCCCTGGCCAACCAGCTGGGCTGGCACCTCAACTGGAGCGCGAGGTAGGCGAAGCCTCCGGGAGTGGGGAGCCATTCGTTGGCCACATGGCATGCGGGACGGGATGAAAACGCCCGTCCCGCTGTTCGCTCCCCCACTGCATGCGCCAGACCGTCTATATCCCCAGGTCTCGAAGGCTCCGGGGGCCCTGCCCCCGGGCCGGCGCTGTGGTCTCTCGTTCAGGAGCTTCACCTTGAAACATCCCCATCGACGTTTCCCGGTCGCGACGCGCGGCGTTGTGGCCGTGTGCGCCTCTGCTCTGATGACCTCGTGCGCGTCCTCCGCTCCGGCGGAGAAGACGCCGCCGCCCTCCACCCCCGCGGAGAGCCCCGCTCCCGCTCAGGCCCCCGCGGCTGCCGCTCCCGCCGCGCCGAAGCCGATGTACGGCACCTTCGGCTACGACTTCGCCGGCATGGACAAGGCCGTCAAGCCCGGGGACAGCTTCTACCGGTACGCCAACGGCACGTGGCTGGACAAGACGGAGATTCCCGCCGACCGCTCCAGCTACGGCATGTTCACGCGGTTGTCGGAGCAGGCCGACCAGCGCACCCGCGAGCTGATTGAAGCGCAGGTCCAGGCCACCGAGGGCAGCGAGGGCCGCAAGATCGGCGACGTCTTCGCCAGCTACCTCGACGAGGCCGGCATCGAGGCCAAGGGCACCGCCCCGCTGAAGCCCGAGTTGGACCGCATCGCGGCCATCTCCAACAAGAAGCAGCTGTCCACCGAGCTGGGCCAGAGCCTGCGCCCTGACGTGGACGCGCTCAACACGGGCAACGTCACCACGAGCCGCATCTTCGGCCTCTGGATTGCCGAGGACCTGAACGACCCGTCCCGCTACGCCCCGTACCTCCTCCAGGGCGGCCTGGGCCTGCCGGACCGCGACTACTACCTGGCCGACAACCCCCGCTTCAAGGAGGTGCGCCAGTCGTACCAGCAGCACATCGCCAACATGCTGAAGCTGGCGGGCCTGTCCGAGCCCGAGGCCCGCGCCGCCCGCGTGGTGGACCTCGAGACGAAGATTGCGAAGACGCACTGGGCCCAGGTCGACACGCGCGACATCACCAAGACGAACAACCCCTGGCCGCGCGAGCAGTTCGCGAAGAAGGCCCCGGGCTTCGACTGGAACGCGTTCTTCACCGCCGCCGGCCTCGCACAGCAGCCGCAGGTCATGGTGTGGCAGCCGAGCGCGCTGGTGGGCATCTCCAAGCTCGTCGGCGGCGAGCCGCTCCAGGCCTGGAAGGACTACCTGGCCTTCCGCGCCATCGCGCGCAACGCGGGCGTCCTGCCCAAGGCCTTCGTCGACGAGAGCTTCAACTTCAACGGCAAGACGCTGGCCGGTGCGAAGGAGCTGAGGGCCCGCTGGAAGCGCGCCATCGACTTCACCAACGGCACCATGGGCATGGCCGTGGGCAAGCTGTACGTGGAGAAGTACTTCCCGCCCGAGGTGAAGGCGGAGGCGGACACCATGGTCCGCAACATCGTCGCCGCGTTCGGCAAGCGCGTGGAAGCGCTGGCCTGGATGTCCCCCGAGACGAAGGCCCGCGCACAGGAGAAGGTCGGCACCCTCCAGACGAGCATCGGCAACCCGACGACGTGGCGGGACTACTCGACGCTGAAGATTGCCCGTGACGACGCGTACGGCAACGCCGAGCGCGCGTCGCTCTTCGAGCTCAAGCGCAACCTGGCCAAGCTGGGTCAGCCGGTGGACCGCACCGAGTGGTTCATGGTGCCGCAGCTGGTGAATGCGCTGAACTCGCCGCAGCAGAACTCCATCATCTTCCCCGCCGCCATCCTCCAGCCGCCCTTCTTCGATGCGAACGCGGACCCGGCGGTGAACTACGGCGGCATCGGCGCCGTCATCGGCCACGAGATTTCCCACAGCTTCGACGACACCGGCGCGAAGTTCGACGCGCGCGGCAAGCTGTCCAACTGGTGGACGAAGGAGGACGAGGCGCGCTTCCAGGCCGCCGGCAAGGCGCTCACCGAGCAGTACAACGCCTACCAGCCGCTGCCGGACCTGCACGTCAACGGCGACCTGACGCTCGGCGAGAACATCGCGGACGTGGCGGGCATGGCCGTGGCGTATGACGCCTACAAGCTGTCGCTCGGCGGCAAGCCGGCGCCGGTGATTGACGGCTTCACCGGCGACCAGCGCTTCTTCCTCGGCTTCGCCCAGGTGTGGCGCAACAAGTACCGCGAGCCGCTGCTGCGCCGCATCCTGCTGACGGACGGGCACTCGCCCGGCGAGTACCGCGCGTCCACGGTGCGCAACAACGACGCCTGGTACCAGGCCTTCGACGTCCAGCCCGGCCAGAAGCTGTTCCTCACGCCTGACCAGCGCGTCCGCATCTGGTAGCCCGCAGGTACTGATGGACCCGCCCGAGGAAGGCGGGACGGAGCCCCCGTCCCCCGCCTCGGGCGGTTCTGTTTTCAACTGAACACCTCCGCCTACGCTCGGGGCGCGCAACCCGCGCTGCTTCGTGCCTCCGTATTCCGGTTGGCACGACGTCCGACATCTCGAGCGAGGCACCATGAAAGTCCAAGGCACGGCCCTCCGCCGTGGCATTTCGACAGCAGTGCTCGCGGCGACGCTCCTCGTGAGCGCCACCGCTTCCGCCGCACACTTCACCCTCTTCGAGAGTGGCCAGGTCCGGCCCCTGGCGCTCTCTCCCAATGGCAGGCTCCTCTTCGCCGCCAACACGCCGGACAACCGCCTGGAGATCTTCCAGGTGGAGACCAGCGGCCTCGTCCACAAGGGCTCGGTGCCCGTGGGCCTGGAGCCCGTCGCCGTCGCGGCGCGCACCAATGACGAGGTCTGGGTCGTCAACCACCTCTCCGACAGCATCAGCGTCGTGCGCATCGACACGAGCGGGAGCAGCGGCGCGGTGACGCGAACGCTGCTCGTGGGTGACGAGCCCCGCGACATCGTCTTCGCGGGCACGGGCCGCAAGCGCGCCTTCATCACCGCCGCGCACCGGGGGCAGAACGTCCCGTTCGACCCGCAGCTCACCACGGAGGGCGTCGGCCGCGCCGACGTCTGGGTGTTCGACTCGGACAACCTGGGCGCGTCGCTGGGCGGCAACCCGCTCACCATCATCCCCCTCTTCGGCGACACGCCCCGCGCGCTCGCGGTGACGCCGGACGGCTCGCGCGTCTATGCGGCGGTGTTCCACTCCGGCAACCGCACGTCGGTGGTGCACGAGAGCCTGGTGCCCAACGGCGGCGAGGCGGCGGGCGGCGTCCCCGGCCCCAACGTCAACGTCCAGGGGCTGCCGGCCCCGGAGACGTCCGTCATCGTCAAGTACAACGGACAGGACTGGCTGGACGTGCTGGGCCGTCCGTGGACGCAGCAGATGCCCTTCTCACTGCCGGACAAGGACGTGTTCGCCATCTCCGCCACGGCCAACCCGCCCGCGCAGGTGTCCGGCACCGCGGGCTTCTACACGGGCGTGGGCAGCATCCTGTTCAACATGGCCGTCAACCCCGTGAGCAGGAAGGTCTACGTCAGCAACACCGAAGCGCGGAATGACCTGCGCTTCGAGGGCCCCGGCACCTTCGCCGGCAGCACCCTCCGCGGGCACCTGCACGAGAGCCGCATCACCGTGCTGGGCACGGGCAGCGTCGCGCCCCGGCACCTCAACAAGCACATCAACTACGCCGTCTGCTGCGCGCCGGTGCCCAACGCGGAGAGCGAGAAGAGCCTCGCGCAGCCGCTGGGCATGACGGTGACGTCCGACGGCGCCACGCTGTACGTCGCGGCGTTCGGTTCATCCAAGCTGGGCGTGTACTCCACGGCCGCGCTTGAGGCGGACAGCTTCGTGCCGAGCACGGCGAACCAGATTCCGCTCACCGGCGGCGGCCCCACGGGCGTGGTGCTGGACGAGGCGCGCGGGCGCCTCTACGTGCTCACGCGCTTCGACAACGCCATCTCCGTGGTCAACACCACCACGCACCAGGAGGTGGCCCACCTGCCCATGTTCAACCCGGAGCCGGCGAGCATCGTGGAGGGGCGCCCGTTCCTCTACGACGCGCGCAACAGCTCCAGCCATGGCGACGCGTCCTGCGCGAGCTGCCACATCTTCGGTGACTTCGACAGCCTCACCTGGGACCTGGGCAACCCGGACGGCGTCGTGAAGGCCAACTTCAACCCCGTGGTGCCCGTGCTGCCGGAGTTCGGCCCGGACGCCACCTTCGGACAGGACCCGTCCTTCCACCCGATGAAGGGCCCCCTGGCCACGCAGAGCCTGCGCGGCATGGCCAACCACGGCGCCATGCACTGGCGCGGTGACCGCACCGCCGGCGCCGAGGCCCCCAGCATCCAGCCCAACAGCGGCGCCTTCGACGAGGCGGCGGCGTTCAAGCAGTTCAACCCGGCGTTCATGGACCTGCTCGGGCGCAGCTCGCAGCTCCCCGCGGAGGACATGCAGAAATTCACCAACTTCATCCTCCAGGTGACGTACCCGCCCAACCCCATCCGCAACCTGGACAACGCGCTCACGCCGCAGCAGCAGGCGGGCCGCGACTTCTTCGTCGGCACCACCAGCTTCTTCCACGGCTCGTGCGAGTCCTGCCACCGGGTGGACGTGAATGCGAATCCGGGCGAGGGCCCCTTCAAGGGCTTCTTCGGCACGGACGGCAAGTCGTCCTTCGACGCGGAGCCGCTGTTCCCCAAGGTTCCGCACCTGCGGAACATGTACCAGAAGGTCGGCATGTTCGGCGCCGGCTTCGCCTTCGGCAACTCGCCGGCGGATTCGTTCCTCGGTGACCAGGTGCGCGGCATCGGCTTCAACAGCGACGGCGCCATTCCCACGCTGTTCCACTTCAACAGCGGGTTCGACTTCCACCCCATCTTCAACTCCGTCGGCATCCCCGACACGCCGGAGGGCTTCGCGGCGAAGAAGAACATGGAGCTGTACATGTTCGCCTTCGAGAGCAACCTGGCGCCCATCGTCGGACAGCAGGTGACGCTCACCGCGAGCAACCCGTCCGTGGCGGGCCCGCGCATCGACCTGCTGCGCCAGCGCGCGGACGCGGGCGAGTGCGACCTGGTGGCGAAGGGACGCGTCTCGGGCCACGACGTGGGCCTGCTGTACCTGGGCGGCGCGCAGTTCAAGGCAGACCGGGCGGCGCTGCCCCTGGTCTCCGACGCGCTCCTGCGGCAGGGCATCGTCCAGGCCAACGGCGTGCTGACGTACACGTGCACGCCGCCGGGCTCGGGCCAGCGCATCGGCATCGACCGGGACCTGGATGGCGTCCTCGACGGCGACGAGTAGCGAGAGCGCGGCGATGAGCGCTCCCGACGCACTCTGAGGGAAGGAAAGAGGCGGGAAGGCGGTATACGGTCCGCCTTCCCGCCCATCCGGCACCTCGGAGAACGAACATGATTGCCCCCGGACCGACGCTCGAGACCGCACGCCTCATCCTCCGCCCCACGGCGCTGGAGGACCTGGACGGCTACTCGGCGCTCATCGCGGACCCGGAGTCCGCGCGCTTCATCGGGGGCGTGCAGCCGCGTGCCATGGCCTGGCGGGCGATGAGCGCCATGGCGGGCTCGTGGGCGCTGCAGGGCTTCGGCATGTTCTCCGTGCTGGAGAAGTCCACGGGCCAGTGGCTGGGACGCATCGGCCCGTGGAAGCCGGAGGGCTGGCCGGGCACGGAAGTGGGCTGGGGCCTGCTGCGCAGCGCCTGGGGCAAGGGCTACGCCACCGAGGCGGCGGCGGCGGCCATCGACTGGGCCTTCGACACTCTCGGGTGGACGCAGGTCATCCACTGCATCGTGCCCGAGAACACCCCGTCCGCGGAGGTCGCCCGGAAGCTGGGCTCGAAGAAGATCGGGCCGGTGACGCTGCCGCCGCCGCATGACACCACGTTCATCGAGGCGTGGGGTCAGAGCCGCGAGGAGTGGCGGGCCCGGCGGAAGTGAGCCCTCAGGGCGTGGGCCGCGCGGGCAGGGGCAGCGGCCCCACCTCGGCGAACTTCTGCCGGGTGATGGCGGGCCCGAAGCTCGGGTAGCGGCACGGGCGGCCCACGTCGTCCTTCGACTCGTGGAGCTCCAGTTCCGGCACGTCCGGCAGGTAGCCGATCCGCAGCGTCACCGAGCGCAGCGTGGCCAGGTCGAGAGGGCGCGGGTCGCGGTACGGCATGTCCTGACGCGGCGGCAGGCGTACGCGAATCTCCCCCGAGAGCGACTCCCCCGGCGACAGCTTGCGCACGCAGGGCACCTCGGGCGCCTCCACCTCGATGTCGTCCGGCACGGGCAGCAGCGCCCGCGTCAGGACGAGCACGCCGTCCCGGGCCTCCACGTACGCGCGCTCCGGCTCCAGGTGATGGTAGCCGGCGGGGCTGGTGCTGAAGAGCTGATCCACCACCCACACGGGGGCCTCCCCGTGAAGCGAGTAGCGCACCACGAGCGCGTCCTGCGTGAAGCGCACCTCGGTGACGCGCAGCATGCCGCTCGACTCCTGGACCGCCGCCATGGGCTTCTTCCCTTCCGCCTGCGCCGTGGCGGGCTGGCTCCGTGCACAGGCCCCGAGCATGACCAGGATGCAGGGGAGGATACACGCCGCGGCACGGGCCGGATGTCTCAAGTTGCCCTCCTCGAAACGGTTGTGGCGTGCCCTGCCATGGAGGATTCCCGATGGGCACGAGCGCGGGGCTTCCGCCGAGGCCGAGCGGCCCACGAGGGACGTGCCGCCACGCGACTGCCGGCGGGCGGTGGGGCTCGTTCATGACGCGGTCGGCGCCAGCGCGCATCCCCCTTCGGGCGGCGACTGGCGGAAGGAATGTTCCTTCCGCCGTCGCCGGCCGCCGGGGACCGCACCTTCACGTCATCCTGGAATCAGTACCGGGGCCGCGTGGGCAGGTTCAGCTCGTCGCGGTAGTCGTTCTCGTTGATGTGGCCGGGGTGCTGGTTCGGCGTGGTCGCATTGGCGTCGTGGTCGTACGGCAGGCCCACCGCCGCCAGCTCGCGGTTGTTCACCCCGCCCGTCTGGCCCGGGGCCAGCGTGCCAGTGGTGTAGTTGTAGGCGTGCACCATCTCGTGGAAGAGGCCGACGACGGGCGGGCGGTTCTGCCAATCCTCACCGCCCAGCGAGATGCGCTCGGGGTAGTAGTTGATGACCGCGTCCGAGCCACTCCCCGGGGTACCATCCGGCTTCAGCCAGGCGTTGGTGCCGTCCGTCGCGCCCGCGGTGTTGCCCGCGGCCGGATTCGTCTGGAGGCGGATGGTGGTGGTGTGGCCGCTGTTGTCGAGCGCCGTGAGCATCTCCCGGCCCTGAGGGGTGGAGCGCAGCGCGTCCAGGTCGGACTGCACACGCGCCTGGAAGGCGGCATCGCCCTCGATGACGATGGAGCTGCCGGGGACATTGCCGGCGGCGTTATTCGTGTTCAGGTCCACCGTCGTCACGGTGTCGCCCGCCCGCTGCGCCCTCGACCCGTACCGGACGTCGTCCGTCTGGGTGAAGAGCGTGTCGCGGCCGGTGCCTCCGTTGACCCGGTCCCTGCCCTCGCCCGCGGCGACCACGTCGTCGCCAGCGCCGCCGTTCAGCGTGTCGTTGCCACGGCCGCCCATCACCTGGTCATTGCCGGTGCCGCCGCTGATGGTGTCATTGCCCTCGCCACCGTCGACGTAGTCGCGGTCCGCCCCGCCCGTAATCGTGTCGTTGCCGCCCAGGCCGTACACGACGTCGCGGCCCGCGCCACCCTGGATGCGGTCGTTGCCCGCCCCGCCCTGGATGTAGTCATCCCCGGCCCCGCCCACGAGCGTGTTCCGGCCAGCGCCGCCGATGAGCGTGTCGTTGCCGTCGCCGCCCTCGATGCGGAGGTTCGCCGTCACGTCGCCGTCCACCGCGATGCGGTCATTGCCGTTGCCGCCGCGGATGGTGACGTTCCGCGCCTGCTCCGCGGTCAGGTTGACGCTGGTGCCGTCGGAGGTGATGGTCAGCCCGCCGTCACGACCGCGGGACACCGTGGCCTGCTTGCCACCATCCCCCAGGTCCACCACCGTCTGCCCGGCACGGTTCGTGGTCACCTGCGGCCCGACGGGAGTCGGAGTCGTCGGGGTCGGGGGCGGGGTCGCTTCACGGGCACCGCCGGTCAGGTCCAGCCTGCCCGTCTGGCGCGACGTGGCCTCGAAGCTGTCGGTGGCGAGCCGGTTGCGCACCTGCTGGCCCACCGGGTCCTGCCTGGGGGCGGCGTTCGTGGGCCTCGCGGTCTCGACGCGCGGCTCGACCCGGGGCTGGGTGCGCTGCGTCGAAGGAGCTCCGCCACCACCGATGCGATTCGTGCTCATGGAATTCCTCTTGCGAAGGCCTGTTTCGAATTATCGGTGGGTGTGGGTAGGAGTTGCGTCTCCACGAAAATCCCCTAGCGCCGCTTCGTCTTCTGGGCGGCCGCCTTCGCGGCGAGGGCGTCGTAGAGCTTCTTGTCCTGCTCGAGCGTGTCCACCGCGGCCTTCGACAGGTACATGACCTCCGTCCTCGCGTCGAAGGTCAGCGCCGTGGGCATCTTGTAGACGAAGTCCTGGTCCTTCCGCGTCACGCTCACGGGCCCGTCCGGCGGGGTGCCGAAGCCGGTGAGCACGACGAGCCCGTCGTCGTGGCGGAAGGCCACTCCGGACTGGAAGCGCGACGCGGTCATGGTGTTGAACTCGACCGTGAGCCCCTCGATGCCCAGCTCCCGGGGCGCACCCTGCTTCCCGACCCACTCCTGCCGCAGCTTCGGCAATTCCGTGGGGACGAACTTCGAGTAGGCGCCCACGACGCCATCCAGGCAGAGGAGTCGTCCGTCCCGGGGGACCAGCGCGGCCGCGCTGAGGAAGTTGGAGCCGTAGGGGCACTTCTTCACGCCCAGGGCCGCGACGTCGACCTGCACGGGAGCGGTGAGGTTCAGCGCTCGGGAGACCATGTCGTGCGTCCCCAGATAGCTGAACGGGTTGCACTCCTCCGTGTTGAGCCCGCGCGGTACGGGGCCCTTCGCCGCGGCCTCGAGGTCCGCCTGCTCGTCGTGCTTGGACTCCTCCACGTAGAGGACCTTGTAGGGAGTCTTGTCACCCTTGGGCTTCTGGAGCAGGGCCCTCAGCCCGTTCATCGCCATGGAGCCCTCCGCGGGCACCTCCGTCGCCGCCTGGACGCGCTCGCGATCCCTCGCGTACAGGGCGCGGATGGCTTCGTCGCACCGCGTCTTGCCGATGATGAGGCCATCCACCGCCTGCTCGGAGGCGAGCGCGGGGCCGGCGAGACCCACGAGCAGGATGGCGACACGGACGACCCGGGCACGGCGGTTCATGGCCAGTCTCCCCTCTCGCCGGGACGGGCGCCCGTCTCGGCTGGCTGGTGGCGAAGCAGGCGCATGCTAGCACCCGCCCGCAGGCGCCCTCCCCGGCCAGGGCCGCCTGCCCGCCTCCTGGGGGTCCTGGCACCCAAATCGTCAGGAAAGTCGGGAAGTTGAGAGACCGGCCGAGCGCGTGTTACGACCGCAGCCGGCCAAGTCGCCCCTCTCCCGCATTGGCCATTCGGAGCCGGCTTTCATGAGTGAGCGCAACGACGTCCCGCGGCCCGCTGTCCCCGTGGCCTCTCCGCCCATGTCTGGAGCGTCCGCGACGCCCGCGGCAACGGCCACCGAGACGCTTGCCCAGGCCGCCAGCCAGCTTCCCGCGCCTCCCAACACCAGCGCCGAGGATGAGGCCCGCGAGCGCATCGCCTCGCTGGAGCGCGAGGCGAAGGCCCTGAGCACCACCGAGCCGCAGGCCGCCGCCCTCCTCTTCCACGAGGTGGGCCTCCTCTGGGAGGAGCCGCTGAAGAATCCGCGCAACGCCGCGGTGGCCTTCCAGAGCGCGTACAAGCTGGCGCCCCGGTACCTCGTCAACATCCGCGCCGCGCGCCGCCTCTTCGCGGACGTGGGCAACTGGCAGATGGTCCTGCAACTGCTGGACGCCGAGCTGGCCGCCACCGGGGACGTGCGCCATCAGGCCGCGCTGCTCTTCGAGAAGGGCATCGTCCTCCAGGAGCGCCTGTCCCGCGACGAGGAGTCCACCGCCTGCCTCAAGCTGTGCCTGGAGCGCCGGCCCACGGACGTCGTCGTCCTCACGCAGCTCGAGTCCGTCTACGCCGCGCGCAACGACTCGCACGCGCTGGTGGAGGTGTACCGGCTGCTCTCCGCCGCCGTGCAGCAACCGTCGCTGCGCGCGCACTACCTCACCGCCGCGGGCCTGCTGATGGAGGAGCGGCTGAAGCAGAGAGACCCGGCCGCCGTCCTCTTCCGCCAGGCCTTCGCCCTGGACCGCACGGACCTGCAATTGCTGGCGGCGATGAAGCGGCTGTCCGAGCGCGAGGGCAAGACGGACGAATTGCTCGAGGTGCTGGCCGCCGAGGCCGCCGCCCTGGGCCCGCAGGCAGCGCCCGCGTATCTGCAGATCGCCAAGGTGTGTGAGCGCGCGGACCGCAAGGGCGAGGCGCTGGCGGCGCTGCTGGACGCGCGCAGCGTGGCGCCCAACGAGCCGCTGGTGCTGAGCGAGCTGGCCGGCATCTACGAGACGCAGGGCCGCTTCGAGGAGCTGGCGGACGTGCTGCTGGCGCGCGTGGGCTCGCTCAACGACGAGAGCGAGCTGGTGGCCACCAACCTCCGGCTGGCCGCGCTCTACGAGGAGACGCTCAAGCGCGAGGCGGACGCGGCCGCGCGCTACCAGGCGATTGTCGCGCGCATCCCCGGCCATGCGGCGGCGCTCGCGGGCCTGGGCAAGCTCTACTACCGCATGCAGAACTGGGAGGGGCTGGTCTCCGTGTTCGACGCGGAGGTGGCCGCCGCCGAGGACGCGAAGCAGAAGGCCGCCCGCATGTACAAGGCGGCGGAGATCCTGGAAGAGCGGTTGGGCCGTCAGGAAGACGCCATCACCCGCTACAACACCTGCCTCCAGCTCCAGCCCGGCTACCTCCCCGCGCAGAAGGCCCTCACCCGCCTCTACGAGCGCCAGGGCCGCTTCGCGGAGCTGGTGGCCATGTACGAGCAGGACCTGCTCCAGACGTCGGACCGCGACCAGCTCATCACCACGCTGAACAAGATGGCGGTGGTGTACGAGGACCGCCTGGGTGATTTGGACCACGCCATCGAGTGCATGAAGCGCATCCTCGACCTGGCGTCGGACCACCTGCCCACCATCCGCAACCTGGCGCGACTGTACGAGCGGGCCTCGCGCTTCCGCGAGCTGCTGGAGACGAACGACCTGGAGGCGTCGCTCGCCGGTGACACCAAGCAGGTGCTGTCTCTGCTGCACCGCAACGCGGAGATCCTCGACGAGCACCTGAAGGACCGCGCGGGCGCCATCTCCGCCTACGAGCGCGTGCTGGCGCTGTCGCCGTCGTACCTGCCCGCGCTCAAGGCGCTGGGCCGGCTGTACGCGCAGGACGGCCGCTGGGCGAAGCTCATCGACATGTACCGGGCGGAGTCGGAGGCCTCTCCCTCCACCGAGCAGGCCGCGGCGCTCATCTACAAGATTGGCGAGCTGTACGAGCAGAAGCTGCAGATGGAGAGCGAGGCCATCGCCTCGTTCAACGAAGCGCTGATGCTGGCCCCCAGCTACTTCCCCGCGCTGCGCGCGCTGGCCCGCATCTACCGCTCCGCCGGTGCGTGGGAGAGCCTGGTCGAGGTGCTGCGCGCCGAGGCCGCCAACCGCACGGACCCGATGGAGCGCGCCAACGCGCTCTACCAGGCGGCGACCATCTGGGAGGACCAGCTCCAGCGGCCGCAGCTCGCCATCGACACGTACCAGGAGGTGCTGCGCCTGACGCCCGGCCACGCCGCCACGCTGCGCGCGCTGGAGCGGCTGTACCTGGCCCAGGACAACGTGAAGGAGTTGGTGTCCATCCTGGACCGCGAGACGCAGGTGGGCGGTACGCCCTCGGCCAAGGTGACGGCGTACCTGAAGCTGGCGCGGCTGTACCTGGACCGCTTCCAGGAGCCGTCGCGCGCGGCCCAGTGCAGCGAGGCCGTGCTTGGGCTGGACCCCGGCAACCTCACCGCACTCACGCTGCTGGAGCGCATCCGCGCCTCCGACCGCCCCCGCCGCGCCGAGCTGCGCCAGCGCATCGCCGAGCGCGTGAATGACCCGCGCCTGGCCACCGCGCTGCGCCTGTCCGCCGCGCTCGACCTGGACAAGACGCCCGCCGAGGGGACGCTGGAGGCGTACAAGCGCGCCTTCGAGGCGGACCCGGGCGACGCGCGGCTCGCCTTCGTGCTGGAGCGCGGGCTGCGCCAGGCGGGTGATGCCGCGGGCCTCGCGCGCCTCTACACCATGCGGCTGGCGGCGGCGCAGGACGCCGACGAGGCGCTGGAGATGCTGCTGCGCACCGCCGAGCTGGCGGACGCGCGCTTCAACGACGTGGAGCGCGCGACGGCCCTCTACCGCCAGGCGCTGGAGTTGCAGCCGACGTGCCTGCCCGCGCTGCAAGGGGCGCGGCGCGTGGCGCTCAAGCGCGGGGATTTCTCCGGGGCACGGACCGCCCTGGAGGCCGAGGCCCGCGTGAGCCGGGACCCACGCGGCGCCATCGAAGCCCTCCTCGCAGCGGCGAGGCTGGCCGCGGGCAAGCTGGGGGACTCGGACGGGGCGACGGCGCTGTACCGGCAGGCGCTGGAGAAGGACCCGCTGCACCCGGCCGCGCAGGCGGGCTTGGAAGAATTGCTCGCGCAGCGTGGCGGCTCGGCGGACCTGGCGGCGCTGCAGGAGCGGCGTGCCGAGGCGAAGCTGGCGCTGAAGGACGGCGCGGCGGCGGCCACGGCCTTCGTCGGCGCGGCGCGGCTGTACCACACGGCGCTGAATGACAGGCCCCGCGCACTGGCTCATCTGGAAAAAGCGCTGGCCGCACAGCCGGGCTTCCCCGAGGCGCTGGAGCTGCGAGGCACGCTGCTGCTGGAGGCACAGCAGTACCCCGAGGCCGCGGCCATGCTGAGCCAGCGCGTGCAGCAGGGCGGAGACCCGCGGGCCATGGCGCAGCTCCACCTGACGCTGGGCACCCTGTACGCGACGCATTTGAACGACCCGGGCCGCGCGGCGGCTCATCTCCAAACGGTGCTGGCCACCATGCCCCGCAACCTGGAGGCGCTGGAGCGGCTGGCCGCGCTGCACGCGCAGGGCCGCAACTGGGCGGGCGCGGTGGACTGCCTGCACAAGCTGTTGCAGCAGGAGCTGTCCGTGGACGTGCGGGCGCGCTTCACGCTGGAGCTGGCACGCACCTACGACGAGGGCCTGGGCGACGCGGCGGCGGCCACCCCGCTCTACCGTCGCGCGCTCGAACTGACGCCGGGCAACCCGGCGCTGGTGGAGCGGCTGGTGGTGCTCTACGAGCGCGCGCGCAACCTGCCGGAGCTGGCGCAGATGCTGGATGCGCAGGCCCAGGCGCAGATGGCGGTGGACCCGAAGCGCGCGGCGACGATGCGGATGCGGGTGGCGGACCTCTACTCGGGCCCGCTGTCCGAGCCGGCCCGTGCCACGGCGCTGTACCGGCAGGTGGTGGACTCGGACGGCACCAACCTGACGGCGCGGGCGGCGCTCGCGGAGCTGTACGCACGCGACACCACGTCCGTGCCCATGGCGATCGAGGAGCACCGGCAGATCCTCCGCCAGGACCCGACGCGGGTGGACAGCGTGCACGCGCTGTTCAAGCTGTGGGAGGGCATGAAGCAGCTCGACAAGGCGTTCTGCGCGGCGTCGGTGTTGCAGTTCATGCGCTCGACGAACGAGGTGGAGATGGCCTTCTACACGGAGGCCCGCACCCGGCTGGCGACGGAGGCGCGCGAGGCGCTGGGCTCCGCGGACGTGGACGCGGTGCTGATGCACCCGGCGGCGCGCGGGCCCATGCTGGAGGTGCTGCGCGCGGTGGGAGACCAGTTGGAGAAGGTCTACCCGCCGAGCTTCGACATCGTCGGCGTCAACCCCAAGGCCGACAAGCTGAAGCCGGACTCCGCGGTGTTCAAGGCCATGCGCACGGTGGCGCAGATCTTCGGCGTGGAGGAGTTCGAGGCGTACCAGGCGCGGCGCGGGCTGACGGTGCTGGAGACGACGGAGCCGCTGGCGGTGTGCATCGGCCAGGACGTGGTGCGCCGCTTCAACGCACGTGAGCAGAAGTTCCTGCTGGGGCGCGCGGCGCTGGGCCTGCTGAACAAGACGGCGGTGCTGGAGAAGCTGTCGCAGGGCGAGACGGCGGACCTGTTCGGCAACTCCATCCGCATCCACGCGCCGCAGTTCACCACGCTGGGCCGGCGCAACGACGAGTCGGTGAAGCAGCTGCGCAAGGCGTATTCGCGCAAGGCGCTCAAGGCGCTGGAGATTCCGGCGATGGCGGTGGGCGAGCTCCAGAAGGTGGACCTGCCGATGTGGCTGGACGCGCTGGACTACTCGGCGGACCGGGCGGGCCACCTCATCTGCGGCGACGTGTCCGTGGGCCTGAGCATGGTGCTGCGCGAGGACCCGAACTTCGCCGGCGCGCGCCTGGACAGCCCGGAGCCCGTGCTCCAGGCCATCCGCGAGGGCGAGCGGCTGCGCACCCTGCTGGCCTGGTCCTTCACCGATGACTTCTTCCGGCTGCGCCAGCGGCTGGGGCTGTCGCTGTAGCTACTCCCGCCGCAACACCGCACCCTCGGGCAGGCCCTTGACGATGCGCTCCAGCGCGTCGTCCACGGGGCCGCGCTCGAGGGACTCCACCGTCACCTTCACCCGGTAGTCCTTGCCCGGGTCGAACTCTGGATACGAGCCGATGGCCACGTGCGGCATGTCCAGCGCCACGCGGTCCAGCACCGCGGCAATCTCGCTCTCACCCAGGCGCAGGTAGAGGCTGTTCAGCACCACCGGCGTCCCGCTCAGGCGCCCGAGCACCGTCTCCAGCTGCATCCGGAAGAGCTGCGGTACTCCGGGCAGCAGGTACACGTCCTCCACCGTCAGCACCGGGTACCAGGTGCCCGCCTGGGGCAGCAGCACGGCGCCCTCGGGGGCGTCCGCCAGCCGCATGCCCTCGGGCGTCACCTGGCCGCCGGGCGCCCGCGCGGTGATGAGCTCCACCATCTCCGGCAGCCGGACCACCGGCTTGCCCATGGCCAGCGCCACCGCGCGCACCGTGACGTCGTCGTGCGTGGGACCGATGCCGCCGCTGGTGAAGACGTGGCGCGCCTTCTGGCGGGCCCTCGCCACAGCGCTCACGATGGCGTCCACGTCATCGAGGACGATTTCCACCGAGTGCAGCGGAATGCCCACCTCGCGCAGCCGCTTGATGAGGTGGGGCCCGTTCAGGTCCGTGACCTTCGCGGTCAGGACCTCGTTTCCGATGATGACCGCCGCTGCGCCGGTGCGCTCCATGCGAGGCCGGACTCTAGCCCGGCTCAGCGCTTCCGGCCGAGCAGCTTGCGAATCTCCTTCAGCGAGGCCTCCGTCACCGCCTCGATGCCCTGCTCGCCGTCGATGTGGACGATGCGCTCGCGCTTCTCGAGCAGCTTGATGGCCGCGACGTACTGCTTCGCGATGCGCCGCTGGGCCTCGTCCGCCTCGAACAGCTCCGGTGCCCCGCCACGGGCCGCGCGCCGGCGGGCCGCCACCTCGGGCTTCACGCCGACGAACAGCGTCAGGTCCGGAGACACCGCGCACGCATTCACCGCGTCCACCCACTCCATGGGCAACGTCGCCCCCTGGTACGCGAGCGACGACAGCACGTAGCGGTCACACAGGACGACCTTGCCCTCGGCCAGCGCCGGCAGCACCCGCGCCGCGAGGTGGTCCGTCCGGTCCGCCGCGAACAGCAGCGCCAGCGTCTCCGGCGTCAGCGGCCCCGCCCCACCGGGCAGGCCCAACCGCCCCGTGAGGGCCTGGCGAATCATGGTGCCCACGGGCCCGTCGGAGGGCTCGCGCGTGGTGAGCACCGCGTGCCCCTCCGCGCGCAGCACCGCCGCCAGCCGCTCCACCTGCGTGGTGGTGCCGGCGCCGTCGAGTCCCTCCAGGACGATGAACCGCCCCTTGCGGACGGCCTTGCGCGCGGCGCTCACCGGGGCAGCAGCGCCGCGGGGTCGTCCAGCCGCAGCTGGCGACGCAGCTCCATCATCGTCTCGTAGCCCTTCAGCTCCTCCACCAGCACCTTGCGGCCCGTGCGGTAGTGGCGGAAGGCGTACACCAGCAGCGCCAGCGTCAGCAGCGTCGCGCCCCACGCCAGCATCGGCGTGCGGAGGGAGTCATAGAAGAGCTTGCCCGCCGCGCCGCCAATCAACAGGGCGGCGATGGTGGAGACGCCCGTATGGGCGAAGTGCGTGGTGCTCTGGCGGACGGACAGGCTCTCTTGAAGCTGGTCGAGCTGCGTCCTCAAATCCTGGGTATCGGCGCTCATCACGAACCGCGGACCCTACCTCAGCGTGCCCCACCCGTCGAGTCGCCACCCCGGCCAGCGACCGACCGTCGGCCCTCCAACGGCCCCTCCGCCTGCCAGAGAGAGAGCCCTGCCCGGCTCATCCGCCCCATCACCGGAACGCACAGCGTCCAACAGGTTGCCTTGCGAGCCCGGAGCGTGCGCGCTACATGCGCCAGGGCATGCAGCCCTCCCGGCGGACCGACACCTCCATGAGTCACGACTCCCAGCTCTCCTCCATCGAGGACGCCATTCGCGACATCCGCGACGGCAAGTTCGTCATCGTCGCGGACGACGAGGACCGTGAGAACGAGGGTGACCTCATCATGGCGGCGGAGAAGGTGACGCCCGAGCACCTCGCCTTCATGGTCCGCCACACCAGCGGCATCGTCTGCCAGCCCATGCTCGCCGAGCGCCTGGACGCGCTCCGCCTGCCGCAGATGGTGGCGGACAACACCGAGTCCCACCGCACCGCATTCACCGTCTCCGTGGACTTCCGCCACGGCACCTCCACCGGCGTGTCCGCGGCGGACCGCGCGAAGACCATCCGCGCGCTGGTGGACCCCAACAGCAAGGCGGACGACTTCCTGCGCCCCGGCCACATCTTCCCGCTGCGCTACCGCGAGGGCGGCGTCCTGCGCCGCGCCGGCCACACCGAGGCCACGGTGGACCTGTCCCGCCTCGCCGGCCTGGAGGCGTCCGGCATCCTCTGCGAGCTGGTGAAGGACGACGGCACCATGATGCGGATGCCGGACCTGATGGCCTTCGCCCGCGAGCACAAGCTGGCGGTCATCACCATCGCCGACCTCATCGAGTACCGCCGCCGCAAGGACCGGCTGGTGCGCCGCGAGCCCGGCCAGCACACCGTCACCACCCGCTACGGTGAGTTCACCGCGCTCACGTACACCTGGCTGCCGGACGGCGCGAAGTCGCTGGTGCTCGTGAAGGGCGACCCCGCGGCCCGGCCCAGCACCCTGGTGCGGCTGCATGCCGCGTGCGCAATGGGCGACGTGTTCGGTTCCCCGACCTGCAGCTGCAACGTGCTGCTGGACCAAGCGCTCGCGCGCATCTCCCGCGAGGGCAACGGCGTGCTCGTGTACCTGCCCGGCATGCACGGTGACGACTTCGGCATCCACCACAAGCGCAACACCGACGGCAGCAGCGGCCCGACGCGCGGCCCGCAGGACTCGCGAGATTTGGGCATGGGCTGCCAGATCCTCAACGACCTGGGCGTGCGCTCGCTCCAGGTGATGACCAACACGGACATCACCTACCGCGGCCTCGCGGGCTTCGGCCTCACCATCGACAAGCGCGTGCCGCTGCTCGCGGACTGACGCGCACCGGGGCCCGGCTCCTGGGCCCCGGACGTACTGCGCGCCTGGAAGGCGCCAGCGGCTGGGGCTGCCTCCGAGCTTGGGCCCTGAATCAGCCCAGGTCGGCCAGCGCGCCCCGCACGGCATCCAGATTCGCCGGCAGCTCCACCGGAGGATTCGCGTAGCGGCTCGTCACGTCCGCGAGCGCACTCCGGTGGTAGCCCACCTTGAAGTCCGCGAACTTCAGCCCGTGCGCGGTGGCCACCACCGCCACGCGCGAGTCCTTCGCGATGACCCCCTGGGCCACCAGCTTCTCCACCGCCGCCAGCGCCACGCCCGTCTGCGGACACGTGAAGGTGCCCTCGCGGTCCGCCCGGGCCGCGGCGTTGGACAGCTCGGACTCCGTGGCTTCCTCCACCACGCCGTCAAAGGCCTTGAGGACTCGCACCGCGCGCTTGAAGGACACCGGGTTGCCAATCTGGATGGCGGACGCCAGCGTCTTCTCCGCCTGCATCGGCACCAGTTCCTTGAAGCCGCCGCGGAAGGAGCGGGCCAGCGGGTTGGCCCGCTGAGCCTGCGCCACGGCGATGCGCGGCCGCTTCGTGATGAGCCCCAGCTCCAGCATCAGCTCGAAGCCCTTGCCCAGCGCGCTGGCGTTGCCCAGGTTGCCTCCGGGAATCACCACCCAGTCGGGCGGCTCCCAGCCCAGGTCCTGACACAGCTCCACGGCGACCATCTTCTGGCCCTCGATGCGCAGCGAGTTCATCGAGTTGGCCAGGTACAGCCCCGTGTCCGCCGTCACCGCCTGCACCAGCTTCATGCAGCCGTCGAAGTCCGTGTCCAGCGACAGCACGCGCGCGCCATTGGCAATCGGCTGCACGAGTTGCGCGAGCGACACCTTGTCGCGCGGAAGGAAGACCACCGCGGGAATCCCGGCCGCCGCGCAGTAGGCGGACAGCGCCGCGGACGTGTCCCCCGTGGACGCGCATGCCACCGCGCGCAGCGGCACGCCCCGGGCACGCATGTGCTTCACGGCGGAGACCAGGACCGTCATGCCCCAGTCCTTGAAGCTCCCCGTCGGGGAAACGCCGCACTCCTTCAAGTCCAGCGCCGCCAGCCCCAGCTCCGAGGCCATGCGCGGCAGCGGCTTGAGCGGCACGCGCCCCTCGCCCAGGGACACGATGTCCTCGTCGGGAAGCCCCGGAATGGCCCACTCGCGCTTGCCCCATACGCCCGAGGCCTCCGGCAGCCGCGCGGAGCCGAAGCGCGACTCGAAGCGCCGCTTCCACATCACCCCGGGCACGGCGCGCAGGGCCGCCAGGTCGTGCGACACCTCCAGCAGGCCGCCACAGCGCGGGCACCGGTACACCACGTCCAGCAGCGAGGCGCGGAAGTCACAGCCCTCACTGCACGCGTACTCGGCCCGGAACTTCGGATCAGGGACGATCATGCTTCCACTCTAGATCGCGTCCCACACTCCGAGCAGATCTTCCCGTGCCGCACCGGGGTGTGGCACGTCGAGCAGGCGGCCCAGCCTTCCTCCTCCACGCCCGAGCCCTTCGCGCCCGCCACGGCGGTGGCCGCCAGGCGCGCCCGGGGCAGCCGCATGCCGCAGTGGTCGCAGAGCAGTCCCTGCGCCTGCACGTTGCGGCAGTAGCGGCACACGACGGCGCCCGTGGGCGCGGCGGTGCGTACGCCGTCGTCCTGGGCGCGGCCGGTGTCCAGGTCCTCCATCAGCGCCACGGGCACGGCGCCGGTGGCTCCCGCGCGCGTCAGCTCCAGGTCCGGCACCGACTGGGCCGGCAGGTCGGGGCCAGCCCTCAGGCGCGTCGCATCCAGCTCGGGCAGCACGGCGACTTCCACCGGGACACGGCCGCCCGTGTGCGGGGTCAGCTCCAGCTCCGCCAGGGGGGCCACGGGCGCCGCTTCGACAACGGGCGCCGGGAAGACCCGGCCACAGACGTCGCACTCGGTCCCCTCGGGTTGAACGTGGTCGCACACCGGACAGATGATCATGATGCGCGAACGTTAGCGGGCCGCCGCTCCCGGGAGCAACGCGACTTCCAGACGATGATGGGCTTGCGGGCAGGCAGGCGACGGGTCCCCACCCACCCAAGCCACATTCTCATTCTCGCGGAAAGGCCTGCCCCGTCATGGGGACGAAGCGCACCGGGAGCAGCCGCTCGACGAGGGGCAGGTCCCCCTCGCGCCGGGCGCGCTGGATGCGCAGCAGCTCCTGTGAGCCTCCCAGCGGGCCCACGGGGATGACCAGCCGTCCGCCGCGCTGGAGCTGGGCGACCAGGGGAACGGGGATTTCGCTGGGCGCGGCGGTGGCGAGGATGGCGTCGAAGGGCGCCGCCTCGGGCCAGCCCAGCGAGCCGTCTCCCTTGCGGAAGTACACGTTCTCGAAGCCCAGGCGCCACAGCAGCCGCCGCGACGAGCGCGCGAGCTCCGAGACGATTTCCACCGTGTACACCTCGCGGCACAGCAGCGCGAGCACCGCCGTCTGGTAACCGGAGCCGGTGCCAATCTCCAGCACGCGCTCGTGCCCCTTGAGCTGGAGGGCCTCCGTCATCAGCGCCACGACGTACGGCTGGCTGATGGTCTGGCCGTAGCCGATGGGCAGCGGTACATCCGCACCGGCCTCGGCGCGCGCACGCTCCGGGACGAAGTCGGCGCGGTCCAGCCGGGCAATCGCCTCCAGCACACGCCGATCCTGGATGCCCTGGTCCTTCAGGTACTCGGCACGTCCCCAGTCGCCCATGCCATGACAATAGTCACCGGAGGGCAGGCAGGCATGCTCCCACGGCCCCCGTGCGGCCCGGCCCGAGCTCCAGGCCCGGCTACCCCACCCGCGCCAGCGCGAGGCGGCCTTCCCACCGCTCCTCGAGCGCCTTCACCAGGCCCTGATTCTCCCGGGCCTTCAGCTCCGGGTCCTTCTCCAGGATGCGCCGGGCCTCGGCCTGGGCCATGGACAGTAGGTCGCCGTCCCTCGCCAGGTTGGCCACCGCCAGCTCGGGCAGGCCGCTCTGGCGCGTGCCCAGGAACTCGCCGGGCCCGCGAATCTCCAGGTCCTTCTCCGCGATGACGAAGCCGTCGCTGCTGCGCTCCATCACCCCGAGCCGCTCGGTGGACTCCCACGAGCGCGCGGCGCCGGCAATCAGATAGCAGTAGCTCGCCGCCGCGCCGCGCCCCACGCGCCCCCGGAGCTGGTGGAGCTGGGACAGGCCGAAGCGCTCGGCGTGCTCCACCACCATCACCGACGCGTTGGGCACGTCCACGCCCACCTCCACCACGGTGGTGCAGACGAGGAGGTCCAGGTGCTTCTCGCGGAACGCCTCCATGACGGCGTCCTTCTCCTCGCCCTTCATCCGCCCGTGCAGCAGGCCGACCCTGGCCTGGGGGAACACCTGCGCCAGCTTCTCCACACCCTGCGTGGCGTCCTCCAGGTCGAGCTTCTCGGACTCCTCCACCAGCGGATAGACGACGTACGCCTGATGGCCCTTCGCCAGCTCGGAGGCCACCGACTCGTACACGCGGGTGCGCTGCTTCTCGTTGAAGACGCGGGTGCTGATGGGCGTGCGCCCCGGCGGGAGCTGGTCGATGACGGACAGGTCCAGGTCCCCGTACAGCGTCATGGCCAGCGTGCGCGGAATGGGCGTGGCCGTCATCACCAGCACGTCCGGCTTCGGGCCCTTGCTCATCAGCGTGTGACGCTGGAGCACACCGAAGCGGTGCTGCTCGTCGATGACCGCGAGCCCCAGCCGCTGGAAGGAGACGTCCTGCTGGATGAGCGCGTGCGTGCCCACCGCGAGGTGGATGTCCCCGCGCGCCACGGCGTCACGCCGCTCGCGCTTGGACTTCGCCGTGCCCGCCGCGCTAAAGAGCCCCACGTTGTAGCCCAGTGGCTCCAGCACCTTGCGGAAGCTGCGCTCGTGTTGCTCGGCCAGGATTTCCGTGGGCGCCATGACGGCCACCTGGTAGCCGTCCTGCAGCGCGACCATGGCGGCAATCATCGCCACCGCCGTCTTGCCGCTTCCCACGTCGCCCTGCACCAGCCGGTTCATCGGCTCCGGGCGCGCCATGTCCCGGGCAAGCTCCTGCACCACCTTCGCCTGGGCGCCGGTGAGCTGGAACGGGAGCGCGGCGCGGCCCTTGTCCAGCCGGGTCGGGGACACGTCGAAGGAGATGCCCTCCTCCGCCTTGATGCCCTGCCGCTTGAGCGCCATGCCGAGCTGGAGGAAGAACAGCTCGTCGAACGCGAGGCGCCGGTGCGCCTCACTCTGGTGCGAGTCGAGCGCCTCCAGGTCCGCGTCGCCGGGCGGGAAGTGGATGAAGCGCAGCGCGTCCGGCAGGCCCATCAGCTCCAGGCGGCGGCGCAGGTCCACGGGCAGCGGGTCCTCCAGCGCCTGCGCGTACTTGTCCCCGACGCTGGCGGCCAGGTCCCGGAAGGAGCGCTGCTCGGCGCGCTCGAAGCCCGGGTAGATGGGGACGATGCGGTTGAAGTGGACGGAGGAGGACTCGATGTCCTCGGCGGGCTCGATTTCCGGGTGGGCCATCTCCCGGCCGCTCATGGTGGCGCGCACCTCGCCGGAGAGGACGATGCGCTTGCCCACCGTGAAGCGGCTCTTCAGCCACGGCCCCGCGTTGAAGTACGTGGCGGCGATGCTTCCCGAGGAGTCACCCACGACGGCGCGGAACATGCGCTTGCCACCGCGGCCGGGCACGAAGTCCGCGAGCCTCACGACGCCCACGGTGACACCGCGCTGGCCGGGCTCCAGCTCGGCGATGGTGCTCAGCTTCCTGCGGTCCTCGTAGCAGCGCGGCAGCAGGAAGAGGATGTCGCCCAGCCGGCGCAGGCCCTTCTTGTTGAGCGTCGAAACGAGCCGCGGGCCCAGCCGCTTGTCCAGCGTCTTCAGCGGCATGGACAGCGGCCCCGTGCGAGGGGCAATGGACAGGAGCTTCGCCTCGGCGCGTGAGGCCTCGGCCGCCACCGCGCGCTTCTTCTTTCGCTCCGTCTTCTCCTTGCGCGTCTTCGCGCCGGGCACGGCTTCCGGCACCGTGGCGAGCGTGGCCTGCCGGGGGCCCTTGCCGGTGGGAGCAGCAGCCGGGATCGGGGCCGCGCTTCGGGCGGCGGGCAGGGCTCCGGGGCGTGCACCCGGGACGGCCGACGCGGCACCGGCGCGTGGTCCCGAGGCGGCCGGCACGGCTCCGACGCGCGGGTCCGGTGCGGCCGGCAGGGCTCCAGCGCGCGAGCCCGGAGCCGGCGCATCCTTCGCCCGGGGAGGCGCGGCCACGGGCTCGACGGACTTCCACGGAGGGACATAGCCCGGGGGCGTCGCTCCGGCGGCCGCGCCCTCCACCACCGGCAGGCGGCGCGTGCGGTGCTTCTCCACGGGAGCCAGCACACTCTCCCGCACGAGCGTCCGCGGGACAGGCGCGGCTCCTTCGGGAAGCTGGGCCACCGCGCCCACGCCCTCCAGCTCCGCCGGAAGCTCCACGCCGCTGAGCTTCAGTCCGGCCACCACGCGGCGCAGCGCGGCCTTGCGTCGCTCGGGCGCGGGGTCATCCACGTAGGGCAGCGCCGCGCGCAGGTGGTCCAGGGCCTGGGCATCCACGCCGCTGGCCCCCGCGAGCGCTCGCTCCAGCACCGGACGCAGCCCCTTGACGGTGGCGAGCATCGCGAAGTCGCGCTGGCACGCATACCGGAGGGGACCGACGAGGCTGGCGAGCGGATGGTTCACGCGCGGGTTCCGTCGCACATCCTACGGAAGAGGGCTGACGTCTCCCAGGAAACGAGACCGGGGGAGCGAGCCCGTGCCCGCTCCCCCGGCAGCTCCCCGAAGGGAAACGCGATCAGCTCTCGCCGGACGTCACACCCTCGTCCGGGTCCTCGAAGCGAACCTTCGTGATCTCCAGCTCCTTCGTGCCGCCGGGGCTCTGCACCGTGGCGATGTCGCCCACCTTCTTGCCGATGAGCGCGCGCGCCACCGGCGAGGTGACGGCAATCCACCGCTTCTTCAGGTCGGCCTCCAGCTCGCCGACGAGCCGGTACGTCACCGGCTTCTCGGTCTCCGTGTCCAACAGGTCCACCGTCGCACCGAAGACGACCTTTTCACCGCCCAGCTTGCTCGTGTCGATGACCTCCGCGCGGGCAATCCAGTCGTTGAGGTCCAGGATGCGGCCCTCGATGTGCGACTGCTTCTCCTTGGCCGCGTGGTACTCGGCGTTCTCGCGCAGGTCCCCATGGGCGCGGGCGACCTCGATTTCGCGCGAGATCTTCCCCCGCTCGACGGACTGGAGGTGCTTGAGCTCCTCCTTCAGCTTGCGCAGTCCGGACGGGGTCATCGGGATGTTATCGCTCCCGCTGCTCATCGAAACGGCTCCTTCCACCACTCCCTGGTTCAATACACAGGGGGCCGGCACTCCTCACGGAGCCCGGCCCCCACGAAAGTCCCAATGTAGGGAACCCATCACAGCCTGGTCAACGAAAGCCGTACATGGAATCGGGGCTTCTGCTGTCCGTACGACGGGCGACCCGGTAGTCTGCCCGCGTGCTGTCCGTCCAGGAACTGCGCGCGCTCGCCGCCGCGCTGACCACCCCCGCCTTCCAGCGTCAGCTCGGCCCCTTCGCGCTCATCCAGCGCCCACCCGCCGACGCGTCCGCCGCCGTCCTCGCCCCCACCCGCATGGCCGCGCCCGAGGACATCCAGCAGGGAATGCTCGCCCTCCTGTTCGAATTCGAACACCTGCGCGTGGCCACGCTGCCGCCGCTGCAGTCCACGGACCGGCTGCGCATCGGCCGCCGCATGGACTGCGACCTCCTCATCGACGACGCGTCCGTCTCCAAGATGCACGCGGAGCTGCGCTGGAACGAGGCCGAGCAGCGCTGCACGGTGCAGGACCTGGGCTCCACCAACGGCACCTTCCTCAACGCCCAGACGCTGGGAAAGCGCGAGGCGGTGCTGCGTGACGGCGACATCCTGAGCTTCGGCAACGTGCAGTTCTGGTACCTGCTGACGGGCACGCTGCACGAGCGGCTCCGCTCGGGCGACGCCACCGGGCTGGGCTCCCGCAGCGGGTGAGTCGCGAGGGCGCACGCATGGCGGGAGAAACGAACCTGGACGTGCTGCTCAGTCGCATGCGGCCGGTGCTCAAGGACGGGGAGTACGTCTTCTGCACCCTGCCCCACCCGGCCACCCCGGACCTGGGCGCGCTGGCGCCCGTGGGCCTCTTCCACGAGGACGAGGGCCTGACGCTCATCCTCCGCCGCGAGCGCGCCGACGCGGCGGGGCTGCCGTACACGGGCACGTTCCGCCAGGTGACACTGTCGGTGCACTCCAGCCTGGACGCGGTGGGCTTCATCGCCGCCGTCGCCACGCGTCTGGCCGCGCACGGCATCGGGGTGAACCCGGTGGCCGCGTACCATCACGACCACCTGTTCATCCCTGCCGCGCGGGCCACGGATGTCATGGCCCTGCTGGACTCCTTCGCGCGCTGAAGCGTCAGCGCTTGTGGAGAATCGCCGTGTCCCCCGTCAGCCACAGCTCCGAGGCGGAGGCCGCCCAGAGCCCGGAGTAGTCGTGGCGGGTTCCGGTGCGCTCGGGCACCCACTTCGTGCCCTTCAGGCGCAGCAGCGTGCCCTGGTCTCCCGCGGCCCACACCTCGCTAGCGGAGGTGCCCCACACCGCCTCCAGGTTGGCGCTGGTGCCGGTGCACGCCGTGCTCCAGGCGGTGCCGTCGAAGTGCAGCAACGTGCCCCCGTCACCCGCCGCCCAGAGGTCCGCGGGCCCGGAACCCCAGACACTCCGCAGGCTCTTGAGCGTGCCCGAGGTCATCGCACTCCACGCGCTGCCATTCCACTGGAGGATGGTCCCCTCGGCCCCCACCGCCACCGCCAGCGACGCGTTGCCCGCCCAGACGTCATACAGCGGCTTCGTGTTGCCCGTGGGCACCAGCGTCCAGCCCGTGCCGTCGCGGTGCAGTGCTTCGCCGTGCTCTCCCACCGCCCAGACGTCCGACGCGGAGGTGCCGTGAACCGCCGTCAGGCCCGTGTCGCTCTGGAAGTGGTCCTGGCTCCACGTCGTCCCATTCCACCGAAGGATGTATGCGTTGGCGGTGACCACCCAGACGGCCGACGGCGACGCGGCGTAGACACCCCGGTAGTCATACGAGACGCCCAGCCCCTCCTTGCTGGCGGGGGCCCAGGCACCGGCGCTCCACCGCAGCACCTGGCGCTCGCTGTCCACCGCCCACACGTCCTGGGGCCCGCTGCCATGCACATCCACGACGCTGCCCAGGGTGATGGGGTTCTGCGACGCCCAGGTGGAGCCCGTCCACCGCGCCATGCGATTGCCCGAGGCGAAGAGCCACACGTCGTCCGCGCCGCTCCCGGCCATGAGGCCGCTGATGCCGTTGCTCAGCTTCTCCCACGTCGCCGCATTCCAGCGATAGCGCGTCTCCCCCGTGACGAGCACCGTCGACGGCGCCGCGGCGAACACGTGGAAGAACTGGTCCGAGGTGCGCAGGCGCTCCTCCAGGCCGGACGTGGAGACGCGGTAGACGATGCCGTAGTCGTCGCAGAAGAGGCACGGGTCGTCGGACGTCACGGCCCACACGTCGCTCGGACCGGTGCCCGTCACCTCGTACAGCGGCAGGTCCGTGCCCGCGTCGACGGCGGAGAACGCGGCCCCGTCATGGTGGCGCAGCGTGCCCTTCTGCCCCACCACCCAGAGGTCGTTCGCACCGCTGCCCCAGATGCCATTGAGGTCCTGCGTCGTGCCCGCGCTCACGGTGTTGAAGCCGGAGCCCTCGCCGTGCACCACGGTTCCGCCGGCGCCCACGGCCCAGACGTTGCCCGGCCCGGCGGCCCACACGGAGGACAGACTCCGCGTCGTGCCCGCGTCCACCGCCGTGAAGGCGCCGCCCGACGAGCGCACGACAGTGCCCTTCTCACCCACGGCCCACACCTCCGTGGCGGAGACCGCGTGGATGTCATGCAGGTCCGCGACCGTTCCACCCGTGACGCGCGTCCACCGCGTTCCATCCCAGTGCTGGACGTAGCCCAGCTCGCCCACGGCCCAGCCGTCATTCGCGGCACGGAAGTGCGCGCCCTTCAGCGTGTAGCCATGCGGCAGCGGGTACTCCCAGCACCAGCAGTCCGCGCTGCACACGCGCCCACCGTCCGCCAGCGCGCAGCTTCCGGCCGGAGCCGGGTCGCCGCACACTTCCGGGTCCGTGCAGGTCGGGCACGTGACGCCGCCGTCCGACGAAGTGCCTCCATCCGAGGACGTGCCCGCGTCGTCCGGAGTGGGCTCCTCCTCGTCGGAGTCACAGCCCGCGAAGCCGAGGGCTGCCACGAAGAGGAGCGCGAGTGGGAGCGCCAGTGCGCGGGTGGACACCGGGCCACCGCGCGAAGCGGGGACCGCGGCTGCCGCGAGGTCGGTGTCGCGGGACATGGGGGCTCCAGAGTCCGTGCTCCGCCGCGGAGTGGGGGCCGCACCTGCTGCGTCGTTGTTGTCGCGGGACATGGCATTCCTTGCCGACTGCAAGAGCAGACTCGTGGCGCCTGGCCCGCCCGGGTCCGGGTTCGGTGATGTATTGCAAGTGACGCTCCCTGCTGGATCCCCGGGCTCTCGATTCCCGGGGTCCCGTGCGCCGCACCGCGTCCAGCGGAGCAGGCCTCCAGACAGAGCGGTGCGAGGCCGTAGCCGGCTCACGCCGGCATGCCTACAGTCGACGCTGGCGCGGCGGCAGGGCCGGTGCCGTGTCCGGGTGCGAGGGGAACGAGGGAATGTCGGCCGAGGGTGACGAGCAGGAACTGCGCGAGGCCATCCGCAAGCTGGAGTCCACTGTCGCCTCGCTGGAGGCGCGCCTCGCCCGCCTGGAGACGTCCGGCGCCCGGGCCGAGCCGCCGCCTACCGTTGTCGCGGCGGAAGCCACCCGCGCCGTCGCGCCCGCGGCTCCGGAACAGCGCGATTTGGAGGCGCACCTCGGCACCTACTGGCTGAGCCGGCTGGGTATCGTCGCGCTCATCATCGGCATCGCGTACCTCATCACCTACCGCTTCGGTGAATTGGGGATGCTGGCCCGCGTGGTGGCCGGGTACGTGCTGAGCGCGGGCCTGGGCGCATTCGGCCTCTGGCTGGCGCGGCGGCATGAGTTGTTCGGGCGCATCGTCTTCGGCGGCGGCCTGGCGCTGGCGTACTTCGTCACGTACGCGCTGCACTTCCTGCCCTCGGTGCGCGTCATCGAGAGCCAGGCGCTCGCGCTGGTACTGCTCGCGCTGCTGGTCGTGGCCATCGTGGTGATTGCCCACCGGATGCAGTCGGAGACGGTGGCCGGCATCGCGCTCTTCCTCGGGCTGCACACGGGGATGCTCAGCGAAATCACCACCTTCACGCTGCTGTCCACCACGCTGCTCGCGTCGGGCGCCCTCTTCTTCCTCGTGCGGAACCGGTGGGTCGTGGTGCCGCTGTCCAGCCTGGTGGCGGTGTACTCGACGCACGTCGTCTGGGCGCTGCGCAACGACAGCGTGGCCCCCGGCGCGCCGGAGCGCGAGCGGCTGCTCCTGAGCCTGGGCTTCCTCCTCCTCTACTTCGTGCTCTTCTCCGTGGCGCTGCTGGCCCGCCCACGCGAGCTGTCCCGGCGCGCGTGCCTCGCCTTCGCACTGCTCAACTGGGTGGGGCTGGCGCTGCTCGGCGGATACGAGGTGGCGCGGTGGAGCGAGAGCCACCTCTTCACCTTCTTCGTGGTGCTGGCGCTCGCCGAGGCCGGCAGCGCCGCGGTGGCGCGCGCGCGGCAGGCCCCCGGCCCCCTCTTCCACGCGTACCTCGCGCTCACCGCCATCACCTTCGCCCTGGCCATGCCCACCGAGTACCAGGACGCCACCCTGGTGGCCGCGTGGACGGTGACGGGCCTGGCCACGGGGCTCGCGGCGCGCGGCACGGACTCGCCGGTGCTGCGGTGGGTGGGCGTGCTCATCCTCTTCACCGCGCTGGGCACGTGTGAGGTGCTCACGCCCGGACGGGCGCTGCTGCTCGCGGCCCTCTTCGCCGCCTTCGTCATCGTCGAGCGCGCCGGCTCCGCGCTCTGGCCGGGCCCGCCTCCTGCGAGTGCGCAGCGGGGAGACGCCCTTCTCCAGGCAGCCTGCGCGGCGGGCGCGGGGCTGTCGCTCCTCGGGCTCGTGGGTGGGCTGATGCCCGAGGGGCTCGTCACGCTGGGCTGGGTGGTGGCCGCCTTCGGCCTCTTCGCCCTGGGCTTCGCCGTGCGCGAGCGCTGGTACCGGTGGGCGGCCCTCGCCCTCCTCGGGCTCGCCCTGGTGCGCCTGCTGGTGGTGGACCTGGCCAACCTCCCCGCCGACCAGCGCGTGCTCACCTTCATCCTGCTGGGGGTGATGTTGCTGGTCATTTCCTACACGTACACGCGCCTGAGGGACCGCAAGGGTTGAGGCGCGGGCGCGCACCATTGGACTCACCAGGCACAGCCCACCCCACCCGCCCGGTTGGGCTCTTGACTCCCAACCCATGACACGGCATTTCGCCGGGGAAACCTTCATGGGCCAGGAGGCCGCCATGTCCACGCCAGTACGCGACGAGCGCGACTACTTCGAGCGCATCTACACCGCCTCCGAGCAGGTACCGCACGGCCAGGTGGCCACGTACGGAGACATCGCCACCATCGTGGGTGACGGCTGTGATGCCCGCATCGTGGGCCATGCGCTGGGTGCGCTCGGCTCTCGCTCGGCGAAGGTGCCGTGGCAGCGCATCATCAGCCGCACCGGCGGCATCAGCACGTCGGGCCACGGCCAGCGCGAATTGCTGGAGGCGGAGGGCGTCGCCTTCGACGCGCGCGGCCACGTGCGCATGGACGCGCACCACTGGCCGGGCCCGAGCGAGGAATGGGCCCGCGCCCACGGGTTCCAGACGCTGCCCCAGCGCCCCGGGAGCGCGCCGGACCCGCAGCTTCGTCTCTTCTGAAGAGCGGGCGCTCGCCGCCCCGCCTGCTTTGCACGGGGGAATAGAAGCGGGAGCATCTGATTCCGGCCACCGGGCCGGAATCCAACATGCCGCTCGCGTTCCTCCGCTGGGGTGTCCTCATCCTCGTGTGCCTCGTCGCGTCGTCGTCGTTCGCCGCCGGCTCCACCAAGAGCCGCCGGCCGAAGACGAAGGGCTCGAAGCTCGTCCGCATCAAGGGCGGCGAGCTGCTCCACCATGCCGCCGCCGAGGCATTCCTCCGCATGAGCACGGAAGCGCGCGAGGACGGCGTGTCGCTGCGGGTCACCAGCGGCTACCGCTCGCGGCGGGAGCAGCGCTGGCTGTACCAGCGCTACCGCAAGGGACTGGGCCCGAAGGCCGCGCGGCCCGGGCGCTCCAACCACCAGCGCGGGCTCGCGGTGGACCTCGTCGTGGGGGACGTCAGCTCGAACACCTACGACTGGCTCGCGTCGCATGCGTGCCGATTCGGCTTCCGTCGCACGGTGCCGTCCGAGCCGTGGCACTGGGAGTTCCGCCCGCGCACCACCCTGGGTCCCTCCGAGGGCCAGGACTGCCTGGGCCGGGACGTGGGCCCCGCGCCCGTCCCGGAGCCCGTCGCCAAACAGGACGCGAGCTGAGCTACAGCCGCGCCAGCGTGACATCCAGCACGCGTGCCTCGTAGCCGCAGTTGCAGCAAGCGCCCACCACCAGCACCTCCGGCACCGTCACCTCCACGGACGCGGGCCGGTAGCCGGGGGCGCGGACCTCGAAGGCGTAGTCGCCCGGCGCGTGGACGTTCGTCGAGCACACCGTCGTGGTGCCATCCGCGCCGCAGCTCCCGTCGATGCCGGACAGCTCCGCGTCGGGCATGGGATTGCCGGGCCCGCCGCTGACGCGCACGGTGATGGCGGGCGCGCAGGGGCCACAGACGACGCCCTCGCAGGAGCGCTCGTCCGGCGGTCCGTCCTCGCCATCCCCGAGCGTGCGCTCCAGCGTGGACGGGAGGTCACACCCGCCCAGGGCGAGCGCGACGAGCAGCGGGAAGGCGAAGGTGCGGGCCATGACCCGGGTTGGAAGCAACTCACATACCGGGCGCCAGGCACACTGAACCACGCGTAACTCCAGGCCCTGCCCTCCCCGGCCCCCTCGAAAAAACGAGGTGCCCATGGTTTTCCAGCGGTCGCCATGCGGGCTCCGGCCCTGGTGGCCCCGAGTCCCCATCGACGCGGGAGGCATGATTTCCGGCTTGCACCTCGACTAGCGTATGGCCCCTCTTCTTGAGGGGGGCTCATGCTCGTCGTGCCGTCCATCCTGGAAGCGGTCACCGTCCATGCCGAGGGCGCGCTGTGTACACGCGTCGCCACGGTGCAGGCGGAGGGTGGCCGACTCCCCACGCAGGTGCGCATCAATGGCCTGCCCTTGTCGCTGCGCTCCGGCTCACTGCGCGCAACCGTGTTGCAGGGGCCACCGGGGCTCGCCGTGCGCGACATCCGTCCCGCCTTCGACGTCCAGCTTCCCGCCGAGGTGGACGTCCCCACCGAGCAGCGTGCACTGGAAGCCGCCCGCGCCCGGCACACCGAGGTGTCGGCGGCCCTGAGCGTCCTGCAACGCGAGCTGCGGTCGGTGATGAAGCTCACGCCCACCTTCCCTTCCCGGAAGAAGGACGAGCTGCAGCCCCGCGACGCCCCGGTGGCCGCGCTGCTGTCGCTCACGTCCCTGGTGGACTCGGAGCTGGCCGCGCTCCTGGCGAAGAAGCTGGACCTGGAGCGCCAGCAGCGCGACGCCGACGCGGAGGTGACGCTGCGCAAGCAGCGCCTCCAGGAAGCCTCGTCGACGGCGCGCGGCCAGCGGGCCCGCGTGTACCGCGCCGCCATCCTCACCCTGGCCGGCCTTCCGGGCGTGGAGCACCCCGCGAAGCTCGCGCTCGAGTACGCAGTGCCGGGCGCGCTCTGGGTGCCCACCTACGACTTGCGCCTGCCGCGCACACTGGAGGAGGGAACACTGCGCATGCGCGCCTCCGTCCTCCAGCGCACCGGCGAGGACTGGACGGGGGTGAAGCTGTCGGTCTCCACCGCCGACCTGGCGCGGCGCGCGGAGGTGCCGGAATTGAAGGCGCTGCGCATCGGCCGGCGTCAGCCGCCCCCCGCGCGCTCCGGCTGGCGCGAGCCACCGCCCGGCCTGGACGAGCTGTTCGCGGGCTTCGACGCCACGCGCGTCCCCGCGAGGGCCGAGCCGCCGCCGCTGCCCAAGCCCCAGGCCCAGCCCGTCTTCCTCCAGGAGCCCATGCCCGAGGAGGACGCCGGCGCTCCGATGGAGGAGATGGCGAAGGAGGCGCCCATGATGGAGCGCCGTCGCTCCGTGGCCAGGGACGACCTCATGTCGACCACGGGCTCCTTCGCTCCCCCGCCTCCGGCCGCGGCACCGGCCGCCGGGTCCATGCCCCCGATGTCCCGCCCACGCAACGCGATGCCCTCTCGCCCCATGGCCCCCAAGATGAAGAAGGGCGGGCGAGGGGGAGCCCCGCCCCCCATGGCGGAGAGCGCCGACGAGGACGCCTTCATGGACGCGCCGGGCGAAGCACCCGAGGGCGCCCCTCGCGACCTCCTGGGCGGGTATGGCGGCGGCGGTGGCAACACCGTGGAGGAGCGGCAGGCCTCGCGGCTGGAGCCGTCGGACACGCTGCTGGACTACGACCGGCTGGAGTTGGCGCCCGCAGAGGACTCCGGGACGCGCGGCCGGCTGCGCCCGCGTCCCGCCTACGTCACCCGGGAGCTGCTGGCGCTGGCGGCGGTGCACGTGCACATCGACGTCACCACGCTGGTCGCCATGAGCGAGCAGGAGGCGTCCAATATCTGGCTGGCACCTCCGCCCGCGTGGTCCGTGCCGCCCCGGCAGTCCTCGCCGCACTTCGACGCGCGCTTCGACGTGGAGACGCGGTCGGACGTGCCGTCCGACGGGACCTGGCACACGGTGCCGGTGCTGTCCGTCCCGGTAGGCCTGTCCGCCGAGTACGTCTGCGTGCCCTCGGTGGAGACGCGGGCCTTCCGCACGGTGCGCGTGGAGAACCGGACGCCCTACCCGCTGCTGGCCGGGCCGGTGGACGTCACGCTGGGCGACGAGTTCCTGATGACATCCCCGCTGCCCACCATGGCCCCCGGCGCGACGCAGCGACTGGGCCTGGGCGTGGAGGAGTCCATCAAGGTGGCGCGCAACACGCGCTTCGACGAGGCCACCGGCGGCATCTTCGGCGGCGCGACGATGCTGACGCACCACGTGTCCGTGGAGCTGGCCAACCGGCTGACCAACCGCGTCCTCGTGGAGGTGTGCGAGCGCGTGCCGGCCGTGCCCACGGGCTCGGAGAAGGACATCAAGGTGGAGGAGACGGAGGTGGCGCCGCTCTGGCAGAAGCGCACGCCGCTGCCCGGTGAGACGCAGGTGGAGGGCGAGCGCGCGTGGCGCGTGGTGCTCCAGCCGGGCGAGGCGCAGACACTGAAGGCGACGTGGACCGTGAAAATCCCCGCGAGCAAGATGCTCGGCGGGGGGAACCGGAGGACATGATGGGCGCCCCCTTTACCCTGCCCGTGGTCAAGGTCACCGTCCTCGAGGACCGCGCGCTCGTCGAGCGACGCGGCGAGGTGCCTCTCGTCGCAGGTGCACAGCGCCTGGTCATCGAGGGACTGTCGCCGCTGGCGGTGGACCGCTCGCTCCAGGCGAAGGTGGCCGGCGGCACCGTGTCCCAGGCGCGCGTCCGCCGCGCCGTGAAGCCCTATCGCCCGGAAGCGCTGCGCGAGCACCGCACGGAGCTGGGCCGGCGCGTGGCTGAACTGGAGCAGGAGCTGCGGCACGCGCAGGCGGAGGAGGAGCGGCGACTCCACAAGCACAACCTGCTCCTGAGCGCGCACGAGGACGTGTATCGCGCCATCTCCGAGGACGCCGGCCGGGGTCAGGACCGTCCGGAGGTGTGGCGCCAGCAGCTCACCACCGTGCGCCAGGCGTTGGACGCGGCGGACGCGGCGCTGCGCGCGTCGAACCGCGACGTCATCGAACGCCGGGAGCGGCTGGAAGAGGCGCGCGGCGCACTGGCGCGCACCGAGGGGCCGGAGTCGAAGCTGGACGTGTACGCCGAGCTGGAGGTGGGCCACCCCGCCGGCGGCTCCGCGGTGCTGTCCCTCACGTACCTGGTGCCCTGCGCGGCGTGGCGCCCGGCCTACCGCGCGACGCTGGAACGCGCCGAGAAGGGCGAGGTGGTGACGCTCGAGTGCGAGGCCGTGGTGTGGCAGCGCACCGACGAGGAGTGGAAGGACGCGGAGCTGGCCTTCTCCACGGCGCGCCCCACGCTGGGCGCCTCGCCACCGCGACTGGTGGAGGACTGGCTGTGGCTGCGCGACAAGACGGAGCGCGAGAAGCAGGTGGTGGAGGTGGCCATGCGCGAGGAGGTCATCCAGACCACCGGCGAGGGCGGCGCGGCGAAGCGCGAGGAGGGCCTGCCCGGCATGGACGACGGCGGCGAGCCGCTGACGCTGCTGGCGCAGCACCGGGCCACCGTGCCACCGGACGGAGAGCCGCACCGCGTGCCGCTGTTCCGCTTCACCGCGCCCGCGGCGTCCGAGTTCCTGGCCTGCCCGGAGCAGTCCCCGCTGGTGCACCGGGTGGCGCGCTTCGACAACACGGGCCCGTCGGTGCTGCTCGCGGGACCGGTGGACCTGGTGCGCTCCAGCGGCTACGTGGGCCGCGCGCAACTGCGCTTCACCGGACGAGGCGAGCGCGTGAAGCTGGGCTTCGGCAGCGAGGACTCGCTGCGCGTGGCACGCAAGGTGGACGAGGAGGTGGAGACGAGCCGGCTCACCGGCCGCCGCGTGCGCACGCAGCGGGTGAAGCTGTACGTCTCCAACATGGGCGCGCGGCCGGAGTCCGTGGCCCTGGAGGAGCGCATGCCCGTCTCCGAGGTGGAGGCGGTGGAGGTGATGCTGCTCAAGGATGCCACCCGGCCGGCCCCCAATCGCGTCAGCGAGGACGGCATCGTCCGCTTCGAGTTGGCGGCCCCTCCCCGCTCGCAGCAGGAGCTTTCGCTGGCGTACACCGTCACCAGTGCGTCGAAGGTGGCGGGGCTGTGATGGTTCCACCGCGCAACAGCTGTTTGGGAGGGCCCCTTCCACCGTGGTACGGGCCGTGACTAATCCCTCGGGAGGAGGAACCCCCATGAGAATCGCCCCCGCGCTGTGCTCCCTTGGACTGCTGGTATCGCTCGGTGTGCCGGTGTCCGCCCTGGCGGAGGATGTCCCCCCGCCCCCCATGGAGGAGCCTCAGGGCCGGCCACCGCAGCTCGCGGTGGAGGTGGGTGGCTCCTTCACGCGGATGGAGCACCCGTCCGCGCTCATCCCCAAGACGGCCGCGCTCACGAAGCCGCTGGACGCACGGCACAACGCGGTGCGGCTGTCGGGCGGGCTGCACTTCAATCTCGTCCGCGGCTCGAACCGGGATGACCTGTGGTGGATCAACGGCATCGACTGGTACTTCGCCAACGACGTGCAGGTGCTCTCGTTCCGGCCGGGGCTGGAGAAGCGCTTCGCGCTGGCGAAGCGGCTGACGCTCGGCGTGGGCGCGTTCGGAGGCGCGGCCGAGGTGTCCCTGCCCACGGGGCTGATTCAGCAGAACCAGCCCGGTGACCCGACCTCGGGCCCCACGCTGGGTGGCGCCTTCTCCGAGAACCGGGACCGCAAGTGGGTCTTCGGCGCGGGAGGGATGGCGTCAATCCATTACTCCTTCGGACGCTGGGTCTACACGCGCGTCCAGGCGGGCTACACGCAGTACTTCAACAAGGCGGACGACTTCGCGAGCTCCGCCACGGAATCGTTCTCCGTCTCGCTCAGCGGGCCGTTCGCGGGCGCGCTGCTGGGGTTGAGCCTCTGACGGCCGCGCGCTCCGCTCACCCGGCGGAGCGCACCAGGTCCCGCACGCCCCGCGCGGCGAGCCCTGCCGGCACGAGCCGGAAGAGTGAGTCGCGCAGGAAGCGGCCGGTGGGGCTCTCCATCTGCGCAAGCTGTCCCAGTCGCCACGAGCGGAGCACGAGCTGGTTGGCGCGCTCGCGGCGGCGCTGCTCGTAGGTGACGAGGGCGCGCGTCACGTCGGCTTCGGTGGACAGACACTCCGAGAGCACCACTGCGTCCTCAATGGCCTGACACCCGCCCTGCCCCAGGTTGGGCGTCATCGGGTGCGCGGCGTCACCGAGCAGCGTCACCCGGCCGTGGCTCCAGCGATGCAGCGGGGGCCGGTCGTGGATGTCGGTGCGGACGATGGCGTCCTCCGGCGTGGAGGCCAGGAGGTCTGCGATGGGGGCGTGCCAGCCTCCGAAGACTTCCTGGAGCCGGGCGCGCGTCGTGCCGGGAGCGTCGTGGCCACCGGGGGGCGCGTTGAGCGTGGCGTACCAGTACACCTGCCCGAAGCCGATGGGGACGACGCCGAAGCGCGCGCCACGGCCCCAGGTCTCCGAGACGTGGCCCGGGCGCGCGCCGGGGACCTCGGGGGAGATTCCGCGCCAGCTCGTGTAACCGGAGTACCGCAGGGGCGCGTCGCCGAGCAGCCCGCTGCGCACGGCGGAGCGCAGGCCATCCGCGCCCACGAGGACGTCGCCCGTCACGGTGCTCCCGTCCGACAGCGTCACCGTCACCTGGTGGTCGTCGGTCCGGAAGCCCGTCACCGCGAGCCCGAGCCGGACGTGCTCGGCACCAGCGTGCTCCAGGAGGACGCCCTGAAGCCGGGCGCGGTGGAGGCAGGTCATGGGGATGCCCAGTTCCTGCTGGAGTCGCTGGATGGGGAGCCGGGTGATGGCCGCTCCCGAGGGCCGGAGGATGGCGCTGTCGGTGGGACTGGCACCGGCCGCGGCCACGGCGTCGGAGAGGCCGATGCGGCGCAGGGCCACGGCGGCGTTCATCTGGACGATGATGCCCGCACCCACCCAGCGCAGCGCGTCCGCGCGCTCGAAGACGGTGACGGTGTGGCCCGCGCGGCGGAGCGCCCAGGCCAGCGTGAGGCCACCGATTCCGGCACCGGCGATGAGGATGTGCCTGGGAGTGGAGCCCGTGACAATTGACATGGAGTCTCATTAGCGCACGGCTCGCCGCCGTGGGTAGGGCAATGCTATGGCATGCGTGATTGAGCGAGCGGGGGATGCTCGCACCGGAGAGGTGCGCAAATGCGAGTCATGAGGCTGCTGGGCCTGGGTGCAACGTTGATGCTTTGCGCCTGCACCGTGCCCAGCCTGGAAGAACTGCTCGGCGACCGCTCTGTCAAAGTGGAAGCGGCCTTCAACTTCAAGGCCGGCTGCATCGTCGTCGAGGTTCGCGACAAGGATGCGCCAGCGAAGTCCGAACGAGTCTCCTTCGACGTCCTCGCGCGAGCTGCGTCGGAACGAAGGGTCGACACCGTGATTCGACGCCACGACGACTGGGGGCTATCCCTGGAAGTCATTGCCACCGCGCACGAGCAGTCGTGCAGCGGGCCCGAGGTCGCGCGCGACACGCGGACGGTGGCACTGGACGCCGAGGGCGTGAAGACGGTGGCCGTCGCGTTGAGCGCAGTGGACGCCGACGGTGACGGGTTCATGCCCACGTCAGGTGGCGGCACCGACTGCGCGGACAACGACGCCACCGTCTCGCAGCACACTTTCTACCGGGACGCGGATGGGGATGGCTACGGCGGCGCGGACGACATGGTTCGGGGCTGCACGGTACCCTCGACCCAGTACGTACTCCGGGGCGGCGACTGCAACGACGCAAGCACCGAGCAGGCGCCGGGCAGGTCCGAACTGTGCGACGGCCTGGACAACGACTGTGCCGGTGGCATCGACGACGGCCTGACCCAGTTCAGCTTCTACAAGGACGGGGACGGGGACGGCGTCGGGGCGGGCTCGGTGATGATGGGCTGTGCCATTCCAGCCAATCACGTGGCGTCCGGCAACGACTGCAATGACACCGACATCCAGATCAAGCCTGGGTTGCCAGAGACGTGCGACGACAAGGACAACGACTGTGCTGGCGGCGTCGACAACGGCCTGCCGGTGGCCACCTATTACCGGGATGCGGATGCCGATGGCTTCGGCAAGGCCTCGGACTCGCTGCAGAAATGCAGGATGCCCGCTACTGGGTATGTGACCGACAGCACCGACTGCGATGACACAGCAAGCGCCGTGAATCCCAACGCGACCGAGGTGTGCAACGACATCGACGACAACTGCCGCGTTGGTACGGATGAGGGCTTCAACAAGTCGTGGTACCGGGACGAGGACGGGGACAGCTACGGGCGTCAGGACCAACTGGTGACGAATTGCACGCGGCCCACGGGCTATGTGGCGCCGACCGCCATCTTCGACTGCAACGATGGCGACAGCGCGGTGAAACCCGGGGCTCTGGAGCTGTGCAACGAGATCGACGACAACTGCGACAACAGTGTGGATGAGCCCTTCACCACGGGGATGACCCGGAAGGGCGCCGCCTGCAGCACCGGCCCTTCTTGCACGGGCATCTACGTGTGCAACGCGGCGAAGGACAACACCACCTGCAATGCGCCTGCGTCCATCAACTACTACCCCGATGCGGATGGAGACGGGGACGGAGCCAACGCCGCCGCCGCTTCGGTTTTCTGCTCCGACCAGCCCGCTCCACCCAACGCGTCGACCGTGAAAACGGACTGCGACGACGCGGACAAGTACAACAAGGGCAACGGCACCGAGGTCTGCGACCAGCGTAACAACAACTGCGACCCCGGGAGCCTGGTAGACGAGGGCAACGTATGCGCGGGCGCCGGCTGGAAGGAGCTGACGGACACGGTGCTTGGGGGCCGCAACTGGAACACGGTGGCCATCAACAAGGACAGCCCCACCGGCTACCCCGTGTGGATTGCTGGAGCCAACGGTGCGCTGGCCCGCCGCGCCAGCGCGGGCGATCCGTTCACGAGCTTCGACGGAGCGTGTGGCACCACAACCTGGAACTCAGCCTGGGTGAACATTGATGGCAGTGTGTTTCTCGCGGGCAGTGGGGGCTGGGTGGCCTGGCACGATGGAACCACGTGCGTTCAACAGCAACCGCTGGAAGGCGGCAGCAACGCCACAGGCATCATTGGCTTCCGCGAAGAAATGCTGACGATACTCGTCGTGGTGGATGAAGGGGGCCGCATGCACGGCTGGTTTCTAGGCAATGTGCCGACAGTGTTGGATGACAACCTTCCCCTCTATAGGGACGTTCACGGGTTCGACAGCTCACGGCTGTTCATCGTGGGCCAGGAGGCAGTGAGCCCCAACAAACCTATCATCGAGACCTTGACCGACGGGCCGGGCACCAGCCCCATGACCGCGCAGGGCTCGAACAATTCCAGCCTGCGCAGCGTCTGGATGGTGTCACCGGCGCTCGCATACGCGGTCGGAGACGCTAGTTACATCACCAGGTGGACAGGGACGACCTGGCTGACCGTGACGCCTCCGGCGGCCGCTGAATTCACGAGCGTCTGCGCGCCGGACCGCTCATCGGTCTACGTCACGGATGCCGCGGGCGTCATCCGTCGCTACACGGGGAACCAGTGGGCGCCGGCGCTGTACACCCCAGGGTCCGCAGCTCCGCTCAAGGACATCGCGCTCGTCTCCCCGACCAGCATCTGGGCCGTGGGCCCGAACGGGCGCGTCCTCCACTTCCCCGAGCTCCCTTGAGCCCGGGGCATGGGGCGCAGCGCCCCACCCCTCAGCGCTGCACTACCGCCGCATAGTTCCCGTACCGCGTTTGGATTTCCGACACGTACTTCACCGGCTCGGAGCCACGGCAGAAGCCGTGGCGTGCGCGCCGGTAGTGCTTCGGCTTCTCCAGCAGGAGCATGGCCTTCTCCACGTTGCCGAACCACCGGTTGGGGTCCAGGCCCTGCTCCTGCGCAATCCGGCGCGCGTCGAGCACGTGGCCGAGCCCCGCGTTGTACGAGGCGAGCGCGAAGCGCAGGCGCTGCTTGAAGGGAATCTCCGGCGCAATCCGGCCGATGAGCTGGTGCATGTACTTCACACCCGCGTGGATGCCCTGGTCCGGGTCCTCCAGCTTGCGGAACCCCAGCTCCTTCCCCGTGGCGGGCATCACCTGGAACAACCCCTGCGCCCCCACCCAGCTGCGCGCCTTCGGGTCGAAGCGGCTCTCCTGGAACATCTGCGCCACCATCAGCCGCCAGTCCAACCCGTAGCGCGCCGAGTACGACTGCACCAGCGGGTCATACGGAGAGATGGCGCCCGCGGACAGGGCCGTCTCCACCGTGGCCGGCGCCTCGTCACGGTGCCCCTCGAAGTAGCGGCGGCGCGACACGTTGTAGTCGACGCCGCGGTAGGTCTTCTTCACGAAGCCGTCGAGGAACGCGCGCAGCTTCGGGTTCTCCTGCCGCACCGCGAAGGCGATGCCGTAGTGCCCGTCCTTCCCAGCCGGCTCACCCTGCCCCGGCACCGTGAGCGCCGCCTCCACGTCATCGCGGTACACGCGCTCGGCGGCGAGGATGTGGCTGTCCGTCACCGTGTACGGAATCTCCCCGCGCGCCACGCGGTCGATGAGCGTCTCGGTGTCCATGTCCTCAGGCTCCTCGACGAGCGTGAAGCCATGCTGCGCCGCCAGCGCGCTCATGGTGTCGAAGTGGCTGGACGACTTGCGCAGGTGGATGGCCTGGCCCTTCAGCGCATCGAGCGACGCGGGCTTCGCAGCCCCGGCGCGCTGCACGAGGACCTCGTCCACGTAGAGGTACGGCGTGCTGAAGGCCACCTGCTTCGCGCGCTCGGGCGTGGCGGTGAGCGCGGCGGCGATGACGTCGCCACGCCCCTCCTTCAGCCACGAAATGAGCTGCTCGTACGTCGGCGGCACCACCACCTCCAGCCGCACCTTGAGCGCCTCCGCCGCGAGCTTCGCCATCTGGTAGTCGAAGCCGGCCTGCTCTCCCCGGTGGAGGAAGTACGTCACGGGGCTGTTGCGCGTGAGGACACGGAGCACTCCGCGCTTGCGGATGCCATCCAGGTCCGCGGTGACGAGCCTGTCCCGGTGCTCGGTGAGGGCTCGCTCCACGAGGAAGGCATCCAGCGCGGCGCGCAGCGCGGGGTTCTCCAGACGCACGGCCCACGCGAGCTGGCGCCCTTCCGCGATGGGGAACAGCCCTTCCACGTCCGGGTTGTACGTCTCCATCGCCGTGAGCAGATGGCTGTCCACCACCGTCAGCGGTCGCTCCCCGCGAGACACCTGCCACGCGAGCTCCTCGGGGTCGAGCGTCTCCGGCACCGCCTCGACGACGAGCCCCGGAGCCTTCCCGTTCGCCAGTTCCTTCAGCGAGGCGGCGAAGGTGGAGCTGGCGCGCACGTGCACGGTGCGCCCGGCCAGCTCCTCTGGCTTGCGAGGCAGCCCCTTCTCACCGCGCTTGCCCACGACGACCTCGCTCACCCGGGCCATGGGGCGCGTGAAGGCGATGTCCTTCGCGCGCTCCGGCGTCACCGTGAGGTCGGCGGCGATGATGTCCCCGCGCCCCTCGCGCAGCAGTGGGATGAGCTGGTCGAAGCTATCGACGGCGAGGAACTCCACCGCCATGCCGTACTTCTCCGCGAAGCGCTCCAGCAGCGCCCGGTCCTGCTCCCGGGGCATGCCCTCGCGCGGGAGCGAGTCCTCCTCGGTGCCGTCCACCAGGACGCGCAGCGTGCCGCGCTTGCGCAGTGCCGCGAGGTCTCCGGTGAAGGGCGGCTCGGGCGGCGGTGCGGGCTCCTCGACCTGGGCCACGGCCGTGGGCACCTCGGCCCGGGCCAACAGCGCTTCGGGGAACGGCGGGTCCTCCGGCTCCACGGCCGCGCTCGGCGTGGGCGGCGCGGGCGGCGGCTCCACGGGCTCCCGCTTGCAGGCGGTGGCAGTCACGAGCAACGCGGCGGCGAGCAGCCACCGCGAGGACGACAGGCTCCAGCAGGACGAATTGACCACGATGAACTCCCCCTCCTCATGGCCCGTGGACTGCCGCCCGGAGGCGGAAATGGCGCACGGCCATCCTCGTCCCCACATCTAGCCGATTTCCCCCGCTGGAATCATCCTCACCCGGAGTACGGGGCGCACAGGCCGGTGTACGGTGCTGGGACGAGGAGACGACGCATGAAGACCAAGGCCGCGCCACCGCTGGCCCTGCTCCAGGGGCGGAAGACCCTGCCGCTCATCGAGGCCTACTTCGAGCTGAACCACCTGAAGCAGCTCTTCCGTCAGGGCTGGCTGCGCGTCGGCATTCCTCCAGAGCGATGCGAGAGCGTGGCGGAGCACTCGTTCTTCGTCGCGCTGCTGGGCCTGTTCGTCGCGGACGGCTTCTTCCCCGAGGCGGACGCGGCGAAGGTGGTCCGCATCGCGCTGCTGCACGACCTGGGCGAAGCGTACGCGGGTGACATCACCCCGCATGACGGCGTGGACAAGGAAGCCAAGCACGCGCTGGAGCGACGCGCCGTGGAGACCATCTTCGGCAAGCTGCCGCGCGCCGCGGAGTACCTGGCGCTGTGGGACGAGTACGAGCGCGGCACCTCCTTCGAGGCGCGGCTGGTGCGGCAACTGGACCGCCTGGAGATGGGCCTGCAGGCGTGCGTCTACGAGCACCAGGGCATGGGCGACCTCTCCCAGTTCTACGCCTCGGTGGACAAGGCGCTGGAGGCCCCCGAGCTGCGCGCCGTGCTGGCGGAGCTGGAGGCCCTCCGGCCCGCGTGAGCCCTGCCCCGCCCCGCCTCAGCCGAACCAGCGGCCCGAGGGCGGCGCGAAGACGCGGACGCGCTCGTAGAGGGATGCGGGTAGCCGAGCACGGATGGTGGCCTGGACCTCCTCCGGACTGTGGGCCTGACTGAAGTGCATCAGCACCAGCGCTTCGTTCCGGAAGAGGTCGGCGCGTGCCGCGAGCTCATCCAGGTGGAGGTGCCAGCGCTCCTGCGCGTCCTGCACGGTGTGGCCTGCGTCCACGAAGGTGCACTCGATGACGAGGACGCGCGAGTCGAGCACGGATGGCTCGGTCTCCAGCACCCGTGAGAGTGTGTCGGTGGCGTAGGCCAATTCGAGCCGGTCCACCTCGTCGAGGAGGTTCTCCCCCGCCTGCCTGCGCCGCGCGATTTCTTGCGGCGGAAGGCCGTGGAACTCGTGCCGCAGCTTGGAGATGCGCCGGAGGAACTGGTAGCCGAGCGAGGGCACCGGGTGGTGCGTGCGGAAGGCGCGCACGTGCAGGCCATGCCCGAGCGCATGGACGTCCCCTGGACGCAGGGGGACGGTGCGCACCTCCATGGAGGTGTGGTGCAGGCGGGACAACACCGCGAGGGCCTCCTGCACGGGAGCCTCGATTTCGGCGGGCAGGAACACCTGCGGCGGCCCCTTGCCGATGAGCCGGCGGATGCCGAGCAGCGAGCCGAGGCCGCTGGCATGGTCCGGGTGGGCATGGCTGAGGAAGATGCGGTCCGTCCCGGCGAAGGAGCGGATGGGCACGCCCACGTCCAGCACCGAGTCCAGCTCCGGCACCTGGAGGGAGGTGTACACGCCGCCGACGGAGATTCCGCGAACGGTATAGGGACCCGCTTGGACCTCGGTGAGCATCCGCCCGCTTATTGCGCGACGGCCTGGCAGCCGCAACCGCAGTCGTTGAAGAAGGGCTCCTGGCCGGCGTCACAGACGAAGCGGATGGCCGCGCACTGGTCGGGGTCCTTCGAGACGTAGCGCAGGTTGGGGTCGCTGTAGTCGCAGCGCTTCTTCTCCTGGGGGCTGCCGTCCTCGCCCTTCGCGCTTTCGTCGGGCGAAGCGGAACAGACGCCGGCACAGTCGGCGCCGCCGTTGTTCGGGTCGCAGTCGTCGTTGGGGTCGTCCACGCAGGAATATCCGTCAGGGCAACCGATGCCCGCGAAGCCGCCACAGGCGGGGCTCGGGGGCGCGGCGGACTCGGGCTCCTGGGCGAAGGCGATGCCCATGGGCACGACGAGCCAGGCGGCCGCCAGGATGGCGAGCTTCTTCGCGGGGAGGGACATGCGTGGCTCCTTGAGGTGGGGGTACCCAAGGATTGGGGCTCGCGCACGCATGCGGGGAGTGGACCCGCGGCCTGGGTGCCCTCCTGGCTGCTGGCTTGACACACGTCCCCGAGCGAGAGGGAACCGCGAGGAATCAATCGCGGGCGCGCTCGTACTGCACGGGCCACTTCACCTCGGCCCGGAGCTTGCGGGCCGAGCGCAGGGGCCAGTACGGGTCTCGGAGCAATTCGCGCGCGAGGATGACCAGGTCGGCCTGCCCGGTGCGCAGCACGTGCTCGGCCTGCATCGCGGAGCGGATGATGCCCACGGCGCCGGTGGGGATGCCTGCCTCGCGTCGGATGTGCTCGGCGAAGGGCGTCTGGTAGCCGGGCCCCGCGGGAATCTTCACGCCGGGGACGACACCTCCCGAGGAACAGTCGATGAGGTCCACGCCGTCGAGCATGAGCAGCCGTGCGAGAGCGACGGAGTCCTCGAGGGACCAGCCTTCCTCCACCCAGTCGGTGCAGGACAGGCGCACGATGACGGGGAGTTCGTCCGGCCACTTCTCACGCACGGCGCGCACCACTTCGCGCGTGAGGCGGACGCGGTTCTCGAACGAGCCGCCGTAGGCATCCGTGCGCTTGTTGGAGAGGGGCGAGAGGAACTCATGGAGCAGGTAGCCGTGGGCCGCGTGGACCTCGAGGACCCGGAAGCCGGCGGCGCGGGCGCGCACGGCGGCGTCGGCGAAGGAACGAATGACGCGGGAGATTCCCTTCGCATCGAGGGCGGTGGGCTCGGGATAGTCGGGGCCGAAGGGTGTGGAGGTCGGGCCGACGGGGCGCCAGGCTCCGGCATCGGCGGGCACGGCGCCCTCGCCGTCCCACGGGCGCAGGGTGGAGGCCTTGCGCCCGGCGTGGGCGAGCTGAACGCCGGCTACGGCGCCGTGCAGCTCGAGGAACCGGGTGATGCGGGCGAGCGGCTCGACGTGGGCATCCTTCCAGAGTCCGAGGTCCTGCGGGGAGATGCGGCCGATGTCCTCGACGGCGGTGGCCTCGGCGATGACGAGCGCCGCGCCGCCGACCGCACGGCTGCCCAGATGGACGAAGTGCCAGTCGTTCGCGAAGCCGTCGTCGCTGGAGTACTGGCACATGGGCGAGACGACGATGCGGTTGTGGAGCTGGACTCCGCGCAAGGCCAGGGGACTGAAGAGGAGGCTGCTCATCTATCCTCCACGGGGCGTGGACAAGGGAGGCGCACGTGCCAGTGGGCTGCTCGCGATGGGTTCAGATGATGCTCGTACCCTGCATGCTGCTCATCGCGGCGTGCGCGGGCACCCCGGACAGGGGGGCGACTGGGAGGTACGGGTTCGATTCGGCGTCCGCGGGGTGCAGGCAGAACCCGGGGCTGTGTGCTCGCATGGCCGGCGAGGAAGCGGTGCTCCCCGGGGTGCAGGCCGCAGAAGTCGTGGCTTCGTCGGTGAGGACCGGCATCGCAGTGCTCCGGGTACTGGAGGAGGCGACCCGGGCGGTGGTCGAGAAGGAACTCACTGCGTGCGCCGACCTTGCGCGGTCAAAGGTTCTTGTCGACCTGTTTGGTGGCAGAAGCCCGACGCTCGCTGAGTGCAACGAACTTGTGGACGACGCGAGCTCGCGCAGACAAATCACCCGCGCCATGCAACTCGGTTGCCTCATGCATGAAGTGGCCCTGGCGTGTACCCGGAAAGCACTCGACGAGCGCCTCCCAGGCAGGTTCAGCTTGGAGCAGCGCTACCGTTATGACCGGCCATCGGGAACACTGGAGCTTGTCAGCCGCGACGAAGCCCGGTCCCTGCTGCGCGCGGGATGTGGCGAAGAGCTGAAGGGTACCCTCGTCCCGGACGTCGTCATCCACTCTGGAGATCCGCTTGAGGCCCAGGCCGTTTATGACTTCAAGTTCCCCTGCGTGAATAGTGACAAGCTGCCTCGTTCAAGGCAGTACCCTCCAGGTCACCCCCATGAAGGTCTCACTCAGGAGGAAATCTACGAAAAGGCGCTGAACACGGTGGTCAGGCGCATCGTTCCCAGAGTGGGAGTCATTCCATGAGCGAGCACTATCCGAGGATCCGCGTCATGGCGGAGAACGGCTACACGCTGGCCCGCGACGCAGTGCATATCTGCTTCTACATGCATCGGCATCTCCCCGAAATCGCTTCGAGCCTGCTCCGTGCACTGGAGATTTTCGTGCAATCGGTAGGCACCAATGCCCTTGGCCTCTATGCCGATTTCGAAGGTGAATGGCAGGAACTCGATGAGGCGGGGTGGGAGCTCATCAGGAACCGCTGCGCGAAGGCAGGGTTGCCATCGTTCAACTGAGTGATGCATCGAAAGAGAACCGCTACGCCTTCGAACACTTCGGTAAACCGTCGGAAGCCCCGGCGGTCAAGCAGTGCCCTGATGCCACGTGCGCGGCGTACTTCCGGCTCCCCACCGAACTCCTGGAGGAGCGAGGCCCAGAGTGGGTACGTGCCCTTGCGTTGCGACTCGCGGATGCGCTGCCCTTTTCCTCCGGCCATGCAGGACTAACGGTGGCTGGGGAGCTCAACCTCGTAGGTGTACCTGACAGGGTGACCCCATACTGCTTCCGTTACCCTGGCCTCGACATCCTCCCGCTGGGGCATGTGTCCTGGGAAATCGGCACGCGGGTCCGCGGCCCCGCGTGGCTCACCTTCGTCGGGCAACCCGCGCTGAACGGTCTCGGAGGCATCGCCGCGCTGAGGAGCCAGCTCCACGCTCCCGGCACCACCGTCGAGCCCCTGACCAACGACAGTGCCGTCATCACGCTCGGCACGTGGCCGGAGGCCGGTGACACCGAGCAGGGCCAGACGCTCCCTGCCTACCGTGAGCTGGCTCGCGTCCTGGAGCCCTGGCTCTTCCGCGAGGAACATCACTACGCCATGCACCTGAACTTCACCCCCGAGGACCTGCTCCGCTGGGAGCGCCGGTTCCTCGACTGAAGCGCCCTACCCCTTCCGCTCGGGCAGCCCCAGGGCCGCGCGGAGCTCCGCGGTGCTGCGTCCCGCCTGATGGCGGCGGTGGTTGTCCGCCGTGGTGAAGCTCCGCGTCTCCATCCGGTCGATGTAGAGCGTGCCATCCAGGTGGTCCAGCTCGTGCTGGAGGATGCGCGCATACCAGCCCTTCGCGCTCACCGTCACCGGCTGGCCATGCTCGTTCAGCGCCTCCACGCGCACGCCTCGCGCCCTCGCCACCAGGGCCGCGAAGCCGCTCACGCTCAGGCAGCCCTCGTGGAACTCCGCGGGCGTCGGGTCCTCCACCACGAGCTTCGGATTGATGAGCACATGGAACGCCACCGGTGCCCGCTCGCGCGACGCCAGGTCCGCGGGGGACACGCCGGCCTGGTACTCGGCCCGGTCCTCCACCACCACCAGCCGCAGGCCCACGCCCACCTGCGGCGCCGCGAGCCCCACGCCGGGAGCGTCCCGCATCGTGTCCCGCATCAGCCCGATGAGGCGCTGCACCTCGGGACTGGCAATCTCCTCCGGAGTCAAATCCCGCGCCTTCTGCCGCAGCACCGGCTCCCCTGCCTGGACGATCTTGAGCACCATGCGTCCACGCTACAGGGCCACCCGCCCTGCCCGCTACGCTCCCGCGGCGCTCCGTCGCTCCACCCACGCCCGCGCCAGCGCGGTGTCCACTCCGAAGCGTTCCAGGCCCGGGAAGACCACGTCGTGCAACGCCTTCACGAAGGTCTCCCGCTTGCGCGCATGCGGCAACACCCCGTGCTTCAGCAACGCGAGGCTCTCCTCCTCCGGGCTCCCCGGTGCGAAGAGGCGCGGCGACGCACTGCCCTCCAACATCGCCGGCACATGGGCCGACAGGAAGCCCACCGGCCCCCGCTCGTGCTCATGTGACAGCCACGCCCAGCCCAGTCGGCTGTGCGCCACCTCGTCCCGGAGGATGTCGCGCAGCACCGAGCGCACCCGGGGCGGCCCGTCCGGCACGAGCAGGGTCGTCAGCACCGCGGTGCTCTCCGTCTCGGTGATGCAGCAGGCGGCGACCACCTCGTAGAGCACCTGCTCGCGCAGCGGCAGCGCGGGCGGCGCCACCTCCTCCACGGCCTGCGGCGCGGGAGGCATCTCCACCTGGCCATAGTCCCGCGCGAGCCGCTCGCACATGCCCGCGTGGCGTCGCTCGTCCTCCGCCGCGCGACGGGCGAGCGAGACAAGCGGCTCGGGCGCACCGAGCCGCGCGAGCCGCTCCGTCAGCCGGGCGAAGCGCAGCTCCGCGTCCAGCTCCACCTGCCTGCGGAACGTCCACGCCTCCGCGACGAGCCGCCGCACCAGGTCCGGCAGCAGGTCCGGCTTCGTGTCGCTCACCTTCCGGAAGTCCATCGCGGCCCCGATTCATCCCGGGCGGGATTCGCCCATGCACGGTGAGAAGCTCCGGGCACGATACTCCAGATGCCGGCACCCTCGTTTCCCACGGCCGTGATTCCCATCCGTCCCCGGTCGTAGGTCGCGAGGCGGAGGGCCCTCCCTCGAGAGGACGAGGTTCCCGCTCCGACCGGCGGCCGAGGTCTTCCCTTCACGTCGGTGGCACTCTCGGGCGCGTGGCGAAGCGTCCGACAATGCACGCACACCTCTCGGGGAAGTGGCGGGGACTCCACGCAATGTCGCGGCGCATCCGCCGTAGCCTCCGTGGAAGACGCCCCACGGGTATGTTCGCAAGCAGCGCAGGGCCGGCGCGAAGTCCCAGGACACATGGGGCCGAGGCGATGCTCCAGGGAGCGTGGGAGTAGCAATGCGGCGCTTTCGACGCTTCGGGTGGGCCGCCCTGGCCTCGCTCGCCATCCACCTGGCGCTCCTCGCCCTTCTCTGGAAGGTGGAGCCCCCGGCGGCGCTGGCCACACGGCCATCCGCCCAGGCCCCGCTCGTCGTGGAGATCGTCACCCGCCCGAAGGCCGCGCCACCCGCGAAGCCCACGCCCGCACCCGAAGAGCCGCCCACGAAGCCACCGCCGCGACGCCGCGAGCCCCCTGCCCCCAAGCCACCGCCAGAGACCTCCGCCCCGCCGGTTCCATCCGAGAGCGCCTCACCGGAGCAAGCTCCGTCAACTCCTTCTCCGGGCGAAGTCCCCGGGCCTTCCGCCGTTGCAGGGCCCACCGAGCCCCCCTCCGACGCACCGAGCCGGCCCCTCGAGGCGGACGGGTCCATGTATCCATTGCCACCGTCGCTGATTCCCGGAGGCCCGCCCCCCGCCGGTCCGAAGCTCCAGAGCGGCCACACGCTGCGCCCGGGAGACCCGAGCCTGGACCCCGAGCTGCTCGCCGCCCAGGAGCGCGGCCGCGTCCACGGGCGCGTGAAGGGCTTCATCGAAGACAACCAGGCGGAGCTCCGCGTGGACAACGGGCTGATCGACTCGTACTTCAGCCGGCTTCGTGAGTCGCTCGAGAAGTCACTGGAGGATGCGCCCGTCTTCGACGGCATCAGCCTGCTGAACCAGGCCACGACGTCGTGGGCCTCCCAGGCGGGAAGCTTCGGCGCGACGGGCAATCCCGGCGGGGGCCCCCCTCCCATGGCGCCCACCGTCGCCGAGCACCTCAAGGCCCTGCAGGAGCGCGGAGACGAAGGGATGGAGTACCTGCGCGAGCGCGTCCAGGCCGGTGAGGAGATGCAGAAGCTCGCGGGCGGCGGCGGCCAGAAACTCATCGTCACGCTCGAGCTGCACCAGGGGATTGACGGTTCGCTGCGCGACGCGAGGCTCGTGTCGACGAGTGGCAACAAGGCCTATGACGCCTATGTCCTCAACGGCGTGCCGCCCGCGCTGGCGAAGCTCGGACCTCCGCCCGATGGCGCCCGAGGCGTGCGCCCGGACGGCATCCACACGCTCTGGTCCGTGGAAGGCCGGGTCGTCTACCTGCGCAAGCTCAAGGACCTGAAGACACAGGACAGCCTCTACATGGCCGCGGCGCTCGCCGCCGGGGTGCTCGCCGGCCGCTTCGAGGAGACCACGGGAGAAATCGAGGTCATCGACTTCCGCAACCCGCGCTTCGTGTGCCAGGCCCACCTGCTTCGCGTGTACTGACACAGTCCCGTGGTTGGTCCGGAAGCCTCGGCGGAGGTAGGCTCACGGGCCATGGCTCGTCGCAAGAAGGCCGAGGAGATGGCCGCTCGCGTCCGCAATCTGCTCGCGATGGACGCGGCCGGCGTCATGCGCCGGCTGGAAGCGCGGCGTGACGAGATGTTCGCCCTCTTCTCGCGCCTGCGCAGCCGCGAGCCGCTGCTGGGCACCATCTCCTCGCGCTACGCCAGCGGCGCCTTCGAGCAGCTCATCCACCTCTCCGAGCAGGAGCAGGCGGTGGTGGACCACTTCTACGAGCGCCTGGACGAGCTGCGCTGGTACTTCACGTACACCGAGGACATGCCCGGCACCGCGCAGCTGATCTTCACCAAGCTGCACAAGCGGCTGGAGGAGGCGTACCGGGTGCTGGTGGTGACGCTCGGACCGCCGATGCCGCCGGATGGCTCCCGCGTCGTGGACGTGCAGGCAGTGCGTCACGAGGGCCCGTCCCCGTCCACGGAGTCGGCGCTGGACAAGCGCGCGGTCTCCGCGCGCAACCGCCGCGCTTGAGCGAAGGCTCAGGCCGCCGGAGCCGCGGCGCTCGCGAGGCCCTCAGCCTCGGCCCTGCTCGGCTTGAGACGGCGCATGGAGCTCTTGCCGACGACGACGTCCACCATCTTCCGGGCGCGCGTCCAGACGCTCTCCTGGACATAGGGCACGCCGTACTTCTCGCAGAGGGCGCGCACCTTCGGCTGCACCTCGCGGTACTTGAGCATGGGCAGGTCGGGCCAGATGTGGTGCTCGATTTGATAGTTCAACCACAGGTGGGCGAAGTCGTTCAGGTCGCCGCCGGTCCGGTAGTTGGCGCTGCCAATCACCTGCTGCACGAAGCGCGCGCCGCGATTCTCGGGGGCCTCGTCGAAGCGGTACAGGTCCTCGCCGGTGTGGTTGGGCCCCACCACGAGGAACGTGTGCAGGCTGGTGAGCACGTCCGCCATCACCGAGTTGCACAGCGCGCTGAAGGCCGCCCACGGACCGATGATGAGGAACAGCGCGGGGAAGAGGACGAAGTTGAAGGCGGCGTACGGGAGGTAGCACTGGAGCACGAGCTCCTTCAGCTCCGCGCTCGTGAGCGCGCCGCCCTTGCGCCGGCCCTTGCGGCGCAGCGAGCTCAGCGTCTCGGGCGCGTAGTAGCTGGCGCGCCAGGTGAGCGCGAGCAGCGCGAGCTGGACATAGCGGACCGCGAGCGGGCGGCTCGGGTTGCGCAGCGTCCCTTCCGCATTGCGCTCCAGGAGGTCCGGGTCCGCGTCCTCACCGGTGTGCGAGTGGTGGAGGACGTTGTGCTCGAACTTCCACGCCTCGGGCAGCATCCAGTCGAGCCAGTCGAGGTAGCGGCGCCCGCCCTTCGCGAAGCCCTTGCCGGTGCGCGACGCGGGCAGGCCGGGGACGCGGTCATACCCGCGATGCCCCACGTGGTGCATCAGCAGCCACCGCGTGGAGCGGCCCAGGCTGAGCGCCGCGGCGCTGAACGGGTTGGGGGCGAGCCAGCACGTCGCCACGCCGAGCAGCGTGGCCGCCCTGCCCCACCGCTCGATCTTCCGCAGGTGCGCCGCGTCCGGCTCGCCGAGCGACGCATCCACCTGCTCGCGAAGCGCCTTCAGCTCGCGGTGGAACCCCTCCACATCCACGGAGGCCAGGTCGAAGTCGGGGGCGGTGCGGGACGAACTCACTGACACTCCTCGGAGGGGCAAGGGGGCACGAACGGTAACCTTCCACCGGGAACCCGGGAAGGGCCGCGTGCCGGACATAGTCGCCAGGGTACCGAGCGTCCAGCCACCCACCGTCGAAGGCGCCGAGTCGGCCTAGACCTGGATCTTCCTCCGGACCACCCAGACGTCCTCCACGTCCGAGCGTCCCGCTCGCCGGATGCCGAGCAGGACGCGGCTGCCCTCGGGGCCGCGGATGGCCTGCACCGCCGAGGGGAAGCCCATCTCCACCACCTTCGTCCCATCGATGCTCACGATGGCATCCCCGGGTTGCAGTCCCGCCTCGTGTGCGCCGCCGCCAGGGAGGACCTGCCCCATCACCAGCGCGTCGTCGCGCGCGGCCAGCACCACACCGATGCCCAACATCTCCGCGCGCTCGACTCCACCGTCGGCCACGGGGTTCAGGTCGATGGGCGGCAGGGGTGGTGCGCCCGGCCCGACAGCCACCCGGTCCACGATGCGCGTGTCATGGCCCTGCGCGCTCACGGACAGACTCACCCTCCCCGGGGCCAGCCCATCCAACGTGAAGCGGCCAGAGGTGTCGGTCATGGCGTCGAACACCGTGGACAGTGAAGCGTCGTAGACACCACCCTCCACCTGCACGCGGGCTCCGGCGATGGGGTCTCCGCCTCCGCGCTTCACGACCTGCCCTTCCAGCCGGGCGCCGGGTTGCAGGGTGATGTCCACGGGGCCGACGTCCGCGGTATTGGGCGGCACGCTCACCGTGGGAGCGGCGGGGGCGAGCCCGTAGGCTCCGACCCGGAGGGTATAGGTGCCGGGAGCGAGCCCTTCCACGGTGAAGCGGCCCTCCGGGTCCACCACGGTGAGCGTTGATCCGAACTCGCGCTCCAGGGGGCCGCGATGGAGCTGCAGCTCGAGCTGGAAGGACGCGACGGGAGCGCCGCGCTCGTCGCGCACGCGGCCGGTGAGGCGCGCGCCTCGGGCCAGGGTGAGGGTGAGGTCACGGCGTCCGGCCTCCACATTCGGGGCGGTCGTGCTCACGCGTCCGAGGACTTCGGCGAACACGTCGTAGCGGCCCGGAGGGAGCCGCTCCAGGAGGAAGCGCCCGTCCGCGTCCGACAGCGTCTCGGCCACGGGGGCGCTGCCATCTTCGGCGCCGGGCAAACTCGTGCCGCGGGGTTTCGTGGCGCGGACACCGGCACCGGCGATGGCCGTACCTGACTCATCCACGACCCGGCCCGCGAGGACTTCGCTGGCAGCCGAGGTCTCAACCTTGAGCCGAAGCACCGCGCGCCGGCCCGCGAGGCGCGAGCTCAGCTCGGCCCGCGCGGGAGCGTGGCCCGGGTGGCGGGCTTCGACCGTGGAGCGCTCGGGGGCCTGGAGGCGGACCTCGCCTTCCGCGCCGGTGGTGAACTCGTCCTGGGTGGGGAACAGCACCGTCTCACCGGAGCGGCCGGTGAGGAGCCGCACGTGGGCGCCCGCGAGGGGCTTGCCGGCGGGGTCTTCCACGCGGACGGTCCAGGACTCCTCGGGGGTGAGGGCCAGCAGCAGGCCCTCCACGCCGCTGCCGGGACGTGCCGTGAGGCGGATGGGGCTCTGCCCCCAGTCAGGGCCGAAGGGCAGGAAGCCGTCCGCGCGAATGCTGGCGAGCTGCCAGAGTCCCTCCTGGTCCGGCAGGAAGCGGAAGGCGCCCGCCTCGTCCGTGCGGGTGCTTGCGGCGCCCGAGGGGCCGGCGAAGGTCAGCTCGGCGCTCGGGACACCCTGTCCGGTGGTGGCGGACACCACGCGACCGGAGAAGGCCCCGGGGGCGTTGGCGGGAGCTTCCGTACGCCGGGCCGAGGGCAGACGGAGCAGCGGGGCCGGCGTCGGGGGAAGGGCCTGCGCCTGTTGAGGTGCCGTTGATGCCACGCGCGAAGGCTCGGGACGCGCGCGGGCAGGAGTGTCTCCGGGTGCCTCCGTCGCCATGGCGGGAAGAGCTTCGGGCTTCCGCGCAGTGGCCCACCACAGGGCCCCGCCCAGCAGGAGCAAGCCCAGCGCTATCCAGCCCCCATATCGGCGCTTCGTGTCGGCCATGGTGCCTCATCCTCCGCAGGAGGGACGGGCACCGCAACTACTCCCCATGCCGTGGGCAGCGCAAAGACCGCCGTCAGGTTCGAACGGATGAGGCCGGTGCGCGAGCACCTGCCACTCGGGCAAGGCAACACGATCCACTCCGGAGGGGCAGAATCCCCCTCCGGAGTGGTGAACCGCAGCCCTCTTAGAAGAACATCGGAGCCGAGACGACGTAGTGGCCGGACGACAGCTCGGCCACGGCAATCACGGCCTTGTTCGCAGAGGACGGCGTGTAGTCGAACGAGCCACTGCACGAAGACATCGCGTTGCACTGCAGCGTGGCAATGGCGCCGTACCCGTCATCGTCGTGCAGGGTGATCCGGTTGATCTTCAGCGTGCCGGTGTCGTTGAAGTTCCTGGCGAACACCGTCAGCGTCCAGGCATTGCGGTTGGGCAGGACGCTGCCCATCCACCAGCTCGAGTCGAACGCCGAGGACTGCGTCGCCTGCAGCGCGACGTAGACGTTCTTGTCCTCCAGCCCCGGACCGTTCTGCACGGCAAAGGCCCGCTTCTGTGACAGGGCCTGCTTGAGGTGCGTGAAGTTGCGCCCCAGGGTCCACATTCCGGTCCGCGTCCCGGTCAACGTGGAGGGACAGTTGTGCGCGGTGATGGTGCACGGCGACGTCGAGCAGTGGCAGTGCGCATCCGAGTTCGCCGCCGGCGCCACCCGCCACCCGTGCCGGACATACTGGAGGTAGCGGTTGATCTTCGGCTGCCAGGAGTTCGCGTAGTACGCAGTGTTCGTCCACTTCTCCAGGTTTCCACCGCTCAGCTCGTAGGTGGCCATCCGGGCGACGGCGGTCGACGACACCGTCATGTCCACCAGCGGGAAGTCGATGCTGAAGGGGTGGTTGATCTGCCCGAGCCAGTCATTGGCCGTGTCATCCAGGTAGTCGTAATACACGCGGTTGTTCGGCTTCGCGTCGCCCCACTTCCGCGTCACCCCGTTCGTCCAGCTGTACGTCTGCATGTTGAGCCCGACGGCCGGGAACAGGACGTTGAAGTGCCCCATCGAGAAGTTGCCCGCGTCCGTCGTCAGGTTGGTGAGGTCGATACCCGTCGTCGGCTCGGTGCTGGAATGGCTGCCCGTGTTGCTGGCACCAGAATCCCGGCTGTCGAAGCGCTGGTCCGCGTTGGTGGAGATGGGCCCCGCCTGCTCCACGCCGTCCACGAAGAACACCAGCCGGGCCGCGTTGGCGGCACCGCTGTCCCGCGTGTAGAAGCCCAGCGCATCCGTGGTGATGGTGCCCACCGTGATGGCCAGCACCACGTTGCTCAGGGTGTCCGGCTCCGGTGAGCAGTCTCCGCTCATCTTCGTGTAGAGCGTCCCGTTGGTCAGCAGCAGCTCCGAGACGTCGATGTCGTACCAGGTGTCGATGGGAGCATTGCCGGGGAAGAGGTCCTTCTTCTCATCCCAGGACCGGCTCCAGCGGTCGTCCCAGGCCGGGGTGGCCATGTTGTACCAGGCAGGGCTCAAGGTATTGGCGCCAGCGCAGCGAATCTGCCGGCGGACCTTGAACTGCCCGCTGGCCGAAGGGTTCTGGACCTTGATCCTCAGCTTGACAGCGGACCAGGTGCCCGCCGCCTTGCTGGAGATGTCGAACTTCATGTGGCTCTCGATCGCGCCATTGGCGGTGCCGTTCTCCATTCCCATCGAGGGAATGAACCGCTCCGTCACGCGCGTGGCATCGACGGACTCCTCCTGGCGGTCGAAGCCCGCAACGTCCTTCCAGCCCGCGTTGTTGACGTGCTCGGAGAGCGCCACGAAGTCCAGCTTCTCGGTGTTCTTGAGATAGTTGAGCACGTTGGTGGTGTGGGTCTTCAGCTGCGTCCCGTCCCAGCCATCCCCGCCATCGCCCAGGCCGTGACGGTGCAGGTCACCCCAGACAGGCAGGTAGGCACCGCGGTTGGTGCCCGTGGCGCAGACGCCGCAGTCGGTAGGGCTGCTGGCGCAGTCCTCGCCACGGCCGCAGATGCCGTCGGTCTTCACCGTCGGCAACTGGTCGCTGATGAAGACCAGCATGGGCTTGAGGCCCGGGTCCTCCTTCGAGGCGAACGTGCCCGTGCCGCCGGCCAGCAGCAGGTCGAGCGACAGGTCCTGCTTCGTGGTCGTCAGCGTGTCCGCCCAGGCGATGGCGTGGGTGACGGCCTGGGTGACATCCACTTCCACCCAGCGGCCGGCCACCGTGTTGGAGATGCTGGCGATGGCGGTCGCGTTCGGTGCACCCGTGCCGGCGGGCTGGTTGTCCCAGGTCAACCCCGTCTCACTCCAGGTCCAGTGGGTGCCCGAGGGAGGGGCGTACACGAGTGCGCTCGTGCCGCTCACGGTGGTGGTCGGGTACAGCCGCAGCATCACCCGGCCGCGCGGGCTGCCCACGTCGGCGGGGATGGAGGCGCCGTGCAGTTGGATGCCACGCAAGTCGTTGAGCAGGGGCCGGGAGATGGGAATCTGGAAGTAGGCCCGCCGGGCCGGTGCAACATCCGCGAGTCCGAGCGTGGTGGCGGCGCCCGCGTTGGTGGTGGGGTTGGCCTCGTCCACGACGGCATCTGCCGAGGGAACGGCGCCGAAGTAGTCGACGACCAGCCGGGGCTGGGTGCTCTCGCCCTGGAGGATGGTGGCGCTGGCCCGGTCCACCAGGCAGATGGCGTTGGTGTCGGTGCTCGCCACCGGCCGGATGATGAGCGTCTGCGTGGGCACCGCCGGATTGATGAGCGGCGTGACGTCGATGTCGAAGTACGAATTGGGGGCCGAGCCCGCGGGCACGGTGACGAAGGCCGTCCCGGGCGTGGGCCGCGTGTTCCAGGTGACTGTCTCGTCCCAGGTCGTGTTGGTGCTGTTGTAGACGCGGAAGTTGTGCGGCGTGCCGCCGTCCACGCCCAGGTAGAGCCGCAACGTCACCCGCGAGAAGGGCGCCACCAGCCCGGTGGTGTTGAACTTGAAGACGACCCACTCATCCGTGCCGCCCGTTTCAATCTGCGCGCACATGGGCGAGTAGGTGCCGTAGTTCGTCGTCGGCAGCCGCTCCTTGATGCGGGCGTCATGCGTGGCGACGAACTCCGTGGTCCTCGCGTAGACCAGCGGCTGCCGGTTCGCGTCGAGCTCCTCGTCCATCCCATCCATAGGGCCACAGCTCAGCGCCAGACACCCTGCCAACCACCCCGCGATGGAGGCGGACCCAAAACTGCTTCTCATGCAAACTCCCCTTTTCGGGCATTATCGAAAAGCGCGAATAACATGTTTCCCATTTATTCGTGAAATGGGTATTCGTGCTGGCGCATGCGCCCGTTCCTGGTGGTCGTCCTTCTCGCGCTCGCGGCGCCGGCCTCCGGCCATCCGCTCGACATGTCGACGCTGACCGTTCAGGTCGAGCAGGACCGCGTCCTGCAACTGCTGACGATTCGAAAGGACTCGGTCGAAGAGCTGCTCGGGCCTGACGGGGCCCGCCTTCCTCCCGAGGAGCTGATGGCGGCGCTCTTCTCGGCGACCCTCGGGGCCTCGGACTTGTCAGCGGGAGATGCGCCGTGCGAGCTGCTTCCCGTGGACCTCGAGCCGGGTGACGGCAACTTCCGACTGTCGACGGCGGCAACCTGCCCCGCCCGGGGTCCCCTGAAGCAGCGCTTCGGCTTCCTCCAGCGCGTCAAGGGCGAGGGCCAGAGCCTCATCGTCCTCGCCGACATCGATGGAGAGTCCAGCCGCCAGGTCGCCGACGCCGCGCACCCCGACATCACCCTGGCGCGCCAGGGACAGACGGAGGAGCACGGCTTCCTCGGCTTCATCCGGATGGGCGTCGAGCACATCTTCACGGGCTACGACCACCTGGTCTTCCTGCTGGGCCTGCTCCTGGCGGGCGCGTCCCTGCGCAGGCTGCTCCTGGTGGTCACCTCCTTCACGGTGGCCCACTCCATCACCCTGGGGCTCGCGGCCCTGGCGGTGGTGTCCCTGCCGTCACAGTGGGTGGAGAGCGCCATCGCGCTGTCCATCATCGTCGTGGCCGTCCTCAACCTGTTCGGCATGAAGGGTGACAAGCGCTGGATGCTCGCCTTCGGCTTCGGGCTCATCCACGGCTTCGGCTTCGCCTCGGCCCTCGCCGAGCTCGAGCTGTCGCGCTCGGAGCTGACCGCGGCGCTGTTCGGGTTCAACATGGGAGTCGAGCTGGGGCAGGCCACGCTCGTCCTGCTCGCACTCCCCCTGCTCCTCCTGCTGCGACGCAGCCGCTTCGCCTTCCGGGTGGAGCTGGTGCTTTCCGTTGCGTCCATCGGGGTCGCGCTCTATTGGCTCTGGCAGAGGGCCGTCCTTCCCTCCTTCTCCGGGGGCGCATGACCCGGAGCCCTCACCGCTCGCCAGGAAACGACGACATGACAGGGCTGTTCACCCCCCTCGAGCTCCGGAAGAACGTCACCGCCCGCAACCGCATCTGGCTCGCGCCGCTGACGAACATGCAGAGCCACGCCGACGGCACGCTGTCCGACGACGAGCTGCACTTCCTCGCCAGTCGCGCCGACGGGGGCTTCGGCCTCATCGAGACCTGCGCGGCCCACGTCGCGCAGGACGGCAAGGCCTGGCCCGGCGAGCTGGGCGTCCACGATGACGCCATGCTGCCCGGCCTCACCCGGCTCGCCGCGCGTTTGCACGCGGGCGGCGCGCTCGTCTCCTCCCAGCTCTTCCACGGCGGACTCCGCGCGGACCCCGCCGTCAGCGGCATCGAGAAGTGGAGCGCCAGCGCGCACACCGAGGACGGAGCCACCTGCCGCGCCGGCACCGAGGCCGACATCCAGGGCGCCATCTCCGCCTTCGCCCACGCCGCCCGCCGCTGCGCCACCGCGGGCTTCGACTCCGTCGAGCTCCACGGCGCCCACGGCTACCTGCTCTCCCAGTTCCTCAGCACCGTCTACAACCAGCGCACCGACGCGTGGGGCGGCTCACTGGAAAACCGCTCGCGCCTCATCCGCGAAACCGTGCGCGCCGTCCGCCGCGCCGCGCCCTCCCTCGTCCTCGCCGTCCGCCTGTCTCCCGAGGACTTCGGCCAGGCGAAGGGGCTGGACCTGGACGAGACGCTCGACGTCGCCCGCATGCTCGCGGACGACGGCATGGAGGTCCTCCACCTGTCCCTCTGGCGCTCCGCCCTCAACACGAAGAAGCGCCCGGAGGCTCACGCCATCTCCCTCTTCCGCGCGGCCGTCCCCGCCCACGTCCGCATCGTCGTCGCCGGCGCCATCTGGACGCGCGAGGAGGCGGAAGCCCAGCTTGCCCTCGGCGCGGACGCCGTCGCGCTTGGCCGCTCCGCCATCGCCAACCACGACTGGCCCGAGCGCGTCCGCCGGGGAGACGCACTCAACCGCGTCCCCGTCGCTCCCGAGACGCTCCGGGGCGAGGGCCTCTCGGAAGGCTTCGTCAACTACCTGCGGCAGTGGAAGAACTTCGTCGCCGCGTAGAGGCGCCCCAAACGCATGCGGCCCCACTCCCAGTAGGAGCGGGGCCGCGCGCGTCACTTCACCGGCTGAGCGTCGCTACCGCTTCCCACCCTTGGCCGCGCCCGTCACCTTGCCGCCGGTGATGCCCAGGTACTCCTGGAGCGGCTTCACGGACAGGTCCGTGCGCTTGAGCGCCTCCAGCGCGCCCACCGCCATGCGCGCCGCCTGCACCGTCGTGTAGTACGGCACCGAGTGCATCAGCGCCTCGCGGCGGATGGAGAAGCTGTCGGAAATCTCCTGCTTGCCGAAGGTGGTGTTGATGACCAGCACGATTTCCCCGTCGACAATCTTGTCGACGATGTTCGGCCGGCCCTCCTTCACCTTCTGCACCACCTGCGCTTCGATGCCCTTCGTCGACAGGTACTTGCTCGTGCCCGCGGTGACGATGAGCGAGAAGCCCATGTTCCGCAGCCGCCGCGCCAGGTCCACCACCGCGGGCTTGTCGTCGTCCTTCACGGAGATGAACACCTTGCCGCTCTTCGGCAGGCGCACTCCGGCGGCGAGCTGGCTCTTGGCGAAGGCCGACGCGTAGTCGTCCGCCAGTCCCATCACCTCGCCCGTCGACTTCATCTCCGGCCCGAGGATGACGTCTACGCCCGCGAAGCGCGCGAAGGGGAACACGCTCTCCTTCACCGCCACGTGCTTGAACTCGGGCTCGTGCGTCGCGCCCAGCTCCTGCAGCGTCTTGCCCACCATGCACAGCGCCGCAATCTTCGCCATCGCCACGCCCGTGGCCTTCGAGATGAACGGCACCGTGCGGCTCGCGCGCGGATTCACCTCCAGGATGTAGATGGTCTTCCCCTGGATGGCGAACTGCACGTTCATCAGGCCGACCACGCCCAGCTCGCGAGCGAGGGCAATCCCCTGGTCCTTCATCCGCTCCACCAGGTCCGGCGGCAGCGAGTGCGGCGGCAGCGTCGCCGCCGCGTCACCCGAGTGCACACCCGCCTCCTGGATGTGCTCCAGCACCCCGCCAATCATCACCGCGCCCGTGCGGTCCGCCACCAGGTCCAGGTCCACCTCGATGGCATCCTTCAGGAAGCGGTCGATGAGCACCGGGTGCTCCGGCGACGCGCTCACCGCCTCGCGCATGTACCGCTCCAGGCTGGACTGGTCGTAGACCGTCTCCATCGCCCGGCCGCCCAGCACGTACGAGGGGCGCACCATGACGGGGTAGCCGATGCGCTCGGCGACCTTGAAGGCCTCGGCGTGGCTGCGCGCCACCCCGTTCTCCGGCTGCGTCAGGCCCAGCTTCTCGATGAGCTTGGAGAACCGCTCGCGGTCCTCCGCCCGGTCGATGGCGTCCGGCGACGTGCCCAGGATCGGCAGGCCGGCCTTCTCCAGCGGCACCGACAGGCGCAGCGGCGTCTGGCCGCCGAACTGGACGATCGCGCCCACGGGCTTCTCGCGCTGCGACACCTCGAGCACGTCCTCAATCGTCAGCGGCTCGAAGTAGAGGCGGTCGGACGTGTCGTAGTCCGTGGACACCGTCTCCGGGTTGCAGTTGACCATCACCGTCTCGTACCCGGCCTCGCGCAGCGCGAAGGCCGCGTGCACGCACGCGTAGTCGAACTCGATGCCCTGGCCGATGCGGATGGGGCCGCTGCCGAGGATGAGGACCTTCTGCCGGTCCGTCGGAGGCGCCTCGTCCTCCTCCTCGTAGGTGGAGTACAGGTAGGGCGTGTACGCCTCGAACTCGGCGGCGCAGGTGTCCACCCGCTTGAAGACGGGACGGATGTTGCGCGAGTGCCGGTGCGCGCGCACCTCCTCCTCCGGGTAGCCGAGCAGCCTGCCCAGGTACTTGTCGGAGAAGCCGTGCGACTTCGCCTGGCGCAGCTGCTCGTCCGGGAGCTGGTCCAACCGGCCGCACTCCTGGATGGACTGCGCCTCGCGCACCAGCATCTCGATGTAGCGCAGGAACCACGGGTCGATGTTGGAGAGCGCGTGCACGCCCTCCACCGTCATCCCCTCGCGGAACGCCTGCGCCACGAACCACGGGCGCTCCGGGCGCGGCACGCGCAGGGCCTCGCGCAGCACCTTCTCGCGCTCCTCCTTCTCCGAGGGCAGGTCCGGCGACTCCAGCCCCACGCGGCCCAGCTCCATGGAGCGCAGGGCCTTCATGTACGCCTCGGGGAAGGTGCGGCCGATGGCCATCACCTCGCCCACCGAGCGCATGCTCGTCGTCAGGGTCCGGTCCGCGTGGGGGAACTTCTCGAAGTTGAAGCGCGGGACCTTGACGACCACGTAGTCCAGCGTCGGCTCGAAGGAGGCCGGCGTGTCGCGGGTGATGTCGTTGCGCAGTTCGTCCAGCGTGTAGCCCAGCGCCAGCTTCGCGGCGACCTTGGCGATGGGGTAGCCCGTCGCCTTCGACGCCAGCGCGCTGGAGCGCGACACGCGCGGGTTCATCTCGATGACGACCATGCGGCCGTCGTCCGGGTGGATGCCGAACTGGATGTTGGAGCCACCGGTATCGACGCCAATCTCTCGGATGATGGCCAGCGACGCCTGCCGCATGCGCTGGTACTCGCGGTCCGTCAGCGTCTGCGCGGGAGCCACGGTGATGGAGTCACCGGTGTGCACGCCCATGGGGTCCAGGTTCTCGATGGAGCAGACGATGATGACGTTGTCCGCCGTGTCCCGGACCACCTCCAGCTCGTACTCCTTCCAGCCGAGCACGCTCTCCTCGACGAGGATGGTGGAGGTGGGGCTCGCCTTGAGGCCGGAGCGGCAGATGGCCTCGAACTCGTCGCGGTTGTAGGCGATGCCGCCGCCGGTGCCGCCGAGCGTGAAGGAGGGGCGGATGATGGAGGGGAAGCCAATCTCCTCCACCAGCGCCATGGCCTGGGCCAGCGTCGTCGCGTAGCCACTCTTGGGCAGCGCGACGCCAATCTTCTGCATGGCGGCCTTGAAGAGCTGGCGGTCCTCGGCCTTGTTGATGGCCTCGAGCGAGGCACCAATCAAGCGCACGTTGTACTTCTCGAGGATGCCCTGCTCCGCCAGCGCCTTGGCCAGGTTGAGCGCCGTCTGGCCGCCCATCGTCGGCAGGAGCGAGTCGGGCCGCTCGGCGGCGAGGATGCGCTCCGCCGCGTCCACGGTGATGGGTTCGATGTACGTGCGGTGGGCGAACTCGGGGTCCGTCATCACCGTGGCGGGGTTGCTGTTGAGCAGCACCACCTCCACGCCTTCGTCCCGGAGCGCCTTGATGGCTTGAGTACCGGAGTAGTCGAACTCGACGGCCTGCCCGATGACAATCGGGCCCGAGCCAATCACCAGAACCTTGCGGATATCGGTACGTTTAGGCATCGGGCCGCCCCCATACCAACCTCCGCCGCGACATGCACGGACTGTATTCGCGGCTGTCCGCTCGCATGGACTCCGGACCCGTCCGGCGCCGTCTGCTACGCTCCGCCCCCTTTCGGAGGTTCCATGCGCCGCAGGCTCCTGGCCCTGTTCTTCTCCCTCGCGTCCCCTGCCCTCGCCCAGGCTCCCGAGACTCCCACGCCCGCGCCCACGGAGCAGGCTCCCGCTCCCGCTCCCGCGTCGGCGGCGCCCGCGACGCCCACGCCCACGCCCGCGGTGCCCACGACGCCCACGCCCGCGGTGCCCACGCCCACGGCGCCCACGCCCGCGGCACCAGCTCCCACGAAGCCGGCTCCCACGAAGCCGGCTCCCACACCCATGGCGCCTGGCGGCCCCTCGCTTGACCTCCCGCCGGACCTGCCCAAGCGGCCCATGGACGAGACGCCCTTCCCCGAGCTCCCCCGCGAGGAGCGAATCCGCCGGGACATCCAGGAGGACTCCCGCTTTCTCTTCCAGAGCCTGATTACCGGTGACGTCCGGAGCACCGCCAACGAGCTGTTCTACCCGTTCCAGCTCGAGGACAAGCGCTACGCCACCCCGGAGGAGCTGGTGATGGCGTGGGTGAAGCAGCTCCGGCTCAAGCGCACGGACCTCATCACGCTCTACGACATCGAGGTGCTGCCGCTCGTGGAGATGGAGAATAAGTACGGCAAGGCCCCCGCGCGGCTGGGGCTGGATTTGCGCGCGGAGAAGGACCTCTGGTTCGCGGTGGGCAACCTCTCCGGCCACCCCGCCGTCTTCATCTACCGCCCCTACCGCGACGAGTTCCGCGCCTTCGCGTACACGGACTAGCGCAGGGCCTGGACCAGCTCGCCCAGCCGCCCCAGCCCCTTCTGCAGGACTTCGCGCGAGGTGGCGAAGCTCATGCGGATGTAGCCCTCGGCGCCGAACGGGTCTCCCGGCACGGCGGCGACGCGGAACTCGTCGAGGAGGATTTCCGACAGCTGCATGGAGCCCGTCACCGGCTTGCCCTTGAAGTCGCGGCCATACAGGCCGCGCACGTCCGCGAACGCGTAGAAGGCGCCCTCCGGCATGCGGCACTTGATGCCGTCCAGCGCGTTGAGGCCGCCGACGAACATGTCCCTGCGCACTCGGTACTCCGCGGCCATGGCGGCGACGGTGTCCGACGGCCCGTTGAGCGCGGCGAGCGCCGCCTTCTGGCCGATGGACGAGGCGTTGGACGTGGACTGGTCCTGCACCAGCTGCATGGCGGCCACCAGCGGCCGGGGCCCCGCCACGTAGCCCATGCGCCAGCCCGTCATCGCGTGGGACTTGCTGAGGGCGTTGGTGACCACCAGCCGGGGCACCAGGTCCGGGGCCACGTCGCTGATGCCCAGGCGCTCGTCGGTGTAGAGGAGCTTCTCGTAGATGTCGTCCGAGATGATGTAGCAGTCGTGGGGGCGCAGCACGTCGGCGATGCCCTGGAGCGCGGCGCGCGAGTACACGGCGCCGGTGGGGTTGCCCGGGCTGTTGATGATGACGGCGCGCGTGCGCGGGGTGAGCGCGCGGCGGATGGCGTCCGGGTCCGGCGCGAAGCCGTCCTCCTCGCGCGTGGGGACGATGACGGGGGTGGCGCCCGCCAGTCGCACCATGTCGGGTAGCTGACCCAGTAGGGCGCGAAGATGATGACCTCGTCGCCCTCGTCCAGCACCGCCTGGCAGAAGTTGTAGAGCGCCTGCTTGCCACCGGACGTCACCAGCACCTGCTCCGGCGTGTAGCGCAGGCCGTTGTCGCGCTCGAGCTTGCGGCAGACGGCCTCGCGCAGCTCGGGGATGCCGTTGGTGGCGGTGTACTTGGTGAAGCCCGCGCGGATGGCGTCCACCGCGGCCTGCTTCACGTAGTCGGGCGTGTCGAAGTCAGGCTCTCCGGCCGCCAGCACCACCACGTCCACGCCCTGGGCGGCGAGCGCCTTGGCGCGCGAGTTGAGAGCGAGCGTGGGAGACGGCTTGATGGCCTGGAGCCGGCGGGCGAGTTTCATGCCCTTCTGCGTAGCGCGGGAGCGCCCGGCCCCACAAGTGGAGAGAGGGGCTACGTCTTGCCGGCGAACTTCGCCTTCAGCTTCTGATGCACATTGTCCGGGACGAGCCCCGTCACGTCGCCGCCGAAGGAGGCCACCTCCCGGACGAGCTGCGAGGAGATGTAGAAGTAGTCCTCACCCGTCATCATGAAGACGGTCTCGATGTCGGGCGCCAGCTTCCGGTTCATGTTGGCGAGCTGGAACTCGTATTCGAAGTCGGACACTGCCCGCAGGCCGCGGATGATGACGCCCGCGTTGCGCCGCCGCACGTAGTCCACCAGCAGCCCGTGGAAGGCGTCCACCTCCACGCGCGGGTCATTGCCGCACGCGTCCTGGATGAGCTGACGGCGCTCGTCCTCGGTGAAGAGGGGTGTCTTCTTCGGGTTCACCGCGATGGCCACGATGAGCCGATCGAACATCTTCAGGCTGCGCTGGATGAGACTCAGGTGCCCGTTGGTGAGCGGATCGAACGAACCAGGATAGATGGCGACCGGCATGCAACAGAGAGTGTCGGACGCCCCATCGGGCCGGTCAAGGAATGGTCAGGGCGCCCGGTAGAAGCTCACCAGGGTGTCCCCGAAGCGGCGCTGGTCTTCCCGGGTAAGCCCGCCATGGGCCTCCGGCGCGGCCTCCCGCTTGTCGTGCTCCACCACCACCATGCCGGCGGGCGCCAGCACCCCTGCGCCCACCACCCCGTCCAGCACCGTCTCCACCACCCGCGCCGCGTAGGGCGGGTCCGCGAAGATGAGCTCGAAGCGCTCCCCGCGCTTCTTCAGCGTCTCCAGCGCCCGGGACGCCGGCTGCGCGAGCAGCTCCACCTGGGAGGTGAAGCCCAGGTGGTCCGTGTTCTCGCGGCAGAGGGCCTGGGCCTCTCGGTCCTGGTCCACCAGCACCGCCCGCCCGGCGCCGCGCGACACGGCCTCCAGCCCCAGCGCCCCGGTGCCGGCGTAGAGGTCCAGCACGGCCTGGCCGTCCAGGAACTGGCCCAGCATGTTGAAGATGGTCTCCCGGACGCGGTCCGCCGTGGGACGGATGTGCATCGACGTCGGCTTGGGGCCGGCCAGCGCGCGGCCCTTCGCGGTCCCTGCCACGATTCGCATGGGGAAGGCTTCTACACCGGCCCGGGGCTAATCGCCCCGGTTCTGCGCCAGGAAGCGCATGGACGTCCCGCCCGAACGTGTGGCGCCCAGGGCGGAGACCACCTCCGCCGCCTCCGCGAAGGACAGCGCCTCCAGCCTGTCCCGTGCGAGCTGCGTCAGCGGAGGCAGTTGCTCCTCCAGGACGCTGAGCAGCTCCCCCGGGGGCAGCCCGGCGGCCACGGCCTTCTCCTCCACGCTGGCCCGGACCTCCGGAGGCCAGGCGCCCAGGGCGAGCCGCTCGAAGGCGCCCACGCAGTCCACCTTGCGCACTCCGGCCGCGACATAGGTGGGCAGCGCGTGCGGGATGCCGGCGACGACCTCCCCCACCGTCACCACCGCGTCGTAGTCCGCGGCCAGGTCCACCAGCCGCCGCAACAGCGCCACGTCCGGCTCGCCCTCACCCAGCGCGGCTTCCGTCACGCGGACGAAACGCACCGGCACCTTCCACTGCCGCAGCCCCTCCAGCAGCGTCCGGTACGCGTCCAGCGGGTCCGCGCTGGAGGCGGCCGGGGCCGTCAGCTCCAGCGACAATTCCCGCTCCGACACCGGGCCCGCCAGCACGTTCAGCGCCTCCACGGCCGCGTAGGAGTCCAGGCGGGACAGGTCCAACGACACCAGCGTGAAGCCCGCGTCCACCACGCGGAACAGGCCCTCTTGAAGCGGCCCCAGCGCGTCCCCATCCACGCGGGAGATGCGCACCGGGCCGGCCTGGAGGAAGAGGGGCCGCGAGTGCTCGGCCTCCACCGCCGCCTCGTGCACGGCCGCGACGAAGCGCTCCGCCGCGCCCCGGTCCGCCAGCGGGTGCGGGCACGCCAGCCCCAGCACCGCGTCCTCCGCTCGCGCGGCGCGCAGCAGGCCCGGCAGCGCCCCCTTCGCCTGCACTGGCAGGCATGGCAGCGCCACCGGCTCGCGCACCAGGGCGCGCAGCAGCTCACGCGGGTTCAGCAGCGGAATGCGCGAGCCGGCGCCCACCCGGGCCACCGTGTTCCCCGGCCGCAACGACAGCACCTTGTCCAGCACGCTCATGGGCCGCGGAGGATTGTCCGCCCGTACCACCGGTGCAAGGCGAACCGGCCGGGAGCGTCCGTTCCGCTACGGGCGCCTGCCCGGAAGGGCGGCCACGGCCGGTGTCCCTGGCGACCGGGGGGACGGAGCCTCAGTGGACCTCGCCCATATGGGCGTAGGTCTCGCTCTCGATCTGGATGGTGGTGTGGTCGATGCCGAACCGGTCGTACAGGTCGTGCTTCACCGCCGAGAGAATCTCGTCGTTGTTGCAGACCATGGGGTCCTGCACCACGAGGTGCGCCGACAGCGCGTAGACGCCGCTGGAGATGGTCCACACGTGCAAGTCGTGAACGGCCGTCACGCCGTTCACCTTCAGCATGATGTCCCGGATGTGGGCCATGTCCACGTGCGCGGGCACCGCCTCCATCAGCACATCCACCGCGTCGCGAACCAGCCGCACCGCGCCCACCACGATGACCACGGAGATGACCACCGAGATGATGGGGTCCACCACGTACCAGCCGGTGAACCACATGATGCCCGCGCCGATGAGCACGCCCACCGACGAGAGCGTGTCCCCCAGCACGTGGAGGAACGCGCCCCGCACGTTCATGGAGTGCGTGCGGTGCAGGAAGCCCAGCGCGCCCAGGTTCGCCAGCAGGCCCACCGTGGCCACCAGCGCCATGGGCTTCAGGTCCACCGGCGCCGGGGCGCGGAAGCGCTCGTACGCCTCCACCAGGATGAAGACGGTGATGGCCAGCAGCATGACGCCGTTGAGCAGCGCGCTGAGGATCTCCATCCGGTAGTAGCCGTACGTCTTCTTCACGTCCGCCGGCTTGCCCGCGAACCAGAGGGCCACCAGGCTCAGGCCCAACGCGGACACGTCCGTCAGCATGTGGCCCGCGTCGGACATGAGGGCCAGCGAGTTCGTCAGCCAGCCTCCCACCGCCTCCGCCAGGGCGATGGTGGCCGTGAGAATCAGCGCGAAGAGGAGCCGGCTCCGGTCCTTCCGCCGCTCCTCCGCCAGGCTCCCCTTCCGGGGGCCGTGCCCATGACCGTGCCCATGCCCATGATGATGGTGGTGATGCGAGTGGTCATGCCCTTCGCCGTGCTCATGCTCGTGGCCATGCCCGGATCCATCGCGCGTGTGAGTGGAGGTAGTCACGGGAGAGAGGGGTGCGGATAAAGCCCGTTCATGGGGTATGAGGGACGAGGATTCGAGTTCCGGCGACCCGGTGTCCCCAGCCCCGAGCGAGGGGGCACACGGAGGTAGGGATGGACTTCGAGAAGCACCTGGGCCTGCACACCATCATCATGCTGAGAGATGTCATCCGCAAGTGGTGGCAGCTGGAGCTCTCGTGGGCGGACAGGCACGGTGTCGTGCACGACTGGCAGCGCGGCGAAATCGTCCCTCCGCCGAATGACTTCTGCCGCATGTCGCTTTCCTCCAAGGAGGGACTGCGGCGCTGCGGCCAGTCGGTGAAGGTGCTGCACGAGAAGTTCAAGGCGGGAAGGAAGCTGCGCCGCGCAATCTTCCACGACTGCCACCTCAACTTCACCATCGTCGGCGCCCCGCTCTACATCAACAACGAGTACGAAGGCTTCCTCTTCGTCGAGGGCTTCGCCCGCCAGCCCCTCACCGCGCGCGACGCGGAGGCGCTCAAGGCGAAGATGCTCCCGTTCGCCCCGCCCCACTCGGACCTGGACCGCGCCGAGGACCGCGTGCCCGTGATGGACGGCTCCGAGCTGAGCAAGCTGTCCGACCTGCTCGAGTTCGCGGTGACGGAGATCGCCAACCACGAGGTGGAGCTGGCGCGCCGGGAGGACCCGCAGCAGTCGCTCTCCTCCGACCTGAGCGACCGCTACCGCTTCGAGAAGATCATCGGGCGCTCCGGGCCGATGATGGAGGTCTTCCGGTTGATGGAGAAGGTGGCCAACTCCGACTCCACCGTCCTCATCAACGGCGAGTCCGGCACCGGCAAGGAGCTGGTGGCCCGCGCCATCCATCACAACGGCCCGCGCAAGGACCAGCCCTTCGTGGTGCAGAACTGCTCCGCCTTCAACGACAACCTCCTGGAGAGTGCCCTCTTCGGCCACACGCGCGGCTCGTTCACCGGCGCGCTGCGGGACAAGAAGGGCCTGTTCGAGGTCGCCGACGGCGGCACCTTCTTCCTGGACGAGGTGGGCGACATGTCCCCCGCGCTCCAGGTCAAGCTCCTACGCGTGCTGCAGGAGGGGACGTTCCTCCCCGTGGGCGGCACCCAGCTCAAGGAGGTCAACGTCCGCGTCATCGCCGCCACCCACAAGGACTTGAGCGAGCTGGTGAAGCGGGGCGAGTTCCGCGAGGACCTCTTCTACCGCATCAACGTCATCCGCCTGCAGCTGCCGCCCCTGCGCGAGCGCCGCGACGACATGCCCGTCCTCATCGACCACTTCCTGCGCAAGCACCACCGCGAGGGACAGCGCGCGCGAGGGCTGGCCGCGGAGGCGCTGGCCATCCTCGGGGCCTACTCGTGGCCGGGAAACATCCGCGAGCTGGAGAATGAAATCGAGCGGCTGCTCGTGCTGGGCGGAGATCTGGAGACCATCCCCGCCGAGATCATCTCCAGCCGCATCCGCGACGCGGTGGTGCCCGGCGGCGGCCCGTTCATCCCCCCGCGCGCGCACGGCAAGCTGCACGAGGCGGTGGAGGCGTTGGAGCGGGAGATGATTCAACAGGGCCTCTCGCGCACCCGCTACAACAAGAGCCGGCTGGCGCGCGAGCTGGGCATCAGCCGCTCCAACCTCATCCTCAAGATCGCGCGCTACGGCCTGGACAAGGGCCTGCCCGAAGACGAGGCCGAGGTGAACGAGGCATGAGCCCCGAGGCGCTCTACTTCCGCCAGGACCGGCTGCGCGTGCCGGATGGCGCGGAGCTGTACTACCAGGTCACCGGTGACGGCGTGCCGGGCATGGTGCTGTGCGACGGCCTGGGCTGTGACGGCTTCGCGTGGAAGTACCTGTCCCCCTTCCTCGCGCGGCGCCACCGCGTGCTGCGCTGGCACTACCGGGGCCATGGCCGCTCCGGAATCCCGGATGACCGCACGCGCATCGGCATGCTGTACACGTGTGATGACCTGCGCCGCATCATGGACGCCGCGGGCCTGGAGCGGGCCGTCGTCTTCGGCCACTCCATGGGCGTCCAGGTGGCGCTGGAGTTCCACCGCCGCTACGCCAGCCGCGTGAGCGGGCTCGTCCTGGTGTGCGGCAGCTACGGCAACCCGCTGGACACCTTCCACGACTCCACCGTCCTCAAGCGCCTGTTCCCGGTCATCCAGCAGGTGGTGGAACGCTACCCGCAGCAGTCCGCGCGCCTCATCCACGCCGCGCTCCGCACGGAGCTCACGGTGCAGCTCGCCATCAGCCTGGAGATGAACCGCGAGCGCATCGCCCGCAACGACCTGGCCCCCTACTTCGACCACCTGGCCCGGATGGACCCCGTGGTCTTCGTGCGCACCCTGGACTCGCTGTCAGAGCACAACGCCTGGGACCACCTGGCCCACGTGGACGTACCCACGCTCGTCATCGCCGGCGAGCGCGACAGGTTCACCCCCGGGTGGATTTCCCGGAAGATGGCCGCCCAGATTCCGGGCGCGGAATTGATGCTCATCCCCGAAGGCACCCACACCGCCCCACTGGAGGCGCCCGGGCAGGTGGAGGTACGGGTGGAGCGCTTCCTCCGCGAGCGGCTGGGCGTGCGCACGTCCGCCAGCTCGCATCCCGCTCCTCTAGAGGCGCAGGCCCCGTCCCCGGCGCCCGGGCCGGCGGCGGTTCTCCCCTCCGGCTCCTGAGCTTCGTGGCGGCCGGGTGACGGCCCCCGTGTGGGAGAAATGGCGCTGCTCAGACGTTGAAGGTCGGGAGCGCGAAGCCCACGTTTCCAGGGGGCGGACACCGGCAGCCCGGCTGGTGGGCGTCCGCGCTCATTGCAGGAGACGCACTCGCGGCATATAAGCGCCCGCCTTCCGGGTTCCAGTGGGGTTCGGAAGCCCCGGGCGTTTCGGGCGTTCCCCCACCTTCATCACAGTTCGGTCCGTATGATTCCTCGCGAAAACATCCGTAACATCGCCATCGTCGCTCACGTTGACCATGGCAAGACCACGCTCGTCGATCACCTGCTGCGGCAGGCGGGCACCTTCCGTAGCAACGAGCACGTCGCCGAACGGGTGATGGACTCCAACGACCTCGAGCGCGAGAAGGGCATCACCATTCTCGCGAAGAACACCGCGGTCAGCTACAAGGGCATGCAGATCAACATCATCGACACCCCGGGTCACGCCGACTTCGGTGGTGAGGTGGAGCGCGGTCTGCGCCTCGTGGACGGCGTCGTGCTGCTGGTGGACGCAGCCGAAGGTCCCCTGCCCCAGACGCGCTTCGTGCTCACCAAGGCCCTGGCCATGGGCCTGAAGACCGTGCTCGTCATCAACAAGATCGACCGCCAGGACGCTCGCGCGCCCGAGGTGCTCGACCTCGTCTACTCGCTCTATATCGACCTGGGCGCGGACGATAAGCAGCTGGAGATGCCCGTCCTCTACACGGTGGCGCGTCAGGGTCAGGCCTCCACGCAGCTGGACGTGCCGGGCAAGACGTTGGAGCCGCTGTTCGACGCCATCATCCGCCACATCCCGCCTCCGCCCGCCTCGGAGGAGAAGACGCCGCAGCTGCTCGTGGCCAACCTGGACTACGACGACTATGTGGGCCGTCTCGCCGTGGGCCGCGTGCAGGCAGGCCGGCTGACCCCCAACATGCCCGTCTCAGTCGTGCGCGAGGGGGGCAAGGTCCAGCCTGGCAAGATCGTCAAGCTGTACGGCTTCTCCGGCCTCAAGCGCGTGGAGATCGCGGACGCGGGCCCGGGCGAAATCGTCTCCATCGCCGGCATCGAGGAAGTCTCCATCGGCGACACCATCGGTGACCCCGAGAAGCCGGTGGCCCTGCCCCGCATCACCGTGGACGAGCCCACGATGATGATGATCTTCAAGGTCAACGACGGGCCGCTCGCGGGCAAGGAGGGCAAGTTCGTCACCTCCCGCAACCTGCGTGAGCGCCTCTACCGCGAGTCCTACCGCAACGTGGCCGTCCGCGTGGAGGACACCGAGACGCCTGACGCGTTCCGCGTGGTGGGCCGTGGCGAGCTCGCCCTGGCCGTCATCATCGAGAACATGCGCCGCGAGGGCTACGAGCTGACGGCCTCCAACCCGGAGCCGATCACGAAGACCATCGACGGCGTCGTCCACGAGCCCATGGAGCTGCTCTTCTGCGACGTGCCAGAGGGCAGCGTGGGCGCGGTGACGGAGCGCCTGGGGCCCCGCAAGGGCCGCATGAAGGACATGGCGAGCCTGGGCTCGGGGCGCACCCGCCTCCAGTTCCGCATCCCCGCCCGTGGCCTCATCGGCTTCCGCTCGGAGTTCCTCACGATTACGCGCGGTGAGGGCATCATGAGCAGCCAGTTCGACGGGTACGAGCCGTGGTTCGGCTACATCCCGAAGCGTCAGAACGGCGCCATGGTCTCCGACCGCCTCGGCGACACCGTGCCCTACGCGCTGTTCAGCATCCAGGAGCGCGGGTACCTCTTCGTGGGCGCCGGCACCACCGTGTACGAGGGGATGATCATCGGCGAGCACGCCCACCCCTCCGAGCTGAACGTCAACTGCTGCCGCGAGAAGAAGCTCACCAACATCCGCGCCGCCGGCCGCGACGAGAACGTCATCCTCACCCCGCCCCGCGAGATGGGGCTGGAGAAGGCGCTCGAGTGGATTGCCGACGACGAGCTGGTCGAGGTGACGCCCAAGTCCGTGCGCATGCGCAAGAAGGCGCTGGCCGTGGGCGAGCGCTACCGCGCCGAGCGCGACCGCAAGCGCGAGGAGCGCGCCGCGGGCGAGTAGTCGCTCCGGTAGGCTTCACGCTGTAACGCCAAGGGCCCGTTCCCATCTGGGAGCGGGCCCTTCGTGCGTCTGGAGGCAGGCGAGTCTCACTCCCAGAGAAAATGAGCCGCACACCGCAACCCGCGCGGGGAAGTCTCGATAATCCGGGAGTCAGGAGAAGCGGTCCGTCTGGACCACCCCCTCTCCCCCGAGGACACGCCCCATGGGAATCGGATTTCCGAAGATCAGCCTCCCCAAGATTGAGCTGCCGAAGCCGAAGCTTCCGAACCCCGTCGACGTCGTGAAGAAGGGCGTCGAGGTCGTCGGCAACGGCGCGAAGAGCGTGGGCAAGGCCGGCGCCAACGTCGTCAAGGACGGCTTCGACGTGGCGAAGACGGGCGCGAAGACCGCCGTCGACCTCACGGGCAAGGGCATCCAGGCGCAGGTGGACCTGCTCAAGGCCGGAGCCGATGTGGCGACGTCCGCCGCCAAGGCGGGGGGCCGCTTCGCCCTGGGCGCGGCCGAGGTGGCCATCGACGCGAAGAAGAAGACCCTCGACCTGGTCGGTGACGTGGCCCAGGCCGGCGGCAAGGCGGCCTTCGACGCGGTGAAGTTCGCGGCCAAGGAAGGCCTCCAGCTCGCCGACGGTCTGCAGCAGAAGGTGCACGACGCCGCGCTGGACGGCATCGACAAGGCCACCGGCCTGGACGGGAAGATCAAGGACCTGGGCCCCGGCGACAGCATGAAGCTGAGCGGCAAGGTCGGCCTGGCCCTGGAGCTGGACGTCGAGCTCAAGGGTGAGTTCGAGATCAAGCGCGAGAAGGACGGCAAGTACGTCGTCTCCGGCGAGGCCGGAGCGGGCGTGGGCCTGGGCGCGGGCGCCGCGGCGCACGTCACCGCGGGCGGCAAGGTGGAGTACAAGTTCGACAACGCCGAGGACGCCAAGAAGGGCGCGCTCATCCTCGCGGGCGCGGGTGCCACCGCCGCGAATCCGGTGCTCGGCGCCGCGCTCGCGCCGCGTCCGGATGACCTGGCCTTCCTGCAGAAGAACCTCTCGTCCGTGGAGATCAAGGCCGGCGTCGACGCCAGCGTGGACGCGTCCTTCGGCGGCGAGGTCGGCGCGGGTGCTTCCGCCGGTGCCTCCGCCGGCGCGGCGGCCTCGTCCAGCTACAAGCTGGAGTTCGAGAACGGCAAGCCCAAGGCCCTGGTCCGCACCACCGAGGTCGAGGTGTCCGGCAAGGCCGAGGCCAGCGTCGAGCTGTTCGGCAAGCTCGGGAAGCAGACCGGCACGGATGCCCAGGGCAACCCCATCAACGACTCGCTCCAGGCCTTCTCCGGCGTGTCTGGCGAGGTGAAGGGGAAGATCGCCGTGGAGACGAAGATCCCGCTCGACTCGGCCAAGGTCGGGGACTGGGCCGCCTTCGCCGCCAGCCCCACCACCGCCGCCTTCGCGGGCGCCGCGGAGACCACCATCAAGGGCGAGCTGACCGGCGACGCGGGCGACGTCGGCGTCAAGGGCGACTTCGAGCTGAGCGGCCTGAGCGGCAAGGAAGTCCAGACGGTGGCCGGCCGCCTCCTGCACGGTGACTTCGGCAACGCCCTCGACGGCGTGAAGGTCGACACCAAGGGCAGCTGGGGCACCTTCTCGGACAAGGAGCTGGGTATCGGCGTGGATGCCAAGACGGGCGGCGCCGGTGTCGAGGTCTCCGTGAATGGCCTGAAGCGCGACTACACGGAGCGCGGCTCCTTCGAGCGCAAGGCCGCCTGAGCCATTTTCCGAGCCTCGATGTAGCCATGGGAGCCGCCCGGTTCAGCACCGGCCGGCTCCCATGTGCTTTCGGGGCCCGAGACACTCAATCGCTCTCTCCTGCGCCTGAAACACAACCCAGACAGCACACCCCTCCCCGGAGGGCAGGTTGACGTCGTTCTGCTCTACACTTTAGGTTCTGGACAGTCTGGTTGATATTTTCCTCCGTACCGAGTCTTTGTCACTCGACGTCCTCTCGGAGGTCCCCCAGACGCGCCGCTCTGACGGGCTACCCCCGGCCCGCAACGGCAGTCGAGAGCCCCCTCCATGAGTGACTTGCAGACGTTTTCCCTGCCGGAGTCCGTCTCCGGGCAGCCCTCTGACATGGAATTGGCGGACCGGATGATTCGCGCGTGGAAACGCGACGGCATCTTCCAGGTCGCCATGAGCGCCGAGCAGGACGGGAAGACCGAGCGCGCGTTCGAGGTGAGCCGCCGCTTCTTCCGGATGCCATTGGAAGCCAAGGCCCGCTGCGTCAGTGATTTGACCTATAGCGGCTACATCGCGTCCGGCGAGGAAGTCACCGCGGGCGAGGCCGACTCCTCGGAGATCTTCACCGTCTGCAAGGACGTGTCGCTGGAAGACGGGCGCGTGCACGGGAGGTGGCCGTGTCACGGACCGGCGCCCTGGCCCGACGAGGACTATCGCCTGGGAATGAAGGCCTTCACCGACGAGCTGGGCTCCGTCGGAGAGCGCCTGCTGGAGCTCACGGCGCTGGGGCTGGGGCTGGAAATCAACGCGCTGACGCGGCTGACCCACGACGGCTGGCATCACATGCGCGTGCTGCGCTTCCCCGCGCTGTCGTCGAAGTCGGCGCGAGGCATTGGCGCCCATACCGACTACGGGCTGCTGGTCATCGCCGCGCAGGATGACGTGGGCGGCCTGCTCGTCCGTCCGCCGGTGGAGGGCGAGCAGCGGAACCGGAACTGGCTGCCCACCGAGAGCTCCGCCGGCATGTATGAGAATGAAGAGCCGTGGACCTTCGTCAAACCGGTGCCGAAGGTGCTCACCGTGTTCCCCGGTGACATCCTGCAATTCATTACCCACGGCCAGCTGCTCTCCACGCCGCACAAGGTCCGGCTCAACACGCGGGAGCGCTACTCGATGGCCTACTTCCACGAGCCGGCCTTCAACACCTGCGTCCGCCCGCTGCTGGGGCCTCCGAGTGGGGAGTTCATCCACTACGGCACGCACTTCACGAACATGTTCATGCGGTGCTACCCGGACCGCGTCACCACGCGGCGCATCCTCGACGAGAACCGGCTCACGACGCTCGCAGGCCTGAAGGAGGAAGCCGTGGTGGCCTCCGCGCCTGTGCGAGTGCGCCAGCGCGCCGTGGCGTAGGGGCTTAACACAATTTAACCTGTCCAATCATTGAAGTGGTTCAAGCATCTTCCCATCATGGTGGGGGACGCGGCGCTCGCGTCCCCTGGAGGTCCCCCATGATGAAGCGACGCTCGCTGTACATCCTGCTGCTCTGCAGCCTGCTGTTCGGGCTGGTCCTCGGTGCCGGCATCAACCAGTCCCTGTTCGTGATGCCGGCATGGTTCGAGTCCCCGCCCGCTTCCCTCTCGCTCATCGGCAGTCAGTCCGCGAAGTCGATGGCCTTCTGGATTCCCCTCCAGACGGCGCTGCTCGTCGCGCTGGTGGCGTCCCTCGTCCTCAACTGGCGCGTACCCGGGCGGAGGACGCTGCTGGCCGGGGCCCTGGGCGTCTACGTGCTGACGTGGCTGGTATCGGGGCTGTTCTTCGTCCCGGAGATCACCTCACTGGCGGCCGCGGCCTCGGAGGGCCCCTACGACGCGTCGCTGGCCGCGCGGGGCCACCGCTGGCTGCAGCTTTCCTGGAGCCGGCATGTGCTCCTGGCCGTGGGCTGGGTGCTCGTGGGCGGCGCCCTCGTGAAGCACGAGGTGGCGTCATGAGCGGCCCGCGCCTGCTGAAGGGAAAGGTCGCCATCGTCCTGGGCGCGAGCCGGGGCATCGGCGCGGCGACCGCGCGCACGTTCGCCGCGGAGGGCGCTTCCGTCGTCCTGGCGGCGCGGAGCGAGGACATGCTGCGGGCGCTCGCGGAGGACATTGGACGGGGCGGCGGCACGGCGCTCGCCGTCCGGACGGACCTGGGTGACGCCGCTTCCGTGGAAGCGCTGGTGACGCAGACGGTGTCCCGGTTCGGACGGCTGGATTGCGCCTTCAACAACGCCGCGGACGGGCACATGCCGGGTCCCCTGGCGACGCTGTCGGTGGATGATTTCGACCGCTCCTACGCGGTGAACCTGCGCGGGTTCTTCGTGGCCATGAAGCATGAAATCAACGCCATGCTGGCCTCGGGTGGTGGCGGCGCCATCGTCAACATGTCCTCCACCGCCGGGGTCAACGGCGTCCGGGGCATGGCCGGCTACAGCGCGACGAAGCACGCGGTGCTCGGCCTGACGAAGTCCGCGGCGCTCGACTACGCGGACCGGGGCCTCCGCATCAACGCCGTCGCGCCGGGGCCCATCCTCACCGACCGACTCCAAGCGCTTCCGGAGGAGCGGCGCGCGCCCATCGTCCGCGCGGTCCCCATGGGGCGGATGGGTGCTCCAGAAGAGGTCGCGAGGACCGTGGCGTGGCTCTGCTCCGACGCGGCGTCGTTCATCACCGGGGCCACGCTCGCCATCGACGGAGGCCGGCTGGCCGGCGCCTGACTCCACGCGAAGGTCTTGCGCAAGCGGCCTGCCTCACACGCAAGTCCTGCGTCCGCGAGGCCCGTGCGTGTCCCCTGCCCCACGGTTGTCTCGGCATGGAGGGCCGGCGCGCCTCGTGCAATCGCGTGACGCCAGGAGGCGTGCATGCGAATCGCGGTGCTGGGAGCGAGTGGCCGAACGGGGCGTCAACTGGTCTCCCAGGCGCTCGCCGAGGGCCATGAGGTGCGCGTCCTCGTGCGCAGGCCCGAGGCCCTCAGTGATTCCCATCCGCGTCTCACCGTGCTGACGGGGGATGCGGAAGACCCCACGCACATCCGCGAGCTGGTGCGCGGCGTGGACGCGGTGGTGAGCGCGGTGGGCCCGGACCGCGACGACCCGCAGGCGTGCAGCCATGTCAGCGGCGTCGTCCGCGAAGTGCTGGAGGCCGAGGGCCCCCGACGTTACGTCTACGTCTCGGGTTCGCATGTGGACATGCCGGGCGACGCGAAGGACTTCATCGGGCGCCTGGCCACGCGGGTGGGCCGTCTTTTCGGAGGGCGGATTGTCGCGGACAAACAGCGTGAGCTGGATGCACTGCGCGCGAGCAGCCTGGACTGGACAGCGGTGCGTCCCTCCCAGCTGACCCAGGGACCGAAGACTGGCAGATACCGGGTGAGCACCTTGACCCCGCCGGGAGCCTTCGTGGCCCGCGCGGACGTCGCCGACTTCATCCTCAAGGAGCTCCAGGAGCACCGCCATGGACGACAAGCTCCCTTCATCGCCCGCTGAGCAGCGCGATGATGGCCCTCCCTGCTCCAGGGTCCTCGTCACCGGGGCGCTCGGCAACGTGGGACGCGAAGTCCTGCGGGCCCTCGCGGCGCGGGGAATCGCTGCACGGGCGGCGGTCCGTTCGGTGGAGCGTGCTCGCGCGGTGCTCGGTCCGGAGGCGGATGTCGTCGCGCTGGACTTCCTGGACGCCCGCACGTTCCAGCCCGCGCTGGCGGGCTGCGATGCGCTGTTCCTGCTGCGCCCTCCGGCGCTCTCCGACGTGAAGCCCACGCTCAACCGGCTGGTGGACGTAGCCGTGGCGGGCGGCATCCGGCACATCGTCTTCCTCTCGGTGGTGGGGGCGGACATGAACAAGCTCCTCCCCCATCACGCCGTGGAGCGGCACCTGGAGCAGCAGTCGCGGACGGGCTGGACGCTGCTGCGGCCCGGTTTCTTCGCGCAGAACCTGGGGCACGCGTACCGGCGCGACATCGTCGAGGACGGGCGCATCTACGTCCCGGCGGGCAAGAGCAGCGTCGCGTTCGTCGACGTGCGCGACGTGGCCGAAGTGGCGGCCCGCGTGTTCGCCGCGCCGCGGGCCCATGCCGGCAAGGCCCATACCCTCACGGGCCCGGAGCACTTCACCTTCCTCGAGGTCGCCGAGACGCTGACGGAGGCACTCGGCATCCACGTGCGCTACCAGTCCGCCAGCATGCCCGGCTACCTGCTGCACCTCGCGCGGCGAGGGCTGCCCGCCTCGCAGGTGCTGGTCCAGACGGTGCTCCATGCGGGACTGCGCTCCGGTCAGGCCGCGCGGGTGGACCCGACGCTCACCCGGTTGCTCGGACGCCCCGGCCGCACGATGCGCGACTACGTGCACGACCATGTCTCGCTCTGGAAGACCGCGCCGGCGGCGGGCCGGAACCCGGCCCCCGGGTCCCACGCAAAAGAGGCTCGATGACCGCCACCGTCACGGAACACCTCCCTCCTGCCCCTGCACTGTCCCACGAAGAGGACAACGTGGCTCGGCGCCTGGTGGACACGCCACCGCGAGACAGCTTCCGGCCCGAGATGCTGAATGGACTCCCGCCGCCCGCCCGGGACTGGCTCGCCCACGCGATTGCCATGGGAACGCCCCTGTGGCGCACGGCGCAGCTCACCATGCACGGCACGCTCAAGGTGGGCGGGCGCTGGTGCCCCTTCGAGGCCACGCAGGTCCACGCTCCCAGCCACGGCATGCTGTGGAAGGCCCGCGCGCGGATGATGGGACTGCCCATCGTCGGCCATGACCTCTATGCCGACGGGCGCGGTGAGATGCGCTGGAAGCTGCTCGGGCTTCTGCCGGTGGTGCGCGGCGATGGCCCGGACATCGCCCGGTCCGCCCGCGGCCGGCTGGCCGGCGAAGCGGTCGCCATGGTGCCGACCTGGCTCGTGGGCCCGCACGTCACGTGGACCGCCGAGGGACCTCGCACCGCCGTGGCCCACTTCACCGTCGACCAGGAGCCCTTCGACATCCGGCTGGAATCGGGTGACGGCGGCACCCTGCGCAGCGTGAGCTTCCAGCGCTGGGGCGCGCCCCGCCCGGGAGACGCCTTCGGCCTCTACCCGTTCGGTTGCGAGATACTGGAGGAGCACACCCTGTCGGGGCTCACCGTGCCGCGCAGGATGCGCGCGGGCTGGTTCTTCGGAGGGCCGCGCTTCGAGTCCGAGGGCGAGTTCTTCCGCGCCACCGTCGACTCGCTGCGGCCCCTCTGAGGCTTCAGAACGTGTACTTCACCTTCGGGAAGATGGAGAACGCGGTGATGTTGGGCCCGATGATGTAGCGGGCCAGCAGGTCCGCGCCCACGGAGAAGTGGTCCATGCCCGTGGCGTACTCGACTCCGAAGCCCAGGCCCGCGTTCGGCGCGCTCAGGGCACGGCCCGGGTCTCCCGCTTCGGGGTCCACCGGGGCGGGGTCCAACCGCGTGTAGCCCGCCACCATCTTCGGCGTCAGGTACAGCCGGTCCATCACCTTCACGTGGTACGCCGCCGTGAGGTCCAGGAACGTCATCGTGAAGTTGTCGGAGAGCGCGCACGTCTCCGTGCCCGGCAGGTAGCCCGCGAAGCAGTTCTGCGCGGACGAGCCGAGGCCGAAGTGCGCCCCCAGCGACAACTTCTCCGTCAGGTCGTACCCCAGCCCGAGCTGCAGGTACGTCTGCGCGTTCGAATAGACGTTCTCCCCGCCGAGGGTGAAGAACACGCCGATGTCCGTCTCGGTGAAGAAGCCGCGGCGCGGCTGGAACTCCACTCCCTCCGGCGGCGTGGCCGCCAGGGCCGGAGACGACAGCAGCGCAAGCGCGGCGACTAGCTGGGACTTCTTCACGAATCCTCCCGACACGCGTGCCCCCGGTACATCCCGGGAGCGGCGCTGGACGTTAATGACGCCCCCCGCATTCCGGCAACGAGGGGCGGAAATGAAAGTGGCGTGGACCGCTTCGTCCACGCCACTAGAGAACATCTACGTTGCCGCCTCGACGCTCGGGACTACCCCTCGCCACCCTCGCCGCCACCGGCGGGCGAGAAGATCCAGGGGTACGTCACCGACACCACGCCGCCGCCCTTGGGCTCCGGGAACTTCCAGCGGCGGATGCGGGAAATCATGCACTGCTCCGCCTTGGAGCTGTTCAGCGTCGTCTCGCTGACGTTGGCGTCCGACACCGCGCCCGTGGGGTCGATGGTGAAGGCCACCGCCACCTTGCCGGCGAGGCTCGGGTCCTTGTTCAGCTCGGACTCGTAGCAGTACTTGATCTCCCCCTGGTGGCGCCGGATGACCTTGGCGATGACGTCCTTGTCGAGGCCGCCGACCACCGTCGTCTTGCCAGGGATGACCTTGGTGATGGACTTGCCGCGCCCGCCCAGGTCGATACCACCCGAGCCACCCGCGCCGCGCCCATTGCCCTGCGTACCGAGGCCGCCGATGCCCAGCGCCGTGCCGCCGCCGCCGGTGCCCGTGCCGCGAGAGCCGAGGCCACCGACGCCCTGCGCGTCACCCATGGCCGCGCCGCCCTTGAGGCCCCCCAGCGCGTTGTTGAGGCCGGTGCCGAAGCCGCCGGGGCCGAACACGTCCGAGGCCCCGCCCTTCAGCCCCTTGAACGCGCCCAGCAGGCCGACCTTGCCCACCACCTGGCGGTCCTTCTCCTTCTTGTTCTTGTCCACCACCGGCGTGCCCGGCTTGGAAGGAGCGGCCTCCGCCTGCTTCGCCTCCTCCTTGCCGAACTTGCCCTCTTCGTCCTTCGCCTTCGCGCCCTCCTCCACGCCGGTGAGCTGGAGCTTCTTCTGCTCGAGCTTCTTCTCCGGGGTGATGAGGAACTTCGCGACGCGCTGCTGGTCCTGGAAGATGTCCGTCGTCTCCGGGTGCTCCGCGCGCGGCGTGAGCGTCATCGCGAGCACGATGGCCAGGCCCGCCAGCAGGCAGATGCTGGCAATCTTGAAGAAGGTGAAGTCCGCCTCGGCCAGCGAGACCGCCGCGATGGCCTGCGACGGCCGCACGTAGCGCGCCACGAAGGACACCGTGCCGAGCGACACCTCCACGCGGTCATGCAGGCCGAGCGTGAGCACCTGCTCCTGGGCCGCCGACGCACCGGTGAGCGCGCCCGCCGCGCGCAGCGCGTCCTTGGAGCGCACGTTGCCGTGGTTGGTGACGATGAGGCCCGAGCCCGCGGGGGCACGCACCTCCAGCTTGTCGCCGCGGCTCACCGCCAGCACGTGGCGCTGGCCCACCGACGGATCGAAGACGTGGAAGAAGTTCTTCTTCCCCTCGCCGATGGTGATGGGGACGCCGTCCTTGAAGTACTGGACCTCCAGCATCTGGTCGCCCCAGAGCATGGCCACCTGGAGCACCTTCGCCTCGGGGACCGGCATGGCCTCGGGAGGCAGGGGCTCCTGGAGGTGCGGCGGCAGCGGCGGCTTCACCTTCGCCGTGGCCGCCGGAGTCACCGTCCGGGCCTGCTGGGCCGACGGGCCCACCTTGTTCGCCACCGGAGGCGCCACGGGGGGCACCACCGGAGTCACCGGCCGCTCCGTGCGCACGGAGACGCCAGACGCCGACGCCCCCATGCGGTTGCCGGAGACCGGCATCGGCACCGGCATGCGCGGCGGGTGCTGCACCGCAGGTGGTGTCACCACCTCCGGCACCGCCACCGGGGCGCGCTGAGTGAACGAGCCCTGGAAGGCCGCTCCCGTCACCTTCGCGCCCGCGGGTGCACTGCGTACGGGCTCGGCTGCTCCGAAGAGCACCTCCACCCGGGTGCCACCCATCTTCAGGACATCCCCGGGTGTGAGCGCCGTGGGGAGGACCAGTCGCTGGCCCCTCACCTCCGTGCCGCTCTCGCTGCCGAGGTCGATGGCCGTGACAGAGCCATCCTTGTCCACCTTGAGCATCACGTGGAGATTGGAAACCCGCGGATCCTGAATCTTCACCGCCGCTTGGGCGCCCGACCCCACAATGACGCTCTCCGCTTCCGACACGGCCTCAACCGTGGAGCCATCAGGCCCGGTGATTCGAAGCGTCAAGCCGTTGTTCTTCGCCGCCGCCATGAGGATTCTTCCTTCTTCCCTTCCGCTCCCGAAAACGAACAACCGCCGCCGCCCTAGAGGTTATCGACTGACTTCTGCAACTCCGGATCGAAGTTCTCCCGGACCTTGATGAGGCTCTGGAAGTCCGACTTCTTGCGGTGGAGCACGTACGAGCCTTCCGGCTTCGTCAGCTCGCCCTCCACCGCGACATCGGTGAAGTCGATCACCGTCTTCTTGCGGAAGACAGTGCGGTCCTCCTCCTGGATGACCTTCACCGAGTCCTTCGAGTTGTCCTGCGCCACCGCCACAGCCGGCGCCACCCACAGCCCCATCACCACCGCCACCGATGCCAGTCGCCTCATACCCATCCTCCAATCACTCCATCGGGTGAGACAGCGGGTCTTCCAACAGGTTCCCGCGGGTCCATTGCACAGCGCGATCCAAACCCAAGCCCCTGAATCCTAAGGAACTTGCCTGCCGCCTGCCATGTGCCGGCCCGGCAGGTGGAAAAAACTTCCACCTCCTGACCGCCACAACTGCCGTCGCTACGGCGCCTGCGTGGGCGCTGGGGCCGCGCTCGGCGCGCCCGGGGCGTTCTGCGAGGGAGCGCCAGGCGCGGCGCTCGCGGGCACCTGGGCCCCCTCCTGAGCGGGCGCCGCCGTGTCACCGGAAGGTGACGCACCGTCTCCCGTGGGAGCCGCGCCCTCGGCGGACGGCTCGCCCTGAGCAGGAGCGGCGCCTTCAGCAGGCGCCTCGCCCTGCTCCTGCGGCAGCTGGTTGAGCAGGGAGCCACCGCCGCCGGTGGCCTCGTTCTTCTTCTCGCCCTCGGCGCCGGCCGCGGCGGGCGCCTCGGGAGGCGGAGCCTTGAGCATGTTCTGCAGGCCCTGCATCTTGGCGGTGATCATCTGGCGGTCCTGGTCCGTGGTGGACTGCAGGCCCTTGCAGCGGTCGAGGAAGGCGATGGCCTTCTCCCAGCCCGCGCGGTCCGCGGCATACGCCCAGCCCGCGCCGCACACCGCCTCCGGCAGGTCCGAGCGCGAGGAGAGCACCTTCTCGAAAGTCTCTCCGGCGGCCAGGCCCTTCTTCGGGTCCGTCCCCTTCTGTCCGTCCAACGCCCACGCGAGGTAGAGGCGCGCCTCCGCGGAGTCGGGCTCGAGCTCCGTCACCTTGGTGAAGGAGCGCTCGGCGCCCGCGTAGTCGCGGTAGCTCAGCGCCATGGCGCCGAGGTTGAGGTAGCCCGGAGCGAACTTCTCGTCGAGCGACACCGCCTTCTGGAACTGGGCGAGCGCGCGTGCGCGGTCCTCCAGCTTCAGGGAGATCATCCCGAGCAGGTTGTAGATGGCCGGGTCCTTCTCCGCGTGCTTCACGGCGGTGCCGGCCAGCAGCTCCGCGAGCCGGAACTGGCCGCGCGCATACGCCACCTGCGCCAGGTTCTTGTACGCCTCCGGGTTGTCCTTGCTGCGCACCAGCACGCGGCGGGCGGCGGCCTCGGACTCGTTCAGCTTCCCCGCCACGCGGTACGTAATCGACAGGCTGTTGAGCAGCGAGGCGTCGAACTCGCGGCCCGGCTGCTTCAGCGCCTTGTCGAGCACCGCAATCGCGTCATCGGCGCGCCCCTGGTTGCGGTGCATCACCGCCAGGTTGACGGCGGACGGCACGTGGCCCGGGTCCAGGAGGAGCACCTTCTCGTAGGCCACCCGCGCGTCGCCGGTGCGGCCCTGACGCTCGGCGATGACGCCCAGGTTGAACTGCGCGTTGAGGCTGCGCGGGTCCTTGGCGAGCGCCTTCTCGAAGCCCTGGCGTGCGCTGTCGAGGTCACCCGCCTCATAGGCCTGGAGCGCCGCGGCGAACAGCTCCGAGGAGGTGCCGTCCTTCGGCGCGGGCGCCTGCACCGGCTGCGGCGCGGGCGGAGCCTGCTCGGGCTTCTGGGCGGACGCGGCCGAGGGGGCCGGTGTCTCCGGAAGCACGGAGGGCTTCGTCTGGGGCCCCGACGCGCACGCGGCGGTGAAGGCCAGCGAGCCAGCGAGGAACGAGCGGAACCATTTCATCTGCGTCTTCCCTGTCCCTGCATGAAAGAAGTTGAAGCGGTTGCGCGTCACGGCAGCACCTCCCCGAGCGAGGCGGTGGGCGCGGGCGCCTGCTCCTGCGTGGAGGGCGCCTGCTGGGCCGGGTCCGCGGGCGCGGCCTTTCCGGCCGGCTGCGCGGGCGTCCCGGGCTCCGTGGCCGCCGGAGCGGGCGTCACCGAGGCCTCGGCCGTGCCGTCCGGCGCACGCGCCAGGTCGGCGCGGGCCATGGAGTCACTGGTGCGGTACTCCACCGGCCGCACCTGCGCGTAGGAGCCGGGGCGGTAGCGGTTCACCTGGTCCTGCGCGGCCAGCGTCCACGGGCTGTAGACGCCCAGCTCGTAGGCCTTGTCGAGCGCCTTCTCCAGCGCCTCGGTGGCCTTGTCCTCCAGCGGCAGCGCCAGGTTCTCCAGCTCCCCGCGGTACATGGCGAGCTGGTCCTCGTCGAGCCCCTGCGGGTCCGGCGAGTCCATGATGTTCTTCGCGAAGTCCGCGTACGCGAGGCCGATGCGCGTGAGCGCCGCGATGCCCCACTCACCCGAGCCCGTGGCGAGCACCGCGAGGTACTCCTTCTCCACGCGCTGGATTTCCTTCTGCTTCGCGGTGAGGTCCCTGCGGATGGTCGTCACCCGCGAGAACTTGATGTCCGTGTAGCGCTTCCACGCCGGCTCCAGCGCCAGGAAGCGCACGTGGCCGTAGGCGTTGAGCACCGCCACGTCCTTGCGCGCGGCCTCGGGCAGCTTGTTCCAGGAGCGCACCAGCTCCGCCTGCACGCGCTCCTGCTCCCGCGCGTTCTTCAGTTGCTGGTACGCGAGCAGCTCGTGGTAGCGCGCCAGGTACAGCTGCGGCGCGGCGGCGCGCGAGTCGCGGCCGTACGTCTCCGCGAAGGAGCCGAAGGCCTTCGCCGCCTCGCTCCACTTCTTCTCCTTCTCCCAGACGTTGGCGATGGCGAAGGCCACCTGCGGCACGTCCTTGCGGTCCTTGAAGCGCGTGACGTAGGCGTTGTACGCGGACACGGCCTTCTGCGGCTCGCCCGCGCCCTCCCACCAGACGCCGGCGTTGAACTGCGCGTCCGCCACCCACGTCCCGGCCTCGTCCACCAGCGCCTTGCGCTCGGCGGTGCGCTGAGCGCGCTTGGAGTCCGCGTCCTCCACGGCGCCCGGCACGTCGTCCCTCTTCGCCGTGGCCTTGCGCTCCTTCGCCTTCTTCGACTCGGCGTCGCGCGCCTTCATGGAGGCGTCGTACTCGGTGATGAAGGACTCGGCCATGGTGGCGGCCTTGCGGTACTCGGCCACCTTCTCGTAGAGGCCGGCCAGCGAGTAGCGCGCCTTCAGCTCGAAGTTGCTGCGCGGGTACTCCTTGAGGAAGCGCTCACCCGCTTCGATGCCCTTGTCGATTTCACCCGCCTCCTGCGCAATCACCATCACGTAGGTGAGCGCGCGGTCGGCGTTGTCCGACCTGGGGAACTCGGAGACGAACTTGAGGAACTCCTCGGCGGCCTTCTTCGGGTTCTTCTCCTTCTTGTAGACGACCTCGTCCACCCACTTGTAGTGGCTGCCCTCCACCACGCGGGAGACGCGGGTGGCGAAGTCCGTGCCGGGCTTGGACAGCCGCTTGTTGGCGAGGAACTTCCGCGACAGCGTGCTCAGCTCGAACCACTCCTCGCGGCTCTCGAGCACGTACATGGTGAGGTCGGCCGCGTCACGCGAGCGCCGCTCCTCGGGGTACTTCTCGATGATTTCGCCGAAGCGCCGGGCCGCGTCCACGAAGTGGCTGCGGTCGTAGAGGATGACGGCCGCCTGGTAGCGCAGGTCGATTTCGTCCTGCGTGTCCGGGTACAGCTTCACGTAGATGTCGCACGCAGAGACGAGGCGCTCCTCGAACTTCGTGAGCTTCTCCTCCTCACGCTCCTTCGCGTCGCGCTTGACGATCTTCTGCTTCGCGACGTCGCCCTTGTCCTTCTTCTCGTCGACCTTCTGGCCGTCCTTGAGGTCGCTCCTGGCAAGCTGACCCCGTTCAATCTTCACCAGCTTGTCGTAGGCGAGGATGGCGTTGTACGCGGCGCTCTTGCGGTAGGTCTCGTTGGAGACCTCGCGTGCCGTGTCGCGGTCCGGAATCTTGAACGCCACCACCGCGTCGTACTCGGCGGCGGCGGCCTGCCACTCCTCGAGGGCCCAGAGGATTTCCGCGTAGAAGAAGCGGATGTTGAAGGCGGAGTCCGCGACGAACTCCGGGTTGGAGCTGGAGGCGAACGCGTCCACGTACTGCTTGTAGATGTCGCGCGCGAGCCGGTAGGTCTCCACCTGGCGCGTCTTCTGCGCCTCCTGGTGGTACTCCGTCACCATGACGCGCATGGCCTCTTCGGTGACGTTGAAGGCGTTGCGCAGGACGGTGGCCTGCTTCTCGTTGGCCGTCCACCACTCGCCACCGGGGCTGTAGAGGTCCACCATCCGCTTCATTTCCTTGCGGACCTGCTGGCGCTGGCGGAGTCCCTCGTAGGCGCGGACGATGGCCTGCTGGTACTCGGGCGCGTTGGCGCCCATGGGCTCGTCGTCCACGAGCGTGCGGTAGGTGAGGATGGCGCTGTCGAAGTGGCCCGCGTCCACCAGGCCCGCGGCCGTCTTGGCGATGAGGCGGCCCTGCCGCTTCGTGGGAGCCTTCTGCTTGAAGTAGGTGATGGCCTCCTTCGGCTGGTCCATCTGCACGTAGAAGACGGTGAGGTCGTTGAGCGCCTCGGTGCGCAGGTCGCCCAGCTCCTCCTTCTTCGAGGAGTAGTCCACCACCTCGTGGAGCTTCTTCAGGCCCTCCGCGTAGTCACCGGTGTTGTAGTCACACCAGGACAGCTTGTAGATGGCGTACGCGTAGATCTTCGGAACGCCGGAGTCGCGCGCCTTCTCGTAGTTCTGCTTGGCGGGGATGAGCTTGTTGTTCTCGAAGTAGTGGTTGCCGAGCTGGATGTACGCATCCGGCACGAACTCCGACTTCGGGAAGTCCTTGATGAGCTCCTCGTAGCGGGCCACGGCGGCGTCGCGGCGGCCGAGCTCGTAGAGGTTGTAGCCCATGGAGAAGAGGATCTCGTCGCGCTGGGGGTACTTCGGGTACGCGCGGAGGATGTCCTCGTAGATGGCCATCGTCTCCGCGCGGTAGCGCTCGCTCTCCTTGTGGTCCTGCTGCGGCTCCGCGGCCTTCTCACCGCGCGCCACGGCGGCGTCGTACTTCTTCTCCGCCGCGAGGAAGCGGTCCATCTCCAGGCGGTAGAGGTACTGGGACTTCTCCCAGTACAACTCCGACAGGCGGCTGAGCATCTCCGCCTTCTGCATGTTGTCGTCGTGCAGCTTGGAGACGAGGCGCTTGAGGGCCTCAATCGCCTCGTCGCGCTTCTTGTCCGCGAGCGCGTCCTTCTTCGAGTCCGCGATGCGGGGGATGTCCGCGAACTTCGCCGTGGCGGGCTTCACCCGCGCGGGGCCCTTGCGCACGTCCTCGGGCGCCACGCCGGGCGGAGGGGCCTTGGCCTCCTCCTGCTTCGCGGCCTTCTTGTCGGACGCCTTGCCCTTCTCCCGAGCACCCGGGGTCTTCGACGCCGACGCCGAGGCGGGCTTCTTCACCGCCCTGCGGGCCGGCGATTCCGCCGCCTCTCCCACCCCACCGGCGGCGAGCGCGACACCTACCGCCAGCGCACCGAAACGAAGAACCACCTTCATGCGAGCTCCTGCCGTGAAGCCGACCCGGCAACCGGGCGATCAGACACCCATTGACGAGGGACGACGGAAAGTAGACGCGCCCTCCCAGAATGAGAAGTGGCGTGGAACGACTCTTGCGGCCCGTAACTCATTGTCTGGCAATAGCTTCTTCCAGTGCCCGACAACGACGAAGGGGGCGGCCCCGGCGCCAACTGCGCGCGGAGGCGGCCCCCTCGTGGGTACGACCGTGGGCGACAGCGGCCCATGTGTGTCTATTGTTGCTGCTGCGTGGATTCTGCCGTCTTCGCCGGGCAGCCGCGCTTCAGCGTGTATTGATAGTAACCAATCTCGTCGATCCAGAACTCGCCCTGGAACTTCCAGTAGTTGTAGTTCGCGCCCGGCATCTTCGGCCGGTAGAGCGACTGGCGCGTCAGCAGCGCCTTCTGGTCCACGCCGGCCTGGAGCAGGTCCTTCTCGTCCAGCGCCGTCTGCACGCGGATGATTTCGGCCTGGTCGGAGAAGGTGCGCAGGTTGTCCGCCGCCTCGCGGATGCGGCTCTTGGCCAGGGTGCCGCCGACCTGGAGCAGCGTGCCGCGAATCTCCTCGAGCGAGCCCATCGTCTGGGCCGCCATGGGCGAGCCGCGCCAGCCGCCGCCGCTGAGCGTGCGCTTCTCCTGGTCCACCTGGTCCAGCATCCGCATCACCTCGCGGATGCGCTCGTTGTTGCGCAGCCACAGGTACACCGGGCGCGGCAGCCGGCGGTTCTCCGCGGCCACCAGGTTGTAGGCCTGCACCAGCTGCACGTCGTCGCCGGTGAACGGGTCGAGCTGCTTCGCCATGGGGCCGTAGAGCTCGTCGAAGGCCGCCAGCGTGGTCTTCACCTCGTCGTAGAGACAGGAGTAGTAGTAGACGGTCGCCTTCAGAATCCACGACTCGGGCTGGAAGGCGCCCTCGAACTGGGGCGCGTGGAGCGCCTGGAGGCTGCCCAGCGCGCCGCCGAAGTCCTCGTTCTGGAAGCGCGCGAAGCCGTTCTCGAAGAGGGCCTGGTCCCAGTAGCGAGCGTAGCGGGGCACGCGCTCGTAGGCGGCGGTGGCCTCCGCCTGCTCGCCGCGGCGGTAGTGCAGCCGGCCCAGGCTGAGCAGCGCCAGGTGCTGGGTGGGCTTGAGCTCCACCTGCGGCTCCTTCGCGGACAGCACCGCGTTGAAGGCGGACAGGGCCTCCTTGTCCAGCGCGTCGCCCTCACCGGGACGGCCGGGGAAACGCGGGTCCGACAGGACGACGCCGAGCAGGTAGCGCGCCTTGGCGTAGACGCGGCTGTCCTTCGGGACGGCCTCGAGCAACTGGCGCGCCTCCTCGAAGCGGCCCTTGCGCTGGCTCACCGTGCCCACCAGGTAGTTGATGCGGGCGAGCACCTCCTTGGGCAGCGTCACCCACCTGTCGCGCACCTCGTCGGTGTACGCCTGGTTGAGGATGCTGGGGATGAGGTTCTGCTCGTCCAATTGCTGCTGCATGTCGACGAGCCCCTCCACCGCCTTGAGGTACGAGGGGTGCGAGGGCCCGGCGTTGACGATGGCCGCGTAGGAGATGAAGGCGGAGACGGGCAGGCCCTTCTTCGCGAGCGACTGCGCGAGGAAGTACTCCGACTTGCCCTTCACGTCGGCGTCGGCGGCGCCCTCGGAGAGCTGGAAGAAGAGGGGCGCGGCGGTGTCGAAGTCGCCGGCGTTGAAGGCGGCCAGCGCGCGGTTGTAACCGCCCACGTCCTGCTGGGCGAACACCGCGAGCGGCGCCAGGACGACGAAGAAGCTGAGCAGTCGTTTCATGGCGAGGAGTGCCTTCATGTGCGTCAGAAGAGGATGGAGAAGCCGGCGTAGAAGCTGATGTTGTTGAGGACGTCCGAGGACGGCTCGGCCACCAGGTCCCGGCCCAGGATGATGTCCTCGCGGTAGTTCTTCTTCGTCTTCGGGTCCACGCCGTCGAACTTCTCGTACTTGCAGCTGCCGCTGAGCTGCAGCGTGGCGAAGTCCTGGTTGCCCGCGCGCGCGGCCTCCAGCGCCTCGAAGTCCGCCAGGTTGCAGCCGTCCACCTTGTCCACGCGGGCGGTGTAGATGAGGTCTCTCACCTCCATGCGCAGCGCGTAGTTCTCGCCGAACTGGAGGCGGAAGCCGCCGCCCACCGAGCCGAGGAACTTGGTGCCGGTGTCACCGAAGCGGGCCGGCACGGTGAAGCGCTCGCCGTCCACCTCGTTCGCCACTTCCGGGCGGATGAGGTGGCGCGTGGAGCCCACGCCCGCACCGCCGCTGAGCACCACGCTGAACTGGGCCAGCGAGTCGTTGAGGAAGGCGAACTTGCCGTAGAGCGGCGTCACCTCCACGCCCGCCTGCGCGCCCCACACCAGCAAGAGCGAAGAGGCCGCCTGCGCCTGCTCGCGGACCTTGTCGATGAGCTCGAGGTTGAAGTCGCTCTCGTTCGAGTACCAGTTGTACTGGCCCATCAGCTGGAACGCGAAGTTCTCCTGCAGGTGGTAGATGTACTGGAGCGCCGAGCCGGCGTGGTTGGTGTACTTGCCGTTCACCTGCACCGTGGCCGGGAAGAACGCGAACTCGTGGTGGCCCTCGTCCGCGAAGCGCTTCTTCTGGACGATGTGCACCGACACGTTCGGGTCGTAGAGCGGCGCGCCGTGCACCAGGCGCTGCTGCTGGGCCTCGGTGGTGCGCGGGGCCTCGGCGGCCAGCACGGGCGCGTCCTCCGGCGTGGCGGGCGCGTCCGGCTGCGTGGGCTGGGGCTCGGCCACCACGGGCGCCTCTTCCGGGGAGGCGGGCGCCGGGGCCTCGGCCGCGGTGTCGGACTCCGGAGCCTCTTCCGGGGCCTCCTGGGGCACGACGGGCTCGGGCCGGGACGTGGGCGCGGAGGGAGCCTCCGGCTTCGGCTGGGCCTGGGCGGGCGGCGGCGGCACGGACGTCTCGGCGCCGGGCGCGGGCACGTTCGCCTGCGCGAGCGCGAGGGCCGGGGCGGCGACGAGGAGCGCGAGGGAGAAGATGGGTCGCATAGTCAGGAGGACCTAGAAGGAGAAGGTGTAGCCAATGTCGAACTGCACCAGGTGCGTGAAGCCCGGGTTGGACGCGGGCTCACCCGTCTCGCGCCCCGCCTCCCAGTCGTCGCGCAGCAGGTTGACGCGGTAGGCGTCGCGGAACACCCAGTCGCGCAGCTCCAGCCGCACGCCGTGCTTGTTGAGGACGAAGAAGCGGAAGCCCACCGCGGCGGACACCACCGGGGCCACGCGCGTCTCCTTCACCCAGTAGTCGCTCGAGGCCGAGCCCCGGTCCTCCGGCACCGCGCGGTCGTCACAGATGCCCAGCTCCCGGTCCACCACCTGGGTGCACTGGATGACGGAGTTGCGCTGGAACGAGCCGAGGCCGCCACCGGCCCAGACGTACGCCTGGAAGTGGGCGGGCAAGTCGGACAGCAGGCTGAGCTTCCCGTAGATGGGCGCCCACCTCACGCCGGCCACGCCGTGGAGGTTCATCTCCCAGAGGTCCTCGAGCTCGTCCGTCACCTTCTTGTCCTGGCGGTCCAGGAAGCTCTCGGAGATGGAGCGCGCGAGCCCGGTGTGGCGGCTGGCCGCGTAGCCGGCGCGCGCCTCGAGCGCGAAGGTGTTGAAGAGGTTGTAGGCGACGCCAACGTTGAAGAAGTAGTGCGCCGTCAGGTGCGTCTGCACCGGAAGGCCCACGCCGAGCGACAGCTCGAGGTGCCCACCCGGCTCGAACAGCCGGTTGCGGACGACGACATTGTCGAGGACCTTCTCATCATCGTCCTGTGCCGCGGCGACAGGCGCCGCCAGCGACATGGCCAACGAAGCAAAGACGCGGAGCGTGCGTGCGTTCATGGTTCCTGCCCGGCCCGTGGGGTGGGCCGCCGTGTGCGGGAGGTCGAAGCCTCCCCCATCCCGGGCGCCTGCGTCACCCGACGATCAGGCCCCTTCGTGGCGCATCCATGTGCACACGGCTTCCACGAGCGACAAGCCACGATGGCCCGGAGTCTGAATTCTTTTCACCCACGCCGACGCAAGGCGCCCACCGGTCAACGTTTCCGGGGGCGCGCGTGACACGGCCGTGGCGAAGTGGGCAGGCAGGGCCCCTCTGGGGACACACCTGTACCTACCCGTGACGTCTTTTCGGGCGAGCGCCCCCGCCCCGCAAAGCGAACGCCCCGCCCGGATGCCCGACGAAGCGGGCCCGGAGGCGGGGCGTCAGGAGCGCCTGGACTTCAGGGCGCCCGGTGCGGCTAGCCGCGCGCGGCCTTGTGCTGCGCGCGCATGGCCACCTTGATGCTCGGCCGGACGTAGACGACGGCGTTGTTGTGGCCCGGGACGGCACCCTTCACGAGGAGGAGGCCCTTCTCCACGTCCACCTCGACGACGGTCAGGTTCTGCGTGGTGACCTGCTCCACGCCGAAGTGGCCCGGCATCTTCTTGTTCGGGTAGGTACGGCCAGGCGTCTTACGCTGACCGATGGCGCCCGGGTGACGCTGGTACTCGTGCGTACCGTGCGTCTTCGTCTGCGAGCCCTTGAAGCTCCAGCGGCGCATGACGCCGGAGAAGCCGCGGCCCTTGGTGACGCCCGTGACGTCCACCAGCTCGCCCTTGGCGAACATGTCCGCCTTGACGGCGTCGCCCACGTTGAAGGAGGCAGCCTCCTCCGGCGTCACGCGGAACTCCTTCAGGTGACGGCGGTAGGGAGCGTTGGCCTTCTTGAAGAAGCCGCGCTCAGCCAGGTTGAGAATCTTCTCGCGGATCTCACCAAAGCCGATCGTCACCGCGGAGTACTGGTCCTTCTCCGGGGTGCGCTTGCCCACGACCTGGCAGGTGCCCACATCGATCACGGTGACCGGGACGAGGTTGCCCTCATCGTTGAACACCTGGGTCATTCCGACCTTCTTGCCAATCAGACCCTTCACGTCGTCCTCACTGCCAGCGCGCGTGGCGCGGAAAATCCCAATAAAATCAATGACCTGGACTGCACGCGTCCCGCGGCCGCCAGGAAGCGGCGCAATGTAGCAGACGCGCCCCCCACGTCAAGCACTACGGGCGGGGGTTCCCTCACTGCGCGCGATCAAGCCGCGGGTAGAACGGTGCGAGCTGCGCATCGGGGATGCGTCGAGCGTACACGTCTTCGCCGAGCAGGAACAGCGATTGATCCAGGTAATCCTCCGCGGCCTTCACCTGTTCCTCCTTCGTGGCGATTGCCTGGTCGAGCTCCGCCATCTGCTGGTCGTGCTCCAGCTTGCGCGTCTCCTCCTCGTCCTCCATCTCCAGCATGCGCTTGTGCGCCAGGATGCCGGCGGAGCCGGGCTGGCCGGGCTCGGGGGTGAGGGCGTTGGACACACGGACCTCCAGGTCCTCCACCTCGCGGCCCAGGCGCATCTGCGCGAGCCGGTTCTTCTTGAGGTTGGTGCGGGCGACGTCGATCTTGCTCGCGTCCGTGCCCGTCAGCTCCATGTCCTTGATCTTCTTCTCGAGCTTCTGGAGGCCGTCGATGGCGTAGCGCAGGTCGGCGCGGCGGGTGGACAGCGTCTTGCGCAGGTCCTTGACCTTGCCCTCGATGGCATCCACCGCCTTCTTCCACTTCTTCACGACGACCTCGTGCCCGCCCCGCTCCTCGGCCTGCTGGGCCAGGAAGTCCTGCCAGACGGCGTCCTGGTCGTTCATCTCCTGCTCGAGCGCGGCCAGCTCGTCCCGGCGCGCCACCACGGCCTCTTCGGCGCGGTAGACGCGGTCCATGGAGCGCGGGCAGGTGGGCTTGCCGGGCAGGCGATCACGCGCCAGGTCGCCCAGCTGGAAGATGAGGTCGTTGTAGCTCTCCTTCGCCATGGGCGGGTTTCTACGCCCAACGCGCGGGGACTGTCACCGGGAGAGCGAGCCGGCGTGGACTTCAGTGCCCGTTTTCAGGAGCCCGGCGACGCGTCTTCAGGAGCCGGGCGACGCGTCTTCAGGAGCCGGGCGACGCATCCAAGGTGGAGGACGGCCCGTGCATGACGGCGGCCAGGGCCCCTTCCGCCAGGGCGAGCAGCTCCCGGGCGCGGTCCTGCTCCTCGGTGCGGTTGAGCTCGCAGACCCAGGCGGAGGACAGGTCCGCTTGCTGGCGCGCCAGCTCGGCCGTCGTCTCATAGCGGGCGGCGGACGCGCGGGCGAAGCAGCCCTCGCGGCGCAGCTCGAGGATGGTGTCCGCGTCCAGCTCGATGTCCTCGGGCGGGACGGGCAGCGGCCCCCGGCCCAGCGCGGCCAGCCGGGCCAGCAGGCGCGAGGCGTGTGCGCGGCAGAAGGCGGCCAGCACCATCAGCCTTGCCCGGACCCGCGCATCTCCAATGCGCTCCGCCAGCGCTGTCATCCGCCGGGCGGAAACGACTTCCGCCTCCCATGCGGCGGCCAGCGCAGCGGCCAGCCGGGTATGCCTCGCACCCATTGACGTCCCCCGTTCCCTACCCTCTATGCCGGCAACGTAGGGACGCCCTCCGCCGGATTCAACCGAGTGCCCGCTCGATCATCCAGTACCCACCAGCAGCGAGGATGCACACCGACACCGCGCGCACCGTCTTGAGGTGCAGCGCCGGCCTGCGCTGCACCATGCGCAGCAAGGGAAGCAGCACGGCCACGACTGTCGCCTGCCCCAGCTCCACGCCGACGTTGAAGCCCAGCAGCGCCGGCGCGACCGAGTCGCCCAGCCCATAGTTCTTCAGCACACTCGCGAAGCCGAAGCCGTGCACCAGCCCGAAGAGGAAGGTGACGAGGGCGCGGTGGCGGTGCTCGCGCAGGACGAGATTCTCCACCGCCACATAGATGATGGAGGCGGCGATGGCGGCCTCCACCCAGCGCGCCCGGTCCCCGTCCAGCCCCACCCAGCCCAGCACGACGGCCCCCAGGGTGAGGGAGTGCGCGACGGTGAACGATGACACGAGCAGCAGCACCCGCTTCCACCCGCCGCCCACCAGCAGCACCGCGAGCAGGAAGGCGAGGTGGTCCCAACCGTCGAAGATGTGGCGCACGCCCTCTTCCACCCAGCCGAGGACGCCGCGGACGGAGGCGCTCCCCTTCCCTCCCTCCGCGAGGCCAGGGATGTCCACGCTCGGCTGCGCGGCGTCCGCGAACACCGAGCCCGGGACTTCACCATCCAGCGAGCTGCCGAGGATCACGCGGTAGCCCACCGGCAGCACCGACAGCACGGTGTACGTCTGCCGCAGGGGCCCCGGAGGGCAGGTGAAGGTGGCGGTCAGCTCCACGTACGTCTGGCGCAGCAACGCGGAGTGGGAGGTACGCGTGCAGGGCCGCCCGCCCGCGGTGAGCGGTAGTGCGTCCCACACGCCCACCTCAAGCGCGGCGCGGCGGGCGTCCAGGTCCGCCTGGGACACCGTGCCGTCCCCGTCCGCGTCGGCGGGCAGCAGCAGGCCGAGCGTGCCCGCCGTCAGCGTGAGCACCTGGCGCACCTCCGAGCCCATGGGGTCGTCCCCCGGCTCGCCGCCGGGAGCGAGCCGCGGCTCTCCCGCGGGGGAGCCCGTCGGGGTGCGGCGCACCTGTGAATAGAGGATGTCCGCGTCGTGCGCGGAGGCCGCGCCCGCGGCCAACAGGAGGGCCGCGAGCACCCCCCGGGGGGAAGCCCTCGTCATGGCGCCGCAGCCTGCCTTCACGGCCGGCCCGCGTCCATCGCCGGCTGCCCGCCTACTCCTGGATGAAGCGCAGCTGCACCTGCTGGCGGCCGCTCAGGCCCCCGTGCCGGGTGCCGCAGTAGGGGCAGTAGAGGGGCTGGTCCCAGTCCCACAGCAGCTTGACGTCCTCCCCGCAGCACAGCATGGGCAGCGTCCGCAGCAGCTCGTCCGCCTCCGGGTCCATGGGCCCGGGCAGCGCCTCGGGCGTCACCGCGACGAAGGTGGGCCGGGGGTTGAGCGACAGCGTGCGATTGACGTGGGCCAGTTGCTCGTAGCGCACGTGGTTGGCCCACGCGCGCGCCACACCCTCCAGGTGCGTCTGCTGCGCGGGCGTGAGGAAGGCATCCGCCTCCGCGCGCGTGCCGCAGTACGGGCAGCGCCACAGCGGCAGCCCGTCCTCCCCTTCGTGTGCGTTCTCGAAGGTGAAGAAGGCCTGCAGCTTGTGCAGCACCGCGCGCGAGTCGAACGGGCCCGGCCGCATCTTGAAGGGCCGCTGACAGCCCGGGCACTCGCGCCGCGTGAAGCCCGCGGTGTCCCGGGGCAGCTCCAGGCCCGTGACTTCCGGCCCGGCGCCGCTCATGGGTTCGCCGTCCATCTCGCACGCGCCGTCCGCCGGCCGGTGGACACCACCGCCAGCAGGAAGGCCACGAAGGAGAACAACAACAGCAGGTGGACCCAGTAGCCCTCGGTGGAGCCCGCCGTCATCCCGAGCCCCCACAGCACCAGCAGGATCATTCCCATCGTCCAGTACACGCCACACCTCCCAAGCCCACACCCTGGCGCGGGCAAAGCTAGGAACGGGTACCGGACCGGGCAACCCAGTCCTTTTCACAGCCTCACGTTGGGTAAAGCACTGCCCCACCCGGGCATTTTTTCCGACGTGCGGGGCGATCCTCCGGCCCTTGCGTGGAGATCTCATAAGGAGGGACGCAGTGTGAAAGGCGCATGGCACGCCGCCTGCTTTGCCGCCGTCACATCAGAAGTCGGTTGCAGTTGCAGGTTCAGCGGGCGCGCGCGGCACTGGCGCCGGGGAGGGCGGGATGCGGGGCTGGACGGTGGCGATGGCGGCAGCGGCGGTGTTGGTGGGGTCCGAGGCGTTTGCGTTTCCGGTACAGGTGCCGGAAGGCCCCCAGGGCGAGGCACCGGAAGTGGTGGAGCTGCGCGCGCAGCTGTCTGCGCGTGACGCCGAGCTGAGGACCGCCCTGGCGAAGCTCCAGGCGTACGAGGACGAGGCGGACTTCGCCGAGGCCGACCGGCTGGGCGTGGCGGAGCTGGTGAAGGCCTCCGGCCTGCCCGAGCGGCAGCAGCGGCGGCTGGCGGTGGCCATCGTCCGCGAGGCCCGGGCCAACAACGTGGACCCGCTGCTGGTGGTGGCGGTCATCCGCTGCGAGAGCAGCTTCAACAACTACGCCGTCTCGGGTGTGGGGGCCATGGGCCTGATGCAGGTGATGCCGGACACCGGCAAGTACCTGGCGGAGAAGGGCGGCTACAAGCTGGGCCGCTCCAGCAACCTCTTCGACGCCGAGACGAACGTTCAGCTGGGCACCGCCTACCTGGCGGACCTCATCGCCCGCTTCGGCACCGTGGAGAAGGCGCTGGTCGCCTACAACGCGGGCCCCGGGCTGGCCAAGCGCATCCTCGCAAAGCCAGAAGTCCGCAAGAAGTTCATGGCGGGCTATCCGACCAAGGTCGTGAAGGAGTTCCGGAAGCTGAAGGCCCAGCAGGAGCGCCAGCTCACCCTCCGCGATCAGCAGACGACGATTGACCGCAAGGGTTGACCGACAGGCAACACGCTGGAAGCCCGTTGCATGACAATCTGGTGAATCTGCCCTGGGGGGGGCTGACCTTCCCAGTCGCCAAGGTGCAGTGTGTGCGCCCGGTTGAGAGCACTCCACGGGTTGTGTCGCCCGTGGAACTTCAGGGTTTCCGGGAGGTCCGGAAGAGGCTCTTGGCCGTCGTGCCCATGTCAACGGCACATCGTGCACACAGCATCCACTTGGGAGCGCACAGCGATGGCGGGGCTACAGATTCACAGTGAGGAGATTGCAGGTCGGGTCACCCTTCGGCTGGAGGGCATCCTGGACGGCAGGACGGCGCACGAGGTGCGCACCTCCCTGAGCTCGCTCAGCGGCCGCGAGGTCGTCCTGGACTTCACGCACCTGCGCGAGTTCAAGGACAGCGCGGTGGGCGTGCTGACCCGCGAATTGGTGGAGCGGCCGGTGCAGCTGCGCGGCCTGGCCACCCACCACGAGCGGATGTTCCGCTACTTCGGCGTCGGCACGGGTGAGTCCCAGCGCCGCGCGTACTACACGCCGGAGGACATCCTCTCGGCGTGAGCAGCGCTCCCACCCGGTGAGCAGGCAGGCGTCCCGCGAGGGACGCGCCGCGAACGGGGTGTGCCGGCCCGCGAGGGAGTCGGCTAGAGTGGCGGGAGATGACCCAGCCTGCCCGAGTCCTCTCCCCCGTCCCCTCCCCTGCCTCCGCGCACTCGGCGATGGAACGGATCGCCACCCAGTTGGGGCGCGCGGTCCAGGGCAAGGAGGCCCAGGCCCAGCTCGTCGTGACGTGCCTGGTGGCCGGGGGGCACCTCCTCCTGGAGGACGTGCCGGGTGTGGGCAAGACGACACTCGCGGAGGCCCTGGCCCGGGCGTGTGGCCTGAGCTTCGCCCGCGTCCAGTTCACCGCGGACCTGATGCCGGCCGACATCCTCGGCGCCCAGGTCTTCCACGCGCAGTCGGCCACCTTCCAGTTCCGTCCCGGTCCCCTCTTCCGGCAGCTGGTGCTGGCGGATGAGCTGAACCGTGCCCCGCCGCGCACGCAGTCCGCGCTGCTGGAGGCCATGGCCCAGGGCCAGGTGTCCCTGGACGGCTCCACGTACCCGCTCCCCGCACCCTTCACCGTGGTGGCCACGCAGAACCCGGTGGACTTCTCCGGCACGTACCCGCTGCCGGACTCGCAGCTGGACCGCTTCATGGTGCGCATGTCGCTGGGCCACCCCGCCCCCGAGGTGGAGTCCCGGCTGCTGGCCACCCGCGGCGGCGCGCCGGCCCTGGACGCGGTGGAGTTGGTGTCCGGCCCCGAGGAGGTGGCGTCCCTGCGCGCGCTGGCCGCGGAGCTGAAGCTGGACGGCGCGGTGGCGGACTACGTGGTGCGGCTGGCGACGGCCACGCGCCAGCACGGGGACATCGAGCGTGGCGCGTCCACGCGCGCGGTGCTGGCGCTGGGCGCGGCGGCGCGGGCGCAGGCCCTGTGGGAGTCCCGGGACTTCGTGACGCCGGGAGACGTGCGGGCGCTGCTGGTGCCCTGCTGGGCGCACCGCGTGCTGCTGCGCAGCGCCGTGCAGGGCGTGACGGCGCGAGACGAGGCGGCGCACCTCCTGGAGGAGATCTCCCGGAAGGTTCCGGCGCCCCGGTGACGCCGCGCCGGCGCAAGCAGTGGTGGGCCCGGGTTCGCGCCTGGCTCCGGCCGCCGCGCACCCTGAAGGTGACGCGCATCGGCCGCACGTACCTGGTGGTGACGTTCGGCGTGGGCCTGGGCGCGCTCAACACCGGCAACAACCTCCTCTACCTGCTGCTGGGCCTGCTGCTGAGCATGGTGGTGGTGTCCGGAGTGCTGTCCGAGCGCTGCCTCCAGGACGTGTCCGTGCGGCGCGTGGGCGCGGACGCGGCCTTCGCGGCGGAGCCCTTCGCCTTCCGCTGGGCGATTGCGAAGAAGCGCGGCCACGGCTTCGCCCTCACGCTGGGCGAGGCGGACTCGCCGCTGACGGGCGAGGGCGGCGTGGGCTACCTCCCCGCCGGAGTGGACCACGTGGTGCGGGCCAACCTCACCGCGCCCCGACGCGGCCCGGTGCTGATGACGGGCGTGCGCGTCACCACGACGTGGCCGCTGGGCCTGTTCGCCAAGTCGCGCGTCTTCTCCCTGGAGGGCACACTGCTCGTCTACCCGCGGCGCGGCTACGCCTGCCAGGACCCGGGCGAGGCGGAGCGCGGGCCGGTGGGTGACGCGGGCAACCCGCGCCGCAACGACGGCACCGGCGACGTGTCGGGCCTGCGCGAGCTGATGCAGGGTGAGGACGCGCGCCGCATCCACTGGCTCAAGAGCGCGTCGGCGGGAAAGCTGCTGCGCGTGGAGCGCGAGCGCGAGGAGCGCCGCACCTGGGTGCTGGCGGTGGACGCCGGGCTCGAGGGCGACGCGCTGGAGCGCCGCTGCGAGGAGGTGGCCGCGCTGGCCCACCGGCTCATCGAGGAGGGCCACGAGGTGGGGCTGGACACGGCGGACGGCCGCGTGCGCCCCGCCGCGGGCAGCGCGCAGGAGCGGCGCGTCCTCCGGGCCCTGGCGTGGCTGGGCCACGAGGGCCCGCGCGAGGACGAGGAGGCGGCATGAGGCAGGGCTTGCGACTGGGGCTGAGAGACCTGGGCGCCGGGGCCGCCTTCGCCTCCATGGGCGTGTCCGGGCAGTTGCCCGTGTGGACGCTCGCGCTCTATGGGCTGGCGCTGGTGTGCGCGCTCATGGGGTGGCGGCTGTTCGGCCGGCGGGCGAAGCTCACCGCGCTGCTCCTGCTCGTGGTGGCGGTGGTGCTGGGCATGAATGTCCTGGCCGGCTCGCTCAACCTGGTGGTGGCGGCGTGCGCCTTCGCGGGCCTCATCTCCGCGCACCGCCTGCTGTCCACGCCCGAGCCCGCCACCGACGGGCAGGTCCACCTGTCCGGGCTGCTGATGGTGGCGGGTGGCGCGGCGCTGACCGGCGAGCTCGTGTACGGCCTGTGCCTGGTGGCCTTCGGCGTGCTGTCCAGCATGTCGCTGGCGCTGGGCGTGGTGGAGGCCGCGGTGCCGGAGGGCGAGCCGGTGCCGGTGCGCCAGGTGATGCGTCCGCTGGCCACGGGGCTGACCTTCGCGGTGGCCGGCGCGGTGGCCTTCTTCATCCTCTTCCCGCGCCTCAACTGGAACATGATGGGCCCGCGCGCTTCGCCGGGCCTGGGCGCCGCCACCGCGGGCTTCTCCAACACCGTTCGACTGGGCGGCGCCGGCGGCACCCTCAAGGGCAACCCCCGCATCGTCCTGCGCGCCACCCTGGACCCGGATCCGGACCAGGAGAACCTGGACGCGTACTGGGTGGGCCGCACCTACGACGTCTTCGACGGGCAGGAATGGACGAGCCTGGGCAGCGCCCGGGGCGACGGCGACTGGATGGTGACGCTGCGGCCGGGCAGCGAGCGCCTCATCCACCAGCGCGTGGAATTGCTCCCCGCGTACGGAGCCCGCACGCTGGTGGCCCTGGAGACGCCCTCGAAGCTGGGCAACGCGGCCGCCCACACGCAGGCGGGCAGCCGGCGCGCCCGCATCCAGGAACTGGGCGGCGGCGAGGTGCGCTTCCTCGACCCCGGCATCTCCTTCAGCTACGAGGCCTACAGCCTTCCTCCCGGCGGCAGCGGTGACAGCTTCAAGAAGCTCCCCGCCGACGAGCAGGACGCGCTGCTGACCCTGCCGGAGAACATCGACCCGCGCGTCGCGCAGACGGCCGCGCGGGTGCTCAACGGAGAGCGCGAGCCGCTGGCCGCCGCGCAGAAGCTGGCCGCGTGGCTGCAGCGGGAGAACTCGTACACGCTGGAGCTGAGCGGGAACGTGGAGGATCCGCTCGCGGACTTCCTCTTCGAGCGCAAGGCGGGGCACTGCGAGCACTTCGCCACCGCCCTCACGCTGATGCTGCGCACGCAGGGCATCCAAGCGCGGCTGGCCACGGGCTTCTTCGGCGGCGAGCGGGTGAACGACGGCTACGTCGTCCGTGCTGGCGACGCGCACGCGTGGACGCATGTGCTGGTACCGGGGCGCGGCTTCGTCACCGTGGATGCGACGCCGCCAGCCCACCGCGCCAGCCAGGCCTCCGAATTCCTCCAGGACCTGCTCGGCTTCTACGAGTCGCTGGAGGAGCGCTGGCGCAGCGCCGTGGTCGACTACTCCTTCAGGGACCAGTTGGACGTGGCGCGCTCGCTCGTCCGCCCGCCCCGAGGCTCGGATGAGAACGAGTCGCCGAGCCGGTTGCCACCGCTTCGGGCCTGGGCCACCGCGCTCGTCGCGGGCGCCGTCGCGTATGGCGTCTGGCGCAGGCTGGCGCGATTCCTCGAGCGTGAGCGCCCGCACGACGCCACGCGCTTCGTGGACGCGGTGGAAGCCCTGCTCGCCTCCGCCCGGTTGGAGCGCCACGAGGGCGAGACGCTGGAAGAGCTGGACGCGCGGCTCGCCCGCGAGCACCACCCGCTCTCCGCTGCCCTGAGCCCTGTCACCCGACGCTACCTGGAGGCCCGCTTCGGGGGCCGTCCGCTGCGCCAGGGTGAGTCGGTGGAGCTCCTCGGCACGCTCAAGCGCGCCATCGCCGCCGACGCCCGCCGCGCCGCCGCGGAAGCGCGCACTCCCCGCGCCCGCGCCTCCTGAGCCGGCGCGTCGCCCGCGCCTCCTGAGCCCGGCGCGTCGCCCGCGCCTCCTGAGCCCGGCCTGCCGAGCGTGGAGGCCCCTGGCTTCCCGCTCGCTCTCCGGTCGTTCCGGCGCGCTCGTGGAAACGCACCTGTCATTGCCGGGGTGAGTCGTTACGCCTTTTTCGTCGCCCGGGCAGACAGGCCCGGACTTCACGTGGGAGGCCGCTTGCTCATCGCTCTGAACTTCCTACCGCTCCGTTTCCGAGGTCGCCCTCCAGGCGCGATGTAACCGTTACAGGTTTCCCGCCTTGTACACGCGGCCAACCTTCGCCAACCCCCCGCAGACACTGGGGAAGACGCACAGCAGCAAGTTGGCACCGCCGTTGCTCAAGGCAGCCTTCGTCAAGTTGTCAGGCGGTCCGAACACATTTTCTGGCCTCCCAAGCGAGAGGCCCCCGTCGGGAGACACCACTCATGCAGGCTTCCACCGAGCAGTCGTCCAACTCCGGCTCTCTGGCGATGTACCTCTCGGAGATCAACCACTACTCCCTCCTCACGGTGGAGGAGGAGCAGGAGCTGGCGCGGCGCTTCATCAAGGGCGACCTGGCCGCCGGTCACCGCCTGGTGACGTCCAACCTGCGCTTCGTCGTGAAGGTCGCCTACGAGTACCGCTCCTACGGCATCAAGATGTCCGACCTCATCCAGGAGGGGAACATCGGCCTGATGAAGGCCGTGCAGAAGTTCGACCCGGACAAGGGCATCCGCCTCATCTCCTACGCGGTGTGGTGGATCCGCGCGTACATCCAGAACTACATCCTGAAGAGCTGGAGCCTGGTGAAGCTCGGTACCACGCAGGCGCAGCGCAAGCTGTTCTTCAGTCTGGCCCGCACGCGCCGTGAGCTGGAGAAGTTCGGCAGCGGCGACGCCATCGTGAATGTGGATGACATCGCCCGCCGGCTGCACGTGAAGCCCGGCGAGGTGCGCGAGATGGAGCAGCGCATGGGCGGCCGTGACCTCTCGCTCGACGCGCCCATGGGCGAGGACGGCGGCAACAGCCACGTGGACTTCGTGGTGAGCGCCGCCGCGCCGCAGGACGACGAGTTCGCGGACAAGGAGGAGGCCGGCCTCATCAACGCCCGCGTCCGCACCGCGCTGATGCGCCTGGACCCGCGCGAGCGCTTCATCATCGAGCAGCGCGTCATGAACGAGCGCCCGATGACGCTCAAGGAACTGGGCGAGCACTTCGGCTTCTCCCGCGAGCGCGCCCGCCAGCTGGAGATTCGCGCCAAGGACAAGCTGAAGTCCGAGCTGGCCGCCCTCATGGCCGAGGTGGACCCCGAGGCCGCCGCCATGCAGCAGTAGCCCGCGCCTGACGCGGCAGGTCGGCCGGGCACGGCCGGCATCCAGCGCCTCCGCCCCACCCGGGCGGGGGCGCTTGTCGTTTGAGCGCCCCGTGTGACGGAGGCTCGGCTCCCTGCTAGAAGGGACGGCGATTCCCCTCGTGAAGGAGCCTCACGCTTGGCCCACGGTAGCCCGCCGGTCGCCGAAGATCGCGTCCCTGTCGCAGAGGTGCACGCGCCCCACGCACATACGCCCTACGTCTCCCCTGACAAGTCGCCCCTGGAGATGACCATCCGAGGCCTGGTGCTCGGCTCGGTGCTGGGCGTCGTGTTCGCCGCCTCGTCCGTGTACCTGGCCATCAAGGTCGGCCTCACGGTGTCCGCCTCCATCCCGGTGGCCGTGCTCTCCATCGCCATCTTCCGGGCCCTGGGCAACTCCAGCATCCTGGAGAACACCATCGTCCAGACGGCGGGCTCGGCCGGCGAGTCGCTCGCCTTCGGCGTGGCGGCGGCGCTCCCCGCACTGCTCCTCCTGGGCTACGACATCAGCCTCACCCACGCCTTCCTCACCGCGGCGCTGGCGGCGTGCTCGGCGTGCTGATGATGATTCCGCTGCGCCAGGGCCTCATCGTCCAGGAGCACGGCAAGCTGCCCTACCCTGAAGGGACGGCCAGCGCGGACGTGCTGATAGTCGGCGAGCAGGGCGGCACCAACGCCCGCACGGTCATCATCGGCTTCATCGTGGGTGGCATCTACAAGTTCGCGTACTCGGGCATGAAGCTGTTCCGCGAGACGCTGGCCACGCCCATCAAGGGCCTGAAGAGCGCGACGCTGGCCACCGAGGTGAGCCCGGAGCTGCTGGGCGTGGGCTACATCATCGGCCCGCGCGTGGCGGCCATCACCTTCGCCGGCGGCGTGCTGAGCTACCTCATCCTCATCCCCGCCATCTCCTTCTTCGGCAGCGGGCTGGAGCAGCCGCTGCTGGTGCACAACGGGCAGCTCATCCGGGACATGTCTCCGGACCAGATTCGCAACGCGTACGTGCTCTACATCGGCGCGGGCGCGGTGGCCACGGGCGGCCTCATCAGCCTCATCCGCTCCATGCCCACCATCATCGGCGCCTTCCAGCGCAGCGTGGCCACGCTGCGCGCCTCGCGCAACCAGGGCTCCGGGCCGGTGTTGCTGCGCACCGAGCAGGACCTTCCCATCACCGTGGTGCTCGTGGGCAGCCTGCTGCTCGTCCTCGCCATCTGGCTGGCGCCGCCGCTGCAGGTGAACTTCATCTCCGCCATCCTCATCGTCATCTTCGGCTTCTTCTTCGTGACGGTGAGCGCGCGAATCACGGGTGAGATTGGCAGCTCGTCCAACCCCATCTCCGGCATGGTGGTGGCCACGCTGCTCGTCACCTGTCTCGTGTACCTGCTCCTGGGGTGGACGTCCTCCGAGGACCGCTTCATGGCGCTCACCACGGCGGCCATCGTCGGAATCGCCGCGTCCAACGGCGGCACCACCGCGCAGGATTTGAAGACGGCCTTCCTGGTGGGCGGCACGCCCCGCAAGCAGCAGGTGGCGCTCTTCGTCGGCGTGCTGACCAGCGCGATGTTCATCGGCCTGGTGCTGGTGACGCTCAACCGCGGCGCCACCGTCACCATCCCCGAGCCGCACCCCGGCGTGCAGGTGACGGACTTCACGGAGGAGACGCGCGTCCAGCACACCTTCCCCTGGGCGGTCTCCCCCGAGACGCTGGCCTCGCGCGGCCTGGACGAGGCGGCGCTGCGCAAGGCCCTCTGGGCGCAGGGCTATGAGCTGAACACGCAGGGCGGCACCCCGGAGCTGCGCAGCTGGCGCGAGGTGTCCGCGCAGGACGCGGGCGCGGTGTCGCTCAGCCTCGCCAATGACACGCAGGTGAAGGTGTCCGAGCTGGGCACCCTCACCGAGGGCCCGAAGCGCACGTACAAGGAAGGCCACGTGCGCGGCGCGGACACACCGGTGCCCGCGGGCAAGTACCTCGTCGACGAGTCGGGCACCATCCAGTACGTGGTGGACCCGGGCATCGGCGGTCGCATCGCCGTGTACGAGGGCCAGCAGCTCACCCGCTACTCCGCGCCCAAGGCGCAGCTGTTCGCGCTCATCATCGACGGCATCCTCACGCAGCGGCTGCCGTGGGACCTGGTGCTCCTGGGCGTGTTCATCGCGCTGATGCTGGAGCTGTGCGGCGTGTCCGCCCTGCCCTTCGCGGTGGGCGTGTACCTGCCCATCAGCAGCAGCACGCCGCTCTTCGTGGGCGGCATGGTGCGCTACGTGGTGGACCGCGTGCGCGGCGGCAGCGCCGCCGAGTCCGAGTTCTCCCCCGGCACCCTGCTGTCCTCCGGCTACATCGCCGGTGGCTCCATCGCCGGCGTGCTCATCGCCATCCTGGAGATTGCCAGCGACGGCGCCCTGACGCGCGCCATCAACCTGCCGGCCGTGCTGGGCCACCAGGGCGGACTGGGCGGCTTCTTCAACGCGGTGGGCGAGAGCGAGCTGGCGCACCCCGTCTGGTCCAACGTCTGGGGCCTGCTCTTCTTCGCCGGCCTCACCCTCTTCCTGCTGCGCTCCGCCCTCAAGGGCGAGAGCGCCGCGGTGGCCCCGCCGCCGCCCAAGAAGGCCTGACGCGAAGTCCCGGCGGCGGTGCCTCGCGTGAGGCCCCGCGCGTCCGGAGAGGTTGCATGAAATGACTCGAGGCGGCGTGGGAGTCATCCCCGCCGCCTCGTTCATTTCAGGCGCCGCTCACAGCGGCGGGTGGGACGGAGGCACGCTCGGGGGAGGCGGCGTCTCCTCGACCCCGGACGGTGCGTCTTCCCACTGCGACTCAGAGTCCGGCAGCGCGGCGCCGCCCTCCGCGCACACGTATTCAGCACGCAGCGGCGCGACGATGCCGAAGGTAAAGAAATAGACGATGGGTCCCCAGACGGGCCAGTACACATCCACCCGCGACAGGCCCCGCGGGCACTCCGCCGCCACGTTGGACATCGTCAGGCCGTACGCCAGACTGACTCCCGTCTGCTCCTCCACGTCTCCCGAGCGCGGCGCGCCGGAGCGCACGCTCATCCGGAAGCACCCCGTCAGCGACAGCAGCAGCATCCCGCTCGCCAGCATCCGCTTCATGCGCTTGAGACTCCCTCGGTGGCTGGCGCGGCTCGTACCACACCAGGAAATCCCGGTCATCCCAGGCGCTGTTTCACATGTGTCACCCCAAGCCCTTGAACTTCCACCGGGTCGTCTCCTGGGTAACAGGCGGAAATCAGGGTAGGCTTGGGATACCGCCCGAGCGGAGAGTTGCAGACGCATGGCCATGGCCCAGCCCCAGAAAGCCGCACCCGACGCGACCGCCGAGCTGACTCCCGAGGCGAAGGAGAAGGTGGAGCTGGCGAAGACGTTCGCCTTCCACCTGCTCAAGGGCATCAAGCAGATCGGCATGTACCGCCACAACGAGTCGCGCTTCCCGGAATTCCTCGCGAAGGCGCTCGAGTCGGTCCAAACGTACAGCGAGAAGTTCGGCCCGCTGTCGCTGAAGGTGGAGCAGCAGAACCTGCTGTTGCACGGGGAGGCGCTGTTCACCGAGGACACGCCGCTGCCCTACAAGTTCTTCCGGGACGGCATCCGGCAGCTCATCTTCCGCCCGGGCATGCAGGTGGAGGAGCTGGTCACCTTCACGCTCATCGCGCTGTCCGAGCCGGAGCGCGGCGCGGAGGACGTGCTGGCGCAGTTGTGGCGCGCGAGCATGGAGCACGTGGAGTACGTGGTGGTGGAGGGCTTCTCCATGGAGTCCGCCTCCGAGGAGGAGGTCCAGGTCGAGGTGGACAAGGTGGTGGGCTACCTCTACTCGCGGCTGCAGACGAACTCGGATGACTACCTGCGCTTCGCGCGCGTGTCCGCGGAGGACCTGGACTCCAAGCTGGACGGCGTGGAGCAGATTCGCGGCCTCGTGGTGGGCGGCCGCCACGCGACGGACGACCTGAAGGCGAAGCTGCAGCGCGAGGTGAGTGAGGAGGAGAACGCGCGGCTGTTCCCCAAGCTGGTCAGCGCCGTGTTCCAGGTCGTGGAGGGCGGCGTCGATGACGCCACGCTGCTCGAGGAAATCTTCGTGCAGCTGCTGGACATGCTCCTCATCCAGGACGACTTCAGCACCATCAACCAGATCGTCCTCAAGCTGCGCGCGCTGTCCCAGCGCGACGGCGGCGAGGGCCTGGGACGGCTGCTGGACAACTTCATCCACAAGATGGGCGAGGAGCAGCGCCTGATGCGCCTGGGCGAGTCGCTGAAGTCGGCGCGCCCGAAGAACCCGTCGGACGTGACGCGCTACCTGCAGGCGCTGGGCAGGGACGCCATCGTCCCGCTGCTCACGGTGCTGGAGACCATCGAGGTGCCGGAGAACCGCGCGCTGTTGTGCGACGTGATGGCGGGCTATGCGCGCGAGCTGCCGGACCCCTTCGTGATGCGCCTGGTGTCGGACCGTCCGCAGACGGTGCGCGACATGGTCTACATCCTGGAGAAGAGCAACCACCCGGAGCGCCTGAAGATGTTCGCCCAGGTGCTCAAGAGCCCCAACCTGGTGGTGAAGCTGGAGGTCCTCAACATCATCGGCAGGGGCCGCACCGGCGAGGCGCGGCGGATGATGGTCGACTCACTGACGGACCCCATCTCCCAGGTGCGCATGGTGGCCGCGAAGATGCTCCCGGAGTTCGACCGGGACAAGGCCTACGCGGACCTGATGCGGGTGGTGCGGGATGCCGCGTTCGAGAAGAAGACCCCGGACGAGCGCGTGGCCTTCTACACGGCCATCGGCTCCACGGGCACGCCCGGGGCGCTGTCGATGATGCAGCAGATGCTGTCGGTGAAGCCCTCGCTGCTCAACAGGAAGCGCGTGCTGGACGACAAGATGCTGGCCATCCACGGCCTGGGCGGCGCGTGCTCCATCCAGGGCTACAAGATGTTGCAGTCGGTGGTGGAGGACAAGAGCCAGCCACTGGAAGTGCTCACCGCCGCGCGCAAGGCGATGTACCAGACGCGCAAGACGTTGTTCGGGGACTCGGCGCTCCCCGAGGAGGCTTAGCCCCATGGCCGAGAATCTGAAGGTCAATCAGAGCCAGGAAGAGAACGTCAACGAGTACGGCCGCGAGCACAACGAGAAGCTCCAGTCGCTCGCGCGGTCCATGGTCGCCGGCCTCTACATGCTGGTGCGCTCGGTGAAGATGTATGACCCGGAGAACGCCGTCTTCCAGAAGCCGCTCCACCAGCTCCAGGACATCGTCAACCAGATCATCGGCAAGGAAGGCCGGCTGGAGCTGACGGGCGTCAAGGAGTCCTTCTACCTCAACGGCATGCTGGTGAAGGTGGACCTCAACTCCATCGAGAACCAGCGCTACCTGCTGGCGGAGATGCGCGCCAAGGACGTGGGCGGCTTCACGCTCACCAAGCCGGTGACGGTGCCGGAGCTGAAGAACTTCGTCTGGATCTTCGCCAAGGAGCAGTCCGGCACGACGGAGGAGGACGGGCTGTCGGGCCGCAAGCTGCTCAACATGCGGGTGGCCAAGTTCTCCAAGCTCAAGGAGAAGCTGGACAAGGACATGGACAACCCGGGCGACATGAAGGTCGATCGCAAGAAGTACGCGATGACCATCTACGCCCGCGCGGTGTTCTTCCTCACGAAGTACCTGGAGTCCGTGCGCGCCGGGAAGCCCATCAACGCGTCCAAGGCGCTGCGGCTCGTGCAGGACTTCGTGGACATCTCCTACGAGCAGAAGACGCACTTCCTGGGCATGACGACGATGCGGCGCGAGGACGACTACCTCGTGTACCACCAGGTCAACGTCTGCCTGATGTGCATCGTCTTCGGCGCGGAGCTGGGGCTGACGAAGCCGCAACTCAGAGACCTGGGCTACATCGCCCTCTTCCACGACGCGGGCATGGCGACGCTGCCGGAGGAGCTGTCCACCAAGCGCGGCGCGCTGTCTCCGGACGAGCGGGTGGCGGTGCAGAAGGCGCCGCTCATCTCCGTGCGCAACATCCTCATGGAGAAGGGCTTCAGCCGCTCCACGCTGCTGCGCGTGGTGACGACGTTCGAGCACAAGACGGACTTCGGCACCGCGGTGCGCGACTCGCGCGGCAACATCCAGATGATCATCCCGAAGACGAACCTCGGGGCGTACGCGAAGATCATCGCCATCTGCGACGCGTACGACGCGCTCACGTCCAAGCGCCCGTACCGGGATGCCTACGGCCCGGAGGTGGCGCTGATGCTGATGTGGACGGAGATGCGCAACAAGTTCGACCCGGAGCTGCTCGCCGTGTTCATGCGCGTCATGGCCATCCAGCCGGTGAAGGTGCTGTCCAAGCGGCAGCAGACGCTCAGCGTGTCCGGCCTGTAGCCCGCTTCGCCGCCTTCTTCCGGGCGGCGGGCTTCCGCTTCGCTTCCGGCACCACCGGGGTGCCGCGCAGCAACTCCAGCGCGGCGGTGAAGTCCTCGGGGATGGGCGCTTCCAGGTTCAGCGCCTTGCCCGTGCGCGGGTGGGCGAAGGCCAGCCGCCACGCGTGCAGCGCCTGACGCCCCAGCCGCTCCTGCGCCTCCCCCGCCCCGCCCTTCGCCTTGCGGCCGGCGCCATAGAGGGCGTCACCGAGCAGCGGGTGGCCGGACTCGGCCAGGTGCACGCGAATCTGGTGCGTGCGGCCGGTGAGCAGGTCCACCTCCACCAGCGCGGCGCCGTCGAAGGACTCGAGCACGCGGTAGAGGGTGATGGCCTGCTTGCCGTCCTTCACCTTGCCGGTGAACTTCTGGCGATTGACGGGGTGGCGGCCGTAGAGCGTCTCGATGCGCCCCTCCGCGGGCGGCACACCGTGGACGAGCGCCAGGTACGTCTTCTCCACCGCGCGCGTCTTGAAGGCCTTCTGCAGGCCCACGAGCGTCTGCTCGTTCTTCGCCACCACGAGGCAGCCGGTGGTGTCCTTGTCCAGCCGGTGGACGATGCCCGGGCGCAATTCGCCGCCCACGCCGGCCAGGTCCTTCACGCGGTGGAGCAGCGCATTGACGAGCGTCCCGGACGCATGCCCCGCGCCGGGGTGCACCACCATGCCCGCGGCCTTGTCCACCACCACGAGGTCCTTGTCCTCGTGCAGCACGGCGAGCGGCAGTTCCTCCGCCAACGGGACGGCGGCCACGGGCGCGGGGATGTGGAGGCTGAGCAGCTCACCCCCTCGCAGGCGCTTCGCCGGCTTGGCGGGCTGGCCGTCGGTGAGCACATGCCCGGCCTCGATGAGGCCATGGATGCGGGAGCGGGTGAGGTCCGGGAACGCCCGGGCGAGGTACTGGTCCACGCGCTCTCCGCGAGCTTCGGGCGGGGCGCGGTGCTCTCGCGTGTCGGGCGCTGCCACGTGCGGAGGGGCTACCAGATCTTCGACTTCACGTGCGCCTTGGAGCGCAGGACGATGTCGTTGATGGCGCGCTCGAAGAAGTTCATCTTCGTGAAGATCTCCTGGCTGACGCGGCTCTTGTAGAGCTCGCGGCCCTCTTCCAGTTCCTCCTTGAGGACCTCGAAGAGGTTGTCCTGCTCGATGCCCTTGATGATCTTCTGCTCGTTGTAGAGCGAGATATCCGAGGCAATCGCACGGGCGAGCCGCATCGCCTTGACCTTTTCCTCGTCCGTCATCGTCCTACTTACTTAGGCACCGGTCCGGGGGGAGTCAACTTTCATCGCACCCCTGTACCAACGCTTCCCCCTCCCGGACGGAGTCACTTCTTCCCTGACTTCTCAGAAGCCAGGGCCAGATAGCTCCTGGACACCCTGAGCGGATCCAGCCCGAGCTCGCGGGCGAGGTTCATGAGGATTCCGCGCAGGTACACGGGGGGCGGGAGGGCGGTGTAGCGGTCGGCCTCCACGTTCTCCAGGTGGGCCTTGGAGATGCGGGTGCGGTCGGCGACCTGCTGGAGGGAGAAGGACCGGGCCTCGCGCACGCGGCGCAGCAGTTCGCCGTTGAACTCGGCGTCCGCCGGGATGTCCGGGGTGCGGGGACGCTGCTCGCGCACGCGGGCCGCCACCTGCGCCAGGGCCGCCTCCGCCGTGGCAATGGCCGAGTCCTGGGAGAGCACCTGGGCGTCGCCGAGCTGCCGCCCGGGGCCCGGACGCGGTGCCGGCCGGCCCGGGTCGGAGGCCGGAACCACCGTGGGGGTCCGGGTGGATGGCGTGCGAGCACCCGGCCGGAATACGGGAGCGGGGGTGCCCTCCTTGCGGCCAGGCACGGTGGCGAGCGCGGTGCTCTCGGGCGCGGGGGCGGTGGGGGCGGACTGCCAGGTCGCGACCTCGGGGGCAGGTTCCGGGGCGACGGCGACGGCGGTGGGCTCCACGGGAGGCGTGGGCGCAGTCACGGGCTCCGTCGTGGACGCGACAGAAACGGACGGAGCCGAGGCCGCGGGGACCGCTTCCGCGACAGCAACAGCCGCCGCGGAGACCATGGGCACGGGTGCCTGCGCCGGTTCCGTCGCAGCCGCGACCGGGATGGCCGTCGAGGCCGTGGGCACGTGCACGGAGCTGCCGAGGAACTGCGAGTCCTGCAGCGAGCTGGACACGTACGCGAAGGAGAATCCACGGAAGAACGTGGCGCGGAAGTCCGGCGGTGCCACCGGGCTCGTGGCCGCCTCCGAGGGTGGCGGCGTGGCCGTCGAGGTCTGCTCCACCACCTCCGGCTCACGTGCCACGGGCGCCGCCGTGGCGGTCCCCTCCCCCGGCCCCCCTGCGTCGACCTCCGCCGAAGCCGAGCTCGCGAGCGCCTCGGCGGCGCGCTCCACCGTGCCCGCGGCGGGTGTGGCCTCGGGCGACGGCTTGCCTCCCGCCGTGACGGCCTCCGCCATCCGCCGGGTGGGAAGGCCCAGGTCCTTGTCGTACTCGGCGCGCAGGTCCGCGTCGGTGAGGATCTCCATCGCCTCGGTCATCCGGGCGCGGAGGCCGTCCACCTGCTCAGGGTCGACCAGCGCGTACACGGCGATGGAGTCCGGAGCATACAGCTCCATCAGCCGCGAGTACGCCGCGCGGATGTCATCCACCGGAGCGGAGACGGGGACCTCCAGGAGCTCGTAATAGGTCTGCTGCTCGAAGGGCTTCATGGGGAAGACGGGTCGAGGTTGCTGTCGAGTGCGAGAAGGCGATCGGCGATGCGCTGGATGGCCGTGGACGCCGGGGAATCGGGCCGTTCGATGAGGACCGGGCGGCGCTTGCGCACCGAGCGCCACGCCTCGTCGTCGTAGCGGATGGCGCCGAGGTCATCCATCTCGATGCCGAAAAACTTCTTCCACGCGGAGGCCACGGCGGTCCCCACGGTGAGGTCCGCGTCCGTGCGCGCCTGATTCACGATCAGCCGGATGCGGAAGGCGGCCAGCTCGCGCTCCAGCCGCTCCGCGGCCGAGGGGTCCTTGCGCCGCGCCTGCGCGAGCACGTCGTGCAGCGTGCGCAGCGAGCCCTCGCGCGTGGTGAGCGCGCTCTCCACCATGTCCTGGATGCCGTACTTCGCCTCCACCTGCTGGAGCCTCCGGAAGAACGCCGCCTTGGCGAAGCGGTACGCATTCTCCACCGACGTCGGCTCCGGCAGCACCACCAGCAGCCCGTGGTCCGCCATGATGAAGAAGTCGATGGTGTTGAAGCTGGTGCCCGCGCCCAGGTCCAGGATGAGGTAGTCTGCGGACGCGCCCATCAGCGTCTTGAGCAGCTTCTGCTTCTGCGCGTACTTGAGGTTGGCCGCGTCCAGCGCGTCCTGCGCGCCGGCGATGAGCGACAGCCGGGGCACGCCCGTGGGGACGATGACCTCTTCGAGCGTCGCCTTGTTCTTGCGCAGGAAGTCCGACAGCGTGGCCGTGGGCTGTCCCACGCCCAGGCACGTGTGCAGGTTGGCTCCGCCCAGGTCGGCGTCCACCAGCAGCACGTTGAGCCCGGACTGCGCGAGCGCCACGCCGAGGTTCGCGGACACCATGGACTTGCCAATGCCGCCCTTGCCTCCACCCACGGCGATGATGCGCCGCGGACGGGGGCGACGGGACAGCCCCGGCGGGCCGGAGGCCACCGGACCCGGTGTCTTGGAGACGGGGCCCAGGACATGGGCTTCGCTCCGGGGCGCTCGCGAGGGTTCGGTCATGGAGGACAGTGGGACGGGCTTCAATGGAGCTCCCATCAAAGCCCGTCCTACTGCCCGAGTCGACTCCCCGCCAGAAAGCGTCCGTCAGGTGATGATCACCGGATGATCACGGTGCACGAGCACGCCTGGCTGCCGTCGCACGTGGCCCCCGTGGCCGTCTCGCACTGCAGGCCGAAGCAGCACGGGTTGTTCGGTGAACACGCCTGCCCGCCCGCCGAGCAGGTAGCCCCGCCCTCGCAGGTACCGGTGGTGCTCCCACCGGGGATGCGGCAGCCCAGCCCGGAGCAGCAGTCCGAGGGGGAGGTGCAGACGCTCCCCTGCGGCTGGCACGCCTGCGGCGCCTGGCACTTCTGGTTGTTGCAGATGCCCGAACAGCACGCCGCCCCGTTGGAGCACGCCTGGTCATTGGGCGTGCAAGCAGGGCCCGCGTCCGTACCGCCGGTGCCTGCATCCGTACCGCCCGTGCCACCGTCAGGCGCGGTGCCCGTCGGACGGCAGACGAACGTCAATTCGTCGATGGCGCGGCACGCGGTGCCGGCGCAGCAGCCCGAATTGCCCGGATCGCACACCGTGCCCACCGGATCACACGTGGGGGCGGGCTGGCACGTGAAGGAACCACCGTCTGCGCCCGGCAGGCAGCGGTTGCCGTTGCAGCACTGGTCGCTGAACTGGCACGTGCTGCCCTGGGAGATGCAACAACCCGCCTCGCCGGTGTAGCCCGTGGGGCACGAGGCGGGGCACTGGCCGCTGGGGCAGCCGCCGAAGCAGCGCGGCACGCCGCTGGAGTCCACCTTGCACACGGCCTTCTGGCCGTCGCAGCAGGCCTCGCGCGCATTCACGTCGATGATGCCGCCGTCGGGCAGCATGCCGGAGCCACAGATGTTGCCCACCGGGTTGCAGCCGTTGGGCTTGTCGCAGCGGTTCTCCCGGCAGTCCACCGCGTTGGAGACCTTCTCGCCGCCGCAGCACACGCCGTCGTTGGTGCAGTAGTTGCCCGTCGGGCGGCAGCCCCCCACCGGCTGGCACACCGTGGCGCCGTAGCCCAGGTCCACGCAGGTGCGCGAGCAGCAGGTGCTGCCGCCGCTGCACGGGTTGCCGTCCTGCACGCAGTTGCCACCGCCGGCGCCGCCCACCGCCACGCAGCGGCCCGGAGTGCCGGTGCCGTTCTGCGAGCACACGCCGCCGCAGCAGTCCTCGTTCTTCAGGCAGAGGTCGTCATTGGCCTGGCACGAGTACGCCGGCTTGCACACGCCGGCCTGGCAGTTGGTGGAGCAGCAGTCGCCGTCCGCGCCGCACGCCTGGCCCGGCACCTTGCAGGACGTGCTGCCCGCGGGCAGCGCCGCGCACTTGCCGTCGCCGCCGCAAATCTTGGTGCAGCACTCCTCCGCGTTGGCGCAGGTGCCGCCCACGTCGAGGCACTGCTGCGTGGAGCACCTACCGCCGAGGCAACTCTGCGTGCAGCACTCGATGCCGTTGGAGCAGGTCTCACCGGCCGGGGTGCACTGCTCGCTCGGCTCGGGACACGTGCCCGCCTCCGTGCAGGTGCCCGTACAGCACGCGGCGCCGGTGTCCCGGCTGCAGGTCGCGCCCACGTCGATGCACGTGGAGCCCGGGCCGCCATCCGGCAGGTCCGTTCCGGAGTCCGTGCCCGAGTCCACCTCCGAGCCAGCGTCCGTCGTGCCCGGGGGCCCCGAGGGCGGCTTGTCGTCGTCACACCCCGACACGGCCCCGAGGGCCAACACCATTCCCACCAGCAACAGCCAGCGGTTCGCTTTCATGTGGAGACTCCCTGCCGTGCCGGTGCGGCGGGGGCGCGGTCCGGGCCGGGCATGCATGCACGCGGAAGCCGCGCGCGTGCCGGGAGGGACCCGGGTTCCCCCGGGAGCGGCCACGAGAAATCGTCAGGGAGCCGTCACTTGGGGGACGTCGGTTCCGCTACTCGTCCAGAAGTTCGACGTTCCAGTACGAGGCATCCGCCAGGTGCAGGAAGGGCAGCCACTCCCGGTACGTCACCTTGCGCGTGGCGCCGCGGAACAGGGGCGTCCAGCGCGGGCGCACCGGCTTCTTCAGCAGCTTCATGTCCGCCTGCTCGGGGGTGCGTCCGCCCTTCTTCAGGTTGCAGGGGACACACGAGCAGACGACGTTCTCCCACGTCGTCTTCCCGCCCTGCGAGCGCGGCATGACGTGGTCCAGGTTCAAGTCACAGCGGGGGAGGTTCTTTCCGCAGTACTGACAGGTGTCGTTGTCGCGCGCGTAGATGTTCAGGCGTGAGAAGCGCACCCGACCGCGGGGCAGGTGGTCATACGCGCTGAGCACCAGGACGCGGGGCACGCGGATGGTGCGGTTGATGGTGGTGATGCAGTCCTGCGTGGCGCTCAGCGCGGCCCAGTCGTCGAACTCGTAGAGGCGGTACTGCGCGTCGATGGCCTTCGCCACGCCCTGGTACAGCAGCGAGAACGCCCGCTTCACCGAGGTGACATGCACCGGTTGGTAGTACCGGTTGAGGACGAGGACGGCGCTGTTGATCATGGCGGGTTCCCTGGACGGGCGGACGCGACGGAGTCGGCGACCACCTGGAGCTCCTCCTCCGCGAGACAACGGACGTCGAGGACCCCCTCGCCATCCGTGATCCTGCCAATAACCGGCACATCCCCGCTGCGCAGGCAGTCCAGGAATGTTTCCGGCCCCTGTAGGGTGAGGATGCAGGCAAAGGAAGGCAACCGGGCCAGCGGCATGGCGCCCCCGCCCACCTGTCCCTCCACGCCCTCCACCCGGGCACTCACGCCCCGCTCGGCCAGCAGGGCCTGGAGCCGCAGCGCGCGGGCGCGCAGCTCCTCCGGCCGCTGGGCAAGCAGCCTGTACGTGGGGACGGCCTGCGGCCGGCCATCCCGGTACAGCTCCAGGGTGGCCTCCAGCGCGGCCACCGTCATCTTGTCCACGCGCAGCGCCCGGGTGAGCGGGTGGGCCTTGATGCGCGCGAGCAGCGCCGCGCGCCCCACCACGATTCCCGCCTGAGGCCCGCCCAGCAGCTTGTCACCAGAGAAGGCGATGACGTCCGCCCCCGCCGCCACCGCCTGGGGCACCGTGGGCTCCCGCGTGAGCCCCTCCCCTTCCAGCGGCACCAGCGCGCCCGAGCCCAGGTCCTGGAACACAGGCACCCCGCGCTCGCGGCCGAGCGCCGCCAGTTCCGCCACGTCGACTTCCTCGGTGAAGCCCACCATCGCGAAGTTGGAGCGGTGCACCTTCACCAACAGTCCCGTGTCCGGCCCCACCGCGCCGGCGTAGTCCGAGCGGCGGGTGCGGTTGGTGGTGCCCACCTCCACCAGCTTCGCGCCGGACTGGCGCATCACGTCCGGTACGCGGAAGCCGCCGCCAATCTCCACCAACTCGCCGCGCGACACGATGCACTCGCGGCCGGAGGCCAGCGCCGCCAGCACCAGGAGCGCCGCGCCCGCGCAGTTGTTGACGACGAGCGCGTCCTCCGCGCCGGTGAGCGCGCGCAGCAGGCCGATGAGGGGCGCATAGCGGCTGCCGCGCTCGCCCTCGTCCAGGTCGTACTCGAGGTTGGAGTAGCCGCGTGCCACGGAGGCCACGCGGGCCACTGCCTCCGGGGCCAGCGGCGCGCGGCCCAGGTTCGTGTGCAGCACCACGCCGGTGGCGTTGAGCACGGGCCGCAGGTTGGGCGTGGCCAGCGTGCCCAGTGCGTCGCGGACGTCGGCGTCGTCGAAGGGGCGCGCCTCGCCCTGGAGCAGCCGGGCCCGCACGCGGTCCACCGCCAGGCGAAGCGCGGCGACGGCACGGGCCCGGGGGACTGTGGCCAGCAGCGGCTCCAGCGACGGGCGGCGCAGGAGCTGCTCGATGGAGGGGAGCCCGCGCAGGAGCACGTTCTTCCCACCATCCCCGCTGTTCGACGGTGCGCCCACACGCGGAGTCTAGGGGAGCCGGCGGGCGGGCGCCAATCGGGCGGGCAGAAGGCCGGAAAAGGAAAAGGCCCAGTCTCCTCGTGGGAGACTGAGCCTTTGTACCGAACGCGTCAGTGCGCGTTCAGCGGGACATCAGAGCGGGCGAACGTTCTGAGCCTGGAGCCCCTTGGGGCCGCGGGCCACATCGAACTCCACCTTCTGCCCTTCCTGCAGGGAGCGGAAGCCCTGGGTCTGGATCGCAGTGTGGTGGCAGAAGAGGTCCTCGCCCCCGCCGTCCTGCGTGATGAACCCAAAGCCCTTCGCGTCGTTGAACCACTTCACGGTACCAGTCGCCATTACTCTTCTCTTCTTCTTTCTCTTCCAGCCTCATGAATTGAGCTGGACGCCACGCCTGGTTCAGGTGCGGCCCCCGCCGTGTGCCACGTTTCTACGCGGTTGCATAGGGGGTTACACCGTCCCAGGTGCCCTTTTCTGTCAGGACCCGGACATAACACGCTGTTTTGGAGCCTGATTCCGGACGATTTTCCTCTTCCTGCAACGCGTCATGGCCACCCGCACCGGGAGTGCCAGGAAGGGAGGCTACTTCGAGGCGCTCTTGAGGACGGGCAGCTTGGGGGCCCGGCCGTAGAGCAGCTGGTAGGTGTTGAAGGAGCGGAGCACACGCTTGATGTAGCCGCGCGTCTCGGAGATGGGGATCTCCTCCACCCACGCGTCCAGCGGCAGGTCTGGCTTCTCCGAGCGCCACCGATTCACCGCGCCCGGGCCGGCGTTGTAGCTGCCCACCGCGTACGGCGTGTGCCCGTTGAACTTCTTCAGCAACCCGCCGAGGTAGTGCGCGCCCAGGCGGATGTTGAGGTCCGGCTGGAGCAGGCTGTCCACGGTGAAGCGCTTGAGCTTCAGCTCGCGCGCCACGTTCTTCGCCGTGGACGGCATGAGCTGCGTGAGGCCGAGCGCGCCCGCCCAGGACAGCGCCTTGGGGTCCAACGCGCTCTCCTCGCGCATCAGCGCCTGGAGCAGGTCCGGCTCCACGCCCGCGTCGGCGGTGTGCTTCTCGATGAGCTCACGGAAAGCGTTGGGATAGGCCACCTCCCACACGACGCGCGTCTGCGGCGTAATCCGCCCGCTCAGGTCCTTGCGCAGCGCCAGCCGCGCCACCGCGTGCGCGGAGCGCTCGTCACCGGCCTCGTGCAGCACCAGCACCAGCAGGCGGATGGCCTCCGCGGGCTGGTTGGCGCGGTTGACGGCAAGCAGCTCGGTGGCCACCGAGTCGACGAAGCCCAGGCGGTACAGCTCCACGCCCGCCTTGAAGTGCGGGTCCTCGCCCATGGGGCCGGCGAACAGCGGCCAGGGGCTCGCGGCCTCGGGCACCTTGAAGATGTCGGGAGACACCTTCTCCAGCCGCGCCGGGTCCACCGTGGCCAGCTGCGAGCGCGCCATCAGCCCGTAGTAGGTGGCCGGGTGCTCCACGGAGAGCTTCTCGAAGAGCTCCGCCGCGCCCTGGATGTTGCCCTTCTCCTGCATCGTCCGGGCGCGCCAGTACCGCGCGCGCTCCACGTCGTAGCTCTCGTCCGCCTGGGCGAACTGCGCCTCGATGCGGTCCAGGAAGGACAGGCCGGAGTCCTCCACCCCGCTGGTGCGCGCAATCCAGTACGCCTTGAAGAGCGCCTCGCCGAGGAAGTCCCCCGCGGGGTACAGGCGCGCCAGCTCGTCCAGGCGGGCCATGGCCTCCTTGGGACGGCCCGTCTTCACGTACAGGTCCGCCGCGTAGAAGAGCCCGTCGTCCGCGAAGGTGTGGTCCGGGAAGTCCCGCGCCAGCCGCTCGTACGTCTCCGTGCCGCGCGCCTGGTCCACAATCGAGCGCGACGAGCCGAGCACGTACAGCGCGCGCGCCAGCAAGTCCTTGTCCTGGCACTTCTCCACCACCGGCGTCAGCACCTGGATGGCGCGCGTGTGCTGGCGCTCCTTGCGCTGGCCCTTGCCGTAGATGAAGTGCGCGCGGCAGGCGAGCGCGTCGGGGAGCTGGAGCTGCGCGAGCAGCGGCTCCAGCACGTCCAGACCCTGCTTGTTGCGGTGCAGTTCCACCAGCGCCTCGCCCCGCGACACCTTCGCGTCCACCGGGGCCTTCTGCCCCTTGAGGCGCTTCTCGGCCTGCTTCGCCAGGGGGGACAGCGGGTACGCGCCCCACAGGCGCCACAGCGCGTCGCGCTCGGCGGCCTTGTCCTTCTTCTCCGCGGCGATGTCGGCGATGGCCATCAGCGCCTCGGCGCCCACGTTGCGCCCCCAGCTGGGCGCGGCGCGCGTGGTGAGCGGCTCCAGCGCGGCCATGGCACCCGCGGCGTCCTTCTTCTTGCGCAGCACGCGGGACAGCGCCAGCCGCGCGTCCACGTAGAGCTTCGACTCGGCGGGCACCTGCGTCAGCAGCGCCGCCGCCTCGTCGAAGCGGCGCAGCCCCTCGAGCGCCACGCCGCCATGGGTGAGGCAGCGGTCCTTCAGCGCGGGGTAGTCCGGCGCCAGCGCGGCGAACTCGGCCGCGGCGGCCTCGTCGTCTCCGGCGCGCACGGCGGACAGGGCGCGCAGGTAGCGCACCGGGGCGCTGTCACCCTCGCCCTTCAGCAGCTCACGGGCGCGCGTGTACTGGCCGCGGTCGAACGCGTCGCGGGCCTCCTTCTTCTTCCCGTCCGCGAAGTACGGGGACAAGTCTTCCAGGCCGTAGCGGCGGCCGCGGTGCACCACGGGCGCGGGCGGCGCGGCGTTGGGGAAGGCCGGGTTGAGCACCTCCACGTAGCCCGGGGGCGCGGGGGCCTTCTCCGAGTCCGGCGGCGGAGAAAGCTCGGCCTCCGAGGGAGCACTGTCCGGACGCTGGGCGGGGGCCTCGGAGGCCTCGGCACCGGGGGCCTCGGACTCGGGCACCTGGGGAGCGGGAGCCTGCGCGGACATGAGCAGCGCGGAGGCGATGACGGCGACTTTGGAGAGATAGGGCTTCATACGCGGGGGCTAAGACCCTGGTTGATGCGCGCGGGCACGCCCCAGGACAACCGGGAGTGCATGGAAAATTTCCGGACGTGGACACAGGTTAGACTGTCCGCCTGCACATGGACATCCGGACTCAGAGCGCTCTGCTGGCATCCATCATCGGGCTCGCGCTCGGCGTGTCCATGTTGTTGCGGCCCGGACGACCGCGGGCCCTGACGCTGTATTCCGTCTTCGCCCTGACAGTCGCCGGGTACTACCTCTCCCTCTTCTTTCACAGCATCTTCCCCTCGGCCGACTACCCCTGGGCGTCGCGCATCGCCCTGGGCGCCACCGTCCTCGTGGCCTCCCTGGTGCCGGGCGCCGCGGTGGCCTTCTTCCTGGAGTTCCTGGGCGTCAGCAAGGGAACACACCAGGTCGGTCGGCGGCTCGCCGTGCTGTCCGCCTTCCTGGGACTCGCCGTGGCCGTCACCCCCCTCGCCGACAAGGAGTGGGCCCGGGTGGCCATCGGCATCTGGGTGGGCGGCGCGCTGCTGACCTCCGGTTCGTTGCTGGTCCACCGAGTTCGGACGACGGAATCGCGCATCGAGCAGCTGCGGCTGGCGTACCTGGCCATCGGCGCGGGGGCGGCCATCCTCTTCTCGGCGCTCGACTTCCTGGGGCGCTACGGGATTCCGTTCCCGACACTGGGGCCGGTCTTCTCCACGCTCTACCTGTTCTTCCTCGCGCAGACGCTGCTGCGGCTGCGGCTGATGGATTTGCATGAGCTGCTGGGGAAGATTGCGTCGCAGACGGTGCTGGCCGTCATCCTCGCGGCCGTCTTCACGGTGCTGACGGCGTGGGTGGACGAGGACACGGGACTGTTCGTCTTCAACACGGTGGTGGCGGCCTTCGTGGTCCTCATCCTGTTGGACCCTCTGCGCGCCAAGGTGGAGGAGATGGTGGTGCGCATCTTCTTCCGCGAGCGCTTCGCGCTGCTCGACTCGCTGGGCACGCTGCGGGCGCGGATGACGAACGTGATTGAAATCTCGGAACTGGCGCGGCTGGTGCTGGACACGCTCCACGAGACGGGCCGCGTGACGCACGCGTCGGTGTACCTGCTGGCGGAGGACCGGCCCGGGTACCGGCTGCTGGACTCGCGGGGCCCGCCGCCGGTCGCCTTCCTGGACACGGCGGTGGCGCGCGGCCTGCTGTTCGCCGCGGCGAGCGGGCAGAAGGCGGTGCTCCGCGAGAATGTGGAGCGGCGCGTCACCACCATGCGGATCCAGGCCGTGGAGGGCAAGCGCTACCGCGACGAGCTGAAGCGCCTCAACGACACGCGCGCGGCGCTGGTGCAGGTGAAGGCCGGTATCACCGTGCCTCTGATGGGCAATGACCGCGTCATCGGCTTCCTGAACCTGTGGGACGAGCGGGTGCCGGAGGCGTACGCGTCCGACGAGATTGCGCTGATTCTGGAAGTGGCCGAGCGGCTGGCGACGGTGCTGGAGAACTCGAAGCTGTACGAGAAGATTCGAGAGCGAGACCGTCTGGCGGCGCTGGGTGAGATGGCGGCCGGCCTGGCGCACGAGATTCGCAACCCGCTGGGGGCCATCAAGGGCGCGGCGCAGTGCCTGGACCCGAAGCGGCTGGGAGGCGAGGACGGCGAGTTCCTGGACGTCATCGTGGAGGAAGTGAACCGGCTCAACGGCGTGGTGACGGCGTTCCTCGACTACGCGCGGCCGATGAAGCAGAGCTTCGGGCCCACGGACCTGAACGAGGTGGTGACGCGGACGATGCGGCTCGTGCAGAACGACGTGCCGTCGAACATCTCCCTGGCGGTGGAGCTCGACTTGCAGTTGCACCGGGTGGACGGGGACGCGGAGCAGCTCAAGCAGGTGCTCATCAACCTGGTGCAGAACGCGGTGCAGGCACTGGGCACTCGCGAGGGGCGAATCACGGTGCGCACGGACAAGCCGGAGCGCTTCGGAGAGATTCGCAACGCGGGCGGCGAGTTCGTGGAGGTGCTGGTGTCCGATACGGGGCCTGGCATTCCGTCGGACCAGCATCAGCACATCTTCGTGCCGTTCTTCACGACGAAGCAGAAGGGCACGGGCCTGGGTCTGGCCATCTGCCAGCGCATCGTGAAGAACCACGGAGGGAGCATCTCCGTGCAGAGCAAGGTGAACGAGGGCACCACGTTCGTCATTCGCCTCCCTGCCCTGCCCCCGGAGCCGACCGGTGACGGTGTGCCCGCGGATGGAACGCCGGTGCCCGCCACGCGTCCGTCGCTGTCACTGCCCATCCCGGATGAGCTGCGGGACACGCCCAGGCCGCCGCCACCGGAGCCGGGCCGCAAGCGTGAGCGGCGGCGGCGCGCGGGGTAGTGCCTCGCCTCGTCAGAAGAAGCGGATGATGTCGAAGTAGCGCGAAGCCGAGCCCGCCGCGTTGGAGGCCGTGAGCGTGTACCGCCCCGACGGCACCGAGGTCAGGTTGGACAGGACCAGGATGGCGCTGGAGGGATTGGGCACCGCGAGCGACAGGCCAATCTGCGGCGACGACACGGAGTAGCCCGAGACGCTCGTGGGCAGGTTGTCTCCGCCGACGATGAGCTGCCGCGTCGGCCCGCTGTTGTCCGGGTAGATGAGGCTCGGGTCCAGGTAGCTGATGCTGGGCGCCCTGAGGGCCGTCGCGATGTAGACGGGCACCGAGGTGCTCCCGGCCTGGCTGGAGACCCGCAGCAGGTATTGCCCCGGCGGCACGTTGGATGCGACGTAGAGCGGCAGACTCACGGAGGTGGAGCTGCCCGAGGGGAAGCCCGTCCCCGTGCCCAGCAGCGGCTGTCCGTACTGGTTCGTGAGGGTGTAGCCGAAGGACAGCGGCAGGTTCATCCCGTAGATGGTGACGACCGTCGTCCCCGCGGAGAGCGTGCTGGGGTTGACGGAGCTGACGCTCGGCGCGCCGGCTGGCCAGACGACCTGCGCCTGGGACAGGTGCCGCGACGCCGTGGACTCGTCTCCATCCGGCAGCTCCATCCACGGGCCGAGCCCCTGCGCCACCCCGCTGTTGTCCGCCTGCACGCCCACGACCTGGACGCGCGCCTTCCCCGAAGCCGCCGCCGCGGACATCCACTCGTGCACGCCCGCCGGCAGGCCCTGCGCCAGTTGCAGTACCCGGCCATTCTCGAGGAGCAGGTTGACGTCGTAGGCGGAGAGCCCGTCGCCCGCTCCGTCGCTGTCCCAGCGTACCCACATCGCCTTTCCGGGTGCCCCTGCCAGCTCCATCTCCTTCACCGAGACCTGGAGCTCCTTCTTCTGCTGATTCGCTTCCATGTGTGCCTCGCTTCCGCGGACCTGGGACATCCAGGTCCTCACATGGCTGCTACGAGGCGGTATTGGAGGTGGATGCGGGTCCTGTAGGCTCGCGCCATGAGCGCCTGCCCCTTCTGCCAGACGACCATGCGGTCCACCTTTCTCGGCGGCCTGCCTCGCGAGGAGTGCGGCGACTGCGGGGCCGTCTGGTTCGAAGGCGAGGCGCTCTCCAAGGTGATGGGAGGCTCCGTCTCGGACGCGCTGGTGCGGCGCGCGAAGGGCCACCCCGGCATCTGCAAGGGCTGCAAGGCGAAGCTCCAGTACGTGCCGAGCTGTCCCGACTGCGGCGCGCAGGCCCCCACGTGTCCGAGCTGCGGCCACGCTCCGCTGCCGGTGGTGGAAGCGTTGGGCGTTGCTGTCGAGGTGTGCTCCGACTGTGCCGGCGTGGCGCTGGACCCGGGTGAGCTTCAGCAGCTCCAGCGGGCCGCCGAGACGTATCGCAACGAGCCGCTCGACGTGCGTCCCAAGGTGCGGCTCGGCGTGGTGCAGGCGTGTACCGAGTGCAAGCGCGGGCTCAAGCCGAAGTACGGCTTCGTGTGGGAGGAGCGGCTCTACTGCGGAAGCTGCGCGCCCGACGGCTCCGTGCCCTTCTCCGAGGAGCTGGCGAAGGCCACACCCAGCGAGGCGTCCTCCGTGCCACAGACCCCCGGGTACAAAGCCGGCATACGCGAGGATGCCACCGGCTCCGCCTTGACGTGGTTGTTCTCGCGCGTGTTCGGACGTTGAAGCACGCGTGACAACCTGTCATCCGCTCGCGCGGACTCCGTGACAGCGGGTCGTGTTGTCTGCTCCCGCTGACGACGTCGCTCCTCTGGGTGCGATGGTGGCATCGTGCTTGCTCATGTCCGTCGTGTCTCTGAACCGAGAGGAGCCACGACGATGGAACGCTTCATCCGCAAGCACTTCTGGCTGTTGGGCGGCGCCTTCATCCTCATCGCCGTTCCAGGGGTGGCGGGCACGATGCATCTGCTCAACCGGCACATTCCCGCACTCGCCCCCGAGCCCAACGCCCCCGCCATCGTCATCGAGCGGGAGCGCATCACCCTCCCCGCGCAGGCACAGCAGGCTCCCGCCCGGCCCCCCGTGGCAGTCGACACCTCTACGTCATGGGGAGACATCCGCACCGTCGGAGAGCACGCCTACGAGATTGCCTCCGCGGATCTCCAGAATGCGCTCATGCGACTGGACGAGCTGTCCACGCAGGCGCGCGTGGTGCCCGCGTTCAAGGACGGAAAGGCACAGGGATTCAAGATGTTCGCCATCCGTCCGCACTCGCTGTACGCGAAGCTCGGGCTCCAGAACGGTGACGTGCTCAAGCAGATCAACGGGCAGTCGCTCACGACTCCCGAAACCGCGATGACTGCTTTTGGAAGCATCCGCGACGCCCGGCACATCGAGTTGGACCTGGAGCGCGGCGGAGTCCCCGTGCGGAAGACGTACGACGTGCGCTGAAGCACCGCGCGCAGAGGGGGAACGACAATGTCACTCATCTTCCGCAGGTATTTCTGGCTGGTGAACGGGGCCTTCATCCTGTGCGTCGCGCTGCTGGCGGCACGCATGGCCAATCTCTTCGTGGAGCTCGCGCTCGCGCCACCCGTCTCCAGCACCCCACCCTCGCACGCACCAGCAGCCACGGCCTCGGAAGAGGCACGCATCCCAGTGGATGGCCCGCGCCTCGCGAAGCTCATCGGGTTGAGCTTCGGCAAGGACGAGCCCCCCGTGGTCGCGCCCAGAGGCGACGAGGTCGCCACGGGCCCCGTCAGGAGTGCGCTGCGCGTGAAGCTCCTGGGCACGCTGGTGGCGAGTGACACGCAGTGGTCGCTCGCCTCCATCCAGGACCTGGAGACCCAGCGCGCCAGGAGCCTCATGGTCGGCGATGACCTGATGGGCGCGAGAATCCTCTCCATCGAGCGCGAGCGAATCATCATCGCCGCCAACAACCGCGAGGAGTTCATCGACGGAGAAGCCTCGCCCACGACTGCCGCCCCCGCCCTGACCCGCACCACAGCCACCGCGAACCCCGGCCCCGAGAGCGGCATCCGCGCCGTCGGCGAGCACTCCTACGAGATTCCCAGCGAGGAGCTCCAGAACGCGCTCTCGCGACTGGACCAACTGTCCACGCAGGCCCGCGCCCTGCCCGCCTTCGAGAACGGCCAGTCCGTGGGCTTCAAGCTCGCGGCCATCCGGCCGAACTCGCTCTACTCGAAGATTGGCCTCCAGAATGGTGACGTGCTCAAGCGCATCAACGGCCTGACGCTCGACTCACCCGAGCGCGTACTGGAGGCCTTCACGAAGCTGCGCGAGGCGCGGCACATCGAGCTGGACATCGACCGGGGCGGCGGCCCGGTCCGCAAGGTCTACGACGTGCGCTGACGCAACTCACCCGAGCGACGCGGCCGCCTGCGCCAGCTTCTCCTGCGCCGCTTCCCACCGGGCATAGAGGCTCTCCAGCTCCTCCTTGCCGGCGCGATGCGTGTCCATCAGCGGCTTGGCGCGCGCGAAGTCGTTGTAGAGGGCGGGGTCCGCGAGCTGCGCCTCGCGCTCCTTCTGCTCGGACTCCAGCGCGGCGATGCGCTCCTCCAGCTTCGCAATCTCCTTCTTGATGGGGCCCTCCACCACGCTGCGGCGCTGGCGCGCCTCGGCCTCCATGCGCTTGCGGTCCTTCTCCGTCACCGGGCCCGTGGACGCCTTGCTGTCCCGGCCCGCCGCCGCGGCGGCCGCGGCCTCCTGGGCCTGACGGGACTGCTCCTGGTGGTACAGGTAGTCGTCCAGATTGCCCGGGTGCGGCGTCAGCTTCCCGTCAGCGACCTCCCACACGTGCGTGCACAGGTTGTTGATGAAGCTGCGGTTGTGGCTGACGAAGAGCAGCGTGCCCGTGTAGCTCTTCAGCGCCTCGATCAACATCTCGGACGAGTCCAGGTCCAGGTGGTTGGTGGGCTCGTCCATCAGCAGGAAGTTGGAGGGCACCAGCAGCAGCTTGGCCAGCGCCACGCGCGCTCGCTCGCCGCCGCTGAGCACGCCGATGGGCTTGTCCACGTCGTCGCCACTGAAGAGGAACGCGCCCAGCACGCCGCGCACGTAGCTCTCCGGCTTGTCCGCCGCGAGCGGCCGCACCTCTTCGATGATGGTGTTCTGCCGGTCCAGCTTGTCCGCGTGGTGCTGCGCGTAATAGCCCACCACCACGTTGTGCCCCAGCGTCACCTTTCCCGTGTCCGGAGCCAGCTCGCCCGCCACCATCCGCAGCAGCGTCGTCTTGCCCGCGCCGTTGGCGCCCACCACGGCGATGCGCTGCCCGCGCTCCAGGCGCGCGGACAGGCCGTTGTACACGGTCTGCGCGCCGTACTTCTTGGTGATGTCCTCCAGCGTCACCACGTCGCGGCCGCTCCGCTCCACCTCCGGGAAGCGGAAGCGCATCGTGGTCCGCTCCTCGAGGACCTGCACCTTCTCCATCTTCTCCAGCATCTTCGCGCGGCTCTGCGCCTGCCGCGCCTTGGTGGCCTTGGCGCCGAACCGGTCGATGAAGCCCTGCAGCTCCGCGCGACGGGCCTCCACCTTCTCGGCCCGGGCCCTGAGCAACTCCTTCTCCTCCGCGCGCAGCCGCTTGTAGTCGTCGTAGTTGCCGGCGTACTCGCGCACGCCCTCCAGCTCCAGCGACACCACCCGGTTGATCTGCCGGTTGAGGAAGTCCTTGTCGTGCGAGATGAGGACCAGCGCCTTGTTGGAGCGGCGCAGGAAGTCGTCGAACCACGTGAGGGTGGGCACGTCCAGGTGGTTGGTGGGCTCGTCGAGCAGGAGCAGGTCCGGGTCCTGGAGGAGCAGCCCCGCCAGCGCCGCGCGCATGCGCCAGCCGCCGGAAAGCGCGGAGGTGGGCTTGAGCAGGTCCGCGTCCCGGAAGCCCAGGCCCTTGAGGATTCGCTCGGCGTGGTGCTTGCCGTAGCGGTTCTCGAAGTCGTCCAGCTCGGCGTGCAGGTCGGACAGGGACTGGGACAGCTCCAGCTGGTCGTCCTCGTCGGTGGCCTCGGCGAGCGCGGCCTCGGTCTCCCGGAGCCGGGCCTCCATGGTGTCGCGGCCGGGCACCGTGCTCATGACGGCTTCCACCACCGTGCCCTCGGGCAGGCCGGCGATTTCCTGGGGCAGGTACCCCGCGCGGGCCTTCCGGGCGTACTGCACCGTGCCGGAGTCGGGCTGGTTCACCCCGGCCAGTATCTTCATCAACGAGCTCTTGCCCGTCCCATTGGCGCCGACGAGACCTACACGGTCCCTGGGTCCGAGAGTGAAGTTGTCGTTGTCGAAGAGGACCTTCTTTCCATAGGAGAGACAGAGGTCCTGGGCGATGACGAGGCTCATGGCGGGCGGGGATGTAACAGCCCTCGGGCCCCTCGGGAACGTCAGATATGCCTGCTCGGCCGCCCCGGGGCCTTCCAGCCCCTTTTCGCAGCCGGCCAGGGCCTGCCTATACTCCCGCCCCACATGGCTGCCCCCTGCCCCCACTGCGGAAGCACCGACGGCGTCGACCACCTCTGCTCCGGCCAGAGTCTCCAGCTCCTCGGCCAGGTGCTCGACGGCCGCTACAAGATCGAGAGCGTCCTGGGCCAGGGCGGCATGGGCATGGTGTTCCGCGCCACGCAGACCTCCGTGCAGCGCCCGGTGGCGGTGAAGACGCTGAACCCGTCGCTGGCCGCCGCGCCCCAGTTCTTCGAGCGCTTCCGTCGCGAGGCCGAAATCGCCAGCCGGCTGCGCCACCCGAACGTCATCACCATCTTCGACTTCGGCCGCGCGCCGGACGGCACCTGCTACTTCGTGATGGAGCTCCTGCAGGGCGAGAGCCTCAAGGAGATGGTGAAGCGCGAGGGCCCCATGTCCCTGCGCCGCGCGGTGAGCCTCATCGAGCAGGCGTGCCAGGGCCTGGCGCACGCGCACGCCGAGGGCTGCGTGCACCGCGACCTCAAGCCGCACAACATCATGGTGCAGCAGCTCAGCGGCAAGGACTTCGTCAAGGTGCTGGACTTCGGCCTGGTGAAGGCGATGGAGGCCGAGGAGGAGGAGCAGCTCACCTCCACCGGGCAGGTGCTGGGCACGCCGCAGTACATGCCGCCCGAACAGGCCGGTGGCGAGGCCGTGGACCAGCGCTCGGACCTGTACTCCATGGCGGGCGTGCTCTACTTCTGCCTCACGGGCAGCTCGCCGTACGGTGCCAACACCGTGCGCAAGGCGCTCACCGCGTCACTCACGCAGCCGGTGCCCGCCGTGAACAGCAAGCGCCAGGGCGCGCCGGTGCCGGCCGCGCTGGATGCGTTCTTCAAGAAGGCGCTCTCGCCCGAGAAGGAAGACCGCTACCAGAACGCGCAGGAGTTCATCGACGCGATGCAGGACTCCATCGCGGACCTGTCACCCGAGGAGCTGGAGGCGATGCCCAGCGGCGGCGTCAGCTCGGGCGCCCACGAGCGCGGCAGTGGAAGCCGGGCCTCCGCGAGCCGCGCGGGGGGCCGTCCGGGCAGTGGAAGTGGCAGCGGTGTGCGCGCCGCTCGTGCAGCTCCCGCGGCGGGCCGGGGCTCCACGCCGTCGAACGTCGTCGTCGCGCGCAGCCAGGCGGCCGCTCCGGGCAGTGGCTCGTCCCCGAGCCGCGCGCGCCCGGCCGCGCCCGCGCCTCGCGCCGCGCCGGCTCCTCCGCCCCCGCCTCCCGCGCCCGAGGGTATGTCCACCGGCAAGAAGGTGGCGCTGGTGGCGGTCCCGCTGGTGCTGCTCGGCATCGGTGCGGCGGTGGTGCTCGGAACCTCTGGCGGTGGCACACCGCAGACGCCAGTGGCACCCATCGATGCACCGGCCACGAAGCCTGGCCCGGTGGCGGCCGGTAACACGGGCACGGCAGCCACGGCGTCGAAGAACATCATCGTGACGCTCAACTCGACGCCGTCCGGTGCGACCATCTACGAGGGCGAGGAGATGCTGGGCACCACGCCCATCAAGCTCGAGCTGCCCCGCGACAAGGTGTACGCGCTCCGCTTCCGGCTCGACGGCCACAAGGACGTGGAGCGGACGCTCAACTTCAGCCGCATCGCCGGGGACAGCCAGTCCGTCGACGTGACGCTGGAGCCGGTGCGCACCGCCACCCCGTCGCGTCCGGCGAAGCCCGCGAAGCAGGGCGGCGGGCAGGACATCTCCGTCTTCGAGTAGCGCGACGCATCGCAGGAGGACCGACGCGGGCACGGCCGCCGCGTCACGTCCTGACGCAGCCGCGTCCCATGGTGACGCGAGCCCAGGCGGACCCTCGGGGTCGTGCGCACCCGCACGCGCCAGACGGCTCGCGGTCCACCCGGGCGACCTGTCAGGTCCGGCCCTTGCACTCGGAGTCCGGGCTGTCGCCCTGGGCCACACCCCTTCCTCCGAGGTCACCCCGATGAACGTCCTTTCGCCACGAGTGCGCCGCCTGCTGCTGGCCGGTGCGCTGGCCAGCGCCGCCATCCTCGCCTGTACCACCGCCTCGTCCACCGGGCCGAAGCCCACCGGGGAGACCCAGACGGGCTCGCAGGGCCTCCCCAAGGCCTGCAACCCGGACCCGACGTGCCCGGGCTCCACGTGCGCCACGTCCATCACCTCCGCGCTCTCCAGCCCGCCCGTGGACGCGTGCCCGCGGTTCGGTGAGAGCCAGAGTGACGTGGACGTCTACTCGTGGAACACCTTCGTCGCGATGAACTGGCCGGCGGACACGAAGACCTGTCTGCCCAACACGCAGAGCAGCATCCTCGGCGGCCAGGGGCCGGTGGTCTGGGAGACGTACCCCCAGGACACGGACATCTTCGTGGCGCCGGACGCGGGAGCACCTGGCAAGTGGTGCACGTTCAACACGCCGGCCGCCGTCGAGAAGCAGTTGCTGCGGCTCCGGCGCGCGACGCCCGCCGAGCGACTCCAGGTGGCCGCTGGCCACGTGGACAAGGTGCTGGTGGCCGACTCCAAGGCCTCGGAGCTCCTCGCGGAGCGGTTCAGCGGCATCGGCCAGGCCGTCGGTGGCCCGCTCACGGACCAGAACGGCCGCTTCGTCCGCTACGAGAAGCGCCTCAACCTGGATGAGTACAACTACCTCATCGCCAACAACCTCTGGAACGCGGCCGGGCAGGACGACGTGACGGTGAACTTCCCCACCGGCCCGGACCAGAACCCCGGCCCGTGTGACGGTGGGCCCTGCGGCCCCGTGGGCGCGATGGAAATCAAGGCGTCGTGGAAGGTGCTGAGCGCGCAGGAGATCGCCGGCAAGCGCTTCTACATGCGCCAGGCGTGGGTCTTCAACGACGAGGCCGGAGACCCGAGCCCCGGCAAGAATCCCGTCACGGTGGGCCTCGTCGGCCTGCACATCATCCACAAGACGAGCACGCAGACCTCGTGGTTCTGGTCCACCTTCGAGCAGGTGGACAACACCACGTCCTCCTTCTTCAACCCGCACTGCAACAACTGCCAGGACAACACGCAGACGGCGAAGAAGCCGTACACGGAACTGGCGCCGGACGGCGGTCCGCTCAACGCGCCCGTGCAGGTGGTGCGCACCACGCCCATCCAGGCGGAGGGAACCTCTCCCGGACTCAACGCGTACTACCGCGGCCTGCTCAAGGGCTCCGTCTGGGCGAACTACCAGCTCATCAGCACCCAGTGGGCCACGGGCGGCGCGCCGCAGGGCACGCCGACGCCGCTGGCCAACGTGACGATGGAGACCTTCATCCAGCCGAACTCGAGCTGCATCGGCTGTCACAAGAGCGCGACGACGGCGGACGGGGGCGCGTCCGCCGACTTCAGCTTCCTGCTGGGCGAGGCGCAGTAGCCCCGCCCACACCCGCGTCGCCTGCTTCGGGCGCACCTCGCCATGTGTCGGCGCGGTGAGCCCGAAGCCGGACGGGCCCGCGCTCACACCAGCTTCGCCAGCTTCGGGAGCACCTCGCCGCTCTTGCCGGTGACGATGTTGTCGAAGCGGCTGGTGTTCTGCGCCGGGTCCAGGTTGACGAGCCACGTCTCCCCGCCGGCCTCGGCCACGTGGTCCACGATGCCGGCCGCCGGGTAGACGAGGCCGGACGTGCCCGCCGCGAGGAAGACGAACCGCCCGCCCGACGTGGAGCCGCGCAGCGAGAAGTCCTCGATGCGCTGCATGTCCGCCGGGTCCAGGTACTCGCCGAACCAGACGATGTGCGGACGCAGCCTGCCGCCGCACGCGTCGCACGTGGGCACCTTGCCCACCGGGTACACGGTGGTGTCGTCGAACGGCGCGCGCTTGCACATGCTGCATCGCGTCTTGAAGAGGTTGCCGTGCATCTCCACCACGCGGTTGCTGCCCGCCCGGCGGTGCAGCCCGTCCACGTTCTGCGTGGCCAGGAGGAAGCGGTCGCCCAGGTGGCGCTCCCAGGCCACCAGCGCGTCATGGCCGGGGTTGGGGTGCACGGTGGCGGCGCCCGCCCGGCGCTGCGAGTAGAAGCGCCACACCAGCGTCGGGTCCTTCACGAAGCCCCGGGGCGAGGCCACGTCTTCGATGGGATGGTTCTCCCAGAGTCCGTCCATTCCACGGAAGGTCGGGACTCCGCTCTCGGCGGAGACGCCCGCTCCGGTGAGGACGAGCAGCCAGGTCTTCGAATCCAGGATGAGCTGTTCCATGACGCCTCTCGTGCGGAGGGAAATGATTCAGGGTATTGAGGGACGACGACTTCGCCGGGGCCTGACGCTCCGGTGACGTTCCCCTTCCGAGGTCCCCATCATGGCGGAAGTCACCCTGGATCTGCGCGGCGTGCCCAAGGCGGAGGCCTACGCGGAACTGAAGCAACACGTCCTCGCGGTGCTCGAGGGCATTGACGACGACATCACGGGCATGGCGTCCATGAGCTGCCTGCTGCACCACGCCTTCGGGCACCTGTGGACGGGCTTCTACCGGGTGGTGACGCCGGGCAGGCTGCTGCGCGTGGGGCCCTACCAGGGCACGCTCGGGTGCCTGGAAATCCAGTTCGGAAAGGGCGTCTGCGGCACGTCCGCGGCGAAGGCAGAGTCGCTGGTGGTGGCCGACGTGCATGCCTTCCCCGGCCACATCACCTGCGACGGGCGCTCGGCGTCGGAAATCGTCGTCCCGGTGTTCGGCAGGAATCGCGAGCTCATCGCCGTGCTCGACATCGACTCCGAGCACAAGGGCACGTTCGACGACGTGGACCGCCGCGAGCTGGAAGACCTGATGCGCTGGTTCCAGAAGTAACACGGTGACACGAGGGCGGAGCGTGCCGCCCTCGCGTCCCGCTCAGCCCTTGCGGGCGTAGGCCACGGCGAGCTGGCCTGCGAAGCGGGCGTTGTTGATGAGCAGCGCCAGGTTGGCCTTGAGCGTCTTGCCGCCGGTGCGCTTCGCCATCTCCGACAGGAGGAACGGCGTCACGGCCTTGCCGCGCACGCCCTGCCGGTCCGCGTCCGCGAGAGTGGAGGCGATGTGCAGCTCCACCTCGTTGCGGGGCAGCGAGGTCTCCTCGGGCGGGGGCACGGTGTAGAGCACACCGCCCTGCCCCAGCGTCTCGAAGCGGGCGCGGGCGATGCGCGCGGCCGTGTCCACGTCGTCCACGCGGTGCTCCAGCTTCAGGCCGGAGCCACGGCTGTAGAAGGACGGCAGCTCGTCGGTGCCCACGCCGATGACGGGCACACCGGCGGTCTCCAGCAGCTCCATCGTCTTGGGCAGGTCCAGCACGGACTTGGCGCCCGCGCACACCACGGCGACGGGGAAGCGGGCCAGCGCGGCGATGTCCTGGGAGATGTCCCAGTGCTCGGTGGCGCCGCGGTGCACCCCGCCGATGCCTCCAGTGGCGAAGACGTGGATGCCGGCGGCGGCGGCGAGCTCGCAGGTGGCGCTGACGGTGGTGCCACCGGAGGCGCGCGTGGCCACGGCGATGGCCAGGTCGCGAGAGCCCAGCTTGAGCAGACGCTCCTTGCCCTCGGCGAGCCGGCGCATGGCCGTCTCCTCCAGGCCGATGCACACCTCTCCGTCCACCACGGCGATGGCGGCGGGGATGGCGCCGGCGCGGCGGACGGCCTCCTCACAGGCGCGAGCGGCGGCCAGGTTGTCCGGGTACGGCAGCCCCTGGGCCACGACGCTCGTCTCCAGTGCCACCAGGGGTTGGCCGGCGTCGCGAGCGCGCCGCACCTCGTCCGAAAAGCGTAGGTCCATGGGCGCGCGTTTATCCCCCGGCGGGCGTGCGGACAAGCGGTGCCGTGGGGAAACGTCGGCTTGCGCGCGAGAGCGGCTCGCCCTATTCCCTCGGCCGCCGTGTCCACCTCCGCCGCCGCCACCGCGACTCCCGCTCCCGCACGTACCTTCTCCGCGAACGACCTGGCCATCATCGGCGTGGTCATCGTCTGGGGCACCAACTACACGGTGGTGAAGGAGGCGCTGGCCACGATTCCGGCGCTGGCCTTCATGTCGCTGCGCTTCACCATCGCCGCGCTGGCCATGGGCGCGCTGCTGCTGGCGGTGGAGGGCTGGAAGCCGCTGCCCCGGAAGACGTTCCTCAAGCTCACCGCGCTCGGGCTGGTGGGCAACACGGTGTACCAGGTCTGCTTCATCGTCGGGCTGGCGCACACCACTGCGGCGAACAGCGGGATGCTCACGGCGGTGACGCCGGTGCTGGTGGCCGCGCTCGGGACGATGCTGGGGGTGGAGCGGCTCACCCGGCCGCTGGTGACGGGCCTGTCACTCGCGGTGGCGGGCATGCTGCTGGTGGTGAGCGCGCGCGGCCCGGCCCTCGGCGGAGCGACGTGGTTGGGGGATGGGCTCATCCTCGCGGGCTGCCTGTGCTGGGCGGTATACACGGTGGGCATCCGCTCGGTGGGCACGGAGGTGTCCGCGCTGCGCATCACCGCCATCACCATGCTGACCGGTGCGCCCGGCGTGGTGCTCGCCGGCGTGCCGGCGGTGATGGTGCTGGACACCGCGGGCGTCGGCTTCAATGCATGGGCCGGCGTGGTGTACTCGGCGCTGGTGCCACTGGTGCTCTCGTACTTCATCTGGGGCCGCACCGTGCAGCGCGTGGGCAGCAGCCGCGCGGCGCTCTACAACACGGGCATCCCCGTGGTGGCCGCCCTCACCGCCTGGGCCGTGCGGGGCGAGCGCCCCACCCTCCTCCAGGTCTTCGGAGCGGGCCTCATCCTCGCGGGCGTGTTGCTCAGCCGGAGGAAGTCGTAGCCCCCCACGCCCGTGCGGACCGGCGCCCCGGTCCGAGCCTCACCCGCGCCGGCCCCGCTCGACGGAGAGGCCGTACTCTTCAATCTTCTTGTCCAGCGTGGGCCGGCTGATGCCGAGCAGCGCCGCGGCGCGGACCTTCTTCCCGCTCGCTTCTCGCAGGGCCTCGGCGATGGCGTCGCGCTCCAGGCGGGCCACGCGCTCCTGCAACGTCTGGGGCCCGGTGGAGGCACCACCCTCCTGGATTTCCGGTGGCAGGTGGAGCGCGCCCACGCGGCTTCCGGCGTAGAGCAGGCCCAGCCGCTCGCCCACCAGTTCCAGCTCACGCACGTTCTGCGGCCACGCATAGTCCACCAGCAGCCGCCGCGCCTCGGGCCCCAGGGTGGGAGGCTCCTTGCGCGAGCGCCGTGCCGCGCGCGTGGTGAACCCCTCCAGCAGCACGAGCACATCCGCCCTGCGCTCGCGCAGCGGAGGCACCTCCAGCTCGAACCCGAGCAACCCCCGCGCGAGCGACGCCTCCACCTCGCCCCGTGTGGCCAACAGCGGCAGCGGCTCGAGCGCGGTGGCCAGCACCCGCACGTCCACCGGTTCCTCGCCGCCCTGCCGGGCCGGAGCGGACCGGCGGGCCAGCAGCCGCGCCAGCCGCTCCGCCGACGGACGCGGCAGCGCCTCCACGTGCTGCAGGAGCAGCGAGCCCCCATCCGCGCGCAGCAGCGCGGACGTCACCGGCGGCTGCCCCGGAGCGTTGGCACGGCCGAAGAGCGCCTCGTCCACCGCCGGCTGGGGCTGACGGCAGTCCACCATCACCAGCGGCCCCAGCGCCCGCGGGGAGCGCGAGTGGACCATGCGCGCCAGCAGCGTCTTCCCCGTCCCCGGCTCACCATGAATCACCACGGGCGCGGCACTCGCCGCCGCGCGCTTGCCCGCGTCCAGCAGGGCGCGCAGCGGCCGCGAGGAGCCCGCCAGCGCCAGGGCGGGAGCCTCCGCCTCCACTCGCGAGCGCACGGCCGTGTACGCCTCACCGCCCAGCCGCCCCAGCGCGGCGAGCAACTGCCCCTCGCCCTCGGTGAAGGCGGGCTCGGCCCGAGTCACGTACAACACGCCGAAGGGCATGCCGCCCGAGGCCACCAGCGGCGCGCACATCACGTCGTCCGACTGGCTCAACTCCTTGCGCTCCAGGGCCGCCTGGGCCATGGCGCGCGGCACCGTCAGGGCCTCCGCGCCCACCACCGAGGCGGTGAGCAGCCCCCCGCTGCTGCCCAGCAGCGCCGCCGCCCGGTCCGCGTTGAGCGCGTGCGCCGCCTCGTCCGCCAGCCGCCGCAGCACCATGGCCTCGCTGGTGGCACCGAGCAGCGCCGTCCCCGCCGAGTACATCGCCGCCGCCGTGCCCACGTGCGGCAGCACCTCCTCGATGGGCACGTGCCCGTGCGGCGCGGGCCCGCCCTCCACGAGCGTCACCGCCGGAGGCTCGAAGAGGGCCGTCGTCGTCCCCACGCGGACGCGGTCCCCCGGCTGCAGCGCCACCTCGCCGGAGAGGCGCTCTCCGTTGACCAGCGTCCCGTTGCGCGAGCGCAAGTCGCGGATGCGCACCTGCCCCTCATGGAGGGTGAGCAGCGCGTGCTTGCGCGAGACCTGGTCGTCCTCCAGGGGGATTTCACACGACGGGCTGCGGCCGATCGTCGCTTCCGTGAGCACCTCGTAGCGGCGCCCCGCGGATGGACCGGTGAGCAGCAGTAATGCGGGCATGGGGCGCGGAGCGTAGCGTTCCGCCGGAGCCGGGCAAGCGCTCCCTGTGCCCCGCCGCACGGACTACATGGGCCGCTCGGCGTTCAGGAGGGCGCGAATCTCCCGCTCGTCCAGCGTCCGCCCCTCGCGGGTGATGGCCAGCGCGTTCACCTGGGTCTCATCCACCTCCACGTGGGCGCCCTTGCGCCACTCCGTGGTGTGCACCGCGCCATCAATCAGCTTCCCCACCACGCTCCCCTCGTCCCGGGCCATGACCTCCAGCCAGAGGTTCTCCACCACGGTGCCACCATCCGGGTGGGTGTCGAAGGGCGCGCGCACCAGGAAGGTGAGCGGCTCCATCAGCCCCTTGCGCTGGAAGCGCGCCAGGAACGAGGGCAGCAGCGCCTGGGCCTCGCGGCGCATGGCCTGCGTCTGCTCGTCGGGCTCCTTCTCGAAGCGCTCGCGGTACGGCGCCAGCAACTGCGACGTGTTGTGCCGGCCCAGGGGCGACACCACGGAGAGGAACAGCCCCTCGTGGCCCTCGAACGTGTCCAGCGGCACGCCCAGCAGGTTGGTGCGCGCCTCCTCCGAGGGCACGAGCATGAAGGTCTGCCCCTCGCTGGTGCCCACCTGCGAGCGCAGCGCCGGCCCCTGCCCGAAGGCCAGGTCCGTGCACAGCTCGTGGAGGAAGCTCTCCGCCGCCAGCAGGTCGCCCTCCGCGAGGTGGAAGATCTCCAAATCCCGGGCGCCGAACTTCTCCATGCCGTGCGAGTGGACCCACAAGGGCGTGTCGCCCTCGGTGGCCTCCACGGCGTGCAGGTGCACGTGGTCCCGGATGTCGAAGTCCAGCTCGGTGATTTCCACCACGTCGTCGGGCTCGTGGAGCTTGAAGGCGGTGACGTCCACCAGCACGCCCTGCACGTGCTCCAGCAGCGTGCGCACGGCCCACAGCGCCTCGAAGACGGGCAGCGTGGGCTGCGGCCCGCCCGGCTCCACCGACAGCCGGTAGAAGGCCTTGGAGCGCCCCAGCCGCTCGAAGGCCTCCGGGCTGCCGCTGAAGACGCTCTTGTTGAAGCGCGGCAGGTGCTCCGCCCCCACCGTCAGCCGGACCTTCACCTCCGAGCTGTCCGCCTTCAGCGTGAAGCCCTCGCCATCCTCGTCCGGGGTGAACTCCACGTCGTCCGTCGCGAACGACGCACGCAGCGCGTCAAGCGGCGCCGGCCCATCCTGCTCGATGGCGAGGAGGTAGACCTCCATCACAGGTGCTTCTCTATCTGTCGGAAGAGGTCCACGCGGTCCACCAGGTTGGTCAGGTAGTCGAGCTTGTCCGTGGCCAGCACGAGCACGGGCGACAGCCGGTAGTTCTCGAACCACTCCTCGTACAGGGCATTGAGGCGCTGCAGGTAGCGGGTGGGGATGTCCTTCTCCATGGTGCGCCCGCGCAGGCGGATGCGCTCGCGCAGCGTCTGCACGGGGCAGCGCAGGTAGATCATGAGGTCCGGGGGCCTCAGGGACTCGGAAATCGTCTCGTAAAGCTCGCAGTACGTCTTCCAGTCACGCTTGTCGATGAGCCGCTGGCGGTGGAGATTCTTGGCGAATATCTCCGCGTCCTCGTAGAGGGTCCGGTCCTGGAGCACGGTGCCGGGCGTGCGCTCGAGCTCCCGGTGCAGGCGGAACTTGTGCGTGAGGAAGAAGAGCTGCGAGCGGAACGCCCACGTCTTCATGTCCTTGTAGAAGTCGGCCAGATACGGGTTCTGGTCGTTGGGCTCGAAGGACGGAGTGAGGCCGTACTTCCGACAGAGGAATGACGTGAGCTCCGTCTTCCCGGCCCCGATGTTGCCCGCGATGGCGATGAACTTTTTCCTGGCCACGCCACCCTTGCTTGTAACCCCGGCGAGCGGCGCGCACCAGAAACAACGTGTAGGTAGGACGTGGTAGAAGAAGTGCATGCTCCGCCAGCCTCCAGCCCACCGCGTCACCGGTGCCGCCACCCTCCAGGGTGGGCTCGGCCGCCCGGTCGCCGGGCAAGAGGCATGGGTGGAGCGTGTCCGCGGCCCCGGCGACCCGCCGACCCGCCGCATCGGCCCCGCGGAGGGGGGCTGAGGGATGCGCAAGCTCTTCTGCATTTTCGTTGCCGTGGTGTGGTCGGCGGTCTGCTTTACCCTGGCCATCCTGGCCATGGTGTTGACGTTGAATCCCGCCAACTCGGTCTGGGTCGCTCGCGAGCTCTGGTCGCCGGTGCTGCTGTGGGCGGGCGGCGCCAAGCTGGAGGTGCTCGGCCAGGAGAACGTGGACCCGAAGCGCCCCACCATCTACGTGGCGAATCATCAGTCCACCATCGACATCCCCGCGCACTTCATGGCCGTGCCGGTGCCCTTCCGCTACGTGGCCAAGAGCCAGCTCAAGTGGGTGCCGTTCATCGGCTGGTACCTGGCGCTCGCCGGCCACGTCTTCGTGAACCGCTCCAACCGGGCCAAGGCCATCGCCTCGCTGGACTCGGCCGCGGCGAAGATTCGCGGCGGGGTGAGCATCTTCCTCTACCCGGAGGGCACCCGCTCGCCGGACAACCGCATCCTCCCCTTCAAGAAGGGCCCCTTCGCGCTGGCCCTGAAGTCCCGCGTCCCCATCTGCCCCGTCACCATCGAGGGCTCCGGGAAGCTGATGCCCAAGTCCACCTGGAACATCACCCCCGGGCCGGTCCGCGTGAAGATTGGCAAGCCCATCGACACCACCGGCTTCGCGGAGGATGACCGCGAGGGGCTTGCCCGCGCCGTGCGCGAGGTCATCATCGCCGACAGCCTGTCTCTCGGCGGACTGGGCGGTGACGTGGATGACGCCGTCGCCGCCGCGGGCGTCGAGGGCGTCAGCACCGCGCGCCCGCGCGCCACCTCCTCGACCTGAGACGTCCCCACCGTGAAGACGACCCGTCCGTTCCTGTCGCGTCCCTGGCTCCGCGTCGCCGTGCTCGGCCTGGGCCTGGCCACCGGCTGCACGCACACCGCGGCCTCCACCTCTGGCGGCCGTCCCTTGGACTCACGGGCGAGAGCCCGTGCGTACCTGGAGGAGAACCAGCCGGAGAAGGCGCTCGGGCTGCTGCGGGAGCTGCACCTCCAGGCGCCGAACGACCTGGACGTGGCGCGCACCCTCACGGAGGCCCAGGTGAAGGCGGGCCACACGGACGCGTGGATAACCGAGCTCCAGGGGCGCATCGCCGCCAGCGAGAGCGCGGTGGACCAGTACATGCTGGGCCTCGCCCTCTTCTCGCGGGCCCGGGACGCGGGGGCGCCAGCGGTGGCCGCCTTCGAGCGCGCCATCGCCCTGTCCCCGGACACCGCCGAGTACCACTACCGCCTCGGTCTCGCGCGGCTGGAGTCCGAGCAGTACGCCGCCGCGGTGGAGCCCCTGCGCCGGGCCACCACGCTGGCACCGGAGCGTGCCGGGTGGCGCCTGCCCCTGGCCAAGGCGCTGCACCGCACCGGTGACGCCAGCGGCGCCGTGGTGGCCCTGGGCGCCGTGGTGCGCGGGCGGCCCACGCCCGCCGAAGTCACGACGGCGCGGGCGTTGATGGAGCAGATCGCCGACCCCTTCAGCGGCTTCCCCAAGGCGGCCGAGCCGAAGCTGGAGGAGGGCCTGCGCTACCTGAGGGATCTGGACGCGCCCCAGCACTCCATCCTCGCCTTCGAGGAGATTCTGCAGGACTACCCGGACCTGGCGGTGGTGCACGCGCTGCTGGGCCTGGCCTACCAGCGCCTGGACGACGCCGGGCGCGCGGTGGACGAGTTCAAGCAGGCGATTGAACGCGCGCCCCGCGACGGGAAGAACCAGCTCTACCTGGGCGAGCTCTACCTGGCCCGCCAGCGCCCGGACGCGGCACGGGAGGCCTTCGAGAAGGCCGTGGCGCTGCACCCGCTGCTGGACGAGGCCTGGTTCCAGCTGGGCGACCTGCACCTCGAGCGGCGTGACTTGAACGCCGCGCGTGACGCCTTCACCGTGGCCGTGTCACTCCAGCCGGACGCAGTGCCACCACGAGGCAAGCTGGCGCTCGTGTACCAGCTCGAAGGGGACTTCGCCTCCGCCGAGCGGGAGCTGCGGCGCGTGGTCGAAAAAGACCCGGAGAACATGGAGTTCAGCCTGCGGCTGGGGCTGCTCTTCACCGATCAGGCGCTGAAGGCCTCGCGGCCGGAGGCGCGGAAGACGGCGGCCGGAGAGGCCGAGCGCTGGCTGAGCAAGGTGCTGGAGGCGCAGCCGGAGAACGCCGTGGCCTCCAGGGCGCTTCAACAGCTCAAGGCGCAGTAGCCACCAGCGGGCCCGGCCCTCTACACTCGGTGTCCGATGAGCGACGTTCGCAAGCCTTCATCCCCTGGCACGCAGCCACCGCGGACGACGTCAAGTCCCGGCACGCAGCCGCGCACGCCAACGAACCCGGGCATGCGGGTCATGACGGCCCAGCGCGCGGCGCCGCTGCAGAAGGAGAAGGTGGAAGGCCCCTTGGGCAAGCGCCTCGCGGGCGAGGCGTCCAACCACCTCCTCAACGGCCTCTCCATCCTCAAGGAGATGCTGGCCGACTTCCGTCAGCAGGACCGCTTCTTCAAGTACAAGGCCTCCATCATCGTCGGCTGGCTGGTGATGTCGGTGGCCAGCTTCGCCATCGCCTGTCCCGGCAACTCCGTGCAGGCGGGTGACATGGACGCGCGCCTGGTGCTCAGCGACAAGCTGGACCGGCCCTCCATCACCATCTGGAACGAGAGCAAGAAGTCCTGGAAGGACATCGTCGTCACCGTGAACAACCAGTATCAGGCGGCGGTGCCGTCCGTGGCGCCGGGTGAGTTCCTGACGATTACGCCCAAGCAGTTGATGGGCAGCACCGGCTCCGCGCCCGCGGACCTGCGCTTCCAGACGCTGCAGATGCGCAGCCGCGACGACAGCGCCGACCTGACGGAGGACCTCACCAGGGAGTGGGAGCGCCTCACCGCGCCGAAACCCTGAAACACGAAGGGCGCCCTTCCCGGGTGGGAAGAGCGCCCTCGTGTTGCCCCCGGCCCCTCCTCACGGAAGGGCGCGGGAAGCGTCAGCGACTACTCGGCCTTGGAACCCTCGGCGGCCTCGCCACCCTCGGTGTCGACGGGAGCGGCCTGCGTCGCGGGCCGGTCCACCAGCTCCAGCAGGGCCATCTCCGCGGCGTCACCGCGGCGGAAGCCGAGCCGGATGAGGCGGGTGTAGCCACCGGGACGGCTGGCGTACCGGTCCTTGTACTCGCTGAAGACCTTCTGCAGCACGTCGCGGTCCTTCACCGTACGGGCCGCGAGACGCACGTTGGACAGGCCACCCTTCTTGCCCAGGGTGATGATGCGCTCCGCGATCTTCCGGGCTTCCTTCGCCTTGGGGACCGTGGTGCGGATCGCCTGGTGCTCGAGGAGCGAGGTGACCATGTTGTTGAGCATCGCGAGCCGGTGGCTCGTGGTGCGGTGCAGCTTCCTTTGTCCGACCTTGTGACGCATCGTCGTGCTCCAGGCCCTTCAGGGCCCAACCACTCCGGCCGTATCAGGTACCGGGTGGGAAGGGCGGACCCGGCACGGGGCCCGCCACTGCGGTTCGGAGCCGGAACAAAAAGTCCCGGCTCCCCTCCCCCCGCGCCGCTGACTGCCGTGCCCGGCGGCGCGCGAGGAGGTGCTGCGAGAAGACACTACGCCTTCGGCTGCGCGGGCGCCGGCGCCTGCTTCGGCGGCCAGTTCTCCAGCTTCATGCCCAGCGACAGACCCATCTCCGCGAGGATCTCCTTGATCTCCTTCAAGGACTTGCGGCCGAAGTTCTTCGTCTTGAGCATCTCGGCCTCGGTGCGCTGCACCAGGTCGCCAATGGTCTTGATGTTCGCCTGCTGCAGGCAGTTGGCCGAGCGAACCGACAGCTCCAGCTCGTCCACCGAGCGGAAGAGGTTCTCGTTGAGCTTGGCCTCTTCCTTCGGCGCCTCGGCGATGACGGGCTCCTCCGTCTCGTCGAAGTTCACGAAGACGGTGAGCTGCTCCTTCATGATCTTCGCCGCGTACGCCACCGCGTCCTGGGGGGACACGGAGCCGTCGGTCCACACCTCGAGCGACAGCTTGTCGAAGTCGGTGACCTGACCGACGCGCGCGTTGGTGACCTGGTAGTTCACCTTGCGGATGGGCGAGAAGAGCGAGTCGATGGGGATGGTGCCGATGGGCGCCCCCGCCACCTTGTTGACGTTGGCCGGCGTGTAGCCACGGCCGCGGCGGCACGACAGCTCCATGCGCAGCTTGCCACCCTCGGAGATGGTGCAGATGTGGTGGCCCGGGTTGAGGATCTCCGTGTCCGGGTCGGTGATGATGTCACCGGCCTTGACCTCCTTGGGACCCTCCGCCTCGATGCGCAGCGTCTTCGTCTCGTTCGTGTGCATCCGAAGGAGGACTTCCTTCAGGTTCAGCACGACGTCCGTGACGTCCTCGGCCACCTCGGGGATGGTGGTGAACTCGTGGTCCACGCCCTCGATCTTCACCGAGGTGATGGCCGCGCCCTGCAGGGACGACAGGAGCACCCGCCGCAGCGAGTTGCCCAGCGTCGTGCCGAAGCCGCGCTCCAGCGGCTCCGCGACGAACTTCCCGTAGGTGGGCGTCAGGCTGTCCTGGTCCACCTCCATGCGGCGCGGCTTGATGAGGTCACGCCAGTTCTTCGCAACGAACGTATCTGCCATGGTGTACGGCCTCTCATGTCGTGCGCCACCACCGACTTACCCACCGGGCTGGCGGGAGGATGGGCACGCGGGGACTGCGTTGAAGCACCTGCGATAAAGCACGACGCCCCGGCCTCATGTATCGGCCAGGGCGCCCAGACTGCAACGTCCAGCAGCGGCTTACTTCGAGTAGAGCTCGACGATCAGCTGCTCCTGGATGGGCATGGTCAGGTCCTCGCGGTTCGGCGCGGTCGACACGGTGCCCTTGAACGCCTTCTTGTCCAGGGAGATCCACTGCGGAACGCCACGGCGGTCCACCGTCTCCAGCGCCTCGGAGATGCGGAGCACCTTGCGGCTCTTCTCCACCACCTCCACCGCGCTGCCCGGCTTGACCGAGAAGGAGGGGATGTTGACCTTGCGGCCATTCACCTGGAAGTGGCCGTGGCGCACCAGCTGGCGGGCCTCGGCGCGGGTGTCCGCGAAGCCCATGCGGAACACCACGTTGTCCAGGCGGAGCTCCAGCTGCTGCAGGAGATTCTCACCCGTCTTGCCCTTGGCGGCGGACGCGCGGTGGTAGTAGCCGCGGAACTGGTTCTCCAGCAGGCCGTACATGCGCTTGACCTTCTGCTTCTCGCGCAGCTGCACGCCGTAGCCAGAGAACTTCACGCGGCCCTGGCCGTGCTGGCCGGGGGGATAGGGGCGGCGCTCGATGGCGCACTTGTCCGTGTAGCAACGGTCGCCCTTGAGGTACATCTTGAGGTTTTCGCGCCGGCAGATGCGGCAGGCGCTGGCGGTGTAACGAGCCATTGAGAGGTCCTTGAAGGTGTTCTGGAGCCGCCCTCACGCCGCGAGGCGCGAAGGCGGCCCGACGAAGGGTTTAGACGCGGCGACGCTTGGGCTGACGGCACCCGTTGTGCGGGATGGGCGTCACGTCGCGGATGAGGTTGATCTTCAGGCCGGCGGCGGCCAGCGCGCGCAGCGCCGACTCGCGGCCCGCGCCCGGGCCCTTCACGAACACGGACACGTTCTTCAGGCCGTGCTCCATCGCCTTCGCCGCGGCGTCGCCGGCGGCCACCTGGGCGGCGAACGGCGTGGACTTGCGGCTTCCCTTGAAGCCACGCGCCCCGGCCGAGGACCAGGAGATCACGTTCCCGGACACGTCCGTGATCGTGATGATGGTGTTGTTGAACGTGGACTGGATGTGGACCACGCCGTTGAGGATGTTCTTCTTGCCCTTGCGCTTGGCCTTCTTCGCGGCAGGGGCCTCGGCACCCTCGGCGCCCGCGGGCGCCGCAGCCGAAGTATTGGTCTCGTCAGCCATGTGCGTTGCTGCTCCTGAAAGGTGATCGACGTGGGCCCCCTGGAGGGCCCACGCTGAGGGTTAGCGAGCCGGAGCGGCCGGCTTGGCCCGGACGATGCCGCGCTTCGGACCCTTGCGGGTACGCGCGTTGGTGTGGGTGCGCTGGCCGCGAACGGGCAGGCCCTTGCGGTGACGGAGACCCCGGTAGCAGCCCAGGTCCATCAGACGCTTGATGTTCATGGTGACCTCGCGACGCAGGTCACCCTCCACCTTGTAGCTGGCCTCGATGATCTCGCGGATCTTGCGGGCCTGCTCCTCGGTGAGGTCCTTGGTCCGGGTGGTGGGATCGATGCCCGCCGCCTCGATGATGTCTTGCGCGGACTTGTTGCCGATCCCGTAGATGTACTGGAGCGAGATCACTGCACGCTTGTTGGGCGGCAGATCGATGCCGGCGATACGAGCCATCTTCGGTATTCCTTCGTGGGTGGAGTTGGTCTGAAGCCAACGGCCGTCTGGCCGTTAGCCCTGGCGCTGCTTGTGACGGGGGTTCGAAGCGCAGATGACACGCACGATACCCTTGCGACGAACGACCTTGCACTTGTCGCAGATCTTCTTGACGGACGCCCGTACCTTCATGGGAGCGAACTTCCTTCCTCAGCTAAAGAAAAGCCCAGCGGGCCACCCGCCATTCCCGGCGGGCAAGGCCCTTCTACTTCGCCCGGTACGTGATCCGACCGCGCGTCAGGTCGTACGGAGACAGCTCGACCTTCACCTTGTCACCCGGGAGGATGCGGATGAAGTGCATCCTCATCTTGCCCGAAATGTGCGCGAGCACCTTGTGGCCGTTGTCCAGCACCACGCGGAACATCGCGTTCGGGAGGGGCTCCATTACGGTCCCCTCGACTTCGATGGAATCATCCTTCGGCAAGCGGCAGACTCTCTTCCCGGACCACGAACCTCTTGGAAGCGCGGCGGGATAGCACTTTGGTCCGCAAGTGGCAAGCGCCGCGCGCAGCAAAACTCGGATTCCTACCAACCCCCCATAACACCAGGGTATTTCACCCGCAGTCGGAGCGACCTCAAATGCTCCGGGTGAGCACCTCGGGGCCGTGGTCCGTGATGAGGACCGTGTGCTCGAAGTGCGCGGACAGCTTTCCGTCGGCCGTGACGGCCGTCCACTCGTCTTCCAGGATCTCCACCTCGTCGGTGCCCTGGTTGACCATGGGCTCGACCGCCAGGACCATCCCCGCCCGAAGCTTCATGCCCCCACCCGCCTGGCCATGATTCGGAACCTGCGGGTGCTCATGCAGCTTGCGCCCGATTCCGTGCCCCGTGAAGCCCCGCGCCACCGAGTACCCCCGTGCCTCGACATGGCGCTGCACCGCATGCCCGATATCCCCCAGGTGGTTGCCCGGTTTCATCGCCTGGATGGCCTTGTGGAGCGACTCCCGGGTGGTGTCCACCAGGGCCCGGGCCGCCGAGCTCACCTTCCCCACCGGCACCGTCCTCGCCGAGTCCCCGAAGAAGCCCCGGTACACCACCCCGAAGTCGAGCTTCATCAGGTCGCCCTCCGCCAGCTTCCGCGTCCGGCTGGGGATGCCGTGGACCACCTCCTCGTTGATGGAGGCACACAGCACACATGGGAAGCCGAGGTACCCCTTGAACGCCGGCCTGGCCCCCTTCCGGGCCGTGAGCTCCGCGGCCAGGGCGTCCAGCTCCCAGGTGGTGACGCCGGGCGCCACGGCCTTCTCGAGCGCGTCCAGGATTTCGCACACGATGCGCCCCGCCTGGCGCATGAGGGCAATCTCCTCCGGGCTCTTGATGCCGACCTGGCTCATTCACGTGTCCCGGGCCCGGCAGGGCCTCCTGGGAACGGGTGGGCAGCGGAGAGAGGCGCCGCAAGAGCCCCCTCCCCGCCCGCCCGGCCTCCGCTCAGCCCTTGCCCGCGGCGGCCTTGATTTCCTCGTAGATGCCTTCCGGCGAGCCCACGCCGTCCACGCTCTTGAGGACGCCCTTCTTCGCGTAGAAGGCCTTCAGCGGGGCCGTCTCCGCGTCGTACTTCTGCAGGCGCTTCTCAATCACGTCCGGCATGTCGTCGGGGCGCTGGACCAGCCCCGCGTTGCACTTGTCGCAGTAGCCCGCCCGCTTCGGGGGGCTCTGGTAGACGTGGTAGACGCTGCCGTCATTGGGACACACGCGCCGCCCGGAGCCCCGCTCCACCAGCTTGGCGTGCGGCACCTCGAGCGAGATGACCGCGTCGAGCTGCTTGCCCAGGCGCGCCAGCATCCGGTCCAGCGCCTCCGCCTGGCCCGGCGTGCGCGGGAAGCCATCCAGCACGAAGCCGCTGGCCACGTCCGGCTGCTTCAAGCGCTCCTCGACGATGCCGATGACGACATCGTCGGGCACGTACTGCCCCGCGGCCATCAGCGGCCCCGCGACCTTCCCCAGCTCCGTCCCATCCGCCACCGCCTTGCGGAGGATGTCACCGGTGGAGATCTGCGGGATGTGGAAGTCCCCATACAGCTTCTTCGCCTGGGTTCCCTTCCCCGCGTTCGGCGGCCCCAACAGGATCAGGTTCATGTGCTCCTCTCAGCTCCGAAGGAAGGCACGGAAGTCGTCGGCCACAAACCTCCGAGGGCCCCCCGTGTGCACCACCGAATACCCCTGAACGACATTACCCTGGAACGACGAGGCGCCCCTCCCCGCGACGGGAAGAGGCGCCCGGAACTTACGCCCTGAGACTCAGGCCGCCGCGCGCACCCGGCCGCGGATCCGCGGACCGCGGGGGCCCGCGAAGCCCTCGTAGTTGCGGCTGATGAGGTGACCCTCGATCTGCTGCACCGTGTCCAGCGCCACGCCCACGACGATGAGCAGCGCCGTGCCACCGAAGGTGAACTGCACCCCCAGCAGGCCGCTGATGACGGACGGAATCACGCAGATGACGGCCAGGTAGAGCGCGCCACCAAAGGTGAGCCGGTTGAGCACGCGCTCGATGAACTCCGCCGTCTGGCGACCCGGACGGATGCCGGGAATGTAGCCACCCTGCTTCTTGATGTTGTCCGCGACGTCATCCGGCCGGAACGTCAGCGCCGTGTAGAAGTACGCGAAGAAGATGACCAGGAGGACGAACAGCCCGTTGTAGATCCACAGGTTGCCTTCGATGGCGCGCTGGAAGTCCTGGAGGAACGGGAACCAGGTGCCCAGCGTGGCCGGGAAGGACAGCACCGCGCCGGCGAAGATGGGCGGAATCACGCCGGAGGTGTTCACCTTCATGGGGAAGTACGTGGCCTGCCCCGCGAACATCCGCCGTCCCGCCATTCGCTTGGCGTACTGGATGGGAATGCGCCGCATGCCGCGCTCGACGTAGACCACCACCCCGATGATGAGGAGCATGAAGGCCAGCAGCCCCAGCACCTCGGCCACCGCGATGACCTCCTGGCTCGTCAGGTCCAGCAGCGTCTTTCCACCGGGGACCAGGCGGGCCACGATGCCGGCGAAGATGATGAGGGAGATTCCATTGCCGATGCCGCGCTCGGTGATGCGCTCACCCAGCCACATGATGAAGGCCGTGCCCGCCGTCAGGCTGATGACCGTCATGAAGGTGAACCAGGCGCTGTCGTCCGGGACGACGACCTGGTTGAACCCGCTCTGTCCGCCGTCGGAGCGCCCGAGCGACGCCAGCCACCGGGAGATGCCGATGCCCTGGATGACGGACAGGACGATGGTGCCGTAGCGGGTGTACTGGTTGATCTTCTGGCGCCCGCCGGCGCCCTCCTTCTGGAGCCGCTCGAGGCTGGGCACCACCACCGCCAGGAGCTGCATGATGATGGAGGCGCTGACGTACGGCATGATGCCCAGACCGAAGATGGACATCTGCTCCAGCGCGCCGCCGGAGAAGAGGTTGAACAGCGACACGAGGCCACCCGACTGCTTCTGGGCCTCCATGAACGCGTTCATCGCTGCGCGGTCCACGCCCGGCGTGTTGATGAAGATGCCGATGCGATAGACGGCGAGCAGCAAGAGCGTATACGCGAGCCGGCTGCGCAGCTCCGCGATACGGAAGACGTTGGCGAAGGCGTTGAAAGCCACGGGGTAGCCATCCTCTTCGAGAGGGTTCTGCCAGGACGACAAAACGCCCCTGTTCCACGAGCGGGAAAGGGGCGCAGAAGCCTACACAAGCGAAAAGGCGCGCACCACCGACAAGTGATGCGCGCCGGACACGCTCAGGCCTTGGGCTGCCGGGGCGCCTTGACGCCCTTGCCAGAGTGCGCCTTGGCGGCCGCCTCCGGCTTGTGGGCCATCAGCGGCAGCTCCTCGACGGCGCCGCCCGCCTGCTGGACGGCGGACTTCGCCGCCTCGGAGGCCTTGTGGACCCGGACGGTGACCTTCTTGGTCAGCCCGCCCTGGGCCAGCAACTTCACGCCGTGGTAGCGGCCCTTGACCAGGCCCACCTTCTTCAGCGCGGCCTCGTCCACCGTGGCGCCAGCGTCGAAGTGCTGCTCGACGTCCGCCAGGTTCACCACCGCGTACACGGTGCGGTTGGGCGAGTTGAAGCCGAACTTCGGCAGGCGGCGCTGGAGGGGGCTCTGGCCGCCCTCGAAGCCCTCGAACCGCATGTTGCCGGAGCGGGCCTTCTGGCCCTTGCCACCACGGCCGGCCGTCTTGCCCAGACCGCTACCCTGGCCGCGGCCCACGCGCTTCTTGCGGTGCCACGAGCGAGGCGGACGCTTCAGATTGTTCAGAGTGCTCATCGTCTCAATCCTCTCGTGACTCAGGCCTTGCCCTGCTTGGCCTGATACGCGCGGGCGCGCTCCTTCAGAGCGACCTTGCGCGGCTTGCGACGCTTGGGAGCCGGAGCCTCACCGGAGACAGTCTCCAGCGTGACCAGGTGCTTCACCTTGAACACCATGCCGCGAACGGACGGGGTGTCCTTCAGGATGCGCTCCTCGCCGAACTTCTTCAGGCCCAGCCCACGGATGGTCTCCAGCATCTCGCCAGAGGACCCCGAAAAGCTCTTCACCAGCTTGACCTTGAGCGCCATGTTTAGGTCCTCTGCTCGCCGGCGAGCTTCGTCGCCTCGACGTCCTTGCCACGCAGACGGGACACCTGCTCCGCGCTGCGCAGCATCTTCAGGCCGGCCACCGTGGCCTTCAGCACGTTGTGCGGGTTCCGCGAGCCCTGGCTCTTGGTCAGGATGTTGCGGATGCCCGCCGCCTCCAGCACCGCGCGAACCGCGCCGCCGGCGATGACGCCCGTACCCTGGCTGGCCGGCTTCAGGAGCACCCACCCGGCGCCGAAGTGCCCGAGCACCTCGTGCGGGATGGTGTGACCCATCAGCGGAACCCGGAACAGGTTCTTCTTCGCGTTCTCGCCACCCTTGCGGATGGCCTCGGGGACCTCGTTGGCCTTGCCCAGGCCGACGCCCACGTGCCCGGCGCCGTCCCCCACCACCACGAGGGCGGCGAACGAGAAACGACGGCCGCCCTTCACGACCTTGGCCACGCGGTTGATGTTCACCACGCGGTCGGTGAGGTCCAGATCGTTCGGATTGATCGGAGTTGCCACTTGGGGGATTCCTTTCGAATTCTTAGAACTTCAGCCCGGCCTCGCGCGCGGCGTCGGCCACGGCGGCGATGCGCCCGTGATAGGGGAAGCCGTTGCGGTCGAACACCACCGCCTCGACGTTGGCGGCCTTGCACTTCTGCGCAATCAGGGTGCCCACGCGCTTCGCGTCCGCCTTCTTGTCGCCCTCGTCCTGACCCTTCAGGTCCTTGGACAGCGACGAAGCAAACGCGAGGGTGCGGCCCGTGGTGTCGTCCACCACCTGGGCGTAGATGTGCTTGAGGCTCTTGTAGACGGTGAGCCGCGGCCGCTCTGTCGTGCCCGACAGCTTCTTGCGGATGCGGTTCTTCCTCTTGAGGCGCTGTTCGATCTTCGATGCCATGGCTGCTTCCTTTTCCGTCCGGTGGCGATGCGGCCTTCCGCCGCCGGATGATGCCGCCAGGCCCAGCGGGCCCGGCGGGGTTTGGAACACTCAGGACAGACGGGACGACTAGGTCGTTCCGGTCTTGCCCTCCTTACGGCGGATGCGCTCCTCGGAGTACTTGATGCCCTTGCCCTTATAGGGCTCGGGCGGGCGCAGCGAGCGGATGTTCACCGCCGTGGCCCCCAGTACTTCCTTGTCCGCGGAGCGCAGCGTCAGCCCCACGGTGGGGAGGCTGTCCTCGGTACGCGACGCCTTGTCGACCTCGGCCGTCACGCCCTCCGGCAGGTTGAACACCACCGGGTGCGAGTAACCCAGGGCGAAGTGGATGGCCTTGCCCTTCACCTCGGCGCGGAAACCGACGCCGCGGATGTCCAGCTTCTTCTCGAAGCCCGTGGACACGCCCTTGGCGGCGTTCGCGAGGATGGTGCGCGTCAGGCCGTGCAGGCTGCGGGCCTCGCGAGAGTCGTCCTCGCGCTGCACCGTCACCTGGCCGTCCTTGACCTCCACCTTGACCCGGGCGGGCAGCTTCACGGACAGCTTGCCCTTGGGGCCCTCGAAGTTCACCTGCTGGCCGGCGACGGTGGCCTTCGTCTTGTCGCCGAGCTTGATTGCCAGTTTTCCAATCCGACTCATGATTGCCTCGGTCCTGTATGCCCGGGGGGCGCTCCCTCACGGGGCGCCACACCTGGGCTGCTGGCTAGTAGACGGTGCAGAGCAGCTCGCCGCCGACCTTCTGCTTGCGGGCCTCGGTGTCCACCATGATGCCGCGCGAGGTGGAGAGGACGGAGATGCCCAGGCCACCCAGCACCTGCGGAATCTCACGCGAATTCACGTAGCGGCGCAGACCCGGCTTCGACACGCGGCGGATGCCGGTGATGGCGGGCGCACGGTCCGGGCCGTACTTCAGCTGAACGGTGATCTCGTTCTGGGGCTTGAGCTCGTGAACGGTGAACTCACCGATGTAGCCCTCGTCCTTGAGGACCTTGATGATCTCGAGCTTGAGCTTCGAGTGGGGAATGACGACCTTGTCGTGCCGCGCACGCGAGGCGTTGCGCAGGCGGGTCAGCATGTCGCCGACGGGATCATTGACCGGCATGGGATACCTTCCGAGGCAGGGCCCCTTCCCGGGCACCCCGCGTTCGCAACCGCCACGCCTGCCGGGCCCATCCCGGGGGTTCGAGGCGACTGCCACTTCCGTACAGCGGAACTTCCAGGGCGTGCTCCTTCCGGAGCACGTCCAGGGCGCCTATCAAGCCCTCACGAGCCCGCCAGGCGCCCTGCCCTTCCGGCTACCAGGACGACTTGGTGACGCCGGTGATTTCGCCGCGCAGCGCGCGGTTGCGCAGGCAGATACGGCACATCTTGAACTTGCGCAGGAACGCACGGGGCCGACCGCACAGCGGGCAGCGGTTGTACTGGCGCACGGCGAACTTCGGCTTGCGCTTTGCCTGGGCAATCTTGGAGAGCTTGGCCATTGTCTTCGGGTCCTTGGCTCGAGGGCTACTGGCGGAACGGCATGCCGAAGTGACGCATCAGCGCCAGCCCCTGCTCATCGTTCGCGGCCGTGGTGACGAAGCTGATGTTGAGCCCCTTCACCTTCTCGATCTGGTCGTAGTTGATTTCGGGGAAGATGATCTGCTCGCGGATGCCGAGCGTGTAGTTGCCATTCCCGTCGAAAGCCTTGGGGGACACGCCCTTGAAGTCACGCACGCGCGGCAGCGCCACGGTGATGAGGCGGTCCATGAACTCGTACATGCGCTCGCCACGCAGCGTCACGGCGGTGCCGATGGCCTGGCCCTGGCGCAGCTTGAAGTTCGCGATGGACTTGCGGGCGCGCGTGACGATCGGCTTCTGGCCGGTGATCGCCGCGAGCTGATCCACCGCCGACTCCAGGATCTTGTTGTTGGCGAGCGCCTCGCCCAGACCCATGTTGACGACGATCTTCTCAAGGCGGGGAACCTGCATCGGGTTCTTGAGGTTCAGCTCCTTCATCAGGGCGGGCACGCCCTCCTTGAAGAAGCGGACCTTCATGCGGGCCGGCTTGGACTCGAGGCCTTCCTCGATGTTCGCCGCGAAGCCAACCTTCTTGGCCTCTTCCTTCTTGCCCCGCTTCGCCTTCTTTTCCTTCTGCTCGGGCTTCTTCTCGTCAGCCATCGTCCTGTCCTCTGCTTCGGAGCGCCGTCGTGGACCCAGCGCGCCCGATCAGTCCTTCGTATGGAACCTGGAAACACCGCGAGGGCCCCCGATGCTCCACGGGCCCTCCATGCCTGCACGCCCACCTATCCTCCCACCCGGGAGGGCGAAGGGCGCGCATACATGCACCAACGCGGCTACCTAGTCAATCAGGGCGTCGCAGTTCTTGCAGAACCGCTTCTTCTTCCCGTCCTCACCCTCGGTGCGGAAGCCCACTCGCGTCGGCTTGTCGCACTTGGCACACACCACCTGGACATTCGCCAGGGCGATGGTGCCGGGCTTCTCGACGATTCCGCCCTCCGGGCTCTGCGGCGTCTTCTTCATGTGCCGCTTCACCAGGCGCAGCCCTTCGACCGTCACGCGCTCTGCCTCGCGATCGATCTTCAGGATCTTGCCGCGCTTGGTCGCCGGGTTCTTCTCGGAGGCCTCGGCCCCGGCCATGACCTGGACCGTGTCACCCACCTTCAGCTTCTGCATGGCTTCCTCTCTCTGGCTGCTCGCCGTCCGGCCTGCTGTCCTTAGAGGACTTCGGGCGCCAGCGAGATGATCTTCATGAACTTGCGGGCGCGGAGCTCACGGGCCACCGGCCCGAAGATGCGCGTACCAATGGGCTCCATGTCCTTGTTGATGAGGACGGCGGAGTTGCCATCGAACTTGATGTAGCTGCCGTCGGCCCGACCCACCTCGCGCTTGGTGCGGACGATGACGGCCTTGGCCACGTCACCCTTCTTCACCTTCGAGTTGGGCAGCGCCTCGCGGATGGACACGACGATGACATCGCCGATGGACGCGTACTTGCGCTTCGAGCCGCCGAGCACCTTGATGCAAAACACCTTCTTCGCGCCCGAGTTGTCGGCAACGTCGAGCACGCTGGTCATCTGAATCATCTGGAAGTCTCCTTGTCGCCGGGTGCGTGCTAGACGTTCTTGCTCTTCTCCAGCACCTCGACCACGCGCCAGCGCTTGTCCTTCGACGCGGGCTTGGTCTCGGCGATCCGGACCCGATCACCCTCGTTGATGGTGACCTTCTTGGGGTAGTCGTGGTCCTCCACGTGCGCCTTGTACTTCTCGCGCAGGCTCATGATCTTCCCGTACTTCGGGTGGGGAGCCCGACGCTGGACGGTGACGACCACCGTCTTCTGCATCTTGTTGGAGGTGACGATACCCACGCGCGTCTTGGGACGGCCGCGGGTGGAGGTCTCGGGAGCGGGCGTCTCGGTCGCTTCAGCCATCTTCAGTCTCACTGTCTCTCATGCACCCGGGCCTTCAGGGCCCGGATGGCCGCGCGCGCTCCTACCACAGAGCGCGCTTGGAGGTTTGACTTCTCAGCCCTGCTTCGCCGCCTTGACCTTCTGGGTCATGACGGTCAGCACGCGGGCCAGGTCGCGGCGGTGCTGGGTGCGCTCGGACGGGCTGTCCAGCGAGCCCGTACGCCGCTTCAGCTGGTCCTGGAACAGCGTGTCGCGCAACTCGGTCGCGCGCCGCTGCAGGTCCTCCGCGGACAGTTCCTTCAGTTCCTTCGCAGTCGCCATTGCAATCTCCACATGCGAGCGGGAGCCGGCCGCGAGACCGGCACCCGCCGCTGTATGCCTAGAGGCTCAGGTCCGCACGGGTCACGATCTTCGTGAGCACCGGCAGCTTGGCCTGCGCCAGCTTCAGCGCCCCGGTGGCCACCTCGCGCGTCATACCCTCCATCTCGTAGAGGATACGGCCGGGCTTCACCACCGCGACGTAGTACTCCACGCCACCCTTACCGGTACCCATACGGGTCTCGGCGGGCTTCTTGGTGATGGGCTTGTCCGGGAAGATACGGATCCAGATCTTGCCGCCGCGCTTCACGTGGCGGGTCATCGCGATACGGGCCGCCTCGATCTGCCGGGAGGTGATCCACCCCGGCTGGAGGCTCACGAGACCGTACTCACCGTAGGTCATGTCGCTACCACGGTGAGCAGCGCCCGGGGTGCGGCCCTTGTGCATCTTGCGGTATTTGGTACGAGCAGGCTGAAGCATCGTCGCTGTCCTTGGTCGCCCTGCTCCGGACGGCCCTCACGGGCAGTCCGGCGCGGGTGGGCTGATTACCGGTTGGAGGGCATGGGGGCCTGGCCACCCTTGCCGGGGAGGACCTCGCCCTTGCAGACCCAGACCTTGCAGCCGATCTTGCCGTAGGTCGTCTTGGCCTCGGCGAAGCCGTAGTCGATGTCCGCGCGCAGGGTGTGCAGGGGCACGCGACCCTCGCGGTACCACTCGTAGCGCGCCATCTCCGCGCCACCGAGGCGGCCCGAGCAGGCCACGCGAATGCCCTTGGCGCCGAACTTCATCGCCGTCTGCAGGGCCTTCTTCATGGCGCGGCGGAACGCGATGCGGCGCTCGAGCTGCGTGGCAATGTTCTCCGCCACGAGCTGGGCGTCGGTCTCCGCCTTGCGGACCTCGACGATGTTGAGGAAGACCTCGTTCTTCGTGAACTGCTGGAGGTCCTTCTTCACCGTCTCGATGCCCGCGCCGCGCTTGCCGATGACGATACCCGGACGCGCGGTGTGGACGTTGACCTTCACCTTGTTGGCGGCGCGCTCGATCTCCACCTTGGACACGCCCGCGTGGTTCAGCGACTTCTTCACGAACTCGCGGATGCGGATGTCCTCATGGAGCCACTGAGCGTAGTTCTTGTGCTCGAACCACTTGGAGTCCCAGGTCTTGATGACGCCGAGCCGGAACCCGATCGGATGAACTTTCTGTCCCAACGTGAATCTCCTTGAACGTTCCGGGCGGGGCCCGACGGGTCCTACTTCTTCTTCGCCTCGGCCAGCACCACGTGAACGTGGGCCGTCTTCTTCTTGATCGGGGTGGCCCGACCCATGGCGCGCGGCATGAACCGGCGCTGGGTGGGACCCTGGTCCACGGAGATGGTCTTCACGTAGAGCGTGTCCACGTCGACCTGCCCCTTGGACTTGTCCGTCGCGTTGGCCACGGCGCTCTTGATGAGCGTCTCCACCGGCTTGGCCGCGGCGCGCTTGGTGAACTTCAGGATGTTGAGGGCCGCCTCGACAGGCTTGCCCCGGATGAGCGCCGCAACGGTGGAAATCTTGCGGGGGCTCATGCGCAGGAAACGCAGATGTGCAGTCGACTCCATGGTCTTCTCCTCAGGCTCTCAGGCAATGCGCCAGGCTACTTGCCCGGGGCCTTGGCGACCTTCTTCTCCGCCGAGTGACCACCGAACGTACGGGTCGGGGCGAACTCGCCGAGCTTGTGGCCCACCATGTTCTCCGTGACGAACACCGGGATGAACTTCTTCCCGTTGTGCACCGCGAAGGTGTGGCCCACGAACTCCGGAAGAATGGTGGAGCGCCGCGACCACGTCTTTACGACGGTCTTCTTGTTCGTCTTGATCATGTCCTCGATCTTCTTCACGAGGAAATCGTCGACGAACGGACCCTTCTTGATCGAACGAGCCATGACTTGCGATCCTCTTACTGGCTGCGCGCGCCCTGGCGGCGGCCGCTCACGATGAACTTGTCAGTGCGCTTGTTGGTGCGCGTGGTGAGGCCCTTGGTCTTCTTGCCCCACGGAGACACCGGGTGCGGGTTACCCTGACCGGACTTACCCTCACCACCGCCGTGCGGGTGGTCGACGGGGTTCATCGCCAGACCGCGGACGGTGGGACGGATGCCCAGCCAGCGGCTCTTGCCCGCCTTGCCGATGCGGATGATCTCGTGCTCGATGTTGCCCACCTGGCCCACGGTGGCGCGGCACTCGATGAGGACCTTGCGGACGGTGCCGGAAGGCATGCGGACCTGCGCGTAGCGGTCCTCCTTCGCCATCAGCTGGCCGGACGTCCCGGCGGAGCGGATGACCTGGGCGCCACGGCCCGGCTTCAGCTCCACGTTGTGGATGATGGTACCCACCGGGATGTTCTGCAGCGGAAGGCTGTTGCCCGGACGGATGTCCGCCGTATCGCCGGCGAACACCGTGTCACCCACGCTCAGACCCACCGGAGCGAGAATGTAGCGCTTCTCGCCGTCCGCGTAGTGCAGCAGCGCGATGTTGGCGGTGCGGTTCGGGTCGTACTCCACCGCGGCGACCTTGGCCGGCACGCCGTCCTTGTCGCGACGCTTGAAGTCGATGATGCGGTAGCGGCGCTTGTGGCCACCGCCCTGGTGACGACGGGTGATGTGACCGTGGACGTTGCGGCCACCGGAGCGCTTGAGGGGCGCGGTGAGGCTCTTCTCCGGCGAGTCCTTGGTGATGTCCGCGAAGTCGGACACCGTCATCAGACGGCGGGCGGCGCTAGTCGGCTTGTACTTCTTGATGCCCATGGTGTGTTCCTCGCAGGCAGGCTCGACGCCGTAGCGTCAGGCCGCCCCTCCCTCGAAGAGCTCGATCGAGTCGCCCTGCTTCAGGGTGACGACCGCCTTCTTGAAGTTGGGCCGCTTGCCGATGCTCCGGCCCACCCGCTTGACCTTGCCGCGGACGACGTTGGTACGAACGCCCTCGACGGTGACCTTGAAGAGCGTCTCCACCGCGCGGGCCACGTCGTGCTTGGTGGCCTTGCGGTCGACGATGAACGAGTACTGCCGGAACTTCTCGCGGGCCTTGTCCAGCTTCTCGGTGATGAGCGGGCCCTTGATGACGTCGTTCAGATTCATGACAGCGCCCCCTCGAGGGTCTTCGCGGCCGCGGAGGTGAGGACGATGTGCGAGTGCCGCAGGACGGCCTCGAGGTTGAGACCCTCGGGAGGCAGCACGTCGAACTTCGCCAGGTTGCGCACGCTGCGGTGCAGGTTGGTGTTGCCCTTGTCGTCAATCACCAGCGCGTTCTGCAGCTTCAGGCGCTTGGTGAGGACCTCGAAGGCCTGCTTGCTCTTCGGCGCGTCCAGGGAGAAGCCGCTCAGGATGATGAGCGTCTTCTCGCGGGCCCGCAGGGACAGAGCGGACTTCAGGGCACCGCGGCGCACCTTGCGGGGCGGGCGGTAGAAGTAGTCGCGAGCCTTGGGAGCCATCGCCTTGCCGCCGCCCACCCAGTGGGAAGCGCGGATGGAGCCCTGGCGGGCGCGGCCGGTGCCCTTCTGCTTCCAGGGCTTCTTGCCGCCGCCGCTGACCAGCGAGGTGTTCTTCACCCCCACCGTGCCGCGACGCCGGTTGATCTGCTGCATCTTCGCCACCTCGTAAAAGAGGTGGGTGTTCGGCTCGGCGCCAAACACGTCGTCGGAGAGCTCGATCTCCGACACCTTCTTCAAATCCAGGTCGACAACGTCAAACTTCGCCATGGCACTTTCCTCGCGGGGTCGGAGTGAAACCACTCGAACGCCCACCCGCTTCCTAGGACTTGATCTCGACGTCAACGCCGGCCGACAGATCCAGCTTCATGAGCGCATCCAACGTCTGCTGCGTGGGCTCGAGGATGTCGAGCAGGCGCTTGTGAGTGCGGATCTCGAACTGCTCGCGGCTCTTCTTGTCCACGTGCGGAGACCGCAGCACGGTGAACTTGTTGATGCGCGTCGGCAGGGGGATCGGACCGGCTACCTTCGCGCCCGTGCGCTTGGCCGTCTCGACGATCTCCCCAGCACTCTGGTCCAGGAGCTTCGAGTCGTACGCCTTCAACCGGATGCGGATCTTCTGTGTCGCCATTCGCAAGAACCTCTTAGAACGAGCCCTGCCTGTGCCTCGGGCGGCGTTACGACTTACGTCCCCTGGATTTCACAGAGCCGTTTCTTCGGAACGAAGGGGCGCGGTGATTACCATCCCGCGCCGGGGGTATGCAACTGGATTTCCTCCGGCTCCCTGAAAATTCCCACCCATGGGGTCTCAGGGAGCCGGTGGAGGGCTTCTACTCGATGATTTCGGCCACCACGCCGGCGCCCACGGTACGACCGCCCTCACGGACGGCGAACCGGAGCTCCTTCTCCATGGCCACCGGGGTGATGAGCTCCACCTCGATGGCGATGTTGTCGCCCGGCATCACCATTTCCACGTTGTCCGGCAGCTTCACCGTGCCCGTCACGTCCGTGGTGCGGAAGTAGAACTGGGGACGGTAGCCCTTGAAGAACGGGGTGTGACGACCACCCTCCTCCTTCGAGAGGACGTAGATCTGCGCCTTGAACTTGGTGTGCGGGGTGATGCTGCCCGGCTTGGCCAGCACCTGGCCGCGCTCCAGGTCCTCACGCTTCAGGCCGCGCACCAGCGCGCCGATGTTGTCGCCCGCCATGCCCTCATCGAGCAGCTTGCGGAACATCTCCACGCCCGTCACCACCGTCTTCTGCGTGGGGCGCAGGCCGACGACTTCGACTTCCTCGCCGACCTTCACCTTGCCGCGCTCGACGCGGCCGGTGGCCACCGTGCCACGACCGGCGATGGAGAAGACGTCTTCCACCGGCATCAGGAAGGGCTTGTCGGTGGCGCGCTGCGGGGTGGGGATGTAGCTGTCCACCGCCTCCATCAGCTTCAGGATGGCAGGCTCGCCGATGTCGCTGGTGTCACCCTCCAGCGCCTTGAGGGCCGAACCGGGGACGATGGGGATGGTGTCGCCGGGGAACTCGTACTTCTTGAGCAGGTCCCGGACTTCCATCTCCACGAGCTCGCGCAGCTCGGGGTCGTCCAGCATGTCCACCTTGTTCAGGAAGACGACGATGTAGGGCACGCCGACCTGGCGGGCCAGGAGGATGTGCTCACGCGTCTGGGGCATCGGGCCGTCCGCGGCCGAAACCACCAGGATGGCGCCGTCCATCTGCGCCGCGCCGGTAATCATGTTCTTGACGTAGTCGGCGTGGCCCGGACAGTCGACGTGGGCGTAGTGCCGGTTCTTCGTCTGGTACTCCACGTGCGCGGTGGAGATGGTGATACCGCGCTCACGCTCCTCCGGCGCCTTGTCGATCTGGTCGTACGCCATGAACGTGGCGCCGCCCGTCTTCGCCAGCACCTTGGTGATGGCGGCCGTCAGCGACGTCTTGCCGTGGTCCACGTGTCCGATCGTGCCGATGTTCACGTGGGGCTTGTTACGCTCGAACTTCTCCTTGGCCATGACCTCTCCTCGCGGGGCTGCCGGTCAATGGACCCGGCGCGCGTCTCAATCTCGGAATTCAACTGCGAAGGTGCTGCGTCCTGCTCCAATCGTGCCGCAACGTCAACTGAAATCGCCCGGCGAGCACTCCGCCAGGCGTACCGCGGTCACCGGTTGAGCGCCGTCTTCGGCGCGGGCGCGTAGTGACTGAACTGCATGGTGTAGGTCGCCCTTCCCTGGCTGCGGCTGCGCAGGTCGGTCGAGTAGCCAAACATGGCGGCCAGGGGCACCTGCGCCTGGATGGCCTGCACCCGACCGGGCCGGGGCACCATCCCCAGCACCTTTCCGCGGCGGCCGTTCAGGTCGCCGATGACGTCGCCCATGAAGTCCTCGGGCGTGACGATCTCGCAGCTCATGATGGGCTCGAGGAGCACGGGCGTGGCGTTGCGCACGGCATCCCTGAAGGCCAGGGAGCCGGCGATCTTGAAGGCCATCTCGCTGGAGTCCACGTCGTGCATGGAGCCGTCGTAGGCCTCCACCTTGACGTCGACCATGGGGTAGCCCGCCACCGGCCCGTTCTGCATGGACTCGGCGACGCCCTCGCGCACCGCGTCCACGAACTCCTTCGTCACCGCGCCGCCCGTCACCTTGTTCTCGAAGGCGAAGCCCTTGCCGGGCTCGTTGGGCATGACGCGCAGCCAGATGTGGCCGTACTGGCCGCGGCCGCCCGTCTGGCGGATGTACTTCCCCTCCGCCTGCGTCTGGCTGGTGATGGTCTCCCGGTACGCCACCTGCGGCTTGCCGATGTTCGCGTCGACCTTGAACTCGCGCAGGAGCCGGTCGACGATGATTTCCAGGTGCAGCTCGCCCATGCCGGCGATGATGGTCTGCCCCGTCTCCTCGTTCGTCTTCACGCGGAACGACGGGTCCTCCATCGCCAGGCGCTGCAGCGACTGGATGATCTTGTCCTGGTCCGCCGTCGACTTCGGCTCGATCGCGATGTCGATGACCGGCTCGGGGAACTCCATCCGCTCCAGGATGATGGGCTGCTTGTCGTCGCAGAGCGTGTCGCCGGTGCTGGCCAGCTTCAGGCCCACCACCGCGCAGATGTCGCCGGCGAAGCACTCGGTGAGCTCGTCCTTCTTGTCCGCGCGCATCTGCACCAGGCGGCTGACGCGCTCGCGCTTGCCCTTCACCGAGTTCCACACCGCCGTGCCCGCCTCGAGCCGTCCCGAGTAGACACGGAGGAACGTCAGCGTCTGCGACTGGAACGCGGGGTCGTTCATGATCTTGAACGCCAGCGCGCTGAAGGGTGCGTCGTCCTTCGTCTCGCGGATGGCGTCCTCGCCCTTGGGCGTCTTGCCATGCACGGGCGGGATTTCCAGCGGGCTGGGCAGGTAGTCCACCACCGCGTCCAGCAGCGGCTGCACGCCCTTGTGACGGAACGCCGAGCCGCAGAACACGGGGAACAGCTTCAGCCCCACGCAGCCCTTGCGGATGGCGCCGCGAATCTCCTCCTCGGTCAGCTCCTGGCCCTCGAGGAACTTCTCCGTCAGCGCGTCGTCCTGCTCGGCCGCGGCCTCGAGCAGCTCGCCGCGGGCCGCTTCGGCCGCCTCGCGGAACTCCTCGGGGATGTCCACCTCGTCGTAGCGGCTGCCCTGCTCCGAGTCGTGGAACACCAGCGCCTTCATCTTCAGCAGGTCGATGACGCCGCGGAGCTTGTCCTCGGTGCCCAGCGGCAGCTGCATGCGCACCGCGCGCGCGCCGAGCTTGTCCTTGATGGTGCCCACGGACATCTCGAAGTCCGCGCCCACCCGGTCCATCTTGTTGATGAAGCAGATGCGGGGGACCTTGTACTTGTCCGCCTGGCGCCACACCGTCTCGGACTGCGGCTCCACGCCATTCACGCCGTCGAACACGGCGACGGCGCCGTCGAGCACGCGCAGGGAGCGCTCCACCTCGATGGTGAAGTCCACGTGTCCCGGCGTGTCGATGATGTTGACGCGGTAGCGCTGGTCGTTCCGGGTCCAGAAGGCGGTAATCGCGGCGGACGTGATGGTGATGCCGCGTTCGCGCTCCTGCACCATCCAGTCGGTGGTGGTGTTCCCCTCGTGCACCTCGCCCATCCGGTGGATGGCGCCGGTGTAGAAGAGGATCCGCTCGGTGGTCGTCGTCTTGCCGGCATCGATGTGCGCCATGATGCCGATGTTGCGGTAGCGCTCGAGGGGATGCTCACGGGCCATGACTCAATACCTCTCCAAAAAGCGGGACGGGCCTCCACGCCGCGTCACCCACCGACCGGACGATTTCAGAGAACCTGCTGCGCCATCTAACAAAACCGCCCGGATGCAGCATCTGCATCCGGGCGGCAACCGCGAAGCCTCGAGGGCCTACCAGCGGTAGTGAGCGAAGGCCTTGTTGGCCTCGGCCATCTTGTGCGTGTCTTCACGCTTCTTCACCGCGTTGCCGCGGTTGTTGGCGGCGTCCATGATCTCGCCGGCCAGCTTCTCCTGCATGGTCTTCTCGCCACGCGCCTTGGCGTAGCTGATGATCCACCGCATGCCGAGGGCGACGCGGCGATCCTGACGGACCTCGACGGGCACCTGGTAGGTGGCGCCACCGACGCGGCGGCTCTTCACCTCGAGCACCGGCTTGACGTTGTCGAGGGCCTTCTTGAACGTCTTGAGGGGGTCTTCCTTCGCGCGCTCCTCGATGAGGGCAAAGGCGCCGTAGCACACGCCCTCGGCGATGGACTTCTTCCCCTTCCGCATCAGGTCGTTGACGAACTTGGTGACCAGGCGGTCCTGGAACTTCGGATCCGGCAGAATCTTGCGCTTGGCGACTACGCGACGACGAGGCATCTCTACTCTCTTCCCTTACGCCCCACTCCCACTTGGAGAGCAATCAACGGGGCTTCATGAGCTGCTGCGAGGAACTTCCCACGGACGCTCCCCAGGGTGTGGGGCGAGACGTCCGAAAACACTGCGAGACGAAGGTGGTCCGCGTGACGAGCGATCAGCTCGGACGCTTGGCTCCGTACTTGGAGCGGCTCTGCTTGCGACCCGCGACGCCCACGGAGTCCAGCGTTCCACGGATGATGTGGTAGCGGACGCCCGGGAGGTCCTTCACACGGCCACCGCGGATCATGACCACCGAGTGCTCCTGGAGGTTGTGACCCACGCCGGGGATGTAGGACGTGACCTCGATCCCGTTGGTCAGACGAACACGGGCCACCTTGCGGAGGGCCGAGTTCGGCTTCTTCGGGGTCGTGGTGTACACGCGCGTGCAGACGCCACGCTTCTGGGGGGACTCCTTGAGCGCGGGGCTCTTGCCCTTGATGACAAGCTTCTCGCGGCCCTTGCGAACCAGCTGGCTGATGGTCGGCAACTGATACCTCTTCTTCGGGGTTGGCCACCGCCAGACACACCAGGCGGCGCATATCTACCTACAGGACTACGGAAAGGGCCGCGAGTATAGGGAGGGACCCCTCCGTGTCAAGCACGGCCTGGACCCTGCCTATGAACCGGCAGGGCCCCGGAGGTCCATTCCCCGTCGCCCGAAGCGACGAAGCACGGCGGGTATACGGCGGGGCGGTCGTCTACTCCGCGTGCGGCTAGAAGTCGAGGACCATGACGATGGCGTCCTCGCCCTCGTCCACGTAGTAGTTCGGCCGGATGCCCACCGGACGGAAGCCGAGCGACTTGTAGAGCTGGAGCGCGGCCTCGTTGCTGCGGCGCACCTCCAGCGTGGCCAGGGTGCAGCGCCGGCCCTTGCCCCGGGCGAGCACCTCGTCCATGACGGCCCGGGCCACCCCGCGCCGCCGGTGCTCCGGGGCGGTGGCCACGTTGAGCACGTGCACCTCGTCGTGGACGATCCAGAAGATGGCCAGCCCCAGCAGCAGCGGGCCCCCCTCCTTCAGCTCCTCCTCCACGAGGAGGATGGTGGACCACTCGTGCTGCAGCTCGCGCTGGAGCAACTCCGGGGACCAGGGGTTCCGGAAGGCCTGTTTCTCCAGCGCCATCACCGCCGGCATGTCCGCCACCGTCATCTGCCGGATGACGAAGTCGGGCTTCCCGTGCGGCGCGGAGTCTTCGCGCATCCGCCTCATCGCCGCGCCTCCCGCGCGAAGGGGGCCACCCGGCGCACCTGCGCCGAGCCCCGGACCTGGGCCAGCTCCTCCGCCGCCAGCACCCCGTACCGCTCTCGCACCAGCTTCTCCCGGATGGCGGCGCGCACCGCCTCGTAGTCCGAGGGGTACTCGGTTGCGTGCTGCTCGAAGTACCGGCGGACCTCTGTCTCACCCACCTGCGCGCGCAGCCGGATGCGACTGTCCAGGATGCGCTCCGCCCGCAGCCCCCGGGCCAGCACGCCCTCCAGCGCGTTCAGGTCCATGTCGTGCCGCGCGAGGAAGCGGTGCAACGCGGCCTCCCCGCCCACGCGGGCCTGGAACGCGGCCAGCCGCGTCTGGACCTCGGCCGGCTCGGCGGGGAACGCCTGGAGGCGGTCCGCGTTCAGCACCTGGACCCGCTGGTTGATGATGAGCTCCAGGGCGCCTCGGAGCGTGTCCTCGTCGAGCGGGGCCTCCAGGGCCTGCACGCCCCCTCGCTGGACGAGCGCCACCCGGGCCTCGAAGCGCAGCTCGCTCAGGGTGAGCACCTGGCCCTCGATAATGGCCACCACCCGGTCGACGACGCGGGAGTCGGCTTCTGGCGCGGATGCGGTCCGGGCGTCAGGGGCTGGCGGGGGCGCGGCCCGGGCCCCCGTAACGGGCACGAACAGGAGCCAGACCACCAGCCACAGGGTTCCCGCTCCAGCCTGGCGCGGCGCTTCCATGGCCTCCCTCATCTTCCGGCGACTTTATACATCTCCCGCCAACCGGGCACTCCAAGCTGGCGCGCTCCCACCGGCTGGTTACGTTCAATCAGGTACATCACGGCGGGAACAAATGGCGGACGACTATTACCAGATTCTCGGTGTGGACCGCGGGGCTTCGGCGGAGGACGTCAAGAAGGCGTACCGCAAGCTCGCGCGCAAGTACCACCCGGACGTCAATCCCGGGAACAAGGCCGCCGAGGAGAAGTTCAAGCAGGTCAGCTCCGCCTTCGAGGTGCTGTCGGACGCGAAGAAGCGCAAGCTCTACGACGAGTTCGGCCCCGACGCGGAGAAGATCGGCTTCGACGAGAAGAAGGCGGAGGCCTACCGCGCCTACAAGTCCGCGGCCACGAGCGGCGGCGGCGCGGGGGGCATGCCCTTCGGCGCCGAGGGCTTCGACCTGGGCGACCTCTTCAGCGACCTCTTCGGCGGCCGGGGCGGCGCGGGCGCGGGCGCGGGCGGCTTCGACGCGGCCGACATGTTCGGCCGGCGGAGGGCGTCCGGCCCGGAGCGCGGCGAGGACCTGACGGCTCGCGTGCAGCTCACCCTGAACGAGGCCGTCTCCGGCTCCGAGCGGACCCTCTCCATCTCCCGGCCCGGGCGCTGCTCGGCGTGCAGCGGCCGGGGCGACTCGGGGAAGATGGGCACCTGCCCCACCTGCAACGGCACCGGCCGGCCCCGGCGGGCGGGCCTCTTCGGCGGCAGCGGCGTGTGCCCCAACTGCCAGGGTACCGGGCGGGCGATGGAGCCCTGCCCCCAGTGTGGCGGCTCTGGCATCAAGGAGGAGACCACGCGGCTGACGGTGAAGATACCCGCCGGAGTGCAGACGGGCTCCAAGGTGCGGCTGTCCGGCCAGGGCGCCGCCGGCCCCCGGGGCGGCCCTCCGGGCGACCTCTACATCGAGACCGATGTCGCCGAGCACCCGCTGGTGCGCCGCGAGGGCGACGACCTGCACATCGACCTGCCGGTCACGGTGCCGGAGGCCATCCTGGGCGCGGACGTGCGCGTGCCCACCTTCCAGGGGGAGGTGACGGTAAAGGTGCCCGCGGGCTCCCAGTCCGGACGGCGGATGCGCCTGAAGGGGCGCGGGGTGCCCTCTCTCAAGGGCGGGGCGCCCGGCGACCTCTACCTGCACCTCCAGGTGAAGGTGCCCGAGGACGCCAGTGCCGAGGCACGTGCCGCGGCCGAAACACTTTCCCGCGCCTATCGCGACGATGTCCGCCGCGAGCTGACGCTCTGACCCCTTTGTCTCTTGTCCCAGGCGCCGCCTCGGCATAGACGGCACCACCTACTTTCACGCTGTCGCAGGAAACGGAGCACACGCGCACATGGGCCTCTTCGACATCTTCACGGGCGGCTCGGGCCCCGACAAAGCCCTCAAGCTCAAGTCCAAGGTGACCCAGAAGTACGGGGACCCGGCGACACGGCAGAAGGCCATCGAGCAGCTGGGGGAGATGAAGTTCCCCGAGGCCGTCAGCGTGCTGCTCAGCCGCTTCACCATCACCGTGGACCCGCTCACCACGGACGCCGACGAGAAGGAGCGCACGTTCGACCTCGTCAGGAGCTTCGGCAAGGACGCCGTGCCGCCCATCACCGACTTCCTCGGCAAGAACGAGGCGGCCACCTCGTGGGCGCTGCGACTGCTGGGTGAGCTCCTCACGGAGGACGAGGTGCTCGGCGCCTGCGTGGATGCGCTCCGGCACCTGTCCGCGCACTACACGAAGAACCCCGAGAAGAAGGTCGTCCTCCTCCACCACGTCACGGGCAAGGCGGACCCCCGCATTCCGCCGGTCGTCCTCCCCTTCCTCGAGGACATGTCGGACGACGTGAAGATCGCCGCGCTCAAGGCGCTCGGTTCCTTCAAGTACGAGCCGGCTCGCGAGCCCATGCTGAAGCTCCTCACCGCCGACGAGACGGCCCGCCGGGTGCAGACCTCCGCCCTGGCCGCGCTGGCGGAGGGTGGCTTCTCCGTGGACGGCTACCAGACGAAGGTGCAACCGCTCCTCGTGGAGCCGTACGCCCTGGGTCAGGACGGCCGCATCCAGCGCCGGGCCTGAGGTCCGGGCTGTCGGGCAGCCGACACGACCACTGTCCTCCGGAAGGCCCTGCGAGACAGGGCCGTTCCCTCGCGCGCGGAACATGGAGCAGGATCCTCACGTGCGCACGAAGAAGAAGGGGCCGCTGGCCGAAGTCGTACCACTGCGTCCCATTGCGAAGACCGCCAAGAAGCCCGCCCGACGGACGGTGAAGCCTGCCCCTCCGGTGGATGCTGATGTCGCCAACCGTGCCTTGCTGGAGATGGCGCGGCACCTGACGGACAACGCGGGGCCCACCGAGGCCCTGCGCTCCCACCTGCAGACCATCCACGCGCTGCTGAAGCCGAAGGTCTGCTACGTGGCCCGCCACTTCCCCTCTCGCGAGCAGCTCCACGTGGAGCACGTGCGCGGCCGCTACGACGACCGCGTCACCGCCGCCGTCCCGGGCGAGGGCGTCGTGGGACGCGCCTTCGCCACGAAGACGCTCTTGCGCGAGGGCGACACCGTGGCCGTCCCGCTCGAGAGCCCCCAGGGCGTCACCGGCGTGCTGGTGGTGCTCGGGGCCCGGCGCGAGCCCTCGGACACGCTGCTGGAGTCGCTGGCCGCCCAGCTCACCGCCGCCTACGAGGTGGCGCGCCTGCGCGATGACAGCGCCCGCCGCAACAAGGACCTCCAGACGGCCATCGCCGGCCTCAAGAGCCTGGAGCAGAACCGCGAGGAATTGCTCGGCAATGTCTCGCACGACCTGAAGAACCCGCTCACCACCATCAAGTCCTACCTGGCGATGATGGGGCGCGAGAAGCTGGGGCCCCTGACGGACTCCCAGCGCCGCGCGGTGCAGATCTGCGACCGCAACTCGGACCGCATGCTGCGCATGGTGAACGATTTGCTGCTCATGTCCCGGCTCCAGTCCGGGAAGATGCAGCTCAACCAGCGCCCCTTCGGCCTCAAGTCCGTGGCCGAAGAGGTGGTGCGCGCGCTGGGCGCCCTCGCGGAGCACTGCAAGGTGCGCGTCGTGATTCCGCCCTGCCCCGAGGTCTTCGTCCGTGGAGACCGCGAGCGCATCGCCGAGGCCATCCACAACCTCGTCGAGAACGGCATCCACCACAGCGAGGTGGACGACACCGTCGAGGTGCGGGTGTCCGCCGAGGACGGGCTGGCCACGTTCACCGTCAAGGACAGCGGCCCCGGCATGTCCGCCGAGGCGCTGGAGCACGTCTTCGACGCCTTCTACCGCGCGCAGCCGGGCATGCCCCGTCCGCCCGGTGCGGGCCTCGGCCTGCCCCTGGTGGGCAAGATTGTCGCCCTGCACGGCGGGCGAATGGACGCCTCCAGCGTGCTCGGCGAGGGGAGCACCTTCCAGATGGTGCTGCCGATGTTCGCCGGGGCCGTCAGCACGCCGGAACTGAACCAGGCGGCGCCCAAGTCCGGTGGCATCCTCCTCGTCGAGGACGACGCCGACTGCCGCGAGGTCCTCCAACAGGTGCTGGAGCAGGAGGGCTACCGGGTGATGGCCACCTCGGGGGCCTCGGAGGCGCGCTCCATCCTGTCGCACATCCGCCCGGCCATGGTGCTGCTCGACCTGCGGCTGAGCGAGGAGGACGGGCAGTCGGTGCTGCGCTTCATCCGCGGCAACGAGTCGCTGGCCGACATCGTCGTGTACATCATCTCGGGAGCCAGCGAGGTGGCGTCCCTCACCTCGGGCCAGGGGCTGGAGCGCATCGACGGCTTCTTCGAGAAGCCCCTGCAACTGCCCAAGCTGCTGGACACGGTGTCCGCCGTGGTGCGGCCCAGCCGACGGGCACCAGCCGTACCCTGAGTGACGGAATGAGCCTGGGCGCGAACAAGAGGTGGCCGGAAGGCGCCTCGGTTTGTCTAGTATCGCCGCGTTCCCATGAGCTCCTCCGTCTACTCCCGATACCGCGCCGCATTCGCCCAGGGCCTCGCCACGGCCCTGGGTGTGCCGGCGTCCGAGATTGAAGCGCAGATCAAGCCCGCCGAGCCCGCGCACGGTGACTTGAGCTTCGCCACCTTCCCCCTCGCCAAGGCGCAGAAGAAGGCGCCCCCCGCCATCGCCGCCGGGCTCGCCCAGTCGCTCAGCGTGCCGGGGCTCGAAATCAAGGCGGTGGGCCCGTACGTCAACGCCCGCTTCGCCCCCCTCCCCTTCACGGCCGAGGTCATCGACGCGGCGCGCTCGGCGGGGCTGGCCTACGGCGGTGACGCGGACGCGGGACGCGGCAAGACGGTGGCCATCGACTACTCGTCGCCCAACATCGCCAAGCCCATCGGCTTCCACCACATCCGCACCACGTTCCTCGGCCATTGCATCGCCAACATCTACCGGGCGCTGGGCTGGAAGGTGGAGGGCATCAACTACCTGGGCGACTGGGGCAAGCAGTTCGGCCTCGTCGCGGTGGGCTTCCAGGAGTACGGCGACCCGGCGCGCATCGACGACATGGCGCACCTCGTGGAGGTGTACGTCCGGGCCAACAAGCGCGCCGAGGCGGAGCCCGAGTTCGACGAGAAGGCTCGCGAGTTCTTCCGGCGCATGGAGGCGGGCGATGCCGAGGCGCTCAAACTCTGGAATCAGTTCCGAGAGACGAGCATCCGCGGCTTCAAGCAGATCTACGCGCGGATGGGCATCGAGTTCGAGCACATCGAGGGCGAGAGCCGCTACCAGGGAAAGATGGACGCGGTCATCGAGCAGATCGCGAAGAAGCCCGGCGTGAAGGAGTCCCAGGGCGCGCTCATCGTCGATTTGCCCTACGCCGACAACGAGCCGCCCATCCTGCTGAAGAAGAACGACGGCAGCACGCTGTACGCCACGCGCGACCTGGCGGCAGCGGAGGACCGGTACGAGCGCTTCCACTTCGACAAGTCGCTGTACGTCGTGGCGCAGGACCAGGCGCTGCACTTCCGGCAGGTGTTCCGCACGCTCAAGGAGATGGGCCAGCCCTGGGCGGACCGGGTGGTGCATGTGGCCTTCGGCCGCATCCACGGCATGAGCACGCGCAAGGGTCAGGTGGTGCAGCTCAGCGAGGTGCTCGACGAGGCGAAGGAGCGCGCCTCCGCGAAGGTGAAGGAGAACATCGAGGCCGGCCGCATCCACACGGGCGACGCGGACCAGCTCTCCGAGCAGATCGGCCTGGGTGCCATCGCCTTCGGCGACCTCAAGCACAAGCGAGCCAGCGACTACACCTTCGACTGGGACGAGGTGCTCAGCTTCGAGGGCCACACCGGCCCCTATCTCCAGTACGCCCACGCGCGCACCGTCAGCGTGCTGCGCAAGGGCGGTGGCGCGCCCGCGAGCTACGATGCGTCCCTGCTGACGCTGCCCGAGGAGCAGGCGCTGCTGCGCGAAATCATGCGCCTGCCCGAGGTGGTGCGCGACGCGGCCGAGCAGTACGAGCCGAGCCTCGTGGCGCGCCTGCTGCTGGACGTGGCCGCCGCCTTCAGCCGCTACTTCACCGCCGGCAACCAGGACCGCGAGAAGCGCATTCTCGTAGAGGACAATGATGCACTTCGCGCGGCGCGACTGGCGCTGACGGACGCCACCCGGGTTACGCTGGCGGCGGGCCTGACGCTTCTGGGCATTCCGACGCCGGACAACATGTAGCCGGGGGGCTACCGTGGACACCGTGCTGACTCAGACTGGGAATCAGGGTGAGGCCTCGCTGAAGGAAGAGTTCGGCCCCATGGGCCGGGCGCTGGGAGCCCGTTATCTGGACGGGGTCCACTTCTCCGCGGAGACCGAGGACGAGCTGCGCTCCCTCCACGCGAAGGGCTTCGTGGTGCACGTCATGCGCTCCACGGCGTGGGTGAACTTCCTCTACCTGACCTGGGCCATGGTCCGCAGGGCGCTGCCTCCCGTGCGCGCCGTCTGCAACCTGCGGCCGTGGTTCACCCGCCCCTGGCGGCAGACGAAGCACCGCGGCGACTACGCGCAGCGCTTCGAGTACGCACGGCAGAATGGCGGCAGCGGGCTCGTCTTCCTGCGCCGCACGGCGCTGCTGGCCCCCTCCGGGAAGGAGACGCGCGAGGACCCCTTCCCCGCCCTGGTGGCCATGGCGCGCCAGTCTGACCGGCCGATGTACCTGGTGCCGGAATTGTTCATCTGGGAGAAGCGCACCGCGCGCCTCAAGCCCAACTGGGTGGACATCGTGTTCGGGAGCCCGGAGGCACCGGGCTTCCTGCACTCGATGCTCGCGTTCTTCCGCAACTACAAGCGCGCGCAGTTCCGCGTGGGCGAGCCCATCGACCTGCGGCGCTTCGTGGAGGAGAACCCGAAGGACTCGGACGAGGTGCTGGCGCGCAAGGTGCGCAGCACGCTCCACGTCCACCTGGCCCGCGAGACGCGCGCCGTGTTCGGTCCGCCGGTGAAGCCCGCCGCCCGGGTCATCGACGAGACGCTGCGAGACAGGGCCCTGCGCAAGGTGCTGGACGAGCACGCCGCCTCGACGAACCGCAAGCAGGAGAGCGTGCTGCGCGAGGCCCGCCGCAACCTGGAGGCCATCGCCGCGAGGCCCAGCCCCACCACGCTGGCCTTCATCGCGCCCGTGCTGGAGTGGGTGTTCAACCGCATCTACGACGGCATCGAGGTGGACGAGGCGGGCCTGCACCGCGCACTCAAGGCCGCCGGCAAGGCACCGCTCGTCCTGTGCCCCAGCCACAAGAGCCACGTCGACTACTTGGTGATGAGCTGGATTCTGTGGAGCCGCGGCTACACCGTGCCGCTGGTCGCCGCGGGCGCCAACCTCTCCTTCTGGCCGCTGGGCTCCATCTTCCGCCGCTGCGGCGCGTTCTTCCTGCGCCGCTCGTTCAAGGACGACAAGGTCTACTCCGCGGCCTTCAAGGCGTACGTCCGCAAGCTCGTGCATGACGGCACCCACCAGGAGTTCTTCCCCGAGGGCGGGCGCTCGCGAACGGGCAAGCTGCTGACACCCAAGCTGGGCATGTTCACCTGGCAGGTGGAGTCCGTGCTCGAAGGCGCGCGCAACGACCTCATGTTCGTGCCCGTCGCCATCGACTACGAGAAGGTCGTGGAGTCCGGCAGCTACTCGAAGGAGCTGGCCGGAGGGGAGAAGAAGCCGGAGGACCTGAAGGCGCTCCTGAGCACGCCCAAGGTGCTGGCGGCGCGCTACGGACGCATCCATCTGAGCTTCGACGAGCCCATCTCCCTGCAGGAATTCATGCAGGCTCGCGGGCTCAATCCCGAAGAGCCGGTGACGGACGAGCAGAAGAAGAGCCTGGTGCGCGCGCTGGGCAACCGGGTGATGTACGGCATCAGCAAGGTATCCACCGTGACGCCGCACGCGCTGGTGAGCACCGCCCTGCTGGCGCACCGCCGGCGCGGCCTCACGCAGCGCGAACTGGCGGACCGCATCAGCGTCCTGCGCCGCATCGCCCTGGAGGACGGCTCGCCGCTGTCCGTGGAGCTGCGCAACGCCCCGAGCAACCCCGAGACGATGGGGCCCATCCAGGACGCCATGCGCACCTTCATCTCCGACGAGATGGTGCGCACCCAGGAGGCGCGCGGCGAGGTCATCTACCAGGTGGAGGACGCCCGCCGCCCGGAGATGTCCTTCTACAAGAACACGCTGATGAACCTGATGGCCGCGCGCAGCCTCGTGGCCAACGCGTTGCTCGCGGGCGGCTCTCCCGCGCCGTACGACGACGTGAAGGCCCGGGCGCTGTTCCTGTCGCGCCTCTTCAAGGTGGAGTTCATCTACCGGGTGGGCCTCACTTTCGACACCATCTTCGCGGAGACGGTGGAGCGGCTCGTGCGCATGGGCCTGGTGATGCACGAGGGCGACACGCTGACGCTCGCCCCCGAGCCCCACGCTCGCCCGGAGCTGGAGTTCCTGGCGGACCTGCTTCGCGACTACCTGGAGGCGTACCTGCTGGCGGCGATGACGCTGGAGGACGTGGCCACGGGCGTTGCGACGGACCGCAAGGCCTTCATCAAGCTCGCCCTGGAGACGGGCCGCGCGGAGTACCACGCGGGCCGCATCACCGCCGCCGAGTCCCTGGCCAAGGTCACCCTGGAGAACGCGGTGGCCTACCTGCTGGACCAGAAGTACCTCGTCGAGAAGGACAAGAAGCTCGAGGTGGTCACCACCGAGCAGGGCGAACGGAACCGGAAGCAGCTCGCCGACGACATCCGCGAGTACCTCAAGCGGGCATGAGCATGCCGCCGCGGTCCCTCCTTCCCGTGGTGCTCTGCTCCGCGGCCCTGCTCTCGTGCCGGAGCACGCCGCCGACGGCTCCTGCTGCGCGTACGCACGCCTGCGGCACGTCCATCACCGACGTGGCGTGGATGGCGGGCGACTGGCAGGGCCCGTCAGGTCCGGGAACGGTGGATGAGCATTGGACCCAGGCGTCGGGGGACTCCATGCTCGGGATGAGCCGCTTCGTCTCGCAGGGCAGGACGGTGTTCTTCGAGTACCTGCGCATCGAGGCGCGGCCGGACGGGCTCTATTACATCGCCCATCCGAAGGCCCGCCCGGGCGTCGAGTTCAAGCTCGTGCGCTGCTCGGAGCGGGAAGCGCTCTTCGAGAACCCCGAGCATGACCACCCGAAGCGCATCCTCTACCGGCGCGAGTCGGCGGACAGGCTCACCGCACGCGTCGAGGGTGACGAGGGTGGCAAGGCCGTCGCGGAGGACTTCCTCTACACGCGGATGTAGCTCACGGCCCGGCGGTGGTGCGGAAGGCCACGCGCACCTCGCCGGTCAGCGGGTTGCCCTCCAGGTCCGTGAGGCTGTCTCGCAGCACCAGCGTGTAGGCCATGCCCGGCTGGAGCGTGCTGCCCTCCGCCGCCGTGGCCTCCACCGTGTACGGCCGGTCTCCCCGCTCCACATCGGCATCCACGTCGGACACTTCGGGTGCGGCCAGCGTGAGCGCCACCTCGTCCCGGCCCGCGAAGACGGCGATTCCCGGGCGCAGGGTGCGCGGGTCCATCGTCTCGGAGAAGGTGATGCGCAGCGTCCCGCCCGGCGCCACCGTGCCTCCCGCGACGGGCGTCGTGGACAGCACCTCCGGCGGGTCCGTATCGCGGCGGGAGTAGATGGGGTCTCCGGGGTCCAGGCACCCCGTCAATGAGGAGAGAGCAGCGAACACGAGGCCTCGCGGAAACATGAGCCGCCGCATCACCGGCACCCCTTCTCCGCCAGGCTTTCCGGCGTGTGGCACTTGAGGCAGGCCCTGTCGTTGGCCCCCGCCAGCCGCTTGCAGGCCTGCGTGAAGCCCGCCGGGTGCGGGTTTATCTGCCGGCGCGTGGACAGTGACGAGTGACAGCTCGTGCACGACTCCTCGCGGTGGCAGGAGATGCAGCTCCCGATGTCCCTCGACGCGGCGATGCCATGGTGCTGCGGCCCGATGATCTCCACCCACGCCTGGTAGTCCGGATGCACCTTCAGGTTGCGCGGGCGCAGCGAGGCATCCGCGTCCATGCCCACGCCAGTGCGCTCGTGGCACGCCACGCAGAAGGACTGGGCGCGGTGGCAGCTCTCGCAGCGCGGCGTGCCCGCGCGAGCCTGCACCGGGTGCAGCGTGATGTAGTCATTGGGGTGCACGGACAGCGGCTTCTGCATGCCGTCATGGCAGGTCTGGCAGTAGCTCTCGCTGTGGCACTGCTGGCACGTCAGCCGGTCCACCGTCGCGCGGGGGCCGTGGTTGAACTCGTAGCGCGGCCCGTGGTCCAGCCCCAGCGGGTTGCCCTGCATGGGACGCAGCAGCCCCGCGTCGAACGTGAGTCTCAGCCGTCCCGAGGCCTCCGTCGGGTGGCAGCTCTTGCACGTGTTGGACGCCACGTTGCCGTCATGGCACGTGAAGCATGTCGCCATCTTCGGCAGTTGCTGCCTCGTGGCGAGCTGCACGTCCTTCATCTCGCCGTGGCACACCGTGCAGTCCACCTTCTTCTCCACGTGCTGCTGGTGGCTGAAACGCAGGTTGGCGGACGGCACCACCAGCTTCGCGGGCTCCATGCGCACGGTGGGGTCGAAGCCCGGGTGGCACGTCGTGCACGAGGACGGCGGGTCCGTGCGCTTGCCCTTCCTCGCCGCGTCGATGTCGTGGCACGTCTCGCACTCCTCGTGCCCGGGGAGGTTGCGGTCCTTCGGGGACTGGCTGGTGCGCGCGGCGTCGTGGCAGGTGACGCACTCGGCGCCGGCCTCCAGGTGCTGGCCGTGGTCGAAGCGCAGCGGCACATGCTGCGCGGGGTACACGGCCAGGCTGCGCTCACGGCCCGTGGCGGCCCAGGCCACGCCAGCGCCCACCAGCAGCGACAGCGTGGCCAGCCCCAGCAACACGGTGCGGTTCGGACGGTGCGGCATCTACAGGCTCGCCTTCAGGTCGAAGAGCAGGAAGCCCTTCGTGTCCGAGTCGGTGAAGGAATTGACGTTCTGCTCCAGCACCAGCGACAGCCGAGCCGCGCGGCTCAAGGCCCGGCTGGCCCACACCTGCGCGCCGTAGAAGTTGCCGCCCAGCCGCGGGTTGAAGCTATCGAAGATGCGCGCGAAGGACAGCCGCCCGTCCAGCGTGAGGCCGTCGCGGCCGAAGCTGTAGCCGCCCGTCAGGTCCGCCCAGAGCTGGTCCCCGCCGTAGCCCGTGCGGTACGTCACGTCCAGCGCCGAGCGGAAGTCGCCCTTCCGCAGCGCCGCACCGACCGCTCCACCCACGCTGCGCGTCTCCGGAGCGCCCTCCCCGTCCACCTGCGATGCGAGACCCAGCTCCGGGTTGAGGTCGTCGTGGTACAGGCTGCCAATGCCCTGCACGTAGTAGCGCAGCGCGCCCACGGGCAGGAAGTCCACGCGCACCCGCGCCTCGTCCCTCGGGGCCCACGCGAAGTAGTACCAGATGGAGTCCGCGTGCCGTCGAGCTGGTACACCGACGAGCCGAGGACGCTCGCGCCCTTCACCCACAGCCCGCCGATGGCCTCCACGCCCAGGCCCAGCCTGCTCACGTACCGAAGCCGCAGTCCGTCGAACGCGAGGATGTCCGTCACGTCCGCGTAGAGCTGCCGCCCCAGCCGCCCCTCGAAGCCGCCCTTCGCGTAGCGCACGTAGGCGTGGAGCAACTCCGCGTCCTCGGACTTGAGCCCGTCCACCAGCGCCGCTTCGCCGCGCGGCAGGCCGAAGTCCGCCCAGACGCGCAGGTTGGACTCGAAGCCCATGTCCTGACCGGTGACGAGCTCGAAGGCGTTGAGGCCCAGGTACTGGACGATGCGCCGGCGCGGCAGCAGCACCGGGTCCTCCGGCGTGGTGCCACGCCACGCGCGGATCTGGTACGCCTGCGCCTCGGTGCGCGCCTCCACCTGGAACGCCGCCGCGTGCGACGTCACCGCTCCCAGGCCGAGCCACAGGGTGCCCAGGGCCCCCAGGGTCCGCGAGCACCTGCACCACGTCCGCCGCGCTGTTCGAGCCAGGATGAAGGACGTCAACGTGCGGACAGTATAGGAAGCCGCACCGCGGGCAGTTCGGCATTTCGTAACAAGGAGACGAAACGGTGGAAGATTCCGGTCCCAGCGACTCACAGCCGCCGCAGCCGCCCGAGCCTCCCCCGGCTCCGACGAGCCCGCGCACGATGGCGGTGGCGGGCAGCGCGCTCGCGCTGGCGCTCTTCATCACCGTGGGCGGCATCGTGCAGTTCATCAACCCGGCCTTCGGCATCTGGTTCACCGAGCTGTTCGTCTTCCTCGGCCTGGGCTGGGTGATGCTGCGCTTCAACGGCTGGCGGCCGCGTGAGTACACCGGGCTGACGCCTGCACCGCGCGCGGCCACCCTCTTCGGCTTCCTGCTGGGCGTGGCCAACTTCTTCGCGCTGGTGGTGCCCATCCAGTTCGGGGCCCAGAGCCTCGCTCCGGAGTGGCTGACGAAACTGTTCGACGCCTCGCGCCTCTTCGAGGGCCAGTCACCCGTGGAGCTGGCCCTGCTCCTCTCGGGCGTGTCCGTGGCCGCACCGCTGTGCGAGGAGTTCTTCTTCCGCGGCATCCTCCAGCGGGGGCTGACGCCCGCGCCTCCGGCCTCTCCGATGCGCGCGCTGGTGGTGACGGCCGTGGTGTTCAGCGCGTTCCACCTGGACCCGGTGGGCTTCGCCGCACGTGTGGAATTGGGGCTGCTCTTCGGGTGGCTCTACCTGCGCACCGGCTCGCTCTGGCCGAGCATCGCGGCGCACGCGGCCAACAACCTCGTGTCCTCCGTGCTCTTCCTCGCGGCGAAGGCCCTGGGACAGGAATCCACCGACGGGGAGACGGACCCGCGCGCCGTGCTGGCGCTGGCGGGCCTGGGCTTCGTCGGCCTGTCCGCGCTCTTCACCGCCGCGCGCCACTACCCGGGGCTCCTGGGCGGGCAGGCCCGAGCCACCGATGAGGAAGCACGAGCACCCGAGCCGCGCCCCTCACTGGCAGGGCTGCTGCTGCCGTGGGTGATGGCCGCCACGCTGTCGCTGGTCGCGCTGGGTGCGGTGGATGCGCGCGGCATCTCCCTCAACTTCTACGACGCGCAGCACTCGCTGCCCGAGCTCGAGAAGGACTCTCCCCCCGGGCTCCAGGCAGAGCGAAAGGCACTCCAGGTGCTCCGCAACTCGGCGCGCCGTGGCGAGACGTCAATGGAGGCCTACCACGAGGAGCGCGAGCGGCAGGCCCACGCACACCGCCGGGCCCTGGGCCTCCAGAAGGAGCCCTGACCCGGCGGGAGCACGCCTGCCGTCAGACGAAGCGGTACGAGCTGACGTGGAACACGGGGCCCACCATGGCGCTGGTGAGCAGGTCCTTGTCCACGCGGCCCTCGGCTTCGATTCGCTGGCCGTCCTTCTTGATCTTCCGGTCGCCGCCAGCGAGCTGGTACGTGGTGCCGTCGTCGCCCTCGAGCACCCACACGCCGGTTTCGATGTCTCGGAAGACGACGCGGCCGGTGAGCTTCACGGCTCATCCTTCTTGAGCATCGCGCGGGCGATGACGATGCAGAGGACGGTGTTGAAGCCCAGCCACGGCTTGGCCAGGAAGGTGAAGGGCATCCACGCCAGCGCCGGAGCCCCCGCCCACGCGGAGTACGCGAGGAAGCCCGCGAAGCCGAGCGCCAGGCCGCCCACCGCCGCGCGCAGACCGCGCCACTTGATGGAAGGCAGCGAGAGCAGCAGCGGGATGAGCGCGCTGTAGAACAGCGGGTTCACCGTCTTGCCACGGCCGAAGATGATGCGCTCCCAGTCGGGGATGGGCAGCGAGGCCACGTTCACCACGTCACCCGCGGCGCCCTCCGCGCCACCGAACCAGTTCTTCAGGAAGAAGGCGCCCACCGTGGACAGCAGCAGCGGGAGCAGGAACGCGGGCTTGAAGAGCACGTTGAGGTAGCCGGGACGGGCGCCCCCACGCAGCGTCAGCAGCACGAAGGCCAGCAGCGCGAGCGCCCAGTACAGCGGCGGCCACTGGGACAGCCCGCCGCTCAGCGACGCCAGCGAGGCCTCCGCGTTGAGCAGGCCGTGGCCGTACTGCTCGCTCCACGCCTGGTCCGCGACCTTCTTCGCACCGGCGTACAGCGCCTTCTCCACCTCGTCCGGACCCTTGGCGCCGGCCGCGTACAGCATGGCGGCCACCGCGGCCACGTGCGGGGTGGCCATGCTGGTGCCCTGGTACGAGGCATAGACGGACTGCGCCGGATTGCGCGGGTCGATGGTGTTCTGGAGGATGCCGCCCTGGTCGCCACGGCGCTTGTCACCACCCGGCGCGGCGATGTCCAGCTCCTTGCCATAGGACGAGTACGGCGCGAGCACACCATCCGGCCCCACCGCCGACACCGCCACCGCGCCCGGGTAGGCCGCGGGGAACTCGACGCGAGCGCGCCCGCCGTTGCCGGCCGCCGCGACCACGGTGACGCCCTTCTTGCGCGCGTACTCCACCGCGCTCGCCATCACCTGCGAGTAGCCGCCGCCGCCCAGGGACATGTTGATGACGTTGGCGCCCTTGTCCGCCGCGAAGCGGATGGCGTCCGCGATGTCCGCCGTGGTGCCGCCACCGAAGTGGTTGAGCACCTTCACCGGCATCAGGGTCGCCTCGAAGGCCACGCCCGCCACGCCCTCCTTGTTGTTGGTGGCCTGGGCAATCGTGCCCGCCACGTGCGTGCCGTGACCGTGGTCGTCATTGGCGTGCTCGTCGTCGTTCACGAAGTCGTAGCCCTTCACGAACTTCACGCCCTTGAGGTCCGGTACCTGCTTGAACTCGTCGTAGTCCTCGTAGGCGATGCCAGTGTCGAGCACCGCCACCACCACGCCCTTGCCGTGGTTGCGATCCCACGCCTTGGGCATGTCGATCATCCGGAGGTTCCACTGCTCCGAGTACTTGGGGTCGTTCGGCGTGAAGCTCGCCCGGACCTCCATCAGCGGCTCGGCGGCCTCCACGTTGGGGTTCTGCCGGATGCGCGCCAGCGTGCCCTCGACGTCATCCACGCCCACCGCCAGGGTGAGGGCCTCGTCGGCGCTCTCCACGGAGTTGAGCTCCAGGTCCACGCCCCAGTCGGCCTCCCAGGCGTCGAACTCGGCCTTGGTGGTGCCATCCTTGAAGTCCACGACGATGGCGCCATCCACCACGTCCATGGGCTCGAGTGCTTCGGCCGCGACAGCCTCTGCTTCCGTCGGCGGCGGCGCCTGCTCATCGGAGCGAGATGCGCACGCGGTCGCCAGCGTCACGGCCAGCACCGCGCCACCCAGGGTCCATCGCACCATCCGCATCGGGCTACTCCTTGAGGAACGAGGCTCTTCCAGAAGACCCCTACGAACGAACGACGAAACGATTGGGTCTGCACTCACAGTCTGTACGCCCCCTCTCCCGGCGTGCAAGGGCCCGGAGGTAAAGAAACGTGAAGAAGTCCACGGGGTTGCACGGGCATCGGTCATCCCCCGGAGAGCCGGCGCAGCCAGGCGGCCACGGCCCGTCCGACCTGGGGGAGGTTGCGCTGGAAGGTCGCCCCGGCATCGTCGATGACCTCTAAATCGCCCCCCGCCTGGGCGACAGCGGCGGACACCCTGGCCCGGGGCAGTCGGGCGTCCTGCTCCCCCTGGATGACCAGGAGCGGACACGCCACCCGACCCAGGACGTCCGGGGCCACGTCCGCGGGCGCCACCAGGCACAGCCCCCCCACGGAGGGGTGCTTCGCCTGGAGCGCCAGGGCCACCTGCGCCCCGCCATGGAGCGAGGCCACCGCCAGCGCCGACGTGCCCGCGTTCTCCATCAGCATCCGCATGGCCGCCTCGGCGTCCTCCAGGAGCGCCAGGTCCTTGCCCCGCGTGCCCTGGCTGGCGCCCACACCCCGGTGGTTGAAGCGCAGCGTGGGGAAGCCCGCGTTGGCCGCCGCCCAGACCAGTTCCGACGCGATGACGTGGTCCATGCCGCCGCCCTCGTCCGGACGGGGTGGAATCACCAGCAGCGGCGGGGCCTTGGTGCCACGGTGGGCCGTGCCCTCCATCACCTCGCGGCCCACCGGAACCAGCGTGGCACGCTCCAGGAACTGACCTTTCTGGACCATGCTCCCACCTTAACCTTCCAGGTGCGCGGCGGCCCGGCCCGGGTGTGTGGGCACATCTCCCCACACTCGAATCATCCAGCCCCACGCAACTTCCCGGGTCCCCGAGTGACAATGGAGAACACCGACGTCCACGTCCTCTCCCCTGAGCACCCCGTAGGAGCCCCCAGCATGAGCCTCATCGAGCGCGGCCGGAACCTCATCACCAAGATTGGCACCGGCACCCAGAAGGCCGTCGAGACCGCCCAGACGGCGGCGAACACGGTGAAGACGACCGCGCAGACCGTGGGCCAGAAGGCCGCCACCGTGGTGGACGGCTTCGAGAGCAAGGCCGCCCAGGCGGCCCACACCGTCGCGGGCGTGTTCACCGCTCCGGCGGGCGCGAAGGACAAGGCGTACGACGGCAAGCTGGTGGGCGCGGGGGGCCAGACGTTCGAGCCCGGCACACCGCTGAGCCAGATTCCCGCCGTCACGCCGCGCAACAACCCGAACGCGACGTCCACCGTCATCTACGTCAACGGCATCTCCACGGACAAGAACGGCCAGTCCGCGGAGCTGCAGGCCATCGCGGACAAGTCGGGCATGCGCGCCATCGGCATCCACAACGCCACCGAGGGCATGGTCTCCGACCTCCTCCAGTGCGTGAAGGACAAGCTGGACAAGGGCAAGAACCCCGCCGTGGACACGCTCGCCGACACCATCTACTCCGAGCTGAAGGCGGGCCGCTCGGTGAACCTGATGGGCTACAGCCACGGTGGGCTCATCACCTCGCGGGCGCTCAACGACGTGGCGCGCCGGCTGCGCATCGAAGATGGGATGTCCAAGACGCAGGTGGAGCAGACGATGAGCCGCCTCAACGTGGAGACGTTCGGCGCCGCCGCCTGCACGTACCCGGACGGCCCCAACTACGTGCACTACGTCAACGACAAGGACCTCGTCCCCACCCTCTTCGGCCTCGGCGGGAGCGGCAAGAGCCCGGCGGACCTGCTGCGCGACGCGGGCAAGGGCGCCAAGGTGCACTACTTCTCCGAGAAGGGTGCGTTCAGCGGCGCGCACGCGCTGGCGGACACGTACCTGAAGCACCGCGTGCCCTTCGAGGAGGGCCGGGCCGGCCGCTTCTAGCGCGAGTCGTGCTATGTAGGCGCTCATGAACATCGAAGAGGCGCAGCGACTGGTACAGGCCTTCATGCGGACCCAGGGCGAGCAGAACAGCCCGGGTCTCAACCCGCAGGGGTTCGGTGGTCTCGCCAAGGGCGAGGCGCAGCTGTACTTCGAGTTCGTCCCCACGTCGGGCGAGCTCAAGTGCAGCGCGCTCATCTACCGCTTCCGCGACGCCCCCCGGCCCGGAGTCCTCGACGGCTTCCTCGCCGAGGAGAAGGCCGGCACCGACACCGGCGGCGGCAAGGTGGACTTCGAGAAGGAGAGCAAGAGCCTCTTTCTCAGCCGCACGTACCCCATGGCGCCTCCGGACCAGTCGTTCGAGCTCGGCATGAACAAGCTGATGGCCGCGAGCCTCGTCTGGGGCGGCGAGGTCTTCGAGCGCGTCGCCGCGAAGGTGATTCCCGCGAAGAAGTAGACGGGGTGCTCGGGACCCGAGGGCGACGAGGTGCTGGACCTCGTCGCCACCCGTGTCTCGCTACACCGACTGCAGCACGTAGAACTTGAGGTACTTCCCCTCGGGGAACTGCAGGCGCACGGGGTGGTCCGGCGGCTGGTAGCGCTCCTCCACGAGCGCCAGGTCCACGCCGGCCTTGAAGCCCGCCTCGCGCACCGCGCCCATGAAGTCATCCGGCGTCACGCGCGCCGAGCACGACGCCGTGGCCAGCAGCCCACCCGGCCGGAGGATGCCCAGCGCCTGCCGGTTGAGGGACGCGTAGCCGTCGATGGCCGCCTGCACCGCGCGCTGGCTCTTCGCGAAGGCCGGCGGGTCCAGGATGATGAGGTCGAACGTGCGGCCCTCTTCCTTGAACGACTGGATGATCTTGAAGACATCCGCCGCCAGGAAGTCGTGCTTCTCCGCGGGCAGCCCGTTGCGCGTGAAGTTCTCACGGGCGAGCGCAATCGCGTCCGGGTCCAGGTCCACGGAGAAGACGCTGTTGGCCCCGCCCAGCGCCGCGTTGACGGAGAACCCGCCGCTGAAGCTGAAGCAGTTGAGCACGTCGCGGCCCTTCGCCAGCCGCCGGATGAGGTAGCGGTTCTCCCGCTGGTCCAGGAAGAAGCCCGTCTTCTGTCCGCGCCACGCATCCACCATGAACGTCGCGCCGCGCTCGCGGATGGGGATGAGCTCCGGGGCCTCGTGGCCGTAGAGCATCTTCCCGGAGCCGCGGCCCTCGTCCTCGTCCACGTCGTCGCGCCCCACCTCGTCGCGGCCGAGCACGCCCTTGAGTCCGGGCACGCCCGCCTTCAGTGCCTCCAGGATGAGCGGCCGGTAGGGCGTGAGGCCCGCCGAGTACAGCTTCATCACCGCCCAGCCCGCATAGAGGTCCACCACCACGCCCGGCAGCCCGTCGCCCTCGCCGTGAATCAGGCGGTAGCTGTCCGTGTCGGTCAGGTCGATGAGGGACGTGCGCTCGTTCAGCGACTGCCGCACCCTCCGGGTGATGAAGGCCGCGTCCACCGCCTCGCGCGGATCTCGCGTCAGCACGCGCACGGCGATGGCGGAGTGCGGGTCGTAGTACCCGCGCGCCACGAACTTCCCATTCTCCGTCAGGTCCACCACGCAGCCGGCCGGAATCTTCGGCACGTGCTCCAGCGCCTTGCGGAACACCCACGGGTGCCCCGCGCGCAGGTGGCGCCCCAGTCCTCGCGCCAGCTCCAGCTTCACGACATTCACGGTGTCACTCCTCAAAGGGCCGCGCGGGCCCGGCGGGCGAGGATGGCTCTTGCCAGCTCCTCGAAGCCCCGCCCTTCGGCCGCCCGGGTGATGAAGGCCGGCGGCGCGTCAATCCGGTCCAGGACGGAGCGAACATTGGCCACGCCCACGCCCAGTGCAAATGCTGCGAACATCGGGGCGTCGTTGAAAGAATCCCCCGCGTACACGTAGCGCCCGTCCGCCGGCTCCAGTCGCTCGCCCCACGCCACCTTCGCGAAGCGCCGCGTCGCGCTCAGCTTGTCGAAGCGGCCCAGCCAGCAGTTGACGTGCACCGACGAGCGCACCGCCGTCACCCCTCGCGCCGTCAGGAGGGACTCGATGCGAGCCGCGCCGTCATCCCCCAGCCGCGCCTCCTCGTTGTAGTCCACGGCGAGGTCCACCTCGGTGTACGCGCTGTCCAGCGACAGCCGGGCACCGGGGACCTGTTTCAGGACCCGCGCCACCTCCGCCTGGAGCCGCTTCCGGTTGGCCACTCGCTGGGCGGGGGCCTCCGCGTACACCTTCCGCATGCGCCCGTGCTTCCCCTTCAGGAAGAACAGGCCACCGTTCTCCACGATGACGCCGTCCACGGGGAGCTGCCGCGCCCACGCCTCACCCCACCCCGCCGGCCGACCGCTCACCAGCACCACGTGCAGCCCGGCGGCGGACAGGCGCTCGAGCGCCCGCACCGTGTCCGAGCGCAGCTTGTGCCCCGTGGTGAGCGTGCCGTCCACGTCCGTGAAGACGCCCTTCACGCGGGACAGGTCCGCCTCGCGCAGCGGGCGCGGAGGGGCCACCTTGCTGGACGCCGCCATCACATCACGTCCAGCTGGGCCAACAGCCCCTGGAAGGACTCGATGGTGGAGCGCAGGTCCGCCGGGGAGAGCTGGCCAATCTGGAGCTTGCGCGCCTTGCGCAGGAAGGCGTCCAGCTCGGAGTCCCTGCCATAGAGGGACTGGGCGCTGCCGGCCGCCTCCGCCAGGGCACGCGCGGCGCCGGCCGGGTCCGAGCCCACCAGCGACAGGGCCCGCTCCAGCCGCACGCCGCAAGAGGCCCACACCTCGCGGTCGTGGATGATGAGCACCTGCCGCTGATTCACGGCGGACAGGCCGCGCACGAACTCGTCGAGCTGCTCCACCACCACGACCAGCTCCGGCCGGGCGGGGTTGGGGAGGATGGACAGGCGGCCCACCTCGGCGCGCATCTCCACGATGTGGCGCTTGTCCTGCGCGCGGAGGTTCCGGTACGCGGCGGTGCGGCCGAAGGCGTCCAGCTCCGTCTGGAGCTGCTGCGCGTTCCACTGCACGTCCTCGGGCTCGGCCTCGCGGACCTTCTTGAGGCGCGAGGAGATGATGCGGGCCAGGTCGGAGGTAATCGCGCGCACCGTCACCGCGGCCTTCACCTCGGCCTCGTACCCGGGCACCACCTGCGCCCGCGTCACCTCTCCGAAGGTGCCCACCGACTCGAAGACGAGGTTGCTCATCTGCTCGCGGAAGCGGGCCCGGAAGCGCTGGATTTCCGACAACAGCGTCCACCGGTCGCTCACCACGGACGGGTTGCGCATCGCCTCGCCGAGCTGGGTGACGCCCTGCGCAATCTGGCTCATCGCCTCCCGGAGCAGGCCGGAGGGGTCGTCCGCGCCATCCGGCCGCTTGCCGACCTCGTCCGCCGCGCGGCTCACGGTGTCGGCGATGCCGCCCAGCGGCTGCACGGGGAACTGCTCGCGGATGACGTTGAGCAGCGCGTTGACGTCCATCACCGTGTCGCGGATGACGGGCGCCATCTCCTCCCACAGTGACAGGTCCGGGGACGAGTCCACGACGGGCGTCTCGTACTTCACCAGGTCCATGTCGCTCAGCCGGGCGATGGCCTGGGCCGCGGCGGCGTACACCTTGCGCAGGCGGCCGGCGAACGCACGGTCGGGGATGGACTTGAGGATTTCTTCGAGCCTCGGAGACAGGGAGGCCGGGGGATTTTCAGCGGCTTCGGACACGGGACGCACACTCTACTAGCGCTCGACTTCGGCGCGAGGGAGTTCTAGCACTCGCGTTCAGGCACGGCCGCCGATTCGGGAGCGCTACGGGATGATTCAGGTCTGTCTGTTGAAGGACGGTCAGCTTGTCACCGGCGGGGAGGAGCTCCTCGCGCACGACGGCCGGAAGTGGGTCGACGTGCAGAAGCCAACCGAGGAAATCATGGCCCGGCTGGCGGAGCGGTTCGGCCTGCACAAGCTGGCCGTGGAGGACTGCCTCCACCTGGACCAGCGACCCAAGCTGGAGGAATACCCCAACCACCAGTTCATCGTCCTGCAGGGCTTCTCCGTGGCCAGCAAGGACGTGTGTGACCTGACGCTGCACGAGCACCACTTCTTCCTGTCTCACGACTGGCTCATCAGCGTCCACGAGTTCCCCTTCGCCGGGCTGGAGGCGGTGAGGAAGCGCGTGCAGGACGACCCGAAGGCGACGCTGGAGCGGGGCACGGACTTCGTCCTCTACATGCTGGCGGATGGGCTGGTGGACGCGCAGTTCCCCATCCTGGACGCGTTCAGTGACGAGCTGGAGGACCTGGAGGTCGCCATCTTCGAGAACGTGGAGAAGGGGCACCTGCAGCGCATCTTCGAGATGAAGCGGATGCTGGTGACGGTGCGCCGGGTGCTGTCGCCCCAGCGGGACGTGGTGGGGCTCCTGTCGCGGCGGGGCCTGCCCAACATCCATGACCGGACGACGCTCTACTTCCGCGACGTGTACGACCACCTGGTCCGGCTGTACGAGCAGATCGACGCGGGCCGGGACATCGTGGGCAACGTGATGGACGGCTACCTCTCCATGGTGGCCAACAAGACGAACGACATCACCAAGCAGCTCACCATCTTCTCCACCCTCTTCCTGCCCCTGTCCTTCATCGTCGGGTTCTTCGGGCAGAACTTCGAGGTGCTCTCAGCGAAGGGCTACTACTACGCGATGTGGGTGACGATCATCGGGTTCCCGGTGGCACTCATCCTGTGGTTCAGGCACAAGCAGTGGCTCTGACGTCTCCGACGTTGCACGGAGGAAGCGCATGCTGACGGTGACCGTCGACGGAATCCCCCTGCACTACCGCGACGTGGGCCAGGGGCCACCCGTCCTGCTGCTGCACGCGTTTCCGCTCAGCGGTGATGCCTTCGACAAGCAGGTGAAGGCCCTGTCGGGGCGCTACCGCTTCATCATCCCGGACCACCGGGGCTTCGGGCAGAGCAAGCCGGGCGAGGGGCCCACGGAGATGTCGCGCATCGCCCGGGACGCGCTGTCGCTGCTGGACTCGCTGAAGCTCGACGCCGTGGTGGTGGGCGGCGTGTCCATGGGCGGCTACGCGGCCATGGCGCTCTTGCGCGAGGACGCGGGCCGGGTGCGTGGGCTGGTGCTGGTGGACACGCAGGCCACGCCGGATGACGAGGCAGGCAAGGCGCGGCGCGAGGCCTCCGCGCAGGAGGTGCTGGCGAAGGGCGTGGACCCGCTCATCCAATCGCTGCTGCCGAAACTGGTCGCCGCGGGGCCGAACTCGCCGGTGGGGCACGAGGTGGCGGCGCTGATGCGCACGGCGTCTCGCGAGGGGCTCGCCGCCGCACAACGAGGGATGGCGCTACGGCCTGACAGCAAGGACATGCTGGCGCGCTACGCGGGCCCGGCGCTGGTGGTGGTGGGCGAGCACGACGCCATCACCCCGCCCGAGAAGGCGAAGGCCATGGCGGACCTCATCTCCGGCGCGAAGCTGGAAGTCATCCCCGGCGCCGCGCACCTGCCCAACCAGGAGCAGCCGGAGCGCTTCAACGCGGTGCTGGACGCGTTCCTGTCCTCCATCCACGGGGGTGTGCCAGAATAGGCGCATGTTCCTGAAGGACGTCGAGACGCATGAGTCGGACGGCCACTACGGCCAGCTCATCCGGAAGATGCGCGAGGCGGGCTCGCCCATGCCTCAAATCTGGCACCTGTTCGCCTTCAAGCCGCGGATGACGGAGGCCCTTTCCGTCTTCACCCAGGAGGTGATGCGCGGCCCCTCTCCCCTGTCGCCCGGCCTTCGAGAGCTCATTGCCGCGTACACCTCGCGCGGCAACGAATGTTTGTTTTGAACGGGCTCTCACGCCGCGGTCGCGGCGGAACTGCTGGGCAGCACGGATGTGGTGAAGGCGGTGCTGGAGGACGTGGGCTCGGCGCCCATCTCCGACGCCGAGAAGGCGCTGTTTGCCTTCGTGGACAAGCTCAATCTCCAATCGGCGCAGGTGCGCCAGGAGGACATCGACGGCTTGAAGGCGGTGGGCTGGACGGACGAGGCCGTCTACGACGCCATCTCGGTGTGCGCGTTGTTCAACTTCTACAACCGCTGGATTGACGGCACCGGCGTCCAGGCGATGCCCGCGGAGATGTATCACCGCAACGCGCAGCGACTGTCGCAGGGCGGGTACGTCGACTCGCCACTCACCCCGCCGAAGAAGTAGCGCGCGGGGACTTCAGCGCCCGCGCCGCGTGCGGCGGGTGGCCTCCTCGAGGACGTGCTCCTTGAGGAGGTAGCCGAAGCCCGCGTTGCGCAGGCGCAGGACGAGGTCGTCCCGGGTGGTGTTGAAGCGCTCCGCGGCGCCCTCCAGCTTCCAGCCGGACAGGGCCAGTTGCTGGAGCAGGTACGCCCGCCGCGTCTGGGCCGCGGAGAGACGGTACGTCTTGAGGTACTCCAGCGTGCCGTCCTCGCGGACGATGGCCTCGCCCAGGTGGTTCTCCTCCGAGGGCACGAGGCTCGTGTGGAAGCGCTGCAGGAGGAATGGCCCGGCCTCGTAGATGCGCTCGGACGTCACCGGGGCTCCGAAGAGTCCGCCCGCCATGAAGGCGTGGAAGTCCGCCCAGTCGGCGCGCATGCGCGCCACCGCCGCGCGCAAGTCCTCCAGGCTGGCGATGCGCGCGTCGTCCAGGGACAGCCCGAGCTCGGGCGCCGCGCCGAGGAAGCCGTACTGGAGGAGCAGCTCGCCGTAGAAGTCCTCCAGCAGCGTGCGGTGCAGCACGCGGTAGTCGTCCGGGTGCGAGACGACGAAGGCGGACAGGAGCACGTCCGCGTTGAAGAGCAGCAGGCCCACCTGTCGCTCGTGGACCTCGAAGGTGCGCAGCGCGCCGTCCAGCGCGGAGCTGGCCCAGCCGGGCACCGCGCTCTCGATGCGCGGGCTCAGTCCGTGGGACAGCGCCTCGCGGGAGTACTCCGTCCACGCCACGTCCGGCCCGCCGAAGTGCAGGGCCAGGAAGCCCTCCATGGCCAGGTGCAGCGGCAGCATGCGGAGCTGGTTGCGGTCCTCGCGGTGCACCATGCGGTGCAGGAGCCGGACGGAGAAGGGCCCCACCTTCACGCGCTTCCCGTCGGGCGCCTGGAGCTGCGTGCCCTGGACGGCGTCCGCCTGCCGCTGGCCCCACGTCACCACGAGCCCGTGCGGGACGTACGTGCAGTACTTGAGGCCCGGGGCCTTCAGCTCGCCCTCCAGCGAGACGACGGTGAGGTGGTCGTCGTAGGTGCGGCGGTTGAAGCGGAGGTCGTCCCTCACGGAGTCGCGCAGCACGGGCACCAGCCGGATGCCACCCCATACCTGGGAGGGCGCCAGCCGCAGCCCGGCGGGCTCCAGCTTCTCGAGCAGTCGCGCGTCCGTCATCCCTCGCCCTCCTCGGACACCACCAGCGCCACCGGGGCCGCGACGGCGGCGTCTCGCTGACGCCTGCGGACGTCGCGCTCCCGCAGCCCCCGTACGCGCGCGGACAGGTAGTCCTCCAGCTCCGCCAGCGGGGCGGCGCCCTCGGCGAAGCGCGCGAAGCCGAGCACGGTGGGCAGGTCCTCCGCGTCGCGCACGCCCACGGTGGGAACAGCGGTTCCAAAGGAGCGCGGCGCGTACTCCTCCGCGTCGAACACCGGGTTGACGTGGACCAGCGCCGTGCGGCGCGCCGGGTCCAGCTTCGCGCGGTAGACGCGCGTCAGCTCGGCCACGGCCTTCGGCGGGTCGTTGTCGTAGCCGTCGGAGACGATGACCACCAGCTCCGCGCCCCACGCCAGCGCCTCCAACAGTGGCGTGGCGATGTCCGTCTGGCCTCGCGCGCCAATCCGCACCGCGTCCTCCACGGGGCACGTCCAGAAGGCGCGGTAGTCGCGCGACGCGGCGGACAGCAGGTAGTGCGCGGCCAGCGCCACGCCCAGCGGCCGGCGGCGCTTCTCCAGCGAGCCGGAGGAGGAGTAGCTGCTGTCCAGCACCGCGGCCACCCGGCCCAGGGATACGGGCGCCCGGCCCAGCACGCGCGCCGAGGCCCGCTCCAGCGCCGTGTGGAGCTCGTCGCGCCGCGTCCGCCGCTCCTCCTGCTTCAGCGACAGGATGTAGAGGGCCAGCTTCGTCAGCGGCGCCCGCTCCAGGTCCACCGGGGGAGCCTTGCCTCCATCACGCGCCGCGGACTCCTGGAGGCGCAGGCGCTCCGCCGGGGTGAGGCGCGGCTCGATTCGCTGGAGGAACACGTCCCGGGGGATGCCGTGCTTCGCGGCCAGCCCTTCCGCCACCGTGTACGGCAGCGCATAGACGGCCTCCTGCGTGTAGTGGGCCTGGCGGAACGCCTCCAGCAGCGGCTGGGTATACGTGCGCTTCTTCCAGCCGTGGATGAGGAAGGGGCCCAGCTCGCCGGGGAGCTTCACGTGTCCGTGCACCACCGCCGCGCGCAGCTTGGAGCGGTACTTCACCGCGTCGAAGGCCAGGTCCGCGCGGCCCTCCAGGTACTCACGGACGACGGCGCGGGCCCGGCGGTTGTTGATGCGCCGCGCGCGCAGGGACTCCAGCACGCGGAAGGCGCGCGGCGGAGGCAGCGCGCGGAGCGTGGCGGCGATGAGGGCCCCCTCCTCCTCGCGGTCCTCCGGTGCCGGGGGACTGCCGCTGGCCAGCAGGTTGAGGACGATCTGCGCCTGGTTGAAGTGGTTGATGCCGGCCGCGAGCGTGCGCGCGTAGAGGCGGCGGTAGTTGCCCAGGATGTACTGGTGCAGGAACTCGATGGAGACGGACTGGCCACGCGCGTCGCCGTAGAACTCCCGCTGTCCGGTGCAGGAGAAACACGCGTTGACGAACATCACCAGGTCCTCGCGGGCGACCTGTTCGCTGCGGACTTCCATCACCGCGGCCATCGTTCGCACTTCCTCCCCGGGCTCCGGGGCTGGGATGGAAGCGCCGCTCGGGGAAGAGGGATACGACCAGCGTGTCAGGCTCCAAAGGCTTGAATCGGAAGTCGCATCGGAGTCCCGCGAGCGGCACTCCCACGCTACCACACGCCACGGCTGGAGAATCCTGACGGCCCGGACCCGCCCGGGCTGGAGGCTCAGGGCTGGCAGGTGACCTCGTCACCCTCCACCGAGCAGTCGGAGCAGGTGGCTGTCTCCTCCAGCACGCCCTGGCGGCACTCGAGGACGGCCAGGCCGTCCGAGCGGCACACGCCCTTGCCCTCGGCGCTGGAGGCGCAGGCGTCGCCGGCCCGGTTGTTGGACGTGTCGCAGCGGACGGCGTCATCCGTCTCGCGGCAGCCCAGCGGGCCGCGGCAGGGCACCTCGCGCCACGTGCCGCTGCGGCACTCCAGCGCGAGGACGTCTTCCTGACAGATGAAACCACTCCCTTCACAACTGTCTCCCGCACCCTGGCTGCAGCCGGCGAAGAGGAGGGAGCCAACGACGGACACGGCAACAAGGAGGGAGCGGTTCATGAGCGTGCGGCCAATATTTCGAGCGTCCCGCTCCCGGTCAACCTCCCAGTGTCTCCTGGAAGAAACGGCGGAAGTTTCCACCGGCGACACGTTCCACCCAGGACTCTGGATGGCGTTGCAGTAGCGCCTCGGTGAGCAGACGCAGGTCCGTGACGTCCTTCATGCCCCGGGGGAGCGCCACCATGCCGTCGTAGTCGGAGCCCAGGCCCACGCCCTCCACGCCCATGACGTCCACCGCGTGCTCGATGTGGCGGACCACGTCCGCCACCGAGTCCCCGCCCAGGTACACGGGTGCGAAGATGATGCCCACCACCCCACCCCGGTCGGAGATGCGCCGCAGGGCCGCGTCGGAGAGGTTGCGCCAGCCGCCCCCCGCTGCCCGCACGCCCGTGTGTGAACAGAAGTACCGCACCGTGGGGTGTGCGAAGAGGTCCTCGAGCGTGCTCTCCGAGGCATGTGCCACGTCCACGCTCAGCCCCAGCCGCGCCATCTCCTCCATCACCTCACGGCCCAGCGGCGTCAGCCCGCGGTTGCCCATCATCGGAAACGAGGAACCGCCCAAATCGTTGTTGGACAGGTGGGTGAGCCCCATGAAGCGCACCCCGCGCCGGTGCAGCTCCGCCAGTCGCTCCACCTTCCCTTCAATGGCATGTCCCCCCTCCACCCCCAGCACCGCGGACAGCCGCCCGTGCGCGAGGTTGTCCTCCAGCGCGGCCCCGGTGGTGGTGATGCGCGCCGCGTCTCCGGAGCGACGGCAGAACTCCTCCATGCGCTCAATCTGCCAGAGCGCCCGCGTCCACTCGCTCGCGCGCGCCTCGCGCGGCCACCCCCGCCACGCGGCGAACACCGGGAAGCCCCCGATGAAGGGGAAGCCCCGGGTGACGATGGTGAAGCACTGCAGCTTCACCCCCGCCTCCCGCAGGCGGGGGAAGTCCACGTGCCCTTCCTCGGAGCGGGCCGTCAAATCCCGGTTCCACATCAGGGAATCCGCATGCCCGTCCGCGATGCACCAGCGCTGGTGGAGCTCAGTCACGTCACCCATGCGCGGCAGTCTGCCCGGCCGGGCGCGCGAGACAAGCACCACCCGCGTCCGGGCGCCGATGCCCGACAGGCCCGAGGGCCCCGGGCCTGCCCACCGCCCGCTCACGCGTCGCGCGGGGAGTCCGCCCGCCGGCTGGATTCCGACCGCGCCGGGTCCTCCCACCGCAGCACGTCCGCGGACCTGCGCCGGGAGCGGGCGTCACGGCGCACCTGGGCCCCCTCGCGCTCCGCCTCCCGGGGGCCGTAGCTGTAGCCCAACCCGCCCAGCACGCCGCGCAGCGCGTCCCGCAGCTCCAGTCCGGACTGGAAGCGCTCCGCCGGCTCACGCCGCAGGAGCCGCGTGAGGATGGCGCGCATGGGGCCGGACAGTCCCCGCGTGGCGCGCTCCACGTGCTCCGGGGCGAGGCACGCCATGCGCGCGGCCATCATGGGCGCCGGCAGCCAGCTGGGCACCTCCGCGAGCAGCGCCTCCGCCTCCGGGACGGGCCCCGCCGCCAGCGCCGCGCGCTCCACGTCCTCCAAATCCAACAGGTGCAGCCCGGTGAGCAGCTCCAGCAGCACCACGCCCAGGGAGAACAGGTCCGAGCGCCCATCCAGCGGCTGGCGCGCGAGCACCTCCGGGGAGGCATACGCCAGGTCCCCCCGGACGACGTGACCCTCCGTGCCCACGCGCCCCGGCAGCTTCGCCCACGCCATGGCGAAGTCCGCCAGCTTCACCCGGCCGTGCACGTCCAGCCGCAGCGTGCGCGGAGACACGTCCCGGTGGACGATGCCCAGCGGCAGGCCCCGCGCGTCCTCCAGGGAGTGGGCGTGGTGCAGCGCGTCCGCGACCTCCGCGCCCACGTAGGCGCCGAAGGCCTCCGAGAAGGGCCGCCGCCGCAGCGCCGCGAAGCTGGTGAGCGTCTCCAGGCTGTGGCCCTCCACGTACTCCATGACGAGGTGGGGCGAGCCCTCGTGGACGCGCACCAGGAACACCTGGGCGATGGCGGGGTGGCTGAGCTGCATGAGCAGCTTCACCTCTTCCCTCAGGCGCGCGCGCCCGTGGGTGTCCCCCGCGTCCTGCAGCCGCTTGATGACCACGAGGTCACCGGGCGTGTCCGCGTAGTGCCGGCGCGCGAGCAGCATCTCCCCCGGGCCCCGGGGGCAGAGGAAGCGGACCAGCTCATACGAGGTGGCCCCGGCGGTGAAGAGGATGAAGGGCTTGGAAGACGGGTGCTCGGGGTGATGGGTGGCCATAGGCTCCTGGGCAGGAAGTCCTCCCCTGGGTTGGGAAGGCGTGAGAAAACCTCACGGGTCCCTCCTACCACCCACGTCCGACACACCCTCCCGACCTGCCAGCACGGATTCACGAATAAAAGGGAACGGCCCCCGCCGAAGCGGGAGCCGTCCGAGCCGGCCCGCGAGGAAACGGGCCGGCCACTGCGCCGTGCGTGGGACTACGGCTTCTTCTGCACCGGCTTCGTGACGGTCAGCTCACGGGCCACCATGTCCTTGCCGTCCATGACGTAGGAGGCGCGGACCTGGGTCCCCTCGGTGATGTCTCCCAGCTTCACCGGCGCGTTGTTCTGCAGGATGCGCGTCTGGTCGTTCGTCTTCAGCTTGAGCTGCTTGTTGTTGGTGGTGTCGACCAGGGTGAGCGAGTCATGCCCGGTGGAGAGGACGCGGCCCTGGACGCTGGCCGCCGCCGCGGCGGACGTACCGGCCACGCCGGAGCCGCCCTGCGCCAGGTCGTCCTGACGCTCACGCGCGTCCTCGTTCAGGTCCTCCTGACGGTTCGCCTGGGCCTCGGCGAGGTCCTGCTGCTCCTCGCGGACGTCCTCCTGCGCGCTGGCGACTTCCTCGTTCGCGTCCTGCCGCGCGCCAGCGATGTCCCGCGACTCCTCCTGGCGGGCCTCGGCCGTCTCCTTCGCGGCCTCCTGCTGGGCCTCGGCAACGTCGCGACGCTCGGACTCGACGTTGTCACGCTTGCAACCCGAAACCATCGCCAGACCCGCCACCGCGGTGACCGCCATCATGAGCTTGCGCATATATCGTTCCCTTTCCCTTGGAGTTCCCTTGGAGCCGGGGACCCTGTCCTCCGGCGTTGGGCAGAAAGTGAGCGTCGTTCCCCTCCTTGCACAGGGCTTGCCGATGGCGATTCACAGACACAGGGGAAGCCTCCGGGCCACTCGCCGCCCGGCCGCCCGGCCGCTTCCCCAGGAACAATGTCGACAGTCACACGACGGGTGGGAACGGGATTTCCCACCGCGCGTCAGGAGCCGCCGTCGGTGCCGCCGTCCGGGATGCCCGCGTCAACGCCGCCGTCGAAACACAGCGGAGCCCCACCCGCCGCCCAGCGGGCGATGAGCGTGCGCTGCTCCGCCGTGGGAAGGGCCACGGTGCTGGGAGATGGCGGCATGTCCTGGTTCACCGAAGCCCGCTGCCGGATGCGCTCCGCCTTCGCCTGCGCGCCCGGGAGCCCGCCCGCGTCCGGCGCGTAGTAGTCCAGGCGGAACGAGGTCTCGTTGCTGTCGCGCGTGTCCACGCCGTGGCACGAGCTGACGCAGCTGGCGGCCATGATGGGCTGGATGTCCGCGCACCAGGTGGGCACCGGCCCCGCGTCCTCCCCGCCCCCGTCGGAAATCCCCGGCAGTCCCAGCACCTCGCACGTGCGTCCCTCGCCCGGTCGCGCGGCGACGCAGACGTGCGTGTCCGGGCAGTCCCCGACGACGTCGCACTTCTTGCCGGTGAAGTCCGCCACGTCGATGGTGCAGGCCAGCGCCGCGCAGAGGGAGAGCGACACGCTCGCGAGAAGTCTCTTCATGGCGTGGCTCCGGCGTCCGCGCCGGCATCCGCCGTGGAGGGCGGCGGGTAGATGACCTCGCAGCGCCCCTTCCCTTCCGCCCCGTCCACGCACCGGTAGCGCGCGGGACAGCCGGTGTCGTCCGAGCATTGCCAGTCGGCGACTTCGTCCACGTCGATGGAGCAGGCGGCGACCAGCGTGGTGGCGAGGACGAGCAGTCGGGGAGGAAGGCGGGCAGCCAAGGAGGGCTCGGTCAGAAGTGGTAGGTGAGGCTCGCCGCGTCGGCGGCCGGCTGGGGGAGCAGCTCCAGCACCAGCCCGTACAGGACGGCGGCGCCCGCGGTGGCGTAGAGGAGGTTGGCGGAGGCCGCGGCGGTGCGCGCCCTGTCGAGGGTGACGCGCGCGTCGTGGGCGGACTCCAGGCTCTGGGCCCGCCGGGCCTCTCCCTGCGCGAAGAAGCCCAGCCCCAGCCCGCCCAGCGCCAGCACGCCCCCCGCGACGAAGGCATACCGGTGGCCATGGAGGACGGGCGTGGGCGCGCGCACCGGAGCGTCCACCGCGGACGGCTCGGCGGCTCGGGCACCGGCGGGCATGGCGAACGTCAACAGCAGCACGGTGGCGACGAGCCTGCTGGAAGCCATGAGCATGACCGCGAGTATAGGCGTGACGCGGGCGGACACGTCCATGAGAGAGCGCGTTGACAGCGTGGAGGCCCCCCTGTAGTCCGTGCCCAGGTCCCCGTCGCAAGGAGCCGTGACGCCGTGCAGGTCTGGGTCAACGGAGAGACACGCGAGGTGCCGGAGGGAACCACCCTTTCGGCGCTGCTGGAGTCGCTCCAGGTGGGCGGTCCCGGTGTGGCCGTGGAAGTGAACGCGGAGGTGGTGCGCCGCGCCCGCCACCCCGAGCACCACCTCCAGGCGGGAGACCGTGTCGAAATCGTCGCCTTCGTCGGCGGCGGCTAGGAGACTTCCATGAGCATCCAGGACAAGCCCTTCACCCTCGCGGGTGTCACCTTCGGCTCGCGCCTCATCCTCGGCACGGGGAAATACCCGAGCCACGACATCATGAAGCAGTGCCACGAACAGTCCGGCACGGAGATGGTGACGGTGGCCGTGCGCCGGCTGGATTTGAAGGCCACCGGCGAGGCGTCGCTGATGAGCTGGATTGACCGCAACCGCCTGCGCCTGCTTCCCAACACCGCGCTCTGCTACACGGCGGACGACGCGGTGCGCACCTGCCGGCTCGCCGAGGAGCTGGGCATGAGCAAGTGGGTGAAGCTCGAGGTGCTCGGCGACGAGAAGACGCTCTACCCGGACGTCGAGGAGACGGTGAAGGCGGCGCGCATCCTGGTGAAGGAGGGCTTCACCGTGCTGCCGTACACCAGCGATGACCCCATCACCGCGCGCAAGCTGGAGGACGCGGGCTGCGCGGCGGTGATGCCGCTGGCCGCCCCCATCGGCAGCGGCCTGGGCATCCGCAACCCGCACAACATCCGCCTCATCATGGAGACGGTGAAGGTCCCCGTCATCGTGGACGCGGGCGTGGGCACGGCGTCGGACGCGGCCATCGCCATGGAACTGGGCGTGGACGCCATCCTGATGAACACGGCCATCGCCGGGGCGAAGGACCCGGTGCGCATGGCGGTGGCCATGAAGAAGGCCGTGGAGGCGGGCCGCGACGCGTACCTCGCCGGCCGCATCCCCCGGAAGGCCTACGGCTCCGCGTCCAGTCCCCTCGACGGCATCCACCACCAGTAGGCCCGTGGCGGTCCCCCGGCTCATCGTCATCACCGACTGGCGCCTGCCTGGCGAGCGGCTCTCGAGCGCGCTCGCCCGTGCGCTGGAGGCGGGCCCGGAGGTGGCCGTGCAGCACCGCCACCCCGAGGCCACCGGGCGCCAGTTCCTCGAAGAGGCCCGCCTGCTCGCCGGGCTATGCGCGGCGCGGGGCAACCCGCTGTTCATCAACGGCCGGCTGGATGTCGCGCTCCTCGTGGGCGCGCACCTGCACCTGCCCGCCCACGGGCCCACGCCCGAGGACGTGCGTCCCCACCTTCCCACCGGGCGGCTCGTCAGCGTGGCCGTCCATGACGAAGCGGAGGCCCGGGCGGCACGCGGCGCGGACCTGGCGCTGGTGAGCCCGGTGTTCTCTCCCGGCTCCAAGCCCGGAGACACCCGGGCGACGCTGGGCCCCGAGGGCTTCGCGGCCCTGGCCGCCGTGCTTCCCTGCCCGGCGCTCGCGCTCGGCGGCATCACCCCCGAGCGGGCGCGTGCCGTGCGGGGCGCCGCGGGCTTCGCCGTCATCTCCTCGGTGCTGGAGGCGGAGGACCCGGCGGCCGCGGCCCGGACCCTGCTGGCCGCATGCCCGGCGCAGGCTATGCTGCGCCTTCCGTGAGCCCCACACCCGTCCCCGAGCTGCGCCCCCTCGCCATGGGGGAGATGATCGACCGTGCCGCCACCTTCTGGCGTGCCCACCTCAAGCCGCTCTTCGTGATGAGCTTCGGCTTCTCGCTGGTGAACTACATCGCGATGAAGGCCACCGTCCTCTCGGGCCAGCGACTGACGCCGATGCTCTACTCGAGCGACGCGCAGGCCCAGGCCCAGAAGGACCCCATGGGACTCATGGGCGAGGCGGGCCTCTCCATGGGGCTGTGGATGGTCCTCCTGGCGTTCCTCTTCTGGAGCTACTGGATGGCCACCCTGGCGGCGTCCCGGTACGTGGTGTCGGCGCAGCTCGGCGAGCCCGTGAGCCCGACGGACGGCCTGCGCCGCGCTTTCTCCCGCGTGGGCTCGGTCACACGTGCCTATCTCCTGTCCATCGCGTGGGCCGGGCTGATGACGGTGCTGCTGCTGGCCCCGGGAGCCATCGTCGGCGGCATGGCCGCCGCGGCGGCGGTCATGGGCTCCAACACGCTGGCCATCGTGCTCGCGGTGGTGGGCGCCCTGCTCGCCGGCCTCGGGCTCATCGCCGCGATGCTCTGGTACTTCCTGCGCTTCCTGCTGCTGCCGCCGGTCATGGCCATGGAAGACCTGGGAGCGTGGGACTCCTTCAAGCGCTCCGGGGAGCTGCTGTCCGGCCGCATCGAGCCGGGCTTCCTCGGCCGGGTGGTGGTGCGAGCCATGGTTCTCTACACGGTGATGAGCCTCATCCTCATCTCGGTGCAGCTCGTCTCCAGCATCCCCTCGTGGCTGGTGATGGCACCGTATGGCAACCCCTTCGAGGCGGGGACCATGGCGCGCACGCCCCAGTTCGTGCTGGTGCCCGCGGAGCTGGTGCAGGTGGTGGCGCAGTCGTGCTTCACGCCCATCTACTTCGTCTTCTGCTCGCTGTTCTATCTGGACATGCGCGTGCGCCGGGAAGCGCTGGACCTGGAGCGGCGCATGGACTCGCCGCCGGCCGCACCGACGCTGGCCGTCTGACACGCCTTCGCCTCGCGAGCTCAACGTGACGAGCCTGTCCCTGCTGATGCTGCTGGCCACCCTGCCCTGCGCGGAGCGTGAGCGCACCGCGCGGCTGCTGGAGGAGACGGCGGCCACGCGCCCCTCCGAGCTGCCCGCGGTGGTGGACGGGCTGTCCACGAGCATGGGCGGAATGCCGCTGCCCTCGCCGGAGCAGGACGCGCCCGCGACCGAGCGTGCGAAGCAGCTCACGGGCTTCCTGGAGCGGGCGTGCGCGCTGCAGGAGGCGGAGCGTGGAGCACCGGCCGCGCTGCCGCCGGGTGAGCCGGAGCGACTCAAGGCCATCCTCGACCGACCGGAGTTCTCCCGGGCCCGCCAGCGTCACGGGGACCTGGTGAAGCGGCTGTTGCGCGAGCTGGAGGCCTGGATGGAAGGCCTCTTCGAGTCCAACGAGGCGCAGAGCTTCGCGGTCGCCACGCGCGCGGTGATGTTGGGACTGGCACTCTCGCTGGTGCTGTGGGGCGCGCTGCGCCTGGCCGCGCGCCGGGGACGGAAGGCCGCCGCGCCCCTCGCCTCGACGCTGGCCGAGGTGCCGCTGGTGCTGGACTCGCCGGGAGAGCACCTGCGGCGGGCCCGGGCGGCGCTGGGCGAGGATGCGCGCGAGGCGATTCGCGAGGGACTGCTGGGCCTGCTGTCCGCGCTGGAGCAGCGGCGGCTGGCACGACCGGACCGGGTGAAGACCAATCGCGAGCTGGCGGCGGAGCTGCCCGCGCGCGGCGCGCCCGCGACGGTGGTGAGCGAGGTGGAGCGGCTGGTGGGTTGGTACGACCGGGCCTTCTATTCGCTCGCGCCGGTGCCGCCGGATGAAGCGGCGAGCTTCGTCGCCGCGGTGGAGCATCTCAACGGCTCGCTGCCGGCGGCGGGGGCACGATGAAGAACCTCCGCATCGCATCCATCTTCGGCGTGCTCATCGCCCTGGCGCTGGCGGTGGGCCTGTCCACTCGCGCGGACTCGCCGGAGTCCGTGGTGCCCACGGTGGAGAACACCGGCGCCCAGGGTGCCCGGGCGCTCTACCTCTACCTGCGCGAGGGCGGCCGGCCCGTGGACGCGCACACGGCCTCGCTGGAGTCGCTCCCCTCCGGCACGCGCACGCTGGTGCTGTCGTCGCCCCAGGGCCGCCCGGTGTCGAAGGAAGAGGTCTCCGCGCTGGAGCAGTTCGTCCGGGCCGGAGGCACGCTCGTCTACCTGTCCCCACGCGAGCTGGGCAAACACCAGGCCGCACTGGAGGAATGGCTCCGCTTGGATTCGGGCCCGCTGATGCCCGCGAGCAGTCGCGGTCTCGACTCCACGCTGGCGGACGCGGGCGGCACCACCGTGGATATCTGGCTGGCCGCTGGCCCCCTGCGCGGACTCTCCGGCCTGCGCGTGTCCCAGGACCGGGGCCTGCGTCTGCACCACGACGACGCCCTGCCCCTCGCGGGCCTGGGCGGTGCGGTGGCCGTGTGGCGCTGGCCGCTCGGCGCCGGCGAGGTGTACGTGCTCGCGGGCGCAGACCTTGTGGAGAACCGGCGACTGGAGCTGCTGGACAACCTGCGCTTCTGGGATGCGCTCGCGGCACGCGGCCCACTGCTGTTCGACGAGTACCACCACCAGCTCGCGCCACCGCCGCCGCTGTCACGCGGCATCTGGGTGTTCGTCGGGCAGGTGCTGCTGGTGGGTCTGCTCTACGCCGTGTCCCGGGGCACGCGCTTCGGCGCGGCCCGGCCCCTGCGCCAGGAGCGACACCGCTCGGCGCTGGAGTACGTGCGCAGCATGGGCTGGCTGATGCGCCGCGCGAAGGTGGAGCGCGAGCTGCTTCCCGAGCTGGACCGCACCCTGCGGCAGCTCATGCAGGAGCGGCTGGGAATCCCCCTCGCGCTGTCCGACGCGGACGCGGCCCGCCTCATGGAGCGAGGAGGGAAGGACTACCTCGAAGCGAAGGCGGACCTCACGCGGACGCTCGCGCAGGCGGACATCCGTGCGTCCGACTACACGCGCGTGGCCCGCCACTACGCGCACCTGGAGCGCGTGGTGACGGGCCGTGAGTCAGAGGCTCGCAAGGACGCGGCCTAGAGGTCCTTCCCGTCGGCCACGAGGGCGGCGCCCACGTGGTGGCGGATCTCCTCGACGCGGGCGTCCCAGCTCTCGTTGAATATCTTGTCCGCGCGCTCACGGTTCGGGCCGGGGCCTTCCGAAAGGCACTCGTCGACCTTGGCCACGAAGTCCTCGGTGTTCGAGGCAATCTTGCACAGGCCCACCTTGCGGACCTCGGGCAGGTCCGTGGACACCACCGGCAGGCCCGAGGCCAGGTACTCGCGCACCTTCAGCGGATTGGCATTCAGCGTCAGCTCGCTGACCTTGAAGGGCATCAGCGCCACGTCGAAGGCCTTGCTGTAGCCCGGCAGGTCCGCGTACGGCTTGCGGCCCAGCATGTGGATGTTGGGCTCGGCGCGCAGCTTCGAGTCATCGCAGTCCGGCGTCGTCTTGCCGATGATGACCACCGAGCCCTCCGGATGGGCGCGGGCGGTGGCGATGATGGCTTCCTGGTCCACCCAGTCCGCCACCAGGCCGAAGAAGCCGATGACGGGCTTGGGCAGGCTGGCGATGTCCGCCGGAATCTGCGTGGCGGGGTCACACGCCTTCACGAAGTGCGTGAAGTCCGTGCCGTGCCGCACCAGCACCGTGCGCGGGTTGATCTTCGACTTGTTCTCCCGCAGCCGCTCCGCGGAGGTGATGCAGATGTCGGCGCGGCGCAGCAGGCGATCTTCCAGCTCCGCGATGTGCTTGCCGTTGGTGTCCGCGAAGGCGGCGAACTCGTCCACGCAGTGGTAGACGACGAACTCCTCCCCCAGCGTGCCGGACACCGGCGCGGACGCCGGCAGGAAGCTCCAGGAGATGGGCTTCTTGAAGTTCAGCTGCTTCATCGCCCGCAGCACCTGGAGCCGCAAGAGGTGCCGGTTGGCATTGCGCACCAGCTCCGAGCCGTAGAAGGGAATCGCCAGCGGCGACAGCACGAAGAGGTTGGGCTGCACCTCCTTGATGCCCTGGGTGAACTTCTCCAGCTTGCCGAGGATGCGCTTCGCATCGTGCGCGTTGGCGCGCGGCGCGCGGTTGCCGATGCTGTTCACCCAGAGGATGCGGTTCTCCCGGGAGAGAATCTTCATGATGTGGACCTTGGACAGCGGGTCCCCATCCCAGTCATTGGAGAACACCACCAGGTCGCGCCCGCGCAGCGCCCGCCGCGACAGGTCCATGTCATCACTGCGCCGCATGTCTCGTCTCTCCTGTATCGAAGGCTTCGTCGTCTGACTTCTTGAAAGGAATTGTCCCGGTGTAGAGCGCGAGCAACTCGGGCCCCACGTCCATCGTCGGCTGTATCGCCGGCCCCGCCGTCACGGCCTCGCGCACCGCGCGGGCCAGGTCCTGCGCATCCTCCGTGGCGAACACCCGGGTCCCCTCGGGACGGACGCACACGTCGCTGGCCACGCAGGGCACGCCCAGGGCCAGCGCCTCACGCACGGAGATGGAGTCCCCGTCGTGCGTGGTGGGCCGGAGGAAGGCATCACTGCGGGCCATCAGTCCGAGCGCCGCCGAGTGCTCCAGTTCCCCCAGCACCTCGAGGTTTCCCGCCACGCCCGATTCACGCGCGTCGCGGATGAACTCCTCCGAATCCGTCCCCGGCCCGAAGAGGGCCAGACCCACGTCCGGGCGCTCCTTCGCGAGGAGCTTCAGCGCGCGGAACGCCAGTTTCCGCCCGTACACGGGCGAAGGGTGGTGCGCCATGGCCAGCAGCGGCTTGCGCCGGGCCCGCGCCGCCTCCACCACCGCGGGCACAGTGCCCGGCCTCACCTGCGAGGACAGGAAGGCCGGATGGACGACGACCTTCTCCTCCGGCACGCCGCACGCGACGATGGCGTCCTTCACCGCGTTGGACACCGCCACCACGCGCGCGTAGCCGGCCAGCGCCACGCGAGCGAAGTTGCGCCGGGCCCCGGACGCCGCCAGGTAGTCCGGCAGCAGCCCCGAGTGGAGGGTGATGATACGGGCCGACCGGAACCCGGGCAGCCCGCCTACCATACCCGCCAGAACCCAGGACTTCGGGTTGTTGCCGCTGGTGTGGACGTGCACCGTCCACCCCGAGGAGATGAACCCCGCCAGCCGCAGAGCGAAAGAAGCAGGACTGCGCGTCGGGATGACGTCCGGAGCCGGCCGGCCGCCCTTCCCGATGTCCAGCACCTTCGCTTCGACCCCGCAGCCGCGCAGGTAACCGTGTAGCTGTTGTACGTGGATGGCTACACCGCCGTACGGAGGCGGGTAGTCGCCGACCAGGAGCACCTTCATGCGAGTCCTCTCCTACTGCCGCATGGAGGCGGGTGGCGGCACCGCGGACAGCGGCGTGCGCTGGGGCAGGAGCCCCATTTCCCGCTGGTACGTGGTGAGTGGGTCCGGGTCCTGGCGAATCACCTTCGCCGGAACACCCGCCACCACCGTGCCCGAGGCCACGTCCTTCAGCACCACCGCGTTGGCGCCAATCACCGCGAAGTCGCCAATGCGGATGTTGCCGAGAATCTTCGCCCCGGCGCCGATGCGCACGTAGTCACCGATGACCGGCGCACCCTCGAGGCCCGAGCGCCCGCCGATGGTCACCTGCTGCGAGATGAGGCAGTTCTTCCCCACCTTCGCCGCCTTGTGGATGACCACGCCGATACCGCCGTAGCCGAGCTGCGTCCCTTCCCCGATCTCCGCATCCTCGGGGATGTACGAGCTGTGCAAATAGTAGATGGCCTTGCGAAGCACGGCCGGAAGCAGGGGCACGCCCCGCCTCTTCAGTCCGCGCGCGAGCCGGTACAACGTCATCGCGTCGACACCCATCACGCCTCCCTGACCCCGATTGCCCGACGGCGAGGAAACTAGGTACCCAACCGTGGGGAGGGAAGTGCTCCCCACGCGTCTATTTCCCGACGCTCAGTCCCGCCCGGCGCGGCCGAAGCCCCGCCAGCAGGCTCAAGGGCCGCACGCCCGCCGCGTACAGCACGCCCAGGTAGCCCATGACGAAGAGCACCCCGGCCGACGCCAGCGGCAGCACGCGCCACACGAAGCCCTCCGGCAGGTGGCTGAAGGCCCCTTCCGCCGCGGCCCTGAGGACGAAGACACCCAGCGCCGCGGCCGCCGCGGACAGCGCGGCCTTGCCCAGCTCCCGCCAGGGGATGACGTCCACCACCCGCAGCTTGAGTTGCGGTGTCGACAGTGCGGCCGGCACCCGCGCCAGCAGCATCGCCTTGCCCACCACCTCCGCCACGGCCCACGAGCCGATGCCACCCATGAGGCCCAGGTGCTTCACGCCCAGCCACACCATGGGCACCGTCACCGCCGCCTTCACCGCGTACGAGGCAAAGATTGCGCGCGTCTGACCCCGGGCGCGCAGCGTGCCATCCATGGGCAGAATCGACAGCACCACGCCCAGCACGCTCACCCGGAACACGGGCACCGCGGGCAGGAACTCTCGCCGAACATCGCCCCGACGAACTCGGGCGCCGCCGCGAAGAGGAACGCGGCGAAGGGCAGGAAGACATAGGCCAGCTTCCCCGCCGCCTCGCGGAACGCATTCACGCCCTCTTCCAGGCGCCCTTCCCGCTCCAGCTCGCCCAGTCGCACCATCAGCACCTCGCTGGTGGGCGTGTAGAGCAGGTCCACCACGGGCAACTGGAAGCAGCCCACCCGGTAGAGCGCGTACATCGCCGGCGCCACCGCGCCCGCCACCATGTACAGGTGCGCGTTCTGCTGGGGAATCGCCAGCAGCATCGCCGCGCCGAAGGGTGCCGCGTACGCGAGCTGCTCGCGGAACAACGTCCGGTCCACCAGCGGCCCGGTGACACCGCGCAGCGACACCATCCACGTCGCCACGTAGCGCAGGCCCGCGAAGGCGGCGACGACGACCATCATCCAATAGAGGGACGCACCCAATAGCGGCGGCACCACCATGACGGCCGCGCGCACCGCGTCGGACACCAGGTAGACGCCCGCGGACGCCTTGGTGCGCCCCTGCGCGGTGAGGGACACCTCCAGCGGGAAGCTGCCCAGCAGGAAGGCGGTATACGCGGCCAGCGGCAGCCGGTACTGCGCCAGCGCCGGGTTGGAGAACCAGCCCGCCACGTACCCCAGGCTCGCGTACACGCCCAGCGCGCCCACCAGGCCCGCCGCGGACATGAACAGCAGCGTCTGCCCCAGGTAGGGCCGCTTCGCCTCCGCGCGCGGCAGGAAGTAGTACAGGCTCTGCACCACGCCGAACGGCAGCACGTAGTAGAGCGTCGTGGCGATGAGGAACAGCTGGTAGTACGTGCCGTACTCGTCCAGGTGCAGCACCCGGGCGAGCACGAGCGGAATGGACAGCGTCAGCCCGGCGGTGAACAGCCGGGCCAACACGAGGGGGCCGGCGCGGCCGAGGAACGAGCCCCCGGACGCCGCCGGCTTGGGACTGCCGCTCACGGAGCCTCCTTCACCGGCGACGTCGCCGCCTCCGGGATGATGATGTTGGCCGCAACCGCCGGGCTCACCCCGGACAACGAGTTGCCGAGGTGGTGCGGACGCTTGCCCGGCACCGGGTGGCTCATGCCGAGCACCCCGAAGCAGTCGTCGAACTGGCACGCGGTGAGCGACGGCGAGTAGTCCCCCGTCATGCCCAGGCTGAAGTTCTCCCAGAGCACCTTGCGCTTGAGGGTGAACGGGTCCCCACCGATGCGGTTGGGGAAGTCCTCCGTCGTCACGCCCGAGCGGAAGCCGTTGGACGACAGCACGCGGATGACCTCGTCCGAGTACCAGCCGTTGCAGTACGCGAAGTCGCGCACGGTGATGCCCACCTCGCGCTCAATCGTGCGCTTGGACTCCAGAATCTCGCGCTCCACCACCGCCTGCGGCTCCAGCGTGAGCACGGTGTGGCCGAGCGTGTGCGCGCCGAACTCGAAGCCGTCGCGCGCCATGCGGCGCACCTCGTCCCAGCCCATGACGTCGCCCTGCTCCGGCACCAGGTCCTTGCCGCCGCCGAGCTGCTGCTCCAGCGCGTCGATGATGTCCGTGAGCACGCGCGTGGGGTACTCGCCGATGAAGTCGTCCAGCGCCGCGGACACCGTCTTCTGCCCGGAGAGGATGGGCCCGAGCAGCTCCAGCGACGGCCCGGGCAGCGCGTCGTACAGCGGCCGGAAGCGGCGCTGCTGGACGCGGTGGAGCAGGTGGAAGAGCCGGTCGTGGTTGAAGCGCTTGTCCGTGCCGATGAACGCCGTCGGAAGGTAGGTGATGGCCGGCACGCCCATCTGCTTCAGGACGGGGTACGCGTACCGGTACACGTCGCGGTAGCCGTCATCGAAGGTGACGACGCACAGGTCCTTCCTCGCGGTGCGCCGTCCGGCCATGACGTCCACCGCGTCACCGATGGAGGTCAGCTCGTAGCCCGCCGCGTTCGCCTCCTCCAGGTGCTTGCGGAACGTCTCCTGGGAGATGAGGAGCCCGGGGATGGAGCGCTGCAATTCCCCCGTGAAGTCGCTCACCACGCGGTGGTAGCTGACGATGAGGATGCGCCGCCCGCCGGACTGGACGCGGCGGTATGCCGCCATCGCCTTGCGCAATCCGCTGTAGTGCATCACTCCCGCCGCCGCCGCCTTGACTGCCCTGCGTACCACCTTGCCCGTCGCCATCACGCCCTCCGCGCGGAGATGAAACCGCCCGCCCACCCGCCTCCTCCCTCACCCGGGAAGAGAACCCGGGGCCGCGCCAGTGCAGGGGGAGTGCCATGCGAAACTAGGCACCCGTTCGGCCCCCGCAGAGGGGAAGCCCGGAAGCGCAGGGGAGCTGCCGGGCGGTGGACACGCCCTCCGGTGGAAACCGGACGGAGCGCACGGGCACCTCAGACCACATGCAGGGGAAAAGCTTTCCTGATCGGGTGGCCCGCTCCTCCACTGACCGGCCGTCCCTCCGGGTTTCACTGGAGGACATTTCCATTTCCGGATACGAACGGCGACGCCGATGCCTTCCCCTTCCGCCCCCGCGCTCGCGCTGCACGACGTCAGCAAGCGCTATGGGCGCCGCTGGGCCCTGGCGCGTCTCACCTACGCGCTCCCCGCCGGCCGCTCTCTGTTGCTCACCGGACACAACGGCTCCGGGAAGACCACCCTGCTGCGCCTCCTGGCCACCGCGCTCAGCCCCACCGCGGGCCGCGTGGAAGTCCTGGGCCGCGACGCGGTGGTGGACCGGGAGGCCGTGCGCCGCGACGTGGCGCTCCTGTCCCACGCCAGCTTCCTCTACGAGGACCTCACCGCGCTGCAGAACCTCACCTTCCTCGCGCGGCTGCTCGGCATCCCCTCTCCGGAGGACGCCGCCAGCGCGCTGCTCACCCGCGTGGGCCTCACCCGCCGCTCGGACAGCCCGGTGCGCGGCTTCAGCGCCGGCATGCGCAAGCGGCTCGCCATTGCCCGGCTGCTCCTGAAGACCCCCTCCATCGCCCTGCTGGACGAGCCCTTCGGTGAGCTGGACCCGCAGGGCATCCGCGACATGGAGGGCATCATCGCGGAGCTGAAGGCCGGGGGCGTCACCGTCATCCTCGCCACCCACCTGGTCGAGCAGGGCATGTCCCTGTGCGAGGAGCGCCTCCACCTGCAGGACGGGCGGGCGGTGGCCGCATGAGCACCCCGCCCCGCCCGCGCCCCGTCGGCCTCATCCCCGCCACCCTGGCGCTCTTGCGCAAGGACCTGCTCATCGAGTGGCGCACCCGCGCGCGCCTCAACGCCATCATCTTCTTCGCGCTGGCCACGCTGCTGATGTTCTCCTTCGCGCTCGGGCCGGACACGAAGCTGCTGGAGAAGAACGCGGGCGGCTACTACTGGCTGGCCATCCTCTTCGCCAGCGTGCTGTCCCTGGGCGAGTCCTTCCGCGTGGAGTCGGAGAACGCATGCCTGGATGGCGTGAGGCTCGCTCCCGCCGACGCGCGCGCCATCTTCCTCTCCAAGGCCCTGGGCAACACGCTGCTGCTCACGGCCCTGGGCGCCCTCATCTTCCCCGTCATGGTGGCCCTGTACGGCGTCGGCGTCGCCACCAGCGTGGCGGACCTGGGCCTCATCCTGCTGCTCGGCTGTCTGGCCCTCAGCGCGCCGGGCACTGTCTACGCGGCGATTTCCAGCAACGCCCGTGCACGGGACGTGTTGCTGCCTCTGCTATTGTTCCCGCTCGTCATTCCGGCCCTCCTCTCCGCAGCCAAGGCGACGACCCTCGTCCTGCAGGGTGACCCCATGAATCAGCTAGGCTCATGGCTGGGGCTTTTGAGTGGATTCAATCTGATTTACTGGGGCGTAGGCTTCCTGCTGTTCCCGCGGATCATCGAGGACTGAGCGATGAACAAGTTCGTCAAGTGGGGCCTGCCGGTGCTGGCCCTGGGCCTGCTGGGTGCGGGCTGGTGGCTGGGGCTGGCCTGGGCGCCTCCGGACCGGGAGATGGGCGACGTCCAGCGCATCATGTACGTCCACGTGCCGCTCCAGTGGATGGCCATGCTGACCATGTTCATCAACTTCGTGGCGGCGGTGTCGTACCTGCTCAAGAGCAAGGCGAGCTGGGCGCTGGACTCCACGGCGGAGGCGGCGGCGGAGATTGGCGTGCTGCTGGGCACCGCGGGGATGATTACCGGCGCCATCTGGGGCCGGCCCACGTGGGGGGTGTACTGGTCCTGGGACCCGCGCCTCACGTCCGAAGCCATCATGCTGGTGACGTACGCGGGCTACCTCGTGCTGCGGCGCTTCGTGGAGGACCCGGACAAGCGCGCCACGTGGAGCGCGGTGGTGGCCATCATCGGCGCCATCAACCTGCCCATCGTCTGGTTCTCCGTGCGCTGGTGGCGCAGCCTGCACCAGGTGCAGTCCAGCCCGAAGACGGTGGACCCGCAGATGGTGCTGCCCCTGCGCGTGTCGGCCTTCGGCATGCTGGCACTCACCCTCTTCTTCCTGGTGGTGCGCTACCGGCAGGCCATGGCCGAGCGCCGGGCCGAGGTGGCCCTCCCCGAGGCGCTGCCCGGCGACCTGTCCTCGCCGGTGGCCCACAACCCCTCGAAGGTGGCCTGAACATGATGACGCTCTCTTCGCTGATGGTCCTGGCCCAGGTGGCCCCGGGACAGGTGGGCAGCGGCCGCATCCAGGGTGGGTGGGGCTATGTCTGGGCCTGCTACGGAATTACGCTGGCCCTGCTGGCCCTCTACGCTGTGTCGCTCTGGGTTCGCCGGCCCGGGGCTTCGCCCGACGCCAAGGAGTAAGCCCATGTCGCCCGTCGCCCGAAACCGACTCATCGCCCTGGGGGCCCTGCTCGTGGCAGGCGCCGGCCTCGCCTTCGTCGCCTTTGGCGATATCGGCAACAACCTCGTCTATTACTGGAGCCCCTCGGAGATGCTGTCCCAGGGGGACCGCGCCTACACCGCCACCATCCGCCTGGGCGGCGTGGTGCAGCCGGGCAGCATCCAGTGGAACGCGGAGCACACCACGCTCCACTTCCGCGTGGCGGACGGCCCCAAGGAGGGCGCGGCCAGCGTGCTGGTGCGCTCCACCGAGACGCCCCCGCAGATGTTCCGCGACAAGATTGGCGTCGTGGTGGAGGGCACCTACGACAAGTCCGGCGTCTTCAGCTCCAACCGGCTGATGGTGAACCACTCCAACGAGTACCGCGCCCCGAAAGAGGGCGAGGACCCGAACAAGTGGCGTGAGACGCTCTCCGACGCCACCACGGCCAGCACGGGGGCGAAGTGAACGGGACCCTTGGAAACGGCCTGGTGCTCGCGGGGCTCGCCTTCGCGGCCTTCGGCGCCATCGTCGGTCTGGCCAGCGGGCTGCGCCGCAGCGAGGCGGGCTTCCCGTGGGTGATGCGCGCGGTGTGGGGCTTCGCCGCCTGCATGGTGGGCGCGAACCTGACCATGGTGCACGCGCTGGTCACCAACGACTTCAGCGTGAAGTACGTGACGCAGGTGGGCAGCCTCGACACGCCGCTGCTCTACAAGGTGGTGTCGCTGTGGAGCGCCCTGGAGGGGTCCATCCTCTTCTGGGGCCTCATCATGGGCAGCTACATCGCCGCCTTCGCCTTCATCCACCGGCGCGAGCACGCGCGGTACATGCAACTGGCGCTGGGCACCATGCTGGCGGTGGGCGTCTTCTTCGCCTTCCTCATCGCCGGCCCGGCCAACCCGTGGGGCGCCGTCTTCCCGGTGCCCGCGGACGGCCCCGGCCCCAACCCGCTGCTGCAGAACCACATCCTCATGGTCATCCACCCGCCCATGCTCTACATGGGCTACGTGGGCATGACGGTGCCCTTCGGCGTCGCGGTGGCGGGCCTCTTGCGCGGCGAGATTGGCGAGGCGTGGATGGCGCCCCTGCGTCGCTGGACGCTGGTGGCGTGGGTCTTCCTCTCCGTCGGCATCATCCTCGGCGCCTGGTGGGCGTATGCCGTCCTCGGCTGGGGCGGCTACTGGGCGTGGGACCCGGTGGAGAACGCGTCCTTCCTGCCGTGGCTGACGGCGACGGCGTTCATGCACTCCACCATGGTGCAGGAGCGCAAGCGGATGCTGAAGCTGTGGACGCTCAGCCTCGCGCTCGCGTCCTTCGTGCTCACGATTCTGGGCACGTTCATGACCCGCTCGGGCATCTTCAACTCGGTGCACTCCTTCACCCAGTCGGACATCGGGCCCACCTTCCTGGTGTTCCTCGGCATCCTGCTGGTGGTGTGCATCGGCCTCCTGGCGTCGCGCGGCCACCTGCTGGTTCCGGAGGGGCGGCTGAGCTCCGCCATGTCCCGCGAGACGAGCATCCTGGTGAACAACCTGGTGTTCGTGGCGATTACCTTCACGGTGCTCCTGGGCACGCTGTACCCGCTGGTGTCGGAAGCGGTGCGCGGCATCCGCGTCTCCGTGGGTGAGCCCTACTTCAACAAGATGGCGGTGCCGGGCGGCATCGCGGTGCTCTTCCTGATGGGCGTGGGCCCGGTGCTTCCGTGGGGCACGCCGGACAAGGCCACGCTGCGCCGGCAGTTCATCATCCCCGCGGTGGTGGGCCTGCTGGTGACGGCGGCCTGCTACGCCTCGGGGCTGCGCGGCACCTACCCGCTCCTGACCTTCGGCCTGGCGGGCTTCGTCACCGTGGTCACCCTGCGCGAACTGGTGGCGCCGGTGCGCGTGCGCATGTCCGAGCGCAAGGAAGGCTTCGTCACCGCGCTGATGACGAGCGCCACCAAGGCGCAGCGCCGCTTCGGCGGCTACGTGGTGCACCTGGGCATCGTCCTCATCATCGTCGCCGTGGCCGCGTCGTCCGCGTACGTGAAGCACACGTCCGGCACGGTGCGGAAGGGCGAGAGCCTGGAGCTGGACGGCTACCAGATGAAGTACCAGGGGCTGGTCAGCGGCGAGGAGCCGCACCGCACCTACGTGGCGGCGCGCCTGGAGGTGACGGCGCCCAACGGCACCTGGTCCGAGCAGCGCCCGCGCCTCAACTACTACGAGCGGAGCACGGACCCCATCGGCACCCCGGCGGTGCGCGAGACGGCGGCCGAGGACCTCTACATCTCCATGATGGCCTTCTCCGAGCAGGCCGGCACGGCGAGCTTCAACGTCTGGGTCTTCCCGCTGGTGGGGTGGATCTGGTGGAGCATCCCCCTGCTGGTGCTGGGCACGCTCATCTCCATCTGGCCGCGCCGCAAGGCGGCGGTGGCGATGGCGACCGCTTCGGACGTGGGCGCGGCGCCTCCGCTGGCCGGGGGTGACGCGGAACGGGGGGCGGCTTAAATGGGACGCTGGCGCTACACCCTGGGCTTCGCCGTGCTGTGCGCGGGCCTGCTGGCCGTGCTCTACAAGGGCTTCGGTAGAGATCCTCACGAGGTGCCCTTCATGCTGAAGGGCAAGCCCGCCCCGGGCTTCTCGCTGCGCGCGCTGGACAGCGGCGAGCGGGTGAGCCTGTCGGACCTGAAGGGTCGCCCGGTGGTCATCAACTTCTGGGCGTCCTGGTGCGGGCCGTGCCAGATGGAGCACCCGGTGCTGGAGTGGGGCGCGCGCGAGTTCGGCTCGCAGGCGGTGTTCCTGGGCGTCGTCTTCGAGGACACCGAGGACAACGCGCGCCAGTTCCTCACGCGGCACGGGGCCAGCTTCCCGCAGCTCACGGACCCGCGCTCGCGCATGGCGGTGGACTACGGCGTGGCGGGCGTGCCGGAGACGTACTTCATCGACCCGAGCGGCGTCATCCGGGGCAAGCACGTGGGCCCCATCGACCCGCAGACGCTGGCCCTGCGCATCCGGGAGCTGACGGGGAAGGTCCCCGAGGCTCCCGCCGAGGCCGCGCGCTAGCAACCCGAGTCAACGAGGTGGGACGCATGCGGTGCCCGGAGTGCGGCGAAGCCTCGGATGCGCGGCTGAAGTACTGCGAGAACTGCGGCGCGAAGATGCCGGAGCGGCCCCAGGCCACCGGCGCGCGTCCGGCCGTGCGCCCCTCGCGCCCCAGCCGCAAGACGGAGGAGCCGGCGTACGCGGCGGAAATCCTCGAGGAGGTGGAGGAGCGCTCGCAGGCGTACGCCGTCGGTGCCGCGCCCACGCTGGACCCGGAGGAGAAGACGGACCCCGGACAGGCCCGCGCGCCGTACGAGGGCCCGAAGTGGCTGGAGTATGTGCCGGCGCACTCGCCCACCGTGGCGGGCGTGGGGGTGCTGGCGGTGGCGCTGGTGCTGTCCATCCTCCCCTTCTTCTCCGGGCCGGGCGTGCCCGGCTCGCTGCTGGCGCTGGTGGCCGGCGCGCTGCTGGTGGCGCGCGAGCTGCGCGCGGCCGGCCAGGCGCCGGCCTTCACCGAGCGGGTGCCGGAGGTGCTGCTGCGCCCCGAGGCCATGGCGATCTCCACGGTGGTGCTGGCGGCCGTCGCCGTGCGGATGCTGGGCTTCGGGCTCACGCCACTGCTGTGGGTGGCGGGCGTGGGGCTCCTCGGCTACGACCAGTGGAAGCAGGGCCTCTTCAGCGAGGACGTCGTGGGCCGGTACTTCGAGCCGCGCCGGCTGCTGGTGATGCCCCGGCTGGCGGCGCTGGTGGGCGTGTCGGTGTGCCTGCTGTCGCTGTTCGCCTCGTGGGCGACGGTGCGCTCGGAGCTGGGGGCGCTGCCGGAGAATGCGCCGGTGCCCCAGGGCCCTCCGGAGCTGCGGGTCGCCCGCGTGATTCGCCCCACGGATGACGTGCTCTATTCGCGGGGCGGTGACGTCACGCTGCTCTCCGGCTGGGACTTGCCGGCCTCGGTGGTGCCGGCGCTGGCGCTGCTCGTCGTGCTCGCGATGCTGGCGCTGCGCCCGGAGGTGGAACGTCCGTCCTGGGCGCGCTTCGTGCCCGCGGGCGCGGTGGGCCTGAGCCTCGTCTGGGTGGCCTTGAATATCCGCCTCGTGCCCGGCCCCTTCGGCTTCCTCGTGGGCCTGGGCGCGGTGGGCATGCTCGCCGCCCGCGAGTGGATGGGCCCGGAAGCGGACGCGGAGCCACCCACCTCCGACTACGACGAGTCGGAGGTGTCGCCCTTCGCCGACGACGAATCGGAGGTGTCGCCCTTCGCCGACGATGAGTCGGCGTTGTCGCCCATCGCCGACGACGACGAGTCGGAGCGGGGGTAGCCCCGCGCCTGCCTCACGCTTCGGCTACGGCGTGGTGAACTGGGTCAGCCAGTTCAGGTTGGTGCTCAGCGACCACGGGGCGGTGCCACTGCGCCACGTGTTGTCCAGCGTCAGGCCCACGCAACTGCCGGTGCGCATGTAGCAGTGGTCGGCCTGGAGGTCGGCCACCTGCGAGTCCTTGATGATGTACCAGCCGCTGCCGTTGCTCCGGAAGCACGAGGTCGCCAGGGGGCAGGACAGGCCCGTCGTCTGCGTGTTCTGGGCGCGCACCGCGGACTCGGTGGGGCCGACGAACACGTCCTGCTCGCCGTTGATGATGCGGAGGCGGTCGCTTGGCAGCGCGCGGTTGCCATCCGCGACGCAGGAGCTGAGGTTGTAGATGGAGTACTGGACGCCGCAGCCCAGGCCGTAGGCGGCGCGAACGCGGGCGTCATGGTTCTTGGCCAGGACGGCCATGACGGAACCCTGGCTGAAGCCCGCCACCACGATGCCCTTGGAGCAGTCCGCCTTGGCCCGCGCGCAGAGCCGGCCGACGGCGCTGGTGGACCGGCTCGCGTCGTAGGTGCACTTCGCGCGGCTATCAATCGTGGAGCAGGAGCCGAAGGTGGCGTTGTCATATTCGACGGTGGCCGCGACGTAGCCCCGGGCCGCCATCTCCGACACGGCGGCCAGCGCCGACGAATGGTCATACTGCTCCGTGGTGCCCACCGTGTAGATGAACACGGGGTACTTCCCCGTCGCCGCGGGCTCTTGACCGCGGATGTTGTACGTCGTTCCACAGACCAGCCCGCTGCCGCCCGAGTACGTCGCCGTGAAGCTGCTCAGCGACTGCGCTCCAGCCACGGGGGCCCATGCCAGGGCCAGGAATGCGCCAAGAAGGAAGCTCGCGCCTACGTTCTTCATGACTTCACCTCGTTGATTGGGGACTCACTGCACAGCCGGGTGCCACCAGCGCCGCGAACGCGGCGCCGTCAGCACTCAGGTTCTTCGTGGGATGACGACGGATGCATCAACAGACATCCAGCGGAGGCCTGTTGATACATTCTTAGACCCCAATCCAGAAAGTTTGTCCATACCACTTATTGCTGGATGGCTGCTTTTTCTGGATTTGTTCCGCAATGCGAAACATTGCCACCGGGAGTTCCGCGAGGCGAAACATCGAGACATGACAGTGATTGAGGACCGGGGTCGCGGGGTGGGTCCGCCGATACACTGAGGGCCGTCGGTCGTTCACCTGCTACGAAGGGTGTCGCGGACTGATCATCCTGGGGGGCCTGCCCCAGGGCCTCCGCCCACTGGCCGCCATGGACTCGGCGGCGGCCTGCGACTGAACGCTCGCCGGGGCTGCTGCGCGTCCGGCAGCGATCAATCCCGTTGGACGGCTGGCCGGAGCAGCGTCGCCTCTGCGACCCGGGAGGTTGAGTTTCGTCAACCCAACCAACACTCCGCGAAATTTCACGTGCTTTCCACGCTCGGGGTTCCACGACCCTGGCGTACCTTGGCCGCGCCAACAACACGGTACAGGCACCATCGCGAGTCCAGGCACGGGGGAGCGCGGCATGGTTGGCCCGAGGACGGCACCCATTCGGACGGGAAGCACGAGCACCTTCACGCTGAAGCAGAAGCGCCTGCACATCATCTTGCTGGACCCAAGAGAAGCGCCCTACGCCGGGCTGGAATACGTGCTCACGGTGGGCAGGACGGAGCACCACGGCAGGACCGCCGCGGACGGCTCGCTCTCCCATGAGGTGCCGGGCCTGCCCGGTGGTGAGCTGGTGCTGAAGCTCCCCGCGCCCGACGCGGCCTCCGCGCCCGAGCCAGCCTCCGTCGCGCCACCCGGAGCACCACCCCCCTACCCGCCCCCCGTCCTCGACGCCGACTTCCCGGACACCCCCGCCGCCTCCACGCCCGAGTCGGTGACGCTGCGTTGGACGCTCCAGCTCCAGTCATTGGTGAGCTTCGACGCGGACGCGGTGCGTGCCGCGCAGGAGCGGCTGCACAACCTGGGCTTTCCCGCTGACGGTGAGCGAGGCAGCCCGGGCCCCCGCACCCGCGCTGCCGTGCGCGCCTTCCAGCGCACGCACGGCCTGCCCGAGACGGGGCAGCTCGCGGACGTGCAGCAAGAGCTCATCCGGCAACACGACGCCTGACGCACGCCCATGCCCCGCTTCGTGCTCACGGCCTGTGTCGCCCTCACTTCCTCGGGAGGGCGCAACCGGAACCGGCTGCGGCCCGCCAGCTTCGGCGTGGCGGACTTCCGGCTCTCCACCCCCGGTGGGACATCGTCCCGCTGCCACCTGCCCTCTCCCTTCCGCGCCCCCGGCGGCGGAGAGGACGGCTTCCACTTCGCACCCGAGGTCGAGCCCGTGGAGCTCGCCTACCGGTTGAGCAACACCGGTGGCCTGGCCCGCACCGGGAAGCTGGAGCTCTTCACGCGCCACCAGAAGGCATCCCTGTGGTCTCGCGAGCTGTCGGCCGAGGAGGTCACCGCGGGTGACCACCGGCTGCGCTGGGACGGGCGCGTGACGGAGTGCGACGCCTTCCCCGACGGCGTCGTCACCGTGGAGCACTCGCCCTACAAGCTGAAGCTCACGCTGCAAGGGGGCGGTTGGGCGGAGTGCCCGGTGGCCTGGACGTACTTCCACGTGCTGGTGGATGGAATGGACCTGGAGCTGGGGGACTCGCGCGTGCTGTCATGGCAGAGAGACCGCGAGGTGGCCGCGGCGCTGGGGAAGCTGCCCGCGCCCGGGGAGAAGGCCGAAGTGCGGCTCGTCAGCAACCTCTTCAAGACGGACTCGGTCGAGATGGAGAAGGACATCGACTTCCGTCAGTACCGGGCCACCTGGGGCAATGGACCGGACATCCCCATCTTCGCGCGCGTGTGGCTGAAGGACTCGGCGGGCCGGCGCGTCGAGGCGCCGAAGGCGTTGGGGCGGGTGCGCTTCCTCTGGGACTGGGAGGACATGGCCGAGGACCTCACGCCTCACACGCCTCACGCGCGCAGCTTCCTGGCGCAGGCACTCAATCGCGAGTGCTCGGCCTCACGGCCCATGGGGGACAACGCGCATCGGGACGTGGGTGGCAAGAGGGGCCAGCCCTCGTCCGCCGTGTTCCCGAAACAGGAGGGCTACGCGCCTCGGGACACTCCGCGCAACGGCGTATTTCCCTTTCGAGTCGTGCCCTGCGGCCGTCGCAAGTGGGCGGCCTTCACCGAGGCGTGGACGTCCGGTGCCTATGCGGGGCGGACAGGCGTGCTGTTCCAGCCCTCGCGCATCGCGGGGGACGCGTGGCGCGTGACGGTGCAGCTCGCCTACGAGCGGCGCAAGGACGGGGCCGTGGCGCTGGACATCGAGGACGCCGCGCCCCTGCCCGCCGCGGTGCGCGTCACCACCGGTATTTTCGAGACCTGGCGCGAGGTCCACATCTCGCGCGTGGTCCGAAAGCACGCGGGCATCGCGGGCTTCTCACTGGCGGCAGTGCAGGCGCAGTTCGAGCGCGCATTCCTGAGGCTGGTGGACAAGAGCGGCGGTGCCACGGAGCTTCCGTCGGCGGAGTACAACGCGCGCATCGCGGCGGCGGTGAAGGCCCACCGCGCGTGGGAGCTTCGCGCGGCCATCGACCCCGCGGTGGACCAGCACGCCTCGGGAGACCACGCGCTCGCCTTCCGCACGTACGTGGAGTTCCTGCAGGAGGTGAAGCGTCAGAAGCGCTGTGACGACGCCGCGCTTTCCACGGTGCTCGGCGCCTCGACCCTCCGGTCCTCCCTGCTCAAGGAGATGGACTACAACCTCCAGTGCAAGGACTGGGCGAAGGAAATCATTGTCACGGCTTTCGATACGCTTCCGGATGTGCAGCCGGGGCTCCTGCTCCTCCAGTTCTCCGGCCTCTACAACCTGGAGCGGCAGCCGGGTGGCCTCTCGGTCAACGGGTTCTCCAAGGAGTTGCCTTCACGCGACCGGAACCGCTGCGCCATCGTCCAGTGCGGCTCGGCGAACAACTATGCCGGCAACGCCAACTCCCTGGAGCAGACCATTGCCCACGAACTGGGCCACCAGCTCTTCCTTCCTCACGCCCCCTTCCCAGTGCATCGGGTTCCCTCCAGTGCGCGTGCGGCCCTGCATGACCAGAACGGAAGTGACTGCCTGATGGGCTACGACTACTCCGCGGAGCGGCGGCTGTGCGGCCTCTGCCTCCTGCGGCTCCGGGGCTGGAACGCGATGAAGTTGAACAGTGACGGGAGCCGGAACGCACACCCATGAGCGCGCTCGTCCTGTCGTGTCCGGCGTTGCTGCTGGTCCTCTCTCTTGCGGGCGGCGCGGGCCCTCCTCCCAGCCCGTCGGTGCCCCGCCCTTCGTCCCCTACCGGAGGTCCTTCCTTGAGCATCCAGTTCCGGCTCCCCAAGGAGCGCTTCACCGCGGCGGAAGAACGCACGGCGCGCATCATCCTCCGCAACGAGGGCCATGAGCCCCTGGAGCTGAGGGACCCATACCGGAACGCCGACCAATCACTGACCTACACGTTGACCGGGCCGGAGTACCCCGACGGACGGAGCGTCACCTATCGCTCGTATGTCCTGCGAAATCCGGCCTTCATCCTCGCGGAGGATGTGGCTCCGCGAGTGCGGCTGGGCTCCGGACAGGCCATTGAGTTCGTCGTGCAACTCGATGCGCTCTTTCCCACCACGCGACCCGGGCGCTACCGCCTGAGTGCCCGGTTGAATCAGGAGAACGTCACCGCGACGGCCACTCCAGTCGAGTTCGAACTCGTGTCCTCCTCCGCCAGCCCCGCATCCCTGGGCTTCACCGTGAACGCGCCCTTTGGCACCGGCACCATGGCGCTGTGGCTCCAGGAGGCCGACGGACAGTCGCTGCTGCTGGGCAGCTACTACGACGACAACAATGCGGAAGACCTCAATGCTGGCATCACCATGCGGCCGGCGACGGTCCTGGGGCCTGTCGAGCCCGGCACCACGGAGGTGCTGAAACCCTGGTCCAATGACATACAAGGCGGCGGGTCCGTGAACTGGGCCCTGTGGCGCCGGGGCACCTCGCTGCTGGCGCTCGCGGGTCCGGCGACCACGCACAAGCCGTTCCGCTTCGACCTGGGTGAAGCCCCCGAACGCATCGTCCGCCCGCCACTGGATACCGCCAATGGAGAGCTCTTCGTCCCCGTGCTGGGCGCCGGCGGGAAGACCCTGCGGCTCATCCGCTTCCAGACCTCCTTTGACGCCACGGAAGTCACCCCGGGACGCGAGGTGGGCCGCGTCATCCTGCCCGGAGCTCCCATCGCCACGCGCGCCACGCTCCAGCCCGCATCGGTCGGCAATGGCATCAGCGTGTTCCTGGTCGAGGAGTCCCAAGGAGGGGTGGACCTGCACCACGTTCGCACCACCAGCACCGGGCGTTTGACTCGCGTGGCCAGCACCCTGGTCCGCGGCGTTCGCGCCATGCCGCAGTCCGGGCCCGGGCTGTGGATAGACCCGGCGGGACGGCTCCATGCCGCGCTGGTGGCAGCTTCGCCGAAGAACCCCTTGCGGGCCCTGCTCGTGGAGGCGCGCTACCGCGCGGATGGGCGGCTGGAGGCGTCCCCCAGGGTGACGCCACTCGAACCGCTGCCCTCGCCACCGGTCGCCGCGGTCGCCCGCTACCGAATCGACGCCCATCGCGGTGGGGAGCTGTCGTGGGCCATCCTCCTGGAGGACGGTCGCGTCCTACACAGGCAATCCGACACGTACGGCGGTCTCTTGAAGCCCCGGAGCCCGGTCGCCGTACCGCTGGAGCTGTTCCAGAGCCGGGCCGTATACCTGCTCTGCGTCGACCCCGTCCTGGGCCCCACCTTCGAGGAGCTGCGCTGAAGAAGCGGGAGGCCGGGCTCCGCCGGACAGTCTGACTGGCGGACCCGTGGGCCCCCGGGAAGCGACCGGAGGGACGGGCGCCCGGCGCGCAGGTTTCGCTGTCCAAGATGGGCCCGGTAGCGCTACGTAGGGACGGTTCCTGGGAGTCCGATGACCGCTGCCCTCCTGTCGCTGACCCTCGCCTTCAGCCTCCTCACCGGCCAGTACGCGCCCCAGCAGGGCGGAAGCCAACCTCTCGAACCGAAACTGGAGGCTCGCGTCCAGCAGCTCGGGAAGCAGCTGCGCTGCGCCGTGTGCCAGGGCGTGTCCATCGCGGACAGCCCGGCCTCCATGGCGCGAGCCCAGCTCGACACCGTGCGTTCGCTCGTGGCCGAGGGAAAGAGTGACGAGGAGGTCGTGGACTACTTCGTCGCCCGCTACGGCGAGTGGGTGCTGCTGGAGCCCACGGCCCAGGGCTTCAACTGGCTCGTGTGGTTGGGCCCGGTGGCGCTCCTCGCGGTGGGCGGCTTCGTCATCTGGAGACAGCTCCAGCGTGGCCCTCCCGAAACGCAGCCCGCGAAGCAGACCGCCACCCCGGCGACACCGGCGGGAACCGCGCCGGCGGAAGAAGAAGACCCGTACCTCCAGGCCGTGCGCCGGGAAATGGAGCGCTGAGCCATGCAGCAGACGACCAACTGGTTGCCCGGAATCATCGTGTTGGCGGTCGCCTTCGTGGCCGCCGCCGCCTGGCTCATCTTCCAGCGCAGCCGCGGCGCGCTCACCACGAACGAGCCGCGCGACGGAGCGCTGGACGACCTGTCGCAGCGGGCGCAGTCGCTCATCGACCAGCTCCGCTCACTGGAGGCCGACAAGCACAACCTGGGCGCCGAGCAGTACGCGACGGAGAAGTCCCGCCTGGAGCGCGAGGCCGCCGGTGCGCTGCGCGCGAAGGACGAGCACCTCAAGCGCAAGGCGTCGGGTGAAGGCGCCAAGGCGCGGGCACCGGCCCCGGTGGGCACGGGCTGGGCGGCGCGCAATCCGCAGCTCGCGGGCGCGCTGTGGGGCGCGGGCATCGTGCTGTTCTTCGGCGGGCTGGGCTACCTGCTCGTCTCCGAGCAGCAGCCGCGCGAGGACGGCCGTGAGGCCACGGGCCGGATGCCGGGTGGCCAGCAGGCACAGCAACAGCAGCAGCAGGGCAACGGCATGGGCGCGCAGGAGGAAGGCCCGGACATGCAGGAGGCCCGGGCGCGGCTCCAGTCCAACGCGGGAGATGTCGAGTCCGCGGCGCTGCTGAGCCACGAGCTGATCCGTCGGCAGGAGTTCGAGGAGGCCTTGAAGGTGACGGCGAAGGGCCTGGCCGCGGACCCGTTCAACGTCGAGCTGCGCGTGCACCGCGGCGTGCTGCGTGCGACGCAGGGAGATCTGTCGGGTGCGGAGGCGGAGCTGACGGAGCTGGTGGACACGTGGCCGGACGCGCAGGAGGCGCTCATCTTCCTGGGCAGCCTCGCGCTGCGGCGCGGCGACAAGGCGAGGGCGCTGGAGCACTTCGAGCGCTTCTCCGTCGAGGTGCCTCGCAACATGCAGCCTCCGCAGCTCGGGCCCGCGATTGCGCAGTTGCGCTCCGAAGTCACGGGTGGCGGCACGCCGTGAGGTGACGCGGAGGGCTCGGTCATGGGGAAGCGGATGAAGCGCGACGAGCCACTTCCCGCGTACTGAGGCGTGAGCCGTCAGCGGACTCGCCACCTGCCGACAAGTCCTGAGGTCCGGCGCTTCAGGCCGATTCGTGGGCTCGCGCCAGGCCCCGCGCCCGGACGAGCTGCATGCAGGAGATGACGGCCGCGATGAGCATGGCGCCGCCATCCAGGATGCCTCCCAGGAACAAGAAGACGCCGCCGAGCAGGACATCGAGCGCGAAGACGCCCCAGCCTACAGCGGTGCTCCGGGTGAGTGTCAGCAGTCCCGCGAAGCCGAGGAACACTGCTGCGAAGCATGCGCCGCCCGCGAGGAAATAGAGCTCCCTGTCGGAGGGAGCACTCATTGCGCCCAGCACGCCAACGACGACCAGCATCACCGCGACGCCACACTGGACGAGCGCCATGTCGCGCATCAGCGCGCGGCGCAAGCGCACCGGGTCCGTCACCTTGTCGCGCTCCAGACAGTCAGGGCAGTGCGTCCGCTCGGATTCGAGGGCTTCCGGCAGGCACCCGTCACAGTAGAAGCCGCCGCACCGGGGACAGGTGCGCGTCTCCTCCACCTGGGGATGGCGGGGACAGCGCGGGCCCGTGTCGGCGGACGGTGCCGCAACCACACGTCCTGCTTCCGGTCCGCCCGCCGCGCCTCCGTCGGGCGACAGCGAAGCGACAGCTTCCACGGCCACGGTGGCTCCCGCGAGTGATGCGAGGCAGCTCGGACAGAACTCCGTCCCCCGAGGTGACGCCGTGCCGCAAGCACACCGCACCCGGCGGGAGTCTCCCTCACGGAGCGATGAAGAGCCCTCACGCCAGGGTGCCGCATCGAACGGCTGGCCAGGCTCCCAGACGGTGATGGAAGCCGGCCCTTCAGCCGAGACTTCCGACGCCGGGCCCGCTGTGACCTCTGCCACGAAGCCATCGGGCATGGCCCGGGCCGCGTGCTGCTTCGTGCGAATCTCCTCCTGGACCGACGCACTGGACGCCCGCAGCAGGGCGCCTACCGGCAATCGCCCCATGGAGAGGGAGACCGCCGTGCCCGCGACCAGCAGGTCCGTATTCCCCACGGGGCGCGCTTCCTTCACCAGTTCCAGCGTGTCGAAGAGGCGCCACGGCGGACGGACGCGCACGGCGCCCTCGGGGACGGGGGCCACCGGCTGGAAGAGCAATTCGCGCACTTCGCCGTCGAGGCTCAGTGGCAGCGTCCAACGCAGGACCTGCCCGCGCTCCAGCGAGGGCAACGGTGCACGCAGCAGCTCCCGACGCGTCTCCGCATCGAGCACGCGCAGGCCCGCATCCGGAGCCATGGGAGTGAAGGCCCCCTGCAGCCAGATGCTCGCGGTCGCCCGGGTGCCCTCGGGCGAGCGGACCACCGGGTCCACGTGGAGCTGCACCGTGCCGAACTCGCGCGGCTGGCGGCCCACCTGGTCGAGGATGTCCGGGAGGAGGCTTTCGTCCATGCGGCGCAAGGAACCTCAAATGCGCCAATGAGCGCAACCGGGTCACCCCCGACAACGGCGTGCTTGTGCTGCCTCTGATTTGTCGGGAAATTCTGTATTTCCTACTTCAGAGAAAGAGGCCCCATGAAACCACTCCGGATGGTCGTGCTCCTGTCCACTCTCTGTGCGGCCCTCGCCGGCTGCGGAGATGGACAAGCTCCGGGTCCGCAAGCCGCTCCCGATGAGGTCTCGACTCCGCAGGCGCTCGCCGGGGTGTGCGACGGCGTCACGTGCAGTGGCCACGGCGTCTGCAAGGACAACGCGGGGAGCGCGGTCTGCGTTTGTGACGAGGGCTTCACGGGAGGCGCCTGCGCTACGCGGGGCGCGGACTACGGCGCGCGCACGCTGCTCATGCCGTACCTGGCCGACCCGGACGTCTACAAGGAGAACGACGACCTGTTCTTCCTCACCGGCACTGGCAACGGCGTGCTGCTGCCCCTCTACGAGTCGAACGACCTGCGAACCTTCACCTTCAAGAAGGACTACAACCCGTCGGCGGCGGACCCCGTCTACGACTACTGCTTCCTCTGGGCGCCGGACCTCGGCAAGTACAGCGGGGCCTACCAGCTCTACTTCTCGGCGCACCGTGTGCCCAACGGCGCGGCGTGCCCGCCGGCCGGCCAGGAGGTGACGACCTTCGTCGCCACGGCCCCGGATTTGAACTTCAACTTCAGCGCGCCCCAGCCCATCAACGCCAACACCACGTACCCGCGCACCTCCACGGGCACGGCGTGCCTGCCGCAGGGCTGCAACCGGAACATCCGCATCGACTCGGCCACGTTCAACGACACGTCCGGCCGCTGGTTCTTCTACGTGTGGTTCGACCGGGGCAACAACATCTCCTCGTACAACACGGCCGCGCCCGGCACCGTCTACAACCACGCGGGCCCGGCAGTGTTCGCGACACCCGCCTACGAGGAGGGCATCAACGAAGCCCCCGAGCTCTTCAAGCGCAATGGCCAGTACTACCTGCTCTTCAGCGGCGGTTGGTACAACAGCCAGTACACCATGTACTACGTGATGGGGGACTCCATCCCCCAGCTCACGCGGGCACGGGCCGTGCGACGCCTCTCCCAGCCGCTGCGCAACTCCGCGGGCAGGCTGGTGCAGAGCCACGGCCACAACGTCCTCGTCGAGCGCCGGGGTGAGGTCTTCAACGTCTTCCACGTCGGTGCCTTCGACGCCGCGGGCAACCTCACCTCACGCAGCACGTACAAGCAGCGCGTGGCCTTCAAGCCGGACGGCTCGATGCACTCGCTCAACCAGGTGAACGTGCGGTGGAACAAGCTGACGGGCTACAGCTACTCGCTCGACGTCGTGCTGCGCGACGGCACGGTGGTTGGCCCGTGCCTCGCCGTGGGCGTCCTCGGGCAGGCCAACAAGACTGTCTTTGACGGCGTGTGCCGCAGCGCGGGCGACCGCGTGGTGACGAAGGGCGACATTGCCGCCTTCCGCATCTTCTACTCGAACAACGGCGTCTGGGGACCCTTCGTCGAGACGGCCTATGACGGCATCTCCGACGACGTGGCCCTGGACCTGCCCGGTGGATTCACGCCCTTCGTGGACCTGAGCTGGAGCGAGGAGGAGACCACCGCCCAATACTCCATCGACGTGCAGCGGCGGGACACCGGGGCGTGGATTGGCCCGTGCATCGGCGTCACGGCGGTGAACAAGAGCCTGTCGTGGACGTACCAGGGGCGCTGCGACACGCCGGGCATCAACGTGCCGTACTCCAACATCCAGGCATTCCGCGTCTGCTCCGCCGTGAATGGGGACTGGGCCCACGCGCGCTGCGGTGCCACGGCCTATGACGGCCGCAGCATGCACTCGCAAGTCGTCATTCCCTGAGCTGGAAAGGCAGAGGGGCGGCGCGGCGGGGCCGCCCCTCGGGCTCACTCCACCGCGGCCTGACGCCGACGGAAGCGGCGCACCTTCTCCACCAGCGTGTTCGGCATCATCGCCTTGGCGCCGTTGCGCACGTTGCGCGCCAGCTCCTCGGACTGGGTGAACCAGCGCCCGGTCCACGTGCCGGCATGCACGCGCACGGACACGGTGTTCCGCTGCTTCGCCACCCAGTCGGACTTGTACGTCTCCGTGCCGCGCAGGAAGTCATACTCCGTGCAGCCCGACGCAATCGCGTCCCGGAACGTCTCGCCCACCAGCACCAGGCCCACGCTGCGGTTGCGCCACTCCGGGTCATACCCGGACTGGAAGTACACGAAGCTGTTCCGGTGGAGGATGCCGTACACCGAGGCCACCGCCCGGCCCCCCACCTTCATCGTGTACATGCGCAGCCGGCCCCGCTCGGCCAGCAACTGCGTGGCATCCCGGTGGAACGACTCCACGCCGCTGCCCTTGATGCCCTGCGAGCCCCCGTCCGACGCCCACCGCGCCGAGTGCAGCCGGAAGAAGTCCGTCAGCGGCGCGGCCAGCTCGCCCGGCGCCTCCGTGCGCTCAATCCGGTAGCCCTCCTGCTTCTCCAGCCACTTGCGCCGGCGCAGGAAGTTGTCGCGCCGGCCCGTGCGCTTGAGGAACGCGTCGAACGGCTCCTTCGGGTCCAACGTGTCGTACGGGCACACGTACCGCTCCGCCACGCGGACGTCACCGCCGGGGAACGCCTCGCGCAGCACGTCCACCGTGGGCGAGCCCTCGCGCAAATCCGTGAGGTCCAGCACGTCCCACTCGTCGCGCAGCGCGTACAACATCCGCGCGAAGGTCCGCGCCACTTCCTGCTCGTGGCCGCGCTTCGCCACCACGTCCAGGTAGTCGCTGCCCACGTGCGTCTCGCCCAGGAAGCTCAGGCGCCGCACCGGCACGCCCGCCACGCTCCGGTACTCCACGGAGAGAGGCAGCAGCCCCACCAGCGCACCCGTGCGGTCCCTGGCCGTGAGCACCAGCGGACGCCGATTCGTCGCGATGCGCCGGCACCAGGGATAGAGCCACTCCCAGGCGTTGAAGGGGCCCGCGTCGCTCGCGTCGAGCAGCGCGTCCCACTCCTTCCGCATGCCCGCCAGCGCGGAGGTGCTGCCCACGGCACCCACCTCCAGCCACTGCGCGACCTGCGGCCCCTGCGTCAGCTCTTCCTCGCGAATCACCGCCCCGCCCTCCCGGAGGGACGGACGTCCCTCCCCTGTTCCCTGTGTCCTGCTCAGCCCGCGCGCTTCTTCGTCCGACGCTCCGACTTCAGCGCCTCGCGCACCGCCGCCGCCACGTCCGCCATCACCTCCGGCGACAAGTCCTGGTGGCACGGAATCTCCACAATCGACCGCCGCAACTGCGCCACCTCGGGGAATGCCGACGCGTCACACGCCGGGTGGAAGCGCTTCCAGAAGTCGATGGCGTCGATGCCCTGTGCCCGCAGCCGCGCCAGCACCTCCGCCTTGTCCTGCACCACCATCGGGTAGAACAACGGGCTCGCCCCCGGCGGCAGCTGGTTGAACAGCGGCGGAGACACGTCCCGCAGCCGCCCCAGCAGGAAGAAGTAGTTGCGCCGGCGCTGCTCGACGATGGACTCCAGATCCTGCGCCTGGGCAATCCGCTTCGTCAGCGGGCTCATGCCCAGGTCCACGTGCTTGCGGTCGAAGTGCTGTGTGCCCGTGGCGACGCGCTCGATGCTGGCCGCCTTCACCGTGCCGTGGCCCAGCGTGCGCACCATGCTGCGCAGCGAGCGCCCGAAGGCACCACCCCGCAGCTCCAGGTTCTGCAGGAGCGCGGACACCGTGTGGCTGAAGGTGGACGCGGACGGCGGCGCCGGAGGCTCCGGCAGGCTGTACTGGCGCGGACCGTTGACGACCAGCGCCCCACCATTGGGAACCGGCAGCGTCTTGTAGAGGCAGAAGATGCCCACGTCGCCCGTGGTGCCCAGCGGCACCGCGCCGTCCGACGACAGGAGCGACAGCGCGCAGTCCTCGATGAGGATGAGGCCGTGCTCGTCCGCCAGCTTGCGCATCTCCTGCACCGGGCCGGGGAAGCCGGCGTAGTGCGTGAGGTACAGGGCCTTCGTCTTCGGGCCGATGCGGCGGGCCACGTCCTCCAGGTCCACGTCCCAGCGGCTGCCCACGCGGTAGAAGCGCGGCGTGGCGCCCGCGTCCACCAGCGCCTCCACCTCCACGCCGTGGTGGTAGGCGGGCATCAGGACTTCACCCGCGTCCAGGCCCAGCATCTTCACCATGAGCCAGATGGCGTTGCGGGCGAAGTAGAAGTAGCGGACGTTGGGCGAGGAGAACGGGGGCAGCGCCCCCGGCTTCGGCCGCGACATCAACATGTGCGGCCAGAGCGTCGGCAGGGACGGAACGAACAGCTTCCCCGTGGGCTTCATCGCTTCCATCTCGCCACCACCTCTTTCATCGCGGGTCCCCACCGGAACTTGGCCGCGCACAGCGCCCGGCCGAAGGCGGAGTCATTGAACACGTAGAGCCAGGTGTGCCTGCGCGTCTTGTCCGTCCAGTCGCGCTTCCACACCATGTCCGGCCCCAGGAAGTCGAACTCGCCCAGGCCCCGGTCGATGCAGTCCCCCACCACCTCTTCCATGAGGAGCTGTCCCGGGCTGCACTCGCGCAGGCTTTCGTCGTAGCCGGGCTTCAGGAGGAAGTAGCGCCCGCCGTATTCCAGCCCGTAGTGGAAGGCCACCGGCTTGCCGTCCACGCGCAGGAAGTACAGCGCCAGGCGCTTGCGGTACGCCGCGTCCCGCGCCAGCTCCGTGTAGAAGCCGCGCGTGCGTGCGTCCTGCGCCATGGCCGTGCCGCGCTCGCCCTTCCAGCCGCTCTGCTCGAGGAGGAAGCCCTCCTCCAGCGTGCCCTCCAGGCCCAGGCCGCCGTCCACCCGCTCGAAGGTGACGCGGCCCCGCTCCTCCAGCTTGCGGCGCCGCCGCCGGCAGTTGGCCTTGAACTTGGACTGGAGCTTGCCCAGGTACGCGTCCCGGCTCGACGGCAGGGGAATGTAGGGCGACTGGAGCGACTCCCACTCCCCCACCGGCATTCCCGCCTCGCGCGCCCGCGCATGCAGCCGCCAGGCCGCGCCGCCGTCCGGCACGTCCGTCAACCGCAGCACATCCCACCCGCCCACCTCACGCAGGTGCGCGAGGAAGGCCTGCGCGGCGACGTCCGGCTCTTTGGCCAGCAGGTCGAAGCGACAGGAGTGGACATTCGCCATCGCGGAGAGCTGCCGCGCCGGCACCCCGTACAGGGTGGTGCGCTCCTCCCACAGGGGCAGCGCCGCCGTCAGCCGGCCGTCACCGTCGCGCAACGTGAGGACGCGCGGGCGCGCACCGGGCGCGAAGTTGTCCAGCCAGATGCGCAGGAACTCGTGCCGGTAGAACAGCTCGTTGGAGGTGGCCTCCACGAGCGCGTTCCACTCGGCTTCCAGGGTCATGAAGGCCGCCCGGTCGTTGACTTCCACGACGGACGGCCGGGCGTTGAGTTGTCTAGCTTCCATTATCGGGCGCCAAAGGTGGTGACGACGCCGCGCGGCTACAAGCCGCTGCGGGCCATCTTCAGGAGGCAGGAGGCAACCTTGCGGCTGTCGTGTCGGATCCTGGACCCCTCCTTGAGGAGGTCGGCCTGGACCGGCACCACGCCGGCGGCAATCAAGTCGCGGCGGTCCACCGGGACGACAAAGGAGCCACGCCGCGCATAACGCTTCATGGACTCGTCCGAGGGCGAGGTGCCATTCACCAGCACCGCGTCCAGCACCGGGCCCACGTGGTCGATGACGGCCTGCACGTGGTCCAGGCACGTCATGCCATCCGTCTCCCCCGGCTGTGTCATGAGGTTGGACACCATGACCTTCAGCGCGCGCGTCTCCTTCAGCGCCTGGGACACGCCGTCCACCAGGAGGTTGGGCAGCACGCTCGAGTAGAGCGAGCCCGGGCCAATGGCGACGAGGTCCGCGGTGTAGATGGCCTCCAGCAGCCCCTCCACCGGCGGAGGCGAGCGCGGGCTGAGCGACACCCGACGCACGCGGCCGTGGGCTCGGCAGATGTTGCGCTCGCCCACCACCTCCGTGTCGTCATGCATCTGCGCCACCAGCTGCACCGAGGACAGCGTGGAGGGCAGCACCTGCCCCCGCGAGCCCAGCAGCTCGCCGGACATGCGCACCGCCTCCAGGAAGTCCCCCTTCAGCTCCGCCAGCGCGGCGATGAGCAGGTTGCCCACCGCGTGCCCGGCCAGGCCGCGCGCCCCGCCGAAGCGGAACTGGAAGACGTCCTTCAGCGCATTCTTCCCACCCGCGAGCGCCACCAGGCAGTTGCGGATGTCGCCCGGAGGCAGCGCCCCGTGCAGGCGGCGAAGCCGGCCCGAGCTGCCCCCGTCGTCGCTCATGGCCACCACCGCGGTGATGTCCACGCCCGGGTCTCCGGGCCTGGGCAGCGCGCGCCGGGCCAGGCCGCGGAGCACCATGGGCAGCCCCGTCCCGCCGCCAATGGCGACGATGCGCGTGGGCCGCTCCACCTGGGGCTGCAAAAGCTCGTTGCGCTCGCGCTCCTGCTCCAGCCGGCGACGCGTGTCCTCCCAGCCATCCGGGAGCGACGAATCCAAGTCCATCCCCATCATTGCCCGACCCCCATCCACGACGCCCAAGACCCGCCACCCAACACCCGGCGGGCCCGCCGCGCTGGCCTCCTCATCCAAGAACGAGGCCAACGCAGCGGTACTGCCAGCAACGCTCTACCGAGCCCCACGACCGAGAAGCACATGCCTCACGGTGTGGAAGATGATTCCCACATCCAGGAACAGCGAACCGTTCTTCACGTAGTACAGGTCGAACTCGAGCTTGTTGCGCGCGTCCTCCACCGAGGCGCCATAGGGGTAGCGAATCTGCGCCCACCCCGTCAGGCCCGGCTTCACCGCCTCGCGCAGCCCGTAGAACGGAATCTCCTGCTTCAGTTGCTCCACGAACACCGGCCGCTCCGGCCGGGGCCCCACGAAGCTCATCTCCCCCATCAACACGTTGAAGACCTGGGGAATCTCGTCGATGCGCGTGCGGCGGATGAAGCGCCCCACCCGCGTGACGCGGTCGTCGTTGGCCCGGGCCCACACCGCGCCGTCCTTCTCCGCGTCGGTGCGCATGCTGCGGAACTTCCAGAGGTGGAAGGTGCTGCCCGCCAGGCCCGTGCGCTCCTGCTGGTAGAAGATGGGTCCCTTCGAGTCCAGCTTGATGGCCACCGCGACAATCAGCAGGAAGGGCGAGGCGGCCAGCAGCAGCAGCGAGGCCACCAGGATGTCGAAGCCGCGCTTGAGCGAGCGGCGCAGCGGAGACACCGTCAATTCGTCCGCGAAGGCGAAGTCGCTCGCCCGGAGGAACTGCACCGGAATGCGGCGCAGCACCCGCTCGCAGAACCCGGCCGCCTCGTACACCCGGCGGCCCTGCAGCCGGCAGCTCAGCAGGGACTCCACCCAGTTGGCCCCGCGCATGTCGTCCGCCGCCTGCACGACGTAGGACGCGTTGAGCCGCGACGCCATCTGCTCCAGCGGCTCGGCCGTGCCGCGCGGGTCCACCAGGCCCACCACGCGGTAGCTGCCCTCGCCGCCCGCTTCGATGGCGCTCGCCACCGCGCGGGCCTTGAGGCCGTCTCCCACGAGGAGGACGGTGTCCGGTGCGCCCACCAGCGCGCGGATGGACACCCGCACCATCAGGGTGCCGGCCAGGGCACCCATCGCCCCGCCCAACAACGTGCCGGGAGGCAGCATCACCGGCAGCACCAGCGGCACCACCAGCATCACCACCCCCGCCACCATGGCGGTGACACCCGCGGCCTTCAGGAACCGGTAGCCCCGCACCCGGTCCTCGGCCGCTACGCGCAAGTCATACAGGTCCAACAGGTACAGCGTGAACTGGAAGGTGACGACGAACGAGGCGCCCAGTCCCAGCAACGTGGGCCACATCTCGGAAAGTGGGGGACGAGTCCCCGCGGGTGCGAAGAGTGCCGCGCAGGCTGCCGCGCCCATGACACAGGCCAACGCGATCGCCGAGCTCTCGGCGAGGAAGAAAGTCAGTTTCTTTGCAGAGAAATAGTGGTGAAAAACGCGGAGCACGTGCCCCTCCAACCAACCCGCCCGACCACAACCTCGCATCCGCCTCCAGCCTCCCGCCCCCCGTTGCCAGGGGGCGAGAAGCGAAGGCCGCCCGGTGCTACTTCTTCTCGTAGTTTTTCAGGTACGGAGTCGCCTGCGTCTCCGCGCCGTTCAGCACGCACCCGAGGATGGGCGCGCCGCCCAGGCTCTCCACCGCCTGGTGCACCGACTTGCCCGGCGTGACGTTGGCGCGGATGACCATCAGCACCCCGTCCACCTGGTGACCCAGGATTGCCGCGTCGGCGAAGGGCAGCGTCGGCGGCAGGTCCACGTACACCTCGTCGAAGCCCTCGCGCACGGCCTTGAGGAACTGCTTCATCCTTGCGCTGGCCAGCACCTGCGTGGGCTCCTCCGGCGTGGCGCCGGCGGGGATGATGGCCAGGCGCGTGGAGTTGAAGCGCCGCACCACGTCCCGCACTTCACAGTCCCCCGCCAGCAGCTCGGCGAGGCCCGTCTTGTTGCGCATGCCCAGCATGGCCGCCACGCCGCCCCGGCGCAGGTCCGAATCCACCAGCAGGATGCGGCGCTCCGGGTTCGCCCGGGCCGCGGCGAGCGCCAGATTCACGCTCGTCACCGTCTTGCCCTCGCCGGGCATGGCCGAGGTGAGCGCCACCACCTTCATCGGCCGCAAATCCCGCATCCGCTCCAGTCTGTAATAAAGACTGCGGTACTGCTCCGCGGCCGCCGAAGCCGGTGCCGTCAGCGTTACCACGCGACGGTCCACCACATTCCCACCCGTCGCGTTGTCATCCACTCGGGGGAGGAAGTTGCCCGCCCGCTCCATCGTCTGATCCATCTCTCGGTCCTCCGTCCTTTCTTCGGCGACTCAGTTCAACGACGTGGGGGAAGACACGCTGTTTCGAGCCCCCGAAGCCGGCATCAGAATCCGCCGCTCCGTCTTGCCTTGCATATCCGGGACCACCGCCAGCACCGGCAGGGTGAGGCGCTCACGCACCTCGCTGCCATCGCGCAGGCTGTCGTCGCGCATCTCGAGCACCGCGCCGGTGAGGACACCCAGGCCGAGGGCGACCAGCAGCGCGACGAGCATGCCCGTCATGCGGTCCGGCCGGGCCGGAACCCCCGGCACGCCGGCCGGGGAGATGACGTTGAAGAGGCTCTTGGCGCTCTTGGCCTCCAGCTCCTGCGCCAGCTCGGCCTCCACCTTGCGGCTCACCACGCTCTGGTACTTGGTGCGGGTGATTTCGTAGTCGCGGTTCATCACCGCCAGCTCGTGCGCCCAGCGCGGGGTGTTGGTGAGCCGCGACTGGTAGACCTCGGCCTGCTTCTGCAGGTCGACGATGTCCTTCTGGACGGACTCGATGAGCTGGGCCACCCGGGTGCGCTCGGCGCGCTCGGCCCACAGCCGGCCTTCCGCGTCCTTGCGCTTGTTCGTCATGGTGTCGAGCTCCGAGGACAGCCGCTTGATTTCAGGGTGGTCATCCGTCCACTGGGTGCGGGCGTTGACCAGGGCGCGGGTGAGGCCGTTCTCCGCGGCCTCGAGCCGGCCGGCCTCGCTGTCCACCGCGTTGCGGGCGCGGGCCAGGTCGGAGCGGCGGGCCTCGGCGGCGCGCAGCTCCTCGGACTTGGTCTGCATGAGCTGGGACACGCGCTCCAGGCCGCGCATGTTCATCTCCATCTGCTCGGGCAGCTCGCCCAGGTGGTCCACCTTGAACTGGGAGATCTTGCGCTCCCAGGACGAGACGGCGCCGCCCAGGTTGACCATCTCATCGTTGAACAGCTCCGTGGCACGCGCGGCCTGCGTCTGGCGGATCTTCAGCGTCTCCGCGGAGAAGATGTCCGGCAGCCGGTTGGCCACCTGCGCGGCCACCTGCGGGTCGCGGTTGGAGTAGGTGAGCTCGAAGGCCGTGTCACCCTCCACGCGCACCGTGAGGTCCTTGCGCATCTGGGCGACCGCGGACTCCATGCCCTTCTCGGACACGATGTCCGGGTAGAGGTTCATCTCCTCGATGGCCTTCTGCAGCACGGGGCGGGCGAGCAGCTCCTGCCGCACCGTGAGCAGCCGCTGTTCGATGAGCTCGCTCACCGTGCGCTGCACCATCTCCTCGCCCGGCCGCTGCGGCTCCACGCGGACCACCACCGACGCGTCGTACATGCTCGGCCGCGTCATCACGATGGCCGCGCCCACCGCGAAAACGGCCGCTGCGATGGCTCCCACCAAGGCCTTGCGGCGCCACAGGGCAGCCAGCAGCTGGTCCGCCGTCATCCCTCGCTCCATGTTCCGCTCCTCCTCCATCCCTCTCGCTGTAGCTACCAAGGCGTCACCACCAGTCGGACGGCGAAGACATTGCGCGTCAGGTCCGCCGCGCCCGCCGTTTCCGCCACACCCACCTGAGCAATCCTGTCCACCGCCCCCTGCGCGGAAACGCGCCGGTTGATGCGGTACTCCACCCCACCACTCAAGGCATACCCCTGCGACACCAGCGGCGAACCGCTGAAGACGCCCCACTCCTGGTCCGGCGCACGGCCGTTACGGAAGAAGCTGGCCGCGCCGAAGGCGTTGAACCGCTGCGTGAAACGTCGCGCCAGAATCAGCGACGCGTAGTCCGCCCACACCGCGTTGGCGAAGCCGCTCGCGCCCACCAGGTCGTGACCCACCGCCACGCCCACGTCGAGCAGCTCGCCTTCCCGCTGCAACTCCAGAGTCACGCGCGGCACCCAGCCGCGCTCGATGCCATTCGCTCCCACGTAGTGCACCGGGCCCGCTCGGACGAGCAGCGTCGTGGGTCGCGTCAGCCGGTAGCGCAGGCCCGCCGCCACCCCGTGCGCCTGGGCCAGTTCCCCCTGGTAGAGGAAGCCCTGGTACCGGTACTCCAGGCCCAGGCTCAGCCGCCGCGTGGAGCGGTACCAGGCCTCCAGTGACGGGGTGTGGGCGTAGCCCGCCTGCTGCCCCGACTCGAGGATGCGCACCGCCTCGAACTTGTAGCCGGCGCGCACGTCCAGCCGCTCCGTGGCGCGCGCCGTGGCGCTCAGGTTCGCCTGGGCGAAGAACGTGGGCGACGTCGAGCGCGCCAGGCCGTCACGCGGCAGGGAGGACGGGTCCGTCACGCGGAACACCCGGACGGCCGAGTCCACCTTCAGCCGGCGCGTCAGCACGTGGTGGGCCTCGAGCCCCGCGCGGTGGTCCAGCGTCACCTTGCCGGAGCCGTGCCGCATGAGGAGGTCCGCCGCGTAGAAGCCGTCCAGCTTCAGCCGCCCGTCTCCCCCTTCCACACCCAGCCGCGGGGTCAGCTTCGTCATCAGCTGGCCGCCGGCCGCGCCATCCCCCAGCCGCAAGTCGTCGTCGTAGCGCTCCTCGGCGGTCAGCCGCACCTTCGGCTCCCACACCGCCGCGCCCCGTGCGGCTGGCGCGACGAGCATCAGGCCCGTGAGCAGCCACTTCTTCCAGTTGCCCTTCACCGTCGCCCTCCGTCCCACACGCCACCCACCGTCCCGAACCACGACGCCCAGACCTCTGTCACCCTTCACGGCACGACGATGGTGTCACCCGGCCGCAGGAACAGCTCCTGGCCACCGTCGGGCGAAATCAGGTCGCTGTAGCGCACCGGAATCTGGCCGCCGTTGGAGTCGGTGCGGATGACGACGATGCCGTCCGAGTTGGCGAAGTCCGTGAAGCCGCCCGCGAGCGCAATGGCTTGCAGGAGGGACACGCGACCCCGGAGCGGATAGGCGCCGGGGTTGTGGACCTCACCGGTGACGAACACCCGGCTGCTGTTCACCTCGCGGACAATCACCGTCACGCGGGGCTCCTGCACGTACGGCTGCAGGCTGTGCTTCAGGGCCTCGGCCAGCTCCGTGGGCGTCTTGCCCGCGGCCTGGAGCTCGCCCACCATCGGCATGGAGATGAAGCCGTCGGGACGGACCGGCAGCGTCCGCGACAGCTCCGGATCCCGCCACACGGCGATGTCCAGCACGTCCTCACGACCAATCCGGTAGGGCTGCTCCGAGTTGTCCACCTTCACATTCGGCTGGTGGGCACAGCCCGCCAGGAGCATCACGCCCAACACCGTCCAGAACCCCGCGCTCGTCTTGCCCATCGTCTGCTCTCCCTCGCTGCGGATGTCTCGCACGTGGCCTCGAAGTCTCGTGCGCCACGCTTCCGGCGGCAGTCCCATAGCAGCGGGTGTGCCACGCGACGTGGGAAGGGAAAGTCCATGGATCGTCGTGGGTTACGAAGTGCCCCACCTGGAGAGGTCCCCCGCTCCAGGAAATTTTTCCGGCATCGTACCGGCGTCCCATCCAGTGATTTCTGCAGGGAGGGGTCAGATCAGAGAAGAGGTTTACCCACCCCGGGCCACACGCCTTCCCATTCCACACGTGCCGTGCGTGGCACGCGGCTTGATAGGGAAGACGGGCGAGGCAACACGGTACACACAACAGGGGCCGGGGGGCCCGGGAGACAGGCAGATGAGGAAGGCGGCGGGGGCGGTGGCGGCGGCGTTCGCGATGGGCACTGGGGCCATGACGTTGATGGGAGTGTCGTTCGCGTCTCATATGGAAGCAGCGGTGTTGGGAGTGGTGGGACTGGCCCTCTACGCGAGCAGCTCGCTGCTCAACGGCAAGGCGACGGCAGCGGCGCCGACCGGTGGCGTGGCGAAGCAGGCGTAGATTTTCCAGGAGTCGGGGCCCGGTCTCTGTAGAAGAGACCGGGCCCCTTTTCGTTTGTGGCGCTGAGCGGCTACGTGGGCGGACTGCCTCTGGCTCGGCTGCCCTCCGAACGGAGAGCCGTCTTCACCTGCGCCGCTTCCATTCCGGCTCGCAGACAGAGGATTGCCCCGCCCAGGGCCGCGCGCAGTAGAAGCCCGTGGCGCAGGAGTCGGACACCTCGCGGTCGCAGCTGGGGGAGCACCGGCCGATATGGCAGGCACTTCCCTCAGGACATGGCGGGAGATCCTGTTCGCCACAAGGATGGACGCACTCCATCCACACCTCGCCCGGATGCTGCGGGAAGGCAGCCACGACACACTCGGCGCAAGAAGCATCATCCTGGCAGGAAGGCCCGTAGACCCGCGCACAGGACGAGGCTCCGTCTTTGTACCGCACGCACTGCTGGCCCTCCGGGCAGGGCCGCCCCAGACATGTGGGCAGGCAGACCGGCTCCGGCGCTACGTCCGCGCAGAAGAAGCCCATCGGGCAGCCGGCGGCGTCTTGCATCTGGCAGGGCCGCGCGCACCAGCCTTCACCACCGCATAGCAGCCCCGCGCCGCACGCGGACTCCTTGTCGGGCGGAACCTGCCAGCAGCGCTGCCCTTCCTGGCGTACGCCCACCTGAATGCAGAGGCGCACCAGGGGACCGCTGCTCCGGGTGGGCACGCCGCGGCACACCTGCCCGTCCGGGCACTGCGAGTCCGCGGTGCATTGGCTGTCCGTGCAGTACGTGGTCCTGGAACGGATGTCTTCCAGACACCCCAGTGGCACCTCGCACTCCGAGCTGTTCCGGCAGTCACGCCGGTACGAGTCGAGCCGAATCTTCTCCTCGGAGCCCAGGACGGGGCTGATGCGCGTATCCCGCGTGCGGGGCTCCCAAAGCTCCGGAAACCTGAGGCTGAGCACCAGCAGCACCAGAGGCAGCGGCAACAGAAAAGCCGCGATGACGCCTGCGAGTGCACGCGCTCTCATTCATCCTCTTCTTCTTGAGCGCTGATGGCCGCGGCACATTGCTCGATACATCCCCGGGTCGTGTGGCGGTCATTCGTACAGTAGAGATTGAAGATCTGGTCGGGGCATTCTTGAACGACCCGGTCACGGATGTCCGCGCGCATCGCGCGATTGGTGAAGCCCTCCTTTGAAACGGAGTGCGGGCAACCTGTCGCCATGCACAGCGACAGCAGAAGCCCTCCAGCAATCCGCCAGTGCATCGCCGGCCTCCGCAAAGTTCAGCGCCAGTATGCAGGCGGACGCTAACAGCGACGTGAGCGTTTGAGGGTATCCGCGCGCTTGAGGCTTCTTCTCCAGCAGTCGCCCCACCGTCTCGCGCGACGCGGGGGCGGCTTGAAACACGGCGACCCTACAATGCGCTCCATCAGACAGATGGACGCCCACCTCCCTGCTCGACTTCCAGGCGCCGCTGGCATGCACAGCCTGGGAAACAGCCGATTCTATTCGCGCTTCCCCTGCCTGCCCGCACGCGGGAGCCCGGCGGGCCACGACTCCCGGTCCTTTCCTTGCGGTCAACGCATGCACAACGTCGCCTCGGCGCGTGTAAGCGCGGAGGACGACGGTTGCGGGACACTGCCATCCAGCTCAGCCTCGGCGCGCAACCTCCCGGCGATGGACATCTCCACCCGTGCCCGGAGTCGCTGGTGACGCCCCCGGCGGGAAAGAACTGGCGCCATCTGCTGTCCAGTGAGCATGCCCGCCAAGGCGACACAGGCACTCCACCCATTCCCGGGAAGGGAAGGGTACACCTCCCCGGGCAGACTGCGTGGGTGCTGACGAGCACCGAGGAGAAGACAGCGTGACTCCGGACCACCTCTCCCCTGCCCTCCCCCGCCTCGGCTTCGAGTGGCCCGAAGGCCCGGACTTCATCGAGGAGTTGCACAACGAGTGGCTCATCACCAACGGCCGCGGCGGCTACGCGTCCGGCACGCTGGTGGGCTGCAACACGCGCCGCTACCACGGCCTGTTCATCCCCACCCTGGAGAAGCGCGGCCGCACGGTGCTGCTGGCCCGGCTGGTGGAGCACGCGGACGTGGGCGGGAAGACGTACCGGCTCGACTCCGAGGAGCGCGCGGACGGCACCACGCACGAGGACGGGGCGCTGCACCTGCGAAGCTTCCACCTCGACGGCCTGGTTCCCGTCTGGGAGTACCAGCTCGGCCCGGCGCGCCTGCGGCGCAAGCTGTTGATGACGCACGGCGAGAACACCGTCTTCATCGCCTGGGAGCACGTTTCCGGGCCGGAAGTCTCCCTGCGGCTGCGCCCCTTCCCCGTGGACCGTCCGCACGACAGGCCCATTCCCTCCCGCCACCTCGAGGCCACCGTCGTCCTCAGGGGCTCGCAGGTGGAGCTGCGGATTGCGAACGACGTGCCGCCCGTGCGCCTTCGAATGTACGGCAGCCACGCCTCGCCCTTCGTGGGCCTGGAGCAGACGTCCGCCGTGCAGCTGTACCGCGTGGAGAAGGCACGGGGGTATGAGCACACGGAGGTGCAGCACTCCCCGGGCTACTTCGATTGCAGGGTGGCGCCGGGCGAGACGCTCGCGCTGGGCATCACCACGGACGCCGTGAGCTGCCTGGAGCGCGACCCGACCGAGGTCTTCGCGCTGGAGCTGGAGCGTGAGCGACGGCTCATCGCTCGCGCACCACCCGCCGCACGGACCGGAGTGCCCGCGCGGCTGGTGCTGGCAGCAGACCCGTTCATCATCGCCCCGATGCGCTCCGCGGACGACGCGTGGGCGCGCTCCATGGGCCAGGACGCGCGCAGCGTCATCGCCGGCTACCACTGGTTCACCGACTGGGGCCGGGACACGATGATTTCGCTCGACGGCCTGACGCTGTGCACGGGCCGCTTCCACGAGGCGGCCGCCATCCTCCGCACCTTCCAGCACTACGTGCGCGACGGCCTCATCCCCAACTACTTCCCCGACGGCGAGAGCGAGGGCGTCTACCACACGGCCGATGCGACGCTGTGGTTCTTCCACGCGGTGGACCGGTACCTGGCGTCCACGAAGGACGAGGTGCTGCTGCGCGACATCTTCCCCACGCTGCGCTCCATCATCGAGCACCACCAGCAGGGCACGCGCTTCAACATCGGCGTGGACCCGGCGGACGGGCTGCTCCGGCAGGGCGCGGACGGCTACCAGCTCACGTGGATGGACGCGAAGGTGGATGGCTGGGTGGTGACGCCACGGCGGGGCAAGGCGGTGGAGATCAACGCCCTGTGGTTCAACGCCCTGCGGCTGATGGCCACCTGGGCGGAGCGGCTGGGACACGACGCGCGGCCCTACCTCGCGGCGGCGGAGAAGGCCCACGGCAGCTTCAACCGCCGCTTCTGGAACGAGAAGCTCCAGTGTCTCTTCGACGTGGTGGACGGCGAGCATGCGAAGGAGGACACGGCCATCCGCCCCAACCAGGTGTTCGCCATCTCCCTGACGCACCCGGTGCTGCACCGCGAGCGATGGGAACCCGTGCTGGAGGTGGTGCGGCGCGACCTGGTGACGCCGGTGGGCCTGCGCAGCCTGGCGCCGGGGCATCCGGACTACAAGGAGAACTACGACGGTGATCTACGCGCGCGGGACGCGGCGTACCACCAGGGCACAGTGTGGGGCTGGCTCATCGGCCACTACGTGGACGCGACGTTGAAGGTGAACCCGGACGTCCAGGCGGCGCGCGCGCTACTTCGAGGCCTGGAGGAGCACCTGCTGCACACAGGCATCGGGCAGATCAGCGAAATCTTCGACGCCACCGCGCCCTTCCGGCCGCGCGGCTGCATCGCCCAGGCGTGGAGCGTGGCCGAGGCGCTGCGCGTGTTCACGAAGACGCATGTGACGTGAGCGGCGGGCCGCGCCTCACCGCGTGGGCCGCCTCTACGTCGTCACGGCGCAAGTCCGGGCGGCGCGGATTCGGGCGCCGGCACCTCGGCCTCGCGCCGGGCTCGGCGCCGGGGAAGGAAGGGAATCCACTGCCCCCGGCGCGCCGCGTAGACCAGGAGCAGCACGCCCGCGGTGGTGCACAGCAACACCGCCACGCCGCCCGCCTCCGCGCCGAAGGAGCCTCCCGTCCAGGCCGCGGGCCCCTCCGTCCGGCTCTCCAGCAACGAGGCCACGTCCGTGCCCGAGACGGCGACACCGAAGAGCGCGCCCTGGGTCCAGTTCCAGGCGACGTGCACGCCGGTGGCGAACCACAGCGAGCGGGTCAGCATGTACGCCGCAGCCAGGAGCACGCCCGCCTCCAGGGCAATCGCCAGCGTGGCGAACCAGGTGGCATTCGGATTCATGCCGTGGACGAGGCCGAAGAACGCGCTGCTGATGACCAGCGCCGAGGCCGAGCCCAGCCACTCCTCCAGCAGCCGGAAGGCGATGCCCCGGAAGGCCACCTCCTCGAAGAAGCCCGCCGCCGTGAAGATGGCCGCCCACCAGAGCGCATCCCGGGCCTCGTCCTGGAAGGTCTCCGGAGGGCCTTCCACCAGGTGGTACCAGCCGGCCAGCGCCAGGATGCCGACCACCGTGCTGAGCAACGCCAGGCCCAGCAGCAGGCCCCTGCCGAAGTCACGCACCGCGCGGTGCCGCCCCAGCCCCAATTGCGCGAGCGTGCGACGGCCGAGGCCCCACTCCACCAGCCACATCGCCAGCAGGACCCCGGTGGCGTTGAACACCGAGAAGAGCAGGACGCCGGGGTTGCCGGGCAGATGCCGCTTCAGCCCGAGGAGCTGACCGAGCCCATGCAGCAGCAGCGCGAGCGCCACCGAGAGCACGACGCAGAGCACGAGCCGCGTGAAGGGATGTTGGAGGACACGGCGGAAGGTGGACGGTGAATCCATGAGCGCGGGTGCTTCCGTGGCGGGGCGTTCCGCCGATGCTCGCACGCGGCCCGGGCGCCGTCACTCCAGCCAGGCCCGGGAGCGGTGCGGCACCATGCTGTTCGGAAATGTCGGGACATTTCCCGCCGCAAGACCCCCGACATTTCCGAACAGGGCGCCCTCCGGCCCGCTCTGCGTCAGGCGATGGCGCGCACCACGCCGCCGTCCACGCGCAGCGCCGCGCCGTTGATGCCGGAGGACTTCGGGCTGCACACGAAGGCCACCAGCGCGGCAATCTCCTCCGGCCGCTCGAAGCGCTGGAGCAGCGAGGAGGGCCGCGCGTTCTTGAAGAAGTCGCGCTCCACCGTGGCCACGTCCACGCCCTGCTGGCGCGACAGGTTCGCCAGGAAGCCCTCCACGCCCTCCGAGCGCGTGGGGCCGGGGAGGATGGAGTTCACCGTGACGTTCGTCCCCGCCGTGCCCTCGGCGATGCCACGGGCCAGCGCAATCTGCGCCGTCTTGGTGACGCCGTAGTGGACCATCTCCACCGGAATCTGGATGCCGGACTCGCTGGAGATGAAGAGGATGCGGCCCCAGTTCTTCTCGCGCATGCCCTTGAGGTAGTGGCGGCTGAGCCGCACGCCACTCATCACATTCACTTCGAAGATGCTGAACCAGTCCTCGTCGGTGATTTCCTCGAAGGGGTGCGGCGCGAACGCGCCCAGGTTGTTCACCAGGATGTCCACGCGGGGCACCTCCTTGAGCATCCGGGCCACACCTTCCCGCGTCCCCAGGTCGCCCGCGACGCCGCGCAGCTTCGCGCCCGGCTGCTTCCCGCGGATTTCCTTCAGCGCCGCGTCCACGCGCTCCTGCGTGCGGCCGTTGACGATGACCTCCGCGCCCTCGTGGGCCAGGGCCTCCGCGATGGCCAGGCCGATGCCCGCCGTGGAGCCACTCACCAGCGCAACCTTGTCCTTCAGTTCCAGGTCCATGCGTTCCACTCCCGAAGTTGGCCGCACCCTCTAACGGGGCCTAGGGCCGGGCGCACGCCTCCCGTGCGGAAGGACGCAGCCTGTCCTGGAAGCTCCGGGCGCGCACGCCGCTTTCACCGCGAGTGTCCGCTCCCCGGCCCGGGCCTGGAGTGCGGTGCGTCCGCGCGCGTGGCGACACATTCGCCGCTGGCCTCCGGCGCCCTCCCCTGCTCTATGTTCCGCCGCCATGGCGAAACCCCAGTACTGGCTCATCAAGAGCGAGCCCTCTGTCTACCCGTACGCCCAACTGGAGAAGGACGGGAAGACGCAGTGGACCGGAGTGCGCAACTACGAGGCGCGCAACAACCTGCGGGCGATGAAGCCCGGCGACCTGTGCCTCTATTACCACTCGAACGAGGGCAAGGCCGTGGTGGCCGTGGCGAAGGTGCTCGCCGCCGCCGGCCCGGACCCCACCGCGCCGGGCGAGGACTGGGCCTCCGTGGACGTGGGCCCCGCCGTCGCGCTGAAGCAACCCGTGGACCTGGCGACCTTCAAGGCCACGCCCGCGCTGAAGGACTGCCAGCTCCTCACCCGCAGCCGCATCAGCGTGGTGCCCGTCACCGCGGAGCACTTCAAGCTCATCCTGAAGATGGGGAAGACCGCGCTTCCGAAGTAGCCCGTGCCGACGGGGGCCGCAGCAGCGTCACCTGGGGCCCCTTGAAGGTGTGCCGCTGCACCAGTCCCCAGTAAAGCCCCAGCAGCACCAGCGCGCCGGCGAAGGTGTAGCCGGCGAGCTGGTTGGGCGGCAGCACGAAGAGCACCATGATGACGGCGCACCAGGCGAGCGCCACCGCGTTGACCCAGGGCGACGCGCGGCCCAGATCCCAAGGACCCTGGTGGGCCCACGTCCCGGAGCGGCGCGCCCGCCAGCCCACCCAGATGGGCAGCGCATATGACGCGTAGAGCGCCAGCGTGCTCAGCGCCACCATGGCCGCGTACGCCTGCGCCCACAGCGCCACGACGAAGGCGGCCACGACGGACACCCACACCGCCACGGACGGACTCCTGAAGCGCGGCGACACGTGCTTCAGCCACCGCGAGCCGGGCAGCCCGTTGTCCCGCGCGAAGGCGAACAGCATGCGCGAGTTGGACGTCACCGACGACAGCCCACAGAACCACATGGCGCCAATGGCCACCCACACCAGCGCGCCACCGATGGCCGGGCCCAGCGCGTTCGTCAGCACGTACAGGAACGGATTGGGTGCGGCGACGGCGGCGGGCAAATCGTGGATGGCCAGCGTCACCGCGCCCAGCAGCACGTAGCCCACCACGGCGCTGACGGCCACGGACAGGAAGATGCCCCAGGGCGCGTTGCGCGTGGGGTCTCTCGTCTCCTCGGAGATGTGGGCGCTGGCGTCGTAGCCGGTGAAGGTCCACTGCGCCTGCAAGAGGCCGATGAGGAAGCCGTACGCGTACCAGGAGGGGCTCTCCGCGCTGACTCGGGTGAGGAGGAAGGCGGCGTCCTGCCTCGGCGCCAGCGCGGCGAGCGCGCCGATGAGCACCGCCACGCCAACGAGGTGGTACCAGGCGGAGAAGTCGTTGAGCCACGCCACCACGCGCACGCCCACGTGGTTGAGCACCGCGTGGGAGACGAGGATGGCGGCGTACAGCGGCAGCACGTCCCCGCGCTCGCGGGACAGGCCGAGCATGTCCGCGAGGAACTCAGCCAGCCCGTAGTCGATGCCGGCGGTAATCGCGAACTGGCCCACCGTGTTGAGCCACGCGGTGAAGAAGCCCACCCGGGGCCCGCCGAGCATGGCGGACCAGTGGTAGAGCGCGCCCGCCGTGGGGAAGGACGAGGCGAGCTGCGCGAGGCTCGCCGCCACCGCGAGCGTCATCACCGCCACCAGCGGCCAGCCCACGCCCATGACGAAGGGCCCGCCGAAGCGCAGCCCGTGGCCATACAGCGTCACCGCGCCGGTGAGGATGGAGATGATGGAGAAGGAGACGGCGAAGTTGGAGAAGCCGCCCATGTCGCGCAGCAACTGCTGCGCGTACCCCAGCCGCTGGAGCTGGGCGGCATCCTCCTCGAGCTGGCGCTCACGGTCCGGAGTGGTGGCCATGGCGCGCGAGGATACGCGGGCCCGGGGGTGAGACCTTGGAGGGGACAGCCTCCCGGGCCCGCGTCTGTCCGGAACGCTACGGCTTGCGAGGCGGCGGCGGGGTACCCGGGCGCGCCTCTCCCGCCTCCCCGGGAGCGTCCCGGCGAATCTCGATGCGCTTCTCGACGCGCATGGGCCCCATCTCCGCCTCCAGCTTCTGCCAGAGGTCCGGCCCCAGCAGCTTCTTGATCTGCACCATCAGCGACAGGCGGTTGCGGCGCACCGCCGTCTCCGCGCGGCCCACCTCCTCGGACTGGGTGAGGATGGCGCGCTCGTCCGGCGTGGGCGCGCTCAGCAGGCGCTCCAGCCGGAGCTGGGCGCGCTTCAGGTCCGCTTCGAGGGGAATCAGCGCATCGTTGGACTCGAAGGAGAGGTCCTTGATCTTCTGCGCCACGTCGCGCGGCACGCCCAGCTTCTCCACCAGGTGCGGGGGGATGCCGTTGGCGGCCATGGGCAGCGGGCCCAGCGGCATCGCCGAAGGCCCTCCCTTGAGCACCAGCGTCCTGTGCCCGCCAGGCCCGGGAGTCTGGACGACCACGTCCTCGTCGTCCGCCTGCGCCCGGGCCAGCGCGGGTGCCGCCAGCAGCAGTGCGGCCACGGTGGTGCTCCACAGCTTCGAAACGCGGGTCTTCATCGCTTCACTCCTGAGGATAGAGAGTCAAGACCGCCGTTCGGAACGGCGGGGTTTCCAGCGCGCGGGAGTCGGGAGGGCGCAGCCACGCGGCGAGCGTTCCGTAGGACCGGTACGCCTCGTCGTGGACCACCAGGTCGCGGCGCGTGTAGCCGCGCACCTCGCCCATCAGGTTCATCAGGGAGCCCCGCCCCGCGAGCACGGCACGGGCGGGGGCCTCCTCGGAAAACACATCCTCACGAGGCTGGCCCGTCATGCCCAGCTCGGCCCGGGGCGCGGGCACCTCGTCGGAATATTCGGGAGCCGTCCCCTCATCCAGCACCGGCACGGAGGGGCGCGTCCACAGCACCAGCCCGGCCAGGCACAGGGACGCCACGGCCCCGGCGGCGGCGCGGCGGCGGATGACACGGCGGCGCACCTCGCCCAGCACGGCGTCGCGGGGAATGGGGGGCAGCGCTGGAGGCGACGGCAGGTGCAGCGCGGAGGCGGAGGCGTGGAGGGCGGCCAGGGCCCGGCACTCGGCGCAGGTCTCCAGGTGGGCCCGCAGCTCGGGGGAGCGGCCTTCCTCCATGAGGGCGGCGGCCGCGTCGTGGCATCTCATGGGGTGTCTCCTTCCAGGGCGTCGGCGGCCTTCAGCTTCTTGAGGGCGCGGTAGAGGTGGATGCGGACGGTGCCCCGGCCAATGCGCATGGCTCCGGCGATGGAGTCCAAATCCAGTCCCTCCAGGTAGCGGAGGGTGAAGGCGGTGGCCTGCTGCGCGGGGAGCGTCCGCAGCGCGCGGCCGAAGCTGCGCCAGCGCTCGGCACCGGCGAAGTGCTCTTCCGGGGAGAGGTCATGTGAAGGCCCGAAGTCGAGCGCCTCGCGCACGAGCGTCCACACCCGGCGCCGGCGCAGGTGGCCCATGGCGCGGGACACCAGGATGCTGCGCAGCCACGCGGGGCCGGCCTTCACGTCCCGCAGGGCGTGGCGCTTCTCGTACGCGTCCGCCAGGGTGGCCTGCACCAGGTCCCTCGCCTCCTCCCCGTCCCAGACCAGCCTCCGGGCGAGGCGCAGCAGCCCGCCCTGCTCCGCCTCCAGGAGCGCGTCGAAGTCCCGCGCGGCCGTGGCGCGCGGCGGGCTCGTCGGCTCGTCCAGGATGGCGGTGCCCTTCACGGTGAAACGACCTCCCATCGACTTCCACGCGAATGAGGACGCACGGGCGGGGAAACCGGCATACTCGAATCCGTGAGTGCCCCTGAAATCCGCCGCATTCCCGCCGTGGAGACCCGTCCCCTCCGCCACGCCGTGCTCCGCCCCCACCAGTCGCCCAACATGGTCGTCTACCCCGGGGATGAGGACCTCGACACCGTCCACCTGGGCGCGTATGCGGCCAGCCGCCTCGTGGGGGTGGCCTCCGTCTACCGGGAGCCGCCACCGGACGCCCTTCGCACCACCACGGCGTGGCGCCTGCGGGGCATGGCGGTGGACCCCACCCTGCGGGGCTCCGGCCATGGCGCCGCCCTCCTGCGGGCCTGCATGGAGCACGCCCGGGGCCAGGGCGGCACCCTGGCATGGTGCAACGCCCGCGCGACGGCCACGGGCTTCTACCGCTCGCTCGGCTTCTCGCAGAAGGGGGACGCTTTCGAGCTTCCCGGCATCGGACTGCATCTCTTCATGTGGCGGACCCTGGAGTCTTCTCGATGACCATCCCCGACCTGGAGGCAGTGCGCGTCGCCATCGAGAACATCGACGAGGAAATCCTCGATGCCCTCCGGCGGCGCATGGACCTGGCGGACGACGTGGCGCGGACGAAGCTGGCCGCGGCGGCGCCCTTCCGAGACCAGCGCCGCGAGGACCTGCTCCTGCGCCGCATCCGCACCCGCGCCGCCGAGCACGGGTTGGACCCGCACGAGGTGGAGCGCATCTGGCGCCTGTTCATCGACATGTCGGTGGCGCGGCAGCAGGCGCTCGTCACCCGGCTGGACACCACGCCTCTGCGCGTGGGCTACCCGGGCGTCGAGGGCTCCTACAGCCACCTGGCCGCGCGAGAGCGCTACGCGAAGCGGCCCGGTGGCGTGCTGCTCACGGGCTTCGACGCGTCCCGCGAGGTCATGGAGGCCCTGCGCCGCGGCGAGCAGGACCTGGTGCTGCTGCCCATTGAAAACACCACCGCGGGCAGCATGAACGAGACGTATGACCTGCTCGCCGAGGGCGGCGTGGTCATCACCGCGGAACTGGTGAGCCAGGTGGACCACCGGCTGCTGGGGCTGCCGGGCGCGAAGCTGGAGTCGCTGCGCGAGGTGCTCTCCCACCCGCAGGCGCTGGCCCAGTGCGCGACGTTCCTGCGCGCGAAGGTGCCCTGGGCGCGGGCGGTGCCGGACGCGGACACGGGCGGCGCGGCGCAGAAGGTGCGCGAGCGCAATGACCCGACGGTGGCGGCCATCGCCAGCGAGACGGCGGCACAGCGCTTCGGGCTGGAGGTGCTCGCCCGAGACCTGCAGCCCGGGTCGGACTACACGCGCTTCGTGGAGGTGGGCCGCGAGGCCACGCCGCTGGCGCCGGGCGTGCCGTGCAAGACGTCGCTGCTGATGGTGCTGGAGCACAAGCCGGGGACGCTGGGGGAGATGCTGCAGCGGCTCACCCTGCGCGGCGTCAACGTGAGCAAGCTGGAGTCGCGCCCCATTCCGGGCCAGCCGTGGCAGTACCGCTTCTACCTGGACGTGGAGGGCCACGCGGCCTCGGCGCCGCTGATGGCGGCCCTGGACGACATCCGCCCGCTGACCTCGTCCCTGCGCGTGCTGGGCACGTACCCGCGCGCGGAGGGCCCCCATGGCTGAGCCGAAACGCCGCATCGCCTTCCAGGGAGAGCACGGCGCCTACGGCGAGGAAGCCGTGCGCGCGCTGCACGGCCCGCAGGTGGAGTCCGTCCCCGTCCTCACCTTCCGCGCCGTCTTCGAGTCCGTGGCGGAAGGACGCGTGCAGGGCGGCGTGGTGCCGGTGGAGAGCAGCCTCGGCGGCCCCGTCGCGGAGAACGTGGACCTGCTGCTGGAGCACGACCTGCAGATTACGGGCGAGCTGTCGCTGCGCATCCGCCACTGCCTGCTCGCGCCGCCGGGGCGGACGCTGGACGGAATCGAGCGGGTGCTGTCGCATCCGCAGGCGCTGGCGCAGTGCGCGGGCTACCTGCGCAGGCGCGGCATCCTCCCGCTGCCGGAGACGAACACCGCCATCGCCGCGCGCCGGGTGGCCGAGGAGGCCCCGCCCCGCACGGCGGCCATCGCCAGCCGGATGGCGGCGGAGCTGTACGGGCTGGCGGTGCTGGACGTGGGCGTGGAGGACTCGCCGGACAACCACACGCGCTTCGTCACCCTGGGCCCGGCGCCCGAGCGCACGTGGACGCGGCGGAAGACGGCGCTGGCCTTCACGGTGGAGAACACGGCCGGCGCACTGTACCGGGTGCTGAGCGCCTTCTCCTCGCGCGGGCTCAACGTGGCGCGGCTGGAGTCCCGGCCGCAGCGCCGCGCATGGGAATACGTCTGGTGCATGGACGTGGACGGCGCGCTGGAGGAACCGCGGGTGCGCGAGGCGGTGGAGGCCGCCCAGGGCGCCTGCATCACCCTGCGGGTGCTCGGCAGCTACGGCGTGGCGTGACGCCCCAGGCTTCGGGGCCGCACGGCCGTGCCCTTCAGCAAACGGTCGGCGTGCCTTCGCCACCGCCCTTCAGGGCGGCGACGGTGCGGCGTGGGCCCCACTCGCGTGAGGCCTCACGCCCGTGAGGCTCAGGACGCGGCGGGCTTGCTGCCGTCGCCGTTCTTCACGGCGGCCACGTACGCGTCGCGGATGATGCGCGTGTAGTTCTGGAGCGCGGGGAGCTGCTCCAGGCGCAGGGCCTGCGGGCCGTCACACAGGGCGGCCTCCGGATGCGGGTGGAAGTCCACCAACACCATGGACGCACCGGCGATGAGCCCCTGGCCGATGGCGTGGAAGATGTCCGGCAGCCCGTCCGGCGAAGCGGCCGCCTGGCCGACGGCGTGCGAGGGGTCCACGCACACGGGCATGCGCGTGAGCCGCCGCACCACCGGCACGTGGGCGAAGTCCACCATGTTGCGGTGCGGGTCGCCCAGGTGCGTCTTCACGCCGCGGAGGCAGAAGACGATCTTCGGGTTGCCTTCGCTCGCCACGTACTCGCACGCGTTGAGGGACTCCTCGAGCGTGATGCCCATGCCGCGCTTGAAGAGCACGGGGAAGGTGCGCTGCTGCCCGATGCTCTTGAGCAGCTCGAAGTTCTGCGCGTTGCGCGTGCCCACCTGGAGCATGACACCGGTGGCGTTGCCCGAGCGCTCCAGCGCGTCGCGAATCTCGTCGATGTGGCGCGGGTGCGTCACCTCCATCGCGATGACCTTGATGCCGTGCTTGCCGGCGGATTCGAATACCCACGGGAGACACGCGGCGCCCAGGCCCTGGAACTCGTAGGGGTTGGTGCGGGGCTTGTACGCGCCCATGCGCGTGGTCTTGATGCCGCACTTCGCGAGCGCGGCCATCATCGTGTCGACGTTCTCCCGGTTGTCCACGGCGCACAGACCCGCGAACAGCTGCACCGACTTCTCGTCGAAGGTGACGCCGTTGTAGTCGAAGCCAGACGAGGCCACCTGGCCCTTGTGCCGGCCGATGACGCGGTACTTCTGCGACACCCGGACGACCTGGCGAACGCCCGGAATCTGCTCGAAGGGCTCGGTGGGGACCTGCGCGGTGGAGCCGAGCAGATACACCTCGGTGACCGTGTACTCGGCGCCCTCCATGACATGCGCCCGAGGGGTCACTCCCTTGTACTGCGAAGCGACCTTGAGGACGGCGGACACGACGGACTCAGGCGAGTCCGGTTCGAGCATGACGATCATCTTTTGATTCTCCCGCGCGGCGTTGTCGTACCTGCCGTGAAGAATAACGCATCAGGCCGCGCGGGGTGTAACACCCCAGAAGGGGCCGTCGCGTCCACATGTCCAGACTGACACCCCGGGCCCCCTTCGTGAGGCTCCGTCGGACGCGTGGGGCGCTCGGCCTCCTGCCCGCCCGCTCAGCCCCCGACGGGGCGCAGGCGGCTGGCCATCTGGGCGTAGTGGTCCCGCTGGGAGGTGTCCCCCAGGTGCTCCCAGACGTCCGCCAGGGCCTTGGCGGCCTCGACGTAGGCGGGGGACAGCTCCAGGGCCAGCTCGAAGACGTGGCGGGCCTGCCGGTAGCGCGCCTTGTCCGGACGGCGGGAGCCTCGCGTCAGGAGCGCGTTGCCCAGCGAATAGACTTCCACGGCGACGGCCTCGCGGTAGCCGGGCTCCGGGTTGAGCTGCACGGCGCGCTGCATGAGCTGGGCGGCGGCCTCGGGCTCCCCCAGCTCGAGCTGGCAGAGGGCCGCGTCGCGGTGCGGGTCGGCCGCGTTCGGGTCCACTTCGATGGCGTGCTCGAAGCAGGCCAGCGCTTCCTGCGTGCGGCCCAGCTCGGCCAGGGCCGAGCCCTTGGCGGTGAGCGCCGGGACGTGCTTCGGGTCCACGGCGAGGACCTTGTCGAACGCGAGGATGGCGGCCTCGTGGTTGCCGGACATGGAGAGCTTGACGCCCTCGTTGAACGCCGCGAACAGCAACTTTGACATCGTGCCCCCAAAGCAGTGTTGGCTCGGACCGCGCGCACTGCGGCCATCTGGGAGCCTGTCACCGTGGGAGAAGGAGGGGAATGGTGTCCGTCGGGACGGCCTTGCTTCCCACTGATGGAAACCATTGGTCCATCAATCACGCAGACCGGCCTGGGGGGCTTCCGCCGGGATGCCCTCCCCTCCTTCCAGCTCGGGAATCCTGGAGGGGCTGGCCGCCGACCGGATACGTGCGTGAACGGCGTCGTACCTGAGCTCGAAGTCGGGCTCGGAGGTGCCGAAGAGCCTGTCCCAGAGGGTCGTGAGCCCGCCAAAGTTGCGGTCGGCAAGTTCATGGTGCCGGTCATGGTATGTGGGGGAGACCAGGAGCCGTGTCAGCGGATTCCGGTGCCACCACCAGGGCAGGAGTTCATGACCGCAGTGGATCATCAGGTTCTGGAGCATTCCGAGCACGCTGATGGCCAGGAGCGCGTGGACATGGAAGTCCATGGCGACGAGCAGCACCAGCGTGAAGCCGCTGGTCACCAGCGCCTCCAGGGGATGGAACGACAGAGCGGACAGCGCGTTCGGTGTCCGGGACACGTGGTGGACCTGGTGGAAGCGGTAACGCCAGCCGGTATGCATCCACCGGTGGAACCAGTAGTTGCAGAAATCGAACAGCAGGAAGTAGAGCGCGAGCTGGGACAGCAGGAGCGCAAGGCTCACGGGACCTGATCGAAACCGGATAAACCCTCGCTCGTGAAGCCCCTCGATGAGGAGCCGCACCAGTCCCGCCGAGAGGAACGCCAGGATCGCGAAGACGAGCTCGTGACGCCACACGGACCAGCGAGCACCCTGCTCCTGGATGCGCCTCCGCCACATCCAGGAACCGAGCACCCCGTGAAGAAGCAGCAGGGTCAGCGCAGCGAACAGCAACGGCTGCACGATGGCGCCCGCCAGCACCACGATGACATGACTGAATGGGTGCACGTTCCCTCGTCCTTCCACGAATCCAGCGCCCGGGCCGGAAGACTGCCGCATGCCCTCACGCCGTGGCGGCGGCGTCCCCGGGCGCCGAGTAGAACTGCCGCGCCCAGTGGCGATAGGCGCCGAGGATTCCCTCCGCCCGGGTGAGCGCGGGCGCCTCCACGTAGCGCTTGTTCTCCCAGATGGGGATGTCCTGCCTCAGGTCCGAGATGAACCCCCGGAAGAACAGGCCGAGGATGCGCTCCGTCAGGGCCGGGTCGGCGAAGCGGACGATGCTCGCCGCGAGCCGCAGCGTGACGCGCTCGTCATCCAGCGGCGTCGCCAGGGCGAACTGCCTGGAGCGCACTCCGAAGACGGAGTCCACCGCCTCCACGCATACGTAACCCAGGCCCCACACCTCCACGCGAAAGACGAACTCAGCCCGTCCCGCCGTCCCCAGTGACTCCACGGAGCGGGACGAGGCAAAGGCCGCACGGAGACAGGGACCGTCCAGGCTTGGCGGGTCGACCACTCGCACGGCCTCGTACCCATGCAGCTCCGAGAAGTGCGTCAGGTCGATGCTGTTCTCGGTCACCTCTTGAGGATGGGTCCGCACGTCCACGCGCTCGACGCGCATGGCGGACCACTCCGCAGCGTCCAGCACTGGCACCTCCCACTGCGGGGGACGTCCTTCCGCGTGGTGCCATACCAGCAACAGCCCATTGCGCTCACGCAACGGCCAGGTCCCGATCCGCAGCCCCGCCACCGCGGGGCCGCCTTGAGAGGTGCCAACACAGTGGCCCTGGCCGTCGTAGCGAAAGCCATGAAGAGGACAGCGGAAGCTGTCACCGCAGACGCGGCCGCCCCGCCCCAGGTGCGCCCCCAGGTGGGGGCAGTAGGCATCCAGCGCGAAGGCCGCGCCCGCTTCGGTGCGAAAGAGGACGAGCTCCTGCCCGAAGGCACGGCACGTGAGGCTGCCTCCGGCTGGCAGGTCACCGGATAGTCCCACGGCGAACCAGCCGTTCGGGTACGACGGAAAGGGGTACCTCCGAGACATGCGCACCTCGTCAGCAAGACACACCAGGAGGCCGCCCACCCCGGGTGTCGCGGAGATCTCCCGTGAATCTTCAGGAAGCCACTGTCGTGGGGACCTCGGGTGCGACTTCCCCCGCCCCCGTTCCCGGAAGCGGACGGAACTCGTTCCACCCGCGGTAGCTGATGTACTCCCGGTATACGCCGCCGCAGGCCTTGCGGACGCCGCAGGCCTGGCAGGGACTGCCAAACACCCGCATCGAGTCGCTCATGAAGGCGTCGTAGTCTTCAATCACCCGGCCCCGAATCATCATCCGGATGTCGCGGTACTCGTTGTTGAGGTGCAGGTCCTGCCGCTCGGCGACGCTGCAGTAGGGGAAGCCCTCAAGCGTCACCCGGCGGCCGCGCGCCAGGCAGTGGTCGATGGCTGGATAGAGGTGCGTGCGGACCTCCTCGAACGACGGGAGGATGCGCCCCAGCGCGAAGAGCGCGCTGCCGACCGGATGGATGTTGGAGATGTTGAAGTGGTCCACGCCCGCGTCACAGGCCACGCGGGCAATGGAGGGCAGCCGCTGGAGGTTCGCCCGGGTCACGACGGTGTTGGTCCGCACGCGAGCCCCCAGGGCCTTGACGTTCTGGATGGAGGCAATCACCCGGTTGAAGCCCCCGGGGGTATGGGTCTGCGTGTCGTGCGTCTGCGGGTCGTCGCCGTGCAGGGAGATGATGAACAGCTTCACGCCGAGCTCGAACGTCTTGCGAGCGAAATCCTCGTCCGCCAGGCGGGTGGCGTTCGTCTGTAGATGCACCTCGCGGAAGCCCAGCGTCTGGATGAGCGCCAGCGTTTCCAGGAACCTGGGATGGATGGTGGGCTCTCCACCGTGGAAGTTCACGACGTCGTACGTCCCCGCGTGGGCACGGAGGAATGCGACGACCTCGTCGTAGTTCACCGTGTCCTTCGTGTAGAGCGGTGAGGCAACGACGCAGAACGTGCACTTGCTGTTGCACAAGTCCGTCAAGTGGATGCTCAGGCAGCGCATGTCGTGTCTCCAGACAGATAGCCGTCGATGACCTGTGCGGCGGTGGGCAACTTGCCGAGCCGGACGAGGTAGTCCTCCTGGCGCTGGCGGTGCGCGGAGCGTGCCGGACCCTCGAAGAGCAGCGCACGACAGACCGCCTCCAGGCGCTCTTCCTCCACCAACTCCACACGCTCGAAGGCCTCGCAGTAGCTGTTCCCGGCCAGGACCGGCTCCAGGTAGGCGCGGTACTTGAGGGGCCAGAGCAAGAAGGGATGGAGGGGAAAAAGCTCCAGCATCCAGGAGGGAGCCCCCCCCTGCTCCGGGGACGGGCCGTCCGCGTGGAGCGCGCGGGAGTTATGGAGCACCACCGTGGGAATCCCCGCGACGATGGCCCGTGTCACCGTCGTCGCGGCGACGTTCGCGGACAGCATCAAGTCCACCGCGCCCAGCAGCACGTCGAACTCGGGGTCGGACACCTGCGGTGATGGCCGGTACCGACTGCCCAGCACGGACCAGGCCTCGACCGGGGCGGGTCCCACGTGCAGCAGGTGCACGCGGGGCCCGAGGCGCTCCAGGCAGCGCGCCATCACCCCGTTCACCGCGTCGATGACCCGCCGGGTGGCGGGCGGGTGGTGCTTCGCCAACTGCCAGTCCGCGCTGCAGAACAGCACGCACCGGTCCGCTTCGGAAAGCCCCAGCGCCTCCCGGGCGGCCGCGCGGCGTGTGTCCGCGCGCTGGGAGCCATCCGTGGAGATGCAGCGGAAGGCTCCGGGGCGGAGCTCGGGGCGCAGGATGGGGACCGGCAGCAGCCTCCAGGGCAACGCCTCAATCCACCGGCTGACGGCGAGGCTCTCCGTGTCGGTGCGGTCGATGACGAAGCCACTCTCCCGGTAGTCCCAGGTGTCCATCGCGATGAGGGGGAGGCCATGGCGGGTCAGGGCCTCGGTGCCGCAGCGGTGGGCGCGCAGCGTGGCGTGGACGGAGTTGAAGTCACAGAGAATCAGGGCGTCGGGTCGCTCGGTCCGGATGACGTCTTGCAGGAGGAGTTCCAGCAGGGGGCCCAGGTGTCCGGCCACCCGCTCCACGCGGAAGCCGGTTCCCTCGAAGAGGGGACCGACCGAATCCGCGGCGACGAAGAGGGCCTCCCCTCCCGTCGCACGCAGTTCCTCCGCAATGCGCAGGGCCATGACACCCCTGCCCCAGGAGTTGGGCCCGAGGACCAAGAGCAGGTGCTTGCGGCTCATGCGGCGATGGTCCCCTCCGCGAGGTACTGGCGGACCACCTCCGAGGCGCGGGGTAGTCGGCGAACCCCCGCCACATAGGCGGCCTGCCGCTCCAGCATGCTCCGCCTGGACGTGTCGTCATGGAGCAGTTGCTGGCACGTCTCCACGAAGGCGCGCTCGTCGGTGAGCTCCACCGTCTCGACGGCCCTCATGAAGGGGTTGTCCTTCAGCACAGGGGCCAGGAAGTCGAACCACCCCAGGGGCCAGAGGCGGAAGCGATAGAGGGGCAGCGTGTCCACGAGCCAGCGCCGCAGCGCGTCCGACGGCGGCTGCGGGAGCCGCGACTCCAGCTCGAACAACTCCTCCACCTCGTGCGAGTTGTGCACGACCACGGTGGGCACACCCGAGGCGATGGCCTTGAGGTTCGTCCCGGCGGAGATGTTGGCGGACACCAACAGGTCGGAGCTCCCGAGCAGCTCCTCGAAGTGGAGCGACTGGAGCGGCGGCAGCCAGTGGTAGCGCTCCCCCAGGCGCTCCTGGAGCGGGAAGGCGGCAGGCCCCACGTGGACGAGGTGCACCGAGGGGCCCAGGCGCGAGACATATTCCGCCAGCAGGAGCGGAAGCGCGGCCGCCATCCGGTTGCCATGCCGGCTCCGGTAGCGCATGTGCTGCCACGTCGCGGTGCAGAGCAGGACGAGGCGCTCCGAATCACCAATGCCCAGGTTGTCCCGCAGGTGCGTCCTCACACGGCGCGTCAGCCGTACGGGCTCCGGCATGCAGTCGTAGGCACCCGGCCGGGGCGCGGAGTGAAGGATGGGGACCGGCAGCAGGGGCCGTGAGGCGCGTGCCAGCCCCAGGTCCAGCGCCTGCGGCTCGCCGAGAAAGAGGTCCATCGTCGCGCCCGTGGTCGCCTGGTCCCAGGTGTCAATGGCGAGGAGCGGCAGGCCGTACTGGGCCAGGAACGACGCATCCACGTTGGCCTGCGAGCAGAAGCGCTGCGTGGTGGCCATGTCCGATAGGACGATGGCCGTGGGGCGCTCGTCCTTGACGAGCGAGTCCACGTAGGCGCGCACCAGCATGCCCGCTTCGTCGCTGATGAACTCCCGGGCGAACGGCGTGTCCGCCATCAGCAGCGAGTTGGATTTGTGCGCGAGGAAGGAGACCGAGCTGCCTTGCGCCGTCAGCTCTTCGGCGATGCGCAGGCCCAGCGCGGTCTCTCCCCACCCCGCCCGCGTGAGAGCGAGAAAGAGGAATCGGTCAGCCTTCATGCGGCTCACGCGGCGGAGGTCGAAGCAGCAGCGAGGCGAGGCCTTCCGGCGTTCCCGCGTCCCTGTAGCTGCCCCCGGCGAAGAAATGGGCCTCCACCTTCAGTCCTGCGTGGATGGCCTTGTCGAACAGCTCTCCCAGGTGAACGTCCTGCGTCTGCGGCACGGCCGCCAGGTGCTCATGCAGGAAGTGACCGAAAGTGGGGGACCAGACAGCCATCCCCCAGGTGTTGCGGACATCCGTCCGGGCCGGCTTCTCCTGCACCTGGAGCACCCGGCCATGGCGGTCCATCGTGACGGGGCCGAGCTGCTCGGGGCGGTCCGTCGGGAAGACGCCCAGCATGACATCCGCGCGGCGGCTCACGATTTCACGACACAGCAGAGCCGGGCCATGGAGGGGTTGGTAGATGGTGTCGGGCAGCGCGAGGCAGACATACCGCTCACCCACCCACGGGTAGGCGACGTCGACGGCGCGCGCCAGTCCATCGGCATTCTCCTGGATGAGGTAGCCCAGGTTGATGCCGTAGTCGCCCCCGCCGCCGAGCAGACTGAAGAAGTCTGCCTTCGCGGGCGACACGACGAGCAGCACACGCTGCAGCTCCGCCTGCCGCATGGCGCGCAGCGTGTACTCGATGGCGGTCATCGGTTGGGCACGCCGCTCCTCGCCATCCAACTCGTAGACGATGGGCAGCAGCTCCTTGGGGTAGCGAAGCGGGCTGAGCCGCACGGCGCGCCCCGCCGCGGGCACCACCCCGATGAAGTCATTCCTCATGACCAACTCCGTTCGGGTCTTGCGGGCCGCATGGAGCGCGCCGTCATCCGTTGTCGGAAAAGCCAGTCAATGCGGGTGCCTATTCGTAGCCTCCTCCATCATCCACTTTTTCTAGGTTCATTGCCTTGACTTCCAGCGAGGAGCCCACCTTCTCCACCTGGGCGGTGAACTCCGCGAGCGGCGCCTGCGTCACGCGCTTGATCTCCTCGATGGTTTCATCGGAGAGGCCGTACTGCGCCTTCAGGGACTCGGGCGCCTCGATGAGGCGGCGGGCGAACATCGGGTCCTGCGAAGCCTGTCGCAGGGCATCTCGGAGGCTCAAGGGGTTTTCGACCTGCTGCGGGGCTGCATTCGGAAGCTTCAGGACGCTCTGGGCCACGGGGGCTCCCTTCTGTGGGACTTCATGAGGTACCAGTGGGGTTGGGCGCCGCCGGAATGGATTCAGCCATGGGCGCTTCACCCAACTGGAGTGTCAGCCGGATATCGATGGACTCCTGCACCCCCCGGCTCGCGAGGTGTTCCTTCAATGCCGTGCGGCCGGCCTCCGTCGCCAGAACGGAGAAACACATGTCGCACCCATTCGTGAATCCCGAGCGCCCCGGCGAATGGACAGCCTGGATGAGGTCGGGATTCCGCTTGAACAGCTCCGCCACGCCACGGGGCCCGTGAGTCCGCAGGAACTGATAGTCGGCCCGCTGGCTTGCCCGCTCCATGAGCGCCTGGAACCCGAGTTCCCGCAGGCTGCCCAGGTAGTGCGGCACCTCGCGGAAGTCGTGGTGCGCGGCGGCCTTGGCGATGTGGCAACTGAAGACGTCGCCGTCGGGGTTGACCATGGGGGTCCCCGTCCAACAGGAGCACTCGTATTCCTCGGGCGTCGGCGCGCGCAGCGAGGACTGATTGCGAAGCACGCGAGCGGCGAAGTACGGGTTTGGGATGACGCGCTCCTCGTAGAAGCGCACGCGCCTGGCATAACGCGCATACTCCGCGCGCACGGCCTCCAACTCCTGAGTGTTTGTATAGGTGATGCAGATGGTGATGGTCTTCACCCCCTGCTCGAACGCCGCCTCGATGACGTTATAGACGTTCTGGTAGGGCACCCTGCGTTGGTGAAAGACATCCGAGCTCAGGTAGAGGTGCGTCAGGCCGGGAAGCTGGCGAAGCATGTCCCTTGCGGCCTCGGGGGAGGTGCCCCAGTTCGAGCTCGTGAAGCAACCCACGCCAGCGCCGCGCTCGGCCGCCCGGGCAACGCTCTGCTTGAGCGCGGCGAAGCGCATGAAGGGCTCTCCGCCGGTGAAGATGATGGTGGGGACGCCATAGTCACAGGCCTGACCCACCCAATCCGCCAGTTCCTCGGGCTCCGCCTCGCGGTCGCGCTTCGAGCCGATGAAGCCGCAATGCGCGCACCCCACGTTGCAGGCTTCGGTGACGCTGACAAGGAGCGACTTGAACCGCGGCAACCCAGGGGCCGGCATGACGAAGTCTCTCCATTCCTGTTGCGCCCCCGGGTGCCACCCGCCAGGGTATGGCACTCAAAGAGCCACTGACTCAGAGGCAGTCAGTCCTTCACTTCGGGTAATAGAATAGTTTTCGTGATTTTCCACTGTCAAGGCGTTTCCCAAATCCCATGGTATGACCAGCCCATTCCAGGGAGGAGCGGATTGGCGCCGATCATCCGGGTGGACAACCTGCGCAAGTGCTTCGATTCGCAGGTGGCGGTAGACGGTGTCTCGTTCGAGGTACGGGCCGGACAGGTGTTCGGGCTGCTGGGGCCCAACGGCGCGGGAAAGACAACGACCCTGGAGATGCTCGAAACGCTGCTTGAGCCAGATGAAGGGAGCATCATCATCGATGGCATCGACGCGCGGCGGGAGCCCTGGGCAGTGCGGGCACGGATTGGCGTGCTGCTTCAGCAGTCCAGCTTCCATCCGCACCTGACGCTCGTAGAGTTGCTGCGCATGTTCAGCGCGCTCTACCAGGTGCGGGGAGACCCGGAAGCCTCCCTGCGTCACGTACAGTTGCTCGACAAGCGACACTCCACTTTTGACAGGCTTTCAGGCGGGCAGCGCCAGCGGTTTTCCATTGCCGTGGCACTAGTGAACCAGCCTCGCGTCGTCTTCCTGGACGAGCCGACCTCCGGGTTGGACCCTCAGTCCCGGCACCACCTCTGGGAACTCATCCGCCGGGTGCGTGACGAGGGCACCACCGTCGTGCTGACGACGCACTACATGGACGAGGCGGAGCAACTCTGCGACCAGCTCGCCATCCTCGATGGCGGCCGCATCGTCCGCATGGCGCCGCCGGTCCAGCTCGTGGATGAGCTGGTGGCTTCCGGGTTCCGGCGACCCGTCCAGCCACGCGCGGCGACGCTGGAGGACGTCTTCCTCCACCTGACGGGCAAGCAGCTCCGGGAGGGCTAGGGCCATGCGGGCCTTCAAATGGCATTCCGGGCAGGTGCGTGCGCTGCTGGTCTTGAGCTGGTACTTGCTGAAGTCACAGCTGCGGACCACGAGCACTGTGCTGCTCGGCTTCCTGTTCCCCCTGATCTTCATCGCGGTGTTCAGCTTCGTGGGGGGCGAGCCCCGGAAGCTCAGGTTCGGCATGGAGGAGGAGGACGCGGCGACCGCGAGCTCCGTCTTCGTCGTGGAGCTGCGCACGGTACGGGAGCTCGAGCTCGTCTCTCTCCCCCGGGCGGAGCTCGACATGCTCCTGCGGGCCGGCAGGCTCGACGGCATCGTCCACTTCGTTCCGGCCCCGGCGACGGCCGGTGGGCTCGTGCAGCTGAGCTACTCCTCCGCGAGCCCTCAGTCCGCGGCCATCTCTCGGCTCGTCGTCGACACGCTCGTCCAGAAGGCGAACCTGCGACTCACCGGCGTCACCGCGCCCCTGCTCGGCTTCCAGGCGACTGCCCTGGAGGCGCAGCCGTTCCGGTACGTGGACTTTGCGCTACCCGGGCAGCTGGGCTTCTCGCTGCTGACCCTCGCGGTGTCGGGCATGGCCTTGAGCCTCGCGGTCCAGAAGAAGACGCTGGTGCTCAAGCGCATGTTCGCCACGCCCTTGTGGAACCCGCTCATCCTGCTGAGCCAGGCGCTGAGCCGCCTGGCCATCGTCATGCTCAACACCACCCTGCTGTTGAGCTGCGGGGTACTGGTCTTCCATTTCCACCTCTCGGACGGCGCCACGACGTTCCTGCGGATGCTGGCACTCTCCATGTTTGGCCTCGTCGCCTTCCTCGGCTTCGGGCTCCTCATTGCGTCACGCGCGCGGAGCACCGAGTCCGTCGCTCCGCTGGCCAACCTCTTCACCATCCCCCAGCTCCTGCTAGCCGGGACATTCTTCAGCACCGACCAGCTCCCGGGCTGGCTCCAGCCCATTGCCCATCACCTCCCGCTCACCTATTTCAACGTGGCAATGCGAAAGCTGGTCATGGAGGGGGCCTCTCTCACGGACATCTCTGGCCCGTTGCTCGGAATGACCGCCTGGAGCGTGGCGTCGTACGTCCTGGCCTCACGCTCCTTTCGTTGGACCCCCTGAGCCACCGTGGGAGTCGGGCAGGCAAAGAGTTGTCCCAGATGGCTGGGTACTACTCGGCCATATGCGCGATGGCCCACGAGACGTCGCGCGAGCGTTGACCGGGCGCGGAGCCCTTGAGCGATCACCCCCGGAAGCGTTGTCGGTGCTCACGCCGCTCAGCATTGTCTTCGACTGAATGCCTACATCACTCCAGGCTTTATCCGTGCGAGTGGCAATAGCATCAATTCCATATATCCATGAAATATGATAGGGACTCGAGTGCCGTCCACCCTTTCGTCGGAGCATCCATGCGCTTCAACCGTCTGCTTGCCGTTGCCGCCGCCCTTGCCCTGTCTCCCTCGGTGACGTTCGCCATGCCCATCCAGTGCTACGCCGTCTGTCCGGAGAGCTATAACTGCAATCGGGGGTGTGGCGAGGGCTATCACCTCACCACCTGTGGCGAGGCTGGGTATGCCTGCGTCTCTCCGGTCAGCGATTCTGAGCCAAGCGGTGACGAGCTGGTTTCGGCCTGCTCGGACTGCAGCGATGCGCGGACAGGCTGCCTTGGGGGGGCGACCAGCGCTGGGGACGTCTGGGCGTGCGTTGACACCTATAACGCATGCGCCGAGACCTCCTGCGGGAGCGCAAATTAAAGAGGAACAAGAGGATGGGCCGCTCGGACCCAGGCCCGATTCAAAGTCGCTCGTCAGCGATTGCGTGAGCAGGGCCCTCTGGGAGTAGGTGCTCGGAGGGCAATGCTCCGCCGTTCGGCTGGACGGCCGTGCGGTGTGAGTGAAGTGCAGGAGAAGAACGAAGGGAGACCTGGCGAGCCCGTCAGGCGAGTGCAGTTGTGCGAGCGTCATGCCCATCAACACAGGGCTGCCGCACCCGATTCATCTGACCGGGCAGTGTCACAGCCGCACGCCGACCTGCATCCCGGGCCACCAGATGAAGTGCTTGGGGCCCTGCCGCGAGAAGGTGCTCAGCGCGGTGATGGCGTCGCCGTCCACGCCGTGCAGGAGGTTCATCGTCGGCCCGCCGATGAGGGTGAAGTGCTTCGCGACCTGGAACCCACCGATGACTCGCACCTGGTGCAGCAGGCGCGTCGTCGTGAAGCTCGCGTCCCAGTCGTAGACGGAGTGCGTCACCCCATCCACGTCGACGAAGAAGCGCTCGGACACGGGGATGTGGCCGCCCAGGCCGAAGCCCAGCGTCCAGTGGCTCGGCCCCTGGGCGCCCGCGACGTGGCCCATGCCCACCACCACCGTCGTGTAGAAGTGGCGGCTGCCCACCTTGAGGGCGGTGTTGGCGAAGTTGATGTCGCTGCCGAACGCCTCGACGTGGAACTGGCCGTTCTTCACGATGCTCAGCGCGCCAATCGGCAGGCCGGAGTCCATCTCCCGCGCCACGTTGACGATGCCGAGCTGCAGGCCGCTCATCTTCCCCGCGATGTTGATGAGCCCCAGCTGCATGCCCTTCACGTCGTCGCCGACGTTGAGGAGCGACAGCTGCATGCCCCGCGCGGTGTCCGCCCAGTTCATGCCCACGGACATCTGGACGCCCTCCATGCGGCCCCGCACGGCGTTGAGGCCCACGGTGCCCTGGACACCGTCGAAGTCGCCCTGCACCCAGTTGGTGCCCACCGACAGCTGGGCGCCGCTCAGCGGCGCCCGGGACAGGTTGCCGCCCACGGACAGCTGTCCCGCCAGGCCACCCTGCTGCGCGATGTTGAGGCCCGTCGCGACCTGCACGCCGCCCAACGCACCCGTGGCCAGGTTGCCGCCAATGGCGAACTGGCCGCCCGTCACGTCCGCGCGCGCGACGTTGCCGCCAACGGCGAGCTGGAGGCCTCTCACGGAGTCCGTCGCCCAGTTGGCGCCCAGCGCCAGCGCCACGCCTTTCAGCCGGGCCGTGCGGCCCGCCGCCAGTGCCAGCGAGAAGTTGTTGTCCACGGTGCCGCCGAACAGGTCATTGGTCTGCACCGACGGGAACAGGCCCAGGTTGAAGGGCATGCGTCGGTGTGGAGGCCCCTCGACCGCCGGCACGCTTCCTCCGCTCGCCGCGGGCGTCACGCCGTCGAGGCGAGGCGTGCCCCCGCCGCGCATGGCCGTCAGCTCCAGGCCCACCGGCCGGAAGGCGTTCTCCGCGAGCACGAAGCGCCCGCCCTGGTCCAGCACCAGCTCCGCCTGCGAGCCCACGCCGAGCGACTCGCGCATCACCGTGTAGCGCCCCGGCTGGAGGCCCAGCTCGGTGGCGCGGCCGGCGAACTTCTTCAGCTCCACCACGAGCCGGCCCGGCGCGTCGCGCACGTAGAGGCGCCCGTCGAGCATCTCCCCCAGCACCAGCACCGCGGCGGTGGAGCGCAAATCCGTCATCACCAGCTCGCCGGTGCCGGCCAGCTCGATGTCGTAGGCGGGGTGCTGCGCGCCGGCCCGCGTCTGCTCGGTGCGCGCCAGCGTCTCGTGGAAGGCGAACTGGTAGGCCTCGTGGAGCGTCACCCGGCCGTCGCCGGTGGCGTCCGCGGCGCCGCGCATGCCGGACACCAGGTTGTGGGTGAAGAACGAGCCACCGATGCGGTCGGACTCCTGGGACACCTCGTCCTCGGACGAGGACGTGAGGATGGCGTGGCCGCGCACCGCGGTGGACGCGTCCACCAGGAAGGACGGCCGGCGCACCCCGCCCTTCTGCCGCGCCAGCGTGCCGGACGCGCACGAGTCGAGGATGGCGATGCGCACGTCCGCCGGCAGCGACTCCAGCGCCTGGCGCAGCTCCTTGTAGCCGAAGCGGTCCTGCTGGAGCAGCAGGCCCGCCTCGTCCGAGTGGCCCGAGTAGTAGACGAGGGCCTCGGTGCGCCCGCCGGACGTCTTCGCCGCGGCAATCATCGCCTTGAACTTCGACAGCGCGCCCTCCAGCTCGGCGCGGCCGCCCTCCATCAGCATCAGCCTGTCCTGGGGCTGCACGCCGCCCAGCTCCTCCAGCACGTCGCCGAAGGATTGCGCGTCGGTGACGGCGTAGCGGAGCTTCGCACGGCCCGGGCCTCCGTCGTTGACGCCCACCAGCAGCGCGAAGCGCCGCACCGGCTGGGAGGAGCCCGCGTTGGGCACGGGAGCCGCCGAGGCCAGGGCGGGGAGCAACAGGAGCGAGAACAGGAGCGACCGCGTCATCACGGCACCTTCTCCAACGTGAACGATGTCTGGGCCAGGGTATCCGGCAAGGGGAGCGGCCGGGTGCGAGCTTCGGAGGGCTGGCGGGCGAGCACGCGCGCCGCGTCCAGCACCATGGCCACATCCAGCGGCACATCCGAGGTGACGAAGAGGAAGCGCTCGAAGCCGGGGGCGTCGTCCAGCTCGTAGGAATGGCCGAGCGTCACGGCCTCGCCGGGGGCCAGCTCCGTGGAGCTGGTGAGCGTGGCCGGGTGGTGCAGCGTCACCGTGCCGCGCCCGTCCACCGACACCACCACGCCGTGCGGGCGGCCTCCGGACACGTAGCTGAGCTGGAGCACGTCGCCGCGACGGGCCCGCGCGTGGTTGGCGAGCAATTCCGGCTCGGTGGCGCCCTGCCGGTGGACGCGCAGCATGGGCTCACCCTTGATGCGCTCCGAGACGTTCCAGATGATGGGCGCGCGCGCCGGGGCGGGCTCCGGCGGCGGCTCGCGCTGCGTGGACAGGACGAACAGCACGAGCGACGCGGCCACCGGCATGCCCAGGGACAGGCCGTGCCAGCCCCCCCGTCCGGCCTCGCGGGCCGCGTCGATGCGGGTGCGAGCGGCGCGGCGGCGCTCCACCTCGGCGGCCACGGCCGCGGGCGGGTGGCGCTCCAGGGTGAGGCGGGAGTCCTCCGCCAGCCGGGCCAGGCGCCCGTCCCCATCCGGCTCGCGCTCCAGCCGCGCGCGGGCAGCGGCCAGGGCGTCCGGGGGCAGCTCGCCCAGGGCGACTCGCTCCAGCAACCAGTGGGGGATACACAAAGCCATGCTCAGGGAGCCTCCAGCGCGGCACGACGCGCCTGCCATCGAACACCGGCGCTGTTGGGAACTGTCACCGGATCACGCCACGTTTCCGTGACGTCCGCTCCGGAAGCGCTCCCGAGAGGATGTCGCGGGTGCGCCCCTGTAGGCCAGGACTCACAGAGGCAGACACATCAACTCCTCGTCGACGTAGGCCCCGCCAATCTTCAGCGCGGCCGGCTCCACGCCGTAGGTGCGGAACCCCAGGGAACGGTAGAGGGACTGGGCCGCCGTGTTGCCCACGGAGACGGCCAGCAGGAGGCGCTCGACGCCCGCCATCTTCCGGCCCTCCGCGATGAGCCCCGTGAGCAGCCGCCGGCCCACGCCCCGGGAGCGGGCCTCGGGCAGCACGTACATGCCCCAGACGTGGGCCTTGTGGGCCGACTTCCGCTCCTGCCCCCGCCACATGCCCGCCACGCCCACCAGGCGCGCCCCGTCGAAGGCGCCCATGACGACCTGCGAGTCCCCCACCATCCGCGCGCGGACGACGTCCATCGGCCGCGCCGTGTCCTCCTCCAGCGACGCGCCGAAGGCCTCTGGATGCTCCCGCAGGCCGCGCAGCCGCAGCGCCCAGAAGACCTCCGCCTCGTCGGGGCGAAGTTTCCGAACGGTGAGCGGCTCGGGCCCACCCCCGCGGCCCTCGGCCTCCAGCAGCGCGGTGAAGCCGGCGACGTAGTCCGGGTAGCGCGGCCGCCAGCCCAGGTCCTTGAGGCGCGCATTGGACACCGCGCGGTCGCCCCTCAGCGACTCGTGGAGGCGCTCCAGCGGAACGCGGGGCGGCGGCGGCAGGCCGAGCCGCTCGCACAGCCAGGTGACGGTCTCCTCCTGGGGCGCGGGCCGGTCATCGGCGACGCAGTAGAAGGCCCCGGGCTCGCCCCACTGGAGCGCCACGCGGATGGCCTCCACCAGGTCGTCCACGTGGACGCGGGAGATGCGCCCTCCCCCACCCTCCGGCAGCCGGACGGCGCCCGCCTGCAGGCGCGCGAGCGTGCTCCGCTCCGGGCCGTAGATGCCGGCGATGCGCAACACCACCGCGCCCAGCGAGAGGAAGCGCGACTCCGCCTCGATGCGGCCACGTGCCGTGGGCGAGGTCGGCTCCACCGGCGTGTCCTCGTCCACGAGGCCGCGTGCGCCGCCGTAGACACCGGTGGATGACAGGTAGACGAGCCGCGAGGGCGGGTGCCGCGCGAGCGCCTCGGCGATGCGCGAGTCCAGCCCCGCGTCCGGCGGGACGGAGGTGACGACGCGCGCCCCGTCCGTCCTGGACAGCGCGTCCTCCAGCGAGGTGACGCGGGCTCCCGCGCGCTCCAGCGCCTCACGGCGCGCGGAATCCCTCGTGGCCGCCAGCACGTCGCGGCCCGCGCGGGCTTCCGCCACGGCGAGCCGCGTGAGCGTGTACCCGGAGCCCAGGAGGACGAGTGGAGGCGTCATACCCCCCGCGATAGCGGGACCGCGGGGGGCAACGCAAGTGCCGGTGCAGAAGGATTACAGCTCCGCGCTGGAGCGCGGGTCGATGATTCCGCACTCCTTGATTTTGTAGAGCAGCGCCTTGTAGCTGATGCGCAGCTTGGTGGCCGCGCGGCGCTTGTTCCAGGCGGTGCGCTGGAGCATGCACAGTATGGCCTCGCGCTCGGCCAGCATCGCCGCCCGCTTGCCGATGTCCTTCAGCGACGGCTCCCCCGCCGGAGCAGGAGGCGGCGGCGGCTGCGGCACGTCGAACGGATTGACGTACCGGGGCGCCGGGAGGACCGAGTTGGCGGGCTCCAGCATGACGGGAGCCGGCGCGGGCGCGGCGGACACCACTGCCTGGGCGGACCCACGCGAGGGCATCTCCAGCACCTGCACGGACGAGGACGGCGGCGAGCGCACCGGCTCCTCGTGCGAGCGGCCATACGTGCCGTCGTCACCGCCGTACGCGGTGGGCAGCGACGGCGCGCTCGCGGGGCTGCGGCCCGCCGCGTTGAGCTCGTCGAGCACCAGCGTGGCGTCCTTCAGCACGCACAGCCGGCGCACCATGTTCTCCAGCTCGCGCACGTTGCCGGGCCAGTCGTAGTCCGCGAAGGCCTGGAGCACCTCGCGGGGCAGCTCCGACACGCCGTTGATGAAGTTGCGGCCGTACTTCTTCAGGAAGTGGTCCGTCAGCGGCACCACGTCCTCGCGGCGCTCGCGCAGGGGCGGCAGGCGGATGGCCACCACATTGAGGCGGTAGTAGAGGTCCTCGCGAAAGTTGCCGAGGGCAATCTCCTTCTCGAGGTCGCGGTTGGTGGCCACCACCACGCGGCTGTCCACGCGCACGCTCTTCTTGCCGCCGACTCGGAAGAACTCCTCGTCCTGCAGCACCTGGAGCAGCTTGGCCTGGAGGCGGATGGCCATCTCGCCAATCTCGTCCAGGAAGATGGTGCCCTGGTCCGCCAGCTCGAACTTGCCGGGCTTCTCCGCGGTGGCGCCGGTGAAGGCGCCGCGCTCGTGGCCGAACAGCTCGCTCTCCAGCAGCTCGCCCGGCAGCGCCGCGCAGTTCACCTTGATGAACGGCTTGCCGCGCCGCTGGCTGCGCGCGTGGATTTCGCGGGCAATCACTTCCTTGCCCGTGCCGGACTCACCCAGCAGCAGCACCGGCACGTCCGTGTCGGCGATGCGCTCCACCAGCGCCCGGGCGCGGCGCATGGACGGAGACGTGGAGATGAGCACCCGCGCATCCGCGGCGGGGTCCACCACCGGCGACACCACACGCGGAGGCAGGGGCGGCGCCACGGCCTGGCGCTCCGGGGCGCGCGTCCCCAGGGCTCGCGCCAGCACGTCCTGCAGCTCGTCGTTGCCGAACGGCTTGGAGAGATAGTCGCTCGCCCCCATCTTCATGGCGCGCACCGCGTCGTCCGCGCCCGACAGCGCGCTGAGCACGATGACCGGCGCGGAGCCACCCGCGCCCCGGTAGCGGCGAAGGACTTCCAGACCGCTCATCTCCGGCATCACCACGTCGAGCAGCACCGCGTCGAAGGAACCTCCCGAGAGCATCTCCAGCGCCTGAGCGCCGCTCGCGGCACTGCGCACCTGGTAGCCCGCACTGCCGAGCAACTCGGACAGGAACGTGCGCACCGATTCTTCGTCATCCACCACCAGCACCGCGATCCGATCCATCCCCACGCCTCCGCTCGCCCTGTGCATCGAACCTCCACCCATCCCTTACACCGACAGTCGGGTTGGTCCCCCGACCATGCGACGAAATTCTCGTGTCCGCCTCAGCTCCTGGAGCGCCGCCGCCAGCAGCTGTGTGGGCGTGCCCACCGCGTCCGGGAAGCTCACCGCGCCCAGCTCCAGCGCCGTGCGCACCACCCGGCCCTCCACCTGGAAGCGCGCCGCCTCGAAGCGCGCGCTCACCCGGGCCATCACTTCAGGAACCGACTCCGCCGGCGTGCCCGGCAGCAGCAGCGCGAACTCGCTGTCGCCCACCCGGGCCACCGCGTCCGCCTCGCGCACCGTCTGTCCCAGCACCACCGCGCTGTACACCAGCAGGCGCTCGGCCATGCCGCGCCCGAATTCCTTGCGGAAGGCGCCGTAGCCCCCCACCTCCGCCGCCACCACGGAGAACGTCCCGCCGTAGCGCTCCGCGCGGCGCACCTCCAACCCGATGAGCGACAGCAGGAAGGGCCGGTTGTAGAGCCCCGTCACCGGGTCATGCAGCGCCAGCGCGGTGCCGGACTCCTCGCCCGCCGCCGCGCGCAGCACCGCCGCCTTCAGCTTCAGCTGCGCATGCAGCTTCATGGACAGCTCCGCCCCGCTGCACCCGCGCGAGACGATGTCCACGCACTGCCCCTTCTCCAGGCAGAAGCGGTACGCCTCCATGTCGTGGGGATCCACGAGGTAGAACACCGGCACCGTGCCCCGGCTCACCTGCCGCAGCCGCCGCGCCACCTGCACCGCGCTGTAGTCCGGCGACTGCGCGGCGAGCAGCACCGCGTCCGGACGGATGACCTCGAACAGTGGCATCGCCGCGTCGAAGCGCGTCAGCGGCACCACCCGGAAGCCAGCCTCCCCCAGGAGCGACCGGGTCCGCTCCAGGTCCTCGGCCCGTGGCTCCACCACGAGTACGGTGGGAGGCTGCCCCGCCTTGCCCACCCGCTTCCGTCTCACGCCCACCGCTCCACCCTCCCCGCCAGAAGTTTCTTCTCCACCGCGCCTCCGCCCCGCACCCGGATTTACAGTCCCGAGCCTTCCCCTGACCTCTACAACTCCTCGGATTTACTGGGAAAGGGCACTGAACTACCCATCCTGGGCAGCGGATTTAGCAATGGCTGTGCCACCTTGGGCCTCACGCAGGCGCGCTTCGAGCTCGGCTGGCTCCACGCGGTGCTTGAAGGCGGGCACGCCGTCGATGACGACCACGGGGATGTCGTAGCGCCAGGCATCGAAGGCCGCCGCGTCCTCCAGGATGGAGATGATCCGCAGCTCGAAGGGGATGCGAGCACGGACCGACTCGACGACGGCGGCTGCCTTGTCGCAGAGCGAGCAGTTGGGTTTCGAGTAGATATCGACTCTCATGCGGTGCAGGATGGCCGGTCCATGCGTGGTCTGTCTGGTGACTTTTCGACGATGCCCCTCAAGGACCTCGTCGTCTACCTGGGGAACCGGCGAGTCACCGGTTCGCTGAAGGTGGAGCGTGGGGACGTGCGCAAGCAGCTGGAGCTGCGCGACGGCCACGTGGTGAGCGCCAGCTCCAACCAGCCGCGTGAGTTCTTCGGTCAATTCCTCATCAACATGGGGCACCTGACGGAGGACCAGCTCGAAAAGGCATTCGCGACCCAGGCCCAGACGCGCGTCTTCCTCGGCAAGATTCTGGTGATGACGGGCCTGGTGGCCGAGGCCACCGTCCGCAGCGCGCTGAGTCACAAGTTCCGGGAGATGCTCCTGGACGCCTTCCATTGGAGCGAGGGCGGCTTCGCCTTCGAGTCCTCGGACACGGCGCCAGAAGTCGCGGGGCTGGACGTCAGCGTGGACCTGCTGGACATCCACCGCGAGGGCGAGTTCCGCGAGACGGCGTGGCAGGCCATCCGCGCCGTCTTCCCTTCCGGAGCCGTGCGGCTGTCGGTGGACGAGCGCAAGCTGCCCGAGCGCAAGCCCGGCAGCATGGACGAGCGCATCGTCCAGCTCATCAAGGACGGGCTCAACATCGACGGCATGGCCCTGGCGCTGCACGCCACGGACTTCTTCCTCTACCAGCGCCTGTACGCGCTCTACCGGCTGGACGCGGTGAAGGTGTCGGAGCTGGAGCCCGAGCCCGAGACGGCCGTGGTGGTGGAGGAGGAAGAGGATGCGAGCGTCATCGGCGCCGAGTCCTCGGCGGACGAGGTGCTCCAGGCGGCGCAGCTCTTCCTGGACGCCGGCAACGTGCGCGACGCCGAGGCCCTCGCGAAGCGCGCGCACGAGCTGGGCCCCTCGCCCCGCACGGCGGAGCTCTTGAAGAAGGCCCAGGAGCGGCTGGTGGTGGAGCTGCGCCGGGAGTTGGTGGAGCCACCCCGGGTGCCCGCGCTGCAGGTGGCGCCCGCGCACCTGAAGACGCTGCAGCTGTCCGCGCCCGAGCGCTACCTGCTGTCGCGCATCGACGGCCGGCGCGACGTGGCCGCCATCGTCCACGTGTCCCCGCTCCAGGAGCTGGACGCCCTGAAGTTCTTCCAGGGCTTCGTGGACCGGGGGCTGGTGAAGCTCACCGCGCGCTGAGGCGCGGCCCTGTCGCTCAGTGCTTGCCCGCGGCGGACGCCGGGGCCGTCATCTCCACCGGCGCGGGGACGCGCTGCAGGCCCAGGCGCAGGGCCTCGCGGCCCAGCCAGGCGCCGCGGATGCGCCACTTCGGGTCATTGACGATGACGGCGGCCACGACCACGCGGGGGTTGTCCTTGGGCGCGAAGCCCACGAACCACGAGTAGTCGCGGAAGGGATTGCGGTCCGCCAGCGTGCCCGTCTTGCCCACCGCGTCGTCCACGCGGAAGGCGCGCTCGCGGAACACGCCGCGCGCGGTGCCGTGGGTGACCGTCTCCTCCAGCATGGCGGTGAGGTCCTTCGCCGCCTCGGGGGTGAGGACGGGCTCGCCCTCCGGGGGCAGCAGCGGGCCGGACTCCGGCTCCACCAGCACCGGATCCACCCACCGGCCGTCGTTGGCCGCCACGGACGCCATCAGCGCGCCGTGCAGCGGGGACAGGTACACGTCGCCGAAGCCCGCGCCGGTGTTGGCCAGGCCGAAGGGCTCCTCGGGGATGGCGGCGAGCGACACGTCCATGGGGACGGGGAAGGCAATCTCGCGGTTGAAGCGGAAGCGGGCCGCCATGCGGCGCAGCACGTCCGCGTTGAGGTGCTTGTGCGTCAGCTTGGCGAAGACGACGTTGGCGCTCTTGCCCATGGCCAGCGCCAGCGAGATGCAGGCCCCGTCGCGCTCGCTGTCCTCCAGGTGCTTCTCGGACAGCCGCCGCTTGCCGCCGTGGAAGCACTCCTCCACGGACGGGGGGACGCCCGCCTCGAGCAGCGCGCTGCCGGTGACGATCTTGAAGATGCTGGCCGCGGGGAACACGGCGCGCACGGGCAGTCCGCGCATCTCCGGCCGCGCCGCCGAGTGCTCCGCCAGCGCCAGCACGCGGCCCGTGGAGGGCTCCAGCACCACGGCGGCGCCGTAGGGCACGGCGTAGTCGCGCATGATGTTCGTCAGCTGCGTCTGGAGCACCGGGTCGATGGTGAGCACCTGCTTGTGGCCGTTCTTCTCCTTCACCACCAGCCGCTCACCCTCCAGCTTCGCGCGGGCCAGCAGGTCCGCGGCGCGAGGCAGCGGCTGCAGCTTCGCGATGGGCGGCGCCGACTCGCGCGACGGCACCGGCACCGGAGGCACCAGCCCGGGCTCCGCGGCCAGCGCGGCGAGGCCGCCATCCGGGGATGCGCCTCCCAGCACCGCGGCGCTGGCCGTGGCGAGCGACTCGGGGGTGCCGGCGTCGGCCGGCGTCTCGGCGATGGCAGGACCCACACCTTCCGTTCCGGAGTCGGCCAGGGCCCCGGTGACAGGGGCCGTGGCTCCCGGCTGGGGCTCATTCGCTCCGAGCAGGAGGGCGAGGGGGAACAGCGCTGCGGCGGACAGGAGACGGCGGCGGATCGTCATTGCTGCGCAGGGGCTCCAGGGGGGCTCCGGCGCTTCCGTGAGGAGTCGCCGGAGATGAGCTGAGCGCGAACTCTACCGGCTGGCGGCGCGCTGTCCACGGACGCTTCCTCGGTCGCTTCCGTCCGGCCGCTGGCGTCAGAAACTTGGCGGAGGGGTGCGCAACTCCGCTAGGTTCCCCCACACCTTGGACGGATTGAAAGAAACCCTGGTCATCTGGAGCGCGGAGCTGCGCCGCGCCGTGCGCAGTGGGCGCGCGGTGGTGCTGCTCGGCCTCTACAGCATGTTCTCCGCGCTGGTGCTGCTGGTGGTCGGCTGGATTGCCGGCCAGGTGCGCGAAGCGGTGAACAAGCAACTGGAGACCGCGGGTGCGGGCGCGGATGCCTCGGCGCAGGTGGGCGAGGAGATGCGCAAGGGCGTGCTGGGGTTCCTCCTCAGCGATGACAGCGCGATGATGGAGGCGCTCTCGCGGGTGCCGCTCGAAGTCCTGGTGGTCTTCAAGGTCACCCTCTTCTTCCTGCCGGCCTACGTGGCGCTGATGGGCTTCGACCAGCTCAGCGGCGAGGTGGGCCCGCGCTCCATGCGCTACCTCACCGTGCGCGCGCGCCGCTCCTCGGTGCTGCTGGGCAAGTTCCTCTCGCAGGCGACGCTGCTGCTCGGGCTGGTGCTCATCATCGACCTGGCCATCTTCGTCTACGCCCGCATCGCCAATCCGGGCTTCGGCTTCGCCGACGTGGTCATCAACCTCATCAAGTTCTGGCTGGCGGCCATCGTCTTCTCGCTGGCCTACGTGTCCCTCACCACGCTGTGCTCCAGCCTCTTCCGGAGCCCGGCGGTGAGCCTCGTCTTCAACTTCATCCTGCTGTTCGTCTTCTGGCTGATGGACACCACCGGCCGGGCCGCCGAGGCCGCCTATGGCGAAGCGAGCGTGGTGCGCTACGTGCGCTACCTGTCGCCCTCGTATTACTCGGTCAACCTGCTGCACCCGAGGCTGGCCGAGTTCGCCGCCAGCGGAGCCGCGTACGCGGGCTTCGCGATGCTCTTCCTGCTGGGCGCCTACGCCGTCCTGCGCGCGAGGGATTTGTGAGCGACCTGGCCATTGAGCTGTTCGGAGTCTCCAAGCGCTTCGGCCCCAAGGTGGCCGTGAGCAACGTGAGCCTCTCGGTGCCCCGGGGCTCGGTGTTCGGCCTCATCGGCCCCAACGGCGCCGGCAAGACGACCACCTTCTCCATGATGTGCGGCTACCTCTACCCCACCGAGGGCTCGCTGAAGGTCATGGACGTGGACCCCGCCACGCCCGGCGCCCTCAAGGGCCGGCTGGGCGCGCTGCCCCAGGACGCGGTGCTGCCGCCTGGCTGGGAGACGGGTGCGCTGCTGACGTACTGGGCCCGCCTGTCCGCCCTCGCCGACCCCGAGCGCGAGGCCCGCGAGGCCCTGGAGCAGGTGGGGCTGATGGAGGCGTGGAACGTCCAGACGCAGGCGCTCAGCCACGGCATGGCCAAGCGCGCCGCCATGGGCCAGGCCCTCATGGGACGACCTCCGCTGGTGCTCCTAGACGAACCCACCGCCGGGTTGGACCCGCGCATCGCCGCCCAGGTGCGCCAGGTCATCAAGAACATGAAGGAGGCCCGGCAGACGGTGGTGGTCTCCAGCCACAACCTCCAGGAACTGGAGGAGCTGTGCGACGCGGCCGCCATCCTCGACAAGGGCAAGCTCGCGCAGGCCGGCACCATGTCCGAGCTGACCGGCCAGGGCTCCGAGTTCCGCGTGCAGATTGCCCGCGGTGACGTGCTCATCCCCGAGATTGCCGCCCTGGCCGACGTCACCGACGCGCGCATGGAAGGCGAGTCCGTGCTGCGCGTGCGCATCAAGGGCGGCGTGAAGCCCGAGGAGGTCATCAGCCACGTGGTGGGGCACCTGCTCCAGCACGGCGTCCTCATCCTCGGCGTCAGCCGGGGCCAGCGCCTGGAAGACCGCGTCCTCCAGCTCCTCTGAGGGAGCGAGCGATGGGGGGGCTGCAGGAGGGGCCGCCCGTCAGGAGGCGGCTCAGCCCGCCTTGCGCACCCACCCCACGTAGCTCGTGCCCCGGCGCTCCAGGCGGAGGAGCGGATGGCCGGTGGCCTCGCACCAGGCGGGAAGGTCTGCTTCCAGCCCCCTGTCGGTGGAGATGAGCTCCACCACGGTGCCCGGCGCGAGCCTCCGCATGGCCTTGGCAATCTCGAGAATGGGCATGGGGCAGAGTGCCCCCGAGGTGTCCAGGCGGACTGAGGCGTCCATGATCCTCACTCTGACGGAATTTTTTCAAAAACTCCCCAGTTTCCGGGCCCCTAGGGGGGGTTGTACCCCCGTGGAAGCCAGACTCACTGGCTTGCGTGTCTGGAATTCCGTCTGTTAAGTACCCCGCCCCTGCCCCTGTAAAAAACCCCACGCTCGGGCCCGGAGTCGGACCCATGGCGAAGGAGCATAGCCAACCCATGAAGCCCAATGTCATCGTGGCCCTCATCGTGGGCCTGGTCCTCGGTTTCTTTGGCGGCCGCGTCGTCAGCGGCCCGTCCTCGAAGACCGAAGCCGCCAAGCCCGCCGCGAACTCCCCTTCCGCTCAGGCGCCCGGCCGGCGCCCGGTGGACCCCACCGTCTTCAAGGTGAACATCGACGGGGCCCCGGTGAAGGGCAACCCCGACGCGCTCATCACGCTGGTGGAGTTCTCGGACTACGAGTGCCCCTTCTGCAGCCGCGCTCACGCCACCGTGGAGAAGCTGCGGGAGCAGTATGGCGACAAGCTCCGCGTGGTGATGAAGCAGAACCCGCTGTCCTTCCACCCGCACGCCAAGCCCGCGGCCCTCGCCGCGCTGGCGGCCGGTGAGCAGGGCAAGTACTGGGAGATGCACGACAAGCTCTTCGCCAACCAGAAGAAGCTGGATGAGGCCTCGCTGGAGGGCTACGCGAAGGACCTGGGCCTGGACGTCGCCAAGTGGAAGGCCGACATGGCCAGCCCGAAGTTCCAGGACACCATCCAGAAGGAGCAGAGCCAGGCGAGCACCCTGGGCGCCAGCGGCACCCCGGCCTTCTTCATCAACGGCCGCTTCCTCTCCGGTGCGCAGCCCATCGACAACTTCAAGGCCCTCATCGACGAGGAGCTGGCGAAGGCCGAGTCCCTCGTGAAGGGCGGCGTCCCCGCCTCGCAGGTGTACGCGAAGACCATCGAGAAGGGCGCCGAGAAGGCCGCGCCGAAGCAGAACCCGGTGCAGCAGGCCGCCGCCGCCGTCCGCAAGGTGGACGTGCCCTCGGACTCCCCCGCCTTCGGCCCGGCGACCGCCAAGGTCACCATCGTCGAGTTCTCCGACTTCGAGTGCCCCTTCTGCAGCCGCGTGGTGCCCACGCTGACGCAGATCAAGAAGGACTACGCCAAGGACGTGCGCGTCATCTTCCGCAACCAGCCGCTGCCCTTCCACGCCAACGCGAAGCCCGCCGCCGAGGCCGCCATGGCCGCGCACGAGCAGGGCAAGTTCTGGGAGATGCACGACAAGCTCTTCACCAACCAGAAGGCCCTGGACCGCGCCTCCCTGGAGAAGTACGCGCAGGAGATTGGCCTGAACGTCGGCAAGTTCAAGGCCGCTCTCGACAGCGGCAAGTTCAAGGCGAAGATCGAGGCGGACATGGCCGCCGGCAGCGCGGTGGGCGCCAACGGCACCCCCACGTTCTTCATCAACGGCCGTGAGTTCGTCGGCGCCCAGCCGTTCGACTCCTTCAAGAAGGTCATCGACGAGGAGATCGCCAAGGCGGACAAGCTGCTGGCCGCCGGCACGAAGCCGGAGGAGCTGTTCGGCAAGATCCTCGCCCAGAACATCGCCGCTGCTCCCGCCGCCCCGGCGGGTGGCGCCGACGGCGCCCCGGCCGAGCCGCCGGTGCAGAAGGTGGAAGTGGGCAACGCCCCGGTGAAGGGCGCGAAGAACGCCCCCGTCACCATCGTCGCCTTCTCCGACTTCGAGTGCCCGTTCTGCAGCCGCGTGGTGCCCACGCTGAAGCAGCTCGAGGACCAGTACCAGGGCAAGATCAAGGTCGCCTTCAAGAACCAGCCGCTGCCCATGCACGCCAACGCCAAGCCGGCCGCCGCCGCCGCGCTGGCCGCGCACGAGCAGGGCAAGTTCTGGGAGATGCACGACAAGCTCTTCGCCAACCAGCGCGCCCTGGACCGCGCCTCGCTGGAGAAGTACGCGCAGGAGATTGGCCTCAACGTCGGCAAGTTCAAGGCCGACCTCGACAGCGGCAAGTTCTCCGCGCAGATCGAGGCGGACTCCGCCGAGGGCTCGCGCCTGGGCGCCAACGGCACCCCGACGTTCTTCATCAACGGCCGCACGCTCGTGGGCGCCCTGCCCTTCGAGGCCTTCAAGAAGGTCATCGACGAGGAGCTGAAGAAGGCCGGCGGCGCGGTGGCCGCGGACGCCAAGTAGTCGCTGCCCGCTGAAGGGCCCTGAAGAGGGCCTGAAGCACCAGAGGCCGTCGGACCTTCGGGGTCCGGCGGCCTCTGTGCTTTCGGGCCTTCGTGCTTCTCGTCAGGAGACGGCGATGGCGTCGATCTCCACCTTGGAGCCGCGGGGCAGCGCGGAGACCTGCACGGTGGCGCGGGCCGGGGGCGCGCCGGTGAAGTAGCGGCCATACACCTCGTTGACGCGGGCGAAGTCGCCCAAGTCCGTGAGGAAGATGGTGCAGCGCACGACGTGGGAGAAGTCCAGGCCGCCGGCGGTGAGCACGGCCTTGAGGTTCTCCATCACCCGCTCGGCCTGCGCGACGACGTCACCCTGCACCATCTCCATGGTGGAGGGGTCCAGGGGAATCTGGCCGGAGAGGAAGGTCATCTTCCCCGCGTCCACCTGCACCGCCTGGGAGTAAGGGCCAATGGCCTTGGGGGCCTGGTCGGAGTGGATTGCCTTGCGAGCCATGCGGGCACCTCGGAAGTAGAGGGGCGGCCCCTTGACGGAGCCGCCCCGGGTTTCCGGGGCGCTCTAGCACGAAAGACGGCGCTCTAGATTCGCTCGACGGAGTAGACGCCGTTGAGACGCTCGATGGTGCGCATCAGGTCGGTGAGCTGCTTGAGGTCGGAGATGGTGACCTCGAAGGTGTTCACCGCCCGGTCATCCCCCGTGGCGCGGCAGTTGGCCTGGGAGATGTTGACGCCCTTCTTGGAGAAGGTGTTGGAGATGTCCGCCAGGAGGCCCGGCCGGTCCGCCGTCAGCACGCGCAGCGTGACGGGGCGCTTGAAGTCCCCGCGTACGTCCCACGTCACGTCCACGCGGCGCTCGGGGTCCGTGGCCAGTGCCTTTTCGCAACCCACCGTGTGCACCGTCACTCCCCGTCCCCGGGTGATGAAGCCGGCGATGGGGTCGCCGGGGACGGGGTTGCAACACCGTCCGAAGCGCACCAGCACGTCGTCCACGCCGCCAATCTGCACGCCGCTGCGGTTGCTGCGGCCCACCAGCCGCTTGGCCAGGTCCGTGACGCGCGACAGGCCGGGCAGCATGGAGGAGCTGACGGAGTTGCTTCCCGACAGGCTGTTGCCGCCGCCGTCGCCACGCGCCGCCGTCTCCGCCGCGGCGAGCTTCTCCTGCGGCACCAGTCGGTGCACGAGCTGCTGCGGCGTCACCTTGCCGTAGCCGACGGCCACCAGCAGGTCGTCTTCGATGCGGAAGCCCAGCTCCTCGGCGACCTTCTTCATCTCCCCGGACTTGAGCAGCCGGTTGAAGTTGAGCTGGAAGCGCTTCAGCTCGCGGTCCGTCAGCTCGCGGCCCAGCTGCAGGCTCTTGTCGCGCTGCTGCTGCTTGATGAAACCGCGGATGCGCTGCTGGGCACGGCTCGTCTTGACGAAGGTGAGCCAGTCCTTGGACGGGTGCTGCTGGGGGCTGGTGAGCACCTCCACCGTGTCGCCGTTCTTCAGCTTGTAGCGCAGGGGGACGATCTTGCCGTTCACCTTCGCGCCCACGCACCGGTTGCCCACGTCCGAGTGGATGGCGTACGCGAAGTCCACCGGCGTGGCCCCGCGAGGCAGCGAGCGCACGTCGCCCTTGGGCGTGAAGACGAAGACCTCGTCGGTGAAGAGGTCCACCTTCACCGTCTCGAGGAACTCCTTCGGGTCCTTCAGGTCCTGCTGCCACTCCATGAGCTGGCGCAGCCAGGCGAACTTCTCGTCATCCTTGGAGATGACCGCCTTGCCCTCCTTGTACTTCCAGTGGGCGGCGATGCCCTCCTCGGCGATCTTGTGCATCTCCGAGGTGCGGATCTGCACCTCCACGCGCTCGCTCAAGGGACCAATCACCGTGGTGTGCAGCGACTGGTACATGTTGGGCTTCGGAATCGCGATGAAGTCCTTGAAGCGTCCGGGCACCGGCTTCCACATCTCGTGCACCAGCCCGAGCGCCTCGTAACAGGAGGGCGCGGTGGGGGCGATGATGCGGAAGGCGATGATGTCGTGGATCTGGTCGAAGTCGATGCCCTGCGCCTTGATCTTCTTGTAGATGCTGTAGACGTGCTTGAAGCGGCCGGACACCTCGCCCTTCAGCCCGCGCTCGGCGAGCTTCGAGCGGATGAGGTCGCACGTGTCCTCGATGTACTTCTCGCGCTCCTTCTTGCGCTTGTTGAGCTTCTCCTGGAGCGCGAAGAACTCCTGCGGCTTCACGTAGCGGAAGCTCAGGTCCTCCAGCTCCGTCTTTATCCAGGAGATGCCGAGCCGGTTCGCGAGCGGCGCGTAGATGTCCAGGGTCTCCTGGGCGATGCGCGCCTGCTTCTCCTCGGACATGTGGTCCAGCGTCCGCATGTTGTGCGTGCGGTCCGCCAGCTTCACGAGGATGACGCGGATGTCCTGCGCCATCGCGATGATCATCTTCCGGAAGTTCTCCGCCTGCTTCTCCTCCTGCGAGAGGCTGGCGGACGCGGAGAACTTGGACAGCTTGGTGACGCCGTCGACGAGCTGGGCGACTTCTGCGCCGAACAGCTCGGTGAGCTCCTCGGCGGTGGCGAGTGTGTCCTCAATGGTGTCGTGGAGGAGGCCGGTGACGATGGACGCCTCGTCAAGCTTCAGCTCTCCGAGGATGCCCGCGACCTCGAGCGGGTGGACGAGGTAGGGCTCGCCTGACTTCCTCAGCTGGCCCTGGTGGACCTTGGCTGAGTAGACGTAGGCCTTCTTGATGATGTCCAGGTCAGGGTCCGGGTGATACGAGGAGACCCGTTGGAGGATGTCGTTCAGGCGAATCATCGAGTGAAGGGCAATCGTAACTTTGCCCCCCTGGGGGGGCAACGTCGCCCCACACCTGGGTGTTCCAGTTCACGTACGGGGCCGGGGGGACTATCCCACCTGTCGCGTTCGCTTTCGTTGACCCGACGTTTTCAGGGCCCCTAGATTCGCCCTCTCCCATGTCACAGCTCCTGCTGTCCGCCCTTGCCGTGGTCTGCCCGAACTGTGACGGGTACAACCCTCCTCGCTCGGCCGCCTGTGTCCTGTGCGGCCAGGCGCTGGAGGAACCCTCCGCGGCCCGGCCGCCCGCCGCCCGGCCCGCCGGGGCGACTCCCCGTCCCGTAGCGCCGCCTCCCGGCCGTCCCGTGGCGGTGTCCACCTTCCCCGGCCCCCGGGGAGAGTCAGGCGTCCCGAACACCACGCCGCCTCCGCCGAGCGCCATCCCTCCCGGGCTGCGCCCCTCGGCGCGGACGCCTCCGCCCACCGCCGCCGCCGGGCTGCCCGTAGAGCGCCCCGGGGCCCGGGTGACGGCTCCGGCGGGTGGCGCCGCCTCGGTGCCTCCCGTCGCCGCGGCCCGGGCGTCCGCGGGGGGGCCCGCGTCGGTGCCTCCGGGGCCCGCCGTCACCCGGCCTCCGCCTCCGGTTCCGGACAGCGCCATGCCCTTGAAGCCCGGGGCCGCGCCCGCCGCGACTCCCGGAGCCCCGCGGCCGGCGCCTCCGGCGGCGTCCCGCTTCGGACTGGCCGTCATCGCCGGCTCCACGCGGGGCCAGCGCTACAAGTTGCCCGTCACCGGCTGCGTCGTGGGCCGGCAGCGCGGCGCCATCCTGTTCTCGGATGACGCGTACGTGTCGCCCCTGCACGCCACCTTCCTGGTGAAGGACGGCGCCCTCTTCGTCCGGGACGAGTCGAGCGCCTCGGGCGTGTTCGTCGCCGTCGCCGGCACCGAGGCCCTCGCCCCGCGCACCCTCTTCAGCGCGGGCCAGCGGCTGTTCCGCTACACGGGCCGGCTGGAGCCGGTGGCGCCCGTGGCGGGCCGCCCCCACGTCTACGGCGCGCCGGTGCCGCTGGGTCAGGCGGTGTACGGGGTGGAGGAGGTCCTCGTGGGCGGGCGCGCGGGCCGGGCGGTGGTGACGGCGGCGCCGCTGCTCACCATCGGCCAGGCGAACTGCGACTTGAGCTTCCCGGGGGACGAGGGCCTGGCCGGCCGCCACTGCGAGCTCTCCCCCACCCCCACGGGCGCCCTGCTGAGGGACCTGTCGGGAGGACTGGGCACGTACGTGCGCCTCGCGGCCGGCGTGGAGCGCCCGCTGCGTCCGGGAGACCGCGTCCGCCTGGGCCAGCACGTGCTCCAGGTGGAAAACCTGGGCTGAGCCGCGGAGACCGCGCCCGCCTCGGCCCGCGCGCGCTCCAGGTGGAGAATCCGGGCTGAGTCGCTGCCACAGGCGTTTGCCGCCGCACCTGCCCGTCAGGGCGCGGCGGGCCGGGCGATGGCCCCACCCAGGCGCTGCTCGATGAGCTCGCGCGCCTTGGAGTTGGGGACCTCGCGCAGGTGGCGCTCCCACCAGCCGCGGGCCTCCTGGACGTCGGGGTTCGGGCGGCTCCAGTAGATGTCGCCCAGCTTCAGCGCGAGTTCGGCGTCGCCACTCACCGAGAAAGCATCACGGTACAGCGTGGCCGCGAGGCCGGTGTCCTTCTGCAGAGCCCGGTCCCCGTCCCGCGTCAGACGCCCGGCGCGTTCCACGTCGCGCTCCGCCATGGAGATCTGCCGCTCGTAGAGGGGCACCTCGGCGCCTGGCACGCTCCCGACGGCGCCGGGCACCGGCGCGTTCTTGGGCAGCGCGTACGGCAGGTCCTGCGGGCCGCTGCCGGTGCCGACGTAGTAGGCGTAGGCGAAGAAGCCCGCCGCGGCCACGACGAGGAGGATGGTCAGCGACTTGAAGAAGAAGGCGAACCCGCCCCCGCCCGAGCCAGGGTTCGTCGGAACCAGGGAGTCCGTCTTCTCCCGGGTGGCGGGCATGTCGTCCGCGTTCGCCGGCAGGGGCGAGAGCACGCCCGGCAGCGCGCGGACCGTTGCTTCCACCGTGACTTCGTTGTTGTCCCAGCCCGGCACGGTGACGTCCCGGCCGTCATTCAGCGGTCCGCCGGTGGACTTGCGCGGCAGCGGTGCGAGCACCGCGGAGGGCCGCGCGCCACGCTGCGAGGCCTCGGCCCGGCGGCGCTCCTTCTCCACCGCCGCCAGCTCCGCCTTGAAGGCCTCGGCGTTGGCGGGCCGGTCATCCGGGCTCTTGGAGAGCGCGCGCAGGATGAGCTTCTCCAGCCCCGGGGAGATGCGGGCTTCCGGCCGGCGCCGGCTGGGCGGTGGGGGCTCCTCGGTGAGGTGCTTGGTGGCGAAGCCCACCGCCGAGTCGGACTCGAAGGGCAACAGCCCCGTCGTCAACTGGTAGAGGATGACGCCCACCGCGTACAGGTCCGAGCGGTGGTCCAGCTGCGCGCCGCGCGCCTGCTCCGGGGACATGTACTCGGGGGTGCCGCACACGAAGCCCGCGCGGGTGAGCGCCGGGCCGTCGTCGGTGGAGTCGGTGATCTTGGCGATGCCGAAGTCCAACACCTTCACGAAGTCGCCTTCGTTGCGGCGCTGCTCCACCATGATGTTCTCGGGCTTGAGGTCCCGGTGGATGACGCCGGCGCCGTGCGCGTCCGACAGCGCGCTCAGCACCTGGCTGACGAGGCGCACCACGCGCGCCTCCCCCAGCGGCCACTCGCGGCTGAGGATCTGGTGCAGGTCCTGCCCCGCCACGTACTCCATGGCGATGAAGAGCGCGCCGTCCTCGGCCTGGCCGAAGTCCAGCACGCTGATGGAGTTGGCGTGGTTGAGGCGGCTGGCGGCCTTGGCCTCGCGCTGGAAGCGCGCCACGGTGCGCTCGTCCGACAGCAGCGTGTGGCGCAGCACCTTGAGCACCACCACCTTGTCCAGGGCCAGCTGGCGGGCGCGGTACACCTTGCCCATGCCGCCCTCGCCAATGAGGGCCTCCACCCGGTACTTGTGGGCAATCGTCTTGCCGACGTACTCGTCCGCGTCGGCCGCGCGCACGAGCGTCGCGCCGCAAGCGGGACAGTAACGAGAGCTTTTTTCTTGGGCGTCGGCGCCGCAGGAGGGGCAGAGCAAGGCAACGTTCCCCAGTGGGGTGGGGTCCGGACTTCACCACGTCGCTCGGGTGACGGGCAAGCCATGCTCAAGGCGAGCAACCAGGCTCGACCCCTGGTAGAACCCGGAGATCGCCATGGACGCCGTGGAATATTGCCCCCGCTGTGACGCCGAGAATGCCCGGGACGCCGCCGTCTGCCGGGCGTGTGGCTCGCCCATCCGCTCCGGGACGATGGTGATGGCCGTGGCCAGCCTGGCCACGCGCCCGCAGGTCTCCATCCGCGTGGTGCGCGCCGACGGCGGCCCCGAATCCGTCGTCCGCATGCAGCGCGACACGCTCACCTGCGGCCAGCAGGGCGAGATTCCGCTGCCGGACGACCCGTTCATCATGCCCGTCCAGCTGCGCTTCTTCTTCTCCGGCGCCCGGCTGGCGGTAGAGGACGTGGGCGGCGCCAACGGCGTCTTCGTCCGCCTGCGCCAGGAGCGGGAGCTGTCCCCCGGCGGAGAGCTGCGCCTGGGACGGCAGCGCCTGGTGCTGGAGCCCATCCCCGCCGCGGCCAATGGCCCGGGCGGCACCCAGGTATGGGGCTCACCGGATCCCGGCTACCGCCTGCGGCTGGTGCAATTGCTGGAGGGGGGCTTGAGGGGCGCGGCCTTCCCGCTGCGCGAGGGCGACAACCTGCTGGGCCGCGAGCAGGGCGACCTCACCTTCCCCACGGACGGCTTCGTGTCCGGGCGTCACGCGGTGCTGCAGGTGCGGCAGGACCGGCTCCAGGTCCGGGACGTGGGCTCGTCCAACGGTACCTTCATCCGCTTGGCGGGCCCCACCTTCGTGGACAACGGGGACCACTTCCTCATCGGCCGCCAGCTGCTTCGCGTCGAAATCCAGGCGCCCGCGGCCTGAGGGCGCCCGGTCCGGTCATGACTCCAGGGCGGGCCGCACGAGGGCTTCCTCGCGCGGCCCGGGCTCCCGGCGCTCAGCCGTAGGACTTCTCCTTCTTCTCCTGCTCCTCCTTGCAGCGGATGCAGAGCGTCGTCACCGGACGCGCCTCCAGCCGCTTCGGAGAGATGTCCTCCTCGCAACGCTCGCAGATGCCGAAGGTGCCGTCCTCGATGCGGGCCAGCGCCTTCTCGATCTTCTGCAGGAGGAACTTCTCCCGGTCGCGCAGGCGGAACACCATGGATTGCGCGTACTCGGAAGAGGCCAGGTCGATCTCGTCCGGGAGGTCGTCCGTGTCGAAGTTGGACTCCTCCACCAGTGTTTTCTTGGCGCTCTCGAGCAGGCTCGTCTTGCTGTCCTCGAGCATCTTCTTGTAACGCTTGAGATCTTTCTGGTTCACAGACTTCGCTCCAGTCCAGCGAGGGTTTGGGCCCTGCCCCCAAAAAAAGGGCCCGAAAGCTTTATTCATGTAACCTTCAGTGTCAAGCTGACGTGGGTGCACACTGTGGGTGAAGGGAGGGGCTTTTGACCGAGAACACGAAGTTCGATCGGGAGTTCCTTCGCTCGGCCCTCTCGCTGGCGGGCAAGAGCGAAGTGGACCACTTCCTCTACATTTGTGACACACCCATTCCTCCCGACGAATTCCGGGGCCGGCCTGCTCGCAAGAAGCTCGTGTACGCGGTGACGCTGGAGAAGCTGGCACAGGAGCACCTGGCGAAGAAGGTCCGCGCCCTGGTCATCCCCGCCTACGACTACTCCCGCACCGAGCGCGTGAAGGTGGCGCTCGTGTCCGCGCTGTCCCAGGGGGCGTTCAAGGAGGGAGACCTGGTGCTGTGCATGACGGGCAAGGTGGGGCGCCCGCCGGACACGCTGATGCAGATGCGCATCGGTGGCTCGCTGGATGACCGGCTGGCCATTGAAGGCGTGAAGCTGGGCGAGGAGTTCAACTCGCAGGTGGTGGACGCGCTCATCCAGCTGGCGCTGCAGATTGGCCAGGAGGGCTTCGAGGGCCATCCCATCGGCACCATCATCACCATCGGCGACCACACGACGGTGCTGGAGAAGAGCCGGCAGATGACCATCAACCCGTTCCAGGGCCTGTCCGAGGCCGAGCGGAACGTGTTGGACCCGAAGATTCGCGAGGCCATCAAGAACTTCTCGGTGCTGGATGGAGCCTTCGTCATCCGCGAGGACGGCGTGGTGCTGGCCGCGGGCCGCTACCTGTCCGCGACGGACGACATGGTGAAGATTCCGCTTGGCCTGGGCGCCCGGCACGCGGCCGCCGCGGGGATTACCTCCACCACGCACTGCATCGCGCTGGTGGTGAGCCAGACGTCCGGCGCGGTGCGGCTCTTCAAGGGTGGCAACATCGTCCTGGAGCTGCACCAGACGGCGCGCCGCACCTGACGGCGAGCGGGCGGCTCAGCGCCGCTGGGAGCGCACTGCCCATCGTGGGAGCTGCGGCGCGGAGGCTCAGCGCTCCTGCTCCCGCAGCTCCTCGCGGTAGATGTCGGCCAGGGCGTGCGCGCGCTCCACCTCGTCGCGGGCGGCGTCCACCACCAGGGCCTGCTCGAAGCGGGCCACGCGCTCGCGCATGGCCTCGGTGACGATGCCGCCCACGGTGAGGCGCGCGGAGGCGCTCTCCCGCTCGCGGCGCAGCTCGGCCACCCGGTCTCCCAGCTCGCCCGCGGCCTCCAGCAGGAGCTTCCCGTCCGCGTCCGCCCGCTCCAGCGCGTCACGCGTGGAGGCCCGCAGCGCCTCCGCCTGCTCCCGGTCCTTCGCGAGCACGGCCACGGCCCGCCCGTCCCCGCGTGACTCGGCGGTGGCGCGGCGCGAGGCGATGTCCTCCAGCCGGCGCGTGTAGCGCTCCACGGCGCGCGTGAGGTCCCCCTTGAGGGCCAGCAGCGTGGCCGCGGACTTGCGGACCTCCGCCGCCTGGCGCTCCAGGTTCTCGATGAGCTGGTCCAACGCGGCGAGCGGGTCCGCCGGCCGGGAGGGCTCCTTCTTCCGTTTCCGCAGCAGGCCGAAGAACATGGCGTGGAGGGCAGCCTACCCGAACGGCCGGCACAACAGCCGCACCCGTTCCAGCGCCTCGCGCACCGGGAGCCCACCGGCGGACAACGCGGCCAGGTAGCGCGCCGGCGTGAGTCCATACACCGACAGCAGGTGCTGCAGGAGCACCACGCTCTCCGAGGCCCGCCGCTCCGCCGGGGCCAGCGACGCCGTCTCCACCAGCGCGGCGAGGATGTCCACCACGCGGTTGACCACGTCCGGGCCCGGAACCTCGCGAGCGGCGGGCGCGGAGGGCACTTCCGGGAAGAGCGCGTCGAAGGACGCATCCACCGCCACCTGCGCGGGCTGGCCCCGCCCGGCCGCCACCGCCTCCAGGGCGTCCAGGTGGGGCGCCAGCTGCTCCAGCGCGTCCCCGGTTGCGGGCACGTCGCGCGGCAGCAGCGTGCGCCAGGGGGTGTCGAACTCGGTGCGCGCCCACAGAATCTCCTCGTCGGAGAGGTGGTGGTAGAAGGCGCGGCCTCCGGCGGCGCGCTGCTCCTTCACCAGCATGCGCAGGTCGGGGTTCTCCTCGCCGAGCGAGATGAAGCTCAGGGCGATGTCCAGCACGCCCATGGGGGCGCGGGTGCGGCGGATGAGCTCCAGGTCCACCCGGTCCTCGCCGTCGGTGATGATGACCACGGTGGCCCGGGCGAGGTACGGGTCCCTTCCCTGCGCGGCGCGGATGGAGTCGAAGGCGGACATCAGCGCGAGCGTGATGTCCGTCTGTCCCTCGGCGGGCGACTCGCGGAAGAGCTTCTCGATTTGACGCGTGGCCTCCACGGCGGTGTCCACGCGGGCCAGCTCGGTGGGCACGTCGTTGAAGAAGCTGAAGTAGAGCGGGTCGAACGGCTCGTTCCGGCGCGCCTTGACGCGCAGGTTGTTCAGCTCGGCGATGACGAGCGCATCGCGGAAGCGGGCGCGCCCGCCGTGCATGGAGCCGGAGGCATCACACACGTAGACGCGCACCGCCGTGCGCTTCACCTTCTTGGGGCGCGGCGGGGGCTCGTCCTCCAGGTACGCGCGCACGAGCTGGCGGTTGGCGGCCAGGTCTCGCAGCAGCATGCGCGGGTCGCTCAGCACGAAGTTGTGCACCTCGTGCAGGCTGCCCGTCGTCTCGTAGGTCATCGACTGGGTGGGGTACGGCACGCGCCGGGGCACGGGCCGCTGCGTCTGGGTGTCCGCCAGGACGATTTCCTCGGAGAGCGCATCCTCCACGTCGAAGTAGCGGGCACAGCCGGCCGCCAGCTCGAAGGTGGAGAGCTGCTCGGGCTTGAGCGAGAAGGCCAGGTCCGCGAGCAGCTCGTCCGAGCGCGGCGCCGCGGCCTCCGGCTTCCCTCCTTCCGGCTCCTCGCCGAACCAGTGCGCCAGCGAGTCCCGCTCCGCCGTCTCCACCAGGGACGACAGGCTCTGACGCGAGGGCAGCAGGGGGTTCAGGGCCGTGCGCGCGGCGTCCGCCAGTTGCGTGTCGCCCGCCTCCAGCGCCCGCTCGTACAGCCCGCGCAGCGAGCGGTACGCCACCTGTGGCTCCCGCCGGGCCGTGTGCCGCACGTGCCGCAGCAACTCCTCCAGCGAGCGCACCGCCGGCACCGAGCGGACACGCTCCCGGGCCTCCACCACCTGCCGGCGCAGCGTCAGGCCCCGCTCCCGGTCATGGTCCGCGCCCAGGCGCAGCAGCAGCTCGTGCGCGAGGTCCAGGTCGCGGCGCTTCTGCACCACGTCCGCCACGTTCTCCCGCGCGCGGCTGGCGAAGAACTCGGCCGCCGCCATGCGGGCGCTGGTGGGTGGGCGGTCCCTCCGCGTCGTCTCCTGGCGTACGTAGATTTCGAAGTCCGCGTCCGTCCCCTCGACGGGAGGCCGGGAGAACAGGTCCGCCACCTTCACCGCCCGCGCGAGCTGCACGAAGGCCCGCTCCAGCACGGTGAGCGCACCCGGCGGAGGCTCGCCCGCGCGCCACGCGCGCTCCACGCGCAGCACGCACTCCTCCATCTCCTCGAGCGCCTGCTGGGCCCGCGTCTGGAGGCCCTGGGCCAGCGTCCCCGCCCGCCCCTTGCGCACGCCCAGCTCGCGGAGGAGCTGCGCGTCCGCCGCGGTGTGGACGCCCACCCGGTCCAGCTCGCGGTCCAGCGCCGTGAGCACCGGCAGGGCCAGGTCCTCCGGCCCGCGCGCGCGGCGGCCGAACGTCCACCCGCGCCAGCCACCGGCGGGCGGGGCAGGCTGGTGCAGGGCGTCCAGGCGCCGTCGCAGGTCCGTGAGCCGCCGGGACAGCACGCTCAGCGCCCCCTCTCAGTCCCAGCCCGAAGGTAGGGCCCGGCCGTAGGGCCTGGAAGACGCCGCCTCATGACGCGGACCGCCGCTCCAGCACCTGCCGGCTGAAGCGCCCGAAGTCCTCGTCGATGCCTCGCAGCTGCCCCTCCAGCCGGCGCGCGCTCTCGCCCAGGTCGCCAGGCATGGAGCCCAGGAGCGACAGCACGCCGCGCAGCCGCACCAGCTCCCCCTCCTTCAGCGCGAGCATGGGGAAGCGGCTGCGCACCAGCCGGTCCACCGTGCGCTCCGCCTCGGCCTTCTCCGAGATGGAGTCCGGCGCGGGCAGCGACGTGAGGAGCTGCGTCAGCCAGCTGCGCAGGTACTTCACGCGCGAGTGGACGAAGGACAGCTCCGCCTGCGCCACGGCCGCCCGGACGTTCTCCGACAGGAAGCCCGACGAGGCGCCACCGCGGGTGACGGTGAGCTGCCCGTCGAGCCCGAGCAGCGCGGCCAGCTCCCCGTCGGGCGCCCGGGAGGAGAACTCGCCCCGGTAGAAGACATAGGCGTCGCCATTGAGGACCGCGGTGGCCTGGGGCGGAGGGCTGGCCACCTCGCGCGTGAGCAGCCGGGCGTGCTCCCGGAGCCGGGTCTCGATGAGGTCGCGGCACTCGGCCAGCACGAGCTCCGCGGACAGGCCCTCTCGCCGCAGGTTCTCCGCCACGGACTGCACCGCGCGGCCGTACTGCTCGATTCGCTCGAAGGGCGTGGTGCCGAGCACGTCGCGCGCGTAGGCCAGCCCCAGGGGAAGCAGCAGTTCCTGCTTGAGGCCCGCCTGGGACGGGTCCAACACGGCCAGGGAGTGCTCCAGTTGCGTGAGGCGTCGCGAGTCGGCGGAGAGTGCCTCCAACGGCTCCTTGCGAGAGCGCCCCGTGGAGCCCTGGAAGGCCTGGGCCGCGCGCCTGCGCAGGGCGGACACCACGCGCCGCCGCACGGCGACCTCCGCCACGCGCAGGCGCTCCAGCGCGGCCGGAGCCCCTTCCGCCAGTTGTCCCGCCAGCTCCGTCGTCTGGGACAGCTCCTCCTCCAGGTTGTCCGCCAGCCCCACGAGCCCTTCGAGCTTCAGCCCGTCCTCGAAGTCCACGCTCTCCGCGGAGAGGGCAATCATCTCCAGCGCGCCCTCCAGGAAGCGGGCCGTGGCCTCACAGAGGGGCGCGAAGTTGGCGCGCAGCTCGGGAAGGGTGCGGCACAGCTCCAGCGCGTCCCGGAAGGACGACAGCAACGCCAACCCGCCCCGGCCCTCGCCCTGCCCCGCCATGCCGCGTGCAAGCCGCTGCTCGAGCGCCGCCACCAGCGCCCGGGCTGCCACCAGCAGCGGCGCCCGGTTCTGTGCGTGGCGCGGCCCGGGCACCAGCTTGGCCAGGAGCGCCTTCGCGGTGTTGGAGACCAGGGCCGGCTGCCAGTTGCGCCCCAGCGCCTCGGCCGCCGTCACCTCCTCCTGCGCGCCCAGTGCCTGGGCCTCGCGCTCCACGCCGCCGCCCAGCTCCTGCCGCACCTTCGCCAGGGACTCGTCGAAGGCCCGCTGCTCCAGCCGGACGATTTCGAGCTGCGCCCGCTCCCGGGGGTCCACCACCGCCTTGAGCAGCGCCTCCGTCTCCGCCGCGGGCGGGCCGCCCAGCAGGAAGAACCAGCGCAGCGAGTCCAGGTCCTCCACCGTCGCCTCCAGCGGCCGGTCCGGCCGCCGGTAGAGCTGGTCCCTCACCACCGCCGCCTTCAGCGCCCACAGCGCCTTCACCGCCGAGCGCTGGGAGAAATACTTCGTGGGCACGTAGTCGGGCAGCTTGGACACCTGCGCCGCCAGCGCGCGCTCCAGCGCGTCCGCCAGCAGCTCCACGCCCTCCAGCACGTGGCTGGGCACCTTCACCTTCGTCACCGCGTCCTGGAGCAGGTCCAATTGCTGCAGCGTGAGCTGGGCGCGCAGGTCCGGCCGTGCCCCGGCCGAGAAGCGCTGGAGCATGGCCGCCCGGCTCTCCCTCCGGGCGAAGGACTTGGGCACGAAGCAGATGAAGCTCAGCCGGTCCGCGAAGGCCAGCAGCAGCTCCGGCGAGCGCGCCAGCACCTCGGAGAGGTACCGGTTGCTCGTCATGATGACGCACTCGGTGCGCCCCGCCGTCACCCGCCGCCCGTGCTTCAGCTCGCGCTCGTACAGCACGTTGAGGATGGAGCGCAGCAGCATGTCCCGGCCGTCGAAGACCTCGTCCAGGAAGGCGTGCTCCGAGCCCAGCATGCCCTCGTCGGTGAGGTACTCCGTGCGTCCCGTCTCCGTGAGCACCTTGAAGTCCACCGGGCCGATGAGGTCCGCCTGCACGGTGGACTCGGCGAGCTGCTTGGAGAACAGCGACGGCTGGCCCGTGCGCTCGTCGATGATGCGCCCCAGCACCGCACTGGCGATGGCGCTCTTGGCCGTGCCTGGAGGCCCCACCACCAGCACGTGCTCCCGCCCCAGGAGCGCCAGCTCGATTTGCGTGAAGAGCGTCTCTCGCTCCAGGTAGGCGTCCCGGAGCTCGCCGAAAAAGTGACGGAAGGCCCGGGCGGCCTGGAGGTACGGGGGCGGTTGAGGGGACACGGACAACCCAGAGGTGGCGGGGATGCGCCCATGCTATCCGCCGCCGTCGCCCCATTTGAAGTGGACCTGCGCCCTCCCCACACGAAGGTCACCGCTCCCGCAGGGTGTCGTGCAGGTGCGCATGGACGCTGCGCCAGATTCCGTGCTGCCGCTCAATCGGGTCCATCAGCTTCATCCCCACCTCCGTGGCAGGGGAGCTGCCCTGGAAGGCGGAGTACTGGCGCAGCCGGGTTCCACCCTGGCCGTCGTCCTGGAAGACGAAGCGGTTCGTGCCCCGCAGCGGGTGCCCGTCCAGGGTGGTGATGTGCAGCGTGTTCGACCCCGGCTCCAGCCGGACGGTGATGGGGGCCCACACCGGCGGGGGGCCCTTCTCCTCCAGGAACAGCTTCGCCCCGTCCGTCAGCACGCCCACCGCGGGCCGCACCTGGATGCCCGCCGACTCGAACACCGCCCCCGGGTTGCGCACGAAGTAGGCATAGGCCTTCTCCGGCGACACGCCCGGAATGGAGCTGGTGTAGTCCGTGAGCGACGTGGGCGCTCCCTTGATGGGAGGGCTCGCATCGAGTCGCTTCAGGTGCTGGCGCGCGTACGCGTCCACCACGCCGCCGCCCCCCATCACCAGGCTGGCCGCCGCGGCCTCGGACTGCGCGGCCGTCAGCGTCAACTGCTTCATCTGCTCGGCCAGGTTGCCCGTGGGCTTCGGAGGAAAAGCGCCTCCCACCGCGAAGTCGAACCGGTTGTTCGCCCCCGCCATGGGACCGGTGCGGGGGCCCGTCACCGGAGTGCTCTCTCGTGCCCCGCCCTCTCCGCCTCGGAACACCTCCACGGTGGTGGCGGGAGCGGAGGCCGCCGGGCGGGACGGAGCCGGCCGCTGCGAGGACGGAGCGAGGGTGGCCGGAGTCGCCTCGGTGTCGACGAGGCCGGGATGGAGAGAAGACGGCGGGGACTCGATACGGGACATGGGGCGCCCTTTCACTGGCACGAGGTGCCCTGTCCGGTTGCAGCCTCGCCGCCAGCCGCCGCCCCAGTCCCATCAAGCACTTGCCGACCCCAAGCGTCCCGCTTCTCGTACCCCCGTCCACCGCTTCGGAAGACCCGCGGTCCTCCCTCTCCGATCAGCGGCGGCGCCGGGACAGCCGCAGGAGCAGTCCGAGGGCCATGAGGGTCAGGGGCGCCCCCGGGCCCGCGCCGGAAATCGGGTTGCAGCCGCAGCCGGAGGTATCGGAGACGTCGGGAGGGGTAACCGTCCCACCGTCCGCTCCGGTCTGGACGTCCGAGACCGTAAACGTCCGCTCGGCGGAGAAGGCACTGGATGCATCGCGCGCGTCCGTGGCCCTCACGCGCCAGGCATGACTGCCTGCCGGCAGCGCCTCGCTCGCGGCCAGGGTCCAGGTCGTCTCCACCGTGCTGTGCGTGCGAATGACCTCACCGCCCTGGAGGACGTCCAGTTGATAGGTGATGGCCTCCCCTTCCTCGTCCGTGGAGGCACTCCACTGGAAGGCGACGAGCCCACTCTCCAGACGTGCACCCTCCGCGGGCGATACGAGCACCGGGATGGACGGAGCGTCGTTGAACGGCACCACCTGGATGGTCACCCTGACCACCGCCGACACGAACTCTCCATCCGAGACACGGAAGGTGAAGCTGTCCGCGCCGCTGTAGCGAGCCGCCGGCGAGTAGGTGCGACGGGAGCCAGTGCCACTCAGGGTGCCGTGCTGGGGCAGCGTGGTGATGTCATAGGTGAGCCCCTGTCCCTCCGGGTCGCTGCCCTGGAGCTGGATGTCCAGAGGGGTGTCCTCCACGGCGGACACCGCCTGGGAAACGGCGGACGGCGGTTGGTTGTCATTGAACGTCATGAACCGGCCGCGGACTCGATGGCTCCAATAGGGAGATGAGAGGTCGAAGCGGTCATAGACCACGAAGGCCGTCCGGCCGGAGCCGGCGAACACCACCGACGGCGCCTCTTCCGTGTCAGCGGTGTCTGCGATTGCAAACCCCATGGGCGTGCGAACGGTGCCCCCGTTCGTCACGCGCGCTCCGTAGATGTTGGGATTGGCCGTGCTCACGCTGTGGTCCTGCCAGACGACGACGTACTCCGCCCCCAGGGAGGCCACCGAGGGGACTTGCTGGTATCGGGTGGCCGTGGTGATGGCGATTCCCAAGGCGTCCAGCACCGTGCCCTCGCTCGACACGCGCGCACCGTAGACGTCGGAGGCGCTGCTCCTGCGAAAGTCCCCCCAGGCGACGAAGTAGTCCGTGCCATTCGAAGCCACGGCGGGGTCTCGCTGCGTATCGACCGCGGTGGTGATGGCGAAACCCGAGGCCTCCAGGACCGCGCCCGCGCTCGTCACCCGGGCTCCGAAGATGTCGTTGTTGTCGTTGCGGGAGTCCTCCCAGACCACGAGGTAGTCCGTGCCATTCGAGGCCACCGCGGGGTCTGTCACATGCCCGGGCGGCCCGGAGACGGCGAGCCCCGAGGCCTCCAGGACTGCACCCGCGCTCGTCACCCGGGTGCCGGAGATGGTGGAGAGGGCGTTGTCACCGGGCACCTCCCAGACGACGAGGTAGTCCGTCCCGTTGGAAGCCACCGAGGGAGCACCTGATACCCGGGCCGACGACGCGGAGAGCGCAAGCCCCTGCGCGTCCAGAATCTCTCCGCCCCCCGTGATTCGCGCGCCCAGGACCTTGTTCTCGAGCCCACTGCCGTCCAGCCAGGCGACGAGGTAGTCCGTCCCGTTGGAGGCCACCGAAGGGTAGAGGTGTCCATCTCCCGAAGCAGAGATGTCGAGCCCCGAGGAGTCGAGGACCTCGCCCGCGCCCGTCACCCGCACTCCGTAGATGGCCACCGTGTTTTCCCGCTGACGGCTCTCGTACCAGACGACGAGGAAGTCCGTCCCGTTGGAAGCCACGGCGGGAGCCGACTGGCCATTGGCCGCCGTGGAGACCGCCACTCCCGAGCCGTCCAGCACCGCCCCCCCGGTCGTCACGCGCGCCCCGTAGATGTCCAGGAACGAGCGAGCGTCCTGCCAGGCCACGTAGAAGTCCGTGCCATTGAAGACCACCGACGGGCGGGTCTGGGCGTTGTAGGTGGTGGAGATGGCGACCCCGGAGGCGTCCACCACCGTGCCAGCGCTCGTCACCCGCGCGCCGAAGATGTCGCCCGCCGTCTCGAGGCGGGCGTCCTCCCAGGCGACCAGGTAGTCCGTGCCATTCGAAGCCACCGACGGCGTGTCCTGCGACTGGAGGGCCGTGGAGATGGCGAACCCGGTGGCATCCACCACCGTGCCAGCGCTCGTCACCCGCGCGCCGAAGATGTCGCCCGCCGTCTCGAGGCGGGCGTCCTCCCAGGCGACCAGGTAGTCCGTGCCATTCGAAGCCACCGACGGCGTGAGCTGCGACTGGGACTCCGTGGAGATGGCGAGGCCCGCGGCATCCAGCACCGCGCCCGCGCTCGTCACCCGCGCGCCGAAGACATCCGGATTGCCAGCGCGCGCGTCCTCCCAGACGACCAGGTAGTCCGTCCCGTTGGAGGCCACGGACGGCAGGCTTTGAGCCTGGGTGGCCATGGCGATGGCCAGGCCCTCGCCATCCACCACCGCACCGGTGCTCGCCACCCGCGTGCCGTAGATGTCCGGGTTCCCGTTGCGCATGTCCCACCAGACGACGAGGTAGTCCGTCCCATTGGAGGCCACGTCGGGAGCGTGCTGCCCTGAAGTGGAAGTCCCCAGCGCCAGGCCGGCGGCATCCTGGACCTCCCCCGCCCCGCTCACGCGCGTCCCACGAATGGTGGCATCGCTCCCCGAGAGCGTGTCCTCCCAGACGACGAGGTAGTCCGTCCCGTTGGAGGCCACCGAGGGATTGTGCGGGAAGGCGGACTCACGGGAGATGTGGAGACCCCAGTCATCCAGCACCATCCCCGCGCTCGACACCCGGGCGCCGAAGATCTCGAAGCCGCCCCCCCGGAAGTCCTCCCAGACGACGAGCTGGCCCGAGCCATTGGAAGCCACCGACGGGAGCTCCTGGCTGTAGCTCTGCGGCTCCGGCACCGGCTGGTTCGTGCCGATCTCCGGTGAGATGGTGGGGGCGAGCGTCGCGGGAAAGACGGTCGCCGCCAGCAGCGCCTCGGACACCTGGAAATGGATGGCCCCCGCGCGGTAGCGGGCCTGAAGCGGCGTGCGCCGCCCCGTGGCATCCACCCAGGCGGCATGGCCATAGCGGAAGCCCAGGCCACTCTTCGCATCCCTGAAGTGAAGGCCCTGGTCGGTGCCCTCAACAAAGGCCAGCCCCTGCACGGGCAGCGTCAACACCAGGTCACCCGCTCCTGCAGGCGCGGCCGCGAAGACCCACTCCTGTTGAACGCCCTCCTCCGAGTTGCGCAGGTGCTCGGAGAAGCCCTCGCGGGACAGGGAGAGCTGCCCGCCCTTCTCCACCCGGACCCGCGCCTCCGTGGCCCGCATCTCTCGAACGCCCCGACGCACCTGCACGGCACCCAGCGTGAGGGGCGCACCCTTCACGGCCGAAGGCTGGGACGATGCGTGCGAACGCCCCTCGCCAGTGGGGTCCACCCGGGGATGGAAGAAGGGCGTCAGGCCCAGCCCATCACCGCTCGCCCGCACGTCGTACGTGGAGTGGCCGCCGCGCCAGACCGCGCCCTCGGGCCGCCAGGCGAAGTGGACCTGCCGCATGACGGCGGAGACATCGAACGATGCGCCGACCTCGGGTGCGGGCGGAGGCGCGGCACTCTCTTCGACGGTGGACGACCGGCAGGAGAGCAGGGACAGGGTAACGACAACCCCGAGGAGCGGGCGGAGCCAGACGGGCGAAGGGAGCATGAAGGGCCGAAGCTTCTTCCCAATCATGAATCAAAGACAATCCCCGGGTCCGTCCCGCCCTCAATGCGAGAGGGCCGGCCTCCCGCCTTCGCGGAAGCACCGGCCCTCTTGCAACAGCTCAACGCAGGCGGCTCACCGCCCCGGCACTACGACTGCCGGAACTCGGCGTCCACCACGTCGTCCTTCTTGGCCGAGGCCTGCGAGCCCGGCGCCGCGGACGGGCCGGCACCCGGAGCACCCTCGGCGCCCGGAGCGCCGCCGGTGGCGCGGTACATCTCCTCCGCCGCCTTGTAGCTGGCCGCCTGGAGCTTATCGAGGGCCGCCTTGATGGCGTCCTTGTCCTGGCCGTCGCGGACCTTGTTGAGCTCCGCCACCGCCTCCTCGAGCGGCTTCGCCACGTCCGCGGAGAGCTTGTCCTTGTTCTCCTTCAGCAGCTTCTCCGCGGCGTACGCCTGGCTCTCCGCCTGGTTCTTCACCTCCACCAGCTCGCGGCGGGACTTGTCGGCCGCCTCGTTGGCGCGGGCGTCGGACACCATCTTCTCCACCTCGTCCTTCGCGAGACCGGACGAGTGGGTGATGGTGACCTTCTGCTCCTTGCCGGTGGCCTTGTCCTTGGCGCTGACGTTCAGGATGCCGTTCGCGTCGATGTCGAACGTCACCTCGATCTGCGGCACGCCGCGCGGCGCCGGAGGCATGCCCGTCAGGTGGAAGCGGCCGAGGCTGCGGTTGTCGCCCGCCATCTCGCGCTCACCCTGCAGCACGTGGATCTCCACCTGCGTCTGGCCGTCCGCGGCCGTAGAGAAGGTCTCCGACTTGCGCGAGGGGATGGTGGTGTTGCGCTCGATGAGCTTCGTCATCACGCCACCCAGCGTCTCCACGCCCAGGCTCAGCGGCGTCACGTCCAGCAGGAGGATGTCCTTCACCTCGCCGGAGAGCACGCCCGCCTGCACCGCGGCGCCCACCGCCACCACCTCGTCCGGGTTCACCGAGCGGTTCGGCTCCTTGCCGAACAGCCGCTTCACCGCCTCCTGCACCTTCGGGATGCGCGTGGTGCCGCCCACCAGCACCACCTCGTTCAGGTCCTTCGGGTCCAGCCCGGAGTCCTTGAGGCACTTGCGGCACGGCTCCAGCGAGCGCTCGATGAGGTCGTCGATCATCGCCTCGAACTTGGCGCGCGTGAGCTTGACGTTGAGGTGCTTGGGACCGGACGCGTCCGCCGTGAGGAACGGCAGGTTGATGTCCGTCTCCATCGCGCTCGACAGCTCGATCTTCGCCTTCTCCGCCGCCTCCTTCAGGCGCTGGAGCACCATCTTGTCCTTGGTGACGTCGAGCCCGGTGTCCTTCTTGAACTCGGCAATCAGCCAGTCCATGATCCGCAGGTCGATGTTGTCGCCGCCCAGGTGCGTGTCACCGTTGGTCGCGAGCACGTCGACCACGCTCTCGCCCACTTCCAGGATGGACACGTCGAAGGTGCCGCCGCCGAAGTCGTAGACGGCGATCTTCTCGTCCTTCTTCTTGTCCATGCCGTACGCGAGCGCCGCGGCAGTCGGCTCGTTCACGATGCGCTTCACCGTGAGGCCGGCAATCTCACCGGCGTCCTTGGTGGCCTGGCGCTGGGCGTCGTTGAAGTACGCGGGGACGGTGATGACCGCCTCCGTCACCTTCTCGCCCAGGTAGTTCTCCGCCGCGCGCTTCAGCTTCAGCAGCACCTGCGCGCTGATCTCCGGCGCGCTGTACTGCTTGCCGTCGATGTCCACGCGCGCGTCACCGTGCGGGCCACGGGCGACCTTGTAGGGGACCAGCTTGGCCTCCTCGGTCACCTCATCCTGGCGGCGGCCCATGAAGCGCTTCACGGAGTAGACGGTCCGCTCGGGGTTGGTGATGGCCTGACGCTTGGCCACCTGGCCCACCAGACGCTCCCCGTCCTTCGTGAACGCGACCACCGAGGGCGTGATGCGGCTGCCTTCCTCGTTGACGATCACCTTGGGCTCGCGACCCTCCATGATCGCAACCACGCTGTTCGTGGTGCCCAGGTCGATCCCGATAATCTTGCCCACGGTTCGTATCCTCCGGAAAAGACTGCGTTTTTCTCAAAAGCTCCTGATGTACGCCCAACGTAACCACCCACCCCCTCCTGTCAAACCAGGCAGGTGCCCGCGCAGGCCCGTCGAAGTGAAGGTGGCAACCCCCGGTGCGTAGCGCAGTGCGCAGGCAGGCATGCGCCGCGTCACGCCTGCGCCACCAACGCGGCACGGGTGCGTAACGCGCTCTACACCTCTGTCACCCCGCGGTAGCAACCGGGCGACCTCACGATCAGCAGCCAACGCTCCAACCCCTTGGAAAGACACGCCTGCCTGCCTGCTGACGCCTCGCGTCAGGGCTTGGCGAGAAAAGTGCACACTCGGCCAGCCGTCGCCATCGGGCCCCCCCAGCCCGAGCAACCCAGGAGCCTGCCGCATGCTCGTCCAGCCCCTCCGCTCTCCGGACTTCCGCCGTGCTCCCGCGTCGGACACCACCGCCGAGCCGAAGGTCGCGGTGCTGCTGAACGCCAATGCCCGCAAGGTGGACGCACGGGTGGTGAAGTCGCTGTCGCACGTGGTGCCGGAGCAGGACCTGTTCCTCTCCCGCTCGCAGCTGGATGGGCGGCGCATCGTCCAGACGGTGCTGGAGCGGGGCTACCCCATGGTCTTCACGGGCGGCGGTGACGGCACCTTCATGGGCTTCGTCAACGAGGTGCTGCACCAGGTGGGGCCGCGCGGCCGCTTCGCCGGGCAGACGGCGCCCCGCTTCGGCATCCTCAAGCTGGGCACGGGCAACGGCATCGCCGCGCACGTGAATGCCTCCAGCACGCGCGGCGACGGCATCCTCAACGACGTGCTGCGCGCCCGCACCGGCGAGGTGCCGGGCTACCGCCCCATGGACCTGCTGATGGTGGATGGCCAGCGCGCGCCGTTCGCCGGACTGGGCGTGGATGGCAAGGTGCTCAACGACTACATCTGGGTGAAGGAGAACCTGGGCAAGGGCCTCTTGAAGGGCATGCTCACGGGCAGCGGCGGCTACTTCTCCGCGGTGGCCTGCAAGACGGTGCCCCACTACCTCACGAACTCCACCTGGGTGGAGTGCGAAGTCGTGAACGGCCCGTCCAGCGAGGCGTACCGCCTGGGCGCGGACGGCCGCGCGGTGGGTGACGCGCTCGCCCCCGGTGCCACGCTGTTCCGCGGCAAGCTGATGATGGCCGCGGCGGGCACCATGCCCTTCTACGGCTACGGCTTCCGCATGTTCCCCTTCGCCGGCGAGCGCCGCGGCTTCATGCAGCTGCGCCTGGGCCAGGTGAAGCCCGCGCAGGTGCTGGCGAACCTGCCGAAGCTGTGGAACGGCCGCTGGTTCCCGGAAGGGCTCCACGACTTCCACGCCCGCGAGGTGACGATTCGCTTCGCCCGCCCCATGCCCTTCCAGGTGGGCGGCGACGCGGCCGGCTACCGCGACCAGGTGAACCTGTCCGTCGCCCCCGAGTCCATCGAACTGGTGGACTTCAACGGCGCGATGAACTGACGCCAGCGGGACGGCTGCCCGGGTGCCGGCCCCTCGTCTTCCGAGGGGCGCCCCTGCCCTACTACCCGCGGTCTCTCGACGCCGGCGGCTTCTCGCCCGGCTCCTTGCGGCGGCCCACGACGAAGGCATAGCTGACGCTCGCCTTGCCGTTGCTCTCGCGGTGCAGCGCCAGCTCCTCGCGCAGCCCCGCCGCCTGCGCGGCCGCGGGGGCCGACGCCAGCTGCGCCTCGATGTCCCGGTAGTACGCGTCCAGCTCCGAGTCGTGGAGCGTCTCCGCGGACTCGGGCTCGTAGCCGGAGCCCTCCAGCGTCTGGAGCATCTCGCGCGGCAGCAGCAGCGGCCCGCCCACGCGCCGCTCCCAGAAGTCGAGCACCGCCTTGGGGGCGAAGCGCCCCACCCTCGCGGGGAAGGTCAGTCCCAGCCGGCCACGCTTCGCCAGCAACGGCCGCATCCCCGCCAGCGTCGGCCGCAGCGGATACAGCACATGGCCCTGGATGAGGATGGCGTTGAAGCTGCCCTCGGGCAGGCCGAGCGCCTCCAGCGCCACGCGCCGCACCTCGAGCCGGTCGCCCAGCCCCTGCCCCCTCACGCGCTCTCGCAGGGGGGCCAGCAGGGACTCGTCCGTGTCCGCGGCCACCACCGAGCAGCCCAGCTCCCGCACCAGCAGCAGGGGGGCACTGCCGTCCGGGCCGCAGCCGAGCACCAGCACCCGCGCGCCCGGCTCCAACTGGGCCACCTTCGCGAAGCGCCGCGTGGCTTCATCCGAGCCGAAGGCGCGCCGGACTCCTGCGGGGTGGAACAGAGGGAAGGGCTCTGCGGGGGTCATGGGATTCCTCATATACCTGCCCCGTCCGGACTTCCAGCCACGCACCCGCGCTCTGTATCACCCAGGCGCGGGGGCGCGCTGTGAGCTTCACTCAGAGGTAATAGACGACCCGCTCGTCCTGGTGGAGCTGGGCGTAGATGGCGCGCCGGTGTTCCTCGGACAGCAGGTACACCGACACGCTCAGCGAGACGTACTTGCCCTTGGTGCTGGGCTGCTCATGGATGGAGTCCGGGGAGATCTCCGTCCCCATCAGCTTCCGGAACAGCTCCCTCACGTGCTCGGTGAAGCCGGACTCCTGCTTGCCCATCACCTTGAAGGTGTAGACGGTGGGGTACTCGATGAGGGGCTTCTTCTCCTCCTCTGGGGGAGGAGTCTTCTCGGGGCTGTCCTTCGTCATGGCACGTCTCGTCGGGTTACGCGGGCGCAGGCGCTTAGAGCAGGTTGGCGGCAAGCTCGGCCAGGGCGCTGCGCTCACCCTTGGCCATGGTGATGTGCGCCGCGATCTTCTCGCTCTTGAAGCGGTTGACCACGTGCACCAGTCCGTTGTTGGTCGAGTCCACGTACGGGTTGTCGATCTGGAACGGGTCTCCGGTGAGGATGATCTTCGTGTTGTCGCCCACGCGGGTGATGATGGTCTTCACCTCGTGCGGCGTGAGGTTCTGCGCCTCGTCCACGATGATGAACTGGTTGGGCAGGCTGCGGCCGCGGATGTACGTCAGCGGCTCGATCTCCATCAGCCCCAGGTCCAGCAGCTCGTGGTAGCCGCGCCCGGCCTTCTTGTCGGCGCGGCTGAGGTTCATCAGGAACTCCACGTTGTCGAAGATGGGCTGCATCCAGGGGTTGAGCTTCTCCTCGACGCTGCCGGGCAGGTAGCCGATGTCGCGCCCCAGCGGGAAGATGGGCCGGCTCACCAGCAGCTTCTGGTAGAGCCCCTCCTCCGTCACCTTCTGCAGGCCCGCCGCGATGGCGAGCAGCGTCTTGCCCGTACCCGCCTTGCCCACGATGGTGACGAGCTTGATGTCGTCGTTGAGGAGCAGGTCCAGGCAGAAGGTCTGCTCCATGTTGCGAGGGCGCACGCCCCACGTGCCGTCCTTGATGGAGCGCAGCAGCGGGACGAGCTTGCCCTTCGTGCCGTGGAAGCGGCCCATGGCGGTGTGGGACGGGTTCGTCTCGTCCTTGAGCAGCACCACCTGGTTGGGGGAGAGCGTGTCCACGTCGGGCAGCTCCACCTCCGCGCCCTGCTTGTACATCTGGTCCACCAGGTCGCGCGGGACGAGCCGCTCGGTGAAGCCGGTGTACAGCTCGGTGATTTCCACCCGCTCGGCGTCGTAGTCCTCGGCGATGAGGCCGAGCGCGTCCGCGCGGATGCGGAGGTTGGTGTCCTTGGTGATGAAGACGGCCTGCGTCTCAGGCTCCTTCTCCATCAGGTCGATGGCCACCGCGAGGATGCGGTTGTCCATCAGGTTGCTGTCCGCCATGGACAGCGGCAGCTCGCGGTCGGTGAAGTTGACGCGGATCATGCCCCCGTGCGGCAGGGGCACACCCTCCTTCAGCGAGCCCTCCGCGCGGAAGGAGTCGAGGTAGCGGGCCACCAGTCGCGCGTTGCGCCCCAGCTCGGAGAGGTCGCGCTTGAACTGATCGATCTCCTCGATGACGTAGATGGGGATGATGACGTTGTTGTCTTTGAAGCCGTAGATGCTGCGCGGATCGTGGAGGAGGACGTTGGTGTCGAGGATGAAGTTCTTTCGCATCGTGGGTTGCGCGACCTGAAGGTTCGGGTGCGACCGCTCGGGACCGTGCGACGGGGCCTTCTTCGCCCAATATAGACACCGCCCCCGGGGGAAACAGCCAGCTTATCGCCTGGAAGGCCGGCTGTCCGAAACCCCACGCCCGACGCCCGCGAGCCTCGACTCCTGACCACGGCTTCGGGCCCTGGCCATTGAACGTCCGGAGCCCACGCCCCCACTCCCGTCCCGCCACAGGGCTGTAGCGGCCTGTCGCCCTCTAATGCGCGGCGACGGGCGCGAGCGGATCGTAACCGAGCAGCTCCACCACCCGCTCGGGCGGCGGGCCCGGAGGCATGCGCTCCCAGGGGAAGCGCTGCTGGAGCGCCTCCTCGTCCAGGGCGAGCGGCTGCCGGGCGTTGAGTTGCAGCGCGTCGTCCCAGGCCCGCGCGTCGAAGTGGTGGATCAGCCGGCGGCTGAGCGGGGACAACATGGGGGTGGGCATGAAGGGGACGGGACGGGCCCGGGCGTCGCGCATGCAGCCCAGCTCCACGGCCCAGGCGAGCAGCCAGCGGGGGCGCTGCTGCCCGGCCCCCTTCAGGGCGAGGAAGCGCCCCTGGGCGGCGCCGTCCACGAAGAGGAAGCGCCGCTCGTAGACGCAGGCGGCGGCGAAGGTGGCGGGGATGAGGGCCAGGGCCTCGGCGCCGATGCGGCGGGCCATGAGCAGGAGCAGGTCGAGGATCTGCGCGGAGAGGGCCAGGCCGGGGTGGCTCTGCCCGGGCAGCGGGGGCCGGTTCCAGTCGAAGGCGCGGCCCGGGTTCTGGAGGAGCAGCGAGTCCACGTAGAGCAGTGGCGCGGTGGCGAGCGCGTCGTCCAGGCCCACCTCGGCGCCGATGCTCTTGCGCAGGCTGACGTCGGCGACGGGGGCGTAGAAGCGGCGGCTCCAGAGGACGAGGCGGGGGCGGTACGGGTCCTCGCACTGGACGCGCAGCTCCAGCGGGCCCACGCGCTCCTCCACGCGCTGGAGCAGGCCGTAGGCGCGCAGGGCCCGCTCCAGGCCCTCGGGGCTGTAGGTGCCGAAGACGAGGTCCACGCGGGACTGCTTGGAGTCCCCCCCCAGGCCGAGGTCATCCAGGGAGAGGTCATTGTCCTCGGAGACAGCCAGGTCCGCCCCGCTCAGGTGTTGGTAGATGCGGCGGTAGCGGGGGTTGATGGGCTGCGTCCGAGGCATGACGGCCTCCTATTCGTATCGGATGTCCACCACGGTGAGCTCGATCTCACCCCGGGGACGGCGCACCTCGACGGAGTCACCCACGGCCTTGCGCAGCAGCGCCCGGCCGATGGGAGACTCCACGCTGATGCGGCCTCCGGCGGCGTCGATCTCATCGGAGCCGACTATCTGGTACGTGGTCCTCGCTCCGTCCTCGTCCTCCAGGGTGACAGTGGCCCCGAAGTAGATTCGTGCACGGTCGGTCTGTTCAGCGGGCGTGACGATGGTGGCGGTGTCCAGGCGCTTCGTCAGGAAGCGGAGGCGCCGGTCGATTTCCCGCAGGCGCTTCTTCCCGTAGATGTACTCGGCGTTCTCCGAGCGGTCGCCCTGGGCGGCGGCGGCGGAGACCTCGGCGGTGACCTTGGGGCGCTCCTCGTTGAGGAGGTGGACCAGCTCGCGGTGCATGCGCTCGGCGCCCGAGCGGGTGAGGTAGCGGCGGAAGGGGGCCTTCTCCTCGTCGTCCTCGAGGTCATCCATGTCGGGGTGTGCGTCCTGGGACATGCGCCCTGTATAGCGCCGGACGGTGACGGAGGAGTGCGGACGGCGGGCCGGACGTTCACCGGAAGTCGGGGGGCGGGTGTCAGGAAACGGGGCGTGTGCTCGCCAGTGGAAAGCGCTGGGGAGTGCTGGTAGGAAGCGCCTGCCCCGGGGGCTGCCGGGGGTTGTCCGCATGGTTACGAAAAAAGAATAGTGCGAGTCGCTAGCTCAGCTGGTAGAGCACCGGCCTTTTAAGCCGAGGGTCGGGGGTTCGATCCCCCCGCGACTCATGGAGTGGTAGAGAAGTAGAGCCGTCCCCGTCGTCTAGAGGCCCAGGACGCTGGCCTTTCAAGCCGGTAACACGGGTTCGAATCCCGTCGGGGACACTGAAGGCCGAGGCCGGAAGTCGCTGGAGACAGCGACTTCCGGCCTTGGTGTTTTCGGGGTGGGCTTGACCCGGTCTGCGCGCTCCCTCACTGGCGACGTGCCCTCCCTGGCCCCGTGCGTGACGTATCCAGGTGCACGATGGGGACGACGTCCTTCGCTCCACCGCACGTCATCCGCTCCACGCGACAGCAAAGAAGGGGGTGGGCGCAGCCTTTCCATGCCCAGGGTGTATTCGCACCGCAGGCAACGTGTCGCGTCCGCCCGGGTCCCGTAGGGCAACGGCAATGCCGAGCGCTTCCCCCGCCCCCTCAAAGCGCAGCTGCGCATTTCTCCACCGAGGAGTACCTCTGGAGTGCGCAGCTGGACTAGGCCCACCGGACAACGAGCACTGGCTGCTGGAGCGCCACAACTTCCTCTCGCCGAGTCAGGCCCGGCGAGAGCTGATGCAGTCGAAGCAGGCGGCCTGATTACGACCAACCCGGTGTCTCAACAATCCGGTGCGGTACAGGACACCCTTGGCAATCGCGCTCGTGGATGTCGATGCCAATGAGCTCCCATACCTGCTCCCCTTAATATAGTGCATGGCGATTCAGCCCACCTGCATACTACTCGGGTAACGGAGCTCGAACTCTTGTTGTGTTTGGCATGCGCCTCTACAGTTGGGGCGTGGTGGCTGCGCCCTGGTCCCTAGTCTCTGGCCGTGCTCTGGTATTGCTCACCCATGGGTAGATCACGAGGAGGGGTTCCGTACGTGAACATCGAGTCGTTGAACGCGTTGCTGCCGGGTGGGGACGCGTTGATCATCGTTCCTCCCTTCGGGAGCGTATTCCGTCCCTCCCTCGGGGCGCACCAGCTCCAGGCCTGTGGGCGGGAGCGGGGGTTCCGAGTCTCCATCCTCTACGCGAATATCCTTCTCGCCGAGGAGTTGGGCCGGGAACCATACCGTCAATTATGCGAAACGCCCCCCATGACGATGATGGGTGAAAGGTTTTTCGCGCGGGCAGCCCATGGCCTGCCACCTCTTGGGCTGAGGGCGGACCGACCATTCGAGCGACGGCATCTCTTCGGAGGTCCGGACATCCATGAGACCTCATTGAGCCTCCGCGCGGTGCCGTACGAAGCGTCAGGCTTCAACGCCTACGCACTGCCGGACCTCCGCGTGGACACGGACGAACTGAGCCAACTGGAAGAGCGGGCGGGTCCCTGGGCGGATCGCGTGGCTGAACTGGTCGCGCAACTCGACTACCCGGTCGTTGGCTGCACCTCGACGTTCGAGCAGACCAATGCGGGGCTCGCGCTGCTCGGGCGCATCAAGCGCCTGCGCTCCGAGTTGGTAACGCTGATGGGTGGGGCCAACTGCGCGGGAGAGATGGCGGAAGGCATCGCCAGTATCGGGAGTTATGTCGATCACGTGTTCTCCGGTGAGGCGGACGCCGCCTTCCCGGACTTTCTCCAGGCGCTGATGACCGGTGCACGGCCCCGTGAGCGCATCATCAAGGGCGAGCCCTGCCGGAATCTCGAAGCGCTGCCAACGCCTGACTTCGATGACTACTTCGCCCAGCGCGAGCGCATCCTGCCGTTCGCCGACGGACGCACTGACACCGCGCTTCCCTACGAGAGCAGCCGCGGATGCTGGTGGGGCCAGAAGCATCACTGCACCTTCTGCGGGCTCAATGCCGAGGGAATGACGTCTCGCCAGAAATCTCCGGAACGCGTCCTCAGAGATCTCCGGTCACTGGCCACCCGCTACGGCACGCAGCGATTCTCGATGGCCGACAACATCATGCCCTGGTCGTACCGCAAGACACTGATTGCTCGCCTCGAGGAGGAACCCACCCCGCTGCGACTCTTTTACGAGCAGAAAGCAAACCTGTCCCTGCCGGATGTCCGAGCACTCAAGCGGGCCCACCTTGTTGGCATACAACCCGGCATCGAGGCGCTCTCGTCTGCCCTGCTCAAGCGCATGGACAAAGGCGTCCTTGCGCGGCAGAACCTGATGCTCTTGCGCTACACGCGCGCGGTGGGGTTGCGAACGGAGTGGAACCTGCTGTGGGGCTTTCCGGGCGACGAGCCGGAGGCCTACGAGGAAACGCTTGCGCTGATGCCGCTGCTACACCACCTGCAGCCACCATCCGAGTTGAACCACATCAGCATTGACCGATTCAGTCCCTACTACGACCGTTCGCTGTCATACGGTCTATCCAACATGCGCCCTCATCCCGTCTACCGCTGCGTGCTACCCGCGCACACGGACTTCGAAAAGGTGGCGTACCGATTCGTCGCTGACTACCAGAGCGGCTCCTACCGCTGCCTCCCCACCATCGGAGAAATTGCGCGCCAGCTTGAGCAGTGGCGTGCCCGCTGGGCGTTGGACGTGCGCGAGCCCCCCTCTCTTCGCATCATCTCGTTAGGTGAGGATTACATCGTCCGGGACACGCGCGGCCTTCCGGGAACCGAGGAGGTGCAGGTCATTGATCGCACGCAGGCAATCTCCGCGCTGGGAGCGGGCCCCTGGATCGAGCAAGATCCCGCCGCCTGGGCCGTGGAGCGCAAGCTTGGCGTCGTGATGGATGGCTGGTACGTACCGCTGTTGATTGCGAACCCGGAGCTCCTGACGGAGCTCGAGACGCAGGGGCAAGCGGCCCGGGCTCGCATGCGACCCACCAGCAGCGTGGTCCGGGAGCACGTTGCTTTGTAGATGAATGGGAGGCAATACGTGGACGAAGCCGATATCGACACACGCGACAATCGTGTGGCTTATGCGAAACTGATCGCCGAAGTCTGGACGAAGCCCGAGACCGAGCGGTTGTTCAGGGCGGACCCGCGGAGCGCCGCGATCAAGGCAGGGTTGAAGCTGCCGCCAGGCCTCGAGGTCAAGTGGGTGGAGCACGGGGAGGCATTCTTCGTACGCAACGAGGGAGGAAAGACCACACTTGAATTGCTCCTGCGTCAGAAGCCTTCAGACCTCTCGGATAGCGAGATCGATCAGTGGTCTCCATCCGCCGTGGGCGCCTTCTACCCAGGCGGCTCATGCAGCAGCAGCAGCCACCACGGCTCCAGGAATGAACCCTGAAATGGCATGGGCGAGCACCCGGGCTCTGAGGATGGCCCGGAGTGTGTCCATCTAGCGATGCTCAAAAAGCCCAAGTTAAAGGGGTCTTACCGGGTGGAGCCCCTCGACCCGGAAACGGTGGTTTTGGTGGCGGAGGACCGGCACCTGCTCCTACGGGGGCGACTCTACGCGTGGGTGGTGCCAATGCTGGACGGCCGGCGCACGGTAGAGGAACTCTTCCACGAACTGGAGGGCCAGGCCACGGCCGCAGAGGTGCTGTACGTGCTCGGCTTGCTGGAGCGCAAGGGCCTCGTGGCGGAGGCACCCGCGCTCATGGCCCCGGCGGTGCATGCCTTCTGGGACGCGACCGAGGCCGGCGCGAGCGTGGCGGAGCAGCGGCTGCGGGAGCTGGCGGTGTCTGTCTCCCCCGTGGGAGGCGCCTGCACGGAGGCCCTCCATGAGGCGCTCGCGGCGGCGGCGGTACGCATCGCCGAACCGGCCGCGCTCTCGCTCCTGGTGACGGACGACTACTTGCGAGGGGAACTGGAGGCATTCAACCGCGCGGCACTGGCCTCCCGCCGTCCGTGGATGCCCGTCAAGCTGGTGGGGACCCACGCCTGGCTTGGTCCCCTCTTCCGCCCCGGCGAGACTGGCTGCTGGGAGTGCCTCGCCCAGCGGTTGCGTGGCAACCGCACTGCGGAGACCACCCTGCTGCGCCAGCGAGGGGCGCGGGCGCCACTCGACGTGCCACGTGGCGTGCTACCCGTGGGCGAGCGCGCCGCTGCGAACCTCGCCGCTCTTGAGGTGGCCAAGTGGCTCGTTCTTGGCAGGAGTCCACGGCTTGAGGGCAAGGCGTTGACCGTGGATCTGTTGGGGCTGGAGCTGCGGGAGCACGTCCTCGTCCGGCGCCCCCAATGCCATGCGTGTGGTGACCCGGCTCCTCGCGAGCCAAGGCCCCTGGTGCTGCAGTCCCGGCCGAAGCTCTTCACCTCGGACGGCGGATTCCGGGAGCAGTCACCGGAGCAGACCCTCGCCACCTACGAGAGACATGTCAGCCCTCTCTCCGGGGCCGTCCGCGCGCTGGTGCGTCTCTCCCGGAGTGATGTCCCGCAGGTGCACGTCTACAGCTCGGGACCCAATCTCGCGCTGCGCTGTGACGACCTGCGTCACCTGCGGGCCAATCTGCGCAACCAGAGTGGCGGAAAGGCGAAGACGGATGCGCAAGCGCGCGCCAGTGCGCTCTGCGAGGCGCTTGAGCGGTACTCGGGCGCCTTCCATGGTGACGAGCCACGCCGCCGCGCGCGACTGAGGAACCTCGGCGAGGCCGCCATCCACCCCGGCACCTTGCTGGGGTACAGTGCCGCGCAGTACGAGCGCCGCCAGGATTGGAACCGCCTCCCCTGGGCCTTCTACGAGCGGGTTCCCGAGCCGTTCGACGAGTCTGCGGAAATCGACTGGGCCCCGGTCTGGTCGCTCACCCGGCAGGAGCTACGGTATGTGCCTGCGCTGCACTGTTACTACGGCTACCCATGCCCGCCCGGCCAGGGTTTCTGCTTCTCGGACTCCAATGGCTGCGCAGCGGGAAACTCACCCGAGGAGGCCACTCTCCAAGGCTTCCTCGAGATCGTGGAGCGGGATGCCGTGAGCATCTGGTGGTACAACCGGCTGGTGCGGCCCCGGGTGGCGCTGGAGGGCTTCGGAGAGAGCTACCTCCCACAGCTCGAAGCTGCCTACCGCGCCAATGGCCGGGAGCTCTGGGTGCTGGACGTGACGGCGGATCTCGGTATCCCCACGTTCGTCGCGGTGAGCCGGCGTATGCAGGGACCCGAGCAGCTTGTCTATGGTTTCGGCGCGCACCTGGATGCGCGGCTTGGCATTCTCCGGGCCGTCACGGAGGCCAACCAGTTTCTGACCGCCGTGGAGGGGCTGACACGAAGCGCGGCTGGCGGTGATTTGGTGGATGACGCGACGCGCGCATGGCTGGACACCGCCACCCTTGCGAACCAGGCCCACCTCAACTTCGATCCGCGGGCGCCAGCGCTCACTGCAGCGGATTATCCGTGCGTCCAGACGGACAACCTCGCCGAGGACGTGCGGCGCTGCGTGGCCGTGGCGGAGCGTCACGGGCTGGAGACGCTCGTGCTCGATCAAACACGGCCTGATATCGGACTCCCGGTAGTGAAGGTCATCATCCCAGGGATGCGCCACTTCTGGCGGCGGCTAGCCCCAGGCCGACTCTACGATGTGCCAGTGGCGATGGGCTGGCTGCCGGCTTCTCTCCGCGAGGAGCAACTCAACCCCCTTACCATCTTCTTCTGATCGACGATGCAACCGCGCACCCTCATGTCCTTCTCTCAGGGGACGACTCTTGAAGAGGTCCCGGATGGCGCAAGGGCCGTTCGAGGGTCCACTGGCGTCGCTCTCGGCTGCCCGGCCCCGGCTGTGCTCGCGGCACTCCAGCGCCTCGCGCTGGCAGGCGCCAGTGAAGAGGAACTCGCCACGGAGGTCCTGTCCACCGAGGGAGAGTTCGCGCTAGCAGCGTTTTACGTGTGTCTTGAGCGACTCATGGCGGCTGGCCTGATCCGCCACACGCTTTGTCTCGGGGACATCTCCCTAGTGACGGTGGAGCCGCTCACGAGCGGGTACCGATTCGCCGCCCGGCTGCTAGAGCCAGGGGGGCGTTTTCTGCTCTCACGTTTCTCGGCTTCCCGGCGCGATGGGGAGCGGCTCGTCGTCGAGTCCCCCGCCGCGCCCGCGCGTGCCGTCATCCATGATCGCCGAGTGAGTGCGCTCCTCATGGATCTCTCAGCACCGTCTTCTCTTCGAGAGCTGGCGGCGCTACCCACCGCGCTACCCGAGCCGGTACTCGGCTCGTTGCTGGGACTCCTGCTTGAGACGGGCCTCCTCTGTGAGGTGGATGCGGCGGGTGCTGTCGTGGAGCCACCCACGCTCACACACTGGGAGCCGCACGATCTGCTCTTCCACGCTCGCAGCCGGCGCTGCCTGAACCACGGGCCCTACGGCCCCACATACCGGTTTGGATGCCTCATGCCCCTCCCTCCGGCGGTCACACCGCGCTCGCCCGAGGAGGGGCTAGCGCTCTACCGCCCGGACATCGAAGCACTCAAGCGCGCCGATATCCCCTTCACGCGGGTGTTGGAAGAGCGGCGCTCCCGTCAGCCGTACGCAGAGGCGCCGCTCCAGGCTCTGCATCTCGGGGAGCTCCTCTATCGCGCGGCGAGGGTACGGCGACGCTTCGCTGGCGAGATGACCGAGCTAACCAACCGGCCCTATCCCGGCGGGGGGGCCCTCTATGAACTGGAGCTCTATCTGGCTGTTGCCCGGTGCGACGGAATTGAGCCAGGGCTCCACCACTATGATCCTGAGCACCATCGCCTCCACCGCATGTGTGCGCACAGCCCGGAAGTGGCGCAGCTGTTGGCTGAGGCGGGCTTCAGCGCGGGAACGGATGACGTGCAGGTCCTGGTAATCCTCGCTGCGCGCTTCCAGCGGGTGATGTGGAAGTATGAGGCCATGGCGTACGCACTCATCCTCAAGGATGCGGGTGTCCTCCTACAGACGCTCTGCCTGGTCGCGGAGGCAATGGGGCTGGCCGCATGCCCGATTGGCGGAGGCGACGCGGAGCTATTCGCCCGTGCTGCTGGGACGTCCCCCTGGATTGAGGGCTCGGTGGGCGAGCTCATTCTTTGGAGTCGGCCGAACGCTTCACCGTAGATTCCATACCCAGCCACTCCCGGGCGAGGCTCAGCACACGCGCGTGCTCGGGCACCCGCTCCAGAAAGCTTGTATGGAAGAAGTCCTCGTGGAGACGGGCAGCGCGTTCCATGAGTCGCTCCCACGCGGCTCGAAGCACGGCGAGGGCTTCTTCACGCCGACCGCAGGCATCGAGTGCCTCGGCGTAGGTGCGCTGGATGAGGATTTCCCCCTCCTCTACGTGGCCCTGCTGCCGCAGCCGAGCCATGGCAAGCGACGCGTACGACAGCGCCTCCTGCGGCAGGCTGCCCCGCGCGAGAAGGATGTCCGCCAGGCGCCCCTGGGCGATTGCCTGGAACTGGTGAACAATCTCGCAGACTTGAACAGCGCGACGGGCCTCGGCCTCGGCCTGCTCCAGCGCCCCGGCCAGACGGGAATTGGTTGCGAGGCAGATCCATGCGCCCCCCTCCAGCCGGGGACTGTTATGCGCTTCGCAGTATCGGATGGCCTCCAGTTCCTCCGCGCGCGCCTCCTCGTGCTGCCCCATATAGGCAAGGGCAAGCCCCAGGTTCACCTTGGCATTGGCGATGAGGTGGCGCATGCCAATCCGCTCGGCCTCGGGCAGGAGGGCACGAATCAGCTCCACTGCCTCCGGGTACGCGCCGAAATCGATAGAGGTGAACCCCAGAAAGCCGCGCAGCATTGCGGCGTTGCGCAAGTCACCACTGCGCTCGAAGAGCTCGATGGACTCCTCAGCCCATCGCCTGTACACCCCGACGTCGCCGGCCAGCAGCGCCATTCGTGAACGCCCATGGAGCATGTGGGCGCGGATGATCGGCTCGCCGGGGAAGCGCTCCGAGAGCGCTTCTACCCTGGCTCCGAGAGACTTGGCGTGGTCATATTCGCCCACGAAGATGAGCTGGAGAACGGTCTGGGCGAGCGCGATGAGTTGCGGCGCGCTCACCTCTCGAGCCACCTCTCCCTCGAGTTCCGCGGCCAGTTCACACAGTCGGTCGCGGTGCACGAGCCGACTCGCGGCCACCGCCAGCTGTGCCGCCGCAGCGTACCAGTCCGCGCCCCCCCGTGGCAGCACGCGCATCGCCTCGAGCGCCCAGTTCTCGGCCTCGGTGTTCTCCCCACGCCAGGCGTGCGCTTCGGCGCGGATGAGGCTCAAAGTACCGGGGAGCGCCCCAAAGGCATCGTAGGCCGCAGCCCGCTCGGCGCGCTGCAGGGCCGCCCTGAGATCGCTGGCCGCGAGCGCCTGCTCCGCTGCTCGGCAGAACCAGACCGCCGCGCGTTCTGGTTCTCCGCCCCGGTCGAAGTGCTCCGCCAACACGATCGCGTCTCGGTCGCCCATACGTTCCAACCACATGCCCGCCAGCCGGTGGCCGACGACGTGGTCCTCCTTGGTGAGCATCCTGTAGGCCGCCTCACGCACAAGCGCGTGCCGGAATTCGAACTCCTGCTCGTGATGGAAGGTCGCCTCGGGCCGAGGGGTGATCCACTCGGCTTGCTCCAACGCGGCAAGCTGCGCGTCCAGCTGTGCTGGGCTCGAGGTGCCCAGCAGCGCCGCCACGGCCCCGCGCCAGAACACCTGGCCGAAGACGCTCGCCGCCCGCAGGATGAGCCGCGCCTCGGGCGCCAGACTCTCCAGGCGGGTTTGTACCATCGCAAGTACGGTGCCCGGGATGTCGTCCTTGTGACCTGCGGCCACGGCGCGCAGGAGTTCCTCGAGCAGAAAGGCATTCCCCGCTGAACGCTCCCACAGCCGGCGTGCCGTTTCGCGGGGGACCTCGCCGAGGACCTGCTGGACGAGGGACTCGCAGGCGCGCCGGGACAACTCCCCCAGCTGCAGCACGGTGAAGCGCCGATCCCGCCAGATCCCGGGAAAAGCGCTGTGAACTGAGGGGCGGGCCAGACTCACGACCAGCAGAGGTTGGTCCCTCAGCAGCCGGAGCGCTGCGTCCACGTACTCCACCGTGGGCCCATCTCCCCAGTGCAAGTCATCTAGCAGAAGAACGACGGTCTGAGCGCGGCACTCGGCCCCGAGGAATTCCACCCACGCGCGGCGCATCTGGTCCCCGCGCAGCAAGGGATCCCGGCGAGCAGCGCGGAGTTGTTCGCTGGCCTCGTCCGGAAAAGGCGTGCCCACCAGTTCCCCGAGAAACTCGGTCACCCTGCGCTGAGACGCGAGGGGGACATGCCGTGCCACGCGATCCTCCAGCTTCCGGCGTTGCACTTCAGTGGGCTCGCCGTCCACCAAGTGCGCGGTGCCGCGAATGAGCTGCGCCAGCAGTCCGAAGGGAGCGCCAGCCCGCATGGAGTCGCCGCAAGCGCCCCAGAGCGCTACCGACTCGCCCCGGGTCCGGACGCGCTGAATGAACTCCTGGGCCAGGCGGGACTTGCCTACGCCCGCCTCCGCCGTCACGAGAATGGCGCGCGCGACCGGCTCTTCGGCACACTCCTCAAGAGACTCCTCGAGCGCGCGTAGCTCATGCTCGCGGCCCACACAGTTGGTCGGCTTGCCGAGCAGCTTGCGCATATTGACTGATGAGGGCAGCCCTTGAAGTACGTGCTCCCCATCCTCCATGGCCACGTCGATGCGACCCTCGATCAGGTCCGCCGTGAGCGCATCAAGGGCGATGACAGGTGCCGTGCCGCGAGCTGCTGTCCTCCAGAGGAGCGCCGCGGCCCGATCGATGGCCTCGCCCACGGGCTGGGTGCCGGCGAGCCGACCCTGCCCGGTAGCCAAGGCGATGGGCGCGTTGGGGAGCACCTGACGTATGGCGAACGCGCAGCGGGCCGCACGGACTGCTTGGTCAGTAGCCGGGCCCCCGCCCGCCAGCAGGATGATGCGGGTTCCATCAACCAGTTGGGCAACTTGCGCACCGCTCTCGATGAGCGCGGCATCCAGGAGGGGCGCCGTCGACTTCATTGTCCGGGTGGCATCGGCCGGGAGTGACACCGCAGGCAGGGATTCGGTGCGCGCCCTTCCGGCGGGCTCTGCCTCTTGCACGAGGAGCACCGAGACGAGCCGCTGCTCGACATGGGTGAGGGTCGCCGCGCGCGTGGCGGAAAGAGGCGAGCGGGCCAGGAGACTCTGATCGAACGCGGCGAGCATGGCTGCCACGCTCGCGGCGTCCCTGGGACGCTCGGCGGGGTTCTTCGCCAGCAACCGGGCCACCAGGGATTCCAGTGGCAGCGGCACGCCGGGGAACATCTCGCTGAGGCGGGGCACCTCCTCAAGCACCAATTTGGCCAGGATTGCAAGCGGGTGTTCGCCGGAGAACGGCTTCTGTCCGGTCAAGCAGTGGAACAGGACACAGCCCAGGGAGAACAGGTCCGTGCGCGCGTCGACGTCGTGCGAGCCCCGCGCCTGCTCCGGCGACATGTAGCCGGGCGTCCCGAGAATCGCTCCGGTCTGGGTGAGCGGCTGAAGCGTACCGTAGGCTCGCGCCAGACCGAAATCGATGACCTTCAACCCCTCCAGCCTTCCCCCGCTCAGGAAGAGGTTGCTGGGTTTGATGTCGCGGTGAATGAGCCCCTGCGCGTGCACGACCGCGAGCGCCTCCGCGGTTCGCCGGGCAAGGTCGACGCTCTCGACGAGCGACAACCGTTCCCTCTTGAGCCGCTCGCCCAGATCCTCTCCCGCGAGCCATTCCATGACCAGGTACGGCAGGCCCTCGTCCACACCGTGGGCGATGTAACGGACGATGGCTGGGTGGTTGAGATGGGCCAGGGTGTGGGCCTCGCGCATGAAGCGCGCAGGGTCCTGCCCCGCCCTCCCGCCAATCAGCTTCACGGCGACAGGCGCGCCTGTCTCGTTATCTCGTCCGCGATAGACAGTGCCCATGCCCCCCGCGCCGATCTCGAACTCCAGCACGAAACGCTTGGCGATGGTCTCTTGGCGCACCTGCATCGAGGGACATTATGAGCGCTCGGCGAAGAGGGCGTCCATGCCGCTGGAGGGGGCCCTTGCGCGTGGCCCTGAAGTCGGCGCGACTCTGCGACTCCTTTCAGAAGCACGGTTGGCCAGGCAAAAGGAGACTGAGCCTCACTCACCGCAGGTCGGACGCCCCTCTTCCGACCATACGCCCGCTCCCATTTGAGGGGTACGGTAGAAAATGACCCGTCAGCAGACTGCCTCCAGAACTAGAGGGGATTCCTAGTAGATACACGGGACTGACCAAGCCCCCCGTAGACTCGAAGTGCCCGGTGTTATTCGTGACCTCTCGAACGGCGTGTGGGCGTGCCCCGGTTCCGTGGACATGTTGCTCATGCTGCGAGCCTAGGCGTCGAGGCCACTCGCTCGAACTCGACGGGGCTGATGGGTGCACGCAATCGGTCAACGCAACACTTGCTGCAGCCGGGCCAGTTCCCCGCGCTCCGCCGTTGTCAGCGCGCCGGGATTGACCTCGCCCCGGTCTGTCTTCGTCTGATCCACCCACAGCCGCAGCGCCCACTCGGTCAGGTCCAAATCCCGGGCCACCTGAGGGATGGACTCGCCCTCCTCCAGCACCAGCCTCACCGCCCCGGCCTTGAACTCCGCCGAGAACTCGCGGCGCGGCCTACGGGGCCTCCTCTGCTTCTCCTCGGTCGCGGACATCCCGTGCTCCTTCCCTCACATCTCGGGTGTCCACGGAACTGGGCTACTCACACACGAGGCTAATACTACTCGGTCAGTTGTTTTGAATGTGCAGGCGTGATCTACCACTGAGGTATGACGCCCGCCCAGATGCGCAAGCTGGATGGAGAGCTGCGCGAGTACATCAAGAAGTGGCAGATAGCATTGGACCTACTGGACGACGCGTTGGAATGGGGCGTGCGACGCCACGTGGTGCTGGCCGACGCGGGGTACGGCAGCGCCCGGGAGTTTCGGGACGGGGTGTGCGAGCGCAGGTTGCATTACCTAGTCGGGTGCAAGGCGTCCTCAAGGTATGGCCCCTGGCTCGGCTCCCACTTCACCACCCAAGGTGGAGGGGCGGATGGGGCGCCCACGCACCGGCTACGTAGCGGAAGGCGTCGAGCCATGGCCCTTCGATACGTTGGTGCGTCAGCTGCCCCAGGAGAAATGGAAGACGGTGCGCTGGCGCGTAGTCGGCATCGTCGTGAACGTCGGTGAAGGCGCCCTGCCCCGCCTCCTCCAGCACCGCGTTCAACTGTCGGAAAACGCCGCCCTTGCCCGAGTAGAAGGTCCCCAGCTCGTTCAGGCCAGCGCGAAAGGCTCCGTACTTCCACTCGACGTCGCCTACGCGCTGTTGCGTCTTCCCACTGCGCACCCACGCGAGGCAACCGTCAGGCCGGAGCACCGCCACTTCGGTGAAGCGCCACCCTGCCGACCAGCTCGGCACGCGATACCCTCGCCCGAGTCCAGCACCTCGCGCATCATGAAGCCCACCGCCTGTCTGGGTGTCAGCGAGCTACCCGCCACGGGATGCGCGTCGCGCTCCTCCAGCGCCACGTCGCGAAGCAGCACCTCGAAGGCGTCTCTCCGTTGTCCTCGCGGTTGACGGGCTCCTCGGGAGGAATCCTCGGCCCACGGATCCCCAGGCAGCGCTCCGCGTTGCTGGAACGTGTCCCTGCGAGTGGACGACTCAACCCCGGCGCAACCCGTGGCGCAGAGGGCGGCGCAAAGCATCCATAAGCCAGCACGCATTCCTCATCCCCATGCCTCCCTCCAAGAAGGAAGATGGCGTGGATGCTGGCATTGACGTCTGACAAGTCGATGAGGAATCGACAGACCGGCGGAATCTTACAGTGTCATGCCGGCGTGGCCCCTCAGGATTTCCCCTCGGAGTTCCATGACCGCCTGCGGGAAGTGACCCAGTCGTATCAATGTCACTTCCGGCAATGAGTATCCACGCCTCGCTCTATTCGGCGAGAGCCTGTGTGTGCGGTAGGGAAGGCGGCGGTGGCGCGGCGCCTCCACCGACCTCGACGGGCTCTTGGACCATCGCGTATCGCGCTGGAGAAATTCGAGATCATCCAGTAAAACATATTTATCCGCAACAAAACAGACAGGTGCTGCCGTGGACAACTCAGCAACAGGCAATGGCCGGATTCGCCAGGCGCATGTGGAGCAGACGAAGGGCGGAGGGCTGAGCAGGAGAACCCTCATTGGAGGAAGTGGCGCGCTTGCCGCGCTCGCATTCGGCGGCACTTTGGCGGCTCCGAGGACCGCTTTCGCAGCGGGCGGCTACATCTACCCGACCTCGTCGCGGGCGGTCTCCGATTCCTTCGCAGACCACGTGGCCCGGGGATCCGTGAATCCGGGAACCGACTACGTGTGCCCAACCGGAACGCGCGTCGTCGCGGTGAAAGCGGGCACGGTCGTGGGTGTCACGAATACCATCGGCGGTTCCGGAGGCCGCATGGTGTTCATTGACCATCCCGATGGGTCAAAGACGGATTACCTGCACCTTTCTTCAATCCAGGTCTCCCTGGGTGCGCAGGTCGCACAGGGACAACAGATTGCGCTCTCGGGGGGCTCCGGGAACGGCTCGGAAAACGGCTACGGAGCTCATCTGCACCTCGCTCTTCACATCGGTGCCGGTGCGCAGCACGGAACTCGAGGCGGCTCCGTGGACTTCGAGAATTACGTCGGAGAGGGAGGCGCGAGCGCGCCGGGACCGCTCCGGCAGGTCTACTCCACCAACGCGGGTGCAAGTTGGCAGAGCGGCGACACGGGGTTGCTGTTCAATCCCTCTCAGCTTTCTGCCGTCAACATGGGTGGGTCCTGGCCGCAGCTCATGATGACGCAGGAAGGCGTGCTCTATCAGGTCTATGGAACAAGCAGTGGATGGACCTTCGGCAATACCGGTATCGCGAGCAACCCAACCTCGATGAGCGCGGTGAACATGGGCGGCTCCTGGCCGGCCGTGATGAGTATCGAGAACAGCACCCTCTTCCAAACCGTGGGAACGTCTTCGGGGTGGCAGAAGCTCTCCACCGGCCTGACGTTGATCGGCCAGATCTCCGCCGTCAACATGGGCGGTAACTGGCCGACGATCATGTTGGCCCAAGGCGGCGTGCTCTATCACGTCTACGGAACGACGTCCGGATGGAAGGTCGCGTCCACGGGAATTGCAATCAATGGGCAAATCTCGGCCGTCAACATGGGCGGCGGCGTGCCACAGGTGATGGCGATCGAGAACGGGTATCTCTACCAGATCTGGGGCGACGCGGCGGGCTGGCACAAGCAGTCGACCGGCTTGAATCTGATCGGCCAGATCTCGGCGGTTGCAACGGGGGCCACCTGGCCCACCGTCATGCTCGATCAAGGAGGCGCGCTCTATCGCGTGTGGGGGGATACGTCCGGCTGGCACGTCCAGCCAACGGGAATCTCCGGAACGGGCCGTTTCTCGGCGGTTTATATGGGCGGTGGCGTACCGCAGGTGTTGAAGATCGGCTGACCGGCAGAGGGGGCCCCGTCGAGAAGCGGTCCACTGTCTGGGCCTATCCGGCCCCTGGAAGCCGGCCGCCCCCGTCCTCGACAGAGTTCCGACCCGGCGCATTGTGCAATGGACCGGAGCGTTGACTCCGTGGTGCGTCGCCGGAAGAAGCGCCAGCGTCCATCACGGACGCAAGGCGCCCTCCAAGGGCGCGTCTCCCTCGAGGAGCGCCACTGGGGGGCCCGCCTTGCGGCGCTCCTGGCACACACGGTGCAACTGCGCCCCGGCCGCCTGCCTCCACTCCTCACGAGGCCCCTCTCTCATGAAAGGCGCTTGTCCATGAAACGCGTCTCCTATTTCGAGCTTCTCTCAAGGGCAGCGCCCGCCCAGTCGGCGTCGAGGGCCGCGGAGTCGAACCGGCTATTCGCGGAGAGCCATCGCAAGCATCCCAAAGAGCTCGCGCCCTCCGTCCAGGCGCTGGCCGAGTACGTGAAACGCCCGGAGAACGAGTTCCTCCGCATCTACATCGGGAGCATGCTGGACGAGGCCAACCAGAAGAACTCGCTCAACATCAAGACGCCGGCGGACTTCTTCCAGCAGCTCGACAACGCGCTCACCAGCCTTCCGAAATACGATTCGAACTTCATGGCCGCGCTGCCGTTCTACACGGTCCTGCAGCCCTTCATGGAGAACAGCTACGGCTGGGCCTTCTTCACCAACGAGGCGATCCGGCCCTATTTCGCCGACATCCTGAAGGCCTATCATACCAACCTGGAGACGCCCGCCTCTCTCGCCTACCTGAACGACTCCTACGGGAACTGGCTCAGCGCGGATGCCAGGCAGTACCTGAGCCTGGACGAGTACGTCTACAACCCCTGCGAGCCGCACGGCGGATTCAAGTCCTGGAACGAGTTCTTCATTCGCAAGTTCAAGGACTTCGACGCCAGCCGGCCCCTGGCGCCCGATCCCACCGGGAAGGTGGTGATCAGCCCCGTGGACGGGCAGGTCTGGAAGATCTCCAAGCAGGTGCAGCGCGAGGCCACGTTCGACATCAAGGGCGAGCAGTACTACCTCACGGACCTCCTCGCCGAGGATGCGGCCAGCCCCCTGCTGCGGCCCTTCGTCGACGGGCTGGCGGTGCAGATCGTCCTGATGCCTTTCAACTATCACCGGTGGCACTCGCCAGTAACTGGCAAGATCAAGAAGGTGAAGACGGTCCCGGGGTACTTCTTCGCGCAGCCGGCCCCGAACCAGGACTACGCGGCATCGTTCCCCTTCCTGAGCCACGTCAACACCCGGACGATCGTCTTCATCGAACCCTCGAATCCGGACATCGGGGAGGTCGCCGTCATCTTCGTGGGGCTGACGGAGGTGTCCTCGTGCAAGGCGACGGTCAAGGAGGGTGACTCGGTGCAGCGGGGAGACGAGATCGGCCACTTCGCATTCGGCGGATCGACCTGCTGCATCCTGTTCGACCGCTCGAAGATCGCTTCCCTCTCCATCACAGACAATCCCTCGCTGAGCGACGGCGCCAGCGGGTCGGGTGAGAAGCTGGATAACATCGTGATGGTGAGACAGAACATCGCGAGCGCGCTGTAGCGGCACGCTCGGCGTCCCCTCGAAACCGCTTGCATCGGTAACCTTCACCCAGGACGAATCCCATGACCAGATTTGCTTTCCCTGCCATCGTCGGAACGATGGCCATCATCGGCGGGGCATGCTTCGCCACCTCGAACTCGGCGACAAGACCGGACGTGAATCCCAATACGGTGGCGGTCGCGGTTCCAGCGAGAGCCGGGGCGGTGACGGGGACCAACCAGAACTCGGACGAATTCATCTGGCGCCTGCTCGCCGGGTTCGCGGCGCCGGTGAAGCCCACCCAACCTTCGCCGGTGGTGTTCGAGACGTGGGCCTCCGACGCCGACGTCTTCTCGTACACGCCTCACTGGCCGGGTCCGAACGAGCCGAAGAAGTTCCAACGGAGCGTGCTCGAAAGGACGTCGGGCGGGTCGTCGGCGGGTCCCATCGACGTCAGCTGCGCCACCCCCGGAAACGCCGCGGTCGGAGGGTTCCCGACCCACGGCACGCCAACGCCGTGCATCGCCGAGGAGGTGAAGCGGAACCGCCCGCAGTACGACTACATCGTCAACAACAACCTCAATACCCAGGCCGGGCTGAGGGCCGCCTACGCAAAGAGCTTCCAGGTCGTGATGCCGACGGAGGCCATTTCCGTCAAGGGCGACTGGGTTCCCGTGCAGACGCTGCTGCAATGGCTCCCCTCGCTCGGCAGCATCGCCAACATCCAGAAGCTGTACTACACGAACACCTCCGGCGGGGTTGAGTATGCCCTGGTCTCACTGCACGTGAGCAGCCGGCAGAACACGAACTGGGTCTGGGGAACCTTCGAGCATCAGATGAATCCCGGCCGCTGCGATGACATTGGATGCTACGACACGTTCGGTGCGACGAACCCGGCCATCCCCCCGAACCGGACGGCCGTCAACACGCAGTACGGCGCCTGCGAAAAAACGCCCCAGCTCGCGGCCGTAATGGCCCAGGCGGGCCTGTCGGCGGTCTGGAACAACTACTGCCTGAAGTCGACGATGGTGGACTACACCGCCCCCGACGGCACGCCCTACGCGCTGGGCAATTCGGTCATCGAGCGAATCGTGGGGAACGGGACCGTGGCCGCCTCGTCCTGCATCGCCTGCCACGTCTACGCATCCTTCGGGTCTGCCGGCACGACGCTCCCCGGGGCGCAGGCGATGCTCCCCTACAACCCGACCGGCAAGCCCATCCCCGCCGTGCTCGACGGTTCGCTGCAATTCGACTTCATGTGGGGCGTCCTGTTGGCGCCGCCGCCGCCGAAGACGCAATGACGTTCCTCTGAGCGACCGTCGCACCCTTAGAAACCCCTCGCCCACGAGCTGGAGCAGCGAATGCCCGGGTCCTCCGTCGAGAGGGCCAGGCCTTGCCAGGCTTGACGCCTCGTCTGACAAGCTGGCAATCATCTGGCAAGTCCGGAATGGCCCGGACCATCCCCGGAGACAGTCATGTCACTCGACCCTTCGACCACCGCCGTGCTGCTGATTGAGTACCAGAACGAGTTCGCGACCGAGGGTGGGGTGCTGCACCCGGCGGTGAAGGGCGTGATGGCGGAGACGAAGATGTTGGAGAACACCGTCGCGCTGGTGAAGGCCGCGCGGGAGAAGGGCGTGACGGTGATGCACGCGCCCATCACCTTCGCGGAGGGCTACGGCGAGCTGACCCGGCACCCCTACGGCATCCTGAAGGGCGTGGTGGACGGGAAGGCGTTCGTGAAGGGGAGCTGGGGCGCGCAAATCATCGACTCGCTCGCGCCCCAGAAGGGCGACATCGTGGTGGAGGGCAAGCGCGGCCTCGACACCTTCGCCAGCACCAACCTGGACTTCATCCTGCGCAGCAAGGGCATCAAGACGGTGGTGATTGGCGGCTTCCTCACCAACTGCTGCGTCGAGTCCACGATGCGCAGCGCGTACGAGAACGGCTACGACGTCATCACCCTCACGGATTGCGCCGCCGCCACCTCGTCCGAGGAGCACAAGAACGCGCTCAAGTACGACTTCCCGATGTTCTCGCGTCCCATGCCGTCCTCGGAAGTGATTGGCATGCTCAAGACGTAGCGCGACATCCGCTCCGCCGCGATGCACGTGCATCGCGGCGAAGCGGCGCGGTCCGCATTCCCTGCATCCGGTATGGATTTGCGCCGCCCCCTACCCCACGTCGAGTTGGACAGGCAACGCGGTTTGAATTTCGAGCCAGGCGCCGAGGAACGGCAGGCGCTACAGGACATAGCCTTTGGCCCCCACGAGAATCGACCGACTCAGCAATGAGTGGAACTCGGAGCGATTGCTCCCGTGGTTGATGACACCCACCGCGAAGAGCGCCAATCGGCTCCAGACGTTCCATTCGACATAGGCGGACCCCTGCCCGCTGCCGTCCACCAGATTGAGCGAATAACGGAGTTGCCAGGTGGGCCCGCTGTCCGCCTGATTGTTCTGCACTTGCAGGAACAGATAGTGGCGTCCCAGCAGTGCGAGCCCATTGTTGAGCGCGGCCCCCAGCGTCTGGCCAGCCAGGGGCGATGCAGCAGAGGGGGTCGCCAGCGTCTCGGAAGCGCTGGCGGCGATGTCGAAATACCGCGCGCCATCCGCCCACCGGTAGCCTTCATTGTTGCTCAGGTACTCCAGATAGACGGTGTGGCCTGAGTTCAATGTGTAGCCACCCCCGACAAGGGCGGAATAGAAGAGCCGGTGGTCCCCGGCGTAGCGGGGCAGGTATCCGCCCCCCACGGGTGTCGGCAGCGTCTCCGGGTACAGCGCCGAGGTCCCCTGACGCAGCCCCGCTTCCGCGTAGACGAGCAGCGCCTCGCTGACGGTGGCCTGTCCGAACGCGCCGAAGCGGGGACGCTCGTCGGTCCACCGCTTCGAGGCGTTCAGGCTCGCGACGTAGACATCCGCCGTGTAGTCCACCTTCAGCAGCGACAGCGCCTTGAAGCCGTCATCCCGCTCCCACTGCCAGTCCCCGCGCCCGTCGCCGAATTGGTGCATCAGCGACAGGGACAGCGCGGACGTGGGCGACCAGGCCACCTGGGCCACGTCCACGCCGAGCAACTCTCGCAGGGGGTTGCTCCGGCCGTTCTCGAAATAGATGGGATTGCTGGGTGAGCGGAAGTTGGAAGGCCCCCAGGTGAGGACCTCCCTGCCCAGCGACACGACGAGCTCCTGGACCGGATAGGCCGTCACGCCCCCCTGGTTCACCCAGACGTCGAGCCGCGTCTCCGGGCCAGCACCTCCGTACCGCCGCCACTCGAAGCGGGCACGGGGCTTCAAGCTCAGCACGAAGGTGTCCGTGGTGAGCTTCAAATCGAGCCGCCCCTCCACCTCCGTCTGACCTTCCGGAAGGTTGGCGATGAGGTTGCCTGGATTGAGCAGGCTGTTTTCCCGCAGCCCTCGCTCGCTGTCGTAGGCCAGCACCTGGAGGCTGGCGGAACCCTTGTCCCGCAGCTCCTGGATGGCGCTTGCCTCGACAGTCGCTCCAATCCCCACCGTCAGCAGGGCCGCGAGCAGGGGCAGACCCGGCATGGCGGTGACTGTGATTCGTCTCGCACTCATCCTGCTCAGTTCCCAAGCCGATTGACGTCGAACTCCGCCCGGGCCAGTTCCGTCACCTGCACGTCGGAGTACACCAGCGTCGTCCTGGCGGCCGTGAGCGCGTCTTGAATGCTCATCTTGCTCACGAAGGGAAACGTCTTTCCTTCGTGGGTGAGCTGATTGCCGTACTCGAAGGTGGCGGACTTCAGCAGCTTCCCGGAGAGAGAGAAGAAGTCCGCCTTCACCCCCACCAGCCGCTGCTTGGAAACCCAGTAGGTGATGCGGTCATACGTGCAGAACGTGTTGACGGCTGTCAATTCCAACTTGTAGCTGGCTTCGCCGTTGATTTCCTCCTCGCCGAGCAGCTTGCCCTGGTAGTCAACGGCATAGTTCGTTGAAGCAATGTCGCCCTGCGAGGCCTGACCCGAGAGTTTCTGCCTTGGTGAGATGGGAATCGGCTTGCGGAGACCCGGACGGCTCATCCACATGTTCCGGTCCACCTGCAGCAGCTTGGAGCCCTTGAAGCGCACGGGCTCCCGCGTCTCCGCGAGGCTGGCGGTGGCATTGGCCTTCAGGGTGAGCAACCGCTCGGGCTCTGCGTCCGCACCGTTGCTGGGCATGATGCGGACCGTCCAGCGGATGCCGGGAAGCCCGCCGCCACGGGCGCGGTCCGAGGACTTGAGGATCTCTGCCGCATCCGGCGCGGCGGCCCGCGCGGAGCCCGCGAGCAAGAGCAGCAGCCCCGCGATGAGAAAGCGTGCGTTCTTCATGGTGGTGTCTCCCGCGCGGTCAGACATGGCCCAAAGAGTCGATGATCAGCTTGCGAGCGGCGGTACGCGCCGGGAAGAAGGCCGCGGCGATGCCGAGCACCGAGAGCATGACGAACGTCCTCGCCATCCGGGGCACGTCGAGGTCGACCATGAGACTGACCACGTTGGACGAGTTCGGCGGCGTGTAGGTGATGCCCGCGCTGTTGACGGCGAGTCGAACCAGCAACGTCAAGAGCACGCCCCCGGCGCACCCGAGCACCACGAGAATGAATGCCTCCGTGGTGAAGAGTCGCAGAATGCCTGAGCGGCGCAGGCCCATGGCCCGCAGTGTGCCGACTTCCCGGGTCCGCTCCACCACCGTCATGCTCATGGAGTTGATGATGCTCATGACCACCACGATGAAGACGTTGCTGAAGATGAAGGCGAAGATCATGTCGAACAGCCGCTTGACCTGCGAGTAGAAGCTCGAAAGCTCCAGCCACGTCTTGAGCTCCACGTCGAAGCCCGCCTGCTTGAGCTGGGCCGTGAGCTCCGTCCGGGCCTGCTCGGTGAACTCCTTGTCATCCAGCAGCACGATGAGCCGCTCGGCTCCATCGAAGTCATACAGTGACTTCGCCAGGTCGAAGGGCAGATACAGGAACTTGTCGTTGGTGCCGATGTTGCCCGTGTTGAAGGAGTCCACGATGTCCACGTCCAGCGCGTTGGCCTGCCCCGTCACCGTGCTGACCAGCAGCGCGGCCGAGTCCCCGGGCTTCAGGTTGAGAATCCTTCCAAGGTCCTGAGCCGTCGCCACCCCGATGGGGTTGTCCGCCTTCAAGTCTCCGGAGAGCTTGCGCTGGAAGTCCCCCTGGAGCTTCTTCACGTCCGCGGGAACCATTCCCTCGCCAATGAAGACGGTGGTCGCCGCACCGTTGGACACCATGCCGCTGAGGGACAGGCGCGGCGTCACGAGCACCGTGTGCGGGTATTGTCGGATGATGGGCTCCACCCGAGCCAGCTCCTCCTTCGAGAACATGTATTGAGCCGGATGGAGCCTGCCTTCGGTGCGAAGGCCGCTCTTCATCACCGTCAGATGCCCCAGCAACTCTCCGTGGATGGCCTGTCTGGCCAACCCGCTATACACATACTTGATGTATCCCGCGAAGAGACTGATGGAAGCGAAGCCAAAGCCCACCGAGATGAGGGTGACAAGGCTGCGACGGTGATGCTTCAGGATGTTCCGGAACCCGATGGTGAAGTAGTTCATCGAACAGTCTCGTCCGCTTGGAGCAGGCCGTCCTTGAGCAGGAGCTTTCGGTCGACCAGGTCCAGGAGACGCGGATCATGGGTGGTGAAGATGAAGGTGACACGCTTGGAGCGGTTGAGCTCACGCATGAGCTTGACCACCATGTAGCTGTTCTCCGAGTCCAGGTTGGCCGTGGGCTCATCCGCCACGACGATGGAGGGGGCGGTGACGAGCGCGCGGGCAATCGCCACGCGCTGGCGCTGACCGCCGCTCATCTTGTCCGGACGCGCGCTCGACTGATTCTCCAGGCCCACGTCCTTGAGCGCCTGGCTGGCACGCTCGCGCACCTCGGAGGCACCCACGCCCTGGATTTGCAGCGGCACCATGACGTTCTCCAGGGCGCTGAGCACGGGGATGAGATTGAAGCCCTGGAAGACGAAGCCGACCTTGCGGCTGCGCAGGTCCGCGAGCGCGTTGTCCGACAGCTTCCCGATGGGCACTCCTTCCAGTGACACCTCGCCGGAGGTGGGAGCGTCCACCAATCCCAGGATGTTCATCAGGCTGGACTTGCCGCTGCCCGATGGTCCCCAGACCGCCACGAACTCACCCCGGTGGATGCGCAGCGAGACGCCTCTGAGTGCCTCGACCTTCGCTTCCCCCAGCACGTAGTCGCGCCTGATTTCACTCAGGGCCAGGAGCACCTCCTGTCCCGCCGTGCTCGTCGCCGCCATGACCGCCTTGCTCGCGGCCCCTTCCAGGTTGGCCATCTCAGTCTTTCCCAATGTCAGAGCGCTCGGACCAACGCCGCTCCGGCGCTGCCCCCGAACGAGTAGGAGTGTGCCAGGGCCGCCCGGACCGGCCGGGGTGCCTGGGGTTGTCGCACCAGATTGAGCCCGAACTCCGGCTGCTCGGTGCCGACCTGTAGAGGCAGCCCGCCACCGCGGACGGCGCCGATACAGGCCAGGAGGTTGAACATGTCACTGGCGGCTTCCGCCTCGCCCGTGAGGGCCTTCAGGCTGCTCAGCGGAACGGTGCCCGCCGCGGCTCCCAGCACCGTTCGGAGGGCGGCCACTTCCGCCCTGTCCAACGACTGCGTGGAGTTGCTCGCGGCGGCGATGTAGTCCACCGCCTCGGGGGAAACCGCCGCGCCGCGGAGCGCCTGACTCATCGCGGAGGCCAGTCCCCTGCCCTCCGGGTGATGGGTGCCGAAGCCGTGCCCGTCATGCGCCACGCCCAGCCCCGCGATTTCCGCCAGGGGAGTGGCTCCCCGCGCCCGCGCGGAGGCGAGCGTCTCCAGCACCACCACTGCCGCGCCCTCCCCCATGATGAAGCCATCCCGCCGCGAGTCGAAAGGACGACTCACATTGGAATCGCTCAGCACGCCAATGTCATTCATGTCGTAGTGGGTGGCGGCGGTGATGAGGTCGAACGTACTCGCGATGATGGCATCGGCCCGTCCGCTGCGCAGGGCCTGCGCCGCCAGGGCGAGCACCTGGAATCCGCAGGCGTTTCCCGCGCTGATAGCATAGTTGGTGCCACGCCAGCCCCAGCGGATGCTGAGTGCGCTGGCCACCGCGTTCGTGACCGTCTCCTGGAAGAGCAGTGGCTGGACGAAGCGTGGCTCGCTGGTGATGATCCGGTGCCAGATTTCCTGGCTGACCTCCGCATTCGCCCGGTATGTCCCCAGGAACACGCCCACCCGCTCCGGATTCCACGTGGAGGGGCCATGGCCCGCCATCTGGAGCGCCTCCTCCGTGGCGAGCATCGTGTATTGCGTCCCCCGAGGCGCACGCCGGAGGTTGTTGGAGCCCGTCAGCGCGGCCAGGCTCCCCTGCGGGACACGAGCCCCGTGCGTGCAGGCGCACCCGGCGGTATCGAAGTCCTCGATGGGGCGGATGGCGCTGCGCCCCTCGGCGAGTGCGCCCAGCAGGGCGGGGACACCTGCCCCGTAAGGGGACACCGCTCCCATGCCGGTGATGACAATCCGCATGTTCTCTGCTTCGTCCGTCACTCGCGTGGAGCCAGTCATGAGCGTCCCCTTTCTTCTCCGGTGGAGATTCGTGCGTGATACATCAGCCCTCCCAGCGCCGGAAGACCATCGCGGCGTTGTTGCCCCCAAAGCCAAACGCATTGGTGAGGACCGCTTCCAGCTTCGCGGGCCGGCTGCGATGGGGCACGTAGTCCAGGTCGCACTCCGGATCTGGCGTGTCCAGGTGCAGCGTGGGCGGCAGGAAGCCCTCGTTCAGCGCCACCACCGCCGCTGCGGCCTCCATGGCCCCGCTCGAGCCCAGACTGTGGCCGACCATCGCCTTGATGGAGCTGACCGGGACCTGACTCCGCTCGCCGAAGACGTGCTTGATGGCGCGCGTCTCGATGACGTCATTGGCCGGAGTGCCCGTGCCGTGCGCCTTGATGTAGCCGATCTGCTCGGGCCTCATGCCGGCGCTCTCCAGGGCCGCCTGCATGGCTCGCGCCGGGCCACGTCCCGTCTCATCGGGCCGGGTCATGTGGTAGGCGTCCGTGGAGCCGCCGTACCCGGCGAGCTCCGCCAGGATGTGCGCCCCACGACGCGTCGCATGCGCCTCGCTCTCCAGCACCCAGAGCGAAGCGGACTCCCCCAGGAGTGTCCCGTCGCGGTCCTTGCTGAAGGGGCGCAGCTTGTCGCTCGCCAGTGAGCGCAGGACGCCGAAGCCGGCCTGGGGCATCTCACTGAGCGGATCCACTCCGCCCGCGAGCATCACCTCGGTATGGCCCGAGCGAATCGCATCCACCGCCACCCCGAGCGCATGCAGGCCCGCGCTGCACGCGGTGGACATGACCAGACTGAGCCCCGCCAGCCTGTAGTGGCTGGCCACCTGGTCGCTCATCGCGCTGATGAAGCTGTCGAGCACCAGGGCCCGCCACGGATCTTTCGGACCCGCACGACCGCGTCGGTAGGGGTGGTGGAGCGCGGCGTAGCCCTCCTTCGTCGCCGGCATCCCTCCCAGATTGGTTCCGAGCACCACGCCGATTTTCGAGCGGTCCTCGACGGCCAGGTCCAGCCCGGAGGCCGCCAGCCCCTGCGCCGCCGCCACGCGAATCATCCGGGTGCCGCGACTGAGGTAGGGCAGCTCCTCGGTGCTGAAATGAGCCGAGAAGTCGAGGTTCTTCAGCTCCCCGGCGGACTGACAGCGGTGCTTGCTGGCATCGAAATGGGTGACCGGGGCAATGCCATCGCGCCCCGAGCGCAGCCCCTCGGAAAACTCCGCCAGGTTGTTGCCGATGGGCGTGAGAACGCCAATTCCGGTGACGACGACCCTGTTGCTCATCCTGTTCCTCTCAGCGGTTGTTGCGCGAATCCTCGAAAACACCGGCCCCGTGCTGGCGGCGCGCTACATCACCAACCCACCATTCACGCGCAGCACGTCGCCGACCACGTAGGCGCTCTCCGGCGAGGCCAGGAAGAGCGTGGCGTTGGCGACGTCCTCCACCGTCCCGAGCCTGCGGATGGGCGTGGCCTGGATGAACCCCTCGCGGACACCCGGACGCTTCATCAGCCCCTCCACCATCTCCGTCTCCACGAAGCCCGGTGCCACGCAGTTCACCCGGATGCCATGCGGCCCGAGCTCCCCCGCCAACGTCTGGGTCAACCCGATCAAGGCCCCCTTGGAGGCCGCATACGGCACCTGTCCCGCGCGACCCCGGATTCCGGCGGTGGAGGACATGTTGATGATGGCGCCACGCCCCTGCTTCATCATGGGGCCGATGACCGCCTGACAGCAGGCGAGCGCGCCGTAGAGGTTGACGTCCAACGTCTCGCGCCAGGCCGCGGCCTGCATCATCATCAGATGCCCATCCCGGCTGATGCCGGCGTTGTTCACGAGCACATCGATGCGGCCGAAGTGGGAGAGCGCCGCGTCCCGGAGCTGTCCGGGCACGTCGGGGTTCGCGACGGAGCCGGGCACCAGCACGCAGCGCCGCCCCTTCGCCTCCACCTCCGCGGCGGCCTGTTGCGCGGCCTCCGTGTTGCTCCCGTAGTTGAGGACGATGTCCGCTCCCTCGGAGGCGAAGGCGAGGGCAATGGCCCTGCCAATGCCACGCGAGCCCCCGGTGATGATGACCGCCTGCTGCTGGAAACGCTGGCGTGCTGCCTGGGATTCACTCACCACAGACCTCCGGTGGCTGACAGGCGCTGTCCCGTCGTGAGATTCGCCGCGCTCGAGACCAGGAAGAGCGCGGCCTCTGCGATTTCCTCCGCGCTCCCGGGTCTCCCCAGGGGACCCAGCTCGCCGTCGAGCCGCTCGCGCTGCGCGGGGGGAAGTTGCTCGGCCTCTTCCGCGAGGAGGTGGACCGCCAGGGTGTTCACGGAGATTCCGTGCCGCGCCACTTCGTTCGCCAACGAGCGGGTCATCGCGGAGAGGCCTTCGGCGGCCACCCGGCTCGCGCCTCCGTGAGCGACATCCAGGAGGTTGAGGATTCGCCCCGAGCGCTTGCGCATCATCGGACGGATGACCTCCTTGCAGAACCAGGCCGTGCCGCTCAACTGGCGCTCGATCAATGTCTTCCACTGCGCCGCGGCCAGGTCGCGCAGCCTGCCGGGCTCGCGGCTCAAGGACGCGTTGACGAGCAGGTCGAGGCCTCCCAGCTCCGTGGTGACGCGACGGACCACCGCGCCCACCGCCTGGGGATCCGAAAGCTCACAGGCCATGGCGAGCTCCGCACCGAGCGCCCTGGCGAGTGCCGTCGCCTCCGCCTCGTGCTCCGGCAGGAACACCAGGGCCAGACGCGCACCCGCCCTGCCGAGGCGTCGCGCAATGGCACTGGCGATGGGCTGTCCCGCGCCGGTGACAATCACCACCTGCTGGTGGAGCAAACCCTCGACGAACGGCGTGACTGTTTCCGCGCTACTCATTGGGCCCTGAACCTCTCTGGGAAAGCACCATGAAGCCGCTTGCGACCGGCACCGCTCCAATCCAGGCCTTGACCTCGACCCGGACCGTGGTCCGCCACCGCTTGAGAATGCTGGCTTCCATCCGCAGCACACTGGCGGCCGGAATGGCTGTATGAAATGTCATTGCCTCGATACCGCCGAGATACCAGACCGACGCGGCCTCGCCGTCTCGCCCGCGCAGGAGCAGGATGGCCACCTGCCCCAGTGCATCCACCAGCAGGCAGGAGGGCAGCGTGGGCTGCGCGTCTCCGAAGCGCTCGAGCAGCACCTCGTTGGCGGAGACCTGCTTGAGCGCCCTGCCAAAGCCCGGGGAGAGCTCCTCCACGGAGTCGACCAGGAGCATGGGAAACCGGTGAGGCGTTCCCCCATAGATGCGAGCCATGGAGTGCTCACTCATGGGTGGCACCTGCGCAACACCACGGCCAGGGCACTGCCCTCTCCCCCCAGGGCGGTGACCAGCACCCACTCGGGCTCGAGGCGCCGCGCCGCACCGGATATCAGGTTGAGCTGACATCCAGGCGTGGGGTGTGTCCTTCCCGCAATGCCTGGCACCCAGCCGGTGTCTACGGCCAGCGCGCCCAGCAGGACGGCCAGCGTCCCCGCTGCGCTGAAAGTCTCTCCGAGGACCGCCTTGGGACAGGTCACCGGAATCCGTGCCGCGTGGGCACCGAGGGCCTCGTGCAGCCCGCGGTACTCCCAGCCGTCGAAGTCCCTGTGGCCGTTCGCGCCGGAGAAGACAGCTCCCAGTTGTTCGGGCTCGATTCGGGCGGTGCGCACCGCGTCCCTCACCGCGCGGGCCAGTGTGCGGGCCTGCTCCGTGAGCGGGCCACCCCGGTGCCCGGTGCCCGTCAGCTCTGCATAGACGTGCGCGCCGCGCTTCCGGGCCTGCGTGAGTTCCTCCAGCACGAGCGTGCACGCCGCCTCGCTGACGCGCATCCCGTCCGATTCCTCGGTGAAGGGTTGCGCCGCTCCCCGGCGGCGGAGCCATCCCTGGAGCGACAGTCCCTCGATGAGCCTCGAGCTGAGCGTGTCCGCACTGCCCACCACCATCCGCTCGGCCTGGCCCGCTTCGATTTGCTGGCAGCCGAAGCGAATCGCCTCCAGGCCCGCGGCCCACCCCGAGCACAAGGTCGCGTTGGGTCCGCGAAGGTCGTGCACCATGGAGATGTAGCCCGTGGCCGCGTTGGTGACCGTGTTCTGGAACACCAGCGGGTTTCCGTAACGAGCGCCCCGCTCCAGGATGCCCGCCAGATACTCCTCGTTGGTGGGCAGGCAGCCGTAGCCCGAGCCGAACGCGATGCCTGTCTGGTGCGGCTCCCCGGGCGCGGCCTCGAGCCCGGAATCCTCGATGGCGAGGGTGGTGGCGGCGAGCGAGATTCGCCCGAGCCGGTCCATGTGCCGCACCTGGGCGGGCTGCTTCTCGAACGCCGCATCTGGAATCCGCTCCAGCGCGGATACGGAGGGCTCCGGTGTGCCGGCAGGCTCGGCGTCGCCTCGCGGGAAGAGCTCCCAGAGGGCCGCGTGGCCAGCGGCCCGTGGGCATACCGCGCCGAGTCCACTGATGACGATGTTCCGGCTCATCGGACCACCCTCCCCGCTTCCGGCAGGCGGCGGGCGACGAGGGCGACATTCGCCCCGCCGAACGCGGACTTGGTGCTCATCAGGACGTCGATGCGCCGGGCGCGCCCCTCGCCTCGCACCACGTCGACGTCGCACCTCGGATCCAACTCCTCGCACTGGAGTGTGGGAGGGATGAAGTCGCGCTCCATGCCCAGCACGGAGCCGATGAGCTCCAGCACGCCCGATGCCCCCAGGGTATGACCGAAGTAGGGCTTGAGGGAGTTGACCGGCAGCGACGCGGTCCGCTCGCCGAAGACGCGGCGCAGGGCATGACACTCCGCGGGGTCATTGGCCGGCGTACCGGTGCCATGGAGGTTGACGAAGTCGATCTGGTCCGTCGTCAGGCCTGATTGTCGCAACGCGAGGGTCATCGCCTGCTGCAGCCCCCGGCCCTCCGGGTGGGGGCTGGTGGGGTGGTGGGCATCACCGGCCGTTCCCCAGCCGCACAGCTCCGCGTGGATTCGCGCGCCCCGCTGGAGTGCGTGGTGCAGCTCCTCGAGCACGAGGATTCCCGCTCCTTCTCCCAGCACCATCCCATTGCGTCGGTGGTCGAACGGACGGCACACGGTGGGTGTCATGGCGCGCAGGACGGAGAAGCCACTGAAGCTGAGTTGCGTCAGCGCGTCCGCGCCCCCCGCCAGCATCACCGGGGCCCGGCCATGGCGGATTTCGTCCAGGGCGCGGCCGATGGCGAGGCTGCTGGAGACGCAGGCCATCGTCACGGTGGAAAGGACGCCGCCCAGTCCGAACCGGGCCGCGACGTTGCGGGCAATGGAGGAAAAGGGGAGCTCCCCGAAGAGCGTCCGGCGAGTCGCCTCGCTTCCGGAGCGCATGAACCGTTCGAGGGAGAGCGCCGGTCCGCGGCTCGTGCCGAGCATCACCCCCGCCTCCTCTCTCCAGCCCGCCTGTGATTCGAGGCCGCTGTCCCGGAGGGCCTGCTCCGCGGCATGGAGGGCCAGCTGTGACACCCGGTCCACCCCCTCGGCGGAGAATCCAGGCAGGTCCACCTCTCCCGCGGAGTACGCCCGTCCCTCGATGCCGAACTGGCGGGACTCGCGGACGCCACTGCGACGCTCCAACAGGGCTTGCGCGAGCTCTCTGGAGGACAGCGCATTGGCCGCGGTCACCCCGAGGCCCGTGATGACGACCCGATGTGTGCTCACGAGGTGGCCTCCAGGGGCACATGTGCTGCTCTGTCCACCAGACCGTCATGGCCTGGAATGATGTGGCGGTACTCGCTCAGGAGCTTCCTGCGTGTATGGCTATAGAGCTCGACGTCCTGGGCCAGCTGGAGTTCCCGCTCGGCATTCTCCAGCAAGGTCTTGCGGGTGAAGAGTGCATCCCCCGCGACGAGGATCTTCCTCGGCGCGTCCTCGCTCCCTGTCTGGGCACGGTGCGCGACGACGGAGATGTGGCCGTGGGTATGCCCCGGAGTGGGGAGCACCTCGACCTCCTCGGTGAGCCAATGACTGCCATCGACGGGGACGAAGCGTGAATCCTGCTCGAGCACCCGGTTGTAGAACTCGATGTTTCGAGTCACCTCGCGCACGATGGACCGGACGTAGAAGTCCTTCACCGTCTGGTAGTTCTCGCGCAGCAGCGCCGAGGTAGTCGCCTTCCCGGGAGTGCCATCCTGGTGATAGGCCCTGATGAAATGCGCGTTCTCGATGAAGTCCTTGGCGCCCACGATGTATCGCGCATTTCGAAACAGCAGATGGTTGCCGCAGTGGTCGTAATGCAGGTGGGTGGCGACGACCACGTCCACGTCATCAGGGGTCAGCCCCCGCTCCTTGAGTGCCAGCACCAGCCGGTCCGCGTCGTCGCGCAGGCCGCTGTCCACCAGGATGTTCCGCTTCTGGGATTGCACGAGGGTGACCGTGGATCGCAGCCGCGGAAATCCACTTCCCTGGATGAGCACATTCAAGAGCATGGTGAGGTGTTTCCTTGCGACTAGGAGCCCAGCATCAGTTCGCCGTCAGCGACGAGTTCTTCGCCCACCCGTGCTTCGACCTTCACCTGATGGACGGTGCCGAGGCTCTTGAGGTGCGTGGCCCGAACGCGGAGCTGATCTCCAGGGACCACCGGGCGGCGGAAGCGCATCCGCTGGATGTTCGCCATCACCCCCGGGCGTGCTGGCTTCGAGGGTGTCTGTTCCGCCCCCTCCGCCTCGGGGAGACCCCGGGTGCGAAGCATGACGCCTGCCACCTGGGCCATGGACTCGACAATCAACACGCCCGGCATGATGGGGTGCTCGGGAAAGTGCCCCTGGAAGAAGGGCTCGTTCGCCGTGACGCACTTGATTCCCTCGGCGAACACGCCGGGCTCCAGGCTGTCGATCCGGTCGACCATGAGCATCGGATAGCGATGCGGCAGGAGCTTGAGGAGCTCCTGGATACCGAGCCCGGACGACGGCGCTTCCGCCTGCGCGCTATGCACCTGCGGCCTTCCTTCCGCCTTCGGAGATCAACCGGCTGACCAGCGCCGCGAGCGTATTGATGGAGCGGAACTCCTTCGCGACGCTGTCGTCCGCGATGATGACGCCCCACTTCTCCTCGATGCCGACCACGATTTCCAACGCCTCGACGCTGTCGAGTCCCAGGCCGCCAGCCTCACCACCCTGCGAGTCACCACCGAACAGCGGTGCCCCATCCGGGATGGTCGCGGGGTCGATGCTCAGCCGCAGGCGGTCCACGATCATGGCCTTCAAGCCGTCCTTCAGTTCTTCGATACCGGATTGCATCAGCATCTCCTCATGTTGAAAACCCAACGTACAGAGGTCCTCTGACATCAGGTGCTCAACTGGGTGAATGTGACGCCAGGTTCAACTTCTCGAAATCCAAGACAGACCATCCGCAGCTCATCGAGGGTTGAGGGGCGCATCCGGGCGAAGGCTCAGGTGGATGCCCGGGCTCGTGTCACTCGCGCGTCCCGTGCCCATGCATTGGGCACGGTCATGAATCCTCCTCCCCTGCCCCCGAACCTCGAGTCGCGCCGCTCTCAGATGTTCCCCGTCCTGGACGCCCGGGACCGCGAGCGCATGCAGCGCTTCGGTGAGGTCCGGCACTTCCGTGATGGGGAGTGCCTCGTCGCAGCCGGGCAGCCGAGCCCCGGGATGCTCGTGCTCGCCCAGGGCCGCGTGGCCATCTCCCGGCGCGATGGCCTGGGACACTCGATTCCCATCGTGGAGGAGGGCCCGGGACAGTTCCTCGGCGAGGTGGCCCAACTCTCCGGACGCCCCGCGCTCGTCGACGCTCACGCGGTGGGCGAAGTGGAGGCGCTGGTCATCCCCCCGCACGGGCTGCGGGCGCTACTCGTGGCAGAGGCGGACCTCGGTGAGCGCATCATGCGCGCCCTCATCCTGCGCCGCGTGGGCCTGATCGAGACAGGTGCCGGTGGGCCCGTCCTGGTGGGTCCACCCGAGAGCGCGGGTAGGGTTCGCCTGGAGGGTTTCCTCTCGCGCAATGGCCACCCGTACCGCGCGCTGGACCCGGCGCAGGGCGGCGAGGCGACCTCGCTGCTCGAGCGCTACTCGCCCCGCGCGGAGGAATTCCCGCTCGTGGTGTGCCCCGATGGCTCGGTCCTGAAGAACCCCTCGGAGCGCACCATCGCCCGAGCGCTCGGCCTGCTCCCGGAGGGGGCCTTCGAGACGCTCTATGACGTCGCCGTGGTGGGCGCGGGTCCCGCGGGGCTCGCCACCGCCGTGTACGCGGCCTCCGAGGGGCTGCGGGTGCTCGTCCTGGATCAGCGGGCCTTCGGGGGGCAGGCAGGCGCGAGCTCGCGCATCGAGAACTATCTGGGCTTCCCCACCGGCATCACCGGCCAGGCGCTCACCGGGCGCGCCTTCGTGCAGGCGCAGAAATTCGGCGTGGAGATGGCCATCCCGGCGGAGGTCGCCTCCCTGCGCTGCGTGGCCTCCGGCGCGCCACTCACGCTCGAGCTGACCGACGGGTGGAAGGTGCGCACGCGGACCGTGGTGGTGGCCAGCGGCGCACGCTACCGCCGTCCCGCGCTCGCGAACCTCGACCAGTTCGAGGGCCGTGGGGTCTTCTACTGGGCCAGCCCCATCGAGGCGCGCATGTGCGACGGCGAGGAGGTCGTGCTCGTCGGCGGTGGCAACTCCGCGGGCCAGGCGGCCGTGTTCCTCGCGGGCCACGCGCGTCGGGTCCGCGTGCTCGTGCGCGGCCGGGCGCTCGCCGCGAGCATGTCCAGCTACCTCGTCGAGCGCCTGGCCGCGTCCCCTCGCATCGAGCTGATGATGGAGACGGAGATGGTGGGGCTGGAGGGCTCGGACGAGCGCGGCCTGCAGCGCGTGCGCTGGCGGCACCGGCCTGGCGGGCGGGAGGAGGAGCACGACGTGCGCCACCTCTTCCTCTTCATCGGGGCGGACCCGGCCACGGAGTGGCTCGCGGGCTGCGGTGTGGCGCTGGATGCGAAGGGATTCGTGCGCACGGGCGCGGCGCTCGGCGAGAAGCCTCTCCAGGCGGAAACCTGGGAGGACACCGGGCGGGCGCCGTTCGCGTTCGAGACGAGCCTGCCCGGCGTGTTCGCCATCGGCGACGTGCGCTCGGACTCCGTCAAGCGAGTCGGCGCGGCCATCGGCGAGGGCTCGGCCGTGGTGGCGCAGCTGCATGCCTACCTGGCCTCCGCCGCCACGTCTGAATCCGGGCGCGCCAGCACGCGCGGGCCGTCCGGGACGGTGCACCCGGACGAGGGGTTGCAGCATGCGTGAAGGGCACCGTGTTTGGATTGCCTGGCACAGGGGGGACTTCGCGCTACTTCGGCCGCAGCGTGAACGCCGCCACGCGCTGCGCGGTGCCGAGCGGATCGAGTGCGGCGGTGATGTTGAGATTGAGTCCGGGAAAGCCTGGCTGGACTCCCTGCCACGCGGACGCGACGGCGTCCCCGACGGAGAAGTGGATCGCCCGGTCCTTGATCGCCTTGGTGATCTCCTCCACCGTGCAGTCGTCCTTGAGTGTCACGGTCCCACCCTGCGCGCGGATGTCCTCCACGAGCTTCAGGGTGTTGGTCCGCGACGGCCCCAGGTTCACGACGCACATCATCTGGACGTCCGGCCACTTCTTCACGGTGTCGATGAACTGCGCGCGCGAGCCGCCGACGAGTCCCTTCAGGTCGTACTCGCCACGGCCTGAGTACAGGATGTTCGTGAACAGCAACTCCGTGGGACTGGTCCACTCCACGGCGGGGGCGGTGGGGTCGGCGCTGAGGTTCGCCTGCCCCGAGAGCGCGACGTCGAAGCGGTCTTCCTTGAGCGCGGCATACAACGCATCGAGTCGGGCCCGCTCCGGATCTCCGGACGCAGTGACTTCGATGCGGACCCACTCGGCGCGCAGCCCCTTTCCGGGCGCGTAGCCGGAGTAATAGCTGCGGATGATGGCGGTCAACTGGTTGCCCAGCTCCCATTCCAGTCCGGTCAGCTCGCCATTCGCGCCGTGATAGACGTACGGAGGACCCTCGGCATAGCCGAAGCGCAGGACCCCTCTCGTGAGGACCCGGGACAGCGTCCCCAACTCCACGTCCACCCAGCCTCCCGTCTCGCTCGCCGGGATGAACTTCGGTTCGACGCCGAGATACGAGCGATACAGGTCCCGGTAGTCACGCGGGTTGGCGAAATAGGCCGTGAGCGCGGCATTGAAAACGCTGTTGAGCTGCGAGCGATTGCCGTTTGGAGAAATCATTGTCATGCGAGCGTAGCCCGTGCCGTGACGACGGAGCAATGCGGGGACTGGCGAGGACTACGCCGTGGGCTCGAAGCTCGATGCCCTTCAGGGCCGCCTCGTCGAGCACCGGCTGGAGCTGGGCCTCGGCGGGCAGCCCACGCAGCGCTCCGACCGGGAGGACCAGCCCCGTGCCCGACGACGGCCGCGGCCCCCCGTTGGCAGTGCGCCCATCCGTCTTGCTAGGCTCGGGGGATGGGGAGGAGTCGGAAGATCGAGCTGTCGTGGCGATGTAGTACCTGCCAGCACGTGAATCTGGGCCGGCACACGGCCTGCCAGAACTGCGGCGACCCCAAGGACGCGTCGGAGAAGTACGAGATGCCGTCGAACACCGTGGCCGCCGCGACGGTGACGGATCCGAAGTTGTTGCGGCTGGCGAACGCGGGCGCCAACTGGCGCTGTGCGTACTGCGGGAGCGACCAACGCAGCCTCGACGGCCATTGCAACCGCTGTGGCGCAAGCCCCCAGCCTCCAGCGGCAACCGTGGCCCAGGCTGGCGCTCCGCCCCCACAGCAGCAGGTGTCGATGCGGGTGTGGCGCTCCCTCTCCGCACTGCGCACGCGGTGGTTGGGGATTCCCCGGTGGCTCTGGCTGCTTGCGGCCGTGGTGTTGCTGGCCGGCGGCGTATGGTGGCTGACGGCCCCCCGGGTGCTCTCGGTACGGGTCCAGGGCGTCACGTGGGCGCACCTGGTGCACGTGGAGCGCAAGAGCCTGTACCACCGCGAGGGCTTCGCGGAGGCCCGGCCCTCGGACGCGTTCAACATCCGGAAGCGCGGAGAGCGATTCCACCACACCGAGAAGGTGTTGGATGGCTACGACACCGAGTCCTACACCGAGCAGGTCGAGTGCGGGCAGGACTGCACGTCCACTCCGGAGAGCTGCCAGGAGGTGTGCACGGACGACGGCAACGGCTTCGCCTCGTGCTCGCAGTCGTGCTCGGGGGGAGGGCAGAGTTGCACGACACGCTATTGCCCGGAGATGCGCACGCGCGAGGTGCCGCGCTACCGCGACGAGCCGCGCACGAGCATGTGGTACGCGTGGGACGTCTGGGAGTGGCATTGGAACCGGACGGCGCAGGCGACGGGAGAATCCCTCGAGATGCGCTGGCCCGGTCCCGACGAGGTGCGGCTCCGCCAGGGGTTGGCGCCCGGTGAGGACGAGCGCGAGCGTCGCGAGGCGAACTACATGGTGCTGTTCGCGGACGAGGAGGGCCGGTCGCTGACCTACAAGGCCAGGGACCCGGAGGACCTGGCCCGCTACTCCGTGGGCACCACGTACTCGATGCGAGAGATGCGCCGGGGCTCCAGCGAGGTCCAGCCCCTGCCCGAGGGAGGATAGTCGACAGGCGTGTTTGGCATTGTTGCACCTGGCGTGGCACCCGGCCTGGAGGCCAGGGAGAAGACGCTGGCGGTGCTCGTCCCTGGACACTCTTCGCGGCGTGAGCGGGCCAAAGGCAGCGCAAAGGGTGGCGCACCACCAGACGCCTGCCATGGCGGCCGTGCCGGGAGGACCGGTTTCTGCTCCTGGCCCCTCCCGGCAGGGGGCGGCAGCCGTGATACCTTCGCCCGACCATGAAGGTACTCGTCGTCAACGTCGGCTCGACCTCTGTCAAATACAACCTCTATGAGATGGACACCGAGGCCCGTCTCGCCGCGGGACGCGTCGAGCGCGTGGGCACCGCGGAGGCCCTGCACGTCCACGAAGCGGGCAGCGCCCCGGTCGACGGGCGGGCCATCCAGGACGCGCTGCGCGCCATTCTCGCCCATCTGACGCGCGCCGGCGGCCCCCTGCCTGACGCGAGCGCGCTCGCGGCGGTGGGCCACCGCGTCGTCCACGGGGGCGAGCGGCTCATCGCCCCGACGCCGGTCGACGCCAAGGCCGAGGCCATCATCGAGGAGTGCGCACGCTACGCCCCGCTCCACAACCCGGCGAACCTCGCTGGCATCCGCTCGGCCCGTGAGGTCTTCCCCTCGGTGCCACACGTCGCGGTCTTCGACACCGCGTTCCACGCGCAGCTTCCGCCCCAGGCCTACACGTACGCCGTTCCGCACGAGCTCTATCTGTCCAAGGGCGTGCGCCGCTATGGCTTCCATGGCCCGAGCCACCAGTTCATGGCCCTGTCCGCGGCCGAGCACCTCAAGACGGACCTGTCGCGGCTCAAGCTCATCACCTGCCACCTCGGAGGCGGCGCCAGCATCGCCGCCATCGAGCGCGGTGTCTCGGTGGAGACCTCCATGGGCATGACGCCGCTGGAAGGGCTCGTCATGGGCACGCGCGCCGGAGACCTGGACCCTGCCGTGCCGCTGCTGCTGGCGAAGGATGGCCTGTCGCCGGAGCAGATAGACACCCTGCTCAACCGCCAGTCGGGCCTCGCGGGCCTGTCCGGCGTCAGCGCCGACTTCCGTGACGTGCAGCAGGCCGCGGAGGCCGGCAACCCGCGCGCGCGCCTCGCCATCGACGTGTTCGTCCACCGCATCCGCAAGTACATCGGCGCGTACGCCGCCGTGCTGGGCGGGGCGGATGCGCTCGTGTTCACCGGCGGCATCGGTGAGAACTCCGCGCTGGTGCGCAGCCGCGTGTGCGAGGGGCTGCTCTTCATGGGCGTCTCCCTCGACGAGCGGGCCAATGAGACCCAGCGCCCCGCGGACCATGGGGGCATCGTGGAGGTCTCCGCACCGCGCGCCCCCACGCAGGTGCTGGTGGTGCGCACCGACGAGGAGCGGATGATTGCCCGCGAGGTGATGCGCTGCCTGGTGGGGCCCACGGCCACCCTTCGCAGCGTGCGCGCACGGCCGATTCCCGTGGGCGTCAGCGTGCGCCACGTCCACCTCAGCCGCGCCGACTGCGACGCGCTCTTCGGCCCGGGGTATGAGCTGACGAACAAGCGCGACGTCACGCAACCCGGGCAGTACGTCACCCGGGAGACCGTGGACCTGGTCGGCCCCAAGGGAGAAATCCAGCGCGTCGCCATCATCAACCCGCTGCGCAAGCAGACCCAGGTGGAGCTGGCGCGGACCGACGCCTTCACGCTCGGCGTGACACCGCCCCTGCGCGAGAGCGGCAAGCTCGAAGGGACGCCCGGAATCACCCTGCGCGGCCCGGCGGGCACCGTCACCATCCTGAGCGGCGTCATCCTCGCGCTCCGGCACGTGCACATGAGCCCCGAGGAGGCGCGCACGTTCGGAGTCCAGGACCGCAACGTCATCCAGGTGCGCGTCGAGGGCGAGCGCGAGATGACGATGGGAGACGTCCTCGTCCGCGTCCATCCCGACTTCCGTCTCGACATGCACGTCGACACCGACGAGGCGAACGCCGCGGGGTTGACCAGCGACAGCGTCGTCGCGTTCAGCGGCGTACAGGCGGGTACGTCCTGAGAGTGGGCGTCAGTCGCGGTACAGCTCGGTGCCGGCACCGTCGAGGTGCCGCACGCGCACTCTCGATAGAAGCTCGAGCGGCATGAGCCGCGCGTTGACGCCCATCCGGTCGCGCGCCGGGTCCAGCGCCGCCCAGTGCGAGACACAGCCGCAGTGGGCGCAACGATGGAAGGCAATCTTCTGCTCGCCCCACTGGTAGGTGTCCTGGGCAGACCCTTCCGTGCGAACGCGGACCTGCTGGAGCGAGTAGTACGCCCACAGCACGCCGTAACGTCGACAGATGGAGCAGTTGCAGTCGGTGACCTGGGTGGGCTCGGTCTGCACTTCAATCGACACGCGACCGCAGTGACATGTGGCGAGAATCATCATTGGCTCCATACGGAAGAGTCGGCGGCTGCGTCTTGCAGGCTGTCCGCTTCGAGCCGAGAGCTTAGCGACGGAGACCGCGACGTGTCCGGTCCCCGGGTGTGGGTCCCCCTGTAGTAGAACTCCCGCGCAACCCTGTCAGCCCGCGCGGCTGATGCACGCGTAAAGGCCGTCCATGGCATCCCTGAAACAGCTGGCGTTCCGGATGGCGCGGTCCCCCGCCTCGGGCTCCCTGGTCCGCTTCGGCTTCGCGCACGTGGACCGGCTCCTGCCGCTCACCACCCTGGACCGCTCGGAGCTCGCCGCCCTCTACCGCCACCCGCGTCCCTGCTACGGAAGCTTCCACCACCTCGCCGTTCCCCTGCGCGCCGTGCCGGATGTCTTCGCCCTTGCCCACCCTCGCCATGCCGGGCTGCGCGCCAACCTCTTCGCGCTCATCGCCAGCGCCCAGCGCAGGGCTGCCTCTTCAGTGCTCGTCAACGCGGGCCCCCGGCAGGACGTCGGACAGGTGCACTTCCACCTCACGGACGGCTCGCCCTTCAGCGACGCCGTGCGCTCGGAGCGCCTCACCTGGCCGGACTGGGACGAGGCCATCCGCGCACTGGCCTCCGTCCCCGACATCCTCGATCGCTACAGCGCCGGAATGTCCCTGCTGCAGGACGCGGGAGACCCCCGCGTGCGCCTCATCTGACGCTGCCGCGCGGCGCCGCCGTGGGGGACCAGAAGCCCGCCAGCGCACCCGAAGCGTGGGCCTCGGTGTAGCGGCGCAGGTCCTCTCCGTTGTCCACCTCCAGCCAGCCAGACGCGATGGGCACGGCGTGAATCGCCATGCCCTCGGAGATGAGGTCCTGGAGGAAGGCCGTCATCGAGGTGTTCCAGTACCGGGCGTCCTCGGCCACGCGGCGGTCGAAGCGCTCATAGAGTGAGTGCAGGACGCCGGGCCCGAAGCGCAACAGCCCGAGGTACTGCCCCTGCACCTGCTCCACCGAGCGCACCCGCGAGCCGATGTCGATGATGCGCTCGCCTTCCAGACGCAGCGACTCGCAGTCCGTCGTGGGGTCCTCCATCCGCAATTCCCAGAGGCGGCGCCACTGCGTGTCGATGGCGACGTCGAGGTCGTGCGACGCGGCCAGCATCGCGGCGAGCACCTCGCGCGAGAAGACGATGTCTCCATAGGCGACGATGACCGGCTCGCTCCGGGACAGCACGGGCAGGCTGAAGCGCAGCGTGGCAACCATGTTGCCGGTGGTGTAGGCCGGGTTCACCACCACGCGCACGTCGCGCCCCTCTTGAATCTGCTCGGGGTACGCGCCAGCCATCACCGTGACGTCGACACCGAAGTGCCGGTACACGGCCAGCTGGTGGTCGAGCAACGGCGCTCCCGCCAGCTCCACGAGACACTTCGGACGATTCGCCGCCAGCGGACCCATGCGGGTTCCCAGCCCCGCGGCCAGAATGATTGCTCTCACAGGAAGGACGCCTCCATGTATTCGAGGACTGCCGGAAGGTGACGGGGCTCGCGCTCGGGGTGCCAGAGAACGCCGAGCGAGCGCCGCTCCGCGCTCGCGAAGGCCTCCACGACGCCGTCCTCCGAGCGCGCGACGATGTCCCACCCCTCGGGGATGGAGCCCGCCTCCACGCCCCAGTGGTGGAAGCTCGCCACGTCCGCCGGGCCCCTCCACGCGTCGGCGAGCGGGCCCCTCAGCGCGTGGCGCACGCGCACGTGGGACTCGACGCGCACCAGCCGCATCCCCGCGGCCAGCGCAAGCATCTGCGCGCCCCGGCACACGCCGAGCAGCGGAGTGCCCGTCCGGGCGGCGAGCGCCATCAGGACCGACTCCGTCTCGTCCCGCGCGGGGACGCGGTCCTGTCCCGTCCCCGGCGCGTCGTTGCCGCCGGTGAGGAGGACGAGCCCCGGGCGGAGGGCCTCGAACTGCGCGGCGGCCGCGGCGGCCACGTTCACCGCGGGGAACGGCATCCAGCCCGCCTCCCACAGACACTCGGCCCAGGATGCCTCCAGCGCATCTCGTGTCTCCGGCCGATCCGGGACGCAGTCACGGCGCTGGGTGACGAGGACGGCGCGGCGCTCACTCATGGACGAGCCTGCGCCCACCGCAGTCCAGCGTCATCACCCGCCCGCTCGCCAGCCGCCGGAGCTGCTCGCGGCCCACGCCGATGGCGGCGGGCAATTGCAGCTCGGTGCAGCGCACCGCCATGTGCGAGTTCGCGCCGCCATACGCCGTGACGATGCCGGCCACGCCGAGCGCGAGCAGGCCGTCATAGCCGGGGTCCGCGCGCTCCAGCAGCACGATGGTGCCGCGCACGCGCTCCGCATCCGGCAGCCCGTCCGCGACCAACACCGGCGCGCGCACGCACGCCTTCGTCACGAACAGGGGCTGCTCGTCGCTGCTCACGTGGAAGAGCAGGTGGTACGTGCGGATGAGGACGTCCGGCAGCTCGATGAGGTTGATGTCGGCGGCGTGCTCGCGGGCCTCGTCGATGGCGTCGCGGCACCGGGGCCGCGCCTCGGCCGCTGGCAGCCCCATGGCGGCCTCCACCTGCTCCAGCGACAGGTGCGCGAGGTCGTCCCGGCCCAGTCCCAGCGGCTCTCCCCAGTCGGCGATGTGCTCGAGCACCGCGCTGAGCGTGCGGGTGAACACGTGCTTGCCGTACTCCCGGCCGGAGACCGCCGCGCCGAGGTGCCCGAGAAACTCGTGGCTCGACAGCTCGAGCCCCGCGCCCCGGAGGCCCGCACCGATGCGCTCCAGGAGGCTTGGTGAGAGCGGCTCCTCGTGCCTGGCCAGCTCCTCGGTGCCCGAGATGAGCGGGCCGAAGTAGCGCTCGGGGTCCGCGGCATAGCGGGGCGTGCGCAGGTCGTAGGTGCCCGGGCGCAGGTGGCCGAACTCTGCGACGAGCGCCTCCAGGCTCAGCTCACCCCTCCGCACACGGAGCGCGTCCGCTTGCAGCTGCCCGGCCACCGTCCGGATGCGCTGGAGCACCTGACGCTGCTCTCCCGCGTCCAGCACGCCCTCGCGCACGAAGCTCTTGAGCAGCGCCGTCACCACGAACGCCGTGCGCGCCAGGTGCGCGAACGGGAGGGTGCCCAGCTCCCGCAGGCGCTCGAGGACGGGGCCGAGCCCACCTCCGAAGCCCGGCGCGAGCGGGGCGGCGCGCAGTTGCTCCACCCGCTCCAGCCAGGCGGGAAGGCCGCGGAGCCCGTTGAGCGTGAGGGCCCGCAGCGCCACGGCCAGCGCCTCCAGCTCCCCCTCCTCCACGTCGGACAGGTAGAGCCTCCGGAGCCGCTCGCGCAGGCCGAGGCTCGCGCACGTGTCGGCGATGTCGAACTCCACCTTGTCGTGCAGCTGGGGGTCCTCGGCGAGCCGGGCGAGCTGGGAGGAGACGAGGCTTGCCGCCACGTGCGCGGGCGTGACGGCCGGGATGAAGGAATTGAGGGAGGCCCGCACGTCCACGTAGGCATGCCCGGCGAAGTCCCGCAGGAGGGGTACGCCCCGCAGGTCCCGGTAGCCGTACTGCGCGCGCTGCTCCGCCCAGGTCCGGTCGGTGATGAGCCTGCCGTAGAGGGAGCGGGCCAGCGGCAGCGGGCGCCGACCAATCATCTCGGCGGGGTTCCAATCCGTCATCGTGCTGTAGACGGTCCCTTCGCCGACGACGGGCCCCCGGGGCGGGACGAGCTTCTGGTGCGCCGTGCAGGCATCGGCGAGGAGCCTCGCGCGGCGGACCTCGCTCCCCTCGGGGAGCCCTGTCCTGCGGGTGATGGGTCGCACCTGGAAGAGGTGGAAGTCACTGCCCGCCAGCGCGAACTCGAGGTCCAGCGTCTCCACGCCGGTGAGCTTCACCAGCTCGCGGCCCACCGTGACGACGCGGCGGAGCGAGCCCGGGAGCAGGCCCTTGGGGACGCCGTGCTCCACGTACGCGGAGGAGGGATTCTCCAGGGCCCCGGAGGTAATCTGGTCCGTGCGCCCGCTGTGACGGTCCGACGCCACCACCCAGTAGGACGCAAGCGTCTCCGGGTGCCGCGTCATCAGCACGCCGCTCTCGTCCACGGGGTGGACGTAGTCCTGGAGGAAGACCTTCTCGGACTCCGCCCCCCGGCCGTACGAGCCGAACACGTCCGAGATGGCGCGGCCGAGCGCCTCGGCGTCGCCCGCGTCCACGTCGAGCACCGAGAGGAAGCGCCCCGCATTCGACTCCGCCCACGCGTCCTCCGCCGAGCAGGAGGAGCGCACGACGACACGTGCGGTGCCGAAGCGCTCCCGCACGCGCCAGAGCACGCCGCCACGGTCCACCGCCCACTCCTGGCCCCGCACGATGAGCGGCCGGGAGATGCGCCACGGCCCGTGCAGCTCCGAGAGGATGTCGAGCGTGCGCGCCTTGTCACCCAGCAGGAGCCGGCCCACCGGGGCGAGCGGCTCGCTCGTGGCCTCGTCCTCGCGGAGCTCGAGGCGCACCACATCTCCCGAATTCCCGAGGCGCACCGCCACCGCGTCCAGGTCCCACCCCTCCAGCTCCCGGCGCACTGCCTGGGTCCGCCCGAGGATGAAGCGGCACTCGCCGCGCCAGGTGGCGATGACGGCGGAGGCGCCCCGCAGCGGCACGTGGAGCGCGCGCGGCCGCAAGAGCACCGTCCCCTTGAAGGCGAGCGTCAGCGGCGCACCGCCAAACGCCTCCGCGAGCGTGTCCAGGGTGCGCTCGGCCCAGGCGCGCATGGAGGCGTGCGCCGGTCCGATGGCGAGCACCCGGCAGTCGCGGATGCCTCCGGTAGGGAGGTCGAGGCGAAGCGTGGCGGTGTCGGATTCCCGGAGTGTCACGAGCAACCTCGCGCGAGCGGACGTGGAGCGCGCCGCGAGTGCGGCCTCACATTGCCGCCCCTGTCCACGTGTGGTGGATTCGATGCATGAGAACCTTCGCCACGGATGAGCGGCTCGCGTACCGCCGGGCGGGCAACGAGCTTCAGCCCCGCCCCTCCGAGGACCATGTCCTCTCCTACGAGTACCGGCTGATGCAGCTGCCGCTGGCTCGGCCCGACCACCCGGAGGTGGTGCCATACGACGTCAAGGCCGGCTACGACTGGATGGGCACCTACCGCGCGCCCCGCATCTCGCTGGTGGGCTTCGTGGACTTCGGCGCCTTCGCCCAGAGTCCCCAGTTCAACCGCTTCATGAATGCCGTCGCCATGACGGCCGCGGCACGCAAGATTGCGTGGGACATCGTCGAGCGGCGCAAGTACAGACACCACTTCACCATCTGCAACGGCCTCCACGAGCGGATGCCCGCGCAGGACATCGTCCCCTTCGTGAAGCAGCGGCTGGAGGGCTTCCCGCGCTTCCGCATCCAGGTGAAGGGCGGCTGGTTCTGGGGCAAGAAGAACGGCCGGATGTACTTCCCCGTCTACCCGGAGCTGACGGACGGCCCCAACCCGGTGGACCACCTCACTGCCATCCAGACGCGCCTGGAGCACTCGCTCCACCCCGGCTTCTACATCGGCTGTCTGCAGCTGACGGACCACCTGCGCTTCAACTCCGAGCTGGATGTGCACGAGGCGGACGAGCTGTTCAGCGTGCTCCAGCGCTTCCGCGAGACTGTCATCGTGGAGCTGGAGGTGAACGAGCTCACCATCCTGCGCACGCACGACGACCTCATCCTCAAGAGCCGCGCCATCGAGCGCGTGCCGCTGGCGGGTTGAGGGGCTCATTCGAACTCCTGGAGCGCGCTGCGCAGGAGCACGCGCTCGTAGGCGTTGCGGACCAGGGCCCCCACCGGCCCGATGAGCTGCGTGAGGTCCGTCTCGCGGTACAGCCCGGGCTGGTGGAGCAACTCCAGCACCGCGGCGGCGAGCGCCGGCTCCACGCGGTAGTCGAACAGCCCCGGCCGACGCGGGTGTGAGCGCCCCGCACGGACCGCCTCCTCCACCAGCGCCGCCTCGTCGGCCACGACGCGCAGGTACAGCTCGCGGGACGCTGCGTGCTCGGCGCGGTGCGCCGCGAGCTGGCCCGCGGCCTCGCGCCACAGCCGGGGCAGGCCCTCGGGGAAGGGGGCAATGAGCTCCACCTCCTCGGCGAGGCGCAGGCGCAGGTGGACGAGGAACTCCGCGGGCGAGGGTCGCCAGGCTCTTCCCACCAGGGCGCCCGGCAGTTGCTGGGAGGGAGACATGGCGCGCCGGGTGGGACGCCCGGCTGACTCGAGGAGCAGGCGCAGCTCGCGCGGGTCGAAGGCCGTGGCGGCCTCTTCAATCGTCGCTCGCGCGTCGTCCGAGGAGTGCATGAGACTCAGCGCGCGCGTGGGCGCATGCAGCCGGCTGCGCAGGTGGTGCGGTGAGCGCTTGCGCGGGTCCGCGGACCCCTTGAGCGCCTTGAACGCCGCGGAGGCCGACCGCCCCGGGGTGTGCAGCAGCAGCGCGTAGGAGGGCTCGAGCAGGTAGACCTCGCTCGGCACGGCCCACGTCTTGTCGAGCGCGATGGGCCGGTTGGGGCTGTACACCGCCTCGATGCTGCTCTGCGTGTACTGCACGAAGCGCCGGTCCACCGTGCGGAAGCCCTCGCTCGCGAGGAAGGCGAGCGCCTCCTCCGCGAGCCCGAGCCCGAGGGCGTACGGGTCGAAGAACGTGAAGACGAGCTCCTCGCTCGCAGGACGCGAGGCGAAGGCCTCGACGAGGCCGGATACGCTGGCGAGGTTTCTCATGCGAGGTCTCCGCTGCCGGGTTCCACCAGCCACACCGCCTCGGCCGGCGCGAGCACGACGTCTCCCCTGCCCTGACGGCCTCCAAGCAGCTCCCTCCATTCACGCAGCGGCGAGCGAACGGTCGCGGGCTCGGCACCGAGATTCACGAGCACGTGCAGGGGCTGGCGCGCATGGCCCCGCGTCAGCTGGAGGACGTGGGAGGCCGCCATCCGCGCCTCGCAGCCTCCGTCCTCCCGGAGCGCGGGCAGCGCGTCGCGCAGGCGGATGAGGCCGAGGAGGGACTTCAGGATGCGCGCATGCACCGGCTGCCGGATGAGCGCGCGGAGCGCCCCATACGGGTAGCGGTACCGGTTCGCGGCGCGGGGGTTGGAGGACTCGACACCCACCGCGTCCGGCAGCCCGAAGAGCGTGGGAAAATAGAGCGAGGGCGTGGCTGGTAGCGCGAACAGGAGCGCGTGCGCGGCGAGGTAACGCTCGACGTCGAGGCCCGCCTCGGTGGAGAAGATGCGGTGCAGGGAGCTGTTGAGCTCGTACGGCTGCGGCTCGCCCCGCACGTCCGCGTGGGACACCCAGACGCGGCTCCGCTCCAGCCGCTCCAGCACCCGCCGCAGGGTGCGCGCGTCCAGCGGCGGGTCCATGGGGCGCAGGTGCACGCCGTCATGCGTCTGGAGGAAGGCATACCCGTCACAGCGGTGCGCGTCGGACGCGGACGCGTTCACCCAATCCACCAGCGGCCCGCCCTCGCCAACGAGCGCGGCGGCGAACACCAGCAGCGGCACCGCGAGGTGGTTGTCGTGCTGCGCCAGCTCCGCGCCCAGGTAGCACCGCTCGCCGGAGCGGTGGTCGGTCTCCGCGAGGAGGCGCACCGACGGGTCCACCAGGTCCGCCACCGCGCGCAGCACGCGCACCAGCACCTTCGCCTCCGGCTCGTGTGGCCCGCCGGGCACGCGCTTCCACACGTGGGGAATGGCATCCAGGCGGACGACGCGCGCGCCTGCCGCCACAAGCCGCAGGAGCGTCCGCGCCATGGAGGAGAGGACATCCGGCGAGCGGTAGTTGAGGTCCACCTGCGAGCGCCCGTACGTGCACCACGCCCATACGGGGCCGGTCGCCGTGTCGAAGCGCTGGAGGAGGGAGGAGGTGCGCACCCGCGTGCCCCACTCGAGGGCCCGCGGCTCGGAGAACAGGTGGAAATCCTCCCTGCTCCCCTCCCCTCGCAGCACGCCCTGGAACCCCGGGTGCGCGGTGGACACGTGGTTCATCACCAGGTCGAGCATCAGCCCACCACTCGCCTCCGACAGGCGCTCCAGGTCTTCCCACGCGCCGAAGCGGGGGTGCACGGCCTGGTGGTCCACCACCGCGAAGCCGTCATCCCCGTCCGACACGAAGGGCGGCAGCACGTGCAGCAGGGCCGGGCCCACGCCACCCACCTCCTCGTCGAGGAAGCGCATCAGCGCCTGGAGCGGGGCCATGCCGCCGTCCAGCACGTGGTCGGGGTACACGGCGATGACGGCGGCTCTCTCGCTGCCCACGACACGCCCGGGCAGGCGACGCGCGCGGACGCCGTCCGCCACCGCCGCCAGCTCCCGGGCGAGTGTGGCCGCGCGCTCCTCGCCATGGAGTTGGGCAAGCGCGTCCCGCAGCCGCGCCATCGGAGGGGCGCGGACCGGAACGGCCGGGATGCTGGAGGAGGTCATGCCTCTTGCTCGAGCACGTAGCCAATCTTGCCCTGCATGAACTCCACCGCGCGTGCCAGCTCCGGCTCGGTCGACAGACGCGCGGCGATGCGCTTGTGGAGCGCCTCGATGCGCTTGAGGCAGTCCCCGACCGGCCCCGTCGCGCAGTCCGCGAGGATGGCGAGCCCCTCGGCCAGCAGGCCCCGGTCCACCTCGCCCGCGGTGGCCATCGCCTTGCGCGACTCGACGATGAGCCACTTGCGCGACGCGCTGGAGATTCCGAGCGCCGCGAGGATGGAGACGAGCGCCTCCTCCACGGAGATGCGCGCCACGTGCCGGCTGGACTCCTCGCTGAAGGCGTGGTGGCTGATGGCGTCCTCCAGGTACTCGTGGACCTCCATGAAGTGACGCACGGCGAGGTAGGTGGGCAGCAGCTCCACGAGGAACTCGTCCCGCCAGCTCGCCACGAGGCCCGGGTTGAGCAGGGGCAGGCCGGTGCGCAGGCGCTGGAGGAAGCGCAGCTCCGGGCCGTCGATGATGGGGATGAACTTGAGCTCGGACGGCTTGTAGAGCGCCGGCGCGATGGCGGTCATCCACGTCATGATTTCGGCGACGCGGTGGCGCTCGGCCAGCTCGATGTTGACCTCGATGCCATCGCAGTACTGGAGCGCCTCGCTGAAGCGGCTGTTCTTGAAGCGCACGCCCTCCCTGCTCGTGACGAGCGACGTGCGGTGCGGCATGAGCACCATCAGGTCGACGTCCGAGCTGGGAGTACCGTTGCCGGCCGCGAGCGAGCCCGTGAGCAGGACGCCGCACGCGGCGGGGTCGCTGACGAGCTCCGAGAGAATGCCCTCGAGGTCCACGCCGTGGGCGCGGAGCGTCTCCGCGGTGAGCGGCTGGCCGCTGGCGAGCTGATGTGTGCGCTTCATGATGCCACCTTCCCCCGTCCCTCCTGGGACAGCTGCAGGTCCGAGAAAACGTCCGCGCACGCGTCGGCGACGGTGCGCACCATCTGCTCCTCATGGGTCCGCATCACGCTCAGGCGGAGCAGCCCCCTGCCGGCCGGCACGGCCGGGGAGACGACCGGGTTGGCGTAGATGCCCCGGTTCCAGAGCAGGCGCCACGCCTGGAGCGTGTCGAAGTCCGCGCCCACCTCCACGCTGACGATGGGGCCATCGGAGGGGATGGGACGAATCCCGCGCGCCTGGAGCGCCTCGCGCAGCGTCCGCACCCGCTCCTTCAGCTCGCGCACCAGGCCCGGCTCCGCCTGGAGGATGCGCAGGGCCGCGAGGGCCGAGGCCACCGAGCCCGGAGAGTTGGAGGCGGTGAAGAGGAAGGGCCGCGTGCCGAAGCGCAGGGCCTCAATCTGGTCCGCGTCGCCGATGATGGCGCCGCCGCAGGAGCCCAGGCTCTTGGAGAAGGTGATGGTGATGAAGTCCGCGCTCTCGACGACGCCCTCGTCCTCCACGGTGCCGAGCCCTCGCGTGCCCACCGTCCCGAGCCCGTGGGCCTCGTCCACGATGAGCGCCAGCCGCGTGGCCCGGCACACCTCGAGGAACCTGCGCAGCGGGGCCCTGTCTCCGCGCATGGAGTAGACGCCTTCGACGACGCAGATGCCGGGGTGGGTGTCCTCCGCCGCCTGGGCCAGGAGGTCCTCGGCGTCGTTGTGGCCGAAGCGCTTCATGTGGGCTCGCGCCAGTGCCACGCCGTCCAGGACGGAGGCGTGCATCTCCTCGTCCACCCAGGCGCGGTCATGGCGGCCGAGCAACGCGCTCATCAGGCCCAGGTTGGCGCCGTAGCCGGTGGAGAACACCAGGGCGCCGGTGCGGCCGTAGAAGCGCCGCAGCGCCTCCTCCAGCTCTTCATGGAGCGCGAGGTTGCCGTTGAGCAGCCGCGAGCCCGTCACGCCCGCGCCCCAGCGGGCGGTGGCCTCCTGGGCGGCGGAAATGACGCGGGCGTCATTGGCGAGCCCCAGGTAGTTGTTGGAGCCGAAGTTGAGAATCTCCCGGCCCTCCATGCGGGTGATGGGACCGGTGGCGGACTCCACCCTGGTGAAGTACGGCAGCCGGCCAATGCGCCTGCCGAGGCGGGCCTGGGCCACGCGCGGGTCGCCGAGCAGCCGGCTGATGATGGGAGCCGGAGGGCGGTCCGGCGTGGCCTGGTCAGGTGGTGTCATGTTTCTGGTCCCGGAAGTCGAACGCCAGGCTCGCGGCGGCCGCGCACACGGCGGTGAAGGTGAGGATGACGGCGGTGCTCTGGAGCACGACGCTCCAGCGGCCCTGGCCGAAGGTGGCCTCGTTGAGCGCGCGCAGGGCCCAGAAGTGCGGGGTGGCGTAGCCTAGCGTGCGCGACCACGCCGGCAGCGCGTCCGTGACGACGATGGCGCCGCCCACCGCGCTGAACGTCACGAGCACGAGGTAGGAGAGATTGGAGAGCGTGGCGGTACTGCGCGTGACGGCGAAGAGGAGGAACCCCAGGGCCGAACCGCTCACCACCAGCGCCGCGCCCGTGAGCGCCACCTGCGGGAAGCTGCCTTGCAGTGGCAGGCCGAGGAACGCCGCCGCGAAGCCCGTGAAGAGCAGCAACTGCACGAACGACATCGCGCACGCGGGCAGCACCTTGCCCAGGGCGAACGCGAGCTTCGAGGGGCGGATCAGCGCCTGCCGGCCGTTCGTGTGGTACCAGAAGTCCCGGTAGAACGCGTGGCCCGAGTAGGTCACCACCATGTAGCTGAACATCACCGCGAAGCCGATGGTGGCCCGGCCCATGGCGCCCGGCGCCGCCTCCAGCCCCGAGACGCCAGGGCCGAGGATGGCGGACAGGGCGGCGGGCAGGATGAAGATGAAAACCATCGCCGTGCGCTCGCGCCAGAGGACGCGCCACTCGGTCAACGCGTAGCCCGCCACCACATTGACGAACCCGGCCACCGCCTGGGTGGCGGAACTCCTATTGGACGCCCCGTTCGGACTCATCGCTGCTCGGTCCCTTCGGCGAAGGAGCTGAGCGAAGGGTCCCTCAGGAGGATGTCGCGAAGCCGGTTGCCGGACAGGCGCAGCTCGGACAGGCGGACATCGGAAGGAAGCTCGCCGAGCTTCGTCCGGACCTCGTCCAGGCGGCCCGTGGCAAGCATGAGCTCCCACGAGGTGCTCTCGGGCCGGGACGCGGAGCGCTCTGCCTGGAGCAACAGCGTGCGGGCCTGGCTCGACAGCACGGCGCCCAGCTCGCCCAGGTCCCGCGTCGTCCCCTCCCGCAGCAGCACCAGCTCCGTGGACAGTTCCTCGATGTCTTCGGGGTAGTGCGCGGTGATGAGCACCGCGGCGCCTTCCTCACGCCACCCGCGCACCCGCCTGACGACGAGCTGGCGGGCCTCGAAGTCGAGCGCGACGGTCGGCTCGTCGAGCAGCCGGATGGGCGGGCCGTGGACGAAGCTCGCCGCCAGGTGCACGAGACGCCGCTGCCCACCCGACAGGTGATGCACCCGCGTGCGGGCAATGGGGCCGAGCACGAACTCCTCGATGGCTCGGGCGATGGCGGCCTTCGCCTCCACGCGCCCCAGCAGGAGGGAGGCCAGGTGCCCGACATTCTCCTCCACCGTCAGCATGGGATAGAGCGCGAGGGCCTGCGTCGCGTAACCGATGGCGCGGCGCGCGGGCAGAGCCCCCACGTCGAGCCGGAGCGAGCCCCCGGCCGTGCCCCGCAGCGTGCGCGTGAGGGCGCCCAGCAGCGTCGTCTTGCCCGCGCCATTGGCGCCGAGCAACCCCACGGAAGCTCCCGCCCTCAAGCAAAGGGACGCGTTGCGGAGCACTTGCGCTCCACGGGTGTAGGCGAAGGACAAGCCCTCCGCACAGAGCAGGACTGAACCGTGCATGACGCTCACGAGGTACCAGGAGCCCCTGACACAAACAGGACTCCCAATGAAAACGATGATTTCGAGATGACCGGCATAAAGCGGGAACCCTTGAAGAGGCTCTACCGCGCCGATCTGACATCCAGCATGCGGGCAGCACCCGCCAGGCCGGACCGCGTCACGGTCGGCGGCCGGGGGTGCGCACAGGAATCGCGAAGCTCGAACTGCGTCAGCGCGAGGCAGGCCCCGTGCCGGGCGGCGTGGGGCCTGGCAGGGAGGAGGCGGCGGGAGCCGGCACCGGCCTGAGCGCAGCCAGCGGCAGCACGTCCTGCACGAGGTGGAGGAGCACGCGCCCGGGCTCCTCCACCATCATCATGTGGGCGGAGTTCTCGAACCAGACGAGGTGCTTGCCCGGCGCGCGCACCCGCGTCAGCCAGTCGGCCGTGACCTGTGAGGGGGTGGTCGTGTCATGCCGCCCCGCGAAGATGACGAGCGGGCAGTCGAAGCGGGTGACCTGCGTGTAGTCGAACCGCGCCAGCTCCGGCAGCAACTGCGGCAGCGAGAGCTGCGAGCCCAGTTCGATGGCCGCCACGTCCGCCGCGGAGTAGTCGGGTGAGAGGTCCGCCAGGTTCAGGTAGTGGCCGATGTCGTCGCGGCCATGCACCAGGCCGCCGAACGTATTGGACCACTTGCGCTCGATGCCGATCTTCTCGAGGGGCAGCGACCCGTCCTTCTCCGGGTAGGGAGCAATCGCCCGCAGCTCCTGGAGGGCGACCAGGTCGTGGGCGGCCTCGGCCGCGGCGAGCGTGAGGGCGTAGCTGACGCGCTCGTTCTCCTGGCCGCTGATGACCTGCCCCATCCCCACATAGGCGAACAATAGCTCGGGATGACGGTGGGCGAGCCCCAGACCGACGAGGCTCCCCCAGGAGTGCCCGAGAACGAAGACCTTCTCCTTGCCGTAGCGGCGCCGAAGGTACTGGACGACCTCCACGGCGTCCTCGGTGATGCGGTCGAGGGAGAGCGTGGGACCAATGCGGGCGGGGTCGTTGGCGTTGTACGTCTTGCCGCTGCCGCGCTGGTCCCACTGCACCACGGTGAAGAAGTCCTCCCAGCCGCCCTGGAAGGCCCAGCTCGTCGGAAGCTCCGGGGAGGCAGGCCCGCCGTGAATCATCAGCAGGATGGGATTGCGCCGGTCACGCCCCCGGACCGAAATCCACTGCTTCGTCTCCCCCACCGGAATCTCGAGCAGTTCCTCCACCCCATCGCGCGACGCAATCTTCCGCGCGTCCGCGATGATTGCCCGTGCATCTATCGCCCGTGGGCCAGCGCGGGCCTCGACAGGTGGAGGCGCCTCGTCGGGCGTGCGGGCCCGCGCTGGCGGCGGGGAGGCGGCGCAAGCGACACCGAGGGCGAGGCCGCAGACCGCGAGACACTGTGTGAGCACGGCGAGTCGGCGGCGCAAGCTCGAAGCGAGCGGCATTTCAGGGGCCCTCCATGAGACGGTCGTAAGCGTCAGTCCTGGGTCAGGGTCCGGAACACGGCCGGCAACTCCTGATTCCCCAGGTCCACGCTGACGGCTCGCTTGTAGTTTTCGAGCAACTCCTTCGGGAAGCGTGCGCTGATGCGGGCGTCCTGGCTCAGCCGGACGATGTGCTCGATTGCGGCGACGTGGGTGTTGAGACTGCACTGGTCGCCCGAGAAGTCATTCTTCTCGATCATCCCCTGCGCGGCGTCGGCGGTGACGGAAATCAGGCCGAGGAAGGAGTTCTTCTGCGCGAAGAAGGCCTTCGGGTCGAGGCCTTCCGCCTTGCACATGGCCGCGGCATGGAGGAACGCCAGGGAGCCGCCGTAATAGGCCTCGAGAATCGCGCAGTCGAGCGTCGCGGCAGCGCCAATCTTCTCGTCGACGTACACGGAGTTCTTCGCAACCGCCTGGAGGGTCTCGGCGTGCCGGTCGAAGACGGCGCGCGACCCGGCGTAGTAGACCGTCGCGTAATCGGTGGCGACGAAGCTCGGGTAGGCGAGAATCGCGGCATCCAGGTAGTCCACGCCGTTCGCCTGGGCCCACGCCAGCCCCTCGCGAGCGTCCGCGGGTGAGCCGCTGGTGAGTTGAACGAGAGTCGCTCCAGCCAGTGCCGCTGCGACGCCCTTCGCCGAGAGCACCTCGGCGGCGGCGGCGTAGTTGGAGAGGGAGACGACGACGAGCTCTCGTCCCGAGACGGCCTCGACGAGGCTCTCGAAGGCGCGGGTGCCACCACCAACAGCCGTGGCCTTGCTGGGAGTCCTGTTCCAGACCGCGACTTCGTGGCCCGCCGAGGCGAAGGCTCGTGCCAGTGCGCTTCCCATGAGACCACAACCCACCACCGCCATCTTCGCTGAACGACTCGGCTGCATGTGCAAGCTCCTTTTGTTTCGGTCCTGGAGCTCCACGAGCTCCGGGCCAGCTCGTCGCCACCCTTTCCATTCCGTCGTCAACCGGGCGATGTCAATATGCCCTACGCGTCCCAAGCGTTTCTGCGATTGACGCGTCCAGGAGGCCCGAAAACAGCCTCCTGGGCCTGTGGCTCATGGAGGAAGTGATGCGACGGTTGGGAGTGATGCTGGGGCTCCTGGGGTGCGTGGGATGTGCCTCCGCCACGCGAGGTATCGACACCCAGTACAACCCGGAGACGGGTCGGTACGAGACGCCCACGCACGAGGTCGTCTATCAGGTGCCCGTCGAGGACGCGCTGATGACGGCCCGGTACATCCTGGAGAAGAACCGCTATGCCGTGATGGAGAAGGAGGGGGGACTGGAGATGTTCTCGTCCTTCATTCCGGACGTCATCCCCCCCGAGCGATACTACATCCAGGGAGAGCGGCTCGGGCCCCGGCAGGCACTCGTTCGAGTCTTTCGCATCAGGTACGCGCAGATGGGTGGCTCCGTCGCGGAGGAATCCGGTCGGTCCAGCGTGCAGTTGTTCTCCGTGCCGGGTGCCTTCAACAATGTCCCTGGGCTGGAGGGCTACCAGCCGGCGCGCGGCTACCGCGACATGGTCATCGAGCAGAAGCTCCTGGAGCGGCTGGAGATGGCCCCCGCGCTGGAGCTGGTGAGCGGCAATCCCCCTATTCCCATTCGCTCGGTGGTGATGGAGAGCCGGGGCGAGGAGGCGGGGGCCACCGCCTCCTCCACTGCTCCGGCGTGTGGTGCTCCCGTGGAGGGAGCCTCGTCCCTGTTCTCCGCGGGAGGCGTCCTGCTCGTGGCGGACCCCCTGGGCACGCAGGAGGTACCGTCCGCGGCGCTGCGGATGTTGTGCGAGGCCACGGCCCGGGAACTGCCGGTGACGCTGGCGCTGTCCATTCCCGTCTCCGAGCAGCCGCTCCTCGAGCGCTACCTCGCCAGCGACGGCGATTCAGCGGCCCTTCAGGAGCTCCTCTCGGGGAGCGCATTCTGGCGCCGGGCATACCAGGACGGGCGCAGCAGCCGCGCCATGCTGTGGCTCGTCGAGCAGGGCCGCCGCTTGCGCGTCTCCGGAAGGGACGTGGCCGTGGTCGCCATCGACTCCGACAAGGCCTCCGGCAATGAGCGCGAGGCGCAGATGGCCCAACACCTGCTGGACGCCCAGTCGAAGCGCCCCGGGGCCTGGACGCTGGTGCTCACGGGCAGCGTCCACGCACGCACCACGGAGGTGAGCTGGGATGGCGACCTCGAGCCCATGGGCGCTCGCGTGGCACGCGCCCTGCCCTCTGTGCGTGCCCTGGACGTGGGCTTCCAGCGCGGCACCCAGTTCGCCTGCCGCTACAACGTCTGGGACGAAGAGGTGGAGTGCAACGTCTTCGGCATCAGCCCGACGCTCGAGGCACGACAGTCCTCCAAGCAGGCCGTTGGCCTGACGCTCTTCACCTCCCAGCAGCCCCACGGCTTCCACGGCCGGCTCTACCTGGGCTCGCTGACCGCATCGCTTCCCGCGCTCCAGGCGCCGCGTGAGGTCACCACCGTCAACCACGTGCCCGCCACGAAGTGACCCCGCCGCTGGCATGAACCAGCAGCCCCGGCGCCCGTGAGGGACCGGGGCTGCTTCGTTTCCACCTCCCGCCGCCTAGTTCACGTCCCCGAACACGATGCCGTAGCCCACGGCGTTGGGCGCCCCGCCATCCGCCACGCCGGTCCCCGGCGTCATGCAGGTGAAGGTGCTGGTGACGTCGTCATAGGCATACGTATAGGCCGTGGGGCAGGCCTGCTTGAGGAAGGCGATCCAGGGCTGGACGCTCTGGGCCCACACGGTGTTGTTGTTGACGCACTGCCCTGCGTCCGCCTGGGCCGGGTTGTTGCCAGCCTCCAGCGTGGTGGGCCAGAAGCTCCCCGCCGGGTTGCCCGGGAAGGTCGCGCAGCCACAGCAGGCCGGGGTGTTTCCGGCGGTCGCGTTGTAGCAGGAGCTGGAGAACTGCCCGGCGCACCCGAAGAGGTTGGTCAGCGTGTCCGTCACCGTGCCCGCGCTCATCATCTGCGAGCAGTTGAGGGGGCCATAGCTGTAGCCGGGCAGCGCCGAGCACAGGTCCTCGTAGGACCACCAGCCAATGGACCTGCCACACGCCTGGACCAGCGGAGTCATGTTGCCGATGCCCGGCAGGAACGTGGTGCCGCACGTCGGAGTCCCCGCGTCCGCCGAGCAGTCGCTGTCCGCCTGGCAGGTGCTGCAATAGCCGGCATCGGGGTTGTTGGGGTTGCTGCACACCGCGTTGCCCGCGCAGTAGGGCTGCGTGGTGTTGCACTTCGTCAGCGTCGGCTGGCAGAGGTTGTTGACGCAGCTCGTGCCCGACGCGCAGTCGCTGCTGCTCGTGCATGCCGGCAGCGTGACGGCGCGCAGCAGCACGGAGTAGTCGGCGGGGAGCCCGGCGCTCGTGTCCGGGGTGAACTTCCAGGAGCAGGCCTCCAGCATGCCCGCGTCCGCGTTGCCCTGGGCGCTTGTGCTGCCGGCATTCCCACAGGAATAGGGCGAGGGCGGAGAGGCAGGCGCGAAGCCGCCGTCGCCGCGCGGCCCCATCTGGATGCTGACGTTCGCCCCGTTGATGATGGTGACGTCATAGAAGTCGAGGGCGTTGGGCTGAAGGGTGAACTCGGCGGAGGAGAACGGGTTGGTGCCGCCCTTGCCAAGCGGGCACGGCTGGCCGGGGGCGTTGCCGCAGTCCGCGCTCTGGCACTTCGTGCCGTCGGCCTGACAGCCCAGGCGCCCGAAGATGCCGCCGCTCCACCCCACGACGGCGCGGCACAGGCACGTGCCGCCAGCCGGGCAGTCCGTCGGCGGGCTGGAGATGGCGCCACCGCTGGCCTGGAGACACCGGTTGCTCTGGCACTGCGAGTCCTGGGTGCAGGAGGTGTATTCGGGCTGGAGGCTGGCGTAGGCGGTGGGAAGCGAAGAAGGCATGCACAACGTGGCCGTCTCGCCGCTCGTCAGCTCGAGCGCGTCCAGGGGGACGCCGCCGTCCGTGGCCGGGTACTGGCACAGCCCCAGGGCCACGTCGCAGCTCTGGCCCGACGGGCAGGTGGAACTCGTCGCGCTGCACCCCTGGTTCTCGCCGGGGATGACCTGCTGGAAGTAGCAGGTGCCTCCGTTGGCGAGGCTGCACTCCTGCACGGTGCTGGAGCAAGTCGTCCCGGAGTCGGCGGGACACGCGCTCTGACCTCCGCTGGCGCACATGCACAGGCCCGTCGCCGTGTCACAGCCTTCGGCGCCACACCCCGTGCAGGGGGCCACCTGCTTCGCCCCCGTGCACAGCGGCATGGGGAGGTCGACGGTGACAGGCTTCGCGGTGCCGTTGCACTGCGTGCCGGGGGCCACCATGCACTGTCCCGTGCGGGTGTCGCACATGTTGCCCGAGTTGCAATCCGCGCTGCTGGTACAGCCCGGATTGTTGCACTGTTGGTTGGGGCCACAGTCGCTGTCGTCCGTACAGTTGAAGGGCGGCGGCGCCGCCCCCGCCGTCTGGCCGAGCCACACCGTCTGGCTCGCCTGGTTCGTCAGGGTGAAGGTGCGGAACCCCTGCGGGCATGTCACCGGGGTGGACAGCGAGGCGGACGTGGCCGCGACCTCGGGGCGAACGCTGGTGCCCACACCCTTGCAACCATGTCCCACCGCGAGCATCACCAGCACCGCGGACAGGCCCAGCGACAGCATTGGAGCAATCAACCGACGTGACGTCATGAGCGAGCCTCCCGGCGAGGGACATCCGATGATTCGAGAGACGGCGGAGTCCCCCACATTGTGATTGTCACACACGACCAGGAGCGAGCGGGCCCGGAGCAAAGCCCCCACCGCCGAGGCTCAGCGGCGTGCGTGGATCGAGGCCACCACCTCGCGCGCCATCGCCTCCTCCTCCTCGGACATCACCTCGTCCTCGCCATTCAGGTGGATGCGGTAGGCAATGGGCGCGTGGTCGATTTGCGTCCACTGGTTGTAGCCGGGAATCGGAGGCATCGCCTCGATGCGGGTGACGTCTTCGGACTTCCACAGGTAGTCGAGAATCTGGGTCCTGAGCTCCCCGGTCTCCCGCGAGCGCCGCCCGTGGGTGGCCTGGAGCCTGGGGTGGACCGGCGTCCAGTCGAAGAGCTCCTCTATCTCGTCCTCGAAGCTCTCGCGCCTGCCCGGCAGGGCCTTGTCGAGCTGCTCCCAGGCATAGTTCATGTCGCCGATGAGGACCGTGGGCCGCTGCTCCGTGTGGAGCTCGGCGATGTCGCCAAAGATTTCATCGGGGGCCTTGCTGGGGTTGGCGATGATGTGGACGCCGCCCACGGTGAGACCATGCACCCTCACCCGCAACACGGGCCGCTTCTGGCTGGCCCCGACGACCTCGATCTCCGGATTCAGCGTGTTCCGCCACATGATGATGTAGGAGCAGGGACTGGGATTGTTGTTCCGGTCTCCCGCGGGGATGTAGCGCGCCTGGTAGCCGGGGACGCTGCTGAGGTACGCGGACATCGGGCCCCCACCCTGCGACACCTCGGTCAGGAAGATGAGCGAGGGCAGTTCCTGGTGGGCGTAGTACGTGTCGCGGACCCACCGCAGGAGCTGCTCGCAACACCAGAGGCAGCGGACCTGGGGACCCAGGTTGCGGGACTCCAGGCCGCTGGCCCGCTCGGTATTCCAGTACGCGACGATCACCTGCGCCCCGCACCGACCCGGGGCTGGAACGGACGGGCGGCGACACGCGTGCGGGGGAAGCCCGGACGCGCCGGGAGCCGGGGCTGCTTCGCGGCGGCCAGCGTCGAGAGGTCCGTCACGTTGTAGGGCCCTTGCAGCACCGTCGGGGACAGCCCGTTGACGATGCTCGACAGCACCTCGCCATTCGGAGAGAGCACGCTGAGCATGTCCATCATCTGCCACTTGAGGAACATCTGCGTGTAGCTCTCGGTGGCGGTGAGGGTGTCGGAGACGTAGGCGGTGTACTCGGTGCTGAGGGAGACCTCCTGGAAGCTGGTGGAGCTGGCGCTCAGGCTGGCGGAGATGCCCACGGACATGGGCCCCCAGCCCGCGCTCGCGCTCGTGCCGAGGGAGGCGGAGACGGTGTCGGTGCTCGAGGACGTCTGCTGCATGTTCGACGTGGACGTGCTGCTGACCGTCTGCGTCTCGCCCGGGGCGATGGTGTAGGACTCGGGCAGCCGCCGCCAGTACTGCTCGCGAATCGTGCGGTTGCGGTTCTGCAGCAGGCCGGCCGCCACGAGGACGCGTGGCGAGTCCGGGGGGATGATGACCTCGGAGGTGGGCTGGGGAGGCAGGCCAATGTCGTTGGGGTCCACCATGGCGTTGGGCCCGAAGAAGACGCTGGTGGTGCTGGAGGAGATGGAGCAGACGCCAATGAACGAGCCCGTGTGGCGGCAGGACCAGCTGATGTAGTCCCCGTTGGCCACCCAGAAGTTGACCGCGTAGCCCGCGGGCACGACGCCCATGGCGCACCGGGAGGCGTCCTCGGCGAGGTAGAAGAGCTGCGCGTCCACGGGCAGGTTGTTCCAGAAGCGGATGGAGCGCATGCCACCGGTGGGTGCCGAGCTCAGGGTGCCCGCGAGGGCCTGCTGATAGATGGGGTTCATGGACGGCCTCCACCCCGGGCGAGCTCGTCCTCGAAGAGGCGGGCCCATTCCAGGGCAATGTTGTCCCACCGGAGCGTGGGGCGGGTGGCGAGCGCATGGGCGGCCCGGGAGCGGGCCTCCAGGTGCGCCCGGTCTTCGTACAGCCGGGTCAGCGCCGCCGTCAGCGAGTCCACGGACGGCACGTGGGCGTCGGTGAGGATGCGGGGCTGGCACAAGGTCAACGCCACGTCGAGCACCTCGGCGCTGCCCGCCCAGAGCTCCCCCGGGGCGGTATGGCCGGGGACCACCTGCGCGGCGCCCGTGGCGGCGTGCTCGAAGGAGACGAGCCCCCACCCCTCGCTGCTCGAGGTGTTCACCCCGACGTCGCACGCGTTGTAGACGTGGTTGAGCTGGGCAAGCGACAGCCGGGGCGCGTAGCGTTGGTCCGTGCTGATGATGAGGCGGTCGGTGACGCCGAAGCGCTCCCCCAGCCCGCGCACGTCCCAGCCCACGTCCTCGGTGCCCATGTGCAGGTAGAGCCGGGCGTCGGGGCGCCCCTTCGCGAAGGCGGCGAAGCCCCGCACGGTGAGGTCGATGAGCTTGCGCGGCTGATTGCGGTTGGCGTTCAGCACGATGAAGGCGTCATCCAGTGCATCCGTCCCGAAGAGCGCGGCGCGGCTGCGGCGGCGGGACGCGACGAATGCCTCGCCCGGGGGCGCCAGGGGGCGGAAGACGTCGGTGTCGATGCCGTGGGGGATGACATCCACGTCCGGCCAGGTGGGCGCGGTGGCGAGCCGGGAGGCGGCGGCGCGCAGCTCTCCCTGACCGAACGCGGTGTAGGCCACGAGCCGGTGGACGCCCTGGAGCCCCGCGAGGAAGCTCGCGCTCAGCGGCCCGGAGTCCACGGGGCAGTAGGCCACCGTCCGGTGGCGTCCGGGCACGCGGCCGAGCGCCCGGGCATAGTCCCCGAGCACCCAGATGTCGTTGACGAGGAAGATGAGGTCCGGCGCCAGGGTGGCGCACAGCTCCGGCAGGCGGCTGACGCCCCGGGCATCAATCGCCGGGTGGAGCGTCCACGGCAGGTCGTGGGCGCCCCCTGCGTATTTGATGCCGAGTTGGTGGATGTCGTAGTCGCTGGCGAGGGGCCGGAAGATGCTCGCGGTGACCCGGCTGAAGCCGGTGGGCGCCACGGCATCGCCCACCACGAGGATGCGTGGGCGGCTCCGGCGCCCGGACACCGGCGAAGCGGCCCGGGGCGCATCCGCGGGTGCAGTCCGGCGCTCCGCGCGCCGCTGCACGGCCTGGAGCGCCAGATCTCCCAGGACGCGGTGGCGCTCGCTCCGGCGTCGCGCGAGGACCTCGTCCCGCGCCCGGAGGAACGGCTCGTCGAAGGAGACGACCTCGGGCATGGCGAGCCCGGGATAGAGACTCCTGAGCGAGGCGGGCAGCGCGAGCTCATCCATCACCAGGTCGTCGAAGTCCACGACGAGCCCGGGAATGGAGTCGAGCGCCTCCTGGGCGTCGAGCAGGCCCTCGATGAGGGCCTCGTCGGGGTTGTCGCGGCGCACGCCCCGCGCCGGGTAGGTCCAACCCTTGTCTCCCATGGCGAGCGCGACGTCGGCGAGGGAGCGGTGGAGCTTCAGCACCCGGAGGGGACCGGGTTGGGAGAGCGCGGCGGAGACGACGAAGGGCTGCGTGACGTCCTTGTAGGCCCAGCCCGTGGGGCGCACCAGGTGCACGAGGTGCTCGCGGGCGGCCTCGAAGGCGGGGCCGTCCGACGGGCGCAGGAAGTGCACCGCCGCGGAGGCGGAGGCGGAGGCGGACGCGAAGCCGAAGCGCTCCAGGTTGAGCACCTCGCCATCGGTCACCCAGCCGGGGGACGCGAGCTGCAGTAGATCGCGCGCCCACTCCCACGTCCTCGACGAGAGGGAGCGGGGCAGCGACACCAGGAAGAGGGACGGCGTCTCTTCGGACCGCGAGGCGCTCATCCCTCCTCGAAGACCGTGAACAGCGCGCCGAAGGTGATGGTGACGTCCGACGAGAAGGTCGCCGTCCCCGAGAGGGCCTTGGGCCCTCCCGAGGAGGAGAGCTGCATGAAGTAGCTCCCGCCCGGGTCGCCGGAGAACGTCGTGGTGATGTCGGTGGTCGACGCCTTGGGGACCGACACGTTCGTCACCTCGGCAGGCTTGCCCTGGACGATCTTCTTGATGTCCGCCTGGTAGCCCTGCCCCGAGAGGGGAGCGAAGACGACACGCATCAGGGTCATGACGTCTGCTCCGAGGAGAAGACGATGGACACGTCCGTCTGGGGAGCGAGCGACGGGGAGATGATGGTCGTCGCGTAGGCGGAGCAGGCGTAGGAGCCGTAGCCCGACACCTGGAAGACACCGCTCATGCCGGTGACCTGCCCCGAATAGACGCGGACCGGGACGGAGCTTGCGTTGTAGTAGCCGTTGATGATGACCGTCACAGGCGCGTTGGCCTGGTTGCGAAAGACGACGCGTACGGGGTTGGACATCCGGCCTCCGGTAAAGTCCGATTCACGCTGGGCATGACAGCATCGGCCAACGGAAGTGCAGCAGCAACTCCATTTGGATGATGCGGGCCGTCAGAGCTCTTCAAAGATGAGCAGGCCGCGCGAGGAGTCCGTCACGTACACGTGACCATCTCCGGGAATGCGGACGAGCACCGTGTGGGTGCCGTAGCTCCCCGTCGTGAGGCTGCGCACGAACGCGGGCTCCGCGGGATTGGCGATGTCGTAGATGAGCGTCCCCGCCTCGTTGCTGGCCACGTAGAGCGCGTCGCCCTTGGCCCAGACGCCATGGCGGGTCCGTGTCGGGTGAGTCGTCTCAGCCAGACAGAGGCAGGGACAGCAGCAGGGCACTGGCGGACACCACGACTCGGAGGGATATCGTCATGGGAGGGCTTCCGGAAGGGCGCCACGCGGGGGTGCGGGCAACCTGTCGGGAAACGACACTGCCCCCACTTCACCCCTCAAACGTCTGGGAATGCTTGCGGCATGGCGGGGAACGCGCGCCTGCGGACGGCGCGTGACAGGTTTCCGGCCTGTCTGGTCCCATCGTTGCACGGCTCACCTGGCGCCTTCACCGAGCCTTGCCACGTTGGCATCCCGCGACCCCGCACGTCTCGCTGACAGCTACCGACGCGGGGAGTACGCTCGCTACGAGCGGATTGACCGCGACCCTCCTCGCGAGACACTCATGGCGCCTGGCTATCTGTACCCGGCACGACTTCCCCTGGGCACAAGAGTCGGGCCGTGGCGCGTACTGGACCGGCGTGGACGCGGAGTCTACGGCGCCGTCTATCGTGCCCTCGGTGCGGAGCGAGCCATGGCTCCCGTGGCCCTCAAGCTGGCCCTGCACCCTGGAGATGCGCGCTTCGCTCGGGAAGCGGAATTGCTCTCCCGCCTCCATCATCCGAACGTCCCTCGCCTCGTAGGGCATGGGGAATGGCAGGCTCCGGATGGCAGTGCCTACCCATATCTCGCCATGGAGTGGGTGGAAGGAAGCTCTCTTTATGACTGGGCCAGGGAGCACCGGGCCACCTCCCGACAGGTGCTCTCGTGCCTCGCCAGCCTCGCACGGGCGTTGGAGGCCACGCGTGCAGTGGGCGGCGTGCACAGGGACGTGAAGGGTGACAACGTCGTCGTGAGGGAGGTAGATGGACAGCCCTTCCTCCTCGACTTCGGCTCCAGCCACTACCTTGGCGCCGCCACGCTGACCTGGCCGCCCTTCCCTCCTGGAACGCCGGCATACCGCTCACCGGAGGCGTGGCGCACCGTGATGTCCCCCTCCCCTGCCCCCGCCGTGCCCTACGCACCGGGGCCGTCGGATGACGTCTTCGCACTGGGCGTTACCGGCTATCGGCTGGTGACCGGCGAGTACCCTCCCTCGCTGGGGCTGGATGACGAGGGCGCTCGCATCTGGAGCCTGGAGGGCCCGGGGCCGCGTGCTCCGAGAGGCCTCAACAGCCGCTGCTGCGTGGAGTTGAGTGCTCTCGTGTCTCGAATGATGTCCATGCGTCCGGAGGCGCGTGGCAGCGCAGGAGAGCTGGCTGAAGTGATGGAGAAGGCCGCGCGCGAGGCAGGGCCGAAGGCGGATGTGTCCCTCTTCGACCTGGAGGAAGCCCGGCCCGTGGCGGTACGTGCATCCTCGCGGCGCGTTTCGCTCAGGGGTCGAGAAGCGAGCAGGAGACACTGGCGCATCGCGGTCGGTGCGGGAGTGTCACTGGTCTTGGGAATCGGTTCGCTGATGAGTGCACGGACGGGACACGCGCCCACGAACGCTCAAGTCTCGGCACGGCTGGAGGCGAAGGACGGCGGCGCCGTGGCTGTCGGGGACTCCGCGCTGACGGCCCCCGTGTCCTCCACCGTGCCGCCGTCCGCGTGGTCCCCCATCGCCTTGGACGTGCCACCCAAGCCTTTCCCAGGACAGATGCGGCCGGATGCCAATGGCCGCTGCCCACACAAAGGCTACGTTCCCATCCATGGTGGCTGTTGGCTGAAGGTAGACTTGGCCCCGAAGGACTGTGTCGGGATCGCCTACGTATACAAGGAAGCGTGCTACGTGCCTGTCTTCCCACCCGCTCGCCCTTCCACCTCGGGCCCGGCGAACTGAGAGGTGTGCGCCCGCGCCGGAATCAGATGCGCGCCGTCTACCCGCATTGTGATGGAGGCGGCGGGAATCGAACCCACAGACAAGGCGATAGGAAACTCCAAGCAGGACGCGCTGTTACCCACTATCACCTTGAGCTCACGTCGGTTCGTTGTGCCGCCCTATCCCGTCTCCCCCCGTCTTGTCCCGTTCTCATCCCCGCTTGAGGGGCACACTGGGGGCACATGCAGCCCCACAGGGTCAACCCGCTCACGGACGCGAGCGGCCCGAGTTCCCCAGTCTCGCAGGGCTCACGAGAAGCCCGTGGGAGGCTGACGGTAGCGTGTGCCCTGGCGAGGTGGAGTTGGGGAGGGGCAGGTGGAGGAGCGGGGGTGGGCGTACCGGCGGAGGCAGCCGGAGGGGACGGTGCTGTACGAGGCGGTGAGGGAGAACCTTGCCACTCTGCTGGCGGAGGCGAGCGACGTGGGGCGCGGCCTGCCCCGGTGCGTGGAGCGGGACTTCGCCAGGTACCTGGAGTGCGGCGTGCTGGTGCACGGATTCGCGAGGGTGCGCTGCGAGAGTTGTAAGGACGAACTGCTCGTCGCCTTCTCGTGCAAGGGACGAGGGGTGTGCCCCTCCTGCAACGCGAAGCGGGCGCATGTGACGGCGGTGCATCTGGTGGAGCGGGTGGTGCTGCCGCACGTGCCCTACCGTCAGTGGACGCTGTCCTTTGCGCACCGGGTGCGGTGGGTACTTCAAGGACGTGGGACTACTCTCGGACGTCCTCACCCTCTTCCTGCGCACGGTGTTCGCCCTGCAGTGCCGCTTGACTCATGGGCACCATTCGCTCCTTCCGGCCCTTGCGGCCAACCGCTGGTCGAGCCGCGCCGGAAGCACCGGCTCGCCAACTGACGATGCAATCCTCCTCTGCGGCGCTTGCGACAGCAACTTGGGCGAGGGGAGTACGCAGCAACGTCTGTGGGATGGAAGATAGATTATGCAAACTAAGCGGCCAATCCGCCCGGGAGAATTCTCCCTGCCCCAACTCGTCAACGTCGCGGCCCTGGCCATTCGAGGGGCCGGCCGCCGCGCTATCTGACGCGGATCTCGATCCGGCCATCGCCGGTATGCACTCCGTCTGCGATCATGTTGCTTGCGCCCGGCACAACGAATGAGGAGCCACCACCACCACCACCGCTGCCGCCGCCGCGGCCGAACTCCCTATGCGAAAATACCGCGCCTGCTCCCCCGCCACCGCCCCCGTGATATCCACCGCCACCGCCACCGCCACCGATTGAACCGCCGTTGCCGCCAGCCCCTTGCGCGACGAACCATTCACCATCCTGTCCTTTGAAGCCGTTGAAGGCGCCCGGTCCGGTGCAGTCGGTCCTGCCGCCGATGCCTCCACTGCCGGCCGCGTCTTGCGACCCGGGTTGCCCGCCCCAGCCGTGGAGTACGGTGCACCCGACGGTGGGGACGATCTGGTCGTCACCCGGACTGCCGGGGTGCGCGCTATCACCGCCACGCCCGCCGCTCCCAGTCCCGAAGGAGCCTGGCTCGTCCCGCGCCGCCGCGCCGCCGCCCGCGCCGGCGACGACAAGGGGCATCGGTGTAGCTCCCAATAACACCACGGCCGACGCACCGCCTCCGTTGCCGGCGACATCGGTCGAGGACACCCCCGGGGTCGACTGGTGGCCACCAGCTCCGAGACCTAGGGCAGCCCCGAATCCATCCGCCCGCCAACCGACCGCCGATCGGTTGACTGCGTAAAGCCCCTTCCCGCCGACCTCGAGCTCGAGCCACTGGCCGGGGCTTACGGCGAGTGTGGCGGTGACATGAGCCCCTTTGCCTCCGGGCGTAGTCCCGGGGATGGAACTATCATCGGGAAACGAGGTGAAGTTCCCGCCGCCCTCCGCGCCGTACACGTCGACGACGATGCTGGTCACGCCATTGGGCACCCTCCATTGGTAGGCGCCCGGCGTGTCGTAGACCACAACTGGACAGCAGTCGAGGGGGCCAGCGCTCTCTCGTGCATCAAGGTCCGCAAACCCCTTCGAAATCTGTTTCTTCAGACGCTGATTAACATTGATTATTGACCTTGCAATCGAATTCGCTATGGCCTTTATGGCCTTCTGGTCGCTGGCGCGACAGGCTTTGAATGACTTCTTGGCCCATGCCTGATTGGCGCTTGCGACTGCCTTGGTGACGATGTCTACGTGCTTCTGTTCGTGTGCCTCGATAAAGGCCACTCGGGTGCGCCACATGTCTTCACATGCAGGAGAAGACGGCTTCCAGTCGATACGGGTGACTTCGGTCACTGCTTGAAACGTGAGGTCGATTTCGGTTACCCGAAAGCAGTGTGGCCTTCCCGGCAACCGCTCGATCTTGTGCTCTACCGTCTCGAAGTCCACCTCGGTCAACAGGAGGCCATTCGCGAGCAGAGTGAAGGTGGTGACGCCCCAGAATGTGGGATAGCTCGTTCCATTTTCGTCGGTAACGCCAGTCGTGGCGACGAAGGCGTTCAAGTCTCTACAGTTGCCTGGCACCAAATCGAGCCGCATGAGAAATACTCCTGAATGCTGATGCAGCCAGCCTCGGGTGGCTGTCGACCCCTTGAGTGGCTGTTGGCCCGCTGAATGTCGCAGACAGGTTGCTGCGAGGGGCTAGGGTTCAGCAAGGCAGAGAAGTGAAGTCCCGGATGTGACGGCGCGCCCACTGAAAGCGCAGCGATGCGTCGGACGCAGCGCGGCGGATATGGAGCGCGTACCGCACCGGATTGTTGAGGCACCAGGTTGGTCGTAATCAGGCCGCCTGCTTCGACTGCATCAGCTCTCGCCGGACCTGACTCGGCGAGAGGAAGTGGTGACGCTCCAGCAGCCAGTGCTCGTTGTACCTGTAGGCCCACTCCAGCAGGGCCCTCCGGAATTCCTCCACGGTGGAGAAGGTACGCACCCGGAGCAGCTGCTCCTTCAGGGTGCGGATGAAGCGCTCGGCGCAGCCGTTGCCCTCGGGGCTGCGGACGAAGGACGGACTGGACTCGGCTCCCAGGAAGCGCAGTTCGCCCTGGAAGGCGTCGGAGGTGTACTGGCTGCCGTTGTCATGGCGGATGGACAGGCCTGTCGCCACGCCCCGGCCGTACGCACCGAAGCGAGTCTTGGCACCCTGGCGGATGGGCTCGAGGGCCTCGAAACTGGTGCCCACCTTCGCTGCGTGGATGCCGACGCACTCGGAGGTGGCGTGGTCGACGGCGATGAAGACGATGGACTGGCCCTCCAGCGTCTGCACCGTGCAGGTGGCGTCGGTGCCCCACATGACGTCGGGCGTGTCGGTGGTAATCGTGCCATCGTGGTGGCGCGGCCCCAGCACCCGGCGGGCACGGCCCGGTGCCAGCAGCCCGGCCTCGCGCATCAGCCGCAAGCAGCGGGCCTTCGAGGTGCGCACACCCTGGGCACGCAGCCGAGCCCATACCTTGCGGTGCCCCCCTCGCCCAGGAAGGGCGAGCCGGCGAGCACGCCGCGGATGGCCTCCAGCAGCGTCTCGTCCGTCAGCGCCGTCTTGGGCCCCCGACGGGCTGCCGGGAGGGCCACAGCCTGACGGCGGGCGCGGTGCCGGTACACCGTGGCGCGCGGCACGCGCCAGGTGGCCATCACGAGCGCCAGCCCGTACGGCTTGCCGCTGGAAGGCGAGAGGCTGGCGCTCATCCTCTCGATTTCCTCCAGGGAAAACCCGGCGCGTTGCCCTCCAGCAGCCGGGCCTTCTCAGCCAGCAACTCGTTCTTCATCATCAGCTCGCCCACCATGGCCTTGAGCCGCAGCACCTCGTCGTCCGCGGGCTCGGGCTCGCGGCTCTTGAGGTTGGCCTCGGCCCCGGCCAGGAACTTCTCCCTCCACGCACTCAGCACCGCCGCGGTGACTCCCAGCTCCCGCGAGAGCGCATCGAGTTCCTCGTCCTTGGGCAACCGGAGCACGGCCTATTTCTTCCGCTTCGCCGAGAACCGACCGCGCTCCGCCGTCCTGTCCTGCTTCTGCTGCTTCTTCACATCCATCTCACGAGGGGAGGTTATCCCCAGAGAGGTGTCTCTGAGCGTCACCCGCTTCGATGGACAGGTTGACTACGCTGCCTGCCTCTGCACCTCAGCCGTTCGCTCGTACTCGGCGGGACTGACGTAGCCGAGTGAAGAGTGACGGCGCCTGCGGTTGTGGAACACCTCCATGTACTCGAACAGTGCGAGCTTCGCCTCCGCGCGCGTCCGGAAGCTGCGTATGTGGACGAGTTCCATCTTCAAGCTGCTGAAGAAGCTCTCGACCACGGCATTGTCCCAGCAATTGCCCTTGCGACTCATTGAGCAGGTGATACCGCGCTCGGCCAGCCGCGCTCGGTAGTCCTCGCAGGCGTGCTGCTTAGATTCAAGGGGTCGTCGCAACGCCACCTCGTTGGAGTGAGCATAGATGAGCGTCGAGAGATTCGGCGGGCGTTTTCCATCCAAGAGCCTTGCGAGGCCGGTTGTTGAGGGCAGCGGCGACAGTGGCGAGGTTTTCGCGGGAGTACCTGGACAGGTCTGTCCCTTTCGGGAAGTACTGGCGAAGCAGGCCGTTGGTGTTCTCGTTCGTACCTCGTTGCCATGGGCTGTGTGGGTCGCAGAAGTAAATGGCCAGGCCTGTATCGGCTCGGAGGCGCACATGCTGAGCCATCTCGGCGCCCTGGTCCCACGTGAGTGTTCGGCGCAGCTGTTCCGGCAGCGTGGTGCGCGAGGAGGCGATGGCGCTGCGGACTGCTTCGGCACCATGTCCGGCCAAGGCGGGACCGTTCTTGACGCGAGGTTGGCCGTGGGCGTCCATGCTGGGCAGGTGCAGGAGCATCGTGAACCGGGTGTTGCGCTCGACCAGAGTGCCTATTGCAGAACTGCCTAGCCCCAAAATCAGGTCACCTTCCCAGTGCCCAGGCACGGTCCGGTCCGTGACTTCAACTGGGCGTTGGCTGAGTCTGCTCTCGGAGCTGACGAACTTCTTGCCTTGCCCACGGGTGCGTGCCCTTGGCACCCGCAGCGCCCGTCCGGTCCGCAGGCAGCTGACCAACTCGCGTCGTAGTGCACCACGGCTTTGCACGTAGAGCGACTGGTAGATGGCCTCGTGGGAGAGCCTCATCGACTCATCCTCAGGGAAGTCCACCCGAAGTCTGTTGGCAATCTGCTCGGGGCTCCAGGAGATTGCCCACCGTCGGTCTTGCCGTTGTCCGTGGCGCCGACCATTCCATCGAGTCTCTGGGCCGGGCACGCCCGTTCCGTCCGTATCGGTGAGCATGCCTGCCAGTCGCGTCTGCACGTACTCTCGCAGCTGGCTGTTCGCCGTGAGTTTCGCGACCTTCGGACGTCTCGCGCGCCGGTCCGCATGCCACTGGGCGGTCGTGGCCCGGTACTCCAGGGCGCCGCCACGAGTTGCGGCATTGCGGCGTAACTCCCGAGAGATGGTCGATGGAGAACGCCGGAGCCGACGCGCTATCGCGCGAACCCCGAGGCGCTGGGCGTGCAGAATCGCGACTTCTTCTCGCTCGGCAAACGACAGGTACCGCCCCGACAGCGGGGCCAGATTGCTCGACGGCATACCGCCACCTTCGCGGAACCACCTGCATCCAACCACCGGCGATACGCCGGCTTCTCTCCCGGCGTCTTCGCTCGAGAGGCCGCGGGCAATTGCTTCCCAGAATCGTTGTCGGTGCTCACGCCTTCCCACGGATGGACGACCGGGCGACGGCATAGGAGACCGCCCTGCACGGGCAGACCGTCGACTCTTGTTTGCTCCCATCGCAACTCCTCAGATTCGAGCGTTGCGACGACCAGCTGAATCCACCCTGCAGCAGGTGTTGCGTTGACCAGTTGAGTGCACCGCTGCATTTTTAGTATCTCCCGCTCCAGGCGCAGCTCCCGGTTCTCCTTGCGCAGCCGGGCCAGTTCCTCGCGCTCCGCCGTCGTCAGCGCACCAGGCTTGCCCTCGCCCCGGTCCGTCTTCGTCTGCTCCACCCACAGCCACAGTGCCGACTCCGTCAGGTCCAAGTCACGGGCGACTTGAGGAAGGGACTTGCCCTCCACCAGCACCAGCTTCACGGCCCCGGCCTTGAACTCCGCCGAGAACTCACGGCGCGGCCTCCTTGGCTTCTTCGGCTTCTCCTCGTTCGCGGACATCCCGTGCTCCTTCCATCACATCTCGGGTGTCCACGGAACTGGGCTACTCCCATTTGCGCTGCTCGTGATGCAGGGAGTGGCCTCGGTGGTGGGTGCCGAGGGCCTGCCGGGAGTAGCGACGGCGTTGGTGGCGCTCGCTGCGAGTCGGAGCTAAGTTGTCATTAATAGGCTCGGCGTCCGTCGGGCCTTCTGATCGGGAGAGCGAATGCGTAGAAGAATTGCCAAGCTCATGTTGGCGGCCGTCCTGGTGTCGGCCGGCGTGCCGGCCGGCGCGACGATGCTGGTCACAGGTCCGGATTCGGCGGCGACCGCGACGTGTCAGGGCTCTCTGATCGCCACGTTGACCCACACGAGGTACACCGGGGGAGTGGTTGCGAAGACCGGCGTCTATGAGACGGCGGATCATCACATCTGCGCCGTGACGATCAAGCAGGGGGCGCTCTATGGGCAGTCGACGCGGATGGAGCTGAGGCTGACGCGCTTCCGCAAAGACAACAGTCAGACATCGGTGTCTGACGTCGGCTACTTCAAGTACCAAGCGGGGGCGCTCACGATGAGCGCGTCGAATTCGTGCATCTACATCGATTTGGCCATGTGGGGGACCGGCGGTGCTGAGATTCTGCAGGACCACACCTACACGGGATGGTGCCGCTAGGTCGAACGTTTGTCGTTGAGAGCCCGCAGGCCGCCAGGCCTGCGGGTTCCGTCGTTCCAGGACCATGGCCCGTGTAGCGGCGACGGTGAGTCCGGAGCCATCCCGCGCGGTTCCCCCAAGCGTGGGAGTGGGCCGGGCCGAAGCCACAAGAGGCGAGCCCACCGCCTGAGGCGGCGGCGAAGCTGGAAGCGAAGAAGGAGCGGACGCCGCGAGTGGATTGGGCCGGGCTGCTGCGCCGGTCGTTCGCGCTGGACGTCTTCGCCTGCTCTCGGTGTGGAGGCCGTCGGCGGGTGCTGGCATACCTGACGGCCCCCGGTGGGGTGCACGCCATTCTGGAGCACCTGGCATGGCCCTCGCGGCCTGCTCGGTTCGCCCCAGCGCTTCGGGCCACCCCAGAGCTCGTGGTGTTGAGCCCCAAGCACCCGCAGTGCCCTGGACGCCCACACCCCTGCGCCCTGCTGCCTGGCTGGGCCGCTTGGGCCGGCGGGTGCCCAGAGGCGCTGCACGGCCTCTCCTCTGGCCCGGCCCGGCCCAGCCCGCGCGGGGGAGCACGGGTGGGCGTACCGGCGGAGGCAGCCGGAGGGGACGGGCTGTAGCGCACGCTGGACGACGAGCGCATCAAATCGACCGGCGCGAAGGCGTATCGCGCGCGCGCCGGTCGCATGGTCGTCGTCATCTGAGCGCAGGGTCGCGCCTACTGCTGGACGGCCGGGTCATCAGTCGGACGTCACGATCTCGAACCCGGCGAGGAGCGCCACGCCGCCGCCGAGACCCGCGCCGACCGAGTAGGAAAACCCTTCGTACTTCATCTTGTCGTCGGCGCTGAAGAAGATGTTGAATCCGAGGCCGGCCCCGACGTGAAGACCGACGTGGGCGCCCCAGAACTCGCCTTTCAGCTCGTGTGGAAAGGCCAGCTTCGCGCCGATCGAGATCGCGGCCGCTTCCCACTCGATGACAACTCCAACGGATGCCTCGGCGCCGGAGAACCATTTCACCTTGCTGCCCTCGTGCAGCGGGAGCGCCACGCCCGTGATTCCGCCGATGCCGGCGCCGACCCTGGCGCCCGACACGATCCCTATCTGCAGGGTGTTGTGACCCCCCGGGGCCTTGGAGCCGAGGCGCTGCTGAAGATTGCTCACGAGGCGCGGATCCGCCTGGCCCGCCTGGATCATGCGCTGTGTCTGCCCGATGAGTTCGCTTCCCGCCAGCCCGGCGACGGCGCCGGAGAACTGGGCGAAGGTGTCGCCGTTGCGCGCGGACTCCTCGGCGAAGCGAGCCCAGAGCCTCGCCCCCTGGAAGAGATCGGGAAACTTCGGGATCTGCGGACCGCCGGCGCCGCCTCTCAGCAGCTTCGGGCCGACCATGTCGGCCCGCATCTGGGCGAGCACCGCAGCACTCCGAATGGCATCCGCCGTCTGGTTCTGGAATCGTTCGACGTCGTGCTGCGAGAGGAGAGTCTGTTCGCTCATGGTGCCTCCTGTGTGGCCATACCCGTTCACGGATACGGTGGTGACTTCGAGGCCCTCAGGCGATTGCCTGGGAACCACGTTCACCCAATAGCAAGTGACGTACCAGGATGAACCTCGGGGCGGTTCGAGAGGGCATCCCCTGGCATGACCTGCGCGCCCCGCACAACTGCGTCTTCGATGGACGCAGCCGCGTTCAAAGGAATGGCAGATGCGTGGAGAACAGCTTCATGACACCGCTGTACACCGCACAAGAGAAGGTAGGATTTGGACGCGTGCTGACCCTACAACGCGTGGCGACAGAGCGAGGATTCGATGCGAAACACGATGGATGGGCCAGCTTCTGCAATGCCCGATGTTGGATGACCGGAACGAGACCGCCTCCGCGCATCGGTATGATGGCGTCGGAGTCTGGGACCGAACCAGCAATCTGACCGCCTGGCGTGCCGTGCTCCCCCCTGCGTGGGCGTGGGCAGGGCCGAAGCCACAAGAGGCGAGGCCACCGCCTGAGGCGGCGGCGAAGCTGGAAGCGAAGGTCGTCGGGACGGCGAACCTTCTGGCATGCCGCAGACTGCGGCGCCACACCATCTCGACCTCACCGAACAGGAGTCACCACCGTGACGATCTCGCACTCTCCCGCTCCCGCCCGCTCCGACGTCGCCGATCGTGATCTCGGCCCCGGCTCAAGCCCCCGCCACCCGTACGCCCTGCACGGCCGCGTGCTCAGCGCCGGCGCCCTCTCGTGGGCGGCGTCGATGGCCGTCTTCGGCCTCAACCCCGACACCACGGTGGGCCTCGCCGTCCAGGGTCTCGGCGCTGCGCTCTTCCAGGTCGGCCTGCTCTTCCTGCTCCGCACGCTCTGGCGCACCCGGGCCCTGGGCGAGGGCCGGATCGCCCGCGGCGTACTGCGCTTCGAGGCCTTCCTGGTCACGATGGCCATCGGCTCGACCGTCGTCGACGCCATCCAGGTCTCCGACCTGAGCCAGCCCGGCTGGGCCGTGCTCGACGCCTTCTGGCCGCTGTCGATGCTCGGCATGTTCCTCATCGGCATCCGCATCGCCGTCGCGGGCCGCTGGAAGGGCGTGTCGCGCTGGTGGCCGATGGTCGCCGAGAGCTGGGCCGTCGTGACGATCCCCGCGCTGGGCATCTTCGGCGAGACCGTTGGTCACGCCGTGGCCTGCCTGCACCTGCTCGTCGGCTACGCCGTCCTCGGCGTGCTGGTCTCCCGCAAGACCGACTGACCCGCTCCACAACGAAGCGCTCATGCTCAACAACTTCGGCCAGGACGGCTGGGAGCTGGTGGCGATCCACACCAACGCCCAGGGCGGCCTCGTCGCCTTCCTCAAGAAGCAGAAGGCGGCCTGACATGGGAGCAGAGGCGAAGCTCGCCGAGCTGGTCATCACCGTCCCCGAGGTGGTCCCGCCGGTCGCGGCCTACCAGCCCACCGCCCGCACCGGGAACCTCGTCTTCACCGCCGGCCAGCTGCCGGCGCGCGACGGCGAGATGATCGCCGTCGGCAGGCTCGGCGGCGAGGTCACCGAGGAGCAGGGCTACGAGTGCGCCCGCCAGTGCGCGCGCAACGCGCTCGCCGCGGTGAAGGCCGAGATCGGCTCCCTCGACGCCGTGAAGCGCGTGGTCAAGGTCGTCGTCTTCGTCGCCTCGACGCCCGACTTCACCGACCAGCCCAAGGTCGCCAACGGCGCGTCCGAGCTGCTCGGCGAGGTCTTCGGCGAGTCCGGCAAGCACGCTCGCTCGGCCGTCGGCGTCTCGGTGCTCCCGCTCGACGTGCCCGTCGAGGTCGAGATCGTCGTCGAAGTCTGATCGTGCAGCGCCTGCCGCTCCCCGAGGCGCTCGTTCCCCCAAGCGTGGGCGTGGGCAGGGCCGAAGCCACAAGAGGCTTTGCCCACCGCCTGAGGCGGCGGCGAAGCTGGAAGCGAAGAAGGAGCGCACGCCGCGAGTGGATTGGGCCGGGCTGCTGCGCCGGACGTTCGCGCTGGACGTCTTCGCCTGCTCTCGGTGTGGAGACCGTCGGCGGGTGCTGGCATCCCTGACGGCCCCCGGTGGGGCTCCTCCCACCTGCGCCGAGCGCGGGAAGGCGTTGCCCTCTGGGGCGCTCCGGGGTGACGCAGCCGGAAGCTTCCACTGGAGCATGCCCGTGGCGAGGCGGGCCTACGCGCCGGGATACTCCGCGTGGATGTCGCCGTCGCGCAGCCGCCAGCAGAAGTCGTTCATCCGCGCCGCAGCAGGGGCGTGCCGAGAGAGGATTTCCGCCACGGCGGCCGGCACGTCCTGCGGAATGTCGCCGCTCGCGCATCGGCGCACGTACCTGTTGCGGTCGACGGGGCCACCGCTGGCCGGCATCGGTACCCCGCACACCGTCGTGACCAGCCAGTTCACCAGCCGCATCGCCGCGTATGCGGCATCGTGACCGACGTGCTTCGCGACGAAGTCGCGCTCGGCGCTCGACAGGTCGAACCGAGGCGAGGTGGCCAGCCCGAAATCGACGAGGTAGATCCGCTCATCGTCGGCCCGGATGTTGCCGAAGTGTCCGTCCATGTGCAGCAGCTCGCGGCGACGCAGGAACGCCACGCTCTCGAACAACTGCCGCTCGAGGGTCTCGGCCTGGCCGACCGGGTCGGTGAGCCTGTCGCGCAACGAATAGGGGACGTACTCGAGAAAGAGCACGAGGCTGGAAGTCGCGGCGGCCAGTTCCTCGAGGCGGATGCGCACGGCCGGGGCGCCGCCGAACTGGGCGACAACGGCCTCGATGTCCAGCTGTTCCGAGGCGACAGGTGCACGGCCGGGAAGCACCCGCCAATGGTGCAGCAGGGGGAAGGACTCCGCCTCACCGGCGAGGACTCCCTCGGTGACGATGAGGTTCGCACCCAGCTCGCGCCAGGCGCCAAAACCCGGTCCTGCGAGACGGTACATGCCGTATTGGCAGCAGGTTGGCAGGTCGAACAGGTTCGCTGTGCTGTGCGGATGGGCCAGCTCCCGGTCGGTCATCGGGATCCGCTTGGCGAATACCGGCACGCCGTCCACGTCGAGCACCGAGGTGCCGCCGCCCACCCCACGGCGTGGGTGGACGCGGCACGTAGGACTGCCGCCAGCTCGTCGTCGCTGCGGGCGGCGAACCCGTCCGAAATGTGGGCGTGGCGGAGACGTCGAAGGGAGTGCATCGCACCCCATCATGCAAGAGGGATGGGGGCCCTGTTGAGGGGGAGGGAGGGTGCAGAGGGGCCGAGGAGGGCCGCCCGAGTGATGCTCCCGTCCGACGCTGGCGGGCCGTGGCCCTCGAGGAGGGGCGCGGCGCTCCCGCCGCGTGCCTGCGCGCGCACTCCTTGCCTGTCCGGCGGCCTGTGTGGCCCAGCCGGTGCCGCTCAAACCGAGGTGTCGGGGACCTCTGCCCTTCAGTGCAGCCACTCCCCTTGGGGCGGGCCTCGTGCAGAGGCCAGGGGCAAGGGGACGGTGGGCAACCCCAGGTGCCTCAACACCTCCTTGACGCCGGGGCCTTTGAGCACCGCCAGTACCCTCCGGCGCCCGCCGCAGCCACGACAGGTGAAGACGTCGAAGTCGAAACTGCGCTTCAGCTGTGTCGCCCAGTCCAACCGCGCTGCGCGCTGCTCAAGTCTCCTCCAGCCGACAATGCCCCCTCCCGGCCTTCCGACCCGGGACTCAGTACGTGCCGATGTCGTAGACCGTCGCCAGCCAGCCACCGCAATTCCATCCAGTGCCCGTCGACAGACACACGGGATACTGTGTCCACCCGCGATAGACCTGGATGACATCGGTGCGGCCATCGCCGTTGACGTCCGCGGTCATGAACCGCTGCTCGGAGGAGCCCGAGTTGACGATGGTCGCCGGGGAGTTGCTGCAACTCCAGCCCGTGCCCGTGGAGTAGCACGTGGGGATGCTCCCCCAGCCACGGTAGGTCTGGATGATGTCGGTGCGGCCATCGCCGTTGAAGTCACCCGTCAGGGTCTGCTGCTCCGACGAACCCGAGTTGTAGAAGGTCCCCGCCGGCAGGGCGCAGGACCAGGTCCCGCTGGCCGTGCCGTAGCACAGCGGCTGGGCATTCCAGCCGCGATAGGTCTGGAGGATGTCCGCCCGACCGTCGCCGTTGAAGTCGCCCGTCAGGAAGTCCTGCTCGGCATTCCCCGCGTCATAGACGGACGCGCTCGCGTTGGTGCACGACCAGCCCGTGCCCGTCGACAGACACAGCGGCTGCGTCGTCCAGCGACGATACACCTGCGCGATGTCCGCCTTCCCGTCGCCGTTGAAGTCCGCCGACAGGTAGCGCACCTCGGGCGAGTCCGTCGTCCGCAGCGTGGCCGTGGGATTGTTGCAGGTCCAGCCGGTGCCGGTGGAGCGGCAGACGGGGAGCCACGTGGACGCGTGGTAGGCCTGGGCGATGTCCGTCTTCCCGTCGCCGTTGAAATCACCCGGGATGAACCGCTGACCGGCGGTGCCCCAGTCGTAGATGGTGGCCGCCGGGTTGGAACAACTCCAGCCGCCCGTGCCCGTCGAGTAGCACACCGGATAGCTCGCCCAGAGGCGGTACATCTGGACGACGTCCGTGCGACCGTCGCCGTTGAAGTCGCCCGTGATGGAGCGCTGCTCGGGGGAGCCCCAGTCGTACATCGTCGCCGCGGGGTTCGTGCACGACCAGCCTGTCCCCGTCGAGCGACACGTCGGGATGGAGCCCCAGCCCCGGAACGTCTGGAGGATGTCCACGCGGCCGTCGCTGTCCACCTTGGCCACGTGGAACTGCTGGTTGGGTCCCTGCGGGTGGCCGTAGAACTGACGCACGCCCTGGATGTCCGTGGTGCTGAGCTGCCCGCCGTTGTTCCACGTGGGGTTGCAGTAGTTCATCACTGACATCGAATCCCACGCGCCCACGTAGGTGTCGCCGTCGCTGCCCTGCGCGGGAGTGGTGCACGTGGAGGGCGTGTCACCCCGGTTGTGCTCGTGCGCGAAGCCCACCGCGTGACCGAACTCATGCACGGCGATGGACCGGATGCAGTACTCCCGCTGCGCGGCGCTGGAGCCACAGGAGGTGCTCCAGTTGGCGAACGTGAAGTTGAGCACCATGCCCTCCTCCTCGTCCTCGATGCTGGTGCCCAGACCCTCCGTGTGCGGGCCCTCGTCACTGATGGTGATGCGGATGTCCGAGGAGCTGGGGCAGTTCCCCCAGCCGGAGAACACCAGGTTGCTCTCCTTCTCCCAGGTGGCGCGGATGGCGGACCGCACCCACTCCTTCTCCGTGGCGAAGCCCGGCGTGTCCCAGCAGACCGTCAGGTTGGGGCGGCCCCAGATTTCGTCCGAGTCGACGTACAGCGCGTGCTCCGCCGTCCCGATGGCCACGAGTGAATCCGCGACGGGTGGGGTGTCTGCCTGGGGGTCGCCGCAGGCGGCCAACAGCCCCGCGCCCATGATGAAGAGCCCTCGGGCCCAGGTGAAACCGCCGCTCCGCCTCTGTGCCGCCTCGATGAACATGACTTTCCCTTGGCGTGCGCGGGCGTCCTCCGGAGGGAGGGCGGCCCCGCGCACGCAGGGCACGAACGCGGAGGCCGGCGTTTCTTCGCCACCGGAGGGCCGGGCCGCCCCTCACTCCTGCCCCGGCTCCGCGCCCCTGCTTGAGGGAGCTCAGCCGGTCATGCTCAAGACGGGGCTCGTGCAGCGGGTACGCCGTGTTGCGCGGCGAGCAGGCTCCCGACGACGCGCTGGCCCGCGAGCTGGGCGCGATGGGGCTGCTCTGAGTCAGCGCGCGCGCCGGTAGTGCATGGCGACCACGCCGCTGCGGAGCGGCTTCGCCGAGACCAGCTCGAGCCGTCGCGTGCTGGGCAGCCCGCTCTGGTACAGGGTCGGGCCGTGGCCGGCGATCCTGGGGTGGACGAGGAACTTGTACTCGTCGATCAGATCCAGCCGGTCCAGCTCGGTCGCGAGCTTGCCGCTACCGAGGAGCACGCCGGCCGGGGTCGCGTCCTTGAGCTTCTGCACGCCCGTGCGCAGGTCGCCGGCGATGTGGTGGCTGTTGGTCCACGGGAAGTCCTTTCGCGTCGACGACACCACGTACTTCGGCTTGCCCTCCAGCTTGACCGCCCACTCGCGCAGCGCTGGCGGCGCCTCCTCGTCGCCGCGGGCGACCGCCGGCCAGTAGCTCTCCATCATCTCGTAGGTGACGCGGCCCCACAGCATCGCCCCGCCCTCGTCCATGAGGCGGGTGAAGAAGGCGTGTGTCTCGTCGTCGGCGATTCCCTCCTGGTGGTCGACGCAGCCGTCCAGGGTGACGTTCATGCTGAAGGTCAAGAGTCCCATGCGGCGAGTCTAAGCCATACACTCCTGGCGATGGAACGGCAGGCCGTCGCAGAACTTGTCGCTGAGGATGGGCGCCAAGAGCGAAGGTGTCGCGAGCGCGCGCGGCAGGGTCTGCGGCGGCAGCGGTGCGGTCACGATCGTCGGCTCGGCAGTGTCCGCCGCGCCGGCGTCGCGGTACCTGGCGCGGGCGATGACCATGCGGACGTGGCTCGGGCGCCGCCAGGCGAGCTGACAGCTCTCCTCCCAGCCGCTCCTCGGGGAGCCTAGAAAGGACAGGAGCGCTATTGGGGGTTCGCCTGGCGTCCCTGGTCCCCCCGCCGAGGGCGAACCTCACAAGATTCCACGGCCCTGGAAGGTGCCTTGCGTCCGCGAGGGACGCTGGCGCTTCTTCCGGCGACGCACCTCAGACCCGAGACAGTGTCAAAAGAGTTGAGTCGAGATTCGAGCCGCGGGACTCAAGTCCTGACGAGACCTGGCGTGGATGGGTGAGGCGACCGGCTCCCAAGTCTTTCCGAGGATATGGAGTTGGAGCGCAGGGGGCAGATGGAAGCGCTCAGGACGGTGGAACTCGCCTTGCATGACACACATGGCGTACGATTGAACTTCACCCTGCGAGAAGACTCTCGCTCGGAGCCACGGCGCCAGACACTTCTGGCGGGTGCTCGCGGTCCGGGCACCAACCCGTCGGCCGCGACTCACCATGCCCAGCCTTCCCCCGTTGATAGTGCGAGCCGCCCAGGTGGATGCCCTCCGCAAGGAGCTCCTCGACAGATTCGTGGCGAAGATGATGACCCACGCGCAGGCATTCTTCCCTTCTCAGTGCGCGGCCCTGGGCGAAGCAGGGACTGAGCGGCGCATCCGCGACGCCATCGACGAAGGGGCGAAGCACGGGTTCGTCACACAGCGCAACGTCTGCAAGCTCGTGAACGTCGCCTTCGAGCTGGGCATGGGCGCGCTCCGCGAGCCGTGGGCCACGGCCATCCTCGCGGACGCCTCCACGTCACCGGCGATCCGGCTCCTGCGCCTGCGCGGAGACCCGGCCGCGAAGAGCGGGCGCAAGGAGCAGGCCGATGTTTGACTGGCTGAGGAAGCTCCTCGGTATGGGCGCCTCGGCCCCGGACAAGGCCGCGGAGCGCCTTCCCGACGAGCCCATCACCGTCGTGGTCCCGTGCCCCTATGCGCAGCATGCGCCCAAGAAGAAGGACCCGGAGCCCGAGTGGCGCGTCCATCTTGAGCTCGATTTGAACCGCGACGGAAAGTACGTCGAGGTGATGCACCCGGAGGCGGCCCCGTGGGCCTACGGAGAGGGGGGCAAGAGCCTGGGGGCCGTGCTGCCCTTCAACAACGACGGCGACAACGACGCCGCCCCCGCGGGGGACCACGAGGACAACCGCGCTGTCACCGAGCTCGACCTCGCGGACCTCACCGAGCTGCGCATCCGCCTCGAGCCCGCGGATCGCCCCTTTCCCGTGGGCTGGACCTGCCTCGTCGGCGTGGACCGCGTGGACCGCATCCGCATCTTCGACAGCTACCAGCCGGGTGCCAGGGAGCTGATTGGCCCGACCTCCGGGCGGGACCACGTGTACCTGGCCCTCCACCCCCCCAACGGGAGTCACGCGCCGCTCGTGTCGCGGCTCGGCATGGAGGCCGTGTGCCTCCCGAGCGCCGACTTCGACGGGCAGGTCCAGCTTGGCATCGCGTTATTCGATGACACCGGCAACATGGTCGGCGAGGAGCGCACCGCGGCGCTCCGGGTCACGCCATGGCTCATGTCGCACCACCTCCAGCCGGTGGAGGTGGCCTACATGGTGGACCGGTATGTCACGCACTCCATGCCGCCCGGCCCGCACTCACCGCCGCCCGTGCGGGTCCGCGAAGAGGCGAACGGAGCCTACGTCGACAGGCTCTGCAGGGCGGCCGGCGGCACGCTCATACCGCTGGAGCTCGAGCTGCAAGACAACTGGCTCCGCGACATGTTCTACGGCGGTTGCTCCAGGGGGCCGACCATGGACGAGCCCATTCTCCAGATCGTTCGCTGCCCGTCGACCCGCGGGCGCAAGGGTGAGGCTGCCGCGTACGAGCTGATGCGGAGGCTCCACGTCAACCTGGACCATGGCTGGGCCGAGCCCATCGCCCCCCGCGACCTCCAGAGCGACCTCGACTCCGGAGGCAACCTCCTCTGCTCGCCGCCCGTGGACGGGCACCCGTTCGGGCGCATCGTCTACGGGCATGACGACAACCGCCCGATGAGCGCGGATATCGTGCGTTTCCTCTGCGCGCAGGACGCGCAGGCGCCCTTCCGCCTCGACACCTCGTGGCTCCAGGTCGGGCACATCGACGAAGTGCTCACATTCATCCCGTGGCCCCAGGGCAAGGACCCGGTCAAGACGTCGTCCCACGGCTTCCGCGTGCTCGTGGCGAGCCCCGCGACCGCGCTCACGCTGCTCCAGCGAAGCGCGGGGGAGAACCTGCTGTTCCACGGCTTCCACCAGCAACAAGAGGCCGCGCTCGTCATCCCCGACGCGCTCCGCGAGCAGAAGATGCTCGACATGAAGGACTTCTCCGCGGCACAGGTCCTCCAGTCGAAGGTGCTCACCGCCGCGGCCGAGGAAATCGAGCCCATCCTCGAGGGCATCGTCGCGACGCTGATAGAGCAGCTCGGCATCCGGCCCGAGGACGTGATGCGCATGCCGGTGCTCTTCCACAGGTATGGGGCCGTCCCGCGCGAAGCGGCGGCCATCAAGAAATTGGCCGCGGAGCACCCCATGTTCGGCGGCGTCCCGGAGAAACAGCAGCGGAAGGCGCACGTCGCGTTCACGCCCAACGTCGTCAACATGCTGGTCATGACGGGCGACGACGGGCGCGCCCAGCTCCTCATCCCCAAGCCGTTCGGCCCAAGCTCGGGCAAGCACGACATGTACGGCTGCTCGTTCGAGGCCTACATCGCCTACCTGCTCGCGCCCTCGGGCAATACGCTCGCCTTCGTCGACGACTTCGCGGCGTGCCACCTGCACACGGGCGAAATCCACTGCACCACGTTCGAGGTGCGGAAGGCCCCGGAGAACCCCGCCTTCTGGGCGCGCAAGCAGGGCAGCGGCACGGTGAGCCCCGCGAGCGACAGCGGCGGCAAGCCGGCGCCCAAGCGCGCGCCGCCACCGGCCTCCTCTTCGGGCTCGACATGGCGCGCCACGCTGAACGACGGCGAGTACCTGGACGACGAGGTCATGCGCCGCTTCTACGCCGACATCCGGCGGCGCGTCCCGGCAGGCGTGCAGCTCATTGACCCCGCCAACTCGTACATGATTCTCAACAACGTGAATGAGGTCGAGGCGGCCGCCGAGCTGGCTGCGCTGACCCAGAACGACGCCGCGCTCGTGTTCTTCCCGGTCAACAACAACCGCAACAGCGCCAGGCAGGGCGGCACCCACTGGACGCTCATCGTGTACACCCGCGCGCAGAACCAGTTCGACTACTACGACTCCCTCAACCGGGCCCCGGACGCCGCCGCGAACGCCGCCCACGCGCGGCTCCAGGAGCTCTACCAGTCGCAGGCCGTCCTCACGCGGCGGCTGGCGCCCCAGCAGCAGGAGTCCGAGTGCGGGGTGTACGTGCTGCTCATCACCGAGCACCTCGCCGTCAGCCACGCGAACGCTGCTGCACCGAACGTCCCCGGGCTCGCCAACATCCAGAACCCGCGACAGCGGATCCGCGATGCCCTGCCGTAGAGGGAGCCGGAGCACTGTTCAAGTATATCCTGGCCGCTGCCTCCGGCCCCGCGCTCGCCCCTCCGCACCTGCTTGACGTCTGCCCGCCCGTGCTCAACGAGAGCGCGAGCCTGAGTCGCTCCTGGAAGGCCATCCCGGCTCGGTATCTTGCGGCCGGCGTGCCGCCCCTCTTCCAGGAGCGCCCGGGCTCACGCGCCCCTGGGCGCTGCATGCCGGAACGCAGCTGCGTCCCCGGAGGACGCGTCCCCGGAGGCTCGCACCGCTCATCCCGGCGTGGGTCCACGCGGTACGGCGCTTGCTCCAGCGGCCTGGCGCACGTCCCGGCGGCTGCTTTTAGCGGTTCCCCATGATTGGAGACGCCAAGGCGGGTGATGCCGGGAAGGGGCCCCTCCTCAATGCCCTGAACGCCGTGAGGACACCGAATCACCGAACCCAGGAGCTGACATGCGACTGCAGTACCTCAATCCCAGAGCCCCCGTCTTCCAGGATGCCGCAGGCCAACGCACGGTGGTTCCGATGGAGCGCCTCGCCGCGGTTCCAACCGCCTCGGAGCTGACCCTCTCCTCGTTCAAGGCGGAGCAGTTCAACGCCTCCATCATGCTGGAGCTGGGCTTCTCGTCGATGCAGGGCCGCAGCGACAGCACCTACGACTTCTACATGTTCGCCTTCTCGTTCGCCTCGCCCATGCTGAGCATCGAGAACGTGCAGGGCATCGACCGGGCCTTCGAGTACGGAACGTCGGCCCGCATCGCCATCAGCGTGGCGCGGACCACGGCCACCGCCTCGCTCAACCTGGCCGGGCTGGCGGCCTCCGCCAGTGTCCAGGGCGTGAAGTCCTCCGTCGAGGCGCAGTTCACGGGCATGGACCTCAAGCTCTCCACCCGGCTCGGCAACTACATCACCCTGGGCGCGCCCTTCGACGCGACGATGATGAACAACATCGGGAAGATGACGGCGGACTTCCAGAACAGCGTCGCCACCAACCCCGAGTGGATTCTCCCCGACCGGCTCTCGAGCGCGGACCTCATCTCCGACGCGGGCGGCAACTACCTGCAGGCCATCTCGTCCGCCTACGCCATCCACCGCATCACCCAGGGAGACACCCTCCAGTCCGCGCTGAACCGGCTCTCCAGCAAGGTGTCCTCGAACAGCCGGGGCTACGCCTACGAGGAGGTGAGCACCTGGCTCACCCAGGCGGTCTACTACCAGATCAGCGGAGGGGACCCCTTCGGGCCGCTGGCGTCGTCGACCAAGACGAAGGCGCATCAAATCTACGACAACACGCAGGCCACCTGACCCCGAGGCCCCCCATGACAACCACCAACTCCGCCATCGTCCCGGTCAGTCCCAACCTCATCAACAACAACCAGGGCCAGGGCATCATCGCGTCGCTGGCCGGGCTCGCCCCCATGAGCCAGGTCCTGGTCGACCTTCCCGCGCCCCAACTGCCGCAGAATGCTCCCGTCCGCCTGGTGTCCCAATTCGCCAGCGCCTCGGCCGTCATCGACGCGGGCTTCGGCGGCGTCGTGAAGTTCAACGCCGATGCGTCCGCCACCTACGTCCTCGGGGACATCCGCGCCATCGTCCAGCGGCCCGGCCGCACCGGCGGCATCATCCTGAGCGAGACCTGGGGCATCTCGTACCGCTTCACGCTCAAGGCGTGGAAGCTCAAGACGACGACCAACATGACGCTGGCCACCATCGCCGCGGACTGCACCGTCAGCGGCTCGGGCTCGGCCTTCCAGGCGTCCGTCATCGGAATCGACGCCGCGGCGCTGCTGCGCGAAGTCCCGGGCCTGACGACGGTGATGGGTCCCTTCGACATGGACAAGTACCAGGAGCTGGGCATGGTCCAGACGCAGCTCGGCGAGTACATCCAGGACAACGTCGCGGCCCTGCGGCCCCAGTTGCTGGAGGTCGAGGTGGACCTGTCGAAAGTCACCGCGCCGTACGCCAACTCCCCGTCCACGCTGCTGGGCATGTCGGGCGTCCAGAACGGGAAGACGGAGCAGCAGGCGTGGGCCAAGCGCCCGACGCCCGACAAGCTGCCAGCGGGCATGTCCGTCGACGAGGCGCTGGTCAAGGACATGTACTACGCGCTCGGCGTCGACGACAGCCAGCCGACCTCGTCCCAGAAGGCGGCCGCCGCGAAGTCGACGTTCCGCGGCGAGTAGTCCGTCCGTACCACGCGGCGCCATCTCCGGCGCGGAGTGGGAGGCCGGGCTTCGTGGCTTGAAGCCCGGCCGGGAGCTCAGGTGGAGGGAAGCGTGAGCTCCGGGACGCGCTCAGCTCGCGCGGGCCCGCGTGCGCGCCTTGCACGCCGCCCGCGCATGGCCCTCTGGCGCAGCGGTCTTCGCGCCGTACAGCCGCTCGTAGTCCTTCATGCCCGTCCTACGCTCGCGCCCAGGGTGACGAGAAGCTCGTCCAGTTGCTGGAACGTCTCGACCAGCGCCTCCGCCGCCCCGGTGCCGGCAGCGTCGAGAGCTTCCTTCGAGGGGTAGAGCTCGCTCACGACCAGCAGCGTCTTGCCCCCTTTTTCCTCGAAGGTCACCGTGGTGACGGACTCATTGTCACCACCTTCCTCATTGGTCCAGACGAGGCGCGAGTGCGGTGTCACTTCTTTGTACGTACCGAAGAACGCCATCCCTTGGCCGAACACCAGACGGTACTTGCCCCCGGTACGCACATCCATCTCGCAGGAAACCAGGGTCATTCCCATCGACTTCGGCACCCACCACTTCTTGAACAGCTCGGGCTTTGTCCACGCCTCGAACACGATGCGTGCCGGACCATTGAAAGTTCGAGTGACGACGGTCTCACGCTCGGACTTCCGTTCCACAGTCGTGCGGTTCTTCATGGGTGTGGGCTCACTCTCTCTTCTTGCGTCCATCGACCTGCTCCTTCCGTTTCAATTCCTCGACAACCCTGTCCAACTCGTCGAAGCGTGCGTCCCAGAGCTGGCGGTACCTCTCGAGCCATGCCATCTCTTCCTCCAGTCGGCGCGGGCCGATCTTGCAGGTCCGCACACGCCCGACCTTCTCCGTGATCACGAGCCCGGCCCGCTCCAGGACACCGACGTGCTTCTTCATGCCCGTGAGGGTCATGTTGAACTTCTCGGCGAGGTCCGTGATCGAGGCCTCCGCACGCCCGAGCTGCTCCAGAACACCGCGTCGGGTGGCGTCGGAGAGCGCGGCGAACGAAGCATCGAGGCCGGCATTTGCATACTGAACCATGTGGTTCAGTGTCTAGCACTCGGATGGCTGGCACGCAAGGGCAGTTCGAGCGCGCGCTGCTTGAACAGTTCGCGGTGGTGCCGTCGGAGCATCAGAAAAATGGGAGGCCGGTTGAAGGTGGGGGCTGGAGCGGAGGGGCCGAGGAGGGCCGCGGACGGGAGCCGCCCGAGCTGTGTGCCCCCTGTGTCAGAGATGTTGTCGCCTCGGCCGCGCGCGCCTCACTCACGCGCCTTGACGCGCTGTCGATGGTGGCCTTGACCCGCTCATGACGCAGCGACCGGGTTTTGGGTAGGCACAGCCCCTGACCTTCCTGGCCGCACCGCTGGTGCCGGCGAGCTGGCTGCCGGAGCGGCGGGCCGCGAGGGTGTCTCCCCGCGTGACGATGTCCGCGAGCTGAGGCGTCCGCGGGCCGCGGTGAGGGACCCGACGCGCTCGGCGGCCGGGCCTATGGCCGCGTGACGTGCACGAGGCTCGTCATCGCGTCCACGTACAGGGTCGTGTCGTCGGCATACAGCGGCAGCAGCGGAGTGACCGATACCTGGTTCAGCTTCGTCTTTCGGAGCTGCTGCGTGGCCGGATCCTTGAACACGGCGTACGGGACATCCTGGATGACGTAGGGCTCGCCATCCACGTGGCCGATGAGCATCAATACATGACCGGGAACGACGATGAGGTCACCCACCTGCGCTTGAGCCAGCGCGCGCAGCCGCTCGGCGTGCGAGTCCTGCGCCGTGAAGAGGCGGTGGTTCAGCGCCACGCTCTTCCCCTGCATCCCGGAGTTGGGCGGCAGAAACAGCCCCAGGCTGCGATACACTTCGCTGGTCAGGCCGCTGCAGTCGCGCGCATTGAACTGGTGCCCCCAGCCGTAGCGCTCGCCGAGGAACTTGAACGCCTGACGGAGGATGTTGGCACGTGTCAGCGGCAGATAGCCCGGCGCGGTGTCGGCGGAACGGCGCAGCAGCGCGCTCTGGAAGGCCAGTGTGCCGTCCTGCTCGCGCACCGGCAGCAACACCGGCCACGACGCATAGCTGCTGGCGCCGTTGACGGGCTCGCCGGGTGCCACGTCGGCCCGTGGCAGGGCGGCCCCCATGTCGAGCTCGAGCTCGGACACCCCTGGTGCTTCCGGCGTGAAGACCGTGCGCACCTGGTCGCCCGTGACGACACGCCCGGGCGCTTTCGCCACGTACGAGAACACCGTGTCCGCCGTGCCTTCCGCGACATCTCCGCGCCGGACCCACGCGGGGCCCTGGGTCGTCAGGACGAACAGCCATTGCTGGTCCGCGCTGTGGTGCGCGATGACGACCGGCTCGCCTGGGAACAGGATGCCGGCCTGCAGGCTCTCGTAGTCGCGCAGGTTCTCCTCCGCGAAGAATCGCCGGTCGGACGGCAGTGACCGCAGGGGCGTGCGCCGCACGCTGAGGCCGTAGCGCGCGGTGGAGACTTCGGGGATGTGCTCGGTCGCGGCGTTCTGGCGCAGTTCTTCGAGCATCGCCTCCGTCACCGGTCGGCCCTGTTCGTCGATGGATGCCTGGATGGGCGTCTGCTGCGCATCCTTGACCCAGCCGGCAACCCGCGCCCGCGTCAGCGTGGCCGGGATGCGCTTCAAGTCGACCAGGCCCCCATCCGGACCGAAGGCGCGCATGCGCTTCGCCGCCACCTGGTCGGCATCGAGCAGCACCTCGTCGGGAGACGGCGCGCGGCGGATCCAGAACTCGGGCGACAGCATGTCTTCGCTGAACGCGGGCACCCCGGCCGGAGACACGGCGAGCGCCGACGGCGCGGCGCAGGCGGCAAGGCTGGCGGTGGTCCCCATCACCGCGAGCGAGAGAATCCGCATGCGCCATGTGCGTGCGCCAGCCCGGCAGGTCGTCGCACGTGGCTGAGTGGAGGGGGATGCCAGTCGCCTCATTCGTTCAACTCCCTGAGGGGAAGACGGCTCCGTGTCGCCGTGCTTGCGTGCGGGGGCGAGCAGGTCATCCCACTTGTGGCCGGTTGCTCACCCTCAGGACAACGAACTCTCAGCGCGAGCTATTTCGCATGCGCGCGGCGTTTTCTCCGGGAGGCCCCCCGAGGATGTCCGAGTGGCCGATGCCGCCGTGGAGGAGGCCGATGGCGACGTCATGCGGTCCGGGGTCACGCCGCTCGAGGGTGAACGGGGCTGGCAGACTGACGGCGGCGGCGAAGGCCGCGGTCTTCATGTGCGGGCTCCTGGTGCATTCGAAGCGCCTCTCCCTGCACGATGCGCCGTAGCTCCAGAAGCTCTTCGAAGGTCAAGTCCCGAGTCGTGTGTAGGCGGGGGCCGGGCGGAATTTCAGTCCGCCGCCACGTACAGCTCGCCGTCCTGACCGATGGCGCCCGGGGCAAGTGACCAGCCCTGGCCCTCCCGCATGAGGTAGAGCGTGCGCTTTCCCTCTGGCGAGCGCGCGGCTCCGATGAGCAGGTACCGGCGTGTCCGGTTCGCGCCAGTGAGCGTCAGCACGTCGTGTTTCACGCTCCAGGTACCCTGGTCGTCTTCGGAGCCGAACTTCATCGCCCCCACCTGTCCGGACGCGCCCGCGTACTTGTATTGGAACGCGTGATTGGCGCCGAAGGTGTACTCGATGCTGTAGGAGACCGCCGTCATGGTGGTGGCGCCGGTATAGGTGTTGACCCACTGGGCTCCGGTGCTGGTGCCGTAGACGAAGTGGCCCGCCACCTCCGCGTCGTCCACCAGCGGCAGTCCCACGGGGCTCCCGCGCACACCTTTCAGCGCCTCCTCCACCCGGGCGTAGGACCTGTTCCAGGAGAACGAGGCCGACAGGGCTTCACCCAGGCCCCCGGGCGTCATGAAGCTCTGGATGAACACCAGCGGCTCCAGGCGGTCGCCCGCCTCCACCAGGTAGAGGCTCACGCGGAAGCTCCGGTCGTTGTTCTTCGCGCGCACCACCGCGGCGGTGAAGAAGGCGCGGGCCCCGTTGGACATGAAGCGCCGCATCACCAGCGGGTTCGGCTGCACGCCGTTCCAATCCGCGCCAATGCGCTCCTGCCACAGCCGCGCGAGCCGGCCCTCGGCGTCGTCGAGCCCGGGCAGGGCCGGCAGCCGGAGTGCTTCCACCCCCAGGGTGTCACCCTGTTCGGTCCACTCGAGGATGAACCGCCCGTCCTCCTGGGCCTTCCATCCCTGGGGCGCGTCGAACGCGAAGCCGCCGGGCTCGCCCGGGCTGCCGCCACGCGCCCGGTTCACCGCGCCTGGAGTCCCGGGAGTGTCGCTGTCTCCGGCGAAGAAGCCCAGGGCCATGAGCCCCAGGGTGCCGGTGCAGCAGAACGCGCAGGCGCCTCCGACCGCGAGGAGTATCCAGACGAGGGGATTCTTGGGACGGGCCATGGTGAGGTGCCTGGGATGGGTGTTGGGGCACGAGGGATTTTCCGGTGGATGCGCCGGTCCCCTGCTTCAACGCGCTTCGGGCCCAATCTTCACACACCCCAGTCCCTCGCGCCTCAGGGCGGCGGGCATGAGCCCCGTCACCCGGCGGAACACCGTGATGAAGTGACGCTGGGAGCTGAAAGGCCGCCCACGAGGGCGATGTCTTCGAGGGAGCGGGTCGTGTGGCTCAACAGTCCGCGTCGCCGTTCACCGGCTCAGGCGGAGAGCGCGAGCTGAGATGCGGCCGCAGTGCTGTCCACCGGCCGGGAGCATCGCTCGGGCGGCCCCTTCAGTGGCTGCAACCGAGCCGCGCGAAAAGGGAGACAGCGTGGCGAGACGTACCTGCCCGCTGTCTCCCGCAGCTTTGCGGTCACGTCCTCATCAGGCGCCGTGCCGTCTGTCTTTCAGGCACCTGTGCGATTCGCCCTGGCATTCCAACGACGGCCCTGGACGAACCCGCGACGGGAAGCTCACGCGGTTGCGGGCGTGAGCATCTTCGTCGCATCCACATTCCACGGCACGCCTCCCTTGGGCATGATCGCGATGCTCGCGGCTTTCGGGTACGCCGGCGTGGTGGCGAAGTTCAGCGAGTTCAGATCGATCATCGTGAGAACCCCGCTGAACGCAGACATGAAATAGTACTTGAGATTGGTGTGGTCGCGTACGCTCGTCCACATCGTGTAGTCGCCGTACGTGGTCGTGTACGAGGGCGGCGTGGTGGCGGGGGTGCCCGTCGTGGACGGCGAGTTCTTCACCGTCTCCAGCAGCATCCCGTACGGCGTCCCCATGCAGATCTGCGTGAGCTGCAGCGCGACCGTGACCGCGGTCTGCTCTGGACCGGCGAAGCCGGGCGGGGTCTTCGTCGGCGGCGTCGTCTGGAAGATGCCTGGCGCCGGCAGCCAGCCCGTACCGTCCGCCGGGAGCTGGCTGATGCCCTGCGAGAGGATGGTTGCTTTGACGAATCGCGAGGCGGACAGCGAGTCTCCGGGCAGTCCGACCAGACCGCCTCCGACGGGATTGCCAGCACCCGTGGTGGAGGTGGAAGTGCCGACGAGCGTCAGATTGTAGTAGTTCTGGACGTTCGTCAGCTGCCAGTCGTAGGTCGGCCAGTTGGTCATGACGCCGTTGGTACACTTGTAGATTTGGGGCGCGCCCCCGATGAACTCGATGACGGCGCTCTGACCGGTGTTGTCCGTCACGATGTAGTGCAGCGGGACATAGTCCTGCGCTCCCGGCAGAGGCCCGACGACGATGATCTCCTGAAAGGCTGACAGGAAGTCATTGACCGACGCGAAGTTGCCGAGAATCCACGCGGGAAAATCCAGGAACGACACCTGATTGGTCGTCTTCCCAGCCGCAATGGCGCCATACTGGGTACCGGGGGCGAGCCACAGCGCTCCGACGGACAGCCCAGCGCTGTTGATGCCGTCGTTGAAGGTCGGCTGAGAGTCCCAACTGCTCCCGGAGGGGGCGATCCCCACGAAACCATAAGGATTCGTCCAATTGAGCGTCGTCCACCCCTGGGCTGCCGAGCCGGGAGTGGCCGGTGTCAGCGGCCAGGACTGCTTGCTCGGCATGACGTAGACGCTCTGCTCAATCACTCCCGGCATCTCCAGCGCTCTCCCGCTCACGAACATCCGCGGCGCGTCTGGAGAGCTCTGGCCGGGATTGGAGGGGACGCTGATCATCAGATGCGTGCACATTCTGGGGCCTCTCTGGATGGTGTTTCACCGCTATGCGCGACGCCTCGGCGTATGTTGGTGCGTACCGCCCCGCACGAGAATCGCGGCGCCTCCTACCCGATCCGGAAGGGCATCAGGCGTCAGTCACCCGGCGAGGGAGGTCTGGATCAGCGTGTCGATGATCCTTCTCGTTTCATCGAAGATCGGTGCGGCGATTCCCCGAGGGGCGTCGTCCACGTCCCCCGTCCCGGTGACGACGCCAATGGAAGTCCACGCGGAGCCCTCCTGAACGAGCACGGGACCGCCGCTCATCCCGGGTGCGGTCGCGTCCACCGGGTAGTACAGGGGCGTGGTCGTCTGTTTCTCGGCCGTCACGGTGCTGCAGTACACCTTGCGATTGCCCTCCCCTACCCTGGCGCTCAGGCCTCCGGCGATGGTCGCGGCCACCCGGAGCGTGTCCCCGACGGTGGACAGCGCAAGCGGGGCATTCGAACCTCCCGCACCTTCCTGGAGGATCATCACCGCGAAGTCGAACGCCGGGCTGTGCGGACGCTCATCATAGCCCCGGGGAATCGCGTACCGGAGGGTGCCATTCTTGCGCAACGCGACGGAGTAGACGTCGCGGTCTCCGTAGAGGGTGAAGTGCACCTCCCGCAGGTCCTGCTTCCGCAGGAAGACGAGGTTGTGAGCGGCGGTCAAGACGATGTCCCTGCGGTGCGGGTACATGGCCGTCTTCAAGAGGTACCCGCTACCGACCCACTTCCTCAGCGCTCCACCCTCCTCGTAGAAGATCTCCAGCACGCCAACGACGGTGTATGGGTACTGCTTGGAAGCGAGAAGGGGCGGCATGGCGGAGATCCTTGCTGGGGACCTGAACGCGCCCCATCCCCTCCTGACGGTGGACGTGAACTCTTGTGATGAGGAATCCGAAGGCCTGTGCGCCGCGAACGGCGCCAGCGCGTCGGCCCCGCCGCTCGTGGCCTCCAGTTCCCCGTCATGCGTCCGAAGGGACTGCTACTTCATGCGCACCGTGACGGTGTTGGTGGCGGTGGTGAGCGTGAGGAAGCCTCTCTGGAACTCGCTCTCGCGCCCGCCGGTGACGGCGTACTCGTCACGCACCGGGTAGCCCAGCGCCCCTGTCTCCCAGCCCATCGACTCCCACTTCGCGCGAATCGGGCCATGCACCTCGTGCGCTCCCGTCGTCGGCGTCCAGTAGATGCTTCCATTCTGGAAGTGATTGAAGCGCCCCACCCCGTCCGGCGTCTTCGTCTCGTCCGTCAGCGGGTAGCCCAGCAACCCCGCCTCACGACTCAGTGCCACCCACAGGGCGTTGATGTCGCCAACCACCGCATGTGCTCCCGTCGCCGGCGTGAAGTAGATGCTTCCCTTCTGGAAGTGGCTGAAGCGGCCCACTCCGTCTGGCGCCGCCTGCTCGTCCGTCACCGGGTAGCCCAGGTAGCTCTTCTCCCACCCCAGCTCCACCCACTTCGCATGGATGAGTCCGCGCACCTCGTGCGCCCCCGTCGCCTGCGTCCAGTAGATGCTTCCATTCTCGAAGTGGTTGTAGCGGCCCACCCCGTCCGGCGTGACCAGCTCCCCCGTCTTCGGGTAGCCCAGCACGCTGCGCTCCCAGCCCAGCTGCTCCCACTTCGCGCGGATGTCCCCGTGCAGCTCCCACGCCCCCAGCTCAGCCGTCCAGTAGATGCTGCCGCGCTCGAAGTGGTTGTAGCGGCCTCGGCCGTCCGGCGTCGTCAGCTCGTCCGTAATCGGGTAGCCCAGCACGCCCCGCTCCCAGCTCAGCTGCTCCCACTTGCCACGGATGGCGCCCAGCACCACGTGCGCGCCCAGCGTCGGCGTCCAGTAGATGCTGCCGCGCTCGAAGTGATTGAAGCGGCCCACCCCGTCCGGCGTGGCCAGCTCACCGGCCTGGCATGCCCCCAGCAGCACGGGACCATTGACCGCGTCGTACTTCGCCTTGATGTCCCCCATCACCACGCAACCGGAGCCCCAGTTGTAATCGGTCCGGTAGCGGTTGAAGACCGCGGACACGAGCGAGGAACCACCCACCGTGGTCCTCCCGCATTGCAGGGCATACGCGCCCACCCAGGGGGTGTACGTGTAGAGCGCGGCGGTGGCCTTGGTGGCGGGCGTCACCGTGCAGGGGTCCAACGTCTGCTTGGTGAGGCCGACCTTCCACCCACTGACCGTGGGCCTGCCCGCGTCCAGGTCCCTCAGGTATCCCCGAATCTTCGCGGCACCGCACTCCACCTGGTTGCCAAACCCCGCGTAGCTCGTGTCGCAGCCCCCACTGTCCGGACAACCGCAACCGGTGGCCTTGGCCAGGTTGGCCGAGGTTCCGCTCTGGATGAGGCTCGACTCAATCTGGATGCGCGCCAGCATGTAGAGCGGGCTGATGCCATGGGCGAGGGAGCGCTCGACGATGAGCGTTGCGGCCGTCTTGTTCCCCCACGCGGGGTCCCTGTACCCGGCCAGGTAGGAGCCCTTCTGCTGGAGGAACTGCTGCACCTGCGCGGGATTGATCCATCCCCCACCCGCCAGGTCCCCATCCTCCATCAGCCGGTGCATGTCATAGCCCCCGGCCACCTCGAGCAGGACCTGGCCGGTCAGCTCATCCACGGGACGAGGCGCTTCCTCGGGACCACCGCAACCGACGGCGAGGGCACACAACAACAGCAGATGGCGAGACAAGCGCATGCGTCTTCTCGGGGAAAGGGGAGGAACTGGCGAAGGTGTCGCCGCGCGGCGGGAGGCGGATGGTCGCACTCCCGCCGCGGGCGGACTTCAGTCGTCTGATGCGGACCGAGGGAGTCCGCCGGTACTGCTACTTCATGCGCACCGTGACGGTGTTGGTGGCGGTGGTGAGCGTGAGGAAGCCCCTCTGGAACTCGCTCTCGCGCCCGCCGGTGACGGCGTACTCGTCACGCACCGGGTAGCCCAGCGCCCCCGTCTCCCAGCCCATCGACTCCCACTTCGCGCGAATCGGGCCATGCACCTCGTGCGCTCCCGTCGTCGGCGTCCAGTAGATGCTTCCATTCTGGAAGTGATTGAAGCGCCCCACCCCGTCCGGCGTCTTCGTCTCGTCCGTCAGCGGGTAGCCCAGCAACCCCGCCTCACGACTCAGTGCCACCCACAGGGCGTTGATGTCGCCAACCACCGCATGTGCTCCCGTCGCCGGCGTGAAGTAGATGCTTCCCTTCTGGAAGTGGCTGAAGCGGCCCACTCCGTCTGGCGCCGCCTGCTCGTCCGTCACCGGGTAGCCCAGGTAGCTCTTCTCCCACCCCAGCTCCACCCACTTCGCATGGATGAGTCCGCGCACCTCGTGCGCCCCCGTCGCCTGCGTCCAGTAGATGCTTCCATTCTCGAAGTGGTTGTAGCGGCCCACCCCGTCCGGCGTGACCAGCTCCCCCGTCTTCGGGTAGCCCAGCACGCTGCGCTCCCAGCCCAGCTGCTCCCACTTCGCGCGGATGTCCCCGTGCAGCTCCCACGCCCCCAGCTCCGCCGTCCAGTAGATGCTGCCGCGCTCGAAGTGGTTGTAGCGGCCTCGGCCGTCTGGCGTCGTCAGCTCGTCCGTAATCGGGTAGCCCAGCACGCCCCGCTCCCAGCTCAGCTGCTCCCACTTGCCACGGATGGCGCCCAGCACCACGTGCGCACCCAGCGCCGGCGTCCAGTAGATGCTGCCGCGCTCGAAGTGATTGAAACGGCCCACGCCGTCCGGCGTGGCCAGCTCACCGACCTGGCACGCCCCCAGCAGCACGGGGCCGTTCACCGCGTTGTACTTCGCCTTGATGTCCCCCATCAGCACGCAGCCCGTGCCGCAGTGTGAATTGGCCCGGGCGAGGTAATCCCGCCAGGGCCAGTTGGCACCGGGGTCCGTGCGGTCATACGGCTGGAGCTTGCCGTGGCCCACCACGTGGTAGCTGTCGCGAGGAATCCCGTGGTCACGAGTGATGTCGCAGAGCAGCCGGGCCGAGGCGTCGATCTGCCCCACCGGCCAGTTCACCGTCGACGCATAACCGCCGTGCTCGATGCCGATGGTGAAGTCGTTGGCGCTTCTCCCGTTCAGCCCGCACTCCGCCCCGCTGTTGTTGCTGCACTGGTAGGTGGCGCCGATGTGCCAGCCCCGGCTCCCGTCGCGCACGAGCTGGCTGATCTCCCCTCCGTCCTCGCGCACCACGTAGTGCGCGCTCACCTGCGAGCTGGGGTTGGTCAGCCAGCTCCAGCACCCCGAGTAGCTGCTCTCACAGGTGTGGATGATGACCATCTTCACCCCCATGGGCCGGGCGTTGTAGTTGGGCGAGGGCCGCCACACGGCCGGGGCGTAGTCCGGACCGGCGAGCGCCTGGGCCTGCTGCCCCAGCTCCCCTTCGGCCAGGCCCTGTCCACTCGCGGCCCACTCCTTCGAGAGCGTCCCGAGTCCCAGGCGGGCCACCCGGAAGACCTCGTTCTGGACGAAGCTGCGACGGCCCGCCTCGTCCTGGATGCCGGACACCTCGGCCACCGCCGGTGCCCACTTCGCAGCCTGAGTCCGCTCCACCTTCAGCGCCTTCGCGTGACGTGACAGCAGCGCCGCCGCCGCGCGGACGTGGGAGCGCGCTTCGGTCCTCGCCTGCTCCGCCGTGACACCGGCCAGCTTCGCGCCCTCCTCGAGCTGCGCTCTCGTGAGCGCCATCATTCCGAAGACGGCCGGGCGGCCCGCGAACTCCTCGGTGCCCTCCACCATCTGGTAGCGCGTCTGCACGAAGGCAATGGACTTGAGGAGCGCGGGCGGCACATCGAACTCCGCGCCGGCCTCCTTGAAGAGCGCATCGAAGGTCTCATCCTCGCGGGCTGCGTCCTCCGTCCCTGGCGCTTCCCTCTGCACCTGGGGGACCGCGGACGCCTGCTGCGGCGGCTGCTCGTCCATGCCACACGCCTGCGTCAGCGCCAGCGCGGCGGCGAGCACGACAATTCCTGGCCTCTTCTTCATCGATTCCTCCGGACTTCGTCACGCGAGTCAGGTGCGGCTCCAGGGAGCGCGAAAGACGGGCGCAAGGGGAGCCAGAGCGGAGGAGATTACAATTCTATTGGCCTCCGAGAAATCAAGAAATCGCGACTAGGCCAGAAATTCTGGGTCTCCATTTTTGCCGTTGCCCTCAACAACACAGGTGAGTACTGCGCGCGCAAACCTGAACAGCATCCGTGTCAGTCCAGCGGATGCGCTGACCGACACATTCACGGACATGACCCGGTGGACCAGCGCCCTGAACGAGGGCGCAATGGAGGGCGTCCGTGGTGGACATCAGCGGTGAAACAAATCAAGACTCCGAGTGTGAGCTCACCATTGCTCACCCTTCCGCAACATTGGAGATTCATCGCGATGCGACATACCGGCCGTGCCCTTGTCCTGGGAAGTGCGCTGTTCTCGCTGTTCGCCCTCGGGTGTGGAAGCACCCTCTCCCCTGGAGAGGAGTTGGAAGGAGCTTCGTCGGAGTTCGTGCCCGAGCTGGCCACGAGCGAGGCCGCGCTGAGCTGTTCGACGACCACCAGCCTGGTGCCGGCGATGACCAGCGCGACGGCCCCGAGCGGAAGTGTCACCCGGTCGGGCGCCTATGACTCCACGTATGAAGCGTGGAAGGCCTTCGACAGCTCCAACACGAGCATGTGGATCTCGACCGTCTACCAGACGCCCGCGTGGATCGCGTACGAGTGGACGGACTTCACGCCCCGGCTCGTCACCAGCTACGCCATCACGTTCGCCAATGGTTCGTTGACGAGCCGCGCGCCCAGCGCCTGGACGCTGGAGGGATGGAATGGCAGCGGTTGGGTCGTGGTGGACACGCGCTCCGGCGAGACCGGCTGGGCCGGGCTGCAGACGCGCACGTACACGGTGGGGTCTCCGGGAAGCTTCCTGAAGTACCGGCTGAACATCACGGATGACAATGACCCTTCGGCGGGCATCGTCGTCGTGTCCATGGGCCGGCTGGAGCTCTTCGGCTGCGGCCAGACCCACTGCGGTTACAACGGCGAGACGTGCTGCCCGGGGCAGGTCTGCTCCGGCGTGCTCACGTGCAGCGGCGGAACCTGCCAGCTGTTCTGCGGGCACATCGGTGAGAGCTGCTGCTCGGGCGCCTATTGCGTGCAGGGCGGGTGTGGCACGTCGGGCCGCTGCGAGACCTGCGGTTACCGCAACGGGCCGTGCTGCGGCAATTCTTGTGGCTTCCCGCTCACCTGCAGATTCGGCTTCTGCCAGTGAGCGGAGGGAGGGCTCGACCGGCTCCCCTGTAGGGGTGCCCGCGAGCAAGGCCCTCTACGGCGTGGCCAACCCCGCGGGCGCGGTGCCCGCGGGCGTGGGCTTCGTCTAACGGCGCGCCGGGCGCGGACTTCGCCCTCCATGACACGGGCGACCTGTTCGAGCCCGGTACCGGCACTCACCGGCGGGTGACAGGTGTCATCAGCCACGAGCGGGGCGCGCGTACGAGGGGAACGCAGGCGCGTCACTTCCCGACGCGGCGAGCACGCTCCCCGGCGCCCACTCGCCTCGCGACGCGGGGGGCGTGTCACGGGCATGACGATTGCTCTCGCGGACGTCCCTCCCCTCACCAGGAGCCTCTCGATGCCCGCCATGAAGAGCGCTGTCTGTGTCGTCGGATTGCTGGTCGCGGTCAGCGGGCTGTGGCCCGCCACGGCTTCCGCGGCCTGTGGTTGCAGCAACATGCGGCTGGTCCACGCGGGGGCAACGGGAACGATGTGCTCCAACGCGGCCCTGAACTTCCTCGCCACGGAATGCGCCGTGGCCCCGGGAGCATCCAAGGGCTGCGCGACCACCTGGGCCTATGAGTGCAACCTCGGAGTGAACTCGAAGAAGTACGCCAACGTGAAGCCCTACCAGAGGACGGGCTTCCAGCCCGTGGCGACCCTGACGGCGGGCAGCACGGTGAGCCAGTGCAGCACGGGGCAATTGCTGCAATTGACCATCACCGGCAACGGCAGCGTCGAGGCGAATCCCGCCATCAATCCGACGTCCCTCGCGGGCACTCAGACGGTGGGCGGCAGGCGGCTCTACATCGACAACTCGGGGGCGCATCCTTTTCCCCAGGTCGGTGCCACCCAGCCGTCCGCGGGGGGAGACCCGAAGTTCGGCGGGGACAACTACTCCAATTACACCTCCGGCGACGTGCTGTTCAACTACAACGCCGCCACGCGCCAGCTGAGCTGGTGGGACAACACGGACCAGTCAAAGGACGCCCAGGGCGAGGTCGCCACCTGGAAGTACAAGTTCGTCTCGTTCGTCCAGGGCACGGCCGGACAGACCTCCTGCGCGTGCGCCTTCGACATCGCGGTGAACTGGCCGGCCAACAACAACGCTCCCGTTACGACGTGGACCTACCAGGCGGGTGGCAGCCAGAACTGCACCTGGTGACCCGGGGCGCGGCCGAGCACCGCCACGGGCTCTTGAAGAAGAAGTCGTGAGGACGTCCTGGCGCGGAGGACCCGCCCGGGTGTGGACCGCGGGCAACGCTCCTTGAAATGGTTCGGTCTCATTTCAAGGAGCCTGGATGCCCCGCAGCCCCACACCGACCCGCCGGAAACAACCTCGTCAGTCCCGGGCGCAGGCCACCTGCGACGCCATCCTCACGGCCACCGCCCGCATCCTCATCCGGGACGGGTACGAGGCCACGAACACCAACCGCATCGCCCAGGAGGCGGGCGTCAGCATCGGCTCGCTCTACCAGTACTACCCGAACAAGGAGGCGCTGGTGATGGCCGTGCTGGAGCAGCATGGCGCCCGGTGGCTGGCGGAGTTCGAGGCCGGGCTGAATGAATCCGCGTCGGCCCCATTGACGGTGGCGGTGCGAGCCATCATCCAGCAGATCCTCACCCTCAAGCGGCTCCACCCCCAGCTCGACCCGCTCCGGTATGGCCTGCTGCCGCACCTGCGCCCGCTGGGCTACGTGGACACCTTCGAGCAGCAGCTCTTCCGCCTGGTGCGCGCCTTCCTCGCCCCACGGCTGGAGGACATCCGCCCGCGAGAGCTCGACATGGCCGTCTTCATCGTCGTCCACACGCTGGAGGCGCTGTGCCATGCCGCGGGCGTGGACCGGCCCGACTACCTCACCAACCACGCGTTCCCGGAGGAGCTGTGCGCGCTCGTGCTCGGCTACCTCCGCCCGGAGCCTCCTCTCCTCCGCCATCCCCCGCCACCGCGCCTCCAGGCCTGGAAGGAAATATGAGCAGTAGACCCGCGGAGGGCGGCGGAAGGGGCGTGTTTCCCTCTGGGGCTCGAATGTGAGCACCCATGCGAGTTGAGCCGGAGGTGCAATCAAAGACATCCTGATTGCATCTCCATGAATCAACATCCCGAAGACCAGCAGCGGGCCGTCGCCTTTCAACGGCGCGAGCTCGAGGCCTTTCCTTCCCTGACGAAGGCGCAGCTCGACGACCTCCGGCACAAGTCCCACGCGCTCCAGCAGGAGTTCCGGGCCCACCCCGTCCTCCACGACACGCTCAATGTCTTGCTGCTGCTGGGGCTCTTCGCCGCGGACCTGCTGAGCCTGACGGTGTTGCCCTTCCTGTCGCCGTGGCCCCTGTCGACGCCGGGCGGCGCCGCGCTGGCGGGCGTCGTGTCCGGCGCGGTGCATAGCTTCCTCGTGTGCGGCATCGTCACGTTCAGCGTCCACGAGGGCGCCGCGCACAACCTCATCATCCTGGGCAGGGGGCCGGTGGCACGGGCGCTGCGGCTGCTGGCGAACAACGCCTGCCGCCTCTTCCTGGCGGACCCCGTCCACTACGCGGAAGCCCACGGGACCCATCACCGGAGCCTGGGCACCCCCGAGGACGGCTCCTTCACCCACTTCGTCCGCTTCCGGCGCCTGCTGGGCGCCCTGCTTCCCCTGGCGCCCATGCTCAGCCACTCGGACTACTTCCCGTGGCGGCCACGGGAGCACACGCGCAGCCGTCGACTCTCCGTCGCGCTCACCAATTCCTATCTCCTGTTCTGCGCGGTGCTGGCGACCTGGCTGCACGGTCCTGTCTTCATGCTCGTGGCGCTGCTGGTCGTCGGAAGCTGGCTCAGCTTCGTCCTGGACCGCCTCCGCGAAAGCACCGAGCACCTGTTCATGCCCCTGGACCGGGCGAATGGCACACGCGAGCTGGGGCTGGGGTTCTGGGGGCTGCTGCTGGGCGGAGGGCCGTGGGGCCAGCCCTGTCACCTGACACACCACCTGGAGCCCGCCCTGCCCTGGTACCAGCAGCTCCGCCTGCACTTCTTCCTGCGCCGGGTGCTGACGGCGGAGCAGCGGCGCCACTTCTTCCCCAGGCCCGTCATCGGCGTGCCCCACCTGCTCTGGCGACTGGCCACCGCGAGCCAGCCCACCGCGGCTCGCGACTGAAGGGGCGCCATCATGACTCCGTCCACTTCACGCTCGGACGAGACCGCCCGGGGTGGGTCGTTCGACGCCATCTGCATCGGCTCGGGCATCAGCTCCCTCGGCACCGCGGCGCTGCTGGCGCGGCACGGCAGGAAGGTGCTCGTGCTGGAGCGTCACTCCATCGCTGGAGGGATGACCCATACCTTCCACCGCAAGGGCTACGAGTGGGATGTCGGGCTGCACTACCTGGGCAAGCTGCACGACCCGGCCGCGCCGCTGCGCCGCGTCTTCGACTACGTCACCGACGGCGCGCTCGCCTGGGCGCGCATGGACCGCGTGCATGACCGGCTCGTCTTCGACGACCGGAGCTACGACTGCGTCGCGGGAGCGGAAGCCTTCCAGGAGGAGCTGGTCCGCGCCTTCCCGGCGGAGCGCAAGGCCATCGCGACGTACGTCTCGCTGCTGCGGGACGTGGAGCGCGCGTCGCAGCGATACTTCCTCCAGCACGTGCTGCCCACGTGGCTGACACCGCTCACCCAGCCCCTGCTCGGCGGGCCCTTTCGCCGCCACGCGAACCGCTCGACGCGGGACGTGCTGCGCTCGCTCACGTCGGACGCGCGGCTGCTGGGCGTGCTCACGGGACAGTGGGGCAACTACGCCCTTCCCCCCGCGGACAGCAGCTTCGCCATGCACGCGCTCATGGCCGAGTACTACCTGGAAGGCGGCTGCTACCCGGTGGGCGGTCCCGGCGCCATCCTGAGAAGCATCGCTCCGGTCATCACCCGCGCGGGTGGCGCGATTCGCACCCGGGCGGAGGTGCGGGAGATTCTCGTGCGGGATGGCCGGGCCCTGGGCGTGCGGCTGAGCAACGGCGAGGAGCTGCTGGCCCGACACGTCATCAGCGGCGCGGGTGCGGCCCTGACGCTGGGCTCGCTGCTGCCGGAGCCCTGGCGCCCCGCCGAGGCCCTCGAGGCGCTGCGCCGGCTTCCCCCGTCGACAGGACACCTCGGACTCTACCTGGGCATCCGCGGCGCACCGGACGAAGTGCGCCTTCCCGCGACCAATGTGTGGGTCCACGCAGGCTATGACCATGACGCGAACGTGCGCGCGTCTCGCGGCGGCCCCTCGGCCCCCTTCCCGTTCACCTTCCTGGGGTCCAGCTCCGCGAGAGACCCCACCTGGGCGCAGCGGCACCCGGGCCGCTCCACCCTCACCGCCTTGTGTTCCGCCCCCTATGACTGGTTCGCCCGCTGGGAGGACACCCTGTGGCGTCGACGAGGGGCCGGGTATGACGCCTTCAAGGCGCAGCTCACGGAGCGACTGCTCGCCGTCGTCCTCCAACAGTTCCCCCAGCTCCGAGGGCGCGTGGAGTACCAGGAGCTGTCCACGCCGCTCAGCACGGTCCACTTCGCCAACCGCCCCCACGGCGCCGCGTATGGCCTGGAGCACAGCCCGGAGCGCTTCCGCCAACGCTGGCTTCGCCCCAGGCTCCCCGTTCGCAACCTGCTCCTCGTGGGACAGGACACCGTCTCCGTGGGCGTCGGCGCGTCCCTCATGTCCGGCGTGCTCGCCGCGACCATCCTCCTGAAGCGAAACGTCCTCGGCGACATCCTCCGCTAGTCCCTCTCACCGCGACTGCCTCCTCAGCGGCGCCCGTCTCGCGGGCCCCGGATGTCCCGGCTCATGCCCGGACGCCGCTGTCTGCTCGAAAGGATTCACCATGAAGCCCTCCCTGCGATTGCTCCAGACCCTCCTGCGCGGACAGGCGCGTGGACGCATCACCCCGCTGGAGGAAGGCGTCACGCGCTGGCGCGTCCTCCCCACGGACCTGGACCTCTTCGGCCACATGAACAACAGCCGCTACCTGGCGATGATGGACCTGGGCCGCGTGGACCTCCTCGTGCGCGCGGGGCTCCTGCCCGCCATGCTGCGCAACCGGTGGGTCGTTCCCGTCGGTGAGACGGCGCTCCAGTTCCGGGGCTCGCTCCGGCTGTTCGAACAGTACGAGCTGGGCACCCGGCTCGCCGCCTGGGACGAGCACTGGCTCTACTTCGAGCAGCAGTTCCGCCGCCCCTCGGAGCCCGACCGCCCGGTCGCGACCGGCCTCGTGCGCGCCGTCTTCCGCGACACCCACGGCACCGTGGCCCCGCACCGCATCCTCCAGCAGGCGCTGGGCCGCGAGGTCCGCTCACCCGAGCCCTCCGAGGCCCTCCGCCGTCACTTCGGCCTCGACCGCGCCCCAACGGCCAGACAGGGCGAGGACGGCCCCCGGGAGCCGCTGGCCATCGTCGGCATCGGCTGCCGTCTTCCCGGCGGCATCGAAGACACGGAGGACTTCTGGAAGGTGTTGATGGAGGGGCGCGAGTGCATCGTCGACATTCCCGAGGAGCGCTGGGACCCGAAGAAGTTCCACGATGCGTCAGGACGTGCTCCGGGACGCACCCATGTGCAGCGCGCGGGCCTGCTCCAGCAGGACCTGCGTGAGTTCGAGCCCGGCTTCTTCGGCATCACCCCACGCGAGGCCGCCGCCCTGGACCCGCAGCAGCGGTTGATGCTGGAGGTGTCCTGGGAAGCGATGGAAGACGCGGGGGTGCCCCCGAGCTCGCTGGCGGGCAGCCGCACAGGCGTCTTCGTCGGCGGCTTCATGATGGACAACCTCATCCTGCACGCCAGTCCGGACAACCGCGAGCAGCTCGATACCCACTCCGCGACGGCGAGCACGCTGACGATGCTCTCCAACCGGCTGTCGTACTTCTATGACCTGCGCGGCCCCAGCGTCTCCATGGACACGGCCTGCTCGTCCTCGCTCGTGGCGCTGCATATGGCCTGTCAGAGCCTGTGGTCGAAGGAGAGCGAGGCCGCGCTCGTCGGCGGGGTGAATGTCCTCCTGCTGCCGGAGACGCAGGTCACCATGTCCAAGGGACGCTTCCTGTCGCCTCGCGGGCGCTGCCATGCCTTCAGCGACCAGGCGGACGGGTACGTGCGCGCGGAGGGCGCGGCCATGCTCGTCATCAAGCCGCTGTCCGCCGCGCTTCGAGACGGCAATCGCATCCACTCCCTCATCCTCGGCACGGCCGTCAATCAGGACGGACGCACGCCGGGCATCACCGTGCCCAATGCGGAGGCGCAGGTGGCGGTGATGCGGGAGGCCTATGCGAAGGCGGGTGTGGACCCGCTGCGCGTGGCGTACGTCGAGGCCCACGGCACGGGCACCCCCGTGGGAGACCCCATCGAGGCCCGCGCCATCGGAACGGTGACGGGCGTCGGCCGGGGCGAGCGGGAGCGGTGCCGGATGGGCTCCGTCAAGACGAACCTGGGCCACCTCGAAGCAGCGGCGGGGGTGACAGGTGTCATCAAGGCGGCGCTCGTCCTCAAGCACGGCACCGTCCCGCCCCACCTCCACCTGGAGAAGGTCAATCCACAGATTCCGCTCGACGCCCTGGGCCTGCACATTCCCACCCGGCCGGAGCCGCTGCCCCGAGGCGCGGGCCCGCTCCTCGCGGGTGTGAACTCCTTCGGCTACGGCGGCACCAATGCCCACGTGGTCCTCGCGGAGCCACCGCGCCCTCCGTCCATCGAGACGCATCCGCGCATCGAAGGGCGGCCCCATCTGCTCCCCCTGGGCGCGAAGTCCCCCGAGGCGCTGGCGGCACTCGCGGGACGCTACGCGGACTGGCTGGACGCGGGCCGGAGCAGCCCCGATGCGCTCTGCCGCGACGCGGCCGTCCACCGCTCCCATCCACGCCACCGGCTGTCGGTGCGCGGCACGAGCCGGGAGGCGCTGGCGACGTCGCTGCGGGCCTTCGCGACCGGTCAGCGGGACGTGGCCGGCCTGGACTTCGTGGCGGAGCCTCCCGAGGCTCGCAAGCTCCTCTTCGTCTACACGGGAATGGGGCCGCAGTGGTGGGCCATGGGCCGGCAGTTGCTGGCCACGGAGCCCGTCTTCCGCGACGCCGTCGAGGAGTGTGACGCCCTCTTCCGCGAGCTCACCGGAGGGTCCATTGCCGAGGAGCTGAAGCGGGACGCGACGTCGTCGCGCATCACCCGGACGGAAATCGCCCAGCCCGCCAACGCCGTGTTGCAGGTGGCGCTCACGCGGCTGTGGGCGTCATGGGGCATCGTGCCCGACGCCGTGGTGGGGCACAGCATCGGCGAGGTCGGCGCGGCCTGGGCTTCGGGAGCGCTCGACCTGCGCGACACGCTGCTCACGGCCTTCCACCGCAGCCGCCTCCAGCAGCGCATCGCGGGCCAGGGCGGCATGCTGGCCGTGGGCCTGGGACCGGACGAGGCGCTCGAATGGGTGGCGCGACATGGCCCGGGCATCGCCGTGGCGGCCGTCAACAGCGAGCGCTCCGTCACGCTCGCGGGGGAGCGCGCGCCGTTGGAGCGCGTGGCCACGGAGCTCGCGTCCGCCGGTCGCTTCCACCGCTTCCTCCAGGTGGAGGTGCCGTACCACAGCCCGTTGATGGACCCGCTCCGGGGGGAGTTGCTCACGTCCCTGGCGCCGCTGCGTCCACGGGCGCCACGAATCCCCATCTACTCCACCGTGTCGGGACGCCTCATGTCCGACTCCGAGCGGCATGACGCGGCGTACTGGTGGAACAACGTCCGGGGCTCGGTGCGATTCGCCGATGCGCTCCGTCAGGCCGTGGCGGATGGGCATGGAACGTTCGTCGAGGTCGGCCCGCATCCGGTGCTGGCGTCGTCCATCCGCGACGTGGTGGGCGCGGCCGGGACTCGTGGCGAGGTCCTCGCCTCGCTCGTGCGGGAGACCTCGGAGCAGGAGACGATGACCACTGCGCTCGGGAAGCTCCATGCCCTGGGCCTGACACCTTCCTGGCAGGGCTACTTCGGCACGGGGACCTACCAGGGTGCTCCGCGCACGCCCTGGCAGCGCAAGTCGTATTGGGAGGAGAGCCACCGCTCCCTGCGACGACGCCGCGCCTTCGCGGGACACCCGTTGCTGGTGGACGCGGAGCCGGGTCCGTCCCCGACGTGGACGGCGGAGCTGAGCCTCGCGGCCCTGCCGTTCCTCTCGGACCATCACGTGGCGGGAAGCCTCCTCTTCCCCGGCGCGGGACATGTCGAGCTGGCCCTGGCCGCCCGGCATGCGCTCACGGGAGACGCGCGGTGCTGCATCGAAGAGCTGGAGCTGATGTCCGCAATCGTCCTCCGAGAGGACACGAACGTCCGCGTGCGCGTCGGGTTCAACGCGGAAACAGCAGCCTTCCAGGTCCAGCAACAGGACGAGGAGCGGACCCCCGTGGTCCGGGCCCGGGGCAAGCTCTTCTCCGCCGGTCGGGTCGAGCGCACGGTGGACCTCGCCATGCTCCAGGCACGGCTGTCGGACGAGGTCGAGGTGGCGGCCCTCTATGCCTCACTGGAGCAGCGGGGACTGCGCTACGGCCCGGCCTTCCGCGCAGTGACGGCGCTGCATCGCGCCCCCGGTGAGGTACTGGCCCGGCTGGCCCTGCCCACGGCGGTGGAGGAGCAGGGCTACCACCTGCATCCCGTGCTGCTCGATGCCGCGTTCCACAGCCTCCTCGCCTCTGCGCCCGACGACGCGCGACACGACATCGTCCCCGTGGGAATCGACCGCATCCAGGTGCTGGGGCTCCCAGGCCGGACGCTCCTCGCGCACGGGCGGCTGTGCTCCTCACGCCCCGGCATGGTGCGCGGCGACCTCACCCTCGTGCGTGAGGATGGCGGCGTCGTGGCCGAAATCACGGGCTTCACGGCCCGGCTCCTCCCGCGCGCCCAGACGGACGACGCCGCCCTCCTGGAGCGCGCGGTGTATCTGCGGCAGTGGGAGCGCTTCGAGCCCTCCGAGCCCGACGCCGAGGAGGCCACGTGGGTCGTCCTCGGAGGCCCCACGCCCGAGCCCCGTCCGCGCGCCTGGCACCACGTCACCAGCACCGTGGCGTTGATGTCCCTGCTCGACGGGCTGCCCATGGAAGCCCCGGTAAGGCTCGTGGACCTGCGCCAGGCGGAGCACGCGCGGGAAAGCCAGACGCCGGTGGAGCACGGCGCGGAGGCGGCGGAGGCCCTGCTGCGGCTCGTCCAGGCCCTGCGCCCCGGTCGCGTCGGCCGCTACTTCCTCGTCACCACGCGCGCCGAAGCCGTGGCTTCACCGTCGGAGACACCCGCGCTCATGCTCGCGCCGCTGTTGGGGCTGGCCCGTACGGCGATGACCGAGCGACCCGACCTGCGCCTCACGCTCGTGGACCTCGACACGGTGCCCACGAACATGGAGACCTTGCTGACACGACTGCGTGTTTTGGGAGCGGAGCAGGAGGTCGCCGACCGCGGGGGACTGCTCCACGCCGCGCGGCTCACGCGAGGCACACTGGCCCCGCCCCAGGCTGTCGCCGAGGCACCACCGCTGGAGTCCGTTCCCGAGGGCATGGGCCATGAACTGGTGCAGGGAGAGGCCGGGAGGCTCGACACGCTGGGCTTCGTGGCGCGTGCACGACGCTCGCCAGGGCCCGGCGAGGTGGAGATTGAAGTGGAGTCCACCGCCCTGGGCTTCAAGGACGTCATGAAGGCGCTGGGGTTGCTCTCCGACCGGGTGAAGCAGAACACCTATATCGGTGACGCCATCGGCATGGAGGGCGCGGGCCGCATCAGCGCCGTGGGCCCGGGGGTGACCGGGTTCACGGTGGGAGACAGGGTCTACGGTGTCGCGCCGGGCTTCCTCGCGTCGCACGTCGTCCTGCCCGCGGGCCATGTGGTGAAGCTGCCCGCGCACCTCTCCTTCGAGCAGGGGGCCAACCTCATCGTCTTCCTGACCGTGTACCACGCACTGGTACGGGTGGCGCGCCTGCGCCGGGGCGAGCGCGTGCTCATCCATGGGGCCACGGGCGGCGTGGGACTCGCGGCCATCGAGGTGGCTCGCTGGTGCGGCGCGGAGGTCATCGCCACCGCCGGCAGCGAAGAGAAGCGTCAGTACCTGCGCGACCAGGGCCTCACGCACGTGAGCCACTCTCGCGACGTGAGCTTCGCCGAGGACGTCCAGGCCTGGACGGGGGGACGCGGCGTGGACGTGGTGCTCAGCTTCATGCCGGGCGAAATCATGACGCGGAGCTTCTCCTGCCTCGCGCCCTTCGGCCGGTTCATCGAGCTGGGCAAGATGAGCTTCGAGCAGGATGAGCTGCTTCGCCTGCGGCCCTTCAACGAGAACCTGATGTACGCGGCCGTGGACTTCGACCGGCTCCTGGAGAGCCGCCCGGAGGAGGTGCGGGAGCTGTACCAGGAGGTGCTCCAGCGCTTCGAGGAAGGCAGCTTCCGTCCCCTGCCCTCCCGCGCCTGGCCCGCGAGTCAGGTGGAGGAAGCCTTCCGCACCCTGGCGCGTGGCAAGCACATCGGGAAGGTGTGCGTCACGCTGAAGGACCCGGCACTGCGCGTCCGCCGCACCGCCCGGCGCGAGCGCCTGTCCCCCGACGCCACCTATCTGGTGACGGGCGGCCTCGGTGGCTTCGGGTTGGAAGTGGCCCGGTGGCTCGTGGAGCAAGGCGCCCGGCATCTGGCGCTGGTGAGCCGCCGTGGGGCCCAATCCGAGGAGGCACGCGAGGCGCTCGCGGCCTGGAAGACGCGCGGGGTCCAGGTCCTGGCTCTCGCGGCGGACGTCGCACGACATGATGAGTTGGAGCGCGTCTTCACCCAGGTCCACCGCACGCTGCCGCCTCTGAAGGGGGTCTTCCATTGCGCCGTCGCACTGGATGACAAGCCTCTCGCCAGGCTGGACCGGACCTCACTCGACCGGGTGCTCGCGGCCAAGGCGCAAGGGGCCTGGAACCTCCACGTGCTGACCCGGGAGATGTCGCTCGACAGCTTCGTCCTCTTCTCCTCCATCTCCTCCCTCATCGGGAACGCGGGCCAGGGCAGCTACGTCGCGGCCAACACGTTCCTGGACCAGCTCGCGGTGTACCGTCGTCGACTGGGGCTGCCGGCCACGGCCATCCAGTGGGGGGCGCTGGGAGAGGCCGGGCTCGTCGCGCGAAACGCGAGCGTGGCGCAGCACCTCGAACACCTGGGCCTGCGAGGGTTGTCCACCCGCGCGGCGCTCCAGGCACTGGGGCGCGTCCTGGACTCCGCGCCCGAGCAGGTGGCCGTCGCCGACGTGGACTGGAGCCAGCTTGGAGCGGCCCTCGCGCCCTGGACCGGCGCTCGCCGGCTCGTCGCGCTGCTGGACGCTCCGGGGCAGCCGAAGCGCGCGGCGCGGGGGGAGGACTTCGTCGAGCGGGCCTTCGGGGGACTCGATGACGAAGCCCGCCGCGCGCTCATCACCCGGACGCTGACCCGGGTGGTGGCCCGGGTCATGCGCACGCAGGAGGGGGGCCTCAACACGGCCCAACCCCTGCGTGAGCTGGGCATGGACTCCATCATGGCCCTGGAGATCGTCACGGCCATCGAGGGCGAGCTGGGAGTGAAGCTGTCCTCGATGGAGGTGGTGAGCGGCCCGTCACTCCGGGAGCTCACCACCGTGGTGTTGGCGCACGTCCAGCGCTCGCGCCCCTCGGAGCCGCTCCCCGACCAGCGAGCGGCATGACACCCCTTGGCGAGCGGCGCTTGTGCGAGGGGCGAAGCAGCCGGGGACCTACTTCGCCCGGTGCTGTACGACGGGGAAGTCAATCTCTGTCTTCGCCACCTCGTTCACGTAGTTGGTGAGCGTGTTGAGCGCCACGTGCAGGACGATTTCGATCACCTGCCCATCGCTGTAGCCCGCGGCCTTGACCGCCTGCACGTCCGCGTCGGTGACGTGGCCGCGCTCGCGGGTGACCTTGGAGGCGAAGCGCACGGCGGCGGCGGCCATCGCGTCCATCGAGCCGCCCTCACGATTCGCCGCCAGCTCCGCGTCATCCAGCTTCGCCAGGTTCTTGCCCAGGTAGGTGTGCGCGGAGAGGCAGTAGTCGCAGCCGTTGATCTCCGCGACCGCCATCGCGATGCGCTCGCGGGTGCGGGCATCGAGCTGGCCCTTTCCGAGCGCCCCATTGAGTCCAAGGTAGCCCTCGAGGGCGGCGGGGCTGTTCGCGACGACGCGGAACAGGTTGGGCGCGACGCCAAGCTGCTTCTTGACCGCCTCGAGCAGGGGCCGAGCCGCGGCGGGGGACGCTTCGATGGAGGCCGGAGTAGGGATGCGCGACATGGGGAGCTTCCTTTCGGGTAGGTGGCGGAGCCTTTCGTCCGCCGCCCCAACAACGTGTCCCTGTTCGAGCGCTGCAACAATCCTGCTCCTTGACACTTCACTATTTCATCTTTTGCAATAATGACATGGACCGTCTTGATGCCATGTCCGCCTTCGTGGCGGTCGCCGAACATCGTGGCTTTGCGCACGCCGCGCGCAGCCTGGGGCTGTCACCCTCGGCCGTCACCCGGCTCGTCGCCGCGCTGGAGGAGCGACTGTCCATCCGCCTGCTCCAGCGCACGACGCGTTCGGTGACGTTGACCGATGCGGGCGCCCGCTATCTGGAACGCGCCCGCCGCATCCTGGCGGAGGTCGAAGAGGCGGAGGACGCGGCTCAGGAAGAACGAACCGTCCCGCAGGGCCGCTTCGTGCTCACGGCACCGGACCTCTTCGGCCGGCTCCACGTCGCTCCACTCATGAGCACGTTCTTGTCACGCCATCCGGCCGTCACGGGTGAGTTGCTCCTGTCGGACCGCACGGTGAACCTGGTCGAAGAGGGCGTGGACGCGGCGGTTCGGATTGGCGTGCTCGCCGACTCGAGTCTCTTTGCCCGCAGGGTCGGGGAGACCCGACGCGTCGTCGTTGCTTCGCCGGAATACCTTGCTCAGCACAAGAAGCCCCAGGTGCCCGGTGACGTCGCATCACACGACGTCATCCAGTTCACCGCGCTCAATCCCACACCCGAGTGGCGCTTTTCTCGTGACGGTCGCTCGAGCCACGTCTCATTCACTCCCACCTTCGTGACGAACAGCGCCGAGGCGGCGCTCGGTCACGTGGAGCGCGGTCACGGACTGGCGATGCTGCTCGCGTATCAGGTCGCCGAGTCCGTACGAGCGGGACGGCTCAAGGTGGTCCTCTCGAAGTTCGAGCCGCCGCCCCTGCCCATCCACCTCGTCTATCCGACCACCCGGTTGCTCTCCGCCAAGGTCCGGGCCTTCGTCGACCTGGCCGTGGCGACGTGCAACTGGCACTTCGTCGCTCTCTGACTCATCCGAGACCCCATCCGAGCAGGGCCACGTCCTGCCCCCACGGCGCGACGAGCTGAACGCCCACCGACAGCGCACCGAGCGGACGCGGGAGGCACAGCGTCGGCGCGCCCAGCAGGCTCCACGGCGCGGTGATGCGCAGCACCGCGCGCCGTACCGGCAGCACGCCTTCGGCGACACTGACGTCTTCCTGGTCCATCCGTGGCGCCACGTCCGGCACCGCGGGGCCGAGCAGGACGTCCACCTCACCGAACAGCGCTTCCAGTCGCGAGCGGTACGCTTCCCGCCTGGCGTGCGCGGCCGCCACGTCCGCCTGGCTCAGCGCCGCCCCCACGCGCAGGTTCGCTTCCGTGGCGGCGAGGAAGCCCGGCGCTTCGCTCGCCAGGGCCCGCGCGTGGATGGCCGCCGCCTCGCTCAGCACGATGGGGGTGTACGCATCCATGACGTCGGGGAAGGACACCCGCGTGACTCGCGCCCCCAGTGCCGCCAACCTGGCCGCGTCCGCCTCCACCACGGCCCAGACCTCCGGAGTGACCCAGGCACGGATGTCCCACACGCCCACTCGCACGCCGGCCCAATCCCGTGGAGCCACGGCCTCGCCCGACAGGGCCGTGTGGACGCGGGCCACCCCACGCACGTCCCGCGCGAGCGGCCCCGTGTGGTCGCAGGTGGCACTCAGCGGCAGCACGCCCTCGGTGGGCCAGGCGGCGCTGCCTTTCGTGGGCTTGAAGCCCACCACGCCGCACCATGCGGCCGGCACGCGGATGCTGCCACCCGTGTCCGTGCCGAGCGCGAAATCCACCTCGCCCGTCGCGACACTCACGGCCGCACCGCCACTGGAGCCACCCGCCACCCGCGTGGAGTCCCGTGGGTTGCGAGTCCCGCCGAAGGCGTTGGCGCCGGTGATGCCGAGCGCCACCTCGTGCAGGTGCGTCTTGCCGACAAGCGTCGCCCCGAGCCCCAGGAGGCGGGCCACGAGTGGACTGTCACCCACTTCGGGAAGCACGGCCCGGGAGCTGCCCCGGAGCGGCCAGCCCGGCACGCCGTACAGGTCCTTCGCGCTGAACGTCAGTCCCGCGAGCGGCCCGTCCGCCGCCCCTCGAAGGGGGGCGGCCGGACGGTACGCCCAGGCCCCGTGAGCATCCATCGTCATGCCCGGAGTGTACCCCAGCGTCCGAGAGCGAGTACGGCTGGGTCACTGCGGTATGCAGCAAAGTACGCCACAGCAGGGATTGGAACCACAAATCCGGGTTCTACCACAAAGCATACAGCAGCTATCCAGCGCATTACTGCCATTGCCCATCGCATCGGCCCGTGCTGGCAGCACCGTCGCATCAAGCTTTGAGCACATTGAATCATCGGAGCCGCCTCTCAGGGAGGAGCCCTCACCGTCCTTGATAGCAGACACCGCAACCGTGGTGGCGCTCTGGCCATCCATGGAAACTGCGACTTCGCAGGCCTGGCCATCCTCCACCGAGGAGATAGATCCCTGAGTCTTGCCAGGGATTACGCCAAGCGTTGCCACCTCTCCTCCGGGCAAGGATATTGCGACTGTAGTCAATTCTGGGTTCCCCGTTCCTTCAGGGCCCATGCACGCCGCGCCTGCCGCTAGAAACCACATGCCAATACACAAAGCCTTGACTGTCTGCCTCATGGTCCTACTCCCAGGTATTCGCTTGACGCGCGCGAATACATAGCTCACACCCAAAGTATAGTCGACCAGTGCGCCGTTGGTGCGCTACCCGTAGCGCCCACTCAGAGCTTCTTCCTCCAGATGCTGCGGCCGTCCGTGAAGAAGATGCCAGCGTCGTTCACCGCCATGGAGCTGGGGTGGTGGCTCGTCAGCTGCTGGGTGGACTCGGTCCCGTTGAGCGCCCTGCTCCGGAAGCCTCGGCCCAGCCGGGTGCTGAAATAGAGCGTGCCCCTATGCGCCTGCATGTCGGTGATGTCGTCGGGGAGCGGCTCCAGGATGGTGGGGCTCGTCGCCCCGGCTCCAGGCTCGAGCGGCAGCAGGGCCAGCGTCGCGTTCCCGGGGTCCCCGAGGCCCGCGAAGATTCCCGCCGGGGTGAGGGCCACGGGGTTGCGCGAGCCGTCCGAGACGTTCAGGCGCACGTCATGGGGCCACGTGAGCACCATCTCGGGGGAGGCGGTCGGCGACGAGAGGGGCACGCGGAACAGCCCATTCCAGGTCCTGGGCGTTGTCTGCGGCTCGAAGCGCACCGCCAGCCAGTAGAGGTGGGTGGCGTTCGCCATCAGGTTGAGGGTGCTCGTGCCGGGCGCCGTGGCGAGTCGCTCGATGGGCCCGGTGCTGTCCGCCGTCGTCCGGTAGAGGGCCTGGGAGGACTGGTTCGGGGCGCGGTTCAGCCAGTACACGTGCGGGCCCACGAGGACCATGGCGCTGGAGATGGGCGCGAACAGTTCCAGGGACTCGGTGATTCGCTCCTTCGCGCCGCCTGCCTTGGGCACCCGCGAGAGCGCCCCCTGCCGCTGGGGACCCTGAGGGGTCTCCACCAGTTGACCGAGCTCGATGAAGTAGAGGTGGCTGGGCCCCACCACGAAGTCCGAGGCGTTGGTCTCCGCGAGGCGGGTGAGGCTCTCCTGGGGCTCCCGCGTGCTCGTGCGGTACAGGGCTTGCTGGATGGGCTGAGGCCCGGGCTCGGGGTTCGAGGGGTGGGTGGTCCCCAGGATATAGACCCCCTCCTCGTCTGCCTTGAGCAGGTCGGGGTTGAGCTCGAGGGGATACGAAGTCAGCTCCAGCGGGTCCGGCTCGGGCGGGGGACCCGGGGGCTGCTCCGAATCACCACAGCCCCACAGGCTCAGCGCCAACAGCGCCTGGGCACAGACACGTCGAGTCCACCGCATGGTTCAGCTCCCGGGAAACGGCCCTCGAAAGGGGCATGGGTTGTTGCAACGGCGGTACAACAGCGGCCCCCGCCCCGTGTCAAGGTCCCCGGGTCGGTCCTCGGCGAAGTGGTCCTCGGTCACCGTGCCGCCGTTGGAGGAGATAAGGGTTGCGGTGGTGGGCGGCTGTCAGATTTCGCATCCCACCTCCGTCGCAGGTGGGCCGTCCTTGGAAGAAAACAAGGACAGTACGTTCTGATGAATGGACGCCACAGCGCGGGGCCTCGGCCCGCCCGGCGTCCATCGTCCATGCCTTCGGGGGGAACCACATGGAGCGCTGCTCTGTCTCACGGACAGGTTGCCGTGGCGTCGTGATGTCCATCCTGCTCTTGCTCGTGGGCCTGGCCTGTGTGAAGCGGCCGGTGGACTACGAGCGCGAGTACGCGAAGCAGCTCGCCCCGAAGAAGCTGGAGGTTTCCTCCGCGCCCTCCTCCGGCCCTGTGCGCACGCTGCGCGTCCGGGTGTACGTCGACTCCGACTACCGGGACCAGGTGCTGCTCTGGAGGAGCAGCATCGTGAGCCAGCTCCAGCGCGCGAGCGCGGTGGTACGCGGGCCGCTCGGAGTGACGTTCGAGCTCGACTCGACGCACCCCTGGGAGCGGCGCAGCTCGGACAGCGAGCTCGACGCGACGCTGTCCGAGTTGGAGGCACTGGACCCCGGCGAGGACGTGGACCTCGTCATCGGGCTCGTGTCCCACCTCAAGGGCTTCACCGCGTCGCAGCACCACCTGGGAATGGCGCGGATGTTCGGCCGCCACTGTGTGCTGCGAGAGATGGGGAACGCGGAAGAGGTCGGCTACATCATGCGCGCGCTCACCCATCTGCCGGCGGACGAGCGCGATTCGCTCGCCCACGAGCTCAAGCTGCACAAGGAGACGTCCGTGCTGCTCCACGAGTGGGCGCACACCCTTGGCGCGATCCACGTCCAGAACTCCCACTGGATGATGTATCCGGAGTACGGGAAGAACCAGGCTGCCTTCGCCCCACAGACGATGGAGCTGCTCGCGGTCAGCCTGCGCCACCTGCCCCAGGCACGGCGTGATGCCGAGGCCCGACGGGCCTGGGCGCGCGAGCTGAAGGAGAAGCTCGCCTCCATCCAGTGGTCCGACTGGGACGGGCCCGAGAAGGACCAGGCCGTCGCGTGGCTCGACGGCATCGCGTCCGGACGCACGGCGCTGGAGCGCGGGCCCGTGCCGCTTCCGCCCGTGGACCGCCAGCGCATCGACGAGGTCCTCGCGCTCGACAAGCAGGGCCGCTTCGAGGTCGCCGCGCAGCAACTGGAGCCCGTTGCCCGCCGCCATCCGGACCACGAGGACGTGCAGGCGCTGGCGTGCTACGTGGCCACCCGGGCCGCGCCCGGCCTGCCCGCCACACGCGAGCGCTGCGAGGCCGCCGCCGCGCGCTTCCCCCGCCATCCCGGCCCGCTGATTTCCCTGGCCTCGCTCCGACTCCGCGAGGGGAAGCGGGCCGAGGCCCAGTCATACCTGGTCCAGGTCCGGCAGCGCGCCGAGGCCCGCCAGGAGACGAACCCCGACCAGTGGGCGGAGCTGGCGGTCCTCTTCAAGGAGACCGGGAGCGTTACCTGGGCCGAGCAGGTCGCGGCGAAGGCTTCTGGCGTGAAGGAGGTGGGCAAGGTGCTCACCTGGGCCACGCAGATGCGGCGCTGGATGGCGCTGCCGCCGGACCCGGAGACGAGCGGCGTGCCCGTGGAGCGCGAGGGAGACCTCATCCGCGCCGCGAAGGAGGTGGAGGCACAGCTCGACAAGGGGACGGCGACGAAGGCCGAGGCGAAGCTCCAATGGCTGACGCGCGAGTTCCCCCGCGCCGTGGTGGTGCAGGTCCTCCGGTGCGAGGTGCACCTGCGCGCCGGCCGCGTGGGGCCTGCGCGGGCGGAGTGCCGCAAGGCCGTGGCGGCGCATGACGAGGCCGTCAACGCGCACTTCATCCTCGGGTGGCTGGCGGTGAACGCGGGCTCGCGCCAGGAGGCGCGCACGCACCTGGAGCGCGTCATCGCGCTGGAGCCGCTCCACGCGGATGCATGGCGCCTGCTCGCGGAGCAGTACCGCGCCGCGGGGATGCGCGATGCGCTCATGGAACTGAAGGGGCGCTACCGCGTGCAGTTCGCGCGCGAGCTGCCTGTGGGGTGAAGCCGTGCGCCCAGGCCCTCCCTACGTGAGGGGCGTGCCCGCGCGCGTCGCGGCAGCGCACCTGGCGGGAGGAGCCCGCGGCCGTGGCCAGGTGGCGCGGCCTCCTCGGGTCCGCGTCGGTCGTGTGCCTGAGCACCTGGCTTGCGACGTTCCAGTTGTTCTCGTTCGCGCTGTGGCGGTGGTAGCGCGGCGCGACCACCGCCCGGACTCCGCTCTCCGGCGGGGGGCTCGACATCCCGAGGTTCTGACTGATTCACTCCGGAGGGTCCGTTATTCCAAAGAGGGCGGGGCAGACATGATTTCTTCCGGCCGTGGGCAGGCGTCTCAGCGGAGTGCAGCCCTGTATCGCTGGCGGTACGGTCGCGCTCTGGGGTCGGCGTGGGCCGTCGTCGCGCTCCTGGTGACTTCTGGCGCCGTGTCCTCGGGCTGTTTCGAGTCCATCGAGACCGAGCAGGAGCTCGGCGATGCCCGAGCGGAGCTGGTGCGGGTGGCCGTCACCGTTCCGATCGACCACTGCATGCTCCAGGGGATACCGGGAACGCCCTACTGGCAGACGCTGCAGTCGAACTGCGTCGGCAACGGCGCGTGCGGAAGCTCGGCGAACGCCGAGTGCCAGGCGGTGGGCGACGTCTACCTGTGTCCCTGTCAGATGCTGCCGGAGGGATGCGCGGTCTCCGAGCTGCTCCCTGGACTCGGCTCGCCCCAGTATGCCCAACGCGAAGCGGCTTCCGCGAAGCTCCTGAGCTGCTGCACGCACGACACGTATCTCGCCACAATCAGGGCGCAAGCGGCCTCCACCCCCGATGAGGAAGTCCGCGTGCGCCTGCAGCGTGGCGCGGAGGCCTGCTCGGCGGCGCTGCACCCATGCGGGACGAACTTCGTGGGTGGCATCAAGGAGCAAGAGGGGCGTTGCGTCTACCGCGTGCTGGTGGCTCCGGACACCACGAAGGCCGAGACGAACACGGCCGCGTGCGCGTACGACGCAGCCCGTGGCCTCTGGGTGCTGAAGGTGTCCATGCCGTGCAAGACGACGCAGGTGCAGCTGTCGAGCTTCAGTCCGAATACGAACGATACGCCCCCACCCACGGTGCTTGGCCCGTCCAACTGCGCCGCGACCGTCACGGTCCCCGCGAACATGCTGCCGTCGGGGCTGGCCGCGTATGCCATCTCGCCGCCCGTCGCCGAGAAGGTGGACGGAGTGAGCACGGCGCCAGAGCTGTGCGGTGACGAGATGCTCCGCGCGGAGGCCGCGGCGGACCTCGTCGCTGGCGGAGTGCCCGCCGACACGTGCACGAACGAGCCCATCGGCTACACGGACTGGAACCGCCAGCCACTGGCGCGAGCCATCACCTGCGGAGGAGTGACGCCCGGCTACTACTGGACGGATACGCCACCGGCCCCCGTCATGGACGCGGGCACCGACGGAGGCGGTACGGGTGGCCTGGACGGTGGCGCCCCGCCTCCTCCACCCATCCAAGACGCCGGCGCCCCGCCTCCTCCACTCTTCCAAGACGCCGGCGCCCCGCCTCCTCCACTCTTCCAAGACGCAGGCGCCCTCTTCCCCTGAAGCGGGGAGAGCCCGGTCGAAATGCAAAAGAATTCCCACGGGCGCTTCTCCTGGATGACCGGCGGACCGTATTTCCGCCGTCCCATTCCACCAGGAGTCTCCATGTTCCGGATTTCGTCCCTCTGCCTCTGCCTGTTCGCCTCGCTCGCCGTCGCGGACGACTCCTCTTCAAAACGGCTCACCGTGGCGCAGAAGAACGGCTGGGCGACCTACGAGAAGGACCTGAAGGCGAAGGAGGACGCAGTCAACAAGGCCTGCGGGACGGCCTTGAAGAGCAGCTACGACAAGGCGAGCTACCCCGCCTTCGACCCGCTGAAGGACCGGACCCAGAGCGCCTGCCAGGCCGCCGTGGGCACCGTGGTCGAGGTCTGCCGCACCGCCGAGGGCAAGGCGTCGGTGAAGGAGACACTCACCAAGACGGTCTGCCGCCTGTCGACGGAGGGAACCCGGGTCTCGGTGGACGCGGGCGTGCTGGTCATCCACATCGACCCGGACAAGAGCACCATCGTAGGCAAGCAGCCCGGCGGCTACAGCTGGAAGAGCGCGCTCGAGGAAGTGCTGTAGGCGCAGCAGCCGCTCGTCAGCGGTTGAAGAAGGAGGCCTGCTGGAACCTCATGCCGGCGAGTATCTGCTCCACCCGTTCGTCGGAGAGCGTCCCGATGTACTCGCCGAGCTGTGCCTTCTCGACCGAGGACACCTGCGACACCACCAGGACGCTCTGCCTCGGCAGGTTGCCCTCCCCCACTTCGAGCAGCACATTGCCGGGTTCGCCGGCCCGCTTCAGGTTCGACGTCATCGCGCAGACGACCACCGTGTGGATGCGCGAGCGATTGAAGACGTCGTCCTGAATCACCACGTACGGGTGGGGGATGGCGGGAACCGACCCCCGCTCTTCCTCTGGCACCACCCAGAAGATGTCACCTCGATGGATGGCCGCGGGGCCCCTGCCTGTTGGCGTCGCTGACTTCGTCTCCATGCGGGTGCCCACCGAATCGCGCTGACCGTCGTCATGCGTCCTACCTCAAAGCATCGCTCGGGGAACACCCTGCCCTTCCGCGCGCGCTCCCCAGTGGCGGGAGCGGTCGGCCCGGGTCTTGCGATGGAGCCTCCGTAACGGAGGAACGGATGGGCATACGCGCAGGCGCGGTAGGAGCAGGACTCGCGGTCATCTCTTTGTTCTCGGTGGGTTGCTCTGACGGAACCCCGACAGTCGACCCGCAGGGCGAGCAGCGGCCCGGTCCGCCCGACGGAAACGAAGTTCCCTCACCTACCCCTCCCGATGCCTCCTCGGACGCCGGCACACCCCCGACTGACGAAGATGGGGGCACGGCGCCCGACGCGGGTGAACCGCCAGACGCCGGGACGACACCCGATGCCGGCGAGCCGACAGACGGAGGGACGACGCCCGACGGTGGCGCGCCCGCGAACGCGGGGCCGTGGCCGGTGGACGCGGTGCTCGACTACACGCGCTCGTTCGGTGTCGGCAAACCCCAGAGCGTTGGACTCGATGAAGGGCTGAACGTCTGGCTCCTCGACGGCCGTCGCATTGGCGTGCTGCGCCCGGGGGATACGGCTCCGACGTGGACCACGGGCATCGGTCAGGCGCGCCAGGGTTTCGGCCCGGACTCGCTGGCCATCGACTCGACCGTCATCTGCGGCGGCGAGGCCGGGCGCGCGTACGTGGGGTATCACGCCAACGAGATGAAGCGCGCACCGGGCATCGAGCAGCGCACGTACATCCCCGGACCGGGCGAGGCGTACTACACGCCCGAGCGCTACGCCGAGTACCAGAAGGGAGACCTCGATGCGGTCCGCCTCCAGCCGGATGGGAGCGTCGCGCTCGAGGAGCACATCTGGCGCACCGTCAAATCGTCGAACAAGGACAAGCAGATTGGCATCCACAACACGAACGACTTCCACTACGAGGAGGACCGCTCCGTCCTCAACTGCGCTCGTGTGACGCGCGGCAGCCACCGCGGCGACCTCTACATCACGACGAACCACGGCGTGACGCGCATCCAGGGGCTCGTCTACAACAGCCACCGTCACCCGGGCTGGTATCTCTTCGAGGACGGCTCGGAGTGGGGCTCGCTGCAATGTCCTTACATGTACGGACTGGGCATCGCACCGAACGGAGACGTCCTCGTCGCGAATGAGCAGATGATCGGAGTGCTCGTGCCCAGCGGGAACCTCGAGGACTGGGACCGCGAGAACACCTGGGAGGGGCCCACGCCCTGGACCTTCAAGAGCTTCAACGAGAAGATCAACGGCCTGGCCTCCGATGACTACTGGCGAGCCTTCGAGCAGACCCCCTCGGGGCGCTACTACCTGGGGAGCGCGGAGTTCGGCGTCTGGGCGATGACGCCGAAGTCACGCTCGGCGGGAAACTGGTCGAAGCTCGAAGGGCTGCCGACGAATCGCATCCAGGCGCTCAAGGCGACGGACGATGGCGCGCTCTACATTGGCACGAATGGCTCGGGCCTCTGGCGGCTGGAGCCGGACGGCACGACGCTGAGCCAGGTGCGTCAGGTGTCCGGTCAACGCGTCCTGCAGCTCGTCTACGAGCCCACCGTGACGCCGAGCATGCTGCTCGTCCTCACCGACCAGGGGCTGAGCGTCCTCCGCGGGCCGTAGGGCGGCCGTCTCGCCCCTGCCCTCCACCATGAAGGCCGAGGCCGGAAGTCGCTGGAGACAGCGGCTCCCGGCCTCGGGTTGTTTCGGGCCGCATGAGGGCCACGCCCGCCCCGCGCCCCTTGTCCTCGAAATCGCGCGAAACATACACTCCTAGTGAAACCGTAAAAAGCGGTGTCACTCAAGGAGATGGAACATGAAGAGCCGGATGCTGGCGTTGTGTATCACCGGGCTGCTGGGGCAGGCCGGTTGTGGTGGCGCGGAGGGTGAAGCGACGGGCGCGGAGGCGCCCCTGGGCGAGGCCTCGCAAGCCATCCGCGGGAACATCGTCAGCTTCAATGGCGACGCGTCCTCGGACCTGCTGTGGAGGGACCAGTCCACGGGCAACATGGGCGCCTGGCTCATGAGCGGCCCGGTGCTGAGTGGAACGGCCACGCTGCCCGCCATCTCGCCCTCGCTGACGGTGCAGGCCGCCTCCGACTTCGGCGGCCCCACGGCGGACCCCGACCTCGTCTACCAGGCCCCGGCGACCGGGGAGAGTGTGCGCTTCCTCAACAGCACCTTCTCCGTCCTCGGGATGGCCTCCATCTCGCCCGTGCTCCCGTCGGCGAGCTGGTACATCGCCGCGTCCGGTGACTTCAACCTGGACGGGGAGACGGACCTCGTGGTGCACAACCGCGTCACGGGACAGTATTTCTACCGCTACCTGAACGGGACGACGTCCCTGGGGAACTCCCCCATCACCTCCCGCGCGCTGCCGTGGCACATCGTGGGCGCGGCGGACATGGACGGAGACGGCAGGACGGACATCCTCTGGAGGAACAAGAGCACGGGGCAGAATGAAATCGTGCGGATGAACAACACCGCCGTGCTCGGGACCGCCGTCCTGCCGATCATGTCGCTGGCCTTCTATGTCGGCGCCACCGCGGACTACACGGCGGATGGCCGCCGGGACATCGTCTGGCACAACCCCACCACCGGGCAGGTGGTGCTCTGGAGGATGGCTGGCACCAGCCTGGCGAGCGCCACCACCCTCGGCTCGATGAGCTCCGGCTGCCCGGCCTGGTTCTCACAGTCCACGCCCCCACCCGCCGTCTATAACTGCTGGTATCTCGTGGGCCCCCGGTAGCGGCCTCTTCCGCCCACCCGCAACGTGCCGCCAGGGCGTCCCGCCCCTGGCGGCACATCCTCCGTCCTCCCTAGAAGGGGACGTTGGGGATGACGGTGTTGTGGTCGCCCGGCAACCGGGGTGCGGCCTGCTTCGCGAGCTCCTCCTGCGCGAGGCAGGCCGACACGCCGGCGGTGAGCACGAGCAGCGCCAGGAAGAGTGCGCGTGGAAGGGAGGGACTGGCCGCCGGGGGTGGAGGGGAAACCAGCATGGGCTTGTCCTGGAAGGAGGCGGCTCGGCGCGCTCCACGTGCATAGGACAAACAGAGACGACCGGAGCCGTTCTTTCTTGAAATACATGTTAAGCATCGAGAGCGCCGTCTTTCGCCCTGCCAGTGGAAATGGACGCGCGAGGAAGGACGTAGGGTCGGCATGCGCCTCTCCCGCCTTCAGGAATCAGCGGTCTTCGTCTGTGTCACGTTGCTGGTGTCCTGGGGGATTGGAGCGCTCTGGCTCCAGGACGAGAGCCGCTACCTCCTGCTGCGCGTGCTGATGTGCGTGCCCGGCGTGGTCGGGCTCGCCTGCGCGTGGCTCTTCCGGCGTGAGACGCCCGCCGCGGCCGGCTTCGCATTCACCCGGCCCATCCACTGGGGCGTGGCGATGGGCATTCCACTCCTCTACGCGGTGGTGCTGGTGGCCATCGCGTACGCGCTGCGGCCGCTCCTCGGTGCGGACTTCATCCACTACACGCCGGAGGCCGTGCAGCGCGGCATGGACTGGCTCGGGCAGCACACCGGGCCCGCCGCGCTGGGCGTGATGCTGGTCATCCTGCTGTGGGTGTCGGCGCCATGGCTGCTGGTGGCGCTCGCGGTGCGCTTCCACTGGGTGCGAAGGGCGGGCGAAGCGCTCCCGGCCCCCGTCTCGGGGTTGAAGTGGGGCGTGGCGGGCCTGCTCGCGGCGCTCTTCGTGCCGTTCGGCCTGCCGGGAGAATTGGGCGAGGAGGTCGGCTGGCGCGGCTACCTCGTGCGGCGCTGGGAGGACCGGCCGCTCGTGGCGCTCGGGATTCTCTCGGTGGTGTGGCCGGCCTTCCACCTGCCCATCATCTTCTCCAGCACGCAGCGCGGGCATGTGGCGCAGAACATCACCTTCCTGCTGGCCATCGCCGCCGCGGCGGGCCTCTTCCAGGCGGTGTACCTGTGGACGCGCTCGGTGTGGCCGTGCGCCGTCCTTCACCTGGCCTGGAACCTCGTGAACCCGACGGTGCTGGGGAGCGTGTACTCGGGACGGCCCGGCCTCTTCAGCGGCAGCGTCTGGGTCTTCAATGGAGAGGGCCTCCTCGGCGCCGTCGTGATGGGAGCCGTGACGTTGGGACTGGTGTGGCGCTGGCGGGCCCGGAGTTCATTTCCCGGAGCCGAGGCCCCGGCAATGACAGAACGATGACCATCTCATGGACGGGAGCCCACCCTCTCCTCCGGGCGGCTGCGTACCTTGGACATCGGTACACCCCACCGTCGTTCCCTCACGGGGCCACGCCGTGGCTCCACGCGCGAGGAGGCGCGTCCCGTTCAAGCCATGAACTTCACTCTCTCGAGCATGTGGGGCCACATGGGCCCCGTCGCACAGCTCATCGTCATCGTGATGGGCATCATGTCGGTCGTCTCCCTCCTCATCCTCGCGGAGCGCGTGCTCGTCTTCCGCGCGTCCCGCCGTCACTCGCGCAGGTTCGCCGCGGAGATGGGCACGCTGCTCTCCAGTGGTGACTTCGAGTCCGCGGTCGACGCCAAGGCGGGCGTGGACGTGGGCTACCTCGGCCGGACCATCCGCGCGGGGCTGACCGCCTACCGCAGCTCCGCCACGGACAGCCGGGAGGAAGCCATGGAGTCGGTGGCGCGCGGCCTGGAGCGACAGGCCCAGCGCGAGGTGCAGAGCCTCAAGCGGGGTCTGGGCCATCTGGCCACCGTGGCCTCCACCGCCCCCTTCGTGGGCCTGCTCGGCACCACCATCGGCATCGTCACCGCGTTCCAGGAGATGGGCGCGGGCGGCGCGGGCGGCATCGGTACCATCTCGACGGGCATCTCCGAGGCGCTCGTCACCACGGCCTTCGGTCTGCTCGTCGCCATCCCCGCGGTGATGGGCTACAACTCACTGCAGAGCTGGGTGGATGCCCGCGCGGTGGACCTCTCCGAGGCGAGCAACGAGTTCCTCGACGCGGCGGGCCGCGCCCTCAAGCGCGCCCGCTCCGTCGCGGGGTGAGTCGGGCAACCCACCCGCCCAGGGGTTCCCCCGCCGCTCCCCCCAGTACGCCGGCCCCTTCGCCCACCCCTCCCGACCATCCTTAGAATCAAGAGAGGGAGAGCCAGGGGGCACGGATGATGATGGCCGAGGCCAGGACCGAAGAGAGCTCCTTCTCCGACTGGACCTCGCAGTTCGATGCCATCGCCTGGGCCGCCGACGCGGCGACGCTCCAGCTCACCCGCGTTAGCCCGAATGCCGCCGGGATTCTCGGCTACCCGGTGGAGCAGTGGTGGAGCGAGCCGGACTTCCTCGCCCGGCACCTCCACCCCGATGACCGTGACGCCGCGCTGGCGCTCTACCAGGACGGCCCCCGTCGTCGACCGAAGCGGAGCGGCGTGCATCGGTTCCTGTCCGCGAGCGGGCAGGCACTCCCCTTCCTGTCCAAGGTGCTCACGCTCGAGCGCGGCGAGGGCCGGGCGCCCGAGCTGCGGTGCTTGATGCTGCGCCTCGAAGAGGACACCCGCGCCGGCCAGGGACTGGAGCATTCACACTCCCTCCTGCGCGCCACGCTCGAGTCGACGGCGGATGGGCTCCTCGTCGTGGACACGCAGGGGCGCATCGTGGACTTCAACACGCAGTTCCTGGAGCTGTGGGGCATCCCGGAGGAGGTCATCGCCACGCGCGACGACAAGCGGGCCCTCGCGTACGTGCTCACCCGGCTCGTCGACCCCGCGGCGTTCCTCGCGAAGGTCGAGGCGCTCTATTCCACCCCCGAGGCCCGGAGCTTCGACGTCCTCGAGTTCAGGGATGGCAGGACGCTCGAGCGCTATTCGCAGCCGCAGCGGCTCGGGGACCGGATTGTCGGAAGGGTCTGGAGCTTCCGCGACGTGACGGACCGGAAGCGCTCCGAGCGGGAGCGGGACGTTCTCCTGCTCAAGGAGAAGGCCGCCCGGGCGCGGGCGGAGGCGCTGGCGGAGCAGCTCAAGGCGGGTGAGTCGCGCTTCCACCGCATCTTCGAATCCCACGTCATCGGGCTCGTGCTCAGCGACACCCACGGCCGCATCCTCCAGGCCAACGATGCCTTCCTGAACATCGTGGGCTACAGCCGCGAGGACCTGGCGGCGGGCCGCATCAACTTCCTGGCCATCACCGCCCCGGAGTTCCAGGCGGTGACGCGGCGGGCGGTGGAGGAGATCGAAGCCAGCGGCGTGGCGAGCACCTTCGAAAAGGAGTACGTGCGCAAGGACGGCCGTCGGGTGCCGGTCCTCCTGGGCAGCGTCCGCCTGCCCGAGCAGGACCAGAACGCCACCTTCGTGCTGGACCTGACCGAGCGCAAGGCGGCCATCGCGGAGCGCGAGCGCTTCTTCCGCCTGGCGCCGGACATCTTCTGCATCGCCGGCATGGACGGCACCTTCAAGCGGGTCAACCCGGCCTTCACGCGCGTCGTGGGCTGGAGCGAGGAAGAGCTCCTGTCCCGGCCGTTCCTGCAGCTCGTCCACCCGGCGGACCAGCAGGTGGCGCAAGAGACGCTGGACAACCTCACCCGGGGCATCCCCAACCCGGGCCGCATCCTCCGCTGCGCGTGCAAGGATGGCTCGTGGAAGTCGCTCGCCTGGACCGCCGTTCCCGTGATGGAGACGGGCCTCATCTACGCGTCCGCGCGGGACGTCACCTGGCAGGGGGAGGCCGAGGAGCGGCGCGTGTTGGCGGAGGAGCGGTTGCGGACCGTCATCAACAGCGCGCCGCTCGTGCTCGCCGTGCTCGACGCCGACGGCCGCGTCGTCCTGTCCGAGGGCAAGGGACTCCAGGGGCTCGGTCTTGCTCCGGGCCAGGCGGTGGGACAGTCCGCCTTCGAGTTCTACACGGACGTGCCCTCGGTGGTGGAGAACATGCGCCGGGGACTGAGAGGGGAGACCTTCTCCACGATGGCCAGTGTCTCGGGCCGCACCTTCGAGGTGTTCTACCAGCCACTCCTGGATGACGCGGGCCGCGTCACCAGCCTCAGCATCGCGGCGCTGGACGTGACGGAGCGCGTCCGGGTCGAAGCCGAGCGCGAGGAGCTCATCCGCCAGGTGACGAGCGAGCGGAGCATCCTCCAGGCCGTGTTGCAGCAACTGCCCCATGCCGTCTACATCGCGGAGGCGCCCAGCGGGAGAATCATCCTGGTCAACACGCAGGCGACGACACAGGTCCGCAGTCCCTACCACGCCGCCAGCAACATCGAGGAGTACCGCGGCTACCCGGGCTTCCATCCCGATGGGCGGCTGTACGAGCCGCACGAGTGGCCCCTGGCGCGCGCCGTCACCCATGGAGAGGTGGTGAAGAGCGAGACCATCGACGTGCTCCGGGACGACGGCCGCCGGGGCACCGTCGAGTACAGCGCGACACCCGTGCGCGACGCGCGGGGCCGCATCACCCACGGCGTGGTGGTGGGTGTGGACATCACCGCGCGAAGGGAGGCGGAGAAGGAGCGCGAGCGACTTCTCGAGGAGCTGAGGCTGGCGGTCAGCGCTCGCGACGAGTTCCTGGGCATCGCCAGCCATGAGCTCAAGACGCCGCTGACGCCCCTGGCCCTCAAGCTCGAGGCGCTCGCGCGCGCGGCCGGGGCCGAGCCGGAGTCGCCGTTGGCCCGACGCGTCGCGCCCCACGTGGAAGTCATGCGGCGGCAGGTGAAGCGGCTCGCCAGCCTGGTGAATGACCTGCTGGACGTGTCGAGCATCCGCGCGGGGCGGCTGGCGCTCACGCTCAAGCCCCAGGAGTGTGACCTCGCGGCGTTGGTGCGCGATGTGGCCAGCCGGTTCGACACCGAGGCGAAGCGAGCGGGCTGCGAGGTACACCTCCACGCCCCCGCGCCGGTGCAGGGCACGTGGGACGGCTCACGGCTGGAGCAGGTGGTGACGAACCTGCTCGCGAACGCCGTCAAGTACGGCCCCGGCCATCCGGTGACGCTGAGCGTGGAGGCCGTGGGCGGGCGCGCGAGGCTGACGGTCCGCGACGTGGGTATCGGCATCGCGCCGGAGAACCTCCAGCGCATCTGGGGCAAGTTCGAGCGCGCGGTGTCCGAGCGCCACTACGGAGGACTGGGCCTGGGGCTCTACATCTCCCGGCAGATTGTCGAGGCCCTGGGCGGCACGGTGCGGGCCGAGAGCGCGCTCGGCCAGGGCGCCACGTTCATCGTGGAGCTGCCCCTGGAGAGCACCGAGGCGGGCACACAGCTCGGTTGCCTGGCGCCCTCCCCTCCGGCGTGAGGCCTGCCCCGGACCTGCGCCCCCAGGGTGGAGCCGGGGCGGAGGGGTAACCCTCACCGGCGCTCCCGCGCTACTCGATGGGCGGCGGCTCGGGCTCGAGGAGGTGTGGCGGCTCCGTCTGTCCCTCGTCACGCAGCCGCAGCGCGCGGTCGATGCGCGCCGCGGCGCTGATGAGGCCGAGGTGGCTGAAGGCCTGCGGGAAGTTGCCCAGTTGCTCACGGGTCAGCGGGTGGATTTCCTCCGCCAGCAGGCCCAGGTGGTTCGACGCCTCGGCGTGCGCGACGAAGACGTCCTCGGCCTCCTCGATGCGGTTGGCCAGCGCTAGCGCCTCGGCCAGCCAGAAGCCGCAGAGGATGAAGCCGCCCTCGGGGCCACCCACCCCGTCATCCATCCGGTAGCGGCGCAGGAACGGGCCCGCTCCCAGCTCGCTGCGCAGCCAGTCGATGGTCCGGAGGATGAATGGGTCCTTCGCTCGAAAGCACCCGACGATGGGCAGGAGCAGCAGCGCGGCATCCGGCTCGTTCCCTCCGTAGAAGCCGACGAAGTGCTTGCGGGCCGGGTCCACGCCGTTGCGCAGGATGTCGGTCCGGATGACGTCCGCCAGGTCCGTACACGACTGCTCCAACTGCGTCTCCCCGAAGAGCCGGGACAGATGCTGCCCCCGGCGGAGCGCCAGCCAGCCCATGAGCTTCGAGTGGACGTTGTGGCGCATCTCCCGGCGCGGCTCCCAGATGCCGTGGTCGGGCTCGCACCAGCGGCGGGCGGTGGTCTGGATGACCGTGCGGAGCAGCCGCCAGGTCCGCAGCGGGAGCCGTCCGCCGAAGCGCTCGTAGAGGTACGCCGCGTCGAGCAGCGCGCCCGCGGTGTCGAACTGGAACTGGTCTCTGGCGCCGTTGCCGAGGCGCACCGGGCGCGAGCCCTGGAAGCCGGCGAGGTGTGGCAACTCCTGCTCCGGAGGCACGGGGCCGCCGTCCAGTGTGTACATCACCTGGAGCGGGTCGCCGCGCTGCAGGGTGTCGCGCACGAAGTAGAAGAACTCGCGCGACTCGCCCAGGAAGCCGAGGAGGTTGGTGGCACGCACGGCCATCGCCGAGTCGCGGACCCAGCTGAAGCGGTAGTCCCAGTTGCGAGGGCCACCCATCCACTCGGGGAGCGACGTGGTGGGCGCGGCCACCATGGCGCCGGTGGGGCCGTACATCAGCAGCTTCAGCACCAGCGCGGAGCGGAGGACGTGGTGCCGCCAGGGCCCCTCGTAGTGGAGGCGCTGGGACCACTCGCGCCAGGCCTGGCGGGTGTCGCGCAGGTGGTCGAAGGGGCGGTAGGCGGCGATGGGCTCCGGCCGGTCCGAGTCCCAGGAGAGAATCATCCAGCGCCGCTCGCCCGCGCCGAGCCGGATGCGCGTCTGGAGGCCCGCCTCGCCCCGGCACGGCTGCCCGTGGAGCTCACGGCAGGACCGCCAGTCCGCCTGCCCGCTGAGGACGGCGACCAGGCGCTCGCCCCGCGCCCCGCGTGCGACCAGGCCGTGCTCCTCGCGGTCCACCCGTGTCTCCGAGGCGCCGTACCCGAAGCGCGGGTCGAAGACGACGTTCAACTCCACCGCGCCCTCAAGGCACTCGATGCGCCGGTGGACTTCATGGACGGTGGACCTCGGGTCGTTCGTCCACGGCATGTAGTCGATGATGCGGACGACGCCCTTGCGCTCGAAGCGGAAGAGGGTCTCCAGGACGTTGGTGTCCGGGTCGTAGCGCTGCAGGCTCTCGAACGGCCAGACGACGGGGGTGATGCCGGTGATGCCACCCTTCTCGTCGTCGAGGATGCCGGCGAAGACGCTCGGGCTGTCGAAGCGGGGAAAGCAGAGCCAGTCGATGACGCCATCCGGCCGGACGAGGGCGCAGGTGATTCCGTCGCCAATCACCCCGCGGCCCGCCAATCCGATTTCCCGGTAGGAAGCCGGGTTGGAGAACCGGAAGGGGCGGGCCATTCGCTTCGCGGCGCTATAGAGGTCCATGAGCAGCCGAGTCGCGAGGGAAGACCGCGACCTCCCGTCCTCAAGGTAGGAACGGTGCGGGAAGCCGTCAGGCCCGGAGGGCCCGCCTCCCGTCAATGCGTGGCGTGCCGCTCCACACCGGCACCCTCCGGCATCAGCCGGTCCAGCGCCTCGGGACGCAGGCGGTAGCGGGCCTCGAAGCCGTCCATCAGGTCCAGGTACTGCTCCAGGTAGCGGGTCATCAGGAAGTTCTGCCGCACCTTCTCGTGCGCCGCCTCGCCCATGCGGCGGCGCAGCCCCTCGTCGGAGAGCAGGCGCACCATGCGGTCCGCAGCCTCCTCCACCGAGGACACCAGGAAGCCATTCTCCCCGTCGTCAATCTGGTAGCGGATGCCACCCACGTTGCCGCCGATGACGGGCGTGCGCTTCCACATGGCCTCGCTGACCGTCAGGCCGAAGCCTTCGCGCAGGGACTTCTGCATCACCACGGCGGCGCGACGCTGGAGGGCGTTCACGAACGACGTGTCCTCGCCGCTCATGATGAGGACCCGGTCCTCCTTCAAGCCCAGGAGCGACTCGTAGACCTGCGGCCCTTCGGGGTCATCCGTGGCCACGTTGCCCACGAGCACCAGCGTGCAGTCCACCTTCCGCCGCGCCAGTTGGAAGGCCTCGATGACGCCATGCGGGTCCTTCCAGCGGTCGAACCGGGAGACCTGGACCACCAGCGGCAGGTCCGTGGGGACGCCGTAGTGGCGCAGGCGCCGGTCCACCTCCCCTTCCGGCAGCTCGCGGTTGAGGATGCTGAACGGGTCGATGGCCGGCTGGAAGACGAGCTGCGGCACCCGCCAGGGCTGGCGGTACTCCACCGCGCTGCTGATGGCAGCGTCGTACTTCTCGATGTACCTGGTGAGGTAGTCGAAGATTTCCTGGCTGGGATTGGCCATGTCGACATGGCAGCGCCAGATCCACGGCCCGCGCTTGTGCGAGAACTCCACCAGCGGGAGCGGCTGCGGGTCATGCACCACGACGAAGTCATGGTCGAACCGGTTGCGAAGCGCGTTCTGGAAGGCGACGTCCTCGTAGATTTCCTTCTTGATGTCGGTGAGGCGGATGGGGGCGCCCTGAAGCGCGTTGTGCATCTTCTTGGTGATTCCGTAGAAGTCCGGCGGGCCCTGGATGGCGCGCCACTCGGCGTCGAGCCCCAGCGCGCGCATCAGCAGCGTCATCGAGGAGAGGATTTCCGCCACGCCACCGCCGAAGTAGGTCGAGTTCACATGGCAGACGCTGCGCCCTGCGAGCTGCTTGCCCTTGGCGAGAATCCGCTCCACCGCCTGCGAGCCGATGAAGGGCTCGTAGTCTTCCACCTTGGAAATCACATGTCGGCTCTGCATGCCGTCCTCCCTCGCGTTCATGGTCCGTCTGGCTCGGCATCCGCGGGCCCACGCGTGCGGCAAGGTGGCCGCCGAGCGAGACGCTGCCCGAGCGCGCCGGCACCACTTCGGCATCGGCAGGCGTGGGGGGGTGGGAGCATGCCCCAAAGCTGGGGACCCCTGTCCGCGGGTTCAAGCTCACGCGCGCACGGCCGACCCTGCGAGCGCCCCCCGAAAGGGCACGCTCACGGTCCCCGCGCCGACAGCGGCCTCCGGCCCCGGTGTCTTCAGACGGACGGCGTCCACGGCACGATGCGCGGCGCGCCGCCATCGTCCGTGGGCGTCGTTTCGTGGAGCGTCATCGCGAAGGCGCCCGTCGCCGCGTCGCGCGTGTGGTGCACGATGAGGGGCATCAGGGGCACGCCCGGCATCGCCTCGGTCAGCCACGCGTAGCCCTCCTCGGGACTCTTCGCCTCCAGGGTGCACGCGGTTCCATGCCCCGTGAGCGCGCCGTTGCAGAGAATCGTCACGTCCTCCAGCGTGCGCACCTCGTCCGCGAAGATGAAGTCCGGGTCCTGCCGCAGGAACGAGCGGACCGCCTGCGCCAGTGGCAGCGCCTGCCCTACCCTCACCATGCCAATGGCGCCGCCCGCGCCGGCCTTCGGCTCCTCCACCGCCGCCAGCGCGTGCACGTTGTCGGGCAGCGCGTCCATGAGGGCTCGCAGCGTGGTACTGCGGCCCGTTCCGGCGGCCCCCGTGAGCAACACCCACTGGCCGCGGAACAGCGCCTGGGCCGGCTGCCGGAAGTGCGCGTCCAGGAACGTCCCCGCCGACGCGGAGAGCGGCAGGCTCGTGATGCTCGGGAAGGCCTGCCGCGCCTCCCGGTCTCTCGCCCGCGCCGTGGTCCAGGTGCCCAGCGCGTCGTCACGGAACGTCACCCGGAACTCCAGGTCCGGGTCCGCCGCGCCCGGCGGGAAGGACACGCCGCCGCGCAGGGGAAACCTCGGGTCCGCGCCTCGCTTCGCGTACGCCGCCAGGGCCTGGCCCAGTGGCCGGTACAGCGCCTGGGCCATCGGCTGCCGCACCGGAACCCTCTCCGAACCGAGCAATCCCACCCGGTCCGCCGACGCGTCCGCGTTGAAGAAGAACGAGATGCCCGCGTTGACCTGCGTCGCGGGCCCGCCCTCCTCTGCCTCGGCTTCGTCACCGTCCCCGGAGACCTCGCGAGGGTCCTCGGCCGCCCAGACGGAGAACAGCGCCGCGCCCGTGCTCGCCGCGACGTCGAAGAGGGCCGCCGCCAGGGCCTCGGGCGTCAACGGTGAGGCGGGCGTCCGCGACGGTGCCCGCCCCACCTCGCCCAGCTGCTTCAGCAGGTGGGCGAACACGGCATCGGGCGTGGACGGCGGCTCGGGCGTCAGGTTCGAGGTGCTCATGGGACGCGGACGATGGCATGGGGCCCGTCCGCTGTCGTGTGGCACGGCGCGCCGACGCGATGCGGCTGGAGCGTCTGCCACGCCACAGTCCCGCCGGCTGGAATGCCTGCCCATTTCCTTCAATCCCTGTCCCTTGGTTATATTGAAAGTCTTCACGCAACAGGGGGCATGGTCCATGGGCAGTTCCATCGGTCAGTCTATCTTCCGCGCGGTCAAGGACACCTTCAGCAAGCCCGCGGGAAGCGCTCCGAGCACCGCGGCCAAGAACGCGACCGCCTCGGCTCCAGACGCGCCCTGGCGGAACACAGCCAACAACCTCCTGAAGGGGCTCGTCGGCGCCGGCTTCGTAAAGGGCCTCTCCGAATCCCAATTTGAGAGCCTCCAGAACAAGATCACCCAGGAGATGGAGTCCTTCGTCCGCGACAACCCCAAGGCCACTCCGGAGAAGCTGGACGAGCAGGCGAAGACCATCACCATGCGCCATGCAAGCATGGCGAGGTTCGACAAGCAGCGTGAGCAGAAGCTCAAGGAGCGGCTGGAGGAGCTCAAGAAGGACAGGTGGGGCTGAGCCCTCACCAATTCGTGCGCAATCAGGATTCTCTGACTATATGGACGAACGCGGGCCGAGCCCGCCCCTCCATCCCCTGAGAACCATGAAGACGCAAAACATCCGTATCGCTGTAGGCGCCTCGCTGCTGGCATTCGGTCTGGTCGCGGAAGCGGCGGTCATCTTCCACAACACGGGCACCGTGTCCGGCTGGAGCTCCATCAACCGGGAACACAACGGGTCGGTCAACGAGGTGACGAACGTCACCTACGAGGGGCCCACGGCCATCAAGGTGACGCAAGTCTATGACCCGTCGTACACGGGCCGCTACCACTCCGAGGTGGTGAAGAACAACGTGTACCGCCGTGGTGACACGGGCTTCTACGGCTTCGCGTTCCGGCTGCAGTCCGACTGGCAATTCCAGCCACAGTCCTACAACCTCGCCCAGTTCATCGCGGACTTCTCGGACACGGGCTGTGACGACTACATGCCGTCCAGCATGGTCTGGCTTTCGGGCAACCAGCTCTTCACGCGCGTGAAGCAGGGCACCGTCTGCAATCAGAAGACGGTGACGTTCGGCAACCTCGCCACCGTCACGGCGGGCGAGTGGCACAAGATTGTCATTCAGTCGAAGTGGGCGAGCGACGGCACCGGCTTCTACAAGCTCTGGTTCGACGGGACGAAGGTGCTCGAGCAGTACAACCTGAACACCACGGTCGCGGACGACCGGTACTTCCAGTTCCGCGTCGGCCTCTATGCGAATGGCTGGCACGACAGCGGCTACATGCAGGGCAGCCAGGGAACGCGCAGCATCTGGTTCGACGAGATTGGCGCGGGCACCACCTTCGCCGACGCCGACCCCGCGCAGTGGTAGTCCGGGCCGGAGCGCACCGGAGCAGCGGCGCCCAACGCGACAGGCGCGGAAGGAGAAGTCCCCTCCGCGCCGCCTGACATCACGAGCGAAATCCGAGGGGCTTGAGTTCCCGGCACGAGCGCTCCAAGGTGGGCGCTTCCACCGAAGGGAGCCCCTCATGAAGAAGCATCTCCGGAGCCTGTCCGCCGCCCTGTTCTTCCTCCTGCCCGCCGTGGCCGCCGCGGAGACGACGTGGGTCATGAACGCGAGCGTGCCCGTGGTGGGCGCGGGTGGGGGCTACGTCTTCTATCAATTCCAGCTCAACACCGGCGTGTGGCCGGTGGCGCCAGGGCACACCGTGGGCGTCGTCTACACCTGGGACCACTGGCAGACCGCCCAGTGGGGCACGCTCTCCTGGCAGAGCAACCAGTCCAACGCCTACGGCAGCCAGGACGAGGTGTGGAGGGGCGCCTTCAACATCCCTCCCAACCTCACCTTCACCACCGTCGAGTACGCCATCTACGTGGATGACGCGTCCGGCCACCGCACCTGGAACAACAACAACGGGCAGAACTTCAGCGTCACCAAGGCGAATTGACGAAGCCCCGTCCGCCCTGCGCGTCTACCAGGGCAGCCGGTCGTTCTCGTGGAAGAAGCCGCCGTTCGGACCATCCGCCGCCAGCGTGGCGAGGCGCACGCTGGTCCGGGCGCTGTCCGCCACGTCCATGGGGGCGTGAGGGCCACCCAGCTCGGTCTTCACCCATCCCGGATGCGCGGAGTTGACCTTCACGTGGGTGTCCTTCAGCTCGTCCGCCAGGTGCACCGTGAAGGCATTGAGCGCGGACTTGGAAGCGTTATAGGCAAACGCCTTCGCGGCGGAGATGGGTGAGCCCTCCGCCGAGTGCAGCCCCAACGAGCCCAGGATGCTCGAGACGTTGACGATGCGGCCCGCCGGAGCCTTCTTGAGCAACGGCAGCAGCGTCTGGGTCAGCCGCACCACGGCGAAGAGGTTGGTCTCGAACGTCTCGCGCAGGATGTCCTCCGGCACGGTCGACGCGTTCTTCGCCAGGAGCTCTTCACGAATCAGCCCGGCGTTGTTCACGAGCACGTCCAGGCGGCCGTACCTGTCCTCGAGGTACTTCTTCACGGACGCGTCCGTCTCGGGACGCCGGGCGTCGTAGAGCACGACCTCCGCCTTCACGCCGGCCGCACGGAGCTCCGCGAGCGCGGCCTCGCCCTTGCCCGGGTCGCGTGCGCCGATGATGACCTCGAAGCCGCTCTGCCCCAGCTCGCGCGCGGTCTGCAGCCCGATGCCACGGTTTCCACCCGTCACGAACGCAACCTTCTTCACGTCAGCCATCTCGACCTCCAGAGCGGAACCTCGTCCGCCTTTTTCTATACCGACCGGTACTGAATGCGGCCGCGGGCTGCTTTCGTCAAGTGAATTTCGTACCGTCCGGTATAGTTGTCGGGACATGGGACGAACCCGGAGCTTCGACGAAGAGGTCGCACTGGACCGTGCGATGCGGCTGTTCTGGCGGCAGGGCTACGAGGGGACTTCCCTCGAGGACCTGACGTCGACGCTCGGAATCGCGAAGCCCAGCCTCTATGCCGCGTTCGGGAACAAGCGCTCGCTCTTCTCGAAGGCCGTGGAGCGCTACACGCAGACCGTCCGCGAGAGCCTCCAGCGCGCTCTGGACGAGCCGAAGTCCGAGGACGTCGTCCGTCGCTTCCTGCGCCTGTACACCGAGCCCTGCGCGGACGCCCCGCCAGGGTGCTTCCTCGTCCAGGGCGCCCTCGCGTGCAGTCCCGAGTCAGCGGAGGTCCAACGAGAAGTCACGGAGCGCCGCCAGGAAGCCGAAGTCCTGCTCGCCCAGCGACTGGCTCGCGCCCAGAAGGAAGGCGACCTGCCGGCGGACGCACGGCCCAATGACCTGGCGCGGTACGTGTGCACGGTCGCCCAGGGACTCTCCGTACAGGCCACGGGTGGCGCCACCGCCCCACAGCTGCGGCGCGTGGCGGAGCTTGCGCTCATGAACTGGAACGCGCTGGGCAGCCCCAGGCGCTAGCGACAGGCCCTTTCACTTACAATTGACCGACTCTGATGCCGCGGCCCGTGACGCTGACGCTGACGCCAGCCGAGCGGGCAGCGCCGCTCGCCTTCCTCGCATCACTGGAAGGCGAGCGCGCCGGACCGCGGTGGAATGACTCCTCTTAGAGCGTCCTGCCCTCGCCGTCGACGGCCAGCCGGCACCCGGTGGGAACCGAGAAGCCGTTGGTCGGCGTGGTGCTGGCGGAGCCACCGGAGACGGCGTTGGAGCCCAGGCCGAAGGCGGCGAAGGCCGTCCACAGCCGGCAGACGTCCTCGCCGTTGTGCAGGGCGGTGGCGGCCTGGATGATGCCGTCACGCACCTGCGTGAAGGTCGGGCTGCACGGCGTGTTCTTCAGGCCCTGCGTGAAGTACAGCATCATGCGCTGGTTACCAGCGCTGCCCGTGGCGTTGTACAGGTTGGAGTTGAAGCCCCACTGGGTCACGAGCGCCCAGTACGCCTCCCACATCGCCTGCGTGAAGACCGAGCCCACGCCGTGCGGAACGGCCATGCCGTTGATGCTGGCGTAGGTCCACGTGTTGACGGAGGAGCTGGTGCTGTAGCGCTGGGTGCGGATGCCCACGCCGGTGGTGGCCTGGTTCAGCGCGTACGTGCCCACGCCACGGCCCTGCGCGGCCGTGTCCGTCGCCTTGGCGGTGTAGAAGAGCGAGAGGAAGTCGCTGATGCCCTCGCCCGGCTGCTGCCGGTTGCCGAGGCACGACACGTTGCTGGGGCCGCCGACGAGGCGGTTGGAGATGCCGTGGCCGTACTCGTGGACGATGATGCCCGAGTCCAGGTCTCCGTCCTTGTTCGGCGTCACCGTGTTCCACTTGTACATCTGCATGCGCGGGCGCTGGCCGTCCGGCGGAGTGGAGAAGTTGGCGTTGTTGGTGCCGCCGCCGTCCTGTGCCTCCGCGCGCACGTCGTCGTTGCCCGCGCCGCCGCGGCCGTAGTTGTTCACCTGGAAGTTGCCGGACACCTCGTCGAACCCGTACTGGTACTGGACGTCGTGGATGATGTTGTTCCAGTAGAACAGGTTGGTGACGGCCGCCGGGATGTACGTGGACGGCGCGCCCGTGAGGCTGAGCGTGAAGCTGCAGGCCAGCGTGGTGCCGCACGACGGCTCCGACGTGGGCGGCAGGCCGTCGTTGTTGCTGTCCTCGTACGCGTGGACGTTGTTGCCACGGGGAATGGTGTACTCGGCCCCGGTGACGCCGTTCGTGTCATGCCAGCCGTAGGGCGAGGCCAGCGCGTTGGCGGGGTTGGTGACCACCACGCGCCCGTCCGAGGGCGGCAGCGGCGAGGTGTGGTTGGGGCTCTCCACCGGCACCGGGTAGACCTTGTAGGTGTCGTCGGCCACCCAGTCGAAGCGCGTCCACACCTCGCCCGTCTGGGCGTCCACCGTCACGTCGTAGTCGTGCTGCTGGTCCGGGGTGTGGACCTGGAAGTGCCACACCAGGCGGGCCTCGCCCCGGCGCACGGGCAGCACCGCCAGCTCCGCGTCGATGGGCTCGCTCGAGAAGCCCTCCACCTCCACGCGCGTGCGCTGCTTCACGCCGGGCTCCGCCTTCAGCGCCCGGGGCACCCCCGCGAGCGACGCACCCAGGTGCTTCGCCAGGCTCGCCACCGCGTCGGCGGCGCCCAGGCGCGGCTCCACGCTGGCGAGGGCCGCGTCCACCGCGGGCAGGAAGTCGCTGTGCACGCCGAGGACGCGCCCGTCCCGGTCCACGTTGATTTGAAGCTGCGCGTTGTAGACGGGCAGCCCCTTGTGCGACTGGCGCAGGTACAGGTTGGTGATGCCGCTGACCTTCGAGTAGACGCGGTCCGTCACCTCCAACTGCGTCAGGTCCTCCAGCGCCAGCCCGAGCGCCTCGTGGTGCTTCTGGACGAAGTCCAGGCCGACGGCCAGCGCATCGCCGCTGCTGGGAGCGGAGAGCGCACCCAGGGGGTTGGTGAGCGAGCGCACCAGCCCGCGCGACTCGTCCACCTCCACGAGGAGGTCCGGCACGCTCTGGCGCAGCGCCGCCTCACCGGACTTCTGACTCACGGAGAAGCCGAAGCGGGCCTGCGCGTTGTACGTGTCGCGCGCGTCGTGGTTGCGGGCGCCGCCAGACTCCTGGGCGACTGCCATTGCCGAGGGGCCCGTGAGGGCCCCCATGAGAAACACCGCATGGAAGAGGCGCCTTCGGTAGGAACCAGTGGACATGTCGTGCTCCTGCGTTGCGGGGGACTGCCCCGGATGGGGCGGCTCCTTCATAAGCAAGGAAGTCAGCTTTCACACGTAAATCTTGAATATCTCGTTAGTGGCTGATTTTTACGACGGGAAGGAAACCCTCACGCACGCGGCCGTCGCGCCGCGCCATCCCATTGACGAGACGCGGCAATCCCGAGCCCGAACACGGACGCGCGGGGGAGCCCGTGCAGCGAATGGGACACGTCGGGCGTGCGGCTTGCAGTCCCTCGCGCGCATGACGTCCCCCGCCACTCCCGCGCCAGCCGTCCCGACGGAAGCCCACCCCATCGACGCGTCCGAGCGCCTGCCGCTGGTCGACACGCTGCGCGGCTTCGCGCTGTGCGGCGTCTTCATGGCCAACGTCTACCTCTGGTTCAGCGGGCGCATGTTCCTCTCCCGAGAGCAGTACGAGGTGGCCTACAAGGACCCGTCCTGGCTGGACACCGTCAGCAACTACCTGTTCGGCGTGCTGATTGGCGGCCGGTTCGTCGCCCTCTTCTCGTTCCTGTTCGGCCTGGGGTTCGCGGTGCAGCTCGGACGCGCGGAGCGGCGCGGAGCTTCAGTGGTGCCGGTATATGCGCGGCGACTCACGGTGATGCTGCTCCTGGGGCTCGCGCACCTGTTCCTGCTCTTCCAGGGCGACATCGTCAGCACCTACGCCCTGCTGGGCTTCACGCTGCTCGTGTTCCACCGGCGCGCGGACCGCACGCTGCTGGTGTGGGCGGCAGTGCTCATCTTCCTCGCGCCCGTGCTGGAGCACCTGGCGCTGCGGCTGCCGCAGTTGCTGGGCACACCGGGCGCCGCGGAGGCCGCGAAGGCGTCCGCGGACCGCTCCACGGCGCTCAAGGCCCAGGTGCTGGAGGCGTTCATGCACGGCTCGTGGCTGGACACGGTGCGGGTCGGCGCGGCGTACTACGTGGGAGACCTGGGGCGGATGCTCAGCATCTTCTTCCCCGTCATCGTCGGCCGCTTCCTGCTGGGCCTGTGGGCGGGCCGCCGCCGCCTCTTCCACGACGCGCCCCGGCACCTGCCCTTCTTCCGCCGGCTGCTCGCGTGGGGACTGGGGCTGGGGCTCCTCGCCAGCGGACTGGGCGTGCTCGTCGGGCAGCTCTTCTCCCGCAAGGTCCTCCAGCCGGACTCGCTGCCATGGCTGCCGTTCGCCATGGCGCCGGTGCGCCACCTGGGGGAGATGGGAATCGCGGCGGCCTACGTCGCCATCATCACCCTGCTCTTCCAGCGCGAGGCGTGGCGGCGCCGCCTGTCGGTGCTGGCGCCGGTGGGGCGCATGGCGCTGACGAACTACCTCCTGGAGTCGGTGCTGGGCGTGGCCCTCTTCTACGGGTACGGGCTGGGGCTGATGAACACGTTCGGCTCGGCGGCGCAGTTCGCGGTGGCCCTGGCGCTCTTCGCCCTCCAGATTGTCTTCAGCCACCTGTGGCTGGCGCGCTTCCGCTTCGGCCCCGCCGAGTGGGTGACGCGCTCGCTGACGTACGGCCGGGCGCAGCCGATGCGCCGCGGCTCCGTGCGGGAGGACACGGTGGTGAACGCCTGACCTCGTCCTCAGTCGCACAAGGTCATCGTGTACGAGGAGGACTGCTACCTGTGAGTCCGTGCCGGGCGCCGCGGGGCTACTGGATGGTCAGGCTGAGGTGTTCCCCCGCGGTGACCGGCAGTTCCTGATCGCCGTCGGAGACAGCGTCGGAGCCGATGGTCTCCGTCCGGAAGCGAATCCGGTCCGTGTCGCGAATCGTCTGGTGGGGGATGACGAAGTTGCGGGTCGACATCGCGGGGACGGTGCCCAGGCGGACCCGGCTTGCCCCGTTCATCACGTACACGAAGAGGTTGAAGTCGACGGTCTTCAGGTTGCGCACCTCGACCGTCGTATCCGGAGGCGGGGGCTTGGACGGGTCCTCCACCTTCTGGGCGCTGCTGCAGGAGACCGCGAGGACAAGCAGGGCGAACGGGACGACCTGGGTTGCACGCATGGCACCTCTCCATCCGTTGGAGGAGGCAGAAGCCTAACAGCTCCTCCGGACCGAGGGACTTGTCAGGACTTCGCAATGTCCGACGTCGGATGGGCCAACCAAAAACAAGATTGAAGAGACGTCATGACCAGGCTGAACCAGATCATCGCTGTCGAGAAGGGCGTCAAGAACCGCTCGCAGCAGGAACTCACGCAGGCGCACCACGACCTGCAGAAACCGCAGCTCCTCGCCGGAATCTCGCGCACCTATCAACCCCGTGACGAGGAGGGCGAGCGCTTTCCGCCCGAGTCCACGCGCGTCCAGGTGCGCACCGACGACGTGCTGAAGAAGACCCGCGAAATCCTTGCCCGGCTGTTCGATGTCACCGCCACCAAGGACCTCACCAACTGCCACGCCCGCGCTGACGTGAAGGTGGACGGCAAGGTGCTGCTCAAGGGGGCCCCCGCCACGTACCTCCTCTTCCTGGAGAAGCAGCTGGTGGACCTGCACACCTTCGTGCAGAAGCTCCCCACGCTGGACCCGTCGGAGAGCTGGGTGCCGGACCCCGCCCAGGGGCTGTGGGCGACCGAGCCGGTGCAGACGGCCAAGACGAAGAAGGTCCCTCGCAACCACGTGAAGTCCGAGGCCACGGAGAAGCACCCGGCCCAGGTGGAGGTGTATTACGAGGACATCGTCGTCGGGTACTGGAAGACGGTGAAGTTCTCCGGCGCCCTGCCCGCCATTCGCGTCAACGACATGCTGGAGCGCGTGGAGAAGCTGCAGCAGGCCGTGAAGTTCGCCCGCGAGGAGGCCAACGCCGTCGAGGTGGAGGAGCTCAAGGCCGGCGACGCGCTGCTCGGCTATCTCTTCGGCCAGGCTTAAGGCCCTAAAAGTTTTCGGAGTACAAACTCAAGCTCAGCAGCAGACTCACGCGGAACGCTCCCGGGTCGCCGTCAGTGCAGGTTCGAGTCCTGCCCCCGTCACCACTCCTCACGACGGGGTAGCCCAATTGGTAGAGGCACGCGACAGCCAGGGAGCGCGAAGCACCCCAGAATCAGACTCTGACTCCAGACTCAGCATTCGCTGTCGCAGGTCCGATCAACCGTTTCCGCTCGCCCCCTCGAGATGCTGGTGCAATTCCAGCCCGCCGCTCCATCCGCCTTGCGCGGCGGTCGTTCAATCGCAGGACGCGAGGTCTCAACCTGAAGCGGAGACTTCAAACGTGCGGACCTCATCCATGGCAGCACCCCGAGCCCGGTCAGGAGGACACCCTGGCCGGGCTCACCATTTTTCGCAGCCCGTGGCCGGCTGCCTGCCCGCACGAAGGGCGTGAATATCCGCGCGGGCTGTCCGTCCAGGGGGCGCAACGCTCCTTCCCCAAGGACTTCTCCCCATGCGCCGTCCCTCCCCCCGGGCGCACGCTGGCTTCGTGCTGGCTGCGACCCTGTTGCCCCTGTGCGTCTTCGCGTCCCCGCTGCGCCTCCAGCTCGCGCGCTTCGACAGCGCGGTGACCGACGTCCCCGACCTGAGCGCGCAGACCCTGCAGGACCGCACCGCCTACGGGCTCACGCAGGCCCTCGCGCTCGACAAGGGCCGGGCCACGCTGGTGGCTCCGGGCGCGCTGGAGGACGCGGACCTGCTGGTGGGAGGCAAGCTGGGGCGCAACGGGACGAAGTACCAGCTCGTGTACGTCCTCCAGACACGGGCCGAGCCGAGGCTCCGGACGCAGCTGTCCTACGAGTTCGTCAACCCGCGGCTCAGCGACCGGGGCGTCACGGTGATGGCGCAGGAGGTCCTCACCGAGGCCGTGAAGCTGGAGGAGGCCAGGAAGGCCCAGGCGGCGGCAGCGCCGCAACCCACGCCCGCGCCCGAGCCCGAGCCCAGGGTTGCGCGTGCCCCCGCGGCACCGCCTCCAGAGCCGGAGCGCGTGAGCAGCCCTCCCGTGCCCCAGGCGCCCCGTGAGCGTGAGCCCGTGGCGTCCCTGGAGCCGGAGGCCCCGTCCAATGTGTTCGAGGCCCGGCAGCAGCCGCTCGTCGTCATCCACACCGGGCTGACGGGCCTCTATGTCCCCGGCTCGGGAGCGGCGGGCTTCGGCGCCGCGGTCGAGCCGAAGTGGAACATCACCGACTCCCTCGCCGCGGGCTTCCGGTTCGACGGTGGCGTGACGATGGGCGGCAGCATCGCGGCGCGGGGGACCACGTCGTTCTCGGCAGGGGCTTCAGCGGCGACGCTCGTCAAAGGCGAGTTCCTCCTCGGCCGCCACGGGGTGCGCCCGTTCGTGGGCGTGGGCGCCGGCATGTACATGCTCGCGAATCAGAGCGTGGCCGCGAGCGTGGAGGGCGCGGGCCTCAACCAGTCCGGCGGCACGTTCTTCGGCGTGGCCCCGCAGTTCGGCGTCGACTTCGGCGGCGTCCGCCTGGGGCTGACGTACAACCACATCCTCGGCGCGGACGTCGTCGTCGAGCAGAACATCAACGCGGGCATCGAGGCGGAGCGCATCCACCGCAACTACCTCCAGGTGGAGATTGCGTTCCGCGTCGCCAGGTTCGGCACGCCGCGGCGCCCCGTCGGCGCCAGCCGCTACTAGGCCGTCCCGGGGCGCCGTCCCAGCGGCAGCCGCACCGTGAAGAGCGCGCCCTGCCCCAGCTCGCTGCGCACGTCGATGGTGCCGCCCATGGCCTCGACAATCTGCCGGGAGATGTAGAGCCCCAGGCCCAGGCCGCCGTAGTTGCGCTCGGAGACGCCCCGCTCGAAGCGGCCGAAGAGGCGGGGGAGCGTCTCGGCGGCGATGCCGATGCCCTCGTCGCGCACGCGCAGGCGGGCCTGGCCCTCGTCCAGGTCCACCTCGATGGAGACGGGCCTGCCGGCGCCGTACTTCGCCGCGTTGGAGAGGAGGTTCACCACCACCTGCTCCAGCCGGGAGCCATCCCACTGCCCACGCACCTCCGTCCCCAGCGACAGGTGCACCTCACATTCCGCCTGGGCGAACACCGCTTCCAGCCGCTCGTGGGCGTCCCTCACCACCTGCGACAGGTCCACCTCCGACAGCTCCAGCGCGAGCTTGCCCAGCGACAGCCGGCTCACGTCCAGCAGGCTGTCCACCAGCGAGGCGAGCCGGTCCACCTGCCGCGAGGCCGCCGCCATCCTCACGCGGACCTTGTCGGCCACCCCCTCCTCCACGGCCCGCTGGATGAGCGTGTGCTGCAGGCGCAGCGACGTGAGCGGCGTCTTCAGCTCATGGCTCGCCACCGAGAGGAACTCGTCGCGCAGGCGGACCGCCGCCTGGGCGGCCCGGTACAGCTCCGCGCGCTCCAGCGCCTGGGCGCACTGCCGCGTGAGCGCCACCAGGAAGGCCTTCTCCTGCGGCCGGAAGGCCCGTGACTCCGTCCAGCGCAGCGCGATGAGCCCGAGCACCCGGTGCTCCGTCGCCAGCGGCAGCAGGGCCCGCGCACCCTCGCCGAGCTCCTCGGCGGTGGCGTCCACCTCCGGCACGCTGGCCATGTACTCCTCGCGAGTGGAGCACCACAGGGGCACCCGATCCCTCACCACCGCGGCCAGCCCCGCGGACTGCTCCAGCACCCTCGGCTTCATGGTGGCGATGAGCACGTCGTTGTAGCCGAAGTGGCGCACCCAGCGCAGCGTGCCGTCCCGCAGTTGCAGGAAGGCGCCCCGCTGGGCCTGCGTGGACTGGAGTCCCTCGTGGATGATGACCTCCGCCATCTCCTCCTCCGACGCGGCCCGCGACAGCGCGGCGGTGATGCCCTGCAGCCGCTCGGTGCGCGCCTGGGCCTCCTTCGACTCCCGGAACAGGAGGGCATTGTCCAGGCAGAGGCTCGCGCGGCGGGCGAGCTCGCGCGCCAGCTCCAGGTCCCTGGGCCCGTAGCGCCGGGGGCCCGACTCGATGGTGAGCGAGAAGGCCCCCAGCACCCGGCCTCGCGCCTGGAGGGGCACGCTGAGGCTGGAGCGAAGGCCGAGCTTCCGGCTCAGGGCCAGGTGCTCCTCGCCGCGCGCGAGCGCCGGCAGGGCCTCGTCCGGAATCTCCGGGAGGCACAGGGGCTCGCCCGTCCGCAGCACCTCGGCGATGCCGCCGTGGGCGCTCACGTCGATGGGCCAGCGGCGGGCAACCTCGAAGGCCAGCGCCACCTTCTCCGGGTCCTTGTGCACCACCACCCGCCGCTCCACGGTGCCCCGCTCCGTGAGCATGTCCACCGCGCACCAGTCCGCGAGCCGCGGCACCGCGAGCTCCGCGAGGCGCTGGAGCACCGTCCCCTCGTCCAGCGAGGACGCCAGCACCTCGCCGGCCCGCGCGAGGAGGGCGAAGCGGTCCTCGGACTCCTTGCGCTCGGTCAGGTCCTGGAAGCTCGCGGCCCGGTAGGTGACGTGGCCGTGCTCGTCCTTCAGCGCCACCCCGTCCACGAGGATGGGGACGCGGCTGCCGTCCCTGCGGACGTGGACGTTCTCGTAGGTATGGTGGCCCTGCTCGAGGGTCCGCTCCAGCTCGGCGCGATAGCTGGCGAAGGAGTCGGGGGCGACAATCTCCTGGACGTGCACTCCGAGCAGCTGCTCGGGGCCGTCGTACCCGTGCATGCGGGCGAAGGCGGGGTTGGCCGCGTTGATGCGCCAGGTCTCCGGGTCCGTGCTCGCGATGCCCCAGCCCGCGTGGTGGAAGAGCTGGTCCCACCGCGCCAGTTGCTCCGAGTTGCGCTTCAAGTCCCTCGCGAGCGACTCGGCGCGGTGGCGGGCACGCACCTGCTCCGTCACGTCCACGGAGAACGTGATGAGGCCGTCCACCTTCCCCCGGGCGTCCCACGTGGGTTGATAGGTGAGGTTGAAGAAGGACTCCTCCAGCTCGCCGGTGCCATGGCGGTCCAGCAGCACCGTGAACTCCGTGCCCACGAAGGGCTCCCCCGACTCCAGCACGCGGCGCAGCGCCGACATCACCGTGGGCTGCGAGAGGACCTCCGGCGCCACTTCCGAGAGGGGGCTGCCGAGCGGAACGCGGCGGCCGATGAGCTTCTCGTAGAGGGGGTTGGCGAACTCGAAGACGAAGTCGGGGCCCCGGGTGATGGCGATGGCCGCCGACGACTGCTGCATGAAGATGCGGTGCAGGTGCTCCTGGTGGGAGCGCTCCAGCAGCTCTCGCTCCCGGGCCTGGAACAGCACCGCCTGCCGCCGGATGTCCTGGCGGGCACGATACAGCTCGATGAAGACAGCCACCTTCGCGCAGAGCACCTGGGGCACGAAGGGCTTGGTGAGGAAGTCCACCGCGCCGGAGCCGTAGGCCGCGAGCACCTCCTGCTGCGTCCACGTGTGTGCGGTGATGAAGATGATGGGCACCTCGCGGGAGCGCTCGCGCTGCTTGATGAGCGCGGCCGTCTCCAGGCCGCTCAGCCCCTCCATCTGCACGTCCAGGAGGATGACGGCGTAGTCCTCCCGCATCAGGTGGCGCAGCGCCTCGCGGCCCGAAGCGGCCTTGTGCAGCCGAACCTGCAATGGGGCGAGGACGACCTCCAGCGCCAGGAGGTTGGCCGGGTTGTCGTCCACCAGGAGGACCGCGGGGGGCGCGACGTCGGGCCCCTCCCCCGCGGGGCCCGGCTCCTCGGCCTCCGCCGTCTCCCGTTCAGGCGCTGGAGGCAGCAGGGGTGAACGGGGAGCAGAGGACATGACTCCTCCGACTTAACGGTTGGCGCGTCCGAGAACAATCCGTGGTTTCCCAGGGCGGACCGTCACCGGCGCGGAGGTCTGCGCCCCGGCCTCGGGCATGCGTCCTCCGAGCAACACGAGCAACGTCGACAACCCGAACAACGCACGGACGTGGAGCATGGTGAGAGCCAAATTCCTCACTCCCACTGTCCTGCCAACCCCGTGGGCCGAGCGCTCTGTGCACCAGTGACAACATGCGTCCAGGGAGGCCGGCGCGTGGCGCGAAGCGTCAGGCACGGTGGGCCGGCGCCACCGCGCGCAAGTGCTTGACGTGATGTGCGGGGAGGACTCGGATGCGCGCCCATATGACTGAGCTGCTCACCCGCGCCGAAGCCTCGAAGTACACGCAGACCTCGCGTCACTCGGATGTGCTCGCCTTCGTGGACGAGCTGTGCCGCCGCACGAAGCTCGCGCGGCGCGTGGACTTCGGGAAGAGCGGCGAGGGACAGCCCCTGGTGTCACTCATCGTGAGCGACCGCAACTGCTTCACGCCCGAGCTGGCGCGCAAGCAGAAGAAGGTCATCGTGCTGGTGGAGGCCAACATCCACGCGGGTGAAGTGGAGGGCAAGGAGGCGCTGCTCGCCCTCGCCCGGGACCTCACGCTCACGAAGCTGGGCAAGAAGCTGCTGGACCGGCTGTGCCTCGTGCTCGTTCCGAACTTCAACCCGGATGGCAATGACCGCATCAGCCCCAACAACCGCAAGCTCAACCTGAAGGACCTCGAGGGACAGGTGAACCCCGAGGGCGGCGTGGGCATGCGCTACACGGGCGAGGGCTGGAACCTCAACCGCGACAGCATGAAGCAGGAGGCGCCGGAGACTCGCGCGCTCGCGGCGTTCCACCAGACGTGGTGGCCGCACGTGTTCATCGACTGCCACACCACCGACGGCAGCATCCACGCCTGCGACCTCACCTTCGACACCTCGCACTCCAACGAGCCGCTCTTCACGGAGCTGCGCGAGTTCAACCGCGGCATGCTGGAGCGCGTGGCGAAGGCGGTGAAGAAGGGCCACGACTTCGACAGCTACTGGTACGGCAACTACAAGGTGGAGGGCGACCCGAAGTCGGGCTGGCACACGTACCCGGCGCTGCCCCGCTTCGGCAGCCACTACCGGGGCCTGCTGGGCCGCATCGACGTGCTGCTGGAGACATACAGCTACATCGACTTCCCGCGCCGCTGCGCGGTGGCGCGGGCGTGGCTGCTGGAGTTGCTGCGTGACGCCGCGAAGCACGCCACCGCCTACCGCGCCATCACCGCCGCCGAGGAGGAGCGCATCGTCGCGCGCGGCGAGTCGCCAGACCCGCAGGCGCTCGTGGGCATCAACTACGGCGTCGCCACGCGTGACGACCAGGGCGCGCTCGTCTTCGAGTACCCCGCCCACGCGAAGCCCGGCGACGTGGCCCCCGTCCTCGCCTACGACGAGGCGAGCATCGCCGCGCGCCGCTACCCGGGAAAGAAGAAGAAGACCTACCGCATCCCCCACCACCGGACGTTCATCCCCACGCAGGCGGTGAGCACCCCGACGGCGTACCTGGTCCCGGCGGAGCTGGCCGCGCGCCTGGAGGGACACGGCATCCGCTTCGAGCGCCTGTCCGAGGCGAAGCGCTTCACGGTGGACAGCTACCGCATCGCCCGGCGCGAGGAGACCTTCAGCCCCGACGTGGCGGCGAACGTGCCTCCGCCCGGCGAGGCGGAGGTGCCCCTCAGCCAGAAGCCCAAGCCCGTGCGCTTCGAGACCGTGCTCACCGTGGCCCCCGAGCGCGGCACGCGCGAGTTCCCCGCGGGGACACTGCACGTGCCCACCGCGCAGCGCACCGGCACGCTCGCGGTGTACCTGCTGGAGCCGCACTCCGATGACGGCCTGTGCCGCTGGCAGTTCCTCGACGGAATGCTCACCACCGGAGAGCTGTACCCCATCCACCGCGTGGTGGAGTCCGCCGCCGCGCCGAAGAAGGCGGAGTGACGGCGTCGGGCCCTCACCTTCGAGGGCCCGGCGCCCAGCGCGCGGTGGAGGCCGCCACCGCGCCGACTCAGGTGAGCAGCCGCACCGGCGCGCCAGCGTGCCAGGCGAGGATGTCCTCCAGCGCGTCGCGGTAGAAGACGGCGTAGTTCTCCCGCGTCACGTAGCCCAGGTGCGGCGTCAGCACGACGTTGGACAGCGCGAGCAGTGGGTGGCCCGCCGGCAGCGGCTCCACCGAGAAGACATCCAGCCCGGCCCCGGCGATGCGCTGCTGCCCCAGCACGGACAGCAGCGCCGCATCGTCCACCAGCCCCGCGCGAGCGGTGTTGATGAACCAGGCCGTGCGCTTCATGGCGCCCAGCTCCGTCGCCCCCACCACGCCTCGCGTCCGCTCCCCGAGGACGAGGTGCAGGCTGACGACGTCGGCCGTGGAGAACAATTCCTGCTTCTCCACGCGCCTCGCGCCCACCTCCGCCGCGCGCGCGTCGGTGAGATTCTGACTCCAGGCCACCACCTCCATGCCGAAGGCCGCACCCACCCTCGCCATCTGTCCGCCGAGCTTCCCCAGCCCGAGCAGTCCCAGTCGCTTTCCAGCCAGGCCTTCCGTGAGCCCGGTCTGCCAGGTGCCGGCGCGCAGTGCGCGGTCCTCCGTGGGGATGCGCTTCACCAGCGCGAGGATGAGCCCCCAGGCCAGCTCCGCCGTCGGCGCGCCCACGTTGCCCGTGCCGCACACGGGGATGCCGCGCGCCCGGCACGCCTCCAAGTCGATGGCCGCGTTGCGCCCACCCGTGGTGACAAGCAGCCGCAGCTTCGGCAGCCGCTCGAGGAGCGCGGCGGGGAACGGCGTGCGCTCGCGCATGAGGACGATGACGTCGAAGGGCTGGAGCGCCGCCACCAACGCCTCGGGGTCCGCGAGGTGCCGCTCGAAGACGTGGAGCCCACTTCCCGCCGGTAGCCGCGCCCAATCCGCGAGGCCCAGGGCCACGCCCTGGTAGTCATCCAGGATGGCGATGTTCATTGGCATACCCCTCGCCTACCCCACCCACCGGCCCGGCGCATAGGCGAACCCTGCTGTCTGGAGTATCGTGTTTTGCGGTCTCCACATGGAACGCTCCATGCGCCCATCGCGGTCCACTCCCATCGCGCCCAAGCTGCTCCAGGAACACCTGCGGCAGGGCGCGGCCTCGCGAGAGGCGACGCTGGCCCGGTTCATCAGCCGGGTGGCCGCCGCGTGTGTCCTGTCCACGTTGGGCTTCGGGCTGCTCCTGGGCTGGCGCCATGCCACGACGCTCGCGGCCGTCGTCGCGGGCTTCGCCGCCTATTACGCGTGGGTCCACCGCCGGTTGCGGAAGACGGAGCCGTCGGCCGCGCTCCTGTGGCTCAACGTCGCCATCGAGAACTCGCTGGTCGGCATCTTGTTCCTGGTGGACATCGCCTTCGCGGGCCCGGACATGGCGCTGTCCAGTCCCAACCTCGTCATCGCCTCGGCCGCCATCATGGCGTCGGCCCTCCGCTCGGACGCGCGCTTTCCTCTCTTCGCGGCGGGGCTCACCGCCGCGGAGCTGGTGCTGCTCTACGTCTTCGTCGCGTACCCGCTCCTGCCCACGCCGATACCGCTGATGCTGTCGCCCCCCATGATCCTGCTGCGGGCCATCTACATCGTGGTGGTGGGCTGGCTCGCCTGGCTCTTCGCCGCCCAGTTCCGGGCCATGGCCGAGGAGGCGCTGCGCGCCATCCGCCAGCAGGAATTGCTGGGCCGCTACTTCCTCCACGAGCGCCTGGGCGCCGGAGGCATGGCGGAGGTCTTCCGGGCGACGTACAGCCCCGAGGGCGGCATCGAGAAGACGGTGGCCGTGAAGCGCATCCTCCCGGCCTATGCGGAGGACCCGCAGTTCATCGCCCTGTTCCGCCGGGAGGCCGAGCTGGGCTCCCTCCTCCAGCACCCCAACATCGTCCAGGTGCTGGACGTGGGCCGCCTGGACAACACGCACTTCATCGCCATGGAGCACGTGGATGGGCTGTCGCTGCGCCAGCTCATCAAGCAATACGGGCCGCTCCCCGTGGCCGCCGTCATGTACCTGGGCTCGGAGCTGGCGTCGGCGCTCGACTACGTGCACCGGCGCACCTCGCGCGAGGGCCTGCCGCTCAACCTCGTCCACCGCGACATCAACCCGCCCAACGTCCTGCTGTCCCGCATCGGCGACGTGAAGCTCAGCGACTTCGGCATCGCCCGGGCCGTCACCCACGCGCCCGTCACCCGCCTGGGCCACGTGCGCGGGAAGACGGACTACATGGCGCCCGAGCAGCTCTCGGGCGAAGCGCTCGACGGACGCGTGGACCTGTTCGCGCTGGGACTGACGCTGCATGAGGCCCTGACGGGGCGCCGCACCCTGCGGGGCACGGAGCACGTGACGCGAACCGCGCTCATGGAGGCGGTGAGGAGCCTGCCGCCTCCCTCCAAGATGCGCCGGGAGGTCCCCCCGGAGGTGGATGCCGTCGTCATGGCGCTGCTCCAGGCCCTCCCGGAGGACCGCCCCCAGCGCGGCAGCCACGTGGAAGACCTGCTCCGCGCGCTGCCCGCGCCCGTGGCACCCTACCCCCAGGGACAGACCGCGCTGGCCCACGCCATCCGCGACGTGCTGGCGCGCAGACCCGACGACGCGCCCACGCCCGCCATGCCCCTCCCCGTGGAGGACGCCGACGCGGAGACACAGGAGTCGGACGCCACCGCGAAGACCCGCCCGAGCCGGCGCCATGGCACCTGAGCGCGGCGGGGTCTCTCACAGGCTGCCGACCATCCAGGCGCTCCCCAGGACGATGGAGAGGGCGGACGCCAGCTTCGGCACCCGCGCGCTCACCGCCGCGGAGAACCGGCGCTTCAGCGAGAAGCTGGCGATGCCGGCCGTGAGCCCCGCCATGGCCACGGTGCTGCCGACGGAGAAGCCTCCCAGGTAGAGCACCTGGTCCGCGCGCGAGCCGGACACCGCCGCGGGCAGGATGAGCAGCAGCGCCGCCGCGCCCGTGAGGCCGTGCACCAGTCCCACCGTGAGCACGTTGCGCGTCTCGGCCCCGGAAGGCCCGGTGAGCGCGCGCCGCTTCAGGCCCCAGAGGCCCATGCCCATCAGGGCGAGGGCGGCCACCCGCTCGGCCCAGCGCTCGACCCCTTGCAGGTGCACCGTGGAGAGGACCAGGAGCAGCACCGCCGACGCGGCGAGCGTCCCCAGCCCATGGCCGATGCCCCAGAGCAGGCCGACCCGCCACGCCCCCTGGCGCCGTCCCACCGACAGCGGCGCGAGGCTGAGCAGATGGTCCGGCCCCGAGAGCGCGTGGAGTGCACCTGAACCCAGACCTGCCAGCGCCATGACCATCGGGACGGCTCCTTTCCCACCGGGGAACAGGGAAAGGATGCGGCCCGGGGCTGATATCCGCCAAGACATCGTTTGGATGGTCTTGATAGTGCCGGCCTATCAGCCAACCGGGAGCCCCCGGGGCCCGGCGGGAATGGAGCGCCCTACCCGCCCGTCGCGGGCCGCATCGCCAGCTCCACCGGGGCCACCTCGCGCCACCACGGCGTCGCCAGCTCCACGTGGGCGGGCTCGACGGCGGAGCCCAGGCGCGGCGTGAAGAGGCGCACCTGCTGCTCGGACGCGAGGCGCAGCAGCGTCTCCGCCGGCTCGTCCCAGGCGTGCAGCGCCAGGTTGAAGGTGCCCCAGTGCACCGGCATCAGCGTGCCGCCGCCGAGCATGGCGTGCGCCTTGAGCGCGTTCTCCGGGCCCAGGTGGATGCCGCCCCAGCTCGGGTGGAAGGCGCCCACCTCCAGCATCACCAGGTCGAAGGGGCCGTGACGGCGGCCAATCTCCTCGAACTCCGACGTCAGCCCGGTGTCGCCGCTGAAGAAGACGCGGTGCTTGTCGGTGGTCAGCACCCAGGAAGCCCAGAGCGTCGTGTTCCTGTCTCCCAGGCCACGGCCGGAGAAGTGCTGCGAAGGGGCGGCGGTGAAGCCCACCGGGCCCACGCGAGTCTCCTCCCACCAGTCCAGCTCGGTGATGAGCTCCGGGGCCACGCCGTACGCCTCCAGGCGCGCGCCCACGCCCAGCGCGGTGACGAAGGGCACGCGCAGCTTCGCCAGCGCGGTGATGGTGGCGCGGCACAGGTGGTCGTAGTGGTCGTGCGACACCAGCACCGCGTCCAGCTTCGGCAGGGCCTCCAGCGGCACCGGCGCGGGGTGGAAGCGCCTGGGCCCGGCGAAGGACATGGGCGAGGCGCGCTCGCCCCAGACGGGGTCCGTCAGGATGCGCGCGCCGTCCAGTTCCAGGAGCATGGTGCTGTGGCCCAGCCACGTCACCCGGAAGCCGCTGTCCGGCTTGCGCGTCCATGCGTCCAGCGGGCTCTCCAGTGGCAGGGGCGCGGGGGGCGTGCGCTGGGCGCCGCCGAAGAAGTACTCGCCGAGCAGCGGCAGCGGGTTGCCCTGGAGGCCCGCGCCCACGGGCGCGGTGTTGCGGAAGAGGCCATCCGCGAACTGCCGGGAGGCACGCGCCCGCTCGAGTCGGAGTCCTGAGAGAGACATGACGCGTGTCTAACGGCTCGCGCGGTGCCTGGCTAGACGGCCTGTGTAAAGAAGTGTGTTACCGGCTGTCCTTGCGCTTCTGCTGGCGGGCCTGCTCCGCCCGCAGCGCGCCCCCAATCCGCCTCCCCGCCACCTTCGTCATCTTCGAGACCGGGTTGCCCCGCCGCTTCGGCCAGGGCGGCTGCCAGCTCGACGTCGACGGCCTGCCGGGGAAGCTCTTGTTCTTCATGGGCTGGCTCCTCATGGGGTGGCGCTCACACCCACCCGCATCATGTGCATGTAGGGACATGCCCGAAGCCCGGCGGCCGGCCCGCCGTGCGCCCGCGAGCCTTCACGGTGCACGGCGGACCTGGAGCCCTGCGTCAGTCCAGTTTCACGTGCTGCGCCAGCCGCTCATTCGGCGTCAGCTCGCGGTTGGCCACCTCCAGGTCGAAGTCGAAGGTGACATGCTCAATCCGCCCCGTGAAGGCGAAGGGCATGAGGTGCCGGTAGGCCGGGCTGACGGGGGCGCGGTTGTCCATGCCGACATCCAGGCACTCGACGCTGAAGCGCCCGCGGCACTGCCTGGGGATGCGGACCTGCCCCACGTCCTCACCGTTGATGAACAGCCGCACCGTCGCGGGTCCCCCCAGGATGTCCGTCTCGTTGAGGAACACCGCCCGCAGCTCCACGCGGCCCGCCGGCACCTCGATGGACGAGACGGCCTCGTGCCGCTCCACGTCGAAGAAGTTGTAGTGGTACACGAGCCGACGGTCCTTCACGTACAGCGACCAGCCGCCCACGTCTCCGCCCTCGCAGACCAGCACGCCCTCCGCGCCACCCTCCGGAATCTCCGCCCCCACGGTGATGGTGTGCGTCACGTTGTTCAGCTTGGGCGCGCTGCCCTCCGGGAGGAACGTCATGCCCGGGTAGAACGTCACGCGCTTGCGCCCGTAGAACCAGCTCGGCCGGAGCGTGACGTCCGCGCGCTCGATGAACCGGTCATCGAGGGGCAGGACGTTGTACTTCGCCGCCTCCACCATGAAGAGGTCCTGGAGCTCGCGGAGCTTGTCCGGGTGCTGGTCCGCCAGGTCCTCCGCCTGGCTGAAGTCGTTGCGGACGTCGTACAGCTCCCAGCGGTCCTCGGAGAAGTCCTTCGAGCCGACGTTCTCCCAGGGCAGCCGCCCATGGCGGCACGAGGCCATCCAGCCATCGTGGTACAGCGCCCGGTTGCCGAACATCTCGAAGTACTGGGTGACGCGGGGGCTCGGCGCGTCCGTGGCCTCCGGCGCGAAGGTGTACGCCAGGCTCACGCCTTCAATGGGCTTCTGGGGCACGCCCTTCACCTGGGTGGGCTCGCTGATGCCCACCACCTCCAGGACGGTGGGCAGGATGTCGATGGCGTGGTGGAACTGGAAGCGCGTGCCTCCCGCGTCCGAAATCTCCTTCGGCCACGAGACAATCATCGGGTTGCGCGTACCTCCGAAGTGCGAGGCCACCTGCTTGGTCCACTGGAACGGCGTGTCCCCCGCCCAGGCCCAGCCGACGGGGTAGTGCGGCGACGTCCCGGGCAGCCCGATGTCGTCGATGCGGGAGAGGCTCTGTTCGGGGTCGGGCTGGTAGCCGCCCAGGGTCAGCATCTCGTTGATGGTGCCCGTCAGCGTGCCCTCCGCGCTCGAGCCGTTGTCCCCGATGATGTAGAGGACGAGGGTGTTCTCCAACTGGCCCAGGTCATCCAGCGCCTGGACGACCCGGCCCACCTCGTGGTCCGCGTGGGAGAGGAAGTCCGCGTAGTTCTCCATCATCCGCGTGAAGAGCCGCTGCGGGTCCGCGTCGAACGAGTCCCACGCGGGAATCTCCGCCGGGCGCTCGGTGAGCTTCGTACCCGGGGGGATGACGCCCAGCTCGAGCTGCCGCTGGTGCACCTCGCGGCGGTACGCATCCCAGCCCATGTCGAACTTCCCCTGGTGGCGGCCCCGCCAGTCGAGCGGCGGCTGGTGCGGCGCATGGGCGGCGCCGGGCGCGAAGTAGAGGAACAGCGGACGCTGGGGCGCAATCGACTTCTGCTGGCGCATCCAGGAGATGCAGTCGTCGGCCAGGTCGCGCGTGAGGTGGTAGCCCTCCTCTGCCGTGCGGTCCGCCTCCACGGGCTCGGTGCCCCGGTAGAGCGCCGGGTAGAACTGGTCCGTCTCGCCACCGATGAAGCCGTAGAAGTAGTCGAACCCCCGCTGCGTGGGCCAGTTGTCGAAGGGGCCGGCCGCACTCGTCTGGTTGTCGGGGACGTTGTGGTTCTTCCCCCACCAGCCGCAGCCATAGCCATTCTCGTGCAGCAATTCGGCGATGGTGGCGGTGCTCTTCGGGATGATGCCGGTGTAGCCGGGGAAGCCCGTGGCCAGCTCGCCGATGTTGCCCGAGGAGGCGCTGTGGTGGTTGCGGCCCGTGAGCAGCGCCGCGCGAGTAGGCGAACACAGCGCCGTGGTGTGGAACTGGCAGTACTTGAGACCGCCCCGCGCCAGGCGCTCGGCGACGGGCATCTCCACCCGCCCGCCGAAGGCGCTCGACCAGCCGTAGCCCACGTCGTCCAAAAGGACGACGAGCACGTTGGGCGCGCCCTCCGGAGCCTCGGGCGGCATGGGGAAGTCCGCCTTCGAGTCCTTGTAGGTCAGGCCGATGCGGACGTTGGGAAAACGGTACTCCGGGCGCGGGTAGACGTTGCGGTCAATCTTCCTGGGGAACCGGGGCTTCCTGGCCATCTCACGAACCTCGCGGTGCCCGCCGCGGGGAATGCGGCTGGCGGGCATGAAGGAAGAGATGGGCGTCAGTCCCGTGCCTCACAAGGCGGGCGGTGGCAACGGGCTGGCTGTTGCCACCCCGTTTCCCCCGCCCCCCGGGGAGGGGCGTTCAGCCCTTCGTGGGCGTCGCCAGGCGCGTGGCCTTGAGAATCCTCACCGGCGGCGTGAGCTTCTGCTCGGTGCGCGGCGACTTCTGGATGGCGCGCACCACGTCCATGCCCTTCACCACCCTTCCGAACGCGGCGAAGCCCTGCCCGTCCGGGTTGCGCTTGCCACCGAAGTCCAGCTCCGGCTGGTCACCGAGACAGATGAAGAAGTCCGACGTCGCGGTGTCCGGCGTGTCACGCGCCATGGAGAGGGCGCCGTCCACGTGCTTCAGGCCGGTGTCCTTCGTGCGCTCCAGTGGAATGGGCGCCTTGTCCTCGGACTGGCGCGCGGGGTTGATGCCGGCCTGGATGACTTCAATCTTCACCGGGCTGTTCGGCTGGTTGTCCGGCGTCACCGTGCGGTGGAACACGCCGCCCTCGTAGAGGCCCGCGTCCAGGTACATGAGGAAGTTGCGCACCGTCTTCGGCGCGCGGGCCTCGTCGAGCTCGATTTCGATGTCGCCCTTCTCCGTCTGCAGCAACACCCGCACCGACTTGGGGGCTTGAGGCTTGCCGCCCTTCTTCGGCGCGGCGAGCGCGGCGGCGGGAAGGGTGAGCAACACGGCGAGACAGGCGGAGGCAAACGTCTTCATGGGCGGCACCAGGGCAGGAGGACGGGCCCGCGTACGATGCCCGCCGGAGGAGGCGAAGGGCCAGGAAATCCCCCTCCCCGCGTATCCTTCCCAGCAGTCCCGGCACGCCGCGGCTCATGCCGCACCCTTCATGAGCGGGATTGTTTATCTCGTGACCTGAAGCTCTTTAGAGTGGGTGGCATGTCCGAAGAAACGACCTTCGTCTCCCGCGTCCCCTACGAGCACACGCACCCGACGGTGCTGGCCGTCTACTGCTCCGACGGACGCTTCACGGATGCCGTCGAGGACCTCGCGCAGCACCTGGGGCACGAGCGCATCGACACGCTGACGATTCCCGGAGGCCCCGGCCTGCTCAACCGCTGGGTGGCGGACTACCTGGAGAGCGATGTCGTCACCCGCGCCGCGCGCTTCCTCATCGAGGGCCACCACATCACCGAGGTGCTGCTGTTGGCCCACGCGGGCTGCGGCTACTACGGGGCCCGGCACGGCAGCATGGGCCCGGACTTCATCGCGGAGCAGCAGCTCACGGACCTGCGCCACGCCGCCGAGGAACTGCAGAAGGCCTACCCCGGCATCCACGTGCGCCTCTACTTCACCCGCCCCCACGACACGCGCATCCACTTCGAGCCCGTGTCGCTGAAGGCGTAGCGGGCGCGCTAGAGCCGGCCGCCCGGCGGCGCGGCGGCGCGCTCCGCATGGCCGATGCGCGAGTGCTTGCGGCCATACCCGAAGTAGATGGCGAGGCCGATGGCCAGCCACACCACCAGGCGCAGCCACGTGTCCAGCCCCAGCCCCACCATCAGCGCCACGCAGATGAGGATGCCCAGCACCGGCACCACCGGGACGAACGGCGTGCGGAAGGGCCGGGGCAGCTCCGGGCTGCGGTAGCGCAACACCAGCACGCCGCCGCAGACGATGACGAAGGCGAACAGCGTGCCGATGGAGACGAGACGCCCCAGCAGGCCGATGGGGAAAAGCCCCGCCACCGCCATGGACACCGCGCCCGTCAGCAGCGTGGCCGCGTACGGCGTCTTGAAGCGCGGGTGCACGTGGGAGAAGAAGGGCGGCAGGAGGCCGTCGCGCGACATGGCGTAGAAGATGCGCGGCTGGCCCATCAACATGACGAGCACCACCGAGGCCAGGCCGGCGATGGCCCCCAGGCTGACGATGGGCCGCAGCCAGTTGAGCGCCGGGCCCGCCTTGGAGATGGCCAGATACACGGGCTCCGGTACGTTGAGGGTGCTGTAGTGCGCCAGCCCCGTCATCACCCCCGACATCAGCACGTACAGCACCGTGCAGATGGCGAGCGAGCCCAGGATTCCCACCGGCAGGTCCTTCTGCGGGTTGCGCGTCTCCTGCGCGGCGGTGGACACGGCGTCGAAGCCGATGAAGGCGAAGAAGATGACGCCCGCACCCGCCAGCACGCCGCTCCAGCCGTACTCACCGAAGTGGCCCGTGTTCTCCGGGATGAAGGGCGTCCAGTTGGCGGGCTCCACGTAGAAGGCCCCGAAGCCGATGACCAGCAGCACCACCGCCACCTTCACGACGACGATGATGTTGTTGACCCGCGCGGACTCCTGCACGCCCACGCAGAGCATCACCGTCAGCAGCCCCACCAGCAGCGCCGCCGGCAGGTTGACGATGGCGCCGGTGAGGTGCGGCACGTGCGAGCCCGCCGCCACCTCGAAGGGCGCGGAGATGAACGCCGCCGGCAGGTCCACGTGCAGGTAGTCGCGCAGGAACGACGTGAGGTAGCCGGCCCAGCCCACCGCCACCGCGGAGGAGGCGAAGAGGTACTCGAGGATGAGGTCCCAGCCGATGACCCAGGCCACCAACTCGCCCATCGTGGCGTAGCCGTAGGTGTAGGCGCTGCCGGCGACGGGAATCATCGCCGCGAACTCCGCGTAGCACAGCCCCGCGAAGAGGCAGCCCACGCCCGCGAGGATGAAGGCCAGGGTGATGGCCGGCCCGGAGTGCTGGGCCGCCGCCGTCCCCGTCACCACGAAGATGCCCGAGCCGATGATGGCGCCCACGCCCAGCAGCGCCAGATGGACGCCCGTGAGGGTGCGGCGCAGCTCGTGCCCCTCGCCATCCTGGCCCTGGAGCTGGGCGATGCTCTTCTTCGACCAGATACCCATGCGCGGCAGTCAACACCGGCGCCTCTCCCAGCGGAAGCGCCGTGTGCGGCCGTCACGGGCGAGTGTCAAACGAGGGGGCGCCTTTCGGGCTTCCCGGTGACTACCCGCGGCGCCAGTCCTGGCGCGGGGCCACCTGGGTGCGGCGGTCCTCGCGCCGCTCGTGGCGGTCCTCCCGCTGCTCACGCCGGTCCTCGCGCAGCTCCTGCCGCCCCTGGTTCAGCTCCTGCTGTCCCAGCTCGATGAGCTCCACGATGAGAGCGCGCTTGTGGTTGAGCGCCCCACCCCGCCGCTGCCCCTCCAGCTGGGCCAGCTCCCGGGCAATCACCTGGCGCGAGCGCAGCGCGGCGGCCTCCACCCGCGCGTCGCGGCGGTCATCACGCACGTCGCGGCGGTCATCGCGCACGTCGCGGCGGTCATTCCGGTACGCCGCGCTCCGGCGCCACCCGGCGTCGTCCCGCGCCTCCCACTGCTCGGAGCGCAGCTCGCGCTCGCTGCGGCGCGCCTCGCGCACGTCCGACGCCAGCTCCGCGTGGCTCTCCGCCAGCTCCGCCCGCAGCAGCCCGCGCAGCGTGTTCTCCACCGCGACCATGTCCCGCTCGCTCCGTCGCGCCCACGCGGCGTCGAAGCGCGCGAGCACGGCCTGCAGCTCCTGCACGTCGCGCTTGTCGTCCCGCTGCTCGCGGCGGTCCTGTCGCAGCTCCTGGTGGTCCTGGGCGCGCTCCGTGCGGTTGCGGCGGGAGTCGGCGGCCTGGGCACTGCCGGCAAGGAGGAGGGCGGCGACCAGTGCGGAAGAGAAGCGGTTCATGGGGTGTGTCCTCGGGGGCGCTAGGGCCCGTTGTCGCGTTCGGGAAGATGGACGGGAGCAGCCCTACTTTATTCGCATCCCCGGCCTGGTCATTCGAGGGCCCAGGAGTGCGCTCCCACGGCCCGTGAAGTCGCAAGACCTACACAGCCCCCACGAAGAAGGGGCCCGGACGTTTCGCGGTCCGGGCCCCCAGGGACTTCCGTCAGGACTCACCGGGGACTACGGCTGCAGCTCCCAGACGGAGCGGCCGAACGTGGCGGCGCGCACCAGGCTGGAGTCCGGGAGCACCTGCACGTCCGTCACCTCGACGAGCGGCATGCCGGCGCCGAAGCGCGTCCACGAGGCGCCCGCGTCGGTGGAGCGGTACACGCCCAGGTGCGTGGCGGCGTACAGCGTGGCGCTGCTGCCGGGGTCCACGGTGACGGTATTCACCGGCACGCCCGCGGGCAGGCCGTTCTCGATGGCCGTCCAGCTGGCGCCGAAGTCCGTGGACTTCCACAGGTGGTTCTTCGTCCCGTCCGGGGCCACCGAGCCCACGTAGAGGATGTTGTGGTCGGCCGGGTCGAAGGTGATGTCGCTCAGGCTCAGGCCGTTGTTGGGCAGCGCCGCGGGCGTCGTCCAGGTGGAGCCGCCGTTGCTCGACAGGAACACGCGGCCGCCGCTGGCGACCACGCCGACGACGCTCGCGTTGGACTTCGCCGCGGCCACGTTGCGGATGAACAGGTTGGTGGTGGGCAGGCCGCTGACGCCGAGCGCCGTCCACGCGCTGCCGAAGTTCGTGGACTTGTACACCTTGGTGTTCGAGTGCGTGTAGACGGTGTTGCCCGTGGCGTCCGCGAGCCCCAGGGCCAGGCGGGTGGTGAACGGCGCGGTGCTGCTGTTGTTGCACTCGGTGATGCCGCTGCACGCGGACACCCAGTTGAGGCCGCCGTCGGTGCTGCGCTGGATGCGCGCGTAGTACAGCGAGCCGAGCATCAGGTTCCCGTTGGTGGGGTGGATTTCGCAGTCGAACCCGTCGCCGCCAATCTCCTGGTTGTAGACGGCGGTGTTGCTGACGCGCACGCGGGTGCCGTTGTCCTGCAGGCCCGCGATGACGGCGTTGCGGTTCGCCCCGGAGATGCCGATGTCGTAGATGAGGTGCGAGGCGATGCCCACGTTCATCGAGTCGCTGAAGGTGGCGCCGCCGTCGGTGGAGAAGAAGATGCCGCCGTCATTGCCGATGTAGAGCTTCGTGCCCGTGGGGTCGAAGGTCGCCGCGTGGAAGTCCGCGTGCACGTACGGCAGGGAGAACTGCCCCAGCCAGTTGGAGACCTGGGAGTACGTCGAGCCACCGTCGGTGGTCTTCGCCAGGTGCAGCGCGCCGCCGAAGAACACGAGGTTCGGGTTCGTGGGGCTGACGATGAGCAACTGGTCGTACCAGCCCTGGGTATTGAAGAGGGTGCTGACGGTGCGCCCCTCCGCGTTGCCATTCTTGTAGCGCTTGGCACCGGCGGACAGCGCGGTCCACGTGGTGCCGCCGTTGGTGGACTTGAAGATGTCCGCCAGGTCGCCGCTGGGGTTGGCGGCCAGCGCGTAGACGGTGTTCCGGTTGGACGGCGCCGCGGCGACGGTGATGCGCTCCAGGCCCGCGCTGGCCGTCACGCCCGTGGCGCGCGTCCACGTGGCCCCGTTGTCGCTGGAGGCCCAGATCTGCCCCTGGTACGTGCCGCTGGCGGCGAGCGGGTCCGCGTCGACGCTGGCGACGAACTTCGTGCCGCCGGTCCACTCAATCGACCAGCCGTAGGGCGCCCCGGCGAAGCCGGTGCTCATGGAGATGGAGGACCAGGTGGCGCCCGCGTCCACCGAGCGGAACAGGCCCGCGCTGGTGGCCGCCAGGACGACGTTGCTGTCGCCCGGCGCGACGATGAGGTCGGCAATCTCCGTGGCGGCGCCCAGATACACCGGCGTGAACCAGGTGTTCCCGCCGTCGGTGGACTTCACCAGGCCCAGGCCCGTGCCGTCGAACGGGTCGCCGAGGCCCAGGTACAGGGTGTTGCTGTTGTTCGGGTCGATGGCCAGCGAGCCCGTGGACAGGCTGCCCAGCGTCTCCGACCTGGGAGTCCAGGTGGTGCCACCGTCGGTGGTCTTCCAGACGCCGCCGCCAGAGAAGGCCACATAGATGATGGAGGGGTTGTTCTTGTCGACGATGATGTCGCGCACGCGGCCCGCGTCCGTCTTGTTCAGGCTGGTGCTGCCGTTCTGCATGTAGTTGGCCTTGGTGGGGCCGATGTTCACCCACGTCGTGCCCGTGGCGGCGATGGACGCCGTCGGGTCACCCGACGCGGTGATGCTCGTGCTGGTGCCCGGCAGCAGGGAGGCGTACTTCGCGCGCTCCTTCGCCGCCGCGTCATTCATGAACTTGCGGAACGAGGGCGACCACGGGCCCCCCTTGCGCAGCCCCTTGCCGTGCGGCTTCGCGTAGGACTCGTTGTACCACTCGTCCATCGCCCGCTTGCGCGCGTTGGGGTCGTCCTTCTCCCCCGCCAACGACGCGCCACTCATGACCACCACCGCTGCCGCAACCAACCGCTGCCATTTCTTGAGCTGGGACATCCGTGCTCCTGCGAGGTGAAGAGGTCGCCGTGCGGCCCGGGGGGAGTCCGTGATGTAGGGCTTTTCGGCTTATTGGGACCAGGGGTTGAACACCCGGATTCCCCGTTCCGGCCTGGGAGACTCCATCCACCCCCGAGCGGCCACTTCACACTCGCAGCACGATTATGCTGCCCACCGACATGACCTCTTCGCTCGCCGCGCACTTCCCCGCCCTGCGCTCTGGCTTCAGCTACCTGGACAATGCCGCCGGGGCCCAGGTGCCCTCGCACACCATCGACGCCATCTCCCAATTCCTCTCCGGCGGGAGCTGCAACGTGGGTCAGCCCTACCCTGCCTCGGTGGCGGCGACGGAATTGAAGGCGCGGGCGCGGGCGGCCACGGCGGAGTTCCTCCACTGCCAGCCCGAGGAGGTGATGCTGGGCACCAGCGCCACCTCGCTCACCTTCCAGCTCGGGCGCGCCTTCTCACGCCTGTTCCGGGCGGGCGACGAGGTGGTCATCTCCGAGCTGGAGCATGAGTCCAACGCGACGCCCTGGCGGATGCTGGAAGCGCAGGGCGTGGGCGTGAAGACCTGGCGCGCGCGCTGGCCCGAAGGGCGCCTGGAGCCGGCGGACCTGCGGGCGCTGCTCACGCCGCGCACGCGGCTGGTGGCGGTGACGGCGGCGGCCAACTCGGTGGGGGCCACTCCGGACCTGGCTGCCGCGGCGGAACTGGCGCACGGCGTGGGCGCGTGGCTCATCGTGGACGCGGTGCACTCCAGCCCGCACCACCTGCCTGACGTGAAGGGCTGGGGCGCGGACTTCGCCACCTTCTCCCAGTACAAGGTGTTCGGCCCGCACCTGGGCTGCCTGTACGTGCGGCGCGAACTGCTGGCGGGGCTGCCCGCGGACAAGCTCTGGTTCGTGCCGGACGACAGCCCGCAGAAGTTCGAGCCGGGCACCGCCAACCATGAGGCCCTGGCCGGCTGGCTGGGCTCGCTGGCCTACCTGCGCGAGGTGCTTGGAGGAGGACAGCCAGGGCGCGCCGGGCTGGAGACGGCATTCCGGCGCATCGAGTCCCTGGAGCGTCCGCTGCTGGAGTCCACGCTGGAGCGGCTGCTCGCCAACCCACGCGTGCGGCTGTATGGCCCGCGCGAGCCCCGGGGACGCGTGGCCACCTTCTGCTTCAACGTGCAGGGTGTGCCGCCGCGCGCGGTGGCGGAGCACCTGGCGGCACGGGGCGTGGGCGTGGCCGCGGGCCACTACTACGCCACCCTGGCCGCCCAGGCGCTGGGCCTCATGCCCGACGGCGCCGTGCGCGCCTCGCTGCTGCACTACAACACCGCCGAGGACGTGGACCGGCTCATCGCCGGACTGGACTCGCTGCGCTGACGGCCCCGCCATGAAGCTCCTGCGGTCCTTCCTGGAGGGCGCGGCGCGCCCCGCGGCCCCCGAAGAGGCGGACGAGCTCGCCCGCCAGCTCGCTGACGCCCTGGCCCGCGCCCGCGAGGCGTGGCCCGGCGTGGAGGTGGCCGCGGAGGACTTCGCGCGACACCTGGGAGCGCGCGTGGCGCGGGAGGCCTCGCTGACGGACGGGCTGCGCGCCCTGGCCGTGGAGGACCTCTACCTGGCGCGGGCGTGCCTCGCGGGGGACAGGGTGGCGCTCGACGGCCTCCAGCGCGCGGTGCTGGTGCCGGTGTCGCGGGCGGTGCGACGGGTGGACGCGTCAGACGCCTTCGTGGACGAGGTGCTCCAGCTCACGCGCATGAAGCTGCTGGTGGGCGGGGCGCGCCAGGAGCCGCGCCTGGCGGAGTATGCCGGACGGGGCGCGCTGCGGCGCTGGACGGAGGCCGTGGCGCTGGGCGTGGCGGTGGGACTCAAGCGCGGGGCGGTGAAGGCCCTGCCGCTGGACGACGCGCCGCTCGTGTCGGAGCTGCACACCGCGGACCCGGAGCTGGCGCTGATGCAGGAGCGCTACCGCCCCGCCTTCCGGGCCGCCTTCGCGGAGGCGCTGTCCGGCTTGTCGCCCAGGGACAGGAACCTCCTGCGGCTGAGCCTGGTGCAGAACCTGGGCGTGGAGTCGCTGGGCACGCTCCACCAGGTGCACGCCTCCACCATCTCCCGCTGGCTCGCGAAGGCCCGCCAGTCCCTCCTCGAGGACACCCGCGCCGCGCTCGCACGGAGGCTGGCGCTCACGACGTCGCAGCTCGACAGCCTGCTGCGCGTCATGGACGCCAGCCTGGCGGTGAGCCTGTCCTCGCTGCTGGACGAAGGATGAACGCATGAGCCCGCCTCCCCTCCCCGGCTGCCTCGACGAGTCGCAATTGCTCGACCTGGCCGACGGCGTGGCGCCGGAGGCCCTGCGCGTGAGCGCCGAGGCCCACGTGGATGGCTGCGCCGCCTGCCGCGAGCTGCTCGCAGGCTTCCTCCAGGCCCGGGCCCCGGCCGCGTCCGCAGGCGGGCCCGCCGAGGTGCCCACCCAGGCCGTCACCACCCTCCTCCAGGACACCCGTGTCTCCTCCGCACTGCGCCCGCGCGCGCTGGAGCGGGGCACGCTGCTGGGGCGCTACGTGGTGCTCGAGCGGCTGGGCGCCGGGGGCATGGGCGTGGTGTATGCGGCGTATGACCCGGGCATCGACCGGCGCATCGGCCTGAAGCTCGTGCAGGCCCCGTCCGGCGTGGAGGGCGCCACCGAGCGGCTGCTGGACGAGGCCCGCGCGGCGGCGCGCACCCAGCACCCGCACGTCGTCGCCGTGCATGACGTGGGCGTCGTCGGCAACCTCGTCTTCATCGCCCTGGAGCTGGTGGACGGGGGCACGCTGCGCCAGCACCTCGCGGCCCGCCACCCGGGCTGGCGCGAGGTGGTGCGCCTGTACCTCCAGGCCGGACGGGGGCTGGCGGCCGCGCACGCGGCGGGCGTCGTCCACCGCGACTTCAAGCCGGACAACGTCCTGATGGACCGCGCGGGGCGGGCGCGGGTGACGGACTTCGGGCTGGCGCGCTTCGCTTCCTCCACGGAGCCCGCCCTCGCCTCCTCTGGAACTCCTGACAGCGGCCCAGGCAGCGGCAAAGCCGGAGTGGCCACGTCGGTGGCGGGCACGCCGGGCTACATCGCCCCGGAGGCGCTCGCGGGCGGGCTCGTGGACGCGCACTCGGACCAGTACAGCTTCTGCGTGGCGCTTTACGAGGGGCTCTACGGGACGAGGCCCGGTGCCCCCGGGGAGCGCGCGGCGCAGGAGCGCGCCTCAGTACCCCGCGCGGTGCACACCGCCGTGGAGCGGGGCCTGGCCCCGGTGCCGGAGGAGCGGCACGCGTCGATGGACGCCCTCCTCAGCGCGCTGGAACGGGCGGTGTCCCCGCGCGCGGCCCGCTTCGCCGGAGGGCTGGGCGCGGGCATCGGCGTGGCGGCCGCGATTGCCGCCGTCTTCGTGGCTCGCGGGCCGCGGCCCTGCACGGACAGCCTTCAACGGCTCCAGGGTGCCTGGGACACGGCGCGCGGCGCGGCGCTGCGGCGCACCTTCCTCGGCTCGGGGGCCCCGGGCGCGGCGTCGCTGCATTCGGCCGTTCATCAGACGCTGGAGGCGTACGCAGCTGCCTGGGCAGGCGCGCACCAGGATGCGTGCGAGGCGACGCGGGTGCGGGGCGAGCAGTCCGAGGCGGCGTTGGACCTGCGCATGCACTGCCTGGAGCGGCGCAAGCGCGAGCTGGGGGCCACGGTGGAACTGCTCCTCGCCGCGGACCCGGACGCGGTGCTGAGCGCGCCCCAGACGGTGCGCGGACTGGAGCCGGTGTCCGACTGCGCCGACATGGAGGCGCTCGCCCGTCCCATGCCGCGGCCCACGCGGGGGCCCGAGGCCGTGCGTGTCCGCGCCGCGTACGACAGGCTGGCGGAGGCGATGGCGCGCGACAACGCGGGGCGCTGGAAGGAGGCCGCGGAGATTGCGGCCACGGTGGCCGCCGAGGCGGAGGCCGTCGGGTACAAGCCGCTGCTCGGCGAGGCGCTGCTCACGCAAGGGCGCTCCCTCCAGCACCAGCGCCAGGAGAAGGAAGCGGCGGTGCGCCTGCGGCGGGCGGCCCTGGCGTCGCAGGCCGGCCGCGACGACGTGCACGCCGCGGAGGCCTTCATCAACCTCGTCTTCGTGGAGGGCGAGCTGGCGGAGCGCCCGGAGCAGGCGGAGCTGTGGCGGGAGCTGGCGCAGTCGCTGCTGGAGCGCATCGGCGGTGATGACCGGCTGGAGGGAAACCTGGCCTTCCAACAGGGACTCGTGCTGGTGCGCCAGGGCCGCGCGGCCGAGGCCATTCCCCTGCTGCGCAAATGCCTCGCCATGCGCGAGCGGGCCTTCGGGAAGGACCATGCCTACCTCGTGGACGCGATGCTCACGCTGGGCACCGCGCTGCGGAGCGTGGGTCAGATGGAGGAAGCCCTCGCCGCCCAGCAGCGGACCCGGACGCTCATCGTGCGCAACTTCGGACCGGACCACCCCTACGTCGCGATGACTCTCAACAACATCGCGGGCACGTACGCCGCCATGCACCGGTACGACGAGGCACTCGCGGCCTTCGCGGAGAGCCTGGCCACGTTCGAGCGGGCCTCTGGGCCCGGGCAGCCCGTGCCCTATGTCCTCGGCCTCTACGGCAACATGGGCGCGGTGCACCTGGGCCGCGGAGACTTCGAGCAGGCGCGGCGCACGCTGGAGCAGGGCTGGCGGCTGGCCTTGGAGCACCGGCCGCCCGGCCACCCGGACCGCGCCTCGCTGGCGGGCCCGCTGGCGCTGGCGCTCACGAACCTGGGACGCACCGACGAGGCGCTGCGCCTGGTGCAGTCCGTGCGCGGGGAGCTGGACGCGGCGGAGGCGGACGGGCGCAACAGCGTGCGCAGCGCCGAGCTGCTGCAACAGGAGGCGGAGGTGCTGCTGCGCGTGGGCCGCTTCGAGCCGGCCGCGAGCGCCGCGCGCCGGGCCGCTGTGATGCTGCGCACGCTGGGGGCCCAGGACGAGCTGGCGGGCGCCCTCTCCACACTGGGCCTGGCGCTGCTCGGCGGGGGCCGCCTCCCCGAGGCGGAGCGCGTGGCGCGAGAGGCGCTGGAGCTGCGGCTGAAGCTGGCGGAGCCCCAGCCGTCCAAGCTGTCGGAGCCCCGGGCCGTGCTCGGCCGGGTGCTGCTGGCGCGAGGGGACGCGGCGGGCGCGAGAGTCCAGCTGGAGCAGGCCGTGGCGGGCTGGGAGGAGGACGGCGCGAGCCCGCTCGAGCTGGCCACCACCCGCTTCGCGCTCGCCCGGGCCCTGCGGCAAGACGGGGGTGATTCCGCCCGAGCCCGGACCCTGGCGCTCGCCGTCCGCGACGCGGTGGCCCCCACCGCCGAGCCGCGCCTCGTGCCGCTCGACGAGGTGGACGCGTTTCTTGGCGTACACTCGGCCGCACGATGAACCGCGAAGAAGCGAACCAGGCCCTGGACCTCATCCGCCGCGTCGTCTCCCAGGCGAAGGATGACTCGGCGCTGCAGAACTGGGGCGTCATCTGGATGCTCCATGCCTTCGTCAACGCCGCGGGCTTCGCGGCGACGGACTGGCTGTGGACGGCGGGACACCACACCCCCGGCCCCTATGCCCTGCTGTGGGCCGGAGTGCTGGCCTTCAACATCGTCAGCATCTTCGTGCTCAAGCGAGGGCAGACGGCGGGGGCGCGCTCGTTCGTCGAGCGGCAGATCTGGGCCATCTGGACCACCTTCATCGCCGGCATGTTGCTGGTGGCCGTCCTCAACTGGCTGCTCGGGCTGGACAGGCTCTTCATGCCCGCGGTGGCATGCGTCCTCTTCGGCACGGCCTTCGCCATGATGGGCGCGCTGATGGGCCGCGTCTGGTACGCGGTGGCCGCGGGCCTCGCACTGGCCGCGCTGGGGATGACGCAGGTACCGGACCACGCCTTCGGCCTCCTGGGCGTGGTGTGGTTCGCCACGCAGTTCAGCGGAGGCTTCGCGCTGCACCGGGCCCGACGCCGCAGGCTGGCCGCCGGGGGCGCCGGGGCGCGGCTGGTATGAATCCCGAGCTGCTCGCCGCCCTGGTGGCCATCGCCGCGGAGCCGCTCGGGCTGGGCGGGGCCGAGCTGCGCCGGCGGCTGAGGGAGGCCGGGGTGAAGGTGCCGAGCCAGGCCCTCCAGGACCTGGCCTCCGCCGGCCTGGTGCACGCGCAACGCGAGGTGTGGTTCCTGACGCCCGCGGGGCACCAGGCGCTGCGCGACGTGGAGGCCGCGCTCGCCGGGGCGCATGACCCGAGCCCCACGTCCCCCGGCATGGAGGAGTGCCCGTCGGTGCCCTGGCTCACCCAGGTGCAGACGCACTGGGTGGAGGCGGTGTCCCTCAACTACGCGGTGGAGCCGGAGCGGCTGGCCCGGCTGCTGCCCGCCTCGCTGGAGCCGGAGGTGTTCCACGGCACCGCGTGGGTGCAGGTGCTGATGTCGTCGCTGCGGGACATGCGGCCCCAGGGCATCAGCCCGCTGCTGGGCGTGTGTTTCTACCAGGTGAGCTACCGCGCGGCGGTGCGCTACCGGAACGCGAAGGGCGACTGGCGGCGCGGCGGCTACTTCGTGCGCAGCGAGACGAACGACCCGGTGATGCGCCGCGTGGGCAACGCGCTGAAGGAGTTCAAGTTCCACGAGTTCGGCGAGGCGCACATGGTGATGGCGCGCGAGGGGGACTTGCTCACCGCCGCGGTGGACCCGGAGCCGGAGTTCCACGGAGGCAAGCTGGTGGGTGTCTTCGACACGCGCCCGAGCGTCCACCCTCCCCCTGGCAGCGTGTGGAAGGGGCTGGAAGACCTGCACGAGCCGCTGGTGGAGTGCTACGACGCGCTCGGCGTGGCGGACGGGTATGTCTACGTGCTCACCATCGACCGCGAGCCGTGGAACGCGCGCTTCGTCACGCCAGTGCAGCTCTACTGCGAGTACTTCGCCGAGGGCCCGCTGGCCCCGGGCGCGAGGCTGGACTCGGTGCTGCACCTCACCGAGTGCGCCTACCGTTGGAGGCCGCTGAGGAGGGAGCAACATGCGCGCTGAGCGACGTCACGGGAACGGATGGGGCGGCCGCGGTGTCCCAGGCCGCATGAGGACTCTCGCCGCCTGTCTGCTGCTGTTCACCGCGCTCTCCGCGAATGCGGAGGACTCCCGGGTCGCCGCCGCGCGCAAGGCCCGGGCGCCCGTGGTCGCCGCGCTGTTCAAGGACGCGGGGGTGGCCTGGCCGCCGGAGCAGCTGTACGTGCGCGCCTTCAAGCACGAGCGCGAGCTGGAGGTCTGGGCGGGGCCTAAGGCGGGGCCGCTGGTGAAGGTGAAGACGTATCCCTTCTGCGCGGCCTCGGGGGAGCTCGGCCCGAAGCGGCAGCAGGGCGACCTGCAGGTGCCCGAGGGCTTCTACGACATCGACCTGTTCAACCCCTACAGCAACTACCACCTGTCCATGCGGGTCAGCTATCCGAACGCGGCGGACAGGCGCCACACCCCGCCAGGCACGGACCCGGGCGGGCAGATCTTCGTCCACGGCAACTGCGTGAGCATTGGCTGCATCGCCATCCAGGACGAGCCGATTGAAGAGCTGTACCTGATGGTGCTGGACACGCGCGCGAAGACGAAGCGCAACGTCCCCATCCACATCTTCCCGCGCAGGTTGGATGCCGCGGGCCTGAAGGCATTGGAGACGGGCCGCGAGGCGACGGACCCGCTCGTCACCTTCTGGCGCAGCCTCCAGCCGGCCTACAGCCTCTTCGAGGAGGCCCGGTACATTCCCATCACGTCGGTGGATGCGAAGACGGGCGCCTACGTGGTGAAGCCGGCGCGCCAGGCCCGGACCGCGGACAGCGCGCGCCGGTAGGGCCCACCAGCCGCTACGGGTACATCAGCCGGGCGCCCTGCTTGTCGAGCGCGGTCAGGACCAGGTCTCCCGCCTGCCCGCCGCCGCACTGCGGATAGTTCATGATGGAGTTGGGGTCATAGGCAGTCAGCCGGCACGTGACAGGGCCCTCGTAGCAGCTGGACCCTTCCGGATAATCGTGGCGGAAGCCGAGCGCGTGTCCCAGCTCGTGCCGCAGCACCCCGGTCAGCGTCCAGGGCGCGATGTTTCCGAACGCGCTCGTGCTGATGAGGACGTTGCGACCCGAGCGGGAGGTGTTCGGAAAGAACGAGCGCGCCAGATACGAAGTGGTGGTGGTCTGGCGCACGTCGAAGACGACGCCGGTCTGAGAGGCTGTGCAGTTGCCGTCGAACTGGCTCAGGTGCTTGAAGTTGACGTTGGCCGTCGCTTCCCAGGCGGCGGTCGCGGAGTTCATCGCGCTCACCACCGTGGCGTAGCGGCTGCCGAAGCTGGTGCTGCTGATGCAGTAGGTCAGGTTCTGCGCGGCGGTGGCGGACCACTTGATGGGCATGCCCATGCTGTCGCAATAGGCGGCGAGCGCGTCCTGTCGCGTGCCCAGCTCGGGGTTGACGAACGTGTCGTAGTACCGGCGGAGCCCGTCGACGCCTTCGACCGCCGTGTCACCGTTGACGACGAAGACGTCCGAGTCGGGCTCGTCGTGAGCCGCCGCCTTGAAGTCCTCGAAGGACATCCCCTGCCGCGACGCCTCGGAGGGATGCTCGGGCCCGGCTTCGGGCCTTCCGCACGCCGAGCCCAGCAGGGACACACCAACCAGCAACGCCATGGAGCGGATGTTGCGCATGGGCTTCCTTTATCACGGAACCCATGCCCAACCGGAAAGAATAGCCTAATCAGAAGAACTGGTCATGGTGTCACGGCGGCGGCGAACTTCCTCTTGCCGTCGTGGATGGTCAGGATGACCGCCGGCTTCACGGGGTTGCGGTTGGCGTCCATCGTCAGAGTGCCCGTGGCACCGGGGAAGTCCTTCGTCGCGGCGAGCGCGTCGCGGATGGCGGGCCCGGAGAGGGAGCCGGCCCGGGCAATGGCGGCGAGGGCCACGCGGGCGGCGTCATAGCCGAGCGCGGACGCGGCCTCGGGGGAGCGGCCGTAGCGGGCGCGGAACGCGGTGATGAAGCGCTGCAGCTCCGGCGCGGGGTTGTCCTCCGCGTAGTGCGACGAGTAGTACGCGCCCTCAAGCGCGCCGCCCGCCAGCTCGAAGATGCGGTCGGACTCCCAGCCGTCGCCGCCGAGCAGCGGCTGCGTCATGCCCAATTCGCGCGCCTGGCGGGCGATGACGCCCACCTCGCTGTAGAAGCCCGGCAGATAGAGCGCCTGGGGCTTCACCTTCTTCACGGACAGGAGCGGCGCGCGGTAGTCGGTGTCGCCCTTGGAGTAGGTCTCCACCGCGACCACCGTCCCGCCGAGCTTCTTGAAGGCCGCCTGGAAGGCCTCGCTGAGGCCGAGCGACGACGCATTCCTCGCGTCATGCAGCACGGCCACGCGGTCGAGCTTGAGGTTCTCCCGGGCGAAGCGCGCCATGGCGCCACCCTGGAACGGGTCGGTGAAGCAGGTGCGGAAGATGTAGTCGCCCTTCTTCGTCACGTCCGGATGGGTGGCGGAGGGCGTCACCATGGGCACCCGCGCGGCCTGCACCGCGTTCGCGATGGCGAGCGAGCCCGAGGACGTCACGTCTCCGAGGATGAGCACCACGCGGTCCTGCGTGAGGAGTCGCTGCGCGGCGGCCACGGACTCCTCGATGCGACCCTGGGTGTCATAGGAGCGCAGCTCCACCTTCCGGCCCATCACCCCGCCCGCGGCATTGGCCTCCTCCACCGCGAACTGGATGCCGTCGCGCACCACGGTGCCGAACGACGCCTCCGAGCCCGTGAGACTGCCCAGGGTGCCGATGACGATGGGCCCTGTCTCCGAGGCGGCCTGGGGCTTCGGCGCGGCCTCCGGAGCGGATGGCGCGGGTGGGGCCTTCCGCTCGCAGGCGAGGGTTCCCAGGACGAGGACTGCGAGGAGGGGGACGAGACGGGGCATGGGCTCTCCGGGCGCGCACTCTCGCACGAGCGGGGGCGGAGGTCAGAACACCTTGCCCGGGTTGAGGATGCCGAGCGGGTCCAGCGCGCTCTTGATGGCGTGGTGCAGGTGGAGCCCTCCCGCGCCGAGCTGTTCCCCGAGGAAGGGGCGCTTGAGCGCGCCGACGCCGTGCTCGCCGGTGATGGTGCCGCCCAGCTCCAGCGCCGCGCGGAGGATGTCATCGAACGCGGCGCGGGCCCGCGCCAGGGCTGCGGGGTCGTTCCGGTCGAAGACGACGGTGGGATGCATGTTGCCATCGCCGGCATGGCCGAAGGTGCCGATGAGCACGTCCCTCCGCGAGGCAATCCCCTCCACCGCCGCGAGCAGGTCCGTGATGCGCGACAGTGGAACGCCCACGTCGTCGAGCAGCGTGGCGCCCTGCTTCTCCAGCGCGGGATAGGCAAGCCGGCGGGCCTGCATCAGCAACTCGCCCTCGGCCTCATCGGCGGACTGCGCGACGAAGGTGGCCCCGGCGGCCTCGCAGGCCGCGGCCATGTGAGCGACTTCCGCGACGCCCTGCTCTCCTCCCGCGTCGGAGCGGGCCAGCAGGAGGGCCGCCGCGTTGACGTCCAGCCCCATGGGTCCGTGGGCCTCCACGGCGCGGACGGTGGCGCGGTCCATGAGCTCCAGGAGCGAGGGACGCGTGGACGCCATGATTTCCGTCACGGCCACGCCCGCTCCGACGAGCGTGGGGAACGAAGCCACGAGCGTGGTCGCCTTCGGCGGACGGGGCCGGAGCTTCAACGTGGCCTCGGTGATGACGCCGAGCGTGCCCTCGGAGCCGACGAACAGGCGGGTGAGGCCATAGCCCGCGGCGTTCTTCATCGTGCGCCCGCCGGTGCGGACGACGGAGCCATCCGCGAGGACGGCCTCCAGCCCGAGCACGGCATCCCCCGTCACTCCGTACTTCACGCAGCACAGGCCGCCCGCGTTGGTGGCGAGGTTGCCGCCAATGGAGGAGAACTCCCAGCTCGCGGGGTCGGGCGCATACCAGAGCCCCTGCTCCGCCGCGGCGGCCTTCACCGCGGCGTTGAGCGCTCCGGGTTGCACGACGGCGAACATGCCGCGCCGGTCGACCTCCAACACACGGTTCATGCGCGAGAGCGAGAGGACGATGCAGCCGTCCACCGCGTTCGCCCCACCCGACAGCCCAGAGCCTGCCCCCCGAGGCACCACGGGAACCCGGAGGGCGGAGGCCACTCGGAGCACGGCCTGCACCTCAGTGGTGGACGCGGGGCGGACGAGGACGCGAGGAGTCCCGGCGGGAGCCCACTCGGCCTGGTCGCGCCGGTGGGCTTCGAGCACGTCGGCGTCGGTGACGAGCGACTCCGGAGGCAGTACCGCCGCCAGCTCCCGCAACAGGTCCGCTGTCCCCTGGGTCGTCACCGTGCACCTCCGAGGCCGCACTGTGCTTCAACCCGGAGGCGCATCCCAGCCTTCCCGCTCAGAGTCGGTCGAGGAACCTGAGCAGGTCCTGCTTCTGCGCGGGGCTGAGTGACTCGGGGAGCCCGCCTGGATTCTCCGGCGGGTGGATGGCCGGCAGGTTCAGCGAAGTCGTAACGGGCAGGATGAACCGGCTGTAGGTATCCACGGCGTCCTTCAACGTCTGGTGGCTGTTGTCGTGGAAGTACGGTGCCGTCCCCGCGACGCCTCGAAGCGTAGGGATGTCGAAGAGCTCGAAGTCCAGCGGGTCGCCGGTGATGAGCGCGCGGCCCGCATCCGTGGTGAACCACTGCGGGGCGAAATTGGGGCCGACAATCGGGGCGCCGTTCTCGTCCAGCTTCGGATTGCCATCGTACGGGTCCCCGCTGGCCGTCACGGGAATGGGCGGGAGGTCCGTCACCTGCTGCTGGCGCGTGCCATCCGTGTAGAAGCGGAAACGATACCGGGGCAGCTCGACGGAGGCGTTGTAGGAGGGGAACTGTCCGAGCTGTCCCAGATAGGAGAAGAACCCGAACCCCACGTTGAGGAACGTGTCATCCGCGCGCGGCACCGCCACGGGAACGGGGCCCACCTCCGGGACGAGGGTGAACACGACATTGCCCTCGGGCTTCAGGAGAAATCCCTGTCGCGCGAGCTGATTCAGCTCCGGGTGCACGACGTCCGTCAGCGTGGCACCGCCGTGGCATCCCTCGCAGGCGGCCTGGAAGACCTTCCGGCCGCGCTTCTCCTGAGAGCTGAGCAGCATGAAGTCCTCGGGAATGGGGACCTGGGCGCGAGGAACTCCGGCGGCGAGCCACTGCGCGACGAGCCACGCGCGAGGTGACGAGAACACGCTCCGCTCGAAGTCCGCGAGCTTCCGCAGCTGCGCCAGCGGCACCGTGCCGCCCTGGCTGTGGCTGGTGATGGCGGACTGGGCCTGCGGCTCCAGGTGGGCCTCGCGGCCGTCGTACTGGAACGCACCGGTGATGGCGGTGTCCTGGATGCTCGGCACCGCGCGCCACACGGCGACCTTCCGGTCGGCGGGGGTGATGACCTGGCCGTCGACGTCGATGACATCCATGTTGGAGGGAAGCGGCAGCACCACGCGCACGAGCCCCTTCCGGAGGTGCTCGTACGTGGGGACGGCCGCGTCCGGGTCGTCCGCGTCGATTCGGTTGAAGAGCGGATCGTTCGGGTTGGCGGCCAGACGCGCCTCGACGTTCGAGGGAGGCAGGGCCGTGCTCTCATCGAGGACGTGACACGTGGCGCATGAGCGCCCGTTGGTATTCGCGAACGCCTCGGTGAAGAGCTTCTTGCCCGCGGACGTGCTGCCCAATTCGGAAGTGGCCTGGGCCTCCACCGTGGGCGCTGGAGCCCGCGCTTCGTCCTGAACTGAATCCGTGCAGCCGGAAGGTCCGCCGAGTGCGAGCGCACCGGTCAGACACGCGATGAAGCGCCTGCGAACCATGGGTTTGTCTCCGCGGTGAGTGGCGGGACGAAAACACCGGGGTCCGGAAGAACTGTCACCCCGCGGAGGTCCGTTGCCTCCGCATCTCTTCCAGGAAGGCGAGGTCCTCGGGGCCGGCCTTGAAAGGCTTCCCGACATCGAGCGCCGCGTGCGTTCGCACCATCAGTCGTAGGAAGTCGAGAACCGGCTGGACGTTTGGCGCCGCATCCATTGGCAGTGCAGGCAGCGACCGAACCATCTTCACGATCCGCTCCACCCACGGCTCCGCTTCCGAGTGGCGCCCCTCCTTGAGCAGCTTCTGCCCCTCCTCCATGCAACCCAGGATGAACATTGCCACGCAAGACCACCTGAGACCTTCAATCAACGGCTTCAACTCATCATCCGCGACACCCGCCACGACGGCGCCGCACTCGGCGAGCACTCCATATTCGCGGAGCGATTCCGGACGATGCCGCTCCGCATTCAACTCATTGAATCGCTGCCACGCGGCGAGCGCCCACAGTCGCTGCGCCTCCCAGGATGGCAAGGCCGCCAGCTCCGACCACGGCTTTGGCAACTCTTCGTCGGGGAGCAGCACCAGTTGCTGGAATTGCCATGCATCCTGCTCGGTCCATGGGAAGCCCTGCTCCTCGCAGAATCGCTGGAGGCGAGAGAGGTTCATCTGCGACGTGAACACCGGCCCGAGGAAACCTCCCCACTGTGAGGGAGGAGTTGCGATTGCGCCCCGCCAGGACTCATCCGGGGCCTGTGCCAGCATGGCCTGGCGAAGCAGGGGCGCCAGGGGGAACTCTCCGCCTGCCAGCATCAGCAGCGAGAGGGGCAGCTTTCGCGCCTCCTCGTCGATTCCCTCGAGATGTGTCTCCAGCGCGCCGCGACATACCGCCGTCAATCGGATGAGCCCGAGGACGAGCTGGCTGAGCGCCTCGGTACCCACGGCATCGACGAGGGGCAGGAGCGCCCGCGTCACCTCCCGCATGGCGCGAAGGCCCGTGCCGATTGCGTTCGGATTCAGGCTTTGCTTTTCAGAGACCACCTCCGCGATGTCATCGAGCAGCTCTGGCCGGATGAGGGCATCCGACTTCAGCCACTGATCCACCGCCTCCTTGGAAACGTCCAGCGCGTCCGCGAGGGCCTCGCGCGTGACACCGGCCTCCTTGAGAATCTTCCGCAAGACATGTGGCAGCAGGAGCTCACCGATATCCCTCTTCGGCGTTGTTACCGCTGGCAAGTCCAACGGAACCCCCTTCAGGAGCAGGAGGCTCCCGAGGCGCATGGCCATTTCCACGCTGACCAGCCGCAGGGCGGCCATGGTGGTGAAGACCGTCGGCTCCATGGGCAGTGCGGCCTTGAGCCGGGCGCAGATGTCGTCCCACCAGGTGACATGATCCATGACGAGCTGACTCAAGCCCTCAATCAACTGCGTGTAGTCCTGAATCTCACCAGCGGGATGCGTGCCGCCCGCCCCCTTATGGATGACCGCCGCGACCATCTCCTCGATGATTTCGCGGCGTGTCTGCTCATGGATGTGCTCGCCGCCGCAGAACTTGCGCCAGGTGCGCTCCTTGGCGCTTCGCTTCGGCTTCCAGTCGATGAGCCGCGCGATTCCTCCGAGGACCTCACCGCTCGTCGGAAGGAGCCCTGCCCATTTCCGCTGCCGGAGTTTGCGCTTCATGCCTTCTCTCCTCCGGGCCTCGAAAGCCGGCGCCCGGTGCTGATTGTCGCTCAGGACATGCTGGTGTGTCCCGAAGCCAGAGGCAGCGGAGTGACTTCGGCAAGCGCCAGCCCCCGGGTCAGAACGCACCGAAGTCGAGGAAGCGGTGCTCCCGACGGAGGACGCGCCGCACAGAGGTGAGCACGGTCCTGGACACTTCGGCGCCCGGGCAGGAGATGACCACCGTCAGCGCCGCCCCGGCGGGAGTGGTCCACTTCTGGTGGGAACCTCCGCGAGGAGCGGAGGGTTGGCACCCCAAGCGCCGGAGCGCCTGCAGGAGTTCACGAACCTTCGGACGATAGGACATGGAGCCTCCCGCAGCCGAGACAGGCGGCTGCAAGAAGCCTTCTGCTTGTTTCATGTCTGTGTTTCGACGGAGCGACTTCGGCACGCAGAGCCCCGCGCTTGCCGTTCCTACTCCGCTGACATGGAATGTCTGCCATTGTCTTTGCACGTCGCGGGCCCGGTTCCTGGCATCATCCGGAACCGAGGAGGACGCATGCACCCGGGCGTTACATTCACCGTCGATGACACCGAGGACTGGCACGTGCCCGTCGCGGGCCCGGGCCTGTTGCTGGACGTGCCTGCGCGGGGGCGCTGGCTGCAGCGCCCCGCCCTGCACCTGGAGGCCGCGCCGGGCTACCACCTACGACTGGTGAGCGGAGGCCAGCCGCTGCTCTGGGTGCGCATCGCGGATTACTGGGACCAGTGCATCCTGGTCCGCGGGACGGCGCACACGCCATGGCGCCTGCCGCCACTCTCGGCGCCCGAGCTGCGCACCGTGACGCACGCGCCCGGAACACCCGCGTGGTGGGAAGCCTGGGCGCGGAAGCTGGGACGCGCGCTCGTGGAGACGCCCGAGTCGGTGCTCCACACGGGCCGGTGGTGCCTGCGGCCCGTGCGGCCCCGCCCGGCGGAAAGCTCCTCACGCCATGCCGTCAGCACGATGGAATGGTCGTTTGGCCAACCGCCCGCACCGCCGCATTCACTGGACGCCGTGCTGCGCTTCCAGCCCGCCTGGGCGGAGCACTGGTGGGAGGACCTGCCCCGGCACAACCCCGGCGTCTTGCTGCCGTTGCGAGCACCGTCAGACGCGGAAGACGGCCGCATCAAGAGCTGGCGCAAGCACGCGAGGGACGGGACGCTGCCCCCGGCGCTGCTGCTCTACGTGGATATCCTCTCGAAGTGGCTGGTGCTGGACGGGCATGACCGCATCCACGCGGCGCTGCTCGAAGGCCAGGAGCCGCCGCTGCTGGGGCTCTGGCCCTACATCGAGACGCGGCGCCCCGAGAGCAGGGTCCGCGAGGAAGGCGCCCTGATTGGCGCCGAGCTTCAACTGCGCGCCGGGGCGACGCCGGAGGTCATCGACCGCGTCAATCGCCAGTTGCTGCGGAGCTTCAACTGGCCTGAGCGAGGCACCATCACCCGCGCGTGGCCCCTCGCGGGAGGCTTCGAGGCCTGGCGGGCCGAGGTGCTCGCGTGGCGGGGGCGGAACACGGTTCCCCTGGCGGAGAATGACTGGGATTGGTTCGTCTCCGCCAGGGACTGATGCCCGGCGGGGCTCAGCGAGGCGCGGGCGTCACCTCGACGGCCCCTTCCGCTCCGCCCTTGCTCACCGCCACGGACTGCGCGGGCGCTCGCGGAGTGCCATCGGCCTTCAGGATGTTCACCAGGGCCATCATCTGCGCCACCAGCGTGGTCACCCCCTGCCCGTCCTGCGCCCCTCCGCTCCCGCCGATGGACACCGAGCGCAGCTCTTGGGGCTTCGGCAGCTTCTGCGCGATGTCCGGCAGCAGCTCCACCAGCCGTGCCTGCACGTTGGCCGGGGTGAGCTCATTGAGAATCCGCTGCCGCGTCTCCAGCAGCTCCAGCTCGGTCTTCGCCTGACGGTTTCCCGCCGCGCGCTGCACGTCGGCGACCTCCGTCTGGGCGAGCACCTCGCGCTTGAGCTTCACGGCCTCGGCCTCCTGCTTCAGCCGCGTCAGCTCCGCCTCCACTGCCAGCCGCGCCTTCTCCAGGTCCGCGGACTGGAGCGCGGACTGCTGCCGCTCCAGCGCGAGCTTCCGCGCGTCCTCTTCCTCTCGCTGCTGCCGGCGCAGCCGCTCGGCCTGGGCCGTGTCATACGCCTGCGCGTCCTTGTGCGCCCGGAGCATCGCCAGCTCGCCGTCGCTCTCCAGCCGCGTGCGCTCCCGGGCCTGCTTCACCTCCAGCTCCCGGTGCGACAGCGCCTCTTCCGTCCCAAGGGAGGCCAGTCGGGCCACCCGCTCGCGCTCGGAGCGAAACGGCGTCTGGAGGCTCTCCCACAGGCGCGCGGAGCTGACCACGGCCTCCTTGATCTGCACCGTGACGATGCGCAGCCCCAGGCCCTTGTCGCCCCCGCCGCCGCCCTCGGCCACGTGCCGCAGGCGCGCCGTCAGCTCCTCGATGATGGGCTGCTTGTCGGACAGCACCGCGTCGATGCTCATCGTAGCGACCTTGTCCTTGATGGCCGCCTCCGCCTGCTCTCGCAGCTGCACATTCACGACGCGCATCGGGTCCTCCACGTCCGTGAAGTCCAGCTTCCGGTACGCGGTACCGAAGTCCTCGATGATCCACTGCACGTAGCCCTGCACGAGCAGCCCCTGCAGCTCGCGGCAGATGCAGTGCGCGTTGATGATGATGGTCTGCATCGCGCCGGGCGCGACGATGAACGAGTCCCGTGCCGGGTCGAACCGGAACGACACCCCGAGCCCGATGTGCAGCGGCTGTGGATGGCCCCGGCGCGTGTGCACGACGTAGGCATTCGGCGGGACGATGACGGTCTTCCACCGCCAGAAGCCGGTGACGCGCACGTCCACCGCGTTGCCCGTCCGCTCCACCACCGCTGGCCCCGCGGCGCGTCGCATGGGCAGGGCGTTCTGCTGCATCTGCGCGGGGGCCATCACCTTGCGCGCCTTCAGGTCCACCTCCAGGCGCTGCTGCTGCTCCCGCACCTGGTCCAGGTACTCGTTCCGCACCGGCTCTTTCGACGACATGGTCATGGCCCCCGTCTTCCAGAGCGGCGCCGCGCATTCGGCGCACGACCTCCGGACTCAATGGAACGGGAGTCTACCGGAACGCGTCGACGATGCCGACGGACGCAGACGGGTACTCGAGAATGGGGTCCCTGGCCTGGACTCGGTCGTGAGCCCCGTACCACCCACGTGAAGCCGCCGCCCTACTTCGAGCGCAGCAGCACGAACTCCACGCGGCGGTTCAGCTCACGCCCGCGCGGAATCAGGTTCGGCGCCTTGGGGCGCGTATCCCCCAGGCCCGCGGTTTCAATCCGCGACGCATCCAGCCCCGCCGCCACGAGCAATTCCGCCACGGCCTTCGCCCGGGACTCGGAGAGCCCCTGCCGCGACGGGCCCGGGCCCTCCTGGTTGTCCGTGTGGCCTTCCAGGCGCAGGCGCAGCGACTCGTCGCGCACCATCATGTCCACCAGCAGCGCCAGCCCGTTGGTGGAGCCCTTCTTCGGAGCCGACTGCTTCTCGACGAAGCGCGGCGCAGCCGGCAACTCCACGCGTTCGTTCTTCACGCTGGGCTGCTGCGTCTTCTTCGCCGGAGCCTTCGCCAGGGTGAAGGCCACCGTGGGCTCCGTCTCGCGCGACAGCTTCACCCTGCGCGTCTGCGCCAGGTAGCCCCGGGACAACACATCCACCGTGTACTCACCCGGCGGCAACATCACCTGCGTGGGCTTGCGCGCCTTCGCGTCCAGCAGCACCTGCTGCGGCGCACCCCTCCCGCGCACGTACACAGTGGCCGCCACCGGCTTCTTTCCCACCAGCACCTTCAGGAACAGCTTCGCGGGCGCCACCGGCCCTGCCTCGGGACGCTGCGACACGGGGATGACGGCAGGCACCGTGGCCGGCTGCGTCCCCGACACGGGCTGCACGGGCGTCGTGACGGGCGGCGCCACCGGCGTCTGCGCCACCTTCACGGGCGGGCCCGCGTCCGGCGCATCCGGAATCGCCACGTCGGCAAGCTGCGCCGTCATCTCCACCGAGACGTCATGCGACAGCTTCAGCTTCAGCCGAGGGTCCGGCGCGGTGGGGTTGATGCCCGGCATCACCTTCACCCGCACCCGCAGGCCCTTCTGCACCTGGAACGTGACGGATGCCGTCAACTTCCAGAGGAAGCCGCTCTCCTCGCTGAAGAGGTTCCACGCGTCGCTGGCGTACGTGACGCGCGAGACGAGCGTGAAGGTGCCCTCGTCCACCTTCACCACCGCCAGCCGGTGCTGTCCCGGGGCGTTGAGCTGCTCGGGCGCGGGAACCGCCAGCGGCTGGTTGTTCAGGGTGAAGTCCGCCTCCACCAGCTTGTAGCCGCGCGAGGTGCCGGCGCCGGGAAGGCCCTCGAAGGAGATGACCACCTCGGGCGGAGGTGTCTTCACCAGCGCCTGGAGCTGCCGGTCCAGGTCCTCGCGCGCCCGCTGCTCCACGGACGAAGGCTCGGCCGCGCGCGCGGTGGCGGCGAGCAGTCCCATGATGACAAGTAGCGGTGCCTGAATGGTGGAGGAAGCCACGGGGGGCTACAGCATCTCACAACCGGGCCACATCGCGAGTTGTCCGCCACCCCTGCTGACGACCAGCCGACCCTCCGGCCGCCTCCCCACCCTGCCCCCGCGTTATCATGGCGACATGCCCCGGCGTTTCGGCTGCCTCCCGTGTGGACACCTCTACGACCCGGCGGAGGGCGCCCCCACCTCCCACATCCCACCCGGCACCGCCTTCCAGCCCCTGTCCGACTGACCTCCCCCACCCTCGCTTTTGGCTCCCATCGGGAGAGATTCTCGGCCCCTCCCTCCGGGCCCTCCGGACGGCGCCTTCCGGCTACCCATCCCCGCGCCAACAGCGCTACGCCTATGACCATGAACGACTTCCAGTTCCAGGAAATGTTGCCGCTGGGCAAGGACGAGACGCCCTTCAAGCTCCTCACCAAGGACCACGTCTCCACGTTCGAGGCCGCCGGCCGCACCTTCGTCCAGGTCGAGCCCGAGGGACTCACCCTCCTCACCCGCGAGGCCATGCGCGACATCGCGCACCTGCTGCGCCCCGGCCACCTGGGCCAGCTCGCCCACATCCTCAAGGACCCGGAGGCGTCCGCGAATGACCGCTTCGTGGCGCTGGAGCTGCTGAAGAACGCCAACATCGCCGCCGGCGGCGTGCTGCCCTCCTGCCAGGACACGGGCACCGCCATCGTCATGGGCAAGAAGGGCCAGTACGTCCTCACCACTGGCAACGACGAGGAGGCGATTTCGCGCGGCGTGTTCGACACGTACCGCGCGTCCAACCTGCGCTACTCGCAGATGGCGGCGCTCGACATGTACAAGGAGGTCAACACCAACAACAACCTCCCCGCGCAGATCGAGCTCTACGCCACCGAGGGCGACGCCTACAAATTCCTCTTCATGGCCAAGGGCGGTGGCTCCGCGAACAAGAGCTACCTCTTCCAGGAGACCAAGGCGCTGCTCAACCCGCAGAGCCTGCTCGCGTTCCTCGACGCGAAGATCCGCTCGCTGGGCACCGCCGCGTGCCCGCCGTACCACCTGGCCATCGTCGTGGGCGGAACCTCGGCCGAGTACGCACTGAAGACCGCGAAGTACGCCTCCGCGCGCTATCTGGACACGCTGCCCCACGAGGGCAACGCGCAGGGCCGCGGCTTCCGCGACGTGGCGCTGGAGCAGGAGGTGCTCAAGCTCACCCAGCGCACCGGCATCGGCGCGCAGTTCGGCGGCAAGTACTTCTGCCACGACGTGCGCGTCATCCGCCTGCCCCGCCACGGCGCGTCCTGCCCGGTGGCCATCGCCGTGTCGTGCTCGGCGGACCGGCAGGTGCTGGGGAAGATTACGCGCGACGGCATCTTCCTGGAGCAGCTGGAGGCGGACCCGGCGAAGTACCTCCCCGAGACGACGGAGACGGACCTCGGGGGCGAGGTGGTGAAGATCGACCTCAACCGCCCCATGAGCGAGATTCGCGCCGAGCTGTCCCGCTACCCCATCAAGACGCGCCTGTCGCTCTCCGGTCCCATGGTGGTGGCGCGAGACATCGCCCACGCGAAGCTCAAGGAGCGCCTGGACGCCGGCCAGGGCATGCCGCAGTACCTGAAGGACTACATGGTTTACTACGCCGGCCCGGCGAAGACGCCGGAAGGCATGGCGTCCGGCTCGTTCGGCCCGACGACGGCGGGCCGCATGGACGCCTACGTGGACCAGTTCCAGGCCGAGGGCGGCAGCTTCGTGATGCTGGCCAAGGGCAACCGCTCGCCCGCCGTCACCGAGGCGTGCAAGAAGCACGGTGGCTTCTACCTCGGCTCCATCGGCGGCCCGGCGGCGCGGCTGGCCCAGGACTGCATCAAGAAGGTGGAGGTCCTCGAGTACCAGGAGCTGGGCATGGAGGCCGTGTGGAAGATCGACGTGGTCGACTTCCCCGCCTTCATCGTCGTGGACGACAAGGGCAACGACTTCTTCGCCAACATCAACAAGCCGACGGCGAAGAAGGCCTGAGCTCCGGCATGCATCCCGGGGTCGTCCCCCGGGATGCGCGCTTCAGCTCCCCAGTTGCGTCACGGGCACCGGGACGTGCCCGGACGCCTCCCCGTCCCGCCCCTCGCTCTCGGAGGACGCCACGCGCTGCCGGGCGATGAGCAGGTAGAGCGCCGGGACGAAATACAGGGTGAAGACCGTGCCAATGGCCATGCCCGTCACCAGCACGAGCCCGATGCTGTTGCGCGCCGCCGCGCCCGGACCTTCGACGAGACCAGCGGGAAGTGGCCCGCCACCGTCGCCACGGACGTCATCAGAATCGGACGCAGTCGCTCGGACGCGGCCTCCCTCACCGCCTCCAGTTTCGTCCTGCCCGCTTCCTGCAACCGGTTGGCGAAGTCCACGATGAGAATCCCGTTCTTCGCAATCAGCCCCACCAGTGTCACCAGCCCCACCTGGGAGTAGATGTTCAGGGTGGTGGTGAAGCCGTCGGTGAAGAAGGGCATCATCGGGTTGGGCATCTTCAGGAACGTGGTCAGCAGCGCGCCGAAGAGCGCCAGCGGCACCGAGCCGGCCAGGATGATGAGTGGGTCCCTGAAGCTGTTGAACTGCGCCGCGAGCACCAGGAAGATGAGCACCACCGCGAGCAGGAACGCGGGGAGGAACTTGTTCCCCTCCATCCGGAGCTGCCGGGACTCGCCCGTGTAGCCGACGCTGTAGCCCTTGGGGAGGAGCTTCGCCGCTTCCGTCTCGAGGTACGTGAGGGCCTCGTCCAGCGGCCGGATGGCCACGCCACTGAGCTTCACGGAATTCAACTGCTGGAAGCGGTTGAGCGAGCGCGGAGCCACCGTGTCGCGGAGGGTCGCGATGGAGGAGAGCGTCACGAGCTTGCCGTCGGGGCCCGTGACGTACACGTCGCTCAGCTGGTCGGGGTTGAGCCGTGACACGCGCTGCACCTGCGGGACGACCTTGTAGCTGCGCCCGGAGATGCTGAACCGGTTGACGAAGTTGCCGCCCATCGCCGCGCCCAGGTCCTGCCCCACCGTCCCGAGGTTCAGCCCCAGCTGAGCCACCTTCTCGCGGTCGACCACGACCTCCGACTGGGGTTGGTCGATCTTCACGTCGATGAGCGGCGGGAAGGCGAACAGCCCACTCTGCGCGGCCTTCGCCTGGAGCTGCTCGGCGAACGCCAGCAGCTCGCTCGCCTCCGCCGTGGAGGCGATGACGAACTCCACCGGGAAGTTGCCGCCACCGGGCAGCGCGGGCGGCAGGATGGGGAACGTCTGGATGCCGGGGATGACACCGACCCGCTGCTGGACCTCGGCGAGCACCTCCGCGGCGGAGCGGTCGCGCTGCTCCCACGGCTTCAAGCCCAGGCCCCAGAAGCCTCCGCCCGGGTTGGTGATCTGGAAGCTCAACTGCGACTCCGGCATCTCCATCAGCGTCTGGTTCACCTCACGGACGAACGGCGTGAGCTGCTCTATCGTGGAGTTGGACGGGGTGTTGACGATGCCGAAGATGAAGCCCTGGTCCTCGGTGGGGGCCAGCTCCTGCGGCGACTGCGAGAACATCAGGAACGCGAGCAGGCTCAGCACGACCCACATCGTGTAGACCACCGGCCGCGCGCCCAGGGCCCCGTCCAGCGAGCGCGAGTACGCGGCCCGCAGGCGCGCGAAGCTGCGGTTGATGAAGCCCGACAGCCCCTGGTCCTCGTGGCCGGCCCGCAGGAGGAAGGCGGACATCATCGGCGAGAGCGTCAGGGCCACCACGCCCGAGAGCGTGACGGCCCCCGCGAGCGTGAGCGCGAACTCGCGGAACAGCGAACCCGTCAGCCCGCCCTGGAAGGCGATGGGGGCGTAGACCGCGGCGAGGGTAATCGTCATCGCGATGATGGGCCCGACCAGCTCGCGGGCGCCCTTGAGGGCCGCGTCCAAGGGGCTCAGGCCCTCGCGCAGATGACGCTCCACGTTCTCCACGACGACGATGGCGTCGTCCACCACCAGTCCCACGGAGAGCACCACCGCGAGCAGGGTGAGCAGGTTCACCGTGAAGCCGAAGACCTGCATCAGGAACACCGTGCCGATGAGTGACACCGGGATGGCCACCACCGGAATCAGGATGGAGCGCACGGAGCCCAGGAAGAGGAAGATGACCACCACGACGATGAGGAGCGTCTCGAGGAGCGTGCCGACCACCTCGTCGATCGCGGTCTGGATGTACTCCGTGTCGTCGAAGGCCACCTCCGCCTTGAGCTGCTCGGGAACCTCGCGCTTCAGCGCCTCCATCTCCACCCGGACGCGCTTGATGACGTCCAGCGAGTTGGCGTTGGGGAGCGCCCAGACGCCGATGAACACCGCCGTCTGCCCCATGACGTTGACCTCGGTGTCGGAGTCCTCTGCGCCCAGCACCACGTCCGCGACGTCCGACAGCCGCACCACGGCCCCGCCGTCCTGCCGCACGATGAGCTGCCTGAACTCCTGCACCGAGCGCAGGTCCGTGTTCGCCGTGAGGTTCACCTGGACGAGCGAGCCCTTCGTCTGCCCCACCGCCGCCAGGTAGTTGTTGGCGGCGAGCGCCTGGCGTATTTGCGCCGGGCTGATGTTGAGCGCGGCCATCCGGTCCGGCTTGAGCCACACCCGCATGGCGAACGTCCGCGCGCCGAGGAGGTCCGCGCGCTGCACGCCCTCCACGGCCGTCAACCGCGGCTGCACCACCCGCACCAGGTAGTCGGTAATCTCGTTCTGCTTCAGGAACTCGGAGGAGAAGCTGAGGTAGGCGGACGCGAGCTGGCTGTCCGCCGACTCGATGTTGATGACCGGGACCTGGGCCTCGGGCGGCAGGTCGCCGCGCACCTGGTCGACCTTGGCGCTGATCTCGCTGAGGGCCCGGTTGGAGTCGTGGTTGAGCTTGAGCCGGGCACGGATGGTGGAGACGCCCTGCAGGCTCTGGGACTCGACGTAGTCGATGCCGTCCGCGGAGGCGATGGCCCGCTCCAGGGGCGTGGTGATGAAGCCGCGAACGAGCTCCGCGTTGGCGCCGACGTAGGCCGTCGTCACGGTGATGTCGGCGTTCTCGCTGCGCGGGTACTGCCGCACGTTCAGGGACTGGAGGGCCTGCAACCCCGCGATGACGATGAGGAGGTTGACGACCAGCGCCGCCACGGGCCGGCGGATGAAGAGCGAAGTGAAGTTCATGGGCGCGCCTTCCAGGCCTCTACCGGTCCACCGGCTGGGGAGCCACTTCGGGCTTCGGCGCCAGCGCGTCGTTGACGAGGACGGTCGCGCCGTTGCGCAGCTTGAAGGCGCCGTTGTTGGCGACGAGCTCGCCCGGCGTCAGGCCGGAGGTCACCTCGACGAAATCCCCTCGCCGCTCACCCAGCCGTACGAAGCGCTGCTGCGCCACGGGGCTCGGCTTGCCGGCCGCGTCCTTCCCGTCCACGATGACGAACACCGAGTCACCGTAGGGAGCGAAGAGCACGGCCGTCGTCGGCATGGCCACGACGCTCTTCTTGCCCTCCGCGAGCACCTCGACGTTGGCGAACATCCCCGGCAGCAGCCGCCCATCCGGATTCGGCACGGTGGCGCGCATGCGCACGTTCCGCGTGGAGACCTCCACCTCGGGGTTGATGGTCGTGAGCCCGCCCTCCCACGTGTCCTGGGGGAACACGTCCACGCGAACGCGGACCTTCTGCCCGGGCCGTGCATCCGACAGCGCCTGCTGCGGCAGGAGGAACTCCACGTAGACGGGGTCGACGGAGTGAAGCGAGGCAATGGGGTTGCCCGGGGAGACGACCTGGCCCAGCTCCACCTGCCGGATTCCGATGCGCCCGTCGAAGGGCGCACGGATGACCTTCTTCGCGATGATGGCGCGCAGGTTGGCCGCCGCGGCCTCCGCCTGGAGCGACCGTGCCCGGGCGGACTCGAGCTCCGACTGCGTGTTGGCGCCCTGGGCGTGGAGTCCCTGGACCCGGGCCAGCGTCAGCCGGGCCAGCTCCGCGTCCGCCTCGGCCCCGGTCAACTGTGCCGACTCGCTCGTGGTGTCGAGCCGGAGGAGCACCTGGCCCTTCTTCACCGTCGAGCCGTTCTCGAAGCCGATTTCACGCACGATGCCGGACAGCTCGGCCCCGAGCGTCACGCCCTGGATGGCAAGGACCGAGCCCACGGCATTCCGGGCCGCCTGCCACTCGACGGCCTCGACCTTCGCCGAGGTCACCGCCTCGGGAGGTGGGACGAAGGTGGCGCCCGCGTCAATCATCGCGCCAATCTGTGCGGCCTTGATGCCGACGAGCACCGCGACGACACCGAGCAGGAGCAGGACACCGACCACCCACCGCTTGCGGCTGCTGGTGGGGCGGGTGGAGGTGGGTGGAGCTACGTCGGAATGGGATGTGGCAGGCGCACGCATCTGGGGCACTCGACTGGGAGGAATTGCGCAGCCGTGTAGCCGATTCGTCGAGCACTTGCGCTCTTGAAATTCGACTTCATTTCCCTGCAAGAACGCTCATGGACTGAGCTCCACGCCGATGCCCGGCGCGACGGCCCACAGCCCCGGGTGTCCGGCCGTGGGCGGGTACCACTCCCCCACGACCTGCAGACGGAAGCGCTCGAGGAGCGTCATTCCGAGCAGCCCCTGCACCACGGGGCGAGAGCACGCGCTCACCCCATCGGAGTCACAGTCCCGGTCGCTCGCGCTCCCCCTCGTGCTGAACTGCCATCCGGCCCGCAGCGCGATGCGCCCCTGGGCGAGCGGCGCCTGCAGCGCGGGCGGGCGGAACTCGGGGCCTGCAACCACGGCGAGGGCGAAGGGCTCCCCGCCGCCCGAGGAGAACACCCGCTGCAGCCCGCGCAGGCCGAGCGCGCCGGCGAGCCGCAGCCCTCGGGGAATCGCTGGCGCGTCCGTGCCGAGGCTCACGCCCACCTCGGTGAGGGTGGGCCCTATCGCCAGGTGCACCGAGGTGCCCGGGGACTCGTACGACACGCTGTCGGCGACGAGCTTGCCCGCGAACTCCACGGCCCCGGCGCCGGACCCCGGCTGCGCCTTGGCGAGCCGATGCACCGCGCGTCCGAGCGCCTGCCGGATGTGCACGAGGGCGATGTCGTCACGCCCCGCGGGCGCCCCGAGGTCACGGAATTGGAAGCCGTAGGCCCCCAGCAGCCGCAGGGTGTGCGTGAGGTCCGTCTCGTGCCCTTCCTTCCGCCAGTCCGGCCAGCGCCTCGGCGAGAGGCCCGGCACCCGAGGGGGCGCCTCGCCCGCGGCCGCACGCTCGCACTGCGCGTTGCGCCAGTCGCGCGGGCCTGGCACGGCCCTGGCGGCGCTACACACCGCGTACAGCCGGTCGAGCGACACCTGCAGCAGCGCGCGGAAGTCCGCCAGCGCCTCCCCGCGGCAGGCCTCCTCGGCCCCCGGCAGCCCGTCGTACACCGCGCGCATGCACGCCAGGGGCGCCCACCCTGCACCTTCTTCCACAGGCAGTTCGAAGTACCCGGCTCCCGTAGCGTCCGCCTCCCGCAGCATGGCTCGTGCGTCGTACATGCCCAGGTAGAAGTCGAAGCTGCGGAAGGCCGTCTCGAAGAAGCCGAGAAACGCGACCAGGGGCGAGCTCGCCGCCGGAAAGTGCCGGCGCGGCAGGGCCAGACGCTCGGCAATCTCCGGCTCCTCTTCGAGCAGGAGTGCGAGCTCCTTGGACCGCGCGGTGTCCACGAAGGCCGACACCACGCCGCCGAGCATCCGTGTCAGTTGCGGAGTCTCGCGGGGGCCTTGCGGCGGGGGCGCGGACGGGTACTCGGTGGCGTCCGGGTCCACGAAGGTGAAGACGACGTCCTTGGGGGAGCGGCGTGCGCCGGGCTCGGGCGTGTCGCGCCAGCGCGAAGGTCCTCCATCCGGCGCGGGCTTGAGCCCGTCGCGCGCCAGGCCCACCGCCAACCGCAGGGGTGTGTTGTCGAAGATGCCGCCGTCGACGTAGTCGGCCTCGTGCGCCTCCGTGGCCAGGCACACACCGGGCCGCGCTGTCGCGCCCGCCGCGCAGGTGGCGAGCGCCTTGGGCGGGAAGGCCACCGGGAAGGCCATCGACGCAAGGACGAGGTCACGCACCTGTGCGAATGCCACCTCCCCTTGCGCGTCGGTGACGAGCAGAGGCTCGCGGCGAGCGCTGCCCGGGGCGGTGTAGTTGGTCACGCGCGGTGGCTGCCCCCATCCGCGGCCCTGGATGCGCAGGGCGAACTTCTCCTCCATGCGAGGCAGCGCCAGGCGCCCGCCAGCCACGTGCACGATGCGCGGCTCCACGCGCGTCGCCGACACGCCCAGCACCACGTCGCAGGAGGGAGCGAGGCCGCGGTTCCACGCCGCCTCGATGCTGCGCGCCTGAGCCTCCAGCCAGCCACGGGACAGGGCGCCCAGGGGCGTCACATCCTCGGGGACGAAGAGGCGGTCATAGCCGACGGGAATCCACGTCTCCCAGAAGAGGGACTCGGTGGGCCCGGGCGTCTGCTCGCCGCACGCGGCGAGGACCGTCAGCAGCACGTTGAGGCTGCCGGCCGAGGCGCCCGTCAGGAGCCGCACGCGCTCCATGCCGTGTGCACGGGAGGCGGTGGCTGCGTACGCGAGGAAGCCCCCCTCGTAGGCGCCCAGCGAAACCCCGCCGCTGACGGTGAGCGAGTGGGTGGCCGCGCGGGGGGCGTCCGCTCTCGCCACGCCCGCGACGAGCAGGAGCGCGGCGAGCGCGGCACGGCCGGGCCCCTCCCTCCCTGCCCCGCTCCTCCATGTGCCAGGACTCTTCACAGGCTGACTCCAGCGGCGACGCTGAGCGTCGCCTCGTACAGTCTAGAAGCCGAAGCCCACCGCGACGACGGGAACGAGGTCTCCCGATGGTAGGTGGACGCGCTCCTCACCTTGGAGCCAGGGAGTTGCCGGTGGGGTCGAAGAGGCCCGTCGCCCTCGCCAGGGCGAGGCGCGAGAGCTGCACGTTGAGCGCTTCGGCCACGGCGGACAGTTGGGCGCTCGCGAGCGTCGCATTGACATCCGTCACCTGGAGGTACGTCGTGGCCCCGGCGTCGAAGCTCTGCTTCGCCAGCCGCGCGCTTTCCCAGGCGAGCTTCACACGTTCCTCGGCGGTGCTGAGATTGGCCTCCGCGGTCTCCAGCTCGCCGCGGGCCTTGCGCACCTCGTCGCGAATCTTCTCCTCGGCGCCGCGCAGGTTGGCGTTCGCCTCGGCAATCTTCCCGGAGGACTCTCGCAGGTTGGCCTCGCGCAGCCCGCCGTCGAACAGCGTCCACGACAGGGCCAGTCCCACCGTCCAGGAGGACGACACCCCGGTGAGGCCGGCGGTGTTCGTCGTCGAGTAGTTGCCGGTGGCGTACAGGCTGGGAAGGTACTGGAAGAGGACCTGTCGGCGGCCGCCTTGCGCGAGGTCCACGTCGAGGCGCGCGGCCGCGGCGTCCGGACGCTTGTCGAGCGCCGTCTTCTCCGCGGTGGCCGCGTCACCGGCCTCGGCAGGCACCGCCACCGTCGCCTCCCGGGGAGGCGCCACCTCGAAGTCCACCGGCCGCCCGAGCAGCGCTGCGAGGGCGCTCTTCGCGGTGGCGTAGGCGTTGCGGCTTCGCACCACCTCCTGCTCGGCCTGCTTGCGGTCCAGCGTCGCGCGCAGGACGGCCAGCCGCTCCACGTCGCCGACGTCGAAGCGATTCTGGGCGTCGCGCTCGAAGCCGCGGCGGACCTCGAGGAGCTGCGCCTGCACCGCCATGGACTCCCGCAGGCTCGCGGCGCCCAGATAGGCCTGGGCCACCGCGAAGAGAATCTCCCGACGGGTGTTCTCCGCCGTCAGCGCCGCCGCCCGCTCACCCAGGTAGGCATTCTTGATGGCGGGCCACAACGTGGGCACGAGGACGGCCTGACGCGCGGAGAGCTGGCCGGAGAGCTGATCCTGCTTCTGCAGCGTGATGGGGGCCGGGTCACCGGGCAGGGAGAACGTCAGCTCCTCCGGGTTCCGGATGTACGAGCCGCTCGCGGTGATGCTGGGGAGGTAGCCGGACCAGGCCTTGTTGCCGAGCTCCCGGGACTGCTGGAGCCGGGCTCGGGCGGCGTCGAGGCCGGGGCTCTGCTTCTCCGCGAGGGCAATGGCCTCCTCGAAGGTGAGCAGCGGAAACGCAGTCGCGCTGGGAGCCGGCGCCTCGGTCCCAGAGGCGCTGGCTGCCGACCGGGGAGCGGACTCCCGCACCGGCGCGTCGGCGGAGGCGGGAGCCGCCTGGGATGTGGGAGCGCGTCCTGGAGTGCCAGGGACGCTGGGGGCCTGCGTCAGCAGGACGCTGGAGAGAAGAGCACGGATGAACATGGTGGAGACCGAGGTGGAAGCGTCAGGGAGAGAGAGGACACACGAGGAGCGTTCCGGTCCCCTGGGGGACCGGGGCGTTGACCCCGGGGTGGGTGGAAGGACGAGGCGGCGCGGGCTACTTCTTCAGCGGGAACCCTCTTCCAGGAGGTGGCCGCTCACCGCGCTGGGCGCCACCGCGACCTCCGCTGCATGCGGAGCGCGAGCGTCACTCTTGCGGCGCGTGAGGCGCGCGGAGAGCCCGTCCAGCAGCGAGTAGACGACGGGCACTACCACCAGCGTCAGCACCGTGGAGCTGATGAGGCCGCCGATGATGACGAGCGCCATGGGCACGCGCGTCTCGGCACCATCCCCCTTGGCGAGCGCCACCGGCACCATGCCAGCCACCATGGCGATGGTCGTCATGAGGATGGGGCGCAGGCGCACCGGGGCGGCCTCCAGCAGCGCCTCGCGTGCGCTCCTGCCCGCGTCGCGAAGCTGCTGGGTGAAGTCCACGAGGAGGATGCCGTTCTTCACCACCAGGCCCATCAGCATGATGATTCCGATGAGGGCAATCATCGACATGGCGTTGCCCGACAGCAGCAGCGCTCCAATGGCACCGATGAGCGCGAAGGGCAGCGAGACCATGATGGTGAACGGGTGGATGTAGCTCCCGAACTGCGCCGCCAGAATCATGTACAGCAGGATGATGCCCAGCCCCAGCGCGGTGGCGAAGGCCGCGGCCGTCCTGCCCATCTCCTTCGCGTTGCCGGCGAAGCTCCCCACCACTCCCTGGGGTAGCTCCTTCTGGGCTTGCGCCGTGAGGAAGCTCATGCCCTCGCCCAGGGTGTAGCCGGGCGCGAGGTTCGCGAGCAGGGTGATCTGCCGCTTCTGGTTCTGCCGGTCAATCTGCACCGGGCCCTCGGAAGGGATGATGCTCGCCACGTTGCGCAGCTCCACGAGCTGCCCGCCCGAGTTGCGCACGGTGAGCTGCCCCAGCGCCTCCTCGGAGGCGAGCGTGGAATCGGGCAGGCGAAGCTTCACGTCGTACGTCTCGCCGCCCTCGCGGTACGTCATGAACTCGTCGCGGCCCAGGTACGCGCGCAGGGCAACGCCCACCTGTGCGGCCGGCACGCCCAGCTTCGCGGCGCGCTCGCGGTCGATGCGCACGTCGTACTGCGGCTTGCCGCTGCGGAACGTCGTGTCGACGTCGGTGAGGCCCGGGTTGGACTTCATCGCGGCGAGCAGCTTCTCGCTGGAGGCGACGACCTGGGACCAGTCCGTGCCGCGCAGCACGTACTGGACCTGCTGATTGCGGCCGCCACCGCCGACGCCGGAGGCGTCCTGCACGGAGAGCATCACCCCAGGACGCTGCGGCAGCGCGTCGCGCAGGCGCACCTTGAAGGTCTCCTGGTCGAAGTCGCGCTCCTTGCGCGGCACCAGGTTCACCAGCACCTCGCCCTTGTGCACCTCCTCGAGCGCGCCGCCGCCGGCCGTGCTGAACGTCTCCTTCACGCCCTCCAGGGTGCGCACCTGCGCGGCCACGAGCCCGAGCTCACGCTCGGTGTCCTCCAGGGTGGAGCCCACCGGCAGCTCGAGCGTCACGCGCGCCACACCGTTGTCGGAGACCGGAATGAAGGTGAACTTGAGGAAGCGGGCCATCCCCAGCGTCAGCGCCAGCACGCCAACGGCCACGGCGATGGCAAGGCCCCGCCGCTCCAGCACGCGACCGAGGACGCGGCGGTACCAGCCCTCCACCCCCACGAGCGCGCGCTCGATGGCCGCGCTCACGCGGTTGGTGGGGCCACCATGGCCGTGGCTCTTGAGCAGGCGGCTGGAGAGCATGGGCGTGAGCGTCATCGACACCGCATAGGAGATGAGCACCGCCACGGCCACCGTGACGCCGAACTGGTAGAAGAACCGGCCAATCATTCCCTCCATGAAGGCCACGGGGATGAACACGGCCACGACGGCAAGCGTCACCGCGAGCACCGCGATGACAATCTGCTGGGTGCCCTCGAGCGCCGCCTGCATGGGCGTCTTCCCCTCTTCCAGGTGGCGGACGATGTTCTCGATGACCACGATGGCGTCGTCGATGAGCAGGCCGATGGAGAGCGTCAGCGCCAGCATGGTGATGATGTTGAACGTGAAGCCCAGGAGCGCCATCACCGCGAAGGTGCCGATGACGCTCACCGGCAGCGCGATGGCGGCCACGAGCGTGGAGCGCAGGTTGCGCAGGAAGACGAGCACGATGATGACGGAGAGGGCGCCGCCGAGCAGCATGTCCTCCTGCACCCCGTGGATGGAGGCGCGGATGCTCGTGGAGTTGTCGCTGATGGTGCTGACCGTCACGCCCTGGGGCAGCTCGGCGTTGAGCTCCGCGAGCGACTCCTTGACGCTCTCGGCGACCTGCACCGTGTTGGCGCCCGACTGCTTGCGCACCACGAGGGCGAGGGCGGCGCCCGTGTCCGAGCGGGCCAGGCCACGCGCCTCCTGCGCGCCGTCCACCACCGCCGCCACGTCACGCACACGCACCGGCGTGCCGTTGGGGCTGGCGAGGATGATGTTGCCAATCTCCCCCACACTGCGCGCCTCGGCCGTCAGGCGCACGATGCGCTCGCGGCCGCCCTGCGTGGCGCGTCCGCCGGGCAGGTCCACGCTCTGCGCCTTGAGGGCCTGGCTGACGTCGCCGATGGCCAGCCCGTAGCCGCGCAGCCGCTGCGGGTCGACCACCAGCTGAATCTCCCGCTTGCGGCCGCCCACGACGCTGATGCTGCCCACGCCGGCCTGACTCTGCAGCGAGGGCTTCACCACGTCCTCCGCCACGCGCGTCAGCTCCTCGATGGGCAGCGAGCCGGTGAGGGACAGCGTCAGGATGGGCGCCGCGCCGATGTCGAACTTCTCGACGACGGGGGTCTCGATGTCATCCGGCAGCGAGCGCAGCGTGGCCTGCACGCGGTCTCTCACGTCCTGGGCCGCCACGTCCACGTCGGTGCCCAGCTTGAAGCTGATGGTCACCTGACTGACGTTCTCCAGGTTGATGGAGTTGAGCTCGTCCACGCCGTTGACGGTGTTGAGCGCCTCTTCGAGCGGGGTGGAGACGTTCTTCTCGATGGACTCGGGGTCCGCGCCCGGCATCAGGGTGGTGACGGTGACGACGGGGATGTCGACGTTGGGGTACTGGTCCACGCCGATGCGCGGGAAGGCATAGAGGCCGAAGACGACGACCGCCGCCATCAGCATGACGGTGAAGACGGAGTGCTTGATGAAGGTCTGGAGCATGTGGGTGGCGTGTGGCGGCGAGAGGTTGGGAAAAGAGGAGGAGCCGGGCTACTGGACGACCTGGAGCGCGGTGCCGTCCTGGAGCGGCAGGCTCGCGTCGGCCACGACGCGCTCCTCGGGGCCGAGGCCCCGCGTCACGCGCACGAAGCCGGGCAGCACGCGCTCCACCTTGACGTCACGGCGCTGCGCCTTGCCGTCCCGCACCACCCAGACGAAGCCCTGCTGGCCCCTGGCATTGACGGCCTGCGCGGGAAGGAAGAGCCCCGCCTGTCCCGGCGCACCGTCGGAGGCCACCGCGGACGAGAAGTCGAGCTCCACGAGGGCGCCCGCGCGCAGCCGCACCCCTTCGTCCTTCACCGGCAGCACTTCCGCGAGCACCTCGACGGTGCGCGTCTGCTCGTCGATGGTCTCCCCGAGACTCGTCACCCGCGCCTCGAAGGGAGCGCCAGAGGGGTTGAGGGAGCCCTTGACGACGGTGCCCACCTTGACGCGGTCCACGAATGCCTCGGGCACCGGGGCGCGCACCTCGAGCGCCTGCGTGTTGACGAGGCCGAAGATGGCCGTGCCCGGCGACACGTAGTCACCCTCGTTGCGGGCGCGGCTGGTGATGACACCGTCGAAGGGCGCCGTGAGGGTGGCGTCGCGGAGGACCTCCTGCGCGTTGGCGAGGGCCGCGGCCGCCTGTGCGGCCTGGGCCTGCGCCTGGCGGTAGCCCACCTCTGCCTTGTCGAGAGTGGCGCGCGCGAGGCTGCCCGCCTGCGCGAGGGTCCGCGCCCGCTCCACCTCCGTCTTCGCGCCGTCGGAGGCCGCGTCGGCCGCCGCCCTGGCGGCGCGCGCCTGGTCAGCGGCAATGCGAGCGTTGGAGGTGTCCAACTGCGCCAGCGCCTGACCGCGCTTCACCCTGTCGCCCACATTCACGGTGACGCGCGTGAGGGTGCCGGACGCCTGTGCGCTCAGCGTCGCCGCCTGCTTGGAGCGCACGCTCCCGGTGGCCTGCAGGACGCTCGACTCGAGCTGTGTGGCCGGCGCGACAGCCCGCACGCCCACCGGCTTCTGGACGACCTGCGCGGCAGAGGGCGAAGGGACGTCGGGCTTGCCGCCGCCACCACACCCAGCCGCAACCACCGCCACTGCCACCGCTGCTGCTTTCAAGGACTTCTTCATCGCTGCGTTCCTCGTTGTGTGGGCCGGGCGCTTCCGCTGGAGTCCGGCACCGGATGACTGAAATGGTTTTCTGGTCAGTCCTGGGCATGCAAAACCCCACCGCGGGTGCGGAGGGGGCAGTGGCGTTTCAGCTCTTGGAATGCGGCCGCGGCCGTGGGGCAGCGAGGCCGCGGACAAAGACCTCGAAGAAGGAGTCCAACGCTGCCTTCAATGGGCGCTCAGGGCTGTGCGTCAGCAGCTTGACCGTGAGCCCCGAGAGCGTCTCGACAAGTCCGGTGGCCACATGGTCCGGGGAGGCGACGGCAAACGCCCCTTGCGTGGTGCCCTCGGCAAGGATGCGCGCGAGCAACGCAGCCTCCTTCTCCTGGAGCTCGGGCATGAGTCGCAGCGCCTCCTCGCCCAGCTCGAAGAGCGTCTCCACCTTCATGCGATGCTTTTCCCCGATGCGGGCGATCTGCTCCAGCTTGCAGTGGATGAAGGCCCGGACCTGGAGCTCCGGGGTCGTGGCGCGACGTACGGCCGCCTCGAGCTCGGCAACCGCCTGCGCATTCCCGAGCCGGACGCAGGCCTCGAACAGCGCCTCCTTGCTCTCGAAGTAGAGGTAGATGGTGCCCTTGCCGACGCCTGCGCGGCGGGCAATCTCCTCGACGGAGGCCTTCTTGAAGCCGAACCGGACGAAGATTTCGCCGGCAGCGTCGAGGATGGCGGTACGAGGGTCCGAACTCATGACCGGAATACTAATCTGGTCATCCAGTCAGCGCAAGCCCTCCTCACCTCAGGCCTGACTCCCGGTCCTCCGGACAGCCCTCGGCTCGTTCGGGCGTCTGCTCGGTTCCAGAGTGGAGTTTGAAGGGCTTGGGCCAGGACCGCGCGATTGCGCCGCGCGCTCGCACTGGAACGGCGAAACGGGTCTTCAGACCCGGGGTGACTCACCGCTCACGACAGTCGGAGCAGGCGCGGGCTTCTTCTTCGGGATGATGGAGCGGCGCGGCCCCTTGAGAGCCACACTCAGCAGCATGGCGCCGGGGAGCATCATGCCGATGCCCTGCGAGATGTTGTCGGGCGGGTGCACCACAGCCCCCAGCACCAGCGCGGAGAACAGCAGCCCACAGACCAGCCGGATGATGAGGGAGCTCACACGGGACCTCTATCAGGAGTGTCGCCCAGCCTAAGCAGCCGCGCGGCACTGTCCACCCGCCCCCTCGCTTTGCGGGCGGGCCCTACACAGGACGACCCGGTCTCACTCCGTGCCGGGTCGTCCGCTCGTCACGTCACCGCACGAGCATGCCGAGCTTCGGCGCCGGAGGCCCCGGCGGCGTCGCGGGCGGCTGCACCGGCACCGGCGCCGGCTGCGCCGGAGTCACCGTCACGTCCTGCGACAGCGACTCCACGTCATGGAAGCCCTTCGCGCTCACGTCGGTGCCAGAGAAGCGCGCCCACCCCTGCAGATTGCGCTGCCACGCGTGCGTCATCTGCCAGAGCTGGAGGCCGCTGTTGGCCACGTACAGGTACATGGCCCGCTTCGGGTTCCACGGGTTGGGCAGCGCCAGCGCCAGGCCGTCATCCGGGCTCCCGTACGTCTTCCCCTGCCAGCGGAAGTAGCGCCGGCCCAGCTCCACCGGGAGCTTCTTCTCCTCGGCCAGCCGCGCCAGCACCGCGTTGTCCTCCGCGCCGCCGAAGAGGACCAGGTCGCGCTCCGCCAGCTCCTTGTCCGACACCTCGCCGTCCGGCTTCACCGGCGGCAGCACCTCCGTGAAGAGGTCCGCCAGCACATCGCGGTAGCCCAACGCCAGCGTGCGCATGGACTCCGTCTGCCGTGCCGTGCCGTGCACCAGCAGCAGCTTGTCGAAGGCGTCCGTCTGGTTGCCCATCACCTGGAAGCGCTCGCGCGGCACGGGGATGTCGTTGGACGCGTTGAACACCACGCGCACCGGCGCCTCGGCCGTGCGGAAGGTGAACGTCTCGTTCGCGCTCTTCACCTCCACGCGCTCCAGCGTGGAGCCCTTCGCCGTCTTCACCTCCACCAGCGTGACGAAGTGCCACGGGCGCGAGCCCGGCTGCTCCACCTTCAGCGTCGTCTCGTAGCCGTCCTTCACCTGCGCGGCCGTGGCGCGGATGCGCGGCTGGGGCAGGCCCGTGCGGTCCAGCCACTGCGCGACGAAGGCGCCCACGTCCTTGTTGGTGGCCTCCAGCACGGTGCGCTTGAAGTCCGCCGTGGTGATGTCCTTGTTCGCGTAGCGCGCGTGCACCGCGCCCATCGCCTTGCTGAAGTCCTTGTTGCCCAGCAGCAGCCGGAGCTGGTGCAGCGCGAAGGTGCCCTTGATGCGCGGCACCAGGTACGTGCCATAGCGGCCGTAGTCCGTCTTCGCCGTCACCGGCACCACGTCCTGCTCACGCGACGTGACGAAGAGGTAGCGCGCGTTCAGCTCCGACAGCGCGTCCCGCTGCTGCTCGAAGGCCTTGTCCGAGCCCTCGGGCAGGTCCTTCAGCAGCTTCCAGTAGGCCGCCGTGCCGCTGGACAGCCAGTTGTCGCCGTCCGTGGACGGGAACACCGTGTTCGCCCACAGGAGCGACTTGTCGAAGCCGACGGCGTCCTTCACCTTGGCCAGGTCCCGCTTCGGCGCGGCGGGCTCCTCGGGCGCCTTCCAGGTCTTGTGCGCTTCCTTCAGCTTGTCCGCGACGAAGATGGGGCTGAACGTCGTGTAGCCCAGCGACAGGTGCGGGATGGCGCCCGGCAGGTCCGGCATGAAGCGGCTGCCAATCATCTTCTCGCGCAGCGTCGTCTTCCCGTAGTGGGCGAGGAACATCAGCTTCTCGGCCATCTCGGACGTGGTCACCTTGCCGTCACACGCGTGCGGCCGGTTGATGGGCGTGGAGGCCATCATCCGGGTGGCGCTGTCCAGGTCGAAGCCCTTGTTGCCGTACTTCGCGTAGTACTCCTGGAAGGCGATGTCCCGGTTCCACGTGTTGAAGGCCAGGTCCACCGGGGCGTTGTCCGGGTTGGGCACGTACTCCTTGCGCACCTCCGGGTCGCGCGTGTTGTTGTTCGCCCAGATGAAGTCCTTCAGGTTGCCCGGCGTGTCCGAGGCGTTGCCCTTGCTGCCCGTGCGCCACAGCCGCGTCTTCTTCGTGCCGAGCAGGAAGCAGGCGCCCTCGTCCGTCTTAGCGTCCGCCATCGTCCAGTCGTTGCTGTAGAGGCCGTTGTTCCCGTCCTTCAGGATGCGCGCCACGTCGTCGATGCTGGACGCGTACTGCGCCGCCTTGCGGATGCGGTTGCTCTGCGGCGAGCCATTCATGTCGAACGGCGTCTGCCCCACCGTCGTCTCGCCGATGACGATGCCCGCGGCGTTGACGTACCAGTCCGAGCCGCTGTGGATGCCGCCCGGGAAGGTCTGCATCACGAAGCGGTGACCCTTCGTCGGCTGCACGTCCAGCATCACGTCCCAGTGGACGCCGGTGTAGCCGCTCCACATGAAGATCTGCCCGATGATGGCGCGCCCGTCCTTCGTCGCGGACTTCGTGGCCACGAACGAGGAGCAGTGGTCGCCCTTGCCGGCGCGCTCGGCCTCGTCCTCCGCCTTCAGGTAGGTGCGGCCGGACAGCGGCGTCGCCGTGGCGCGGTTCGCCTCTTCCAACTGGCCCGCGTCCACCGCCGAGTTGAGGGTGACGATGTCCACCAGGTCCAGCTCGCGGTCCTTGAACTTCGCGCCGGCCTTGTTGGCACCGTCGGCGATGCCCTTCATCTCCTCCAGGTACTCAGCGTCGTACTTGCGCAGGAAGAGCGCGTCCGCGAGCAGCCGCGCGTGGTTCCACCCCTTCACCGCGTCCGTCTTGTCCTTCTGGATGCCGAGCTTCTCGATGTAGCTGACGATTTCCGCGCCCGTGAGCTCGCCGAGCTGCTGGCCGCGCTCATACGGCTCGCCCTCGATGTGGACGTAGATCCACCCACCTTCGTCGTAGCGGAAGCCCTTGCCGGCCCAGCGCACGGACTCCATGGGCACATAGGCGGTGATGTCGTCCACCTTCTCCAGGCGCACGTCGTCGAACCACGCGGTGCCGGTGGCCTTGCCGTTGCGGCCCAGGTGCAGCTGCACGCGGTCCGAGGACTGGGTGGCGAAGAAGAGCGCCGACACGCGGGTGCCGCCCTCCGTGGCCGGGGCGGGCGTACAGTTGGTGAAGGGGAAGCTCTTCATCGACACGCAGGCGCCGTGCGCCGTGGGATAGCGGGCCTGCGGGTCCGCCTGCACGCCGCGTGTGCGCACCCAGGCGCTGAGCCGGTAGAGCTGGCCCACCTGGAGCTTCATCGCCTCGGACTCGACGGTGGTCTCCGCGCCACCCTGTGGGCTTTCGATGGCCAGGCCCTTCGCGCCCTCCGCCTTCGTCTCGGACGAGGCGGACACCTTGCCCTGCCCCTTCGACGTCCAGAAGGCGGGCACCGCCGAGGCGCCTCCCGCCATCTCGAAGCCTCCGTTGGGCACGGGGATGGGAGTCGGAGGGGACGCGGGCGCCGCCAGGGCGGGTGCCGCTTGGAGCGTGCCCACGGAGAGCAGGAGCGCGCCGAGGAGCTTCGACGTCATGCGGTGGTCGGTCATGAGGAGGTCCCGCCGGGCATCGGCGTGGAAGGGCGTAGGGGGCGCATGACACTTCCCCCTCCCCCATGCGTCAACCCAGACCATCCAACCTGGCGCATGACGCGGAGCGGCTTGGCTTCCTGGCCGCCTGCCAGGGAGTCAGCGGAGCACGCGGGCACTCACGCGGAGTACGCCGCGCGCCGCCCGGCGGAGCACGTCCACCCGCCTCGCGGGGATGGCGGGTGGGTCCACCGGCGCGTCCCAGTCGAAGGTGCGCAGGCGGGACAGGAAGCCCTGTCGCACACAGCCCTCCAGGCTGAAGACATGAAGGTCGTGCGTCCACCGCACCGCGAGCCGCAAATCCCGGGACAGCTCGGCCCAGTCCAGCGGCTTCGAGAGGTGAGCGCCCGGCAGCTCCACCCCGCCCCCGGTGATGCCCACCGCGATGGAGGGCGCGCCCGGGCCGTAGCTCCACAGCATGGCCGCGCCGTGCGGACGCACGAAGCTGGTGTAGAGCATCAGCACCTCCCGGTCCGAGGGCAGGTCCAGCACGCCCGACACGCGCTGCAGCAGCGTGGAGCGGGACTGCCGCTCGTCCACGATGAAGGGGAACTGGTACGTGTCCACCCGGTGCCCACCCGCGCGGATGCGCTCCACCAGCGCGGTGTACGCGGCCCGCGCTTCCCGCACGCGCTCGCCCCGCCCCAGCCTGGGGAGCAATTCCGGCAGCCGCCGCCAACCGCCCTCCAGGACGCGCCGCAGCTCGCGGAGGTCCGGCTCGATGTCCAGGCCCACGCCGTCCCACTCCAGCCCGTGCTCGGCCGTCCACGCGCGGAAGGCGTCGTAGCGCGCCGTGGCCCGCGCGACATTTCCCGCGTGGAACCAGTAGCCCTGGTCCTCCGGCAGCAGCAGCCACGCCGTGACGGGGATGCCCTCGCGAGTCAGGCGGCGCACCACCTCCGCGCGCTCGGGGCCCAAATCCAGCAGGCCCAGGCTCACACCGGCGCGCAGCGCCACCAGGTCCTCGAGGACGCCCGGAGTGGCAACCAGTTCACGCAGCGGGCCGGCTTCCAGCTCACAGAAGAAGGTCAGCAGGCGGGGTTTCATGGCAGCTTCGCCATACCACCGAGGAGCAACCGCATGATGGAATTCCACACGGGCCGCCTGTTCGACCACGTCCACTTCCGCGTGAAGGACTTCGAGGCGAGCAAGCGCTTCTACCGCGCGGTGATGGCCGTGCTCGGCATCCCCGTTTCCGACGACAACGAGCGCGTCTTCTCTGTCGACGAGCTCTACATCTCCCCCCTGGAGGCGGGCACCCCGCCCTCAGGGCACGGCATCCACCTGGCCTTCCAGGCGAAGGACCGCGAGACGGTGCACCGCTTCCACGCGGCGGCGCTCGCGGCGGGCGGCCGCGACCACGGCGCCCCCGGCCTGCGCCACTACCACGCGAACTACTACGCCGCCTTCGTGCTGGACCCGGACGGCAACAACGTCGAGGCCGTGTTCCAGGGCCCGACGCGTCGCTCCGCGGACTCCGTGCTCATTTCCCCCGCTGACTGACGGCCCTGTTTCCCGCTGGCACTTCCACCCGTGAAGAGGTCGACGCTTCGGCGCGCCCGGCGTCCAGACCTGGACGTGTCGGGTGCGCGCTGACGCAGCGGTGACATGCAGTGACTACCCACAGGCCATGGCTGCGTCTCCGCGAGGCATCGAAGTGCTGGTGATGGAAGAGTCCGTGAAGCCCCGGCTGCGGGGCCTCTCGCACCTGCTCGCGGCAGGGGTGGCGCTCTACGGCTGCATCCGGCTGGCGCTGGCACCGGCGCAGGGGGCCCAGTACGCCGCCGCCCTGGTGTTCGGTATCAGCCTGGTCCTGATGTTCGGCGTCAGCGGCACGTACCACTGGCCCACCTGGAGCCCCGCCGCCTACGCGCGCCTGCGGCGGTGCGACCACGCATCCATCTACTTCCTCATCGCGGGCAGCTTCACCCCCATGGCCGCGCTGGAGACCCGGAGCGGCTGGAGCACGCCGCTGCTCTTCCTGATGTGGGGCTGCGCGCTCACCGGCGCGACGCTCGCGCTGCTGGGCATCTCCGCGTCACGGGGCCTGCGCTCCGCGCTCTACGTCGCGCTGGGCCTGCTGGCCGCCCCGGTGGTGGCGCAACTGCCGGCCGTCATCGGCCCGACACGCGTCGCGGGGCTCGTCCTCGGGGGCGTGCTCTATGCGCTGGGCGCGGTGGTCTACGCGAAGCGCTGGCCGGACCCGAAGCCCACCGTCTTCGGCTACCACGAGGTGTTCCACCTCATGGTCATCGCCGCGGCCGCCGTGCACTACGGCGTCCTCACCAGCTTCCTCTGGAGCCGCTGAGGCGAAGCCTACAGCGCGCGCACCATCACCGCGGGCAGGCCCGGCACCTTGAGGTACTCCACGCGCACGGAGCGCACGGCCACCTGCGGCCAGCCCGGCTGCGCGAGCGCCGCCAGCACCTCCGTCACCGGATACTGGAAGGACTCGACGTGGGTGGGGCCGGCCATGGGCTCCAGGCCCCACGCGAGGGAAATCCGCAGCCGCTCGCAGCGGGCCAAGTCCGCCAGGTACGGAGGCAGCGTCCCGCGCGGGGCCGCCTCCAGGTAGCGGCAGAAGGCGATGGCCTCCTCGCGGTTGAGCAATTCCGGGAGCGCCTCCTGGAGGAAGTCCCGCAGCACCGGCAGCAGGCCGGGCCGCACCGCGGGGTCCGCCCACGGCAGGTGCTCGTGCACGCGCGACAGGCGGTGGCCGTCCAACATCCGCCCCGCCCGCTCCACCACGATGGCGTCCGCGCCCGCCAGGGCCTCGCGCTCGCGCGGCGTCAGCGCGTACGGCGCCATGGCCGCCTGCGCGTCCTGCAACCAGGCCTGGCGGAAGCGCGCGTCCACATGCAGCCGCGCCAGCACCTCCAGCGTCTCGGGGTAGCCCATGATGTCGTCTCTTTCAGGCCGCGCTCGCCCCGCAGCGCTTCAGGATGGCGCGCGCGCGAGCGAGCTCCTCCACCAGCCGCGGGAAGGGCGGAAAGCCGCTGTCCATCTCGAAGTTCACCCCGCGCACCGGGCAGCGCGGCGCCACGTACTCCAACAGCCGCCACACCTCGTCCGGTGACACGTTGGAGTGGCTGTCCACGTAGACGCCCTCCATCGTCACCCCACCCGCCAGGTGAATCTGGACCACCCTGTCCAGCGGGAGCCGGTCCACGAAGGCGTACGGGTCGAACTTGTGATTCACCGCGTTGGCGTGGACGTTGTGCAGGTCCAGCAGCAGGCCGCAGTCCGACTCCTTCACCACGCGCGTGAGGAAGTCCGCCTCGTCCAGCGTGCTGAGCGGCGTGTCGAACAGCCAGGCGATGTTCTCGATGATGAAGGGCAGGCCCAGCTCCGCCTGGACGCGGCGGATGTTGCGCGTGCACGTCTCCAGCGCCTCCTCCGTGAAGGGCACCGGCGTGAGCGAGCGCACCGGCAGCTCGCCCGCGCGCGTGAAGCACAGATGGTCCCCGTGCCAGACGGAGCGCGTGGTACCGAGGAAGCGCTTCAGGCTTTCGCGGTAGCCCGGGCCGTCCACGCCATCCGAGCCCACGGACAGCTCCAGCCCATGGCCCGCCAGCGGGAAGCGCTTCGCCAGCACCTCCAGCCGCCGCACCGTGTCCTCCGTCAGCGGGAAGAAGTGCTCGGGCATCACCTCCAGCCAGTCCACACCCGGGTTGCCCCGGGCCAGGTGCGGCTGGAAGTCCCAGCGGTAGCTGAGCCCCACTCCGAGGAACGGAATCGACGACACGGCCCGCCTCCCTACTTCTTCCTGCGCGCCATCACCTGGAAGTGCTGGCCCTGGAGCGCGAAGCCCTCGTGCGCGAGCTTCTCCTGCATGGCGATGATTTCCTCGCGCGCCGCCCAGACGTCGAAGTCCGGCCCGCGCTCGGCCTGCATCGCCTCCAGCATCTCGAAGTACATGACGGGCTTGCCGAAGATTTCCTCCACGTCCGCGCCCGCGGCCTTCACGCCGTCCTGCAGTTCCTTGATGGTGAACAGGTGCACGGGCAGGCCATAGGGGCACTTGCCGCGCCCGGTGAGCAGCATCTTCAGCGCCTCGGCCTTCTTGCCGTGCTTCAGCTCGAACATGAAGTGCTCGTGCCGGTTGTCCACGCCCATGATGACGGGGCCGCCCGGCTTCACCACGCGCACCAGCTCGCTCATCGCCTTGGGGTACTGGTCCAGGCAGTAGGACACCGGGTCGCCCTCGCTGAAGACGAGGTCGAACTCCGCGTCCTTGAAGGGCAGGTCCGCCACCGTGCCCTCGATGAAGGAGCAGCGCTCCAGCAGCCCCTTCGATGCGAGGTACTCCTTCGCCTTGACCAGCATGCCCGCGGAGATGTCCAGCACGGTGACCTGGTGGCCGGCCTCCGCGAAGCGCGCGCTGAACTTTCCGCCGCCGCCGCCCGCGTCCAGCACCCGCCAGGACGTGCCGGCCGGGGGCAGCACCTTCGCCACGGCCGTCCAGGTGAGCTCGTCGTAGACCACCCAGAACAGCTTGTGCGCCGCCTTGGTGTACTTGCTGTCGTTGTACGTCGAAGACACCTGGTCGTAGCGGCTGGAGATGTCCTGCGGCTGGGGCTGCGAGGCGTTGGCGGTGCTCATGACGGGTTCACTCCGGCTCTTCAGTACGTGAAGGAGATCTTCGAGAGGATACGGCGCTCCTGCGAGCCGTTGAAGGGCTGGTCCGAGTAGACCAGGAACAAGTCGCTCCACTCGCGGTAGTGCCAGCCGAAGACGGCGTCCAGCAGCGTGCCCTTCACGTTGCTGTAGTCCGCCAGCTCGGACACCGCGCCCTGCTGGAACGTCACGCGGGTGTAGAGGTTCGGGTTGAACTGGTAGCGCAGCTGCGCGTAGCCGCTCCACGAGTGGCCGGTGCCGGAGGTGCCGAACAGCTCGCTGTTCTCCGGCACGTCCTTGCTCTCCGTGTAGAAGCCGCTGAACTTCGCCTGGAGCCGGTGCCCCATCTTCAGGTTGATCGCGGCGTTGATGCCACGCGTGGGGCCGCCCAGGAAGTTACCCGTGAAGGCCGTCAGCGTCAGGCTCTGCCAGTCGTTGGGGAAGAGGATGAAGCCGCCGGTGGCGATGCGGTCCTTGAAGCCCTCGTTGTCGTCGTAGACGTAGTCCGCGTAGAGGGCGAAGTTGTGGTTCAGGTACGGCGTCACGTTGACGCGGTTGCGCAGGCGGGTGCGCACGTGCTCGTGGTTGCGCCGCCAGAGGCTGTCCCAGGTGAGGTTGATCTGCGGCAGGAAGCGCAGCTTGGGGAACGGCGTCAGGTACAGGTGCGTGTTGTAGCCCTGCTTGTCGAGCACCGGCGTGTAGCCCAGCGGGTTGGCGTAGCGCGCGCCGATGTCCTCCAGGTGGATCCAGAACTCGGAGTTGGTGTCGAAGCGGTGGATGGCGAGCTTGTACGCCTCCGAGTTCTTGTGGCCCGCCACGTCGCTCCAGCTCTTGAGCACCTGGGCCTGGATGAAGAGCTCCTCCCAGATGTGGATGTTGGCGTCGAGGCCCGCGGTGCGGAACCAGCCGTACTTGTCGCCGTTGCGGCTCACCGCCACCAGGTTGATGGCGGAGCGCTTGCCGATGTCCTGCTGGAGGCGGAGCACGCCGGAGTTGAGGTTCTCCTTCTCGTTGCTGCCGTCACCCGGGTCGTCGCGGTGCTGCACGTCGAGCAGCGAGAAGCCCAGGCCGCCCACCTTGCCGGTGAACTGCGCGCCGCCGATCACCTGGTCATGCGGCTTCATGGCGATGCGGCGCGAGGTGAATATCTTGATGGGCGCCAGGAAGAGGTGCTCGCTCTCCACGAAGAAGGGACGGCGCTCGGGGAGCAGCGGCTCCTCGGTGTCCAGCAGCAGCCGGTCCTGGTCGGCCTCCACGTCGGAGAAGTCCGGGTTGACGGTCAGCTTCAGGGCCAGGTTCGACGTCGGGTCGATGCGCGCGTCGAAGCCGGCGTTGGGCTTGAACATCTTCCGGTCCGCGGTGGTCTTCAGCGCGAAGTCCGTGGCCACGTACGGGGTGATGCCCCAACTGCGGCGGCCCTCGATGCCCTTGAGGCCCTCCAGGTGCGGGAAGCGACTCACCTTGGCGCTGTTGACGCCGTCCGGCGTCCAGTTGCTCCACTCCTGGGTGCGGGCCTGCTCGCGGTCCAGCATCAGGCCGAACGTCACCTCCTCGCCCTCCGGGACGTCCGGGAACTGGAAGTTGGCGAAGGGGATGCGGACCTCGGAGTACCACCCGTCCTTGGTGACGGAGCCCATGGTCTCCCACTCGCCCGCCCAGGACGTGGTGAAGGCCTCGCCGTCCGCGACAATGCGGCCGTCGGTGCGCACACCCAGCGGGTTGGTCCAGAAGTAGTACGCGTTGCGGTGGTCCTTGTACGTGTCCAGCATCACCGTGACGTTGTCCTCCTGGTGCAGGAAGGACTCGTTCTGGACGCTGTAGGCGGTGATCTTCGAGGGGTCCTTGTCCAGGCAGTAGAACAGCACGTACAGGTTGTGCTTGTCGTAGAGGATGCGGACCTTGGTGTCGTCACGCGCGGGGTTGCCGTAGTCGATGCGCGTGAGGTGCCAGCCGGAGACCTCCGGGGCCGTGAGCCACACGGCCTCGTCCGGCTTTCCGTCAATGGTGATGGGCTCGCTGGTGAAGGTGGCCTTGTAATTGTAGTGCTGCTGGTCAGCGGGCGAATCGGCAAAGGCCAGAGCGGGCAGACACGCGACGAACAGCGCGGCGCCCCAGGCACAGGTAGACGGTTTCATCCGGGCTCCTGGGATGGGGTGAGGACGGGGGTGTGGGCGACAGCAGCCGGTGCGGAGCGCTCGGGAGCCCAGGCCATGCCGGCCAGGGACAAGAGCAGCGCACCGGAGGACAACAGGAAGGCACTGGACAGCCCGGCGTGCCGGGCGACGAAGCCGTAGGTGAGCGGGGCGAGGACCTGCGCGAGCGCCGCGCAGCCGCCGAGCGCTCCCATGAAGCGGCCGCGCTCCGAGGACGGGGCCACCTCCACCACCACCGCCTGCGCGGAGGGGCGGTGCAGGCCATCCGGCACCGCCAGCAGCGCCCAGGCCACCACCATGACAATCAGCCCGTACGGCGCCGGAATCCAGCCGGCGAGGCCGAGCACGGCGCTCATCAGCACCATGCCCGCCAGCCCCGCGAGGATGAGGCCGTTGCGCTTCGGCAGCGCGTCCGACAGCCGCCCGCCGAAGGGCTGGGCGAAGGCGTAGACGAGCCAGGAGACGGCGACCAGCGGCCCCACGGCCTCGGACGGCGCTCCCAGCTTCATGGCGTAGAGCGGGATGTAGATGGGGAACAGGTTGAGTGCGAAGGCGAAGAAGAACTGCCAGGCGAACAGGCCCGCCAGCCGCGGCGAGCCGCGCACGTAGTCCAGCGGGGCGCGCACGGCGTCCAGCGCCAGCTTCCACTCACCCCCGGAGGCGCGCGCCTTGGACGGCTCGCGCGCGGGCTCCTCCAGCCGCAGGAGCAGCAGGCTGCTGATGAGGAAGAGCCCGCCGGCCAGGAAGAAGGTGTACTGCGTGGACAGCCAGCGGACGACGAAGGCGGAGGCGCCCAGCGCCAGCACGAACATGAGGCTGGTGCTCGCGTCGAGGAGGGCGAAGATGGTGGCGCGCTTCTTCGCCGGCGCGAAGTCCGCCACCAGCGCGCCATTCACCGGCTGCGCGCTGCGCGCCAGCAGGAGCTTGAGCGACAGCGCGGCGGCCAGCGGCAGCGGGTGCGCGAAGAGCGCCATCACCGGCACCAGCAGCGACGTCACCAGCGACAGGCCCACCACGAAGCCCTTGCGGCTGTAGCGGTCCGACAGCGAGCCCATCACCGGCTGCAGGAAGATGGGCACCAGCGAGCCCACCGAGTACACGAGGCCGATGCCCTGCAGGTCCAGCCCGCGCGACTGGAGGTAGAGCGGCATCACCGGGTTGAGCAGCCCTCCGGCCACCGTCCCCACCAGCCCGGACACGAGCAGCACCCGCAGGTTGCCCAGTCCGCGCGTCAGCTCGTACATCTCGCGCACCGCGCGAATGCCCCGGGTCAACATGCCGCCACCCCTCCGGACTCCGAAGTGGCCGCTGAAGCGGCCACCGTGGTTGCCGCGGGCGCGGCCTGACGCAGCGGCAGCGCGCCGAGCACGGACTCGGCGGCCGCGGTGAGGCTCGCGACGGGGCGCACGTCCAGCGCCGTCAGGGGCGCGGCGTCCCACTGACTGCCGGCGGGGACCCACACCGGCACGCGCCCGGCGGCCGCGTGGACCTGGCGCACGTAGCCGTCCGCCACGGCCAGCTTGCCCTGGAGCTTCTCGAGCGGCGCGGACACCAGCGCCTCGCCAGCGTCGAGCGCCACCCCGGTGGCGAGGAAGGGCGCGGGCAGTTCACGCCCGGCGAGCAGCGCCACCCATGCGACGAACAGCGGCAGGGACGCACTGCGTCCGTCCAGCAGGACCTTGCGGCCGCGAACGGAGAAGAAGAGGTCCATCTCGTCCCAGGGCAGCGCGTAGCGCCCGCGGCCCACGGCCGCCAGGTGGCGCAGGTGCTGCTGCCAGGCCGGCGCGTAGCCGGTGTCACGCGACAGGTCCACCCAGAGCCGGCCTTCGCCCGGGCGCACCGCCACGTCGACGGACACGACGCGGAACAGCGGCGCGCCATGGAGGTCCGCCTGGGTGAGCAGCAGCAGTGACGTGGACGAGGAGGGCACGGTGGGGTGTGGAGCGAAAAAAGGGTTGTGGAAAAGACGGGCGGGACGCGGCCTCCGAAGAGGCCGCTGCCCGCCCGCGTGTTTCAACTACTCCGCGATGCGCACGGTCGCGGTCATGGTGCCGCCGCAGGAGCACTTGTCGGACGAAGCGGCAACGCGGACGATCTGGGCCTTGACGTACATGGTGAACCTCTTTCGGGTTATGGGGTGAAACCAGCCGCGGCCCGGAGAACCGGACCACGGCCGGGTGCTATCGGGGAGGACTACTCCGCGACCTGGGTGAGGACGGTCATCGTGCCGCCGCAGGAGCACTTGTCGGACGAAGCGGCAACGCGGACGATCTGGGCCTTGACGTACATGGTGAACCTCTTTCGGGTTGTTGGGTCAGGTGCTGCAAGACGGCGGGAGCGGGAAGGTCACCCTCCCCGCTCCCACCGGTGAGGACTACTCCGCGACGGTGGCCTGGCTGAGCACCTGCATGGTGCCGCCGCAGGAGCACTTGTCGGACGAAGCGGCAACGCGAACGATCTGGGCCTTGACGTACATGGTGACCTCTTGAGGTGTTGCGGGTGGACGGGCTTGCGCCCGACTACTGGATGACCGCGCTGCTGGTCTCGAGCGTCATGGTGCCGCCGCACGAGCACTTGTCAGACGACGCGGAAACGCGAACGATCTCGGACTTCACGTACATGGTCAGTCTCCTTCGAGTTGTGATGGAAACCGCGCCGGTACTACTCGGCGACGGTGGCCTGGCTCAGCACCTGCATGGTGCCGCCGCAGGAGCACTTGTCGGACGACGCGGAAACGCGGACGATCTCGGCCTTCACGTACATGGTGACCTCAGGGGTGTTGCGGGTTGAACCCGTCCCCGCTCCGGTGCAGCTGGCGCGCGGCCGGGGCACTGCGAACGACACGGGCGGGAAGGAAGCCCTCCCGTCCGCATCGTCACTACTACTCGAGCACCCTGACAGTGGTCATGGTGCCGCCGCAGGAGCACTTGTCGGACGACGCGGCAACGCGGACGATCTCAGCCTTGACGTACATGGTGGACCTCGTGGGGTGGTGGGGTGGTGCTTCCCGCCCACGCTCCGGCGAGCCGGTCGCGCGGACGGCACGGCAGAAACGAAAACGGGCGGGGAGGAACCCTCCCCGCCCGAGCCATCGAATTACTCGATGGACGTGCGCACGGTCATCGTGCCGCCACAGGAACACTTGTCGCTGACGGCGGTAACGCGGACGATCTCGGCCTTGACGTACATGGTGGACCTCTTTCGATGCGTTGATGAACCGTGGTGGAACTACTCGGCGACGGTGGCGTTGCTCAGCGTCATGGTGCCGCCGCAGGAGCACTTGTCGGAGGAAGCGGCGACGCGAACGATCTGGGCCTTGACGTACATGGTGAACCTCTTCGTGTTGGGGTTGGGCCTGTGCTGTGAAACACCGCGTTCCGCGTCACAGGCATCGTGTGCATTTTATTAAAAACCAAACACACACAGCTGGCGGCTCTTCATGCGCAAGGCGCGGCCATGGCCAGACAGACCAGGGAAGAACCTGATGAGTCATCTCAGAGGGGGTGAGACGTGTTTCGTCTCTCAGGAAGCCGAAGCGGGCTCGCAGAGCCCCAGCTCCTGGAACTGCGTTACAGTACTCCGCACGTCCTCAGCGATTTCATTCCGCGGCGCCGAAGCGCCCGTCCGCCAGCGAGGGCCTGCACCGCGTCGTCGAGCGTGCTTCCACTGCGGCACAGCTCGAAGATGCGGGCGGCGGTCTCATTCACCCGGAAGACCTCTCCGCCCTCGGTATCCATGAGGAAGAACGCATCCTGCTGCTGCTGGACGATGACACCGGCCGCTGCTCGTGGAAGGACCAAGGTGCGCTCTCCTGGTGACCACAGCTTTCTCAGAACCTGTTAAAAACCCCCTGAGATCCTGACAAGCTGTGCTTCGCTATTTCCGTGTTTCTAAATCCTTCCATTCACATAGTCAATACCTGACGGACCCAGAGGTGAAAAATGACCTCAACCGTGTGAAATCACAGGATGAAACACGAAGGCCCCCCGAGATGACTTGTCGCATGCATGCGACGCGTCACCTCGGAGGGCCTTATGCTGCGAGCCGCCAGTATCAGTAAGACCAGGGGAAGCGCTTGAAGTCGCGCTTGCGCTTCTGGACGAAGGCGTCGCGGCCCTCCTGGGCTTCGTCGGTTCCGTAGGCCAGGCGCGTGGCCTCACCGGCGAAGAGCTGCTGCCCCACCATGCCGTCATCGGGGAGGTTGAAGGCGTACTTCAGCATCTTGATGGCGGTAGGGCTCTTGGTGTTGATCTCCGCGGCCCAGTCGAGCGCGAAGTCCTCGAGCTGCGCGTGCGGCACCACCGCGTTCACCATGCCCATCTTGTGCGCCTCCTCCGCGGAGTAGTTGGCGCCGACGAAGAAGATTTCCCGCGCGCGCTTCTGCCCCACCTGCCGCGCCAGCAGCGCGGAGCCGTAGCCGCCGTCGAAGCTGGCCACGTCCGCGTCGGTCTGCTTGAAGACGGCGTGCTCCTTGCTCGCGATGGTCATGTCGCAGACCACGTGGAGGCTGTGCCCGCCGCCCACCGCCCAGCCCGGCACCACGGCGACGACGGCCTTCGGCAGGAAGCGGATCTGCCGCTGCACCTCGAGGATGTGCAGACGGCCCAGACGTGCCGGGTCGGACTCGCCCTCCTCGCCCTCGTACTTGTAGCCGTCCTTGCCGCGGATGCGCTGGTCTCCCCCGGAGCAGAACGCCCAGCCGCCGTCCTTGGGCGACGGGCCGTTGCCGGTGATGAGCACGCAGCCCACGTCCGTCATGAAGCGCGTGGCCTCCAGCGCGCGGGACAGTTCATCCACGGTGCGGGGGCGGAAGGCATTGCGCACCTCGGGCCGGTTGAAGGCGATGCGGACGGTGCCCTGGTCCACCGCGCGGTGGAAGGTGATGTCCTTGAACTTGAAGCCCTCGACGGGCTTCCAACGCGCCGGGTTGAAGATGGCCGAAACCATGGATTCGTCTCTTGGGGAGAGGGGTTGAACGGCCGCGGACGCTAGGCCCCGTGGCAGCATCCGTCCAGGGAAGCGAGTGCTGCCCCCGGGGCGGGAGATGCACACGCTGCACGGTGGCGAGACGACTCGCCGCGCAGGGGAGGCAGCGGATGAAGCGGACGACCCTGGGGTTGCTCGCCGGGCTCATGTTGGGCGCCCCGGCGCTGGCGCAGGCTCCCACTCCGGCCCGGGCGCCCGAGCCGGCGGAGACGGAGAGCGTGCAGGGCGAAGAGCGCGTGCTCTCCGGCCGGGTGGTCGGCGCGGGCACGGGCCTCCTTTATATAGAGAGCACCCAGGGCCCCGTCGTGCCCCTGCGCGTGACGCACCAGACGCGCGTCCAGGGCCAGCGCATCCCCCGGGAGCAAGCGGTCCAGGCGCACCTCCAGAAGACGCTCCCACCCGGCACATCGGTGCGCGTCACGTTCGACGTGCGCACCCACGAGGATGGGACGCCGGAGAACGTCGTGAGGACGGTGGACGTGCCGTAGCCGCCGTCGCGCGAGCGGAAAGCACGCGCACGGAATCCGACAACAGGGAGTGAGGCATCTGTCCTGCGCTCGCGCCCGGGCTCCGTCCCGGGGGCCTGTGGGCGTCGGTTGCCGTCCAAAGGCACGAAAGGCCGTCTTGGCTCGGGTTACCGGAGCCGCCGAGAGTCGCTGGATGGCGCGCGGGGGAAGGGAGGCCGGAGCCTCCCGGAGCGCGCCGCAAGCGAGGACGGAACATGGCTGTCGAATCCCGGTTCCTGTTGCACCGGCGCACCGTGCTGGCCGCGATGCTGGGGGGCGCGACGGCGTCCCTCCTGGGCTGCGGAAAGGACTCCGTCACCCACCCTCCTCCGGGCCCGCCGCCCGAGGGCGTCTACATTCCCGAGGTCCGCGCCGGAGAGGACGTGTTCGCCTACGTCCAGCGCCTCAAGGGCGGCTTCGACGAGACGCTCTACAAACAGGTGCTGGGCGCCGCCAACGCCTTCAAGGAAGGCGACGCGCTGGTGGGCGTGGCCGCCGCGGATGACTCGTCCCGGAAGAATGCGCGCCAGCTCCTGGAGAACACGCGCCTGGTGGACCTGGGGGCCCACCCGCTGCGCGAGGACCAGTTGCACGCGCTGCTCGTGGAGTCGGAGGACCGGGTGGCCGCGTCCGCCTCGCAGGACTGGACGCTGGGCCGGCTGAAGCAGTTCCTGCTGGAGAGCGGCGAGGCGGACATCCACGCCCTCGTCCCCGGCCTGGGCAGCGACGTCATCGCCTGCGTCGTCAAGCTGATGAGTGACGAGGAGCTCATCTCCATCGGGCGCAAGGTGTTCAACCCGCTGCCGGGCAGCCAGCTCGGCGCGCGGGGCTACCTGGGCGCGCGCATCCAACCCAACTCACCCACCGACAACGTGGACGACATCCGCTGGCAGGTATTCGACGGCTGGGCCTACGCGGTGGGCGACGTGGTGCTCGGCTGCAACCCGGTGTCGTCCTCGCCGGAGTCGGTGGCCGCCATCGAGTCCGCGCTGCACGAGCTGCTCGTGACGTTCGGCCTGGAGGCGGTGCTGCCCCACTGCGTGCTGGCCCACATCGACGTGCAGGCGGAGGTGGAGCGCCAGCACCCCGGCACCACCGGCATCTGGTTCCAGAGCATCGCCGGCAGCGACACGGCCAATGCGACGTTCGACATCTCGGTGGAGAAGATGCTCGGGTACGCGGCCGGACGCACCGGCCAGTACGGCCTCTACTTCGAGACGGGCCAGGGCGCGGACTTCACCAACGGCTCCGGCCACGGCTACGACATGGTCGTCCACGAGTCGCGCAAGTACGGCTTCGCGCGCGCGCTGACGCAGCAGGTGGCGAAGGCCCAGGAGGGCGCGGGACGCGCCGCCGCCCCGTGGGTCCACCTCAACGACGTGGCGGGCTTCATCGGCCCGGAGGTGTTCCGCACCCGGGAGCAGCTCGTGCGCTGCTGCCTGGAGGACATCGTCATGGGCAAGCTGCACGGGCTGACCATTGGCCTGGACGTCTGCTCCACGCTCCACATGGACGTGTCGCTGGACGACCTGGACTGGTGCCTGGAGCGCATCATGCCGGCGAACCCGGCGTACCTGATGGGCCTGCCCACCAAGAACGACCCGATGCTGGGCTACCTCACCACCGGCTTCCAGGACCACGTCCGCCTGCGCGAGAAGTTCGGTTACAAGGTAGAGGACCGGATGTGGGCCTTCTTCCAGCGCCTGGGCGTCATCGACGCGCAGGGCCGGCCCACCGAGCACTTCGGCGACCCCGTCTGGGTCTACCTCCAGTACCTGCGCGCGAAGGGAGACACGCGGCCCGAGCCTGAAATCCGCGCGGAGGCCGCGCAGCGCCTGGACGAGATTCGCGCCCGCGGCGTGCCCATGGCCGTGGGCCACGGGGCGAACGCGTGGGATTTGGAGCCCGCGCTGGAGCGGGAGATGCGCCGCGTCTACGCCGACGCCAAGACGAGCCTGTGGACCGAGCTGTCCGAGCCCTTCATCGCCGCCCTGCCGGACGCCGTGCGGCTGGTGACGAAGTCGAAGGACCGCAAGGAATACATCCTCCATCCGGAGACGGGCGAGCAGCTCGACCCCGCGTCCCTGGACGCGCTGCGCTCGCTGCGCGTTCGCCATGCGGGCCGGTACGACGTGCAGGTCCTCGTGTCCGACGGGCTCAACGCGCTGTCCATCATGGATGACGGCCAGCTTCGGCCGTACCTCGTCGCACTGAGAGATCTGCTCACCCAGGCCGGCTACACACCCGCGCCGGAGCACCTGCTGCTCACCTCGGGCCGCGTGCGTGCGGGCTACCGCGTGGGCGAGGCGCTCTTCGGAGGACTGGGCGACGCGACGAAGCACCGCGCCCTCATCCACCTCATCGGCGAGCGCCCCGGCACCGGCCACCACACCTTCTCCGCCTACATCACCGCGCCCCCGGCGGCGGTCTGGACTCAAGCCGGCCGCGTGGACCACAACATCACCCGCGTGGTCTCCGGCATCGCCCTCACGGCCCTGACACCGTCCCTGGCCGCCCCGGAGACGGTGCGCCTGCTCCAGCAGCTCACGACATAGGAGAGCGTGATGCGTCCGAGGACGTGACTCACGTCAGACTCGCCGGGTAGGTTTCATGGCAAGCCCACGCCATGACACCTGCCCAGAAAGTCTCCGTCGTCCTCGAGCGCCTCCATGAAACCCACCCGGATGCGCGCTACGAGCTCAACTGGTCCACGCCCTTCGAGCTGCTCGTCGCCACCATCCTCGCGGCGCAGTGCACGGACGAGCGCGTCAACCGCGTCACCGCCACCCTCTTCCCGAAGTACCCCGGCCCTCGCGCGCTCGCGGACGCGGACACCGCCGCGCTGGAGGAGGACCTGAAGCCCACCGGCTTCTACAAGCAGAAGACGAAGTCCGTGCAGGCCATGAGCCGCGCGCTGCTGGAGGACTTCGGCGGCGAGGTGCCGCGCACCGTGGACGAACTGGTGACGCTGCCCGGCGTGGCGCGCAAGACGGCGAACGTGGTCCTCAACACCGCGTTCGACCTGCCCTCGGGCATCATCGTCGACACGCACGTCGCCCGCGTCAGCCAGCGCATGGGGCTGACGAAGCACGACAAGCCCGACGTCATCGAAGAAGACCTGATGAAGCTGGTGCCCCGCGAGCAGTGGACCTTCTTCGGGCCCGCCACCGTGCTGCACGGCCGCTACACCTGCACCGCGAAGAAGCCGAAGTGCGAGGAGTGTGTCTTCAAGGACATCTGTCCGCGCATCGGCGTGTGACTGCGCACGTCGCGCTGTCCGGACGTGGGACGCGAGGGCCTCTCACCGTCCGACTCTGGGACGCGCGGAGCCTTCGCGTGTTCCGACGTCTCGGATGCGCGGACGCACGGAATACGGGCGGCCGGGCTCGGGTTCGGCCGCCTCTTGAAGGGACATGACCCCTGCCCCTTCCCACGTCGCGGCACCTGGCGCCGAGGCCCGCCCGATTGACTCCAGCGAGCGGCTGGCGCTCCTCGACACGCTGCGCGGCTTCGCGCTCTGCGGCGTGTTCATCTCCAACGTCTACATGTGGTTCAGCGGCAGGGCGTTCGTCCCGCGCGAGCAGATGATGGCGATGATGGCGAGCGCCTCGCTGCTGGACACCGTCACCACGCAGGCCTTCATGCTGCTGGTGTTCGGGAAGTTCATCACCATCTTCTCCTTCCTCTTCGGCCTGGGCTTCGCGGTGCAAATGGGCCGGGCCGAGGAGCGCGGCGCCTCCATCGCCCCGCTCTACTCGCGGCGCCTGGGGGTGATGCTGATGATGGGGCTCACCCACCTGTTCCTGCTCTGGTACGGCGACATCCTCAGCACGTACGCGGTGCTGGGCTTCGGGCTGCTGGTGTTCCGGCGGCGCTCGGACCGGACGCTGCTCATCGGCGCCGCGCTGCTGGCCTTCGTGTGGCCCGTCATCGGCACGCTCATCGTCAAGCTGCCGCAGCTGCTCGCCGCCACGCCGGAGGCCGGGGCCGCCATCGCGAAGGCGTCAGGAGAGCACTCCGCGGCCCTCAAGGCGCAGGCCCTGGCGGCCTTCTCGGGCGGGAGCTGGCTGGACGTGGTGCGGGATGGCGGCCGCTTCTACGTGCTCGACTTCCTGCCGATGATTCTCGCCACCATGCTCGCCACGTTCGGCCGCTTCCTCCTGGGCCTGCTGGCGGGGCGGCGCCGGCTCTTCCACGACGCGCCCCAGCACCTGGGCCTGTTCCGCCGGCTGCTCGGGTGGGGGCTGGTGGCCGGGGTGGTGGGCAGCGGCGCCGGGCTGGTGCTGCAGCAACTGATGCTCCGCAAGATTCTCACCCCGGAGTCGCTGCCCACGTGGGTGCCCTTCGCCATGGCGCCCCTGCGGCACCTGGGCGAGCTGGGCTTCGCGAGCGTCTACGTGTCGGGCATCACCCTGCTCTTCCAGCGCGCCGCATGGCAGCGGCTGCTCGGGGTGCTCGCGCCAGTGGGCCGCATGGCGCTGACCAACTACCTGTCGCAGACGGTGATGAGCGTACTGTTCTTCTACGGGTACGGCCTGGGGCAGATAACGAAGCCAGGCCCGGCCGCGTGCTTCGGGCTGTGCCTGGCCGTCTTCGCCGTCCAGGTGGTGTGGAGCCACCTCTGGCTGTCGCGCTTCCGCTTCGGCCCCGCGGAGTGGATGTGGCGCTCGCTCACGTACGGCAAGGCGCAGCCGATGCGCCGTGACGACGTCGCGGGCCGCCGCGCCACCGTGCCCGCGTAGCGAGGGGTACGGCGCTCCGCTCCACGTGGCGCACCCCGCCGCGTGGAGCGGGCCTTCGTCCGCTACTGCCCGTCGCTCACGCCGTCGGGCGCCCGCTCGGGCTCGGATTCATCCACGGGCTCGTCCGGGACGTAGCCGTCGCCACCGCCCTCACCGTCGCCGTCGCCGTCCGCTTCGGCGTCGTCCCGGGGCGAGTGGATTTCGGAGGGCTTGCGGAACTCCACCACGTTGCTCACGGCCGTCCGCGCGCTGCTGGCGCAGCCGTAGTTGGACGCATACGCCCTCAGCAGGACGGTGGAGTCCCAGTTCTTGTCGTCATCCAGCGTGAGCTCGGAAGAGACCGTCTTGGTGGCGCCCGGCGCGATGGTGAAGTTGCTGGAGCTGGCCTCGTCGATGTCGCCCGTGCTCTCCGCGCTGTCGTAGAGGCGCAGGCACACGCCCAAGGAGAGGCGGGCCGTGCCCGTGTTCGTCACGGTGAAGGTCGCCACGACGGAGTCCGACGGAGACTCCTGGCTCAGGCCCACGTCCTTCAGCTCGAAGACGGCGACGCCATCCTCGGGGTCCGTGAGCTTCAACCACTCGGGAGCCTCCGCGGGCGCAGGTCTGCCCGTCAGGTCCAGGTGGCTCACCGGGCTGAGGACGGTGTCCCCCGAGAGGCTGTAGCAGGCCGACCCGGCGTAGAGCCGGACGGTGCGGGCCTCGCCCCAGACGTCCTCGGCGATGTTCGTCACATCCTCGAAGCCGTCCGACTCCCCACCCCTCAGGCTGATGGGGCCCAGGCTGGTGTACGAGAGCTGATAGCCGTCCTTGTCATGCAGCGAGAGGCAGCTGCTCGCGCGCGCCCGCTTCGCGCCCAGGTTCTCCAGCGTGTACGCGAGCTTCACGCTCACCCCGGTCCGGGTAATCGTCACATCCTTGAAGCGGAACGGCCTGCGCGTGTCCGTCAGCAACACCGTGCCCGCGTCCTTCGCGGCCGGAGCCGCCGCCGCGACCTGCCCGGCATCCGGTGTGGCCGCTTCCGCGGGTGCGGGCTCCTGCTTCTTGCAGCCACCCAGTGCCACGACACCCAGCAACGCGACGGCCCAGCCCGGGCGCGTGCGAGAACCTTGTCTGCGCATGAGGAGTCCCCTCGTGAGGTGCCCACGCTCTTAGCGCGAGTGTCCCGCACCCGACAATGCCCCCGCCCTCCTTCCGGGCGTTCAGCCGGAGGCCCTCGCAGCGCCACTGCGCCGCGCCCGGCTTCGGGTTAGGTACGCCCGGTGTCGAACCTCGACCTGTTCGCCCCTCCCCCTCCCCCCACGGGCCCGGGTGCGCTGGACTCGCTGCTGAAGGTGTCCCGCATCTACCTGGAGCCGGGCGTGGAGGAGCACCTTCGCGGCAGGGAAATCCTCGCGCGCTTCCCGGACGCGGAGCGGGTGGAGGTGGCGTCGCACCAGAACATCCCCGGCCTGTTCGGCAACGAGGGCAACGCCGAGGCCTGGAACCGCATCAAGGGCAGCACCCTGGTGCTGGGCGTGAAGAAGACGATGTCCTTCACCCCCAACGGGCGCAGCTGCGACTTCATCCCGCCGTCCACCGCCAACGGCTGCGTCATGAGCTGCGCGTACTGCTACGTGCCGCGCCACAAGGGCTACGCCAACCCCGTCACCGTCTTCGTCAACATCGACCGGATCCTCGCCTCCATCCGCCGGCACGCACAGCGGCTGGGGCCGAAGACGGAAGGCAACAGCGTGGACCCGCGCTACTGGGCCTATGACATCGGCTGCAACAGCGACTGCGCCGCGGACGCGGCCCTGAGCAACAACGTGAGGGACCTGGTCCGCCTCTTCACCACGCTGCCCAACGCGATGGGCACCTTCGCCACCAAGCTCGTCAACCGCGAGCTGCTGGACTACGCGCCGAAGGGCAAGACGCGCATCCGCTTCAGCCTCATGCCACACGCGAAGGCGAAGCTGCTGGACGTGCGCACCAGCCCCATCTCCGAGCGCATCGCCGCCATCAACGACTTCGTGGCCGCTGGCTACGAGGTCCACCTCAACTTCTCCCCCGTCGTCGTCTACGACGGCTGGCAGACCGAGTACGACGCGCTCTTCCAGCAGGTGGACGACGTGCTCTCCCCCGAGGCGAAGGCCCAGCTCGCCGCCGAGGTCATCTTCCTCACCCACCACGCGGGCCTCCACGAGGTGAACCTGCGCTGGCACCCCAGGGCCGAGGCCTTGCTCTGGACGCCCGGGACGCAGGAGGCCAAGGTGTCCCAGGGCGGCGGCGCCAACGTGCGCTACCGCACCGGGCTGAAGGGACGCCTGGTGGCCGAGCTCGAGGAGCTGCTGGCCCGCCGCATGCCCTACTGCCGGGTGAGATACGCGTTCTGACCCGCACGCAGTGTCCGAGCCGTGACTACCGGGGCCCAGGCTGTGGCAGACTCGGTCGGACCATGTGGGATTGGGTCCGCCAACTGGCGGAGTGGTCTCGTGAAGATGCGCCCTTCGCCGTCGCGACGGTGACTGCGTGCCAGGGCAGTACCCCCGCCGAGCCCGGCGCGAAGCTGCTCGTGCGCGCGGACGGGACGTTCCACGGCACCGTGGGCGGCGGCCACCTGGAGCAACTGGTGCTCGCGGACGCGCGCGCCTGCCTGGAGAAGGGCGAGGCCCGCTCCTACCGCTACCCGCTGGGCGCGAAGCTGGGCCAGTGCTGCGGCGGCGTGGTGGACGTCTTCGTGGAGCTGGTGAATCACGGCCCGCGCCTCTACCTCTTCGGCGCCGGCCACGTGGGCCAGGCGCTGTGCCGCACGCTGGAGGGCACGCCCTTCCAGGTCCACCTCGTGGACGAGCGCCCCGAGTGGCTGCAAGGCGAGCGAATCCCCGCGTCGGTGGTGCGCCACGACGAGCCGTGGGACGCGTTCGCCGCCCGCGCCTCGTGGGACGCGCGCCGCACGTACGTGGCGGTGATGACGCACCGGCACGACCTGGACCAGGACATCATCGCCTTCGCGGTGGAGCGGCCGGCGCGCTACCTGGGACTCATCGGCAGCCGCACGAAGTGGGCCCGCTTCCGCCAGCGGCTGGAGGCCCGGGGCGTGCCCACGCGGAACATCGACCGGGTGCACTGCCCCATGGGCGTGGAGATTGGCGGCAAGTCGCCACAGGAAGTGGCGGTGAGCATCGCCGCCGGCCTGCTCCAGGTGCACCACGGCCTCAGCGTTGACACACGCTCCGAAGCATCGCTTCCGGAGCAGCCCCGCGTACGCGGGGTATCGTCTGGAGAATGAGCATCATGTTCGAGTTCCTGCTCAACGGAACGACGGTTCGCGTCGACGGCGTGTCCCCCAACACCACCCTGCTGGACTTCCTGCGCACGCGCGGCTCCACCGGGACGAAGCAGGGCTGCGCCGAGGGAGACTGCGGCGCGTGCACCGTGGCCATGGTGGACCGCGACGCCCAGGGCAACCGCTGCCTGCGCGCCTTCAACGCGTGCATCACCCTGCTCCCCATGGTCGCCGGCCGCGAGGTCGTCACGGTGGAGGGCGTGGGCCGCCGCGAGCAGCCCCACCCCGTGCAGCAGGCCATGGTGAAGCACTACGGCTCGCAGTGCGGCTTCTGCACGCCGGGCTTCATCGTCTCCATGGCGGAGGCGTACTCGCGCAAGGACGTCTGTACCCCCGAGGCCGTGGCGGACCAGCTCTGCGGCAACATCTGCCGCTGCACCGGCTACCGTCCCATCCGCGACGCGATGATGGAGGCGCTCGCCACGCGTGACGCCGGCACCGCGCGCGAAGCGCTCCCGGGGGTGGCCCTCGGCGGCCCCGCCGCGCCGCTGCCCGCGCTGCGCTACGAGGCGCGCGGACAGACGTTCCTCCGCCCCACCTCGTGGGAGGAATTGCTCGCGCTCAAGGCCGCCCACCCCGAGGCGCTCCTCGTGGCCGGTGCCACCGAGCTGGGCGTGGACATCACCAAGAAGGCCCGCCGCTTCCCGTTCCTCATCTCCACCGAGGGCGTGGAGTCGCTGCGCGCCATCCGCCGCGAGGCGGACGGGTGGTACGTGGGCGGCGCGTCGTCCCTCGTGGAGTTGGAGGACGCGCTCGGCAGCGAGCTGCCCGAGGTGACGAAGATGCTGAACGTCTTCGCCTCGCGGCAGATTCGCCAGCGCGCCACGCTGGCCGGCAACCTGGTGACGGCCTCGCCCATTGGCGACATGGCGCCCGTGCTGCTCGCGCTGGACGCGCGGCTCGTCCTCGCCTCCGTGCAGGCTGAGCGCGTCGTGCCGCTGGCCGACTTCTTCCTCGCGTACCGGAAGACGGCACTGCGGCCGGATGAAGTGGTGCGCCACATCGTCATCCCGCATGCGTCCACTCCCGCTGGCGGTCAGCGACTGTCGGACTCCTTCAAGGTGTCCAAGCGCCGCGAGCTGGACATCAGCATCGTCGCCGCGGGCTTCCGCGTGGAACTGGACGCGGACGGCGTGGTGCGGCTCGCGCGGCTGGCCTACGGCGGCGTGGCGGCAACCCCCGTGCGCGCACGCCGCGCGGAGGAAGTGCTCACCGGCCAGCCCTGGACGCGCGAGACGGTGGCGCGGGTGCTGCCCGTGCTGTCGGAGGAAATCACCCCCATCAGTGATTTGCGCGGCAGCGCGGAGTACCGGCGCGGGCTGGTGGTGGGCCTGTTCCAGAAGTTCTTCTCCGGCGAGCGCAGCCCCTCGCTGGACGCCGCCCCTCGCTTCACCCTGGGCGGGCCGGGGGCCAGCGCGGACGCGGGCCGCGAGCTGCGGCACGAGAGCGCGCTGGGCCACGTGACGGGCAGCGCGCAGTACGTGGACGACCTCGCGCAGCGGCAGCCCATGCTGGAGGTCTGGCCGGTGTGCGCGCCGCACGCGCATGCCCGCATCCTCCGCAGGGACCCCATCGCCGCGCGGAAGATGCCGGGCGTGGTGGCGGTGCTGATGGCCGAGGACATCCCCGGCATGAACGACACCGGCCCCATCCGCCACGACGAGCCGCTGCTCGCCGACCGGGAGGTGCTCTTCCACGGGCAGGTGGTGGCCCTGGTGGTGGGCGAGTCCGTCGACGCCTGCCGCGCCGCCGCGCGCGCCGTGGTGGTGGAGTACGAGCCGCTGCCCGCCGTCCTCACCGTGGAGGACGCCATCGTCCAGGGCAGCTACCACACCGAGCCGCACGTCATCCGCCGGGGTGACGTGGACGCCGCGCTGGCCGGCAGCCCCCACCGCCTCACCGGCACGCTGTCCATTGGCGGCCAGGAGCACTTCTACCTGGAGACGCATGCCGCCTTCGCCGAGCGCGGCGACGATGGCGACGTCACGGTGACGTCCTCCACCCAGCACCCCTCGGAGGTGCAGGCCGTCATCTCCCACGTGCTCGATTTGCCGCGCAGCCGCGTGGTGGTGCAGGCCCCGCGCATGGGCGGCGGCTTCGGCGGCAAGGAGACGCAGGGCAACTCCCCCGCGGCCCTGGTGGCCCTGGCCGCGTGGCACACGGGCCGGCCCGTGCGGTGGATGATGGACCGCGACGTGGACATGACCGTCACCGGCAAGCGCCACCCCTTCCACGCCACCTTCGAGGCCGGCTTCGACGGCCAGGGGAAGCTGCTCGCCCTGCGCGCGCAACTGGTGTCCAACGGCGGCTGGTCGCTGGATTTGTCCGAGTCCATCCTCGACCGCGCCCTCTTCCACCTGGACAACGCCTACTACGTGCCGGCCCTGGCGTACTCGGGCCGCGTGGCGAAGACGCACCTGGTGTCCAACACCGCCTTCCGTGGCTTCGGCGGCCCCCAGGGCATGCTCGTGTGTGAGGAGGTCCTCGCCCGCGTGGCTCGCGCCGTGGGCCTGCCTCCCGAGGAGGTGCGGGAGCGCAACCTCTACGCCGGCTCGGGCGAGACGAACACCACGCATTACGGGCAGGAGTTGGAGGACGAGCGCATGCCCCGGCTCTGGCGCGAGCTGAAGGAGTCCTCGGACTTCGCGCGGCGGCGGCAGGAGGTCGACGACTTCAACGCCCGCTCGCCCCGCATCAAGCGCGGCCTGGCGCTCACGCCGATGAAGTTCGGCATCTCCTTCACCGCCACGTTCCTCAACCAGGCCGGCGCGCTCGTCCACGTGTACCGCGACGGCTCGGTCATGGTGTCGCACGGCGGCACGGAGATGGGCCAGGGCCTGCACACCAAGGTGCAGGGCGTGGCCATGCGCGAACTGGGACTTCCCGCCAGCGCCGTGCGGATGGCGAAGACGGCCACCGACAAGGTGCCCAACACGTCCGCCACCGCTGCCTCCAGTGGCTCGGACCTGAACGGCGCGGCCGTGCGCAATGCGTGCGTCACCCTGCGCGAGCGGCTCGCCCCGGTGGCCGCGCGGCTGCTCGCCGAGAAGCACGGACGCAGCGTGGCTCCCGAGGCGCTGGTATTCCAGGACGGACGCGTGGGGCCCGCGGGCGAGCCCGAGGTGGCCCTGCCCTTCGCGGCGGTGGTGGAGGCCGCGTACCTGTCGCGCGTGGGGCTGTCGGTGACGGGCTACTACCAGACGCCGGGCATCGGCTACGACAAGGCGCGCGGCCGGGGCCGGCCCTTCCTCTACTTCGCCTATGGCGCCGCCGTGTGCGAGGTGGAGGTGGACGGCTACACCGGCATGAAGCGCGTGCTGCGCGTGGACCTGCTGGAGGACGTGGGCGACTCGCTCAACCCCGGCGTGGACCGCGGGCAGATTGAGGGCGGCTTCGTACAGGGGCTCGGGTGGCTCACCGGCGAAGACCTGAAGTGGGACGCCAATGGACGGCTGCTCACGCACTCGGCCAGTACGTACGCCGTGCCCGCGTTCAGCGACGCGCCCATCGACTTCCGCGTGCGGCTGATGGAGAAGGCTCGGCAGCACAACACCATTCATGGGAGCAAGGCCGTGGGTGAGCCGCCGCTGATGCTCGCCATGTCCGCTCGCGAGGCGCTGCGCGACGCGGTGGCCGCGTTCGGACAGGCCGGCGGCGAGGTGGAATTGGCCTCGCCCGCCACTCACGAGGCGCTGTTCCTCGCCATCCAGAAACGGCTGGCCGCCGGTGCGAAGGAGGACGGACGCGAGGCGGCGTAGGGCCGTCCGGAGGTCAGGACACGGGCGACCCAGGGCCGTCGCACGGGCCCGCCACGTCGGAGGGCCCCTCCAGCGGAAGCGTGACGGTGAAGGTCGCGCCCTGGCCCGGGGCGCTCTCGGCCCCCACGCAGCCGCCGTGGGCCTCCACAATCTGCCGGGTGATGTAGAGCCCCAGGCCCAGTCCCCCGTAGTGCCGCTCCGACACGGCGCGCTCGAAGCGCTGGAAGATGCGGTGGAGCGACTGCGGCTCGATGCCGATGCCCTCGTCCCGCACCACGAGCCGGGCCGTCTTCTCGCTGGCGGCCACCTGCACGTGCACGGGCTTCCCCGCGCCGTACTTGAGTGCGTTGGAGAGCAGGTTGGAGACCACCTGCTCCAGCCGGGAGCGGTCCCACCTCCCGAGGATGGAAGGGTCGGCCTCCAGGAAGATGCGTGACCAGGCACGCTGCGCCTGCGGCTCGTAGCGCGCCACCAACTCACGGACGAGCGCGGACAGGTCCACCGATTCCAGCTCGAGCTGGAGCCGGCCCGCGCGGATGCGTGACACGTCGAGGAGCCCGTCGACGAGCTCCGCCAGCCGGCGGACCTGCCGCTGCGCCAGCTCCAGGTCCCCGCGCATCCGCTCCGCCGCGTCCCCCAGGGACTCCACGGGAAGCGAGCGCTTCATGCCCTGCAGCTTGAGCGCCAGGGGCGTGAGCGGTGTCTTCAGCTCATGGCTGGCGACGGAGAGGAACTCGTCGCGCAGCCGGATGGCGCGCTGGGCCTGCGCGTAGAGGCGGGCATTGTCCACCGCCGCTGCCGCCGGTAGGCCAGCTCCTCCGCCATGACCCGGTCCTCATCTCCATACAGCCGGTCCGGGTCCCCCGACGCAAAGGCGATGACACCCAGCACATGCCCGCGCGAGGTGAGGGCCACCGCCACGACGGACACCGCCTCCATCGCCTCGAGCAGCGCGCGGTGCATGGGTCCGGGTGACTGCGTCTCGCGGAGGTCGACGAGCACGGCCCGCCCGGAGGTCGACAGCGCGTCGTAGAGCGCGGTCCAGACGGGCTTCGCGGCCTCTTGTAGCGCCTGTTGGACATGCGGGGCCCGGGCCGGCTCACGGTGCGCCACCTCCAGCCAAAGCGGCGTCCCCTCCGGCTGCGTCAGGCTCACCATGCAGCACGTAGCCACCGAGGACGCCGCCAGCTCGGCCACGCGCGTCAGCAGGGTCGTCTCGTCATCGAGGCTGCTGGCCAGCAGTCGGCTGGCCCGGGCGAGGAAGGTGAGACGCTCCTCGGAGAGCTTCCGCTCGGTGATGTCGCGGGAGATGCAACCCAGCCCTGTCGGCTGGCCGCTCTCCGAGTCCCGGACGAGGAAGTACTGGCTGAAGAGGGGGATGGCCTTCCCGGTGCGCTGGTTGAGGGCGCGGATGTCACCCACCCACCGGCCCTCCCGCTCGATGGCGGGGAGCGCCTCCTGCTCGATGATGTGGCGGTCGTCCGGGTGCACCTGGTCGAGCACCGAGAGCCCCTGGACCTCCGCCAGGCTCTCCAGGCCCAGCAGCGTGCGGCCCGCCTCGTTGATGTAGAGGGCCCGCCCGTCCACGTCGTGGATGCAGATGACGTCGGGCGAGCTCTCCACCACCGACACCAGGCGGCCGCGCTCCAGCTCCGCGTGCTTGCGCGCGGTGACGTCCTGGATGACCGACACCACGCGCAGCGGTCGCCCGGACTCGTCGCGGATGAGGGTGGCGGCAATCTCCACCCAGATGATGCCGCCATCCTTCCGGACCCAGCGGCGGGCGTTGATGGCGGGAACCTCGCCCCCTCTCACCAGCCGTGCGAGCCCCGCGGCGCCCTGGGGCCGCTCCTCGGGGTGGACGAGGTCGATGTAGGTCATCCCGCCCAGTTCCTGGGCGGTGTAGCCCGTCACCTCGCACAGCTTCGCATTCACGACCAGGAGCCGGCCGGTGAAGGGGTCCACCTGCGCCATGCCCGCGGCGGCGAGGTTGAAGAAGGCGCGGAACTGCTCCTCGCTCTTTCGGAGCGCCAGCTCCTGCTCCCGCGGCTCGGTGACGTCCACCAGCCAGCCCACCCACTCCCGCACGCGGCCGTCCGGCCCCAGCACCGGGACTCCGCGTGACAGCATCCGCCGCCAGCTCCCGTCATGGCGCAGCAGGCGGTACTCGGAGGAATACGGCGTGGGCCTGAACAGCGCCAGGGCCCAGTCCTTCCAGACGCCCTCGCGGTCCTCGGGGTGGATGAGGTTCATGTAGCCGTGGCCCCGGTACTCGGCGAAGGCCCTCCCGGTGAAGGCCTCCCACGAGACACTCGGCTCGACGGCGGAGCCTTCGGGCGTCAACGTCCACATCACGCTCGTGGTCGCCTCCAGCAGGGCATGCAGGCGCCGCTCGCTGCGCAGCAGCTCCTCCAGCCGGCCCTCCACGGCCGCCCGCGCTTCCCGCTCGATCCGGAGCTCCGCCCTCCATTCCGAGGCCAGCGTGGCTTCCGCGGCGTCATTCCGCTCCGGACCGCTCCCCAGGAGGGCGCGAAGGGTGCGGACCACCGCGTCCCGCGAGAGCGGCCGCACGGCGTACGCCAGGGTGCCCGGCAGCGCGTCCATGAGGAGCCGGCCCTCCGGGCGCTCGGAGGAGACGAGCAGCAGCAGCGCCATCCCTCCCTGCTCTCGCATGGCCCGCTGGAAGCTCCGGGTCCAGGCGTCCGGGTCTTCAGCGTCGGCATCGAGCACGAGCAATTCGAAGGACTCGTCCCGGAGCAGCACCGCGGCCTGCTCCGCCGCGTCCACTTCCACGGGCTCGCGGCCCAGGGCGGCGAGCGCGGAGCGCAGGCATGCACCCTCCTCCGCGCCCAGCCGAGGCAGGAGGACCTTCTCTCGCACCAGCGCAGCCGCGGCCCTTCGCGAGGGCCTCTCACCCGCCCGGTGAACACGGTGCATGAAGACAGTATGGAGACGCTCCCGTGCCGTGACAGGGGTGGCGCGGAAGGCCGGCCCTCGACGAGACAGGCGGCAGGCGGGAGTCCGTCAGGTCGGCCGCGCCGAAGCCGCCTCAGCTCGCGCTGCCCAGCTCCGCGACCTGATGGGGCACGGCAGCCATGGGCATCCCGTCCTCGCCGAAGTGCTCCCCCGCCCAGCGGGACAGGTGGCCGATGCACGCGTCGATGGCGCCGCCGGTGGTGAAGATGTGGTTGGTACCGCGCAGCCGCAGCCGCTCCAGCGTGGCCACCTTCAAGTCAGAGAACGCGGACCGGTGGATGCGGTCGAAGAAGACGTCGCGCAGCTTGCCCTCCGCGGTGATGACGAGCACCGGCACGCCCCGCTGCACCACGCGCTGCCACGCGCGCACCAGCGGCACGTTGGCCACCGCCGGCAGCGAGCCCCAGTCCATCAGCAGGTCCAGCAGCAGCTGGCGCGGAAAGGGCACGTAGCGGAACAGCCGCGCGTACTCGTTCTCCCGCGTCAGCATCCGCATCCAGCCCCAGTACGAGAAGACCTTCGACGTCACGCGCCGCAGCGGCAGCCGCGAGCGCCACGTCCCCTGCTCCGCGTCCTCGCGAGGCGCCTCGCCGTCCGCGTTGGCCGCCTCCTGCTCGGACAGGTAGAACTCGGGCTCGAAGAGGAACACGCCCGCGACGCCCTCCGCCACGCGGTCCGAGAGGTAGAGCGACGTCGTCGCGGCTCCGCACAACCCTCCCATCACCAGGCCCTTCAGCCCGTGGCGCTTCAGCAGCTCCGCGTGGATGGCCTCCGCCACCTCCACGAAGCCTCCGCCGCAGACGAACTGGTACAGCTCCGCCGTGGTGTCCGGCAGCGGGCCGTCCGAGTCGCCCAGGCCCGGCAGGTCCACGCGGAAGCACGGGAAGCCCTGGGCCGCGAGCCGGTCCGCGGCCCGCGCAGACAGCCCGCCATGGCCCGAGCGCGGCACGTGCCCCGGGTTGAGGAAGAGGAAGCCCACCCGCCCCGACTTCGACGTCGCCGCGGGGTGATACGTGCCCCAGAGCTGGTGGCCCTTCACGTCCAGTTGGAACAACTCCCTCATGACCGCGCCCCCTGGCTCACGCCCACCGCGCCGACTCCGGCCGCGAAGCTCGCGCCGTCGTCGAACAGCTCGCCCAGCTCCGGCAGCAGCCGGTTGCTCGTCGTCCAGAAGAAGGGACGCGGCGTGCGCACGGAGCGGCCATGGCCCGGCGCGAGGCAGCGCTCCGCCGGACGTCCATCCAGGTGCACCACCCGCCACGGCCGCCCGTCGTCCCGCGCCGGCAGCGCCAGGTCATACGCCTCGGCGCTCCGCCAGAAGTCGCGGGACCAGGGGAAGCCCTCCACCTCCATGAAGCCCCCCGCCTCCAATTCCGCCACGTAGTCCTCGCGCGAGCGCGCCACGCCGCCCGTCCCCTCCAGGTTGTCCGCCGCCACCTTGCGCCGCAGCACCTCCATCAGGTGCGCGCGACCGGACTCCGGCGGATCCCACAACAGCAGGCCCTCCGCCTTCTCCTCCTGGAACACGCGAGCTGCCAGCAGCGCCCCCAGACGCAGGCCGTGCAGCACCACCGGCACGCCGGGACGCTCACGGCGCAGGTACTCCAGCCCCGCGCGCAGGTCCGCCTCCCAGCACGGCAGCGTCATGTCCTCGAAGCGGCCCGTGCTCTCGCCGGAGCCCCGGTAGTCGAGCCGAAGCGCGTCCACGCCCCGGGCGGCCAGGTGCCGCGCCCACCGCGTCCAGACGATGTACGCGTGCGCGCGCTCCAGCCCCAGGGGCCCCGCCAGCAGCACCGCAGCCCGGCAGGGCCCGGGCGCCCGGTGGTGGACGAAATAGAGCGACTGCTCACCCTGGGGCAGATACCCGGGCGCTTCGGTGAGTGCCTGCATGAGGTGACTGTTCCCCCCGTGACGGAGCGGATGGTACGGACCCGCTCCATTCATAGTCAAACATTCACCATCACGTGATTGCCAATACACGCGGCGCCGCCCCTCGGGGAGGGGTCAACGCAACCTGGCGCAGCCGTGCGCGGGAGCTTCAGTCGGAGTGGCTCACGACGGCGGCTGGAGCCGCTCGCGCCGGAAGCTCTCCGGGCTGGTGCCCCACCAGCGCTTGAAGGCGCGGTGGAAGGCGGCGGGCTCCGCGTAGCCCAGGAGGAAGGACACCTCGGAGATGGACATGCGGCGGCGCAGGTAGGCCTCGGACAGCTCGCGGCGCAGCGCCTCGACGATGCCCGCGTACGTCTGGCCTTCCTCCGCCAGCCGCCGCTGCAGCGTGCGCGACGGCAGGCGCAGCATCCGGGCCACCGCGGCGAAGGAGAAGTCCCCGCCGGCAAGCGCGTGCCGCACCGCCTCGCGCACGCGCTCGGCGGTGGTGCTCACCTGGGGGAGCCGCTCCAGCACGCGCTGCGCCTGCCGCTCGAACATGGTGTTGAGCAGGGCGTCCGCGTGGACGAAGGGGCGCTGTGCGTCCTCGGGGGAGAACTCGATGTCGCTGGCGGGCGCGCCGAACTCCAGGGGACAGCCGAAAAGGGCCTGGTGCTCCGAGGTGTCCGCCGGGGCGGCATGGGCGAAGCGCACGCGCAGGGGCCGCACGTCCACGCCGGTGAAGAAGCGCACGCCGGTGGCGAACTGGACGAGCGCGGCCTCCGTGAGGTGGCGGTGCGCGGGACGCCACGTCCCCACGGGGGTGAAGCGCATGCGCACGCCGGCCGGTGTGTCCTCCATCCGGAAGCGCTCCCCGTCACCCCAGACGCGCTGGTACCTGCAACCGCGCTCCATGGCGTCGCGCAGGGTGGCGCTGGTGAGGATGACGAAGGTGGCTGGGTCATCCAGGTCCACCAGGTCCACCCGGGCGATGTGCAGGCCCAGGTTGGCGTCCCCGGACAGCGCCTCCATCCGCTCCAGCATGCCGTCCAGGAGTGCGTAGGGGATGCGCAGCTCGGGGTCTTCCAGGTCCTCCTGCCGGAGGCCGGCCTCGCGGCAGAGCGCCTCCACCGGCAGCCCGAGCCCTGCCGCCAGCCGGAGCGCCTGGCGCGCCATGCGGGAGGAGAGGGACGGCTCGGAGGTGGGGAACAGGGGCGCCTTCGCCACGCCGGCCACCGTAGCGGCGGGCTGGCGCGCGCGGCAAGCCGTTCTGGCGCCAGCGGTCAGTGCGTCGCGGCCCTCTGCCTGCGCACCCTTGCGTCATGAATGAGCGTCACCCCATGGCCCTGCCCCGCCTGCACCTCTTCGAGTTCACCGACCAGCCCTGGTGGCCCGCCGCCCTGAGAGACCTGGCGACCGACTACCTGCACACCGTCAGCACCCGCCTGGGCGTCTTCGATGCAGCTGCCGCCGTGCTGGCCCGGGGCCTGCGCGCCGCGGAGGGAAGCGAAGTGCTGGACCTGGCTTCGGGCGGCAGGGGTCCCCTGCCCCGACTGCGCCAGCTGCTGGCGGAGCGGCACGGCGTGGAGGCCCGCGTGGTGCTCAGTGACAAGTACCCCAACGCCCTCGCCGCCGAGCGGGCCCGCGCGGAGGGCGTCGACTACCTGGAGCGCCCCGTGGACGCCCTGCGCGTGCCGGCGGACCTGCGCGGTATGCGCACCCTCGTCAATGCCCTGCACCACTTCCGGCCCGAGGACGCCCGCGCGGTGCTCGCGGACGCGCAGGCCCGGGGCGTCCCCATCGCCATCCTCGAGTCGGCGCGGCGCACGCCAGCGGGCATCCTCTCCATGCTCCTGGTACCGCTGCTGGTCCTGCTGTTCACCCCGCTCGTGCGGCCCATGACGCCGCTGCGCCTGCTGCTCACCTACGTGGTGCCGGTGGCGCCGCTCGTCATCTTCTGGGACGGCGTGGTGTCCGCGCTGCGGGCGCACCGTCCGGAGGAGCTGCGAGCGATGACGGCCTCACTCGCGCGGGAGGGCTACACCTGGGAGGTGGGCGAGACGAACGAGCCGGGCAGGCCCGCCATCAGCTACGTGCTGGGCCTGCCCACGCGCTGACGTCAGTGCAGCGCCGCGAGCAGGACGAGGATGCCATTGATGCCCAGCCCCATGGACACGTAGGCGGGACTGGAGCGCGAGCTGCCCACCGCAACGTTCAGGTGACCGAGAGGACCGAGGCACAGCTTCGCCCCCAGCTCGCCCCCGACGTTGGGGCCCTGGCCGGGGATTGCATCGAGGGCGCCGCCCACCATCAGCCGCGCGTAAGTCAGTAGCCAGGACGACACGAAGTGCTGATACCCGAGGAAGCCGTTGAGCTCCGAGGCGCCCGAGCGGGCGAAGGCGAGGTTGCCGCCAAAGGTCAGCCGCCGCTCGAACAACCCCATGGGCTGGATGTTCAGGGTGATGTCGTTGCCCAGCCCGTTCGATGCATCCACCCGGTACGCGAAGACGAACTCGAAGTCGGGCTTGTCGAGCGCGGGCGCCTCCCGCCTCAGGCGCTCGGCGGACTCCACATCTCGCGGCTCCCCCCGGGCCTCGCGCAGGTCCGCCAGTGCCAGCGTGCCCTCCTCGTCGGCCTCCTGGTAGGCCTTGAGGAGAGGGGGCTCCGCGCCGGTGAGGTCCCCGCCCTCCATCCGCAGCCGCCCCTGGGCCAGGCAGGCCTGCATGTCTCCGGCGTCGCACCCCAGGCCGAAGGCCCTGTCCGCGCCGGCGACGTCGCCCTGCTGGAGCAGCTCGTCACCCCACAGGCCACACCCAGACGTCCTGCCCTGCTCGCAAGCCGACATGGGAGACATCCCCCGCGTGGTGGCACACGCTGCGCTTCCCAGGGACACCAGCGCCGCCATGAACCACACGCGTCTCATGGCGGCCATTCAACCATGGAGCCGGGTGACGCCGCCTCCCGCCCCGCGGTGCTACGAGCGGAACTTCAGGGCAGCCCGATGATTGCGAGCGCACACCAGCCCGGGGTGGGAAGCCGCGTGCCCCCCTGCCCGCCCTCCATCCGGGCGAGGCGGACCGGCCGGCCCTCAAAGGCCCGTGTGCCCCCTGGCCTCCGCGCGGATCAGCGCAGAAGTTGAGGCCACACAGGAGGACCGGTGGCTCAAGTCGCTATCCAGCACGACTGTTTCGTTCCTGCTCCGCATTCGCGGCTCCCCAGGGGGGAGCCTGTATGAAAGTGCCCGAGCTGCTGGAGCATCTTCCGGGAGTCGGCCCCCTGCTCGCCCGCATGCCGGGCGCGCATGAGGAGCACCTGCCACGCCGCGAGCCCTCGGTGACGTTCCCCGACTTCGAGGCCGTGCCCCGGCCGACGACGGAGCGTGAGCTGGGAGACGGCCGCACGTACATCGTCCGCAACACCTCGGTGCGTCCGACCCGGGGGCCCGGGCTGACGGTGATGAGCTACAACATCCTGCTCGGAGGCCAGCGCCGCGAGGCCCTGCTGGCGTACTTCGACGAGCTGGAGGCGCACGGCCGGATGCCGGACGTCATCGGGCTGCAGGAAGCCAACGTGCCCATCACCGTGCTCCTGGCGACGCGGTACGGGTTCCACATGGCCTACCAGGGCCATGACGGTATCGGCGGCGGGCGGCTCGTCAACGGCAAGGCCTTCCTCACCCGCCACCCGATGGTGGACGCGGCCCACTTCACCTACGTCATCCCCGACGCCGTGCGCGAGGAGGCCATCCGCCGACGCGGAGACCCGTGCGAGCTGCCGGAGGACCGGGGCGCGCTCTACGTGCGCCTGGAGGTGGAGGGCCACCCGATGGTCTTCTACAACGTGCACCACGCGCTGGGGGACTCGGGCATCAACGCGCGCAACCTGCGCCAGCTCAACGCGCTGTTGCACCACCGCGAGGTGGCCCACGCCGTGGTGCTGGGGGACTTCAACGCCAACACCGCCATCAAGCGCGGCGGCTCGTGGCTGATGGCCCACCTGATGACCTACGACGACACCGACACGATTGAGGAATACGCGGTGCGCTACGGCGACCCGCACGCGAGCGTGGGTGACAAGGGCGTGGGCAACATCGCCGACCCGCGCCTGCGGCATGAATTGCACGCGTTGGAGCTGGAGCTGCCGGAGACCATCGCCCACGCCACGCTCGCGCAGGTGCGCCTGCATGACGGCACGGTGATGACGCCGAAGCAGGCGTGCACGGAGCTGCGCGCCGGCAAGGTGCCGCGCGGGAGCGAGCACTGGCTGCGCTTGCAGGACATCGCCGACAGCGCCACCCTCACGTCGCTTCCGGACGAGCGCGGGGTGATACCCGCCACGGGCAAGCGCTTCGACAACCTCTACGCGTCGCCCGGGCTGGTGCCGGTCCTCTTCGAGGTGGACCGCAGCACCGAGTCCTCCGACCACCAGCCGGTGGTGGCGCACTACACCGTGCGCGGGCCGGGCACCCGCGAGGTCAAACCACCCTCCGGCAACAGCAAGCAATCCTGAGCGCGTGGCCTGTCAGAGCAGGACGAAGTCCATGTTCTCGAAGCCGCGCGTGCGGGCGCAGACCTCGTAGTTGCCTTCGATGGTTTGAAACGTCTCCTCGTCCACCTCGGTGACGATGCCGGTGTGGGACCAGTCGGTGGCCGTGCGGCGGCGCAGGAAGAGGCTGCCGGGGCAGATGCGGGTGCGGTCGGGCAGCGCGGTGAGCGTGCAGATGAGCCGCCCCTTCTCCCGGGCGAAGGCGCCCAGCGTGTCACACGACAGCGAGCGCCCCACCGGCATGGGCACGCCGAGCGCCCGCGCGGCCTGCTGGAGGCAGAAGGTGGCGAAGCCCGCGGACCAGGGCCAGGTGCTGCCATCGTGGCCGTCCATGTAGAGGCGCACCCAGGGGCCGCGATTCTCGCCACCAATCTCTCGCGGACGCTGGCGCAGGTGCTGCGCGGCGTAGGCCACCACCAGCGAGCCCAGGGTGCGGCCCTGCGCGGGAATCGGCGCGACGGCGGCCTTCAGGGGCGCCACCAGCCGGTCGAACGTCACCGCGTCACCGACGCCCGTCACCGTCAGCCCGGCCTTCGCCTGGAAGCGCTTCAGCGCCGCCTCGGTCGCGGCGCCGAAGTCACCGTCGATGGCGACCGCGAAGCCCTGGAGCGACAGCCACTCCTGGATGCGCCGCACGTCAGGGCCCCGCTCGCCTCGGCGGTAGACCCTGTCCAGCTCGAGCTCGTTCATGGAACCCCCCGCCGGCAACCGCGAGCGCCGGTCCGCGCGCCATCCTGGCACCCCGGGGAAGCACGCGCCAAGAGGGGGAGGCCGCGGCCCCTTCGCGTACGAAGGGGCTCGCGTCCGGGGTCAGCGGTCCTTCTGCTCCTCGAGCGGACCGCGTCCGTTCTCCAGTGGACCTTCGCCGTCGTTGATGACGCCGGGATTGTCACCGATGGGTGCCTTGCCAGAGCCACCCACGCCTTCCTTGAAGCCCTCGGAGGCCTCCTCGGCCGCGCCCTTGACCTGCTCGGCCGCCTTGTTCGCGCCGTGCTCCACGTCCTTCGCCGCCTCGCCTACTTCCCTGCCGACCTCACGGGCGTTCTCCCGCACGGCACCCTCCTGCCGCTCGTTGCAGCCCGCTGCCAGGCCGAGCACTCCGCACAGGCCCGCCATCGTCAGCCACTGCCATCCCTGTCGTGCCATCGCGTGCCTCCTCGCTCCTGCTGCGTCCATGTCCGGACGCAAAGGTAGGCACGCCCGCCGTCATCGGCTTCCAGGGCAATGGGTGAGTGCACGAATCCACGCGTCCACCAGCGCCGTCCCGGCGGTGTCCACCTCCCGCGTGGCGAGCGGCGGCATCTGGAAGGTGTCCCGCGCGTGCATGCGCAGCGACACGAGCGAGGACTCCGGGTGGCCCGGTGCCACCAGCTTCGCCCCGGGCACGCCCAGGTCGCCCACTTCCGGAGGCATGTCGCAGATGCCGGCCTGCTCCAGCGGCGTGGTGATGCGCAGGTCCGCAGTGCCCCGGCCGAGCCCGCTGGGGCGGTGGCACATGGCGCAGTTGGCGTGGAGGTACGCGCGGGCCCGCGCCTCCGGGGACGTCGCGCCGTCATAGGTGGGCAGCCGGGGCAGCATGTCCGGCACGCCCGGCAGCGTCAGCACGCCGATGTGCTCCAGCGTTGTGAGCTGGTTTGCCCGCCGGTCGCCCGGATAGACGAAGTCCCCATTGAGCTGCGCCACCTCCAGGCCCAGCACGTGGCTGGCGGTGGCGTTGTGGCACTGCATGCACTCAGCTCGGCTGGGGAAGGTCCACGTCCTGCCCGCCACCTGCTTCACCTTGCCCGCCTCCAGCAGCACCGCGTCCGTGCCCTCCGCGTTCCACTCGTAGCTGTAGCCGGCCCAGCTCCCGTCCGGATGGCGCATGAACAGGCGCGTCTCCACGCGCCGGCCCTCCAGGAGGAAGCTCTTCACCGTCACGCTTCCCGGCGGCGGCTCCAGCACTCCGTCCGAGCCCACCGTCACCGTCGTCCCGTCCGGCACCGCGAGGAAGCGCTCCTTGTCCGCGCTGTCCGACCAGAGCGGGGCATTCACCCCGTACGGGATGAGCCCGCCCGCGGGCTTCGTGGCGTCCTTCGGGTCCACGCACCCCGTCTCGGACAGGCGCGCGGGGAACGAGCCACCCGGCGCGGGCTTCTCGGGGACGAGCCGGTACAGCCCGCCTCCGCCGAAGTCCACCACCAGCAGCTCTCCGTCGTTCAGCTCCGCGAAGGAGGAGATGTTGAGCGACGTGGAGAGGACGCGCTTCGGCTTCGCCCCACCGCCGGGCATGGCGTCCCCGGGCAGCGTCCAGATGCGGCCCGTGCCGAAGTCTCCGAAGACGTACTGACCCGCGAGCGCCGGCACCGCGGTGCCGCGGTACACGTAGCCGCCGGTGACGGACACGCCCTCGTCACGGCCGTACGCGGCCACCGGAGGCGTCAGGCCCTGCGTGGCGCACGGAGTGCTGCGCACGCACGCGGTGCCCTCGAGGACGCTCCACCCGTAGTTGCCGCCGAGCACCACGCGGTTGACCTCCTCGAAGCGCTTCTCCCCCACGTCGGCCAGCCACAGCGCGCCGGTGCGTCGGTCGAAGCTCCAGCGCCACGGGTTGCGGAAGCCGAGCGCGTAGATTTCCTTCCGCCCGCCGCCCTTCGCGAACGGGTTCGTGGACGGAATGGCGTAGGGCCGGGCCGAGTCCACGTCCAGGCGCAGCATCTTCCCCAGCCACTGCTGCGGGTCCTGCGCGGTGCGGTTCGGGTCCATGCGGCCGCCACCGTCGCCGAAGCCGACGTACAGGTAGCCGTCCCGCCCGAAGGCGAGGTGCCCTCCGTTGTGGTACGAGTACGGCTGCGCGAGCTGCAGGACGAGCTCCCCGCTGCTCGGGTCCAACGTGGCGCCGCCGTCCTTGCTGCGGTAGCGGACGATGTACGAGTGGAGCTTCCCGTCGTCGTCATCGCCGATGAAGGAGAGGAACACCTCCCCGTTGGTGGCGAAGCGCGGGTGGAAGGCCATGCCCAGCAGCCCCGTCTCGTCGTGCGAGGCATTCACCCGTCCGGAGAGGTCGATGACCAGCGAGCTGTTCGCGGCGCCCTCCTCGTTGGCGAAGACGCGCACTTGGCCCTGCTTCTCCACCACGTAGACGCGGCGGCTGTCGCCGGGGGCCTGGAGCGCGAACAGCGGCTGGGTGAAGGACAGCCCCGGGTAGACGCGCTGGAGTGAGACGCCGGTGGCCTCGGCGGGACGCGCGGGCGCCACGCACGTGGGATTCGCCGGCCGCGTGTCGAGGCCGTACGGGACGACCGGAATGGGGACTCCGGAGTCCGGTGGGTCCTCCGGGCCGGCGTCGGGGTTGGACGCATCATGCGGACCCGCATCCTCATGTCCTGGCGGCTCCGTGTCGGGAGGATGCGCGTCGGGCGTATCCGGCCCATCCGGGGCCGCGCCCGGACAGGCCGCGGGAGAGAGGAGCAGAGCGGTGGCGAGGGCGAGGGTGCAGAGCAGGGCCAGCACCGGCGGGCGTCGGAGCATGGGGCCATGTGCCATCGCCTTTCAGGCTTGGGGATGGCCCGGACGAACGTCTGCCCGATGCTGGACGCTCGGGCGTCTGGGGCGCCCACTTCCGGAGTGGTCCGGTGGACAGAGGCGGCACCGTACGTCTCCGGAGTACAGTTCCCGTACATGGACCTCATCGTCGAGAACGGGCTGGTGTTCGATGGGCTGGGGACTGCGCCGCGCCAGGCACACGTGGGCATCCGCGAAGGCACCGTCGCCGCCATCTCCGAAGCCCCCCTTCCCCGAGCGCCGCACACGCGTGTCATCGACGCCACCGGCCACTGGGTGACGCCCGGCTTCATCGACTTCCACACGCACTACGACGCGGAGGTGGAGCTGGCCCCGTCCCTCTCCGAGTCCGTCCGTCACGGCGTCACCACCGTGGTGGTGGGAAGCTGCTCGCTCAGCCTCGCGGTGGGCACGCCGGAAGACCTGGCCGACATGTTCTGCCGCGTGGAGGCCATCCCCTACGCCACCGTCCGCACGCTGCTGGAGGAGCGCAAGCAGTGGGACACGCTGGGCGGCTACCTGGAGCACCTGGACGCGCTGCCGCTCGGGCCCAACGTCGCGTCCTTCCTCGGGCACTCCGCGCTGCGCGCGCACGTCATGGGCCTGCACCGCAGCCTGGACTCCGGCGTCCGTCCCGCCGAGGACGAGTTGCGCCGCATGGAGACCCTGGTCCGCGAGGGCCTGGACCTGGGCTACCTGGGCCTGTCCGTGCAGACGCTCAAGTGGGACAAGATGGGCGGCTCGCGGGACATCCGCAGCCGGCCCCTGCCCTCCACCTACGCGCGCTGGAGCGAGTACCGCCGCCTCACCCGCCTGCTGCGCGAGCGCGGCCGCGTCTTCCAGGGCGTGCCCAACATCAGCACCAAGGTGAACGTGCTGCTGTTCCTCCTGGAGAGCATGGGCCTGGGACGCAAGACGCTGAAGACGTCGGTCATCTCCATGATGGACCCCCGCGCCAGTCGCGGCATCCACCGCACCATCGGCGTCCTCTCGCGCGTGGCCAACCGGCTGCTGGGCGCGGACTTCCGCTGGCAGGCGCTGCCCGAGGTGTTCGATTTGTGGGCGGACGGCATCGACCTCGTCGTCTTCGAGGAGTTCGGCGCGGGAGCCGCGGCCCTGCACCTCCAGGACGCGGCGTCGCGCGCGGACCTGCTGAAGGACCCGGAGTACCGCGCCCGCTTCCGGCGCCAGTGGACCAACCGCTTCCTCCCGCGCGCCTTCCACCGCGACTTCAACGAGTCCCGCATCCTCCAGTGTCCGGACGCGAGCGTGGTGGGCAAGTCCTTCGCCCAGGTGGCGCACGAGCAGGGCCGGCACGCGGTGGACGTCTTCCTGGACCTGGTGGCCACCCATGGGGACGCGCTGCGCTGGTACACCGTCATGGCCAATGACAGGCGCGAGGAGTTGGAGCGCATCTGCCGGCACCCGGACATCCTGGTGGGCTTCTCCGACGCGGGCGCGCACCTGCGCAACATGGCCCACTACAACTTCCCGCTGCGACTCCTGCGCCTGGTGCGCGAGGCGGAAAAGCGCGGCGAGCCCTTCATGTCCACGGAGCGCGCCGTGCATCGGCTCACCGGAGAGATTGGGGAGTGGTTCGGGCTGGACGCGGGCGTGCTCGCCGAGGGGCGCCGCGCGGACCTGACCGTCATCAACCCCGAGGGCCTGGACGCGAAGCTGGACGAGGTCGCCGAGGCGCCGATGGAGAACTTCGGCGGCTTCGTGCGGCTGGTGCGCCGCAATGACGCCGCCGTGAAGGCCGTGCTCATCTCCGGCCGCGAGGCCGTCCAGGACGGCGGCCTGTCCCCGGCCCTGGGACGGGAGCGCGGCTTCGGACGCGTGCTGCGCGCCCGGGCCACCTGAGCCGGGCCGTCGCCACCCGACTGTCAAGTGTCCCACCGGACAGGGGAATGGCGGACCCGGTTTGTTCCCGCAGGTCGGGTTGCCCCAAGATGCGGTCCGGTGACGGCGCCTGGGCGCGAACACCCCGGAGGTCCAGCGCATGGCCGGTGAGCTGGGAGCACCAAGAGCCCCTGAAGCCCCCGGACGGCGCGGCCCGCCGCGCAAGCGTTTCTGGTACCCGCTTCCCCTGCTCGTCTTCTCCGCGTTCATCCTCTCCGGGGCCGACCCCACGGCGGACCGCGCCGCGCAGCGCGTCTGGCTCACCGCGTCCCCCACGCGCCCCATCGAGCCGCGCCTCAGCGTGGCCCAGGCGGATGGCTACCGTCCCTACGCCCCGGCCCGGACGCCGGAGGCCACCCCGGTGCCGCTGCGCGAACTGGCGCGACTGGAGGCGCTCGGGGACCGCGCGGGCATCGCGGCGTCGTACCTCGTCCACGGGGACCCGCAGCAGGCGCTGGCCCACCTCCACCATGCGCCCGCGTCGCCCAGCCGCGAGTGCGACCGCGCCGCCGCCGCATTCCTCCTCCAGCGCTACGATGAGGCGCTGACGCTGCTCGATGGCGCCCTGGACGTCCGGCCCCGCCACCCACAGGCACTCTGGAACCGCGCACTCGTGCTGCGCGAGCTGGGGCTGACGATGCTCGCGGCGTCGACCTTCGACGACGTGGCGGCGCTGGGCGAGCCGGGCTGGAGCACCGAGGCCCGGGAGCAGGCCCGCGTGCTGCGGGCGAGCGAGCAGGAGCGCGCCACGCAGTGGCGGAGCACACGGGACGCCGTCGATGCGCTCGCCAGCGACTCCGCCGCGCCGATTCCGCTGGACGCGGCGCGCCGCCTCCCCGGCACCGCGCGGGCCCACTTCTACGACGCCGTGCGCGCCGCCCCGACGGCCGCGCGGGTGCGGGCGCTGCTGCCGCTCGCGGAGGTGCTGGACCGCGCCTTCGGAGGCACCGCGCTGGCGGACTACACCCGGCGCGTGGCGGCCCGCGACTTCACGCGCCGCGCGCCGCTGGCCCTCGAGTACGTGCGGCTCGTCCGGCGCAACCACGCGGACCCGGCCGCCTTCATCCAGCGGCTGCGCGCGTCGGGCGAGGAGGACCTGCGCCTGGGCGCGCTGCTGCTCGTCCCCTCGGTGCCCCGCGACGCCGCGGAGGTGGAGGCGCTCGCCCGGCGGTGGGACGACCCGTGGGTGGGCGTGCTGGTCCAGGAGGAGCTGGCGCGGCTGGAGGACCTCGCGGGCCAGTCCTGGCAGGCCGGACAGCGCCTGCGGGACGCGCTGAGCATGTGCCGCGAGCGGGAGCTGGGCCTGCGGTGCCTGGACCTGCAGCGGAGGATGAGCTTCAACGCCACGTCGGCCAACCGGCTCGCGGAGGCGGAGGAACTGGCCCGCTCGGCCTGGCGCGAGGCGCGGCTGTTGGGAGAGTGGGGACAGGAGGGCTTCGCCATCCGGGCGCTCGGCCAGGCCGCGCGCTACCAGTTCCGCGTCGCGCCCGCGCGGGCCTACCTGGACGAGTTCCTCCAGCGCAGCCCGGGCGACTGCGACGCGCGCAACTACGTCCACCGCAACCTGGCCTCGCTGGAGCTGATGCGGCTGCGGCCCCAGGAGGCCCGGCACGCGCTGGACGAGGCCCAGGAGTGCAACCGCTCCGTGGGGCTGGTGGGCGCGTGGATTCTCGCGGACCTCGGCCGGATGGACCCGCGCCCCACGGACGAGGAGGCGGTGCGCCGCGAGCTGGCGCAGGTCAACCCCGTCCTGGACGCGCCCGGGCGCCGGGTGCTGGCCACGCTCATCGCCGGCCGCCTCGTGGTGGAGCGCAACCGCGAGGAGGGCCAGGCGCTGCTGCGGAAGACCATCGCCGAGGCCGAGCCGTGGATCGCCACCGACGCGGACGCGCGGGACGCCCGGGCCGTGGCGTACCAGTCGCTGGCCGTCAGCGCCGGCAAGGCGGGGGCCTTCGACGAAGTGCCGGCGCTGGTGGCGGAGCAGCTCGGCGTCACCGCCCCGGAGCGGTGCGTGCTGGCCGCCGCCCTGGAGGCCGAGCGCACGGTGGTGGTGGCGCGCGGGCCGTCCGGCGAGGTGCGCGGCTACCATGATGCCTCGCGCCGGGAGCCGCTCGGAGACGACCTCTCGGGCGTGGTGCCGCGTGAGCTGGTGGCGATGCTGCGCCGCTGCCCCCAGGTGGATGTGCTCGCCGCGCCCCCGCTGGACAGCCGCGCCGGACTGCTGCCCCCGGACCTGGCGTGGCGCTACCGCGTGGGGAGCGTGGCGCAGCATCGGCCCGCGGCGCCCCTGCCCCCGCTGCACGTGGTGGTGGCCAACGTGGAGACTCCGCAGTCGCTGCGGCTGGCGCGCCTGCCCTCGTGGGAGTCCCCGCTCGCGCCACGGGGCAAGTCCCTGGAACTGGTGGGAATGAATGCCACGCCGTCGCGCGTGTTGGAGGCCATGGAGCGGGCCACCGACATCGAGTTCCACGCGCACGGCATGGTGGACCGCAGCCTGTCGGGCGCCACGGTGATTGCGCTGGCACCGGAGTACGACGGCAGCTTCGCCCTCACCGCCGAGGCGATTCGCCGGGTGCGCCTGGAAGGCACGCCCATGGTGCTGCTCGGAGCGTGCAGCGCGGCGCGGCTGCCGCCCCTGCTCCACCAGACGTCCTCGCTGCCGCAGGCCTTCATCGGCTCGGGCGCGCGCGCGGTGTTCGCGGCGACGGTGGACATCCCCAACTCGGCGGGCCGCTTCTTCCAGGCCGTGCGCGAGCGCATCCAGGCCGGTGTCAGTCCGGCCAAGGCCCTGCGCGAGGAGCGCCAGCGCAAGCTGCGCGAGGACCCCTCCGCGCACTGGGTGAGCCGGGTACTCTTGTACGAGTAGGGCGCGCCGCTTTCTGCCCGGCGCGTGAGAGGGGGACGGTGGAATGCACACCGAGGAACCGCTGGCCGTCTACAGCCTGCACTTCGACCGCGGAGACGCGTCCAGCGGCGCGATTGCCCTGTGGGACCCCGTCACGGACACGCGGCTGGGAGCGCTGCCCGAGTGGATTCGCGGCCGGAGGGAGGAACCCATCGCCTACGTCCGGGGCTCGCGGCCGTCGGTGGGCGTGACGCTGCTGGCGCACCACTTCGTGCCCACGACGTTCGACCTCAGCGCCTTCGGGCCGGGGCTCGGCGAGGGCGGCACGGTGCGGTGGGTGGGGCCGCATCCGGTGACGCTGGAGCGGACCGCCGGGTGGAGCACGCTCGCGGAGCCGGTGGCCTTCAACCGGCCGCTGCCCAACCGCATCGGCGTGCACGCGCTGGAGCTCCAGTGGTTCGCGGAGTGGACGGACGGGCACGGCACCGCGCGCCGGCTGTTCCTCGGGGATACGCGGCATGAGCTCCACACCAGCGGCGCGCCCATGGAGCACGGGGTGCCCGGGGCTCCACCCGTCGGAGCGTATGCACCCCTCATGCGCTGGTCCTCGCGGTGGTGCTCGGGGCTGGAGGGACGCAAGGCCGTCTGCGACGCCATCCTCCAGGGACTGGCGGAGACGCGGCTGCGATACGGCCTGCCCGCGTGGTCCGTGCGGCACATGCTGCTGGCGGGCGGCGGCATGTGCGGCGGCTGGTACCAGTTGTTCCAGCAGCTCGCGAACTGCCAGGGCGTCGCGGTGGAGGGACGCACGCTGCACCTGGTGCCGCTGCATGACCCGAGCACGGACGAGGTGCGCTGGGAGGCGATGGTGGCGGCGGCGCCGGGGCTCAACCAGGTGGAGCCGGCACGGCAGACGCGCTTTCTCGGCTGGTTCAACGACTGCGCGCGCTATCCCTTCGCCCCGGACGAGCCCGTGGAGCTGCTCGGCCGGCAGGACTCGCGGTACTGCTTCTTCGCGGGTTGGGATGACGGACATTCGGTGAACTTCCTGGAGGACGGAGGCCGGCTCTACCTGTACGACCCGAGCTTCCGCACCCAGGCCGTCGCGCTCGACATGCCGATGCCCGAGCCCGACGGACAGCCGGTGGCGCTGGAGCAGGAGTCATCGCTCCGGAGGGAATACCTGAATCAGGCGATGCCCTGGGTCATGGGCACGCTGCGGGCGAATGGGCGACTCTGGGAGGTGGACGTGGCGCGGGGGGCGTTCGGCATCACCGTGAGAACGGAGCAGGTGCCGGAGCTCGGCATCCTGTGGACACGCTAGGAGGCGCCATGCCGTCGACACGCGAACAGCTCAGGCGGATGGTGGAGGAGCGCGAGGCTCCGTCGCGCGGCTTCGCCTGGGATGCACTGATGCAGGTGCTCGCCGAACTGGAGGCGGCGGCCGTCAGCGGCGCCCTTCCCCTGGAGGCGGAGGACGTCGGCGTGCTCGCGGACCTGGTGGCGCGGCGTGGGCGCGTGCCGCTGCATGGGGCCGTGGCCGTCCCCCACTGCATGCCCCCCGAGGAGGTCATCCTGTACCGGGCGCTGAAGGCCCTGGAGGCGGCGGAACGGCTGGACTGCGTGAGGGAGTTGCTGCCGCGCGTGGGACGGGAAGCGGACTCCCCTGCCCTGCGGGAGCTGGTGCGGCAGCTCCAGTCCGCCTGACGCGCTCGGCTTCAGCCGCGCTTCCTCCACGGAGGAGGTGTCGGCTCGGGAGGTGCCGGCTCCTGCTCCCACGTCACATTGGGCGCGGAGGCGGCGAAAGCCGAGAAGGACACCGAGGTGCTCGCCTCCAGCACCCGCCAGGCGAACCACCAGCCCACGGACACCAGCGCCAGGTCCCCGGGCCCCAGCTCCACCTCCAGGCGCGGCACGGCCGACTTCTCCTCGGGCTCGCCCGTCATCCGGCGCAACTCGAACGCGGGCACGAGCCGGAGCCGCCGCCTCCCGTGCACCTGGCAGAGCAGCACGTTCTCCCGGGCCGCCCCCTCTTCCGATTGGAACCCTTCCGCCTCCACCGACAGCACCGGCCTGCCCGCGCGCGCGTCCGCCACCACGTAGGCCACCGGGGGACGGAGGGACTCCAGCAGCGGGCGCAGGTCGGCGTGCTCCACCAACGACACGGCACGAGCCCCTGACGCCATGAGTCGCTCCGGCCGCCAGTCCTCCTCCGACGCCGGGTCCACCACCGAGCCCCGTATCACCACCGGCCGGTTCTGGAAGTAGTAGCGGTCGAAGAACTCCTCACCGGAGAGGGACTCATGGCGGTCCACGCGCTCATGTCCCTCCGCCTGTCGGTACAGCTCCCCATACATGTCCAGCAGCCCTTCGAGCTTCCGGTCCAGCGCGAGCGCCTTCCGCGTCCCCTCGAAGCACGGGTCCTTCAGCTCGGCCTCCACGGCCTCCCGGGCCAGGGCCGCGTCCACGCCCGCGCCCTCCAGCACCGCGACGAGGTCCGGAGCATCCGCACCACGCAGCAGGTTCTCCACCACCCAACGCCGCCACTCAGGAGCGAGCTGGGCTCCCTCACTGCCTTCCTTCATCGCTCCACCTTCTCCGGCTGAGGCCCAATCCAATAGTCCCGCCACTCCGCATTCCGCGCGGCCCGGTCGAAACAGACGAAGGTCACCGAGAGGCTCACGTCCAGCGCCTGCACCGCGTGCCACCAGCCCACGGGGATGAGCAGCGCATCCCCCGGCCCCACCTCGCAGGTGTGCACCGTGGCGCGGGCGAAGTCCGGGAAGCGCGTGACGTCCGGCGCGAGGATGTCCACCGCGCTGTAGAGCCCGCGGTCGTTGTAGAGCCAGGGCGTCTCGCAGGAGGGAATCAGCCAGAAGCGCTTGCGCCCGAACACCTGGCAGAAGAGGACGTTGAGGTGGTCGTGGTGCAGGTTGGACAGCGTACCCGCCGGGCCGAACCACAGGTGCACGCTGTCCGGCACGGTGAGGTCGGGCTGGATGTACCCGGCCGGAGCGCGGAGGTCCGCCAGCAACGGCCGGAAGGCCTCACGCAGCAACAGGCTGTTGCGCGCCACGAGGTACACGTCGTTCGTCTCACCGCCCTCGCGCATGCGGGCCACCAGCTCGCGCAGCGGCAGGGAGCGCCGCAGCCGCTCCGCGTTGAAGTCCGGGTCCGCGTCCGACTCGCGCCCCGCCATCACCTCCACGGGCTCGCCGCCGAAACGCTCCGCGAGCCACTCCGGCGACCAGCGCGTCAGGGCGGGCCAGTCCGCCATCAGCCCCTCGATGATGACGGGACGGTTGCGGTGGTAGTAGCGCGCGAAGAACTCCTCCGGCGACAGGCCCCACCTCCGCTCCACGCGAGGCGCTCCGTCCGCGGAGTGCTCCTGACGGTAGAGCGTGGCCCTCGCCTCCAGCAGCGCCTCCAGCTCGCGGTGCCGGGGGGGCCGTGCTCGCGCCTGGACGACGGCGGGATGCGCCGCGACGGACTCCACCTCCGCGAGGGCCTGCTCCGGCGCGAGTCCGGACTCGCATAGGCGCGTGACGAGGCGGCGCGGGGACACGCCGCGCGTCAGGTTCTCCGCGATCCACGCACGCCGCTGGTGCAAGGAGCTCTCATCCGGCCGCATCACACGCGGGGTGCGGTATACCATCGCGGCAACCCCCTCGGTCGCGCTGGAGACCCCGATGGCCCCCCCCGAGCCGCAAACGAAGATCGTGCCGAACCCGCCCCCCAACCCACCCACCATCCGCCGGGAGCCGATTGTCCCCAACCCGGCCAGCCACCCGAGTCCGGCCACCGAGCGAACCCGCCCGACGCCGCCGCCCACCACGCCGCCGCTGAAGAAGTGAGCGCCGCGCTTCGGCGCCTCACCGCAGCCTCCACCAGGTGTTGCCTCCGGGGACGTCGAACTCCTGGAAGGTGACGGACACGCTGACGTCGAGCGAGAGCACCTGGTGCCACCAGCCCGCGGGGATGAGCAACATCTCCCCGGGCCCCACCACCGCCTCCAGCACGTCCGCCTCCCGGTACGCGGGGAAGCGCGCCAGGTCCGGAGCATCCGCGTCCACCTGGCTCCACACGCTCCGGTGGCTGTACAGGTGGTGCGTCTGGAACGAGGGAATGAGCCGGAAGCGCTTGCGGCCGTGAATCTGCCCGAAGAAGACGGTGCCCAGGTCGTGGTGCAGCGCCGTCCGGGTGCCCTCCGGCCCCACCCAGAGCTTCACCGCCCCGACGAGCTCCGTCTGGCGCAGCACGCCCGGGGGGTAGCGCAAGTCCTCCATCAGCGCGCGCAATTCCTGACGCTCCAGCGCGAAGTTGCGCGCCGTGAGGTACAAATCATTGGAGGGGCCGCCCTCCAGCAGCCGGCGGATGAACTCCCCGAAGCGCATCACCGTGCGGCAGGCATCCGGCTCCAGGTCGTGGTCCGCGCGGGACTCGCGGCCCGCCATCACCTCCACCTCCACGTCACCGAAGCGCTGTGCCAGCACCTCGGGCCGCCAGCGCTCCAGGACGGGCCAGCCATCCATGAAGTCCTCCAGGATGACGGGCCGGTGCGCGAGGTAGTAGCGCTCCATCAATTCGCGCGAGGACACGCCGCGCCGACGCGCCAGGCGCTGGTGCCACCCTGACTGCCGGTGAAGCGCCACGCGCGCGTCGAGGAGCGCACGGAGCCTTCCGTGCCCTTCCGCGCGACGACGCCCCTGCTCCACCGCCGGGTGCTGGAGGACGGACGCCACCCCGGACCGCGCGCGCTCGGGGGCAATGCCAGCCTGGAGCAACGTGCGCTCCAGCGTCTCCGGCTCCACGCCCAGCACCAGGTTCTCCGCCAGCCAGGCCCGCCACTCGGGGGCCAGGTCCGATTCCACGTCGCCCATGCATCCTCCCCGCTCGCGCCAGCCGGGAACAGTGCGCGAACTCTACAACGCACCCGGGGGCGGGTCTGCGTCGAACGAGCCCGCGAAGCGGGCGGCCACCTGGATGTTGCTCCTGGAGTCCACGGCGACGCTGGGGATCTACTGGGACACACCTGCCATTGAAGTGCAACTGAACCCGGGGCCGCGTCCGATGCGCCGCGAAGCGGTCCCGAGCGCGGGGAGGCGGCCGGCCGGGCCCCGCGCTGGCCGGCCTGACTCGGACCGGGCCCGCACCGCTGCACCGGTTCGTTGGAGGACGGACACCTAGATTTGCGGCGGAGGCCTCCGAATGAAGACAGGCAGCGGTACGTCCCGGCTCTTCCGTCATGCGGCTGGCACGGCGGTGCTCGCCTTCCTCCTCGTGGCTGGCGCTCCGGGGAGTGCCCAGGCGCGCGAGCAGGCGCCGCAGCTCACCTGCTATCAGCTGGCGCTGGAGGAAGGGCTGACGGACGAGTACGCGGCCACCCAGCTCTGCCGGGGTGCCCGCTCGACTGCTCCCGCCAGGTGCTTCCTGCGGGTGCAGGACGAGGGCTCGCTGACGGAGGGACAGGCCTTGCAGCTCTGCCAGTTCGCCACCCCCGAGGACGACCCCGCCGGGTGCTACCTCGAGGCGCGGCGGAAGTCGTTCATCGACACCTCTCGCGGGGTGCAGCTCTGCCAACCCCCCGTGCAGGAAATGCTGCGCTACTGCCCCGTCTACGTGCACTGAGCGCGGCGTCTCACTTCACGCGCTTCAGCGGCACCTGGAGCTCCGAGGGCAGGTGCTTCGCGTCGGGGTTGCAGCCGCCTTCGGCCGGGCGGGCGCCGAAGAACAGCTCGTTGCCCACCACCTTCACGAGGTCCAGCTCCCACGGACACTGGTTGAACGAGAACACCGCCGAGCAGCTCACGTAGAACTTCTGCCCGTTGCCGCCGGGGCGGACCTCGCACTGCGTGGACTTCCACTGGCCGACGATGCTGGGCGGCTCGGCGGCGAGGGCTGCGGTGCGGATGGCGTTCATGGCGTCTCCGAGGTTGTGCGGCCTTCCGCGTCCAGGCCCTCTTCCGCGAGCGCTTCGTCTGCGTGGCCCGGCGAGGCCACCCGGTGACGGGCGGGCGGCTCACCCTGGCGCGCTACCTGGAACACGGCCACGTCAGCGTGGCACCGTGGGGCGGCACGGGCAGCATCGTGGACGAGACACTGGGCCGGATGGGCAAGTCGCGGCGGGTGGTGGTGGCCGTCCCGCACTTCCTCCTGGCTCCCTTCGTCGTGGCCTCCACGGACCTGCTCCTGATGGCGCCGGAGCGCGTGGCGCAGCGATTGGCGTCCGCTTTCGGATTGGAGCTGCTGCGCGCGCCGATGGGGGTCGCGGGCTTCACGGTGAGCCAGCTGTGGCACGAGCGCGTGCAGCACGATGCCGCCCACCCGTGGCTGCGGCGGGTGATTACCGAGGCGGCGGGCTCCAACGCACCTGGCCTGCGCAAGCGCGGGGGACGAGCTAGAGTTGCGGAATGAAGGACCTTCCGACGGCCCGTGATCTGGAGCTGAGCGCGGCGGAAGCGCCGCCCCCTCCCCGGCAGCTGCTGGCTCCGGGGAGTGAAGCGCTCGCCATGCTGGTGCGCCGGGGCTTCCAGCCCACGGTGGCCCCGCTGGACCTCCCCTTCCCCACGGATTTGGAGCCGGAGCGCATGGAGCGACTGGTCGAGCGGCTCGGCCACTACGCGTTCCGCCTCTTCCTGCGCGGCGCCATCCTGCGGCGTGGCCCGTTCCAGCCCGCCGAGGCGACGAAGTACCTGGAGGAGCCCCAGGCGGCCGCGTTCGCCGAGGACCTGGTGTCGCTCGGGCTCGCGGCGCGGGAGGACGCGGGGCGCTACAGCCTGACCTGGCCCGCCGCCAGCTTCGGCGGCACGCTGGAGTGGTACGTGGCGCGCGAGCTGCGCGTGCGGCTCGGCTTCGACGTGGCCGTGGGCGTGAAGTTCCACGCACCCGACGTGGGTGGAGACCTGGACGTGGTGGCGGCAGCGGAGGGGCGGCTGTTGTACCTGGAGATGAAGTCCTCGCCGCCCAAGCACCTGGCGCCCGACGAGGTGGGCGCCTTCTTCCGGCGCGTGCGGGCGCTGCGCCCGCACCTGGCCATCTTCGTCATGGACACCGCGCTGCGGCTCTCCGACAAGGTGCTGCCGCTGCTCCAGGCCGAGCTGAGCACCCAGCCGCCTCCCCCGCCCCGGCGCGTGCTGCGCGAGGTCTGGGCACTCACGCCACACCTGTATGTGGTCAACGCGCGGCAGGATTTGCTGACCAACATTGGCATCGCCATCGCGGAGGGCTTCCGCGCTCTCGCGCCTCCGCCGCCGTGAGCGTGGAGAGTGACGCCCCCGCGCGCCTCGATTGGGAATCAGAAAGGTCCGCGACGCATCGTCGCAGGATTGCCGATGTCGAAACTGCCGGATTTCGAAGGGCTGGCGATGTTCGCCAAGGTGGCCGAGGAGCGCTCGTTCGCGGGGGCCGCGCGAGCCATGGGCGTGTCCGTAGCGACCGTATCGCGTGGCGTCAGCCGGCTGGAGAAACGGCTTGGCGCGCGGCTCTTCAACCGCACCTCGCGGCAACTGGCGCTGACGGCGTTCGGGCGGACGTTGGCGGAGAGCGCCAGCCGCCTCTATCTCGATGCGGAGGCCATGGAACACGCGGCGCGGGAGCAGTCTGCTCAGCCGCGCGGTCTCATCCGCCTGGCGGTGCCCATGTCCTTCGGGCTGCGCTGGGTGGCGCCGCTGATGCCGAAGTTCCTCCGTGCCTATCCGGAGGTGTCGGTGGATCTCCACCTCTCGGACGCGGTCGTGGAGCTGGTGGGACAGGGCTTCGACGCGGCGCTGCGGATATCCGCGCAGCTGGACCCGTCGCTGGTCGCGCGGCGACTCTGTCCCGTCTCACGCTTCATCGTCGCGGCGCCGCGCTACCTGGAGCGGCACGGCCGGCCGAAGCACCCTCGCGACCTGATGGACCGGGATTGCCTTGGCTACGTCTACCGTGCGCGGAGCGAAGCCTGGCGGTTCGTCAATGCCGCGGGCAGGGAGGAGACCCTCACCCCTGCCGGCCGGCTCAGCGTCACCAACGCGGATGCCCTGGTGCCCACCGTGCTCGCGGGTCTCGCCATTGCCGAGCTGCCCGACTTCATCGCGAGTGAGTACCTCCACGACGGGAGGATGGAGGTGCTCCTGAAGGACTGGCCGCTGCCCACCGGCGGCCTCTATTTCGTCACGCCCGCCGCGGGTGTGCGCCCGGCCAAGGTCGAAGCGCTCGCCACCTTCTTCGCGGAGCACCTCTCCAAGCCCACGTGGCGCTGGCCGCGCTGACCCGAACTCCGCGGCCTTTGCATTCCTGCAATGATGGCTTGCAGTCATTGACGTTTCGGAGGCCTGCGCACCCCGGTTACATGAGTCTCCACACCTCAGGAGATTCACATGTCACGCAAGCTCGAAGGAAAAGTGGCCGTCATCACCGGCGCGAACAGCGGCATCGGCCTCGCAGCCGCCCGGCGGTTCATCGCCGAGGGCGCGCACGTGTACATCACCGGCCGCCGCCAGGCGGAGCTCGACGCGGCCGTCGCGTCACTCGGCAAGAGCGCCACGGGCGTGCGCGCCGATGCAGCGAGCCTTCCGGACCTCGACCGGCTGTTCGCCCGGGTGCGCGAGGAGAAGGGCCGCATCGACGTGCTCTTCGCCAACGCGGTGGCGGCTCGATGCTGCCGCTCGGCGCCATCACCGAGGAGCAGTTCGACGATACGTTCGGCCGCAACGTGAAGGGCGTGCTCTTCACGGTCCAGAAGGCGCTGCCGCTGCTGGCCAAGGGGGCCTCGGTCATCCTGACCGGCTCGACCGCGGCCACCGTGGGAACCCCGGCCTTCAGCGTCTATGCCGCGACCAAGGCGGCGGTCCGCAGCTTCGCGCGCAACTGGATTCTGGACCTCGAGGACCGGAGCATCCGCATCAACGTGCTGAGCCCTGGCTCGACGCGCACGCCAGGCCTGGTCAACCTCGCCGGGCCGGACGCCGCGCAGCAGCAGGGCCTGCTCGACATGCTTGCCTCCCAGGTTCCGATGGGCCGGGTGGGTGAGGCCGATGAAATCGCCAAGGCGGCGGTCTTCCTGGCCTCCGACGACTCGAGCTTCGTCAACGGCTCCGAGCTCTTCGCCGATGGCGGCCAGGCCCAGGTCTGAACGTCACTGGCTTGACCTTGTAGCGCAAATGCCGAGCCGCTCAGAGCGGTGCGCCAACTTCAGCGCACCGCGAGCTGGCCGCGAGTGCTCTCAGGAACGGCGTGACACGGTGATTCTCGTGACGCCCCCCAGGGTGACCTTCTCTCCAACGCGGTGCTTCTCCACGTCGGCGCGGATGTCCGCCTCCCACGCTCGCTGCAGGTGCTCGGGCATTTCGTCGACGAGCTTCACCAGGGGCCCGCCCAGCTCTCGAATCCAGGCCACGATGCCGTGTCCATCGCTGGCTTCCACGACGGGAATGTCCAGTTCCTCCACCGCCTCCGTGGAGAAGCCATTGCGTTGCAAGACCGCGTCCAGGCTGGCGCGGTCCGCGTGACGAAACACCCCTGGACCGTCGGAGCCTGAGATGGGCAGCGGGACGTCTCGATAGCGCTCGAGCATCCGGCGGGCGAGCGAAGCCCAGGGAACGCGAGCGGGCTCGGCCCACGAGGCGATGACGAGCACGCCACCGGGCTTCAGCGCGTGGTGGATGGACTGGAGGGCCCGCTCTGGCTCGCGCATGTACATCAAGCCCCAGCGCAACGTCGCCACATCGAAGGACTGCTCGCCGACCTCGAGCGCTTCAGCATCAACCACCTGGAACCCGACGTTCTTCAGGCCCTCACGACTCGCCCTTTCGCGGGCGATTTGCAGCACCCCCTCCCCCAGGTCGGTCGCGAGCACCCAGCCATGCGGGCCCACCCGGTGGGCAGCAGGCAGGGCCGGTTCGCCTCGGCCCGAGGCGATGTCCAGGACGCGCATTCCCGTCGAGACGCGCCCGAGGTCGAGCATGCGCTCACTCACCGGGCGGGAGAGTCGCGCTTCCATCTCATCGTGACGGCGCCAGAACTCGACCGCCCGCGCCCGGGCCGCCTCCTGCTGCCTGCGCTCGACGTCATCCATGCCTGCGCCCCTCTCTCCCAGGTTGGGGGCGAGGATACAGGCCGGGTTCCCATCCTCACACTGCCCATGCACTCACGCCTGGGCCGTCACGCCTGCCGCTCGCGGATTCCCGTTGCGTGCGTGCTGCCCCGGAGCTTCCGTCCGCACCTGCACCAGCGAGCCATGTGCAGCGGACTGTGCCGTCGCCGGCCGACGGGCGAGCCGCGCGCCATTCCGGCGACGGTTGTGCATCCACCAGAGCGTCACGGCGGCGATGGCCACCAGCGCACCCAGGCGCGTCAGCGAGGGAACCAGCGGCAATGGAGCGCGACCGACCATGAGGGCCTCCTGAGCGGGACACGCCCCGGTCTGCACTTGGGATGCCATTCGCCGGCCCTCGTGAGGCCGGGCGGTTGCGAGCCGTCAGCAGGCTCGGGTGCCCCAGACTGGCGCACCGGATTGGCGCAATCGCACCATCCTGGAGCCCCCGTCACACATCCGCACTGCTCCACAGGCGCTTCTCCAGGAACCGACGTTCCGTCTCGTTCCTCGCGAGGCTCAGCGCTGTCCGGAAATGCTTCCGCGCGGCCTCCCGATGACCGCGACGCAGCTCCAGCTCCCCCAGCGCGGCGGGATGGAACGGATAGCTCGCCAGCCTTTCGGAATCCGCGATGGCGTGCAGCGCCTCCAGCCCACGCTCGGCGCCGTCACGCTCTCCGATGGCAATCGCACGGTTGAGCGCAACGACGGGCGACGGAGCCAGCGCCATCAGCCTGTCGTACAGCGACACGATGGCCCGCCAGTCCGTTTCCTCCAGGCTGCGAGCGCTCGCGTGCGTCACGGCAATCGCCGCCTCGAGGTGATACGGCGTCACCACCTCCCCCGACGCCGAGCGCTCGAAGAGCGCGAGCCCTTCCTCCATCCGTCGAGCGTCCCAGTGGGTCCGGTCCTGGTCCACGAGCGCACTCAGCTCCCCGGCCGGGTCAATCCGCGCTGGGAGCCGTGCCGCATGGACCCACATGAGCGCGGCGAGCGCATACGTGGTGGGCGTCGCGGCCGGAGGGTGTTCAAGCAGCAACGCCGTCAGGCGCATGGCCTCATCACACAGCTCGACCCGCACCGCGGCCTTCGCGGAGGCGCCGTGGTACCCCTCGTTGAACAACAGGTACAGCGCCCGCCTGACGGTCGACAGGCGCGACTCGAACCCGGCATCCGTCAGGTCGAACAGCGTTCGCGCGCCCGCCAGCACCTTCTTCCCTCGAGAGATGCGCTTCTCGATGGCCGCGTGCCCCGTCAGCAGCGCGCTCGAAATCTCACTCGCGCCGAAGCCGCACAGGATGTTGAGGATGAGCGCGAGCTGCGCTTCCTCGGGCAGTCGCGGATGGCAGCACGAGAACATCATCCGGAGCTGCTCGTCGCGAATCGTGTTCGCGGCGAAGGCCTCGTCAATCAGGGGCGCGAGCGTCCACTCCGTTTCGAGCAGCCGGCCCAGCTCGGGCGCGAAGGTGCGCGCCGTGCGCTCTCGCCGGACGATGTCGAGCGCACGGTTCTTCGCCGCCGCCATGAGCCACGCGGACGGATTCTCCGGAACGCCGCGAGCCCTCCACGCCTCCATCGCCCGGCAGAAGGCGTCCTGCACGACGTCCTCCGCCAGCGACAGGTTGTGCACGCCGAAGATGCGCGTCAGGGCGGCGACCATCCGCCCCGACTCGCGCCGGAAGAAGTGCTCGTTGAGCTCCAGCAGCGTCGCCACGGGTCAACCCGCGCGCGCGTAGCGGAGCGTGACGTTGCCCGCCGGATGCCGCTTCACCTCCAGCAGCTCCAGCCGCGTGCGCTTCGACACACCGCTGATCATCGGCAGGCCGCTTCCGAGGAGGATGGGGTTGACGATGAAGTGATACTCGTCAATCAACCCGTGCTCCGTGAGCTGAGACACGATGGAGCCGCTCCCGAAGATGAGGATGTCCTTGCCGGGCTGCCGCTTCAGGGCCTCGACCTCTCGTGGGTCGAGCTCCCGGACGAGGCGCGAGTTCTTCCACGTCACCTCCTTCCGGCTCCGGGAGAAGACCACCTTCGCCACGTCGTTCAACCAGACCGCCAGCGAGTGGAACTCCGGTGAGCTCCGTCCAGGACTGTGCGGGTCTGGCGCGGTGGGGCCTTCGGTGAGGACACGCGGCCAGAAGCCCTCGAAGTTCTCGTACGTCCGCCGCCCGAACAGGAGGGTGTCGAAGCCCGGCATGGCCTCCACGGCGCCCTTGTCGATCTCCGCGTCCGGCACGGCCCAGTCCAGGCCCCCATCGGCTCCAGCGAAGTACCCGTCCGCCGACACGCGGTTGAACACCACGATGCGTCGCGTGCTCATGACAGCGGTCCCTCTATCACCGGGCGCACTTCCACGGAGCCGGCGCCCTCCAACATGGGGCAGCCCTTCGACAGCTCCACGGCCTGCTCCAGGTTCTTCGCCTCGACGACGATGAAGCCCAGGACCAGGTCCTTGGACTCGGCGTAGGGCCCGTCGGTGACCACCTTCTTCTTCCCACGGACCACCGCGCCCGAGCGCTCGAGCGGCTGCCCGGGGTCTTTCAGGTGCCCCTTGGCTTCCAGCTCGCGTATCCACGCCAGCCATGCCTGCATGCTCCGCTGCGCGCGCTCGGGCGTTCCCATGGCCTCGCGCTGGTCCGCCTCGGTGGTCCGGAATAGATAGATGAACCCACTCATGGAATGACCTCCTGTGTCGCACCCACTGTCGGGTGCTTTCAGGCCCTCAACGTGTGAGCGGACAGCCTCCGGACATCTATTTTCAGCCACTCAGGTCGCCGAGAGCACCTCGCGCAGCCGGACGATGTCCACGGGCTTCACCACGTGCTCGTCGAAGCCGGCCTGGATGGCGCGAGCCCGGTCCTCCTTCAGGCCGTAGCCCGTCAGGGCAATGAGCCGCGGCCCGTGCCCGGTCTCGGCGGACGCACGCAGCGCCCGGGCCACCGAGTAGCCGTCCAGCCCCGGCAGGCCGATGTCCAGGAGGACGACGTCGGGCCGCAGCTCGCGCGCCTTCTCCAGTCCAGACGGGCCGTCCTCCGCCTCGTGGACCGTGTGGCCATCCGCCTCCAGCAGCTCGCGCACCAACTGTCGGCTGTCGGCGTGGTCCTCCACCAGCAGGATGCGGCGCGCAACACCGGGGCCCGCCGCACCGGCCCTCGGCTGCGGCGCCTCCGCCACCCCGCCCCGCGGCAGGCGCACCGTGAAGGTGCTCCCGCTCGAGGCGCCCTCGCTGCGCGCCTCCACGGTGCCGCCGTGCAGCTCCACCAGGCGCTTCACCAGAGTGAGCCCCACGCCCAGTCCACCCTGTGAGCGGTCCAGGGTGCGGTCCGCCTGGAAGAACAAATCGAAGACGCGCGGCAGCACCTCCGGCGGCAGGCCCACGCCGGAGTCGGAGACCTCCAGCACCACGTGCTCCGCCTCCACGTGCGTGCGCACGGTGACGCGGCCTCCGTCCGGCGTGTACTTGAGGGCGTTGGACACCAGGTTGGTGACCACCTGGACGAGGCGGTTCTCATCGCCTTCCATCACCGCCGGCCCGGCCTTCACGTCGAGCTGGTGTGACTGCGTCCTCCCGGAGGACTCGAGCGCGGCGACGGCGCGGTGCACGCACTCGCCCAGGTCCATGGTGCCCTTCTGAAGGGTGATGCGGCCGCTGCTGACGCGGGCCACGTCGAGCAGGTCATCCACCAGCCGGGCCAGGTGGAAGGCCTGCCGCTCCACCAGCGCCCGGGTCCGCTCGCGGCGCGCGTCGTCGCGGGCGATGGAGAGCACCTTCACGCCGCTGGTGATGGCGGACAGGGGGTTGCGCAGCTCGTGCCCCAACATGGCCAGGAACTGGTCCTTGGCGCGGTTGGTGGCCTCGGCCTCGGCGCGCGCGGCCTCGGCCTCGCGCATCTTCGCGCGCAGGGCCTCCTCCCGCTCGGCCACCAGCGCAGTGGTGCGCGCGAGCGCCACCCTCACCTCCTCCAATTCGGAGATGCCGGTGGTGGGCATGCGCGTGAAGGCAGCGGGGGTCGCCGCGCTGTCCGTCGCCGCGCGGGCCAGGGCTCGAAGTGGGTGGGTGATGCGACGCCCCATCAGCGTTGCCCAGCCCGCGGCGACGGCACAGCACACCAGCCCTGCCACCAGCAGCGCGAGGAACGAGCGCTCCATGGGAGCCGAGAAGATGGCCCGCGGCGCGGAGAAGACCATGGTCCAGGGCACCACCTGCGAGCGCGCCACCGCCGAGTAGGCCTTCATGCCGTCCGCCGTCACCGAGGGGAAGAAGCCCTCACTCCCGGCCGCGTGCATGCTCTCGATGAACGCCGCGGGCGCCGTCGTACCGACGAAGCGGTCCGCGGCGCGGCTGCGCGAGAGGATGACGCCCTCTTCGTCCACCAGCGTGCCGACCCAATCCGTGGGGATGCGCTGCTCGGTCCAGAGCTTGTCGAAGTGCCGCATCGAGTAGTGCGCCAGCAGGACGGCGGCGATGCGCTCCCCGCTGAGCACCGGCATCGCCACCACCACCGTGGGCGGCCCCTGCATGCGCTTGAAGGGATAGTCCGCGATGACCGGGCGTCCCGTCTCCAGCACCCTTCGCAGATAGGGACGGTCGACCGGCCTGGAGACGCTCTCTCCGAATGGCTGGTCCGTGCTGAAGTGCGTCCGTCCGTCCACGTCCACCAGCGCCAGCGACGTCCAGGGCTGGCTCGAGTGCACGACGGCCCTGCACGTCGCGTAGAAGGTCTTCAGGTCGCCGCGCGACAGGGGTTCAGAGTGGGAGAGGACCTCCAGCGCGCGGATGGACTGCCCCAATTCGCGGTCCACCGCCAGCGCCAGGGCCCGGGCCGTCTCGCGCATGCCCTGCTCACGGGCCGCGCGCTGCGAGGCGGCGAAGCGGTCCAGGACTGCCGCCGTGAAGACGACCAGGGGGATGAGCAGCCCGAGCGCGAGCCAGGCCAGGTGGAACCGTAACGGACGCGCCTTCATCGACCTGCTTCCAGAAGTGACTCGAGCATGAGGGAGGTCGGCGCCACCGTGCGGCGGCGCCCCGCGCATCCTGCCCGGCTTCGGAGCCTCCACCTACCCTCCCGAGCGAGACTGGCACGGGTTGAACAGTCCGCCGCGAGCCGGCCCCCAGCAGGCGCACGTCCATCCGCGATATCCTGAGGCCCATCCCGCCCGAGCGGGAAGAAGGGGTCGCCGTGAGACACGCACCATGGATGCTGAGTGCCGCACTCACGGTGCTGGCCGGCTGCGCGCCCACCACGTTGAGCCCCATGGGCATCCGGATGGTGCCCGGCAGCCTGGACCACGTGACGGCGCGCGCCGGCCTGCGCACCGGGCCCCGGTTGACGGTGCCCCTCCAGGCCCCCGAGGACTTCGAGGGCAACCGCGCGCCCTTCTCCTCGCCCCAGTGGAGCGTGGCATACGACGCGGACCTCCTCATTCCGGTGAGCGCCAACACCCGCGTGCACGTCGGCTTCCAGGGCGAGGTGGGCTGCGACGAAATCGAGGCCACCTGCCCCGTCCCCGTGCCCGGCTACGGCCTGTCCATGGGCCTGTCCCACTACTTCCAGCTCGGCGACGTGAGCATCGCTCCCGCGGTGATACTGCGCGGGGCCACGGACTTCGGCCTGGGCACGGTGGGAGGCCCCGGCAGCATGATGGGCGTGGAGGGCTCCCTATCGCTCGCGGTGCACCAGGACGACACGGTGCTGGGGGTGGTGCCCTTCCTCGGCGTGCACCGGCTCATCATCTCGGACCGCACGGCGTCGGCCACCTACGGCGGACTGGCGTTCGCGGGCCACTTCGAATTGGGCGACGGAGAGTTCATCGAGCTCACCGCCGGCGCCGGCCGCGTGGACATGCGCGGAGTGGAACCCTGGTGGGCGCCCATCTTCGGCATCCGTGGCGGCCCCTGAGTCCGAGGACAACGTCGACTGCCGCATGGTTGCCGGGCCGGCGCGTTGACGCTCTCGCGAACGGGGGCGCACAGTCAGCCACGCCATGAGCATGAATACCCCTTCGTATCAGGCGTGGCTGGAGTCCTTCGCCGCCGAGCACGGCGCCTCCGCGGGCACCATCCACGTGCAGCGCGGAGCGGACCTGGAGTTGGTGGCGGCCCTCAACATCCCACCGCCCGTGCTGAATGCCGTCCGCCACGTGCCGCACGGCAAGGGCATGGCCGGGCTGGCACAGGTGCGCAGGGCGCCGGTGCAGACGTGCAACCTGAAGGAGGACGACACCGGCCGCATCAAGCCGGGCGCGAAGGCCGTGGATGCGCGCGCGGCGGTGGCGCTGCCCGTGCTGGACGACACGGGACAGGTGCGCGCGGTGGTGGGCATCGCCTTCATGGCGGAGGGAGAGCTTCCCGCCGAGCGCGAGCAGTCGTTGATGTCCGCAGCGGCCCGGCTCCCCCTCGGGGATGCATGAGCCCGCACGGCGGCTGACGCCCCCGGAGACACAGCGAGCACGCGCCGTGGCGGGCTGGGTGGCCTTCTGCGCGCTGCTGCTGGCACTCGTGCTGGTGCCCTTCGCCCTCTTCGGCGCCGACGTGGACGCGGTGGCCGAGCGGTTCCTCTCCGCGCGCCCTCCGGCGTGGCAGGTGTCACTGGTGCTGGGGGGCCTCCTGGCCGGAGACATCCTCCTGCCCGTTCCCTCCAGCCTCGTGAGCACCGCGGCCGGAGGACTGCTGGGCTTCTGGGGCGGACTGGCCACCAACTGGTTGGGGATGATGGTGGCCTGCGTGCTGGGCTACGGACTGGGCGCGCGAGCCGGGCGGTCGGCGCTGCGGCGCATGGCGGGCGACGCGGAGGTGGAGCGGCTGGCACGCGCCTCCGAGCGACTGGGCCCCTGGTTCCTGCTGGTGTTCCGCGCGGTACCGGTGCTGGCGGAGGCCTCCGTCGTCTTCGCGGGCACCAGCCACATGTCCCGGCGGAGCTTCTTCACGGTGTGCGCATTGTCCAACCTGGGCGTGTCCGCCACGTACGCGGCCCTCGGCGCCGCGGCGGCACGGCTGGAGTCCTTCCTCGTCCTCTTCGCGGGCATGGTGCTGGTGCCCGGCCTGGCGCTCGCGTGGGTGCGCCGCCGGAGCCGTGTGCCCGCGACTTCACGCTGAGTCCGAAGCGCCCGCACGGGTGAGCTTGCGGGGCGCAGGCCGAGCAATCGGCACTACGTTCGGCCGTCCTGAAGGCACAGCCCGGAGACCCCCTGCACGATGTTGTTCCCGACCCTCGTCATTGGACTTTCGCTCACCGCCACCAACCCCTGGGCGCAGATGGCGGAGCAGGACCTGAAGGCCATGCGCCAGGCCATCCTGGAGAACCACCCGGGGCCGGTGGACCCGCTCAACCCGTCCTTCAAGCAGTGGCTGGACGGAGGCTATCGGCAGGCGCTCACCCGCGCCCGGCAGGCCCGCTCCTTCGGTGGCTATGACTTCGCCATCCGCTACTACGCCGCGGGCTTCCGGGACGGCCACCTGCGTGCGGGCGCCTATGTCGCGCCTCTCCGCGCGTCCTGGCCCGGGTTCATCCTCTCGCTGCGACAGGGCCGGTATGTCGTCGCCAGCGTGGACGACAAGGACCCGGCGCAGGACACGCTGCCCGCCGTGGGCAGCGAGCTGCTCGACTGCGACGGCCGGGCCGCGCAGAAGATGCTGGAGCAGGACGTGCTGCCCTTCGCCGCTGGCGCGGACATCGAGTCGCTGCGGATGAAGATCACCCCCAGCCTGCTGCAGGACGTGGGCAACCCCGAGGTGAAGCCGCCGTCACAGTGCCGCGTGAAGACGGGCACCGAGGTGCGCACGGTGGCGCTGCGCTACCGGCCCATTCCCACGGAGGAGCACGAGAAGAAGCTGCAGGCCGCGGCGTTCGGCCCGACGCCTTCCTTCGGCACGCACACGTTTGGCAAGGCAGGCGTCTGGGTCTCCATCCCCACCTTCGGTCCGCGCGAGGGCTCCGCCGACTTCGAGGCCATGCGCTCGCTGGCGGAGCAGGCCGGCTCCTGGCGGAGCGCGGAGGTGCTGGTGTTCGACGTGCGCGGCAACACCGGCGGCAACTCGGCGTGGGGCAAGCAGCTGGCGCAGGGGCTCTTCGGGGAGGAGCTGGTCAAGGCGCGCTCCGAGGACGACCCGAAGGCCCGCGCCGTCTACGTGGACTGGCGGGCCTCGGCGGACAACGTGCGCTACCTCGGGGAGATGACCGCGCAGCTCGGGCGTCAGTTCGGCAAGGACAGCCGCGAGGAGAAGTGGGCAGGCGCTGTCACCCAGGGCCTCACCGAGGCGCGCCGCCGGGGTCAGCCCCTCTGGAGTGAGAAGGAAGAAGCCTCCTCCACCCCGCCCGCCACGGAGCCCGCCAATCCCGTGCGCACGCGCGTGTATCTGCTCACGGACGGCCGCTGCGGCAGCGCGTGCCTGGACTTCGCCGACCTGATGTTGAGCCTGCCCGGCGTCACGCATGTGGGCCTGCCCACCTCCGCGGACTCCGTCTACATGGAGGTCCGCGTGGTGGACCTTCCGTCGGGCACGACGCGAATCATCGTCCCCATCAAGGTCTACCGGAATCGTCCGCGCGGCCACAACGAGCCGTATGTCCCGGCGCGCCGCTTCGACGGCGACATCGGTGACACGGCCGCCGTGGAGCACTGGCTGCTGGAGCAGGACGCCGCGCGGGCCTCCGCGAACTGATTCAGGGCGAGGGAAGACGCTGCACTCTCCCTCCGCGTGGCGGACTCGCGGAATGAACCTTCCTTCCACCACTGTCGGCCGCCAGTGCCCCCCAACAGGGTGTGCAGGAGTGGCTCACTCTTCCCGCAGCGTGAAGCTCCATGCACCGGTCCGGAACGAGCCGTCCGTGGACATGAACACGGTATAGGTGCCTGTCACCGGAGCGGTGAACCGGTACCGCAGCGACGTGTGGTCCGGCGCGTAGGCCACCGCCGAGGCGAGCGCGCGGAGGGAGCGACCGTCCGGCTCTGCGAGCGATGGGGGCTCATCGTCCGTCCTGCCACCCTCGGGACGCCCGGTCCGATTTGCTTGACCTCAAGAATCTTGATGTTAAGACATCTGCCATGAAGAGCGCCACGCCGAAGAAGGGAGCCGCTGACGTCTCGGGCACGCACCTGTGGCTCGTGATGATGAAGGCGCATCGGACGCTCGAGCGCCTGGCCATCCACAGCATCGAGTCGTCCGAGGTGGGGCTCTCCGACTTCGCGGTCCTGGAGATGCTCCTCCACAAGGGAGCCCAGCCCGTCAACGAGATCGGCCGGCGGGTCGGACTCACCAGCGGGGCGATCACCACGGCCGTGGACCGGCTGGCGGCTCGCGGCCTGGTCGCGCGCGAGGCCCACCCGAGCGACAGGCGGGCGCGCATCGTCCGGCTGACAGCAGCGGGCGAAGCGCAGGCGGCCGAGGTCTTCTCCGCTCACAAGGCCGCGATGGACCTGGCCGCGAGCGGGCTCTCGAAGACCGAGCGCGCGACGCTCATCCAGTTGCTCAAGAAGCTCGGCATCTCCGCCGGAAACCCAGCACCCCGGCATTCGGAGGCAGACCATGTTGGCACGTCCGCTTCAGCACCCCGTCCGTGAGATCCTCTACCGCACGAGCGGGCACCCACACGGCCCCATCACCCGGCTGATGAGCCCCGGTGACCTCGGCGAGCTCATCAAGCCCTTCGTCTTCCTCGACCTCTTCGGCTTCGACGGCCGGTATGCGCCCACGCCCATGGACTTCGGGTGGCACCCGCACTCGGGCATCGCCACGGTGACGGTGATGCTCGAAGGCAGCGTCCGCTACGCCGAGACCACCGGGAAGCAAGGCATCATGCCGGCCGGAAGCGTCGAATGGATGCGCGCGGGCGGCGGAGTCTGGCACACCGGCGCTCCCGAGCTGGGGCGCGTCAGGGGGTTCCAGCTCTGGGTCGCCCTGCCGCCAGAGCTCGAGAACGCAGCCAACGCCAGTCACTACGTGATGCCGGAGGACGTGCCCACCGAGGGTCCGGCCCGCGTCATTCTCGGAGCGTATGGCGGACTGCAGAGCCCCATCGCCGCGCCCCCGATGAACTACCTGTCGGTCAGCCTGAAGGCAGGCGAGCGTTGGACCTACCACCCTCCCCAGGGACACACGGTGGCCTGGGTTGCCGTGCACGAAGGCGTGCTGCGTGCCCCCTCGCCCATCCCGAGCGGCGAGCTCGCAATCTTCGAGCCCTCGGAGAGGTCCATCGACTTCGTCGCCGAGGGCGCCACGGTCTTCGTGCTCGGCTCCGCGGCGAAGCATCCGCACGACCTCGTCCTCGGGAACTACTCGGTGCACACCAGCGCCGACGCCCTGCGCCAGGGGGAGGCGGAGATTCGCCGCATCGGCCATCAGCTCCGGGCGAACGGAACACTGAGGCGCTGACCCCAGGGCCGCGAGAGCCCCGCGCACCGAGATTCTTCCACGCGGAGGAAGAGTCTCTGCCGCCGCTCCTCGCTCACGGCGAATCCTCCGCCTCTTCAGGAGGGCGCTCGGAGGTCACCTTCCACAGCTGCCCCGAGTCATTGCAGCCTGTCTTGGCGAGGATGGGGATGTTGTTGGCCTTGCTGTCATTGACGATGTCCAGTGACAGCGCATCGCCCTGCGCCTGGGTCGTCAGCCGGTAGATGCCGTTGGGCTCCGGAATCAGCTTCCATCGCTGCTCCGGAACAGCCGCCGATTTGACGAGGAGGGGGCGATTGCCGGCGGTGTTGGCCAGCGACAGGCTGGTCCCACGCCACTGGGTCGTCAGTCGGTAGAAGCCGTTGGCCTCCGGAGTCAGCTTCCACATCTGCCCCGTGTACTTGCCCGTCCTGGCGAGGATGGGCACGTTGTTGGCCTTGCTGTCATAGAGAATGTCCAGCGACATGCCCTCGCCCTGCCACAGGGTCGTCAACCGGTAGTAGCAGCGGGCATCGAAGGCGGCGGACACCGGCGGCGGGATGGGTGTCGTGGGCGGGGTGGGTGTCGTGGGCGTGGGCAGCTGCCACACCTGCTGGAGCAGCGCGAGCATGCCCGGGTCGTGCTTGCCCAGGTCTTCACGTGTGAAGGGATAGAAGTCGTTGCGGCCGAAGAGCGCCTCCGAGGTCTCCGCGAAGAACTCCCAATCGTCGAGCATGGCATAGGCACGCTCGAACGTGGCGGGCTGGTCGGGCCCACGCCTGCGCTCAACGCAGTCATAGCTTCTGTTTGCAATCGCGCGCGCATAGGCAGCCGTGATGCCGGCGTGCTCGCCGAGCACATGGTCGTGATAGGCGTGGGCGAGCTCATGGAGCACGAACACGGGCATCCGCCTGGTTTCCTTCTCGAAGATGAGGACGTTCGAGAACTCGATGCTCTTCAGCATCGCCGGGTTGCGCCCCCCCTGGCGCAGCAAGGTTTCGCCAGCATGGTACTGAGCCACCTCCGGCGCGTCGGGATAGGGCGGCGACAGCCACAGCGTCACCTTGCGCAGCTGAGCCACGGGGCCCGCGGGGACGATCCGGACGACCTCCTTGAGCTGCGCCGCCAGGAGCACCAGGGCCTTGTCCGTCAGGGGCTTGTTCGCCGCTGCCAGCAGGCGGTCATCGATGCGAACCGTCCAGCCCTCGAGGGTCTGGGTCTGGTAGGTGGGAACGGGGCTGGCCGCGGAGGCGGCGCAAGCGAATGCCAGGGCGGCCAGGAGGAGCCATCTTGGAGAGTGCATGCCTCATCCTACTCCTCGCGTGGCAGGCCGCTCTCAGGCCGCTTCGACGCGGTCGCAGTAGGCGTCGAACGTCTTCTTCCAGGCCGGGCGCGCGATGCAGCGCTTCTGGAAGGCGAGCACGTTTGGATGGTCCTTGACGACACTCTCGTCGGTGCCGGCGCCCAGCACATGCGTCATCAAGATGTCCGCGACGGTGAACTCTTCGGTCGCGACGAACTCTCTGCCCGCGAGCCAGCCGTCGAGCTGCTTCAGGCGCATGTCCCCCCACTGGTGAAGCGCATCGCTTCCCTTGGTGCCCTTGCCGCCGTACAGGTCGACGAACCACGCGGTCAGGATCGGGACTTCGATCGTGTTCAGCGCCGCGACGCACCAGCGCAGCACCTGCGCTTCGCCGGCGAGGTCGCGCGGCATCAGCTTGCCGCTCTTGCGAGCGAGGTAGAGCAGGATCGCGCCCGACTCGGTGACGACCACGCCGTCGTCGTCGATCACCGGAATCTGTCCGAACGGATTGAGCGCGCGATACGCGGGCGTATCGAGGTCGTGCCGCGGATGATCCATCCCCACGATCTCGTACGGCAGCCCCATCTCCTCCAGCGCCCACAGCACGCGCAGGTCGCGGGTCTTGCCGCGGGCCATCTTGTTCACTCGGGAGAAGCCGTAGACCTTGAGCATGCGCGCATCCTACTTCGCGCGCAGCTGGAGCGTGCCGGTTTCGTTGGGCTCGGTCTCTGACGAATGTTCTTCAGAGTTCAAGGCGCGGGAGAGCGACTCAGGGCGTGTCGCCGAAGCTCCTTCAGCGAAGCCCCATCCGGCACGAGCAGTTGAACCTGCGCCATGACGTCCACCGGGCGCACCCACGAGGCGCGCCCGGTTCCCGTCACGCGACTCAGGCCCGCGCGGTGCGGGCGTCGCGGCCCCGGGCGCGGGCGGCCTTGGAGAGCGCGTCGGCGCCCTTCTCGTCGCCGCGCATCCACTCCTTCATGGCGGGCACCACCTGCTTGCTCCAGCCCTTGCCCGCGCGGATGGCGAGGAAGTCCTTCACCAGCGCGTCGACCATGGCCGCCAGCTGCTCGGTGAGGAAGAGGCGCTCGGAGATCTGGTCGTCCTCCTCCTCGCTCATCAGCGCCGGGAGCTTCGCGGCGCGGACGTCGAGGAACTCGGAGTCCAGCGTGACTTCGTACTCCTTCTCGCCGTTGGTGAGCCGCAGCCGCGCCTGGGCCACCAGCAGGCCCCGGTCCAGCGAGTGCTTCACCTGCTCGGAGTACGGCGCCAGCGTGCCCTTGGCGCTCATCTCGGTGACGTCGCCCGCCACGCCGCGCAGCACCACCCGGCCCATGAAGAGCACGGTGACGCCCTCGCCCTCGTGCTCGATGAGCGTGTCGCCCGACTCCGAGCGCCACAAGAGCCACGTGAGGAACTCGCGGCCCAGGTAGGCCCGGCCGCGCAGCAGCGCTTCGCGGGCCTTGCCCTTCTCGACTTCCGCCTCGTCCTGCTTCTCCTCGGTGGCGGCGCCGTCCACGCCGGTGTCGCCCCGCATGAAGGCCGCTTCGGCCCGAGCCTGCTCACGCCCCGCCATGGGACACCTCCTCCACCGCCGTCGCCGGCAGGTCCATGCCAATCAGCTCCGCCGTGGGCCCCAGCGACGCCTCGTCGAGCCCCTCGGTCCGCGCGTGGTCCGCCGGCGTCATGCCGGTGAACTTCACGCTCAGCGCGCTCTCCAGCGCCACCATGATTTCGTCCACCGTCTTGCGCGACGCGGCCCAGATCTGCACCTGCTGCGTCTTCAGGTTCCAGCTCACGTCCAGCACGGCGGTGCGCGGCGTGGCGCGGTTGCGCAGCATCTGCCGGATTTCGCCCTTGAACTGCGTCTTCTCGCCACGGCTGGGCGGACGGTCGTTCTCCTTCTCGAAGGCGGCGGCCCACTTCGTCAGCTCGGCCTTCATGGCCGCGGCGGGCACCTTGATGGAGTCGATGCGGAAGGCGAACAGCGCGTACTCGCCATAGAAGAGGCGGCTGGTGGGGAAGTCGATGGAGTCGGCGTTCTCCAGCTCCACGAAGCCGGCCGCGCGCTCCTCTTCGGACTTGCGGTCGATGGGCTCGAACGCGTGCGCCTTGAGGCCGCGCGTGAGCCAGCGCTTGATATCAGAGGGCGCTTCCTTCGCCGGTTCAGCCCGGAAGCGCGAGAAGGTGACGGCACCACGAAGGACAGGCATGGGGCGCGGCAGGATGGGGGGCTCGTGCCGCGCCGTCAAGGCACTCTCTGTCGCTGGACGCCCCCTGCTCTCCGCGTGCGTTTTCGCGGTAGCGTTTCCCCATGCCCCGCCTCCTCGCCGTCCTTTTCGTGTGTGCGCTCCTGCCCCGCCAGGCGCTCGCTCAGGACACTGCCTCCCCCGCGCCCGCGGATGACGTGGTGGTGGCGCCGCCGCTCGTGCCCGCGCCGGAGCAGGTGGAGCCGGAGTCCTTCCCCCCGACGTCCGTGCAGCCCGAACCCATGAAGGCCGACGAGGGCATCCCGGCCGCGCCCCGCATCGTCCTGGAGACGCTGTCGGGTGGCGCGGGAATGTTGGTGGGAGGCCTGGCGGGGCTCGTGGCCGGCGTGGTGACGACGGAGTGCTCCCTCTTCGAGACGGACTGCACCACGGCGGCGCTCTTCGGACTGTCCGGCATGGCGCTCGGCGCCACGTTCTCGACGTGGGGCGTGGGCAAGGCGATGCGAGGCAGGGGCGGCTTCCTGGGCACCCTCGTCGGCGCCCTCCTCGGCACGGGCGCGGGGTTGTTTGCGCTGTCCGTGGACGACGACACGCTGGGGCCCATCGGACTGCTGTCCCTGCCCGCCCTTGGAGCGGTGGTGGGCTTCGAGCTGTCCGGGAGCATGGACCCGGGCCCCGCGTCGCACTTCTCGCTGACGGGAGGCCGCGTCCCCGTGACGCCCGCCTTCGGCACCACGCCGCACGGCGGCTTCATGGGCGGCGTCGTCGGCCGGTTCTGACCTTCCCATCCGGATTCAAGAGCTCGCCAATCCCGATGAGCAGTTGATTCTCCGTGGGACTGTCATTGGGGTAGACAACAATGTGTCGCTCATGGGCCCGGACATCCGCCAGGCCCCTTGAATCCCTGACATCAATCAGGCGGATTATCGCCCCTCAGGGGCAAATCCATCTTTGATTCGAACAGACGCAGTTGGCGGTCGCGCAGGTGCTTCCGGAAACCCAGGAACACGTCTTCGTGCCGGTGCCCTTGCCACAGAACGTCCAGTTCAGGGCGTCGCAATCCGGAGCGACACAGTTACAGGTCCCATCGGCGCACAGCGCGGCCTCGTCGGTGCCCACGGACTCGTCTCCCTGCACGGAGTCCGGGTTGGACACACCACCACATGCCACCAGCAACAGCCCGCCCAGCAGTGGCAGCAGAGAGAAAGTCTTCCGCTTGTATGAATTCACGAGATTCTCCAAGGAATGGGTTTGCGCCGGAGCGCGCCAAATCCATATCACGGGAGGCCCTGGAATCTCAGTGTATTCAAATGCTGCAGTACGCGCCATTCCACCGCACGAAGTACGGCGAGCGGCTACCGAAGACCTGCGAACCCGACGAGTTGCAAGTGCAGACGATGTTCCCCACATAGGTGAGGAGCTCGGGCTCCGCGTAGTAGGTGATCTCGTATTCCCGGCCGCCACAGTCCGGGAGCGCGTCCTCCCGCGACTCCAGCTCGGCCCCGGTCGCGGCCTCCGCGTCCAGCTCCGGCCCCCCGCAACCCGCCGACAGCAGTCCCACGCAGAGCAACGCTCCCACAATCGTGATGTTCGTCTTCATGTGCCCTCCCAACGATGGTTTCCTGCCAGTACGGCACTTCCAGGATATCATTGACTTGTGAGAGGGACGCGGCGGCTGTTCACGGCCCGACGATCGCGACGGTTCGAGCGCCCGGTCCCCCGCTCCGTCTCGAATCAGCCAGCTACGCCCGGCCGGCACGAGGCAGTCTACGCGGCCAGATAGCGCAACCTGCCTCCGCACCCGACCCGCCCCGTGAAACCCCTCACATCCCCCTCTGAACCCCCTGCCCCTGGCGGCGAGCTGGGCGCCCTGCTCCGCTCTCACGACTGGAGCAGCACGACGCTCGGCCCCGTCGAGTCCTGGCCCCGGAGCCTGAGGACCTACGTCGCCATGATCCTGGAGATGCCGGCCCCGGCCATCATCTTCTGGGGTGACGAGCTGGTGCAGCTCTACAACGACGGCTACGCGGTCATCATGGGCCCGCGTCACCCGCGCTTCCTGGGCTCCCCCTACCGCGAGTGCTGGCCGGACACCTATCCGGTCATCCACCCCTGGATGCGCAGGGTCCTGGAGAAGGGGGAGGTCATCCAGGTGGAGAAGACCTTCTTCCTCCTCACCCGGCATGGCTTCAACGAGGAGGCCTACTTCACCTTCGACTTCAGCCCGCTGCGCGACGACCAGGGGGCCATCGCGGGAATCCTCCAGCCCGTCTTCGAAGTCACGGACGTCGTGCTGGGCGAGCGGCGCCTGGAAACGCTCCGCGCGTGCGCGCCCAGGGGCGACGCATCGGAAGGCGCGGCGATGGATGCCAGGCGCGCCCTCGCCGGCAACGCGAAGGACATTCCCCTCGCGCTCATCTTCCACTGGAACAAGGACGCACAACGGCTGGAGCTCGCGACGACCACGGGCCTCGACGGGCTCCTGGAGCACGACACGGCGGGCCTCGCCCGAATCACGGAGGTCGCCCGCCAGGCCGCGGAGTCGGGCGCGCCGGTGATGATCGACTCGGTGGAGACGCTCCTCGGGGCCCGCCATTTCGGCCCCTGGCCGGAGCCCACCGAGCGCGCGCTCGCCCTGCCCATGCGGCGCGCGGGCACGGAGGACCTCCGGGGCGTGGTCGTCCTCGGCATCAGCCCCCGGCTGCGGTTCGACGACCCCTACCATCGGTTCTTCGAGGACCTGGCCCGCGAGCTGGCCACGCAGCTGTCCTTGGAACAGGAGAAGCGCGCCGAGCGCGAGATGTTCGCGCGCGAGCAGGCCGCTCGCGCCCAGGCAGAGGCGGAGGTGGCCCGGCGCGCCCAGGCGGAGTCCGCCCTCCGGGCGAGCGAGGAGCGGCTGCGGATGGCACTCGAGGCCGGGCAGCTCGGCGTCGTCGAGCTTCAGTACGCGCGAGGCGTGCTCGAGTGGGACGACCGGGCGCTCCAGCTCGTTGGCCTGCCACCGGGCCGGATGCCCACGGGCCCGGAGGCCATCGCCCGCGTCCATCCCGGGGATGTGGACAAGGCGCGGGCCATCATCGAGCAGGCGCTGCGCCCGGGCGCGGGGGCGGCACGACTGGAGTGCCGGGTGCGGGGCTGGGACGACGTCGAGCGCTCCATCCTGGCCATGGTGAAGACGCATTTCGACTCGCGGGGGCAGCCGGACCGCGTCGTCGGCACCGTGCAGGACGTGACGGAGCAGCGGAAGGCGGAGCTGGAGCGTGAGCGCCTGGCGACCATCGTCGAGCAGTCCACCGACTTCATCGGCGTGGGCGACACGGAAGGCCGGGTGCAGTGGGTGAACGAGGCGGGGCGGCGGCTGCTGGGCCTGGAGCGCCATGAGGACGTGACCCGGTACCAGCTGCGCGACTTCTTCCTGCCAGAGGACCGGCCGTTCGTCGCGAGCCACATCGCGCCCACGCTCCTCAATGGCGGCCGGTGGGAGAGCGAGTTCCGCTTCCGGCACTTCCAGACGGGAGAGGCCATTCTCGCGCATTACAACACCTTCGCGCTCATGGAGCAGGGCACGCAGCGCCAGACGGGCATCGCCACCGTCAGCCGGGACATCCGCGAGCAGAAGCGGATGGAGGCGGAGCGGGAGGGACTGCTCGCGCGCGAGCGCGCGGCGCGAGAGGAGGCGGAGGACGCCAACCGGCTCAAGGACGAGTTCCTCGCCACCGTCTCACACGAGCTGCGCACCCCGCTGACCGCGGTGCTGGGCTGGGTGCAGCTGCTGCGGACGGGAACGCTCCCGCAGGACAAGCGGGAGCGGGCGCTCGCCACCGTGGAGCGCAACGCGCGCTCCCAGGGGCAGCTCATCGAGGACCTGCTCGACGTGAGCCGCATCATGACGGGCAAGCTGAGGCTGGAGGTGTCGTCCGTCGACGTGAGTCACGTGGTCGAGGCCGCGCTCGAGTCGCTGCGGCCCGCCGCCGAGGCGAAGGGCATCCGCATCCAGGCCGCGCTCGACTCCGCCGGAACCATCATGGGCGACGCGAGCCGGCTGCAGCAGGTGGTGTGGAACCTGCTCTCCAACGCCGTGAAGTTCACCCCCAAGGGAGGCCGCGTCCAGGTGCTGGTGGAGCGGCGCGATTCGTCGGTGGAGGTCTCCGTCGCGGACACGGGTCAGGGCATCTCCGCGCAGTTCCTGCCGCACGTCTTCGAGCGCTTCCGCCAGGCCGACGGCAGCACCACGCGCAAGGCGGGTGGGCTCGGGCTGGGGCTGGCCATCGTCCGGCACCTCGTGGAGCTGCACGGGGGCACCGTGTCCGCCGCGAGCGCGGGCGAGGGCCAGGGCGCCACCTTCGTCGTCATCCTTCCCCAGGCCGTGGCCATGCGGCGGGAGATGCTGGTGCCGCCCGCCCTGCGCGGCCCGCTGCATGCGCAGCAGAGCCCCTGCCCTCCGCAGCTCGCCGGGCTCCGGCTGCTCATCGTCGACGACGAGGAGGACACGCGGGAGCTGCTGCGCAGCCTCCTGGAGACCTGCGGAGGCCTCGTCACCACGGCGAGCTCGTCGGAGGAGGCCCTGTCCGTGCTGCGGCGGGGAGCGTTCGACGTGCTCGTCTCCGACATCGGCATGCCCGAGGAGGACGGCTATCGCTTCATCGCGAGGGTGCGCGCCCTACCGGCCGCACAGGGCGGTGACATCTCCGCGGTCGCCCTCACGGCCTACACCCGCATGGAGGACAGGACGCGCGCGCTGCTGGCCGGGTTCAACACCCACGTGCCCAAACCCATCGAGCCCGTGGAGCTGCTGGCCGTCATCGCGTCACTGGCGACCCGGAGGGGGTCCACCCGCGCCTGACGCGGAGCCAGGGTGTCCGGGGCGAAGGGAATGGCCCCTCCGCGTTCGAGAGGAATGAAAAGACCATTTCCTCCTTCCGCCGCGCTGCTGGCAGGGCTGCTCGCGCTCGGTCTGACCGGGCGCGCGGAGGCCCACAACACCGGGGTCCACCGGAAGCTGACGGACCATGCCTACGAGGTCATGTTGATGGTCCAGAAGGAGGGGCCGTCGCAGACGCGGCTCCCGGGGTTGCCGCTGCCGGCCTCGGAGAAGGCGCTCTCCTCGGCGGACTCCGAGTTCCCGGCGCTGCGCCCATGGCGGGCGGTGAACAAGTCCGTCTCCGACGCGGAGCTCAAGGCCCGGTGGACGGCCTACATGGGAGAGGTCCGCGCCGCCCTGCCGCGACTGCGCGGACTCAAGGGCGGGTTGCCGAAGCCGGGCAAGCCCGAGTGCCAGGTCGACACGGTGGGCTGGGGCCAGCCGATGAACAGCTTCGAGACGATGACGCTCGGCGCCACGAAGAAGCCCATCGCGGGCGACTACCTCAGTGACGACGTCGACGGGTGTGGCATCCAGGATGGCTGGGAGCCGGGGGGCATCTTCAACGACGTGAACAAGGGCCCGCAGCGGGACTTCAGTGGGACGGTGCTGGGCGTGTGGTCCCGCCACCCGGACGACGAGATTGACGACGTCCACATGTGGATTCGCCCGACGAACGCGGGCGGGATGAGCGAAATCAAGAAGTTCCTCGCGGGCATCGCGGGCGCGGGGGCCGGCGTCGCGTACATCTCCTACAAATGCGTGCTCACCTGCCTCAAGTCGTTCTTCGGCGGCGAGTGCAAGAAGTGCGTCACCGACGAGTGGAACAAGGGCCAGCAGCAGGGAAGCAGCGCCGTCGCATGGGTCGACGGGATGGTTCCGGGCTTCGGTGACCACACGAGCGAGCAATACGTCGGCCTGTGGCACCACATCGTCGCCCTGCCGCCTCCTCCCGGCGGGAGCGCGACCTACGACACCCTGCCCGGCTTCCACCTGGAGCAGGCCGGCGTCGTCGGCATCCCGGACGGCATCGAGATCGGGACGCGTGCGCTCGCCGATGCCGTCGGACTCACCGTGCACTACGAGACCAGCCAGGGCTGCCACCGCTACCAGGTGTCTGGCGCCAATGACGGGCACGCGGACAGCGTCATGCGCGGAGAGGACGAGTGGCAGTTCCTCAGCATGGCGCACACGCCCTTCTCCCCCGTGGACAACCTGGCCTGGGCCGGCTGGAAGGAGTTCCGGGACGCGGGCGAGGCGCGGGTGGCGCGCTCGCTGGCGGGGCCGCTGCATGCCATTGGCGATGCCACGGTGCCCATGCACGTGACTGGCACTTTCGGGTGGGGGCACCGCCCCTTCGAGGACGCCATCGACTGGCGCTACGAGGAGCTCATGTTCCACGGCGACAAGCTGGCCTCCTTCCACCATGCCCGCGCCATCCTGGAGACGTCGTTCATCTGGCGCGAGTTCATCCGAGACTGGAGGCAGAAGCACGGCAACACGAAGGACGTGCCCGTGAGGGACCTGGTCACCACGGTGGCGCAGCTGACGGCGGTCTACGTGCAGCAGAACGGGAAGGCGGACTGGCCGTTCCACCCGACGATGTCGACGCAGTACTTCCTCGCCAAGGACTCCGCCGTCGCCTACTACATGGACTACGCCAACTCGGACGACCTGGTACGGCCGCTGCTGGTGAATGCCGTCGCGGCGGAGCTGGCCTTCCTGACTGCCGCCGCGGAGGTGATGCCATGAGCCGCCCACTGCTGGCGGGCGTCGTGGCGCTCTGGGCCTTCGCGGCCGGCGCACAGCCCCGGCCTTCGCGTTCGGACACCGTCACCTCCCCACACTCGCTGCCGGCGAAGCCCGTGGAGCTCGGCCCGCTGAACCGGCGGGGCTCCGACATCCGGCGCGTGGACGACCGCGCACGCTGCATTGCCATCGCGCAGCGCCAGACCAAGCGGCCGCAGGCGGGGCGCAGGACACCGGCGCAGGTGGAGCTGGCCTTCCAGACGGCGCTCGCCTCCTGCGCCGGCCCTGACGTCCCGCCCGAGCGCGCCGCCGTGGTGGGCGCGGCCAACGTCGAGTTCCGGGAGCTGGCACTGAAGTTCCTCGATGGCGAGCTGAGCGGCCCGGCGTACCTCGCGGCGGTGGGGGACCGGAACCGCAAGGTCGACCGCGCCCGCACGGACGTGGCCTGGCGGTCCGCGCTCGCCAGCGGAGACGCGGATCGGGACTTCGTCCCGGACACGCTCGACACGTGTCCGGGCACGCCCGCGCACCAGGTGACGGATGACGCCGGCTGCCCGAAACGGGTGGCCCTGCCCAGGCAGGACCCGGCCGTCGCCTACCGCCGGGTGCTGGAGCAGCAGCACCTCATGATCGCCCCCGCGTGCACGGGGGCGCCCACGCCCGCCTCTCCCGCGCCCAGGCGCTACAGCCGCGCGCCCCCCGACTCCGGCATGACCAACGGGGGCTACAAGGTGGCCGTCACCCGCGTGGGAAACCAGCCCGCGAACTGCCCCGTGTTCTACGAGCTGGCCTTCCGGATGAGCGGCCCCATCCGGCAGGACCTGTCGAGGGACCGGCTCATCACCGTGACCTACCGCGACACCGAGGCGCATGCGGCCACCAACCCTGGCGAGGTTCTCTTCCTGCTCCCCGCGGGCTCGCAGGGCGAGCGCGGCGAGCTCTTCGAGCAGCTCGGCCTGTACCAGCGCACCCAGATTCAGGCACGCGCCGTCAACGGCGATGGCCAGCCCTCCACATGGAGCGAGGTCCGCGAGGTGAAGATCTCCTCTTCACCCATCCAGTGAGCAGGTGCGTCCTCCTGGGCTTCGCACCGCGCTCCGTGCGAAGAAGCGGAGGACGTGCCGCGCCGGACTCACGGGGTGGCCCGGCGTCGCTGGACGGAGGAGTGCGATGGAGCGCAGCTACCGCGGCTACACCTTGAGACGCGCCCTCGGTGGGGAGCTACCGGCGCTACCGGACGTCGAACACCTCGCGGCACAACAGTTCCGCCACTCGTCGCAGCCGTATGCGGCGGGACTCCCGGTGCAGTCGCTCGAGCAACTCCAGGAGCACCAGCAACAGGGTGGCGTCTGGGTGGCCGTGACGAAGGAGGGAACCGTCGCGGCCTTCGCCATCTGCAAGCCGGTGGACGGCGCCCTCTTCATCGTCGAGGCGGACGTGCACCCGGCCCATGCGCGGCAGGGGCTGGGCGCCGCCCTCTTCGGACTCCTGGGAGAGTGGGCCCGGGCAGAAGCCTGGCCGGCGCTGCTTCTCACCACCTTCCGGGACGTCCCATGGAATGCCCCCTACTACGAGCGTCTCGGCTTCCGCGTGCTCCAGGAGGACGAGCAGGGTCCTGGGCTGCGCACCATCCGCGCCCAGGAAACGCAGTTCGGCCTTCCCCCCGAGAGCCGCGTCTGCATGAGGCTTGAGCTCGACGCGCCACCTGCGCCGCCGGGCGGGTGAAGCGTGGGCTGCCGCTTCAGGACAGCCAGCTGACCGCGTCATGGACGGATTCGCGCACCCAATGACATACGCTGTGTGCATGACCACCAGCGTCTCCCGCTTCGACATGGACGCCCCCGACCTCGAAGGGGCTTCGCGGTACTTCGAGCGTCGCGCCGTGCAGGGACTCATGGACGGCTACACGTGGACGGGCGTCGTCACGCCCCTCACCGACGAGCGCGGCGCAACGTGGGGCGCGCGCACGACCACCCATGACGCAGAGGGGACACTCCGCCAGTCCGTCTACGTGCTGGCCTCCCACCGCGGTCAGGGGCACCTGTCCCGCTATGTCGCGGCAACCGAGCTCCCCTTCGTCACGGCCCCCGACTGCGACCTGGAGGCGTACTTCACGAAGCGAGGCGTGCCCTACGTCGTCTCGGGACGCTTCACGACGACGCGGGAGTACCGCGCCATCGAGCGCCACTACGGCTCCCGTAAGGCGGCGCGCAGCGGCGTCGACTACATGAGCCACATCGATGAGGGGCTCGGCGTGCTGCGGCACTTCAATGCCAGTGACGCCGCGAAGCGCGCGTGGTGCCTCCACCCACTCGTGCAGGGCGACACCGACCTCGCGGAGAGCTTCCCCTACCTCCAGGAAGTCACCGACTCGCCCCAGGTGCTCGCGCTCGCCATGGAGTACCGCAACATCGCCAATGCCTATCTGTCCCACCGCGAGGTGGCTTCGACCGAAGAGATTGCCCTCGGACCGCTGCCGGACGTGGCCGACATGCTGCGCGCGGACAAGGTGCAGAACTACAAGGACTTCCTGCTGCACCACGGGCAGACACACCCCCGGCGCGAGTCGCTCGACCGGTACTTCCGACTCTGGCTCGAGCGACTGAATGTCTCCCGCGAGACCTTCGTCACGCTCTTCGAGCGGCTCCAGGTGCGGCCGGAGAAGGTCCGCCTCGGCGGGTGAGCTTCCACACGCGCACCAGGTTGCCGCGATACGGCCCACGGTCCGAGACACTCGTCAGGTTGCAGGCAGAAGCCAGACACGAAGCCTCCACCTCGCTTCGCCGTGCGCCTGCAAAGCTAGACTGGCTTCATGGCCACAAGGCACCGCGTCTACCTTGTCCCCGGCTTCTTCGGCTTCACCCAGATGGGTGACGCGGAAGCGGAGCGAATCGCCTACTTCCAGCACGTCCCCGCGTTGCTCCAGCGGCGGTTCAAGGCTCGCAATCTCGACGCGGAGGTCCATGCCCTGGCCTCGTCCCCCACCTCCGGGCTCGAAGCGCGTGCCCGCGCCGTGCTCCAGGAGATGGCGAAGACGGAGACGGAGGACGGCGCGCAAATCCACCTCGTGGGGCACTCCACGGGCGGGCTGGATGCGAGAGGTGTCGTCTCACTCCGCATGGCCCCGGAGGCGCCCGCCTTCGTGAAGCGAGTGCGCACGGTGCTGACGATTTCCACCCCGCATCACGGCACACCGTTGGCGAGCTTCTTCCACCAGGGCGACGTGGGAAAGACGCTGCTGCGCTACCTGTGGCTCTTCACCTTCCTCGCCCTGCACCGCAAGGCCATGCCCCTCAGGACCGCCGTGCTCCAGGCGCTGTACCGGCTCGTCCGGATGGGCGAGCAGGCCGGCATCCCCCCGAACCTCTTCAATGAGATTGCCAGACTGCTGGCGGACCTCTCCGAGAACGAGCGCGAAGGGCTCCTGCGGTACTTCGACCAGATTGGAGAGAACCAGGAACTGATCCACGACCTCACGCCGGCCAGGGTGCGGATATTCAACCAGGACACGCCAGACAGGGAGGGCGTTCGCTACGGCTCCATCATCACGGGGGCACCGCCGCCCAGCCTGTTGCGCCGGCTGTCTCCCCGCCTGTTGTTCCCTCCCGACTCGCTCATCTACGGCATCTTCTCCTTCCTGTATCGAATGAGCGCCCCGCTCTCTCCAGAGCTCGAGATTCCCGAGCGCACGGAGGAGCAGACCCGGGCGCTCCGCGAGGCGTTCGGCAGGAAGTTCGAGGCCTGGAGCGACGGCATCGTCCCGAGCCGCTCGCAGGTCTGGGGCCAGCTCCTCCACGTCGTGGCCTCCGACCATCTCGACGTGATGGGCCACTTCGACCAGCCCGAGCAGTACATCAGCTGGCTCAAGTCCGGCTCCCACTTCCAGGAGCCGCAGTTCCACGAAGTGTGGGAGCGGGTGCTCGACTTCACGGTGGGCGCGACACGCGTCTGAGGCCGGGGCTCACGAGGTACCGCGAGGCAGGTGGACACGGAACGTCGTGCCCGACCCTTCCGTGGACACCACCTCCACGCTGCCTCCGTGGGCGCGGACAATCTGGTCCACGATGTAGAGCCCCAGGCCGATACTGCGGCGTTCGCCGCCCTCCCGGGTGCCACGGGTCATCGGCTCGAACAGGCCCGGCAGGACGTGCGGGGGGATGGGCGGGCCCTCGTTGCACACGGAGAGGACGACCTTGTCGCCCTGCCCTTCCGTCTTCACCCGGATGGGTGTCCCGGATGGGCTGTACTGCAAGGCATTGCTGAGCAGGTTCGTGAGGACCTGGGCGATGCGGTCCGGGTCCCACATGCCGCGTGCGTCACCCGCTCCCTCCACGTCCAACCGGCGTCCGGGCGTGGCCAGCCCCACCTCGTCCACCACCTGCTGCGTGAGGACATGGAGGTCCACGCACTGGGGTTTCACGGGAAGCGCCTTGCCCATGCGGGCCTGGGTGAAGTCGAGCAGGTCCCGGATGAGCCGGTTGGCCCGGTCCGCGGAATCCAGGATGCGACTGAGGCCGCGGCGGGCCCGGTCATCCAGGTCCGTGCGGCGTATCAGCGTGCCGGCCGAGAGGGTGATGGCATTGAGTGGGTTGCGCAGGTCATGGCTCACGATGCCGATGAGCTGCTCACGAAGCTGCGCGGCCTCGCGCGCGCCGAGGAGCTGGGCATCCCTCCGCCCCAGCTCGTCCTCCTGGTCGAGCTGATGGCCGACCAGGTCTCCGAGGTGGCGGAAGACCTCCAGCTTGTCCTCGGCCAGGTTGGCCGGGAGCGGGTCCAGCGCGCACAGCACGCCGAAGAACGAACCGTCCTTCCGGTGCAGCGGCACGGCGATGTAGCTCTCGACACCGTAGAGCTTCGGCGCTGGATGGGTCGCGAACCGGGGGTCCGTGCTCGCCTTCCTGATGAGGAGCGGCGCGACCGCGCCGCGAACGGTGCTTCAAAATGTCGTGGCGACTTCCAGCGTGTCACCGGGGTGCAGTCCGAAGTTCACCTCGTCCAGCACCGCGCAGCAGGTCCAGGAGTCGGCCGTGACACGCGCCAACACCCCCAGCCGGAGCCCCGTGGTCTCCAGGAGCAGCCGAAGCACTGTCTTCACCGCGTCGATGCGGCCTATCGCGGCGACGTCCGCCGCGATGGAGGTGTCAAGCGAAGGGCTGCTCGGAGAGGTGGGCTTCCGCGAGTCGGACATGACAGCCTGGACTCTAACGGCCGCCCGCGCGTCGCCAGGGGGAAGCCGCACGGAACCCATGCCGGTGGGTCGCATACCGAACGACCGACCCCCGACGGCACCGCGTCCGGCGCGCGCGGGTTGCATGACACCGTGAGGCCACGGCGATAGCGTGGCCGACTCATGCGCCGCGCCTTTCTCGTCCCGCTGCTGCTGGCCTCCCTCTCGCTCGCCGGGTGCTTCCGCGCGAAGCGTCCGGAGGGGGCCACCTTCCCTTCGCTCGCGCAGTCCCTCTTCGGCACCCTGGAGGACGAGGGTGCGCTGGCAAGTGCCTATGTGGTGGACGCGCAGACGGGCGAGCCGCTCTTCCACCATCGCGAGCACATGCGCCTGTTGCCCGCGTCCACCATGAAGGTGGTCTCCACCGCGTCCGTGCTCTCCGCCCTGGGACCCGACTTCCGCTACCAGACGCCCGTGTCGCTGGAGGGCAGCCAGGTGGACGGCCTCTTCCTGGGAGACGTCGTGGTGGAGGCGTCGGGAGACCCGTCGCTGGGCTCGTGGCGCTTCCCGGAGACGGCGCTCGCGTGTGAGCAGGTGGCGGACGCCATGCAGGCACGCGGCATCCGCCAGTGGCGCGGGCAGGTGCGCGTGCGCGGCACCGACGACGCGGACCTCCCCTTCGGCCCGGGCTGGGCGTGGGACGACGCCGCGTACGCGTACAGCGCCGCGCCCACCGCCTTCGTGTTCCGGGAGAACGTGGTGGACCTGTCGCTGTCCCGCGCGGACGGCACGGACTGCGCGCAGCCGCCCACCGTGCAGCTCACGCCCGCCTTCGCGTCGCTGCCCGCCGTGGTCAGCGTGGACATGAACGCCGAGCGCGCCAACCTCTCCTGCGTGCGCCAGCGCGGCGGCCCGGGCGTGCGCTGCGTGTGGCGCTCCCCCGCCAACCAGTGCCCGCGCGCCGCCACCGTGAAGCTCGCGGTGGACGAGCCGCAGGTCCTCTTCTCCGCCTGCGTGGAGGAGGCCCTGCTCCAGCGCGGCGTGCCGCGGCTGCCGATGACGCTGGAGGCCCCCGCTCCGCTGCGCCCGCCCGTGCCCGAGCCGCTCGTCACCCTCGTGAGCCCGCCTTTGTCGGAGCTGGTGAAGGCCACCAACAAGGAGTCCCTCAACCTCTACGCGGAGCGGCTGGGCCTGCGCTTCACCCGCGAGCGCACCGGCGCGGAGTCCTACACCGCGCTGCGCTCCGCCATGGCCGACGAGCTCACCCGCCGCGGCATCCCCCTGCGTGACTTGCGGCCGGTGGATGGCAGCGGGCTGTCCCGCTACAACATGGCCACCGCGCGGGGCATGGTGCGCGTCCTCTTCACCAGCCTGCGCGAGCCCTACGGCAGTGCGCTGGTGGACAGCCTGCCCGTGGCCGGCCAGGACGGCACGCTCGCCACCCGTCCCGTCACGCCACGCACCGCCGGCCACATCCGCGCGAAGACGGGCACCCTCTCCGGGCAGCGCTGCTTCGTGGGCGTGGTGGACCGCCCCGGTGACACCCAGCACCCGCGCGTCGTCTTCGCGCTGATGCTGGGCAACATGGACGAGGGCACCGCGCTGCCCTCCAGCGAGGCCTTCGACCGCTTCGCGGCTGCGCTCGTGGAGCTGCCCCTCCGCTGAGTCACCCGGGTTCACCACGGGTGACGCGCTGCATTCCCGTCGCCTGGGCGCCTGGAGCGCGCCCGAACATCCGAGCGGCGGCGACATTCCCATGATGGGGAAGGTGCGCCAGGGCGCGGAGGACGTGGCAGGCTCTCGCGCGACTTCCCCACCCACGAGGTGAACCGTGAAACTGAAGAGCGCACTGACGGCGGCGGCGCTGATGCTGCCGCTGGCCGTCTCCGCCGCCCCCAAGGGCGCCGCGAAGGCCCCCGCGACGGCGAAGCAGGAGAAGGTGGACACCTACCACGGCACGGAGGTGAAGGACGCCTACCAGTGGCTGGAGGCCTCGTCCGAGGCGAGCGTGAAGCAGTGGACCGACGCGCAGAACGCGTACACGCGCGGCATGCTGGACAAGCTCCCCGGGCGCGAGGGCCTGCGCCAGCGCGTCACCGAGCTGCTCTCCTGGAAGTCCCCGGGCTACGGCGGGCTCCAGGAGGAGGGCGGCACCCTCTTCGCCTTCAAGTCGCAGCCGCCCAAGCAGCAGAGCTTCCTGGTGGTGCTGGGCTCGGTGGATGACACGTCCAAGGAGCGCGTGCTCGTGGACCCCATGGTGGTGGACCCGTCCGGCCACACCACCATCGACTGGTTCGTCCCCACGCGGGACGGCAAGAAGGTGGCCGTCTCCATGTCGAAGGGCGGCACGGAGAGCGGCGACGTCACCATCTACGACGTGGCCACCGGCAAGGCGCTGCCCAACGAGCTGGTGCCGCACGTGAATGGCGGCACCGCGGGCGGCGGCCTCGCGTGGAACGCGGACGGCACGGGCTACTTCTACACGCGCTACCCGCGCGGCGAGGAGCGCCCCGCGGCGGACCGCGACTTCTTCCAGCAGGTCTACTTCCACCAGCTCGGCACGCCGACGGAGAAGGACACCTACGCGCTGGGCAAGGACTTCCCGCGCATCGCGATGACGGAGCTGGAGACGTCCGAGGACGGCAAGCACACCGTCGCGGTGGTCGCCAACGGCGACGGTGGCGAGTTCATGGTGTACCTGCGCGGCCCGTCCGGGCAGTGGGCGCAGGTGTCGAAGTTCGAGGACAAGGTCATCCGCGCCGTCTTCGGCCATGACGACGCGCTATACCTCGTCAGCCGCAAGGACGCGCCGCGCGGCAAGGTACTGCGGCTGCCGCTGGCCACGCCCACGCTGGACAAGGCGACGGTGCTCGTCCCCGAGGGCGAGGCCAGCATCCAGGGCATCTTCCCGACGAAGTCCCGGCTGTATGTGAATGAGCAGCTCGGCGGCCCCTCGCAGGTGCGCATGGTGGACCTGAAGGGCCAGTCGCTGGGCCTGGTGCCCACGCTGCCGGTGTCGTCGGTGGGCGGGCTGGTGGCCGCGGGCGACGGGGACGACGTGCTGTTCGTCAACGTCAGCTTCGTGCAGCCCATGGCCTGGTACCGGTACTCGGCCAAGGACAACAAGGTGACGAAGACGGCGCTGGCGCGCACCTCGCCCATGGACCTGAGCGACGTGGAGGTGGTGCGCACCGAGGCCACGTCCAAGGACGGCACCAAGGTGCCGCTCACCATCCTGAAGAAGAAGGGCACGAAGCTGACCGGGAAGAACCCGGCGCTGCTCACGGGCTACGGCGGCTTCAACATCTCCATCAGCCCGGGCTACAGCGTGCTGACGGGCCTGTGGCTGGAGCAGGGCGGCGTGTTTGCGATTGCGAACCTGCGCGGCGGCTCGGAGTTCGGCGAGAAGTGGCACGCGGAAGGCTCGCTGACGCACAAGCAGAACGTCTTCGACGACTTCTACGCCTGCGCGAAGCTGCTGGTGGACCAGAAGTACACGCAGCCGAAGAAGCTGGCCATCCAGGGCGGCAGCAACGGCGGCCTGCTGATGGGCGCGGCCGTCACCCAGCACCCGGAGATGTACGGCGCCGTCGTGGCCCGCGTGGGCATCTACGACATGCTGCGGGTGGAGCTCACGCCCAATGGCCAGTTCAACATCACCGAGTACGGCACGGTGAAGGACCCGGAGCAGTTCAAGGCGCTGCGCGCGTACTCGCCGCTGCACAACGTGAAGGATGGGACGAAGTACCCGTCGGTCATCTTCACCTCCGGCGCCAATGACCCGCGCGTGGACCCGTTCCACTCGCGGAAGATGGTGGCCCGGATGCAGGAGGCCAACGGCGCCAGGACGCCCATCCTCCTGCGCGCCAACGCGGAGACGGGCCACGGCTCCGGCACCCCGCTCAACGCCCGCATCGAGGAGGAGGTGGACGTCTACTCCTTCGTCTTCAACGAGCTGGGCATGAAGTACCAGCCGCCCGCGAAGAAGGTGTCCGCCCCCGCGCCGCAGTGACGCGCGTGTGACGTGACGCGGGCCCAGGCCCGCCGTGGACACGGAGCCCTCCGTGTTCGCGGCGGGCCTTTTCATTGAACGGACCTCGCCGCTCCAGGTCGCAGGGGCCCGCGAAAATCGTTGCCCGGCGAGGTGTATCTTCGAACCCGTTACAACACGGTTTCATATATGTATGCCCATCGGGCTATCGTGCCGCCCCGGCGGAAGCCGTGAGCAATCAGGGCCGGCCGGCACCGCCAGGTGAGCAGCCCGACAATGAAGTCTGGAACGAAGTGGCTGAAGTGGGGCCTCGTGGCCCTCTCGGTGTCGCCCTCCGCCTGGGCGAAGAATCCGTACAAGGAAGAGGCCTCCACCCCCGCCGGGCCGGTGTCCCTCGCCCGCCGGGGCGAGTCGGACGACGTGCCCCACGCGCAGGGTGAGCGGCAGCGGCAGCTGCGGGCAGAGGCCCTCAAGGACAAGGTGGAGGGCCGTGCGAAGGGCCGCGTCCACGAGGTGTCGAAGGGCCGCTACGTGGAGCTGGAGTTGGAGCGCACGGACCGCATCTTCGTCGTCCTCGCCGAGTTCGGCGACCAGGTCCACCCCGTCTACGGCAACCCCCAGACGAACCCCGGCGGCGACGTTCCGGGGCCGCTCCACAACCAGTTGGTGCAGCCGGACCGCGCCGTCGACAACACCACCATCTGGCAGGCGGACTACGACCGCGCGCACTACGAGCAGCTCTACTTCGCCACGGGCCCGGGCGTGGACTCGGTGGCCACCTACTACCGGACCCAGTCTTCTGGCCGGTACACCGTGAATGGCACCGTGCACGACTAGGTGCGCGTCCCGTACAACAGCGCGCGCTACGGCCACAACCTGTGCGGTCGCAACATCTGCACCAGCACCGGCGTCTGGTACCTCGTCAGTGACGCCGTCAACGCCTGGACGGACAGCCAGCTCGCCGCGGGGAAGACGCCGGAGCAGATCAAGGCGTACCTGGACACCTTCGACACGTGGGACCGGTACGACTACGACCACGACGGCAACTTCGACGAGCCGGACGGCTACATCGACCACTTCCAGATCGTCCACGCCGGCGAGGGTGAGGAGACGGGCGGCGGCGCGCAGCGGCAGAACGCGGTCTGGAGCCACCGCGCCTTCGCATTCTCCACGAGCAGCGGCGGCCCCGCCTACAACCCCAACGGCGGCACGCGCTTCGGCCCCGTGGACAAGTGGGTGGGCGACTACACGATGCAGCCGGAGAACGGCGGGCTGGGAGTGTTCGCCCATGAGTTCGGCCATGACCTCGGGCTGCCGGACCTCTACGACACCGCCTCGGGCTCCGGGACGGATGCGGCCTTCTGGAGCCTCATGGCCCACGGCGGGTATCTGGGGAGGGGGACGGTGGACACCGGCACGCGCCCCGGCGACTTGTTTGCCTGGGACAAGCTGCAGCTCGGCTGGCTGAATTACGACGACGCCAAGGCCGGCGAGCGCTCCAGCCACAAGCTGGGCCCCGCGGAGTTCAACACCAAGGACGCGCAGGCGCTGCTCGTCACCCTGCCTCCCCAGGCGGTGGACCACCCGACGACGCCGCCGTACGCGGGCCTGCACACCTGGTACAGCGGCGACGGTGACAACCTGGACCGCTCCATGGTGCGCACGGTGCGCCTGCCGTCCGCCCGCGCCGTCTCGCTCCAGTTCCAGACGTGGTTCGACATCGAGCCGGACTGGGACTACGCCTATGTCTCCGTCTCCACGGACGGCCAGTTCTTCGAGAACCTCCCCAGCACCATCACCACCACCACCGACCCCAACGGCCAGAATTATGGCAACGGCATCACCGGCGCGTCCGGCGGCTGGATTCCCGTCACCTTCGACCTGACGCCGTACGCGGGGCGCACCATCCAACTGCGCCTGCGCTACTGGACGGACGGCGCCGAAATCCGCCCCGGCTTCCAGGTGGATGCGCTGACCATCAAAGCGGACGGACGCACCGTGTTCTCCGACGGTGCCGAGAAGACGCCCAACGGCTGGACGTTCTCCGGTTTCCAGCAGCATGACGGCCAGCACATCTACTTCGACCACTACTACCTGGCCGAGTACCGGCAGTACCGCCTCTACGACGAAGGCCTGGAGACGGGCCCCTACCAGTACCCGTACGGGGACCTCGAGCTCTACTACTACGTCGAGCACTACCCCTACGAGCCGGGCCTGCTCATCACCTACTGGAACACCCTGTTCAACAACAACCAGACCAGCGTGCACCCGGGCCAGGGCCGCATCCTGCCGGTGGACGCGCGTCCGGTGCCGCGGGTGGACGGTAACGGCTGGTACTGGGACACCTTCGTCCAGGTGCGCGACGCGACGTTCGGCCTGAGCCCCACGCAGTCCCTGTCGCTCAAGACGCCGTGGGGCCCGCGCGTGGACGTGCCGTCGCTTCCGGCCGAGCCCGTCTTCAATGACCTGAACCCGTACTGGTTCCCGGACACGTACTGGCTGGGCGTGCAGGTTCCGCCCACGGGCACCATCATCGAGGTCGTCAAGGAGAAGGAAGACGGCCGCTACATGCGCGTGAAGGTCCGCCCGGCGCGCTGACGCCGTGGAGGCCGTGCGAGGTGGCGGGCAGTCCGTGCCGCCACCTCGCCGTGCGGAGCTACAGCTCCACCTGGGCGCCCAGCTCCACCACGCGGTTGGGCGGAATGCGGAAGAAGGCGGTGGCCGAGCGGGCGTTGCGGCTCATCCAGACGAAGACTGCCTCGCGCCAGCGCGCCATGCCCGGGTTCCTGCTGACGATGAGCGTCTCGCGGCCGAGGAAGAAGCTGGTGCTCATGACGTTGAAGGGCAGGCCCGCCTCGCGGCAGCGCTTGAGGATGTCCGGAATCGACGGGTCATCCATGAAGCCGTAGCGCGCGATGATGCGGCGAAAGCCCAGGGGCAGGCTCTCCACCGTCACCCGCTCGGCGGACGGGACGTGAGGCACGTCCTCGGTGGCGATGGTGAGCAGCAGCGTCTGCTCGTGCAGCACCTTGTTGTGCTTCAGGTTGTGCAGCATCGCGCTGGGGGCAATCTCGGGGTTGCCCGTCATGAAGATGGCCGTGCCCGGCACCCGGTGGGGCGCGTTGTCGCCGAAGCTCTCCAGCAGGTCCTTGAGCCCGAGCGACGACGCGCGCAGCTTCTGCCCCAGCAGCTCGCGGCCGCGCTTCCACGTCGTCATCAGGGAGAAGAGGACCACGCCCATCGTCAGCGGCAGCCAGCCACCGTGGGCCACCTTCACGAAGTTGGCGCCGAAGAAGGCCAGGTCGACGGCGAGGAAGAGTCCCGCCAGCGGCACCAGCACGGAGCGCCGCATGCCCCAGCGCTCACGCGCCACGACGTAGGCGAGACACGTGGTGATGGCCATGGTGGCCGTCACGGCGATGCCGTACGCGGCCGTGAGGGCGGTGGAGGAGCGGAAGCCCAGCACCACCAGCACCACGCCCAGGAGCAGCGCGATATTCACGCCCGGGAGGTAGATCTGCCCCTGCTCCTCGGCCGAGGTGTGCACCACCTCGAGCCGCGGCCAGTAGCCGAGCTGGATGGCCTGCCGCGTGAGGCTGAACACTCCGGAGATGAGCGCCTGGGACGCGATGACGGTAGCGGTCGTGGCCAGCGCCACCAGCGGATAGAGGGCCCAGTCCGGGGCCAGGTGGAAGAAGGGGTTGGTCGCGGCGGACGGCTCCCTCAGCAGCAGCGCGCCCTGTCCGAAATAATTGAGCAGCAGCGCCGGCAGCACCAGCGCGAACCATGCCAGGCGGATGGGCCGGTAGCCGAAGTGGCCCATGTCCGCGTACAGCGCCTCGCCACCGGTGACGACGAGGAACACCGCGCCCAGCACCAGGAAGCCGTGCCACCCGTTGTGCACGAAGAAGCGCACCGCGTGCGTGGGCAGCACGGCATGGAGCACCGAGAGGTTGCTCACCACTTCGTGGATGCCCAGCACCGCGATGACGGTGAACCACACCACCATCAGCGGGCCGAACACCCGGCCGATGCCACCCGTGCCCTTGCTCTGCACGAGGAAGAGCGCGAGCAGGATGACGAGCGCAATCGGCACCACGTAGGGCGTGAAGAGCGGCGTGGCCACGCTCAGTCCCTCCACGGCGGAGAGCACGGAGACGGCCGGAGTGATGACGCCGTCGCCGTAGAGCAGCGCGGCACCGAAGAGGCCGAGCGTCAGCAGCACCATGCGCCGGGCCCCGCTGCCCTCCCGCCCTCCGCGCTGCACCACCAACGCCAGCAGGGCGAGGATGCCGCCCTCGCCGCGGTTGTCGGCCCGCATCACGAAGCCGAGGTACTTCACGGAGATGACGATGATGAGGCTCCAGAAGACCAGGCTGAGCACGCCCAGTACGTTCGCTGGCGTCGGAGCGATGCCGTGCTCGCCGCTGAAGCAGTCGCGGAGCGCGTACAGCGGGCTGGTGCCGATGTCGCCGTAGACGATGCCGAGCGCCCCCAGGGCCAGTGGGGCCAGCCGGGAGAGCGGCTCCGGGCCCGCGCCATGAGCACGGTGTCCAGGGGAAGACGGAGGCGAAACGGGAGCGGCCGAGCCCGCGGACGTTGGCGAGCCCGGCCCGTGACTGCTGGGGTCGGAAGACATCAGGTTCTCCTCGACGCCTGCGGGGTTAGCTGACGGACTCGGGCTGGGAACCTGCCCTACGCTCGCTTGCGAGCGACTCGCCCCTACGAACCTGGGTCCCCCGCTCCCGCTGACGGCGGGACTCGGCGTTTTGCGGCATAACTAGCCCCGCTCCAGGCAGGTCGCAATGGCCTCGGGGAAAAGGTCAACAATCCCGGACACCTGGCCGAGGCCCGCCGGCCGTTCAGGCGAAACGGACCTCGAACGCCCGGGCCTCGGACTCGACGAAGCGGAGCAGTGCCTCCCCCTCCCCGGCCAGCGCGTCTCGCGTCTTCTTCGTCAGCGGCTCGAAGGGCTCGACGAGGAGGACCGCGGTGGTCTTCTTGCGCTCCACCTTCCACGTGCCGGTGACGAAGCCGTCCACCAGGAACGTGGCGGGAATGCGCAGGTTCTTCGTGATGAGCCGCGGGCGGTGCGCGTCCGCCACCAGCCGCGAGCGGTCGTCATGGCCGAGCACGAGGCTGTCGAACTCGGGAAGGAAGCGCGGGGGCGCGGCCATGTCCTCCGGCGGTCGGGGCGCCTTGGGCAGGTCGAACAGTTCGCGGCCCTTCTCGTCGCGGAAGGTGCGCAGCTTCGGCTTCAGCGACGCCAGCACGTCCTTCAGGCCCTTGAGGCCCGTCCACGTCTGCACGTCGCCCACGGTGGCGGGGCCGAAGGCGGACAGGTAGCGGAGCACGAGCGTGTCCAGTTCCGCGCCGGCGCCCAGTGGCTCGCCCAGCCAGGACTCCGCGAGCGCGAAGTCCGTGGCGGGCGGGAAGCCCCACTCCGCATCCGTGGGGACCTGGACGAGTGGCAGGTACATGCGCACGAGGAAGCCCATGGCCCGCTCGTCGGCCTTCGGGTAGCGCTCCAGCAGGTGGTCTCTCACCTCCTCGAAGGTGCGGGGCTCCTCCTCCAGGTACTCGCGCGCGGCGCGGACGAGGGGCTCGATGTCCAGCCCCTCCGCTCGCTCGCGGAGCACCGAGTGCACCGAGGCCTCCAGCAGCGGGCTGAAGGCGGCGCGCAGCTTCAGGTAGTCCTTGGCGCTCGCGAGGTGCAGCGTGCCGCGCATCAGCGTGGCGCGGACGACGTCTCGCTTCTGGAGGAGCCGCGTCAGGTCCTCGCGCCGGAAGCCCTCGACGCGGGACCAGAGGCCGACGAAGGGCGGCTTCGCCTGCTGGGCCTGGAGCGCCACCAGTCGCTCCACCGCGCGAAGGAGGGGAAGCTTCTCCCGCTCCAGCAGCAACTGGCGCGCGAGCGTGGCGCGGTTGAGCTCTCGGGTCGTCAGCGTCGGGGAGGCAGTCGCGGCGGGCATGGGACCTCGGGGCCGGGAAGCCCGTGTGTAGCACTCCGCTGCATGTCGGGGCGCGCTCCCCCACTGGAGCCGTGTCGTGCGGGGTGTCACCATGCGGCGCATGGACGCCCACTCGCTGGACTCGCTCGTCACCCCCGCCGCCCTCGTGGACCTGGACCGCGTGGAGGCCAACCTCCAACGCGTGGCCACGTATGCGCGCGAGCACGGCCTGCGCTGGCGCCCCCACACGAAGACGCACAAGACGGCGGAGCTCACCGCCCTCCAGCTGCGGGCCGGTGCGATTGGCGCCACCGTGGCCACGCCCCGCGAGGCCGAGGTCATGGCCAACGTCGCGGCCGACGTGCTGCTGGCCTACCCGCCCGTGGGCGCCGGACGGCTCGCGCGCCTCATGGCCCTGCCCCCCTACGCGCGGCTTTCGGTGGCGCTCGACTCGCGCGAGGCGTTGGAGGGACTCGGCCGCGCCGCCGACGCGGCGGGGCGCACCGTGGGCGTGCTGGTGGAGGTGGACATGGGCATGCGCCGCGTGGGCGTGCAGACGCCCGAGGACGCCGTCGCCCTCGCGCGCGCCATCGCTTCCACGCGCGGCGTGGAGTACCGCGGCATCATCTTCTATCCGGGCCACCTGCGCGCGCCGCTGGCCGAGCAGGGCCCCGCGCTGCACGAGCAGTCCTCACGCCTGGGCACCTTCGTGGACGCGCTGGCCGCCGCGGGGCTGCGGCCCTCCATCGTGAGCGGCGGCTCCACGCCCACCCTCTGGCGCTCGCACGAGGTGGTCGGGCTCACGGAGATACGCCCCGGCATCAACGTGCTCAATGACCGCAACTCCGCCGCCGTGGGCGCGTGTGATTGGAGTGAGTGCGCATACTCCGTGCTCGCCACCGTGGTGAGCACCGCCGTGCCCGGCCAGGCCGTCATCGACGCGGGCTCGAAGGCACTGGCGAAGGAGGAGGGCCTCGCGCCCCAGGGCGGCTACGGCGCCCTGTTGGACAGGCCGGAGGTGCTGGTGCGCGGGCTGTCCGAGGAGCACGGCCTGCTGGATTTGTCCGGCACCGCGTGGCGCCCGCGCGTGGGAGAGCGCGTGCGCGTGGTGCCCAACCACGTCTGCGCCTCCGTCAACCTGCATGAGCGGCTGCACGTGCTACGCGGTGGCGCTCCCCATGCCACGTGGGCCGTCGCGGCGCGCGGGTGGTGAGCGCGGCCTTCAGCCGAGCCGCTCCAGCTCGCGTGCCAGCACCGTCTCCAGCTCGCGAATGCTGCGGTAGACGATGCAGCGGTACGAGGCGACGTCGAACCGGAGCTCCTTCACGTCGCGCACCAGCATGATGGTGGGCCGTCCCTTCCCCCACGCGTAGCCGACCTCCAGGTACACGTTGGGGTTGGCCATGGACAGGTCGGCGATGACGACCTTCGCCGTGTCGATGCGCTCCTTGATGCGCTGGATGATGGGGCCGTCGAACACCGCCTGGTCCACGCGCTCGCACAGCAGGCCCGCCGCCTTCACCGGCCCCAGGATGCCGTAGTGGTAGGTGTCCTCCAGTTCCGGCGCGAAGGGCATGGCCACGAAGGCATGCGGCTTCGCCATGGACACCGTGCCCGCCGTGGCCATGGGCGGCGCCTGGACGAAGGCGCTCATCCGCTCCACGCGGAAGCCCCCGCCCGGCAGCGCCGTCACGCCCGGCGTGCCGCTCAGGCCCCGCTCCATCGCCTTGCGCAGCCGGTTCGCCCGCCGCGCGTCCACCTCCACCACCGTGAAGCGCTCCAGCCCCTGCGGCCCGGTGCCACGCTGGAAGGCCTCGACGAGGCCTCCGACGAAGGCGAGCACCGCCTCGTCCTCGTCCAGCCCGTAGTTGGGCCCGTGCACCGTGCCCGCGACATGCTTGAGCCCCGAGTGCGCCTCCAGCGCCTTCAGCGCGCGCACCGTGAACTGGCGGATTTCGTGGTAGCCGAAGTCCCCCAGCCGCACCGTGCCCACGAAGAGCGCCAGCGGCGAGGCCAGGCTCCCGCGCGTCTCCACGAAGCGGTACTCCCCCGGCTTCAGCTCCAGCTGGGATGACGGCACGCCCGCGAGCTCCAGCCGCTGCGCCGCCGCACCCGCCGCGCCGTAGAGTCGCTGCGCGTACTTGAAGACCACCGCGTCCGCGGACGTGTCCGCGAGGTCTCCCACTTCCAGCATCACGTCGAGGGACACGCTCATCGCCCCTGACTGTAGGCGCTCCCGCCACGTCTCCCCAACCCGGCGCCACGCCGTCCGCGCGGGTGGAAATTCGAAGCCCTCCGCGAATTCTCAACGAATGAGTGCGACCAATTTGTAAGTCTCCATTCGTATTGTGCTAACTAGCCCGCGTTCCCGGGAAGCCGGGTACCCCATGTCCCCTGGGGGGGTCCATCCCGACATAGCTACGACGGCACGCGGGACGCGGAGGAGAGACATATGGCGAGCATCGGCATCGTTGGCGCCGGCACGGCCGGTTTGCACCTCGGACTGAAGCTGCTGTCCCACGGCATCTCCGTGACGATGTACGCGGAGCAGGACCCCGCGAAGCTGCGCGCGAGCCGGCTGCCGAACACGGTGGCGCACCACTCGCCCACGCGCGCCCGGGAGCGGGAGCTGGGGGTGGACCATTGGGGCGGGCCGCAGGCGGACATGCACCAGGTGGGCATCCATGTGAATGGGCCGCAGTCGTTCGGGCTGAAGGGCCGGCTGGAGCACCCGACGATTTTCGTCGACTACCGGCTGTACCAGCCGAAGCTGGCCGAGGACTTCGTGGCACGCGGGGGCCTGCTGGAGGTGCGCTCCGTGGACGCCGCGGCGCTGGAGGGACTGTCCACCCGGCATGACCTGGTGGTGGTGGCCACCGGCCGCAACGGGCTGACGGCGCTCTTCCCGCGCATCCCCGAGTTGTCGCCGCACACGCAGCCGGCGCGCCTGCTGTTCGCCGCGCTGCTCAAGGGCGTGCGAATGCAGGACCCCATCGGCATGGAGGCGCACCTGGTGCCCGGCCAGGGAGAAATCTTCGAGGCGCAGGTCATCTCCCGCCAGGGCCGCGTTCCGAGCATCCTCATCGAGGCGCTGCCCGAGGGTGAGCTGGCGGTGCTGAGCACCCAACGGTACGACGAGGACCCGCGCGCCTTCGAGGCGCTGCTGATGGACCGGCTGCGCCGCTTCGCGCCCGCCACGTACGAGCGGGTGAACCCCGCGGAGTTCGGCGTGCTGGGCCCCATGGACTGGCTGCAGGGCTCCTTCACGCCAATGGTGCGCCGGGGCTGGGCGCCGCTGGCGAACGGCCGCTTCGTCGTGGCCGTGGGCGACACGCACGTGACGAACGACCCCGTCGCGGGCCAGGGGGCCAACGCCGCGTCGGCCTCCGCCTTCGCGATGGCGGAGAGCATCGTGGAGGCGCTGGGCTCGGCGCGTCCGTTCGACGAGGCCTTCTGCCGCACCACGGAGGAGAAGACGTGGGCCGCCGCCGCCCCGGCGACGCACTGGAGCAATGCGCTGCTGCAGCCGCCCCCGCCGCATGTGGTGGAGGTGCTGGTCGCCGGCAGCCAGGAGCCGCGCGTCGCGGACGCCATCGCCAATGCGTTCATGATTCCGGAGCACATCCTCGGCGCGTGCGCGAGCCCGGAGAGCGCCGCCGCGTTCCTCGCGAAGAACCGTCCCGCGACGGCCCGCGAGGCGCTGCCCGTGCCCGAGGCGCTCGCGTGGCGGCCCCTGCCCGACAAGGTGGTGGCGCCAGGGGTCGAGGTGCACTGATACCGCTGAATCGTCCCTGCCGTGAGCGGAGCGCGCCGTTATGGTGCGCGCCATGCGATTCGCCATCGTCGGTTCGGGTGGAGTGGGCGGCTATTACGGCGCCCGGCTGGTGCGCGCCGGCCAGGACGTGACGTTCCTCGCCCGGGGCGCGCACCTGCGCGCCATGCGTGAGCGGGGGCTGAGCATCCGCAGCGCCGAAGGGGACTTCACCGTCCAGGTGCGCGCCGAGGAAGACGCCACGCGCGTGGGCCCCGTGGACGTCATCGTCCTCGCGGTGAAGAACTACGACGTGCCGTCGGTGCTGCCCACCGTGAAGACGCTGGCCGCCGCGTCGGACAGGCCTGGCCTGGGCGGCTCCACCGCCGCCGTCCTCACGCTGCAGAACGGCGTGGACAGCCCCGGCGAGGTGGCCACCGTCGTGGGCGAGGCACCGGTCATCGGTGGCACCACGTACATCTCCACCGCCATCTCCGAGCCGGGCGTCATCTCTCAGACGGGGACGCTCCACCGCATCATCCTCGGCGAGGTGTTCGGCGACACGTCCCGCGTGTCGGCGCGCGTGCAGACCCTGCGCGACACGCTGGCCGGCGCGGGGCTCAACGTGGAGGCGGTGGCGGACGCACGCGCGCCGCTCTGGGAGAAGCTCGCGTTCCTGGCGCCCATGTCCGGCTTCTGCACCGCGGCCCGACTCCCGCTGGGCCCGCTTCGCGACGCGGGGCCCGCGTTCCGCGAGCAGTTCCAGGAGGCCGCGGCCGAGGTGCTCCGCGTCGCCAACGCCGAGGGCGTGGCCACCACCACCCGCGCCGAGGACGTCGTCGCCTTCATGGCCGGCCTGCAGGACGGCATGCGCCCCTCCATGATGGTAGACTTGGAGGCCGGCAAGCCGCTGGAGGTGGAGTACCTCCAGGGCACGGTGTCCCGGCGAGGCCGGGCCCGAGGCGTCCCCACCCCGGTGATGAGCACGCTCTATTCCCTGCTGCTGCCGCACGCGCGCGGGCCGGGGAAGGGCTGAGCGTCCTGCATCCAGCAGGTGGGCCGGGGCCCGGCCGGACAGGCGCGACACGCCGCGCAATGGAAGGCCGGGATTGGCATATGAACAGGGCATGACCGAGCCGAAGTCGCGCCCTGCCTCGAAGAACGACCTGCCGCCGCTGGCGGGCCGCGTGGCCTTTCTCGCCGTCGCCTCCGGCCTGACGCCGCTCATCCCCGTGCCCTTCCTGGACGACTATGCCCTCGGCCAGGTACGCGAGGGCATGGTCCGGCAGATTCTCGGGGAGCACGGCCTGCCCACCCCGGCCAAGGCGGTGGAGGTGCTTGCCGGCTCGCACGTGAGCACGTCCCTGAGTGGCCACGTGAAGAGCTTCGTCAAGGGCGTGCTGCTGTTCCCCATGCAGTGGGTCTTCCGCAAGGTCTTCTTCGTGCTGTGGGTGAAGGACTGCGTGGACATGGCCTCCACGTCCCTGCACCACGGCTTCCTGCTCACCCACGCGGTGGAGCGCGGGGACCTGGACGCGAAGGCGCTGGAGGCGGACATGCCGCGCAAGGTCTACGACGCCATGGTCGCCACGTGCGCGGAGGTGGACGCGCGCCCCATCAATCAAATCCTGCGCAGGCTCTTCGCCAGCAGTCGCGTGCTGATGGCCGAGGCCTCCCGCGCCTTCTTCAGCCAGAAGAACCCCGGCCCCCGCACGCCCGACGCGGCGGAGAGCGCCGAGGTGAAGTCCCTGACGGACCGCCTCCTCGCGGAGTTGTGGGAGGAGCGCGGCTACTTCGTCACGCTCCAGCAGCACTACGACAAGCACCTGAAGGCCGGCCCGGCCGCGGGCGGCTCAGGGCGCTGAGACGGCGGTGGCCTGCGACTCGCGGATGCGCCGGGAGAAGTCCGGCAGGCCATTGGCCGCCATCGCCTTCGCGTTGATGCGATGCCGGGCGCGCACCACTTCCAGGGGCGCGTCCTTCTCGATGAGGCCCAGCTCGTACGCCAGCGCATCCGAGTACGCCGGCAGCAACGTCCGGTGGTCATACGGCACGTCCACCGCGCTCACCTTCTCCACGTGGTGCACGAGGTTGGTGGTGCAGTTGCTGGAGAGCGTGTCGTAGAACTCCGGCCGCGCGTGCAGCGCGTTCATCCGCGCCACCATGTCCAGGAAGAAGGAGGCGATGCGCTCCTTCGACGCGTCCACCGGGTACAGGTACACGTCGTCCTTGCGGTGGTTGGAGCGCAGCTGGACCAGGTCTCTCTCGTCGCCCACCACGTAGATGAGCTCGAACTGGCGGAACAGGCCGCCCAGCGCGGAGAACGTCTCGCCCTTCTCGCGCCGCACCTCCACGGAGAAGACGACGTAGCGCCCGTCCGCGAAGCCGAAGCTCACCATGGTGTGCGCCGCACCCCAGACGCCCGAGAACGGCTCCACGATGAACCACGCCCCCGTCAGCTCGCGTGTGTCGTACGTGGCCGTGTACCAGCTGGTGTCCCAGTCGGAGGTGCTCCGGTAGCGGAAGTCGCGCACGTCGTGAATCGTCACGCGGGTGCCGTCCACCTCCGCCCGGGCCGCGCGCGCCAGGTCCGGCGCCCAGTCGCGCTGCTCCGACGGCTGCACCGTCCGCACCCAGCCCCAGGTCGCCGCGCAGCCCAGCACCACGACGGCCACCGCCGCCCACCGCGAGCCCCGGCGCCACACCGCCACGGCCGCCCCGGCCAGCACCAGCGCCAGCAGCGCCCTCACGAGGTGCGCGCCTTCCGGCCCCGCGCCCGTCAGGGCCAGGGCGAGCGCGACCCACGCGGTGCCCAGCAGCAGCACGAGGGCGGTGATGATCCAGGAGAACAGGCGCATGCCGCGAGTATCGACGTCCCCGTGCGGGCTGTCACCGGGCGGCTACGACCAGCCCTTCCGGCCTCCCCCCTGTTCACTCTCCACGGCGCCAACTTCAACGGGGGAGAGCTTCGCGGCCAGCTCGAGCCCTGAGCCCGAGGCTTCCGCTCGTCGAAGTGAAGCCTCCGCGCGGCGGAGGCGTGTGACGGCCCCCGGAATCCGCTGAGCCGGGTTCCGAGGCGCCGGGGACGCGCGCTGCTCGCACTGATGTTCCAGACGCCCGACGCGCCGCGACATCTCGCGGCGCGTCCAGGGCTGCCCGCGGCGCCTGCTGTCGCAGGCCCGTGTTCCATGCGCACGTGCCTCCGTCAGGAATTCCAGCAAAAGCAACTCAGGTACGGAAGGCGCGTTTTGGACGTGAATTTACGCGTCGGATGCTTCCTCGTGGCCTCTCGCGTCATGAGATGCCAGCGAGCCCTTCCCTCTCAAGTACCCGAGACTTCTAGGTTTTCGGTGCGAGGGTCGGATTCTCAGCTTCAAATTTTCCGCCCTGAATACACGAAGCTCACGTCAGATCCGTGATTCATGCTAGGGATGTATCACTGCATCCAGTGGCCGATAGTGCCGCCGTCCTAGAAGGTGATGGACGGGCCACGCCAACAGGATTGGAGCGTCGAGTGGAATTCACAAGCGTGGATCATGTGGAGCTGTACGTTGGGGACTCGATGCTGTCGGCATACTTCTTCTGCCACGCGCTGGGCTTCCGGATGGTGGCCCATGCAGCGCCGGAGAGTGGCCTGGAGGGGCGGCGGTCCATCGTCCTGAAGCAGGGCAACTCGCGGGTGGTCGTCACGTCCGCGCTCGGCTCGGTGGGTCCGGTGGCGGACTTCGTGCGGCAGCACGGCGACGGCGTGAAGGACGTGGCCTTCGCCACGCCGGACGCGGCCGGGGCCTTCGAGGCGGCGGTGCGCCGGGGCGCGCGGCCGGTGATGGAGCCCGCCACGTTCGAGGGCGCGGGCGGCCGCGTGGTGAAGGCGACCATCGCCGGTCCCGGTGACCTGGTGCACTCGTTCATCCAGCGCGACACCGCGGCGAGCGGCTTCCTGCCGGACGTGTACCTGCCGCTGGAGACGGCGCCGGCCGTGGGCGAGGAGCTGTTCACCGGGCTGGACCACGTGGCGCTGTGCCTGGACCGTGGCACGCTGCTGGACACCGTGGCCTTCTACGGGAACGTGCTGGGCTTCGAGCAGACGCACGAGGAGAACGTGCGCACGGAGTACAGCGGGATGAACTCGCGGGTGATGCAGACCGCCGGCGGGCGCATCTGCTTCCCGATGCAGGAGCCGTATACCGGCACCCGGCGCGGGCAGCTCGAGGACTTCCTCGCGGCGCACGGCGGCACGGGCGTGCAGCACCTGGCCTTCCTGGCCCCGGACATCTCCCGGGCGGTGGACGTGCTGCGCCGGGGCGGCATGAAGATTCTCGACGCGCCGCCGGGCTACTACGAGTCGCTGGAGGCGCGACTGGGCGACCTGGGCGGCTTCCGCCGCGAGACGCTCCAGGAGCGCAACATCCTCATGGACCGCGACGCGTGGGGCCACCTGCTCCAGGTCTTCACCCGCACGCAGCACGCGCGCCGCACGCTCTTCTTCGAGGTCATCCAGCGTCAGGAGGCGCGCGGCTTCGGCGGCGCCAACATCCAGGCGCTCTACGAGGCCAAGGAGCGGGAGACCCTCCGCGCCACGCGCTGAGCGGCCCTGGCGGCACACCTCCCCACCCATGCCCGCCAGGCGACCGGTCGTCGCCGCGGGCCCACGCTGGGAGGAACAGGGTTCCTGCGCGGTGCGGCACTGGAACTCGGGGTGCCAACCAGCCTACCCTGCTTGACGCCTTTTTCAGGGGTGTGAGCAGAATGCACCCACTCCCAGGAGTCGAACACCATGGCGGATGAGCGCGAAGATACGACTATCTACAAGGTCGTCGTGAACCACGAAGAGCAGTACTCCATCTGGCCGGCGGACCGCGAGAACGCGCTCGGCTGGAAGGACGCGGGCAAGCAGGGCCCGAAGGCCGAGTGCCTCGAGTACATCAAGCAGGTCTGGACGGACATGCGTCCCCTGAGCCTCCGCAAGAAGATGGAGGAGCAGGCGCAGCTGAAGAACTGAAGCAACCGGGTCCACGCCCCCGAAAAGCCCGGCATCTGTGCCAGGGCCCGGGGGCGTGCTTCCCTCCGCCGTACCGCCGTCGCCGCGCGGGCCGCCGAAAAGGGCAGGCCGCCATGAGACGGCCCGCCCGCGACACTGCCGTGATTCAAGGACTCCCTCTCCCCGCGGAGCGAGGAGAGGGTGGGCCGGCCTCGCTCAGAGGTCCGGCGGTGGGCGGACGCCCAGGTGGCACGCGCGCAGCGCCAGCTGCGTGCGGTTCTCCGCCCCCAGCTTCCGGTAGAGCTGGGTGACGTGGGACTTCACGGTGCGCTCGGCAATCTGGAGGTGCGCGGCAATCTTCAGGTTGTCCGCGCCTCCCGCCACGTACGCCAGCACCTCGCGCTCCCGCTGCGTGAGCGCCAGCAGCACGCTCGCGGTGGGCGAAGTGACGGGCGGATGCTCGAAGTCGTTCCGCAGCAGCTGCACCGGGAACAACCGCTCGCCTCGCACCAGGGACTGGATGGCGGAGGCCACGGCCGTGGTGCCGAGCCCCGCGCGGAAGAGGTAGCCGGAGGCTCCCTCGTCGAAGCACTGCGAGATGATCTCCGGCTGACTCACCGCGGAGAGCAACAGCATCCGGACCTCCAGGCGGCGCTTGCGCGCCTCCCGCAGGAGGTTGATGCCCTCCGTGACGGAGCAACCGACAGCCGCCTCGCTGTCACCCTCCACGTCCATCACCGCCACCTGTGGCGGATCGGTTCCCAGGCCATCGAGGAAGAGGCGCACGTCCCTCGTCACCGAGGACACCTGCACGCCTTCTCCGCGGAGACCATCGGCAAGGCCCTGCCAGGCCGCCCACGGTCCCTCGAGAATAGATACACGAATCGCTGCTTGATTGGATGTTGCCATGCGAAGGCCCCCCAGCCGCCATGGCGAAGACTTCTGGAACTACCTGTTGACCACAGCCGACTCCGAAACTCCGGTGCCAGCGGGGAGAGACCTGTTGAAGAACGAGCACGTCCGCTGAATCACTTCGGGGTCGGTCTACCGATACAAGACTCGACTCCTGACTGCTTTCGACTTTCGACTACGTCCAGCGTCCTTCCGGGCCACCTCCAAACGGCCCACTTCATCGTCCTACGGCATGAAACCCTAACACCGGGAAAGCGCAGACGCGAATCAGCCCGGGCGCGAGTGTCTGGTGCGCATGATTTGGAGAGGGATCCAGGGGCTTCCGACGTCGGTTCGTCATCGCTGTCAGCCTCCTGACACACCCTGGCGTTCAGTATGAGATGGCAATGCCCTCCGGTACCGGCCCCGCCGTTCAACGCCGCACACCCTACAGCAACCTGGAATTCATGTAAATCGCCACGTAACGCGGGGAGTCGGGTTCCGCGAGGCCGAAACCGTGGGCGTGTATGCTGGGGGTGCCCACATGCGCACCGCCCCATCTCCGCACCTCGACGTGGCCACGCCCGAGCGCGTGGCGCTCACCCTGCCCGTGGCCGGCATCGGCTACCGGTGCCTCGCGTGGCTCGTGGACGCGGGCCTGCTGTTCTTCTTCTGGATTGTCGCCTACTTCGTCTTCACGCTGCTGGTGTCCGACGTGCTGGGTGTGTTGCAGGCGCTGTCCGGGCTGGCGCGCACGCTGCTGGTGGTGGGGCTCTTCGCCACGCAATGGCTGTACTGGACGGTGGGCGAGGTCTTCTTCCATGGACAGACAGTGGGCAAGCGGGTGCTGGGCATCCGCGTGGTGAGGATGGACGGCTCGCCGGTGGGCCTCTTCGAGAGCGCGGTGCGCAACCTCTGCCGCGCGGTGGACTTCCTGCCCATGCTGTACGCCGCCGGCTGCATCTCCATGCTGCTCACCCGCCAGCATCGGCGCCTGGGAGACCTGCTCGCCGGCACGCTGCTGGTGCGCGAGGAGCGCATCGACCTGGACAAGTACACCGCCACCTCCGAGCTGTCGCAGGGCGTCGTGCCCGCGCAGTCCGCCACCCGCGCGCTGACGCCGGGCGAGGTGGAACTGGTGCTGGCCTTCCTCGCGCGCGCGGGAGGGCTCACGCCCGAGGTGCGGCAGCGGATGGGTGAGAAGCTCGTGGACCGGGTGGGCGGGCTGTCCGGCGACGAGCGCGCCGCGGTGCTCGCCTCGCCCGAGCGCACGGAGGCCTTCCTGCGCGCCCGCGCCCGGGCGGAGGTCTGAGTTGGCCACCCCGCTGCCCGCCTTCGTAGCGAAGCGCCGCCCGGACTGGGACGCGCTCCAGGCGCTGCTGGGCCGCCAGAAGGCCGGGGCCCTGAAGCTGGAGGAATTGCGCACGCTGGACACGCTCTACCGGCGCGCGGCGTCGGACCTGGCCCACACCCAGACGTTCTACCCGGGCACGGACGCGCACCGCTTCCTCAACCAGCTGTGCGGGCAGGCCTACGCCGCCATCTACCAGCCGCCGCGCGAGCGCTGGCCCGCGGTGCGCGACTTCTTCCGGCGGGACTTCCCCGTCACCCTGCGCCGTGAGCTGCGCTTCGTGGGCGCCAGCGCGGCGGTGTTCTGCCTGGGACTGCTGCTGGGCGCGCTGGTGGTGCTGTGGGAGCCCCGGGGCGCGGAGCTGCTGGTGCCGGCCGGCATGCGCCAGTACGTGGCCGAGGGCCGTATGTGGACGGACGACATCCTGTCGGTGGCGCCGCCCAACTCGGTGGCATCCGGCATCGCCACCAACAACCTCACCGTCACCATCGCCACCTTCGCCCTGGGCATGCTGGGCGGTCTGGGCACCCTCTACATGCTGGTGAACAACGGTGTGCACATCGGCGCCATCGGCGCGCTGTGCGTCCGCGAGGGAATGACGCGAGGCTTCCTGGACTTCATCGCCGCGCACGGCCCGGTGGAGCTGTCCATCATCGTCATCGCCGGGGGCGCGGGCCTCATGGTGGGTCAGGCGCTCATCGACCCGGGCGAACTGCCGCGCGGCCAGGCCCTGGCGCTGCGGGGGCGCGAGGCCGTGAAGCTGGTGCTCGGCTGCGCGCCCTTCCTGGCCCTCATCGGCGTGGTGGAGGGCTACGTGTCCCCGGGCAGCCTCTTCCCCACCTGGGTGAAGGCGGGGCTGGGGCTGTCGCTGGGCGCCCTCTTCTGGGGCTACCTGCTGCGGGCGGGCAGCTCGGAGGCGGGGCGCACCGGGGAGCCGGCGGACAGCGCCTCCTGACGCTTGCGCGCGCGGTGCCGGAGGATCTTCTCGTAGGCCGCGTTCAGCTCGCGCATCTTCTCCGTCGAGCCGCCGCGGTCCGGGTGGCTCTCCATGGCCAGCGCGTGGTAGCGCGCGCGCACCGTCTCCTCGGTGTCCAGCGGGGATACGCCCAGCAGGCGGTACGGGTCCTGGTCCTCCAGCGCGTTCAGCCAGCGGTCCAGGCGGCCCTTCACCTCGAGGAACTGCTCGTCCTGGGCGCCGGTGTCCTTCACCGGGTGGGTCCGCACCTTCGCGTCCGCGCGGAACACCTCCGAGTAGGTGCTGGACACCCAGCGGTGACACCCGGAGCACCGGTAGTACCGCACCCGGTTCCCGGGCTGCAGGGTCATCCGGATGCCGCAGTGGGTGCACTCCACCTCGACGTTCTCCAGCGTCTGCCAGTTCGCGACCGCCGCGCTCATCAGCCCTTGCTCCCTCTTGCAACACGCCTGTAGCGCCGCCAAGGTCCCACGATCGGAGATCGCGTCAAGAAAAACTCCCGCGCCGCGTCAGGGCCGCCCCTCCCGGGAAGCGGGTTTCGGGGTAGAAGGGGGGCCATGCGTCCCCTGCTCGTTGCCGGACTCCTGGTCGCCGCCGCCGCGCGGGCCCAGGCTCCGGCCCGCCCCCGTCCCGCTGCCCCGGCCCGGCCCGCCCCGGCGAAGGAGCAGCCCGCGCGCGCCACCCCCACCGAGGCGCCCGTGCCGCCCTCCGCGCCGCCCCCGCCTCCCGCCGAGCCCGCCGCCACCGGGCCGGACGACACCGCCCTGCTGCGCGGCCTGCTGTGGGCGGTGAAGCCGGCGCCGGAGGAGGTCCGCGCCATCGCGATTGAAGACGTGGCGCTGCTGGGCGACGCGCGCGCGCTGGACTCGCTGGCCACGCTGCTGTGGGACTCCAACCCCCGCATCCAACAGGCGGCGCTCCGCGCGGTGGCGCTCTTCCAGGAGCCGCGCGCCGAGGAAATCCTCGGCAACGTGGTGCGCCACCCGCGCATGCCGGACGCGCTGAAGATTCAGGCGCTCAACGGGCTCATCTTCCAGCGCACGGCCACCGCGCGGCGCACCGTGCAGGACGCGGCGCTGGACGCCCGGCTCACCGCCCCGGTGCAGAACGCCGCGCGCACCGTCGCCGCCCAGTGGGAGGCCCCGCGCTGACGCCCGCCTGCTCCCCTTCCGGGCAGGCGCATGTAAACCACCGGACGCGGCCGCCCCCCACGTGGGTGGGGCGGTTTCCTGGAGAAGTCATTGCCCTGCGCTAGAATGCGGGGCCATGAAGATCACCCCGCTCGACATCCGGCAGAAGCGGTTCGAAACGGCCCTGCGCGGCTTCTCGCGCCGCGAGGTGGAGGCCCACCTCGAGCTGATCGCCGGCGAGTTCGAAGAGGTGGTGAAGGAGAACATCGCGCTCAAGGAGGAGCTGAAGCGCACGCAGCTCAAGCTCGAGCAGCATCAGGAGCGCGAGCGCACCCTCCAGGAGACGATGGTCACCGCGCAGCGCATCAGCGAGGACCTGAAGGCCGCCGCGAAGAAGGAAGCGGAAATCATCATCGCGGACGCCGAGCATCAGGCGGAGAAGATCGTCCACGGCGCCCACCAGCGGCTGGTGCAGGTGGTGGAGGACATCAACGAGCTGAAGCGCCAGCGCACCCAGTTCGAGTCCCAGGTGCGCTCCGTGCTGGACGCGCACCAGAAGCTGCTGGAGACCTTCAAGGGCCCCTCCTTCGCGGACCGCGACTACGCGCGCGTCGAGGACAACGTGGCCTACCTCTCCCAGAAGAAGGCCAACCTGGGCGAATAGCCCGTGGCCCCACCCTGGCTGAAGGCCGTCCCCGACGGCGTGGAGCTGGCGGTGCTCGTCCAGCCGCGCGCCTCGCGCACCCGCGTCGTGGGTGAACACGACGGCCTCCTGAAGGTGCAGCTCGCCGCGCCCCCCGTGGACGGCGAGGCCAACGCCGCCCTGCTGGAGTTCTTCGCGAAGCACCTCGGCGTCCCGCGCCGGCAGGTGACGCTCACGTCCGGTGACGCGTCGCGCCGCAAGCGGGTGAAGGTGGTGGGGGTTGATGCGGCGCGGGCCGAGGCTGTTATGTCTGGGCAAACGTGAGGCCGCCGCACATGCGCCACCTGCTCCTCCTGCTTCCGCTGCTGCTGGCCGCACCCCGAGCCCTGGCCCAGGAGCCGGGGGACACGCATGGCTCCCATGCGCACGAGGTGGTGGTGGATGACGCCGTGCTCGTGCCCCATGAGCGCCCGTCCCGCGTCACCGGCGAGGTGACGACGAAGCGCTTCCGCATCCTCCACACCGCGGCGGCCACCGTGGCCGCGAAGGACCTTGCGGGACAGATTGAAGGCATCCGCGACAGCTTCGGCGCCATCCTCGGGCGCGACTGGTCCGGCATCACCGAAATCCGCCTGGGCGTGGGCCGCACGGAGTTCGAGGCGCTGGCGCTGCCCGGAGGCCGGCCTCCCGGCTGGGCGGTGGCGCTGGCCTACCCGGCGCACCAGATCATCCTGCTGGACGCGCTGAGCCTCTACGAGCCGGACGGCCAGCAGACGCTGCGGCACGAGCTGGCGCACGTGGCGCTGGGCCAGCTGGCGAAGGGCTGGCCCCGCTGGTTCCAGGAGGGCGTGGCGCAGAACGTCACCGGCGAGCGCTACTCCCTCACGCACTACTCCGCCCTCTTCCGCGCGGTGACGCAGGAGCGCGTCTTCCACTTCGAGGACCTGGAGGACTCCTGGCCGGACCACCCGTCGGACGTGGAGATTGCCTACGCGCAGAGCGCCGCCTTCGTGGCGCACCTGTCCGGCAAGTTCGGCCCCCAGGCCATGGGCGTGCTGGTGGACGGCGTGCGCGACGGCGAGCCCTTCGAGCAGGCCTTCGGCAAGGCCTTCCGCACGTCGCTGCTGGTGGAGGAGACGGACTGGCGCGAGGGCCTGGCGGCGCGGTACGGCTGGCTGCCCCTCACCACCAGCTCCGCGCTGCTGTGGCTGGCCGCCTCCGCCCTGTGCGTCGCCGCGTACATCCGCCGGCGCCAGCAGAAGGAAGCGCGCCTGGCGGAGATGGCCGCCCAGGACGCCGCGGAGGACGCCGCGCTGCGGGTGCTGGCCGCGCGCGCCGCCGCCCTGCCGGGCGCCCTCCCCGGCCCGGACGCCGCCGGCCCCGCCCCGGCGCTGACCTGGCCCGAGTGGCCCGCCGGCGCCACCTCCAACGAGTCGGACGCCCTCGAGTCGCACGACTCGCAGGAGGCCGTCAGCGGCCCCCACGAGACGCCCCCGCTCGCCAGCGAGGCGCCGGGTGAGGCCCCGGAAGAGCCTCCGGAGGAGACGTCCGGCGAGTCCGTGGCGGACCTTCCGGCGGGCCCCCGCCCCCCGAAGCCCACCCTGCACTGACGAGGTGCCCTCCCCACCGGGGGACCCCAGTGCTTTCGGACACCCCTACAGTCAGCCCCCCGGAAGAAATTACCTGCTGCATGCTCCTCTGCCTGCTCTAGGGGTGAGCCCAAGCGGTTGATTTTCCTGGAAAATGGTACCTCCAGGGCGTTGGCAGTCGGCTTGCTATGCCTCCCGTCGCGATGCGGAAGGCACTGGACATGAACGAGCGGGGACGTAAGGCGGCGGTGCTGGCGCGGTTCTTCCGCCAGCAGCCGGATCGCATCGCGGCGCTGTGGCGCCGGATGCGGCTGGCCACGCATGAGGCGGACGGTTCAGCGGCCTCGCTCGGACAACTGGACGGGCTGGTGGAGCCCTTCATCCGCGAGGTGGGGCGGACGCTGGAGGGCGAGGAGACGAGCCCCTGGAGCCGCACGCGGGCGGTGCTCCGCCTGTCGCCAGAGCGCGGCGCGCGCGCCCTCTACGAGGAATTCGCGGCGCTGCGGCGCTGCCTGGTGGACGCCGCGGAGGTGCTGGGCGGCGGGGATTGGGAGCGCGAGCGCATCAACCGCGCGGTGGATGAGGCGGTGGACTCGGCGGTGGCCCTGCTGCAGCGGCTCAAGGATCCGCGCGCGGACGGCCCCCGGGTGGCTTTTGGAGGTCTGGTCGTCGAGTACTTCGAGAGACCTTCACGAGTGAAGCGCACCACGCCGGACGCGAAGGACGGGCGTCCAGCGATGCACTGAGGAAGGGGTTGGTCGGGTTTGCCGACCCGTCCGGCTTGATGCTCCCGTCTTGGGGAGCGTCCGAGGCCGGCGGGAGGGAGCGCGCCGTGGGTGGGGGCCCGTGGCGTGCCTTTGGGGAGCGTGTTCCCACTGGGGAGTGGTGAGCGCGCCTCGTGAGCTGCTGGCAAGACGCGTGGATGGGGGTCCGCGCGAATCGCCGGTCGGACGGGTCGGCACTTTTGTGGGGTCAGGCTGGGGAGCCTGGGTGGAGAGCAGGGACACGGGAGGGGCGCCTACGGGGGTGGGCGCTCCTCCCGTACTTTTTGGGGGTGCGCCGCGTCAGTGCGCGTCCGCCCAGCTCCGGCCCGCGCCCACGTCCACCTTGAGCGGCACCTTCAGCGAGGCCACCGAGGACATGCCCTTCATCGCCAGGGCCTTCACCCGCTCCACCTCGGCGTCGGGCGCCTCGAAGAGGAGTTCGTCGTGCACCTGCAACAGCATGACGGTGCGCAGGCCCTCTTCGCGCAGCGCCGCGTCCACCACCAGCATCGCCTTCTTGATGAGGTCCGCGGCGGTGCCCTGAATCGGCATGTTGATGGCGGCGCGCTCGGCGGCCTGCACCACGCCGCGGTTCTTCGAGTTCAGGTCCGGCATGTACCGGCGGCGCCCGTAGAGCGTCTCCACGTAGCCCGTCTTGCGCGCGGTATCCACGGTCTCCCGCAGGTAGCGGTGGATGCCTGCGTAGCGCGTGAAGTAGCGCTCGATGATGTCGCGCGCCTCCTCCTGCGGAATCCCCAGCCGCGCGGACAGGCCGTGCGGTGACAGGCCGTAGGCGATGCCGAAGTTCACCATCTTCGCCCTGCGGCGCTGCTCGCGGTCCACCTGCTCCGGGGGCACGCCGAAGACTTCCGCCGCCGTGCGGGTGTGGATGTCCTGGTCGTTGAGGAAGGCGTCGATGAGGACCGGGTCCTCCGCGATGTGCGCCAGCAGCCGCAGCTCCACCTGGCTGTAGTCCGCGCTGACCAGCTGGTGCCCTTCCGCGGCCACGAAGGCGCGGCGGATTTCGCGGCCCAGCTCGGTGCGCACGGGGATGTTCTGGAGATTGGGGTCCGTGGACGACAGGCGCCCCGTCGCGGTGGCCGCCTGGTGGTAGGTGGTGTGGATGCGCCCGTCGGCCGCCACCAGCGTGGGCAGCGTGTCCAGGTAGGTGCTCTTCAGCTTGGTGAGGCTGCGGTACTCGATGATGGCGGCCGGCAGCGGGTGTTCCTCGGAGAGCTTCTCCAGCACCTCCATGTCCGCGGACGGGCCCGTCTTGCCCTTCTTGATGATGGGCAGCCCCAGCCCTTCCGGCTGGGGCGAGAAGAGCACCTCCACCAGCTGCGGGTTGGAGCCGATGTTGAACTCGCGCCCGGCGTGTTTGTAGACCTCCTTCACCTGCGCCTCGACGGCGGCGTCCACCTTCACGGAGATGCGGGCCAGCTCGGTGGTGTCCAGCTTCACGCCCCGCTGCTCCATCCGCGCGAGAATCGGCAGCAGCGGCAGCTCCATGTCCCGCGCCAGCTCCGCCAGGCTCGCCGCCTGAAGCTCCTTCCACAGCTCCGGCGCCAGCCGCCGCGCCGCCTCCGCGCGGATGGCGAAGCCCGCGGCCACCTCCTCCACCGTGTGGTCCGCCAGCGCCTTGTCCTTCTTGCCCCGCTTGCCCTCGGCCGCGGGCGGCAGCGCGGGCAGCTCCGTCTGCAGGCGCTCGCGCGCCAGGTCCGCCAGCGCGTGCTCGCGGCGGGACGGGTTGAGCAGGTAGCTGAGCAGCTCCACGTCGTCGTGGCCGCCGCGCAACGTGATTCCCTCGTTGGCGAGGACGAGGGTGAGCGCCTTGAGGTCGTGCCCGCCCTTCTTCACGGCCGCATCCTCCAGCACCGCCTTGAGCGCGGCCGTGAAGGACTCCGGCTTCACCTGGGTGGCGCCGAGCACGCCATGGCGCAGCGGCACGTAGTACGTGCTCGCGTCCGGCAGCGCGGCGCCCAGGCCCACCAGCTTCGTGGCGAAGGGCATGCCCTCGTACGCGGGGATGAGGCTGACGGTGCCCGCCGCGCGCACCGCATCCGCCAGCGCCTTCAGCTCCGCCTCGGTGCCCACCAGCTTGTGCTCGGCGGCCAGCGGCGCGGCCTTCTCCTTCGGCGCGGCCTCTGGCAAGCCCTGCTGCGGCAGGTCCTTGATGAGCGCGTAGAACTCCAGCTCGGTGAAGAGCTCGCGGGCCTTTGCCGGGTCCACCGCCTTGCGGGCCAGGTCCGCCATCTTCACGTCCAGCGGCAGGTCCGTCTTGAAGGTGACGAGCTGCTTGGCGCGCAGCAGGCTCTCGCGGTGCGAGGCGATGGCGTCGCGAATCTTCGGCTTCTTCACCTCGTCCAGCTTGGAGAGCAGCGTCTCCACGTCGCCGAACTGCTGGATGAGCTCCGTGGCCGTCTTCGGGCCGATGCCCGGCACCTTGGCGACGTTGTCCACCGCGTCACCGATGAGGGCCAGGTAGTCGCGCATCTGCCGGGGCTCGATTCCCAGCTTCGCCTTTACCTCGTCCGGCCCGGTGTGCGTCTCCTTCATCGGGTCGAACAGGCGCACGTCCGGTTCTACAATCTGCACGAAGTCCTTGTCGCCCGTGACGACCTGGACGCAGAAGCCCTCGGCCTTCGCCTTCACCGCCAGCGTGCCGATGACGTCATCCGCCTCCCAGCCGGCCATCTCCAGCACCGGCAGGTTGAGCGCCTCCACCACCCGGCGGATGAGCGCGAACTGCGGCACCAGGTCCTCGGGCGGACCCTCGCGGTTGGCCTTGTAGTTGGGGTCTATCTTCTGCCGCTCCGTGCGGCTCTCCTTGTCGAAGGCGAGCGCCACGTGCGTGGGGTTCAGCTCCCTCAGCCCCTTGAGCACCATGCGGGTGAAGCCCAGCACGGCGTTGGTGGGCACGCCCTTGCTCGTCGTGAGGGGCGGAATCGCATGGTAGGCGCGGAAGATGAAGCCGGACGCGTCGATGAGGACCAGGGTGGGCGCGGAGCGCGAGGGGCTGGTGTCGGCCATGGCCCCGTGCCTAGCGCGCCCGTCCGCCCCTGTCCATGTCGCGTCAGGGGCAGCTCCACTCCTTCTTCTTCTCGTCCACCTTCTCCGCGATGCCGTCGCCCTTGACGGCGTAGTCGAGCACGGCCGCGAGGTCCGGGCAGGCGCCCGCCGCCCGGAGGGCGTCCGAGGCGTTGCTCGAGCAGAAGGCCGCCGCCTTGTTCAGGTCCGGGTTGCCCGCGTAGAAGCCGAAGCCCAGCTTCCAGATCCTGCACGCGCGACGCTTGTCCTGCCGGTCCGCCCACTCCCTGCCCCGCTGGTAGGACTTCTCCGCCATGTCCTGGAGGATGTTGCGCCGGTAGAAGGACGGCTTGGACTCGGCCAGGTCCAGCATCAGCTCCTTGTCCACCTGCAGCGCCTCGCGGAAGGGCTCGGCGGCCTTCTCCGGGTCGTCACCAGCGAGGAACGTCTCACCATTCTTGAAGAGCTGATCCACCGTGGACATGATGCGCACCAGCTCGTCCGACTGGGCGTGGAACGCGGCGGCCTCGTAGTTGCCGCGCAGCTTCTGCAGGGTGGCCAGCGCCTCGCTGCCGCGGCCGGCCCAGTAGTCCATCATGGCCGCCTGGAGCAGCTTGTGGCCGAAGCGCTTCTTCACCGCCGCGTCCACCACGGAGCGCGGGTCGGTGGTCGCCTCGTCCGGGCCGATGATTTCCGTCACCGGGCACACCCACGGCGCCGCGTTCGGGTCCAACCGGAACCGCGCGATGAGGAAGCGCACGTAGAGCGAGTCCTTGGGCCGCCACTCGTTGCGGCGCAGCCGGCCCTCCAGCTTCATCGTGTAGCCCAGCGGTGGCTGCAGGTCCTCGCGCGGCTGCCCCTGGCACCAGACGGCCATGTACTGCTCGCAGCGCGGCACCGCGGCGCTCAACTGGGAGTTGCCCAGGTAGCGCTTGCAGTCGTCCAGCGCCCGCTTCGTGACCTGCTCGGCCGCCTCGCGCGCCTTGCTCTTGCCGCGGCGGAAGTACTCGCTCTCCTTCGGAATCTTGCTGAAGGCCTCGAGCGCCTCATCCGGCTTGAGGCGCTGCAGCGCCTTCTCGCCCGTCGAATAGTGATCGAAGGACTCCTTCTCCAGCTTGATGCGCCGGATGAGGGTGTTGGCCTCCGGGTGGATGGGGTCCAGGTCCAACGCCTTGGTGCAGCTCTCCTCCGCGCGGGCCCAGTTGGGTGATGAGCCCAGCTCGTTGGACGCGTAGGAGCGGCACTCGCTGAGCAGCGCTTGAATCTGCTCCGCCGGGTCCACCACCGCGCCCGCCGGGTCCACCGGCGTGTCCGCCGGCCCGGCGCCCGGCATGGCCACCTTCACCACCGCCGCCACCACCAGCAGGCCCACCACGCCGCCGGCCACCATCATCAGCTTCTTGCGGCTCGGGGGCGCTGCTTCCATTTCCGACGGCGCCGCCGCGGCCCCACCGCGCCGCGTGGGGACGGGACCCGAGCCCCGCCGCACCGGCGCGGCCAGCGCCACGTCCTCGGCTTCGAAGGACATCTCCACCACGCCGAACTGGAGCTGGTCGCCCGGCTGCAACTCCACCGGCTCCGGCCCCAGCGGCTCGCCGTTGAGCAACGTGCCGTTGGCGCTGCCCAGGTCCTTCACCGTCACGCCGGACGCCGTCGCCTCCAGCTCCGCGTGCCGCCGGCTGACCGAGTCGTCCTCCAGCATCACCAGCGCCGGAGGCTGCCGCCCCACCAGCACCTTGCCCTTGAGGGGATACGTCCGGCCGGCCCACGGGCCCACCAGGCCCTTGAGCATGGGGCCCGCGCCACCGCCCGCCGCGCCGCCTTCCACCACGGCACCGGCCGGCTTCGCGGGCCTCGCGGGCCGCTTCGGCGGGGGCGCGCCCGCGGGCGGCCTCGCCTTCAGGCTCGGCAGGGCCCGCGTCGCGCGCGCGCCGCTGCCCTCCGCGCCCACCGGCATCTCCTCGGCGGGGGGCGCCGCGGCCTTCGCCGCCTTGCGCGGACCGGAGCGGGAGGGCGCCGCCGCGACCTTGAGCCGCAGCGTGTAGTCCCCCAGCACCACCTCCGACTGCGGGGTGAGCGGCGTGGGGTCCGCGATGCGCTCACCGTCCACGAAGGTGCCGTTGGCGCTGCCCAGGTCCTCGATGAAGACGGCGCCGCCGTCCTCGAAGACCCTCGCGTGGTTGCGAGACACCCCGCCCTCGGTGAGCAGGAGGTCATTGCCCGCCTGACGGCCCAGCTTCAGCTCGCCAGTGATTTCGTGTTCGTTCTCGGAGCCGTCGGGGAGACGGACGACCAGGGTGGGCATGACGCGTCAATCCTCCCGGAAGATGCTCATGTTGACGGGGATGCCCTTGCGCTGCAGCTCGTCGTAGAACTTCGGTACGAAACCGGACGCGACGAAGCGGCCCCGGACCTTGTGGTCCTCCGTGAAGCCATCCTGCTTGAAATAGAAGATGTCCTGGAGGGTGACGATGTCCACCTCCATGCCCGACACCTCGGTGACGTAGTTGATCTTCCGCGTGCCGTCGGAGAAGCGCGTCTGCTGCACGATCATGTGCACCGCGCTCGCAATCTGCTCGCGGATGGCCTTCACCGGCAGCTCCATGCCGGACATCAGCACCATGGTCTCCAGCCGGGCGATGGCGTCTCGCGGCGTGTTGGCGTGCAGCGTGGTGAGCGAGCCGTCATGGCCCGTATTCATCGCCTGGAGCATGTCCAGCGTCTCGCCGGAGCGGCACTCGCCCACGACGATGCGGTCCGGACGCATGCGCAGGCAGTTCTTCACCAGATCACGGATGGTGATGGAGCCCTTGCCTTCGAGGTTGGCCGGACGGCTCTCCAACTGCACCCAGTGCTCCTGCGGCAGCTGCAGCTCGGCGGCGTCCTCCACGGTGATGATGCGCTCACCGTCGGGGATGAAGGAGCTGATGATGTTCAGCGTCGTCGTCTTCCCGGAGCCGGTGCCGCCGGAGATGACGATGTTGCGCTTGGCCTTCACGCACATCTCCAGGAACTCGGCCATCTGCGCGGTGAGCGTCTTGTACTTCACCAGGTCCTGGATCTTCAGCGAGTCCTTCTTGAACTTGCGGATGGTGATGCACGGACCCTTGAGCGCCAGCGGGGGGATGATGGCGTTGACGCGGCTGCCGTCCTTGAGGCGCGCGTCCACCAGCGGGCTGGACTCGTCGATGCGCCGGCCGATGGGCGCCACGATGCGCTCGATGACGCCGAGCACCGCCTGGTTGGAGGAGAAGGTCTTCTCCGCCAGCGTCAGCTTGCCCTTGCGCTCGATGTAGATCTGGTTGGCGTGGTTCACCATGATCTCGCTGATCTCATCCGACGCGAGGAACGCCTCGAGGGGCCCCAGGCCCAGCGCCTCGTTGATGACGTCGGTGAGCAGCTCCTCCCGGTCCACGTCCTCCGGGAGCTCTCCGTCCGCCTCCATCTGGTCGATGATGTCGCGGATGGCCTTCTCGGTGCGGCGCCACAGCTCGTCGTCCCCGAGCCGGTCCATGTCCATGCGGCGCAAATCGAGGTACTCGATGAGCCGGTCGTGGATCTCCTTCTGGAGCCGGGTGTAGCGCTCGATGCGCGGGTCGACCTTCTTCTTGTTCTTCGCCATGGCGGACGCCATGGACGCCGGCATGCGGCCGGCCACGGGCGCCGGAGCGGGAGCCTCCTCCTCTTCGTACGGCTCCTCCTCCTCTTCGTACGGCTCCTCCTCCTCGGGGTACGGCTCCTCGCCGTCGTCGTAGCCCTCCTCTTCCGGGGCCCCGGCGCGCGTCATCGCCGGGCCCTCTTCCAGGGCCTCGACGTTGAGGATGTAGTCGCCAATGGAGACCTGGTCCGTCGGCTTGAGTACCTGAGGCGCGGCAATCTTCTTGCCGTTCACGAAGGTGCCGTTCGTGGACTTCATGTCCACGATGATGAACTTCCCGTCCTTGGCGACGATCCGCGAGTGGTACTTGGAGACGTTTCCCTTCGCGAGGATGATGTCGTTGCCGGGCAGGCGGCCGATCGTGACTTCGTTCTTTTGGTACTCTCGCTGCTCGGTCCCGCCGCCCTTTTCCGCGAGGGTGATGAGAAACATGGTGGGGTCGGATGCTAGCAAGCGCCTCTTCGTCCTCAAAGCTCCAGGCGCTGCGGCATGCCTGCCCGCAAGGCGACGGGCCGGCACCCGCCCCGGAAACGGGGGAGGACGCCGGCCCGCGGGGAGCCAGGAACGGGGGCCCGGGGCCCCCGGACCTCAGTCGAAGATGTTGAAGTTCACCTCGGACCGGGCCTGCTTGTAGCGGCTCTTCACGTCCTCGATGATGGTCCGGACCTTGTCCGAGTCCGGGTTGACGATGCGCGGGGTGACGAAGATGACCAGCTCGCGCTTGGTCGAGTCGAACCCGCGGCTCTTGAAGAGCTCGCCGACAATCGGGATGTGACCCAGGCCCGGAATCTTGGACACCGACTTCTGCTCGTCGTGGCTGAACACGCCGGACAGGACGATGGTCTCCCCGTGGCGCACGGTGACGTTGGTCTTCACCTTGCGGGTGCGGAAGCCGGGGATGGCGGACGAGCCACCGAAGGACACCGACACCGACGCGTCGATTTCCGACGCCTCCGCCTCGATTTCCGTCTGGATGTTGCCGTTGCGGTCCGCGGTGGGGCGCAGGTTCAGGATGACGCCGTACTTCTTGTACTCCACCGAGAACTGATTGTTGGTGATGAGGGGGATGGGCACCTCGCCGCCGGCCAGGAACTCGGCCTTCTCACCGCTGGCGCACACCAGCTTGGGCTGGGCAAGCAGGCGGCCGTAGCCGTCGTTGCCCTGGAAGCCGATGGAGAAGTCCGCGCCCGCGTTGAGGCCGAGGGTGCCCGCGCCCTCGCCGAACGTGCCGGGGAACAGTTGCTGCGAAATCGTCGCGGAGGCGGCCGCCGTGCCGGAGATGTCCGTGGGGTACTTGATGCCGTAGCGGTCCCGGCTGTTGCGGCGGATTTCGACGAACTGCACCTCGGAGAGGATCATCCGCTTGATGCCCACGACGAGCAGGTTCTCCACCTTCTCGCCGATGGCCTTGGTGATGAGCTCCGCCTTCTGGAGGTCCTGCTGGCTCTCCACGGAGCCCTCCAGGAAGATGGTGGCGCCCACCACGTTGGCCTGGACGTTCTTGAGGCCGGCCTTCTGGAAGGCCGCGTTGAGGTTCTGCGCCACCAGCTTCTTGGCGTTGGGGGCGATCTTCACGAACGACTTCACGTTCGGATAGAGGCTGACCACCTCGTTGATGCGGTCCGCGTCCTGCGTGGTGTAGGCCTGACCGTCCAGGTAGATGCGGTCACCCACCATGCGGACGGAGACGCCTTCGATTTCGCCCAGCAGGCGCTTGATTTCGGAGATGACCTCGTTGGGGTCCTGCTTGCGGACGGCGACGAGGTAGCTGACGCGCTGACCGGAGGTCTTCCAGACGAGGAGCGTCGTCTTGCCCTCGCCGAGGCCGGTGATGAGCAGCTGGCCGGAGCCGAGCGTCTTGACCTCGGCGATGGTCGGGTCGCCGAGTGCGACGCGGCTCAGGCCGGGAATGGTGAGCACCTTCTGGGAGCCGACGCCGAGGCTGACGGTGCTGCCCTCTTGCGCCAGGGCGCTGCCGCCGGCCACCAGGGCGACCAGGGCGCTCAGCGCCGCGGCATGCGTGAAGCGTGTGAACATCGTCCGTATCCCTTCCAGTGTCCGAGCGAACCCGAGCTTCAGCTTCCGTGTTGCCACCACAGCGCCCAGAAAGTACCCAGCGCGATGGCCACCCCGTAGGGGATGTGACGCTGGGTCGAAGGCTGCGCGTCCGCGCTCGCCAGCCGCACCCGCGCCGCCCACCGCCGCACCACCGCCGCCAACGTGTCCCATACCGCGCCCTGCCAGAGCAGCGTCACCACCGCCTGGAGCGCGCCCACCAGTGAGATGAAGGCCGCGGCCGCCAGCACCGCTGGGAATCCCAGCACGGCCCCCACCCCGCCCATCAACTTCACGTCACCCCACCCCATCCGCCCGCGCAGCGCCGCCGGCAACAGCAGCACCGCCAGCCCCGCCCCCGCCACCAGCCCGCTGAGCACCCCGTGCTCCAGGTCCCCGAAGCCCTCCGTGGCCAGGCGCACGCCCAGCGCCACCGCCATCAGCGGATAGGTGACGGCATCCAGGATTTCCCGGCGCAGCACATCCGTCACCACCGAGATCACCAGGGCCACTCCAAGGACCGTCCACAGTGCGATCTGAACAGGCGTCATCCATCGCCTGTCCCATCCGTGGCAGGCCGTCCGGTATCAAACCAGCGAGGCCGGAGCCCGTCAATTGTCGAACATCCGGAAGCCCTGCGGGGAGGTGCGCCGGTCAGCTCACCATGAGGCGAATCTTCTCGCTGCAGATGAAGTACTCGTCGCCGTCTTCGATCTTCCGGCGCTTGATGCGCTGCTTGTTGTACCAGGTGCCGTTGGAGGACCCGAGGTCCTCGATGATCCAGTCATTCCCCTCGTGGACGATGACGGCGTGCTCGCGGGACACCTTGCCGGAGTTGATGACGAAGTCGCAGTGCTTGCCGCGGCCGATGACGAAGCGGTCCTTGACGATGCGCTCCTGGTCTCCGGCCTCGGTGACGAGGTACAGCGCGCCGGGCTCCTCCTCCTCGGCCACCTCGTCCGCGGGCTCCTCCTCGGCCTCCTCGGCGGGCTCGTCCTCCATCGCCGGGTCCTCGGGCTCGGGAAGCGGCTCCTCCTCGTCCTCGATGATGTCGTCGTTGGGAGGAGGCGGCTCGTTCTTGCCCTTGATGAGGCGCTCGAGCTCCGCGGCCGTCTCCAGTACGCGCTCGGCGACCTCGCGGCGCACCGGATCATTGTCCAGGCCGTTGGAGGACGAGCCACGGTCCTCGACGGGCGCGGCGCCGCGGCCGGCGGGACGGGCCGGCTGGGGAGTGGACTCGGGCTTGGGCGCGGGGGCCAGCACCGGGGGCGCGCCCCGGGCCGGAGCCGGCGCCGCGGCCACCGGGGCCGGCCGCGCGGACGCAATGGGGGCGGCCGCCACGGGTGCCTCGCCCCGGGACTTCACCTCGATGAAGCCGTTGAGGCGCGCGAACATGAAGAGCGCCTGGTTGATCAGCGCATCGCGATCCGAGCCCATCTGCTGGGCCATCTCTTCGTACGTCTCCCACAGATGGTCGGCGATGCCGACCTTGCGGGCGGGGCGGGAGTTCTGATCGATCATCGGTCTTGACTCGGGTGATTCAGGATGTCCCGGACGATAGCAGAGCCCCCCCGGGGAGCCCAATTACTCGAAGGGATTGAGCGCGCTGGCGTTGAGGGTGTTGTCCACCACCAGCCCCAGGTTCACCTGGAGGATGCCGTCCGCGGACGGGTAGGCGATGTAGGCCAGATCCGATTTCGGCGCGGCGACCACGGGGCCCGGCAGGGTGTAGAAATTCAGCCCCACTCCCGCGGTGGTGGTATCCACACCAAACGTGTGGGTCCGGATGCCGGAGTCCAGCGTCACCACGAAGCGGTCTCCGCGTGTGAGCCGCCCGGCGACCGAGGGCACGGCCACCCGGATGACGATGTCCGGCGGCGTCGCCGGGAAGGCCGGCACCGTCCAGGCCGGGGGGTCCACATTGGTCACGTCGTCCACTTCGGCGGTCGCCGTGAGCAGGCCCGCCGGATGGAAGTAGTAGCTCGTGGGAATCCGGTACTCGGCCGTTTCGCCCGTGATGTCCCGGGCCAGCAGCGTGCCGGAGTCGTTGAGGAGGATGAAGGGCTGATCCCCCGCGACCCGGACGTTGAAGCGAGGCAGGGTGGAACAGCCGTCGGGGATGGGGGTGGCGCTCTCCAGGCGGACGCGGCCGGCGGTGGTGGGCACCACGGCCGTCACCACGAGGTCCGTGTCACACACCACGTCGTCGCCCGCCAGCTCGATGATGTCGCCCACCGCCACCTGCTGGCGCGGGTCCGTGGGCTGGTCCACCTCGAAGAGCGCGGGGGCCGACAGGTCGCGGCTCAGCGACGCCATCGTCGGGAAGATGCCCTGGTAGACGATGCGGTAGAGGCTGCTGATGACCGAGCCCTCGAAGAGCGTCTTGCGGACGGCCCGGCGCGAGGAGTCCGTGGGGTTCACGTACTCCACGGTCTGCTCCACGGGCACCACCGTGCTGATGTTGGCGACGCCCCGGTCCACGACCTGCTCCGCCGCGTTGCGGATCTCCACGGCGACGCTGGCCCCGGCCGGGTTCAGGTCGAACATGCGCCGGTCGCTGGCGTTGAACAGGGTGATGACACCGGTGGACGACGGCAGGATGCCCAGCAGCGGCACGGTGGCCGTGCCGCCGGTGCCGTCGGTCAGCACCAGCCGCACATTGCCTTCGGGGACGATGGCCAGCCCCGTGGGCAGGCCCGACACGATGATGGGCAGCATCGGCGCGCCGCTGAGGTCCGTGGCATGCGCGCCGGTGGCGGACTCCACCGCCAGCACGCCCGAGCACTGAGGGCCCGCGCCGCACGCGGCCTCGTCGAGCACGCCGTAGATGAACTGGCCGGCGGTGAGGATCTCCTCCTCGTTCACGCCCGTCGTTGCCGGGTTGTCGAAGACGCGAGTCACCTGCGGGTGCGTGGCGAGCAGGCGCACCGGGGCGCCGTCGAAGCCGGCCGACAGGTCCCTCGTGACGCTCGCGAGCCCGCCCGCCGCCGCCTCGGTGAGCAGCAGCGTGCGCCCGGGGAGCGCGGGGGGAAGGTTGGTGTTGCTGCGCGTGGCCAGCACGAACTGTCCCGCCTCCGGCATCACCAGCAGCGCCGCCGCGGACTCGCGCGGGTTGAGGCAGAACACCGGCACAGGGGCCGGACGCGTCTCTTCCGAGAGCACATCCGGGCCGGGCAGCTCCTGGCGCATGACGACGCTCGCCGTGCAGGTGACTCCGGCGGGCGGCGTCTGCAGCGCGTAGTACAGCACGCTGGGGGCGCCCTCCCCCGCCGGCGCGCGTGCGGCGAAGGCCGTGACGAGGCCGCCCGTGCGCAGGCGGGCCACCTCCACGAGGCGCGCTCTATCCGCGGCCACCACGGAGATCTCCTGGGAGCCGGAGCTGCGCGCGTAGACGTACGGGCCCGCTACGTCGGCGGTGCCGGCGCCGGGGGCTCCGTCGGCGAGGACGACGTAGCTCACGTCGTGGGTGAGTGCGTCCGGCCGCTCCAGCACGGGGACGGACAGCGCCTGCAGCGGGTTGGGCGCGGCGATGAAGTCGCGCGGGACCTTGCTCAGGTCCAGCACCCGCAGGTCGTCGTCGTCCGAGGACGTCACGAAGATGAGGTCGTTGGAGAGGACCAGGTCATACGTGCCCGACAGGCCGGCGATGCCGGTGGTGACGTTGGAGTCGGAGCAGGCGCCGGAAAGCCCGGCGCAGGCGAGGAGGACGGCAAGGGTACCGCCAGGGACGAGAGCGCTGCGCTTCAAGGGGAGGTCTCCTGGCACACGCTGGTGCCCTGGCGCGGGTCGCGCAGCTGGCGCGGGCCGATCCGCGCCACCATCCGTGCGTCCTGCGGCCGGTCGAGGTCGGGAATGTCGATGACGGCGACGCGGCCGTCGCCGAAGGTGCTCGCGAAGAGGCGCGCCGAGTTGCCGCGCACGTCCGCCGCCAGGCCGAAGGGCTGGGCGGGCTGGCTCGGGTCCTGCTCTCCCACCAGCACCTGGGCGACGAGCTGGCCCACCTCTTCGTCGAAGAGGGCGACGGCCTCGTCACCACTGCCCGTCACCGCGACGATGTTGCCGCGGCCCACGGTACGGGGAATGACCTCCACCTCGGAGGAGCCCTCGGGGAGGGGCACCGCGGTGACGACGTGAAGCGTCGGGAGGTCCTGGAGCGCGTTCTCCACGTCCATCACCAGCAGGGTGTCCGGCCCGCGCGCCAGCAGGTAGACGCGCTCGCGGTTCGGGTCCAGCACCGTGGGGTTCGCCACGGAGGGGCGCTGCACGACGGCGACACCGCGCGCCTCGCGCACGGAGTAGACCAGCTCCACGTCGCTCTCCAGCACGCGGTCCGTCGAGTTCCGGTCCACCAGCCGCAGGATGAAGCGCGCGGCCAGCGCCCCGAGCTGGGTGGACGAGGAGTTGCGTCCGGAGACGTACACGTACCGGCCGCCGAGGGCCGCGGAGTTCGCGGCGCCGGACAGCCGGCCGTTGGTGCCCAGCGGCGAGAAGTTGCCCACGCCCAGTGCGTCCCGGTTGGGGTCCGCCGCGGGGAGGTCGACCAGGTACGACTGGAACTCGGCCTCCCGGCCCGACTCCTCCGGCCCCACAATCTCCGAGTGGGTCACCCAGACGCGGGAGTCCGGGTTGGTGCGCTCCACGGTGACGCCCACCGGGCCCGGCGCCGACGGGATTCCGGCCGTGGCGCCCGGCACGTCGAGGAGCGACAGCGCGCCGTCGCGGCAGTCGCGTCCGCTGCCGCCCTGTACGCACGTCAGGCTGAGGCCGTCCGCCCCCACGTCGACGGCGTGCAGGAAGCTGCCCTCGGCGCGGGTCGGGACGAACAGGCGCGGGCTGCGGCCGGGCGGGAGCCAGAGGGCCATCTCGCCCGCGAAGCTGTCGATCTGCACGTTCGCCGACGCGCCGACGCCCAGGTCCACGAGGAGCGTCGCGCGGTCCTCTTCGACCGAGCGGGTGAAGGGCGCGCCGAACGGGCGGAGCCCCAGCGCATCCAGGTCCAGCGCGGACACCGCGCCGGAGTCGTAGCACTTGTCGAAGTTGGCGCTCGCCACGTAGAGGTACCCGTTGGTGGACGGGCCTCCGTCGGGATGCCAGAAGGCGAGGCCACTCGGGTAGACGAGGCGGGTGGACGGCGGAGGCCGCGGCTCGGGCGTGGTATCGCACGACACGAGCAGCAGCGCGGCGGTGAGGAGATGGGCGCGCATCAGAGGGGGGCGGAGTGTAGGAAGGGGCCTCCCCCCGGGCAACCGGAAACGGGGCCCGTCATTCCCGGGCGCCCGACAGCGGACGTCACGGCACCCCCAGGGGCCCGCGACGTCCCTGGAAGTCATACCTCTCCCTCCGGAGGCCTGCTTCATCCCCCGGAGGGCAACCAACCGTGCGCGGTGGCGCTCAGGCCGCCGCGGACGCCTCAGCCTGGATCTTCGAGAAGTCGGCCACCTGGTTGAACAGGGCGCCAATCTCCGTGAGGAGCCGGATGCGGTTCTCACGCAATTCCTTGTCCTCGGCCATCACCATCACCTTGTCGAAGAAGGTGTCTACGGCGGGCTTGAGGCCGGTGATTTCGCGAAGGGCGCCGGCGAAGTCGTCCGCCTGCACCAGCCCCGTCACCGTGTTGCGAGCCTGGGTGAAGGCGGTGTGCAGGTGGCGCTCCGGCTCGTCCACCAGCTTCTGCGGGTTGATCTGCCCGCCCTTCACGTCCTTGCCCTGCTTCTCCACGATGTTGGCCACGCGCTTGAAGGCCACGGCCAGGGGCTGGAAGTCCGCGCGGCCGACGATGAGGCTCAGGGCCTCCAGCCGCTTCTGCGCGGCCACGAGGTCGTCGAAGCCGGCGGCCAGCACCGCCTCCACCACGTCCGTGCGGTACTGGTCCGCCCACAGCGCCTTGAGGCGGCCGCGGAAGAACTCCAGCACCTGCTCGCGCGGGGCGGGCTCGCCGGCCTTGCGCTTGACGTTGGTGAGCTTCGGGGCGAGCAGCCGCAGCGCCTCGTCCACGGCGGCGGCGAGGCTGAAGCGGTAGCCGCGGCCCAGCACCAGCCGGATGATGGCGATGCACGCGCGCCGCAGGGCGAACGGGTCCGCCGCGCCGGAGGGCGCCTTGCCGATGGCGAAGATGCCCGTCAGCGAGTCGAGCCGGTCCGCGATGCCGATGAGCGCGCCCGCGTCCTGCGTGGGCAGCGCGTCCTCGGCGCCGCGCGGCAGGTAGTGCTCGTAGATGGCCTGCGCCACCGCCTCCGGCTCGCCGCTGGCGCGCGCGTACTCGCGGCCCATGACGCCCTGGAGCTCGGGGAACTCACCCACCATGCCGGTGACGAGGTCCGCCTTGGCCAGCGTGGCGGCGCGCTCAATCGTGGCCGACTCCCCTGCCCTGCCGGTGTTCTGCGCCAGCCACATGCCGAGCGAGCGGAAGCGCTCCACCTTCTCCAGATAGGTGCCGAGCTGGTTCTGCCACACCACGCGGCCCAGCTTCTCCACGCGGTCCTGCAGCGGCGTCTTGCGGTCCTCGTCGAAGAAGAATCGGCCGTCCGCGAGGCGCGAGGCCAGCACGCGCTGGTAGCCGCGCAGGCTGAGCTGCTCGTCGCGCACCGGCGTGTTGGACACGGCGATGAACTTCGGCAGCAGCTTGCCGCCCGCGTCCACCAGCGAGAAGTAGCGCTGGTGGCTCTTCATCTCCTGCACCAGCACCTCGGGGGGCAGGTCCAGGTGGCGCGCCTCGAAGCTGCCCACCACGGGGTTGGGCTGCTCCACCAGGTTCGTCACCTGGTCCACGAGCGACGCGTCCTCCAGCAGCTGACCACCGGCCTTCTTCGCCGCCGCGCCGAGCTTCTCCACCAGTTGCGCGCGGCGCTTCGCCACGTCCGCCACCACGTGCGCCTTCTCCAGCGCCCCCTCGTAGTCCGCGGGCGCCTTCAGCTCGATGGGCCCGCCCGAGAGGAAGCGGTGGCCGTACGTGGTGCGGCCGCTCTTCACGTCGCCGAAGATGACAGGCAGCACGTCGCCGCCCAGCAGCGCCACCAGCCACTGCACCGGGCGCGCGAAGGACTGGTCCACGTCACCCCAGCGCATGGACTTCTTGAAGTTGATGGAGTGCACCGCCGTGTGCAGCGCCTCCTGGAGGATGTCCGCCGCGGGGCGGCCCTTCTCCTCCACGCGCGCGGACAGGTACTCGCCCTTGGGCGTCGTGGCGCGGCCCAGCTTGTCGACCGACAGCTTGAGGCTCTCGGCGAACTTCTCCGCCGCCTTGGTGGGGTTGCCCTGCGCGTCGAAGGCCGCCTTGGCGCTGGGCCCCAGCACCTCCTTCACGATGTCCTCGCCCGCGTCCGCCACACCCTTCACCCACACCGCCAGGCGCCGCGGGGTGCCGAAGACGCGGACCTCGCCGTGCTTCAGCCGGGCCTCGGCCATGCGCTCGGTGAGCACCCGCTGGAGGTCCTCCAACGCCGGACCGATGAACGACGCCGGAATCTCCTCGGCGCCCACTTCCAGCAGCAGGTCACGCGCCACGGGCCACCTCCGCCTTCTCCTTCTTCTCCACGGGCTTGTTGAGCTGCACCGTCTTCCAGTAGTCGCTCGCCGGCTTGCCCTCGAGCACGGGGGGCTGCTCACCCACCGTCCACGGCGTCTTCAAGAGCGGGTAGCCCAGCCGCTCGCGCATCTGGAGGTAGCCCTCCGCGCACAGGCGCGCGTTGTCGCGCACGCGCTTGATGAAGTTGGCGCGCTCGGTGACGGAGATGGCGCCGCGCGCGTCCAGCAGGTTGAAGGCGTGCGAGCACTTCAGCGCGTAGTCATACGCGGGCAGCGGCAACTGACGCTCGATGAGCCGCTTGCATTCCTTCTCGTACGCGTCGAACAGCGCGAAGAGCATCTGCGGGTCCGACTCGTGGAGCGCGTACTTGCTCATCTCCACCTCGTTGGGGTGGAAGACCTCGCGGTACTTCACGCCCTTGACCCACTCGAGGTCGAAGACGTTCTCCACGCTCTGCAGATACGTGCAGAGCCGCTCCAGGCCGTACGTCAGCTCCGCCGCCACGGGCTTGCAGTCGAAGCCGCCGCACTGCTGGAAGTAGGTGAACTGGGTGACTTCCTGCCCGTCACACCAGACCTCCCAGCCCAGCCCCCAGGCGCCGAGCGTGGGCGACTCCCAGTCGTCCTCCACGAAGCGCAGGTCGTGCTCCATCGGGTCGATGCCAATCTTGCGCAGCGACTCCAGGTACAGTGCCTGCACATTCTTGGGCGCGGGCTTGAGGATGACCTGGAACTGGTGGTGCTGGAACAGGCGGTTGGGGTTCTCTCCGAAGCGACCGTCCGCGGGGCGCCGGGAGGGCTGCACGTAGGCCACGTTCCAGGGCTCCGGACCGAGCGCGCGGAGGAAGGTGGTGGGGGCCATGGTGCCCGCGCCGACCTCGAGGTCGTAGGGCTGGGCGATGATGCAGCCCTGGTCGGCCCAGTGCTTCTGCAGCGTCAGGATGAGGTCTTGAAAATACATGACTGGCGGATCCTTCTCGCAGTGCGTCGAAGGAGAAACGCGCGGACCCTAGTGAGGGGGGTCCAGAGCGTCAAGGACGCGGTCACTCCTTGTACAGAGGGAGGTCCGCCAGTCGAATCTGAATCTTCGTCACCTCGCCCGGCTTGACGGGCGCGGACAGGAGCCTGCTCGCAGCCTCCGCGTCCGTGGGGTCGACCACGCGCAGGCGGTAGGTGCCCACCGGCAGCGGCATCTTCTGCAACGGTGTGGTGCCCAACTGGGTGGCCCCGTCGAACACCGCGGCGCGAGGCACCGTCTGGAGGGTGAGCCACCCGAGCCCCGCCTTCGCGGCCCCCTTGGGCGTACTGGTGTCCAGCACCTCACCCACGTCGTCCGGATTCTGCGTCACCGTGGTGACGGGCTCAGGGGCAGCCGCCTCCGCCGGGGTGCGCGCGCGCTTCACCGTCCTGCCCGTGTCGGTGCCCGAGGGCTCTCGCGAAGCGGTGGCTCCGTCCTTCGCCTTGCGGCCGGGCGAGGACCGCGTCGCCTTGGAGTCAGGACGGGTCCCCTGCCCTTCTTCGCTGGGGGCGGGGGCCTCGGTGTCCGCGGCCACGGCGGGCTCGGTGGCCGGCGGGGTCTCCTCCACGCCGCGCGGGAAGCCCGGCGGAGGACCTGCCTTCTGGGGCGGAGGCCAGGCCCCGCTGGCGGCGGGGTCCACCGGTGGCGCGGGGTCCAGCTCCGCCTTCACCCAGGCCTTCGCGGACTCATAGGCGGGGACGAACTGCGCGCGGACCATGGGCAGCGTCGCGAGCCAGCCCAGGCCGCCCAGCAGCGCGAGCAGGAACAGCCGGCCCACCCAGCGCGACGCAGGGCGCGCGGCCGGCGTCTCCATGGGCGTGTCGGAGCGCGGGGCCGCACGCGCCGCCGGGCGTGCACCCGGGCGCGGAGGCCGCGTGCGGAAGCGCTGCGTCGCCAGATCACTGGGCTCGTCGAAGGTCTCCGCGGCCTCGGCCTCGGGCGCCTCCTGGCGGGGCGCGGGGCGGGGCCGGGGCGTGCGCGTGATGGGCGCCGCGTCCTGCGCGGGCCGGGGCGGGCGCGGGGTGGGCGCGGCGGCCTCCGTGGGGCGCCGCTGGGGCACCGGCTTGGGGCCACTGCCACTGCTGGCGGGGGCGACGCGCGTGGCTGCCGCCTCGGTGGGACGGCGCTGGGGCACCGGCTTGGGCCCACTGCCAGCACGGGTGGGGGTGGCGCTCTCCGTGGGGACGGAGGGCGCGAGGCGCGTCCGCTTCGCCGGCACCTGCGCGGTGGGCGCGCTGTCCCCGCCGCCGTCGTCCTGCTGGAGGGCGCCGGCCACCTCGCTGACGCGCGCGTCCTCCGCGCTGCTGGCGAGCTCCAGGAGCGTGCGCGTCTTCTGCCGCTTGTCCGCGAACAGGTCACCCATCACCGCGGTGATGCCGTCCTCGTCGAACAACTCCGAGCCGAGCGCCGCCTCGATGGCGCGCGACATCTCCCGGCCGCTGGTGAAGCGCTGGGACGCGTCGCGCGACAGGGCGCGCAGCGCCACGGCCTCCAGGGCCTCGGGCACGTCCGGGTTGATGGAGCGGGGTGCCGGAATGTCGCTCTCGACAATCTGCAGCATCACCGCGGCCTCGTGCGGGCCGTTGAACAGCCGCTGGCCGCAGAGCAGCTCGTGCAGCATGACGCCCACGGAGAACAGGTCGCTGCGGCCGTCCAGGGGCGCGCCGCGCACCTGCTCCGGGGACATGTAGCCGCTGGTCCCCTTCACCGTGCCCACCTGCGTGCGGCCCAGCCGCCCGCGCGCCTTGGCGATGCCGAAGTCGATCACCTTCACGACGCCGTCGTAGGTGAGCATCACGTTCTTCGGGGACACGTCGCGGTGCACCACCACCGCGGGCCGGCCCGACGGATCCGTGAAGTGGTGCGCGTAGTGCAGGCCCAGGCAGGCATCCCGGATGACGCGCCCGATGAAGCCCATGGGCAGCGCGTAGCCCTGCCGCGCGGTGGCCTTCACCACCTGCTCGAGGTTCTGCCCTGGCAGGAACTCCATGGCGAGGTACAGCTCACCGCCCTCCTCGCCCAGGTCGAACACCTGCCCGATGTTCGCGTGCGAGAAGGCCGCGGTGATGCGCGCCTCGTCGAGGAACATCTTGACGAACTGCTCGTCCTTCTTGATGTCCGGGAGGATCTGCTTCACCGCGACGAACTTGCGGAAGCCGCCGGGGCCCGAGGTGAACGCAAGGAAGAGCTCCGCCATGCCGCCCATCGAGAGGCGGGTGAGGATCTCGTATTTTCCGATGCGCCTCCCCCGATCGGGATCTTCTCCGGCGCCACCCAACATGGCCATTTAGCGCGCGCATGTTAGCCCCCGGCGTCGCTCGCGCCAATGATCCACGCCCGGAAAGCGCCCTACCCGGCAGGCAGGGCTCCGACCTCCAGCGGTATCGCGTCGCACGGCCCCCCGACGGGGAGTCCTTCGGCGACAGCTTCGCGCGGCCGTGGCCCCGGATTCAGCGCTGGAGCATCCACGACGTCTCCGATCTGCGATGCCCCATCGTGCGCTTCCACGGCGCCCACACCCTGAGCGTGTCCGCGAAGCTCACCAACGAGTGGCACGCCCGACTGCGCGCACCGGAGATGCAACGCGTCTCGTTCGAGCACTCCGCGCACAGGCTCTTCGAGGAGCCCGGGAAGGTGTTCCAGCACCTGCCGCAGGACGTGCGCCCGCTCGCCCTGAAGCACGAGCCCACATCGTCCTCCATGCCCTGAAGGGCCACACCTCACGGGATGGACAGTTGTCGAAGCGCTGTGGGATATTTGACAGCTGCGAAGTTTTCCGTCCGGCTCAATCCGGTTGGTTGAGCCGCCTGCGTCCTATCGCTTCGGCCCGAGCTTCCAAATGCTCCTTCATCAACGCCTGAGAGAAGGGCAGCGCGAGTACCTCCTGCTCGCACTGCATGACCCACTCCCCGAAGGCTGCCAGCCGCTGGATGCCGGCCGAGGGTGGACGCTGGAGCGCCGGCTGCGGCAGCTCGCACAGGACGAGTCAAACCTGAGGACGCTGAGCACGCTGGTGCAGGCGCACGGCCCCCTGGGCCGGCATGCGACGCGCACGGCGGAGGACGTAGTGAAGCAGGCGGCCACGCTGCTCTCCTTCGGCCACCTGCGGCTGGCCCTGGCGCCGCCGCCCGCGCGCTACGGCGCGCCCGCCTTCCCGGAGGAGATACCGAAGCAGGAGCCGCCCGTCACTCCCGACGAGGACGTGACGCTGCGCCTGCAGGTGGTGGACGACGCCTCCGACGGCCCCATCTCCGGCATCAAGCTGCGCATCCTGTTCGCGGACAAGACGGAGAAGGAAGTCACCACGGACGCCGACGGCAACGTCAACCTGGAGAAGGTGCCCAGGGGCAACTTCGATGTGCTGTCCCTCATCGACGGCGCGACGCTGAGCAACAGCGTGGCGATGGTCCGCACCGGCGGCCCGTGGTCCGGCCAGAAGCCCGCGAAGACGGGCACGAAGTCCAAGGCCAATTCGGAGCGCGTGCTGGTGAAGGTGACCGAGCACCGCGTCATCGACGGCGAGACGATGGACAGCGTTGCCGAGATGTATGACCTCACCGCGGATGACCTCTCCCAGTTCAATTGGGAGACGACGGACCCGGCCGAGGTTCAGCAGCGCCTGGAAATCTCGGTGGGCTGCACGCGCAAGGACGAGGGCGGCAAGTTCGTGTTCAGCCGCGACGACGACCCCGGCATCCTCTACGTGCCCCGCCCCGTGGCGCTGAGCGGGCTGGCGGTGGACCAGAGCCACATCCTCCGCGTGAAGCGCGCCCGCAGGCCGCAGCCCTTCAGCTTCTCCATCTGAGGCGGGAGGGCGCCGGGGGGCATTGAGAGCCGCTGGGAACGTAGAATCGCGCCAGGTGACTCGAATGGGGATGACGACGCACAGGACTCGGAGGGCGACGGGCTCGACCCGTGCGCTCGCGCCGTGCGCGCGCTGGCTGCGCGCCTGTGTGCTGGTCCTCTCCGCGGCGGTGCCCGTTGCATCAGCCCGGGCGGCGGAGCCTTCCGCGAGCCCCACGCGCTGCTCGAAGCCGGAGTTCACGAAGAGCCGCCGGAGCGCCGAGGCGCTCTACCGCGACGGCAGGTACGCGGAAGCCGTCGGACTGCTGCGTCAGGTGAAGGAGTCCTGCTGGAGCGCGCTGGACGCCACGGACCGGGGCTGGCTGGTGTCCGACCTCGGCCTGGCCGCGCTGCGCGCCGGTCAGCCGGAGGTGTGCCGGCAGGTACTCGACGAGGCGCCCGCGGAGCTCGACGCGCAGTCTCGCGTGGCGAAGGCCATCGTCCACAACCGGGGCCTCTGCCAGGGAGAGGGCGGCTTCCCGGTGCAGGTCTTCTTCTCGGGACTCCTCATCTCCTCGCCCACGGAGGCACCCGAGGCCCTGACGCGCGAGTGGCCCCATGTCCTCGAGCTGCGCGACGGGCGGCTCCCCCAGCGGAGCGACCGTGAAATCGACCGCTGCACCGAAGCAGAGGGCGTGGCGCTGGATGACCTCGACGTCACGGCCACGATTGAAATCCAACCCGCCCGGGCGCGGCTCCTGCGCTGCCGTGCGCTGAAGAAGGTGACGCAGGCCCGGCCCTCGCGGGTGAGCTACGTCCGGGACCTCTTCTCCACGAAGGCGCTCGGCAATGTCCTTCCGGCGGACCTCGCCCCGGCCTTCGCTCCCGGCGAGGACGAGGAGCGCGCACAGGCCGGCCGCGAGGGCCGGACGTGGAGCAGTCTCGACCGCAAGGTGCGCTTCGAGCCGGACCCCGACCGCAAGGGGACCCTCCGGGTCCAGGGCAACGGTGTGTCGGGCATCCTGGCGCTGTGGGCGATGGGAGACTTCAACGGTGACGGCGTCGAAGATGCCGTCGTGGATCGCAGCATGAGCCCCGAGGGTGGCAGCGCGGTCGACATGGCCACCTTCCTGCTGACGCGCACCCGCCCCGGCGGCGTGCTGACCGTCCTCGAGCGAATGGAATAGCCGAACATGAGCGGGACAATCCCCATGAACGCTGGCAGTGCCTCCCTCCGGTCCGCCGGACTCCCACGCCCCGCGTGGCCGGCCATCCTCACCCTGCTGACGTTGGCGTGTGTCACGCCCCCCACTCCGGCGGACGCCTCGCAGCCGCCAGCGGCTTCTGGCGCGGCGGCCTGCGATGGCGGCAACTGCGGCGCGCCGAAGCCTCAGCAAGCCCAGGCGACCCCTCCCGCTACGCCCCCGGCCTCCACGCCCGCTGCAGCTCCGGCAACGCCCGCGGCGACGCCTCCTGCTCCCGTGACGCCGCCTCCGAGCAGCCCCGTGGCGGCGACTCCCGCGCCTTCGAGCGCGCCCACAACGGCACACGCCGAGTCGCCCTGCGATGCCGACTGGGTGGATGGCCAGGCGCTCATCATCGTGCAGGGCGAGCGGCAGGACGATGGCAAGCCGCTCACGCCCTTCAGACCCTCCGACCCCATGTATCCCTATGAGCTCCGCGGAAGCCGCTTCCTCTTCGGCGGGCAGGGCACCGTCTTCACGGCGGTGGGCAGGTTCGAGGACCCAGAGGAAGCCGAAGCGGCGTTGAAGCGGATGGAGCGAGAGATGCCCAGCACCCGCTCCGTCCTGACGACCCTGGGGCCGTATCTGGTGCCCGAGTCACCCAAGTGCCGGCCAAGCCGGGTGGCCCGCGGGAAGAATCCTGTCATCGATGCCGCCTCGTGGATTGTCGAGAAGGAAGGCGTGCTCCTGGCCGGCTCCCAGACGCAGTGCAAGAACGGCAAGCTGACCAAGAAAGTCACCGTCATGTCCTGCGACGGGATGAAGAACCTGATGACCGACACCTCGGAGCACGTGTGCGACCACGACCGGCATGTCGACACCTGCGTGTACACCCTGGCGCCGGGAGTCGTCTTCCTCAAGCACGCCTATACGCTGAACGGAGTGAACTCCATCCAGGGGCGTGCCCTGGACGTGCGCAAGAAGAAGGTGGTCTTCAAACAGGACATCACCAACGGCAGCGGGCTGCCGGGCGGTGACCCGGAGAACACGCCCCGGACGGACTTCGAGGACGTCGACCAGGACGGAATCCCCGAACTCGTGGTGAGCGTGCCAGACAAGGGCGAGCGCACCTCGGTGCGCAAGTGGCGGCAGGGCAAGTTCGTCGACACGAGGTCGCCATGAGCTATCCCTTGCAGGAACCGTCACACAAGTGCCTCACCAAGCCCGCTGTCCGGGCCCTCTACGGCGACCCGGCCTTCGAGCGCGAGCTGTACAGCACGGACGGCAACAAGAAGTTCGCCAACACAACGCGGTTGCTGGGCAATCCGCTCGTCGAGGGCTTCGAGGCGAACAACATCGTCAGCGTGCCCGTGGTGGGCTTCGGCCCCGACAAGAGCCGATCCATCAACGTGCGGGTCAACCGCAAGCTCGCGCCGCTCATCCAGACGGCCTTCGAGAAGATCAAGGCGGCCCGGCTGCCCTATGTGCTGCACGAGGTTGGCGGCTATTTCTTCCGCTACATGCTCAACGACAGCGTCCACGCCGCCCTCAAGGGCCGCGGCGAGTACGCCGGTGTCGGCGGTGCCTGGAACATCGAGTTCGCGAAGCGCGACCTGAAGAACCAGGCCTTCGACCAGGTCATCCCCTACGGCAAGGGACAGACGGCCAAGAAGAACCTGCTCTCCAACCACGCCTTCGGCAGCGCCATCGACATCAACTGGGGGACGAACGACTACGACGAGGCGAAGCCGTTCGACATGCCGCAGAAGGTCGTGAAGATCTTCGAGAGCCTGGGCTTCTACTGGGGCGGCTACTACCACGACTACATGCACTTCGAGTACGAGCGCTCCAGCATCGTCGGCATCTCCGACGAGGCGCCGCCGCTGGTGCTCTACCCGTTCGGCGCGGACATGCAGCGCCGCGAGTCGCCGCTCAAGTACTACTTCTTCAACGAGGGCGGGGCCGGCGGCTACTTCCCGCTGGGCAAGCAGCAGAACATCCACGCGGGCCTCCACCTGGAGCCGGACTCGCGCGAGGAGCTGGTGCCCGTCAAGGCGGCCATGCCCGGCTACGTCGTGGCCGCGCGGCTGCTGACGCCGGGGAAGGAAGGCGACGACCCGTTCCTCCTGGAGGCCACCGAGGGCCGGCCGCTGGGCTTCGTCCTCGTCAAGCACGAGCTCGCGGCGCTGGAGAACGGCCAACCCTCCGAGGAGGTCCACCCGCTCTACAGCCTCTACATGCACCTGGCCCCGCCCGAGTGGGGCGGCGGGGCGGAGCAGGACAAGGAGTTCCAGAAGGCCCCCTGGCTCGCCGCGTTCCTCCAGTTGCAGCACGGCGCGGTGGTCAACCTGGACCCGACCACGGAGGACGTGGGCAAGACGTTCTGGTCCCAGGAGCCGCTCGACCCCGAAGCGGAGACCTTCAAGGTGAAGGACCGCGCCGACCCGCTGACCGGCAAGAAGAACGGGCAGAGTCTCGCGCTGACGAAGCCCAGTCCCGAGGACGTCCAGGAGGCCATCGAGTCCCTCAAGAAGGGCTCCGTCGTCACCTTCGACCGTCCCCTCTTCCCCGTGGCCGCGGGGGACATCGTCGGCTTCGTTTCCAAGGGGCGTGCCGTTCCCCAACCGGCGGGCGCCACCACGAACCGCGCGCCCCCGCCTCCGCCCCGGTACCTGCACTGGGAGCTGTTCTCCCTGAGCGGCGATGACGGCGGCTTCCACTTCCTCGCCCAGCAGGACCCGGCGCTCAAGCAGCTCCTCCTCGAGGTCAAGGAGCAGCGCCCGGACAACTTCCTGCAGATGCCCTCGGACGGGGCGCCGGGCGCCGACAACGAGGTCGACACCATCCTCGGCTCCACCGGCGTGGAGGTCGTCAAGGCGCTGAAGCGGGCGCAGTACGGCCGGACGCTCCAGGAGTACTTCAACGACGGCACGAAGTTCTTCTCGGCGGACGCCGCCCGCGAGAAGGCGTTCACCTGGCCCCTCCCGCTCACGCTCGACAACAAGCACAAGTTCGCGGGGACCCCGGGCCGGCAGTGCACCCTGGAGGTCCTCTACAAGAAGGCGGGGAAGCCCCTCTCGAAGGAGGTCATCCCCCTCAACCCGAAGAACCAGTCCAAGCTGGACGTGACGCTGAACGTGCCCGCGGACGCGGACGCGCTGGCGCTCTGGTCCGCGGATTTCTTCTCCGACCCGGTGGAGGTGGCACCGGAGGTGCTCCGCGAAAAGCGACTGGCGAGCCGCACGAAGCTCTTCCAGAAGGCCGCGGGCCACCGCTGGCGCAACCTGGTGCTGGACCACCTCAACGAGTGGACCCCCAAGGGCCTGGGCGAGCAGCTCGCCGCGCGCGACGAGGCGAAGCTCTTCGAGCACCTCAAGGACGACCCCGACTTCAGCGTCGAGCGCCTGAAGAAGCAGTTGCTGCCGCTGTGCTGGTGGGCGCGCCCCGCGACGAAGGAGGACCCGTTCGGCGAGGTCCCCGTACTGGGGGCCGAGCAGAAGAGCCTCTTCGGGGCGGACGCGGGACGGCTCCCCGAGGATGCGTCCATCGTCAACATGCACCCCGTCACGGCGCTGTGGCTGGTGGACCTGCTGCTGGAGAAGGAACTCATCGCCCTCAAGAAGGAGTGGCCTCCCGCCACGCTGAAGCGCGACGAGAGCAACGAGAAGCCGCTCTACCTGGGGCTGCTCTCCAGGCAGTCGACTGCGCTGTCCGGCCTGGAGGTGCTGGCCGTCCTCGTGCAGCACGGCTACGGCACCACGGAGGGGACAACGGGCGCCCACGTCACCTTCTGGCTGGCCCCGAAGGGCGACGGGGCCGCGGGTCCGCCACGCGTCCTGTGCCGAGCCCCCTACGACGAGGGCGTCGCGAGGGCGCGCATCCGCATCCCTTCATGGGGGCAGTGGGAGGTCTACGCGACGGGAGCGGACGAGAAGCGCTTCGCGCCCGCGCAGACGCAGGCGACGACGTTCGAAGTGCCGAAGCCCGTGCTCACCGGGCAGCCCTTCGTGCTCGGCACGAAGCAGGTCAAGGCCGCCTCCAAGCAGGGCCCGTTCCGCCCGCTCACCACCGGCAGCTTCGTCGTCAGTGACAACTGGCCCGTCGCGCTCGCGGGCTACGTCGTCTTCGAGTACTGGAAGGTGCCCCCGAAAGGACAGCCTCCGGCCGACGTGCCCCCGACTCCCGCCACCCTCGCGGTGCCTGTCGTCGCGCAGCGCCCCCCGGAGGAGACGACGGCCGGCGGGCTCAAGTACAAGAACGACTTCATCGTGGGCGTGGAGAAGAAGGGGACCAACCCGAAGGTCACCCCGAACTTCTCCTTCAACGAGTTCCTGAAGCATCCCACCCGAGGGATGATCTTCGATGGTAACGAGGCGAAGTTCCAGCTCGCCGTCCCCCTGGCACTGCGGCTCCAGCAACTGCGTGACAAGTGCAAGCCGACGACGCCCGGGGGGAAGGACCTCCAGCTCAGGGTGCAGTATCTGTCGACCCTCGGCACCTCGCTCCTCGTCGGCCCCTCCCTGGGCACTCCCGCCGCACTCAACACGCTCATGGAGAAGGTGGCCCTGCTGCCACTCTCGGACCCGCCCGGGCTGTTCACCATCACCCGCGACGACACCGAGGTGGCCATCCGCATCACCTACCACCCGCCGACCACGGCCACCGGCGTGCTCCTGCTCGAGTTCGACCCGGCCCCCGCGCTGGGACGGCTGGCCGCGGAGGCCCTCAACGGCGAGACGGCCGGCGAGACGCTCCACGTCCGCCCCCGCTTCATCGTCCCGAACACCGGGCACGCGCTCCACCAGTCCGGGACGCTCGCCCCCGTGGAGGGCGTGGCGGACGTGTTCACCGCGTCGGCGGCGCAGCTGAAGGCCGCGTGTGGCAACGACTTCCTCGAGGTCATCGCGGACAAGAGCCTGCCCCCGGTGGCCCGGTTCGAGTTCGGCGACATCCAGTTCAAGATGGGCGGCAACAAGCTGCGCACCGAGGTGCCCCTCCACGGAGACGCCAATCAGTGGAAGGCGGGCGAGCCCCTCTTCAAGCTCGCGGGCGCGTCGCAGAGCAAGCGCGTGGGCACGGTGCTCCAGGCGGACTGGCCCCTCGTCGACGCGCAGGGCGCGCGCATCCCCGCCATGTGGGGCGGGCCGCTCAAGTTCACCGCCGAGGTCTCCCAGGCCGGCAAGGTGCTGACGCCGCCCCCGCCGGTGACGCTGGAGGTCAAGGTCGAGCCGCGCCTGGAGCCGCTCACCCACGAGGTCCGAGCCAAGGAGCTGGCCTTCACCGGCAAGGGGCACTTCATCCCCACCGACGCGGACTTCCGACTCTTCTGCGAGAAGCTGGACGCGGCCACGAGCCAGTGGGTGGAGGACACCACCGTCAACAGCGCCGTCCGCTACAAGACGCCGGGCGACCCGGCCTACGGCCGCTGCACGGAGCTGGGGGTGTTCGAGGCGTCCGTCCCCAAGACGGCGCTGAAGAAGGCCGGCGGCCCCTTCCGCTTCACCTGGCGCCGTCGGCCGGACAAGGCGGGCGCGCCCCGGCCGGTGCTGGGCGTCGTCCTCGACGAGCCGACCACGCCGCAAATCACGGTTGAAGAACTGGGCCTCTAGCCACGGCGCACAGCCGCTCCCGAACCATGCCCCCACAGAACTCCCAGCAGAACGGTGCCGCGCCCACGTGGACCGCGCCCCAGGAGACCGAGGCCACCCACGTGAGCGCGGGCTACCGGGACGCGCTGTCGTTCGTGCTCGTGCCGCGCACGTCCCTCCAGTTCGACACGCCGGACCCCGCCGCCGTGAAGCAGCTCAACAGCCCGAGCGCGTTGCTCATCGACGTGCCCATCCGCGGCAAGGCGGTGAACTTCGAGCCCGGCGTGACGCTGCCGTGCGAGCTGTCCTGGCTGGTGCAACACGGGACGGGCTCGCCGCTGGGCGTGCCCGTGGGCAACGCGCAACTGAAGGTCGACGCCAACGGGCGCTTCCAAATCCTGGTCGACAACAAGACGCCCGTCGTCGACCTGGTGGCGCACAAGCTCATCAACCAGGGGCTGCTGGGCTACTCCGTCACGCCCCGCTTCCCCCACGCGGAGGCGTCCGAGCTCGCGCCGGCCATCCGCTTCAACAACCCCTGCGCCATCAAGCCGAAGAAGCCCGCGGGTGAGAACATCCGCATCGGCGAGCTGGTGACGTTCGTCCCCCAGTTCGCGTCCGTACTGAACAAGGCGGACCTGGAGCTGCGCGTCGTCGAGCTGGACGAGGGCTCCGGCGAGGTGCCGTCCGCCGCGGGCCGGTATGCCTTCACGCACCGGTGGGCGCCCGCCGGCTTTGCCATGTTCCTCAGCAACAGCAGCGTGGACTGGGCCATCGGCTTCACGGATGACACCTGCGAGCGCTTCGCGGACGTGGGCGACGAGGAGGAAGGCAGCTACGAGTTCGGCTGGGAGCTGTGGGGCCGCAGCCTCCCCGGCGGCCCGCAGACGCTGCTGCTGGAGGACAAGGACTTCCTCAAGCTGCCGAAGCCCCACCTGGAGGAGCTGCGCGTCGAGTATGACCTGTCCTGGGATGGCACCTGGGAGGTCCACGGGAAGATTGTCGGCGTGGCCCCGCGCGCGCGCCTGTTGCTGGAGGTGGCGGTGGTGGAGCCCGCCGCGCCCCCGCCGGGGACGGCCACGCCGCTGATGACGCCGTCGCCGCTGATGACGCCGGCCACACCCTTCTCTCCGCTGATGCCCACGGCCCAGGCCGGCGCGGCGACTTCCCACGCGGAGGACAAGCGCACCGCCACCGTCCGGGTGCAGCTCGGGGCGGACGGAATCTTCGAGGCCCACCTGGGCGAGCGGCACTGGGGCATCAACCTGGCGCAGAGCTCCACCGTCGCGAAGCCGAGGGGCTACGCCATCGTCACGCTGGTGGCGGCGACGCGCGAGGGCAAGCCGGGTCCCGTGCAGCCCTACCTGGACTTCGACGAGAACAAGCACTCCCCCTTCAAGGACGACAAGCTGTCCTGGGACGTGGACTCGCCGTGGGTCTGCTCGGAGGAGGCCACCACGCTGGCGACGCGGCCCCCCAAGCCGACACGGCGCAAACGGGGCGTCTCCGTCGCTCCGGCGCCCGGCCCCGAGGTGGGTGACCCGAAGACGCCCATCACCTTCGACGACATGTGGCTGGACATCATCGCCTGGGAGGGCGTGGTGCCGTACATGTACCTGGACACGGAGGGCTGGGTGACGGTGGGCGCGGGCAACCTGCTCAAGCACATCGAGCCCAAGTCCGTCGGCGACAAGATTGCCGCCAAGACGCACCCCTTCCAGAACATGGACGCGGGCCGGGCCGCCACGGCCGCCGAAATCACCGAGGCCTTCAACAAGGTGAAGGCCATGCCCGCGAAGCTCTTCTACACGGAGTACGCGCAGCGGCCGAAGATTGCCCTCACCGACGCGTACATCAAGCAACTGGCGAAGGAGCGCTACGAGAAGGAGTTCCTGCCCGCCGTGAAGAGCGGCTTCCCCGACTTCGAGACGTACCCCCGGTCCGCGCGCCGCGGCATCCTCGACGTGACGTACAACGTGGGCACGTCCGTCCCCACCAAGTGGACGAACCTCATCGCCGCGGTGAAGGCCCGCAACTGGACGAAGGCCTCCATCGAGTGCCGGACCAAGCCCCAGAACAAGGAGGACACGCGCAACGAGTGGCGCAAGGCGCTCTTCCTGTACGCCGCGAAGACTGACTGGAAGAAGCCGGGCGCGTGAGGCCGGGGGCGCTACTTCACCCGCTCGATGCGGGCCTTGCGCCCCTTGATGCGTCCCTCGCTCAGACGCTGGAACGCGACCTTCGCGACGCGCTTCGCGACGGCGACGTACGACAGGCGGTCCTGGATTTCGATCTTCCCCACGTCGGAGGCACTCAGCCCTCCGGCCTCGCCCGTCAGCGCCCCGAGGATGTCTCCGGGCCGCATCTTGTCCTTGCGGCCCGCGGAGATGCAGAGCGTCTCCCACGCGGCCTCCAGCTTCACCGCGTTGCGCGGGTCCGCTGACGGCAGGGCCTCCAGGTCCGCGCGCTCCAGCTTCACGCCGGTGGTGAGCTCGATGTCGTCCAGCCTGCGCGTGTCGCGAGGGGTGATGAGGGCAATGGCCAGGCCCGCCCTGCCCGCCCGCCCCGTGCGGCCGATGCGGTGCACGTAGGGCTCCGGCTGCTGGGGCAAATCGAAGTTGATGACCGCGTCCAGCGCCTCCACGTCGATGCCGCGCCCCGCGACGTCCGTGGCGATGAGCACCCGCGTGCTCCCGTTGCGGAACTTCGCCATGACCCGGTCTCGCTCGAACTGCTCCAAATCCCCCTGGAGGCCGTCCGCGCTCATGCCCGCCTCGGTGAGCGCCTTCTTCACGTTCGAGACTTCAATCTTGTGGTTGCAGAACACGATGGCGGAGCCCGGCTGGTACTGCCGGAGGATGCGCACCAGGAGCTCCGGCTTCTCCTCCACCGCGCAGTCGTAGCGCAGCTGCCGGATGTCCGGCGCCGTGCCGGCCGCCTCCTCCACCGTCACGCGCACGGGCTTCTTCTGGAAGGTGCGGCTGAGCGCCTCGATGTCCGGGGGGAACGTCGCGGAGAAGAGCACCGTCTGCCGCGACGCCGGGGTGACGGAGAGGATGCGCTCCATGTCCTCGCGGAAGCCCATGTCGAGCATCCGGTCCGCCTCGTCCAGCACCACCGTGGCGAGCGTGCGCGGGTCCAGCACCTCGCGGTCCAGCAGGTCCAGGATGCGGCCCGGCGTACCGACGGCGAGGTGGGCCCCCTTCTCCAGCGCGTCCACCTGGGGACGGATGGGCTGCCCGCCCGCGAGCACGAGCACCTGGAGTCCCGGCAGCCTGCGGGCCAGGCGGCGAATCTCCCCCGCCACCTGGGCGCACAGCTCGCGCGTGGGGCAGAGCACCAGCGCCTGGAGCCGGCGGTTTCCCAGGCGCACCCGCTGGAGGATGGGCAGCGTGAAGGCCGCCGTCTTCCCGCTTCCCGTCTGGGCCTGGCCCACGAGGTCCTGCCCCTGAAGGAGCACGGGAATGCTCTGCGCCTGGATGGGCGTGGCGGTCTTGAACTCCAGCTCCTCCAGGACCTGGAGCAGGGGCGGTGCGAGCGGGAGCGCGGCGAAGTCCATCTCTGCCTCGAATGAAGAAAGGGGGCCCTTGTAGCAGCGGGCCCGATTTAGGACTCCTTTCAATTCCAGTTCCTGTTCAAGAACTTCTACATCGCCCGCTGAGCACGCGACTCAGGTGCTCAGGGCGCGGACACGTGCGGCGAGGTTCTGCGTGAAGAGCCGGTAGATGCGCAGCGCGGCGGCTTCGTGCGTGTCCAGGTAGTGCTCGAAGTCGGTGCGGCTGATGCGCAGCGCCCGCACGGACGTGCGGGCGCGGACGTGCGCCGACACGGACGCGTCCTGCACGAGGGAAATCTCCCCGAGGTACTCGCCGGGCCCCAGCGTGTTGAGCTGCCGGGCGTCCGACTCGGGGCCGGTGAAGACCTCCACCGTGCCGTCCAGGAGCACGAAGAGCCCCGTGCCCTGCGTGCCCTTCTCCAGCAGCACCGTGCCGGGGGCGATGACGACCTGCCGGGCCAGCCGGTAGAGGTCCTTCATGTCCTCCAGCGACAGCTCGCCGAAGATGGGGATGGCCTTGAGGAAGCGGTAGCCATTGGCCGCCGGAGCGGACGCACCCGCGGCGCGGCGCAGCAACATGGCCTCGGCTTCCGCCTCCATGCCCATGCGACGCAAGAGGCGCGCCTTCTCAGTCACCAGGGCCGGGTCGGCACGCGCCTCCTCCGAGCTGCTCAGCGCATCCGCCAGCACGGCGAGCGCGCGGTGGGTGAAGCCCTCCGCGTCCAGCAGCGTGCTGGTGCGAAGCACCGCATCCACGTACCGCGAGTCCTCCGGCTTCACCCCGCCCAGCGCCTCCACCTCCGCGTGGGCCTGGCCCAGTTCGCGGTAGAGGTCCGCCGCCTCGAAGGGCCGGCCCAGCCGGACCAGGCACTGCGCCATGGACTCGCGCGCGCCCAGGGTCCGGTACACGTCCAGCGCGCGCTCCAGTGCGCCCGCGCGCTCGAAGGCGGCAGCGGCGCGCTCCGACTCATTGGCACGCAGGTACGCCTCGGCGGCCTCCAGGTACTGGCCGCTCTGGACGTAGAGGTCCGCGACGGTGGCGTCCTCGCCGTCTCCGTCCATCAACCGGGCCGCGCCGAGGAAGTCCCTCGCGCGCCGGAGGACTTCCACCAGCCCGCGCCGCTCCTTGACGGGGCGCTGGGCGGCTTCGCGCCGCAGACGCTCGCGCTGCGCGGCGCCCAGTTCTTCGTAGAGCTGCGTTGCGCGGTCCGTCTCCTGCAATTCCACCAGCGACCGCACCGCCCTCAAGGCCCCCTCGGCGGGCGTGTTGATGCGCCCGCTGCCTTCTCCCTGGCCACCTGCCGCTCCAGCCATGTGCTGCCTCCCCATCCGGTCAGACCGGTCAGCCTACGCCGGCCCCGGCGCTTTCCCGCGTCGTTATCACGTGTCGGCGCGGGGGTCTTCCCAACATGAAAGGAGACGGATGTTGGCGTGGAGACAGCGACGCGCCCGGGCGCGTCATCTGGGTTGCTTCGCCCGCGCCTCCAGGTGCTGTCTGGAGGCGGACTTCCGCCAGGCCTCCTCCACGAGCTTCGCGAGCATTTCGCGGCGGACCTTCGAGAGGCGGACGAGCAGGTACTCGGGGTAGCCGGCGTAGTGTTCGGTGATGAAGAAGGTCTCCGGCTCGGCGCGGGTGAGCACCTCGCGGGCCTCCGGGTCGACCTTGAGGACGAGGGACTCTCCGTCCGGGTGGAGTCGCGCGATGAACTTCTTGCGCACCTTGAAGGAGGGCGTGCCGTAGGACGTGCTCTCTTCCATGCCGGGCAGCGCCAGGGCCAGCTCGCGCACCGCATCGAACGTCAGCCCCGGCTTGCTGCCCTTGCGCGCCGTGCTCCGCTTGCCCCGTGTCGCCATGGTGCCGCGCCTCCTCGTTGGCCCCAGGCAAGCATGGCCGCCGTGCCGGGAGCTTGGAAATTCGTTACCCTGTTGCACATGCGGAGCGTCCCGGTCCCCACCGTTTCCCTCTGGCGCCCTCCCCTGCTGCCGGACGTGCAGGTGGTGCGCGTGGAGGACGACACGCGGCTGTGGTCCGGCCACTCCATCCAGTACGCCATCACCGTGACGCACGCGGGCGCCTTCGACTTCTGGTACCGCAAGCGCGTGTGGACGCATGGCCCGGGAAGGCAGCTCAAGCTCAAGGAGCCGGGTGAGGTCCACCGCGATGTCCACGTGCATGCCCCCGTCACGGCACAGTCCGTGGCCTTCGCGCCCCGACTGGTGGACGAGGCCGCGAGACAGCTCGGCCTCCCCTCCTCCCCCCACCTGAGTGTCGTTCTGAGCCGGGGCACGGGGCGCTGCGAGGCCGCGGCGCTGGCCCTGCACACGACACTCACGCGGCGCTCCGCCAACCGACTGGAGTGCGAGTCACTGCTGACGGAGACGCTCGACGCGCTGCTCACGGAGTATGCGGAGCGCTCGCCTCCGGAGGGGTGTGCTTCGCATCGGCCCGCGGCGCTGCGCGCACGGGACTGCCTGCACGCAAGCTTCACGGAGAACGTGGGCCTGGACGCGCTCGCCAGCGGCGTGGGCCTGAATCGCTTCCACCTGCTGCGCGTGTTCCGCGCGGAGTTCGGCCTGCCACCCCATGACTACGTCACGCACCTGCGCGTGGCGCGGGCCCGGACACTGCTGTCGCAGGGGATGGCGGCCGGAGATGTCGCCGCCGAGGTGGGCCTCTACGACCAGAGCCAGCTCAACCGGCACTTCAAGCGCATCGTCGGTCTCACTCCGGGACAATATGCCCGGGCCGTGTGCCAGTGACGGCTGCTTCCCGTCAGCCCAGGAGCAACGCATGTCCGCCATCAAGCTCGTCAACAACGTCCCCGCCTCCAATGTCCCCACCGTGGAGTTCCGCCTGTTCCAGGGCAACAACCAGATTGCCCGCATCGGCGTCCACGCCGGTGGGCAGGCCTCCATCCCCACGACGACGAACTACCAGGTACAGGCCTTCACCTCGATGGGCGACTTCTCGCTCACGTCCAACACGCTCTCCTTCAACGCCACGTCCGCCACGCTGATCGCGCAGGTGCTGACGGAGGGCGGCATCTACGACTTCCGGCTCGTGCAGTCCTCCGGCAGCCAGCCCTCCGCGCTGGTGTGCGAGAACACCTGGCGCAACCCGGTGCAGTTCACCATCACCCAGCCGGGCTCGCCGGTGCAGATCGTCACCGTGGTGGACGAGCACAACAACACCTCCGTGAGTACCGCACAGCAGTGGCAGTGTTACGCCATCGCCAACGGCATCACCACGCAGACGGTGACCCTCACCAACCCGAACGGTGCCATCACCATCACCCCGGACAACAACGACGAGAACTACATCCTCACGGTGAGCTGAGCCCGGTCAATAACGCCCAAGCGCGCCCCGCTCCCTCCCCTCTATTCCTCCCGTCCAGGACCTCGCCGCGCACCCTTTCCCGCGCGGCGTCTTCGACGCGGAGTGACGATGCGTGGCAATCCTGTTGTTGGTTCCCTGCTCCTGGCCTCATGCCTGCTCGCGGCCCCCACCCTCGCCCAGGCTCCGAAGCCGGCGGAGGGTGCCCCCCAGGCACGGCCCTCCGGTGGCCCTCGGCTGACGTGGCTCGGACACGCGGCCTTCGAGATCGTCTCTCCCGGAGGCACGCGACTGCTCATCGACCCGTGGCTCTCGGAGAACCCGAAGACTCCCGCCGCATGGAAGGAATTGACCCGCTTCGGCCGGGAGGGCGACAAGCCCGCGGCCATCCTGGTGACACACGCGCACGGAGACCACGCGCCCGACGTGCCCGAGCTGGCCCGGCTCAGCGGCGCGCTCGTCGTCAGCACCGGCGAGCACCTCCGGGCCATGAAGATTCCCGAGGCGCAGCAACACAGTGTCAACGTGGGCGGCTCGTTCCGTCTGGGTGACGTCACCGTGCACGCGGTGCCGGCGATGCACTCGACGGACCCGGGAGGCCGGCCGCTCGGCTACGTGGTGACGTTCGCCGACGGGCGCTCGCTGTACCACACGGGCGACACGTGGCTCTTCGGGGACATGGCCCTCATCCAGGAGCTGTACCACCCGGACATCATCCTGCTCACCACCGGTGGCGGTCGCTGGGGGTTGGATCCGAAGACGGCGGCGCTCGCCGTGAAGAAGTACTTCCGCCCGTCCCTCATCATCCCCATGCACTTCGGCACCTTCGAGCCGCTCGCGGAGGAGCCCGAGGTCCGCGCCGCCTTCCCCGGTGACAAGCGCGTGCGTTTCCTCACGCCCGGGCAGCCCACGACGCTCTGAGCGTCAGCGGGAGCGCGGCTTGCGCGAAGCAACCCGGCGCGGTGAGGGCACCTTCCCCCGCCGCGCCTGCCCCTTCGTCTTGCGCGCCGGGGGCTTCTTCCCGCTCGTAATCCCCTGGCTCTCCAGCACGATGCGGCTCAAGAGCGCGTACACGGGCGCGGGGTCGAAGCTCTCGTCCAGCAGGTGGTGCAGCGACAGCCCGTCCACGCATGCCTTGACGATGGCGGCGTAGTGGTAGTCCAGCGGCTCGGGCTTCGCCCCCTCGCCATTGCGGACGGCCGCCACGGTGAGCGCCACCTCGTCGCCCACGCATTGCAGCATCTCCGCCACCGCGGGCTTCAACTCCTTGTTGTGCAGCCCCATGGCGAACAGCTCGTAGCGCACGCGGAACTGCTCCGGCGTCTCCTTCAGCAGCTTCTCGCCCCACGCGAAGCTCGCGGCGGCGAGCTGCTCGTGCGGCGTCTCCTGGCGCAAGCGCTTCAGCTCGTCGATGTACTTCTGGCGGGCCTCCTTCGCGACGGCCAGCAGCAACGCGTCCTTGCTGCCGAAGTAGTAGTGCACCAGGCCCTGATTCACGCCGGCCTCGCGCGCCACCTCCTTCACCGTCGCCGCGTCGTACCCGCGCTCGGAGAGCACGCGGTACCCCGCGGTGATGAGCCGCTCCCGGGCGTCGGGTTCCGGCGAGGAGGCAGGCGTCTTCGAGCCACTGCGTGGACGGGCCATGCCATTCCCATAGGTCAGACGATGTAGGCCCGCAAGGGACACCCGCCCCCCAGTCAGGCCGTCTTGACAACACGCGTCAGCGGCCTTAGTTAGTCGTGTAGCTAATTTAGTCGAACGACTAAAGCCTGGAGGAAAGCCATGAGCGTCTCGTCCCTGAATGTCGTGAAGGTGTCCAAGGCCGTCCTGATGATGGTTCCCCTGCTGGCCGCGCCCGCGTTCGCGGACGACTCCGGCGAGCAGATTCCCGGCCGGGAGCGCGAGCGCCGGGGCGCGGTCCTCCTGGAGGTGTCGCCGCCCGCGCTGGACGGGTCCATGTACGGCGTGCGCCTGGACATCGCGCCCTCCATGGAGGGGCCGTTCTCCTTCGGCCTGATGGGGCGCGCCGGCCAGTGGGGCAACTCGCTGGGAACGAAGACGCGCTTCGACGGCGTGGGCGCCAGCGAGGTGAAGCTGAACTACGCGGTGGGCGTGGACGGCCGCTACACCGTGGGCGCCTTCGCCAACGGCACGCTGAAGCCCTTCGTGGGGCTGACGGTGGGCATGGAGGAGTTCGTGGGCCGCTCCGGCAAGGGCCCCTCGGAGAGCGCCACCACGACGGCGTTCCTGGAACCCGCGGCGGGTTTGATGTGGCAGCCGGGCTCGGGCCGCATCGGCCTGTCGGCGCGCGTGGGTCCGGGCTTCACCTTCACGGACGTGCGTGAGCTGGATGTGCGCTCCGGCAACCTGGAGCTGCGCACGGTGTACCCCACGGCCTCTCTGGGCCTGCTCGTCGTCCTCTGAGAATCGAGCGTCTCGCCTCGCCTGGCACCCGGCCTCGCGCCGGGATGCCAGGCGGCAGACACCCGTAACGCCGTCACCTCACCAGAAGTGCTCCTGCTCCAGGACGAGCACCTTGCGTGACTCCGGGAACAGGATGACGAAGAGGTTGAAGTCCGAGCCCTGCACCGGGCTGGCGTAGGACGCCACCTGCACGTTCTCCGTCCCGTTGCCGTACGTGGCCAGCAGCTGCTCCGGTACGTCATACGTGGAGAAGATGGGCAGCAGCCGCGGCTCCAGGTTCGCGTACGGGAAGGTGCCGGTGCCTTGGTAACCCAAGGTCTGGAAGTGCGCCTGCTGCTCGACGGTGCGCGTGGCCATGGCCAGCGTGGGCTGGTCCGTGTACGGCCACGGGAAGTGGTACGCCGTCAGCCAGCCGTTGCAGGCGCCCTCGCAGCCCCAGTAGACGTCCTCGTTCATCGTCTCCTCGAGCGCGGGCGTCAGGGCCTCCCCCTGGAGTTGCAGCGCGTACCCGGACGGGGCCGGCGCCGAGACACACCCGCCGGCGAGGCAGTCCATCTGGAGGCGGAACTGCTTGCCCACGCCGGAGCCGCTGCTCACGACAACGAGGTACTCGCCCCCCGCGAGATTGACGGAGGAGATGCGGCTGAGCTCGCCGTAGCCGGAGTCGTCGTCCTGGGCCAGCAGCGTGGTGCCGTAGCTGCCATTGGCCTGGCGCGGCCCGTACAGGAACAGGCCCGTGTCCAGGTACATGCTGCTGCCCAGGTGCGTCACCTCCAGCTTCACGGTGGAGCTGGGGCGCACCTGGAAGCTGATGGAGAAGTACTGCGGCGAGGTCGTGTACTGCGCCTGGATGGAGCCGGGGACGTTGACCCGCCCCATGTACGTGGTGCTGTCCAGGATGTTGCCGCTGGTCGGCGCGGCCGGCGGATAGAGCACGGCCTGCGTGCTCTCCCCCACCGGCGACGTCGGGGCTTCGCCGGTTTCGGAGACACCACCACACGCGGTGGCCACGGCCATCAGCATCACGAGACAGGACTTCAGGAGCGGCGAGCGCATCGGTCTTCCTCTTGGGGTGTGGGGGGAAGCGGCAGTGAAGCAGATCCTCCCGACGCCACGCGAGCAGGTGACATGCCCGTCACGAAGATGCCGCACCGCGTTTTCGTGCACGTGGCGGTGACACCGCGCACGGGCCGCGGTGTTCCCCCCGCGTCCGCGAGAGCCGGCGGCCGCGCCGCCAGGAAGAGGGAGCATGCGTACGTGGGTGTCGAAACGTCGTCCCCTGAAGGAAGTCAGCGCGGCGCTCGCGCTCGCGTGGAGCCTGCTGGCCGGAACGGGTTGCGACGAAGACGACACGAAGCCTCCCGATGATTCGCCCTCCCTCCCGACGCACACCCGGGTCGACAACGCGTCCCTCGACGTGCTCCCCGGCGTGAATCCCAATGCCCTCGACGTGTCGGGCACGGGGAACATCGAGGTGGCGCTGCTCGGTGCCGAAGGGCTCGACGTGAGCGACCTGGACCCCGCGGAGGCGACGCTCTGGGACGCGAAGGAGGAGTCGAAGGTCCAGGCGCTCGGGGCCGCGACGGCGCGCGACGTGGACGGAGATGGCCGTCTCGACGCCGTGCTGACGTTCTCCGTTCCCGCGTTGAAGAAGGCGGGCGTGCTGACGCCGGAAACGCATCGGGTCGTCTTCCGGGGAAGGACGCGAAGCGGCGCGGCGCTCTCCGCACAGGACGCGGTGCATGACGTCCACCACGTCGTGGTGCAACTTCCCACGCCGACGGGCCCCCACGCGGTGGGCACGCTCGAACAGGCCTGGACCGACACCTCGCGCGAGGAGTCGCTGACGCCCGAGCCGGGTGACTGGCGCGAGCTGAAGGTGCGCCTCTGGTATCCGGCCGTGGCGCGGCCCCAGGCGCAGCCCGCGCCGTATTTCCTCCAACCGCTCGAAGGAGAGCTGTTCGCAACGCTGGGGGGACTGCCTCCCCAGGTCCTCGGCTTCGTCCTCGCGCACGCGGTGCGTGGCGCCTCCCTGCCCGAGGGCTCGGAGCGCTTCCCCGTGCTGCTGCTGTCGCACGGCTATGGCTCGGCGAGCGCGCTCAGCTCGCGCGTGGCCGAGGAGCTGGCCAGCCACGGGTACGTAGTGGCGGCCATCTCCCATCCGCGGAGCAGCAGCCCGCTCGTCTTCCCGGATGGCCGCGTGGTGAGTGACGTCGTCGAAATCTCTCCGGCGGACCCCGCGCTGAACCGGCGCGTGCAGGACGTCTGGACGGCGGATGCGCGGTTCGTGCTCGACCAGCTGGTGCGGCTCGATGAGGCGGATGACCAGGGGCGTTTCACCGGCCGGCTCGACCTCTCGCGCGTGGGGATGTTCGGCCACTCGTTCGGCGGCTCGACGGCGGGAGAGGCGTGCCGCACGGATGCGCGCGTCAAGGCGGGGCTCAACATGGATGGGACGTTCTTCGGCGACCTGGATGGCGAGGTCCGCGTCCCCTTCCTGGTGATGAACAGCGAGGAGGCCGCCGTCGACCGCAGCCGTGCCCGCTTCTTCGAGCACCTCCGCGCCACCGGCTATGCCGTGAGCTTCCAGGGCGCCGGGCACTTCTCCTTCACCGACCTGGGGCTCTTCCTGCCGCTGCTGCGGCACTACCTGCCGAACACGAAGGCCGAGGCCTACCAACTGGGGACGCTCGACGGAGCGCGCGCGTCCGCCCTCACGGAGACCTACGTGCTCGCCTTCTTCGACAAGCACCTGCGCGGGCACCCTGCCCCGCTGCTGGACGGCCCCTCCGCGCAGGCCCCGGAGGTGGAGCTCGTCGTCCACGCGCCTTGATGCAACTCTGTAACATCGGGCGCCACAACCCGAGGCTCCGTTGTGTCGCAATCCGTTACGTGCGGTGACGTGCGGCGAGCACGTCCCTCTGGGCGGTTCGCGGCACGCGTGCTGCAACCGGAATCCAGCACGGATTGTCCCGAGGGGGGACGCGGAGCCTGGCCGGCTGGACACCGCCGTGCCGGGCTCCGCATGCAGTTCCGCAGCGGAGCGGCCTTGCGGGTCGGGGGCCGTGATATCTTGAATTGCATGTCAGCACTGGATCGCCCCCGGGCCCCCTCCTCCTCGCCGGACGCGAAGGGCGAGCCCCCCTGGACGCAGGAGGCCGAGGAGGGCGGAGACGAAGCACTCCACGTGACGCTGCCGTACGAGCATGCCCGCCGGGCCTACGACGCCTCCACCGTGCGCCGCTTCCGGCTCACCGTGGCGGAGGGCCCCGGCGCGGGGACGATGTGGGAATCCACCGCGGACACGTGCTCGGTGGGCTCGCACCCTCTCAACGACTTCACGCTGGATGACCCCACCGTGTCGCGCTTCCACTGCGAGGTGCGCATCGGTCCGCGCGGGCCGCAGGTGAAGGACCTGGACAGCCTCAACGGCGTCATCGTGGACGGCGTGCAGGTGGTGGAGGGGGTGCTGCGCAGCGGCAGCCTGCTGCGGCTGGGGCGCGTGGTGCTGCGCTTCGACTTCAGCGCGGAGAGCAACCGGCTGCCCCTGTCGGAGAGCACGCGCTTCGGCACGCTGGTGGGCGCGTCGGTGGCCATGCGTGGCTGCTTCGCGATGATGGAGCGCGCGGCGGCACGCGACGTGACGGTGCTGCTGGAGGGCGAGACGGGCACGGGCAAGAGCCAGGCGGCCCTGGCCATCCACCAGGCCAGCCGCCGGCGCGACGCGCCCTTCCTGGTGGTGGACTGCGGCGCCATCCCCGCCCACCTGCTGGAGAGCGAGCTGTTCGGCCACGAGAAGGGCGCCTTCACCGGCGCGCTGCACCGCCGCGTGGGCGCCTTCGAGGAGGCCGTGGGCGGCACGGTGTTCCTGGACGAGATTGGCGAATTGCCCGCGGAGCTGCAGCCGAAGCTGTTGCGCGTGCTGGAGAACCGGGAGATTCGCCGCGTGGGCAGCAACACGCACCAGCCGGTGGACGTGCGCCTCATCGCCGCCACGCACCGCGACGTGCGCGCGGAGGTGAATGCGGGGCGCTTCCGCTCGGACCTGTTCTTCCGGCTGGCGGTGCTGCGCATCTCCCTGCCGCCCCTGCGCCAGCGGCCGGAGGACCTGCCCATGCTGGTGGAGGGCATCCTCGACTTGCTGGGCGCGGACCGCGAGCGGACCCCCGCGCTGCGCACGCCGGACTTCATCGCGCGGCTGCGGCACGCGGCGTGGCCGGGCAACGTGCGCGAGCTGCGCAACTACCTGGAGCGCTGCCTCGTCTTCGAGGAGGCGGTGGACCTCTCCGAGGAAGAGGCCCTGCACGGAGGTCCGCCCGAGGTGGACCCCTCGCAGCCCTACGCGGACCAGCGCCGCCGCATGGTGGATGACTTCGAGCGGCGCTACCTGCGGGCCCTGCTGGAGAAGCACCAGGGCAAGGTGGCCCAGGCCGCCGTCACCGCCGGCATGGACCGCGTCCACCTGTACCGTCTGCTGCGCAGGCACGGAATCAAGCCGTGAGGCTCAGCGGCGCACGGTGACCCTGCCGTCGCCGGGCTCCGTGAGGAAGCCCGGCTCCAGGTCCTTCAACGCCGCCTCGGTGACCACGAGCCCCGTGCCCGGCGACTCCGCCACCCAGCCGGGCAGGTGCAGCAGTCCCGCGTTGGCCACGTGGACGGTGACGGCCAGCGCCACCGCGCCCGCCGCACCCGGGCTGCCCGCGTCCATCACCAGCGCCAGTGCTGAAGCCAGCACCCGCTCGCGCAGGGCGCGCTCGCGGGCCTCGTCCTCCGGCAGCGCGGCCAGGGCCAGCACGCAGCCGCTCCCCTCCACCTTCACGTCCAGCCCCGCGTCCCGCGCCGCCTTCCCGGTCTGCTCCAGCAGTGCGTCCAGCCGCTCCAGCGCCACCGCGTCCGGTGCGCCCGTGAGCCGGGCCTCCGCGTACAGCGCCACCGCGTACCCCGCCCGCGCCGGCGCCCGCCCGCCGCGCACCGCGACGCGCAGCTCTTCCAGCAACGCGTCCACGTCCGGGTAGCGGTCCTCGCGCCGCTTGCCGAGACACCGCAGCACCACCGCATCCAGCGCCGCGGGCACGGGCGCACGCTCTCCGGGACGCGGCGGTGGCGCGTGCAGGTGCTGCTCCTCCACCTCGTGCCGCGTGGCGCCCAGGAACGGCGGCTGTCCCGTGACGAGCTGGAACAGGAGCACGCCCACCGCGTACAGGTCCGTGCGCGCATCGGGCGGCTCACCGCGAATCTGCTCGGGCGCCATGGACAGCGGCGTACCCAGCGCCACGCCGGTATGCGTGAGCGTGGACGCTCCGGGTGCGTCGGGCGTCAGCCCCTTGGCCACGCCGAAGTCCACCAGCTTCACGTGGAGCGCCTCGCCCTTCGCGGAGAGGCGCACCACGTTCTGCGCCTTCAAGTCGCGGTGCACCACGCCCGCTCCATGCGCGGCCCGCAGCGCGGCGCCCACCTGCTCCAGCACCTCCAGCGCCTCGTCCGCGGACAGCGGGCCTCTGGCGGCCAGCTCCGCCGCGAGGTCCCTGCCCTCCAGCCACTCCATGGCGATGAAGGCCCGTCCATCCGGCAGCTCCCCGTGACCGAGCACCTCGACGATGTGCGGGTGGCTCAACCGCTGGAGCGTGGCCGCTTCGCGACGGAAGCGGCGCAGCGCGATGGTGGCCGTGGCCGACTGCGGGTGCAGGACCTTGAGGGCCGCGGGCGCACCGGTGCGGATGTCCTTCGCGCGGTAGAGCGTGGAGACGGGCCCGCGGTAGTGGACGCGCTCCACCACCCAGTGCCCGACCAGGGCACCGGCACCCAGCTCCTCACCGTAGAGTGGCTCTTCTCCGCCTGACACCCTGCCCTCCCAGGACGAGCCCCGTTACTTCCGCCCGCACGAGCGCGTGCCCGCGGCCGACTGTACCGTGTCACACGCGGAGTTCAGCCAGGTGGTCACCGGCTCCCGCCAGACGTTGCCCAGGTTGTCCTTGCACTTCTCGAAGTCTCCATCGCCCGAGACGTCGGACCCATCCTGAATGGCGCACATCCCCGGGGAGGAGTTCGAGTTCCAGCACGGGCCCGTCACCGTGGCGGCGCAGTTCTCGCCGGACGACGGCAGCGCGCAGACGCGGTTGGCCGAGTACGCCGTCCCCGACGACCAGCTCGGGTCGTAGCAGGAGTACATCTTCCGGTAGATGGAACCCTGGACGTGCACGTTGTCGCCCACCACCGTGTAGCTATCCCCCTCGCGGGCGACGTACACGTTGACCTGCGGGTGCAGCGCCACCGGGTCGAACAGGTTGCCGTAGAAGGCGCCTTCGCGCATGCCGTACACCTGCTGCTCGGACAGGTTGTACTGCGCACCGGCGCTCGAGCTCACCGCCACCGTCGCCGAGGACGTCGTGTCCAGCGAGCTCCACGGCGCGGTCATCACGCTGAACCAGGCGGTGGTGGGGCTGCCCTGGTAGGGACAGGTGAAGGACGTCACCGGCGCGGACCCGGCGCAGCTCCCGGCGGCCTCGGTGATGAAGCGGCCCCCCAGGTGGTCACACCCGACGATGCCGTCGCAGACGCGCAGCACCATCTGCCCGCCCGTGGTGGAGCCCAGCCCCGGCCCGGGGCAGGAGACGGGGCCACCCGCGCCCACCCACACCTGCGAGCCCGGCGTGCAGGAGCCGATGGCGTCCGCCTTCCAGCCGCAGTTGCGCACCTCCCCGGTCTGCGTTCCGGCGCAGGGCGTGAAGCTGTTCAGCGCCACCAGCGGGTTCGGGTCCTGCTCCGCCGGACGCGTCACCGGCTCCAGCGTGAAGACGCCCGGGCCCGTCCAGTGCTCGCCCCGGATGGACAGCTCCACGCGCCGGCCCAGCGCGTTGTTGCGCGCGAGGATGCACGCGGACACCAGGCGCTTGCACTCGCCGGTGGGGGCGTTGTCGGCCCAGTCGGGACACAGGCCCGCCTTGCCGAGCCACTTCTTGGGACCGGCCGACGCCGCCCGCGGGTCATACCACTCCAGGACGTCTCCCGCGGGCAGCGCGCAGCCCACCAGGTACTCCATGAACTTCTGCGCGTCCGGGTCCTGGAGCTGCAGGCGGATGTGAGCAGGGCCTGAGATGGCCGTCGGACCGAAGAGCGTCGTGAGCGCGTTGGACGCCAGCAGCCCGTTGGAGGTCGGGTTGGCGGAGAGGGCGTTGAGGACCAGCGCGTCCGTGGTCAGCGAGTTGGCGATGCGGATTTCCGCGACCTGAGAGGAGGGCGCCGGGGACCCGTCCGCTTCGTGAAGCCCGGTGCCACAGCCGGAGAGGGCGAGGACCAGCAGACTGAGGGTGACCGGCAGCGGGCGACACGGACGGATGGCCATGGAGCTTTCCTCCAGTTGAAGCGGGGAAGATGACGGGATGCACCGGAGCAAGCACAGGCCGAGCCAGCCTCCGGAAAACCTCGGCTCACCAGAAGAACCACGTTGAGCCCCGGCCGTCTGTAGCGAGGAGCGTCACATCTCCGGGGCGTTGTGACGTTTCGCGCTACACGGCCCATAGAGAGGCCCTCAGTGACTCCAAACGGGGGCGCCACAGCGGAGCGCCTTCCACGGCGCGCTCGGCCCGCTCCAGCCAGTCCCGGGCCTCCCGGGTCCGTCCCGACTGGAGCGCGCCCCTGGCGGCCTGGAGGAGGATTTCGGCCTTCTCGTCGGCCGAGGCGTACGTGTCCGCGTCCTCCGCCAGCGCCTGCCAGGCCTGGGCGTCCGGGGCCGCGCTTCCGGGAGAGTCCTCACGCACCTGGAGCTCCACCAGCCGGCGCATGACGGCGGTGGGCGGCAGGGACTCCGGAGGGCAGTGCGACTCAATCCAGCGCAGCTGCCGCGCGGCCTCCGCCAGGTCTCCGAGCGCCGCGCCGATGCGCGCCAGGAGCAGCGCGTCCACCGGCACCGGGTGCTCGCGGAAGAAGCGCACGCCCAGCTCGTGGACGCGGCGGGCCAGCGGCAGCGCTTCCTCCAGGCGGCCCTGCATGTAGAGCACCTCCGCGAGGTTGAAGGTGGACCAGCGCTCCACCTGGGCATGGCCCAGCTCGCGGCCCAGGGCCATGGCGCGCCGCAGGTCCTCCTCCATCCGCCCCACGTCTCCCAGCCGCAGCCAGAGCAGCACGCGGTTGATGAGGGTGGCGGCGAGGTGGAGCGCGTCGCCCGTCTCCTCGCAGCGGGTGAGCGCCTCGTCGAAGCGCGTGGCGGCTTCCTCCGTGCGGTCGAGGAAGGTCAGCGCCGAGCCCAGCAGCGCGCCGGCCACCACCAGCGTCTCGTGGTCTCTCGCACGCTCGGCGCCCTCCACGGCCGAGGTGAGGACGCGAGCCGCCGCGCCCCACTCGCCCTGGCGCACGTGCAGCCGGCCCCGGGCCAGGGTGCAGCGCAGGGACAGGCGCGGGTCGTCGAGCTGCTCGATTCGCTCCAGCGCCTCGCGCGTGCAGGCGGCGGAGCCGTCCACGTCCTCCATCCAGTCGCGCGCGGTGGCTTCCTCCAGCAGCAGGTCCACCTGGAGCGCCACGTCCTTGCGGGCCTCGGCCAGCACGCGCGCGGCAGCCAGGTCCGCGAGTCCCTCGCGGAAGCGTTGGAGCCGGTGCCGCACGCGTCCACGCCCCGCCAGTGCGCGGGCGCGGCGCTCTCCGTCCCCGTCAGGCAGCAGTGCGAGCGCGCGGGTGTAGTGCTGCTCGGCCTCCACGGAGAGGTGGGCGCGGCGGGCTTCCTCAGCCAATGCGAGGAAGGTGGCGGTGGCCTCCGCGTGGGCGCCACAGGCCGCGGCGTGGTGCGCGCGGCGGCGGCGCTCGGCCAGGCCCTCGGTGGGCGTGGCACGCAGCGCGGCGGCGTGCAGGGCGCGGCGAGTCGGAGGGGGAAGCAGGGCCTCCAGGGCCTCACGCAGCAGCGGGTGCCGGAAGGCGAAGCGTCCCGCGCCGGCGGAGCGCAACAGTCCCGTGCGCGCCAGCCGGTGGAGCCCCGCGCCCGCGTCCAGGGAGGCCACGCGCTCGGTCTCCTCGTTGAGGTCCAGGTGCCGCAGCGCCGCGTCCACGCGCGCCACCTCCACCTCCGTGCCCAGCACCGCGCACAGGCGCGCGAGCACCCGGTGCGCCTCGGGAAGTCCGGCCAGCGCGCGCGCGGCGAGCCGCTCGAAGAGCGGGGTGATGGAGACGTCCAGCAGCGCGTCCGGGGCGACGTACCAGCCGCCGCCGGGAGACGTGCGCAACGCCCCCGCGGCCCGGAGCGCGCCGGCCAGTTCCACGAGGGAGAGAGGCACGCCTTGCGCGAGCTGCTCGAGTCGCGCGAGCACGGGCTCGGGAATGTGCTCGGCGGGAAGGAGCAGGCGCAGGAGGAGCGCGCGGCTGGCCTCGGGCGACAGCGGGGGCAGCGCGTAGTGCGAGACGCGGGCACTGCGCTCGCCGAGGTGCGGGCGCAGGCCCAGCAGCGCCGGCCGTGCGGCGATGCACACCCAGAGCGGCGCGCGAGTCCCGGCGAGGGTGGCCACCTCCAGCGCGTCGAGGCTGGTGGGGTCCGCGAGGTGGCCGTCGTCCACCAGCAGCACCAGGGGCGCCTGTCGCGCATGATGGCGAAGCTCCTCGGCGAGGGCGCGCGCGGTGGCATGGCGCACGTCCGCGAGCGGCGGCGAGCCCTTCTGGCGGAGCAGCAAGGGCGTGGCCTCGAGGCCGGCGAGACTCGCGGTGCGCTCGGCGGACACGCTCGTGGCAGGTCCTCCTCGCGGGAGCGCTCCGCCCTGGCTCGAGATGGCGGCCATCAGCGCGTCATGCAGCGGCTCCTGCGTGACGGCATCCGGCGACGCCGCGCGCAGGCGCACCACCCGGGCGCGCCCTTCCCCTTCGAGCCGTGCGGCCAGCGCCTCCATGACCCGGGACTTGCCATGGCCCACCTCGCCCGTGAGGACACAGAACCCGGGGACGCCATCACCGAGGCACAGCACCGCCTCCGCCACCAGCGCGTCCACCACGACATCACGTCCGGCCAGCGGAGGTGCCTCGGACGAGGACGTGGAGGCGCCACCGTCGTGGAGCCGCAGGCGCAGGCTCTCATCCCTCGGGCGCGAAGCCCCCGCGGCCGAGGTCTCCGTCGCCCCGGGCCCGAGTCGCGCCGCGGCCGCGGGCGTGACACAGGCCTCCCCCACCGCGAGGTCCTCGGGCCACCAGTCCGCGAGCGCTTCCAGCGCGGCGCCAGCAACCCGCGTGGTGGTGGCGCCCGGGTACACGTGCAACTCCGCCAGGTGGAGGACCGCACCGGCCCTTCCCTCCTCCGCCAGCCTCCTCGCGACGAGCGCTCCCGCACGCAGGTTCGCCTCGGCGGAGTGCGACTCGGAGAAGGCGACGACGTAGCCATGCGGCCAGACGCGCGCGAGCGTGCCCCCATGCGGCTCGACAGCGGCGAGCAGCGCATCCACCGTCAACTTCGCGGGGACACCGAGCAGTGCCACGGGCCGCAGCCCCGTCCCCGAGCCCGGGAGCACCGCCATGGGAGCCACGACGGACGGAGAAGGCTCCGTCGCCCGGACCCCTTCACGACAGGCGACGTCGAAGGCGGAGAGCACCTCGGAGGCCCGCGCGTAGCGCTCCGTGGGTGACTTGGCGAGGCACCGGCGCAGCACCTCGTCGAGCGCGGCCGGCACGCTCGCGCGCTCCGAGACGCGCGGCGGACGGAGGCTCACGTGCCCGTGACGGATTTCCTCGGAGCCGCCAGTGAAGGGCGGCGCGCCCGTGAGCAGCTCGAACAGGAGGACACCGAGCGCGTAGATGTCCGCGGCCGCTCCCGCTTCGCGCGCGTCCAGGCACTGCTCGGGCGACATGTAGATGGGCGTGCCCAGGCGCTGTCCCACGGGGGTGAAGCCCGGCAACTCCGCGTCCGGGGCGACGCCCTCTCCGGGCTCATCGAGAAAGCGCGCGAGGCCGAGATCGAGCAGGCTGAGCGCGCCGCCCTCGCGCAGGAAGATGTTCTCCGGCTTGAGGTCGCGGTGGGCGAGACCCGCGGCATGGACGCGCTCCACGGCGGCGCACAGGCCGCTCAGTAGTTCCCGCACGCGGGGCACGGACGCGGCACCCGTCCCGGGCAGCGCGGCCATCCACGCGGCGAGCGTCTGTCCGTGCAGGTGCTCCAGCACCAGGAAGGGGCGGCCGCGCGTGGTGCCGTGCTGGAGCAATTCGGGTGCGGTGGGCGGACCCAGGCGCCGGAGCGCGGCGGCCTCGCGGGCGAAGCGCTCGTGGTGGGAGCCCAGGCCCAGCTTGAGGGCCACCTCGCGCCCGTCCTCCTCGCGGTACGCGGTGAAGACGTGGGAAAAGCCGCCCTTGCCCAGCAGGGCGGCACTCGTCAGCCCGGGCACGTCCGGGAGCGGCAGCGGCTCGGCGGGGGGGCCCGGCGAGGGTCGCTGGCCGTGCACGGGACACGCCGCGCCGACGGTGAGGCGGCGGTGGCAGACCGGACAACGCATGGGCGGAGGCCCACGTTACCAGAGCGCTCGGACCAGGACGATGCCGACCCCCACGAGTCCCTCCCCCGCGATGAGGCCCGCGGCGAGCGTGACGACTCCCCCCTCGGCGGAAGGACGCATGCGCCGCGTCACGGCCGCTCCCAGGGCCCCCAGGAAGAAGCCCAGCGAGGTGGAGGCCGGCACCAGGCAGGCCAGACCCATGCCCAGGGGTGACGGCACCCACCGTTGCGCCCGCTCGGGTAGCAGGCGCTCGGCCAGGGTGAGGACGGCGGCGAGCAGCGCGGCCCACAGCATGGCAACCCGCGTGGTGGGCTCCAGGCCGCCCAGGCCCGTGGACAGCACCTGGGCCATGCCCGCCGTCATCGCGGCGACGGGCGCGGGAAAGCGCTCACTCCCCAGCACGGAACGGTCCGGCACGAGCAGGAAGAAGAGCGGGACGACGGCGGCGGCGCCCACGACACAGCCGAACAACTGCGCGAGGAACAGCCGTCGCGGGTGGGCCCCCAGCAGGTGGCCCGTCTTGAGGTCGCTGAGCAGGTCCGCGGCCGACGATGCCGCGTTGACGGTGATGCCGGCGGTGGCGAGGTTGGCCTCGACGTTGCGCGGCAGCAGCACGCCGAAGGTGAGCTGCGTCACCTGCTGGAGCGGACCCACGGGGGTGGCATCCGTCTCGCCCGTGACGCGACAGGCGATGAGGCACAACACGAAGGAGAGCGCCACCGCGAGCGCCGCGTGCGGCAGCGGTACGCCGAAGGCGAAATGGGCCAGCGCGAGGATGGCCGGTGTCAGCACGGCCACGCCCCCCAGCACCCACTGCCCCGGGACCTGGAGAGCATCCACCGGATGGGGCGCCGCGCGGCGGCCGGAGAAGAGCCCTCGCAGCGCGCGGCCCAGCACCCTCCCGTCCAGCGCGAAGTGCAGCAGCGAGGCGGTGGTCAGCGCGGCGGCGCCGGGCCAGAGACTCCACCCGAGGAACTCTCCGTCCGCGGGAAGGAGGCCGGCGGCGAACACGCGCGGAGCGACGAGGCCGTGGATGAGCAGCGCCCCCAGCAGCCACGAAGCGGTGAGGCGCAGGCCGAGCAGCGCGCCCCCGCCGAGGGCAAGGAGGCTCGTCTCCAGCCCGAAGCCCAGGCGCTCCAGCGGCATGCCCCCGAGTGAGCCGGCGAAGGGGATGAAGTACGGGATGCGACCGAGCCCCTCGCGGACCGCGGTGACGAGGCCCGCCACCAGGCCACCCACGCCGAGCATGCGCAGTCCCGGCCGGGCCGCGGTGCCCGTCGTGTGCAGGGCGCGGATGGTGACGGCGGCGGCGGTGCCGGTGGCGAAGGGAAGCTGCTCATGGTCCACGAGCCGGCGCTTGAGGGGTACGGCGAAGAAGACGCCCAGGGCCGACAGGAGGAAGGTCCACGAGAGCAGCGCCCAGCCCGGAGGGTGGCTCCCGGTGGTGATCAACCACGCCCCCTGCACGGAGATGAGCGCCCCGCCAGTGGCATAACCGGCGGAGGACGCCACCGCCTGCGCGCAGCACGTCTCCAGCGGGGACAGCGGCGCTCCCGAGACGCCGGGCGCGAGGCGGCGCAGGGCCCCATGCGACGCATGCGCGAGCAGCGCGGCGGTGATGGCGACGGGAAAGGCGACGGCCAGCTTGAGGCCCGCGTAGAGATTGGTGGCGCAGGTGACGGCACCGATGGCGCTCCCCAGCAGCACGGCGCGCAGGGTGAGTTGGGGGACGCGGTCCCCCTGATACACTTCGCGCAGCCAGTACGTGTCCGCGTCCTCGGGAGTGCCGCCGGGGATGCTCAGCAGCGACAGGGAGGCGGGCGTCGGGGCCTCGTCCTCGGGTGCGGGGCGTTGAGCGGGCTGGGCGGCCATGAGCCCCCCATCCTTCCACCCTGGGGCCCCCGGCACGAGCCCCCTCGCTCGCCTGCCCGCTAGACTGGGGACATGGCCTCTTCCGATGACGCGATGACCTCCGGGTCCATCAACCTCGGGTTGATACAGAAGCTGATGAAGGACGACTCCGTCGCCCCGCTCATCCACGTCCTCTTCCGCCTCACCGTGGAGGTGGAGGCGCTGAGAGAAGCCCTGTCGAGCCCCGACACGCCCGAGTCGGTGCGTCAGAGCTACCGACAGGCGTACGCGCGCATCGCGGTGCTGTCACACAACGCGGCGGGAATCGGCGGCGGGACGGAGAAGGTCCTCCGCACGTACTTCCCCAGGGCTCACGACACGCCGGACGCTCCGTACGCGACGGAGCGGATGATGATGCGGCGGCTCGGCGCGACGGAGGAGGAAATCGAGAAGCTGTGCAGGAAGATGGACGAGGTCAGCATGTACACGTGAGTGACGCGCGAGAAGGCACGAAACTCGAAGCCCGTCCGCCTTTTCAGCGAGACGCTGGCGGGCGCGAGGGCATCACGGAGGACAGCTCCTCCGCGCGCGGCAACCCATCCACCGCGCCGAAGCGCTGCACCACCCGAGCGCCCACGTCGCAGGCGAAGGTGGTCAGCGCCGTCAGCTCCTCGCGAGAGGCTCCCGACAGCGCCCGCGCGTCGCCGTACCACCGCACCAGCCCGTGCAGCAGCGCCGCCACGAAGCCGTCCCCGGCGCCCGTGGTGTCCAGCACCGTCACGCGTGGCGCGGGCACGTGGACGCGCTCGCCCTTCCACAGCAGCACCGCGCCCCGCTCGCCCAGCGTCACCACCGGCAGCATCACCCCGAGGGCGGCCAGCCGCGCCAGCGCCTCGTCCGGCGACTCCGTCCCGGTGGCGAAGCCAATCTCCTCCTCGGAGAGCTTCACCACGGTGCACAGCGGCAGCATGCGCGCCAGTTGCCCCTTGAGCTCGCTCGGGTCCGCCCAGGCGTGGAGGCGCAGGTTGGGGTCGCAGCTCACGATGCGGCCCGCGCCGCGCGCCAGTTCCATCATGCGCACCGTGGCGTCGCGGGCCTCCTGATGGTGCAGCGAGTTGGAGCCGCAGTGCACCGCCTTCGCCCGCAGCAGGAAGCCCGGGTCCACGTCCGCCGCGCCCAGCAGGAACTCCGCCGAGCGCGTCCGGAAGTACGTGAAGCTGCGCTCCCTGCGCGCGTCCAGCGAGATGAAGACCAGCCCGGTGCGGGCCTCGTCCGTCTGCCGCAGGTGGCTGACGTCCACGCCTTCGGAGGCGAGGCGCTCGCGCAGGAAGTGGCCGAACTCGTCCGAGCCCACCACGCCCAGCATGGCCGGCCTCAAGCCCAGCCGGGCGAGCCCCACCGCGACGTTGGCTGGAGAGCCGCCCGTGCACGGGTGCCACGCGGGCACGTCCCGGACGCGCTGGCCCGGAGCCGACGGGAGGAAGTCCACCAGCGTCTCGCCGAAGCACACCACGTCCAGCGGCGGCATCGTCCCCTCGCTCATCACTCCTCCGCGAGCGCCGTCAGTCCAGGCCCACCTGGGCCATGAAGTCCACGCTCTTGAGGCGCCGGCCGAGGTGGTGGGAGATGAAGACGTTGAGCAGGCCGCGCGCCCGCGCACGCAGGTCCGCGGGCAGCGGCGTGCGCTGGCCCTCCTGCAGCGCGCGCAGGCCCGACAGCAGCGCCACCGGCACCGCCACCGACTCGCGGGCGCGGCCGCTGCACGGCTCGCACACCGCGCCGCCGTGGGCCTGGTCGAAGCGGGGCCGCTCACCGGGCTCACCGCCGCACAGCGAGCACGTGTCGAAGCGCGGCATCAGCCCCGCATGCGCCAGCGCGGACAGCTCGAAGGCGAGCAGCGACGTGGGGCCCGCCTCCTTCGCGTCCAGGCGCACGAGGTACTCCTCCAGGAGGAGGAACAGCTCCGGGTGCGGCTCATGCTCTCTCGTCAGCTCGCGGCACAGCTCCACCGCGTACAGCGCGCGGGCGATGAGGGACAGGTCCTCCCGGGCCGCGTAGTAGCCCGACACGATGTCCACCGAGTCCAGCCGCACGGTGCTGCCGCGCGTCTCGACGATGTGCACGCGCAGCCGCATGAACGGCTCCAGCGCGCCCGCGAAGCGCCGCTTGCTCTTGCGGGCTCCGGCGGCGAAGGCCGTCAGCTTTCCGTGCTCCCGCGTCAGCAGGGTGACGAGCCGGTCTGTCTCGCCATAGTCCATGGTGGACAGCACCAGTGCGTCATCGTCGTAGCGCTCCATGGGGTGGATTCAACGCGCAAGCGGGGAGGGAAGCTTCCCGCTCAGCACGAGGAACAGGTACACGCCCAGCAGCAGGGCCACCACCAGCACCGTCAACCCCACGTACGCCCGCTTGCGCCGCTCCTGCTCGAGCTGCACCGGCGAAGGCGCCGGCACCGACTTGTCCACCTCCTCGTAGCGGAGCACCGCCTCCTCGGGGGACATGCCGATGACGCTCGCGTACGCCTTGATGTAGTTCACCACGAAGATGCGCGAGGGCAGCCGCTCCACCTGCCCGGCCTCCAGGGCCGAGATGAGGGTGGGAGGAATCTTCGTCTCCCGCGCGACGTCATCGCGCGAGAGTCCCCGAAGCTCTCTCTGCTGGCTGAGGTACTTGCCGAATTCGACGTGGTCCACGGGTGTCCAGATAGCCAACCGGCTAGAGCTTTTCCAGCAACCTCCGGCAGTCATCCTTCAGCTGTTGTTCAGCGGGCTTTGCCTTGGCCTCGCAACCGGCGAAGGCCTGCTTCGCCGCGTCCACCTGGCCCTGCTTCGCCTGACACACGCCGTCGCGCAGGTACGCGTCCGCCACGTCCGGGCAGCTCTCCCGGTACCGGGAGAACTGGCGGCACGCCTCGTCCGTGCGCCCCGTCTCGTCGTAGATGAACCCCAGATTCCTATAGCCCAGGCAGAACGAGGGGTTTGTCGTCACCGCCGCCTTGATGCTCTCCAGCGCACGGGCCGTGTCGCCCTTCTTGTACCAGGCCCAGCCCATGTTGCCCTGGGCGATGTAGGGCGTCGGGTAGAGCATGTCGTTGAGGACCTGCTCGTAGAGCTTGATGGCCTCGTCATAGCGGCCCTGGTCCAGGTGCACGTTGGCCAGGTTGGTGCGCGCCTCGGAGAAGGTCGGCCGGACTTTCAGGGCGCGCTCGTAGTGCGCCACGGCCTCCTCCGGCCGGCGGAACGACAGGTGCAGCAGGATGCCCATCGCGTTGTTGGCTTCCGGGTAGTCCGGGTCGTTCTCCAGCGACAGCTTCAGCTCGCGCACGGCGTCCTGCATGTTGCCCAGCTGCTGCGCCTGGATGGCCAGGTCGTAGTGGATCTCCGCGCTCCGGCGCTCCTTCTCCGTGGGAGTGTGGGCACAGCCGGCGGACACCAGCAGGAGCGCGAGCGAGCAGGACGCGAGGGCGAGGCGGGACATGGGGCGTTGGATTCTCTCGGCGGGAGGGGGGAAACGAGGGGGCTTCAGAAGGCGGCGAGGAAGCGGCCCAGGGTGGTGGTGACGTTCTTCTTCTCCTCGGCGCGCGCCACCACGGCGGGCACGAGCTTCGGTTCCTTGAAGAACACGGGCAGCGTCTTGAGCCACTCATCCTGCTGCGTGGGCGGCGCGGCGCGCCAGTTGGCGTCGTCCATCATGAAGCCGAGCGACTCCACGAAGGCCAGCGCGTCGCCTTCGTCCTCTCGGTACTCGTCGCCCGTCGTGTTGCGCCGGCCGGACAGGTACACGGCGCAGTCGGCGGCCTCGGCCAGGTAGAGGTACACGAAGACGGCTGCGGCGCCCTGCCCTCCACGGATGCCCACGACGAACGCCTGCGCCGGCCCGGCCTGCTTGCCCGGAATCGCCACGTGCGGCGTGTTGAGGGAGATGTGCAGCGCGAGGACCTGCTCCCGCGTGGCAGGCAGGCCCCGGTAGCGCTCGTCGAGGTTGAACACGGTGGTGTCTCCGTTGCCCTTGAGCCCGCGGCCTTCAGCGCGTGGTGAGGGTGAACTCTTTCGTGACGTCCTGGGAGTCCGCGGCCGTCGTCTGGAAGCGGATGAGGGGGTTGTCGATCATCACATTCCCTCCGCCCTCGTTCCCTTCACCGATGATGACCCGGAACACGTGGTTGGGCGAATTGCTGCGCCGGCTTCCCGAGCCGACCTTCCGTGCAATCAGCGTCACGTTGTTCGTCCCGGGCTCGAGGTTGCGGGTGATGTCGGTCACCACCTGGTCCTCGTTGCCGCGCAGCTTCCGCAGCCACTTGGAGTTGACGTACACGTCGATGTCGTACTCCGTCATCCCCGGCACCGTCTGCTCCGTCACCAGGTAGTAGCGCTGGGTGATGCGCCCGGGCACCACGGGCGCGGGGGCCGCCACCGGAGCCGGAGCAACCGGGGCACCCGCGACGGGAGCCGCTGCGGGAGCCGGAGGCTGCGCCGTGGGCGCCGTCGCCTGGGGCGCGGGAGTCACGGGCGCCGGAGGCGCGGGCGGAGTCACCGTCGTCACCCGGGCGGCGTAGCCGGGCGCGTCGATGTAGATGTTGCCGGCCTCGTCGATGCGGACGGTGGCCTTCTCGAACTTCGTGTTGGTGACGCCGTCAATCTTCACGCCGTTGAGGAAGACGGAGCCGGCGAGGGCCCCCATGGGGGCCAGGGCCAGCACGGCGGCGAGAGCGGCGCTCGGAAGCAGGCGATTCATGCGGGTCTCTCCTGTGAATCTCCAACAGTCCCGGGCACTTGCAACGCTTAGCGCACCCCGGGGGACGGGACAAGGCGCGCGTGCACCCGGATTGGAGCGGCCGAGCCGCCCGGAGATTCACCCGCCCGTCAGGGGGCCGGCTGCACGGGCTCCGCGGGCAGCTCCCGCTGCGCCAGGGACCAGTCGCCGCCCAGGCCGTGGCCCTCGCGGAAGCGCCGGAAGTCCCGCCGCACCAGCCGGGGATAGCGCCGGAAGCGATCCAACTCGCCCTCCTTGATGGCGGTGCGGATGCGGGTGGGCCCGGCGTTGTAGGCCATGAGGGCCAGGTCCAGGTCCCCGCCGAAGCGCTCCTGCAGGGAGTGCAGGTAGCGGATGCCCAGCCGCACGCAGAGGGCGGGGTCCGCCGTCACTTCCTCGCGCGACAGGCGCAGGCCCTCCTTCTCCGCCAGGAAGTGCAGCGTGCTGGGCTTGATCTGCATCAGCCCCTTCGCGCCCTTCTCGGAGATGGCCTCCTCCTCGAAGTCGGACTCCACGTCGATGAGGGCCAGGATGAGCAGCGGGTCATACCCCGTGCTCCGGGCCTCCTCGGCGATGGCCTGCCCCAGCTGCCGCCGCAGGGTGAGCCCCAGGTCCGGGGCCCGTCGCGCCAGCACCGCGTCGATGAGCCCGCCCTCGGGGGGCGTGGCTTCCGCCGCCACCACCTCCGGCACCACCGGCTGCACGGGCCGCTGGTCCAGCAGCGGCACCAGCCGCGCGGACACGACGAGCGCCAGCCCCGCCAGGAGCGGGAGCCGGGAGCAGCCAGAGCTGAGGGCGTGGAGATGCTCGAAGAGCCGCGTTCCGAAAGACCTCCCGCCCGAGAGGGCGGGGGCTTTCACTTGCGCTGCTCCAGTTCCTGGATGCGCTCGGCGAGCTTGTCCAATCGCGCGCCGAACGACGCCAGCTCCTCACGACGAGGCAGCTTCAGCCGGGTGAGGGCCAGGCGCACACGCTCTTCGACGTTGTGCTCCAGGTCCTTCCGGTGTCCCGCCAGCCGGTCGGTGAAATCACGGGCCTGACGCTTCACTTCTTCCTGGCTCCAGCCGGCCACCGCCGCCACGCGCTGCACGGCGCGGGAGGCTTCCTCCTCCGCCGTGTTCACCGCCAGCAGGGCCTGACTCCAGAGCTTCTCAAAGGTCTCCGCGACAGGGTTCTTCTCTCGGGCGGCCTCGGGCTTGTTGTCCATGGGTCTCTCCGGGAGTGGGTCCACCGGGCCGCCTGGCCCTGAGGGGTCGAGGAACGGCCGAAGTAAGCACACCCCCGACGTGAAGGGAACGACGGCGAGCCCCCTCCCCCTTCCAGAGTCCACTCATGGAAGGGGGAACCGGCACCCACCGTCACAGGTCAGACGGTTCTCAGGCGCGCGGGGACGACGAAGCCCCGTTGGCGGCCTTGGAGCCCACCCGGCGCACCGGCTTGAGCAGCGCGTCCACCTTGCGCGACAGCTTCGCCAGCTCCTTGTTGAGGTCCTTGAGCTGGGCCTGGCTGGCCACGCCCACCGCCTCCACCACCTTCGTCTGGAGCCCGTCCAGCCGCTTGCGCAGCTCGGTGCCCGCCCCTTCCACCTTCTTGCCCAGCTCCTTCACGCGCGGGTCCGTCAGCAGCTCACCGGCCTGCAGCTTGGCCCACAGCGCCTGGGCCTCCTTCGCCGCCTCCTGGCCGCGGCTCTCCAGCGTCTTCACGGCCTTCTGGGCCTCGCCCTCCAGCGTCTTCACCGCCTTCTGGGCCTCACCCTCCAGCTCGCCGAAGCGCTTCTGCGCCACCGCCAGCTGCGTCTTCAGGAACGTCTCCACGTTCTGCGCGATGCCGCTCTTCGCGGCCTCGGCGGCAGGCGTCGTCTCGGCCTGGGTCTCGGTCGTCTCGTGCTTCGCGGTCATACCGTCCTCCCCTTTGTTTTCCCGGTTGAACCGGGCGGTAGCCAACTGCGTCAATCAGCTCTGCGCCCTGACTTAACGCAGCGCGCCATGACCGTCAAGTCAACTCACGAAGAAAACGGGAAAGCTCGGACAAAAAGAAAACCGCCGCCCCGGTATGGAAACCGGAGCGGCGGCTCGAGTTCAGCGGGACGCCTTCAGAGGCGGCCGGGCGGAGTCTAGGCCGCGCCGGTCGTCTGGGTGCCCTCCGGGCGGGAGGGCGGCGGCGTCAGGGGGCCGTCGCCGTGCGTGGCGGCGAGGGCGGCCTCCATCTCGTTGACCTCGTCGGTCGGGCTCTCCACCTCGATGTCGAGGTGCTTGTAGTTCGGCAGGCCCGTGCCGGCGGGGATGAGCCGGCCCATGATGACGTTCTCCTTGAGGCCGCGCAGGTAGTCCACCTTGCCGTTGATGGCGGCCTCGGTGAGCACCTTGGTGGTCTCCTGGAAGGAGGACGCCGAGATGAACGACTCGGTGGAGAGCGAGGCCTTGGTGATGCCGAGCAGCAGCGGCTCACCGACGGCCGGGCGCTTGCTCTCGGCCATGACCTTCTCGTTCTCCTCCTCGAACACCCACTTCTCGACCTGCTCGTCGACGAGGAAGTTGGTGTCGCCCACGTCGGTGACGCGCACGCGGCGCAGCATCTGCCGGACGATCGTCTCGATGTGCTTGTCGTTGATCTTCACGCCCTGGAGTCGGTAGACCTCCTGCACTTCGTCCACCAGGTAGCGCGCCAGCTCCTTCTCGCCGAGCACCTTGAGGATGTCGTGCGGGTTGGCCGCGCCGTCCATCATCGCCTCGCCGGCCTTCACGCGGTCGCCGGAGTGGACGCTGATGTTCTTGCCCTTGGAGATGAGGTACTCCTTGGCCAGGTCGGTGCGCTGCTCGCCATTCACCTCGGGGGTGATGATGAGCTTGCGCTTGCCCTTGGTGTCCTTGCCGAACGACACCACGCCGTCGATTTCGGCAATCGCCGCCGCGTCCTTCGGCTTGCGCGCCTCGAAGAGCTCGGCCACGCGGGGCAGACCGCCCGTGATGTCCTTGGTCTTCGTCGTCTCGCGCGGCACCTTGGCGATGACTTCGCCCGGGTGGATTTCATCGCCGTCGTTGACGGTGATGATGGAGCCCTGCGGCAGGAAGTAGCTCGCCGGGTTGCGGGAGCTGGGCAGGTCCTTCACGTTGCCGTTGGCGTCGCGGATGGTGACGCGCGGGCGCGCCTCCGGGTCCTTGGACTCGATGATGGTCTTCCGGGACAGGCCGGTGACCTCGTCGAGCGTCTCGGACATCGTCACGCCTTCGATGATGTCCTCGTACCGGACGACACCACCGACCTCGGTGAGCAGCGGGATGGCGAACGGGTCCCACTCGGCCAGGAGCGTGCCCGCCTCGATGCGCTGGGTCTCCTTCACGAGGATGCGGGCGCCGTAGATGACCTGGTAGCGCTCGCGCTCGCGGCCCGAGTCGTCCACCACGACGAGCTCGCCGTTGCGGTTCATGGCCACCAGCGTGCCGTCCGTCTTCTGCACGGTGCTGAGGGCCGCGAACTTCACGGTACCCGCGTAGCGGTTCTCCAGGCTGGACTGCTCCGCGCGCCGCGTCGCCGCACCACCGATGTGGAAGGTGCGCATCGTGAGCTGGGTACCCGGCTCACCGATGGACTGCGCCGCGATGACGCCGACCGCCTCACCCACGGACACCTTGCGGCCGCGGGCCAGGTCACGGCCGTAGCACTCCACGCAGATGCCGCGCTTGGCCTGGCACGTGAGCACCGAGCGGATCTTCACCTTGTCCAGACCGCTGTTCTCGATGCGGCGGACGCGCTCCTCGTCGATCTCCTCGTTGGCGCGCACCAGCACCTCGCCCGTCACGGGGTCGAGGATGTCGTCCAGGGCCACGCGGCCCAGGATGCGCTCGCCGAGCGGCTCGATGATCTCGCCGCCCTCCACCAGGGCGCCGATGAACAGGCCGTCCATGGTGCCGCAGTCGTACTCGTTGATGATGGCGTCCTGCGCCACGTCGACGAGACGGCGGGTGAGGTAGCCGGAGTTGGCCGTCTTGAGCGCCGTGTCCGCCAGGCCCTTGCGGGCGCCGTGCGTGGAGATGAAGTACTGGAGCACGGAGAGGCCTTCACGGAAGTTGGCCGTGATGGGCGTCTCGATGATTTCGCCGGACGGCTTCGCCATCAGGCCGCGCATACCCGCCAGCTGGCGGATCTGCTGGGCGCTACCACGCGCGCCCGAGTCGGCCATGATGTAGATGGGGTTGAAGGACGGCTGCTTGCGCGTCTCCTTCTTGCCGTCGCGCTCGCCCGTCGTCTCCTCGCCGGAGATCTGCTGCATCATCTCCTGGGCGACCTTCTCCGTCACCTCGGCCCAGATATCGATGACCTTGTTGTAGCGCTCACCGTCGGTGATGAGGCCCTCGAGGTACTGGTTCTCGATCTCCGACACTTCATTGCGCGCGTAGTCCAGGAACTCCTGCTTCTTCGCAGGGATGATCATGTCCTTGAGCGCGATGGAGATGCCGGCGCGGGTGGCGTTGTAGTAGCCGAGGCTGCGGATGCGGTCGGCCAGCAGCACCGTCTCCTTCTCGCCGGTGAGGCGGTAGCAGAGGTCGATGAGGCCGCCGAGCGACTTCTTGTCGAGCACCTTGTTAATGGCGTCGAAGCCCACGCGGCGCGGCACCACTTCCCACAGGAGGACGCGGCCGACGGTGGTCTCCTTGCGCTTGCCGTCGATGCGGCAGACGACCTTGGCCTGGAGGTGCACCTCGCCGTGGTCGTACGCGGCCCGCACCTCGTCCGGGGACGAGAAGATGCGGCCCTCGCCGTTGGCGAACTCACGGGCGCGGGTCATGTAGTAGATGCCGAGCACCATGTCCTGCGTCGGGACGATGATGGGCTTGCCGTTCGCGGGGCTGAGGATGTTGTTGGTGGACATCATCAGCACGCGGGCCTCCATCTGAGCCTCGATGGAGAGCGGCACGTGCACGGCCATCTGGTCGCCGTCGAAGTCGGCGTTGAAGGCGGCGCACACCAGCGGGTGCAGCTGGATGGCCTTGCCCTCGATCAGGACGGGCTCGAAGGCCTGCATGCCCAGGCGGTGCAGCGTGGGCGCGCGGTTGAGGAGCACCGGGTGCTCGCGGATGACGTCCTCGAGGATGTCCCAGACCTCGGGACGCTCCTTCTCCACCATCTTCTTCGCGGACTTGATGGTGGTGACGTAGCCCTTCTCTTCGAGCTTGTTGTAGATGAACGGCTTGAACAGCTCGAGGGCCATGATCTTCGGCAGGCCGCACTGGTGCAGGCGCAGCTCGGGGCCCACCACGATGACGGAGCGGCCCGAGTAGTCCACGCGCTTGCCGAGCAGGTTCTGGCGGAACCGGCCCTGCTTGCCCTTGAGCATGTCCGACAGCGACTTCAGCGGCCGCTTGTTGGGGCCGGTGATCGTCTTGCCGCGGCGGCCGTTGTCGAACAGCGCGTCCACGGCCTCCTGCAGCATCCGCTTCTCGTTGCGGATGATGATGTCCGGAGCGTTGAGCTCCTGGAGGCGCTTGAGGCGGTTGTTGCGGTTGATGACGCGGCGGTACAGGTCGTTCAGGTCGGAGGTCGCGAAGCGGCCACCGTCGAGGGGAACGAGCGGGCGCAGGTCCGGCGGAATCACCGGAATCACGTCCAGCATCATCCACTCGGGCTTGTTGCCGGAGACGCGGAACGCCTCGGCCACCTTCAGGCGCTTGGCGTACTTCTTCCGCTTCGCCTCGCTGGAGGTCTCCCGCATGTCCTTGCGGAGCTCCTCGGAGAGCTTCTCCACGTCCAGCGACTTGAGCATCTCGCGGACGGCCTCGCCGCCCATGCCCGTGGTGAAGGAGTCCTCACCGTGCTCCTGGAAGAGCCGGTGCATCTTCTCCTCGCTGATGAGCTCGCCCTTCTGCAGGGGCGTCGCCTTCGGGTCGAGGACGATGTAGCTCTCGCAGTAGAGGACCTTCTCCAGCTCCTTCAGGGTGATGTCGAGCAGGTTGCCGATGCGGCTCGGCAGCGACTTGAGGAACCAGATGTGGGCCACGGGCGTGGCCAGGGTGATGTGGCCCAGGCGCTCACGGCGCACCTTGGACTGGATGACCTCCACGCCGCACTTCTCGCACACCACGCCACGGTGCTTCATGCGCTTGTACTTGCCGCAGTTGCACTCGTAGTCCTTCACCGGCCCGAAGATGCGGGCGCAGAAGAGGCCGTCACGCTCGGGCTTGAACGTGCGGTAGTTGATCGTCTCGGGCTTCTTCACCTCGCCATGGGACCACTGGCGGATCTTGTCGGGCGACGCCAGCGCGATGCGGATGGCGTTGAACGACAGCGGGTCCTTGGGCTTCTCGAAGAAGTTGAAAATGTCCTTCACGTTGCCTCCGAAATCTCGTTGGGCGGCCCCCCATGGGGGCTGCCAGCTGATTCGGGCCCCCGCCCCGACCCGGCCGCGCCCTCCCCTCTTCGGGGAGGCGGGCGGCCGGTCAGGCGGGCGCTCCGGCTAAATCAGGCCTCGGTCCCCGTCTTGCTGCCGCGCTCCTCGCCGTCACCGCCGCCGAGGAAGTCACCGCCGAAGCTGCGCTGCCGCTCCGGCGGAGCGCTCTCCAGCAGTTCCACGTCGAGCGCCAGGGACTGGAGCTCCTTGAGGAGCACGTTGAACGACTCGGGCAGGCCGCTCTCGAGGACGTTGTCGCCCTTGACGATGGCCTCGTACATGCGCGTGCGGCCCACCACGTCGTCGGACTTGACGGTGAGGAACTCCTGCAGCGTGTACGCCGCGCCGTAGGCCTCCATGGCCCACACTTCCATCTCGCCCAGACGCTGGCCGCCGAACTGGGCCTTGCCGCCCAGGGGCTGCTGCGTGACGAGCGAGTAGGGCCCAATCGACCGGGCGTGGATCTTCTCGTCCACCAGGTGGTGCAGCTTCAGGATGTACATGACGCCCACGGTGACGTTCTGGTCGAACGGCTCACCGGTGCGCCCGTCGAAGAGCACCATCTGGCCCGTGCGCGGCAGGTGGCCCTCGTCCAGCAGCTTGTGGATCTCCAGCTCGTGGGCGCCGTCGAACACCGGCGTGGCCACGTGGATGCCCCGCTTGGAGCGACGGCACAGCTGGACGATCTCCTCGTCGCTGAGGGAGTCGAGGAACTCGCCGAACTTCGGGTCGTCGTAGATGACCTTCAGCCGCTCCTTGATGGCCGCGGAGCTCCAGTTGGCATCCACGTACTGCTGGAGCGCCTCACCGGTGCCCTTGGCCGCCCAGCCCAGGTGCGTCTCGAGGATCTGCCCGATGTTCATGCGGCTGGGAACGCCGAGCGGGTTGAGGACGATGTCCACCGGACGCCCGTCCTCCAGGTACGGCATGTCCTCCTCGGGGAGGATGCGGGACACGACGCCCTTGTTTCCGTGGCGGCCGGCCATCTTGTCGCCCACGGCCAGCTTGCGCTTGATGGCGACGTACACCTTCACCATCTTGATGACGCCCGGCGGCAGCTCGTCGCCCTTCTTGATGCGGGCGATCTTCTCGCCGAAGGCCAGCTTCACGGCCTCCTTCGTCTCCTCCAGGTTGCGGAGGATGTCACGCAGGCGGGAGTCGAGCGGGTCGCCCACGGAGATCTCGCCCCAGTACTTGTAGGGCACCGTGGTGAGCAGCTCGTCGTTGAGGAGGTCGCCCTTCTTCAGGAGGATCTTCCCCTTGTCGTCCACGAGCTTGCCCTGGACCTCCTTGCCGCGCACCAGCGCGCGGATGCGGCCGAAGGCGCTGTCCTGGAGGACCTTGATCTCGTCGTTCTGGTCCTTGAGGAGCTTCGCCTCCTCCATCGACTCGATCTGCTTGGCGCGCTCGTCCTTCTCCACGCCCTTGCGGCTGAACACCTTGGCGTTGATGACGGTGCCCACCACGCCCGGGGGGACGCGCAGGGAGCTGTCGCGCACGTCGCCGGCCTTCTCGCCGAAGATGGCGCGCAGCAGCTTCTCTTCGGGAGAGAGCTGCGTCTCGCCCTTCGGGGTGATCTTGCCCACCAGCACGTCGCCGGGCTTCACCTCGGCGCCGATGCGGATGATGCCGCTCTCGTCGAGGTCCTTGAGGGCCTCCTCACCCACGTTCGGGATGTCGCGGGTGATCTCCTCCTTGCCCAGCTTGGTGTCGCGCGCGATGCACTCGAACTCCTCGATGTGGATCGACGTGAAGACGTCGTCCTTGAGGATGCGCTCGCTGATGAGGATGGAGTCCTCGAAGTTGTAGCCCTGCCACGGCATGAACGCGACGACGACGTTCTGCCCCAGCGCCAGCTCACCCGTCTCGGTGGCCGGGCCGTCGGCGATGACGTCACCCTTGCGCACCCGGTCGCCCTTGCTGACGATGGGCTTCTGGTTGAGGCAGGTGTTCTGGTTGGAGCGCTGGTACTTGAGCAGGTTGTAGATGTCGACCTCGCTCGTCACATCGCTCAGCGAGGCCGGCACGTCCGCCTTCACCACGATGCGGCCGGCGTCCACGCTCTCCACGACACCGTCGCGGCGCGCCACGCACGTCACGCCGGAGTCGCGCGCGACGATGGCCTCGATGCCCGTGCCCACCAGCGGGGCCGCGGTGCGCAGCAGGGGCACCGCCTGGCGCTGCATGTTGGAGCCCATGAGCGCGCGGTTCGCGTCGTCGTTCTCCAGGAACGGGATGAGCGACGCGGCCACCGACACCAGCTGGTTCGGGGACACGTCCATCAGGTCCACGTCCTCGGCGCGAGCCTGGACGAACTCACCACCGCGGCGGCTGGACACCAGCGCGTTGGCGAACTTGCCCTTCTTGTCCGTCTCCGCGTTCGCCTGGGCGATGGTGTGCTTCTCCTCCTCGAGCGCGGAGTAGAAGGCCACGTCCGTCGTCACGATGCCGGCTTCCACCTTGCGGTACGGCGTCTCGACGAAGCCGAACTCGTTGACGCGGGCGTAGGTGGACAGCGACGCGATGAGGCCGATGTTCGGGCCTTCCGGCGTCTCGATGGGGCAGATGCGGCCGTAGTGCGTCGGGTGCACGTCGCGCACCTCGAAGCCCGCGCGCTCGCGGGTGAGGCCGCCGGGCCCGAGGGCGGACAGACGACGCTTGTGCGTGACCTCGGACAGAGGGTTCGTCTGGTCCATGAACTGCGACAGCTGGCTGGACCCGAAGAACTCCTTGATGACCGCCGTGACGGGCTTGGCGTTGATGAGGTCGTGCGGCATGAGCGTCTCGATCTCCTGGAGGCTCATGCGCTCCTTGATCGCCCGCTCCATGCGCACCAGGCCGATGCGGTACTGGTTTTCCAGCAGCTCGCCCACCGCGCGGACGCGGCGGTTGCCCAGGTGGTCGATGTCGTCGATGGTCCCCTTGCCGTTCTTCAGGTCGATCAGGTAGCGGATCACCTCGAGGATGTCCCGCTTGGTGAGGATCTGCCCGTCGAGCGGCTCCTCGAGGCCGAACTTGAAGTTCAGCTTGAGGCGGCCGACCTTGGAGAGGTCGTAGCGCTCGGGGTTGAAGAACAGGTTGGTGAACAGGTTGATGGCCGTCTCGGGCGTCGGCGGATCGCCAGGGCGCAGGCGGCGGTAGATCTCCATGATGGACTGCTCGGGCGTCTCGAGCTTGTCCAGCATCAACGTCTCACGCAGGTACGGACCCACGTTGAGGTTGTCGATGAAGAGGACCTTGAACTCCTTGATGTTGCGCTTGAGGAGCTCGTCGACCTTGTCCTGCGAGACCTCCTCGTTGCACTCGAGGATGACCTCGCCGGTGTTCTCGTCCACCACGTCGTAGGCGGACACCTTGGTGAAGAGCTCGTCCGCGTCGATGGGGAGCGTCTTCATCTTCGCCGCTTCGAGCTTCTTGATGGCGGCGCGGGTGAACTTGCGGTTCTTCTTGACGATGAGCTCGCCCGTCTTCGTCTTGATGTCGCGCGTGGCGCGCTGACCGGGGAGCAGCTCGAGCTCGACGCTCTTCTCGAAGTCCTGCGCGCTCTGGAGGTAGATGGTCTCCGTGGCGTAGTAGTAGTTGAGGATCTCCTCGGTGGAGCCCTTGAACTCCAGCGGGTTCTTCTTCGCGGTGTCGCTGACGGCGCCCAGGGCGCGGATGAGCACGGTGGCCGGCAGCTTGCGGCGCCGGTCGATGCGCACGTACAGCAGGTCCTTGTGGTCGAACTCGAAGTCGATCCACGAACCGCGGTAGGGAATGATGCGGGCGTTGTAGAGCAGCTTGCCGGACGAGTGGCTCTTGCCCTTGTCGTGGTCGAAGAAGGCACCCGGGCTGCGGTGCAGCTGGCTGACCACCACGCGCTCGGTACCGTTGATGATGAAGGTGCCGTTCTGGGTCATCAGCGGGATTTCCCCGAAGTAGACCTCCTGCTCCTTCACGTCACGGATGGACTGGGCGCCCGTCTCCTCGTCCTTGTCCCACACGACCAGGCGGACGACGACCTTGATGGGCGCCGAATAGGTCATGCCACGCTGGTGGCATTCATCGACGTCGTACTTCGGCTTCTCCAGGTGATAGCTGACGAACTCCAGCGAGGAGGTCTCGTTGAAGTCGCGGATCGGAAAGACGGACTTGAAGACACCCTGAAGACCGATGTCCTCACGCTTCTCCGGCGCGATGTCCGCCTGGAGGAACTTCTCGTAGGACTGCTTCTGGATGTTGATAAGATTGGGAATGTCGATGATCTTCGCGATCTTCGCGAAGGTCTTCCGCACGCGGAAATTGTTCTGGATCTGCGTCGGCATTCTGGCTCCGGGGACGACTGCTCGGGCGGGCAAACATCAGTAACGCGCGGCGGCGCCGGGAAATTTGTAACTGTCAAATGGGCAAAGCCGGCACCCCCTTGCTGGGAGCGCCGGCCTGCTCATCCGGTCAGGAGGCTGCTCGTAAATTCCCGGAAAACCGGGCAGCCCCTGTAAGCGTTACTTGACTTCGACGGTCGCGCCAGCCGCGGTGAGCTGGTCCTTGATCTTCTTGGCGTCGTCCTTGTTGACGCCTTCCTTGACCGTCTTGGGGGCGCCCTCGACCAGGTCCTTGGCCTCCTTCAGGCCCAGGCCGGTGATGGCGCGGATCTCCTTGATGACGTTGATCTTGTTGGCGCCGGCGTTGGCCAGCACCACCGTGAACTCCGTCTTCTCCTCGGCGGGAGCGGCGGCAGCGGCGGCCGGGCCGGCGGCCACGGCAACAGCGGCGGCGGAGACGCCCCACTTGGACTCGAGCTGCTTCACCAGCTCCGCCGCCTCCATGACGGTCAGCGAGGAGAGCTGGTCAACAATCGCATTCAGGTCAGCCATTGAACTGTGTCCTTCTGGTTTCGACTAACGGCCTGCTCGCCCGCGGGAGAGGTACGGCCGTTGAGGTTTGGGTAGAAATACTTCTCGGATGGATGAGGGAAACTAACCCTGAGCCTTGTCCGCGTGGGCCTGCATGACCCGCGCGAGCTGGGAACCGGGGGCCGCGATGGTCCGGACCAGCTTGCCAGCAGGCTGGTTCAGCATGCCCAGCAGCTGGGCGCGCAGTTCCGGCAGACCCGGCAGCTTCGCCAGGGCCTTCACACCGTTGACGTCGACCTTGCGGCCTTCGACGACGGCGACGCGGATCTTGATCTTGTCCTCGAGGTCCTTCGTGAACTCGGTCAGGATCTTCGCCGGGGCCACCACATCGCCGTAGCTGATGCACAGGGCCACGGGGCCCGTGAAGTCATCGGCGATGACCGACACGGACGTGCCCTGCGCTGCACGGCGCGCCAGCGTGTTCTTGATGACCTTGTACTCGACGCCGCCCTCGCGGAACTTCTTGCGGAGCTTCGTCACCGTCTCCACGTCCACCTTGGAGAACTCGGCGACGACGGCCGACTTGGTCCGCGAGAACTTCTCGTGGAGCTCCTTGATCATCTCTTCCTTCTCGCTCTTCAGCACTTTGACTCACCTCCTTACTGGCCCGTCCGTTCAGGACGGGCGTGATGCCTGGGCCAAAGTGGCAGAGCGAGAGGAGCCTCCGAGAGGCACCACACCGCACCCTCAGTCTCGGCAGGGCTGACCTTACGGTCGTTTGAACCCCGGGTAGAGAGAACAGCCCGACCGGTTGCCCGGTTCCCAACGGGACACGTCCTCTCTTCCCTGGGTCCCTGCTGTCATGAACCAGGTCGGAACGCCGTATCTCGCGACATGGCGCTCCAATTGCAAAAGCCGGGGGCCTATACCCCCGGCTTCAGCAAAGATCCAGAACTTTCGAACCTGTGACGTCAGGCAGGCAAAGGGCCTGACAGCCCCTTCGGGGGCGTGACCCTTCCCTGCCCTCCAGGGCGCCTAGCGGTGGCGCGCCAGGATTTCCGTGGTGTCGAGCTTGATGCCCGGCCCCATCGTCGTGGAGATGGCGATACCCTGCAGGTAGACGCCCTTGGCGGTGGCCGGCTTGAGCTTCATCACCAGGTCCACCAGCGCGTTGAAGTTGGCCTCGAGCTTGTCCTGCGCGAAGGAGGACCTGCCCATCTTCGCGTGGACGATACCGGCCTTCTCGGCGCGGAAGTCGACCTTACCGCCCTTGGCGTCGCGAACGGCCTTGGCGACGTCCATCGTGACGGTGCCCACCTTCGGGTTGGGCATGAGGCCGCGGGGGCCGAGCACCTTACCGAGGCGACCGACGATACCCATCATGTCCGGGGTGGCGATGACGGTGTCGAAGTCGAGGAAGCCCTCCTCGATGCGCTTCTGGAGGTCCTCGGCGCCGACGATGTCCGCGCCGGCGTTGCCGGCCTCCGTCGCACGCTCGCCCTTGGCGAACACGGCCACGCGCACGGTGGCGCCAGTGCCGTGCGGGAGCACCACGGCGCCACGGACCATCTGGTCCGCGTGCTTCGGGTCCACGCCCAGGTTGATGGCGACATCCACCGTCTGGTCGTACTTGGAGGCGCGCGCGTCCACGGTCTTCTTCAGGAGCGCGAAGCCCTCGGAAATCGGATAGCGCTTCTCGCGGTCCACCAGGGCGGCGGCCGCACGGAACTTCTTCCCATTCTGAGCCATGACAGAAATCCTTGTCGTGAAGGGGGTGGGCGGCGGCCTAGCCGACGACGTCGATACCCATGGAGCGCGCGGTGCCAGCAATGGTGTTCATGCAGGCCTCGAGCGACGCGGCGGTGGTGTCCTGAATCTTCTTCTTGGCGATCTCCTCGAGCTGCGCCCGGGTGATCTGACCCACCTTCTCCTTGCCCGGCTTCTTCGCGCCCGAGCCCTTCTTCTTCTCGGTGTGCAGGCCCGCCGCCTTCTTGATGAGGATGGCCGCGGGAGGCGTCTTCAGGATGAAGGTGAAGGAGCGGTCCTGATACACGGTGATGATCACCGGGATGATCAGTCCCTCCTTGGCCTCGGCCTGCGTCTTCGCGTTGAACTGCTTGCAGAACTCCATGATGTTCACGCCCTGCTGACCGAGCGCGGGGCCGATCGGCGGGGCGGGGTTCGCCTTGCCGGCGGGAATCTGCAGCTTGACCTGTCCTGTGACCTTCTTCATCGGCTGACGACTGCCTTTCGAGGGGGTGGTGCCAACGGGCCGCCAGACGGGGAGGCCCTCCCACCCATGGTTCCGCGCCCTTTCCGGACGCGGAAATACGAGCGCGGCGTGTCCTAGCTGAAGGACACGCCGCGAACAACATCTGCGCTAGCCGGTGGTCTTCTCCACCTGCATGAAGTCCAGCTCCACGGGGGTGGCACGACCGAAGATGCTCACGAGCACCTTCACCCGGCCCTTCTCCGCGTTGACCTCTTCGACGGTGCCGTTGAAGTTGGCGAACGGGCCGTCAATGACGCGCACCGTGTCGCCCTCGTCGAACTGCACCTTGGGCTTCGGCTTGAGCGTGCCCTCGGAGATCTGCGACGTGAGCCGGGCCACCTCCTGGTCGGAGATGGGCAGCGGATTCTGGTTCTGCGCGGTGCCGGGGAAGCCGGTGATCTTCGGCGTGTTCTTCACCAGGTGGAGCGTCCGGTCATTCAGCTCCATCTGCACGAAGATGTAGCCGGGGAAGAACTTGCGGCGAGACGTCTTCTTCTCGCCCTTCACCATCTCGACGACCTGTTCCATTGGAATCAGGATTTCGCCGAATTGGTCCTGGAGCCCCTCGAGGCGCACCTTCTCCTCCAGGCTCTTCTTGGCCTGGTTCTCGAAGTTCGAGTAGGTGTGGACCACGTACCATTTCATCGCCATTACAGCGTCCCCCACACCGCGGGCAGCCACTCCACCATCAACTTGTACGCGATGGTGTCGATGAAGAAGAGGATCACCGCGGCCACGAGCGAGGCGACGACCACGGCCATGGTCGACGTCCGGGTCTCCGACCAGGTCGGCCAGGTGACCTTCATCAGCTCGGAGGCCACGTCGAGGGAGAGCGCGTGGGTGCGTGGATGGAAGTACGCGCCGACGGCAATACCCACGGCAAGCAGGTAGCCCATCAGCGTGGACACCTTCCAGTCCAGGCCCTCGATGAGGATGGGGTCGCCCCAGCCAAACCGTGCCCACAGCATCCCGAAGACGCGCTCCAGGAAGAGGGCCAGGATGATGCCGGCGATGAGATAGAAGATGACCACGAGCCGCTTCGGGTCCATCGCCGAGCGGTTAGCCTGCTGGCTGGCCTCTGATGCCGTCGCCATGGTGCCTCACGGGGGTACTACGGATGCGAAAACGTGGGACTGCGAAAACACAGGAACCCCCGGTACCTCCAGGTACCGGGGGCCCCGCTCCCACTGAGAGTTGGCAGGCCAGGAGGGATTCGAACCCCCAACACGCGGATTTGGAGACCGCTGCTCTACCGTTGGAGCTACTGGCCTAGAACCTTCCCTGGAACTACCGACCTAGACCTTACCTTCCTTATGGTCCTGATGCTTGCGGCAACGAGGGCAGAACTTGCTCAGCTCGAGCTTGTCCTGGCTCTTCCGCTTGTTCTTCGTGGTCGTGTAGTTCCGCTCCTTGCACACAGTGCACTCGAGCGAAATGATGGAACGATTGCCCTTCGGCATGACCTACCTCACCAGATACGAGAGGGGAAGGCTACCACGAAGGAGCCCTCCCCTCGGAATCGGGAATGTTGAGCCCGGCAACCCGAAGGCCGCCCAGGCAAGTTACTCGATGATCTCGGCCACGACGCCGGCGCCCACCGTACGGCCACCCTCGCGGACGGCGAACCGGAGCTCCTTCTCCATGGCCACCGGGGTGATGAGCTCCACCTCGATAGCAATGTTGTCGCCCGGCATCACCATTTCCACGTTGTCCGGCAGCTTCACCGTGCCCGTCACGTCCGTGGTGCGGAAGTAGAACTGGGGACGGTAGCCCTTGAAGAACGGGGTGTGACGACCACCCTCCTCCTTCGAGAGGACGTAGATCTGCGCCTTGAACTTGGTGTGCGGGGTGATGCTGCCCGGCTTGGCCAGCACCTGGCCACGCTCCAGGTCCTCACGCTTCAGGCCGCGCACCAGCGCGCCGATGTTGTCGCCCGCCATGCCCTCGTCGAGCAGCTTGCGGAACATCTCCACGCCCGTCACCACCGTCTTCTGCGTGGGGCGCAGGCCGACGACTTCGACTTCCTCGCCGACCTTCACCTTGCCGCGCTCGACGCGGCCGGTGGCCACCGTGCCACGACCGGCGATGGAGAAGACGTCTTCCACCGGCATCAGGAAGGGCTTGTCGGTGGCGCGCTGCGGAGTGGGGATGTAGCTGTCCACCGCCTCCATCAGCTTCAGGATGGCAGGCTCGCCGATGTCGCTGGTGTCACCCTCCAGCGCCTTGAGGGCCGAGCCGGGGACGATGGGGATGGTGTCGCCGGGGAACTCGTACTTCTTGAGCAGGTCCCGGACTTCCATCTCCACGAGCTCGCGCAGCTCGGGGTCGTCCAGCATGTCCACCTTGTTCAGGAAGACGACGATGTAGGGCACGCCGACCTGGCGGGCCAGGAGGATGTGCTCACGCGTCTGGGGCATCGGGCCGTCCGCGGCCGAAACCACCAGGATGGCGCCGTCCATCTGCGCCGCGCCGGTAATCATGTTCTTGACGTAGTCGGCGTGGCCCGGACAGTCGACGTGGGCGTAGTGCCGGTTCTTCGTCTGGTACTCCACGTGCGCGGTGGAGATGGTGATACCGCGCTCACGCTCCTCCGGCGCCTTGTCGATCTGGTCGTACGCCATGAACGTGGCGCCGCCCGTCTTCGCCAGCACCTTGGTGATGGCGGCCGTCAGCGACGTCTTGCCGTGGTCCACGTGTCCGATCGTGCCGATGTTCACGTGGGGCTTGTTACGCTCGAACTTCTCCTTGGCCATGACACTCCTCTAAAAAATGGAGCCCTGAACCAGGATTGAACTGGTGACCTCATCCTTACCAAGGATGCGCTCTGCCAACTGAGCTATCAGGGCTTGGCGATGCTGTGGACTACAACGGTTGGAGCGGGAAATGGGACTCGAACCCACGACATTCAGCTTGGAAGGCTGACGCTCTACCAACTGAGCTATTCCCGCGTTGCCGAGTGGAGGGAGGTGGATTCGAACCACCGAAGGCGTGAACCGGCAGATTTACAGTCTGCTCCCTTTGGCCGCTTGGGTATCCCTCCATATTCCCATGTCATCTACTGCTACAGCGTACCGCGACTGCCAACTGCGTCCCGGGCCCTCATCCGCGGCCCCGTCCTGCTTGGCCGGCGGCGGGACTTGAACCCGCGACCTACTGATTACAAATCAGTTGCTCTACCGACTGAGCTACACCGGCACTCATCCGGCTGCCACCACCACGCCCAACCCGACATCAGCGGAACCGTCGACCACCCGGCACCGCCCTGAGAGGGGCGCCCTTTTAAAAGTCCCCACCGCCCAAGTCAAGGACATTGATCCCGGGTGGCGGCCTACCGAACGGGGGCACTCCCCCGCTGGCGGGCGACCTCGTATAGCAGAATGCCCGCCGAAACGGACGCATTCAGTGAACCGACCTGACCGGTCATCGGAATCCTGAGGCGGAAGTCGCAGTGCTTCAGGACGCCTTCCCGCACGCCTGTCCCCTCGGCCCCCACCACCAGGGCCAGGGGGCCGTCCAGCCGGGCGCTCCACATGGGTTCGGTGGCTTCCACGTCCGCCGCAGCCACCCACAGGCCGGCCTCCTTCAACTCCTCCAGGGCGCGGGAGACGTTCACCACGCGGGCGATGAGGGTGTGCTCCACCGCCCCCGCCGACGCCTTGGCCACGGTGCCCGTCACCTGCACCGCGCGGTCCTTGGCAATCACCACCCCGTGCGCACCGAGCGCGTTCGCCGAGCGGATGATGGCGCCCAGGTTGTGCGGGTCCTGGATGCCGTCGAGCACCACCACCAGCGGAGGCTTGCCGGTGGCCTTCGCCGCCTCGAGCACGTCCTCCAGCTCCGCGTACGTGTAGCCGCGAAGCTCCACCACCACGCCCTGGTGCACGCCGCCCTCGGACAGCGCGCCCAGGCGCTCGCGCGTCACCTTCTCCACGCGGACGCCAGCATCGCGCGCCCGGCTGAGCAGCTCTCCCGCCGCGCGGGCGCCGAGCTGCCCCTCCACCAGGTAGAGGCGCTCCACCTCTTCCGGCTTCGCCCGCAGGGCCTCGAGGACGGGGTTCACCCCGTAGACGAAACGCTGCTGCGACTCGGCGCTGCCACGCCTGTCCTCGCGCTCCCCTCCTCGCTCCCGGCGCTCGCCTCCACCACGCTCACCACCGCCGCGCTCGCTGCCACCGCGCGCGTCGCCACCACCACGGCCCCGGGGAGGACGCTCTCGTGTGGCCACCTAGAGGACCTCGACAGGCAGGGACACCGTCTTCTGCTGACGGGCGCAGATCTTCTCGGTGCAGATGAAGAACAGGAGCTTGGCGTCCACGCTGCCCTTGCCGGCGGTGGTGGTGGTGAAGGGGACCTCGAAGCGCGGGTCGGCGAACTCCTGGCCCGCGGCCTTCTTCGCCACCGAGTCCTCGCGGCCCAGCTTCTCCTTCGCTGGAGAGAGCTGGGTGCCCTTCACCTCCAGCTTCAGCGGGGCCTCCTCGGACACATGGGCGCCCGACTTCGTCTTGATGGCGAGCACGAAGACGCCCTTCTCCCCCGCCTTCACCTGGGTGGAGGTGCCCTCGGTCGTCACCTCGTAGAGGCTGGTGGGGTCCACGTCCTCGGCGAGCGCCGGGGCCGAGCCGGCCAGCACCGCGAGCACGGCGGCCACGGAAGTGAAGCGTTGGATGCGCAGCATGAAGTCGTCTCCTGGAATCGGGTGTTCCGTATCACGGCCTGCGACGGCGGGGGCCGCCTTTCTCTTCAACCGCCCCCCGCGCTCGCCTTCGTCGCGCGTCCGTTCCCCTTCCGCGGCGCGGTCGCCGGCGGAACCGGCAACACCGCCGGCGGTGACAGGTCCGGCAGGGACACGGGGGGCGCGCCGGCCACCAGCGCTTCGGCACGTTCGATGATGAGGGTGGCCAGGTCCATGCCGGTGGCGGCCTCCATCTCCGGAAGCGCGGGAGAGCTGTTCACCTCGAAGACCTTGGGCTGCCCCTGCACGTCGAGCATGTCCACCGCCGCCACCTCCAGCCCCACCAGGCGGGTGGCCTTCTCCGCGGTGGCGCGCTGGCTCGGGGACAGTTCAATGACCTCCAGCCGGGCGCCCTTGTTGAGGGTGTGCGCCAGACGCCCGGGGCGCGGCTTACGGCGCACCGCGGCCACCGCCTGCCCGCCCACCACGAGCACCCTCACGTCCTGGCCGGAGCTCTTCACGTACTCCTGCATGACGAGGTTGTGCCCCAGGCCCAGCACCGCCTCGAGCGCGGCCTCCAGCGACTGGAGGCTTTCGCACACCATGACGCCGTGCTTCTCCTGCCCCTGGAGCAGCTTCACCAGCACCGGAACACCACCGACCAGGCCCACCATCTCCTTGAGGTGGGCCGCGTCACGCGCCATCACCGTGGCGGGAATGCCGATGCCGTGCGCGGACAGCAGTTGCAGCGAGCGCATCTTGTTGCGCGACTGGGCAATGGCCTGGGCGTGGTTGACGAGCGGCACGCGCGCCAGCCCGAACTGGTTCACCACCGCGAGCCCGTACGTGCTGATGGACTGGGCGATGCGGGGGAGGACGACGTCCGTGGGCGCCAGCTTCTTGCGGTCGTAGTAGAGGGTGGCGCTGCCCCCATCCAGGTGCATCTGCACGCGGAGCGGGTTGAGCACCCGCATCCGGTGCCCCCGCGCGCGGCCCACCTCGACGAGGCGCCGGGTGGACGGGATGGAGGCGGAGCGCGACAGGAGGGTGGCTTTCATGGGGGCGGCCCCACCGGGGAGCGACGGACCTATAATCCTCGCCCCGCGCCGGGTAAAGCCGCCCCTCAGGCCACCAGTCTAGCGCTGGCGGATTGCCCGGATCTCGATGTTGATGGGCGAGTCCGGGCTGGACGCCTTGATGCGCTCGCAGGCCGCGCCGTTGAACAACACGCCACGGTCATCCAGCGTCCAGGTGTTGCCACCCGTGAGGGTGCGCTCGCTGTCGATGTAGACGACGATGAGCTTCGGGTCCGACGGAAGCTGGGATGGGTCCATCGGGATGAGGCAGGGCTCCGGGTTGACGACCTTCTTGCTGATGGCCTCCAGGGCCTGGGCCAGCTCGGTCTGGTTGCCCGCCTGGTAGAAGCTGCGCTGGCACAGGCGCGTCACGGGGTCACACGGATCATTGGGGCCGCAGGACGTCTGCCCTGCCTCGCAGGTGCGGGCGAAGCCGCCGGCGCGGGCCATGGCGTCCAGCACCGCGGGGCCGTCGCCCTCGGCCGTGTCCGCGCCGAAGCCGATGACGATGGTGGTGATGTCCTTGCCGGACAGCTCCCGCACCGCCGTCACCGACGCGTCCATGTCCAGGCAGCCGCGCCGCGAGAAGGTGCCAGAGCACGCCGACGCGCCCGTCTGGGTGCACTTGCACGCCGCCGGGTTGGTGCCATCGTTGACGTTGTCCGGGTTGCAGTTGGGCAGGCCGTCCGTGAGGAGGATGACGAAGTTCGTGCGGTCCTTGGACTGCATTCCCTCCAGGCCCCCCACGAAGCGCAGGCTCAGGCTGGTGGGCGTGCCGCCGAAGGGCCGGCCCGCCCCCGCGTTGGGGATGCCCTGGATGAGGTCGTTGATCTGGTTGGCATGCGTCAGCAGGGACGCATCGTCCTCGGCCGCCGGCAGGTCCTTTCGCACGGACAGCGTTGAGGAGGGGGTGCACGAAACGCTGCTGGAGGTGGAGCCGTTGGTCTCCGGGTAGGTCGTCAGGCCGAAGCGGACGAACTGGCCGGAGTTGGCGAGGAACTGCGGCACCGCGGCCTGCAGCTCCGTCCAGCGCGTGGGACAGATGGCCGTGTTGCAGGGCAACGAGTCACCGCACGTCTCGACATGGTTATCCACCGGGACCTGGCAGTCCGGATCCGCCTTGTTCACCGGGTCCGTCATCGAGCCGGAGATGTCCACCAGCATCATGATGTTCGGCTTGCGGCTGCGAGCCTGGATGGTCTCCTCGACCGTCGTCTGCGCGATGGCGAGCGGCTCCACCGGCTCGAAGTCGTACGTCTGACAGGCCGTGGCGAGGGCACCCGTGATGGTGCCGAAGGCAAGTGCGCTGAGGAGGGTCAGCTTGGCGCGCATAGGTGATGGGTTCCTTCTGATGCTGATGGGATCGCGGAGCTTCCGCGCGGCCGGGGCTTCAAGGGGGGGTACGGCGTTACCGCAGCGTACCAAGTCATTCCCGCCGGACGCTACAGTGTCGGCGGACGGGTGCCCGGTCGTTCGGATGCTACTGCGACGTTACAGCGGTAGCCGATACGAGGTGGGCGCAGGTGCTCACACGTGCCGCGTAGCTGACAGGCATGTCCGCCTGGAGGGCACGCGCCGCGGTTACAGCGCGAGGGTGCGAGCGCCCTGCGTGAGCCGCCAGAGCGAGGCCAGTCCCAGTACCTCGTCCAGCGTGCGTTCCAGCTCTTCCGGGACAAAGCCGCAGATGCGCACCGTGGTGTCGCAGGCAACGAGCTTCACGCCCAGGGCCCGCGCCTCCTCCAGCATGCGCGCGGGTGGAGGCACGCCGAGGCCTTCCGCCCGGGCGCACTCCTCCTGCTCACGCGCGCCCTGGGGATGCCCGAAGCCCCCACCGACGAGCTGTCGCAGCGCATCGAAGGCGAAGACGACGTACACCTCGTCACCCATCGCCGCGGCGGTGATACCCATGGAGGCGGCCTGGAACGCCGGCTCATACGTGGCGTGCTGGAGGAAGAAGAAGACGCGTCCGGCCATGACGGTGAGACCTTAGTGCGGTTCGAGTCCGGCGGGGCAATCGGCATATAACCCGGGAAGTCACCCTGTCCGGGGAGCCCCCATGACGACATCCCTGCCCTCTCGTTCTGGCGCTGTTGCTTCGCGCCTCCGTCGACGCTGGATGCCGGGCGTGCTCGGTGCGGCGCTGCTGCTCGCCGGCTCCGGCGTCATGGCCCGGATGAACACGCGCGCCACCGTGGAGCCGCCCTCCGCTCCGGGCACGGACGCCCTCCCCTCCAGTGAGCTGCGGGCCCGGGTGCTCGCGCTGCTGGATGCCTCGCAGGCGGGAGCGCGGGAGGAGGCCTGGCGCCGGCTGGGGCCCGACGCCGCACCCGTGCTCACCGCACTCGCAGTGGACCGCGAGACGCCCGTCGCTCGACGTGCGCTGGCCCTGACCTCGCTGGCGATGGTGGACCCGGCGGGTGGCGCGGGCTCCATCCGCGAGGTGCTGGAGGATGCGCGCGCTCCCGCGGACGTGCGCGCCAGCGCGGCGGTGGCCCTGGGCCGATGCCTGGGACTGGAGGCCATTCCCGCCCTCCTCAACCGACTGCGGGACCGCGAGGACCGCGTGCGCGAGGCCGTCGCCGTGACGCTCGGACGCCTGGGCGGGCAGCAGGTGCGGCAGGCGCTGGAGGACCGACTGCCCCTGGAGGAGCGCCCCCTCGTCCGCGAAGCGCTCCAGCGCGGCCTCACCCTCGTCGAGCCTTGAGAGGGCATGTGGGGCCCGACTCGGGGCTCGCGTCGGCCCGGAGCTTCCGTTAGATGGGGGCCATGCGGCCTACCGTCCTGCTCTTCGACATCGATGGAACCCTCGTCACCACCGGAGGCGCCGGGCGCCGCTCCATGGACTTCGCCTTCGAGCAGCTCCATGGGCGCCGCGACGCGTGCGACTCGTTCAGCATGTCCGGGATGACGGACCGGGCCATCGTCCGCAAGGCGCTGAACATCATCGGCGCGGAGGACTCGACCGGGGCCATCGACGCGGTCATCGCCGCCTACCTCGCCCACCTCACCGAGGAGGTGCGGAGGGTGGATGACCAGCGCTACCGCGTCTTCCCGGGCATGCGGGAGGCCGTGCTCGAGGCCCGCTCGCGCACGGGCTTCGCGGTGGGCCTGGGCACCGGCAACGTGCGTGAGGGCGCTCGCGTGAAGCTGGAGCGCGTGGGCATCTATGACCAGTTCGCCTTCGGCGGCTTCGGCTGCGACGCCGAGGACCGCGTGGAGCTCATCCGCTGCGGCGCGAAGGCCGGCGCGGCGCTGCTCGGCGCCCCCGTGGACGACTGCCGCGTGGTCGTCATCGGCGACACACCCAAGGATGTGCACGCGGCCCGGGGCATCGGCGCGGAGTGCATTGGCGTGGGCACCGGCACCTACACGGCAGAGGCCCTGCTCAAGGCCGGCGCCAACGTCGCCTACCCGGACTTCACGCACCGCGAAGCCATGACGGTGCTGCTCGGCGGACGCTGAAGCCGTGCTATCTCCCGCCGCTCTTCCGAGGAGCCCGCTGAATGTCGTCCACGCTCGAGTCGTATGAGCTCATCCGCTTCGCCGAGGCCTTCGAGGCCCGGCTCGCCACCGCGGGAGAGATGATCGCGGGAAGGCCCGGTCTGGAGTCCGAGAAGCGCTGGCTGGCCGATGCCCTGGAGCTGGTGCGCACGTCGCGCGCGCCCTCCGCGGGCGTGCTGGACCGCGTGAAGGATTTGCCGGAGCTGGAGGAGGCGCGCGAGGAATATGCGTTCCACCAGCAGGGCCTGTGGGTGGACGCGCTGGAGAAGCTCCACGCCGGAATCACCTTCACCGCGAGCAGCCGCGCGCCCGTCATCGAGGCCCTCTTCCCGCACGTGAAGTTCCCCCAGCTTCGCCGCGCGCCTCGCGACGCCGTCATGGAGTACGCCACGTCGTACGAGCGCCGCACCAAGAGCTCGTACGTGACGCGCATCTTCGGCCGCGACGACTTCGCCCTCGTGCGCCCGGTGATGGAGCAGGTGGCCGCAGCCCACGCCGCGTGGCGCTCCAGCCACGAGCCCGCTCCGCTCTCACCCGAGGTGGAGACCGTCCTGCGCGAGGAGCTGGTGTCCCTGGGCCGCAAGCTCGACGTGGCCCTGCGCCAGGCGCGGCTGCTCTCCGAGGCCGCGATGGTGCCCGTCCCCAGCGTCTACGAGGCCGCGGGATTGAGCCTCAAGCCCAAGCGCCGCGCCGGACGCGGGCTGGGACCGACGGCCGACGAGGCCCTGGCCGGCTTCGGCGACGAGGCCGTGGACTCCATGGAGCCTACCGAGGCGGAGCTGGCCGAGGTCGCCGCGCTGGATGCGGGCGGTGATGATGGCGCGGTGGGCGCCGCTGCACCGGTTGCGGGGGCGCACGCGCAGACCGGGGATGCGCGGGAGAACGCAGCGGAGCTGGAGGCGGCGGAGCAGGCCAGCCCGGCCGCGAGTGCTGAGAGCAGCGCGGACGATGCGGAGGTCCCGAGCCCCGTGATTGGCGGAGCGGAGGACTCAGCGCACGAGGGAGTAGCCTCCGTACCGGGCTCCCGGGCCAACACCTCGCCCTCCCGTGAATCCCCTGCCCCGGGTTCGGAGGACAGCGGCGATTCCTCTCAGTCGTCGGAGGCTTCCACCGAGTCCGTCAGCGAACCCCAGGCCGAGCCTCGTGGAGCCCGGAAGGGCCGCAAGAAGGCGGAGGCCGCCCCCACTCCGTCCGAGGGAGAAGCACCGCCGCCCCCGGCGAGCGCGGAGGCCCAGGCGCCTCGCGTGCGGAAGAAGAAGGGGGCGCCCACTCCGGACACCTCCGGATCCGATACACCCTGAGCTCTGAGCGGTCCCCGGACCGCGCCGTTAGAGGAACCCGGCCATGGCGGACGTCGCCCTTCCCATCGATCCCCTCCTGCCGGAAATCGTCTCCACGCTGCGGGGCTCGCGCTCGCTCGTGCTGGAGGCCCCTCCCGGCGCGGGCAAGACGACGCGCGTCCCCCGGGCGCTGCTGGAGGCGGGGCTCGGACAGGGCAAGGAGATTGTCGTCCTCCAGCCGCGCCGCCTCCCCACCCGGCTCGCCGCCCAGCGCGTCTCCGAGGAGATTGGCGAGCGCGTCGGAGACACCGTCGGCTACCAGGTCCGCTTCGAGGACGTGCGCAGCGCGAAGACGCGCCTGTCCTTCGTCACCGAGGGCGTGCTCGGCCGCCGCCTGCTGTCCGACCCGAAGCTGAAGGACGTGGGCATCGTCGTGCTCGACGAGTTCCACGAGCGGCACCTGTCCGCGGACATCTCGCTCGCCCTGCTGCGCCGGCTCCAGGAGACCGCGCGCCCCGACCTCAAGGTCGTCGTCATGTCCGCCACCCTGGAGGCCGAGCCCATCCGGGCATATCTCGGAGGTTGTCCCTCCCTGCGCTCCGAGGGCCGCCGCTTCGACGTGAGCGTCGAGTACCTCCCCGCACCCGATGAGCGGTACCTCGACCAGCAGGTGCTCTCCGGCATCAAGCGCGTGTTCGCCAACGGCCTCGACGGCGACGTGCTCGTCTTCCTTCCCGGCGCCGGAGAAATCCGCCGCGCGCGCGACGTCTGCGCCGAGTTCGCCGAACGCCACGGCACCGACGTGCTTCCGCTCCACGGAGACCTCTCCCCCGCCGAGCAGGACCGCGCCGTGCGCCGCAGCCCGCGCAGGAAGATCATCCTCTCCACCAACGTGGCGGAGACCTCCGTCACCATCGACGGCGTGGCCGTGGTCATCGACACCGGACTGGCGCGCGTGGCCAGTCACTCGCCCTGGTCCGGCCTGCCGCAGCTCAAGCTGTCCAAGGTCAGCCGCGCCTCCGCCATCCAGCGTGCGGGCCGCGCCGGCCGTACGCGCGCCGGCCAGTGCCTGCGCCTCTACACCCAGCACGACTTCGACGGTCGCCCCGAGCAGGAGGCCCCCGAAATCCGCCGCATGGACCTGGCGGAGACGGTGCTCTCCCTGCGCGCCTCCGGCGTGACGGACCTGGCCTCCTTCCCCTTCTTCGAGTCGCCTCCCCCCGCCTCGCTCGACGCCGCGGAGACGCTGCTGCGCAGGCTGGGCGCGGTGGACGCGAAGGGGCTCGTCACGGACGTGGGCCAGCGACTCCTGCGCTTCCCCGTCCACCCGCGCCAGGCCCGCGTCATCGTCGAGGGCGAGCGCCGGGGCGTGGGCAACGAAGCCGCCACGCTCGCGGCCCTCATGGGCGAGCGCGACATCCGCCGCGAGGCCCGCGCCAACCTCGGCAGTGGCAGCCGTGGCTCCGCCGTCGTCAGCGGCCCGTCCGACCTGCTGGAGCTGCTCGAGCGCTTCCGCGAGGCCGAGCGCGCGAACTTCGCCTCCGGGCGTCTGCACTCGCTCTCGCTGGAGGCCGGCGCGGTGCAGTCCGTGGACCGTGTGCAGAAGCAGCTCCGGCGCGCGGTGCGAGGCCAGGGTGCGCGCCCCCACCGCCCCGAGGACGTGGAGCAGTCGCTGATGCTCAGCGTGCTCGCCGGCTATCCGGACCGTGTGGCACGCCGTCGCCGTCCCCGCGCGCCCGAGCTGCTCCTGTTCGGCGGCGGCACCGTCTCCCTCTCCGAGATGAGCGTGGTGCAGGACGCCGACCTCATGGTCGCCGTGGACGCCGAGGAACGGCCGGGGCGTGGCGCCATGGTCCGCATCGCCAGCGCCGTGGAGCCCGAGTGGCTCCTGGACCTCTACCCGGATGCACTGGAGGAGGTGGACACCCTCCAGTGGAACGCCGAGGCCCGCCGCGTCGAGCGCCTCACCCGCCTGTCCTACGGCAACCTCGTGCTGGAGGAGACGCGCACCCCCGCTCCTCCATCCGAAGCAGCCGCCCGTGTGCTCGTCGAGGCCGCGCTCGCCGCCGGACCGGGGAAGTTCGCGGACCCGGAGGCCCTGGAGCAGTGGCGCACGCGCGTGGCCCTGCTGGCGCAGGCCTTCCCCGAGGCGAAGTTCCCCGCCGTGGACGACGCCTTCCTGCGCGACGCGCTGGCCTCGCTGTGCTCCGACGCGCGCAGCTTCAAGGACCTGGAGGGTGTGTCACTCCTCGACGCGCTCTACGCTCGGCTCACCTCCGAGCAGCAGCGGCTGTTGGCCACCCATGCGCCGGAGCGGGTGACGCTGCCGGGCGGACGCGGCGTCAAGGTGCACTACGAGCCGGGCAAGCCGCCGTGGGTGGAGTCACGCCTCCAGGACTTCTTCGGCATGGCCCAGGGACCCAACGTCTGCGCGGGCCGCGTCCCGCTCGTGCTGCACCTGCTGGCGCCCAACATGCGCGCGGTACAGGTGACGACGGATCTGGCCGGCTTCTGGGAGCGGCACTACCCGGCCATCCGCAAGGAGCTGTGCCGCAAGTACCCGCGGCACTCGTGGCCCGAAGACCCGCGCCACGCCCAGCCGCCCGCGCCGAAACCACCTCGGCGCTGACAGAGGTTACAGGCGCTTGTGCATCTCCAGGTGGTCGATGCCGGCTTCCTGGAAGACGGCGCCCACCGGCTCGTAGCCGTGCTTCTTGTAGAACTCGAGCGCGTACAACTGCGCGTGCAGCATGATGCCCGTGACGCCACGCCGGCGCGCTTCGTCCTCCAGCGTGGTCAGCAGCAGCGAGCCCACGCGCGCCTTGCGGTGCGACTGGAGCACCGCCATGCGGCCAATCTGCCCCCACCTGCCGGGCTGGTTGGCGGGAGCCTGCGGCAGCATCACCAGGCGCCCCGTGCCGATGGCATGGCCGCCCTGGTTGGCGATGACGTGGTAGGCGTTGGCGTCCTCCGCGTCGCGCTCGATGCCCTCGGGGACGTGCTGCTCCTCGATGAACACCACTTCGCGGATGGCGAGCGCCTGCATGAGCTCCGCCTCACCCTGAATCTGGGTGATGATAACGGGCGCGGTGGTATCCGTGGGAGTGGCCATGTCGGGGGCAAGGTACACAAAAGCCCGCGACGCCAACAGGCGGAAAAAGCCGCCCGGCATGCCAAGGTGCGGTCCCCATGCCAGGCCAGCATCCGGCAGCCGCCCGAGTATCCCTGGCCGGCTTCTATTTCCTCTATTACGCAACGGTAGGGATCGTCCTGCCCTTCATGCCCGCGTACCTCAAGTCGCTGTCGCTCTCGGCGACGCAGGTGGGGCTGCTCCTGTCCATCGGTCCCCTGGTGTCGCTGCTCGCGCCGCCGATGTGGGGACACCTGGCCGACCGCACGGGCCGTGCTACTCGCGTGCTCACCGGGCTGGCCTGCGGCGCGGCGCTCGCCTTCTCCCTCCTGCTGGTGGCGCGCACCTTTCCGCAATTGGTAGCCACGCTGGTGACATACGGCGTCTTCGCGTCCTCCTTCACGCCGCTCATCGACAGCCTGGCGATGCACCACGTGGCGCGCGCGGGCGGCAGCTACGCCCACCTGCGGATGTTCGGCTCGCTGGGCTTCATCGCCTCCAGCGTGGTGTTCGGCCTGTGGGTGACGCGGGTGGACCGTACGCTGGTGGTGACGCCGCTCGTGCTGCTCGCCCTGCTCATTCCGTGGACCCTCACGCTGCGCGACAGCGCCGCGCCCGGTCCCCGTCCACACCCGCTGGCCGGGCTGCGCCTGCTGCGCCACCCCGATATCCGCTGGTTGCTGGCGGCCACGTCCCTGCACTGGCTGGCATGCGCGCCCTACCACGGCTCACTCTCCATCCACGTCATGGCGCTGGGACTGTCCCCCGCCGTGGTGGGCCTGACGGCGGGCGCGGGCGTGCTGGCGGAAGTCGTGGTGATGGCGCTGTATCCGCGCCTCGCCGGAGGCCTCGCACCGCGCCACGTGCTGGGCTTCGCCTTCGCCATGAGCGCACTGCGCTGGGCCGGCATGGCGCTGACATCCTCGGCGGGCGTGCTGGTGGCGCTCGCGCCGCTGCACGGACTCACCTTCGGTGCATTCTACGTGGCCTGCGTCGCCTTCCTCGCACGGCGCGTGCCGCCGGAATTGCGCGCGTCCGGGCAGGCCCTCTTCGCCGCCGTCACCTTCGGCGTGGGCGGGCTGGTGGGCTATGCCTCCTCCGGGGCGGCCTATGACTGGCTGGGCGGACACCGGCTCTTCGCCGTGGCGGGCGTGCTGGAGCTGGTCGCGGCCGTCCTGGTGCTCCAGGCGTCGCCGCCCCCCGAGCCGGAGGCCCTTCTGGAGAAGGCCTCGTGATAGGCTTCCGGGCGTCATGCGTTACGCCCCACTGCTCGCACTCGCCCTGGGCCTGCTGGCCACGCCCTCCGTCGCCCAGCCGGAGTTCTTCTTCGGCAACGGCCAGGACCCCGTCTTCCGCGAGGAGGACATGGACAAGCGCTTCGCGAAGACACGCCTGAACAGGGCGCTGCGCGAGGGCACCCAGGACGCCAACTGCGCGCAGGTGGTGGGCGCGATGTTCACGCTGCTCGGTGAGACGGGGGCGCTGTTCCACAAGCGCGACGAGAACTTCATGCTGGAGCCGGTGCTGGTGCAGGCGCTGAGCACCCAGCTCGTCAGCCAGCGCTTCCCCGGCAACGCCTTCTTCGTCGCCATGGTGCGGCGGGTGCTCATCGACAAGAAGCTGCCCCCTGAGTGGCTCGTCACCGCACAGGCGCTGGCGCCGTACTACCCCGCCATCGACCTGGCCAAGCTGCGCTTCCTGTCAGACGGCGTGAAGCCGCTGGACAGCTTCCTGCTCACCCTGCCCGTGCTGCGCGAGCGCTACAACGAGGACGTGGTGCGCGCCACCTCCGTGGCCGCCTCCACCGCCGAGGCGCTCTTCCGCGACAACTACCTGGACCACGAGCTGGCCTTCGCCGGGCTGGAAGTCGTCGACGTGAGGCTGGAGAAGCCCAAGAAGAAGCGCCTCAAGAAGGGCGAGGAGCCGGAGAAGCCCTACATGGTGGCCCGCCTCGTCTGGGTGGAGCCGGAGACTCCCTCCGAGGCGCAGTACGAGTTCCAGTTCGGCAAGCCGCGCAAGCGCGCGAAGGTGGACATCACCGCGAAGCTCGCCGAGTCGCAGTACGTGGACCTCAACAAGCTCCTGCGCGGGACGAAGGTCCTCCTGCGCGGCCGCTTCTGGGAGTACAAGAAGGGCATCACCTCCGTCGAGATGCGCGATGCGCTCGTGTTCCCGGAGCGCGACTGGACGAAGGTGAGCGGGCTGGTGGACCCGATGGCGCTGGAAGCCTGTCCCCTCGCCATCAATGACCTGACGGGCCTCGCGCCACTACAGCCCGGCGCCTTCGGCACGCGCCGCTAGACGGCCGTCCCCCTCCCGGACGCCCGTCCGCCGCATCGCACGCTCCCGGGGGGCCTCCCGGGGCGTGGTTCCTGGCACGTCCCCTGCTCTCTCCCTCGCGCCACCCACGCGAGGGATGCCATGAAGGTCGACGCTCCAGAGTCCCCATCCGACGCCGCGAAGCAGTCGCCGGACGGTGAACGGTTCAAGAAGGCACTGCAGGAGGAAGACGCGCGCCGGGGCACGGACGCCCGTCCACCGCCCAGGACCGCCCGGGCGCCCGCGAGCGAACCCGCTCCGTCACCCCGGCCCGGCGTTGCCTCCGCCAGAAGCCCCGGCCTGCCTGGAGGGCGCGCTCCCGCGCCCGTGCAGGCGCGAGCATCGGGGCCCGTCCTCGCCACCTCGCGCGGGGCGCTCGCCAGCGCGGAGAGCCTCGGACGGACGCGACAGGCGATGCACTCCGAGGCCTGGCGGCTGGGCACGGTACGAGGCGAGGCCAACACCCAGGTCCAGGAGCGCACCGAGCACCGTCTCACCGACCTCATCGCGCGCGAGCTGTCACGGGACTCACGGCCGGCCGCGGCATCTGTCCCCGAAGCGCGGCCGGCCTCCAGCTCCCCCGCCACCGACCCGGGCCGTGGCGCGGCGGATGCGCCCCCGCCCGAGTCCCGAGTCACCGGCGCCGGAGCGACGGGGAGCGGCGGGGCCTCCAGCGCCGAGACGGTGAGCCCGGCCACGCGCGCGGAGGCGGCCCTGGAGCTCATCGAGCGCATCGAGGTCTTCGTGAAGTCCCAGCGGCCGGCGCTGAGCCTGAGCCTGCGCGGTGCGCTGGACGCCACGGTGGAGGTGGAGCGCACGGGCCCGCGAGAGGTGGCGCTGCGCATCCAGGGCCGGCGGGGGCCACTTCCCACCGAGGACCTGGCGCGCTTGCGGGACGCGCTCGAGGCGCGCGGGCTCCGGCTGCGCTCGCTGCGCGCGGAATGACGGGGCCCGCAACGACGAAGGCCCTCTCGCCAGGGGGCGGGAGGGCCTTCCAGGGACACGCCGGGGTGGGTGACCTACTTGCCGGGCTTCGCCTCGAGCAAGCCGCGCTTGTCCTGCTTGTCCTTGAAGTCCTCTGCCTCGGGCAGCGGCTCCTTCTTCTCGGCGATGTTCGGCCACTTCGCGGAGAAGTCAGCGTTCAGCGGCTTGTACTCCTGCCACTTCGCGGGCAGCTCCGTCTCCGGGAAGATGGCCTTGGTGGGGCACACGGGCTCGCAAGCGCCGCAGTCGATGCACTCGTCCGGGTGGATGACCAGGAAGTTGGCACCTTCGTAGAAACAGTTGACCGGGCACACCTCGACACAGTCGGTGTACTTGCACTTGATGCAAGGCTCGGCGACGACATAGGCCATGAGAGATCTCCTCTAGAAGAATCTAGCGCGTCCGTGGGCGCGCACAGTAGTGGTTCAAGGTTGCGATGGCACCCTGAATCTGTGGCGCGGATGCGCCGGAATTCGGGGTCAGCCCAGCAGTCCCTGGGCCCGCAGCTGCTCGGCCACGAGGATGGCCCCGCGCGCGGCCCCCATCTTGGTGTTGTGGGAGACGAGCACGTACTTGAAGCCGTTCTCCAGCACGCCGTCCTCGCGCACGCGGCCCACCGTGGTGGCCATGCCGCCGTGGGTGTCGCGATCCAACCGGGGCTGCGGGCGGAAGGGATCATCCAGCACCTCAATCCACCGCGGGGGGGCGGACGGCAGGCCGCGAGCCACCTCGGCGCCCTTCCACTCGCGCATCGCCTGCACCACCTCGGCGACGGTGGCCTTCGCTCCCAGCGACACGAAGACGGACTCCGTGTGCCCCTCCATGACGGCCACGCGGGTGCACGTGCAGGACACCCGGACGTCATGCGGCGTGAGCGCCGCGCCGTCGGCCTTCAGGGCACCGAGGATCTTCTTCGTCTCCACCTCCACCTTGTGCTCCTCCTTGGGGATGTAGGGGATGACGTTGTCGAGGATGTCCAGGCCGATGACGCCCGGCGAGCGGCCGGCGCCGGACATGGCCTGCAGGCTGGTCATCAGCACGGCCTTCACGCCGAAGCGCTCGGCCAGCGGAGCCAGCGTCACGGCGAGGCCGGTGGTGGTGCAGTTGGGAATCGGAACGATGTAGCCCTTCCAGCCGCGCCGCTTCTGCTGCTCCCGAACGAGCGGGGCATGCGCGGCGTTGACGGGGGGAATGAGGAGCGGGACGTCGTCCTCGTAGCGGAAGGCGCTGGCGGCGGAGAAGACGGGGATGTCCTTCGCCAGCCGGGGCTCCAGCTCGCGCGCGACGTCCGCCTCCACGGCGGAGAAGACCAGGTCGTAGTCCTTCGCCTGGAGCGAGTCACCGCTCACCACGGGCATGCGGGCCACGTCGGGCGACAGCGGCTCGGGGACGAACCAGGCCGTCATGCCGTTGGCCGTCTTCAGGGCCTCCCCGTAGGCTTTGCCCGCCGAGCGAGGCGACGCGGCGAGGCCGGTCAGCTCGATGAACGGGTGGTCCTTCAGGGCCGCGATGAACTGCTGTCCGGCGAGCCCAGTGGCGCCGATGAGCGCCGCGCGAAGCCTGGCCATGGGGGCATGTCTCCAGTGGAGGGTGAAGTCGGCCGCTCCATACACCCTTTGACGACGCGCTGCATCCACCCTGCTTCAGTGATGCAGGGCGACCTGGGGTGCGGAGGCATGGCGCTCGGTGGGGTAGCCCCCCGTCACCCAGGCGCCGAGCCCCCCTTCGAGGCACACGGCCTCGCGCCCGCGCATGCGCAGCAGGCGGCAGATGCGGCGCGTGTCCCGTCCGTCCGGGGCGCAGCCACACAGGACGATGAGCTCATCGTCCGGGAGCATGTGGAGGTCGCGGGAGATTTCCGTGGGCGTCATCCTCAACGCGCCCGGGATGTGCAGCGCATAGCGTTCCCAATCCGACGGATCACGACAGTCGAGGACGAGCACTTCGTCGTCACCCAGACGCATGTACAGCTCGGCACAGACGATGGTGGGCTCCACGGGGACCTCCGCGGGGTCTTCTCCGGGAACCCGGAGCCCCGGGGGCCTCTTCCGTCCCGCTCGCCCGCCTGCCCCGCCGCACTGGCGGCGCGGGCATGCCGCACCGCGCCGCCCACCGTGAGCGCAATATTCCTACAGTCAGAGCCCGAGCTGCTTGGCGATGATTTCGTTCATCACCTCGCTGGTGCCGCCGCCGATGGGGCCCAGGCGCGCGTCGCGCCAGTGGCGCTGGATGTCGTACTCCATCATGTAGCCCGCGCCGCCGTGGAGCTGGAGGCACTCGTCCGCCACGCGGCAGGCCGTCTCGGTGGCGACCTTCTTCGCCATGGACGTCTGGGCGACGGCCCACTCGCCGGCCACGTGCAGGCGCAGCGCGTGGTACGTGAGCTGGCGCGCGCACTCGCGGGCGGTGAACAGGTCCGCCAGCTTGTGGCGCACCACCTGGAACTGGTTGAGCGACTGGCCGAAGGCGCGGCGCGACTTCACGTGCTCGAGCACCTTCTCCAGCATGTCGTCCATGGCGCCCACCGCCCCCAGGGCCAGCGACAGGCGCTCCCACTGGAAGTTGCCCATGATCTGCGAGAAGCCCTGCCCCTCCACGCCCAGCAGGTTCTCCGCGGGCACGCGGCAGTCCTCGAAGAACAGCTCCGCGGTGTCCGAGGCGCGCCAGCCCACCTTCTTCAGCTTGCGGCCCACGCTGAAGCCCGGCGTGCCCTTCTCCACCACGAATATGGACAGGCCCTTGTGGCCCGCGGCCGGGTCCGTCTTCACGGCCAGCACCACGAAGTCCGCGCGCACCCCGTTGGTGATGTACGTCTTGGAGCCGTTGAGGACGTAGGAGTCACCGTCGCGCCGCGCGGTGGTGCGCAGGCCCGCCACGTCCGAGCCGGCGTCGGGCTCGGTGATGCCCAGCGCGCCAATCTTCTCTCCTCGGATGGCGGGGGTGAGCCAGCGGCGCTTCTGCGCGTCCGTGCCGAAGAGGTGGATGGGGCCGGTGGAGATGGTGAACTGCGCCCCGAGCCCGGCGGACACCCCCCCGGAGCCGCAGCGGCCCAGCTCCTCCAGGAGCACCGCCTCGTAGAGCTCTCCAGCCGCCGAGCCCCCGTACTCCACCGGGTACTTCAGCCCGAGGAACCCCAGCTCGCCGAAGCGCGTGAAGAGCGCTCGGGGGAACTCCTCCCGCTCCTCCCACTCGGCGACGAACGGGAGGATTTCCTTGTCCACCACGGCCCGCACCGTGCGGCGGAACGCGTCATGCTCTTCCAGGTACAGCCCGTGGCCATGCAGCATCTCGGAACACCTCACTGCCGGGGCCTGTGCGCACCCGGGGTGGAACCTTCTTGATTGCGCGCGTCATCGTAGCGGGACGCGTTGCATCCACGCTGCTGTTGGATCCTTGACCGGGCGGTGGCCCGCTGCGTATAAAGCCGACCCCATCCTCTCGGCGCCATAGCCAAGTGGTAAGGCAAAGGTCTGCAAAACCTTCATTCCCCGGTTCGAATCCGGGTGGCGCCTCAAAGACAAAGGCCCGATGCGGAAGTCGCTTCCGCATCGGGCCTCGTCATTTTCCACCGCTGAAGTCCGCGGCCCGGCTCCCTCGCAGGTGAGCCGGGCGGGCCGCCGTCAGCAGCCCATTTCCACCGCGCCGATGTCCGGGCTCGCGCCGCAGAAGGGCAGGCCCACGTCGGCGCCGCGGTCCACCGCCGCGACGCCCGGGGCGAAGGCCTCGCCGAGGTCCGGCGAGGCGGCGGTGGAGGTGGTGTCGCCGGCGGCGGCCTTGAACTGCTCCAGCCCCTGGAGCGCTCCGTTCTGCTTGAACTGCGCGCCGGCCGGGAAGAGGTTGGCCCCCATCTTCATGCCCGGGGCCTGACCGCCGAGGTCCACCGCGAGGGGCGCGGTGTCCACGATGTTGTTCTGCACCACCGGGGCCTGCGTGGGCCCGCCGGTGCCGTGGCCGATGATGAGCGCCGTGGACACGCGCGCAATCGTGTTGTTGACCACCACCGTGCCGCTGGAGTTCTCCAGACGGATGCCGGTGCCCTCACCGCCGCCGACGTTGGAGATGTCGTGCACGCGGTTGCGCCGGACGACGATGCCGGTGGGCACGGGGCCCTCGTGGTTGCCGCCCACGGAGATGCCCTTGGCGGAGTCGTAGATTTCGTTGTCCTCCACCGTCACGTTGCGCGCGGAGTAGTGCACCACCACCACGTCCCCCTTCGCCGTGGACGTCGGGCGGAACTGGTGCATGCGGTTGTTGCGGATGACGACGTTGTGGCACGTCTTGATGTCCACCGCGTTCTCCCGGTTGGCGTAGAAGTGGTTGTTCTCCACCACCAGGCCATCCGCGGGGGGCAGCGAGCTGAAGCCCTCGGGCCCCAGGCACTGCACGGAGTCACCCGAGTTGTCGTGGATGTCGTTGTTGCGCACGGTGATGTCGTGCGACGTCGGCTGCACCACCACGCCGTGCGAGTCCTTGTTGCCGGTGTTCCGCACGAAGTCGTGGATGTGGTTGTTCTCGATGGTGGCGCCGGTGGCGTTGCCATAGGTCGTCACGCCGGCCCCGCCGCCGCCATGGTGCAGCTCCGAGTTGGCCAGCACCGAGCCCTGCACGTTGCCCTCGAAGGTGACGGCGAAGAAGGCCTGGCCCTGGACGTCCAGGTCGAAGCCGTCGATGACCCAGTTGGGGCGGCGCACCTGCACGAGCGCGCCTCCGCCGTTGCCGGGGATGATGTGCGGGCGGCCCTCGCCCTGGAGCGTAATCTTCGCCTCCGGGGTGCCCGCCTTGGCGTTGTCTCCGAGGACGATGCGCTCGTTGTAGTCGCCCGCGAGCACGCGGATGACCTCGCCGGGGTTGGCCTGGGTGATGGCCCTGGCGATGGTGCGGAAGGGCTGCGCGGCGCTGCCGTCGCCGGCGTCGTTGCCGGACGGGCTCACCACCCACTCACGGGAGAACGTGGGAGTCACGGCGGGCATCAGCGCAGCGGCCGAGACGCCCGGCTGGGGGCCCGGCTCGGCGATGTTCGCATGGTCCGCGTGCTCGGGCAGGGACTCCACCGGCGTGTTCGGCACCGGCTGCACGCCCAGGGGCGGCTCCATGCCGGGAGTCGTGGGCGCGCCAGGGGTGGCGGGCGTGCCGGGCTCCGTGGGGGCGGGAGCGGGCGTCGGCGCGGGCGCCGACGGAGCGCCGGGGAACCCGGGAATGGGGAACAGCCCGCCGTCGGCGTGGGCAGTCGCGCCGAGCATGAGCAGGCTCGCGGCCAGGGCGGCCGTCGGGGTCTTCATCCGCTTCAAGCAGTTGCCTCGTCGATTTCGCATGAGCAGGGGCAACGCGGGAGCCGATGCGTTGTATTCACCCCAAGTGGAGGCAATCCAGGCGCCCCGGCGGGCGTCCGGCCGTGACAGCCCACGGGGCCGCGACTACGGTGGCGCCCTCCGTGCGACTCGCCGTCCCGCTGCTCCTTGCCGCCCTCCTGCTCTCCGCGTGCGCGGCCCCGAAGCCCGCGTCCGGCCGCGTTCCCTCCCCCTCGAGCGGACAGGCGGGCGCTCCTCCGGACGGAGGCGCGGCCTCCGCGGACGCCCGCCCTCCCGACGCTGGCGCCCTCGAAGACTCCGACGGAGGCGCGGACGCCCGCCCTCCCCTCGCCGGAGCCTCCGATGGCGGCGCCGACGCGGGCCCGGGTCTCCCGGGACTGGAAGACCCGCTGGCGCAGGGCATCCCCGGGCCGGGAGACCTCAAGCGGCTCGATTTCCGCGGCGGCGAGCCGCGCATCCCCATCCGGCTGATGGAGGGCCGGCGCGAGGTGACGTTCTCCTCGCGGGGCCGCATGCGGCTGCGCTTCGGCGGGCCCGACGACAAGGTGCTGGACGCGGCGGCCGGCACGCGCTGGTCGGTGCGCGTGACGCAGGGAGAGCCGGCGGTGCTCACCGCACGCGTGCAACTGGGCGAGTTCCGCATCGCCGACCGCGAGGGGCTGAACGCGGCCCAGGAGCAGTGGCGCGCGCGCGGAATCGCCGTGCGCGCGCACGTGCTGGGCGCGGTGTACGGCATCGCCGGCAAGGTCATCGACAACCGGCGCTACCTGCTCCTGGTGGACGAAGCACTCCCCCCCGACGCCGCGAGCCGCAAGCAGGCCTCGCTGCTGCGCGAGTACGGCGTGAGGACCACGCTCTTCGAGGAGGTGCGCACGCCCGCGAGCGCCATCCTCGAGCTGCGCGACGAGTCCGGCGTGGTGGTGGGGCTGGCGCAGGACCGGCTGGACGCGGAGACGCCGGATGGCGCGGGCTTCGACGTGCGGCAGGTGGAGTACGGCGTGGGCTACGACTTCCACGGCTTCGAGGACCGCACCTTCCGGGGCGCCCTCCAGCTGGTGGTGGACCGCGCCGGCAAGCTGGCGGTGGTGAACGTGGTGCCCCTGGAGGACCTGCTGAAGGGGCTGGTGCCGTCCGAAATCTTCGCGCGCGCCCACCCGGAGGCGCTCAAGGCGCAGGCCGTCACCGCCCGGGGCGAGCTGCTGGCCAAGGTGGGCATCAAACACCTGGCGGACCCGTACCTCCTCTGCTCGGAGCAGCACTGCGCGGTGTACCGGGGGCGCACCGGCGAGGTGGCCAGCACCACCGCCGCCGTGGAGGCCACCCGGGGCGAGGGGCTCTTCAGCCAGGACGGGCGACTGGTGGACTCCGTCTACAGCGCCGTGTGCGGCGGCCACACGGAGGACAACGACGTGGTGTGGGGCGGCCCGCCGGACCCCAGCCTGCGCGGGCGCCCGGACGTGCTGCCCTCGGCGGGCCGCTACCCGCTCCCCGCGCACCTGGAGGAATGGCTCGCGGCCACCGACCTGCCTGCCGCCTGCCGGCTGTCCAGCTTCGCGCAGCCCAGCAAGTTCCGGTGGGAGAAGCGCTTCACGGCCGAGCAGGTGAACGCCCTCACCCGCCACCTGGGCATCGGCCGGGTGCAGGCCCTGGCCTTCTCCGAGCGCGGGGTGTCCGGACGGGCCCGGGTGCTGACGCTGTCCGGGGACCAGGGGGCCACGCAGATTCGGGGTGAACTGAACATCCGCCGCCTCTTCGGGATGCTCAACAGCAGCATGGCGGTGGTGGAGGCCGAGCGGGACGTCGAGGGCCAGATTACCGGCTGGCTTTTCCGTGGCGGCGGGTGGGGCCACGGGGTAGGGATGTGCCAGACAGGCGCCATCGGCCGGGCGGAGGCCGGGCAGCGCTACCAGGACATCCTCCGTCACTACTTCAACGGCGCCGAGGTGGCCCCCATTTATTGAGACCGGAGGGGGCTGCTCATGCGTACCAGTGCACGTCTCGCGAATCTCCTCCCCTGCCCGCCTGTTCTGCCGCGAACGGGACGGGACTAGATCGCCGGCCCGGAGGTTTATCATCGCGCCGTGAGCACGGGTTCTTCTCCTACAGACTGGCGCCGCCGCCGGCGGCAGGGCTCCTCGTGGCGCGTCGTCGCCGCGGTGGTGCTCGCCCTGCTGCTGCACGGCGCCTACCTGGGGGCCGTGCTGCTCACGGGCAGCCTCGCGCCCTCCCGGGACAAGCGGCCCGCGAAGCCCACCTCCGTGGCCGTCCGCCCGCTCACCGCCGAGCAGTGGGCGAAGAACCGGGGGCCCGTGGACCCGCGCTCGAAGTCGCAGATGTCCGAGCCCCGCCGCGTCAAGGAGAAGAAGGAAGAGGAGAAGAAGCCCGAGGACAAACCCAAGGGCCAGGTGGTGGACGTCGCGCCGGGCAACGACAAGGTGGACCCGAACGCGAAGTACCTCGCCGAGAGCGACAACCAGGTGGACAAGGAGACGCGCGCCCGGGAGCAGACGCCCTTCTACCGCAACGCCATGCCGCAGCGGACGGCGCCGCAGTCCCAGGACGGCACGGACGCCCGGCAGGAGCAGGCGCCGCGCATCGCCGGCAACAACGGCCTGGGCAACGACGAGAAGCCCGCGGCCGAGGCCCGCCAGAAGTCCGCCCTCGAGCTTCCCGACGCGCGCCGCAAGAACGAGGTGGCCGTGAAGACGGACCCCAACACGCGGGGGCCGGGCGTCGTGGTGAACAACCAGAACGAGAGCGACGAGATGGTGGGCAACTCGAAGCGCCTGAAAATCCAGCCGGGCGTGGGAGGCGAAGAGGAGGGCTCGGCCGGGCGCGCGGGCGCGCCGGGCATGGCCGCGCTGCAGCCCTCGCGCGCCGTCATGGACAAGGTGCTGGGCGCCGCCCCCAATGACCACCTGGACGACGCGGACGAGGGCGACGCCACCATGCTCAACACGCGCGAGTGGAAGTACGCCAGCTTCTTCAACCGCGTGAAGCAGAGCGTGGGCATGCACTGGAACCCCAACGAGCAGATGCGCCGCAGAGACCCCACCGGGGCCACCTTCTCCGGGAAGGACCGCTACACGCTGCTGACGATTACGCTCGACGAGAAGGGCCAGCTGAAGGACGTCCAGGTGGAGAAGAGCAGCGGCCTGGACTTCCTGGACCTGGAGGCCGTGTCCTCCTTCAAGCGCGCGCAGCCCTTCCCCAACCCGCCGCCGGGCCTCTTGAGCCAGGACGCGGAGGTGAAGTTCCAGTTCGGCTTCTTCATGGAGATGGGCGGCGGCCCGCGCATGCGGCTGTTCCGCGGGCCGAACTGAAGCCGGGCACGGGTGAGCATCCGGCCTCACGAGTTCTCGCGGCCGGACGGGCTTCCCACTACCCTGCCGCGTCGTGGAAACGTCCCCCGTCGACCGCAGCGTTCTTCAGCAGCAGCGCAACCGGAAGGTCCGCCTCGTCCTGCTCGCCATCCTGGGGGCCAACTGGGTGGTGGCCGCCGCCAAGCTCGGCTTCGGCCTGCTCAGCCAGTCCGCGTCGGTGACGGCGGACGGGCTGCACTCCTTCATCGACGGCGGCTCCAACGTGCTGGGTCTCGTGGCCATGGGCGTCGCGTCGCGCCCGGCGGACGAGGACCACCCCTACGGGCACGGCAAGTTCGAGGCGCTCGCGTCGCTGGGCATCGGCGCCATGATTGGCATCGGCATGCTGGAGCTGGGGCGCATGGCGCTCGACTCGCTGCTGCACGACAAGCACCCGGAGGTGACGGCGACGATGGCGGGCGTCATGGCCTTCACCCTCGTGGTGAACATGGTGGTGACGCGGGTGGAGCGGCACTACGGGCACAAGTACAAGAGCTCCCTGCTGCTGGCGGACGCGAGCCACACGATGTCCGACGTCTACGTCACCCTTGCCGTCCTCGCATCCCTGTTGCTGGTGTGGCTGGGTTACCCGCGCGCGGACGGGCTGATTGCCCTGGGCGTCATGGTCTTCGTGGCGTGGGTGGCGTACGGCATCGTCCGGCACTCGGTGGGCATCCTCTCCGACACCGCGCGCCTGGACCCGGCGGACGTGGCGCGGCGGACCCTGGGGGTGACGGGCGTGCGCTCCTGCCGCAACGTGCGCAGCCGCGGCATGGAGGAGAGCGTCTACGTGGACCTCAAGATTGAGGTGGACCCGCTCCTGACCACCGCCCAGGCCCATGAGGTGGCGGACCAGGTGGAGACGCTGTTGCAGGACGCCTACCCGCAGGTGGTGGACGTGGTCGTCCATGTCGAGCCCGCGAGCGCCACGCCGTCCCGCGCGTAGGTTTGTCCGGACCTCACCCTCCCCTTCCTCGCGCCCCGCCCTTGTCGAGCGCGCCGGAGACGACGTCGAGCAGCGTCTCCAGCTTGAAGGGCTTGGCGAGGAAGCCCGCCACGCCGTGTCCCTGGAGCACCGCGCGCGTCGCGGAGGTCATCACCACCACCGGGACGTGTTGAATCGTCGCGTCCAGAGCCTTGGCCGTGAGGAAGGCGGTGCCGTCCATCAGCGGCATCATCATGTCCAGGAGCACGAGGTCCGGGCTCTTCTCCGCCAGCAACCGCAGCGCGTCCTGGCCGTTGCAGGCGGACAGGGCTTCGTAGCCCTCGTCCTGCAGGACCTCGCACAGGGTGGCTGCGAGGATGTCTTCGTCCTCCACGACGAGGATGCGGCTCATCGCGGCTTCCTCCCTCGGGAGCTGCGGGTGTCTGTCACCCAGCAGACGATGAGCATTCGCCCGAGCACCCCTCGCATGCCGCCCGTCGCGCAGGCGTGAGGCCGGTCCGTTGTCGGTCCGGCCGCGAGGCAGGCAGGCCAGCGACATGACGGGGGCCGGAAAAGACGAGGGCCGCCTCCCCGCGAAGGGAGACGGCCCGGGTACATCACAGGGACGCCGTGCGAGGCGTCAGGCCACCGCGGCCGTCGGCTCCGCCGTCATGTAGTCCTCGATGGGCGGGCACGAGCACACCAGCTTGCGGTCACCGAGCACGTTGTTCAGGCGGCCCACGGACGGCCAGAACTTGTTCTCGCGCACCCAGGCCACGGGGAAGACGGCCAGCTCGCGCGAGTAGGGACGGTTCCACTCCGGGGCGGTGAGGACGCGCGCGGTGTGGGGGGCGTTCTTCAGGACGTTGTTGTCCTTCGGCATGCGCCCCTCCTCGATGTCGCGAATCTCCTGGCGGATGTGGATCATCGCGTCGCAGAAGCGGTCCAGCTCCGCCTTGGACTCGCTCTCCGTGGGCTCAATCATCAGCGTGCCCGCCACCGGGAAGGACACGGTGGGCGCGTGGAAGCCGTAGTCCATCAGCCGCTTGGCCACGTCCTCCACCTCCACGCCGGAGGTCTTCTTGAGCTGGCGCAGGTCGACGATGCACTCGTGCGCCACCTTGCCGCGCTTGCCGCGGTACAGCACCGGGTAGTGCGGCTGGAGCCGCTCGGCGATGTAGTTGGCGTTGAGGATGGCCAGCTTGGTGGCCTGGGTGAGGCCCTCGCCGCCCATCATGGTGGCGTACATCCACGAGATGAGCAGGATGCTGGCGCTGCCCCACGGCGCGGCGGAGATGGCGCCGATGGCCTCCGCGCCGCCCGTCTGGATGACGGGGTGGCCGGGGAGGAACTTCACCAGGTGGCTCGCCACGCAGATGGGGCCCATGCCCGGGCCGCCACCGCCGTGGGGGATGCAGAACGTCTTGTGCAGGTTGATGTGGCAGACGTCCGCGCCGACGAGGCCCGGAGCGGTGAGCCCCACCTGGGCGTTGAGGTTGGCGCCGTCCATGTACACCTGGCCGCCACGCTCGTGGACGATGGAGCAGATCTCCTTGATGTCCTCCTCGAACACGCCGTGCGTGGACGGGTACGTCACCATCAGCGCCGCGAGCTTGTCCTTGTGCTCGTCCGCCCTGGCGCGCAGGTCCGCGAGGTCGATGTTGCCGTCCTCGTCGCACTTGGTGACGACGACCTTGTAGCCCGCCATCACCGCGGAGGCCGGGTTGGTTCCGTGCGCGGAGGACGGAATGAGGCACACGTCGCGGTGCGCCTGGCCGCGGCTCTGGTGGTACGCGCGGATGACGAGCAGGCCCGCGTACTCACCCTGGCTGCCGGCGTTGGGCTGCAGCGAGCACCCGGCGAAGCCCGTCACCTGCGTGAGCATGTGCTCCAACTGCTCGAAGATGACCTTGTAGCCGGCCGCCTGCGAGGTGGGGGCGAACGGGTGCAGCTTGCCGAACTGCGGCCACGTCACCGGAATCATCTCCGCGGTGGCGTTGAGCTTCATGGTGCAGCTGCCCAGCGGAATCATCGAGTGCGTGAGGGACAGGTCCTTCGCCTCGAGCCGCCGGATGTAGCGCAGCATCTCCGTCTCGGAGTGGTAGCTGTTGAAGACCGAGTGCGTGAGGTACTCGCTGGTGCGGCGCAGGGCCGGCTCCACCGGGGACTCCACGCTGCCGCCCAGCTCCTCCAGCGACGGGGCGGTGGCCTTGCCCGCGCCGGTGGCGAAGGCCGCGAGGATGGACTCCACGTCCGCGGGCCGCGTCGTCTCGTCGAGCGACACGCCCAGCGTCTTCTCGTCGATGCGGCGGAAGTTCATCCGCGCCGACTCGGCGGCGGCGAGCACCGCGCGCACGTGCGCGGACGTCATCTCCACGCGCAGCGTGTCGAAGTACTGCTCGTGCTTCACCTTGAGGCCCAGCTTCGTCAGGCCGCGCGCCAGCACCACGGTGAGGCCGTGCACGCGCTCGGCGATGGCCTTCAGGCCCTTGGGCCCGTGGTAGACGGCGTACATGCTGGCGATGACGGCCAGCAGCACCTGCGCGGTGCAGATGTTGCTAGTGGCCTTCTCGCGGCGGATGTGCTGCTCGCGCGTCTGCAGCGCCATGCGCAGCGCGCGGCGGCCCTGCGCGTCCTCGGACACGCCGATGATGCGGCCCGGCATCACGCGGGTGTACGCGTTCTTCGTGGCGAAGTAGCCCGCGTGCGGACCGCCGTAGCCCATGGGGACGCCGAAGCGCTGGGCGCTGCCCACCGCCACGTCCGCGCCGAACTCGCCCGGGGGCGTCAGCAGCGTGAGGCTGAGCAGGTCCGCGGCGACGACGAGCAGGCCGCCCGCCGCGTGCACCTTGTCCGCGAAGGCGCGGTAGTCGTGCACGACGCCGTCGGTGGCCGGGTACTGCACCAGCGCGCCCACGAACTTCTTCGAGCCCAGGTCCACCGTGCGGTGGTCGCCGACGACAATCTCCACGCCCAGCGGCTCGGCGCGGGTGCGCACCACGTCCACCGTCTGCGGGTGGCAGCCCTCGGACACGAAGAAGGCGATGCCCTGCCCGTCACCCTTCTGGTGCACGGCCAGCGCCATGGCCTCGGCGGCGGCGGTGCCCTCGTCGAGCAGCGAGGCGTTGGCGACCTCCAGGCCCGTCAGGTCCATGATGAGCGTCTGGAAGTTGAGCAGCGCCTCCAGCCGGCCCTGGGCAATCTCCGCCTGGTACGGCGTGTACTGCGTGTACCAGCCCGGGTTCTGGAAGATGTTCCGGAGGATGACGTTCGGGGTGTGGGTGTCGCTGTAGCCCATCCCGATGTACGAGCGGAACACCTGGTTCTTCGCCGCAATCGCCTCCAGCTGCGCGAGCAGCTCGTGCTCACCGCGCGCGGGCGCGAGCTTGAGCGGCTCCTTGGAGCGGATGGCCGGGGGGACGGCCTGCTCGATGAACGCATCCAGCGAGGTGACGCCCAGCGCGGACAGCATCTGCTTCAGCTCATGCTCGTCCGGTCCGTTGTGACGGCCGGCGAACGACTCCTGGTACTTCCAATTCAAGGACATGGCAGTCGGGCTCGCGTGCGAGTCGTGAGTCGAAAAAATCGAGGACCGTCACTAACAGCGAAGGGGCGGCGTTTCCGTGCTACGCGCTCTTGAGCAGGTTGCCGTACGCGGTGGCGTCCATGAGCGCGTCCACCTGCTTGGGGTCCGACAGCTCGACCTCGACAATCCAACCCGCCCCGTAGGGGTCCGTGTTCACGGTGGAGGGGTTGTCCGCCAGGGCGTCGTTCACCTTCACCACCGTGCCCGACACCGGCGAGTACAGCTCCGACACCGCCTTGGTGGACTCGATGACGCCGAACTGCTTGCCCTCGGTGATGGTGGCGCCCAGCTTGGGCAGCTCCACGTACACCACGTCACCCAGCGACTCCTGGGCGTGCGCGGTGACACCCACCACCACCACCTTGCCCTGGACGCGGGCCCACTCGTGCTCCTTGGTGTACTTCAGGTCGCCGGGAATCGTATCGGCCATGTCGTTGCTCCTCAAACGGGGCTGGAGGTTTCAGGGCTTCTTGTAGAACGGCGTCTTGACCACCACGGCGGGCACGGCGCGGCCGCGGATGTCCACGTCGAAGGTGGAGCCCTCCGCGGAGAGCTCGGTGGGCACGTAGCCGATGCCGATGGCCTTCTTCACGGACGGGCCCATGGTGCCGCTCGTCACCTCGCCCACCGGCTTGCCGTCCTTGTGGATGGCGTAGCCGTGGCGGGGGATGCCGCTGCCCGTGACTTCGAAGCCCACCAGCTTGCGCTTCACGCCCGCGGCCTTCTGCGCCACCAGCGCGTCCTTGCCAATGAAGGTGGCCTTGTCGAGCTTCACGATCCAGCCCAGGCCCGCCTCGAGCGCGGTGTGCTTGTCGTCGATGTCGTTGCCGTAGAGCGCGTACTTCATCTCCGTGCGCAGGCTGTCGCGCGCGCCCAGGCCGCACGGCTTCACGCCGTCCTGCTGGCCTTCGGTGAGCAGCGCGTCCCAGAGCTTCACCGCGTCATCCGGCGCGCAGTACAGCTCGAACCCGTCCTCACCCGTGTAGCCGGTGCGGGACAGGACGCTCTTCACCCCCGCCACCTCGCCCTCGGCGAAGCGGTAGGTGCCAATCTTGGAGGTGTCCGTCTTCGTCAGGCGCTGGACCAGGCCGGCGGCCTTCGGGCCCTGCACGGCGATCTGCGCGAAGTCGTCCCCGCGGTCCACGGGCTTCACACCCCTGGCGTGCTCCTTCATCCAGGCGAAGTCCTTCTCGCGGTTGCTGGAGTTGACGCAGATGAAGATGCTCTCGGGGCTGAAGCGGTAGACGACGATGTCGTCGACGAAGGTGCCCTTCTCGTCGAGCAGGCCCGCGTAGACCGCCTGGCCGTCGGAGATGCGGGCGAGGTCGTTGGAGATGAGGGCGTTGACCGTCTCCAGGGCGCCGGGGCCGGAGAACTCCACCTCGCCCATGTGGGAGACGTCGAACAGGCCGACGGCGGTGCGCACGGCTTCATGCTCGCCGATGACAGACGAGTACTGGACCGGCATGTCCCAACCCACGAAGTCGACCATCCGGGCACCCAACTTGCGGTGGGCCTCGTTGAGGGGCGTACGCCGGGCCATCAATCTCTCCTGGAGGGGGTGTGGAAAACGGCGCGGACTATAGCCGCGAGACTTCGCCAATCAAGGCCGACGGGGAACGTCTACACTGGGGCCGACATGAAGATTCGTAATCGGTTGAATCCATCCAACCCCTGCTTCTCCTTCGAGTTCTTCCCGCCGAAGACGGACGAGGGCGTGGCCAACCTCCTCAAGGCGCTCGAGGACCTGGCCCCCTTGCAGCCCGGCTTCGTGTCCGTCACCTACGGGGCGGGCGGGAGCACGCGGGACAGGACGGTGGAGCTCGTCACCCGCATCAAGAAGGAGACGGGCATCGAGGCCATGGCGCACCTGACGTGCGTGGGCCACACGCGGGACGAATTGCGCGAGCTGCTCAAGCGGCTGGCGGAGGCGAAGCTGGACAACCTGCTGGTGCTGCGCGGAGACCCGCCGCAGGGCGAGAAGTCCTTCGTGCCGTCCGCGGGCGGGTTCCAGTTCGCGTCGGAGCTGGTGCGATTCATCCGAGAAGAGGATTTCAACTTCTGCCTCGGAGGGGCGTGTTATCCGGAGGGCCACGTCGAGACGGTGTCCCGTGACGACGACCTGCGTCATCTGAAGGAGAAGGTCGACGCGGGGCTGGACTTCGTGGTGACGCAGCTCTTCTTCGACAACGCCTTCTTCTTCGACTTCGTGGAGCGGGCACGGCGCGCGGGCATCAACGTCCCCATCGTCCCCGGCATCATGCCGATTACGAACTACGAGCAGCTCCAGCGCTTCACGCGCATGTGCGGAGCCACCGTGCCCATGCGGCTGGCGCTGCAACTGGAGCGGGTGAAGGACCAGCCGGACGCGCTGGTGCAGCTCGGCGTGGCGCACGCGACGGTGCAGTGCATGGAGTTGCTCTCGCGCGGCGTGCCCGGCATCCACTTCTACACGCTCAACAAGTCCCCGGCGACGCGGATGATCGTGAGCGCCCTGAGAGCCCGTTCATGAGTGGTCCTGGAATCCAGCTCCCCCCGGATGACCCGCGCATCAAGATCCTGAACATCATCCGGCCGCCCGCGTTCTTCCTCTTGTGCGCGGGCTCGCTGTCCATCCTGTTCAACGTCCTTCAAGTCGTGCTGTTCGTCTTCAAGATTCCCTCGCCCTTCGCGCCCCCCGAGGCGGCGCAGGCCGGTGGCGTCTTCGAGCTGTCGTGGTTCTTCGTCCTCCAGGTGACGGCGGCCATCCTGTGCGGCTCGCTCGCCGTCTGGGCGGCGCTGAGCGCGATGCAGCTCAAGGGCTACGGACTGGCCACGGTGGGCGCCATCACCGCCCTCTTCCCCTCGCTGCCGGCGTGCTTCATCAGCGTGCCGGTGGCCGTGTGGATGCTCTTCACGCTGCGCCGCGAGGGCGTGCGCGAGGCCTTCCGGAACTGAAGCCGCGCGCAGTGAGGACCTTGCGCTGCCTGATCACCCGCGTGGGCAGCGCGGCGCTCAGGGGCGCACGTGGGCCAGCAGCTTCTTCACCAGCGGCTCGACCAGCTCCTGCCCACGTAGCGCCGAGCGCCACCGCTCGGGAATGCCCTGCACGCCATGGATGAGCCCGGCGATTCCGCCGGCCACCGCCGCCGTGGTGTCCGTGTCGTGCCCCAACCGGATGGCCGCCTTCACCACGCCCTCGTAGTCGCGCCCCGCCGCCACGCACTGCCGCGCCGAGCGCAGGCAGTCCACCACGTACCCGGTGCCATTGCCCGGTGTGTCCTCCGCATCCGGCCGCGCGATGTACGTGTCCAGCTCCGTGCGGGCCTCGAGGCCCTCCGGGTACAACGCCCGGAAGGTGGCCAGCGCGTCCGCCCAGGGGTCCACGGCGCCTTCCAGGATGCGGCGGGCCCACAGGCAATACACCGCGCAGCACGCCTGCGAGCGCATGTGTCCATGCGTCACCCGCGACTGCGCCATCGCGTCCGAGGCGAGCTTCGCGTCATCGCCCTGGTGCCAGAGCGCCATCGGCAGCACGCGCATCAGCGAGCCGTTGCCGTTGTCCCGCTCCCCCTTCGGCCCGGACATCAACGCGGGCGTTCCGGCGCGGAAGTGCGCCAGCGCAGTGCTCGTCTGGATGCCCACGTCGAACACCTTGCCGTCCACGGCGAGGTAGCCCCACTCGTACCAGTTCACCAGCCGCCGCCCGAGGTCCTCCAGGTCCAGGTGGCCGTGGTACAGCAGCGAGTCCAGCAGGCACAGCGCATGCGCGCCATCATCGGACCAGGTGCCCGGCGGCACGCCGTCATGCGAGCGCTCGAAGCCGGCGGGAGGCTCGAAGTCGATGGCCTCGGCGGCGGGAAGCTGCTGCGGCGAATGGAACTCGTAGGGCACTCCGAGCGCGTCGCCAATCAGCAACCCGTACACCCCACCTGAGATTCGCTCCTCGCGCGTCGGCATGACTGCTCCCTCCCCTTCCCCGCTGTCGGGGACCCGCGTCCGAAACCTAGCAGCGCGGCCCTCGAATATCTGAGCCTCCCGGCCGCGGGTGTCAGTTTCCCGGGTGCGGTCGGGAAGTGTCTCCCTCGGAGCAGTCCGTGGCATGCGACATGAAACAGGATGGGCCCATGCGAACCTTCATGCTCCTCGCGCTCTCCGTGGGACTGATTGCCGGCTGTGGTGGTTCCCGGACCCGCGACAACTCCAGCGTCCCCGAGGGGGCCGTCTGTCAGTCCAGTGCCCAGTGCGCGATTGACTTCGCGTGCCTCGGCTGCGCGAACGAAGACGCGCACTGCATCGCCGGGTGCGAGAGCGACTCGGACTGCTCCGAGGGGCACTGCGAGAAACAAACGTGCATCACCTGTCCCTGTCCGGGTCGCTGTGAGCAGTAGCGGCATCCCCGCGTCCTGAAGCGGACGGAGCGGCACTGCCCCTGCGTCACGCAGTTCTGTCAGCGCGCGGCGGGACGCCCGAACCCGGGAGCGATACCCGCCCCGTGCATGCCTGCCCACCGTTGGGCGGACCCGCGTGGGGTCGGGAGGCGGACCGGCATGACGACGAAGACCCGCGGGGGTGCCGTGCTGGTGGGAGCCCTGGTGTCCGTCTCGCTTTGGAGTGGTGGATGCGCGAAGGAGAAGGCCCAGGAGACGGGCAGCACGCGCGCCACGACCGCGGAAGGCGGCGGAGCCACCGCGAATACGGGGCATGGCTCCGGCACGAGTGACAAACGAAGGGGCGGCTCGGGCACGGCCGGTTCCCTCGGCACTCACGGGTCCGGCACGCATGGCTCGGGCGCGGGTGGCACCATCATGGGCGGCGGCGCGGCGACGGGTGGCAGCTCGTACACGGGCGGCGGCAGCATGGGCGGTGGCGGCGAGTGAGCTGAGCCCTCCCGGGCGGCCCGAGACAGCGGAAGGAATGTTCATTCCGCGCCGCTGCCCCGGAGGACGGGTGGGAGTCCGGGCTCCCTCGCCCCATCTCATTCCCTGTCACCGGTGACGGGAGTGGTGCGTGGAAACAGGCGGGAGGTCATGGCCGCGAGTGCTGGCGCTGGGCCTGACGCTGGCGGGACTGTCCGCGCTCGCCGGCCCGCAGGTGTACGGCGAGAGCCTCATGGTCAAGGTGCGCCCGGACGCGCAGCCTCGTGCGGCGGCCCCCGTGGAATTGCTCGGCGCACGCAACGAAGCCCTGAGCTTCCAGGTGGTGATTCACGGCGGAGACACCGGCGCGGAGGAAGTGACGGCCCGATTCGATGCGCTCATGGGGCCCATCTCCATCGGGAGCCGTCAGCTCACGCTCTACCGGCAGGACTTCCTGAACATCACCGTCCCTTCGAACCTCACCCTCTCCTCGGGCCGGTGGCCGGATGCGCTCATCCCCTCGGTGGATGAGGTCGCCGGAGAGCCGCGCAACGCCTTCCCCTTCGACGTGCCCGCGAAAGAGGCCCGGGCCCTCTGGGTGGACGTGCTCGTGCCGGAGGACGCCCCCTCCGGACGCTACGAGGGCTCGGTGGAAGTCCAGGCCCGGGGAGGCTTCTCCGTCTTCGTCCCCGTGACGCTCACCGTCGTCGACCTCACCCTCCCGAGCACGCCGTCCTATTCCACGTCCTTCGGCCTGGGAGCGGACTTCGTCTGCGAGGCGCACACCGGACGCAAGGACTGCGGAGGCGACAACGTGCGCCTGGAGTTGCTCTCACGCTACGCCCGGCTGGCGCTCGACCACCGCTTCACGCTGTCCAACGTGCTGGTCCCCCAGCCGGAAGTGGGGCCGTGGGAGGCCTTCGACGCGGCCTATGCCCCACTGCTCGACGGCACCGCGCCCACCCGCCTGCGCGGCGCGCGGATGACGAGCGTCCGGTACCTGGGGCCCCTCGAGGACCAGGCCCTCGCCTCCTTCGTGAGCCACTTCTCCGCCCGGGGCTGGCTCGAGCGCGCGTACGACTACACCGGGGACGAGCCCCCGCACTTCACCTCGTTCGAAGAGGTGCGCACCCGCGCCGCGCAGCTCGTGCGCTCCGCGCCGGAACTGCCCCGGATGGTGACCACCACGCTGCCGATTGCGCGGGACAACGGGTTCGACGGGCTCATCAGCCGCCTGTCGGTCCTCATCCAGCGAATCACTCCGACAGAACCCCAGTACGACGCGGACGCGTCACGGGCGGACTACGACGCCTTCCTCGCGCGGCCCGGCAACTCGCTGTGGCTGTACCAGAGCTGCATCAGTCATGGCTGCATTGGAGGCCTTCCGCTCGGGCGGCACTGGCCCGCGTACATGGTGGACTACCCGGCCAACCTCAACCGCGCCATGCCGTGGATGGTGTTCCTCCTGCGCGCCTCGGGGGAGACCTATTACGACACCGGCGCGCGCCTGCTGACCGCGTGGACCGACCAGCTCTTCTACGGCGGCAATGGCGATGGGACGCTCTTCTACCCGGGTACGACCGCGAGGATTGGCGGCCGTTCCGACGTGCCGCTGCCGAGCCTCCGCCTCAAGCTCCTCCGCGCCGGAGTGCAGGACTACGAATGGCTCATGCTCGTCGCGAACGGAGGCGACCCCGCGTTCGCCGACGAGGTGGCCCGAGAGCTCGTCCCCACGCCCGACCAGGTGTCGCTGGACCCCGCGGCCTTCGAGAACGCACGGGCCCGGCTCATCGGCCGGGCGCAGCAGCTCGTCCAGGCCCAGAAGAGCCCCGGGCTGACCCCGGCGATGCCGGGGGATTCGAGCGGGTGCGGCTGTGACACGGGCTCGTCCGGCGCGGCGCTGGCGGTGGGCCTGGGCGGGCTCGTATGGGCGCTGGCGCGGCGGCGCTTCCGCGCCCGGTGAGGCACTGCCCCCCTCACTCGCACCGCGGCTCGGTTCCCATTCGCGGAGACCTGGGGTACGAGTCGTGGCAGGCGCCGCTGTCGGAAGCTCGCGCCAGGACGTGGCCATGCCCAAGCGCCCCACCCCTCTCGAAATCGAGGCCGTCCTCCGGACTCCGTACCACGAGCGCTCGAACCTCCTGGAGGTCCTCAAGGTGCTCCCGGACGACGTGGACCCCGCCCTGGCGGCCCGAGCCGCGGTGGGGCTCATCGGCGACAGCTATCACCCGACCTGGCTCTTCGCGCGGACGTGCCGGCGCCTGCCGGTGCCCGTCATCCGCGCCAGCCTGGCGCTGCTCGAGTCCGACCGGCGGCCCCACGGCTTCATCATCCGCGAGTACGTCCGGCGCGACGCGAAGGACGACGTGCTCGCCGCCGACTGGGACGAGGCGATGCAGGTGCTGCTCGGCCTGGAGACGACGTACGCCTGGGGCTCGAAGCAGAAGCGGGCGAAGTTCCAGACGCTGGCGGACCAGCCGCGCGTCCTCCAGGCCCTGCAGACGGCCGCCGTGGCGTGCGAGCAGGTGTCGCTGGACCTGCTGGCGGTGCTCGCCGCCGACGGCTCGGAGGCCTCGCTCGACGCGCTCATCCCGCACATCGAGCGGGCGGTGCGGCAGCAGGACTGGGAACTGGACCGGCTCCAGGCCCTGCGCACGCACGCGCGCGCCACGCCGGTGATGGAGGACCTGTTCTCGCGCATGAAGGCATTGTTCGAGGCGCGGCAGGCCCGCTCACCCGCGCTCGGCCTCGCGAAGGAACTGGGCTTCGGCGAGCCCGACGCCTTCTGGTTCCAGGTCCACATCTCCTCGCCCGCGTTCGACGGAGCCCCGGCCTACCAGCACCAGGTGCACCTGTCCGTCGACAGCCGCTCCGCGACGTGGTTCCACGCCTCCCTGTCCGCGTCCAACCCCGCCGACATCCTGCGCCCGCGAAGCACGTCCTTCACCAGCGACAAGGTGCACTGCGACGACCTGGGACTGGGCACGTGCGTGCCGTCCGCCTTCCCGGCCTGGCTCGCCGCCTCGGCCGAGCGGCTCCGCACGCGGTGGAACTTCGACCAGCTGAGCCTGGGCACCAGCGTGCGCGGCAAGAAGCGCAACCAGTTGGAGCGCTGGCTGCGCGGGTAGGACACCGGGCCGCTTCACCCAAGGCCCGCGGGCGTCACTTCACGCCGCGCTCGGCCGCTTCCAGCGTGTTGCGCATGAGCATGGCAATCGTCATCGGCCCCACGCCGCCCGGCACGGGGGTGATGTACGAGGCGCGCTCGGCGGCCTTCGCGAACTCCACGTCGCCCACCAGCTTGCCGTCCGGCAGGCGGTTCATCCCCACGTCGATGACCACCGCGCCGGGCTTGATCCACTCGCCCTTCACCAGCTCCTTCACGCCCACCGCCACCACGACGATGTCCGCGCCCTCCACCTCGCGGCGCACGTCGCTCTTGCTGTGGGCGATGGTGACGGTGGCGTTCTTCTGGAGCAGCATCAGCGCCATCGGCTTGCCGACGATGTTGCTGCGCCCCACCACCACCGCGCGCTTGCCGGCCGGGTCGCAGCCAATCTCCTCCAGCAGCCGCATGATGCCGTAGGGCGTGCACGCGCGCGTCGCGGGCCGGCCCAGCAGCAGGTTGCCGGCGTTCATCGGGTGGAAGCCGTCCGCGTCCTTCTCCGGCTTCACCGCGGAGATGATGACGTCCGCGTCGATGTGCCTGGGCAGCGGCAGCTGCACGAGGATGCCGTGCACCGCCGGGTCGTCGTTGAGCTGCCGCACCAGCGCGAGCAGCTCGTCCTGGGTGATGCTCGCGTCGCGGTGGTGCTCCCACGAGTTGAAGCCCACCTCCGCGGCGGCCTTCTTCTTCCCGCCGACGTAGACCTGGGACGCGGGGTCCTCGCCCACGCGCACCACGGCGAGCCCGGGGGTGAGGCCGCGCTCCGCCTTGAGCCGGTCCACCTCCGCCTTCACCTCCGCCCGCACCCGCGCCGCCACTGCCTTGCCATCAATCAACTGGGCCATAATGCGGCGCACTCTATGCAAAACTCCCCGGTGGAAAGGGAGCGAAACCTCGGACATGGGCGCGGGAAGAGTTCTGGGGGCGATTGTCGGGCTGGCGGTGGGCCTGCTCATCGGACACCCGCTCGCCATCGTCCTCCTCGCCGTCGTGGGAGGCCTCGTCGGCCACCGTCTCGACGAGCAGCATTCCCAGTTCACCGGGTCGCCAGAGGTGCTCTCCGACTTCGTCCCCCCCGACCCGCGCTCCTTCGAGGAGGCCGGGACTGAAGAAGCGCCGGTCGATGAGCTGACCCGCGACCTCTGCGCCCTCTTCATCGAGGTGGCCCACGCCGACGGTGACGTCCGCCGCGAGGAGGTGCGCGAGGTGCGCCGCTACTTCGAGAGCGTCCTCGGCTACGGCCCCGAGTCCCTCCAGCTCGTGCGCGGGCACCTCAAGGCGTTCCTCGCCCGGCCCCCGGACCTGGATGCCGCCGCGCGGGCCTGCGGGGAGCAGCTGCCTTCCGCCGAGCGCCACCAGTTGCTCGACGCCCTCTTCGAGCTGGCGCTGGTGGACGGCGCCCTCCAACGCTCCGAGCGGGAGGTGCTGCGCCGCGCGGCCCGGGGCCTGGATATCTCCGAGGAGGAAGAGCAGGCCATCGCTGCTCAGCACCTGGGCGCCGGCGACGACCACTACGCCGTGCTCGGCCTCACCCCCGACGCCACCGACACGGAGGTGAAGCGCGCCTTCCGTCAGCTCGCCGCCGAGCACCATCCCGACAAGGCCGCCCACGCCGGAAGGCAGGCCGCCGAGCAGGCCTCCCGCCGCTTTCAGGAGCTCCGGGATGCCTACGAAGAGATTCGACGACTGCGCGGACTGTAGCGCCCCGTTAGACCCAGGAATCCCATGAGCCAGAAGAAGAAGGACGAGGCGTTCCACAACAACCCCTTCAAGTCCGCCATCAAGGCGATGAAGGACCAGGAGAAGAAGGAGGCCCAGGACAAGGCCGCCGCTGCCGCCGCCGAGGCCGCGAAGCGCAAGGCCCCGCCTCCCCCGCCCAAGGCGAAGAAGGGGCCCAAGGTCAGCGAGGCCGATGAGGCCGCCCTCTTCTATTCCGCCATGGACGGCGTGCAGCAGATCACCAACCGCGGTGAGGCCCCGGCGCCCAACCCGCGCCTGCCCGAAATCATCGACGAGAATGCCGAGGCGCTCGCCGAGCTCTCGGAGCTCGTCGCAGGCCAGGGCGACTTCGACATCACCGGCGGCGACGAATACTTCGAGGGCGCGGGGCCGGGCATCGACCGGAACCTGCTGCGCTCGCTGCGCCGGGGCGACTTCTCCGTGCAGGGCCGCCTGGACCTGCATGGCATGACGCAGGCGGCGGCCAGGGACGCCGTGGAGCGTTTCCTGGCGGACAGCCGCCGCTCCAAGAAGCGATGTGTGCTCATCGTCCACGGACGTGGGTTGAACTCCAAGGACCAGATTCCCGTCCTCAAGGAGAGCGTCAGGGAGTGGCTGTCCCAGAAGCGCGTGGGGAACATGGTGCTGGCGTTCGCCACCGCACGTCCGCAGGACGGGGGCACCGGGGCGGTGTACGTCCTGCTCCGGCGGTAACCTTTACGCGCGCCCGGCACTGTGCATACATGCCGCCATGGCACGCGAACTCATCGACCTGCACATCCATGTGGGCGGCGCCGTTGCGCCCCACATCCTCTGGTCCATCGCCCACCAGCAGGGCTTCAAGCTCCCCGTCAAAAACTACTTCGACTTCGTGGAGCTCATCACCTCCCGACCCGGCAAGGTCGGGAGCCTCGACGACTATCTGAAGATCCTCCACACGTGGACGGAGAAGATTCAGTCCTCGCCGAGCGCAATCGAGCGCTCCGTCTATGAGGTCATCGGCAAGGAGTACCGCGGTAGCCGGGTGACACAGATGGAGCTGCGCTTCAACCCGATGAAGCGCAACCTCAACTCCGAGCTGGACCTGGACCACATCATCCACGCCGCGCTGCGCGGCATGGACCGCGCGGTGCTGGAGTACGGCGTGAAGATGGGGCTCATCTTCTGCCTCGCTCGCGAGTTCGACCACAAGCTCAACAGCATCATCGTGGACAAGGCCATCAAGTACCGCACGCGCGGCGTGTACGGCATCGACCTGGCCGGCACCGAGACGAACGCCATGGAGCTCAAGCCCGAGCGCGTGGCCGAGTACGAGGACCTCTTCGCGCGCGCCCGCAAGGCCGGCCTCAAGTGCACCGTGCACACCGGCGAGACGCGCGGCACCGGCGCCGAGGGCGTCATGTCCGTGGTGGAGAAGCTCAAGCCGCACCGCATCGGCCATGGCATCCGCGCCGCCTACGACGAGCACGCCATGAAGGTGCTGCGGGAGAACGACATCGTCCTGGAGCTGTGCCCCACGTCCAACCTGCACACCAAGGCGGTGGAGGGCGTGGAGGAGCTGCGCCACATCTGCCGCACCTTCTGGGACCGCAAGGTGAAGTTCACCATCAACACCGACGGCCCCTACCTGCTCGAGACGGACATGCGCCGGGAAATCGAAATCATCGAGCAGAACGGCATCCTCACGCCGGAGCAGGTGGACCAGACGCTCGCCTGGGCCCGGCAGGCCTCGTTCATCCCCGCCTGAGCGTGCCCATGTACGGACTCACCCGCTCGCTCCTCTTCCAGCTCTCCGCGGAGCGCGCGCACCGGCTGGGCATGGCCGGGCTGCACCAGCTCGGCCGCGCCCACGGCCTCTGCGAATCCATGCGCGCGAAGGCACTGCGCGGCACCACGCCGGGCATGGCCGTGGACGTCGCGGGCCTGCGCTTCGCCCACCCCGTGGCCCTGGCCGCCGGCCTGGACAAGGACGCCGAGGCGGTGGACGGACTCTTCGCCTGCGGCTTCTCCGCGGTGGAGATTGGCACCCTCACGCCCCGGCCCCAGCCCGGCAACCCCACACCGCGCCTGTTCCGCCTCCCGGAGCACCGTGCCGTCATCAACCGCATGGGCTTCAACAACCACGGCGCCACGGACGCGGCCACGCGCCTGCGCGCGCTCACGTGGCGCCCCGGCCCGCTGGGCGTCAACATCGGCAAGAACAAGGACACGCCGCTGGAGAAGGCGGTGGACGACTACGTGGCCTGCGTGGACGCGCTCGCGCCGCTGGGCGACTACGTGGTGGTGAATGCCTCGTCGCCCAACACGCCCGGCCTGCGCAAGCTGCAGGAGCCGGAAGCGCTGGGCCACCTGCTGCGCACCGTGCAGGAGCGCCTGGCCTCGGTGGCCCCCGGCAAGCCCCTGTTCCTGAAGATTGCCCCGGACCTCACGCCCGAGGCCGTGGACGAGGTGGTGGACGTGGTGCGCGCGTGCGGCCTCTCGGGCCTCATCGCCACCAACACCACCATCGCCCGCCCCTTCGAGCACCCGCTGGCGAAGGAGGCGGGCGGCCTGTCCGGAGCGCCCGTGCGCGAGCCGGCCAACGCCGTCATCCGCCGCGCGTACCTGCGCAGCGGCGGCGCCCTGCCCATCATCGGCGTGGGCGGCGTCTTCACCGCCCAGGACGTGTACGAGAAGCTGCGCGCCGGCGCGTCCGTGGTGCAGGTCTACACGGGCTTCATCTACGAGGGGCCCGGCATGGTGGGCCGCATCCTCCCCGGCCTCGCCGCCCTGCTCTCCCGGGATGGCTTCAGCCAGGTGCGGGACGCCATCGGCGCCGAGCACCGGGGCACCGGACAGGCCGCTTCCCCGCCCTCCGCATAGACGAAGCCCCGGGTGCCTGGAAGGCCACCCGGGGCTGTCTGAAAAATGAGCGCTCGCCGGCGCCTTGGAGTTTCACCGGCGAGCGCCCCGGGCCCAGTGCTTGACGGGCCGCGAAAGCTATTCCTGCACCGTGAGCGCGCCGCTCACCGTGCTGACTTCGACTGCCTGGGAGCCGGCGCCGTAGCTCTTCTCCTTCGAGCCGAGCGCGACGGAACTCCCATTGAAACTTCCACTGACGGAGCTGAATTCCACCTTCGCGTCCGCCTTGGCCGGCAGCTTCAGCCGGACATCCCCTGAAACGGTGCTCACAGAAGTAGTCACGACCTTCCGCGGTGCCAACACCACTTCTCCATCTACGGAGCTGACCGAGATCCTTCGCTCCGAGCCGTTCACTTCCACACGGCCGTTGACCGCCGAAATCTCCTGCTCCCCCGTCACGCCCCCTACTGACACCGTGGCATTCACGACACTGACGTGAAGCTCCGTGCTCCGGGGCACCTTCACCGCGAACCGCACCTTCCCCAGGTCACCCTTGCAGGAGTGCCGCTCCTCCTCGCACTTCCCGCAGCACACCTGCGCCCTCACCACGTCGCCTTCTTGGACGACTTCAACCTCGGTTTTGTTCCGGCCCGAGTCCGAGCCTTCCCTAACCACCTCGAATACCACGCTATTCCCGTCTACCGCATCTACCCGCACCGCGCCATCCACATTGGAAATATGGACCTCGGGAGTGCCATCCGTTTCAAACTTCCACGTCTGGGGTGTTGCCGGGGCAGCAGCCAGGATGACCAGGAGGGCGAGGTGCATGGTGGGTCCTCATGTAGGGGTAAGGCTTCCCTCCTCCCTACGTAGGGCCCGCCTTTCGATTTCGTCGACGGCGTGCGGCAGTATCCACGCCGGTCTGACATGCGCCTCAGGCGCCAATGCCGCGAGCCACCTTCTGGTACAGCGCGTCGTGCACGCGGATCATCTTCTCCAGCGACAGCTCCCGCGCCACGAAGTCCCGCGCGGCCCGGCCCATGGCTCTCGCCTTCTCGGGATTCGAGAGGAGCTGGGCAAAGGACTGGGCCAGTTGGGCGGGCTGCTCGGGTGACACGATGAGGCCGCGCACGCCGTCCTGGACGAGGTCGGTGTTGCCGCCCACCCGTGTCACCACCATGGGCAGCCCGGAGGCCATGCCCTCCATGACGGCGTTGGACATGCCCTCCGCGGAGGAGCACAGCACGCCGAAGCTGGCGCGCGCGTAGATGGCCGGCACGTCGGTGCGGTGCCGGAGGAAGTGGACGGTGTCCGTCACGCCGAGCTCCGCGGCCAGCTTCTCCAATTGCGGCCGGCGCGGGCCGTCCCCCACGAGGAAGGCATGCAACTTCGTGCCGCCGTGGCGGAGCATGGCCAGCGAGAGCAGCAGGTCTTCCTGCCGCTTCACGGGGTGGTTCATGTTGGCCACGTGCACCACCACCGGCGCACCGCCCGTGTCCGGCAGGGGGCCCTTGAGGCCCTCGCGCACGCGGGCGTCGAAGCGCCGCAGGTCCAGGCCGTTGTGGATGACGGAGACGCGCGAGGCGGGCAGGCCCTCCTCGGACACCAGCATGTTCCGGATGGCCTCCGCGTTGGCGATGACGTGGTCCGCCATCCGCGTCAGCCGCGCGTGCACCGCGCGCCGCACCCGGCCCTGCCAGTGGGACAGGTCCAACCGCCCGACGATGACCTTCGCCCCCGCCAGCTTCGCGGCGGGCACGGCGATGAGCGTGGAGTAGAAGTCGTGCACGTGCACCAGCTCCACGCGGTGCTGCTTCAGCCAGCGCGCCATCCGGTACACCTGGTACGCGGTGTTGGGCTGCGCCACCGAGCCCTTGAGCGGGAAGGCCTCCGGCGCGTGGCCGAGCTTCCAGAGCGAGCCCATCAGCGGCCCCGCGTCCTCCAGCACGGAGACCTGGAGCCGGTAGCTGGGGGGCAGCCCCCGCAGCAGCTCCAGCACCTGCACCTCCGTCCCTCCAATGTGGAACGACCGGGTGAACTGCACCAGGCGGAGGGGCTCCCGCCCCATCCGCACCTCCTCACGCCGCATGTCCAGACCCCTCCCAACCCGCCACCGCCGGCTCCCTGGGAGCCGGAACCTTCTGCACCGCCACCGAAGACGTCTCCGCCGCGCGGGCAATCCGATGCGCCGCCGCCGCCAATCCGAAGAGCACGTAGCAGTGCGCGGACAGGATGTAGCCGGAGAACAAGTCACACACGAGGTAGCCGACCATGGAGGCGGACAGCGCCCGCCCCAACCAGCCCATCTCCGGGTTTCTCGACGCCGCGAAGGCGCCGCCCGCGGCGCCGCCCGCGAAGACCAGGAAGAAGGCGAGGCCCACCCAGCCCAGCTCGCCAATCACGTCCAGGAAGATGTTGTGCGCCACGTAGGCCCGGCGCGCCTCGGGCGGCGCATACAGCGGCCACGCGTAGCGGAAGCTGCCCGCGCCCACGCCCAGCAGCGGCCGGTCCAGGCTGATGCGGCTGGCCACCTGCCACGCGTACACGCGGCCCATGGCGGACGCGTCCTCGTGGAACGTGGCCACCGTCTCGTTGCGCTCCCAGAAGCTCTTCGGAGCGAACACGAGCAGGCCCACCACGAAGAGGGAGCCCACCACCACCGCCTGCATGCGGCGCTTCTCGCGCACCGCCCAGATGCCCATGGCGAGCGACAGGCCGATGAAGCCGCCGCGCGAGTGAGAGAAGACAATCGCCGTCACCGCCAGCGCCGCCGCGACGAGGCACGCCAGCCGCCACAGCCACGCGCTGCCCTTGCGCGCCATGAAGGCGACGGCCAGCGGCACCACCAGGCCAATGTTCATGGCCATGTGGTTCGGGTCCGCGTAGACGCCCACCCACCGCGCGCGGAAGCCCTCCACCAGGTCCTCGCCCACCAGGTACCAGTTGATGACGCCGATGGACGTCACCACCGACGCCAGCACCATGGCCCCGCACACCACCGCGAGCCGCTTGCCGCTGGTGATGACGTTGACGATGGTGAGGTAGATGGCCGTGAGCTTCAGCAGCTCCACGCCCGTCGCCTGCGTCACCTCCGGGTTCAGCGACCAGGAGAGCGACGCCACCGCCAGCGTCGAAAAACCAATCAGCGCCAGCCCTCGCGAGCCGTCCACGTAGAGCGGCTCGGCCTTGCCCAGCCGCCGCATCACCATCAACCCCGCCGCCAGCACCGATGTCACCAGCGCCAGCCGCAGCTCCGCCAGCGCGGGGATCCACTCACCCGGCGCCGCATACAACACCGCCGCGAACGCGGTCAGCGCATAGAAGGCCCACAAGTCACGGCGCTGTCCCTGGTCGCCCGGCACCATTCCCTCCACCTCCCAGCAGTTGCCTCGCGCACAATCACGCGTGCCCTGCCGGTAGCAGAGGACATGCCAGCCGCCCCAACGGGCAAAGGCTTGGATCTCCTACGCTTGGGCGGCCCCTTCCGTGCCCCGGGCCGCCCAGGACTGAAAAACCTACGGTACCGGGCTGCTCTCCATGGGAAGCACGGCGGTGGCGACTGGATCCAACCGCCCCTCCTGGAGCCAGGCCGTGCCCAGCTCGTCCAACAGCCGGGTGAGTGTCAGTCCCACCAGGCGCCGCAGCTCCTCGCGGGCCTCGGGGGGCACCGCGTTCTCCAGGCCGGCGAAGACGCGCTCGGCGGCGGAGGGGCGCAGACGCGGCTCCTCGGGGGTGCCCTCGAAGAGGCGCTGGCCCAGCTCCACCGTGCGCCCCAGGGGCACGGGGCGCGCGTCCGCCCGGCCCTCCAGCACCGCCATGGCCACCACCGCGGCCAGCAGGCGCTCCACGCCCAGCGTCTCCAGCGGCACGCCGAAGCGGGCCACCGCCGTGTGCGCGGCCTCGGCGGAGCCGCCCAGCATCCCGCGCAGCAGCGCCACCTGGGCCTCCGCGCGGGCCAGCAGCGCCTCGGTGGAGGCCACCTCGCGCAGGGAGCGGAAGGGCACCGGCTCCGCGCCCTCCACCCGCAGCGCGCGGCGCGGCCGCTTGCGCCGGAGCGCGTCGATGGCCGCGGCCTCCTCCGGCAGCACCATCAGCACGCCCTCGAGCATGGCGCCCGGTGCCTTCACCAGCCGGTCCGCCCGGAACTTGAGCTGGAGCGTCAGCGAGAAGCCCACCTGGAAGACGCGGCGCAGCGGCGTGTCGCGCAGCGCGTCCGAGGCGCGGCCGGGGACGGCGCCCGTCAGGTGCTCCAGCCCCAGCGAGAGGTAGTCGCGGACCATCTCCGCCGCCTGGCGCGTGGCGTCCAGGTCTCCAGGGTCCGCCAGCTCCGCCACCAGCGCGGCGTTGGCCACGTCCCGCAGCTCGTCCTCCGCGTTCTCCCGCTCCAGCATCGTCAGCCCGCGGAAGGCCGCCTCCAGGTAGTCCACGTGCCCGCCGGTGGCCGCCAGCGCGGCGCCCGGCGCCTTCGTCGTGTCCACCGGGGCGCCCACGTCCACGCGGCTGAAGAGGGACACCGCGTCCTCCAGCGTGGGGAAGCCCATGTCCAGCAGCCGCCCGCGGCGGAACTGGTAGGCCGTCTCCTCCATCTCGCTGGGAATCTCCCAGCGCACGGCCTCCAGCAGCCGCACCGCCTCGAAGGGGTTCTCCGCGATGAGGTCATTGAGGAGCGAGCGCACGGCGGACATCTCCACGCCCTCGGCCTTGATTTCGATGAGGTAGCGCCCCTCGGGCGTCTCCATCGTCACGCCGGGCGGGTTGACGTCCGGGTTCTCCTCCAGGTCATGCACCTCGGAGAACTCGCGCAGCAGCAACTCCAGCACCTCCAGGTCCACCGCGTGCAGCTTGCGGAGGAAATCCCCGGTGTCGTCCACCCCGCCGCGCGCGGCGCGCAGCCAGGTGAGCACCGCGTGCGAGTCCACCTTGTCGCGGTGCCAGCCGCCCAGGTCCACGAAGGCGCGGAACTGGCCGGGCGACGCGAGCTGCACCAGCTCCGTCGCATCCGCCAGCCCCACTTCCTGGATGGTGACGTAGAGGTCCTCCGGAGGCAGCGAGCGCACCACCGCCCGCGCATCCGAAGCCTCCAGGAGGGCGTCCATCCGCTGCCGCGGGGACAGCCGCATCAACCGCTGGCGCAGCTCTCGCGGGGCGAGCTGCGCGTCTCTGCCATTTCCCTTGCCGTTTTCAGACACGCGGCGTGCCTACCACACCCCCTCCCGAGCCGGGAGGGGAACGCCACCGCGAGCGGCGACTACCGGATGACGACCTCGCACCCACAAACGGAAAAGGTCAGGAAACGTTCTGCGCCGCGCCCTGCTCACTCCACCCGGGTGGACTTCCCGAAGGTATCGAGCAGGGCGCCCCAGACTTCATCGACTCCCAGCTTCTCCGTCGAGGAGAAGGGAAGGATGATCTCCAGGGGCAGGTCCATGGCCTTGGAGAGCGCCAGCATGCGGGGCTTGCGCTGGGCCTTGGTGAGCCGGTCCACCTTGGTCGCCACGACGAGGATGCGACGGTTGTGGGCCTGGAGGTAGTCGAGCGTGGCCAGGTCGTCCGGGGTAGGCCCCACCTCCGCGTCGATGATGCTGACCACCGCCTCCAGGCGGTGCCGCTTCTCGAGGTAGGTGGTGATCATCTCCTCCCACTGCTTCTTGTCCGTCTTGCTGGCCTTGGCGAAGCCGTAGCCGGGCAGATCGCACAGGCGCACCGCGTGGCGCACGCCTTTGCGCTCCAGGTCCACGTCGAAGAAGTTGAGCGTCCGGGTGCGGCCCGGGGTGTTCGACACGCGCACCAGCTTCCTGCGGTTGGTGAGCGCGTTGATCATGGAAGACTTGCCCACGTTGGAGCGGCCGACGAAGGCCACCTCCGCGGTATGGCCCGGCGGGTAGCCCTTGGGCTCCACGGCGGTGACGACAAAGCGGGCGTCGAGAACCTTGATCACGCGACTATTTCTTGGCGCTGGCCGGGGCTGGCGCCGTGGAGGTGGAAGTAGAGGACGCGTCGGTCCGGCCGGAGCGGCGGGCGCGCTCGGCGGACCAGTGGTCGATGGCCTTGAGCGACTCCTTGAAGTCGAAAGGCCGGAGGGAGGGCGAGGAAGCGTCGTGGCAGGAGCGGCACTGCTTCTCTGACGGGTCCACCAGCCCCACCAGCCGGGCCAGTTCCGGGTCCTTCATCACGTACTCGGGCGAGTAGTACTGGCCGCCGCCGTGGCACGTCTCGCAGGTGACGCTGGCCGTGGCCTGCGCGCCCTGATCCGGGGAGTGGCAGGACAGGCAGCGCCCGTCCTTGCGCTGCTGCTCGGAGAGGGAGTTCTCCGCGCGGGCATGCTTGGACTGCATCCACGCGTCGTAGGCCTCGGGGTGGCAGCCCTTGCAGCTGTCCGGGCCGACGAAGTCGGCGGCGGCGGCCGCGCCACCGAGGGCGAGGGCGAGCAGGAGCATCATCCTGGAGCCAGGAGCAGGCATGACGGTCCGACTAGCAGACCCCCCCGGACGGGGCAAGGCGTCTCGTGATTGAATGCCGGCCAGCATCATCCGTTTGAAACACTGTGGATTTCTTGAGCCCTGCCTGCTCAATCCGTTAGGGAGGAATCGTGATGCGGACCCTGACCCTGCTCGCCGTGCTCGCCTTCGCCGTCCCCGCCGCCGCCAAGCCCTGGCAGGGCATCGAGCCCGGCACTTCGAAGCGCGAGGAAATCATCAAGAAGTTCGGTGAGCCCTCGCGCACCGTCACCCAGGACGGCAAGGAGATCATCGCCTACCTGGGCAAGGAGGCCATCAAGGGCACCACCCAGGCCCAGTTCAAGGTCGACCCCGGCTCGCAACTGGTGGAGCGCATCGACGTGTTCCCCGGGCCGGTCATCGACAAGGAGACGATTGAGAACAGCTACGGCCCCGCCTGCCCCGCCGGCCCGGCGCCCGCCAGCCCGTGCTACCTGCGCAAGCTGACGGAGGACTTCCGCACCTACTTCCTCTACCCGAAGCTGGGGCTGGCCATCTTCTTCAACGAGGACGGCAAGTCGGTGCAGTCGTTCACCTTCACCACGCAGAAGGCCGCGAAGTAGGCCGCGCACCATGCACGTCTTCGGGCTGACGGGCGGCATCGCCTCCGGCAAGAGCACCGTCACCCGGATGCTCCGCGAGCTGGGCGCCGAGGTGCTGGACGCGGACGTACTGGCCCGCGAGGTGGTGGAGCCCGGCACCCCGGGCCTCGCCGACGTGGCCGCGCGCTTCCCCGGCGTGGTGGGCCCCGACGGCCGGTTGGACCGGGTGAAGCTGGGCGCGCACGTCTTCTCGGACGCCATCGAGCGCGCCGCCCTCAACGCCATCATCCACCCCCGGGTGCGCGAGGCCTTCCTGGAGAAGGTCCAGGCACTGGAGGCCCGGGGCGTGAAGCGCGTCATCTACGACGTGCCCCTGCTCATCGAGGCGGGGATGCACCAGTGGATGGAGGGGGTGGCGGTGGTGTGGGTGCCCCGGGATTCGCAGAAGGCCCGGCTGATGTCGCGGGACGGGCTGGACGCGGCGGGGGCGGAGGGCCGGCTGGCCGCCCAGCTCCCCCTGGACGAGAAGCGGGCGCACGCCACGTGGGTCATCGACAACAGTGGTGACCTGGCCGCCACCCGGGCCCAGGTGGAATCTGTGTGGCGGGCCATGCTCGCGCGGGGCTGACGGGCGGGTATGCTGCGCGCCGCATGAGCGAGACGCGCAAGAAGGGCGGCGGCGCCGGGACGTATTTCATCACCGGCTACCCCGGGTTCATCGGCAAGCGGCTGGTGGAGCACATCGCGCGGGAGGACCCGAAGGGGCACATCTACGCGCTGGTGCAGCCCAAGCACCTCAAGGACGCGCAGAAGCACGCGGCGAAGGTGAAGGGCGCTCCGGTGGAGCTGCTCACCGGCGACGTGGTGGACATGCACCTGGGCCTGTCCGGCGAGGAGTACCAGCGCCTGTGCGAGCGGGCGACGGACATCTTCCACCTCGCGGCGGTGGCCCAGCTCGGCGTGCCGAAGGACACCGCGTGGCGGGTGAACGTGGACGGCACCCGCAACATGCTGGAGCTGGCGCGGGACTGCTCGCACCTGGCGCGCTTCAACCACTTCTCCACCTGCTACGTGTCGGGTGACAGGGTGGGTGTCATCGCCGAGGACGAGCTGGACCGCGGCCAGGCCTTCCGCAACCCGTACGAGGAGACGAAGTTCCAGGCGGAGCGGCTGGTGCAGCGCGCGGGGGCCACCCTGCCCGTCACCATCTTCCGTCCCTCCAGCGTGGTGGGGGACTCGCGCACGGGGGAGATCGACAAGTTCGAGGGGCCCTACTACCTGGGCATCCTGCTCGTCACGTCGCCGCTGGTGGTGCCGCTGCCGCTGCCGGGCAACGGCGTGGCGCCGCTCAACGTGGTGCCGGTGGACTTCGTGGTGGACGCGGTGCTGCGGCTGTCGAAGGACCCGCGCGCCGCGGGGCGGACGTTCCACCTGGTGGACCCCAACCCCATGAGCGCGCGCCGCGTGTACGAGCTCATCGCGGAGAAGGCCAACAAGAAGCTGCCGCGCTTCAACCTCTCCGCCCGCGCGGCGGATGTCATGCTGCGGCTGCCCGTGCTGGAGAAGCTGGCCCGGCCCCAGCGCGCGGCCATCAGCTACGTGAATCACCTGGCCATCTACAACTGCCACAACACGCTGGAGCTGCTGGACGGCACGGGCGTGCGGTGCCCTCCCCTCTCCTCGTACCTGGACCAGCTGGTGACGTACGTGCGCGAGCAGTACCGCAAGCGCCGCGAGGACCCCCAGGTGGACGACCCGCTGGACCACGGCCCCTCGCCCGAGCGTGACGAAGCCGACTCCAGCCACCGACAGGGGCGCTGAGCATGGGCACACGCATCCTCCTCCTCGCGGCGGTCCTCGCAACCACCGGCTGCGTCGTCGACTCGGGCGGTGACGAGCCCCTCTGCACGCCGTCCACCTGCCGCGAGCCGAACCGCTCTCAATGCGTCGTGGAGGGAGACGAGGCGCGGTGCCTGTGTGACACGGGCTACGTGGCCCGTCCGAGCGGCGCGTGTGAATTGGTGAGCGAGGCCAACTGCGCGGAGCACGCCGGGGACGCGTCGGAGCCGGATGACTGCCAAGCGCGTGCACGGACGCTGGTGCCGGACGGGCGGGTCAATCCGCGGAGCATCAATCCCATTGGCGACCTGGACTTCTTCCGCTTCGAGGCGCGGGCGGGCCGCATCTACTCGGTGACGGTGGTACCCGAAGGCGGCAGCCTGCTGCCCCGAGTGGACGCGTTCGACCAGGGCGGCGTGTGGCTGGACGCGGTGGATGGCCGGCCTCGCGCGGAGATGACCTTCAAGACGCCCACCACCGCGCCCTACTTCCTGCGCGTGAGCCACTCGCCCGTGGACATCTCCGCGGCCACCGGCAACTACGTGCTGACCTTCAACGAGCTGGGCGAGGACGACCACGGGGACGGCCCGGACACGGCTACACGAATCGCTCCCGACGCGTTCGACACCGTCTACGGGCGCTTCGAGTACCAGCGCGACGAGGACTGGTTCGAGTTCTCCGCGAGCACCACGAGCCAGTACCGCCTCACCTTCGAGGGGCCTTCCGGCCGCGTGCTGCCGGTGGTGGAGGTGTACCTGGCCAGCGACTTGAGACAGCCGCTGTTCACCCGGCGCAATCCCATCGTGGACTTCACGGTTCCGGCAGGAGGCACGGCGTTCCTGGTGATGTACCTGCCGGATGGTGGACAGGGCAGCTACGGGTTCACCTTCCTGGAGTAGGGCCCGGGCGTGGTAGACACGTCGGTGATGCCACGCACCTTCCAGACAGGCGACACGTTCACGCACGTCCGCGAGTGCGATCGGTACCGGCCGATCTACTACGCGGGTGCTTCCGGGGACTTCAACCCCATCCACATCGACCCCGAGGCGGCCAAGGCCGTGGGCCTCGGCGGCAACATCCTCCAGGGGCTGTGCACGCTGGGCTGGGCCGTCGAGGCCGTGGGCGTGTTCGTGGGAGACCCGGGCCGGGTGCGCCGCGTGCGGGTGCGCTTCTCGAAGCCCGTGCGTCCCGAGGACACCATCACCTTCCAGGGCAAGGTCACCGCCATCCAGGACGGCCGGCTCACGGCGGAAATCAGCGCCACCAACCAGCGCGGCGAGGACGTCCTCAAGGGCGCCGTCGTCGAAGCCTCCCTGGAGTAACGCCATGGCCCTCGACAAGCGCTTCATCGGCCGTGAGTACGGCCCCTTCGTCTACACGATTGGCGCGGAGAAGCTGCGCGAGTTCACCCTCGCCATTGGCGGTGCGGTGCCCGGCGCCGGCACTCCGGGCGAGCCGCTCCCCCACGTCAGCCCGCTCCTCCACGACGCGCAGGCGGCGAAGGTCGGGCCGTATGGGGACGTGATTGCGTTCCCCAGCTTCGCGGTGGTGTTCGCCATCCGCCCCTTCAGCGCGGCACTGTCGGACCCGGACATGGGCATCGACATCCAACGCGTCGTTCACGGTGAGCAGGAATTGGAGTTCATGGACGTGATGCGCCCCGGTGATGTCATGACGACCACCGGCCGCATCGCGGACATCTACGAGAAGGCCCGCATGGGCTTCGTCGTCGTCACCACCGAGTCGCGCAACCAGCGCGGCGAGGTCGTGGTGAAGGGGACGTGGTCCGGCGTGGTGCGGGGCTGAGTCCTCAGCCCGCGGTGATGACGCCTTCGTCCAGCAGCTGCGCGAGGATGCGCGCGGTATCCAGCCGCGTCATCCCCGACAGGGCGAACAAATCTTCGTAGGACACCGCGCCGTCAATCTGCGCCAGCACGAAGCCGGCGCGGTGGTCCAGGTTCAGCCAGATGATGTCATCCGGCTGCAGGCGCACCCGGGGCACCCGCCCGAGGTCACCCAGCTTGGACTCCAGCATCGCCATCAGCATCCGCTCGCTGCGCTGCCGCAGTGCCTCGACGCGCGGGTCCCCCGGCGCCAGTTCCTGCGCCTTGAACAGCAGGTCCACCGCGCCGGAGTGGTCATCCAGCTCCAGCAGGTCCTCCGCCCCGCGCAGCAGCAGGTCCAGCTCACCCTCGGCGGGGGGCAGGCCATACTCCTGCGTGTCACCCTTCGGGATGCCGAACTCCTGCGTGTCGTTGTCGGCGAGCGCGAACACCTGTGGCTCGGAGTCGTCGTCCTCCCGCGCCAGCAGCTCCATCGCGTCCACGCGGCTGTTGGCCAGAACTTCCGGCAGGTACACCGGCGCGGGCGTCTTCCAGCTCGCGCCCTCCGGCGGCGGTCCACCCTGCCCTTCGGCCCACGCGCCCCAGTCCCCGTCCAGCGAGGGAGCCGTCGGCGCCAGCCGCCCCAGCACCTGCGCCGGGAGCCGCACCACGTCCGCCTGGGGCGGTGAGAAGGGCGTCACGCTCCCCGCGGACAGCGCCGCCGTGGCGGCCTCCAGGTACTCCTTCGCGCGCGTGTTACCCGGGTCCAGTTGCAGGGCGCGCTCGAAGAGACGCTGCGCGCCCCGCATGTCGCCGCTCAGGCGCAGCCACAGTCCCGCCTCGATGAGCTGATTCGCGCGCTGGGGACTCATCTATCGCCCCATCCCACCCGGGCCGGGCTTCCGCAGCTGGGTGAGCGAGCCCGACAGCAGCTCACAGGCCCGCGCGAGCGCCCCCACGTCTTCGTTCTCCCTCACCCGGCGCGCATGCTCCAGCGCCTGTTCCGCGCGGGGCACCACGTCCGGCCCCAGGCCTCCACCGCCCGGCAACAGCCGCGCCCGCGTCAGCGCATCCACCACGTCGCGCGCCAGCGAGTCCAGCTCCATGCGCTTCGTCTTCAGCTCGTCGGAGATGCGCGCGGCCATGAGGTACTCGCGCTGCTCCTCCATGATGCGCTGCAGCTCCTCCTCCGTCAGGCCGCTGGACGCGGTGACGGTGATGGACTGGCGCAGCCCGGTGTCCCGGTCCTTCGCGGACACGGAGACGATGCCCTCCGCGTTGATGTCGAACGTCACGTCGATTTCCACCTGCCCGCGCGGTGCCTGGCGCAGGCCGGTGAGGACGAACTCGCCCAGCAGCTCGTTCTGGTGCGCCAGCTCGTGCTCGCCCTGCAGCACCATGATCTTCACCGTGTGCTGGAAGTCCTTCGACGTGGCGAACACCTCCGTCGCCGACGTGGGCACCGTGGTGTTCTTGGGGATGATGCGCTTCACGGAGCCCCCGGCGATGGCCACGCCCAGGCTCTGCGGCGTCACGTCCAGCAGGAGCAGCTCGCTCTCCCCCACCAGCGCGTGGGCCTGGATGGCGGCGCCCAGCGCCACCACCTCCTCCGGGTGCACGCCCTTGCACGGCTCGCGGCGGAAGTAGCCGCGCACGGCCTCCACGATCTTGGGCATGCGCGACATGCCCCCGACGAGAATGACCTCCTTCAGCTCCGAGGGGCGCACAGCCGCCTCGCCCAGCACCTCGGTGGTGAGGCCCACCACGCGCTCGGTCAGGTCGTTCGTCAGGTCATCCAGCTTGTCGCGGCTGAGCGTGGACTGGAGGTGCAGCGCCGCCCCGCCTCCGGGCGGCGTGCTGATGAAGGGCAGGTTGAGCTGTGCCTCGCGCACGCCGGACAGCTCCACCTTGGCCTTCTCCGCCGCGTCCTTGAGCCGCTGCAACGCCATGCGGTCCTTGCGCAGGTCGATGCCGTGCTCCTTGGCGAAGCCGAACACCAGCCACTCGATGATGCGGTTGTCCCAGTCCTCTCCGCCCAGGTACGTGTCCCCGCCCGTGGCCACCACGTCGAAGACGCCCTGGTTGATTTCCAGCACCGACACGTCGAACGTGCCGCCGCCCAGGTCCAGCACCGCCACGCGCCCGTTCACCGTGCGCCCGAAGCCGTAGGCCAGCGCGGCCGCGGTGGGCTCGTTGATGATGCGCAGCACCTCCAGCCCGGCGATGCGGCCCGCGTCCTTCGTGGCCTGGCGCTGGGCGTCGTTGAAGTACGCCGGCACGGTGATGACGGCCTTGCTCACGGGCCGGCCGAAGTGCGCCTCCGCGTCCGCTTTCAGCTCCTGGAGGATCATCGCGCTGAGCTCCGGGACGGACAGGTCCTTGCCGCCCATGCGGATGCGCAGGTCGTCATGCTGCCCGGCCACCACCTCGTACGGCAGTGAGCGCAGCGCGTTCTGCACCTCGTGCGAGGAGAACTTCCGGCCGATGAGCCGCTTGGCGGCGTACACCGTCTCCTGCGGGTTCGTAATCGCCTGGCGCTTGGCGATGCTCCCCACCAGCCGTTTGGCGTTCTTGGACACCGCCACCACGGACGGCGTGAGCGCCTGGCCCGTGCGGTTCTTGATGACGATGGGCTGGCCGTCCTGGACGGTGGCGACGATGCTGTTCGTCGTCCCCAGGTCGATGCCTATGAGGGGTTCGGCTTCAGCCATGGGGAACCGTATGCATCCTAGAACGTCCAGCGCAGCTTCTTGAGGGCCGCCTTTGCCTCGGCGTTGTCTGGATCCAGCTTCGCGGCTTCCTCGAAGGCCCGCTTGGCGAGCTTCTTCGATCCAGCGTCCATGAGCACCTTTCCGAGCAGCACATGGTGTTCGATGCGCTCCGGTTGTTGGTCCACGGCGCGCTGCGCCAGCGACTTCACCTCCGCTACGTCCTGGCCAAGCTGGTACCCCAGGCGCGCGGCGCGGAAGGCGGCCTCGGCGCTCTGCTCGTCCAACGAGCTGGCGAGCCGGTAGGCCGCATAGGCCCCGTTGGCGTCCGCGCCCTGCTCCAGCGTCTTGCCGCGGGCCAGCTCCACGGAGGCCCGCTGCGCGTCGTGGCGGCGGCGGGCCTCCACCAGCAGCGTTCCGGCCTCGCGGTTCTTCGGGTCCAACATCTGCACCTGGTGGAAGTCCTGGTACGCCCGCTCCCAGTCGCCCTTGGCGACGGCGGCCTTCCCCCGGGCCAGCAGCTCGGACAGCTTGCCCGTCCGGGCGAGGTACGGGTGCCGGGCCAGGCGGGCCTGCCGCTCGGCGCGGCGGGCCTCGGACTCCGCGTCATTCACCGGAGGCGGCGCGGGCGCGGGCGGAGCCCGGGGCGGCGGCGCGGCGGGCCTCGGCGGCGGGGCCGGCGGGACGTACGCGACGTGGACCGGAGGGGGCACGGGGGTGAGCGGCGGCGGAGGCTCGGGCGGCGGCGGGGCCACGGGAGGCGGCGTGGCGGCCGCGGCGGCGAGCCCCAGCGCGGGATTCGCCCGGAGGTACGCCTCGCGCTTGTCCGGCTGGGTGAGGACGTTGTGGGCGTCGGTGAGGCGCCGGAAGATGCGCTCCATGCGGGCGCGGAAGCTGCCCAGGTTCTTCCCGAAGTAGCGGTCCGGATGGAAGCGGCGCGAGGCGTTGTAATACGCCTGCTTCACGTCCGCCGGCGAGGCGCCCGGCTTCAGGCCCATCACGGCGAAGTGGTCCAGCGCGTCCAGCGCGCGCTCCAGCTCGATGATTTCCTTCTTCCGCTCCGGCTCGAGGTCCACCTCCTCGAGCAGGGCCGCGTCCACGGAGGGCGCGGGCTGGGTGCGGGCCACCACGCGGGCGGGGACGATGGCGCCCTTGGCCCGCAGCGCCAGCAGCACCGCAATCGTGCGCGCCTCGCCGAGCGATGAGCGGGCCAGCACCTGGTCGATGCGCTCCACCCGGCCCACGAGCGAAAGCACCGCGCCCTCCTCCGCGGTGAGCTGGAGGCGGACCGGGTCCACATGGGGCACCGTGGCGATGTGGTCCGTCCGGGCCCCCAGCCCGACGATCGTGTTTGGCGCGCTCACTAGGACGGTCCGCGAAAGGGCAGCGGGAGTGCCCAGACTAGGGTTCCGGACGCGGGGCGTCAAACGTCCGTTACAGGGTTTTCTGGATTTCTTCGATTGGCACCGCGTCAGAGCGCGGCCAGCACGCGTTCGACGATGGCGAGGCCCTCGTCCAATTCCTTCCGGGTGACGATGAAGGGGGGCGCGAAGCGCACCGTGCGGTCGCCGGCGGCATTCACCAGGAGTCCGGCCTCGCGGAGGCTGGCGATGACGGGGGCCACGTCGCGGTCCAGCTCCAGGCCCAGCAGCAGGCCCTGGCCCCGCACGGCCTGGATGCGGCCGGCGGGCAGCCGCGCCTGCAGCTCGCGGGCGCGGGCGAGGAAGTGCGCGCCCTTCTCGGTGACCTCCGGGAGCGTCTCGGGCCGGCGGAGGATGCGCAGCACCGCGTTGGCGGCGGCGGCGGCGACGAGGTTGCCGCCGAAGGTGGAGCCGTGCGTGCCCGGGACGAGGCTGGCGCCGAGCTCCTCCCGGCAGAGCATGGCGCCGATGGGCAGGCCGTTGCCCAGCGCCTTGGCGAGGCTGATGGCGTCCGGGCGGATGCCCTCGTGCATGAAGCCGAAGGGCTTGCCGGTGCGGCCCATGCCCGTCTGCACCTCGTCCACCAGGAGCAAGAGCCCGCGCTCGTCGCACAGGGCGCGCAGGGCGGTGAGGAAGCCCGGAGGCGCGATGCGCACCCCGCCCTCGCCCTGGATGGGCTCCACGAGGATGGCGGCGGTGGCGGGGCCGACGGCGCGGCGGACGGCTTCCATGTCGCCGTAGGGCACGTGGGTGAAGCCGGCGGGCAGCGGCTCGAAGCCCGCGTGGTACTTCGGCTGTCCGGTGGCGGTGACGGTGGCGAGCGTGCGGCCGTGGAAGCTCTTCTCGAAGGAGATGACCTCGTAGCGCTCGGGCGTGCCGCGGTCCTTCATCACCTTGCGGGCCAGCTTGAGGAGCGCCTCGTTGGCCTCGCCGCCCGAGTTGCAGAAGAACGCGCGCGGCAGCCCGGACCACTCGGTGAGCTGCGCGGCGAGGTCTATCTGCGGCTGCGAGTAGAAGACGTTGGAGACGTGCCAGAGCGAGTCGAGCTGCGCCTTCGCCGCGGCCGTCACCTCGGGGTGGCAGTGGCCGAGCGCACACGTGGCGATGCCGCCGAGCAGGTCCAGATACTCGCGACCGTCCGCGTCCCACACCCGAGTCCCCTGCCCGCGCACCAGGACGATGGGCTGCTGCTTGTAGTTCTGCAGCAGGTGCCGCTTCGCCTCCTGGATGATGGCGTCGTTGGCGGGCGTGGGGACGGAGGGGGACGGCGGGGGTTGCGACAAGGCGGTCATCCTTCTTCAGGGCCTGAAGCGCGCATATAGCGCGCTAGAGGATGTAGCGCGACAGGTCCTCGTCCTGGACGATGGAGGTCAGGCGTTCACGCACATAAGCGGCATCCACCTGGAAGTCGCGAGGGCCCATCTCCGTGGCGGAGAAGGACACCTCGTCCAGCAACCGCTCGAGCACGGTGTGCAGCCGCCGCGCGCCGATGTTCTGCGTGCGCTCGTTGGCCTGCTGGGCGATGCGCGCCAGCTCCGTCACGGAGTCGTCGGTGAAGGACAGGCGCACGCCCTCGGTGGCGAGCAGCGCGGTGTACTGGCGCAGGAGCGAGTTCTTCGGCTCGCGCAGGATGCGGATGAGGTCCTCGCCGGACAGCGGCTCCAGCTCCACGCGGATGGGGAAGCGGCCCTGCAGCTCGGGGATGAGGTCGCTGGGCTTGGAGACGTGGAAGGCGCCCGCGGCGATGAAGAGCATGTGGTCCGTCTTCACCATGCCGTACTTGGTGGTGACGGTGCTGCCCTCGACGATGGGGAGGATGTCGCGCTGGACGCCCTCGCGAGACACGTCCGGACCACCGCCGCCCTTGCCGCCCTCGCGGCTGGCAATCTTGTCGATTTCGTCGATGAAGATGATGCCGCTGGACTCGGCCCTGAGGACGGCCTCGCGCTGGACGCGGTCCGGGTCCACGAGCTTCGCGGCCTCTTCCTGGCGCAGCAGCTGGAGCGCCTCGGGCACACGCACGCGGCGGCGGCGCGTCTTGTTCATGCCCGGCATGTTCTTGAAGAGGTCCTGGAGGTTGACGCCAATCTCCTCCATGCCCTGGCCGGAGAAGCCGCGCATGAAGGTGGGCGCGGAATCGGCGGTCTCCAGCTCGATGTACTGGTCATCGAGCGTGCCGGCGCGCAGCTGGGCGCGGAGCTTCTCGCGCTCGGAGTCGCCCAGGCGCTGGGGCGCGGGCTGCGGCGGAGGGGAGAAGCCGAAGGGCGGCGGCGTGGACGGGCGCGGCGCGCCGCCGTTGTGGAGCAATTCCATGAGGCGGTCCTCGGCGAGCTCTTCCGCGCGGGGACGGACCTTCTCTGTTTCCTCCTCGCGGACGAGGCCGATGGCGGCTTCGACGAGGTCGCGAATCATGGATTCGACGTCGCGGCCGACGTAGCCGACCTCGGTGAACTTGGAGGCCTCCACCTTGACGAAGGGGGCCTGCGCGAGCTTCGCGAGGCGCCGGGCAATCTCCGTCTTCCCCACGCCGGTGGGGCCAATCATGATGATGTTCTTCGGGTGGATTTCGTCGCGCAGGTCGTCGGAGACCTGCTGGCGGCGCCAGCGGTTGCGCAGGGCGATGGCCACGGCCCGCTTGGCGGCGTTCTGCCCGACGATGTAGCGGTCCAACTCGCTGACGACCTCGCGGGGCGTGAAGGCGGACATCTTTCGCGGTTCGGCCACGGGCGGTGACTCCTAGAGCTCTTCGATGGAGATGTTCGAGTTGGTGTAGATGTCGATTTCGCCGGCGATGGACAGGGACTGCTGGGCCACCTCGCGGGCGGGAAGCTGGGTGTGGGCCATGAGGGCACGCGCGGCGGCGAACGCGTACGGGCCTCCGCTGCCCACGGCGGCGATGCCGTAGTCGGGCTCAATCACGTCACCGGCGCCGGAGAGGATGAAGGTCTTCTCCTTGTCGGCGACGATGAGGAGGGCTTCCAGACGGCGGAGGAAGCGGTCGGTGCGCCAGTCCTTGCCGAGCTCGACGCAGGCGCGGGCCATGTTCTTCTGGTGCTCCTTGAGCTTGCCCTCGAAGCGCTCGAAGAGGGTGAAGGCGTCGGCGGTGCTGCCGGCGAAGCCAGCGAGCACCTGGCCCTCACCGAGCTTGCGGACCTTCTTCGCCGTGTTCTTCATCACGGTCTTGTCGAAGGAGACCTGGCCGTCGCTGGCGATGGCGACCTTCCCGTCGCGCCGCACGCAGAGGATGGTGGTGCCGTGGAACATAGGGCCCCGGGTCTAACAAGCCGGGGCCCGCATTTCCAAGGAACAGTGACTGGCTGTCCGCTCCAGTACCGTTCATGGGCCCGGAAGGTGGTGGCCCGGAATCAGTCGCGGCCCTGTCTCTCCGCCCGCTCACGCCCGCGGATGCGCGGCGTCGTAGACCTGCTGCAACTGCTCCCACGTCACCTGGGTATACCGCTGCGTGGTGGACAGGCTCGCGTGGCCGAGCAGTTCCTGGATGCTGCGGATGTCCGCGCCGCCACCCAGCAGGTGCGTGGCGAACGAGTGGCGCAGCGCATGCGGGCTCACCTTGCGCGCCAGCGCGCACTTGAGCACGTGGGCATCGAGGTGCCGCGCGATGCTTCTCGGCGTCAGCCGGCCTCCGCGGAAGTTGAGGAACATGGCCTCCGGGGACTGCCCCGCCTTGGGCGTGGCCAGCAGCTCGCCCCGGCGCGCGAGCCAGGCCTCCAACGCGCGAATGGCCTGCGCGTTGACGGGCACCAGCCGCTCCTTGCTGCCCTTGCCCATCACCCGGACGATGCGCCCGCTCCGGTCCACGTCCAGCGTGTCCAGGCCGCACAACTCGCTGATGCGCAGCCCCCCCGCGTAGAGCAGCTCGAGGATGGCCTTGTCCCGCAGCCCGAGCACCGTCTTCAGGTCGTGCACATCGAGGAGCGCGAACACCTCTTCCACCGGAAGAACCTTGGGCAGTGCCTTCGGCAGCTTCGGGCTCTTCACCAACTTCGCCGGGCTGGCCGGCAAGAGCTTCTGCCGCACGAGGTACTTGTAGAAAGATTTGATGCTCGCCAGCCGTCGCGCCCGGCTCGCGGGAGCATGGTCCGTGCTCAGCGTGCCCAGGTAGCCGCGAATCGCCGCGTGCGTGCCCGCCAGGAGCGACAGCTTCATCCGCTCCACCAGGTAGCGCTCGTAGTCCACCAGGTCGATGAGGTAGTTCCGCACCGTGTGCGGGGACGTGCCCTTCTCGTCCTCCAGGTGGACGCGGAACTGCTCCAGCAGTGGCGACAGGTTCGTCATGGCGCGGTCAGCCTACGGGGCCGGGAGATCCTCGCAAGATTCCCGGCCCGGTGCCTACTTCGTCGCGGGTGCCGCCGCCGGAGGCGCCGCGGGAGCAGGCTCCACCGATGACGGCAGCACCACCGCGCAGGTGTCCTCGGACAGCCAGCGCGCCCCACACATCGCGGTGAGAATCGGGATGCGGACCTGCCAGAGCAGGACGAATATCACCAGCAACGCGATGCCCAGCCGCGCCCAGCCGGACAGGCCCTCCGTCTCCCCGTCCTCCTCCTGCTGACGGGCCAGCTCCGGACGCACCATGTCCATCCGATCCACCCGCGCGCCCTTGGGCAGCCTCGGACGCCGCGTCACCAGCGACGACAGCGCGGGCGTCAGCATCAGCCGGTCATTCAGCGCCCAGCCCGAGCCCTCCAGCAGCAATGCCAGGTTGCGCCGCCGCAGCTTCAGCCAGCCCAGCAATCCCGCCGGAGCCATCACCACAATCGCAATCAACGTTGCAGCCGAGATGAGGTCGATCAACGTCAGCGACTTCACCTGCGTCACGATGAATGCGAACGAAGAACCCAGCGCCGCCGCCGCGATGCTGCCCGCCGCCACCATCCCCGCGATGCCACCCGTGGCCGGAGCCGCCGCTGCCGGAGCAGCACCCGCCGCGGGAGGAGCCACCACTGCCTGCGTGTAGCCCTTCTCCAACGTCGTATCGAACGTCTTCTCCCCCGCTGTCGCCAGTCCCTCCACCTTGCTGGTGATGAAGGCACCCATGCGCGTGAAGGGCATGGTCATCGCCTCCCACAGCGACACGGGCTGGCGGATGACCTGGGTCACCGTGGCGTCGTGCTCCTTGCCGTCCACGTCGTAGAAGATGCCGCGCTTGCCCACCACCAGGTCCGTGCTCCGCCCGCGCGTGACGGGCACCGCCACCTCGTAGCTCGGCGCCCCATCCTTCGGCGCCACCTGGACGTAGAGGACACACGTCGTCCCCTGCGCCGTGAGCGCCGCATGTGCAGCCCGATTCGTCGTCAGCACCGACAGCGTGTACTTGCGCCCGCCGAGGATGAGCGTCCCCTTCTCCACCAGCGCCAGCCGCCTCGGCAGGTAGATGTTGGGCATGCTGATGAAGTTGTTCGCGAACACCAGCAGCCAGCGCTGGTAGAGCACCAACCGCTCCAGCTCGACGATGGCGTCCAGCGTCGGCTTCAGCAGCAGGTCCGCGGCGCACGCCGATTCAATCGCCGCCAGGTCCGTGGCCTCGACAGTGGGGCGCGCTTCCACCACCTTGCGCACCGGGCTCGCGTCGAGCTTCGCCTGCCACGCCAGCACCGCGTCCGCCTTCGCCAACATCTCCCGCCAGGCCGGGTCCGTCAGCCGCCTCGCGTCGCCCGTCACCTGCGTCGCCACGTCACGGCGGAACGCCTCCAGCGTCTCGTACGCCGGACCGCGGTGGATGCGGGACCACTCCAGCACGCCCGCGGGCTCGGGCGGGGCGATGGGCAAATCTCCCGCAGCCTTCCCTAGCGCCGCCACGTCTCCCAGCGCGCCCTCCACCCGCCCGGCGGGCAGGCGCAGGCTCGCGGCGGCCTCCGGCTGCGCGGCCACCAGCCGGCACTGCACGAAGTACGCGTCCAACCATGGCGCCACCTCGCGGATGCGCTTCGCCGTGTCCAGGCTCGCGTCGCCCAGGGTGAAGACCGCGCCGCGCGCGTCCAGGTGCGCGAGCAGGGCCGTGCGCTCCTCGCGGAAGCGCTGCACCATGGCCGGGTCGATGCCCGCCTCACCCGCCCGGTTCTTCACCTCCGGGAAGCAGGCCATGAGGTCCACCGCCAGCGGGCGCAGCTGCTCGGGCAGGTGCGCCGGGGAGACGATGCCGTCCCCGTTCTGCCCCGCCGCACGCAGCGCCGGGTCACTGGCCCGCACCTGGTCCAGCGAGATTCGCGCCATGTCCGGCGCCTTCAGCGTCCGGAGGATGGTCTCCGCCGCGCTCCGCAGCGGCCGGGCCTCCTCGGTGAGGGCACCCAGCTCCAGCACGGGGCTGCCCTCGTCCGCGCCCTTGCGGTCCTTCAGTTGCTTCGCCGCCCACTCCACCGCGGCGCGCACCTCCGCCACGCGGATGCGGGCGTTGCCGTCCGTGTCCAGGAACGTCAGGAAGCGCGAGTCACAGTTCAGCCCCTCCAGTGGACACGCGGTGGCAATCCACTGCGTCTCGGGGATGCGCACCGCCTCCTCGAGCACGTCGAAGGAGGGAAGGTCCACCTGGAGCGAGCCGCCATAGCGGCGATAGATGAGAGAGGCCATCGGGCGGCGGAAGTAAGCACACCGCCCGAGGTCCTGCACGCTTCCGGCGAGGGCGAGCGGTGAATCCGCTTCCGCCCCCCGTCCTTCACGGTGCTCGAACCGGCCGCCGGACTACTTCTGCGCGGCCGTCTCGAGCGTGGCGGGCACGCTGTACACGCCCGCCTTCGGTCCCTGCGCGATGATGTACACGGCGCGCGAGTCGCCCTTGCCCGCGAACGACACCGGCACCTGCACGCCCTGGTCGAGCGTTTTGCGCGCCTGCGTCTTCACGTCGTACACCGCCACGTCATACGTGTCCGAGTCCATCCGCGCGTACGTGAAGAGCACCCGCTGGCCATCCTCGGACAGCTTGTAGCTGAACATGCCCTGGATCCACGTCTGCGGCTCGCCGTTGCGCGGTAGCCCCAGCGCCTTGAAGTCACACGCGCGACCGTTGCGGATGCAGTTCGAGCGGAACACCACCTGCGTGTTGCCCGGCATGAAGCCGTAGCCGAACACGCCCCTGTGCACCTTCTCCGCCTTCTCCGTGCCCAGCGCGTACAGCATCAGGTCCACCGAGTACTCGGGCTTCAGGAAGCGCGAGAGGAACAACACGTACTTCCCATCCGAGCCCCACAGGAAGTTGGGCACGCGGCCCCCCACCTGCTTCGTCGCCCCGTCCGGCAGCGCCGCCACCGCCATCAGCCCCGCGCCCGCCGTCTGGTCGTACTTCTCCAGGAAGCCCACCGCCTGCGAGTCCGGCGAGAAGGCGAACTTCTCCACCCGCTCCCCCAGCTTGCGCCCCGCACCGCCCGCCGCCGGCCCCACGTAGAAATCACCCGGCACGTCCGGCTTCCCGTTCTCCGTGCGCCCCAGCCACTTGCTGTCCGGCGAGAAGGCGAAGGCGCTCGACGCCACCGCCAGCCGCTTCGGCTTCAGCGCCGGCACCTCCGCCAGGTACAAGTCGTAGAGCCCGCGCACGGACTCGCTGCGCACCTGGAAGGCCACGCGCTGTCCGTCCGGAGACACCGCGTAGTCGCCCACCTGGTCCGCCAGCTTGCGCGGCGCCACCTCCGGCTGCTCCACGGACACCGCCGCCAGCCCACCCGCCGCCGTCAGCCGGCGCTTGATGAGCAGCGTCTTCCCGTCCGGGGTGAACTGCGCGGTGCTCACTTCCCCCGCCACCTCGGTGAAGGGGCCCGAGGGCAGCGGCCCCAGCTTCAGCCGGCCCGCGTCCACGAAGGCCAGCCGCGTCCCGTCCGGGCTGGGCAGCATGTAGCTCACCGCCGTGCCCAGCACCGCGGGCTCCGACTTCGCGTCGTCCAGCGCCGCGACGGTCAGCGCGCCCGACTGCGAGGCCGGGTTGTAGCCCGCGAGGAACAGCGCGTGCTTCGAGTCCGGCGTGACGAGCTGCCCACCCGGCACGTTCGTCACGCCCTCGCCCAGCTTGCGCGGCTCGCCGCCCTCCACCGGGACGACGTAGAGCTGCCCCAGGAGCATCTGCGGAGGAATCCCGTCCAGCCGGGGCTTCTGGCCGTTGAGCAGGTACGTGGCCTTCAGCCCGTCCGGCGTCACGCGCAGGTCCGCCGCCCGGCCCGCCGCCAGGAGCAGCCCCTGTCCCGCTTCCGGTGCGCCACGGCTGGGAGCCGGCGCGCGCGCCGCGCTTCCACCCGTCGAGCCACTGCTGGCCGCGGGCGCCGCCGCGCCGCCGCTGCCCTCATTCCCCTTCTTGCAGCCCGCACCCGCCACCGCGAGCGCGGCCAGTAGACCTGCACCCAGAAGTCGCCCCTGCCGCGTCCGCATCATGCGCTCCTCTGTTCCCCGTGCTCGGGCGTGCCCGGCACGCCCGCGTGCGGTAGCCACTCCGCCAGGGCCTGCTTCGCCCTCGCCGAGTACGCTGCCCGCTTGTCCGCCTTCTTCACCCGCCCGGCCAGCGGCGGGAAGAGGCCGAAGATGATGTTGGAGGGCTGGTGCGGGTAGTCCGGTGGGTGCGCTTCTCCCGTCACGTGACGGAACAGCGCGCCCAATGCCGTGGTGGCCGGAGGCGGAACGAACTCCTTCCCCGTCAGCTTCGCGTGCAGCGCCAGCGCCACCAGGTACCCGCACGCCGCGCTCTCCACGTAGCCCTCCACGCCGGAAATCTGCCCCGCGAAGTACAGCCTCGGCTCCGACTTCAGCGACAAGTCCCGCGACAGCAGCCGGGGCGAGTCGATGAAGGTGTTGCGGTGGATCTGCCCCATCCGCAGGAACTCCGCCTGCTGGAGGCCGGGGATGCACGTGCTGAAGATGCGCTTCTGTTCACCCCACGTCAGCCGCGTCTGGAAGCCCACCATGTTCCATGACGTGCCCGCCGTGTCCTCCATGCGCAGCTGCACCACCGCATAGGGCTCCTGGCCCGAGCGAGGGTCTCTCAAGCCCACCGGCTTCATCGGCCCGTAGGCCAGCGTGTCGTCGCCGCGCTCCGCCATCACTTCAATCGGCAGACACCCTTCGAAGTATTTCGGTTCCTCGAAAGCGTGCGGCACCACCTTCTGGCCGGCCTTCACCTCGGCGATGAAGCGGTAGTACTCGTCGCGCGTCATCGGAAGGTTGAGGTAGTCGTCCCCGCCGCCCTTGCCGTAGCGGCTCTGCCGGAAGGCCACGTTCAGGTCGATGGAGTCCCCGGAGATGATGGGGGCGATGGAGTCGTAGAAGTAGAGCTTCGTCCCCACGTGCCGCTCCAGCTCGCGGGTAAGCGCGTCCGACGTGAGCGGCCCCGTGGCCACCACCACCGGGCCCTCGTCCGGCAGACGCTCCACCTCGCCCGCCACCACCTCCACGCCCGCCATGCGGTGGAGCGTCTCCGTGATTGCACCGGAGAAGCGCTCGCGCTCCACCGCCAGCGCGTCACCCGCGGGCACGCGGTGCGCGTCCGCGGTGCCCAGCACCAGCGAGCCCAGCGCGCGCAATTCCGCGTGCAGCAGGCCGATGGCGCTCTCCGGGTTGTCCGAGCGCAGCGAGTTGCTGCACACCAGCTCCGCGAACTGGTCCGACTTGTGGGCCGGCGAGCGCTTGTGCGGCTTCATCTCGCGCAGTTCCACGGACACGCCGCGGCGGGCGAGCTGGTATGCGCACTCGCTGCCCGCCAGGCCTCCGCCAATCACCGTCACCCGCTGCTTCACGTCAGCCATCCCGCTCCTCCCGGGCGCGCGCCGTCGCCCGTCGGTGAACTGTTAGCAGGACCGGGCCGCCCTTTCCCAGAAGTGAAAGCGGGCGCGTCAACCACTGTCTCCCAGGGCATGCCGCCTGCCCGCCTGCCCAGCGACCCACCGGAGCCCCCCGTTGGAAGGCGCGGTTTCCCTACCTGGGTTGAACCCCTACGTTTCTCGCGTTCGTCGCGCCGGAGCGGCCTTCCATCCGGACGAGCGGAAATGAACTCGAAGACTGGAGCAATCGGAGACATGGCCATGGCCCGAAGCAACGACCTGAACAGGATTCGCGAGCTCCTCCAGCGCCGGCGCCGGGAAATCCTCACGGCGAACGCGGGCGCGCATCGGGAGCTGACCGCCCTCAAGGACCAGGAGAGGGACCCCGAGTACGAGGAGAATGCCCAGTCGGAGCTGGCGGACTACACCCTGTCCAGCCTGCTCGAGTCCCAGCGGCGCGAAATCATGCTCATCGACGCGGCCCTGCGCCGCATGGAGATGGGCGTCTTCGGAGACTGCGTGGACTGCGGCTTCGAGATTCCAATCGAGCGCCTGGAAGCCCTGCCCTTCGCCATCCGCTGCGAGGAGGACGCCAGCATCCACGAGCTGGAGACGCGCGGCGGGCCCATGGCCACGCCCTCGCTCTAGCCTTCCGTCCGCTGAATGAGGGGCGCTCCCGCCGTGCCGGGGAGCGCCCTACTCGCCTTCCTTCTGGAGGACGACGAACCGGTAGTTCTCCAGCTCGTTCTGCCCCGCCGTGTAGAGCACGGTGAGGAGCATGTCGTAGGGAACCTTCTTGTCCGCGATGACGGACAGCTCCCGGCTGAAGGGGGCGGAGGGGTTCCGCTCGGCGATGTACTTCAGCTTCTCCACTTCCTTCTTCAGCTGCGCGTCCAGCGGCAGCACCAGCCGGCCCTGAATCTTGTCGGCTGGAATCACGCCGTTCTGCAGCCGGAGCACCTCACGCTCGCCCACCAGGATGTTCTTGGGGGTGATGGTGACGGCCACGGTGTCCTTCGGCGTGGCGCGCGTGGTGGACACGGGCGGGCGCACGTCCTCGGACGCCGTCACCGCGGCGGAGGACGAGGCGAAGGACTTGAGCAGGAACACCAGGAGGATGGTCATCATGTCCATCATCGCGGTGATGTTCAGCTCCTTGATTTCCCCCGCGGCCTCGCGCTCCTTGCGCTTCTTGCGCGCCAGCGCCTTGCGGTAGCGCAGCCGCGCCAGCGTCTCTTCGTCGGCCTCGCTCAGGGCGGGTGTCGTCGGCTCGGCCATGGGTCAGATCGCCCCGAGGGTGACGTCCGGGAACAGCAGGCGGTGCGGGCTGGCCTGCGTCTCGCGGATGGCGTCCAGCGTCTGGGTGAGGGCCTCGTAGGGGATGTCCGGATCCGCGCCGACGATGACCTTCGTCTCCTTGGGAAACGCCGCCTTGATCTCCACCATCTTCGCGTTGAGCGCCCGGAAGTCGTAGGTGCCGTCCGCCAGCACCGGCACGGTGGGCTGGTCCGCCGCCGCGCCCTCCTGACCGAGGATGGCATTCTCGCTGCTGACGAAGTGGCCCTTCTTGGAGATGAGCACGGACAGCGTCAGCTTCTGCTCGTCCTGCCCCTCCTGCGTCATGCCCGCGCTGGGCGCGCCGTAGCTGGGGGCATTCACGTTCAGGATGCCGAACGTGGCGAGGCCCGTGATGGACAGCAGCATGAAGATGATGAGGTTCATGAGGATGTCGAGGTACGGGACGATGTTCAGCTCGCCCGACTCTTCTTCCTCACGGACCTTCAGCTTGCGCCGGGAGTAGTGGAACGCCATGGACGCGCACCGTGCGCCTTACGACGCGCGGGACTCGAGCTCCGTGGTTGCCGGGTCCACCGAGCCGCGACGCGACAGGAGGTTCTCCAGCTTCAGCGCGTTGAGCTCCATCGACTCCACCAGCCCCTTCGCGTACGAGGTGAGGAACAGGTGGAAGACGATGCAGAGCACCGCGATGGAGAGCGCGAAGGCGGTGTTGTTCATCGCCTTGGAGATACCGTCGGACAGCAGCACCTGCTTCTGCTCCGCCGGCACGTTGCCGAGCGCCTGGAAGGTGCCGATGAGGCCGAAGATGGTGCCGACGAGGCCCACCAGCGTGGCGATGTTGGCGAGGGACCACAGCCACGGGATGCGCTTGGACACGTGCGGGCTGTGCTCGACGATGGCCTCTTCCACCGCCTTGGCCACTTCAATCTCGCCGCGGTTGGCATTCACCAGGCCCGCGCGGATGACCTTCGCCAGCGGCGAGTTGGGCGCCATGCTGCACACCTTCACCGCGCGGTCCAGGTTGCCACTGCGCACCAGCTTGGCGATCTGCTCCATGAACGGCGGCGCGGGCAGGTTGTAGCGGAACACCACGGTGACGATGCGCTCCAGCGCCACCGCCAGCGAGCACGCCAGCCAGAACAGGTTCACGAACATGAACGGGCCGCCATCCTTAAAGAACTTGATGACGGAGTCCGTGACGCCCATCTTGCCGCCCTCCGTGGCCGCAAGTGTCACGTCCAGCAGCAGCTCGCTCACCGAGTGAATCATCGCGCCTGGTGTCCTTTCGACGCCCGTCCCCCCGGGTGGGCCCGTGCCGGACACGGGCTCCCACAGGACTCTCCCCGAGGAGGGGGCAGCCTGGACTTCTAGGGCGGGCCCGCCGAGCGTGTCAAGCCACGGACAGGGCCCAGCCCTCCGGAACTACTGGGCTTTCAAGCAGCCGAGGAGGCTTCCGGTGACCCGGGTACGCCCGCCTGCTCCACGACCTCACGCCGGTAGTCGCACTCCTTGTTCGGGCAGGCGATGTAGGCACCGTCCCGCTTGGAGAACTTCTGCAGGAGGTACGGGGACGCGCACTGCGGGCACTGCTCGGCCAGGGGCCTGTCCCACGCGGCGAACTTGCAGTCCGGGTAGCGGTTGCAGCCGAAGAAGATCTTCCCGCGGCCGCTGCGGCGCTCCGTGAGGTAGCCCTGCTTGCACTCCGGGCACCCCACGCCGATGGAGATGGGCTTGGACGTCTTGCAGTCCGGGTAGCCGGAGCAGGCCATGAAGCGCCCGAAGCGGCCGCGCTTGATGACCATGGGCCTGGCGCACTTCTCGCACTTCTCGTCCGTGGTCTCCTCCTCCACGATGACGATCTTCCCCTCGGCGTCCCGCTTGAAGTCCTTGGTGTTCTTGCAGTCGGGGTAGTTCGAGCAGGCGAGGAAGTGCCCCATCTTCCCGAACTTGATGACGAAGGGGTTGCCGCACTTCTCGCAGGAGATGTCGGTCTTGATCTCCTCGCGCTTGACGTCGCGCATCTCCGCCTTGGCCTTCTCGAGCGTCTCCTTGAAGGGCCCGTAGAAGTCGTGCAGCACGGCCTTCCAGCTCGTGCCGCCCTCGGAGATCTGGTCCAGCTTCTCCTCCATGGTGGCGGTGAAGGTGACGTCCAGCTCGTGGGGGAAGTGCTTGACCAGCATCTCGTTGGTCATCTGCCCCAGGTCCGTGGGCCGGAAGCGCCCCTCCAGCTTCTCCACGTACTTCTTGTCCTGGATGGTGGAGAGGATGGCGGCGTAGGTGGACGGGCGGCCGATGCCGCGCTCTTCCAATTCCTTCACCAGCGTGGCCTCGCTGAAGCGCGGGGGCGGCTGGGTGAAGTGCTGCTCGTGGAGCAGCTTCTGGAGGGCCAGCTTCTCGCCCTCGGTGAGGAAGGGCAGCTCGCCGATGGCGTCCGCGCCATCCGCGCCCTCTTCACCGGCGGCCTTCGCCTTCTCCTTCTCGGCCTCCTCCTCGGGGGTGAGGCCCGCGCCGTAGACGGCCAGGTATCCGGCGAACTTCAGCGTGCTGCCCGAGGCGCGGAACGTGGCCCGGCCCGCGGAGATGTCCGCGCTCGTCTGGTCATACACGGCCGGCATCATCTGGCACGCCACGAAGCGGTTCCAGATGAGCTCGTAGAGGCGGAACATGTCCGACTCGCCCATGGCCTCGAAGAAGGGCCGCACGCGCTCGGGCGGGTACTCCAGGGACGTGGGGCGGATGGCCTCGTGCGCGTCCTGCGCGCTCTTCCGGGAGCGGTACACCACGGGCTCGGCCGGCAGGAACTCCTTGCCGTACTTGCCGTCGATGAACTCGCGCACCTGCTTCACCGCGTCGTCCGACAGACGGGTGGAGTCCGTACGCATGTACGTGATGAGCGCCGTCTGGCCCTCCTCGCCGAGGGGCACGCCCTCGTAGAGCTTCTGGGCCAGCGTCATCGTCTTCTTGGCGGTGAAGGACAGCCGGTTGGCGGCCTCCTGCTGCAGCTTGGAGGTGATGAACGGCGCGGGCGCGTTGCGGCGGCGCTCGCGGCGGTCCACCTTGGCCACCACGAACTCGGCCCCCTGGAGCTCGGCGACGAGCCCCTCGGTGGTGGCGCGGTCCTTCAGCTCCATCTTCTTGCCGTCCACCTTGGACAGCTTCGCCTTGAAGGGCGGCGGGCCGGCGGAACCGGCCAGCAGCGCGTCCAGCGACCAGTACTCCTCGGGGACGAAGGCCTTGATTTCGGCCTCGCGCTCCACGACGAGGCGCACCGCCACCGACTGCACGCGGCCGGCGGACAGGCCCCGGCGGATCTTCTGCCAGAGCAGCGGGGAGATTTGATACCCCACCAACCGGTCGAGGATGCGGCGCGTCTGCTGCGAGTCGTAGTTGTCCTGGTTCAGCTGGCGCGGCTGGGCGATGGCCTCCTGGACGGCCTTCTTGGTGATTTCGTTGAAGGTCACCCGCATGGCGTCGGGGTGGGCGAGCTCTTCCTTGATGTGCCAGGCAATGGCCTCGCCCTCGCGGTCGGGGTCCGTCGCGAGGAAGACCTTGTCGGCGGACTTCGCCATCTTCTTGAGCTCGTTGAGCACCTTCTCCTTGCCCTTGATGACCTCGTACTCGGGCTGGAAGTCGTGCTCCACGTCGACGCCCATCTTGCTCTTGGGCAGATCCTTCACGTGGCCCACGGAGGCCTTCACCGTGTAGCCGGAGCCCAGGTACTTCTTGATGGTCTTCGCCTTGGCGGGAGACTCCACCACCACGAGGTAGTGCGGGCCCTTGCCGCGGGGCGCGACTTCCTCGTCCGCGTCCGCATCCACGGTGGGCAGCTCGTCGTCGCCCTTCTTGCCGCGGCGGCGGGCCGCCGTCTTCTTCGCCTTGGCCGCCGGCTTCTTCTTGGCGGCCGTCTTCTTCTTGGCGGCCGCCTTGCGGGGCGACTTCGTCTCCTCCGCCGCCTCCGTCTCTTCCACCTGCTTCTTCGTCCGCGTGGCCATGACTCTCCTACCTAGACCTTTTCGTACAGCTTGCCCGGGTGCTGGATGACCAGCCCCGTCAACTCCAGCTCCACCAGCGCGCCGGTGAGCGCCGCCGGTGAGAGGGTGCTGCCGACCAGCACCTCGTCAAATGTCCGGGGAACCCGGTCCAACACTCCATAAGTGCCCTTCGCTTCCGCGGAGAGCTCCTCCCACGAGGCCGTGTAGTCCGGCGGCCCCATGACTTCCGGCTGAACGCCCACCACCCTCCACACATCCTCCGGGCCCATGCAGGCGCTCGCATGCCCGTCCCGGAGCAGCTCGTTGCACCCCGCCGCCGCCACCTGCCTCACATCCCCGGGCAGCGCGAACACCGGCCGCCCCTGTGCCCGCCCCGCGTGGGCCGTGTATAGCGCCCCCGACTTCTTCCCCGCCCTCAACACCAGGACCACATCGGATGCGCCGGAGATGAGTCGGTTGCGGCGCGGGAAGGTGGTAACGCTCGCCCGGACCCCAGGTGGGAGCTCGCTGAAGAACACGCCTCCCCGCCCCAAAAAGTGAGGAAGCAGGCGGGCTTGCGCCGGGTCCAACGCATCCAGGGCAGACCCCAGGAAGGCCCACGTCTCCCCGCCCACATCCAGCGCGCCCCAGTGGCACGCCTGGTCCACCCCCACCGCGGCCCCGGACACCACGCCCACCCCCGCCCCCGCCACCTTCCTCGCGAAGTCCCGGGCAAAGGGCAGGAAGCCGTGGTCCGGATGGCGGCTGCCCACCATGGCCACCCGGCGCCGGGGCAGCCCCGGACGCCCCCGGTAGAAGAGCAGCGGAGGCGCGTCCTCCACCTCCCGCAGGCGGTCCGGATAGGTGTGCTGGCCGGAGAAGGCCACGCCCATGGCCACCCGGCGGCAGGCCTCCAGCACGCGCTCCGCCAGCGGAGGGAGCGTGTCCACCGCCGCCAGCCGTCTGCGCACCTGTGGGGAGACCGGCGCCTGGGACACCCAGTCCCGTACAGGGACGGAGGCGAGCGCCGCGAGACTTCCATCCGCGAAGGCGCGCAGGGCGGCCAGCGTCCTCGGCCCCAGGCCGGGAACGGCCCAGAGCGCCAGGCACGCCTGCTGCTCCGCCGTGAGGCTGTCCGTCTCAGCGTCCGCCATACCCGTCCCCTGCCCGTTTCCCACCTATATAGAAGATGGGTCCCCGGGAGGGGCGCGACACATAGACACCGGACCGCCACCGGTCAAGCACTCAGCCCCTCCACTGGCGGAGGGGATGCACATTTCCTGCCGGGTTCCGGGCTCTCGGGCCCCGGGAGTTCAGCGGCTGGCGGTGGGCTCGCCGACGCGCATGACGGCGCGGTCGCCGGGAACGAGCTCTTCCATGGAGCGCGTCATGAGGCAGTTGGAGGTGCGCTCCTTCACCTCGGTCACCATGCAGGTGCCGATGTTCTCCCAGGGGAAGCGCTTCTCGTTGGCGGTGAGCGGCTTCGCCTCCTGGCCGAGCACCTGGAGGGACGGGTCGCCCTGGCGGAGGATGGTGAAGGTGTTGCCCAGCTGGACGCCGTCCGCGCTGCCCCGGTCCACCACCACCGTGTGGAACTCGCCGAGCAGCGTCAGGTACGGCACCAGCGCGGTGATGACGGTGGCCTGCAGCTCCTTCGCGTTGGCCTTCGGGGCCACGCGCTCGGTGAGGCGCTCGCCGACGGGGCCCACCAGGTCGCCGCGCTCCATGCCGTCCCACGTGTCCACCACCTGCGCGGTGACGACGTTGTCGCTCACGCGAATCACGCGCAGCGTGCCGAGGAAGTCGGTGAGGTAGCCCAGCTTCTTCTTCGTCACCGGGTGCTGGACGGCCTGGGTGGTGTGGTAGACGACGTAGCGGTCCCCCACCTTGGCGCTGCCCTTCTTCTTGAAGCGCACGTAGGCGGTGTCCGGGAAGGACAGCATCAGCGCGCCGGAGGACGAGCCCTCGATCCGGCCGGCCTCGTCCAGCTCGCGCTGGGTGACGAAGCCCTGGGTCGTCACCGGGCGCGCGGCCGACACGTCGTAGCCAATCTTCCCCGTCACCGTCACCAGGTCGCCGCCGCTCATCTCGGTGGGCGCCGTCACGTCCTCGGCGGCAATCTCCGTGCCCACGCGGGTGGGCACCTCTTCGCCCGAGGCGAAGAAGCGCACCTGGTTGCCCGGGTAGATCCAATGCGGGTTGGCGATCTCCGGGTTGTAGGCCCAGACCTTCGGCCAGTACCAGGGGCTGCCCAGGTAGCGCTGGGACAGGTCCCAGAGCGTGTCACCGTCCTGCACGGAGTGGACCTCGCCCGGGGCGCTCTCGCGGCCCTTGGGCGTGCCCGGCGGGACGGACACGGTGCCCTGGGGGCGCTCGGGGGCCTCGTCCATGACCTCGGCGCCCTCCGTCTCGCTGCCGGTGTCCTGGTCCTGCTCCTCCGTGCCCTCCTGCTGGGCGCGCGCGCTCCAGGCCGGCGCGACGGCGAGGCTCAACATCAGCGAGGTGAGGATCCGGGAGCGCATCGCACGACGTCCTTTCGAAAGAGCCTTCACTGCGGGAGCGCGGCGAGCCGCTGCTCCGCCTGCGTGGCGGCGGCCGTCCCCGGGAACTGGGTGACGACGCGGGTGTAGAGCGCCTTGGCATCCGCGGCCTGGTTCAGCCGCATCCGGCACTCGGCGAGCCGGAGCATGCTGTCCAGCATGGCATCCCCGGCGGGATAGGTCTTGATGAGCCGCTCGAACGTCCGCGCGGCGTCCTTGAACTCGCTGAGGCCGATCAGCCCGAGCCCGCTGAAGTACAGCGCGTTGTCGGCGCGAGGGTGGCGCGGATTCTCCTCCGCGAAGCGGCGCAGGCGCTCCACGCCGCCCTCCACGTTGCCGGTACGCAAGAGCGACACGGCCTTGTCGTACTCGGCGTCGAGCACGTCCGGGTCCTTCGCGTCCGCGTCGTCGTCGCGCGAGGCGACCACGGTGGCGGCCTCGCCGCCCGAGGCGGCCGCGGCCCCTTCCGGCACGGCGCTGATGAACATCTCCATCTGCTCCGTGTCCGGCTCCACCACGGGCACCGCGGTGGGCAGCTTCGGCGCGGGCTCGTTGCGCGGCTTGAGCTTCACCACCGCCAGCTCCGGCGTGGTGCCCAGGCCGTCTCCAGAAGCGCTGGCGTCCGCGGGCGTGGCGCGCGCGGGGGCACCACTCGTACGGGCCTTCTCCACCGCGTCGTGCGCCTCCAGTCGCTGCAGGCGCTCGGTCAGCCGGGCCTGCGTCTCGCGCAGGGCCTGCACCTCCGCTCGCAGCGCCCCCACGTCCGCCTGGCTGGCGGCGTTGGAGGCGCAAGCGCTCATCACGCACAGGGGCGCGGCGGCGAGCAGGCGGAAGATGACGGAGCGCGCGGGCACGGGCCTCTTCGGACGGGGATCACCCCGAGGATAGGAAGGCCCGTCGGAGAGCGTCAAGAAAACGGCCGGCGCCGCTCGGGGGCTAGAAGCGGTGTACCACGTAGTTGAGGTGGCGTCCGGTGCGCCCCGCGTCGCGGCGGTGGGAGAAGAAGCGCTCGGGCTCACATGCGGTACAGGCCGGTAGCACGTCCACGTGCGCCGGCTTCAGCCCCGCGCGCAGCAGCGTCAGCCGCACCGCCCGTGTCAGGTCCAGCTTCACCGCGCCGCCAGCGGCCTCCACCACTTCAGCACCGAAGCGGGCGGTGAAGCGCTGGCCCAATTCTCCGGACACCTCGTAGCAGCAGCGCTGGATGCAGGGCCCCACCGCCGCGAGCAACCGCTCCGGCCGCGCGCCCTTCGCCACCAGCGCCTCCACCGCCCGCGCGCTGATGTCCGCGTCCGTGCCCCGCCACCCCGAGTGCACCGCCGCCACGCGCTGTCCGTCCGGGTCCACCAGCAGCACCGGCACGCAGTCCGCCGTGCCCACCGCCACCCACGTGCCAGGCGCCTCCGTCCAAAGCGCATCCGCCTCGCCCTCCACCGGCCGCAAGGCCTCCCCTTCCCCGCCCCGCGCCTCCAGCACCCGGTCGCCATGCACCTGTGACACGCGGCACAGCGCGCCCAGCGGAGCCCCGGCGCCCGTGGCCAGCCGGCGGAGGTTCTCCAGCACCTTCTCCTGCGCGTCGCCGGTGGAGAAGCCCAGGTTGAGCGACGCGTACGGCCCCTCCGAAACGCCTCCCGCGCGGGTGGCGAAGCCATGGGGAACGGGCAGCAGCGAGGACGTCAGGAACGCGGTCGACATGCGACTCCGGGAGAGGCCAGCAACCCGCTGATGACGGGACGCAGCAAAGGAAGCAACACCACCGGAACAGGAAAATTCTTGTCCCGGTACGTTTGACAGTCCGCGTCAGCCAATTGACAATTCCGATGGAAGTTCGTGAAACAAGTTTAATCCACCGCTGCGGAGAGCTGCGAACAAGCGCATGCCCCTGGGTCCCGACACTGTTGGCAGGAAGCTCCTGTGGAGCATCGCCCTGCCGGGGCTGGTGGTGGCGTTGCTGGGCGTGGGCCACTTCTGGCGCGAGGCGCAGGTGGCGGTGCAGGACGCGACGCAGGTGGAGTCGCTGGCGCTGGCGGAGTTCGTCGCCTCCACCTTCACGCTTCCGCAGGCGCCGGGCGCATCCAAGGCCCACGCGGCGGTGGCGGAGGTGCTGAGCTCGGACACGCGCCTGTTCCGCTCGGTGGAGGACGCGCGGGTGCTGACGCCGGACGGGCACATCCGCTGGTCCCGCCGGCCGGACGAGGTGGGCCAGGAGCATGCGGAGGCCAAACGGCTGACGGCGCCCGGGCCGGAGGCGGCACGCTCCGTGGACGGGGTGACGGAGGTGGTGCGGCCGCTGGGCGGTCCCGAGTGCGGCAGCTGCCACTCGGAGGGCGAGGTGCCCGGCGCGAGCGTCCTGCAGATGCGCGTGGCGGAGCCGACGCTGCACCAGCAGCTCACGGAGATGTTCCGCGGCGCGCTGGGCGCCATGGTGCTGTTCATCGTGCTGCTGGCGTTCATCACCGCGCTGGCGCTGCACTTCAACCTCACCCGCCCGCTGCACAAGCTGAGCGCGGCCATGGGGCGCGCGGAGGCGGGCGACCTGCTGGTGCGCGCGGACGCGCGGGGCACGGACGAGCTGTCCCGGCTGGGCGCGGCCTTCAACCAGATGCTGGCGCGGCTCACCGCGATGAAGGCGGAGGAAATCGACACCCACCGGGACCTCGCGGTGGTGAAGGAGAAGCTCGCCCTCAAGGAGGAGCTGGAGGGACGCCTGCGCGAGCTGTCGCTGCTCTTCGACGTGGCGCGCTCGCTCAACGCCACGCTGGAGCTGGACGAGCTGCTGGAGGCCGTCACCCGGCTGGTGGTGGAGCGGCTCCAGATTCCGGACTTCTCCATCATGCTCCTCAACGTGGAGGGGCTGCTGGAGGTGAAGCACGCGTGGCCGGAGGGCCGCGCGGCCGAGGGGCTCACCTTCGCGCTGGGCGAGGGCGCGTGCGGGCGCGCGGCCCAGACGCTCAAGGCGGTGTACCTGCCGGACCTGGGTGACCGCACCAGCATCTTCGCGCGGCGCGGCCTGGTGGAGGGCGCGGTGGACACGGGCGCGCTGCTGGCGGTGCCCATGGTGCACATGGGCACGCTGTTGGGGGTGATGAACTTCCAGCGCCCCGAGGTGGCCAGCTTCTCCGCGGAGGAAATCGAGCTGCTGACAGCCGTCGCGGACCTGGCGGCCACGGCGGTGAAGAACGCGCGGCTGCACGCGGAGACGGTGAAGCTCACCATGACGGACCCGCTCACCGGCGTGCCCAACCGGCGCCACCTCTTCCAGCGCATGGAGCTGGAGCTGGCGCGGGCGCAGCGCTTCGGCGTCCCGCTGGCGCTGCTGATGGTGGACGTGGACCACTTCAAGCGCCTCAACGACGTGGCGGGCCACCGGGTGGGCGACGAGACGCTGCGCCGCGTGTGCGACGCGCTCCGGCTGCGCGTGCGCAAGGTGGACACGCTGGCGCGCTACGGCGGCGAGGAGTTCGTCCTGCTGTTGCCCCAGGCCTCCAAGGAGGACGCGGTGGAGGTGGCGGAGAAGCTGCGCCGCGCGGTGGCGGACAACGTGCTGCTGTCCCAGCCCGGCCTGCCCGGCAACCACGTCACCGTGTCCGTGGGCGTGGCCCACTACCCCACCGACGCCGCCACCCAGGAAGAGCTGGTGGACTGCGCCGACGCGGCCCTCTATTGCAGCAAGCGCACGGGCCGCAACCGCACCACCCCGTACGAGTCCGGCATGGAGATGCACCCCGGCCGCGAGCGCGGCCCCCACTCCCCTCCCGCCGACGTGCCCGCCGCCACCACCACCACGCCGGGTGGCGTGGCCAAGGCGTAGGCGCGCGCGCCGTCAGCTCAGCGCGACACCAGCGTGCGCACCGTGGGCAGCAGCAGGTCCGCCCACTCCTCGTACCCCTCGTCGGACGGGTGGAAGCCGTCGTGACAGAAGAACTGCGGGCGCTGGGGGATCATCTCCTTGCTGGCCGTGTACAGGTCCACCAGGTGCAGGCCGTGCGCACGGGCCACCTCGGCCATGGCGGCGTTGAAGGGCTCGATGCGGCCCTCGTAGAGGGAGCTCGGCACCAGCTTCGCCACCGGCGCCAGGGCCATGTCCGCGATGTTCACCACCACCAGCGGCGCGCCCGTCTGTTTCAGCCGGCGGGCGATGCGGTCCAGTTCCTCCTGGAAGTCCTCCACCGAGGTGCCGCGCCAGAGGTCGTTGGTGCCCACCCCCAGTGTCACCAGCGTGGGCTGCGCGGCCACCGCGCGCTTCACCTGCCCCGTGAAGACGTCGCGGATGCGGGCCCCGCTCTGCCCCAGGTTGGTGAGGCCCACCGGGAGCCCGTCACTCCGAAGCCGGGAGGCGAGGCGCTCGGGGTAGCCCCCGCCACGCGCCGCCCCCACGCCCACCGCCGTGCTGTCGCCGAGGGCGACGTAGTTGACGCTCATGCCGCTCCGCTTCCCGTCCGCCTCACGGCACCCGCAGGGCGCGCAGGGAGCGATTGCCCCCCGGCGCGGCGACGCGCAACAGCAGCGTGCTGCCGGACTGCGCGCCCTTGATGACCTTCGCCAATTCCTCGGCGCTGTTCACCGGCTTGCGGTTCACCTCCACCACCAGCATGCCGGGCTCCAGGTTCGCGCGGTCCGCGGGCGAGCCGGGCAACACGTCGGTGATGAGCGCGCCCTGGCGGTCGGTGAAGCCCGCCTGCTGCGCGGTGCGCGCGTCCAGGTTCTGCAGGCTGACGCCCACGCGGCGCGAGCTCTCCTGCGCGTCGCCCTCGCGCGGCTGCTTGGAGGCCACGCCCTCCAGGTCCGGCCGCGTGCCCAGCGTCACCTTCACGTCCTGCTTCTTGCCGTCGCGGTACACGGTCAGCGTGGAGACGCTGCCCGGGCGCTTGAGCGCCACCGTGCGCGTCAGCTCGCTGCTGGAGGAGACATTCCTCCCGTCGATGGCGGTGACGACGTCGTCCGTCTTCAGCCCGGCCTTCGCCGCGGGCGAGCCCGGGTTGACCTGGGTGAGGATGGCACCGGCCGTCACCTGCAGCTTGAGCGCGCCGGCCAGGTCCCGCGTCAGGTCCTGGATGCCCACGCCCAGCCACGCGCGGGTGACGGCGCCCTCCTTCTCCAATTGCGGCAGCAGTGCGTGGATGAGGTTGCTGGGCACCGCGAAGCCGATGCCCGTGCCGCCGCCGACGATGGCGGTGTTGATGCCCACCACTTCGCCCTTCATGTTGAAGAGCGGGCCGCCGGAGTTGCCGGGGTTGATGGCCGCGTCCGTCTGGAGGAACTCGTCATACGGGCTGGCGCCAATCTCACGCGCCCGCGCGGAGACGATGCCGAGGCTCACGCTGGAGGCCAGGCCGAACGGGTTGCCGATGGCCACCACCCAGTCACCCACGCGCAGCGCGTCCGAGTCGCCCAGCTTCACCGTGGGCAGCCCCTCCACCTTCTCCTTCAGCTTCACCAGCGCCACGTCGGTGAGCGGATCCCTGCCCAGCACGTCGCCGGAGAAGGTGCGCCCGTCGTCCAACCGCACGGTGATGGAGACCGCGTCCTGCACCACGTGGTTGTTGGTGAGGATGACGCCCTTGGGGTCGATGATGAAGCCGGAGCCCGCGCCTTGACGGAGCGGCTCCCGCTGCTGCCCGCCCCGCCCTCCGCCGAAGAAGCGGTCGAAGAACGGGTTGTCCTCCATGCCCTGAGGTCCGCCACCGCCGCGCGCCTGCACGTCCACGTTGACCACCGCGGACTTCACGGACTCCACCAGCGGCGCCAGCGACGGCAGCGCCTGCGCCTCGCGCGTGGCGGGCTGGAGCGGATTGCCCCCGGGCACCGGAGCCGCCTGGGCCGCCGGTGGAGGCGGGGCCGGCTGGGGCGCCGGAGCCTGGGCGAGAGCAACGCCGGGCAGCACGAGCAGGAGCGCCGCGACCAGGGCCCTCCGGGGAGCGACGGGAGAACGGTTCATATGTACTCCTAGCTAAAGCGGAAAAGACTCACCGCAAGCGAAATGGAGCCCTGGGACGAGAAGGAAACACCCCGCCGCCCCGCCTGTTCCCGGAGCACTCAGCCGGGCCGGTAGACGCGGTAGTCCAGCTCCGGGAAGAGGTTGTCGCGGCCCTCCACCTGGGTGAGCCAACCCTCGTCGATGGTGTCGGCGCGCAGCTCGTCGTGAAGGCGCTGGAAGCGGAGGACGTGCTCGCGCGTGCGGCGCCGGGCGTACTCCACCATGGTGCCCGTCTTCATGATGAAGGCCCAGTCGGAGGACTGGGCGAGCAGCAGCTCACGCGCGGCCTGGTTGAGCGCACGGCGCTTCAGGGAGTCGGCGTCGGGGAAGTCGCGGGCCAGCTCCACCATCTGCTTCGCGCAGTGGTGCAGGTGGCGGTAGATCCAATCATTGGCCCCGTCGAGCCACATGTTCGCGTAGCCGCCCGCGCCCCACGAGGACAGCGGCGGCGTGGCCACCTGGTTCTCCGGGTTCTCCCGCAGGTCGTCCGAGGGCGTCACCAGGCGGAAGGTCTTCTGGTCATACGCGGCCTTGCGGATGAGGAAGTCGAGGAACATGGGCCCCTCGAACCACCAGTGGCCGAACAGCTCCGCATCGTAGGGAGCCACGACGACGGGCTTGCGTCCCCCCAGGCGTGAGGCGAGGTGCTCTATCTGCCGCTCGCGATTGAAGAGGAAGTTGCCGGCGTGGATGGCGGCGCGCTCGCGGGCGGCGGCCGGGTTGTAGGGCTGCTTGTCGTGCGTCTTGCCGGTGATGCGGAAGTACTTGAAGCCGGTGTTCTTGCGGTCGCCGGTGGGCTGGATGAACGGGCGGATGTAGTCCAGGTCCAGGTCCCAGCCGATGTCCCGGTAGAACTCGCGGTAGTCCCCGTCACCGGGATAGCCGAACTCGGTGCTCCACACCTGCTGGCTGCTCTCCGGGTCTCTCGCATATGCGGCCACGCCCGTTTCCGTGAAGATGGGCGCATAGGGTCCGTGCAGCGGGCGCGGTGTGGCGTCCGTGAGGCCGTGCGTGTCCACGAAGAAGTAGCGGATGCGCTCGTTGGCCAGCACGCGCTCCAGCCCGGGGTAGTAGCCGCACTCGGCCAGCCAGATGCCCGCCGGGTCTCTCCCGAAGTTCTGCCGGTAGTGGTTGGCGGCCACCGTCACCTGTGCGCGCACGGCCTCGGGCACCTGCTGCATGAGCGGCAGGAAGCCGTGCGTGGCGTTGCAGGTGATGATGTCCAGGAAACCCGCGTCCTGGAGGCGGCGGAAGGCGGTGACGAGCTCGCGCTTGTAGCGGTCGTGGAAGGCGCGGCGCAGCGACTCGAAATGGTCGCGGTGGAAGCGGGCCAGCGGGCCGAAGGTGGCGTCGTTCCGGGTGCGGTGGACCTCGCGCGCGCCCAGCTCGCAGAGTTGGTCCAGCCGGCGCGCGTAGCGCGACATGAGCAGCTCGTCCCGCAGCATGGCGACGAGCGTGGGGGACAGCGTCATCGTCAGACGGAAGGGGACGCCGTCCTCGGCCAGCTTGTCGAAGACGAGGAGCAGCGGGAGGTACGTCTCGGAGATGGCTTCGTAGAGCCAGTCCTCCTCGAGGAAATCCTCGTGCTCGGGGTGTCGGACGAAGGGAAGGTGCGCGTGGAGGACCAGCGCGAGAGAGCCCAGGCTCATAAGCGTTCGAAGTGTCCGTGCGGGTTCACGAGCGGCCGCTGCCCGAAGGCGGCTTCCGGGGAAGAGGCTCCTCCGGGGAACCCGGAGGACGCTGCGCGGATTCGGTGGGGCGCGGCTCCGATGCACCTGACGGACGGGCTACGTGTTCCAGGTAGCGCATGTCGGAAGCACCCGGTGCGCGTGGAGGAGAGTCCAAGTAGCGCATGTCGGAAGCGCCCGGCGCACGCGGAGGAGATTCGAGGTAGCGCATGTCCGAGGCCCCCGGCGCACGGCCCGGTGACTCCAGGTAGCGCATGTCCGAAGCACCCGGCGCACGGCCCACCTCGAGGTATTGATGAGGCCGGGCACCACCGGCTGGCTGAGAGCCCCCCAGATAGCGCTGGTCGGAAGCCCCGGGCGCACGGCCCGGTGACTCCAGGTAGCGCATGTCCGAAGCACCCGGCGCGCGCCCCACGTCGAGGTACTGACGCTCGCGCGGCTGCGTACGGCCCTCCAGATAGCGTTGCTCCGATGCCCCCGGAGCCCGACCCGGCGCCTCCAGATACCGCTGGTCCGACGCTCCCGGCGCGCGCTCCGTGGACTCCACGTAGCGCATGTCCGAAGCACCCGGGACGCGCTCCCGAGCCTCCATGTAACGCACGTCCGAGGCCCCCGGCGCTCGCGGTGGCGCTTCGAGATGGGACTCGGGCTGCTCGGCGGAAACGGTCCGCTCACGGTGCGACTCGGGGATGTCCCGCACGCCTCCGCTGCCCGGCAGATTCACACGGCGCCAGGTGATGTACTCGCGCTCCTCGGCCTCCTGCGCCCGGGTGCGCACCGGCGGCACCACCTCCGGCAGGGGCTGCGGCTCGGGCATGCGCTGAGGCACGCGGAGGAAACGAATCGAAGTGTCCGTGGACGTGCCGCTGGGCGGTAACGCAACCCGGCTGCTGGAGTGACCGATACGGCGACTGCGGCCATCCCTTCCGATGAAGTGCGCCTCCACACGGTAGTGCCGGCCCGGCTCCAGGCCGTGGATGTAGAAGCTCCGGGACTCGAGCGCGCAGTCCAGCTCGCGCGCCATCTTCTCCCCGTCGAACACGCGCAGCACGGCACGCGGAGCATCCAGCCCCTGCAGCGCCCGGGCCCGAGCGGCCGTACTGAAGTCCCACGAGACGAAGAGCGTCTGCGGATCCCTCGGCAGCAGCAACGCGCCGTCGTCCTCGTAGCCCGCTGGCAACTCGCCCAGCCCCTCGTCGTCCTCCGGTGAAGGCGGCGGGTGAGACGACGCGTCCACCAGATGGTGCCGGCGTGCCTCGTCCGGCCCCATGACGCGCGCCACGAAGAAGCCTTCGAGCACCGGTTCCGCGTCGTGCTGCGCGGGAGGAGGCGGCGGCGCAACGGGCGCGGCGGCGGGGACTTCAGGCGACGACGCCGGGGTGCTTTCAGGAGGAGCCCCCGTGTCTCCGGAGGACGCGGAGACCGGCGAGGAAGCCGTGGGCGTCGCCGGCTCGCGGGGGACGCGAGGCTTCGGCGGGAACGTCACCACCTGGGCGGGGCGCGCCGGCGGGGCGTCACCCGGCTTCTCCGACGCTCGCTTGGCCGCCACCCGCTTGGGCGCGGACACGCGGCCCTGGCCCATCTTCTCGGCTGGCTTCGCCTTCGCCGGAGCACGCTTCTCCTCTACCGCCACCTTCTGCCCCCGCGTGGAGGCCTTGGAAGCGCTCGCCTCCCTGGCAGCCTGCCTGCTCTCCCGGGCGGGCGCCTTCGGCACCTTCACGCCCCTGGCAGGAGTCTTGGACTCCCGGGCCTTCCTGTCCTTGGGGGACTCCTTGGCCTTCGCGGCCGCGGCCTTCGCGGGAGCAGGAGCCTTGGTGGCGGAACTTTTGCGCGCCACGGTGATACCCACCAGGCGAGCGAGCTTCGCCAGGGCGGGGACGTACGCGGCGAGCGCCGCGATGAGCTCCTCCTTCTTCAACTTGCTGTAACCGCTCCCCAGGTGCTTCTGGGCCAGCTCTCTCAGATGGCTGACGGTTACACTCTTGAGGTCGTCCATAGGCAAGGTCGCCTTTAGGTCGCTGGCAGTGGAGGGTCAACGTGCCAGCATTTCATGTGTTCGTCGCCCGACCCCCCCTCCCCTGCATCGCCCGATGACACCCAGGATGGGGCCAAGTATCCTGCCCACGCTTGAGCGACCTGCCCAGACTGCTCCTGTGCAGTTTCGACGTCATCCCCGGTCCGTCGGGCTCGTCGCGCCGTGTCACGGAGTACCTCAAGGCGCTTCCAGACCGCTTCTCCGTGGTGGTGCTGTCGGCGAAGACACCTGACCACTCCCATATCGAGAAGTACCAGGGCGCCCGCCTGCTGCGGGTGCCGGTAGGCTCGGGCGACCTGGCCTCGCGCATCCAGGCCTTCGAGCGCGCCGTGCGCCGCCAGTTGGAGAGCGAGGAGTACGCGCTCGCCCACTTCACCGACCCCTTCGGCGGCTATGCGCTGTGCGAGCTGAAGGCGGACTACGGCCACCGGCTCGTCTACGAGGCGCAGACCTTCCCGTCCCAGGAGCTGCGCTACACGCACCCGCAGACGGAAGGGGACCGGCGCTTCCTCTCCAAGATTCGCAGGCAGGAGCTGTTCTGCCTGATGAACGCGGACCTCATCATCACCGGCTCGCAGACGACGCGCTCGTACATCCAGTCGCTCGGGGCGAGCGACGACCTCATCCACGTGGTCCGCGCGCCGGTGGACCTCAAGGCCTACGAGCCCGAGGCGATGGGCGCGCCGGATGGGCAGCCGCTGCGGCTGATGTACCTGGGCAGCCAGGTGGGGTGGCAGGGCCTGCCCACGCTGCTGCGCGCGGTGGCGCTCGCGGCCCAACGCGCGGACGTGCGGCTCACCCTGGTGGGCGCGCAGCACGCGGACTGGCAGCCGCACCTGGATGACCTGGTGAAGGAGCTGGGGCTGAAGGAGCGGGTGGAGTTCCAGGCGCCCGTCCTCCACGACGACGTGGCCAAGGTGCTCGCGCTGGCGGACGTGGGCGTGCTCCCCCTGGACGACGTGGAGCGCAACCGGCTGCAGGGCGGTCCCCTGGCGAAGGTGTCCGAGTACTGTGCCGCCGGCCGCCCCGTCATCGCCGCGGACCTGCCCGTCACCCGCGAGCTCATTCCCCAGAGCGCGGCCCTCTTCTTCCCGCCTGGAGACACGCAGGCCCTCGCGAACCACATCGTCGACCTGGCGCGTGACGTTCCCCGCCGCATGGAGCTGGGACGCCGGGCGCGCGCGCATGCGGAGCAGGTGCTCGACGCGGGCCTCATCCGCGGCAGGCTCCTGGACCTCTACGACTCGCTCCTGGAGAAGCGGTCGGCATCGGTGGCGCCCCGGAGCGAGGACGACCTGCCCGCTCCCACCACGGTGACGGGCACGCCCACCAACCGGCTCGCGGCCCTGCTGCCGCCGGAACCGACGCCCAGGAAGGAAGCGTCGAAGCCGGAGGCCGCGCAGGCTGGCAGCTCCGAGCCGACGGGCGAGGACGTGCCGCTGGTCATGGGCCAGGTGCTGGACGAGGGGCTCGACACGCGCCTCATCAAGACGGAGCTGGAGTCGCAGCCCTCCGAGCCTCCCGTGGTGATGGGCCTGCCCCTGCGCGAGAGCTCCGCGAAGGGCAAGGGAGCTGAGAGCGCCTCGCCCGCCTCCGTCATCGTGGATCCGGCGCTTCCCACTTCGAGCCGTGCGGGCACGGAGTCCGGCGGACCGGTGTCGCTGAGGTACTCCCCTCCGGGGAAGGCCACGTCGCCCTCGCTCGTGGAGGAGCCGCCCGCGCCGACGCCGACTCCGACGCCCATCGTCCGGGGCTCCAGCACCGCTGACAGGGAGGAGCCCCCGGCGCCCACGCCTGTCGTGCGCGCTCCGGTCGCCCAGGATGCGGAGGAGCCTCCCTCGCCCACGCCCGTCGTCCGCGCGCCGTCCAGGGCCGATGCAGAGGAGCCTCCCGCTCCCACACCTATCGTCCGCGCGCCGTCCAGGGCCGATGCAGAGGAGCCTCCCGCTCCCACGCCTATCATCCGTGCGCCGTCCAGGGTCGAAGCAGAGGAGCCTCCCGCTCCCACGCCTGTCGTCCGCGCCCCCGTGGCGGCGGACCGCGAGGAGCCTTTCTCGCCCCGGGTTTCTGGCGCGGGCCTTCGTGAGGAGTCCCCGGGTGCTGCCTCCGGCGGCCGCACGCCCGCCACGTCCGACCGCGACGAGCCGCCGGCCCCGACGCCCATCGTCAAGGTGCCCGCGGCGCTGTTCATGCGTGACGAGGCGTTCGCGCCGTCCTCGGCGGGACGCGACTCCGGCACCGCGAACCGGAAGGACGAGCCGCCAGCGCCCGGCGGCGCATCACGCTCACTGAGTGGTGGGCGCAGCACGTCGGCCCGCGTGGAGACGCCCTCGCGGCGCATGTCCGCGCTCTCCACGCCGGCCCGAGGCACCTCGGCCACCGAGTCCGAGCGTGCGCCCTCCGCGCCCCGCTCGGGCTCACCCACCTCCGAGACCGGACTGCCCCCGGTGGTTCGTCCGGGCTCGCCCACCTCCGAGCCGGGGCTGCCCCCGGTGGTTCGTCCGGGCTCCTCGCCTTCGGAAACCGGGCTGCCCCCAGTGGTCCGCTCGGGCCCGCAGACCTCGGAGACCGCGCTCCCGCCGGTGCTGCGCTCGGGGCCTCCGACCTCGGAGACCGCGCTCCCGCCGGTGCTGCGCTCGGGCCCGCAGACCTCGGAGCTCGTGATTCCCCAGGTGCCGCGCTCGGGCTCCGCGTCCCACGACTCGGGACTGCCTCCAATGATTCGCGGAGGCACCCCCTCCTCCGAGGCCGAGCGCCCTCCCCCGGTGCTGCGGCCGGGCACCGCGCCCTCTGAGTCCGGGCTGCCTCCGATGATCCGCGGAGGCGCCGCCTCCTCCGACGTCGAGCGCCCGCTCCCCGTCCTGCGCCCCGGTTCCTCGGACGCGGACCGCCTGGCGCCGATCCGTGGAAACACGGCCGGCGCTGATCAGGACCGTGCCCCGCCGATTCGCGGAGGCCTCCCCGCCGCTGATCAGGACCGCCCCCCGTCCATCCGCGGAGGCACCACCCCCTCTGAGCCGGAGCGCCCGCCCGCGCTGCCACCCCGTGCCACCGCGCCGCCCCCCGTCCCCCGCCAGCGGCCGCCCCGGCTGATGGCCGAGGGCCCGCCCCGCCTCGCCCCCGTGGACGTACAGGCCTCGCGCCCGGCGCCCCCATCGCTGAAGGCCTCCCTCCCCGCGTCCGCCTCCTCCGAGGACGAACCCGAGGAAATCTCCCCGGACGAAGCCCAGTCCATCGACGACGGCTCCGACACCTCTCCGACTCCCGCGCACTCGCGCCCACGTCTCGACGAGCCGGACGAGATCAGCAGCGACGAAGTGGAGGAAGCCGAGGTCTCCGTGGCCAACGGCGCCCGCCTGCTCGAGGACGCGGAGCTGCACGAGGTGGAGGCCGAGCCCGCGTCGGAACCCGAGGACGAGGGCGCCGCGCCGGAGCCCGTCCCCTCGGCACTCAACCCGTGGTTCGCCCAGCTCGCTCACGGGTACTGTCCGCCGGACGGCATCCGTTTCGACCGCCACACGCCACCGACCACGTTCCCCGGTCGGGACGAGGACACCAGCCCCTCCCGCGTCCCCCCGGCCGTACGTACCTCCCCGGGCGTCGGTCGCGGCAAGAGCTCGTGAAGCAGCCAACCGAGCGCCACCCATAAACTTTCCAAGGCTTGCACGCGCCCGATAGGATGCTGCGGTTTTCACTGCACTTTTTCCGGGTCAGAAGGGCTTCATGGAGCGTCGGGTCCTCATCGTCGAAAGCCAGAACGAGTTCGCCCTCAGCATGGCCACCGTGCTCAAGAGCGCGGGGTATCAGACGGCCATGGCGGCGACTGCGTCTGACGCGCAGCGTGAGCTGGAAAAGCGTCGGCCGGATCTGGTCGTCCTGCGCGCCGAGCTGCCGGATCAGTCCGGCTTCGTTCTCTGTGGGCAGATCAAGAAGGGCAAGTGGGGACAGAACCTCAAGGTCCTCCTGCTCTCCTCCGACACGGGAGTGGATGGCCTGACGCAGCACCGGCAGACGCCGGGCGCCGCGGACGGCTACCTCGTCATCCCCTTCGAGATGGGAGAGCTCGCGTCCATGAGCTACGGCATCATCCCGCCGGGCACGGACGAATCGGACGCCTCGCTCGACGCGGCGCTCAACGGCACGCCCCGTGAGGCGCCGCCGCCCATGCCGCCCCCCATGCGCACCAGCGCCGGTGGCCCGCCCAAGCTGCCCAAGCGCGAGCGCCGCAGCGCGATGACGGACGAGGACCGCGCCTTCCTCGACCGTGCCTTCCAGTCCATCGCCGACCGCAAGGCGGAGCTGCTCGCCGAGTCCCGCCAGCTCAAGCGCCCGCCCCCGCGGCGCGAGCTGATGGGCACGCCGGAAGGCAAGATTCAAATCCTCCGCGACGAGCTGAAGACGCGCGAGGCCCAGCTCGCCCGCCTCTCCGAAATCTGGAGCGTGCGCGAGCGCGAGCTCCTCTCCGGCGAGGACCGGCTCCACGAGAAGGACGTGGAGCTGCAAGGGCTGAAGATGCAGGTGGACGACCTGCTCCGCCGCTTCAACGAGGCCCAGCAGGGCATGCTCCAGAAGGAGCGCGAGCACGGCGCCGCCGTGGACGACCTGCTCCTCCAGAAGTTCTCCTCGGAGAAGGACCTCATCGAGGTCGTGGCCTCCAAGGAGAAGGACATCAACGTCCTTCGCAAGGAGGTCCACAACCGCGAGGACGAGCTGGAGCGCCGCGTCTCCGAGCTGGAGAACCTCCGCGGCGAGTACGACAAGCTGGAGAAGCACCTCGGCGTCGTCACGCTGGAGTTCGAGGTCAAGGAGCAGAAGCTCCAGGACTCCCTCCGCGCCCACGAGGCGGAAGTCGCCCGCCTGGGCAAGCGCGGTGACGACTTCGAGGCCGAGCTGGCCCGCACCGTCAGCGAGCGCGACGCGCGCTACGCAGAGCTGAGCGGAGAGATTCAGGCGCTCCAGGACCGGCTCCAGGAGACGGAGCAGGAGCGCGACAGCACCGTCCGCGCCCTGGAGGCGCGCGCCACCGCCGCCGAGGAGCACGGCACCCAGGCGGACGCCGAAATCGTCCGGCTCAACGCCGAGCGCGAGGCCCTGGAGGCCCGCCTCACGCAGCAGGTGGCCGACCTGGAAGGCGACCTCGCGCGCACCACCAGCGAGCGTGACCAGCTCCGGCTGGACAAGGACGCCCAGGAGACCGAGCTCACCCAGCGCGTCGAGGACCGCGACGCGAAGATTGGCACCCTCGAGCGCGAGCTGTCGGAGACCATCGCCCGCAACGAGCAGAGCGAGGCGGAGCTCAACGCCAACATCCAGCAGCACCTGGAGCGCATCGGCGAGCTGGAGGGCGAGGTCGAGTCCGTCAAGACGCACCTGGCGGACCGCGAGGCGGAGCTCTCCGCCGAGCTGCAGGCCCTGCAGCAGGCCAGGGACGAGCTGGAGACGGACCTCACCGACCGCCTCCAGGCGCTCAACCAGGCCAAGGACGCCCTGGAGCAGGACCTCTCCCAGCAGTTGGAGGAGCTGCGCTCCGCCAAGGCCGAGCTGGAGGCGGACCTCACCGGCCAGATCCAGGCGCTCACCCAGCAGCTCGAGCAGTCGCAGAACACGGGCGAGCAGCTCACCGCGCGCGTGGCATCGCTGGAGGACACCGTCGCCCAGCGCGAGGCCACCATCGAGGGCCTGCAAGGCGACGTGGCGACGCGCGACGAGCGCATCGCCGAGCTGAGCGGCAACCTGGAGGCCACGAGCCAGACGCTCGCGCAGACGCAGGACACGCTGTCGCGCACGGAGGCCACCCTCTCCGAGACGCAGGGCACGCTGGCCCGCACCGAGGAGACGCTCTCCGAGACGCGCGGCGAGCTGGAGGCCACCTCCCAGACGCTGGCGGACACGCAGGCACGCCTCTCCCAGACGGAAGAGGCCCTGTCCAACACCCGCGGCGAGCTGGAGGCCACCAGCCAGACGCTCGCGCAGACGCAGGACACCCTCTCCTCCACGGAAGCGACGCTCGCGGACACGCAGGCGCGGCTGGCCCAGACGGAGGGCTCGCTGGCGGAGACGCGCGGCGAGCTGGAGGCCACCAGCCAGACGCTGACGCAGACGCAGTCCGCGCTGGAGGACACGCGCGAGCAGCTCGCCACCACCACCGGCCAGCGCGACGCGCTCCAGGCCGAGCTGGAGGAGACGCGCGGCGCGCTCCAGGAGACGAACGACACCCTGGCCCGCACCACCCGCGAGCGCGACCAGCGCACCGCGGAGCTGCAGGCCCTGGGCGTGGCGAAGGACGCGCTGGAGGACCAGCTCACCGGCCAGATTGGCCAGCTGCGCGGCGAGCTGTCCGAGACGCAGGGCCACTACGAGGCCGAGCGCGCCGCCCACGAGAAGCTGGCCGCCGAGACGAGCGCGCACATCCAGGACCTCACGGGCGAGCGCGACGGGCTTCGCCAGGAGCTGGAGGCCACCAGCCAGACGCTGGAGCAGACGCAGGGCCAGCTCGCCTCCACCCGCGATGCGCTGGGCAAGGAGCAGCAGGCCCACACCGCCACGCGGCAGGCCGCGGCCAGCGCCCAGTCCGCGCTGGAGTCGCAGCTCAACGAGGCGCGCAACCAGGGCGAGGACCTGGGCGAGCAGCTCACGCTCACCAAGCATGAGCTGGGCGCCGCCGTCGCCGAGGTGACGCGGCTGTCCTCGCAGCTGGCACAGGTGGAGGATGCGCGCGGCACCCTCGAGGAGCGGCTGCACGCGCTCACCGAGGAGTCGCAGCGCAAGGAGGAGCTGCTCCAGAACGACCTGGCCAGCAAGGGCAAGGAGCTGTCCGACACGCTCCGCAAGCTCACCCAGGTGACGCAGGAGAAGATGCGTCAGGCCGAGGTGCTCAACCGCGAGGTGGCCACCCGGACCGAGCAGCTCAAGGCGATGGAGGCAAAGCTCCAGACGCAGGCCGCCGAGTCGAAGCGTCAGGCCGACGCGCTCGGCCAGCAGATGGCCGGCCTCAACAACCAGCTGGAGCTGGGCAAGAAGGCCCTCGCCGACCGCGAGGAGCAGCTGCGCGCCGCGGGCACCGCCCACCAGAAGCTGACCGCCGAGCGCAACGAGCTGACCACCCGCCTCCAGCAGTCCGAGGCGAAGCTCCAGCAGCAGGCCCAGCAGGCGGCCCAGGAGCGCACAGAGGCGAAGAAGTCGGCGGACGACCTGGCCGCGAAGCTGGCCAAGGCCGAGCAGCGCGTCGCCCAGCTCACCCAGGAGGCCCAGGCCCGCACCGCCGATGCGGAGGCGAAGGCCAAGGACCTGCAGGGGCAGCTCGCCACGCGCACGAAGAAGATCCAGGACCTGGAGCTGGCGGTGGAGAACGCGCAGGGCGCCAAGGCCCGCGTGGAGAAGGAGCTCAACGCCCGCGTGGCCACCGCCGAGGGCAAGGCCAACGAGGCCGCGGCCCGGCTCGCCACCGCGCAGAAGGAGCGCAAGGACCTGGAGACGCGGCAGCTCAAGGAGCTGGAGGACCTCTCCGCGAAGCAGAAGGCGGAGCTGGAGCGCCGCGAGGCCATCAAGACCCAGGAAGTGGCCCGCCTGCAGCAGTCCGTGCAGGAGAAGAGCAAGGCCCTCAAGGTCGCCGAGCTGGAGCTGGCCCGCTTCAAGAGCAAGGCTCCCGCCGCCGCCGCCACCCCGGCCCCCGCGAAGCCCGCCGCGGCGAAGGCGGCCACCGCCCCCGCCCCCGTGGAGGAGGAGGACCTGGCCGTGAGGACGCAGCTCAACCAGGTCATCCCGGCCGCCGCGCCCGCCGCGGCGAAGCCCGCCGCCGCGAAGGCCCCGGCGAAGCCCGCCGCGAAGAAGGCCGCGGCCCCCGCCCCGGCCCCTGTCGTCGAGGAGTCCGAGCCCACCGACCGCACCGTGATGATCCAGATTCCCGCCGGCGTCGCGAAGGAAGACGACGACTGGACGGCCCTGGTCGACGAGCTCGACAAGTAGTCCCCGGGCGCCGGAGCTCCCTCCGGCGCCCCTTGCGGCTTTCCGGCACCACCCGCCGGATGCCCGGCACCCTCCCCCGAAAACGACTCACCCCGGAGCGCCTCGTCATGGGCGGTCCGGGGTGGCGGTTTCATCAGGTGCCCCGGAATCCCGGGGGCTTTGGGGTCAACCATGACATCCGTGCCCTACCCGGGCGTGGATGTCACAGGGCGGCGCGCGCCTCGCGGATCAGCTCCTTGAAGTGGAGCGAGGCGACCACATCGCGGAGGGAGGCCTCGCGACCGCGGCTGTGCGCCTCCACCTGCGCGTTGTGCCACCGGGCGCGGAGCGTCCGCACCGCGATGTAGGCCAGCAGGAGCGGGAAGCCCCCGGGCAACAGCACCACCGCCACCGCCATCGCCATCCTCAACCACGCCCAAAACATGACCGCGACCTCTCTGCTTCGTGAATTGCGCGGTGTAGATGCACGACGTGTGCCCACGGTGCGCAGAAAATTTCCACACGTGGTTACGCCGGGTTGCAGAGCAGGGAGGCAGAAGGGCCACGGCGGGGGCGCCGGAACCCTGGCATTTTTGCCGCAGTGGGGTGGAGGGCGTCGGTTAAGTTTCCAGGCGTGAGCACCCCTTCGACGGTAGATGGCCGCGGCTTCAGCAGCGTGGCGGACGCGGAAGAGCGCCTGGAGCAGGTGGGCTACCTCTCCTCCCCCGAAATCGCCACCGCGGCCTTCCTCGCGGACCGGATGGACAAGCCCATCCTCGTCGAGGGCCCCGCCGGCGTGGGCAAGACGGAATTGGCCAAGGCGCTCGCCCAGGCCCTGGGCCGCGAGTTCATCCGCCTCCAGTGCTACGAGGGCCTGGACGAGGCCAAGGCGCTGTACGAGTGGGAGTACGCCAAGCAGCTGCTCTACACCCAGCTGCTCAAGGACAAGATTGGCGAGATGGTGGAGGGCGCCCGCACGCTGACCGAGGCCGCGGACAAGCTGGCCTCCAGCGACGCGGTGTTCTTCTCCGAGCGCTTCCTGCTGCCGCGCCCCATCCTCAAGGCCCAGCTCTCCGAGCACCCCGCCCTGCTGCTGGTGGACGAAATCGACAAGGCGGACCCGGAGTTCGAGGCCTTCCTCCTCGAAGTCCTGTCGGACAACGCCGTCACCATCCCCGAGCTGGGCACCTTCCGCGCGAAGCACATCCCCCGCGTCATCCTCACGTCCAACAACGCCCGCGAGCTGTCGGACGCGCTCAAGCGCCGCTGCCTGCACCTGCACATCGACTTCCCGGACCGCGAGCGCGAGCTGCGCATCGTCAGGTCGCGCCTGCCCGGCGTCCCGCAGGTGCTGGCAGAACAGGTGGTGGAAGCCGTCGCCGCCATCCGCACGCTGGACTTGAAGAAGGCGCCCTCCATCAGCGAGACGCTGGACTGGGCGCAGAGCCTGGCCCTGCTCAACGCGGAGCAGCTCACCTCGGACCTGGTGGCCTCCACGCTCAACCTCGTCCTCAAGTACGAGGGCGACATCGAGAAGGCCAAAGCCAACCTCCCGCAGATTGCCCAGGCCTGAGGCACCCGGGACGCCCCGCCCGTGCTGCTGAAGGAACGCTTCCAGATCAATCGGCCGCTCGAGGAGCTGGAGCTCAACCTCGTGCGCGCCACCATGGCCTCCCCGCACCTGCTGGACGCGCGTGAGGAGGCCATCCTGCGCACCGCGCTGTCGCTGGCACGCCTCTACAAGGTGCAGCACGGCGGGCTGGACGTCGGCGTGGGCGCGCTGCTCACCCCTTTTCGCGAAGAGGTGGAGCGGCGCCTGACGCCCGTGCTCGGTGGCCCGCGCCCGCCCACGCGCGACAGGCTGGTGCCCCACGTGCGTGACTTGCGCGAGCACGCCGCGCGGGCCCGGGACGCGGTGGCGCAGCGGCTGCGCGAGCGGGTGCCGGTGGAGGCGCTGGACCGGGAAATCCGCCACAAGGAACTGGTGCTGGTGGCGGGCGGCGGCGGAGGCACCGCGTTCGTCTACCTGGGCGTCATGAGCCTTCTGGACGAGCACGGCCTGGAGCCGAAGCTGATTGCCGGTGCGTCCATGGGGGCCATCCTCGCCATCATGCGCGCGCGCATGGCGCGCTTCGACCCCACGGAGATGATCAACATCGTCCGGGGACTGTCGTTCCGGAAGCTCTTCCGCTTCATCTCCACGGAGAGCCGCTACGGGCTGCCCGCCGCGCTGCGGTTGTTCCTGCGCGCGGGGCTGGGGCGCTTCTTCGGCGCGGGCCCCGAGGGCAGTGGCCTGCGGCTCAAGGACCTTCCCATCCCCACGCTCATCTCCGTGGGTGGCATCCGCCGCGGCATGCTGCCCCGCCCGCTGGAGTACTACGAGCGCCTGCTGGGCACGAGCCCGCTGGGCCTGCTCAACCCCGCGGGCGTGGCCCGGCGCATCCAGGCGGCCATGGGCGCCATGGCGGAGCTGTTCACCCGCCCGGAAATCACCGTCCGCCTCCACCTGGGCGCGGACGACGCCACCGCCGACTTCGACGCGCTGGACGCCGCGGGCTTCTCCTCCGCCCTGCCCGGCGTCATCCACTACGACGTGCTGCGCGAGGACCCGCGCATGCACGGCCTGCTGGACGGGCTGCTGGCGCAACACGGCGTGGCGCGCCTCATCGACGGAGGGCTGGTGGACAACCTGCCCGCGAAGGCCGCGTGGAAGGCCGTGGCGCGCGGGCGCATCGGCACTCGCAACACGCTCATCCTCGGGCTGGACGGCTTCGCGCCCCGGCTGGCCACGCCCTTCTGGCTGCCCCTGCAGCGGCTGGCCGCGATGACCGTGACCCCCAACCTGCCCTACGCACACCACATCAAGCGGTTCTCCCGCACGCTGTCGCCGCTGGAAGTCGTGCCCAACGTGGAGCTGGCCTCGAAGGCCCTGCACCTGGGCCGCAAGGCGCTGGCCGAGGACATGCCCTTCCTGCGCCGCATGCTCACCCCGCTGCCCCCCGTGTTGTGACGCAGCGCGAATCCGTTTTCGTGCTTTGACCTCATAGGGCCGGGCTGGCATGAAGGTCCGGGCAGTCCCATCTTGAAGTCCCCCGCGGAAGGAACCTTCGAATGAGCTCGACCTCGAGTAGCACGTTGCGCGCGGATCAGATCTGGCTCGATGGGAAGATGGTGAAGTGGGACGAGGGCCAGGTCCACGTGATGACGCACGCGCTCCACTACGGGCTCGGCGTCTTCGAGGGCATCCGGGCGTACAAGACGCATGATGGCCGGCTGGCCGTGTTCCGGCTGCGCGAGCACATCCGCCGCCTGCTCGACTCCGCCCACATCATCCAGCTGAAGATGCCCTACTCCGAGGACGAGCTGGTCGAGGCGTGCCTGGAGCTGCTGCGCCGCCAGAAGACGCTGTTCGCCAACGGCGCCTACCTGCGCCCGGTGGCCTTCATGGGCGACGGCGCCATGGGCCTGGGCGCCGTGAATCCCACCCGCGTGTCCGTCACCGCCTGGGACTGGGGCGCGTACCTGGGCGACAAGGGCATGAAGGAGGGCATCCGCGCCAAGGTCAGCTCGTTCACGCGCATGCACGTCAACGTCAACATGGTCCGCGGCAAGATTACGGGCCAGTACGTCAACTCCATCCTCGCCAAGCGCGAGGCCGTCAACGCGGGCTACGACGAGGCCATCCTCCTGGACATCAGCGGCTTCGTGGCCGAGGCGTCCGGCGAGAACATCTTCATGGTGAACAAGAAGGGCATCATCAAGACGCCCCCCCTGTCCTCACCCATCCTGGACGGCATCACCCGCGACACGGTGCTCCAGTTGCTGCGCGACAGCGGCCGCCCGGTGGAGGAGGTGACGTTCACCCGTGACGCCCTCTACATCGGCAATGAGATCTTCTTCACCGGCACCGCCGCCGAAATCACCCCGGTGCGCGAGGTGGACAACCGCACCGTGGGCACCGGCCAGGTCGGCCCCATCAGCAAGTTCGTGCAGGAGACCTACTTCCGCACCGTGCGCGGCCAGGAGCCCCGCTACGCGGAGTGGCTCACCTACGTCTGAGCGACGCTGCCCGCCCCTCTTCCCACCCTGGGGAGGGGGGCCGGCCAGGCGCTCGGGACTACCTGCAATCGAATGTCGGCTGCCCCGTCGTGCGGCGAATGGGCTAGAACGGGGGGTCGATGGCTCCCGCTGGCTACGCGTACGACGACAATCCGTTCAAGCTCGAGAACCCGTCCATCCTCGACATCGCTCCGGCCGAGCCGAAGTCGGTGGAGGAGACGGGGCTCAAGATGGGCCTGCTGGCCGACATCGCCCTGAAGTTCCTGTACTACGCGGGCACCGGCACGGGCATGGCCATCGCCGAGGAGATGCGCCTGCCATGGCCGGGCGTCATCGAGCACGTGGTGGACTTCCTCACCACCGAGAAGCTGGTGGACCTGCGCGGCGGCAAGGGCTTCGGCCGCGCCTCCGTGGAGTTCATCCTCACGGAGAAGGGCCGCGAGTACGCGCGCGACGCGCTCACCCGCACCACCTACGTCGGCCCCGCGCCCGTCCCCATCGAGCAGTACAACGCCCTCATCACCAGCCAGACGGAGGAGACGCCCGTCGTCAGCCAGGAGGAACTGGTGATGGCGCTCAGCCACCTCACCGTCCCCGCCGAGCTGATGGACAAGCTGGGCCCCGCGGTGAACTCGGGCCGCTCGCTGTTCCTCTACGGCCCGCCCGGCAACGGCAAGACGAGCCTCGCCGAGGCCGTCTCCCACATGTTCGGCGGCGAGGTGTACGTCCCGCACTGCCTCGAAATCGGCAATCAGATCATCCAGGTCCATGACCGGCTCATCCACACGCCGGTGTCCCTGGAGAATGGCGGCGACACGTCCGGCCGCCGGCAGACCTTCGAAATGGACAACCGCTGGATGCTCTGCCGCCGGCCCGCCGTCGTCGTGGGCGGCGAGCTGACGCTGGAGACGCTGGACCTCATCTACTCGGAGAGCACCCGCTTCTACGAGGCGCCGTTCCAGGTGAAGGCCAACGGCGGCATGCTCCTCATCGACGACTTCGGCCGCCAGAAGGTCCACCCCACGGACCTGCTCAACCGCTGGATCGTCCCCCTGGAGAAGCGGGTGGACTTCCTCACCCTCCACACGGGCAAGAAGTTCGAGATTCCCTTCGACCAGCTCCTCGTCTTCTCCACCAACCTGGACCCCAAGGAGCTGGTGGACGAGGCCTTCCTCCGCCGCATCAAGTACAAAATCGAGGTCGGAAACCCCGACGAGGAGTCATACCGGGAGATCTTCCGCCGCGTCTGCGAGGCGGCGGGCATCCCCTACGTGGAGCAGGCGGTCACCTACCTCGTCGAGCACTACTACAAGCCCCGCAGCATGGACCTGCGCGCCTGCCACCCTCGGGACCTGGTCTCCCTCATCAAGGACGCCGCCCGCTACCGGCAGATACCGCCAGCGCTCTCCAAGGACCTGCTCGACCAGGCGTGCGAGGTCTTCCTCGTCAATCTGTGATGATTTCGTTGTTCCAACCGCGCGGAATTTCTAGAATCCGCACGCCGTTGTACAGCTCGGCCGCATGCTTCGGATGCCGCCCGCGGCGGACCCGCAGCGAGAAGGAGCCGTAGTCCGTGAAGGAACGCTACCAGGACATCGACGAGAAGAACGAGGCGCTGCGCGAGTACCTCGATATCTACAAGGAAAAGCAGCCGGCGCGCGAGTTCCTCGACAGGCTCGAGATGTCGTGGATCTACCACGACGCGGCTCTGGAGGGCGTCGTCTACACCCACCAGGAGCTGATGGCCGCGCTCTTCCCCGGCCGTACCAACGCGGAAGCGTCCATGATTCCGGTGGTCCTCGAGATCCGGAACCACAAGGCCGTCTGCGACTACATCCGTGAGGAGGCGGCGGGCGCCAAGAAGCAGGCGCAAATCACGCTCACCACCATCAAGCGGATGCACGACCTGTTCCTGGGCAACACGCCCGAGGCACAGACGGAGCGCGCCCGGATGGAGCGGCGCGAGCGCACGGAGAAGGAACTGGCGAAGGAGCGAGACCGCTCCGGGCTGCGCAAGGACATGCCGCTGCACCGCACGTACTTCCACGACATCTCCCAGCCCGCCAAGATTCAGGGCGAGCTGGAGAAGCTGGTGGACTACACGGCGAGCGCGGAGTTCCGCGAATTCCACCCCATCAAGCAGGCCGCCACCGTGCAGCACCGGTTCCTGCAGATCTTCCCCTTCACCGAGCACAGCGGGAAGGTGGGGCGCATGTGCAGCAACCTCATCCTCGTGCGCAATGGCTACATGCCGGCCATCATCCACTCCATCGACCGGCAGCGGTACTACGAGTCCTTCCGGGGACCCGTGGCCGCGTTCCGCACGGTGTTGATGGACGCCATGGAGAACTCGCTCGACAACGGCGTGAAGTTCTTCAAGGACCTCGCCCGCAAGTACAAGGCCATCAACAGCTAGCGCCTTGCCATCCGGCCGCAGTGCTCTCCGTGCGCAGGTGCGCCGGGAGCCGCGGCTCGGGGGCCCGGGCACCTGCCACCTGTTCGCCACAGGTCACGAATTGTCCACCGTACTCGGGTACGAGTCCGTCATGGATGGGTGCGACCGCCTGGTGGGCCTGTCCCGGGTGCGCTGTTTCCCCCTGAACGACTGCAAAAACCCCTGGGATGTCGCGTGGATCGCCACGCTGAGCCCGCCAGGGGGGCGATCGGGCTCACGGCCTTCCGCCGCCTCGTGAAGGACGCGCGCGTCGTCGACACCATTGGTGTGCTGGAGACACCGTTTCCAGAACGTTATGGGGAGAACATCCGGCTTCTCGAATCCCTCGGCCGGAGGAAGTAAAGAAGAGCACCCATGCCTGTGACCCACTCCTTCAACAGCCGCCGCGGTAACGGAGCCCCCGGGGTCGTCCCCGGTGGCCCCCCGGGAGGCGAGCTGTCGGAGCCTCCGCCACCACGACTCGCCACGTTGCCCGCGCGCGACAAGCTGGAGCGGCTCCTCCGTGTGGCGAAGGGCCACAAGAAGGCCCTCATCCTCACTCACGACAATCCGGATCCGGACTCCATGGCGGCGGCGGTGGCGCTCGCCCAGTTGCTGGAGCGCAGGGCGAACATGGAGGCCCACGTCGGCTACGGCGGCATCATCGGCCGGGCGGAGAACATCGCCTTCGTGAAGGTGCTGCGCCTGCCGATTTCGCACGTGTCGCAGATTGACTTCGACGACTACGACCTCTTCGGCCTCGTGGACACGCAGCCCAAGGTGGGCAACCACTCGCTGCCGGCGAAGCTGGAAGCGCACATCGTCGTGGACCACCACCCGCTGCGCGAGGAGAGCCTGCAGTCGCCCTTCGCCGACGTGGGCGGTGACTTCGGCGCCACGTCCACCATGCTGGTGGAGTACCTGCGCGCGGCGCGGCTGGAGCCCTCCGAGGAGGTGGCCACCGCCCTCTTCTACGGCCTCAAGGCGGACACGCGAGACCTGGGCCGCGAGACGACGCAGACGGACGTGGACAGCTACCTGTGGCTGTTCCCGCGCATGGACAAGTCGATGCTCGCGCAGATCGAGCACCCGGAGCTGCCGGCGCGGTACTTCCAGCTGTACCACACGGCCTTCGAGCGGGCGAAGGTGTACGGCACCGCCATCATCACGGATTTGGAGGAGGTCTACTCCCCGGACATGGTGGCGGAAGTGGCGGAGAGGCTGATGTTCCTCGAGGGCACGAAGTGGTCGCTCGCCTTCGGCACCTACCGCAACCAGCTCTACATGAGCCTGCGGGTGAAGGACCGGCGGATGAACGCGGGCCGCCTCATCCGCGAAATCTTCGAGGACTACGGCGGCTCCTCGGGAGGCCACGGCAGCATGGCGGGCGCGCGGCTGCCGCTGTCCGGCAAGGCGGCGCAGCGCAAGGCGCTCAAGCGCGAGCTGGTGAATCGCTTCAAGGAAGCCTTTGGCGTCGCGGGCGAGCGGCCCGTGTCGCTGCTGTGCGCGCAGGACACGTGATCTACTGGGACTACAACGCCGCCGCTCCGGTGCGTCCGGAGGTGGCGGCGCTCCTGGCCCGCGCCTTCTCCCAGGGCGGCTTCGGCAACGCCTCCAGCGTGCACCAGGGCGGCCGCGACGCGCGCGCGAGGCTGGACGCCGCCCGCGCGAAGGTGGCCCGCGTGCTGGGCTGCGAGCCGAAGGAAATCACCTTCACCGGCTCCGGCAGCGAGGCGGACGCGCTGGCCCTCGTCGGCGCCTTCCACGCCAGGCCCGTGCCCGAGCGCCGCCGCGTGGTGACGTCCGCGGTGGAGCACCCCGCCCTGCTGGGCGCGGTGGCGCAACTGGAGCGCGAGGGCGCCAGCGTGGTGCGGCTGGCCCCCGGGCCGGATGGCCGCGTGCGCGCCGAAGACGTGCTGGCCGCGCTCACGCCGGACACGGCCCTGTGCTCGCTGATGTGGGCCAACAACGAGACGGGCGTGGTACAGCCCGCGGCCGAAGTCGCACGCGCATGCCGGCAGCGAGGCGTGCTCTTCCACACGGACGCGGTGCAGGCGGCGGGCAAGGTGCCGCTGTCGCTGCGCGAGGTGGACGCGGACCTGCTCTCCCTGTCCGCGCACAAGTTCGGCGGCCCGCCGGGCGTGGGCGTGCTGGTGGTGCGCAAGGGCGTGGACGTGCGGGCGCTGACGCCGGGCCACCAGGAGGGCGGACGCCGCGGGGGGACGCAGAACGTGCCCTACGCGGAGGCCCTCGCCCTGGCGCTGGAGCTGGCCGCCGGGGAGCTGTCGGAAGTCTCCGCGCGCGTGGGTGCGCTGCGCGACGCCTTCGAGCGCGAGGCCCTCGCGAGCCTCTCCGGCGTGGAGGTGAATGGCGCCGGGGCGCCGCGCGTGCCCAACACCAGCAACCTGCGCTTCGACGGCGTGGAGGGCGAGGCACTGCTCATGGCGTTGGACCTGGACGGCATCTGCGTGTCCACCGGCGCGGCCTGCGCGTCGGGGACGCTGACGCCTTCGCACGTGCTGCGGGCCATGGGCCTGTCGGCGACCCAGGCGCGCGGCAGCCTGCGCTTCAGCCTGGGCCCGTCCACCTCCGAGGTGGAGGTGGAGCGGGTGATCCAGGCGCTCCGCCAGCACGTGCCGAAGGTGCGCGCGCTGGCGGGGTAGCGGCCGTCAGTGCCGCAGCGGCAGCCGGAGCAGGAAGGTGGAGCCCTCGCCTCGCGAGGAGCGCACCGACAGCGAGCCGCCGTGCAGCCGCGCCAGCTGCGAGGCGATGAACAGGCCCAGGCCGTGGCCGCGGTCCGGGTTGTCGTCGGCCCGCTGGAAGCGGTCGAAGATGTTGGGCAGCTCCGAGGCGGGGATGCCCGCGCCCCAGTCTCGCACGTGGATGACGGCCAGCCCGGGGCTCAACCCCAGGCCCAGCTCCACCCGCTTCCGCTCGCCGCAGTACTTCACCGCGTTGGAGAGCAGGTTGTTGAGCACCTGCCGCACCCGCTCGGCGTCGAAGGAGACCAGCACCGGGTCGCGGGTACCCGTCAGCAGGAACTCCACATGAGGCTCCAGCTCGCGCCACTCGCTCACGACCTCGGTGAGGAACGGGACGATGTCGCAGTACGCCGTCCGCAGCTCCACCTTCCCCTCGGACAGGCGCCCCGCGTCGAGGATGGAGGTGATGAGCTGGTTCATCCGGTCCAGCTGGCGGAGCACGGCCTCCGCGGACCTGCACTCGGCCTCCGCGCCCCGCTGCGCCACCTTGCGCAGCAGGACCTGGGCGTTGAGCCGGGCCGAGCTCAGCGGCGTCTTCAGCTCGTGCGCCACCCAGTTGATCAGCTCCTCGCGCGCCGCCCCGGATGCCGGCCGGGACTCACGCATGGCCCCGTGCCCGGGGGGACGTGGCTCGGAAGGAGTCCGCGAGCGAAGCGCCGCCGTGACGGCCTGCTCGAAGCTCGACAGGTCCACGGGCTTGGCCAGGAAGGTGTCGGCCTCCTCGCGCCCGACGGGCCGCGCCGCGCTCAAGAGCACGAAGGGCACGGTGGACAGGTGGGGCTCCTCGCGCAGCGCGCGCAGCAACTCCATGCCCGTGCGCCGCGGCATCATGTGGTCGCTGACCACCAGGTCCGGCGGCTCGGTGCGCGCCAACGTGAGCGCCTCCTCGCCGTTGTGCGCCCGCACCGCGCGGTGGCCGAGCCCCTCCACCACCTCGGCGAAGATTTCCAGCAGCGCCTCTTCGTCTTCCGCGATGAGGACGAGACTCATTCCGCGGACCCGATGCTCGTGCCCAGCGGCCTCGCCTGCCCCGTCAGGAGCCCCTCCGCGGAGCGCATGGGCGACTTGACCTTCATCCCCGTGTCGGCGATCTCGAACTCCCGCAGGTCATTGTCGTACTTGCTGTCGCGCATCTTGAGGACGGACAGGATGCGGTGGATGCGCCCGCGCAGCTCCACGTAGCGCAGGAGCAGCAGGTTCTCCCCGAGGATGGCGATGGGCGCGTCGCTGAAGTCCAGCTCGGTGCCCGCCACCTTCGGCACCTCCCGGGTGAACAGGGTGGAAACCTCCGCGACCCGCAGGCGCAACGCCAGCGAGGCGAAGAACGTGCGCCGCCGGTCCCGGTCGTCGATGGACTCCTCCAGGGAGGTGAGCCCGTCGATGACCAACCGCTTCACTCCCAGGCGTGAGACCTCCGCGAGGACGCGGTCCACGATGAGGTCGGCCTCCGCCTCCATGGGCGGCACGTTCATGAACGAGAGCAGGCCGCTCTTCACGTGCTGCCCCATCTCCAGGCCGATACGCCGCGCCCGGTTGCTGAGCGAGGCCGGCGAGTCGAAGAAGGAGACGAAGAGGGACGGCTGCGAGCGGCGGGCACCCTCCACCGCGAAGTGCGCGGCGAGCAGCGTCTTGCCGATGCCCATGCTCCCCGCGACCATGGTGGCGCTGTGCAGTGGCAGGCCCCCCTCCATCAGCACGTCCAGCTCCGGCAGCCCGAAGCTGGCGCGGCCCTCGGGCGGCGCCTCGTCCTTCATGTCGGGGACTTGCGCCTCCAGGCGGGGGATGAACCGCACCCCGTCCTCGTCGATGCGCATCAGGTGCTCACCGGTGAGGTGCGGCCGGCCGCGCAGCTTCACCACCTCCACGCGTCGCAGGCGGCGCGCGGACCGCTTGTTGACCGACAGGGAGACGACGCCGTCCACGGTGGTGGCTTCCGGCAGCGTCAGCAGCTTCTCCAGCGGATACTCCGTGGTGAAGAGCCCCACGCAGTCCGCCGCCGCCAGACCGATGCCCAGCTCGTAGAGGAACTCGCGCAGCCGCGCCTCGTCCTGCCAGAGGTCGCGAATGGCGCGCAGCCCGTCGATGAAGAGCAGCTTCGCGCCCCGCTTGCGCACCGTCTGCATGAGCAGGTCCCGCGTCTCGCGCGCCCCCTGCTTCAGGGTGGAGTAGGCGCTCATCACGAAGAGCCTCTCGTCGAGCAGCTCCCGCCGGAAGAAGGAGAAGCCGGCCAGCTCGCTGACCAGCTTGTCGTGCGGCTCGGAGGTGACGGTGGCCACCACCACCGGCAGTCCCCGCGACGCCGCGAGGAAGGCCACCTGGCTGCACAAGACCGTCTTTCCGCAACCCGGGTCGCCCGTCACGATGACGGACTGGCGCCGGGGGATGCCACCACCGAGGAGCCTGTCGAAGCTGGGGATACCGGTCTCGAAGAGCGGCCCCGAACGGCTGCTGTCCATCTGTCATGTCCATCGAGCGGCGGGGTACGACGCGCGGCTCCGCAGCTCGGAAGAGGGCGCGTGGAGGGTGGGTATCAGGGGGATGCCCGAAGCACGGGAGCTAACAACTGGGGGGCACGACTCCAAGGCCCTGCCCTGGCACGAAGAGGCGGGTGCCCGCTCCAATGCTCAATGCCAGACATGCGCTCCAGAGCCGGGGATGCAGGCTCCCGCATCCACCGCGCTCCCGGTGCAGGACTTCCTTCACGGCCAGGCCGGGCGCCCTACCACTCCTGCTCGGGGATGGACTGCTCGCGCACTTCTTCGTCGGGCTGGCCGTAGCCGGGCATTCCATCCTCCCGGGCCTCGTCCGCCTTGGAGGGCCGGCGGGGCGCCTCTTGCTGCGTCTTGCGCTCGGGCGCGTCCTGCTCGGGCTTCGGCTGCTTGGGCTCGGTGGCCATCGCTCTCCTCCCCTGCGCGGCTTCGCGCGCGGGAGGAAATGTCGTCATCTCCGCGGCGGGCCGCATGGGTGCCTCCCTCCCGCGGCGGGCAGGCAGCCGAGGAGCCGCCCCCGCCTACCCCGCGCTCGAGCCCGGAGTCCCCGTCGCGGGGGCCGCGCCGCCCGGCGAGGACGACGAGGGCACGTCGTCGCTGGCGCCGAAGAGGCCGCGCACCACGGCGGCGATGGCCAGGGGCGTGCCCACGCGCTCGTCGTAATGGGGCGTGAGCGCCTGGGCGAACTCCTCGGCCGAGGGGAAGCGCTCCTCGGGATGCTTGGAGAAGGCGCGGTCCACCACGGCCTCCAGCGCCTCGGGCACCTCCGGGCGCAATTCGCGCAGCGGGCGGTACTGGCGGGACCAGATGGCGGCGAAGACCTCGTCCGGCGAGCCGCCCACGAAGGGCCGCTCCAGCGTCAGCAACTCGTAGAGCACCACCGTGGCGGCCCAGAGGTCGGCGGCGGGGTTGACCTCGCCGAGCAACGACTCCGGGGACAGGTAGTACGGCTTGCCCAGCACCTCGCCGCCCTGCAGCTTGCCGTCCACCAGCACGCGCGACACGCCAAAGTCGCCCAGCTTGATTTCTCCCACGCGGGAGATGAACAGGTTGGAGGGGGACACATCGCAGTGGACGATGCCCAGCGGCTCGCCCGTCGGCCCGGTGGCGGTGTGCGCGTACGCGAGCGCCTCCAACAGCACCTTGCCCAGGTACACCGCGAAGTCCAGCGGCAGGGGGATGCCGCGCACCTTGCAGCGCCGGAGAATCTGGCCCAGGTCTCGCCCGTCCACCAGCTCCATGACGATGAAGTAGATGCCCTCCAGCACGCCGGCATCCAGCACCGTGACGATGTTGGGGTGGTGCAGCTGCTTGGACAGCTGCGCCTCGCGGGCGAAGAGGGACACCGAGGCGGGGTCTCTCGTCAGCGCCGGCAACAGCCGCTTGAGCGCCACCGTCCAGCCCTCGCGAGGGCCGGCCAGCACGCGCGCGCGGTACACCTCCGCCATGCCGCCCTTGCCGAGCACGGAGAGGATTTCGTAGTTGCCGAAGACCCGGGTGGTCTTCCCTGGAGCGGGCGGCTGGCTCACGGGATGGTGCTTCCGGACCCCAGCGCCTCGCGGCCGGGTGCCCGCTTGCGGTTGCGCTGCTGAAGCAGCGCTTCGATGTCCTCCTTCAGCGCGGCCTCCGGCACGGCCTCCGCGGGCCGGTTCCCCGGCGCCCAGCCCAGCTCCATGGCCCGGCGCAACGCTTCCCGGGCGCGGGGGCGCTTCCTGTCCCGCAGGTGCGCGTAGGCCAGCCACAGTTGCACGTCCGGCCGGTTCGACGTGCGCATGCGCTCCAGCGTCGTCAGGGCACCGGGCACGTTCCCCAGCTCCAGCTGGCAGGCCGCGAGCCCCACCACCGCCGCGGGGTTGCGGTCATCCGTCGCCAGCACGTATTCGAAGTGCCGCTGCGCCGCCGCGTGGTTGCCGGCCGCGAGCTGCCGCAGCCCCTCATCCAGCGACGGCACTCCCGCCTCCGGCGCACGCCGGGCCTCCGCGGCAGGCGCCGCCGCGCTCGCACTCTTCGGCGCGGGGGCGGCGGCCTCCTCGTCGGCCGCTTCCGGCTCGCCGTCCTGGGAGTCGTCCTGCGAGGCCGTGGACCTCAGCAAGAGCAGCAGGCCGTCCTTCAGCGCCGGAGAGCGGCAGCCCTTGGGCGGCTGGACCAGCGCGCTCAGCACCCGGTCATACGCGTTGATGAAGAAGAGCGCGGGGTGGCTCTCCCGCTCCATGCAGCTCGGCCCCGTCTGGCACAGCAGCACGCTGCCCACCAGCACGTGGCCCTGCAGCTCGCCCTTCACCACCTGCGTGCCGGGCTCGAAGCCGCAGGCGCCGCCCTTCCCGGTGGCCGTGCCAATCACCTGCTCGCCCTCGGTGCGGAACTCCACCGGGCCGTACATATCCCCCAGGTAGGGGCCGGACACGGTCGGCCCCGCCCATGCGAGGCCGGAGGCGACGACGGAAAGAACCGTCGCGAGTGCCTTGTTGGAAAGCGCGGGCGGCATGTGCGGGAGTCTTTTCATCATAGAAGCCGCGAGGCTGCCTTGTAAACGCACGAGGAAGCCTTGACCCCGCCGCCCCCCGTCCTTATCATTTCCCCAGACTCTTACGGGTTTTCCCAATAGATTCGAGGACTTGGTAGCACTGTAGCTTTGTTACAAAGGCTGTCCCCTGCGGGGCGCGTGATGCCCAGCAGAAATTCGAACCGATACGTCCATTCCGGGGTCCGTTTCGGTCGCCATGTGCAAGCCCTCCCTCCTCACGGGGGATGAGGGAAGCCTGCGGCGGCATGATTTCGGTTCCCACCTGGCTTTCAGAGGGTTCAATGGACGCTGGGCACACGGCCATGCGGCGGGGGACTTTTTCTGCGGAGCGGCGGCGGTGAGCGAGACGGTGGTGGAAGAGGCGGCGGCGAGGAAGCAGACGCTGCGTGAAGAGTTGACGGCGCGCCGCAAGGCGATGACGCCGGACATCATCGACACGCGGGGTCTCAAGGTTCAGTCTCGGTTTCTGGCAGCTCCGTATTATCAGAAGGCGAGAACGGTAGCCTTGTATGCCCCGATTCGGGGCGAGGTGCCCACGCGGGACATTTTGATTGCGGCGTTGCAGGACGACAAAATCGTCTGCTACCCGCTGTCCCACGTCCACGGGCGCATCCTCTCATTCAGGGCCATCAAGTCGGAGAGCGAGCTGGAGCCGGGACGGTTGGGGGTCAGGGAGCCAAGCAACTCCTCGGACCTCATCCCGGTGGACCAGATAGACCTCTTCGTGGTGCCGGGCCTGGGGTTCACCCGGGACGGCAAGCGGCTGGGGCGCGGGGGCGGCTATTACGACGCCACCCTCCGTGCGGCCAGCCAACGCAGTCGCCGGGTGGGTCTGGCCTTCAATGACCAGGTCGTCCAGGTGCTGCCCACCACGACGGATGACGTGGACATGGATCTCATCGTGACGGAGTCCGAGTCGCTGCGGGGCCTGTACCGCGACTGGGACTTCCTGGATACGTGAGGGTCCTCTTCATGGGAGACGTCGTGGGCCGCCCGGGACTCCAGGCGGTCCGCACGCTCCTGCCGCGTCTCGTGTCCGAGCACGGGGTGGACCTGTGCGTGGCCAACGCGGAGAACAGCGAGGGCGGTGCCGGCATCAGCGCGGAGACCGCCACGTACCTGCTCGACAGCGGCATCAAGCTGCTGACGAGCGGGAACCATTTCTACTCGAAGAAGGCCATCCTCCCCTGGGTGAAGGAGCATCCGGACCTGCTGCTGCGTCCGGCGAACTACCCCAAGGGGACGCCGGGGCGCGGGCACGGGTTGGTGCGGCTCGCGGACGGCCGGGCCCTGGGCGTCATCAACCTGGAGGGGCGCGTCTTCATGCGCACCGAGGACAGCCCCTTCGAGGTGGTGCTGCCCCTGGTGGAGGAGCTGCGCAAGGAGACGCCCTGCATCCTGGTGGACATGCACTGCGAGGCGAGCAGCGAGAAGAACGCCATGGGCGTGCACCTGGACGGCAAGGTGTCCGCGGTGGTGGGCACGCACACGCACGTGCAGACGGCGGATGAGCGGATCCTCCCCGGCGGCACGGCCTTCATCACCGACGTGGGCATGTGTGGCCCGCTGGACTCCGTCATCGGCATGAAGAAGGAGTCCTCGCTGGCGCGCTTCCGCGGGGAGAAGGCGCCCTACGAGGTGGCGGAGAAGCTGGTGTACCTGCAGGGCGTCGTCATCGACATCGACGACACGACGGGCCGGCCCCGGAGCATCGAGCGGGTGCGCCAGCGCCTGCCGGGCACCTGAGCGCCCTCGCGGAGGAAGTGCCGCCACGGGCGGTGCAAATCGGGTAGGTTTCGCGCGCCATGAACACGGACGCGCTGCGCAAGGCGACCCCCGAGGAGCAGTTCGAAGAAGTCACCCGAGGCACCGTGGACATCCAGGTGCCCGAGGAGCTGAAGAAGAAGCTCCAGCGCTCGTATGACACGGGCAAGCCGTTGGTCATCAAGGCGGGGTTCGATCCGAGCCGGCCTGATTTGCACCTCGGCCACTCGCTCCTGCTGACGCGCATGCGGCGCTTCCAGGACTTCGGGCACACGGTGGTGTTCCTCATCGGCGACTTCACGGCGCTCATCGGCGACCCGACGGGCCGCAACGCCACGCGCCCGGCGCTCACGCGCGACGAGGTGAAGGCCAACGCGGAGACGTACAAGCAGCAGGTCTTCAAGGTGCTGGACGCGGACAAGACGCTGGTGCGCTTCAACTCCACCTGGCTGGACGCGCTGGGCACGGAGGGGATGATCCGCCTGGCGGCGCGCTACTCGGTGCAGCGCATGCTGGAGCGCGACGACTTCAAGAAGCGCTTCCGGGAGAACGTCTCCATCTCGCTGCACGAGTTCATGTACCCGCTCTTGCAGGGGTACGACTCGGTGGCGCTGAAGTCGGACGTGGAGCTGGGCGCGACGGATCAGCTCTTCAACCTGCTCGTGGGCCGCCAGCTCATGAAGGAGGAAGGGCTGGAGCCGCAGGTCATCATGACCGGCCCCATCCTGGAGGGGCTCAACGCGAAGCTGGTCGACGGCAAGATCGTCGGCGACAAGATGTCCAAGAGCCTGGACAACTACGTGGGCATCGACGAGCCGCCGGAGACCATCTTCGGCAAGCTGATGAGCATCACCGATGACCTGATGTGGCGGTACCTGGAGCTGCTCTCGGCGAAGACGCTGAAGGAGCTCGCGGAGATGCGCGCGAAGGTCCAGGGCGGCGAGCTGCACCCCATGACGGTGAAGAAGGACTTCGCCCGGGAGATGGCGGTGCGCTTCCACGGCGAGGACGGCGGCCGCAAGGCGGTGGAGGCCTGGGACAACCTCAAGAAGGAGGCGCCGCAGGCGAGTCTGGAGCTGGTGGAGGTGTCACTGGCCGGGGCGGAGAAGCAGCTCCTGTTCAAGCTCTTGCCGGAGACGAAGCTGGTGGCCTCGGCGACGAAGGCCCGCGAGGCGATGGCCCAGGGCAGCGTGCGCGTCAACGGCGAGAAGGTGACGGACCTGAAGGCCGAGTACGGCGCGGGCGAGTACACCGTGCAGGTGGGCAAGGCGCGCACGGACAAGCCGAACTCCGTGCGCCTGAAGCTCACCTGAGCCTGACGCCCGCCTGACCCCGTCTGCCTGCCCTCGGGTGACGCCCGGTTGAATGCCGGGCGGGGAAGGGCCGTCCCAAGCGCCAACCCCGTCCAAGAGGGTCGCTCCTCCCGAGCGACTGACGGGCCGCTGTAGACTCCCGCGCGCCATGCGTCTTCCCCTCCCCTTCCTTGCCCTCTGCCTCGTCACCGCCCTCCCCGCCCTGGCGGGCCCGGGGGCCTTCGTGTCCGAAGTCCGCGTGGACGCGGTGGAACAGCCCGAGTCGACGCGGGTGGTCTTCACGGTAGAGCCCGGCACCTCGTACCCGCTCCTGAAGAAGGGCGGCCCCAATCGGACGTGGTGCAAGCTGAAGGGCCCGTCCTCGGAAGGCTGGGTGCTGTGCGAGGGCGCGCCGGAAGCCGCCGCCCCCCGTGCCCCGAGCCCCGCGGAATTGGCCGCTGCGGACCGCGCCAACTCCGAGCAGCAGGCCCGGGGCAAGGCGGAGCAGCAGGCCCGCATCGCCGCCATGGCGAAGCCGGAGACGGGGGCCGACGAGGAGCGCGGCGACATCCAACCCACCTCCTCGCGCGGGGCCACGGTTCGAGTGACCTGGAAGCCTGCCACGGGCTGCGCGACGACGTGTGAGACGAAGCCCCTGTTCGGCAAGCAGCCGACGCTGACGCCAATGGACCGCGAGGTGCTGGACCTGTGCCCCGCGCGTCCGGACGTGAGCGTGGGCGCGGGGGACGTGCAGCGCTTCTTCTCGCGGTACTACGACGACCCGCGCATCCAGCGGGCGCTGTCCGTCGCCGGGCGGCCGGGCTCGCGGCAGGGCAACCTCGAGTGGCTCACGGGGTTGTGGGTGAGCACCGGCCCGCGCAACGCCTTCACGCACGTGTTCTGCGGGGACGACTGGGAGCGCGGCCCCATTGGCGGGCTGCACTTCCTGCCGCGCTACGCGCAGCTCGAAGCAGAGGGGAAGCTCTGCTACGCCGGCCCCGCCCGCGGGAGCAGCGCGACGAAGGGCGACAACTACTTCATCCGCTACCGGGGCGTGGCCCCCTGGTCCTGCGGCGAGAAGAGGACGGGCGGCTTCTCGCGCGTGACGGACGCGGTGCAGATGGTGGCCATCGGCACGCGGGCCTTCGCGAAGTGCTGCGCGCGTGGCGGCGCGAAGAAGGAGGGTGGCGTCTACTCCGCGCCCGACCTGGGCGGCGCCTCGTGGCGCATCTGGTGCGGCACGCGCAACGGCACCTACGGCATCGCCTCGCTGCACCCCACCGACGAAGCCGCCACCTGCGGCGACTGACGCACCGCACGCTCGCGGCCACGCCGGAGGAGCGCGGCTGGCTCCTCGCGCGGTGGCGCCCGGCTCACGCCGCCTGGTAGCCGCGTGCCTGGAGGCTGAACAGGCGCGCGTAGCGCCCGGCCCGGGCCATCAACTCCGCATGGCTTCCCAGCTCCTCCACCCGGCCGTCGTGGAGCACCGCGATGCGGTCCGCCATCCGCACCGTGGAGAAGCGGTGGGAGATGACGAGGGCGATGCGGTCCTTCGAGAGCGCCTGGAAGCGCTCGAACATGGCGTGCTCCGCCTCCGCGTCGATGGCGGCCGTCGGCTCGTCGAGGATGAGCACCTCCGCGTCGCGCATGAAGGCCCGCGCCACCGCCAGCTTCTGCCACTGGCCTCCGCTCAGCTCCAGGCCCTTGTCGAACCAGCCGCCCAGCATCGTCTCGTACTGCTGCGGCAGGGCCTCGATGACGGCGCTCGCGCCGCCCTCCTCCGCCGCCCGGCGGATGCGCTCCCGGTCCTCCAGCGCGGACACGTGGCCCAGGCCGATGTTCTCCGCCACGCTGAACTGGTAGCGCACGAAGTCCTGGAACACCGCCCCGAAGCGCTGGCGCAGGTCCTCCACGTCCATGTCCTTCAGGTTGACGCCGCCGTAGAAGATGTCCCCCTCCGTCGGCTCGTACATGCGCAGCAGCAGCTTCACCAGCGTGCTCTTGCCCGCCCCGTTCTCCCCCACCAGCGCCAGCTTCTCCCCGGGCTCCAGCCGCAGGGACACGTCGCGCAGCGCCCACCCGGGTCTGCCGGGGTAGCGGAAGGACACGTTGCGCAGCTCCAGCGCATGGCCCCGCTGCGCGGGCGGAGACAGGGCCGGCAGCACGCGCGGCGCCTCCGCCCCGGTGGGGATGGCCAGGTAGGAGAAGAGGTTGCTCATGTAGAGCGCGCTCTCGTACAGGGTGCCGAGGCTCGTCAGGATGCCCTGGAAGGCGGCCTGCCCGCCCCGGAAGAGCGTCAGGTACAGCACCAGGTCGCCCAGGGAGAGGGCGCCCCCGGCCGCCTGCCAGGCCATGAAGGCATAGCAGCCGTAGAACGCCAACAGCGCCAGCGTGCCCAGCACCAACCCCCACAACATCCGCCGCACCGCGAGGCCGCGCTCCTCGGAGAAGAACTGCCAATGCAGCGCGCGGTAGCGACCCAGCACCAGCGGCCCCAGGCCGAACAGCTTCACCTCCTTGACGTGGTTGTCGCGCGTGAGAATCCACTCCAGGTAGGCCAGCTTCCGCCGCTCCGGCGCCCGCCACGAGTGCAGCCGGAAGCCCTCCTCCGCCATGCGCGCCTCGGCGATGAAGGCGGGGATGGAGGCCACCACCAGCACCGCCACGCTCCACACGGACAGGGACACCAGCATCACCGCGTACGTCGACAGCGTCACGCCGTGGCGGATGATGGCGAAGGCATCCATCACCAGTGCCAGCGGGCGCGTGGCCGCGTCCCGCCTCGCGTTCTGCATCTTGTCGTAGGTGTCCGAGTCCTCGAAGTGGCGCAGCTCCAGCTCCAGCGCCTTGTGCAGGATGCGCTCGTTGACGAGGTTGCCCAGGCGCACGCGCAACAGCTCGCGGGTGAGCGCCAGCCCGCGCTCCACCGCCGCCTGGCCCACCATCAGCCCCAGCTCCAGCGCCACCAGCCACACCACCCGCTCACGCGCCGCCCCGCCGCCCTCTCGCGCCGCGACGGACACCCCGTCGACGATGAGCTTGCCCACCCAGGCCACGGCCGCGGGCAGCAGCGCCGCCAGCAGCGTCAGCACGCCGAGCACCACCGCCCCCTGGGGGCTCGCCTCCCAGAAGATGCGGAAGGTGCCGGGGAGCTCGCGGAGGAGACTGCCCGCGTTGCGAAGGCGCTCCTTGAGCGAGGAAGGCGGGGTCAGGGGCGGCGCGGACACGCCGTCCTCTCTACCCCAACCGGCTCGCCCGGCGGGAGCCCCGGGCTCCCGTCCTCGCGCGAGAGGACGGCCTCGAGCACCCGCCGGGACGCCTCCTCGCGGGCACAGGCGACCAGCCGCCGTGCGAACACGGCGCGAGCCTCGGAGCCGGTCTCGAAGTGGCTGGCCATCCACCCCGCGAGGCGCTGCCCCATGCCCTGGATGTCGTGGTCCGCGTACCGCTCCAGGTGCGCCAGGACGTTGGGGGCCGGCGTGTAGCCCCGGCCGAGGAACTGGAGGATGCGGAAGGTGATGCGGTAGCTCGTCTCCAGCACGCGCGGGTGGGTGACGAGGCGGAGGACGCGCCCGGAGACGTCCTCCAGGCCGCACCCCAGCGGGTCCAGCAGCACGCCCCCCTCGTGACACGCGTAGTAGAAGGCGTTCACGGAGAAGTCCCGCATGAGCGCATCCTCGCGCACGTCCGCCCGGGGAACGAACGTGGTGGTGCGCATGTCGTCGTTCTGGATGTCACCCGGCGCGCGGAGGAAGGACAGGTCCACCCCGCCCGTGTCCGCCGCGCCCCAGCACATCATCCCGAAGCGGTCGAAGCGCGAGAGCACCGGGTCGATGGCGGGGAAGGCCCGGCGCAGGTGCTGGTGCACCTCGTCCATGGAGCGGTCCACGGCGATGTCCACGTCGCGGGCCACCTCGCCCTGGAGCCAGTCCCGGGGCGCGCCGCCCACGACGTAGACCTGCATCCCCGCGCCCACCAGCACGTCGATGACGTCCCGCACCCGGATGAGGTGCCCTGCGTCCTGGTAGGCGACCTGCGCCAGCGACGCGCCCACGAGGCCGGCGTCGACGGGGTGGCTCGGCGGGCCCGCGTGCGAGGCGGCGCTCACGGCGTGCGCGGCGCCGGGGCGGCGCAGGGCCCCTGCCCCTCCAGCTTGAGCCGTCCCGGGGCGGGCGCGGTGAGCGGGCGGCCGCGCTTCTGCCACCAGGCGATGAGCGCGTCGCGCAGGCTCAGCTCCTGGTCCAGCCCCAGGTCGATGCTGCCCTCGGGAAGGGTGGCCAGCACCGGCCCGAGCCCGTTGCCCCCTCGCGCGAGGAAGTCGGGCATCACCACGCGGTAGCGCTGCTCCGGTTGGAGCGGCCGCCCGTCCGCCAGCGACACGCGCAGCAGGCGGCCCGGCCCCGGACAGTGGGCCAGCACCAGCCGCAGGCCCGCCACCTGGTACACCCCCATCTGCGCGGTGCCGTAGACGTGCTCCAGCAGGCGCTGGAGCTGCGCGCCCGTCAACGTCAGCGTGGCGACGGTGTTGTCGAAGGGGATGACCTCGTACAGCGTCCCCGCGCGCAGCTCGCCCGAGGGCAGGTCGCCGCGCAGGCCGCCCGCGTTGAGCAGGGCCGCGTCGGCGCCCATCAGCTCGCGCAGCGAGTCGGTGACGAGGCTGCCCAGCGCGCTCTCCCGCACGAAGTCGCGGCGCAGTGGCTCCGGCACCGTCAGCCCCAGGGAGCGGCCCCGCTCCGCCTCCGCGCGCGCCAGCGCGGGCGCGATGAGCTGCTCGAGCGCCGCGTCCTCCACCACCGGCCTGCCGTGGAAGCTCGCCTGCACCAGCTTCACGCCAGGCTGCTCCTTCAGGAGCTTCGGCTCGCAGCTCCCGGTGGCCTCGTCCACGCGCGCGCACACGGGGATGAGGGGAGTGAGGGTGGTGCGCTCGGAGAGCACCTTCCGCGTGCGAGGGTCGACGTAGAGGTCGATGACGCCGAAGTGGCGCGCGTACTCCCGGGACTGGATGACGGGCGTACCGTGGACGAAGTGCCCCAGGGGCTGGTGCGTGTGGGCCGCCACCACGGCGTCGAGCGTGCCCGGCGGCAGCTCGCGCAGCATCGCGAAGACCTCTTCCTCCGGCTCGCAGGTGGAGACGTCATGCGGGTCGCTCCACGCGCGGCACTGGCCTCCGGCGTGGGCCACGGCGATGACCACCTCGGCGCCCCGGGCACGCAGGCGCTCGGCGGCGGCACGGGCCTCGGGGACGAGCGGGCCGAAGCGCAGGCCGGCGACGTTCGCCTTGTTCGTCGTCTCGGGCGTCCTCGGCGTGGAGAGGCCGAGGATGCCGACCTTCACCCCATTCGCCTCCACCAGCCGCGTCCCGTCGTCCGGCAGCCAGCCCGGGCGCTGCCCCGTCGCCGCGTCGTACAGGTTGGCCGAGAGCAGCGGGAAGCGGGCCTGCGCCAGGCGCGCCTTCAGCGCGCCGAGCGGGTCCATGTCCGGCCCCTTCGCGATGGGCAGCGGCCCCACCGGGCCATAGTCGAAGTCGTGGTTGCCAATGGCCGCGGCGTGGTAGCCGAGGTGGTTGAACGCATCGATGATGACGTCGCCCTCGCCCATGTTCGACGCGAGCGTGCCCTGGAACATGTCGCCGCCGTCCAGCAGCAACACGCCGCCAGGGTTCTCCGCGCGGAGGATGGCCAGGTAGCCCGCGAAGGCGGCCAGCCCGCCTTCTTCCACCTCCGTGCCGTCCGCGAGCGTGGCGGTGTGCGGCTGGGCCCAGCCGTGCACGTCATTCGTCCCGACGAGGGTCAGCCGGAGGGGCTCGGGCACGGGCTCCGGACGCGCGGGCAGCGTCGCCCGTGCGCCCTGGCATCCCGCGACGGACAGCAGCAGCGAGGAGAGGCAGGCACGAAGGGTTCGGGGAAGGGGCATGGAGGCACGGTGCTATAAGCGATGGACCACGAGTCGGCGGCTCGCGGGCGGGAGGGTACCACGATGAGAGAGCGCGGCTTCCAGCGCGTCTACCAGGCGGGAACACGGGACGTGAGCGGCCGCTACCTCGGGGGCACGGAGCTCATGCACCTCGTCACCCACGCGGGCCGGCTCTACGCCGCCACGTCCGTCATGTGGGACCGGCCCGGTGACGACCCGGCGGTGGGCTCCCAGGTCCTCGTCCTGGATGCGCCGGACGGCGCCTGGCGGGTGGCGCACGAGTTCGAGCCGAGGAACTGGCGGATGAGCCTGGTGTCCGTCACCTTCACCCGGGACGGCCGGGGCCACGCGCTGCCCGCCCCGGTGTCGATGCTGCTGGCGGCGCCCTCGGATGGCCAGGGCCTCTCCACCGTCCATGCGCTCGACGACAGCACCGGGACGTGGACGCGGATGACGCTCGCGAAGAGCCACCGCACCGCCAGCATCCGCAGCCTGTACCTCCACCGGGACACCGTCACCGGCTGCGAGCGCCTCTTCGCGGGCACGCTGACGAACGGCGTCTACAGCGGCGTCTACGACGAGTCCGCGCCCGGGAGGATTCGCTGGGACGAGGCCCCCGAGCTGTCGGGCTACGCGGCCCGCCCCATGGCCTTCGCCGTGTGCGACGGCGCGCTGCACGTGGCCATCAAGCCCCACCTGTACCGGCGGGTGGACGGCGAGGCGCCGCGCTGGGAGAAGGTCTACACGCTCCCCGAGGAGGTGACGCGCATCAGCAGCGGCCTGCGCGGGCTGACGACCATCCCCTCCCCCTCGGGCGGCGAGTGCCTGCTGGCCGCGCTCGAGGGCGACCACGCACGCATCCTCCGGCTCGAGCCGGACGACGCGGGCTACCGCGCGACGCTCGACCTGGACGTGCTCGGCTTCCTGGAGGAGCGCTGCGGACGGCGTCCCGGCTACGCCATCGCCGCCTATGACGACATGACGCCCGTCGCACGGCCCGGGGGCGGCACGGCGCTGCTGCTCGGTGTGGCCGCGACGTTCAGCGACGCGCTCGACACGCACCCGAAGGACGGCTGGGAGCCCGAGGCCTGGTACCTCATCCGCCACCCCGAGGGACGCTATGAGGCGAGGCACATCGTGGCCCCCGCCCCCCATCCGCCGCTGGGGGCCACGCGCACCATCCTCGTCTCGCCCTTCGACGGGCAGACGCTCTACTTCGGCGGGTATGACCCGCACGCGACGCCGGCCCACAACACCGCCTGGGTCTTCTCCGCGCCGCGCGACGTCGCCCTGGGCGGGGGCTGAGGGACGCGCTACCCGGCGCGCAGCACGTGCGCGTCCCGCGCGGCACGCACCGGCGCGAGCACCTCCACCACGTCCGCAAGCACACCGCCGCCCGGCGTGAGGATGCGGTTGCACCGGCCGAAGAGCGGCGGCACGCCGGCCTCCAGCGCCAGGGCGGTCCGCACCAGGCTGTCCGCCTCCACCCGGAAGTACGCCGTCGGCTGGCACGAGAAGGCGACGTCGAACTCCCGCAGCAGCGTGCCCAGCGGCGTGAGACCCTCGCGCAGCCGCTCCCGCGCCGGCGCGTCGAAGCAGGCGAGCTCGATGAAGATGGCGCCCAGCTCCACGGGGTGCCCGTCGCGCGCGCCCGACAGCACCACCTGCCGCCGCAGCACGCTGGCCTCCTCGCGGGAGCTCAGCACCCGCAGCGCCAGGCGCTGCCCGCAGAAGTCCTCGAGCGTCGGAGTCATCGCCTGCTCGTGGACCAGCAGCCGGTGATACGGCTGCGGCACGTCCGCGGGGGCCATGCGTTCCATGCGCGGCCGAGGCAACCCCTGCTCCCGGTAGAACGCGATGAAGGGCTCGAAAGGTTCCGCGCGCTCGGCCATCAAACCGTCCATCAGGGAAGCCAGGAACCTTGCGTCAACATGTAAAAATCCGATAGATGACAAAACCTAACGTACACCGTCTCGTCACACAAACGTGAATTGAAAGCGCCAGCTGACCAGCGGAGATGGCCTCCCGACGCGCCGCTTCCCGCGCCTTCTGGACGGGCGTGTAGCGCCTTCACGGCGTGGTACCGCCAGGCGCTCGAGGCCGCGGCCCCGCATCAGGGCGTGCTGACGGACGGACTGCTCACGCTGCCCTACGCGGCCCTGGACGCGCACCTCGCCTCGCTGGAGTCCTTCTTCACGTCGCGCGGCGTGTCACCGGGCGCGGTGGTGGCCCTGGAGTGCGCGAACACCGTCACCGGGGCGCTGAGCCTGTTGTCGCTGCTGTCGCGCGGGTACAGCGTCGTGCTGCTGCCGCACCCGGGCGCGGCGTCTCCGAGGCCCGAGGTGCCGCGCGTGTGCCGCCACCGCGTGACGGTGCGCAGCCAGCTCGCCTCCGGCACGGACGTGTCGCTGGAGCACCCCGAGAGCTTCCTCACGGTGGAAGAGGTCCCCGGCCACCACGTGCCCGGGGGCGCGGAGGCCTGGGCCACGGGCCACCTGCTGCTGCGCACCTCGGGCAGCATCGGCACGCCCAAGCTGGCCCTGTACACGCACGAGCGGCTGCTGGCCAACGCGCTCGCCGCCCTCCCCCGGCTGCGGCTGACGGGCGAGGACCGCGTCCTGCTGCCCGTGCCGCTGGCGCACATGTTCGGGCTCGGCGCGGGCTTCCTCCCCGGCTTCACCGTGGGCGCGTCACTGGACTTCGTGGAGGGCGCCAACCTCCTGCGCTGCCTGGAGCACGAGCGCACCTTCCGGCCGAGCGTGGCCTTCATGACGCCCGCCCTGTGCACCATGATGCTGCGCGGGCGGAGCGTGCCGGAGCACTACCGGCACGTCGTGGTGGCCGGTGACAAGCTCAAGCCGGAGTCCTTCCCCTCCGTGGAGGCGCGCTTCCGGCGCGTGGTGAACCTGTACGGCACCACCGAGCAGGGCGTCATCGCCGCCGCGGACGCGGAGGTGGCCGACGGCCCCCGCGCCACCACCGTGGGCGCGCCCCTGGAGGGCGTGGCGCTGCGGCTGGAGCCACCGGAGTCGGCCGGCGAGCTGCCGGGTGACGCGGGCAGCCTCCTCTGCCGCCACCCGCACGGCTTCGAGGGCTACGTCGCCGGAGATGGCGGACCGTGGACGGGCGAGCCCCCGCTGCGCGACGGCTGGTACCGCACCCGGGACCTGGGCCGCCTGCACCCGGGCGGGCTGCTGGAGGTGCTGGGCCGCGAGGACCACAGCGTCAACCGGGATGGCCGCCTCGTGCTGCTCGCGGACATCGAGCGCGCCATGGAGACGCTCCCGGACGTGGAGCGCGCCGTCACCGTGCTCGGTGGTGAGCACCTGCGCGGCCGCCACATCCTCGCCTTCTGCACCCCCAGGGAGGGCCGCGGGCTGGACGGCGCCGCGGTGCGCGCGGCCTGCGCCAGCGTCCTGCCGCCCTACGCCCTCCCGGACGAGGTCCGCGTCCTTCCCACCCTGCCCCAGCTTCCCAACGGGAAGGTGGACCGACGGGCCCTGACGGCCCTCGCCACGGTGGCCGAAACCCCCAACGCAAGCGACGACAAGGAGTGCCAACCATGAATGCCAGCCCCTCGGTGCCCGAGGTCGCCCAGCTCGTCGTCGAGCTCCGGCGGATGATTGCCCATGAGCTCGACGTCCGCATCCAGGAGTCGGACATCTCCGACGATATCTCCCTGCTCGAGGGCGGGCTCGCGCTCGACTCCATCGTCCTGTTCGAGTTCATCGCCCTCATCGAGAAGCGCTTCGGCTTCGAGTTCTCCGACAAGGGCCTCAGCCCGGAGACCTTCGCGAGCCTGACGGTGCTTGCCCAGCACATCCACGGCATGGCGGCGCAGCGCCAGTCGGCCGTGGCCTGAAGACCCCCACCGCCTCACCCGAGAAGAGGTCGTCGCCATGAGCACCGCCACCGAGGAGCTGCCCCGCGGCATCGAGCTGACGCGCAAGGGGTTCGTCACCAACTACCCGCCCTACCGCTACTGGCGCGGCGATGTCGCCCAGCGCTTCCTGACGCCCGCGCCGCTCAACATCTACGTGCACACGCCCTACTGCGTGCAGCGGTGCGCGTACTGTCACTACAAGACGACCACCCTCAGCGAGAACCGCAAGCCGGAGATCGACCGCTACGTCAGCTCGCTGTGCCGCGAAATCGAGCTGGCCTCCAAGCGCTTCGACCTCAAGGCGCGCCCCACGCACTCCATCTACTTCGGCGGCGGCACGCCCACCCTGCTGTCCAAGGACAACCTCAGCCGCATCATGGACACGCTGCGCGAGCACCTCACCCTCGCGGACCCTGAAATCACCGTCGAGGGCGAGCCCGTCACGCTCATCCAGGCCAAGGCGGACCACCTCCAGCACCTGGGCGTCAACCGCATCAGCCTGGGCATCCAGTCCTTCGCGGACGAAATCGTCCTCAAGACGGGCCGGCGGGACACGGAGAAGCAGGGGCTCAAGGCCATCGAAATCGCCCTGGGCACCGGGGCGGTCGTCAACATCGACCTGATGAGTGGCCTGGCGGGCGAGACGGACGCCACGTGGGCGCACACCGTGGAGACGGCGCTGGGCACCGGCGTGCAGTCGCTCACCGTCTACAAGACGGAGCTGTATTCCAACACCGACTACTACGCGAGCGTGAAGAAGGACGCGCAGTTCCTCCCCTCCGACGAGGAGGAGGTGAAGTACGCGGCCCATGCCATCAAACAGCTGGAGCGCGCCAACTACCTGCCGGTGAACTTCTTCACCTTCACGAAGGGCGGCGGCTTCATGCAGCGCCACACCACCAGCAAGTGGCGCGGCGACGACATCTACTCCTTCGGCGTGTCGGCCTTCGGCGCGCTCGGCAACATCTCCGTGCAGAACACCAGTGACTTGCAGAAGTACTCGGACATGGTGGAGGCGGGCGAGCTGCCCGTGGCGCGCGGCTACCAGCTCAGCGCCAAGGACCTGATGGCCCGTGACGTGGTGCTGGGCCTGAAGCTGCTGCGCCTGGACCGCAAGGAGTTCCAGCGCCGCCACGGCTTCGACCTGGTGAAGCTGGTGCAGCCCACCGTGGACGCGCTGGTGGGCGGCGACTTCCTCACCGTCACCGACGCGGAGCTGGCGCTCACGCGCAAGGGCCTGCTCTGGGGCGACTACACCGGGCGCCAGCTCTCCGCCGCCGTCGACGCCGTCGCATCCTGAACCACCCGCACCGCTCCATGCTCCTCACCGACGACTTCGTCTACCTGCACCAGCCCAAGACGGGCGGCACCTTCGTCACGAAGATGCTGGAGCGGCTCTATGCGGGTGGCGGCCGGCCCTGGGTGAACACCCAGAAGCACGGGGGCTGCTCGGCCATCCCCGAGCCGTGGCGTGGCAAGCCGCTGCTCACCACGCTGCGCAACCCGTATGACCGGTACGTGTCCCAGTACCACTTCGGCTGGTGGAAGCTGCACCCGGACATGTACTGCGGCGCGGACGAGATGCGGGCCCTCTTCCCGCACTACCCGGACCTGTCCTTCGCCGAGTTCGTCGTCCTGGCGAACACGAAGTTCGTCAACCGGCACAACCGCGAGGAGACGGGCTTCCGCAATGAGCGCCTCCCCGAGGAGCGCCGGCCGGGCTGGCACACCGAGCAGTTCGTGCGCTTCTACTGCGCCAACCCTCGCGAGGTGTTCGCCGCCATCGACGACGACTACCTCACCTCCGGCCGGTGCCGGCAGGACATGTACCCGGTGCGCTTCACCTTCTCCGAAAACCTCAACCGGGGCCTGCACGGCTTCCTGCTGGAGATGGGCCACGCACCAGAGGCGCTCGCCTTCATCCTGGACGCGGAGAAGGTGTACCCCGCCGAGGGAGGGCGCGCGCCGGAGGACCGCTGGGAGTCCTATTACACGCCCGAGCTGAAGCAGCTCGTGCGCACCCGGGAGCGGCTCCTCTTCGAGCTGTTCCCCCAGTACGACGTCTGACGCGAGAGGGAGAGGGATGGAAATCACGGAGAGGGTCGCGCTCGTCACGGGCGCCAACCGGGGCATCGGACTGGAGGTCTGCCGGCAGCTCGCGGCCCGGGGCATCCGCGTCGCGCTCACCGCCCGCAACGAGGACAAGGGGCGCCCCGCGGCGAAGGCGCTCGCGGAGCAGGGGCTGCCCGTCACCTTCTTCCCGCTCGACGTCACCCGCGAGGAGAGCATGGTCCAGACGGTGGAGGCCGTCACCCGCGAGCTGGGCCGCCTGGACATCCTCGTCAACAACGCGGCCGTCGCCCTGGACATGAAGCAGCCCGGCCTGGAGCTGGGCATGGACACCGTGCGCACCACCCTGGAGACGAACGTCCACGGCCCGCTGCGCCTCATCCAGCTCTGCGTGCCGGTGATGCGCCAGCAGGGCTACGGCCGCATCGTCAACGTCTCCAGTGGGCTGGGCTCCTTCTCGCGCCTGGCCGCGGGCAAGCTGGCCTACCGCATCTCCAAGGCGTCCCTCAACGCGATGACGTGCGTGTTCGCCGACGAGCTGAAGGACACCAACATCCTCGTCAACGCCGTGACGCCAGGCTGGGTGCGCACGCACCTGGGCGGCATCCGCGCGGAGCGCTCGGTGGAGGAGGGCTCGGAAGGCATCGTCTGGCTGGCCACCATTCCGGACGACGGCCCGCGCGGGAAGTTCTTCAAGGACCGCGACGAGTTCCCCTGGTAGGCCCCATGCCCAAGCCCAACTTCTTCATCGTCGGGGCACCGCGCTGTGCCACGACGTCGATGTACACGTATCTCAAGCAGCACCCGGGCATCTTCCTGTCGCTGCTCAAGGAGCCCATCTACTTCGGCTCGGACCTGACGCGACAGCCGCTCGCCGTGGGCGACGAGGCCAGCTACCTGAGCCTCTTCGACGGCGCGGGCGACGCGAAGGTGGTGGGCGAGGGCTCCGTCTTCTACATCATGTCCAGGACGGCCCCCGCCGAGCTGAAGGCCTTCTCCCCGGACGCGCGCATCCTCATCATGCTGCGCGAGCCCGTGGCGATGATGCACTCGCTGCACTCGCTGTACCTGCGCACCGGCAACGAGGACCTGGAGGACTTCTCCGCGGCGCTCGACGCGGAGCCGGAGCGGGCGCGCGGGCAGCGGCTGCCCCCCCGGTGCTACTTCCCCGAGGGGCTCCAGTACCGCTCGGTGGCGCGCTACGCGGAGCCGGTGGAGCGCTTCCTGCGCACCTTCGGCCGCGAGCGGGTCCACATCGTCATCTTCGACGACCTGGTGAAGGACGTGCGGAGGGAGTACCGGCGCACGCTGGAGTTCCTCGGCGTGGACCCGGAGCACACCCCGGAGTTCGACGAGGCCCGCGCCACGGCGCTCATCCGCCCCCTGGTGCTGCGGCAGATGCGCGCGGCCACCCCGGAGATTCGCGCCCGGCTGAAGACGGGCCGCGACTCCCACCTCGGCACCAAGAGCCAGCGGCTGTCGCCGGGGGCGCGCGAGCGCGTCTGCGCGGAGCTGCTGCCAGACGTGGAGCGACTGAGCGCGCTGCTGGACAGGGACCTCACCCACTGGTGCCGTCCTTCCCACCCCGGCCCGGAGGCGCGCCCATGAGCGCAGACACGGGCGGCGGCGCGGCGGACGCCTTCCGGCTGGCCCGCATCATCCGGCGCCTCAAGGAGCGCGTCCGCCCGGAGGAGCTGGGCGGCGAGTCCGTGGAGGGGCTCGTGCGCCGCTGGTCCCGGCTGCGCTCGCCGGAGCTGGACATCCAGGTGCGGGAACATGACCCGGCGTGGGCTTCCGCCTTCGAAACCGAGAAGCAGCGGCTCCACGCCGCGCTGGCCGACGAGGGGCTGGTGGACATCCAGCACATCGGCAGCACGTCCATTCCACCGCTGCCGGGGAAGAACATCCTCGACCTGGCGGTGGCGGTGCGCGCCCTGCCCTGCACCGCGCGGCAGGCGGAGCTGCTCGCGGGGCTCGGCTATGAGTCCTATGGCCCGAGCCCCATCGACCCGGACTTCACCTGGTTCTGGAACGTAAACGCGGACGGCCAGGGCGCCTTCGTCGTCCACGTGTGCGGCCACCAGAGCCCGTGGTTCTCCTACCTCACCAACTTCCGCGACTTCATGCGCGCCGAGCCCGAGGAGCGGCAGCGCTACGAGGCCCTGAAGCGGGAGCTGGCGGCGGTGCCCGGGCAGAGCTGGCTGGAGTACAGCATCGTCAAGCGCGCCCTGGCGCTGCGCATCACCGAGCGGGCCAACGCGTGGGCGGCGGCCCGGGACGGGGCACGCTAGCCGCCCGCCTCCGCGAGCCGGGCGAAGACGTCGTCCAGCACCCTCCGGGAGGCCTCCTCCTTCGCGCACGCATGGAGGCGCTCCCGGAACTCGGCCATCAACTCCGGGGTGCTGCCCAGGTGGTTGGGAATCCAGTTCAGCAGCCGGTCCCCCATGCCCTGGATGTCGTGGTCGGCGTAGCGCGCCAGGTGCTCGTGGATGTCGGGCGCCGGACGGTAGCCGCGGCAGAGGAACTGGAGGATGCGGAAGGTGGTCCGGAAGCTGGTGTCCAGCACGCGCGGGTGGGTGATGAGCCGCAGCACGCGCGCGTGCACGTCCTCCAATCCGCAGTCGAGCGGATCCAACAGCCGGTCCTCCCTGTCGCACGCCAGGTAGAAGGCGTTGACCGAGAAGTCCCGGGTGAGGGCGTCCTCGCGCAAGTCGCCCCGCGCGACGAACGTCGTGGTCCACATGTCGTCATTCTGGATGTCGTGGCGGCTGCGCAGGATGTTGAGGTCCACGCCACCCGTGGCCCTGCTGCCCCACCGGAGCGTGCCAAAGCGCGGCGAGTGGCGGAGCACCGGGTCGATGCCGGGGAAGGCCGCGCGTAGCACCGCGTGGGCCTTCTCCACCGGCCCATCCACCGACAGGTCCACGTCCTTGACGGCCTCGCCGGTGAGCCAATCGCGGCACGCCCCGCCCACCACGTAGACGCGAAAGCCCTCCCGCTGGAGCAGCCCCGCGACGTCGCGGATGCGCACCGTGTAGCCCGCATCCGCGACGAGCAGCCCGTCCAACGAGGCCCGCACCACGGCCGGGTCGACGGGGTGGCTCCGGTAGTCGTCCGTCATCTCGTGCGCCTCGCCTACTTCGCCGGGCCCACGGTGAGCACCGCGCCCGTGGAGTACGCGGTGAACTCGGGCGCGTACATGGACTGCACGGTGGCGGGGCCCACGCGGAAGGTACCGGCCATGTTGGCGCGCAGCCGGTACTTGAAGGTGTACTCGCCGGCGGGCAGCCACTCGAAGAAGAAGTTGGTGCCCGAGTCCCGCGTCTCCTCGTACCAGACGATGCCCAGGTCCCACTTGTGGCGGGACTGCGCGTTCTCCGGCTCCAGGCCCGCGGCGCGTGGGTCTCTCAGGTGGACGTACTCCGCCGCGTGCTTCGTGCGCAGGGAGATCTGCACCTCCACCTCGTCACCGGGCTTGAGCACCGCGCCCTCCGCCAGCGGCTGGAGCACCGCCTCACGGCCCTCGCGCTCGCGCCGGAAGTAGCGCCGCGACACGTTGAAGAAGTCGCCGCGCTCCTCCTCCGGGAGCTTCTCCGTGGAGAAGTGCCACGTGGCGGAGGCGAAGGCGAAGCCCGGCGTCGTCTTCTCCACCACCACCGAGCTCATGGTGGCCGGATTCAATTCCGGCCCGGGCACCACCACCTGGTTCTTCTTCCCCGTGTATTCATCCGGGGAGAACTCCATCTGCACCACGCGCGGGCCCACCGTCACCTTGGCGTCCTCGCGCACGCCCAGCGCGCCTTCGGACTGGAGGTACTTCACCAGCGCGTAGAGCGCCTCGGCGGTGGCGCGGGTGGACTTCCAGTGGTTGAGCTTCTTGTCCAGCAGCAGCCACTGCACCAGTCCCTCGCGCCGCGGGTCCTTCGGCTTGAGTTCCGTCAGCGTGCGCAGGGCGAAGGCGTGCGTCTCCGTGGTGTCGTTGTACCAGAGCCAGCTGCGGTCCTCGGGCGCCCAGTACGTGCCCAGCTCCTCGCTCGACTTCGCCGAGTCCATGACGCTCTCCCAGACCTTCTCGGCGTCCTTCCCCTGCCCCGCGCGCTTCAGCGTCAGCGCCAGGTAGCCCTTGAGGTACGGCGAGTGCTTCTTCCAGTGCTTGTAGCTGAAGGCGAGCATCCGCTCGCGCTCGGCGGCGGTGAGCGCCTCGCCCGTGTAGCGCTCGCTCGGGTACGCGGAGGCCACATAGTTGAGGAACGTGAGGAACTCCCAGCCCTGGCCCTTCTTCATCAGCTTGTCCGCGTACTCCTCACGGAAGTGCCGGGCCACGTAGCCCCACGCGTTGCGCGTCATCTCCGGCGGCACCTCCACGCCATACTCCATGGCGCGCGACAGGCCGTGGAGGATGTAGAGCGTCATGAACGGCGACGGCGGTCCCCCCGGCCACCACGGGAAGCCGCCGCTGGAGGTCTGCGCCTTGCGCAGCTTCCCCATCGCGGAGATGCGCTCGGCCGCGGCCACCTTCGGGTCCAGCACGCGCACCAGGTCCGCTTCGGCCTGGGGTCCGCCCTTCGCCATCTCCAGCCAGGGCGTCTCCTCCAGCGCCATCTTCCGGTTCGGGTCCACCTCGTCGAAGGTTTCGAATTGGGTGGCGCGCTCGCTCATCTTCTTCGCCATCTTCGCCACCTCGGGGTACTGCCCGTAGAGGCTGGCGAGGATGCCGGAGGACACGAAGCGGTTGAGCGTCTGCTCCGTGCACTCGTAGGGGTAGTCCATCAGGTACGGCAGCGACTGGAGCGCCGCGTAGAAGAGCTGCGCGTCCACGGTGACGACGAGCTGCTCGTTCACCCGCGTCGGGTCCCCGCCCGCGCGCAGGTCCTCGAACGTCATCGTCTTGGAGGACTTGCCCTTCAGCGTGACGAAGCGTGACTGCGACAGGTGCATGCGGCCGGGCAGCACCGGCAGCGGGCGCAGCTCACCGTCGCTCAGGTTGCCGGCGCGGGCCTCCACGCGGAAGGCCACCGCCCCCACCTTCGCGGGCGCGGTGAGCGCGAAGCGCAGGTTCGTCCCCCGCCCCGCCGCGACGTTGAAGGCCTGCGACGCGCCCTTCACGCCGAAGTCCGCCAGCAGGCTCTTCTGCGTCTGCGCGTCCACGATGTCGAGCGTGAGCGTGCCCTGCTGCGGCTTCTCCGCCGCGTTGTTCACCACCACCTCCAGCACCGCCCTGTCCCCTTCGCGCAGGAAGCGCGGCACGTACGGCCGCACCATCAGCTCCTTCACGCTGCGGGTGGTGCGCTGCACCGAGCCACCCTTCAAGTCGCGGGTGATGCCGTGCACCCAGACGCTCCACGCCGTCACCGAGTCCGGCACGGTGAACTCCAGCGTGGCCGAGCCATCCGCTCCCGTGAGGAGCTGCGGCACCCAGAACGCCGTCTCCGCGAAGTTGGAGCGCAGTCCCTCGGCCGGCGCGGCCTGCCCCGCCTGGGCATTCTGCGCCTTGTCCGCATTCTTCGCCTCCGCCTGCAGGGTCGGCTTCGCCGGCTCGGGGGGAGGCGCGGGAGGCGGAGGCGGCGGAGCTCCGCTCTCGGACTCCTCCATCGGCCGCGCGGCGCTCGGGGCTGCCGTCATCCGCTCGCGTCGCACCGCACCGCCCATCGCCTGGTTCCGGTAGCGTCGATAGCCCGGCCCGCCCAGGCCGTACTCGTCCTCGAAGCGCAGCGCGTCCGGCTCGGGCGGGTTCCACCCCTGCACGTCGCCGTACCCCTGGCTGACGACCCACTGGGCCATGGCCACGGCCAGCGAGGAGCGCAGGTCCACATGCGAGGCACGGTGCGGGTAGAGCGCCGCGACGCTCGGCGGCGTGTGCGGCGCGAACAAGTCGAGCGACTGGTCGTACATGTACGCGAGCAGCTCGGCGGCGCCGGCCTCCACCTTCGCGCCCTTCGGGCCGCGCACCGTCACGCGCCAGGTCTCCTTCGCGCCAGGACGCAGCTTGTCGCGGAACGTGGCGAACTCCAGGCTCAGCTCCTTGTCGTCCCACGGGACGAACACGGGCGAGGAGAAGCCCAGGTACTGCCAGTCGCGCACGGCCACCAGCACCGCGGTGAAGCCGCCGCGCAGCTCCTCCGTCACGGGCACCTCCACCACCACCGGTGCCTTGCCGCCCGTCAGCGGCTTGCGCAGCACGCGCCGCTCGCCCTGGTACACGTCCAGCATCAGGGGCTGCCCCTCGAAGCCGGAGAAGGCCAGCAGCCGCGCCACCTCACCCACCCGCACCGTGGCGCGCTCCAGCACCAGCGACGCCGGCAGTGCAATGGGCGCGGCCTCGCCCGCCACCAGCAGCTCGCGCGCCACGGTGAACGTCTGGCCGAAGGCGTCCGTCGTCTCGTAGTGCAGCCGGTACGCACCGGCCTTCAGCGCGGGCAGCTTCACCCGGGCCAGGCCCTCCGCGTCGTGCTGCACGGCGCCCTTCGCCTGCTCCCCGCCGTCCTGCCAGCGGGCCAGCGCCGCCTGGGGCGAATAGTCCGTGTCCCAGCGGGGCTGGAGCTTGTCGCCTGGAGTGGGCGTGCGCACCGCCTCCGGATCCACCTCCACGGCGGGCGGCTCGACGATGGGCTCGTCCGCGGGCAACAGCGGCTGCGAGGGCTGCTTCAGCGCCACCAGTCGCCAGCGGCCGGGGCCGGGTTGCGGCACGCCGTCCAGCGTGGTGCGCACCAGCTTCACCTCGGGGGCCACGCCCTCGCGGAAGAAGCCCTCGTCCGCGTCCACGCGTCCCTCCACCGCGACGAAGCCCAGCCGGAAGGCGCGCTCGGCCGAGCGCGTCTCTCCGCCCTCGTCCGTCGCGTCCGCTTCGATGCGGTAGCGCCACGTGAGCCCCGGCGTGCGCGCGGAGCGCTCATCCGCCTCGGGCGTGAAGGTGATGCCGAAGCCGCCGTCCTCCGCCAGCGAGGACGTGCCGGACGCCACCACCTGCCGCTTCACCGAAACGGAGGACCGGTCCCACCACCACCACCAGGGCAGCACCGGCTCGCGGAAGGCGCGCCAGCGCACGGTGCCGGACGCCACCGGCAGCCCGAAGTAGTAGCGCGCCTCGCCCTTGAAGGTGGCCGGCCGGTTGAGGCGCAGCGGTGCCTCCGGGTCCTTCAGCGTCACCTCGAAGGTGGGCCGCTTGTACTCCTCCACGCGGATGGAGGTGCCTCCGCCCGTCGCCACGCGCACGGACCAGGCGCCCAGCACGCGGCCGGTGGGCACGGTGAACTCCCCCGCCGCCGAGCCGAACCCGTTGGTGCGCACCTCGCGCTTCTCCACCTCCTGGTTGTTGGGGTCCATCAGCGACACCACCAGCGACTGCTCCGGCAGCGTCCGGTAGCGCGCCTGGTCGCCGCGCCCGCGGAAGGCCACGACCTTCCAGAGCACCTTCTGCAGCGGGCGGTACACGCTGCGGTCGGTGAAGACCAGCGACGAGGTGGACTCCTGCGGCTCGCTTCGCGGGTAGAAGGAGAAGCCATTGGGGTGGAGCAACGTCTCGCGCCCGCGTCCCGCCACCAGCAGGTAGCTCTGGTACGACTGTCCCTTCGGCGCCTGGAAGGTCACCTCGCCCTGCGGATTCGTGGTGGCGCTGGCCACCTCGCGGAAGCCCTTGTTGTAGTCGGTGAGGATGAGGCGCACCGGCACCTCCGACACGGGCTTGCCGGACTCCCCCTGCACCACCCGCGCCTCCACCGAGGTGCCCGCCGTGGCGCGCGTGACGATGACCCACGGCGACACCGTCATGAACACCGCCTGCACGCGGTTGTTCTTGCTCCCGAAGTCCTCTCGCGCGGAGGCGGCGATGATGTACGTGCCCGGCTGCTCCAGCGGCGGCGTGACGAAGGTGCGGTGCTCGCGCAGGTCCTGCGTCGCCGGCAGCTGCGTCGTCCACGAGGCCACCGGCTTCTGGCTGTTGAAGATGCGCAGCAGCGCGTCGCCGTAGGGGAGGACGTTGTAGTCGTCCACCTTCGCCAGTCGCTTCTCCAAATCGAACGCGTAGGCGCGGAAGTAGACCGCCGGCACGTTGCGGTGGGTGACTTCCACCGAGCGGCGGCGCGGCCCGTCCGACTGCATGGAGGCGAGGCGGAAGTCCGGGGCCTCCAGCGCGCTCACCAGGGCGGCGCAGCGCCGCGAGCCCTCCGACTTCGGGTACGCGTCCACGCACGGCTTCGCCAGCGCGAGCGCGCGCACCGGGTGCCCCGCGGCGCTCTCCAGCTCCGCCAGTTGCCCCTGCCCCATGCCCCACCACGCCACGTCGCGGAAGGGGGTGAGGAACGCGGCGAGGTGCTGGCGGATGCGGGCCGCGTCGTCCTTCTCGCTGAAGTGCACGGACAGCACCTCGTAGCGCTTGAGCCGCGCCTCCAGCGCCGCCTCACGCCGGCCCCCGGCGCGGTGCCAGGCCTCCAGGTCCGCGAGCACCGCCACCACCTTCACCAGCGGGTGGAGGTTCGGGTCCGTCAGGTCCACGGTGGGCGAGCCCTCGAGCAGCGAGCGCAGGTCCAGGCGATAGACTTCGTTGGCGTGCTCGGGCCGCCAGTGGGAGCTGTCCGCCAGCACCGCCACGCGCAGGTACGAGACGGCGTCGCGCAGCGTGGAGCGGATGCCCGCGGGGTAGGTGTTGGGCCGGATGTACTCGGACAGCACCGTCACCGGCTCGGTGCCCAGCTTCTCACGCTGCTTCCACACGTCCTCGTAGGCGCGCTGCGCCTCGGTGAGGATCTGCTCGTACGTCCACGACTTGAGGTCCACCGGGCCGGTGGAGGCCACCGCCTCGCGCTGGCGCACCTCCCAGCCGTAGGCCTGCGCGTAGGTGACCAGCGATTGGGCGTAGAAGAGGTTCAGCGTGGCGCGCGGCAGCACGCCCTTCGGCCAGGGCTGCTCGCGCAGGAAGCGCACCGACGTCTCGTAGCCATGCAGCGCGCTGCGCAGTTGCACCGTGCGCACCAGCGCCCGCGCCCACTCCGCCTCGTCGGTGCCGCCCTTCGCCTTCTCCAGGCGGGCCTCGGCGCCCTGCGCCGCGGCCTCCACCTTCTGCTCGTCCACCAACGCGTCGATGGCCTTCCACGTCGGCGGGGCCTTCCCCTGCCCCAGCGCGGGCAAGGAGGTCAGCAGCAGGGATAGCAGCAACAGGGCGGAGGAGGACGCTCGGGTCCAGGGAGTCCGGTGCATGGGCGGCACTCTAGACACAGCCGCCCGCCGAATCGTTCCACAATGAACCTCAAGGTGACGCGGGCGTGGGGGCCTTGCGGCGCAGCCCCACCAGGTAGACCTCCATGCTCGCGCCGCGCGTGGCCTCCGGGCGCACGACCTTCACTTCCTCGAAAAGTGAGCGCACCTGGTTGCGGAAGTCCTCGAAGTCGCCGCCCATGAACACCTTGGCGACGAAGGACGAGCCGGGCCGGCCGCGCGCGGCGGCCACCTCCAGCGCCTTGCCCGCGAGCCGCAGGCTGCGCGCCTCGTCCGTGGCCTTGATGCCACTCGTCTTCGGCGCCATGTCGGAGATGACCGCGTCGAAGGGGCCGTCGTACATCGCCGCCAGCTTCGCGTCGAAGTCGTCCGCCAGCACGTCCAGCACCGCGGTCTGCACGTGCCGCTGCGTGAAGGGACGGATGGCGACGATGTCCACGCCAATCACGCGCCCCCCCGTCCCCACCGCCTCCGCGAGAATCTGGAGGAAGCCTCCCGGGGCCGCCCCCAGGTCGAGCACCACGTGCCCCTTCTTCACCATCGGGAAGCGTTTGATGAGCTCGTCGACCTTGAACGCCGAGCGGGCGCGCAGCCCCTCTTGCTTGGCCTTCTGGAAGAAGTGGTCTTTCGGACGGTAGGGCTTGCCCATGTCAGGGGGGCTCCCTACCATCCGCTACTGTCTTCGGGAAGCCGGAGCGGTCGCGGGTGTCCTGGCCCGCGCAATGGCCAGTCCGGAGGACGTTGAAATGGGCACCCGGAGCGTGACTGTGGCGCTGTGCGTCTCCCTGCTTTCCGCGGGTATGGCGGGCTACTGCTACACGCGCTCGGACGCACTGCAGGTGCAGGGGCAGTGGCTGATGGAGCGCGGCACCGCCCAGGCCGAGGACTACGCGAACCGGCTGGACGGCTCGGCGGCGGACGCGCAGCTCAAGTCCTTCGCGGAGCGCCGGGCGGTGCTGGAGCGGGCACACCGGTGGCAGCGCGGCATGATGCTGGGCATCCTGGCGTCGATGCTGGCCGCCGTGTCCGCCTACCTGCTCTTCCTGCTCAAGCGCCTGGATGACCAGTTGGTGGACGCCACGGGTGAGCCGCGCCCGTCCGCGCCGCCGCCTGTCTCCTCGGAGCGCGCTCCGGCGCTCATCTCCAGCCCGCAGCGCTGAAGGCTCCCCACACGCGGGGACTCGCTGGCACAATGGTGGCCCCTTCTCCCGTGGAGGTGGCCATGCCCGGCTGCGCGCACTGTGGACGCCCGCTCGACATCATCGCCAACCAGGTGGGGCGGCGCGACGTATGCCCCGGCTGTGGCGAGGACGTACGCTCGTGCCGCAACTGCCGGCACTTCGACCCGGGCGTGGCCAAGGAGTGCAAGGAGCCCCTCGCGGAGGTGCCCAAGGACAAGGACGGCGCCAACTTCTGCGAGCTGTTCCAGATTGGCGAGGGCGGCATCCACGAGAAGGAGAGCCGCGACGCCCTGCTGAACGCCGCGGAGGCCCTGTTCCGGAAGAAGTGAGTCCCGCGCCTACTGAGACCTCAGCGCGGCGTCCACGTGCCCCTCATGCAGGGCCTGCTTCGTGCCGGCGTCCTGCTCGGAGCGGAGCGCTATCTCGACCTTCTTGATGGTGCCCGTGAAGGGCACGCCGTGCTCGTACGGCCCCACCGCGGCGCCGGTGTCCTCGCCGATGTCGAACGTCTCCCCGCTCATCGAGAAGATGAAGGGAATCGTCTTCTCGACACGGCCCTGGCCGGCGACCCGGCCGTTGACCCACAGCCGCGCGGTGCCGCCCCTGCCGAGCCCGCCGCCGTCGTAGTCGAAGGCCAGCTTCAGCGTGACTTCGCCGGGGGGCAACGCCTCCGCACATTCGACGGCGTACGTCTCATGGCCCATCCAGTTGTAGAAGTAGACGGGCTTCCCGTCGTGGACGGAGAGAGACCAGCCGGCCATGTTCCCGCCCTGGCTGACGATGACGCCCTCCGCGCCAGCTTCGGGGACCACCAGCTCGGCGGTCAGGTCGAACGAGGTGTTCTTCACGTTCACCGTGGACAGCTCCGGCATGCGGACGTTCTCACGGTAGTAGGTGACCTTCGTCCGGCCCTCGAGCAGGTTGGGCCGGTTCTCCGGCAGCGCCCGCTGGACGGTGTCGTCACTCAGTGGGTACACGTCGTATCTGCGCGCCTCCTGGTCGAAGAGCGCCTGCAGTTCACGGAGCTTGTCCGGGTACCGTGCCGCCAGGTCCTCGCTCTGGCTGTAGTCCCGGGCGATGTCATACAGCTCCCAGGTCTCCTCCGGACCGAAGGGCCGGTTCTCGGCGCGAATCCACGGCAGCCGCCCGTGGAAGCACGAGGCCATCCATCCATCGTGGTAGAGGGCCCGGTTGCCGAGAATCTCGAAGTACTGCGTCACGTGGGTGCTCGGGGCGTCCTTCTGGTTGAAGCTGTAGAGCATGCTGACGCCCTCGAGCGGCTTCTGCCGGACGCCGTTGACCTCGTCGGGTGGGTAGATGCCCGCCGCCTCGAAGACGGTGGGCGCGATGTCGATGATGTGGTGGAACTGCGAGCGCAGGCCGCCCGCGTCCTGGATGCCGTGGGGCCATGAGACGACCAGCCCGTTGCGCGTGCCACCCAGGTGGCTCGCGACCTGCTTCATCCACTGGAACGGGGAGTCCAGCCCCCAGGCCCAGCCCACGTTGTAGTGGTTCTCACACCGGGGCGAGCCGAAGTCCTCCAGGTGCGCGAGCAGCCACTCCGGGTCCTCCGGGATGCCGTTCTGGAAGGAGGGGGCGCTCCAGGCGCCGTGGAGGGTGCCCTCGGCGCTCGCGCCGTTGTCCCCCACGATGTAGATGAAGAGCGTGTTGTCCCAGGCCCCGAGGTCCTTGATGGCCTCGACGACGCGGCCAATCTGCGCGTCGGTATGAGCGAGGAAGCCGGCGTAGACCTCCATCAGCCGCGAGGCCACCGGCTTGTACCGGTCCGGGTACTCCTCCCAGGAGGGAATCTGCTCCGGGCGCGGCGTCAGCTTCGTGTCGGGAGGGATGACGCCCAGCTCCAACTGCCGCCGCCAGGTCTCCTCGCGCAGCCTGTCCCAGCCCTGGTCGAACTGGCCCTTGAACCTGTCAATCCACTCCCGCGCCACGTGGTGGGGACTGTGACCCGCGCCGGGCGCGAAGTAGACGTAGAACGGCTTGTCCGGCGCGGCCGTCTTCTGGTTGCGAATCCAGCCGATGCACTGGTCGGCCAGGTCCTCGGTCAGGTGATAGCCCTCCTTGTCGCGGTAGGGCGCAATCGGGGTGGTCTGGTCATAGAGGGCCGGCTCCCACTGCGACGTCTCACCGCCGAGGAACCCATAGAACTTCTCGAAGCCGAGCCCGGTCGGCCAGCGGTCGAACGGCCCCGCGGCGCTGACTTCCCACATGGGGGTGCAGTGGCCCTTGCCGAACCAGGCGGTGTTGTAGCCGTGCTCCCGCAACACCTCGGCGGTGGTGGCCACGCTCCGGGGAATGGCGCTGTCATAGCCGGGGAGGCCCGTGGCGATTTCCGTGATGGCGCCCATATGGGCGCTGTGGTGGTTGCGGCCCGTGATCAGCGCGGCGCGGCTGGGCGAACAGAGGGCCGTGGTGTGGAACTGGTTGTAGCGCAGCCCCTGTCCGGCCAGCGCCTCCAGGGTGGGCATGGGGATGGGCCCCCCGAAGGTACTGGCGGCGCCGAAGCCCACGTCATCCAGCAGCACGATGACGACATTCGGAGCGCTCCTGGGCGGATAGGTGATGGAGGGTTTCGTCGGCTGCACGTCGGCTGTCGTGACGGCCTTCGCGCCACCTGGCGGCCGGGGGGGCGTCTTCCTGCTCCGCGCCATCGCTGTGTACCTCCCGCCGCACGGACCATCCTCGGCGTCTCCGGTGGTGGAGGCACTCCAGGCGAACGGCGCCACGAACCCCCGTCACGGAGATGGACATGCACCGCGACATTGCCCCCTGCCCTCGTGGCGGAATCGGCTGACCGGGGCCTGGGATGCACGGAGGCTCGCTCCCGGAGACTGGGGGTCCCCAAAGCCCCATGCGAGTCAATATCATCACATCTTTCCAGTGTCAGTGACATGACACTACGCTCCACGGATGCACCTGGAACGACGTTTCTTTCTGCGGCTCTCGGCGGTGGGAGCCGCCTCGCTCATTTTGCCCGTCGCGGGCACCGGCTGTGTCGGCTCACAGGGGGTGAAGGCGCTCCAGGTGGGAGGGCGGGACTCACTCCTCTACATCGACGCCCTGGGGAACGTCCTGGAGCTGCGGCCGCGCGAGCACCAGGTGTTGGTGCGCGGCGTGGACGGCGCGGAGCTGGCCACACTGGGCGGCTTCGGCCGTGGAGCCACGGAGCTCAATGGCCCGGCGGCGGTGGCGCTCGGGACGGAGGGCCGCGTGTACGTCGTGGACCGGGGCAACCACCGCGTCCAGGTCTACACGCGCAACGGCGCGCACGTGGGGCAGATTGGCCGTGCGGGCAAGGAGGACGGGCGCTTCCTCTACCCCTCCGGCGCCTGTGTGGATGCGCAGGGGCGGCTCCTGGTCAGCGACGGGTTGAACCACCGGGTGCAGGTGTTCTCTCCCGGCGGTGAGTGGCTGGGCACGTTCGGCGCAGGTGAGCTGCAACTGCCACGCGGTATCGCGGTGGGGCCGGAGGGGCACATCCACGTGGTGGACTCCGGCCACGCTCGCATCGCCGTCTACGACGCCACGGGCCGTGGCGTGGGGAGCTACGGACACTACGGACGCGAGGCCGAGGGGATGATGTGGCCGCGCGCCATCACCGTGGACGCGGCCGGCACGGCGTACGTGGCGGATGCCACCTGCAACGCGGTGCACGTCTTCGACGCGGACGGTGCCTTCGTCGAGCGGCTCCCGCTCCAGCGCGAGGGCGGGCCCGCCTCGGCCGTCCACGTCGCGCTGTCTCCGACGGGGGAGTTGAAGGTCTCAGCGCGCGCGGGACGGCCGGACTGAGTCACGCCGCACGTCGGTCTCACGAAGCGGCACGGATGCGCTCGTGAGACCGGCGGCCCCGCGGCGGCGGAGCCAGCGCGGGTTACCGCTCGTGGGGTGCGCCCACCGCCACGGCCGACCCGAAGAACGGGAGGACGCTCGAGAAGTCCTTCGGCGGTGGAGTGACGACGGTGGGCCCGGCCTCTCCCCACTGGGTGATGCCGTGGGGCAGCAGCTGGCGCAGGTCATACCGCTGACCTTCGAAGTCGAACTCCGTGCTCCATACGAGCCGGGCCGTGAAGACGTTGAGCGAGAGCGCCCGGTGCGTGGCGGGCATCCCAGCGAATGCGCCACCCGCGACGACGCTGGCCCGCCGGAACGTGGCGATGCGCTTCCCATCCGAGAACGAGTCCGGGTGCTCGAAGGACGCGCCCACGTGCTTCGCGTCCTTGAGGTACAGGCTGAAGTCGCCCACCACGTCCATGCTCAGGGACAGGCTGCCGTTGGTGACCTTCGCCGCGGTGAACGGCTCGGACCGGAACGTGAGCCGCGCCGTCGCCTCGCTCATGTTCTTCATGTCCGTGAAGAGCGGCCCCTGAAGTCCCTCCAGGTGGAGGAAGTAGCCCAGGTCCTGCTCGGTCTTCCCGTCCGACGACACGTAGAACCGGCCCGTCACGTACCACGCCACGCTTGCCGCCATCAGCGGTGCCATCCGTCCTCCCGTTTCCGCACGTGAGCTTCGACCATGCCACGCACCCGGCGGTCCGGGGTACGGCTATCGTCGAGCCATGGCCGTGCTCGAACCCGAGGCCCTCCGAGCCGAAGTGCTGCGCGGGAAGCTCCGCGGCGATGCGCTCATGGCGTTGCTGGAGTCACTGCCACCCGCCGAGCGCGATGCCTGGGTGGAGCGCCTGCTGGGACTCCCCCCCGCGCCCGGCATGGAGCACACGGGAGAAGGCGAGCTCATCGGCCACCACGCGAGCGGCGTGGGCGCCCTGCTCCAACTCATCCGCGACGTGCCCATCCGCGCCACCGACGTGTTCGTCGACGTCGGCTCCGGACTCGGCAAGGCCACGCTGCTGGTGCACCTGTTGACGGGGGCGACGGCGGTGGGGCTGGAGCTCGAACCCGCGCTGGTCGACGCCGCGCGACGGCATGCCGAAGGCCTGGGCCTCACCGGCGTCACGTACGTGCACGGGGACGCGCGGCAATCCGTGCCGGAAGGCACCGTCTACTACCTCTACCTGCCCTTCACCGGCGGAGCGCTCGAGGCGGCCATGGCGCGCCTGGAAGCGGCCACGCGTGGGCGCACGGTGGTGGTGTGCACGCTCGGGCTCGACCTGTCGCGCTGGCCGTGGCTGCGCGCTCGCGAGTCCTCCGACTTCTGGACGTGCATCTACGACCGCGTGCCCTGAAATGCGAAGGGACGGGAGCGTCTCCGCCCCCGTCCCCGCGAATCACTTCACGCCGTCAGCTCAGTTCTGGGCCGGCGTGTTCTCCGCGAAGTACTCGTGGCTGTCGGCGTTATCCAGCGCCTGGGCCGGGTTGGAGAGGGCCAGCGACTTCGCGCCACTCTGGCCGTAGACGTGGTCGTCCGTGCCTGCCACCGCGGTGAAGTGGCTCATCTCGTGGATGAGCGTGCCACCCTTGGAGTCGGTGCCCGTCATCGGCGCGGACCAGAAGGCCTTGCACACGTAGATCTTGTACGGCTGCGCCGGGTAGACGTAGGCGTAGTAGGTCTTCTTGCAGCCGCAGTCGACGGTGACGGGCTTGGTGTCGAAGGCGTCCTTGATGGCCACGAAGTGCGTCTTCGCGGTGTTCCACCCGCTCGACGAGAAGGCCCCGAACCAGGTGGTGTAGCGCGGCGTGCCCGACGGCGTGCCCGCCAGGTAGGTGTTCGCGCCGTTCGCCATGGTGCTGGCGGCGTTGAGCGCCTGGAGGGCGGTGGCCTGCTGGGTGGCGTCACACTTGCTGTACGTCACCGCGCCCAGGGTCACCGTCCCGCCCGGAGCCGCCGCGGCCTCGCGGTCGACATTGGCGCGGCCCTCCACCCACACGTCCACGCTGTTGGAGGCGAACGCGGCCACCGAGCCGTGCGGCTGCGCGGCGTAGCTCACGCGGTAGCTGCCCGTGCGCGACAGGTCATAGAAGTCCGACAGCGCCACCGTGCGCGTCAGCGTCTCACCGGGGGCCAGCGTGAGGTAGTCGCTGTCCACCGGGGCCGGGCGCTTGTAGTGCGGGCCCGTGAAGGCGACGGCCGCGCCGTCCACCGTGACATCGAACAGCGCCTCCTCCACGTCGTCCGCAGGGGTGTTCCACTTGAGCAGCCGCGCCGCGCGGGAGCCGTCGTTGCGCAGGGTGACACTGACGAGGACGTCCTCGCGAGCGCTCAGCGCCGCCTTCGGCACCGACAGGCTCACGGAGATGCTGCCGGCCTCGACCGCGTCGGGCGAGGTGACCTGCGCGTCGCCCGCGGGGGTCTGGTCCTCGGGCGCCGCGCACGCACCGAGGAGGGACGCGCCAACCAGCCACCCGGCCAGCCAACGAGAGGAGACGCGAAGCTGCTTGCTCATGTGGGGGCTTCCTTGTGTGGGGAGTGGCCCGGTGGCGGCGGGGACGCAGCCGGGGTGGGCCACCTGGAGCAAGCTTCGCGCCAGCTTCCCGCCTGTGAGGGAACGCGGGTTTGGCGAGCCTCACGCGTCACACTGGAGCACCCTCGCACCACGCCGGACGCAAAGGAAGTTTGCAATCCGGGGGCGCTGGCGACGAATCCCCAGTGGTATCAGACGTTTGGCCGGAGCAGTGGGTGACCTGAAACAGGTCGGCTTCCCGTCCCACGCTTGCAACAGCCCCACGTTCGGCGCGCTGCGCCCGGGAGCCGCGCCCAAGGCACGGCCCCCGGCGGAGTCACGGCCTCAGAAGCCGTAGAGCTTGGAGAGGATCTCCTTCATCACCTCGGAGGTACCACCGCCGATGGTGATGAGGCGCACGTCCCGCCACATGCGGGCGATGGGCGTCTCCTCGATGTAGCCCATGCCGCCGAAGAACTGCTGGCAGTCGTAGGCCACGCGCTGGGCCAGGTCTCCGGCGAACAGCTTCGCCATGGAGATCTCCTTCACCGCGGGGACCTCCTTGCGGTCATACGTGTCCACCGCGTGGTAGGTGAGCCGCTTCGCCGCTTCGATGGCCGTCAGGTGCTCCACGAACTTGTGGCGCCACACCTGGAACTTCAGCAGCGGCCGGCCGAACGCCTCGCGCTCGGTGCCGTAGCGGATGGAGTCCTCCACCATCCGCTCCATGCCCGCCACGGTGGTGATGGCCCCCACCAGGCGCTCGCCCTGGAAGTTGGTCATGATGGAGTAGAAGCCCTCGTTCTCCTCGCCCAGCACGTAGCGGGCGGGGATGCGGCAGTCCTCGAAGTAGAGGATGGCCGTGTCCGAGGACAGGTTGCCCACCTTGTCCAGCTTCTTGGAGACGCCGAAGCCCTTCACGTCCGTGGGGAACGTCACCAGGGAGATGCCGCCGTAGCCCTCCCCGCCCGTGCGCACCGCCAGGGTGATGAAGTCCGCCCGCGTGCCATTGGTGATCCACATCTTCGAGCCGTTGATGACGTAGTCATCCCCGTCCCGGCGCGCCGTCGTCTTGATGCTGGCCACGTCCGAGCCACAGCCCGGCTCGCTCACGCCCAGCGCGGCGATCTTCTCGCCCTTGAGCGCCGGCTCGAGGAACTCGCGCTTCTGCTCGTCCGTTCCAATCTCGTTGATGATGGGCGTGGCCATCTGGCTCTGCACCAGCAGCGCCATGTTGACGCCCGCGTTGTAGCTGCGCGCCAGCTCCTCCGCGAAGGCCGTCACGTACCAGTAGTCCAGCCCGCTGCCGCCGTACTTCGGGTCGTGGTTGATGCCCAGGAAGCCCAGCTCCCCGCACTTCTTGAACAGCTCCTTCGGGAAGATACCCGCCCGGTCCCACTCCAGGCCGTGCGGCGCCATCTCCTTCTCGACGAAGGCTCGCACCGACTTGCGAAAGGCCTCGTGCTCCTCGGTGAACGGATTGGGCATGCGCGTCCTCGATCCTCGGCAGGGGGGAAAGGATTGATTCTTGAGTCAATAACAGGCACTTCCGGAGGCCACAAGCGCGGGGGATGTCCTACCCGGGTGGGGTTTTCCCCTCGGAGAAGGGCCACGCGACGGCTCGTGTCGATTTCGCCTGCTTGCTCACTCCCCGGGTGTTAAACACCCCCCGTTCGGAGATAGTCCGTGTTGCGGAGTATCTTCTTGACAGACAGTATAGGGCCTGTAGTTTCCGGGCCGCAGACTTTCCATAGCAGCAGCCGGTGCGGCCCTCCCCAGGGAGTGGGTGCGCGGACCGGCAGGAGCAGGACGACCGTGATTCGACGCATGTGGATGGCCGCGGTGCTGGCGGCGGTGGTGACGACGGGTTGCGCCAAGGGCCATGACAAGCCGGCCCTTCCGGCGGAGCAGGGCCCCGCGGCGCTGGGTGTGAAGGCCATTGCCCCGGCGACGGAGCTGGGCGCCAACGTCACCCGCGTGACGGGCCAGGTGCGCTCCAAGCAGGAGGCCACGCTGAGCGCGCAGGCCACCGGCACCCTCGCGAAGATGAACGCGAAGGTGGGCGACAAGGTGAAGAAGGGCCAGGTGCTGGCCGTCCTCGACACCTCGAACGTGGCCATCGGCGTGGAGCAGGCGCGCGCGGTGAAGGCCGCGGCGGACGCGGGGCTGCAGTTGGCCACCAACAACCTGGAGCGCGTGCGCAAGGTGGCCGAGGGCGGTGGCATGGCCGCCGCGGGCCTGGACCAGGCGGAAATCGGCCAGAAGCAGGCGGCCGCCGCCGCGGCCCAGGCCGGCGCGGCGCTGAAGATGGCCGAGGAGACCCTGCGGGACATGGCCATCATCGCCCCCTTTGACGGCGTCATCACCTCGCGCCAGAAGAACATCGGCGACACGGTGGCGATGGTGCCGGTCACGCCCATCTTCACGCTGGTGGACATCCAGGGCCTGGAGGTCCGCGCCCTGGTGCCCGAGTCCGTGGTGGACAAGGTGAAGCCGGGCAGCAAGACGCAGGGCACGGTGAGCCCCAGCGGCATGCGCTTCGACGTGCAGATCGCCACGGTGGGCTCGGTGGTGGACACCACCAACCGCACCGTCGAGGTGCTGGCGGACGTGGTGGGCGAGACGGCCTCGCCGCTGCGCCCCGGCGCCCTGGTGGAGCTGGACTTCTCCTCCGTGGGCGAGGCCGACGACAAGGGCCTGTTCCTCCCCGCCCAGGCCGTCAACGCCAAGGGCCAGCAGGGCTTCGTGTGGGTGGTGCAGGACGGCACGGTGCGCAAGCGCGACGTGCGCGTCGAGCGCGTGCTGCCCGGTTACGTCCGTGTCCTCCAGGGCCTGGGCGCCGACGAGCGCGTGCTCGCCGACTCCTCCCTGGACGTGAAGGAGGGCACGGCCGTCCGCGTTGTGCAGTGACGCCTGCCCTCCCCCCTTCGACTTCTTGGGAGCTCCTGAATGAGCCCGCTTAAAACCTTCATCACCCGCCCCATCTTCACCGCCATGCTGATGCTGGCGGTGGTGGTGTTCGGCATCAATGCCTATCCGCGCATCGGCGTGGACCAGTTCCCCGACGTGGACTTCCCCGTCGTCACCGTGACGACGGTGCTCCCGGGCGCGGACCCGGAGACGATCGAGAAGAACGTCAGCGACCCGCTGGAGGAGGCGCTCAACACGCTCAACGGCGTGGAGCAGCTGCGCTCCGTCAACGTGGAGAACGTGTCGCAGATCATCGTCCGCTTCACCCTGGGCACCAAGGTGGACGTCGCCGCGCAGGACGTGCGTGATCGCGTGCAGGCCACCCTGCGCAAGCTGCCGGCGGAAATCGAGACGCCGGTGGTGGAGAAGTTCGACATCGGCGCGGCGCCCATCATGACGCTGTCCTTGTCCGGCCCGCTGCCCATCGAAACGCTGACCAAGACGGCCGAGGACGTGGTGAAGCCGGCGCTGCAGCGTCAGGCGGGCGTGGGCAGCATCGACGTGACGGGTGGCCGCGAGCGGGAAATCCAGCTCGTGGTGGACCCGGAGCGGCTGCGCGGCTTCGGGCTGGCCATCAGCGACGTGAGCCAGGCGGTGAAGGCCCAGAACCTGGACGTGCCGGGTGGCCGCACCATGGACAGCGGCCGCGAGCGCGTGGTGCGCCTCACGTCCGAGGTGAAGAGCGTGGAGGAGGTGCGCAACCTCATCATCGCCAGCCCCAACGGCGCGCCCGTGCGCGTGCGCGACGTGGCGGACGTGGTGGACGGCCCCGCGGAGGCGCGCTCGGGCGCGAAGTACGCGGACCGCAGCGCCGTGGCCATGGTGGTGCGCAAGCAGTCCGGCGCCAACACGGTGCAGGTGGCGGAGCTGGTGAAGGAGTCGCTGGGCGAGCTCAACAGCAAGCTGCCCGAGGGCGTCAAGGTGGAGCTGGTGACGGACGGCGCGAAGTTCATCCGCTCGTCCATCGCCGCGGTGCAGTTCGACCTGGTGCTCGGCGGCATCCTCGCGGTGATCATCGTGCTGGTGTTCCTGCGCAACGTGAACTCCACGCTGGTGGCGGCGATTGCGCTCCCGGTGTCGGTGGTGGGCACGTTCGCCGTCATGGCGGCGCTGGGCTTCACCTTCAACATCATCACGATGCTGGCGCTGACGCTGTCCATCGGCCTGCTCATCGACGACGCCATCGTGGTCATCGAAAACATCGTCCGCCACCTGGAAGAGGGCAAGACGCCCATGCAGGCGGCGCTGGAAGGGGCCGGTCAGATTGCCCTGGCGGTGCTCGCGGTGACGCTGGCCATCGTCGCGGTGTTCATCCCCGTGGCCTTCATGGACGGGACGATGGGCATGTTCTTCTACCAGTTCGGTGTCACGGTGGCCGTGGCGGTGATGATCTCCTACGCCGTGTCCATGACGCTGACGCCCATGCTGTCGTCGCGCATGCTGCGCCACCACGGCGCGCCCACCGGCCTGTCCGCGGTGGTGGAGAAGGTGCTGGTCGGCACGGAGAACGGCTACCGCAAGGTGCTGGCGGCCATCCTCCGGCGCCGGGCGCTGACGCTGGTGGTGGCGGTGGGCGTGCTCTTCGCCACCTTCGGCATGGCGCGCTTCCTGAAGTTCACCTTCATCCCCGAGCAGGACAACGGCAACATCAAGCTGGCGGTGGAGCTGCCCATCGGCTCGACGCTGCAGGAGACGCAGGTGGAGCTGGACCTGCTGTCCGCGCAGGTCCGCGCGCTGCCCGGCATCGCCTCCACCTTCTCCACCGTCGGTGGCGGTGTGCAGGAGGAGGTCCACAAGGGTGAAATCATCATCAACCTGGTGCCGCTGAAGGAGCGCGGCTTCGGTCAGGGCGAGCTGAAGGCGTACCTGCGCCGCACCATCCACCCGCGCTCGGGCGTCAAGGCCACGGTGCAGGACATCTCCCCGGTGGCCGGTGGTGGCAACCGCACGCAGGCGGTGCAGTTCAACCTGCGCGGCGACAACTGGCAGGACCTGGTGACGTCCGCGGAGAAGGTGCGCCAGGAGATGCTGAAGAACCCGGGCCTGGTGGACGTGGACCTCACGTACCGCTCCGGCAAGCCGCAGTACGACGTCGAGGTGGACCGCGAGCGCGCGGCCGCCCTGGGCGTGCCGGCGGCGTCGCTGGGCGCCACGCTGCGCGCCTTCCTGGGCCGCGACAAGTTCGCGGACTACCGCGAGGGCGGCGACACGTACGAGGTGAAGCTGCGGCTGCCGGAGGAGACGCTGGCCTCCGCGGACGCGCTGGGCAAGCTCACCGTGCGCGCGCCGAGCGGGCAGCTGGTGGAGCTGCGCAACCTGGCGAAGATCACCCCGGCTGACGGCCCGGTGCAGATCGACCGCGAGTCGCAGAAGCGGCAGATCACCCTGCTGGCCAACCTGAACAGCGGCTACGCGCTGAGCGAGGCCATCGCCTTCATGAATGGCTACGCGTCGAAGGAACTGCCCAAGACGGTCATCTACGACTTCGAGGGCAACGCGAAGGAGCTGGGCAAGTCGATGGCGGCATTCGGCTCCGCGCTGCTCCTGGGAATCATCCTCATCTACATGATTCTGGCGGCGCAGTTCGAGAGCCTCATCCACCCCTTCACCATCATGATGTCGCTGCCCTTCGCGCTCATCGGCGCCATCGGCGCGCTGCTCATCACCGGGCAGGCCATGTCGATGTTCGCCCTCATCGGCATCATCATGCTCATGGGTCTGGTGGTGAAGAACGGCATCCTCCTGGTGGACTTCACCCTGCAGCTTCGCGAGCAGGGGAAGACGGCCACCGAGGCACTGCTGGAGGCCGCCCCGGTCCGTCTGCGGCCCATCCTGATGACGACCATCGCGATGATCGCCGGCATGATTCCGGTGGCGGTGGCCCGCGGCGACGGCGCGGAGACGCGCGCGCCCATGGCCATCACCATCATCGGCGGCCTCGTCACCTCCACGTTCCTCACGCTGGGCGTGGTGCCGGTGGTGTACTCGCTGATGGACCAGCTCACGCAGAAGTTCAAGCGCCGCCGGGGTCCGGGCATGGCCCCGGGCACGGGGACGCCGCACGCGGTGGGCCCGCATGGTGAGACCCAGCCGGGGGTCGCCGCGGCGGCCCGTGTGGAGACGGCTTGATGCGACGGCCGGACGACAAGCCGGCCCTGCGCGTGGAGCCGCTCGCCGTCACGGGCGAGCCGGAGCATGAACTCGTCGAGGAGGGAGGCCTGTCGGATGAGGGCCTTCCTCCCGAGGTGGACGTCGATGCGTCCACCGAGGAGTCCCGCCGGCTGCATGAGCTCATCATCCAGCTCGGGCGGTACCGCTCACTGAGGGACCCGCTCCACGGCATCTGCGAGAACCACCAGCTCACCCCCACGCAGATCCACGCGCTGATGTGGCTGGGGAACGACGGCCCGACGAACGTGGGCGTGCTCGCGCAGCGCATCGGCATCACCAAGAAGACGATTACGGGCGTGGTGGACCGGCTGGAGCACATGAACCTGGTGGAGCGCGCCAGGGATGCCGAGGACCGACGCGCCGTCGTCGCGCGGCTCACCGAGCGGGGTGAGGCGCTGTATCACCAGATCAACCGCAGCGTGGACCAGGGCCTCCGGCGCGTGCTGGAGCTGCTGGAGCCCGACGACCAGGCGTCCCTGTTCGGGCTGCTGGAGCGGGTGCTGCAACGACTCGCCAGCCGAGCGCAGGCGATGTGAGAGAGTAGGGGCGCGCGTCGGCGGGAAATCCGTCCGGCGCGCGCACTGCTTCCCGTCGCGCATGCGCTCCTTCGTCATCCTCGTCGCCGGACTCGTTGCGCTGGTGGGGCCTGCTTCGGGCGCGCCCGCGGGAGCCCCGGTGTCGCCTCCTCCCTCCCCTGCCCCGCCTTCCCTGCTGGCGACACGGTGCCGGGCCTGGGCCGCCGACCCGCGCAATCCCTGGGCGCTGGCCCACGGCATGGTGCTGGACGGGCGCGCCTTCCGCACGACAGGCGGACGGGCCGCGGCGGACGTGGTGGTGGCGGACTTCCTCCATCGGACACCCCGCGCATCCGCGGCGGCCCCTGACCTCTTCTTCGACGCGTCCACCTCGGACGGCACGCCGGTGGAACCCCACCCCGCCCTCCAGGTGAAGACGCTGCTGCTCGCCGGCTACCCGCTGTCGCAGCGCTTCGAGGCGGCGTGGGGCCCGGTGACACTCCGCGAGCTGGTGGAGGACCTGAAGCGCGACTTCAGTCCCGCGCTGGCGTCGTCCCCCGACGGCGCCTGGACGCTGGATGCGCTGTCCCAGGTGATGAAGCCGGGAGCCACCTTCCGCGATGGCACCGGCGCCACCGTGCGCTTCGACGCGGTGATGGAGACCGCGCTCACCACGCTGGAGACGGCCCACGCCGAGCTGTCGGCGGGCCTGAAGGCCGGCCGCGCCGAGGTCCCCAAGCGCGGCCAGGGCATCTACGCCCACCCCTGCGGCGGGCTGCACTTCTTCCAGGCGGTGGCCGGCTGGGCCCGCCACCCTTCCGTGCGCAAGGCCTGGCGCAAGCGGCTGGACGCGCAGGTGGACGTGCTGCTGTACCGGCTGGACTCCGAGACGCGGCAGTACGAGACGGCCCTCGCCTCCGCGCCCGCGTACCGGCTCCCGCTGCTCGTGCAGATGCTGAAGTTCCACGGCCACCTGCTGGAGACGCTGGGCCGCTACCGGGACGACACGGGCTGGAAGCCCACGGAGGGCCAGCTCCAGACGGTGGAGCGGGCGCGCACGTACCTGGAGGGCACCGTGCGCCGGCTGGAGGCGCTGGGCGCCTTCAACGAGCTGCCGGCCATCGCCGCACGGGAGCGCCAGCTCGCGCTGGACCTCGTGGGTGACACCTGCCACGCCGCGCACGGCGAGGCCCTGTGGAGCGGGCGAAGCGGCGCGCTCAGTGCCCCAGGCGCTTCAGGTCCTCGTCGGTGAAGCCGGCCTCCGCGAGCACCTCCCGCGAGTGCTGACCCAGCGCGGGCGGCTCACGCAGCGGCGTGTCCCCCATGCGCAGCGGCGTCAGCAGATGGGTCACCTTGCGGCCCAGCCTCGCGTCCTCCGCCTCCACGAAGAGGCCCCGTGCGCGCAGCTGCGCGTCGTGCAGCACGTCGTCCCCTTCCGCCACCGCCTCGATGCACAAATCCGAGCCCGCGAAGCGCTCCTGCCAGTACGCCAGCGGGTGCTCCGCGAACAGGCGCGTCAGCTCCGCCTTCACGCGCGCCCCCGCCTCGCCCGGCGCATACGCGTCCTCCATCAAATCCATCCGCTCCAGCCGCTGGCATACGCCCGAGAAGAACTTGGGCTCCAGCGCGCCCACCGCCAGCCACCGGTCATCCGCCGTGCGGTACAGGCCGTAGCACGCGTAGCCACCGTTGAGCGCCTCCGTCCCACGCTGCAGCGGCCCGCCCTCCGTCCCCATGAAGAGCCGCGACGCCAGGTGCATGTGCAGGAAGGCCACCGCCCCGTCCGTCATCGACACGTCCACCATCCGCCCCTTCCCGGTGCGCTCGCGCTCGTGCAGCGCCGCGAGGATGCCCACCAGCGCGAAGAGGCTCCCTCCGCCGATGTCGCCCATCTGCACGCCCGGGAAGGCCGGCGCCCCACCCGCCTCGCCGCCGTACCCGAGCAGCCCCGCGCGGGCCACGTAGTTCAGGTCGTGCCCCGCCTTCAGCCGGTCCGGCCCCGTCTGCCCGTAGCCGGAGATGGCGCAGTAGATGAGGCGCGGGTTCTCCTCCCGCAGCACCGCCTCGCCCACGCCCAGCTTGTCCATGACGCCGGGCCGGAAGCTCTCCACCAGCACGTCGTAGTGGCGCACCAGCCGCTTCAGCGCCTCGCGCCCCTCGGGCGTCTTGAGGTTGAGCGTCACCGAGCGCTTGTTGCGGTTGAGGCCGTAGAACAGCCCGCTCACGTCGTCGCGCAGGGGCGGCATCTGCCGGACGTAGTCGCCGCCGTCCGGCTCCTCCAGCTTGTCCACGGTGGCCCCCAGGTCCGCCAGCACCAGCGTGGCGTAGGGCCCGGGCAACAGGCGCGACAAATCCAGCACGCGCAGTCCGGTGAGCGGAAGCGACGACATGGGGACTCCTCCAGCGGGTGGAAACGACAGCGGCGCGGCCCCCGGCAGGAGGTCGCGCCGCGCGAGCCGAGAGGCTCTGGATTCGTTACGCCAGCAGCTTGGCCAGCTTCATCGCGAGGCCCATGTCCATGGGCTTGAACTTCAGCTTGCCCTGCATGGCGGCCATCTGCGCGTTGAGCTTCTTCTCGCGGATCTTCACGAAGTCGTCGTTGCTCACCGCAACGGTCATCTTCGCGGTGCCCTCGGCACCCTTGGAGACCCAGTTGTCCGGCTTCGTCAGGTCCACCGTCCACTTGCCGCCACCTTCGCCAGAGATGTCGAAGTGGATGACGGCGTTGATCTCCTTGGCCAGCTCCGGCTTCTGCTTGAGGACGTTGGGGATTTCGGTCTCGATAATGTCCTGCGCGGTCACGGCTCGCTCCTTGGCCTGGTCGTTGATTGTTGAATCAAGACGGGGGGACCGTAATGGCGCCCCCCAGGTAGGTCAAGACAACCGATGCGCCATCCGTCAGGCGCTGGTGGATGCCGCGGTGGGGTTCAACGAGCGGCGGACCATGTCCAGCAGGTCGTTCAGCTCGAAGGGCTTGGCCAGGTGCCCCACCGCGCCAATGTCGGCGGCCTTGCTGCCCACGTTGCGGTCCGCGCTGAGGACGATGATGGGCACGTCGGCCACCGCGGGCCGCTGCCGCATCCGCTGGGCGAACTCCCAGCCATCCATCACCGGCATCATCAGGTCCAACAGGATGAGGTGGGGGGGCTCGGGCTCGAGCCGCTCCAGGGCCTCCTTGCCGTTGCGAGCGCGGCGAATCTCGAAACCCTCGGCCTCCAGAATCTCAGAGAGCGCTTCCAAGATGTCCGGGTCGTCGTCGACGACCAGGACCACCGGGGCGCCAGCATGTTGTGCGTTGTGCGGGGTCAGAGCAGTCTCCCTGGGTGCGTCGCCGGGATTCTTCCACCATGCCTGCGTCCGGCGGCGCAAGAAAGTGCGCCGGTCCTTCCAACCTGCGGCGCACGTTGCAAAACCGACAGTGGCTGTCCACCCTTTCCGTGACCTGCTGGACTGGAGGCGGAAAACGTGGCGAGCCCAAGGGACATGGGAGCAGGCGGTACCCCGGCAGCCCCCGGTCTCATCCTCCTTCCACGCCAGGGGAGCCCACGCCTGCTCGGCCGCACGCTCCTCGAGCACCTGGGCCTGAGCGAACTCCCCCCCGCCGTGACGTCCGTGGACACGCTGCTCGGCGCCGCCGGCTTCCGGCCGCGCTCCGCGGACCGGAGCGTCTGGGAGCGTGATGGCCACGCGGTGCTCGCGGGCGAGGAGTCCCTGGAGGACGGGGCGAGGCTCCTGTGGACCTTCCCGGTGCGCTGGGACGAGGAGTCCGTCCGCCGGCACGTGAAGTACCTGGGCCTGGCGTCGCACGACCTACGAGGCTCGCTGGCCAACATCCGCTCCTACGCGGCCCTGTTGCTCAACGGGCGCTCGCCGCTGGAGCCGAAGGTGAAGCGCGGCCTGGAGACGATTCTGCGCAACGCGGACCGCTCGCTGTCCTTCGCCCAGGACTTCTTCGACGCCAGCCGCGCGGACCTGGGCTCGCTCCCCTGTGAGGCGGAGCGCCAGTCGCTCCTGCCCCTGCTGGACGCGGCGGTGGAACGCCAGCGCGCGGCGGCCACGGCGGCCAACGTGGTGTTGGTGCTGGACGTGGACCCGGTGGCGGGCCTGCCGGACGTGTCCGTGGACGGCGCCCGCATCCAGCACGCGGTGGAGTCCTTCATCCAGTACCAGCTGGCGCGCGCCCAGGCCGGCGAGGTCATCCACCTGCGCGTGCGCCCCGCTCCGCCCCACGTGAGGGTGGAGGTGCGCCGCGACGGAGCGCCCCTGTCCGACGAGGACGCCTCGGCCGTCTTCCAGCGCGAGGAGCGCGCCTTCCGCGAGAAGAAGCTGGAAGACCCGCTGCGCATCTCCCTCGCCCGGCAGGAGGTGGAGGCACACGGCGGGGGCGTGGGCGTGGAGACGGACCGTGGAGGAAGTACCCTGTTCCTCACACTCCTCCTCGCCCCTCCGGCCGAGCTTGGTCCTCCGGCGAGCATGCAGGTGTAGGCGCTCCACCGGCTTTGCTGGCGGATGGTGACGCCCACCGGTATGCTCCGGCGCGTTTACGCGAAGGAGCCGTCCGATGCTCGGGCTGAAGCCTATGGAATTGATGCTGATCCTTTTCGTGCTGCTGCTCCTGTTCGGGGCCACGCGGCTGCCGCAGCTCGGCTCCTCCCTGGGGAGTGCCATCCGCAACTTCAAGAAGGGCTTCGGCGGCGAGGAAGAGGCCGCCCCCGGCCAGAAGTCGCCCGGCAACCTCGCCAGCGGCGGCGGCGTGGAGAAGGACGTCTCCAAGTCGCAGAGCCCCAGCCACCACGCCTGAAGTCTCCGGGGCCCCTTCAGGGCCCTGAAGCACCGACGCCCGAGCCACCCCGCCTTCGCGAGGTGATTCGGGCGTCGTCGTTTCCGGCCACGGCCTGTGCCGCCCCCACAAGCCCGGCCCCACAAGGGAGCCGGGCCGCGAGGCGACGGGACGTCAGTCCACGACGGCGGTGCCTTCGTACATGGCGTCAATCTGCGCCTTGTACTTGGCGTTGCAGACCTTGCGCTTCACGCTGAGCTTGGGCGTCAGCTCCCCCGTCTCCTGGGAGAAGTCCGCCTCCAGCACCGAGAAGCGCTTGATGGTGGAGTACGGCGGCATCTCCCCGTTGACGGCGTCCATGGCGGCCTTCACCGCGGCATGGACCTCCGGCCGCTTCGCGTTCTCCGCGTAGGTGCCCACCGGAGCGCCCTTGTCCTGGAGGAGCTTGCGCGCGCCCTCCTCGGACACGGTGATGAGCGTCACGAGGTACGGGCGCTTGTCGCCGTACACCATCGCCTGGCTGATGATGGCGTGCGTCTTGAGCTGGTTCTCGATGTTCTGCGGCGCCACATTCTTGCCGCCCGCGGTAACGATGATGTCCTTCTTGCGGTCGGTGATGCGCAGGTAGTTGTCCGCGTCCAGCTCGCCGATGTCGCCGGTGTGGAACCAGCCCTCGGGGTTGATGGCCTCGGCGGTGGCGGCGGGGTTCTTGTAGTAGCCCTTCATGACGCCGGGGCCGCGGATGAGGATTTCCCCGTCGGAGGCAATCTTCAGCTCGCTGCCCGGCAGGGGCGCGCCCACGGTGCCAATCTTGATCTTGTTCTCGCGGTTGACGGTGGTGCCGGCGGACGTCTCCGTCAGGCCGTAGCCCTCCAGCACCTTGAGGCCCAGCAGGTCGAAGAAGTAGCCAATCTTCGCGGACAGGGGCGCGCCGCCGGAGATGAACAGGCGCATGTTGCCGCCCAGCTTCTCGCTGATGGCGGCCCGCACCTTGGCGAACACCAACTTCTTCGCCAGCGAGAAGGCCAGGGTGTCGTACGCGCGGCCCTGCTTGCGCGCCTCCACGTACTCGTCGAAGAGCTTGAAGGCCCACCGGAACAGCCGGCCCTTGAGGCCCGGCGACGAGGAGCCGTTGGAGACGACGTTGTTGTAGACCTTCTCGAAGACGCGCGGCACCGAGGGCAGCACGGTGGGCTTCGTCTCCACCAGGTTGGCGAGGAGCTTGTCCACCGACTCGGCGATGATGAGGCGGTAGCCCATGCTCAGCCACGCGGCCTTCACCACCTGGGCGAACACGTGCGCCAGCGGCAGGAAGAGCATGACCGAGTCGGTGGGCTCCATCATGCCCACCGACTGGGAGGCCTTCGCCTCGTAGTACCAGTTGTTGTGGGTGAGGATGACGCCCTTGGGCTCGCCCGTGGTGCCGGACGTGTAGATGAGCGAGTTGGTGTCGTCCAGGCGGATGCCGGACACGCGCGTGTCGAAGGCCTCGGGGCGCGCCTGGATGGCCTCGCGGCCGTGCTTCATCAGGTCGGCCAGCGACATCTCCACGCCGCCCGCGATGGCGCCGTCGAAGACGACCACCCGCTTCAGCGAGGGCATGTCCGCCAGCTTCTGGCGGATGCGCGTGAGGCGGCCCGCCTGCTTCGCGTCCTTCTCATCGTTGTCGATGAAGAGGAACGACGTCTCCGAGTGGTTGATGATGTAGCGACACTCGTCCGGCGTGTTGGACGAATAGATGGGGACGGTGATGGCCTGCGCCGCGCTGATGGCCAGGTCACAGACAATCCACTGGAGGCTGGTGTTGCCGAAGACGGCCACCCGGTCCCCGGGTTGCACGCCCTGGGCCACCAGGGCCTCGGAGAGCGTCTTCACCTCCTCCAGGATCTGCGCCCACGTCACGTCCTGCCAACGCCCGTCCCTCTTGTGCGTGACGCCCACCTTGGAGGCGTTGCGCGCATTCTGGACGAGCAGTTGGACGAGGTTCCCATCTTGCGACCCCCCGGCCGCGGGAGCCGGAGCTGCCATCTGATTCTCTGCTCTCACTTGAGCTCCTCCTCGAAATCCGCTTTGGCCTGTCTGGCCCACGGCTGCGCGCGCCTTCCCTCGCACAACACAAGGAAAATCAAGCGCATGGCGGGTGGGTTTAGCACGCACGATTGCTTGCAGGCAAACCAACCTGACAGTCGCGTCACGCGAAAAAACGAGAGCGGGGCCGGCCGGGGAGAGAACCCGTCCAGTCCCGCTCGCTTGAGGCATCTCCCCGGGTGGGGAGGCGGCCCTGACTCACGCCGCGTCGGCGGAAGCCAGGTCGTCCATGTGCTCCTCGTTCTCGTTGAACGCGGAGAGGTAGCGCTCGAGGAAGTTCTTCGTCTTGAGCTCCACCTGGCGCACGCGCTCTCGCGATACGCCCCAGCGCTGGCCCAGCTCCTCCAGGGTGAGCGGCTTGTCCTGGGTGAGCCGCTCCGTGAGGATGTCCCAGCCCAGGTCGCCAATCCGCTTGCGGACCTTGGAGAGGGCCTCCTGGATTTCCGTGTCCTGCTCGCGCGACAGGTACACCTGCTGGGGAGAGGGGCCGCCGTCCTCGATGCGGTCGAGGAACGTGGTTTCGCCCTCCTCGTCGATGGTGGCGTCCAGGGAGAAGTCCACCATGCTGCCGCGCTCGGCCTCACCGCCGCGCACCTGGCTGCGGTTGTCCTTCAGGTACCGGGTGATGTAGGCGCGAATCCACCACACCGCATAGGTGGCGAAGCGCACGTTCTTCTTGGGGTCGAAGTGCTCGATCGCCTTCATGAGACCGACGTTGCCCTCCTGGACGAGGTCATCCAGGCGAGCGCCGCGGTTGGCGAACTTCTTCGCCACGGCGACCACGAAGGCCAGGTTGGAGCTGGCGAGCGTCTGTCGCGCGGACTCGTCTCCCTTCCGGGCGCGCCGAGCCAGCTCGTACTCCTGCTCGCGCGTCAGCTGCTGGTGCCCGCCGAGGTTGCGCAGGTAGTGCGACAGGCCCTCGGCCGCGTACTTCGTCGTGTTGGCCATGTTTCCCGTCCTCCGTTCGATGCCGGACGCGCTCGCCCCCGCCGCTCCGCGTCCACCTGCAACTAAGACGCGCAACGAACGAAAGGGTTTCTCATTCCGACTCAGAGGGACATTTCAGTCGCTGTTCCGAGTCACGGAGCCGTCAATGCCCACTGCTTCCCGATACTTGGGAAGTAAGGGGCACGACGGCCCGGCGAAAATGAGCCCGTTTCGGCTACGAATTAAGAACGCTTGGGCGCGGGGAAGATTTTCTCGGGATTGAGGAGCCCTGATGGGTCGAAGAAGCGCTTGAGGCGGCGCTGCAATTCGATGAGCCCCGGCTGCTGCTCCAGCGACAAATATTCCCGCTTCGCGTGGCCTACACCATGCTCGCCTGTGATCGTGCCGCCCAGCTCCACCGTCATCACCAGCATGCGGCGCAGGGCCTCCTCCACCAGCGGCCGTTGGTGCGGCCCCTCATAGAGGATGTTGGCGTGCAGGTTTCCGTCGCCCGCGTGGCCATACGTGGCCACGGTGAGGCCCAGCTCCGCGCCCAGGGCCTTCAACCGTTCGATGATTTCCGGAATCTTCGAACGTGGGACGACGATGTCCTCGGAAATCTTGTGAGGTTTGAGAGCACGGAGCGCCGGGGAAATGGAGCGGCGTGCGGCCCAGAGCTTCTCGCGCTGGGAGTCGTCCTGGGCCGCCAGCGTCTGGGTGGCTCCCTGCTGTGTGCAGATGTCACCCAACTGCGACAGCTCGGCGAGCAGGCCGTCTTCATTGTTGCCGTCCACCTCGGCGATGACGGCGGCGCCGGCGCCCGGCGGGAAGTGGAAGCCGCGCCCGTCCACCGCGCGCAGGGCCACGTCGTCGATGAGCTCCAGGCAGCGCGGGAGGATGCCGGCGGCGAGCACCGCGGACACGCCGCGCGCGGCCTGCAGGACGGAGGGGAAGACCACCAGGGCGGTCATCACCTTGCGTGGCAGGGGGATGAGCTGGACGGTGATTTCGGTGGCCACGCCCAGGGTGCCCTCCGAGCCGACGAAGAGGCCCACGAGGTCATAGCCGGCCACGCCCTTGATGGTGCGCCGGCCGACGCGGACGACCTCACCGTCCGGTAGCACCCACTCCAGGCCGATGACGTAGTCGCGCGTGACGCCGTACTTCAGCGCGCGCGGGCCGCCGGCGTTCTCCGCGATGTTGCCGCCCAGCGTGCAGAACTCCCACGAGTTCGGGTCCGGCGGGTAGAAGAGACCCACCGCCTCCACCGCCTTCATGAAGTCACCCGTCACCACGCCGGGCTCCACCACCGCGGTGAGGTCCTCCACGGAGATGGAGCGGATGCGCTTCATGCGCTCCAGGCTCACCGCCACGCCGCCGCACAGGGGCAGCGAGCCCCCGCTCTTGCCACTGCGCGCCCCGCAGGGCGTGAAGGGCACGCCGTGCGCGTTGCACACCTTGAAGACGGCGGACACCTGCTCCGTCGTCTCCGGGAAGACGACGGCGTCCGGCGCGTACACGCCGCTGTCCGACTCGTCGCGCGCGTAGGCGGCGAGCGTGTCCTCGTCGCGCCGCACCTGCTCCGGGGAGAGCGAGCGCAGCAGGTCCGCGCAGGCGCGCTCCACCCGCGCAAGCTCCACGCGGGTGAAGTGCGCGGGCGTGCTCATCGGCGGGCCCCCAGCCGCGCCCACAGCTCCCGGCGCAGCGCCCCGTCGCGCCGCAGGCCGCCCTCGTAGGCCTCCGCATGGGTGACGGCATCGCGCTGGTGGTCGCCCCGCAGCCGCATGCAGGCCTGCTCCGCTTCGATGATGCAGGCGGTGGCGGGACTGCCGAGCACTCGGGCCAGGGAGCCGGCCACCTGCCTCGCCAGGTCCTCCTGGAGGATGAGCCGGTGCGCGAAGCAGTCCACCAGCGCCGACAGCCGGCCGAAGCCCACCACGCGCGAGCGCGGCACGTAGGCCACGTGGGCGCGCCCGGTGAAGGGCAGCAGGTGGTGCGGGCACATGGAGTGGAAGCGGAGGTCCGTCACCACCACCAACTCGCCCGACGAGTCCTTGGGCGCGGGGAAGGTCTCGCCCAGCGCCGCCTCGGGCGTCCGGGCATAGCCGTCGAGGAACTCGCTCACCCAGGCCTCGGCCACGCGCTCGGGGGTACCCTCGAGGTTGGCGTCCTGGAGCGGCAGGCCCGCGGCGCGCAGGAAGTCCTCCACCGCGCGGGCCATGGCCGCCCGGTCCGGGACGACGGCGGAGGGAGTCTGGGCGGTGGCGCTCTTGCGACGGGCTCGGGGAGGACTCAAGGGGCGGGCGCTCCTGGTGTGGGGGGCGGCGTTCAGCGGGCCGGGAAACTACCCGATGCGGACAGGAGGATGTGCTCGCCCTCCACACGCACTTCGTAGATGCGGACACCCGCGCCGGGTCGCCGCGAGCACTGCCCCGTCCGGACGTCGAACGGCCAGGCGTGTAGCGGGCAGTGCAGCACATGCCCGTCCAGGTCGCCCTCCGACAGCGGGCCGCCGCGGTGGGGGCAGGTGTCGTCCAGGGCATGGAGGCGCCCCTCCACCCGGACGAGCGCCACCCGGGTGCCGCCCACCATCACCACCGCGCGGCCCCGGTCGTCCAGGTCCGCCAGCGTCGCCACCGGAATGAAGTCACCGTCCGGATGTCCTTGCATGCGCGGGTCTCCAACGCCTGGGGGCGCGTGACGCATCCCGCCGCCGTGAATGTGAATGGAGGAATGCCCGGCACGTCCATCTCCATGAACACGGTGTGATAGCTTGCCTTGACACTCCAAGGGGTCCGTCAGTACAGCACCCAGGCTCATCCCTCTTCCGATGACCCGACACGCTCACACCTTCTCCCGGTACATCGCGACGCTGCTCGTCGCGCTGTGGGCGTGTCAGCCGGTGGGTGCGCTGTTGCACGGGAGGACGGCGCACGCGCACCGCTTCTGCCCGCAGCACCAGACCTTCGAGGAGTCGGCGCGCGGCACGGGCTCGGGCCTGTCCCGGCTCGCCGCCGCGCGCAGCCCCCAGCTGAGCGCCGTCCCCGACGCCGCGACGGACACGACGGGCCCGCTGCACGAGTCCTGCCCACTGCTCACGTCCAGCTCGCGCGACGAAGTGGCGGCCTCGCGCCCGGTGACGTTCTCACTGGAGCGGGTCGTGGTGTGCGCTCCCGCCACCGCGCCGCCCAGGGCCTCCCCTCCCCTCGCCATCCTCGCCACCGCTCCCAAGGCCTCTCCTCCCGCACGCGGCTGAAGTCGCGTCCTGTCGGGTCATCAGCCTTTGGTCGACGTCCGCTTGCGCGGGCGTCCGGTACGAGGAGCATCCCAGGTGTCCACCGTGTCCAGGCGTCCCAGCGACGCCCTCATCGTCGTGTCCGTCGTCACCCTCCTGTCCACCGCCAGCGCCGCGGCGCAGGAGACGTCTCCACCCACTGAATCCACACCGCCCGCGGCCGAGTCGGGCCCTCCCGGGGAGGCGCCCCCCGCCGAGCTCAGCCCGGAGGAGCTGGAGGAAATCCAGAAGGCGCTGGGCAGCGACACGCAGGAGGCGCAGCAGAACGCGCCCTCCGGCACCGCCAGCGCGCCGCAGTCCTCGCCCGGGGGCAACACGCTCGCCGTGCCGGGACTGAACACCAGCGGCACCAACTTCCTGGACCTGAGCCTCATCCTCGACGTGGCCGGCGCGGCCTTCACCGCGAAGGAGCCCTTGCAGACCGGTGGACATGACCCCACCCACAACGGCTTCAACCTCCAGCAGTTGGAGCTGTCCATCGGCTCGGTGGTGGACCCCTACTTCCGCTTCGACGCCAACCTCGTCTTCAGCCAGTTCGGCGTGGAGATTGAAGAGGCGTACGGCACCACGCTGGCACTGCCCGCCAACCTCCAGGTGCGCGCGGGCCAGTTCCTCACGCGCTTCGGACGCATCAACGCCACCCACCCGCATGCGTGGGACTTCGTGGACCAGCCCTTCGCCGTGGGCCGCGTCTTCGGCGGCGAGGGCAACCGCGGCCTGGGCACGGAAGTGTCGTGGCTCACGCCCCTGCCCTGGTACGTGGAGCTCATCGGCAGCGCCACCGATGCCGTCGGAGAAGGCACCGCGCGCAGCTTCTTCGGCGCGACCGACGAGCGCGTGCTGTCGCCGCTGGACCTCCAGCTCACCGGCGCCGTGAAGCAGTTCTTCCCGCTGTCGGACAACCTGTCCCTGCTGTGGGGACTGTCCGCGGCCACCGGGCCCAACCCCACCGGCCACGACAACCGCACGGACGTGTACGGCACGGACGTGTACCTGCGCTACCGGCCCATCACCGAGGCCAGCACCACGCTCGTCACCTTCCAGACGGAGGGCTTCTACCGCCGCCGCCAGGTGCCCGGGGGCGTGCTGACCGACTTCAACGCCTACGCCCAGGCCGCGTGGCGCTTCTCCCAGCGATGGGCCACCGCCGTGCGCTACGAATTGGGCACGGCCGCGAAGGGCGAAGGCGGCGCCACCGTCGTGGACCCGCTGGACCCGGACTGGACGGAGGACCGGCAACGCATCACCGCCAACGTCACCTTCTGGCCCACCGAGTTCTCCCGCCTGCGCCTCCAGGGCGCCACGGACCGGGTCGGCTGGCACGAGTCGCCGGACTACTCGGTGTTCCTCGCCCTCGAGCTCGTCACCGGCGCCCATGGCGCCCACGCATTCTAGACCCTCTCACAGGAGCTCACGCCCCATGCGAAACTTCCGTCTTCTCGCGGCCCTGTGCGCCGCCGTTTCCCTCCTCGCCGCCGCGCCCGCGCGCGCGGACCTCAACGTCGTCACCACCCTGCCGGACCTCGCCGCCATCACCAAGGCTGTGGGTGGCGACCACGTGCAGGTGCAGTCCCTGGCGCTGTCCAGCCAGGACCCGCACTTCGTGGACGCCAAGCCCAACCTCGCCCTGGCCCTCAACCGCGCGGACCTGCTCATCGCCATCGGCCTGGATTTGGAGATTGGCTGGCTGCCCACGCTGCAGCAGGGCGCGCGCAACTCGAAAATCCTGGTGAACAACCCGGGCTTCCTCAACGCCTCGCAGTTCCCCCGCATCCTCGAAATCCCCCAGGGCAAGGTGGACCGCAGCCTGGGTGACGTGCACCCGGGCGGCAACCCGCACTACCTCTATGACCCGCGGCAGGGCCTCGCGGTGGCGCGTGGCATCACCGAGCGGCTGGCGCAACTGGACCCGAAGAACGCCGCCGACTACCGCGCCAACCTCGCGAAGTTCTCCGATGAAATCGAGAAGGCACGCGCGGGCTGGGAGAAGCGGCTGGCCGGCATGAAGGGCGCCCCCGTCATCGCGTACCACCGGACGACGGCGTACCTGGCGGACTGGCTCGGCTTCCAGCCCATCGCCTTCCTGGAGCCCAAGCCCGGCATCCCGCCCAACCCGTCCCACGTCGCCTCGGTGCTGGCGCAGGGCCGGCAGCAGAAGGCGCGCATGTTGCTCATCGAGAGCTACTACCCGGACACCACCGCGAAGCTCGTCGCGTCCAAGATTCCCGCCCCGCTCGTCACGGTGCACGGCGGCACGGACTTCCGCGCGGGTGAGACGTACATCCAGCACATCGAAGAGCTGGTGGGTCGCATGGAAAAGGCGCTCGCCGGAAAGGGGGACTGACGCCATGAGGGCACGACTCCTCCTTCCCCTGATGCTCCTGTCCGGCTGCGCGCTGGACGCCGGCGAGGGCTTCGCCGTGCTGGAGCCCACGGTGAGCGCCAGCTACACGCCCCTGTCCTCGCGCGACGCGGGCAACGGCTTCCAGCAGCTCGCGTCCGACTTCCAGGTGCGCCTGGACGCCGCGGCGCTGGGCCTCTCCCACGTCGAGCTGCTCAGCGCCGCGAGTGGCGGGAGTAGCGGCGGAGGGAGCGGTGAGACGTTCGACCCGGCCAACCCTCCGCCCGGCTACAGCCTGTGCCACGGCGGGCACTGCCACCGCGATGACGGTGCGCTGGTGAGCTACGAGGACATCCAGGCGGAGCTGAACGGCGGCGGTGGCTCCACGTCCTCGCTGGTGGCCGCGCTGCACGTGGACGCGGAGCTGGACCTGCTGGCCTCGCAGACGCTCACACCCGAGTGCGAGCCGGACTGCGAGCTGCCGAAGGGCACCGTGTCGACCGCGCACTGGGACGTGATGGCCGTGCGGCTCCAGGGCGCGGTGAGAGACCACCGCGCCACGCCGCGCTTCGCAGGCGAGCGCCCCTTCCGCCTGGACCTGGCGGTGGAGGGAGATGAAGAGGAAGCCGAGCCGCTGGTGGAGCTGAGCGGGGCGCTGGACGTCCCCGCGGACCGCGAGCACGAGCCGCGCGTGAAGCTGGCGCTGGCCCTGGCGCTGCCCCCCACCCTCTTCGACGGGCTGGACTGGTCGGCCGCCACGCCCGGTACCGACGGCGTGGTGGACCTGGGCGCGCCGGAGAACGAGGCCGTGCGCAAGCAACTGCTGGACGCGCTGGCCGCACTGAAACCCGAGGCGGAGGTGAGCCGTGAAGACCGCTGACACGACAGACCCCTTGATGGCCGAGCACTCGGTGCCCGCCACCTTCACGCCCGGCGACCCGCTGCTCACGTGCGAGAAGCTGGTCATCGGCTACAACGACAAGCCCATGCTGCCGCCCATCGACATGGTCATCCGGCGCGGCCAGTTCGTGGCGGTGGTGGGCCGCAACGGCTCCGGCAAGAGCACCTGGTTCAAGACGCTGCTGGGGATGCAGCCCCCCGTGTCGGGTGAAATCCGCAGCAACTCGCCAGAGATGCGCAGCGCGTACGTGCCGCAGACGTCCGCCATCGACTCGCTGATGCCGCTGCGCGCGCGCGAGCTGGCAGGCTGGGGCCGGCTGCGCGGGTGGAGCTTCCTCTGGCCCTTCCCCCGGAAGGCGGACCGAGACGCGGTGGAGCGGGCCCTGGAGACGGCGGGGGCCAAGGCCATTGCCTCGCGGCCGTACCGAGAGCTGTCGGAGGGCCAGAAGCAGCGGACGCTGCTGGCTCGGCTCATCGCCACCGAGGCGGACCTGGTGCTGCTGGACGAGCCCACCGCCGCCATGGACGCCGTCGCCGAGCGCGAGACGATGCAGCGGCTGTGCTCGCTGGCGCACAATCGGGGCATGGGCGTGGTGGTGGTGGTCCACGACCTGGAGGTGGCCGCCGAGCACGCCGACATCCTGTTCTTCGTGGACCGGGAGACGTCCGCCTTCGTCATGGGAGACGCGCAGCACGTGTTCTGCCACCCCGCCTTCCGCCGCCAGTACGGCGACGAGTACTGCCAACGCGCACCCAAGGGACCCCACCGTGGAAACGATGCTCGCTGAACCCTCCAAGTGGCAGGAGTTCCTGGCGGGGTTCGAGCTGTTCCGAGACCCCCTGCTGTGCGCCCTCATCGCCGGGGGCGTGCTGGGCTTCCTGAGCGTGTACGTGGTGCTGCGGCGCATGGTGTTCGTCAGCGCCGCGGTGGCCCAGTCCGCGGGCCTGGGCGTGGCCCTGGCCTTCTTCGCGAGCATCCACCTGGGCTTCCACGTGGAGCCCGTGCTGGGCGCCACCGCCATGGCCCTGGCCGCCACGCTGCTCCTGATGACCGAGCCCACGAAGCTGAAGCTCACGCGCGAGAGCCTGCTCGGCCTGGCCTACGCGCTGGCCGGCGGCGCGGCCATTCTCGTGGGCGACCGCATCGCCCAGGAGGCCCACGACATCCAGGGCATCCTCTTCGGCACCGCGGTGCTGGTGACGCCGGAGCAACTGCACACCGTGGCGATTGCCGGCGCGCTGGTGATGGTCATCCACCTGTGGTGGTACCGGGGCATCACCTTCGCCAGCTTCGACCGCATCGGAGCCCACGTGCAGGGGCTGCCGGTGCGCCTGCTGGACGGGGTGCTGATGGTCTCCATCGGCGTCATGGTGGGCGTGTGCGCCCGCGCCCTGGGCGCGCTACCGGTGTTCGCCTTCTCCACGCTGTCCGCCATCGCCGCGCTGATGCTGGAGTTGCGGCTGCCGGCGACGTTCTTCGTGGCCACCCTCGCGGGGGCCATCTCCGGCGTGGGCGGATACCTCTTCGCCTACTTCTACGACTTCCCGGTGGGCGGCTCGCAGACGGTGCTCGCCGGAGTGCTGGTGGCTGTGGCCATGGCGGTGCGGAGTCTGATGCGGCTCGTACAGCGGGCGGCCTGAGCGGGACGCGGGCGCCGGGTTGACGGCGCCCGCCCCTCGTCGCGTGTCGCGCGGCCCGATATACGACTCCAATCGTAGCGTTCCATCGGCAGACCGTGCGTTCCGTCCCAGGCCGGAGGGGGCTTACATGAATGTCCGTGGGTTGATGCCGTGGCTCGTGATGATGGCGGTGGGCTGTGCACATGCCCCCCGGACCGCGGAGCCGGAGCAGCCGAAGTTCGAGCACGTCTTCCAGAAGCCACTGGCCGAGGCACTGGCCACCACGCGCGAGCTGCTGTCCGCGAAGGGCTACACCTTCGAGGAAACGCAGGACGCGAGCCAGTTGCTCACGACGTGGGAGAAGCCGGACCACCGGGGCACCGGCAACATGACCTTCTCCCGCTACCTGGTGACGGGCATCGCCGTGGGCCCGCGCCAGTCGGTGGTCCGCATCTTCCGCATGAAGTTCAACGCGGTGGGCAACGACGCCAGCCTGAGGAACGTGTGGTGGAAGACCCTCCGGGAGCGGGCCGAGCTGACCGGCACCGCACAATTCGCCGTCACCGTCATCGACGATGCCCCGGTGGCACCGCTCGAGATGCGCATGGCCTCACGTGGCAGCCGCGACATGGACCTGGAGAAGGAGCTCACCCTGCGACTGGAGTCCGCGCCCTCCCTCGAGGTGGTGAGCGGCAACCTGCACCAGGACCCGGTGCTCACGCCCGTGCGGAACGCCGAGTTCTACCTCGTCCGCTGGCATGACACGGCGCCGCCGCCGGGCCAGTGCGGGGAGACGGTGCGCGACCTGGACGGGCTGATGATTCCGGCGCTCACCCTGCTCATCGGCGAGCAGCTCGGCTCGCGCGAAGTGCCCCTCGTGGTGGGCAACGTCGTCTGCCATCTGGCCGAGGCGGGGCTGCCCGTGGCGCTCGGCCTCTCCATTCCCCAGACGGAGCAGCAGCGGGTGGACCGCTACCTCGCGAGCGCGGGCACACCGGCCGACCAGGACGCGCTGCTGGAGGGGCGCTTCTGGACGCGCCCCTACCAGGACGGCCGCAGCAGCCGCGCCATCTTCGACCTCATCGACCGGGTGCGCGCCATGCGGGCCGCCGGCCTGCGCGTGACGCTGGTGGCCTATGACACCGACACGGCCTGGGCGAGCGAGCGCGACGCCGAGCTGGCGAAGGTGTGGACGCAGCGCCGCAAGACCCACCCCGACGAGCTCCAGGTCATCCTGGCCGGCAATGCGCACACGCGCACCGTCACCGGGGCGGCATGGGACCGGGACTTCACCCCCATGGCGCACCACCTGAAGAAGGGACGGCTGGTGGTACTGGAGATGAGCTACGCGCAGGGCACGCGCTGGGGCTGTGACCTGGACCGCGCCGGCAAGCTGCAGTGTGGATACATCGGCGCGACGCCCTCGGAGCGGGTCGCCGCGCCGCCGGGGCAGACGCCGTACGTCCAGCGCTTCGAGTCCTCCACGAGCGAGGGCATCGACGGGCTGCTCTACGTGGGCCAGTTGTCGCCGTCGCTGCCCGCCATCTCCAAGGACGTGCTGCCGCCTCCGCCGTCCGGCCTCGGTCCGTTGCCTCCGCCGGGGGCCGACAAGCCGTCCGTTTTCTAGGCGTCAGCGCACCGCCGCGGAGACCTTCTTGAACTCGGGCGTGCCCGCACGCTCGAGCAGGTCGAACAGCGCGGCCTCCACGGTGACGACCTGGGCGCCCGCGTCGCGGCACAAATCCAGCCCCACGCGGCGGTCCTCCGCCGAGCGCGACAGCACCGCGTCCGCCAGCAGGAAGGGGGACAGCCCGCGCTCGGTCAGGTCGCGCACCGTCTGGAAGACGCAGATGTGCGCCTCCATGCCGGCCACCAGCACCTGACGCCGGTGGCCCAGCGCGGCCAGCACCTCTGGAACGGCCGCGCTGAACTCCATCTTCTCCACGGGCTTCACGTCGCCCAGCCGCATGCGCACCAGCGAGTGCGTGGGGCCCAGCCCCTTGGAGTACTGCTCGGTGAGGATGATGGGGAGGCCGAGCGCGCGCGCCCCTTCGATGGCGGCGTTGGTGCGCGTGAGCGTCCGCTCCAGCGCGTCCCGGTCCATGGCGGCGCACAGCCGCTCCTGGATGTCCACGATGAGCAGCGCAGCCTGGTCCAGCTTGAGGCGGAAGGTGGGCATGTCCCCTCCTCGCGCGAACCCGTCCGGCCCGTCAAGCGGCGGAGGCGGGACACCGCTCGCGAAAGACGCTCCCACTCACCGTGATTCGGGAGGGCAACAGTCGCGGCACAGGGCGCGGTTTCGCCCGTGGGCCACCGCCATCACCAGCCCGCCCGCCAGCGTGAGGCCCGTCTCCCACCAGCCAGCAGCCCCTTCCGGGACGAGGAAGGCCCCACCCGCGAGCAGCCCCACGCCCAGCGCGGCGAGCCCCGGCGCGGAGATGCGGCGGTGGTGGCGCCAGCCCGGGACGAAGGAGGCCAGCGCGCTCGCGGCCACCAGCACGAGGAGCCAGCGGTGCACGGACTCGGCCCCCAGCACCCCGGCGACAGCCACTGGAAGCACGCCCAGCACCACGGGCAGCACCACGCAGTGGACGATGCACAGCGCGGAGAGCCACTGGCCCACGCCATCCCAGCGCGAACGCGCAGGCGTCGTTTCCGAAGCGGTCAGCAAGACACCTTCTCCAGGGGCCGAGGGCCCGTGCTTCCGGCCTCCGGCGTGGGCGCGAGCTCCGACGGGCGGACCAGCCGCAGCACGCGGCCCCGTCCGGCGATGAAGAGTCGCGCGCGCCGCAACTCCGGCAGGTGCGGGTCCGCGTCGCGCCAGCAGTCGAGGAAGGCGGTGAACGCCGCCACCGCCTCCTCCCACGCGCCCACCGCCACCAGCACCTCGGCGGACAGCAGGCGGGCGTGGCCGCAGCCAGGCCGCTCCGACACCAACGACCTCGACAGCTCCAACGCCCGGTCCTCGCGGTCCGAGTGCAGCCGCAGCCGGGTCAGCGCCTCGCGCGCGGGACGTGAGAAGGGCATGGGACCGGCCGCGCGCAGGCGGCGCTCCAGGCGCAGGGCGCGCGTCAGCGTGGCTTCAGCACGGCCCATGTCGCCCCGGCGGGCCTCCAGCGCGCCGCGCAGCTCGTGCGCGGCCACCTCCACCACCCGGGCCACATCTCGCGGACACAGGGCGCGGCCCTCCGAGCGGCGCTCCTCCGACAGCGGTGGATGGAGCGCGTCGAGCGCCTCGCACGCGTGCTCCACCACCGGCAGCCGGCCCGACTCCAGCGCGCTCAGGCCGCGCGTGTAGTGGCGCACGCCGTCGCGCAAGGCACGGTCGGCCAGCGTGGCGGAGTCCGGCAGCTCCATGGGCACGTCCGCGGCCGCGCGCCAGAAGCCGAAGCGCAGGTGCGCGGACACCATGGAGAGGGCCCCGAAGAGCACTGCTTGCGGCTCGCTCCCCGTCCCTTCCACGCGGTGCCGCAGGCGCCGGGCCCAGGACTGGGCCTCGGTGTACCGCCCCGCCTCCGCGCAGCCCTGGCTGAGCAGCCGCATGGCGGTCTCTGCGCTCGGGGCCGAGGGAGAAGACAGCGACTCGCCCGCGAGGTACGCATCGTCCGCGGTCACCGCGGCCTCCAGCGCCCGGCGTGCCTCGTCTCCTCGCCCCACCCGCTGCAGCAGCCGGCCCGCGGTGAGCAGCGCGGGGCTGGCCGCGGGGGCGAGCTCCACCAGCTTCCGCGCGCTCTCCAGCGCCGCCTCGGGCCGCGCGCTGTGCAGCATGGCGTTCGCCCATGCGTGGTGCACACCCGCGTGGTCCGGATGCGTGCGCAGCAATTCACGCAGCAGGGCCTGTGCATAGGGCTGACCCTGTCCGGGGCGGCCGTCCGCCTCGTAGCCGTCCACGAGGAAGCCGGCCAGCAGCAGCCGCGCCTCGCCGTCCTCGGGGTAGCGGTCCACCAGGCACTCCATGTCCCGCACGAAGGCATGACGGCCATTGGAGGGGCCCTTGTCCGCGAGCAGGCTGGCGGCGACGACGTAGCGCTGCTCCAAATCGGTGGTGCCCTCGCTCAGCGCCAGCGCGCGGCGGATGGCCTCCGCCCGCGTGCCGGCGAAGCGGGCGCCAGCACCTCGCGTGAGGGCCAGGCCCCACCACGCCATGGCCAGCTCGGAATCCCTCCGCGCCGCCTCGGCGAAGGAGCGGCGTGCCTCCGAACCCCAGCCCAGGTGCAACAGCCGCAGCCCCTGGTCGAAGTACGCCTGCGCCAGCGGCTCGCGGGTGCTCACTTCCAGGTGCGCGGTGCCCAGGCCCTCGCGCAGCGGTGGGGACGGCAGGGCATTGTCCGCCACGTCCTCCCACGGAATCTGGATGTAGACGGACGGCTCGTCTGCTCGAAGAAGTCGCGCCAGCATGATGTGCTCCTCAGGCCCCGGAGACCGGGGCGAGACAGGCGTTCAATCCAGAATCCAGTGCACTGATGCGAGAACCGAGACGCCTCCAGGCCGCGGCCAACGCATCCGCCGCGACGGGAGACGTCTTCCCGCGCGCCCCCAGACACGTGCGACGCCAGCCCGTCCCCAGCTCCCGCGCCACCCACTCCTCATGGCCGGCGAGCCACCCGGCCAGCGACGCCAGCACGACACGAGCACCGCGATTCTGCTCCGCTGTGACGGGCTCGCGCCACGGGCCTAATTCCTGCGCTCGAAAGACAGATGTGGGAGGCGCCACTTCCAGCAGGCGCGGAGAAAAACCGTCCCTTGCAACGAATACGGCTTCCCCGCACTCACACAGCACCCCGAAGCCCCACAACACCAGACGCCCCTCACCCTGCATATCCATTGAGTATGCGCTCTGCCCTTCGGCGCCCTCGGGACGCGCATGGCGTACGAGCCCACGGCGCAGGAGGAGGTTTCCCTCGGGGCAGCACACGTCCCGGCCGAGGCACCACATGGAGACGTCGAACAGACGCGCTCCCTCGCGGCGCAAGTCGTCGGGCAGTACGGAGGTGGCACGCATCTCAATTCCTCACACGATGGATATGCAGGGCGCGGGAGTCGGGGTGGGACTACTCCTCGTGGTCGTGGCCTTCGTGCGAGGACTCCTCGATGACCAGTGAGATGGTCGCCGTGGAGGTGGGACCGAAGGTGAGGGTATGGGTGCCCACTGTGAGGGGAACCACGTAGCGGCCCTTGATGTCGGTGCACACGGAGGAGCTCGTCGTGTGCTCCTCGATGTCCACCACGGTGCCGCTGGAGTTCCGGATGACGAGCGGCACGTCCACCTGGGTGAAGAAGACGTAGTCGGTGGCCTCGGTCGCGGCGAAGGACACGGAGCCCGTCTTGCCGCCCGTGCCATCCACGAGGGTGACGTCGTAGCGGCGGTGGTCATTGCCCACGGCCGGAGGCGTGCCGGTGGTGGTGGCGGTGAGGGCGACGGCCGGCCCCTCCTGGAGGTGCTCGCATCCCTCGACGTCGACGCTCGCCTCCTCTTCTTCGTCGTCTCCGCAGGCAGTGGAGAGCAGCGCGGTGGACATCAGGAGGGCGGCAAGGAGCTTCTTGTTCATGGTGTGACTCCACGGTGGTTGGACTGCGATTGCGCCACGCCGCCACGCCGCGCGGGACACCGCCAGGGAAGGCAGTGCCAGCGCGAACGCGTAGGCATGGAATAGTCAGACGTCTGCGCGATGCGGTGGGCGCGAGAGGGCGTCAGCCAGCGACTGCATGGAGCCACGGTCCTCTCGCTCCGCACGGGGCGGAACGAGGACCTGGGACTTCACGGGTCGACGGACGCCACACGACACGAGCGTGCCGTGTGAAGAGGAGACGCGCTCCCGAGTCTCACGCGCGAGGCGGAGAGCCCTTGGGAGCGAGGTGCAGCCGTGCGACAGGCTCCGCGTGAAAGCGGAACACCGCCAGCGCGGGCGCGGAGCGGATGGACACCACCGGGAGGACGGCGGTGGCCTCCGCCGGAGGCAGGGCCTCACGACGGAAGAAGACATGGACGCAGTGCGCGTCCACGTCGTGCGTTCCTCCGACGACGTCGGGACGGGAGGCGACGCGGGCATCGTCGAAGGAGTCCTCGACCTGCCCGGATGCGTGCGCGCTCCCCTCCTCCACGTGCACCATCTCGCCGTGCTCCAGACACGTGGCGTGCTGGACGAGGGCGAAGTGCATGACGTTTCCCACGTACGCCAGCGCGCACACGAGCACGAGCGGCAGCGCCAGGAGGCGCGACCGGACGAGACTCACGGGCAGATGGCGGGTGGAAGGGCTCACGTCAGCGGGTTCCCAAATGATACGGGATTGCGTTTTGTAAACGATACGTGAGGCCCGCGCAAGTCATACCCTCGCATGTGTTTCACACGGCATACCCCATCGCACCCGACTTCACCGGAGCGTCCGGGTCCAGCGGCATCGTGGTGAAACCGGGTCCACGCCGACCACCCGGGAGGGCTCCGGTGGCCTCGGGCTGATGGACCGGTGAACCCGTGTGGGCGTAGGGTTCCCGCGCCCCGGGGAGTCCCGGGCGTTTTCGAGGACAGGACTTCGTGCAAGAGTTCATCGACGTGCTGCGGAGCCAGGCGCGCCACATCGCTCCCGAGCTGGCGCAGCTCGCGTACAAGCGGGGCCTGGCGGTGACGCAGCAGGACGGCACCACCCGGCCCATCCCCATCACCGCCACCCCCGTGGTGCTGGACGCGGCGGAAATCCGCCGCCGCGCCGAGCTGTCCGCCCGCTTGTCGTCCGCCACCGTGAAGATGGCGCGCGCGCTGCTGGACGGCCCCGACGCGCAGGAGCTGCTGGGCGCGCTCTCTCCGCTCGAGCGCTCGCTCGCGGAGCGCACCTGGCGCCAGGCCACACGCCTGGCCACCACGCGGGTGGACTACTTCGTCGCCGGCGGCAAGCCGTGGGCGCTGGAGGTCAACGCCACCATCCCCGCCATGCAGGGGTATTCCGACATCGCGGCGCGCACCTTCATCGAGGTGGTGGGCCGCTACTTCCGCTACCCGGAGAAGGCCCTGCACACGCTGCTGAGCCTCAATGGCAGCAACGCGCTGGCGCTGTACCGCTCGCTGCTGGACGGGTACGCGGCGGAGCGCAACGGGAAGATGCCGGACACGGTGGCCCTGCTGTGCCGCCGCAACGACGCGCAAATCACCGAGCTGCGCTGGCTGTGCGAGCGCTTCCGCGAGTTCGGCGCGGACGCGGACGTGGTGCACCCGGATGAGGTCTCCGGCGACGACGCCTTCGAGGTGCGCGGCAAGAAGTACGACCTCGTGTACCGGCACCTCTTCGTGCGGCGGCTGGAGGAGACGCCCTCGCCGTGGGTGGAGGACTTCGTGGGCACGGTGCCGGGGAAGAAGGCCGTGTTCCTCAACCCGCCCGCCTCGCAGGTGGAGGTGAAGTCCACCTTCGCGCGCCTGTCGCAGGCGCTGTCCGAGCCGAGCCTCGCCAAGGCCGCGGGCCTCACGGCGGACGAACTGGAGGCGGTGCGCGCCTCGGTGCCGTGGACACGCGTCTTCCGCCCCGGCCCCGCGGTGGGCCCCGACGGCGAGCGCGCCGGGGACCTGGTGGCCCTGGTGGCCGCGGACCCGAAGCGCTTCGTGCTCAAGCGGGCGTGGGACTACGGCGGTAAGGCCGTGTTCCTGGGCCGCTCGACGGGCACGGTGCCGTACACGGAGCGCGTGAAGGCCGCCTACGGCGAGCTGCTGGGCTGGCCGGAACTGTGCGCGCGCGCCGCGGCGGACCCGGCGGGCGGCGGCTTCGTGGTGCAGGAGGTGGTGGACTCGCCGCCCGAGGACCACCTGCTCTGCGAGCCGACCGGCACGGTGCTCCCCGCGTCCTTCTTCGTGGACTACTCGGCGTACGCGTCGGTAGGGCTCGCTCGCCAGCCTGCCTGGGGAGGGGTGTGCCGGGGTTCCATGTCGGAGATCGTCAACATCGTCGGCGGCGGTGGGGTCCTACCGCTCATCACCTCGGAAGTGGCCTCCAAGCTTTTGCTGGCATGGAAGGCCATTTAAGGGGTTTCACACGGGCCGGCGCGCGCGCATGACGCGGCCGGACACGCTATAAGAGCTTCGCCGCCGGGCCCATCCCGGCATGAAAGGAATCACAGTCCATGGCCTGGGAAACCTCCGGTTGGCAGACGGCTGAACACGCGCCGGTCGACACCGTGCTGGTGCAGGAGTCGCAGCGCGCCTTCATGACGCGCGTGCACGGTTGGATGTTCGGTGGGCTGATGGTGACCGCCATCATGGCCCTGGTGACGGTCAGCAACGAGCCGCTGCTGCGCGCGGTCATCAACTTCCGCATGCCCCTGCTGCTGGTGCAGTTCGGCGTGGTGCTCGGGCTGTCCTTCCTGGCCCCCCGCCTGTCGGGGGCGGTCGCCGCGTTGATGTTCCTCGGCTACTCGGCGCTCACGGGGATGACGCTGTCCATCTTCTTCCTCATCTACACCGCGGGCAGCATCGCCCAGGCGTTCTTCCTGACGGCGGGCGTCTACGGCGCCATGGCCATCTACGGCACCGTCACCAAGAAGAACCTGAGCTCGTGGGGCACGTTCCTCTTCATGGGCCTGGTGGGCATCATCCTGGCCAGCCTCGTCAACTTCATCATGCGCAGCGACGCGATGTCCTTCGTGGTGGCGTGCGCGTCCGTCGTCGTCTTCGCGGGCCTGACTGCGTACGACACCCAGAAGCTGAGGGAGCTGCACGCCGGCACGGGCTACAGCAGCGCCGCCACGGTGAGCATCGTCGGCGCGCTGACGCTCTACCTGGACTTCATCAACCTGTTCATCGCCCTCATGCGGCTGCTCGGCAAGCGCCGGTAGGCACCGAGCACCCTCGCGGTACACGAGAAGCCGTGGCGCGGGCCCTTCCGGGGGCGGCGCCACGGCTTCTTCGTTTTTCGCAACCCGATGACCCGAAGTCCGGGGCTGCCCCCTCCTCTCCCTCGCGCAGTCCGCACAGGAGGAAGGGATGTTCCCAGCAATCCGGAAGTCGCTTGCGTCGTTGCTCGTCGTGTCGAGTGTGCTGTCCGCCAGTCCGGCCCTGGCGCATGGCTCCATGGAGGTGCCCCTCAGCCGCGTCTACAGCTGCTTCAAGGAAGGGCCGGAGACGCCGAAGTCCGCCGCGTGCAAGGCCGCCATCCAGGCAGGAGGAACCCAGGCGCTCTACGACTGGAACGGAGTGCGTCAGGGCAATGCGAATGACAGGCATCGCGAAATCATCCCGGACGGGAAGCTGTGCAGTGCGGCGAACGAGAGCCACAAGGGGCTGGACCTGGCGAGGGCGGACTGGCCGTCCACGCTCATCGCCCCGGACGCCAGCGGGCGCTTCGAGTTCGTCTTCCATGCGACCGCGGTCCACGCCACGGGGTACTTCCGGCTCTACGTGACGCGGGAGGGCTACAACCCCGCGCTGCCGCTGAAGTGGTCGGACCTGGAGGCGAATCCCTTCTGCACGGTGACGAACGTCTCCGCCCAGAACAACCGCTACCGGCTGAGCTGCCCGTTTCCGCAGGGGAAGACAGGCTCGCACGTCGTCTATGGCATCTGGCAGCGCTCCGACAGCCCGGAGGCGTTCTATGCCTGCACCGACGTGAGGTTCAGCGACACGCCGCCTCCGCCTGTTTCCTGGAAGGAATTGGGACAGCTTCAGGCCCGCGAGGACCTGCCCTCCGGGAGCAAGGTGACCTTCCGCCTGTTCGACGCCGCGGGCGGTGACGTGGAGTCCCATGTCCTGGCGCTGGACGGCGCGGCGAGCACGGCGGCCAGCTGGATGTACCGGCTCGCGCAGCGGGTGAACACGGGCTCCAGCCGCGTGCAGGTGGGCGTGCTCCAGACGACGGGGAGCGTCGTCCCCGTGGAGAGCGCGACGGCCAACCGCGTCTATGCGCGCGAGACGGGCTACACGTTCCAGCTCGACGTGGAGAAGCCCTCCAGCGGCGGAGATGGCGGCACGGCCGCGTACAAGTACCCGGCGGGCCTCTCCAGCTACACGGCGGGGACCGTGGTGGAGGGCACGGACGGACTGCTCTACCGCTGCAAGCCGTTCCCCTACTCCGGCTGGTGCAAGGGCGCGGCGGCGTACTACGCGCCGGGAACGGGGAGCCACTGGCAGGACGCCTGGGAGCGCGTGCCCTGACAGGTGCTCGCCGCCGGTGACGGTGGGCCGAATGCAACCGTCACCGGCCGCGAGGAGTCAGTTGCCCGGACACTCGACACCGGCGTCGAGCACGTCCGCGTCGTAGTGGAGCCGGAGCGTCCCGGAGGACTCGAGATGCCGCACGAACACCGAGCCGAACACCTCCGCGTTGCCGCTCAGGCTCAGCAGGGCGCCGGGCGCGTAGACGTTGCCGGCCAGCACGCTGCCCGCGGACAGGGCGAGCACGCTGGAGCCCACGACGTACACGCGGGTCCGCGAAGGCATGTCGGCGGAGCCCAGCGTGAGCGGCCCCGCCACGGCGACGCTCCCCCCGATGAACAGGTCCAGCTCTCCGGGTGGCCGCACGTCCACCGTGAGGCCATCGCCCAGGTCCACCGCGTCACCGATGAAGAGCGCGGTGCGCGCACGGATGACGAGCGTCGCGCGCCCCGTGCCGGTGATGCGCGTGAGGTGGAAGCGCCCGCAGGGCAGCTCCAGCGTGCGCTCGCCCTGGATGCCCTCCAGTGCCGCCGCATCCAGGCCGATGGCCGCGTTGTCGTTGTCCAGCGAGTGATGGGCGACGAGCGCGGCGACATCCACCTGGGACGCGGCCTCGCAGGCACAGGGCATCACGGCGTCGACGGGCTCACGGAGCACCTCGGCGGCCTGCACCGGGCCCAGCGTGTACTCCGGCGGAACCGAGAGACTGCCGCCCACGGTGAGGGAGGCCAGCGCCACGTCTCCTCGTACGCGGGCCGTGCCCGTGACGGTCGCGGAGACGGTGCTCCCGCTGAGGGGACCGCCGCTGTACAGCGCTCCGCCCACCGTGAGCGGGCGCCCCAGTTGGATGCCTCCGTCACCGCCGACCTGGAGCGTCCCGCCCACGGAGACAGTGTCGTTGGCGGACAGGCTCCCGTTCACTCCGACATCACCACCGGCGCCGCCCGGCTGATACGGAGCCAGCGAGCCCCGGAAGGCATCGGTCTCCAGAGACGCACTGAGCGCGAGCCGCTCGCAGGTGCAGAGCGCCTTGCGGAAGGTCCGCTCCGCGAGCTGGCCGCTGCAGACACTCGCGCCGGTGTCTCCCACGACGATGGGCGGACCGCGTCCCGCGCAGTACGCCGTCCAGTCGGGAGGCACGCCGGAGTCGGGAGGCACGCCTGCGTCGAATGGGTTGCCGCCGTCGACAGGCTCGCCGCCATCCGGCGGGCCGGCGTCTTCGGAGGGCACCTCGAGTCCTCCACCGTCGGGCGAGCGGAGGGTGGCCACCAGGTCGCCCTGGGTACAGCTGGCGCTCAGGGTGGTGCCCGCGAGCAGCAGGGAGAGGCCCCAGTGCCGCTTCATGGCGCGGAGAGCTCCCGCAGCCGGGCCCTGGCCGTCTTGCCGAGCGGAGAGTCGGGGTGGCTCGCCAGGAACGACTCCAGCGCCCGGGCCTCCGCCGCCGCGTCGCCGAGCGCCCGGTACGCCTCCGCGATGCCGTGACGGGCTTCCTGACCGAGCACGCCCTGGGGCTGGAGCCGGAGCGCTTCCTGGAAGTGGCGCAGCGCGCCTCGCGCGTCACCCAGGTGCTCCAGCCGGAGCGAGCCCGAGGCAACCCGCGCGACATAGGACGCCAGGGACGCGGGCTCGGCGCGAATGACGCGTACGTACAGCGCGTCCGCCTCCTTCCAGCGTCCACCGGCCCGGAGCTCGTTGGCCTTGCGGAGCAGGTCCTCCGGAGCAACCGTCGAGAGGGCCTGCGAGGGCGCATCCCGCCGTGGCAGGCGCGTGGGCGGTGTGGCCTTCTTCGGGGAAGCCTCGGAGGACCCTGCTGGCGTGACGGGCGCGGGCACCGGAGCCTCCACCGCCGCGACATCGTCACCGGGCGAAGCCGGACTCACCCCTGGCGGAGTCCCTTCCGCCGCGACAGGGGCACCCGCTGGAGCTGGCCGCACGACAGGCCGCACCGCTTCCCGAGGCTCCGACATAGGCTCGGAGAACGCGAACCGCCAAACGGTCGCGGCCGCGGCTCCCGTGAGCACGAGCGCCCCCGCCATCAACCACATGGGGGGCCGCTTCGGCTTCCGGATGGGTTGCCGGGCTGAAGCCGCTTCCTCGACGGCCACCGCCGCCAACACGGCGCCAACGAGCGCGGCCGACTTCTGCCGGGAGATGCGGCGCGCCGGGCCCGCCTCTCCATCCAGCGGCGCCAGCAGGTCATCCAGGAGCGCGTCCCCCTCTTCTCGCACCGGGCTCATCCCTCCCCCTCCCCCGCCGACGCGAGCGCACGCAGTGCCGCACGCCCCAGCCGGAGCCGGCTGCGCACGGTCTCGAAAGGAATCCCGAGCTCCGTGGAGATCTCCGGCACGCTCAACTCCAGCACATGGTGCAGCACCATCGCGTGCCGCTGTTCCGTGGACAGCTTGTCCAGCAACGTCACCATGTCCCGCCGGTGGACGTACTCGTCCGGCTGCGCATCCTCCGAAGGCACCGCGACCAGCTCCGCCGGCTCATCCGCGTGCCGGGCCTCGCGTCCCCTCGAGCGCTTCAGCCAGGCGAATGTCGCTCGCGCCACCACGCGGTCGGCCCACGCATGGAAGCGGCCCTCGCTCCGGTACGTAGGCAGCCCGCGCATCAGGGCGATGAGCCCTTCCTGCGCGATGTCGTCCACGTCCGCGTCGCCCCGCACGAGGTAGCGCACCAGGTTGCGCACACGCGGCAGCAACTCCATCAACAGGGACTCGGTCGCCTCGCGCCGTCCCTGGATGGCCGCCTGGATGCGAGGGTCCTCCGCCTCGCGGGGGGCAACGGTCGCATATGAGCCCGAGCTCCTCATTTCCGACATGGAGAACCCACCGGGCTGAATCGGGTCATCGGACTCACGGAAGAAACACCATCGCCAGCCCCGCCCGGGGGCGGACGGCCCATCCGTCACCCCGAGGTACGATGTTTCCCTCAATGGCGTATCCCAGCGAGGGGCGCCCCAGGAGCAGCTCGGCGGAGAGGCTCGCTTCGAGAGCGAGCCGCGTGGCCGGACTCCACCGGGCCGTGAGTCGCGGCCCCAGCAGCAGGGCCAGCATGGCGCTCGAAGGTGCCGCGTCGACCTCCGGTGCGAGCGCCTCCGTCCTTCGAGTGAACACCACCGCTCCGGCCCCCAACCCGGCGGCGCACCCCAGCGGACCGGTGGACGCGAGGGGTACGTCCGCCCACAGCACGGCCCCCTGCTGTCCCAGCGTGAGCCGCGTGTGCGCATCACTCAGTCGAGCAGGCAGTCCCGCCAGGAACTGAAGCCCCAGGCGCAGTGAATCGCCCTCCCATCCCGCTCCGAGCAACAGCCCCTGATGACCCCTCCGGGCATACCCATCGAGCGCGGCATGTGCCCCCACCGAGAGCATCCATTGACCGGGGGAAGACGCGGGGGGTGGTGCCTCCACGGTCCGCACCGGCGCGGGTGGGGCGACGGGCACGGGCGGGGGAACGGCGGGAGGTTCCACCACCTCGCCCAGGGGCTCACCCATGTCCACCGCTCGCAGTGCGGAGCGGACCGCGAGCGCCAGGGCCTCCGCACCCGCGGACCACTCCAGCGAGCCGGGCTTGCCGTCCAGGCGCGCGGAGCGGACGAACAGGTGACGGCTCGAGGGCTCGGCGACCTGGACATGCACGTCGGCCCCGTCGCGCAGGAACCAGAGAACGACACGGGCCTGGTGACGTTCCGCGCGCCCCTCCGCCGCGAGCCACCGTGCGGAAGACGGGCCCTCGAAGGGAGGGCCCGGGTCCTCCACGAGCAGCACGGGCAAATCACTGCTCTGCCCGCGCACGCGCTCCAGCAGTGCCTCGTCCTCGGCGGAGGCCACGTGCGCCACGACCCTCCACGGCTCGGAGGCCCTCGCGGGGCCCGCGAGCAACAGCAGCAGGACGCTCCCGAGCACACGCCGCAGCAGCACATCCGCCGCCAATGACATGCGGGAACCCTAGCGCCCGGCAGCCAACGACAGAAGCCTCACGGAGTACGAACGCAACCGCGCGGGCCCGTGTCTGCCTTCACGGACCCGCGCGGTGCGGTGACGCGGGAATGCGCCGCTCTCAGTGCAGCTTCTGGTAGAGCGCTTCGACGAGCGAGCCGTCGTCGCCGCTCAACTCCCAGAACATCGCGCCGCCCAGGCCCTTGCTCAGGATGTAGTCCGACTTGGCGCCCATGCTCTGGGTGTCGTCATACGCAATCCACACCCGCGTGGAGGGGTTGTACACGTAGGCCTCCTTGCTCTCCGGGTGGAAGAACTTCGTGTACCCGGAACCGGCACGCTCGTAGTTCGCCTTGATGTCCTTGAAGTCGAACACGCCCGTCAGCCCCGAGGAGCCGTCGTCCCACGTGCCCTTCGTGGGGACGCCGCTCTGGAAGAGGCCGTTGTTCACGTTGGGCACGCTGCCCCACCCGCGCCCGTAGAACGGCACACCGAGGACGATCTTCGACGCGGGCACGCCCAGCTCCAGCATCTTCGCCACCGAGCCATCGCTGTAGAAGCCATCCACCGCACCGGGGTCACCCGTCACGCGGTTGAGCGGCGAGTGGAAGTTCACCGTGCTCTCGAAGGCCCCGTGGTAGTCGTAGGACATCACGTTGATCCAATCGAGCACGTCGGACAGCTTCTTCGTCTCCATCCGGTTCGCGAGCAGGTCCGGCGACGCGCCCGAGGCGATGGTGAGCAGGTACGCCTGGCCCGTCTGCGCGGTGACGGCGTTGAGCTGGCTGCGGAACTCCTGCATCAGCAGCGTGTAGTTCTGCTTGTCCGCGGGGCTGTAGATGTTGCCCGGCAGGCCGCCGCTGACGGGGTACTCCCAGTCGATGTCGATGCCGTCGAACACGCCCGCGCCGTTGGCCGGGGTGACGCCGGGGAACTGGCCACGGATGTACAGGTCCACGCAGGACTTCACGAACGCCGAGCGCGAGGCCGCGGTGGCCGCCACGCGCGAGAAGTACGTCGACCAGGACCAGCCACCGACGGAGATGAGGAGCTTGAGCTGCGGGTTCGTCCGCTTCAGTTCCTTGAACGCGCGGAAGTTGCCACGAAGCGCCCCGGCGTCCCACTCGCCCGGCCAGCCGCCGCCCTTGTCGATGTCCGCGTACGAGTCCCCGAGGACGCACTTCCCATCCGAGGTGATGTTGGAGAACGCGTAGTTGATGTGCGTGAGCTTCGAGGCCGGGACGTTGGCCACCTGGTAGTTGCGCGCGTAGATGCCCCACGCGGTGAAGTACCCGATGATGCGCTTGTTGCCCGGTGGCGGGCCGCCAATCTCCACGACGACGGAGACGGTCTTCGTGCCCACGTTGCCCGCGGCGTCGTACGCGCGCACCTCGTAGATGTACGTGCCGTTCTGGGCCGCGGCGGAGAACGCGCGGCTGTACTGGCCGCCCGTGGCCACCACCGCGCCGTTCTGCAGAATCTCCACCTTCGTCACGCCCACGTTGTCCGTGGCGGTGGCCGTCAGGGTCAGCGTGCCCGCCGCCGTGAAGCGCGTGGCGTTGGCGCTGAGGTTCGCGGTAGGCGCGATGACGTCACCGCCAGTGCCCGCATCCGTGCCGCCGCCGGTGCCCGCATCGGTGCCGCCGCCCGAGGCCCCCACGTCGAGCCACAACGCGGCCACCGCGAGCGGCGTCCAGTCCGCCTGCGAGGTGTGGGCCTGCCGGCACTCGTAGATGCGACCGCCGTAGATGACGCGCGTGCCCACCGGGTAGAAGACGCCGACCGCCCACTCCGCTTCGAGCGGGGCCGTCTGCCGGGACTCCTCGGTGGACTCGGTAGCGGTGACGTCCGGACTGCAACCTGCGACGGACAAAGCGGTGGCAATCAGGCCCCAGGCCCAGCTGCTGCGACGCATGCGTGTGCTCCTCGCCGCGTCGCAGGACAGCAGGGCACGGGCCGGGGACTCGGGAGTCCCGGCACCACGCACCCGCCCACCTCCGCGCGGACTTTCTTCGGGTTCAGCACGAAGGAGTCACGCAGTCATTTAATCGGGTTAATCGGGTGATTCGCGTCGCGTGGTGCTTGTGTGGAGGCGTCAGCCCTCCGCCTTCTCCTTGCGGGAGAACGGCATCATCAGCCGTTCCACGGGGCGGCCGTTGACGAGGTGCTGGTCGACGATTTCCGGCACGTCCTCCACCTTCACGCCGCCGTACCAGGTGCCCTCCGGGTAGACGACGACGGAGACGCCGAAGGCGCATGTGTCCAGGCACCCGGCCGCGTTGGCCCGCATGCCGCCCTTGAGGCCGCGCTTGTCGAGCTCCTCCTTGAAGGCGGCGCGCACCTCCTCCGCGCCCTTGCTGGCGCAACACCCCTTCGGGTTCCCTTCCGGGCGGCGGTTGGTGCAGACGAAGACGTGTCGTTTGAAGGGAGGAGGCATGTCCGCCTCCTAACGCGACGGACACGTGAAATCGACGCCGCCGTTCACCACCGGACCGCCCGGCGTCGGCCCCGGGGGCCGGTTTCTCGCCGGGCGGGTTGGCGCCTCCAGAATCCGTGCACAGACTCCCAGCAAACGTCTTCCAGTGATCACGCTCGCTTGCGAAGAAGTGACGATACATGACTCGCCATCTGCCCTTAGCCACTGCAAAGCATTGGTTGCTAGTGCCGCCGCTTGGCTCTAGATCGTCGGCCCCCGCAGCGCGCCGCTACAGGCAGGCAGCCAGCCGTAGCACCCCATTCTTTTCAGGCAGTGGCCACAATAGGTGGTGTGTATGACACTCCATGGCACTACTCATGGGGGCAGCGGTTTCTTTGACGGGATTGCCACGGACGTCGTATTGATCCGCCCGCCCGCCAGGCAGGCGGGCATCCCCAAAGACAGCCTTCGGCGCCCTTGCGCGCTTCACACCGCTTCGCGAGCCCACTCCGGAGTCACCCGCACGTATCAACGGGCACTCTCCAGAACCTGAGCGATCTCGCGCCCTTGGCATTTTGCAAAATTTAGCACCTGGACTTTCAGTGAACCCCCGTGGAGGTCGTGACATGGACAAGGAGCTGAGCTCGAAGCCGTCGGTGAACGGGAAGGAGCGACGCAACGGGCGAAAGGGGCGCGCGGCGGCTACGGGACTGACCGTGGAGCGCTTCTTCACGACGCCGGGCGTGGACCCCGCGGACGAGCTGGCGTGGGAATACCGCAGCGCCAGCATCACCGGCGAGGACGGCAAGGCCGTCTTCGAGCAGAAGAACATCGAGGTTCCGAAGTCCTGGTCGATGCTGGCGACGAACGTCGTGGCGTCGAAGTACTTCCGCGGCACGCCGGGCACGCCGGAGCGCGAGACGAGCGTGCGCAGGCTGGTGGCGCGCGTGGTGGACACCCTCACCCAGTGGGGCGTGCAGGGTGGCTACTTCGCCAACGACACGGTCCGCGAGACGTTCCACGCGGAGTTGACGCACCTGCTGCTGCGGCAGAAGGCGTCGTTCAACTCGCCCGTCTGGTTCAACGTGGGCGTGGAGGCGCAGCCGCAGTGCTCCGCGTGCTTCATCAACAGCGTGGAGGACAACATGGACTCCATCCTCACGCTGGCGCGCACGGAGGGCATGCTCTTCAAGTACGGCAGCGGCACGGGCAGCAACCTGTCCACCATCCGCGGCAGCAAGGAGCTGCTGGCCGGCGGCGGCACCGCGTCCGGCCCGGTGTCCTTCATGAAGGGCTTCGACGCCTTCGCCGGCGTCATCAAGAGCGGCGGCAAGACGCGCCGCGCGGCGAAGATGGTCATCCTCAACGCCGACCACCCGGACATCCTCGAGTTCATCCGCTGCAAGTCCGCCGAGGAGAAGAAGGCCTGGGCGCTCATCGACGCGGGCTATGACCCGTCGTTCAACGGCGAGGCCTACTCGTCGGTCTTCTTCCAGAACTCGAACAATTCGGTGCGCGTCACCGACGACTTCATGAAGGCGGTGGTCAGCGACGGCGCGTGGACGACGAAGGCGGTGCGCGACGGCCGGCCCCTGGACACGTACCGGGCGCGAGACCTGTTCCGCGAAATCGCCGAGGCGGCGCACCTGAGCGGCGACCCGGGCCTGCAGTTCGACAGCACCGTGAATGGCTGGCACACGTGCTCGGGCACGGCGCGCATCAACGCGTCCAACCCGTGCTCGGAGTACATGTTCCTGGACGACTCGGCCTGCAACCTGGCGTCCCTGAACCTGATGCACTTCCGCACCATCGACGGCGACTTCGACGTCACGGCCTTCCGGCACGCCGTGGACATCATGCTGATGGCGCAGGAAATCATCGTCGGCTTCTCGCGCTATCCCACCGAGCGCATCGAGAAGAACAGCCACGACTTCCGCCCGCTGGGCCTGGGCTTCGCGAACCTGGGCGCGCTGCTGATGGCCACGGGCCTGCCGTACGACTCCCCCGCTGGCCGCAACTACGCGGGCGCGATCACGTCGCTGATGTGCGGCGAGGCGTACGCGATGAGCGCGCGACTGGCGGAGAAGAAGGGCGCGTTCGCCGGCTACGCGAAGAACGCGGACCCCATGCTGGGTGTCATCCGCAAGCACCGCAAGGCGGCGTACAACATCGCGCCGGAGGGCGTGAGCGAGGACCTGTACGAGGCGCAGAAGGAGGCCTGGGACGCGGCGCTGGCGCTCGGCGAGGAGCACGGCTTCCGCAACAGCCAGGTGACGGTGCTGGCCCCCACGGGGACCATCGGCTTCATGATGGACTGCGACACCACCGGCATCGAGCCGGACATCGCGCTCATCAAGTACAAGAAGCTGGTGGGCGGCGGCATGCTGAAGATCGTCAACCAGACGGTGCCGCTGGCGCTGGAGAAGCTGGGCTACCCCCAGACGCAGGCGCAGGACATCATCAGCTACCTGGACAAGCAGGAGACGATTGAGGGCGCTCCGTTCCTGAAGGCCGAGCACCTGCCGGTGTTCGACTGCGCCTTCAAGCCCGCGCGCGGCCAGCGCAGCATCGGGTGGATGGGGCACATCCAGATGATGGAGGCGTGCCAGCCGTTCCTCTCGGGCGCCATCTCCAAGACGGTGAACATGCCGTCGAACGCCACGGTGGAGGACATCGAGAAGGCGTACCTGGAGGCCTGGAAGCGCGGCCTCAAGGCCATCGCCGTGTACCGCGATGGGTGCAAGCGCACGCAGCCGCTCAACACGTCGAAGGACGCGGTGAAGGACACCAAGGCCAGGGTGGCCGAGCCCGCGGTCCAGCCGGCCGTGAAGCCGGAGCCCCGCGCGGTGCGGCGGCGCCTGCCGGACGAGCGCCGGTCCATCACGCACAAGTTCTCCATCGGTGGCCACGAGGGCTACCTGACGGTGGGCATGTACGAGGACGGGACGCCGGGCGAGCTGTTCATCGTCATGGCGAAGGAGGGCTCGGTGGTGAGCGGGCTGATGGACAGCTTCGCCACCAGCGTGTCCCTGGCGCTCCAGTACGGCGTGCCGCTGAAGGTGCTGGTGGACAAGCTCAGCCACACCCGCTTCGAGCCGAGCGGCTTCACCGGCAACCCGGCCATCCCCATCGCCAAGTCGATTACCGACTACATCTTCCGCTGGCTGGAGCTGAAGTTCCTGCCGAAGCAGGACGAGTCGGAGGACGCGGTGCTGGCTCCGGTGGAAGTGGCGCCGGCGCAGGCGGCCCTGCCCGCCGAGGTGGTGTCCGCGCCGCCGCCCGTGTCGGGGCTGCGCGCCACGTGGCTCAACCAGGCGGACGCCCCGCCGTGCCACACGTGCGGAGCGATCATGGTGCGCAGCGGTGCCTGCTACAAGTGCGGCAACTGCGGCGCCACCAGCGGCTGCAGTTGAGCCGGGCACAGCGCGCTTGAAGTGAAAAGGGCTCCGGAGCGCATCGCTCCGGAGCCCTTCTGCGTTTCACCCTTCCCTGCTTGCCTCAGGCGCCTCGCGCAGAGGGGAGGCGGTCGTAGGCCGCCGAGGCCTTGTCGATGACGCGGGTGAGTTCGTCCAGCGCCGAGGTGTCGACGGGCTCCGCGCCCTGGTCCGCGATGACGAAGGCGACGGGACGGCCTCGGCTGCGGACCGTGGCGACCAGCAGTTGCGAGGACGCTTCCCCACCGAGCGCGGAGAAGATGGCCTCGTCCTGCGCGCTGACCGGGGCGTTGAAGACGCTGGGACCGGCGCCGGCCGCGATGGCAACGGTGAGCAGCGACGGGGCCTCGAGGTCCACCTTGAGCGCGGACACCGCCGGGCTGTCGCTGCCCGGGCCCCAGGCATGCCCCACCCGCGCGAGGCCGAGGCTCTCTCCGAGCAGGAACGCACGCCGGAAGCGTCCCGCGCAGTACGCGAGCAGCACCTTGCCGAGCGTGCCCTGCGTCCCCACCCCGTCGAGCGCCGCGAGGACCTGCTCCGCCGTCACCGCGGGCCCGGAGGACGGCATGTCCGTGGAGGCGCTGGCCGCGGCCAGGAGGGAGCTGACGAGCTCGGACTGATCCACCGGGGGCTGCCACGGCTGCGGGATGAAATCCCAGGCAGAGGCCAGCGGCACCTCGCCCGCGGTGGGCTCGGTGGGCGCGGCGGAGACAGCGGGACCGTCGAGGTCCACGGCACGGTCCGCCCAGGTCGTCTCGGCCGTGTGGCCGATGGTGCCGTTGCTCTCGCCGCCCTGCCAGCCCACGAACTCCCAGGTGGACGCGAGCTCCATCGTCTCGTTGGGCGAGGCCGGGACGTCATCGAGCTCGATGGGGGCTCGCGGAGCGGGCTTCACGGACTCGAGCGGGGCCACCAGTGTGAGAACAGCGGTGGGTGCCTCGGGCGACGTCGCGCCAGGCACGGCGTCGGCGGGCGGCATGGCGGTGGCGTGCGAATCCGCCTCTACGTTGAGACGGGCCGCGGCGATGGGAGCAGGGTCCGCGTGCGCTTCGGTCTCCGCGTCGGGACGGGACGTAGCGACGTGCGCAGGGTCCGCGTGCGATGCGGTGTCCGCATGAGCCTGGACCGGGGCGGCTTGCGCGTCGGAGGCGGGGGCCGCGTGCGACACGGTCTCCGCATGAGTGTGGGCCGAGGTGGAGTGCACGTCGGAGGCGGGGACCGCGTGCGACGCGAGCTCTGCATGGGCTTGAGCCGGAGCGGCTTGCGCGTTGGAGACGGGGCCCGCGTGCGACACGGTCTCCGCATGGGCATGAGCCGGAGCGGCGTGCTCGTTGGAGGCGGAGCCCGCGTGCGATGCGGTCTCCGCATGGGCATGAGCCGGAGCGGCGTGCTCGTTGGAGGCGGGGCCCGCGTGCGATGCGGTCTCTGCATGAGCCGAGGCGGCGTGCGCGTCGGACGCGGTCTCCGCATGGGCGTCGACCGAGGCGGCGTGCTCAACCGAAGCGCGGTCGGCGTGCGACGTGGTCTCCACATGGGCGAGGGCCGACGCAGCGTGCTCGGCGGCGGCGCGGTCTTCGTGTGACAGGGCCTCCGTGTTGCCATGAGCCGCGGCGACACGGTCGTCGGAGGCGCGAACTTCGTGCGACCCGCTGTCCCTGTTGTCGACATGGCTCGTAGCGACAGCAGCGGGCTCTGCGTCCGACCCCGTTTCTGCGTCGTGTCGAACAGCCGCGGCGACGTGCTCGACAGTGGCAGGGACCTCGTGCGAGGCGGGAGTCCCAGACTCCGTGTGGACGAGGTCCGTGGCGGCGTGCTCAGCGGAAGCACTGACCGGGGGCATCGCGGCGGCATCGACTGCGGGCCCGGCGTCGCGAGCCAGGGACGCGATGGTGCTCGATGCAGCTTCCGCGTCGGGGTGGGCGGGGACAGCCTGCTCGATGCCCGCGTCGACCGAGGCCAACGCTGACTTCGTGGAGGCAGCATCCGCACCCGCCGTGTCGATGGCGCCGGTGAGCGCCTCGCTCTGCTGTGTTTCCGGCTGGGCCTGCGCAACCAGCGGCGTGGCTGTGCCAGGGGTGGACGCCGAGCCGTCAGCATCAGCGTCTGCTCGAAGCGAAGGCGTGGCTTCGACCCGCGCCTCCGTGAGGTTCGCGGCCTCCGGCGCTACCACGGCGGCAGGAGCCCCGCCCCCGTCCAGCGTGCCCGATGCTGAAGACAGACGGGCCGCCTCCTGCTGCGATTCGTCCTCCTCGCCGAGCGCATCCGCGGGCAAGGCGAAGCCATAGGCCGTGGTGTGCTCGGCCGTGGCGACTTCGCTCCGACCACTCGAAGCAGCCGCAGGCGATTCGACGGAGCCCACCTCTTCGTGCGGCTCGCCGTTCGCGGCGGCCATCGGAGTCGCGGCCTCGGACAACTCCGACGCTGCATCCTCGCTGCCACGAATGGAGGCAGCCACGGAGGAAGTGGAGGCCGCGGTGACAACGGCATCCTCGCTGGCTGCCACATGCGCGCTCGCGGAGGCGTCTGCTGCCGCGCCGGCAACCGCCATCCGGGCAGTCATGGGGGCAGCTTCGTTGTCAGCCGCGAGGCTGCCCGTGGGCGACTCGGCTGCGCGAACGCCTTCGTCGGTCGGCAACTGCGTCACCGGGTCGGTGACAGCGAGGTCGAGCACCGGCTCGGAAGGAGCCACGGTGTCGCTGTCGGGGGCGCTCGGAGCAGCCACTTCCGAATTCGCGGCAACGGGCGCGGTCCCCTGCTCCGCACGGCCCATCGCCACGGGCTCCGCGCTGGCGACGGAGGCAGCGAGCACCTCGGATGCTGGCGAGCCGGTCATGGACGCGGACGGATGGGCGTCAACAGGAGCCGTGACCTCGGGCGCAGGGCTCGCGCTGCTGGTGCTTCCGGCCTCAACCATCGCCGCGGCGCCGGGCTCATCAGGCAGGAGCTCACCCGCGAGCACCTCCTCCGGAGCAGCCTCCCGCATCGGCAAGGAGGCCGCCGACGCGACTGCATCCTCGGGTTGCGACGGGTTCGCGTCCTTGGCCGCCGTGACAGGCGCGCGCGCCGCGACATCCTCCACCACCTCGGACGAGGCAGCGGCGACGAGGTCCACGCCGTGCGACAGCTTCTGTTGTTCCGACGCGGGCGCCGATGTTGCGTGCGCCACCGGCGAGAGCTCGGGGGCCCGCGGAGCCGCGGGCGACATCCCCGGCGGCACCTGGGGCATTCCCGGATGCGCCGCGGTGGGCATGCCCATCGGAGGACCGGACACGCGAGCCGGCGGGGCCTCTCCGGGCCGTGGCGGCATGGGAGGAGCCATGCCCGCCTGGGGTGGACGCGGGGGCATGGGCTGCCCACCCATCGGCATGGCCGGACCTTGCGGTCCCGGAGGCATGCCGGGCCCACGGGCGCCCGGGGGAGGCACCGGGCCACCTGGAGGCGGCCCCTGGCGCGGGGGCATTCCCGGATGCGCACCCATCGGAGCTCCCGGAGGAACCGGAGCCCCGGGCATCATCCCCGGAGCCATCGGCCTCCCCTGGGCTGGCATCGGAGGCCCGCCCGCACCGGGAGGCATCATCGCGCCCGGAGGCATCGGAGGCCGTGCGGCGCCCGGAGGCATCGGTGCACCCGGCATCGCGGGAGGACGCGCTCCCTGCGCCACCATCCCCGGAGGCGCTCCCGGCGGCGGCGGCACGGGCACGGAGCCCTGCGCCATCATCCCCGGAGGCGCTCCCATCGGTGCTCCCGGCGGCGGCGGAGGCACAGAGCCCTGCGCCACCATCCCCGGAGGCGGTCCCATCGGCGCTCCCGACTGCGGAGGCACGGGCCCGACGGCCTGCGGAGGCCTCGCGCCAGGCGGAGGCGCCATGGGCGCGTTCGCGGGGTGCGGAGGAACAGGTCCCATGGACTGGGGAGGCATCGCCCCGCCCTGCGCCATCGCGGGCGGCATGCCCCTGGGCGCCATGCCCGGAGGTTGCGGAGCAGCCACCCCTGGCGGAGGCGTGGGCCGCCCCATCATCGGAGGCTGCGGCGCTCCGGGAGGACGCGGCGCCGCGCCTTGCGGAGCCGTGGGCTGCTGCTGCGCCTGCCCCGGAGGCGGAGCCGGCGGACGCGCCATGCCCGGGGGAACGGCCCCCTGGGGCCCCGGCACCGCGGGCAGTCCCGTCCTCGACGGAGGCCGCGCGGCGCCCGTCATTCCCGGCGGCACCGCGGCCAGCTCCGGAGCCGGGGCGGGTCTCGCAACCATCCCCGGAGGCCCCTCCATCCCAACGGGCCCGCCCTGCGGAGGCACGGGCCGAGCCGGCCCCGCCGCATGCGGCTGAATCGGAGCGGGGGGGACGGGTGCCTGCGGAGCACGATTCATCCCCGGAGGCTGCGGCGGCCCTCCAGCCTGACGCGCCACCATGCCCGGCGGCTGCGAGCCCGCGGCGACGACAGGCGCCTCGGCGGACGGAGCATTTCCCACCGAAGCGGCCATTCGCGGAGGCACGGCCTGCGCATGCCCGAACGGAGGAGGCGTGGCCCGCACGCCCGCGGGCACGGACTCCGACTGCGTCGCGACCCCCAACATCGGCGACCCGGCCGCAACGCCAGCGACCACCGGCGCGTCCTCCTCGATGACGCCATCCTCCAGCACGTCGAGCTCTTCCGCCGGCTCGGCGTCCGGCTCGAGCGGAGGCATCATCTCCAACCGTGGCAGCTCCGGCGGCGTGAGTCGCGGCGGCGAAGAGGGACGGCCCCCCGGAGCGCCCTGCGGGCCACGAGCCTTGTCCACGGGCATGAGCTGTGGAGGCGCCGGAGGCCGGCCGTCCCCCTGCGCCGTCAGCACCGGCGGTCCGGACGGCACCGGACTCGACACGCGCATCTCACCATCCTCGCCCAGGTCGATCATCGCCACCGGCGGCGCGGGGGGAGCCAGATAGCCCGAGAGATGCTCATTGCCGGAAGCGGCCGGCGCCCATCGCACCTCGGACGGCTCACCCGCGTCCGCTTCCGCGTCGTCGCTGAGGTACTGGCCCGGAGCGAGCCCACCGAAGATTCCGTCGGACGACGGCTCGGGACGCACGGGCGCGGGGGGCAGCGAAGCCGCGGACACTCGCTGCTGCGCGCTCGCGGGAGCCTGCGTGGCCCCGGACTGGGCCTGGGCGGGGCGCCGGGTGGGCTCGAGCCGGATGTACCGCGACTCCCGCTTGAGGTCGTAGCGCTGGGCCTGGAAGTGGAACACCCGGAGCTCGGGCGCGACATACGGGACGATGCGCAACCCGGTTGCGAAACTGAGCGCGTCCGTGTCCCGCAGCTCCATGGGGTTCACCATGGCCACCTTGAGCCGCCGCCCCTCCTGCCCCAGGGGGAAGGCCTGGTGCTTCTCCGCCAACGCGGCCGACAACAGCGCCAGCGTCGCGTCCGTCACCGCCGCGAAGTCCGCTTCCTGCGCGATGGGGTAGCGCGACTGCTCCCCCAGCACCATGGCCAGCGTGTCGATGTCGATGATGTCCAGCTCGACGAGGTTGGTCCCCAGCCGCCCACCGTAGATGAGCTGGGCCTTGAGGGCCTCGTCGAGCTGCGACTGCGTGATGAGGCCCTTGCGGACCAGGAGTGCCCCGAGCTTTTCGGCCATGCCGAGCCGATTGTAGACGGCTTCCTGTCCCGCACACCTCCCCCGAAGCCCCGGCATGGCCCTTTCACCCTGCCTGCTCGCTGGCCCGCACACCCCGCCGCGCCGCAAATGCTCCCGGTGAAGAATTCAGTGGGCGCTTGCCTACCGCGCCCCACTCCAGGCGGCCGCCGAGGCCAGGTCCTCCCGGACCTTCGCCACGGCCGCGCCGGCAAGCCGGTCAGTACGCGTTCTTCGACAGGAAGCCGCCGAGCGCGGTGCGCACGAGAATCTTCAGGTCCATCAGCAGCGACCAGTTCTCGATGTAGTACAGGTCGTACTCGATGCGCTTCTGGATGGACGTCTGGCCGCGCAGGCCGTTGATCTGCGCCCAGCCGGTGATGCCCGCCTTCACCTTGTGACGCAGGTGGTAGCGCGGAATCTGCCGCTTGAACTCCTCGATGAAGACGGGGCGCTCGGGGCGCGGGCCCACAAGGCTCATGTCGCCCAGCAGCACGTTGAAGAACTGGGGCAGCTCGTCCAGCGAGTACTTGCGCAGGAAGGTGCCAATGGCCGTACGGCGCGTGTCGCCCGGGCAGGCCATCATCGCGCCGGAGTGCTCCGCGTCCACGCGCATGGTGCGGAACTTGAGGATGGGGAAGGTGCGCCCGTCCATGCCCATGCGCTCCTGGCGGAAGAGCACGGGGCCGCGGCTGCTCAGCCGCACCGCCAGCGCCGTGGCCAGCATCAGCGGCGAGGTGATGAGGATGGCCACCAGCGCGAAGAGGATGTCGAAGGCCCGCTTCGTCACCCGGCTCCAGCCCTCCATGGGGTCGCCCTGGAGGCGGATGATGGGCAGCCCGCCGAACTCCTCCAGGCCGCCGTAGAGGGTGATGTACTGGTACAGGTCCGGCACCACCCGGACGTCCACCGTGCGCAGCGCCAGTTGCTCCATCAGCCGCTTCACGTGCGCCTGGTCCTCCAGGGGCAGCGCGATGATGACCTGGTCCACCGGCTGAGCGTCCAGCGTCGCATTCACCGAGTCCACGTGGCCGATGACGCGCACGCCGCCCACGTACTGGCCCACCTTCTCCGGCCGCAGCGTGAGCACGCCCGTCACCCGGAAGCCCAGCTCGCGGTGGCCCTCCACCGTTTCAATCACACGCTGGCCCAGGTCCCCCGCGCCGATGACGAGGATGGACTTGAGGTTGTGGCCGCGCCGGCGGATTTCACTCAGCACCCAGCGGAACAGCAGCCGGTTGCACGTCACCAGCACGAAGGCGTAGCCGACGAAGATGACCAGCGTGAGACGCGAGTAGCGCTCGCGCGCGAAGTACGTCGCCGCCACCAGGATGAGCGTCGCGGTGATGGTGGACTTGAAGACCTCGAACACCTCACCCGTGTTGGTGCGCGCCCGGTTCGTCGCGTACAGGCGCGACTGCTTGAACGTCACCGGGAAGATGAACAGCACCATCAGCAGCGAGACGAGCGTGTCGTCCCAGGGCGGAATCCCCTCGGTGATGGGGAACAGGCCGGAGAAACGCGTGGCGTACGCGAGGCCGAACGCCACCGCGAGCATCACCATGTCCGCGACAATCTTGATAGACGTGTAGAACCGCTGGAGACGACTGAACACCGCGGGACTCCTGTAACCTGGTCAACGGGCGGCCCACCCGCTGCAAGACTCGCACCCCATGCCGACGAGCACGCGAATTGCCCAACACCCTGTGACGGGCGCGTGTCCTAGCACGGGAAAACGCGTGAAACCAATGGGTTGCAGTGACCCCTCCCCCACAGAGTGAGGTGGGAAACGGTGGGGGACCACGGAAGCTGGAGGGGTGACTGACAGCGGCGTCACACCCCAGCGGCGCGGGCTGGGGAGGACTTCCCCAGCCTGAGGAGGTTCTCCACCTCGGCGAGCATGGCGCGCTGGAAGGCGGCGCGGCTGAAGCGCTCGGCCTGCGAGCGAGCGTCCTCGGGGCGGAAGCCGGGCTCCCATGCCTCGAACTGGCGCACGGCGGCGGCGAGCGCGGCGGGCGTCTGCTCGGAGAAGAAGAGGCCGGTGCGCGACGTCACCGTCTCCAGCACGCCGCCCCGTCCATAGGCGATGACGGGGCGGCCGGTGGCCTGGGCCTCCAGCGGGGTGATGCCGAAGTCCTCCTCGGGCGTGAAGATGAGCGCGCGAGCGTCGCGGTAGAGGCCCGGCAGCGCGTCGTCACTGACATTGCCGAGGAAGCGGATGTGCGGAGGCACCGGCCCGGACATGAGGCGCGAGGCCTCCTGGCCCGTGCCCACCACCCACAGCGGGGCGTCCAATTCGCGGAACGCCTCCAGCGCCACGTCCAGCCGCTTGTACGGAGCGAAGGCGCCGAGCCACAGGAAGTAGCCGCCCTGCCCGCCTCCTTCCAGCGGCTGCCGGGCGAAGCGCTCCAGGGCCACCGGCGGGTGGACGACGGAGGCCTCACGTCCCCAGAAGCGCTGAATCTTCCCGGCGATGTGGTGGCTGTTGGCGACGAAGCGGTGCACGCCCGAGGCTGTCTGACGGTCCCACCTTTGGAGCCACGGACGCACCGCGTGGGCGGCGGCGCGCACGGGCAGCCGAGCGCGACCCGGGCCGAAGTAGTCGTCGAAGAGGTCCCACATGTACCGCATGGGCGCGTGCACGTAGCTGAGGTGCGGCGTGCCCGGCGGGGTGCGCAGGCCCTTGGCGACGCAGTGGCTGGAGGAGAGGACCAGGTCGTAGTCGTCCTGGAGGCGCAGGGCTTCGATGGCGCGCGGCATCAGCGGGAGGAAGTGCCGGTAGCGCGCGTGGATGCCGGGGATGCGCTGGAGGAAGGACGTGAAGATGCGGCGGGACTCAATGGCCGGGGACTGGCTGCCCGGCTTGTGGACGAGGGTGTAGATGTCCGCGTCCGGGAGGACCTCACAGAGCGCGTCGAGGACGCGCTCTCCCCCGCGGTGGGTGACGAGCCAATCGTGGACCAGGGCGACCTTCACGGGAGGGCTTCTAGCATCTGAAGCGCTCGGTTCCGAAAGGACGGCCAGGCCGCTCGGCTGCCCGCCCCCCAAGAGGGCCTCACGTGTGGTACGCGGAGGGCCGTGGCCCACGTCCTCCTCGACCTGCGCATGGTGCGCGGCCGGCTGCATGGAATCGCGCGGTACGCGCTGGAACTGGCGCGGCGGATGCCGGCGCTCGCGCCTGACCTGCGCTTCACCGCGCTGGTCGCGCCGCAGGGGCTCCCGGACGGGCTCGGAGAGCTGACGCCGCCCATGCCGCTGCACCGCTCGCGAGCGGGGTTCCTCTCCCCTTTCGAGCAGCCCGCGCTGGTCGCGGACCTGATGAAGCTCAAGCCGGACGCGTTCCACGCCACCTCGTTCTCGATGCCGCTGTTCTGGGACGGGCGGCTGGTGGCGACGCTGCACGACGCCAACCACCTGGCGCTGGCGGACCAGTACACGCCGGTGCAGTCGCTCTACTACCGCGTGGTGGTGGGCCCGAGGGCGAAGCGGGCGTCGGCGCTGGTGACGGTGTCGGAGTTCTCGCGTGAGGAGTTGGCGAAGTACCTCCACCTGTCGCCGTATCGGTTTCAGGTCATCCACAACGGAGTGGACGCGCGCTTCCAGCCGGCGACGCCGGGCGAGGCGAAGGCCTTCCGCGAGCGGCACGGGCTTCCTGCGCGCTACGTGGCGGCGGTGGGCAACGCGAAGCGCTTCAAGAACCTGGAGCTGCTGAAGCACGTCGCGCCGGAACTGCCGGTGCCGGTGGTGCTGCTGGCGGGCAAGGGGGCGGTGGCGCACGAGCTCGGGCTGCACGAGAACGTGCTGGATTTGGAAGAGCTGCCCGAGGCGGACATGCCGCTGTTCTACGGCGCGGCCTCGGCGCTGCTGCTTCCGTCGAAGTACGAAGGCTTCGGCCTGCCGGCGCTGGAGGCCATGGCGGCGGGCTGCCCGGTGCTGGCGGCGAACGCGACGGCACTGCCGGAGGTGGTGGGCGCCGCGGCGCTGACGCTGCCCCCCGACGACGCGGCGGCGTGGCGGGAGACGACGCTGCGCGTGCTGCGGGACGACGTGCTGCGCAGCGAGTTGATTGAGCTGGGCCGCGAGCGGGCCGCCCGCTTCACCTGGGACGACTGCGCGCGGCGCACGCTCGCGGTGTACCGGCGGGTGCTGGAGGCGCCTTCAGCTCCGGGCACTCGCGGCGGTTGAGTCGGGCCCATCACGCACCACCCCGCTGCCCTCGCACAGCCCCAGTCCCCACACGAGCGCGAAGGACAGGTGCACGCTGGGATGGAATGGCAGGTAGTGCACCAGCGACAGCACGTGGAAGCCCACCCACGACAGCAGCGCGCCCGTGGCCGCCAGCGAGCCCGCGCGGTGGCGGCGGATGAGCGCCCGTCCCAGCAGGCCGTGCATGGCCGCCAGCAGTACCAGTCCCACCAGCCCCGTCTCCGCCCACGCCGTCAGCCAGAGGTTGTGCGAGTCCGTGGCCAGGAAATCGTTGATGCCCGTCTGCGCCGCGGTGGCCATGGCCGCGGTCCGGTGGTTGCCGAAGCCCACGCCCGTCAGCGGGTGCTCGCGGACCAGAATCCACCCCACGGACATGGCCAGCTCGCGCTCGCCCCCGTAGACGTTCCCCAACGCCTTCCCCAGCCGCGCGCGCCATGCCGGTGACACCAGCACCGCCATCACCACCACGGCCAGCAACGCCAGCCCCACCCGGCGCGTCCGGCCCTGCACGAGCAGCAGCAGCGCCACCACGCTGACAATCAGCGCCGCGCCCAGCGCTGCCCGCGCGAAGGCGTTGTAGATGGACACCAGCATTCCCAGCACCACCACGCCCGCCACCGCCCGGCGCCGCGCCACCTCCGAGCCGCCCAGCACCGCCAGCGCCGGTCCCAGCAGGGCGATGGCCCCGTGCGCGAAGCGCAGCCGGTGGAAGAAGAAGCCTCCGGCCGCATAGCGCGGCGACTCCTCCGTGCCGAAGTTCTCATGCAGGCGCGCCACGCTCAGCTTGAGGAACGCGGGAGGCTCCCACGGCCACCTCACCCGGTTCTGGAACAGCCCCAGCGCCGCGGCCAGAATCCACCCTCCCGCCACCACCGCCGCCAGGAGCATCCACGGCACGCCCACCGTGCCGATGCACGCCACCGCGGCGCCCGCCACCGTGTCCAGCACCTGGCCGTAGCGCGAGCCGCGCGGCCACTTCTGCGCCGCGCCCGTCAGCAGCGCCACCGCGGGCGACACGAGCTGCCACGCGCACAGCGTCAGGCTGGCCAGCACGTACGCGCGGACGTCCGGCGCCAGCCGCAGTCGCTTGCGTGCCACCAGCACGCCCGCGAGCAGCACCGCCGCGCCCGCCGCCACCTGGAGCACCACCTCCGCCAGCACCAGCCCCACCGCCCACACCACGAGCACTGCGGCCACCGCGCGGCGCAGGCGTGGGTCCACCGTCGGCGGAGGAGCAGAGGCCATGGGGGTCGACACGCTATCTCACCAGCACCCGGCCGCGAGGAAGGTGCAGCAGGCCCTCGCGCCGCAGCCACACCGCCCCGGCCACCAGCACCAGGAGGAAGGTGGGCATCCACGCGGCCACGAAGGGCGGCAGCCGCTCTGTCAGCACCAGCGTGCGGCAGACCACCATCAACCCCCACATGGCCACCGCCGTGAGCAGCCCCTCGATGATGGCCGCCGTCAGGTGACCCCGGCGGTTGGTGCGCAGCGCCAGCCCCACGCCCAGCAGCGCCGCGGGCAGCGCCGCCATGGGATAGGCGAACCGGTTGTGCAGCGCGAGCTCGAACTGGCGCGTCGCGAGCCCCACCTCCTTGCGCGCGGCAATCTGCTCCCGCAGCTCCGCCACACGCATCTGCTCCGGCCGACCCGGGCGGATGCGGAAGACGTTGGCCGGCACGCCCAAATCGTACTCGGCCTCGGCGAGCTGCTTCACGGACGTGCGGCCCTCGCCGGGGAAGCTGCGGTCCACCACGTCCACCAGCCGCCAGCGCGTGCCCTCCTGCGAGTGCATCTCCGCCGCGTCCAGGCGCTGGCGCAGCTCGAATTCCTTCGACACCGTGAAGATGGACACGTCCCGGAAGCCGTCCTGCGCGCTGCCCGAGCGGAGGAAGAAGATGCGGTCCCCCCGCCGGAACCACTGCTTCGGCGTGTAGTAGAAGCGCCAGTCGCCTCCACGGTTGAAGCGCTGGGTGGTGATTTCATCCACCCGCCGTCCCGCATGCGTCGCCACCCACTCGTCGAAGGCCACCAGCCCCACGCACGCCGTCAGCGAGCACACGAGGATGGGCACGTACAACGCGGACGGGCCGAACGTCAGGGCGCGGATGGCCGTCACCTCGCCCTGCTTGCGCAGCGCGGACACCGCCGTCCCCGCGGCCAGGAGCAGCGCGGCGGGCCCCAGTTGCTGCACCGACACCAGCGCCTTGTACGCGTACAGCTTCGCCGCGGCCTCCACCCAGCCGGGCCCGGTGTACGACTTCGCGCGGTCCACGAAGTCCACCACCACGAAGATGACGACCAGCCCCGTGAGGATGCCCAGGGCGAAGCGCAGGTACGTGCGCAGCACGTAGCCGAAGAGGGTGCCCTTCACCGGACCGTCCCCGAGCGGTTCACGCGGTAGAGGGCCACCGCGCCCACCAGCATGAAGATGACGTTGGCCAGCTGCCCGGCCAGCTCCACCGGCAGCTTCCCCTTCTGTCCCATCTGCTCGAAGGCGCGGCTCAGCAGGTAGTACAGGACGTAGCCGCCCAGCGTCAGCAGATAGCCCCAGGCCCGCCCCGACTGCCGTCGGCCGATGGCCAGCGGCGTGCCCAGCAGCGCGAAGGCGATGGGCGCCAGCGCGTTGCCCAGCCGGTTGTGCAGCGCCATGCGGAACGAGCGCGGGTCTCCACCCTGCGCCTCCGCGTCGGCCGCCGCCTGCATGAGCTCCATGGGCGTCAGCTCCTCCTTCGCGGAGGTGAAGCGGCTGCGCTGGCCCATGGACACGCCCACGCCCACGCTGATGTCCGACTTGTCGAAGTGGATGACGCTGTAGTCCTCGCCCGCGCGGCCGGAGCGGTGGACCTCGCCGTCCTCCAGGGCGAAGCGCAGCACCTCGCCCTTCCCGCTGACGCCCACCTGACCTCGGTGCGCCAGCACCAGCAGCGGCGCGCTCGCCTCGCGGTCGTCGTGCAGCAGCACGTTCGTCCACCGCCCGTCCGTCGACGCCCGCTCCGCGTAGAGTGTCAGGTCGCTCAGGTCCTCGTAGAAGACGCCGGACTTCACGTCCCCCACCACGTTCTTCCGGATGACCTCGCTCACCAATTCCTTCACCCCGGTGAGCCCCCAGGGCTGCGCGGTGGAGGTAATCAGCATCATCAGCGCGCTGAGCGTCGCGGCCACGCCCATCGGCGCGGCCAGCAGGCGCATCGGCCCCACGCCCAGCGACTGGAGCGCCGTCAGCTCCCTGTCTTCTCCCAGCCGCCCCAGCCCCAGGAGGATGGCCAGCAGGAAGGCGATGGGCAGCGCCATCATCAGGAAGTGCGGCGCCAGGTAGGCAATGAGCCGCCCCAGGTCCACCAGCGTCACCGAGGAGCCCAGCAGCACGTCCGTGCCCCGCAGGAACTGCATGACGAACAGGAGCAGGAACATGAACGCCACCCACACCCCGAGCGGCACCAGCAGCTCCCTGAGCAGGTAGCGAGAGACGCGGTTCACGGCGCGGCCTTCATCCCTCGCGCGCCGATGTCCCGGCGGAAGTGCATGCCCTCGAAGCGCACCGCCTCCGCCGCCGCGTAGGCCCGCTCGCGCGCTTGCGCCAGGTCCTCACCCCGCGCGCACACCGTCAGCACCCGGCCGCCGCTCGTCACCAGCGCGCCGTCCTTCGCATCCACGCCCGCGAGGAACACCCTGGCGTCCGCCGGCACCGCGTCCAGCCCGTCGATGCGCTGGCCCTTCCTCGGCGCGTCCGGGTAGCCCTGCGCGGCCAGCACCACGCCCACCGATGCGCCGGGGTTCGACACCAGCGGCCGCGGCTCCAGCCGGCCTTTCGCGCATGCGTCCACCAGCGGCAGCAGGTCCTCGCCCAGCTGCATCATCAGCACCTGCGTCTCCGGGTCGCCGAAGCGCGCGTTGAACTCCAGCACCTTCGGCCCGCTGCGCGTGAGCATCAGCCCCGCGTACAGCACGCCCCGGAACGGGAGCCCGCGCCGGCGCAGCACGGCCAGCGTGGGGGCGACGACGCGCTCCCCCACTTCAGCCAATTGCGCGTCGGTCAGGAAGGGGGCCGGGCTGTACGCGCCCATGCCGCCGGTGTTGGGCCCCGTGTCCCCGTCTCCCACCCGCTTGTGGTCCTGCGACAGGGGCAGCATGACGTAGCGCTCGCCGTCGCACAGGGCCATGGCGGAGACCTCCTCGCCCTCCAGCAACTCCTCCAGGACCATCGTCTGGCCCGCCGCGCCCATGGCGCCCACCGCGCGCACCGCCGCCCGGGCGGCCTCCACGTCGTGCGCCACGATGACGCCCTTGCCCGCGGCCAACCCGTCCGCCTTGACGACGATGCGGCCCTGCTCCACCGCGTAGGCTTCTGCCCGAGCCACGTCCGTGAAGGTGCGGAAGGCCGCGGTGGGCACGCCCGCCTCGGCCATGATTTCCTTCGCGAAGGCCTTGGAGCCCTCGATGAGGGCCGCGCCCGCCACCGGGCCGAAGCAGGGGATGCCGGCCTTCGCCAGCGCGTCCGCCACGCCCGCCACCAGCGGCGCCTCCGGCCCCACCATCACCAGGTCCACCGCCTCGCGCTTCGCCAGCGCCACCACCTCGTCCGGCACTTCGGCGCGCACCGGGACGTTGGTGGCCAGCCGCGCGGTGCCCGGGTTGCCGGGGCCGCACAGCAGCCGGGTGAGCCGGGGGCTCTGGGACAGCTTCCACGCGAGCGCGTGCTCACGGCCTCCGGAACCGAGCAGCAGGACCTTCACATCCACCTCACCGTTCCAATTGGTAGAGCATCCGCTTGGCGGGGAGGTACGACGGGTCCAACCCCACCACGCGCACCAGGGTGTCTCGTGCCACGTCGCGCCGCTGGGGCGCATCCAGCTCCGCCAGCCGCGCCTGCGCCGACAGCAGCGCGGGCGCCAGCGCCAGCGCGTCCCTCAGCGAGCGCTTTGCGGGCTCCACCTGCCGGGACTCCGCCAGCGCAAGCCCCAGCGCCAGGTGGGCGATGGGCATCTGCCGGCCCTCCGCGGCCGCGCGCGCGCCCAGGGCCTTCGCCTCGGACGTGTTGCCGCGCTCGAGCGCGATGAGCGAGCGGTACGCGAGCGCCGCCGCGTTGTTCGCGTCCACCTCCAGCACGTCGCGGAAGTGCCGCTCGGCCGCGTCGAAGTTGTCCTGGTGGAAGCGCAGCAGGCCCTCGTACAGGAGCGGGGACGGGTCCTCCGGCCCTTCGGCCAGTGCGAGGAGGTTGCCCTCCACCCCCTCCACCGTGTCGTGCGGGCGCAGCCAGAAGCGCGTCGCCACCGGCCGGGGCGCCAGCCGCATCGGGTCCGATTGGAGCGCCGGGTTGAGCGCGCGGAAGGCGTCGTCCCGCCGCTTCGCGCTCGCGGAGGCCACGCCGGCCAGCAACTGCGCATCCAGCCTGCGCCCATCCAGCCGCACCGCCTCCTGGAAGCGCTCCACCGCCTCGGCGGGCTTCTTCTCCAGGAGCAGCAGCCGGCCCTCGAGCACCTTCTCCAGCGAGGCGTCATCCAGGCGCCCCTGGAAGCCCGTGAAGTGCTCCCGCGCCTTCGCGGCGTCGCGGCGGCCCAGGGCCACCAGGAAGACCTGGAGGTGCGCCTCGGGCAGTGCCTTCACCAGCGTCAGGGCCTCCTCGGCCGACTTCGCCGCCCCGTCCGCGTCGTTGGCGGAGCGCTGCGCGGCCGCCAGGTGCACCAACACCTCGGCCACCTCGGGGTTCTCGTAGCGGGAGCGGTTCTTCAGGAGCGCGCGCAGCTCACGCACGGCGGCGGTGGGGTTGTCCTCCGACTGGTAGCGCAGCATGGCCAGCGGCAGCAGCGCACGCAGCTCGGTGGGGTCCGCCTTCACGCGCGCCTCGTACAGCTTGCGCGCCTCCCCGTGCTCCCCCACCTCCTGGTAGATGCGCGAGGTGACGGCCAGGCTGTCCCAGTCCCCGGGGTTCGCCGCCAGGCGCTTGCGCAGCGTGGCCAGCGCGAGCGAGTACTCACCGGCCGACTCGTGCGCCAGCGCGCGGTAGTACGCCACGCGCTTGAGGTCCGGGGCGAGCTTCTGCGCGTCGTCGAAGTGCGTGCGCGCCAGCTCGCGGGACGAGGACAGGAAGACGCGCCCCAGCACCAGGTGCGCCTCCGCCTTCTGCTCGTCGGTGACCTTGGGGAGGGCCAGCAGTTCCTCGGCCAGCTTGCGCGCCTGCTCCATCCGCTCCGGCTGCCGCGAGCGGACCAGCAGCAGGTTCGCGTTCGACAGCAGCAGCGACGCCGTGCGGCCGGAGCGGGCCTGCGCGGTCTCCACCAGCGCGCTCGCCTCCTGGAAGGTGGCGTCATCCATGCCCGAGCCACGGCCCAGCGCCAGCGCCTGTACGTAGCCGGCGATGGCCGCGTCGCTCTGCGGGTCCAGGAGCAGCGCCTGCTGGAAGGACTCCTCCGCCTCGCCGTACGCGAAGCGCTCGTCCCGGGCGAGCTGCTGCTGCCCCTCCGCCAGCTTCTCCGCGCTGGTGGTGCCGGTGAGCTCCTCCAGGTACTTCAGCTTCCAGCGCGACAGCGAGGCCTGCACCGCTTCGGGGACGGGCGGCGGCGCTGGCGGCGGTGCATTGCGACGTACGTCATCCTGGTGCTTCGCGTAGAGGAAGTACGCCCCGGCGCCACCGCCGAGGAGCACCACCGCGAGCACCCCCAGGAGCGCGCCCCGCCGCCCACCGGATGCGCGGTCCGCGGCCGGGAGTTGCGCGGTGCCCGTCCGCACCGAGGAGATGCTGGAGTTGCGCACGCCACTTCGGGGCTCGGGCCCCATGGACGGCGCGGCCGCGCGGGGACCGCTGCGGGGCTCCGGGCCCATGTCGGGGATGATGTCGGTGCTGATGGGAATGCGCGGGCTGCTGTTGCTCCTCGGCTCCGCCCCCAGCGCGGGGGCCGCGGAGGCACGCGGGGCGCTGCGAGGCTCGGGCGGCAGCGGAGACGCGGACGCAGAGCCCGCTTCCAGCGAGGTGAGCGGCGGCAGGAAGTCCGCGCCCGCCGCGGCAACAGGCACGGGCACGGGGGTCTCCGCCGCGGGCACGGCCGACGCCGGCTGCCGCTGCCGGCAGTCGTCGCACATGCCGAGCGCCTGGTCGAAGGAGTCCGTCAGCGGCTTGCCACAGGAGCGGCAGCCGCCCGTGGCCGGCTTCCCAGCCGAGGCGGCGGGGGACGCCGCGCGCGGGGCGGAGGCCCCACCGGGCGAAGGCGCCACGGGCACGCGCGCCACGAGCTCGGGAGGCGCGGAGGGTGCCGGCCCGAGGAAGTCCAGCAGCGGGTCCTCCACGGCGGCGGCATTGCCCGCCCCCGAGGCGGCCGGCGACGCGAGGCCGGGAGCCGCGAACGGGTCCACCGGCGGCGCGGACGCGGGGGTGGGAGACGGCATCGCGCCGAAGTCGGAGAACAGGTCCGAGCCCGGTGCACCACCCCCACCCTGTGCGGGACGGGGTGGCGCCGCGGCCGCTGGCGCGGGACGGGGCGGCGTGGCGGCCGCGGGCGGAGGCGAGCCGAAGTCTCCGAAGAGGTCGTCCGCGGCCGGGGCCGCGGGCGCGGCCTCCGGAGTGGGAGGAGCCGGGGTGGCGGGCGCCGCGGGCTGCGGCGTGGGAGCCGGCGCGCCAACTGCGGGCGCGGCCGTGGGATCGCGCCGCACGAGCTGCAGGTGCCGGCAACGGGGACACTGCGCGCGAACGCCCTTGGCGGTGATCAGTCGATCATCGATCGCATAGGCGGCCGCGCATTTCTGACAGACGATGCGCATGACTCAGTGACGGAAGTGTCGCACTCCCGTCAGCACCATGGCCATCCCATGTTCGTCCGCCGCGGCGATGACCTCCGCGTCCCGGACCGAGCCGCCAGGGTGGACCACACATGTCGCACCAGCCCGGGCGGCCTCATCCAGCCCGTCCCGGAAGGGGAAGAAGGCGTCCGAGGCCACGGCGCTCCCCTTGAGGGCCTCGCCGCCGCGCTTCATCGCGATGCGCACCGAGTCCACCCGGTTCGTCTGACCGCCGCCCTGCGCGAGGAGCTGGTCCCCCGAGGAGAACACGATGGCGTTGCTCTTCACGTGCTTGCACACCTTCCAGGCGAAGCGAAGGGCCCGCTCCTCCTCCGGCGTGGGAGCACGCTTGGAGACCACCTTCCAGCTGAGCGCGGGCTCGACGGCGTCCCGGTCCATGAGGAGCAGACCGCCAGACACGCTCCTGGCGTCGAGCTGGGCCCTCGGCCGGGCTTGCGGCGAGGCAAGCGCGGGGCCCGCCTCCAGCAACCGCAGGTTCTTCTTCGCCGCCAGCACCTGGAGCGCCGCGGCCGAGTAGGACGGCGCGATGACCGCCTCCAGGAAGGTCTCCGCCATCGCCTGGGCGGTGGCCTCGTCCACCTCGCGATTGAGGGCGACGATGCCGCCGAAGGCGGACACCTCGTCCACCGCGCGCGCCGTGCGGTACGCCTTCACCAGCGCGTCATCCACCGACACGCCACACGGGGTGTTGTGCTTGATGATGACCGCGCAGGGCTTCTCCGGGAACTCCAGCAGCAGCCCCAGCGCAGCGTCCAGGTCGAGGATGTTGTTGTACGAGAGCTCCTTGCCCTGCAGCACCTTGGAGAAGGCCACCGTCGGCTCGGACGGCGCGGAGTGCTCGCGGTAGAAGGCGCCGCGCTGGTGCGGGTTCTCCCCGTACCTCAAGTCTTGCGCCTTCTGGTACGCCAGCGACAGCTCGCCCGGGAAGGGCTCGCCCGCGCCACCCGACAGCCACGCGGAGATGGACGCGTCGTAGGCCGCCGTGTGCGCGAAGGCCTTGCGCATCAGCTTGCGCCGCGTCTCCTCGCCCACCGCCTTCTGCTGCTCCAACTCCGCGAGCACCGTGGGGTAGTCGTCCGGGTCCACGACGACGGCGACGTGCCGGAAGTTCTTCGCGGACGCGCGCACCATCGCCGGCCCGCCGATGTCAATCTGCTCGATGACGTCCGCCTCGGCGGCGCCCGAGGCCACCGTCTGGCGGAACGGGTACAGGTTCACCGCGACGAGGGAGATGGGCTCGATGCCGTGCGCCTTCATCTCCGCCCTGTCACCCTCCAGGTCCACGCGGCCCAGCAGGCCACCGTGGATGCGGGGGTGCAGCGTCTTCACGCGGCCACCGAGAATCTCGGGGCTCTGCGTGTGTTCGGACACCTTGGTGGCCGGGACGCCGGCACCCTTGAGCGCCTCCAGCGTGCCTCCGGTGGAGAGCAACCGGAAACCCAGGCGAACGAGGCCCTGGGCGAAGGGGACCAGACCGCGCTTGTCGGAAACGCTGAGGAGAGCCAGCACGTGTGGGCCTCGGTGTGCGGGGAGCGGCGCGGTAGTAGCAACCACCCCCAGGGGTGTCAACGCAACACGTTGGCCTTCGTCGACGGGCGAAAGTCGCCCGGTGTTTCAGGGCTTGCGGGCCGAAATCGGCGGCTCGGCCTCGGTGGCCTCACGCAGCTTCATGAGGCCGCGCGTCTCCACCTGGCGGATGCGCTCGCGGGTGAGGTTCATGATTTCACCCACCTCCTCGAGCGTGATGCCGCCCTTCTCCGCCACGTCCAGGGCGCAGGTGTGCTCGAGCTCCCAGATTTCCTTGTCGGGGAAGTTGAGCTTGATGGACCCCGTCTCCGGATTCACGTCCAGATAGAGGTTGTGCTTGCAGGAGACGAACATGCACGGGCGCGGGCCATTCACACAATCCGCGCGGGTGCGCGGCCGCGTGTCGTCCATCTGCTTCAGCAGGTCCGCCTCTTCCGGGTCCACCTGGCCAGTCAGACGACGCCGTCTCAGGTCGCGCGCCATCTCCTTGCGCGACATCGTCTTGGAACGGCGGCGCTCCTGCGCCTGCTCCGTTTCCTGGTCCCCGCCCTCCTCCTGCAGTTGCTTCACTTCCGACATGTCCCCTCCACGTGAGGCCAGTCTACCCGGTTCCGGGCCGGCATCTTATTGCGAACGGATGGTTTCGTCTTCGCGTGCGGTTACTGCGCTGCCCAGCCGGGCCACATCCCGGACCAGATCCTGCGCTCTTTGCCTCAGGGTTGCCAACTCCACCTCGAGGGTACGACGGTGCTCCCCTCCAAAGGCGCGGTCCCCCAGTTCCTCCTGGAACCCGTTCAATAGACCCGCCAGGTCCCGCTCCAGCTGGTCGATGTGGTTGGCATGGAAGACGTAGGAGCGCTTGATGTCCTCCAGGGTGTGCCCCTCCGCCATCATCTTCTTGATGACATTGATGCGGCGCACCGCTTCCACCGGGTAGAGCCCCCGGCTCCCCTGATGCTTCCCCTTGCGGCCCACACGGCGGCTGCGCGGTAGCAGTCCCGCCTGGACGTACTTGCGGAACGTCGCCTCCGACAGCCGCACGCCCCGAGGCCGGAAGATTTCCAGGATGGCGCTCGCGGGCAGGCCGCCCGCGTTCTCGCGCTCGATCCGAGCAATCTCGTCGGGAGCCAGCAGGTCCATCGAATCCATTGAATATAGGCTACTGAATGGGGGCCACTGAGTGCCAGAGCCGATCGTAAAGGTCAAGGTGGACTGCAACAGGGCTGATCGACGGACGACGATTCGGGCGGTGCGGAGCCGGGGGCGGAAGGCCGCCGCCGGCGCGCGCTCAGCGGGTGACGGGGGGCCACTCAGGGCGGCGCGAAGGGTGCGCGGCCCCGGGGCTTCCGGCAACGTTCAGTGGATGACGCTTCAGTGGGCCCTGGGCGCGCGGAACTCGCGAAGCACCGACGTCCCGGCGGCGACGGTGACGTCGAACCACTTGTCCCCGGCCGGGTGCTCGAAGTGCAGCTTGTAGGTGCCCGGGGAGAGCTTGTAGGAGGCGCGCCCGGAGACTTCGCCCATGCGCTTCCCGTTGATGAAGACGGTGGCGTACGGCGAGGCCCGCACCTGGAGCGTGCCGGTGGACGCGGCCGGCTGGCTGTCCTGGGTGTCGGCGGCCGCGGGGCGGGAGTCGCCAGCGGCGGGCCGGGGCTCGGTGCCGAGCGCCTCCTCGCGCTTCAGCCCATCCACCTCGGCGGTGTCGGAGTCGGGGCTTCCATCGCCACGGGCGGCCACGGGGGCGCTGCCGGTGCCCGCGGGGATGCTTCCCGGGACGGAAGGCCGGGCGGGCACGTCGGCCTTCACGGCCGGCGCGGTGGCCGTGCCCGAGGTACCGGTGGGCGGCGTCCCACCCGTCCCCGGCGCCGTCGTGGCGGCACTCCCGCTGGCGGGGGCCGTCTCGGTGGACGCGGCCTGCGCGCGGAAGCGCATCACCGCCACGCCGCCGCCCAGGACGGCCAGCCCCACCGCCGCGGACAGGCCCAGGGCCAGCGGGCGGCGGCGGGCCACGGGCTTCTCCGGGCCCTGTGCGTACGCCGGGAGGCCCCCGGACGGAGCTCGTCGCGCCGGAGCCTCGACGGAGCCATGAGCCTCCAGGCCGTCCGGCCCGGTCGACGAGACGGTGTCTGGTGCCTCGTCGTCCGAAGCCGCCTCCAGTAAGGGCGCCCCGACGCCCGGGGCGGCGGAAGGAACGTTCCTTCCAACGGACGAAACGCCGTCGGGCTGGCTCGGCCTCCGGCCACTGACGGACGAAACGCCGTCGGGCTGGCTCGGCCTCCTACCGCTGACAGAGGAAACGCCCTCGGGCGGGCTCGGCCTCCGGCCACCGGACGGCGTACCACTCGCCGCCCCGGCGTCACTCCCCTCTCCCGTCACGGCGGGAGTGCCCTCCGGACGGCTCGGTCTCACCGTGGCGACGGGCGCGGCCACCGGCGGCATGGGGCGAGGCACCGGCGAGGAGGCCACCGCTGGCAGCGGCATCATCGGCGTGGCCATGGGCGGCAGCGGCACGGACGGCGCGGCCTCCGCCTCATCCCGGCGCGGCAGCACGAAGGTCGGCGCGTTGATGTCCTCGTCCGGGGTGGGCGCCACCGCCACGCCCCGCCCGCTCGAGACACCCGGCATCACCGCCGTGGGCTCGCGCGGCACCTGCACGCGCACGTCGACGCCGGGAGGCACCGGGGCGTCCTCCACGTGCGTCCGCTCCTGCACCGTGGGCAGGGCCTGGGTGAGGCTGGTGGGGAACAGGCGCCGCATGAAGGCGCTCAGGTCCGTGTCGTCCACCGTCTTCGCGTGCTTCAGCACGCACTGGGCCAGGGCGCGCTCCAGCTCTCCCGCCGTCTGGAAGCGGGCCGCCGGCTCCCGGTCCAGCGCGCGCACGATGACGGCGTCCAGGTCCTCCGGCACATCCGGGTTGAGGCGGGCCGGAGGTGGAATGGCGCTCTGCTGCACCGCGCGCAGCACCGCCACCTCGGAGTCCCCGTCGAACAGCCGCCCGCCGGTGAGCATCTCCCACAGCACCACGCCCAGGGCGAAGATGTCCGTACGCGCATCCACGGCCTCGCCGCGGGCCTGCTCGGGGGACATGTACGCGAACTTGCCCTTGAGCACGCCGGGCTGCGTGAGCTTGTTGCCCGCCTTGGCGATGCCGAAGTCGGTCAGCTTCACCGCGCCGTCGAAGGACAGCAGCACGTTGTGCGGGGTGACGTCCCGGTGCACCAGGTCCAGCGGCTGCCCGTTCACCTTGACCCGGTGCGCGTAGTGCAGCCCGCGCGCCACCTCCGTGCCGATGTGCGCCACCATCACCGGCGGCACCGGCTCCATCAATTCCTTGCACCGCTTGCGCAGCTCCCACAGCGAGCAGCCGCGCACGTACTCCATGGCCAGGTAGTACGTGTCCTCGTGCTTGTCGAAGTCGAAGATCTGCACCACGTTGGCGTGGTTGAGCCGGGAGGCCAGGCGCGCCTCGGCGATGAACATCCCGACGAACTCGGGGTCGCTCGCGAGGAAGGCGCGCACCCGCTTGATGACGACCTCCTTCTCGAAGCCCTCGGCGCCCCGGGCCGTGCACAGGTAGATCTCCGCCATCCCGCCCTCGGCGAGCTTGCGACGGACGACGTACTTGCCGATGTGGGTGCCGACTTCGAGCGTCAAGGGAGCATCCGGAGGTGGGCCTAGTCGAACTTCACGTTCACCACGTTGATGTCGATGGGCTTTACCTCGATACGTCGGTTGAGCGTCTTCTTGAGCTCGGGGTTGAAGAACCGGCAGTCATGCGACCCCACCCGCAGCTCGACGACGTCGAACGGCGTCTCCCCCAGGCGCTTCCCGCTGCACGTCACCTGCGCCCAGGGCTGCACCGCGAAGCGGACCCAGGCCATGCCCGAGCGGCTCCGCGCCCCGGGGCTCGCGCCCGTCGCCCGCGGGTCCGGCTCCAGCACGAAGTGCTCCACCTGCTCGGGCCCCGTCCCCACCATCACCGCGCGCACCAGCGGATGGTGCCTCGCCGCCTCCACCCGTATCGCCACCTCGCGCCCCGGTGCCACGGACATCTCGGCCGGCGCGTCTCCCTGCGGCTGGCCATCCACGAAGACGAGCGCCTCCGCGGGCTCCGTCTCCACCCGCAGCCGCACCGGTGCGGGGGCCCCCGTCCTCGTCGACCCGGGCGGCGGGGTGGCCTCGCCGCGAGGCGGAGCGGGAGCGGGCTCCGGCACCACCGGCACCAGCCGCATCAGCCCGGCGGACGCCGAGCCCGTGTCCGGCACGTCCACCGTGGTCCGCAGCACCTCATAGCCGTCCCGGCTCACCTCGACGGGGTACTGGCCGGCCGGCACTGGCGGCAGCTCCAGCGGCGTCTTCTCCGTGAGCGGCTGGCCGTTGAAGACCACGGTGGCTCCGGGCGGCACCGTCTCCAGCCGCACCGTGGCGGGCGGAGTCTTCGGCCAGGCCCACAGCAGCACCGCCACCGCGACGACCACCGCCAGCCCCGCCCCGGCCATCCACCCCCAGCGCCTCGGCTGCGTCCCCATCCCCGGGGGGACGGCCGTGTCCGTGCGAGTCTGCGGCGCCCGGGCCGGGCGGGACAGGCCCAGCGACAGCGTGGGCGCATCCTCCTCCGCCTCGTCGTCCGCGGGCACCGGAACCACCACCCGCGAGGCGCGCACCACCACCTCGGGCATGGCCAGCGTGGGGGCGTCCTCCTCCGCCTCGTTCTCCGCGGGGACGGGCAGCACGATGCGCGAGGAGCGCACCTCTGGCATCGCCAGCGTGGGGCCGTCCTCCTCCACATGGAGGGGATAGGGCGGGCCCGCCTCGAACCGGCCCGTGTGGGGCGGCGGCACCCGCGACGCCGGGCGCGCGTCCGGCACCGGCGGCAGGGGCTCCACATCCAGCTTCACGTCCGTCAGCGTCCCCCGCGTGGCGGCGCGGCCATCCAGCGTCGGCGCCTCCTCCTCCACGCGAGGCGGCGTCGGCGGCACCACGCTCACGCCCGCGCGGGAGGGACGCTCACCCGGGGCAGGCTCCACCACGCGCCGCGCTCCCGTCGTCCGGGGCCCGGAGCGCTCCGGCTCGGGCTCTGCTTCCGCGCGCCGTGCCGGGCGAGGGCGCAGCGCGGCCGTCGCGTCCTCTGGCATCGAACTGGAACGCGGCGCCGGCCTCAGGCCCGTGCGCCGCGACGAGGCGTCCGGGCGCGGCGAAGGCCCCTCGGAGTCCTCCACCTGCACCTCGCCCGAGCGGGCCTCCGCGGCCAGCCGCTCCGCGTACAGCTCCTTCATGTACGCGGACAGGTGCGCGGGCGACGAGGGCAGCCGGTGCGTGGCCAGCCACGCCTCCAGCGCGGCCTGGAGCTGCGCCGCCTCCTGGTAGCGGTCGGCCGGGTCCTTCGCGAGCGCCTTGAGGACGATGGCGTCCAGGTCCGGCGGCACGCGCGTCGTCACCTGCGAGGGCGGCAGCACCCGGCACTCGGACACCGCCGACAGCGTCTGGATGTCGCTGGTGCGCTTGAACAGGCGCATCCCGGTGAGCAGCTCGTACAGCACCACGCCCAACGCGAAGATGTCCGAGCGGCAATCCACGCGCAGCCCGGCCGCCTGCTCCGGGGACATGTACGAGTACTTCCCCTTCAGCACCCCGGAGCGCGTAATCGTCGCCTGGTCCGCCGCCTTGGCGATGCCGAAGTCCACCACCTTCACGCCGCCGTCGAACGTCACCAGGATGTTCTGCGGGGACACGTCGCGGTGGACGATGCCCAGCGGCCGCCCCGTCGTCGGGTCCGTGCGCTTGTGCGCGTAGTCCAGGCCCGCGCTCGCCTCGATGAGGATGCGGCACACCAGCGGCACCGGGAGTGGCATCCCCCGCGACTCGGAGTGCCTCCACAGCTTCCGCAGGTCCTCGCCGTGGATGTACTCCATGGCGATGAAGAACGAGTCGTCCTGCGCGCCCAGGTCGAAGATCTGCACCACGTTCGCGTGGTTGAGCCGCGCGGCGATGCGCGCCTCATCCAGGAACATCTTCACGAAGTCGTCGTTCTCCGTGAGGTGCGGGAGGATCCGCTTCACGACCAGCAGCTTCTCGCCGTCTGGGCCCGGGCGGCGCGCGAGGTAGATCTGCGCCATCCCGCCCGTGGCGAGACGCTTCAGGAGCTGATACCTGCCATAGGTTTCGATGGACACGGGACCTGACCGCTCCCCCTGGCCTGCCACCTGGCGTGGCCCCGGGGTCCGAACGCGGAGAGGTCCCGAGCGTAAGCGCACCGGACAGAGGGGTCAAACGTCCGAACGACGTTGCGGACCCCACCTGCCGGCTACCGTCGGGCGGCCCGTACCTCGCGGGTCTCCCGCATCAGCGCCTCCAGCTCGTCCAGGTGCCGCTTCAGCACCGGCATCAGCACCGGGGCCACATCCACCCGGTCGAACAAGTCGAGCACCCGGTCCACCTTGCGCTCGATTTCCTGCGCCCGCGCAGGACTGATGCGACGGAGCAGCATGTCCGCGCCCGCCTCCATCAGCACCCGCGCCACGGCATCCCGGGAAGCGAGCGGTTCTTCCCTCCGCTGGCCCTCGCCCCGGATGACGCGCAGTCCGGGCGTGCGCACCGGCGCGCGCCCCACGGTCGTCGTCGTTCCTTCGGAATCACGGGAGCTCACCGGGTGCCTCCTCGGCAGCAGCGGGTACGACCTCAGGGTACACACCGCGGGGTGCCCTCCAATTTTCTGGTCATTCGCACAGGCAAGTGCAGACCTGTAGCACCCGGGACTGACATGAACGTCGAGGGCCGGATGACCGGCCCATCGACTGCGTCACACCTCGCGGTATCTCGCCTGTCCGCCTGCCCTACAGCGCGGCGCACGAGCGGCGGTAGCTGATGGCCACCTTCGCGCCCGGGGCCGGCACGTTGGCGAACACCACGCTGTTGGTGCCGCCGTCGTACGTCCAGCCCGTCGTCACCGGAGCACCATCCACCGTGACGGCGACGGTGCCCGGCTCCGGCAGCTCGCTGAGCGGGAAGCGCGTCTGCGCGGAGAAGGCCTTGTCCGCCACCGCTCGCAGCAGGGGCCGGTAGTCGGGGGCGCATACACTCACCACCTCGCCACCGGTGCGGGCCGTGGCCTCCGCGTAGCGCGTGCCCGCGCCGCCCGCCGTGTCACAGCCATCCTCCGGAGGAGCAATCGCGTAGAACGTCGCGCGCTGCGGCTGGTTGACGCCCTTGAGCTGCTGCGCCCACTGCACGTAGGTCTCCACCGCGTCCGGCGAGTGGTCGTCCTCGTCGCTGACGAAGAGCACCACCAGCGCGGCCGCATCGCGCAGGAAGCCCGCGTTGCCGTCGCGCGGAAGGCTGGTGCGCGGGTCGTCCACGTTGTCCACCAGCGGCCGGGACAGCGCGCGGCGCATGGCCTCGAAGCCCTCTTCCACCTCGGCGCACTTGCCCACCTGCACGTTGCGCTGCAACTGCGCCGCCAGGTCCGGCATGCCGCTGTTGAGCAGGCGGTTGAAGCTGTTGTCCGCCGGGAAGAAGCGGCCGGCCTCACCGCCCAGCGCACCACCCGGGCAGTTGTCCGCCGGGTTCGGCTGGGGCTGCGTCTGGATGCCGGTGGTGGTGACGGCCACGTGCAGGTTCACGTTCTTCTCCGCCGCGGTGTTGACGAAGGTCGGCACCGCGTCCACCAGTCGCGTCTGCTCCACCGCCATGGAGTCCGTGTTGTCCACCACGAAGAGGACGTCCACCTTGCTCACGTCCTGCTGCACGAAGAGGTCCGTCTTCTCCACGCGCTTGGAGGACTCGCCGATGAGCGGCACCAGCAGCGGCTCCGGCAAATCACTCGAGGCCACGTACAGCGGAGACACGTTGAGGCCGTTGACCTGCGCGAAGTACTCCACGCCCACCGTGAAGCCCTCGTTGGGCAGCAGGGTGAAGGGAATGGGGTCCGGCACCTTCTGGAGGGCGAACTCGGAGTCCGTGGTACCCGGGCCAATCGACACGTTGTCCACCGTCACCGGCGCGGTGCACGCGTTGAGGAAGTTCACCTCCAGCGGCTCGGGCGGGCAGTCGCGGCGGGCCACGCCCCAGTCCAGGTAGCGGCGCGAGGCCACCAGGCACGCGGCCTGCGAGTTGGCCCGCAGCGGCACCAGGATGACCGGGTTGGCCGGGTCCATCTGCTCCACCTGCAGCATGCCGATGAACTGGCCACCCGCCGGAGGCGACGCGAAGGACACCATGAAGCTGAACCAGTCGCCGGGGTACATGATGCCGCCGTACAGCGCGCCACCCGGCATGCCGAACACGCCGCCGCCGTCGTCCCGCAGCTGGATGTTCTTCACCGGGCACAGGTCGGTGCCCTTGTTCTCCAGCTTGACGCCCAGCACCGCGCCCTGCCCCGGCGGCACCGTCCCGAAGTCCAGCGCCAGCGGGGTGACGGAGAGCTGACACGGCGCGTGCTGCTCCGCCTGGCCGCGGAAGTCCATCTGCACCGTGGCCGCGGAGAAGGCGTTGGTCGTCATCACCAGCGAGCCCATCGCCGCGCCCACGCGCGTGGGCTCGTAGAACACGGCGATATTCACCTCCTCGCCGGGGCGCAGGGTGTGCGGCATGGCCATCGGCGTGTGGTTGAACTGCGGCTCGCCGCCCTGGGTCGGCTGCCACGCCAGCGTGTGGAGGGTGAGCGCGCCCGCGTTGGACGAGCCGCAGTTCTTCACGTTGACGATGACGCGCGTCTTCGAGCCGAGCGGCTGCCTGCCGAAGTCATACGAGAGCGGCGACACGCACAGCTCCGCCGCGCCGCCGTAGCCGCGCAGCCCCACCGGCAGCGTCGGGTGGCGGCGGCTCTCCACGTGGTAGAGGGCGTTGTCCTGCGCGGCGCCCTGGTGGTCCGGGCTGTAGCGCAACTGGAAGCCGCGCACCTCGCCGGGCTGGAGCACCAGCGGGAAGCCCGGGTTGGCCTGGCTGAAGGACGCGTCCTTCCCCTCCAGCGTCAACTGCGTCACCGTCACCGGCTCGGTGCTGATGTTGTGGATGCGCGACTCGCGGTAGGACTCGCGGTCCACCGGCACCGCGCCGAAGTCCACCACCTCCGGCTCGGCCACGACGGCGCGCTCCAGCGCCTCCGCCGCGATCTGCACCGGTACGTCCGCGCAGCCGCGGCACGGCGACACCGCCAGCGCCACCTGCTTCTTGCCGACGCGCACGGGGCTGAACGTCACCGGCACCTCGCGGCTCTCCCCCGCCGCCAGCGTCACCGGTTCAATCTTGAACTCGTCGCGGTCCGCGCCCACCAGCCGCGGCGCCACCTCCACGGCCATCTCCGTGGGGTTGGCCAGCTTCACCGACAGCGTCTTGGTGGAGTCCGCCTCGATGCGGCCGAAGTCCAGCCGCCGCGGCGACACCTCCGCCCACGCCGCCACGCCCAGCCCGCTGAGCGGAATCTTGAGCAGCGGCTCGATCCGCGTGTCCGAGCGCACCACCAACATCGCCGGCAGCGCGCCCGGCTTCGGCGGCGCGAAGCGCACCTTCAGGCTGCACGCGCTCCCCGGCTGCAGGCTGTGCGGCCCTTCGTGGGTGAACTCCGCCAGGTAGGAGCCCTCGGGCCCTTCCACCCAGATCTCGTTCACGTTGATGCGCGCACGCCCCACGTTGCGCAGCGAGATTTCCGCCTCGCGCGCGTCGAAGATGGCCACCTTCTGGAAGTCCACCCCGCCAGGCGTAGCCGTCAGCCGTCCATCCGCCAGGGACGAACGGTCCCGGTCCGCACACCCGGCCAGCAAGCCCACCACCGCGAGGGCAAGCAAGCCCCAGCGCCCCGTCATGGCTCCCACCCCTTCCCCACAACCATCCATCGCCCATGACCGCCGCCCTCCCCACATGGTGGAGGTCGGACGGATCGGTGGCGAAGCTAGGCACCCACTTCAGGGCGGGCAACCACCCACGGGTGGGAAAACAGGCGCCTCATGGGGGCGCCATGTCCGGTTTCAAATCTTCGGGATTCGCAGTGTCTTGCTGATCATCGCGCTGCCGCTCGCCGCGTACAGCAGGGTGAGCGGGTGCAGCGACACCGGACCTACATCCCACACCCCGCCGAGCAGGTCCGGGCCGATGCGTCCCATCCACGTGGCCACCGCCAGCACCATGACGAGCGCGAGGCTGGTGGGGATGGGTGTGCCCTCGAAGTACTTCACCTTCCCCGACGCATCCGCCAGCTGCGCGGAGGTGACGTTGAAGCGCGCCAGCCGGCTGATGCCGCAGGCCACGAAATACAGGAGCACCGCCACGTCCAGCGCGCCCCGCATCCCCACCGCGAAGCCCAGCGCCGCGGGCGCCATGCCGAAGGAGATGACGTCCGCCAGCGAGTCCAGGTCCGCCCCCAGGGGCGACTTCTTGAAGCGCCACCGGGCGATTCGCCCGTCGAGGAAGTCCAGCAGCAGCGCCATGGGCATCAGCCCGAAGGCCAGCCACAGCCAGCCCCGCTCCCCCGAGGCCAGGAACTGCATCGCGGCGAGGATGGCCCCCGCTCCCGCGAAGCCGTTGCCCAGCGTCACGAAGTCGGCCAGCACGAACGTGCGGATCATCGAGAAGTGGCGGCGCGGACGGCGGGCGCCCTGCGGCTCGGTCGTCATATGCGCGTTTTCCTAGCACACCCGTTCTTCACTGCCCGTCGCCTCGTGCTTGACAGTCACGTCTGGTACGGTGGGGCGGGAAATTGTCCATTCCCAGAAAACTTTTGACGTCGTGATCCACCCGTCCGTACGCTCGAAAACTGTCATGAAATCAACCTCTCCTGCGCCCCATCCGCGCGGAGTGCCCCTGCAATCCCGGAGCACCCGCTGGCAGCTGTCCCTCCTCGCCGGGCTGAGCCTGGCCTTCGCCACCGCGTGCGGTGATGACGAAGACCCGCCGGACACGGACCCCACCCCGACGACGCCGACGTACGAGGCGAAGATCCGCCGCACCGCCCATGGCATCCCCCACATCACGGGCAAGGACATGGGCAGCCTGGGCTACGGCCAGGGCTATGCCTTCGCCCAGAACCATGTCTGCATCCTGGCGGATCAGATCCTGAAGGTGCGTGGCGAGCGCGCCCGCTACCTGGGCCAGGGCGCCGGCAGCCTCTATGCGGGCAGCGACTTCGCGTACCGGCTGCTGGACCTGCCGGCCAAGGCCAAGGCGAGCTTCCCCACCCAGCCGGACGACCTGAAGGCGCTGCTCACCGGCTACGCGGCGGGCTTCAACCGCTACGTGTCGGAGACGCCGGCGGCCAACCTGCCCAAGCCCTGCACGGGCGTGGCCTGGGTGAAGCCCATCACCCCCGAGGACCTGCTGGCGTACCACATCAGCGTGGGCCTGGCGGCCAGCAGCTACCAGCTCATCCTCGCCATCGCCGCGGCCACGCCGCCGGCCACGGGCGGCGGCAGCGTGGGCGTCCCCGCGCCGGGCAGCTTCAAGGTGATGCGCCCCGAGATGTCCCAGGTCGGCAGCAACGGATGGGCCCTGGGCAAGGACAAGTCCGAGGGCGGCCGCGGCATGGTGGTGGCCAACCCGCACTTCCCCTGGGAGGGTGAGCTCAAGCTGTGGGAGAGCCACCTGACGGTGCCGGGCGTGATGAACGTCTACGGCGTGGGCCTGCTGGGCGTGCCCGCGGTGCTCATCGGCTTCAACGAGAACGTGGCCTGGACGCACACGTTCTCCTCCGGCCAGCGCATGACGCTGTACAAGCTGCCGCTCGTGGCGGGCAAGCCCACCACGTACAAGTACGACGGCGGCGAGCGCGAGATGACCGCGACCCCCATCACCATCCAGGTGAAGCTGCCCGAGGGCTCGATCACCAACGTCACCCGGACGATGTACTCGACCCACTACGGCCCGGTCATCACCATCCCCGGCCAGCTCGACTGGACCACCCAGCAGGCCTACACCTTCCGCGACGCCAACCTGCAGAACACCGCGCTGACGGCGCAGTTCCTGGGCATGGACCGGGCGAAGTCCTTCGCGGAGTTCAAGGACGTCTACAAGAACGTCCAGGGCATTCCCTGGGTGAACACCATGGCGGCGGATAAGGACGGCAACGTCTGGTACACGGACGCCACGCCCACGCCCAACCTGAAGGCGGAGGCCATCCAGGCCTGGCGCGCGGGCGTCACCGGCGCGGACCCGCTGTCCACGGCCATCTTCCAGCGGCTGGGTCTGGTGCTGCTGGACGGCAGCAACTCGCAGAACGAGTGGCAGACCGACGCCGACACGGCCCGCAGCCCCGGCCTCGTGCCCTACAGCAAGGTGCCGAAGCTGGACCGCACCGACTTCGTCTTCAACGCCAACGACAGCTACTGGCTGGCCAACCCGAACCAGCCGCTCACGGGCTTCTCGCCCATGCACGGCCTCGAGAACTCGGGCCAGAGCCCGCGCACGCGCATGAACGCGGAGCTGCTCATGGAGGTGCGCGCGGACGGCGCGTCCGGTCCTGAGGGCAAGTTCAGCCGGACCGAGCTGGAGAACGCCATCCTCAGCAACCGCAGCATGACGGCGGAGCTGCTCCGGGACGGCCTGGTCGAGCGCTGCACGGGGAAGACGAACATCACCTACACCAGCGGCACCACCACCAAGACGGTGGACATCAGCGCGGCGTGCACCGTGCTGAAGAACTGGGACGGCCTCTACAACACGAACAGCGTGGGCGCCGTGGTGTTCCGTGAGTTCGCCTCCACCGCCCCGGGCGGCACGCACACCAACGGTGGCACGCTCTACGCGGTGCCCTTCGACCCGACGAACCCGCTCAAGACGCCCAACACGCTGGCCCCCGCGCCCGCCACGGGCGACGACACCGTGCTCATCCGGCTGGCGCAGGCGGTGGACGCGCTGACCCGCGCGGGCATCGGGGTGAACAAGGCGCTGGGCGAGGTGCAGTACTCGCCGCGCGTCACCGGCGAGCGCATCCCCATCCACGGTGGCACCCCCTTCGACGGCACGGCGAACGTCGTCGGCTACGGCACCTTCAAGTCCACCGCCGAGGAGGCCGCTCCCACCGCCGCGCAGGGCACGGTCCTCTCCCAGGCGGGCCTGACCAGCAACGGCTACGTCGTCAACAACGGCAGCAGCTTCATCATGGCGATGGAGTTCACCGACCAGGGCCCCAAGGGCCGCGCGGTGCTGACGTACAGCGAGAGCAGCGACCCGGCCTCGCCGTACTTCGCGGACCAGACGCGCCTGTTCTCCAACAAGGAATGGCGCCCCATCCTCTTCTCGGACGCGGAAGTCGCCGCCGCGCCGGCCGAGGAAATCACCATCTCCGGTAACTGACGTCATCCGGGGCCCCGCCGCTCGACGGGCGGGGCCCCGGCCTGTCGTACCGGCTCCGCTCCCTCGCGGGGCCTTCCGGCCCCGCCCCTGGGGCCCGGCTCGCGATGATGGGCGCCACCCGCGCCGCCGCGAGCATCCACTCCCCGACATCGCAACCCTCGCCAACGCCGGAGCCTTCGACTCGGGTGGACGCCGCAGGGGTCGGCTCTGTCCTGCCGCGAATGCCGGCCCCCGGGTCTGATTCCGTCCCCATGCGCCACGCGCACGATGCGCCCCAGAACCGCCCGCCAGCGCCATGCGTTTGCGGGTGAGAGGGGGACCGGGAGCTTCCGGTCTTATTGCGCGAAGGAGCTGTGCGACGTCATGGGAACTCCGGTCTTCAAGACAGCCATCATCGACAGGGTCTTCTTCCTCCGCTGGGAGGCGCCTCCCAGCCACGAGGAAATCCGGACCGTCTTCAGCCAGATGCGGGACGTGTACGAGGAGCTCAAGCCGCCGCTGGTGCTGGTGGCGAGCCTGTCCCCGAAGTCGTCCGTGCCCAACACCGAGCAGCGCCGCCACCTGTCCAACCTCCAGTCGGACGCGCGGCCGCTCTTCTCGGAGATTCACGCCATCGTCGAGGGCAATGACCTGCAGTACAACCTCCAGCGGGTCATCATCTCCGGCATCAACCTCGTCACGCGCACCTACGACGAGGCGTACCACCGCGTGCACAAGCACGCGGACATGGTGGCGCCGTACCTGAACAAGCGCCTGGGCGTGGACGGCGTGAAGGTCATCAACGAGGCCCGGACGCGCGGCGTGGTGTGAGCTGGGGCCGGCCGGGCTTCAACGAGGCCCGGACGTAGCGGTGGTCGAAGAAGTCCACGTAGAGGTACTCGGGCCACGACACCATGGCCCGAGGGCCGTGCATGACTCCGCGCATCAGCTCGCTCACCATCATCCCCGCCGCGGTGGTGGCGCCCACCACGCACGTGGGCGCGTGCCCCGTGCCCTGGTAGCACGCGTCCATGTACTCCTGGAGCATGTAGCTGCCCAGGTGGGGGATGATGGCCGGCAGGTCGATGCGGCCGTCCGGCAGGATGTAGAGCTCCTCGTAGAGCGGCGCGTCCGGTTGGAAGACGTGCAGCGCCGCGCCGAAGCCCAGCATCAGCCCCGTCATGACGGGCACGCCGCGCGCGCGGCAGGCGCGGTGGAGCGCCTGCTTCTCGCGCGCGCCCGCGATGTCGATGACCTCCACCACGCAGTCCACCGGTGGCAGCCCCGCGCCGCCGGCGAGCACCTCCTCCGCGGTGTCCTCCGTGATTCCCTCGCGCACCCGTCGCAGCCGCAGGTCCGGGTGGATGTCCAGGCACATCCGCCCCACCACCTCCACCTTGGACTGGCCCAGCGTGCTCTCGAAGCAGCCCACCTGCCGGTTCATGTTGTGCCGCTCGTACGTGTCGAAGTCCGCGAGCGTCAGGACGCCAAGGCCCATCCGGGCCAGGTCCACCGCGCACTGCCCCCCGGCCCCGCCCACGCCCGCGACCAACACGTGCGTGTGTGCCAGTTGCTCCATCGTTGCAGGACCAATGACACCGAGGTTTCGCTGGAAACGCGGTTCCACCATGGGGCCTCCCGGGTAGCGCTACACCTCCCATGTGCGCCCGTCCCCCTCGGTGGGGCGAGGGCCGAAAAGACTCGGGTGTTCAGCACCCCGTCAGGTTCTCCGGTGCTGTCAGGACTCATGCAGGTGTGCCGCCCTCCAGGACTAATCGGCCCTTGCTGGATCTCCCCACCTGTGTTTATTGGCGAACGCTCATCGCCCTCAGTCCATGCACTGCCGGCGGCCACTCGCTCGTGCGAGGTGCCGCACAGGTGACGTGCCCGCTTCAGTGGTGAAGCAGGCCCGGAAGTCCCGTACCTGGCAGGGCATGTCAGGGGTTCGATCCAGAGTGGGCTTCACACCTGAAGCTCACGTCTGGAAAGCACTCCTGGGATTCCAAGGGTTTAGGGGGTGGCTTGGATTCTGCTCGGAGGGCGACTCAGCAGGGGGAGCCCCGGGACCGGCGGTTGGCTTCCTCCGAACCCCTTCCGTTGATTCGAGGTCTGTATGCGTTTCTTGTTCATTCTCTGCGTCTCGCTGGCCGGTGTGACGCTGGGTTGTGGTGTTGAGACGGGCTCGGCCAGCCCGGTCGACGAGTCACCCCAGGTCGTCGCCGCGGAGGCCACGCTGCCGGCCGTCGCCGCGAAGGCCACGCTCCAGGGCATGGAGGCGAAGCAGACCGCTGCCTGGTGCGACGCGCGCGACGTGCTGTTCGGCAACGTGGCGCACTACCGCCTGCGGCTCCGCGTGGGCCCGGGCGCATTTGACTTCATCACCCTCCACCGCGTCGTACGCGAGGACGGCCCCTGGCGGCCGGCGCGTACGAACCGCTCCGTCTTCATGGTGCATGGCGACGGGTGGGGCTTCGAGGCGGCCTTCCTCTCCAGCGTGGGCTCGGCGCAGGTGCCGGCGGACCAGTCCATCGCCGCCTTCCTGGCGAAGGAGGGCGTGGATGTGTGGGGCATTGATTTGCGGTGGGCGGGCGTGCCCGCGGGCACGCAGGACTTCTCCTTCATGGCGAACTGGACGCTGGGCACGCACGCGCAGGACGTGGGCACCGGCCTCACGGTGGCGCGCGCGCTGCGCCTCGTCACGGGAAGCGGCGGCAACGGCTCCATGCACCTGATGGGCTGGAGCCGCGGCGCGGCGGTGGCGTACGCGTACATGAGCCTGGACGCGAAGCTGCCGCGCGGGCTGCGCCAGGTGGATGGCTTCATCCCCGTGGACATGGTGCTGCGCTACGCGCCCCAGGACGCGGACCAGCAGGCCTTTGCCTGTGAGCGCCACGCGGTGCTGAACGCGGCGCGCCAGGCGGGCCGGGTGGAGGGCGGCCTGTTGGGCCCCGCGCCCGGAATCACGTTGCAGCTGCTCGGCCAGCTCGCCGCGACGGCGCCCAACGCGCCGTCGCCGCTGCTGCCCGAGGACGTGTTCGGCCCGGGCACCGGCAAGCCCACCAACCGCAAGGCGGCCATCGTCTCCGCGGCGGCCACGGGCGCGCTGCTGGCGCCGCTCAAGGCCATCACCCCGGGCTACCACCTGATGGCCGCCATGCCGGACGCGCTCGGTCTTCCCGAGACGATGACCTTCACCCGCGAGGCCTACCTCTACGAGTACGCGCAGCGCGCCGCGCCGTACCAGAGCCTCAACGAGGTGGTGGAGACCGAGGCGTGGGCGTGTGGCCTGCCCGTGCCGTACGACGACAACCTCCACAAGGTGACGGTGCCGGTGCTGTACGTGGGCGCCGCGGGCGGCGTGGGCCGCTATGGCGAGCACACCCTCACGCTGCTGGGCAGCCAGGACGTCACCGTCCTCACCGCGCGGACGCTGCCGGAGGCGGCCCGCGCGCTCGACTACGGGCACGCGGACCTGTTCCTCGCGAACGACGCGAAGGAACGCGTCTGGAAGCCGGTGCTCCAGTGGGTGAAGACGCACTGAGGCCTGAAGCCTAGTCCTCCGCCTTCCAGAGGCCGTGGCGCCGGGCCCTGCGGCCCAGCGTCACCGGGTCCATGCCCAGCGCCACGGCCGCGCGCCGCAGCACGCCGCCGTGGCGCTCCAGTGCCTCGCGGATGAGCTCGCGCTCCACCCGCTCCAGCCGCGCGCGCAGCGAGCCGTCTCCCGCGTGCTCGTTGCGCACCGGCACCGTGGCGCCCAGCACCGGCGGCAAGAGCCGCTGCGTCACCACCTCGCCCGGGCGGGACAGCAGCACGGCGCGCTCCATGACGTTGCGCAATTCGCGCACGTTGCCCGGCCACGCATGGGCGCGCAGCGCGTCCTCCGCGTCCGGGGCGATGCCGCTGGCGGAGCGCTTGAGGACGCGGTTGAACAGCTCCAGGAAGTAGCGCGCCAGCTCGGGCACGTCCTCGGGCCTGTCCCGCAGGGGCGGGATGTCGATGGTGAAGCTGTTGAGCCGGTAGAAGAGGTCCGCGCGGAAGCGCCCGGCGCGCACCTCCTCGCCCAGGTCCTTGTTGCTGGCGGCCACCACGCGCACGTCCACGTGGCGCACCTGGGGGCCTCCCACCGGGCGCACATCCCCCGTCTCCAGCACGCGCAGGAGCTTCGCCTGGAGGTTGGGGGTGGTGTTCTCGATTTCGTCCAGGAAGATGGTGCCACCGTTGGCGAGCACGAAGAGGCCCGGGTGGTCCGCCACCGCGCCGGTGAAGGCGCCTTTCACGTGGCCGAACAGCTCGCTCTCCAGCAGCGTCTCCGACAGCGCGCCGCAGTCCTGCGCCACCAGCGACACGTCGCCGCGCCCGCTGAGCCGGTGGAGGATGCGCGCCAGCACCTCCTTGCCGGTGCCCGTCTCGCCCTGCAGCAGCACCGCCACACGGTGGGGCGCCACCAGGCGCACCATCTCCATCACCCGCTGCATGGCCCCGCTGCGGAAGCCCACCTCGTCCGCGCCCCGGCCGCCCGGGGCCGCCGGGAGCGCCTGGGTCAGCGCCCGCTCGCGCAGCAGGTTGCGCTCCAATTCCAGCGCCATGCGCCACTGCTCGGTGCGCACGCCGTGCTCGCGGCCCGCCTCCAGCACCGCCTGGCGCAGGGCCTCCGGCGTGGGGTGGGTGCCGGGGGCGCGGAAGATGCGGCCGGAGTTGAAGAGGGCCACCAGCCGCTCCGGGGCGGCGGGCGCGCAGTAGACGATGCGCGAGGCGAGGTCGCTCGGTGGCCCGCCGCCGGACACGTCCAGCTCCGCGCGGCGCAGGGCCAGCGACTGCACCAGCGCCAGCGCCTGCTCCTCGTCGTGCCCGCACACCAGCAGCGCTGCGGCGTCGCCTCGCGTCAGCAGCGTGTGGACCTCGTCGACGTGCGAGGCGAAGTGGGGCGTGGCCTGCCCCTCCAGCGCGGCGCGCACCCCGCGGGCCTCCAATTCGCTGGCGAACGCCACCACCACCTGGATGTGCGTGGTGGTGAGGTAGCGCGCCAGCTTCACCCGGTCCGAGCCCTCGAAGGTGCGGAACACGACGCCGAGCGACGTCACCGGCCCGGATGCGTCGTGCCGCCACCGCACGTCCCCGAGCACGCGGATGTGCTCTCCCGAGTCGGGCAGCGAGAAGGACAGCTCCACCTCCTCGCCCTCGCGAGGCCCCTCCGCGATGTCGCGCGGAGTGGCAACCAGGCCAATGCCCGTGTCGCTGATGTTGACGGCCCAGCACCCATGGAGTGCGGGCTGCGTCACCACCTTCACGTACAACGGCTTGCGCTCGCTTCGAGGGGCGTAGGCGGACACAGGCCGCGTCATGGCTGACGCACTCTACTTCAAAGGTGAAGCTCTGACGGGAAATTGCCGCGAAAGAGGATTCAGCATCCATCACTCGCGCGCCGGGTGAGGGCGCGCTTCACGGGGCGGGGCTTCCCGCACCCGGTGCGGGTGGGGCAGCGCGGGGCGTCCCATTGGAAAGACCATTCCCCACCAGTACCGTCTACACCTTGAAGGCTCTGGAATGAGGGGGAAGTCACCGTGACGATGAGTGCCACCGGGGTCGCCGGCAGCGAGGAGCACGAGCTCGCGCTGCTGCTGGGCGGCCGCTGTCGCCGCTGCGCCGAGAAAATCCCGGGCGGCGCCGTGCTGCGAGGCAGACCGTGTCCCGGGTGCGGCGAACAGACGCTTCCGAGCCCGGCCGACCGGGAGATGCTGCACCAGCTGGCCTCCGAGCGCGCCTCCGCGCGGCTGTGGGTCGCGGTGGGCGTGGTCGCGGTGGCCAGCCTGGCGGCGAGCTGGTTCCCGCTGCTCACGTCCCTGCTGCTGCTGGCCGCGCTCTTCTGGATTCGGGCGACGCTCGTGCAGCCGGCGCTCCAGTTGCTCACGCCCCAGCGCCGACAGGTGTCGCGTCTGACGTTGCGGCTGGCGGCGGCGTGCTTCCTCGCGGCGTCCATCATCCTGTGCGAGCTGCTCACCTTCGTCCCCGGCTTCGGCGCGCTGGCCAAGGTGGTGCTGAGCACGGGCCAGGTCGCCGCCGCCGGCCTCTTCGCGCGCCGCTACCTGGGCTGGCAGACGGAGCGCGAGGCCCGGGGCATCCCCATGGCGGCATGGGAGGTGGCGCTGCTCGTGGGCTTCCTGCTGACGCTGCTGGCCTTCACGGCCGCCTCGGTGGCGCTGCTGTGGTGGGTGTTCCAGAAGCTGGGGCTCCTCCAGTCGTTCCTCGCCGCCCCGGTGGGAGGCTGAGCCATGCTCTCGTTCGCACTGATTTCACAGCTCATCGGGCTGAGCAGCGCGTCCGGCACGCGCGCGGGGGGAAGCCTGCTGCTGCTGGCGCTGGCCGCGCACTTCCGCTTCCTCGCGCTGCCCTCGGACATGGCCTGGATGGCCACGCCCGAGGCGATGGGCATCTTCGTCACCCTGCTCGCCTTCGAGATGTACACGCAGCGGGACGGGGACCTGCGCATGTTCCTGGGGTCGGCACAGCTCGCGCTGAGCGCTGGCAGCGGTGCGATGGTGGCGCTCGCGTCCATGGGCGTGCAGACGGGGCAGTTGCATCCATGGGCCGTGGGCGCCGTGGGCGCGGGCATCGCGGTGGCGACGCTGTCGATGCGGCAGCGCCTGCAGCAGAGCGTGGACCAATTGGAGTCCGAGCTGTTCCACCCATACCGGTGGCTGATGCGCACGGAAGACTTCCTGGGCCTGGGCGTGGCCGCGGCGGCCATCCTGTGGGCACCGCTGGCCCTGCTGCTCGTGCTGGTCTTCACGGTGGGCTGTGTGGCGGCGGGCCTGTTGGCGCGGCGGATGGAGGCGCGCTCGCGGCGGCCGTGCCCCGCGGGTTGCGGAGCGTCCATCCGGCAGGAGGCCTCGCGCTGCCCGAAGTGCAAGGCAGAAGTGCCCGTGGCGGTGAAGCTGGACCTGCGGCTCGGAGGCCGGGCACGGGATGTGGTTCGCGGAGCGCTGCCCTCGCAGTTGCCCATGTTCCGCGACACCGCCACGGCGCGAGACGTGCCCGCCGAGGGGCTGAGAAAACACGGCGGGCAATAGTCGGCGTCGACGGGGTGGAGCTACGGCTTGAAGCCCTTCGGCCACCGGGTCTTCGCGTCGTGATTCACGTCCTTCAGCTCGGAGGGAAGCCTCACCCCGCGCAGGTCCGTGCCACGAAAGTCGACGTAGGTCAGCCGGGCCTTCGAGAAGTCCACGTCGTGAAGGTCCGCGCCGTCGAAGCGCGCGCCGCCCAGGTCCGCCCCGTCGAAGCGGGCCCCGCGCAGGTTTGCCCCGGAGAAGACCGTCCGGCCGCAGCTTGCCCTGGAGAAGTCCGCCTCGCGCAGGTTCGCGCGCCGGAAGACGGCGTCGAACAGGTACACCTTCGAGAAGTCCGCTCCGGGGAGCCGGGCCTCGGTGAAGTCCAACACCAGCAACTGGTACCCGCTCAGGTCGAGCCCCGCCAGGTCGATGCCCTGGAGCGGCACGGGGAACCGTTCCCCGTGGACGTCCATGTAGCGCTTGCGCCAGGAGTTCCACCGCTCCGTGCCGGCCTTCACCTCGTTCCGGAGCATCGCGACGGCTTCGTCTCGCGTGGGAAGAAGCAGTTTCATGAGCTCCCGCTCGGAGAGCTGTGTGAATTCCGCCCCCTTGGACTTCAGCCCCGGCGCCACGCTGGCCGCGGCCCCCTCCCCCAGCACCAGGTGTGTCACCTTCGCGTCGGGTCTGGAGGAGACGGCAGCGCCGAGTTCCCTCAGCAGCTGCTCGCGGAACGTGGGCTTCGCCTCCTTGAAGCGGCCGGCGAAGAGGAAGCACGCGCCCGCGAGACGCTTCTCGAAGAGGCCGGCCGGCTTGCCCGTCACGGCGTTCTTCGCCTTCCGTCCCTTTGCGCCCGTGCGCGCGGCACCGGACTCCGCCTCCGCTTCGAGCACGAAGGGGACTTCGTCAGAGACCTTCGCCGCCTCCAGGGTCTCCACCACCACGCTGCCATCCGGGCCCACCCAGGCCACCGCATCACCGAGCCTCGCGATGGGCCTCGACTCCTTCACCAGCACGTCGGGCCGCGCATCCTCCGAGTCCGGCTGGAGCCAGCGCGCCTTCGCCGGGGCAGAGACGTCCGCGATGAGCAACCGTCCCAGCGAGTCCGCCACCGCGACGCGCGTATCTCCCACGAAGGCCAGCTGACCCAGGCAGGCGTCGTGACGCTCGAGCCGGCTCACCGTCTCGCCGCTGCGCGGGTCCACGAGGAGCAACGCGCACTCCGCATCATCGCGCTCGCTGTCGGCCACACTGACGGCAATCCAGCCACGCGGAGAGACGGCCAGCCCCTGCACGCTCACGCCGAACGCGGCGTCTCCCAGGGAGATGTCGCGCACCACCTGTGGCGTCTTCCCCAGCCGCCACAGGTGCAGCGCGTTGTCTGCGGTGGCCAGCCACGCATCCTTCGGGCCGAAGGCACAGGCCTGCACCCGCTCCTTGTGCGGGAGGTCCGCCTTGAGGAGGCCCCGCTTCAGCGCCCATACCTGGACGGTTTCCTGGGCCGGTGCGGCGAGCAGCGTCTCGTCCCGGGAAATCGCGAGCGGACCCGAGGCGTAGCTGGAGAGCATGAAGGCCTCGCGCGCCTCCGCGTCGAGCGACTTCCCGACGAAGATGGAATCGTAGTCGAGCCGCACCAGCACGCCGGACGACAGGCCCTTCGCGTCCGTGGGAGAGAACCCGGCCTCAATCTCCGTCCGCTTCCCGGTGTCGCGCGTCCAGGAGACGCAGGAGGCTCTCGACGTGGCAACCACGGTGCTCGGGGTGAGGGCCAGCCCGAGAATCGGCGACGGCGCGGCGTCCCCGACTCGCGACGCGCCGTCCACCGCCGACCACACACTCAGCGCACCCGGGGTAGAGCCGGTGGCGAGCCACTGGCCATCCGGAGAGAGCGCGGTGACCGCGCCCTGCGCGTGCCGCCTGGGCACGTCGATGGTCGGCCCCTCGTCGCCGTCCGGGACGCTCCACGAGCGCAGCCGGTGCTCGTTGCCGAGCGAAAACGCGCGCGTGCCATCCGCGGAGAATGCGACCCAGCGGCAACCGGCGCCTCCCCCCACCTCGAACGAGTGATGGGCCACGAAATGCGACACCGGCTTCAAGCTACTCACCGCCCACAGCTCCACCTTCCCGGTGCCATGGCCGACCAGCAGGTGCTCCCCCGTCGGTGAGAAAGCCAGGGTCAAGACCTTGGTGCTCTTCCGCTTCGCCCGCTCCTCGCCGGTGTGTGCGTCGAACAGCCGGACCGTCCCCTTCGACGACCCGGTCGCCAGGAGTGCTCCGTCCATGCTGAACGCGACGGCGTACAGGTCTCCATCCTTCTCCTCGAGCTCGTGGAGGACGGTGGCGCGCCCGGCGTCACGGACCAGGGCCTTGGAGCCTTCGATGCTGACGAACAGGGACCGGTCCCGGTTCATCGCGGCCAGATGGAGGTCCTGCGGGCCCTTGAGCGTCCACGCCGGCTTGCCCTTGGCGGAGATGCGGCGGATGAGCCCCCAACCCCCGACCAGGACGTCGCCCCCCGGCAGCGAGTGGACCCCGCGCAGGCTGCCCTCGAGCTCCCGCTGCTCGACCCCTGCGCCACTCGCCACGTCGAAGGACACCAGGCGGGAGGTGGCACTGCCAGGAAGGACGGCCCACAGCCGTCGTGAGTCGGGAGAGAAGTCGATTCCGACAAACTGGCCGGGGACGTTGAAGGGCGTGGCGCCGTACTCGCGTCGGGTGGGCATGATGCAACCGGATATACATCAGCCGCACGCCAGCCCATCATCCTGCCGGGCAGGCGCCCTTCCCCCACACGTGGCCAGGCTTTGGGGCATCTCCCCGAAACCGACCGCCGAAGTGGACACACGCCCCTCCCCGGGACGGGGCCGCTCCTGGCATGCTGCGGAAGACGCCCATGTCCCCGGCCCACGGCACCTCTCCCACTCCCGACAACTGCCCCGTGCTCAGGGTGGCGCAGGTCGTCCCGCGCACCGAGGCGGAAGGGCCGGGCGTGCGCTTCTCCATCTGGGTCCAGGGCTGTGCCCTGCGCTGCCCGGGGTGCTGCAACCCGGAGATGTTCGCCTTCGAGCGCGGCACCGTCATGACGGTGGAGTCCCTCGCCGCGCGCATCCTCGCCACCCCCGGCATCGAGGGCCTCAGCCTCCTGGGCGGCGAGCCCACCTCCCAGGCCGGCCCCGCCGCCGACCTCTGCGAGCGCGTCCGCGCCGCCGGCCTCAGCGTCATGGTCTTCACCGGCCACACGCTCGCGGAACTGAAGGCCCAGGCGAACCCCGACGTGGAGCGCCTGCTGCGCACCGTGGACCTGCTGGTGGACGGCCGCTTCGAGAAGGACCAGCCGGAGACCCGGCGGCGCTGGATTGGCTCGCGCAACCAGGTCATGCACTTCCTCACCGGGCGCTACTCCCCCGACGAGCCCCAGTTCACCGCCCCCAACACCGCCGAGATGCACCTCGTCGAGGGGAAGCTCGTCATCAACGGCTGGCCCGAGCTCGCCAACCGGCTCCGTCCATGATTCGCGTCTCCACCGCCGAGCATGACCTGCTCACGCTCGCCCGCGCCATCATCGGCCTGGGACAGTACACCCCCGTCGAGGACCTCCTCCGCGACAGGCACACCGTCCCCGAGCGCCTCAGCCCCGGTGCGATGCACGCGCTGCGCGACACCCTCTCCAAGGGCGCCGTCCTCACCCTCGCCCGCTGCGGCGGCTGGCGCACGCAGCGCTACCTCGACGGCGGGCAGGAACGCTCCGGCCGGCTCTGGGAGCGGCACCCGCCGCCCGCGCTCCACTTCTCCGCCCTGTGCTTCCAGACGCTGCGCTGGATGCTGGAGCAGCCGCTCGTGAAGCACGGGTGCAAGTCGCTCGACGCGGAGAGCGGACTCACGCTCGCGGACGAGCTCTTCCTCTACCTCTGCGGCCGCCTCGTGGCCGGCACGCCCTGCGCGAAGGCCGTGGGTGAGCAGGCCCTCTTCCGGCGCTCCGCCCTCTGCTGGCTCGGCGTCCCCGAGCTGTTCGGCGCCGCGCCTCCGAAGCTCACCGCCGCATCCTTCGCGCCGCTGCTCGCGGACGGCGGTTGGCTGCTGGAGGCGCTGCGAGAGGACCTCGCGCGCCGCTGGCGCCGCCTCGAGGAGTCCAAGCGCTTCATCCACGAGCCCGAGGCGCTGGTGGCCCGGGGCACCGCGCAGGAGGTCGTGCTGTCCGCGTTCCTCGACGCCGTGGACACCGCCGGGCGTCGAGACCTCGCCGGCTTCCTGCTGGAGGCCGGACGCCCCCTGCTGGAGCAGCCCGCGTCGCGCTGGGTCGAGGGCCTGTCCCCCACCGCGTCCCTGGGCCTGCGCGCCGCGGCCGCCCGTGCGGCGGGGGGCTACCTCCGCGCCCTGGGCCGGCTCGCGCGCTGGGATGCGGACCACCGCGCGGTGCGATTCTTCGACGACGGCTATGACGCCGCCCAGCTCCTCCTCTCCGAGTGGGGCCCCTTCGGCGAGGCCGGCTTCCGCCGCGCCGCGGACCTGGAGCGGGAGCTGGCGTCGTCCCTTACGACTGCCAGCGCGATTCCAGCTACCCTTCCCCCTTCCCCTCCCGGGAGCGCCCCATGAGCCGCGCCTACCGAGTCTCCGTCTCCGAGTCCCTCAACCGCGTGGTGCAGGCCGACGACGGCATCTGCTCCAAGCTGGAGCTGCTCCCCCTGCTGTCCCGCGAGGAGCTGGCCGACTTGCTCGCGGCGGAGCTGGAGGGCCGGGGCTTCACCCGTGACGGCGACGTGGCGGTGCGCACGGAGTCGGACGGCGTGCGCATCGCCGTGGACGTCACCACTGGAGACGTCAGCGTCACCCTCGCCGACCAGGCCGAGGTGAAGCTGACGGCCCGGGGCGAGGTATCCGTGGCCAATCCCGGCGACATGAAGCAGGCCGAGGTCAAGGCACGGGAGAAGGCGCGCACCCGGTTGGAGGACGAAGCGCAGGATGCCTCCGAGCGCCTGCGCGAGCAGGTGACGCGCCGCCTCGAAGGTCGCCTGCGAGACCTTAAGTCCGAGCTGGATGCCGTGTCGAACAAGGTGACGGCCGACGCGCTGAAGGTGCGCGCGGGGCAGCTCGGCACCGTGGAGGAGATTCACGAGGACGCGGCCACCGGCTCGCTCACCATCAAGGTTCGCGTATGAGCCAGCGAATCTCCGAGGACACGCTCCCCACCGAGCTGTCGCCCTTCGCCGCCGTCGAGGCCGCCTACCCCGCCGAGCTGAACCGTGTCTGCGAGGCGCTGCTGCGCGGGCTGCCGGTGATGATCGAGGCCGACAAGGAGCTGACGCCCTTCTTCTACAAGTGCCTGCGCGACAGGCTGAAGAAGGACGGCAAGCAGTTCCTCTACCTGGACGGCCGCGCCGCGCAGGAGCCACCTCCGGGCATGCCCGCACCGAGCATGATGGCCACGCTCATCGGCCAGCTCCGGGACGCGGTGCGCGGCGCGGTGCGCGAGCGCATCGTCGTGCTGCCCCACCTGGACCTGCTCACCACCAGCAGCGGCGGCCTCACCTCCGAGGCGCGCGAGGTCATCCCCCTCCTGTACGAGAACCCGGAGATGCTCTGGGTCGGCTTCAAGGACCCGTCCTTTCCGGTGCCGCGCGTCATCGAGAACCTCTTCCCACACAAGGAGAGCATCCTCGGCGTGGGCCGCGACAGGCTCCGCTACCTCATCACCCAGCGCGAGAGCCGCAAGTTCGGCCGGGGCCTCCAGCCCTACGCGCTCTACAAGCACGTCTCCGGCGTCAACGCCGTGCGCCTGCGCCGGCTGCTCGGCGCGATTACCGGCGAGGACTACCCCGCGGACCCCAGGCCCGCATACGCGCAGCTCCGCTCCGCCACGCTCACCGGCAACCTGAGCGTGCCGGACATGGACCTGAACGCGGACATCGGCGGCTACGCCAAGGTGAAGCAGCGCCTCCAGCAGGAAATCCTGGACGTGCTCGCGCACAAGGACACGCTGAACGACCCGGAGGCGGTGAAGCGCGTGGAGGGACTCCTGCCGCGCGGGATGATTTTCTGGGGCCCTCCGGGCACGGGCAAGACGCTCTTCGCCAAGGCCATGGCGTCGTCGCTCGGCGCGGCGGTGCAGGTGGTGAGCGGCCCGGAGCTGAAGAGCCGCTGGGTGGGCGAGAGCGAAGAGAACCTCCGTCAGATTTTCGTCCGCGCCCGGCAGGCGGCGCCCAGCATCATCGTCTTCGACGAGCTGGACTCCTTCGCGGCGGCGCGCGGCACCTTCACCGGCTCCGGCGTGGAGCACTCCATGGTGAACCAGCTCCTCACGGAGATGGACGGCTTCCGCAAGGAGGAGCTGGTCTTCGTGGTGGGCACCACCAACTTCGTGGAGTCGCTGGACCCGGCGCTGCTGCGCCCCGGCCGCTTCGAGTTCCAGCTGTGCATCCCCTACCCCAACAGCGCGGACCGTCGCGCCATCCTGTCCATCTACGACAAGAAGCTGGGCCTGGGGATGACGGAGCGCGCGCTGGACTACGCGGTGAAGCGCACGGGTGACCTCGTGGAGGGCACCGGCACGCGCTTCTCCGGAGACCACATCCAGGCGCTGTGCCGGGCGCTCGCGCGGCGGCGGCTGCGCGACGGCACGCAGGCCCCCACCGAGGCTGTCGACGTGGAGAAGGCCCTCACGGACTTCCTGGACCGGCCGGAGCTCACGCCCGCGGAGGAGAAGGTGGTGGCCACGCACGAGGCCGGCCACGCGGTGTGCGCCCTCTTCTGCCCGCATGCGCCCGCCATCGACCGCATCAGCATCCGCGGAGACCTCGCGGGCTCGCTCGGCTTCGTGCAGTACGCGGACCCGGCGCACCGCTACGTCGTCACGCGCGGGCAGATGCTCGACAGCATCTGCATGCTCTTCGGCGGCCGCGAGGCGGAGTCACTCCTGCTGGACGACCTCTCCATGGGCAGCGCGCATGACCTGCAGCGCGCCACGGAGATGGCCCGCGAGCTGGTGGAGGAACTGGGCATGGGCGGCGACGGCGTGCCGGTGCGCCGCTTCGACGCGCCGGGGCGCAACTCCGAGCGACACGCCCTCTCCGACGCCACGCGCGGCACGCTGGAGGCCGCGGTGCAGGAGGTGCTGGAGGTGCAGCGCGCCCGCGCCCGCGACATCCTCCGACGCGAGAAGGACCGGCTCGTGGCGCTGCGGGATCTACTCATCGAACGCAAGGTGTTGGACCGCGAGGCCTTCACCCACCTGGCGCCCGCGTCGGCGGCGCCGAAGAAGAAGAAGGAGCCTGCCCTTGGCTAGCCTCATCCTCCGCCTGCAGGTGGACCCCGCGACGGGCCGCAAGGACGTCGTCATCCAGTACGAGAGCGACTCGGACGCGCTGCCCATGGAACACGAGGAGGAACACCGCCGCCTCGTGGACAAGCTCATCGCCGGCGGCACCCTCAAGGCCTCCGAGGTGGGGCGTGTCATCGTCCAGCGCGACACTCCGGCCGGACAGGCCGCGGAGCCCACGTCCTCGGCCGAGGAAGCTTCCGGAAAGGTCGGCCAGAAGGCCTGAGTTGGAGGGCCCCCGGAGCACACCATGGATGGAAGTGTCCAGCCGGCATGAAGCCAGTCCAGACCTGAAGCCAACCTCGGACCGGCCGCTGCCGCGGAATCGCTTTCAGCCCTGATACACTGGTGACATGCGTACGCGCTCGCGGATGTCGCTGGGATTGCTCCTGCTGTCCGCCTGCGGAGCAACGGCGCCCGTCCCTGGTGGAGGCGACACCGATGCGGGGACGCCGGGCCCGGGCGGTGACTATGACCTGCCCTCCATCTCCTACGCGGTGGACGCGGGGGCGCCCATCGACGCGCCACGTGAAACCTGGACGTTCGTCCCGGTCCCCGACGCGCACTGCGCGAATGGCAGCTCCACCGGAATGGCCGTCAACCTGACGGACCGCTCCAAGCGGGTGCTCGTCTTCCTCGCCGGCGGTGGCGCGTGCTGGGAGGCCGCGGCCTGCGCGCTGGGCACTGCCACCCACATCACCGACACCATGGGCGAGGCGCCCGTCCTGGCCGAGGCCGGCGCGCAGAACCTCGCGCCCCTGTTCGACCGCGAGGACCCCGGCAACCCGTTCCGCGACGCGAGCTTCGTCTACATCCCCTACTGCACCGGAGACCTCCACGCGGGTACGCGCGTCAAGACGTATGACTGGTTCGGCCCCAGGAACGTCGAGCACGTCGGCGCGCGGAACATGGATGCCTACCTGCGGCGGCTGCAGCCGACCTTCCGCGACGCCGACCGGGTGTGGCTGTCCGGGGTGAGCGCGGGCGGCTACGGCGCGACGCTCCACTGGTGGCGCGTCCAGAAGGCCCTGCCGTGGGCGCGAGTGGACGTGCTGAACGACTCGGGGCTCGTCATCGACACCGCCGGAGACGGCCGCTACTCCACCATGCAGCAGAGCTGGGGCATGGAGTTCCCTCCGGGGTGTGCCGGGTGCGGCGCGGGCATGTCGGAGGTGCTGGGCTACTCGACGCGCCTGCTGGCGGCCCCACGGCGGTACGGCCTGCTCGGCTACGTCCAGGACGGCACCATCGCCCTCTACTTCGGGCTGAACGGCGCCCAGGTCCAGGCGCGCCTGGAGGCGGCCCGCGCGTCGGCGGAGCCGGGCGTGAAGACCTTCTACCTGCCAGGCAACCAGCACGTGCTCCTCACCACGCCGGACGCCTCCAGCGGCACGGGCCCGTCCGTGCGCGAGTGGCTCCAGGCGATGGCAGGAGATGCCCCGGGCTGGAGCCACGCCGGCCCCTGAGCTGGCGCTGCGCCCTGCCCCGCTCCTGCTCTATGCTCCGGGCATGGAAGTCCGCGGGTGATGTCCACGCTCATCTTTCCCAGCGAGGAAGCGCTCCAGCTCGCGCTCACCTCTGGCCTCGTCGCCGCCGAAGTGCAGTCCGCGCCCGCGCGCTACCGCCGGACCGCTGACGGGGCGCTCCACGTCAGCCCCGACGTGGCGCCAACGAAGGCCGCCGTCCGGGAGTTGGTGTCGCTCGGCGTGCGGGCCGGCGGCGTGGAGTCCGGCGGGTCCACGCCGGTGCTCTGCTGGGCGGAGCTGCTCCGCCCGCGCCGCATCCCCGTCGACGCGGCACCAGGCGGCCCGGTGCTCTTCCTGCCGGCGAGCGCGGACGCGCTGCTGCCTCTGGCGGGAGAGATGCTGCGGCTGGGCTGTGACAGGCAGGAGGTCTGCGTCGCCGGAAGCGCCCGGGGAGACAGCCGGCGGGCCCTGCTACGCGCGGTGGCGCCGCCGTACTTCACCCTCACCGGCGCGCTGGACCACACGGGGGGCCTGCGCGCCTTCGTGCCCGCGGTGCCGGGACAGCACTCCGTCTGGGTGGAGGTGGGCCACACGCACCCGCTCGCGCGCACGCTCCAGCCCGAGAAGGGGACGCTGCTGCTCATTCCCGGCGACGGGCGTTGGCAGACGGCGCCGGACGGGCCGTGGACGGACCTCTACCAGCTCACGGACCTGCGCCTGCCCGAGCCGGCGGAGGAATGGGAGGCCGAGGCCGCACCAGGGCGCCTCTCGGTGCCCCTGCGCCTCACCCGCGCGGCGCGCACGGAGCCCGCCAGCCTGTGGGTGCTCCGCGACAACGCGCGGGCCCAGGTGGAGTCGCTCGTCCACACGCTGCCCGAGGCGCTGCTGGCGCAGCTCCGCTTCGCGGTGGCCGGGCCGCCGGACGCGCCGTGCATCGTCCTGCGGGCGAGGGCGGGCCGCGAGCGGCCACCGGAGCTGGGCCTGTCCGGCATGGCCTACGCACCGCTGCCGCAGCTCGCGGACCTGTACCTGCCGTGTGACGGGCTGCTGGAGCCCCCCGTGCGGAGGGACAGGCTGCGCGCGCTGCTCACCCCCGAGCGCGACACCGTGACGTGGCTGCACCCCACGGGCCACGGAGCCTTCCGCGCCGAGCGCCTGCCCGAGTCCGCCTTCCATCCGCTCGACGCGTGGGTGGACTACGTGGTGGACACGGGCGCCGCCGCGCTGGTGCCCTGGGTGCGGGGAGCGACGTTCGACTTCGAGGCCTTCGAGGCCGCCGCGGGCGAGTGGCAGTCCGCCGCGCCGCAGAAGGCCGAAGAGGACGACGAGAAGGACCCGCGCTCGTCCCGTCGCTCGCGCCGTGTCGCCGCGTCGCCACCTGCCGAGCCCGCCGAACCGGCGACCCGCAACGCAAGGCGCGCCACGGAGGCCGCGTCCCCGGGCGCGAGGCTGGCCCCGCTCACGCCCGCGCAGCTCGGCGCCGCGGAGCAGGAATTGGCGAAGCTGGAGAAGTCCTTCCTCGCGCTCGACGCCCCGGCGGACTCCGCGGAGCGGCGGCAACTCTGGGTGCGCATGGCGGAGCTGAATGGCCAGCTCGGGCGCAGGCGCGACGCGGGCCTGTGCTGGACGCGGGCGCTCTGGGAGAGCGCGGGCACCGAGGCCGCCGAGCTGGCCGCGCGCTGGGCCGAGGCCGAGACGGACGGCGCGCCCTCTACCGCCGTGTTGCTCTCGCGCGCGACGCCCTCGGACGACGACGTGCGGGCGCTCGCCAGCAGCCTGGCGCGCGCGGTGCTGGCGCCTGGAGGAAAGACTCCCGGTGACGTGCCTTCGCTCCAGCGCTGGCTGGACCGGCACGACGCGGCGCTCGACGTGCGCTCGCTGTGGCTGGCTCGGGCCTCGCTGGACCGGCTCTCGGGCGGAGACCCGCTCGGGCTGGCGCGGGCGGGAGACCGGCTGCTGGAATTGCTCCAGCGCGGCCTGTCCCTGGCGCGCGACGTGCCCCGCTTCCTGCGCGCCGGCACGGACGCGACGCACGCGCCCCGGCTGGTCGCGCAACTGGAGGCCATGCAGGAGCGCTTCGAGCGCACCACGCGCCGCCGCTCCTCCATCGAGGCCCCGCCCGTCCTCACCCAGGCCTATGTCCGCTACGTCTTCGCCTGCGGGCTGGCGCGGCTGGGACAGGCGGACCGGGCACGGGCGCTCGCCGTCTCCGCGTCGGAGGCACTCGATGCGACGGAGCCCATCCACGGCTTCCTCTCACGGGCCTACGGCGCGCGCGTGGCGCAGGCCCTGGAGGGACAGGCGCCGGAGACGCCGCTGCCGCCAGACATCGCCGCGGAGCTGAACGCGCTGAACACCTTCCAGCGGTACAAGGTGGACCGGCTGCGGCAGTCTTCCGCGCTGCTGGAGCCGAGCGAGCGGCTGGACCCCGCGCGGGCCTTCGGGCGCGGCGCCCGCGACCTGCGCGGCGAGGAGTTCGCGGCGCTGCGGGACATCCGGGACCCGGCCAGGGTGGCTGCCGAGGTCGAGGCGCTCACCGCTCGCGCCACCGCGCCGAAGCTGGCGGCTCCAGAGCGCCAGCGGCTCCTGGGTGGGCTGCTGGACACGCTCCCCCGGCTTCCCCCGGCGCGAGCGCTGCCGCTGCTCGACAGGCTGGTGGGCGCGCTGGAAGGGCTCCCCGGCGAAGTCCAGGGGCAGCTGCTGGGCGACGCGCTGACGCTGGCGGCCCTCTTCGGCCGGGCGGACCGGGCCACGGCGCTGGCCGGACGCCTGCGCAAGGTGCTGGCGGGGCTGCCTCCCGAGTCCCCGGCGTGGGGCCAGGGCCTCTTGGGCGTGAGCCTGCGCGGCCTGCGCCGGGTGGGTCTGTCCCGCGAGGCGCGCGAGTTGGTGGATGCGACGCAGGGGCTCCTCGCGAAGCCGAAGACGCCGCTGCCGGCGCAGCTCGGCGTGGCCTCGGGCCTGGCGATGCTGGGACGCACCCAGGAGGCCCTGCCCGTGTTCGACCGGGCCTTCGAGTCGCTCACCGCGGCGAAGGGTGCGCTGCCGGAGCGGCTGGCGTTGACGCGGAGCCTGGCGGGCGCGCTGGCGCACGCGCCGGTGGACGTCGCCCTGCCCGGGCTGGCGCGGCTGTCGGAGCAACTGCCGAACGTGACGGACAGCTACAACACGAACAGCCACTTCTGCCTCTCCGTGGTGGAGCTCGCGGACGCGCTGGTGCTGGGCCACGTGGAAGTGGGCCAGGGCAGCGGTGAGCGGGCGCGGAGCTGGCTGGACGAGGACGAATTCCTGGTGCGACGGCGCATCCATCGGGAGCTGGAGGAGCGCACAACATGAGCAGTCTGCCCCGGCGCGAAGAGTCACCCGCCGTCGACCCCATCAGCGAGCTGTCCTTCGACGCGCTCTCGCGCGAGGCCCACGCCTTGCGCGAGCGACTGAACCGCTTCCGGCTGGCGCTGGGCCGGCACTTCGTGGGCAAGCAGGACCTGGTGGACCTGATGACCGTGGCGGCGGTGGCGCAGGAGCCGCTGCTGCTCGTGGGCCCTCCGGGCACGGCGAAGTCGGACCTGGTGCTCAAGTTCCGGGACGCGCTGCGCATTCCCAACGAGGACTACTTCGAGTACCTCCTGACGCGCTTCACTGAGCCGTCGGAAGTCCTGGGCCCCATCGACATCAACCTGCTGCGCCAGGGCCGCTACATCCGGCGCGAGGGCGGCAAGCTGCCCACCGCGCGGCTCGTCTTCCTGGACGAAGTGTTCAAGGCCAGCTCCGCCATCCTCAACGCGCTGCTGACCGTCATCAACGAGCGCAAGTTCTACCAGGACGGCGCGCCCCAGCCGGTGCGCCTGAAGGTCCTCTTCGCCGCCACCAACGAGCTGCCCGAGCACGCGGAGCTGGGCGCGCTCAAGGACCGCTTCTGCCTCAAGGCCGCGTGCCGCCCGGTGCAGGACCGCTACTTCCTGGAGCTGCTCGACTCCGGCCTGGACTCGCAGACCTACCGCGAGATGAACCAGAAGCCGTGGGCGGAGGGGCATGCCTCGCTGGACGACGTGCTCAAGGCGCACCGCTACCTGACGCTGATGATGGGCAAGCGCGAGACGGGCCCGGACGGGCGCGAGCTGCGGGACCGGGATTTGTTCTTCCGCGACGAATTGCTGCGCGAGTTCCGCCGCGTGGTGCAGACGCTGACGCGCGAGGACGGCGTCTTCATCAGCGACCGCAAGCTGGTGAAGCTGTACCGGCTGCTGCGCACCCGCGCGTGGATCTTCCACGGCGGCGCGGTGGAGCGACAGGACCTCCAGCTCCTCTCCTACCTGGGCGAGAGCCGCGAGGAGATTGATTTGCTGGAGGAGAAGGTGCCCCGGCTGCTGGGGCTCACCTGAAGCCGGGGCCGTCGAGACGGCTCAGCCGTCGAGTGCCTCGCGTTTGGCTTCGCGAGGCAACAGGCCGATGAACTCGTAGATGAAGGCGCCCTGGTCGGTGACGTCGACGGTGCAGGCCCCCGCGCGTGAGAGCTCCTCGAGCGCGGCCTTGGCTTCGGTGAAGGAGAGGTCACTCTCAGCCGCCACCTCGGCGATGGTGACGCGGCCATCATGTTGCTGCGCGCAAGCGAGGACCGCCTTCTCGATGTCGCGAGGGGACCTGGCGGGGAGCTGTTCCACATCGAGCCGCTCCCTCAGCTCCGGCGGCAGCTTCGCGCGCCGTGCGGCACGGATGAGCGCTGCGCCTCCGAGGGCGCATGCGGTGGCGAGAACGAACCCCACGGCGGTGTTCTCCGTCGTGCCCTTGCGCAGGTTGTCGATTTCCGCGGCGTAGCCCACGAGCCCGAAGATGACGAGAAACCAACCGGCGAAACTCCGCATGCACCCCTCACCGCAACGGGGCGGACCATCCTGCCCCGCGCCTTTTCATAGCAGAGATTCCGCTCCGCCACGGACGCACGGCCACGCGCACCACGGGTGGGAGCATGCTGCCGCGAACGACTGCTAAGCTCCATGCCACTCCCACGGAGCGTGCGACGGGGCCGGGACCTGCGTCCCCCTTCCACCTGAGCGAACACCCCATGAGCGCGGAGCTGCGAGGACCCCAGGATGCGGAGCGCTGGCTGTGCGCGGGGCTGTGCCTTGCCCGGCAGGAAGGCCCCAGCCCGGAGTCGCTGACGGCCTCCGTCCCATGGCTCCTGGCCACACTCTCCGAGCTACCGGACCTGCCCCCTCCGGCCCTGGTCGCCGACCTCGGGCGGCTCGTCGCGGGCGTGCCGCTCTCCCCCACCCTGCCCGTCCCGGACACGCTGCCCCGCCTGCGCGCCGCGGTGCGCGCCTACGACGACCACGTCCTCGCACGACTCGCCGCCGAGCCCCACCTGGACGCCGTGTCCTCCGCCCTGGCCCGCCTCCCCGAACCGCTCCGCCCCCGGGGCGTAGCCTTCCTCGCCGCGCGAGTGCTGACACGGCTCGGCTTCTCGGCGGGCACCGCCCTGAGCCCGGCGCTCGCGCGACGCGTCCTGGAGCGCCCCCCGGGCGAACTGCTGCACGCAGGCTACACGGCGCTCCGTGAGCCCGGAGCCGGCGCCGCGCTGGAGCGACTGGCCGAAGGCTACGAGGCGCTGGCGAGCGCGGCCCGCCGGGCCCAGGCGCTCCTCGGCGACACGGAGGCCTTCACGCTGGAGAACCTGGAGCACCTCCAGGGCAAGGCGCAGCGCCTCGCGTTGGAGCAGGCAGTGGAGGCCGCGGAGGCGCTGTCCCGCACGCTGCCACCGAAGCTGCGCGCGCGCCCCGTCTCCTCCGGCCCCACCCCGACGACGTTGGAGGACGAGGCCGCCTTCCCGCAGGGCGGCTTCGCCTCCGTGTCCAACGTGGGCAGCCTGGAGAACCTCGTCACCTCCGAGCTGGTCTACATGGAGGACGAGCCCACCCTGGACCTGTTCGACGTGCGCTACGTGGAGGGCGAATTGCTCTACTACACGCGCGACGAGAGCGTCGCGGTGCGCCGTCGCCGCGTCATCACCTTCGCCCTGCTGCCGGGCCTGGTGGACGCGCGGGTGAAGGACGCGGGAGTGCGCTGGCAGCGCGCCGTGGTGGCGTTGGGGCAGGTGCTGTGCCTCGTGCGCCGGCTCTCCACGTGGCTCACGGCCGAGGACCTCCGCTTCCGCGTCGTCTTCGTCCAGGACGACAAGGGCCAGTCCCCCCTGGAGGCGGAACGCGGCCTCTGCGAATTGCTCCTGCGCGAATGGCGAGAGCGGGGCACCGCCGAGGTGCTCACCGCCCCCGACCTGGCCACCCTCCTCTCCGAGGCGTCGGCGAGCACGAAGCGCTCCCGGGTGGACGTGCTCCTCGTGGATGCGGCACGCCAGGGCTCGCACGACACCTTGGAGGCCGACGCCCGGGTGGGCCTCCAGGTGGTGGACCTGAGCGGGCCGTCCCCCCACGTGCGCGTCCTGGGCGGCAAGGCGGTGGCGCGCGAGGGCCCCACGGAGGGCACCCCGCCCGAGTCCCCGTGGGAGGCCTGGACTGGCACGACGCTTGAGCTTGCGCGGAGCCTTCTCTAGCGTCCGGTCCGGGACGCGCCACGACGGCGCGCGGAGGACGGCCATGCCGCGGTACGAGTTCAAGGAAGGCAGCTCCAACAAGTTCTGGGAGATCTCCCTCTCGGGGACCTCTTTCACCACGCGCTGGGGCCGCATCGGCACGGACGGACAGGAGAAGACGCAGTCCTTCAGCGACACCGCCACCGCGAAGAAGGAGTACGACAAGCTCGTCCGCGAGAAGGAGAAGAAGGGCTACGAGCTCGTCGGCGACGGTGAGGGCGACGAGGACGGTGACGGCGAGGCGGGCGAGAGCGCCTCCAACCCGGAGCTGGAGGCCACCATCTTCTCCAACCCGGACAACGCGGACGCGTACCTCGTCTACGGCGACTGGCTCCAGCGACAGGGCGACCCGCGCGGTGAGCTCATCGCCCTCCAGCACGCGGCGCTCCAGGCCAGCGGCGACGAGGCCGCCAACCTCAAGAAGCAGATTGCGAAGCACCTCAAGAGCTTCAAGGACGCGCTGCTCGGGGACCTGGCGGACGCGCTGGACGAGGAGGAGCTGAAGGTGGAGTGGCACCTGGGCTTCATCCGCTCCGCGAGGGTGGGCCAGAAGGACTACGACTCGGACCGCGACATCGCAGAGCTGGTGAAGGAGCTGCTCGCCCACCCCTCGGCGCGCTTCATCCGCGGGCTCACCATCGGCATGGCGCACTTCGACGACGAGAACGACTACGGCGACGTCATCACGGCCCTCACCGAGGCCCTGGACGGACTGGGCGGCTCGAAGACGCTCCAGAACCTGTTCATCGGCGACTTCGAGTTCCCGGACGACACGGAGATCTCCTGGTCGCACCTCCATGACATCTCTGCCCTCTACAAGCTGCTGCCCGACCTGCGCTCACTGCGCCTGCGCGGCGGCTCGCTGGAGCTGGGGAAGGTCGACCTGCCGGAGCTGCGCGAGTTCACCGTCGAGACGGGCGGCCTGCCCCTGTCCGCGGTGAAGTCCATCGCTTCCGCGAAGTGGCCGAAGCTGGAGCGGCTGGAGGTCTGGTTCGGTCAGGACAACTACGGCGGAGAGGGCGGCGTGGAGGACATCCAGCCCATCCTCGACGGCAAGGGCCTGCCCGCCCTCAAGTCGCTGGGCCTGTGCAACGCGGAGTTCGTCGATGAGCTCTGCAAGGTGCTGCCGAAGGCGAAGGTGCTGCCTCGGCTGGAGCGGTTGGATCTCTCGCAAGGCACCATGTCCGACGAGGGCGCGCGCATCCTCGCGGAGAGCGCGGCGGCCTTCGCCCACCTCAAGCACCTGGACTTCACCCGGAACACGCTCACCGACGAGGGCGAGCGCGCGGTGGCGAAGCTGTGCCCCAGCGTGAGCGCGGGCAACCAGCGCGACTACGACGAGGACTATCGCTACTCGGCGGTCGGCGAGTAGCGCCTCATGCCACGCTCCGACAGCGCCTCCAACCCGGAGTTGGAGGCCTCCATCCTCCAGGCCCCGGACAACGCGGACGCATACCTCGTCTACGGCGACTGGCTGCAGCGCCAGGGCGACCCGCGCGGTGAGCTCATCGCCCTCCAGCACGCGGCAATGCGGGCCCGTGGCGACGAAGCCCGGAAGCTCAAGGAGGAGGTCTCCGCCTTCATCGGGGCCCACCGGGCAACGCTGCTCGGGGAACTGGCGGATGCGCTGGACGAGGCGGAGCTCGAGGACGACCTCGCCGTGGAGTGGCACCTGGGCTTCATCCGCACCGCGCGGGTGGGCCAGAAGGACCAGTACTCCGGCCGTGACATCGCGGGGCTGGTGAAGCAGTTGCTAACCCACCCCTCCACGCGCTTCCTTCGGGGGCTCACCATCGGAATGGCGAGCTTCGAGCCCCCGAACGACTACCTCGACGTCATCAAGGCCCTCATCGAAGCGCTGCGCGAGCGGGGCGGCTCGAAGACCTTGCAGCACCTGTTCATTGGCGACTTCCAGTACCCGGAAGAGGTGCGGATGTCCGGGTCCTTCCTCGGTGACCTCCGGCCCCTCTACGCGCTGCTTCCCGACCTGCGCTCGCTGCGCCTGCGCGGCAGCGAAGCGGTGCTGGGAAACATCGACGTGCCGGAGCTGCGCGAGTTCACCCTGGAAACGACCTGCTTGAGCCCGCACGCGGCGAAGGCCATTGCCGCCGCGAAGTGGCCGAAGTTGGAGCGGCTGGAGGTCTGGTTCGGAGCGAACAGCTACATCCAAGGAAGCGTCATCGAGGACATCCAGCCCATCCTCGACGGCCAGGGCCTGCCTGGCCTCAAGTCGTTGGGCCTGTGCAACGCGGAGTTCATCGACGCGCTGTGCGCGCTGCTGCCGAAGGCGAAGGTGCTCTCCCAGCTCGAGCAGCTGGACTTGTCCCGGGGCCTGATGTCCGACGAGGGCGCACGCATCCTCGCGAAGAACGCCGCAGCCTTCGCGCACCTCGCGCACCTCGACGTCACACAGAACACGCTCACCGGCGAGGGCACAGGTCTGATAGCGACGCTGTGCCCCAGCGTGAGCACGGGCGACCAGCGCGAATTCGACCAGGACTACCGCTACGTGGCGGTCGGCGAATAACCACACCCGCATCACCCTTCAGGGGGACACACCATGCCGCGCTTCGAAATGAAGGAAGGCACCTCGAACAAGTTCTGGGAAATCACCCAGGACGAAGCCGTCCTCACCACCCGCTGGGGCCGCATCGGCACGGACGGCCAGGAGAAGACCCAGACCTTCAAGCACGGCTACGAAGCGGGGGCCTCGTACCGGAAGCAGATCGCCGAGAAGGAGGCGAAGGGCTACACGCGCGTGAAGCCGACGGACACCGCCCCCAAGCCGAAGGTCAACAAGGAGCTGGAGGCCGCCATCCTCAACGCTCCCGAGGCCGCGGAGGGCTACCTCGTCTACGGAGACTGGTTCCAGTCCCAGGGCGACCCCCGGGGTGAGCTCATCGCCCTCCAGCACGCGCTGTCGCAGGCGAAGGGCGCGGAGGCCACCGCCCTCAAGCGCAAGGCGGCCGCACTGCTCAAGAAGCACCAGGACGTGCTGCTGGGCGCGCCCCTCGCGAAGATGCTCGAGGACAAGACGCTGACCATCGGCTGGCACCTGGGCTTCATCCGGAGCGCCCGCCTGGCCGTCGCACGCTATGGCGAGGACCCGGAGTTCAACGTCGACGAGGGGCTGAAGATCCTCCTCGCGCACCCGTCCGCGCGCTTCCTCCAGGAGGTGACCCTCGGACTGGCGAGCAACGAGGGAGAGAACGAGTACCACGACCTCATCAAGCTCGTCGCGAAGTCCGCGCCCAGGTCGGTGCGCAAGGTGTTCATCGGCGACTACGTGTTCCCGGACGAGACGGAGATCTCCTGGACGGAAGTGGGCAGCGTCGCGCCGCTGTACAAGGCCCTGCCCCAGCTGCGCTCGCTCCACCTGCGCGGCGGTGACGTGAGCCTGGGGAAGATCGACCTGCCGGAGCTGCGCGAGTTCACGATGGAGTCGGGCGGCCTGGACCGGGGCTCGGTGAAGTCCATCGCCGCCGCGAACTGGCCGAAGCTGGAGCGACTGGAGGTCTGGTTCGGCGCGGAGGAGTACGGCGCGGGCGGCAATGTGAAGTCCATCCAGCCCATCCTCGACGCCCAGGGCCTGCCGGAGCTCAAGCACCTGGGCCTGTGCAACGCCGAGTTCACCAATGAGCTCGTCGAGGCGCTGCCGAAGTCGAAGGTGCTCAAGCAGCTCGAGACGCTGGACTTGTCCCGGGGCACGCTCACGGACAAGGGCGCGGAGATGCTGCTGGCGAACGCGGCGGCCTTCAAGCACCTCAAGCGCCTGGACCTCACCCAGAACCTGCTCAGCGCCAAGGTCGCGAAGTCGCTGGCGAAGCTGTGCTCGGACGTGGCGCTCGGCCACCAGCGCCACGACGACTCCGACGAGGACGACGACCACCGCTACGTCGCGGTGGGCGAGTAGCTCCGCCGGACTCCCGGAGGCGCCATGGCGAGATTCGAGCTCAGGCAGGGCGACTCCGGCGAGTTCTGGGAGATCCACCTCGACTGGGGTGGCCCGTTGGGCATCGTCACCACGTACCGGCGCCACATCCTCCAGGACGATGTCCGGCCGGCCGTCCTCACCACCCGCTGGGGCCGCATCGGCACGGAGGGCGAGGCGGAGACGCGCCAGGTCTCCCGCGTCCAGGCACATCACCTGTACAGTGAGCTGATCCGGGAGAAGCAGGCGCGGGGCTTCACCCGGGTGAAGGGGGTGGACACCGGGCCCGCGCCGAAGTCCCACCCGGAGCTGGAGGCCGCCATCCTCCACGCCCCCGAGGCCGCGGAGGGCTACCTCGTCTATGGTGACTGGCTCCAGGCCCAGGGAGACCCGCACGGCGAGCTCATCGCCATCCAGCACGCCCTGTTCCAGGCCTACGAAGCCATCAGCCATGACGGCGCCTCGGGCGAAGAGGCCCGTCGCCTGGAACTGAAGGTGGCCGAAGTACTCCGTACACACTGGGGCGTGCTGCTGGGCCATGCGCTGGCGGATGCCAACGTGGAGAGCATGCTGTCGGTGTGGTGGCGACTGGGCTTCATCCACGGCGCCAGAGTGGAGAACCTGGGCAGAGCCCCCTCCAACGCGCCAAGCGTCGAGGAGGTGCTGGAACTACTGCTCGCCCACCCGTCCGCGCGGTTCCTCCAGGAGCTGACCCTCGGCCCCGTGGGCAGCAGGAGGGGAGACCACGACTTTCAACCGCTCATCCGGGTCATCGCGAAGGCCGCGCCCCGGGCCCTGCGAACACTCGTTGTCGGCGACGTCGCCGATGACGATCCCAAATACGACTCGCCCATCTCCTCGAGCTTCGTGGGCGACCTGACCCCGCTCTACCCCGCGCTTCCCCAGCTCCGCTCGCTGCGGCTGGTGGGCAGGGAAATCAAGCTGGGGGCCATCGACCTGCCGGAGCTGCGGACGTTCCGGCTGGAGTCGACCGCACTGTCCCGGGAGGCCGTGAGGTCCATCGCTGGCGCGAGCTGGCCGAAGCTGGAGCGGCTGGCGGTCTGGTTCGGCAGCAGGGCCCACGGCGCTGGGGGCGGAGTGGACGACCTGCAGCCCCTCCTCGACGCGCGAGGTGTGCCGGAGCTGCGGCACCTGGGCCTGTGCAACGCGACATTCACGGATGCGCTGTGCGAGGCCCTGCCGCAGTCAAAGGTGCTGGAGCAGCTCCACACGCTGGACCTGTCCAAAGGCACGATGACGGAGGCAGGGGCGGAGCGGCTCGTGGCGAATGCGGCGGCCTTCAAGCACCTCAAGCGCCTGATCGTCACCGAGAACCTGCTTGGCTCCGGCGCCGTCGAGCAGTTGGCGAAGCTGTGTCCGGACGTGCAGCGCATGCACCAGCGCAGCAGTTACTTTCGCGAAGTGAGCGTGACCGAGTAGCGGCGCATGATGGCACCTCCCTTCATCCTCATCGGCAACGCGGAGAACCGGCGCGTCACCCTCTTCCAGGAGGCGCTGGAGCGCCAGGGCCAGGCCCCCGCACGGGTGGTGCCCTGGGTGGACTTCCTCTCCACCCCGGGGATTCTCGCGGACCTGCCGGACACGGAGGCGTTGGTCCGCATCGATTCGGCGGGAGAGAGCTGGGAGGTGGAGAAGGCGCTGCTCCGGCGCGGCTCCGTGGACGCGGAGGAGGACGACTGCACGCACCTCACGCCAGCGGAGGTGGACGCCCTGGAGGATGACCACGGGCGCATCCTCTGCCCCCGGCAGTACCACCTGGGCTTCCTGAAGACGCTCACGGAGCTGCAAGGCATCTTCGCGGCGCACCCGCGCTGGCGCATCCTCCAGTCGCCCGCGAGCATCTCCGACCTCTTCGACAAGCGCATCACCTCGCGGAAGTACGCCTCGCTCGGCGTGCCGGTGCCCGAGCCGCTGGACGGCGTGACGGACCCGGAGTCCCTGCGCCAGCGGATGCGGGAGCAGGACTGCCGCGAGGTGTTCGTGAAGGTTTCCTGCGGCTCGTCGGCGTCATGCCTGGCCATCTACCGCCGGGGGCGCACCCGGGACACGCTGGTCACCACCATCGAGCAGGCGGCGACGGGCTGGTACAACTCGCTGAAGGTGCGCCGCATCGACGAGCCCGCGCGCGTGGACGAGGTGCTGGGCTTCCTCCTTGCCGAGGGCTCGCAGGTAGAGCACTCGATTCCCAAGGCCCGGCTGGGCGGTGACTACTTCGACTGCCGGGTGCTGATGGTGCGCGGCGAGCCGGCCTTCACGGTGGTGCGGCAGAGCCGGCATCCGATTACCAACCTGCACCTGGGCGGCTGGCGCGGGGACCTGGACGAGCTGCGCGCCGCGGTACCGCCGAACGAGTGGGAAGACGCCATGGAGAGCTGCCGCACCGTGGCGCGCGCCCACGACTGCCTGCACGTGGGCATCGACCTGATGTTCGAGGACTACTTCACCGGGCACCGCGTGCTGGAGGCCAACGCCTTCGGAGACCTGCTCCCCAACCTGCGCCGCGACGGCCTCACCGTGTACGAGTGGGAGATTCGAGAAGCGCTGCGAGCCCTTCCCACCTCAGGCCCGTGAGCCGGGAGCGGGCAGCGGGCCCTTCCACGGCGGCGACACGGGCACGCGCTCCAGGATGCCGGAGCCGAAGACGCGGTCCAGCTCCAGGTACTCCAGGTGCACGTAGCCGATGTGGCACCCGCACGTGGCCTTCGAGCACGCACGCGGCTTCAGCGCCGCGTCGAAGTCCGGCGTGTAGATGTTCCCAATCGGCTCGTCGATGAAGTGGCACCGGCGCGCGGTGCCCTCGCCGTCCACGGAGATGACGGACTCGCCGCCCCGGCACGCGCGGCCCAGGCTGGGGTGGCGTGTGTTGTTGACGGGGAAGAGCGGGTCCACGCGGGTGAAGCGCGCGACGTCTTCGGGTGTGTAGGGCTCCTCCTGCCCGTCCTTCACCGCGTTGATCCACAGGTACGTGTCGGGGGGCAGCTCGCCGCGCAGGCCTTCCGCCTCCTCGGCGAAGCGGACGAAGCCCACCATGCCGGCGCTGTGCCGCACGCCAAGCGTGGACAGCTTCTCGCACTGGGCCACGAAGCGGCGGCGCTTCATCCACTCGGGGTGGTACGTCGCCCAGATGCCCAGCTTCTCCACGTTGCAGCGCTCCACCCAGTCCAGCGTGCAGGAGAGGTTCGTCTGCACGGCGGCCTTCTCCACGTGCTCCAGGTGGGTCAGCCGCGCGAGCGCCTCCTGGTACCAGGGCCAGATGAGCGCCTCGCCCCACGGCGTGAAGAAGACGGAGAGGCGCAGGTCGGTGCGCGACTCCACCCACGCCATGAAGCGCGCCAGGTCCTCGCGGTCCTTGGCGAGCTCCTCCTCGCTCTGCTTCCACTTGCCGAAGGGGCAGTACTCGCAGCCGTAGTTGCAGCTGGACAACGGGCCCCGGTAGAGCACGGTGAGCTTCATCGCCAGGCGTACTCCTGCATCATGTCCCGCACCTGCTCCGAGTGCAGCCAGGGGCCAATCAAGTCCGAGCGCTCCACGCCCGCCCCGGTGAGCCGCAACACGCCGTCCACCCGCCTCCCCAGCCCGTGCGCCTCCAGCTCCAGCAGCTCGGGGAAGTCCGCCAGCGCGTCGGTGCAGAAGCGCTGCCGGTACGCGGCCAGGTCCACGCCCTCCGCCAGCAGCGACAGGAGCATGTAGCGCCGCCGCCGCTCCTCGGTGTCCAGCCGGAAGCCGTAGCCCACCTCGCCGAAGGACGCCTCGGTGCGCTCGCTGTACGCGGCGATGATGTTGCGCACCTCGCGCGAGCCCACCGCGTACTCGGACGAGTAGTGCACGCCGCCGGTGTACGAGCGCGCCCCGCAGCCCAGGCCCACCATGCCGTCCTCCTGGCAGCGGTACACCGGGCCGCCCAGGTCCGGTGCGTGCTTCGCGCGGAACATGCGCATGGAGACCTGCGAGTAGCCCTGGGACAGGAGGAACTCGCGGCCGGCGCGGTAGAGCGACAGGCGCAGGTCGTCCCACGCGCGGGCCTTCTTGCCGAGGAACGTCAGCGGCCGCACGTAGAGCGGATAGAGGTACAGCTCCTCGGGGTTGAAGCGGAGGGCGGCGCGCAGGGAGTAGAGGAAGCTCTCCACCGTCTGCCCCTCCATCCCGTAGATGAGGTCGATGTTGAGCGTGGGGAAGCCCGTGGAGCGGATGAGGTCCAGCGCGGCCTCGACCTGGGCCGTCTGCTGCGGGCGCTTCACCGCGGCGACCTCCGCATCCAGGAAGCTCTGCACACCGATGCTCACCCGGTCCGTGCCGCGCGAGCGCAGCGCGCGGAGCTTCTCCGCGTCCACCGTCTCCGGCGACACCTCCACGCCCACGGGGATGCCCTTCAGGTCCGCGCCCAGGACGCCTTCCATGAGGTCGAACACGGTGTGCAGGCCGCGCACGTCGAGCAGCGTCGGTGTACCGCCGCCCAGCGCGGCGCGAGCGAAGCTGGCCGTGCCCAGTGCCTCCTTCACCCGGCGCGTCTCGCGGCCGAGCGCGGCGAGGTACCCGTCCACCACGTCCTGCTTGGGGCCTGCGGCGGTGAAGAGGTTGCAGAAGCCGCAGCGCATCTCGCAGAAGGGCACGTGGACGTAGAGGAACAGCGCGTCGCGCCGCTCCTCCGCCCAGACGGACTCCAGGGGGAGCGCGGGGGTGAAGGGCCGGTAGGCCGTCTTGTGGGGGTAGCCGTAGAGGTACGCCACGTAGGGCGTCTCACCCAGCATCTGCTCCAGGCGCGTCATGGTGCGGTGTCTCGATTCAGCGGGAACTCGGCGTAGGGCACCGTCCAGACGACGGGGTGGCCCAGGCGATGGCCGGTATAGCCCTCCTCGCCATAGGCCGTCCCGTGGTCCGAGCAGACGATGCAGAAGGCAGGGCCCCGGCGCCGCAGGGCGGCGAAGAGGGGCGGAAGCTGGCGGTCCACGTACTCCAGCGCCGCGCCCTGCGAGGCGCGCGAGTCCTCGGTGGCCCCGGGCAGGTAGTGCCGGTTGGGCTGGTGCAGCGCGGACACGTTGATGAACAGGAAGACGCGCTGCTCGCGAGGCATTTCCTCCAGACGGCGCACGGCGAGGGCCACCTGGTGCTCCGTGGAGCGCGGGTCCGTCACGCCCAATTCGCGGCTCCAGTGGCTCTCCGCGAAGAGGCCGGGCAGCACGTTGCCCAGCGGGTTGCGCTTGTTGAAGAAGCCCACGCCGCCAATGCAGACGGTGTGGTACCCGCGCCCGGCCAGGCCCGTGACGAGGTCCGGCGCGTCGAGGACGCAGGTGCCCGGGGCCGTCGTCTCGCTTCCTCGAAGCGCATGGAGAACAGGCGCGGGTGGAGGCCGGGTGCGACGGGAGTGGGCAGGAAGCCGGCGAAGAAGGCGTGGTGCGCGGCGTAGGTGAAGCTGGCGGGCGAGTGGCGCTGCTCCCAGCGTCCCCCGGGCATCAGCGCGGTGAGGTTCGGCGTGCGGCCCTGCGCGGCCATTTCCTCGGCCACGTCGTAGCGGAGGGTGTCCAGCGTGAGGAAGAGCAGGTCGTGCGAGCCGACCACGGCGTTCATGTCCATCGCGCGAGCACCTCCGCGAGGGGCTTCGTGTCGCCGGTGATTCGCTCCACCGTGAAGGTGGGCGGAGGCAATCCGTGGGGCCACCGCCGGCCATGGGACACCCAGCACGTGGCCATGCCCAGGCGGGTGGCGCCGACGATGTCCCGCTCCGGGTCGTCACCGACGTGGAGCACGTCCTCGGGAGCGCGGTCCACCCGGGCGAGCGCCGCCTGGAAGATGCGCGCGTCGGGCTTCTCCGCGCCGACCTCGCCGGAGAGGAAGACGTCGGGCAGCAAGTGCATGAGCCCCGCGTGGTGCAGCTTCGCGCGCTGCACCCGGCCCGAGCCGTTGGACACCACGGCGACGGAAGCGCGCTTCCTCAGGTCCTCCACGAGCGCGAGGGTCCCCACGCTGGGAACGACGAGGTACGGCAGCAGGGAGGACATGTCGTCCCAGAGTTCCTCGGGTGACAGCCCCAGGCCGGGGAAGGCCTCCGTCACGCGACGGCAGAAGACGGTGCGGTCCGTGGAACCACGCCCGTCGAGCGCGTGCAGCTCGGCCACATCCGCGGCACGGCATGACTCCGGGAAGACGCGCGGGTGGCGGATGACGAGGTCTTCGACGTAGCTGGCGAAGGCGCCGGCACGGTCGATCAGCGTGTCATCCAGGTCGAAGAAGACGGCCCGGGGCCGCATCCAGGCACTCCTCCCAAAGGGCCCCGAGGATATGCCGCATCATCCCCATGGAACAGGGCCCATCCCCTACCCCGCTGCGCGGCGGAACGCGGGCGCTCCGGAATTCCGGGGTGCTCGTCAGCCCAGGATTCTTCGCAGCAGGACAGCGAGCGCCATGAAGAGGACGGGGCCGAACATGAGGAGCAGCACGCCCCAGGCGGCCAGCCTCCGGCGGTTGCTCCGTCGCGTCTCGCCCCCGGCAACCTGCCGCTCCGCGCAGTCCTCGCAGCGGGGCGAGCCCTGGGCGTCCTGCACATCGCAGCTCGCGCAGAGGAACGTGCCGCAGCGTCCGCACGTCAGGGTGGAGCGCTGGCCATGGACGGGGCACACCGCCTCCTCGGTGTCCGTGGCGCCCGGGCCCGCCTGGGAGGCGCGCTCCGCGGGGTCCTCCGCGGAAGCATCGAGAAGCGCCTGGGCCCGGTCGAGGTCGGCTGAGGCGACGAGCACGTTGACCTCGATGTATCCGCCCATCACGCCAAGCATGGCGCGGTGCTGCTCTCCCTGGACGACGCAGGGGATGCCGTGGGCCTCCAGCAGCGAGCGCAGCATGGCCGCTTCGGCCGAATCACCACAGCTCTTGAGGACGACGAGATTCGACGACGATTCCGGCTGGCTCAGGTACGGCCTCCCCTCACGGAGCCGCAGTGTAGCTTCGGCGGAAAGGGGCCGCCCAGCGACCCCGAGGACGACCCGGGCCGCTACCTGGAGAGGTCGATGGCCTCGCCCTCGCGCGGGAGCTGGAGGCGCCCGCCAACACCCGCCTTCTCCGCTCGCTGCTCCAGCGCCCTCACGGGCTCGCGGTAGTGGCCGAACGTGGTGTGGTGGATGGGAATGACGCGCCGGGGATTCAGCAGCGTGATGAGCTTCAGCGCTTCCTCCGCGTCCATGGACCGTCGTCCGAGCGGGCCATCGACACCCACCGCCCTCAGGATGACGGCGTCGAGCCGCCCGAGGTCCATGTCCGGAGGGTCCACGTAGCGCGCGACCTCCGCGTCGGGCGCTCCGGTGGACGGATGCTTTGGGAGCACGAACGCGCGCGGCCCCCGAGACCCCAGCATGGGGTCCGTCAGCAGTCGCAATCCGTCCCGCTCGAGGAGCACGGTGGGACCACCGAACCAGCGCAGCGTACCGGCAGCGGGCGGGCGCGCTCCCGTGCCGGCACAGGCAGTGAGCAGTGAAACCAGCGAGACAACGAGCCTCATCTTCCCGAACACCATGGCGGTCTTCCTCTCCGAGCACCGTGACGGAGCAATAGATGCGCTCGGGGCCTGCTCCCGTCGAACGACATGCGCGTTGACTCGCCATGCATTTCCGCATGGGGTGGGGACGCACCACGCATGGCATGTCTTCACGGGACCGGAACCGATGCTCGACTGGGATGACCTCCGCTTCTTCCTCGCCATCGCCCAGCACGGCAGCCTCTCGTCCGCCGCGCGCTCGCTGCGGGTGACGCAGCCCACGGTGGGACGGCGCCTGGACGCCCTGGAACGGAAGCTCGGCTCCAGGCTCTTCCAGCGGACGCCGTCGGGTTTCACCCTGACCGCCACCGGCGAAGGAATCCGCGCCCATGTCGAGCGCATGGAGCAGGACGCGCTCGCCGCCGAGCGCCGGGCCACCGGACGCGACATCGGCCTCTCCGGCACCGTGCGCGTGAGCACCACGGAGTGGCTCGCCAGCCACGTGCTCGGGCCGCTGCTCGTCCCGCTGGCCGAGCGACACCCCGCGCTCGGCATCGAACTGCACTCGGACGTGCGCCGGGTCAGCCTGACGCAGCGGGAAGCGGACCTCGCGCTGCGCGCCGTCCCCTTCGAGCAGCAGGACATCTTCCAGCGGAAGGTGGCCCGACTGGCCTTCGGCCTGTACGCGGCGGAGGACTACCTCGCGCGGCACGGAGCGCCGGACTTCTCGCGGCAGTGCGAGGGCCACGCGCTCGTCACCATGAGCGACGAGCAGGGCCCCATCGCCGACGTGGCCTGGCTGCGCACCCTCGCGAGTGGGGCGCGCATCGCCTTCCGCCTGAACAACCGCGACGTCCAGGCGCGCATGGCAGCGGCGGGCGCCGGGCTGGCCTGCCTGCCGCGCTGCCTGGGGGATGACGTGAAGGGCTTGAGACGACTCGCGACACCCACGCCTGCTCCCACGAGGGAGCTCTGGCTCGGCGTCCACGGAGACCTGCGTGGGACACCGCGCGTCAAGGAGGTGGCGGACTTCATCGCCCGGGAAATCCGGCGCCTGGGCCCCACCCTGAATCCGGAGGACGTGCCCCAGCCGTCACGCAGGCCCCGCCCACCGCGCACGTGAGCGTCCGGGGACTACCTCACGCTGGACAGGGCCCTTGGCGGGCCCCAGGCGAGGTTCGCGTAGGTCCGGGTGGGCCTGGGCGCCTCGGGCCGGCTCGGGGGCCGGGGCCGCTCGGCGGACCAGCACGCCGGCACGGACCAGAGCAGCGCCCCCAGCGAGACACACACCGCTCCCAGCCAGAACGGATTGGTGTGGGACATGGCACTCCTCCTCGGCCGGCAAAGGCCCGCGCCGACCCTCGCGGAACGGTCCTCGCGTCGGCGCATATCGGCACGCCCGGCGCGCGTGCATGTCCCCAAACACCCACCCGGGCGAAATATGTCACCGACTCCAGGGCATGAAGGGCGGCCACGGCCTTCCGGCGTGGGGCGACTACACCGCCCTCACCCCGCGCCGTGTTGCGCGAAGTCGTAGTCCACCAGCGCCCGGATGACCTCCTCCCGCGAGTCCGTCAGCAGCAGGTGGCGCGCGTACTCCTGTCCCTGGGCGAGCTGCACCAGCAGCGGATACACGGGACGCGTGCGCGTCCAGAACTCGGTGCCGAGGAAGATCATCGGGCTGATGACGCCCACGGAGTTGTAGTGGTTCTGGCACGCGTCCTGGAAGATTTCCTGGATGGTGCCTGCGCTGCCCGGCGCATAGACGATGCCACCGCGAGCAATCGTGAGCAGGCCGTCCTCGCGCACGCTGTTGGCGAAGTACTTGGCGATGTACGTCGCGAACGGGTTGGGCGGCTCGTGCCCGTAGTGCCACGTGGGGATGCCCAGGCTGTCGCAGTGGGGCCTGTCGCCATCGCGAAGCGGAAACGCGCCCCGTACCTCGAAGGCGCACGCGAGCCACTCGCGGTCGGTGTAGCTGGGGGCCTTCGCGAGCATGGCGAGCCCCGAGTCCAGCTCCGCTTCGGTGCGCCGTGCGAACCAGGCGCCGACGTGGGTGGCCTCCATGGCGCCCGGGCCTCCGCCGGAGACCATGAAGAAGCCCCGCTGGGTGAGCTCGCGAGCCAGCGCCGCCACCGCGCGGTAGTCCGGCTGTCCGCGCTTCATCGAGTGGCCGCCCATGATGGCCACCACCTTGCGCTTCCCGCCCCCCGCCGCGAGCACCTCCTCCATGGCGTCGGTGACGGCATGGTCATGGAGCCGCTGCGCCAGCGTCTCCAGCAGCGTGGGCGGGCTGCCCCGTCCCTGCGCGGCCCAGTGCGCGTAGACGCGCGCGTCCAGCGTGTCGGCGTACGTCTCCGGCCGTGCCGGGTCGAAGCCGGCGTACAGCTCTTCCGGCGAATAGACGCTGCCGCGATAGGGCTGGTAGGGCAGCCCGGTGATGGGCGGGAAGACGAGGGCCCCGTGCGTGAGCGCCACGCGCAGGGCCTCAGTCTCCAGCTCACACCCGAGGAAGACGGTGCCCGCCAGCTCGGAGGAGGCCAGCTCGCGGGTGTACCGCCGCAAGTCCAGCCCCTGGATGACGACGTTGGAGAGGTGCGCTCCCGAGCGCAGGTGCCGCTCGAAGGCGTCGATGGTTTCAATCTCGGTCACACCGGGAGGATTCCACGCCTGCCTCCCCGGGCGGTAGAGCTTCATCAACCTGGTGAGGCGACGCCCGCCGCGGCGTGGACCCTCAGCCGCGGCTAGAAGAGGACGACCATGGTCCCCTCGGGCACCTGGTCGAACAGCGAGGCGATGTCCGGGGTGTGCATCACCACGCAGCCCCAGGACAGGCGCCCGCCGCTCTCCGCCAGCGTCCACTCCCCCGCCCAGCCGTGCAGGCCGATACCGCTGCCCAGGCGCGTGGAGGCCTCCGTGTTCCGCCGCGCCGCCCAGTCGCGGGCAATGCGCTCGCGCGTCTTCGCATCGACGAAGCCCGAGGCCACACCCCGGTCGGCGTCCCACGGATTCGGATAGTTCACCCGAATCCAGTGCCCGCCATAGAAGGCCGAGTACGGCCCGGGAATGTCCCCTCGCACCTTCTGCGTGACGAAGTACATGCCCTTCGGCGTGCGGTTGTCGCCGCGCACCTCCTTGGCTCCCGCTGCCTGGCCGAAGCCCACCTCCTTGCGGACCACTTCACGCCCCTTCGCGTACAGACGGAGCTGGAAGTCCTCGTGCGAGATGAGCAGCAGTGACGCTTCCTCCGCCGGAAGCGGCAGCCGCTCCCGCGTCGAGGTGAAGCGCCGCAGCTCCGCGGCGGAGAGACGCCGGCCCGCGTGCACCGTCACGACGAGCCGGGCCGTCTTCCCCACCCGTCCCAGCACCTGCCCTCGCGTGACGAGCGCCTCCGGACGGAGCTCCACCCCGTCCAGCCCCGAGTACTCGGACCGGGCACGCAGCAGCGCATGGTTCTCGTAGTACAGGTGCTCCAGCACGACGGAGCGCCCGCCTTCGCCCACCTCCGCGACGCGGCCATGCGCCAGTGCGAGCACCTCGCTTCCCGGACGAGCAGCCAGGCTCCCGGGCACGGGAGCGAAGCCATCCGCGGGCGGGTGCGGAGGACGCAGGTACGCCTCGAACGCATCGGGAGCCATCGCGGCCAACGCAACGGACGGAAAGCCTGGCACGCAGGCGAGCAGGAGGGAGAGGACCAGGGGGCGCACCGGGGGTGGACACTCGGGCCTCGCCCGGGGTTCCGTCAACGCCGCGTGCCGAGCACCCGGAGCGCTGCCTCCGCTTGAAGCTGCTCCGTACGCGCCCCCACGGCCGCGGCATCCTGCGCGGCGAGCTGGAGCTGCTTCCCCGCCTCCTCCAGTTCTCCCAGCCGCAGCTGCGCCCGCCCGAGCGCGAAGCGCAGCCGGGACTTCAGCTTGAGGTCCCCCACCATCGAGGCGAGCTGAAGGCCGCGCACGGCATCCTCCTTCGCCAGCTCCGGCGCATCCGCCTGGGTGTGCAGGAGCGCCAGCCCGTGGTGCGTGTGCGCCATGCCCCAGCGGTCCCCGGTGCGCGACTCCAGCTCCAGCGCGAGCTGGAAGAAGTGCGTCGCGCGCTCCCGGTCCCCCGCGCGCGCGTGGGCGTCACCGAGGTGGAGCAGCGCGGTGGAGTGCTCCCACGTGTCCCCCGACACCTCGCTCCAGCGCAGCACCGCGAGGTACTCCGCGGTGGCCTGCTCCGGCTGGCCCTTCCCCATCAGTACGTTGCCCATGGCCCGGTGCAGGGCGGCCTCCACCGCGGCCCGCGCGGGTCCGCTCTCCGGAGGCGCCAGCCGCAGCCGCTCGCGCGCGAGACGAAGCCGGGTGCGCGCCTGCTCGAAGCGACCCAGCCCACACAGGGCGAGCGCGGCATCAGCCTCCAGTCCCGCCGCCAGCGTGGGCAGGGACTGCACGCCCTCGCGCTGCCCTTCCTCCGCCACCACCAACACCTCTTCGAAGCGACCGAGCGCGAAGAGCACGGAGCCCAGCTTGTGGAGCCGCCGCGCCCGGTCCCCGAGCGGGGGTACGGGCTCCCGCGCGTCGAGCGTACGGGAGGTGCGCCAGGAGTACTCGGCGTCTTCCCGCGCGCCCGCCAACCGGTGGGCATCCCCCATGCGCTCCCAGAGCACCCGCTGCCAGTCGAGCGACGCCGCGGGCTCCAACCCCAACGCCTGGCCGAGCGCGAAGCGATACACCCCGAGCGCGAAGTCCGTCTCCAACGCCGCGCGGTGCCACCCCGCCAGCTCCAGCAGGTGCGGCAGTGCGCGCTCCGGCGCGTCGGCGGAGAGCCAGTGCCGGGAAAGATCCGCGCAGGCCCGGCGCCGCAGCTCCACGGGCAGCGACTCATGGGCCTCCGCGGCCCGGCGGTGCAGCGCGTGCGAGTCGGGAGCGACGTCCCCCAGCAAGCCCTCCGGAAGACACACGGCCCACGTGTACCGTCCGCCCGCGGCGGCCCGCAGCCACCCGCCCGCCTCCAGCGGCGCGAGCGGCGCGCAGCCGCCCACCAGCGCCCCCAGCACCGTCCGGGGAAACGAGGGCCCGAGCACGGAGGCCGACTGGAGCGCCTCGCGCTGCGTGGCAGACAGCGCCCGCAGCCGCGCGCCGAGCACCGCCCCACCCGTGCCGGGCACCGGCAACTCGGGGCGCTCCTCTTGAAGGGTGATGGCATGCAGCAGGTGCAGCGGATGCCCCGCGCCCGCCTCCAGGAGGGCCGCGCGCACCTCCGGCGTCACGGGCGCGCAGGAGGAGCGCACGCGCTGCTCGAGGAGCGCGGTGGCCTCGTCGTCGGAGAGCGGCCCCACCGTGACCACCTCGGCCGACAGCGGCACCGGTGCCGTGCCCCCGGGACGCTGGAGCGCGAGCAGGAACAGCGGCGTGTGTGAGAGGCGCGACACCAGGACTTCGATGAGCGCATGGCTGAACGGGTCCGCGTGCTGCCAGTCCTCCAGGATGAGCAACCTCGGACGGCGGTGGGGCATGAGCGCGTGGCAGAGGGCATCGAACAGCGCGGTGCGCTCGGCGGAGAGGCTCGCCGGGACGCCCTGCCGCTCACGGCCCTCCAGGAACCGCGCCAGCAACTCCGCGTCCGCGCTGGACACCCACCCCACTCCCGGCGGCGGCCGCAGGCCCCGGGTGGCCTCGAGCAACTCACGGAAGGCGCCGCCCGGCATCCCGGGGAGGGCCAGGCCACTGCCCTCGAATACCTCGAAGCCGTCGCTCGCGAGCTGCTCGACGAGCGCGTTCTTCAGCCGCGACTTGCCCAGCCCCGCCTCGCCCACCAGCCACACCGCGCGGCCGAGCCCGCGCCGGACTTCCACCGCGAGGTCCTTCAGCCGCACCAGGTGCGAGGCGCGCCCCACGAGTGGGGGCTGGCAGGTGGCGGTCATCCACCTGCGCACCGGCGCCCCCTGTCCAACCCCGGGCGGAGTGCGTGGGCACGCGAGAGCACCCACCGGAATTCGAGCTCCACAGGCAACACACATGCCCGAGGACGAGGCCATGGCCACCTCCCATAACGGATTGCCGCGGTGTGGTTGGAGCGCCGATCCTCGCGTCCTCGGAGCGACCCGGACTTTCTAACGCCGCCGGGGTCCGCCGCGCCTCGCGCCTCGGGGCTGTGTGAGTGTCTCCTCCACGCCACGCGTGCTGCCCCACACCACGGTCCGTGATTGCAGCCCGGTCTCAATCGCGTCCCGATACACAATTACAATCAGTTTACATGTAACACGCAGGTGCCCTCCCCGCAGGGCAGGCAGGCGTGTTCGACATGTGTTGAGTACGAAATAGTTATCACCGATACTCGTTCACATCGCAGTGCGGCGCTCTCGCGCCGCTTCCTTGGAGCAGACCCCACATCTCAAAGCCAATACATCCGCCCGCCCGCTCTCCGCGGCGCGGTCTCACTCCCCGTCTGTCTTTGATTCCCCCGAGAGCTCACATGAAGAAGACCTTCCTGCTGGTTGGAACCCTGCTGGGTATTGGTAGCGCTGCCTGTGGCGCCTACGAGCCCGCGACCGAAACGGGCGAGGCCCCCGACGGTGCCGGCCAGGCTGTCGCGGCCGAGGCCCTCACCGCTTCGAACTGCACCCAGCTCACGGCCACGGCGGCCATCGCCAGCGGCAATGACGGCAACCTCCCGGCCAACACCCTCGACGACCAGCTCGCCACGCGCTGGAGCAACCTCGGCAAGGGCTCGTGGATTGACTACGACCTGGGTGCCACGAAGACGGTGGGCGGCGTCACCGTCGCCTGGCACGGCGGCAACACGCGCGCCAACACCTTCGCGGTGTCCGTCTCCCCGGACGGCATCACCTACACGCCGGTCTACTCCGGCAAGAGCACCGGCACGACGGCGGCGGCGGAGACCTATACCTTCACGCCCGTGTCGGCGCGCCGCGTGCGCATCACCGTCAACGGCAACACCCTGAACGACTGGGCCAGCATCGCCGAGGCGCGCGCCTGCGCCGGAGCCACGACTCCGCCCCCGACGACGCCTCCCACGGGCTCCAGCGTCGTCTGGGTGGGTGACTTCGAGACGGGCAGCCGCTCCCAGTGGAGCAGCACGCAGATGGTGAGCGCGGACCGGCTGGCGCTGGTGTCCTCGCCGCTGCGCCAGGGCCGCTACGCCCTCAAGGCCACGGTGAAGCAGGGCGATGACCCCATCAACGCCAGCGGCAACCGCAACGAATTGGTGCGGATGACGCGCGAGCCGGTCGGCTCCGAGTACTACTACCGCTGGAGCACGATGTTCGACTCCACCTACCCGAGCGCGAAGACGTGGCAGTTGTTCGCGCAGTGGCACCACGACGGCAACTCGGGCTCGCCGCCGGTGGAGTTCACCGTCTACGGCGAGGAGATCCGCCTCAACATCGGTGGCAACCCGGGCACCATCGTCTGGCGCACGCCGCTGGTGCGCGGCCAGTGGATGGACTTCATCTTCCACGTGAAGTGGTCGCCGGACTCCAGCGTGGGCTTCGTGGAGCTGTACCTCAACGGGAAGGTCGTGCTGCCCAAGCGCAACATCGCCACCCAGTTCCCGGGGATGCTCAACTACCTGAAGGTGGGCCTGTACCGGAACGACACCATCTCGCAGGTGGGCATCGTCTACCACGACGGGTGGACCATGGCCCGCAAGCTGGAGGACGTCCTCAGCCCCACGGCGGTCCTCACCGCGCCGTAGCGGCTGCCTGACAGCGAACACGTGGCCCCTCCGGGCCGGAAGCCGTGCACCCGCGCGGCCCCGGCCCGGAGTAGTTTCCAGGGCATGTCCCACTCCCTGCTGGTCGTCCATGTCCACGTCCACGTGAAGCCGGAGCACGTGGAGGCCTTTCGCGAGGCCACCCTGGCCAATGCCCGCCAGAGCGTGAAGGAGCCCGGCATCGCCCGCTTCGACGTCATCCAGGACACCGAGGACACGACACGCTTCGTGCTCGTGGAGGTGTACCGGACGTCGCAGGCCCCGGCCGCGCACAAGGAGACGGCCCACTACCTGCTCTGGCGCGACACGGTGGCGCCGATGATGGCGGAGCCGCGCACCAGCCGGAAGTACATCAACCGCTTCCCCGACGACGCCGGGTGGTGACGTGAGCGGCCTCTCCTTCGAGTTCGCCACCGCCACGCGCATCGTCTTCGGTCCGGGCAGAATCTCGGAAGCGCCCGAGGTGGTACGCAGCCTGGGCGGCAGCCGGGTGTTGCTCGTCACCGGGAAGGACCCGGCGCGCGCGCGGCCGCTGCAAGAAGCGCTGGAGCGGCTCGGCCTGCCGGTGCGCGTCTTCCCGGTGGACGGCGAGCCCACGGTGGAACTGGCGCGCGAAGGCACGGCCGTGGCGCGCGAGTCCCGCTGCGACGCCGTGGTCGCGTTCGGCGGAGGCAGCGCGCTGGACGCGGGGAAGGCGATTGCGGCGCTGGCCGCGAACGGGGGAGACCCGCTGGACTACCTGGAGGTCATCGGCCGGGGGAAGCCGCTCACGCTGGCCTCCCTGCCCTTCGTGGCGATTCCCACGACGGCGGGCACGGGCTCGGAGGTGACGCGCAACGCGGTGCTGGGCTCGAAGGAGGCGAAGGTGAAGGCCAGCCTCCGCAGCCCGCACATGCTGCCGCGCGTGGCGCTGGTGGACCCGGACCTGCTCACCGGAGCACCGGCGGCGGTGCTGGCCTCCAGCGGGCTGGATGCGCTGTCGCAGGTCATCGAGCCATTCCTCTCCGCGCGCGCCAACCCGCTCACGGACGCGCTGGCGCGCGAGGGCATGCGCCGCTCGGCGCGCTCACTTCGGCGGGCGGTGCTGGACGGGCCGGACGCGCCCGCGCGCGAGGACCTGGCGCTGGCCAGCCTCTTCGGCGGGCTGTGCCTGGCGAACTCGGGCCTGGGCGCGGTGCATGGCTTCGCGGCGCCGGTGGGCGGCATGTTCGACGCACCCCATGGCGCGGTGTGCGCGGCGCTGCTGCCCGCGGTGCTGGACGTGAATCTGCGGGCCCTGCGCGCCCGCGCCCCGGAGCACCCGGCGGTGCCGCGCTTCCAGGAGGTGGCGGCGCTGCTGACGGGCCGGCCGGACGCGCGCGCGGAAGAAGCCCTCGCCTGGGTGGAGGAACTGCGCGCGGCGCTGCGCGTGCCGGGCCTGGGGCGTTATGGGCTGACGGCGGCGGAAGTGCCTGCGCTGGTGGCGAAGGCGAAGGCCGCGAGCAGCATGAAGGCCAATCCCCTGGTGCTCACGGACATGGAGCTCACGGAGATTGCCACCCGTTCGATTTGATTTTCCGGAGGTCACACCGCGTATGCAGGACGTCGACATCAAGACCGCTGACGGAACGATGGACGCGAAGCTGTTCCACCCCGGGGGCAATGGCCCCTGGCCCGCCGTCATCCTGCTGACGGATGCGTTTGGCGTCCGGCCCGTGTTCGACGAGATGGGCCACCAGCTCTCGAAGGAGGGCTACGTCGTCCTGCTGCCCAACGTCTTCTACCGCGAGGGCCACGCGTCGAAGCTGGACCTGCGCGGCACCTTCGAGGACGAGGCGTTCAAGAAGCGCATCTACGCGCTCATCGGCGGGCTGACGCCCGAGCGACAGAAGGTGGACGCGGGCGCGGAGCTGGACTTCCTCGCGCGCAATTCGCGGGTGAAGGGGCCGAAGGCGGGAGTGGTCGGGTACTGCATGAGCGGCGGCATCGCGGTGCGCATGGCGGCGGACTTCCCGGAGCGCGTCGGCGCGGCGGCCTCGTTCCATGGCGGGCGGCTGGCCACGGACGCGCCCGACAGCCCCCACCGCCTCGTCGGTAGGGTGAAGGGCGAGCTGTACTTCGGCCACGCGGACAACGACGCCTCCATGCCGGCCGAGGCCATCCAGAAGCTGGAGGCCGCCCTGAAGGAGTCCGGCGTCAAGCACCGCTCCGAGCTCTACGCGGGCAAGCGTCATGGCTTCGCGGTGGCGGGCTCCGCGGCCCATGACGAGGACGCCTCCGAGCAGCACTGGCAGAGGCTGCTGGATTTGTTCGGCCGGACACTGCGGGACTGACACCCCCGGAGTTCCCTTCTCGGCCCCGGAGTGCTCGCGGTCGTCCGCTGCATGACGGTTCGAACCGGCTGCTGGTGAACGCTCGCCTTGTCCCGGAGCGCGAGCATCCGTATCCCATACCAGCATGGGCACACAGCGAAAGCTCGAGTGGCTCGCCGGGGGTGGCGAGATGGCGACGCTCATTGCGTCGCTGGACTGGTCGAGCTCGCCGCTGGGCCCCATCGAGACGTGGCCGCAGAGCCTGCGCACCACGGTAAGCCTTTGTCTCGCCTCGAATTTTCCCATCAACATCATCTGGGGCGACGGCCACAACCAGATCTACAACGCGGGCTACCGCGTCGCCTGCGGCGCGGCGCACCCGCGTGCCATGGGCGAGGACTACCGGGTCACCTGGGCGTCCGCCTGGCCAGCCATCGGCGCACCCTTCGAGCGGGCGCTCGCTGGGGAGACGAGCTTCCTCGAAAACCAGCGAATGTTCCTCGAGCGCAACGGCTACCCGGAGGAGACCTTCTTCACCTTCTCCCTCAGCCCGATTCGCGATGAGACAGGGAAGGTGGTGGGCCTCTTCCACCCGGTGACCGAGACGACCGCGACGATGCTCGCCCAGCGGCGGACCCGAGCGTTGCGGGACATCGCGAACCGCGCCGGCCAGGCAACGGTCTTCGACGAGGCCTGCGAGCTGCTCCTCGGGTCGCTCGACGAGTACGCCTTCGACCTGCCCTTCGCGGTCCTCTACGTGACGACGCCGGACGGGAGCCAGGCCCATCTCCACGGGACCCGCCGGACACCGGCCGGAGGCCCGCTCGCGCCGCAAGTGATTGAATTGGCGAAGGCAGACGAGGGCACCGGGTGGCCACTCTCGCGCGCGGCACGCAGCGGCAGGGCGGAGCCGGTTCATGACCTGGAGTCCCGGCTCGGGCGCGTGGCCGCGGGCCCATACCCCGAGCCACTGACGACGTCGTTCGTGCTGCCCGTCCGGGTGGGTGGCATGGACGCACCGCTGGGCTTCCTCGTCGTCGGGGCCAGCACGCGGCTGCCTCTCGACGATGCCTACCGGGCCTTCCTGGAGATGCTGGGGGCGGCGGCGAGCGCGGCCCTGAGCAATGCGCGCGCGTACGAGGCGGAGCGGCTCCGGGCCGAGGCGCTCGCGGAGATTGACCAGGCGAAGACAGCCTTCTTCAGCAACGTGAGCCACGAGTTCCGCACGCCGCTCACGCTGCTGCTCGGCCCGGTGGAGGACCTCCTGGCCGGACAGCGCGGGGAACTGCCGGAGGCCGCGCGCGGCGAGCTCGAGGTGGTGCGCCGCAACGGGCTGCGGCTGCTCAAGCTGGTGAACGCGCTGCTCGACTTCTCCCGCATCGAGGCGGGCCGGGCCCAGGCCTCGGTCGAGCCGACCGACCTGGCCTCGCTCACCCGCGATGTCGCGAGCGCCTTCCGCTCTACCGTCGAGCGCGCGGGCATGCGGTTCGTGGTGGACGTCGAGCCCCTCGCGAACCCGGTGCTCGTGGACCGGGAGATGTGGGAGAAGATCGTCCTCAATCTCGTGTCGAACGCGTTCAAGTTCACCCATGCGGGTGAAATCCGCGTCGAGCTCCGGCGGGAGGGCGGCTTCGCGCGGCTGTCGGTGCAGGACACGGGCATCGGCATTCCCGCCGATGAGCTCGGGCACGTGTTCCAGCGCTTCCACCGGGTGGAGGGGGCGAAGGGGCGCACCCACGAGGGCAGCGGCATCGGCCTCGCGCTCGTGAACGAGCTCGCGAAGCTCCATGGCGGCTCGGTCGAGGTGCGCAGCGTCGAGGGAAGGGGCTCCACCTTCTTCGTCCGCATCCCGCTCGGCAACGCCTACTGGATGGCGAAGCCTGCTCCACTCGATGCGCAGCAGCCCCTCTCCACCGCGACGCGCCCCGAGGCCTACGTGGAGGAGACGCTCCGCTGGCTGGCGAACCAGGTGCCGGAGGCCGCTCCGGTGGCGGACGGCGGGAGCGGGGCAAGGCTCGCCACGTCCCCGGCGGCTGGCGAGCGCCAACGAATCCTGCTCGCCGACGACAACGCCGACATGCGCGACTATGTCCGCCGCCTCCTCGAGGGCCGCTATCAGGTGACGGCGGTGACGAACGGCGAGGAGGCGCTCCGCGCGGCGCGAGCGTCCCGGCCGGACCTCATCCTCTCGGACGTGATGATGCCGGTGATGGACGGCATCGAGCTGGTGCAGCGGCTCCGGGCAGACGACGCGCTGCGCACGCTCCCGGTCATCCTGCTGTCCGCGCGCGCGGGGGAGGAGGCCACGGCGAGCGGGCTCGAGTTCGGCGCGGACGACTACCTGACGAAGCCGTTCGCGACGCGGGAGCTGCTGGCCCGCGTACAGGCCCAGCTCAGCATGGCGGCCCTGCGCTCGAAGGTGGCGGAGCAGGAGACGCGCGCCGCGAACCTCGTGCGGCAGCAGGAATGGCTGGAGGCCGTGCTCGACCGCCTCCCGACTCCCACCCTCCTCGTCGACCCGGGCTCCGGCCGGTTCACCTTCGCGAACCGCGCCGCCCAGCAGCTCTCAGCGGGTCCCTTCCCCGTAGACCTCGACGCCGCGGAGCGCGGCCGTGCATTCCGCATCACCGACGAGGCGGACCGCCCGCTACCGCCGGAGGACACCCCTGGAGCCCGGGCCGTGCGCGGTGAGCACCTCCGCGACCTGGAGTCCGTGTGGCACTCGCCCGCCGGGCGGTTCAACATCGTGGTCGACTCCGACGTCGTCCCCGCCATCGACCCGCAGCCGTCCCAGACCATCGTCACCTTCAGGGACATCTCCCGGCTCAAGCGGGTGGAGCGGGAGCTGAAGACGCTCCTGGGCGCACGCGACGAGTTCCTCTCCATCGCCTCGCACGAGCTGAAGACGCCCATCACCTCACTGCGCATGCAGTTGCAGATGACCGAGCGGGGCGTGAAGCCCGAGGAGGGCCGTGCCCCGAGCCCGGAGAAGCTCGCGAAGGCGCTGCGCGTCTCGTTGATACAGGTGGACCGGCTGACGAGCCTCGTCGAGGACCTCCTCGACGTCGCCCGCATCCGCACGGGCACCCTCGACCTCGCCGTCCAGAAGCTCGACCTCACCCAGCTCGCACGCGACGTGCTGGAGCGCCTCTCCGGACAGCTCGCGCAGGCCGGCTGCCAGGCGCGACTGGACGCCCCGCCCGGGCTGATGGGGGTGTGGGACGGGCGCCGGCTGGAGCAGGTGCTGACGAACCTCATCTCCAACGCGATGAAGTACGCGCCGGGCGTGCGCCTCGACGTGCGCCTCACGGCGGCGGGAGACCTGGCCCGCATCGAGGTGCGCGACCATGGCCCCGGCGTCGCGGAAGCCCAGCGAGAGAGCATCTTCGAGCGCTTCGACCGGGGCCTCGCCTCACGCAATGCCGGAGGGCTCGGACTGGGACTCTTCATCTCCAAGCAGATCGTGACGGCCCACGGAGGGAGCATCGTGGTGGAGGGCCCGCCGGAGGGCGGCGCGAGCTTCGTCATCCTGCTTCCCCGCGATGCGTCGCACGCGCGGGCCGGTGGATATGAGGCCGCGCCGGGGGGCGCGACATGAGCCGGCGAATCCTCGTCGTGGAGGATGACGTCTACATCCGTGACTCCATCCGCGAGCTGCTCGAGGACGAGGGCCACACCGTGGTTTGCGCGGAGAATGGCGCCCAGGCCTTCGCCGAGCTGGAGACGATGCGGCATTCGCCAGACCTCATCCTCCTCGACCTGATGATGCCCGTGAAAGACGGCTTCCAGTTCCGCACCGAGCAACGGGCCGACGCGCGCTTCGCACACATCCCGGTGGTGGTGATGAGCGCCGACCCCCACCTCGAGAGCCGGCGCAGCGTCCTCGACGCCCGCGCCTACCTGCGCAAGCCGGTCGACATCGACCTGCTGCTCGCCGCCACTGCCGCGTAGACAGCGGAGGGCGGTGCCGCGGCCCGGTGCTGGAACACGCGTCGGCGTCCGGATGAGGCCCCTTGCCAGGAAGCACCGACCTCGTTAATCCTGTCGGCATGTACCTCGTGGTGAGTGCTCGTCGATTTAGCCGCCCCCCGGCCCCGTTTGGGAGTCGGGAGGCCGTGCTCTTCGACTGAGCGCACGCCCCTCTCGTTGGTGGAACGCCGTCAGGCGCGACGCCCTCCCGAGCTCGCCGGGGGGGCATCCGAAGCCGGCGGCGCAAGGCGGCTCCCCCGCCCGGCGTCCCGGAGACCGCTGCGTCCCATCGCCATTCCACCGAGAGGTTTCCCATGTCGTCCGTCTCCGTCTCCATCCTCAGCGCCGAAGAGCTCCGGCGCGCCCTGTCCGTCCGCGACCTCACCGACCCCACCACCGGCCCGCACGCGATGCAGCAGCTCGTGTCCGCCGCGCTGGAGGCCCTGCGCTCCGCCTGGGGTTGTGAGGTCCGCATCCACCGCCAGAGTCCCGTCGTCTCCATCGCCGACAACTACGACCGGCTCCACTACCCGCCCGGCGGCGCCGCCCGGGACGCGCGCTACTCGCGCTACGTCTGTGACACCGCGCTGCTGCGCTCGCAGACCTCGGCCATGATTCCAGGCCTGCTGCGACACGTGGCCTCGGCACCGCCCGAGGACGCGCTGTTGGCCTGCCCCGGCCTCGTCTACCGCCGCGACTGCATCGACCGGATGCACACCGGCGAGCCCCACCAGATGGACCTCTGGCGGGTCCGCCGGGGGCCGCCCCTCACGACGGACGACCTGCGCGAGATGATTTCCACCGTGGTCCGCGCGCTGCTCCCGGGGCGCGAGGTGAAGCTCACCCCGGCCGTGCATCCGTACACCACCGATGGCCTCCAGGTGGACGTGCTCCACGGCACGGAGTGGGTGGAGATTGGCGAGTGCGGCCTCGCGCTCCCGGCGCTGCTGGAGGAGAGCGGCCTGGACCTCCGCACCACCACGGGTCTGGCCATGGGCGTGGGGCTGGACCGCATCCTGATGCTGCGCAAGGGCCTGGACGACATCCGCCTGCTGCGCTCCGCGGACCCGAGGATTGCGTCCCAGCTCCTGGACCTGGAGCCCTACCGCCCCGTGTCCTCCATGCCGGAGGTGCGAAGGGATGTGTCCCTGGTGATGGAGGAACAACAGACACCCGAGGAGCTGGGTGACGCCGTGCGCGCGGCCCTGGGCGAGCGGGCGGAGTTGGTGGAGAGCGTGCAGGTGCTCTCGGAGACGCCCTGCTCCGCGCTGCCCCCCAGCGCGGTGAAGCGCATGGGCATATCCCCGGGACAGAAGAACGTGCTGCTCCGTGTGGTGCTGCGCGCGCTGGACCGCACGCTGACGCATGACGAGTGCAACACGCTCAGGGATGACATCTACGCGGCGCTCCACCGGGGCACCGCGTGGGAGTGGGCGGCACGGCCGCACTGACGCCCGTGACGCAACGATGACGGAAGGAACGCGACCCCATGGCTCGGCGGGGCGCGCCTTTCTCTAGCTTGACGGCCCGCCCGACAACGCCGGTCGGGCTGTCACTGGAAAGGTCTGCCCATCATGTCGAAGCTCCTCCGCCGTGTCGTGATGATGGTCGTTGGCTCCTGTGCCCTTGGAGCCTGCTCGAGCGTCAAACCCGCCACCTGGTCCACGGACGCCATCTCGGTGCGCACGCTGAACATCGTCGACGAGAAGGGCCAGGCGCGCATCCGCATCGGCGCGCCGCTGCCGGACCCGCAGGGCCTCAAGCGCGCCGTGAAGGCGTACGGCATCCAGTTCATGAGCCCGGACGGTCAGGAAATCGGAGGGCTCGCCATGCTCGACTCCATCGGCATCCGCGGGCTGTGCTTCGACAGTGAGGAGGGCTACGAGGCGATGTGCGTGGGCCTCATCAAGGGCCAGCCCAACATCACCTTCCGCAAGGACTGGAAGGAGCGCATCGTCATCGGCGTGGACGACGGCGTCGCGAGCATCGTCATCAATGACGCCGAGGAGAAGCCGCACCTGCGCCTCTCCGTCGACAAGGACGGCAAGACGCAGGTCGAAGGCGTGACGCCGACGCCCGCGAGCAGGTAGGCGGCGTCACACCTTGTAGAGCAGGTCCATGTACTTTTTGAGCAGGTCGCTCACGAGGCCGCGAAAAGGGACGCTGGCCGCCATGCCGTAGACGGGCGCCATCGTCCCCTTCTCGCCGGGGTGGGCCTTCACGTGCTCCACGGCGGCGCGCAGGTCCGCGAGGAAGCGATCCGCCACGCCGGGTTGCGCATGCCGCAGGGTGACGCACAGGTGGACCGCGGCGGGCTTGTGCAGCCCGTTGAGGCTCCACCCGTGCGCGCTCATCTGCTCCATCACCTTGAACACGTCCACCGCCTCCGAGCCGAAGGCGATGACGAACAGCGGGTCGCCCAGCACGTGCAGCTCGGGAATCGCCCGGATGCCCTGCTTGATGGCGGAGGCCGTCTCCAGGATGCGGCGGGTGGCCTCCAGGTAGCCCTGCTCGCCCATGCTCACCAGCGAGGCCCATGCCGTGGCGATGAGCGCGCCGGGCCGGCTGCCGGAGAACGTGGGCGAGAAGTAGATGCCACCCGGCCAGTCCGTCGCCGTGAAGTACTGGTGCGAGCGCAGCGCCGTCCCCCGGTACAGCACCACGGACGAGCCCTTGGCCGCGTAGCCGAACTTGTGCGTGTCCACGGAGATGGACGTGACGCCCGGCAGCCGGAAGTCGAAGGGCGGCACCTCGTAGCCCAGCTTCTTCGCGAAGGGCAGCACGAAGCCGCCCAGGCACCCGTCGGTGTGGAAGCCGATGCGCTTCTTGCGCGCCAATTCGGACAGCTCGGCGATGGGGTCGATGACGCCGTGGGGAAAGCCCGGCGCGGAGCCAATGAGAACAATCGTGTTGCGGGTGATGGCCTTCTTCATCGCCGCCACGTCCGCGCGGAAGTCCGGCCCCACCGGCACGCGCACCATCTTCACGCCGAAGTAGTGCGCCGCCTTGTCGAAGGCCGGGTGCGCGCTGGAAGGCGCCACCATCTCCGGCCGGGTAATCCCCTTCTCCGCCCGCGCCCAATCCCGGTACGTCTTGATGGCGAGCATGATGCTCTCGGTGCCACCGGACGACATGGAGCCGCAGATGTGCTCCTCGGCGGGCCTACCGGCATTGGCGGCGTCGGCGCCGAGCATGCTCGCCGTCATGGCCACCACCTCGGCCTCGAACTTGGTGGCGCTGGGCCACAGGTCCGCATGCAACGGGTTGCTCTGCGAGTGGAGCGCGTACACGCGGTTGAGGAAGTCGATGTGCTCCGAGTCCCCGTTGTACACGGCGCCGGACACCCGGCCCTCGCGCCAGCGCGACTCCTCCTGCGACTCCAGCGCCTGGAGCTCCTTCAGCACCTCCTCGCGCGAGCGCCCCGTCACCGGCAGATGGTCGAACGCGGGCATCTTCCCGCGGTACGGCTTGAGGTCTCCCTCCAGCTCGGACAGCAGGGAGTCCGTCTCCTTCGACAGCAGCTCACGCACCATCGGCACGGCCTTGAGGTAGCGCTCGGCGGCGGACAGCAGGCGTGGGGGCACGTGGTTCAGCAGGCGCAGCGACTTCGGGTCGGGCAGTGCCATGGGAAGTCCTTTCCGGGCCGTCAGGCGCTCCGGGCGCGGTTGAGGCGCGCGAAGATGGCCTTGTTGGCCTTGTAGAGGTTGACGAACTCGCGGAACAGCTCGTCGTAGAGGGCCCGGTTCTTCGGGTCCGGCTCGTAGGTGCGGGCGATGGGGACGAGCGAGGGAATCTCCTCCACCGTGAGCTGCCCCAGCGCCACCGCCGCCTGGAACGCGGCGCCCCGGGCATTGGCCAGCACGGGCTCGTCCACCTGCTGAATCGTACGGCCCAGCACGTCCGCGTGAATCTGGCACCACAGCGGCGAGCGCGCCCCGCCGCCGATGATGCGCATGGAGTCCAGCCGGCGCCCCACGAACTGCTCCACGTAGGTGAACAGCCAGCGCGAGTTGTAGGCCACGCCCTCCATCACCGCGCGGACCATGTGGGCCCGCGTCGTCTTGAGGGACTGGTTGAAGAAGCCGCCGCGCAGCGCCTTGTCGTCCACCGGGCTGCGCTCGCCGTTGAGCCACGGCATGAAGATGAGCCTGTCACTGCCGGCGGGGACGCTGCCGGCCTGGCGCTCCATCAGCTTGTAGACCTCCGCCGAGTCGTCCTCCGCCGCCACGTCCCCCGGCTTCGCGTCGCGGCCGTAGAGGATGTTGTCCTTGAGAAAGGTGAGGCAGATGCCGGCGGACTCCTGCTCGTTGGCCAGCAGGTAGCGTCCCGGCAGCGCGGAGGGCACGGAGGCCATCTGGTGGAACAGGTCGGTCTTCTTGTACGGCACGTGGCAGCTCAGCCACGAGGACGTGCCCACGCACAGGTGCGGCTCGTGGTCTCTCACCGCGCCGGAGCCCACCGCGGCGGCGAGGATGTCCGGGGCGCCCGTCACCACCTGCACGTCCTCGCGAAGGCCCAGGGCGCGCGCGGCGTCGGGCTGCAACGGGCCGAGCACCGTGGCGGCGGGCACCAGGTCCGGCAGCTTCTCGCGCTGAAGCCCCGTCATCTCCAGGAGGCGCTCGTCGTAGGCGACGCGGCTCAATTCGCGGTTGTCCGTCACCCAGTGCAGGGTGATGGAGTCGTAGGAGGCGGCGAAGCGGCCGCTCAGCCGCAGGTTGAGCCAGTCCTTGGGCTCGAGGAACTTGTACGTGTTCCGGTAGACCTCCGGCTGCGCGCCCTGGAGGTAGAGGATGTGGCCCACCGGGTCCTTGCCGGACAGGCTCGGCACCCCGCCCGTCAGGCGAATCCACGTAAGCAGGCGGCGGAGGCCATAGCCCTCGATGGGGATGAAGCCGTGGGCCACGCGCTTCACCTGGGCCGCGCCGCGCGAGTCCATCCAGATGAGCGCGGGACACAGGGGCCTGCCCGCCGCGTCCACGGCCACGGTGCCGGACCACTGCGAGCTGCAGTTGACGCCGATGATGTCGTCCGCGCGGACGTCCCCAGAGTCGAGCAGGCGCCGCGTGCCCCGGATGATGGCGCGCCACCAGGCCTCGGGGTCCTGCTCGGCGCCTCCGTCGGGGAGCAGGGAGAGGTCCAGCGGTTCCACCTCACCGCCGAGAATGCGTCCCCGCACCGTCACCACCGCGAGCTTCACGGCCGAGGTGCCGAGGTCGATGGCCAGGATGGACTTCTCACCTGCGTGGGACACGCGCCCTCCGTGGGTCCAGAATCTACGGAGGGCGTAACAGGACTGGCCACCGACGTGCCGGGGAAAGTTGTCTTTCTGAACCCCCTGCGCACTCGCGTGCGTCCACTCCTACCGCAGACGTGCAGCCAGCTTCTGGAAGCGCGCGTCCTTGCGCACATGCTCCAGGTCCGGGTCGCTCAGCGCCCACGAGCCCTTGAGCCCGGCGTCGATGGCCTTCCCCAGGTACTCCAGCGCGCGGCCCGTGTCCGACTTGAGCGAATAGCCACAGGCGGCGTTGTAGAGCGCATTCACCTGGTACTGCTTCGAGGAGGAGGCACGGAGCGACGCCTCGATGGCGCCGTCATGGTCCTTCGCGGCCAGGAGCACCTGCCCCAGCCGGAGCCAGGCCGTCGCGTCGTTGGCGTCGGATGCCACCAGCTCCCGGTACGCCTTCGCCGCAGCCGGCAGGCTGTTCTCCTCCGCGAGAAGCTGCGCCTGCTGGTGGGCACGGCCCCGCTCATCGAGGCTCGGGTTGAACAACGCGTAGCCGCCAGCAAGGTGCGGCTCTGGCGTCCAGCGGTACTCCATGTAGCGCGCCGTCTGCTCGGCCACGCGCAGGCCGAGCAACCGCGCCACGACGTGCAGCGAGCCGTCGATGCCGGCGGACACGCCCGCGGTGGTGACGATGCGCCCGTTGTCGATGAAGCGGCGCCCCCGGTGGACGCGCGCCTTCGGCGCCATCCGCTGGAGCGAGTCGATGGCGTTGTTGAACGTCGTCACGTCCAGCCCGTCGAGCATCCCCGCCTTGCCCAGCACCATGGCCCCGGTGCAGACGGACAGGGCCACCTCGGCGCCCGCGGCCGTCTTCGCGAGCCACTTCGAATACGCCTCATCCTCCAGCACCACGCCGGTGTTGCCACCGGGAATGACGATGACATCCGGCACGGGCGCATCCTCGGGAGAGAAGTCCGGCGTCACCTTGACGAAGCCCTGGCTGGTCAGCGGCGCCTTCGACTTCGCGACGGTGTAGACGCGGAAGGCGGGCGCGTCGCCCTGCATGGACTGGTGCCCCGCCGCCGAGAACACCTCTCCGGGACCGGCGAAGTCGAGCAGCTCCACGCCCTCGTAGAGGACGATGGCCACGTTGCGGGTGTAGCCCGAGCGCCGGGGCGGTGACTCCGGCGCCGCCTGGGCCGGCGTGACGACGAGGAACAGCGACACCGCGAGCATGCAGCTCACCGCGAGGTGCTTCATGGTCTTCCTGCTTCCTGCCCCGCTATCGGGGCGCTGACTGGGTCCGCTGGCGCCCGGCCTTCCACCGCGCGGGACTCACGCCGTGGGCCTCCTTCCAGAGGCGGCGAAGCTGACGCGCATCCTTGAAGCCACAGTGCGTGGCGACGCTCTCCACCCGGGCCTCCGGGTCCTCCAGCAGGTTCGCCGCGACTTCCAGGCGGACGCGCTGCGAGAAGTCCTTCACGCTGATGCCGGTGGCCTGCCGGAAGGCCCGCGTCAGGTTGCGCGGGCTCATCGCGGCCAGGCTCGCCAGGCGCGGCAGCGTGGCGTGCTCGCGCGGGTTGGACACAATCCAGTCCTGCACCTTGTGGACGCCGTGGCTCAGGTGCGTGCGGTACTCGAGGAAGACGGACGACTGCCGCTGCTCTCCGTCGCGCCGGTGGTAGACGACCATTTCCCTCGCCACGCGTGCCACCACCAGCGGGCCCTGGTCCTCCTGGACCAGGGACAGCGCCATGTCGATGCCGGACGTCACGCCCGCGCTGGTGATGACGGTGCCGTCCTTCACGAAGAGCCGGTCCGCCAGCACCTTCGCCGCGGGATGGCGGCGCTGGAGCAACTCACAGAGCTTCCAGTGGGTGGCGCACTGCCGCCCGTCCAGCAGCCCCGCCTGCGCGAGGGCGAAGGAGCCCGTGCAGATGGACGCCACCCGCGCGCCCGCCGCATGGGCCTCGCGCAGCCACGCCACCGGCACCGCCGTAGCCAGCGAGTCCAGCGCGCGCGAGTCCATGCCCGGCACCAGCACCAGGTCCAGCCCGCGCGGCTCCGGCAGCGACTCCAGTCGGCCGAAGACCAGTCCCTGCGCGGAAGTCACCTCGGGCGTCGCCGCGCAGTAGCGCAGCCTGTAATCCGCGCCGAAGCCGTTGGCCTCGAAGAGCACCTGGACGGGTCCGGCCAGGTCCTGGAGGTGGACGTGTGGCAGGACGAGCACCGCGACGTGCCGGGGACGGGCGGACGCGGCGACTCCGGTGCGCCCGAGGGAACGGGTGGACGACATGCCCGGTAGCATAGTGAGGCCCAGGCCCCGGTTCCCACGCACGTTCCGGACAGAGAGCGGACATTTCAGGCCACACCCGACAGCCCCTCCTCCTCCTCAAGCCCGAATATGCCTTGACGAGAATATGAACCGCTGGTTATATACCTGTCGTGGAATCTTCATTCACCATCGTCGCGGAGCCCAACAGACGGGCGATCTTGAGCCTGCTGCTCTCGTCTGAGCGCTCCGTTGGCGAGATAGAGCGCGAGCTGCACCTGTCGCAGCCGTCCGTCTCCAAGCACCTGCGAGTGCTGCGAGACGCCGGGTTCGTGGAATCACGAATCGAAGCGCAGCGGCGCCTCTATCGGCTGAGACCGGAGCCACTCATGGAACTGGACGCATGGCTCGTGCCCTTCCGGCGCTTCTGGTCGAAGCACGTCGATGCCCTGGAGCAACACCTGGACAAGATGGAGGACGAGCCCCCTGTGAAGCCTCCTCTGACTCTGAAAGGAAAGAAGAAACATGAGCAGCCGTGAGCAATACGCACCGGGTGCCGCCTTTGGCGCTGATATCCGAAAAGAGGGTGAGACGTGGACGCTCGTGCTCGTCCGCGACCTCCGCCACCCGCCTGCCAAGGTCTGGAAGGCGATCACCGAGCCCGAGCATCTCCGCCAATGGGCTCCGTTCGATGCGGACCGGAACCTCGGTACCGTTGGCACCGCGAAGCTCTCGACGGTGGGGGCGCCCAAGCCGCTCGTCTCCGAGACCCAGGTGAAGCGGGCCGACGAGCCCAAGGTGCTCGAGCTCAGCTGGGGGGGACAGAACATGCGCTGGGAACTGGAGCCGCTGGAAGGCAGCGGCACCCGGCTCACGCTCTGGCACAACATCAACCGTGGCTTCATCTCGATGGGCGCCGCGGGCTGGCACATCTGCTTCGACGTGCTGGATGGCCTGCTCGCCGGTCAGCCCATTGGACGCATCGTCGGCGCCGAGGCCATGAAGTTCGATGGCTGGCAGCGATTGAACGCAGAGTACGCAAAGCAGTTCGGCATCGAGACCCCCGCTTTTCCCTCTCGCCCTACCTGATCATGACCCGCTCGAAAAAATTGGTTATCGGCTTCTGGCTCGTCACCGCGCTCTTCTGCCTGCAGATTGGCTTCACCGCCTACGCGCAACTGAGCCTGCCCCAGGTGGCGGAAGCGTTCACCCACCTCGGCTTCCCCGACTACTTCCGGGTGGAGCTCTCGTGGGCCAAGCTCCTCGGCGTGGCGCTGCTGCTTGCGCCGGTACCGGCGCGGCTCAAGGAGTGGGCCTATGCCGGCTTCGCCTTCAACCTCGTCTCCGCGCTCATCGCCCACCTCGCGGTGGGTGATGGCCCGGAGGCGTGGGGCTTCGCGGTGGGCACCGGCGTGCTCTGGGGGCTCTCGTACTTCTTCTGGCGCCGCCTGCAGCCCGCGCCGGCGATCGCCTGACCGCAATGAAATACAGCTGGAACTTCTAGGGTGAGAACATGAAGAAGACGGGCGCGAGCGAAGGCCAGTCGGCCTCGGAGCTCATCTCGAAAAGAATCGCCGAACTCGGGGGCTGGCGCGCGGCAACTCTCAGCAGGATGCGCAAGCTCATCAAGGAAGCAGACCCGGACGTCGTCGAGGAGTGGAAGTGGATGGGCACTCCAGTCTGGTCGCACGACGGCATCATCTGCACTGGCGAGTCCTACAAGCAGGTCGTGAAGCTGACCTTCATCAAGGGCGCGTCCCTGAACGATCCAGCCCGTCTCTTCAACTCGAGTCTCGACGGAAACGTACGCCGCGCGATCGACATCCACGAAGGAGAAGAAGTGGACGCGTCTGCCTTCAAGGCGCTCATCCGCCAGGCGATCGCCCTCAACAGCTCTGGCAAGTCCAAGTCGAAACCTTCGAAGAAGGCGAAGTAGGAAGCGGGGTGCCAGGACATCCTGGCTTCACGCCTTCTGGCGGCCGACCAGCTCTTCCTTGAAGGCCTGGGCCACCTCGTCCGCGGTGGGAAAACCGCCCGCGCGCTGCTGCATGAGGCGGGCGAGGACCGCGACGTAGGCCTCCCCGAACAGGGTGGTGAGGCTGGCGGCCACGGAGGCGGAGATGAGACCTCCCACCAGGGTGCCGGCCCCGGGTAGCAGCTTGAGCATCCCGGAGACGAGGGACTGGCCCGTGAAGGTGGCCCCCAGTCCCGTGACGGCCGAGCTCACCAGCGTGGTGAGAAACGCCTCGGTGAGGGGCAGGCCGAAGACACTGCTGATGCCCGCCAGCATCCCCACCTGGAGGGGGACGAGGAGGGCCGCATCAGCAAAAGGGAGGGGGTTGAGCCCTCCTATGGCAGCGGCGGTGGTGGCGGCGCCCAGGACGATGCCGTGGGCGCGCTTGCGCTTCTGCTCGATGCTCACACGCTGGGCGGCGGCGAAGGCGTTGCGCTGGGCCTCGGGGACCAGCTCCATGGTGATGTCCACCAACTCGGTCAGCCCGCGCGGCTGGAGCGTGTGGCCTTCGTCGTCCGTCTCCGCGAGCGCGCGCACCCGCATGACATTGTGCGCCTGGGGCAGCAGCCGTTGCACCTCGTCACGGAACCCCTGGTCGCTCCGGGCCTTGGTCACCACGGCCACCACGGGGACGTAGCGGGCGAGCATCTCGCACACCTGGATGTCACCGTCTTCCACGCGCCGGGAGTCCTCGCCGATGCACAGCCAGGCGACATGGACATGGCGGCCCGCGTCCTCATCCCGGGCGCGCGAGCGGACCAGCTCCTCGAGCTCCTTCACCGTGTCCCGGAAGCCCGCCATCTCCAGGCCCCGCGTGTCGATGAGGGTGACGGGAATGCCCTCCTTGGTGTACTCGCGCGCCTCCTGCGTGACGGGGCGACCCTGCCCCGTCTCCGCGATGCGCCCGTGGAAGATGGCGTTGATGAGCGTGCTCTTACCCACGCCGCTGCGGCCCGCGATGATGAGGGTGACCCGCCCTCGCTTGCGGAAGGCCTCCTCGATCTGCTTGCGAACCTCGTCACCGATGTTGAAGTCCATGGCACGAGTCTACGGGACGCGTGCGCCACCGGCACGGCGCACGGCCTTGCCTCCCCGGTGGCCGCTCCAGCCAGCCGACCTCAAGAGCGCTCCCCCTTCGGCCTGTACTCCTTCCGGAGCAAGGCAATGATTGACGGCCGTGGCGGGGAGCTGAACGAGGCTCCGTAGCGCCCGAAGTCGCGCGGGGGCGCCCCGGCGCGTCTAGCAGGCTGTTGAAGAAGTCTGCGCTGGAGCCCGAAGGACCGCCTCACCAAACGCTCGTGACTTCATCAGGAGCCGCCCGCAGTAGCCCCCTGTGCCAGCGTCGCTGACGCTCCGACTGCTCGCCATGGCCGGTACGGCTGCTCGGCTTGAGCCGGAATGGGTGCTCACCATCGCCGGAATACGCACTCAGCCCATCTACACCCGCCCGCCACCCTCAATCGGGCCGCCATCTGGCCTATACTTTGGACCACCTGTTCGGCATGACATGGGAGCATGATCGATGCATCACGGTGACGAGTACTTTGACGCGTTCAAACACGCGGCGCAGAAGTCGGTTGAACTCGGACTCGTCAGAGGCGTTCCCGACAGACTACCCGAGATGGGGCGTGCCATCGACGCCCTTGACCTCGTCGGGCGCATGATCAATTCGATGCTGTATGAGTCGACACAGATTAGGATCATGTGTGGCCAGATTCACGCCGAACTCTGGCGGTGGCTCCGTTCAGAAGGGGTGAACTGTCTGGTCACAGTTGGTGACGTTGAGGTCAGCGGAAAGCGTGAGTTCGGAACGACCTACGAGCGGCTGGAACTGGAATTGCGCGGCACTTTGCGGAATAGCGCCGAGCCGTACCCATTCCACGTCTGGTTGACATTTCCAGACAGCCACATCATCGACGTGACCTACTTCGTATACAAGCATCACGATCTCCTGCCCGTGCCGTGGACGTGGAGCAAGTATGTTGTGTGCTCGGATCACTCGTTCTCGCGCGGCGTGGACACGCGCTATGTTCCGTATTTGGTAGGCGATGCGACGATGGTCGAACGGATCATCTTCGACGAGCCTCTGGCACAAATCAGAAATCTCATGGAAACGCCGCAGGACCTCCTGGGCGCAATGGCTGCGCTCGGTGTTGGCGGTGAACCCGCAGCCACGCTCGGCCTTCCCAGCGAAGCAGCTCATGGGAAAGTTGGCCGCAACGAACCGTGTCCCTGCGGTAGTGGCCGGAAGTTCAAGCGATGCCACGGCTCCGGGGGCTAAGCCTGAGCCTTACCGGACTTTCCCGAAGCAGGGCGTCTGCCGCCGTCAGGCTCGAATACGCCCAGTCAGGGCCGATACCGCTCCGCCTCCTTGAAGAACTGGGTAAGCGAATACTCCAGCAGCGACTGGCAGGACTGCATGTCCCGGCGGGCGCGGAGGAACGGCAGCCAGACGCGCTTTCCCAGCCGCACCTGGGACTCTTCCATCGACAACTGACCGAGTAGTACTAGCCCAGAGCGGCGCGCGGCGGGGAGGGCCGATCCAGTTCCTGCGCCGCTCTCTCCCGTGCCTCGGGCGATCGGTGCGCGTACCTCATGGTCATTTCGATGGTCGCGTGGCCCATCAGCCCCTGAATGACCTTGAGAGCAACGCCCTGCATCGCAAGGTGGCTGCCGTAGGTGTGTCGTAGGTCGTGCCACCCGATGATGCCCTCTGCGCGGCTGATGCCCGCCATGCGCAGCGCCCGCTGGAGCGGGTGCCCACAGCCCTTTCTGTCTTGTGCTCCAGAACCTCTTCCGGCAGGGGCGGCTGGGCCTTGGCTTTCTTATGCCGGGTGGCCTCCGCGAGGTCCACCACCGTGCACTTGCATTCCGGCACTGTGCAAACGCCCTATGTCCCCGTCGCAGCAGGGGCCACCGGAGGAGACGCGGACTGCGCCTGCTCCGCCCCGCGCCGTGCCTCAAGCAGCGTGACGAACTCGTCGCTCGCAGCAGAGCTTTCTCTCCCAGGAACGACTCACGGCTGGCCAGAAAACTGGAAACCTGCTCATCCGAGAGAGGTTGCAGCAGGTACCGGTGCGCCGTAGCCGGTGGCGTCCACTCCATGCGCTGGGTGGCAATCAGGATATTGCCGTGGAAGTTGCGCTCGACGAACTGGACGATGCGGGCCCGCGTATCCGCCGTCACCTCATTGAGGCCGTCGATATAGATGTCGAGCGCGCCGCTGTAGATAATGCTCTGGAGGAAGGCGGTATCCTTGGCGTGCCCCTCCAACTTGGCCTGGATGGCCTCAAGCACCCCGTCCCTGCAGCGCTCTGCGGGCAGGAACACGGCCAATTGCTTCGACTGGCGGAGCAGGTACTTGATGAACAGCGATTTGCCGAGCCCCGAGGCACCCTCCAGGACCACCTGCCCCCGCAGTTGCGGAAGGGCCACGAGCAGACGCTCGCGCTTGGATGAGGGCGCGATGACGACCTCGAAGTCAGGGAAGTAGCTCTCCTTGGAAAAGCGCTCAAGGTCGGCGTCCGCCAGCAACTGGTGCGTAAAGGGGGCCAGCAGGCGGCGCCGAAGCAGTGGCACCCAGGTCAGCAGCAGGCCCACGTACCCGATGCCGGTGATGGTGCGCACCCAGGGATTCCAGAAGAAGAATGCCTGTACCTGTGGAGAGCGCGGGTAGAAGAAAAGGAGCATCGCCCAGAAGGCAATATGCCCTGCCCAGGTCCACAGAAACGTCTGCACCGCGTTCCACCTCTCCACGGAGTCGATGGCGCTCTGGACGTTCTCGGCGAAGATCGGATGGGCGATCTTCAAGTTGTTCTCGTGGAGTTTGAGCAACTCCAAGTCTGAATTCGCCCACCGGCGGCCGCCGAGGTTGGCCACCCGAGCAATCTGCTGCGCCAGATCTGCCTGGAGCACAGGGTACCTCTGGGTATGCGGCCAGAAGTCGGCAAAGGCGCGCAGCGTCTCGTGGGCCTCATCGGCCGTCAGCTCCGAGGGGACCTCCGCAGGGGGTCGCCCTGCGACCCACCGTAGAGTGCGCTCCACCTGGGGATCACCGCCCCCCGTGATGTGAGCACATAGCAACCACTCGCGGCGTTGCCCCGGATCTTTACCCACCATCGCCAGGATCGAAGCAACGTGCTGGGGAGCGAGAGGGGCCATAGTCACGAGGACTTCCCTAGCAGCGCGGCTCACCGACTCCTCCTTGTCCTCCAGAAGGTCGATAACCAAAGGAGCGTCCTCCATGGCAGGCCCGCCCATAAGCCCCAGCGCCTGCGCCGCTGCGCTGCGGACCTCCCTGTCCGGATCCTTCAGCAGTTCGACAAGGCGGGGGGCCTGCTCCTTGGCAGCCTTGCCCATGGCCCCCAGTGCCTGCGCCGCTGCAATACGGACCTGCGAGTCCGGGTCCTTCAGCAGCTCGACGAGGCGGGGGACCTGCTCTTTGGCGGCCTCGCCCATGCCCCCCAGCGCCCACGCCGCTGCACTACTGAGGACATTGAAGCCCGGATGCATTAGCAGCTCGACGAGGCGGGGGGCCTGTTCCTTGGCGGCCTCGCCCATGCCCCCCAGCGCCCGCGCCGCTGCCCAGGAGACATTGGAGTCCGGGTCCTTCAGCAGCTCGACAAGGCGGGGAGCCTGCTCCTTGGCAGCATTGCCGATACCCCCCAGCGCCTGCGCCGCTGCACGACGGACACGCCAGTCCGGGTCCTTCAGTAGCTCGCCGAGGCGGGGGACCTGCTCCTTGGCGGTCTCACCCATGGCTTCCAGCGCCTTCGCAGCTGCATAGGGGACGCTCCAGTCCGGGTGCTTCAGTAGCTCGACGAGGCGGGGGGCCTGCTCCTTGGGGGCCTCCCCCATGGCCCCCAGCGCCTGCGCCGCTGCAATGGAGACATTGGAGTCCGGGTCCTTCAGCAGCTCGACGAGGCGGGGGGCCTGATCCTTGGCAGCCTTGCCCATGGCCCCCAGCGCCTGCGCCGCTACTATGCGGACACGCCAGTTCGGGTCCTTCAGAAGCTCGCCGAAGCGGGGGGCCTGATCCTTGGCGGCCTTGCCCATGGCCCCCAGCGCCCGCGCCGCTTCTATGCGGACACTCCAGTTCGGGTCCTTCAGAAGCTCGACGAGACGGGGGGCCTGATCCTTGGCGGCCTCCCCCATGGCCTCCAGCGCCTGCGCCGCTGCGCTACGGATAACCCAGTTCGGGTGCTTCAGCAGTTCGACGAGGCGGGGGGCCTGAGCCTTGGCGGCCTCCCCCATGGCCTCCAGCGCCTGCACCGCTGCATATACTGTATGAGGATTCTCGTCCGGGTCCTTCAGCAGTTCGACAAAACGTGACTCGCGTATAAAGGACTGGAGCCGCTTTCGAGTTTCTGGATCGTTCTGGACCTGCTCCTTCCCAATACCCCCAGCGCCATGGCCACCACGGCATCATTTGGATCCTCCAGCGCCGCGAGCATCCCTCGAACCCTCGCTGGAGTTTCCTTGGACTGGTCCTGGAGCGGCTCGGCATGGACAACGCCACCGAGAATCACCGTGGCACAGAGCCACAACCACATTAGCTTTCGTCCGCGCAAGCGCCCCACCTTGCGAATACTACTTCGTTGGGCATTGTGGCAGAGCGCCGGACCCTAGGCGAGAGGGACAGCGCTGCATATTCCTGGAATTGGAGGAGATCTTAGTTCTCCAATTCGCGGGCACTCGCTTCGTCAGGCATTAGGAGGAACTACCCGGCGCCGTGATGACCTGATCAGCGAACAGAGCAGAGAAGGAAGAATAGAAGGGGTGTTCAGGGTTGGTCAGAATAGAGGATGGAGCGTGGCCGGCGGGAGGGCATCGCGATGTTCTCTGTTCTGCCAACGCCGAGCGCTTCCATGCTCGGCCGCCACTCCATAGCTGTTCCGCTCAATCATGCCAGTCAGAGTTGGCCCTCACCGCTGACCAGTCCGCTGACGCAGAGTGAGCCCAGGGAGACCGGGGAACTCAGGCCGCTCGCGCGCGTCAGCGGATTGGCCCTGTTGGGCCGCATGTGATCCCAGTGTGCCCCTCCAGCGGGGAATTGAAAGGTTGTAGGCAGCTCCGACGAAGTAGGCGGCAATCTGTGTCCTCTTCCGGCCTTTGAAGCGCGTCTTGCGGAAGCTGCCCACCGTCTTCATCCAGCCCCAAATCTCTTCGATTCGTTTCCGCGCCCGCTGGCTCAAGCCGTATCCCTCGGTGCCCGTGGTGCGTGCATCGATGGCCGAGCGGCGGCGACCGCTGGCGTTCTGCGCGACGTGCGGCGTGACGACCAGGTGCGGCAGTCGGCCACGAAGTCTTTCGTGTCGTAGCCCTTGTCGGCTCCCACGGTGACTCGTCGCGTGCCCGGTACCGCCTCGTGCAGCATGCCAATGGCTGCGTCGCGCTCGGCGGTGTCCGTGGCCTCCAGCAGGCTCAGGTCGACGAGCAGTCCGTGCCGGTTCTCCATCAGCCCGTTGAGCGAGTAACTCAGCTTCGCTTCCTTGCCCTCGCCCTTGCGCACCAGCTTCGCCTCCGGGTCCGTCTTCGACTCGTGCGTGGCGTTGCTTCGCTTCTGGCCATGGAAGCCCACCGTCGGGTTGCCCTTGTCGTCCGGAGGGGCCTGTCGTCCGGGTCCTCGCCCTTCGGCTGGAAGGACTTCAGGCTTGCCCATGCCTCGATGAGCGTCCCGTCCACGCTGAAGTGCTCGCTGCTCGTCAGCCCCGCCCTCTGCGCCTGGCCCACCACGGCCGAGAAGAACTGCCGGGCCACGTCGTGCTCCAACAGGCGTGTGCGATTCACCGAGAAGGTGCTGTGGTCGAACGAGGCCTCCTCGATGCCCATGCCGAGGAACCAGCGGAACAGCAGGTTGTAGTCCAACTGCTCGCAGAAGAGTCGCTCGCTGCGCACCGAGTAGAAGGCCATCAGCAGCGAAGCCTTCAGCAACTGCTCCGGGGGAATGCTGGGACGGCCCATCCGGCTGTACATCCGGTCGAACGTGGGCGACAGCTCCGACCGCGCCGCATCGGCCATGTCCTTCACTCGGCGAAGCGGATGGTTCTTTGAAACGCGCTCTCCCGGCGTCCTCAGGCGGAACATCGTCGCTTGCTGTTTGGGTGTCCCACGCATCGCGTCCTCCGATGCGCGTCTCCTCTCATGAGCAGGGCCGGGGTGTCGATCCCCCGCCCAGGGACTTTCTCAACAGCCTGCTAGAGTAGGCCTCCGGACCTGGGGGTGGCATGCACCGGCACTTCAACAGCGCGCGGCAGCTGTGGACGCGGCACCCGGTGGCACTGGGTGTCGCGGCGACGTTCGGCCTGAGCCTGCTGTTGCGCTGGCTCTACCTCCAGGCCTCGCCGGACCGGACCTGGCCCTTCTCCATCTTCTTCTACGGCGACTCGCGCTTCTTCCACTCGTACGCGGTGGACTGGGCACGGGAGAAGCCCTCGCAGGCCACCCTGCCCTACCACCCGCCCCTGTTCCCCTGGTGCCTGGGGCTGCTCTACCGCCTCATGGGCGAGCCGCAGGGCAGCGCCTACCCGTACAAGCTCGTGCTCGCGGTGCTGAACTCGGCCACGGTGGCCCTCACGTGGGCGTGGTGGCGCCGGGTGCTCGGCACCGGCTGGAGCCTCCTCGGCGCGGCCCTCTTCGCGTCCAGCTTCGGCTGGCTGGTGCTCTCCACCACGTACAGCAACGAGGTGCTCTACGCCCTCTTCCTGTCCGCCACCTGCGCGCTGATGCTGAAGCACCGCGCCGGGCCGTCGTGGGGCGGCGCCGTGCTGCTGGGCACCGTCATGGGGCTGGGCTCGCTCACCCGCGCCGAGCACCTCTACCTCTGGCCCTTCCTGCTCGCGTGGGCGTGGCTGTACCGGGGGAAGACGCCGCTGCCCGCGCTGGCGGTGCGCTGGGGCGCGGCGGTGCTCGTCAGCGCGCTCGTCCTGGCGCCGTGGGCCGTCCACAACGCGCGCGTGCTGGCGGAAATCAACGCGCGCACGCCGGAGCTGGAGCCACTGCCGGAGCTGGCCCCCGTCACCGTCTACGGCCCCATCAACTTCGCCATGGCCAACCACGCCGGGGCCTCGGGCGGCTTCACGCCGGACTCCGTCAACCGGCTCGGCCAGGACGGCAACCTGGACGTGGCCAACCCCGCGCAGCGCCACCTGCTGCTGCACGGCTACGCGCAAGGGCTGGCGTGGATGCGCGAGCACCCCGCCGACGCGGCCCGCCTGTGCGTGGCCAAGCTGGACAGGTGGCTGGACGGCCTGGGCCTGGGATTCGGCGCGTCCAACCTGCCCTCGGGGCTGAGCGGCAACCGCGCGCCCGTGGACCTCTTCGTCCCCGAGGGCGCGTGGCTGAAGTGGCCGCTGCTCCTGCTGCTCCTCGCGGGCGCCGCCCTGTCGCTCCTGCCGCCGTGGCGCACGTACGCCCTCTTCACCGCGGTGGTGCTGCACCGCGCCCTCATCACCCTCGCCTTCTTCGGCTACACGCGCGGCCTGCTCGCCATCTTCCCCGCGCTCCTCCCACTGATCCTCCTCCCGCTCGTCGCCCTCGCCTCACGCAGGCCGGCGCTGGCCCCGCGACTGCCCGCCTTCGCCGCCGCCGCGCTGCTGCTGCTGTGGGTGGAGGCCTTTGCCCTCACGCTCGGCGCGCCGCGCGGCTTCATGGCCAGCGGAAGCACCGATAGCGCGAGCGGCAAGCTCATCCAGGACGACTGGGTGCGCATCTGGCCGCGCTAGCGGCAAGAATCAGTCCGTCAATAAAAATCCATCCATACAATACCGATTCATGCTCCAGGGCAGGGTCATTTTCACAATCCGTCTGCGGAATTGTCCGTCAGTTAACACTCCTACCCCTTGATTTCCTTGGCCTGCGGCTTTTGTCCGCATGCCTGGGAATTCCCCGGATTCAGTTTTTGTTTCAGGGCCGCTAAGGCGTTCTCCGGGCTCCGTCCGTGGAGCCTGCCCGGGTCGGTATCCCCCACAGACCCCGCAGAGGAGAAACGCATGCGCCACACCAAGGTGTCAGCAGCATGTCTCGTCCTGCTCCTGGGAGCAGCGAGCTGGGCGCTCCAGCCCCCGCAGAACGGGCAGAGCGCTGTCGCGAGCAAGGCCTTCTTCAAGCCCGAGTTGTACCTGCCCATCCAGAACGTCCCGTTGGACACGGCGCGCCGCAACATGAGCGCGACCACGGAGGACGCGTGGGACGCGTTCTTCGCGAAGAACGGGAAGGACTTCAACATCTACATCGACCCGCGCACCGGCTCTCCCACGGCCGTGCAGGGCTCCATCCCGCTCATCCCGGGTAACGGCTTCAACAACAAGGTGACGCTGGACGGCGTGCGCGAGTCCATTGGCCGCTCGGTCGCGGACGTGGACGCCAGCGTCGTCGAGGACCTGGTCCTCAAGTTCATCGCGGACAACCAGGCCGCGCTCAACATCGACCTGATGCAGCTGGGTCAGCCCAAGGTGACGCAGGTCAGCGAGCACCTGTGGCAGGTGCACATTCCCCAGCAGGTGAACGGCATCGCCGTGCGCCACGGCCGCGTGGCCGCCACCATCAGCCACGGCAACCTCATCCTCCTGGGCACCGAGGCCTGGGCCAACGTCGGCATCGACACGAAGGCGGCCTTCGGCCCCGCGGACGCGCTGTCCGCTGGCGCCAGCTTCGTCGGCTTCGCTCCCGCCGTGCAGGACCTGTGGCAGCAGCCCACGCTCGAGGTGGCCCCCGTCGCCCGCCAGGGTGAGTCCTTCAGCGGCGCCGTCGGCACCGGCTACGAGCACCAGCTCGTCTACGCCTATGGCTTCCAGGACCCCAACGCCCAGCAGCGCTGGAAGGTGACGGTGGACGCGCTCACCGGTGAGGTCATCGCCATCGAGGACGACAACCACTACTTCGACGCGCAGTACACCGGCGGAGTCTACCCCTCCACCAACATCGGCACCTGCGCCAACAACACCGTGTGCGGCACCCTGCAGCCGAACACGCCCATGCCCTGGGCCAACACGGGCCTGGCCTCGCCCAACAACTTCACGGACGGCGCGGGCATCTACAACTACAGCTCCGGCACCACCACCACCACGCTGGCCGGCAAGTACGTCCGCGTGGCCGACAGCTGCGGCGCGGTGAGCGTCAGCACCAGCACGGGCAACCTCAACCTGGGCGGCGTGAACAACGACCACGACTGCACCGTGCCCGCCGGCACCTCCGCGGGCAACACGGCCGCGTCGCGCTCCAGCTTCTACGAGCTGGGCAAGCTGAAGGAGCAGGCCCGTGGCTGGCTCCCCGCCAACACCTGGCTCCAGGGCCAGCTGGTCTCCAACGTCAACATCGCCAGCACCTGCAACGCCTTCTGGAACGGCTCGACGGTCAACTTCTACCGCAGCGGCGGTGGCTGCCGGAACACGGGCGAGATTGGCGCCGTGTTCGACCACGAGTGGGGCCACGGCATGGACAACTTCGATGCCAACGGCACCCTGTCCAACTCCTCCGAGGGCTACGCGGACATCGCGGCCATCTACCGCCTGCAGACCTCCTGCGTGGGCTACGGCTTCTTCCAGACCAGCGACCGCGGCTGCGGCCAGACGCCGGACGGCTCCGGCTACAACCAGCAGGAGTCCCAAGTTTCCGGCCAGTCGTGGTGCAACACCAAGTGTTCCGGTGTGCGCGACGCGGACTGGGCGGCCAGCGTGAACAACGTCCCGGCCACGCCGCAGAACTTCGTGTGCCCCATGTGCAGCTCCAGCACCGGCCCCTGCGGCCGTCAGGTGCACTGCGCCGCGTCTCCCGCGCGCCAGGCCGCCTGGGACCTCGTCACGCGTGATTTGACGGCGGCGCCCTTCAACATGGACTCCAACACGGCGTTCATCACCGCGAACAAGATCTTCTACCAGGGCAGCGGCAACATCGGCACGTGGCACGGCTGCAACTGCACCGCCGGCACCTCCGACGGCTGCGGCGCCACCAACGGCTACATGCAGTGGCTGGCCGCGGACGACGACAACGGCAACCTGGCCGACGGCACGCCGCACATGACGGCCATCTACGCCGCGTACAACCGCCACAACATCGCCTGCAGCACGCCTGCCCGGACCAACGGCGGCTGCGCCGCCGGCCCCACCGCCGCCCCCACGCACACCGCCACGGCGGGCGACGGCCAGGTGTCCCTCAACTGGACGGCGTCCGCGGGCGCCTCCGAGTACTGGGTGATGAAGACGGAGGGCTTCGCCGGCTGTGACTTCGGCAAGGCGAAGATCGCCACCGTCACCGGCACCAGCTACGTCGACGGTGAGGTCGCCAACGGCCGGCAGTACTGCTACTCCATCGTCCCGGCCTCCTCCAACGCGTGCTATGGCAGCGCCAGCACGTGCAGCTGCGCCACGCCGGCCTGCACCGCGCCGGGCGCCGCCACGCTGTCCACGCCCGCCAACGGCGCCACCGGCGTCGAGCCCCTCGCCGTCCTCGACTGGGCGGACGTGTCGGGTGCCGCCAACTACGAGGTGCAGGTCGCCACCGACTCCGCCTTCACCAACGTCGTGGCCACCGCCACCACGCTGGCGACGAGCACCTGGACGGTGTCGCCGGCGCTCAACACCACCACCACGTACTACTGGCGCGCCCGCGCGAAGAACTCGTGCGGCGGCGTCGGGGCCTGGTCCTCGACGTTCTCGTTCACCACGCGCGGCTGCGTCGCCCTGGCCACGCCCACGCTGGTCAGCCCGGCCTCCGGGGCCACGGGCGTCGCCACCTCCGCGGCGCTCGACTGGAGCGACGTGACGGGCGCCTCCCGCTATGAGGTGCAGGTCGCCACCGACTCCGCGTTCACCAACGTGGTGCGCTCCAACACCGCGCTGTCGTCCAGCAACTGGACGGTGACGCCGGCCCTCTCCAGCGCCACCGTGTACTACTGGCGGGCCCGCGCGGGGGACAGCTGCGGCACGAGCGCCTACAGCGCCACGAGCAGCTTCACCACCACCACCGTGTGCACGCCGGTCGCCGCCGCCTTCGACACCACCCGCCAGGCTCCGACCTGCGGCACGGTGTGCGGCTGCGACACGGGCACCGCGCTGGTCAACGGCCGCGGCACGCTGTCCGGCGGCGCCGAGCCCAACCAGCCCAACACCATCGCCGACTCGTGCGCGGACGGCAGCACCGGCACGTACCACTCCGACGAGAGCATCGACCGGGTGGTCATCAAGACGGTGGACCAGGGCGCGTTCGCCGTCGGCAAGCAGGTGACGGTGGAAGTGACGGCCTGGTGCTGGGGCACCACGGACGCGTTGGACCTGTACTACACGACCAACGCCGGGACTCCGGCCTGGACGGCGCTGACCACCAACCAGGCCTGCACCGCGGGCGGCGTGGCGCGCGTCTTCACGCACACGTTCAACCTGGGCACGACGGCGGGCACGCACGCCATCCGCGCACAGTTCCGCTACGGCGGCACCGCCTCCAGCGCCTGCGTCAGCGGCAGCTACAACGACCGTGACGACCTGGTGTTCGGCGTCGGCACGACGGTGGCGGCCGGCCCGTCGGGCAAGAAGAGCACCACGCAGGGCCGCGCGGCTCCGGCGGACCGCTGAAGTCGCTTCTTTGCTGACTGAATGAGTGAAGGGCCCCCGGGAAGTGCTCCGGGGGCCCTTTGCTTTTCCCGACGCTCGCGGCTCAGTGGCGGCCGTGCGAGTCCGGAGGAGCGGCGTGCCCCGGCTCGTGCGGCGGGGGCCGCCGCGCTTCCTCCATGGGGCCTCCGAACAGGAGCCCCTCCTCCAGCGCGCCACGGCCCGGCTCGTGCTGCGCCAGCTCGCGCCGGTGCGCCTGCTTCCAGCGGTCGTGGCGGTCCCTGAGAATCTCCTGCACGAGCACCTGCGCGGCCGCGGCCAGCGGCACGGCGAGCACCACGCCGGCCAGGCCGGACAGCGCGCCGCCGCAGAGCGCGACGATGGAGATGAGCAGCGGGTTCATCTTGATGGCCCGCCGCTGGATGACGGGCCCGAGCACGTTGGACTCGAGCTGCTGGTACACCATGAACACCGCCAGCGCGATGAGGGCCTGCTTCAGCCCCACCGTGGCGAACGTGATGAGCCCCACCAGCACCGCGCTGATGACGCTGCCGAGGAAGGGGATGACTCCCAGCATCATCACCACCAGCCCCAGCGCGAGGAAGTACGGCACGCCCTGGATGAGGGCCACGGTGGCGGCCACCGTGCCGCCAATGGTCATCACCAGCAGCGTGCCCGCGAGGTAGTTGCCCACCGCCTCGCGCATCCTCCCCACCAACTGCCGCACGTGCGGACGGCGGCGCGGGGACACCCACTGGAGGATGCTCTCGTAGAGGTCCGCGCCGAACAGCAGGCCGAAGACGGTGAGCGCCACCACGGTGATGCCCGCCGCCACCAGCCCCAGCGTGGAGGAGAGGACGTCGATGGCCCGGCCCGCCAGGTCCGCGGGCTCGAAGTGGACCAGGTCCTCCGCCTTCACCTGCACGCCGTACTTCCTCCCCAGCTCCTGCACCCAGTCGGCCTGCGACAACTGCTGGAGGCGCTCGGGCATGGTCTGCACAAAGGACTGGAGCTGCTGCACCAGCTTGGGCACCAGCGTGCCCACCAGCACGCCCATCAACCCGAGCAGCATCAGCGCCACCACGGCCACGCCCAGCCCGCGCTTCAACCCCCAGCGCTCCAGGCGCCGCACCAGCGGGTCCAGGGCAATGGAAAGCAGCAGCACGACGGCCAGCAGCGTGAGCACGGGGTAGAGCTGACGGATGACCACCCAACACAAGACAAGCAGCAGGACCTGAAGCCCCACGGCCCACACCGTGCGCGGAGGCACATAGACCGGGAGCTGCCGACGTGAGGACTTCATGCCCCTCAAGGTAGGAAGTGGTGGCCCGTACGGCAGGCGCCCCACGGGGGCGCTCGTGTGCGCCTCCCGCAAGTGCCCGGGACTCCCGGCGTTCCACGCCCTTGAGAGACAGCAGGCAGGCGAGCAGGCGCTGAGTCGTCAGCCGACCTTCCGGGGCGGCGACCAGGGGCCCCAAGGCCCACCCCTGCCATCGGGGCCCATCGACCCCACCCTCCAGTGCGACGAAAACTCCAAGAAACCGGGACGCGCCCTGTCCGATAATCTTCTATGCCGGTTGTAGCGGCTGCCGCGCGGAGGATGACGCGATGTGGATCGAAGCCATCGTCATGCCCCGGGAGAGTCCCCGAGCGTCACGCTCGCTGTCGCGGCGCGGGCGGGGAACACGGGCGGCTGCTTCCTCGCCTGCTCCCGACCGTGCTCGCCTGCACGCCGCCGGGTGTGAAGAGGGCCGGCGCTTCCGCGACGCGGTGCTGGGCTTCCTTCAAGCGCGCCACCTGATGAGCGCGGTGCGGTGGATCAGCGAGCCGGGCACCCTGCCGCAGGTGACGTTGCACTGTACCCAGGTGGTGTTGGAGCAGCTCCGTCAGGCCCCGGAGTTCGACGCCGGCCTGTCCATGCACCTGGAGTTCCTCGCCTGAGTGCTGCCGGAGTCCGGGCGCGCCCCTAGCTTCAAGGAGACAACACAGGGGCGCCGCGTGGGCGGTGGCGCGAGGAGTGCCGCCACCACGGGACGCGGAGGTATGCGTCATGAGTGAGCTCACCATCAAACACTCCGGGACACCGGACGAGCGTCGCCCCTTCGTGGCGCACGGCCATGTGGACGCCTTCGACCTCGGGGGTGGAAGCATCGTCGGGCGGGGCGTCTTCGAGCCGGGGTGGAAGTGGTCCCAGGACGTGAAGCCCATCGCGGGCACGGAGAGCTGCCAGGCCTCCCACGCGGGCTACGTCATCTCCGGCCGCATGGTCGTCGCCATGGATGACGGCACGCAGGCGGAGCTGGGGCCCGGGGACATCGCCATCATCCCGCCCGGGCATGACGCCTGGGTCGTCGGCAACGAGCCCTGCGTCATGGTGGACTTCGAGGGCATGTCCCAGTACGCGCGGCGCGAGGAAGCGGGCACGAAGTACGCGGACACCGAGGAAGTGGCCCCCGGCATCCACTGAGCGGGGCCGCTACGGCGTGCAGGACGCGCCGGGCTCGGCCGGGATGTGGCCTTCGTAGGTGAGGCCGGTGGGGCCGTACCAGGGCAGCACCTCGATGGCGAAGCGGCCGGCCTTCACGGCCGGGTCCTGCTGCGAGAGCGCCAGGGCCTCCTCGCGGGTGGCGACGTCGAAGATGAAGATGCCGGCCAGTGCATCCGGCGGCGCGTCGGCCGGCACATCGAAGGGGCCGGCGATGACCAGCTTCCCGCACTTCGCCAGCCGCTCGATGTTGGCCATGTGCCCCTTGCTCGCCTCGACGGCCTCGGGCGTGCGCTCCTTCGTCCACGCCGGCCCCCGGCGCAGGAAGGCCATGTAGTAGGTGCGCATGGAGAACTTCTTCTCCGGTGCCGCGGTGGCACGAGGCGCCTCGGCGGTCGGGGCGGCCCCGCTCTTCGAGGCGGTGACACAGCCCGTGGCGAGGGCGAGCAGGACGGGAATGGAGAGCACGGTTCGCATCGCGCCTCCTTAGCACGCGACGCGGACGGGCTCGGGCTCCGGCGCCTCCTGTTCGAGCGCCAGCGGCACCTGCTTCATGCCAGGAACTTCACGCGGCTATCCCTCGCGAGCGAGGTCGCGCGCATGTTGCACCCACGCCTCCAGCGAGCCGTGCTCCCGCCACCCGCGCAGGAGCTGCGTCCCCACGGAGCGAGAGAGAATGAAGGCGCGCAGCGTCTCGCGCACCCGGACGGCTTCCGGACTCCGGGCCTCGGGCTCCGCGCGGCGGGCATGCGCCACCATGCGCTCCCATCGGCGCTCCGGCCAGCGCCGCGCTTCGGGATGTTCGGCGTGAAGCGGCTCCCACAGCTCGTGCGCCAGTCCGACGAGTCCGGCACGCGCCTCGCGCAACCGGGCCGACGCCTCCAGCGGTGCCTCTGGATTGCGGTCGTGTTCGCAGAGCCAGAACACCACCTCCGGCCACTCGGCGGGCGTCGGCTGGAGGGACGGCAGGCGCTCGCGGAGGATTCCGTCCAGGCGGGCCCGGGCCGTCTGGAACCAGAACTCCGCCTGCGCGAGCTGCTCGGAGCCGTCGTGCGGCGCGAGGTGTGGCTCTCGTCCGGCGCGCTTGCGCACCTCTCCGACGACGCCACCCGAGCGGTCCACACCCGTGAGCCGCGCCCAGCACGTGGCGAGCGCAGTCTCCCCTTCCGACCACCGCTGACGCAGCGACAGGAGGTCTTCTTCCCGGAACGGCAGCGGCCTGGCCGGGTCGAAGGGCTCGGAGAGGATTCTTCTCAGCAGCGCGCCGAAGGTGGAGACGTCCCGCAGGAGGGGCAGGTCGTCGGGAAGCACCTCGCTGGCCACGGCCTGGCGCCGCGCGGGAGGCACCACGCGCGGTGCACATCGCGCGTGCTCTTCCAGGGCCCACATCCAGCCAACGAGGCCGCTGCTTCGCCCAGGCGAAGTGGCGATGCTCCGCTCGAAGTCTGGTCGCCCGGCGCCACCCACGTGGAGCTGCTGGCTGTTCTCGCCACCTTCGCTCGGAGAGGCGCTCGCACCTCCTGACGCGGGCCGCTCCAGAGGGGGGACTTCCACTCCCGTTACGCCGAGTCGCTCGGCGGCGGTGCGGAAGAGGGTCTCGCGCAGGGCAGAGACCTCGCGAAGCATGCGAACGGTGGGCGAGCTCTCGGGCCAGCCCTCCACGCGAGCCCGGCGGAGCGCCATGGCGAGCGCCGCGTCCACGCGCTCCAGGTCCGCGCCCGACGTGCGCAGCAGCTCCAACCGGCCGCGCACGCGCTCCTCCCAGTGGGGCGCGCGCAGGACATCCAGCAGCTCCCGGTAGCGAGGCCGCGCGGCCTCCAACAGCTCCGCGCGCCCTTCCAACCGTGCGCGGTAGACATCCCTGACCGGACCCACCATCAGCGCCTCACCCGGCGGAAGTCACGGACAGCCGACATGCGCGCATCCTCCCCTGTCCCTCCCGGAGAGCCAATGGGACCGGCCCATCTGTAAACAGGTACCGGATGCCATCGGGTTGCCCTCACGCCAGCAAGGTGTCGAGCGTGCCCCAGTCGACCCCGTTAAAGTATACGCCCCCCTCGAGCTTCGTTCTTCGCCCGGAGTAGCCCATGACGTTCCCCCGCGCCCTCGCGCCGCTGTGCGTCCTCCTCCTGCTTTCCGCCTGCTCCGACCCCGAGCCCACACCCGGGCCGGTGGACAGCGGCGCCACGACGGATGCCGGCACCGACGGCGGCACGGATGCTGGCACTGACGCCGGCACGGATGCTGGCGCCGACGCCGGCACGGATGCTGGCACTGACGCCGGCACGGATGCTGGCGCCGACGCCGGCACGGATGCTGGCACCGAGACGCCCCTGACCATCAACACCGAGGTCCTGCCGGAGGCCTACGTGGGCCGCGCGTACCAGGCCACCCTGGCAGCGTCCGGCGGCGTGGCGCCCTATGTGTGGTCGCGCTTCAGCGGCGTGCTGCCCGTGGGCCTGTCCCTGTCGGACGAAGGCGTGCTGTCCGGCACCCCGGGGACATCTGGCGAAGTCGCCTTCACGCTCAGCGTGCGCGACGCGGCCGGAGTCTCCGTCCGGGCGGCACTCTCCGTCACGACCCATGAGCTTCCTGCCCTCGCCGAGGTCCCCGCCCCGACGCGCAAGGTGGGCGACACCGTCACGCAGACGCTCACCGTCACTGGTGGCAAGGCGCCCTACACCTTCACCTCCGGCACGCTGCCCCCAGGGCTGACGCTGGCGAGCGGCGTCCTCCAGGGCACGCTCAGCCAGGCCGGCACCTTCACCTTCGACCTCACCGCCACGGACGCGAATGGCGTGACGGCCACCCGCACCGTGACGTTCACCGTCCTCGAGCGCTTCGCCATCACCACCGGAGCGCTGCCCCAGGGCACGCGCGGCGAGCCGTACACCTTCACGCTCACCGCGTCGTCCGGCCGTGCGCCCCTGACCTGGAGCATCACCGCCGGCGCGCTACCCGCCGGGCTCACCCTGTCCACCGCGGGCGTCCTCTCCGGGACGCCGACCTCGGCGGGGACCTCCACCTTCACCGTCACCGTGCAGGACGCGGACGGACAGACGGACGCGCGGGAGCTCTCGCTCGTCGCGAGAGACCCGGGCGCGCCGGTGTTCACCGTGGGCCAGTTCAACATCACCTACTTCGGCGACAACACGCGCGGGCCCGACCACTCCACTTCCGACGGTGGCACGTCGGACGACCTGCAGATTGCCTACGCGCGCGACGTGATGCGCGACGCGGGCGCCAACGTGTGGGGCATGGTGGAGATGGTGGACACGAGCGACTTCGACGTCCTCAAGTCCCAGCTCCCCGGCTTCAGCGGCTTCCTGTCCAACAACGCCGCCTTCGTCTCCGGCGGTACGTCTCCCTACGGCACCAGCAGCCAGAAGCTGGGCGTGCTCTATGACAGCGCCCTCACCTTCCAGGGCTCACAGCTCATCCTGAACGACGCCACGCACCTGCCCGACTTCAGCAGCCGCCCACCGCTGCGCGTGGACTTCACGACGGAAATCCAGGGCGTGGAGACGCCGCTCACGGTCATCGTCGTCCACATGCGTGCCGAGAGCGCCGACCCCACGGGTCCCCGCGACTCACGCCAGCGCGCGAGCGCCGCGCTGAAGGAGTACCTGGACACGAACCTGCCCACGCAACACGTCATCGTGCTCGGGGACTGGAACGACGACGTGGACGAGTCCATCACCCTGGACCCCAACTCCGGCTCGCCGCTGCCCACTCCGTACCAGGACTTCGTCTCGGACCCGGAGCGCTACACGTTCATCACCCGGGCCCTTTCGCTCGCGGGGGACGACACCTCCATCGGCTTCGAGAACGTGGTCGACCACACGCTGGCCAGCAACGAGGTGGCCTCCTGCTACGTGTCCGGCTCGGCCCGGGTCATCTACGCGGACAATTGGGTGCCGGACTACCTGAACACACTGAGCGACCACCGCCCCGTCACCAGCGCGTACGCATTCAGCGCGGAGACGGGCCCCTTCCTCCGCCTCAAGGCGCCGCAGGGCGGCACGTACCAGGCGGGCAGCGTGCTCGCCATCACCTGGACGTCGTGGTCCGTGGGCGAGGTGCGCGTCGAGGCCTCCACCGACGACGGCGCGCAGTGGAGCGTGCTCGCCGCGTCCGTGCCGGCGGCGCAGGGCAGCTACCTGTGGACGCTGCCGGACCTCGACTCCAGCACCGTGCGCGTGCGGGTGGTGGACGTGTCCAACCCGGCGCGCACCGACACGAGCGACGCGGCGCTGACGCTCGTCAAGGGCCCGGGGCGCGTGTTCATCAACGAGGTGCTCGCCTTCGAGCCCACCGTCAACGGCTCGCTCAACCAGGCCTACGAGTTCGTGGAGCTCGTCAACGCGAGCCCCTTCCCCGTCGACATCTCCGGCTGGAGCGTATGGGACTCCACCAACGGGGCCGCGCGCCATGTCTTCCCGACGGGCATGAAGCTGGGCGCGGGCAAGGGCTATGTCGTCTTCGGTGGCAACGCAGGGATTCCGGCCGGCCTGACGAACGCGGCGGCGGCCTCCAGCAACCAGAACACGCTTGGACTGAGCAACAGCAACGACTCCGTGCGGCTCCGGCTGCCGGACGGCGGCGTGGTGGACCAGTACAACTACACGTCCGCCACGCAGAACGTGTCCGTGAATCGCTCGCCGGATGGGGACCCGGCGGCGGGCTTCGTCCTGCACAACGCCCTGCCCTCCGGACTCGGCAGCTCACCCGGCCGGCACGCGGACGGGACGGAGTTCTAGCGGGCGGCAGGGCGTCCGCCGGGGACGCCTGTCTCACTCATCTGGAACGAGAGGACAGCGGCTGAGGGGTGGCCTTGCCGCCACCATTCCGCATGTGGATGGGCGTCCACGAGGGCCACATCCTAGAAGCGAGCCCGGTGCCGGTCGACAGGTCCACCGCGTACCAGTCGGCCCATCCCCCACCTCCATTCTTGCTGCCGGTCACGATGTCGGCTTTGCCATCTCCATCGAAGTCGCCTACCAACGGCTGATAGTCGGCGGCGCTTCCACCGTTCCGCATGTGGATGGGTGTCCACGAGGGCCACATCCCAGAGGTGAACCCGGAGCCGGTCGACAGGTCCACCGCATACCAGTCAGCCCATCCTCCACCTCCATTCTTGCTGCCGGTCACGATGTCCGCTTTGCCGTCTCCATTGAAGTCGCCCACGCGCGACTGATAGTCGGCGCTGCTTCCACCATTCCGCATGTGGATTGGCGTCCAGGAAACCCAGGTCCCGGAACTGAACGCCGAGCCGGTCGACAGGTCCACCGCATACCAATCGGCCCATCCCCCGAATGCGTTCTTGCTGAGGGTGACGACGTCGTCTCGACCGTCTCCATTGAAGTCGCCTACCAACGGCTGATAGTCGGCGCTGCCGCTACCGTTTCTCATGTGGATGGGCGTCCACGAGGTCCAAGTCCCGGAGGTGAATCCCGAGCCGGTCGACAGGTCCACTGCATACCAGTCGGCCCATCCCCCACTGCCGTTCTTGCTGACCGTGACGATGTCGTCCTTGCCGTCTCCGTTGAAGTCACCCACCAACGGTTGGTAGTCGGCACTGCGGCCGCCATTCCTCATGTGGATGGGCGTCCACGAGGTCCAGGTCTCGGAGATGAATCCCGAGCCAGTCGACAGGTCCACCGCATACCAGTCGGCCCATCCCCCACTTCCGTTCTTGCTGACCGTGACGACGTCGTCCTTGCCATCTCCGTTGAAGTCTCCCACCAGCGCCCGATAGTCGGCCCCGGGGCCACCATTTCGCATGTGGATGGGCGTACGCGAGGCCCAGGTCCCAGAGGTGAACCCCCTGCCGTTCGACAGGTCCACCGCGTACCAGTCGGCCCATCCTCCGGACGCGTTCTTGCTGACGGTGACGACGTCGTCCTTGCCGTCTCCGTTGAAGTCTCCCACGAGCGGCTGATAGTCGGCGTTGCGGCCACCATTGCGCATGTGGATGGGCGTCCACGAAGTCCAGGTCCCGGAGGCGAATCCCGAGCCAGTCGACAGGTCCACCGCATACCAGTCAGCCCATCCTCCGGATGCGTTCTTGCTGAGGGTGACGATGTCTGCCTTTCCATCCCCACTGAAGTCACCCACGCGCGACTGATATTCCGGGCCTGTAGACGGGGGAGTGAGACATCGACCATCGCCGCCGAGAATCTGGCCTGCCAGGCAGTCTGCCAGGGGATAGGCGATGCTCGCGACGGGCGTTCCATCAGGTACAAGGGAGGGCATGAGTGTGTAACTCCGCTCCCACAACGGCAGTTCCCAGTGGAAAAGGGTGGCGTCCACGGGCGACCAAGACTCGTAGATGTCGATGCCCCAGACGTTGAGAGCGAGCCTGGCTCCTGCCACCACGCTCACATCGAACCCGAGCTTGATACCGTTGTTCACCTCGATGGCATCCGGCTTGAGCGTGGACCAGGTCGCGTCCCAGTAGGGACCCGCGAATGCGGTCACCGGCATCTTCACATAGAGCACCTTTTCGAGCACCACCTCGGGAGCCAGCCCGATGTAGGGCATGACATATCCAGATACTCCCAGCGTCGTGGCAATGCGAAAGTCCGGGTAGATGAACGCGTCCTGGAACGACGTGGTCGACCCACGCTGGTCAGACCAGCCAATGTCCAGCGCCACCGTGGCGCCATAGAGCGCACAGAACTTCACGCCGACCCGCGTCTCGGATGCCAGCGCGAAGCCCGCCTTGTAACCGATGTCCGGGCGCACCCCCAGGTCGACGAGGAGCGGCCCGATGACGAACGAGGTCCCCCAGAAGGTCGACCACAGCGACTTCGTGGCGGTCAGGGTGACACCCTTGGTGGCATTCGCGCCGAGGTAACCATCCAGCATCAACATGAAGCCCACGCTCCCTCTCACATGAGACCAGGTGATGGAGACATCCGCGTCAATGCCAGTGCTGACCGCCAGATCCAGCATGCCAATGCAGACCCCATCAAAAGAGCAGTCCTTGAGCACGCTCGTGGGAATGTCCATCCTCTTGCTCAGCCGGTACGTCGCGAGGAGATCAGCGTAGCTTCTGACCTTCGCCTGATAGGCGGCGTCATCCTGCATGACTCTTCCACCAGTCTCCGCCACACCGGCTCGCCGTATCGCGCCACCGGGTGAGCCGGCAGAAGGCGTCTTCATGTAGAAGACCGGCATGACGTCCGCGTAGGAGGGGACGTCCTCGGCGGACGAGAGCAGGGCCCCCAGGGGCAGCTCCGCCCCTCGCCGCAGCTCGGGGCGGATGCCCTGCGGCACAACCCTCCGGTACTTCGCGGTCGCAACGTCCATGATGATGTCGCCGGGCTCCACGGAGAACCCTCCCGACAGGCTGGTGCTCCGTGTTGCCCGGGAATCCACCTTGACGATGGCGTTTCCATTCACGTTGTACCCAAGATTGCCGCCAGCCGGATTGAGCCCTGGAATCAGATCTGGCGCGTATGAATACATCGCGGTGCTGAGGGATTCCCTGGACGAGATGAACCTCAGATAAATCTTGCTCTGAGAGGTGGGTCTCGCGCTGCTGATCGAGTCCACGTATTCGAGGTCACTCTTTCCGTCGCCGTCGAGGTCGGCCTGTTCCGATGCGCGCAGCGTGACCTGTCTCACGGCTTTGACGCCTCCTTGCGCGTCGAAGAGCGTCACGCCGAGAGATACAGCTTTCATGTCAATGGAACGAACCTCGATGAAGCCGAACACCTCCGCGCTGGCGTTGTCGATGTACTCATAGAGGGTTTCGCCAGAGGCATCGGCCTTCTTTCGAAGCTCGGGAGGAAGGCGGTCATGAGGGACCATGGCCCGGCTCAACGGAGCTATCCGGATGGGTATCCGCACGCCCTGGGCCAGGTGGCTCAGCACTGGATTTTCCAGGTCGAAGAGCAGGCTGCCTCCCATGAAGGGCAGGCTCTTGAGCGACTCAAATGAGACAGCCGTCCCGGGGGCCGCCGATTTCACGAGTGCACCCGCCCTGGCCTCAGGCTTGTGACACGCCCCCTCCCTGAAGGAGCAACACCCAGAGCAGACCAGCGCGAGCAGCATTGCGCACAGGATCATTCGAACAGTCACAGGCCCCCCCAGCAAACAAGCTGCGACATACAACCGCAGCAAGGAGAGGCACTACATCCGCACGCATGGAATCCCTGCACCCCCGTCTACTTGCTGACGCTTTTCTGAGGAGCCCCTGCCTCACTGAACGGCAACATCCGTCCGGAGGGCGCTGCGCTGCCAGGGCCTGTCGGGCTGCGCGAATCGGTTGCGCTCTTGAACGAGGCCCACGACAGCACCACCTCCCTGCCCGATGCGTCGCGCCCGTGGAGGAAGTCCAGCACCTGCTTGACGTCGGGCCGCACGTCCGACGGGCGCACCGTGACATGTCCCCGGAAGCCGCCGCGCTCCAGGTCCTCCTCCACGGAGATGACCTCGCGCCAGGGGCGCGTGCTGGACTCCACCTGGTCGTCCCAGCTCACGGTGAGGCGCTCGACGCGCTCCCAGGTGACGTCGCCGCCCTCGGGCACTCGGACCGTCACCCCGCTCCGCCAGCCCTCCTCGCCGCCAGGCTCACGCGCACGGTTGAACTCCAGCGTCGCCAGGGGCGGCGCGTCCGGAGGCGGCTGCCCGCGGACCTGCACGAAGGTGGTGGCGGTCCGTGCCGCGCCTGCGCTGTCACGCGCGGAGAGCCGCACCGTGAAGGCGCGCAGCTCCTGCGCTCCCAACGCCTGCGTGGCATAGCCATGCGACGCCGTGGGCTCCTGAGTCACCGTGGAGGCCCCGTCACCGAAGTCCCACTGATACGCGGTGAGCGGCGCCGCGTCCGGGGTCACCGCCCGGAAGACGAAGTCACCCGCCCCTTGTTGGCTGACCTCCAGCGTCAATGACTCCGCTTCCTTCGACGCGCCGCACTCGCGCACGTCGATGCCCACCACCTGTTCGGCCAGCACTCCGACGCGCCGGCCTCCCAGGTCCCTGCACACCTGGAAGCGCACGAAGTACCGGCCCGCGCTCTTCGGAGCGCGCCACTGGAGCCGCGAGCCGGGTTGCAGCTCCGCGCCCGTCTCGGCGCCCGGCCACACCCAGCGCTGGACGGCGCCCGGCTCCGGCTGACCGCCCACGCGGGCGGACAGCATCATCGGCTCGCCCGCGCACACCCACGGGCGGTCCGCGTCGATGCCCTCGATGAGGGCGGTGGAGGTGAGGACCACCCGCTCCTCGTTCAAGGCCAGGGAGAGGGCCTCCCCCGTCGCCGCTTCGGGGATGGACGCTGAAGCGGGTGGCACCGGCCGCACCGGAGCCATGGGCGCGGCAGGCGCATCCACGGCTCGCGACGCCGTCACCACCACCGTGCCAAGGCTGGTGGGCCGCAGCGGTGCCTCGCCGCCCTCCGGAAGTGTCAGCGCCACGCCGACGACCACCAGGGCGCCGCCCGCCACGAGGACCAGGCGGCTGCGGACACGGGCGCCGCCGTGGCGACCTTCAGGAACGCCAGGGGACATGGGAGCGCGCGGACTAGAAGCCGAAGTCGACGAGGTGCCGGCGATAGCCCTCGGAGTTGGGCCGGTACCACTGGTCATCCCAGCCCTTGAACTCGACGTCGTCGAGCAGCCGCTCCGTCTTGCCGTTGAGGACCACCTGATTGATCAACGGCACCGCGAGGGAGCCCACGTTGCGTGAGATGAGCTTGCTGCTCGTGTCGAGGAACTGGGACGCGTACTTGCTGCAGTAGTCCTGGGCGAAGCAGCCGCTGTCACAGGTGGACAGGTTGTTGTACGTCGCATGCTTGTCCTCGGCGACGTAGAGCGTGGGCCAGCCGCGATAGGCATTGCGCGAGTCGCTCGTGTCGTACTCGAGCTGGTCATACGAGTACCAGGCCGACGAGTCACACACGCTCTTGCGGTGCGCGGACAGGTAGACCCAGTCGAGGTACCAGCGGCCTCCGGAGTAGTGCACCTCGAAGAGCTGGAACTCGGGGTCACCGTCATGGCCGGTGGTGACGCCGGTGTCCTCGAAGAAGGTGTCCAGGTAGAAGATGCGGAGCGTGCGGGTGGCGAAGGCCTCGCTCTTCACCGCGTAGTAGGGCCGGCGGCCATAGCCGCTCTCACCGGTGTCGAACCAGAACTTCGGCATGAACGCCAGCGCGAGCTGGTACTCGCAGTCGTCGTTGAGCCCGTCCCGGTCCGCGTCCGTGCCGCTGCCCCAGCAATTGTCACCGTAGGGGATGGTGGACAGGCCATCGGCCCGGGCCACGGATGACGACAGCAGCAGGGTGAGACCCAACGACATGACGACGGTGCGGATACCGCGGTTCATGGAGCGCTCCCGGGGGTGGAGACGTCGAGGAGGAGCGCACGCTAGCCCTCCTCTGCCTCACGGCTCCACCCCGGTGCGACGCATATCGTTCGTGAGCGTCGGCTATCTCCCCACCACCGTGAGGTGTAGGAAGTGGCCATGCGCGCTCCCTGGCGATACCTGCTCCCCTGCGTCCTGTTCTGTCTGACGTTGCCTCCCCGGACGGGCGAGGCCCAGGCCGTCTCCGCGAGACCTCGCGCGAGGGAGCTGGGCATCACCTTCGGCGGGCAACCCGGGCCGCACAACGCCATCACCGACGTGACGGGCGTGGAGGTCGGTCACGTCACCCTTATCTCCGGCGACGGCCCGGGGGAGCCAGGCAAGGGGCCGGTACGCACCGGCGTCACGGCGGTGCTGCCCCGGGGACGCGACGGCGTGGCCGAGGAGGTCTTCGCCGCCGTGTTCGCCCTCAACGGCAACGGAGAGATGACGGGCACCCACTGGCTCACCGAGTCGGGCCAGCTCGCCGGCCCGCTGATGCTCACCAACACCAACGACGTGGGCGCGGTGCGCGACGCGGTGATTGCCTGGGCCATGAAGCGCGGGCTCGCGTGGGAGCTGGGCCTGCCCGTGGTCGCGGAGACCTGGGACGGCACGCTGAACGACATCTCTGGCTTCCACGTGAAGGGCGCACACGCCTGGCAGGCGTTGGACACCGCTCGTGGAGGGCCCGTCGCGGAGGGCTCGGTGGGCGGAGGCACGGGCATGGTCTGCCACGGCTTCAAGGGCGGCATCGGCACGGCGTCACGCAAGCTGCCGGACGCGGAAGGCGGCTACACGGTGGGCGTGCTGGTGCAGTGCAACTACGGCTCGCGCCGGCTCCTCTCCGTGGAGGGCGTGCCCGTGGGCGAGGAAATCACCGACCTGCGCACCTGCTACGAAGGGAGCCAGAAGCCGGCCAATGAGATGTTCGGGAAGGTGCCGCCCTGCTCCGCCTCGGGGGGCGTCACGAAGCCCACCATGAAGGAGGGCTCGGGCTCCATCATCGTCGCCGTCGCGACGGACGCGCCCCTGTTGCCCCACCAGCTCGCGCGGCTGGCACGTCGCGTCCCCCTGGGCATCGCGAAGATGGGCGGCCTCGGGGAGAACTCGTCGGGCGACATCTTCCTCGCCTTCTCCACCCAGCACGTGAAGCCTCCCGGGGGCGCGCCCATCGCCAGCGTGTCGGTGCTCGACAACGAGCTCATCAACCCACTCTTCGAGGCCACGGTGCAGGCCACGCAGGAGTCCATCCTCAATGCCATGCTCGCCGCGGACACGATGACGGGCGCGGAGGGCATCCGCGTCTTCGGCCTGCCCCACGACAGGCTCGTGAAGGCCATGCGCAAGTATGGGCGGCTGACCTCCGCGCCGGGACAGGCGCCCCGAAAGGCGGCTCCCGGCGGACTCAAACCCTGAGCGGCGCTACTTCGCCGCCTTCCGCGCGGCCACCCACCCCTGGACCTTCGTCTCCAGCACGTCCAGCGGCAGCGAGCCGTCGAGCAGCACCACGTCATGGAACTCGCGCACGTCGAAGCGGGGGCCCAGCTCCTTCTCGGCGCGCGTGCGCAGCTCGCGAATCTTGAGCTGGCCGACCTTGTACGCCAGCGCCTGCGCCGGCCAGGCGATGTAGCGGTCAATCTCGTTGGTGGTGTCCAGCTCCGGGCGCGGCGAGTTCGTCAGGAAGAAGTCCAGGGCCTGCTGGCGCGTCCAATGCTTTGCGTGCATGCCGGTGTCCACGACGAGCCGGACGGCGCGCCACATGTCGTACGCGAGCTGGCCGAACTTGTCGTACGGGTCGTCGTACAGGCCCAGCTCGTCGCCCAGCGTCTCGCAGTACAGCGCCCAGCCCTCGCCGTAGGCGACGTAGTAGCCGAAGCGACGGAAGTCGGGGATGCCGGTCTGCTCGGCGGACAGCGTCGTCTGGAGGTGATGGCCGGGCACCGCCTCGTGCAGCGTGAGGGGCACCATCTCCCAGCGCGGCCGCGTCTCCGGACGGTACAGGTTGACGAGGTACGTTCCCGCGCGCGAGCCGTCCGTCGCGCCGGGGTAGTAGAAGCCCGTCGTCGCATCCGGGGCCATGGCCTCGGGCGTCGGCTCGACGCCGTAGGGCTGGCGCGGCAGCGTCTTGAACAGCTTCACCAGCAGCGGGTCGATACGCTTGGAGAGGCTGCGGTAGCGCATCAGCAGCTCGTCCCCCGTGCGGTAGTAGAAACGCGGGTCCGTGCGAAGGAAGTGGAAGAAGTCCGCCAGCGAGCCCTGGAAGCCGGCCCTGGCCTTCACCGCCTCCATCTCCGCGCGGATGCGCTTCACCTCGGACAGGCCCAGCGCGTGGATTTCGTCCGGCGTCAGCGACGTCGTGGTGAATCTGCGGGCCAGCAGCGCATACAGGGCCTCGCCCTCCGGGAGCTGCCAGATGCCCACCTGCTCCAGGCCCTTCGGCAGGTACTCCTCCGTGAGGAACTGGTGGTAGCGCTTGAGGGCGGGCAGCACGCCCTGGGCAATGGCGGCACGGCCCGCGGCGGCCAGTCGCTGCTGCTCTGCGGCGGGGATGCTGGCGGGGAAGCGCGTGAAGGGGCTGTGGAAGGCGCTCTTCTCGGGCGCGTCCACGAGCTGCTTCTCCACCTGCGGCGGCATGCGCTTCACGACGACCGCGGGGTGGACGCGCCCCTCGCGCAGGCCCTCGCGCATCAGCGCCATCACCTGGTCCACGTAGGTGCCGAAGCGCTGCAGCCGCGTCACCCACTCCTCGTAGTCCTGGACCGTGTCGAAGCGCAGCATGTCCGCGAGCTGGTAGGCCGTCTGGACGCCCGGCGGCTGCTTGATTCCCTCGGGCAGGCCGCCCATGTGGTTCGACGGCATCAGGTACGTCTTGAACCGGTGCTCCTCGATCCACAGCTCATGGTCGCGGAGGAACAGGTCGTAATTGAGCTGGTCCGTCGCGGAGAGCTTCTTGCGGTCCAGCTTCTTCACCTGCGCGACGACCTGGAGGTTGTGCTGGTGGTCCGCCTCGATGGCCTTCAGGCTCAGGTCATCCCAGCGGTCGTTCCACCGGCGGTCTCCCGACACCGACGCGTACGTCGGGTTGTGCTCCAGTTGGTATTGCCACTCGCGCTGGATGAGCGCGTGCAGCGTGGTGGCGGTGGCATCCCGCTTCTCGGCTTCGGCGGTGACAGGCAGCATCGCGATGGACCCCATGACAACGAGCAGGACTGCACGGAACATCGAACCGCCTCTCTAGCGGAGGGAGGGCGTGCCCTCGGGAGCAGGGAGCACCGGCTCCTCCGGGAGCGGGCGCTTCAGGATGACGAGCGCCAGCGTGGTGGCCAGCGTACCCACCGCGATGGCCACGAGGTAGAGCCCCACCGGCTGCACCGCATTGGGGATGGCGAGCACGAACACGCCGCCGTGCGGCGCGCGCAGCCCGCATCCGAACCACATGGACAGGGCCCCCGTCACCGCGGAGCCGAAGACGATGGAGGGGATGACGCGCAGCGGGTCCTTGGCGGCGAAGGGGATGGCGCCCTCGCTGATGAAGGCCAGGCCCAGCACCGCGGCGGCCTTGCCGGCCTCGCGCTCCTGGAGCGTGAAGCGGTTGCGGGCCACCACCGTCGCCAGCGCCAGGCCGAGCGGCGGCGTCATGCCCGCGGCCATCACCGCCGCCATCGGCGTGAAGGTGCTGGAGCCCAGCAGCCCCACCGCGAAGGCGTAGGCCGCCTTGTTGATGGGCCCGCCCGTGTCGACCGCCATCATCCCCCCGAGCAGCAGCCCCAGCAGGATGGCGTTGGTGCCGCTCATCCCCGTCAGGAAGTCCGTCAGCCCGTGCATGATGGCTGCCACCGGCGCGCCAATTACGTAGACCATCAACAGGCCGACGACCAGGGACGACAGCAGCGGGAGGATGAGGACGGGCTTCAGCCCCTCGAGGTTGGCCGGCAGGCGGATGTGGTCCCTGAACCACCGCGCCACGTAGCCCGCGAGGAAGCCCGCGGCGATGCCGCCCAGGAAGCCGGCTTCGATGCGGCTCGCCAGCATGCCACCGATGAAGCCCGGCGCCAGCCCTGGCCGGTCCGCGATGGAATACGCGATGTAGCCCGCCAGCGCCGGCACCATCAGCGCGAAGGCCGCCTGGCCAATCTGCATCAGCGCCGCGGGCAGCGTGCCCTCCTGCTTGAAGGCGTCGATGCCGAAGACGAACGACAGCGCCATGACGAGCCCGCCCGCCACGACGAACGGGAGCATGAACGACACGCCCGTCAGCAGGTGTTTGTAGGGGCCCGCCGGCTCTGCCTTCGCGCGCGCCACCGCCTGCGCGGGCGCCTCGGCGGCGGGAGTGCCGGCCACCACCACGGGCAGCGCCAGCGCCCGCTCAATCACCGAGTCCGCCTGCTTCAGCGCCTCACCCACCGAGGTCTTCAACAGCCGCTTGCCCGCGAAGCGCTCGGTGGAGACGTGGGTGTCCGCGCCGATGATGACCGCGTCCGCCGCGGCGATTTCCTCCGGCGTCAGGAGATTCTTCGCACCCACCGAGCCCTGCGTCTCCACCTTGAGGGTGTAGCCCTTCGCCTTCGCGGCGCGCGTCAGCGCTTCGGCCGCCATGAAGGTGTGGGCGATGCCCGTGGGACAGGCGGTGATGGCCACCAACCGGCCGGAGCCTCCAGCGGTGGGCGTGGCCGCGTGTGTGGCCGTCACCACCGTGACGGGCGGCGTCACCGGCGCCGGGGGCGCTGGCACCACGGAGAGGGCCGAGGCCGGCGACCGGGCCACCGCCTCGTCGATGATGTGCTCCGTCTCCCGGATGGCCAGCGCCGTCGAGGTCCGGATGATGCGCTTGCCCTGGAAGCGCGTCTCGTCGACGGTGATGTCGGCCGCGACGATGACCGCGTCCGCCTCCGCGATGGCCGCCGCGTCGAGCGGCGTGCGGGCCCCCTCGGAGCCCTGCGTCTCGACGGTGATGTGGTGCCCCTTGAGCGCCGCCACCCGCCGCAGCGCCTCGGCCGCCATGACCGTGTGGGCGATTCCCGTCGGGCAGGCGGTGATGGCTACCAGTTTCGCCATGGTCGTCCGTTCCTCGTCTCTCGCGGCTCAGGCACTGCCCAAAGGATGGATGGCCACGTAGGGCATCAGCGCTTCCACGCGCGCCGCTGAAGGCGGCACCGGACCGACGCGGACCAGCTTGCCGGAAGCGAAGGCAGTGCCGTACCGCGCACAGTCCTCCAGGGTGCGCCCCGCGAGCCGCGCGGCCAGCACTCCGGCCACCATGGAGTCCCCTGCCCCCACCGTGCTGGCGACCTCCACCTTGGGAGGCACCGCCAGCAGCGCCCCCTCGTGGCCCACGAAGATGGCGCCGTCCGCGCCCAGCGACACGACCACCAGCGAGATGCCCGTCGCCTGGAGCTGCCGGGCCGCGCGCACCACGTCATCCCGGCCTGGGAGCGGGCAACCGAGCAGCTCGGACAGCTCGTGCGCGTTCGGCTTCACGAAGTCCGGCCGCGCCGCCACCGCGTGCTTCAGCGGCGCGCCGCTGGTGTCCACCACCACCAGCGCGCCGCGGGCCCTGAGCCGCGCCGTCAGCGTGGCGTAGGTGTCCTCGGGCACGCCGGCCGGAAGGCTGCCGGCGAGCACGAAGCAGCCGTTGTCCACGGCGAGCGCCTCCAGCCGCTCCGCCAACATGCCCAGTGCCCCTTCCGGGACTCGCAGCCCCGGCAGGTTGAGGTCCGTGACGGTGCCGCCCGCGCGGTCCACCACCTTGATGTTGACGCGGCTGGAGCCGGGCAGCCGCACGCAGCGGTCCTGGATGCCGCGCTCGCGGAACAGCGCCTCGAAGACCTGGGCGTTGTCCGAGCCCAGGAAGCCCGTGGCGGTGACGGGCGTCGGGCCGCCCGCGAGGAAGGCGGCGACGTTGATGGCCTTGCCGCCGGCCGTGCGCGTCTCAGAAGCCACACGGTTGACGGCGCCCGCGGTGAAGCCGGGACAGTCGAGCGTCTGGTCGATGGCGGAGTTGAGGCTCACCGTGACGATGCCCGGCTTCGTCGGCGTCATGCGTCCACCCCCGTCCGGGCCAGCAGGCCCTGCACCAGCGCCCGCACGTCCGCCGCGTTGTCACAGGCGAGCGCCCTTCTCGCGAGCGCCTCCAGGTCCGTCATGGACACGCTCCGCAGCAGCGCCTTGATGGCGGGGATGGTGGGGATGGCGACGCTCAGCTCGGTGACTCCGAGCCCGGCCAGCGTCATCGCCCCCGCCGGGTCTCCGGCGACGCCGCCACACGCGCCCACCCAGATGCCGGCCGCGCGCGCGGCCTTCACGGTGAGGTCGACCATGCGGAGCACCGCCGGGTGGACGCCGTCCGCCTGCGACGCGAGGACGGGGTGCTCGCGGTCCATCGCCAGCACATACTGCGTCAGGTCGTTGGTGCCGATGGAGAAGAAGGACACCTCCTTCGCCAACTGGTCCGCGAGAATCACCGCCGAGGGGACCTCAATCATGATGCCCGTCTCCACCGGTGCCGCGCCCACCTCGCGCCGCACGTCCTCGGTGATGGCCTTCGCCTTCCTCAATTCGCCGAGAGTGGCCACCATGGGGAACATGATGCGCACCGGCCCTTCCAGCGACGCGCGCATGATGGCGCGCAGCTGCGTGCGGAACAGGTCCTCCCTCTCGAAGCACAGGCGGATGCCGCGCACGCCGAGGAAGGGGTTGGCCTCCGCGGGCAGCGACAGGTAGGGCACCTGTTTGTCGCCGCCGATGTCCAGCGTGCGCAGGATGATGGGCAGCCCGTTCAGGGCCCGCACCATGGTGCGGTAGGCCTCGTATTGCTCGTCCTCCCCGGGCGGGTCCTCGCGCTGGAGGAAGAGGAACTCCGTGCGCATCAGCCCCACGCCCTCGCCGCCGGCATTCACGGCCTTCTCCGCGTCCCTGGCGGAGCCGATGTTCGCCGCCACTTCCACGCGGTGCCCGTCGCGGGTGATGGCGGGCTTGTAGCGGTCCAGCTTCTCGGCCTCGCGCTGCTCCCGCACCCGCTCGCGCTGGGTGGCCGCGCGCTCGCGGTCCTTGGCGGACGGCTTGAGGACGAGGACGCCCGCGTTGCCATCGAGGATGCACTCGTCCCCGTTGGACAGGTCCAGCACTCCCGGCCCGGCGGCGACCACCGCGGGGATGTCCAGCGAGCGGGCGATGATGGCCGTGTGCGAGGTGGCCCCGCCCCCGACGGTGCACAGGCCCAGCACCATCGCCGGGTCCAGCTTCGCGGTGTCCGACGGGGCCAGGTCCTCGGCCAGCAGCACCACGGGGTGGTCCGGCAGCGTCGCCACGCCCTCCACCACGTCCGCGAGCAGGCGCAACACGCGGCGGCCCACGTCGCGTAGGTCACCCGCGCGCGCGGCGAGCAGCGGGTCCGGCAGGCGCGCGAGCACCTCGGCCCGGGCCTCGTAGACGGTGCGCCACGCCCAGCCGGCGCTCGCCCCCGCGTCGATGTGGCCGTGCGCCTCGGACACCATGTCCGGGTCGTCCAGCAGCTCCTGATGGGCCTTGAAGATGGCGGCCCGGGGCGCACCGGCCTTCTTGAGGAACTCCTGGTACAGGTTCTGGAGGTCCGCCGTCGCGCCGGCCAGGGCCTTTTCCAGCCGGCGGCGCTCGGCCACCGCGTCCGGCGCCCGCTCCTCCACCTCCAGGCGCTCGTGCTGGAAGGCCCACACCGGCCCGGCGGCGATGCCCGGCGACGCGGAGATGCCGGCCACCATCGTCCCCTCGTAGTCGAGCCGCGCGGTGGGAATCACCACGGGCTCCGGCCTGCCGGGCCGGGGAGCGGCCACCTCCTCATCGAGCCCCTCGTCGAAGGCCTCGCGGATGGCGGCCAGCGCCGTCGGTGCATCCTCGCCCACGGCGCTGATGGTCATCGTTGCGCCAGCCCGTGCGCCGAGCGACAGCAGCGTCACCAGGCTCTTCGCGTTGGCCACCCTCCCCTCGAAACGGACGGAGATGTCGCTGCGGAAGCGCTTCGCCACCTCCACGAGCGCGGTGGACGGGCGCGCGTGCAGACCATGCGGCACGGGCGAGGTCACCTCGATGCAGCAGCCCCCACCAGCCAGCGGGGTCGGAGCTGTTTCGGCAGGCGCGCCAGCGCCATTGAGGGTGGCAACGACGATGTCCAGGTCGGTCGTCCGGGCCAGCTCTTCGGCCTTCGCCGCGTCACCGAGCACGCCGGTGAGGTTGGCCAGCACCTGGAGGTGCTCATCCGAGCGCGCGGCGATGCCGACGACGATGCGCGCGTGCCCGTCCCCACCCCAGTCCACGCCGCGAGGGAACTGCACGACGACGACGCCCGTCAGTCTCACCATCTCCCGCGCATCGGGCGTGCCGTGGGGAATGGCGATGCCGTGCCCCAGGTACGTCGCGGAGACCTTCTCGCGGCGGAGCATGCTGTCGATATAGCCGGGCTCGACGAAGCCCTCGTCCACCAGCGTCTGCCCGACGAGGCGAATCGCCTCCGTCCTGCTCGTGGCGCTCTGTCCCAGCCGGACGTGCGTCCTGCGCAGTGTCAGCATCGGCGCTCCTCAGGAGAACAGCTCGAGCAGGTCTTCACGGGTGATGGCCGTCGCCGCGGAGGCCTCGCTCAGGGCCGCCTCGAAGATGGCGCGCTTCTTCTCCTGGAGTCCCAGGATTCGCTCCTCCACCGTTCCCTGCGAGACGAGCCGGTACACCATCACCGTCCGCTCCTGGCCGATGCGATGCGCGCGGTCCGCCGCCTGGGCCTCCACCGCCGGGTTCCACCACGGGTCCACCAGGAACACGTGGTCCGCCGCAGTGAGGTTGAGGCCCGTGCCGCCCGCCTTGAGCGACATCAGCAGCACCGGCGCGCCGCCGTCCGCCTGGAAGCGCTGCGTGATTTCGCCGCGGTTGGGCGTCGAGCCGTCCAGCCGCTCGAAGGTGATTCCCGTCGCCTTGAGCTGCGGCTCGATGAGGTCCAGCATCGACGTCCACTGCGAGAAGACGAGCGCCTTGTGGCCCTCCGACACCGCGGTCTCGAGCGCGTCCACCAGCGTCTCCACCTTCGACGAGGTGTTGGCCCGCTGGCCCGGCACGAGCGCCGGATGGCAGGCCGCCTGGCGCAGCCGGAGCAGCGCCTCCAGCGCCTTCAGCACACTGCCGCCCTCGTTGAGCAGCGCCACGACTTCCTTGCGCGTGGCGGCCATGATGGCGTCGTAGACGGCGCGCTCGCGCTCATCCAACTGCACGTGCATCACCGACTCGATGCGCGGCGGCAGCTCGGGCGCCACGTCGCGCTTGAGGCGGCGCAGGACGAAGGGGCGAATCTTCCGGCGCAGTCCCTCGGCGGCGTCGGTGCGGCCGTCGGCAATGGGCTGTGCCACCTTGTCCTGGAAGTGCCTCCGCCCCCCGAGCAGGCCCGGGTTGGTGAAGTGCATCAGGCTCCACAGCTCCTCCAGCCGGTTCTCCAGCGGGGTGCCGCTGAGCGCCAGCCGGAAGTTGGCCTTGAAGCCGAAGGCCGCGCGCGCCACCTGGCTCTCCGGGTTCTTGATGGCCTGCGCCTCGTCCAGCACCAGCGAGTCCCAGGTGCGCGCGCCCAGCACGGCCGCGTCCAGGCGCATGATGGAGTACGTGGTGAGCGTGATGTCCGCGGCCGGGTCCAGCGCGCGGCCGGGCCCGTGGTACACGCAGACCTTGAGCGACGGGCGGAAGCGCTTCAGCTCCGCGGCCCAGTTGGGCAACACGCTGGTGGGGCACACCACGAGCGAGCCCGGCCCCAGCGCGCAGATGGTCTGCAGCGTCTTTCCGAGGCCCATGTCGTCCGCGAGGATTCCGCCCAGTCCCGCGCCGCGCAGGAAGCCCAACCAGCTCACGCCCTGGAGCTGGTAGGGGCGCAGCGTGGCGTTGAGCTCTTGCGGCAACACCGGGGCCGGCAGCTTCTCGAAGCCGGAGACGAGCGGCGCCAGCCGGTCCAGGCCCGGAGGGGGCGGCTGCTCCAGCGTCTCGCACAGCGCGGTCAGCTCCGGCAGCGCGTGGTTGGACACCTTGCCATCCGACTGCCGCGCGGCCAGCAGGTCCGCCACGCGCTGGCCGTGCTTGTCCAGCCACGCCCGGGGCAGCGGCGCCCAGCCTCCGCCGTCCAGCGGCACCAGCCCCAGCCCCTCCGTCCACGCGCGGATGACGGCGGCCGCGTCCACGGCTTTGACTTCTCCCTTCGCGCCCTCCACCTGGAACTCCAGCGTGAAGCTCACGTCCGGGACGCCCTGCCCGGTGACGCCGGACTGCACCTGGAGCTGCGGCCGGAGCTTCACGTTCGGACTCACCAGGCCCGCCGCGTCGCCGGCCAGGTCTCCGCGCCACCGACGGAGCTTGTCCGCCCAGCGCACCATCTCCGGGCCCTGCACCGTCAGCCGGCGGCCCGGCACCAGGTTCAGCTCGTCGCGCAACTGGTGGATGAGACGCTGCTCCGCGGCCTCGTCGCGCAGCGGCACCGCGCCGCGCAGGTACACCATGCGCCCGTTGTCGATGCGCACCGCGGGCGGCGCGCCGTAGACGAGCGTGGGCAGCACGGACAGGCCCGACTCCAATTGGTTCAGCTCCAGCAGGACGCGCGGCCGCAGCTCACGGTCCAGCCGAGGCAGGCGGCGGCTGCGCATGTCCACGGGGATGCGGCGGCCCAGTTCCGGGAGAATCTTCGCGGTCAGCTCGCCCACCTGCTCCACCGAGTACGTGCGGACGATGGGCAGCGACTGGAGCCACGCGCCCGTCATCTGCGTCTCCCCCAGGCGGGCCAGCGCGTCGCCGAACAGCGCCACGCCGGGGCTGACGACTTCCGTCACGCGTGGGTCCTTCGTCACCGTCACGGCAATCTGCTGGGCCCGGTCCTCCACCACGGCCCGGGGCAGGACGGGCTCGTCGGACACCGCCACCGGACGCCCGTCGAGCAGCACGTTGCGCGCGTTCTCCAGCACCTTGAGGATGGCCTCCAGCGCCTCCGGGGCCAGCGTGCCGCGCGTGCGGCGCGCCTCCAGGATGCGGTCGGCGAGGAGGTCCGCGTTCTCCACCTGGAGCGTCGCCGCCTTCGCGGGCTGCGCCACCAGCGACGTCAGGCTCCCCTCCAGGGGCTCCTCCCGGCCGTCCGCGTGCGCGAGCGCCCGGTGCAGCTCCAGGCCGCCATCCGCGCGGGTGAAGTGGTACACGACGCGGGACCAACGGGCCGCCGCCGTCTCCAGCGGCGTCTCCTGCTTCTCCGCCTGCTGGATGGAGATGGCCGCCGCGACGACGTGCTCGCACGGGTCCACCTGGCTGGGGCAGTCACACTCCCAGGCGTCGTCGTTCGGATAGAGGACCACCGTGAGTGCGACAGGTCGGCCCTTCGCCCGCACCCGCAACTCCAGCTCGCCCTCCTTCTGCGACTGGAGCACCACGGCTCCCGAGCGCGCGAGGTTGACGCCGTTGGACCAGATGCCCGGCTTTGCTTCCTTCCGGACGGCTTCCAGCAGTTGAGCAGTCGCTGACATGGGGCGTGGTTTCCCTACCCCCCATGGGTGCGCCGCGCAACGACCATCAGGACGCCCCGGCGCCGGACAGGCGCCCCGCGAACACAGCGCGTCGCGTCGCCTGCGCGGGCGGCCCTGGTCAGCCTCGAAGACTGGCCAGGGTTCGAGCGCGGGACTTCAGCGACAGGACAGCCAGCTGCACGAGCCGGACAGGCACTCCCGGCCGTACAGACAGGAGGCGCCCTTCGCCTTCTTGTTCTGGCACTTCCCCTCGTTGAGGGCGTAGCCGCAGTACCGGCCGGTGCCGCATTCCGCGTCGTTGTTGCACGTGCAGATGCCGACGGAGCCACAGGCCCCGGAGCTGCAGGTGTTGTTGACGCACTCCTGGTCGAAGCGGCACGCCTGGCCCATGTCCTTGGACTGCGGCGAGTAGTGCTCACCACACAGCACGGGATACGCCGCCTCGCGGGTGGCCTTGTCCACGTACGGGGCGACGCCGGTGGTGTCGATGTCCGCCGCCGCGTCCGCCATGCCGGTGCGCGGGCCGGACGCGCGCTCCCACGTGCGCAGGAAGGACTCCGACGAGCCGGACAGCGCGGTGGTGTTGGCGCCCACGCGGCCCAGGTCCTTCAAGAGGTCCGGCAGCAGTCCCACGTGCGCGAGGCCGAACTCGTCGAAGCCGGTGCCCAGGCGCGCCGGGCCGCCCAGCGTCTGCTGACGGGACTGCGCGTCCGCCTCCGCCTGGAAGCCCGCCGAGCACGCGCCGTTGTCACCGAAGCGCGGCCGCGTCTGCTGGATGAAGCCGTTGAGGTCCGCGCCGAAGGCCATGGACACCTTGAGGCCCTGGCGGCCGAACTCGTACGCCTGCGCCAGCGAGCGCGTGGAGCCCTGGCAGTTGTTGGCCACGCCGGACTTCGTGTACGCGCGCGTCTCGTCGTGCGCGGTGCGCAGGCCGAACATGCCGCCCGTCTGCCGCACGTATTTCACTGCCCACGCGGGCGTCGTCTTCTCATTGTCCGCCAGCTTGGGGTTCATCACCTCGCGGAAGTGCCCGTGGGAGATGACCAGCGGGTAGTAGGCGTTCGCCTGGGCAACGGCGTAGGCGTCCTGCAGGCCCTTCTCGGACACGTGCGCCACGTCGATGATCATGCCCTTGGACATCATCGCCTGGAGCAGCGCCTTGCCGTCCGCGGTGAGGCCGCGGGTGTTGCGGCAGTTGCCGGCGGCGTCCCGGTACACGTCGAAGCCGAGCGTGAAGGTGTCCGTCGTCACGCCGCAGTCGTAGTCGATGTGGCAGTTCTCCAGGAACTGCGCCGCCTGGAAGATGGGGTTGTGCAGCGCCGCGCCGCCGAAGCGGTTGTCCAATTGGTGCACCGGCTGGAGCGAGCGGACACCCAGCGCGTAGAAGCGGTCCAGCTCCGTGCGCCAGTCCTTGGTGCCGAACAGCTTGCTGGCTTCGATGGAGAGCACCATCGCCAGCCGGCCGGAGTTGATGATGGTGCGCGCGTGCGCGGGCGACAGGGCAATCTCCACCCAGTCGTTGTTGGCGTCGAAGGTGCGCGCCATCTGGAGCTGGAGCTCCACGTCCGCCATCTCGTCGCACGGGCGCTTGATGTTGTCGTACGGCAGCGCCTTGCAGAGGAACTCGTTGCTGACCAGCGACACCATCACCAGGGACATGCCGCCCTGGTACGCCTGCTTGAGCCAGCCCTGCCACGACTGTTGATGCGCAATCGTGTCCCAGCGAGGCCACTGCGTGTTCACCGTGGCACGGCCCAGGTGGACGCCGGTGTCGCCCTCGGTGCCCTCAATCTTGCCGATGTACTCGGAGGCCACCGCGCCGCCGATGCCGAAGAACGCGGAGAGGATGGGCACACCGCTCAGGTCCACGCTGCCGGAGTTGGGACACAAATCCAGCATGTTGCTCAGGTCCATGCGGACTCGGGCGTGGTCGCTCTCCGGAAGTCCGCCGTCACAGCTCGCGAGCGTGCCCAGGTGGCTGCCGTGGAACCAGCCGCCGCCGAAGGCCTCCTCCGCGAACATGTGGTGGTGCAGCTCCGCGAAGCCCGGTACCGCGAGCGCCTGGGTGGCGGCGGCGGTGGGCTCGGGGGCGGCGACGGGGAGGGACGACTCCTCCTCCACCGGGCCGCAGCCCAGGCCGAGGGTGAAGGACAGGGCGGCCAGCACTCCATGGCTGGCCAGGCGGTGATTCACGCGCATGACGAGACTCCCTTCTCACTCCGAGAGACGAACGGAGCCCACCCTCTTAGTGGAATGCGCCTGGAAAGACACGCCAGGCCCGCAAAACGAGTTCAGTTTGATGGAACAATTTTGTTGTTTCGGTGCATCGGGCTGCGACGTCGCGCGGCTCGTTTCGTTCTTTTGTTGAAGCGTTGGCGGGGGGACGCAGGGCCCAAGGGAGGGCGCTGTGTATGGCCTCGGCTCGCTCGCACGAGGGACACATGCACAACCACCGAATCTTCTCGCTCCTCACCGCGGCAGTGCTCGGGCTGGGCACGCAGGCCCAGGCCGTTCCCACCCCCACTGTCCCGCGCACGGCGGCCACCGCGGCCCGCCCGCTGCGCATCCTCCTGACGACGGACGACGGCATCAACGGCGCGGGGATGCGCATCCTGCGGGACACGCTGTGTGCCGCAGGCCATGAGGTGACGGTGGTGGCGCCGTCGGCGGACCGCAGCGGCACCAGCGGCGCGCTCACGCTCAACGCGGTGATGCGGACGACGCGCGGGACGTTCCCCTGCGGCACGGGGACGGGGGCGTCGTGGGCGCTGACGGGGACGCCGGCGGACTCGGTGTTGTTTGGACTGTCCGTGGTTTTCGGCGCGCAGAAGCCGGACCTGGTGATTTCGGGCATCAACTACGGGCAGAACGTGGGCCGTGCGGTGAATCACTCGGGCACGGTGGGTGCTGCGGTGGCGGGAGCGGAGGAAGGGGTTCCGTCCATCGCGGTGAGCATCGGGCTCAACCTGGCGGACTCGGGGACGGGGTTCTCCCAGACGCTGGCGGCGGCGCCCACGGTGGCGACCTACGTGAAGGACCTGGCCGAGCAGCTCCGGGACACGGCGGGCCGGGACGGGCGCCTGCTGCCGGACCGGATTGCCCTCAACGTGAACTACCCCGTGGTGCTGGACGAGGCCGGCCAGTTCGACGCGTCGCAGGTGGGCGGGCCGAGCGTGACGTTCATCGGCCACGCGGAGGTGGTGCGTCCGACGTACCTGCCCGTCCCGAACACGCCGGACACCTATATTTCGCAGGGCCCCATCTGCGGGCTCTCCACCGCGTGCGCTCCGGAGACGGAAGCGGGCGCGGACACCACCGCGCTGGAGGAGGGAGAAATTTCGATGACCCCCATCGCCGTGGACGGTACGGAGCCCCCGTCGCTGCGGCCGCTGCTGAAGGTGCGGCTGCGGAAGCAGTCACCGTTCGGGCCCGTCGTTCCGTTCAAGGCTGGCGGGCCACCGTCAGCGGGTTGGTAGCTCGCGGAAGGCGATGCCGTCCAATTCCAGGCGGCGCACCGTCTCCATGAACCGCTCGGTGCCGACAATCACTGTGGAGAAGTTGCCCACGCGGAACAGGTCCAGTTCCGTGGGCAGCGATGCCGCGTCCAGGATGGGTTCCTCTGGCAGTCGGAAGGCGTGCCGACCACAGGTCGGGCACGGTTGAGGGACTTCCGGGGGAATGCAGTCCGGGTGGAGCCGACCGTGCGGCTCAATCTGTAGCTCCAGCACATCTGGCGGGTTCTTCTGACGGAATCGCAGCTCTGTTCGGCAGCCCAGCAGTCCGCGCACGCCTTCCGCCTGGAGGCGTTCCAGTGCCTCCCGAAGCACCAGCCATGTGATGTCCCCCTGTGAGGTGAACGGGCCGAACTTCCCGGAGGCACGGCCCACCAGCGGGCCGAAAGTCGTTCCCGGAGGCAACCAGGCATTGGGGGGCGCAAGAGGGCGCACCAGTTCTCGCAGTCGCGCGAACTCAGAAAAGGGCTCGGGTCTTGCCTCCTCGAACTCCTTTCGCTCCGGCAGTTGCGACAGGTCCACGGCGGGATACTGGTGCCCGGCAACTCCCCAGATAGCTCCGCAGGTGTGGCAGTTCGCGCCGGGCAACCCCCACTTGTGCGCGGCGTCGAACTCCCCGCTATAGCGCTCTCGAACCACTGCTTCGTCCTGTAGCAACTCAAAAAACCGAACCATCGGTCCTCACGTTCCCGGGCGGGAATAATAGGGCTTGATGGGTCCACCGATGAGTTCGAAGCGATGAATCAGCTCCCCCGCGTGCTTGTAGATCTCCATGGGGGTCGCAATTTCGTTCTGCCTCCTGAAATGTCGCCATGCGTTGTTCCATGGGCCCCCACGCGCGCCGTCGTGAATTCGTCTGTGAAGCTCGTACGGGATGGGCATCGTGTAGTCGTGTATCTTGACGCCCCGCTGCGCGAACCACCTCGCAAGGTCATCCGCCTGGGGAAATATGTGGTGCTTCTCCCATCGGCCGGGCGCGAGCTGATGTGAAGGAGGGATGACCCGGTCGGGACCACCGTTCCAGTTGGGGAACACCATGACGGCGCCACGCGGAAGGCCCTGCACGCCTCCCCAATTTCGCCGAGGCCCCATGCCCGGAGCGGCGGCCGCCGCAGGCGGGCGCGAAGGAGGAAACCGCGCCAGTTCGACGTCACCGGACAGCTCCCCGCAGCGGTAGAAGCCACAGGCATCTCCCAGACACAGGAGCGTAACGCACTGGTCGTCATCAGGCGCGGGGCACTCCACTGCCGCCTCTGCCGAGGCCCGCTGCATGGGGGGTTGGACAGTGGAGCAGGCCTGCCACAACACGGCAAACACCAGGAGCCAGAGCGCACAAAGGGTTCGCATGAGCGCCAAACCCTACCATCCAGCTCCACATCGACAACTCTCATCACACCCGACGGAAAACGACAGCGCCACTGTCTGTCTTTGACACTCCGAGCGGCAGCTCCACGATGAACGTCGCCCCACCGCCCGGAGTGTCCTCGACGGAGATGGTGCCACCGTGCGCCTCCACGATGACCCGCGCCGTCCACAGCCCCAATCCCAGTCCACTGTGATGCCGCGTGGACACGGCCCGCTCGAAGCGCTCGAAGATGCGCGCGCGGTCCTCGGGCCTGATGCCCATGCCATGGTCCACGACGCCCAGTCGTGCCGTGTCCCCTCGCCTGTCGAGGTGCACCTCCACCGCCCTGCCCTGCCCGTACGCCGCCGCGTTCTGCAGGAGCCCCGTGAGCACCTGCCCCAGCCGCGCCGGGTCCACGTGGCCCAGCAGCCCGCGCTCCGCGTGGACCTCCAGCGGTGTCCCCGTGCGCTTCAACTCGTCGCGCACATGCGCCACCGTGTCCAGCACCAGCGCCCCCAGGTCCGTCTCGCCCAGGGACAACTTGAACCGACCCGTGGTGATGAGCGTCACGTCGAGCATCCGCTCCAGCAGCACATGCAGGCGCCGCACCTGTCGGCCCGCGGCCACCAGCTTCTCGGAGACGTGCGCTCGCGACTCCGGACTGAGTCCCTTGTCAATGAGCTCCAGGTTCAACCGGAACGCGGCCAGCGGCGTCTTCAATTCATGGCTCGCGGCGGAGAGGAACTCGTCCCGGGCCCGCACCGCCTCCCGCAGGGACGCCTCCAGCGCCTCGTGGGCCGCCACCTCCTGCCGCACCCGCGACAACTCCAGCGCGGACCGCACCCTCGCCCGCAGCTCCCTGGCGCTGAAGGGCTTCACCAGGTAGTCGTCCGCGCCCGCCTCCAGCCCCTCCACCGTCGCGTCCTCGCCCACGCGCGCGGACAGCAGGATGATGGGCAGCGTCCGCGTGCGCGCCTCCGCCCGCAGCTCCCTCACCAGCGCCAGCCCGTCCAGCCCCGGCATCATCACGTCGGAGAGGATGAGGTCCGGCCGCCACTCGCGCGCCCGCGCCAGCGCGGCGCTCCCGTCCCCCACCGCCTCCACCCGTGAGCCATCCTGCCGCAGCAACCCGGTGACGTACGTGCGCAGGTCCGCGTTGTCGTCCGCCACCAGGATGCGCGCCCCCGCCAGCACCGAGCGCTCCCCGGATGGAACCTCGAGAACCGCGGTCGGCGCGTCGGACGGCACACCGGTGGACAGCGACCAGTGCCGCGCCTCCTCGACGAAGGGTGCCGCCTCGGCGGCGACGGGAAGCAGCACCGCCGGAGCGACGCTCTCCCCGGGCCGCTGTGCCTGGGAGATGGGGAGGCGCACGGTGAAGGTACTGCCCTCGCCCATCCGGCTCGCCACCGCCACCGTGCCGCCGTGGAGCTTCACCAGCTCGCGCACCAGTGACAGGCCAATGCCCGTGCCCTCGTGGCTGCGCCCGCGCGTGGTCCGCACCCGGTAGAAGCGCTCGAAGAGGCGCGGGAGCGCGTCCTCGGGGATGCCCACGCCGGTGTCCCGCACGGAGAGCACGGCGTGCGCGTCCTCCCAGCGCAGCGACACCTGAATCTCTCCCTGGTGCGTGTACTTCACCGCGTTGGAGAGCAGGTTGAACACGACCTTCTCCCACATCTCCGGGTCCACCGGGACGGGCGCGGGCAGCGGCGGGCAGTCCACGCGCAGCCGCAGCCCGGCGTGCTCCGCGGCCGGCAGGAAGGCACCCGCCAGGCTCGCGGTGAAGGCGGCCAGGTCCGTGGGCACGAGGGTCGCCTGCGCGCGCCCCGCCTCCAGGCGGGAGAAGTCGAGCAGGCCGTTCACCATCTTCGAGAGGCGCAGGACGTTGCGCCACATCATCTCCAGCCGCTCGCCCGTGAGCGGCTTCGACGCGTCCGTGCGGGCGTCCTCCACCGGCCCCAGCAGCAGCGTCAGCGGCGTGCGGAACTCGTGGCTGAGGTTGGAGAAGAACGCCGTCTTCGCCCGGTCCAGCTCCGCCAGCGCCGAGGCCCGGCGGCGCTCGTCCGCGTAGGCCGTCGCGTTCGCGATGGCCGCCGTCACGTGCTCGCTCACCAATTCGAAGAAGGCGCGGTACCGCTCGTCGAGCGCCCGCCGCGGGCTGACGCCGGCCACCAGGAAGCCGTGAGCCGTGTCCGTTCCCGCCTTCACCAGCGGGAGTACCACGGCGGTGTGCGCGGGCTCGGGGCACGTGCCGCCCGGCAGCGTGCCGAAGCGCGGGAGCACGTCCGTCACGACCTGCAGTTGCCGCGTCCGCAGCGCCCGCGCGAGCGGCCAGCCCGCCTCTTCGCCCGGCTCCCGCAGGTCGACCTCGGTGGGCGCGCCGGACTGTCCCGGGGAGAGTCCGACACAGGCGGCGAGCCGCGCGCTCCGCCCGTCTGCCTCGTGGAGGTACAGCAGCGCGAACGGGACGTCGGTGGGATTCTTCGAGCAGATGGCCGCGGCGACCTCGAGCGTCCCGTCCACGGTCCTCGCGTCGGACACCTGCCGCGCCAGCGCGCGCAGCGTCGCGAGCCGCCGCTCTGCCTCCACTCGCTCCGTCGTCTCGGCCACCACCGCGAGCATGCCCCCGACGCCTCCGGACTCGTCGCGGATGGGGCTGTACGCAATCGTGAACCAGCAGTTCTCGAGGTAGCCGCTCCGGTCCAACGGGATGAGCAGGTCCTCCAGGCCGACCGACTCCCCCCGCCGCGTCCGCTCGAACAGGGGCCCCACGACGGACCACGACTCGGGGAAGATGTCCCGAGCCGGAATGCCCAGCGCGGTCGGGTGCTTGTTGCCGATGATGGGCCGGTAGTGGTCGTTGTAGAAGAAGCGGAACTCCGGCCCCCACGCCACCACCATCGCGAACTGCGACGGAAGCATCATGCTGATGGCGGTCCGGAGGCTCTGGGGCCAGGACGAGACCGGGCCCGACTCCGTCTTCCCCCAGTCGGTGGAGCGCATCAACGCCCCCACCTCGCCGCCCCCTTGCAGGAACTCCTCGCCCGTCAGCCGGGGCCCCCCTGCGCCCACGGCCCGCCGCCGCTGGACGGTCTCCGTCACCGCCGCCGGGAGCCTGAAGGAGAAGCGGCTCCCCTGCCCCGGCGTGCTCTCCACGCGGATGCGTCCACCGTGCGCCTCGACGATGCCCTGGGCGATGGGCAGGCCCAGGCCATGGCCCTCACGCCCCTTCTGCGTCGTGTGCCAGTGGCGCTCGAAGACGCGGGACAGCAGGTCGGCGGGGATGCCCGCGCCGGTGTCCTCCACCGCGAAACACACCCCGCCCTCCCCGTCCGAGGAGGCCCGCAGCGCCACGCTGCCGCCCTCGGGCGTGAACTTGAAGGCATTGGCCAGCAGGTTGGAGAGCGCCTGGAAGACGCGCTCCCTGTCACACGTCATCGCCGGCAGCCCGGCCTCCACGCCGGAGGTGAAGGCGAGCCCCTTCTCCAGGGCCAGCGGCTCGAAGGCCTCGCGCGCCTCGCGCACCAGGTCCTCCGGCGAGTGGGGGTGCCGGTCCAACGACAGCGTGCCGGAGTCGATGCTCGCCAGGTCCAGCAGGTCGCCGATGAGCCGGCGCATGCGCCCGGCCGCGCGCCGGATGGACGCGGCGTGCCTGCGCGCGGTGGAGTCGCGCCCGTCGCTTGCGAGCGTGCGCTCCAGCAACTCCACCGCCGTGAAGACGGAGGTGAGGGGCGTGCGCAAATCGTGGCTGACGACGGCGAGCATCTCCTCGCGCGAGCGCGTGGCCCGCTCCGCCTCGCGCAACAGCCGGGTCGCCTCCTCCACGTGCGCACGCTCCGCGGCGAGCGCCTCCTGCCGCTGGCGGGCCAGGGTGAGCTGCCCGTTGACGCGGGCGAGCAGCTCGTTGGCGGAGAACGGCTTGACGAGGTAGTCGTCCGCGCCCGACGTCAGCGCGTCCACCGTGGCCTCCTCGCCGGCCCGGGCGGACAGGAGCACCACCGGGGTGGTGCGGGTGCGCTCATCCGCGCGCAACTCGCGCAGCAGGCCCAGCCCGTCGAGCCTCGGCATCATCACGTCGGAGAGGACCAGGTCCGGCGGACGCGCGCGCGCCGCTGCCAGGGCCTGCACGCCATCCCCCACCGCCTCCACGTGCCAGTGCGCGGAGAGCAGCCGCACGAGGTAGCCGCGCATGTCCGCGTTGTCATCCGCCACCAGGATGCGCGCGCCCGCCTGGAGCGCGGACGGCACCCCGTCCCCGGGAGCACCGTCCAGCGCGGCGGCGGGCGCGGGGATGCTGCTCCACTGGGTGGCCTCCACGAGGAAGGCCGCTGCGCCGGTGGAGACGAAGGGGCGGGCCCCTTCCGCCTGCTCTCCCGTGGGCAGGTGCGCGGTGCCCGCGGGCAGCGTCACCGTGAAGGTGGTGCCCTGACCCAGGGTGCTGCGCACGCCCACGGCGCCGCCATGCAGCTTCACCAACTCCTGCACCAGCGCCAGGCCAATGCCGGAGCCCTCGTGGCTGCGCCCCAGCGCGCCCTGCACGCGATGGAAGCGCTCGAAGACGCGCGGCAGCTCGTCGGAGGGGATGCCCGTGCCGGTGTCCTGCACGGCCAGCTCCACCCGGTCGCCCAGCCACCGCAGGCACACGCGAACCATGCCCTCGAAGGTGTGCTTGAAGGCGTTGGAGAGGAGGTTGAGGACCACCTTCTCCCATGCGGACGGGTCGACGTGGACGGGCTCCGGCAGCGGCGGGCAGTCCACGACGAACTCCAGCCCGGCCACCTCCATGGCCGAGCGGAACGAGCTGGCCAGGTCCGCGGTGAGCACGGAGAGGTCCGTCGGGACGAAGGTGGCCTGGGCCCGTCCCGCCTCGATTCGCGCGAAGTCGAGCAGGCTGTTGACCAGCTTCTGCAGGCGCAGGCCGTTGCGGCGGACCAACTCCATGCGCTCGCGCTGCGGCGCGGGCAGCGGGTTGCGCGTGTCCGCCAGGCTGTCGTCCAGCGGCCCCAGCATCAGCGTCAGCGGTGTGCGGAACTCGTGGGAGACGTTGCTGAAGAAGAGCGTCTTCGCGCGGTCCGCCTCGGCGAGGGCCTCGGCGCGCTGGCGCTCCTCCTGCCACGCACGCGCGTTGGCAATGGCCGTCACCACCTGGTCCGCCGCGAGCCGGAAGAAGCCCAGGTAGCGCTCGTCGAGCCCACGCCTCGGGTTGGCGCCACACACGAGGAAGCCGTCCACGTGGGGCTGCCCCGGACGCGACAGCGGGAGACACACGGCCGAGTGCGGGGCGGCGCCACCTTCCAGCTCCGGAGGCGGCGCGAGCCCCCGGACGACGAGGGGCTGCCCGGTGCGAGCCACCTCGGCGAGCGGCCAGGGCCCGTTGCCCGGCCCGTCTTCCACCAGGGAGACACGCTCGGGCGCGCCCGGGTCGTCACTCCCGGAGACGCCCGAGGCGGCCACCTGCCGGGCCTCCGTGCCGCCCTGCTCCGCGAGCAGCAGCCGGCAGAAGGGCACGTCCGCGGCGTTGCCAGCCAGGATGCGCGCGGCCACCGCGCAGGCCTCCTCCGCGGACCGCGTCTCCGCGAGCGCGGTCCCCAGGTCCCGCAGGACGCGCAGCTGACGCTCGTCCTGGACCTGGGCCGTCGTCTCCTGGCACGTCACGAGGACGCCGCCCACCTGGCCGGTCTCGTCCGGCACGGGGCTGTAGGAGAAGGTGAAGTACGTCTCCTCCAGGTAGCCCTTGCGCTGCATGGGCAGCAGCAGGTGCTCGTTCCAGGTGGCCGGGCCCCCCGCGCGGATGTCCTCCGCCTGGGGCCCGATGATGTGCCAGATCTCCGCCCACACCCGCGCGCCCGGCGCCCCCAGCGAGTGCGGGTGTTTGTCCCCCAGGATGGGACGATAGGCGTCGTTGTAGAGCTGGATGAGCTCGTCGCCCCACCAGAGGAGCATGGGGAAGCGACCGCCGAGCACCAGTCCCAGCGCGGTGCGCAGACTGGAGGGCCACGTCTCCACGGCGCCCAGCGCGGTGCGGGACCAGTCGACGGAGCGCATCAGCGCCCCCATCTCGCCACCCACCGCGAAGATGTCCTGGACCGGGTCGTTCTTCATGGGCCCCGACGTGCTCCTGGTAGGCGCTGGGATGAGGGCGGGGAATCTCGTGTAACAACGCCGGGGGAGCGGCTGGTCGGCATTCGCCATGCCCGGCGCGAATCGGTGCACTGGCTGACGGCTCGGTCCCCGGGAGGCCAGCCGGAGGCCCTGACGCACGCCCGGTGAAACCGGGGGTATCCTCGCGTTCGCGCCCCGGAACGCCTCCTTTCCCGGCGCGCCCGCGAGGACGCATGCACCTGGACGACTACAGCCGCTTTGACGCAGTGGGCCTGTCGGAGCTGGTTCGCCGCAAGGAAGTGACTCCCGAAGAATTGTTGCAGGCAGCGCTGGCGGCCATCGCGCGGGTCAACCCGCGCCTCAACGCCGTCATCGACGTGCGCGAGGCCGAGGCACGAAACCTCCTGAAGCAGGGCCTGCCCGAGGGGCCCTTTCGCGGGGTGCCCTTCCTCATCAAGGACCTGGTCCTCCATGCCGCGGGCGTGCCCACGGACCTGGGCAGCCGGCTGGGCAAGGGCGTGGTCTTCCCCCACGACAGCGCGCTGGCGGCGCGCATCCAGCGTGCGGGACTGGTGACGGTGGGCCGCACCAACACGCCGGAGTTCGGCAACAACGCCACCACCGAGCCCGTGCTCCACGGGCCCACGCGCAACCCGTGGAACCTGGAGCGCAGCCCGGGGGGCTCCAGCGGCGGCTCCGCGGCGGCGGTGGCGGCGGGCATCGTCCCGGTGGCGCACGGCAACGACGGCGGCGGCTCGCTGCGCATCCCCGCGTCCCTGTGCGGCCTCTTCGGCCTGAAGCCCACACGTGGCCGCATCTCCATCGGCCCGGACGTGGCCGAGGCGCTCAACGGAATGGGCGTGGAGCACGTGGTGTCGCGCACCGTGCGCGACAGCGCGGCGATGATGGACGCCACCTGCGCGCCGGAGCCAGGCGACCCCTACTACGCGCCCCCGCCGGAGCGGCCGTTCCTGGACGAGGTGAAGCACAAGCCGCGCCGGCTGCGCATCGCACTGTCCCGGACGGCCGTCTCGGGCGTGCCGGTGAGTCCGGACTGCGTCGCCGCCGTCGAGGACGCGGCGCGGCTGTGCATGGACCTGGGACACGAAGTCGTGGAGGCAGGCCCCACGTATGACGCGCGGCTGCTGAACTCCGCGATGACGACGGTGTGGGCGGCGGCGCTGGCCAACTGGGTGTATGGGCTCGGGGCGATGATGGGGCGCACGCCGGGGCCGGAGAACCTGGAGACCACCACGTGGGAGGTGGCACGATACGGCGCGGCCCTCAAGGTAGCGGACCTCCAGATGGCGCTCGCCACGTTCAATGCGGTGTCCCGCTCGGTGGGCGCGTTCTTCGTGGAGCACGACCTGCTGCTGACGCCCACGGTGGCGGTGCCGCCGTTCAAGCTCGGAGTGATGAACGCGATGGAGCCGCGGGCGCCCGAGGACTGGTACGCGCACGTCTTCAGCCTGTGTCCCTTCTCGGCGCTGTTCAACGTCACCGGCCAGCCGGCCATGTCGGTGCCGCTGTATTGGAACGCGGAGGGACTGCCCATCGGCGTGCAGTTCGCCGGCCGCTTCGCGGACGAGGCCACGCTGTTCCGCCTCGCCGGCCAACTGGAGGAGGCCCGCCCGTGGGCGGCCCGCCGTCCTCCAGTGCACGTCACGGCGGCCTGAGCTCCGGGGCCCGTGGGTGCTCTCGTCTTCGGAGAGCACCTGCGCGCCGGGCCACTCAGTCGCAGTCGTAGTTGGGAGGCGTGCCCCCATCCGGCACGGGGACGGGCGCCGGCCCGCCCTGCTTCGCGAGCGCCTCGCCGCAGTCCAGTGACGCCTCTCCGGAGAGGGCGCGGTAGAGGACGCACGAGGCGCGCTCGATGAAGAACGCCTGCTTCGGCCAGTCCGGGCCGTGCGCCGCGAGCAGGGCCACGGCGTAGCGGCCCCCGTCCGGCAGCCGCACGATGCCGACCTCGTTGAGGACGTTGTAGCGCGCGTCGTCCGAGCAGCACCCCGGAGGCAGCCAGCCCGCCTTGTGCCGCAGCGTCGCCTTCACCGGGGCCGGCAGCCGTGTGCCGAGCCACCCGCCGCAGCCTTCGCGCCGGGGCAATTCCATCCACCCGAGGAGGCGCGAGGTGGGGCCCGGCTTCAGCAATTCGCCACCGTCGAGGCGCTGGAGGAAGGACACGGCGTCGGCCGCGCAGAAGTAGTTGTCATTGTCGAGCGCCCGGGGCGAGTTGGTGGCGCGGCGGGGGCGTCCGTAGTTCCACTTCGTGAGCGCGGAGTTCAGCAGGCCCAGCGAGCGCAGGTAGTCATTGACGGCGTCCGGCCCGCCCACCGCGTCGATGACGAGCCCCGTGGCCTCGTTGTCGGAGGTGCGGAAGACCTTCTCCGCCAGCGGGGCGACCTTCGCCGTGTCCACCTTCTTCAGCGCGGCGGCCACCCAGAACACCTTGGCCGAGCTGGCGGAGACGTGCGGCACCGTGTCGTGAGCACCCGCGTACTCCCCGGTGCGCAGGTCCTTCACGGCGATGGCCACATCGGTGCCGGGGGACAGGCGCGCGGCCTCCTGGACCAGCGAGTCCACCACGGACTGGAGCGGCACACGCGTGCCCGCATCGGGAGCGCCTTGCGCGGCGGCGGTTGCGGCGATGAGCCACGAGACACACAGGACGGTTCGCATCATCCACCGGGTTGTAGTGCGGGACGCGCAGGACGTCGATTGCCTGAGATGCCGAACAGACGGGATGTGCCCCTGGCCGCAAAAGTCCGATGCTCGTCGGCGTGGCGATGCAATATCTCCAGTACGTGGAGCGCGAAGGCGAAAGAGGCGGAAGCGAGGGCTCGCACCATCTTGCAGCTCGGTTTTCCATGATCATTTACGCCAAGCACATTCTGACCAGACTCGACTTCTGTGCCTGCGTCACGATGCTTATCGGACTCACCTCGGGCTGCAGCGCTGGCCGGCCCAGCCTGGTGGCGAACTGCGGCCCCACCGACAACACTGTGAGCTGCTGCGTGAAGAAGCACGTCGGCAACCCTCAGGCATGCGGGCTCAATTCAACAGACGCAACTCTGATTCTTGGCATGCTCAAGGCCACGGAAGCTGCCGAGGAGAAAGAAGAGGATGACCCGAATGAAGGATGGCGGGACCAATGCATCAACCTCTACGTCGCGTGCAAGCAACGTGCATGGGTGGGCAACTGCCATGACTGCCTGCGCTGGTGCCAGGGGCAGAAGCAGTGGCCCTTCCACCTTTGCAGAGGTGAGGAACGATGACTGAACAGCCCCACGATTGGGACCGGGTGCTCGAATTGTACGCGCAACTCAAGCGCGGGGAGCCCCTGTCCATGAGCAGCGACCTGGGTGACCTGCTGCGACGAGTCGCTCCCACGCTGGCGTTCAGTAGCGAAGATGCAGAGGCGGCGATGCTGTCACTCGCTGGGACAACCGACCTGGTCCGAGAGATGCGGCGCCGCATCTTCGTAGGCTCGCGACGACTGGGCGATGCGCTCCTTGCAGCGTATGAGCATGAGGCGAAGGGGGATTTGGCAAGTGCCCGCAGGGCGCTCGAGGAGGTGCTCGCCGTGGAAGTGGTTCCCCTCTACCGGCGCACCGCGCAGAGCGAACTGGCCAGACTTCCGTGACATGAAGCAGGCCGGTGCGCGGGGAAGTCACAACGTGCAATCTCTAGCAGATGGTGATGCGTGCGAGCGCTTCGCGCAAACGCTCCGGCATGGCCACCGCCTTGCGCGTCTGGCGGTCCACGAAGACGTGCACGAAGTACCCGTGGGCCGCAGCCTGCGCCTCGCCCTCCTTGAAGATGCCGATGCCATAGGTGACGGAGCGATTGCCGAGCTTGTCCACGCGAAGCCCCGCGCGGAGCCGGTCCGGGTACGCGAGTGGCGCGCGGTACGAGCACTTCGACTCCACCACCAGGCCGATGATGGACGCGGTGTGGATGTCCAGGCCGCCCTCGTGGATGAGGTAGTGGTTCGCGACCGTGTCGAAGTAGCTGTAGTAGGTGACGTTGTTGATGTGGCCGTAGACGTCGTTGTCCATCCACCGCGTGGTGATGGGCAGGAAGTAACGGTAGCGCTCGTCGGACTCGACCTCGGACACGGTGGTGGCCTCCTCCCGGTGGGTTACCAGTAGCGCAGCGCCTGTCGGAACAGGTCCGTGAGCACCGGCCGGCTCATCTCGCGAGGCGCGTTCTGCAACAGGCGCTGCTGGGGGAAGGCGCCCTCCGTGAGGGCCGCGACGTCCGCCTCGGTGTAGCCGACCCCGCCCAGCCCGTTCGGCATGCCCACCGCGCGCATGATGCGGATGACTTCCCGGGCGAGCACCTCGCCCGCGTCCTCCGGCCGGGCACCCCGCGTGTCCGCGCCCAGGCCCTGCGCGGCCTCCAGGTGTCGCTCGGGGCTGACCTCCGCCGTGAAGCGGAACACGGAGGGCGCATTCACGATGACGGCCATGCCATGCGGAACCAGGGGCTCCTCCTCGGGATAACCCGAGGGCCGGAAGTCGCGCACCAGCCCGGCCACCGCGTACGCCATGCCATGCGGCGCATGGACGCCCGCATTGCCGAAGGCGATACCCGCGAGCGTGGCGGCCCACATCGTCTGCTCGCGGGCCTCGGTGTCCGTGGCGTCCTTCACCGCGCGCTCCAGGTACAGCCCCATCAGGCGCAGGGCTTCGCGGCAGCCCAGGTCGCTCCATGGGTTGGCACCCTGGCTCATGGGCCGGAGGCTCGGCCGCGCGGGGGCGGGCCGGCGCACATAGGGCCTCGCGGTATAGGACTCCAGCGCGTGGGAGAGCACGTCCAGCCCGCTGGCGGCCACGACTTCACCGGGCAGGCTCGCGGTGCAGTCCGGGTCGATGAGCGCCTCCGTGGGCCGCAGCGCGGGCGACGCGATGCCCGTCTTCGCGGACAGGGAGAGCAGGTCGAAGATGGTGATGCCCGTCACTTCGCTGCCCGTGCCCGACGTGGTGGGGCACGCGATGTGCGGCTTGAGCGGACCGGGCACCGGCTTGCCCGCACCCACGGGCGCGTTGACGTACGTGAGGAGGTCCGCGGGGTGCGTGGCATAGAGGTTGGCGGCCTTGCACGTGTCGATGACCGAGCCGCCTCCCAGCGACACGTAGCCGTCCGGCTTCACCTCCGCCGCGAAGCGCGCCGCGTCCAGGAAGGACTTGTCCGTGGGCTCGACGTGCACGTCGGTGAAGACGACCACGTCCAGCCCGGCGCTGAGCAGCGACTGGCGGGCCTTCTCGAAGAAGGGCAGCCGCGCCACGCGCGCGTCGGAGAACAGCGCCACGCGCTTCATCCCCAGCGCCCGGGCCCGGTCCCCCAACTCCGCGAGACAGCCGCGCCCGAAGGTGACCCGGGACGTGTCCACGGTGAAGGCGCCGTCGCAGCCCTCGCCAACGGGGTGGTAGTGGCAGCAGCCCATCACGTCCTCCTGAACCGGTTGCGAGCGCAATCTACAGCGCGCCACCCGGCCAGGGCTGTCCAGATGCGGGGAACGACACCCGGTCGACCCGCTCGTTCCGCCTGGCGGAATGACGGTGGGTTTCCGGCCACGACGCTCGCCGTGGACTGCATCCCGGCTCACGTCCTGCTCGTCGGAATTCCCCTCCTCTTCTGGCTCGGCCGCCGACTGTTCGCGGAGCGAGCACGCGCCGAGCGGTCCGGCCCATGTGCCTGGGCCGGACCGAGACGTCACATCAGTCCCAGCGGCTGTTGAGCTTCAGCTTCCACGAGCGCAGCGTGCCGCTGCCGACGCCCGAGGGGTTGGTGACGCGCAGCAGCCAGCGCCCGTTGATGGAGGCGTCGCGAGAGATTCCCCGCGTCACGGAGATGAGCGACGGAGGCGTGCCCTCGTTCGGCCCGTCCCACAGCAGCGCGGAGTCACCGCCCGGATCCACCAGCGTCAGCACCAGCCGGTGGGGCGCGGTGTGCACCAGGTCCAGCTCCACGAGGATGTCCTCGGGCACCGTGGCCAGTCCCACCACGGCGACGGTGGACTCCACCGGCGCGGTGGTGGACGGCAGCGACACGTCCGCGTAGCGGGTGAACTCCCCCGTCATCCACGCGGGCCGGCACCAGCCCTCGGGATAGCCGGACGGGACGGCATGGCAGGCGAGCTTTGCCTGGCACGGCACGAAGACGGAGCAGGTGTCACCGTCCCCGGGGATGGGGGCGGTGTTGATGCAGCGGCCGAAGTTGCTGGAGCCATCATTCGGCCGGCCCTCGCAGACGAGCCCTGCCTGGCAGGTGCCCGCGCCGGTGCACGGGTCGCCCTCGGGGGCCAGCGCCGTCATCGCCTTGAGGCCCTGGAGCGCGGTGAAGTCCACGTGGGTCAGCCGGGACAGCTTCACCAGGTTGAAGAGCGGGCGCGCGGCCAGGATGTCCTGCACCGCGAGCGCCGGAATGCCGGAGGCGGTCAGCGTGGGGCCGCTCTCGGTGTTGGCGGCCTTCAGCGCGCGGCGGGCCTCGGCCACGGTGAAGTCGAGCCCGTCGAAGTTGCCCACCAGCGCATCCAGCGGCAGTCCCGTCACGCGGCCGGTGCCCTTGGCGTACCACTCCAGGTCCGCGAGCGCGGCCGGGCCCACGTACGGCACCGCGTCCACCTGGGCGATGGAGACGAAGCGGCGGTCATCCGCGGTGTGCTCGATGCCGTCGGGGCCCTTTCGCCAGGCAATCAGATTCTGCGCGGCGAGCGCGTTCAGCGGCACGTCGTTGTCCAGCACGCTGAGCGTGGTGGAATTGTCATTGAGGAACGCCAGCACGCCCGTCGCGGCGGGCGTGCTGTCGGCGAGCGCCTGCGCCTGGGACGACACCAGGGCGGAGGCGGTGGGCTCGCCACCGGAAGGAGGGGCCCCACAGCTGAGCAGGGCGGGAAGCCCCACGGACACGGCGAAGAAGCGGGAGAGTCTGGAGGTCATGGCCTCCGTGTACATCATGAGTCCGACGGACCCAATCATGGCCTTCGCGTCAGTGCCCTTCCGCCGCGAAGCGCTTGGAGATGTCGAGCGCCTCGCCCGTCTCCAGGTACGTCTTGAGACTTGAGAGGATGGCGGACCACCCCTGGCGCGCGTCCTCCCCGACGACGCTCCCCGGCTCGTACTCGTCGTGGATGACGGTGAGCTTCACGTTCTTCGGCCCCGCGGGCTGGATGCTGAAGGTGACACGGGTGGCTGGCGGCACGGGCGCGCCCGCCTCCGGCTGCGTCGTCCAGTCCAGCACCAACGTCTGGGGCGGCGTGGCCTCCACCACCCGGGCCCGCCCCACGTCGTGCTGGCCATTCAGCTTGCGCCAGAGCACCGGAGAGCCTGGCTTCCAGTCGGACTCCACCTGACGGCCCCCCCAGTACTCGCGGGTGAGCGTTCCGTCGGTGAGGGCGCTCCAGAGCTTCTCCGGCGTCGTGGCGATGTACAGCACATAGACAAAGCTGGGCCTACGCATCGTTGTCCTCCTCCAGAGCCTTCTTGAGGTCACCGAGCGCGGTGAGACGCTGGCGCTCGAACTTGCCAATCCACCGCTCGGCGATGGCGTGGATGGGCACCGGATTCAGGTAGTGCAGCTTCTCGCGCCCCCGCCACACGACTGCGACGAGCTGCGCCTCTTCCAGCACCACGAGGTGCTTGGTCACCGCCTGCCGCGTCATGTCCAACTGCCCGCACAACTCCCCCAGCGTCTGCCCGTTGCGCTCGAACAGCGCATCCAGCAACAGCCGCCGGCTCGGGTCCGCGAGCGCCTTGAACACCCCGTCCAGGTCATTGCTCATCCACACCCCTTCAATACGCAACCCGTAGGTTGCATGTCAAGCCACCCGCGCACCAGCCAGTCGAGCCCCGCGCGGCGCGCACGTCCCGGGTTGGCGGAGGGCCCGGCCGTCCGCACCGTAGACGCTGGGAGGCGACCTCCCTGTCCAACCGCTCCATGGCCCGCCTGCGTGACAGTCCCGAGGATCCGGCCTGCATCGACGCAGACTTCCGGAAGCAGTCCCGGGTCCTCGAGTCCGTCTTCGCCAGCATCAGCGAAGGGGTGGTGGTGGCGGACGAGCACGGCTACTTCCAGCTCTTCAATCCGATGGCGGAGAGCATCCTCGGTACCGGGATGACGGACGCCCCCCTTCCCCAGTGGCCGGACATCTACGGCTTCTACCTGCCCGACACGCAGACGCCCTACCCCGCCGAGCAACTGCCCATGGCCCGCGCCATCCGGGGTGAGGACGTCAACCAGGCGGAAATCTACATGCGCAGCCCGGCCAGGCCCGCGGGAGCCTGGCTGCTCGTCAGCGCCCGGCCCGTCCGGGACGGGGCCGGCATGCTCCGGGGCGGCGTCTCCGTCTTCAACGACGTCACCCGCTTCAAGCGGGCCCTGGACCGGCTGCGAAAGGGCGAGGAGCAATACCGCTCTCTCTACAGCAGCACGCCGGTGATGATGCACTCCATCGACCGCGAGGGCCGGCTCATCAGCGTGAGCGACTACTGGCTGTCCACGATGGGCTACAAGCGGGAGGAGGTCATCGGCCGCTCCTCGGTGGAGTTCATGACGCCCGAGTCCCGCCGGTACGCGCGTGACGTCGTCCTGCCCGAGTACTTCAGGACGGGCGCGTGCAAGGACGTCCCGTACCGGATGGTGAAGAAGGGCGGTGAGCTCATCGACGTCCTCCTGTCCGCCATCGCGGAGCGCGACACCGGGGGGAATGTCACCCGCTCCCTCGCCGTGCTCATCGACGTGACGGAGCGGAAGCGGGTGGAGGAGGCCCTGCTGGAAAGCGAGAAGCGGCTGCGGGCCATCCTCGACAACGCGCCCACCGTCTTCTTCCTCCTCGACCCCCGCGAGCGCTACATCTTCGTGAACCGCCAGTGGGAGCGCCTCTTCCACCGCACGCGGCAGGAGGTCGCCGGGAAGAGCGCGTACGACGTCTTCGGGAAGGCGCTCGCCGAACCGCTGCACCAGACGAACCAGGAAGTCATCCAGACCGGCGAGTCGCTGGTCCGCGAGGAGCGCATCCCCCAGGACGATGGGCTCCACACCTTCCTCACGCAGAAGTTCCCCCTCATCGACTCCTCGGGCCACCTGTACGCGCTGTGCGGCATCTCCACCGACATCACCGAGCGCAAGCAGGCGGAGGTGGCGCAGCGCTTCCTCGCCGAGGCCAGCCGCGAGCTGGTGACGTCGCTCGACGTGGCCGCCACGCTCCAGCGCGTCACCGAACTGGCGGTGCCCACGCTCGCGGACCTCTGTGTCGTCTTCATGCCGGGCGAGGACGCGTCGCTGCGGCCCGTGGCCATCGCCGACAGCTCGCCCGAGCTGGCCCTCCAGGTGCGTGAGTTCCTCCAACTCCACCCTCCGGCCCCGGACGCCGCCCGGGGCCCCTCGTGGGTGATGTCCACCGGCCGCTCGGAGGCGTCGCGCGAGTCGCGGGGCATGCTGTCGCCGGAGGCGCTGGAGGCGCCCCGCTGGCTGGCGCTGCGTCCGCTCCAGGACCGGCCGTCCCTCAGCGTGCCGCTCCGGGCGCGAGGCCGCATCCTGGGCGTGCTGTCGCTGGTCTCCGCGCAGTCGGACCTCGCGGATGCGCTGCCGGAGCTGTCGCTGGTGGAGGAGCTGGGACGCCGGGCGGCCTTCGCCATCGACAATGCCCAGCTCTACACCAAGGCCCAGGAGTCCATCCGCACGCGTGACGAGTTCCTCTCCATCGCCTCGCACGAGCTGAAGACGCCGCTGACCTCCATGAAGCTGCGCGCCCAGCAGATGGAGCGGACGCTCTCGCGCCCCCATGACGGCCCCCAGCTCGCGCTCAAGGTCTCCGGCATGCTGGAGGTCTTCGACGAGCAACTGAAGCGGCTGACGCACCTGGTGGAGCACCTGCTCGACGTGTCCCGCATCGACGACAGCCGGATTGCCCTGCGTCTGGAGGAGCTGGACTTGTCCGAGCTGGCACGCGGCGTGGTGGCGCACGTGCGCGAGCAATTGAAGCGGACGGACTGCGCGCTCACGCTGGTGGCCGGCGAGCCGGTGGTGGGGTGGTGGGACCGGCTCCGGCTGGAGCAGGTGCTGCTGAACCTCCTGACGAACGCGATGAGGTACGGCGCGGGCCGGCCCATCCGAGTGGAGGTGACGCGCGACGCGGAGCGGGCACGGCTGCTCGTCGCGGACCAGGGCGTGGGAATCCCCCGCGAGTCCCAGGCGCGCATCTTCGAGCGCTTCGAGCGCGCCGCCTCCCGCAACTTCGGCGGGCTCGGGCTGGGGCTCTTCATCACCCGGCAGCTCGTGGAGGCCCACGGCGGGACGATTCGCGTGGAGAGCGAGCCGGACGCGGGCGCGACGTTCATCGTCGAGCTGCCCCGGCGGCAGCCCGAGTAGCCTGGACGCCCCACCCGCCCCCAGGTACCGTCCCGCGCCCTATGTCGTCATCCACGGTGGGCTTCTGGGGCCCGAGCACCTCGACGGTGGACTGGTGCGAGACGAACTACCAGCACCTCTTCCACGTCGGTGAGCTGTTCAACTCCGCCTCCAGCCTGGTGCTGGTGCTCGTGGGCCTGCTCGGCATCGTCCTCCACCGCCACGTGCTGGAGCGCCGCTTCCTCCTCGCCTTCGGGCTGCTCTCCGTCGTCGGCGTGGGCAGCACCGCCTTCCACGCGACGCTGCTGCGCGAGTTCCAGATGCTCGACGAATTGCCGATGCTCTACCTGGCCATCGTCATCGTCTACATCCTGCTGGAGGACCGGCCCCAGCGGCGCTTCGGGAACTGGCTCCCGCTGCTGCTCGTGGGACATGCCGTGCTGGTGACGTACCTGACGGCCTTCACGCGCGGCACGGCGCAGTTCTTCCTCTTCCAGGTGAGCTTCGCGTCGCTCGAGTTCTACGCGCTCGGCCGCACGTACTTCCTCCAGCGCCGCAGCCCGGACGCGAAGGTGAAGCGACTGTTCCGGCTCGGCATCGCCGCCTATGCGCTCGCGATTGTCCTCTGGCTGAGCGACATCCAGTTCTGCCCCACCCTCAACGGGACGCTCCCCGCCCACGGCTTCCCCAACCCGCAGTTCCACGCGTGGTGGCACGTGCTCGTCTCGTGCGGCTTCTACGCGCTGCTGCTCGTCATCGCCCATGACCGGCTGGCGACGCTCGGCCGGCAGCCGCGACTGGCCTCCGCCGCCGGGGGGATTCCCCGCGTCCAGGGCCTGTCCCACATACCTGGAGTCAAGGAAACCCGTACAGCCACGGCACACTAATGCCGCCCAGTTGACGCTTCGGCCGCCCAGGCCGGAGAGTACGGCTTCGTTCTCCCTACACGAGGCCTTCATTGCTCAAGCGTTATCGGTGGCTCATCGCGACCTCCACGGTCGCGGTGGTCGCGGTCGTGGCCGTGCCCTCCGGCGCCAGCGCGTACAAGCGCTGGAAGAATCGGAACGCGCGCACGACGTTCGCCCACTTCCTCCATGACCCGAGCGCGGGCGAGGCCACCCCGGAAGTGCTGCGCGAGCTGGCGGCCTCGCGCGGCGAGACGGAGACCGAGGAGCACGAGGCCGACGGCGACGACCCGATGCGCCGCCAGATTGCAGCGCGGATGATGTGGGGCGTACCCACCGCGGAGGTGATGGAGCACCGCGCGCGCGTGGCCCATGCGGAGGCGAAGCGCTGGGACGCGCTGCTGCCCCGCCCGCCCGCGCCGTGGGACTGGTTCTCGGCGCCGTCCGGTGCAAACAAGGCCGTGGTGTCCGGCCAGTCGTGGGTGAACCTGGGGCCCACCAACGCCAACTTCGAATACAACGGCACCAACTACAACGAGGTGGACTCGGGCCGCATCTCCGGCATCGCCGTCCACCCGGTGGACCCGCAGGTGGTGTACCTGGCCACGAGCGGCGGCGGCCTGTGGAAGACGTTCAACTTCGGCGCGGCCACCCCGTCCTGGTACCCAGTGAGCGAGACGCTGGGCAACCTGGCCATCGGCGCCATGGACCTGGACCCGACGAACCCCGAGACGCTCTACGTGGGCGCGGGTGACTTCGTGGACACGCCGGGCGGCCACGTGGTGAAGACGCAGGACGGCGGCGCCACCTGGGGCGCGCCGGCGCGCCTGTCCGGCCAGTACCCCGCGGGCTCCGGCGGCATGTCCGTCAAGGCGCTGCGCATCCGCGCGCTGAAGGTGGACCCCGCCAACCCCAACGTCGTGCTGGTGGGCACCGAGGTGGGCCTGTTCCGCTCCACCGACGCTGGCGCGAGCTTCAGCCTGGTGGACCTGCCCAACTCGGGCACCGTCCAGCGAGCGGAGAGCGTGTGGACCATCGTCTACACGGGCGCCGTCAACGGCGTGAGCCGCTGGGCCCTGAGCGGCACGTACGCGTGCAGCGCCGCCTCGCTGCCGCCGGAGGCGGGCTACGGCCAGCTGACGAACACGGACTGCGCCGCGGGCAACCCGGGCGACATCTGGACGAGCACCAACGCGGGCGCGACGTGGACCTCACGCAAGGGTGCGGGCACCATGCCCACCACCGCCGTGGGCCGCATCACCCTGGCCGCGGGCACGCCGTCCAGCGCCGTGCCTCCAGTGACGGTGGTGTACGCGCAGCTCGGCAACCAGGACGAGTACAACGCCCCGACGGGCGTGGGGTACTGGCGCTCCATCAACTCGGGTGACAACTGGACGGCCGCCACCGGCACGATTTCCAACCGCACCAACGCCGTGGGCGGCTCCCGGGACTGCGGCACCGTCAACGTGAACGACCAGCAGTCCTGGTACAACGCCGCGCTGGCGGTGGACCCGGGGAACGACAACAACGTCCTCGTGGGCGGCATGCTCTGCGGCCTGCGCACCACCAACGGCCTGGCGGCCTCGCCCACCTGGGAGAACGTCTCCCACTGGCTGCCCAGCAGCGGCTACGGCAACGTGACGGGCGGCGCGCTGGACTACGTGCACGCGGACTGGCACCGGGCGCTCATCGTCCGCACCGCCACCGGGTACGTGGCCATGGCCGGCACGGACGGTGGCCTCTTCGTCTCGCGCAACCTCTTCAACGCCACGCCGCCGCAGGTGGTGTGGGACGGGCAGAATCGCGGCATCGTCACGCACCTGAGCTACTCGGTGGCCTCGGGTGACCCGGCCACGGGCAACCCGTACGTGGCCTACACGGGCCTGCAGGACAACGGCACGCGCTTCCGAGACCCGGCCGCGGGCGCCTCCTCCACCACCTTCAACCAGGTCATCGGCGGTGACGGCTTCGGCGCGGCGGCCTCGAAGGACGCGGCGACGGGCGCCACCATCTACTGGGCGAGCGTCAACGGCGAGCGCGAGTACTGCATCCCCACCGCCGCCAACAGCAACTGCAACTCCGGCTCGGCGTGGCTCACGAAGGACGCCACACCCCGCTCCGGTTGTGCCCTCACCGATGGCCAGCCGTTCATCATGCGCTACGCGCTCGCGCCGGCCAGCCCCAACGCCAACACGGTGCTCACCGCCACCGACACCGCCGTCCACCGGGTGAGTGGCACCGGCGCGTGGCAGGCCATCAGCCCCTGCCTCAGCGGCTACACCCGCCTGCTCTCCGCGTCCGCCAACCAGGACGGCCTGTACGGCGTGTCCGTGAGCGGCGGCCGCTTCTACGTCACCAGCAACTGCCAGGGCACCACCACCAGCTGCACCTGGACGCAGAGCAGCGTGCTGGGCTTCGACGTCAACGGCAACGGCACCATCGCTCCCAACGAGCAGGTCATCTACACGACGCAGGTGGCCTTCCCGCCCACCACGCCGGCGGGAAGGAGTCCTGGCGACGTGTATGTGGCGGCGAGCGCGGCGCCCATCACCAACGACAACCTCTCCGTGGTGCCGGACGCCCTGGGCCACCTCTTCATCACCCAGGACCGCGGCGCGACGTGGGCGCCGCTGCACGGCAACGGCACCGGCCTTGATTTGCCCAACGTGGGCATCGACGTGGTGCGGTACGACCCGTCGGACCTGACCAACAACACGCTCTACGTGGGCACCGAGCTGGGCGTGTACCGCTCCACCGACGCCGGCCAGACGTGGGAGCGCTTCGGCAAGGGCTTCCCACTCGCGAAGGTGACGGACATGTTCATCAGCCGCACCGGCTCGATGATGCGCGTGTCCACCTTCGGGCGCGGCCTGTGGGAAATCTACCCGTCCGCCACCGCCGAGAAGGGCGTCAACGGCAACGGTGACTGGAATCGGGACCAGCAGCTGGACTTCGTGGACCTCGCGGCCGCCGCCAGCCGCCTGGGCACGGACCCGTCCACCACGGCCCAGCCCTACTACGACTGGAACACCGACCTGACCGGCACGGTGAACGGCACCGACTCCGCGGACCTCACCGAGCTGCTCAACCGCATCGGAGGCCGCCCGTGAGCCGCGCCTCCCACTCCCCCTTCCTGGAGATGTCTCCCTTGAGCCTGAAGAACCTGGCGCTCGTGCTGTTCACCGGCGCCCTCATCCTGACGGGCTGCGGCGAATCCAAGCCTCCCGAGCAGCCGGTGGCGAAGCGGCTGGCCTTCACGGTGCAGCCCTCGCCAGCCGTCGCGGGCGCCGCCATCGCCCCCGCGGTGAAGGTGTCCGTCGTCACCGCGGAAGGGGCTGTCGTCCCCGGCACGCAGGTGACGGTGTCGCTGTCGTTGGAGGCCAACCCCTCGGGCGCCACCCTCACCGGCGCCACGCCGGCAGCGACGGCCCAGGGCGTGGCCACCTTCTCCACGCTCGCGCTGGACAAGGCGGGCGAGGGCTACACGCTCGTCGCGCGAGCCCAGGGCCTGGAGTCCGCGACGAGCCAGCCCTTCACCATCACCGCCGCCCCCGTGGTGGCGCATGACCTGGCCTTCACGCAGGAGCCCGGCGAGCTGGAGGCCGGAGGCACCTTCTCCCCGAGCGTGCGCGTGACGGTGCGCGACGCAGCCGGCAACCCGGTGCCCATGAGCATGCCCGTCACGCTGGCGCTGGGCGCCAACCCCGAGGGCGGCACCCTCTCCGGCACGCTCACCGCCAACACCACGGACGGCGTGGCGGTCTTCCCCGAGCTGTCTCTCGACAAGGCCGGTGAGGGCTACACCCTCGTCGCCAGCGCACCGGGCGTGGAGCCCGTCACCAGCGCCGCGTTCCGCGTGAAGCCGGGCAAGGCGAAGTCGCTGGCCTTCGTCGCGCAGCCCGCCTCGGCGGCCGTGGACGCGACGCTCGCCCCGGCGGTACAGGTGCGGCTGGTGGACGCGCACGGCAACACCGCCACCGGCGCCACCGACAGCATCACCGTCGCGCTCGGCACCAACGGCTCCGGCGCCACGCTGTCCGGCACCGCCACCGTGGCGGCCGTGGCGGGTGTGGCCACGTTCGCGAACCTCACCGTGGACAAGGTGGGCACGTACACACTCACCGCGTCTGGCACCTCGCTGGAAGGCGCCACCTCCAGCACCTTCGACATCGTCGGCGGTCCGGCCACGCAGCTCGCCGTCCGCGTGCAGCCCTCGAGCACGGCGGCGGGTGTCAGCATCGCTCCGGCGGTGGAGGTGACAGCGCTCGACGCGAAGGGCAACCTCGCCACCGGCTTCACGGGCTCCGTGGTGGTGGCGCTCGCCGCCAACCCCACCAGTGACACGCTCCAGGGCACCCTCACAGTTGATGCTGTGGCCGGCGTTGCCCGCTTCAGCGCGCTGTCCCTGCGGAAGGTGGGCACGGGCTACACGCTGACGGCCACGTCCGCGGGGCTGGCCTCCATCACCACGCAGCCCTTCGACGTGACGCCGGGCGAGGCCCGGGTGCTCACCTTCACCACGCAGCCCTCGCTGTCGGTGGTGGGCGCCGCCATCAACCCGCCGGTGGCCGTCACGCTGCGCGACGCCTTCGGCAACACGGCGACGTCCAGCACGGCGACGCTCCAACTCTCGCTGGCCAACAACCCCACGGGGGCCTCGCTCACCGGCACGGTGTCGGTGAGCGCCACCAACGGCGTGGCCACCTTCACGGGCGTCGGAGTGGACCGGGCAGGCAACGGCTACACCCTCTCCGTCTCCGCGCCGGGCATCACCGCCACCTCCATCGCGTTCAACGTCGTGCCGGGCACGCCCACGCGGCTCGCCTTCGGCGTGCAGCCCTCGGACGTGGCGGCCGGCAGCGCCATCACCCCGGCGGTGACGGTGCGGGTGGTGGACGCGGCGGGCAACACCGTGACGACGGCGACGAACAGCATCACCGTGGCCATCGGCACCAACCCGGGCGTAGGCATCCTCAACGGGACGAAGACGGTGAGCGCGGTGAATGGCGTGGCCACCTTCTCCGGGCTGTCCATTACCAAGACGGGCGCCGGCTACACCCTCACGGCGGCCGCCACGGGCCTCACCACCGGCACCAGCGCGGCCTTCAACGTGACGTCGGGTCCGGCCGCGTCGCTGGCCTTCGACACGAATCCGCCCAACGTGGTGACTGCGGGCGTGGCCATCACCCCGTCGGTGAAGGTGAGCGTGCGCGACTCCTTCAACAACACCGTGACGGCCTCCACCGCGAGCATCACCCTGTCGCTGTCCGCCAACCCGGGCGGCTCCACTCTCGGCGGCACCCTCACCGTCAATGCGGTGGATGGCGTAGCCACCTTCCCCGGCCTCACGCTGGACAAGGTCGCCAACAACTACCGCTTCGCAGCGGCCTCGCCGGGCCTCACCGGCAACACGTCCGCCCTCTTCAACGTGGCGGCGGGTGCGGCCAGCAAGCTCGCCTTCACCACCCAGCCGACGAACGTCGTGGCGGGCACCCCCTTCGCCACCTCGGTGAGGGTGACGGTGCAGGACGACTTCGGCAACACGGTGACGACACCGGCCGTCTCGGTGGGCATCGCCCTGGGCAACAACCCCACCGGCGCGACGCTGGGTGGCACCACTCCCGTGACGACGGTCAGCGGCGTGGCCACCTTCGCCAACATCACCGTGGACAAGTTGGGCACCGGCTACACGCTGGTGGCCTCGGGGCCGTCCCTGACGGGCGCGACGTCCACCGCGTTCAACGTGACGGCGGGTGCGGCCAGCAGGCTCGCCTTCATCGTCCAGCCAGGCAACACCTCCGCGGGCGCGGCCTTCAACCCGGACGTGCAGGTGGCGGTGCAGGACGCCGGTGGCAACACCGTGACGGGCTCCACCGCGAGCATCACCCTGCTCCTGGGCAACAACCCGTCCGGGGCCACCCTGTCGGGCACCACCGTCGTCAGCGCCGTCAACGGAGTGGCCACCTTCCCGGGCGTGTCGCTGGCCCGCGCGGGTACGGGCTACACGCTCACCGCGAGCGCCACGGGGTTGACGGCCGGCACCAGCGCCGCCTTCAACGTCACGGCGGGCGCGGCGAACCGGCTGGTCTTCACCGTCCAGCCCTCCCGTTCCTCCGTTGCCGTGCCCATCAGCCCGGCGGTGCAGGTGGCGGTGCAGGACGGCTTCGGCAACACCGTCACGAGCGCCTCGGACAGCATCACCGTGGCCCTGGGCAACAACCCGTCCGGCGCCACGCTGGCGGGCACGCTCACCGTGGCCGCCTCCGGTGGCGTCGCCTCCTTCGCCGACCTCACCGTCAGCGCGGGCGGCAACGGCTACACCCTCACCGTGAGCGCACCGGGCCTGCTGGGGGCCACCAGCGCGGCCTTCGACGCGGTGGTGGCGGGCACGCGGCTCGTCTACGTGGACCCCGTGTCCGCGGGACGGATTGCCCTGGTGCGCAACCCGGCCTCCACGAACACCACCGTGGTGCTGGACCTGGTGGCGCGGGAGGACCTCACGGGCTACTCGGTGGGCATGAACCTGCCGCTGGACACGGGCCTCGTGCAGGCCGGTGGCTCGCTGATGATTCCGGGCGCGGCGCTGCCCGCGGGACAGAACCCCACGGCCGCCTACGGCAAGCTGCCGGCGACCGGCCCGCTGGCGGGGCTGCTCACCACCGGTCAGAGCCAGAAGGCCGCGGGTGAGGGCGCGGTGACGACCGACTCGGCCATTCCGACGGGCTCGGTCCTCTACACCGTGCAACTGGCCATCCGGCCCGGTGCCAACTCGGGCGTGGTGTTCGACGGCGCGGCGCTCGGGCCGAAGTTCCGCGCGCTGCTGCGTGACAGGCTCGGCACCGACATCGTGGATGGCAGCGGGTTCGCCATCGGCCGACTCGAGGTCCAGTAGCGCTCCATCCCCGTCCCGGAAGCCGCCCCACGGCGCCTTCCGGGACGCGGGCACTGGCCCGGAAGGGCCGCTTCGTCAGCTTCCACCGTTCGCCCCCGTCTGTTCCGGAAGAGGACGCGAAATCACGAGAGACCGCCCGCTGGCGCACACCGTGTGCCTGGGAAGGTCGCGTCAGGACCCGCACGCGGCACCGTCGGATGAGCCCGCTGCCGCCACCCCTGACGAAAGGCTCGTGGATGTCCTCCTCCCGAAACCCGCGTCGCGCCCATGCCATCCTCTTCGGGCGCAATCCCCACCAGCACGACACGTTCGACGTGGAGGCGGAGGCCGCCGAGGCGCTCGGCATCGACACGTACCAGGTCGACCTCTGGACCCTGCTGTCCGGCAATGCCTCCCGCGCGCTGGCCGCCGTGCCGGAGCGGGGCGAGCTCCAATTGCTCTACCGGGGGTGGATGCTCACCGAGGAAGAGTACGCCGCGCTCGACGAAGCCGTCTCGGACATGGGCCACCAGTTGATGACGACGCCGGAGCAGTACGCCGCGGCGCACTACCTGCCGAACTGGTACCCGCGCCTCGCGCCCTACACCGCGCGCTCCGTGTGGATTGAGGGGACGAACGCGACGGAGGCGTGGCATGCGGCGCAGGCGCTCGGACCGGCGCCGTGGATTGTGAAGGACCACGTGAAGTCGGCGAAGGAGCGCTGGGCGGAGGCCTGCTTCGTCCCGGCCGGCGCCACGCGCGAGGACTTCGAGCGCACCTGCGCCAACCTGCTCGAGGAGCGCGGGGACCGCTTCGAGCGCGGCTTCGTGGTGCGCCGCTACCTTCCGCTGAAGACCTTCGGCCGGACGCCCGCCGGTCCCGCGCACCTGGAGTTCCGGCTGTTCTTCGGGCGGGGCCGCCTGCTCGCCGCCGAGCCGTACCATGACTTCGACGTGGAGGTGCCCGACTTCACCGCCTTCGAGCCGCTCGGCCGGCGAATCGACGCGCGCTTCTTCACCCTGGACGTCGCCATGCTGGAGGACGGCGGTTGGGCCGTCGTCGAGGTGAATGACGGCGGCGTCTCCGGCCTGCCTCCCAGCCTGGACCCGCGAGAGCTCTTCGCGGCGCTCCTCCGGGCCGGGTAGCCGGGCGCACGGCGATTTCCGGGCGGCTGACAAACCGCCCCCATGAGCTGTCCCCAACATCATGAAGCACGGTCACTCGTCTTCGACCGTGCCGTAGCCACCCGGGGCGAGGATGGTGCTGCACGGCGACGCGTTGTCGACGAAATCGACCACCTTGACCGAGTAGCTGCTCGACGGAGTGCCCGACAGATCAATCGGCATGTAGCAGTAGGACTGCGAGGTGACGATCGACTCCGCCACCGGCATGCCCTCGCAGCTCTCGCCGCTGTAGACGTAGACGAGGTCGTTCATCTCTGAGGTGACCTCCAGGACCATGTTCCCCGTGGAGTACTCGCTGGACACCCACTTCAGTACCGGCCGGGGCGGCGCATGGAAGTCCACGTGGAATGAGCCCACCCCCACGCGAGCGTTGTTGCCCTCCCGGCCCTCGCTGACCCGCAGGTCCACATCCGCGAGCGCGACCAGGTGATAGCTCCCATCCGGGACATCCGGCCTCGCCACCAACGTGCTCACGTCCTGGCAGGCCCCCGCACGCACGAAGATCGGCTCGGTCGTGGCCACCCATTTGTCGAACGGCTCGAAGGTGTTGCTGTAGGAGAAGTAGAAGGAGACCTCGGTGCTGCCATCGGTGTCGCCCCGATTGCAGAGCAACGCCCGCAGCGGCCCCCTCGCTCTCGGTGACAGCTCGGAGGGGCCCGTCACGGTGGAGAACTCGAAGTCCGGCCGGCCCGGGATGAGCTCCTCCGCTTCCGGAGCGCCAGGCTCTTCCGGAGAGGGAGCTTCAGAACAACCCACGAGGGTTCCGATGAGAGCACCCAGCAACGACCAATACAGCTTCATGGGAGAGGCCTGCCTTCTGAGGTGAAGAACTCTCGATCGCGCCCCGCGCCCTTCGCCCCTCTCGCCCCGCGGACCCGACAGAGGTCTGGACGCGGAACCGGCGAATGAATTCAGACCGTCTCACTCCGTGCTGGTCGTCGTAATGCATCATTCCCCGACTCGTCGGCTCCATCCTTTTCGAGGGAATCCTCCCTCTGGGATGAAGCCGGGAGCGCAAATGCAAATCAGCACAGGGGTGAGCGGATTGCTGTTGGCCGTGGGGCTGCTGGTGGGGGGCTGCGGGGTCGATGACGCCACGGGTGCGCAGTCCAACCTCGAGACCCGGAAGGACGAGCTGCCGTCCTGCTACGGTCAGTCCTTCACGCGCCAATTCTACAGCGACCCCGGGTTCACCACGATGACCGGGCGGTGGGAGTGCTACTGCGGAGAGGGTAGCGCCTTCGTCTACGGGAACTGGCAGGCGGCGCCCTTCTACCAGGACTTCAACGTCCAGGACTGCCCCTGGTAGGCTAGGGGCACGGGCTTCAAGGCACGTACCGGAGCGCCACGTGTCGACGCGGCGCTTCGGGTCCGGCCTTCGCGGCTCAGGCGACGCGAGGGAAGTCCACCTCGGTGCCGGCCACGACGTTGAGGTAGTTGGTGAGCACGTTCTGGGCGACGGCGGCCACCACATCCACCAGCTCCGCGTCACTCAGCCCCGCCTTGCGCGCCTGGGCAAGCTGCGGGCCCACGTCCGCGGCCCGCGTGCGGGCGATGGCGACGGCCAGGTCAAGGATGGCCTGCTCGCGCGGGTCCGTCGAGCGACCGGTGCGGAAGCCACTCAGCTCATCCGCCTTCACTCCATGCCCCTTCGCCAGCGCCGTGTGCGCGGAGAGGCAGTAGGTGCAGTGGTTCAGCTCCGCCACCGCGATGGCGATGGCCTCCTGCGTGCGCGGCGACAGCTTCGCGCCCCCCATGGCGTTGAAGTAGCCCGCCACCGCCTCCAGCGCCGCCGGAGAGTGCGCGAAGGTGGAGAACATCTTCGGGACGGTGCCGAACTTCGCCCTCACGGCGGCGAGCGTGGGCTCGGACGCCGCGGGCGTGTTGGCGGCGGTGACAGGGGAGATGGTGGGCGTGGTCATGGCGTGGCTCCGGGGACAGCGGGTGGTGCGGCAGGTCAAATTGGTATCGACTCGATACTAAATGCGTCGGACCTCCTGGCTTGTCAAGTCGGTATCGTCCCGATACCTTCTCTTCATGGCTGTCGACCGCCTCTACGCGCTGCTCGAGCGCCTCGGGAACCTGCTGCGTACGGAGGAGCGGGCAGCGGGGCTGCGCCATGGGCTGCAGCCGGTGCACCTCCAGGCGCTGCGCTACCTGCAGTCGTGCAACCGCTACAGCAACACGCCCGCGGCTCTGACGGAGTACCTGGGGCTCACCAAGGGCACGGTGTCCCAGACGCTCCTGCTGCTGGAGGAGAAGGGGCTGTTGCGGAAGGAGGCGGACACGGAGGACCGCCGCGTCGTCCACCTGCACCTGACGGACGCCGGGCGCACGGTGCTGAAGGAGGCCATTCCCCCGGCGCTCTTCAAACAGGCGCTCGCGGGACTGCCGGGCGGGGGCGAGGCGCTCGAAGAGGCTCTCACCGGGCTGCTGCGCGGCGTGCAGGCGGCGAATGCCCAGCGGAGCTTCGGGGCGTGCTCCACCTGCAAGCACTTCCGGCGGGAGGGCCCGGGGCGCTTCCGCTGCGGGATGACCCAGGAGCCGCTCTCGCGCGAGGACAGCGTGCTGATGTGCCGGGAGCACGAGGCCGTTCCCCCGGGCCACTGAAGCGCGCGCTCAGCGAGGAGGCCCCTGCGTCATCGCCGCCCGTGTCGTCGTGGCGCACGCCCCGCCGTGCGCCCGTGGCCACCCTCGCCCGCCTGTTCCAGCTCGTCGGACGTCCAGGGCAGGTCGAGCTGGTCCTGCAGGTCATACAGGGTGTCGCCGTGAACGAAGCCGCGGCGGCCACGGCGCACCCGGAAGCGCACCGGCCTGTCGAACGGCGGGAGCTCCTCCTCCACCAGGGTCCGCGCCAGCTTCTCCGGCAGGTCCAGCCAGACCACGCCGTGGGGCATCCCCTCCTCGTCCAACTCCACGTCGTAGACGAGCGGCACCGCCTGCTCCCGCACGAAGGCTCCAGCAGGTAGAGCCATGAACCGCGCACGCACGTCGGGTGCCACGAGCGACTCCACGTCGAGCGCCAACGGGCGCGCGAGGAAGTCCTTCATCGAGTCCACACCGTCGAGCAGTGCCTCGTAACGCGCAGTCAGCTCCGGGACTTCGAGCCCGGGCGTCTGCCCTCCCGAGCGGCGCCACACCTCGCGCACCTCTTCGACGCGCGGCAGGTTGCGCTGCGCCTCTGGGTGGTGCGCCTCGCCCTTCGCCAGGGCCTCCGCGAGCGCATGCCGGGCCTGTCCGGCCAGCTCCGGCCCCCACGCGTCCAGCACCTCGACCTCGCGGTCCAGCTCGAAGCCGGAGTGCTCCAGACTCCGCTCCAGCACGAGCGAGTCGCGCCTCGCGTCGTAGGCAACCACTGGCTCACCGCGCCACGCGTACCGGCGCAGCAGGTCGAGCGGGACCTGCGTCCCCTCGATGGAAGCCTGGGTGGTGCCGGAGCGGTCGGCGAAGTAGCGGATGGAGCCGGCCACCGCGCCAAAGCTCCCGCACACACTCGTCTTCGAGATGCGCACGGGCTCGCCCTCCGCCGTCAGCTCGTCGATGACGACGTCGAACGGCATGAAGCACGCGAGCAGGCCGGTGAAGCGCAGGAGGACATCCTTCTCGGCCTGCGGCATCCGCGAGGGCAGGTCCACGCCCACGCTCCGGTAGACACTGGCCATGGCGAGCGCCGCATCCTCAATGGCCTTGACCAGCACACCGCGCCGCTCGGCCCACCGCGCCAGCGCCCCCGCGTCGAACACGTGGCGCGGCAGCCCGTACACCTCACCGACGGAGCCCGCCTCCCGGTACGCCTCGGCATACAGGTTGTACACAGTGAGGTGGTCGCTCCCGGGGACGAGCACTCCGTCCAGGTCGCGCTCCCCTTGCGTCATCCGGTGCAGGGACTCGATGGCGCTGCACACCGCGAGGACGGGCAGCAGCGCGTCCTCCGCGTTGACGATGAGCTCCGCCCAGGCCCGCTCCACCGGGAGCGCCTCCACGGCCCGCCCGTACGCGGTGAGCCGCCCCTGCGCATCGACGATGTTGCGCGCCTGCAACCGCTGGAGTGCCTCCGCATAGGCGTCGCGGTCCAGCGGCACGGGAAGGTCCAGCGCATCCGCGCGGATGCCCAGCGCGGCGGCGGTGAGCGCGACGCGCTCCGAGTCTCCGGCGAGCTGGAACTCGGGCGTCGTGGGACGGAGCGCGAAGAAGTCGATGTCGCGGTCGCTCAGGATGAAGACGCGCCCTCCCTCCACGCGGCCGTGGACGCGCCCGGCCATCTGGAGGAGCTCGTTGTTCCCCAGGTAGACGCGCGTGAGCACGTTGCGCCCCTGCGCGACGACGTTGGCGAAGCGCGTGTCGTCGATGACGACGGTGTCGAGCCCCGGCACGTTGAGCGCGCTCTGCCCCGCAGCCGTCATGGCGAGCAGGTACGGCCGGGGCGCCGTCCCCTCCAGGAAGGGCCGGATGACACCGATGGGCTGCCCGCCGTGGTAGTACGCCGCGTGGATGCGCGGCCAGCGCGTGCGGACCTGCGCGGCCACCTGCTCCACGGCCGCGCGCGTGGGGAGGAAGACGCCCACGCCGCGCCGTCCCGCCTCCACCTCCCGGAAGAAGGCCGCGTCCAGGAACCCCAGCAGCTCCCTGCGCTCCACCTGGACACGGGCCGCCTTCGCCGCGTCATAGGCGGAGACCTCGATGGCCTCGGCGCTGTCCAGGTAGTGCACGTAGAAGGCGGGGTCCACCGTGGCCGACAGCCAGATGAAGCGGCAGCCCACGTGCTTGCCCAACGCGAGGCACAGCTCCAGCTCCGCCGACGTCTGGTGGATTTCGTCGATGACGAGCATGTCCTGCGACTGGATGTCGCCGTGCTGGAACCAGCGCCGGGCGATGCCCGTCGTCACGATGACCACGTTCCAGCCCGGCGTCTCGGGCGTCGCCTCGCGCTCGCGGTTCACCACCCCGACCTTCAGCGGCGTCCGGCCCCCGTCACCGACGACTTCCTCCGCGATGGGACGGATGGCGAGCGTCTTCCCGGTGCCTGTGCCGGCGACGATGCCAAAGCCCTTCCCGGCTCGCGCCAGCTCGCGCACGTGCGCGCCGTGGTGCCGTTCCAGCCACGTCTCCAGCCGCAACCCCAGGGCCAGCTCGATGGCTTCACAGGCGGCCCGCGTGGGAGCGATGACAATCACCCGCCCCCGTCGCGGTGCCGCCGCGGCCTGGGACTCCGGCGGGAGGAAGTGGTCGGTGGGAGTCCTCACGGTGGACAATCACGCACGGCGCCCCTCAGGGCGCAACCGGACTCGGAGGATCTTCAAGGATGGCCTGTTCACTCCCAGCAGCCCCGGGAGCCTCGTCGAGCCAGTGCGCCACCCTCGCGCGAAGGCTGAAGGGAATGCCCCGCGAGCGCGTCAACCGCTCCGCGCGGGCCTTCACCATGCCGCGCGCGAGCTTCTCCGGGTGGGCCAGCGCCACGAGGATGCAGTTGGCCGTCTCCTCCACGTCGAAGGCATGGAGCTGCGCGAAGCTCGCGTGCCAGGTGCGGACCATGGCGTGGAAGAACGGATTCGGTGTGCGGACGACATTGCTCACCACCGCACCTCCCGGGGCCAGCCGTGCCCGCGTCGCCAGGAGGAACTGCCGCGTCGCCAGGGGCCCGGGGATGCCGCGCGGGCCGTACGCGTCGAGGATGATGACGTCGTACAACGGGCCGGGCGTCTCGATGAAGCGCCGCCCGTCGGCCACGTGTGACTGGAGCGCTGAGTCCTCACGGAAGCCGAAGTAGCGCCGCGCCACGTCCAGCATCCCCGCGTCACTCTCCACCGCGTCGATGTGGGCCTTGGGCAACACGGCGCGAAGGAACATGGGAATCGCGCCACCGCCCACGCCTACGACCAGGATGCGTCGCGGCGCCTCCACGAAGGCCAGCCCCGCGACCACCGCCTGCGTGTAGGGCAGCTCCAGGCGCAGCGGGAAGCCCTGCCCCACCACGCTCTGATACGGGCCGTCCCACTCGAACTGGAGGTAGCGCCGACCTGCTCCGTCCTGGGTCACGATGACCCGGCTCTCCGGTGGCCTGCCCACGTGCAGCACCGTGCGCGGCCAGGCAAGCGCGCGGGCCTGACGGGACAGGAGCCGCACGCGCCGTCGGACACCGCCGCGCGGAGCAGCGCCTCGCCGTTCCATGCGTCGTCGACACAACCAGATTCTTGCCACCCACCCCATGCGCACATCTTCCTCGAACCCACGAAGTCGACACCAACTCCAGGCCCTCGAACCGGGGCTCCGTCACGCGGTGCCGGCCCCGCGAAGGCGAGGCTCCGAGGCCTGCTCCAGGCTCGCGATGACCTCGGCAAGTGCCGCGCGGCGATCCGGTCGGGCATGGGCCAGCTCGCCCCGGAGGATGGGCAGTGCGGCGTCTCCCATGACGAGCAGTCCCTCCAGCGCCGCACGTGCGACGGGATTGCGGCGGTCGTGCAGCAGCGCCGCCACCTCCGCCACCGCGGGACGGTGCCCTCCGAAGGCGAGTGTCCGGATGGCCCGGACGACATGACCTGCTTCCGAATCGTTCAGCAGCTCGCGGGTCAGCTCCAGGTACTGCTCCCGGGGCACCAGCTCCCGCAACAGCCGGTGCGCGCGCAGGCGCACCGAGGACTTCCGGTGGGAGAGCAGCCGGGCCAACCGCTCGACCACGTGAGGCTCCCTTCGGCGCGCCATCCACTCCAGCGCCCTCGGGTCCGGCTCCGGGACTTCCCAGGCGAGCGTCTCCAGCCTCCGCTCCACGTCGCGCAGCAGCTCGGGAGTGAGGTTCCTGTCCAGTGACGGGTCATCCAGGAGGATGGGCGCCAGGGCGGTGACGACGTCCGCCCGCAGCGCCGGGGTGTCGACCAGCGAGAGCAGCGCGATGCGCACCTCCGGGCCCTGTCGCTCGAGCCCCTGCAACAGCGCCGCCAGCGCCACTGCATCCTCCTTCCGGTTCGCGAGGTCGACGAGCCACCCACCCATGCGGAAGGCCTCGTCGCGACGCCCCCACGAGGCGAGCCCTCCGAGCACTCGCAGCGCCGCCTCGCGATGGTCCTCGTCCTCGTGGACGATGCGGAAGAGCGCATCCTCCAGCTTGCGACCTTCGATGGCATGGGCGGAGGCTCCTCGCTGGAGCAGCTCCAGGAAGTGCGTGCGCTCCAGCCCTCGCGCCTGGGTGAACAGCGCCAGCAACTCGGGGCTCCACACCACGTTGCCGGAGAGGACCTCGAGCACCGCGGTGTGGCCTTCGCGAAGCCTCGGGAGGATGAAGGGCAGCACCCGGGTGGCCGGGAGCGAACGGAGCGTGTCCGCCGCCATCGTCCCCGAGCGCCCACGGCCCAGCCGCCATACGTCGAGCAGGAGCGTGACGTACGCCGGCAGCAGGCGCGCCGTCGGCCTGAGCCCCTCCAGCAGTTCCACCAGCGACTCCAGCCAGACCTCTCCCTCCATCCCCTCCTCCACGGAGCCGAGCAGCGCACGGAGGGCCTCCAGGTCCCCACGGTCGAGCGCCCCTGGGGGTACCCACCGGAGCGGTCGCTCCTCGCCGAGGTCTTCGAGCAGCGACTGGAGCCGGGGCAGGCCACGAATCCGCCAGAGCTGTCGCGCGGCCTGCCGGCGGACCTCCACGTGGGCATGGGACAGCAGGTCGACGAGCAGCGCCTCGTCCTCATCCGACGCGGGAGTCCCCAGCGCGGAGAGCGCGGCGAGGGCGAGCCCCTGCTCAGGGTGTCGTGCGAGTCGCCGCAGCACCACACGGGCCGCCTCCGTTCCCACGTCCCCCATCCACCGCACGAGCGGCCCCACCTTCGCGGGCGGTGTCGCCTCGGCGGCGCGAGCGAGCTCCGCGAGCAACGCATCCTCCGGAACGTGCGTCCCCCACTCCTTCCGGACGGTCTCCAACAGGTCCGGATGCGGCCCCCGCGCCACGGCTTCCAGCACCTGGAGCGGAGGCACCCACCGGAGCACATACGGCACGAAGAACCGCCGCACCGAGGGCGAGCGGGCCTGGACGAGCGCCTCCATCAGTCGCTGGCCGGACAGCTCCCCCGCGAGGACGAGCCGCTCGGCGCCCCACAGCGCCACACGCTCGTCGGGCAACGCAGACGCAATCCGTGCCTCCTCCAGGGACAGCACGGCCCCGAGCCGCTGCATGACGGCGAGGGCTTCATGAGGCTGGATGGATTCATCCGCCCATGCACGCCGGACGTCCGAGAGTGCGCCAATCCGCTCGGCCCCGGACAGCCGCCCGGCGAGCGCCGTCAACAGGGAGAGCGCCAGTCGACGGGGGGAAGACTTCGGCCCCTTCAGCAAGGCACGAATCACGTCCAGGTGTCGCTTCAGGACGGCCGCCCGCGCGTCGGTGAGGCCCGTCGTTGCCGCCGCCGAGAGCAGCTTCGTGAAGTCCTCTTCCGCTGCTTCGAGTGTGGCCGCATCACCGGACGACAACACATCATCCATCCACGCCAGGTCCGCATCCAACCGTCGCTCACGAAGCAGCCGGGCCTGCTCGGGGTCATCGGACGTGTCGGGAAGCCACTGCGACAACCCATGGCGGCGCAGCAACACCGCCAGCTCTTCGAGCGCTTCCGGCGACAGCTCGAGGACGCCACCCTGGACCGCGTCGAGCAGCACCTTCGCGGAGCCCGCCCCGCGCCGCAGGAGCGCCACCAGGGTGCGGGGTGACAGGACACCGGAGAGGGCCTCGCACAACAGTCCCTGCTCGCGAGGCGAGGCGGCGGCCTGGAGCGCCTCGAGCACCGTGGGCACGTAGCCACGACCGCAGGCGGCACGAAGCGCGCGGACCAGGGACTCACGCAGACCGGGGTTGTCGTGGCGCCGCAGCCAGCCCAGCATCACTCCGATGGGCGCCGGCCAGCCAGGGCCCACCGTCGCGAGCGCCTCGGCGGCGGTCTTCTTGATGTTCATGTTGGGGTGGTCGAGCCCCGCCGCGAGCAGCGGCACCGCCCAGTCCACCTTGAACACCCCGAGGCCGCTGAGCGCCTGACGCAGGCGATAGATGTCCTCGGAGCGTGCGAAGGGAACCAGCCACGCCACGGCCCGTGAGTCCCCGGAGCAGGCAAGGCACTCCAGCGCGAGCTTCTGGACGTGCACGCTCCCATGGCGGAGGTACCGCCGCAGCCGCGGCGCAAGCGTCGGATGCTTCCGGCCGACGAGCTGTCCCAACACCCGCTCGATTTGTGCATCACCCAGGTCCCGCTGCTGGAGCTGGTCGAGCAGACACTCCGCGAGGACGAGCGCGCCCGCCTCGTCCTCCGATGCACGGGTGAGCAGCCCGCGCGGGCGTACGCGACCACTCGCATGGAGCCCACGACCCACGTCGGAGATGGCCTGATGCGCCACGGCCCGGACAGCTTCATCCGCGTCGAGCAACAGCTCACCGAGTGGCACGAGTGCGCGCCGCCGGGCCTCACGGCCGAGCTGTCCGATGGCCTGGCGCCGCAACGGGTGCTGCGTCTGGCGGGCAATGCGGGAGACCTCGGCGAAGGCCGCGTCGGAGTAGACGGGCTGGAGGCTCGCGAGCACCTCCCGGCTCGGCTCGCCTTCGACGGGCCAGGGAATGGTGGCCGGAGGCGCGTCCTCGAGCGCCGCCACCACGTCGAGGGCCTCGGCACGCCACGCGGCGACGGACAGTTCTGGATGGGAGCGGAGGAACTCGACGGTGCGCTCACCGCCCACGTGACGGAGCGCCTCCAGGCAGGCCCACGGCTCGGCATCGAAGGCCCCGAGAATGGGCTCTTCGCTGGCCTCGTAGCCCTGGTGTCCGAGCGCCTCGATGACCTCGGGCCAGAGCGGACGCGCCTCGGGCCGGACGAGCAGCACCCGGAGCAGGTTCAGCGCCTCGTTGCCATCCAGCTCCCGCAGGAGCGCGAGGTGCCGGGGAAAGGCCGCGTCCGTGGAGGGCAGCGTCCACAGCGGTTCGATGTACTCGCGCTGCCGGAGGCTCAGCACCTCCGCGATGACGCCGGGCGCAGTGGCCGGGCTGGCGAGGAACAGCTCACGCACCAGCGGCACGTCTTCCGGCTCGCACCGTACGCCTCGCCGGTAGAGCGTCTGGAGCAACCCCGCGCAAGTGGGGCCGAAGCACAATGGGTCCTGCCGTGAGACGAGGAGCGCGAGTCGCAGCTCCTCATGGCGTGCGAAGGGAGCCAGCAGCGCCATGGCCTCGCGCCGCACGGAGCGCCACTGGCGCTCGTCCTCCAGCACGAGCCTCAGCGCGGAGGAGGCTCCCTGGTGAGCCAGGGCACGAAGGGCGGCGATGGCGAGCCGCTCCGAGCGCCCGAGCAGCGACTGGAGCGGATGGATGGAGGGAGCAAGGTCGGGCCTCGCCGCCCAGGGTTCCGCGAGCAACCCGGCGGCCTGGAGCGCCACGCGCTCGTCGGTGGCATCGAGGGCACACACCACCACCGTCAGCGCGTGAGTCAGCGTCACGAGCCCCAGGCCGAGCGCCTCGCCCAGGTGACGGAGGCCCGTGAGCTGCACCTCCGGGTCCGGGTGAGCACACAGCGCATCGACCAGCGCCTCCGCATCGGGCGCATCGGAGAGCGTGAGCCGCTGGACCGCACGGAGGAGCCGCTCCCCACCCGGATGCGTGGCCAGCCTCGCGGGCTCGCGAAGCACCTCCGTGACGAGCCACGCCACCTCGGCCTCGATGGGCCTTGTACCCTCCGCCAGCGATGCCAGCCGTGCCAGGGAAACACCGGGGGGAAGCAGGCGCGCCAGCTCCGCGAGGAGCACCTGCGACTCGGGCGCACACGCCCCCAGTGTCGTGGGAAGCGCCTCCACCAGGAGTGACGGGGTGTCGCCTCCTTCCAGCCGCTCCAGGCGCTGCTTCAGGTGCAGCAGCGCGGCGTGGACCTCCTCGGGGTCCTTCGCTTCCAGCAGGGCGCGCAGCTCCGTGGGGGCCAGACGCTCGGTGCGCAGACGCTGCTCCAGCAGCGCACGGCTCCGACGCGGGGTGAGCTCGACGGGCTGTGAGTGAGGCATGGGACCCTTATAGGCGGGCCGGAGGGAGCCCGGCAGGTCCCGAGGGGACGGAACACGCGCCACGGCCTGACTCCCTCCTCCGCCGGCATGAGAGCCCGAGTCGACTCAGCCCTGACGGAGCACGAGCAGCCGCAACTCCGTCATGTCCTCCATGGCGTACTTCACGCCCTCGCGCCCCAGCCCGGAGCCCTTCACGCCGCCGTAGGGCATGGTGTCGACGCGGAAGCTCGGCACATCCCCGACGACGACGCCGCCCACCTCCAGCTCGTCCCAGGCCCGCATCGCCCGCGAGAGGTCCTTCGTGAAGATGCCCGCCTGCAGGCCGTAGCGGCCGTCATTCACGAGGCGGAGCGCCTCCTCGAAGTCGCTGAACGGCTGGAGCAGCACGACGGGTCCGAAGGCCTCCTCCGCGCACAGCGGCTCGTCCACGGGCACCCCCTCCAGCACGGTGGCCTCGAGCAGCGCGCCGCGCCGCCCGCCTCCGGCCAGCACCGTGGCGCCCCGCTTCACGGCCTGCTGAATCCAGCCTTCCAGCCGCCGCGCGGCGGGCTCGTCAATCATCGGCCCGAGCGTGGTGGCCTCGTCCCGGGGGTTGCCCGCGCGAAGTGCCCTGGCCCGCGTGACGAGCCGCTCACGCAAGGCGCCGTACAACTCCTCGTGCACGAGCACGCGCTGCACGGAGATGCAGCTCTGGCCCGCCTGGAAGAAGGCGCCATGCGCGATGCGGTCCGCGACGAAGTCCAGTTGCTCGCCCTGGTCGCGGTCCACCACGCAGGCCGCGTTGCCGCCCAGCTCGAGCACCACCTTCTTGCGGCCGGCGCGGGCCTTCAAGTCCCAGCCCACCTTCTCCGAGCCGGTGAACGAGAGCAGCTTCAGCCGGTCGTCCTCGATGAACGGGCCCACGTCCTCCAGGCGCGTCGGGAGCACCGAGAAGGCACCCTCGGGCAGGCCCGTCTCGGCGAGCACCTCCGCCATCAGCAGCGCGCTCACGGGCGTGCGGTCCGACGGCTTGAGCACGAACGGGCAGCCCGCGGCGATGGCGGGCGCCACCTTGTGCGCCACCAGGTTGAGCGGGAAGTTGAACGGGGTGATGAAGGAGACAGGCCCCACGGGCACCCGCTGTGTGAAGCCCCGGTAGCCCGCCGTGCGCTTCGACACCTCCAGGTTCAGGACGTCGCCCCCGCCGCGCACGGCCTCCTCCGCCGCCGCCTTGAAGGTCTCGATGAGGCGCGTCACCTCCCCCCGCGCGTCGCGCAGCGGCTTGCCGGCCTCGATGCAGAGCGCGAGGGCGAACTCCTCGAAGCGCTCCTGGAAGCGACGCACGCAGTGCTCCAGCACCTCCTGCCGTGCGTACGGGGCCAGCTTCCGCATGGGCCCCGCGGCGCGCACGGCGGCGGCGATGGCCTCCTCCACTGCGGCCGCGTCGGCCACGGCCACGCGCGTGACGACTTCGCCCGAGTATTTGTCGATGACGGGCAGCTCTGCATTGGGCTGCCGGGGCCGGTTGGCCAGGTAGTACGGGTAGCGTTCAGCCAGCATGGTGTTCCCCACTTTCTCTCTCGTGCTCACGGCACCACCGCGCTCTCGACACCGGCACCGAGCGCCCGTGCATTGTCCGAGTAGTCGATGGGCAGGTCGATGACATGCACGCCGCCCGACTCCAGGCAGCGGGCGAGCGTGGCGCCGAACTCGGTGGCGCTCCCCGGGCGGTGCCCGCGCGCGCCGTACGCCTCCGCGTAGCGGACGAAGTCCGGGTTGCCCAGCGTCATGCCGAAGTCGGGCAGGCCCATCTCCCCCTGCTTCCAGCGAATCATCCCGTAGCCGTCGTCGCGCACCACCACCACCGTCAGGTCGAGCTTCAGCCGCACCGCGGTCTCCAGTTCCTGCGAGTTCATCATGAACCCGCCGTCGCCGCAGACCGCGAGCACCTTGCGGCGCGGGTGGACGAGCTTCGCGGCAATCGCGGACGGCAGGCCCGCGCCCATCGTCGCGAGCGCGTTGTCCAGCAGCAGCGTGTTGGGCCGGCGGCTGCGGTAGTAGCGGGCGAACCAGAGCTTGTACATGCCGTTGTCCAGGCACACGACGCCATCATCCGGCATGGCGCGCCGCACCTCCGCGACGAGCCGCGCGGGGTAGATGGGGAAGCGGTCATCGGCGGCGCCGCTCAGGAGCTGCGCGTCGAGCCCGGCACGGGCGCGCTCGAAGGGCGTGAAGTCCCAGTGCGAGCGCGGGCCGACGCCCTCCGCGATGCGCCACACCGCGTTGGCGATGTCCCCCGTCACCTGCACCTGTGGGAAGTACACGGGGTCGACCTCGGCGGAGGAGAAGTTGAGGTGCACCACCGTGCGGCGGCCGTCGCGCATGACGAACGGGGGCTTCTCGATGACGTCGTGGCCCACGTTGACGATGCAGTCCGAGGCCTCGATGGCGCGGTGGACGAAGTCGCCGTCGGACAGCGCGGCGGTGCCCATCCACAGCGGGTGCGTTTCATCCACCACGCCCTTGCCCATCTGCGTGCTGAAGAAGGGCATGCCCACGCGGTCCACGAAGACGCGAAGCATCTCCGAGGTGAGCTTGCGGTTGGCCCCCGCGCCAATCATGAGCAGCGGGCGGCGGGCCGAGGCGATGGCCTCCACCGCCTGGGCGATGGAAGCCTCGTCGGCCACGGGCCTGCGGCTCACGCCGGGCGACAGGGGTGCGGCGTCGGTGGACTCGCGAGCCACGTCCTCGGGCAGCTCCAGGTGCGTGGCACCGGGGCGCTCCTCCTCCGCGCGGCGGAAGGCCTCGCGCACGGCCGAGGGGACATGCTCCGCCGAGACGAGCGTGCGGGTGGACTTGGTGAGGGGCCGCATCATCCCGACGACGTCGACAATCTGGAAGTGGCCCTGCTTGCTGACCTTGATGGGCTTCTGGCCGGTGAGCATCACCATGGGCATGGCGCCGAGCTGGGCGTACGCCGCGGCCGTGACGAGGTTGGTGGCGCCCGGGCCCAGCGTCGCGAGGCACACGCCCGCCCGGCCGGTGAGCCGGCCTTGCGTGGCGGCCATGAACCCGGCCGCCTGCTCATGCCGCGTGACGATGAGACGCATGCCGGCGGCGCGCATGGACTCGAGCAGGTCCAGGTTCTCCTCGCCGGGAAGCCCGTAGATGCTGCGCACGCCCTCGGCTTCGAGCGCTTTGACGAACAGGTCTGATGCCTTCATCGGGTGCCTCTCCTTCGTGACGAGGAAGATGTACCCGTGAGGCTCGATTCGTACATTCGTTTGTTATCATCGACCCGATAGATGGCATCTATGATGGAGGCATGGAGCTCCGACACCTCCGGTACTTCTCCGCTGTCGCGGACACGCTGCACTTCGGGCGCGCCGCGCGGCGGGTGCACGTCTCGCAGCCCACGCTGTCGCAGCAGATCCGCCAGTTGGAGGAGGAGCTCGGCACGCCGCTCTTCGAGAGGGCACGCGCCGGGGTGCGGCTGACACAGGCGGGGGAGTTGTTCCGCACGTATGCGTCCCGCGCGCTGGAGGATGTGAATGCGGGCCTGTCCGCGGTGGGGGCGCTGCGGGGGCTCACCACGGGGGCGCTGCGAGTCGGCTACCCGCCGAGCATGCGCGGCCTCGTGGTGCCGGCGCTGGCGGCGGTGCTTCGCAGACACCCGGGGCTGGCGCTGAGCGCGGAGGAGGCGGTGGTGCGGCGGCTGGAGCGGCGGCTCGCGGACGGCAAGCTGGACGTGGGGCTGGGCTATGCGCCCGCGCGGCTGTCCGACCTGGATGCGGAGCCCGTCTTCGACAGCCGGCTCGCACTGGTGGTCGCACGGGGACATGCGCTGGCGGGCGCGGAGTCCGTGGGGGTGAAGCTGCTCGTGGAGGAGCCGTTCGCCTTGTTGTCACGCGGGCTGCGGGTGCGCTCCCGGGTGGACGCATGGTTCGCGGCGATGCGGTTCGCGCCCCGGGTGGCGCTCGAATCGAACGCGGTGGCCACGGTGCTCGCCATCGTCCGCGCGGGGCTGGCCGTCACGGTGCTTCCCGAGCCGCGGCTCGCGGACGCCGAGCGCCTGGTGGTGAAGCGGCTGTCTCCGGCGCCACGCTCCGAGCTCGCTGCACTCCTCTGGCGCAAGGGCGCGCCTCGGACGCCCGCGGCGGAGCTGTTCGCGGCGGAGGTGCGTGCGCGGGCGAAGGAGGACGCGGGGTGACGCGGGAGCCCGGTGTCAACGTCCGGGATTGCTGAGCCCTCAGGCGCGACCGAGCGTCGGACCGCAGCAGGTGTTCGCCGGGACCACCTACCCGCCCGCTGGAGCGATGTGGCTGTGCCCTGCAACTCGTCATCGTCGCCGCCAGTCGGAGACGAGCCATGCCGAAGGAGAACACCACGCTCGTCAACGGGCTGAGCCCGGTGACGAAGGAGAGCGGCGGGACGGTGGCGGGGTTTCCGGACGTGTGCAAGGCGCCAGGGCCAGGTGGGCCGGTGCCGGTGCCATTCCCCAACATCGCCAGGAGCAGGACCTGGCGGGAGGCTCCAGGTCCGTCACCATTTGAGGTGCGTCTGTCGCACTCTCCACGTCGTCGCTTGCGCGCTCCACCGGGAACGAGGCCGGCACGGCAGGAGGCGGAGTCGCCTCGGGAAACGGTGGCCCTCATGGAGCAGCTCGCCGCGCTGGGCGCTCGCGTGCACGGGCACACCTTCATGCCGCTGCCGGGCACGCCGTTCCGGGACGCTCCCGCAGGACGCGTCGACGGAGAGACACAGCGCAAGCTGGACCGGCTGGCCTCGCAGGGGCGCCTCTACGGCCACTGGACGCAGCAGGCCGCCCTCGCGGAGGGCATCGTCTCGCGCCGCAAGCCTCGCGCCACCCGGGCTCACACACCGTGACAGCACTTCTCCGAGCCACCGTCGCCCGGGGCGTTTGGCCGGACGCTTCGCCGCGATGCGCAACTTCTGCAACTGTGCTTTCCGCGACGTGCCCTCGCTGAGGCCGCGTCAGAGAGCATGGCCCGCAGAAACGCCTGCCGACTCAGGGGGTCGGGGGGATGGCCGTGTAGTATTTGCCGTCGGGCCGGAACAGCCGGTACTGCGTCGTCGCGTTGAAGTTGCCGTCGCGCTGCGTCGCTGCGCGCGGCGTCAGCATCAGGTTCGGGACCTGCGTGTCGAGGTACAACGTGAACGACACGCGGTACTCGGACTTCTCGAGCGCGACCTTCTCGCGGCGCAGAAACTGGTCGTACGCGCCAGCGTTGGCGCCGCTCTTCACCTTGCTCCAGATTTCGCGCTCGCTCTTGGTCGGTGTCAGCTTCAGCATGTCTCCAACGAGCGTGTACGTGCCACGCTCGCGGATGATTGACGTGTCGGGGTCGTGATCGACGTTGTGACGTCGCATGAACGTGTAGTTCCCCTGGCCGTCGAACGTGTACTCACGGCGGTCGTTGAGCCAGGCCGCAAACTGGCTGGGGCCCATCGCGCCGCCGGTGCTGAAGCCCCACGCGCCCGTGAGCTCCGCTGTGGATGCCGGGGCGCTTCTCGTAGCCGGCGCTGGTGTCGTGGGCGCAGGCGTGGCGGCCGGGGCCTGCGCCGCAGGCGCGGCGAACTTCAGCGATGCGAGCAGTTTGTCGACGTCCCTCTCGAAGATTGTGCCGATTGTGGTCGCGATGACGACGACGTAGCTCGCGTCGCGCGTCGCGGTGAGGATTGTGGTCGTGGCGGCGCGACCCTCGTACGTGTACTTCGTCGTGCCGCTCACGAGCTGCCAGTCTCCGCGGCTCGCAGCGGGCGCCATCGTCGGCGCCGGTGCGTCGCTCAGCACCGCCTTGATGAAGTGGCTCCACGCCTTGTCGAAGTTGGCGCGAGCGTCGCCGACGGCCGGGATGCTGCGCACGATGGTGACGGACGCGGCAGCGCCTGCCTTGTTGTTCGTGACCACGTACTCGACCGATGAGCCCTCGCGCTCGACGCGCTTCCAGCCGGAAGGCGGCGTGAAGGTCGTCACGTCGAGAGTCTCCACGTTGGGGCCCGTTGCCACACCGTGCACGAGTCCGAGCGCGACGACGATGCTGATGACAACTTGATTGAACATGACACCTCCTCAAGCACCACCGCGAGTCTCACGAAGATAGGCGAGGTCTGCGAGAGCAACCCCTACTATTCCTACGCATAGGGCGAATAGAAGGCCTGTAACGCTTCGCCGTGCCCCGTCGCGGGCAAGGACTGACCCGGCCGGGGGGCCGCGGGCGGACGTCAGTCCTGGCTCTCGATTACCTCGCGTGCCAACTGGGCGTCCCAATCCATCGCGGCAACCACTCCGAGGGCCATGCCTTCGAGCTCAGCCTCGCGTACCCGGACGCGGTGAAGGCGAAGCTCGACGACCTCGCTCGAGTGGGAGGAGGACGGAAGCCGCTATTCCAGGATGGAGCCGGTGGTGGAGGAACGGCCCATCCAACTGCGCCTTGCTTCTCCCGTGCCGACGAACCCACTGATCCGTGGACAGAGCGCGATCAGTGCTGGACGTCAGCGAGAGAGGGCGAGTTATCGGCATCCGGCACCTGGTGCTCGACATGGAGAAGATTGGAGAGGTGCCACCGGAGGACCGTCTCGTCTTCCGCCTGGCGGAGTCAGTCTCCGTGCACCTCTTCCATGAATCCGTCGTCAGTGCCGTGCTCGCCCTTCAACCCGAAGGCCTCCGCTTCACTCCCGCCAACGACTGGAGCGACTCTGCAGGATTCAAAGAAGTGCACTCCCGGCCGCCCCCGTGACGCGTGAGGTGAAGGACCCCGGCCTCAACGTCCGAGCTTGCTGAGCACGAACGCGGCGAGGAAGCCGAGGACCGTGATGAGTCCCGTCAGGTTGTGGGTGCCCTCGGTGGCTTCGGGAATCATCGTGTCCGCCAGCATCGCGAGGATGGCGCCGGCGGCGACGGCCGTGGTCCCCGCCACGACGGCTGGCGAGAGGTCTCGGAAGACGACATAGCCGACGAGGGACGCGAGCCCGGAGATGAGCGCGATGCTGCTCCATACTCCGAAGATGTACCCCTTCGATCGCCCTGCCCGCTTCATTCCCGCAGCGGAGGACAACCCCTCGGGCACATTGGAGAGGAAGACGGCTGCGACAGCCACCGTGCTCACCGCGCCACCCGCGATGAGGCTGACGCCGATGACGATGGACTCGGGGATGCCATCCAGGAGCGCGCCCACGGCAATGGCCGTTCCACTCCCTTCCGAGTCGGACTCGGAGGGCTGCTGTCCGGAGCGCTTGCGGTGTCTGGCCCCGCGGTTCGCGAGCGCGAGATTGGCCAGACTGTAGACCCCGGCGCCGGAGATGAAGCCCAGGGCCGTGGGGACGAAGCCTCCCTGGTGGAAGGCCTCATCCATCAAGTCGAAGGAGAGCGCGGAGATGAGCACGCCCGCGCCGAAGGCCATGATTCCAGCGATGAGGCGCACCGGAAGCCGGAAGGCATAGCCCACGCCCGCGCCCATCAGCAGCGCGCTCCCCGCGAGCAGTCCCCAGAGTCCTGCTTGAAGCCACAACGGCATCCCCGCACCTCCCGCGCCCGCGCAAGGGCACGTGAAACTCCGCACCGTAGCGGCCCCGGACTCCCGGTCGAGGACGTGAATCCTCCCGGGCCAGGCGAGTTGACGGCTGCTGGACGAAGCAGGTGGAACGTCGGCCATTGCAGCTCCCACGTCCACCTGGGAGATTGCTCATAAAACCCCCTACTCCGCGAGTAGTCTCCCGGGTGAGTGGAGGGAACGCACCTCCTCGCGAGGACAGTCATGGAGATGGGCAACCTGAATCCGGCGTACCTGCCCCCTGGGACGGAGGTCGGACCGTGGCGAGTGTTGGAACTGCGAGGCCGCGGCACCTACGGCACCGTCTACCGCGCCGAGAGCGTGGACGTGGCGGAGGACGTCGTCGCCCTCAAGCTGGCCCTGTACCCCTCGGATGCACGGTTTGCTCGCGAGGTGGAGCTTCTCTCCCGCATCCGCCATCCGGCCGTGCCCGCGCTCAGGGGCCATGGGCAGTGGCAGAACCCTGAGGGCCCGCCCTACCCCTGGCTCGCGATGGAGTTCGTGGAGGGCATGCAGCTCTATGAGTGGGCGCGGAAGCAGCGACCTACCTCCCGTCAGGTGCTCCAGCTTCTGGCTCAACTCGCGCGAGCGCTGGAGACCACTCATGCAGTGGGCGGAATCCACAGGGACGTGAAGGGCAGCAACGTGTTGGTGCGGCACTCGGATGGGCAGGCGTTCCTGACGGACTTCGGCTCCGGGCACCACGTGGGGGCCGCGACGCTGACGTCTCAGCCGTTCCCTCCAGGGACGCCGGCCTATCGCGCGCCGGAGGCGTGGAGCTTTGTGCTCCGCAGCGACAAGAAGATCTGGACAACACCCTATGCACCCTCCGCCACGGATGATGTCTTCGCGCTGGGAGTCACCGCCTACCGGCTGGTTGCCCAGAAGTATCCACCGTTGATGCCCCCGGAGCACAAGGCAACGGGGCGCTGGCGCCAGGAGGACAGCGGTGACCGGTCTCCAAGGGCGAGCAACAACCGTTGCACTCTGGCGTTGGCCGACCTCATTGCCCGGATGCTCGCTCTGCGTCCTGATGCGCGAGGTAGCGCGCGCGAGCTGGCCCAAGCGCTGGAGAAGGCCGCCCGGACAGTGGGGGCTGATGCGGATGTGCCGCTCTTCACCGGAGACGAGCCTCGGCCGTCTGATACCTGGCCCCCCCGTCACCCGGAGCCCCGTCCATCTCGAAGGAGACGCTGGCCCTGGCTCGCGGTGGCGAGTCTGGGTGGGCCGATGGCCCTGGGAGCTGGATGGATGCTGCGAATGCATCCTGAGGAGGAGCCCGTGACGGCGGAGGCTCCGATGAGCGTGGATGAGAGGGATGGTGGCACTGTGGCCGTGGGGGACTCGGTGCTGACAGCGCCCGTGTCCTCCACTCAGGCTCCATCCACATGGTCGCCCATCGCCCTGGATATGCCTTCCAGGCCCTTTCCAGGGCAAAGCCGACCAGATGCCACTGGTCGCTGCCCCGGCAGTTGGCAGGTTCCCATCAATGGTGGCTGCTGGGCCAGGCTGGCTGCGGACCCCAAGGAGTGCGACAAGGATAGCTATGTGTACAAGGGAATCTGTTATCTGCCCGTGTTCCCCCCCTCTCGCCCCGCTACCTCAAACCCGGCGGAGCAGCATGAAACCCGATAGCAGACGCCGCGACCCACTCGGGGCGCGGGCCCGGTCCTGTGTGTCGAGTCTCGTGGTTGCAACGCTGCTCCACTGGAACGAGGGGCTGGAGCCCCCGACCCAGGTCCCGTCCGCGTGGTCGACCATCGCAGTGGACCTTCCACCGAGGCCTCTTCCAGGACAGATACGCCCGGATGCCACGGGGCGATGTCCCCGCAGGTCTTACGTTCCCATCAATGGCGGATGCTGGAAGAAGCTGGTGGCGGATTTGAAGGACTGCGACGAAGTGGAGTACGTGTACAAGGGCACGTGTTACACGCCGGCATTCGCACCCGCCCGCCTGCCCGCCTCAAGTCGCGCGTCTGCCCCTGAAATTCCGTAGCCGTGCAGTGTCAGGTCACTCGAAAGTGAGCTCCACCTTCGACAGCACGTGGTCCAGCGCGGCGGCATGCATGACGAGGTTCTCGAACCGCTGAAGCACGGCCGGACTGGAGTCGAACAGCTTCGCCAGCTCGTCGGAGTGAGCTCCCGCGCTTGCGGTGACGGCATCGTGGAGCGCCTTCGCGTCCGCATACGCCGGCCGCACCCCATCGCGCGCGGCAATGGCCTGAAGCGCCAGCGCCGCCTTCAGTCGCCACTCGGCGTCGAGTCGCGTGGCGGCATCGGTCCTCCATCCCTCCCACGCCTCTGCCAGCTCGTCAGAGTTGAAGTCCTTCTCGACGAGCACGGGGCACTCCACCACGGCCCACCGGTGTCGAATCTCCTCATCGATGAGGCCCTGAGGCACAACCACATCCGTCCGCTCCACCAGCGCATCGAGCACCCGCTCCTGGAGCTCCCGCCGCGCCGCCACCTCGCGCTCCTCCACCAGTTCCTCAGCGAGGTTCCGCAGGACGTCATCGAGCGTGTCGCCCGAATCCAACAGCCGTGGGAGCTCCTCGGGCCCGGCCTCCAACGGCGTCACCTCGCGCGCGGCGCGGATGTCGACGATGAACCGCGCGGTGGCCCCACCCAGTGAGGCGACCGCATAGGTCTCCGGAAGCACCAGCTCCACCCCGAGGGAGAGTCCCACCACGGCCCCGACCATCGCCTCGAAGAAGCCGGGAAGCAGCGGCTCGGGCGTCACGTCGGCCCACCAGTCCGTGCGGACCGAGAACGGAATGAGCCTGCCATTGGCATAGCCCACGACATCCAGCAGCACCTCGTCTCCCGCCGCGACCTCCTCCCCGGGCGCGCGCTCCCGGCGTGGCGCCCGCTCGCGGCACAGCGCATCGAAGCGCTCCAGGATGTCCTCCTCCGTGACGGGCACCCGCGCGGGCACCGCCACCGAGAGCCCCTCCAATGAGGGGGCCCGAACGGAAGGGAGCCGGACCGCGCTGGCGCCATCCAGCGCCAGCGCGCCCGCAGAGCGCTTCAACAACATCAGCCCCTGGAGCTCTCCCAGGGACGACTCCGCTCCACCCTCAGGGGAGCCAGGCTGCATCGACATGGGACCTCACCAGAACTTGAGCTTGCCGAGCGCCTTCTTCGCGCCGTCCTTCACCGCGTGGCCAATCTTCTCCGGACCGACGGCACCCACGATGCTCGACACGGTGGAGACGGCTCCGCCCACCTGCGAGACGATGGGGATGTTCGTCGCCGCCAGCGCCGAGCCGGCCGCGGTGATGCCCGCGGTGACCTTCTTGCCCACCGACGCCTTCGGGTCTCGCAGCGTCGAGTAGAACGCCGCGCCGTCCGCCGCCGCGATGGCGACGTTGAGCCCGGGGACGAAGCGGCCGCCAGCCTTGCCCGCGACCTTCGCGGCCTTCAGCCCCTGAGATGCCATCGCCTTGGACGCGCCGCTGGCGACGGCCTTCTTCATCCGCGTGTCGGCGACGTGCTTCAGGTCCCGCACCGACACGTCACCGCCCGCCCGCAGGTACTTCTGGGCCATCTGCTTCGCGGTGGAGCCCGCCTTCCGCTGGATGTCGTGGCGGTAGTGCGCCGCGGTGTCCGGGTTCGGGTGCAGCCGTCCCGGCCGGGCCGCCTGCCCGTCGATGGCGTCGCGGAAGCCCTTCGTCACGGCCTTCACGTTCTTCCGGGCGTCGCGCAGCTCCGCGAAGCCCTTCGCGGTGTTGAGGCCCACGGACGCGAAGCTGGCCGTCGACCCCAGCGCCTTCTCCGCACGCTCGCGGTTCCAGCCCTGCCGGAAGCCCGCGCGGAGGTCGCTGACCATCGACGCTCCGGCGAACGGGAGCTGCGCGACGCCGAGCGCACCACCCAAGCCCGAGGCCGTCCGCGTGAAGGGGCTGTTGCGCGCGGTGACGGTGCGGTGCGCGTTCTTCGAGATGTCCCAGGGGCCGAACTGGAGCTTCTCGGTCCGCACGTCGCGGCCGCCCTTCGCGATCATCCCGAGGTCGGCCACGCTCTTCACGCCGTTTGCGCGCAGGCCGTTGCCGTCGTTCTTCTCCGCCACTCGGTCGATGACGTCCTTCTTCGGCTCCTTCTTCTTCGGCTCGGCCTTGTGCGGCTTCGGCTCGGGCTTCTTGATGGGAATCCTGGGGGCGTCTCCAATGGGTCGCATGGGCGGGGGCTCCGGGGGGAGTGTTCGATGTGTATTGTCGACAGGCGGGATTTCGAGTTGCGCAATGACTCTCAATCACCGACACATTTCACAGACACATCAAAAGCAAAGACAATACAATTCCATCCACTCACACCGTGGACTGGAAGGAACGAGAAAAGGGCTGCCTCGTTTCCAGGACACGCACGCACGCCAGGTGGCGCACGAGAATCGGCGGACGCGCGCGCCCACCACACAAACCCTTGATATCCGTGCACTTTCCGCCGCTCCGGGCGCCGTGCCTCTACAGAGGCGTCGGGTCGCGCATGGCGGTGCGGATGCTCAGGTCGAGCTGGCTCTGGAGCTCCCGCAGCAAACTGCCGAGCGCGGGCGTGTCCACGCCGATGCGGGCCGCAAGCCGCACGCGGACCTCGTTGCGCAACCACTCACGCGACTGCGCGAGCCAGCGCTTCACGGTGGAGCGGTCGACGCGGTAGGCGCGGGCAATCTGCGCCGTCCCCAGGCCCTCCACCAGGTGCAGCCGCAGCAGCGTCCTGTCCCGAGGCGGCAGCGCCTTCAGCGCCTCCTGGAACACCTCGGTGAAGTCCTTCCGGTAGCGGTCCTTGATGTAGCGCCGGTCGGCATCGTCGGTGGGCGCGGCGACCTCTTCCAATTGGGAGTCGTCCAGGCCGACCGCCCCCTTCCGCTCACGCAACATGTTCAGCGCGGTGCGCAGGGCCGCCACGCGAAGCCACGCCAGCAGCGTGCCCTGCCCGGCGTAGTCCAGAATCCGGGGCGGCCGCGCTCCCTCGGGAACGAAGAGCTTCACCCGCAGGAACTGAAGGGCCTCGTCCGCGGTGGTGACGTCCAGGCCCCTCAGCAGCAGGGACTTCTTGAGCGGAGAAATGAAGCGTGACTCGAACGCGGCAAGCGCCGCCGCGTCGCCCCGAGCACACGCCCGGGCGAGGGCCAGGTCTTCCTGAGGGTCCGTGTCGTTCATCGTCATGACCACCCGCGTCGGCTATCGTTCCCTCGTCATGGACTGCCTCGACACCCGACAACTCTTCGCCTTCGCACGGGGCGAGCTGGGCGCCGGAGAGGCCGTGACAGTGGAGCAGCATCTGGATTCCTGCGCCGTCTGTCGAGCGCTCCTCGCCGAAGCCGCGCGGGCCCAGGACGACGAGGACCCGCGGAGTTCCAGCACCGAGGAGGCCGAAGGCCCTACACCGCCCATGCGCCCATGGCTCCAGCGGGGGGCCCTGCTGGGGCGCTACGTGGTGCTCGAGCGGCTTGGCGCGGGAGGGATGGGCGTCGTCCACGCGGCGTATGACCCCGAGTTGGATCGCCGGGTCGCGCTGAAGCTGATTCGCATCGATGCGATTCGCCCCGCCCGGCAGGAAGAGGCCCAGGCGCGGTTGCTGCGGGAGGCGCAGGCCACCGCGCGCGTCGTCCACCCCAACGTGATTACGATTCACGACGTGGGCCGCTTCGGGGAGCACGTGTTCCTCGCCATGGAGCTCGTGGACGGCACCACGCTTCGCGAGCACATGCGCCGTCAGGAGAGCCCCCGGGACTGGCGCGCGCTGCTGGAGCTGTTCCTCCAGGCGGGGCGGGGACTGGCCGCGGCGCACGCGCAGGGGCTCGTCCACCGGGACTTCAAGCCCGACAACGTCCTCGTGGGCCGGGACGGACGCGTCCGCATCACCGACTTCGGCCTCGCGCGCATCGTCCAGGGACTCGAGGACGCCCAGGAGCCCACGCCCGAGCCCCGCGCAGGCGGTCTTCGGGCTGAGTCCCTCACACGCTCGGACCTGGTGCTGGGCACGCCGGCCTATATGGCGCCCGAGCAGACTCGCGGGGCGACACCCGATGCCCGCAGCGACCAGTACAGCTACTGCGTCGCGCTGCATGAAGCGCTGTATGGCCGGCGCCCGTCCCCTGCCGATGCCGCGAGCGGAGTGCGCCCCACGCGTGAAGCGGGTGTGCCGGCCTGGGTGCACAGGGCGCTCCTCCAGGGACTTTTGACGTCGCCGGAGCAGCGCCACGCCTCCATGGACGCGCTGCTCCGGCAGTTGGGCCGCGCGCCGGGCGCGACGTGGCGCAGGGCGGGAGTGGCCGCGGCCACGGGGCTGGTCCTCGTCGCCGGGGGCGCGGCGCTGAATCGGTCCACGTCGGGGGACCCATGCGAAGGCAGTGCGCAGGCGCTCGCCGGTGTGTGGGATGCGCCCCGGAAGAGCGCCGTGCGGACCGTCTTCGCGGCGAGCCCCCTTCCCTTCGCACCGAGCGCCTGGCGCGAGGTGGAGCGCACGCTGGATGGCTACTCGCGCGACTGGGTGGCCGCGAGCCACGAGGCCTGCGTCGCCACGCGGGTGACGGGACTCCAGCCGGAGCGGCTGCTGGACAGGCGCGTCATCTGCCTGGACCAGCGCCTCAAGGACTTGTCGGCCGTCGTGGACACGCTGGCGGGCGCGGATGCCCAGGTCATCCAGAACGCGGCGCGCGCGGCGCATGGCCTGGAGAGCCTGGCCCCGTGCGCGGACCTCGCGACGCTCGCCTCGCCGGAGCCGCCGCCCCTGGATGAACCGACGCGGCGCCGGATGGAGGGCATCCGCACCGGGCGCGCGGCGGTGCGGGCGAAGCTCAACGCCGGGCAGGTGATGCCCGCGCTGGAGCTCGCGAGCACGGTGGCCAGGGAGGCCCATGAGGTGGGCCATGGCCCGCTGGAGGCCGAGGTCCTCGACCTCCTCGCGGAGGCGCAGGGCCAGGCGCGGCAGTACCGCGATGCCATCCGGACATTGCACCGGGCCATCCAGGCCGCGGAGTCCAGCCGGCATGACCGGCAGGCGGCGGAGTCCTGGGCCGCGCTGGTGCGGCTGCTCAGCTTCGTGGGCGCGGAACTGGACCCGGACGAGGAGACGGCGCGCCACGCGACCGCGGCGCTGAAGCGGTTGGGCGGAGACGCGCGCATCGAGGCCATGCTCTCGCGCAACCTCGTCAGCCTCCACCGCGCCCGGGGCCGGCTGGCCGAGGCCCTGGAGGAGAGCCACCGCGCGCTCGCGATGGCGAGGAAGACCTTCACGGCGGAGGAGCCGGAGCTCGCCACGGCGCTGCTCGGCGTGGGCCAGACGCTCGGGCTGCTCGGACGCCACGAGGAGGGCCTGCCCTTCCTGCTGGAGGCGGAGTCCATCTACGCGAGGACCTATGGCCCGGAGCACCCCAACCTGGCCGTCGTCCTCGACTCCATCGCCGTGCACCAGGTGCAGGCGGGAGACCCGGCTGGCGCGCTGGAGCACGGGAAGCGTGCCCTGGCCATCTTCCAGCGCGTGCTCGGCGAAGAGCACCTGACGACGGCGAGCACCTTTCACAATCTGGGCGGCTTCCTGCTCGAGCTGGGCCGCGCGGAGGATTCACTCCAGTCCTTCGAGCGCGCGGCCCGCATCCGGGAGAAGCAGCTGGGCCCGAAGGACACGAAGGTCGCCTCGTCCCTCTCCGGCATGGGACGCGCGCTCGCGAAGCTGGGGCGCTACCCTCAGGCGGCGGAGCACCACGAGCGTGCCCGGGCCATCCGCGAGCAGGCGCTGGGGCCCGGGAGCGTCCAGGTGGCCATCGACCTGCTGGGGCTGGGCATCGACTTCGTGGGAATGGGCGCGCCGCGAAGGGCCCGCGTGCCCCTGGAGCGCGCGGTGGCCATCTTCGAGCGGGAGCCGCGGGAGACGGCGGGAGCCAACCTCGCGGATGCCCGCTTCGCGCTCGCCCGGGCGCTCGCGAGCGAGCCGCGAGAGCTGGAGCGGGCGCTACCGCTCGCGGGCGCCGCCGCGGACTACTACCGGAGCCTCCCGCGAGAGCGGGGGCACCCTCCGGAGCTCGACGCCATCGAGCGGTGGCTGGAGGCCCGGGGCTCGCCTCCCTCCGCCGCCCGGTGAGCGGCCCCCACGCTCACGCGCTGGCCTTGTGCCGCTTCAATTCCTCCGCGTAGAGCTTCGCCTCTTCCGCGAAGGCCTTCGCGATGCTCGGCCGCTCACGCAAGCGCGAGAAGTAGGCGTTGATGGCGGGGTACTGCTTCAGGTCGATGGGTGTCACCTGGCACCAGTTCAGCACCGCGAACAGGTACGCGTCGGCGACGCTGAAGCCGTCTAGGAGGAACTCGCGCCCCGTCAGGTGCGCCTCCAGGTAGGCGAGGCGCGAGGCCCCCTTCTCCAGCGCGTAGGCCTTCGCCGCGTCGGGGGCCTTCTTGTCGAGAAGCGGCGCGAAGAGGGCCTTGTGCAGCTCGGTCCCGATGAAGCACAGCCACTGCTGCAGCCGCGTGCGGCCCTTGCTGTCCTTCGGGGCGAGGTTCGCCCGGGGAAGGACTTCGGCCACGTGCTGCAGGATGGCGGCGTTCTCCGTGAGGATGTCGCCATCATCGGTTCGAAGCGTCGGGACGAGGCCGAGCGGGTGCACTTCGCGGAAGTCCCCTCCCTCGGACGTGCGCTTCGTCTTCGGGTCGACCTCGATGTACGCCGCCTCCGCGCCGGCGTCGTAGAAGGAGATGCGGGTCGCCAGCGAGCAGGACAGGGGTGAGAAGTAGAGCTGCATGGGAGTGACTCCGAGGTATTGGGTCTCGTTCCCCACGTGGGAACGGACGCAACAGTGCGCACTTCGAGCCGATGCATCCAACGCATAGTTGGCATAGGCTCGATGCATGGATGACATCGGCCCTCCCCCGAACCCCCGCCTGGACATCCGAGACCTGCGCGTCGTGCTCGCCCTGGCGTCCGCCGGCACCACCGCGCAGGCGGCCACCGTGCTGCACCTCACGCAGCCCGCGGTGAGCCGCGCGCTCCTGTCAGCGGAGGACAAGCTGGGGGCGCGCCTCTTCGACCGCACGCCTCGCGGGCTCGTGCTCACCACGGCGGGAGAGCAGCTCGTCGCTGGCGCGAAGCGCCTGCTCGTCGAATGGGGGGACCTGGAGCACCGCGTGCGCACGCCGGTGGCCCCGCCCGTCCGACTCCGCCTCGTCTGCGAGTGCTACACCGCCTACCACTGGCTGCCTTCCGCGCTCGTGAAGCTGCGCCAGAGCCTGCCAGGGCTCCAGCTCGCCCTGGCGGTGGAGCACACGCAGTCCCCCGTCTCCGCGCTCGTGGCGGGAGACATCGACGTCGCCCTCATCACCTCCGCCACCGTGCCCCGCACCGGGCTCGAGGTGCGGCAGGTCTTCTCGGACGAGGTCATCTTCGTCATGTCGGCGTCGCACCCGCTGGCGTCGCGCAAGGCGCTCACGCGGGACGACCTCCGCGAGAGCACCCTGCTGACGGGACAGACGCCCCCCGCGGAGGTGCACTGGTTCATGACCCGCGCGTTCGGCCGCGAGCGGCCGAGACTCCGCTTCGAGCGGCTGCCGCTCACGGAGGCCATCCTCGACGTGGCCCGCGCGGGCATGGGCGTCGCCGTGCTCTCCGAGTGGATTGCCGGCCCCCACCTCGGCAAGGGAGACCTGGTCGCGAAGCGGCTCACGTCCGGTCCGCTGCGCAGGCCCTGGCGCATCGCCTGGCGGCCCGAGGTCGGCGACGCCGCGCTCCGCCTCGCGGCCGCCCTCGAACCCACCGTCCCTCGCGCACTCGCGGTGGGCTGAGCCCCGGCGCCACATTTAAGATTGCGCTTAATTAGCTCCGGACTTAAATACGGGGCGTGGACGCCTTCATTGCCCTCTCCGACCCCACGCGTCGGCGCATCGTGGAATTGCTCGCCGGCGGCGAGCGCTCGGCCGGGGAGCTGGGGGCGAGCTTCGACATCAGCGCCCCCGCCATCTCCCAGCACCTGAAGGTGCTGAAGGAGGCGCGCCTGGTCCAGGTCCGCGCCGAGGCCCAGCGCCGCATCTACGCGCTGGACGCCGCGGGCCTCGACGCGCTCGAGGGCTGGGTCGACCGCATCCGAGGCTTCTGGAACGAGCGGCTCGACGTGCTCGAGCAGCGACTGGCAGCGCACCCCGAAACGAAGAAACGGAGACGCCCTTGAACCCCTCCGCCCCGCCGCCCGAGGAGCGCCGCACACGTCTCGAGCGACTGCTCCCGGGCTCACTGGAGCTCGTCTGGCGCTACCTGACCGAGCCGGAGTTGCTGGCCGAGTGGCTCGCCGTCTCCCGAATCGAGCTGCGAGAGGGAGGCCGCGTCGAGCTCCAGCCGCTCCGCACGGAAGGCGCGGAGCAGCGCCCCACGGAGCGCACCGTGCAGGGCGTGGTGACACGGTGCGAGCCACCGCGCGTGCTGGCCTTCACGTGGAGCGATGTGGGGACACCCCACTCGGAGGTCACCTTCGAGCTGACGCCGCAGGGCGAGAAGGTCCGGCTCGTCCTCACGCACTGGCGCGCCCCGGTGTGCGCCGTGGCCACCGGCTCTGGCGGCCCGGTGCTCGACTCGCTCGCCTCGCGCCTCGGTGGGGAGGGGTTGCCCCGGCGTGCACGCACGCGGGTGGGTGCCCGCCCGCTCTTCAGGAGACCTTCACTCCGGGCCGTGCGCCGGGTGCATGCGACGTACACGGAGGCCGTGCGATGAACATTCCCTACGTCGTCGAGCAGACGCACCGCGGAGAGCGGACGTACGACCTGTACAGCCGGCTGCTCAAGGACCGCATCATCATGCTGGGCACGGAGGTGAACGACGATGTGGCCAACATCATCGTCGCCCAGTTGCTCTTCCTGGAGAGCGAGGACCCGGAGAAGCCCATCAGCCTCTACATCAACTCGCCGGGAGGCAGCGTCACCGCGGGGCTCGCCATCTACGACACCATGCAGTACGTGCGCGCTCCGGTGTCCACCATCTGCGTGGGGCAGGCCGCCAGCTTCGGCGCGATGCTCCTGCTGGCGGGAGCCAAGGGCCGCCGCTACGCCCTGCCGAATGCGCGCATCATGATGCACCAGCCCCACGGAGGGGCGAAGGGCCAGGCCACGGACCTCGAAATCCAGGTGCGGGAGATGCTGCGCCTCAAGCAGCGCCTCAACGAAATCACCCAGAAGCACACCGGCCACGCCCTCGAGCGCATCGAGAAGGACACCGACCGCGACTACTACATGAGCGCCGAGGAGGCCCGTCAGTACGGCATCATCGACGAGGTCGTGGTCCGCCCGCTGTCGTCCAGGGAGCCCGAGGCCCGCTAGTCAGCGTCTCGGGGAGCAGCGGAGCAGGCGCGGCCCCCAGGCCCCGTCACAACGGCCGCCATCCCCCTCCTCCTTCTGTGAACACTCCAGAAGGAGCGCCCTGAGATGTGCCACAGCCCCGGACACCGACATTCCCTTCACTGCATCCTCCCCCCCTACCTCGCCCGTCAGATTGCCCAGAACGGCTCGCCCCAGCAGCGAGCGTCCGCCCTGCGGACGATCGCCGTCGACACCACGTTCCGCGCCATGCGGGTGGCACGGAGCGGCGTGCCACAAATGCAGAGACGCATTCCCGGACCGATGGTCGTCGAGAGCCAGAAGCAGCGGACCATCTATGACGTGAAGAACTCGCAGGCCCTGCCGGGGACGGTGGTGCGCACCGAGGGCCAGGGCGACACCGGAGACCCGGCGGTCGACGAAGCCTATGTGGGCCTGGGCGCGACGTATGACCTCTACGGGGAAGTCTTCGGCCGCAACTCCATCGACGGCAACGGGATGCAGCTCCTCGCCCACGTCCACTACAGCGAGAACTACGACAACGCCTTCTGGGATGGCGAGCGCATGGTGTTTGGCGATGGAGATGGAGACCTCTTCAACCGCTTCACCATCGCAGTGGACGTCATCGGCCACGAGCTGGCGCACGGAGTCACCGAGCACGAAGGCCCGCTCACCTACTTCCTCCAGGCGGGCGCGCTCAACGAGTCGCTCTCCGATGTGTTCGGCTCGCTGGTGAAGCAGCGCCTGCTGAACCAGACGGCGGAGCAGGCCGACTGGCTCATCGGCGCGGGGCTCTTCACGGACAACGTCGAGGGCGTGGCCCTGCGCTCCATGAAGGACCCGGGCACGGCGTACGACGACGACGTGCTGGGCAAGGACCCGCAGCCGGGCCACATGCGGGACTTCGTGAGCACGTGGGAGGACAACGGGGGCGTGCACATCAACTCCGGCATCCCCAACCGGGCCTTCTGCATCGCGGCCACCCAGCTGGGAGGCTACTCGTGGGAGCGGGCCGGCCACATCTGGTACGAGGCGCTGAGAGACCCGCGGCTCCGGTCCAACTCGTCCTTCCTCTCCTTCGCGCGGCTCACGGTGATGGCGGCCGGCCGGCTCTACGGCACCGGGCAGGACGAGGAGAAGGCGATTCGCGACGCCTGGAGCCAGGTGGGCATCCGCGTCTCGCGCGAGCGGGCGGGCGAACCCGTCTGGGGCCCCGGAGTGCAGCTCCCGAAGCAGCCGCAGCAGCCCCCCGCGCACTGACGCGTTCGGAGCGAGCGATGCGAATCGAGCTCAAGCGGGAGGGAGGCCTCGCCTTCTTCCCGGGCCTCGCCAGGCCGAAGTCACTGGAGACGGGAGCGCTTCCCCCGGAGACGGCGGAGGCCATCCAGCGCGGCGTGCGCGACGCGCGCTTCTTCGAGCAGCCCGCCACCGTGGGCACGGCCACGCGGGGGGCCGCGGACCAGACGCGCTACACCGTCACCATCGAGGACGAGGGGCGGCGGCACACGGTGCAGCTCCTCGAGCCCGTGGAGGAGCCGCACCTGCGCGCCCTGCTGGAGCTGCTCAAGAAGGCGGAGAAGGAGCACCGGGCCTCGGCGCACGCGCATCCGTAGCCCGGTCGCTGACTCAGTAGACGCCGCCGAACTGCAACATGCCCTGATAGCGCCCGTCGAGCACGTCCTCGTCGGTGATGGGGGCGAAGTCCTGGCTGAAGAGGGCGTTGTAGGTGCCCCGGACCTCGGCGGTGAGGCCCGGGGTGAGCCGGTAGCGCAGGCCCGCTCCGACGGGGACGTAGCCACCCGTGTCATCGAAGTATCGGAAGGACACACCACTGCGGACGGAGTAGCGCTCCACGCCAATGCCGCCCAGCACGTAGGGCTGGAGCCGCGAGTTGGAGGTGAGGCCCACGGAGAGCGCCGCCTGGGCACCGTTGCGCACGATGTCCGGGCCGCCGACGCCGTCGCCCGACGTGTCGATGTCATTGACGCCACCGCTGTAGCCCACCTCGAAGCCGAGGATGTTCGAGGTGCGGTAGCCGATGATGGCGTCGTAGGAGAGGCCCGGATTGAGGTTGGCGGCGAGTTCGCCGGTGTAGCCCTCCGCGCCGAGCCCCAGCAGGAAATAGGGGCCCTGCCATTCCACGTACGGCTTGCTCGACACGGAGCCCTCCTGGGCGAGCGCGCTCCCTCCCACGAGCAACGCGAAGCACAGCCCCAACCGGATGCCTGCCCTCATGTCTGTCCTCCTCCACGGAAACCTGCCCGTGAAGGTGGGACTGTCGCGAAGAAGAAGACAACGGACCGCGGTGCCGCCAGGCGGGCACAGCAAGCCCTTGCACCCCCACGCATTCCACGACCAGGGCAGACCCCATGCACCTTGGAGGGACGCCCAGACTCCGAGGAAGGCTCACTGCATCCGATGAGCCGGGTGCATTCGACGCGGAATGCTGGCCGCGTGCGCAGCGTGTCCGACGTCCGCGTCCGCCCAAGCCAACTGCATTCAATCGTTCGTTTCGAACTCAATTCCTTGCCGCACAAACCTGCCCCGTGGTGATTCCAATGACACGCATGGCCATTTCCGCTCAAGACCTTTGTCCTGGAAGACCACTGCAATAGACGCCGGGCGGTCCTTTCCGACTCACCTTTCATGGTTACCTGTCGGGCACGCATCACGGAGACCCGAGCTGGAATGCCTGGGATGGGGGATTTCGGATTGGCGAGTGTCTTTGCTATGAAGGCGCCCCCTCCCCGCCAAAGGCCAAGTCCCCGTGCACCAGCCGAGCCGTTCGGGCCTCAGCCCCGCGCTGCTGTCGCTCCTGTTCTGTGCCGTCTTCCTCGCACGCTGCGCCTGCACGGACGTCACGCCTCCGGCGCCGCCTCCCGCTTCGGGTTGCGGTGCGAGTTGCCCCCAGGGCCAGACGTGCGTGGCCGACCAGTGCGTGCTGGAAACGTGCGCCGGGCAGGTGTGCAGCACTGATGAGGTGTGCCAGGAGGGCCGCTGTCTGTCGCGCGAATGCGTGGGCGTGCAGTGCCCCAGCGCCCAGGTATGCGTGGACGGCAATTGCTACCTCAAGGCCTGCGGCGGCACCGCCTGCGGTGTCAACGAGGCCTGCGTCGACGGACGCTGCCAGGACACTCGCTGCGTGGGCGTGGCCTGCCCCACCGGCCAGGACTGCGCCAACGGCACCTGCTACCCCCGCGCCTGCGGCACCGTGGCTTGCGACTCTGGCGAGGTGTGCGTGGGCAATGCCTGCGCCGAGCGCCGCTGCGTGGGCGTCGCCTGCCCCACTGGCGAGTTCTGCAGCCACGGCTCCTGCAGCAGGTGCCCTCCTGGCTTCTACTCCGAGGGGGACCGGTGCCTGCCCGAGGTGACCACCGGTGGCGACTGCACCAACGGCCGCCAGTGCGCCTCCAGCCAGTGCACCGACGGGGTGTGCTGCAACGTCGCCTGTAACTCTCCCTGCGAAACGTGCGGCGAGGACGGCGAGTGTCGTCCCTTGGCGGCGGGCCAGGGGGATGAGGCTTGCGGTACCTACGCCTGTGGCCCTTCGGGCGGATGCGAGACGGCGTGCACCTCGGATGCTCAGTGCCAGCAGGACGCAAGCTGCGTGGAGGGTGAGTGTCGCGCCGCCCGTGCCGATGCCGCCACCTGCACCTCGGGCGTGGAATGCCAGAGCGGCTTCTGCGTAGACGGCGTCTGCTGCGGCTCGGCCTGCGCGGGCGGCTGCGACAGCTGCAACCAGCCGGGGAAGCTGGGCGTGTGCTCACCCCTGCCTTCCGGGACGGTGGGAATCCCCTCCTGCGCCCCCTTCGTCTGTGACGGAGTGAGTGGCGCCTGCCCCCAGGCCTGCGCGGCCCAGGCAAGCTGCGCTTCCACTCACTACTGCGAGGAAGGCCTCTGCCTCGAGCGAAAGGACGCGGGCGGCGCCTGCACCCGCGCAGAGGAATGCGCCAGCAGCCACTGCGTGGACGGGGTGTGCTGCGACGCGGCCTGCGATGGCGCATGCGACGCCTGCAACCTCGACGGCCGCGTGGGCCAATGCACTCCGCTTGTCGCTGGCAGCGCCGGTGCTCCCACCTGCTCGCCCTACCTGTGTAATGGCACCTCGGCCTCCTGCCCGGGCGGCTGCACCGCCGACACCCAGTGCGTCGAGGGCAGCTACTGCAATGCCGGAAGATGTGAGGGCACCGAGACCAACGGCGAGGCCTGCGGCGCGGGCAACGAGTGCGCGAGTGGTCATTGTGCGGACGGAGTGTGCTGCGACGCGGCCTGCGCAGGCGCCTGTGACGCCTGCAACCTGCCCGGCAGCGTGGGCACCTGCACCCCGCGCCCGGCCGGCAACGCCGGCACGCCCTCCTGCGCCCCCTACCTGTGCAACGGCGCCTCGGCCTCGTGCTCCACCACCTGCGGCTCCGACGCTGAGTGCACCGCCGGCAACTTCTGCAACGCAGGCTCCTGCGCTCCGGCAAAACAGAATGGCGCCACCTGCTCAGCCGCCAACGAATGCGGCAGCGGCAACTGCGTGGACGGCGTGTGCTGCAACACCAGCTGCAACGGCGGCGCCTGCGACGCCTGCAACCTGCCCGGCAGTGAGGGCACCTGCAGCCTCGCCCCTTCCACCACCCAGTGCCGCGCCTCGGCCGGCGTGTGCGACCCGGTGGAGTTCTGCAGCGGCTCGTCCGCCATCTGCCCCGCCGACACCCTCGCCTCCTCCGCCACCGTCTGCCGCACGGCGACAGATGCCTGCGACACGGCTGAAACGTGCACCGGGGCGAGCGCCCTCTGTCCCGCCGACGCCGTCGCGACGACCGCAACGGTGTGCCGTGGTGCCGCGGGCATCTGCGACGTGGCCGAGACCTGCGACGGCACCAGCAAGGCCTGTCCCAACGACACCATCGCCACGGCTGGCACCATCTGCCGGGGCGCCACTGACACCTGCGACGCCACGGAGACCTGCAACGGCGCGAGCAAGACGTGTCCCAACGATGCGGTGGTGACGGCTGGTACCGTCTGCCGCACCGCCTCGGGTATCTGTGACGTGGCCGAGAGCTGCAATGGCAGCAGCAAGGCGTGCCCCAATGACGCACTGGTGGGTGCCGGCACCGTGTGCCGAGGCTCGTCAGGCGCCTGTGACGTGGCGGAGACCTGCACGGGCGCGAGCGCGGCATGTCCTGGCGACTCGCTGCTGAGCGTCGGCACCGTCTGTCGCGCCGCCACCGACACCTGCGATGTAGCCGAGGCCTGTACGGGCTCGAGTGCGGCCTGCCCTACGGACGGCGTGGTGACTGCCGGAACGGTGTGCCGGGGGGCCTCGGACACTTGCGATGTGGCCGAGTCCTGCAACGGCTCCGCCAAGGCGTGTCCAGTGGATGGCGTCGTCACCGCCGGGACGGTGTGTCGCGGCTCGGCGGGCGCCTGCGACCCGGCCGAGTCCTGCAACGGTTCGGCGAAGAGCTGTCCCGCTGACGCGCTGACCAGCGCCGGCACGATGTGCCGCGCCTCCTCGGGCGCCTGTGACCTGGTGGAGACTTGCACTGGGTTCAACGTCGCGTGTCCAGGCGATTCGAAGGTTGCCGCAGGCACCCTGTGCCGAGGCGCGGCGGGCGCTTGCGACGTGGCCGAGTCCTGCAACGGCTCCAGCGATGCGTGCCCCGGCGATTCGAAGGTTGCCGCGGGCACAACGTGCCGCGGCTCGGCGGGCCTGTGTGACGTCGCCGAATCCTGCAACGGCTCCAGCGATGCGTGCCCCGGCGATTCGAAGGTTGCCGCAGGCACAACGTGCCGCGGCTCGGCGGGCCTGTGTGACGTCGCCGAATCCTGCAACGGCTCCAGCGATGCGTGCCCCGGCGATTCGAAGGTTGCCGCAGGCACAACGTGCCGCGGCTCGGCGGGCCTGTGTGACGTCGCCGAGTCCTGCAACGGCTCCAGCGATGCGTGCCCCGGCGATGCGAAGGTTGCCGCGGGCACGACGTGCCGCGGCTCGGCGGGCTCGTGTGACGTCGCCGAGTCCTGCAACGGCTCCAGCGATGCATGCCCCGGCGATTCGAAGGTTGCCGCGGGCACGGAGTGCCGCGCCTCAGCGGGAAGCTGCGACCCGGCCGAGGCCTGTGATGGCTCCGGCGTCGCGTGCCCCGCCAACGTCTACACCAGCGCGGGGACCGTCTGCCGCGCCGCGAGTGGGGTGTGCGACGCGACAGAGACTTGCACCGGCTCAGGGCCTTCGTGCCCGGGCGATGCTTCCGCGCCCAATGGGATGGTGTGTGCCGCCCCGAACCAGGGAGGCTGGAGCGCCTGCGCAGGCTACAGCGACACCTGCGACGAGACCGGCACTCAGTCGCGCGTGGTGACGGCCTACGCCTGCACCAGCGGGACCTGCGGTAGTGCTACCTCCAGCGAGACCCAGGCCTGCAGCCGGAGCACCACGGGGGTGGCCTGCGGCACCACCACGTACGGACCGTGGAGCACCTGCAACGCAATCAACCCTTGCGCAATGGGGTCCGAAAGCCGCACCGTCACCAGCTACTCCTGCGCTTCCGGAGGCTGCCAGGCGAGCACGTCCGTCGAAACGCAGACCTGCATGGGGAACGGTAGTAGCTGCCCCAATGGTATGGACTGCCATGGCGGCTGCCCTGTCTGCCTGAGACCGGGAGATCAGTGCTCAGAGTGAAGGGCAAGGGAATGGCTGGAATGCCTGACGGCCCCCTACGGCTCGCGGTCTCGAGCAGCCAGGGACTCCGCGTGCTCGCGAGCGTCAGGGGCCGATTCCGCCGCCCCCCGAATGGTTCTGTGCCCTTGTCCCTCTCAGCGCGGGCGAAGGGTAACCGGCCGCAAGCGGCCAGCCCTGGTTGGCCTGGAGTCGCGATCCTCCTGGCCTCCCGGGGCGCAATCCGTTTTCCCAGCCCATGACGCAGCGACGCCAATCAATCCGCGCGGCACACAGACGCGCGGCTCCAGCGAGGGCCCTCACCAGCCGGCTCGCCCGACCATTACACAAGGATGCGCAGCAACGATTGGAGTGAACCGGGTGCATTCGACGCGGGCTGCTGGCCGCGTGCGCAACCCCCGACATCCGCATGCGCCACAGCGAGTCGCATTCAGTCGTTCGCTTCGGACTCAACTTCCCGCTGCACAAACCTGTCTCAGTGCGAGGCAAATGACACGCATTGTCATCCCCACTCGACGCTGTGCCCTGAAGAAACACTGAGCTGGAGGTCTGGCGGTCCCTACCGACTCCCCCCATGCCGACCAGCCAGCAAGCGAGCATGACGGATGCCCGAACGGGAACGCCTGGGATGGGGGGATTCCGGATTGGAGGACGGGTTTGCTATGAAGGCGCCACCTCCCCGTCAAAGGCCAGTCCCTCTTGAACCAGCCGAGCCGTTCGGGCTTCAGCCCGGCGCTGCTGTCGCTCTTGTTTTGTGCCGCCTTCCTCGCGCGCTGCGCCTGCACGGACGTCACTCCTCCGGCGCCGCCACCCACTTCGGGCTGTGGGACGAGCTGCCCCCAGGGCCAGACCTGCGTGGCCGACCAGTGCGTCGCCGAGACGTGCGCTGGGCAGGTGTGCCGCGCCGACGAGGTATGCCAGGAGGGCCGCTGTCTGTCGCGCGAGTGCGTGGGCGTGCAGTGTCCCGGCTCCCAGGTGTGCGTGGACGGCAACTGCTACCTCAAGGCCTGTGGCGGCACCGCCTGCGGCGTCAATGAGGCCTGCGTCGACGGACGCTGCCAGGACACTCGCTGCGTGGGCGTCGCCTGCCCCACCGGCCAGGACTGCGCCAATGGCACCTGCTACCCGCGCTCCTGCGGCACGGTGGCCTGTGCCGCCGGTGAAGTGTGCGTGGGCAATGCCTGTGCAGAGCGTCGCTGCGTAGGCGTGGCCTGCCCCACCGGTGAGTTCTGCAGCCACGGCTCCTGCAGCAGGTGCCCTCCTGGCTTCTACTCCGAGGGGGTGCAATGCCTGCCCGAGGTGGCTACCGGCGGTGACTGCACCAACGGTCGCCAGTGCGCCTCCAGCCAGTGCACCGACGGCGTGTGCTGCAACCTCGCCTGTGACGGGGCCTGCGAGACATGCGGCGACGACGGCGAGTGCCGCCCCCTGCCAGTTGGCCAGGGGGATGTGGCCTGTGGAACCTACTCGTGCAACGCCTCGGGTGAATGCGAGACGGCGTGCACCTCGGATGCCCAGTGCCAGCAGGACGCGCGGTGCGTGGAAGGCGAGTGCCGCGCCACCCGTGCCGACGCCACCACCTGCACCTCGGGCGTGGAGTGCCAGAGCGGCTTCTGCGTGGACGGCGTCTGCTGCGGCTCGGCCTGCGCCGGCGGCTGCGACAGCTGCGACCAGCCGGGGAAGCTGGGCGTGTGCTCATCCCTGCCTTCCGGGACGGCCGGGGTGCCCTCCTGCGCTCCCTTCGTCTGTGACGGAGTGAGTGGCGCCTGCCCCCAGGCCTGCGATGCCCAGGCAGACTGCGCTTCCACCTACTACTGCGAGGAAGGCCACTGCCTCGAGCGCAAGGAAGCGAGCGGTACCTGCACCCGCGCCGAGGAGTGCGCCAGCAGCCACTGCGTGGACGGCGTCTGCTGCGACGCGGCCTGCGATGGGGCCTGCGACGCCTGCAACCTTGCGGGCAATACTGGCCACTGTCTTCCGCTAGCCGCCGGTGAGGCGGGAAGTCCCTCATGTGCTCCGGCGACGTGCGATGGCACCTCGGCCTCCTGCCCGGGCGGCTGCACCACCGATGCCCAGTGCTCCAACGGATACTTCTGCAACGGCAGCGGGCAGTGCGAGGAGAAGAAGACTCCCGGCACCTCCTGTGGAGCGAGCAACCAATGCTCGGGCGGCAACTGCGTGGACGCGGTCTGCTGCGACGCGGCCTGCGCCGGCGCCTGTGACGCCTGCAACCTGCCCGGCAGCGTGGGCACCTGCACCCCGCGCCCGGCCGGCAACGCCGGCACGCCCTCCTGCGCCCCCTACCTGTGCAACGGCGCCTCGGCCTCGTGCTCCACCACCTGCGGCTCCGACGCCGAGTGCACCGCCGGCAACTTCTGCAACGCCGGCTCCTGCGCTCCGGCAAAACAGAATGGCGCCACCTGCTCAGCCGCCAACGAATGCGGCAGCGGCAACTGCGTGGACGGCGTGTGCTGCAACACCAGCTGCAACGGCGGCGCCTGCGACGCCTGCAACCTGCCTGGCAGTGAGGGCACCTGCAGCCTCGCCCCTTCCACCACCCAGTGCCGCGCCTCGGCCGGCGTGTGCGACCCGGTGGAGTTCTGCAGCGGCTCGTCCGCCATCTGCCCCGCCGACACCCTCGCCTCCTCCGCCACCGTCTGCCGCACGGCGACAGATGCCTGCGACACGGCTGAAACGTGCACCGGGGCGAGCGCCCTCTGTCCCGCCGACGCCGTCGCGACGACCGCAACGGTGTGCCGTGGTGCCGCAGGCAGCTGCGACGTGGCCGAGACCTGCGACGGAGCCAGCAAGAGCTGTCCCAACGATGCCGTCGCGACGGCCAGCACCGTCTGTCGAGGGGCTACCGACACCTGCGACGCCACGGAGACCTGCGACGGCGCGAGCAAGACGTGTCCCAACGATGCGGTGGTGACGGCCGGTACCGTCTGCCGCGCCACCTCGGGTATCTGTGACGTGGCCGAGAGCTGCAATGGCAGCAGCAAGGCGTGTCCCGGCGACGCGCTCGTGAGCGCTGGCACCGTGTGCCGGGGCTCATCAGGCGCTTGTGACGTGGCGGAGACCTGCACGGGCGCAAGCGCCGCCTGCCCCGGCGATGCGCTCGTGAGCGCTGGCACCGTGTGCCGGAGCTCGTCAGGCGCTTGTGACGTGGCGGAAACCTGCACGGGTGCGAGCACCGCCTGTCCCGGCGACGCGCTCGTGAGCGCCGGGACTGTCTGCCGCGCCGCCACCGACACCTGCGATGTGACCGAGAGCTGTACGGGCTCGAGTGTGGCATGCCCCGCAGACGGCGTAGTGGCTGCCGGAACGGTGTGCCGGGGGGCCACGGACACCTGCGACGTGGCCGAGTCCTGCAACGGCTCCGCCAAGGCCTGCCCCAGCGATGCGGTGGCGGGTGCGGGCACGGAGTGCCGTACGGCTTCGGGCGTGTGCGACGTGGCCGAGTCCTGCAACGGCTCCGCCAAGGCCTGCCCGGCGGACGGCGTCGTCTCCGCGGGCACCATGTGCCGGGGCTCCGCGGGCGCCTGCGACCCGGCCGAGGCCTGCAACGGTTCGGCGAAGAGCTGTCCCGCCGACGCGCTGACCAGCGCCGGCACAGTGTGCCGCGGCTCGGCGGGCTCGTGCGACCTGGCCGAATCCTGCAACGGCTCCAGCGCCGCGTGCCCCGGCGATGCGAAGGTTGCCGCGGGCACGACGTGCCGCGGCTCGGCGGGCCTGTGTGACGTCGCCGAGTCCTGCAACGGCTCCAGCGATGCATGCCCCGGCGATGCGAAGGTTGCCGCGGGCACGACGTGCCGCGGCTCGGCGGGCTCGTGTGACGTCGCCGAGTCCTGCAACGGCTCCAGCGATGCATGCCCCGGCGATTCGAAGGTTGCCGCGGGCACGGAGTGCCGCGCCTCAGCGGGAAGCTGCGACCCGGCCGAGGCCTGTGATGGCTCCGGCGTCGCGTGCCCCGCCAACGTCTACACCAGCGCGGGGACCGTCTGCCGCGCCGCGAGTGGGGTGTGCGACGCGACAGAGACTTGCACCGGCTCAGGGCCTTCGTGCCCGGGCGATGCTTCCGCGCCCAATGGGATGGTGTGTGCCGCCCCGAACCAGGGGGGCTGGAGCGCCTGCGCAGGCTACAGCGACACCTGCGACGAGACCGGCACTCAGTCGCGCGTGGTGACGGCCTACGCCTGCACCAGCGGGACCTGCGGTAGTTCTACCTCCAGCGAGACCCAGGCCTGCAGCCGGAGCACCACGGGGGTGGCCTGCGGCACCACCACGTACGGACCGTGGAGCGCCTGCAACGCAAGCGGCCCTTGCGCAATGGGGTCCCAAAGCCGCACCGTCACCAGCTACGCCTGCGCTTCTGGAGGCTGCCAGGCGAGCACTTCCGAGGAAACGCAGTCCTGCGTGGGGAACGGTAGTGACTGCCCCGGTGGTATGGCCTGCTATGGCTGCGCTGTCTGCCTGAGACCAGACCAGGTGTGCTACGTCGAGGAAGGGTAAGAGTATGGCTGGAATGTCTGATGGTCACGCCTGCGCGAGCAGTCTCCGCGCGAGGGCGTGTGGTAGTCGCCGCCCCATGGGTGTTGTCCTGAGCCGGGGGCGAGCCGCCGCCGTATTCGCCCTCCTGCTCTTCTGCTTTCCCAGGGGAGGACTCGCACAGGCCTCCTCCTCCGTGTCAGCGCCGGAGGGGAGCCCCGAGGTTCAGCGCTACCTCCTTTCCGCCTCGCGCCTCTACGAAGACCTCGAATACGAGCGGGCGCTCGACCAACTCGCGAGCGCCAAACGCTTCGCGCACCGCGTGGAGGACGACGTCACCATCGCTCTCTATGAGGGCATCATCCTCGCCGACCTTGGCAAGAAGGAGGCGTCCACCGCTGCATTCAAGGCCGCGCTCTTCCTGAACCCAGAGGCGACGCTGCCGGTGACGGTGAGCCCCAAGGTGGAGCGGGACTTCGAGGCGGCACGAGCCGACGTCCGCAAGGAACTGGCGCCCATCATCGCCCGGCAGGAGGCGGAGAAGCAGCGCAAGGAGGAGGAGCGCCGCGCCGCCGAGTTGCAGGCGCAAGCGGCGGAGAAGCAGCGCAAGGAAGAGGAGGAACGTCACGCCGCCGAGTTGCAGGCACAAGCGGCGGAGAAGCAACGCCAGGAGGAGGCGCGCCGCGCCGCCGAACTGAAGGCCCAGGAGGAGGCAGAGCGCCTGCGTTCCGCCAACCACCGCCCAGTCCTCGAACCTGCTGCACCCGCCATCTCCACCGGACCCGACCTGCGTGTTGCGCCACAGGTGGAGGCGCCTCGGCGCTCCCGCCCGGTCCTTCCTTTCGTGCTGCTCGGCGCGGGCGCACTCGCCGGTGGAGCGGGAGGCTACTTCGGGATTCAGTCCAGGTCGGACACCCGGTCCGCCCGGGAGCCGGGCTTCCAGTCGGTGCGCGCCGACCATCTCGAGAGCGCGCGAGGTAACGCCCTCATCGCCAACGTCCTCCTTGGCACCGCGACCGCGGCTGGCATCGGGGCCCTCATCAGCTTCCTATCCTCGGGTGGTGACGACGCCCCCACGGCGGAGGCCGCGCGATGAAGTGGCTCTCCCTGTTCGCCGTGCTGCTCACCGGCTGTCTCGTTCCCAGCCTCGATGAAGTCGAGGCAGAAGGACCGCCGGGCACCTGCGACGCCGAGCACCCCTGCGTCACCGGCTACTTCTGCGTCGAGGGCATCTGTCAGACCAACGCGGGCCCAAGCTGCGAGCCAGGGAACACTGCCCTGTGCGACCTGCAAAAGGGAGTCTGCGAGGGCAAGGCCCGGGCGTGCATCGAGGGCCACGAGGAATCGGTGTGCACCGCCGCGTCGTACGGCATGGACTATGAGCCGGCCGAAACGCTCTGCGACAACAAGGACAACGACTGCGACGGCGCCACGGATGAAGCACTCACCCTGGCCTGCGCGAAGCAGCAGGGCGTCTGCGAGGGCAGCGTCCAGGCCTGCACCGAAGGCACCTATCCCGCCTGTGACGACGCGGTGTATCTGGCGAACAACGGCGCCTATCAGCCCTTCGAACAGAGCTGCGACGGCCAGGACAACGACTGCGACGGCCAGAAGGATGCCTGGTCACCCATCAATGTCAGCCGGACCACGCCCACGGACGGCGCACCGGACGCGGTGCGCTCGCGGAACGTGGCAGCCATCTCTGTGTCCCAGGGGGGCCAGTCTCCCGTGCTCCTCACCCTCTACGAGGAGGGAGACCGCATCCTCGCGCGCACGTTCACCCCGGATGGCAGGGTGAGCCAGGGCAAGGCCCCGAGCGCCACCGTCCCCCAGGCCTCCACGGTGACTGAGCCGGTGCTTGCATCCAACGGGCTGGTCCACGTGGGCGCATGGATTGAAGAGCTCCCGCCGGGCAGCGGCACGGTGACCCACCGGGTCATGGTGGCGCCGCTGGGAATCGATGGCGTGTCCACCATCCAGGACCGGGCTGCTGTTCCCATCTTCGACCAGGGTCGGCCGCTGCGTCTGGCGCTTTCGGTGAGCAACAACCGGGCCCTCGTGGTGGTCGAGCAGGCCCAGGAGTCCGGGGGACCACGGCTGTGGGCCGTCACCATGCCCCTCAGCTTTCCGCCCCCTGGGGACTCCATCAAGACGCAGCAGATCGGCGTTGGCGCCACGGGTTCGCGTCCCTCCGTTTTTCCGCCCCGCTCGGCGACGGAGACCTTCTTCGTGGCCTACGAGAGCGCCACGGGCATCCGGGTGGCCTCGGTGCGGGATGACGCGACGGTGAGTCCGCTGACAGGAATTGACGTCGAGGGTGCGAGCCAACCGCAGGTCTTCAGCGATGAGACTTCCGGGGGCGTGCAGGGTTACACCGTGTGCTTCGTGCCCCCCACGCGCGACCGCATCTCGGTGGCCCACTGCACCGGCGGCACGTGCAGCCCGCAGCCGGAGCTGGTCGGCGCCCCCCTCTCCGGCCCCATCCAGGACCTGAGGATCACCTCCCGCTCGCCCACTTCGCAGGAACCGCTTCTGGCCACCTGGGTGTCCAGCGGCACGGTCCAGGTCTTCCTTCCGAGCGTCGGCACGGAAGGCTCGCTCCTGCAGGCCAACTCCGCGGGCAGCGCCTTCCGCCCTGTCCCCGTCGTCCTCGAAGCTGGGGTATCCGGAGGAGGAAAGGGCCTCGTGATCTTCGACACCGAGGGGAACACCTCAGGTGGCCTGGCCCGCGACGAAATCTTCGTCCTCCCGGTGTGTCTCCCGTGAGCGGGGTTTGCGCTCCCCAAGGGGCCGGGCACTCCGGCCTACCCTGGTGAAAACGAAGCACAGACCCGCACGCCAATCCTGGCATCGCGCGCCGTGGGGTCACCGGGTGAGAGGTCCGCGCTGGCCGCGAGAAAGGCGTCGTAATACCAGGCGCCCCCTCGGAGCACGACGCGCCCGAACCCCGGTGTCGCGGCGCGCGTGAGCTCGTAGGCGTTGCCGGCCATGTCTTCCAGGCCGAAGGGACTCACCGAGTCAGGGTGGGCGCCGACCATGTCGGGCCCGAAGGCCGTGGGCTGCCGGTCGTACGTCTCGTCGACGTTGGCGTCGTCGGGCTGCAATTGGTCGCCATGGGGGTATCGCCGGCCATCCGCGCCCCGGGCCGCGTACTCCCATTCGTGCTGGCCGCACAGGCGCGCTCCCGGCAGACGCTTCGTCCGGTCGAGCCAGTAGAAATAGCCATCCAGGTCCCGGGCCGAAACGCCAGACAGGGGAAACCGCCTCCAGTCGGCGGTGTTCCTCCGCGTCCGCCCCGTGTACACGAAATCCTCGCCCACCTTCACCGCGCTGAACTCCTCGCGCGAATGCTGGAAGGAGAAGAGCCACCCATCCTTCGGGTGCTTCCAGAGTGAGACGGCCCCCCCGTCGCCGAAGCGTGGCTGTTCGAGGATGCGCCTCGCGGGCGCGTCCGGAGGCAGGTCGTCCAGGTAGGCCAGCCAGTCGCCGAACGTCACCTCCCTCCGGCCAATCAGATAGCCCTCGTTGAGACAGAAGCGATGAATCGGCGGGCTGTACGTGAAGCGCCGCACCTCTTCCGGCTCGGCGCTGCCCAGGAGGAAGCACCCCTGCGGAACGTAGGCGTAGCCGTCGGGCACCGTGGTGGGGAGCGTAAGGCGAACCGTCTCGCGAGCCCCGTGCGTGAGGAGCAACGGCACCTCCACTGGAGCGCGTCCTGGATGCGTGATGCGAAGCGCATAGGAGCCCTCGGGAAGAAGGAGGCGGGAGATGGGTGTCAGCCCCAGGGAACCCGCCTCCGGAAAGGGCTCTCGGCGAAGCCTCCCCTCCACCTGGGTGTAGCGCTCGAGCTCGACCTGCGCACCAGGAGGCGTGGTCACCACCTCGAGCTCGGCCGGAGCCCGGAGCCGTTGCAGCCACTCCGCGCCCTCCTTCGAGATGTCCGCCTCCCGCTCCAGGCGCTGCGCCCACTCGTCACGCTCGCGGCGTTGATGGAAGAGCTCGGCGAGAAGGACTCGCTCGTAGAGGACCTCCGCGGTGAGCCGGCGCGCTTCCGCGTGGCGGGGATCTCGACTCAGCGCCCGCTCAAGGGCCTGGCTGGCGCGAGTGTAGGCCGCATCGGTCCGGTCATGCATGGCGAGCGTCTCGGTCCATTGCTCATTGGCGGCCCTCCTGGTGCCCGTGGCTTCCCACATGGCCCCGAGGCCCACGGACGAAGGCGACCAGCCGCCGAACAGCACCATCGCCTTCTCACTGCCCTCCCGGGCCTGCCCGGCGAGGGCACGACCCTCGGCGAGCGCCCCCCGCGCGGTGGCGAGCTCCTCGGCGAACAATCGCGCGTCCACGAGGTACGCCAGCAGCCGCTGACCGCCAGAGGCGAAGATGGCGAGCGCGACGACGAGGACCGCGAGCCGGCGCCCCCAGCGCTCACGTGTCACGGCGCGGCGAGAGGCGAGGAGAAAGGCGCGCTCGCGCGGGCCCAGGATGGAGAGGTCGAGCAGACGCGCCTCGTCGAGCTGCCGCTGCCCCCAGAGTGCCTCGCGGGCACGCAGGAGGCGCTCCCACTCGGCACTGGCCCCCTCGACCCGCTTGCGCAGCACGCGCTGGCCGATGTCGTCATCCAGCCAGTCGCGGAGCGTGCCCCAGCTCTGGATGAGCGACTCGTGGGCGATCTCCCAGCGCGGCTGGCCACCCACGGTGCGCGTGTGCAGCAGCCGGCCTTCGACGAGCGCACGAAGGGCGGCGCGAGAGGCCCCATCCGAGGCCTCGGCGAGCGCGTCCTCGCCGCGCTCGATGCGCGTGCCCTCCGCCGTCACCAATTGAATCAGGAGGCGGTGTGCCGCCGCGTGCTCGGCCGGACCCAGGCGCGCGAGCACCCCATCCGCATGCCGGGACAGCGCTCCGGCCACCCCGCCCATCGCGTCGAGTGCCTCACGCGTGATGCGGCCCTGCGCGGGATTGCGCCGCTCCCACAGCTCGGCGAGCGCGAACTGGAGGAGCGGCAGGCTGCCCACACCGTGCGCCGTGGAGTCGACCAGCGTCTGGAGGAGCTCACCGGACTCGAAGACCACGCCCCGGCTGCGCGCGGGGCCGACGATGGCCTCACGCACTCCCTCGGGGGACAGGGGACGCAGGATGTAGAGCCCCCGCTCGGCCTCGTCGCCCAGGCCGGGCAGCGCGCACAGTCGCGTCAGGAAATCACCGCGCGCCGCCAGCAACACGTGGAGTCCCGCCGACGGCAGGGCGAGCTCCCCGAGGAGGCGAGCGAAGTGCGCCGCCTGGACCGGCTCGGAAAGGGTGATGAGCTCCTCGAGCTGGTCGATGAATAGCAGCAGCCCCCGCCCGCGCGAGTGCGCCTCGCGCAGCGCCTGCCCGAGCCAGGCCGGCCTGTCCGCGAGCGCGGTCACGAGCTCCGCTTCCTTCTGGCCCAGCACGGGCGCGAGCGCGGCGGCCAGGGCCTCGAGCGGGCGGTGACCGGGCCACAGCGTGAGGGTGACCTGCTCACGGCCGTCGTCCAGGGCGCCCGCGGCCACCCGGGGCAGCACGCCCGCGCGGCACAGCGAGGACTTTCCTGCCCCGGAGTCTCCGGCCACGAGCACCAGGGGCCGGGAGCGGAGACGCTCCAGCACGGCGCGGATGTCGGCCTCGCGCCCGAAGAAGAGCGACCGGTGCTCGGCCTCGAAGGGCGCCAGGCCGCGGTAGGGATTGCCGGCGACCAGCGGCTCTGGCGCGCAGAGGCGCTCGAGCCGCCCCAGGGCCTCGCAGAGAGCGTCGGCCGAGACGAAGCGCTCGAATGGATTGGCCGCGAGGCACCGGGTGATGAGCGCGGCGAAGTCCGGGTCGAGGTCCGGCCCGAGCGCGGCGCGAGGGGGCGGCTCCGACCCGACAGGCGCGCGACGCGGCACCTCGCCCGTGCACAGCTCGTGGAGGATGAGGCCCAGGGCGTAGATATCGCTCCGAGGCGTCGCCGGAGCACCCGCGAGCAGCTCGGGCGCCATGTAGGGCACCGTGCCGGCGACGAAGCGTGAGCCGGGCTCCGGGGCCGCTTCCGCCTCGAAGCGCTCGGCCAGGCCGAAGTCGAGCAGCTTCACCTCCCCTTCCCGGGTGACCAGGGCGTTGGAGGGCTTGAGGTCGCGGTGGAGCACGCCCTGGCGATGCGCCGCCGCGAGCCCCCGAGCCAGGCCCACGCCCAGGGCAAGGACGCGGCGCCAGGGCACCGGCAGGGGCAGCTCCGCGAGGCTCTGGCCGACGACGTACTCGGAGACGATGTAAGGGCGGCCGCCCACCTCACCGACGCTGAAGACATTGACGATGTTGGCGTGCTGCACGCGCGCCAGGGCCCGGGCCTCGGTCGCGAAGTTCTCCCGGACCCGGGCATCGGGCTGGCTCGAGGCCATGAACTTCACCGCCACGCGCCGGTCCAACGAGGTGTCGTGCGCCAGGAAGACGACGCCCATGCCGCCACGGCCAATGGGCCCTTCGAGGCGGAACTCGTCGAACGCGTCGGGGGGCGTCCAGGACAGCCCCGGCTCCCGTGAGGTGTCAGCTGACTCGAAGGCCTGCGCGGCTGCTTCCCCCGAGTGTTGAATTCCAGGCGTGAAGGTTGCCAGGAGGGTGCGGCAGTCGTCGCACCCGGAAGCGTGTCGATGGACACGGGCCAGGTCTTCGTCTGGCAGTCGGCCCTCGAGGAGGTCCACCAGGACCTCGTCCGTCAGACAACTGGAGGTGGGCGGACGCATATCGTTGTCATTCAATGGCAGTCGTTGAACCGCGGGAGGCGACCCGTAGTATGGGGCTCCCCATGGAACAGGTGCCCGAGCTGGTCGCGACGTTTCTCGCACATACCCGGATGCGCGTCGTGCCCCCCACGGAGGCGGAGGCCGGGGCACTCGACGCACTGCTGGTCCGCGCCTGGGAGCAGGCTCGCACGCAGTGGCCGACCGTGACGCTTCCCGTCACACGGTTCGTGATTCACGTCGCCGAGCGGCTGCCCGCGAGCAATCCCGTCGGCCCCATCGCGCCGCTCCTCGACAGTCTGTCCCTGGTGGAGCTCTACCTCACGTGTGCGTGTCTCCAGGGCATGACCTCCGCCCAGGAGGCTTTCGAGCGGAACTACCTGGCGAAGCTTCCGGCGAAGCTCCGGGGTCTCAAACAACCCGACGCGATGATTGACGACGTGTGTCAGATAACACGCGTGAAGCTCCTGGTCGCCACTCCCGAGAGCGCTCCCAGGATTGGGGATTACACGGGGCGCGGCGCGCTGCTGAGCTGGGTGCTCGTCATCGCCGGGCGCACCGCCAGCAAGCTGCGGGCCGCCGAGAAGCCCGCGCCCGATGACAGCTCGGAGGAGATCATCAAGGTGCTGCCGGGACAGGGAATCGACCCGGAGCTGGATGTCATGAAGCGCCGCCACCACTCCGAGTTCCGCCAGGCCGTGCGCGAAGCCGCCTCCACGCTCTCGCCGGACGAGCGCCACCTGCTGCGCCTCCACTTCTCCGATCAGCTCTCGACGTATGAGCTGGCTTCGCTCTTTCGCGTCAATCAATCGACCATCTCCCGCTGGCTGAAGAGTGCACGGCAGCGAGTCTATGAGGAGACCCGGAGCCGCCTGCAGGAGCGGCTGGGCCTCTCCACCCCGGGCTTCAAGAGCTTCCTGGCATTCATTGGCAGCCAGCTGGACTTGAACATCAGCCAGATATTGGAGGAGAAGGACGTCTAGCGATTCGGGGCCGCATACGTCAGGTTCCGCAGCAGCGCGGCCTCGGGGCTCACGTCCGCGCGCCGCACCGTGCAGCGCTCCCCCGCGCCCAGCTCGACCGCCGCACCTGTCTGGAACCGGTTGGGGCACTCCTGGAGGATGGTCTCCATCGCACGGCCGTCACGGGTGCGAGCCAGGCAGGTGGCCCCGTCGGGCGCCCACGCCGCCTCGAAAGAGGCCTTCGCCGGGTCCCACTCTCCCCGCTCGACTAGGCCGAACCGGTCATAGAGGTCGATGACGGTGTTCTGGTGCGTGTGGTTCTGGCCGTTGCCGCAGTAGTCCGCGCGCGCCATGCGGGTGCAGGCCTGATGGAGGTCCGCCAGCGGCTTCCCGTCGCGGCGGGCCCAGGGCTTGTAGCCCCAGGTGATGCACTTGGTGATGGCGCCGTTCTCACAGGCGAAGGTGAGCTTGCCCGGGGCCTCCTGGTGGGCGCCGCTGCCGTCCCAGACTCCGCTCACCGCGAGGGCGCGGGGGTCTGGCACGCGGTCCAGGGCGACGCAGGGGTTCTCCCACTCCTGGGCCACCGCGTTCCAGGCCTCGATGCGGTAGAAGACCATGCCAGGGTCTTCGGGAGAGGGCTCGGCGCCGCAGATGGCCACCTCCACGGGCTTGCCATCGCTGGAGGTGCCCTGGAGCACGGTGCCAACGACGCCGCCGGTGGCCACCCCGGCATCCGGGCCACAAGCGGCCACCAGGTGCCCGCCCTCGAGCCGCAGGGCCTTCACCCCGTCCACCGCCTGGCGCAGGGGCGCGAGGTCGGCCGAGACGAGCACGCTGCTGCGCTCCGGGGCCAGCTTCTCGGTGTTCCAGTCCCGCCGGGTGCCCCACAGCATCGTCCCCTGGGGCCTGCCGATGCGGTGGGCGGACTGGGACTGGCACCGGCGCGCATAGCGCTCGGCGTCGGACACGACGCCCGAGGGTCTGGAGGCCGCGGGCTTCGGGGCGGCGGGAGCGGTGGCCCAGGCTGCCGCCGGGAGCTGAAGGAACAGACAGACGAGCAGGGACTTCTTCATCGCTTTCTCTCCGGTGGGTTCACCGGGCCGGACAGGTGGCCCGCAACCGTAGAGAGCCCATGACCTGGAGAATCATGCACGGAATCCGCCCGGGTGGCGGAAGCGCCACCTGCGGTCAGCACCAGGAGGGGCCATGACGCCTGCTCGCGTCCAGCCCCCATCAGGAACCTCACCAGAAGAGCAATCCGAGGATTCTCTGCATCATTTTCCATTTCATCGGCTCATCCGATTGAGGGCCCTGCCCGCCTCCAATGACGTGAGCCCGGGACGAGCCGACACCGTCAAGGAGCGGAAACGCCATGATTTGCTACCTCGACTCTCTCAATCTCCTCGCCCTGGTCGAACTGCTTCGTGCGCGGCTGCGGAGGAGATAGGGCAACAACGTTGCATTCACGAAGAGGACCATGAAGCGCCTATTCGGGTGGATGACGGTCGTCATGCTCTGTTCTACGGCAGGAGCGGCCACAGCGGAGGAACCGGAGAATGCGAAGCTGCTGGAGACGCATTCTGCCTTTGACGAAGCGACGAAGCTCAAGGACTCAGGCCGTTATTCCGAGGCGCTTGCACGGGCTGAGCATGCGCTCGCGCTCAGCGAGGCTGTGCTCGGGAGCACGCATCCAGACGTCTCCCACTGTCTGCACCTGGTGGGGACCCTGTATCTGCTGCAAGGGGATCAGGCACACGCCGAGCCAGTGCTTCAACGCGCGCTCGCCATCCGGGAGGCGGTCCTCGGCAAGAGTCACCCCGACGTCGCCACCTCGCTCAACACCCTCGGCGGCCTCTACGTGCTCCAGGGGTTGTACAGACAGGCCGAGCCATTGATTCACCGCGCGATCACCATCCGGCAGGCGGTCCTCGGCAAGGACCACCCGGAAGTCGCCAAAGGGCTCCAGAACCTCGCCGCCCTCTACATCAACCAGGGTTTGTACAGCCGGGCGGAGCCGCTCTACCAGCGCGCGCTCGCCATCCGGGAGGCGGCCCTTGGCACGAGTCACCCCGACGTCGCCGTCTCGCTCGACAACCTCGCCGTCCTCTACTCGCAACAAGGGTTGTACGGCCGGGCGGAGCCGCTCTACCAGCGCGCGCTCGCCATCCGGGAGGCGGCCCTCGGCAAGAACCATCCCGACGTCGCCACCTCGCTCAACAACCTCGCTCTTCTTTACGCGGTGCAGGGGCTGGACGGCCGGGCCGAGCCGCTCTACCAGCGTGCGCTTGTCATCCGGGAGGCCGCCCTCGGCACGAATCACCCCGACGTCGCCACCTCGCTCAACGTCCTCGCCGACCTCTACTCGAACCAGGGGTTGTATGACCGGGCCGAGCCGCTCTACCAGCGCTCGCTTGCCATCCGGGAGGCGGCCCTCGGCAAGAACCACCCCGACGTCGCCACCGCGCTCAACAACTTCGCTCTCCTTTACGCGGTGCAGGGGCTGGACGGCCGGGCCGAGCCACTCTACCAGCGCGCACTCTCCATCTGGGAGGCAGCCCTCGGCAAGAGTCACCCCCTCGTCGCCTTTTCGCTCAACGGCCTCGCCGATCTCTACTCGAAACAGGGGTTGTACGAACGGGCCGAGCCGCTCTACCAGCGCGCGCTCGCCATCCGGGAGGCGGCCCTCGGCAACACCCACCGCTACGTCGCCACCTCGCTCAACGGCCTCGCCGATCTCTACTCGAAACAGGGGTTGTACGAACGGGCCGAGCCGCTCTACCAGCGCGCACTCACCATCCGGGAGGCGGCCCTCGGCAACACCCACCCCGACGTCGCCTTTTCGCTCAACAGCCTCGCTCGGCTCCGTCTGGCCCAGCATCGCCTCCCCGAGGCCCTGCCGCTATTCGCCCGCGCCTTCGCCATATCCGAGCAGCGTTTGCGCCAGGAGGCGCTCTACTTCTCCGAATCGCGACTGGCCAGCTTCCTTCAGTACCTGCGCGCGGACGAGCAGTCGCTCTACGCCCTATTGCGCGCTCACCCCGGCGATGCCCACGTCAGACGCCTGGCCCTGGGCGCCGCACTCCTGCTCAAGGGCCGCTCCGTCGAGGAGACCGCCGACATCTCCCGCACCGTCTATCGGAGCCTGGAGGCCGAGGACCGAGACATCTTCCAACAGCTGCGTGGCCTGCGCACCCAGCGGGCCACTCTCTCGCTCGCAGGCCCCGGCTCTCTCTCCCCCGCAGACTACCAACAGCGTCTCAAGATGCTCGCCGACGAGGGCGATGCCCTCGAAGCAGAGCTGGCCAAACGCTCCGCGCCCCTGCGTGCGCTCACCAACCTTCCACTCCCCGCCGAAGTCGTCGACCGGGTCGCCGCCTCCCTCCCCAAGGACAGCGCCCTCGTCGAGTTCATCGCCTACGTGGACAGTCCTCTCGTCCCCAAGCCCGGCACGCCACGAGCGAAGCTACCTCGCCAGCTCCGCTACCTCGCACTGGTGCTCTTCCCCGATGGCTCGACCCGTGCCCAGGACCTGGGGCCCGCGGCCCCCATCGACCGTGCCGCAACGCGCCTGCGTGACGCACTCGCACGCCACGATGTTCAATTCCAGACCTCGGCTCAAGCCCTCTACCGGCTCGCCTTCCAACCGCTGATTTCGTTGCTGGGCGGCACCCGCCGCCTATTCCTCTCTCCCGATGGGCAGTTGGGCATTGTCCCCTTTGCCGCGCTCCACGATGGACGCCAGTTCCTCGTGGACGCCTTCGACTTCACCTATCTCACCTCCGGCAAGGACCTGCTGCCGCGTGCCCAGGACAGGCTCCCCTCGTCCTCCGTCGTCGTCCTCGCGGACCCGGACTTCCATGCGGCCCCTGGAGCTGCGCCCTCGACCTCTGGCTCCACCCCCTCGCCAGCAGAGCGCTCCGCCGCCCTTGAGCGCTTCTTCTCGACGTCGCGCGCGGAGGACCTCACCGCCACCCCATGGGCACCACTGCCGGGCACCCGCCAGGAGGCCGAGGCCATCCAGCGCCTGCTGCCCCGGGCCCGGCTCTTCCTGGGCAAGGAGGCCACCAAGGAGCGGCTGTTACAGCTCACCACTCCCGGCATCCTCCATCTGGCCACCCACGGCTTCTTCCTCGAGGACGCTCCCGTGCCCAGGGACTCCAGAGCCGTCGTCAATTTTGGCGCGCTGGGCGGCGATCCCCTCGCAGCGCGTCCCCCCGATCCATTGCTGCGCTCGGGGCTGATTCTCGCGGGCGCGGGCCCCGGGGCGCCCAACGCCTCGGACGCGCTCCGGGCTCCGGCCGACAACGCGCTGGTGACGGCGCTGGAGCTGGCGGGCATGGACCTGTGGGGTACCCAATTGGTGGTGCTGTCCGCGTGCGACACCGGCCGAGGCGACGTCAAGCTGGGCCAGGGCGTGTACGGGCTGCACCGGGCCTTCCTCGTGGCCGGTGCGGAGACAGTCGTGATGAGCCTGTGGAAGGTGAGCGACGCGAAGACCGGAGCCCTCATGGAGGCCTATTACCGGAACCTGCTCGCAGGGCAGGGCCGGGCCACGGCCCTGCGCGAGGCGATGCGCGAATTACGCCTGACCCAGGCCCATCCCCACGACTGGGCCCCCTTCATCTCCGTGGGCAGCGACGCCCCCCTGCGCGCGCTGACGCCCTTCCCCAGCAACCTCCGGACTCGAAGTCCGTGGACGGACGCTGAGCCGGCACTGACATTCCACGGCCAGCGACGCGCACGATGACACGGGTGCGCTCCTCGAGCTGCTCGGAGCGCACCTGCCGAGCCCGGCAAAGACTCTCTTCGGCTGGCTCAGGGGCAATCGTGCCAGACGAAGGCTGTCATCGGAGTCGTGTCACCGTTGCGGTTCACCACTGAATCGGCTGGGTTGATGTTCAGGTTCGAGGTGCTGTGGCTGCCGCAGAGGAAGCTCGCCGAGCCGGGGGCGGAGCCGCTCACCGTGTTGCCGTAGAGAATGAGGGGGGCGGCTGCTGTACCCGCGCCATCGACGTTGATGCCCTGGCGGCCCGCGAAGACGGTGTTGCCATGCACGTCACCACCGAGGATGGGGGTCGACCGATACCAGGCATGCGGTCCCAGGTTGATACCAAAGTGGCAATTGCGGGCCGCCGTGCAGTCGATGGTGTTGCCGGTGACGACCGCGCCGGTGAAGTCGCCTGAGGTGCCGCCGTTGAAGTTGTCGAGCATCAGGCCGGCGAAGACGACCTGACCGGGCTGGCTGATGGCGTTGTTGGTGACGACGGCGTTTCGCCCGCCCCCCAGGATGAGGGCCACGTCGCTGTTGTCGACGAAGACGTTGTCGCTCACCGTCACGCCATCCGAGAAGTGAATGGTCAGCCCGTCGGCCCACATATTGGAAGTCGCGTTCTGGCCGTTCGAGCGGAAGACGTTGTGGATGAGGGTGCCGTCGTTGCCGCGAAACTCGAGCCCGGTGCCGCAGAGCGCGTTCCTGCTGACGCTGTGGGTGAAGCGGCAGAACGTGCAGTCGCTCATCCGGGAGTTGAAGCCGTAGCGGTTGTTGCCGCCAGCGCACTGCGAGGCCGCCGTCGTTCCCAGACGCGCCGCCCGGTTTCCGTCGAGGACCAGGTGGTCGATGGCGACATCATGCGTCGACTCGACGGCGAGGAACCCACCGACATTGGCGTTGAAGGTCGGCAACGCCTTGAGCACGGCGCAGGTGAGGCCGGGCGCCTCGCAGTTGGCGGACACGCCGGCGAGCCCCTGCGTCCGCAGGGTGAGCGGTTTGTTGATCAGCACCTGGGTCGCAATGCCGTAGGTGCCGGCCGGGAGCTCCAGGGTGCCGCCCGAGACAGTGGCGTTGATGCAGTACTGGATTGCCGGTCCCAGGTCGGTCGTACCGTCCGGGGTCACCACGATGCCGGGACAGAGGGTGACGGACGGCGGCGCGACCGAAATCGCCACGTTGGGCGACAGCTCGCCGAACCAGGTCTGCCCCTCCTGCAGCATCTTCCACTGGAAGTTGTAGGTCCCCGCGGTGGCAGGGGCGGTGATGTTGAAGGTGAAGGTCTTCTGGCCGCTCCGGCCTATCGACTCGCCCGGCGCCAGGTCCACCCGTCCGAGCCCCCATGTGCCGTTGTCCTGTGGGTTCTGCGACCCGAGCCTGTAATTGCCGGCGGCGGTCCAGACGTTGGTGCCGGTGTTCTTCATGCTCACAGAGACCGACGCCGTCTGGCCCGCGGTCAGCGTCGCCGGTACCGTCTGCGACACGAACTGCGAATTGTAGGGGGCCGGCGCCGTAACGGTGATGACGACGTTGGGAGTGAAGGCACCAAACCAGGCGACGCCCTCGTGCACCATGCGCCACTGGAAGTTGTAGGTACCGACCGAAGTGGGGGCGGTGATGTCGAAGGTGAAGGTCCGGGAGGCGCCGGGAGCAACCACCTCACCGGGATTCAAATAGACCCGGGTGGCCCCCATCCACAGGATGTTGTCTTGGGGGTTCTGGGTGCCAAGTTTGTAGCCGCCGGCCTCCGTCCATGGCGTGGTGCCGGTGTTCTGCATCGTCACCGAGACGGAGCGGGTTTCGCCTGTGGTGAGGGTCGACTGCATGCTCTGCGAGACGAAGGAGGCACCGTCCGCCGCGTGTGCGGACGGGCTCGCGGCCAGACCGAAGAGCAGAGCACCGAGGAAGATGAACAAGCGGCTTCGGCTTCGAATCATGGGAGGAGCCTTTCACGAAGCGGGTTATGGGTGATGCGCACCCTGATGACCAGGCAGGAGCAGACGCAGCGGTGTCTCCCGGCCCATGGCGATGAACGGCGCCCAATAGTGAGGGTGGGGTCGGGCACGCCGCAACTCGTACATCGCATCGCGTAGCGCCATGGCCCTGCCCTGGCCCGCCAATAGATTGCGGTAGTAGGCCTCCATCAGCGTGCTCGTCGTTACATCGTCCACCTTCCAAAGGCTCATCACCACCGTCTCCGCGCCAGCCACCACGAGCGCGCGGCGCAGCCCGTAGACGCCCTGGCCCAGCTTGACGTCGCCTCGGCCGGTATCACACGCGGACAGCACCACCAGCTGGGTGCCCCACAGGTCGAGGCCGGCCAACTCCAGGGCCGTCACCAGCGCGCTGTCGGGCGGGGATTGGGGGGCGCTGGAGGTGGAGGGCGTCGGCGCATTCGCCCCAGCGAAGAGCAGGCCAGAGCGCAACAGCGGGTCCGGGGGGCGCTGGGCGAGAGGGTCTTCGCCCAGCGCCCCAAAGTTGCCAATGGCGCGGGAGCCAGTGAGTGCAGGGGCGTCCTGCAAGAAGAAGCCATGGGTGGCCAGGTGGAGGATGCCGGGAGCAGGCAGGTGAAGCAGCCGGTCCTTGGTAGCCTCCGGGCCCAGGAAGAGCTGGGCTTGGGGCAGCAGGCGCTGGATGGCCTCGGCCTCCAGGCGGGTCCCCGGCAATGGGACGAGGCTCCAGTCTCGGTGCGCCAGATCCTCGCGTCGCGCGGAGAAGAAGCGCTCGACGGAGGTGGAGCGCTCGGTTCGCGATGAAGCCTCTCCCGGAGAGGGAGCAGGTGCCTGGAGCGGGGCGCTGAAGTCCGGGTCTGCCAGGACGACCACGGAGGATGCGGGGACTGTCTTATCGGGACGAGGCAGCAGTTCCTTGCCCGAGGTGAGGTAGGTGAAGTCGTAGGCGTCGATGAGGAATTGGTGACCGTCGTGCAGGGCGGCGAAGGGCACCAGGGCCAGCTGACCCTCCGGCGAGAGGAAAAGGCGGTGGGCCTTCCCCAGCAACGGGAGCAGGGGTTGAAAGGCGAGCTGGTACAGCGCCTGTGCGTGAGCCTGGGAGGCGGCATCGCGATTGGCCAGGGCGTCTCGCAGGCGCGAGGCGGCAAGGTCGATAGGTCCGGCAGGGCCCAGGTCGAGGGCACGAATGCGTGTGTCAGGCAAGAGCACCAGCGCCAGATAACGGAGCTGTGGCTCGGGCATGCCGGGTCCGGGCAAGAGCGGGCGGTCCACATAGGCGATGAACTCCATGAGAGCACCGTCCCTGGGCAGGGCCGCGGCGACACGGTTGACGATGTCAGCGGGAGCCGGCAGCGCGGCCAGTGCGCGCAGGGGCGCGGAGCGCCTGGCCAAGGTGACTTCGAGGGCATCCCCCTGCTCGGCGAGCACCTTGAGCTGTTGCTGGTAGGCAGTCAGTGGGAGTGAGCCAGGGCCCTGGAGCGAGAGACTGGCCAGCTGGGTGCGCAGCCCGCGCAGTCGCTCGAAGGTGTCGCGCTCCTCCGCGCCCAGGCTCCGGTAGACAGCACGGGAGATGTCGGCGCTCTCCTCGACGGAGCGGCCCTTGAGTAGCAGTGCCGCGCGGAGGGCCAGGCGTCTCACCTCGAGGTTGTCTGGATGCGCGCGCAGCACCGCATAGAGGCGCTCCTCGTCGGTGCGCAGGAGTTGAAGGAAGCGAGCCAGGCGCGCCTCGGAGAAGCCGAGCGCCTCCTGGCGCAGGCGCTGCTCGGACACGGAGAAGGCGCGCGTGAACAACGGCAGGGCCTCGGCGAGGCGATTCTGGTTCAACCGGAGCAAGGCGAGTTGGTTGAGCGACAGGGCGACGTCTGGGTGGCTCTTGCCCAAGGCCGCGTCCCGGATGGCGAGAGCGCGCATGTGGAGCGACTCGGCCCGGCTGTACATCCCCTGCTGCGAGGAAAGGATGCCGAGGCTGTGGAGCGATTGGGCAACGTCGGGGTGGTTCTTGCCCAAGGCCGCTTCCCGGATGGAGCGCGCGCGATCGAAGAGCGGCTCGGCCCGGCCGTACATCCCCTGAGCGAGATAGAGGTCGGCGAGGCCGTGGAGCGCCCGAGCGACCTCGGGATGGTTCTTGCCGAGGGCCGCTTCCAGAATGACGAGCGCGCGCTCATAGAGCGGCTCCGCCCGACCGTACAACCCCTGTTCCCTGTAGAGGCTGGCGAGATTTGAGAGCGATTGAGCGACCTCGGGATGAGTCTTGCCGAGGGCCGCTTCCAGAATGGCGAGCGCGCGCTCGTAGAGCGGCTCCGCCCGGTCGTACATCCCCTGCTCCTTGAAGAGCCTGGCGAGGCCATACAGCGATTGGGCAACGGAGGGATGATTCTTGCCGAAAGCCGCTTCCTCGATGGCGAGCGCGCGATCGTGGAGCGGCTCGGCCTGGCCGTACAGCCCCTGCTCCGTGTAGAGGTTGGCGAGGTTGTAGAGCGATTGGGCGACGTCGGGATGGCTCCCGCCGAGGGCCGCTTCCCGGATGGCGAGCGCGCGCTCGTGGAGCGACCCGGCCCGGCCGAACATCCCCTGGTCCTGGTAGAGGTTGGCGAGGTTGTTGAGCGATTGGGCGACGTCGGGGTGGTTCTTGCCGAGGACCGTCTCCCGGATGGCGAGTGCGCGCTGGTGGAGCGGCTCGGCCCGGCCGTACAAGCCCTGAGCCCAATAGAGGTTGGCGAGGGAGGTGAGAGAGGCGGCGACCTCGGGATGGTTCTTGCCGAGGGTCGCTTCCCGGATGGCGAGCGCACGCGCGTAAAGCGGCCTGGCCCGGCCGTACATCCCCTGGTCCTTGAAGACGTTGGCGAGGTTGTTGAGTGATTGGGCGACGTCGGGGTGGTTCTTGCCGAGGACCGCCTCCCGGATGGCAAGCGCGCGCTGGAGGAGCGGCTCGGCCCGCCCGTACAGCCCCTGCGCCCTGTAGAGAAGGGCGAGGTTGTTGAGCGAAGCGGCGACGTCGGGGTGGTTCTTGCCGAGGGCCGCTTCACGGATGGCGAGCGAGCGATTGAAGAGCGGCTCGGCCCGGTCGTACATCCCCTGTGCCTTGAAGAGGATGGCGAGGGTGTTGAGCGAAGAGGCGACATCCAGATGGGTGCCCCCAAGCGCCGCCTCCCGCAGCTCAAGCGCACGCTCGCCCTTCACGATGGCGTCAGCGTACCTGCCCGCCGCGTAGAGCCTTGACGCCTCGTTGGAAGCCTTTTGCGCCTCCTCCAACCGTGCGTCCGGCGTCTCCTCCCCGGCCGCTGCCCCCGCTGCACAGCACAGCACCACCGCTGTCATCCACACGAGTACCTGCCGCATGTTGAGCATGCCCCTGAGCTTGCCTGGGTTTCGTGGCTCGCCCGCGCTTTGTGTGATGCGCAGGCTCAGACGGTGCTCAGCACGCGACGGCGCAGCAGGTCGAAGCTGGCGGTGGTGCGAAGAGCGGGCTACATGAAGCGCGAGCGATACTCGGCGGCGGTAATGAAGCCGCGGATGACCGCGTTGTAGTCACTGGTTGAATTCAGGAAATCCAGCCAGTAGGTGCCGTCACCAGGGCCATGCGGACGCCGTAGGAAGCTCGTGTAACAGTTGTTGATGTAGGCGGCTTTGTAATTCGGCGAGCTCGGATCCAGCTCCGGATGCTGCTGACGGTGCTCAGCGGACTCGAAGAGCGAGCGCGCCGCGGAAACACGAGCCGAGTCCAGACAGGCTTGATTACCGGAGCATCCGTTCATGCTGCCCAGATAGTATACGAAACCGCTCGTGTCAGGCTCGCGGTTGAGCACATCCGTATAGAGTTGCTGGACGAAGAACTCCGAATCATCGCTGGAGTAGATGCTCCTGATTGTGGCCACGTCTCCAGCGCTCGGCGCGGTGTCCTGTCCGATGGCCTGGCCCCCTAGCGCCTCGATGGTAGGCAGGCCGTTCTTCGAGGCGATATACGGACCGTAATGCATGATGGAATTGTAGTCGTAGGCGACTACGTCTCTGGTGAAAGGCGGCCTGATATCGAAATCTCCAGAGTATGCAGGAATGATGTTCTCCCACAGGATGCGCACGTAGGCGTTGCGATCCGTGCGGGTATGCTCGTGCCACATTCCCAGCACATGGCCGATCTCATGGATCATAATGCCCGTGGTGGCCCCACTGCTTAGCTGCACCGACTGCGGGGTTGGCTGCCTCCCGACATTGCTGAAGTTCCCGCCGGGGGTGTCTGTCGCCCGAAAGGTGACGTAGTTCGGGTACTGTGCGGCGTTGCTCGCCGTGCGCAACACGAAGCGGATTGGCGTGACCTGCTGCCAGGCGTTGATGGCGGCTGCCAACCTCGATGGCTGGGCCACGTCTTGAGCGATGGTGTACGGGACCACGCCGTTGGGCCACCGCCACCAGTATTGGTTGTCGGTAATGACGGCCCCCTGGGCGTGGACGATGCCGGCCTCGGGCCCACCCTGCGCCTCCACCTCGCGAGTGCGCGCCTCCACCTCCGCCACCGAGCCGATCACGATGTCCCCCTCGACGACCGCCAGCCCGCCCACCTTCGCATAACGGACGGGCACCACTTTCCCGCTGGCCGCGTTCCAGACGTATCCGTTGTGGATGGGCGCGCGGGACTCCACCAGCGCTGTCTCTGGACTCACTGGCGGACGCAATACTTCCGGACCTGCCTCCATCCCGCAGGCGGTGAGCAGCAAGCAGGGGACGAACAGCGCGGCGACAAGCGCCGGCTTCAGGGTGCTTCGATACATGTGACTGCTCCTCGACTCGTTCGCCGGGAACGGATGTCTTGCTTCCCAGCATGGATTGAGAGGAGGACGGCTCGTCCCGGGTTCACCTTCGTAGGGCCGAGCAGGTCCCCCTCGGCTCCAATGAGCCGACGAGGTGGAAAACGATGCAGAGAATCCGAAGGCCGCTGGCCCAGAGCCGGTTCGTAGCGCCGCCCTGCGGCCCAACGCCCCCTGAAGTTGCCCCGTTTTCACGGCTCTTCCGCATCTTGTGTGACGCGGGTCGCCCACGGTGCAGGCGCTCGCCCGTCGAGCAGTCGGGCTCGACGCTCCCGGCATGACCGCCTGACCTGAAGCCAACGGTTCGAGCCCCTGGACTGAACGGACCCGTCGAAGTCAGGCCAACACGTGACGTGGTCCCTGACGTATCCTGGGACATTCCCGCCACCTCGGGGCCCTGCCGAAGAGCGCCCCGCGACGAGCGGGCGCGGACGACGGCCCCTGAAAGACCCGCATGCGCGCCGCCGCCCCGACCCTGTTCACGCTCCAGAGCCAACCCGCCTGGGGTCGCGCGACCCTGCTGGACGACAAGGATGGCAAGCTCACGCTCTTCTTCGAGCACGGCGGGCGGCGCGTCTTCGTCAAGGCCCAGGTGAAGGGGCTCCAGGCCGTCGAGCTCGGCGAGGACGAGGCCCGGACGGTGGACGCCCGCCTGCGCGGCAAGCACCCGCAGGGCGGGACACGGAAGCCCACCAAGCCGAAGGCGGCGCGCGCCCTCGTCGCGGCCTTCCCCTCCTTCGACGCCCAGGTGCGCTGGTTCGAGACCTTCTTCCCCGGCGGCTTCGCGGGCGAGAAGTTCGTCTCCGAGGAGCGAGGCGCCCCCGAGACCAAGGGCAAGAAGGGGTACAAGACCGCGGCCATCAAGCTCGCCCAGGCGCAGCTGTCGCCCGAGCGACTGGCGAGCGCCACGCCGGAGGAGACCTTCGAGGCCTCCAAGAAGCTGCTGGGCTTCACGAACCTCGTGTTCCCCATCGAAGGCCCCGTCCCCTTCGGCTCCATGAAGGAGGAGGACCGGGCCGGGTTCGTGGCGGCGCTGAGCGAGGTGCTGCACGGCGAGGGCGAATACGAGCCGCGCTTCGAGAAGTTCGCGAGCTCGGTCCAGCTCCGGGACGCGACGGGCCAGGGCCGCAAGGTCACCTGGCCCCTGGCCACGATGCTGCAAGCGCTCTACGCCCCTGAGAAGCACACCTTCGTGAAGCCCCCCGTCTTCGAGCAGCAGGCGCTCATCTTGAACCTCACGGCGGACAAACACGCGTCCGTCACCGGCCCGAACTACGAGCGTTTCCTGGACGTGGCGAGGAAGACGTCGGAGCGGCTGGTGGCCGCGGGGCATGCACCTCGGGACCTGATGGATGTCTATTCGTTCATCTGGCGCTCGCATAAGGAGAAGCCCACCGCGTAGCCGCGGAGCCGTGTCCTCGCGAGCCTCAAGGGCCGCCAACACCCGAGAGCCCCGACGGGTTCGAATCCCGTCGGGGACACTGTCATCGGGAGTGCCCAGCAGCAGCTCGCACCGGGACTACAGCCGGAGCTGGAACCGCAGACCGGGCTGCAGCCAGAAGTGGAACGACTTCTCCGGGAACTCCCTGTTCGTCTCCACTCCGGCAACCGTGGAGGTCCGCTTCGAGTACACCCCCGCCGTCCACAGGGCGTAGGGGCCCACCCGGATGGCCCGCGTCACCTGGAGGTCCAGGCCTGCCTGGGCATGGGCAAGCTCGAAGCCCTCGAAGACGTTCTTGCCCGAAGGACCCCGGACCGTGTGGTCCGTGGCCACCTCGTAGCCCGCGCCCACTCCCAACCACGGGCTGAAGGTCGCCTCCGGGGAGAAGTGGTAGTTCACGTCGAAGCCCACGCGCATGAGCGTCCCCCGGCAGTTCCGCTCCTCGTGCAGACAGTTGTCCTCGTAGGTCTTCGCCGGGCCGTACTGGAAGTAGCCGCCCGCGTAGAGGTTGGGACTGAAGAACCAACCCAGGTCCACCTGCGGCGCGATGGCGCTCGTGAAGACATGCCGGAGGGAGCCCTCGCCAATATTGCCAAGAGGAACTCCCAGCGCCCCACGCACACCGAAGGAAAGCCCAGCGCCCCGGTGGGTCGAGGTCGGCGCGGCCTCCGGAACCTCCAGGGCAGCGGCAGGTAGGGCCAGCAACAGGGGCACCAGCACTCGGGCGGCAAGGATTGAAGCGGTCAGGTTCGTCACGGGAGCTCTTCGTCGGGATTGAGTGTTCTCCGGCCGGGAGCAGGCTTTGCAATGCGTCTGCCAGGGGCTCCGACAGAGGGACGTCGGAAGCAGCGGGCCGCTTCCGCGCACCGGTGCGTCAGCCGGCACACTGACTCGCGTGTCACAGGCGCTTCGATGACCGGGAGGAATCCTGAGTGCCGGACGCGACAGCCCCGTCATGCGGTGGCACCGGTTCGAATCCCGTCGGGGACGAGGCTTGGGCCTCAAGGCTTCGTCGTGGGCGCGATCCCCTCGGCGGCCACCTTCCTGCCCTGTGTACCGCACCGAAATGTTGAAACACCGGGTTGGTCGTCATCAGCCCGCATGCTTCTGCTTCAACTCTCGCCGGGCCTGAACCGGATCAGAGCGAGCAGGTAGCGCCGGGGAACAGCTCCCACCCACGGTCGCAAGCGACCTTGTTGACCCTGGCAATGCGCCTGGGCGCGGACGGCTCCTGCAAGGCGGTGTTGAGCGCCCCCACGATGGCGTTGCGATAGGCGGACTGCGTCGCGTTGGGGTTCAGCACACCGCGAGCACTGGCGAATTGAACCAATTCATTCCACACCTCGCCGAGCACGGCAGTAGTGGTCTGATCCTGGGGACTCAGGCTGGAGAACATCACGCCCGTCTCGTAGAGATGCCGGAGCAGGTGGACCGCCTGCCCGCATTCCGGGTTGTTGATGTCCTCGCGAAAGCCCTCGTTGCGTGCGAGCGGACCGACAATCGAGGCTGCATCCGTGCAGACGTGGTGCGAGACGCGATCCGCCAGGGTGTGCAGGTAGATGCCGAGCCGGGCGTTCGCGACATCACTCGCCGTCCCGCCGAGATATTGATTGAGCTGCGCGGACGTCACCACGCTGCCATCCACGTTCGTATGCACCACCTGAGGCCCCGTGGACGTGGTGATGAGCACGGGAACGCTGTTCACCGCGGTGAGGGTGCCTCGCACCGGCACGGACTGCGCGGAGCTGCTCACGTAGCAGGCCGAGCCCGTGGCGGAGTCTCCATTCGAGCCCAGGGTGAAGCCGCCAGTGCACTGCGGATGGCTCGTGCTTCCGGCCAGGGCCCAGGCGCGCAGGTGCGCGAGCGTCGACTCGGTGTAGGGGTCGTCCATGTCGGGATGCAGCCCGTTGACCACGGCGCCGCTGTTCCGAGGCGCGATGAAGTGGAGGAACACGCCTCCAGTGTCGAAGTTGGTGCGCACCAGGCCGTCGATGGCCGCCGTGGTGTAGTTGCCCGGGACGGGCTGGCCATGCATGTCGAGCGGCTGGAAGGTGCCCAGGTCCGTCGCCTCGTCATAGGCGGCAATCCAATACGCATCCGTCGCGGAGAAGCCCACCGCTTGCGCCATGACATAGGTGGCGTCGGCGTGGACCAGACTGCGCCCCGCCACGGGGGGCCGCGTGGCGTAGCTCGCCACCACCTGGTTCAGGCAGGTATTGGAGACGGGCTCGGTGGTGGCGCAGCTTGCGGGAAGGGTGGCGCAGTTCTTCGCGAGGGTTCCATTCCCCTCGTAGCAGACGTCCTCGGCGAAGCCGAAGGCGTGCGGGGCGAACAACAGGAACGAGCCGATGAAACAGCGGGACAGACAGCGAGGGAGGGACATTCGAGCTCCGGGTTGTGGTTCCCGGACATGAACCCGGACCGCGTCTCGCGGTTTCGCCGGTGTGACTGCCGTCAAGAGCTCCACTGCGTCCGAGGCGACGTCTGCGATTCCCACCAACCCCGAGGGAGTCCAGCCCGCGGAGCTGGAGCAGAGGGTGGAGAACCTCCTGGGCATCCACTCGCGATGCAGCAGCTGGTGGCGGTGCCCGCTGGCGCAGAAGCGCCGCACCCGGTGGGCCAGCCCTCGCACGCGCTCCTGCGATGCGAAGGGCCCTCGCCTGGCCTCGGACCCTCTGAAACGAAAAAAGCCCCCGAGTCTTTCGACTCGGGGGCCTCTTCCGGAGTGCCCAAGGCGGGATTCGAACCCGCACACCTTGCGGCGCCAGCCCCTCAAGCTGGTGTGTCTACCAGTTCCACCACCTGGGCATTTGCTGCGCGCTCCATCTACCGAACCTCACCGACTCACGCAACGACAATCTCAACCGACGCGTGAGCCGGCTTCTTCCTGACGACTACTGCGCCGGAGCCGGAGCAGGCGCGGGGGCAGGCGTCGCCCCCTGGGGAGCCGGAGCGCCCTCGGCGGGAGGAGCCACCGGCGTCTCGCCGCGCGGCTGCTCCAAGCTGCCCGGAGCCGGAGACGAAGGCGTCGTCGCGCCCGGAGCAGCGGCACCCCCCGGCGTCGCCGGAGCCGTCTGCGCCGGAGGCTTGGCGACCGAGCCGCCAGCCGCCACCGAAGAGCGAAGCCCCACGAAGGACAGGCCGAGCGAGGTGAAGAAGAACAGCATCGCGCAGACGCCCGTGAGCTTGCTCAGGAACGTCACCGCGCCGCGGCCGCCGAAGGCGCTCGTGGCCGCGCCGCCGCCCAGGGCCGAGCCCATGCCCGCGTCCTTACCCGGCTGCAGCAGAATGACGAAGATCATGAACACGCAGACGAGGACGTGCACGATCGTGACGAAAGCGAGCATGGCGATTCTTCCAGACGTTCCGTGAGAAGGAGGCGCACCCTACACAAACTGGCGAACGGGTGACAACTTCTTCCGCCCGCCAGTTCCGGCTCTGCCGATCTAACCCGCTGCCTTGACGATGGCCGCGAAGTCGCCCGCCTTCAGGCTGGCGCCTCCGACGAGCGCTCCATCCACGTCCGGCTGCCCCAGCAATTCCGCCGCGTTGTCCGGCTTCACGCTGCCGCCGTACTGGATGCGCACCCGCCCGGCCGTCTCCCCGTCATACAGGCGTCCGAGCAGCCCGCGAATCGCCGCGTGGACCTCCTGCGCCTGCGCCGACGTGGCCGTGCGCCCCGTCCCAATCGCCCACACCGGCTCGTACGCCAGGACGAAGGTGCCCACGTCCTTCGCGTCGAAGCCCGAGAGCGCCCCGCGCACCTGGCGCTCCACCACCTCCAGCGTCCGGTTCGCCTCGCGCTCGGCCAGCGTCTCGCCCACGCAGACGATGGGCGTCATCCCCGCCGCCCGCACCGCCCGGGCCCGCTTGTTCACCGTCTCGTCCGTCTCGCCGAAGAACTGCCGGCGCTCCGAGTGCCCCACGATGACGTAGGCACACCCCAGCTCCGCCAGCATCGGCGCGGACACCTCGCCGGTGAAGGCGCCGGAGGACTCCCAGTGACAGTTCTGCGCCGCCAGTTGCAGCGGCGCACCTTCGAGGGCCACGTGGAGCGGCTGCAGCGCCACGAACGGCGGCGCCAGCACCACCTCCACCGCGTCACCCAGCGAAGCCACCATGCTCCGCAGCTCGCGAACGAGGCCCAGCGCTTCGGGCACCGTCTTGTTCATCTTCCAGTTGCCGGCGACGATCTTCCGACGACGAGCTGCGGCAGCCATGTGTCCCCCCGGGGGTGTGGAATGCGGGTTGCGTTGCGGCCGCGCAGCCTACCGCGTTTCCAGTGCCTTGATACCCGGCAATTCACGCCCCTCCAGGAACTCCAGGGAGGCGCCGCCACCGGTGGACACGTGGCTCATCTTCTCCGCGAAGCCCATCTGCTCCACCGCGGCCGCGCTGTCACCGCCGCCGATGACGGTGGTGGCCTGGGTGTTGATGGCCATGGCCGCGGCCACCGAGCGGGTGCCCTCGGCGAACTTGTTGACCTCGAACAGCCCCATGGGCCCGTTCCACACCACGGTGCGCGCGTCACGGATGTGCTGCGCGTAGATGGCGCGCGTCTTGGGGCCGATGTCCAGACCCATCATGTCCGGAGGAATGGCGTTGTCCGGCGTCTCCTTCGCAACGCTGTTCTCGGTGAGCTCGGTGCCGACGATGTGGTCCACCGGGAGCACCAGCGGCACCTTCAGCCGCTGCGCCGCCTCCAGCATGCGCGTGGCCAGGGACAGCTTGTCCCCTTCCACGCGGGACCTGCCCACCTCCACGCCCTGCGCCTTGAGGAAGGTGTAGGCCATGGCGCCGCCGATGAGCAGCGCGTCCACCTTGGGCAGCAGGCTCTCGATGACCTTGATCTTGTCGCTCACCTTCGAGCCACCCAGGATGGCCACGAAGGGCTTCTCCGGGTTCTTGAGCACCTTGCCCAGGTACTCGATTTCCTTCCGCATCAGGAAGCCGGCGGCCTTCTCCTTCACGAAGGGCACCATGCCGGCGGTGGAGGCGTGGGCGCGGTGCGCGGTGCCGAAGGCGTCGTTGATGTAGACGTCGGCGTTGGCGGCCAGCTCCCGGGCGAAGGCCTCGTCGTTGGCCTCCTCCTCCTTGTGGAAGCGCAGGTTCTCCAGGAGGACCACCTGGCCCTCCTTGAGCTCCTTCACCTGCTTCTTCACGCCGTCACCGATGCAGTCGTCCGTGAGGATGACCTCGTGCTTGCCGCCGAGCAGCTCGGCCAGCCGCACGGCGACCGGCTCGAGCGACAGCTTGGGGTCCGGGCCCTTGGGCCGGCCGAGGTGGGAGGCCAGGATGACCTTCCCGCCCATCTCCAGCGCGCGCCGGATGGTGGGCAGCGCCTCGCGGATGCGGGTGTCGTCCGTCACGCGCCGGCCCTCCAGCGGGACGTTGAAGTCCACGCGGATGAAGACGCGCTTCCCGGTCAACTGCAGGTCGTCGATGTAGCGGATCATCTCGGTCCTTCCCTCTCGGTGCCCTTCAACGCCCTGGAACTAGACGCCCTTGGAGACGAGGAACTTCGCCGTGTCCACCATGCGGTTGGAGAAGCCCCACTCGTTGTCGTACCAGGCCATGACCTTGAGCATGTTGTCGCCCATCACGAAGCAGTTGGTGGAGTCGAAGATGGCCGAGTGCGGGTTGCCGTTGTAGTCCACGGACACCGTCTGCTCGTCGCTGAACTGGAGGATGCCCTTGAGCGAGCCCTCCGCGGCCTTGCGGTAGGCCTCGATGACGGCCTCGGCGGTGACGTTCTTCGTGGTGTTCACCGTCAGGTCCACCAGCGACACGTTCGGGGTGGGCACGCGCACGGAGATGCCGTGCATCTTGCCCTTGAGCTGCGGAATCACCTCGCCGATGGCCTTCGCGGCGCCGGTGCTGGTGGGAATCATGGAGAGCGCGGCGGCGCGGGCGCGGCGCATGTCGTCGTGGGTGAGGTCCAGGATGCGCTGGTCGTTGGTGTAGCTGTGGACCGTGGTCATCAGGCCCTTCTCCACGCCGAAGTTGTCCACCAGCACCTTGGCGATGGGCGCCAGGCAGTTGGTGGTGCACGAGGCGTTGGAGATGACGTGGTGCTTCGCCGGGTCGTACTCGTTGTGGTTGATGCCGTAGGCGATGGTGAGGTCCGGGCCCTTGGCCGGGGCGGAGATGATGACCTTCTTGGCGCCCGCCTTGAGGTGCTTCTCGGCGCCGTCGCGCGCGGTGAAGCGGCCGGTGCACTCCAGCACCACGTCCACGTTCATGCCCTTCCAGGGCAGCGCCGTCGGGTCCTTCTCCGCGGTGACGGCAATCTCCTTGCCGTCCACCACGATGCCCTTCTCGGTGGACTTCACGGTGCCCGGCCAGGTGCGGTGCACGGAGTCGTACTTGAACAGGTGCGCCAGTGCCGCGGGCTTGTCGAGGTCGTTGATGGCGACAATCTCGAGGTCCTCCTTGCGGCTGAGGGCCGCGCGCAGGATGCAGCGACCGATGCGACCGAAGCCATTGATGGCGATGCGGGTAGCCATGTTCGAGTCTCCTTGCAGGGCGTGAGCGCGAGTGCCCACGCGTGTCTTCACGTCACGTCCAATTCGAGGGCGCCGACCGTAGGCATCCGCTCCCGCCGAGTCAACGCTTCGCGTCGCCCTTGCGACGGTGCGCACGCCGAAGCTGAACAATCAGCCCGAGCAACAGGCCGATACCGGAGCCCGTTCCCCCTCCTGCCCCACAGCCACAGCCCGAGTCTCCGAGTGGATAGAACTGCGGCAACTCCTCCAGCACGATGGGCTGCGGAGGCGGCGGCGGTGGAGGCGGCGGGGGCGGATGCGGGTCCACCCCACGCGCGGCCACGCAGGCGGTGAGCAGGCCAGGGCCCGCACCGCCAGGGTCCTCGGCGGGCGGAGGGGGCAGCTGCGCGAGCACCCCCACGTGCAACAGGAATGCGGAGAGCAGCTGCGCGCGCCGCGCCGGGCTGACGATGCCCTCGAAGGGCACGCCCAGCAGCAGCACCTGCCCGCCGGGCGTGGAGGCCACGCCCGCCACCAGGTCCGTCCCCAGGTAGCGCAGCACCGCCGAGCCCCCGGACGCGGGGGTGAGCACGTCCGTCACGCCCACCGGGAAGGCCCCGTGCGTGCCGTCATCGAGGAGTGCCGCGGGCAGGCCCGAGAGCCAGCCGCCCGCCAGCCCCTCCACCGCGAGCGGCGCCGAGCCGGTGCCCGGCGACGCGCGGAGGATGTCCGCGAGGAAGGCCTGGTCCTCCACGCTCCCCACCGCGAGCGAGGACACCACCTGGCTGCCGGACAACAGCAGATGGCCGCCGCCGGTGACGAAGGCGCGCAGCGCGTCCTGCTCCTGGCGCGTGGGCCTCGCCCCGTCCTCGCCGCCCCGCCCGGTGAACCAGTCCACCACCGTGTACGGGGCCGCCAGCGAGACGAGCCCCTCCTTCAGCGCCGCGCTCGTGGCGCTGTCGAAGGCGGTGCTCGCATACGCCAGCGCCTCGCCATGACGGCGCACGTAGGTGCCGTCGTTCATCGCCTCCACCAGGAGGCGCACCGGGGCCTGCAAGTCGTACGCGTCCAGTGCCTCGGCGCAGGCCTGCGACGAGTCCAGCCGCTCGAAGGCGTTGACGAGCAGCACGGGCGACTGGGCCCCGGTCGGCGTCCGCACGCCAACGGTGGCGGACGGGAAGCCCTCCCCGCCCGCGCTCACCGCCGCCACGCGGAAGTAGCGCACGGTGCCCGGCGCCAGCGTCGTGGTGAAGGAGGTGCCCGTCACCTCGGTGCCCTCGTCCCAGCCGAGGCCGTCCGCGCTCTGGTAGACGCGGTAGCCCGTGGGCGCATCGTGGCCCTCCTCGTCCGGGTTGGCGGCGGGCACCGCCCAGCGTACCTCCACCGCACCCGCCGCGCCGTTGCGCGCGGCGACGGCACCGGGGACTTCCGGCGGCAGTTGCACCGGCGTGTTGTCCCTCGCGGCGAAGTACTTGATGAGCCCCTGGAGGATGGCGCGCGCCGCCACGCGGCGGAAGGTCGGCTCCTTCAGGCGGTTCGAGTCGGTGATGTTGTCGTGGTACGCCATCTCCAGCAGCACGGACGGCATCTCCGGGTTGTGCGTGGGGTTGACCTCGCCCAGGTTGGCCGAGCGCAGGCTGCGCACCCGCCAGTTGGGGTCCACCTCGCGCTTGAGGTCCCTCCCGATTTCGTCCAGCAGCGCGCGGGCCATGACGTCGCTGCCGGCCACGCCCGTGAAGTTGAGCGTGCCGTCCACCGGGTTGGGCCCGTACACGTAGCCCTCCGTGCCCGTCACCGTGCCGGTGGTGCCGGCGTTGGTGTGCCACGCCACGTACACCGCGTCCTCGCCCTCCTCGTGCAGCCACGCGGCGAAGCGCGGGCGCGCGGTGACGTCCGCGTTGCGCTCGTTGGACAGCGCGTTGGCCCCGGTGGGCGCGTACACGGACGCCGGCGCGCCGCTGAACTGCACGTGGTAGCGCGCGGACTCCTCGTAGCGGGGCCGGTCGAGGGCGGCGATTTCGGCGTCGCCGATGAGGCCGCGGCCTCCACCGAAGCGCACCGCGTCCAGCGACACCGTGCCGCCTTCCGCCGTGTCGTTCATCGCCACCACCGATGCGGCTTCCGGATGCCGGCCCGCCTTGAAGTAGAAGCGGCCGAGCAGCACCCACGTGCCGCCGTGGCGCCGCTGGTTGACGCGGAAGTGGCTCTCCCCGCCCGCGTGCTTCACCACGTAATGCGCGTCCGTCGCCCGCGCCGGGTCCGAGCCGTAGGAGACATAGACGTGGTAGTTGCCGTCCGCCGGCACTTCCGGCGCCCACGTCGCGCTCGCGGTGGCGGTGCGCGCGGTGGACATGACGCGCGTGGTGCCCAGCGTGAAGGGCTCCACCGCGTTGCCCATGGGAAAAGGCGGCGTGCCCCACCCCTTCTGAGTGGAGTCCTGGAAGAGGGCCGCGTCCCCCGTCTCGGTGTAGCCCTCCTGCCCCGCGTCGAGCAGGGCCATGCGCGAGTTGAGGTCCGGCTCGCGCACCGGCACCACCGTGGCCCCCGCCCCCGTCAGCATGGGCAGCAGGTACTGGTTGAGCACCTCCGCGGAGATGAGGTCCTCCACCACCGCCCAGGTGTTGGGCCGCTGCGTGGCCCACCTGTCCAGCGGGGCGCTCCGGGTGAAGCCGTGGCCGGGGCTCAGGTACACCACCTTCCCGGACAGCGCCCCACCGCGCACGCGCGTCTGCGGCACGCCGGAGAGGGCCGAGCGCACCGCCCCACCCCGCTCCTCGCGCCGCACCACCGGCGGCTCGGACGCGGACCACCGCCGCGACTCATGCGCCCGGGGGCCGGGCGCCGGGAGGTACTCGACGCCGGGCGGCTCCAGGCCACAGGCCCCCTCGTCGAGGAGCGCGTCGGGAGCCGGGGCTTCGGCCCGGGCCAGGGGGGCCGTCAACAGCAGGGCCAGGGCCGCGCACCCCACGCGCGCCCGGTAACGGTAGTAGGAAGCGGATTTCACGGGGTCAGACCATACCCCTTCAACCCCGAGCGGCAACCGGACCCGTGGATGCTAGGGTGCGCGCCCCTTCAATCTCCGATGAACGTTCCTGTCCGGCCACCCTCCGCCTTCCCTCCCCGTCGGGGCTCGGGGCTGTTCGCCTCGTTCGGCCACGCGTGGGCGGGGCTCATCCACACCGTCGTCCACCAGCGCAACATGCGCGTGCACCTGATTTCAGGCGTGCTGGTGGGACTGGTGGGCAGCGGCATCCCCCTGGGGCTCGCGGAGAAGGTGACGCTCATCTTCTGCGTCCTCCTCATCTTCTTCGCGGAAATCCTCAACAGCGCCCTGGAGCACCTGGTGGACCTGGCCGTCCAGCAGTTCGACGAGAAGGCCCGCCTCGCCAAGGACGCAGCCGCCGCGGGCGTGCTGGTGCTGGCGCTGGGCACGGTGGTCATCTTCGCCGCCATCCTCGTGAGCAACTGGGAGACGGTCCGCACCAGCACGGAAGCCATTACCCGGCAGGTGGCGCTGGGGCTTCCCCTCACCGCCTGCGTCGTCGTCCTGGTGCTGCCGCAGCGCCGCCCCGTCGCCGTGGACGTGGGCGCCTTCGTGGGTGCCTTCGCGCTGCTGGGACTGCTGGCGCTGGGGACGGCCAGCATGGTCTTCAGCGCGCTGACGGGGGGACTGATTGTCGTGGCCGGCGCGGCCGCGTACCAGCGCAGGCGGGAGCAGCGCTCCACGGCCTCCGTGACGACTGATTCGCCGGTCAGCGGAAACAAAAAAACCGGCTGACGCCGGTTCCGTACTGCCTCCACGCGGGCGGGAGCCCCGAATCCAGTCCGGAGCCCGCGCGCCCGCGGGGTCGATGGTCCGAAGACTAGGGGCTCAGGCGCGCTGGCGCCACTCGGAGCCCTGCTCCTGTGTTGCCTGGACGGCAACGGGCTTGTCGCCTTCCTTGAGGTCCGCGGTCACCAGGTCGAGCAGCTCCGTGGCGATGCCGATGACCTGGTGCGGCGTGTAGCCGCTCGCGCGCAGCTGATTGAAGAAGGTGCGCGCCAGGATTCGGGTGCCCTTTTGGTCGGTGCTCACAGTGATTGCCTCCAGGAAGCGGCGAAGAGAGGGGGTCGCCGCATAAGCATGCGGCGTCAACACTTCAACCCCCGTGCCAGACGTTCTCTTCCGAACGGATTCCCCAGCGTTTCCCAGGGGTTGAAGGACACCGGCGCTCGGCATGGCCTCCCGGAGGGTGCGAAGACTGTTACGCACCTGTCGTCGGCACGGGGGGATGGCGGAGGGGGGTGCATCAGCGGGTACGCACCCGCGAGGGCCCCGCGAGACTCCGTGGTTTCAAGTGCTTGCAATCTTTCATGGGTGCGGAGAGATACGCGCCCCCACCAGGAGCGAATGGCAATGGCGTATCGGGTGAACAACATCGGGCTGTGGCTGGACGAGCCGGAGGAGCTGCTCGGACAGCGCGCCGCGGAGAAGCTCGGGGTCACTCGCTCCGACCTCGCCTCCGTGCGCGTGGTGCGCTCGGTGCTGGACGCGCGGAAGAAGGGCAGCCCCCGCTACATCTACACGCTGGAGGTGGAGCTGGCCCCCGGCCGCAAGCCCGGCCGCCTGCCCCCGGACGTGGGCGAGGCGCCTCCGCCTCCGGACGTCCTGCCCCCGGTGAAGGCGCCGGAGCGCAGGCCCATCATCATCGGCACCGGGCCCGCGGGGCTGTTCGCCGCCCTGGGCCTGCTGGAGCGCGGCGTGCGCAGCATCCTGCTGGAGCGCGGCCGCGAGGTGGTGACGCGTCGCAAGGACGTGGCGAAGCTGATGCGCGACGGCTCCCTGGACCCGGAGAGCAACATGAACTTCGGCGAGGGCGGCGCCGGCGCGTACACGGACGGCAAGCTGTCCACGCGCATCAACCACCCCATGGTGCGCAAGGTGATTGAAGCCTTCGCGAAGTACGGCGCGCCGGACCACATCCTCATCGAGGGCAAGCCGCACATCGGCTCGGACCTGCTGCCGGGCGCGGTGGCGAAGCTGCGCGAGGAGCTCATCGCGGGCGGGTGCGAGGTGCACTTCGAGCAGCGGGTGGAGGACCTCCTCTACCGCGACGGGCGCGTGGCGGGCGTGAAGCTGGCCGACGGGCGCACCCTGGAGAGCGACCGCGTCATCCTCGCCCCGGGCAACTCCGCGCGAGAGCTGTACGAGCGCTTCGCCGCCGACGGCCAGGTGAGCGTGGAGGCCAAGCCCTTCGCGCTCGGCTTCCGCGCCGAGCACCCCCAGGCCCTCATCAACAGCATCCAGTACGGCAGCGCGGCGAAGAATCCCAAGCTGCCCCCGGCCGACTACAAGCTGGCGGAGAACCTGGACGTGGACGGCGAGGTGCGCGGCGTCTACTCGTTCTGCATGTGCCCCGGCGGAATCGTCGTGCCCACGCCGACGCAGGACGGCCTGCAGTGCACCAACGGCATGAGCAACTCACGCCGCAACGCGAAGTACGCCAACGCCGGCATCGTCGTCTCCGTGTCGGTGGCGGACTTCGAGCGCGAGGGCTTCCGCGGGCCGCTGGCGGGCCTGGAGTTCCAGCGCCACTGGGAGTCCAAGGCGTATGAGCTGGGCGGGGGGCGCTTCTACGCTCCGGCCCAGACGATTCCGGACTACCTGGCCGGCCGTGTGAAGAAGGACCCGGGCGGCACCAGCTACCGGCCGGGCCTGGCCCACACGGACCTGAACCGCCTCTTCCCGGAGCGGCTCACCGAGTCCATCAAGCAGGCGCTGCGCACCTTCGAGCGGAAGATGCGCGGCTTCATCAGCGAGGAGGGCAAGCTCATCGGAATCGAGAGCCGGACCTCGTCGCCCGTGCGGATTACGCGCGGGGAGGACCTGCAGTCGGTGTCCCTCAAGGGACTCTATCCGGCGGGCGAGGGGTGTGGTTACGCGGGCGGCATCGTATCGTCCGCCATTGATGGTCTGCGCGTCGCTGAGCAGATTGCCACCGAGCTGTCCTGAGGGGACACGCCCGGGAGGAGGGCCCCATGCGCTACGTGGTACGCACGCCGGACGGTGAGCTGGTCTACCCCAGCCTTCTCGACGTCGAGCAGGCCTACCTCCAGGGGCTGGTGGACCCGGAGGACGAGGTCCGCGAGGAGGACTCCTCCAAGTGGCGCAAGGCGGGCAGCCTCCCGACGCTCGTCCAGGCGCGCCGCGCATCCTCCGGGGCCGCCCAGCGGGGGCAGGCGTTGATGGTGCTGGGCGTGGTGCTGCTGGGCGGGCTGGCCCTGTCGCTGCTGTTCCGCGACAGCTGGAACCTGCGCCTTCTGGGCATCGTCCTCGCGCTGATGGCCAGCTTCATCCTCACCCGGGTGACGTTCAAGGCGTTCAAGCGCCCATCGTCCGGGGCCTGATTCGGCTCCTGGGTCCGGCGGGGTTCGCTCCCTCCGACTTCTGAGCCGGGCGGGGTTCGCTCCCTCCCCCGCCTGCCCTCCCGGGCGGCGGCCCGGCGCTCGCCGCAAGCTGGCGACCGACGGCCCATGTTCTCCCCTGGGAGGACGCCCGTGGGCGCCGGTGCTCGCGGGGAACCGAGAGAGGGAGGACACACCTTGCTCAGCACCTATCTGTCCCGGGACGCCGCGCGCCGGCTCCGCCACGGTGCCCCCTGGCTTCGCCGGGAGGACATCGTCTCGATGGAGGGAACACCGCAGCCCGGGGAGCCCGTACAGCTCCGCGACGAGGATGGCTCGGTGCTGGGCCTGGGCGACGTGGACCTGGAGTCCTCGTACGCGGTGCGTCGGCTGGGCCAGCCGGACGAGGCCGTGGAGGGGCTCATCCCCCGCCACCTGCGCCACGCCTTCGAGCGGCGCGGCCGGCTGGTGGACGACCCGCGCTTCTGCCGCGTCGTCAACGATGACGGCGACGGGCTGCCCGGCCTCATCGTGGACCGGTACGACACCCACTTCGTGGTGCAGACGCTGACGCGCGCCATGGACGCACGGCAGGCGGAAATCACCCGCGCGCTGGTGGAGGTGACGGGCGCGGGCTCGGTGCTGCTGCGCAACGACTCGCCCCGGCGCAAGGCGCTGGGCCTTCCCACGCAGCGGGCCCACGTCCTCTACGGCACCCCGCCCCGCTGGTGTCGGCTGCTGGAGCTGGGCGCGCGCTTCACCGTGGACCTCACCTACGGCCTGGGCACCGGCTACCACTATGACCAGCGCGAGCTGCGCCGCTTCGTGGCGCGCATGGCCAACGGCGGCCGGGTGCTGGACGCGTGCTGCAACGTGGGCGGCCTCTTCGTCCACGCGGGCCTGCACGGGGCGCGGCAGATTCTCGCCTTCGACAGGAACACGGACGCGGCGGACCTGGCCCGGGAGAACGCCGAGGCCAACGGCCTGCTGGGCCGGGCCACGGTGGACACGGGCCAGCCCCTCCAGGTGCTCAGGGCGCTCCGCGACACCTTCGACCTGGTCCTCCTGGACACACCCGGGGTGACGTCCGAGGACGAGTTCGTGGAGCAGCTGCGCCACGCCCTGCGACGCACCCGGCACGGGGGGAAGCTGCTGGTGGCCGGCTACCACCCGCCGCTGGCCCTGGGAGGCTTCGACGAGCTGGTGGCCACCGCCTGCGAGGCGGAGGCCCGCATCGGCACCCGGCTGGTCCGTCTGGGCCTGCCCCCGGACCACCCCACCCTGGTCGGCTCCCCCGGCTCGGACTACCTCGACGCCCTGGCGCTGGAAGTCAGCTGACGCGAGTTCCCCTGGAAGTGCCTTCCTGGTGCTAGTGTCCGCCGCCGAAATGACCAACGAAAACACGCCCGAGACCGCCACCCCCACCCCGGAGGGTTCCGTGGAGACCGTCCGCAAGGTGTACGCGGCGGATCTGCGCGAGAAGGACCGCGTCAACACCGTCTTCCGCGTCACGAAGAAGGAGAAGGTGACCGCGCGCAGTGGCAAGGTGTTCCTCGCCCTCACCCTCGTCGACAAGAGCGGCGAGGTGGATGCCCGCATCTTCGACAAGGTGGACGCCCTGGAGCCCGCGTTCCAGTCCGGCGACTTCGTGCTGGTGCAGGGAAGCGTCATCAACTTCCACGGCCGCACCCAGGTCGTCGTGGAGGCCGTGGAGCGCCTGGACCCGGAGCCGCTGGACCCCAAGGAGTTCGAGCCGCCTCCGGCCCCGCCCCCCGAGGCGAAGCCCGCCGCCGAGGCCAAGGCCCCCGAGGCCCGCGAGCCACGCGCCGAGAAGGCCGACAAGGGCGAGGCCCGCGCCAGCGCCGAGCCGAAGGAAGGCAAGGCCGCCGAGGGCGCCCGGGACGGCTCGGGTGGCGCGCGCGCCGCCGGCCTCATCCGGGAGATGGTGTCCGAGCGGGTGAACGACCCGCACGTGAAGCAGTTGCTGCTGGCCTTCCTGGACGACCCGCAGATTGCCGCGGGCCTTCCGATTGCGCCCGCGGGGAAGGCCATGCACCACGCGTGGCGTGGCGGGCTGGCCGAGCACCTGCTGTCGGTGATGCGGCTGACGCTGCGGGTGGCGGACCACTACCCCATGGCGGACCGCGACCTGCTGCTGGCCGGCGCGCTGCTGCACGACGTGATGAAGGTGGCGGAAATCTCGCCCGAGAAGGGCTTCGACTACACCGACGAAGGGAAGCTCGTCGGCCACCTGGTGATGACGGCGCAGAAGATTCGCGAGAAGACGCTGGCCATCCCCGGCTTCCCGCCGCTCCTGGAGCAGCACCTCACGCACCTGGTCCTCGCCCACCACGGCCAGCTCGAGTACGGCAGCCCCAAGCTGCCGATGACGCTGGAGGCGCACATCGTCCACGCGCTGGACTCGCTGGACTCGCGCATCGCCTCGTGGCTGGAGGCCATGCAGCGCGACTCCAACGACAAGTGGACGGACGTGCTGCGCCACTATGACCGGCAGCTGTGGAAGGCCCCCGCGCCCACCTCTCGGGGCCGCGCCCCCGTGGAGGGCGGTGGTGGCCGCCGCAAGTCGCGCGAGGAGAAGCGCAAGGCCCGGGGCGACAGGCCCCGCGAGCAGGGCGGCGACAAGGCCCAGGGTGGCGACAGGCCCCAGGGCGCCGCGCCCGCCACCGAAGGTGCCACCCCGGCCGAGGCGAGTGCGCAGCCCCAGCGCCCGCCGCGCCGCGAGCGTCCGCCCCGTGAGGAGCGCGCACGTGAGGAGCGTCCCCCCCGCGAGGAGCGCCCGCCGAGGCCTCCGCGCGAGGAGCGCCCGCCGCGCGACGCCAACTCCCTGCCCCGCGAGCTGACCTTCAAGCCCTTCAGCGCGCTGACGTCCGTGGCCCCGGCCAAGGACGGCGAGGGTTCCTCGGAGAGCTGAGGGAGCTCAAAGGCCCATGGCGAAGAAGTTGGGAGAGCGCCTCATCGAGGCCGGCCTCGTCAACGCGGGGGCCGTGGAGCAGGCCCTGGAGCACCAGAAGATCACCGGCCACAAGCTGGGGGACTGTCTGGTGGAGCTGGGACTGCTCCAGGAAGCGGGGTTGCTGCGCTTCCTCGCCGCCGAGTTCCAGACGCGCTTCGTCACGGCGGACAAGCTGGCCAAGGCCCGCATCGCCACCGAGGTGCTCGACAGGCTCCCCGTGCGCCTCGCCGAGGCGCAGAACGTGCTGCCGCTGGCGGTGGACCCGGAGCGCAAGCTGCTCTCCGTGGTCGCCGCCGAGCCGCAGAACAAGGCGCTGATGGACGAGATTGCGCTCGTCACCGGCATGTCCGAGGTCTACGCGTACGTGGGCCTGCGCAGCGCCATCGCCGCGGCCATCCGCAAGCACTACTACGGCGACCCCACCGCCTTCACCGCGCTGCTGGAGTCTCCGGGCGCGCAGCCCAGCCCCCCCGTCCCGTCCCGCACGGGGGCCGCGGAGCACAGCCGCACCACCACGTCGGGCCGCAGCAGCATGACGGGGCTGAGCAGCCTCTATGGCCGCATGGAGACGGACCCGCGGCTGCGGGTGCACCGCCCCAGCGGCGCCACCCCGGCCGCCCGCCCCTCCACCCAGCGGCGCGAGCCGGGCGGGCCCCGCGGCATCGTCAGCGACGCCGACTACGTGGAGACGCTGGGCATCCTCGTGGGCATGCTGGAGCAGGACCGGCAGCGCCACCGCGGACACTCCGCGCAGCTCGCGCGCCAGGCGGGCATCGTCGGCCAGCGCATGGGCATGCCGCACAAGGAGCTGGCGGCGCTGTCCATCGCCGCCTACCTCCATGACCTGGGCAAGCCGTCCGAGCGCCACTTCTCCCTGGCCAGCAACGCCGTCAACGCCGACTGGAAGGCCCAGGCGAAGCAGGCGTGCCGCGTGCCCACCAAGCTGTTCGAGACGGTGCACCTGCCCACGCAGACGAACACCATCCTCGCGCAGCTCTACGAAGCCTGGGACGGCTCCGGCACCCCGCAGGGCGCCAAGGGAGAAGACATCACCCTGGGCGCGCGCATCCTCGCCGCGGTGGACAGCTTCCTGGAGCTGACGAAGAACCCGGGCAACGCGCACGGCAAGGCCTTCACCAAGGAGCAGGCGCTGGAGCACCTGCGGAAGAACGCGGGCGTGCTCTATGACCCGGTGGTGGCGGACATCGTCATCCAGCTCCAGAGCGGCGAGCTGCTGCGCCACCGGCTGGAGAGCGAGGGCCGGCAGGTGCTCGTCGTGGAGCCGGACGAGGCAGCGCGCGGCGAGCTGCTGGAGGCGGTGCTGAAGCAGGGGCTGGTGGCGCATGCGCTGTCCACGGTGGAGGGCGCGCAGGACGGCCTGGCCCGGCAGGACTGCGACGTGCTGGTGGTGAGCCTGCGGCTGGGCCAGCAGGAAGTGCTGGACCTGCTTCAGCAGGCGCGCTCGACGCCGGAGACGGCGGGGCTGCCCATCGCCGTGGTGGGCGAGCCGGACGCGGCCACGCGTGAGCGGCTGGTGATGGCCGGCGCCTCGGCGGTGCTGGCTCCCGGCGAGAAGGGGGTCATCGCCAAGGCGGTGAGCACCCTCCTCGAGGACCGGGTGCTGCACAACGGCCCGGGCCGCGTGGTGCGGGGCAGCTTCGACGAGCTGCCTCCGAAGGAGCTGCTGCGCACGCTCTCCGGCGGATTCAAGAATGGGCGGCTGCACCTGCGCCAGCACACGCTGGAGGGCTACCTCCACCTGGAGCGCGGCCGCGTCGTCTTCGCCTCCTTCGGAGGCCACTCCGGAGAGCCCGCCCTGCAGGCGCTGCTGAAGCTGAAGCAGGCGGACTTCCAGTACGACCCGGACGCGCTGCTGCTGGACGTGCCGCAGATGGACCAGGACCTGCAGGACCTGCTGGCCCTGGCCGGCGCCGTCAGCCCAGGCTGAGGCCGAAGAGGGCGGAGGCGTTGGCGGTGGTGGTGGCCGCCACCTCCTCCAGCGTCACGCCCTTCAACTCCGCCACCTTGCGCGCCGTCTCCACCACGTGCGCGGGCTGGTTCTTCCGCCCGCGGTGCGGCACCGGCGCGAGGTACGGGCTGTCCGTCTCCACCATCAGCCGGTCCAGCGGCGCGAAGCGCACCGCGTCCTGCAGCGCCTGCGCGTTCTTGTAGGTGACGACGCCGGACAGGGACAGGAAGAAGCCCAGGTCCAGGTAGCGCCGCGCCGCGGCCGTGTCCCCGGTGAAGCAGTGGATGACGCCGCGGGACAGCCCCACCTCGCGCAGCACGCCCTCGCAGTCGTCATGCGCGTCGCGCACGTGCACCACCAGCGGCTTGGCCAGCTGGCGCGCCAGGGCGCACTGGCGCCGGAAGACGGTCGCCTGCACCTCCCGGGGCGAATGGTCGTAGTAGTAGTCCAGGCCCGCCTCCCCCACCGCACGCACCTCCGGCCGGGCGCACGTCGCCTCCAGCATGGCGAAGTCCGCCTCGGTGGCTCGCGCGGCCTCGTGGGGATGGATGCCCAGCGTGGGCGACAGGAAGTCCGGGTGCGCGGCGGCCAACTCCAGCGCGTTGCCCCAGTCGCCCGGCCCGTGGAACTGGCCCACCACAATCGCGTGGACGAGGCCGGCGGCGCGGGCCCCGTCGAGGATGGCGGCCACGTCCGGGTAGTCCTTCACCTCGAGATGACAGTGGGCGTCGACGAGTCTCATGTCTCCTCCAGCAGCAGCTCTTCCAGCTCCGTGCGTGCCTCGGGTGAGGTGAAGGTGGGGATGGAGGCGCGCACCCGCTCGCGTCCCTCCGGCAGGCCCAGCCGCCAGAGCGCGTCCGCGGCGTCCAGGCGGTAGTCCTCCGCGGCGCCCTGCTCGTCCAGCAGCACGAGCAGCCAGGGCAGCGCCCGCGCATCACCCAGCCGGCCCAGCCCGCGCGCGGCGGCCCCGCGACACTCGTCCTTGGCGTCCTCGAGGATTTCCTTCAGTCGCTCCAGCGCGCCGGGCGCCTTCACCGCGCCGCACAGCTCCACGGCCAGCGCGCGGTCCGTGCTCCACTTCTTCCGCGTCCGCGCCAGGAGGTACGTGGCGCCCTCCGGGTCCCCGAGCTGCGCGAGCACCCCCGCGGCCTGCGTCTTGTCGAAGGCAGGCAGCAGCCAGCGGCGGAACAGGCGCTTCACCGCGGGCAGTGCGCGCGGGTCCTCCAATTCGCCAATCGCGCCCAGGGCGCGGAAGCGCAGCAGGTCCGCGTCCAGCGCCTCCACCAGGATGTCCAGGCCGGCGGGGTGTCTGAGGGCGGCGATGCCGCGCGCCGCCTCGAAGCGGACCTCGGGCATCGGGTCCTCCAGCATGCTCGCCAGCGCCCCGCGCAACTCCGGCCGCGCCAGGTCCGCGAGCCGGCCGGTGGCCTCCAGGCGCACCAGCCACTCGTCGTCGCGCAGCCGGGAGATGAGCATGCCCGACAGCTCCTCCGGGGGCAGCACCACGGCGGCCAGCCCCACCCCCGAGCGGCGCACCTCCGGCTGCGAGTCCACCAGCAGCCGGGTGAGCACGTCGGTGAAGTCGGGCGCGCGCGCCGGGGACTCGAGGGCCAGGTGGTAGAGCTGGTCCGCGGCCTCGGCCCGGAGCGCCGGGCGCTTCTCGCGCTCCAACGTCAGCAGGGCGCGGTCGCGCTCGGCGCGCCAGTCCGTCACGTCACTTCACCTCGCTGCCCGGGGGCATGTCGCCCGGGTCCAGCAGCGACAGGTCCTTGCCGCCCGGACCGGCCGTCAGGAGCATGCCGCGCGATTCGATTCCCCGCAGCTTGCGCGGCTTGAGGTTGGCCACCACCACCACGCGGCGCCCGGTGAGTGACTCCGGCGCGTACGCCTCGGCGATGCCGGAGACGATGGTGCGCGGGCCCGTGGGCTCGCCCACGTCCACGGTGAGCTTCAGGAGCTTGTCCGCGTCCTTCACCTTCTCGGCGACGACGACGCGGCCCGCCTTCAGCACCACCTTGGCGAAGTCCGCGTACTCGATTTCCCCCGGCGCCTCACTGGCGCCCGCCCCGGGCGAGGCCTGGGTGGCACCGGCACCCGCGGGCGGCGGCGCGGCGGCGGGCTTCTTGTCGCTCTCCACCTTCTTCTTCTCCTTGCCCCCGGCGGGCTTCGCTTCCGCGGCCTGCGGAGCGCCTTCCGGGGTCTTGATGATGGCGTTGACGCGTTCCGGCTCCAGCCGGGGCAGCAGCGGCTCCGGGGTGCCGGTGGGACGGCTGCGGTCCAGCAGCGGGTACTTCGCGCCCTCCAGCGCCTGGAACATCAGCGCCGGCGCACCGAGCTGCGCGAAGAGCTTCTCCGACAGGCGCGGCGTCACCGGGGCGAGCAGCGCGCCCAGCAGGTACACCACGTCCGCCACGTCGGACAGGTCCGCGCGCGCACCCTCGGCCGTCTCGGGCTTGCGGACGGCCGCCCACGGAGCCTGCGTCTGGACGAAGGCGTTGGCGGCCGAGGCGATGTCCGTAATCGCGCGAATCGCGTTGCGGTACTCGAGCTTGTCGAACGCGGCGCGCACCTCGGGCACGCGGGCGAGCGCGGACTCCACCAGCGCGCGGCCCGGCCCCTCGGCGCGGCCCGGCGCCAGCCGCTTCTCCAGCGGCCCCGCCAGCAGCGACAGGGCGCGGTTGGCCAGGTTGCACACGTTGTTGACCAGCTCGCCGTTCACCCGCTCGCGGAAGTCCTTGAGGCTGAGGTCCAGGTCCTCCACGCCCGCGCCCAGGTTGGCCGCGTAGAAGTAGCGCAGGTAGCTGGGGTCCAGCTGGTTCAGGTAGTCCCGCACCGGCACCATGGTGCCGCGGCTCTTCGACATCTTCTCGCCATTCACCGTGAGGTGGCCGTGCACCTTGATTTCGTTCGGCACGTGCAGGCCCGCGACGTTGAGCACGGCCGGCCAGAACAGGGCGTGGAAGTAGACGATGTCCTTGCCGATGAAGTGGATGATGCGCGACGGGCTGCCCGCGTCCCAGTAGTCCAGCGCGCTCTTCGCCTTCCCCGTCTCCTTCGCCCACTTCTCCGTGGTGGCGATGTAGCCGATGGGAGCGTCCAGCCAGACGTAGAAGAACTTGTCCGTCTCGCCCGGAATCGCGAAGCCGAAGTAGGGGCCGTCGCGGCTGATGTCCCAGTCCGACAGGCCCTTCTCGAAGAAGCCCTGGAGCTGGGTGGCCAGGCCCGGGTGGATGAAGCCGGGCCGGCGCAGCACGGACTGGAGGAAGTCCGCGTGGCGCGACAGCTTGAAGAACAGGTGCTCGGAGTTGCGGCGCACCGGCGGCGTCTTGCACAGGGCGCAGTGGGGCTCGATGAGGTCGGTGGGCGCGTAGGCCTTGCCGCACTTCTCGCAGGCGTCGCCGTACTGGTCCGGCGACTTGCAGTTGGGACAGGTGCCCTTGATGAAGCGGTCCGGCAGGAAGCGGCGGTCCACCTCGCAGTACGCCTGTTCGATGGTGCGCCGCTCGATGTCGCCCTTCTCCTTCAGCCGCCCGTAGATGAGCTCCGCGTAGTGGCGGTTCTCCGGCGAGTTGGTGGAGTGGAAGTAGTCGAAGCGGATGTCCATGTCGTGGAAGTCGCGCTGGTGCTCGTCGTGGAAGCGGGCGATGAACTCCTCGGGCTTGATGCCCTGCTTCGCCGCGTTGATTTCGATGGGGGTGCCGTGGGTGTCGTCCGCGCAGAAGTAGACGACGTCCTTGCCGCATGAGCGGAGGAACCGGACGTAGATGTCGGTCTGGACGTACTCGACGGCATGGCCGATGTGGACCGGACCGTTCGCGTAGGGCAGCGCGCTGGTGACGAGAATTCTCTCAGCCATGGATTCTCCTGAGGGCGGCGGACCTTAGCCGCTCGGGTGGCCGAGGTCATCGACGGCGTGAGGGCCCCGGGCACGAATGCGCCGAGGGGCCGGAGATGTTATCGACCGGATACGCATGTGCACCATCGTCATCCTCAACCAGGTCCACCCGGAGTGGCCGCTGGTGCTCGCGGCCAACCGGGACGAGTTCTACGCCCGCCCCGCCACCGGCCCCCAGGTGCTTCGGGAGTCCCCTCGTACCGTCGGCGGGCGCGACGTGGAGCGCGGTGGGACGTGGATGGGTTTAACCAACGAAGGAGTCTTCGTCGGCCTGACGAACCAGAGGGGCGGGCGAGGCCAGGGTCCGGCCCCCCGCTCGCGGGGCGAGGTGGTGCTGCGCGCCCTGGAAGCGGGGAGCGTGGAGGCCATCGAGCGCTATCTGGACACCCTGCCCGGCGACGAGTTCCTCCCCTTCAACCTCCTCTACGGGGACGCGCGGAGGCTCCGGGTGGCCTATGCCCGTCCGGGCGACAAGCGGCTGCGGCGGGAGGACGTGCCTCCTGGCATCCACGTGCTGCCCAATGACGTGCTGGACTCCCCTGCCCTGCCCAAGGTGGAGCGGGCCCGGCTGCTCGCGGCGGAGGTGGCGCACCGGCCCTGGCCCCAGCTGGAGGCCGGGCTGAAGGCGCTGCTGGCGGACGCGACGCTGCCCGCGCTCGAGGACATCCCGGTGCCGGCCACCGGGGAGGACCTGCCGCGGGACTTCCTCCGGCAGCTCCAGGCGCTGTGCATCCACACGCCCGCATATGGCACGCGCTCGTCGGCCATCGTGACGCTCGCGCCGGGGCGCGTGGGGCACTACCTGGCCACGGAAGCGGCGCCCTGCCAGGGCCCGTGGAAGGACGTCACCGGGCTGCTCACACCGGCTTCCGAGGCCGCCACGGGCTGAATGCCCCGAAGGCAGGCCCCCCCAAAAAGAAACCGCCCCCGAGGCGCGAGGCCCCGGAGGCGGAATCCGTGCAGCGAGGACCGGGCTTCAGGCACCCGGCCCCACGCTTCGCCTCAGGCTAGTAGGTCGCCTTGAGCGAGACGCCGCTGTAGGTCGAGTAGCCGTTCAGCATGATGTAGAAGCGACCGGCCGTCGTCTTCGCGGCGATGCTGCACGACTCGTTGTTGCCGGAGAGGTACGGGCGGCAGTCGTACGAGGACGTCGTCGGGGCCGCGTTGTACTTCACGTACATGTCCGCATCACCCGTGCCGCCGCTGAGGACGAACGAGGAGGCCTTCGAGGCCGGCACGTCGATGCAGTAGAACTTCTGCGAGCCCGACGCACCGGAGATGCCCGTCGTGGCCACGCCGTTGGTCAGCAGGGTGCAGGCCGGAGGAGGCGTCGTCACGCCCACGCCCACCGCTTCCCAGGCCTTGGTCACCGAGTCCTGGATGGCCGCGCTGTAGCCCAGCTGCGAAGCCGCCGTCACGGTGTACGTCTTCGCCTGGGCGAAGGTGGTGGACGCCGTGAAGAGGTCCGTGTTGGCCTTGTAGAAGATGCGGGCGGCCACTTCCACGCCCACGCCTGTCACGCTGACCGTGGTCTTGCCGCGCGGGTGCGTGCCACCCGTGGCGAGCAGCTTGAACGCCAGGTTGGCGATACCCGAGTTCCAGTGCACGCCGCCGTTGTCGGAGGTGCCCGTGTAGCGCTCGGGGTAGTAGTCCTTCGACGAGCCGTCCTGCGTCGGGTTCGCCATGTAGCGGAGCGCGTCACCCGCGGTGCCCGGCGTCCAGATGTCCTCGCCAATCATCCACACGTCCGCGCTGGTGGACCAGCTGGTGGACCAGGACTCGCAGACGGCCGCGAAGATGTCGGACATACCCTCGTTGAGGGCGCCGGACTCGTTGGAGTACGTGAGGTTGGACTCGGACGACGTCACGGCGTGGGTCAGCTCGTGCACCGTCACGTCGGCGTCCTTGCCGAGCATGCCGGAGTTCACGCCGTCGCCGTCGCCGTACACCATCTGGCTGCCGTTCCAGTAGGCGTTGACGTAGTTGGTGCTGTAGTGCACCGAGCTCTTCAGCTGCGCGCCCGCGTTGTTGTACGAGTCGCGGTTGAAGATGGTCTTGTAGCAGTTGTACGTGAACCCGAGCTGGTCGTAGTTCTGGTCGATGTGGGCGTCGCCCGTGGTCGCCCCGCCCTCGCTGCGGCGCAGGGTGCCCGGCAGGCTGCTGCCGTTGTTCGCGCTGTACACGGCGCGGTTGAGGGCCGAGTGGATGTCCGTCACGCGGTCGGCGACGACGCCGGTGGTGGCGTCCACGAAGACGTGGTCGCGGATGGGCAGCTGGGCGCCCTCACCCGTCACCACCACCTCGTAGGCCAGGGTCAGCTTCTGCGCCTGACCGGCGCGCAGGTAGACGAGCCGGGGCTGGCCGTCGATCTCGAGCCGGGTGCCCACGGTGTTGCGCAGGGCGGCCGTCTTCGCCGACTGGGCGGCGATGCGCGCCGTCGCGGGCACGCCGAACTCGCCGTCACGGGCCGAGCCGTTGGCCATGACGATGTTGCCTTCCGGGTCCAGGTGGATGGCCAGCTCCTGGCCGACCACGGGGAGGCCGTTCTTCATCTGGTTGTAGCGGATGTGCGTGAAGCCCTGCTCGTCCACGCTGACCCGGCTCACCACCAGGTCCTCGGCGCGCAGGCGGAAGGAGCCGGCGATGCTCGGCAGCATGGAGCTGACGGCACGCACCGAGTCCGCACCCGCGAAGCCGCGGACGGCGCTGTCCACGGTGCCCAGGCGACCGCGGATGAGGAAGGGAACGCCGTCATCATGGCGGCCCACGACTTCGGCGCCGGGCATGGAGGCCAGCGAGCTCGTCACATCCGACAGCTCGTCGGTCTTCTGCGTGCCCTGAGACGTCGCGTCGCCGCTCATCTCGCAAGCGGTCAGGGGGAGGACCAGGAGGGCGGCAAGGATACGGGTTCGAACCAAGGGGGGAGCTCCTTTGAACCCGCCTGCGGGGCGCTGGCGGGCGCTCCCCCATGAGCACGGTTCGGGCCAACGTCTTGAGCACCCGCGATGCACTCTATAAGCGCCGCGCCTGCCCACCCTCCGGTGGCACACGGATGTCGCGCACCGCACCGCGCGGAATGTATGGGGTATTTACAGAAAAGCCCGGAAAACGAGCCCCTCCACTCGGGAACTCAGTCCTCCAGCCCTGTCCTCCCAAACGACACACCGGAAGTATGGGTGTCTGTTTTGAGGGCAGGCGCCAATTATAGTCGAGAACTGCTTTGCCTTGCAACTTTACACGGGTAACAAATGCCCTCAATCCGACACACGAGGGCCCGGCTCACCCACCAGCACGCGGGCGCGCCCGTCCATGGAGAGCTTCACTTCCTCCACGGTGGCGAAGCCGGCCGCGCGGGCCAGCTCGGCGAGGTGCCGCATCCACGGGTTGTAGGGCATGCCGTTGTCCGAGCAGCACGGCACCACGGCGAAGGGCAGCCGGTGCTTCGCGGCGTACTCGATGATGACGCGGGTGGCGCCGTCCGGGTGCATGCCCACCACCAGCTCCGCCTCGCACGGCTCGTCGAGGGTGAAGATGCGCTGGGCATAGGTGACGGGCAGGTGCTTGTGCCTCAAGTCGAACGTCGTGACGGCGCGGCCGCGCTGCGTCAGCGCCTCGTTGAGACGCCCCTGCCCTCCCGCGACGTCGAAGACGCGAGGGGCCGCGAAGCGCGACACGAGAAAATCCGCGAAGAGGTCGAAGCGACGCTTGTCCGCCATGGCGGGCCTCCTCTACCGAAACCCGGGCGCGCATGCACCCGGAAGCGCCGGGGCGGGGGCCAGGGCGGCGCCCCCTCCCTCCGCTCCCCGGGGAGCGCTCACGCGGCGCGGAGGCATACCGTGGCCAGCAGCCGCTCAATCACCAGTCGCCCGTTGGCGGACGACTTGAGCGCCAGGTCGGCATCCGCGCACGCCACCAGCGCGCCCAGCAACTCCCGCCGCTCGTAGCCGGCCGCGGCCTTCATGCTGAAGGTGAGCGCCCACGCGTTGGGCATCTTCCGCTTCGTGCCCTTCAGCTCCGCCTCCAGCCGGGGAAGCACGCGCGCCTCCACGTCCTTCGCCGAGCGCGGCGGGTTGCCCCCGGCGTAGCGCCACAGCCACTCGTGGCTCTCCAGGAGCGAGCGGACGATGGAGGCCACCGCGCCCAGCAACTGCAGCGCGTGGGTGCCCTGCCCCATGGCGTCCGTGGCGTAGGCGAGCGCCCCGCCGAAGTCGCGCTTCTGCAGCGCCTCGGACAGCTCGAAGAACTCCTCCTCGCGGGCGTGGTGGACGAGCATCGCCACGTCCGTCTTCTCGATGGCCGGCCCTTCCGAGTAGGTGGCCAGCTTCTCCAGCTCGGACTGGAGCAGGCGGATGTTGCCGCCGATGCGCTCCTTCAGCTCGTCCAGCGCGCCGGGCCCGAGCTTCTTCTTGAAGGGCGCCAGGAACTCCTTCGCGATTTCGGAGAGGTCCAGGTCCTTGTGGCGCGCGGCCACCTTGCGCTCGACGACGTGGCCCTTGTCGTGGGCCAGCTTCACCAGCGGGCTCTTCGCGTCCACCTCGGTGGCCGCCATGACGAGCGCGTGCCCGGACGGCACACCCTTCTGGATGAGCTCCAGCAGCGAGGACACGTCGCCCTCGGGCGCGGAGATGCGCTCCTCGCGGCAGAAGACGGCCGCCTCGTGCAGGAAGGCGACGTCCGCCTCCGCCAGGTCCACGTTCAGCTCGTCCTTCCACTGCGTCACGGAGGGGGCGCCGGGCGAGCCCGGGTCCAGCTGCTCCACGCCCCAGCCCGCGCGCGCCGCCAGCGCCAGGAGCCGCCGCGCGCCCTCCTTCCGCTTGCCCGCCTTCCACGCCTCGCGCGCCTTGCCCAGCGCGTCCCCGCGGCCCTTCTTCGGCGCGAGGAACTCCGGGTCTCTCACCAGCACCACCTTGCGCCCGGGGAACAGCGGCATGGTGGCCAGCTCCTGCGCCACCTCGCGCGGGCTGCCCGCGTCCAGCACGGCCAGGTTGAGTCCCATGGCCGCGTCCGGCACCAGCTTCTTCACCAGCTCGTCCGCGTCCTTGCGGACCAGGAACTCCTCGCCCCACAGGAGGTACAGCGGCGCCACCTTGCCCGCCTTCACCTCCGCCAGCACGTCATCGAGTTCGGCGCTCACCGTGCGGCCTCCGTGAACAGCTCAATCAGCATGCGCTCGAGTTGCAGCCGCGGCGCGCCGTTGCGGGCAATGGCCGCGCGCGCGCCCTCCAGCAGCGAGTGCCGCCGGTGCAGCAGCGCATCCGAGGAGCGCGCGGCCGCCTCGCGCGCCAGGTTCTTCAAGTCCCGGTTCGCCAGCCCGTCCTCCATCCCCGCCCGGGCCAGCGCCACGTCGCGCGTCCACAGCACGAGCAATTCCAGCGCGGCCTCCGCGTCCTCGCGCGAGCCGCCGTGCGCCTCCGCGAAGCGCAACAGGCCCACCGCGTCCTCGCCGCGCAGCGACTCGAAGGCGGTGACGACGTCCTTGCGCTGGGAGAGCGCATCCACGTCCAGCGCCAGCGCGCGGCCCAGGCTGCCTCCGGCCATGATGGCCGCGAGCGTGGCGGTGTCCGCGTCCAGCTTGCGCTCCTCCTGCACGCGCTTCGCGATGAGCTCCACCGGCAGCGGGCCGAAGTGCACCTTGCTGCACCGGCTGCGGATGGTGGGCAGCAGCTTGTCCATCGCGCTGGCCACCAGGATGAGCGTCGTCTCCGAGGGCGGCTCCTCCAGCGTCTTCAGGAAGGCGTTCTGCGCCTGCACGTTCATCGCCTGCGCGGAGATGATGATGGCCACCTTGCGCTTCGACTCCAGGCCGCGCAGCGCGAGCCGCTCCTGGAGGCCGCGAATCTGTTCCACGCGCAGCTCGCGGCTGGGCGTGCCCGTGAAGTCCGAGCGCCCCGCCAGCCCGCGCGACACGCGCTCGTCATCCGGCATCACCCAGGTGACGTCCGGATGCAGGCCCCTGGCGATACGCACGCAGCTCGCGCAGGTGCCACAGCCCACGTCCGGCTGCTCGGGGCACGTGAGCGCCTGGGCCAGTCCCACCGCGGCCAGCTCCTTGCCCACACCCTCCGGCCCGGCGAAGAGATACGCGTGGTGCACCGCGCCGCCGCGCAATGCCGCCTGGAGTGCATCAATCGCGCGGGGCTGTCCCTGTACCGATGCCAGCGTCATGAGGCGTGTATCCCCGGAGGCGTGGCACCCGTCAACAAGCCTGCCTTGACCCTCCCGTAACGCGCTGGTGACATGGGAAGGCCTTGCTTTCCCTCCTCCAGAGCAACCTGTCCCTGGCGCTGGGCGCCCTGCTGGCGGTCATCCTGCTGGCGGTCCGCACGGCGACCCAGGACAAGCACCTGCAGCGCGACCTGAACGGCGCCATCCGGTTGCTCATCGCCTTCCTGGTGCTGAGGACGGTGGCCTGGACGCTTCCGGAAACGGCGCCCACGGTCCTGGTGAAGGTGGTGCGCGTCGGCTGGATGCTGACGTTCGCCTTCGGACTCATCCGCGCGAGCGTGGGCTTCGGACTGAAGCTGATGCGGCTGCGCGCGCGCTCGGAGGCGCCTCCGAAAATCCTGCGGGACGTCATCGACTTCACGCTGTACGCGCTGGCGGCGGTGCCCATCCTCAAGACGCAGCTCTCGCTGGACCTCACCGGCCTGGTGGCGACGTCCGCGGTGCTGTCGGTGGTGATGGGCCTGGCGCTCCAGGAGACGCTGGGCAACCTCTTCGCCGGCCTGTCGCTGCAACTGGACCGGCCCTTCGAGGTGGGTCACATCATCCGCATCGGCAGCCATGCGGGGCGCGTGGTGCACATCGGCTGGCGCTCCATCCGCCTGGCCACCTTCCGGCGCGAGCTCATCACCCTGCCCAACAGCATGGTGGCCAAGGAGTTGGTGCAGAACTTCTCCGAGGACCAGGAGCCGGTGGGCGTCGACGTGGAGCTGAGGATTGCCCACGACGCCCCGCCCAACCAGGTGAAGGCGACGCTGCTGGACGTGATGCGGGAGATTCCGCAGGTCCTCGTGGAGCCGCCGCCCCTGGCCCGCACGCTGGCGTACGACGAGTCGTGCATCCGCTACATGGTGCGCTTCTTCCTGGCGGACTATGCGCTGGCGGACGCGGTGAAGGAGGAACTGCACACGCGGCTCTGGTACCGGCTGCGGCGGGAGAACATCGACATCCCCTACCCGCAGCGCACGGTGCACGTGCGGCAGGAGGTGGCGCGCACGGAGCTGTCCGAGGACACGGTGCGGAGCCTGCTGCGCGCGGTGGACCTCTTCCAGCCGCTGGGCCCGGAAGACCTGGACCGGCTGCGCCAGGAGGTGGTCGTGCACCGCTTCGGCAAGGGCGAGCGCATCATCCAGGAGGGTGATGACGGCCGCACCTTCTACGTGCTCGCGTCCGGCGAGGTCAGCGTGCGCGCGGGGAAGCTGCAGGCCGAGGTGACGCGGTTGGGGCGCGGCGGCTACTTCGGGGAGATGTCGCTGCTGACGGGCGAGAAGCGCGCGGCCACGGTGGTGGCGGTGGAGGACTCCCTGCTGCTCGAGGTGGACCGGCCCACCTTCGCGCGCATGTTCGAGCAGTACCCCGGGCTGGCGCGGCAGCTCTCCGCCCTGCTCGCCCAGCGGCGCACCCAGCTTCGCGCGCTGGCCCAGGCCGGCGGCGGAGGCGCGGACCCCATCCCCGCCGAGGTGGGCCGCATCCTCGGAAGGCTGCGGCAGATTTTCGGGCTCAACGCGACGCACGACTGAGCGGCGCCGCGCGCGGGCGAGCAGGCAGGCACCGGAAGGTGTCATCCAATGTCACTCGACGCGGCGCGGCAATCATGCGAGATGCGACGGGTGCCGGGCACATGCCCGACGGAGTCGACCCATCCCGATGGAAGTCGCAGTCGCGTCGTCACCTGCTTCGCCGCACCTGGGCCTGTTCCGCCTCACCTGGCCCATCCTCCTGGAGCTGCTGCTCTTCATGCTGATGGGCACGGCGGACACGCTGATGCTCAGCGGTGTGTCCGATGACGCGGTCTCCGCGGTGGGCGTCGTCAATCAGTACGTCTTCATCTGCATCCTCATCATGGAGGTCATCGGGAACGGCGCGGCCATCGTCGTGTCCCAGTACCTCGGGGCGGGCAGGACGCAGGAGGCCTCGCGCATCTCCGCGCTCGCCATCTCCCTGAACCTGGGGCTCGGCGTCGCGGTGAGTTCGGGCCTGCTGCTGTTCGGAGACCGCATCCTCGGCGGGATGAATCTGCACGGCCAGGTGCTGGCCCATGCGACGACGTACCTGCACATCGTGGGCGGGTTCCTGTTCCTCCAGGCGCTCATCAACGTCTTCTCCAGCCTCATCCGGACGTACGGCTTCACGAAGCAGTCGATGCTCGTCTCGCTGGGGATGAATGTGCTGCACGTGGGCGGCAACTTCGCGCTCATCTTCGGCCACTTCGGACTGCCGGCGCTGGGCGTGGCCGGTGCGGCCGTCTCCACCGTGGTGAGCCGCGCCGTCGCGCTCGGCGTCTTCGTGTGGATGCTCTACCGGGTCATCCCCGTGCGGATGGTGCTCCGTGACTACGTGACGCTCTCCAGGGAGTACGTCCGCAAGATTCTCAAGGTGGGCGTCCCCTCCGCGGTGGAGCAACTCACGTATCAGGCCTGCCAGACGGTGTTCCTGTACTACGTGACGTTCCTCGGCCCCGTGGCCCTGGCGTCGCGGCAGTACGCGCACTCCATCTCGCAGTATGTCTTCCTGTGCAGCCTGGCCATCGGCCTGGGCACGTCCATCCTCGTCGGACGGCTCGTGGGCGCCCACCGCACGGAGGACGCGTACCGCCAGGCGCTGAACGGCCTGAGGTGGGCGCTCGGCATCACCCTGGTGGTGGACGTGGCCGTCATCCTCGTGCGCGTGCCGCTCATCCGCCTCTTCACCGACAACGGCGACATCCTCCGAGTCACGTCCCAGGTCATCGTCATCGGGCTGCTGCTGGAGACCGGCCGCGCCTTCAACCTCGTGCTCATCAACGCGCTGCGCGCCGCGGGCGACGCCACCTTCACCGTCTACATGGGCTTTCTGTCCATGGCCTGCATGAGCCTGCCCCTGGGCTGGTTCCTCGTCTTCAAGCTGGGGTTGGGCCTGTCCGGGGTGTGGCTCGCCGTCGCGGCGGACGAGTGGGTGCGCGGCATCACCATGTGGCTGCGCTGGAGGAGCCGGGCCTGGGAGAAGCAGTCGCTCGTGGAGCCGGCAACGAGCCCCGAGCCCACCACGCTGGCCGTCGGCGCCTGAGCCGGCGCTCAGGTGGTGATGACGAAGCCGCCCTCGACCTTCACCGGCCAGGGCGTCAGCCGCGCTCCCGCGCACGGGCCGCCGACGCAGCGCCCGTCCCCGGGCTGGAACAGCGCGCCGTGCCAGGCGCAGACGATGAGCTGCTTGTCGGGCGTGAGGTACTGGTCCAGCTTCTGCGCCAGCGGCAGCCCGGCATGGGGACACCGGTCCACGTAGCCGTGGACCTCGTCACCGGTGCGCACCAGGAAGCCGTGGAAGTACGCGTCGCCAATCTGCAAGACGAGGTTGCGCGCGCCCGGGTCCTGGAGCGCCGCCAGCGGGAGGAGCTTCACGTCCGGCGGAGTCGCCGTGAGCCGCTCCCGCGGCGGTGGGCGTGCCTCACTCACGGATGCGCCTCAGGGCAGCTTCGCCTTCTGGAAGCCCGACCAGCAGTGGTCGTAGTCGGACTGCAGCGTCGGCGTCTCCATCGCGAAGCGCGTGGGGCGGATGACCCAGCGCGACTCGAACATGAAGGCCAGCGTGTCCTTGATTTTGTGCGGCTTCAGGTCGGCGTTGATGGCGCCCTCGTAGCTCGCCTGGTCCGGCCCGTGCCCGCTCATGCAGTTGTGCAGCGACGCGCCGCCCGGAGCGAAGCCACCGGCCTTGGCGTCGTAGACGCCCTGCACCAGCCCCATGAACTCGCTCATCACGTTGCGGTGGAACCAGGGCGGCCGGAAGGTGTGCTCGGCCACCATCCACCGCGGCGGGAAGATGACGAAGTCGCAGTTGGCCGTGCCCGGGATTTCGCTCGGTGACGTGAGGACCGTGAAGATGGACGGGTCCGGATGGTCGAAGCTCACCGTGTTGACGGTGTTGAAGCGCGCCAGGTCGTACTTGTACGGCGCGAGGTTGCCGTGCCACGCCACCACGTCCAGTGGTGAGTGGTCGAACTGGGAGGCCCACAGCCGGCCCATGAACTTCTGCACCACCAGCGTCGGCCGGTCCACGTCCTCGTAGGCCGCGACGGGCGTCAGGAAGTCGCGCGGATTGGCCAGACCGTTGGCGCCGATGGGGCCCAAATCGGGCAGGCGGAAGAACGCGCCGTGGTTCTCACAGACGTAGCCGGAGGCCGGCCCGTCCGGCAGCTCGGCGCGGAAGCGCACGCCGCGAGGCACCACACCCACGTCGCCCGGCGCCAGGTCCAGCACGCCCATTTCCGTGACGAGCCGCAGCCGCCCTTCCTGAGGTACGAGGAGCAGCTCGCCGTCCGCGTCGTAGAACACGCGGTCCACCATGGACGTATTGGCGGAGTACAGGTGGATGCTGATGCCCGCGCCCGTGGCCGGGTCGCCGTTGCCGCCGTAGGTGACGAGCCCGTCGACGAAGTCCACCTTCCCACCGGGCTCCGGCCGGGGATTCCAGCGCAGCCGGTTGGGCGTGACGGGCACCTCGTCGAAGGGGCCGCTGCGCAAGAGTCCCTGCGGATGGGGCTGGTACGCGGGGTGGTTGGCGCTCGGGCGGATGCGGTAGAGCCACGAGCGCCGGTTCTCCCGGCGCGGCGCGGTGAAGGCCGAGCCCGACAACTGCTCGGCATACAGCCCGTACGGCGCCCGCTGCGGCGAGTTCTGCCCCTCGGGGAGCGCGCCCGGGACGGCCTCGGTCGCGAACTCGTTTCCGAAGCCGGAGAGGTACGTGCGCGGGTTGGCCCCGGGTTGGGTTTCGGTGGTCACCGGTATCTCCTTCCTGGGGCCGTGTATGCCGCCTAGCGGGCCGTGTCGACCTTGATGACGCCGCGGCGGATCTGGTCGAGCTCGATGGACTCGAAGAGCGCCTGGAAGTTCCCGTTACCGAACCCCTCGTTGCCCTTGCGCTGGATGATTTCGAAGAAGATGGGCCCGAAGAGATTCTCGGTGAAGATCTGCAGCAGCAGCCCTTCCTGCTCGTTGCCGTCGATGAGGATGCGGTTCTTGCGCATCCGCTCCAGGTCCTCGCCGTGGTTGGGGACGCGCTTGTCGACGAGGTCGTAGTAGGTGTCGATGGTGTCCTGCAGGGACACGCCGCGCTGACGCAGGCGCTCCACGGTGCCGTAGATGTCGCGCGTCGTCAGGGCCAGGTGCTGGATGCCCTCGCCGTTGTACTGGCGGATGAACTCCTCAATCTGGGACTTGTCGTCCTGGCTCTCGTTGAGGGGGATGCGGATGGCCTTGTCCGGGGCAATCATCGCCTGGCTGAACAGGCCCGTCGCCTGACCCTTGATGTCGAAGTACTTCTGCTCGGTGAAGCCGAAGATGCGGTTGTAGAAGGTGGACCAGGTGCGCATCTGGCCCCGGCGCACGTTGTGCGTCAGGTGGTCCAGCGACTCCAGGCCGACGCTGTTCTTCGCCTCGGCCGCGTCCGCGCCGGGGAACTTCGTCCAGGCGTCATAGATGGAGCCCTTCGCGCCGTAGCGGTCGACGAGGTACAGCAGGCTGCCGCCGATGCCCTCCAGAACATAGGAGCCGTCACCCAGCGCGCCACGGGCCGGGTCGGCCGCCTTCGCGCCGCGCTCCAGGGCCATCTCGTACGCCGTGCGCGCGTTGGCCACGCGGAAGGCCATGCCGCTGGCGGACGGGCCGTGGGCCTGGCGGAACTCCGCGGCCTGGCCGGTGGCCTCGCGGTTGACGAGCAGGCTGATGTCACCCTGCTTGAAGCGGATCAGGTCCCGGGTCGGGTGCTTGGAGTACGCGGTGAAGCCCAACCGCTCCAGCAGGCCCACCATCACCTCGGGTGCGGGGCTCGTGAACTCCACGAACTCGAAGCCATTCAGCCCAAGAGGGTTCTCAGCCGTGTCCACCATTGCACCGCCTCCGCGAATCGCGTTGGGCGCGGGCACGCCGCGCCAGGTCCCGGGAAGCCCCCAGCTGAGGGAGGCTTCTTCGCGGCGAAAGGTAGGGATCGACCTGCTCAGCGAAAAGTACAAAGCACAGGCAGAGACTGTCAGTCCTCCACACAGTGCGGTGCGCCATGAAAGCGGGCCTTCGTGACGCCACGCGGCGCCCTCTGAAGAGGGGCCTGGAGGGAGTCCGGGTGGGGTGGAGAGGGGCCCGGTTCCTACCCCTCAGGGGGGAAGTCGGGCCACCCCGCCCTGCTTCCGGGCGGCCGAGGGAATGTCAGACCCCTCCGGTAGTCTGCATCCATCAACAACGAAGCCGAAAAGGAAGGTCGCCATGACTGCCACTCGTGAGAACCCGCGCGTCTCCGTCAACAAGCTCGGTCAGTACCTCACCGCGACGCCTTCGCTGCGCAAGCGCATCATCCACGGCCAGAAGCACCCGGTGGACCCGCAGTACCTGCGTTATCCCGCCGCCTCGCAGGCCATCGTCGAGTTCCTCTGCGAGGGCCGCGACGAGGTCATCCTGCGCTACCACCAGCGTCGGCTGCTGAACGCCGCGCCGGAGTCGGACTTCGACGCGCACCGCCTCGCGCTGTGCGCCGAGGCCCTGCAGCGCTGCCTCGTCTCCGTGGACGGGCTCGCCTCGCACGCCATCGCCAGCCCCGCGGACGTGGACCTGCCGCCGCTGGAGCTGGCGGGCGTCGCCGTCAACGTGCGGCCGGAGGTGCTGCTGCGCAGCGTGGACGCGCAGGGGCAGATGCGCTCGGGCGTGCTGAAGCTCTACTTCTCCAAGCACACGCCGCTGGACGAGCGCGCCGGGCAGTACATCGCCACCGTGCTCCAGCGCTACGCCGAGCAGCGGCTGGAGCAGCGCGGCCCGGTGGACTCGCGCCTCGTGGGCGTCTTCGACGTGTTCGCCGGCCGGCTGCACTTCGCCCCCCGCGCCCAGCAGCGCCGGATGAACGACGTGAAGCTGGCGTGCGAGGAGATTGCCGCGCGCTGGAACGTGAACTGACTCCCTGAGAAGGCGCGAGCCCCGGAACACGCCGGCGGGCCCGCCGCCCGGGGGTGACGAGGCCGCGGCCCCGGCCCGTCCCCCGGTGCACCTGTCCGTTTCCGGGACGCGACTTCCCGCATCCGTGCAGCCCGCCCGGGCCGCACGGGTGTGCCTCCCTCGCAAAGCCGGGGGGTTGCCTTGTGTCGCGGCGCTGGCATGTCCTTCGCTCTGGGACATGGGCATGGATTCCCTCCGACAGGACTTCCGCTACGCGCTGCGCACCCTCATGCGCACCCCCGGCTTCACGCTGGCGGCCGGCATCACCCTCGCGCTGGCCATCGGGGCGAACACCGTCCTCTTCAGCGCCATCCACGCCATGCTGCTGCGGCCGCTGCCCTTCCCGGAGGCCGGGGAGCTGGTGCGCGTCTGGTGCAAGCAGACGGGGAACCTGGACCAGGCCTCGGTGTCGGACCCGGAGCTGCTCGGCTGGCGGGAGCACGGCAAGGGCTTCGCGAAGCTCGCGGGCTTCGGGCTGAGGGACATCAACCGCACCGGGGTGGAGTCGCCGGAGCGCGTCCGCGCGGGACTGGTGACGTCCAACTTCTTCTCCACGCTGGGAGTGCGGCCCGCGCAGGGCCGCGACTTCACCGACGAGGACGCGCAGGCCGGGCAGCCGGCTTCCGTGGTGGTGGTGAGCCACGGCTTCTGGAAGCGGGCGCTCGCGGGCACGCCCGGGGTGGGCCAGACGGTGGTACTGGACGGGCGGAGCTACACCGTGGCGGGCGTGCTCCCGGAGGACTTCACCTTCCCGGAGTTCCCCAACGAGGCGGAGGTCTGGCTGCCCCTCTGGCTGGACGCGCAGAGGGAGGGCCACCACTCCCTGTCCGTGCTGGGCCGGCTGGCCCCGGGCACCTCGCTGGAGGCGGCGCGCTCGGACCTGGCGCGGGTGGCCACGCTCATCGACTCCGCGGACGCCGGCGAGGGGCCGCACGGGGTGACGCTGCTCACCTGGCAGGAGGAGCTCACCGGCAACATGCGCCCCATGCTGTGGACGCTGTGGGGGGCGGTGGCCTTCGTGCTGCTCATCGCCTGCGCCAACGTGGCCAACCTGATGTTGGTACGGGCGCTGGCGCGGCAGCGCGACGGCGCCATCCGCGCGGCGCTGGGAGCCAGCCGGGGCCGGCGCATGCAGCAGGCACTGGCGGAGAGCGTGCTGCTGGCGCTCTTCGGCGGAGCGATGGGGCTCCTGATGGTGCTGTGGGGCCTGGAGCTGGTGCGCGCCCTGCTGCCCGTCAACATGCTGCGGGTGACGCCGGTGGAGCTCAGCGGCCCGGCCCTGGCCTTCAGCGTGGCACTGTCGGTGGGCGCGGGGCTGCTCTTCGGGCTGGCGCCCGCGCTGCACACCTCCGGCATGGACGTGCTGCCGCTCCTGAAGCAGTCCGGCAGCGCCGCGGGGGCGCGCGCACACCACCCGCTGCGCAACGCGCTCGTCATGGTGCAGCTGGCGCTGGCGCTGGTGCTGCTGGTGGGCACCGGCCTCATGGTGCGCACGCTGCAGAACGTGCAGGCGGTGGACCTGGGCTTCGACCTGGACGGGCTGTTGTCCGCGCGGCTGTCGTTGCCCGCCGCGAAGTACGCGGACGGCCCGCGCAAGGCCGCCTTCTACGACGAGCTGCTGGGCCGCATGGCGGCGCTCCCCGGAGTGGAGGCCGCGGGGATGATCAACGACGCCCCCCTGGGCACCAGCAACACCAACGGGGACTTCATCCTCGAGGGCGGCGCGCCGCAGCCCGGTGAGCGGTTCCTCGCCGAGTTCCGGGTGGCCAGCCCGGACTACTTCCGCACCATGCGCATCGCCGTCCGGCAGGGCCGGGCGTTCGGCCCGCAGGACGGGGACAAGGGCGGGCCCGTCGCCATCGTCAACGAGGCCTTCGTCCGGGCCTACCTCGGCACGGGGGAGGCCCTGGGCCGGCGGGTGAGGCTGGACTGGAACGGGGACTCGGCGTTCCGCGACGTCGTCGGCGTGGTGGCGGACGTGCGGGCGGACCGGCTCACCCTCCCCGCCCGGCCGGAGGTGTACCTGCCCCTGGCGCAGATGCCCATTCCCTCCGTGACGCTGCTGTTGCGCGGCCGGGGCGCGGAGGCCCCGCTGGTGACGGCCGTGCGCCAGGAGGTGAAGGCGGTGGACTCGGAGCAGCCCGTCTACGACCTGGCGCCCTTCGCGGAGCGGGTGGACCGGCAGCTCCTGCGCCCCACGGCAACGGCGCGGCTGCTGGCCGCCTTCGCCCTGCTCGCGGTGGTGCTGGCCGGCGTGGGCGTCTACGGCGTCATGGCCTACACCGTGGGCCAGCGCACGCGTGAGCTGGGTATCCGCCTGGCGCTGGGCGCGCACCCGCGCCAGGTGCTGCGGCTGGTGCTGGGCCAGGGCCTGCGGCTGACGCTGGTGGGCGTGGGCGTGGGGCTGCTGGCCGCCTTCGGCTGCACACGGCTGCTGGCCTCGCTGCTGTACGGCGTGGACGCCAGCGAGCCCACCATCTTCGTGGGCGTGGCCGGAGTGCTGGCCGGGGTGTCCCTGCTGGCCAGCTGGCTGCCCGCGCTCCGCGCCAGCCGCGTGTCACCAGCCGTCTCCCTGCGCGCGGAGTAGCGCCGCGCCCACGCGGGCCGTGTCAATCCCTCGGGCAGGTCCGCTTGCTTTCTGGCCGGCCAGGCGGGGCGGGTCCAACCCACCTCAGTCATTCCGGGGCCCAAGAAAATCGAAGGCGCATCCTGGACCGTTGGCCCTTTGACGCTTGCCAAGCGTCGGGTTTAAGAGTCCGCATGCACTTCGACTGGACCTTTCTTGTGCGAATGAGCGCGCTGGTGCTTCCGGCCATCATGCTCATGGCCCTGCACGGCGTGGCGAGCGCCGCGACGCCCCCGGCCTCTTCGTCGGGCGGGTCGCTGGAGACGCTGTCCCAGCGGCGCATCTTCTTCGGGCACCAGTCCGTGGGCGGCAACATCCTGGACGGCGTCAAGCAGGTGGCCTCCGCCCCGCGCGTGGTGGAGCTGAAGGACCCCGGCCAGCCGGTGGCCCCCGGCACCATCGCCCACGCCATGGTGGGCGAAAACACGAAGCCCGAATCCAAGATTGCGGACTTCGCGCGTCTGATGGATGCGGGCCTCGCGAAGGGGGCGGACGTGGCCTTCTTCAAGTTCTGCTACATCGACTTCAACGGCACCACGGACACCCGCGCCCTCTTCGAGAAGTACCGCGCCACCATGGAAGGCCTGAAGGCGCGCCACCCGGGAACCACCTTCGTGCATGTCACCGTTCCGCTGACCACCGTGCAGCGTGGCGCCAAGGCGTGGCTGAAGGAGCTGCTCGGCAAGCCGGTGTGGGGCATCTCCGAGAACGTGCAGCGGGAGAACTTCAACCAGCTGCTGCGCAAGACGTACGGCGGCAAGGAGCCGCTGTTCGACCTGGCGGCGCTCGAGTCCACCTCCGCCGAAGGGACGCCGGAGACGTACGAGCTGAACGGGCAGACGTGGCCTGCCATGGTGCCCGCGTACTCGGATGACGGCGGCCACCTCAACGCCGCGGGCCAGGCCCGCATGGCGAAGGAGTTCCTCGCCTTCCTGTCCGCCCTGCCGGCACCGGCCGTGCAGCCTCCCATTCCCTCACACGCCACACCGTGACATGAGCCTGCTCCCCGTTCCCCTGTCGCGCGAGCTGGGAACGCTCCTCTCGCGCCTGAAGCTCCGACGCTGCCAGGCGGTGGGGGACACCCCCACGGTGCTCGGCCGCGTGTGGATTCACGGCTCCGGCGAGGTCCGCCTGGGCCACCGCGTGGTGCTGGATGGGCGGATGGCTCCCATCGAGCTGCACGCGATGCAGGGTGGCAGCATCGTCCTGGGTGACGACGTCGCCATCGAAGGAGGCGCCTCGCTGGAGGCGCTCCAGTCCATCACCGTGGGCGCGGGCGCGAGGCTGGGCGCCTTCTGCAAGGTGATGGACAACCAGCACCACCCGCTCCGGGGCAACCGGCACGAGCGCCCCCCTTCCGTCCCGCTCGTCATCGAGGACGGGGTGACGGTGGGCAGCCGCGCCATCCTCCTTCCGGGCTCGCACGTGCAGCAGGGCGCCACCGTGGCACCCGGCACCGTGATTTCCCGCCGCATCCCTCCCCGCGTGACGGTGGGGGGCTCGCCGGCCCGGGTGCTGCGCCGCGAGGTGGCCGGATGAACCCGAGACTCTCCACCCTTCCGCTGTCCACGTGGATGAATCACCTCCAGGGGCTGCGCGACACCGTGGAGCCCCGCGCCGTGCGCGCGGTGGCCCTGGCGCGCGCGCGCTGGCTGTTCCGCTCGGTGCAGTCGGTGGGCCGCAACGTGGCCGCGTACGGTCCCATGACGGTGCAGAACGAGGGCACGATTCAGCTGGGAGACAGGCTCACCTTCGTGGGCGGCATGATGCCCAGCTCGCTGGTGTGCCACCCGGGCGCGCGGCTCTCCATCGGCTCGGACACGCAGTTCAACTACGGCGTCTCGCTGGAGGCGTGGGAGTCCGTCACCCTGGGCGAGCGGTGCATGTTCGCCTCGTTCGTCCGCGTGGGGGACCGCGACGGGCACCGCACCGCGCCCATCGTCATCGAAGACGACGTCTGGGTGGCCCATGGCGCCATCATCATGCCGGGGGTGCGCGTGGGGGCGCGCTCGGTGGTGTCCGCCGGCAGCATCGTCACGCAGGACGTGCCACCGGACTCGCTCGCCATGGGCAACCCCGCCCGCAACATGAGCCTGGAGCTGGTCGCCCGCGAGTCGGGCAGCTGAGCGCCCTTCCTTCTTCACCCCGGGGCGGATGCTCCAGCCCCGGCCACTTCCATCCACACGTCATTCCAGACAGGACTGAAACACCATGAGCACTCGTGAGCGCATCCGCAGCTTCATCGTCGACACCTTCTTCGTGGACGAGTTCGCCGACGACGACTCCTTCCTCCGCAAGGGCCTCATCGACTCCACCGGCATGATGGAGCTGGTGGCGTTCCTCGAGCAGGACTTCGGCCTCAAGCTGGAGGACCGCGAGCTGGTGCCGGAGAACCTGGACTCGCTGACGCGCGTGGTGGCCTTCGTGGAGAAGAAGCAGCAGCAGCGCCTGCCGCAGGTGGGCTGAGAGAGAGCACCACCATGTGTGGCATCGCGGGTTTCACCTTTCCGGCGGGCGGGGGCGCCGGAGCAGCCGCGCGGCAGGAGTCCGCCGAGCGACTGCGCAGGATGACCGCCAGCATCAAGCACCGCGGCCCCGACGCACAGCGGGCCCTGATGCTGGACGGCGTGGGCCTGGGCCACACGCGGCTCTCCATTGTCGACCTGGAGGGCGGCCACCAACCCATGCGGGACGCCCGCACGGGACTCACCGTCGTCTTCAACGGTGAAATCTTCAACTACGTGGAGCTGCGCGAGCAGCTCTCCGCGCACTACGCGTTCCGCACGCGCTCGGACACGGAGGTCATCCTCGCCGCGTTCCTCACGTGGGGCATCGACTGCGTGCGCCGCTTCGAGGGCCAGTGGGCCTTCGCCCTCTGGGACCCGCGCGACAAGACGCTCTGGCTCTCGAGAGACCGCGTGGGCATCTGCCCGCTGTACTACGCGCAGCTTCCGGGCGGGCACCTGGCGTTCGGCTCCGAGGCCAAGGTGCTCTTCGCGGGCGGGCTGGTGACGCCGACGCTGGACGCGCGGGGCCTCAAGCAGACCTTCGCACTCTGGTCGCCTGTCGCACCGCGCACCTCGTTCGAAGGCGTCAGCCTCCTGCCTCCCGCGCACTCGGCCCGCTTCCGGGACGGGAAGCTGGAGGTCTTCCGGTACTGGGATTTGGACTTCGGCGTCACGCCGGAGGCCGCGGACGAGCCGAAGCTGCTGGAGGAATTGGGCGCGGTGCTGGAGCGCGCGGTGCGGCTGCGGCTGCGCGCGGACGTGCCAGTGGCGGCGTACCTGTCGGGCGGGTTGGACTCCAGCCTCCTGTGCGCGCTGGCGCAGGGGCAACTGGGCGGCACGCTGCGGACGTTCTCGGTGGGCTTCGCGCACGCGCGCTTCGACGAGCGCCAGCACCAGTCCACCGTGGCGGACGAACTGCGCACGCAGCACCGCGTGGTGGAGATGAAGGACGGGGACATCGGCACGCTGGTGCCCGGCGTCATCTTCCACGCCGAGCAGGCGATGATGCGCTCCGCGCCCGCGCCCTTCCTGCGCCTGAGCGAGTGGGTGCGGGAGAACGGCATCCGGGTGGTCCTCACCGGTGAGGGCTCGGACGAGATGTTCCTCGGCTACGACCTCTTCAAGGAGACGAAGGTCCGCCAGTTCTGGGCGCGCCAGCCGGCGTCGAAGTACCGCCCGCTGCTCTTGCGGAAGCTCTACCCCACGCTCTCCGTGAGCCAGCAGAACGTGGAGCTCTTGCGCGAGTTCTTCGGCATGGGACTGGAGGACCCGGGGAGCCTGGGCTTCTCGCACCTGGTGCGCTGGTCCAACAGCGGCCGGATTACGCGCTTCCTCGCGCCGGAGTTCGCCGCGCGCGTGGCGGACGAGGACCCGGTGGCGTCGGTGCTGCAGTCGGTGCCAGAGCACGTGGCCCGCTGGCGACCGCTGGCGCGCGCGCAGTACCTGGAGGCGAAGACGCTGCTGTCCGGGTACCTCCTGTCCGCGCAGGGCGACCGCATGCTGCTGGGCAACGCGGTGGAGGGACGCTTCCCCTTCCTGGACACGGCGGTGATGGAGTTCGCCGCTCGCGTGCCGGAGCGGCTGCGCCTCAAGGGGCTGGACGAGAAGCACATTCTCAAGCGCTTCGCCCGGGGCAAGGTGCCCGCCTCCATCCTGGAGCGCAGCAAGTTCCCCTACCGCGCGCCCATCGCCGGAGCGCTGGTGGGCCCCGACGCGCCGGCCTGGGCTCGCGAGCTGCTCGCGCCCGAGGCAGTGGCGAAGGTGGGTGTCTTCGACGCGAAGAAGGCGGAGCGACTCGTGGCCAAGCTGCGCGCGCCCAACGCCGCGGAGAGCGAGGCGGACACCATGGCGCTGTTCGCCATCGCGTCCACCCAACTGCTGGCCCACCACTTCCTCCAACCGAAGCCGCCGCCCGCGGCGGACGTGGACGCGGTGGTGCTGGAGGCCGCATGAGCGCGACGGACTCCTCTCCCGCGTGGGTGATGGGCCACGCCGGGCGCACGCCGGATGCGTCCGCGGTGGACTCGCCGTGGGTGCGGCTCACCTACCGGCAGCTCGCGGAGCGGATGCTGGCGCTGGCCGGCCACCTGCGCGCGGCGGGGGTGGGCCCGGGGGACAAGGTGCTCATCGCCCTGCCGCTGGGCTCGGCGGCGGTGGTGGCGGGCCTCGCGGTGCAGGCGCTGGGCGCGTGCGCGGTGGAACTGGACCGCGAGTCCGGCGCCGCATCGCTGGATGCCATCCTCGCGCAGACGGGCGCGCGGCACGCCTTCGTCTTCGGGCAGGACGCGCGCAAGTGGACGGGCAGGACCACCCTGGGCCACTTCTACGTGGTGCACTCCTCGCGTCCGCCGGAGCGAATGCTCCAGGTGCTGGCGCCGGCCGTGTGCACGTGGATTCAGGAGGACGGCGCGCTGGACGCGGAGGCGAAGGCCGCTCCGCTGGAGACGCTGCCCTCCGCGCCGTCCGACGGGCACGCGGCCATCGTCTACACGTCCGGCAGCACGGGCACGCCCCGCGGCGTCATCCAGACGTTCGGCAACATCGCCGCCAACACGCGCTCCATCGTCGAGTACCTGGGCCTGTCGCCGACGGACCGGGCGCACCTCATCCTCCCGCTGCACTACTGCTACGGGAAGAGCGTGCTGCAGACGCACCTGCTCGCGGGCGGCTCGGTGTTCCTGGACCCGCGCTTCATGTACCCGCAGGTGGTACTGGAGGCCATGGCCGCCGAGGGCAGCACCGGCTTCGCGGGCGTGCCGCTCACCTTCGAGCTGCTCAAGCGTCAGGCCGGCCCGGAGACGCTGTCGAAGCTGAAGCTGCGCTACCTCACCCAGGCGGGCGGAGGCATGGCGCCGGACACGATTCAGTGGACGCGCGAGGCGTTCCACCCGGCGGAACTGTTCGTCATGTACGGCCAGACGGAGGCCACCGCGCGGCTGAGCTACCTGCCGCCGAAGCTCGCGAAGGAGAAGGCGGGCTCCATCGGCCTGGGCATTCCCGGCGTGGAGTTGCGCGTGGTGGCGGAGGACGGCACGCCGCTGCCCGTGGGAGAGACGGGCCACCTGGTGGCGAAGGGCGCCAACGTCACGCCGGGCTACCTGGGCGCGCCCGAGGAGACGGCCACCGTGCTGAAGGACGGCTGGTTGTGGACGGGCGACCTGGCCTGGCGCGACGCGGACGGCTTCTTCTTCCTCGTCGGCCGCGCGAAGGAAATCCTCAAGGTGAACGGCCACCGGGTGAGCCCGGCGGAAATCGAGCACCACCTGGCGAGCCACCCGGCGGTGCGAGAAGTAGCGGTGGTGGGTGTACCGGACGCGCTGGGCGGCGAAGCGGCCTGCGCGGTGGTGGTGGTGCACGCGGGCGCCGAGGTGAAGGAGGACGATTTGCGGCGCTTCTGCCGTGAGTCGCTGCCGGTGCACAAGGTGCCGAAGCACGTGGTGTTCTCGGAGGCGCTCCCGCGCGGGCCCGCGGGCAAGGTGCTCAAAGCGGAGCTGCGCACGCGTTATTCGTCAGTCGGTTCTTCGTAAGAAATTCCTGAGGGGTGGACACGATGAAGTTCTCGAAGCAGGTGCTGGAGCTGGACTGGGAGGCCAAGGCGGCCGAGCTGTCCGAGGGGCTGCGCGAGGCGGTGCTGAAGAGGCTGAAGAAGCGCGGGCTGGTGGTCGCCATCTCCGGTGGCATCGACTCCGCCTGCGTGGCCGCGCTGGCCGTGCGCGCGCTGGGGCCGGAGCGCGTCTTCGGCATCCTCCTGCCGGAGAAGGACTCCAGCGGGTGGAGCTCGCAGCTGGGCCGCAAGCTCTGCGAGAAGCTGGGCATCAAGTACCAGCTTCATGACATCGCCCCGATTCTCGAGGCGGCGGGCTGCTACCGGCAGCGCGACGAGGCGGTGCGCTCGGTGTTCCCCGAGTTCACCCCGGACATGAAGTGGAAGATTGTGATGAACGGCGACCGGCTGAACACGGACGCGGTGAACTTCTTCCACGTGGTGGTGCAGGTGAACGGCGAGGAGCGCCGCTTCCGCCTCTCGCCGCAGGCGTACACGCAGATTGTCGCCGCGACGAACTTCAAGCAGCGCACCCGGAAGATGATGGACTACTTCCACGCGGACCGCCTGAACTTCGCGGTGTCCGGCACGCCGAACCGCCTGGAGTACGACCAGGGCTTCTTCGTGAAGCTCGGTGACGGCGCGGCGGACGTGAAGCCGATTGCGGGCCTCTACAAGACGCAGGTGTACAAGCTGGCGAAGCACCTGGGCGTCATCGACGAAATCACCAGTGGCGAGCCCACCACGGACACGTTCAGCCTTCCGCAGTCGCAGGAGGACTTCTACTTCTCCGTGCACTACTCGCAGCTCGACCTGCTGATGTGGGCCAAGAACCACGGCGTGTCCACGGACGAGGCCGCGCAGGTGATGGGCCTGACGCCCACGCAGGTGCAGCGCGTCTACGACGACATCGACCAGAAGCGCCGCTCCACCGCGTACCTCCACTCCGCCCCGCTGCTGCTGGAGAAGGTGCCGGAGCTGGACGCGTTCAAGATTGGCTGAGCGTCCTCCGACGCGTCGGGTGGCCAGGTCCGACGCGTCGCCTCCACCTCCCGCGTGTCGACGCACGGGAGGACACCACGGGACGTGGGATGCTCCGGGCGGGTGACCCTGGTGTTGACGGCGGCACATCGCTTGCTGAAGCGGTGGCCGCCGTTGTCATTTCCACCCGCCGTTCGACAGGACGACGTACGCCTCCACGGACCCGCAGGCCGCCACCGTCCTTCGCCTCGAGCGGATCCAGGATGAAGCGCGGCGCTATTCGTACTCGTCGCACTTCTCGGCGCGCACGGGGATGCTGCCCTTCTTGTCCTCGCGGACGAAGAGCGTGCCGTCGCGGAAGAAGCCCGTGCCCCCCTTGAGGCGGACGACGCCCTTCTTCGCGTCCACCACCGTCCACGCCAGCGCCTCACGCGAGCCGCCGGGGTGCGTCACCTCCAGCGTGTACGCGCCCGCCGCGCCGGGCTTCGAGCCCGTCACCTTCAACTGCTCGTCCTCCTGGCCGTACTCGGCCTTCATGGCGCCGCCGGCCTCGAGGGTGAAGGCAGGGGTGCCCGCCGAGCAGGGCCGCTCGATGACGTACCCCTTGCCCTTGCGCTGCACCTGCACCCAGCGGCCGGCGAGGGGCTTCACGTCCACCGCACCCGAAGCCGCCGACGCGGCACCGCCCTGCGCCTTGCAGTCGAGCTGATCGCGACGCAGCAGGCCCACCGTGGCGCTCTTCGGCCCCACGAAGCGCGCGGGCACCAGGTCCGGCTCCAGGTCTGGCACGTAGACCTGCACCGCGTCCCCCGTCACCACGAAGGCCTTGCGCTGCGTGTTCTGCTCGTCCGAGTCGTGGAAGTACGCGCGCGGCGCCTTCACCTTGCAGCCCGTCAGGGCCGTCATCGCCTTGCGCGAGAAGGTGTCCTTTCCGGGCCAGCCCGCGCCGCAGCAACCGGGGCTTCCGCCCTCGATCACCAGATCGCCGGACTCCAGCCGCAGCGTCCACGTGTCGGCGGCATCCGTACTCTTCAGCGCCCAGCGAGACGCGGACTCCTTCCGCTGGAGCATCAGCGGGCACTCACACGTCCCGACGCTCTGCCCCTGCGGGAAGCCGGCGCTGTAGTGGAGCAGGGTCTCCTTGTCGCCCTGCAGCACGGCGAGCTCCCCGCCGTCCTTGCGATACACGCCCGTGACATCCCCCGCCGGCTGGGCCGCGGCCACCGCCGCCCACGCCACCATCGTCAGGCCCAGCGCCACCTGCCTGGTCATCGTCGCAACCTCCATGGATCAATGAATCCGAAGAGTTACGGAAACCTGCTTTATCGGATTCCGAAAACTTCCGCCCAAGCAACAAACGACGGAACTCCTAGATAATAGAGGGAAATCCTCGACTGCGTGTCGAGTGAGCCGGGGGCCGCAAGCCCTCGTGCGGGGAGCGGACCATGACGAGCGTCAGCAACTACAAGGTGCGGTCAGGCGACACGCTGTCGGCCATCGCCAAGCGCTACAACACCACCGTCGATGCGTTGGCCAAGGCCAACAACATCAAGAACCCGGACCGCATCAGCGCGGGTCAGGTCCTGAAGGTCACCGACGGCTTCGACGCGAAGCCGACCGACACGAAGGGCAAGACGCAGCCGAAGGTGGACAACTATCAGCCCACCAAGCCGGCCACGAAGCCCGTCGAGACGAACACGAAGCCCGCGCAGACCACCAAGGGCGAGACCCCGGCGGACCTGGGCAGCCTGAGCCGCAAGTACGAGGCGACCGGCCCCGGCACCGTCTCCACCGGCACGGGTGACGCGGGTGGCGTGTCCTACGGCTCCTACCAGTTCGCCACCAAGACGGGCTCCGCCAAGGAGTTCGTGGACGGGCTGAAGAACACCTACCCCGACTACTACAAGGCCCTGTCCGGCAAGACGCCCGGCAGCGCCGAGTTCACCAAGGCGTGGAAGGACCTGGCGAAGAAGGAGCCGGAGCGCTTCTTCCAGGCCCAGCACGACGCCATCAAGCGCACGCACTACGACCCCGCCGTCGCCGACATCAAGAAGGCCACCGGCCTGGACGTCACCACGCGCTCGAAGGCGCTGCAGGACGTGGCCTGGTCCACCTCCGTCCAGCACCGCAACAACTCCGACGACATCTTCAAGGCCGCGCTCAAGGGCAAGGACCCGGCGAAGATGAGCGATGAGGAGATCATCAAGGCGGTCTACGCCGAGCGCGGCCGGAAGAACGACAAGGGCGAGCTGGTCCACTTCCGCAAGAACTCCGCGAAGGTGCAGGAGAGCGTCGCCAACCGCTTCGTGAATGAGTCGAAGGACGCCCTGGCCCAGCTCAAGAAGGAGCAGGCCGCGGGCCCGACGACGAAGCCGGAGACCAAGCCCGCGACGAAGCCGGAGACCAAGCCCGCGACGAAGCCGGAGACCAAGCCCGCGACGAAGCCCACCGACTCGGCGCCTGTCGAGAAGCCGGGCTCGAAGGAGGCGACGAAGGTCAAGGTCCCCTACTACAGCCAGTTCGAGGGTGGCCACGGCTACACCCCGAACGACACCGCGTGCTTCAACGCGGCGGTGGCCATGGCCAAGGCGGCCGGCGCCACCGTGACGGGCCCGGACAAGCGCATCCAGGTGGCCACGAGCGAGAACTCCAAGGGCCAGGTGACGGTGGACCCGAAGAAGGCCGCCGAGGGCCGCAAGTACATCGACTCGCAGCTCGACGCGGGCAAGCCCGTGGTGGTCGGCGTCAGCCACAAGGACGCCAGCTACAACGCGGACGGGCTCACGGACCACTTCGTGGTCATCACCGGCCGCGGCGTCGACGACAAGGGCCGCACCTACTACACCTTCCACGACCCGGGGACGAAGCAGACGGCCAAGGGCGCCGACACCAACGCGAACAACCGCTTCTACGTGGATGACAACGGGAAGATGTACCGCGAGGGCAGCAAGGCCACCGGCTACGTCACCGACCGTCAGTACGAGGTCTCGATGGTCCGCCGCAACGCCTAGTCCCACCGCCTGAAGGCCCCCGGCCACGCGCCGGGGTGCCGCTGAAAACGAAGCCGCGCGCCGACCCGTGAAGACGGGGCCTGCGCGCGGCTTCTGTGTTTCGGGCGCGCGTGATTTCAGCGGCCGGGCGGCCAGGTGGAGACAGACCTCAGCCAGGCAACTTTCCGGGCGGAGGTACGACAATTCCCCCTGTAAGCAGTCACCCCACTCCTGAAAGCCGGAGCGCGCCATGACCTCCCCCCGCATCGACTCTCGTCCGCAGACCTACTCGCCCACGGCGGCGCAGACGTCGGGGCTTCCGCAGGGCCGGGACGCGCAGCTCAGCCTCCAGCAGGTCTGGCCGTACATCGAGAAGTACGCGAAGCAGTACGGCGCGGACCCCAAGGTGCTGGCGGGCATCGTCGCGCAGGAGTCCTCGTTCAAGAACCACGGCGTGCACCGCGACGGCACCGGCCACGGGCTCATCGGGCTCGATGACAACGGGCTGCTCCCCTCCTTCGAGAAGTGGGCCGGTATGCAGGTGGGGCGCGGCGCCAACGCGAAGACGATTCCGCCCGAGAAGCAGCTGGAGTTCCTCGCGAAGACCATCGGCGACCTGACGAAGAAGCACGGCAGCAGCCTGGCCGCCGCGCGCGAGTGGCACCGCGGCGCGGGCAACATGAACGACGCGCGCGGCTACGACTACCAGAGCAAGATCCAGAACCACATCAACACCCTGTTCCCGGGCGGCAAGACGCCGACGGGCACCGCCAACGTCCCCGACACCACCGCGCCGGGTGGCAACACCCCCGGCACCACGCCGGGTGGCAACACCCCCGGCAGCAAGCCGGGCACCGACGCACCGGGCTCGCGCCAGCCGGTGGGCGACTCCGACTACAAGATCAAGAGCGGTGACACCCTCTGGGGCATCGCCTCGCAGCTGAAGGCGAAGGGCATGGAGGGCTCGCACTGGGACATCATCAAGCAGATCCAGGCGCTGAACCCGAAGATCACCAACCCCAACCTCATCATGGCCGGCGACAGCATCAAGCTGCCGGGCGTGGCGGGCTCGGACCAGAGCAGCTTCGCACCCGGCGCGAACAAGCCCAACCCCGTCAACATCAACCCCACTGACGGCGCCGCCCCGGTGACGAACAACGGGAAGGTGGACGCGAGCAAGGTGCCGCAGATCAGCCAGTACAACCCGGCCGGCAAGGACGGGAACTACTGGAACGGACCGGCCAACTGCGGCCCCACGTCCATGGCGCAGATTGCGCGCGCCGTTGGCTACGGCAAGGACATGACGGACGCCCAGCTCATCAACCACCTGGGCAAGATTGGCGGCACCAGCGGCAACGGCACCGATGTGAATGGCATCGCGAAGATGGCGAAGGCCATGGGGAAGAATGCCGTCACCAAGGGCCCCGGCGCCAACGTGGACTGGATTGCCGACCAGCTCAAGCAGGGCAAGCTGGTGGTGGCCAACGGCGACTACCACGCCATGCCGCCCCACCAGAACGAGGGCCGCACCTCCGGCCACTACGTCACCGTGGCGGGCATGGACGACAAGGGCAACTTCATCGTCCGCGACCCGGCCGACGCCAACGTGAAGACCGTCACCCCGGAGCAGCTCAAGCACTTCCTCAACTCCAACCCCAACGGCGGCTACCAGATGGCCATCGGCTGAGCGCCGGGCCGCGGTGACAGCGAAGGGTTTGTCTTTCCTGGACCGGCATCCGCATGATGCCGGTCCATTTCATTTCATTTCATTTCATTTCCCGAGGACCCGGATGCCCCAGAGCCCGTCGCCGCACACGTGCATCTCCTGCAAGAGGACCGAGAGCGGAGCCGTGGCCGGCTCGACGTTCATCTCCAATGGAGACAACGGGATGATCGTGCGGTTCTGGATGTGTGATGACTGCGCCATGAAGTACGGCCCGGGCCAGGGCCCCATCGACATGGATGACCCGACGAAGCCCGCCGAGCGGCGCTGAGGCAGGCGGCCCACCCGGACGGTGCGTGGAACCGGGCGCACGAGCGGGGTATGGAATACGGGCCTCCCTCCCCCCGTCGGAGAAGACATGAACAAGCTCCTCGGCATCGCTTCCCTCGTCCTGGCCTCCGCGGCGCTCGCAGTCTCCCTCATGGGACGCGGTGAGCCCGCGCCGCCTCCCCCGTCCCATGAAGACGCGCCCCCCGCCATGGCCGCCGCCGACGTGGAGGACCTGGAGCGGCGCGTGCGGGCGCTGGAGGACACGGCGCTCGGCCTGTCCCGGCGGCTGATGACGCTGGAGCAGCGGCCCGCCATCTCCGCGGACGGCGGCGTGGTGGCGGCCCCCGCGGCGCTCACGGCGGAACTGGAGCAACTGCGCGCCGAGGTGCGCGGCATGGTGGCCGGCGAGGCCCTCAACTCCGAGGGCGGGCGCGCGTACCTGAAGGACGCCGTGCGCGCCGCGCAGGAGGAGATGCGCAACGAGCAGCGCGAGGTCCGCCAGCAGGAGTGGGCCCAGGCGCAGGTCCAGGCCCAGACGCAGCGCGCGGAGCGCCTGCGCCAGTTCGTGAGCGACGCGAAGCTCAACTACAACCAGGAGCAGGCGCTCACCCGCCGCATGCAGGCCGAGGACTCGAAGCGCCAGGCGCTCATGGCCGAGGTGCAGGCCGGCACGAAGAACCCGCGCGACATCCGCCAGGAGCTGCGCGCAGAGCGTCAGCAGACCGACCAGGAGATGAGCTCGCTGCTGAGCGAGGAGCAGCAGGCCAAGTACCAGGAGCTGCGCCGCGAGGAGTGGGGGAACGGCGGCCGCCAGCAGCGTGGGCCTCGCGGTGAGCGCGCCGGTGGGGAGCAGCCGTAGCCCGCCTCAGCCGCCCGGGGGCCGCGCGTTGTGGGAGATGATGAGCACCTCCTCCGGCCTGGGCTCCTCGCGCGCCCAGGCCAGCAGCGCGCCCAGGCCATCCGTGTCCCGGGCCCGCGCCGTCTCCAGCGCCACCTCTTCCCGGTACGGGTAGAAGAGGTCCGTCTCTCCCAGGCTCTGCTCCACCCAGCGCCGCCAGCCGGGCAGTGAGCGCCCCGGGGCGGGCTGCACGCCCACCACCTCGTAGCCCGCCGACGTGAAGGTCCGGTGCAGCCCCACCACCGTGGCACCCGTGCCGAAGCCGCACACCACGCTCCTCACCGCGGGGTACACGTCGCGCACCACCTCGCGCAGCCGCACGGCCCACGAGGCCACGCACTCCACCAACTCCCCGTTGGCGAGCTGCCGCGGCCAGCACCACCCGGCGCGCTCGTAGCCCCTCGCCAGCTCCCAGGCCTCGGAGAGCCCGCGCACGGTGCGCACCTCGCCGCCGAAGCCGTTCGTCCGCAGATAGCCCGTCCCCGCCGCGTCCGTCACCGCCACCACCGGCAGCCCCCGCTCCCGCCCCAGCGCGTCCAGCGCCAGCGCGGTGGCGGCGCCGGACAGCTCCACCAGCCCCCTCGCCCCCTCCGGGAGTGACGACTCCAGGTAGCGCGCGAAGGTGAGGTACTTGAGGCTGCCAGCGGGAAGGGCTCCACCCCACAGCACCACGGGGCCTTCAGGCCAGGGACGCGACAGGGGAAAGACGACGCGCATGCGGGCACCCTCCAGCCCCCAGGCTTTCCCTCGTACGGCCCCGGCGCCATGGCTCGCCGCACCGCGCTGTCGGCCCGTGGACCGGAAGCCCGCCCGTCCGCCCTCCGAGGACACTCGCCTCCTCCTCCGGGCCCACGCGAAAAGCCTCGGGGGGCCGGTGGCTGTGCGATAGTCAGCGTCGCACTCTCATGCTGCGCCGGCTCCTCCCCACCCTCGTGGCCCTGGGCTGCGGCCTCCTGGCCCTCGGCTGGGGGCTCGTCAGCCTCCAGCGCATCTTCGGCCAGGAGCGCGAGGACGCCCACGACCAGGTGCGCTCGCGCCGCGAGGCGCTGGAGCACGCCGCCTCCGAGTCGCTCCGCCAGAGCCTGGCCCGGCAGCTCGAGGAGACCATCCCCGCGCTCCACGAGGCGGTGGGTGACCCGCTGGCCCCGGCCGAGGGCTTCTACCTCCTCTTCCGCAACTACCAGTTCCTGCCACGCATCACCCGCCCCAGCGCAGGCTACCGGACGCCCGCGAAAGACGCGTACCTCGTCCTCGAGGCGCACCTCGCGGATGGCTCGCCCGCGGGCAGGTGGGAGCAGCGCCTGGCACGGCTGCGCGCGGTGGAGGCGGCGCTCGCGGCCCGGAACACCCGGGGCGTGGGGCGGCTGGTGGAGGACCTCCTGCGCTACCACGCCGCCAACCCGCTGCCCGCGGTGCAGGAGTTGCCCTTCCTGGTGCTGACCCTGGAGCGGCTGCAGCGCGGCAAGGACACGGAGCCGCTGGTGCGGGCGCTCTTGCGAGAGGGCCTGCCGGAGGACTTCGGCGGCTTCGCGCGGGCCTCGGGCCTCCAGCGGGATTTGCTGCGCGACCGCTCGCGCTTCACCCAGTCGGACTTCGACTTCCTCCACGAGCACATCGTCCGGCTGAGCACCGCACTGGGCGAGCCCACCAGCGACTTCATGGACCGCTCGGGCGAGGTGGGCGCCGGCATGCTGGTGATGCCGGACGGGCTGGTGGAGCCCACGCTGATTGGCGAGCAGTGGTACGTGGAGCCCAAGAACGAGGAGGCCGTCTATGGCATCGCCGTGGACGTGGTGGCGCTGCTGCGCCCCATCGCCGCAGACCTGCGCGCGCGCCGCCTCCTCGACACGGACGGCACGCTGAGCCTCAAGACGGACCGCCCCGTGCAGCCGATGCGCACGCTGCGGGTGCGCGCGGAGATGCCGCAGTGGGTGCGTGCGGAGGCGGACATCGAGGCGCGCTACGGCCTGAAGACGGTGCTGGTGGCGGTGTGCGGCACGCTGGCCATGGCCATCTTCGCGCTGTCGGTGGTGGCGCAGCAGCGCAAGTACCGCTTCCTGGAGCTGAAGAGCGACTTCGTGGCCACCGTCTCGCACGAGCTGCGCACGCCGCTGGCCTCCATCCGCCTGCTGGGCGAGACGCTGGAGCGCAAGCTCGCGCACACGCCCGAGGTGCGCGACTACCCGGCCCGCATCGTCCAGGCCGCCGACGGGCTGCACTTCCTCGTGGAGAACATCCTGTCCTTCAACCGCATCGACAAGGGCCGCTGGAAGCTGCGGACCTCGCGCGTGCGGTTGGAGGAACTGGTCAACCCGCTGCGCGACGACCTGGCCAGCGCCACGACGGTGCCGGTGGACCTGGTGACGGACGTGGGTGACGCGGAGCTGGAGGCGGACCCCTCGCTGCTGCGGCTGCTCTTCGCCAACCTGGGCCGCAACGCGTGCGCCTACAACCGGCGCAGTCCGGTGCGCATCTCCGTCACCGCACAGACGATTCCCGGCCACGGGTGCACGGTGCTCTTCCGCGACAACGGCGTGGGCATGCCCGAGGCCGAATGGGAGAACGTCTTCCAGGACTTCTACCGGCTGACCCAGCCGGGGCCGGAGGTCCACGGCAGTGGCCTGGGACTGGCGCTCTGCCGGAAGATCATGCGGCTGCATGGAGGCGACATCCAGGTGGCCACCTCCAGCCCTGAAGGCACCACCTTCGCACTCACCTTTCACGAGTCGTACCGATGACCACCGCCACTCCGAACCCAACCAGCCGCCCCTCCGTCCTCATCGTCGAGGACGACGCCCACCTGCGCGTCGGCCTGCGCGACAACCTCCAGGACGAGGGGTACGTGGTGTCCGAGGCCCCGTCCGCCCGCGACGCCGAGCCGCTGCTGCGTGAGCGCGAGTTCGACCTGCTCATCCTGGACGTGATGCTGCCTGGCGAGGACGGCTACTCCTTCTGCCGACGGCTGCGCTCCCAGGGCGTGAAGAGCATGGTGATGATGCTCACCGCGCGCTCGCTGGAGGACGACATCCTCCGCGGCTTCGAGGCGGGCGCGCAGGACTACCTCACCAAGCCCTACCGGCTGCGGGAGTTGCTGGCGCGGGTGCGCGCGCTGGTGCGCCGGGCCGGCACGCCCCCGCCGCAGGTGATGACCTTCAGCGGCTTCACCCTGGACCTGGGCCGGCGCGCGGTGACGAAGCCGGACGGGACGGACGTGGAGTTGACGCGCACCGAGTTCGACCTGCTGGCCTTCCTGCTGCGCCACAAGGACCGGGCCCTGCCCCGAGGAGAAATCCTGGACGCGGTGTGGGGCCGGGACGTGGTGGTGGACCCGCGCACGGTGGACAACTTCGTCTCCAGCCTGAAGAAGAAGCTCGGCTGGACGAGCACGTCGGGTTTCACCATCCACACGATTCGTGGCGTGGGCTACCGGATGGAGCTCTCCGCCCCGTGACAGAACAGTGATGAAGAGATGGCCGACCCACGGCCATCCCGCCGCGCCCGCCTCGTAGGTTGACTCGTGCGTGGACAGGGCGCTCCAGAGCCATCCGCCCACGCCGGTGCCGCCTGCCGCGAGGAAGCGGTGAGTCCACCGGGAGCGCCCGTCGATGCGGGAGGCAGCCGGTATGTTCAAGTCGGTCATCGAGCGGCAGCGAGCGGGGCGACTGGGGACGGGGACGTGGGTGTCCATCGGCGTGCATGCGGCGCTGTTCGCCGCGGTGCTGTTCATCTCCGCGCGGCCTCCGGAGCCTCCGCCCGAGAAGGACCCGCTCGACGACCTCCGCATCATCGTGCAGCGGGGCCCCAGCGTGCGCAGGGGCACCCCGGCACCCGCGCCCCCGAAGCAGGCCACCCCGCCTCGTCCCAAGCCCCCGGAGAGGAACCGCGTGCCCCGCACGCCCCAGCCGCTGCCGACGCAGCCGCGTCCTCCGGAGCCCGACCCGACGCCGTCCCCGGGCAGGGATGACGTGGTCGCCACGCCTGCCATCTCCGTCGAGCCCGAGGGCCACCCGGACGGCGATCCGGACAGCCTGCTCCCCGACGGTCCGCTGCCCACGAGCTTCCCCACGGACCTGGTGCGCAAGGCCACGGACGTGGAGAACCTTCCCTTCGGCGACGGCATGACGCCGCCGGTGATGCTGAGCGGAGCCCCCATCGAGTACACGTCCCTGGCGCGCGCGGCCGAGGTGGAAGGCACGCTCATCGCGAAGTGTGTCATCACCCGGGAGGGACAGATGCGGGACTGCCGCGTCCTCAAGGGCCTGGCCTATATGGACGAGGCGGTGGTGGAAGCCCTGGAGACCCGGCGCTACCGCCCGGTGACGTTCCAGGGCAGCCCGGTGTCCGTGTCCTATCACGTCACCGTCAGGCTCAAGCTGCCCCGGTAGCGCCCTCGCGCATGGGTGATGACGCCGCCCTCCTTCCCTCTCACGGGAAGGAGGGCGGTGCCGTTTCGGGAGGCGCGGCTGCACCTGCGCGAGCGGTCTTTTCCCATGACAGAACCGTGACCAAGAGATGGACGACCCACGGCCATTCCGAGACAGCGACTGCGTAGTTTGACTCTTGCGTGGTCAGGGCGCTCCAGAAGCAACCGAACACGTCGGCATCCGTCCGTGGGGAGCGGACGGATGCCGGGAGCGCCCGTCCTTGGAGGAGGCCGTCCACCATGTTCCAGTCAGTCATCGAGCGGCAGCGGGCAGGGCGTCTTGGCACGGGCATGTGGCTGTCCATCGGAGCGCACGCGGCGCTGTTCGCCGCGGTGCTCTTCATCTCCGCGAGGCCCACGGAGCTGCCGCCCGAGCCGGAGAAGGAATACGTCCTCAAGCTGAGCCCGGGCCCCAACCTGGCCAAGGGCACGCCGGCGCCCGCCGCCCCGAAGCAGGCCGTCGCCCCGAAGCCCCGCCCGCGCAACCCGAACCGCGTCCCGACCAAGGTGCAGCCGCTGCCGGCGGACCCGCAGCCCGTGGAGCCGCCGCCTTCCGACCCCAGCGACAACACCGACGAGGTGGCGGACCCGGGCGAGGGCGTGGCCGGCGGCCACCTGGACGGTGACCCGAACAGCACGACCATCGGCGTGCCGCTCGTCCCCGGCCTCCCGGGGGGCACGGGCCAGGGCCCCACGGGCACGGAGGTCCTCCCCTTCGGGCAGGGCATGACGCCGCCGACGCAGGTGCGCGTCACTCCCATCGACTACACGCCCGCGGCGCGCGCGGCCGAGGTGGAAGGCACGCTCATCGCCAGGTGCGTCATCACGGTGGAGGGCAGCGTGCGCGACTGCCGCGTCATCAAGGGCCTGCCGCACATGGATGAGGCGGTGGTGGACGCCCTGGAGACCTGGCGCTACCGCCCGGTGACGTACCAGGGCAAGGCGGTCAGCGTGTCCTACGTCTTCACCCTCCGGCTGAAGATGCCCCGGTAGGGCCTCACAGGTCGACGCCGCCCGCCGGCACCAGCACGTGCTTGAGCACGTAGGCCTTCAGGCGCTGGCGGACGGTGTCATCCTGGGTGAGGACGATTTGGGGGTGCACGCGGGTGGCCACCTCGAAGAGCACGGCCTCCAGCAGCATGCCGTCCCGCGCAATGCCATACAGCCGGTCGAGTGTGGCGTCCGACGCATCCGTCTTTCCCCGCGCCTTCTGGTCCTCGTGGACGACGAGCGCGGCGCCCAGGCACTCCAGCTCCTCCACGGAGGTGAAGTGCTCCTCGGTGGTGCCGGTCATCTCCTTGCGGTGGGAGGGCTCGCCCAGCCACAGCGCCTTGCAGTTGGCGAAGGCGAACCAACCCAGGTCGTGGTTGGGGTCGAACTGGATGGAGATCTCCTCGCCCACGCGCTCCGCGTAGCCACGGGGGACGATGGCGTCCTCGCGGATGACGAGCCCCAGGTGCGAGTGGGTCTGGAAGAACTGGCGGATGACGGAGTAGCGCGGGCTGAGCGTCAGGCACATGCCCCACGCGTCGAGCGCCTCGTCGAAGCGCCCCAGCTTCGCGAGCGCGTTGCCCAGGAAGAACCAGGAGCGGTGGTCATCCGGGTTGAGGGCGGTGGCCTTGCGGTAGTGCTCCAGCCCGGTGGCCGCATCATCCGCGAAGTAGGCCGCGTCGCCCCGGAAGTTCCAGGCCATGTAGCAGTCCGGGCACACCTCGGTGGCGCGCGCGTAGAGCTTCCCCGCCTCCTCGTACTTCTTCGCCTGGAAGAGCGGCTCGGCCTCGTCGAGCAGCTTGCGTGCAGCCGGATTCTCCGGCCACTCGCGGACGACGCGCTCGCCGTTCTCCACCACCACGCGGGGGAACTCCACCGCCTGCACGCGCTGGGGCCACAGCTGGTCCCCCCAGCCCCCCGGCGGCGAGTCCTTCCCCTCCACGCGATAGGCCACCTCCGACGCTTCCAGCCGCTTCGCGATTTCCGAAGGCGACAGGTACCGCGGCTGCTCTGGCCCGGACTCCGTGGCGGCAGAGCGGGCCTGCGGCGCCTCCGGCTGCGACACGGGAGCGGGCTTCTGCGTGGAAGCACAGCCCAGGACGAGCGCACAGCCGGCGGCGATGAGTGAGCGGTTCAAGCGGGAAGGACCTTTCGGTGGATGCGGCGCACCCAGTCTATGCGCCGGGCACCGGGTCCCCCCGCACCCGAAATGAAATGACACGGCCCTGGCGCGTCGCGCCTCGTTTTCCTCCAGTCCCGGGGAGTACGGTTCTCCCTGGTTCATGACTGAAGTTGGGCACACAGGAGGAGACATGCGGATGCAGGGGATGAAGCGAAGCAGCACGCTGGCGCTCACCGTGGGGGGCCTGCTGGCGTGGGGCTGTGATGGAACGCTGGAGCCGGTGGAGGAGCCGGGGCCCGCCGAGGTGGAAGAGGCGCGGTGTGGCACCGGGGACGCGGACGCGGCGGACCTGGCGCGCGTGGAGACGCGACTGGCGGCGCGCGAGGTGAGCGCGATGCGGCTGCCGGGCACGGTGCGCGTGCCCACGTACGTGCACGTCCTCCGGTCGGGGACGACCACGGCCCAGGGCAATGTGCCGGACTCGGTGGTGAGCGCACAGATTGCCGTGCTCAACGGGGCCTTCAGCGGCACGCCCTACTACTTCGACCACGTGGCCACCACGCGGACGACGAATGCCACCTGGTATGTGATGGCACCCGGCAGCACGGCGGAGCGGACGGCCAAGACGGCGCTTCGCCGGGGTGGCAAGGAGTCGCTCAACCTGTACCTCGCGAAGCCTGGAGGCGGGCTGCTCGGCTGGGCGACGTTCCCCTGGAGCCAGGCCTCCGACCCGGTGAATGACGGCGTGGTGATGCTGAACGCAACGCTGCCGACTGGCACGGCGTCGCCGTACAACGAAGGCGACAGCACCGTGCACGAGGTGGGGCACTGGCTGGGTCTGAATCACACGGTGCAGGGCTGCTCGGTGGACGACGGCGTGGCGGATACACCGAGGTCCAATGGCACCTCGGGCGCCTGCACGCCGGGACTGGACACGTGCCCGGCCGACCCCGGACTGGACCCCATCCACAACTACATGGGCTACACGGACGACGCCTGCATGTACGAGTTCACGCCCGGCCAGGGCGTGCGCATGGACAACATGGGGCTCATGTATCGCTGAGCCGGCGGGGGACGTGAAGGAAGTCCCGGGTGGACGGGCCTGCGTGGCCGCCCGCCCGGGAAGCGTCCACCTCCTGGCTCGCGCCGAAGGAAAGGCTCGCCTCGACGCGCGGCCCTCGTTAGGAGCGAGGCGCCGCACCGAGCCAGGGTCGCGGTACCGAAGGCGCACGAGCGAGGCCTCTCTGGCCAGGGCCCACCGGCCTCGGATTCCCGGCATGGACGATGTCGAGCATCGAGTACGACGTGGTGGTGGTGGGCGCGGGCTTCGGCGGGCTCGCCACGGCGCTGGAGTTGACGCGGCGGGGCGCTCGCGTGGCGCTGTGCGAGACGCTGAACTACCCCGGCGGCTGCGCCAGCACCTTCCGGCGGGAAGGCCATGCGTTCGAGGCCGGAGCCACGCTCTTCTCCGGCTTCGAGCCGCACCAACTCTTCGGCCGGTGGATTCGCGAGCACGGCATGGCCGTGACGGTGGACTGGTTGGATCCGGTGGTGGAATTGCGCACGCCGGAGCTGCGGCTGCCGGTGCATCGGGACAAGGCACGGTTCATCGAGTCGCTCTGCGCCCTGCCCGGTGCGCCCGTCTCGGGCATCCGCCGGCTGTTCGCGTTGCAGGGCCAGGTGGCCGAGGCACTGTGGCCGCTGTTCGATGACCCGGGCCTGCTGCCGCCGCTGGACGTGAAGGCGCTGCTGCGCCACTCGGGGCGCGCACTCCGGTACGCGACACTGCTGCGGTGGATGGGCCGGCCGCTGGGCGCGGTGCTGGAGACGCTGGGGCTCGCGGGCTTCACGCCGCTGCGCACGTACCTGGATGCGCTCTGTCAAATCACGGTGCAGTGCAGCGCGGCCGAGGCGGAGGCGCCCTTCGCCCTGGCGGCCATGGACTACTACTGGCGGGGCACGGGCCATGTGCGCGGCGGCATCGGCAAGCTGGCGGAGGCGATGGCGAAGGCGGTGGAGGCGCGCGGCGGCACGGTGCTGCTAGCCAACCGGGTGAAGTCCATCACCCGGGTGCCCGGAGGTTGGAGCGTGGCGTCGCGCAAGGGCGAGCTGCGGGCGCGGAACGTCGTGGCCAACCTGCTGCCGCGTGGTGTTCTCCGGTTGCTGGGCCTGCCGCCCGAGCAACTCCCCCGCCTGGGAGCCATGTCAGAGCGCATCAGCGAGGGCTGGGGCGCGGCGATGCTCTACCTGGTGGTGAAGGCGCCGGAGCACGAGCGCGGCAGCGCGCACCACCTGGAGTTGGTGCGGGACGCGAGCGCGCCGTTCATCGAGGGCAACCACCTGTTCATGTCCATCAGCGGAGCGGCGGACGAGGGCCGCGCGCCCGAGGGTCACCGCACGGTGACGGTGTCCACCCACGTGCCGCTGAAGACGCTGGCGGGCCTGTCGGCGCAGGAGCAGGGACGCTATCTGAGCGGCATCCAGGAGCACATGCTCGCGGGGCTGGAGCAACTGGCGCCCGAGTGGATGGCCGGACTCACGCACACGATGACGGCGTCACCGCGCACGTATCAGCGCTTCACGCAGCGCGAGGGCGGCGCGGTGGGCGGCGTGCCCCGACGCGCGGGGTTCGCGAACTACCGGAACCTGGGCCCCATGCAGGTCATGGACGGGCTGTGGCTCGTCGGGGACTCGGTGTTTCCCGGACAGAGCACGCTGGCCACGGCGGTGGGCGGCGTGCGCACCGCCGCGAGCATCGCCTCGCGAGGCTGAGCGGAAGGAACGTTCCTTCCGCGGGACGGACGCCCGCCCCGGGGAGCGTGGCCCGTCCTGACTCAGGCCCCTCGCGCCTCGACGGAGCCATCCAGCGTGGGCGGCTCGTTGCGCGCCGAGGACGCCAGCTCCGCGAGGATGCGCACCGCCTCGCGCGCCGCCGACTCGGGCCGCACGCTCGTATCGGAGATGCCGGCAATCAGTCGCGTGATGTCGTGGTCCACCCTGCCCTGCCGGCCCCACGCCCGCGCCGACGGCGCACTCAGGTACGCGGAGAAGGCATGGTGCCCGGAGCCCGGCCGCTCACCGATGACGTGCACCAGCGCCCGCGGCGCCGACTTCTCCGAGTCACCGAACAGCAGCTCCCCCACCTGGTAGCCCGCGCGCACGCGGCCGTACTTCACCACCAGGTGCTCGGGCGCCACGTGCCAGCCCGCCGCCGCCAGCTCGCGCCGCAGCTCGGCCAGGAACGGCTTCAGGTGCCCTTCATCCATCAGCGAGCGAGCATCCAGTCCATCCGAGATGACTATCTGCGCGTCCCACTGCCCGGCATGCCGCAGCCGCAGCATCCGCACCGCCAGCTCGGATGCCGAATCCAACCGCTCGCCCGAAGGCGGATGCAGGATGTAGTCGCGCCGGTCCTCCGAGCACGTCCGCAGGGGCACCGCGTCGACAAGCTGCGCCACCATCGCCTCGGACAGCTCCGACCAGAGGCCCGCCTTCGCGTCCTCGTACAGCGCGCGCAGCTCCCGCTCCAGCGACGGCTCCAGCTCGTACGTCAGCGCCCCGTGCCCCACCGCCAGCGGCACGCTGCGCTCACGCACCGCCGCCATCTCCCGCTTCGCTTCCGTGAGTACCTCCGCGTCCGGGCGCGAGTCCCCCTTGCGCCGCCGGTACTGGAGGTACACCCACGCCGGGTCACCGAAATGCTCCGTGGGGCGCCCCTGCGCGTCGATGACGCCGAGCTCCTGGAAGAAGGCCCACATCCGGTCATCCGCCTTGAGGCCGAACTTCTCCCGCAGCCGGACGTGGTCCTGGAACGCCGTCGTCAGGTAGCTGAGCATCGGGTCGTTCCGCGTGGGCAGCGCCATGAGGTAGCCGGGGCCCGCCGGGGCCACCTGCTCCAGGCACCAGCCCAGGTCATCCAGCGTCACGTCCATGTGCAGCGTGGAGCACACGTCCAGGCCAATCATCAGCCCGTGCAGCTTGCCCATGACGATGTCTTCCAGGCAGCAGCGCACGAGCTGCTCGCGGGTGCGGAACACCTCTGGCCCGATGAAGCCCGCCACGTCATTCACGTGCACCCACGGCTCCTGCGCCCGCCCCACCCCGAGCTGCGCCATCGCCACGCGCGCCTTCAGCGCCCGCGCGAAGCCGTACTTGCGCGACTCGTGGATGAGCATGTCGCAGCCGTGGTGGTGCCCGTTCGTCGCGTCCGCGCCCTGTCCCGTCTCGAAGTAGAGGCCGAACTTCCCGGTGCGACTCGCCGCGTGCCGCACCATCTTCTCGATGGTGACGTCGAAGGTGCGGTTGGCGGACTCGTTGCCCGCGAGGCTCTGGAACCAGATGCCGGTGGTGCCCGGCTGCCGTGCCTCCACCTGCGCCTGCACGTCGATGTGCGAGAGCACGCAGTGGGGCATCACCTCCGCCAGCCCGAAGGTGACGAGGATGTCGTGCAGCGCCGCCTCCACCGCCGCCACGGACGCGGGCACCGAGGACACCGGGTTGGTGCCCAGCACCACGTCGCCCACCGCGAAGGACCAGCCGTTGAAGACCTGCCAGCGGATGTCGTCCGGGTGGTCCGTGGGCGAGTTGGGCTGGAGGCGCGCCCCCAGGTAGCCCTTCGCGCCCAGCTTGCTGCCGGGCAGCGGGTGGTAGATGCGCGCGCCCACCGCCGTCAGCTCCGCGTCGCTCATCAGCTTCACGACACAGGCGATGACGTCACTGCCCAGCCCGCCGAGGATGGCGTGCACCTCCGCCTCGGGCGCGGTGAGCAGGAAGTGCTTCAGTTGCCCCAGCGTCCACTCGGAGAGGCGGGGCAGCAGCTCCCCGTCCAGTCCCTCCAGCATGAAGGCATGCAGCCGGTCCTCGAAGGGAGGATGCGAGTGGATGGCGCCCAGCTTCGTGCGCGACAGCAGCGCACGGGCATTCGCGCGGGACGTCTCGTCCGCGGCGGAGATGCCCAGGGCCGCGTCGCCCTCCTTGAACGCGTTGGCCGCGCCAAGAAGCTGCTGGTAGAGGCGCGAATCGAAGGAACCCAGAACCCGGTGGATGTAGCCGAAGACATCCTCGCCGGTGAGGACGTCGCGGAGGCTCACGCTCATGGCGCGGGACAATGTATCCGCCGGGCCAATCGGGAAGCCATCCACGTGTGTTGCTGTCACCTGAATGACGCCCGCCCGCTCCGTCACTCCTGGAGCAGGTTCGTTGCTGTCCCAAGCGCCCGGGTTACTCGTCGAGCAGCCCGGACCAGAAGCCCACCAGCCTCCACACGTCTCCCACCCCTGCCTGCCGGTCCACCTCCGCGTGGGAGATGAGGGGCGTGGCCAGGGCATGCACTTCGGTGTGGGGCCGCAGCGCCTTCGCGAGCAGCGAGGCCTCCATGGCGGGAATCACCGTGTCCCCTTCCCCGTGCAGCAGGTAGACGGGCGTGGACGGCGGCGGCGAGCGCTCGGGTGACAGGGCCGGGTCCGCGGCGAAGGCCTTCACGAACGGCAGGAGCAGCGGCCCCAGCGCCGCCACGTTCCGCGTGTTGACGTGCTTCATCAGCGTGGAGGCCGGCTCGGGCATTTCCGCCTGGAGCGTCCGCGCCCGGGCGAAGGTCTGCTCCGCCAGGGCCTTGTCGGTGAGCGTCAGGTGCGAGGCGCGCAGGAAGGTACGGATGCCCGTGCGCAGCGGCTCCACCTGCTCGGGCGGCACCAGCCGGTCCGCCACGTTGAGCAGGATGACCACCACGCCGTAGTCGTGCGGCGCCAGCTTGCTGCCGTCCGGGAGCACACCGGTACACAGGAAGGCCAGCACGCGCGAGAGGTCCCCGTGCCCGCCGAACGAGAGCGTCGCGGCCACCTTCCCCTTCAACGCCGGCCGCCCCGAGGCCACCACGGACAGCCCGCCGGAGAAGCTGATGCCGAACAGGTCCACCTTGCCGTCCGGCGCCAGGTCCTTCTGGGACGCGGCCCACGCGGCGGCGTCCTCGATGATGTCCGGCAGGCGCGGGGTGATTTCGTAGCGCAGCAGGTCCGGGGGCTCGGGGGTGAGCACCGCCTGCCCGCCCGTGGCCAGGTCTCCTGCCAGCTTCACCAGGCGCGGCTCGTCGATGCCATCCGCGTGGACGCCCGAGGTGAGCACCACCGTGCGCTCCACCCGACCCTCCAGGGGACGGTACAGCCGGGCGCGCACCGGGCCGTGGCGCGTGGGCACGCGTAGGTCGCTCACGTCGAAGGGCACCGTGCGCCAGCGCGCGAGCGCCTCGGCCGCAGCGCCCTGCATCCCCGCGGCGCGCAGCACGAAGGACAGTCCGCGCAGCCGGTCCGGCCCCGCCCACAGCGCCAGGGCCAGCAGCGCCGCCAGCGACGCGGCCAGCACCCTGCGGCCGGGGCGATTCACTGGAGCAGGTGCTCGACGAACGTGCACAGGCCCTCGCGCTCGAAGGGCTTCTCCAGCAGCCCGCGGGAGTGGCGGCCCACGAACTCGCGGGCCTGCGGAGTGAAGGCGCCGCCCGTCATCAGCCCGGTGCGCAGCACCAGGTCCGGCGCCATCCGCTCCAGCTCCACCACGAAGTCCATTCCGCTCATGCCCGGCATCATCAAGTCACAGAGGATGGCATCGAACCGCTCGCCTTCCGAGAGCAACTGGAGCGCCTCGCGCGCGCCCTGCACGGCGCGGACCTCGTACACGTCGCGCACCAACCGGCTCACCGAGCTGCCCACGGAGGGCTCGTCGTCGATGAGCAGCAGTCGCCGGCGGGGCATCACCGGGCGCGGCGCTCGCGGCCTCACGCTCGTGCTCGCGACCGGGGCCGCCGCGTCCGAGACGGTGGCGGGCAGCACCACGCGGAAGGAGCTGCCCCGGCCCGGCGTGCTGGAGACGTCGATGCGCCCGCCCATGGCCTGCACGAGGGTGAGGCAGATGGACAGGCCCAGCCCGGTGCCCTCGCCCACGGCCTTGGTGGTGAAGAAGGGGTCGAAGATGCGGCGCTGCACCTCCGGCGGCATGCCGTGCCCGTTGTCCGCCACCTCCAGCTCCACCTGGCCGGGGCGGCCGGCGCGCAGGGACACGCGCACCTCGTTCTCGTCCGCGGGCCGCTCCGGCAGCGCCTGCAGCGCATTCACCAGCAGGTTGACGACGACCTGGCTCAGCCGCACGTCGTTGCCATGGACGCGCGGCACGGGCTGCAGCGTGCACACCAGCCGGGCGCGGTGCGACAGCTCGTTGCGCACCAGCCGGAGCGCGCCGTCCACCACGCGCGACACGTCCACGGGCGAGAGGCGGTCCTCGTCCGCGCGAGCGAAGGTGCGCAGGTCGCGGACGATGGCGCCCACCCTCGCCGCGCCCACCTCCGCCTCCTCCACCACCTCGCGCAGCTCCGGGAGCGCTTCCGGGGACAGCGCGGCCTGGGCCAGGCGCTCCTTCAGGAAGGAGAGGTTGGAGCAGACGAAGGCCAGCGGGTTGTTGATTTCGTGCGCGACGCCCGCGGCCAGCGTGCCCACGGAGGCCATGCGCTCGGCGACCATGAGCTGCGACTCCAGCCGCTTGCGGTCCGTGACGTCTCGGATGACGGCGACGAGGAAGCCCTCGCCGTCCGTGCCGGTGAAGGCGGCCTTCTTCGTCACGAGGGTGTGCGTGCGGCCCTCGCGGTCGGTGAAGGCCTCCTCGTTCTCGTCGGTGCGGCCGGAGCGGAAGACCTGCTCGTCCTTGCGCCAGAAGACGTCCGCCTCGTGCGCGGGGACGAAGTCATAGTCCGAGCGGCCCAGCAGCTCCTCCGCGCTGTGGCCCATGAACTGGCAGAACGCGTTGTTGACGGCCACCCACCGGTGCTGCCGGTCCTTGACGAAGAGCGGGTCCGGCACGCCGTCGAGCGCGCTGCGCAGGAAGTCCGCGGCGCGGCGCGTGGACTGGATTTCGACGTTCGCCCGCTCCGCCTGCATGCGGCGCTGCAGCGACACCAGCCGTGCGCCCCAGTGCGTGCCCGGCGGGGCCACACACTCGTCGGCTCCGGCCCGGGCCAGCGCCTCGGACTCCGCGGGAGCCCGGGGCGTCAGCACCACGAACTGCGTGCGTGAGGCCACGCGGGACTCATCCAACCGCTGACACCAGGCGGCAACCTCTTCCAGCGGGCCGCCGTCGTCCCAGGCCACCAGCAGCCCTTCCGTCATGGAACCGGGGGCCGGGGCCTCGGACACGCGCAGCACGTGGCAGGCGCGGCCCACGTCGGACTCGCGCAGCCCTCGCTCGATTTCCTCCGCCACCGCGGAGGGCACCGCTACCAGCGTCGCGTGCAATCCTGTCGCTCCCCGGCCCCGAACAGGGCCTGTGTCCGGTATGCAAGTTCCGGGGCCACCCGCTGATTGCAGCGCTCCGGGAAAAAACAATCAACGTCGCCGGGACACCGCCACTCCCTTGCCCCCTGGACGGGTGGCCCCACGGACCCTCCGGGTCGCCGTTGCCACCACGCGAGGGCCCACGCCGCAGGCAGGCAGGAGGGCACAGCGGGCGCAGTTCTCCGGCACCGGCTGGGCGGGACACGCGCCGCTCATGCCGTAGTGGCACAGGGCGAAGTCGTAGCGGACGGGGTCCTCGGCATCGAGGGCGCGCAGGGACGCGGTGACTTCCTCCGCGGTGCGCCACGTGAGGTCCTTGCGCCGGGTAAGGCCCAGGTGCTGGGAGATGCGGCCGATGTGGGTGTCCAGCGGGATGAGGAGCGTGGCGGGCGGCACGCGCTTCCAGATGCCGAAGTCCACCGCGTCCGGGCCGCGCACCATCCACCGGAGGAAGAGGTTGAGCCGCTTGGCGGCGCCCGCGCCCAGGGGCGAGGGCAGCAGGTGGTGCAGGCCGCGCTCCGGCCCCAGGGCGGCGCGCAGGCCCTCCATGGGGACCTGGCGCAGGCCGGTGGTGAAGGCGTCGAGCGCGCCGTGCAGCGTGCCGCGCGCTTCGAGGCCCTGGACGAAGAGGGCCTCCAGGCTGCCGTGCTCGCGCAGCACGCGGCCCATGCCGAGCAGCAGCACGGCGACGTCGGTGCCCACGTTGAAGCGGTAGACGAAGCCGGCGAGCAGCGCCTTCGCGCCGGGGACGTCGAGCGCGCGGACGAAGGCGGCTGGAGAAGACCCCATGCGCTGGAGGAGCGCGTCCACCTTGGGGCGGAACAGGTCCGCGCGTCCGTAGGCGAGCGCCGCGGCGAGCAGCGCGCTGACCTCGATGTCTCGCGGGTCGGTGTAGCGGTGGGGGAACTCCACCGGGTCGAAGCCGATGCGGGCGCGCGCATCCGTGGAGGCCAGGAAGGCTTCCAGCCTCGGGCGCAGGTGCTCGGCCGCCCGGGCGCTCAGCCCGCTACCGCTGCTCGTGCGCTTCGATGCGCGCGATGTCACGTCGGAGACTCCCAAATGCCACTGGAACGGCGGCCGGAGGGCCGGGCTTCCCGACTCTCGCCGGTGACTGGAACGAGGGCAATGCGGTGGTGCTCGCCGCGACCATCGAAAAGGCGGCCCGGCGAACTCGGGCGCGCCTCGGTCTATTCCTGTTTTTCATATATAACAGGTTTTGACACCAAGAGAGGGAGGTCGCCGCATGAAGGCGCGCTGGTCGTGGGTGTTGCTGCTCTCGCTCCTGATCGGCTGCGGAGGGACGACGCGCGTCGTGCGACTGAATCCTGATGGCGGCGAGCCCATCATCCGTCCCCTACCCTCCCGTTCCACGCCCGTGGAAGTCACAGCGGATGCGTTGAGCCAGGCCCTCGCAATGCTGGTGCTGGACGTGCCGCTCTCGGTGCGGCCAGCGCAGACAGGCCGGCTGTTGCTAGCCTCTACCTCCGAGGAGTGGGGACATGTCGACCACGGACTCCAGTCCTCGCTCCGAAAGGACTACGGCCGCTGGTGCGAGCAACACGAGGCTCGGGGCGACTGCCTGTCCCTGAACGGGGGCTGACCATGAGCCCCCCTCGCTCCCGGGCGCGTCCGGGCGACATCCGCGAGGTGAACACGCCTCGCGGCCTGGCGTATCTGCAATACACGGCAAAGCACCCGGACTTTGGCGATACGGTGCGGGTCCTGCTCGGGTTCCACGCCACACGTCCCCAGGAGTGGACCGCAACGCACGAGCAGGTCGAGTACTTCGCGTTCTATCCCGTGGGGGCCGCCCTCCGGCAGGGCCTGGTGGAGGTCGTCGGCAGCCGTGCCATTCCTCACGGACTCGAGCTGCCTGCGGCCTTGCGCCGTCCTGGAGCACGAAGCCAGGACGGAAGAGTCCTCGCCTGGATGGTGTGGAACGGAGAGGAAGAAGTCCTCAAGGCCGAGCTCTCCCCTGCCGAACGGCAGCTCCCCATCGGGGCCATCTGGAACCACGAGATGCTGGTCCTTCGCCTCAAGACGCAGTGGCATCCCGAGCAGGAGACGTGAGGCGCCATGATTGAAGAGGAGCTCGCATTACAGGAGGTTCTCCGGGCCACGGCCTCACCGGACGCTCCTCACTGCTTCCAGCACTACCTCTACTTCGCATCCAGCGACGTCGGCGAGGCTGTCGCGGCGCAGCTACGAGAACGGGGCTTCACGGTCGAAAGTCGACCCGGAGCGGACGGCGTGCACTGGCTCGTCCTCGCCTCGCACTTCATCCGGCCGGAGCGAGAAGCAGTGGAGGCCGCACGCATGTCACTGGAGCAGCTCGCGCGCGAGCACGCTGGAGAGTACGACGGCTGGGAAGCCTCTCTGGCGACGGCTTCCCGTCCCTCTTGATACGGGCCCCCCTCCCTCCCCGCGGGAGGAAGGGGGAGCCGGCTACAGACTACTGGACCGCGAAGATGAGGTCGTCGTGGTCGTTGTAGGACCCCGAGACGCACGAGGACACGCTTCCGTTGTAGCGGAAGACCGCGCGCACCGCCTGCACGGTGCCCGAGGGCAGCGTGTAGTTCGCCGACAGCGTCTGCACGCCGTTCGCCGTCGGGGTGATGGTCGTGATGTACGTCCACGACGGGCTGGCCGCGTTACCCGTGTAGTACAGGTCCAGCTTGTCCGCCGTGGTGGAGTAGACGTAGACGTTCGCCTCGATCCTCACCGTCTTGCCCGCGGCGAACGTCGTCCCGTCCGTCGTGGACACCTTGAGGCGGTCATTGGACTCGTCCGAGTGGTACGTGCCGGACAGGCCGTCCGCGCACGAGCTGTTGATGGTGTTGGGCATGTTGACTTCGGGCCCCATGCCGCCACGGCCGTTGAGCAGCGTGCCGGAGTCGCACGAGGCCAACGCGGAGAAGCACCGGGGCGCCTTCAGCGTCGTGTCATAGGCCGCGCCGGTCGAGGTGTTGCTCACCGTCACCGTCACGGCGGAGCTCGTCGTGGCGTTGCCGAACGCGTCGGTCGCCTTCGCCGCGATGCTGTGGCTGCCATTGGCCGTGGCGGCGCTGTTCCACGCGTAGCTGTACGGCGACGCCGTCGCCGTGCCCACCACCACCCCGTCCACCAGGAACTCCACCTTGCTGATGCCGGAAGCGTCCGAGGCCGTCGCCGACAGCGTCGCCGTGCCCGTCACCGTGGCACCCGCCGAGGGGGCCGTGAGGGCCACCGTCGGAGGCGTGGTGTCAGACACCGTCAGCGTGCCCTTGGCCAGCTCGGCCACGTACACGGAAGCAACCTTCGCGAACTTGAGCGCGTGCGTCGCCATGCCGGCGCTGCGCGCCAGCGTGTCGTTCACCGTGTGGATGTACGGGTTGTACTGGCTCATCAGCGCCTCGAACGGAATCGAGGCCGCGAAGCCCGCGTTCGTCCACGAGGCGTGGTCCGAGCACGCGTAGCCGCACGAGGACGTCGTCTTCGTGAGGGTGGGCAGGTACGTCGTCATCAGGCCGGTGATGAACGTGTTCTGCGCGGCGTTCGTGTAGTCCGTCATCAGGACCACGTCCCAGCTCGAGCCCTGGTAGTTCGTCATGTCCAGCTGCATCACGCCGATGACGTTGGCGGCGGCGGCCTTGTGCGCATTGGCGATTTCCTTGGAGCCCACCAGGCCCACTTCCTCCGCGGCGTAGGCCATGAACTTCACCGTCTTCGCCGGGCGGTAGCCCTGGAGCATCATCACGCGGATGACCTCGGTGAGGGTCGCGACGCCGGACGCGTCATCGTCCGCGCCCGGAGCGTTGCTCGTCGGGGAGCTGGTGGAGTCCAGGTGCGCGCCCAGGACGACGATTTCAGACGGCTGCGCCGTGCCGGTAATCGTCATGACGACGGACTTCATCACCGTGCCGGTATGGGACTGGAGCGCGACCGTCACATCGCTGCGGCCGGCCGCGTACGTCTCCCACTGCGTCTTCAGCCAGGTGCCCGCCGTGTTGGCCGTCGTCGACGTGTGGTAGCGCGTCGCGTAGCCCGACAAGGTGGTGATGGTGCTCCGGATGTTGGCCTCCGTCACCGCGTTGGCCAGTCCGTTGGCCACGGTGGGGTTGTCCGTCGTGTACGTCACCGCGAGCGACGTCATGCCCTTCACCGACTCTCCGCCAGCCAGCGCCGCCAGCGCCTCCGACTCCGACTCGTGGGCGATGAAGCCGCCACAGCGGTGGGCCTTCTCGTGCATCATCCGGGAGATGGTGTTGAGCTGGGACTCGCGCACGCGGAGCGCGGTGACCTCACCCTTCTGGCCCGCCAGCGTCGGCGCCGCGAGGCCCTCGCCGGCGAGTACCGCATTCACATGCTCCAGAGCATCCGTGCCAATGGTGATGTACACGTCGCGATCCGGAGCCTTCGCGACGGGGGCGCTTGCCACTGGGGCCTTGGCAAACGCCGAGACACAACCGAGCACCAGGACGACTGAAGCCAGGCGCTTCACGTTCATACGATTCTCCACTGCTGAGCGGGGGACGGCTGCTGCGAGACCTGAAGGAGTAGCCTTCTCTGCCTTCACAGTGAGTGTGACATTTCCCGCGATAACTGGGAATCACTGTCGGTCGTGAAACAACCGTGAGCCACGGCGAGCCGTCTCGGACCCTGCCCGGGAGAGCGATTTGAACGTCGTCAACGCGTCAGTTCACGCACCGCGTGACCGAGCTCGGGGAGGATGAGCGCGTCCAGCGCCAGCCGCACCGCCTGGGGCGAGCCCGGCAGGGCGAAGAGAATCATCCCCTGGTACGTGCCCGCGGTGGCCCGCGACATCATCGCCGCGCTGCCAATCTGCCGGTACGACAGCATCCGGAAGATTTCCCCGAAGCCCGGCAGCTCCTTCTCGAACAGGGCCCGGAGCGTCTCCACCGTGGTGTCGCGCCGGCCAATGCCCGTGCCGCCGTTGAACAGCACCGCCCGCGCGCCCGCCGCCCGCGCCTGCTCCAGCGCGCCGCGGATGGCCTCCGGGTCGTCCTTCACCACCACGGCGCCGGCGACCTGGTGCCCCGCCGCCTCCAGCGCCTCGCGCAGCACACGCCCGCTCTCGTCCCGCGCCGCGTCCCGGGTGTCCGAGCACGTCACCACGAAGGCGCTCACGTGCACCGGCGCCCGGGACTTGTGCTCCGCCGCCACGCCCGGCGCCGCGTGGTCATGGCCGTGCGGGTGATGGTGGTGGTGCTCGTGCCCGTGCTCGTGGTGCGGATGCCCCGGCCCGTGCTCGTGGTCATGCCCGTGCTCGTGGTCATGCCCGTGCGAGTGGGAGTGGCCGTGGGAATGGCCGTGACCGTGGTCATGGTCGTGATCGTGCCCGTCGTGTGCCATGGGGGATGCTCCGGTGCGCGCGTGGCGCTTCAGGTGTTGTCGGGCAGCTCGACGACGAGCGCGCCGTCCTGGACCTCGACCTTGACTGTCGGTTGGTCGTCACAGACGCCGGGGGACGTCTCGTTGCGGCCGCTGTCCATGTCGAAGCCGACCTCATGGCACGGACAGACGACCATGTTCTCTTCGATGCGACCGCCCGACAGCAGACAGCCCGCGTGGTTGCACCAGTCGTCGAGGCCCTTGTAGCGGCCATGAATCTTCGCGATACACACGTTGCGCTTGCCGACTTCGTAACCGCGCATTTCCCGCTCGGCGAAATCCGCCGGGCCCAGCTTGATCTTCGTCATCGCGGTCTGTTTTCCCACAATGCGGTGCGCCCTGCACCCCTGTTCCCCGGGCATTACCTTCCCCCCGTGACTCCAGACGTCATCACGCAGACCGTCGACAAGGCGGCAGTCGCCCAGGTCCTCCGGGACATCGGCCAGCTGCTCCAACTCCAGGGGGAGAGCGGCTTCCGTGTCCGCGCCTACGACATGGGCGCGGACCGCATCGCCGGGCTGCCGCAGGAGCTGGGCCCCCTCGTGGCCGAGGGCCGGCTGGAGAGCCTCCCGGGAATCGGCCCCGCGCTCGCCGAGAAGATCACCGAGCTGGTGACCACCGGTCGGATGCGCTACTTCGAGGAGCTCAAGGCGAAGTTCCCGCCCGGCCTGCTGGAGATGCTGAAGCTGCCGGACATCGGCCCGAAGAAGGTGGCCGTCCTCTGGCGCGAGCTGGACGTGGGCAGCATCGAGGACCTGGAGCGCGCCTGCCGCGAGGGCCGCGTGCGCCAGCTCAAAGGCTTCGGCGAGAAGAGCGAGGCGAAGATTCTCGAAGGCATCGCCGTGTTCCGGCGCGCCCGCGGCGAGCGCAAGCTGCTGGGTGACGCGCTGCCCGTGGCGGAGGCGCTGCTGGAGCAGGTGAAGGCGATTCCGGGGGTCGTGCGCGCCAGCCTCGGCGGCAGCGTGCGCCGCCGCGCGGAGACGGTGGCGGACGTGGACATCATCGCCTCCGCGGCGGACCCCGGCCCCGTGCTGGACGCGCTGGCCAACGCCCCGGGCGTGGCGACGGTGCTGGGCAAGGGCGGCAGCAAGTGCTCCGTGCGGATGACGGCGGGCGACCTGCAGGTGGACCTGCGCGTGCTGCCGGACGAGGACTACGCCACCGCGCTCCACCACTTCACGGGCTCCAAGGCCCACCACATCCGCCTGCGCAACCTGGGCCACGAGCGGGGCCTCAAGATTTCCGAGTGGGGCGTGCACCGCGAGGACGGGACGAAGGTGACCGTCACGGACGAGGCCGCGCTCTACGCGCTGCTGGACATGCAGTACGTGCCGCCGGAGTTGCGCGAGGACAACGGCGAGGTGGAGGCCGCGCGCGCGGGGAAGCTGCCGCAGGACCTGGTCACATTGGAGGACGTGCAGGGCGCCGTCCATGCGCACAGCACCTGGTCCGACGGGCGCAACTCGCTGGAGGAGATGGCGCTCGCCGCGAAGGCGCTGGGCCTGAAGTACCTCACCGTCACCGAGCACAGCCAGGCGGCCATCTACGCCGGCGGCATGAAGGTGGAGGACCTGAAGCGGCAGTGGGACGAAATCGACCGCATCAACGCGGCGGTGCCCGGGGTGCGCCTGCTCAAGGGCATCGAGGTGGACATCCTGGAGGACGGCACGCTCGACTATCCCGACAGCGTGCTGGAGCAGCTCGAGCTGGTCATCGGCTCCATCCACGTGCGGCACGGCATGGACGAGGACCAGATGACGCGCCGGCTGCTCACCGCGCTGGACAACCCGTGCCTGCACATCCTCGGGCACCCCACCGGCCGTCTCATCCAGAACCGCGAGGCCTACCCCGTTCGCATGGAAGCCATCCTGGAGCGGGCCGCCGAGCGGGGCGTGGCGGTAGAGGTCAACGGCAAGCCGGCGCGGCTGGACATCAAGGCCGAGTACGTCCGCCAGGCCGTCCAGCTCGGCGTGAGGCTGGTGGTGAGCTGCGACGCGCACCGGCAGGAGGACCTGCGCAACCTGGCCTTCGCCGTGGCCACCGCGCGCCGGGGCTGGGCGCGCAAGACGGATGTGTTGAACACGCTGCCAGCGGACCGCTTCATCGCCGCGCTGCGCGCCCGCCGGTGATAGGCTGCGGCGCGCGCCGATGTCCCGCCTTCCGCCGCTGCTCCTGCTCTGCTGTCTTGTCGCCCTCCCCTCCTTCGCGGGAGAGGTCCGTCCCTCGCGCGCGGACCTGCAGCGGGTGATGGAATTGCACGCGCGCTCGGTGGTGCGGGTGCGCGGGCCGAAGCAGAGCGGCCCCGGCGTCTTCGTGGGCGCTGGCGGGCAGGTGCTCACCTCGGTGGAGCCGGTGGGCGAGGCGTTCGTCGGGCTGAATGCCGCCACGGTGGAGCACGACGGCAAGGCGCTGCCCGCGAAGGTGGTGCTGGCCAACGCGGCCCTCAAGGTGGCGGTGGTGGCCGCGCCGGACGGCACCTACCCCGCCGTGCCGGTGAAGCTGCTGAGGGACGGCGACAGCCTCGATGGGAAGTGGGTGGTGGGCGTGCTTCCCGCGACGAAGGGACAGCCCGCGCGGCCCGTGGCGGCACAGGCCAGCGGCAACGCGCCGGAGCCCTTCTACGACGTGCCCCTGGCCCTGCCTCCGGGCAGCCCCGTGTTCGACGGGGACGGGCGACTGGTGGCGGTGGTGGTGCAGCGGTACCGGCGCGGCTGCCGGGTGCTGCCGCTGGGCGAGGTGAAGGTCCAGCTCGCGTCGGCGGACGCGCCATGAGTCAGGCCACGGTGACGCCCTGGCGTCCGAACGCGGTGCAGGAGGTGCTGGGCCTGTGGGCGGTGGGCTTCCTGGGCATCATCGCCGCCTTCCTCCTCTTCGGCGGTACCAGCGTCCCCAAGCTGGTGGCCACCGTGGGCTTCCTCTACCTGCCGCTCATCCCCATGCGCTGGCGGGACGAGGACTACCGCGACTACGGGCTGACGCTGCGCGCGTGGCGCGAGGACGTGCGCCTGTTCCTCGTGCTGTCCGCCATCATCGGGCCGCTGTTCTTCCTCGCCTTCGCCGGCTTCGCGGAGGTGCTGCCCCACCTGCCGCGGTCGCTCGCGCGGTTCCTCACGCCCATGGCGGGCGAGGCCCACTTCCGCTTCCGGCTGCCCCCGCGCTTCGGCGAGTGGGTGGTGGACCAGCTCTTCGTCGTCGCGCTGCCGGAGGAGTTCTTCTACCGGGGCTACGTCCAGGCGCGGCTGAGGGATGCGTGGCCCGAGGGACGGCTCGTGCTGGGCGGCAGGCTGGGCAAGGCCTTCTGGGTGACGGCGGTGCTCTTCGCCCTGGGCCACCTGGCCATCTTCCAGGCGTGGCGCCTGTCCGTGTTCTTCCCCGCGCTCCTCTTCGGGTGGATGCGCGAGCGCACCGGCACCATCATGGGCGCCGCCCTCTTCCACGCAGCGTGCAACCTCTACGTGCGCGTGCTGGAAGTGTCCTTCTTCGGAGGGCCGTGAGACGCGCACTGCGCGTACGCCCTCCGTGAAGGCCGCCTCGTCCCCGTCACAGCCCCCGCCGGTGCGCTCTACAGGGGGCGGAGTCCCTCATGACACCGGCCTCCAGTTCCCCGACTTGCAGGGTTGTATCAAACCAATAAATAATTCAACGCACAGCGGCAACTTTGGCGACGCTGAACCGACAATATCGTACCCCCGCAGCACCGGAGCCCCCCACCATGAGCGTTCGTCGAACTGATGGTCCGAAGCCGGTCACCCTCCGCCCCACGACCGAGACCCAGGCCAAGAACACGGTGAAGCCCGCGGCGACGCCTGGCCCCCGCGTCGTCCAGGACGGCTTCAGCTCGGCCCCGCGCCGCACCGAGCTGGCTCGCGCGGAGCAGACGCTGACGTCGCCGCTCAGGCAGGGCCGCCTCCCGCTGGAGAGCATGGACGCGCAGACCGCCATCCAGGCCTCGCTCGCGCACATCGCTCCGGAGTCCGAGTCGATGTCGCTCACGCGGCAGCCCGCCGCCTTCGTCCCGAAGAACGTGGAGCGCGACGAGCTGGGCATGGTGCACGTGCGCATGGACCGCGTGCACGAGGGCGTGAAGGTCTTCGGTGAGCAGATCATCAGCCACCTCGACAAGGACGGGAAGGTGTCGAGCATCACCGGCGAGCCGTCCACCATCCCCGCCGGCCTCGGCAGCGAGAAGCCCAAGCTGTCGGCCTCGCAGGCCATCGAGGTGGCGCGCAAGGAGTTCGGCGCGAAGCCGGACAAGCAGCCCAACGCGGAGCGGGTCATCTACAAGGATGACGCCGGCAAGTACCACTCGGCGTACCGCGTGGAGATGTCCCAGATTGCCGGCCAGGAGAAGCCGCGCCGCATGAACTACCTGGTGGACGCCAACACCGGGAAGATCTTCGACCGCTTCAACGAGATTGACGGCTTCTCCGTGTCGAAGGGCGCGAAGGCCGGTGCGAAGGCCGCCGCCGCCGCGCCCAACGAGACGAGCGCCACCACCAGCCCCAAGGCCACCATCGGCGACCTGGGCACCGTCACGTCGAAGCTGAAGCTGGACGGGGACGTCACCGTCGACAAGCTGAAGCTGGACGTGGACATCAAGCACACGTACCGCGGCGACCTGACCGTCACGCTGACCAGCCCCTCCGGCAAGAGCGCGGTGGTGCACAACCGCACCGGCGGCAGCACGGACGACCTGAAGACCTCGTTCGACCTGAGCGCCTTCGCGGGCGAGAAGGCCCAGGGCGAGTGGACCCTCACCGTGAGCGACAAGGCGCGCGGCGACACCGGCGTGCTCAACAGCTGGGGCCTGAAGGCCACGGGCAAGCCGGCGCCGACGCCGGGGCCCACCCCGACGCCCACGGGCAAGGCGGACGACACCTCGCTCTACAGCGGCAAGGTGGAGCTCGGGACGAAGAAGAACGCGGACGGCACCTTCAGCCTCCAGGACGCCTCGCGCGGCAAGGGCATCGTCACCTACGACGGGCAGAACAAGGCCCGGGCCAGCGGCCAGGTGGAATTCAAGGACAACAACGACGTCTGGGGTGAGACGGGCGACGCCCCCCGCGCCAAGGCCGCGGTGGACGCGCACTACGGCGCGTCGATGACGTACGACATGATCAAGAACGTCCTCGGCCGCGACTCGCTCGACGGCGCGGGCGAGAAGCTCGTCTCGTACGTGCACGTCGACAACAACCTGGTCAACGCGTTCTGGGACGGCGAGAAGATGAGCTACGGCGACGGCGACGGCAAGGACGCCGGCCCGCTCACCGCGCTGGACATCGCCGGGCACGAGATTGCCCACGGCCTCACCGAGCGCACCGCCGGCCTCATCTACAGCGGCGAGTCCGGTGGCCTCAACGAGGCCATGAGCGACATCATGGGCGCGGGCGTGGAGTGGTACGCCGCGCAGAAGAACCCCGACGTGAAGTTTAACTGGACGGTGGGCGAGACGGCGTGGACCCCGGGCAACGGCAACGAGGACGGCCTGCGGTACATGAACGACCCGACGAAGGACGGGTACTCCATCGACAACTACAAGAACTACCCGAAGCAGAAGGAGGTCCACGGCTCCAGCGGCATCGCCAACAACGCGTTCTACCTGATGGTGAACGGCGGGAAGAACAAGACCTCCGGCGCCGAGGTGAAGGACGGCATCGGGATGGAGAAGGGCCTGAAGATCTACTACCGCGCCCTTGCCCACTACATGACGCCCAGCACCACCTTCGCCCAGGCGCGTGAGGCCTGCATCAAGGCGGCGACCGACCTGCACGGCGCCAACTCGCCGGAGGTCCAGAAGGTGAAGGAGAGCTGGACCGCCGTCGGCGTGAACTAGCGCGCGACGTGCCCATGCCCCGGCTCTGGAGGAAGGCCTCCGGAGTCGGGGCTTCGCATTTCAGCGCGGCACGGTGGGGCCGGCGTCGGCGGGCAGCCCCTCTGCGAGCAGCATCATCGTGTGCGTGCTGGACTGGCGCAGCGCCTTGGCGGCCGCGTACTCGGGCGAGCCCCACCAGGTGCGGGCCCGCTCGACGCTGGGGAACTCCAGGATGACGAAGCGCGGCGGCTGCCAGGTGCCCTCGAGGACCTCGGTGGCGCCCCCGCGCACGAGATAGCGCCCGCCGTACTGGGCAATCGACGGCGGGGCGAGCTGCTTGTAGCGCTCGTAGGTCTGCGCATCATGGATTGCAATCTGGACCACCACGTAGGCCGGCATTCACGCTCCTCGCGGGCTGCCTAGAACACGAATGGGAAACGGACGGGGCCTCCCGGCTCCTGGTGCCTGGGGAAGGTCCACCCGCGGACCTTGGCCTCGATGCAGCGGGCGAGCGGCGTGCCCTTGAGCGACGGCGTCTCGGTGACGACCTCGTCGACCTTGCCGCTCGGGAGGATGCTCCAGCGCACCACCACCCGGCGTCCCGAGCCTGACGGCGGCGTCTCCTCCTCGGCGCCACACGCGGAGACGTCCGCCCTGTTCGCGGCCACCACCTCGAAGATGTCGGACTGGGCGAGCGACGCGCGCGGCTGCGACGGGTCCGGCGGCACGTAGACGGTGCGCCCCACGGATGGATTCGCGTCCGCCGGCGGGTCCAGCAACTCCCGCTCGTAGTCCTCGTCCGGGCCCACGTCCGACTTGGGCGCTGCATTCGCGGCGGGAGCAGCCTCGGCGCCCGGCTTCGCGTCCGCCGAGGCGGCGCTCACGGGAGCTTCCGCCGCGCGCTTCGTGAGCGCGGAGCCTGATACGGCCGGCTGGGAGAGCCGCGCTTGCTCGGGAGGACTGTCGGTGGTCAGCGAGGAGTCCAGCAGCGAGTCCGGTGCGCTGTCGCTGGCCTTCCTGGCGTCGCCGCGTGAGGCAGCCAACGCGGGCACGCTTCCACCCCGGTCGATTCCGACGGACCCCGGCGACGTGAGCGAGGAGCCCGTACCCGCTCCGGAGGCAGCGGCTGGACTCGCGGCGACACTGGCCGCAACGCCTGTCCCCGAAGTCGCCGACGGAGTCCCGGTGCCCGAGGACTCCGGCGGAGCACCAGCACCGGTCACCGCCATGGAGGAGCTGGATGAAACATTGGCGCTGGCACCCTGCTCCACGGCTGCCGCCCCCGCCGTGCCATCCGCATTCACGGAGACAGCGGATGAAGTCCCGTCCGTGCCCGGAACAGCGGACGCGGAAGTCATTCGCTCCGGGGCAGTCGTCGCGGGGGACTCCACGGCGGGCGCGGCCTCGCGGAAGCCCAGGCGCGCCGCGAGCCCACGACCATCCACGTGGCCCAGCAGCCCCAGGGCCACGGCGACCGTCACGCCGCCCACGACGCCGCCCACCGCCACCAGCCACATGGCGCCGCGCCACCGCGAGGGCTCCCGGCCCGCCCGCGACTCTCCAGCCAGTACGGCGTGCGTTCCCACCGGGTCCACGGAGGTGCTCCCCTCCGAGTGGGAGCCGCCCTGGGTGGGCGCCTCCGCGGCGTCCACGAAGGCGGCCGGCTGCGGAGGCGTGGCGGCGGGAGCATGCGCGCCCACGGAGCCCGCCAGCGCCTCTGGCCGCGAAGGCGCGGCTCCGGGAGCATGCGCCCCAGCAAAGTCCGCGAGCGCCTCCGGCCGCGAAGGCGCGGCGGCAGCGCCAGCCCCCTGCCCCACGAGCGAAGGCGCCGCCGGAGCGCTCCCGGAGAGAGCCCTCAGTGCCTCAGCGCCCTTCAGCGCGAAGCCCGGAACCTCCGCGCGGGCCTCCGCGGGCAGCTCCTCCACCGAGGGCACCTTCTCCTGCGGCAGCGGGACGAGCGCCTCGGCCAGCGCCGGCACCTGGGACAGGGGCAGCCACTCGCTGAAGCCATCACGCCAGCACAGCGAGTCCGGGCCCAGCTCTCCCCGCTCCCAGAACGCCTTCAGCGCCGCGACGTCGTGCGGCCCCGAGGCCTTCGCGCCCAGCGCGACGTACCACGCGTGACTCGGCACCTCCTCGCGAACGGAGGACACCAGGGGGCGCCCGCGGTGCAGGCGCTCGCCCATCATCGCCCCGCGCGAGCGCGACTGCGTCGCCTGCGTGACGGTGCGGCTCTTGTCCGTGCGCAGCTTGCCGACGAAGGCGTCGAGCTCCGCGTCGGACACGCCGTCCAGCACCGGAGACGTGTCGGTGTCCTGCTCGTCCGGGGGCACACCCCGGGAGCCGTCCAGGTTGGCGCTTCCGTCCCCTGAATTGCCCACCATGCACCCGCTCCTTGCCAGAATCCCATCGACGACCCGCTCCGCCACCCTCTGACCTCCCCAATGGAATGCCCGCGAGCGGATTCGTCAACGGAGAGCGCCTGCGCGAAGGTGAACGGCAGGCCCACTCTAATCGGACACCTGGCGGAAATGTCCGTTCCCAGCCCGGCCCGTCCACCCCGCTGTGCGGCGCTCGCGCACAGTGGCCGCGTCAGGCCTCCAGCGGCACCTGGCTGGCAGGCACGGATGGCGGGCCCGCCACGGCGCCCACGCCGGGAGGCTCAGAGCGACTTCTGGAGCACGACGAAGGTCGGCGCGGAGTAGCCCGCGTGGGTGCCGTAGCTGAGGAACGCGTAGCCCTGGCGCGCGTACCAGTCCTGGTGGTCCTTGAGTGCCAACCGCACGTTGAGGCGCACGGGAGTGGACCCGAGCGCCCGGGCCCGCGCCTCCACCGCCTCCATCAGCGCGCGGGCCACGCCCCGGCCCCGGTAGGGCGGGAGCACGGCCAGCCGGTCCAGGTACACATGGTCCGGCTTGACGTGGAAGAAGACGCAGCCCTCCGCGCCCGAGGGTGACTCGGAGATGAGGGCGCCTCCGTCCTTCAACTCGCGCAGCACGACCTCTTCCGTCTTGTCGTGCGCGCTGGAGGGCGGGTCCAACCGCCCCCGGTACTCCTCGAAGGCCTCCCGGAGCAGGCGGGCCAGCAACGGGGCATCCGCCGCAACCGCTTCGCGAATCATCGTCCGGCCTACTCCTTCAACGCGGCGGTGAACTGGGTGAGCGTCTTCTTCGCGTCACCGAGCACCATCATCGTATTCGAGCGGACGAACAACGCGTTTTCGATGCCCGCGAAGCCGGCATTGAGCGAGCGCTTCAGCACCAGGCACGTCTTCGCCAGGTCCGCCGAGAGAATCGGCATGCCGTAGATGGGGCTGCTCTGGTCGTTGCGCGCGGCGGGGTTGACGACGTCGTTCGCCCCCACCACCAGCGCGACGTCGGTGGCGGAGAAGTCGTCGTTGATGACGTCCAGGTCGAAGAGGTGGTCGTACGGGACGTTCGCCTCGGCGAGCAGCACGTTCATGTGGCCGGGCATGCGGCCGGCCACCGGGTGGATGGCGTAGCGCACGTCGCAGCCGTTGGCCTGGAGCGCGTTGGCCAGGTCTCGCACCGCGTGCTGCGCCTGGGACACGGCCATGCCGTAGCCGGGCACCACGATGACGGAGCGCGCGGCACGGAGCACCTCGGCCGCCTCCTCCACCGAGCCCACGTTGGGCGCGGGCCCGGAGGGCGTCGCTCCCGCCGTCACCGCCTTCGCCTCCGGCGCCGCGCCGAACGCGCCGAACAGCACGTTGGCGAACGAGCGGTTCATCGCCTTGGACATCATCATGCCCAGCAGGAAGCCGGAGAAGCCGTCCAGCGCGCCGCAGATGATGAGGACGTTGTTGCCCAGTGCGAAGCCCGTGGCCGCCGCCGCGAGGCCCGCGTACGAGTTGAGGAGGCAGATGACCACCGGCATGTCCGCGCCGCCGATGGGCAGCACCAGCAACACGCCCAGCAGCACGCCCAGCGCCGCCACGGCGTAGAAGGCCCAGGCCGCCTCCGGCATGAACACGAGCAGGCCAATCAGCCCCAGCGTGCCGGCAATCATCAGCACGTTGGACGCGTTCTGCCCCGGATAGGTGACGGGCCTGCCGGTGATGAAGCCCTGCAGCTTGCCGAAGGCCATGAGGCTGCCGGTGAAGGTGAGTGCGCCGAGCGCGACTTCCAAGCCAGTGGCGGTGACCTGGAGCGTGGTCATGTGCGGGCCGCCATGCTCCAGGTACTCGACGACGCCGACGAGGCCCACCGCGAGGCCGCCGAAGGCGTGCGACAGGGCGATGCGCTCGGGCATCTTCGTCATCGGAATCCACAGGCCCATGCCCGTGCCCACCGCCGAGCCGATGACGATGGCGAGGATGATCCACTCCCACCGGATGATGACGCCGGACACCGCCACGCCGTACAGCAACGTGCCGACGACGGCGGCCACCATGCCCACCTCCGCCAGCAGCACGCCCCGGCGTGCCGTCTGCGCGTCGCCCAAATCTTTCAGGCCCAGCACGAAGAGGATGGAGGCGGCGAGGTACAGCAACTGGACGAACGTCTCCGTCAGCGAGAGCGTCATCGCGCGCCTCCCTTCTTCTTGAACATGCGCAGCATGCGGTCGGTGATGAGGAAGCCGCCCACCACGTTGATGGTGGCCGCGAGCACCGCCACCGCGCCCAGCACCGTGGACACCGTCCCGTAGTGCCCGCCCGCCGCCAGCAGCGAGCCCACCAGGGAGATGCCGGAGATGGCGTTGGTGAAGGCCATCAGCGGCGTGTGCAAGAGGTGCGGCACCTTGGAGATGACCTGGTAGCCCGTGAAGGCGGCCAGGAAGAACACGTACAGGCCGAAGATGAGCGTCAGTGACATGTCAGGCAACCTCCTTCAACGCCACGTCCGCCACGGCCGGATGGACGATGTCCCCGCCGCGGGTGATGAGCATCCCCTTCACGATTTCGTCCGCGACATCCAGCTTCAGCGCGCCGTCCTTGTCCGTGACGTGCGCGAGCAGCTTCTCCAGGTTGCGCGAGAACATGGCGCTGGCGTGCACCGAGAGCTGGCTGGGCAGGTTCTTCTCGCCGATGACGGTGACGCCGTTCTCCGTGCGGTAGCGCTCGCCGGGCCGGGTCAGCTCGCAGTTGCCGCCCTGCTCCGCCGCGATGTCCACCACCACCGAGCCGCTCTTCATGCGCCGCACCATGTCCGCGGGCAGGAGCACCGGCGCGCGCCGGCCGGGCACGAGCGCCGTGGTGATGACGGCGTCGGACTTCGCCACGTGCACCGCGAGCGCCTCGGCCTGCTTCTTCTTGGCCTCCTCGCTCAATTCCTTCGCGTACCCGCCGGAGCCCGCCGCGTCCTCGATGTCGATGTTGACGAAGCGGGCGCCCAGGCTCTCCACCTGCTCCTTCACCACCTTGCGGACGTCGTACGCCTCCACCACCGCGCCCAGGCGGCGCGCCGTGGCGATGGCCTGCAGGCCGGCCACGCCCGCGCCCAGCACCAGCACCTTGGCCGGTGGAATCGTCCCGGCGGCCGTCATCAGCATGGGGAACAGCTTCGGCATCGCCTCCGCCGCGAGCAGCACCGCGCGGTAGCCGGCAATCGTCGCCTGCGAGCTGAGCACGTCCATCATCTGCGCCAGCGTCGTGCGCGGCACCATGTCCATGGCCAGCAGCGTCACCTGCCGCTGGGCGATGGCGCGCGCCAGCTTCGGGTTGGACATGGGGTACGCCAGGCTCACCAGCACCGAGCCGGGCTTCAAGAGCGGCACTTCCTCCGGCCCTGGAGGCTGGACCTTGAGCAGCACGTCCGCGGCGGCATAGACGGCGGCGGCGCTCGGCTCGAGGCGTGCTCCGGCGGCGCGCAGCTCCTCGTCGGAGCACTCCGCGCCCTGGCCCGCGCCGCTCTCAATCACCACTTCGTGCTTCCTGCCGACGAGGCGTTTCACGCTCTCCGCCACGAGCGCGATCCGCTTCTCGCCCGGCACCGTTTCACGGGGGATGGCGATGATCATGCCGGGCAGCATAGGCCATCACGCCCGGTCGCATCTGCTCCGACCCGGGGTGTGCATCCCGGGTCCCATACAATCACCCGCCGGTACTACGGGAAGTCCCGCAGACGACGCTTCAGGACGCCTTCGCCTTCGCGGCCTCGCGCTGCGCGGCGACCCAGGCCTTCGCGTCCTCCTCGGTGGCCACCATGGCGAAGGGGGTGTTCCCCTTCTTCCCCATCAACTCTCCCGCGCGGATCATCATGTTGACCATGGTCCGCATGGCGAAGCTGGAGCCGAACATCACCGTGGCCGCGTAGGGCATCAGGTCCGGATTCTCCCCCAGGACCTTGCGCACGTCCGCGGACATGCCGGTGCCCTGGCGCGAGTCCGAGATGAGATAGAGCGTGGGGTGGTTCTTCTTCAGCTCACGCACCAGCGCGTTCGACTCCTCCAACAGCTTCATGTCGTAGACGCCGACGGTGACGAGCCGCACCGTGTCCGGCTCCTCGAACCACATCTTGTGCGGGCCCAACGTCCAGACTGCTCCCATCGCACTGCTCCTTGTCGCGGATTCCTGGGGTGGTTCAGCGCTGCTGCGTCGGCGTCCCGCTGTTGTTCTTGCGCAGGTGGAGGAAGCACTCGCGCAGGCCTTCCTTCAGGCTGCTGAGCGTCTTCACCGCACTGAGGTCCACGCCAATCTGGACCAGCGTCTGGGCGATGAGCGGGCTGATGCCCGTCACCACGCAGTACGCACCCAAGAGCCGCGCGGCGTTGACCATCTTGATGAAGTGGTTGGCCGTCATCGTGTCCACCACCTCCACGCCGGTGATGTCGATGATGACGCAGCGGGCCTTCCCCTGGACGATGCGGTGCAGGAGCCGCTCGGTCATCTCCACCGAGCGCTGCGTGTCCACCACGCCGACGATGGGCAGCGTGAGGATGTCCTCCCACAGCTCGATGATGGGCGTGGACAAGTCGCGGATGGCCTCGCGCTGCCGTTCGATGGTGGCGAGCTTCTCCTCCATCTCCCGGTGGCTCGTCGCCAGGCGCGTCAGCGCCTCCTCGTGCTCGCGGCGCGTGGTGTCCAGCTCGCGCACGAAGACGTTGAGCGTCTCCTCCAGCGCGGCAAACTCGTCCTGCTCGTGGATGGGGATGGTGGTCCGCTCGACGGAGAACTCACCCACGGAAATCATCGACAGCACGTCGATGATGCGGCCGATGCGCTCGGGGCTGATGGAGAGGAGGTCCTGCTTGGGGAGGGCGCTCATGGGGTGTGGGGGTCCTCAGGCGGTGGGCTTGGGAAGGGGGGACGGCGACAGGCCGAGCATCTCGTCGGCCAGGGCAAGGGCGGCCTCGCGCTCGGCGGAGGTGGTGCGCCCGCCCACCACCTGGACACCGAGCAGCACCAGCCCCTCCTCCAAGCCCAGCGCCGTCTCCACGCCCTCGAGCTGGATGCCCATGCTCTGCAGGGTGAGCGCCACGTCCGCGCCCATGCCGCACAGCACGGTGCGGGTCCCCATCAGCCGCGCCGAGGCCGCCAGCCTCGCGAGCACCGCGCACAGGTGGCTGTCCACCAGCCAGAGCCCGGAGATGTCCACCACCATGCCGCGCGCGCCGATGCGCTGGATGTCGCGCAGCACGTCCGAGCACAGCTGCGCGGCCTGCGCGTCGGTGATGTCCCCCTGCAGCGGGACGATGAGGTTGCCCCAGAGGGGGATGATGGGGATGCGGGAAGTCTCGCGGTCGGGGCGGGAGGCCCCGGGGAAGTCGGGCTGGCTCATGAGTTCTCCACGTCCACCACCATCACGGTGGCATCGTCCGAAGGTCGGGCGTAGCGCTCCATCAGGAGCAGACACGCCTCGTTGGGGGGAAGCTTCCGTGCGTACTCCAGGTCCAGCCGGAAGCTCAGGCCGTCGCTGAAGAGGACCAGCCGGTCTCCGGGCGACAGCGCCGCGGAGGCGGTGCGCAGCGAGCGCATGGACTGACCGAGGATGCCGGGCGTGGGGACCACGGGCACCCGGGTGCCCCGCGTGCGCAACTCGACGTTGCCCACGCCGCCGCACTGGAGCGTCTTGCCGTCGAACAGGCCGAGCATGATGGCCGCGCCCCGGCTGTGCCGCAGGGCCGCGTGCACCGCGTCCAGCAGCGGCTCCACGCCGGAGTCCAGCGGCTGCTGCTCCAGGCAGCGGGCCGCGTCGGCCGCCACCGCCGCGGCCACGGGGCCGTGCCCCAGCGCGTCGACCACCGCCAGCAGCGTGTGCCCGCCCTGGGTACGAACCAGCGCCATGTCACCGTTCCGCACCTCGCCCGGCTTGGGGCGCGAGTGGTGGGAGACGGCCAACCTCACAACCACACCTCGAAGTCCACCTGCGTGCCCGAGGGGCCGGTGCGCACGTCGAACCGGTCCGCCAGCCGCTTCACGCCCAGAAGCCCCAGGCCCATGCCCGTCTTGCTGCGGTAGGTGCCGGACAGCACGCGCTCCAGGTCCGGAATGCCGCGCCCCTGGTCCTCCGCGCGCACGCGCAACAGGCGCCGCGGCGTCTGCTCCGGGGCGAGCTGGATGGTGCCTCCTCCGGCATATGCAATCTGGTTGCGCGCCAGCTCACTCACCGCCGTGGCCACCTTCTGGCACTCGTAGCCGCGCCCACCCAGCGTCTCGCACATCATCCGCGCCGCGAGCCGCGCGTGGCTGGCGTCCGACTCCGTGCGCACCAGATAGGTGGTGGCGCGGACCTCCGGAGCGGCGGCGGCGGGCGCCACCATGGGAGTGCCCTGCGGCGGGGTGGGGGCCGGCTTCGACGCGGGGGACGGCGCCGCCACCGGGGAGGTGGCGGGTGTGGCCAGCGTCCGCAGCAGTGCGGCCAGCTGCGGCCGGCGCGCGGGGTCCACGAAGTGGCGGGTCGCCGGCTCCAGCGCCTCGATGACGCGGGGCAGCTCCGCCGAGCCCACGGACTCCAGCGACAGCCGCAGCGGCTCCAGCGTCCCGCGCAGCACCAGCCGCGCCGCCGTCTCCGACATGAACTGCTGCAGCACCCGCAACAGCTCCGTGCACATCGAGCCCCGGCTCACCGGTGCCTCCTGTTCTCCAGAATCACCCGCTTGCGGGCCACCACCTCGAGCCCTCCGCCCTCGCGGTTGGACACGTGGACGCCATCCGTCAGCCGCATCACCGCCGCGCCGCCCTCGCCCAGGCTCTCTCCCGGCAGCGGGCCGGGACGGCCCTCACCCCGGCCCATGAAGAGCCGCGCGGGGTCCGTCATGCCGGGGCCGCGATCTCTCGAGCGGATGAAGAGCCACCCGGCCTCGCACCACAGCTCCACCGTGCCGCCCGCGCCGGCGTGACGCACCAGGTTGGTGGCCAGCTCACTCACCACCACCGCCACCTCCGCGCTGGCCGGGGCCGTCAGCCCCACCTGCCGCGCGAAGCGCCGCCCCAGCGCCGCCGCCACCGCCGCGTCCGACTTCAGCTGGACCTCCACCGTGAGTGGGGCCTCGAAGTCTGGAAATTGGGGGAGAGGGGCCGGCAAAAATCATCCCGAGTGGAAAGTTTCGATAAATCAGGCAACAAAATGTCGAGTATGTAAAGTGGTGCAGACCGCACCCACTGATGCTCGCTTCCATTCCTGGGGAGCTCGGATTAGAACCGGAAATTTTGGGCGTCAAAACCCGGCCTCACCGGATTCATCCGGGAAGCGCTGGGTTTGCGGGATTGAAGAGGGAGCGAGAGCGCCCCGCCCGTCACACCCCGGTCAGGTGCTTCACCTGCAGGTCCGGCCCCACCGCGAGCGTGGTGCCCTGGACCAGCTCCACCCAACCCGCGGTGCGCTTCACGTGGCTGGCCACCACCACCGTGCGGCGGCGCCGGTGCGCGCCCACCGCGGGCTGCGTCTCCGGGGTGCCGGGTGTCACGCCGCACAGCTCGCACTCGGCGGAGCCCTCCAGCCGCGTATAGAAGAGCGGCTCCTCGCCGAAGCGGCACGCCACCAGGAGCGAGCCGTTGGTGGCCACCAGGTTGAGCGTGGAGGTGCGGGTGATGCCCGCATCCACACCGGCCTTCGCCACCTCGCGCGCGGTGTCCGCCAGGAGGTGCCCGGCGAGGGAGGCCTCCAGCCTCGGGTCATCCGTGCGGCCCACGTCGCGCAGGTGCCGCAGGAACAGCGCGAAGAGCAGCTCGCTGTCCGTGGCGCCCCGCACCTGCCGCTGGAGGTGCTCGGGCAGCGAGTCCATCAGCGTCGCGCGCAGCTGCGCGAAGCCGTTGATGGCGCCCTGGTGTGCGAACAGCCAGCGGCGCGCCCGGAACGGCTGCGTGTTGTCCTCCAGCGAGAGCCCCACCGGCAGCCTGCCGCCATGGAACAGCAGCGCCTCGGACTCGTGCGGAGGGGCGAGCGAGTCCAGCGAGAGTTCGCCGTCGCTCGCGAAGCGCCGCAGCAACACCTCGTCCTGGGCGTAGGCGCCCACCCCCACTGCATTGGAACGCGGCTCACCCTGGAGGAGTACCTGGCTGGACAGCCGGTGGAGCTCGCACCGAAGCAGGTTCGGGTCGGACGTCAGGGCGGCGAGGACGACGGACATGGATGAAGACCCCCTTCCCAGGGATAGATAATGACGCCAACCTCCCCCCTCAAGCCAGCAGGCACGTCCCCTCGCCCCCTCGCTAAGTGCTTGAAATGGCTGGACTTTGCTGGACTTGAAACGTTGACACGCCGAGGAGAGAGCCCTAACCTCCCTGCGCTTCACCGACAGACCTTGCGTGGTGGGTCTTCACCGGAGACGGAATGGCGGACGACATCGCAATCGGCATCGACCTGGGCACGTCGTATTCATGCGTGTCGGTGGTCCAGGACGGTCAGCCCGTGGTCATCCCCAACGAGTGGGGAGAGACGACGCATGCCTCCTGCGTGTCCTTCCTCGAGGACGGCTCGGTGCTGGTGGGCAACGCGGCCAAGAAGAACATCATCACCAACCCCGAGCAGACCGTCTATTCCGCCAAGCGGCTCATCGGCCGGTACTACTTCTCCGACGAGGTGAAGAAGGCGCAGGCGGTGATGCCGTACCGCATCGTCGAGGGCGAGAACAACTCGGTGCGCATCGCCGTGGGGGCGCGGACGTACTCGCTGCCGGAGATCAGCGCGCTCGTCCTCAAGGAGATGAAGGCGGTGGCGGAGACGTACCTCGGGCGCGAGGTGACGAAGGCCGTCGTCACGGTGCCGGCGTACTTCAACGACAACCAGCGGCAGGCCACCAAGGACGCGGGCCGCATCGCCGGGCTGGAGGTGCTGCGCATCCTCAACGAGCCCACCGCGGCGGCGCTGGCCTACGGCTTCGGCCGGGACGTCAACCAGCGCATCGTCGTCTACGACCTGGGCGGCGGCACGTTCGACGTGTCCATCCTGGAGATTGGCAAGGACGTCTTCGAGGTGCTGGCCACCGCGGGAGACACGTACCTGGGCGGCGACGACTTCGACGACCGCATCATGACGTGGCTGGCGGACGACTTCCTGGCGAAGACGCGGCTGGACGTGCGGCAGAACAAGTACTGCCTGCAGATGCTGAAGGAGGCCGCGGAGAAGGCGAAGATCGACGTGGGGCAGACCGGCTCGGCGGACATCCTGTGCCAGGGCATCTGCCAGGACGCGCAGGGCAACATCATGGACCTGCGCGGCACGCTCAACCAGGACCAGTTCAACCGGATGGTGATGGACCTGGTGCAGCGGACGTTCAAGGTCTGCGACGAGGCGCTGCAGAGCGCGCGGCTGACGGCGGCGGACATCGACGCGGTCATCCTGGTGGGCGGGCCCACGCGGCTGCCCATCATCCGCAACTCGGTGAAGCACTACTTCCAGAAGGGCCCGCTGGAGGGCATCAACCCGGACCAGGTCGTCGCCATGGGCGCGGCGCTCCAGTCGCACGCGCTGCTGGACAGCAAGACGGAGACGTTCCTGGTGGACGTCACGCCGCTGACGCTGCGCATCGGCACGGTGGGCGGGTACACCGAGAAGATCATCGACAAGAACACGCCGGTGCCCATCGACCGCTCGAAGACCTTCACCACCAGCCGCGACGGCCAGGAGAAGGTGAAGATTCGCGTGTACCAGGGCGAGTCCAACCGCGCCGACGAGTGCGAGATGCTGGGTGAGTTCGAGTTCTCCGGCTTCCGCATCGGGTACCGGGGCGAGGTGAAGATTGAGGTCACGTTCGAGATCAACACGGACGGACTGGTGAACGTGTCCGCGTGCGACACGGAGACGGGACAGAAGACGTCGACGACCATCACCCTGTCGTCCGGCATGACCGAAGCAGACATCCAGAAGTCCATCCAGTCGAACCGTGACACGCGGCTGGCGGGACACAACAGCAACGACCTGCCCGCCGTGGCCCACTAGCGGGCCCCTGGACGCCGAAGATGTCCCAGCCTTCTGACCCCAGCACCGGCAAGCCGCCGGGAGCCCCGCCCGGGACGCCGGCGGCTCCTGCTCGCCCCGCCGTCCCCCGGGTGACCGCCACCGTCCCCGCGGTCCCTTCCGCTCCCGTCGCGGGTGCGCCTCCGCGTCCACCGCCGGCCCCGGGCGCGGTGCCCGCCGCGCAGCCGCCCCCGAGGGCTCCCGGTGCGACGGCGCCCGGAGCGCGTCCCGTCGTGACGGCGCCCGTGCCTCCGCAGCGGGCCACCGTCCCCGGCATCCCCGCCGTGGGGGCGCCCGCGGCGTCTCAGCGCCCCACCGTGGCTGGCACTCCCGCCGTGGGGGCTCCCGCCGCGCCCGCGGCGTCTCAGCGGCCTACCGTCCCCGGCATCCCCACCGTGGGGGCTCCCGCGACGGGCGCGGCTCCCGCGGCTCCGCAGCGGGCGACCGTCACCGGCCTCCCCACCGTGATCGCCCCGGGCGCCGCGCGTCCCACGGCTCCCGCCGTGGCTCCGGGACAGGGCACCCCGGCGGCGCGCGCCGTGACGAATCCGGGGGCGGTGCCCTCGCAGACGGCGCAGCCCGCGCCTCGCGGCGCTTCCTCGCCACTGCCGTCCATCACGCCCGCCGTGGGTGGGGCTTCGGGCTCCGCGCCTCGCGGGACTCCGGCGGCGCTGCCGTCCATCACGCCCGCCATGAGTGGCGCAGCGGGCCCCGCGCCTCGCGGGACTCCCGCGGCGCTGCCGTCCATCACGCCCGCCATGGGTGGCGCAGCGGGCCCCGCGGCGGCCAGTCCCCAGGGCCAGGCGCCTCGGGCGACTCCGGGTGCGCCGGCCGCCGCGGCTGGCATGCCGCCGCCTCCGCCCCCGTCGGTGGCCACCGCCGCGCCGCGTCCGGTGCCTGGCGTGCCGCCCGTTGCCGCGCAGCGTTCTCCCTCGGGCACCGTGCCCTCCGTCGCACCGGCAACCGGGCCCGTGGCTCCGACCGCCGCGCAGCGTCCTCCCTCGGGCGCCGTGCCCTCCGTCGCACCGGCAACCGCGCCGCGTCCGCCCACGGGCGCCGTCCCCGCCGCTCCGCCGGCCCCGGGCGCTGGCGCCGCCGTGCGCGCGCCCGTCGTGGCCGCGGGCACACCGCCGCGTCCCCCGCCCACGCTCGCCGTGGGACAGGTGGCGTCGCCCGCGGCCCCGGCCACTCCGCCCCAGCCGCGTCCGGGAGCACGCCCCACCGTCTCCCTTCCCGCCCTGGTGACCGCGGGCTCCGCGCCCCGGCCTCCGCCCGTCGCGGGCGGCCCGGTGCCTCCCGTGGCCCCGGCCGTGCCCACCGCCGCCGCGCGCGTGACGGCCATTCCTCCCGTGCCCTCCGTGGCCCCCACCGTCCCCGGCATCCCGCCCGTGGGCGCGGCCGCGCGCGTGCCCGCCGTTCCGTCGATGGCGCCCGTGGTGCCGCCCATCGCCCCGGCCGTCCCGTCCGTGGCGCAGCGGGTGCCGCCTCCGCCTCCCGCCGCCGCCATGGCGCCGCCGCCCCCTCCCGCCGCCGCGAAGGGGTCGGGCCTGGACGCCCAGCAGCTCGCGGACCTGGCGGCGCGCTGCGCGAAGCTGGACCAGATGGACTACTTCGAGGTGCTCCTCATCGAGCGGACCGCCGTCCCGGCGGACATCAAGAAGGCCTTCTACCGCGAGAGCCGCACCTACCACCCCGACCGCTTCTTCCACGTCGAGGAGAAGGAGCTGAAGGAGCGCGTCCACGAGCTCTACAAGCGCGTCACCGAGGCCTATTACGTCCTGCGCGACGACCTCAAGCGCAAGAAGTACCTCGCCGACGTGACGGGCCCCGAGCGCGCCCAGAAGCTTCGCTTCACCGAAGCCTCCGAGTCGGAGAGCAAGGCCGCCGTCAAGAAGGAGCAGGAGGAGCAGATCGGCACCCACCCCAAGGGGCGCCAGTTCTACGCGCAGGCCCAGAAGGACAGCGACGGCGGCAACCTGTCCGCCGCCGAGCGCAACCTCAAGATGGCCCTCACCTACGAGCCCTCCAACGCCCGCTACAAGGAGCGTCTGGCCGAGGTGTCGAAGCAGCTCCAGGACGAGGCGAGGAGCAAGGGCGACTCGTCGTTCAAGATCCGCTGAAGGCCCCCGGAGGGCGCCATGGTCATCGACCTCATCATCCTCGGCCTGGTGCTCTTCTTCGCCATCATCGGCGCCATCACCGGCGCCTCGCGGCAGGTGGCGAACCTCGTGGGGCTGGCGGCGGGCTACTTCGCCTCCAGCCGGCTGGGCCCCCTGGTCGGCCCCAAGCTCGCGGCCTCACTCGGCAGCCCGCTGTTCCTCGGCATCATCCTGGGCTCGGTGCTCGTCTACGTGTTCGTGTGGCTGTCCGTGCGTTATGCGCTGGGCGCGCTGCTGATGCGCTTCCTCAGCACCGGCCGGCACAACGAGGAGCGCGGCGTGGACCGCTTCCTCGGCTTCGTCCTCGGCGGCGCGAAGATGGCCCTCATCGCCTGGGTGGCGCTCAGCGCCATCACCTTCTTCGAGCAGCACGTGGTGGTGGCCGGCCGGCGCTTCGGCGTCGCCACGCAGGAGTCGCTGTCCCTCCAGGCCGCGCGCCGCTTCAACCTGTTCGAGATGACGCAGTTCTCCCAGGTGGGCAACCTGGTGCGCGTGGCGAAGGTGTCCACGGACCCGGAAATGGCGGGCCGTCTCCAGGAGGACCCGGCCTACAAGGCGCTGCGCAAGGACGCGCGCTTCCAGCGCCTGCTCCAGGACGAGAAGCTGAAGCAGGCGCTCGCCCGGGGCGACACCGCCGCCCTCCTGCGCAATGACCTGGTCCTCCAGCTCATCCAGGACCCGGACGTGGCCGCCCGACTGCGAGCGGCCGTCCGGGCCTCGGAGCGCGGGGACTGACTCACACGCCAATCTGCGCGGAGTCCAGGCCCACCAGCCGCTGGCGCACGAAGTCCGCGTCCACCTCCACGCGGCGGCGCCGGTGCTCGGGCGCCTCGAACATGACGTCCGCCATGACGAACTCCAGGATGGAGCGCAGCCCGCGCGCCCCCAGGCCCCGGTCCACCGAGTAGCGCACCACCTCGCGCAGCCCGCCCTCGGCGAAGTCCAGCTCGATGTCGTCCATGGCCAGAAGCTCGCGGAACTCGCGGATGATGGAGTCGGGGGGCTCGGTCAGCACGCGGATGAGCTCCGGCTCTCCCAGCTTCTCCAGTTGCACCACCACCGGCAGGCGTCCGAGGAACTCGGCCATCATCCCGAAGTCCACGAGCTGCTTGGTGCTGATGCGCTTCTGGGAGCGCTTCGCCGCCTCCTCCGCCCCGAAGCCCAGCGCCCGGCCGCCCTCGTCGCCGTAGTCGTGCAAGTCGCTGAACGTGCCCGCGCAGATGAAGAGGATGTCGCGCGTGTCCACCTGGACGAAGTCGCTCTTGTTCCACGCCTGGGTGACGTTGAGGGGCACGTACACCTCGCGGCCCTCGAGCAGCTTCAGGAGCGCCTGCTGCACACCCTCGCCGCCGATGTCGCGGCTGCCCGCGCCGTTGCGTGCGCCCTGCGAGCGGCGGGCAATCTTGTCCACCTCGTCGACGAAGATGATGCCCCGCTGGGTGTCCTCCACCGAATGGTTCGCCTTGAACAGGAGGTCCGAAATCATCACCTCCACGTCCTTCCCGTAATAACCCGCCTCCGTGTACTCGGTGGCGTCCACGGTGGTGAACGGGACATGGAGAATCTCGGCCAGGTTCCGGGCGATGTGCGTCTTGCCGCTGCCGGTGGGGCCAATCAGCAGGATGTTCGATTTCTTGATGAGCGACGTCCTGCGCAGCCGCCGTGCCTGCACGCGCTTGAGGTGATTGTGGGCGGCGATGGCCACCGCCCGCTTGGCGGCCTCCTGCCCGATGACGAAGTGATCCAGCCTGTCGAAGATCTCCCTCGGGGTCAGCACCGCCTCTTCCCTGCGTGCGGACGACTCCATGTACCCTCCCCTTCTATCCACGCGTCCTCCCGGACACCCTGGCAAAGGGTAGGAATTGAAAGGAACGCTGGCCCGTGGGACTACAGGGGTAGAGACCTGTCGGAGCCCGCCCGCCTGCCCCACCGGCAGGCGGCTGTTGATTGCGGTGGTGCTTTCCTATAGTTCCCGCGCCCTTCCGTTGTTCACGGGAGTCACCCCCTTTTTCCCAGGGAGCCTCGAGACGCCGATGCCCGCAAACGCCCCTCCGCACCGCTGGACCCTTGCCGACGCCCACGAGCTCTACGGAATCCGCAACTGGGGCAACCCCTACTTCGGCATCAACGAAAAGGGCCACGTGTGCGTCCACCCGGACGGGCCGCAGGCGCCCAACATGGACCTCAAGGAGCTGGTGGACGAGGTGCGCCGCCGGGGCATCGGGCTGCCGCTGCTCCTGCGCTTCACGGACGTGCTGCGCCACCGCGTGGTGCACCTCAACGAGGCGTTCAAGAAGGCCATCAACGACCAGGGCTTCAAGGGCGGCTACCGGGGCGTGTACCCCATCAAGGTGAACCAGCACCGCTACGTGGTGGAGACCATCATCGAGGCGGGCAAGGGCTACAACTACGGCCTGGAGGCCGGTAGCAAGCCGGAGCTGCTCGCGGTGATGGCGCTGCTCGACAACGAGGACGCGCTCGTCATCTGCAACGGCTACAAGGACGAGGAGTACATCGAGACGGCGCTCTTCTACTCGCGCCTGGGCCGCAACGTCATCCTCGTGGTGGAGAAGCCCAGCGAGCTGCCCCTCATCGCGGAAGTCGCGCGCCGCACGGGCATCGCCCCGCGGCTGGGCATGCGCGTGAAGCTGTCCACGCGCGGTGCCGGCAAGTGGGAGGCCAGCGGCGGAGACCGCTCCAAGTTCGGCCTGTCCTCCTCGGAGCTGATGAACTGCATCGGCTTCATGAAGGAGACGGGCATGCTCGCCTCCTTCGAGCTGCTGCACTTCCACCTGGGCAGCCAGATTTCCAACATCCGCAACGTGAAGAACGCGCTGCGCGAGGTGGGCTGCTTCTACGTGGAGGTGGCCCGCCAGGGCGCGCCGCTGAAGTACCTGGACGTGGGCGGCGGTCTGGGCGTGGACTACGACGGCTCGCAGACGAACTTCGCCTCCTCCATGAACTACACCACGGAGGAGTACGCCAACGACGTGGTGTTCGGCGTCATGGAGGCGTGTGACAGGGCCGGCGTGCCGCACCCCACCCTCGTGTCCGAGTCGGGCCGCGCCGTCGTCGCCCACCACGCGGTGCTGGTGGTGGACGTGCTGGGCACCAGCGAGTTCGACCCGGCCCAGGTCCCGGACAAGGTGGACGAGAAGGCCCCGTCGGTGGTGCGCAACCTCATGTCCACCTTCAGGGAGGTCACCAACAAGAACCTCCTGGAGGCCTGGCACGACGCGCAGGACGCCAAGGAGGAGAGCCTCACCCTCTTCTCCCTGGGCCACCTGACGCTCGAGCAGCGCGTGGCGGCCGAGAACATCTACTGGGCCACCTGCCACAAGATCATGCGCATCGCGAAGGAGGACGGCGAGATTCCCGAGGAGCTGGACTCGCTGGAGAAGGCGCTCAGCGACACCTACTTCTGCAACTTCTCCGTGTTCCAGTCGCTGCCGGACTCGTGGGCCATCGACCAGCTCTTCCCGATGATGCCCATCCACCGGCTGGCGGAGAAGCCGACGCGCCGGGCGACGCTCGCGGACATCACCTGCGACTCGGACGGGAAGATCGAGCACTTCATCGACAAGCGCGAGGTGAAGGACGCGCTGGAGCTGCACGCGCTCAACGACGACGACTACTACCTGGGCATCTTCCTGGTGGGCGCGTACCAGGAGATTCTGGGCGATTTGCACAACCTCTTCGGCGACACGCACGCCGTGCAGGTGTCGCTGGGGCCCAACGGGGGCTACCTCATCGACAACGTGGTGGCGGGCGACACGGTGACGGAGGTCCTCAACTACGTCAGCTACACCAAGGACGACCTCGTCGCGAAGCTGCGCAAGTTCACCGAGCTGGCGCTGCGCAACGGCCGCATCACCCTGGACGAGTCCCGCAGCCTGCTGCGCATGTACGAGGACGGCCTGTCCGGCTACACGTACCTGGAGCGCGAGGTGGACGCGAGCTTCGCCAGCAGCGCCAACCAGCTCCGCCTGGTGCCCCAGCCCGGCACCACCCCGGGCCAGCGCAACACGCTGCCCCCGTCGGGCACGTGAAGGCGCTGAAGTCCTGAGCCCCTGAAGCAGTCCCCGGAAGCCCCCTGCCGCGCCACCTTCGCGCCAGGGGGCTTCGTGCGTCTTCAGAGGTTGGCGATGACCGGCTCGATGGTGCCGAAGGGCACGGGCTCGTCGGCGAAGGCCACGTCGGCGGCGCGGGCGCGCAGGTGTTGGAGGGCCTGCTGCTGCGACTCGCCGCGGGCGATGAGCGACTCGAAGTCGTAGCCGGCCAGGCGCGTGTCCTTCGCGGACAGCCGCGCCAGCGTGCGCCACAGGGACAGCCGCCCTTCCGTGGCCAGACACAGCCCCTCCAGCTCCACCAGCCGGCTCAGCGGGGAGTAGCGCACCCAGGAGCCGTTGAGCTTGAGCCGCGCGAGCTTCTCGGTGAGCCACGCCCCGCGCTTCTTGAGGGGGTCCTCCTTCAGCTCCATTGTCTGGATGACGGACTCGAGGACGGACTGTTCATGCCGCAGCTCGGGGATGAACACCGCCAGGTAGCGGCCCACCGGGTTGCCGCGGTTCTCCGTCTCCGTGCGGACGGCCAGCTCGATGCCCCCCACCGAGCCCGCCAGGTGGTCATTGAGGTAGATGCCCAGCCGCTTCGCGTCCATGCCATGCCTCCGGTTGCGTGCTTCCGCAGCCCGGGAGGGTGGCCATGGGCGGGCCCCCCGGCAGTGGTGGCCAGGGGGCTCGCCTGGAGGGCAGGCGGGCGGGCGTCAGTCCGGGTAGCTGAACGTCAGCGGCAGCTTCACGTCCGGGTGGAGGCTGCGGGCCACGGGGCAGCCGTGGGCCGTCTCCTCCATGCGCTTGCGCTGCTCGGCGGTGAGGCCCGCCGGCATCTGGAGCTCCAGCACCAGCTCTCCAATGCGGCGCGGCGGCGGGGTCATCCGCTTCTCCACGCGGCCGCGCACCTCGCCCAGGGAGATGCCCTCGCGAGAGGCGACCAGGTGCATCGTCGTCACCGCGCAGGACAGCAGCGCCGCGCCCACCATGTCCGTGGGCGAGAAGCTGCCGCCGGTGCCGCCGTTGTCGCGCGGCGCCTCGGTGACGGCCACCGTGCCGGACGGGCCGTGGGTGAGCTGCGTCTTGAACTGGGGCTGGCTGACCAGGGTCATCACCACGCCCGTGGCGGGAGTCTGCGGCTGGCTCATGTCGGCGCTCCTGAAGGGTGATTCCGGGGTTCAGCGGACGAAGGCGTCGTGCTTCTTCGCGTCCTTCTTGGTGGAGGGCTCCGCGTCCTCGACGCTCCAGTCCAGCGTCTTCATCAGCGACTTGCGGCGCTTCTGCACGTCCGAGTCGAGGAACTTCACGGCGTCCGTCATCCGGTCCATCAGCCGCATCGGCTTGCGCTTGTTCTTCGGCTCGCTGAGCAGCGCGTGTGTCAGCCAGGGGAACACCGCCGTCACGTCGGTGTGCACGTAGACGGAGCCGGTCTCCACCGCCTCCACCGACACCTTGCCCCAGGTGTGGCCCTCGCCGGCGGGGCAGCTGGACAGCGCGCCGTTGTCCACCGGGTCCACGCAGAACTGCAGGTCGATGTCGAAGCCCGACGTGGGGACGTTGAGGATCTGGTCCAGCAGCGGCTCGCCCTGCAGCGTGTAGTTCTTCGGCACGCCGCCGCCGAGAATCCAGATGGCCAGCCGCTTGCTGCCGTTGTGCCGGCAGAAGTGCTGCATGGCCGCCATGGAGTAGACGTCGTCGTTGATGTCGAGCTCGAACTTGAACGCGTCACCGAGCAGCCGCTTGAGCTTCACGACGTTGAGGAAGATGGAGCCGTCCTGCACCGCGCCCACCCAGATGGGCACCGCGTGCTTGTAGGCCGTGGCGAGCAGCGACGGCTGCTTCACGCCGAGCTTCTTCTCAATCTGGTAGATGGCCTTGCCGAGCAGGTAGTGGAACTCGGGCGTGGTCATCTTCTTCTGGAACTCGGGTCCGCGGATGATGGCGGAGAAGAGCCGGTCCGTGTCGAGCAGCGCCTCCTCCCAGAAGCCCAGGTCGTAGATGCGGATGATGCGCGCCAGCCGGTACTGGAGGTCGCCCGCGTTCGGGTTCACCTCGCGGATGGCGTGGCCGATGATGCGGTGGGCGTCGTGGTAGAGGTTGGCGCCCGTCGTCGTGATGGCGGAGATGACGCCCTTCTCGATGAGGGGAATCAGGCAGCTCTGGTGCAGACCCGCGGGCGTCATGGCGCCGGAGAGCGTGAGGAAGACAGAGGCGTCCTGCTCCATCGACTGGGACATCAGCTCGAAGGCCGTGCGCTCCTGGCGGCCCACGTAGGCGCTGAAGGCGTGCGCGAGCAGCTCCGCGGGCTTCTCCTTGCCGGTGATGGGGCGGGGATCCGCCTTGCGCGCCCCGGAGTACGCGGCGCGAAGGGACTTCTTCGGGTTCGAGGAGGTCTTGGCCATGGCGCGGCGACATAGCACCCCACGCCCTCCATGGGGAGCGCCGGGTGCTCCCTCTGCTACTTGCCGCGCTTCTTGCCGGTGCCGGCGGTGGCGGCCTCCGCGGCCCTGGCCGGCGCGGCTTCCGGCTCCGGCAGGCCCAGCACCCGGTCCCTCACCTGCCCGGCGGACAGGTGCGCCGTGTCGGAAACCACGCAGGACACATAGGCCAGCTCCGCCAGGGCCCGCCGCGCGCGCTCACGCACCGCGGGGTCGTCGGAGCCCAGCTCCTCGGACGCGGCGGAGACGTAGCTGCTGGCCAGCGATTCGAAGAGGTACACCCGGTTCTCGATGGTCGTGTCGTTCTTCTTGCCCATGGGGCCGCCACTCTAGGCCCCGGCCTTCGGCCCCGGGAGGCCGGCTTCGACGCGCCGCGCGGTAGCGAACATCGCTGCGGCGGAAGGCCCCACGTCTTAAGTTGGTGTGCAAGAGCGCACGCTTCACGTAGGGGAGACGTGCACCACCACCCGGGGAGCCCCGCCTTGATTGATTTGCATTCGCACACCACCGCCAGCGACGGCCAGTACCCGCCGTCCGAGCTGCTCGCGCGGGCGGCGGCGGCCGGGGTGACGGTGCTGGCGGTGACGGACCACGACACGGTCGCGGGGCTGGCGGAGGCCGCGGAGGCCGCGCGCGCGCACGGCGTGGAACTGGTGCCGGGCATCGAGCTGTCCGCCTTCATCCTCGGACGCGAGGTGCACATCCTCGGGCACTTCCTGCGGCCGGACGATGAGGACATCGCCCGCTTCTCCGAGCGGCTGCGGCACGAGCGCGACACGCGCATGGAGGCGATGCTGGAGCGGATGCGTCAGCTCGGCTACCCCGTGCACATGGAGCACGTGCGCGCGGTGGCGGGCAACGCGCAGCTGGGCCGGCCCCACCTGGCGCGGGTGCTGGTGGAGAAGGGCTGGGCGGTGGACGTGAAGGCGGCCTTCGACCGCTTCCTGGGCACGCGGGGCGCGGCCTGGGTGGACCGGTACAAGCTGGAGGGCACGGAGGCCATCCGCCTCATCCGCAAGGCTGGCGGCACCGCCACGCTGGCGCACCCGGGCTCCTCGCGCATGGAGCGGCAGGAGATTCGCGCGCTGGCGAAGGCCGGGCTGGCCGGGCTGGAAGTGCTCCACTCGGACCACAACCCCAGCGTGCGGCAGAAGTACCTCGGGCTGGCGAAGGAGCTGGACCTGGTGCCCACCTCCGGCAGCGACTTCCACGGCGAGGCCGTCTCCCCCGACCACAAGCTGGGCGACGCCGCCATGCCGCCGGAGCTGTTCGCGAAGCTCCGGGCCCGCGCCGCAGCCTGAGCGGTGGGGTGTCCGGCACCCCATTCCTCAAATCTGGGAAAAAGGGAGGAACGCGGATTTTTTGGTACGCTTCCTCCCTCCATGCAGTGCCCGAGCGAGACGACACTGAGCGACTTCCTCGAGGGCCTGCTCCCGGAGGAGCAACGCGCCCATGTGCTGGCGCACGTGGAGGGCTGCGAGGGCTGCCAGGAGCAGGTGGCGATGGGGGCCAGCGCCACGGTGGCCGTGCCGGAGCTGCTGGAGGAGCGGCCCGCGCTGGCCCAGGGCTCCACGCTGGCGCGGTACGTGGTGCTGGAGCGCATCGGCCGGGGTGCCATGGGCGAGGTGTACGCGGCCTATGACCCGGAATTGGACCGGCAGGTGGCCCTCAAGCTGCTGCGTCCGGAGGGCCGCCACCTGGAGGAATTGCGCGTGCGGCTGTTGCGCGAGGCCCAGGCCCTGGCGCGCCTCGCGCATCCCCACGTCGTCACCGTGCACGACGTGGGCGTGGCCGGAGACTGTCTCTTCCTGGCCCTGGAGTTGGTGGAAGGCACCACCCTCTCCGAGTGGCTGAAGCAACCGCGCCCGCTGAAGGAGGTGCTGCGCGTCTTCCGTGACGCCGGACGCGGGCTGGCGGCCGCGCACGCGGCGGGACTGGTGCACCGCGACTTCAAGCCGAGCAACGTCCTCGTCGGGCAGGACGGCCGGGTGCGCGTGACGGACTTCGGCCTCGCCCGCCCCTCGAACCGGTGGCTCCGCGCGCCTGGCGCCCCCATGCGCGTCGCGGACAGGCCCGGCCCGGCGCCGCTCACCCGCACGGGCGTGCTGGTGGGCACGCCGGCGTACATGGCGCCGGAGCAGCAGCAGGGCCACGGCGTGGACGCGCGCTCGGACCAGTTCAGCTTCTGCGTCGCCCTCTTCGAGGCCCTCCACGGCGTGCGTCCCTTCGAGGGCCACAGCCTGGAAGAACTGGCCCGCGCGGCGCGCGAGGGACGCGTACGGGCGCCGGAGCGCGAGTCGAAGGTGCCCGCGCGGGTGCGGCGCGCGGTGCTGCGGGGCCTGCGCGCGCGGCCCGAGGAGCGCTTCCCCTCCATGGACGCGCTGCTGGCGGAGCTGGCGCCGAGGGCCCTGCGCATCCGCACCTGGATGGCGGCCTCCGCCGCCGCGGCCAGCCTGGTGGGGCTGACGGTGGGCTACGTGGTGGCGCACCGCGACGAGGCGCGCTGTGCACAGGAGGCGGACAAGCTCACCACCGTCTGGAGTCCCGAGCGCCGCGAGCGCATCCGCGCGGCCTTCCTCGCCACCGGCAAGCCCTACGCGGCGTCCGCGTGGGAGACCGTCGCCACCGCGATGACCGCGCAGGCGGACACGTGGCGCTCACTGCGCACCGACGCGTGCCTCGCCGCGCGCGATGACGCCAGCGTGTCGTGGCAGACGGCGGCATGCCTGGACGCGCGGCTGTGGCACCTGGCCGCCATCACCGACGTGCTGGAGAAGGCCGACGCGCAGACGGTGCAGAACGCGCCGCAGTTGATGGCCTCGCTGGAGGGGCTCTCCGGGTGCGTGGACGCGCCCGCGCTCGCCACCCGCCCCCAGCCCACGGACGCGCTGCGCCCCCGCGTGGACTCCGTCCGTCGCCGGCTGGCCGACGTCCGCGCCCGCATGGAGGTGGGCAACCACACCTCGGCGCTCGAAGTCACCACGGCCCTGCTCCAGGACCTGAAGGGGCTCGACTACCGCCCGCTGGAGGCCGAGGTGCTCACGCTGCACGGGCACCTGCTCGGCCTCACCGGCAAGCCGAAGGTGGCCGAGGACATCCTCTACAAGGCGCTGTGGGCGGCCGAGGCCGGGCGCGACGACGAGACGGTGGCGCGCGTCTGGATTCTCCTGCTGTGGGTGGTGGGGGACCAGATGGCGCGGATGGACGAGGCCAACCGGCTCGTCCACCACGCGCGCGCCGCGGTGGAGCGGCTGGGCCGCGAGCGCTTCCCCGCCATCGCCATGGACCTGCACCTGCGCATGGGCGGGCTGCGGCTCGTGCAGGGCAAGCTGGACGAGGCGGAGACGGAGTACACACAGGGGCTGGAGCTGTCACGCAAGGCCACGGGCCCCGAGCGGCTTCGCACCACCTTCTTCCTCTCCGGGCTGGGTCGGGTCCGCTCGCGACAGTTCCGCGCGCAGGAGGCGCTGGACCTGTACCGCCAGGCGCAGGCCCATGCGCTGAAGGAGCGGCAGTGGAGCCCCGAGCACCCGGTGCTCGCCGTCAACCTCAACAACATCTCCACCGAGCTGCTCGCGCTGGGCCGGACCGACGAGGCGCTCGCCACGCTCCAGCGCTCGCTCGCGTTATTGGAGGCGGCGCGCTCGAAGGACCACCCGAGCCTCGCCGCGCCGCTCAACAACCTCGCCGTGCTCCTGCGACGCGCGGGCCGGCTGGACGAGTCACGGCAGTACTTTCAGCGCGCGCTCGCCCTCTTCGAGCGCAGCAAGGGGCCGGACCACCCCAGCACCGCCACCGCGCTCGCGGGACTGGGGATGGTGGCCTATGACTCGCAGCAGCTCGACGAGGCGCTCACCTACAACCAGCAGGCACTGGAGCGGCTCCACCGGGGCCTGGGGCCGGACACGCCGCGCGCGGAGCAGCCACTGCGCAACCTGGCCCTCATCCACCTGCGCGCGGGCCGCCCCTACGAAGCGCGCAAGAGTCTCCTTCTCGCGCTGTCGATGCTGGAGAAGGAGAACGGCACGGACAGCGCGGTGACCACCGGCGTGCTGCGAGACCTCGCCCGCGTGGACCTGACGACGGGCGGCTGGACGGCCGCGCTCGCGCACTGCCAGCGATCGCTGAAGCTCGACGAGGGGACGCAGGGCGCGGAGAGCCCGGATACCGCGCTGGACCTCTCGTGCCTCGGTGAGGCGCAGCTGGGCCTGGGCGCGTCGGAGGAAGCGGTGCCGCTGCTGGAGCGCGCGCGGCGCATCGACGAGAAGGCGAGGCTGGACCGGCGGGATGCGGCGCGGGTGTCGTTCCTGCTGGCCCGCGCCCTGTGGGAGCGGCGCTCGCCCGAGGAGAGGACGCGCGCGATGACGCTGGCCCACGAGGCCCGGGGCTGGCTGGAGGCCCTGGGGATTCGCGCCCGCCCGGACCTGCGCGAGGTGGTGGCCTGGCAGGCCCGGCATCCCCCTTCCGTGAGCGAGGCCACCCGATGACGCCCGGTGCCCTCACGGAGCTGCTGCGGGCGCACGTGCCCCCGGAGCGTCAGGACGCGCTGCGCGCCGTACCCGGCTTGGAGGCACTGCTGGAAGAGCACCTCGCGAAGGGCCGGGAGTCCTGGCCCGATGTGACGCTCGCGCCGGAGCACTTCCTCCACCACGTGGCGCGACACCTGCCCCCAGAGGGTTCCCTCGACGACACGCTCCGCGCATTGCACGCCGCCGACCTGTACCTCGCCTGCGCGTGCGCCGCGGGCGAGCCCCAGGCCCTGCGTCACTTCGAGCGTCACGTCCTGGCGAAGGTGGCCACGCGCCTGGGCCAGCCGCCCGGCGTCACGCTGGACGAGGTGCTCCAGGTGACGCGCCAGCGACTGCTGCTGGGCGTGGCGGAGACGCCGCCGAAGATTGCCGAGTACTCCGGCCGGGGCGCGCTGGGCGGCTGGGTGCGCATCGTCGCCTCGCGCATCGCCCGTGAGCTGCGCAGTCAGGCAGGACGTCAGGAATTGTTCTCCGACACGCCCCACGCCCTGGAGCGTCTGCTGTCGGGCGGCAACCCGGAGCGAGAATTGCTCCAGGCCCACTCGCGTCAGGTGCTCACCGAGTCCCTCCAGGCCGCGCTCCAGGAGCTCACCGAGCGCGAGCGCGCCCTGCTCCGCCTGCACCACCTGCACGGCCTCACCATGGACCGCATCGCGACGATGTACGGCGAGCCCCGCTCCAGCGTCGCGCGCCACGTCGCCCAGGCCCGCGAGCGGCTCCTCAAGCTCACCCGCCGCGAGCTGGCCTCGCGGCTGAAGCTGGATGGGCAGGAGTTGGAAAGTCTGCTGGGACTGGTCCAGAGCCGGCTGGACCTCAGCCTCCACCGGCTGATGGACCAGGGCTGATACGATGCGAGGCCATGGACCCGATAGACCCTGAAGTGACGACGTTCGTCCAGGAGCTCTTCAACGGAGTGCTCCTGGGCGCACTCGCCTATCTCTTCGTGCGCTACGTGCTGGGCGGCCTCTTCACCGTGGACCAGAACGTGCGCGCGGTGAAGGTGCGGCTGGGCCGCGCCGAGCGCCTCTCCGCCAACCTCACCAACCGCGACGGCCCGCTCTCCGAGGGGCTCGCCCGCACCGACGAGGAGCGCTACGTCTACCCGCAGCTGCGCGTCATCTCCTCCGGTGGCCCGTACTTCAAGTGGCCCTGGGAGCAGGTGCGCAAGATCTCCGTGGCCACGCAGACGCTCAACATGGCCTTCGACCCGGAGGCACCAGAGGCCAACCAGGGCGGCACCATGGTGGACGCCGTCACGAAGGACCAGCTCAACACCGGCCTCACCGGGCAGATCCGCTACCGCGTCTCGGAGAAGAACCTCTACGCCTTCCTCTTCGGCGTGAAGAAGCCGGTGGCCCACGTCATGGGCTTCTTCATCTCCATCCTCCGCCAGCGCATCGCCAACTTCGAGGCGCCCCCCGCCGCCCGCGAAGCGGACAGCCTGGAGGCCTCCGTCGTGTCGGGCGTATCCATCAACGACCTGCGGAAGAACCTGCGAGACCTCAACGAGCACATGGACCACGAGTGCCGAGGCAGTGAGGCGCGCTACGGCGTGGTGCTGGAGGCGTCGCTCATCACCGGCATCGACCCGCCGCAGGAGGTGGAGAGCGCGCTGGCCGCCATCAACACCGCGCACAACCACGTCTCCAGCGACATCAGCCTCGCGCAGGCCTCCGCGGACCAGAAAATCGTCCAGAGCCGCCGCGCGGTGGAGATTGAAACGCTCAAGGCCCAGGCGGAGGTGGAGCCCCTCGTCGCCCTCTCCAACGAGCTCTCGCTGCTCAAGCGCAGCGGCCCGGGCGCGCTCCAGGCGTACCTGCGCAACATCCGGCTGGGGCTGTACCAGAAGGCGCAGGCGGTGGTGCTGGGGGTGAAGAATGGTTAGCACGCTCGTGGGCGCCATCGTCGGCTTCTTCGGCATGGCCATCGGCATCCCCGCCTTCTTCGCCTTCCTCCGGATGCTCGGCTTCTACGCCATCGTCCAGGAGCGCACCTGCCGGGTGTACGTGCTGTTCGGCTCGGTGGTGTGCACGCTGGACGAGCCCGGCTTCCACTTCCTCTGGCCGAAGCTCGGGTGGAAGGCGCTCATCGTGAACCTGGTGGGCCGCTGCCAGGTGGTCGACTTGCGGCTGGACCAGCAGTACCTGCGCAGCCAGGCGGTGAACTCCGAGGAGGGCGCGCCGATGGGCATCGGCATCTGGTACGAGATGTACGTCTCGGACCCGAAGCGCTTCCTCTTCGAGAACGCGGACCCGCGCGGCAGTCTCGCCGCCAACGTGAGCAACGCGGCCGTGCGCTGTCTGTCCAACATGAAGCTGGCCGCCATGCTGGAGACGCGGCACGAGATGAGCCGCACCGTGCGCGCCGAGGTCAGCCCCCAGAGCCATGAGTGGGGCTACAAGCTGGGCAGCGTCTACGTGCGCAAGGTCCACTTCCGCGACGCGAACATGATTCGCCAGATTGAAGAGAAGGTCGTCAACCGGCTGCGCCAGGTGACGAGCGCCATCCGCCAGGACGGCGCCAACCAGGTGAGCATCATCACCAGCACCGCCGAGCGGCAGAGCGCGGTGGAGTTCGCCCGCGCCGCCGCGCTGCGGCCCCAGATTGTCGGCTCCGCGCTGCAGAAGATTGGCGAGGACCCCGAGGTGCTGGAGGCCACCTTCTCGCTGCTGGAGACGCAGCGCCTGCTGGAAAGCGGCGCGAAGCTCACCCTGGTGCCCGACGGTCAGCGCGGGGAATTGCTCTCGCAACTGCTGACGGCGCGCACGCTGTCCCGCCCGTAGGGCCCGGGCCGGAGGAGCCCGCGAGCGTCCTGGCTCGCGGGCTTCAGGCCAGCTCCGCGGCGGCGGCGAGCACCTCCGCCGCCACCGTGTCCACGTCCTCGGGCGAGGTGCGGTGATTGACGAAGCACGCGCGCAGCACGAAGCGTCCGTGCAGCGTGGCGTTGGAGAGATAGGCGCGGCCGCGCGCGTTGATGCGGGCCATCAGCCGCGCGTTGAACGCGTCGCGCTCCGCCTCGGGGACGGCTCCGGCATAGCGGAAGCACACCGCGCTCAGCGTCGCCGGTGCGAGCAACTCCAGTGAGGGCGCGGCGCGGACGAGGGCCTCCAGACGACGCGCATTCTCCACGTCGCGGCGCATGGCCTCCCGGAAGGCGGCGAGGCCGTGGTAGCGCACGGAGAGCCATACCTTCAGCGCGCGGGCGCGGCGGGACAACTCGATGGACTCGTCGAAGAAGGCGAAGCCCTCCACCGAGTCGGCCGTCATGGTGCGCACGTAGTCGCCGCTGAAGGAGAAGGCCTTGCGCGCGGCGCCCGCGTCCCGGAACAGCAGCACGCCGCAGTCCGCCGGTTGGTAGAGCCACTTGTGCGCGTCCATGGACAGCGAGTCCGCCAGCGACAGGCCTTCGAATTGCTCCGGCAGGGCCATGGCGGCGAGCGCCCCGTAGGCTCCGTCCACGTGCATCCACAGGCCGTGCGCGCGGGCGATGCGGGACACGGCGGGCAGCGGGTCCACCGCGCCGGTGTTGACGGTGCCCGCGGTGGCCACCACCGCCAGCGGACGCCGCCCGGCCGCGACGTCCTCGGCGATGGCGCGCTCGAGCAACTCGGGGCGCATGCGCCACGCCGTGTCGGTGGGAATCAGCCGCAGGTTCTTCCGCCCCAGGCCCAGCAGCGCCATTGCCTTGGGGATGGACATGTGGACCTCCGACGAGGCGTACACCACGCCGGAGGGCGAGCCCTCGTCGTTGGCGGGGGCCAGGGCCTCGCGCGCCATGGCCAGGCCCATGAGATTCGCCGCCGAGCCGCCGCCCGCGAAGCTCCCGGTGAAGCCCTCGCAGCCCACCGCGCGCGCGAGGCTCCGCACCACCGAGCGCTCCAGGCTCACCACCGAGGGCGCGGAGCGCCACGCGGTGACGTTCTGGTTGATGACGCTGGCCACGTAGTCGCCCAGCACGCCCACTGGCTCGCCCGAGCCGAACACGTACGCCAGGAAGCGCGCATTGCCCGCGCGGGCGCCGTCCATCAGCGGCTTCAGTGCCTCCAGCGCCGCGTCCTTCATCCCCTCTTCAGGCAGACCGTCCGCGAACAGGGCCTCCGTCGCCGCGCCCGTGGTGGCGGGAGCGATGCGCCGCGCGTCCAACTCCGCGAGCCACTGCTCCGCCAGCGAGGAGATGCGGTCGGCGAGACGACGGAACTGCGCGGGAGTCACATCGAGAGCGCTCATGGACCGCGCACCTTAATGTGGACGAGCTGGAGTTCCAGCTCCGCTGGGAGCGTTAGCTCCGCGTCGTCTTGAAGCGGCAGGTGACGGCCGTGAGTCCTTCGGCCACCGCCTGCAGGTCCTGGGCGATGCGCGTGGTGCGCCCGGTGGCGTCCACGCCCTGCTTCACCAATTCCGCCACATTGCGCGCACCCTGCACGGCCTGCTCGCTGGACTGGCGCTGCTGCCGCGTGGCGATGGTGATCTGCCGCGCCGCCTCGCTGGTGCCGCGCGCCAGCTCGACGATGCGCTGGAACACGGAGGAGGCCTGCTCGGCCACCTCCACGCCACGGTCACTGGTGGCCATGCCCACGCGCGCCTTGGACGCGGCCTCCTCGCCGGAGTCCTGCACCTTCTCGACGATGCGGGCGATGTCGCGCGCGGACGCGGACACGTTCTCCGCCAGCTTGCGCATCTCCGCGGCCACCAGCGAGAAGCCGCGCCCCACCTCGCCCGCCTTCGTGCCCTCCAGCGCCGCGTTCAGCGCGAGCAGGTCCGAGCGCTCCGCCACCTGGTTGATGACCTGGGCAATCTTGGAGACCTGCTGGAGGTCCTGATTCAATCCCACGATTGCATCCGCCACGCCCTTGGACTCGGTGCGGATGTCGTTGATGCCGGCGACCACCTGGGCCACCACGGCCATGGCCTCGGCCACCGCCTCGTGCGTGCGGCGCGCGGCGGACTCCACCACCTCGGTGGAGCTGGAGATCTGCTCCGCCGTGCGGCTCAGCTCCTCGAACGTCGCGGCAATCTGCTGCGCATAGGCGGCCTGCTGGCTGATGACGTGCTCCTGGTCCGCGGACGCGCCCAGCAGCCCGCGCGACGCGCCGGAGAGCTGCTCCGTCCGGGACATCAGCTCCATCACCGTGCTGCGCAGCGTGCCGAGCATCTGGTTGAAGGACTGCGCCATGAGCCGCACCTCGCCCGTGGCCGGCACGTCCAGTTCTCCGCGCGACATGTCTCCGCGTGTCACGTCCCGCACCACCTCCGTCACGCGCGACACCGGCTCGACGAAGTTGCGGCTGATGAGGAACGTCAGCAGCAGACCCACGATCAGCGCACCCGCCAGTCCCGCCACCGCGGACCCGTCCATATCCATCAGCGGGAACGCCGCGCCTTCCACGCCGAAGTCCGCCACGTAGGTGAGGTGCCCATTCGCGCAGCGCACCGCCACTCCCGTCACTTCGCCGCGTGCCGGCGAGTGGGACGTCACACACGTCCCCGCGGCGACCGGGCCGGCGCTCTTCCCCTTGCCATCCGAGGGCGACGGGCCGTACTCGTACACCGCTTGGCCGTTGGGAAGGAGCAGCGCCTGGTAGCGCACGATGAAGCCGCTACTCCCGTCCGGTGAGGTGGGCGACGCAAACCGGCTGAACACCTCCGCCACCGCATCCTTCACCGCATCCTTGTCCGGGGCGCGCTCCGCCACGAGCAGGGTCAGGTGCTGCGCCATCAGCAGCCCCACCGCGTGCACCCGCTTCTCCAGCAGGGCCGCGCTGACTCCGCGCTGCCGGGCGGGGAAGTACACCGCCGAGAAGAGGACCACCGCCAGGCAGGGCACCAGCACCGCGATGGCCACCTGCATCCGCAAGCTGAGCCGGCCCCACATGCCTGTCTTCTCCCCGGTTGGATGATCCACGCCGACGCCGGCGTCTGGCGACGCTAGGCGTCCCTCCGCGGAGCGTCAAACGCGCCCCCCGCCCTCCCCACGGCCGGGCCGACGGGCGCCGGCAGGCCGGGACGGAGGGCCGGGGCGAAGGACCGACAAGCTCCGCTTTTCGCCGTCATCTCAAGGGGTTGCAACGGCGACCGAGGGGACTTTCCCTTTGACATGGCGCGGGCGGTGTCATTAGGTTCCGCGCGCGATGACTCCCACTCCACTCTCGCCCTACCTGCCGCTGGCAGTGGTTCTGCTGCTGGCCGGTGGCATGGCGATGCTCATTCCCCAGATCACCACCCGCCTGGGGCCCCGGCGTCCGAGCGCCATCAAGTCCACCAGCTTCGAAGCCGGCTCCGAGTCGACCGGCCCGGCACGCCAGCGCTTCGCGGTGAAGTTCTACGTGGTGGCCCTGCTGTTCATCGTGTTCGACGTCGAAGCGGTGTTCCTGTACCCCTGGGCGGTCAACTTCAAGGCCCTCGGCTGGTTCGGCTACATCGAGATGCTCATCTTCGCGGTGACGCTCGTGGTGGGCCTCATCTACATCTGGAAGAAGGGCGCCCTGGACTGGGAGAGCTGAGACAACATGGCTGACACCGACATTGCTCCTGTTCTGGCCACCCGCCGCGATGAGGCCATGGGCTTCTTCCAGCGGATGGTCTCCAAGGGTCTGGGCTGGGCCCGCAAGTACTCGCTGTTCACCTACCCATACGCCACCGCCTGCTGCGGCATGGAGTACATGTCCGTGGCGGCGAGCCGTCACGACATCTCGCGCTTCGGCGCCGAGTTCCCCCGCTTCTCGCCCCGTCAGGCAGACCTCTTGATGGTGGTGGGCACCATCAACCTGAAGCAGGCCCCCATCCTCAAGCGCGTCTACGAGCAGATGGCCGAACCCAAGTGGGTCGTGGCCTTCGGCGTCTGCGCGTCGTCGGGCGGCTTCTACGACAACTACGCGGTGCTCCAGGGCATCGACCGCATCATCCCGGTGGACGTCTACATCCCCGGCTGCCCGCCGCGCCCGGAGCAGGTGCTGGACGGCCTGATGCTGCTCCAGGACAAGATTGGCAACCAGGTGCACCGCATCGCGGACCGCGAGCAGCCGAACCCCACGGCCGCGCGGCACGACCTGCTGCTGTCCATGGGCAAGTAACGAACTTTCACGCGCCCCACGCGCGGTAGTGACAGGGCCCCGTCGGCCTCCCCTCGAAGGAGCGGAGGCGCCGGGGCCCTGGCTTTTTCCGGCTACCAGCGGTGATACGCGGGGTGGCCCGGCTTCACGGCGACGAAGGTGCCGCGGCAGAGGGCCGTCACCTTCCCGCCGGCGGTGAGCGTGCCCTCAATCACGGCGCGGTCGCCCTGGATTTCCACCGGCTTCGCCTCCAGGTGCACCGGCCCGGACATGGGCGTGGGGCGCTTGAGGGTGATGCTGTAGTCGGCGGTGACGGTGCATGGGGGAGACTCCGCGCCCTGCGTCTTCATCAGGTGGTACGCGGCCGTCCAGTTGCAGTGACAGTCCAGCAGCGCGCCGATGATGCCGCCGTTGAGGACACCGGGAAACGCCTGGTGGTGCTCCAGCGGCGTCCAGTCCGCGACGACGAGGTCACCCTCCACGCGGCTGCGGATTCGCAGGCCCATCGGGTTGGCCGGCCCGCAGCCGAAGCAGCTGTTGTGGGGTGCGTAGCGTTCCTGGAGGCTGGGAGTTTCTGGGGTCGTCGACATGGCCCGCCACCTTACGCCAGCCGCCCTCCGGCGTAAGTCCCTGCACGGAGTCCAGCCACGTCTCCAGCGCGTACGCGTCCGGGCCTGCACAGTCGCCCTCGCACGTGCGCAGGACGCTTCCGTCCGCGCGGGGACTGTCCCTCCACCAGCGCCGCCCGTCGAAGGCGGCCGTGTCCTTCTCGCGGAGGATGGCCGCGTGGGCCTCCTCGCCCATCTCCACCACGCCGTCAGGGCGGATGCGGTACGCGTCGAAGGCGCGCGGCGCGCCGGGCCAGTGCCCCGCGTCGAAGACCTCGGGCAGCACGTGGGTGAAGCCCGTCTCCGCGTACAGCGGCAGGGGCTCGCGCGTCCCGCCGCGCAACAGCGGCGCCAGCGTGGCGCCGTCCGCCAGGGGCAGCGCGGGCAGGCCGGACACATCCAGCAGCGTGGGCCCCACGTCCACCAGGCGCACCAGCGCGTCCACCTCGGCGGGCCCGCTGCCCCGCCCCTTCGGAGGCTTCACCGCCAGCAGCACCCGGTACTCCTCGTCGGACAGCCGCGCGCCGTGCACCGGCGTGGCGCCCGCCAGGTCCGGCCGGTCCGCGTGGAAGCTCTCGCCGTGGTCCGACAGCAGGACGATGGTCGCGTCGTCGTAGCGCCCGGTGCGCCGGAGCGCCTCCAGCACCTCGCCCACCTGCGCGTCGGCCTGTGCGAGCAATTCGTCGTAGAGCGCCTCCGCGCCCTCGCGGCTCCACCCGCCCTTCGCGCCCGGCGTCACCGGAGCGAAGTGCATGCGCAGCCGGCGCTCCAGCGGCTCCGTGGGCGGCACGAAGCGCCGGTAGAACGGATGCACCGGGTCCCCGGGAAAGTGCGCCGCGGTGGCGTGGAAGGCGAACAGCGTGGGGCCCTGTCGGGACTCGTCCACCAGCCGGGACGCCAGCCGCTCCGCGTAGCCCATCGGGTCATGGATGCCGGCCAGCGCGCGGTTGTCGATGAACTCGGGCACCCACGCGGCGCCGAGCGCGTGGTCCGCGAAGACGCCCAGCGCCCGGTAGCGCAGCTTCTCCAGCAGGAAGTTCACCGCGCCGCGCGGCGGCTGCAGGCGGGTGGCGAAGCCGGACGCCGGCCCCTCGAAGTGGAAGCGCGAGCAGTCCGTGGCGAACACCGTGCGCCAGCCCGCCTGGGCGAAGGACTGGGAGAACGTCGGCTGCAGGCGCAGCCTCGAGTCCGCCGTCAGCGCGTAGCGCACGCCCGTCGTGTGCGGCCACCTCGCGGTGAGCAGCGAGCGCCACGCCGGCTCCGTCTGGGCCACGGACGTGTACGCGCGGGTGAAGAGCGTCGCGTCCTCCAGGAAGCGCTCCACGTGCGGTGCCACCTCACCCGTGCCGCCCTGCGACTTGAGCCGGTCCGGCCGGAAGGCGTCGATGCCGATGACCACCACCAGCGGGTGCCGCGCCTCCGACCCACGCCACCGCCACCCGCCCCCCAGCAGGAGCGCAAGGGCGCCCGCCACCGCTGCCCCCAGCGCCAGCGTCCGCCGGGGCACTCCGGAGCGCGTCACGTACAGCACGGCATGCAGCAGCAGCCACGCCCCCGCCGCCGCGCGCGGGTGCCAGGGCTGCCCGTGCTCCACCAGCCACGCCAGCAGCGGCCGCACCGCGGGCAAATCGTCGAAGAGGGCGGGACGAGAGATGGCATGTCCCCACGCCAGCAGCCCGAGCAGCACCAGCCCCTCCCCCAGTTCCCCCGGCATGCTCCGCCTGGGCCCCCACGCCCGCGCCAGCACGGCGGCCGCCAGCGCGAGCACCGCCCCCGCCACCGCGTACACCGCCGCGACGCGCAGCAGCAGGCCCGGCACCACGGGGCGCACCGCCGCCGCCAGCGCCGCGTACGGGCCGTCCACCGGGATGTCCACGCCCACCAGCCCGGAGCCCAGCAGCAGCCACGACTCCCCGCCGAACAGCACCAGGCCCAGGGCCGCGCCGGACAGCAGGCGCCACAGCAGGGGACGGAGGGTGCCGGACAGGGAGGGGGCGGACATGGGCCCGCGTCTACACCCGATGACCAGATTGCAACAACCACGCTACGGTTGAAGCACCCCGAGTCGCGAAACGTGCGTGGCCCGGGGGAGCGAAGCAAGATGAGGGGACTTGAGTGACCTACCCATGAGGCCGGGCACGGAGGGGGAGACCGTGCAGTCCCGCCAGCTCGAGGGCGGCCAGGACTCGGTGAGCCGGGCGCTGGACGCCGAGCGCCTGCGCAACGCCCGGCAGATGGCGGCCATCCGCTTCGTGGCCGTCACCCTCCTCTTCGCCGTGTCGGCGTACCTGGGGCGCTTCCGGGGGCTGGCCGACTGGGAGGTGTACCTCCAGACCTTCGCCCTCTACTGGCTGCTCACCGCGGGGGTGGCCGTGGCCGTGGTCGCCACCCCCCACGCGGCCCGGTGGGCGGGCCTGACGCTGGCCTTCGTGGACGTACCGGCGGTGTACTGGCTCCAGCACCTGGCCATCCCCGTGTCGCCCTCTCCCGGAGGGGTGGCGGGCTTCACGCTGGGCATCTACGCCGTGCTCGTGGTGCTGGCCGCCCTGTCCCTGCACCGCTCGGTGACGCTGGTGGTGACGGCCATCGCCGCCGTCGCCGAGGTGCGGCTCCAGCAGGAGGCCGGCATCGGCGTGGGCGCCCAGGTGGCGGCGCTGGTGGTACTGGGAGTGGCCGCCGCCGGGGCCAGCCGACTGCTCAACCGCATCCGCGCCCTGTCCGCCGCCGTCTCCGAGGAGGCGCTCAAGCGCGCCCGCCTCGGCCGCTACTTCTCCCCCTGGGTGGCCGAGCACCTCCAGCACCAGGCCTCGCTCACCCCGGAACTGCGCGAGGTGACGGTCCTCTTCGCGGACATCCGCGACTTCACCGCCCTGAGCGAGCGTCTGCCCCCCGAGCAGGTGGTGGACATCCTCAACGAGTACTACGGCCGCATGGTGGAGGTGGTGTTCCGCAATGGCGGAACGCTCGACAAGTTCATCGGGGACGCGCTGATGGTGTACTTCGGCGCCCCGCTGGACGACCCGAACCATGCCGCCAATGCCGTCCGGTGCGCCCTGGAGATGGTGGCCGAGCTGGAGGCCGTCAACGCCGAGCGCGCCGCCCGGGGCGCCCCCGGCCTGCGCATGGGGGTGGGCGTCCACTCCGGCCCGGCCATCCTCGGCAACATCGGCTCCATCACCCGCCGCCTGGAGTACACCGCCATCGGCGACACGGTGAACCTGGCCAGCCGGATTGAAGGGCTGACCAAGAAGGCCGGCGTCCCGGTCCTCGTCTCCCAGGCCACCCGGGAGCGCGCGGGCACGGGCTTCCAGTGGGAGCCCGTCACCCACGCCCAGGTGCCCGGCAAGAGCCAGCCGGTGGCCACCTTCGTCCCCATCCGGGCCCCGACCCTGCTGGCCGACACGGTGGGTGCGGCCCCGTGATCCATTCCCTCGCGCGGGGTGCGGATGGCCCCCTGGTCCCCGCTCGCCCAACACGGGCTTCTGGGGCTCCTAAGTGGCCTACATGGTTGAGGGTTTACGTTGACGCCCCCCTCCGGGGGTCCTTATAACGCCGCGAATTCTTCTCCCTTCAGTCATTGGGTTCCCCTTGAGCACTTTCGCGTTGGACAGGGTCTCCGCCCAGCTCCCAGAGGCGGTGGCGGATCGCTACGTGGACCGGGCTGGCGGCGCCTGGGCCGTGATCCATGCCGACTCTCTTCCGAAGGTCGCCGCCTTCCTGAAGAACGACCCGGAGCTGGAGTTCAAGCTCTTCGGCTCCATCGACGCGGTGGACCGCCTGCACCTGGCGGAGAACGACCCGCGCTTCGAGGTCGTCTACTTCCTCTACTCGCTCAAGCGGAACGAGCACGTGCGCCTCAAGGTGCGCGTGAGCGAAGCCCAGCCGTCGGTCCCCTCCCTGACGTCGCTCTTCCGGGGCGCCAACTGGTGGGAGCGCCTGACGTACGACTTCTACGGCATCCGCTTCGACGGGCACCCGGACCTGCGCCGCATCCTCCTCTATGAGGAGTTCCAGGGTCACCCCCTGCGCAAGGACTACGCGCTGCGAGACCGGCAGCCGCTCATCCCCGAGCGCCCCATCAAGGACATCTTCCGCGGCCCCGGCACCAGCGGGCTCTCCTGATCTGCTGAGGACACCATGGCTGACCACGCCAAGCCCCACGCCCCCGAAACGCCCAATCCGGACACCGACGCGTACGCCCACGAGTCGGAGCTGGAGGCCCACCTCCAGACCAAGCGCATGGTCATCAACATGGGCCCCTCGCACCCCGCCACGCACGGCACCGTGCGGCTGAAGGTGGAGCTCGAGGGTGAGACCATCGTCAAGATCGACCCGGAGATCGGCTTCCTCCACCGCGGCTTCCAGAAGAGCTGCGAGAACGTCACGTGGACGCAGTGCCTGCCCTACACGGACCGGCTCAACTACCTGTCCGCGATGATGAACAACTTCGGGTTCCTCAACGCCGTGGAGAAGCTCATCGGCCTGGAGATTCCCGAGCGCGCCCAGTACATCCGAGTCATCGGCTCCGAAATCCACCGGCTGACGGACCACCTGACGTGCGTGGGCGCCACCGGCCTGGAGCTGGGCGGCTTCGCGCCGTTCCTCTTCGCCATGGAGTTCCGCGAGCTGCTCCATGACCGCACCGCCGAGCTGACGGGCGCCCGCCTCACCACCAGCTTCGGCCGCGTGGGCGGCATCAACCGCGACCTGCCCGAGGGCTGGGTCCAGAAGGTCCACAAGTCGCTGGACCGCGGCATGGAGCTCATCGACGAGATGGACGGGCTGCTCACGCGCAACCGCATCTTCGTGGACCGCACCAAGGGCACCGGCGTCATCAGCGCCGAGGACGCCATCGACTTCGGCTACACCGGCCCGGCCCTGCGTGCGTGCGGCGTGAACTACGACATCCGCAAGGCGAAGCCGTACTGGGTCTACGACCGCTTCGACTTCAAGGTGCCGGTCGGCGAGCACGGCGACAACTACGACCGCTACCTCGTCCGCCTCGAGGAGATGCGGCAGTCCATCCACATCCTGCGCCAGGCGATGGACACCATCCCCGCCGGCCCCATCATCGTGGATGACTGGCGCATCGCCCTGCCGCCCAAGCCGGAGGTGTACGGCACCATCGAGGGCGTGATGTCGCACTTCAAGCTGGTGATGGAGGGCATCCAGGTGCCCGCCGGCGAGGTCTACGACTCCACCGAGGCGTCCAACGGTGAGCTGGGCTGGTACATCGTGAGCGACGGCAGCGGCCGCCCGTACAAGGTGCACGTGCGCGCCCCGGGCTTCCCGGTGCTGGCCGCGGTGCCGCACATCATCGAAGGCAAGATGCTGGCGGACCTCATCCCCACTTTCGACACCATCAACATGATCGGCGGCGAGGTCGAGCAGTGAGCGACAACGACACGAAGAAGCCCACCGGTGACGCGCAGACGCCTCCCAAGGGCGCGCCCACCGACACCCCCGCGGCGAAGATTGGCCCCGAGCCGTCCAACCCGCCGGCCGGAGCGAAGCTGGACACGCCCCCCGCGGCGGCCAGCGGCCCCACCGGCACGCCCAAGCCGCCGCCTCCCGCGGGCCCGCCGCCCAAGCCGGCGCCGAAGAATCCGGGCTTCGTCACCTTCACCGTCGACGGCCGCGAAGTCGTGGTGAAGCCGGGGACGAACATGATCGAGGCGGCCAAGCTGGTCGGCTCGGAGATTCCCTACTACTGCTACCACCCGCGGCTCTCCATCGCCGCCAACTGCCGCATCTGCCTCATCGAGGCGTCCAACGCGCCCAAGCTGGTGCCCGCGTGCCAGACGCCGATCGCCGAGGGCGTGGTCATCAAGACCACGACGCCCAAGGTGAAGGAGCAGCAGCGCTCGGTGATGGAGTTCCTGCTGCTCAACCACCCGGTCGACTGCTCCATCTGCGACCAGGCCGGTGAGTGCAAGCTGCAGGACTACTACATGAAGTACGACTACCGCCCCTCGCGCCTGGAGGGCGGCAAGACGCTGAAGAACAAGCGCAAGGTGCTGGGGCCCCGCGTGGTCCTGGACCAGGAGCGCTGCATCATGTGCACCCGCTGCGTGCGCGTGATGAACGAGGTGGCCCAGGAGCCGCAGCTGGGCGTGTTCGGCCGCGGCAGCCACGAGCGCATCGACGTGTTCCCCGGCAGCGAGCTGGACAGCAACTACTCCCTGAACACCGTGGACGTGTGCCCGGTGGGCGCGCTGCTCAGCCGCGACTTCCGCTTCAAGGCGCGCGCCTGGTTCCTGTCCGCCACCCCGTCGGTGTGCACCGGCTGCTCGCGCGGCTGCAGCACCTACGCGGACTGGATGTCGCAGGACACCTACCGCTACCGCCCGCGTGAGAACGAGGCCGTCAACAAGTCCTGGATGTGCGACCAGGGCCGGCTCTCGTACAAGTACCTCAATCTGGAGCGCGCGCTGAGGCCGCAGGTGGGCCGCCGCGCAGGCAGCGCCAGCGAGGCCGAGCCGGTGGTGACGCGCAAGGAGGCGGTGCAGGCCGCGGCCAAGGCGCTCAAGCCGCTGGTGGGCACCGCGCAGCTGGCGGTGCTGGCGTCTCCGGTGGCCTCCAACGAGGACCTGCTCGCGGGCCTCACCTTCGCCAAGGCCACGCTGGGCGTATCCTCGGTGTACGTGGGCGGGCGTCCCCAGGGCGCCGCGGACCACTACCTGATGACGGCGGACAAGAACCCCAACCGCAAGGGCCTGGAGCTGATTGCCCAGGGGCTGGGGCTGAAGCTCGAGTCCTTCGACGCCCTGTCCACCGCGATGGGCGCGGGCAAGGTGAAGGCGCTGTACGCCATCGGCACCGAGGTGCCGGGTGACGCGGCGGCCTTCGCGCAGGCGGCGGGCCGGCTGGACGTCTTCGTGGCGCAGTCCTTCAACGAGTCCCCCGTCACGGCGCAGGCCACGGTGCTGCTGCCGGCCTCCGTCCACGTGGAGGACGAGGGCTCCTTCGTCAACCTGGACGGCGTCATCCAGCGCTTCCGGAAGGCCTACCCGCCCAAGGGCGACGTGGTCCCCCACTGGCGTTGGGCCGCGGAGCTGACGCGCGAGCTGGGCGGCGAGGCCGCCTGGGCGTCCGCGCGCGACGTGTGGCGCGAGCTGGCCGGCAAGGTGGCCGCGTTCGCCGAGTTCAACTGGGACAAGGCCTCTCCGCCGGACCGGGAGAAGCCGGGCATCAATCCGCTGCCTGCGGGCGCCGACGGGCGTCCTCCGGGGTACCGTGAGTTCGGTACGCCCCGGGTGAGGGGTATCTAGCCATGAGCCGCGTACTGACCATCCTCACCGCCTGCGTCACCATCGTCGTCACCATCTTCGGGGTGGCGGCGGCGGCGTACGCCGTGGGCGGACTGGTGGAGGAGCACGGGTTCGCCGGTGCCAGCCGGTTGACCAACATCCTCTTCCTCATCCTCGTCTTCGTGATGATCATCGCCACGCTCCTGACGATGGCGGAGCGCAAGTGGAGCGCGTACATCCAGGACCGCGTGGGCCCCAACCGCGCGCGCATCAACCTGCCCGGCCTGAAGAACCGCGCGCTGGGCGGCCTGCCGCACATCCTCACCGACGTCCTCAAGATGCTGACGAAGGAGGACCTCATCCCGGGGACGGCCAACCGCTTCCTGTTCAACCTGGGCCCCATCCTCGCCTTCGCCCCCGTGTTCGCGCTGTTCGCCGTGGTGCCCGCCGGCCCGTCCGTGGAGGTCTTCGGACACCGGGTGGACATGGTGGTGGCCACGCCGGACTTCGGCATGCTGTACGTGCTCGCCATCGCCTCGCTGGCCGTCTACGGCACCGCGCTGGCGGGCTGGGCCTCCAACAACAAGTTCGCGCTGCTGGGCGGCGTGCGCGCCACGTCACAGATGATTTCGTACGAGGTGGCGCTGGGCCTGTCGCTGGTGGGCCTGTTCCTCGCCTTCTCCTCCGTGCAGCTGCCCGCCATCGTCGGTGAGCTGGGCTCGGCCGTCGCCAGTGGCACCGGCCAGGCGGCATACCTGTGGCGCACCGACGGGGCCTTCGACCTGGGCCTGCCGGCGTGGGGCATCCTCCTCCAGCCGCTGGGCTTCCTCGGCTTCTTCGCCGCGTCCTTCGCGGAGACCAAGCGCGCCCCGTTCGACCTGCCCGAGGGCGAGTCCGAAATCATCGGCTACTTCGTCGAGTACTCCGGCATGAAGTTCGGCCTCTTCATGATCTCCGAGTTCGTGGAAGTCGTGGTGCTGGCCGGCGTGACGACGGCGCTCTTCCTCGGCGGCCACCACCTGCCCTTCGGCGGCGAGTGGCTGGCGAGCCAGCCGCTGATGCAGGAGCAGGGCTGGCTGTACGGGGCCATCCTCGGCACGGTGTTCTGGCTGAAGGTCGTCTTCCTCATCTGGGTGCAGCTGCTCATCCGCTGGACGTTCCCCCGCTTCCGCTATGACCAGATCCAGTCGCTGGGCTGGAAGATCCTCCTGCCCATGGGCCTGGTGAATGTGTTCGTCAGCGGCGCGCTGGTGCTGTGGGATCCGTCCCTGCGGGCGCTGGCGATTGTGGGCATCCTCGAGATTGCCTTCATCGTGGTGCTGACGATGACGACCAAGGAACCGGCGGAGGGCGGGGCGCACGGCGGCGCCCATGGCGCCCACGGCCATGACGACCACGGGCACGGACTGCCCGCCGGCGCGCACGCGGCCCACGGCCTTCCGGCCCACGGCGCGGCCCCGGCCTCCACGCATTAGCTTCCCACCGGCGCTCCAGGCACACCGGGAATCGAGAACACCATCATGGCCTACAATGTGAGCAAGGACCCCCGCACGGACATCCGCGAGCGGGCGTACGTGCCCGAGCTGCTGCGCGGGCTGGCCATCACCACGAAGCACTTCTTCCGCAACCTCTTCGGCACGCGCGACACCAACGTGCGCGTGGAAGACCGCACAGGCACCAGCCTGATGACGACGGTGCAGTACCCCGAGGAGAAGCAGATCTACCCCGAGGGCTACCGCGGGCTGCACCGGCTGGTTCCGCGCGAGGACGGCAAGCCGCGCTGCGTGGCCTGCTACATGTGCGCCACCATCTGCCCGGCGCAGTGCATCTACATCGAGGCGGGTGAGTACGAGGAGACGTCCGCCGAGGGCGAGTCTCGCGTCATCGAGAAGTTCCCCACCCAGTTCGTCATCGACGAGCTGCGCTGCATCGTGTGCGGCCTGTGCGTGGACGCGTGCCCCAAGGACGCCATCCGCATGGACACGTACACGCACACCCCTCCGGAGTACACGCGGCAGAACTTCGTGTACGACATCCCCAAGCTGCTCAAGGGGCCGGCGGTGTCCCACCCGTCGGACCCGTGGAACAAGCGCGAGGGCTCCGAGGAGCCGCACCACGCCCACAAGGAAGCCCACACCCGCATTGGCGAGGGGCTGGTGGAGCTGAAGCTGCCGCAGCACGGCGGGGGCCACGGGGGCCACGGCAAGGCGGCGCCGGTCGCCCAGACGGGTGGGCACGGCGGCCAGACGGTCGTTACTCAGCAGGGACCCATCCAGGTGACGAAGTTCCTCAAGTAGATCCGTCTTCCTCACGGGCCCGTAAGGCCTCGTGACTGCCGGCCCGCCCCCCGCTCTCGCAGCGGTAGGCGGGCCGGTGCCTTTTCGGGGTGCAGGTGGTGACGATGAAGCTCTTCAATGGCCCTGGCGCCACACACCAGGACAGCCGTCTTCCTGGCCCGTGCGGAGTACAGGCGGCCGTCGTGTGCCCGAGCCCGTCTGCTTTCAGACACGGCGCGGACTCCGTAGGGTGGGCGCACCCATGAAGCGTTACCGCCTCTCGGTGTGCAAGGGCGCCACCTGCAAGTCCAACGGCGCGGACGCCGTGTACGCCGCGGCGAGGGACACACTGTCCGCCCAGAAGCTGGTGCCGCGCTGCGAGCTGTACCGCGGCGGCTGCTACGGCTTCTGCCACATGGGGCCCAACGTCGTCGTGCGCGAGGACACCGGCCGCAAGCGAGACCCGCTGTCCCCGGAGGACTACCAGCTCATGGGCTGGCCGGGAGAGGTGTACTACTCCCACATGACGCCGGAGAAGATGGGGCGCGTGGTGGAGGAGCACATCGCGAAGGACGCGCCGGTGAAGGAGCTGTTCGGCCAGCCGGACTCCGACTGCGACGACGACGGCTGACTCACGCGGCGGCGGCGGTGGGCCCCGAGTCCTCCAGGCCGTGCACGCCGTCCCAGTCCGCGGGCGGAGGCGTGACGAGGTAGCGGGCGCAGCGGCCCACGTACACGGCGGCGACGGTGTCGTGGAAGTCCATGCTGGCGCGCTCGAAGAGGGCGTGGGCCTCGGCGAAGCGGCGCTGGTGGTATGCGGTGAGGGCCTGCTCGTGCAGGGCGAGCTGCTCCTGCATGCGCGGGGTGATTTCGCCGCGGCGCCCCAGCAATTCGTGCACGCGCACCGGCTGCGAGCGGCCCTTGAAGCGCACGTGGTCCACCATGCGGAAGACGTAGCTGTCACTGGCGAGCTGGGCCGCGGCGTCCCCCACCAGCACCCAGGTGCCGTACACCTTGTTGACGGACTCCAGCCGCGCGGCGAGCCCCACCGCGTCCCCGAGCACGGTGTAGTTGGACTTGAGCTGGCTGCCCATGTCGCCCACCACCACCTCGCCGGTGTCGATGCCGGCGCGGAAGCTGAGGCGGCGGCCGAACTTCTTCTCCCAGGCGTCCTGCTTGTCGGCGAGCACCGCGCGCAGCTTCAGCGCGGCCTCGCAGGCCAGGTGCGCGTGCCTGTCGGTGCGCACGGGCGCGCCCCAGAAGGCCATCACGGAGTCGCCGATGTACTTGTCCACCTGCCCCGCCGTGGAGCGCACCACCGCGGCCATCTCCGTGAGGTACTCGTTGAAGAGGCCCACGAGCTGCTCGGGGGACAGGCCCTCCGACAGGCGGGTGAAGCCCTCGATGTCGCAGACGTACACGGACATCTTGCGGCGCTCGGGGCGCATCAGATTCAGGTCACGCGCCACCAGCCGGGCCACGTCCGGGCTGACGTAGCGGCCGAGCGCGTTGTGGACGAAGTCGCGCACCTCGCGCTCGGTGCTGAAGGCGTAGAGGAGCGTGACGACGAAGGCGCCCACCATGGCCATCAGCGGGCCGGCCATGGCAATCCACAGCCGCTGCTCGATGAAGACGTAGGAGGACACCGCCGCGTAGCCCGCGCCGGCCGCGACGAGCATGCCGACGTAGAGCACCGCGCCGCGCACCGAGCGCAACAGGAAGCTGAGCGACAGCGCGAGGAAGGCCCCCGAGAAGGCGAGGCCCACGGTGAGCATCAGGTCCAGGTCCGGCGGGGCGCGGGTGATGCCCTCCGAGCGGAGGATGTTGGCCAGCGCCTGCCCGAGGATGGCGCCGCCGGGCGTCTCCGGGCCGATGGGTGTGGAGCGCAGGTGGCCGCCCTCCCCCGCCGTGCGGGTGAGGACGACGGTGCGGCCCTCCAAATCATTGTCGAAGCGCGCGGGGCGCTCGCCCGCCACGTCGAAGACGTTGAGCAACACGTTCCACGCGCGGATGGAGCGGGCGAGCGAGCCGCGAGAGCCCCGGCCCGCGGTGGGCGCGTCCCAGCGCAGCAGGCTGAAGCCCGACGCGTCCATGGGCACCGAGTACGCCTCCCCCACGTGCAGCCGGCCGTCCGCGTAGCGCAGCGTACGCGTGTTGGCCAGGCGCATGGCCGCGGCCAGCGGCAGCGAGGGCAGCACGTGCCGCTGCCCCCGGACGGTGTAGGCCACCAACTGGGGCACGGCGCGCACCACGCCATCCGGGTCCGCGGGGAGGGTGACGGAGCCGTAGCCGCTGCCACCGCCCAGGAGCGGGGCCACGGGGTGCTGGAGGTGGCGCACCTCCACCAGCTTCGACGCGTCCAGCCCCTCCACCTGCACCTCCGCCAGCGACACGAAGAGGTCCGTGGGGCCCACGCGGTAGGTGTCGTCCGCGGCGCGGCGCTCCTCGATTGCGGCGGAGCCCACGCCCAGCCGCGTGCCCAGGCCGTGCCCGTCCGCCTCGTCGGTGGCGCCGCCCCACACCTCCACCTGGTTGCCGGCGGGGATGAGGAACGCGGGGCGCTGCACGGCGAGCACGGCCTGCGCTCGGGTGCGGGCCTCGCCCGGGGTGGCGTAGGTGCCCAGCTTCACGCGGTACGGCCACAGGCGGCTGGCGGGCGGCAGCACGCGGGGCCCCTGGGACTCCCACGAGAAGGACAGCAGCGCGCGGCCGGGCTCTCGGTCCAGCAGCGCGCGGAAGGCGCCGTCGTCGCCGGAGGGCGTCTGGGGGGACAGCTTCGGGTCCACGCAGGCGCTGGGGCTCAGCTCCGGGAAGGGCAGGTCCACCAGCACCAGCAGGGCGCCCTCCTCCACCAGCCGGTGCACCATGCCGCCCACCAACTGGCGCGGCCACGGCTGCGTGGCGACGCCCGGCCGGTCGTCCTGCCGGGCCTCGGCGAGCGTCTCGTCGTCGATGGCGACGACGACCGCCTCGTCCGGCCGCTCGGAGCGCTCGCCCAGCTCGCGCACGCGCCAGTCGTAGGAGACGCGCTCCCACCCGTCCAGCCACGCCTGGGCAGTGTCGAAGACGGCGGAGGGAGCCCAGCCGGAGGCTTCGTCCTTCGGCTCCGCCAGCCCGGGCGCGCGCAGGTAGACGAGCAGGCCCAGCACGCAGCCGAAGCTGACGGCCATCAGGAGCGAAACGCCGAGCCTCTTGAGGAAGCGCCGGCCTGCGGAGTGGACGCGGTGACCTTGCACGGGAGCCCGGAGGATACCCCGAGTCCGGCCCCGGCGCGGGCGTCGTCGTGCGCGCCTGCTATGCTCGGCCAACTCGCGGTACCTCTGGAAACCACCGAATGAAACGCCTCCTGCTATCCGTCGCCCTCGCCGCCTCCTCCCTCGCTCCCCTGGCTTGCGACCTGGAGAAGACGGGGAACCAGCTCGCCGCCGACCACGTCATGGTCGGCACCCTGCTCTCCACCCCGCAGGTGGACGTGTCCGCTTCCGCGCTGGCCGGCTACGACGCCGGCACGTTCGGCCCGGACGGCGGTGACGTCATCTCGCTGCCGGCACAGACGGCGGCCGCCGTGTTCCTGGGCACCCGCTCCGGGGAGAACCAGCAGCCGTCGGGTGTGCCGGGCGCGTCCGTCACCGTGCTGCCGGTGGACGGGCAGGCCACGACGCTGACGGAGGACGGGGCGGGCAGCTACAGCCGCACCAGCGTGGGCGAGGAGGGCTTCCAGTACCAGTCCGGCGCGACGTATCAGTTCATCGCCGCGCAGGGCGGCACGCGCTACGTGGGCCAGGTGGACAACGCGCCGGTGAAGGAGACCATCGCCGCCCTGCACCCGCCCGAGGGCTTCCTGCGCATCGACGCGAGCTCGGCGCTGGCGTTCGACCGCGTGGCGGTGGCCGAGGGCCAGGACCGCACGCTGGGCTTCGTCACCGTGGTGCCGCTGAGCGCGAGCGGCGCGCAGGGCCAGCCGACGTACACCAACGTGCCCAAGACGCCCCTGCAGTTCCTCCAGCTCGTGGGCCTGCCCGGCCCGTACCGCGAGGCCCGCGTCACGATTCCGGGCACCGCGTTCCCCTCCAGCAACCAGACGTACCTCGTCATCTTCCAGGCCGTGCGCCTGGGCGGCGCGGAGTCCGACAACCTCTTCCTCGGCAGCGCGCTCCTGGCGGGCACCGCCGAGGTCGGCGTGGTGCGCACGCGCTGAAGGCCTCGCGCCGGAGTCAGCCCGCCTCGAGCTCCAGGTCGATTCGCCCTTCGAGCTTGAGGCGCAGCAGATGCCCCGCGAAGCGCTCCGCCTCCTCGCGGCTGAGGACGTTGCGGAAGGTTGCCCCTTCCGCGACCTCCACCTCCAGCACCGCGCCACGCTGCAGGAGGCGGAAGAAGTCCTCGCCTCCCCCCGGACGCGGGACGAACAGGGGCAGGAAGCCCTTCAGCGGCAACACCTCCCCCGCCCCGCGCACCCGCGCCTCCAGCCCCGCCGCGTCCGGGCGGACGTCGGCCGGGGCCACGCCCTCGTCGGGGTAGAGCGGCGCGGGCGACAGCGCCACGTCCTCCGTGGAGTCGTCCAGGAGGAAGCCATGGCGTGACGGAATCCGCCCGCTGAAGAGGAAGCACAGCAGCACCGGCGCGTCCCCGGACACGCGCTCCACGTGGAGGATGGAGCGCTCCGCTCCCACGCGGCGCAGCAGCAGCGTCAGGCGCGGGCGGCTCGCGGAGAGGTGGCGCTGGATGCGGTCCTTCAGCGTGGTGCGCAGCTCCGTGAAGGCCGCGTCGTAGCGGGCCTCGCCCTCCGCCTCGCGCTGGGACAGGGCCTCGCGGGCCGTGGCCAGCTTCGCCTCGGCGTCCCGCACGAAGTCGCCCGCGGACGGCGGGGACGGCACCAGCCCGGGCCCCTCCGGAGTCGGCGGCGGCACCAGCCCCGCGGCGCGCACCGCGCCCAGGAGGAAGGAGCCCTGCTGATCCAACCGCTCGCGCTCCTCGCGCAGGCGCGCGCGGAAGGCGGCGTGGTCCAGCTTCAGCTCCAGCCACGCCTCGTAGCCGGACTCGAGCGTCTCCAGGGCGCGCAGCCGTGCCAGCGCGGCGTCCGGGCCCGCGCCGGCCGCGGACGCCACTCCGGGCTGCCGTGACATCTTCTCACTCACGCGTCCGACTCTAACCGCCCCGCAACGAGAAGGCCCCCATCCGGTGCCGACATCGGCACGAATGGAGGCCCTCGCATGGACACGGCGGTTCGCCGGGACTCGGCTGTCCGCCAGGACTCAGGTGCTGCGCGTCGACGGCGACGTGCCCTGCTGCTGAATCGTCTCGCTGACGCGGCCCACGGTGTTGTTCAGGTACTCCTGGCCGCTCGCCAGCCGCTGCTTCAGGTCATCCCGGAGCTGGTTGCCCGGCTTCGGCGCCAGCAGCAGTCCCAGGCCCGCGCCCACCAGGATGCCCGCCGCGAAGGCGCCCAGCACCGGCAGGAGCGTATCCGCCGTGTCGCGGCGGGTCTCCAGGCCGATGAGGTTCAGCAGGTCGTCCTTGTCCATCTTCTTGAGGGTGTTGAGGTTCACCATTCTGTACTCCAGGGGTGGGTACTGCGACGGCAATTGGGAAAGCGCCCGAGCCTAGTAGCTGGGAGGGCGCGGAGTGCCAGCGTTCGTGGCGTTCGTCGAGGTGGCGCTCTCCGAGCGCCTCCCGCCGGCCATGTCACGGCCTGCCTGGTAGCCGCTGAAGGCCTGCTCGGCCATGCCCAGCAGCTCGTCCTTGACGAGCGGCAGCGCGGCCAGCCGCACGCCCAGGCGGACGATGCGCGCGGTCAGCGGCGTGAAGAGGCCACCGCCCAGCAGGTAACCCACGCCCACCGCGGCGGCAATCATCCCGTACGGGTTGCGCTCCACGCGGCCCCGCAGGTCCAGCGTCTGGCCCAGGTCCGTCACCGCGCCGCGAGCGTCCGTCCAGAGCTGCTGCGCCTCCGAGCCAATCTGGTCCACCCGCTGTCCGAAGCCCGCGTTGTCGTCCTGCGACTGGGGCGTGCCGTTGCCCGTTGCACCTGGATAGGTCGTCATGAATGCCCTCTCGTGTCCTTCGGAAATGCTTAGCGGCGCGAGGCGATGCGGCCAACGAGGAAGCCCACGGCCACCGCGCCCAGCAGGCACGTGCCCGGGTTGGCCCGGATGAACGTCACGACGCGGTTGTTCAGGTCCACCAGGTTCTGCCGGGCCTCGTCAATCTGCGGCACCACGCGGTCCTGGAGCTGCCGGGCCTTGTCGGCCACCTGCTGCGGATTCATCTCCATCGAAGTCATCTCCTCTTTTTTCAGGGGGTGAAACTCGGGAAGTGTCGCGCGCGCTACCGGCGCGAGCCCAGCCAGAAGCCGACGACGAAGGCCGCGCCGATGCACGCGTGCGGATGACGGCGCACCCACTGACGCCAGTCGGCGGCCACGGCCACCTCCTCGCGCAGGGCGCTCACGGACGTGGCCAGCTCGGCGCGCGTGCGCTCGATTTCCGCGCGAAGCGAGGCGGCGCTCTGGGGGCTGGCGGACTTGGGCAGTCCATTGCTAGCGGCCATTCTGCGGCTCCTTGAAGAATTCGCTGTTGGCGCCCCGGAGCGTATTCACGGAGGCGGCCGGTGCGGAGTGGGTCAGCGCGGCCATGCTGCGCGACAGCTCGCTCGTGCTGTCGTCCATCACCCGGCGCGCCTGCAGCCGCTTCACCGCCCAGAGCGCACCACCGGCGCCGCCCGCGAGGTTGATGAGCCCCACCCCACCAAGCGCCCCGGCCCAGCCGAGCCACGTCGACAACAGCGCCGCGATGGCCCCGCACACGAAGGCATAGCCCACGAGGATGAAGGGCACGAAGGCGGCAATCATCGCCACGTCCAGGCCGGTGGCCTTCACATCCTCCGCGAGCTCCAGCCGTGCCAGCTGCAGGTGCTGTGTCACCAGGCGGCTGAAACCGTCCGCCATGCGCCCGACGAGCGCGGAGATTCCGCGCTCGGTCTGTTCACTCCCCACGTGCATTTGCTTCTCCGGCCGGCGCCCACGTCCTCACGGGTGGGGGCCAACCTAGGCACCCCACCTCCGCGCGACAACCATGTCACGGCGGATCTGTCCGGCGTTCGCAAGCGTCGGCCACTGAACGCGCCCACCGGCATCCGCAAGGCTAGCCGATGAGCTGCACCGGCGGAGAGAGGGGGGTCTCCACGGCGATGGGCGCCTCGAACCGGAACACCAGCGGCAGATGGTCCGACGCCACCCGGCTCATCTCGGTGCGGTGGGGGTGGACGTCCACCGGGCGCACCCCCGCGTCCACGTAGATGCGGTCCAACCGCAGCATGGGCATCCGGGTGGGATACGTGCGCGCCGCCGCCCCCAGCTCCAGGGCCACGTCGCGGATGGCCTGGCGCACGAGCGACGGCACCGGCCCGTTGCCCAGGTAGTTGAAGTCCCCGCACACCACGAGCGGATCCTTGCGCGCGGCCTCGCGGAGGATGTCCGCGGACAACAGCAGCGCCTCCTGCCGGCGCCGCTCCCCCAGCCTCAAGCCCAGGTGCAGGCTGAAGACGTGGAGCTGGCTGCCGTCGCCCAGGTCCAGGTCGCACCGCAGCGCCCCGCGCGGCTCGCGGCGTCCCACGCTCAGGTCATAGTTCTTCGACTTGAGGATGGGCAGCCGCGAGAGAATCGCGTTGCCGTAGCGCCGGCCGTTGCGGACCACGTTGGGGCCGAACGCCATGTGCATGCCGAGCAGGTCCGCCAGGTGCTCGGGCTGGTCCTCCCGCGGCGTGACGTTGCGGAAGTCCCCCACTTCCTGGAGCGCGATGATGTCCGCGTCCACCTCGCGGAGCACCGTGCCCACGCGGCCCAGGTCGAACCGGCCGTCCGTCCCGATGCCGCTGTGGATGTTGTACGAAACGAGGGTCAGCTCCACGCGCGCGGCTCACCCGTTGACGAGGTGGAAGCGACGCGCCGCGAGCCGAGCCACCTCCATGGGGAGCGACACCAGCCGCGTCACCGCCCTGGCCGCGTCGCCCAGCCCGCCCTGGATGGCCTGCAGCTGGCGCTGCGCCTCGTCCATCAAGTCGCCCAGCCGTCCGCGCGGAGGCAGCTCCTTCGTGGGCGGCAGCGCGCCGATGGGCGCCGTGCCCCCGATGACGGGCGTCTGGGCCCGCAGGGAGGGCGCGCGCGTCTTCCCCTTGCGCGCGGTGAACCGAGGGCCGTGGGAGAACTTGGCGTCGGGCTCGGGGCGGGCCAGCTCCTCCAGCTCCGCCTCCATCTGGTGCGCCTGGTAGAGCGCCTCCGTCTGCGCGTGGCTCTTCCCGTAGTGCACGCCCTCATGGCTGCCCATCTGCTCCGGATGGGCGCCGGCCTTCTTCAAGCTCGCCTTGTCCTCACGGCGCAGGCTGCGCTTCTGCGCGGGCAGCGTCTTCGGGACCTGGAAGTGGTCGTAGCTATAGGAACGGGGCATCCGAGAATCTCCAAGAATCGAGTCCGTCCAGAAGCTAGGGAGCGCGCTGGTCCCCGGGTACGCCTTGACGGCACATGCCCCGCCCGCTCGCTCCCCCTCCGGCCCTCCAGGCGGCGCGTCTTGCGCGCCCCTTCGTCCAAGTGCCGACAATGTCAGGCAGACACCGGTCCGTCGCCGGGCAGCCAGCGGAGCGCGTGACGACAGGCGGCACGGCGAGCGCTTCCGGGGGGAGGAGCAGGCGTGCGGCGACTTCTCTCGTCACCGCGGGAAGAGGACGCGCTCGCGTGGTGTAAGAACGGCCCATGCCTCCGCTCCCCGCTGGCCGGAAGTATTCCGCTTCGCCCTACCTGCTGCTCGCCCTGCTCGCCCTCGGTGCGAAGGCCCGGGCCGCCGCGCCGGCCCCGGCGCCCGCGCCCTCGGTCCCCGCTCCCGCTCCCGTGCCCGAGTCGCAGCCGCTCGCCGAGGGCCGCCCCCTGCTGTCGCTGCTGCCCGGCGCGGCCAAGCCCGGCGACCCGGTGATGGTGATGGTGCGGGGCATGGCGGAGCTGCCCTCGGGCACGCTGGCCGGCCGCCCCCTGCGCTTCTTTCCCTGGGGCCAAGGCTTCCTGGCCGTGACGGGCCTGTCGGTGGAGATGGCCCCGGGCACGGCGGCCGTGAAGGTGCTGGGCCCGGCCGCTCCGGGCGCCGCGCCGCTGGAGTTGACGGGCACGCTGGACGTGGTGGAGCCGGGCTACCCCGCGCGCGAGCTGAAGGTGTCCGGCAAGTACGTGGAGCCGCCCGCGAGCGTGAAGGCCCGCATGGCCGCGGACCGGCGCGCCTTCGCGAAGGCCTTCGCCCAGCCCTTCGCCGCGCCCAGCTTCGAGCAGAACTTCGCCTGGCCGCGGCAGGACCGCATCACCGCGCCCTTCGGCGACCGCCGCACCTTCAACGGCAAGCTGTCCAGCCAGCACTTCGGCGTGGACATCGACGGGGACCCGGGCATGCCCATCCTCGCCGCCAATGACGGCGTCGTGGTGATGAGCCGCGACAACTACTCCTCCGGGAAGACGGTCATCGTCCACCACGGCGCGGGCCTCTACACCTCGTACTTCCACATGTCCCGCATCGGCGTGAAGAACGGCACCCGCGTGAAGCAGGGCCAGACGCTGGGCCAGGTGGGCAGCACCGGCCGCGTCACCGGCCCGCACCTCCACTGGGGCGTGAAGGTGGATGACCTCTGGGTGGACGGCGAGCAACTGCTGCGCCTGGACTTCTTCCCGCCCGCGACGCCCGGCATGGCCTCCGGGTCCACCCAGCTCGGCACGCCGTAGCGCGCGCTTCGCTCAGCGGTCGTTCCACTTCGGCGGGCGCTTCTCCAGGAACGCGGAGATGCCCTCGCCCGCGTCGTCCGCGAGCACGTTGAGCGACAGCTGCGAGGCCAGGAACTCCAGCGCCGCGGGCAGCGGCAGGTCCTCGGCGGTGAAGAAGGCGCGGCGCCCCAGCGCCAGCACCGCCTGGCTCTTGCCGGCCAGCTTCCCCGCCAGCGCCCCCACGGAGGCGTCCAGCTCCGCGGCGGGCACCACCCGGTTGACCAGTCCCAGCGCCAGCGCCTCGCGCGCCGGCAGCCTGTCACCCGTGAGCACCAGCTCCAGCGCGCGCTTGCGGCCCACGTGCCGCTGCAGGAGCGCCATCATCATCATCGGGAACAGGCCCACGTCGATTTCGGGCGTGCCGAAGTCCGCGCCCTCCACGGCGACGGCCAAATCACACGCGAGCACCAGCCCCAGGCCGCCCGCCAGCGCGTGGCCGTTGACGCGCGCCACCGTGGGCTTGCGCGCCTCCTGGAAGCGCGAGAGGAGCCGCCCGTAGGAGCGCCGTCCCTCGTGCGTGGACAGGAAGCCCTCGTCCCCGGCCATCTGCCCCAGGTCTCCACCCGCGCAGAACACCTTCTCGCCCGCGCCGGTGAGCACCACCACGCGCACCGCGGGGTCGGCGTCGGCGCGCTCGAGGCCCGAGATGAGCCCCCGCACCACGGAGGGCGACAGTGCGTTGCGGGCCTTCGGCCGGTCGATGGTCAGGTGCGCTTGGGCGCCCTGGACTTCGTAGCGGACTTCTCCGGCGGACTCTCCGACGACTTCCATGTGGGCACCTCTTCGCCGTGGGCGCCCGTGAGGACGCCGTGGAGGAACGAGTCGGCAATCTGCGCCTTGGCCCGCTCCAGCGCGGCGCCGTCGCGCGAGTCGGTCAGCCCCACCACGAAGGCGGTGAGCCCCATCTCGATGTTGCCGAAAAGGAGCGCGGAGGCCAGCTGCGGGTCCATGTCCGCGCGCAGCTCGCCGGACGCCTGCGCCTGGGCGAACAGCCCGGAGCTCAGGCGGATGGCGTCCACGAAGGCCGTCTGCCGGTTGACGCGGGAGCCCGCCGGACTGCGGGCAATCTCCAGGATGAGGACCTTCACCGCGCGCGGGTCCACGCGGTAGGCCTCGAAGGCCACGTCGACAATGCCGCGGACCTTCTCCGCGAGCGTGCCTTCCGTCTCCACCACCGCGCGCACGCGCGTGACGAAGCCGCTCCAGCCGGTGTCGAACACCGTCTCCAGCAGCTCGTCCTTGTTCTTGAAGTAGTGGTAGACGAGCCCGTACGCGACGCCCGCCTCCTTGGCGACGTCAGCAATCCGGCACCCGTGGTAGCCCTTGCGGGCGAACACGTCGATGGCCGCGCGCAGGATGGTGCGGCGCCGCTCGCTCTCTCGCGAGCCGTTGTCCGCCGCCGTCTTGCTCTGCTGACCCACGACGTCCTCCCCCGGGGGTGTTGATTCGCCAATCGGCCGGGGGGCCGACCCTACGGAGGGAGGGGCCCCGGGGTCAATGCCTTGTTGCGGCGTGCCCCGGGCCCCTTTCACACCCCGCGTCTACTTCACGCGGCCTTTGATGAGCGGACCGACGATGCCCACCTTGTGACCCTCGAGCTGGGCAGCCGTGTAGTAGCAGGTCGGCGACACCTCCCAGGGCACGGGCGGGACGCTCTCCGGCGGCGCGGGGCCGTCGGCGGGCTGCTCGTGGACGTCGTCCACCGAGTAGCTCTCGAACTTGAAGGAGGGGTACGTCAGCGCGATGCCGGTGATGGTGGGCGCCACGGTGACGGGGCCGGACGCACCGCCGACGCAGCCGTCGTCCTCCGCGTTCTGGGCGATGCGGTTGTACCAGGGGTCCGACACGAGGAACTGGACCGTCTGGGAGCCGAAGTGCTCGATGACGAAGGTCGCCGGGTCCGCCTCGGGCAGCGGGCGGATCTGCCGGAAGACCTGCGGCGCGTCCAGCCCGTGCGGCCAGCCCGTCCAGAGGATGCGCTCCTGCACCCAGATGAGCGTGGAGGCGTCGAACTGGTTGTTCTTGCCATTCCACTTGCCGTCGCCGTTGGTGTCCACGTAGCGCTCGTGCGGGTCCCACGTGCCATTGTCGTTGTTGTCGACGAAGGGCTCCGTCAGGTCCACGAAGGGCTCGCCCGTGTCCCACTGGCCGTTGTTGTTGTTGTCGTCGTACGCCTCCTCGCCGCTGGTGATGGCGATGATGGAGACGAGGTTGTCGCGCGGGTTGTTGACGATGCCCGGCCGGATGGGGTCATTGCGGCGCGGCTCGGGGCGCACCTCGTAGGGACGGGGCGTCGTGCCGTAGGCCGCCAGCGGGTTCTCCTCCCAGAGGAAGGGGTGCATCCACAGCGGGGCGAGGTACTCACCGGTGTGGGTGGCGTCCTTCACCGGCTCCCAGGTGAAGCTCTCCGGGGACACGTCCTCCGGCAGGGGGAGCGAGGACTTGTAGAGGGCCTCGGCGTTGCCCACCACGTCCGTGGAGGACACCGCGCTGGGACCGATGGTGCCCGCCTCCGTGAGGAAGGACACCTGCGCCCCGGTGATGCCGTCACCATTGCGGTCACCCACGTGGGCGATGCAGCGCAGCTTGACGCCGGCAATGAGGTGGCGCGTCTCGTCCCACGCGCCGATGGCGTGGTGCAGGCCGGAGCCGGCACCGGAGAACGAGCCGCACTGGAAGGTCAGCTGACGGGAGCTGGAGTTGGCGCCCGCGAAGCTCACCACCGGGCTCACCGCCGTCTTCGTCTCCTCGCCACCGGTGGCCGTGGCCACCACGACGACGGAGGCTACGCGGCCACCCCGGGCCACCACCTGCACGGAGACGATGCCGTCCCCGCTGTTGGTGGTGCCCTCCTCGGGCGACAGCTCCACGCCAGGCACGTCCGACTGCAGCGTGAAGGAGACCTTCGTGCCAGCCTGGGGCTGACCACGAGAATCCACCGCTCGGAAGCGCAGCGTGGTGATTTCTCCCAGTCGCGGCTGGGCCGGTGACTGGTCCACGAACTCAAGTGTGGCGGGGGCCGGCGGCGAGCACGCCACGAACACCACGCTCGCGAAGGCCACCCATGGGGCCAGACCCGGACGCATCAGCGGAAACTCCTTGAAGATGATGAAGGAAGCACGCTGTACGAAGGCGTCGCACAGCGAATCCCCTGCATCTTCCCGGGCGACCTGCCGTCCAGTCAAGGACAGGACAGGAAGACCGGAGTCCCATTGCGAGCCGGGCCTGGCCTTGGTGGGGGGATGTCAGGCGGCGGAACCGCTGAACATCACCCGCGCGACCCCGAGCAGGCGGTCCACATCCCGGGCCGTGAGGCCGCGGGCACGTGCGAAGTCAGACAGGGGACGCAGCAGGTCCTCCGTCTGAGCAAGGGTCTGTTCCGTTCCAGTAAAGAGCTCACCGAGGCTCACGCCCAACGCGTTGGCCAGGGCGGCCAGCGTCTCCACGTGGGGGACACGCTCACCGCGCTCGATCATGGAAAGGAAGGAGACGCTGATCTGGGCCCGCTCCGCGAGCTCTTCCTGCGTCCACCGCTCCGGTCGCTGCGTGCGAAGCTCGCGGATGCGTTGTCCAATTCGTTTTCCGAGGTCCGACACGAAATTACATCTCCTGGCTGATTCGAGGTTGGTGGAACCACCACGCACGGCGGGTGATTCCTAGCCGCCGGAACCGAAGGACCCGAACCCTGCGACGCTGAGGTTGATGCCGCCGAATTCCGGCGTCGAATCCCGGCGTAGGACCATCACCCCTTCAATCCGCCAGCAGTCACACGCCGGCCCGTACGAGAGGCCGAGAGTCTGCTGGTAGAGGGGTTTTGACTCTTTTGAGGTTGGATCTTCGTACAACGGCTGCACATAGGCTTCGTACCGCACTCCCAGCCCAAATCCGAGCTTCAAACGCGTACCCGCGATGAGGGTCTGAGCCCGTTCGGCCGGAGGGAGACCGGGCGCTTCGAACGATGCGCTGCCTACCAGGGTGTCCAGGCGCCGCCGTACGGCATCCGGCCCGACGGCGAGCGGATCAGCGCCCGCGTTGATGGCCGCCCCCGAGGAGGTGAGGTAGTCGTCGAACCGGGCGTACAGGCCGGAGCCCTTCCCGTTGTCGATGTTGAAGTCCGCGCTGAGCTGGGTGATGCGGCCCGTGTTCGGGTCCATGCGGATCTGCCCGCCCGCCGTGAGGACGCCCGCCCCGGCGCTCAGGCGCGCGAAGGTGTCCCGCAGCAGGGGGCCCTTCTCGTCGGGGTTTGCGGGGTTGGAGCCCTGACGGGTCAGGTCGAACCCCTGGCCGATGCGCAGGCGCACGGGCTCCTGCGTGTTCGTGCCCCGCTTGAAGCGCAGCGTCTGGTCCACGGCGAGCACGGCGTGCAGGAAGCCGCGCGTCCGGCCGTCCGGATGCAGGGGCACCGCGGCGTCCACCTCGTCGTAGAGCTGCGGCGGGCCGTCCTCGGAGCCGCCCACCGTGGGCACCCGCCCCCACCCACCGGGGACGTAGCGCACCTCCAGCGAGGGGGAGATGGCGTGCCGGTACTTCGCGTCCGCCCTGCCCGACCAGGTGGTGGCGACCTGCGAGTCCACCAGCAGTCCGGCAATGGGGTAGCCGCGCTGGAAGGTCCTCCCGGAGACCTCCCCCTTCCAGAGGTCCTGCCGGAGCCCGAGCGAGGGCGTCACGCGCGCGTAGGAGCCCAGGCCGAAGGAGGTGGACAGCCGGGGGGAGAAGTCCACGCGGTCTCTCGCCTCGCGGTCCGCCGCGTTGAAGAGGCCGTCGGACTGCTGCGGGTCCTCGGGCCGGGTCCCCGCCTCGGGCGAGGTCCAGGTGGGCGTGTACCTCGCGTCCGGCTGGAAGATGCCGTCGAGGCCTTCATCCCCCAGGCGGCTGAGGAACGGGGCCAGGCGCGAGTACTCCATCCGCAGTCCGCCCGTGAGCCGGCCCAGCAGCGGGCGCTCGGGCAGGGCGAAGGTGATGCCGGGAAGGCGCTGGAAGGTGTTGGGGCCCTTCAGCACCGTGCCCGGAGGGGCCTCGAGTGCGAGCGTGGTCGTGGTGGCGTTGTCCGGGATGCGGTCGGTCTGGAAGAACCGGTAGCCCCAGCGGATGTCCTGCCGCAGCGACACGTCCATGCCGGCGTAGAGCTCGTCCTCGCGCTTGTAGAGGGCGGCGGTGCTGCGCAGGTACTGGAACTCACGAGCGATGATGTCCGCGGTGAGGTCGCGCGTGTAGAAACCATCCGAGACGAACGACGCGTCGACCCGGTCGTACCAGCCGCTGCCCAGCTCCTGGGTGTGCTGCCAGGACGCCTCGCCGCGCAGGCCGCGCGGCTCGGTGTAGAGGAGCGGGGTCCGCTGTCCATCCACCAGCTGCCGGTAGAACCACGCGTCGCGAGGATCTCTGACGGGCCGGCTGTCGTAGAGCACGCCCAGCGTGACGCGGCCCCGGGAGTGCTCGCTGGGCACGTAGCGGAACTCGGTGAGCAGGCGCGGGCCCTCCACGCCGAAGGGGCGCGGCTCCTTGAGGAGCACGTTGCCGCCCTGCGTCCCGTCCGCGTTCTGCAGGCTCGGGTCGTAGATGGCATGGTCCTCCTGCCCGCCGCCGGTGAAGTAGCCCGGGGTGAGGGTCGTGTCGTAGCTGCGGCCCAGGGTGAAGAAGACGGGCTGCTCCAGGGCGAAGCCGTTGAGGCTGGAGGTGCTGGGCTTGGGGATGAGCAGGCCCGAGCGCCGCTCCGCCAGCGGCAGGTAGAGCCAGGGCAGCGCGAAGACGGGCACGGAGCGCACATAGACGACGGGCCAGCTCAGCGTGGCGCGCTCGCCGAGGACGACGTTGGCGGCGCTGGCCTCCACGCGCCAGCTGGGCTCGCCGGGCCCGCACTCGCACGGGGTGAAGGCCAGGTCGTCCACGACGAAGGAGTTGGGCCCGGTACGGCGGATGCGCGTCCCGCTGATGATGACGGGCGTCTCCCCCATGGCGCGCAGCTCCTGCGGCGTCTTCGCCGAGAGCATGGCCTCCAGGGTGACGCCCCGCTTCTGCATGAAGAGGCCGCCCTGGAGGTTGGCCTCGAAGGAGCGGATGTCCACGCGCACGGAGTCGGCGACGGCGGCCATGCCGCCGGGGCCCACGAACATGACGTTGCCGGAGGCGGTGGCCACCTGGCCGGCCTCGTCGTACGTCACCTCGTCGGCGCGCAGCAGCATGTCCCCGGTGCGCAGCTCACAGTGGCCGCGCGCGGTGAGGACCTGCTTGTCGGCCTCGTAGGTGACGAAGTCCGCCGCCAGCTCCACCGTCTCACCGGTGGGCAGCTGCACCTGCGTGGCGAGCGGAATCTGCGCCGACGACACGAGCAGCGCGGCAGCGAGCGGGACGAGGATGCTCATTCAGGGGCAGGGTATGCCGCGCCCGGGCCGCGCGGCGTGCCCTTTTCAGCGCCCCGTGCGCTGGAAGTCCAACGAAATGACATTGCCCTCCTGGCGGGCCTGGAAGGGCACCTGCCCCCGGAGGTTGATGGTGACGCGCACCGCGCGGCCGGACGAGTCCGCCTCCACCCGAGTCACGGGGGAGTTGAAGAAGGACGTGTCCAGCGGGCGGGTGTTGTTGCTCAGGTCGATGCGGGTGTTCTCCAGCTCCACCACCACCGAGCGGCCATCCTCGCTCGCCGTGTAGCGCACCGGCTCGTTGGTGCGGATGAACACGCGGGACACGCCGGACTGCTGCTGGAAGCCGACCAGCGTCATCGTCTTGCGGCGCGAGGACACCTCCACCGAGGCGTCGGAGCCACTGGAGACCTCGCGGGGGGTCCGCGCGCGCGGCTCCGCCATGGCGAGCTTCTCCTGCTTCGTGCTCTCGCGGGAGGCACGGGCCTGCTCCTGGCGCTGGCGGCGCTCCTCGGCGGCGGCCTCCTGCTGGGCGCGGCGCTCGTCCGCGGCGGCCTGGGCCGCGGCCTGACGCTCCTCGGCGGCGGCCTGCGCCTGACGCTTCTTCTCGTCGGCGGCGGCCTGGGCGGCGGCGCGGCGCTCCTCGTCCGTGCTCTTCGCGGCGGCCCGGGCCTCCTCCTGCTGGCGCTTCTTCTCGTCGGCGGCGGCCTGGGCGGTGGCGCGGGCTTCCTCTTCCTGGCGCTTCTTCTCGTCGGCGGCGGCCTGGGCGGTGGCGCGGGCCTGCTCCTCCTGACGCTTCTTCGCGGCGTCGGCGTCCGCCTGGGCGGAGGCGCGGGCCTCCTCCTCCTGGCGCTGGGACGCGGCGCGGGCCTCTTCCTGGCGCTTCTTCTCCGCGTCGGCGTCCGCCTGGGCGCGGGCGGCGGCCTCGGCGGCGGCCTTCTCCTGGGCCTGGCGATCGGCGACAGCCGCGGCGGCGGCCTGGGCAGCGGCCTTCTCCTGGGCCTGACGCTCGGCCTCGGCGGCCGCGGCGGCCTGGGCGGCGGTGCCGTCCGTGGCGGGCTGCGCGGCGGGCTCGGCGGCGGCGGTCGGCTGGGCGGCCGGGGTCTCCGCGGGCGCCTGCGCGACGGCCTGGCCGCCCCCGCCCGCCACCTTCACGACGAGCTGGTTGCCGTTGGCCTGGATGTCCGTCTCCACCTCGCGCTCGTAGCCGATGAGCACGCGGGCGATGGCGGACGCGTCCGAGCCGTAGCTGGCCGTGCGGATGCCCGTCACGGTGCCATTGCCCACCTGGACCTCTTCCGGGACGCCGGAGAAGACGGCCTCGGAGATGTCGATGACGAGCCGCGGCGGGTCCGTCATGGTGAAGGTGGTGAAGTTGGGCTTCTTCGTGCCGGTGATGGACACGGTGCCGCCATTCACCTGCACGGCGGTGATGGTGTTCACGTCCGCCGCCGGAGCTTGCGCGAGCGCCATCACTGGCACGAGCACGACACCGAGCAGCCACACCGCAGAGGCCTTCATCGCCTACTCCCGTTCACGTTGACAGAGCCCGGGGATGCTAGCACGCGTCCCCTTCCCTCCAACTTTCCGTCCGGACGGTGCGTCGGCCCCACGAAGCCCGCTACTTCCGCAGGCGCGGGAGGCTGGGCGCGCGACTGCGATGCGTCCGGGCGTACTCGATGAGGTTCTTGATGTCGTAGCAGATCTGCCGGATGTCGTGGCCCATCGTCAGCTCGATGTGGCTGTTTCCCTTCACCGGCCGCCAGAGGAGGTACTCGCTCTTCGCCGCGCGGTACACGCTCCGGGTGGACTCCAGCGAGGCGAGCGGGTCCAGGTCCCCGAAGATGATGGCCATGGGCACTTCGATGCGGCCGAAGCCGCGCTTGAAGTCGAAGCCCGTCCGATAGCAGACCATTTCGCCGCGGCGAATCCACCGTGCGAACTGCTCCAGCACCTTGCGCGGCTCGCGCTCGCCACCCTCGCGGAGCAGCCAGCGGATGTCCTCCGCGCTCACCCGCTCCGGGTTGATGAGCCGGTTCAGCCGGGTGGTCAGTTGCTGGTAGAGGGGCGAGTCCTCCGCCTTGCCGAGCTGCCGCTCCAGGAACTTGAGGACGAGGTCCACCGGCATCGCGTTGAAGCGAAGCGTCCGCCGCTCCTGGGGCTGCAGCTTGCGGCCCAACCCCGCGTGCAGGGCCCCCACCCCTCGCGCCAGCAGCCTGCGGCCGGCGCCTTCCACCTTGCCGCTCACGTTCAGCCCGGCGAGCGTCAGGTCAATCATGCCGCCCAGGAGCGGCGTGCCGTGCGCCAGCAGGCGCAGCAGCATGAAGCCCCGGCCCAGGTCCGCCGGGGAGCCGATGGTCATCAGCCCTTCGAAGTCGTTGTGGATGCCGGCGTAGCCGTAGCCCAGCATGCCGCCCATCGAGTGGCCGCAGTAGAAGATGCGCTCGCGGCGGGTGATGCGCTTCACCCCGGAGACGGCCGCCGGCAGGTCGTAGAGGAAGTAGCTGTCGATGTCCCAGCCGTAGTCCAGGTCCGGAGGCAGGGGGCGCTTGAAGCGCTCGGCGCGCTCCCGCTGGAAGGCGATGGAGCTCTTGCCGTGGCCGCGCAGTTCCAGGATGTGGATGTCCACCCCGAAGAAGAGCAGGTTCTTCACGAACTGGCCGCTCGTCCACGTGTGCCGGTTCTGCGAGAAGCCGTGCACCAGCAGCAGCGGCTCACCGAACAGCGGCTGCGGGAAGGGCTGCTTCACCGGACGGTAGCGGGTGATGACCAGCGACCAGCCGTCCGCCGTCTCCACGACGTACTTCGTCTTCGAGTAAAGCGCCCGGAAGTCGACTTCGTCGATGGTGGGGAAGTGCGGCCCTGGGGTCGCGGCTCTCCAGTCCGGCAGGCGCATGCCTTGAATCTACGGCCGCTGATGCATTGCGCCAAGGTTTCAGACCAGGCGGGCCTTCACCATGCCCACCAGGAACAGTGAGCCTGTGCAGAGCACGACGTCCCCCTGCCCTGCCTTCCGTCGCGCGGCGGCCAGCGCCGAGTCCAGGTCAGACCAGGCGGCCACGTCCGCGCAGAGCGCGCGAGCCTCGTCCACGTAGGCCGCGGGCGCGAGCGAGCGAGGCGTGTCGAGCGGCGTGAGTTGCACCGAGGCGCACTTCGGGAACAGCGCCCGCATCATCGGTCCCCGGTCCTTGTCCCCCACCACGCCGAACACGAGGTGGATGCGGCGGTCCGGATACAGCGCGCGCAGCGAGGCGAGGAGCACCTCCACCCCCGCCGGGTTGTGGGCGCCGTCGAGCAGGACGGGCGGCTGCCCGGCCACCTCCTCCAGGCGCCCCGGCCAGCGCGCCGAGGCCAGCCCCGCCCGCGCCGCCTCCAGGGGAACGGCCACGCCATGCGCGTGGAGGGCTTCCAGGCAGGCGAGCGCCACCGCGGCGTTCTGCCGCTGGTGGGGGCCGCGCAGGGATACCGCCAGCCCCTCCAGCGACCAGGAGGGCCCCCGGTAGGACAGGGTTCCATCCGGGTGCGGCTCGCCCACGAAGTCCCGCCCCTCCACCCACAGGGGGACGCCGAGCGCCCCGGCCTTCCGGGCAATCGCCTCCAGGGCCTCCGGCTCCTGCCGGGACACGACGCAGGGGATGCCGGGCTTGAGGATGCCGGCCTTCTCCCCGGCGATGGCCCCGAGCGTGTGGCCCAGGTACTCCATGTGGTCGAAGGACACGGGCGTAATCGCCGTCACCACGGGGCTGGCGGCGGTGGTGGCATCCAGCCGGCCGCCGAGGCCCGTCTCCAGCACGGCCACGTCCACGCCCACCCGGGCGAAGTGCCAGAGGGCCACCACGGTGCCGAACTCGAAGTACGTCATCGGCTCGGTGACGGCGGACGGGTAGCGCTCCAGCACCTCGAGGATGGCGCGGCCGAAGTCCTCGTCGGAGATGTCCTCTCCGTCCACGCGGATGCGCTCGTTGATGCGCACCAGGTGGGGCGACGTGTAGAGCCCCACATGGTGCCCGGCGGCCTGGAGCGCGGCGGCGGTGAAGGCGCAGGTGCTGCCCTTGCCGTTGGTGCCCGCCACGTGCAGCGCCGGGTAGCGCTGCTCCGGGTGGCCCAGCGCCTCCAGGGCCTCGCGCACGCGCTCCAGCCCCAGCTTGATGCCGGAGGGGTTGAGCCTCGTGAAGAAGGCCAGCGCCTCCTGTGGCGTCCGCGGGGCGCTCATGCCGGTGGAAGCCCTCCAGCGCGCTCAGCCCAGCAGGCCGAGAATCGTCCCCAGCTTCGTGCGCAGGTCCTTGCGGTGGACGATGCTGTCGATCATCCCGTGCTCCAGCAGGAACTCCGAGCGCTGGAAGCCCTCGGGCAGCTTCTGGCGGATGGTCTGCTCAATCACGCGCGGGCCGGCGAAGCCGATGAGGGCCTTGGGCTCGGCGAGCATGACGTCGCCCAGCCACGAGAAGGACGCGGCGACGCCGCCGGTGGTGGGGTTGAGCAGCACGGAGACGTAGGGCCGCGTGCCGGTGCGGAAGCGCGCAATGGCCGCGGACGTCTTCGCCATCTGCATGAGGGAGAAGATGCCCTCCTGCATGCGCGCGCCGCCGGACGCGGAGAAGATGATGGCGGAGCACTTCAGCTCGTGCGCCCGCTCGAAGACGCGCGCCACCTTCTCGCCCACCACCGAGCCCATGGAGCCGCCCATGAACTCGAAGACGAAGCAGCCCACGGAGACCTGGTGGCCTTCGATGCGGCCCATGCCGGAGACGAAGGCATCCGGCTCACCCAGGCTCTTGCGCGTGGACTTGATGCGGTCCTTGTACTTCTTCGAGTCGCTGAACCCGAGCGGGTCCTGCGGCTCCAGCTCCTTGTCGAACTCCTCGAAGCTGTCCGGATCCAGCAGCGCGGCCAGACGGGCGCGGGCCGGCCAGTAGTGGTGGTGCTCGCAGTGCGGGCACACCATCCAGTTCTTCTCCAGGTCCTGCCGATAGAGGATTTCGTCGCAGGTCTCGCACTTCGCCCACAGCCCTTCCATGCGGGACGGGCGGGACTCGGTTGGCTGCTCGGCTTCGGAGGGGGTGGAGATGCGGGGCTTCTTGGAGAACCAGGCCATGACGAGGCGGGGTTAATCCCGCCTGCCCCCAGCCGTCAACCGTTCCGTGTAGCGCGGCGCGTTGCGAGCTACAGCTCGAAGGTGTCACCGAGCTCGAGCACGTCCACCGGCAGCGGCGCCAGCTCCTTCTTGAGCTGCGCCACGAAGGCCGGCTTGAGGTGGTAGAGCATCACCGAGGCCCCGTTGCGGCGGAACTTCTTCAGCTCCAGCTCCAGCGTGTGGGGCGTCAGGTGGCCGGAGATGTCCGCGAGCGACTGGAGCTTGTTGGGGAACGAGGTCTCCAGCAGCAACGCCTTGAGGTTCTCCGTCTCGTTGAGCGCCTTCCAGAGCTTGTCGGTGGGCCCGGTGTCGCCGCTCATGGCGAGGGTGGTCTTCCCGTTGGAGATGATGAAGCCGCAGGACTCCACCGGGTGGCTCACCGGCACGCTGCGCACTTTGTAGGGGCCCACCTGGAAGGTGCTGCCCGCGCGGAAGGGCTTGATCTGGAGGACGGGGTTGGCGCGCGTGGGGATGCGCGTGAAGTCCGGCCACAGCGCGTTGTTGAACATGTTGTCGCGCAGCGCCTTGGTGCACTCGCGCGACGCGTGGATGGTGACCGGCTTTTCCCTGCGGCCGATGACCAGGTCCGCCATCAGCGGCAGGTCCTTCACGTGGTCGAAGTGGCTATGGCCCACGAGGATGTGGTCCACGCGGCACAGCTCCTCGAGCGTGAGCGAGCCCGTCAGCGCACCCGCGTCGAGCGCGAGCACGTCATCGACGAGGAAGCACGTGCTCTTGCACGTGGGAAGCTCGCCGCCGTGGCACCCGAGGACTCGCAGCTTCACGCTAGAGGTCTCCGAACTTCCACTTCATCTCCAGGTATTGGAGATAGTCGTGGAGTCTGGCCGTGTCATACACGGTCAGTCTGTCAGGGCCGCGCTCGATGAGCCCGGCCCGCTCCAGCTTGTCCAACATGCTTCGCACCGCGGGCTCCCCCACGCCGAGCTGCCGGGGCATCTCGCGCACCATGAAGTCGATCTCCACGCCCTCGTCCGTGGGGCGGCCGCGCGTCAGGGCGGCCTGGAGGATCTGGTGCACGACGCGGCTGGCGGGGTCGTGGTGGAGCAGGTTCTCGATCTGCGCGTCGGCCTCGGAGAGGCGCTCGGCCAGCTTCTTGATCATCCGGACGGCGATTTCGGCGTTGCCGCGGATCATCCCCTCGAACGTCTTGGGGTCGATGACCAGCAGGCGCGCGTCGTCCTGGACCATGGCGGACGCGTTGCGGGGCTTGTTGGAGATGATGGCCATCTCCCCGAAGAACTCGCCGGGGCCGAGCACCGCGAGGACCTTCTCCACGTCGCGCACGCGCTTGGAGATGGACACCCTGCCCGCCTGGATGACGTACATTTCCTTCCCGGTCTCTCCCTCGCGGAAGAGCTCGGTACCTTTGGGGAATTCCTTCCCGAAGCGTTGAAAGAGTGTTTCCTCGGCGCCCATCCTGCGAGGAGTCAATCAGCCCCCACCCCCCCGGTCAAATATCCTTGCTGTGAGCCGCGTGTGGGACAGCGCGTACGACCTATTTGGTCGTGGCGGTGAAGACGCCGTCCCAGTCCGGTCCCGGGGGCAGCATGCGGTAGGCGGCGGCGGCCTCCGCGTAGCGCAGCGAGGGAACATCTTCCGGCCAGAGCTCGAGCGTGCGGCGGAAGAGGACCTGCGCGGTCTCCCAGTCGCGCGCGATGAAGCGGTCCACCCCTTCTTCGAAGAGCCGGATGGCCTCCGCGTCCGTGCCGGTAGCGCGGCCCATGGCGCGCAATTCGTAGATGGCGCCGGGCTCCTGTTTGCCCTTCACGCGCACGGCGCCGAGGCGGCGGGCGATGACGTGCTCCTTCACCTGGAGGTACGTGCCCTCGGAGACGAGGACGCGGGTGCCGTACTCCTTGTTGAGCCCCTCCAGTCGCGAGGCGAGATTCACCGCGTCGCCCATGACGGTGTAGTTGAAGCGCGACTCGGTGCCCATGTGGCCCACGTTCATCGGGCCGGTGTTGATGCCCACGCCGATGTCGACCTCGGGCAGGCCCTCGGCGCGCCAGCGGACCTTGAGCGCCTGGAGTTTGTCGAGGAAGCCCAGCGCCGCGCGGCAGGCGCGCAGCGCGTGGTCCGGCTGGTCCACCGGCGCGCCCCAGAAGCACATGATGGCGTCACCGATGTACTTGTCGAGCGTGCCCCCGTGCGCGAACACCACGCCCGTCATCGGCGTGAGGTACTGGTTGATGAAGGTGACCAGCCCCTCGGGGGACATGCGCTCGGACAGCGAGGTGAAGCCTCGGATGTCGGAGAAGAGGACGGTGAGCTCCTTGCGCTCACCGCCCAGCTTGAGGCGCTCGGGGTGCTCCAGCACCTGCTCCATGACGCTGGCGTCCAGGTAGTGCTGGAAGGTGTGGCGCAGGCGCCCCTTCTCCTGGTCCACGGTGCGGTAGCCCAGGAAGAGCACGCCGAACGCGGACGTGAAGAGCGACAGCATGGGCACCACGGTGGCCACCTGGATGCCCCGGACGAAGAGGACCTGGTCCACGGTGAGCCACGCGGCGGCCAATAGCGCCACCGTGCCCAGCTTCCACGTGTAGCGCACGCGAGGCAGCAGCCGGGCCAGCAGCACCGCCGTGCCCACCATGAAGAGCAGCTCCAGGCTGATGAGCCCCTCGGGCCTCGTGAGGTAGTCCTCGGAGAGGATGTTGGAGAGGAACGCGGCGTGGGCGTAGACGCCGGGCTCGAACTCCTTGAAGGGCGTGACGCGCTGGTCGTAGTTGCCCAGCAGGGTGATGCCCACCAGCACCGCCCTGCCCTCCACGCGCGCCTTCAGGTCCTCGGACTTGAACTTCTCCTTCAGCACGTCCGCGATGCTCAGCCGGTCGAAGGCGCTGCCGGGGCCGGGGTAGTTGATGAGCGTGAAGGGCTCCGCCAGGGGAATGGGCACGAAGCGCTGCACGCCCCCGGCCGAGCGCAGGCGGGCCCCGGAGAGGTGGCCCGAGTCCGGGTCGAACACCGGCTCCACCTCCGCATTCAGCGCCGCCGCCGCGGTCTGCACGCTGAGGGACGGCAGGAAGCCACCGGGGCCCTCCAGCTTCGCGAAGACGGGCAGCCGGCGGAGGATGCCGTCCGGGTCCATGGCCGCGCTGAAGTGGCCGAGCCGCCGGCTGGCCCGGGCCAGCTCCGACAGCGGGAGCTGGGCGGAGTAGTTGCGCCAGCCGGGCACGTTGGCGGGCTTCACCTCGAAGAAGGCGCCGGGCGCGGTCCCGGGGAAGCGGCGCAGGAGGTGGGGCTCCAGCAGCGCGGCCCACTCGGCCTCGCGGGGGGCGAACTGCTTCTGCTCCTTGTCGGTGTAGACCATGACGCCCTGGACCACGCCGGGAGAGCCGGCGAGGACGGCGGCCAGGGACTCGTCGCGAGAGGACGCGGCCCGGGCGGACAGCTCGGCCCGGTAGCCCTCGAGCGCGGGGGCCAGCTGCGGCGACTCCGCCAGGGTGCGGTCGAGGGCGCCCAGGGCCTCTGCCCACACGCGGGTGTCCTCCTCGCGGGCCTCGTCGGTGAAGATGATGTCCAGGCCCACGGCGGCGGCGCCCGCCTGCTGGAGCCGGGCCACGGCGAGCGCCACGGTGTCCCGGGGCCACGGCCAACGCCCGTGGGCCTGGGCGCTCTTCTCGTCCACCTCCACCACGAGCACCCTGGAATTGGGGGCGCGTGTGCCCCGCAGGAGGAACTGGAGGTCGGTGGCCTTGCCCTCCAGCAAGTGGATGCCCCGGATGAGCAGCGGGGCGTCTTCTTCACTTCCCGCCACGAGCCCCACGACGGGCGTGCGTTCCACCCACACGTGGAGGGCGCAGGAGGCGGCGGCGAGCGCCAGGGCGAGCAGCTCGAAGCGGCGGCGCGAGAGGAAGGAGGTCATCCCGGAGGGCATCGTAGCCGCAAAGACGACACCCCCGCTTCGAGGCCCGAGACACCAGCGCTCCGGCCGGGTAGAAGGCCGCCCGTGGGAACGACCTACAAGCAGTCCGGAGTGGACATCGAGGCCGGCGACGCGTTCGTCGAGCGAATCAAACCCCATGCCGCGCGCACCATGCGCCCCGAGGTGTTGGCCGGGGTGGGTGGCTTCGGTGGCCTGTTCGCCCTGCCACCGGGCAAGTACAAGGAACCGGTGCTGGTGGCCGGCACGGACGGGGTGGGCACCAAGCTGAAGGTGGCCTTCGCCGCGGGGCGCCACGGCACGGTGGGCATCGACCTCGTCGCCATGTCGGTGAACGACATCCTCACCTGCGGCGCCGAGCCCCTGTTCTTCCTCGACTACTTCGCCACCGGCCGCCTGGAGGTGGACGCGGCCGCCGAGGTGGTGAAGGGCATCGCCCTGGGCTGCGAGCAGGCCGGGTGCGCGCTGCTGGGTGGCGAGACGGCGGAGATGCCGGGCTTCTACGCGCGGGGCGAGTACGACCTGGCGGGCTTCTGCGTGGGCGTGGTGGAGCGCTCGGCCATCATCGACGGCAAGAGCGTGAAGCCCGGTGACGCACTCATCGGCCTCACCTCCTCCGGCCTGCACAGCAACGGCTACTCGCTGGCGCGCAAGGTGCTGCTGGACGACGCGAAGCTGTCGCTGGACTCGACGCCCGAGGGACTCGACAGGCCGCTCGGCGACGCGCTGCTGGAGCCCACGCGCATCTACGTGAAGGACGCGCTGGCGCTGTGCCAGGCGGTGAAGGTGAAGGGCATGGCCCACATCACCGGCAGCGGCATTCCAGGCAACCTGCCCCGGTGCATGCCGGACGGCACGCGCGCGGTGCTGAGCGAGAAGGCGTGGACGAAGCCGCCCATCTTCGACCTCATCGCGAAGCGCGGAGGCGTGGCCCGGGACGAGATGTTCAACACGTTCAACATGGGCCTGGGCCTCATCGTCGTGGTGGCGAAGGAGGACGTGGCGCAGGCGCTGAGCGTGCTGAAGGCGCGCGGCGTGGAGGCCACCGAGGTGGGCCGCATTGAGGCCGGTGAGGGCGAGGCCACGGCGGTCATCGAGCCATGAGCGCCACGCGGGCGCGGCTGGGAATCCTCGTCAGCGGCAGCGGGAGCAACCTGCAGGCGTTGCTGGACGCATGCGCGCAGGACGGCTTCCCGGCCGAGGTCGCCTGCGTGGTGTCCAACGTGCCCACGGCCTTCGCGCTGGAGCGGGCGCGCAAGGCCGGCGTGCCCGCGGTGGTGGTGGACCACAAGGCGCACGCATCGAAGGCGGACTTCGAGAAGGCGCTGCTCGCGGCGCTGCGAGAGGCGGGCGTGGAGTGGGTGTGCCTGGCGGGGTTCATGCGCCTCTTGAGCGCGGACTTCCTGGGGCACTACGCGGGGCGGGTGCTGAACATCCACCCTTCCCTGCTCCCGTCCTTCCCCGGGCTGCATGCGCAGCGGCAGGCGCTGGAGCGCGGGGTGAAGGTCGCCGGCTGCACCGTGCACTTCGTGGACGCGGGCACGGACACGGGCCCCATCATCGCGCAGGCCGCGGTGCCGGTGCTTCCGGACGATGACGAGAAGAGCCTGAGCGCGCGCATCCTCACCGAGGAGCACCGGCTCTACCCGCTGGCCGTGCGGCTGGCGGTGACGGGCAAGGTGGCGCTGGACGGGGCGCGCACCCGCGTGGACGCCCAGGTCACGGTGGGTGAGTCGTCCCTGCGCAGCCCGGGAGCGTCACGGTGACAACGGAAGCGGTGTCGCGTGAGGAACGCGTCGCCGCGCTGCGCGAGGCCCGCGTGGTGCTGGTGAGCGCGTGCCTGATTGGCGAGGCGTGCCGCTTCGACGGCCGCTCCAAGCGCTCCGAGCGGGTGCTGGAGGCCCTGGAGGGCAAGGAAGTCGTCCCTGTGTGTCCGGAGGTGGGCGGAGGGATGCCGATACCACGTGCCCCCGTGGAATTGAGCGGCGGCACGGGCGTGGACGTCTGGGCGGGCCGGGCGCGGGCGCTGGAGCGCGAGGCCGGCGTGGACCGGACGGACGCCTTCCTGCGCGGCGCGCGGCTGGCGCTGGAGGCGGCACGGAAGTTCGGCGCGACGGTGGCCCTGCTGAAGGAGAAGAGCCCTTCGTGCGGAACCCAACGCGTGTACGAGGCCGGAGTGCTGCGGCCCGGTGAAGGCATCACCGCCGCGCTGCTGCGCGCTGAAGGAATGACCGTCCTCAGCGACGAGGACCTCTGATTCCCCACAACCCGCGCGGGCGGGTGTCGCGTTGACTCGCGGACGGCGACCCCGGCCTCGAGTCTATTGATAGACATCCTCCGGACGGCGGCGCTGCCAGGGACCGCTCGTTCTCACAATCCGAGACATTCCCAGACATCGTTCAACGGGGGCTTCTTGCTTCGCCCTTGAATCACAGACAGGCTTCAACACTACAGCCCGGCTCAATGAGGCTGCCGTGGGGAGTCGCGAATGATTGATTTCAGATACGACCTGGTGAACGACATCGTCATCGCGAATGTTCAATGGACGCTGTGTACCCGGGAGGACGTGCTCGCCTGGCACCAGGAGTGGAGACACGGGCTCAAGCAATACACACTGGAGCGAAAACCAGACGTCATCATCGTGCTCGATGACTTTCATGTCCGGGACGAAGCCCTGTCCCTCTGGGGTGAGTACCGGGCCGACCTCACCAATAAATACATGGGTATCAACTACCGCGTCCGGGGGGATACCGCCGTGCGCGTCACCATCATCACCAGCGGCGTGCGCTTCAATGCCTCGACGGCCGAGGCCAACAGCGTGGAAGAGGCCGTCGAGTGCATCAAGGCCATCCGCCGCCGCGCCCAACTCTCACAGCGACGCGTCATGGCCTCCCTGGGCCTGGGCCTGGGGTGAGGGCCCCACGGCGCTACGCGCGGGGCGTCCAGTCGTCCCCGGCCAGCGGAGCGAAGCACGCCTCCACGTCCACGTCGGACACCTCGGACAGGGTGGCCGGCTGCCAGCGCGGCTTGTTGTCCTTGTCCACCAGCACCGCGCGGATGCCCTCACGGAAGTCCGCGCGGGCCGTCATCGACTGGCTCAGCCGGTACTCCACCCTCACCATCTCGTCGTAGTCGCGCGTGCGGCCCATGCGCAGTTGGTGCAGCGTCACCTTGAGGCTCATGGGGCACATGCGCATCAGCGTGGCCCAGGTCTCCTGGGCCCACGGCGTGCCCTCCATCTCGAGCGCCTGCAGGATGTCGTCCACCCGCTCGGCCGCGAAGCACCGGTCGATGCCGGCGTGCTGCACCGCCAGCGCGGACGTCCCGGGGTCCGCGTGGAAGCCCGCGAGCACGCGCTCCACCACCGCGCTCGCGGGGCCGCTTCCCCACTCCGCGCCGACCAGCGCCTCCAGCACCGCGTCCAGCCGCGCGGACTCCACGTGGTGCGTCGCATAGCCGAGCCACAGGGCATCCGCCGCGCTGACCCGCGCGCCCGTGAGCCCCAGGTACGTGCCCGACTCGCCGGGGAAGCGCGGGAGGAACCAGCCTCCGCCCACGTCGGGGAACAGGCCAATCGCCGTCTCGGGCATGGCCAGCACCAGCTTCTCGGTGACGACGCGGTACGCGCCGTGGATGGACAGCCCCAGCCCGCCGCCCATGCAGATGCCATCCACCAGCGCGATGAACGGCTTGCCGAAGTGGTGGATGCGGTGGTTCAGCGCGTACTCGGCGCGGAAGAACTCCCGCGAGAGACGCTCCCCGCCCGTCGCGGTGCCCACCGAGGCGGCGACCGCGCGCACGTCGCCTCCCGCGCAGAAGGCCCGCCCTCCCGCGCCCCGGATGACCACCGCCTTCACCGCCGGGTCCGCCGCCCAGACATCGAGCCGGGGGTGCAGCGCACGACACATCCCCAGGTCCAGCGCGTTCAGGGCCTTCGGACGGTTCAGCGTCACCACGCCCACCGCCCCCCGCATCTCCAGGAGCACGTCATCACTCATGCTCGGAGGGGATATCAGGCAGACGCCCGCCGTGCGCGGATTCCGTGGCCCACCGCGCGGTCGGAAGCGCTATGGGGGACAGCATGACTTCCTCCATGGCTCCCCTGCGCGCGGTCGTCTTCGACATGGACGGCACGCTCGTCGACAACATGGTGTTCCACAACCAGGCCTGGGTGGCGCTCGCCCGGAAGCTCGGGCTGTCGCTGACGGCCGACGACTTCCAGACGCACTTCGCGGGCAAGAAGAACGAGGAGATCCTCCCCGCGCTGCTGGGCCGGCCCCTGGACTCCGAGGAACTGCACCGGCTCGCCGAGGAGAAGGAGAATCACTACCGCACCCTCTACCGGCCCCACCTGCGGCTGCACCGTGGCGCGGAGGCGTTCATCGCCCGCCTGCGCGAGGCCCGTATCGCCACCGCCATCGCCACCGCCGCGCCGCAGGGGAATCGCGAATTGGTGCTCGACGGGCTCGGCATCCGCCCCCTGTTCAACCGCGTGGTGGGCGCCGAGGAGGTGACGCGTGGCAAGCCTTCGCCCGACATCTTCCTCGCCGCCGCGAAGGCGCTGGGGGTGGAGCCCTCGGCGTGCCTCGCGTTCGAGGACGCGGTGCTCGGCGTCATGTCCGCGAGGGACGCGGGCATGACGGTGGTGGGTATCACCACCGCGGCCCCCGCCGACCAATTGCGCGAGGCCGGTGCCGGGTGGACCGTCCCGGACTTCATGATGCTGCCGCCCGAGGTGGAGGCGCGCCTCTTCGGCGTCCGCGGTTGAGACCGCGTAGGCTCACGGGCTCGGCAAGGCGCCCTCTCACGGACACCTCACGACAAGGCCCACCCGCATGAGCATCCTCCGACGGCTGCTGACCTCCCCGCCGAAGCCCATCCTGCTGGCCCTGACGGTGGCGGCGGGCCTCGGCGGCCTCCTCATCGGCGGGCAGATGTCGGTCCGGGGCGGTGACATCCTCGCCCTCGAGCTCGTCTGGACGCCCGAGCGGGCCCGGGCGCTGCTCGACTCCTGGGGCCCGGTGAAGAGCTCGGCCGCGTGGGACTCGGTGGTCCTCGACTTCGCGTTCATCCCGGCCTACGCGGCGCTGCTGATGGGGCTGGTGCTGCTCGTCGCGCGTGGGAGCAGCGCCCGGCTCCAGCGGCTGGGACTGGGGCTCGCGCTCTTGCCCTGGGTGGCGGGGCTGTTCGACGTCGTGGAGAACCTCTGCCTCCTGCGCATCCTCGACGTCCCCATCAGCCGGCTTCCCAGTGCGTCCCTGACCGTCACGGCGGGGGTGTGCGCCACGCTCAAGTTCGCCCTCCTCATCGCGTGCACGCTCTACGTGCTCTGGGGCGGGGCCGCCTGGGCCGTGGGGCGCATCCGGGGGAGATAGTCGCCGGCCCCTCGGGGGGCGCCCCGTGCGCCCTGGTAGGTACCGGGCACACGCGCCCGGGGTCCGACCGCACCGGTGCGGCTCCATGCGCCAAAAGGGCGCCAGCGGCGAGCGCGTTGTGTAGTGTTGCGCGCCCATGGCGACGTCCTCAGCCAAACTCAAGCTTCCTTCGGGCCCGTCCCGGCACGTGTATGACGTCATCGTGCTCGGCAGTCAGCTGGGCGGTGCGCTCGCGGCCGCGCTTCTCGCGAAGCGCAACCACCGCGTCCTGCTGGTGGAGCACGACGGCATGGGCCCCGGCTACGAGCACGAAGGCTACGTGCTCCCCTACGCCCCGTTCGTCGCGCCCCCGCTGAAGACGATGCCCGTGGTGGAGGAGGCCCTCACCGAGCTGGGCCTCACCGCCACCGTGCAGCGCTCCCTGCGGCCCCACGCCCCGGAGCTGCAGCTGCTCCTCCCGAAGAACCGCATGGACCTGCACGCCGACGCCGCCCGCCGCAAGGCGGAGGCCACGCGCGAGCTGGGCGAAGAGGGAGAGGCGCTCCTGGGCGCCCTGGCCGGCGCCGCCGCCCAGCACGAGTCCACCGACGCCTTCTTCAAGGAAGTGCCCGCCCTGCCCCCGGACGGCTTCTTCGAGAAGTGGGGCCTGAACAAGCTCATCAAGGCCCACCCCGGCCTGGACGCCCCGCCCCGTCTGGCCGGGGACTCCCCCGCGCAGAAGCTGGTGCGAGGGCTGCTGCCCTTCGTCAGCCACCTGGAGACCCCCGAGTCACCGCTGGCCCGCTCGCGCACCCTCTCCCAGGTGCTGTCGTCCCCCTCCACCTTCAACGGCGGCCGCGAGGGCATGCGCGAGCTGCTCACCCGGCGCGTCATGGAGCTGGGCGGCGACGTGCTCGGCCGCGACAGCCCGGCGGGCTTCATCGTCGAGGAGCTCACCTTCGACGGCAGCAAGTTCGCGGGCATGAAGCTGTTGCGCTCGGATACCGTGTACCGGGCCGCGTGCCTCGTGGCGGCCACGGACGCCGGCGCGCTGCGGCGGCTGGTGACGGACAAGAAGCACAACCGCGGCCTGCTGGAGCACCTGGACCAGTCCTCCACGAAGTCCCTCCTCTTCACCGTGAACTGGGTGGTACCGGAGGCGGCCCTGCCGCGCGGCCTGGGCGAGCTGGCCCTGGTGGACACCGGGGACCAGGAGCTGGGCCCGCTGCTGGTGCAGGTGCACCAGGCGCGCACCGCCCCGGGCCCCGGCGGCAAGGAGGGCAAGGAGGTGGAGGGGCTGCGCGTGGTGTGCGTGGGCGCCTTCGTCCCCGCCTCGTACCGCGACCTCGGCGAGGAGCACCTCCAGGGTGTCGCCAACCGCATCGACGAGCACCTGGACGCGCTGATGCCCTTCACCGCGCAGCACCGCCTGCTGCGCTCGGCGCCCTACCTGGATGCCGGAGGAGTGCGCGGCAGCCGGCTCATGCCCCATCCGCTCTACAGCTTCGAGTCGGAAGCCTTCCTGGGTGTCACGGGTTTGAGCCAGCGCACGCCGGCGAAGAACATCCTCCTCGCCGGGCGTGAGGTGCTCCCCGGCCTCGGACTGGAGGGCGAACTGCTCGCCGGAATCCGGTCGGCGCGGATGGTTCAGGACATGTTGAAGAAGAAGGATCCGCTCAAGGGCTGATCCTCCGGCGGTATGGGCTGGATTTCCTGCGCGGCTTCTGGCAGGTTCCGCCGCTCTTTTAATGGCAGGCGTCCGACGCCCCAGTTTTCAAGGAGTTAGAAGTCATGGCGTGGAAGTGTGACATCTGTGGGAAGCGTCCGCTGGTGGGTAACAACGTCAGCCACGCGAACAACAAGACCAAGAAGCGCACCCTCCCGAACCTCCAGAAGGTTCGCGCGAATGTCGAGGGGACCACCACGCGCGTGCTGGCGTGCACCCGCTGCATCAAGGCGGGCAAGGTGACCAAGGCCGCCTGAGGCCTGGGCGCTCGAGGGTGGGCACGTCACGCGCCTCACCGCCGTTACTGCCCCCCACCGAGCGGCTTCATCCCCGCGCGGACGACCTGGATCTGCTTTCCATCAGGTCGGTCGTCCGCCGGTTGCATGACGAAGACCTGACCGCCGTCCGTGCGGTTCGTGCCGCGCTTCCTGCCATCTCGGAAGCGGCGCGGGCCGTCGCGGATGCGTTGCGGACAGGAGGCCGGCTCCTCTACGTCGGGGCCGGTACCAGCGGGCGGCTCGGCGTGCTGGACGCGAGCGAGTGCCCACCCACCTTCGGAGTCCCTCCGTCCCAGGTCCGCGCCGCCATCGCCGGTGGCCGCCGGGCGCTGACACATGCCGTGGAGGGCGCCGAGGACGACCTCGCCGCCGGAGCCACCGCGGTGCGCGCCTTCCGGGCGGGCCCGAAGGACGTGGTGTGCGGCATCTCCGCCAGTGCCTCCACGCCGTACGTCCTGGGCGCGCTGCGCGAGGCGAAGCAGCGCGGCGCCCATACGGTGCTGGTGTGCTGCAACCCTCCCGGCCCCAGGGTCAACGCCGTGGACACGGTGGTGCTGGCGCGCACGGGGCCGGAGTTGGTGGCGGGCTCCACCCGGCTGAAGGCCGGCACCGCGACGAAGCTCATCCTCAACGCGGTGACGACGGCGGCCTTCGTCTCCCTGGGCAAGGTGTACCGGGGGCGCATGGTGGACGTGCGCCCGGCCAACGCAAAGCTGCGCACGCGCGCGGCGCGCATGGTGGCGGAGTTGACGGACCTGCCCGCGGCCCGGGCCTCGAAGCTGCTGCGAGCCGCCGGTGGCGAGGTGAAGCTGGCGCTGGCCATGCACTTCACGGGACTGGACGCCGGGGCGGCCCGGAAGCGGCTCCAAACGGAGGGCCTGCGTGCCCTGTCGCCGGGCGGGCGGAGGGGCTCGAAGCCCCGGAAGCCCCGGTGAGGAGCGGGGCGTGGCCCCCGGGGCTTACACTCCCGGTATGCGCCTGCACCCACCCCTCTCCGACGCGCGCCAGCCCCGCCTCTGCGTGGGCCTGCTGTCCGGCACCAGCGTGGACGCCGTGGAGGCGGCCCTGTGCGAGGTGACGGGGACGGGTGAGGACGTGCGGCTGAAGCTCCTGGCCCATGTGTCCGTGCCCTTCCCTCGCGAGTTGGTGACGCGGGTGCTGGGGCCGCAGGACGCGGGCTCGCTGAGCCGGCTCAACTTCGAACTGGCCGAGCACTTCGCGGACGCCGCCCGGCAGGTCATGGCGCGCGCCGGGGTGTCACCAGAGCAGGTGGCCGCCATCGGCTCGCACGGCCAGACGATGGCGCACGTGCCGCCGGGCGCGGACGGGACGCCCTCCACCCTGCAGATTGGCGAGCCCGCCGTCATCGCCGAGCGCACCGGCGTGCCCGTCATCAGCGACTTCCGCACGCGGGACGTGGCCGCCGGAGGCCATGGCGCGCCGCTGGTGCCCTACCTCGACTGGGCCGTCTTCCGCGGCCGCGGCGCCCCGCGCGCCCTCCTCAACCTCGGCGGCATCGGCAATGTCAGCGTCGTCGGCGCGCGGCTCGAGGACACCGTCGCCTTCGATACCGGCCCCGGCAACATGGTGCTGGACGGGCTGGCCCGGCATGTCACACAGGGGCGGCTGACCTGCGACCTGGACGGCACCCTGTCACGGCGGGGCCACGTGATTCCGGAGGTGCTCGCGGAACTGCTGGCGCACCCCTTCCTGGCCCTGCCCCCGCCCCGGAGCGCCGGTCGCGAGAGCTTCGGCGCGGTGCTGGTGGACCGGCTCTGGGCGCGGCACGCGCAGCGGCCCTACGACTTGATGGCCACGGCGCTGGAGCTCACCGTGGAGAGCATCGCCCGGGCCTGCGAGACGTGGCTCCTCCCGCGCTTCCCGGGGATGGAGGGGATGTATGCCTCGGGGGGAGGAACGCGGAATCCGGCGCTGATGGAGCGGCTTCGCGCCCGGCTGGCTCCCCTGCCCGTCCACATGCTGGAAGCTCTCGGTTTCCCGGAAGGGGCGAAGGAGGCAGCCCTCTTCGCCCTCCTGGCGGCCGAGCACCTGGTGGGGACGGCGGCGAATGTTCCGTCCGCAACTGGCGCGAGGCGTCGAGTCGTTCTAGGTAAGCTGACACCGTGAGCAGCGTGAACCTGATGGCCCGCGAGGTGGCCGCGAAGATTGTCTTCTACGGGCCTGGCCTGTCGGGGAAGACGACCACCTTGCGGAAGATCTACGAGACGGTCCGCCCCGCGCACCGTGGCGAGATGATGTCCATCGCCACGGAGGGAGACCGGACCCTCTTCTTCGACTTCCTCCCCGTGAAGGTGGAGCGCGTGGGCGACTGCTCCGTGCGGCTCGCGCTCTACACCGTGCCGGGCCAGGTCTTCTACAACGCCACCCGCAAGCTGGTGCTCCAGGGCGCCGACGGCGTGGTGTTCGTGGCGGACTCGCAGCCGGAGGCGATGGACGCCAACCGCGAGTCCCTCGCCAACCTGGAGGAGAACCTCTTCGAGCACGGCATCCGCCTGGACCGCTTCCCGCTGGTGATGCAGTGGAACAAGCGGGATTTGGAAGGCGTGCTGCCGGTGGAAGAGCTCCGCAAGGAGCTCAACCCGCGCGGCGTGCCCGAGTTCGAGACCGCCGCCGCCAACGGGCGCGGGGTGCTGGACACGCTGAAGGCGATTACGCGGCTGGTCATCAAGGACCTGCGCTCCAAGCGCATCGTTCCGCCGCCGCGCCCCGCGGCTCCGGCCGGAGGGCCGCAGCCCGCGGGCCTGGAGGCGCAGCTCACCCAGCACCTTCAAAACCGGCAGCAGCCGCAGCACCCCGGGCAGCCGCAGCACCCGTCCATGGCCTTCGGCGGAGGCCCCGCGCCCGCCCTGGCCCCGACGCCGGTGCCGCGCGTGGCGCCCGTGGCCGTGGCGGCGCCGCGAATCGAACCGGCCTCCGTCGTCGCGCCCCAGACGGGCCCGAAGCTCCTGGGCGCGGCGAGCGCACTGGCCTCGGGGGACATGTTCGACCATGCCCGCGCCGCCGAGGCCGCGTTCATGTCGGGCGACTACACGACGTGCGTCACCGCGTGCACGGACGCCATCCGTCGCGCGCTGGCCTACGCCGGTGAGGGCCCGCTGGCGCAGCAGGCGTTCCTGCTCCGCGTGGACGGGGCGGACCTGCTCCGGTTCCAGGGGATGGCCACGCAGCAGCACATCCGCGTGGATGATGCCGCCTTCGCCCTCTACGTGCTGATGCAGGTGTTCGTCCGGCTCAACGCCGTGGGGCTGCCGAACGCGGAGTAGCGCGCCTCCGCGCTGAAGTCTCAGCGCGGATACGTGAGCCGCAGCAGCCCCATCCGCAAGAGCTTCGCCAGCGTCTTGAGCGTCTCCAATTCGCGCGCGGGGCTCGCCAGTACGAGCGTGGACACGTCCCACGTCCCGCTCACGAGCCCGACAATCTGCCGCTCCTCCGGCTTGAGCATGGAGAAGCCCTGCGGGTCATGCATCAGCACCGGCACCACCAGCGGCGGCATGTCCGTATAGAGCGCCGCCACGTGCTCGCGCTGCACCAGCCGGGCGAACTCGCGCACGCGCCGGTCCGCGGGGTCGCTGGCCAGCAGGGACGCGCAGACGATGCCCGCCGCGTCGAACTGGCCCTCGCGCATCAGCACCGCGCCCTTCTCCAGCATCTCCGCCACCGGGTCCGCCTCCACCTGCGGCGCCCCGTCCACCTCCACCAGCTTCGCCCGCAGCAACTCGTACACCCGCCGCGTCGCCGACGAGCGCGACACGCCCATCGACAGACGCAGCCGCCCCAGGTTCTGCGGTGACGAGCACAGCCCCAGGATGAGCCGGTGCATCAGCGGCTGGCTCGCGCTCGGCGGCGCCAGCGCCTTCACGCTCAACGCATCAATCGGCAGCGCCTTGTCCACGTCCGGCTGCTCATCCACCCAGCGCAGCGACTCGAAGAGCAGCTCGCGGATGCTCATGTCCGACGGCACCCAGTCCTCGCCCGAGCGGTCCGCGTCCTCCGTCCAGTGGAACGTGCCCCGCGCGGCGATGGTCAGGTCCGTCATCGCCGCGAACAATTCCTCGCGGCCCAGGTCCCGAATCCACCGCGCCTGCAGGCCATGCGAGTCGAACGCCGCATCCACGTCCGGGTTGCGCGCCAGTTCGTCGAAGGCCGCCAGCACCTTCGTCCCCGACGCCAGCTTCCCCAGTGTGAGGAGCCTCGCCACCCTCCCCCGAAGTCCCTCGGAGGCCGTGGCACTGACCTGCCCGGAGAGCACGAAGAGCTTCCGCTCGCCGGCCTCCCAGGAGAGCTGGAGCGTTCCCGTCTTGCGGGAGCCGTCCAACCATTGAAGGAACTCGGGAAGCGGATAGCTGAAGAGGTCGCCGTGGAGGGCCATGCTGTCAGGTTCGAGGATACAGTCGACTTCAGTGCGCGTCGCGGTCCTGTTCATCGATGGCGTGGGCATCGGCCGGAAGGACCCGGCCATCAACCCGCTTGCCCACCGGGACCACCTGCTTTCCTGCTTCCAGGACGCCCCGGGCCCCTCGCTCCCCGAGGGCGGCCGTTACATCCCCGTGGACACCACCTTCGGCGTGGCCGGCCGGCCGCAGTCGGCCTCCAATCAGACGGCCATCCTCACCGGAGACCCCGCCCCCGCCCTGCTCGGCAGCCACGTCCTCGGCTACCCCAACGCCCCCCTGCGTGGGCTGATGGCGGACCGCTCCATCGTGAAGCGCCTGGGGGCCGCCGGCCGCACCGCCACCTTCGCCAACGCCTACCCCGCCCCGTACCTGGACGCGATGGGCGTGCCCCGCCGCGAGAGCACCTCGCCGCCCGAGTTCACCATCGCCCCCGAGGCCCGGCGCAAGGTGAAGCCCTCCGCCGCCAAGCTGGCCTTCACCGCCGGCGGCGTACTCCTGCGGACACTGGACGACGCGCGCGCCGGGGACGGCCTCACCCCCGACATCACCGGCGCCGCCGCCCGCGCCCACGGCCTGTCCGTGCCCGAGCGCACGCCCGAGGAGGCCGCCCACGTCTTCTGGCACGTCGCCTCCGGCGCGGACTTCACCTACTTCGAACACTATCTGGCGGATGAGGCCGGACATGCCCAGGACCTGACAGCCGCCCTGTCCGCGCTGGACACCTTCGACGCCTTCGCCCGGGCCGTGGTGGCCACCCGCCCGGCGGACGCTCGCGTGCTCGTCTGTAGTGACCACGGCAATGTGGAGGACCTCTCCACGCGAGGCCACACCCTCCACCTCGTGCCCGTGCTCTACTTCGGGCCTCCCGCGCCGGAGGTGGAGGCCTTCTCCACCGTGGCCGACGTGGGGCGCGCGGTGCTGCGCTGGCTCGGGGCGGAGTGAGACACGTGAAGCGGGGAAGGACGCAGCGCGGGTGGAGTCCCGGCCGGGTGGCGGCGCTGCTCGTCGCCGGCTGGCTCACGGGCTGCGCCAGCACCCGCAGCACCAGCGTGCCCGCCGAGGCCCCCTCCACCCAGGCTGACGGCAACGTGGCCATGAAGACGCCCACCGCCGGCGCCCGCATCGAAGTCGAGTACCGCGAGAAGGACACCACCGCCGCCAGCCAGGTGCGGCTCGCCGTGGAGCGCGCCCTCCCGAAGCTGGCCCGCTGGGGCACCTTCGACGACTCCGTCACCATCGTCGTCCACCCCAACCACGCCGCCCTCGAGCGCGCCGCCAACCGCTCCGGCTACGACTTCCTCCGCGCCTGGGCCCGCTACGAGCAGATAGAGCTCCAGAGCCCCAGCACCTGGACGCTGCTCGGCGCCAGCCAGTCCCAGGTGGACGAGCTGCTGCTGCACGAGCTCACCCACAGCCTCATGTACCAGGTGGCCTCCGACCGGATGGGTTGGACGCGCAAGGGCATCCCCCTCTGGTTCCGCGAGGGCATGGCCTCGTACACCGCCGAGCAGGGCTACCGCGTCCCCAGCCTGGATGATTTGGAGCGCTACTGGCGCACCCACCCCACCGCGGACCCGCTGTCCCAGGCGGACACGCTGTACCAGGGCGAGAGCGACATCGTGTACGCCGCCGCCCACCACGCCTTCACCTTCCTGGTGCGCCGCTACGGCGAGCCCACCGTGCGCGGCGTCCTCCACGCCATGAGCCGCGGCCCCGACTTCTCCACCGCCTTCGCCGAGGCCGTGGGCCTGAAGCCCGAACTCTTCCTCCAGGATTTCCGGAACTACGTCCGCTGGCGCGGCTTCAAGGGCGGCCGGAAGCTCGCCCCCCAGCGCCCGGCCCCCTCCGCCCCGCCTCCCACCGCCCCCTGAGTTTTCGGCCGCTTGCACTTTTTAAAAGTGCACACTGGATGCACCTAACAAGTTAATGACATTATTCTCGCCGCGTTGGAATCCGGGTGACACTTGGGGAAGTGCCGCCCGGACCCGAGGGGTGAGTTCATGGTCGAGCAGCCAGGCGCACGGCAGGACGCGTCCAGCGAGGTCTCTGAATCGCGGACACTGCTGGAGCGCCTCCAGCAGTCGGAGGCGGTTCTGGAGCGCCTGTGCGCGCCGGACGCCTCCGGCGTGGGTGAGGAGGCCCACCTCGCCCTGCGGCGGGAGGTGGACGCGCTCCGGCAGATGCGCGGCGAGCTGGGGCTGCTGCTGGAGCGCAGCGCGCTGATCGCCGACACCACCCACCGGCTGCTCAACCTTCCGCCCGAGGAGATGGAGTCGGGCATCCGCGCCGCGCTCGAGTTGCTCGGCCAGCACGTGCGCGCACAGCGCTGCTACGTGGGCCTGCTGTCCGAGGACGCGGCCCAGGTGACGGACGCGTACGAGTGGTGCGCGCCGGGCACGGAGCCCTTTGGCCTGGAGGGCTTCCGCGGCGGCTCCACCGCCGACCTCTCGTGGACGATGCAACAGTTCCAGGCGGGCCGGACGGTGACTGTCTCGGACCCGTCCATGCTCCCGCCCGAGGCCGCCGCCGACCGTGGCGCCTTCGCCGCGAGGCGCGTGCGCGCCTACGTCAACGCGCCCCTGTCGCTCGGGGGCCGGCTCGTCGGGTGGATGGGCTTCGACTCGGTGGGCGCGCCCCGCAACTGGACGCCGGAGGAGCTGCACCTGCTGGGGCTGACGGGCAGCGCGCTGGTGACGGCGCTGGAGCGCAAGCGGCGCGACGCGCTGCTGCTCCAGGAGAAGGAGGGGGAGCAGCGTGCCCGCTCGCTGGGCATCATCGCCGCGGGGCTCGCGCACGAAATCAACAACCCGCTCGCGTACACGACGGGCAACCTGGAGTTCCTGAAGCAGCAGCTGCCCTCTCCCCAGACGCCGGACGGCGTGGACGAGTGCCACCAGGTGCTGGACGAGGCGCTGGAGGGCGCGCGGCGCATCCGGCGCATCGTCGCGGACCTCGGGGCCTTCTCGCGCGGGGACACCGGCGAGGAAGAGGCGGTGGACCTCAAGGCCGTCGTCGAGAGCACCCTGCGCATGGCCGCCAACCAGCTCCGCCACCGCGCGCAGGTGGTGCGCGAGTACGACGCGGAGCTTCCCCGCGTGCGCGGCACCACGACGAAGCTGGGCCAGGTGGTGCTCAACCTCGTGCTCAACGCGGCGCAGGCCATCCCCGAGGGGCGCTACTCGGAGAACCGGCTCACCGTTTCGCTGCGCAGCTCGGTGGCGGGGGTGGTGCTCGCCATCACCGACACGGGCCGCGGCATTGCCCCGGAGGTGCTTCCCCGCATCTTCGACCCCTTCTTCACCACGCGCCGCATGGGTGGGGGCATGGGCCTGGGCCTGGCCATCTGCCGGGACATCGTCAACGCGCTGGGCGGCGGGATGATGGTGAGCAGCGAGCCCGGCCAGGGCACCACCGTGGAGGTGCGCCTGCCGCGCCTCGAGCTCGCCCCGACGAAGGACGCTGTCGAGGAGCGGGTGCCGCCGTCCAGCGGCCGGCGCGTGCTGGCGGTGGACGACGAGCCGCGTGTGCTGGACCTGCTGCGCCGGATGCTGCGCGGGCACGAGCTGGTCACCGCCGCCAATGGCCGCGAGGCCCTGGAGTGGCTGCGCACCGACCGCGCCTTCGACCTCATCCTCTGCGACTTGATGATGCCGGAGCTGACCGGCATCGACGTGTACAAGGCCGTCCGTGAGTCCTGGCCGGGCCTGCACGAGCGCATCGCCTTCATCACCGGCGGCGTCTTCACTCCCGACACGCAGCGCTTCGTCGAGCAGGTGGGAAACCCGCTGCTCACCAAGCCCTTCCAGCCCGCGCACGTCCACGGCCTGCTCGCCGCCTCTGGCGCGCGCTTCCAGAACTGAAGCCGCCTCAGGGGCCCGACGGCTCCGCGACCAGCTCCACGCGGCGGCTCTTCGCGAAGCACTCGGGCGAGTGCTCCGTGCACGGCGGCCGTGCATCTCCCTGCGACTCCAGCACCAGCCGCGCGCCCTCCACGCCAAGAGACAAGAGGTACGCGGCCACGGACTGCGCGCGGCCCTGGCCCAGCGACGCGTTGACGGACTCGAGCCCGCTCGCGTCGGCGTGCCCTTGCAGGCGCACGCGCAGCGCCGGCTGCTGGAGCAGGCACGCCGCCGAGCGCCGCAGCACGGCCTCCGCCTCGGGGCTGAGCCGCGAGTCGAAGTGACGGAAGAAGACGGGCTCGAGCGCGCACGAGGCGGACACCTCCGCGCGAGCCAGGGACTCGGGCACGCGGCGCCGGGCCTCGGCGAGCACCTCGTCCACCGCGCGCAGGGCGGCGGCCTCCGCGAGCGGCAGGTTCTCCACCGGCCCGTATTCGATTCCCACCACGGCCTCTCGCGGCAGGCCCGCGAGCACGAAGGCCGGGCGCTGCTGCCACTGCACCGTGACGCCCTCGCGCGCGAAGGAGGTGGAGGTGATTCGCACCACCTCGCCGGGGCGCGCGTCCAGCGTGACGCGGCCGCGCATCACGAAGCGGTAGCCGTCTACGTAGGAGAAGACCGGCGAGCGCCCCTCATACACCGCTCGCACGTCCAGCTCGTGCATGCCGGGCGCGAGCGGCGACCGCCCACCTTCCGCCTGCGCTGCCAGGGGCTGGCCATCCAGCACGTACTCCACCGAGCGCAGCTCGAAGCCCCCTTCCGTCCCCAACCGGTCCTCATGGCCCAGCTCCAGCGAGGCCGGCACGGAGGACGCGGGCTGGGCGACCGCGGCAGTGGCCACGGTGAGCACGAGCAGCGCGAGGAAGCGGACGGAGCGCATCGCCTTCATGAGACGCAAGTCACGGGGGCACAAGCAAGTGCCCCCGAGCGCAGGTACGGCCACACCACCCGCCAGGGCGGAGGACGCCCCCAAGCGCAGGTGCGGGCACACCGTGAGCCCGCTGGAGGACGACCCCTCCACCGGAGCCACGGCCACGCCCGCGCACGGAAACTACGGTGAGACCTTCTGCACCGCCGGCTCCTTCAGGGCCGCGGGGCTGGCGAGGATGGGCGGACGGTCCTTGCCCTCCATGGCCCGCTGCAGCTCCATCTCCTGGAGGAGAATCGCGGGCGCCACGGTGGACACCGGCACGTTGCCGCTCTCCGCGCCGCAGAAGCCGTTGAAGATGCCCTGCTTCTGCCCGGACGCGAGGATGCGGTTCACCGCCGACAGCGGCGTGCCGACGATTTCCACGCCGCGCACCAGCGACTCCTGGCCCGTCTTCACGTCCACCCGGTACACCATGCGCGGCACGCCCTTGAAGGCCTGGTAGCCGTAGTTGGACGTATTGGTGTTGCCCCCGGTGATGTCGCGGATGATGAGGCCATAGGGCTTGCCCTGCCGCTTCGCCTCGTTGATGAGCAGCTTCTTCAGCTCCGCGTCGCTCACCGCCTTCGTGCTGTCCACGATGAGGTTCGCCATGCGCGCCACGGGCTTCAGCGTGCCCTGGCTGCGCCCGTGCCCGTTGGACTGGAGGAACCCTTCCGCGGGCCGGCGTCCCAGCAGGTAATTGCGCAGCACGCCCTTCTCCACCAGCGTCACGCGCTGCCCCTTCACGCCTTCTTCGTCGAACTGGTAGTAGCCGTTGAGCGGCTCCCCGTTGAGCACCTTCAGCGACGGGTCGTCGTGGATGGAGAGGAACGTGGGCAGCACCGCCTTGCCCACCTGGCCCTTGAACGTCTTGCCCTCGTTGTCCCCGTCCTGCCTGTCGCCCTCCAGCCGGTGCCCCACCGCCTCGTGGAAGAGCACGCCGGAGGCCTCGGGCGCGAGGATGGCCGGGCCCGTGTACGGGTCGATGGCCGGCGCCGCGCGCAGCGCGAGCAGCTCCTCGATGACCTTCGCCGCCGCCTCGCGCACCTTCGCGTCGTCCGGCAGCCCCACCTCCGTGGGCGAGTAGAAGTCGCGCGAGTCGTCCAAGAGCTGCCCGTCCGGCGCCCGCGTCACCGCGGAGACGTGCAGGCCGTACAGCACCTCCTCGGAGATGATGCGGCTGCCCTCGGTGGACACGAACAGCCGCGTCACCTTGTCCGCGGTGACGCGCACCTCCGAGTCGAACAACTCCGGGTGGGCGTTGAACAGGCCGGACACCTCGCGCGACAGCTTCACCCAGCGCTCCCGGTTGAACGGGGCGGGCACGGCTGGCTGCACGAGGGTGCTCGGCTTCTCCTTCGTGAAGGACGGAGGCCGCTTCGGGTCCTCCACCGAGTAGACGTCCTCGCCCTTCTTCTTCAGGTACTGGAAGAGCGCCGACTTGTACTTCTCGTCGGTGATGAGCCACAGCGCGGTGCGCAGCGCCAGCGGCGAGTCATCCAGCGGCCCTTCCTTGCGCGAGATGTAGCTGGTGCCCTTGGTGGAGAAGCTGAACTCGAAGCCCTCCGGCACGGAGCTGTCGAAGTCGTAGCTGCCCACCCGCACGTCGACATACAGCTTCCGCTCACGGTAGCTGTCGTCCATGAAGATGGCGCCATAGCGCGCCGCGACAGCGGTCTGCTCGTAGTCCTTGAGCTGATAGCTCATGAAGTACGGCGGCTCATGGCTCTGCATCTTCAATTGCTGCTGGTTGCGCGCCAGCTCGCTCGCCATGGCGTCGAGCAGCGTCACGCGGGCATCCGGCGCGGGCGCCGCCGCCATCAGCACCGCCGAGGCCACCAGCAGGGGGAGTACGGGACGAAGGAAGGTTCGCACCTCCCCACTCTATCCAACCCCTGACACAACACGAGCAGGTCCTCGCCTCCAGACGCCCCTCCCGACGTCCGGCAGGCGAGGACCCTTGCCCGGAGGGTCGGTATCCGGGCAACTCCTCGTCAGAAGCTCAGGCCTTCGTCACCTTCTCGCGGCCCTTGCTGACGTTCTTCGTCGCGTTGCGGGTGTCGATGACGATGTTCGCGTTCGCCACCACCGCGCTGTAGTCGATGTTCGAGTGGTCCGTGAGGATGAGGACCGCGTCGTACTCGCCGAGCTTCTCGGTGTTCAGCGGCACCGACTTCATCTCCATGTTGAAGCCATGGCCCTTGTGGAGCTCGGGGACGTACGGGTCGTGGTACTCGAGCTCCGCGCCCTTCTCCTTGAGCAGGGTCATGATGCGCAGAGACGGACTCTCGCGCATGTCGTCGATGTCCTTCTTGTACGCCGCGCCGATGCAGAGGACCCTGGCGCCGTTGAGCGTCTTCTTGTTGTTGTTGAGCGCCTCCATGGTGCGCTGCACCACGTAGTAGGGCATCTGCCAGTTCACCTCGCCGGCCAGCTCGATGAACTTGGTGTGGAACTCGAACTCGCGCGCCTTCCACGTCAGGTAGAACGGGTCGATGGGGATGCAGTGCCCACCGAGGCCGGGGCCCGGGAAGAAGGGCATGAAGCCGAAGGGCTTGGTGCTGGCGGCCTGGATGACCTCCCACACGTCCACGTTCATGCGGTCGCAGAGCATCTTCATCTCGTTGACCATGGCGATGTTGACGCAGCGGAAGATGTTCTCCAGCAGCTTGGACAGCTCCGCCACGCGGGTGGAGGAGACCGGCACCACTTCCTTCAGCGCGCTGCCGTAGAGGGCGCAGGCCACCTCGGCGCACTCGGGAGAGTAGCCGCCGACGATCTTCGGAATCGTCTTGGTGTTGAAGTTCTTGTTGCCCGGATCTTCACGCTCGGGGCTGAAGGCCAGGTAGAAGTCCACGCCCGCCTTGAGGCCGTTCTTCTCGAGCAGGGGCTTGAGCACTTCCTCGGTCGTCCCAGGGTAGGTGGTGGACTCGAGGATGAAGAGCTGGCCGCGGCGCACGTACGGAGCCAGGGCCTCACCCGTCTGGATGATGTAGCTCATGTCCGGCTCGCGCGAGGCCGTGAGCGGCGTCGGGACGCAGATGATGACGCAGTCCATGTCCTTCGACTTCGCGAAGTCCGACGTCGCCTTCAGCTTGCCCGACTTGCTCAGCTCCGCCAGCGGCGCGCTGGGGATGTGCTTGATGTAGCTCTCGCCCTTTTCAATCTTGTCGATCTTCCGCTTGTCGATGTCGAGCCCCATCACCGGGAAGCCCGCCTCGGCGAAAGCCATGCCCAGCGGAAGACCGACGTAACCCAGACCCACGACCCCGACCTTCGCGTCCCGCGCCTTGATGCGATCCAGCAGCGGGCTGCCAACCATCACCCTCATCGTCCTCACCTCTCCTGATGCGACGTGCCGTCAATGACGGTCACGCCCCGACCCAACACTCACCTGAAGACAACCACCCATCTCAGCCACACCGGAGGAGTCACCTGCCCCCGGAACTCCACCGCCAGCGCCGACACCACCCGGCCATACCCTGGCGAATACCGCGACGGCGCCAGCTTCAGCGCCAGACCCTTCTCCACCACCACCCACGCGTGGGGAGCCCCTTGTGGGCCCAGCTCCACCGCGAGCGACTCGAACTCGACCGGCCCTTCCGCCACCCGGCACGCGCGGGCCAGCACTTGCACATCCGGCGCCACCATCCGCGCCTGCTCGTCCGGCAGGTGGAACCGGCCGACCACGTCGTGCCGGCCCATGCCAATGAACCTGTCGCGCCCCGACAACGCGCGCTCGAACCTGTCGAGCCGGAACGTGCGCTCGATGCCCACCGGCGCCGGCAGCATGCGGTAGCCGTCGTGGCGGACCAGCAGCCTGTCCACGGTGCCCCCGGGAAGGAAGGCCACCACGCGAGCCCGCGCCTCTTCCGGCAGCGCGAACAGCCGCGCCGGGTCGACGGTGGACTGCTCCGCGCCATCCACCTGCACCGTGTTGTGCGCCGAAGTGCCGCGGAACCAGTTCCGCGTGGCCGGGTCTCGCGTGTACGTGCCCGTGCCCGGATCCACGATGACGGGACGCCCGTCGAGGTGGAGCTCGAAAGAAAGTTTGTCGTTGTGGCTGTGGCCCCCGACTCCGCCCTGCCCCTGCTTGCCCGCGCAGACAGTGATAACGGCACCCGCGCCGCGCAAGATGTGAAAACCACCTTCCGGAAAACTCACCGACACCGGCGCGGGCGCGACGGGAAGCGCGCGGAAGCGCTCCACGCCCGCACGGCCCAGCAGCCACGCCGCCTCGTCCGGAAGCTCGCCACCGCCCAGGCCGGCGTCGCCGAAGAGCGCCGCGCCCAGTCCCACCAGGTAGCCGTGCGCGTTGTCCTCGCGCTCACACAGCGGGAAGACGCGGCCGGAGTCGTTGTCACCAATCTGCGGCGCCAGCCCCTGCTCCGAGCACCACGCGCGCATGGCGTGGAACATGCGGCGCAGCCGTGACTCGTACGCCGGCCCCAGCGGCACGCCCGCGCCTCGCGCCGCGAGGTACGCCAGGGCGAACAGCTCCACCGAGAGCCGGTGATAGGGAATGGAGCCCTCGAAGGACGTGCCCTCGAGGTGCACCTGCGCCACCATCTGCTCGCGCAGGCCCCCCACCGCGAGCGCCACCTGCTGCGGCGCGCCCGGCAGCTCCGGGAAGAGCAGCCCCACCACCAGCAGTCCCACGTAGTTCGAGACCAGGTGGTTGTTGGGCACCGCGCCCTTGTCCTCGAGGTGGGCCTCCACCCACGCGGTGTGCTCGGCGAGCGCGCCCAGCACCGGCACCAGGAACTCCGGCCGGCGCACCTGGGGCGCGTCGGAGAACATGGCCAGCGCCTGCGCGAGGTTCGCCGCGCGCAGGGCAATCTCCATGGCGCACGTCCAGTGGACGCCCATGCCCACGGGGTTGGCCTGCAGGAAGTCCAGCGTCTGCGCCACGAAGGCGGTGGCGAAGCGCGAGCGCTCCTCGCGCGTCGTCGAAATCCAATACCCCTGCGCCAGCGCCACCGCGCTGTCGAGCCGGCCCATCACCCACGGGTACTTCGGGTCCTTCCCCGTCGAGTGCAGCGGCATCCGCTCCACCGGCTCCACCGGATAGCGGTGGCCGCTGATGGGGTCCAGGGACCAGTCCACCGGACGGCCCTCACCAAAAGACAAACGCGTGCCGAAGAGGTCCCACTCCTGACGGAGCGCGGCGTGCGCGTGGGCCCGGGCGCGCTCGGTGGCACCAGGCAGCGCGGCGAGCGCCTCGAGCACCGAGGCCCGATGAGAGATTTCGCACCAGATGCGCGAGGAGCGCTGGCCCAGGGCCAGGTCCGCCAGCTCGTCGGCGCCCGTCGCGCCGAAGGCCTGGAGGAGCTGGACCTCGTCGGCGCGCTCTCGCCGGCGATACAGCGCCTGCCTGGCCACGCCTTGAACCCGCCGCACCGCGCTCCGCGCAAGCCCTGCCGGGGCCAGTCGTGCGATCGCCGCGTAGTAGTCGAGAGTCCCCATCCGTCCCTTCCGCCGCCCGTCGCGATGCCTGTTAGCAAACGCCCGGCCAGTGGGTACTTCCGAGGAGTTGAAGGGGTTTGCGCGATCACCCTGCCCCCAAGGGCAGTAAAAATTCGGGAGGAACAGGGTGCAGCGTGGGTAAAGGATTTCCGATCCACGCCCTTCCGCTTCTCAAGGTGGGCAGTGTTGCGTCCCGGCCGCACCATGCCCATACCTTGGCGCGTGCTGGCGGGTGCTTGGAGTGGGCGGCGCGTCGGGGACAACCCCGACGCAAGGGTGGAGAGGGTGCTCGCGGCGGTGGCCGAGCGGGCGCTGCGGTGTGGCACGCGCGCGGGGCTGGAGGCCCTGGTGCGCGAGGCACTGCGGCTGACCGGCGCGTCCGGGGCGGCTCTCTATGATGGGCGCACGTGTGTCGCGAGGGCCGGCCGTGCCGCCCCCGCGAGGGCGTGTGCCACGACGGCGCGGCGGCAGGCGCTGGTGGTGTGGCCCGAGCCTCTCGGTGCCACGGACCAGGAGGTGATTGCCCGGCTCGCGCGCTTCGGGGGCTCATTGATGGCCGCGTACGCGCGGGAGGTGGACGCGGGAGCGCGGCAGGCGCGGCTGCTGGAAGCCAAGCAGCGGCTGGAACGCGCGGTGTCCCAGGCGGAGCGGCGGCGCTCCCGGGCGTCGCACGATTTGCGCACGCCGCTGATGGTGATGAAGGGCTACGTGGAGATGATGGTGAAGGGCACCGCGGGCCCGCTGACGCCAGCCATGCAGCGCTACCTGGACCGGATGCAGCGCGTGGCGAACGACCAGGGCGCCCTCATCGAGCGGCGACTGGCGAAGGGGGTGGACGAGGGCGTGGACGACCTTCGTCCGCTCCTGCGCTCCGCCTTCCTCTCGTCGGCGCGCGGAGGCCGTGCGGCGGACGTGACGATGACGCTGCCGGACCGGCCCGTGGCGCTGAAGGGCCCGAGGACCTCGGTGGACCTGCTGGTGCGCACGCTGGCGCGGGCCGTGGCGGCGTCCGGCGCGGCGGTGACGGTACGCGTGGAGCCCGCGGAAGACCCGGACATGTGGCGGCTGCGCGTGGACGCGCGCGGAGGCAGGGCGCTGCCGGAGAAGACGGCGGCCGTGCTGCGGCACCTCGCACAGCGGCTGCGCGGTGGGCTGTCACTGCCCACCGTGGACGAAGACGGGCTCGTGGTGCACCTGCCCGCGGACGACACCGTGCCCGCGGCGCACGGTGGGTGAGCCACGTCAGGAGGCGGGCAGGAGCTGCCGCACCAACTCCAGCAGCTTCCCGCGTTCCACCTCGCGCTTGACGAGGTAGCCGTCCGCGCCCGCCTCCAGGCCCGCGGCCCGGTCCTCCGGGCTGTCGAGCGAGGTGACGAGGATGACGGGCGTGCGGTGCAGCGTCGGGTGCGCCTTGATGCGCCGGGCCAGCCCCACGCCGTCCAGCCGGGGCATCTGCCAGTCACTCACCACGAGCTGGCAGGGCGAGCGCTCCAGCACGCCCCACGCCTCCTCGCCATCCGCCGCCGTCACCACCGGATAGCCGGCGATTTCGAGCAGCGACTTCATGGCGAAGCGCGTGGTGAGCGCGTCGTCGCACACCAGGATGCGAGGCCGCGTGGCCTGCGTCCCCGGCGAGGAGCGCGTCTCCGGCCGGGCCGCCCGCACCAGCTCCGTCGCGTTGAGCACCGGCACCACGCGGCCGTCGTCCAGCACCGCCGCGCCCGCCAGGTGCCGCACGCCCTGCACGTGCCGCCCGAGCGAGCGGACGACGATTTCCTGCTGCCCCACCACCTCGTCGATGGCGAACAGCACCTTGTCGTCGCCCACGGACAGGAGCGCCGCCGTCTGCAGCTTCCCCGTGTCCAGCGCCATGGGCAGCCGCGGCAGGCCGATGGACTCCGCCAGCGGCAGGAAGGTGAGCTGCTCGCCATCCACGCGCGCCACCACGCGGCCCGCCACCGTGCCCACGTCCTGGGGCGACAGGCGCAGCACGCGCTTCACGCTGTCGGAGGGAATCGCGGACACCGTCGTGCCCGTGCGCACCAGCAGCCCCAGCGCCGCGGCCAGCGTCAGCGGCAGGTCCACCGTGAAGCGCGTCCCCTTCCCCGCCGTGAAGTCCACGTCCACCGAGCCCTGCAGCCGCTGTGCGGTGGCCTGCACCACGTCCAGCCCCACGCCTCGCCCGGAGGTGGCCGTCACCTGCTCGCGCGTGGAGAAGCCGGGCTGGAACACCAACCGCGCCGCCTGCGCATCCGTCAGCTTCTCAGCGGCCTCCGCGGTGAGCAGCCCCCGGCGCACCGCCGTGGACCGCACCCGCTCCGGAGACAGGCCCGCGCCGTCGTCCTCCACCACCACCGCGATGCGCGTGCCCCGGGGCTCCACCCGCACCCACAGCCGCCCCGTCTCCGACTTGCCCGCCGCGCGGCGATCCGCCGTGGACTCGAGCCCGTGGTCGATGGCGTTGCGCACCAGGTGCAGCAGCGGGTCCTTCAGCGCGTCGAGGATGCGCCGGTCCAACCGCACGTCCCCGCCCACCAGGTCCAGCGACACGTCCTTGTTCAGCCGCGCGGATACCTCGCGCACCGTGCGCCGCAGCGGCTCCAGCACCGTCGACGCCGGCACCATGCGCAAGTCCCGTAGGTCATCGCGCGCCACCTGCACCACCAGCGAGAGCTGCTCGCCGTCGCGGTGCGACTCCTTCGTCAGCTCCAGCAGGCGCTTCTGCAGCCCCCGCATCAGCGTCACGCCCGAGCGCAGCGGCTCCAGCGCCGGCCCGCCGCCCGCCATGGTGAGCTGCGACGACGCGCGCTCCAGGTGCAGCAGCACCTCGTGCATGCCGTCCATCAGCACGCGGTGCGCCTCGCCGCGCCGGGTCTGCTGCGCCCGGCCCGCCATCAGCAGCTCCACCTGCAGCGCGAGCGACTCCAGCGTCTTCACCGACACGCGCACCGTGCGGTCCGCCGCGCCGCCCACCGCCTGCGAGGCCCCGGCCGCCGCCTGCACGCCCGAGCCCTCCGCCGACGCGGGCGTCGGCACCGAGCGCAGCGCCTCCACGGCGCGCTCCACCGCGCCCGCGCCGCCCGAGGCCTCCAGCGCGGCCCGCAGGTCCACCAGCGTGCCCGCCACGTCGGACGCGGCCATGCCCGCGGCGTCGCCGCCGGGCTCCATGCGCGTGAAGGCCAGCGCCGCGGCCTCCGCCAGCGAGGCCACCTTCTCCGCCCCGGACTCCTCGGCCGTGCCCCTCAGCGCGCGCGCCCGCTCCACCGCCGTGCGCACCACCGCCGCGCGGTCCGGCACGTCCGGCGAGCACAGCGCGCCCAGCGCCGCCTCCAGCGACTCCAGCGCGTCCAGCCCCTTCGCCACGCCGCTCGCGCCACCCGCGGGCGCCGTCACCGCGCCCTCGCGTCCCAGTGCCGACAGCACCGCGCCCAGCCCGTCCACCACGGGCGCCTGGCCCGCGTCGCCGCGGCCCATGGCGGTCTCAATCGCGGACAGGCCGCGCAGCATGGACTCCACCGCGTCGCGCGGCAGCCGCTCCTCCGGCTTGAAGGTGGAGAGCCCGTCCTCGATGGCGTGCACCACCTGTTCGATGTCGTCCAACCCCAGGCTGGCCGCCGAGCCCTTGAGGCTGTGCACCAGGCGCTTGAGGGACGGCAGCAGGTCCGCCTCACGCTCCTGCGCGGGGCCCTCCAGGCCCAGCACCTTCGACCCGATGGCCTGGATCTGCTCGCGCGTCTCCGCGGAGAACACCGGCCAGATGCTGCGCAAGAGCTGTGCGTCCATGGCGCGCCTCTATTCCCCCTCTGGCAGCGCGCCCGAGGGCCCCCCGAGCTGCTCCAGGTCCAGCACCGTCAACCTGTCTTGCGTGAGGAACAGGAAGGGCCCCGGCGGCGGCTGCGACAGCTCCGTCCTCGGCAGCTCCTTGCGCCCCTCCACGCCTTCCGCGGCCAGCCCGAAGCACTCTTCGCCCAGTTCCACCACCACCACCTTGCCCAGGTCCGACATGCCGCCGCCCTCCAACCCCAGCAACTGGCGCAGGTCCAGCACCGGCACCACGCGCGAGCGGCTCACCAGCGCGCCCAGCACGTGCCCCGGCGCCCCCGGCAGGGCCGCGATTCCGCGCGCCTCCAGCACGTGGTCCACGTGCTCGATGCGTACCGCGTAGCGCTCGCCGCCCACCTGGAAGGCCAGCACCGAGAGCACCTCCTGGCGCTCCTCGTGGCGCGACTCGGCCAGCGCCCGGGCGCGCGCGCCGAGCACCTCGCGCCGCCGCTCCGGACTCACCTTCTGCGTGCCCTCGAGCAGGGCGTTCGCCTCGTCGAGCTGCCGCCGCAGCGCGGAATAGTCGATCTCCACCTTCGCGTCGTCGCCGGGCATGGGCCTAGTACCGGGTGGCGGGCAGCTTCAGGATGTCGCGCACCTTCGAGCGCAGGTCATCCACGGAGACCGGCTTGTTGAGGAACGCGCTCGCACCCACCAGCTTGCCCTTCTGCCGGCTCGCGTCGTCCTTCAGCGAGGTGAGCATCATGAAGGGCGTGCCGTGGAGGTTCGGGTCCGCCCGCACCGCCGCACAGAGGGCGAAGCCGTCCATCTCCGGCATCTGCACGTCGGAGATGATGAGGTCCGGCTTCAAGTCACGCGCCCGCGTGAGCCCCAGCGCGCCGTTGGGAGCGTCGAAGAACTCCAGGCCCCACCCCATCAGGTACACCTGGAGCAGGTTGGTGATGGTCTTCGTGTCCTCGACGATGAGCACCTTCATGGCTCGCCGTCCTGCCGCCACCGTATTGGTCATAACTGGTACCTACCCACCAGGTCCGAGAACCGCCTGGAAAGATTCGTCAGGTTGCCGGCCACCTGCTCGATGCGCCGGGTCTGCTCCACCGCGTCTCCCATGGCCGAGGTCAGCTCGCCCATGGCCGCGGAGATCTGCTCCACGCCGATGGTCTGCTGGCGCGTGTTGCCGGCAATCTGCCGCGCCGCGCCCGAGGACTCCCGGATGACCTCCGACAGGCCGAGGATGGTGTTGCCCGCGCCTCGCGCCAGTTCCATGGCCGCCTGCGCACGCCGGCTGCCCTCCTCGGTGGCGCTGACGGCCGCGCGAGTGCCCTTCTGCACCTCGTTGAGCAGGCCGCGCACCTGGTCCGCGGCGATGCGCGACTGCTCCGCCAGCGTGCGCATCTCCGTGGCCACCACCGCGAAGCCGCGGCCGTGCTCGCCCGCCTTGGCCGCCTCGATGGAGGCGTTGAGCGCCAGCAGGTTCGACTGCTCGGCCACGTCCTTCACCGTGCTGATGATGTCGCCAATCTGCAGCGTGCGCTCGCTCAGGTCCGTGATTGCCAGGGCAATGGCCTTCACCTGGTCGCCCAGCTTCTCCATGCCGGACACGCTCTCCGCGACGACCTTCTGGCCCTCCGCGCTGAGCGACTCCGACTTCTGCGTCTGGGAGATGACCGAGTCCGCATACGCGGTGGCCTGCTTGGACGTCTGGGCAATCTCCGCCACCGTGGTGCTGGTCTCGTTGATGGCGGAGGCCTGCTGGTGCGCCATGGCCGACTGCTGGGTGGAGGTGGCCAGCACGCCCGTGGCCTCGCGCTCCATCTCCGACGCGGCGCCGCGCAAATCCTGGAGCAGGTGCGCGAGCGCGTCCGCCATGACCGCGAAGCTGCGCGCCACGTCGCCAATCTCGTCCCGGCCCCGGGTGTCGACCTCCTGGCGCAGGTTGCCCGCGGCGATGCCGGCGGCCGCGTGCGCCAGCCGGTCCAGCGGCACGATGAGCAGCCCCGACATCAGCCAGGCCCCCAGGAGGCAGCCCGCGAGGATGAGCACACCGAGCAGCAGCGTGAAGCGCGTGGTGTCGCGCAACGCGTCGGCCAGCGCCTCCTCGTGGAGCGCCACCTGCACCGTGCCCACCCGCTGGGGCGCGGCGCCCGCCGTGGCGGATGGCGCGAGGATGGGTGTCGTGGACTCCACCACGTTCTGTCCGTTGACGCTCAGTCGGCGGTCCACCGGCTCGTCGCCCTCGGGCGCCGCCGTGTCCTCGCCCGCGAAGCGCTCGGCGGCGACCTCGGCCACCAGCTCTCCCCGCGCGTCGCGCACCAGCACGTAGGCCACGTCCGGCACGTGGCGCAGCACACCGTGCGCCGAGGCCTGGAGCTTCCCCGGGTCGGAGCTCGTCACCAGCATGGGCGTGAGCGTCTTCGCCAGCTCCGCGCTCACCATGTGGGAGCGGCGGGACAGGTCATCGCGCTGCGCGGCGCCCATCTGCAGCCAGAACGCCAGGATGAGGATGCCGGCCACCAGCAGCCCCGTCACCCCGGTGACGGCAAGGATTTTGACCCTCAGGCTGAGCCGTCCCACCGCGCCCTGTCCCGGCAGTGTCAGCTTCGTCCCTTTGACGTCCACGTTGCCTCCCACCTACACGCGGGCGCGAGCCACTTCAGCGCGCGCCCTGCCATCCGGTCTGCGTCCTCGGCACCAGGGCCTGCCGCAGGCCTCCGGCGGTCATCGTCTCCACCCCGCGCAGCGGCTGCTCGTCGTCCAGCCCGTCCAGCGCGCGCAGGGCGTTCTGCCTCGCCCGCTCGGCGTCCTCGCGCCGATCCATCCGCCCGTACAGTGCCACCAGCGTCGCGTGCCCGAGCGCCAGTTGCGGCTCCAGGTACAGCGCCTTGCGCACCGCCTCCACCGCCCCGTTCAGGTCTCCCCGCCCCTCCGCCACCATCGCCAGCAGCAGGTACGCCTCGGGCACCAGCCCCTTCGCCGCCTCGCGCGCCAGCGCCTCGGCCTCCTCGAAGCGGCCGGCGCGAGCGGCGTCCAGCGCGCGCGCCAGCGGATCCGGCGAGGCAGGCTCTTCCACGCGCGCGACGGGCGGCGCGGGCGCGGGCTCCGGCACGGGCAGCACGGAGATGATCCGCCGCGGCGGCGCGGACACGGGACGCGGGCGCTCCAGCCGGGCGACGGCCGCGGCGGCGGGGCGCGTCACCCCCGGCATCGGCACGCGCAGCGCCACGCTGCCCTCGGCGTCCACCGTCTCCAGGCCCAGGCCGTTGGTGAGGGGCACCTCGGCGGGCGACACGAAGAGCATCCCGCCCGGGGCGAGCGCCTCGATGAAGCGCACCAGCACGTCGCGCACCAGCTCCGGCGGGAAGTAGATGAGGACGTTGCGGCAGAAGATGGCGGCGAGCCCCTGCACGGGCGGCACGTCCACCGCGAGGTTGTGGCGCCGGAAGTCCACGGTGCGCCGCACCAGCGGCACCACGGAGAGCTGGTCGCCCCGAGCCACGAGGAAGCGCTTCTCCAATTCCGGCTCGATGCGGCGCAAGGACCACGTCCCGTAGGCGCCCTCGCGCGCTCGCTGCAGCGCCCGGCCGGACACGTCGGTGGCCAGCACGCGGAAGCGCCCCTCCGGCATGCCCGACGCCAGGAGCGCCATGGCGATGCTGTAGGGTTCCTCGCCGCTCGCGCAGCCCGCGCTCCACACGTGGAAGAAGGGGCCGGCATGAGCCTGCGCCAGCCGCGCCAGGGCGCGCAGTTGCTCCGGGTGACGGAAGAAGTACGTCTCGCCGATGACGGCGTGCTCGATGAAGCTCTCCACCGCCGCGGACTCGCGCAGCAGGAGGTTTCGCAGGAAGGCGTCCGGCTCCAACCCGCTCGCCTCGGAGGCCCGCGTCAGCGCCGTCTCCAGCGAGCGGCGCAGGCTGCGCGCCAGCGTCAGGCCACAGGCCGCCCGGAGCACCTCCTCGACGCGGACGAGCGTCGCATCGTCGAGCACCGCCTCGCTCACGAGCCCTCCGACCCCACCAGCACCGCCGAGGTGCGCAGCAACGGGCGCACCCCTTCCGGAGTGCGGCACAGCCCCGCCATCAGCCCCGTCGCATCCCAGGGCAGGGCTTCCGTCCCGTCGAGCGTCCCGTCCACCAGCACGGGCGACTCCACCAGGTCGCGCACCCGGTCCACCAGCACCGCCACCGTGCGCGCGCCCTTGCAGATGACCAGGTGCGCGTCCAGATCCGGCACGCGGCGCACGCCCATCAGCGCCGCCAGGTCCACCACCACCGCCGGGCTGCCCCGGTAGACGAACGTCCCCGCGATGTGCGGCGGCGCGCCCGGCAGCGGCTCCATCTCCACGAGCCGCACCACCTCCTGCACCGAGTCCGCGGCCAGCAGCGCGCTGGTGCTCGCCGCGTCGATGGTGAGGTACATGCCCGGCAGGCGCAGCTCGCCCGCGAGCGACACGAGTTCACGGCGCAGCCGGGCCTGCTCGGCCTCCAGCTCGCTCAGCCGCTCCTGGACCGAGAGCCGGCGCACCTGGGCGTTGGAATGGTTGGGGGTGTCGGACATCTGCGCTTCCGGCATGCTTCAGCCCTGAAGCGCCGGACGCATCACGCTAGTCCGGAGGGCAAAGAAGCGTCAAAGGGGGCCGCGCCCTCCATCCGCCCACACCCCCCTCCAGGGTTGGGCCGCCGCGGCAAGCAACCAGACGTGCTGAAGCAGACATCCCAGGGGTGCGTCTCGTCGGGAATTTGTGGTTTGATGCGGACTCGCCACACTCCTGGAGAATCCATGTTGCTTGCTGTCAGGGGCTACGAATGATCAAGGGCGACGCGTCGAACCCCGAGGCACCAGCTGGCACGGGCGCTGATCCGCTCATCGGACGGACCCTCAACGGACGCTTCAGCATCCTGGAGCCACTTGGCGTCGGAGGCATGGGCAAGGTGTACCGCGCCCTGCAGTCCCAGCTGGAGCGCGTGGTGGCGCTCAAGGTGCTCAACCCCAGCTTCCAGAGCAGCAAGGACCCGGGGTTCCAGAAGCGCTTCCTGCGCGAGGCCTCGCTCACCTCCAAGCTGCGCCACCCCAACACCGTCACCGTCATCGACTACGGGCAGACGGACGACGGCATCTACTACATCGCCATGGAGTACCTGGACGGCCGCACGCTGGCCCAGGTGCTCGGCCAGGCGGGGCCGCTGACATGGCAGCGCGCCATCTCCGTGGCGCAGCAGATCTGCCGCTCGCTGCGCGAGGCGCACAGCCTGGGCATCGTCCACCGTGACCTGAAGCCCGCCAACATCATGCTCCTGAACGAGTCGGATCAGGACCTGGTGAAGGTGCTGGACTTCGGCCTCGTGAAGTCGGTGGCCGCGCCGCAGGAGGGGCAGATCTCCCCGGAGATCACCCAGAACGGCACCTTCCTCGGCTCGCCGCAGTACATGGCGCCCGAGCAGGCGCGCAACGTCACCGACGCGCGCAGCGACGTGTACTCGCTGGGCATCGTCCTCTTCCAGATGCTGATGGGCCGCCCGCCGTTCATCGCGAGAGACCACATCGAGCTCATCTTCGCCCATTACAAGGAGGCCCCGCCCACCTTCCAGCAGGTGCGGCCGGACCTCAACGTGCCGCCGGAAATCGAGGCGGTGGTGCGCCGCTGCCTGGAGAAGGACCCGGCGAGGCGCTACCAGACGATGGACGAGGTGCTGGAGGGGCTGCGCGACGCCAGCATGGCCGCGGGCGGCAACAGCGGCATCTTCAAGCGCCCGGGTGGCGCGACGACGACGGGCCCCTACCCGTCTCCCGCGCTGTTCGCCAGCGCGGGCAACACGCAGGAGTCCTCCGGCGACACGCTGGCGGTGGACATCAGCGTGGAGGTGCCCCGCGAGGTGAAGCGTGCCCGGCAGCGCACGCTGCTGACCGGAGGCCTGGTCGGCATCGTGGTGGCGGGCCTCATCGCCGGTGGCGCGGTGCTCTTCATGATGAAGGGCAAGGCCGACGAGCCGAAGCCGGAGCCGGTGGCCCAGGCGCCCGCCGCCCCGGCCGCGCCCGTCGCCGCCGCCGCGCAGGAGCCGGCCGCGACGCCCGGCAACGGCAAGGTGCGCTTCAAGCTGATGAGCCAGCCGAGCGGCGCGCGCGTCTTCTACCGGGGCAAGGAGCGGGGCACCACGCCCTTCACCCTGGAGATTCCCCCGGGCCAGGACGGCTCCGTCACGGTGGAGCTCACCTTCGCGCTGGAGGGCTACCAGATGGAGACCGTCGTCGCGGGCGGCTCCGGCGAGGTGGTCCTCTCGCAGAAGCTGCAGAAGCGCCGTGGTGGTGGCCGCGGAGGCAACGTCGAGGTGGCCTCGGCCGCCTCCTCCGCCACGGACGAGGTGGAGGCCGCCGAGCCGGTGGCCACGCCCGGCGGCATGTCCGCCCCGGTGATGCTGGCCCCCTCGGCTCCGCCCCCTCCCGAGCCCCCGCCCGCCGCCGCGGTGGGCGCCACCGCGGCGGCCACGCCGGCCAAGGCGGTGTCCGGCGGGCTGGCGGTGCCGGTGCTGCCCACGGCGGCCCTGGCCTCCGCGCGCGGCGACGTGCTGCCCTACAACGACGACATGGCCCGCCCGGAGATGATCGACCAGACGAAGGACATCATCTACACGCGCGAGGCGATGGCCGCGAAGTCCCAGGGCGCGATGATCGTCCGCTGCACCATCACCCAGAAGGGCCGCGTGCAGAACTGCCGCATCCTCAAGGCAGTGAAGTACATGGAAACGGCGGTGGTGGAGGCCATCCAGTCGCGCACCTACAAGCCCATTCTCTACCAGGGCCACCCGGTGAACGTGGACTACACCTTCAGCATGCAGTTGGTGGCGCCCAGGCGCTGAAAGCGGTTCCCGCCGCCGGGCCTTCGACGCCCGGCGGCTTCTCCCCCGCTGACGTCAGGGCCCCGTGGAGGGGACCACCGGCGGCGCGGGCGGTGCGGCGGGGGTGCCGCCCGGGGGTACGCCCCAGCTCACCACTGGCCAGCCACGCCTTCGGGCCTCGCGCTTGAGCCGGTGGTCCGGGTGCACGGCCACCGGCCGCCCCACCACCTCCATCACCGGCAGGTCCGAGTACGAGTCCGTGTAGAAGGTGCACGTGGACAGCGCCACGCCGGCCTCGCGCGCGTAGGCCTCGGCGACGGTGCGCTTGCCCTCGCCGAAGCAGATGACGCCCAGCGGGCGGCCGGTGTGCCGCCCCTCGCCGTCCACCTCGAAGCGGTTGCACAGCACCGCGTCCAGCCCCAGCTCCCGCGCCACCAGTTCCGACAGGTAGCCCGAGGACGACGTGAGCAGCACCCGCCGGTCTCCCGCCTGGCGGTGCTCCTCCAGCGCCATCAGGCCGCCGGGCCGGTAGAGGGGGCGCACCTGCTCCTCGTAGAAGACGGCGGTGCGCTCGCGGATGGGCTCCGCCAGCGAGCCCGCGAGCTGGGCGATGGCGCGCGCCACCGCGTCCTGCATGGAAACGAAGCCCAGGTGGTAGCGCGCTATCCACAGACTGGCGCGCAGCGCCTGGAGCCGGGTGATGTGCCCCAACTCCAGCTCGCGGCGCACCCACAGCGACCCGGAGTTGGCCGCGATGAGCGTCTTGTCCAGGTCGAAGAAGGCGACGGCCACGCGGTGGACCTCTAACCCTGCCCGCGCGGGGCCGCGGCACCGTCCCGCGCCACCCTGCGCCGCGCCAGCACCAGGGCGGCGAGCACCGCGCCCAGCGCCAGCGGGCCGGGCGCCGCCGCACAGCCGGTGCCGCGGCCGTCGGCCTGCAGCGTGAGGCCCGCGCCCGGACGGACGAAGCACTGGTTGGGTGGCAGGCCGCGCGGGTAGATGGAGCAGAAGCCGGCGCCGGAGCCGGGGTCGATGACGCGCTTGCCCGTCTCCCCCGGCGGCGCGGTGGCCTCCATGGTGGAGCCCGTGGTGAAGACGTGGTCCAGCCCCACCACGTGGCCAATCTCGTGCGTCATCGTGTTCTGCAGGTCTATCGCCACGCAGTCCGTCGCGGGCTCGAAGTCGCACACCGGGGCGTCCACCGTGGTGAAGAGGAAGCCCACGCGGCCGCCGGGCCGCGAGCCGTTCAGCTCGATGTCCGCGTCCAGCACGCGCCCGTCACGGAAGCTGAAGGTGGAGGTGGTGAGGCCGATGGTGCCCTCGCCGTGCTCCCAGCACTTGTAGACGTTGCCGCACGTCTCCTCGGCCCAGCACGGGTCCTCCGAGGGGACCACGTCCGGGCACGCCGTCTCCCGGAAGGTGACGATGTTGTAGTTGTTATACGGTTGCTCCTGGTCGTAGCCCACCTTCACCGGCAGGCTCCAGTCCTCGCCTCGGCGGAAGCTGTACTCGCTGCACGTCTTCGACAGCGTGCGCCAGGACTCGAAGGAGGCTTCGATGGCGGCCACCTCGGTGTCGCCCGGCGTGCGCGCGCTGCCGGCCGCGTCCAGGTGGTAGACGTAGTCGCGCCCCGGCCACAGCAGGCACAGCGGCCGCCCCGGCACCACGGTGCGCCGGAAGGGCACGTCCTCGTCCTGCGCCAGCGCGGGAGCGGCCCCGAGCAGCGTGGCCGCGAGCACCAGGAGCGCCCTGCTCACCGGGACACCTCTTCGCGGCGGCGGCGCACCAGCCACAGCGCCCACGCGGCCAGCGCGGGCAGTAGAGCGCCCGGGCCGGTGGCGGCACAGCCGGTGCTCGCCTTGGGCCCCAGTTCCCGCTCGACGGCGGGGTGCAGGCACGCCTGGCTCGCCCGGCCCTTGGGGTACGCCGCGCAGACGAAGTCGTGCGAGCCGGTGTCGATGGTGCGCTTGGACACCTCGCCCGGAGGAGCGCTCGGGTTCATGGTGGAGCCCGTCGCGCGCGTGTGGTCCAGCCCGATGAAGTGGCCAATCTCGTGTGTGGCCGTGTTCTGCACGTCCGTGGCCACGCAGTTGGTCGTCACCGGCGGGAAGCAGGGGCTTCCGTCCGCGGTGGTGAACGCGAAGCGCGCCGCGTTGAAGGAGATGTCCGAGTCGTAGATGATGCCCGAACGCTCGTCGTACGTGGTGAGGGTGATGGCGATGGTGTTGTCGTCATCCTCCCAGCAGTCGAACTTGTTGGCGCAGGTGTCGTCGGCCCAGCACGCGTCCGTCGAGGACACCACCGCGTTGCAGTCCCTGTCGCGGAAGAGCACCAGGTTGCGGTTCTCCCCCTCCCGCTTGTAGCCGACCTCGCGGTCCGCGACGCGGGGGCCCTCTTCCAGGACCAGGTTGCCGCACTGGGAGAAGATGTCCTGCCAGCTCTGGAAGGAGCGGCGCATCGCATCGAACTCCGACTCACCTGGCGTGGCCGGATTGCCGTAGGTGCTCTGCTGCCAGGTGACGCGTGTGGCCGTCCAGAAGAGGCACTGGGTGTTCGTGTCGCCCGCGTCCACGCGGCTGCGCACGTACGGGTCCGTCTGGCCCAGCGCCAGGGCCAGCATCAGGGGAGCGAGCGAAATCACGGCGTCTGTCCCTTCGGCGCGGACTCCAGCGCGGCGCGGACGGCGGCCTTGAGCGCCTCCAGCGTCAGCGGCTGGAGCGCGCTCGCGGTGGGCTTGCGGGTGACGGGGTCCAGCAGCAGGGCCTCCGAGGGCTCCGGCACCGCGAGGGCCGTCTTCCCGTCGGCGTCTCGCTTCACCTGGTACTTGCCCTGGGCCATCGAGGACACGCGGAAGGCGCGCGCGCCGCGCTTCTCCAGGAACACCACCACCTCCTCGCCCGCGGCGAAGGAGGCCAGGCCGTGCACCACCTGCCCCACGTCGTCCACGCGGCCACCGGGCTGGGTGACGAGCACCGTGCCGCCCGGCTGCCCCTTGAGGGACTCCGTCACCTGGATTTCCACGTCGGTGACGATGCGCATCTTGTCCCCACTCCAGCGGCTCTCCACCCGCCGGACGACGCCATGGACGACGGCGTCCGCGCCGCGCGCGAGCTCGGACAGCCCCACCTTGAGCTGGGTGGTGGCGGTCGCCGGAACGGCGCCCAGGAAGGCCGCCAGCAGCAACGTGCGAAATACCTGACGAATCGACATACGTGTTCTCCCTGGCGCACGAGCTTACCCCAGCGGCCCCGGGCCGTATGGCTTCTGGAACGGCCGTGCGCGTTGACCCCCCAACCTCCACCTGCTAATCCGCGCGCCCGTATGCCCTCCGCCCCTCGCGTCCGCTTCGCTCCCTCGCCTACCGGCTACCTCCACATCGGCGGTGCCCGCACGGCGCTGATGAACTACCTCCAGGCCCGGCGCCAGGGCGGCACCTTCATCCTGCGCGTCGAGGACACGGACCAGGGCCGCTCCACGCCTGAGTCGGTGCAGGCCATCTTCGACGGCCTCAACTGGCTGGGCCTGGAGTGGGACGAGGGCCCGGGCAAGGAGGGCCCCTACGCGCCCTACTTCCAGATGCAGCGGCTGGACACCTACCGCGAGCACGCGGACAAGCTCATCGCCGACGGCAAGGCGTATCGCTGCTACTGCACCCGCGAGGAGCTGGACGTGCAGCGCCAGGCCGCGGAGAAGACGGGCGGCGCCTTCAAGTACCCGGGCACCTGCCGCGAGCTGAAGGCCCCGCCGGCGGGCAAGCGCGCGGAGGACGCGGTCCTCCGCTTCAAGATGCCGTCGGGCGAGGGCAGCGTCTCCTTCGACGACAAGGCGCTGGGCGTCATCACCAAGCCGTACTCGGACCTGGACGACTGGGTCATGATGCGCGCGGACGGCATCCCCCTCTACAACTACGGCTGCGTCATCGACGACCACCTGATGGACATCACCCTGGTGGCGCGCGGGCAGGAGCACGTCAACTCCACCTTCCCGCAGCTGATGCTCTACAAGGCGCTGGGCTGGCAGCCGCCGGACTTCGCCCACCTGCCGCTCATCCTCGGGCCGGACCGCGAGAAGCTGTCCAAGCGCAAGCATCCGGAAGCGGACGTGATGCTGCACAAGCGCAACGGCATCCTCCCGGAGGCGCTGCTCAACTTCGTCATCCGCCTGGGCTGGAGCCACGGCAACGACGAGGTCATCTCCCGCGAGCAGATGCTCCAGTGGTTCGACTTCTCCGACGTGGGCACCACCTCCGGCGTGTGGAACCCGGAGAAGCTGCTGTGGCTCAACCAGCAGTGGATGAAGCTGCTCCCGGAGTCCGTCATCGCCGAGCGGCTCCTGCCCTTCCTCGAGGCCAAGGGCGTCCATGTGAAGGGCGACGCGCGCCTGGAGCCGCTGGTGCGCGCCCTGCGCGAGCGCTCCAACACGCTCGAGGAGATGGCCACCACGGCGGCCAACGTCTACTTCCGCTCCGGCGTCACCCTGGACGAGAAGGCCGCGGCCAAGCACCTCGCCGGTGACTCGCTCAACCTGCTGCGCAAGGCGCGCGAGGCGCTCGCCGCCCTGCCCGAGTGGAAGGTGGAGGTGCTGGACGGCGTGGTGAAGACGGTGAGCGAGGCCGCGAGCGTGGGCATGGGGAAGATTGCGCAGCCCATCCGCGTGGCCGTCACCGGCAACACCACCAGCCCCGGCATCGGCGAGACGCTGCTCCTGGTGGGCCGCGACGAGGCCCTGCGGCGCATCGACGCGGCACTCGCTCGCGGCTGAACGTCAGGACCTGGAATCGGTGGACGTCTGCGGAAGCGAAACCTATCCTGGGCACCATGACGCGAGCGCTTGACAGCCTGAAACGCCATTTCTATAAGGCGCGCCCGCTCGGGACGGCGCTGTTCGCCCTCTGGGCAACCGTGGCGGGCGCCGACGTGGTCAGCGGCGCGCAGCTCCCGGACGGCTCGCAGAAGGTCGGCGAGAATCGCTACCGGGCGCCCAGGGATTTCGAGGCGACGGTCGACTACTACAAGTCGGTGTATTCGACCTCGAACTACCCTCGCCGGCAGATCGTCAACCAGCCGGGCGTGAAGGCGGTCCACATCGTCAATCCCTCGGGGAAGAACTTCGCGGGCTTGAACATTTACGAGGCGAACGACGAGGTTCGCATCTACATCGTCCCGACGCAGCAGGCGGCCAGGACGGTGAAGAAGCCGGAGAATCCGAAGCCGGCGAAGAAGAAGTAGCAGCAGGCAGGCAGCAGCAACCACCGCCTCTAAGTTGTTGCAGTCGAGAGGCGGTGTTGGTAGAGAAGCGCCGCAGTTGGGTCCTTGGGGAATCGTCTAACGGCAGGACAGCAGACTCTGACTCTGCTTATCTAGGTTCGAATCCTAGTTCCCCAGCTCGCAGCACCCGGCAGTCCGAAGCAACCAGCAGCACGAAGGAATGGTTGACGAGGGCGGACGGAAAATGTAGGAAGCAGCCGCAGTTAGCACCGGTTGAAACAGTGTCTGGCCCTGTCGTCTAGTGGTTAGGACGGAGCCCTCTCACGGCTCAAACTCGGGTTCGAATCCCGGCAGGGTCACTGAGACGCCCACCTTCTGAAAAGAAGGTGGGCGTTTTGCTTTGCGGGCCATGGCGATCCGGCGCCCCCCGCTTGGGAGCGCCAGCGCCGCCACGTCGTGAGCCCCGCTGCCCTGCCCCGGACTTCAGGCGGGCGGCGTGGGAATGCTCTGACGGAAGGCGGCGAGCGCGGAGGCGAGCCGGTCCTGCGCCCGCTCGACACCCCGGCGCAGGAGCAGCATCCGCACCTTCTCCGGTAGCGCGCTGGCGCCATGGGTGCTGCCGAAGCCCACCAGGTCCATGCGGAGCGTAATCGCCTCCAGCAGGTCTCCCAGGTCGGCCTGGGGGCTGGCCAGCAGCAGCACGTCCGGAGGCCGGCGCTGGAGCCGCTCGGCCAGGGTGCGCCACTGCGGGTCGCCCGTCTCCACCACGACGACGTCCACGCTCTGCAGCTCGGGTGCGTAGGGCGCCAGCTCCAGCGTCTCGAAGCCGTGCTCCCTCAGCACGGCCACCGCCTCGGCGCTGCCCACCACCGCCACCCGGCCGTTGAGGCCCACGCGCACGGACTCCTCGTAGTTGCGCAGCTCCTCCTCCAGCGCCTCGTGGGCGGGCTCGGGCGCGTCCTGCCCGGCGGCCAGCAGCACGGCGGCCTCGCGGGCCACCTCCCGCGACTGCTCGCGCACGCGCACGCCGGAGCTGCCGCGCTCCAGGGCCGCGCGCACCTTGGCGCGCAGCACGCGCAAATCATCGAAGGGCTTGAGGATGTAGTCGCTGGCGCCGGCCGCGAAGGCGGCGATGACGGACTCGGAGCTGGCGTAGGCGGTAATCATCAGCGCCTCCAGCGAGGGTTGCAGGCGCCGCGCCTCGGCGATGAGCTCCACCCCGCCCAGGCCGGGCAGGTTCTTGTCCGTCACCAGCACGTCGAAGCGCTGCTCCGCCAGCAGCGGCAGCGCCTCCTCGGCGCTCTGGGCCAGCGTCACCGCCAGGTCCGGCTCGCGCTCCAGCAGGCGCGCGCAGATGTCCAGGACGACGGGCTCGTCGTCCACCACCAACACCGTCGAGGCGAGTGTTCCCCCCTCGCCACCCTCGCCGTCCCCGGTCTCGAACGGGAGATCCATATGCGCGGAGATTCTCACAGCTCTGTTCCAACTTCGAGGCTCGCCTTCGAGGCCCGCTATGCTGCCTGCGTGGCGAGCTTCGAGGACGCGTTGCTGGACAACCGGGTGCCCGCCCTGCTGGGCGACGTGAGGCTGCGCTATGACGGCGGCCGCCTGGTGGGCGAGTCACTGCCTCCCCCGTGGGACAGGCGCATCCTGCCGGGACTGTGCGTGGGGGTGGCACTGGGGTGCACCGTTGGCGCCGCGGTACTCGTGGGGTTGGAGGGCGGCACGCTGCCGGCCGCGTCGCTGGCGCTGGCCGTCGCCGCCGCGGTGCTGGTGGGCCTGGCGCTGCGGCTGGAGTCGCGGCTGGGCCGGCGGCGCTTCGTGCTGCACTTCCGCTCGGAGTCCTTGCGCGTGGAGCATCTGGCGTGGACGCCCGGGGCCACGCGCGCGGAGCTGGTGCCCTTCGACGCGGTGAAGGCCGTGCACATGGTGGAGCGGCCCGGCCCGCGCTACGCGCTGGTGGTGGAGTACGTGCTGGAGGACGACGAGCAGCCGCGCCGCGCGGTGCTGGTGGAGGGCGTGCGTCCCGCCGAGGGCGAGACGCTGCACCGCGTGTGGCGCATGCTGAGCAACGCCTTCGGGCTCAGGGGTGCTGGGCTCGCCGGAGGGTGATTTCGATTTCCGTCCCCTCGCCCGGCGTGGAGGCCAGGCGCAGGTTGCCTCCGAACTGCGTCACCAGCTCCTTGCAGATGGACAGCCCCAGCCCGGTGCCGATGCCCACCGGCTTGGTGGTGAAGAGCGGCTGGAAGACGCGCTCCTGCAGCTCCAGGGGAATGCCGCAGCCGTTGTCCGCCACGGTGAGCACCACGTCCTCGGCGCGCGCCGCCCACCGCACCTCGATGCGGCCCTGCCGGCCCGTGCCCGTCATGGCCTGCGACGCGTTGACGATGAGGTTGAGCACCACCTGGCACAGCTTCACCGGCCCGAAGGTGACGCGCACCGGCTCGCCGTTGCTCGTCAGCCGCGCCTTGTCCCGCACCTCCGCGCGCGCCAGCTTCACCGCGAAGGACACGACTTCGGCCACGTCCGCCGTCGCCTCGTGGTCCTCGCCTCGCGCCTGCGCGCGCAGGCCCAGCGCCACCTGCCGCAGGTGCTCGGCGCCGTCCGCCAGGTCCTTGATGAGCGCGGGCAGATCCTCCACCGTCTCCGCCACCTGCGCGTTCGGGTCCGCCGGCAGGTGCCGCGACACGTACTGGATGACGCTCGCGAGATCTCTCTGCAGCGACACCACGTTCTGCGAGAGGTAGCCCACCGGGCCCATCAGCTCGTGGGCGATGCCCGCCGTCACCTGCCCCAGCGTGGCGAGGCGCTCGGACTTCAGCATCCGCCCCTCCACCTCGCGGATGCGCAGCTCCAGCCGGGCAATCTTCAGCGCGTCATCCAGCGCCGACTGCAGCTCCGCGCGGTCCCACGGCTTGACGAAGTAGCGCGTCACCTGGCCGCGGTTCACCGCGTCGATGACGGCCTGCATGTCCGCGTACGCCGTGACGAGCATGCGCTTGGCGTCGGGCGCAATCGTGCGCGCACGCTCCAGCAACTCCACGCCCGTCATGCCCGGCATCCGCTGGTCGGAGAGGATGACGCCAATCTCGCCCCGCCGCTGCTCCAGCAGCGCCAGCGCCTCGTTGGGCGAGGAGCTGCGGAAGATGCGGAAGCGCTGCCCGAAGTTCGCGTCGAAGACCCGCAGGTTCAGGGCGTCGTCATCGACGTACAGCACCGCGGGGAGTTCAGACGGGTTCATGACGCTCCTCCTGGCCGGGTGTCCCGAAGGGGGGCCAGGCTGGTAGGGCCTAGGATAGCGCCTCCTCCCGCTTGGGTTCTCCGGGTGCGGCGCGCACCAGGCAGCATACGAGGAGACCCTGACGCGTCACATCCCCCCAGGCCCTCTTCCCCCTCCAGGGGGTTCCCGAGGAAATCCTGCAGTGACAGTGAAGGCGGCGGCAATCGTGGGGATTGCGAGCCTGTCCGCATCACCTGGCGTGCCGCACGGTGGAGAGCGTGGCTCAGCGCGTGGGCGTGACGGGGGGCTGCGAGTCGGAGGCCTCGTCGCCGGACAACGCGCCCTCCAGCGACACCGCCACCGCGTCCGCGGAGGCGAAGTGGCCGCGAGGAAGACCGCCCAGCAGCGAGAGCACCACGGGTGGGGCCTCGTTCTCCCGGGCCACCAGGGACAGTTCCTCGGCGGTGAGAGGGAATACCGCGCCGAGGAGGGCCTCGTGCAGTGCTCGAGCAAGTGGCAGCGGCTGTCCCACGCGCGCCTCCAACTCCGACACACCCTGGGCAAGCCGTTCGCGTGTCATGTCGTCGTTCATTGAAGCGAAGTTAAGCAGCGAACGCGCCCGGCTGCCGGCCTTTTTTCCATGCCTGCCCAGCAGGCGGGGAAGCAAGCCATTCCGCCTGCTCGCGGGTGGTCAGCCCGCCTGGGGCGTCCCACCGTTACCGCCACGGAGCACCTCTGGGTCATTCCAACGAGGGAGGACAGCGAGATGGCGAAGAAGGACAAGTCGGACGAGAACAAGCGCAATGCGGGCGGCGAGAAGGGCTACGCCGAGCACATCGAACACGTGCAGGCCACGCGGCCGGAGCCCTGGCCCGGAATCGAGGGCCGCTCGCGGGGCGAGGAGCATGACCTGCCCACCGGCACCCCGCGCGAGCAGCAGGCGAGCGTGACGGACGCCCAGCGCAAGCTCGAAGAGGAGATGGAGGGCACGAAGGAGCCGACGCGCGAGTAGCGCGCCGGCCCAGCCCCGCCTCCGTGCGCCCTGGCGAGGGAGCACGGGGCGGGTACAGCCCGCGGGCTAGAAGAGCAGCCGCGTGGGGTGCTCCAGGAGGCCGCGCAGCTCGCGCAGGAACTCCGCGCCGATGGCGCCGTCGATGACGCGGTGGTCACACGACAGCGTGGCCGTCATCATCTTGCGCACCGCGAGCTGCCCGTTGATGACCACCGCCTTGTCGGCCACCGCGCCCACCGCGAGGATGGACGCCTGCGGCGGGTTGATGACGGCGACGAACTGGTCGATGCCGTACATGCCCAGGTTGCTGACGGTGATGGAGCCGCCGGTGTACTCGTCCGGCTTGAGGGCGCGCTTGCGGGCGCGCTCGGCCAGCTCCCGCACCTCGGTGGCAATGGCCTGCAGGCCCTTCTGGTCCGCGTCACGGAGGATGGGGGTAATCAGCCCCTCCTCCAGCGCCACGGCGATGCCCACGTCCACGGTGTTGAACTGGACCACCTGGTCGCCCTGGAGCGACACGTTGATCTTCGGGTAGCGGCGCACCGCCATGGCCACGGCCTTCACGATGAGGTCGTTGACGGAGACCTTGAGCTCCATCGCCTTCGCCTCTTCGCGGACCTTCACCGCGGCGTCCATGTCCACCTCGATGGTGAGGTAGAAGTGCGGGACGCCGGGCTTCACCTCCGACATCCGCTGCGCGATGACCTTGCGCATGGACGTGAGGGGCACCACGGTCGGCTCGGGCCGGACTCCCGCCGCCGGACGCACGCCGGGCGCCGGGGCCTTCTTCGCCGCGGCCGCCGGAGCCGCCACGCCCTTCGCCAGCGCCTCCTCGATGTCGCGCTTCACGATGCGACCCGAGGGACCGGAGCCCTGCACCTGGTGGATGTCCAGGCCGCGCTCGCGGGCAATCTTCTTCGCCAGGGGGCTGGCGCGCAGGCGCCGTCCACCGGCGGCCGGCTCCTCGCGGCGCGTCGCCTGGCCCCCGGCCGGAGCCTGGGGCGCGGCGGAGACCGGAGCCGAGGGAGCGGACGGAGCCGCGGCCGGCTTCGGGGCCGGAGCGGACGGGGCCGCCTTGGCGCCCTTGCCGGTGAGGTACGCGATGGGCGCGCCCACGGCGGCCGACTGGTTCTCACCGACGACGATTTCGGCCAGCGTGCCGTCGTCGTAGGCCTCGATTTCGAGGTTGGACTTGTCCGTCTCCAGCTCGGCGATGGCGTCGCCGGAGGAGACCTTGTCGCCCACCTTCTTCATCCACTTGACGATCTTCCCCTCCTTCATCGTCGGGGAAAGGCTCGGCATCACCACGGCAATGCGGTTCGCACCCCCACCACCGCTGGCGGCGGGCGGGGCGGCGGGAGGCGGGGCGGTGGGAGCCTTCGCGGCGGCCGGGGCCTCGGCGGGCTTCACGGCGGGCGCGGCGGCGGCCTTGCCGGCCTCCACCTTCTCGCCCCTGGCGCCGACGAAGGCGATGGGGGCGCCGACGGCGGCCGACTGGTTCTCGCCGACGACAATCTGCAGGAGGTAGCCGTCGTCGAAGGCTTCAATCTCGAGGTTGGACTTGTCCGTCTCCACCTCGGCGACAGCCTCGCCGGAGGAGACCTTGTCGCCCACCTTCTTGAGCCACTTGACGATCTTTCCCTCCTTCATGGTGGGGGAAAGGCTGGGCATCTGGATGGGAGTGGCCATACGCGTTCAGGCTCCCTCGCGGTACAGCACCTTCTTCACCGCGTCGATGATCTTGGTCGCGTCCGGCTGGGTCGCGTTCTCGAGATTCGCCGCGTAGGACATGTTCACGTCGAGACCCGTCACGCGCGCCACCGGCGCGTCCAGGTCGTCGAACGCCTTCGACTGGATGATGTCCACCACCGAGGCGCCCACGCCCGCCAGCGCCCAACCCTCCTCGACGATGACGACACGGTTCGTCTTCCGCACGCTGGCGAGGATGGCTTCCTCGTCCAGCGGCCGGAGCGTGCGCAGGTCCAGCACCTCCGCGGAGATGCCCTCCTTCGCCAGCTGCTCGGCCGCCTCCATGCAGAAGTAATACATGCGGCTCCAGGTGATGATGGTGACGTCCGAGCCCTCGCGCTTGACGTCCGCCTTGCCCAGCGGCACCACGTGCTCGCCCTCGGGCACCTCACCCTTGAGGGCGTACAGGCGCTCGCCCTCGAACATGATGACCGGGTTCTCGTCCCGGATGGCCGCCTTGAGCATGCCCTTGGCGTCGGCCGGGGTGGCCGGGGCAATCACCTTCAGGCCCGGGAAGTGCGCGTAGTTGGCCTCGAGCGCCTGGCTGTGCTGGCTGGACAGCCGGCCGCCGGCGCCACCGGGGCCGCGGAAGACAATCGGGCAGCGCAGCTGGCCGCCGGACATGTGCCGCAGCTTGGCCGCGTTGTTGACAATCTGGTCCATCGCGAGAATCGCGAAGTTCCAGGTCATCATCTCCACCACGGGGCGCAGGCCCACCATGGCGGCGCCCACGCTCATGCCGGTGAAGCCCAGCTCGGAGATGGGCGCGTCGATGATGCGCGCGCTCCCGAACTTGTCCAGCAGGCCCTGCGACACCTTGAAGGCGCCGTTGTAGCGGCCCACCTCCTCGCCAATCAGGAAGACGTTGGCGTCGCGCTCCATCTCCTCGGCGAGCGCCTGGTTCAGCGCCTCGCGGTACATCAACTCGGGCATCGTCAGCTCCGAAGGGAATCGAAAAAGGGTTGGGTGGAGGGGCTCTTGGCGCGCTAGCGGCTCAGGCCCGCCTTCTTGTCAGCCTGCTCGGCCTGCTCGCGGGGCTCGAGGTCCCACGTCACCTTCAACTCCTGGCCGCTCGGGTACTTCGGCCAGTTGGTCACCTTCACGCCCAGCACGCGCTCGCGGGGGCGCACGTCCTGCTCACCCTCGTCCACGATGGTGTCCCGCCACAGCTCGTCCAGGGCCGGCTCCGGGGACTCGTCCGCGAACTTCACCGCCGCGTCCACCTGCGACTTCACTTCCTCTTCGATGGCCTCGAAGTCGGAGTCCACCGCCAGCTTGTTCTTGATGGCGTAGTCACGCAGCTTGGGGATGGGGTCGTTCTTCCGCTCATCCTCCACCTCCTGCTTGGAGCGGTAGGTGGCGGGGTCCGCCACGGAGTGGCCACGGAAGCGGTAGGTGTTGGCCTCCAGCAGCACGGGGCCCTTGCCCGCGCGGCAGTACGCGGCGGCGTCCTTCACCGCCTCGTACATCTTCAGGCAGTCCATGCCGTCCACCGGCTCGCCGCGCATGCCGTAGGCCGCCGCGCGCTTGTAGATTTCAGGCACCGCGGACGTGCGGGCAATGGCCGTGCCCATGCCGTAGCGGTTGTTCTCGCAGATGTAGATGACCGGCAGCTTCCACTTGGACGCCATGTTGAGCGTCTCGTGGAACGCGCCCTGGTTGGCCGCCGCGTCGCCGAAGTAGCAGACCGTGACGCGGTCCTCGTTGCGGTAGCGGCTGGCGAAGGCCATGCCCGCCGCGAGCGGAATCTGCGCGCCGACGATGCCGTAGCCCCCGTAGAAGTGGTGCTCGATGTCGAAGATGTGCATCGAGCCGCCCTTGCCCTTGCTGTAGCCGGTGCCGCGGCCGAACAGCTCCGCCATCACCATGCCCGCGTCCGAGCCACGCGCCAGCGGCTGGCCGTGGTCGCGGTACGCGCTCAGCATGTAGTCGTCCGGACGGATGGCCTCGTTGGGACCCACCGCGACGGCTTCCTGGCCGATGTAGAGGTGGCAGAAGCCGGCGATCTTCCCCAGCGTGTACTGCTGACCCGTCCGCTCCTCGAAGCGACGGATGAGGTACATCTTCCGGTACATCGTCAACAGCTGTTCCTTCGAGTACGGGCTGGCCACCGCGGGTGCCTCCATGCAGGCCGTCCCTGACTCTTGCGGGACGGCGGACGCCGAGCGCCTCATAGCGCGCGGCAGGGGGACTTCAAAGCGCTACAAACCGTTCTGTGCCACGCCTGTCTTTCAGGCGCGGTGCGTCACGAATCGAGTGCGAAGTGCGGGACGGAGACGACGCCCTCCAGCAACTCCACGGGCCGGCCCGAGTGGTCCGTGGCCAGATGGATGACGGTGGCCTCGGGGAACTTGCGCCGGTAGTCATTGGCGTGGGTGGGCTCGTTGTCGAAGGCGGCCACCACGGTGCCCAGCCGGCCCAGCTTCGCGTGGGCCTCCCGCTTGAAGGCGTCGTCGTCCTCCTGGAGCGTGGGCTTCATGAAGAGCTGGACCTGCTGCTCGTCCGGAATGGCCAGCCCATGCTGGCGCATGCAGGAGACGGAGCCCTGGCGCATGCCCTCGTGCCGGCCGGTGACGTAGACGAGCAGCGCGCCCGTCGCCACCACGGCATGGGTGAAGGCGGCCGCGCCTTCAATGGCCACGTCGTCCGCGCAGTAGTCGCTGGTGAAGAAGCGCTCCACCCAGAAGCGGCGGGCCTCCGGGAAGTGGGCCTCCACCTGGGCGGCCTCCAGGCCGCAGGCCTTCATGGCCTCGCGCATGTCCCAGCCCGTCACCCAGTGGTGGGGCGCGCAGGCGGCCAGGGCGGAGAGCGAGCGCGTGGCACCGAACTCGCGGAGGATGCGGGCCTGCCGGGGCCGGTTGTCGAAGAGGGTGGAGTCCAGGTCGAACGCCAGCACCGCCCGGGGACCGAGCGAGCGGGCGCGCGTCAGGATGCCCCGCAGGGTGTCCCGCCAGTCGTCGCGGATGCGTTTCTTGAAGTCGTCGTAGGCCATGAGCGCGGGGGACATTACCCGCGCCAGCGCGATGGCGCCGCCGAAACCGTGCCGCTCAGGCGGCCGACTGCCAGGGCACGGTGCCGGAGGGCGTCCCGGGAGACGAGGGCTCCGGGAAGCGCTGCATGCGCTGGATTCCGTTGCGGTCCAGCACCAGCCGGACGAACTGCGTCGTCTCCTCGCGCCGGTCCGTCTCCTCCTCCTCCACGGTGAAGCGGAACACCACGTCCACCGGGTAGCGCTTGGCGCCGCGGATGTGACCCACGGACAGGTCCGCCAGGTCCACGTACTCCAGCGCCAGCTCCGGCTCGTCCATGTCGCGCAGGAAGCGCTCCACGTTGAGCCGGAGGATGTCGGTGACACCCGTCAGGCCCCGCTCCGTGCGCGGCATCAGGCGCGCGTCCAGGTCGATGTGCTTGCGGTAGCGGATGACCGTCTCGGACAGCTCGCCCTGGGACGCGGTGAGGAAGTCATCGCGGTGGCGCAGCGCGGACACGGCCGGCGGCACCTTCAGGGACGGACCGTAGTCCACCCGCTCCTCACACGTCCCAATCGAGCGCCCGGTGACGGGGTCCACCAGGTCCGCCGTCCGGTCCGCCAGGTGCGTGGCCGCCACGCGGCTGAGCATCTTGCGCAGGCCTTCCTTGATGCGGTCCTTCACCATGTAGCCGACGACGAGGATGAGGAAGAAGTTGAGGCTCGCCTGCGCGAAGCGCGCCTGCGCCCAGAAGGCCACCGCGGTGGCGAACGTCATCGCCACGCCCGCCGCCAGCGCGAAGAGCATCTCCTCGAAGCCCTGCCGCTTCTGCTTCCGCTTCGAGGACAGGAAGAGCACGTTCATGCAGAACTTCTTCAGGAAGCCCAGCCGCTGGATGTACTCCTCGTTGTCCCCGGTGGGGCTCAGCACGCTGCGCAGCCGGTGCTCCTTGCGGTACGCCTCCTCGCGCAGCACCGCCTCCATCAGCCCCTTGCGCAGCCCCACCCACGGCTCCGTGCGCGGCAGCGCCTTCATGTCCGCCACCGAGCGCCGGAAGCCGCCCTCCACGAGGAGGCTGACGTACTCGTCCACCAGCCGCAGCGCCGCCCGCGGGCGCTCCTGCAGCCGCAACTCCCCCGCCGAGCGCAGCCACGCGCGGAAGCGCTCCAGCACCCGCGTGACGCCGGACTGCATGGCGAGGATGTCCGCCTCCAGCACCGCGCAGGCGTCCTGGGGCAGCCCGCCCGTGCCCTCGCAGCGCGACTCCACGCCGATGGCGAAGCGGCGCAGCGCCCCGCGCAGCACGCACGACAGGAGCTTGGCCTGGTAGACGATGTCGCTCTCGGTGCCCATCCCCGTGCGCAGCCAGGCCTCCAGCCGCACCAGCGGCGAGGCGTCCGACGACAGCAGCTCCTCCACCGCCATCACCGGCGTCTTGAAGCGCACGTAGTTGTGGATGTCCGCGTAGAAGTCGGCGCGCGGGTACGTCTCCGCGTCGATGTTCAGGCTGCCGGGCAGGAAGAGGTACGCCTCCACGAGGTAGCGCGTCTCCTCCGTGCCGGTGGGCTGGTACTCGAGCTTTATCTCGAACTGCTTCCGGTCGTGGACCTCGAAGCGGCTTTGCAAGGGTGCGGGTGCCTGGGACACACCCGCACTCTACGTTACCTGTCTGTCACGCGGGAGTGACCCGGGCGTTACACGTCCGTTGAAGCACGAAGGAGTTACCCTCCGGTGCCTGTCCGGGAGGCCGGGGCGGCGTCGGAAGGCGACGGGACGGGCGCCGCGGTGGGCAGCGAGGCCCCCTTCGGCTGGGGCTTCGCGTTCCACACCCGGGTGGCCAGCACCAGGCCCAGGAACGACAGCGGGAGCATGGCCAGCGGCCAGTTGCCCCAGTTGCCCGGAGTCTTCGCCAGGTCGCCCGCGGGGAGGATGGAGCCCAGGAGAATCGACTGGAGGGCGGTGCCCGCGTACACGGCGCCGTCGATGATGCCCACGGCGAGGCCCGCGTTCTTCTTGCCGCCGAAGTCCATGCTGGCCGTGCCGGACAGCATGCCATGCACGCCGATGACGCACAGGGACATGAAGATGACCGTCCACCCCAGGGCCGCGCTGTCCAGGAGGAACAGGGTGGCCACCGCGCCCAGGGACATGCCCGCGTAGAGCACCGCGGAGACGGGGCCGCGGCGCGAGTCGAAGACGCGGTCGCTGATGACGCCGGCGAACATGCCGCCGGTGATGCCGGCCACGCACAGCAGCATGCCCCAGTTGGCCGCCACGAAGCCCTCACCGATGCCGGTGGACTTCGCGAACTTGGGGTACCACTGCATGATGGCGTTGCGCATGAAGCCGCTGCAGAACTCGATGCAGAGGATGACGATGATGGTGCGGTTGCTCATCATCCGCTTGAAGACGGGCCACACGCCCAGCTGAGGGCCGGTTTCCCCGGAGGACGCGTCCGCGGTGTCGAAGTCCGGGTGGCCCGTCTGGCCGGGCGTGTCGCGGATGACGAAGAAGTCCAGCACCAGGAAGGCCGCGAGGATGGCGGCGGGCACGAAGAACACCCAGTACACCGGCGCCGCCTGCACGACGAGCCGGCTCCAGTCGTAGGCGAAGTAGACGCCCAGCGAGATGAGGATGCCGAAGACGCCGCCCAACTGGCCGCGCTCCCTCACGTGGAACCAGGACGCGTTCACCTTGACGATGGAGACCGCGCCGAAGCTCTGGAAGTACATGTTGACGGCGTAGAGGAACGACAGCGTCGCGACGAGGCCGCCGGGCGGCTGCCAGTCCTGCGTCACCACCGCGTACACCACCGCGCCCATGGCGACGTTGGCCACCGCCGAGCCGGCCGCCGACATCAGGATGGTCTTCCGGCCCCCGAGCCGGTCCGTCAGCGGACCGTTGAGGAGGAAGGCGAAGCCGTAGACCAGCGTGCCCCAGAAGAAGATGGTGCCGAAGTCCGCGTTGGTGGTGCGGCTGCCCAGCGCGCTGGTGGCCACGTTGACGTTGTAGCGCCCCATGTAGAGGAACGCGTACGTCATGCCCAGCGGGAACCAGTTGTAGAAGCGGCGGCGCCGGAACGCGTCCGTGTGCCCCAGCTCCACCTTGGGCAGGCGTGCCAGGACGAGGGCGATGGCTCCCAGCAGGATGAGGATGGGCAGCAGCTGGGCCAGCCAGGGGGGCAGCGACGACATGCAGCGACCTCGGCAGTGGGAAACGGGACGGGGCGCACCCTACCCCGGTCCGCGGCCCGGCGGAACCCGGCGCCGCGTTTCGTCCCCCACCCCCGTGCCTCAGGCCTGGCGGGCAAGCAGCCGCGTCAGCGCCACCTCCGTCTTCGCATCCGGGATGTCGCCGCGACGGCACGCCTCCAGCACCTCCGCGAGGGGCCGCCAGTGCAGCTGCGTGCCCTCCTCCAGCGGCGTGCCGTCCCCCTCCGGGTCCACCGGCTCCAGGCCCGTCACGTCCACGGCCGCGGGGAACACCTTCTCCGAGAGGATGCCCGGCGCGAGGAAGAAGGAGCCGCCCAGCAACTGGATGTCCTCGGGCTTCACCGCGTAGCCCGCCTCCTCGCGCACCTCCTCCGCCGCGCGGCGCTTCAGGCCCTCCTCGCCCTTGTCTTCCGGCTCCAGCAGCCCCGCGACGATTTCCTCCACGCGCAGGTACCCCGCCGCCGGGTCCGGCACCGTCATGGCCCCCCGGTTGTCCTTCCGGAAGAAGGCCGCGGGCCGCAGGTTCATCCGCGTCAGCACCTCGATGGAACCGGGGGCACCCGGGGCATCAGAAGCCCCCGGAGCACCCGACGCGCCGCGTCGGAAGACGAGCACCGCGACGGCGTCCAGGCGGGGCCGGTCCACCACGTCCACCCGGTACACGGAAGACGACGAGCCGTCCGCGCGCCGGTTGCGGCAGCGCAGCCGCCGCACTCGCAAGAAGCCCTCGTCACAGCGCGCCGTGGACGAGAAATCCTCGATGATCTCGATGTCAGTCACACTGGAATGACCGGGCTTCATGTCTGCCTGCTCTCCTGGGGAGTAGGACCACGATGGTGATGGAGTAGGAATGTGATGCCTGCGTTGCTTGCCGGACAGAGCTTGATCCCGTACGGTGCGCCGGCTTTACCGTTGTCCTCCCCCTGAAACACGGAATCTCTCTTGATGCGTCGCGTCCTGCTCGGCCTCTCCTGTGCCCTGGCTACGGCTTCGTGTATGCCGGTGGTGGAAGGCCAGGATTACAACCTCGCGGGGCAGGAGGTGCGTCTCACGCTCCTGCATACCTCCGACATCCACTCGCGCCTCATCCCCTATGACTTCGCCCCGCTGAAGACGGACCAGGACCTGGGACTCATCCCGGAGGCCGGTCCCTTCGGTGGCGCGACGCGCATGGCGGCGCTCCTCAAGCGCGAGCGGGAGAAGGGGGACCGGGTCATCCACCTGGACTCGGGTGACTGCTTCCAGGGCGCGCCCATCTTCAACATCAACACCGGCGAGGTGGAGTTCAAGTTCCTCTCGCAGACCCGCCTGGACGCGGCGGTGGTGGGCAACCACGAGTTCGACGCGGGCGCGCTCAACTTCGTCCAGCGCGCGCGGGACAACGCGACCTTCCCGCTGCTGGCCGCCAACTACATGTGGAACGACTGGCGCCAGGTGGGCAGCAACCAGGCGGGGCTCGAGACCGAGCCGTACACCATCCGCAACATCAAGGGCGTGCGGGTGGGTGTCATCGGCATGGCCAACATCTCCTCGCTCAACTCCATCGTCGAGGGTGGCAACAGCCTGCAGGTCACCCCGATGGAGCAGAACGAGGTGGTGCGCGCCTACGTGGAGCTGCTGCGCCCGGTGACGGACCTCATCGTCATCGTCAGCCACCTGGGCCTCACCGAGGACCAGGACGTCATCCAGGGCTACGAGGCCTATTACGAGTACGGCCGCGCGAAGTCCTTCGTCCAGCGCGCCAAGAGCCCGTGGCAGGTGCTGGAGTGGTTCGGCCCCGAGGGTGACGAGAAGTCGGTGGTGCGCGTGCTCATCCCCGGCGTGTCCGGCGTGGACGTGGTGCTGGGCGGCCACCTGCACGTGGTGCTCAACCCGCCGCAGCTGCTCGTGGACCCCAGCGGCCGCAAGGTGGTGCTCGCGCACTCGGGCGCCTTCGCCAAGTACGTGGGCCGGCTGGAGCTGGTGGTGAAGATGCCGGAGGTCGCCGGCGAGGGCGAGGGCGCCGAGGTGCTCAGCCAGGACTACCGCGTCTTCCCGCTGGACGCGCTCTGGTGCAACGACGCCATGCGCCGCTACCGGTATGACTCGAGCATCTTCTGGACGGAGGGTCAGTTCATCCAGAACCCGGACGTGCGCGCCGCGATCAAGGCCTGCCGCGACCAGGAGGACCGGAACACGACGCAGCTGCTCCAGCCCTACATCCTGGGCATGGACTTCAAGCTGCAGCTGACCAACATCTTCTCCTACGCCCCGCGCGACGTGCAGCGCCGCAACAACTCCTCGGGTGGTGACTCGCCGCTGGGCAACGTGGCCGCGGACTCCATGCGCAAGCGCCGCCGCGTCGAGGCGGAGATGGCGCTCACCAACTCGCTGGGCATCCGCGACAACCTCTATGCCGGCGTGGTGACGCAGGAGTCGATGTTCAACGTGTTCCCCTTCGAGAACACCATCAACATCATGTACCTCTCCGGCAAGGAGATGCAGGAGATGTTCAACTTCGTGGCCGAGCGCTCCGCCGAGCGCGGCTGCGTCAGCCAGGCACAGATTTCCGGCGCGCGCTTCACCATGGACTGCGCCCAGGTGCAGCTGAACGACCTGCGCATCCCCTGCACGCGGGCGAACAACGCCACGGACTGCCCCACGGAGAACCGCGCGGGCCATGCCCCCTGGCAGTGCCTCGAGGATGAGTCTTCCGCCGCCGGAGAGGGCCGGTGCTACGCCAACCCGGGCACGGACATCCAGATCAACAGCAATGCGCTGGACCCCAACGGCACGTACAAGATCGCCGTCAACGACTACATCGCCAAGGGCGGCTCGGGCTTCAACGTGCTCAAGCGCAACACCACGCGCATCGAAACGGGCATCTCCCTGCGCGACTCGCTCATCGGCTACATGCAGGGCTTCTGCACCTGCCAGGACATCCTCGACGGCAACGCGACGTCCAAGTCCGGCACCCGCTGCGGCAGCCTCATCAACGGCAAGTGGACGGTGGCTGACCAGGTGGTGGGCTTCTGCCGCGCGGCGAAGGTCTTCAAGGACGAGCTCGCGGTGGAGGTGGGTGCCTGCAAGTGTGGCGATCTCCTCGGCCGGGGGTTCGACCCCACGGGCTGCAATGCGCAGGGCGTCACCACGCCCGAGCAGGCCCAACAGGCATGCATCGCCGGAAAGAAGGTCGGCGAGAAGTGCACCTGTGAGGCCCTCGCCGAGCGCGGCTACAACCCCGAGGGTTGCAATGCACCCGAGATTGACACGCCCGCCAAGGCGCAGGCCGCCTGTGCACCGGCCACCGGCCCCTACTCGGGCCGTTGCAGCTGCCGCGACGTGCTGGCGGGCGGCAACCCCATCTGCGGCACCGTGACGCCGGAGCTGCGCTCCTTCTGTGAGAACCCCACGTCCATGTCCGTCGCGGACGCGGTGGAAGACGGCCGGATCGGCCGGAGGGTGAAGTGATGAAGAGACTCATGCTCCTGTCGGCCTTCGCCCTGGCCGGCTGCTACACCGAGGACGCCGTGCAGCCCCAGGGCGTCGGCACCTTCGACGTGCAGGTCAAGGGCCTCTACGTCGCCAACACCACGCCTCGCGCGGCGCTGACGGTGGTGAACGACTGCGCCACCCGCTACGGCTCGCAGGCGCAGGTGCCCGCGGAGGTCCGTGGCACCGCGGACTGCCGCTACATCATCCCGCGCAGCGCGGTGGACATCGACCTGGACATCACCGCCATCGACGTGAAGGGCCAGCCGCTGGAGTCCTTCAACGGCCCGGTGTCCTTCCGCGTCGTCCCGGGCAACCTCACCGGCGCGTACACCTACCGCTGGTCGAACCTCACCAACGGCAAGGGCACCGGCACCGTGCGCGCCTCGCAGTTGTACGGCGAGCTGCACGTGTGGGTGGAGGACGAGCCGCCCGAGGTGGACTACTCCGAGGGCCAGGTGGCCGCGGGAGACCTGCCGCAGGAGCCGGCGACGCGCAGCTACGCCACGGGCCTGTCCAAGTCGCTCCTGTTCGAGGAGCCCACCCTGTCCACGGTGCAGACGCCGCAGAACGGCGACCAGCTCACCGCGTACAACGGCACGTACATGCGCATCGGCCGCGCCCCCGAGTCCGGGGCCGTGCTGCGCCAGAACTGCCCCGAGGTGAATGACCCGAACAACGGCCAGCCGGTGACGCTGCTGGTGACGGGCCTGGACCCGGGCGGCTTCTTCGTGACGGACCTGACGGCCTGCCGCGTGAAGGAAGGCACCATCCAGGGCGCCAACACCCAGACGGCCGAGCCGAGCGGCTACTTCCCGGGCCGCTTCAACTCGATGTACATCTACAACTACTCCTTCCCCGAGGGGCTGGACCCGGGCGACCTGCTCTGGACGGTCGCCGGCTCGGTGCAGGAGTTCACCGCCACCACGCAGCTCACCTTCCCTTCGTGGACGGTGCGCGAGCACGTCCGCCTGCTGCCGCAGAGCGAGTGGAACAAGTACCTGAACCTGGCCCCGCCGGTGGAGATCAACGGCCGGCTGTGCGGCTACAGCGCCTCGCTCTACATCACCGACCCGCTGTGTGGTTACAGCTACGGCAACTACAAGATGGAGGGCCTGGAGTCCTCGCTGGTGAAGGTCCGCCGCGTGCGCTTCCCCGAGGTCATCCACAGCTGCGACGCCAACGGCAATGGCACGGTGCCCTTCTTCTGCCCGGACACGCGCGCGGGCACCTGGGGCTCCTGCGGCGGCACGGACAACCCGGCGGATCCGGACCTGCCGGAGCGCCAGTGCAACATCAACTGCACCCTGGGCATGGGCCCGTTCGCCGGGAAGATCTGCAGCGAGAAGAACACGTACGACACGTTCGGCCAGTTCGTGGTGGAGATGAACCCCTCCGGCGCGCCCGAGGCGGGCCTGGACGGCTCCGTGCCGGGACGCATCGAGCGCGTCACCGCGCAGGTGGACGGCAATCCGGACACCACCACGTGGGCCAGCACCAAGGAGCTCACCCCGGGCCGCAAGGTCCACATCTGGTGTGACAAGGCCGCGTTCCTGCGCTTCGGCGGCAACAGCCTGCCCGAGAGCGACGACGTTCCGCTGGCGGCGCGCACCCTGCTCACGACGACGCTGTCGAACGCGCAGTTCATCATGTGGGCCAGCGCGCAGAACGAGGCCAACGGCGCCGTGACGTGCCAGGTGGGCACGAACGCGAACACCCGCATCAACCTGGTGACGAAGGACGCGGTTCCGGACCTCGTGGTGAACTGCCGCGAGGACGACCCGGACACGAGCCGCGCGCAGCAGTGCCGCTACCTGCACGCGGCCACCTTCGACATCGTCGGTCACCTGCGCCAGGTGAGCGCCGCGCGGCCGCGGTGGATGGTGCTGCCGCGCGACCAGGACGACCTCTGCTGCTACCCGGGCCCGGACATGGAATGCCCGAAGCCCATCAAGCCTTGCGCCAATCCGTAGTCGTTTGACGAAGTTCGCGCCCTGGTGAAAGCCGGGCGCGGGGAGGAGCGGCTCCCCCCGGGCCGCTTCGTGGAGAGGGACATTGAAAACGCTGCAGACGCTGGCCCTGACCGGGCTGCTATCCCTGAGTGTGCCCGCCTGGGCCGGTGATTTCGTTGACACGCGCCTGTCGTTCGTCTTCGCGGACGACAACGTGCTCGCGGGCTCGGGTGAAACGACGCCCAACAGCCCGAACGCACGCTTTGGCGCGGGCAACCAGAACACCCAGTTCTACGACAACTTCAACACCCGGTTCTCCGGCTTCGAGTCGTTGTCGAACGTGGTGCTCTACAAGCGCGCGCCCGCGTTCTTCGAGGGGCTCACCACGGAGGCGGCGCTGACGCTGCTGGTGTTGGAGCGCCCCGCGGGTGGCGTCGACATCCGCGACAACTCCAGCTACATCCGGCTCAACTACCAGCCGCCGGGTTGGAGCGAGAAGGAGGGCATCTCGCTCGTCGGCTTCCCGGTGTCCGCGGACCGCTTCCGCCTGGGCTACGCCTACCGCATCTCATGGGGTGGCAGCGGCGTGTTCACCACCCGCTCCGCGGCCAACGGCGTGCCGGGCGCCAAGCTCCAGATTACGCGCGACAACTGGTACGCGTACGTCGGCGGCAAGACGGCGCTCGTGCAGAACGAGCTCATCCTCGAGGAGGAGACGCTCTACGGCGCGATGGCCGGCGCGGGCTGGGACATCCTGGAGACGCTGCGCGTCGAGGCCGGCGTGGGCTACTTCCAGAAGGGCCTGGTGCCCGGCCTCGCGACGCTGGGTGTGGAGGCGCCGGTGAATGCCGCGGGCGTGTCCGGCCAGGTCGTCTACCACGTGGGCGTGCCGGTGGGCACGAGCGTGGACTTCCGGCTCTACAAGAACGACCCGGACATCTACCAGCGCTTCTTCGCGCCGGAGGCGTACCCGGGCGGCCTGTCCTACTCCGTGTCGCTCGAGGGCAGCTACCTCTCGCAGACGCTGGAGAAGCCGGACGAGTTCGGCGCCACGCAGCCCCAGGGCGCCACCGCGCTGGCGCTCCAGGCGCGCGCGAAGCTCGACTTCCTGCGCGTCAGCGTGCTGGGCCTGTACCGCAGCCTCTCGTACATCCAGTTCGACGTGCCGGGCTTCCCCCCGTTCCAGGACTTCCCCGAGGGCACGAAGCTGAACCCGGAGATCTTCCTGGCGGTGGGCGCGGACTACCACTTCCCCGCGCTGCACTTCACGCCGGGCTTCATCGTCGGCGTGCAGCAGCCGGCCTCGTTCCGCAGCCCCACCCCGCTGCTGGGCGGCAACAACCCGCCGGAGAACCTCATCAGCACGCGCACCGTGGTGGTGCGTGACGTGAATCAGCTGAGCATCCTCCCCGAGGTGTGCGGCCAGTCGAACTCCGTCTGCAAGGCGGAGCCCATCTACTCGGCCAAGGCCACCTTCCGGTGGGACCTCTCCGACTCCGTCGCCGCCGTGGGCGAGGTCTACTACACGTACGACAACAACCGGACCACGTTCCGGGACGACATCACCGGCGTGGCCCAGCCCACGTTCGAGGACCCGCACGCGCTGGGCTTCAACACCCTGCTGCAGGCGCGCTTCTAGGCCCCAGGCCAGCTCCCTGAAACACCGCGGCCCGGTTCCCTCTTACGGGGAGCCGGGCCGTCGTGTTTCAGGAGGGGCACCTGTCCCTCGTCCCGTCCGCCGCGGTAGGTCGGAACCCAGGGGGTGAGAAGGTTCCGTCCAGGCAGAGGGGGGCGGACGCGTCCGTCAAGGGAGCGGATTGGCGCGGGCGAGGAAGGCGCGCCGAGACTCGCGCTCGCCCTGCACTCCTGCACTTGAAACAGCACGGCCCGGCGCCCAGACACAGGGAGCCGGGCCGCGGTCCTCGGCACTACTCGACTACGAGGTCATCGAAGGTCTTGAAGAAGCTGTTTGCGGCGCCCTCGTACAAGACCACGCTGGAGCAGGAGAGCCGGAACCCATTGGCCCTGTCCAATATCCAGTAGCGCGGTTCCTGGGGCCCTCCCGCCTCGGTCTCGATGACTTCAATGGCCGACTGGCTCCAGTTGAAGGGCCCTTCCATGTGCGTGCAGCCCAATGCGAGGGCATAGACGGCCTGCTCCTCCTTCGGGTGGAACACCTTCAGGAGCAAGCGCTTGAATGTGACGTGGTAGAGCCAGATCTGCGCTTCCGCGCCAGCCTGCTGCCGCAGCCGGCCGTCCCATTCACTTCGTTCTATGGCGGTGAGCTTCACTTGATTCCGAACCCTGGGGTGGCCCAGTAGAGCTCCGTCTCGCCACGCCAGAAAGAGGCCTTCGGGAGCAGCCCGTTGTCGATGATGTAAATGAGCTCCCTCGAGGTCACGGACCTGCACTGCGCTCCATAGAAACCTGGAACGCTGAACCTCGTGACCTCGAAGCGAATGGCCGCGGCATTCTGGGCCGCCTCCTGGAAGGACCTCATGAAGGCCATCTCATCCATCGAGGCCTTGGCCCACGACACCCGGGTCAGTCCAGCTCGCTGCCATGCACCGTCCTTGTACGTGGTTGCGCCACTGAACCAGTGAGCGGCCAGGTCGTCTTCCACGCCCAATCCGATGACCGTTCCACCTGGCTTGAGGGGACCGCCGATGGACTGATTATGGACCCAGGCTGTCGCCTGCCCCACGAAGTACGTATGGGCCCGCTCGACCTCGAAGTTGTAGACCGTCTCGAAGCCAGCCCCCTGCTGGAGCGAGCGGACATGAAGCGCCCGGAAGGTCGCTGTTTCCAGCGCATCTCCAGGTTCGAGGTGCTGCGCCTGCGTCCAGCCCCGGCTCTTCACCCAGAACGGGTGCTCGGGCGTGACACGCAGCACTTCCTGCGTTCCGTCCGACGACGCCAGCTCGAGCTGCAACACCACCCGCCTGGGTTTGATGAAGGTACGTGAGACCTGATGCCACCCTGGCTCCCGGGTTTCTTCGTCCCATGCCCAGACCCAGTCGCCGACCGAGACCTGCTCGATGGGTTTCACACCGAGCCCCACCAGAACCGGAGTTCCCGCGACAAAGCACCCGCCGGAGGCAAGGCGCAATGCGGAAGCTCCTTCCGCGACTCCGAGCTTGAGTGCAGCGGCGCCATCGACGATGGCAGCCCTGACCCCCCAGCCTGCCGCCTTGAGCGTACCGCGTGTGGCCAGGTCGAACGCCACGAACTCCAGGCCTGCCACCAGCAGCTCCCCCGACATCTTCCGGAGCTCCTCCACCCGCGCCGACCACAGATCGTAGTCCGTGCCGAAATAGGTCGTCAGAGGGCGCCTCGGCTGCCGGCCCTCGCCGAACCTGCGCGTGTTCCCCTTCATCTGGATGATATCCGAGATGTGGCGATCCATCTTGGTCGCCTTGCCGTTCTGGTCCGCGGAGAGGATGAGCGACGTCCCATACAGCGCCACGGGAGAGGCGTCGACCGGCGGATCGCCGATGATTTCCATGACCTCCTCGAAAAAGCCCGGCTCACTCGGCGCGTCCGAGCCTTCCGTCTGGAAGCCCGTGGGGTCCGTCCACCTGAGGGGGTTGTTCAGGGCGTACGCGTAGCGGTTGTAGGACTGTCCGTCCTCGGGCATCTGCACGAACGGATCTGGCGTGAGGAAGCGCGCCGTCTCGGGGTCGTAGACACGCCCGCGCATGTTCACCAGGCCGAACTCGTCATCGGGTTCGTGGCCCGTGAAGCCCTTCTTGACCTGCGGCGAGGACACGGCAGCCGCCACGGGAAGCGCATACGGCAGCCTTCGCGCGCCGAAGGGCTCGAACTTCATCCGCTCCTGCCCCACGACGCCACCGAGCAGGTCGGTCACCGTCTCGGTGGAGCCCTGGTGGTCCACCAGCAGGTACAGCGGCTGCTCGGAGGTGATGCTCCCCGCGCTCTCCGCCCAGACGACCTGCGCCACCACGCGCTCGGCCCCGGAGATGTAGAAGACGTGCTGCGTCTGTCCGCCGGCCTGACGCTGTTCGTAGACGCCCCCCACGTAGATGGTCGTTCCGCCGAGGCTGCTGCTCTTGCGGAAGCGTGCCTGACGGGCGTCGTAGGTGAAGTTCACCTCGCGGCCCGCTCCGGCGATGCGCAGGGGCAGGTCGAACGCGGTGTAGCTCACCGCGCGCCCGGGACCGGACACCTGGTTGCCGCTCCCGTCGTAGCCGTAGCTGCCCGCCTGGGTCTGCTTCACCGCATGCGGTCCGCCGGGCGCGCCGGTATACACACTGTTCGTGGGCGAGCCGCTGCCCTCCAGCACCCGGCGCGCCAGCAGGTTGCCGATGTCGTCGTAGTCGTACTCCAGCACGGACCTGCGGCAGTTCTGGAACACCGTCCACTTCTTGAGTCGATCGAGTGGGTCGTACTCGAAGTCCTCCGTCGTCCGCGCCAGCACGTCGTTGCGGCTGAGGAGGTTGCCCTCCACGTCCCACTCGTAGGCCAGCTTCTGGAGTGACACGCCACTCCGACTGGAGTCGATGAAGCGGAGCCGGCCGCGCGAGTCATGGCGGTACTGCGTCTGGACACCGTTGCCCAGCAACTCCGAGGTCAGCTGGCCAAAGGCATTGCGCTCCTGCGCCGTCCAGAAGACGTGCTGCGTGACGTCGTCCCGCACCTCGCGCAGGTAGCCGTGGTCCGTATAGGCACGGCGCACCTTCATGCGCCGGCCCAGGGCCTCCGGATAGCTCATCGTCTCGAGCCGGCCGGCCCAGTCGTACGTCTGGCTGATGGTGTAGGACGTGTTCCCTTGACGCCAGGTGCTGTCGGAGAGCTGCGCCTTGTCGTTGTAGAGGAACTCCGTCGTGACGCCCTGCGGGCTGGTGGTCTGCCACAACGCTCCCCTCAGGTCGGTGTCCCAGACGAGCGTGGTGACACCGTCGGGGCCGGTCAGCTTCTCCTGCCGCCCCAGCGCGTCGTATTCGTACGTCGTGACGCGGTTGCCGCCGTCCGTCTCCTGCTTGAGCTCACCGAAGGCGTTGTAGACGGACGTCGTCACACCCGAGTCCGGATCCGACACCCGCGTCCTGCGCCCCAGCCGGTCGTGCTCGATGTCGACCACGTTGCCCTTCGAGTCCGTCACCCGCCGCAACAGGCCGAAGGGGCCATACGCGTAGGTCGTCCGAAGCTCCCGGCCTCCCGTGGTGTACTGGCTGCGGGCCACCACCTGGCTGAGCCCATCCACGTTCGTGCTGGTCTTGTTCGAGCGCTCGTCGAACTTCGTCGTGGTCAGCTTGTCGTAGCCGTACGAGGTGACGGTCCCCTCGGGCGTCGTGACCGTCAATACCCGGCCAAGCTTGTCGTACGTCATCGACGTGGACCGCGGAGGAGCATTGCCGGACGTCGGGCGCGACGCCGCCGTCTTCCGACCCAGGTTGTCATAGGTGGACGTCACGGAGACGATGCTCCCGTCAAAGCCGCGCAACTCCGAGCGCCGCTCGCGGCCGTAGTTGTCCAGGGTGACGGCCTCCTCCTGGCCGCCCACCTTCCGGGTGGTGACCTTCGCCTGACCCAGCGAGTCCGCGCCATACTCGAGGGTGGTGTCCTCGCCAGTCGGAGTGACGGTTGCGCGCTGGCGCGCCAGCCCGTCGTAACGGAACCGCGTCACCAGACCATTCGCGTCCTCCGCTACCGCCACCGTGCCAAACCCCGGGTGGTACGCGAAGCGGTTCCGATGCGCCCCTGCGTTCAGGGACTTCACCGGGAACTGGTGCTCGGTGTCGTCATACCAGGTGAACTCCGAGCGCACCGGTCCCTCCCCGGTGCGGTCCACTCGCTCGACCAGGCCATAGGAATTGCGTGTGAGCACCGTGGTCAGCTCGAAGTGGATTCCCGAGCCCGGCTCCACCACGGTCGTCCCCAGCAGGCCCGTCACGGGGTCGTACTCATGGGTCTGCACGCGTCTGGCAGTCAGCCCATCGAACGTCGTGCTCGAGTCCTCCAGCCGGAGCGGCAGGCCGATGAGCCAGGTGGCCTCCCGGTTGTCGAACTGAGGCACCTCCGTCCGGTTGCTCCAGACCCGCCCCGTCGTGGCCCCGTTCACGACCTCCAGGGACGCCTGCTCGCTGTTGTAGGTATTGCCGTACGTGTCCTGGAACTGTACGCGGTAGCCACTCCGCGTCAGCGTCAACGTGGCGCCCGTGCCTTCGTAGAAGGACTCCGTGACTGTCACAGCGTACAGGAAGGGGCGGCCCGTCGCGCTCGCGGTGTCGACGTAGTCGTAGTCCTTGACGTGACGGTGCGTCACACCGGAGGCCAGCGTCACCTCCGTCATCTCCTGGACCGGCGCCGAGGCGCGCAGGTAGAGCGTCCCGTTGCGCGCCTGGTTGTTGTAGGTGGTGACGACCGTGGCGCCCGTCTGCGTATCGTGGACGGTGCGCTTGCCGAAGCCGAGCCAGCCCCGGCCCTTCAGGTCCACGCGGCCCGCCTCGTACGAGTAGAAGGAGGTGTTGAAGTGGCTCGTGCCCGTGCCGTCGTCCACGCCGGACTCGACGACGACCCACTGCCCGCTCGCTACGCACTGCTGCGGGTAGCTGCACGTGCCCTGCGTGTAGATGCGGGGCTGCCCCGAGGCGGCGGGCGCCTCCTGGAGGTGCTGGTAGCGCACCGTCACGGCCTTGCCGTGCTTCCCGGCGAGGACGCCCGTGAGCACGTCTGGCTCGCGTCCCTTGCGCAGATACAGCCGCAGGACGCCGTGGTTCTCACGCTGGCTCACGGGAACCGAGGGGTCTTTCTCCACCTGGACGATGTCCGAGAGGCCATCGCCGTTGAAGTCGAATACCTGGGAGAAACGCTGCCCGTAGCCGTAGGGCTTGTCCGAGGAGGTCCCCCCCGTCCGCTGCCCCACCGGCACGGTCAGCTCGCGCGGCTCGAAATGGTCGTCGCGCGCCAGCAGCACCCACATCTTTTCCCGCAGCACGCCACGCCCGTTGCTGAGCCCCGAGTCCGTCAACAGCAGGTCCTGCCTGCCGTCGTGGTCGAAGTCCAGCACGCGCACGCCGGGGTCGAGGCCGCGGCTGGTGTCGCGGATCCACGAAGGACTCACCTCGTGGAGCGGGTCGAGGTTCTGGAACACGGGCGGCAGGAAGCCGTTGCCCGTGTTGATGGCAATCGAAAGGTCCCCGTAGCTCTTCCCCGCGTCCGTGTCCCGGTCCCGCCGCACGCTGACGGCGTCGGCCAGGCCATCCGCGTTGATGTCCAAGAACCACGTGCGAGCGTAGTGCTTGCGGGAGACGGAGGAGCCAATCGGCACCGCCGACAATGTCGTGGTCCAGTGGCGCTCCGCGCTCCCCGGCCCAACCCCCACCGCGATGTGCTGCGCGGAGGCATGGTCGATGGCCCCGGGCCCCGCACCCCGCACGAGGATTTCGGTGCTGCCATCGCCGTCCACGTCCACGGCGTAGCCCGAGTGGTCGATGGAGGACTGTAGCGGCAGTCCGACGTACTGGCCCAGGGTGAGCCCCCCCTGGTTCATCCGATAGCCCCAGTCGAACGTCGAGTCTTGCCGGATGGAGCGGAACAGCTCGGGCAGCCCGTCACCGTTCAGGTCGGAGATGTGCATCACCGGGAAACGGCCTGCCTCCCGAGACGACGCCGACGTGTCCCACCAGAAAACCTGGGGTTCGTGGTCCTGGATGTTGGCCGATACGAAAGACGTCCCGTTGAAGCGGTAGAGCTGGAAGTAGCCGGACTGCCCCGTCAGGGTGTCAGGCTCGATGAGCGCGACCACCTCGGAGGTGCCGTCACCGTCCATGTCGACGATGCGCAGGTCGTCGTCGCTGTTGCCGGTCTTGGACTTGGGGAGCCCCGCGAGGGTCGCCGGTCCGAACAGGCCGGGCGAGCCGGTGGCCAGGCGGAAGTACCAGATGCCCGGGCCCGCCTTGGGCTGCGCCGGCTCATTGGAGGGATAGACAATCCTCGCCTCGTCGTTCTTCCGATACAGCAGGTCATCCCGACCATCGCCGTTGATGTCCAGCGTGTGCAGGGTCCAGAAGTCCTGGATGCCGGGAATGGGTTCGCCATTCCAGCTGGCATCCGGCGGCCCCCACGACTGGACGTCGCGGATGGGCACGGGGTTCGAACCGCTGAGCTCCACGGCCGCCATGGACGTGAAGTCACTGGCCTGGACGACGGGGTCGCTGCAGTCATTGTCCGGGTTCGCGCTGCAGTCGAAGCCGGAGTCGTAGCTGAAATCCACCGAGTCCCGGCAGACGCCGGCCCCGTCACACTCGGACAGACTCTTGACGAGGCTTCGCCGGGTGATGGTGTCGTTCCGGTAGGTGAGCTCGTAGTAGCGCAGCCGGACGTCGTCGCGCGTGGTGGGCGTGGACGCCAGCCCCGGTCCGTACATCTCCAGCCGGTACAGGCGCTGCGTCGAGCGCAGCTTCAGTCCCGCGACGTAGCGGACCGAGCTGTCCTGGCGAAGCGGGCCCGTATAGACGAACCGGACGCTGCGACGGCGAAGCTCCCCGGACGTGTCACTGGTGTGTCCCGAGTAGTCGATGCGATCCGGAAGATGCTCGTAACCCGAGGTGTGGTCCCCCTCAAGGCGGTAGTGGATGCGCATGTCATTGCCCGCCCGGTCCCGGACCTCGGACAGTCCCCAGCTCAGCCGTACCGGTGCCGCCTCATGGCCCGGCTCCACCGCGCCAGTGGTGGCGTCCGCGACCGGCTTCGCCCGGAGTCCCTCCAGGCGAGAGTGGGTGTCCTCGTATCTGCCGTAGGAGAGGATGCGCCCGTCCTTGAGGTACGCCTCGAAGTAGTCGGGAACCCCAGCGTCATCGAGGTACGCAATCACCTTGGTGAAGGACTCCACCTCGGTCCGATACTCGATGGTGTCGGTGGCCGTGGCCACGACCACCAGGCGCTGGCCATCCATGCAGAACGCGTCGTCCTGGGTGAAGCGGATGGGAGCCGTCAGTCCGTCCTGGGCGAACGTCTTGCGGCAACGAGCGATTTGCGAAAGCCCGGAGACGTTCCAGCCCACCCCGAGCATTCCATTGCCGCCACGGCTGCGATAGCTGAGGGACAGCTTCGGCTGCATCCCCGCGCGTCCCGGCGGTACCCAGAGGGGAACGGTGTAGGTCGCCTCGCCATCCGCGGTCACGTTGAAGGCCGCGTCCACCTGGCCCGCCGCGGTGCCCGTGGACTTCTTCTCCGTGGCCAGCTCGGTGTCCGACGGAACCACGAGCGGCGCGTCGCTGAGCTCCCGCGCCTTGCCCTGCGCCAGCGAGGACTCGGGGCTCGGGCCGTCCGCGGAAGTACCGCAGCCCCCCATCCCAAAGAGGATGCAGAGCCCTGATATCGAGATCGGAATGAGGCGCTTCAAGGAATCTCCTCCACACACACCTGACTCACCAGACACGCACCGTTCCTGGACTCAACGCCAGGTGCGCAGGCTCCACGGTCGGAGAACCTGGCGCACGCATCGAAGACGACGTCGCGTCCCATGCCGCGGGCTTCACCTGTCATACGACTGCAGGCTTTCCCCGCTCCCGCACACGTTGCCCTCACAAGACTGACCACCGACACAAATGCCGCACTCGAGGGTGCCCCCGCAGCCATCCGGAATCGCGCCGCAGTTCTTCCCCTCCGCCGAGCACGTCGTTGGCATGCAGCCAGTCACGCAGACATTGTTGCTGCAGTACTGCTTGCTGAGGCACGTGCCGCAGCTCAGCGTGCCACCGCAGCCGTCGGAGATGCTGCCGCACGTCTTGCCCTGGGCCGCGCACGTCGTCGGCGTACAAACCGCGACGCACACGTTGCCGGTGCACTGCTGATTGGCACCGCACGTGCCGCAGCTCAACGTGCCACCGCAGCCGTCGGAGATGCTGCCGCACGTCTTGCCCTGGGCCGCGCACGTCGTCGGCGTACAGGCCGCGACGCACACGTTGCCGGTGCACTGCTGATTGGCACCGCACGTGCCGCAGCTCAGCGTGCCACCGCAGCCGTCGGAGATGCTGCCGCACGTCTTGCCCTGGGCCGCGCACGTCGTCGGCGTACAGGCCGCGACGCACACGTTGCCGGTGCACTGCTGATTGGCACCGCACGTGCCGCAGCTCAGCGTGCCACCACAGCCGTCGGAGATGCTGCCGCACGTCTTGCCCTGGGCCGCGCACGTCGTCGGCGTACAAACCGCGACGCACACGTTGCTGGTGCACTGCTGATTGGCACCGCACGTGCCGCAGCTCAGCGTGCCACCACAGCCGTCCGGCATGGTGCCGCACGTCTTGCCCTGGGCCGCGCACGTCGTCGGCGTACAGGTGCAGGCCAGGGAATCCGACCGGCACACACCGCTCTCATCGATGCTCCCGTCGCAGTTGTCGTCGAGCCCGTTGCACGCTTCCGGCGGTGCCGTGCATGTGCCGGACCAGTGACCGCCGGCACACGTCTCCGTGGAGCCAGGGCATACGCCCCCGCCGGGGCTCTGGCATGCGCGCGTGAGGGTGTTGGTTCCCTGATTCGGCGCGTCGTGACGACGCCGTCCCGATCGTCGTCGCAGTCGTTGCAGTCTTCAGGGGCGGGATCATCCCGCGTGCACACCCCTACCGTGCCGTCGGTGTTGCACCACCGCTTCGCGGAATACCCACCGCAATCATCGGCGCAGGCCAGATACCGCGTCTGGGGCGCGATGTAGCACTGGAATTGCCCGCCGATGCACTGAACCGTGCCGAGGCAGCCGTTCTGCAGCGGATCACACGCGCCCAGAGGGGCGACGTCCTCGTCAATCTGGCCATCACCGTCGTCGTCACACCCGTTGCAGATATCGTCCTTGGTCTTGTAGGCCGAGCACGAGCCGCCGACCACGTTCCCTTCCCCATCACAGGTCCGGTAGCCCGACCGGCCACACACCGAACAGGCGACCGTGGATTGGCCTGTCGGCTCGCATTCGCTCCAGTATTCGTTACAGGTCATCACTCCCTTGCAGGAGGGAGTGAACTGGCAGCTCTGAGTGCCACCTTGAGGAAAACAGGTCGCCTGGGCCCCGCTCGCGAGCAACACCAGCAGCATGGAGCAACCCATCACCAGGATGGTGCTCAAGGATTGAAGTCGTCTGTTCATCGGCTTTGGACTCGCAGGCTTCCTTGGATGGCCTCGGCGGGCGCACGGGCCGCAGGACAGCCGGGGCTCGGCGGCGCGGACGTGTAGCCCACCCGAAGCGAGAATGTCCATTGCTTGACAGACATGGCGGGCAACGACGCACCCCCGGTAAAACCAGGCCTCGGCGCGTCCTGCAACCAGCTGGCGGGCAGCGGCCCGCCACGGCTCAGACGGACGTCATCCGCACCACCTCGTCGAAGGCGGTGAGGCCCTGGGCCAGCTTGCGCACGGCGGCCTCGCGCAGGGTGCGCATGCCGGAGCGGCGGGCCGCCTCCACCAGCTTGTCGTAGGGCGCCTCGCGGGAGACGAGGTCCCTCAATTCACCGCCGCAGGTGACGATTTCGAAGACGCCGGTGCGGCCCACGAAGCCGGTGCCCCGGCAGCGCACGCAGCCGGCGCCCTTGAGCAGCCGCACCCCACCCGGCAGCAGCGGCAGCGGCGCCTGGAGCGCCAGCAATTCGTCCGGAGTGAGTGTCGACTCCTCCGCGCAGTGGCTGCACACCCGCCGCAGCAGGCGCTGGGCCATGACGCCCAGGAGGCTCTGCGCGAGGAGGAAGGACGGCACGCCCAAGTCGCGCATGCGCGCCACCGCGCCCAGCGCGTCGTTGGTGTGCAGCGTGGAGAGCACGAGGTGGCCGGTGAGCGCGGCTTGAATCGCGTTCTCCGCCGTCTCCGGGTCTCGAATCTCGCCCACCATGATGACGTCCGGGTCCTGGCGCAGGATGTGGCGCAGCGCCCCGGCGAAGTCGAGCCCCGCCTTGGGCTGCACCTGCACCTGGTTGAAGGCGTCCCACACCATTTCGATGGGGTCTTCAATCGTGACGACGTTGACGTCCGAGCCGGCCAGCGCCTTGAGCGCGGAGTACAGCGTCGTCGTCTTGCCGCTGCCCGTGGGGCCGGTGACGAGGATGAGGCCGTGCGGCCTGTCAATCCACGACTCGAAGGCGCCCTTCTCGTCCTGCTCGAAGCCGAGCTGGGCGATGTCCTGCACCAGCGTCTCCGGGTCGAAGATGCGGATGACCACCTTCTCGCCGAAGGCGGTGGGCAGCGTGGACACGCGAAGCTCCACCTCGCGGCCGTCGCGCTCCGTCTTGATGCGGCCGTCCTGCGGCTTGCGCTTCTCGGAGATGTCGATGCGCGCCAGCATCTTCACGCGCGAGACGATGGGCGCGTGCACCTGCGCCGGCAGCGTGTACACGGGGTGCAGCACACCGTCGATGCGCAGCCGCACCAGGCTGGTGGCGCGCTTGGGCTCCAGGTGGATGTCCGAGGCGCGGTTGTCGAAGGCGTAGCGCAAGAGGTAGTCCACCGCCTGCACCACGGGCTTGTCGGACGCCTCCAGCTCCTGCGTGCCGCTGAGCGACACGAGCTGCTCGAAGTTGGAGACCTGCGCCCCCACGGTGGCGCCGAAGTCGTCGGCGGCGCGCGCCAGCGTCTTGTTGAAGCCGTAGATGTGGGCAATGGACTTGAGGATGTCCGACTTGGCGCACAGCACCGGGTCCACCGGCATCCCGGTGAGGCGGTGGAGGTTCTCGAAGAGCTCGCGGTCGAACGGGTTGGCCACGGCCACCAGCAGCCGGCCCTGCTCGGTGCGCTCCAGCGGCAGCAGCACGTGCTTCTGCGCGTAGGGCCGGGACACGGTGCGCGTGGCCATGGCCATGTCCAGCTTCAGCGGGTCTATCTTCCGGTAGGCGATGCCCGCGGCGCGCGCGGCGACCTCGGTGACGCGGTCCTCGTCCAGCGTGCCGCGGCCGTTGGCCAGCGGCACCTGGAAGATGGCCACCACCTCCACCGGCGACACGTCGTAGCGCGCGGCCTCCTTGCCGTTGCCCCCCTGCGCCTTGAGGACGCGGGCGCGCGCGGCGGACTCGCGGGCGAGCACCTCCTGCGCCTGCTGGGGCGACAGCAGCCCCTGGGCCACCAGCGCCTCCAGCACGAAGAGCGTGGTGAAGTCATCGCGTCCCCTCGAGGGGATGCCGCCCGCGCCGCTCAGTGCCTGTGCCAAGCCCGTCTCCTTCTCCACCCGCGGCAGTACATCACCCCTTCCTTCTGGAGTGCGCACCGCGGGGAGAGCAGCCTAGCCGCGAACCGCCCGGACGGCGGCATCCACCAGCGCCTCCATCGTGGGGCGCTCCGCGACGGCGGCCGGGGGCACCCCCAGGCGCTCCAGGGCGGCGGCGGTGGTGGGGCCAATCGCCACCACGCGGGCGGCGCCCAGCTTGTCGCGGCCCACCTCCTCCAGGAACACCTCCGCGGTGCGCGGCGAGGCGAAGAGCGCCACGTCCAGCGGCGCCTCCTCCAGCAGCGCCAGGGCCTCGGGCGGCAGCGGCGCGGGCGTGGAGCGGTAGGCCGTCACGCGGGTGACGAGCACGCCCACCTCCCGCAGCCCGTCCTCCAGCTCGCGCCGGCCCTCCTCGGCGGCGGGCAGGAGCACCTCGTCGCCTGGCTGGAGCCCCTCCTTGATGGCCTGGAAGAGGGCCTCGCCGGTGCCCTCCTCCGGCTCCGCCGCCACGTCCAGGCCGAAGCCCTCACAGGTGCGCGCGGTGCGGGGCCCCACGGCGGCCACCTTCACGCGGCGCAGCCGGTCCATGGTGCCGGCCTCGCGCAGCGCCTCCATCAGCGCCTCCACCGCGGACGGGCTGGCGAACACCACCCAGCGGTAGCGTTGAATCTGCTCGGCCGCGGACGCCAGCGGGCGCGGGTCCTCCGGTGGCCGCAGCTCCAGCAGGGGCACGCTGAGCACGTCAGCGCCCTCGTCCTCGAGGAGGAAACACAGCTCCTCGGCCCGCTCACGCGGGCGCGTCACCAACACTCGGATGCCTTCCAGTCGCCGTTCCACGCGCGCGGCAGTCTAGGACTCCCGGGCCTCCGCGCGGCGAGCGAAATCACGCAGGATGTCCGCCGCGCCACGCGAGAGCAGGTCGTCCGCCAGGGACTCGCCCAGCTCCCCGGCGCGCTCCACCGGGCCGCGCACCTCGCCGCGCACCACGTGGGTGCCGTCCGGCCGGCCCACCAGCCCGCGCAGGTGCACGGTGCCGCCGGACACGGTGGCATGGCCGGCCAGCGGCACGGTGCAGCCCCCTTCCAGCTTCGCCAGCAGCGAGCGCTCGGCCGTCACCGCGATGCGCGTGGTGGCGTCCTCCAGCGGAGAGAGCAGCTCGCGCACGCGCGCGTCGTCGGTGCGGCACTGAATCGCGAGCACGCCCTGCCCCACCGCGGGCAGGCTCACCTCGGTGGGCAGCACCTGGGTGACGACGCCCTCCAGGCCCAGCCGCTTCAGCCCCGCGTACGCGAGCACCGCGCCGGAAAGCCCCAGCTCCTTCGTCTTCGCCAGGCGCGTCTGCACGTTGCCGCGCAGGCTGACGATGTCCAGATCCGGCCGCCCCGAGCGCAGGATGCAACTGCGGCGCAGCGAAGACGTGCCCACGCGCGCGCCCTGGGGCAGCGTGTCCAGTGTCAGCCCGCCCAGGCCACAGAAGGCATCACGCGGGTCCTCGCGCACCGGCACCGCCGCGAGCATCAGCCCGTCCGGCAGCACGGACGTCATGTCCTTCAGGCTGTGCACGGCCAGGTCGGCGCGGCCATCGAGCAGGGCCTGCTCGATTTCCTTCACGAACAGCCCCTTGCCGCCGACGGCGGACAGCGGCGCGCCCAGGAAGCGGTCGCCCTCGGTGGTCATCTCCACCAGGGACACCTCGAGCCCGGGGTGACGCGCCTTCAGGAGCGCGCCCACGTGGCGGGCCTGCCAGAGCGCCAGCGGACTCTGGCGGGTGGCGATGCGCACGGCCTTCATCGATTGGCCCCCGTGGCGGACTGGGCGGTGGGGAGCTCGGCGGGAGCGGCCGCGGCGGCGGGCTCCTCTCCCTCCAACAGTCCGAACAGCTCGGCGGCGGCGCCGGCCAGCCGGTTGCCCTCGCCCTCCGGGCCCACGGCGCGCAGGCGCGAGGTGGGCTCATGCAGCAGCTTGTTGACGATGGCGCGCCCCATGGCCTCGATGCTCTTGCGTTGCTTGTCGTTGAGTCCGTCGCCCAGCGCACCCAGCGTGCGCTCCACCTCGGCGCGGGCAATGGCCTCCGCGCGCTGGCGCAGGCGGGCCAGCACCGGCGTGCCCTCGCGCAGGGCGCGCTCCTTGACGAAGCGGGCCACCTCCTGTGCCACCAGCACGCCCGCCTTCTGCGCCTCCTCGGCGCGCGCCGCGGCGTTGTCCGCGACGAACTTCTGGATGTCGTCCACGTCGTACGCGTGCACCCAGTCCAGCTGGCCCACGGCCGGGTCGATGTCGCGCGGCACCGCCAGGTCCACCATGAACAGCGGCCGGCCCCTGCGCGCCCGGCCCACCGCGCCGACGTTCTCCTTCGTGAAGATGGGCACCGGCGACGCCGTGCTGCACACCACCACGTCCGCGGCGGCGAGCAGGGCGAACAGCTCCTCGAAGGGCCGCGCCGTGCCGCCCACCTCCACCGCCAGCGCTTCCGCGCGGGCCAGGGTGCGGTTGGTGATGAACAGCTTCGTGGCGCCCGCGCCCTTCAGGTGGCGCGCGGCCAGTTCGCCCATCTCCCCCGCGCCCACCACCAGCACCGTCTTGCCGACCAGGCCGTCGAACACCTTGCTCGCCAGCTGCACCGCCGCGGCCGCCATGGACGTGGACGCGCGGCCGATGGCCGTCTCCGTGCGCACGCGCTTGGCGCAGCTGAAGGCCGCCGCGCACGCGCGCGTCAGCTCGCCGCGCACTGCGCCCGCACCCTGGCCGCGCTCGAAGGAGTCCTTCACCTGGCCGAGGATCTGGGCCTCGCCCAGCACCATGGAGTCCAGGCTGCCGGCGACGCGGAACAGGTGCACCAGCGCGTTCTCCCCGCGGTGCTCGTACAGGTGCTCCAGCGCCTCCGGGCCGCCCAGCGACTGCAGCTCCGCCACCACGCGCTGGCGCGCGAGCACGGCGTCCGGCGCGGAGAGGTACACCTCCACGCGGTTGCAGGTGGACACCCAGAGCGCCTCCACGGGCGCCTGGGCCAGCCGTTGGACGACCTCCACCTGCCGGGACTCGGACAGGGCCAGCCGCTCACGGACCGTCAGGGGCGCCGTGCGGTGGGACAGGCCGATGCAGATGAGCTCCATACTCAGGGCAACCTCATGGCCGCGGCCGTCGGCACCGCCAGGTCATAGGAAGACAGGAAGGACACCAGCACGAGGCAGAAGCCGGCCATGGTGAGCAGCGCCACGCGGCGCCCGCGCCACCCCGCGAAGATGCGCGCATTCACCAGCGCGGCGAAGACGCCCCACGCCACCACCGTCGCAATCGACTTGCCGTCCCAGTGCCAGCCCAGGTCCGGCGTGGTGGTGACGAAGAAGGCCCCGGTGGCCAGCGTCACCGACAGCGCGATGAAACCCCACACCACGAGGCGCCGGTTGAGCGTGTCCAGGAACTCCAGCGAGGGCAGGCGCGAGAAGAGCAGCCCGAAGCGCTTCGCCTTCACCTGCCGCTCCATGAGGATGTACATGACGCCCACGCCCGCGGCCACGGCGAACGCTGCCAGCCCCAGCAGCGCGAGGGTGATGTGCAGCGGCAGCAGAGGCTGGCGGACGCCCGGCGGCAGCGGCGACTGGCCGCCCTGTATCAACAGACCCGGTATCAACACCGTCACCGCGAGGGGCGTGAGGAACGCGCCGATGACGGGCCGCTTGTAGCGCACGTCCAGCGCCAGGAAGATGGCGAGCAGCAGGAAGGCGAGCGCGGAGAAGCCCTGGGCCAGTCCCACCGGCCGGCCCTCCTGGACGCCGAGCAGTTCGAAGAGGGCCACGCCGTGCAGCGCCAGCCCGCCGCCCACCAGCACGCGGCCGAAGGTGGCCAGCACCTCGTTCTGGCGGACCAGGTAGGCGAGGTAGACCACCGCGGCGATGCCGTAGGCGTGGCAGGCGAGTGAGACGAGCGTATGGCTCATGGGCACAGGCTCTTAACCACCGAAGCCGGGCGATTCAGCCCGGCTTCTCGTGTCTGAAGACGGGCGGTATCAGCCCATCTTGTTGAGGATGAAGGCGGCCAACAGGTCCGCCTCGGAGTCGGGCTTCTTCGCCCCTCCTTCCGGACGGGGCGCCAAGGCCACCTCCGTGACATACCCCGGGACCACTTCGTAGGCGTTGTCCCCCACCAGCACCGAGTCGGCCATCTGCTCGGCCCCCAGGCGGGCGAGCTGCTCGTCGGTCTTCACCCTGGCCACCAGCCCCTGGCCGTCCTCGCCCGATACGAGCTGGACGAAGTGCACCGCGGGGGTGAGGGGGAAGGTCACACCTCCCTCCGCCATCACCACCAGCTTGCCCTCGCGCAGGTCTGCTTTGTCCGCCAGTGCCCACTCCTCGAGCTGGGTCTGGGGCAGGAAGAGCTTCGTCACGCCCGCCAGCTTACACCACCCTCCCCTGGCGCGGGGGGACGTTCGGGGAATTGGGTTGAAACGCCCCCGTTCCATCCGCATCTGTCCGGCCAGATGGGCTGATGCCCGGCCCGTTCTTGCAGGGCCACCGGACGCGTACTAGACGACGCGCCGAATGGCCGGAAGTGGGCCCGAAGGAGACATCATGGCTGGCGACAATGTGACGAACGTCGGGGACGGTGACTTCAACCAACAGGTGCTGGAATCCCAGCAGCCCGTGCTGGTGGACTTCTGGGCCACCTGGTGCGCGCCGTGCCGGGCCATTGCCCCGGCCATCGACGCCCTGGCGACCCAGTTCCAGGGCCAGGTGAAGTTCACCAAGCTCAACATCGACGAGAACCAGGACACCCCGCAGCAGTACGGCATCCGGTCCATCCCCACGCTGCTCATCTTCAAGGGCGGCAAGGTGGTGGAGCAGATTGTCGGCGCGGTGCCCAAGGCCCGCATCGAGGCGGCCCTCCAGAAGGCGCTGTAGTCGCCCGGGGCCCGTGCACGCGGGAGGGCCCCTGCCCGCCCGCGTGCCGCCCCAGCCTCAAGCCTCCAGCAACGCCACGCAGCGGCGCAGCACCTCCAGGCGCGCGTAGCGCTTGTCGTTGCCGGGCACCACGTGCCACGGCGCGTCCGGCCGGTGGGTCTGGTCCAGCATGTCCTGGATGGCGCCCTCGTACTTCCCCCACTTCGAGCGGTTGCGCCAGTCGTCCGGGCCCAGCTTGTAGCGCTTCGTGGGGTCATTCTCCCGCGCGCGGAAGCGCTTGAGCTGCGTCTGCTTGTCGATGTGGACGAAGAACTTCGCCATGCGCACGCCGTCGTCGGTGAGCATGCGCTCGAAGGCATTGATTTCAGCGTAGGCGCGCCGCCACTCGGCCGGCCGGGCGAGGCCCTCCACCCGCTCCACCAGCACCCGGCCGTACCAGCTCCGGTCGAACATGCAGACCTCGCCCGCCCCCGGCGTCCTCGCCCAGAAGCGCCACAGGTAGTGGTGCCGCTTCTCCTCCTCGGACGGCGCGCCAATGGGCCAGACCTTGTAGCCGCGCGGGTCCATCAGCGACGTCAGCCGGCGGATGGCGCCGCCCTTGCCCGAGGCGTCCCAGCCCTCGAAGACGAGCACCGCCCGCCGCTTCGCCAGGTACGTCTGGATCTGCAGCTGGAACGCGCGCTCCTGGAGCACCGCCAGCTCCTTCTCATACGACTCGTCGTCCTCCACGGAGACGCTCAGGTCCACCGCGCCCAGTGACACCGTCCCCGGAGGACTTACGGGAAATACGTATCCGTGTTCAGTCTTGTCATCAATTTTCTGAAAACGTTTACGAGTCACGACAGACCCTCCAAGGTTGTATTGACAGCGATGACTTCAACCGCCAAATAGGCACATAGCAGTGTTTGTCTTCATCAACTGTTTTCACATGGAGTATTCATGGCACGTCCTCGCAAAGAATTGTCCAACGTCCCGCTGACGCCAGCCATGGTGAACTGGGCGGAAGCTCTGGGAGACGCCATCGGACGGGGAATGCTGCGTGCGCTCAACACGGGCATGCCGTCACTGGGTGGCAATGGTGCAAGTCACAACACGATGACGGCGGGTCGCCGCCGCGGCCGTCCGCCCAAGATGCTGGCGGGCGGGAACACGGTGTCGGCGGACCGCCGCTGTACCGTGGATGGCTGCACGCGTGAGCAGCGCTCGAAGGGGCTCTGCTCGGCGCACTACCAGGCGGAGCGTCGCAAGCAGCTGTCGGGCGGCAAGTCGGCCTGATTCATGACGCACGCGGTTCACGCCCACGGCCCTGGGCGAGCCGCATGTGTCACGCCCCCGGCGCCCCCACACCCCTCTTGCGCGCCAGGGAATTCCAGACGACTGTGCCTGTATCACTGTCACTTTCCATGCTCACCGAAGTGATGAGCCTGGCCCTACCCGCCCTGCCAGGGATCTGCGGCGGAGGTGGTGGCCTTGAGCAATTCCCAGGCGGCCAGCACATCCACCACGCGTTCCAATTCATTGGGAAGTGAGCGGGCCCGCTGAGACTTCAGGTATTCCTCCGCGAAGGTGCGCAGGCGCATGCCCACGAAGAGGCGCGCCAGCGCCACCTCCGTCTGCCCGCTGAAGTCGATGAAACGGATGCCGAAACCGGTGCGGCCCTCGGGCCCGGTGGAGCGCTCCTCCCGGACGATTTCCGCGCGTGCCAGTACCGGCGCGGCCCCCGGCTCCAGCGAGAAGCGCACGCCCAGCACCGTGCCCATCGGCAGGTAGAAGGTGCTCTCCAGGAAGGCCCCGCTGACGCTGACGTTGACGGACGTGAAGCTCGCGGCGAAGCGCCGCCCGCCCTCACCGTCCACCCACACCTCGAAGCGCGTGGCCAACTGGGCGCGGGGGAACTGCCGGTGCTCGGCCTCTCCCTGGTTCATCTCGATGAGGGGCGCGGCCGGCTGGCGCGCCTCCAGGGCGCCTCCCGCGGGGCGCGTTTCCTTCACCACTGCCGGCGCCTCGGTCACCGGCGCGCGAACCGTCACACTGGCCTTCTGGGCAACCTTCCTCTGCATGCGCGACCTCCACCTGCCCCGGAAGCTACCGCCTTCCCGCCTGGAAGTTGAATTTCAGGCGGGCCGCACACCGGCCCCGGTGGGACGCAGCCGTAAGGCTCAGAACATGTGACGGCGCATGCTGATGTTCACCAGCAGGCCGATGCTGAGCATGACGGACAGCATGGAGGAACCGCCGTAGCTCATCAGCGGAAGGGTGATGCCCGTCACCGGGAGCATGCCAATCACCATGCCGATGTTCTCGAACACCTGCCAGAACAGCATGGCCACCACGCCCACCGCGACGAAGGCGCCGAACCTGTCCCGGGCACTGAAGCCCACCCCCAGGCCGAAGATGAAGATGGCGCCATAGAGTACCAGGAGCAACGCGCACATCACGAAGCCGTGCTCCTCCGCCCACACGGAGAAGATGAAGTCCGTGTGCTGCTCGGGCAGGAAGCGCAGGCCCGTCTGGGTGCCCTCGCGCCAGCCCTTGCCGGAGACGCCGCCAGAGCCCACCGCGATTTTCGACTGCGCCGCGTGATAGCCGCTGCCGCGCAGGTCCGCCTCCGGGTCCAACCACCCGGAGATGCGCTGGCTCTGGTGCTTCTTCAGGTAGTGCCGGACGATGGTGGGCCGCGGCTCCGGCACCTCGCGGATGTAGTCGTTCCAGATGATGATGGCGCCCGCGAGGATGCCCGCCACCAGCGTGGCCACGAGGTACCAGCGCACCTTCCCGAACAGGATGACGGTGAGCGAGGACAGGCCAATCATCAGCGCGGTGCCCAGGTCCGGCTGCACCAGCACCAGCACGAAGGGCACGCCCACGACGAGCAGCGGCTTCCACAGCCGCACCAGGCCATAGGACGGCTCGTTGGGCCGGAAGTCGTCGTGGTAGACCTTGGCCAGCATCAGCACGACGCCAATCTTCATGAACTCCGCCGGCTGCAGGCGGAACGGGCCGATGACGAACCAGCTCTCGGCGCCCTTGGCGGTGTGGCCGATGACGCGCAGGGCGAGCAGCGCCACGATGTTGGCGACGTAGATGGGCAGCGCCATGCGCTGAATCCACCGGTAGTCCACCAGGCACACCACCAGCACCGCCAGCAGGCCCACCCCCAGGTACAACGTCTGGCTGGACCAGACGGGCGCGAGCGGCGGACGCGAGGCCGAGGCCAGGTTCCAGATGCCCAGCAGGCACACCCCCAGCACGCAGATGATGAGGCCCCAGGGGATGTGGGGCACCATCCGCCGCTCAATCCGGAGTTGCACGTGTCACGTCCTCGTCGTCACCCGGCAGCTCGGCCGGCGGCAGTACGCCCCGCGTCAGCGCCGCCTCGTCCACGCTCGGCGCGCGCGACAGGGACGGCGTGTAGGGCTGGTTGGGACGCGGCGGCGGCGCCGTCGCGTCCTGCTTCTTCAAGTCGAAGTACTTCTGGATGACGGCCATGGCCGTGGGCGCCGCGTCCGCGCCGCCGTGGCCGCCGTGCTCGTTGAGGACGACAATGGCCAGCTCGGGCTTGTCCGCCGGGGCGAAGCCCGCGAACCAGGCGTGGTCTCGCTCGAAGAAGCTCATCTGCTGCGTCTTCACGCGCACCGTTCCCAGCCGGGCCACCTGCGCGGTGCCCGTCTTGGCCGCCACCTGCATGTCCTTGTCCTGGATGCCCGCCATGCGCGCGCGGTACGCGGTGCCGCCCGGCTCCTGCGCCACCTTCACGAGGCCTTCAATCACGGCCTTGCGGTGCGCGGCCGGGATGTCCACCCGGCGCACCACCTCCGGCTTGAACTCCTCGACGACTTCACCGTCCAGGTTCTCCAGCCGCTGCACCAGCTGCGGCTTGAACAGCGTGCCGCCGTTGGCGATGGCCGCGTACACGAGCGCGAGCTGCAGCGGTGTCACGTTGTCGTCGCCCTGGCCGATGGCGCTGTTGAGCGCCATGCCCTTGGTGTAGCCGCCGGGCGACGCCTTGTCGTGGTACGTGCTGGTCGGCATGATGCCCGGCACCTCGGCCACCACGTCGATGCCCGTGGGAGCGCCCAGGCCCAGCGACTTGCCCATCTCACCGATGGGGTCCAGGCCGATGGTGTCCGCCACCTTGTAGAACCAGGTGTCGCAGGACGTCTTCATCGCGTTGTAGCCGTCCATGTGCCCGTGGCCGCTGTCCTTGTGGCAGCGCCACACGCGCGCGCCCAGCCGGTAGCCGCCGGGGCACATCACCGACGTCTCCGGGCGGAACGCGCCGGACTTGTAGGCGGCCAGCTGGGTGACGACCTTGAAGGTGGAGCCCGGGCTGTAGTGCTCGGCGGCCACGCGGTTGATCATCGGCTCCAGCGGATCCCTGGACAGAAGGGCCATCTGCGCCGGCGTCACGCGGCCGGTGAGCAGGTTGGGGTCGAAGCCCGGGCGGGACACCAGCGCCTTGATGAAGCCGGTGTTGACGTCGATGGCCACCACCGCGCCCGTCACGCCCGGGAAGGCCCGCTCCGCCTCCTCCTGGAGACGCATGTCGATGGAGAGCACCAGGTTGCTGCCCGCGCGGGGCTGCACCACGGCGTTGTCGCCCAGCTTGATGTTGAGCTCTTCAATCGTCTGGCCGCGCGCGTTCACCACTTCCTTGCGCACGCCGTCCGTGCCGCGCAGCCGCTGCTCGAAGTAGCGCTCCAGGCCGCGCCGGCCGATGTAGTCGCCCAGGGCGTACTTCGCGCCGTCGGCGCTGAGCCGCTCCAGCTCCTCCTGGGTGATTTCATTCATGTAGCCCAGCACGTGCGACAGCACCGTGTTGGTCCGGTAGAAGCGGTGGGGCACGGGCGCCACTTCGACGCCGTCGAGGATGTCGCGGCGGGCGGCGAGCCGGTCGTACTCGTCACGCGTGAGGTCCACGCGCACCGGCACCGGCTGGAAGGGCGCGTTGCGCCGCCCCATGCGCACCGTGTCCTCCACCTTCTTGCGCTGGTCGGCGTCCCACTGGAGCAGCTCCGCGAGGCGCGGAATCACCTGCTCGAAACAGTCCGTGCAGAAGGCCGGCGTGACGAAGGCGTCGAAGGACGGACGGCTGTCCACGAGGATGGTGCCGCGCGCGTCCTTGATGACGCCGCGGTCGGCGCGCAGCCGCACCTCCTTCACGAAGTTGGCCACGCTCTTGGCGGAGTACTCCTCGCCCCGGGTGATTTGCAGCCGGTAGAGCTGGATGGACAGCATGACCAGGCCCAGCGACATGGCGAGGCCCAGCCACAGGAAGCGCCGCTTCAGCTCGCGGCCCGGCGTCGTATTGCCCAGCGTGGGAGGCGTCACCGCAGCAACCCCGTCTGACGTTCCTGATTCGCCTCGAAGCGGCGCAGCAGGGGGAAGAGCGCCAGCGCCGCGGCCCCCGTCAGCACCACCTGGAGCGGCAGTCCCGACAGGGACGCGCTGCCGTCCTTCACCGTCAGCCACGTGAAGAAGGTGGACAACAGCGAGTGCCCCACGTCCGCGCCCATGGCGAACAGGGCGAAGGACATGGCGCCGCGCACGTCCACGAAGGTGGCGACCAGCCGGCCCACCAGGAAGGTCAACACGGCGAGGAACGTGAAAAGGCCCGTGGGCTGGCCGCTCATGAGGTCCAGCAGGTAGCCCACCGCGAAGGCGGAGAAGGCCCCCTCCAGCAGCGTGGCGCGCAGGGCCAGGAACGCCACCAGCACCACGGTGACGTCAATGCGGCCGAGCACCAGGCCCGCCTGCTTCACCACCACCGACTCCAACGTGAGCAACGCCAGCGCGAGGCCCACCGTCACCAGGAACTTCATTTCGACGCGCCCTCCGCGGTGCTGCCCGGCGCCATGGCGCTGTAGGGACTGCCCACCACCAACACCTCTTCCAGCTTGCTCGTATCCACCGCCGGGACGATGTCCGCACCCTGGAACATGCCGTGCTCCTTCTTCTCCAGGTTCGTCACCCGACCCACCACCACGCCCGGCGGGTAGATGCCGTCGGTGCCCGCGGTGATGATGAGGTCGCCGTCCTCGACGTCCTCGGTGCGCAGCATGTTCTCCAGCTTGAGCGGACCCGCTCCCGTCCCCGCCGCCGTGCCGCGCGCCCGCGAGCGCTGCACCCGCACCGCCACCCGGCTCTGCGGGTCCGTCACCAGCGCCACGTCCGCGTAGCCGCCCGTGGCGCGGATGACCTGCCCCACGATTCCGTCCGGCGTCACCACGGACATGCCGCGGAACACGCCGTCCTTCTCACCACCGCTGATGCGCACCGACAGGAGCTTCGCCACCGGATTGACCCCCACCACCCGCGCCGGAATCTCCGGCCCGGACTCCGCCTCCGCGTAGCCGAGCAGCTTGCGCAGCCGCCCGTTCTCCGCGCGGGACTCGCCCAGCGACTGCACGGCCGCCCGCAACTGGAGGTTCTCCAACCGCAGCGCGTCATTCTCCTGCCGCACCCCGCGCAAGTCGAGGTACCCGCGCACCGCCGCCACCGAGCCCTCGATGGAGGTGGTGAGCAGCTGCTGCACGGGTGACGACAGGGCGATGACGGCCCTGTCGATGGGATTGGGGTCCCTGCCCTTCCGCCCGCTCAGCAGGAAGGCGAGGAGCGGGTAGAGCAGCAGGACGCCCACGATGAGGGGGCGGCGGTACCGCTTGAGGAGCGACAGCAAGGGGCAGTAATCCCTGGGTGCGAGGGTGGAGCTGGTGGGGTCGGGGGTGGGCTAAACTCTCTAAATCGCTTGCATTTTCCGGTGCGTTGTCCTAGGCAGTCAAGGCCTTGCGTCGGGGGTGATTGAAGCTCCACCACCCACCGGCCGGGCTACCAACAACACCGCGTCGCGAGTCCTTCCGCACGGCTTTTCTCGGCGCGTTTGCCCCTGAAGTGACGACAATGGACGGTCTGAATCCCCGGAAGGTCTTCTCCCTGGTGTTCATCATCGGCATCGCGGTGGTGTTCACGCTGTCGTTCGGGCCGGGCAGCAACGGCTTCGGCGGCACCGGCGCCGCGAGCACGGCCCCCGGCTCGGTGGCCACGGTGAACGGCAAGGAAATCCCCATGCGCGACTTCGCCACCGCATGGGCCCGGCAGATGAACTTCCTGCGCTCGCAAGGCAGCCCCATCCCGGAATCCGTCGCCCGCCAGTTCGGCATGCACACCCAGGTGCTCGACCGCCTGGTGAACACCGAGCTGCTCGCCCAGGCGGCCGAGCGCCACGGCATCACCGCCTCCGACGACGAGCTGCGCAAGCTCATCCATGAGAACCCGGACTTCCAGAAGGACGGCGTGTTCGACATGGAGCGCTACAAGCAGGTGCTGCGCGACTTCTACCGGAAGACGGCGCCGGACTTCGAGAGCGAGCTGCGCCGCCAGCTGGGCGCCCAGAAGATGCTCGACGTGGTGCGCGCCAACGCGGTGGTGTCGGACGACGAGGTCCGCGCCCGCTACGAGAAGCAGGGCAACCAGGCCAAGGTCGTCTTCGCGCGCTTTTTGCCCACCATGTTCGCCGAGAAGGTGCCCGCCCCCACGCCCGCCCAGCTGGCGGAGTGGAAGAAGGCGCACGAGAAGGAGATCAAGGACTACTTCGAGGCCAACCGCTTCGTGTACCAGCAGCCCGAGCGCATCCACGCCCGCCAGGTGCTGGTGAAGCTGGCCCCGGACGCCACCGCCGAGCAGAAGGCCCAGGCCAGGGCGAAGGCCGAGGCGCTGCGCAAGGAGATTGAGGGCGGCAAGGACTTCGCCGCGGTGGCGAAGGAGAGCAGCGAGGACCCGGGCAGCAAGGCGCGCGGTGGAGACCTCGGCTGGGTGGAGCGCAACAGCTGGGAGCCGGTGCTGGCGGACGCGGCCTTCGCGCTGAAGGCGGGCGAGGTGACGCAGCCGGTGGAGACGAAGTTCGGCGTGCACCTGGTCAAGGTGGAGGAGAAGCAGGCGGCCCAGGACAAGAAGCTCGAGGACGTCTCGGACGAGATTGCCACCACGCTCTACAAGCAGGAGCGCGCGAAGGAGCAGGCCCGCGCCGAGGCGGAGAAGGCGCTGGCCTCCATCAAGGGTGGCAAGACGCTGAAGGAGCTCTTCCCCTCGGAGAAGGAGCAGCCGGCCCTGCTGCGCTTCGAGACGGAGACGCGTCCGGAGGCGGTGGAGACGGACAGCTTCACGGCCGAGGGTGAGGCGGTGCCGCACCTGGGCCCCGCGCCCGAGCTGGTGAAGGCCGTGTTCGCGGCCAACGGCCCCGAGCCGCTGGGCCAGGTCTTCCCGGTGGGCGAGGGCTTCGTGGTCACGCAGGTGGTGGAGCGCCAGAAGCCGGATACCGCCGGCTTCGACAAGCGCAAGGACGAGCTGCGCGCCCAGGCCCAGCAGGCCAAGCAGATCGAGCTGACCGAGTCCTTCCTCAAGTCGCTGAAGAAGCAGGGCACGGTGGTGACGAACGCCGAGGCCATCGACTCGGTGGTGGGCGCGGGCTAGTTCCGCTTCCCCGTCACGTCGAAGCACCTGCGAGGGCCGGTTGGAGGGTGCTTCCCTCCCCGGCCCTCGGTCTTTTTCAGCGCGCGGGGAAGTCCGAGGAGCCGGTGTCCGGGGTGGTGGGCACGGCGATGCAGATGCCGTCGCGGCCACGGGCCTTGGCCGCGTACATGGCGAAGTCCGCGGCGCGGATGAGGTCCAGCGCGGACATGGAGTGGTCCGGGAAGGTGGCCACGCCGACGCTGGCGGTGAGGCGCGCGTCCAGGCCGTGCTCCTGGAGGAAGGGGCGCCCGCGGAAGGCCTCGCAGATGCGCTGGCCGATGAGGGTGGCCCCGTCCAGATCGGTCTCCACCAGCAGCATGGCGAACTCGTCGCCGCCGTAGCGGAAGACGGAGTCCACGTTCTGCCGGCCGAGGGAGATGAGCATGTCGCCCACCTCCTTGAGGGCGGCGCTGCCCATCAGGTGGCCGTGGCTGTCGTTGATGCTCTTGAAGTGGTCCAGGTCCAGGAAGACGAGCGACAGCGGATGGCGGAAGCGCGCGGCGCGCTTCACCTCGTGGTCCAGCAGCGCGCGCAGGTGCCGGGCGTTGTAGCAGCCGGTGTGCTCGTCGGTAATCGTCAGCTCCTGCACCCGCCGGAAGTTGCGCGCGTTCTCAATCGCGATGGCCGCGTAGTCGGCGATGGCGGTGAGGGTGGTGAGGTCCTCGTTGGTGAAGGGCGGGTCCGCGGGGCCGTTGACGAGCTCGATGATGCCCAGCACCCGGCCGCGGGCGAGCAGCGGCACCGCGAGGATGGAGCGGGTGTGGAAGGCGGAGGCCTCGTCGAAGCGGGGGGCGAAGCTGGGGTCTCCCCCCACGTCATGGACGAGCCGGGCGACGCCGGAGCTGAAGACGGCGCCGGCGATGCCCTCGCCGGGGTTGAGCTGGAGGCCCTTGAGGACCTCGGCGCCGTCGCCCACCGCGATTTCGAAGTAGAGCTTCCCGGTGCGCTCGTCCTGGAGGATGAGGGACCAGTTGCGAGGCAACAGCAGGCTGCTGACCTTCTGCATGACGAGCGCGAGCACCTCGCGCAGCTCCAGCGTAGAGGTCAGCGCCTTGGCCATCTCGTTGAACGCGGCCAGTTGCTCTACCGTCCGCTTCATGGCCGACAGGAGGTCTGCGGGCTTCATCCGTAGAGTCCACTCCGAGGCGCAAGTCTGGTAAGGCCGACCCGAGCCGTAACATGCACTCGAACGCGGAGCAAACGTTGCTAATCCTGGCCTCTGCCTCGCCCCGGCGCAGGGAGCTGCTGTCACAACTGAGCCTCAACTTCACCGTGTCGGCGGCGGACATCGACGAGACGCCCCGCCCCGGGGAGGCCCCGGAAGCCTACGTGCTGCGGCTGGCCCGGGAGAAGGCCGGGGCGGTGGCCACCCGCCACCCGGGCGCCTGGGTGCTGGCCGCGGACACCACCGTGGTGCTGGGCCCGGAGCTGCTGGGCAAGCCCCGGGACGCCGAGGAGGCGAAGGCCATGCTCGGCCGCCTCTCCGGCCGCACCCACGAGGTGCACACCGGCGTGGCACTGGCCGGCCGGCACGCGGAAGGACTCGTCGTGCGCACCCGCGTCACCTTCCGGGCCCTCACCCCGGGGGAGATTGCCTGGTACGCGGGCACCGGCGAGCCGCTGGACAAGGCGGGCGCCTACGCCGTCCAGGGCAAGGGCGGCTTCCTCGTCGCGGCAGTGGACGGAAGCCCCACCAACGTCATCGGCCTGCCGCTGGGCGAGACGCTGGCGCTGCTGGAGCGCGCCGGGGTGCCGCTGCCGTGGAGGGCCTCGCCGTGAGCGACGGCGTGGCGCAGCGGCTGGCGGCGGTGCGCGAGCGGGTGGCGGCGGCCTGCGCGCGCGCCGGGCGGCCGGTGGAGTCGGTGACGCTGGTGGCGGTGTCCAAGCTGAAGCCGGCGGCGCTCATCCGCGAGGCGTACGCGGCGGGCCAGCGCGACTTCGGGGAGAACTACGCGCAGGAGCTGCGGGACAAGGCCGCGGAGCTGGCGGACCTGGAGGGCCTGCGCTGGCACGCCATCGGCGCGCTGCAGACCAACAAGGTGAAGTACGTGGCGCGCGTGGCCGCTTCCTTCCACGCGCTGGACCGGCTGGAGGTGGCGCGCGAGCTGTCCAAGCGGCGCGAGGGCGCGCCTCCCCTGCCCTGCTACGTGGAGGTCAACGTGGGCGGCGAGGCCACCAAGAGCGGCCTCGAGCCCGCGGCGCTGGAGACCTTCCTCACGGAAGTGCGCGCCCTGCCCGGGCTCCAGCTGGTGGGGCTGATGTCACTGCCGCCCCCCACGGACGACGAGGCGCGGGCGCGCGGCTACTTCCAGGCGCTGCGCGAGCTGGCGCGGGCGCATGGCCTGCCCGGCCTGTCCATGGGCACCACGCACGACTTCGAGCTGGCCATCCAGGAGGGGGCCAGCGTGGTCCGCGTGGGCACGGCCATCTTCGGCGAGCGGGCGTGACGCCGGCGGAGAGCCGGCCTCACAGCTCCTTGAACTTCACCCGGCCCTCGCCGCTGACGGTGACGCGGAACTCGGTGCCGCAGTAGTTGCAGCGCACCTCGTCCTGATCGCCGAACGTGTCGTGCACGGGGTTGTTGGCGTTGCAGTCCGGACAGTCGAACTCCTTGAACTTGCCGCCGGCGGTCGCCTTCAGGTCCTTGTCGTCATCGTCGAAGTCGTAGGTGTTGGCCACGGTGCCTCCTGGCGCTCGGGCGCCGCGAGGGCGCCGCCTTGCGCGAAGGCTACCAGAGCGGTGTCGGCGGGTGGACACCGTAAGCCGCATGGAGGGCGACCGGGCTCGGGGGCGGAAGAGGCGTCCCGTGGGCCGGGCATGAGAGAGTGTGCGCCCCGTGACGTCTCCGCAGGCCCCCCTGTGGAGCGGGCAAGCACCCGTTGAATGCCTGGCCTCCAGGCACGTCAGTGGAAATGCGGCACGGCGGGGACGGTTGGGGGCGGGTCTGGCGGATAGGGTCCAGGCTACTTAACTTCCAAGCGAGGGAGCTCACTCGATGCGTGCGCAGTCCAGGTGGGGATTCGCGGCGGTGCTGGCGGGCCTGGTGTGGTCCGCGACGGCCATGGCCCAGGACACTTCCGCCAATCCGGCCTTCGGCCCCGGTGAGCAATCCCAGTATCGCGTGAAGTACCTCGGCGTGACGGCGGGCACCGCGCAGGTGACGGTGGGCGCGCCCATGAAGCAGTTCGGCGAGGAGGTGTGGCCCATCATCGCCCTGGCGCGCTCGCAGGACGTCATCGGCGTGTGGCCCATCAAGAACAAGTTCGTCTCGTACTGGCAGGCCGGCGGGCAGCGCGTGCTGGGCAGTGATTTGCACGCGGACGAGAACGGCAAGCGCCGCCGCCAGCGCATCAAGATGCAGGCGGACGGCAAGGGCGCCCTCGTCGTGAAGCAGAAGGAGGGCGAGCAGCCGCGCGAGTCCACGCGGGAGCTGGAGCAGGGCACGCTGGACGTGACGGGTGCCACCTTCGCGCTGCGCAACCGCGAGCTGGAGGTGGGCAGGGACTACTCCTACCCCGTCTTCACGGGCAGCAAGACGTTCACGATGCGCGCGAAGGTGGAAGCGCGCGAGATGATGAACACGGAGCTGGGACCCAGGGAGGTCTTCAAGCTGCGCGTGCAGGCGGAGTTCGGCGGCAGCCTGACGTCGAAGCGGGACATGTTCGTGTACCTCACCACCGACCCCAACCACGTGCCGGTGCGCGTGGAGGCGGAGTTCGCGCTGGGGACGATGGTGGCGGAAATCACCGACTACAAGCCGGGCCGCATCATGGAGTTGGCCCGGGCCGGGAACGACGGGTAGCACCCGACGGAAGCGGCGAAGGGGGCGGATGGGCGGGGCATGGGCGTGGGCGATGGTGGCGGCAATGGCCGCGACTCCGGTTGTTGCGGCGACAGCTGCGGCTCCAGGGCCGCGGGTGGTGTCGCCCCTGGTGAAGGTTCGTCCGGGTGAAGCGGTGCAGGGGCGCCGCGACGCCCGGCTCAGCGTGGCCCGCGGCGAGTGCGAGGCCACGCAGGTGGTGCTGCCCGCGCACGCGGCGCGCCCGAAGGTGGGGGCGCTGTCGCTCGCGGGGCCCGGCGCCGCGCTGAAGGTCTCCGTATGGCGCCAGGTCTTCGTGGACGTGAAGACGCCGTCCAACGGAGAGGGCCGCACGGGTCCGTGGCCGGACGCGCTGGTGCCCGTGGAAGCGCCGATTCAGTCCGCCGACGCGAAGCTGCCCACCGTCCTCTACGTGGAGGTGTGCGCGCCGGAGAAGCAGGCGCCGGGCACGTACAAGGGCGAGCTGCGCGTGAAGACGGAGGGCGAGGCCCCCGCGCCGGTGCCCTTCACGGTGGAGGTGCAGCCCTTCGCGCTGCCCGCCACGTCGTCCCTGCCCACCAGCTTCGGCGTGTCGCTGTACAGCATCGCCCGCGGGCACGGCGTGTCGCCGGAGTCTCCCGAGGCGAAGGAGTTGCTGCGCGCGTACGGCCGCGTCCTGCTGGAGCACCGGGTGAGCGCGCACGGCATGAGCATGTCGCCGCCGCCGGTGCGCTTCGACGGTGGCAGGCCGGTGGTGGACTGGCGCGCGTACGACGCGGAGATGGGGCCCTTCCTCGACGGCAGCCTGCTGCCCTCGGGCGCGCGCTTCACCACCGCCGAGGTGCGCGACAACAAGCAGGCCAGCACCGACGCGGAGAAGGCGGCGTACTACCGCGCCTTCGTCGAGCACTTCCGGAAGAAGGGCTGGCCGGCGCAGCTCTTCTTCTACGCCAAGGACGAGCCGAAGCCGGAGGACGTGCCGCTGGTGCACGCCCAGGCGAAGCGCGTGCGCGCCGCCGGAGGCATCCCCGTGCTCGTCACCAGCCCGCTGGATGACGCACTGCGCGGCGCAGCGGACATCCTCACGCCCACCCTCAACTGCTTCTACCCGCGCCCCGGGCCGCAGACGTGCCGCAACGTGGTGGCGGCGCGCACGCTGCGCGGCCGCCTGCCGAAGGGCGCGAAGGTGTGGTGGTACCAGAGCTGCAACTCGCACGGCTGCAACGGCGGCCCGCCCGAGGACGCGGCGGTGGACGCCGCCTACAGTGGCTGGGCCTCGTACATGGTGGACCACCCCGCCCCGCTCAACCGCGCCATGGGCGTGCTGGCCTTCTCCTCCGGGGTGGACGGCGAGCTCTATTTCGACACCGTCTTTGCCTACAACACGAAGAAAGACGTGTGGACGGACGTCTTCGAGTTCGGCGGCAACGGCGACGGCACCCTCTTCTACCCGGGCACGCCGGCCCGGCTCGGCACCCCGGGCCATCAGCCCGTCATCAGTTTGCGCCTCAAGCATCTGCGGGACGGGCTGGAGGACTACGAGTACCTCCGGCTGCTGACGGAGCTCGGGGAGGGTGACTTCGCGCAGGCGGCCGCGCGGAGGCTGGCCCGCTCGGGTTGGGACATCACCCGGGATGCGGGAGAATGGGAAGCGGTCCGTCAGGAAGTCACGGCACGGCTGCGCAAGCGGTGGGCCGGTTCCGAATATGCGAAGCGCTCGGGCCGTCAGACGCCCGACAGCACCCCGTAGTCCCTGTGGAAGGAAAAGGATGAGCTCCATGCGCACCCTCCTCGCGGCCTGGCTGACGCTGTCCACCGCCACCGCCTGGGCCCAGCTGCCGGACGCGGACGCCGACAAGCCCGAGGCCGACAAGGCCGAAGCGGCGGACAAGGACAAGAAGGTCCCCATCACCGTGGCGCCCTGCGCGCAGGCGCTGCCCGCGCTGCGCACGCCCATGGCCTTCATGCCCGGCGAGGTGCTCGAGTTCGATTTGGACGCCATGGGCGCCCAGGCCGGGAAGATGACGATGCGCGTCCAGAAGCAGAAGGACGGGCAGCTGCCGGTGGAGGTGGAGGCCAAGACGAACTCCTTCTTCTCCAAGGTGCGCCGGGTCCACGGCAACGCCATCACGTACCTCCACCCGCGCACGCTGCGTCCCAAGCGCTACATCGAAGACACCACGGAGAACGAGCAGCGCCGCAAGGTGGAGGTGGCCTTCGGCGCGAAGGACCGCTCCGTGAAGGTGGACTACCAGGTGGGCCAGCGCCCCAAGGGCCAGCTCAACTACACCTACGACAAGGACGGCCTGGACGTGGCCGGCTCCATCTACCTGCTGCGCCAGTTGCCACTGCAGGAGAACATGCAGGTGTGCTTCGACGTGTACGGCGTGCGCCGGCTGTGGCGCATGCAGGGCTCGGTGGTGAAGCGCGAGCAGGTGACGACGCCGCTGGGCCAGTTCCAGGCCTGGCACATGCAGGGCATGGCCATCCGCCTCGACAGGCCCTCGCAGAAGCGCGAGGTGCACGTGTGGATTTCCGACGACGCCCGCCGCCTGCCCCTGGCCGCCGTGGGCACCCTGGACCTGGGCGCCGTGCGCGCCACCCTCACCTCCGTCTCCCGCCCCGGCGAGAAGCGCCAGGAGGCCAGCGGCGAGGAGAACATGAAGTGGTGAGAGACTGACGCACACCGGTTGACTTCCTGCTGTGACTGAAGCCCGGGGTCCCCACGCCCCGGGCTTCTTCATTCCCGGGAATTGAAAACGGTTTGCAAAGTCAAAATCGTGGACGTACGGTGCGCGCCGCTCCGATGACTGCTCGTACACCCCGTTCGCTGTCGCTGCTGCTGTGCGCGCCCCTCCTCCTCTGCGCCGTGCCCGCCCGGGCCGACGAGGACGTTCCCGAGAAGGACAAGGAAGAGGAAGAGCGCCCCAGGCTGGAACTGGAGCCAGGCGGCTACGCCGACTTGCAGTTCGCGTACTTCAACTACGGAGAGAACCAGAACCGGGCGCGCGGCTCGCAGCGCGACTCGCGGCTGGCGTTCGACACCACGCGGCTGGTGCTGTCGCTGGAGGCGGGCCTGCCCGAGTACGGGCTGGAGGCCGAGGCGGAGGTGGAGTTCGAGCACGCGGGCACTGGCGCCGCGGTGGAGCTGGAGTACGAGGAGTTCGGCGAGTACGAGCTGGAGGTGGACAAGGGCGGCGAGGTGCTCATCGAAGAGCTGTACCTCTCCAAGAAGCTGGGCCGCCACGCGTCCGTCACCGTGGGCCGCTTCTACGTCGCGGTGGGCACGCTGAGTGAGTACTACCGCCCCACGGACTACCTGGCCACGGTGCGTGACGAGGCGGAGACGCTCATCATCCCCAACACCTGGGACGAGATGGGCGTGCAGGTCCAGTGGAAGGCGCCCTGGGGCCTGCGTCTCACCGGACAGTTGGTGAACGGGCTGGACTCCACGGGCTTCAGCTCGCAGCTGTGGGTGGTGGCCGGGCACCAGCGCCGCTTCGAGGTGGCGCGGGCCTCGGACCTGGCGCTGGTGGGCCGCGCGGACGTCGTCCGCTTCGAGGGCTTCAGCTTCGGCGCGTCCGGCTACTACGGCAACACCACGCGCAACCGTCCCAAGCCGGACCTCATCCAGCAGTGCGAGGGCGCGGACGAGAACACGGTGGCGCCGTGCGGCTACGTGTCCGCGCCGGTGCTCATCCTCGACGCGCACCTGTCCGTGCAGAAGGGCCGCTGGCGCGGGAAGGCGCTGGTGCTGTGGGGCCACCTGGACAACGCGGAGCAGGTGTCCCAGCGCAACTCGCGCCTGTCCAACCTGCTGGGCGTGCTGCGCACCCCGGTGTCCGACAACGCGCTGGCCGCCTGGGGCGAGCTGGGCTTCGACGTGGCGCCGTCGCTGGGCCTGGATGACGCGCACGAGCTCTTCCCCTTCGTCCGCGTGGACTACGCGGACACGGAGTTCCACCCGCGCGCCGAGCTGTTCGACAACCCGCGCTTCCGCCGCACCGTCTACACGGTGGGCGCGTCCTACATCCTCGAGGGCATTGCCTTCGCGAAGCTCGACTTCGCCCACCGCCGCCTCGGCTCCGCCACGTTCCGGCCGGAGAACACGCTGCGCTTCTCCACCGGCTTCTCCTACTGACACTCCCCGCAAGGAAGGACCCCATGCCCCGCTTCCCCCGCTCCCTTCGCCTCACCCTGCGCCCCGTGCTCGCGGCCGGCGCGCTGCTGCTCGGCGCCTGCTCCGACGACGGCGACTCCAACCCCACGCCGGAGACGGTGGACTCGGCCGTCATCAGCACCTTCGTGGACCAGGTGGTGGTGCCCACCTACCAGGAGCTCGCCACCCGCCTGACGGCGCTGGACACGGCCGCCCGGGCCCTGCAGGCCGACCCCTCCGCGACACGCCTGGAGACGGCGAGGAACGCGTGGTTCGCCGCGCGCGAGCCGTGGGAGGAGAGCGAGGCGTTCCTCTTCGGCCCGGTGGACAGCTACGGCTTCGACCCGGCGCTGGACAGCTGGCCGGTGAACCGCACGGACCTGGACGCGGTGCTCGCCAGCGGTGACGCGCTGACGCCCGAGTACGTCCGCAACCTGCAGGAGACGCAGAAGGGCTTCCACACGGTGGAGTACCTGCTCTTCGGCGAGGGCGGCGCGAAGAAGGCCACCGAGTTCAACGCACGCCAGTTCGAGTACCTCACCGCCATCACCGCGGAGATGAAGTCCATCTCCTCGTCGCTGTCGGACGCGTGGACGAAGGGCTACGACGGCAAGCCGGCGTACCGGAACACGCTGGCCAACGCGGGGCAGTCCGGCAACACGGCCTACCCGTCCACGCAGGCGGCGGCCCAGGAGATGGTGGGCGGCATCACCAACATCCTGGACGAGGTGGCCAACGGGAAGATTGCCGACCCGTACGACGCGAAGGACCCGAACCTCGTGGAGAGCCAGTTCGCGTACAACTCGCTGAGCGACTTCAGCAACAACATCGACAGCGTGCTGCACGCGTACCGCGGCTTCGCAAGCTCGACGGCGACGGCGGAGCACTCGCTGCGGACCGTCGTCGGGGTGGACTCGGCGCTGGACAAGCGCATCATCTCCGAGATTGACGCGGCCAAGGCGGCGCTCGCCGCGGTTCCCGAGCCCTTCCGCGACTCCATCAGGGACCCGGCGTCCTCGGGTAGAATCGAGGCCGCGCAGGCCGCCATCCGCAAGCTCCAGGCCACCTTCGAGACGGAAGTGCTGCCCCTGGTGACTCGCTGAAGCAGGGGCTGAGGGGTACTGGTAAAGGGGGGAAGCCATGCGACGTGCATTGACGGTGGGAGCGCTGCTGCTGTGGGCCACGGGCTGTGGGGAGGAGGCGCCGGGAGCGCCGTCCGAGCCGCCGCGCGCGGGAGGCGCGACCACCATCGATGACCGCACGTCGCTGGCCTTCGCCCAGCCCGCGCCCAACCTGCTGCCCGAGGACCAGGAGCGGCACCGGCTGGGCGACGCGGCCTTCGAGGCGGTGTTCGTGCCCGGCCCCGCCCCCGTCAACCCGGGGCTGGGGCCCACCTACAACAACACGTCCTGCAACGGCTGCCACCTGCGCAACGGGCGCGGCATGCCGGTGATGGGCTCCGGCCCGCAGCGCACGCAGTTGCTGGTGCGGGTGAGCCTGCCGGACGGCACGCCGGACCACCCCAACGGCGCCGTGCCGGTGCCGGGCTTCGGCTTCCAGGTACAGGACCAGTCCAACTACGGCGTGCAGCCCGAGGCCGCCGTCGCGCTGGAGTGGATGGAGACACCGGGGCGCTACGCGGATGGCACGTCGTACTCGCTGCGCGCGCCGCGGGTGAGCATCACCCCGAGGAACGGCTCCACGCTCCCCGAGCGCCTGCTGACGTCGCTGCGGCTGCCCCCGCCCGTGTTCGGCCTGGGACTGCTGGAGGCGGTGGACGTGTCCACGCTGCGGGCGCTGGAGGACGCGGATGACCGGAACGGGGACGGCGTCTCCGGCCGGCTGAACGAGGTCTGGGACGTGGCGGCCCGCGCGCTGGCGCCGGGGCGGTTCGGTTGGAAGGCGAACAGCCCGCACCTCGCGCAGCAGTCCGCGGAGGCGTACGTCAACGACATGGGGGTGACCAATCCCCTCTTCCCCGAGACGGACGGCACGCACGAGATTTCGCGCGACACGCTGGACGCGGCCGTCTTCTACGCGCAGTCGCTGGGGGTGCCAGCGCGCACGGCGCTGGACGACGCGGAGGTGCGGCGCGGCGAGGGGCTCTTCAAGACGCTGGGCTGCGAGCAGTGCCACCGCGAGACGCTGGAGACGGGCGCGCACGCGGTGACGGAACTGGAGCACCAGCGCATCCACCCGTACACGGACCTGCTGCTCCACGATATGGGCCCGGCGCTCGCGGACGGCCGGCCGGACGGCGCGGCCTCGGGTGCGGAGTGGCGCACGCCCGCGCTGTGGGGCCTGGGACTGACGCAGACCGTGTTGCCCTACGCGGCATTCCTGCACGACGGCCGGGCCCGCACGTTGGAGGAGGCCATCCTCTGGCACGGCGGCGAGGCGGAGACGTCGCGCGAGGGCTTCCGCGTGCTGTCCGCCGTCGACCGCGCGGCGCTGGTGGAGTTCCTCGGCTCGCTCTGACGAACGCGCGCGGGGGCATCCGGAAAATTGACGGAGTGCTACCGGCCTGTAGCGTCATGGGCATGCCCCCTCCGGCCCTCGCCCTCGCCGCCTCCGCGCAACCGCGCCGCGCCGACCCGGTCCGCGTGGCCATGGAGCGCCTGACCCATTCCCTCCCCGCCCGCACGGACGCGAAGGTCCTCGTGGACCTGCTGGAGGATGACCTGCGCGAGGGGCTCGACGCGCTCGGGGACGTGGGAGCCCACTTCACCGAGCTGCTGGACACGCTGCGCACCGAGGAGCTGTCCCCGGTGACGCTGCTGGACGCGGGCGAGGACCTCCGCGTCCTCCAGCGGGTGGAGTACCTGCACCACGTCATCGTCCAGCTCCGCAAGCGCCTGTCCCAGGCCGCGGGCATGCAGCGCCAGGGCTACGTCCCCACGCGCCTGCGCTGAAGCCGCCACGCGCGAGGGCACGGGCCCTCCTTCTGTCAGATGCTGGGCGGAACCCCTGTCCCGCCGGGAGAGGTCGCGGGTGCCGCAGGTGCCGCAGGTGCCGCGGTGCTGGTGCTCGCACCGGGTGTCACGTTGCCCGGCGAAGGCGTGGCCGGAAGCGGCGTGGCCGGGGCGGCGGTGAGCGGCGCGGGCGTCCCCAGCAGCGGCGGCGCCTGGCCCGCGGTGAGCGGCGCGGGCGAGCCCAGCAGCGCGGACGGAGGCGTCGCCGTGTCCGAGTTCAGCGGCGGCGGCGTCGCGATGATGCCCGTGCTCGACTGGGCCGTCCCGAGGAACGCGTCGAACGTACCCGGCGTCACCGCCTGCACCGAGAAGAAGCCCAGCGTGGACGCGCCGCCCGGTGCGGTGGCGAACGTGCTCGTCGCCGGCCCGAAGCCCGAGGCCGACCCCGGCGGCGCCGTCCCTGGCACCACCGCGCCTTCCGCGGCCGGCTGAGAGCCCGGCGCGGGCGTGCCCGGCAGGGAGCCCGAAATGTTCACCGGCGGATTCGGCGCCCCCGTGACGGGGAAGGTGCCGCTCGTCACGTCCGGCGTCACCGGAAGCCCCGGGACTTCGGAGCCCGGCAGCGACGGCCCCACCGTGGAGCCGGGCGGCGTCACCAGCGCGCCACCCGCCACGCCCGCCACCGACGGCTGCCCCGTCCCTCCCAGCGCCCCGGAGCCCTCCGCGGGCGCCGGAGTCGTCGCCGTCACTGGCCCGCCCACCACCCCGGTCTCCGCGGCCGGAAGGGGCGCCCCCGTCGTCGTCGTCCCACCGCCGGCCACGCTCGTCCCCAGGCCCGTCCCCGTGCCCGCGGCGCCACCTTCCGGCGTCGTCCCGGTGCCCGTCGTCCCCGAGCCTCCGGTACCGGTGGTGGCCCCGCCCACGGCCACGATGCCGCCGCCCTCGGTGGCGACGATGTCCCGGCCACCGCCCGCCACGCCCACGTCCGTCGCGGCCCCGGGCGTCGTCTCCGGGCTGCCGCCAGGCGCCGTGGCCAAGTCCGTCGAAGCGGTGCCGCTGCCGCCCATGCCCGTCGCGGGCACGGGCGCGGGCTCGGGCGAGCCGGTGAGCGGCGCGCCGAGAATGGTGGTGGGTGGCGTGGGCGTCAGCGTGCGGAAGTCCGCCGGCGGGTTCCCCGTGTTCTCCACCACGGCTCGCGAGGGCACCGACGTGCCGTCGACGGTGATGGCCACGTCCTCGAACACGAACTGGATGAAGCCGCGCGGCTCCATCGACGGGGGCAGGTTCCACAGCACCACCACGAGCTCCGTGTCCCCGAAGCGCGCCTGCCGCAGCAGCCGGTGCGTGTCGTCATCCGCGTACGTGCCCGCGGCCAGCGCGGCCGCGTGCACGAAGGCCGTGTCGGTGAGGAGCTGCCCGTTGCGCCACACGCTGCCCACGCCCCACACGGCCACCGCCGCATGCGTGCGCGTCATCGCCGCCCAGCCCAGCCCGCTGTCGCCGTAGAGCGGCACGTCCAGCAGCACCCCGCCGCCAATGGTGTGCGGAGGCGGGCGGGGAAGCGGGCCCGAGGCGGCCTGTCCCCTCACCTGCGGAGGCGGAAAGCCGGGCTGGGTCAGCTCCACCCGGTACTCCACCCCTCCCAGCCGGAAGGTGGCCGCTAGCTGCCCCTTGTCGCCGTACGTGGCGCCGGGCAGGGACACCCTGTCCTCCACGGACAGGGAAGCGCTACCCGTGCCGTCCTCGGCCAGGTCGGTGAAGGGCAGTGGGCCTTGGATGAAGAAGCCGTCCGGCTGCTCGGTCCTCGCGCTGGCCTCTCGGCCCTCGAACGTGAACCCGCCTGGCGTGGCAGCCAGGAAACCGGACAGTAGAAACGTGGAGAAAAAGGGTCCCGCCATCGACGCTGCCTCCTTGTCTCACAAGGTAGGCAGCGGAGCGGGGAACGGCAGTCCCCTCTCCTGAAGGCTAGATGAGACCCCGGGCGCGGCGGATCTGCTCGACCGTCTTGTTGTACTCGATGTCGAAGGCGCTGGTGCCCTCCTGCAGGTGCTTCAGCCGGGAGCGGGCCTCCTTGTCGATCTCGTCGTCCACGTCCAGGTGCCGCTTCATCACCGCGAAGATCTTCTGACGCAGCACGTTGTCGGCGGCGTATACCTCTTCGACGTTCCGGCTGATGAGCAGGAACTCAATCATCTGGTTGATGACGTACTCGATGCCCTCGTCGCCCATCTTGAAGCCGCGAACATCCGCCATCTCGCGCTTCACCTGGTTGAACTTCGAGTAGTCATATCCGCGACGCTCCAGCGCCTCACGCGTCGCCTGGTTCACACGTTCCTCGTTGGCGAGGTACTCGCGCATGATGGCGGACAGGTCCATCTCGGCGTCAGCCACGCGCATCGGCTCCACCTCGATGTCCCCGTCCTGCATGAGCTGCTGAATTCCCTCGCGCGAGATGATCGGGATCACCTTCGGATACAGCCTCATGTCGGTCCCTCGCCCTCTCTAAAACATGCTCGGAATCGTGAACCGCTATAAATCAGCGCCGAGCCCAGTCGCAATGAAAAACCCCGGGAACTTCGCGGTTCCAGCGCGCTTCCCCCTCGGTTCTGGAGCGGAAATTAATCACGCTGCACCGGGTGGCGACCCTCCCTGCGATTTTTCGTTCACCGGTTCGCTGGCGTCGTCCAGGGACGCCTGACGTACCGGGTCCTCCGCGTCCTCCTCCGGGTGGCCATGGAGTCCCGCATGGACCCGCTCGGCCACCGCGGGCCCCACCACCTCCGCCAATTCCTCGATGGAGGCGTCACCCACCCGTTTGAGCGAACCAAAGTGGCGCAGCAACATCTTCCGCCGCACCTCCCCCACCCCGGGAATGTCCTCCAGCGCCGAGCGCACCCGGCTCTTTCGCAGCACCTGCTTCTGGAAGGTGATCGCGAAGCGGTGCGCCTCGTCCCGCATTCGCGTGAGCATGAACATCTCCGCGGAGTTCTGCTGGAGGACGATGGGGTCTTTACGCCCCACCACGAAGACACGCTCGGGGCTCTTCGCGCTCTCCGCGTCCCGGTCGAAGACCTCCAGATCACGACTCTTGGCGAGGCCCACCACGTCCACGGTGTCCACGCCCAGGTCCTTCATGGCCGCGTGGGCGCTGGCGAGCTGGCCCTTGCCGCCGTCGATGACGAGCAGATCCGGCAGATCATTGTCCTCCAACCCCCGCTTGAGCCGGCGCGTCACCACTTCGTACATGCTGGCGAAGTCATCCTGCTTGTCCAGCGTCTTGATCTTGTACTTGCGGTAGCGCGACTTGTCCGTGTCGCCGTCCGTCACCGCCACCTGCGAAGCGACGATGGCGGAGCCCTGGAAGTGCGAGATGTCGAAGCACTCCATGCGGCGCGGAAAGTTGCGCAGGCCCAGCCGTTGCTGGAGGCGGGAGAGCACGCCGTCCGTCTCGTCCTTGGTGCGGCGGCGCTCGAGGAAGGCCTGCTCGGCGTTCTTCACCGCCATCAGCACCAGGTCGTGCTTCTCACCGCGCTTGGGCACCATCAGCCGGACACGCTCGCCCTTGCGCTCGCTGAGCAGCGCCTCCAGGCCTTCGGTGCCGTCGTCAGGCTCCAGCGGCAGGAGCACCTCCTCCGGCACGAAGCTGCCGTGGTCGTAGTAGAGGTTGACGAACGAGGAGAGCAGCTCCGCGTCCGGGAACTCCTGGCTGCCGAAGGGGAAGGCCTGCCCGCCGTTGAGTCGGCCCTGCCGCACCCAGAGGACGTAGAACAGGATGCGGTCCCCCTCGCGGTGGAGGGCGAACACGTCCTGGTCCTTGAAGTCGGTGGTGGCCACCTTCTGCCGCTCCAGGCTGCGTTCAATCGCGCTGAGCTGATCTCTCAGGCGCGCGGCCTCCTCGAACTTCAGTTCCTGGGACGCGCGCTTCATGCGCAGGCGCAGTCCCTCCACCAGCTCGCTGGCCTTGCCCTCGAGGAACATCGTCACCTCGTCCACGCTGCGGCGGTAGTCCTCCTCGGGGACGGGGTGCACGCACGGCGCGGGGCAGCGGCCAATCTGAAACAGCAGGCAGGGCCGTTTGCGATTGGCCAGCACGTGGTCCGTGCAGGTGCGCAGCCGGAAGTAGCGGTTGATGATGCGCAGCGTTTCGCGGATGGCGCCCGCGCTGGAGTACGGACCGAAGTAGCGCGCGCCGTCCTTCTCGTACTTGCGCACCACCTCCAGGCGCGGGTACGCCTGCGTCCTGTCGAGCCGCAAGGAGATGAATTGCTTGTCGTCCTTGAGCAGGACGTTGAAGCGCGGCTTGTGCTTCTTGATCAGCTCGTTCTCGAGGAGCAGCGCCTCCTTCTCGTTGTGGACGAGCACCGTCTCCAGGTCGCCCAGCAACTGATCCAACAGTGACACGAAGACGCGCGTGTCCCCGGTGCGCGTGAAGTACGAGCGCACGCGGTTGCGCAGGTTCACCGCCTTGCCCACGTAGATGATCTGCCCCCGGCGGTCCTTCATCAGGTACACGCCGGGCTCGGTGGGAAGGGCGTCCAGCTTCTCCTGGAGCTTCACGTCCATGTTCGCGCGGTCTCCCGACGACTACCGACGGCCCCGAGCCCGCGCCCCAGCACCACCGCCTCCGCGCCCCCGGCCCTTGCCGCGGCCTCGCGCCGGCTCGTCCTCCGCCTTCTTCGCGGGAGCCTTCAAGAGCGAGCGCGAGGCGGGCTTGAGCCCCAGGTCCATGTCCTTGAGCAACTGCACCCTGTCGCGGTACTCGGCGGCCTTCTCGAACTGCATCTCGTCCGCGGCGGCGAGCATGTCCTTGGTGAACTCCGCGATGAGCCGCTTGATCTCCTTGGGCTCGAGCAGGTCGTCCTCGCCCTCGGCGGCCATGGGCAGGGCGCCCGCGTCCCCCGCGTCGTAGGCACTGTGCTCGGACAGGTCGGTGATGTTGCTCTTCACGGAGCGCGGGGTGATGCCGTGCTCCTGGTTGTACGTCCGCTGGATGTCGCGGCGGCGCGTCGTCTCGTCCAGCGCCTTCTTCATGGAGTCGGTGATGCTGTCCGAGTACATGATGACGCGGCCGTGGAGGTTGCGCGCCGCGCGGCCGATGGTCTGGATGAGCGACACGTGGCTGCGCAGGAAGCCTTCCTTGTCCGCGTCGAGGATGGCCACCAGCGACACCTCGGGGATGTCCAGGCCCTCGCGCAGCAGGTTGATGCCCACCAGCACGTCGAACTCGCCCTTGCGCAGATCGCGGATGATGGCCATGCGCTCAATCGCGTCGATGTCCGAGTGCAGGTAGCGCACGCGCACGCCCACGTCGGCGTAGTACTCGGTGAGGTCCTCCGCCATGCGCTTGGTGAGCGTCGTCACCAGGACGCGCTCCTTGCGGGCCACGCGCAGGCGCACCTCTTCGAGCAGGTCGTCCACCTGGTTGCCCACCGGACGCGTCTCCACCTCCGGGTCCGTCAGGCCGGTGGGGCGGATGATCTGCTCCACCACCACGCCATGGGACTTCTGCAGCTCATACTCGGACGGCGTCGCGGAGACGAAGAGGACCTGGGGCACCAGTTCCTCGAACTCACCGAACTTCAGCGGGCGGTTGTCGAGTGCGCTGGGCATGCGGAAGCCGAAGCTGACCAGCGTCTCCTTGCGCGCGCGGTCTCCCCGGTACATGGCGCCAATCTGTGGCACCGTCTGGTGGCTTTCGTCGATGAAGACCATCAGGTTGCGCGGGAAGTAGTCGATGAGGCACGGGGGCGGCTCGCCCGGAGCGCGGCCTGAGAAGTGGCGCGAGTAGTTCTCGATGCCGCTGCAGTAGCCGACCTGCTCAATCATCTCGAGGTCGAACATGGTGCGCTGCTCCAGCCGCTGCGCCTCCAGCAGCTTGCCGTCACGCTTGAAGGCCTGGAGCTGCTCGGAGAGCTCGTCGCGAATGGTCGTCAGGGCGCGCTTGCGCACCTCCTCCCCGGCCACGTAGTGGCTCGCGGGGAAGATGACGATCTTGTCCAGCGCGCCCATCGTCACGCCGCGCAGCGGGTCGAACTCGGTGATCTTCTCCACCTCATCGCCGAAGAAGGAGACGCGCACGGCACGCTCCTCCTCGTACGCGGGGAACACCTCGACGGTGTCGCCGCGCGCGCGGAAGGTGCCGCGGTGGAAGTCGAGGTCATTGCGCTCGTACTGGGCCTCCACCAGCCGGCGCATGAAGGTGTCGCGGCCCATCTCCTCGCCCACGCCGGCGCGCACCGCCAGGTCCACGTAGCTGCGGGCCGCGCCGAGGCCGTAGATGCAGGACACCGAGGCGACGATGATGACGTCGTCGCGCGTGCGCAGCGAGTGGGTGGCCGAGTGGCGCATCCGCTCGATGTTGTCGTTGATGGACGAGTCCTTCTCGATGAAGGTGTCCGTCGAGGGGACGTAGGCCTCGGGCTGGTAGTAGTCGTAGTACGAGACGAAGTACTCGACGGCGTTGTTCGGGAAGAGCGTCTTGAACTCGCCGTAGAGCTGGGCGGCCAGCGTCTTGTTGTGCGCGATGACCAGCGACGGGCGCTTCACGTTGGCGATGACGTTCGCCATGGTGAAGGTCTTGCCCGAACCCGTGACGCCCAGGAGGGTCTGGTAGCGGTCGCCCCGCAGGACGCCCTCCGTGAGCTCTCCAATGGCCCTCGGCTGGTCGCCCTCGGGCTTGTGGTCACTGACGATCTGGAAGTCCGGCATATCCGTGGGATCTAACACTCCACGGAGGGGAAGGCCGCTGGTTCGTGCCTGCCCGTCGAACGGAGGACGGAGCGCGTGCCTACTTCGACGCGCCCCCCTTCAGCGCCTCCAGGGACTCCAGGCGGGCGGCCTCGAACTCGTCGCCCTTGTTCCAGCGCGGCATCTCCGGAGCCCGGGCGACATTCGCGCCCAGCAGGAAGAAGAGGCGCACGTCCTCCACCGCACCGGTGAGGTCCCACTCCGGACGCAGCTCGTCGGAGGGCTGGTGGTAGTGCTTCGCCTCCCACGCCTCGCGCTGCTGCTTGCCCCAGCCTTCCGGCCGCCCCACGAAGTCCATGCCGCTGCCGAAGTACGCGGCGGGGATACCCTGCTTGGCGAAGTTGAACTGGTCCGAGCGGTAGAAGAAGCCCCGGTCGGAGAGCTGGTCCGCCTTCACCACCCGGCCCTGCGTCTTCGCCAGGCCGGTGATGGTGGCATCCAGGCTGGACTTGCCCAGACCGATGACGGTGAGGTCCTTCGTACGGCCGTGGATGTTGGCGCCGTCGATGTTGATGTTGGCGGCGACGCGGCCGGCCGGCACGGGTGGGTGCTCGGCGAGGTACTGCGAGCCCAGCAGGCCCTGCTCCTCCGCGGCCACGGCGGCGAAGAGGATGGTGCGGCGCGGCGGCTGGGGCAGCTCGCGGAAGGCCTTCGCCACCGACAGCATCGCCGCCACGCCGGCCGCGTTGTCGAGCGCGCCGTTGTAGATGGTGTCCTCGCCCGGCTTCCCGCCCTGCTTCATGCCCAGGTGGTCGTGGTGCGCGCTGTAGAGCACCACCTGCTGGGAGAGCTTCGGGTCGCTGCCGGGCAGCATCGCCAGCACGTTGGCGGTGGGCCTGCGGCGCACCTCGCTGGTGAAGCGCGCGGACACCTTCACGCCGAGCGGCACCGGCTGGAAGTCCCGCTGCTGCGCGGCGGCCCGGAGCGCGTCCAGGTCCCTGCCGGCGAGCTCGAGCACACGGCGCGTGGCGGCCTCGGTGGTCCACGCCTTGACCTGCGTGCGCGGCCCCTCGGTGGCGGGCAGTTCGAACTGCTCCCCCGTCCACGACGTCTGCACCACCTGCCACGGGTAGCCCGCGCTGGGCGTGGTGTGGATGATGATGGCGCCCGCCGCGCCCACCTTCGCGGCCTGCTCGTACTTGTAATCCCAGCGGCCGTACCAGAGGCGCGTGCGGCCCGCGAAGAGCTTGGGGTCGTCCTCGGGGTCGTTGTTGAGGATGAGCAGCGTCTTGCCGCGCAGGTCCATCCCCTTGAAGTCGTCCCACTCGTACTCGGGGGCCTGGATGCCGTAACCCACGAAGACGAGCTCGGAGTCCTCCAGCTTCGCCTCGGGCGCCTGCACGCCGGAGACGGCGATGAAGTCCTCGTGGAACTTCAGCTCTACCGTGCCCTGCGGCGCGCGGAACGTGAGGCCCTTCGGGTGGCTGGTGATGCCCACCAGGTCGAACTGCTGGAAGTACGAGCCGTCCGTGCCCGCGGGCTTGAGGCCCAGCGCCTCGAACTGCGCGGCGATGTACGCCTGCGCCAGCGCGTCTCCACGGGTGCCGGGGCCCCGGCCCTCGAGCAAATCGTGGGCGAGGAAGCGCACGTGCGCACGCAGCACGTCCGGGACGATGACCGCGGACGCGGCCTTCTCCGCGGGCGTGACGAGCGGCGTGCGCTGCGCGAGCGCGGGGACGGCACAGAGGGCGAGGAGCAGGGGCACCAGATGCTTCATGGTGCCCGGAGCCCTAACACGAAGCTCCGGGCCCATGCAGCAGCCGCGTCAGCCCTGCGCCGGGGCCACCTTCCACGTCGTCCCAGCAGGCGTGTCCATGATTTCCACGCCCTTCTCCTTCAGCGCGCCACGCACCCGGTCCGCCGCGGCGAAGTCCTTCGCGGCCCGCGCGGCGGTCCGCTCGCCGAGCAGACGCTCGACCTCCGCCACGTCGATGCCCCGCTCACGCACCGCCCTGTCTCGACGGCGAAGGAGCCACGGGCCCGCGTCGTCCTCGAAGATGCCAAGGATGCCGGAGACCCGGCGCACGTCCTCGCGCAGGGCCTGGAGCGTGCGGCCCACCAGCGCCTTGTCCTTGACCGGCGGCTTGTCGACCAGCTCGTTCATCAGCACGAAGAGGCCGGACAGCGCGCCGAGCGCGCCCGCGCTGTTGAAGTCGTCGTCCATGGCGGACTCGAACTCGGCGAAGTAGCGGTGCGGCTCGCCGTGGAGCGGCCCCTTGCCGAAGTCCTTGCCCGCCACGCGGTCGTCCACCTTGCGCAGCGTCTCGTAGAAGTACTCCAGGCGCGCTTCCGCGTCCGCCAGCGCCTTGTCGGCGAAGTTCAGCGGGTGGCGGTAGTGCGTGGAGAGGAAGAAGAAGCGCAGGGCCTCCGCGTCCACCTTGGACAGGGCGTCGCGCAGGCGCACCACGTTGCCCAGCGACTTGGACATCTTCGCGCCTTCGAGGTCCAGGAAGCCGCAGTGCATCCAGTACTTCGCGAATGGCTTGCGGTTGGCGGACTCGCTCTGGGCAATCTCGTTCTCGTGGTGGGGGAAGATGAGGTCCAGCGCCCCGCCATGGATGTCGAACGTCTCGCCCAGGTACTTCGCGCTCATCGCCGAGCACTCGATGTGCCAGCCCGGCCGGCCCGGTCCCCAGGGACTTTCCCAGGCGGGCTCACCCGGCTTGGCGGCCTTCCACAGCGCGAAGTCCAGCGGCTCGCGCTTCTGCTCGCCCGGCTGGACGCGCTCGCCCACGCACAGTTCGTCCAGGTGGCGCTTGGAGAGCTTCGCGTAGTCCGGGTCGCTGCTCACGGAGAAGTACACGTCGCCCTGGGACGCGTACGCGTGGCCGTTGTCGACGAGCTTCTGGATGATGCCGATGATTTCGGGGATGTGCTCGCTCACCTTCGGCGAGACGTCCGGCTCCAGCAGGTGCAGCCCCCGCGCGTCCTCGCGGAAGATCTCCACGTAGCGGTTCGACAGCTCCACCGCCGTCTCGCCCGTCTCCGCGGCGGCCTTGATGATCTTGTCGTCCACGTCGGTGTAGTTGCGGACGTAGCGCACCTTGAACCCCCGGTGGCGGAGGTACCGCACCACCACGTCGAAGGAGGTGAAGGTGCGCGCGTTGCCGATGTGAATGTAGCTGTACGTAGTAGGACCACACACATAGACCCCGACCTCGCCAGGGGTGGCGGGCTCCAGCAGCTCCTTCTGCATGGTCATCGTGTTGAAGAGCCGGATGGCTGGCGGGGTCACGTGCGGCAATCCTCCTGTGTCCGTAGTCGTGGGTGTGGCCGTCACTCTAGGATCGCGGTCCCCACACAGGCCAGCATTCACCGGGGATTCGCGGGTTTTGGGCGGCGTTGCGCGGTAGCGTGCACTGCCGCTGGGAAACTTCGGATGCTTGGAACGGACAACGCTTCACGCCGCCCCCAATCAGGGAGAATGGCCGCATGGCTCCACCCAATCCCAAGCGCCCGCCCCGCCCTCCCCGCCCGCCGGGTACGCAGGCGCCGAAGGACTCCGACGTGGAGCTGCCCTTCGATGATGACGAAGTCGACCCCCTGAGGGCTGACGACCCGCGCCCGCAGCGCGTGCCCCAGTTCCCCGCCGGCTCGCGCCGCAGCCGCCGCCAGGGCAGCGGGCGCGAGAGCAATGACCGGGAGCTGGCCCCACGGTTCGACTGGGCGCACGAGTACTCGGACCCCGGCCATCCGCCCGCCTTCCTGTACGTCGAGCGGGGGCCCGGCGTCGGGCAGCTCGTGCCCGTGAAGCAGGGCCCGCTGGTGATGGGTCGCTCGTCCTCGTCGGAGCTGCGCCTGCAACACCCGTCCATCAGCCGGCGCCATGCGCAGCTCACCCGGCGGGCGGACCGCTTCTTCCTGAAGGACCTGAGCAGCCAGAACGGCACCTTCCTCAACCGGAACAGAGTCACCGCCGAGGCGGAAGTGATGCCGGGTGACGAGATTTCCATGGGCAACGCGCTGCTGCGGCTGCGCGGCCCGGGCGGCACGCCCGCCCTGGGCGTTCCCATCGTCACCGCCACCAACACCCTCCCGGACGGAGGGAAGAAGGGGCTCGGAACGCTCGGCATCGCGCTCATCGCGGCGGCCGTGGGCTCGGCCGTGGCGGCGCTCGTCACCGTCATCGCGGTGAACTTCGGAGGCAGCGACGCGGACATCCCCCCCGCGCCCGGAGGCCGCGCGAATCCCTCGACGTCCGTCACGCAACTGGCCTCCATGGAGGCACGGCCGGAGGCCACGGGCACGGAGTTCCAGGCGAAGCGCGGCTCGGACGCCCATGCCGGAGCCCCGATGGCGGGACCGTCCGTCGAGGCGTCCGGAGCGCAGGCTCCAGCGTCCGGCGAGGCACTCGGAAACGCCGCGGCCGAAGCCCTGGCGGCGCCCGGCGAGGCACCTCGAACCCCTGCGTCCGGGGCCGTGGAAGCGGCACCTGGCGAGGCACCTCGAACCACTGCGTCCGGGGAGGAGGAAGCGGCAGCGCATCCCGTGGCCGCCGACAGTCCGGCGAGCGCCGAGGCCCGGACGCCCGCGGTGCGCATCGAGGTGTCCCCCGGTCCCAGCGCCATGGACGTGGCGCGCGGGGTGGCGAAGCTGGAGCGCTCCGAGACGGGCCCCTCCGCCCACGACGTGGCGGCGGGAGACGCGAAGGGACGTGCTGGCACGGTCTCCCCGGCGGAAGCGGCCGTGCTGAAGCGCTACGCGGCCGGCGAGGTGTCCGCGGCGCGCGAGCGGGCCAGGGCGGCGAAGCTCAACGCCCTGTATTCCCAGCTCGCGCGCTTCGAGTACGCCGAGGCCGAGTCCCGCAAGGCGCAGCAGCAGCGGGATTTGTCGGGCGCCATCACCCATCTCACCACCGCGGTGACGGTGGACGAGGCGCTCACATCGGGCCGGAGCCGGCACGGCCCGCAGCTGCGCAAGCGGCTGGCGGACCTGCACGTGCAGTCGGGCACCGAGCATGGAAAAGCGGGCCGCGTGGACCAGGCGCGCGCCGCCTTCGAGCAGGCGCTGAAGTACGACGCCAACCACCGCGAGGCCCGCGAGTTGCTCGCGCGGCTCAGCGCCGCCGCAGACCCTTGACCAGCAGCACCGCGTTGAGGGCGATGAAGGCGACGAGCGCCAGGGACACGAGCACGAGCCCCCGGTCCGCTCCCGGCTGCTCCCCTTCAATGAGCAGCCACAGCCGGCCTTCGTGGGGTTGCAGCTCGCCCATGCTCCGCAGCAGGGTGAGCGCCTCGCGGTAGCGCGGAGCCTCCTCCTCCGACAAGAGCCGCCCGCGCACGGCGAAGGGCCGCTGGTCCGGCTGTGGCGGCGGCCGTCCCTGCGTCCACTGCTCCCCGTCCAGCGCGCCCCGGCGCACGACGAGGGGCGACTCGCGCAGCCCCACCAGCACGTAGAGGCCGCCGTCGGCGCGCTCGTAGGCGCCTCGCGCCGTGGGGATGCCGTGCACCTGCGCGTAGCGGTTGGAGACGAGCGCCTCGTACCGGTACGCGCCCTCCGTGCCCAACGTCAGCGGCGCCCGCGGGGAGAAGAAGTACGCCAGATCCCGGCGCTGCATGGCCAGCAGCGCCCCGGCCACGACGATGGCCAGCACCGCCGCCAGCGGCTTCACGCCCACGCGGCGGCGCGACAGCCGCGCCTCCAGCTCGGCGATGCGGCGGTCTCGCTCCTCCTGCTCCGTCGATGTGGACAGCGGCTCGCTCATGGCGTGGGCATGGCGTGACGTGAAAAGACGAAGCCCCGAGCTCCCATCAAGGGAACCCGGGGCGGGGAGTCTCGGGCGTGGGCCCGGCGACTCAGGCGAGGTTGAAGATCTTCTTCAGGTCCGACTCGATCTCTTCCTCGGAGCAGTCCTTGGCCAGCGACAGCTCCTTGATGAGCAGCGAGCGCGCCGTGTCGAGCATCTTCCGCTCGCCGAAGGACAGGTCCTTGTCACCCTTCAGGAGGTAGAGGTCGCGCAGCACTTCGGCGATCTCGAAGACGGAGCCCGTCTTGATCTTCTCCATGTACTCCCGGTAGCGACGGTTCCACGTCGTGGAGTCGACCGAGATGTCCTTCTCCTTGAGGATGGAGTAGACCTGCTTGACGTCCTCCTCGCTGATGATCTCCCGGAGGCCGACCGACCCGACCTTGTTGATCGGGATCATGATCCGCATCCCGTTCTCGAGGATGCGCAGCACGTAGAAGGACTGGCGCTGCCCGGCCACCTCGGTGTGCTCGATACCCATGACCTCACCGACGCCCTGGCCCGGATAAACCGCCTTGTCACCAGTCTTGAAGCTGGTCTGCACTAACTGCCTCCTTGAAAGACTCGATGCCGGCCTTTCAGCCGGGCACTACTACCACAAACCACATCCACGGGCAACGATAACGCCTTGACCACCCCTTACGCGTCCGACTAGGTTGTCGGTTTTCGTACGCGGTGTCGCCAGTTGTGCGAGCCCACGTGACGGCGGTGGCGGGTGGGGGTCGGGCGGTGGATCGTCATGCGTGGCGCGACCTGGGGACGCGTCCTCTCTTCTTTCCCGCGCTAAGCCTCACGCTCGGCGCCCTCTGCGCACCAGCAACACTGCTGGAGCCGCTGCCATTTCTGGTTTGCGCGGTTTTGCTGGGAGCGCTCGGACTGGCGCTCGCTCGGCTGCCTGGTGCCCACCTCGCGGTGCTCGGGGCACTGTGGGCCGCGGGAGCGGGCCTCGCCTGCTGGGAGGCGCGGGTGGAGGTGCCGGCGGGCCTCACGGCCGGAGGCCCGGTGGTGCTGGAGGGCGAGGCGGAGCGCGTGGAGCGCTTCGACGGAGCCAGCCGGGTGCGCCTGGCGGTGGCTCGCGCCGGGGCTCCCGACGGGCCGCTGGAGCCGACGCGCTTCCGGGTGAGCCTGTCGCTGCGCGGTGCGCCCGTGGCCCTGCTGCCGGGGCAGCGCGTGCGGGTGGAGACGCGGCTCGCGCCGGAGGTGCCGCCCGGCAATCCGGGGGAGAAGGACTTCGGCGTCGCGCGGCGGCGGCAGGGTGTGGCCTTCACCGGTGGGGCGGACGCGGGGCGCGTGCTGGTGCTGTCCCCTGCCCCGGGCTGGCGGAGCGCGCTGGAGGAGACTCGCGCGCGGCTGGCGGTGGCGGTGCATGCGGTGGCGCCGTCGAAGGACGCGGCGGCGCTGTTCCTCACGCTGGCTGCCGGACAGCGCGCGGAACTGGATGACGCGTGGGAGGAGGCGTTCTCCCGCGCGGGACTGGCGCACGTGCTGAGCGTCAGCGGGCTGCACGTGGCGGCGCTCGCGTTGATGACACTGGCGTTGCTGCGACGCGGGCTGGTGCGTGCCGGAGCCCGGTGGCGGAAGCTGGACGCGCGGCGGGTGGCGGCACCCGCCGCGGTGCCCTTCGTCTGGGCCTATGTGCTCTTCACCGGCAACCAGCCGCCCGCGGTGCGCTCCGCGGTGATGGCCACGGTGGTGCTGCTGGGGCTGGCCCTGTGGCGGCGCGCGGATGGGCTCAACGGGCTGGCCGCCGCGGCGGTGGTGCTGGTGGCGTGGGCGCCCTCCAGCGTGATGGATTTGTCGCTGCGACTCTCGTTCCTCGCGGTGCTGGGACTGGTGCTGCTGTCACCTCCGCTGCGCGAGGCCCTGCCCCTAGCCCCACCGGACCCGAAAGAGCCCCGCCGGGTGCGACGGTGGTGGGGGCAGGCGCGCGAGGCGGTGGCGCAGACCTTGAGCGCGAGCGCCGCCGCCACGCTGGCGGGACTGCCCGTGGTGGCCGCGGCCTTCGGGCGCGTGAGCCTGGCGGGGCTCGTGTCCAACATCGTCGCCCTGCCCCTCTGTGGGCTGCTCACGGGCCTGGCCGCGGGAGGGGCCGCGCTCTTCGTGGTGGCGCCCGTGCTCGCCACGCCGGTGCTGTGGGCCGGCGCATGGGCGTCCGAATTGCTGCTGGCCATCACCTGCCTCTTCGCCGCGGCGCCCCTGGCCACGGTGGAAGTGCCCGCGCTGGGCGGACTGGCGGCGACGCTGTACGCGGCGGGACTGCTGACGTGGTCGCTCGGCACGGGGCGGTGGCGGCTGGGCGGGTGGCTGGCGCCCGTGGCGCTCGCTGGGACGATGCTGGCACCGGGGCTGCTGCCGGAGCCGGGCCTGCGCGTCACCTTCCTCTCGGTGGGCCAGGGCGACGCGGTGGTGCTCAGCTCGCGGGGACACCATGCGCTGGTGGACGGAGGCGGCGTGCCCGGGGGCATGGACACCGGCGCGCGCTTCGTCGTGCCCTACCTCAAACAGGCGGGCATCTCCCGGTTGGACCTCGCGGTGCTGTCGCATCCGCACCCGGACCATGCGCTGGGCCTGGCCTCGGCGCTGACGCAGGTGCCCACCGAGAGGCTGTGGATGCCCGCGGGAGACGGAGACGGGCCGCTGTCGCGGCAGGTGGTGGCCGCGGCGCGCGATGCACGCGTCGAGGAGGTGGAGGCCGGCCACCCATCGCTGCGCCTGGGCGAGGCGACGGTGGAGGTGCTGGGGCCTCCCGGTCCCCTGGAGCGCGAGTTGCTGGAGGGCGTGAATGACCGGAGCGTGGTGCTGCGGGTGCGGCATGGTGCCGTCACCGTGCTGCTCGCGGGTGACGTGGAGGAGGACGGTGAGGCCGCACTGCTCGAGCAGGTCGGCGAGGTGACGGTGATGAAGGCACCGCACCATGGCTCGCGGACCTCGTCCACGAAGGCCCTGCTCGCGAAGGCGCGGCCCCGGCATGTCGTCTTCTGCGTGGGACGGCGAAACCGCTACGGCTTCCCCCACCCGGAGGTGGAGGCGCGCTACCAGGCCATGGGAAGTGAGTGCTGGCGGACAGACCTGGACGGAGCCGTCACCGTGGAGAGTGATGGGCAGGACGTCCGGCTGCTCTCCTATCTGCCGCGCGAGCCTCCGCCGGAGGAGGCCCGGGTTGCCGTCGGGGAGGAGCATCAACACCCTTCGAGCGATGATTTCAGAGGACCTGGATCTCCAGCAGCTGACCGCCGAGCTGAAGCAGACGCTCGGCCCCGGTGAGCCCGTCGGCTATCTGCGCGGCAAGGCGCTCATGAGGGACGTGCTCGTGCACATGAAGGGCTTCTCGGAGCTCGAGGCCGAGGAGCTCGTCGACACGTTGGAGCTTCGCGGCTTCCTGCGCTTCCTGGGCGACCCGTCCGAGCGCTCGGTGGCGGACGCCCACTGGGACATCACCCCGCACGCCTGAGCGCGGGCACCTTCGCTACTGGAAGGTCAGCCAGCCGAAGCGCGGCAGCGCGTGGAAGTCACCCACGTAGAGCGGTGAGAAGGCCTGCCCTTCCACCGTGCGCCGTCCGGGGTGCTCCAGCCGGTAGAGGTTGAAGCGCCAGCGGTCGCCCTTCTGCGGCGGCACATGGGGGACTTCCGCCAGGCGCGCGAAGGGAATCTGCATCTCCACCGACCAGCCCTGGTCCTTGTCGGACGGGTCATCCAGCGTGCCGCGCACCTTCACCGCCGTCTTCATGCCCGAGTCCCAGGTGCGGTCCATGCCCTGGCGGCGCGCGGGGAAGTAGGCGTCGAAGATGACGTTGTGCGGGGACACCTGCAGCTCGTTGTACGTGCGCCCGTCCGCGTTGGCGTCGAGGAAGATTTCCACCACCTCTTCCTCGTAGATGGAGTCATCACGGTTGCGCAGCGTGCCCCAGATGTCCGGGTCCTCGCTGTCGAAGGCCACGTACAGGTTGGCGTCGTCGTAGGCGAGGCGGGCCTCGGTGCGCAGCTGCACGGGACGCCCGTCGAAGCTGCCGCGCAGCACCACGGGCCGGGCGTTCTTCCACGCGGCGTCGTCGAGCACCCCGTCGATGACGGGGGCCTTCGTCACGCGGCCGACGGTGTACTCGGGCAGCTCGGGAGCGGCGCCGCCGAGCTGCGGGCCCAGCATCCGCTGGGCGCCGTCCTGGGCACGGGCGTCGTCCACGGGCAGGCGCTCGTCGTCGCGCCAGAAGCCGAGCATCACGCGCGCGGGCACGTTGGGCATGGGAATGGAGTGGACGTCCTCGATGACCTTGCCCACGGGCCACGACGCGAGCGGCGCGGCGCCGCCCTGCACCTCGTGGTCGGCGTTGAAGAGCATGCCCCCGCTGGCGGTGTCCACCACGTGGACGAAGAAGCCGAAGCCCTTCGGCGGCGGGCGCGTGGCCTGGAAGTAGTGGGCGAGGCGCACCTGCTCGCCGGGCGCGGCGTTCTCCGGCGTCACCTTCGAGCCCAGGTACACCACCGTGCCTCCGGCGAACGTCGCGCCGCTGCGGAAGGTGAGGTCCGACGGCGCGGTGTCCAGCGCACGCGCCTGGGTGGGCGCGGGCAGGCGCTGCGCGCGCTGGGGCGGACCGGCCTGCTCGTCGCGGCAGGCGGCGAGGCACGTGAGCGTCAGGAGCGGGACGAGGACTGTGGGCGAGAAGCGCATCGGGGCCAGGCATCCTAGCGGGCTTCACGGAGGTTGGGGCGGACCGCCGCGGGGCCAGGACGGAACAGCCCGGGCATTGCGTCCCATCAGCCCCGGACGCGGGTGCCTCCGGGCAGGTTGGACGGGCGGACGCGGCGCGCGCTACGACAGGTGCATGCGCCCCTTCCTGACGGCCACGTGGCGGTATCTCGTCATGCTCAACTACGAGGTGGACCCGGAGATGCTCCGGCCTCTCGTGCCTCATGGGACGGAGCTGGACACGTGGCAGGGCAAGGCCTTCGCCAGCATGGTGGGCTTCCGCTTCCTGGACACGCGCGTGCGCGGCCTGGCCGTGCCGTTCCACCAGAACTTCGACGAGGTCAACCTGCGCTACTACGTGCGCCACCGGGGCCCCGAGGGCTGGCGGCGCGGCGTGGCGTTCGTGAAGGAAATCGTCCCACGGCTCGCCATCGCCACGGTGGCACGCGTCCTCTACAACGAGCCGTACGTCGCGCTGCCCATGCGCCACACGGTGGAGATGCGGGACGCGGAGCAGGGCACGCCGGGCCGGCTGGAATACGCATGGAAGGCCGGTGGACGCTGGCAACACCTGTCGGCGCGGACGCGCGGCGCGCCCCAGGCCAGCGCGCCGGGCTCGGAGGAGGAGTTCATCACCGAGCACTACTGGGGCTACACGCCACAGCGGGACGGCGGCTGCGCCGAGTACCGCGTGGAGCACCCGCGCTGGTCCGTGTGGCAGGCGGACGGAACGGAGCTGGATTGCGACGTCCGCGGGCTGTACGGCGCGCGTTTCGAGCCGTTCCTGCGCGGGAAGCCGAGCTCGGCCTTCGTGGCGGATGGCTCGGAGGTATCCGTGTACCCGGGCACGCGGCTGCCGGCCGGAGCTCCGGGTGCGGTGGCCACCGGTGTCGACCACGCGGCGTGAGCCCTGCCTTCCCGGGTGACTCGGGCTGACGGCCATCCCGGGGCATGGACGGCCTTCGCCGGGCGTGGACGCCCCCGTCGGGCAACCGCGCGGAACCCGAGGGCCTCACGCCGGCCCGGCCGTTGCTCCAACGCCGGGCCATGCGCTTCGAATTCGAGCACCTGGGCACCACCACGCCGTTCGAGCTGTCCGAGGGACAGCACCTGCTGGGCGGCGGCTCCGAGGACCACATCCGGCTGGACGGACTGCCCCCGAGGCTGCTGACCCTGCGCATCGAAGCGCAGCGGCTCATGGTGGAGGCGGCGCGCACGTTCTCCGTGAATGGCGTCCTCGCCCCTCCCGGCGTTTCCCGGCTGGTGATGCCCGGAGAGGTGCTCGGCCTGCCGGAGGAGATGTGCCTGCGGGTTCTCCGGGAGAATGTGGCGGAGCGCGGCGTGGGCACCGTGGCCGTGCTCAAGGGCCTGCTCACCGGCGCGGAGGAACCGGGCCCTTCCCGCGCGGCCACCCTCACCTGCCTCACGGGCCTGGACGTGGGCCGCACGCATGCGCTCGCGGAGGCGCGCACGGAGCTGGGCCGGGGCAGCGAAGTGACGCTCCGCCTGCGCGACCGCGCCGTGTCCCGGACCCATGCGCGCATTCTTCACGGAGAGGTGGGCTTCACGCTGGAGGACCTGGACAGCCCCAACGGGGTCTTCATCAACGGCCAGCGCGTCCAGGGACGCGCCCCGCTGGCGGATGGAGACGTCATCGAGCTGGGTCGTTCGCTGCTGCGCTTCCAGGCGCCCGTGGAGGAGCCGCCGCCTCCACCGGCTCCACCGCCAGAGGCCGTCCCGGCCCCCGTGGAGCAGGCGCCTGGAGAAGCCCCGGCTCCAGCCACTGCAACGACTCCCGAGGTGCAAGCGCCCCCGGGTACGGATGGGGTTGCAGCAAGTCCACCGCCGAGGAAGGCCCGAGGCGAGTGGTGGCTCATCGGGCTCGGCGCCCTCGCGGCACTCGCCGGGCTCGTCGTCACCTACGCGCTGGCGGGCAGTGGCTGAGGAGCCGCGACACTCGCACGGCGCGCATCGTCACCTTCACGCCAACCCGAAGCGAGGAAGCGCTCACGTCGGCGCCAGGCCGGCGCGCTCCACGAGAATCCGGGCGAGCCGCTGGTGGTGCTGGAAGAAGCTGGTGAAGTGGACGAAGCCCCACTGGCCACGGATGGCGTAGACCGTCACCGGGCCGGGCAACACGTCCAGCTTGCGGATGTCCGAGAACGAGAAATGCCGGGTGCGAACCATGCCCCGGTAGGTGATGCCCCCCGAGTCCACGACGATGCGTGTGCGCGCGTAGTAGGTGAGCGAGACACCGAAGAAGAGGACGAAGAACCCCGCTGAGAGGAAGGTCTTCAGCGGTACCTCGTCGAAACGGAACAGGTACAGCAGCACCCCCACCCAGAGTAGCCCCGCCACGGCCATCGAGGCCGCCAGCACCCTGCGGGGTCTGAAGACCTGCCCTCGGTCCACATCCGCGTCGCGCCCGGTCATACCTCCAAATTAATGCTTGGAGCTGACACGGTCCACCTGCCCCCCTGCTCCCCTGGCGGGCGGTCAACGCAGCTTCGCGGCCTTCTGTCGGGATTCCTCCTGGAGCTGCGACCGCACGTCGGTTGCGGACGAGGCCGCATAACGCTCATAGAGGCCCCGCGCCTCCGCGTTGCGCCCCAGCGCCCGGTACGACTCGGCCAGCCCGTACAGCGGCGAGGCCGCGCCGGGCTCCAATTCCAACGCGTACTGGTAGTCCGCCGCCGCCTCCGCATAGCGCCGCAGACCGATGTTCGCGCTGCCGCGCGCGGTGTAGGCGACCGCCAGCATCGGCTCCAGTTGGATGGCCTGCGTGAGGCTGGTCAGCGCGCCGCCGTAGTCGCGAGTGCCGATGCGCTGCACGCCCTGCTCGTACGCGCGGCGGGCCTGCGCTCGCGTCGTGTCCGACACCGGCCCGGAGCCCGGGGGCTGACCGGCCGCCTGGGGTGAAGCCCCCGCTTGCGCCATCTTCGCCCGCGCCCGGACCACGTTGTCCTGCGCGCTCTGGCGGATGGCGGCGTCCTGGGTGAGCTTCGCCGCGCGCTCCCACTTCTCCACCGCCTGCCCGTAGTAGCCGAGCACCGCCATCGCATTGCCCAGCTTGAAGAGGGCCTCCACATGGCCGGCGTCCGCGTGCGTCGCGTCCACGAAGGCGAAGGCCGCCTCGCGGTAGCGGCGCTCCTTCATCAGCGCATCCCCGTCCCGGATGCGCGCGGCCGCGAGCGCCGGGTTCGGCGTGCGCTCCGGCGCGACCACCGGGGCGGCAGCACTGGCGGGCCGGGACTCCGGGAACGGCGCCGGCATCTCCACCGCTGGAGTCGCGGCAGCGGACTGCGTGGAGGTGGAGGCAGCGGCCGGTACCGCCGCGGCGGCGGGCACCGGCTCCGCGCCCATGGCCGCGAGGTACTCACGGGCCTTGCGCACCCAGACCTGCTCGCCCGGGCGCTTCTCCCGCGCGATGTACGCCTGGTACGCGGCAACCGCCTTGTCCTTCTGGCCGAGCTGCCGGTAGCTCTCGCCGAGCCCGTAGTAGCCGTCCGCGTCGTTCGGCTCGAGCTGCGTGTAGCGCTCGTACGCCTGGGCCGCGGTGGCGGCGTCGCCCGCCTTGCGCGCGGCATAGCCCAGGTTGAAGAACGCCATCTTGAGGCCGGGGTCCGCCTGCGTGGCCTCGCGGAAGCGGGCGATGGCGTCGGCCACCTGGCCCTTGCGGAAGAGCACGCTGCCCAGCCCGTTGAGCGCCGCGGCGTACCCGGGCGTGGCGGCCAGGGCCTCGCGGTAGGCCGCGCTCGCCTCGTCCATCCTGCCGGCCGACAGCGCCGCCTCACCGCGCTCGAACGCGGCGCGCGCCGGAGCGGAGGGCTCCGCGGCGCCCAGCAGCAACGTCGCGGACATGGCGATGACGAACCTGCGAACGACAACCATGACGGCCCCCTGGGGTGACGACCCGGATGCCGTAGCAGAAACCCCGGGCCCGTGTCAGCCCACCTCAGTCAGGAGACGGGCCCGTGCCAGCCCACCTCGGGCGGGGCCCGCCAGGACCCCGCCCCGAGGTCAGCTCCGGAACGGGTTCTGGAGGAGCACCGTCTCGCCGCGGTCGGCGCCCACGGAGACGCACACCACGGGGACGCCGCTGACCTCTTCCACCCGGCGCACGTAGCGCTTGGCGTTCTCCGGCAGCTCATCAAAGGTCCGCACGCCGGCAATCTTCTCGTCCCAGCCCGGCAGCGACTCGTAGATGGGCTTGACGCGGGCGAGGTCCTCGTAGTCGCCGGGCAGCTCGGTGATCTTCTGGCCGTCCAGCTCGTACGCGGTGCAGATGCTCAGCGTCTTGAGGCCACTGAGCACGTCCAGCTTGGTGAGGGCCATGCCCCACAGGCCGTTGACGCGCGCGGCGTACCGGAGCACCACGCCGTCCAGCCAGCCGCAGCGGCGGGGGCGGCCGGTGGTGGCGCCGTACTCGTCACCCACCTTGCGCAGCTGCTCACCCAGCGCGTCGTTCAGCTCGGTGGGGAAAGGGCCACCGCCCACGCGGGTGGTGTACGCCTTGCTGATGCCCATCACCTTGTCGATGGCCGTGGGCCCCAGGCCCGAGCCCACCGCGGCGTTGCCCGCCACGCAGTTGGACGAGGTGACGAAGGGATAGGTGCCGTGGTCCACGTCCAGCAGCGTGCCCTGCGCGCCCTCGAAGAGGATGCGCGCGCCGCGGCGCACCTGCTCGGAGAGGAAGAGCGAGGCGTCGTGCACGTAGGGCTTGAGCCGCTCGCCCAGGGCGGAGAACTCGGCCAGCACCTGCGGCACCTCGAGCTGCGGCACCGGGTCTCCGGCCTTCGCGCACAGCTCCCTCAGCTCTTCCAGTGCCTGCGGGAGACGCTCTTCAATCCGCTTGCGCAGCCGCTCCGCGTTGAGCAAATCACGCACGCGGATGCCGCGGCGGGCGACCTTGTCCTCGTAGGACGGACCGATGCCCCGGCCCGTGGTGCCGATGGCGCTGCCGCCGCGCGCCTTCTCGCGGAAGCTGTCCAGCAGCTTGTGCCACGGGAAGATGACGTGGGCATTGTCGGAGATGATGAGCTGCGAGTCCTCCTTGAGGAAGCCGCGCGCCTTGAGCGCGTCGATTTCCCCGACAAGGACCGCGGGGTCCACCACCACTCCGTTGCCAATGACACACGTCTTGCCCGGATGGAGGATGCCCGAGGGAATCAGGTGCAGCACCGTCTTCTGCCCACCCACCACGAGCGTATGGCCCGCGTTGTTGCCGCCCTGGAAACGGACGACCAACTGGGCATGCTCGGTAAGCAGGTCGACGACCTTGCCCTTACCCTCATCTCCCCACTGCGCTCCGATGACGACGACGTTCGGCATGGTGCCCGCCGCTTAGCACGCGCCGGGGGCCGGGTGACAGTGTTCCGAGAAGCCACAATGCAGGGCCTGGCAGGCCGCCCTCTCCCGCCCGGGCCAGTCGCCCCGGACCTCCCCCCGGGCCAGCGCCTGGACGGCCCCCGCCAGCCGCCTGGTGGCCGCCTCCAGCCCCTTCGCTCCGGACAGCCACTCCGGCTCCGGGCGCGGCTCCCCCAGGAAGACCACCCCCACCCGCACCGGCACCCCTTCACGCACCATCCGCCGGGCGACGAGGTCCAGCGCCGCCAGCTCATGCGTGTAGGCCGCCGCGCCCACCGGGTGTCGCCCGCCGGACTTGAGGGACAGCACCACCGCCTCGCCCTCGGGTGACTCCCAGAGGATGTCCAACTCACCCTCCAGGGCAGCCCCGCCCTCCAGCGCGAGGTGGAAGGGCAGGCTCCGGTGGACGGACTGCGCGGGTGACGCCGCCATGCGCCGGGCCAGGTCCGTGCCGAGGAAGCGCTCCACCGCGCCCAGCACACCCTCCATGCCCTCGTCGTGCGGGAGCGCGCCCGCATCCCGCAGCAGTGCTTCCAGGTGGGCACGCCGCTCGGCGGGCTCCGCGTCCGGTGCCGCGGCGAGCCGCAGGTCCACGCTTCGCAGCAGGCGCAGCGTCAGCCCCTCCGGGCTCTCGGCGGGCAGCCACCCGTCGGGCTCCACCAGCGGCGGAGCGCCCCGGGGAGCGACCTCCCAGGGCCAGGTCGCGCCGCGAAGGCCCAGCCGGTGCAGGTAGTGGAAGCGCCGGGGACAGGCGAGGAAGTCCTGCACCGCGCCCACGGAGGCCACCGCCGTGCTCGAGGACTCGCCGTCCTCCGCGAGCCCACCGCGCACCCGCAGCAGCGCGGCCTCCACGCGGGCCCCGGCGCGCGCCATCTCCTCCGGGCCCGGCGGCTCGGGGTCCGCGGGCGGCGGGAGCGAGTCGACGTTCAAATCGTCCACCAACCCGCGCAGCTCCGCATCGACGTCCAGGCGCGCGTCGATGAGATGCCACCACGAGTCCTTGCCTCCGCGCGGCTCCGCACCGCCCGACAGCACCAGCATGTCCCGGGCGCGGGTGAGGGCCACGTAGAGGAGGCGGCGGTACTCGGCGTCCTCGCGCGCCTTCAGCTCCGCCCGCACCGCGTCGAAGCGCGTGGAGGTGTAGTCGTCCAGCGAGTCCGGCACCCACGGGCGCAGGGAGATGCCGTGCGAGCGCTCGAAGTGCGCGCGGGCGCTGGTGGTGCGCCGCCGGCCGCCGAGCGCTGGCACCACGACGATGGGCCACTCCAGGCCCTTGGCGCGGTGGATGGTGAGCAGCTGCACCGCGCGCGGGTCTCCCGCGTCCAGCAGGTCCGCCTGGGCCTCGGTGGGGTCGTTCTCCGCCAGCATGCGCAGCTCGCGCGCGAAGGCCACGCACCCACCCGTGCCGCGCTCGTCCCGCCGCGACGCCAGCGCCAGCAGCTTCTCCACGTTGGCGCTCGCCTGCTCCGCGTAGGGCGAGCCTGCCAGCGCCTCGCGGTAGCCCGTCACGTCCAGCGCGGACAGCAGCAGCTCCCGCACGCCCAGCCTGTCCCGCTCGCGCCGCAGCGAGGGCAGCGCGCCCAGGAAGCGCTCCAGCCGCAGCCGCTCGCGCTCGGGGATGGACTCCAGCACCTTCGGGTCCGTCAGCCCCGTGGACGCCAGCGACAGGGGCTGGTCCCCCGCGAGAAGGAACAGCGACGCGTCCGACAGGCCCACCAGCGGAGAGCGCAGCACCGCCGCGAAGCCGAGCGAGTCCTCCGCGTCCGCCAGCAACGCCAGCAGCGAGGCCAGGTCCAGCACCTCCTGTGCGCCGTAGAAGCCCCGGCCTCGCAGCACCCGGTGCGGCACCCCGTGGCGGATGAGCGCCTGCCGGTACACCTCCAGGTGCGTGAAGGTCCGGAAGAGCATGGCCACGTCGCCACCGCGCGCCGGGCGCAGCCCCTCGCCGTCCTCGCGCTCCACGGTGGCCGGTGCGCCGGGCGCCAGCAGACACCGCAGCCGCCGGGCCACCGAGTCCGCGTCCAGCCAGCGCAGGTCCGCCGCCGTGTCCGCCTCCTCCAGTTGCAGCCGCTCCACCACCGGTGCCTCGGTGAGCGACGGGCGCACCGCGGACAGGTCGTCCTCCCCGGGGACGTAGACCACCTCGAAGGGGCGCGGCTCCTGCGCGTCGGCGGCGACGAGCACGCCCGCGAACGTCCTGTTGAAGAAGGACAGGAGCCCCGGCACGGAGCGGCGGTTGTGCTGGAGGAAGCCGCGCGTGCCGCCCTCGTCCTCAATCTTCTTCGCCAGCACGGAGAAGACGGAGACGTCCGCGCCGCGGAACTCGTAGATGGACTGCTTGCGGTCTCCCACCGCGCAGAGGAAGGCCGGCTCCAGCGGCAGCGCCGTCACCAGGTCCGCGTCCTTCACCAGCTCGCGCGGCCCGCCGTCGCGCTGCTCCGCGAGCAGCAACACCAATTCCAACTGGAGGCGGTTGGTGTCCTGGAACTCGTCCACCAGCAGCGCGCCGATGCGCTCCTGCACCTGGCGGCGGAACTCCGGGAAGTCTCGCAGCAAGTCACGGGACTTCACGAGCAACGAGGTGAAGTCGAACACGTTGCGCCGGGACAGCTCCGTGTCGTGGCGCTCCTCCACCTGCGTCAGCAGCGCACGGAAGGTGGCCTCGAAAGGAGCGGTGCGCCACGCGGCCCAGGCGTCGTCGATGCGCGGAACGGAGCCATCGCTCTTGCCGAAGATGCGCCAGTACACCTCGCGGATGGGGGCCGCCGCGCCCTTGCTCAGTCGCGCGTGGTTGCGGCCATCCGCCTTGAAGCAGGCCCGCATCCACGGGAAGCGCTCGCCCGTGCCGAAGTTCTCCGCCGTCATCCCGTTGAGTGCGCGCTCCAGCCCGCCGAGCAGCCGGCTCCACTCGCCCTTCGTGTCCAACCCCCGCGCCTCGGAGCAGAGCTGGAGGCACTTCTTGATCGACTCCTCCAGCTCTACGCGGGCCGCGGCCGCGTCACCCACGGCGGCGGTGGCGGCGCGCAGTCCCTCCTCGCGCAGCTTGCGGTAGACGGACACCAGCGCATCCACCAGCCCGTCGGAGAAGCCCGAGCCGGAGAAGCCCAGCTCCTGGCACAGCTCGCGCACCTGCGCGTCACCCTCCTCCAACGCGTCCAGCACCACGCGCTCGCACACGTCCCGCACCAGGCCCGTGGCTTCAAGCTCGTCCAGCACCTCGAAGTTCGGGTCGATGCCCACCGCCGGAGGCGCGCGGCGCAGCAACTGACCGCAGAGCGAGTGGAAGGTGCCCACCGTGGCCCCGCCCAGCTCCTCGCGCACCTGCCGCCACACGTCCGGCAGCGGGAAGGGCTTGTCCACCCGCGCCAGCGACGCGCGCAGCTCCGTCTCCTGGTCCTGCCGCGTGTCCCCCTGCGCCAGCCCGTCCAGGCGCTGCCGCACGCGCGAGCGCATCTCCGCCGCGGCCTTGTCCGTGAAGGTGAGCATGCACAGCCGCGACGGACGCAGCGCCGCGCCGACCTCGCGCGCGCCCGCCAGCAGGTGCAGCGTCATCGTCACCAGGCTGTATGTCTTGCCCGCGCCCGCGCCGGCCATCAGGGCCAGGTTGCGCTCCAGCGCGAGGAGGTGCGGCGTGTCGCTCATCCGCCCTCCTCCGTCATCCGTCGCTCGGTAATCCGGCACACGGCGCGGAAGCCACACGTGCCGCAGTCCTGGGGCCGCGCGGCGAAGCGTCCCTCGCGCAGCGTATTCACGAGCGACTCCACCGCGTTGGGCAGGTTGAGGCCGTTCTTCTCCGCCACCTGTGTGCGCACCTCCGGGTCCGTGGACAGCAGTTCGTCCATCTCCTGCGCGGAGACGACCTCGGAGAGGTGGATGGTGGCGCCGGTGCGCAGCGAGAACCACGCCGCCTGCTTCGCTTCCTTGTGGCCGCTCTCCCGCGCCGCGTAGAGGTAGAGCGGGAGCTGGAAGTCCGACGTGAGCAGCTTCTCCTTCAGCGCGCGCTTGTCCAGCCGGCCGGACTTGTAGTCGATGACGCCCACGTCACCGCCCGACATGTCGAGCCGGTCGATCTTCCCCTCGAACACGATGGCGTCGCCACCAATCGGGAGGATGACGTTGCGCCACTTGTCGTCCTGGGCGGCGGGGCCGAACTGGAGCTCGAAGCCCTCCGGCACCATCTTGTCGAAGGGCAGCCCGCGCCGCTCGTCCACGAGGATGCGGCGGGCCATGGCGCGGGCGCGCTCGTGCGCCAGCTTCCACAGCGCGGGGTGGCCCACGTGGTGGAACTTCTCGAAGTGCTTGATGGCGGACTTGAGCGCCGCGTCCAGCACCGCGTCCGGCACGTCCTCCGGCGCCTTGCCCAGCAGCTCGTGCTCCTTGAGGGACTTGAACACCTCCTCCACCACGCGGTGCCAGAAGGTGCCGCGGCCGCGCGCATCGAACTCCTCGCCCGGCTGGTCCGGCTCCGACACCTTCAGCCCATACGTGAGGAAGCCCTGGAAGCCGCAGTTGCCGAAGCGCGCCAGCGCGGACGCGGACAGCGGGCGCGTGAGGTCGAAGCGGAACGTCTCGCGCAGTGACTCGCGCAGCGTGTTGGCGTCCACCGAGCCGGAGTACGGCCCCGGCTGCCGGTTCGGGTCGCCGAAGAAGAACAGGCGCTCCACCTCCACCAGCGACAGCTCGCGCGCGCCCGTGTACCAGGGCTCCTTCTCGAACTGGCGCTTGAGCAGCGGGGCCGCCGCGTCCGGCTCGGTGACGCGCAGCTTCGGCTGGGCCAGCGCCTCCAGCGCGACGCAGCGGCGCAACTCGGCCTCGGTGAGCACCTCGTCCAGCGGAGGAATGGGCGGCAGCGAGCGCGGCGTCCACTTCAGCGCGGTGAGCCGGCGCACCTCCTCCAGGAACGCGGACGGCACCTGCTCCTGCCCGCCCGCGGCCTCCATGGCGAAGGACAGGCTCATCGTCTCCTCGGCAACGGCCAGCGCGCTGGCGAAGAGCAGCCGGTCCTCGGTGAGGCGCCATGCCGCGCGGTCCTCGAACTCGCCGCCGGTGAGGCGGAACACGTCGCGTCCCAGGTGCTGGTTGAGGGCCGAGCGCTCCGCGTCCCCCAGCAGCGGAGAAGGCGCGTCCCGTCCGGGGAAGCGGCCCTCCGTCATGCCCGCGAGGAAGAGGTGGCGGAAGGTGCGGCCTGTCAACTCGGCCACGTCGAGCACCTCCACCGCGCCACTCCGAGGCCCTCGCGGTGGCAGGTGCGCGTCCGCCATGGCGTCGCGCAGCCACCGGCCGAAGGTGCGCCGCCGCAGCTTCGGCCCGCCGCCCACGGCCTTCATCGTCCGCAACAGCCCCTGCACACGCTGACGGAGCGCCTCGCGCGCGGCCTCGTCCCGTGCGCGCGCGTCCACGGCCCGGGCGCCCAGGCCACCTTCCTCGCGCGACTCCAGCGGCCCCTCGGTATCCACCAGTCCCAGCCGCTCCACGGCGTGCCACCACGCGGTGAGCAGCTCCCCGGTGGTGCCCTCCTCGGGGATGCGGCGGCAGAAGTCCACCAGCAGCATGCAGCGCTCGCGCAGCACCTGCACGGCGTGGACGCGGTTGCCGGCCTCCTTCTTCTGCGCGCCGTAGAGCGCGAGCAGCCGTCGGGCCAGCCCATCCAGGCGCACGTCATACGCGCCGCGGTTGCGCAGCGCGCCCAGCTTGTCATCGCGCACGGCGGCGAGGGCGAAGAGGCTCGCGGGCGCGTCCGGACCTCCGCGCGACAGCGTGGGCGCGTAGCGGCTGCCCACCAACTCCGCGACGCGCTCGGCGGGGAAGCCGTCCTCCACCAGCGTCGGCAAATCCAACGCGAGCCGCACCGGGCCGGCCAGGGCCAGCGGCTCGCCCCAGGGCAGGCGCACCGGCACGCCCAGCTCGCCCAGCGACTCCGCGAGCCACCCGGCCTCCGGCCCCGGCTCGCGCCACGCAATCGCGATGTCCCCGGGCGAGGCCCCTTCCGCGATGAGCCGCCGCACGTCGCGGGCGACGAGGCGCGCCTCCTCGCGAGCCGTGGCCGCGCTCCACACGCGCAGGGCAGGCACGGCGTCCTTCAGCACGTCGCGCGGGGCGCGCGGCGAGAAGAGGTGGCGCCCCAGGTCGATGAAGGGCCGGCCCTCGAAGGTGACGTCCGCCTTGAAGAGGTCCACGTGCGGCAGCGTCTCGCCGCGGTTCTCGAAGGCGCGGAAGAGGGCCGCCAGCGCCGCGTCCGCCGCGGGCGAGCCTCCCACCGGCGTCTCCACCCGCAGCGTCACCCGCCGCGACTCGCACGCCGCCACCAGCGACAGCAGCAGCTCCAGCCCGGACGGACGCACGTCGTAGATGCCGTGCAGCACGAGCGCGCCCACGCCCTCCCAGCCCACCGGCCAGGCTCCGCTGGCCAGGGCCTCGCGAGCACCGCGCATCACGTCCTCGCGGTCCGCCAGCCCCAGCTCCGCCATCTTCTGCTCGTACAGGTGATACAGGCGGGCGAGCACCCGGCCCCTCTTCTGCCGGTCCGGCGGCAGCACCTCCACCGCGTCCTGCAGCTCGCGCGCGGTGAGGCGGCCGGCCTTCAGGTCCAACACCACGTCCAGCGCGGCGCGGGCAAAGGCGGGCTCGCGCACGTACTCGCCGAACGGTGTGGGCCCCAGGGCGGGCCCCAGCGAGGCCACCACCGTGCGAGCGGCCATCGCCGGGCACGGCCGCCGGTTCAGCTCACGCGCGCCGCCCAGCGCATTCAGCAGCTCGTCCCAGGTGAGCAGGTTGGCGCCCACCGACAGCCCGCTCGCATCCCCTCCGGCACGCAGCGCTGCCTGGCGCCGGCCGGCATCGGGGTACACGTGGAGGGTGCGGCCGGGACGGGGGGGCATTCGGGAGCGGATTGTAGAACGACCGGGCGGGTGGCTTTCATGCTCCTTTACGAGCCCGCCGCCCAGGTCCTTTCAACGCTCGCCTGTCTGCCCTGCTCGGGAAGAGTGACTTCCCGGACTTCTCAAATGAGCGCGGCGGCATTCGGACGGGACTCAGCCGTGGGCAGGTGCCGCGGCGTCGACGTAGAACAGCATCCGCGTGACGAACCGGAAGCCGACGCGCTCGTAGAGGCGGCCGGCTTCCTCGGTGATGGTGCTCAGGAACAGCACCTCCACGCCCCGCGAGAAGGCCTCCTCCGCCGCGCGCGAGACGAGCGCCGCGCCGATGCCACGCCCCCGCCACTCCTGGAGCGTCGCCACGCCCGCGAGCTCGGTGGTGCCCTGATGGGGTGAGGAGAACTGCCCGCCCGACACCGGACGCCCGTCCATCCTCGCGAGGAATGCGCGGCCGTCCTTCAGGTCCTCGAGCGTCTTCGAGACCTCCTCGTCGCCCACCGTCACCGTCTCCCCCGGGCTGAAGCCCTGGCGTGTGGTGACGCAGAAGTCGCGGACCTCCTCGCGAGGCGAATCCGGCGAGAGCACCGTGAGCGTGAGCCTCTCCGGCCCCTTGAAGGGGACGTAGGTGTCGCGCGTGCAGGCCATGAGCCGGGCCTCGGCCTCCTGGCGGTAGCCAGCGGCGCTCAGCATGCCGGCCAGCTCGGGGGCGAGTGCGTCGACGTACTCGAAGCGGGGCACGCGCTGGCGTGCCTCGAACTCGGTGCGGAGCTTCCGCAGCGCCTCGCGCGTGTCACCCGTCACCGGCCCGTCGGGGATGACGTAGTTCAGATAGACCATCGCGTCGAACGGATGGAAGTAGGCGGTGAAGGGCGGGACGGGAACGGAGGTGTATCGCTCCCTCGCGGCGTGGCGCATCGACTCCTGCAGGCGTTCGATGAGGTTCATGGCCGCGCACCGTAACAGGGCGGTGCCGCGCCCGCGCTACGGCGTGAAGCGATGGACGAGCTCCAATTGCGAGAGCGTCGGATGCGAGAATCCCGCTCCGAGGAAGAAGCGGTCGCACAGTCCCTCCGGGACGATGGCGCCCGCCGCGATGGGCTTGCCCGGCCACGCCGCCGCCAGCGCGCGGAGCAGCCTGCGTCCGAACCCCTTCCCTCGCGCCTCCGGCTCCACGGCGATGGCGCGCAGCGCGAGCGTAGGCGCGGAGACATCCCCGAGCACCGCCACCGCGGGCCCGAGCCGGAACGCCCGCGCGGGAAGTGCGAGCCCCGCCACCGTGGAAGGAGCCATCTGCCAGGGCAGGTTGTCGGGAAGCAACCGCGCGCAGGCCAGGGGCTCCACCTCCTCCAGGGCAGCAGGCTCCGGTGATGGCGTCCCCACGAAGCCCACCAGGCGACGCTCGCGCTGGAAGCCCAGACGCACATAGAGCTTCACCGCGGGCGCATTCTGCTCGATGACCTCCAGCACCATGCGCGTGTCCCCGCGGGCACGCGCCTCCTCCAGCAGCGGCAACAGCATGGACGCACCCAGCTTGCGATTCCGATGCGAGGGCACGATGCCCATGCCAGCGACGCGGCTCACCCTTCCCCGCCGCGCCATCAACACCAGGCCCACCGGCTCACCGTCCACCCGCGCGATGCGGCTGTCCGCCAGGGAGATGTGCTCCGTCCTCACGCGCGCGTCGAACAGCACTGGCGCGTCGGGAATGGTGACGAAGTAGCCCTCGAACGAGCGGGCGAAGAGCGTGGAGAGGGCGCGCGGCGAGAAGTCCGAAGCGGGCGTGAGTTCCATGAAGTCTTTCCAGGCGTGAGACAGCGGCGGGTCTATCAAATCCTCACGTCCCCGAGCGACGCTTCCCCACCCGCTCCCACGGAGGTGTGCCCGCGTACCGCTCCGCGAGGAAGGAGACGAAGGCCTTCACCTTCGACGGCACCAGCCGGCCCGGCGGGTGCACCGCGAAGATGCCGGTGTCTGGCACCGACCAGCCCTCCAGCACCCGCACGAGCCTCCCGGCGCGCAGGTCCTCCGCGATGAGGAACGTGGCGAGCATGGTGACCCCACAGCCCGCCACCGCCGCCAGTCGCAGTGCCTCGGCGTTGTCCGCGACGAGCACCGGACGGCCTTTCGCCGCCACCTGCTCGTCCCCCCGGTGGAGGTTCCACACCTGCCCGTCCGAGAGCGGGCTGAAGTAGAGGCAGGGCTGGTGGGCGAGGTCCTCGGGCTTCGCCAGCGGCCGGCGGCCCCGGAGGTAGGAAGGGGCCGCGCAGAGGATGCGGTGGTTCGTCGCGAGCCGGCGCACGACGAGGCTCGAATCCGTGAGCGTGCCGATGCGGATGGCCACGTCGAAGCCCTCCTGCACGAGGTCCACGTAGTGGTCCATGAACGAGAACTCCAGCCCGATGCGCGGGTAGCGACGCAGGAAGTCCGGCAGCAATGGGGCCACCTGGAGCTGGCCGAACAGGTTGGGCACGGCCACCCGCAGCCGGCCCCGAGGCTCACCCGCCAGACCCGAGACGAGCGCCTCCGCGTCCTCCACGCGGGTGAGCACGTCGCCGCACCGCTCCAGGTACAGCGTCCCGGCCTCCGTCAGCGACACGTGGCGCGTGGTGCGCCGCAGGAGCGCGGTGCCCAGCGCGTCCTCCAGTCTCGCGATGCGCCGGCTCAAGGCGGAGGCGCTGATGCCAAGCTCCCGGGCCGCGTCCGCGAAGCTCAAGGCCCGCGCCACCGCCGTGAAGCTGAGCATGTCCTCCAGCCGGTCCCTCAGTGCCGCGCGCTCCATCCCAGGCCCTCCGCATTGTTGCGTGCCGTGCACGAGTGTAGTGCGCCGTCCCCCGATGATGGGACAAGAGCCGTGGGCTACTGATGCGCGGCACGCACTGGAAGCACGAGGGCCATTCAGGCCACACCTGCTTCCGGGCTCTTCGCCGGAGCGCACGCAGATGACGGACACGCGGCATTCGAGGTTGTACTGCCTGCACCTGCTGGGAGCCCTCACCTCGGCGCTCCTGCTTGTCACCCCCGAGGCTCCCGGCGCCGCTCCCGAGGGCGCCACCTCGCGCCGCGAGCGGTTGTCCCTGCCCGAAGGCTTCACGTACCCCAACGGCATCACCCACTCGGAGGACGGGACGCTCTTCGTCGGCTCGGTGTCGAGCGGGCGCATCCTGCGCCGGGCTCCCGGAGGCGGGTGGACGGTGCTGTTCCCCGGCTCCGAGGAGGTCTTCGCCGTGACGAGCCTGCGGCTGGATGCGCCGCGCGGCCTGCTCTGGGGGACCTCTCCCGACGTCATGGGGCTGATACGCCCGGATGGCTCCCTGGGGAGGCGCGCGCACCGGCTCTTCGCGGTGGATGCACGCACCGGCGCGGTGCGACGCATCATCCCCGTACCCGAGGGTGGCCTTGGCAATGACCTCACCGTCGCACCGGATGGCGGGCTGTACGTGACGGACAGCACGCGGGCCGCCGTCCTGTACCTGCGGCCCGGGGGTGAGCGCCTGGAGACCTACGTGTCCGACGCGCGCTTCGCGTCGAAAGCCCCGGGGCTCTCCGGCATCGGGCCCGCGGGAATCGCCCTGGCGCCGGACGGGAAGACGCTCGCCATCAACACCTTTGGTCCCGGCGGGCTCTTCCTCGTGCGCCCGGGAGGGGCGAGGAAACCTCCCGCCGTGAGCGAGGTGGAGCTGCCGCGCCGCCTCGAGAACCCCGACGGGATGCGCTTCGCACCGGATGGCCGACTGCTCGTGCTGGAGGGGGCGTCCCAGAGCGGCGATGGGCGCGTGGTCCGCATCGACGTGCTCGGGAAGACCGCCGGTCCGAAGCGCATCGAGGTGCTGGCCTCCGGAATGGAGTCTCCCGTCAACCTCACGGTGGAAGCGAACGGCCGCGTCTGGGTCACCGAGGCCCGGCTGCGCGAGCGATTGCTGAAGGGAGCGGCGGCGAAGGTGCCGGACGCGTTCTGGGTGACGGCGCTGTCACCCGAGAACTGAGCGGCGTCCGTGCTCACGCGGCCTGGCTGTCTCCCGCATCACGCGCCAGCGTGAACAGGCGCATCGGCTCCGCGACGCCCTTGAGGGTGACGGACTCCACCTCGCGGACGTCGAGCTTCCCCGCGAGCCGCCGGGCCACCTCGTCGCTGAACAGGAGCGCGGGCAGTGGCTCGCGAGCGCGGCTCTCGATGCGGGCGGCCACGTTGACGGCGTGGCCGATGACGGTGAACTCCAGCCGCTCCGCGCAGCCGAGGTACCCCGCGACGACCTCGCCCGCGTGCACGCCGATGCCGGACTGGAGACGCAGCCCGCGTCCGGCGAGCCGGGTGTTGTAGTCCTTCAGGCGCTGCTGCATCTCCCGCGCTGCGGCCACGGCGGCGGCGGCCGGGTTGTCAGTGCCATCGGTGAGGCCGAAGACCGCGAGCACCGCGTCGCCGATGAACTTGTCCACCATGCCACCATGATTCTGGATGGCGGCCACCATCTCCCCGAAGTAGCCGTTGAGGACCTCGATGAGGTCTTCGGGAGAGAGCGACTCGGACAGCGGGGTGAAGTCGCGCAGGTCGCTGAAGAGGAGGACCATGTCGCGCCGACGTCCTCCCAGTTGCGCGGCACGTCCCGGGCGCGCGTAGTTCTCGATGAACTCGTGGGCCACCTGGGGTGAGACGAAGCGGCCGAAGGCCTCGCGGATGCGCTCGCGGAGTCGGAGCCCGTCGGCCATGTCGTTGATGCCCAGGGCGATGAGCCCCAATTCGTCCGGGCGGCTCGTGGACGCGGCGGGATGGAGGTCTCCGCTGCCGACGCGGCGCACCGCCTCCAACAGCTTCTCCGAGTCCCGCCGCAGGCTCCGCCCATAGGCCACGGCCGCGACGAGCGCGGCCGCGGTGATGGCGGCGGCGAGGAGCGAGGCTTCAATCAGCGACTGCCGGCTCCCATGAAGCTCGCCCACCATGCGCACCAGGGCGAGCAGGAGCACCAGCACGGGGATGGAGGTGAAGAGGACGTAGCCCTCCATGAGCCGGTCTCCCAGTCGCTCGCGCAATTGCGCCACGGGCGAGGACGTGGAGGGCTTGAGCTGCTCGAAGAGGAGGTACTCCACCTGGGCGATGAGGCCGCCGCCGAGCAGCCAGTACCCGACGGCGAGCTTCACGTGACTGAGGAACGGGAAGGTCGGGTAGAGCCAGAGGTGCAGCGTGAAGGCAGCGAAGCCTGTCACCACCCACGTGCCCACGGAGAGCAGATAGGCATGGCGGGCCGGGGTGCGGCTTCCGTCCGACTCGGGTGCGAAGTGGAACACGACCTCTCGCAGGACCATGTGGACCGCGGAAAGCGCGAGCACGGAGCGCAGCAGCACGTGGGGCGGCAACGAGCAGATGAAGGTGCAGACGAGCCGCGCGTAGAGGTACGTGAACGCGCCCACCAGGAGCGTGCCTCCGTGCAACGAGAGGCGGACCTTGAGCGGGAACCGGGTGGCGAAGGAAGTCGTCATGGCGTGTTCGCTTCGCGACTCTAGGCCATCCACCGCCCGGGCGTTCATCAAGGCCCGGCGCTGACGCGGCGGGTCGGTCCGCGAGGCGGACTCCAACGAGCGAGCAGGCACAAGGGCGCACAGGAGAAAGCGTCGGCGCCACCGGCCTGGAGTTCACGGACGTATAGGCCACCGGAAGGTGGAACGGTGATGCGGGAGCCCCCTATGCTCGGCTCCGTGCGCCCTGCTCCCATCGCCGTCGTGTTGGCCTTCCTGCTGGCCCTCGCACCGCTGTCTCCTGCCTCCGCGCAGGAGGACCCGGACCCCCAGCTCAACGAACTCCGCTTCGACTGGAAGCGGGACGGCATCATCACCGGCACCGCCGCCGCGCTCTGGATTTCCAGCGAGGCCCTCTTCAAGGACGACCTCGCCCCCGCGCAGTGCCGCTGGTGCGACCGCGCTCCCGACGGCACCGACACCCTCAACCGGTTGGACCGCTGGGGCCGCGGGCTCGCGGGTGAGACGGAGCAGTCCCGCAAGCGCGCCAACACCTGGAGCAACATCCTCGGCTTCGCCGTGGTGCCCGCCAGCGTCCTTGGCATCCAGTTCGCCGTGGGCCGCGGCTCCGGCATGCCCGACCGCTTCTTCGCCGAGGACGCCACCATCATCATCCAGAGCGCCGTGCTCGCCTCCGTGGCCAACCAGACGGTGAAGTTCATCGCCGGCCGCGAGCGCCCCTTCGTGCACCAGCTCCCCGAAGACCAGAAGGGCCTCACCGCCCACCCCAACGACAACAACGTCTCCTTCTACAGCGGCCACACCAACCTCATGTTCTCCATGGTCGTGTCCGCGGGCACCGTGGCCGCGATGCGTGGCTATGAGCACCAGGGGTGGATCTGGGCCGTGGGCCTGCCGCTCGCCACCTCCGTGGGCCTGCTGCGCATGGGCGCCGACAAGCACTACCTCACCGACGTCGTCACCGGCGCCGTGATGGGCTCCGCGTTCGGCGTCGCCGTCCCCCTGCTGCTGCACGGACGCACCGGAGCCACCACGGGCCCGGACCGTCCGGGCACCGTGCGGATGATGCCCATGGCCGGCGCGCACATGGCGGGAATCTCGGGCACCTTCTGATGGGCACACGCGCGCTCAGACGCTGGCTGCTCGCGCTGTCCGTCCTCGCCGGCTGCCACGCGGCCCCGCCCGCGCCTTCTGTCCGTCCCCTGCTGGCACCGACGCCCGCGAGCACCGCCCCCGCCCTCTGGGGCCCGCTCCGCATGGGCACCCATGACGTGGGCCTGCGCGTGCTGGCCATCCCCGCCGGGAAGGACGCCGCCGACGCGCGCCAACTCCAGCTCACCGTCTGGTATCCCGCTCGCATCGGAGCCTCCGCCTCGCGCCTGCACTACCGCGACTACGTGGGCCTCACCGGCTCCGAGCAGCACCCGGAGTCCTGGGAGGATGCGGCCGTCTCCGAGGCCGCGGTGTCCCGCTACCAGCAACTCGTCACGGGGATGGGGCTGCCCGAGGCGGACGTGTCGGCCTGGCTGGGCACGGAGGTCGCCGCGGTGCGCGGGGCCACTCCGGCCCCGGGCCGCCATCCGCTGGTGCTCGTGGCACAGGGGCGCTTCCACTCCGCGCACCACCAGGCGGTGCTGGCCGAGTTCCTCGCGAGCCACGGCTACGTCGTGGCCACCACGCCCTTCCCCGCGCACCTCGCGCCCCCGTCGGAGAACGAGGATGTCCTCGCCATCGCACGGGGCCAGGCCCGGGAGCTTGCGCGCGCGCTCGAGGTCATGAAGGCGGACACGAGCGTGGACGCCTCCCGCGTGGCCCTGGTGGCGCACAGCTTCGGAGCCCGCGCCGCGTTCCTCTTCGCGCGGGAGCACCCGGAGACCGCGGCCCTCGTGAGCCTGGACGGCGGCATCGCCAACAGCCTGGGCAGGGAGTGGCTCACCGGCCTCCCCGACTTCCGCCCGGAGGACTTCCACGCGGCGCTGCTCCACCTCTACCAGGAGGGCGACGCGGTGGTGGTGCCCGACTTCGACCTCGTGCGCTCGCTGCGCGGCGCGGACCGGTGGCTCGTGCGCGTCGCGGGCCTGCGGCACCTCGACTTCACCAGCGTCGGCGCCGCCACCGCCGTGGCCCCGGCCCTCGCGCCCGACGGCCAGTCCACGGCGACGTCACGAGGCTGGGCCGCCTGCGCGAATGCCACGCGCCTCTTCCTGGATGCGAAGGTCCGCCAGCAGGCGCGCGCACTCGAGTCGCTCGCCCTGCCACCGGGACCATCCATTGCCGCGCCCGCGCTCACGGTGACACACCTGGCACCGGGTCAGCCCTGAGCGAGCCCTCCGAGGGGAGTCAGTACTCCGCACCCACCGGGGCCCCTTCGCCGTCACCTCCCAGCGGCGGCAGCGCGGCCAGGTCCCACCGCTGACCGGACTCCCACGACACGTTGCCGGACGTGCCCCAGCCCGCGCGCATCGCCTCGCGCCCCTGGTACTCCAGCCAGAAGACGGACTCCTGCGCCCGGGCCGCCTGGTCCAGGCAGGCAATGCGCGTGGCCGGCCGGCCCGGCCCCTCCAACGTCACCGCGAAGGCCTTGTGCGAGTGCCCACACAGCACCCACCGCGGATGCACCGTGTCCACCAGCCGCCGCGTCACCGGATTGCCAATCCAATACGAGGGCAGCGGCCTCGGCGGCATCGGGTTCTCCTCGCGCGCCCGCTGGACGATGCCTCGCGGCCACTCGTGGACCAGCAGCAGGTCCACGTCTCGCAGCGCGGACACCTGCTCCACCTCCGCCGTGCGGAAGTAGCCGGCCTGCTTCATCGTGTCCTGGGTGGTGGGCCGCTTCAGCGGCTGCTCGATGAAGCGTGGCGCGTGGATGCCCGACAGGTACCCCACCCGCAAGCCGAGCAGCTCCCGAAGGCCCGCGCGCCCCAGGTAGCAGACGCCCGGGGCCAGCTCGCCGCCGCCCTGCAGGTCATGCAGCGCCTCGAAGTCCTCGTTGTTCCCGCCGATGAAGTACAGCGGCCGCTTCACCCGGCGCACCCCGTCCGCGTACTCCGCGAACTCCGCCGGCATGGTGCGCTTGGCCGCCTTGCGCCGGTGGTCGTCCGCGCGGCGGAAGGCCTCCACGTCCCCCACCGCCAGCACCAGGTCCACGCGGCGACCACGCGCCTGCTCCAGCGCGTCCAGCCACGTCTCCACGCGGTGGAAGCGCCCGTGGATGTCACCCAGGGCGGCGACGAGAAGGGATTCCGGCATCTCGCCCGGAAGGCTGCACGCGCCTGCCCCGCCCTGTCGAGTCATCTTTGTCACGTGGGGGTCAATGGCTGACAGATAGCCCTCACACACGGGCTGGAGAAACGACGGGGGCGCCCCCACCTCGCGGTGGGAGCGCCCCGGACACAGTCAGGACTTCCGGTGTGGGCTAGTTGCAACCCAGCGGGTACGTCACCTCCACCATGGAGCCGGGCGCGGGGGCCGCGTCGCGCTCGAAGAGGATGGAGTTGGTGTCGGCGTCATACTCCCAGCCGTCCGTCACCTTCACGCCATCCACCTCGACGACGATGCGCTCCGGGTCCGCCGGCACCTCGGTCAACGTGAAGCGGCGGTTCGGACCGAAGGCGCTGTTGGAGAGCTTCTCCAGGGACGCGGCCCAGTTGGGCGTGCAGATGCTCTCCACCGCGCCACCCGTGGCCCGGGCCAGCTGGATGTAGCGGCTGCCGGAGCTGCTGGAGGTGGGGCAGGTGCCCAGGTCCGTCGGCCCGACGATGGCGTTGATGCTCAGCCGCGTCTTGTCATTGCCCTTCAGCGCCAGGAAGTACGTCTCGTAGAAGGACACCGGCTGCGAGCTGAAGTCCTCCTCGTCCGACAGGAAGATGATGGCCAGCTTCGCGTCCTCGCGCAGGAAGCCGCCGTTGCCGTCATTGGCCAGCGGGGTGCGCGGGTCGTCCTGCTGGTAGAGCAGCGGGTCCGACAGCGCGCGGTGCGCCGCGTCCAGGCCCTGCTCGTTCCAATGGCACACGCCCACCCGGGTGTTGCTGGCGAAGACGCCCGCCGCGTTGGGCGTGGCCGGGGTGATGATGCGCGGCCGCGAGCCATCCACCGGGAACAGGCGGCCATTCTCACCGCCCTGCGCGCCGCCCGGGCACTCGGACCAGCCGCCCGGAGACGGGTCCAGGCCCGTGGTGGTGACGCCGATGCGGTAGTCCACCGCCGCCTGGTTCGCCGCGCTCAGGAAGGCCGCGAAGTTCTGCCCCAGGCTCTGCTGCTCCTCCATCATGGAGCCGGAGTTATCCACCACGAAGAGCACGTCCACCTTCGCCTCGGACTCCTGGAAGAAGCGGTCCGTCTGCTCCGCCTTCGTCACCCCGCGGCCGACGAGGCCCGCGGTGAAGACGGACCCGTCATCCAGCGTGAAGCGCAGCGCCGCCGTGTCGTCGCCATCATCCTGCGGCGTGTAGGTGGCGAGCACCTGCACCCGGCCGCCCCTGGGCAGCGTGTGGGGGAAGGGCGTCAGGGACGCCGCGCTGAACTCATTGCCCACCTGCTCCAGCGCCAAGCCGGTCAGCTGCACCTGGCCGAGGCAGTTGTTGATGGCGAGCACCTCGCGGACGCGGGGCCCGCAGGACAGCTTGGTGATGCCGAAGTCCACCGTGGTGGGCTGCACCGCGAAGCAGTGCTTCACGCCCTCGCCGGAGACCTGCACCAGCGGGTGGCCCAGCGTCGGGTGGTTCACCCACGCCTCGGCCATGCCGGAGAAGAGGCCCTCCGACTCCGGCTTGAAGCTCACCACCAGCGTCGCCTTCTGCCCCGGCTCCAGCACGCGGTTCTCCACGTCCAGCGAGCTGAAGGCCTCGTCCGAGCCCGGCGACAACTGCATGGAGGCCAGGTAGCACGCCTCCGTGCCGGTGTTGCGCACCGACACGCCCAGCGCCACCGACGCGCCCACCGGCACCTTCCCGAAGCTGAGCGTCTGGGGCACGTCGTACTGGCAGGGCTTGAAGACGCGGCCCTGGCCCGACAGCGACACCGCCTCCGTGGCGGAGGTGGCGCTGGTGCGCACCGTCACCGCGAGCTGCCCGGCGCTGGCCGCCGTCAGGCCCACGCGCGGGCTGAACGTCACACCGACCTTCGCCGTCTCACCGGCCGGCACCGTCACACTCGCGGGCGCCTGGGCCAGCGTGAAGTAGCCGCCCTGCGACGTGTCGAGCTGCAGGTTGCTCACCAGCACGTTCTCCCGGCAGCGGTTGATGACCTGCACCTCGCGCGTGGCCGTCATGCCCTCGGCCACCACGCCGAAGTCCACCTTGCGCGGGAGCACCGTGACACACGAGGCGCCGCCCTCTCCCGCCAGCGACACCTTGGGGCCCGGCGCGCTCGAGCCCTGCTCACGCACGCCAACCTCCACCCGGCCGTCGCGCACGCGCCCCAGCGCCACCGGCGTGAAGGCCACGCGCAGCTCCACCGTCGCGCCCGCCGGCAGCACCCCACCGGCCACCACCGGCTCGCTCACCACCTTGAAGACGCCGCCCGGGTTGTCCAGAAGCTGCACCCCCGAGTAGCTCAGCGCCACCGTGCCCTGGTTGCGCACCGTAATCGACTGCTCCGCCGTGGCCCCCAGCGCCACCCGGCCGAAGTCCAGGCGCAGCGGCGTCACCTCCAGCTTGGAGGCGATGCCCAGCCCGTGCAGCGGAATCACCGCGGGCTCGCAGCCCTCGCACACCACCACGTGCAGCGCGGCCTCCGCCGAGCCCAGGCGGCCCGGCGCGAAGGCCACCGGCACCACGCGCTCCTCGCCCGCGGCCAGCGTCGGGGCCTGGCCCTTCCCGGCGGTGAACTGGTCCGCGTCCGTGCCCTGGATGGACAGCACCAGCGGGCTCTCCACGTCGGAGGGATTGCGCACCGTCACCTCGCGCATCTCCACCATGCCCATGGCCACGTTGCCGAAGTCGAGCGCCGTCTCCGGCACCTCGACGAAGGCCTTCACGCCGCGGCCGTTGACGGGCACCAGCCCTTCCGACTCGGCGTCGCTGAGGATTTCCACCATGCCCTGCACCACGCCCTCCACCTGCGGCGTGAAGCGGACTTCAATCTCCTGCTCGCCGCCGGCGTTCAGGACGAAGGGCTCGAAGGGGGGAACCTCCACGTTGGGCACGGTGGAGACAGCGCCCTCCACGCGGTACGAGGCGCGCCCCCCGTTGGCGATCTTCAGCTTGAAGACCTTGGTGCGTCCCAGCGCCGAGGGGCCAAACTCAATCGTCTCCGGGCGAACCAGGAAGGCGCTCTTCGCCTTCTGCGACGACGGCCGCTCACAGCCAACACCCACCAGCAACGCCGCCGCCACCCACGCCACCCACAGCGCCCTGCTCATAACGACCTCCCGCCACGCCCGGGGACCACGAATTTCGCGAACCGCGGTGATCCACGGCCCTGGCGGTGGGCCCTCTGCAACCCGGGTGCCCACGCCTCCACGGGGGAAGACGTCGGCAGGCCGACGCGGCAAACCTCTGGCCTCTATGGGAAAGGACTGGCACCGCGCGTGGAACAACATTTCCCATTCGGGCTGAAGGACTGGAATTCCTTCAGGAAGCGCGGTTACCACACGGACGAATCCGACGGACGGGAGGGGCTGCCGGGTTCAGCGGGCGACGTTTCAGACCGTGGGACGGGATGCCGGTGCCAACAGCCGTCCCACCACGCCGGTGCCCCACAACACGCCGCCCACGCACACCAGCGCGCCGGTGACGGCGAGCGGCGACACGGGCTCGCTCAACAGCAGCGCGCCCATCACCCACGAGAAGGCCGGCGTGAGCTGCGTGGCCACGCCGCCCGCCACCGCGGTGACGTAGCCAAAGGCATACGTGAAGGTCATCTGCGCCGCGACGGACGTCAGCCCCACGCCCAGCAGCGGCAGCACCACGTCCCACCCCAGCGGCCGCCAGTCCTGCACCGCGAAGGGCAGGCTGAACAGGAGGCCGAAGAGACAGAAGGAGAAGAAGACGGTGGCCGAGTCCGTGTCGTGCCGCAGCGCGCGCACCACCACCACCGCCGCGCCGCCCAGCACCGCCGAGCCCATGCCCGCCCACGCCCCCAGGCCCAGCGACAGCGACGCGCCGCCCGCCATGCTGCTCCACATCACCAGGCCCGCCCCCAGCGTGGTGAGCGCCAGCCCGCCCAGCAGCGGCCCGGTGACTCGCTCGCCCAGGAAGAGCCAGCCGATGATGGCCGCGTAGATGGGCCAGCACGCGTTGAGCATCACCGCCGGCCCCACCGTCATCCGGTCGATGGCGATGAAGTACAGGTAGACGGCCGCGCCGCCGAAGACGCCGCGCAGCGCCCACAGGGACAGGCGCCCGTAGCGCGGCTTGCGCCCCAGGGCGGGGAAATAGATGGCCAGGAACACCAGCCCGATGAGGAAGCGGCCGGACGCCACCTGCCCGGGGGACAGCCGGCCCGCCAGCAGCCGCGTGCACAGCGCCATCACCGCGAAGAGGAAGCTCGAGAAGACGAGCAGGGGGGTGCCGCGGTAGCGCTCGGGGAGGACCCAGCCGTTCATGGACGGGCGCACCCTACAGGGAAACCCATGGGGCGGCAGCCTGCCCTGCCGGCCCTGCCCGCCCGGCCGGGGACCTGGCACATGTGGGATGTGCGTTGAAACCCGGCGCGTTGGCCGTCATTCACTCCACCCGTGCGAGTTTCCCCGCACCGGAACACCCATTCAGTGGTAAACGCCCGCCCATCATGTCCGAGCCCGACGTCATCTCCCTCCGAGGCGCCAAGGAGCACAACCTCAAGAACGTCTCCCTGGACATCCCCAAGAAGAAGCTCGTCGTCTTCACGGGGGTCTCGGGGTCCGGCAAGAGCTCGCTCGCCTTCGACACGCTCTACGCGGAAGGCCAGCGTCGCTACGTGGAGAGCCTCTCCGCCTATGCCCGGCAGTTCCTCGGGCAGATGGAGAAGCCGAAGTACGACACCATCCGCGGCCTGTCGCCCACCATCTCCATCGAGCAGAAGGCGGCCAGCAACAACCCGCGCTCCACGGTGGGCACCGTCACCGAGGTGCACGACTACCTGCGCGTGCTCTACGCCTCCATCGGCGTGCAGCACTGCCCCCACTGCGGGCGCAAGGTGGGCAAGCAGAGCGCACAGCAGATTGTCGACGAAATCCTGAAGATGCCCGCGGGCAGCAAGATTCAGGTGCTCGCGCCGCTCGTCACCAACCGCAAGGGCGAGCACAAGGATTTGCTCACCGAGGCGCAGAAGCGCGGCTTCTCCCGCGCGCGCATCGACGGGGCGCTGAAGAGCCTGGAGGAGCGCATCGAGCTGGACAAGAAGTCCAAGCACGACATCGCGCTCGTCATCGACCGGCTGGTGCTCAAGCCCGACCTCAAGACGCGCCTCACCGACTCCGTGGAGACGGCGCTGCGCGAGGGCAAGGGCACCCTCATCGTCACCGACGAGAAGGGCACCCCGGCCTCGGACCGCGTCATGTCCGAGCTGAACGCGTGCCCCACCTGCGGCCTGTCCTTCGGAGATTTGACGCCCGCGTCCTTCTCCTTCAACAACCCGCTGGGCATGTGCACGGACTGCAACGGCCTGGGCACCAAGCCGGAGATGGACCCGGACCTCATCGTCCCGGACCCGTCCCGCAGCATCCGCGATGGCGCGATTGAACCGTGGGCCACCGGCATGAATCGCGGCGAGGGCTGGACGGCGGACTTCGTGGAGAGCCTGGCCAAGGCGTTCAAGATTGATCTGGACGTGCCCTACGCGAAGCTGTCCAAGCGCGAGCAGACCACGCTGATGTACGGCTCCAACGGCAAGAGCTTCACCGTCGAGTGGGGCGAGGGCGGCCAGTACAAGATGGAGTGGGAGGGCCTGGTCGAGCGCATGATGCGCAACTTCAAGACCACCACCTCCGAGGCCCGCCGCACCGAGCTGCAGAAGTACTTCAGCAGCAAGCCCTGCCCGTCGTGCAAGGGCGAGCGCCTGAAGCCGGAGAGCCGCGCGGTGAAGGTCCACGGCCAGTCGATTGTGCAATTGAGCCGGCTGACCATCTCCGACGCGCTGGGCTTCCTCGGGGAGATGGGCCTGTCCGCGCACGAGCGGAAGATCGCCACCGAGCTGTTGAAGGAGATTCGCAGCCGCCTGTCCTTCCTGGTGGACGTGGGCCTGGGCTACCTGATGCTGGACCGCACCGCGTCCACGCTGTCCGGCGGCGAGAGCCAGCGCATCCGGCTGGCGTCGCAGATGGGCAGCGAGCTGACGGGCGTCATCTACATCCTCGACGAGCCCTCCATCGGCCTGCACCAGCGCGACAACGGCAAGCTGCTGACCACGCTCAAGCGCCTGCGCGACCTGGGCAACTCCGTCCTCGTGGTGGAGCACGACGAGGAGACGATGGAGGAGGCGGACTGGCTGGTGGACTTCGGCCCCGGCGCGGGTGAGCTGGGCGGACAGGTGGTGGCCCAGGGCACGCCGGCGCAGGTGATGGCGAACGAGGACAGCGAGACGGGCGCGTACCTCTCCGGGCGGAAGGAAATCGAGATTCCGCAGCAGCGCCGCAAGCCGGACCCCAAGCGCAAGCTGGTGATTCAGGGAGCGACGGAGAACAACCTGAAGAATGTGGACGCGGAGATTCCGCTCGGCGTCTTCAGCGCGATTACCGGCGTGTCCGGCGCGGGCAAGTCCACGCTCATCAACGAAATCCTCTACCCCGCCCTGGCGCGGCACCTCTACGAGAGCCGCGAGTCGCCCGGCAAGCACAAGTCGATTCAAGGCTTCGAGCACCTGGACAAGGTCATCGACATCGACCAGCGCCCCATCGGCCGCACCCCGCGCAGCAACCCGGCCACGTACACCAAGCTGTTCGACAACATCCGCGAGGTGTTCGCGATGACGCCGGAGGCGCGCGCCTTCGGCTACGGGCCGGGCCGCTTCAGCTTCAACATCAAGGGCGGCCGCTGCGAGTCGTGCGAGGGCGACGGCGTGAAGCTGGTGGAGATGCACTTCCTCGCGGACGTGTACGTGCCCTGCGAGGTGTGCGCCGGCAAGCGCTTCAACGAGGCCACCCTCCGCGTGCGCTACAAGGGGAAGAACATCGCCGAGGTGCTCGACATGAGCGTGCGCGAGGCGATGGAGCACTTCGGCGCGCACAAGGACATCATGCGCGTGCTGCAGACGTTGCATGACGTGGGCCTGAGCTACATCCGCCTGGGCCAGCCCTCCCCCACCCTGTCCGGCGGCGAGGCCCAGCGAATCAAGCTGGCGCGTGAGTTGGCGCGCGTGGCCACCGGCCGCACGCTCTACATCCTCGACGAGCCCACCACGGGCCTGCACTTCGAGGACATCCGCAAGCTGTTGTCCGTGCTCAACCGGCTGGTGGAGGCGGGCAACAGCGTGCTCGTCATCGAGCACAACCTGGATGTCATCAAGAGCGCGGACTGGGTCATCGACCTGGGCCCCGAGGGCGGCGCGGGCGGCGGCAGGATTCTCGCCACGGGCACGCCCGAGCAGGTGGCTCGGGTGGAGGGCAGCCACACCGGCCGCTACCTGGGGCACGTGCTGACGAAGGCGCGCAGGGCCCGGGTGGGCCAGCGCGTGGACGGCCCCGCGGTGGAGCTGCAGGAAGCCAGCTGACGTCCGACCACACCGGCCGCCGCTTCCGTGACAATGGAGCGGGGGGCGGGGGTGCCTTCATTCACCCCCAACCCCCCGTCCACCTTGGAGGAATGGTGTCACGGGAGGGGTGTGGCTCAAGAAGTGAGACGTACAGCGAGTCACATGATATGGCTGTCTCAATTCCTGTCAAACGCGACACAACTAATCGAGTTGTATCGTGAAACAGCATCTGTATTGGAATTGCGTGCCCATGCTCGTGGGAGAATTCCGGTAGGGGTGCGGGTAAGCGTGCCGGGCGGGGGTGGAGTTGGGGCGGGGGGTTGGGTAGGGTTCGAATCCTTGTTTTCTGGGAGCCCCCACCTTCTGCCACGAGAGAGTACCCTGTCGCATGGCACAGCCCACCGCCGCCGCGCAGAGCAACAAGTTCCCCCCGCAAATCCCGTACATCATCGGCCAGGAGGCCTGTGAGCGGTTCAGCTTCTACGGGATGCGCGGAATCCTCACCGTGTTCCTGGCGGACTACCTGCTCCGGCAGACCGCGGGTGAGGGCGAGGACCGCGCCGCCCTCGCGAAGAGCTACTTCCACCTCTTCATGTTCGGCGTGTACTGGTTCCCGCTCGTGGGCGGGTGGCTCGCCGACCGGGTGTTCGGCAAGTTCAAGGTCATCCTCTGGCTGAGCCTGGTGTACTGCGCGGGCCACGCGTGCCTGGCGTTCTTCGAGAACGTGCCGCTGGGCTTCTACTTCGGGCTGCTGCTCATCGCGATGGGCTCGGGCGGAATCAAGCCGTGTGTCGCGGCGATGGTGGGGGACCAGTTCGACGAGTCCAACAAGCACCTCGTGAACAAGATCTTCTCCATCTTCTACTGGAGCATCAACCTCGGCTCGTTCTTCGCGGCGCTCTTCATCCCGGCCATCCTGGCGAAGTACGGGCCGTCGGTGGCGTTCGGCATTCCGGGCATCCTGATGTTCATCGCCACGGCCATCTACTGGCTGGGCCGCCGCCACTACGTGTTGGTGCCGCCCACGGGGAAGAACCCGCACTCGTTCTTCCACGTGGTCATGTCCGCGCTGTCGCCGAAGGGCGGGCGCGTGAAGGGCTCGCACTGGCTGGACGCCGCGCGGGCCGAGCACCCCGAGCCCGCCGTCGAGGGCGTCAAGGCGGTGCTCCGCCTCGTGCTGCTCTTCATCCCGGTGATGTTCTTCTGGATGATTTTCGACCAGAAGGCCTCGACGCTGGTGCTGCAGGCCAAGGCGATGGACCCGGTGGTGGGCCCCTTCACCTTCCAGCCGAGCCAGATTCAGCTCATCAACCCCGGCCTGGTGATGATTCTCATCCCGCTGCTCACGGTGGCGGTGTACCCGCTGTTCAAGCGCCTGGGCTGGGAGTTGACGCCGCTGCGCCGCATGCCGCTGGGCATGGTGCTGTGCGCGGCGTCCTACGTCATTGCCGGCTTCTTCCAGATCCGCATGGACGAGAAGGAGGTGCTCAACATCGCGTGGATGGTGCTGCCCTACGCGGTGCTGACGGTGGCGGAGATTCTGGTGTCCACCACGGGCCTGGAGTTCGCGTACACGCAGGCGCCCCGCGAGATGAAGAGCGTGGTGCAGTCGCTGTGGCTGGTGACGACGGCACTCGCGAACATCTTCGTGGCCTTCATCTCGGGCATCAAGGCGTTCCAGGGCCCGAGCCAGTTCTTCTTCTACGGCAGCCTCGCGCTGCTGGCGGGACTGATGCTCTGGCTCGTGGCGCGTAGGTTCCAGGTGCGCGACTACTTCCAGGCCGCGGCCCCCGTCCCCACCGGCGAGCACACCACGGCCGGAGCGACGGCCAAGACGGCGTAGCCCACCGCGCCCCGGCTCCGGAAGACGGGGCTGGGGGCTGCCGGTGCCGGGCGTCGGCCGCGAGCGACTGACGCCCGCCGCCCGGGGGTGCAGGGAAAACAAAAACGCCGGAGCCCCTCACGGGTGCTCCGGCGTTTTCGCTTCACGCGGAAGGTGGGGCGACTGGCGCCCCAACCGTCAGGCGTGGCTCAGGCCGCGGCCGCGGCGCCGCCCTGCGTGGTGGTGGCGGGCGCGGCGGGCTTCACCTCGTCCGTGCCGTGCATGAGCGCCTTCACCTTGCCGCTCAGCGCCCAGAGGAGGCCGCCGCCCAGCACGCCCACCGCGACGAGCGAGAGGAACACGTTGAACTCGCCCATCTGCTCACTGTAGCCGCCCACCACGCCGGACAGCTTGTTGGCCGCCGCGTTGGCGAGGAACCACACGCCCATCATCGCGCTGACCATCCGCGCCGGGGCGACCTTCGTCACCATGGAGAGGCCCACGGGGGACAGGCACAGCTCGCCCACGGTGTGGAAGAGGTAGGCCATGATGACCCACCAGGCGGCCGCCTTGCCCATCAGCGCGCTCTCGCGCGAGGCGCCCACCATGAAGAGGAAGCCCAGGCCCATGAAGATGAGGCCGAAGGCCATCTTCACCGCCACGTTCGGGTCCTTGCCGCGCGCGGCCAGCCGGCTCCAGAGCGCCGCCATGAGCGGGGCGAGCAGCACGATGAACGCGGAGTTGAAGTTCTGGAACCAGGTCGTGGGGATCTGCCAGCCGAACACGCCGCGGTCCACCTTCTGGTCCGTGTAGAGGTTCATCAGGCCGCCGGCCTGCTCGAAGCCCATCCAGAAGAGGACGACGAAGACGGCGATGATGAAGATGGAGATGACGCGGTCGCGCTCCTGCTTCGTCAGCGCGCCGGCCTGCGCCTCCGCCGCGCTCTGTCCCTTGTTCAGCACGTTGTTGCCCATGAACGCGCAGAACGCGAACACCGCGCCCGCGGCGATGAAGCGCACCAGCGTGGCCACGGACGTGTCCTCGGCGAGCGACGGCACCAGGGCCGCCAGGCCGTAGAAGACGACGACGGCGATGGTGATGGCCACCGCGTACATCCCCACCCGGCGCCAGGCCTCGCGGCGCTCCGCGTCCGTCTTCTGGGGCGTCAGGCCCACCTTGCCGAGCAGGTTGCGGCTCAGCGCGAGGAACGTGACGAGGCCCAGGAACATGCCCACGCCGGCGGCGCCGAAGCCCCAGTGCCAGCCGACCTTCTCACCCAGGGTGCCGCAGATGAAGTTGCCGAGCACCGCGCCCAGGTTGATGCCCATGTAGAAGATGGTGAAGGCGCCGTCGCGACGGCCGTCACCCTGCTCGTACAGGCCACCCACCATGGTGGAGATGTTGGGCTTGAAGAAGCCGTTGCCGGCGATCAGGAAACCGAGCCCCGTGAAGAAGACGGCCTGTCCTGGAAGTGCAAGCAAGAGATGGCCAATCATCATCAGCGTGCCGCCGAAGACCACGGCCTTCCGCTGCCCGATGAGGTTGTCGGCGATGTAGCCACCTGCAATCGGCGTCAGGTACACGAGGCCGGTGTACGTGCCGTAGAGCGAGAGCGCGTTCCCCGTGGTCCAGCCCCAGCCGGCGACCTTGTCGGTGAGGAAGAGCACCAGCAGGCCACGCATGCCGTAATAGGACATGCGCTCCCACATCTCGGTGAAGAACAGGAGGTAGAGCCCTCGGGGGTGGCCCTTGCGGGCGGCGCCCGCGGCGTCGGTGGCTTGCATGCCGTGGTTTCCTTGAAAGGAGGGGTGTAACGGAAAAGAGGCGTGACTGTAGCAGACACGCCGGCCGTGCCCAGGAGGACACCTGGGGACACGGAGAATTCCCTACTCACTGAATGGGCAACCCGACTGCCGGTCCGGGCAGGCGGGCGTTGGCGGCCGGCTCAGCCCAGGCGTCCGACGCGAGGCTCCGGGGCGGGCTCGGAGTGCCCGCTCGGAGCGACGGCCGGGGGACGCAGTGGCAGGCGGACCTCCACCTGGGTGCCCTCGCCGAGCGCGCTGGTGAGGGTGATGTGCCCGCCATGACGCAGGATGATGCGGCGGCTGAGCGCCAGGCCCAGGCCCGTGCCCTCCCCCGCCGCGCGGGTGGAGAAGAAGGGCTGGAAGAGGCGCTCCATGTCCTCCTTGCGGATGCCCACCCCGTCGTCGCTGATGGTGACCACCGCCTCGTCGCCGCGGCACACCGTGGCCACCTTCACGCGCCCGTGCTCGCCCACGGCCTTGAGGGCGTTGTCGAGCAGGTTGAGCCACACCTGGTTGAGGGTGCCCGGGTCTCCCAGCAGCATCTCCGTGCACTGGTAGGCGCGCTCCACCGTCACGCCGGAGGGCACCTTCCACGCCAGGACGCTCAGCGTGGACTCCAGCGACGCGTCCAGGGACAGCGCCACCGGCGTGTCGCTGGTGCGGGTGAAGGAGAGCAGGGACTCGGCCAGGTGGCGGATGCGCTGGCCGCACTCCTCCACCACCTCCAGCATGGCCTTGCCCAGGTCCGCTTCCGCGGGCCCGCCGGCCATCATGTCCTTGAGCGGCTGCAGCGCGTTCATCAGCCCGTTGAGCGGGTTGCGCACCTCGTGCGCGAAGCCGGAGGTGAGCAGACCGATGGCCGCCAGCCGCTCGTTCTCCGCCGCGCGCACCGCCGCCTCGCGCAGGCGCAACTGGGTTTCGATGCGGGCCAGCAATTCGCGCGGGCTGAAGGGCTTGCCCAGGTAGTCGTTGGCGCCGGTGCCCAGGGCCTCCACCTTCGCGGACACCTCCTGCCGCGCGGTGAGGAGGATGATGGGGATGTCCACCGTGCGCGAGTCGGCGCGCAGCGCCACCAGCATCTGCAGGCCGGAGAGCACGGGCATCATCACGTCGGACACGATGAGGTGCGGCCGCTCCGTCAGCGCGCGCTGCCGTCCCTCCTCGCCGTTGACGGCCTCCAGCACCTGGTAGTGCTGGGACAGCAGGCCGGTGACGAACCTGCGGATTTCGGCGTCGTCCTCCACCACCAGCACGCGGTGCGCATCGGGCCTGGGGCCCGCGTGGTCCCTCGCGGGCGCGGACGAGGAGACGGTGCCGGCCGGGCCACCCGTCTCCAGCGCGGGGAAGGCCCCGGAGGTGCGACGGTCCCGACGCACCGGAACGATGGCGTCCGCCCGGCGCCGCTCGCGCAAGTCCTCGCGGATGTGGGCGGAGCCCTTGGGCAGCCGGACGTGGAAGGTGGAGCCCTTGCCCAGCTCGCTCTTCACCGTGATTCCGCCCGAGTGCAGCTCCAGCGTCTCCTTCACCAGCGCCAGGCCAATGCCGGTGCCGCCGAAGCGCCGGGTGCCGCTGTTGTCCGCCTGGGCGAAGCGGTCGAAGATGACGGCGCAGTCCTGCTGGGAGATGCCCTGGCCGGTGTCCTCCACCTCGACGTGCACGTCCGTCGCGTCCTCGCTCACGCGCACCGTCACCCCGCCCTTCTGGGTGAACTTGAGCGCGTTGGACAGCAGGTTCTGGAAGACGATGTCGATGCGCTCGTGGTCCACCTGGACGGGCGTCAGCACCTGGCCCTCCAGCTTCAGCCACACGCCCTGCCGCTCCGCCATGGTGAAGAAGGGCGGCAGCACCGAGCTCAAGAAGCCGTGCAGCTCCAACGGCTGGTAGCGCAGCCGCGCCTTGCCGGACTCCAGCTGCGCCAGGTCGAGCAGGTTGTTGATGAGCCGCAACAGGCGCTGGGCGCTGCGCTCCATGGTGGACACGTGCTGCTCCACCACCGCCGGCAGCCCCTCCGCGCGCTTCTCCAGCGACTCCAGCGTCAGCAGGATGAGGGTGAGCGGCGTGCGCAGCTCATGGCTCACGTTGTCGAAGAACTCGCTCTTGAGCCGGTCCAGCTCCTGCTGCCGGGAGAGCGACAGCTCCAGCTTGGCGTTGGCCTCGGACAGCGCCTGGGTGCGCTCGGCGACGCGGTCTTCCAGTGCCACGTTGGCGCGGAAGATCTCCTCGTTGCGCCGCTGCAAGTCCTCCAGCGAGGTGCGCAGGCCCTGGTGCTGCTCGGACAGCAGCGCGTCCTTGCGCAGCAGGGCCCCGCGCGTGTCCAGCCACGTCCCCACGGCGACGCCCGCCATGCCCAGGGCGGTGACGGCGAACACGGGCGGCGCCAAGTCCAGCGCACCGCAGGCCAGGCCGCCCAGCATCCCCACCAGGCCGCCCGCGGCGAAGCGCCAGGCCAGGGGCGGCAGGTTCTGCCAATGGCACTCGTACTCGCAGCAGGGTGCCCCCTCTACCTGGCACTGGAGCTCCTTCACGTCCGCGAGGGGCAGGTTCCAGACGGTGGGGAACGCGGCGAGGTTGGCCTGGCGCGTGCGGCAGAGGTTGCGATTGCTCTCGCGGATGCGGCTGGAGTACTGCACCTTCACCCACGAGTCGGCCATCTGCAGGATGCGGAAGCCGCCCACGCGGTTGTAGGTGTGGTCCAGCTCCAGCGCGCGCTCGTAGACGCTGCGCGGGGTGGCCACCGCCCGCATCATGTAGAAGAGGAAGCCCACCGCCTCCGGGCTGGCGATGCGGCGGCCCGCCTTGGTGATGAAGTCCGGGTCCCCCGAGTCCCTGTCCAACACGTCGAAGAGGCGCTCGGTGAAGTCCAGCGAGACGAAGTTGGTGAGCGTCTCCACGTACTCCAGCGACAGCGGCAGTCCCTCGCGGCGCCAGACGCGCTGCAGCCGCTCGCGCCCGTACGTGCGCTCGTAGTGCAGCAGCAGGGCGCGAAACATCCTGACGCTGATCTCGGGCGTGTCGGGGGCCGGCGGTGCGGTCGCCAGGTCCGCGGGGACGGTCAACGCTTCACTCCTTCCGTGGTCAACACCATCGCATACTTGAGGGTGTCGGGGTCGTCCAGGAGGGCAAGGAAGCGCTGGCAGAAGGTGTCATAGGGCTGCGCGCCCCCGAAGAACCGCTCCGCCAGCGGGCGCAGGGTGCGGAAGCGGATGACCCAGTCCTCGTGCAGCCGCGCGTCCACCGGGCCCGCCGCCACGTAGAAGGGGGAGACATGCACGCGCAGGTCCGCCAGCCCCGCCTTGCGGAAGAGGTGGAACATCTTCCGCCCGGCGTGCAGGTCGAAGCGCGCCTCGCGCAGGGCCAGGAGCAGCTTCTGGCTCTCCTGTTCCAGGTCTTCCGGGTAAGGCCAGTTCCACAGCCCCACCCCGTCGATGTCGGCCACCACCACCCGGCCGCCGGGCTTCGCCACCCGCACCAGCTCCTCCAGCGCGGGCATCGGCTCGTGCAGGTACTCGAAGACGTACTGACACCAGACGTAGTCGAAGTGGCTGGAAGGCAGCTTCGTGTCCGGCAGCGCGCCCTGGAGCACCTCCACGTTGGGCCGCCCGGAGAGCAGCGCGCGCGCCGCCTCGAAGTGCGCGGCGAGCGGCTCCATGGCCACCACCCGGCCGGAAGGGCCCACCACGTCCAGCATCTCCGCGGTGATGATGCCCGGGCCGCAACCGGCGTCGAGCGCCACCTGCCCCGGCGAAAGTCCCGTCAGCCGCAGCCGGTCCGCATAGGAGTTGGCGCTCGCCTGGGCCCTCAGGCGCCGCACCTCCTCGTCCGACTGCATGAGGTAGCTCATGCCGCGATGTCCTTGTCGTCCAGTTTCACGGTGCCGCGGGGGTTGGCGGCGAGCCGCTCGAAGACGGCGAGCAGGTAGGCGTTCCAGTCGCGCACCAGCCGGCGGTGCGCGGTGAACTCCATCACCTTGCCGAGGTTGTGGAAGCCCAGGCCCTCCAGCGCGGACAGGTCCGCGTCCGTGGCCAGGCACTCCGCGGTGGAGCGGCCGCGCCGGGCCGAGTCCGCCACCGCGTGCGTCACCAGGGCGCGGCGCACCGCGTCCGCCTCCTGGGCGTCCTTCTCCACCATGACGAGCGAGAAGGCGTTGTACCACTCGGCCCAGAAGAGGCCCGGGGTGGAGTCCTCCATGAGGACGAAGCCCTGGGGGCCCTCGCGGCCCTCCACCATGGCGATGGTGCGCGAGCGGCGCAGGCCCGCGTCGTTGTAGCGGCCGCCGAGCGTGCCCAGCGACATCTCCCCCTCCACCAGGTCCGAGCTGCGCAGGCGGACCACGTCCTCCGTCTCGCGCAGGTGCTGCTCCAGCCAGCGCAAATCGGACGTCTCCGCCGGGCGCACGCGCAAATCCTCGCGCGGCGGCGGCAGCGCCGCGTCCACCGGCAGGCGGCAGGGGGTGAAGGCGTACAGGCTGCTCAGGCCCGGGCGCTCCAGGCGGCTGGCGATGGCCCCGTAGATGCGCGACGTCCACCGGTTGCGGCAGCGCCAGAGGGCGCGCAGGTACTCCACGTCCTCCAGGCTCTCCGCGTAGTCGGCCGCCAGCGCCACCAGTTCCTGGGAGATGGACTCGTGGCGGTGGTAGCCCGGCCGCACCACCAGGTGCTGCGACAGCCACGTCTTCGAGTAGATGCGCAGGCCGGAGATGTGGCCGTAGAGCCGGCCTTCGCGCTGGTAGACGATGGCCTTGGACAGGCCATGGGCGCCGTTGCCCAGCGCCTTGTGGGCCGACAGCAGCGCCTCCTGCGGCGGACCGTCATGGTACGGGTAGTCCGGGAAGCGCACCTCAGCCGCGCGGAACAAATCCCAGATGTCGGGGAAGTCCAGCTCGGAGCCGTCGCGCGCGTCCGGGCAGCGCGCCTGGATGAAGGCGTCCAGGATGGCGGTGCGTGCCTCCGGGGCCAGCTCGAGGATGCGCACACCGCAGCGGCGGGGGCGGCCCATGCCGCCATTCTCGTCGCTGATGGTGAGCTGCCCGGTGTCCTGCACCTGGGCGCGGCAGCGTGAGCGCGTGCCGTCCGGCAGGTGCAGCGTCACCTCGTCCAGCACCAGCCCGGGCGGAAACACCTCGTGGCCGGCGTCGAAGGGGAAGGCGAAGCCGCCGGTGTGCAAATCCAGCAGCGGCCGGTAGAGCGACTCCCCGGTGAAGGGGGAGTCGAAGGACACGGCGAAGGGTCTCTCAGCGGTCGAACGGAAGCGCAGGCTGTTGCGGCGGTGATGAAGGCTCAGGGAGCGCGGCAGGGCCACCTCCACCTGGTGCTCCTCCACCGCCAGCACGGCCGTGGTGCCCACGTGGCAGACGCCGCCGAAGTCCAGGCACAGCTGCACCACGTCACCGGGGTGGAACAGCCCGCCGGGCCGCGTCTGCTCGCGCAGCACCAGCCGCGACGCCTCCGGGTGCACCTCCGCGCTGACGAAGTCCACCAGCCGGTTGCCCTCGTGCGTGCGCAGGCCGAAGCCCACGCCCGCGCGCACCGCGCGGCGCAAGAGGCCGCGGATGCGCACCGCGTCCTGGAGCAGCGGCGTGGGCGTGGTGCGCGTGTGCTCCATGGGTTTCTCCAGGGACACGCCCAGCTGGAAGCCGCCGCCCTCCTGCGCGCGCAGCGGGCGCACCATGCGCACCGTGGCATGGCCGGCGCGCAGCACCAGCGCATTGCTCCGGAACACCTGGAGGCCCTCCAGCTCCGTACCCGGCGTCAGCCGCTCAATCCGGACGCTGGGCTCCAGGCGCAGGCCGAGGCCGCCGGTGCCCACGTCGAGCAGCTCGGCGCGGAAGGCGGTGCCGTCCGCCACGAAGCGCGCCTCCAGGGTGCCCTGCGGCACGCGGCGCTCGGACTCGCGCAGCTCCAGCAGCTCCAGCACCGAGCGGCGCAGCGCGGGCGAGGGCTCGTCGTCGAGGGTGAAGAACATGTGACCCGCGGCCGCCACGTCCACGAGGCTGTGGTGCGTGCGGACGTTGTCCCGGGGACACAGCACGGCGCGGATGGCGCGGGGCGCATGGCGCTCCAAATCCTTCAGCAGCCGGGGGAAGGGGTCCGGATGGGTGAGCACCAGCACGGGGGTGCCCTTCTTGAGGAATTCGACCGCTTCCTCGCGGTTGGAGGCCTCGAGAATCTCGTAGCCCGCCAGCACGGACCGAAGCTGCGTACGACGCTCCGCCTCCGGGTGCACGACCAGCACTGCGCGCGTCGTCACGGTCATATGTCCTCCTCCACCGGGCGTCATCAGACTGTCTTCCGGAAAAAACCGACCTCTCAGGTTCAGGGATGAGAATTGCTGACTAAGACTCCGTCGGGATCCCCGAAGGCGTCCGTCTCACATCCCCCGCTTTCCGAAAGCCCCAGTCGCAGTGGCGTGAAGCCCATGCGATGCGTCCGGCTCAGGCGGCCATCTTAGCGAACCTCGCAGGGAAGGGAGTGCCCTGCATGAGGACAGGGGCGATGTTCGATAAGGGCCGGCAGCCTGAGTCACGACCGCCCGGCCTTCTGGGGAGTGGGGTAAACCGCACCCTGGCCTGCCTTCGCGGACCCGGTTAAATGTCGGTTCCAGGGAGGTGCCCATGGGCGCCGAGGTGGATTACGCGAGGGAAATCCAGGAGTTCAAGCGTTCCATGAACGCCGTCATCCTGGCGCATTACTACCAGGAGAGTGAGGTCCAGGACCTGGCGGACTTCGTGGGGGACAGCCTCGCGTTGGCGCAGGCGGCCGCGACGACGAAGGCGGACGTCATCGTCTTCTGCGGCGTGCACTTCATGGCGGAGACGGCGAAAATCCTCAACCCGTCGCGTCAGGTGCTGCTGCCGGACCTCAAGGCCGGCTGCTCACTGTCCGACCGGTGCCCGCCGGCGGCCTTCAAGGCCTTCAAGGACAAGCACCCGGGCGCCTTCGTGGTGAGCTACGTGAACAGCTCCGCCGCGGTGAAGGCGATGAGCGACGTCATCTGCACGTCCTCCAACGCGGTGAAAATCGTCAACCACGTGCCGAAAGACAGGCAGGTGCTCTTCGCCCCGGACCAGCACCTGGGGCGCTACGTGATGAAACAGACCGGTCGCGACATGGTGCTGTGGCCGGGCAGCTGCATCGTCCACGAAATCTTCAGTGAGAAGAAGCTGGTGCAGCTGAAGGTGGAGCACCCGGAGGCCGAAGTCGTGGCGCATCCGGAATGCGAGGCGGCGGTGCTGCGGCACGCGGACTTCATCGGGTCCACCAAGGGGCTGTTGGACCACGTGCTGAAGAGCCCGAAGGAGAAGTTCATCGTGGTGACGGAGGCGGGCATCCTCCACCAGATGAAGAAGGGGGCGCCGCACAAGACGTTCATCCCCGCCCCGCCGGACAATGGCTGTGCGTGCAACGAGTGCCCGTACATGCGGCTCAACACGCTGGAGAAGCTGTGGCGCTGCATGAAGGACCGGACGCCGGAGCTGGTGATGCCGGAGGACCTGCGCGAGGCCGCGCGGGCGCCACTGCAGCGCATGCTGGAGTGGTCGGTTTAAGGGCGGGCAGGAGAACTCGCGGCAGCGGACATTTGCCAACTCGCGCCTTGCGCCGGAAACGGCAGGGTGCAATGGAGCAGGCGTGGCCTTCCGATTCCTCGCAGTCCCCGCGCACCGTCTGGTGAACTACCCCCAGTCGCTGCCGGACGATGAGCGCCTCGAGCCGGAGCTGCCTCCGGTGCACGAGGCCGTGGAGCGCGCCCTGACGGGCGCCGAGTTCCGGGACGTGCGCGCCCGCGACAGGATGCGCGCCCTCTTGCAGGGGGACCGCCCCCCCACGCTGGGCGCCCCCGAGGCGGGCTTCGGCCCGTCCGCCATCTTCGCGCAGCCGCCGGGTGACCTGCCGGCGCTGCTGCGGCTGGCGGACGAGCTGGAGAACCTGGCGAAGCGAGAGGCCGGCGAGCGCGCCCTGGTGTGGAAGTGCACCGAGTGCGGGGCCCGCTACGCGGTGCCGGTGGCGTTGGTGCGCCAGGTGTCCATCCGCTGCGAGCGGTGCGGCAACCCGGTGGAGCTGACGTCCCCGCGCAGCCTGGGTGAGGAGGCGCTCATCGACCCGTTCCTGGGCGCGGTGAACCACAGCCGGCGCGAGCTGGCGGCCTTCTTCCGCGAGGCCATGGCGCGCGGCTGGCCGGTGCTGGTGGCCGAGGACAAGCGCGTCACGCGCAATCCGCCGTCGGCCTGAAGCGCCGGGCGTGCCCCGGGTGAAAGCGGTTCTCGTGTGGGGCCGGGGGCGGTAGCCTCGCCGGCTCCATGCGGCGCGCGCTCGTTCCCCTCCTGCGATGTCCCCGGTGCCGGCGTGGCGCTCTCCAGCCGGAGGCGGACGCCGCGGTGCTGCTCTTCGGCCCGCTGCGCTGCGGCGAGTGCCGCGCGACGTACCCCGTGGCCGAGGGCGTGGCGGACCTCGTGGTGGAGCACTCCGCCGCGGGCACGGTGCAGCGCGGCCTGGAGAACCGCTGGGTGGCGCGCTCGTACGAGCGCTATGTGCGCCCCGTCCTGGAGCGCGCCCTCACCCGCCAGGAGCTGGACCGCGACAGCGAGTACCTCCTCTACCGCAGCCTGCTGGGCCGGCCGGAGGCGCCGGTGCTGGACGTGGGCTGTGGCACGGGACTGTTGGCGCGGCGGCTGGCGCGCGAGCCGGACTTCCCCGCCGTGGCGGCGATGGACGTGTCCCGCGCCATGCTGGAGGAAGGCGTGGCCCAGGCGCGCGAGGCCGGCGCCACGGTGGACTTCCTCCGCGCCGAGGCCCCGCACCTCCCCTTCCAGGACGGTGCGCTGGGGGCGGTGCTGATGGCCGGCTCGCTGCACTTCGTGGCGGACCTGGGCCGGATGATGCTGGAGGTGGCGCGGGTGCTGCGCCCCGGCGGCCGCTGGGTGGCCAGCACCTACGTGCCCCCGGGCGCGGCCGCGGCGCTCGTGCACCGGCGGCTGGGACTGCATCCGCGCGGCGAGGCCATGCTGCGTGCGGAGGCGTCCGCGGCGGGGCTGGTGCGCTTCGAGCGCGTGGCCCTGCCGCCGCTGCTGGTGCTCAAGGCGGAGAAGGGCTCCGCCGAGTCACTCAGATGAAGATGCCGGCGGAGGCGTCGTAGCGCGCCTCCTGGAGCTTCAGTTCGGCGGGACGGCCGCGCAGCGCGTCCATCACCTGGTGCCTGGGCTTCTGGCACTTGGCGCAGTTGCACGAGCCCTTCTTGCAGGTGCAGTCCGCCTTGCTGCCGCAGTCGCACTTGCCGGCGATGAGCGAGTCCAGCGCGTCCAGCGGGCGCTCCACCTCGCCGCGCGCGGGCGACGGCTTCGCGTCCACCGCGCCGGCCTCGTCGGCCTTCTTCGCGTCGGACTGGGAGGCGTCCGCCTTCTTCGCGTCGGCCTTGGCGGCCTCGGCCTTCTTCGCTTCCGCGGCGGCCCGAGCGTGGGCCTCGCAGGCGTGCGCCGAGCCCGGCGCCAGCAGCAGCCCTCCGGCCATCAGCCCCGCGGCCACCAGCGTCGCGATGCGCGTCATGTCCGTTCTCCTTCGGGATACCGCCACGGCACCCACTCGCCGCGCTCATACCGCAGCCCCCGCCCCCTGCCAAGGATGATGGCCGCACCTTTGTCTACCTCTGAAGCCTGGCCGACTGCTCCACGGGTTGCTCGCGGGGGCCGGAAGCGGCGCGTACAGTCCGCGCCCTCCGTGACGAACCGAACCGAACGACTCGTCTACGCCGCGGCCCTGGTGCTGGGCGCCCTGCCCCTCTGGGCGTCGCGCTACCTGCCCATGGCGGACCTGCCGCAGCACCTGTACCTCATCTCCGTCCTGCACCGGCTGGATGACCCCACCACGCTGTACCCGCAGCTGTTCGCCGCGCGGCACGCGCTGACGCCGTACCTCGGTTACTACTACCTCGTCAGCGCCCTCAACTGGCTGCTCCCGCTGGAGACCGCCAACCGCGTCTTCCTCACCGCCTACGTGGTGGGGCTGCCTCTGGGCCTGGGCTTCCTCTTGCGCAGCCTGGGCCGGCCGATGTGGCCCTCGCTGCTGGCCCTGCCCTTCGCGTACGGCGACAGCTTCGGCTGGGGCTTCGTCAACTACTGCGCGGCGCTGCCGCTGACGCTGCTGTGCTGTGGCCTCTTCGTGCGCGCGCTGGAGGACGCACCCCGCCGCCGCGCATGGGCCGTGGGGCTGGCCGTGTGCCTGGTGGCGGTGCTGCTCTTCCACGTGCAGGCCTTCGGATTCCTCGCCTTCGGGCTGCCGTGGCTGCTCGTCACCACGGCGGTGCCGGAGGACGCCACCGCGAAGGGCGTGGCCGCGCGGCTCAGGCCCCGCGTGCCGGCGCTCGTGGGCGTGGTGCCCGGCGTGGCGCTCTTCCTGGGCTGGGTGGTGCTGCGCTTCGGCGAGCCGCCGGACATCCAGCCCGGGGTGCCCTGGAAGGCGTGGGGGCCCACCTTCTCGCCGCAGAACCTGGCGTGGAAGAGCTTCGAGCAGAACCGGGCCGAGTTCTTCGACGTGCTGGCCAACACCTTCCGGGACGGCTCGGACCGGTGGGCGCTGTACGCCGTGGGCGCGGTGGCGCTGGCCGGGTGGCTGGCGGGCCTCATGCGGCCGGAGCGCCCGGCGACGCGAGGGCCGGTGGCCGGGGCGCGGCTGTTGGGGCTGGGCGTGCTGGCGCTCGCGCTCTACTTCCTGCTGCCCTTCGACATCCGCGGCTACGTCTACTACCTCAACACGCGCTACTCGCACCTGGCCGCGGCGCTGCTGGTGGTCACCATGCCCGCCACCGTCCAGGCCTGGCGGCGCCCCCTGGGGATGGCGGCCGCGGCGTGCGCGCTGGTGCTGGCCTTCGTGATGACGAGCGGCTACCGCGCCTTCTCGCGCGAGGCCGCCGCCGAGTGGGAGCCGCTGGTCGCCGCCACCGCGCCGAGGCCGCGCGTGATGGGGCTCATCTTCGACACCCAGTCGCGCGTGGTGCGCTTCCCCGTCTTCATCCACGGCGCCGCCGTGCTGGCCCGCGCGCGCGGCGGCGTGCCCAACTTCACCTTCGCCTCCACGCCCCACTCGCCCCTGCGCTACCCCGGCGAGGTGCCTCCCACCTTCCCCTCCGAGTGGAATCCGCAGCAACTGGACTACGCCACGCAGGGCGTCTGGTACGACCACTTCCTCGTGCGCGGCGTGCACCCCTCGCGCGTGTTCGGCGAGCGGCTCCAGTCGGAATTGGTGGTGGTGGCCGAGTCCGGGCGGAGCTGGCTGGTGCGCCGCCGCTGAAGCACACGGGGCACGAGTGTGGGCCAGTGGGCTCACGTCCCTCACGTCGCGTGCCCCGCACCGTGCCGCGTGCAGTAGAAGGCGCGGGCATGAGCCCCACCGAGCCCCGCCCCCTGCTGGACGCGCTGCGCGCCGGCACCCCGCTGCCCGCCTTTCCCGCCGATGCGGTGGAGTCCGCCCGGGCGCTCGCGCGGGACGTGCGCGCGGCCACGCCCGCCGCCGTGGAGCCCCTGCCGGAAGCCCTTGCCGCCGCCGTGCTGGAGGCCGCCGTGCTGGAGGGCCTGCCCGCCCTGCCCGAGGCCCTGTCCGCCTCGTCGGTGAAGCCCCTGGCCAAGGCGGCGAAGAAGGCGCTGTACCGGCTGCGCTCACGCGGCGTCGCAGTGGCCGAGGCCCCGCGCCCCAGCGCCCCGGAGGCCCCTCGCGCCGCCGCGCCCGCGCCGGACGCCCTGCCGGCGATGGCCTCCACCATCACCAACGCGGGCGAGCGGGCGCTCGTCATGGGCCGCGTGCTGCGCGGCGGCGGCGTGGAGATGGTGCAGGCCCTCGTCTCCGACGTGGAGGGCGTGATGGAGCTGCGCGTGGGCGAGAAGAGCCGGGGCAACTTCCGGCGCCTGCTCAAGGAGGGCCTGGCGCAGGGCGGCACGGTGGAGGTGCCCCAGCACGAGGCCGCCCTCCTGCTCGCCGAGGCCGCCGGCACCAACCTCCGCGCGCGCACGCCCTTCCCGCCCGACCTGGACCTGGCGCTGCGCCACTTCGGCGTGCAGCCCCAGACGGAGCCCACCGCCCTGCCCCCGCCCGAGCCCGAGGACGTGCGCCGCGTCCTGGAAGGCGACCTGCTCCACGCGACGCCGGAAATGGCCTCGTGGCTGCCCCCGGAGCCCGAGGTGAAGCGGCTCCTGCAGAAGCTGGACGAGGTGATGCACAGCCCGCTGGCCCTCAGCGACGTGCAGCGCCAGGAGCAACTCCAGGCGGCGGTGCGCACCGTGGCCCGCGACTTCTTCGCCACCCCGGAGGCCCGCCAGCGTTACGCCCTGCGGCTGTGGCGGATGGCCGACTTCTTCGAGCGCACCACCCGCCCGCATGAGGCGGAGGTGGCCCGGGGCGAGGCCCGCCGCCTCTTCCACGGCGCCGAGGAGCCCTTCTCGCGCTTCGTGGAGCGGCTCTTCGAGAAGGTGCTCGCCCTCGTGGCCGCCGCCGGCGCCCGCGCCGAGGCCCAGGGGGCCGCGACGACCCAGCCCCCAGGTACGAATCCGAAGGAGGCCCCCGCGGCCGCGCCCGCCCCCAGTCTGGAGCGGCGCAGCCCCGGCGGCCTCATCCTCCCCTGAGGCGCGGGGAGGAGGTACGCCCGCTCACAGCGAGGTGACGCGGGCGCGCAGCAGCAGGTCCAGGTTCTCCCGCTCCCAGGCCTGGGCGCGCGAGAAGTCATGGAAGCGCTTCTCGTGCTCCATCATCTCGGGCGGGTGGATGCAGCGCCGGCCGTCCTCGCCCCGCCGCGTCCGGTACACGTGGTGGAGCATCTCGTGGAAGACAATCCACTCCACGAAGTAGCGGGGCACCATCGGCTGGTCCAACGCCGGGTGGATGCGGATGACCTTCGAGTCCGCCGAGTACGAGCCCATCTTGATGCTCTTGCGCGGCCCCTTCACCCGCGGCGCCGGGCCGTAGGTGATCGCCGCGTCGATGCGGCTGCTGAAGTAGCGCTCGTTGAGCCGGGCGAAGATGCGCTCCAAATCATGGTGCTGGCCCTCCGGCTCCAGGCGGATGCGCTTGCGCATCTGCGCCGGGGACAACCGGCGGATGTAGGCGCGATTGCGCTCGATGTAGCGGTCCAACATCACGCTCGCATCCGGGTCGCCCTTGCGCACGAAGCCGGCGAGCGCCTGCACCACGTCATCCGGAGCGGCGAGGAACATGTGGTGCAGCCGCAGCCGCCACATCGAGCGCTGGCGCTGGAACGTCAGCATGGTGTGCGTGTTGTCGTGGATCTCCAACGCGACCTTCGCGCGCAACCGCGTGCGTAGGCGGCGTTCGAGTACGCGCCGCCACACCTTGAGGAGCCTGTTGGGCTCCGGTGCGACGGGAAGCTGCCGGGCCACCCGGCCGGCCGTGTAACTCCTCTTCGTGACTACGCTTTTCTGACTCTTCGGGCGCGCCATAAGGGTCACGGATTCTACGGACCCGTCTGACATGTATCAATGCGCTCAGAATGATGAAAACCTAGGAATTCCAACGACTTAAGGACACTCAAGCCCACCCGGTCCCACTTGTCCGCCCCGGGGGGAGGATGCCGCATACGGGCCAAGTGCCCGACACGACTAGCGGCGGCCCCGGCACGGAACCGGGAGGACCAGCGGCCCCTCGCCCGCCGCCTCTATAAGGTAGGGCTTTGTACCCCTGGGAGCCCGACGTCCCGGGCAGGCGTAGCGCACCTTGAGGGCGCCGGGCGGCAGGGAGATGACCTTGTTGACGGGCAGCCGCTCGCCCCCCTCCTGTCGCAGGACGGTGCGGGCCGGCGCCTCGAAGCGCACCGCCACGAGGGCGGGCTCCGGCGCGGGCTCGGGCGTGCCCGCGTCGGCGGTGGCGACGGCGGGCTCGGGCTCCTGCGCGTCGTCACCGGTGGGCGCCACGCTCTCGCTGCCCGCGTCCGCCACCAGCGCCTTCACGCTCACCTCGTCACCTCCCGGCGAGGGCGTCTCCACGACAGGCTTCGGAGGCGCGGGCACGGGCGGCGTCGCGGCGGGCTTCGGATTCGCGGGCTGCTGCAGGACGGTGGCGGAGAGGTCGGGCTGCGTCACCGCCGCCTGGGGCGCGCGCAGGGCCCAGACGACTCCGGCGCCGAGCGCGAGCAGCAGCGCGCCGCCACCGGCCACCAGCAGGGCCACGGAGAAGCCGCGCCGCGGGAGGTTCGCCTTCGTGTTCGCGTACAGCTCCCCCGAATCGTCGAGGTCGCCCGCGTAGCTGTCGTAGCCCGCGGTGGACTCGTCGTCGTCCGGGTCCGGCCGCAGCGTGGGCGTCGGGTCCGTGAACTCCACCGTGGACATGCCCGAATCGGTGGGGAAGTAGTCGTCCTCCTCGTCCGGTGCGGCCAGCCGCGACGCCGCCAGGCCGGGGCGCGACGCGGCCCGCTGATTCACCGTGGCCGGGGTGATGGAGACGGACTGCGACGCCTCCGCGTCCACCGTCGAGGGACGGCGCGGCGCCGAGGGAGGCGTGACGGAGACGGACTCCTCCTCGTTCGGGCGGGGCGTGCGGCGGGGCGGCGCCGTCACCGGGGCCGGCGGCGGCGAGACGCGGCGCGAGCGCGGCCCCTCGGAGAGGTTGGAGGGACGCGGCGGCGGCGGCGGTGGCTCGGCCTGAGCGCCGGAGCGGCGCGTGGGCACCGGCGGCGCGGAGGGCGTGCGGGGGCGCTCGTCGCCACGAGCGCGGCCGCGCTGCGGCACCGTGTGCTCGGCGTCCTCGGCGTCCTCCCACGCCAGCTCCGCCGCCACCTCGGCCGCGAGCTGGTTGCCGCTGGGCGCGGTGTTGATGGCGGTGGACACGTCCGCGGTGTCCTCGTCATCCCGGCCGCCGGTGGGCAGGTCGCGTGGGCGCGCCATCTGCGTCGCGGGCTCCGGCTCGTCGCCGTAGGCGGGCACCGGCAGCGAGTCACCCGAGGCGCGGCGCAGGGGCCGGGCGGTGAGGCCCGGCGTGAGCAACGAGGGCGCTTCCGAGGCGGGCGTGGTGGTGGACAGCGTGGGGGCGGTGCTCTCCAGGAGGGAGGGGCGCTCCAGCGGCTCGGGCACCGGCGGCCGCGTGGCCGGCAGCGGCACGGTGGCGTCGCGGCGCCCGGCGCCACGCGCCACGGGGATGTGGAGGACGGTGCGCTCCTCCTCCGCGCCCAGCAGCCGGGCGATGTAGTCCGACACGTCCAGGCTCTGCCGCAGCACGCCCGAGTCGAGGAAGGACTCCAGGTCCGCGCGCACCGCCGAGGCCCGCTGGTAGCGCTGCCCCCGGTCCTTGGTGAGGCAGCGCATGATGATGCGCGACAGCGCCTCCGGGTAGTCGTCGCGCAGCAGGTGCGGCGGAGGCGGGTCCTCGTAGCGGATGGCGTAGAGGATGCCCTCGGTGGTGGGCTTGGAGAAGGGCTGCCGGCCGGTGGTGATTTCGTACAGCATGGTGCCCAGCGCGAAGATGTCCGCGCGGTGGTCCAGCCGCTCCTGCGACACCTGCTCCGGCGCCAGGTAGAGGAACTTGCCCTTGATGACGCCCGGCTTGCTGCGCTCCATGAAGGCGCCGGCCTTGGCGATGCCGAAGTCGACGAGTTTGATGCGCCCGTCGTAGGCAATCATCACGTTCTGCGGGCTGACGTCCCGGTGGATGAGCTCCAGCGGGCGCCCGTCCACGCCCCGGCTGTGGTGCGCGTAGTCCAGGCCCCCCGCCACGCCCGCGCAGATGCGCGCCGCCACGCCGTAGGGCACCGTGGCGCCGTACTTGGCCTCCTCGGAGACCACGCGCCGCAGGTCCACGCCCTCCACGTACTCCATGGCGATGAAGATGCTGTCGTTCCAGTTCCCCAGCTCGAACACCTGCACGATGTTGGGGTGGTGCAGCTGCGCGGCGATGCGCGCCTCGTCCAGGAACATCTGGACGAACTCCGGCTCCTCCGACAGGTACGGGAGGATCCGCTTCAACACCACCAGCTCCGGGTCCGGCGGACGCTGCGCCAGGAACAGCTCCGCCATGCCTCCCACGGCGAGCCGCTTGATCAGCAGGTAGTTTCCGAACGGGATGGCCGTCTGGGGCGAGCTCACGGAAGGCAACGCAGTCTGTCTGGAGGTGGGTGAGGCGTACTTTTCCTGAGCTTACCCACAATCACAGGGTTGGCGAAGCCAGCGACCCCACCTGCTTCGGTGGGTACCTGACAGGACCGGACAATCAGAAAATGAAGCCGCCCTTCCCAGGACTAGCGAGTGGCGGCGGATCATCCACCGGTGCAAGGAATCACGCCCGCATCCCGAAAAGCAGTCCCCGGAGCCGCCGTCGGGTGTGCTGCGGATTCCGCATCCACGCGTGAAGCGTGCGGGAACACGGGCCTTCTCCTAGAGGGAAATCAAGGGATTGTGACGGCTCCGTTTCCAACGGATCCGTCATTGGACGCCCCCCCGGGCTGCGGTGTAAGAGCGGGACCACCTAACGCATCCTGGAGGCATGACCCAATGGTATTTCGCAATGGGCGGTTGGTGCTGGTGGCTGGTCTCACCGCGCTCGCCGCGGTGGCCTGCTCTGACCGTGACAACGAGTGTGACACCAACGTTGACTGTGCCACCGGCCAGGTCTGCACGGCGAATGTCTGCGTGAGCCCGACCCCGGTGGATGCCGGGACGGATGCCGGGACGGATGCCGGCACCGACGCGGGCACGGATGCCGGGCCGTCGAATACGGACATCCCCGCGGACCTGACCAGCCCCGAGAACACGCAGATCTCGGCGTTCATCGCGGCGACCGCGAACACCAACGGCACCCCGACCCCGGTGAGCCCGCCGCTGGCCATCACCAACGTGTTCGTCACGTACGTCGCGCCCGCGGTCGGCTCCACGCCGGCGGCCTTCTACGTGCAGGCGACCGCGCCGGGCCCCTCCTTCGCGGTGAAGCTGGACGCCGCCGCCCAGACGCCCGCGCTCGTGGTGGGTGACAAGATCTCCTTCAACGTGACGGAGAAGACCCTCTTCAACGGCCTCAACCAGGCGAGCGCCATCACCGGCCTCACCCGCGTGAGCCAGGGCGCCCCGGTGCAGAACCTGGTGGATGCCGGCACCCCGGGCCTCACCGTGGACATCAGCAGCCGCACGGACGTGAAGAGCGCCGCGGCGCTCGCGGCCTACGAGTCGGACCTCGTGCAGGTGCGCGGCACGGTGGCTGGCGCTCCCACCGCCTCGGGCAGCAGCTTCACCACCTTCACCTTCACCACCGAGGGCTCGCCCACGCCGGCGAGCAGCTTCATCCTGCGCATCCCCAACACCGTGGTGGCGACCTCCGGCATCGCCCAGCTGTGCAACTTCACCGCGGTGGCCGTGCCCTACGCCCGCTTCGGCACCACGGCGCAGATCTCCCCGTTCCGCGCCAGCGACCTCATCACGGCCTGCCCCGTCACCGTGTCGGGCGCGCGCTCGGTGGGCCCGACCACGGCGGAGGTGCTCTTCAACGTGAACGTGGACGCGGCCACCGTGGCGGCCGAAGACTTCACCATCACCCCGGCGCTCGCCATCAGTGCGGTGGAAGTCACGGGCAAACAGGTGAAGCTCACCACCGCGGCCCAGACCGAGGGCACGCGCTACAGCGTGACGGCGGCGGGCCTGAGCGGCACCAACGGAGCTCCCGTGAGCACCACTGCGGCGACGGCCATCTTCTGGGGCGCCGGCGACGCGCCGCCCACCGGCCTGCTCATCAACGAGGTGGAGTCTGACAACGTCGCGGCCACGGCCGGCGCCGTGGATGACAAGGAGTTCATCGAGCTCATCAACAACACCGACGCGCCCGTGCACGTGGGCAACATGGTGGTGGTCCTCGTCAACGCGACCCCCAGCGGCAGCCCTCCCACCGCGCCCTCCGCCAACCGCCAGGAGTACCGCCGCTTCGAGCTGTCCTCCGTGACGGATGGCACCACCGCCACCGACACGCTCGCCCCCGGCGCGGTGCTCGTCCTCGGTCCCGCCACCGTGACGAGCTCGCTGCCCGCGGGCACCCTGCGCGTCACCATCACCAACCCGCTCACGGACATCATCCAGAACGGCGCGGACGACTCGGTCGGCCTGCTCTACTACCCCACCGGCGTGCTGACCGACGCGCTCTGGTACGAGGCCTCCAAGGATGCCGCCGCCCCCACCGTCTTCACCGGGACCATCGCGACGGGTGCGGGTGACAAGGAGCTCTCCTTCGCCGAGGGCACCCCGACCGACCTCTTCGAGAGCAACTCCAACGACGTGTCCTTCCAGCGCAAGGTGAACCCCGACGTGGCCGGCACGGTGCTGGACACGAACAACAACAAGGCCGACTTCGAGGTCGCGCTGCCCACCCCGGGCGTCAAGCGCTAGTCGCGGACGACGTCTGAAGTACCGGGCCGCAGCCTCCCATCGGGGGCTGCGGCCTTCGTCTTTTCCGGCCGCCGCTGCCGCTACAATGGCCGCATGTCCCCTCCCCTCCTCCCCTTCCTCCGGGGCCTGCGGCCCACGCTGCACATCTCCCACCGCGGTGGCGCGGCGCTGGCCCCGGAGAACACGCTGGACGCCTTCCGCCAGGCAGTGGAGCGCTACCGCACGGACATGCTGGAGCTGGACGTGCACCTCACCCGCGACGGCGAGGTGGTGGTGGCCCATGACGCCACCCTGGAGCGCTGCACCGACGGCACCGGGCCGCTGGCCGACCTCACCCTGGCGGAGCTGCGGCGGCTGGACGCGGGCTTCTACTTCAGCCCGGACGAGGGCCGCACCTTCCCCTTCCGGGGACGGAGTGCCCGCATCCCCACCCTGCGCGAGGTGCTGCGCGCCTTCCCGTCCCTGCGCCTCAACATCGAGCTGAAGCCGGACGTGCCCGGAATCGAAGACGCCTTCGCCCAGCTCCTGAAGGAGGAGGCCGCCCTGGAGCGGGTGTGCATGGGCAGCGAGCAGGACGCCGTGGGTGAGCGGCTGGCCGCGCGGCTCCCGGACGCCTGCCACTTCTACCCGCGTGACGCGCTGGCCGCCTTCGTCATCGCCCTGCGCGGCGGGGAGACGCCTCCGGAGGACCCGCGCTTCACCGTCCTCGACATGCCCCTGTACTTCGGGGACATCCGGCTGGTGGACCCGGCCTTCCTCCGCGAGTGCGCGGCCCGCGGCAAGTGGGTCAATGTCTGGACGGTGGATGACCCGGCGGAGATGGAGCAGCTGCTACAGGAAGGGGTCGGCGGCATCATGACCGACCGGCCGGACCTGCTGAGGCAGCGAATGGACGCCTCCACGAAGCCGGGTTAAGCCCAGCTCCATGCCCCGCACCACCTCGCGCCAGCGCCCGTCCGCCGCACCGGCCGCCCCCGCAGGGGACGACGCCGAAACCGCCTCCCGCCCCCGCAACACGCTGCGGGTGAAGGTGCCCCGGGCCCGGCGCTTCGTGGCGCTCGCGGGCAACATCGGCGCGGGCAAGACGACGGCCGCCAAGCTCATCTGCCAGAGCTTCGGCTACCAGCTCTTCGACGAGCCCGTCATCGACAACCGCTTCCTGCGTGACTACTACGCGGACATGTCGCGCTGGTCCTTCACGCTCCAGCTCGAGTTCCTCATCCGCCGCGTGGAGCACCACGAGCTCATCCACTCGTACAAGCGCAGCTGCGTGCAGGACCGCACGCTGTACGAGGACCCGGAAATCTTCGCCAAGTACCTCCACGGCCTGGGGCACATGACGAACGCGGAGCTGGACCTGTACTACGAGTACTTCCAGCGCCTGTCGCGCCACATCATCCAGCCCGACAAGGTCATCTGCTTCGAAGTGGGCAGCGTGGACGTGCTCCTGCAGCGCATCCGCACCCGCGGCCGCGAGGAGGAGAAGGGCATCCGCCACCAGTTCCTGCGCGGCCTCAACGGCTACTACGCGAGCTTCCCGCTGGTGCTGCAGGAGAAGTACGGCGTGGACTGCCTCGTGATGGACGTGTCCTCCCAGGACATCCGCCGCGGGAAGGGCCGCGAGGAGTTCCTCGACCGCGTCTCCGCCTTCCTGGCCTGAAGCGCACCGCCTGCTAGTAGGGACGGGCCCCCGAATCTCAACCGGGTTCTCCGCGCTTGCGCGCGTTAAACCCCGGTGCCATTCACGGGACGACACCGCCCCTGTCCCCCAGGCGCCGCGTCCCAGAACCGAAGGTGTGAGATGCCCGACTTGAGCCCCAAGAATCCGAAGGACACGGAGGTGGTGATGACACAGCTCATCCTCCCTCCGGACGCCAACAACCTGAACGCCGCCTTCGGTGGGAAGGTGATGGAGTGGATCGACATCTGCGGCGCGGTGGCGGCGCAGCGTCACTGTCGGCAGGTGGTCGTCACCGCGTCCATGGATGACTTGCACTTCCACGCGCCCATCAAGGTGGGCTGGGTGGCGCTGCTGCACGCACGGGTGCTGGCCGCCTTCCGCACGTCCATGGAGGTGGGGGTGACGGTGCACGCGGAGAACCCGCTCACCGGGGAGCGCTTCCTCACCACCAGCGCGCTGCTCACCTTCGTGGCCATCGACAAGGACGGGGGCAAGGTGCAGGTGCCGCCGGTGCTGATGGCGACGGACGCCGAGCGCGAGGCCTTCCGCGAGGCGGAGGCCCGCCGCACCCAGCGCCTGGCGCGCCAGAAGGAGAACCAGAACTGGCTGAAGGTGATGAAGCCCCTCGCCGGGGCCTGAAGGCCCGCCAGCGAAGGGACACGCCAAGGCCGGGGAGAGCGCACCCGCCCCACCCCGGCCCGTGGGCCCGGCCTAAAACGGGCGCCACCTGCGAACCACCGCGCCGCTCAGGTGGTGAACGACGTGCCGCAGCCGCAGGAGGACTTCGCGTTCGGGTTGTTGAACTTGAAGCCCGAGCCGGTGATGGCGGAGACGTAGTCGATCTCCGTGCCCTCGAGGTACTGGCTGCTCATCGCGTCGCTGGCAATCTTCACGCCGTCCTGCTCCCACACGGCGTCGCCGGCCTTGGTCTCCTTGACCAGGTTCAGGTCGTAGCCCAGGCCGCTGCAGCCGGCGGGGACGACGCGGATGGAGAAGAAGTAGCCCTCGAAGCCCTGGGCCTTGATGACCGCCTTCACCTGATTGATGGCGGCCTCCGTCAGGCGCACGGCCACGCCCGGGGTGGCCTGGGGGGCCGTCGCGGTACCGGGGGCGGACGTCGTCGTGGTGCTTTCCATGTCGGTTGCTCTCCTATGACGGGCCTTATAACGCCCGGGCCGGGAAAATCCATGGGGCCGGCCGTCCATCCGCCCGGGGGCCCACATCCGGACGGACGGGCCGGGGGCGGCGGGTTATACCCGGCGTCATGGCTCCCACCTTCCAAGAGCTGCTGGCCGGAGTGAAGCAGGAGATCCGCGAAGTCTCCGTGGACGAGGTGAAGCGCCTGCTGGACACCCGGGCCCCCGTGAAGCTCGTGGACGTACGGGAGGCGGACGAGTACGCGGGCGGCCGGCTGCCCGGCGCCCTGCACATCCCCCGGGGCTACCTGGAGCTGCGGATTGAAGACCGGGCCCGCCGGGACGAGGACGTCGTCGTGTACTGCGCGGGCGGCACCCGCTCCGCGCTGGCCGCGAAGACGCTGAAGGAGCTGGGCTACACGCGGGTGGCGTCCATGGCGGGCGGCTACAACCGGTGGAGCGACGCGGCCCACCCCGTGGAGAAGCCCTTCGTCCTCACCGCCGAGCAGAAGGAGCGCTACCGCCGCCACCTCATCCTCCCCGAGGTGGGCGAGGAGGGGCAGGAGAAGCTGCTGAAGGCGCGGGTGCTGCTGCTGGGGGCCGGAGGACTGGGCTCGCCCGCGGCGCTGTACCTCGCCGCGGCCGGCGTGGGCACGCTGGGCATCGTCGACTCGGACGTGGTGGACCTGAGCAACCTCCAGCGCCAGGTCATCCACACGCGCGAGTCGCAGGGCCAGCCCAAAGTCGTCAGCGCCCGCGCCGCGATTGAGGCGCTCAACCCGGACGTGAAGGTGCGGCCCTTCCAGGAGCGACTCACCTCGGAGAACGTGCTGCGCGTGCTCGAGGGCTTCGACCTGGTGCTGGACGGCGGGGACAACTTCCCCACCCGCTACCTCCTCAACGACGCGTGCGTGATGCGGGGCATGCCCAACATCCACGGCTCCATCTTCCGCTTCGAGGGCCAGGTGACGTCCTTCGTCCCCGGCCAGGGCCCCTGCTACCGCTGCCTCTACCCCGCCCCGCCGCCGCCGGAGCTGGCCCCGTCGTGCGCGGAGGCCGGCGTGCTGGGCGTGCTGCCCGGAATCATCGGCCTGCTCCAGGCCAACGAGGCCCTCAAGCTCATCCTCGGCCGGGGCGAGCCCCTCACCGGCCGACTCGTCACCTTCGACGCGCTGGGCACCCGCTTCCAGGAACTGAAGCTGCGCAGGGACCCGAAGTGTCCCGTGTGCGCGCCGGGCGCGAAGGTGGAGCTCATCGACTACGAGCAGTTCTGTTCCGCCCCCACCGCCGCTTGAGGCCACGGATGCCCATCCCCGAAATCCTTCCCACCCGCCTCGCCGAGCTGCTTTCGGGCCCACCCGAGTCCCGGCCCGCGCTGCTGGACGTGCGCTTCCCGGACGAGCACGCGTGGGTGGCGCTCCCGGACTCGGTGCTCATCCCCCTGCCGGAGCTGGACGAGCGCGCCGACGAGCTGGAGGCCCTGCGCGGCCGCCCCGTCGTCGTCTACTGCCACCACGGCGTGCGCAGCCTGGACGGCGCGGCCTATCTGATGGCGAGGGGACTGGAGGCCGTGTCGCTCAAGGGCGGCATCGACCTGTACTCGCGGCAGGTGGACCCCACCCTGCCCCGCTACTGACGCCTCGCTGACGCGTTACTAGCCCACGAAGGCGCTGAGGTCCTGCGTCTCCTTGTTGATGATGCCGGGCTTGATGTCGACCTCGAAGAAGAAGGGCTCCTTGAGGGGGCCGCCGTTGAGCTCCAGCTTGTGGCGGCCCTCCATCAGCTCCATCTTCAGGCCCTTGCTCCCCGAGTAGCTGCCCACGTCCTGGCCGTTGCGCCGCACGGTGATGCCGCGCATCCCATCCGGCTTCAGCGTGAGCTGGAGGTGGCCGCGCTTGAACTCGTACGTGACGACCTTGGGCTGGCCGGGCTCGCCGAAGGCCAGCGCTTCGCTGTCCTCGCGGTAGATGCCCTGCTGCTCGTTCTCCAGGATGAGCGTGTCCTGCAGGTGCGCGCCCGCCGCCAGCGTCAGCGGCGTGTAGCCCAGCTCCGTCACCGGCTGGTCGCTGTGGCACTTGGGAGTGTGCTTCACCGACACCTTCACCCGCTCGTTGGTGTTGACGGTGACGTGCACGCCCTGCCCGTCCTGCGCCGTGCCGTTGAGCACCGAGAGGATGGGCTTGTGGAAGATGGCGATGACGATGAGCAGGCCCACGATGAAGCCCACCGTGGCCACGTTGCGCGTGGCCATGGTGCGGCGCGTGCGCTGGGCGGACTCCGCGAGGGCGCGGTCCACCGCGTCGTCGTCGTCACGTCGCACCGCCGGGGCAGGGCCCGAGGAGCGGCGGGGCGGCGGCGGCTCCGGCATCTCCGCGCGGCTGTCCACGCGGCTGTTGGTGCGACGGCGCGGCGGCTCCACGGCGGACTGCATGCCGGTGGTGCGGCGGCGCGGCGGCGCGACGGGCTCCGGCGGAGGCGGAAGGAGCGTGCGCTCGTCGTCCTCCTCCTCGTCGTCGCGGCCGCGCTCGTCCACCTGCGGGAGGTTGGCGCGCGAGCGGGACGGGGACGGCGGCGGCAGCGTGTCCACGTCCTCGTCCGCCAGCGCGGGCGCGCGCGTGCTGGAGCGGCGCGGCGGCGGCAGCGGCTGCTCGCCCGTGGGCGTCCGGCGCAGGTCCGCGCGGGAGTTGGTGCGCGCCACCTGCGTGGCGTTGGGGTTGGACTGGCGGCGCACCCCTTCGGACGTGCGGCGGGGGGACACATGCTCGTCCGTGCCCGCTGGCGCCTCCCACTCGCCCGGGTCCTCCGGCTCCACCGCCGGGGCGACGGCCGAGGCACGGCGCGGCGGGGGCGGCACCGAGGCGCGGGCCGAGGAAGCGCGCGGGCGCACCGGGTGGGAGGCCTCGCCCGGGGGCGCCTCCCAGCTCATGTCCGCCGCGGGGGAAGACCTGCTCCGGCCCTTCTCCTGGGGCGGCGGGGGCGGCTGCGGCGTGCCGGAGTTGTTGGAGTCCTCGCCCACCGGGACGACCTGGCCCTGGGCCTTCTCGTCGGCCAGCCGGTCCGCGAAGAGCGTCTCCATCAGCTCGGAGATCTGCACCGAGCCGGCCACCCAGCGCTGCCCGACGAGGATTTCCTCCAGCGCCATCTGGAACTGGCGCGCGTCCCGGTACCGGTCGTCCGCGTTCTTGGCGATGGCCCGCATCACCACCGGGTCCATCTCCTCCGGCACGTCCGCCACCTGCGAGGGCGCGGTGATGGCGCACTCCATGGCGGCCTGCAGCGTCGCCAGCTCGGAGTCCCGCTTGAGGGGCCGCACGCCGGTGAGCAATTCGTAGAGGACCAGGCCGATGGCGAAGATGTCCGCGCGCCCGTCCAGCGGCTTGCCGGCGGCCTGCTCCGGGGCCATGTACGCGAACTTGCCCTTGATGGCGCCGGACTTCGTCAGCGACGCCTGGTCCGCCGCCTTGGCGATGCCGAAGTCCACCAGCTTCACCGAGCCGTCGAAGCTGATGAGGATGTTCTGCGGCGAGATGTCGCGGTGCACCACACGCAGCGGCCGGCCCGCGTCGTCCGTGCGGCTGTGGGCGTAGTGCAGGCCCTCGCACGCGGCGGCGACGATGCGGATGGCCAGCGGCCGGGCCACCCACTGCCCGGAGCCCGCCGCCTTGCGCATGACCCGGCCCAGGTCCTCGCCGTGGATGAACTCCATGGCGATGAAGTAGGTGCCGTTGGCCTCGCCGAACTCGTAGACCTGGGCGATGTTCGGGTGGTTGAAGCGCGCCGCGATCAGCGCCTCGTTCCGGAACATCTCCACGAACTCACGGTCCTCAGCGAGGTGCGGAAGGATGCGCTTCACCACGAGGTTCTTTTGGAACCCCTCGATGCCCATCTGGCGCGCAAGCCATACTTCGGCCATGCCGCCCGTGGCGAGCTTCTTCAGAAGCTGGTATTTCCCGAATGATTGAGGGTTCATCCCGGGACTCTGGCCGCAGGGAGCAGCTCAGGTGGAATGCGTCAGGGCACGGCATACTAGAGGACCGCCGCCTCCATGGCAAAGGCAGGTCTCAAGGAAATCTGGATGGGCGCTGGTTGCCTGCCTGGTGGCCGCCGGCATCGCGGTCGCCGCGCCCTCTAACGATCAGATCCGCGTGGAGCGCCGGGGAGACCTGCTGGAGCTGCGCTGGGCGGACGCCGAGGAGCGGCTCCAGGGCACCCTCTACCCCGCCCTCCCCCGGGCGGGTGAGCCCGTCACGCTGTCGCTGCATGTGGGCAACTTCCAGGGCCCCGAGTTCGACGGCCCCATCACCCTCACCTTCCAGCAGGCCGGCGCCCCCGCCCAGGTGACGCGGACCCTGACCCGGCAGGGGGTCAACTGGCACACCGAGCTCACGCCGGATGAATCCGGCATGTGGGAGCTGGAGGTGCGCTACCGGAATACGCACCTGAAGGTGCTCACCGCCCGGTTCGTGGTGGCGGATCAACCGCTGCCGCGCGGCCTGGGCTGGGGGTTGATCAGCGTGGCGGCCGTCACGGCGCTGGTGCTCGGCCTGCGCGGCGGCCTGCGCCGTATCCGCGCGTCGACGGCGGCGCCGGAGGGCACCAGCGGATCCACGGCCGGTCCACCGCCCGTGAGCACCGACCCCACCGCGGCCCCGACTCCGCCGGCCCCGGCCGCATCGGCCGTGATCACCGCGCCGCCGGCTTCGGAGCAGCCGGCCGGGTCCGTCGCCTCCGCACCACCGGCTCCGGAGGCTCGGCCCGAGCTTGGCGAATCGCCCGTCGCCTCCGCGCCGCCGGCTCCGGAGGCTCGGCCCGAGCTTGGCGAATCGCCCGTCGCCTCCGCACCACCGGCTTCGGAGCCTCGGCCCGAGCCCACCGCCGCACCGGACCCTGGCGGGTCTCTCACCCCGCCGCCGGATCCGTCGTCCACCCGGTAACTCCTTCCAACCGACGGGCATTCGTACAGGCCCGCCTGCCCGGGGCGTGGGAACTTTCGTTCCCAGTCACGGGCAGGTGAACGCCCTGTGACGCTCGCTACTGGACGCATCGCGCGCGCATCCCGCTCTCATCCAACGCTCATCCGTCCACCACCCGACGTCCCACGGACGGGCACCGGTGTTGCACACGGAGCCTTCCGACTGCGGCGGGGAGGCGAGGGACATGGGCGGGTGGCGGTTGGATGAACGGGCGAGGCGGGGCCTACTCGCCGCAGTCCTTCTGGGCATGCCCGCGCTCGCGAGCGCGGGAGCGACTGCTCCGGAGGAAGTGGCTTCCAGCACGGATGCCGCGGAAGACACGCTCTCGGGCGGTGTGGTGGATGGCGTGGAGGGGACCGGGGGCGGTGAGCCGGCGGGTGCGGCCACGGAGGGGCCCACGGGTGACGACTCGGGCGAGGTGATGGAGGGGGCACTGGCCGAAGCGGTGCCAGCGCAGGGGCTGCCCGAGGAGCAGGTGTCGCCCGTGGGCCCGGTGCCGGGCAAGTCCGAGCCGGTGTCGGAGAAGCAGGGCAAGAAGAAGAAGAAGGCGAAGCCCGGCGAGCCGCAGGACGAGTCGCTGGGTGAGAACCCCGATGCCGTGGACGACACGGCCGCGGAGGACAAGGAGAAACTGCGCGTCTTCGGCCGCGTGTACGCGAGGGCCAGCGCGGACGAGCGCCAGAAGTACCAGCGCTCGCTGAGCATCCCTTCCGCGCGCGTGGGCGTCAGCACGTCGCTGTCCAACCTCGAGGCGGAGGTGACGGCGGACCTCGCGGACAAGTCGATTCTGAAGGACGCCTTCGTGCGCCTCGCGGACGACTCGAAGCGCTTCCGGCTGTACGGCGGCCAGTTCAAGTCGCCCTTCCTCCAGCGCTCGCTGGAGTCTTCGTGGGATTTGCCCCTGGTGAGCCGCGGGCTCGTGGAGGACTACCTCACCGAGGTGCACCAGCTCGGCGGCCGCCGGTTGGGCCTCATGGGCGAAGTACGACTGAAGGACGCCTGGGGCCTCAAGCTGTCCGCGGGCGTCTTCGAGGGTGCCAAGGACGAGGCGGGCGTGCGCATGAAGGAGGACGTCGCCGCGCGGCTGAGCCTCCGCCCCTTCAAGGCGCTCACCGTGGGCGTGAGCACCTATGTCGCGGAGGCGCTGGAAGTCGTGCGCAAGTACGCCGTGGCCGCCGACGCGGAGCTGAGCCTGGGCGCGCTGTCGCTCACCGGTGAGGCCATCACGGGCCGGCTGCCACTGGGCCCCTTCACCTCGCAGTTGCTGCTGGCGCACTACACGCTGCCCGTGGGCGGCAGGGAGTGGGCGCTCCAGCCCGTCGCGGGCTTCGAGGCGCTCCAGCTTCGCGGCGACGTGGAGGGCAAGGGCCACGCGATGGTGGGCGGGCTCAATGTCCTGTTGGGGGACCGCTTCAAGGCGATGTTCCAGGCGGAGCGCGCGCTGCGTCCGGGGGACGAGGCCGCCGCGCTCGAGTACTCACTGCAGCTCGCCGCCCGTTTCTGAGCACGGAGACACGACACCATGCTCTCGTTCGCGGAAGGTGAAGTCACCAGGCTCCGGCGTGAGTTCAAGCTCGTGCTGGGGGAGGAAGCGGCGCCGGCTTTCTGCGGGCGCCTGTCGCGCGAGCTGGGGGGGCACCTGCCTCCGCCCACGCGCATCGTCTCCGTCTACTTCGACCGGCCGGGTTGCCCGCTGGCGGAGCGCGCGCTGCGCACGCCCGACGACTGCCTCAAGGTCCGCACCAAGGAGTACTCGCCGGACCTGGGCGCGGGCGGCCACCAGCGGGTGGTGCTGGAGGTGAAGCGCGAGCGGCACGGCCTGACGCAGAAGCGCCGGGTGTGGGTGCCGCGCACGGACCTGGGGCGCGTGCTGCGCGGCGGTGCCGGCCTGCTGCCGCTCATCGCGGGAGGCAGCCTCGTGCCGGTACTGGCCGTCACGTACAAGCGGCACGTGTACCAGGCCACGCAGGAGTGGCGGGTGACGGTGGACCGGGACATCGCCTTCCACACGATTTCGCCGGAGCTGGCGCTGTCGCAGCTGTCGCTGACGGCGGAGCGGTTGGGCCCACCCCAGTCGATGGACAATCGGGTGGTGGTGGAGGTGAAGCACCTCGGGTGTGAGTTGCCCGAGTGGCTGGCGTCGCTCAATCCGGGCGGAGCGCCGGCGTACAGCAAGTTCGCGGAAGGGATGGCGAGGGTCTACGCCTTCGCCACGGATGGGGTCGTAGGGGGATAGGGCACCGTGTTCATCGACTTCGAGGGTATTGACGGCAGCGGGAAGACCACACTGTCCAACCTGCTGGCCGCGCGGCTCAAGAAACTGGGCTACCGGGTGGCGCATGCGCGGGAAGGGGGCGAATTGCAGGCGCCCGCCGCGCGACGCGTACGGGAGCTGACGCGCGACTCACGGCTCCTGGAGATGTCTCCACGCACCGAGTTCTTCCTCAACCTGGCCAGGGATGCGCAGCAACTGGAAGAGGTGATTTCACCCGCGCTGCGCCGGGGTGAGGTGTGCATCACCGACCGCTACCTGTACTCGCAACTGGCGCTGAGCGGCGGTGGGCGAGGGCTGCCCATGGCCGAGCTGAGGCCGGCGTGCGAGCTGGCATCGCAGGGCCTGTGGCCGGACCTGGTCATCCTGGTGGACGTGGACCCGGACCTGGCGCGCTGGCGCAAGCGCCTGGGCAAGGTGCAGAGCGCGCGCGTGTCGGACGGCGACAGCCGCAAGGGGCTGGCCGGCGCGGGCCTGGCGGTGCGGGTGCGCGAGTCCTTCCTGGAGATGGCGCGCAAGGATCCGCAGCGCTGGCTCATCCTGGAGAACAACGACGTGCCACTGCGCATGCTGGAACAGCGGCTGGTGGACGCGGTGGTGGCGCGGCTGGAGGGGCGGGAGATGCCGGTGCAGCGCATCGTCCCCGCGCCGTCCGCCCTGCCCGCGGGCCCGACGACGGTGGAGAACACGGAGGAGCGCTTCTTCCACGCGCTGGACTCGGTGGAGGTGCGCGAGCCGGCGCTGGCGGTGTGGATGGTGGGCGGCATGCCCGGACTGCCCGCATACCAGCGGCGGCTGACCTACGCGGAGCGCTTCCCCGCGCTCACCGCGCGCGGCCTCGGCGGGCTGGACGACGAGCCGGCCTGGACGCTGCGCGAGGTGCTGGCGTCAGCGGCGCCCGCGGAGGTGGCCTCCAGCCTGGGCGGCCTGACGGGCGCGCGGGCGGCGATGTTGCGCGAGCGCCTGTATGCGCAGGCTCCGACGGAGGTGCTGTCCGGCCTCAAGCGGGACAGCTCGACCCAGGCGTGGGCCCTGCGCGAGCGCGGGATGAAGGACGGCCGGCTCCCGGACGTGCTCTCCGGGCTCTCCGGCGTGGACGGCGACGAGTCCTGGGTGGTGCGCGAGGCGGGCATGCAGCGCAAGCTGTACGCGGAAGTCGCGCGCAGCCTGGGCGGGCTCACCACGGCGCGCGCGGATGCGCTGCGCGAGGTGCTGTTGCCACATGACCGGCTGGCGGTGCTGCGCAGCACCAACGGCCTGGACACGCCGGTGGCGCGCGGCCTGCGCGAGGCGCTGGCGGACAAGGCGCTGAAGCTGGTGCTGCGCTCGCTCACGGGCCTCACCACGAACGAGGCCTGGGCGCTGCGCGAGAAGGGCGCGCCGCTGACGAAGGAGGCGCTGGACTCGGTGGACGGCCTGGACGACCCGCGCGCGTGGAAGCTGCGCGTGGCGTACGCGAACCGCTGGTCCTCCACGGTGCTGTCGTCGCTCAAGGGCCTGCCGCTCGGGCCACATGCCCGCACGCTCATCGACCGCGTGCTCGAGGCGAACCCCGCCCGGCTGCCAGTGCTGCGCAACGCGTACGCCGTCATCGCCACCGCGCGCGGCCTCGCCACCGCGCCCACGCGTGCGGCCCGCCCCGAGGCGGACGTCACGGCGCGTGCGGAAGTGCAGGGATAGCGGCCCATGGACCCGTTCTCGTCGTTGCTCGAAGGCGCGAAGTCGGAGCTGGGGTCGATACACGCGGGGGCCATGTTCCCCCGCATGCTGGCGGCGACGCTCATCGGCGCGCTGCTGTCGCTGCGGCCCTGGCGGCTCTTGATGAAGCGCTCGCTGCCGAAGGCGGAGATGATTCAGGCGCAGGTGCTGCTGTGCGCCGCGGCGGCGGTGATTACCGCCGTCATCGGAGACAGCGTGGCCAAGGCCTTCGGCCTCGTGGGCCTGGGCGGCTTCGTGCGCTTCCGCTCGGGGCTGAAGGACCCGCGCGACGCGGCCATCCTCTTCCTGATGATTGGCCTGGGCATGGCGTGCGGCCACGGCAGCCTGGGGCTGGCGGGCATGGGCACCCTGTTCGTGGCGGGGCTGCTGTGGGTGCTCGACCTGTTCAACCGCGAGGAGAAGAGCGCGCCGAAGCAGCGGCTGATGCTGTCCGCGCAGGCGGATGACCTGGTGGGCGCGGAGGCCACGCTGCGGCGGGCGCTGGGCGAGCGGAACGTGCTGGTGAAGAGCTGCGCGCTCGACTTCGACGCGCGGCGCGTGGAGCTGGAAGTGGAGGAGCCGGAGCCGGGCTCCCTCGCGGCGGCGATGGGCCGCACCGAGGGGACGCCGTTGAGGGGGCTGCGGTGGACGGCGGTGAGCCCGAAAGGGGCACGGGAGGACATGGTATGACGCGCAGGTGGATGGCCGCGCTCGCGGCGGGCTGGGTGCTGGTGGCGTGTGGTGGCGGGAGCAGCCTGCCTCCGGGACCGGGGGACGACTCGCAGAATCCCCCCATCGGCAACCCGGACGGCAGCATCGACCTGCCCGGTGACGTGGTGAACCCGGACGACAACAACCCGGACGAAACGCCCGCGGAGTCGACCTCGCTGTGGCCCCTGACGACGGGCTCCACGTGGGTCTACGACATCAAGGACCCCGTGCAGGGCGAGTTCAAGAAGACGGTGACGGTGCTGGGCCCGCGCGAGGTGCCGGACACCCAGGGCAAGATGACCGGGGTGCTGGTGCACAGCCGCCAGGACCGCACGCAGAACGGGATGGTCTACGAGGAGTACTCGTGGCAGCTCGAGCTGACCAACGGCCTGGTGGTGCGCCTGCGCGAGGAGGACCACAAGGACGGCGCGCAGATTCGCTCCACCGTCTGGTCTCCGGCCACGGTGAAGTCCGTCGCCCGCGCGCCCGAGTCCCTGCCCTGGTCCTACCAGAGCGCGGTGCAGGAGCAGACGGTGCTGGGCGACGGGACGAAGGAGGACAGCGACCCGACGTACAACTGGCGCGTGGTGGAGAAGGGCCTGACGCTGCAGACGAAGGCGGGCACCTTCACCAACGTCATCAAGGTCCAGCGCGACAAGCTCAACGACGCGGGCGAGGTGAAGGAGGGCAAGGAGCGCACGTACTGGCTCGCGCCCGGCGTGGGCAAGATTCGTGAGGAAGGCGAGCGCACCGAGGAGCTCGTCTCCTACGACGTGAAGAAGTAACGCCCCTCCGGAGAGGCGGCGGACGCGTGAGGGCTCGCTCCGCCGCCTGCCCGTCACACAGTGCTGAGTGGATGAAGGTTGGTGAATGAACGGTTGGGCTTCCGCCCCGAGTTGGTTCGGGAGGAGGCCTCATGCACCGGACGTCCACATCCACCTTCGCGCCCCTGGTGGCGGCGCTGATGCTCGTGACAGGCGTCGCCTGCGCGGGCGTGCTGCCTCGCGACCCGTTCCTCCAGAAGGTGGGGCCGGACACCGCCACGGTGGCGTTCCGCCTCGCGGCCGACTGCTCGCCCACCGTGCGCTACGGCGTGGGGACGGCCGACCAGACGGTCGCCTCCGTGGACAAGGGGCGCATCCACGCGGTGGTGCTGACGGGGCTGAAGCCCGCCACCGAGTACACCTACGTGGTGGACGCCTGCGGCAAGACGACGCCGGCGAAGCACTTCCGCACCGCGCCCGTGCCCGGCACCCGCAACGTGCACTTCACCGCGGTGGGTGACTTCGGCACCGGCGGCACGGACCAGAAGCTGGTGGCCACGGCCATGCTCAAGATGAAGCCGGAGCTGTTCGTGGCGCTGGGCGACAACGCCTACTCGTCCGGTACCGAGTCCGAAATCCAGAACAACCTCTTCACGCCGATGGCGGACCTGCTCGCCGAGGTGCCCCTCTTCGCGTCGCTGGGCAACCACGAGTACGTGACGAACCAGGGGCAGCCGTACCTGGACAACCTCTACCTGCCGTCCAACAACCCGGCGAACAGCGAGCGGTACTACTCGTTCGACTGGGGCCACGTGCACTTCGTGGCGCTCGACTCCAACTGCGCCATCGGCCTGGCGTCGGCGGACCGCTGCGCGCTGGCCGCGCAGAAGACGTGGCTGGAGAAGGACCTGGCCGCCACCACGCAGCCGTGGAAGGTCGTCTTCTTCCACCACCCGCCCTGGTCCAGCGGCGAGCACGGCTCGCAGCTCGCCATGCGCCGCAACTTCGCGCCCATCTTCGAGAAGTACGGCGTGGACCTCGTCCTCACCGGGCATGACCACAACTACGAGCGCAGCAAGCCGATGCAGGGCGACGTCGTGGCGGCCGCGGGCAAGGGCATCCCCTACCTCGTGGTGGGCGGCGGCGGCGCGTCCCTGCGTCCCTTCGCCACGTCCCGGCCGGACTGGAGCCTCATCCGCGACGACCAGGCCCACGGCTTCCTCGACGTGAATGTCGTCGACGGCACCCTCACCGCGAACCTCATCAAGACGGACGGCAAGGTGCTGGACAGCTTCACGCTGAAGAAGGACCTGCCCCCGCTGGAGCAGCCGCCCGCCGGCACGCTGACCGTCACGGTGGAGGGCGAGCGCGGCGTGGCCCCGCACCAGGCGCTCTTCCGCGCCACCCCACCTGTGGCGGGCGCGAAGGTGACGTGGGACTTCGGCGACGGCGGCACGGCCGAGGGCGAGTCGGTGACGCACACCTACGAGAAGGCCGGCCAGTACACGGTGACGGCCACGGCCACACAGGGCACGCAGCCGCTGACGGCCACCGCCGTGGTGCAGGTGACGGCCGCCCCGGGGGACCCGGGTGAGACGCCCGCGGACCCGGAGCCGACGGACCCCGGCACGGACACGCCGGAGGAGGGCCGCCCGGGCCTGCCTGCGAACCCGCCGGACACCACGGACGCGACGAATGCCGGCACGGGTTCCGGGGGTGGCGGTTGCGCCGCGAGCCCCACGGCGACCCTGCTTCCCGCCCTGGGCCTGTTGGTGGCCGGGCTGGCCCGCCGTCGTCGCCGCAAGTAGCAACGTGAACCCCAGTCCCTCGCCCGGAGCACCGGGCGGGGGCTCCACTCCCCTCTGAAACGAGGGGTTCCGCGCCCCTCCGGGGAGACGGCGGCCCGTCCGGGTGGACCGGTGGACTCGAGTCCATCGGACACCCGGTTTTGCTTTCCGGGCTTGTCAACCCGGCCTGGGGAATGCAAAGGCCCATTCCGCCATGGCAATCAAACGCAAGTCCCGCCCGGTCTCCCGGCCGGCCCCGAAGAAGTTCTCCGCCGAAGGGTCCGGGAAGAAGCCCGTGTCCACCGAGCGCCCCAGGCGCTCCGAAGACGCGCGCCGCACCGAGCGCCCGGAGCGTTCCGAGCGCCCCCCACGCAGCGAGCGGTCCGAGCGTCCGCGCAACGCCGAGCGCCCGCGCAACGCCGAGCGATCCGAGCGATCCGAGCGCCCGGAGCGCTCCGAGCGACCGCGCCGCACCGAGGGTTCCGAGCGACCGCGCCGCACCGAGGGTTCCGAGCGTCCGCGTGACACCGAGCGCCCGCGCCGCGCCGAGCAGTCGCGTGGCACCGAGCCGCACGAGCGCTCCGAGCGCCCGGGCCGCTCCGACCGTGGCGAGGGCCCGGGCCGCTCCGAGCGCGCCTGGCGTTCGGACGGCACCGGCCGCTTCGGCCACTCCAAGCGCGCCGACCGTGGCGAGCGCCCGGAGCGCGTCTCCCCCGCCGAGCGCGCCCGGAACCCCGAGCGCTACGAGCGCCCCGTGCGCGAGGACCTCGTCCTCCAGGCGTGCCTCGAGGCCTACGGCGCCGTCCGTCACGAGGGCCGCCTGTCCGACCGCGCCCTCGACTTCGTCCTGCGCCACAAGAAGAACCTCTACTCCAACGAGCGCCGCGCCGTGGCCGAACGCGTCTACGGACTGCTGCGTCGCCAGCGCACGGTGGACTTCCTCCTGTCCCGCGCGCACACGCGCTTCGACGCGCTCGACAAGACGCGCCAGGACGTACTGCGTCTGGCGACTTCGCGCGTGCTCTACGGCGAGCCGCTCGACACCGTGGTGCGCACCAGCTCCCTGGGCCCCGTGGACGCCGCGGCGCTCGGCTCGCTGCCAGAAGCCGCCGCCGTGCTGGAGGCCCTGCCGGAGCGCGAGCGCTTCCCCATCGCCGCCTCGCTGCCGGACTTCCTCGCGGACCTCTTCCGCAAGCAGTTCGGCCGTGACGCCGCCCGCGCCGCCGAGGCGATGAACGAGCGCGCCCCCCTCACCGGCCGCGCCAACCTCCTCAAGGACGACCGCGACGCGCTCGCCAGGCGCCTCAAGGCCGAGGGCGTGGACACCAGCCCCACCCCGCTGTCGCCCATGGGCCTGCACCTGGAGTCGCGCCTCAACGTCTTCGCCCTGGAGAGCTTCCGCGAGGGCTTCCTGGAGCTGCAGGACGAGGGCAGCCAGCTGCTCGGCATGCTGGTGGACGCACCGCCCACGCGCGTGGTGGACGCGTGCGCGGGCGCCGGCGGCAAGACGCTTCAGCTCGCCGCGCAGATGAAGAACCGCGGAGATTTGCACGCGCTGGACGTGGACGAGCGCCGCATGGAGGACCTCAAGAAGCGCGCGCGCCGCGCCGGGGTGCACAACGTGCGCGCCCAGCTCATCCCCCACGAGGGCCCGGAGGCGGACGCCGCCCTGGAGCCACTCAAGGGCAAGGCGGACCGCGTGCTCGTGGACGCGCCGTGCAGCGGCACCGGCACCTTCCGCCGCAAGCCGGACGCGCGCTACCGCCTCACGCCCGAGGACCTGGAGATGCACGTGGGCCGGCAGAAGGCGCTGCTCGCGCGCTTCGCCCTGCTGGTGAAGCCGGGCGGCCGCCTCATCTACGGCACGTGCAGCGTGCTCCACGCGGAGAACGAGGGCGTCATCGAGGACTTCCTGTCCAAGCACCCCGACTTCACCGTGCGCCCGGTGGCGGAGCTGCTGGGCCCGGAGCTGGGACCGAAGGTGGGCCCCGGTCCCTACCTGCGGCTGGCGCCACACACGCACGGCACGGACGGCTTCTTCGGCGCCGTGCTCGTCCGCGCGAAGTAGTCTCGGAGAAGGAGAGAGACACCGGCCATGCCCCCCCACGCCGTCCGCTACCGCGTTTCCATGTCCCGGCCGCACTCGCACCTCCTGGAGGTGGAAGCCACCTTCCCGGAAGGCCCCGACGTGCTCGACGCGATGCTGCCGGTGTGGACGCCCGGCAGCTACCTGGTGCGCGAGTTCGCCCGGCACGTGCAGGACATGTCCGCGTCGGGTCCGGACGGCGCGCCGCTGCCGGTGCGGCGGGTGGACAAGCGCACCTGGCGCGTGCAGGCGGGCGGCCGCGCCATCACCCTGCGCTACCGCGTCTACGCCAACGAGCTCACGGTGCGCACCAGCCACGTGGACGGCACGCACGCCTTCTTCAACGGCGCCTGTGTCTTCCTCTACACGGAGGCCACGCGCGGCCTGGAGCACCACGTCACCGTGGCCGCGCCTCCGGGCTGGCGGACGTTCTGCGCGCTGGGGCAGCGCGAGGACGCCTTCATCGCCACGGACTACGACACGCTGGTGGACAGCCCCTTCGAGGTGGGGCCGCACACGCCGCTCACCTTCACCGCCGCGGGCGTGCCGCACGAAGTCGTCGTGTGGGGCGACACCGTGACGGACGCCGAGCGGCTGTGCTCGGACCTGCAGCGCATCTGCGAGGCCCAGGCGCGCCTGTACGGCGGGCTGCCCGTCCCCCGCTACCTCTTCCTGGTGTACCTGACGGACAAGGGCCGCGGAGGGCTGGAGCACCAGGCCAGCACCGCCCTGCTCTTCCCGCGCGCGGGGCTGTCCAGCTCGCGCGGCTGGGAAGATTTGCTCACGCTGGCCGCGCACGAGTACTTCCACCTGTGGAACATCAAGCGGGTGAAGCCCCGGGCGCTGGTGCCCTTCGACTACTCGCAGGAGAACTACACCTCGCTCTTGTGGGCCTTCGAGGGCTCCACCGCGTACTACGACAACCTCTTCGTGCGCCGCGCGGGGCTGATGTCCGCGCAGCGCTACGTCACCCGCCTGGGCGAGACGCTCACCGCGCTCCACTCCACCCCGGGACGCCGCGTGCAGACGCTGGCCGAGGCGTCGCTGGTGAGCTGGGTGAAGCACTACCGCCCGGACGAGCACTCGCCCAACAGCGCCATCTCCTACTACCTGAAGGGCGAGGTCGTGTCGGCGCTGCTGGACCTCGAAATCCGCCGCGCCACCGGCGACGCGAAGAGCCTGGACGACGTGATGCGCCTGTTGTGGCAGCGCCACGGCGACGGCTCCGGCGTGCCCGAGGACGGAGTGGAGGCGGCGGCGAGCGAGGTGGCCGGCACGGACCTGGCGTCCTTCTTCGACCGGGCGCTGCGCACCACCGAGGAGCTGGACTACTCCGTCTTCTCGCACGTGGGACTGGAGCCCTCCTTCCGGCAGCGCGAGTCCCCCAATGACAAGGGCGGCACCCCGCCCCCCAAGGGCAAGGCCGGCGAGGGCCGGCCGAAGGGCTGGCTGGGCCTCACCACGAAGGGGAACTCCACGGTGGCCCTGGTGCTGGAGGGCTCGCCCGCGCAGGAGGCCGGCCTCTACGTGGAGGACGACGTGGTGGCGCTGGACGGGTGGAAGGTGGACGGCGCGGGCCTGCTCGGCCGGTGCGAGGACCGGCGGCCCGGGGAGACGGTGCGCGTGACGGTGTTCCGCCGGGACAGGCTGCTGGAGGTGCCGGTGGTGCTGGGCCAGAAGCCCACCGAGGCCGTGTGGCTGTCCCGGGTGGAGCGCCCCACGGACGCGCAGAAGGCGGCTTTCCAGGCGTGGCTCGGCGCCCCCTGGGACGAGGCCCCCGGCCCGACATAGGCTGCGGGGCGATGAACGCCCTGCCCCCGGATGCCGTGGACGCGGACTCGCCGCGGCCCTTCTGCCAGCAACACCCGCGCGCCCCCGCCGGCTGGCGCTGTCAGACGTGCCAGGCGGCGCTGTGTCCCGACTGCGCGGTGGGACGGCGCGCGCAGACGGTGGAGCTGGTGGCGTGCGGCCTCTGCGGAGGCGGAGCCCAGCCCATCCTCACCCACCGCCGCCGCGAGCCACTGGCCCGACGGCTGACGCGCGCCTGGCGCTACGTCTTCACCGCGTCCGGGCTCCAGGTGGTGACGGCGGTGAGCCTCGTGCTGGCCGCCCTCGGGTTCTTGCTGGATACGACCGCCCCCTTCCTGAAGGTGCTGCCCCTGGCGCTGTACGGCAGCATGTTCTGGGCCACCTTCTTCATGCTGGTGCGGCGCTCCTCCCTGGGTGACACGGAGCTGGAGACGCCGGAGTTCACCGACTTCTTCAACGACGCAATCATCCCCGGCATCCGCGGGCTGACGGCCTTCGCCGCGGTGTGGATGCCGGCCATCGTCTACACCGCCTTCCTGCGCCCGGGGCACACCGGCTGGTACGGCCTCGGCTTCATCCTGACGGGGGACAACGTCCCCCCTGAGCTGCTGAGAGACCCGGTGCTCTGGGGCCTGCTGCTGCTGGGCGTCGTGTGGCAGCCCCAGGCGCTGCTCGTCACGGCGGCGGGCATGCCGCCCACGGCCATCTACAACGTGCCGGCCGTGCTGCGGATGGTGCGCGCCCTGGGCCGCGACTACCTGCTCACCGCGGGCGCGCTCGTGCTCCTGGGCGTGCTGCATCTGGCGGCGCACGGCATCGCACACGGGCTGCGGATGCTGGACCTGGTCTTCATCTCGCGCGTGCTGGCGGAGGCCGTCACGCTCGTCGTCCCCTTCACCGCGGCGCACGTGCTGGGGCTGCTGCTGTTCGTCCGCGGGGACTCGCTGGGGTACGGCGTGGCGCGGGACTACTGGGTCCCCATCCTCGGAGACACCGGGCCGCGCCTGGTGGCGCCGCCCATGCGCGAGGACGCGCCGCTCCCGGCCCTGCCAGCGGGCGTGGAAGCGTTCACCGAGGTGAAGGACGCGGCCCGGCAGGCCATGAGCGACGGGCTCTCCGCGCTGGCGTCCGCCGTGGAGGCGCGCGACGTGCCCCAGGCAATGGCTCTGTACACGACACTGCGGGGGCAGCCGGCGGTGCGAGTCCCTCCGGCGCACCACCTGTTCGTCGGACAGGCCGCGGCCGTGGAAGGAAACTTCCCACTGGCGGTAGCGGCGTTGGAGTCCGCGGCAGATGCGGCGCCAGATGAGGCCACCGCGCCCCGTGCGTTGGTACTTCTGGCGCGTGTGTTGGGCGAGCGGATGCGCGAAACGGAGCGCGCGGAAGAGGTCTACCGCTACGTGCAGCACCGCTATCCGGACTCGAGCGCGGCGCGCTTCGCGAGAGAGCGCGCTCCTCCGTCTTCCGACTGACAACGGCGTTGCCGCGCGCCCCGTCCGGCACCACCTTGAAGCGCATCATGGTTCGGGTGCGTGGGTGGTGGTGGCTCATCGGTCTGTCTCTCCTCGCCGGATGCGACGAGGCTCCGCGTGTCGAGCGCGACGAGGATGATTGCCAGGCGGAATTGGTGGCGTTGAGGGTGGAAGTGGTGACGGCGGAGGGGGCTCGCGTCCGGGGCGCCACCGTGACGGCCACCAATGTGACGTCGAACGCGAGCATCACCGGGGTGACGGATGAGCAGGGCGTCACCACCGCCATCAACGAGTCGCTCGCGCCCAGCCCGGTGCGCGTGGTGGCCAACGCCGGCGCCAGGGTGTCTTCCGCCCACCGCGTCGAGTGGACGTGTAACTCCTGTAACTGCGTACCGGAGCCGGCCACCCTGCAGCTCGAGCTGAATCCGTAGGGCCGGGAACCCATCCCTCCTTGCGCGCGGGACTTCCGGGCTTCGCACCGGAGAGGTTGTGCTGCCCCCTTCGCCTGGGGTACGGCTAACGCCATGCGCAACGCCCGCCTGCCTTCCCTGCGTCCCACCGTTTCCGCCTCCAGGGCGACCCGCCAGCCGGGCGTCGCCCCGTGCGCGGGAGGGGGAACGTGTCCGGGCGCAGGACGGGTTTCCCCTCCACGAGGTCATGCCGGCGCGCTACCTCTCGGGTAGGCATCACCGGGTCATCATCATGTCCGCAGACAGCGTGGAACAGCTTCTCCTGTGTGCGCTCTCCGAGCTGACGGAGCGCTACGTCACCCACTCCCAACCCGTGCCCGCGGGCCTGCTGGAGGCCCTGGACGGGGACTCGCGGCGGGGCGCGCGGGAGCTTGCCCGCCGCATCCGGGCGCGGCAGGAGCGCAACCGCTCCGAGGGCCAGCGCCTGCGCCACCTGCTGAAGTTCGAGGTGGAGTTGTGGGAGCAGGGCCTGACGCACGTGGCGGGCGTGGACGAGGCGGGCATGGCGCCGCTGGCTGGCCCGGTGGTGGCCGCCGCGGCGGTGCTGCCGAAGGGCTACCGGCTCAAGGGGCTGGACGACTCGAAGAAGATTCTCGACGCGGAGAAGCGCGAGGAGCTCGCGGTGGCCATCAAACGCGACGCGGTGGCGTGGGCCGTGGGGCGGGCGGAGGTGGAGGAAATCGACCGCATCAACATCTATCACGCGGGCCTGCTGGCCATGCGCCGCGCGGTGGAGGGGCTGGGGTTGAGGCCGGACTTCGTGCTGGTGGACGCGCGGAAGATTCCGGAGTGCCCCTCGCCCCAGCGCGGCATCATCAAGGGGGACACGCTCTCCATGAGCATCGCCGCGGCCTCCATCATCGCGAAGACGACGCGCGACAGGCTGATGGCGGAGCTGGACATGCAGTACCCGGGTTATGGGCTGGCCGCCCACAAGGGCTACCCGACGCCGCAGCACGTGCAGGCGCTGAAGGAGAAGGGCGTGCTGCCCATCCACCGCCGGAGCTTCGCGCCGGTGCGCGAGGCGCTCGGGCTGGGGCCCGCCTCCACGCCCTCCGCGGTGCAGACGGAGTTGTTCCCCGCTATCTCTTCCCGGACGACGACCGAATCGTGAGCTCGGACCAGGACATCGACGTATGGATGGCGGCGCGGGGCATCACCCTGCCTGACGCCAGGGCCCGGGCCCGCGCCGTGCTGACGGAGGCGGGGCTCACGCGCGACGGCAAGCAGCGCATGAGCGAGCCGAAGCTGCTCAAGGCCGCCGAGGTGCTGGACGGCCGCTTCTTCTCCGTGTGCGCGGACGCGGCGTGCCTCAAGGTGGCGCAGGCGAGCGGCAAGGAGCCGCTGCGCGTGGAGCCGCGGAGCCACTGCGCGCGGTGCGGGGGCTCGGCGAACCGGCGCGCGGAGGTGGCCTTCGTGGAGAGCTGCCGGCGCCACGGCGTGCGCAAGGTGGTCATCGTGGGCGGCTCGCCCGCGGTGCGCGAGGAGCTGGAGGAGAAGCTCGGGGACCAGATTGACCTGCGCATGGTGGACGGCACCGAGCGGCGCACGTCGGACCGGGCGCGGAGTGACTTGGACTGGGCGGACCTGGTGCTGGTGTGGGGCGCCACGGAGCTGCACCACAAGGTGAGCGGGCACTACACGCACGGGGGCCCGGCCTACAGCCACAAGGTGGTGCACGTGGTGCGCCGGGGCGTGGCCGCCCTGCTGGAAGAGGCCATGACACATCTGGAGCGGGCCCGTTGAAGACCGAGCTCATTCTCATCCGACACGGCGAGACGGAGTGGAACTCAGTGAACCGGCTGCAGGGGCACCGGGACAGCGCACTGAGCCGCGAGGGGCTGCGGCAGGCGGATGCGCTCGCCGCGCGGCTCGCGTCGGTGCGCTTCCACGCGCTCTACAGCAGTGACCTCGGCCGGGCGCTGGAGACGGCCCGGCGCATCGCCACGCGCACGGGGCACGCCGTCGTCCCGGACACGCGCCTGCGCGAGCGGGGCCTGGGCATCCTCGAGGGGCTGACGCGGGAAGAGGCGGGAGCGCGCCACCCGGAGGTGTTCGAGCGCTACTCGAATGGCGGGCCGGACTACGTCGTCCCCGAGGGAGAGAGCACGGGGCAGCGGCTGGCGCACGCGGTGGAGTGCCTGCGGGAGCTGGGCAGGCGCCACCGGGGAGAGCGGGTGGTGGCGGTGACTCACGGCGGCGTGCTGAGCCTGCTGTTCCGCCACAGCCTGGGGATTCCGCACAGCACGCCCCGCGCCTTCTCCGTGCTCAACGCGGGGTGGAACCAGTTCGACGACCACGACGGCACGCTGCGGCTGGTGACGTGGGGCGACGTCACCCACCTGAACGACGTCAGCCGCGACGACACCTGAGCCGCGCCCCGCTCCGTGAATCGAGCGGGGCTGCCGCGGGCACCCCCTACAGCTCGACCTGCGAGCGCTCCTCGCGCAGCGCCGCGCGGGAGTGCCGGGACTGCGACTTCACCAGCCGGCGGGCCTCGTCAATCGCACCGGACACCACCTCGGCGGCGTGGCGCGCCTGCTCCGGCGTGTGCGTCGCCATCACCTGCATGCGGAAGCGCGTCTCGCGCAGGCGCACCGCGGGGTACTCCACCAGGTTGGAGAAGATGCCGCGCTCGAAGACGAGCTTGGCGGCCAGACGGGCCACCTTCGGGTCCCCCACCGGCACCGGCACCACGTTGGAGGGCTCGCCGAGGCACTCGATGCCGCGCTCGGAGAAGGCGGTGCGCAGGGCCACGCTGTTCTCCCGGGCCTTCACGCGCAGCGCCTCGCCCTCCTCCGAGCGGACGATGCGCAGGGCCTCCAGCACCACCGCCGCCTGGATGGGCAGCAGCGCGTTGGAGAAGATGTGCGGCCCGCCCATGACGCGGACGTACTGGCGCACCGCCGGGTTGCGCGTCGCCATGAAGCCGCCGTTGGAGGCGAACGTCTTGGAGAAGGCGCCCACCACCAGGTCCACCTTCCCGAGCAGCCCCTGCACGCCCAGGCTGCCCGTGCCGCGAGGCCCCAGCGCGCCCAGGTCGTGGGCCACGTCCACCAGCAGCGTGGCGCTGAACTCGCGGCAGATGGCCTGCAGCTCCTCCAGCCGCGGCACGTCCGAGTCCATGGAGAACAGGCCCTCGGTGACGACGAGCACGCCGTTGCGCGTGTCGCGGGCGCGAATCTCCTGAAGCTTGCGGCGCATGGCGCGGTTGCTCAGGTGCGGCACGCGGCTCACGTTCTGCGTGGCGGCGGCGGCGCCCTGCTGCAGGCACTGGTGCGACAGCGCGTCCATCACCACGTGGTCATCCGGGCGCACCAGCCCGACAATGGTGCCGAAGCCCGCGCCCCAGCCCGTGGAGAACAGCGCCACGTGCGGCATCTGCAGGTGCTCCGCCAGCGCCTTCTCCAGCATCAGCGACGGCGCGGTGTTGCCCCCAAGCATCGCCGAGCCCGCGCTGTGCAGTCCGTATTGCTCGATGGCCCTGTGCGCCGTGGCCACCACCTCCGGATGCGTGGAAAGCCCCAGGTAGTCCTGCGAGCCGAAGTTCAATCCCAGCTGCGAAGCACCCGTCTCCGCCCGCACTCCGCACTCCGCCGTGGGAGCCCCCTCCAGGCTCCGCGAGTACGGCCAGAGCCCCGTCTGGCGCCTCGCCTCCTGCCACTGGAAGAACTCCTCCGTCCGCCCCAGCAGGTCAGGTCCCGTCGGCTGCGCGTAGTTGGAGATGAAGTGGGTGAAGAGGGGGGATTCCAGCTGGTCACGCAGATCCATGAAGCACTTCCAGGGGAGGAGGGGGGCATCGCGGGGACGGGAGCCAACGCGCTTGGGGGGCGAGCCGGGTCGCATTTAATGCCCTTGCATCTTTTCACTGTCAACCGGCCTACTCAGACGACCGGGCTGTATTCATTTGTCCCGACTCAACGGAATGTACGGCACAGAGCGAAAGTCTGCCCTTGCATGCGACCCAGGCAAGTCCAGCAAACGCTTGCTGTGGACTCACCGCTCGCCGTCTGTCTCGACGTGCTTGTAAGGGTAACCCGCTAGGTGGGAGTGGCCGCCGCGCAGCGGGGGCCGCACACGCGAAGGCCCCGGTGCCGCCCGTTCGTTCCAGGCGACTCCGGGGCCTCCTGGCCCCACCCCACGGTGCGAACCCGCGTGCGCTACTCGTCGTTCTGCCGCAGGGCCGCGAGGACGTTGAGGTCCTCCAGCGTGGTGGTGTCCTGCGTGGACTGCTTGCCCGAGGCCACGTCGCGCAGCAGCCGGCGCATGATCTTCCCGGAGCGCGTCTTCGGCAGCGCCTCCGCGAAGCGGATTTCATCCGGCCGGGCAATGGCGCCAATCTCCTTGCTCACGTGCGTGGCGAGCTCCTTCTTCAGCTCGGCCGACGGCGCATTGCCCTGCTTCAGCGTGACGAAGGCCACCAGCGCGGTGCCCTTCAAGTCATCCGGGCGGCCCACCACGGCGGCCTCGGCGATGCGCGGGTGCGCCACCAGCGCGCTCTCCACCTCCGCGGTGCCCAGGCGGTGGCCGGCGACGTTCACCACGTCGTCCACGCGGCCCATCAGCCAGAAGTACCCGTCCGTATCCGTGCGCGCGCCGTCGCCGGTGAAGTACTTCCCCGGCAGCTCGCTGAAGTACGTGCGCACGTAGCGCTCCGGGTCGCCGTACACGGTGCGCAGCATGGAGGGCCACGGCCGGGTGATGAACAGCAGGCCGCCCTGCCCCTTCGGCACCGGGTTGCCCTGCCGGTCCAGGATCTCCGCGTGGATGCCGGGCAGCGGCAGCGTCCGAGCCGGGCTTCGTCGGCGTGGCGCCCGGCAGCGGCGAAATCATGATGCCGCCCGTCTCCGTCTGCCACCACGTGTCCACCACGGGGCACCGGCCGCCGCCGATGACGTCGCGGTACCACATCCACGCCTCGGGGTTGATGGGCTCGCCCACGCTGCCCAGCAGGCGCAGCGAGGACAAATCGTGCTTGCGCGGGTGGTCCTCGCCCAGGCGCATGAAGGCGCGGATGGCGGTGGGCGCGGTGTAGAGGATGGTGGCCTTGTAGCGCGCGATGATTTCCCAGAAGCGGTCCGGCCCCGGATGCGTCGGCGCGCCCTCGTAGAGGACGGTGGAGGCGCCGTTCATCAGCGGGCCGTAGACGACGTAGCTGTGCCCCGTCACCCAGCCCACGTCCGCGGTACACCAGTAGACGTCGTCCTCGCGCAAATCGAACACCCAGCGCGTGGTGAGCGACGTGTTCACCGCATAGCCGCCGGTGGTGTGCAGCACGCCCTTGGGCTTCCCGGTGGAGCCGGACGTGTAGAGGATGAACAGCGGGTGCTCGCTCTCCACCCACTCCGGCTCGCACACGTCGGACTGGGCCTTCACCAGCGCGTCCCACGCCACCAGCTTCGGGCCGGACAGCGCCACCGAGTCACCCGTGCGCCGCAGCACCACCACCTTCTCCACGGTGGGCATGTTGGGGACCGCGGCCTCCACGTTCTTCAGCAGCGGCACCACCGCGCCCTTGCGCCAGCCGCCGTCGGCGGTGAGCAACAACCGCGCGCCCATGTCGTTCATGCGCTCCTGGAGCGCCTCGGCGGAGAAGCCGCCGAACACCACCGAGTGCACCGCGCCGATGCGGGCACAGGCCAGCATGGCCACCGCCGCCTCGGGAATCATGGGCAGGTAGATGCCCACGCGGTCTCCCTTGCGGATGCCCAGGGACTTGAGCCCGTTGGCCAGGCGGTTCACCTCCGCGGCCAGCTCACCGTACGTGATTCGCCGCCGGTCACCCGGCTCGCCCTCGAAGAGGATGGCGGGCTTGTCGCGGCGCTTGTCCAGGTGCCGGTCCAGGCAGTTGTAGGCCAGGTTGGTGCGGCCCTCGACGAACCAGCGCGCGTGCGGCGGCTTCCAGTCGAGCACCGTGCGGAAGGGTTCCTTCCAGAACAACTCCTCGCGGGCCCGGTCTCCCCAGTACTTGTCCGGGTCCTTCGCGGCCTCGTCCCAGAGCCGCTGGTAGTCCGCCATGCTGCGCAGGTGGGCCTGCCGCGCGAAGGCCTCGGGCGGGGGGAAGACGCGCGTCTCCGTCAGGACCGACTGGATCTCGTGCTGCGTTTCAGCCATGGGCTCCTCCGCGGAAAGGGCTACCGCCCCTCTGTTCTAGGAACCCACGGAGAAAGGCTCAAGCGAACTAGTCGCAGCGCTTCGAATCCTTGACGGCTTCGTAGCGCATCCACAGCTCGCACACGCACGTGTCCGGGCGCTGGGCCTCGTAGCGCACGCGCAGCACGCCGTCGAACTGCGTCTCACATTGCGTCGTGCCCTCCAGGTGGAAGTTGACCTGGTCGAGCAGACACTCCTCGCCATTCACCTCGGCGACGGCGTTCACCACGCTGCCGTCGATGGCGAAGTCGTCCCCCGTCTCGAGGAAGTAGCCGGTGAGACGGCTGTCCAGCAGGTCCAGGTCCAGGGTGACGACACGGCCGGTCACCTGGAGGGTTCCCGTGAACTTGTCCCGGTTGGACTCGACGAGCCCGCACTCGTCGCGGAAGACCTCGACAGGAGTGAAGACATAGTCGCCCTGCTCCTGGGCGTAGGGCAGGCAGCTGGCCATGCCAACCACGAGGAGGGCGGGAACGAGGAGTCGGAAGCGTCTCGGGGTGGACACGGCGCGCACCATACCCCACGGGGCGCATTGGGTGCAGTGCGCCGTGACGGGGGCGGTTAGACTCGGGCGCATGGCTGAATACCGCAACCCCAAGCCCACCGTGGACTGCATCATCGAGCTTCCCGGTGAACGCATCGTCCTCATCCGCCGGAAGAATCCGCCGGTGGGCTGGGCGCTGCCGGGCGGCTTCGTGGACGAGGGCGAGGCGCTCGACACGGCCGCCGCGCGCGAGGCGCTCGAGGAGACGGGGTTGAAGGTGAAGCTGGTGGAGCAGTTCTTCACGTACTCGGACCCGAAGAGAGACCCGCGCCAGCACACGATGTCCACTGTCTACCTCGCCACGGCCGAGGGCGAGCCGAAGGGCTTGGACGACGCGGCGGAGGCGAAGACGTACTCACTGGACGCGCTGCCGAAGGACCTCTGCTTCGACCACGCCACCATCCTCTCCGACTACCGGACCTACAAGCGGACCGGGCAGCGTCGGAAGCTGTAGGGACACGGCGCTCGGCGGATGCACTACGCGCTCGTCCTCCTGGCCCTCGGGGCCCTGCTGGCCCTGCATGAGTTGGGGCACCTCGTCGCCGCGCGGCTGCTCGGCGTGAAGGTGCCGCGCTTCGTGTTCGGCTTCGGCCCGCCCCTGGTGTCGTTCCGGTTGTGGGGGACGCAGTACGTGCTCGCCACGGTACCGCTGGGCGCCACCGCGCACGTGCAGGGGATGAACCCGCACCGCGCGGACGCGGCGGAGCCGGCCAGCTTCCGCGCGGTGGGCCCGCTGCGGCGGGCGTTCATCATCCTGGCGGGACCGCTGGCCAACGCGGCGCTGGCCCTGGGCATCCTCTTCGCGCTGTACACGTCGGGCACGCACGTGGTGGTGCCGCTGACGGTGGGCACGGTGCAGCCCGGCTCGGAGGCGGCGCGGGCGCAGTTGCTGCCGGGAGACCGCATCGTCAGCGTGGGCGGGCAGCCGCTGCGCAGCTGGACGGACTTCGTGGAGAAGGTGGCCGAGGCGCCGGGCCGCACGCTGGAATTGGGCGTGGACCGACATGGCGAGCAGCGCATGGTGCAGGTGCGCCCGCGTCCGGACGAGCGGGGAACGGGCCGCATCGGCGTGAGCCAGCAGTACGTGTACCGGACGCACGGCGCCGGTGAGGCGCTGGGGCACTCGTTCGCGCACATCGGCAACGTGGCCACCGAGGGGCTGGCGATGCTCGTGCGGCTGGTGAAGGGGCCGCGGCACGACGACGCGGTGGGGCCCGGGGCGCTGATGCGCCAGGAGTCGTCGGACGCGGCGGCCTCCGGGGCGGACGCGATGCTGCGGGCACTGGTGGCGGCCTCGGTGGCGCTGGCGCTCCTGACGATGCTTCCCGTGCCGGGGCTGGATGGCGGCCGGGTGGTGCTGCTCCTGGTGGAGGCGGCGAGCGGACGCAAGCTGCCCGCGCGCGTGGAGACGGTGGCGCAGACGGTGGGCTTCCTCGGCATCGCCGTGGCGATTGTCGCGATGGCGGGCGCGGAGATTCGCCGGGCGCTTCCGGAGCCGGCACAGCCTCCCGCACCGGTGGTCGCGGGCGCGGCGACTCCTCCGAGCGTGCCCGTGCCGACGGCGTCGGCACCGGCGACGGCTGCGCCAGTCAGTGGAGCTCCGGTGGCACGGCCGGCGGCGGTCGTTCCCTCGGATGCGGGCACTGTCGCCACGGGTGGTGCGGCCGCGTTGGATGCGTCGACACCCGCGCAGGGCGCGACGGTGGCCATCGGGAGTGCTCCGGCTCCGACGGCAGCGGCCGACGCGGGCACGGCGGCCACGGTGGCCACGACCGAGAGCACGTCCTCCGCGATGGCATCGGATGCGGGGCCGCTCCCCGCCCCTGCCGCGCCGACGGTCGCGGCCAGCCCCGGAGCAGGTGGAGCGACACCTCCGCCCGCGGGCGCTGCGTCGGGGACGCCCGTCATTGCGGTCCCGGTTTCGCCAGGCACTGCCGGAACCAAGGAGGCAGCACCAGCCCCGGTGCCGGCCGCGACGCCCCCCGCATCCCCGACTGGAACCGCTCGCGTGGAGGCCGGACAGCCCCCGGCGTCGCCCCAGGGCAGTCAGCCCACGCCGCCCGCGACCGCCAGCGACACGCCTCCGTGAGAGGCGACGGACGCGCCTCGCCCCAGCGCGCTCGGCCCAGGCCTCGGCGGGCAGCGTCCATGACGGCCCACCACGCACCGAGCAGCCTCCGCCCCGGCAAGCCCGCTCCGTGGAAACTCCACCCCCTCCCGGCTGTCCAGGGACCTGCCAGGCGGCGGACGTCGCCTGCGGGACGTCTCGGGACACTTCGAAGGGCCGAGGAGTGGTGAAGGACCTATGCTTCAGCGCGCGATGAGCACCAAGCCGAGCGGAGGGCTGTACTGCGAGCTTTACTGGGGCACCAACCTGTCCGAGGCGTGGAGTTATGGCCCCGAGCAGTCCCAGGTCCACGCCGCTCCGGACGAGAAGGCCGCCCTGCCCCTCTACGGCTTCACGCTCCCGGAAGAGCCCTTCCTCCTCGCCGAGCGCACCGAGCGCGGCTGGCGCATCCACCTGCCGCCCGCCGTGCACACCCAGCGCAGGGTGCGCGGAGACGCCTTCGGCACCGTCCCGGAGACCGACCTGCGTCGCCAGGAAGGCCGCACGTCCGTGGAGCTGTCCGAGGGCACGACGCTCCGCCTCACCGAGGGACAGCTCCACCTGGTGGTGCAGAGCTCCGTGGTGAAGGAGCGCGTCGGCCGTCTCCAACTGAAGGACTTCGGCTGGCTGATGGTGGTCAGCGCCCTCTTCCTCAGCCTGCCGGTGGGCTTCCTCATCGCGGGCCCCACTCCCGAGCGCGCGGCCGAGTCCAACGCGCGCGCCCTGAAGGCCGCCGCCGAACAGGAAGCCGCGCGCCGCAAGGCCATGGGCCTGAACACGCCGCTGCGCCCGCTCACCGACACCGAGCGCGCCCAGCAGACCGACGGCGGCACCGGTGTGAATGTCCCCGGCTTCTTCCGCGTCCGCTGAGCGTCAGGGCCCCAGGCCCACCCAGACGTCGCCGTCCTCGAAGAATTCCTTCTTCCAGATGGGCACGTCCTGCTTGAGCCGCTCAATCGCGTGCTCACAGCCGCGGAAGGCCTCCTTGCGGTGGGGCGCCGCCGCGGCGATGACCACCGCCAGCTCTCCCGGCACCAGCGTGCCCACGCGGTGGACGATGGCCAGCCGCGTCCCGGGCCACTGCGCCGCGGCTTCCGCGCCAATCTCCGCCAGCTTCTTCTCCGCCATGGGCGCGTAGGCCTCGTACTCCAGCCGCAGCACGCGCCGGCCCTTCGTCTGGTTGCGCACGGAGCCGCTGAACGTCACCAGCCCGCCGAACGCCTCGCCGCCCACCGCCTCCACCACCTCTTCCAATCGCAGCGGCCGGTCCACCACCGAGAACAACCCCGGCGAGCCGCCCGCCACCGGCGGAATCAGCGCCACCTCCGCGCCCCCGCGCACCGGTGCCTCCAGGCCCACGAATTCCTGGTCCACCGCCACGCGCAGGTGCGGCAGCAGCGGCGCCAGCGCCGGGTGCCGCTCGCTGATGAGCCGCAGCACGTCGCGCACGAGCGCGCCCTCCGGCACCTCCAGCGCCTCGCGCGCCCCGCCCGCGCGCTCCCGGGCCGCGGCGAAGTAGAGGACCGTGACTCGCCCGCTCAACGCGAGACCTCCCGCGTACCGCGCAGGGAGACGCGCCCCTTGAGCCGGGCCCCGCCCTCCGCGAGCGAGAAGTCCAGGAAGGCCGAGTCCAGCGGCGTGAGCTGTTCCAACAGCGCCCCGGTGAAGGCCTGCGCCGCGTCGAGCTGCCCCTCCGGCACGCCCGGCACCACCTCCGGCGCCTGCAGGTCCGCGCGCAGCCGCCCCAAATCGAGCATCACCGACACGTGCCCCGCGCCGAACGCCGCGCCACCGAAGCGCTCGCGCAGCGCGGCGCCCACGTCCCCGCGCGCTCGCCCTTCCAGCAGCTCGCCCGCCAGCAGCGTGGCGCGCTGCGGGGTGATGCGCAGCTCCACGGGCTGCTCGCGCACCTGCGTGCGGTACAGCACGCCGTCCGGCAGCGGCTGCGTGGTGTAGCGCAGCGACGTGTCCTCGAGCTGCTGGTCGATGAGCTTGCGCACGGCTTGCGCGGAGTTCAGGCCCGCCTCCACCACCACGGTGCCCTTCGGCTCCGGCCGCTTGTTGCGGATGAAGTTGCGGAAGAAGGCGGGCGCGTCGAAGTACACCAGCATCGCCACGTCGCCGCGCAGCGCCTTCAACAGCGCCTCCGCGTCCAGCCCCTGCTGGCGCCACCGCTCCAGCGTGTGCTCGCGGCGGGGAGAGCCGGGCGCGCCGAAAGCCAGCTTCGCCAGCTCCTCGGGCGGCACCGACAACTGCGCCGCCGCCATGGGCCCCAGCGCCGCCTGCTCCAGCAGCGCCGACGCCGGCGCGCCCACACCCTGGAACAGCGGCCGCGACGAGGCGAGGAAGCCATCCAGCTCCATCGCCTCCGCGCCCGCGCTCACGCCCAGCGACGCGAAGAAGCCGCGCACCGGGCCCGGCTCCTCCCGCGGCTCCGGCCGCGCGCCCGAGTACAGGTACACGCTGCCCTCGGCCACCTTCCCGCGCAGCTCGCCCAGCAGCGGCTCCTCCGACAGGCCGGCCCCGGTGAGGCCCTTCACCCGGCGACGCACCACCTCCGGGTCCGGAGACACGACGAGCTGTGCCTGCACGGGCTCGCCCTCCTCCGGCGCGTCGGGGCTCTCCGGCACGACGAGGTAGACGTAGCCCCGGTCCTCGAACAGCAGCATCGACGGGCCGTCGTCCTCGGGCACCACCCGCGCCGAGCCGTCCTCCTGCCGCATCACCGTATGGCCCGCCTCCTCCAATTCGCGCCCCACGGCGTCCAGGGCCTCGGCGGGCTCGTACACGCCCAGCAGCGCCACCACGCCGTCGAAGTCGGGCGTGAGGAAGAAGCCGAAGCCCTCGTCCGGGTCCACCACACCGCCGGGGCCGCCGTACAGGCCGCGCAACAGCAGCGACACCAGCGGGGCCTCCTCCAGCGAGCGCCGCGCATTCTCGGGGCCGATGAGCCGCTCGTAGAAGTCCACCAGCGGCTCCACGCTGCCGCGCAGCCGGGGCACCCACAGCACCGTCTGCGCGCCCGCGGGCACCGCGCGCAGTACCGGCCGGGGCACCACGGTGAGCTGCACGCGGCCCACCTCCTGGCCCTCGTGCAGCGCGCGCACGGTGTACGCACCCGGCCGCGCGAAGGCATGGGACAGGCGCGCGGCCTGCCGGGTGGCGGTGCCGTCACCCAATTCCCAGGTGACGGCGGGAGCGCCCTCCTCGCGCGAGCCGAGCTCCACCGGCACGCCCGCCTCCACCGTGCGGTCCTGCCCCAGGTCCGGCCGCACCGCGCGGCGGCAGCCGGCCACCGTGGAGCCCACGGCGGCCGTCAGCAGCAGGAGTGCGACAAGCGAAGCAGCGCGGCGCGGGGAAAGCGGCATGAGCCGCTTAGTAGTCCAGCGCCAGTCCGAACATCCAGCGCCGGCTGGACAGGTTGAGCCCGCCCCCGCCGAAATCGTTCACATCCGAGTAGATGTACTCGGCGAACAGGTAGGAGTGGTTCACCCCCAGGTCCGAGTCGAAGTCGCGCGCGAAACGCGGCTCCAGCACGTCGAGCATGAAGGCCACGCCGCCGGTGGCGCTCCAGCCCCACTTGCCGCCGGAGCCCGACTTGCCGTTCACGACCTCCCGGCCGCTGCCCTTGGTAATCCACCACGGGATGTAGTTGAGGCCCAGCTTGCCGTACGGCACCAGGGGCACGCCCCACTCGAAGGCCGCGTAGTCGAACTTGTAGAAGACGTTGGCGCTCAGCGGAATCACCCGCAGCGCCGTCTGCTCGCCGGCCTTGCCGCCGTCGGCCAGCCTCGCCGCCGCGTACTTCTCCCCGTAGCCGGCGGACAGGCTCAAGCCCGCCGTGCCGATGCCCTGGTAGAAGAAGCGCTGCAGCTCCGCCTCGAACAGCAGCAGCGAGGCGTCACCGAAGGTGTCCTTGTACGGCGTGGCGCCGTTGAGCGCCTCCTCCTCGTCGATGAGGGGCCTGTACCCGCCCAGGCGCAGGACGATGGCGCCCGTGCGCGGCGAGGTCAGCGACACCTTCGCCTCAGTCACCGTTGTCGAATCCTGTCCCCATGCCGGAAGCGCGGCCAGCAGCGCCGCGAATCCGAGGGCCGTTGCCCGCCTCATGACTGCTTCCTCCTCGACAGCCAGAATCCCAGGGCGGCCAGCACCGCGCCACCCGCCAGACCACCGCCGGCCGCGCCGCAGCCGCCCGTCTCCTGGCCACCCGCACCCACGTAGGCCTGGAAGAAACCGTTGCTCTTGACGGGCGTACCCGTGGACGGGTCCGAGTCCGTGGAGTTGCCCGCGACGTCCGTCGCCCTGGCGGTCACCTGGTAGGTCACCCCGTTCTCCAGGCCCTCCAGGTTCGCGAGGCCCTCGACGGCCGTCGTCTCGTCCGTGGACACCACCGTCCCCGTGCCTCCATCCGCGTTCGGAAGGGTGGCGGTGACGACCACGGTGGAGTCCTCCTCGGCCGACACCGTGACACCCAACGCGGAGTCGCGGGGCGTCACCGCGTCGATGGTGGGCTTGGGAGGAGGCTTGGTGTCGAAGCGCACCAGCACGGGCGACGTCACCTTGATGAGGGTGTCACACTGGGAAAAGCTGTTGATCACCGTGACGGAAGCGCACACGCGCATCGTCTGCTCCACCTGGGCCGTGGAGCACGTGTCCGTGCCTCCGTCCGTCGCCGTGAAGAGGGGCAGGCCGTTCACCGGAACCTCGCGGAACAGGTTGCCCGGGCTGTTGACGCTGCTGACGGCCACCGCCTGCAGCTCCTGGTCCCCTGTCGCCGGCTCGTCCTTGCAGGAGCCGCTCGTGGTGACCCACAGCTGCATGTCCTCACAGGCAACGCCCCCGGAGAGGGTCCAGCGGACCTGCAGCTTGTCGCCGCAATCCTCGCTGTTGAGCCCGATGACCTTGGCGGTATCGGTGATGTTGTCGACCGTCAGGGAGAGGGTCTGCCCCAGGGCGGTCGATGCGAAGAGCAGGAGACCAACGAATAGGAAACGCATGGGTACGCGCACGCTAGCAAGCGGGAGGCCACCCACAACCCCCATTGTACCGGCGCATTTCCCCCGGGGCGGACGGCCGCCCCGCGCCAAACAGGCAGGGGGCGGCCGGGGGCGGTCTGCCAATTTGTCAGGCGGGGCGTTCAGCCAGCTTGAAGCCGGCCTCCACCAGGTTGAGGGCGGCGCCCCGGCTGGCGTTGTCCACGGCGGCGAAGAGCGTCACCCACTCCGGGGCCTGGGGGAAGGCGCGCACCCGGCCCACGTGCACGGCGGGGTCCGACATGACGAGCATGGGCATGGGGTAGATGCGCTCGCCGGGGGTGTCCAGCACCTTGAGCACCGGCGACGTCTTGAGGGCGGCGCGCACCTGCTCCACGGGGCCCGCCTTCTTGAGCTGCACGTTGAGGGTGATTCCGTGGCCGTAGAAGGTGGGCACCTGCACCGCGGTACCGGCGATGACGGGCACGTCGCCGCGCGCGGAGAACAGCCGGGCGCCTTCCAGCGTCCAGCCGCCCTCTTCTTCCGTCCACGGCGAGTTCACCATGAAGCCGCCCACCTGCGGCACCAGGTTGAAGCCCACCCGGTGGGGGAAGACCTGGGGCTCCGGCTCGCGGCCGGACAGCAGGTCCGCCGTCTGCTTCTCCAGTTCCGACACCCCGCGCACGCCCGCGCTGGACACGCCCATCATCGCCGTCACCTGCGCGCGCGCCACGCCGAAGGCCCGGCGCAGCGGCTCCACCACGTGCACCACGGCGGTGGTGACGGCGCCCGGCAGGCACACCACGCGGCCCTTGAAGGTGAAGCCGGCGCCCAGCGCCTCGGTGTTGAAGCCGGGCAGCACCAGGGGCACGTTGCCGTCGCTCCGGAAGGCGGAGCTCGCGTCCACCACCCACGCGCCCGCCGCCTGAGCGGCCGGGGCCAGCGTGCGGGACGCCTCGGCCGGCGTGGCCAGCAGCACCACGCCGATTCCCCGGAAGGCCTCCGCCGTGGCGCGCTCCACCTCGAGCGAGTCCTCGCCGTACTCCACCTCCAGCCCCTTCGAGCGCTCCGAGCCGAAGGCGCGCACGCGCTCGGCGGGCACGTCCTGGGCGTACAGCGCGGCCAGCACCTCACGGCCCACCGCGCCGGTGGCACCCACCACGGCGATACTGAAGTCGTTTTTCATGGCGCGTCCTTTACGTCACCGCGCACGACGCGGCGAGCACCGCGCGTGCGCTTCAGTCTTCCTTCAACCGCGCCGTGGGCACCGGCCCCGGCAGCGGGGGGAACTTCGGATTGCGCTCCGGCTCGGAGGCGCGCACGTAGTGCGGCTCCAGCGCGAAGAGCGCCTGCAGCGAGCGCTCCTCCGGGAAGCGCACCAGCCGCGCCAATTCCACCGCCGAGGGGAAGGCCGGCCCGGCCAGCAGCCGCTCCGGCGACACCCCATGCGACTGCAGCGCGGCACGGTAGTCCGTCAGCGCGGGGCCCAGCGCCACCGCGCGGGGCTCCGCCGCCAGCCGGGCCGCCACTTCCTGGGGCGACATGGCCGTCTCCGGCTCCAGCGCCTCCACGGTGGTGCCCGTGCGCTGGTACGCGCCCAGGTACAGGTCGTCCTTGCGCGCCACCGCGAGGCAGTAGAGCGGCACGCCCTCCGGCCCCTCCAGCGCCACCGCCGCCAGCGACGACGCCCCGGCCACCTTGAGGCCCGTCGCGTACGCCAGCGACTTCACCGTGGCCAGGCCGATGCGCAGCCCCGTGAAGGAGCCCGGCCCCAGCCCCACCGCCAGCCCCTCCAGGTCCGCCAGCTTCACGCCCTGCCGCGAGAGCAATTCGCCCACCACGCCGGGCAGCAGCTCGCTCTGCTTCTGCGGCGGGGGCACCACCACGTGCTCCAGGGCGCGCAGGGCCCCGGAGGGCTCGCGCTCCACCAGGGCGAGCGACAGCGTCAACGTGGAGGTGTCCAGCGAGAGGAACATGGAGCCGCTCCCTACACCGGCGCGGCCCACGACGCCCGGGGAATCTCCGAGACGGGCGTCTCGCAGCGGTACAGCCGCACTCGCGCCACGCCCTTGTCCAGCATGTCCAGCTTCTGCGCCGCCGCCTTGGACAGGTCGATGATGCGGCCCTCCACGAAGGGCCCGCGGTCATTCACCCGCACGTCCACCTGCTTGCCGTTCTCCATGTTCACCACGCGCACGCAGGAGCCGAAGCGCTCCTTGCGGTGAGCGGCGGTGAGGGCGTTCTGGTTGAAGCGCTCGCCGCTGGCGGTGGGCCGGCCGTGCAGGCCCGGGCCGTAGAAGGACGCCAGCCCCTCGCCCAGGTACGTGCGCGGCATCTGCTCGCGCTTCGTCACGCGCGACGAGCCGGAGGACTTCGGATCCTGCCGCGTGGCCGTCTCGGGTGGCTGGGGCTTCGCGGCGCGCGGGGCGCACGCCGCGAGGAGGCTCAACCCGAGAACGAAGGCAACGGCGGGAGCTCGCATGGCACCTCTAGCGCATGATGTCGTTCTTGACGGCCAGCAGCATCAGCATGATGAGCAGCGCCAGGCCGACCACGTTGGCAACCTCGCGCACGCGCACCGGAATGGGACGGCGGCGCACGCCCTCCCACGCGGCGGACAGCAGGTGGAAGCCGTCCAGCACGGGGATGGGCAGCAGGTTCATCACCCCCAGGTTGATGGAGATGAGGGCCATCAGGTTGAGGAAGCTGTCCAGGCCCTGCTCGGCCGTCTTGGACGCCATCTGGTACATCATGATGGGCCCACCCACCGTGTTCAGGGGCACCGTGCCCACGAACAGGCCGCCGATGACCTTCACCATCTGCCCGACGATTTTCGGGACGATGAGCGCCGCCTCGCGGAGCGCCTCGCCCGGGCCGATGTAGACAGTCACCTCATCCGCCGGGGGCACGTCCGAGGCGGTCAGCAGCCAGCCGCGCACGCCGAGCGCCAGCGGCGCGGAGCCCATCCCGTCCTCGGTGGGCAGCGGCGCCTGTGCCAGCTTCTCCGTGCGCTCGCCATCCGCGCCGCGCCACACGAGCGTGAAGGGCTGGTCCTTCAACTTGTTGAGCCTCAGCGCGAGCTTCTGGAAGGATTCGATCTTCTCGCCGTCGAGCGAGACGACGCGGTCTCCCGGGCGGATGCCGGCCTTGTCCGCCGCGCTGCCCGGGGCGACGATGGCCAGGTACAGGTCCGCCGTCTCGGCGCCGCCCAGCGCCGCCATCCCCGCGCCCGCCTGCTTCGGCACGGTGATGTCCACCACGCGGGGAATGCGCCCCGTCACCGCCCCCGCCTCCACCGCGTCCAGCCGGCGCACGGCGAGCTGCATCGGCGTCCCCTCCGGGAACTTCTCCAGGGTCTGCCCGAGCTGCCCCTCGTCCTCCACCTTGACGCCGTTGACGGACAGGACGCGGTCGAAGGTCCTCAGGCCGGCCTGCTCGGCGACGGTGCCCCGGGGCACGCCCAGCAGGGCCGGCCGGGACGCGGCGCCGATGCCAATCGAGCCCTTCTCCACCGTCTCGATGGGGTTCGACTCCACGAGCTTCTGCGGCGTCACCTCCACCGTGACGCGCTGCCCGCCGCGGTCGACCACCACCGGCATGGGGCGCTCGAAGCGGCCGATGAAGGCCTCCGAGATGTCGTTGAAGGTGCGCACCGGCACACCATCCACGGACACCAGCCTGTCGCCCGGGCGGATGCCGGCGGCGGCGGCGGGCAGGCCCGGGCTGACGGTGCGCACCAGGGTGGACGTGGCCTGGTGCGGGCCGACGTAGACGAAGAAGTAGATGAGGATGGGGAAGATGAGGTTGAACGCCGGCCCCGCCAGGACGATGAGGCCGCGCTTCCAGGGCGGCTGCGCCAGGAAGCCCCGGCTGGCCTCTTCCGGGGTGAGCTCCTCGTGGGGCAGGTCGCCCGCCATCTTCACGTAGCCGCCCAGGGGCAGCAGGGCAATCTGGTACTCCGTCTCACCCTTGGTGAAGCCAATCAGCTTCGGTCCGAAGCCGATGGAGAACTTCAGGACCTTCACCCCACAGGCCTTGGCCACGAGGAAGTGGCCGAGCTCGTGCACCGTCACGAGCACGCCCAACAACAGGATGAACAACCCGGCGTTCTGGAGCATGGGCGCAACAGTAATCTTGGGCGCCCGGGCGGACAACGCACATCGGGGCCCGCCAGGCAGGCGGGCAGGCGAAATCGCGCGCGGCTACGGGAGGAGGCCGCGGACGAATTGCACGTAGACGAACACCAGCGGGGCGTTGAACAACAGCGCGTCGATGCGGTCCAGGACGCCGCCGTGCCCGGGGATGAGGAAGCCCGAGTCCTTCACGCCGTAGGCCCGCTTGAGCATGGACTCGCACAGGTCGCCGATGGGCCCGAGGATTCCGCCCACCACGCCCAGGAGCACGCAATCCCACACGGTGAAGACGGGGAAGAAGAAGCCCCGGGCGATGAACATGCCGCCCACCGAGCCCACCATTCCGCCGAAGAAGCCCTCCCACGTCTTGTTCGGGCTCACCTCGGGGTAGAGCTTGTGCTTCCCCAGGAAGCGGCCGAAGAAGTAGGCGGCGGTGTCGTTGGCCCAGGTGATGACCAGCGCACAGATGACCCACGCCAGGCCGTCCCCGGGCAAAAGCCGCAGGGCGGACAGGGCGGTGAGGCCCACCGCGCCGTACAGGAAGCCGTTGACGAGGTGCGCGGTGCGCGTGGGGGCCTCGGCGAGGGGGCCCTTGAAGAGGTGGTAGATCCACGCGAAGAACGCGAAGACGATGGTCAGCCAGAAGGCCGTCTCACCGGTGCGGGCGGCGTCCTTCAGCGGCAGGAAGGGCAGCACGCCGGCGAAGAGCATCCCCACCCAGGCGGCCACCGTCAGCCGCTTCTGGACGATGAGGTAGTACTCGCCCACGCAGGCGGCGGCGGCCAGGCCGAGCAGCCCGGCGCTCCAGATGCCTCCGAGGAACAGGAGCAGCAGCACCAGCGGCAGGAGCGTCACTGCCGAGACGGCGCGGATGACGAGGTTTCGGTTCTTGTCGTTCACGCCTTGGCCCGCTGGGGAGGATCCTCCCGCTTCACCTGGGCGGAAGTGAGTCCGAAGCGCCGCTCGCGCTGCTGGTACTGAGACACGCAGCGGAGGAACTCATCGGTGCGGAAGTCCGGCCACAGGGCGTCCGTGAAGCACAGCTCCGCGTACGCCACCTGCCAGAGCAGGAAGTTGGACACGCGCAGCTCGCCGCTGGTGCGCACCACCAGGTCCAGCGGGGGCAGCCCGTTCGTCCAGAGGAACTGCTCGAAGTCCTTCTCCTCGACGCGGCCGGCCGCCAGCTCACCCCTGGCGATGGCCTCCGCCATGCGCGTGGCCGCGTGGAGGATTTCCTCCCGCCCGCCATAGGACAGCGCCAGGGACAGCACCATGCCGGTGTTGTGCGCGGAGTCGGCGATCAGCCGGTCCAGCGGATCACGCACGTAGCGGGGCAGCCGGTCCATGTCGCCAATGGCGTTGAGGCGGATGCCGTTGTCGAGGATTTCGGGGCGCTCGCGCTCGAGGTAGTCGCGCAGCAGCTCCATGAGGCCGGCGACCTCCTCGGCGGGCCGGGCCCAGTTCTGCGAGGAGAAGGCGTACAGCGTGAGGGCCTGGATGCCCAGGCGGCGCGCGGTGCGGGTGACTTCGCGCACACTGGAGCTGCCCTCGCGATGGCCCTCCAGCCGGGGCAGGCCCCGGGACTCCGCCCAGCGGCCGTTGCCATCCATGATGATGCCCACGTGGCGAGGCACGGGACGGGCCTTCACCTGAAGCTCGAGGGCGGAAACCAAGGGGCGTTCCATTGAGCCGCGCACCCTATCGACGCCGCCGCGCTGCGTCCACGGGCGCGTAGCCCAACCGTCACCCGGGGGCCCCGACCGGTCGCTCGGCCGGGTTGGACGGCCGAGACGGATTTTGGATGTGGGGCGGAGTAGGCACGTCCTATGATGCTCGCCTGCCTGCTCGCGCGCTCAGTAGACGGGCCAGTTGGGTCTGACGGTCTCGATGGAGCCGTCGAGCCAGGACGCGTAGGCGGCCTCGTCCGCGATTTTGTACGGGGTGCGGTAGGTGCGCTCGAAGTGCTCGGCCCAGTGCGGCTGGGTGCCGTCGACATCGGTGAAGCCGTACTCGCGCGCGAGGTCCCAGGAGGCGAAGACGCGACCGGCCTTGGAGCGCACCCTGGGGTCGGCGGCGAGCGCGGCGACAGCGCGGCCCACGAAGAAGGGAGACTCCGAGCAGATGAAGTCCGGCTCCACCTTCGCGCCGTCGCGCCAGTTGGCCTCGGTGACGCCGAAGGTCTCGAGCATCTCCTCCGAGCGCAGGAAGCCCGGCGTCAGGGCGAGCGCCGTGACTTTCGTGCGGCGGAGGTCTCGCGACATGCCGAAGGCCAGGCGGATGACGGACATCTTCACCAGGTCGTACCAGAGGCTGCCGCGGTAGCTGAAGCTGTTGCCGTCCGTGACTTCGACGATGAGGCCGCGGTCCTGCTCCACCATGAGCGGGACGGCGTAGCGGCTCGTGAGGAGGTGCGTGAAGACGGCGCGCTCGAACATGAGCTGCCCCTTCGCGGGGGACTGCTTCCAGAACGGCGGGCCGAACTCGACGAGCTGCTCCCCGCCCCAGATGTCGTTGACGAGGACGTCGAGCCGGCCGTGCTCGCGGCGGATGCGCTCGCAGAGGGCGATGACTTCTTCTTCCACGGAGTGGTCCACGCGGACGGCGATGCCCCTGCCTCCGCGTGCGTCGACCAGCTCGGCGGTTTCCTCGATGGTCTCCGGGCGCTTGGGGCCGGAGGCAGGCTGGCCCCGGACGCTGCGGCCGGTGCAGTACACGGTGGCCCCGGCCTCTCCGAGCATGGCGGCGATGCCGCGCCCTGCCCCACGCGTGGCACCTGCGACGAGGGCGATGCGTCCTTCGAGTGGCTTCATGGCTGGGCTCTCCTTGAGGACCGGGATGGTGGAGGCATTCGCGGGGTTCGCCGGTCGTTCTGACGGGCACCCTAATGAGGGAATCCTGACAGCTGCTGTCATGATTCCCCGCGTACAGTCCGTGGAGAATGAGAGCCGACCGACTCGTCAGGTTGACGTTGTTGCTGCAGACGCGCCCGAAGATGACGGCGGGCGAGCTGGCGCGTGAGCTCGAGGTGTCCGAGCGGACGATTCACCGCGATGTGGAGGCTCTCTCCAGCGCGGGCGTGCCGGTGTATGCGCTGCGCGGGGCGGAGGGTGGGGTTGCACTGCTCGAAGGATGGCGCACGCAGCTCACCGGGCTGACTCGGGCGGAATTGCATGCACTGGCGACGGTGGGGGCTCCGGGAGCGCTGGAGGATTTGGGGTTGTCGGCGCCGTTGCGCACGGGGCTGGTGAAGCTCGCGGCGGCGCTGCCGGCAATTCAACAGCCCGCGCTGGAGTACGCACGGCAGCGGCTCCATGTGGACGCGTCCTCGTGGTTCGCCGAGCGCGAGCCTGTTCCGTATCTGGCCGTGCTGCGGGATGCGGTGTGGCAGGACTGCCGTGTGTCGCTGGTGTACCGGGACTTCGATGGGAAGCAGAGCCAGCGGGAGGTGGACCCGTACGCGCTCGTCATCAAGGCGGACCGCTGGTACCTCGTTGCGGGGAAGGAGGGTGAGCCGCGCGTGTACCGGGGCTCACGGGTGGAGGGGGCGAGGATGCTGGCGGAGACCTTCGTCCGGCCCGCGCGCTTTGACTTGCCCTCGTTCTGGAGGGAGTGGTGCAAGCGCTTCGGCGAGAAGCGGGCGAGTTTTGAAGTCACGCTGCGGCTCACGGTGGAGGCGGCGGAGAGGCTGCGGCAGATACGGCCTCGGACGGAGCATGCGCGCTTCGATGCGGCGCCGAGGTCTCGGGATGGGATGAAGAACGTCACCGTGGACTTCGAGCGGGAGAGCATCGCTGTCGGCCAACTCTGTGAGGTGGGCGGCGGCTTCGAGGTGCTTGCGCCAGAGGAGCTGCGGAGCCGGCTGCTTGGACTGGCAAACGGGATTCTGGCGGCCCATGGCCGTGCGGCTCCGCGACGAGGTACCTCGCGGAAGATGAAGCGTTGACTGTCATTCAGTCGGAAACCGGAGGCCTTGGGACGGGCGTGGTACGGTTGGCTTCCATGGAAAGCCTTTCATTCTGGGGGACGTCTGTCCGTGGTCTGTTCTTGAGCTTGGTCCTGGTGGTGCCAGGGCTGGCGCTCGCACAGCAACCGGCACCTGTCGCGACGAAGCAGGCGGATGGGCTCCAAGCGCGATTGCTATTGAAGGAGGCGGCGCGCCTCTACGAGGAACTGGAGTACGAACAGGCTCTCGACGCGCTGACTCAAGCCAAGGCCCTGGCGAAGACCGACGACGAGCGGACCCGGGTGGCGCTGTATGAGGGCATCGTGCTGGCGGACCTCGGCCAGCGGCCCCGGTCGCTCGCAGCGTTCCGTGAAGCGCTGTCCCTGAAGCTGGAGGCCCAGCTTCCGGTGAAGGTGTCTCCCAAGGTGGCGCGGGATTTCGAGGCCGTGCGTGCAGAAGTACGGACCGAACGCGCGGTGCTGGCGCGTGCGAAGCCAATCACTTCGCAGCCGCCTCCGGCGACGACGGACCGTCCGACGCGGCCTGCCGATGATGTCTCCGGCCTCATGGCGACGCCGAGGCCCGAAGCTCCCGAGCCTGGGCCGGCCGGAGACCTGGGCGCGACGTCGCTAGAGGAGAAAACCTCTCGCCGCATCCGCCCACTCCCGGTGGCACTGCTCGGTGCGGGCGTACTGGCTGGCGGAGTGGGGAGCTACTTCGGCCTTCAGTCCAAGGGCAACATCCAGGACGCGCGCGACGCCAGCGCCGCTGACGGCCAGGTCGCGGCCGCGCATCTGGATGAAGCCAGAGGGCAGGCACTTGCGGCCAACATCCTCTTCGGCGTCGCCGTCACCGCTGCGGCGGGCGCCGTCATCACCTGGTTCACCGGCAATGAGACGGCGCACACCGATGAGGTGTCTCCGTGATTCGTGCGGCACTCGTCGTGCTGTTGCTCTGTGCTTCCTGCACGGTTCCGAGCCTCGAAGAACTGACTTGCGACGGCGCGGGAGGAACTGCTGACGGAGTCGTCGGCTCCAATGCAGCATGCACTGGCGTGCGGGCCACGGTGTCCTACGACGGCTTCAAACCTGGCTGCGTGCGGGTGACGGCGCGCGACGTGGAAGGTGGCAGCAAGCTTCTCTCGACGGAATTCGAAGGCGCGGACGTCAAGGGCGACGCCACAGGAGGCAGCCTCATCGTGACTGTGCTCCCTCCCGACAGCTGGGGCAGCAAGGTGGAGGTGGAGGCCCAGGCCTTCGAGCGCGCCTGCACTGGCGAGCCGGTGGTGACGCACTCACAGCAGGTCACAATGACGCGGGGCAAGACGACGGCCACGACGATGCAACTGCTCGCGACGGACGATGACCAGGACGGCTACGTGTCCAGGCTCACGGGCGGCACGGACTGCAATGACCACAGGCCCGATATCAACCCGGGCGTGACGGAAGAACTGTGCAACGGCGTGGATGACAACTGCAATGACCAGGCGGACACGACGGAGCTTCAGCTGGGACAGGCGTGCACCGAGGGCGCCAGCTGCCAGGGCACGCGCGCATGTGGCGATAACGGAAAGGTCATCTGCAACGTGCCGAACGCCACCATGGCGTACCCGGACGCCGACGGGGATGGACATGGGGACAGGAACGCCACCGCCACGACCTTCTGTAATGGCGTTCCGTCGGGCTTCGTCACCAGCCCGAATGACGACTGCGACGACAGAGTCGGCACTGGCGCCAACGTGTTCCCCGGCGCCCAGGAGCGCTGCGACGGCAAGGACAATGATTGCGACGCTCAGACTGACGAGGACTTCCCGCGCCTCAACCAGGCGTGCACCGACCCGGGCACGCAGTGCGGTGGTACCCAGCAGTGCAGTGCGCAAGGCACGGCTGAGGTTTGTGTGATTCCCCAGCCCGTGCCCACGTGGTACCCGGATGACGACGGCGACGGGTATGGCCGGAACGCCGGGAGCCAGCAGACCTGCGTGCAGCCCGCGGGCGCGTACGTCAGCCAGGGCAACGACTGCGACGATGGCAATACCTTCACTCATCCCCTGGCGACCGAGATTTGCGACGGCCTCGACAACGACTGTGACACCCTGCCCGAAGCCACCGCAGTGTGCCCGAACGGTGGACCGACATGGAACACGCGCACCGAAGGTTCAGCGACGCAGCTCTGGACTTCGGTCTCCTCTTGGACTCCTGGTGGAGTGTGGGTAGTAGGGGATAACAACCGCCGCGCAGTAATGAAGCCAGGGGACACCACCTTCAGTGTGACCGCATCAACGGCTGGTGGCTGCGGATCTGGCACTGTCGGGTGGAACGCGGTGTGGGCGGACCCGAACAACAACGGCCGTGCCTATTTCCTCTCCAGCGGGGGCCGGTTCGCCGGTCAGGACGCTTCGAGCGCGGACTGCACCCAGCTCGCCAACAGCGGATTGGTGAATTACGGCATCACGGGATTCCAGACCAACTCCGTCCTCGATCTCTACGGGGTGAGCTCCAGCAGCAGCGCAGGCGAAGGTGCCGCCTTCCAATGGGATGGTGTCAGCAGCACGGCGGCCTTCAATCCCCCAGGCAACGTCATTGCCAACGTGTATGACGTCCACGGCATCTCGCGGGACACGCTCTTCGCGGTCGGCGGCTATGACTCTGGCGCAGGCACCGGGCCTCGCCTCTATCGATTCACAACCACGGATTCGACGTGGCAGACGCAGAACGTACAGGCAATCGCTGGGCTCGCACGCCTCAACGGCGTCTGGGTGGTGAACGACAAGGTGGCCTTCGCCGTCGGCCAGTCGGGCTCCGCCCTTCGCTGGAACGGCATGGCCTGGAGCAAGCTGACCTTCCCCAACAGCGACAACCTGACCTCCGTCGTGGCCTTCGGCGCCAACTCCGCCTACGCCACCACCACCAACGGCCGCATCTACCGGTACAACGGCACGGACTGGACGATGATCCACGAGCTCGCGGGCACGACGTTCAGGGACATCTCCGGCACCAGCCCCGCGGACCTCTGGGTCGTGGGCACCAACGGGAAGATCCTCCACTGGCCGCAATGACGCCGGACACGGAGACCTCCCAGCCCGCGCTTCAGAAGCGGGCTGGGGCTCCATACCGCCCTACTCCGCTTCCAAATTGAGCTTGAACACGTTGGGCTGGTCCGCCTTCACCTCGACGGACTTCGTCACGTCCTTGCCCAGTTCCTTGTTCACGAGCCGCAGCGTGTGCTTGCCCACGGGCACCTCGACGGCCGCGAGCGGTGTCTGACCGAGCACCTTCCCGTCGAGTGACACGACCGCATACGGACGGATGCGGAACTCCAGCGTGCCCTTGGCAACCACGACAAACGAGCGCGCAGCCGGTCGCGGGCGGGGAGGAGCCTGAGTCGCCGCATTCTTCTCCACGACGGGCTCAGCCACCGGCGTCGAAGGCGCGGCCATCGAAGGCGGAGTCACCACGGGCTTGCTCTCCGAAGCACCCGATGGAGCACCCGTCTGCGGAGGAGCCTCCACCACCGGCTGCCGCGCAGCGCGCTCCGCCACACTGTTCCCCGAGGGCGAAGCAACAGGAGCCGCCACAGCCTCCGGAGCCGGCGCCGCGGGAACCCGAGCCGCCTCCGCCTCAACAGGAGCCACCTGCTCCGGCAGCGGCTTGATGGTCACCGGCACCGCGCGCTCCGAGCCCGAGCCGAACATCACGACGGCTCCGCCCACCGCGAGCAACACCCCGCCCACCGCCACCGCGACAAGGTTCCGGGAGCCCTTCGGCGCCTGCTGCGGCGCGGCGAACTCCGCGCTCCGCGTATGCACCGCATCGTCCGCGTCCACCTTCGCGGCAACCTCCGCATGCACCGGCGCCGACGGAGCTACAGCCCCCGCCGCATCCATCACCACGGCTTCCGGCGGCTTCCACGATTCGCCGACGCGACCTCTAGCCACCCCAATTCCGAGCGCGGGACGCGCTTCCGTCCGGGGCCGCGAAGACGACGGCGCCCGGCCGGACGCGGGAATCGCCCGCTCCTGGACCGTGGCGCGGGGCGCGGGGCCGAGCGCCGGGAGGTCGTCGACAGTCGACCGCACGTGGGCACCCGCCTCGGAGTGCAACGCCGGAAGCTCCTCAATCGTAATCGTCTGCCGGGGCGCCTTGCCCACCCCGGAGCGCAGCGAAATCGGCATCGGCGTCGTGGGCGATGTCGAATCCACGGGCGGCTCCGGCGGGGCCACCATGGACCTCGGCGCCGTCGCCGGCTTCGGCCCCGTCTGCACTCGCGGCGCCACCGACTGCGGCGTCACGCCCACGGGCCCGCCCGCCCCATCCGCCATCACCTGCGCCATGAACTGCGCAATCTGGTACGCGCCCACCGACTCACCGGTGGACATCACGAACCGCTCCAAATCGGCCTGCAGCACCCGGCAGTCCGGGTACCGCTTGTCACGGTCCTTCGCGAGCGCCCGCTCCAGCACCTGCACCAGCGCCGCCGGCAAATCCCCCCGCCGCTGCACTGCGGGAATGAACGGCTCGAACAAAATCGCCTGCATCACGCTCACGTCCGTCGTCGCGTCGAACGGTCGCTTCCCCGTGAGCAGCTCGTACAGCACCACCCCGAGCGCATAGACGTCCACCCGCTTGTCCAGCGGCTTCGTCTGGAGCTGCTCGGGTGGCATGTACGCCACCTTCCCCTTCACCACGCCCGTCTGCGTGCGGTGCCCCTGCCCCGCCACCTTGGCGATGCCGAAGTCCACCACCTTCACCGCGCCCTGCCGCGACACCAGGATGTTGTCCGGGCTCACGTCACGGTGAATCAGACCCAGCGGCTCGCCTGTCGCCGGGTCTCGGAACTCGTGCGCGTACGCCAGCCCCTCCGCCGCGAACGCCACCAACTTCGCGCACAGTGCCGGCGGCAGTGGCACCTCCTGTGCGCGCTTCACCAGCTTGCGCAGGTTGGGCCCGTCGATGAGCTCCATTGCCAGGAAGAAGCTGCCGTCGGCTTCACCGAAGTCGAAGATCTGCACCACGTTCGGGTGCTCGAGCTGGGCCGCCAGCTTGGCCTCGCCGAGGAACATCTCGACAAAGGCCGGGTCCTCCGACAGGTGCGGAAGGATGCGCTTGAGGACGAGCGTCTTCTCGAAGCCCATGGGCCCGGCGGCCTTGGCGAGATAGACCTCCGCCATGCCCCCCGTGGCGAGCTTACGAACGAGCTGGTACTTCCCTAATTGCATTTGGAACCGGGTTCTCCCAGGTTTGGCGGAAAAGTAAAACCCCGCCCCGGCTCGCTCTGCCCAACTCCAGGCAAACGGGCACGAATCGCGTTTGACCCTGACCCGACGCGGTCCGTAGGATCCCCGCACCCCCATGCCACCGAAGGTCATCGGTCCCTACCGCGTCCTGGAGACGCTCGGCAGTGGCGGGGCCGGGACCGTCTACCGGGCCCTGGACCGCCGAACCAACGACGAGGTCGCGCTGAAGCTGCTCTCAGCCGGCCCCGCGCTGGACGCTCGTGCCGCGCGCAGACTCGCCCGCGAGTTCGACACGCTCGCGGACCTGTCCCACCCCAACGTCGTGAAGGTCTTCGAGTCCGGCGTCCACCAGGGCTGGCCGTACCTCGCCATGGAGCTCATCGAGGGGCTCACCCTCCGCCACTACCTCGACATGAGCGGCGAGGACCTCCTCTCCAACGCCACCGGCGTGACGCCGCGCAGCCCCCTCTCCGTGCGGCGCACCGCGGACGACGACTTCGGCACCGGCAGCGACAGCCTCTCCGAGTCCCAGGAGAGCGGCGAGGCGGTCTTCGGCCTGGCCGCCTTCGCCGACGAGGCTCCCAGCGAGGACCTCGCCAGCTTCGCGGGCGGCGGCCTGGCCGGCGGCGGCATGTCCGCCGCGTACGACTCGGACGACTCGATGGAGGGCCTCGCCCCCCCGCCCCCCGCGCCCCGCAAGCCCGAGGTGGAAGACCGCGTCCGGGTGGTTCGCGTGGAGGAGCTCAACCGCCCGGAGCGCATGGGGCGCCTCAAGGACGCAATGCTCCAGGTCTGCGAGGCGCTGGCCTACATCCACGGCCACGGGCTCGTGCACAGAGACCTCAAGCCGTCCAACATCATGGTGGACGAGGACCGGCAGGTGCGGCTGATGGACTTCGGCCTCGCCAAGTTCCTCGCGGACGACGTCGCCATCACCGAGGCCGGCAAGCTGGTGGGCACCTACCGCTACATGGCGCCGGAGCAGATTCTGGGCGAACCGCTGGACGGACGCTCCGACCTGTACAGCCTCGGGGTCATCCTCTATGAGCTCTTGAGCGGGCGGCCCCCCTTCGACGCGAAGACGCCGCACGAGCTCTGGCGTCAGGTGCTGGAGACGGAGCCGCCACCGGTGCTGGCGCTGAACCTTCACGGGGACCCGCAGCTCGCGCGCGTGGCCCACCGCCTCATCCGCAAGGAGCCGGACGACCGGTTCCAGACGGCCGAGGAAGTCTACGAGGCCCTTTCCGAGTGACTCCCCCCAAGCTGCACACCCTCACCGTGGACGCCGACAAGGCGGGCCAGCGGGTGGACCTCTTCATCGGCGAAGCGCTCGGCCTGTCTCGCGCGCGCCTCAAGCGCCTCTTCGAGTCCGGCGCGGTGAAGGTGAATGGCCGCACCGCGAAGAAGGGCCTCACACTGGAGGCCGGGCAGCGCATCGCCGTGGAGGTGGAGGAGGAGTCGCGCGAGGCCGTCCCCGACACCGACTTCCCGCTGGTGGTGCTGCACGAGGACGCGGCGCTGGTGTTCGTGGACAAGCCCGCGGGCCGGCCCTCACACCCCTTGCAGCCCGGTGAGACGGGCACCGTGGCCAACGCGCTGGTGGCGCGCTACCCCGAGTGCGCACAGGCCTCCGTGGACCCGCGCGAGGGCGGGCTGTGCCACCGGCTGGACGTGGAGACGTCCGGTGTGCTCGTGGCGGCACGCACGCGCGAGGCGTGGACCACGGTGCGCGAGGCCTTCGGCGGGCGCACGGTGGACAAGCGCTACGTGGCACTGGTGACGGGGCCGCTGACGGACGAGGGCGACATCGACGTGCCCCTGCGCCACCACCCGCGCCACCCGGACCGCGTGGAGCCCGCGCCCTTCGGGGCCGAGGATGCGCGCGAGGCGCAGTCCCGCTTCAAGGTGCTGGCCCGCACGGGGGACTACAGCCTCGTGGAGGTGCAGATTCTCACCGGCGTGCTGCACCAGGTGCGCGCGCACATGGCGGGCGTGGGTGCCCCCATCGTCGGGGACACGCTGTACGGCGGGCGCGAGGCTCCGGGCCTGGGCCGCTTCTTCCTGCACGCGCGCTCGTTGTCCCTGCCCCATCCCCAGACGCAGCAGCAGCTCCGCGTGAGCAGTCCCCTGCCCCCGGAATTGCGCGCGGAATTGGAGCGCCTGGGCCTGCCGCTGCCGGGCGAGCGCCAGGACTGATTCGCGGTAGCCGCCTCGTGCGGAGCTGGAGCGCCCGGCCCGCCCAGGCCCCCATCTCAGCCGCCGTGTGCCGGGGCGTCCGCCTCGCGGCGCGGAAGGCGGCCCCGCATCCTTGCCCCACCTGGGACGTCCGCTCCGTCCCACCCTCCACGTCCTCCTCGCGGAGACGCCCTCTCAGGGTGTAGCCCTACGCGCCCATCACCTTCACGATGACGCGCTTTCGGCGCTGTCCGTCGAACTCGGCGTAGAACACCTGCTGCCATGGCCCCAGGTCCAGCTTCCCCGCCGTAATCGGGATGATGACCTGGTGGTGCACGAGCATGGACTTGAGGTGGGCGTCGCCGTTGTCCTCGCCGGTGCGGTGGTGGCGGTAGTCGGGACCGAAGGGCGCCAACGTCTGGAGCCACTCCCAGATGTCTTCATGGAGGCCGGACTCGTCGTCGTTGACGAAGACCCCGGCGGTGATGTGCATGGCGGAGACGAGGACCATCCCTTCCTGGATGCCGCTCTTGCGGACCAGCCCCGCCACCGTGTCGGTGAGCCGGACGAGCTCGCGCCGCTCCTTGGTTTCGAACCACAGGTACTCGGTCAGGGTCTTCATGTCGGCGGCCATGGAGCGTCAGAGGGGCCCACTACAGTGACTCACGCCATGCGAGCCATCATCCACGTGGACATGGACGCCTTCTATGCGTCCGTGGAGCAGCGCGACAACCCCGCCCTGCGAGGCAAGCCGATCATTGTCGGCGGGCACGCACAGCGAGGGGTGGTCGTCGCCGCGTCCTATGAGGTCCGTCCCTTCGGGGTGCGCAGCGCCATGCCCATGGCTCGCGCCATGAAGGCCGCGCCCCACGCCATTGTCGTGAAGCCGCGCTTCTCCGCGTACGCCGAGGCCAGCGAGCACGTCTTCGCCATCTTCGAGCGCTACACGCCCCTCATCGAGCCTCTGTCCCTCGACGAGGCCTTCCTCGACGTGACGGCCTCGGTGGGCCTGTTCGGCTCGCCCGCGGACATCGCGCGGCGCATCCGCAAGGAGATTGCCGACGAGCTGTCGCTGCCGGCCTCGGCGGGCATCGCCACGGTGAAGTTCGTGGCGAAGATTGCCTCGGACCTCGCGAAGCCCAACGGCCAGCGCGAGGTACGGCCGGAGGAGACGGTGGGCTTCCTCGCGGCGCTGCCGGTGTCACGGCTGTGGGGCGTGGGGCCCAAGACGGAAGAGGCGCTCAAGCTCGCCGGCCTGCGGACCATCGGCGACGTGGCGGCGAGGGAGCCGGAGTGGCTGGAGGAGCGGCTTGGCTCCAGCGGCCGGCACCTGTGGGAATTGTCCCAGGGCATCGACGTGCGCGAGGTGGTGCCGGACCGCGCCGCCAAGAGCGTGGGCGCGGAGGACACCTTCGAGGAGGACCTCACCGGAGTGGACGCGCTGAAGACGCACGTGCACTCGCAGGCGCTGCGGGTGGGGCGGCGGCTGCGGCGCGCGGGCGTGAAGGGCCGCGTGGTGCAGCTCAAGCTGAAGTTCGCGGACTTCACACTCATCACCCGCCGCACCACGCTGCGCGAGGCCACGGATGACGGGCAGGCCATCTACCGCACGGTGTTGGAGTTGATGGAGCGCTCGCACGAGGGGAAGCCGATTCGCCTCACCGGTGTCAGCGTGCAGCTCGACGAGGTGCCTCCGCAGCTCGGCCTCTTCCCCGCGGCGCCTCCGCGTACCGCGAAGCTGAACGCGGCGCTGGACAAGATTGCGGAGCGCTTCGGCAGCAAGGCGATAACGACGGCGGACATCGCCGGGAGCGAGGCCCCCGCCGACGACGGGCCCCGCTCCGAACGCCCGGTGGACAAACCGAAGCGCTGAATCACCGCCGCTTCGGAGCCCGCGGCCCGCCGGGTGCCGCCAGACGGAGGCCCGGTCGCGTCACGCGGCTCGAGGGCGGTAGATTGAGGCCCTGGTGTGTCCAGGAGCGTGTGAGCGATGAGTGGGGCCGTCGGGGACGAAGCAGCGGGTGCTGCCACCCTGGAGGGCCCACCCGCGCCTCGCCCTCCTTCGCTGGAGGCCCCCGTCTTTCCCGTGCCCGGCTGGGAGCGTTACCAGGGCGTGCGCTTCCTCGGCCAGGGCGGCATGGGTCAGGTCTTCCTCGCCTATGACCCGCGGCTGCGCCGCCATGCCGCCCTCAAGTTCGTGCGGGAAGCAGACAGCGGGCTCACCCGGCGCGTCCTCTCCGAGGCCCGCGCCCAGGCCCGTGTCGAGCACGAGCGGGTCTGCCAGGTGTACGAAGTGGGAGAGGTCCAGGGGCGCGCCTTCATCGCCATGCAGTACGTAGACGGCGTCCCGCTGAACCAGCTCGCGGGCCAGCTCACCTTGGAGCAGGCGGCCCTCCTGCTCCGGGACGCCGCCGAGGGCGTCCACGCCGCCCACCGGGCCGGCCTCATCCACCGGGACCTCAAGCCCGGCAACATCCTCGTCGAGCGCACCGAGGATGGCCGCCTCAAGCCCTATGTCATGGACTTCGGACTGGCGCGCGACTGGAAGGCGCCGGGCCTCACCGCCACCGGCGAGGTGCTCGGCACCCCTCACTACATGGCGCCCGAGCAGGCGCGCGGCGAGGTGTCCCGGTTGGATCGGCGCGCGGATGTCTACAGCCTTGGCGCCACGCTCTACACCCTCCTGACGGGCCAACCTCCCATCCCGGGCGACAACGGACTGGAGGTGCTCAGCAACATCGCGACGGTCGAGCCCCGCCCGCCACGCGCGCTCAACCCCGCCCTGCCGGTGGACCTGGAGGCCATCGTCCTCAAGTGCCTGGAGAAGGAGCGCGCGGCCCGCTACGACTCGGCGCGCGCCCTGGCGGAGGACCTGGACCGCTTCATCAGCGGCGAGCCCGTGCGGGCGCGCCCTTCCGGCCCGGGTCAACGGCTGCGCAAGGCGCTGCGCAAGCACCGCATCGTGGTGGGCGTGGCGGCCGCGGCCCTGCTCGCCGTGGCGCTCGCCGCCGTCCAGGTCGTCCTCACGCGGCAGGAGGCCAGCCGCCGCGAGCGCCTCTCGCGCCAGTTCACCGAGCGCGTCGAGCGCATCGAAGCCCTGGCTCGCTACTCGGGCCTGTCCCAGCTCCACGACACCCGCGCCGACCGCGAGGCCCTGCGCGGCCACATGCGCGCGCTGGAGGCCGAGATTCACGAGGCCGGCGCGCTGGCCGTGGGCCCCGGCCACTACGCGCTGGGACGTGGCGCGCTGGCGCTCGGCGACGAGGCCCTGGCGCGCGAGCACCTGGAGGCCGCGTGGAGCCAGGGCTTCCGCGAGCCCCGCGTCGCCTGGTCCCTGGCCCTGGTAATGGGTCACCTGTACCAGGAGCAACTCCTGGAGGCGGAGCGGCTGCGCGCCCCGGCGCAGCGCGAGGCGCGCAAGCAGGACGTCCAGCGCCTGTACCGCGCGCCCGCGCTGGAGTGGCTGCGCCAGAGCCAGGGCGCCGACGTGCCCTCCCCCGAGTACGTGGCGGCGCTGCTGGCCTTCTACGAGGACCGGCTGGACGAGGCCCTCGCCCGGCTCGACGCGATGAGGGACCGCCTCCCCTGGTTCCACGAGGCGCCCCTGCTCCGGGGCGACATCCTCCAGGCCCGCGCCACCCGGCGCTGGAACCAGGGCGACCGCGTGGGTGCGCTGGCCGACTTCGAGGCCGGCCGCCGCGCCTGCACCGCCGCCGCCGCCACCGGCGAAAGCGTGCCCGAGGTCCACCGCTCGCTGGCGAGGCTCGAGTACACCGCGATGGTGATGGAGCTCTACAGCCAGGGCGACGTCCTGCCCCCCTTCACCCGCGGACTGGAGGCCGTCGCCCGCGCGCTCCAGGCGGACCCGGACTTCGGGCTCGCGCGAGTGCTGGAGGCGCGCTTCCACAACCGGCTGGCGGAGTACCGCATGGGCCGGGGCGGTGACGTGGAGGAGCCCCTCGAGAAGGCCCTCTCGGCCGCGCGCGCCGCCATGCGCCTCGTGCCCGAACCGCCCCGGGCCCGCATGGAGCAGGTCCAGAGTCTCTGGCGCCGCGCCCGCGCCCTCCAGGCCCGGGCCCTGGACCCCAGCGCTCCGCTCCGCCAGGCCGTGGTGCTGCTGGAGTCCATCCCCCCGAAGGACCAGGACTACGAGTTCCACGCCACCCGGGGCCTCGTCTTCAAGATCCAGGCGGACTACGAGGACGAGCAGGGCGAGGACTCGCGCGCCCATCGCGGCGAGGCCATCGCGGCCTACCGCGAGGCCATCCGGCTCGACGCACGGCTGCCGGACGCGTGGATAAACCTGGGCATCGCGTACCTCACCCGGGCCACCCGGCCGCGCGCCGGGGCGCCCCTGGAGGACCTGGAGCAGGCGAGGGCCGCGCTCGACACCTCGCGCGAGCTCAACCCGCGCAACTACGTGCCCTGCTTCCTGGGAGGCACGTTGCACCTGGAGCTCGCCCAGCGGCGCCGAGACCAGGGCGGGGACGCCGGGCCGGACCTGGCCACCGCCCTGCGGTTCTTCGACGACGGCCTGCGCATCAACGACCGGATTGCCCAGCTCCACAACGGCCGGAGCGCGGTGCTCCTCGAGCAGGCGCGGGAGGCGTGGGATTCCGGCCACGCGCCCTACCCTTCACTCGAGCAGGCCGTGCTGGCCGCGCGTCAGGCCATCGAAGTGGCGCCCCAGCAGGGCTTCGGCCACCACAACCTCGGTGAAGCCCTCGCCGAGCGCGCCACCTTCCTCGCGCGCTCCGGAGGAGACCCACGCCCCGACCTCCAGGCGGCCGAGACGGCCTACCAGCAGGCCAGCGCGCTGCTCCCGGGCGGCGCGCACTACCCGGCCAGCCTGGCCCGCGTCCATGTCCGGCGCGCTGCCTTCGAGCTGGAGCACGCGCGGGAGCCGCGCAAGAGCCTCGACCGGGCCGATGCGGCCCTGCGCCAGGCCTTCGAGCGTGGCCCCCGGGAGCCCCTGGCCTGGCTCGCCCAGGGCGAGGCGCGGGGGCTGCGGGCCCGCTGGCTCGCGCGCCAGCATCCGGCGCATGCCGGGGACTTCGAGCAAGCCGCCCACGCCTTCGAGAAGGCGCTCGAGCTGGAGCCCCAGCGCCTGGACTACCGCGTCGCCTTCGGCCACTTCTGCCGCGAGTGGGCCGTGTGGCTGAAACAGGCCGCGCTGGAGCCGCGCCCCGCCCTGGAGCGCGGCCTCGCGCTGGCGGACGAGGTGCTGGCCGCGCGCCCCCGCTGGGCGGACGCGCTGCTGCTGCGCGCGAGCCTGCGTGAAGAAGCCGGGCTCACACGCGAGGCCCGCGAGGACCGCGAGCGGGCCCTCGCGCTGAACCCCCGACTCACGGCGACGCACCCGCTTCAGGGCCAGGGCCCGTTGCCACCTCCAGCGTCCCCGTCCTCGAGTCGTGGGGCATCTCGGGACACCCCTCCGCAGCCTTGATGGTGAAGACGCCCTCCGTCTTGAAGACCCGGTCGGTCTTCCCTTCGCGAGGCAACAACAGGCCGAAGTACGGCTCGGGTCCATGGACGGTGACGAGGGTCTCCTCTTCGCACAGGTTGATGAACCGGACCGTGCCCCCCACCTCGAGGCACCGGGACGGAATGAAGACGATGCCCTTTCCGCTGAAGTCGATGACCACCTCGTGGTGATAGCTCTTGCACCGGGTGGGCGCCGGGTCGGGCGGTAGCGGCTCCTCCGCGGCCTCTGACGTCGCGCCCACCACGAACCCGGCGAACGACAGCCCCAGCAGCAGTCCCGTCACCAGCAAGCGCGCCAGGGCCTGCCTCACACCGCGTTGCGACACCTCGGACGCATGACTCCGCAGCTCGGCTCTCTGATTCATCGCGTTGGCTCCCACGTCGGACTCGGGCATGAACACCGGATATCCCAGAAGTCCAACGCTCCGCGCCAGCAGAGGCCTCCCGGCCCCGGTTGCCCCTAGACGAGGCCGAGCTCCTTCACGCGACGCCCCAGCGCGCGCTTCGACACCTGGAGGCGCCGGGTCATCGCATCCAGGTCCCCCTGGGACTCGTGGAAGCAGCGGGTGATTTCCTCGGCGCTCAGCTCCCCGGCGGTCCGCAGGTTCGGGCTCCTGTCTATCAAGGTGTAGATGGAGGACCGGTGGATGCGGAGCTGGTCGGCGGCGGCCTGGAAGTCCCAGTCGTTCTCATGAAGTGCGGCCAGCAGCTCCGCCTCGGAAATCCCGGAGGGCTTGCGGCGGGGCGCGGCGGGGGCCTCGGCCGGCGGGGCGGCGGCGACGGGGCGGCCCGGGGGCGCCGGCTTCGCCAGGGACAGCTCCTGCTCGAGCTGGGTGTCGAGCCGCAGGCACGGCTGGCCACGGTTGCCGATGACGAGCTGCCGCACGACGTTGCGCAGCTCGCGGATGTTGCCTGACCACGGGTGGCCCACCAGGCGCGCGGCCAGCGCCGGCGGGAGCCAGGGCTCGGCATAGGGCTCCGCGGGCTTCAGCCGTCCGGCCTCTCCCAGCGCCTCCAGCTCCGCGCGAGCGAAGTGGTGGAACAGCAGCCCGATGTCCTCCCGCCGCTCCCGCAGCGGCGGCACGCGGATGGAGTAGCCGGCCAGCCGGTGCAGCAGCGGCGCCTTGAAGCGCCCCGCTTGGATCTGCTCCTCCAGGTGCGCATCCGTCGCGGCGACGAGCCGCACGTCGACGGCGACGGGAGTGCGCTCGCCCACGGGGTAGAGCTGCCCCGTCTCCAGCACCCGCAGCAGCATCACCTGCACCTCGGGGGGCGCCTCGCCCACCTCGTCCAGGAACAGCGTTCCCCCATGGGCGGCCTGGAAGAAGCCGGGCTCGTCCCGCACCGCGCCGGTGAAGGCCCCCTTGCGCGCGCCAAACAGCTCCGCGGCGGCCAGCTCACGGGGGATGGCGCCCAGGTTCACACTGACGAACGGCCTGTCCTTGCGCGGGCCGTGCCGGTGGATGGCCTGGGCGATGAGCTCCTTGCCCGAGCCCGTCTCTCCTCGGATGAGCACCGGCACGTCCAGGTCCGCCACCCGGCGGATGTGCTGGCGCACGCGCTGGAGCCCCACGCTGCTGCCCACCATGCCCAGTGCGTCCTCGGCCTGCTTCGCCGCGGCGTCCGCCAGGTGCAGCACCAGCAGCACGCGCCCGGCCAGCTCCAGTGGCACGCCCTCGGCCACCTCCTGGGCCGTCAGCTCCCACGGCTCGCGCAACACCTCGCCGCCGACGGCCACGCGGCCTCCTTCGCTCGGCTCCAGCCGGACGCCGCCCTCCGCCGCGCCCGGCGCGAAGACGAGCGGCTTGCGGCTCAGGAAGGGGTCGGCCAGGTGCAGGCCCAATGCCCCCCCGGGCCGCAGGAAGTCCGGTTCGTTGCGGGACAGGTGCACCGGGCGGCCCGCGGTCAGCGACTCCAGCAACAGCCGCTCACCGACGCGATGGGCCTGCGGGTGCGCGGCGATGGTCAGTGCCGGGACGAGCCGGGAGCCCTCCGTGGTGAGCGGGCTTCGCGAGGCATCGGCCGTGGAGTGGTCCCACGCCGGGGGACGGGGCTGGGAGGACACGGCCCGAAGCAAAGCAGACTTCCAGCGTCACTTCCACGCGTCGGAACTCCGTTTTCACGCGTGAAAACAGCCCGCCGCCCCGGCCCGGGAGGACGGCCTCCTGTGAACGGGCCGTGGCACGCCGGCTGCTCTGGGCCCCGTCACGCGGTCGCGGCTCGCCGGCATCTCGCCGGCCACCAGCGCTCGTGCGTCCCCCCACGACATGGCCCTTTCACGAACGTTCATACGCCCCTGGCTCTCATGCCTCGCGGGCGCCGCGCTCCTCGGCGCGTGCTCGACGGAAGCCCCCACCGACACCCCGCCACCCGACGACACCCCCGTCGCCAGCGTGCGGGAAGCAGTGAGCACCCTCCCCAACCTCGCGCTCGGCAAACCGACGACGCAGTCGAGCATCTACCCGGGCGGCGGCGGCGAGGCGGCGCTCGCGGTGGACGGCATCACCAACGGTGACTGGAGCGCAGGCTCCGTCACCCACTCCGACTACGAGGCCCATCCCTGGTGGCAGGTCGACCTCCAGGGCACGTACGCCCTCTCCACCGTGGTCCTCTACAACCGCACCGACTGCTGCTCGGACCGGCTCCAGTACGTCTGGGTGCGCGTCTCCGAGGACGGGACGAACTGGCAGGACATCCCCCCCGCGCCGGGCACCGCGCCGACGCAGACCACCGTCACCATCAACCGCCCGGCGAGGTACGTCCGCGTACAGCTCCACAGCACCACTGCCACGGCCCTGAGCCTCGCCGAGGTCCAGGTCTTCCAGTCCTTCAACCTCGCGCTCGGCAAGCCGACGACGCAGTCGAGCGTCTACCCGGGCGTCGGCGGCGCGGCAGCGCTCGCGGTGGACGGCTCCACCAACGGTGACTGGAGCGCAGGCTCCGTCACCCACACCAACCACCAGGCCCAGCCCTGGTGGCAGGTCGACCTCCAGGGCGCGCAACCCATCTCCACCGTGGTCCTCCACAACCGCACCGACTGCTGCTCGGACCGGCTCCAGAACTTCCGGGTGCGTGTCTCCGAGGACGGGACGAGCTGGCAGGACTTCCCCTACACGGGCACCGCGCCAACGCAGACCCCCTTCACCATCAACCGCCCGGCGAGGTACGTCCGCGTACAGCTCGACGGCACCAACGCCCTGAGCCTCGCCGAGGTCCAGGTCTTCGCTCCCCAATCGCCCGGGACGGCGGCCCGCGTGGGCAACGTCGTGTATGGCCACTGGAGCAGCTCCGGCGGACGGTCCCCGTCCAGCCCGGCCAACCGGAAGCTCCTCGTGGACGTCTCCGGACCGAGCGAAGAGGTGACGTTCCAGCTCACCTCGTCCGCCAATGCCTATCTCTACCTGCTGGACGCGAACGACAACGTGCTCGCGGAGGATGACAACGGTGGAGGAGGCACCCACGCGCGGCTCACCCGTATGCTTCCGGAGGGAACCTACAAGCTGGTCGCGGCGACCCGCGACCCCGGCCAGAGCGCCGAGTTCACGGTCAGCGCGGACAGGGCCCTGCTGCGCTTCCCACAGCGCCTCCTCGTCCAGGCGACGAACCAGTTCGAGTGGATCTACAGCGACATCAATTCGGGAGCCAAAGACGCCGTGACCGTCTACCGCGCGAAGCTCGACCCGCATCCGGGCTACTACTCGCTCGGAGACGTGGCCATGCCCGGCCATGGCAACGCGCCCTGGATGACCTTCGTGGTGTCCGGCGAGGGGAATCTGCTCGCGCCTCCGACCGACTACCAGTGGATCTGGAACAACGAGGGCTCACCGGGAACCTACAGGGTTTCCTTCTGGGACCCCGTGCCTCCGGCGGGCTACACCTGCCTGGGCACCGTCACGACGCCGGGCTACGAAAAGCCCTCCACCCAGCTCATCCGGTGCGTGAAGAGCGAGTACGTGCTCCCGGGCACCTCCACCTATGTCTGGGACGACGCGGGCTCTCACGCGAAATACAACGTGAACCTGTCGCAGGTGGACCCCAAGGAGCACCGGGGCCTGAGCCTGTCCACCTTCAAGGGCCAGCAACACTACGGCCCTTCCGACCTCAGCCGCTTCTGGGTCCTCAACAAGAGCGCCACCGCCAACCCGGAGCTGCGGGGGCTGCCCGTGGACGGGCAGACGGCAATCCAGTTCGCGCCCCGCATCTGGCTGGACGGGGCGGAGTCCTACTTCCCCTCCTCGGTCGAGTACTTCCTGGCCAACGTGCGCGACAGGGACGGCTACCTGGTCACCAAGGAGCACCTGGATTGTGACTCCTGCACGAACCCGCCGTTCCTCAAGGGCCAGAATCCGGAACAGAAGCACGTGCCGCTCTATGTGGAGGTCGTCCACCGCACGCAAGGAGACAAGCCCACGAACATCACCGACCTCATCTACTGGACCGTCTACCCGTACAACAATGGCAAGCGGGTGTGTCTCGGCTTGTACGATTACTGGATTGGATGCATGGGCGAGTACTCCACCTTCGGCAACCACGTGGGAGACCTGGAGCACATGACGCTGCGGCTCATCGATGGCCGGCCGCACCAGGTGTTCCTGAGCCAGCACTCGGGAGGGCAGACGCTGCTCTACGGCTCCAAGTGGCTGACCCTCCTGGGCTGGAACCCGGAGCTCTACGCGGCGCTGGGCTCGCATGGCCTCTACCCGGAGCCGGGCCGGCACACCTACAGGGAGCTCGTCAACGGGGACTCCCTCTTCGACGATACCAGCCGCGGAATCCGCTGGGACGGGTGGGTGCAGCCGGTCGTCTTCCCCTGGCAGGAGCCGGGCACGTACACCGGCAGCCTGGCCTGGCTCAACATCACGAGCCGATGGGGCAACCCCAAGTCGGGCTGTGTAATCTCCGAGCGCTGGACCGGCGAGTGCGTGCTCAACTCCGGGCCGGAAGCGCCCATGATGAGGGACTTCGCGCATCCACCGGCCCTGATGCTGGAGTGAAGGAGCTGACGCCCGCACTCCCAGGGAACGAGGCGTGCGGGCGGCGGGGCCTGGACGTCAGTCCGCCGCCGGCACCATGTCCGGCGGCGGGGGCTTCTGAAGGGCCTCTTCGCGGGCCATCAGCACCACGCCAACCAGGGCCATGCCTCCACCGAGGAGCTGCACCTGGTCGGGTGTCTCGCTCAGCAGCAGCACGGCCCACAGCGTGGCCAGCACCGGCTCGCCGAGGGCCGCCACCGAGACGAAGGGCGCGGACAGGTGGCGCACGGAGGCGTTGAGCATCGAGTGGCCGATGAGCTGCGGCACCACGGCCAGCCCCACGAGCACCCACCAGGTGCGCGGCGTGAAGCCCGTGAGCGGCGAGTCCACGAAGGCGTGCGTCACCATCAGCGCCACCGCGGCCACCGAGTACACGACGCCCACGTACGTCCCCAGGGACATCGCCTCGCGCACGCGCCGGCCGATGACGAAGTACGCCGCGGCCAGAATCGCGCCCAGCACCGCGAGCATGTCGCCCCAGAGTGACTGTCCTCCCAGCGCGAAGTCCCGCGCGCCGATGAGCACGCTGCCCGCGAGGCACAGGCCGATGGCGCCGAGCCCACGCGGGCCCACGCGCTCGGACAGGGACATCCAGGCGAACAACATCACCCAGACGGGCGTCGTGGTGACGAGCGCCACCGAGCTGGCCACGGTGGTGTACTGCAGGGACGCAATCCACGTCGCGAAGTGCAGCGCCAGGGCCAGCCCGGACAGCACCAGCCAGCCCCACGTGCGTGCGTTGAGCGCGGCCAGCTCGGCGCGGCCTCGCAGCAGCGCCAGGAGCAGCAGCGGAACGGAAGCGAAGGTGAGACGCCACGCGGAGATGGCCAGGGACGGCGCCTCCGCGAAGCGGATGAGCGGAGCGGCCCAGGACACGGCCACCACGCCCAGCACCAGCCCTCCGTAGACCCGGGCCCGTGAAGGGCTCGGAGTCCTCGGAGTCGGAAGGCTCAAGCGTCGCCCGCGTCGGAGCCCGACGCGGACGAACCGGAGGAAGCCCCCTCACCGGAGGCCCCGCCCCCGGAGGGACGACGGCGGCGACGGCGGCGACGGCGCTTGCGCTGGCCTCCGGCGTCGGAGCCCTCGCTGTCGGCGGCATCCGCGCGGGGCGGCGGCACCTCGCCGGACTTCCACGCGTCCAGCTGCTCACGCCCCTCGCTGGTGGCCTCCACCGTCATCTCGAACACGGTGAGCGACTCCTGGAAGAGCGGGTGACGCTTGAAGGCGGCGCTGCGGCGGCGGCGCTCTCCGGACAGCGTGCGCTGGGCCAGCAGCAGCATGCGGCAGCGCTCGGCGATGCGGCGGGGCAGGCGCGCGGACTGCACGAAGCCCGCGAGCAGGTCCTCCACCACGTGCGACACCGACGGGCGGCCACCCTCCTGCGACGAAGCCTGGGCCTGCGACTCGTCCTGGCCCGGCGAGCGGCTGATGGGCATCAGCAGCGTGGCCAGGAGGATGGCGTCGTCCAGCGGCTCGCCCGCGGCGACGCGCCGGTCCAGCGCCTCGGCGAAGGCGTAGAAGGTCTTCTCGCCCTCCTTGCCGTGCTGCTTGAGGTACGCATTCACCGGCGGCAGCAGGATTTTGAGCGCATCCAGCGCGTCCAGCAGCTTGAGGGCCGGAGCGGACACGCCACCGCGGATGAGCCGGAAGGTCTCCTCCAGCAGGCGCGCGGGCGCGCAGCGCGGCAGGTCCTCCACCGCGCCTTCCATGGCCGCGTAGGTGCGCGACTCGATGTCCAGGCCCAGCTTCGCGGCGAAGCGCACGGCGCGGAGGATGCGCACCGGGTCCTCGCGCATGCGAATCTCCGGGTCGCCAATCGTCCGGATGAAGCGCTCGTCCAAATCCCGGCGGCCGCGGACGTAGTCGATGACCCGTCCCTCGGCCACGTCGTAGAAGAGGCCGTTGATGGTGAAGTCGCGGCGGCGCGCGTCCTGCTGCGCGGTGCCGAAGACGTTGTCGTGGGTGATGAGCAGGTCCTCACCGGACGGCTCGCCCTCGTCCTCGCCAGTGTTGACGGGCTCCAGCTCCGTCGGGTTGGCGCGGAAGGTGGAGACCTCGATGATCTTCCCGCCCTTGAAGTAGACGTGCGCCAGCCGGAAGCGCCGGCCGATGAGGCGGCAGTTGCGGAAGATGCCGCGCACCTCGTTGGGCGTCGCGCTGGTGGCGATGTCGAAGTCCTTCGGCTTGCGGCCGAGGAGCAAATCGCGCACGCAGCCGCCGACCATGTACGCCTGATGGCCGTGCTGGTGCAGGCGCAGCACCACCTTGAGGGCGTCCGGGTCCAGCTCGTCGGGGTCGATTTCCGCCGGCTCACCGGTGGGGCGGACGTGGGGCGCGTGCAGCTCGCGCTCGTAGGGGGTGGGCTCGGGCTCGGGCTCGAGGACGGCGGGGACCTGCTCCACCTCCTCGTCGCCACGCTCCGCGGCGTCCGCGGCCTCGGCGGCGGCGAGCACGGCCTCGGCGGACAGGCCGGCCTCGTCGAAGACGCCCTCGGCCTCGTCGTCATCGGCCTCGTCGTCGTCGGCCTCTTCATCCGCGCGGGCGGCCTGGGCAGGCGGCTCGGAGGACTCGGGGGTGGGGGTGGAGGGAATTTCGGTTTCGGAAGGGGCCGCATCGGCGGCCACGGGCTCGGAAGCGCTGGCCCGCTCGGGGGGCGCCGACAGCTCCGGGTTTGAACTCATGGGAACCTCTTGTGCGCCGCGCTCGGAAGTCGCTACCGCCTCGAAGGAGGCAACCTCGCGCGCGTCAATTTCGGGCGCAGGTGGCAGCGTCATGCCGGCAGGCGGCGTTTCAGTCGAATCTCGCGTCATCGCCAATAGACGCCCCCCAGGGGGCGCTTCAAGGGCAGCCGTCTATACCGCATCCACCCGGCCTGGGAGTAGCGAGTGACGACAATGTTGACCGGTGTCACCGGGCCGGAGGGGGCCACCCGGCCCTCGCCGTTCCGTCCTCCCCGGGGGGTAGGCTCTTCCCCGCACCCCCACGGGCGGACGGGCGAAGAATCCCTTCGCGGTGGAACATTCGGGGAGACGTGGAAGGTCATCCTGCTCCGGGCTCGCTCCGGGTACGTCGAAGGGTGGCACACACGTGGCTGACTGGCCTGAAACGCGTGGAAACACCCGTTCTTCCGGGGCACTTTGTCCCGTATCAACACGCCACGCACGTGAAACGTTCTGGAGGCCGCCCGGGCAGCGGGCCGAGGGCCGCTCGGGCAGGGGCCGGGCGGAACCTGCCGCATGGCCGGAGGGCGGGCAGGCAGGCGTGGAGGGCCGTGGCGGCCCCCGGGCGCGGACACGAGGCCCGAGGCCCCGCGCGCTGGTGCTGGCCCTGGCTTGTCCTGGCCTCGCGCTCGGAAAAGGGCCTACCTTCGCGCCATGAAGGTGATCGACTCCCGGTACCTCGCGGATGGAAAGCTCTTCAACCATGGGCAGGAGGCCCGGCTCATCCATGCCGAGGCGCCGGAGGACTTCGAGGCGCTGCTGAGCAACATCCTCGACACCGGCTATTACGACCAGTCGTACTACCGCACCCACAGCGGGCTGCGGGACGCGACCAAGGTCAACCACTTCTGGTTCCTCTCGGAGCTGGTGCGCGAGCTCGCACCGCGCTCCGTGCTCGACCTCGGCTGCGGGCGCGGGGACGTCATCTCGCTGCTGCACCACAAGGGCGTGGACGTGGCCGGCGTGGACTTCAGCGAGGACATCCGCGCCTCCGTCTGGCCCAACATCCGCGACGCCTTCTTCTCCGGAGACATGCGCGAGCGCTGCCGCACCCTGGCCGCCGAGGGCCGCCGCTTCGACACGCTCTGCGGCTTCGACATCTGGGAGCACCTGGCCCCGAGCGCCCTCCACGAATACATCGCCGCCGTCCTGGAGGTCGCCTCGCCAGAGGCCCTCTGCGTCTTCGTCATCCCCGCCTTCGGAGAGGACCGCGTCTTCGGAGAGCAGTTCCCCCTCGAGTTCGAGGAGAACCGCCCCCGCTTCGACGCCCGCGAGCCCTTCGAGTATCTGCTCGCCGAGCACACCTCGCCGGCCATCCCCGCCTCGGGCCACCTCATCTGGGCCCACACGGACTGGTGGGAGCGGCAGTTCGCGCAGCACGGCCTGCACCGGCTGACCGACGTGGAGCGCCGGCTCCACGAGGTGTTCGACCCGTTCTTCCCGCACTCGGTCAAGGCCTTCTACGTACTGGCCCGGGACGCGCGAGCCGGACAGGCGCGGGCGCGGGAAGTCCTGGCCCGGCCGTCCCGGGTGACTCGCGCGCGACTGCTGCCGCGACTCCTCCAGGACGTGAGGGACGGGCAGATGTCGCTCCAGGGCAACGTGTTGCCGATGGTCCGTCAAGGCGCGGTGGAGAACCTGCCTCCGCCCGTCAGGCAGACGTACCGGCAATTGCGCCAGTGGGTCCGGCGACTGGCCACCCTGGCCCGGCCGGGCGGCGCCTGAGGCGGCACGTCGCGCCCTACTCCTCCGTCGGCTTGCCCCGGCCCTTGTGGGTGCGCGGCAGCGCGTGGTGGATGAGCTTCACGTAGTCCACCGCCTGCACCGGCGGCGGAGGCGGCGGCGTGCCCAGCGCGGCCAGGCGCTTGCTGAATGCGGCCAGGATGTCCGGCATCGGCCGCATCGCCGCCAGCAGCTTGTTGGGCCCCTCCAGCGCCTGCGACAGCGCAATCGCCGCCTGCTGCAAGGGCAGCCCGCGCCGCAGCAAATCCTGGAAGGAGTTCGACAGGGTGATGATGTTGTGCCCCGCCGTCTGCACCATCTCCACGGCGATTTTCAGCACCTGCGGCGCCGTCAGGTGCCCGTCCGCCAGCAGCACCAGCGCCGCCTGGAAGTAGTTGAAGATGGGCACCACGCGCGGGCCATAGGCGGAGAACTGCGCGGGCGGCGTCAACCGGTCCAGGTGGATGAAGATGCGCCGCACCGGGTCCGACACCGGAATCTTCTTCCACGCCTCGCGCACCCGCACCTGGTCGTCCGGGTACACCCCGCCCGCCTCCAGCACCTGCGACAGCACCCGCTCGTCCACGCGGCCGGCAATCAGGTCCGCGAACAGCGAGTAGATGAACGCGTCCGCCTCCGCGTCGTCGCCGAAGAGCACCTCCTCGGCCTCCACCGGCGCGTGCACCCGGCTCTCCAGAATCGCCGGCAGCTTGTAGCCCACCTGCCCGCGCAGGGCCCGGAAGCGGCCGCGCAAGAGGTTGCCCACGTTGTCCTTGAGGACGAACTCGTCCCACTTCACGCCGTCCAGCTTGAGCTTCTCCTCCAGCACCGCCCGCATCTGCTTGGGGCTGCCGGAGACGATGCACAGCCGTGAGTCACCCTGCTCCGACAGCTCGCGGATGAGCGCGCTCGCCCCAGGCACCGCCACCTTCTCGTGCGCCTTCTGGAACGCCGTACGCACCAGGTCCCGGAGCGAGTCGAACTCCGTCTGGAGGTACGTCTTGTCCAGGTCCCACCGGTAGATTCGCCGCGGGGGACGCGGGTCGATGCGGTCCGGCAGACTCACTTCTTCAGGCCTTCCCGGATGGCGGTGGTCAGGTTGTTCGCCACCACCTTCGCCGCCACCTTTCCCGCGTTGGCGATGGCCCGCGACTTCGAGCGCCCGTGCGCCTTGATGAAGATCTTGTCGAACCCCAGGATCGGCGCGCCGCCGTACTGGTTCCAGTCGGTGATGTCCTTGATGCGCTGAATCCCGCTGGACAGCATGGCCAGGCCCGCGCGCCAGCGCAGGCTCTCCTTGTAGGCATACTGGGCCAGCTCCACCACCGTCTCGTGGACGCCTTCCAGCATCTTCAGGCACACGTTGCCCACGAAGCCGTCCGTGACGATGACGTCCGCGGTGCCCTTCGGGATGTCGATGCCCTCCACGTTGCCGATGAAGTTGATGTCGTGCATCTCCGACAGCCGCGCGTGCGCCTCCACCACCCGCGGCGGGCCCTTCTGCGGCTCCACGCCGTTGGACAGCAGCGCCACCTTCGGCCGGTCATTCTTGGAGATGATGCGCGCATAGGCCGAGCCCATGACGGCGAACGTCACCAGGTCCTCCGCGTTGGCCTCCACCGTGGCGCCCACGTCGAGGATGAGGGAGAACGGGTCCTCCTTCGCGCCACGCACCGAGCGCGTCGGGTACACCGTGGCCAGCGCGGCGCGGCGCACGCCGGGGATGAGCTGGAAGTGACGGGCGCACGCCAGCACGCCCGCGCCGGTGTTGCCGGCGGACACCAGCGCCTGCGCCTCACCCTCCGCCACCAGCCGCGCGGCCACCGCCACGGAGGCGTTCGGCTTGCGCGCCAGCGCCTCGCCCGGCTTCTCGTCCATGCCGACGAAGTCCGCCGCGTGCTGCACGGAGATGCGCTCGCCGTTGTGCTTCACCTCGGCCAGCGCCTCGTCGATGAGGGTGCGGTCCCCCACCAGGAGCGTGTGGATGTGGGGGGACTCCAGCGACAACATCGCCGCGCCCCGGACCACTTCCGCGGGACCGTGGTCCGTCCCCATGACATCGAAGGCAATCGTCACCGGCTGCGGCTGCGTCCCCACCATGGCCTCCATCTTAGGACCTTTGCTCGGCCCCCGCGCCTGCCATTCTCGCCTGGGCCACCAGCGACAGCGCCAGCAGTCCCGCTCCCGCCACCATCACCGCCGCCGTCCCGTACGGCGCCGCCGGCCCCAGCCGGGTGAAGAGCCACCCGCCCAGCGCCGGCCCCACAATCCGCCCCAGCGAGCCGAAGGCCTGGTACGCCCCCAGCACCGCGCCCAGCCGCTCCGGCGGGGCATGAACAGATACCAGGGCGGACAGACACGGGTTCACCAGCGCCGAGCCCACCGCCAACAACCCCATGACGGGGAAGAGCCACGCATAACTGGGAGCCACCGGCAGCAGCGCCAGCCCCGCGGCCGTGAGCCCGAAGCCCACCGCGGCCACCGGGGCCTCGCGCCCGGGCCTGCCCTCTCCCCCGCCCACCAGCCGCCGCACCAGCCCCCCCTGCACCAGCGCCGACAGCACGCCCACCACGGCGAAGAGCCAGCCCGCCCGCAGGCTCGCCTCGCGCAGCACCGCCGCGTCCGGCAGCGCCGCCTGCAGGAACAGCCCGCCCTGGAGCGGCACCGGCCCCGACGAGAGGAAGCGCGTCAGCAGGTACACCGAGAATGTCCCCTCCATCTGCGCGAAGGCGGTGGTGAACACCAGCACCAGCACCAGGCACCGCCCCACCACCGGCAGGTGCATGGCCAGCGACGCGCCCTTCAGTGTGCGCGCGTGCCCTTCCGAGCTGCCCGGTGCCCGCGACTCGGGCAGGAAGAAGAAGGTGCACACGAGGTTGAGCGCCACCAGCCCCGCCGCGAAGAGGCCGATGGCGAGGTTGCCTCCCCATGCGCCCAGGAAGCCGCCCAGCGCCGGCCCCAGCACGAAGCCCAGCCCGAAGGCCGCGCCGATGACGCCCATGCCCCGGGCCCTGTCCTTCGGTGGGGTGATGTCCGCCACCACCGCCTGCGCGGTGGAGATGTTGCCCCCGGATATCCCGTCGATGATGCGCGCCAGGAACAGCAGCGGCAGCGAGTGGGCGAAGGCGAACAACACGTAGCCCGCCAGCGAGCCCACCTGGCTGAGCAGCAGCACCGGCCGCCGGCCGTACCTGTCGCTCAAGCGGCCCAGCACCGGGGCGGCCACCAGCTGCATCAGCGAAAAGATGGAGATCAGCAGCCCCACCGTGAACGGTGAGGCGCCGAACTTCACCCCGTACACGCCCAGCTGCGGAATCAGGATGCCGAACCCGATGAGGTCCAGCGTGACGATTCCGAAGACGACGCGCAGTGACGCCGCCCGCCTCACCACCAGGAACACCTTCCTTCCAAAAACGAAACCGCCGAGAGCGCGGAACATAGCGCCCCCGGCGGTGGGTAGGGTGGAGAAGTACCCGTTGTGAAGCGGCCTACATCGCCTCGGCGGACTGGACGTTCCGGTTCGCCGTGTCGCGCTCGATGCAGCCCTTCGTCAGCGTGTACTGGTACGTGCCCAGCTCGTCGCGCCAGTACTCGCCCTCGTACGGCCAGTAGAGCTGGTCGTCGGAGACGGCCACCGAGTACTTGTACTTCTTGACGATGGCCGTGCGGCCGCCCGCCTTGAGCTGCTCCTCGAGGAACTCCTTCTCCTTCGTCGTCGTCTCGAACTTGATGCGCAGGCCGTTGGCCAGCAGCTGCTTGAGCGCGACGAGCTCCGTCTCCAGTTTGCCCTTGGCCATGATGCCGGCCTTGGAGATGAGCGCGGTGCGCTGGACCTTGAGGCCCTCCAGCAGCGTCTTGCTCAAGTCGGAGTACTTGAAGGTGTCCGCCCGGTTCGCGAAGGCGTCCATCTCTCCCTCCAGCTCGAGGATGGAGTCGTTCGTCTTGCGCAGGTCCTGGTCGGTGAGGGCGAGACGGAGGATGCGCTCCAGGATGACGTCCGTCTCGTTCTTCTCCAGGCCTTCCTTGTTCTTCTTCTGCACCTCGGCGAGCACCGAGTAGTACTCCCCGGCGTCCATGTTCTTCTTCACCAGCGCCTCGAGCTGGTCATGCACCGGCAGGTATGTGCGCTCGAAGTCCTGGAGGATGAGGTTGGACTCCCGGTAGCGGCAGTTCTCGTAATAGATGACCGCCTTCAGGATGAGCGCCTCGGGGAAGTACTCCTCGCGGAAGAAGGGCGACGAGAGGGTAATCAGGTTGCCCAGCGCCTGCTCGTACTGGCCCACGCGGTAGTTGGCCCAGGAGGCCTCGAAGAGGGACTCCAGCCACTGCGTGTTACCCCGCTCCACCTTGCCCAAATAGAAGAGGGCGTAGCGGTTCTGCTGCATGCCGTAGTGCGTGCGGGCCAATTGCATGAAGGCCAGCTCGCGCAGGGACTTGTCCAGCTTCGCCTGCTCGGCGGACTTGCCGGGCATGGGACGGGTGAGGCGGATGACCTCCTTCATCGCTTCCACGGAGGCCAGCATCTCCCCGTTGCCGCGCTTGGAGGCCGCGTCCTTCTGGCGGCTGCCGTTGCGGAAGGCGGACAGGCCCTCCAGGTACTTCGCGCGCGGGAAGAACGGGTCATTGCGCGGGATGCTCAGGGCCAGGCGCTTCACTTCCTCGAAGCTCTTGTCCGCGTCCGCCGGCTGGCCCACCTGGTCCAGCGCGCGGCCGCGCACGAAGTGGTAGCGCGCCAGGAGGTAGCGGAACTCGTTCCGGTACTTCTCCGGGAACTCCTGGTTCGCGTGGCGGGCAATCTCGTCGAGGATGACCGTCTCGTTCTTCGTCTTGCGGCTGATGAAGAAGAGCCACTCCAGGCTCGTCTTGAAGAACTTGGTGGACGGGCCCAGGGCGAGCAGCTTGGAGAACTCACCCAGGGACGAGTGGTACATGCCCATGCGGTAGAGCGACTTGGCGAGGACGTAGCGCGCCTCGGTGTGCAGGCCCGCCAGCTTCGCGTCCGCGAGCAGCTCGTGCGCGGACATGGCGGCCTTCTCGTACTCGTCGTTCTTGAAGAGGTTGACCGCGATGTCCAGGCGCTGGCGGTCCGCCGTCTTGCCGGACACGTCCACCGCGTCGAAGGACATGGTGGGCGCCGTCTGCTTGGGCGCCTCCTGCGTCAGGTCCAGCCCCAGCCCACCGGTGGAGGCACCGGACGCGGGGGTGGACGCGGAGGCCGGCGGCGCGGCCGGGGTCGGCGCGGGAGCGGGCGTGGACGCCGCGGGCGCGGCCACGGCGGGAGCGGACTCGGCGGCCGGCGTCTCGGTGGAGGCGGCGGCGTCCTCCTCCGGCGGAGGCGTCGTCTTGGTCGACTTGCCCCCACGCGTCTTGCGCGTGGTGGTGGTCTTCTTCTTCTTGCTGGGGGCGGAGCCGCGCTTCTTCTTCTTGGACGCGGCGCCGAGGTCCAGGCCCTCGAAGTTCTGGGCGAAGCTGGGGGCCGTCCAGGCGAGCGCGAGCCCGAGGACGGCGAGACGGATGAGCCGGAAGGAGCGAATCATGACTCGGAGCCGTTGAGGAAGAAGAAGGACACACCCAGCTCGAACATCAGCTGGTTGCGCAGGTAGTTGTCGGTGGTGCGGCTCTTCTCCACGTAGATGAGGTCACGCACCTCGGTGCGCAGCGTCACCCAGCGGTTGAAGAAGAAGCGCGCGCCGACACCCAGGTTGCCGCCGCCGGTCATGTAGTTCTTCGCGCCGGTGGGCGTGGACAGCTCCGGGCCGCGGTACTGCACCGCGGAGGCGCCCACGACACCGTACAGGTCGAAGCTGACGAACTTCTCCGCCAGCAGCGACAGCTTCCCGTAGATGGGCGCCCACTGGACGTCCGCGCCGGCCAGCAGCTTGAGCTGGCCGGGGGCCTGCCCGTCGAGCTGGTTCATGGTGGGCGAGCCGCACCCACGCGTGGCGCCGCCGTCGGTGCCGTCGGTGAAGGTGCAGATCTGCGCCGCGCCGGCCACGGTGTTGAGCGCGTAGCCCAGGCGCAGGCCGACGCCCAGCGTCTCCAGCGGGTGGTAGGTGAGCGTGCCGCCGAAGATGTACTTGCTGAAGAAGGCGTCGCGCAGCGACACCGAGGCGGACGGGCTGAACTCGAAGCGCCCCTTCTTGAGGAACAGGTGCCCGGAGACGGGGCGCACGCGCTCGCGCAGCGGCCCGAGCCGGTCCTTGTCCACCTCGGAGACGTCGCCGGCCTCCTCCTCCTCCTTGGAGGAGGACTGGGCGTGGCCCAGCGCGGGCACCACGAGGCACAGCGCCAGGAGCAGACGGAGGGTCCACTTCATTCCGCGTCCCTCCCCGTCGAGCTGAACGGCAGGAACAGCGAGATGCCGGCGTTGAGGGTCATCATGTTCTGGATGGCGCCCTTGCTGCTGCCCAGGGGCTGATCCACGTAGGAGGTGTTGATGAGGGCCACGTTCACGGCCAGGTAGTCCTTGGCCACGAAGCGCATGCCCAGGCCCAGGTCGGCGGCCGGGTTGAGGCCGCGGTCGGGCAGCGCGGACGTCTCCGTCCGCACCACGCCGGCGCCCGCCAGCAGGTAACCGTCGAAGTGGAGGATGGAGTTGAGGAACGCCACCTTGCCGTACAGCGGGCTCCACTCCAGGTCACCCATCGCGGACCACTCGGGCACCGAGTTGTAGATCTTGCTGTTGAAGGTGCGCTTGGCCGTCCGCACGTCGTCGGAGGGCACCACCTGCATCACCGACGCGCGGCCGGCGATGGCGAGCGTGTCCGCCAGGTACCAGGCGCCGCGCAAGGACGCGCCCACCTTGGAGTAGAACGGATCATTCACCGAGATGCTGACGAGCGGCGTCAGCTCGAAGCGACCCTTCTTTCGGTAGACCTTGCGCTGGACGCTCTTCACCCGGTCCTCCTGGGTGATGTCGGTCAGCGGTGCGATGGCCTCGGGCTCTGGAGTCTCCTCCGCGGTGGCGGCCACGGCGGGCGTGGCTTCCTCCGCGGGCGGTGCAGCGGGTGGGTCCTCGGAAGAAGGGGACGGCGCGGCAGGAGACTCTTCCTTCGTCAGGTCGAGTCCCATGCCTTCCTGGCTCTGCGCGGGCGCCAGGGAGGGCACCAGACACAGGGCGAGCAGCAACGTGGGGCGGTTCAAATCCGGAGGCTCCGTGAAGGGAGGGGGGCGTAACTGCCACCGGGGGTACAGCGCGACTCTCGGTTTCCGCATCCTATCGGTCGCATTCCCAACCATCAACCATGCCGCGCACGCCTGGTTACCCTGTATCCCTCCGGTATTCCTTCACATTTCCACTGGCTCAGACCGTGGTACGGGGGCGTTGGCGCAAGAGGGTGCTGTGCTACCCTTCCCTGCGCTGTCGCGGGTCCAGAGGTCCCGCGCCCCTCCCCCCTGCTTAGAGGTGTCATGAAGATGTCCGTGCGAACCGCCCTCCTGATGTCCGCCGCGCTGCTTCTGGGTGGCTGCGAGGTCAGCAGCGAAATCGGCAAGGAGTGCACCCTGGTGCGCAAGGCGAGCCCCGAGGAGGAGCAGGAGTTCGGCCGCAAGTTCATGCCCATCCTCGAGAAGGAAGTGGCCCCGAAGCAGGACTTCATCTCCTTCGGCTCCATCGAGTGCGAGGACCTCATCTGCGTGCGCGACGCGGCCTTCCCCCGCGCCACCAACGAGGACGGCTCGGTGAACCCGAACGCCGAGGCCAAGGGCTACTGCAGCAAGGAGTGCGTGGAAGGCTCCAACGCGTGCGAGGTGAAGGACACCAGCGGCGTGCTGGAGGGGCTGCCGGAGCGCATGGGTTGCCGGGCCCTCCTGTTGGATCAGGACACGCTGGATGCCCTGCGCTCCTCGGACGAGGGCTTCTACCGGCGGACGTTCGGCGAGAACAACTCGCCCTTCTTCTGCGCGGGCGCCCCGGTGGCACAGTCGGGCAACTGAACTTTTTCCGGCGCGGGGGGTAGACCTTTTCCCCCGCTTCGTTCGTAAAGGCAGGGCCCGCGTCGTTTGCGCCAGGAGCCCTGCCCATGAACCGAACGGTCCTCTTCCTCAGCCTCGCCGGTGGCCTCGCCCTCACCGCCCTGGTGCTGGGGCTGCCGCAGCTGGGAGTGGTGAAGCCCCCGCAGCCTCCGGTCCCCGTGGTGGTGGTGACGCCCCCGGTGCCCCCCACCCCGCCCCAGCCCGTGACGGCGACGCCCGGCTCGCTCACCATGACGAGCCGCCTGTCGCACCCCTACATCCCCGCGGGCACCTCCGAGGTCTTCGCCACGGTGGACCTGACGGGCGCCGAGGTGCCGGGGGCGAAGCGCAGCGCGGTGAACCTGGCGCTGGTCATCGACCGCTCGGGCTCCATGAGCGGCTACAAGCTGGCCCAGGCGAAGCAGGCCGCGCGGCACCTCGTGAGCCTGCTGCGTGACGAGGACCGGCTGGCCATCATCCACTACGGCTCGGACGTGAAGAGCCTGCCGTCCTTGCAGGCCACGCCCGGCAACCGGGAGCGGATGCTCCAGTACGTGGACGGCATCTGGGACGAGGGCGGCACCAACATCGGCGCGGGCCTGTCCGCGGGCCGCTTCCAGCTCGCCTCGGCGCAGGGGCACTTCAACGTCAACCGCCTCATCCTGATGAGCGACGGCCAGCCCACCGAGGGCATCACCGACGACGAGGGCCTGACGCAGCAGGCGCGGGAGCTGCGCGCCGCCGGCATCACCCTGAGCGCCATCGGCGTGGGCACCGACTTCAACGAGGACCTGATGCAGGCGTTCGCCGAGTACGGCGCGGGCGCGTACGGCTTCCTCGAGGACGCGGGGCAACTGGCCACCCTCTTCCAGAAGGATTTGCAGCAGGCGACGACTTCCGTGGCGCGCGACGTGACGCTGACCTTCACCCTGCCCCCGGGCACGTCCCTGGGCGAGGTGCTGGGCTACCGCGCCAGCCAGTCCGGCAACATCGTCAGCGTGGCGCTGCCGGACTTCTCCGCGGGCCAGTTGGAGCGCGTGGTGGTGCGGCTGAACGTCACGGATGACACGGTGGGCCACACGGCGCGCGTGACGGATTTGAAGCTGGCCTACACGGACCTCATCCGCAACGTGGGCGTGGAGAACGCGGCCACGCTGTCCTCGGTGGTGACGGACCGCCGCGAGGAGGTGCTGGCCCGGCAGGACAAGGAGGCCACGGTGTACGCGGCCCGGGCGCGCAGCGCGGTCAACATGCAGAAGGCCGCCGAGGCGCTGCGCGGGGGCCGCAAGGACGAGGCGAAGGTCTACCTCCAGCAGAACCAGGCCCTCTTCCACGAGGCCAGCGCCGTGTCCGGCGCCGCCGCGGTGGCCGCCGACGTGGCCGAGCAGCAGGCCACCATGGATGAGTACGACGGCGCGGACAACGACGAGGAGACGCGCTCGGCCGTCAAGCGCAGCAAGGTCAAGGCCTTGAAGAGCTTCGGCAAGGTGGGCTCGACGTACTGAAGCCCCGCGCCAGCGGGGTGGGGCTCTGGAGCCCGCGCGCCGGGCGGGCAGGGAAACGGGCGGGGCGGACGTCCACTGGCGGACCGCCTCACCTTCCGTGTTGACCGACGGAATCCCCCCGCCCTATCTCCGCGTTTCCTCCGCCTTCGGCCGGAGAGAGCGCACGGAGGCGCGCACACCACATGGCGAGTACGATTCCCCCCTGGGTCGGGGTCATCATGGGCGGCAGGAGCGATTTGGAGTACCTGCAGCCCGCCGTGGACATCCTCAAGGAGCTGGGAATCCCCCATGAGGTGCGCGTGGTGTCCGCCCACCGGACGCCCGACTGGATGATGGAGTACGCGTCCACCGCGGAGTCGCGCGGCCTGTCCGTCATCATCGCCGCGGCGGGAGGGGCCGCCCACCTGCCCGGCATGGTGTCCAGCAAGACGCTGCTGCCCGTCATCGGCGTGCCCATGCCCACCACGCTGCTCAGCGGGCTGGATGCGCTGCTCTCCATCGTCCAGATGCCCAAGGGCGTGCCCGTCGGCACGCAGGCCATCGGCAAGCCGGGCGCCGCCAACGCGGCCCTGCACGCCGCCGCCATCCTGTGCCTGAAGTACCCGGAACTGCGCGAGCGGCTCGCGGCCTGGCGCAAGGCGCGCACCGACGAGGTGCTGGCGCACCGGGAGATTTCATGAAGTCGCGCGTGGTGCTGCCCGGAGGGACGATTGGCATCCTCGGCGGCGGCCAGCTCGGGCGGATGATGGCGCTGGCGGCGCGCACGCTGGGCTTCCAGGTGCAGGCGCTGGATCCGGACGCCACCTGCCCCGCCCTCTCGGTGGTGGACCGCTGCATCACCGCGTCCTTCTCCGACACCGCCGCCGCCGAGGAACTGGCACGCGGCTGTGACACGGTGACGCTCGAAATCGAGAAGGTCTCCCTGGCCACGCTCGAAGCGGTGGCCCGCCACGCTCCCATGCGCCCGGGCGCGGACGTGCTGCGCATCGTCCAGCACCGAGGCCGTCAGAAGGGGTGGCTCGCGAAGGGCGGCTTCCCGCTGGGCCCGTGGCGAGAGGCGCACTCCGAGCAGGAGCTGTCCGAGGCGATTCAAGCGCTGGGCGGCCGCTGCTTCGTGAAGTCCAGCGAGGGCGGCTACGACGGCCGGGGCCAGTGGGAGGTGAAGTCCGCCTCCGAGGCCGCGACGGCGTGGAAGGAGCTGGGCGAGCGCTCCGTGGTGGTGGAGGCCGCGCTCGACCTGAAGTCCGAGCTGTCCGTGCTGGTGGCGCGCAGCCCGAAGGGCGAGACGGCGGTGTACCCGCCCGCGTACAACCACCACGAAGAGCGCATCCTCGCGTGGTCGCTCCTGCCGGGCCCGCTGCCGCCGCAGGTGTCGGCGCAGGCCACGGAGCTGGCGCGCGCCATCACCGAGTCGCTCCAGGTGGAGGGGCTGCTGGTGGTGGAGATGTTCCTGCTGGGCGACGGCAGCCTGCTCGTCAACGAGGTGGCACCGCGTCCGCACAACAGCTTCCACTCGACGGAAGTGGCGTGCCTCACCTCGCAGTTCGAGCAGGCGGTGCGCGCGGCGTGCAACCTCCCGCTGGGCTCGGTGGAGGTGGTGCGCCCCGCGGCCATCGTCAACCTGCTGGGGGACTTGTGGCTGAAGGAGGGTGGCCCGCGCTTCGAGCAGGCGCTGGCCATGCCCGGCGTCCGGCTGCACCTGTATGGCAAGCGGGACGCGCGCAAGGGCCGGAAGATGGGGCACCTGTCCGCGGTGGGCACCACGCCCGAGGACGCGCTCGCACGCGTGAAGGCCGCGGCCACCGCCCTGGGGATGTGACGCCGTGAAGACGAACGCCGCCCGCATCCTGGACTCGCTCGGCGTGAAGTACGAGCTGCGCGACTACGAGGTGGACCCGGACGACTTGTCCGCGGAGTCGGTGGCCGCGAAGGTGGGCATGCCCGCCGAGCAGGTCTTCAAGACGCTGGTGGCGCGCGGCGACCGCACCGGCGTGCTGATGGCGGTGGTGCCCGGCAACGCGGAGCTGGACTTGAAGGCGCTGGCGCGGCTCACCGGCGACCGCAAGGTGGACACCGTGCCGCTCAAGGAGTTGCAGCCGCTGACGGGCTACGTGCGCGGTGGCTGCACGGCCATTGGCGGCAAGAAGGACTACCCCGTCTTCGTCGACGAGACGATGGAGCTGTTCGACGTGGTGGCGGTGTCTGCCGGCGTGCGCGGCACGCAGCTCGTCCTCACGCCCGCGGACTACCTGCGGGTGACGAAGGCGAAGACGGGCCCCATCTCCCGCGACAAGGCCTGAATCGGAAGCTCCAGCGACGCCTCTGACCGGGTGAGCCCCTGCTTGCCACTCGAGCGGCGAGTAGGATGACGCTCCATGGAAACCCTCCTGCTGTGGATTGCGCTTGCGCTTCCCCCGGTGGTTTCGAGCCAGGCGAGCTCCGGAGTGAGCGCGGTATCGGGTGCCGTCGAGATCAGGTCGATTTCACCGCTGGGCGTCGATGTGAATCGCGGCCTCGTTGGCCTCAAGATCGTTTCGACCGCGAAGGCATACACGGAGCAGGACAGCTCGAGCGAACGAGAGGAACGCATCGAGCCCACGCGTTGCCGCTACGCGGGCATGAACAAGACGCCGTTCGACGGCGTGACGCTCGCACTCCTGCACGCCGCGGCGGACGACGAAGAGTCGTGGGAGGTCTATGCGCCCGCGTACGATGGCTCGAAATGTACGGCGCCTGGCGTGTCCAAGGCGCGCCTCGCCCAGGCCAAGGCTGCGTTTGCCAAAGCGAACATGACCCTGGGCAAGGAGGTCGGGTTCGCGGCAACGCCGGACGCCAGTGGGCAATTGTCCCTGAAGATCGGCGACCGCACGGTCGTGGTTCGGACGAGCCAGGCAGTCTACGACTGCGACGCCGAGGCGCATCCAGCGAAGGTCAAGGCGTCGCGCTGCGAAGAAGCGAACGACCAGATCCTCTCCGTGACTTTCACGGTCGACGGAAAGGCGTTCTACGAGTTCTGGGACAGCTACAGGGCCATCCATGCAGGCAGTGCCGAGTTCGAAGTGCTGGGCGCTTTCGTGAGTGGCACGAAGGTCCTCTTTCTCCAGCGCTTCAAGACCGAAAGCGGCATGGAGGGCCCCTCTTCGGCGGATACCATCATCAGCATCTCGCCGGTCCTCGACCTGGCCTTCGTCCTCGCCCGCTGAAGAAGCCCTTCCAATGACAGCCCTGCGCGGACAGGTGCCCCTCGCCACGAGGCCGTGCTTGTCACGCTGAAGGCCCGCCTACGCCGAGGCGCCCTGCCCCGGCACGAAGAGCACCTTGCCCGCCGTCATGTCCGAGCAGGCGATGCGCACCGCATCGCCCGCAGACTCCAGCGGCAGGCGTGCGCGCACGGGGGTCTCCAGCACGCGGCCCACCAGCGCGGGCACGGCCATGCCCGCCTTGAGCTTCTCGCGCCCGAAGCCCTGACGGCCCCAGCGCTCCATCCAGAAGCCCTCCACCTTCTTGCCGCCGAAGATGAACTCGCCCGGGTGGATGCGGCACTCCTGCTCGGACAGCAGGCCGTGGACGATGAGGGTGCCGCCATCGGGCATCGCGTGCAGCAACTGCCCGGTGAGCTTCCCGCCCACCGCGTCGAAGGCGAGCGACACCTTCAGCTCGTGGCAGATGAGGCGCAGCCGCTCCTCGAACTCGGGCTCGTGGCTGCTCAGCACGTGCTCGGCGCCGAGCTTCTTCAACAGCTCCACCTGCTCCGGCCGCCCCACCACGTGCACCATGGGCACCTTCGCACGCAGGGCCAGCGCGAGCAGCATCCGCCCCATGGAGCTCGCGGCCGCCGTCTGCGCCAGCGCCACGTGCCCGCCCTCCCTCGCGCGCTCCATCAGCGCCCACGCGGTGAAGGGGTTGACGAAGAGACTCGCGCCCTGCTCGTCGGTGATGTGCGAGCGCAGGGGCATGACCTGCGGCAGCCCCACCACCGCGTACTCCGCCCACAGCCCGTCACCCTCGGCGGGAGCCACGCAGGCCACGCGCCGGCCCACCAGCAGCTTGCCGGTGACGCCGCCGGCCGCCACCACCGTGCCGCTGCCCTCGAAGCCCGGCACCGCGGGCAGCGGCTTCTTCACCCCGTACAGGCCCCGGACGAACAGCATGTCCGACGGGTTGATGGGAGACGCCGCCACGCGCACCAGCACCTGGCTGGACGTGGGCTTCGGCACGGGGCGCGTCTGCACCTGGAGCGACGTCGGCCGCCCGTCGTAGGCGGTGAGGACCAACGCTCGCATCGTCTCGGGAACGGGAGGGGTGCTCATCCGGAAGACCTTTTTATTCTTCCGCGCGTGAAAGGGGGAATTCCCAGCCCGACCCAACTCCGTGGGGTGTCGATGAGCGCCACCATTCTACAATTCCACCACCGCGAAGCCTTCGAGCGGACCGTCACGCGAGCCCTCGCCGCGGGCGCCGGGGCGGGACTGGTGCACCTGGCCACCCTGCGCGTGGGGCTGCCGCTGCCGCTGGCGTGGCTGGTGCCCGCCGCCGTGGTGCTGGCGTGCGCGCAGGGAGACCGGTGGGACCGCATCCTCCTGGGGGGCCTGGGGCTGCTGCTCACCGCGATTCCATACGCGCTGGGCATGGCACCCGGGTGGACGGTGGCGTGCAGCGCGGCGGCGGCGGGGGCGCTGCTGGTGCGCGCGCGGCTCAGCGAGCGCGGTGAGAAGGGACAGGTGGCGGAGGTGCGCCCCACCCTCGTGCACTTCGGCCTGGGCGCGAGCCTGAGCGTGGGGCTCACCCTGGCCGGCCTCGAGGTGGCGCGCGTCTTCTCCGCGCGCCTGGCGGACCTGGCCACGCCGGCGCTGCTGGGGGCGGGCGTGACGGGCGGCATCCTCGGGCTCTTCGTGGGGCTGAGCGCGGTGGCTGCCCACCTGGGGTTGTCCGCGGACCCCGTGGAGGCGCGCGCGGAGGAGCTGCTTCCGAAGCTGTCGGGTGACTTCCGCACCCTGTCCGAGCGGGCCCTGTCGCTGTACCGGCAATGTGGCCAGTCGCTGGCCCTGCTGCCGCGTGAGCCCGCTCGCGAGGAGCTGGCCCGCACGCTGGCACGCATCACCCGCGACGCGGTGGAGCTGGCGTCCGAGTGGGCTGGAGTGGAGGCGCAATTGGAGGAGCGCGCCCAGGCGGAGCTGCAGGCCGAGCGTGAGGATCTGGAGCGCAGCGCCCGCGCCAGCACGGACGCGGTGGCGCGGCGGCAACTGGAGCTGGCCGCGGCCTCGCTGGCGGAGGAGGTGGCGCACCTGGGTGAGCTGAAGGGGCGCCGCGAGCGCATCGTCGCCCGGCTGCGCGCCGAGGTCGCCCTGCTGGAGCGGGCCCGCGTGGCGCTGCTGTCGTTGCGCAGCGGACAGGCCCAGCTCAAGGCCGCGGAGCTGTCCGCCCTGGCCCGCCGCTTCCGCTCCCTTTCTTCCGTTCAGTGGGAGGAAGGCCAGGCCCTGGACGCCGTCGCCACCCAGGCCGCGCTGTCGGTGACGGCTCCAGTGTCCACTACTGGGGGAGAGCCGCTACCGGCCGTTTCCCCCCTGCCCTCTGAGGAAGAACCCTTGAATTCCGGAGGGTTGGAGCGGGTCCGGGAGTCCTGAGGGGCCGACTGGCTGGCCGGGGAGGCGGGGACGAGAGGGCCCCGCGTTACCCGGCCGCTACGGCATTCTCACGGGGGTGGCCTGAACCCGTGGCGCCTTTGGGCTACACTTTCCCCACATGAGCCCCTCCTCGGCTTCCACCCAGGCCCCCGCCTGGCTGTGGAACGGTGATGAACCCAACCTGACGTCGGTGTTCCAGCCCATCGTCGACCTGCTGCACGGCAAGGTCATCGGGCACGAGGTCCTGTCGCGGGGACCCGGACAGTGGAGGGAGCCGCAGGTGCTCTTCACCCAGGCACGGGCGGAGGGCTTCACGTGGGAGCTGGAGCGCGCGTGCTGGACGTCCGCGCTGCAGTGCATCTCCACGCTGCGCGACGAGCAGCGCCGCGCGCCCTTCTTCTTCAACGTGAGCCCGGACGTGCTGAGCGACCCGCGCTTCGGGGACGGCTCCACCGTGGCGCTGTTGGCCCGGTACGGCCTCACGCCCCGCCACCTCGTGCTCGAAATCACCGAGAAGGCGGCGTTCGAGGACAACGCGCTCATCCAGCGGCTGACGCGCCAGTGCGCGGCGGAGGGCTTCGGCATCGCCCTGGATGACTTCGGCGCGGGGCACTCGGGGTTGGTGACGCTGGTGCACAGCGCGCCGCAGTTCATCAAGCTGGACCAGGCACTGGTGCGCGACATCCACCGGTACAGCTACCAGCAGCACCTGGTGAAGTCGCTGGTGGCCTTCGCCGCGAGCGTGGACGCCGTGCTCATCGCCGAGGGCGTGGAGACCTGGGACGAGCTGGCCGTGCTGCTGCGGCTGGGCATCCGCCACGTGCAGGGCTACCTCATCGCCCGCCCGGCCCCGGAGCCCGTGCTCCCCACCGGAGAGTTCGAGGCGCAGCGCCATCTGGCCATGCGCGCGCTCGACTTCCGCGAGCGCGAGGACGACGAGACGGTGGGCAGCATGATCATCCGCCGCCTGTGCGTGGACGAGACGCTACCCCTCGACGAGCTGCACGAGCTCTTCCGCGAGGCGCCCCAACTGGACCACGTCGTCCTGCTGGAGGGTGACCAGCCGAAGGCGCTGGTGACGCGGCAGCGCCTGTCGTCCCGCGACGAGCGCCCGTTGGTGGTGGAAGACCGGATGGCGATTACGACGTTGGCCCGCGTGGCGATGAAGCGCGGGGCGGAGACGCTCTATGACCCGGTGGTGGTGGTGGATGCACAGGGCCGCTTCCTGGGCACCGTGACGATGCGTCAGCTCATCCACCGCTCCACGGAGTTGCTGGAGCGCCGCACGTCACGGTGAAAACCGGGCCGGCCCCATGCATGGACCCGGCCCGGCGAATGGCCTTGCGGCTGCGTCAGAGGCCGTAGCGCTCGGCGTATTCGGCACGCAGGACGCCGCGATACCAATCGTCCAGCGAGTCGAAGAGCCTCGACGGCGCGCCCACGCCGTCCTCGAACCACGCGTAGCGTCCGTCCCCGCAATGGAAAGCGGACGTTCCGAATCCGACGTGGAAGACGACCCATTCTCCGGGGAGCCCCTGCGCCCGACGCGCCTCGGTGGCACCAACGACATCGTCGCCCATGCTCGAATCGCCCAGAGGCGAGAGGAGTGTCTCTGATTCGAACACGTCACCTCCCCCCGTCGAGGACCAGAACCACCTCAAGTCCTCGGGCACACGCCCATGTCGCCCGGACCACTCCTCCAGTTCCTCCCCGGGAAGGGGCCCGTTCCATTGGAAGAGCTCGGGTCGCTTTCGCGCATCTGCTTCGATGGCACTCTCTCGTCGCAAGGCTTTCCTCCAGGAAGCCAATGAATCTACCCGGAGGGCTGAGACGGCTCACTCCCACGTGAGGTGCAGCCGGCCGTCCTCGAAGATGAGGCCAGCGTCCTCCAGCCCGGTGGAGCCGTTCTCCACCCGCGCCAGCACGTTCTTCGGCGGCGCGAGCAGCGTGTCCCGCCCCTTCGTGAAGCCCTGCTCGCGCACCAGCGCCAGGTACGCCCGGTCCAGCGCCAGTGCCCGCTCGCGCGACGGCGTCACCAGCCACGCGAGGTCCCTGTCTCCACCCTGCGCGGCGCGACGCACCGACGTCTCGTCCAGAGTGCCGTGCGGGAAGAAGCGCGAGAGCAACTCGTCATTCGCGCGGAACTCGTCCCCGCCCTTCACGCGCTCGAAGTACGTCAGCACCTCCGGCTTCGCGTGGCCCGCCTGCGGCACGTCGGGAAGGCCGCGCAGATCCTGATGCCGCCACCCTTCCCTGCCCGGCACCTTGCGCGGGAAGCCGAAGGTCTGGTCCACCGTCACGCCCAGGTTGGTGTGACAGCCCATGCAGAAGGCGTGCTCTTCCATCGTCTGCACGCGCAGCCGCCCGCGCGCGTCCTCGATGAACCCTTGCAGGCGCCAGCCAAACTCGTTCACCAGCCCCAGTTCAGGGTTGCCGGGGAACACGGGCAGGCGCCCCTGCAGCTTCTTCTCCGCCTCCTCGGCGTAGAAGCCCCTCACGCGCAGCCCTTCGTGCTCCTCGTCCTTGCGCGAGTAGCGCACCTCCTTCATGCGCGCGGACAGCAGCGTGGGTGCATCCGGGTCCACGTAGCGCACGGTGTGGAGGAACTCCGTGCCGCGCGGGTAGAAGTGCTGGCGCACGGCCACCTGCGCCGCGCCGCCCACGTAGCGCGCCGGCAGCCCGCGTACCTCTTCCACCGAGGGCTCCAGCACTGCGTCCCCATCCAGGTCCACGCCGCCCACGCGCTCATCCACCGGCTCCACGCGGCGCACGGCCTGCGTCACGTCCCGCAGCGCCGGGTCCACCGTCATCGCCGCCTCGAGGATGGCGAGGTTGAGCCGGTACATCTCCCGCGACGGCCGCCCCTCCGCGTCCTGCTGGAAGGCCGCCGGCAGGCGGATGAAGACGTCGTCGGTGCTGCCATTGGTGGGCCAGAAGGTGCCCAGGAACGGCTTGTAGCGCACCGCCCTCCAGCCGCTGCCGTCGCGGGCGAAGCCGTCGTCATCGAAGCCACGGGACAGGTCCAGGTCCGGCACCCAGCCCTTGAAGCCGCCCGGACGTCCCAGCAGCGCGGCCCGCAGCGGCGTGTAGTTGTCCTGGCGGATGTACTCCAGGACCTCGTCGTCGGAGATGCGCGACAGGGCGGCGGACCGGTCCGTGAAGAGGTTGGTCCACTGGTTCGTCTGCCCCACGTCGCTGAAGGCGTACTCGGTCTGCAGGGCCTCGTCGCCCATGACGTTGTCGCCGACGCCGCCCGTGTGGCACGTCCAGCACGGGTTCGAGGCCCCCTCCGTCTTCGTGTAGCACATGGACGGAATGGGGGCCTCGCGGTTGAGCACGCGACTGCCGCTCGCCAGCGCCTGCGCGAGCGGGTCGAAGGGAGGCTCCAAAACCTCAGGAGCCGGACGCTGGCGAGCCCTCCACACGCCCACGGCGGAGAGCACGCATCCCAGCGCGAGGAGCCCGATGAAGGCCCCTCGCACGAATCCCTTCGACACCGCGGGCATCCGATTCGACCTCCGAGACAGCGCGGGACGCGCGACTACGGCCAGACGCTGAAGTTGTCCTCGCCCGGGTGCTGGACGCTGACGAAGAGGGTCTTCATGTCCGAGCTGAAGGCGGGGCCGGTGGCCTCGGCGTCGCTCGGCAGGGAGAGCACGCGGAACGCGCGGCGGAAGTACTCGCTGCCGACATGGGCCGGGTTCTGGTTCAGGTAGTAGACGCTGTCGGCCACCTTGTTGACGCCGAAGTTGCCGTCGGTGCCGAACCACACGCCGCCGTCGCGGTCGATGAGGATGTTGTCCGGCTTGGCCGCCGAGTACTCCGGCGCCGCGCTGAGCGAGGCCGTCTCGCCCTTCCACACGCGGAAGTACGTGAACGTCTTCGAGCCCCCCGGCGCCGAGGTGCTGGACTCGCGGATGCCGAAGATGGAGCCCACGCGGTCCCCGCTGCGGTTGTCCGTGGCGCCACGGGCCTTCACCACCCAGTTGGTGCCATTGAACTGGGCCGTGGCGACGCGCCCCTGCTGGTCCAGGTACGTGGGCTGCCCGTGCTCGGTGAAGGCCACGTACAGCAGCGGCTGGCCGCTCGGGTCCTTCGGGTTCCACTCCAGGTCTTCCGGACGGTTGAGCTCCATCACGCCCAGCTTGTTGGCGACGGTGAAGAGAACCTTGCGCACCTGGTCGTCGGTGGTGAAGCCACCCACGGCGTTGTAGTTGGCGTCGCGCAGGGCGGCGCCCACCGTCAGCGTGGGCTGGCCATAGGCCTCGCCGTTGGGCGCCAGGTCCTGGCTGTCCACGCTCAACTCCACCCAGCGGCCCTGGCCGGGCGCCTGCTCGGTGGGAATCGCACCGCCCACCAGCGTGTCACCCGTGCTGTTGTCCAGACCCGCGAAGTGCGCGGCGTACAGCTTGCCGTCGTTGAGCAGGTCGCGAATCTGCTTCTTCGTCATGCCCTCGGTGTAGTTGCCGCTGGAGACGAACTTGAAGATGCGTCCGCCCCGGCGGTCGTCGCCGCCGTAGATGACGATGGGCTGGTTGTTGAGCAGCTTCCAGTTGGAGTCCACCACGAAGGCGGCGTTCTCCCAGTGCGCACGGCCCATGATGCCCAGCTTGCGGTGGCCCGCGCCCGGCTTCGCCGCGTCCTTGTCGTACCAGAGGTCGCCCGGCTGGCCCGGGTCGATCTCCGTCAGGTAGGCGTAGCCATCCTTGCGGTGGGTGGAGTTGGCGTCGGAGCTGACGAGGTCACCGGACGTGGGGGCGGCGAAGTCCGGTGCCACCGGAGCGCCGGGCGCGAAGCCCTGGGCGTTGGCGGTCCACTCGTTCTTGCCGTCGACCCACACGGCGAGCTCCGGGTCGCCGTAGACGCCCTGGACGTTCTCCTCGCCCGTGAAGATGGTGCCCCACGGCGTCTGTCCGCCGGAGCAGTTGGAGTGGGTGCCGGGCACCACGCCATCGGGGAGCAAGGCGCCGCTGTCATCGCGCTCGGTGCCGGACAGCGTCACGCCCACCACCTTCGCCAGCGTGGCGCTGGAGGCGTCGTAGCGCAGGTTGGCCGCGCTGCGGTCCACGGCCCACTCGCCGGTGGCCGGGTCCTGCACCACGCGAATCCACGAGCCGCCCAACTGCTTCTTCCACTCCTTGTTGTACGTGACGAGCTCGTTGGCCTGCCACGTGGTGCCGTCCGTCACGGTGTTGGACAGCGAGCCCGTGTTGCGGAGGAACTTCGCGAAGTCCAGGTGCTGGCCGAGGGGCGCCTTGCCCGTACCCGGCTTCGTGCCGGAGATGTACTCGTGGTTGATCCACAGCCACGCCGCCGAGCCGCTGCCGTTGTACTGGGGCGCGTTGCCGTTGGCGGACCACTTGTCACCGAAGAAGGCGATGTAGTCCACGTTGGCGCCGAAGCGCGGGCTCGTCTTGCTGTAGCCGATGGGGTCCATCCACTTGATGACCGTGGAGGAGAACAGGCCCGGCACCGTGCGCACGGTGTCCGTGGACGCGGGCGGCAGCGGGAAGACCATGGGCGTCGGCATCTGGCCGGCCACCACCTGATTCACACGCGCCTTCACGTACTCGGGCAGGTTGCCGGCACCGGTGCCCAGGTCGCCGCGGAAGGTAATCGCAATCACCGAGGACAGCGGCGTGCCCGCCTCGACACCCGGCGCGCGGGTGATGGCGCCGGGACCGGGCTGGCCATACGAGCCCGGGCCCGCGGGCCCCTGCGAGCCGGGCTGCCCGTCCTCACCATCCTGGCCCGGGGCGCCATCGTCGCCGTCCTGGCCATTCTGTCCCGGGGCACCGTCGTCGCCGTCCTGACCGGGGGTACCGTTGGTGCCGTCACGGCCGGGCGCGCCGCCCTGCCCATTCTGTCCGGCCGGGCCCTGCGCTCCGGCGAGCCCCTGCTCACCCTCACAGCCGACAACAACCACGGTGCTGCCGAGGAGCATCGCGCTGGTGGCGAGCCCCATGAGACGAGAAGACATTGAGTAACTCCTCCAAGGTGATTCACGGGCCCGAGGACGCGCGAACGCGGGCGCATCCTGCGCAGGCCGTGTGGCAACCACTTGGAAGGTGCGTCACTTCTTCATGACGCCCGGCAGACCTCAGGGGACGATGCGCACTCCGGACACGCCCTCGAACTCCACGGCGGTGCCCTTCCTCACGCCCACCTTCTCCGTCCAGCCACCGGGCACCTCCAGCACGTACTGGCTGGGCAGCCCCACCGAGCGGGAGTTGAGCGTCCTCGGCTCCGCGCGCGAGACGATGCCCGCGATGCGCAGGTCCGAGGAGATGAAGAGCATGTCCAGCGGAATGAGCGTGTTGCGCATCCAGAAGCCCTGGACGTCCTCGGAGGGGAACAGGAAGAGCATGCCCTTCCCGTCCGCCAACTCCTTGCGCCACATCAGGCCCCGGGTGCGCGCGTCGGGCGTGGCGGCAATCTCCACCTCCACACGGTGCACGCCGCCGAAGGCGTCCTTGAGCCGCACGAAGCCCCGGGGCAGCGGCTGCATGGCGTAGTCCTCCGCGGTGATGTCCGTGGACGGCGGCTTCGCGGGCGCCGCCTTCTCGGCCCGGGGCGTGCTGCCCTGGGCCTCCTGCTGGCAGCCGGCCACGAGCAGCGCCGCGGCCAGCACCGCGCCTCGGAGGAAGGCCCTCATGGGTGCGGGTGCAGCGGCTTGTTGAGGAGCTTCTCCGTCAGCTCCGAGCCGAGGCTGTCGGACATCAGCCGCTCCACCACGGTCTCGAACTCCACCCGCTGGCCCTCGCTGCTGTAGATGAACCGGATGCCCATGCCGGGCTCCTCCGCGTCCGCCTTGGACCAGACCACCTCGCCCAGCAATTCGAAGGGCGCGTCGCGGTGGGGCACCGTCAGCTTGAAGAGGAAGCGCGTGCCGATGGGCAGCGGCTTCTTCGTCTTGATGAAGGTGCCGCCCTTGCTGATGTTCTTCGTGTAGTCCGCGAAGAACGAGTTGAGCTTCTTGTAGTCGACCTTCAGCTCGATGGGCGCGCGCCCGTGCTGGCGGGCCTCGGGACCTGTCTTCTGTTCGGACATGCTGGGCGGGAGTATAGGGGAGGCCATGCGGCAAGTCCTCACCCGTGCCCTGGGCCTCTTGCGCCGCCCGGCTGTACTGGCCACCGTCCTCGTCCTGGCGGGAGGTGGCTCGGCGCTCGTCCTCGTCCCCCTTTTCGGCGTCCCCGGCTTCGAACTGGGGCTCGCCCTGTCCATCGCCGTGGGCCTGCTCGGCGGGGGGACGGGCATCGCCGCCGCCGCCCAGGAGCGCCGCCTGCTCCTGGGGGTGGACCCCCGCCCCTCCGGCGCCACCCGGGAGGAGGACCCCGGCACCGCCGTGGGCCGTGCCCTGGGGGCCGCCCTCGTCCTCAACGTGGGCGTGCTGGTGCCCCCCTTCCTCGCGGCCACCCTCTTCGCCGTCCTGCGCACCGCGTGCGACCCCTTCGCCCTGGTGGGCTTCTATCCCCTGCTCACCCTCCCCTCGGCCGTGCTGGCATCCGCCGCGGGCGTCTTCTGCGGCTTCAAGGCGAAGCGGCCGGGCCGGGCGGTGGGCCTGTATGCGCTGCTGGTGCTGGTGTCGGCCGTGCCTACGGTATGGCCCATCGTCCTCGGGCCCCAGGTGTTCGCCTTCAACCACCTCCTGGGCCACGTGCCCGGCCCCCTCTACGACGAGGCCCTGGCGGTGACGCCCGCCCTGGCCTGGTTCCGGCTGGAGACGCTCCTGTGGGCGTGGGTGCTGGTGGGACTGACGGCCGGGCTGCTCGACACCGGCTCCGGCCGCCTGGGCCGCTCCGGCCTGCGCCCCGGCCCGCTGGCCCTGCTGGCCCTGCCGCTCACGGCCATCGTCCTCATGGAGACGCGCGGCCCGGAGCTCGGCCTGCGGATGAACGACGCGTACCTCGCGGAGACGCTGGGCGGCTTCCGGGAGACGGAGCACTTCCGCCTGCACTACCCCCGGGGCAAGCCGCGCGAGGACGTGGACCGGATGGTGCGGGACATGGAGTTCCGGTGGATGCAGACCCAGCGCTTCCTCGGCGTGGCCCCCGCCGAGCGCATCGACGTGTGGCTCTACAAGGACGAGAAGCAGAAGCAGCAACTGGTGGGCGCCGGCCGCACCCAGTTCGCCAAGCCGTGGCTGCACTCGCTGCACATCCAGGACAAGGCCTTCCCCCACTCCACGCTGCACCACGAACTGGCGCACGTCATGGCGGCCCCCGCGGGCGGCGGCCCCTTCCGCGTCACCACCCGGCTGGGCGTCTGGCCGCTGATGGGGCTGATTGAGGGCCTGGCCGTCGCCGCGGACGGCCCCGTGCAGGGCGACCTCACGCTGCACCAGTGGGCCGCGGGCATGCGCCGGCAGAAGCTGGCCCCGGACATGCGCAAGCTGATGGGGCCGGAGGGCTTCTACCAGTCCGCGCCCTCGCGCGCGTACACCGTGGCCGGCTCGTTCCTGCTGTACCTCGCGGAGACGTATGGCGCGCCGAAGCTGCGCACCGTGTACGCGCACGGGGACTTCAGCGAGGCCTACGGCCGGCCGCTGGAGGAGCTCGTCTCGGAGTGGGAGCACCACGTGGACGCGCTGCCCCTGGACGACGCCGCCGTGGCGCGCGCCTTCGCCCGCTTCCGCACCGGCAGCCTCTTCACCCGCGCCTGTGCGCGCGAGGTGGCGAAGCTGTCCGAGTCCGCCCGCGACGCGCTCGTCAGCGACCCCGAGGATGCGCTGGAGCGCTACCGCCGCGCCGCGGACCTGCAGCCGGACGAGCCCGCCTTCCGCATCGGCCAGGCCTCCGCGCTGTCCGCCCTCGAACGGTACGACGACGCGGCCAGCGTGCTGGCCACGCTGGCGGACTCCGAGCGCGTGAAGGGCCAGTCCGTGCTGGAGGCCGAAGTCGCCATGGCGCGCGCGGACGTCGAGCTGCGTCGCGAGCAGCCCGGGCCCGCCCGCCAGTTCCTCGACGTCGTGCTGGCGAAGGACGCGGGGCCGGACCTGACGCGGACCGCGCAGGTGAAGCTCGCCGCGCTGGACTCGCCCGGGCGCAAGGGCCCCATCGAGGCCTACTTCCGCGCCACGCAGGAGGAACTCCGGCTGCTGCTCCTCTACCGCGCCCTCACCACGCTGCCGGGGGACCCGTACCTCAGCTACCTGCTGGGCCGGCGGCTGAGCCAGGTGGGCGCCCCGGTGCTCGCGGGCGAGCAGCTCCAGCGGGCGCTCTCCGACGAGGGGCTGCCGGAGGCCCTCCGTCGCGAGGCGCTGCGCCTGCGGGTGGAGTCCGCCTACCTGGCCGGTGACTGCGGCGCGGTGCGCCACGAGGTGGGGGCCCTGCCGGACTTCGGCGCCGCCTTCCGGGCCACCGCCGACGAGTGGCGCGAGCGGTGTGATTTCGAGGAGACGACCTTCCGGGGTCCCCTGGTGCCACGACAGGCTTTTCGCTAGCCGGGGATTCCGCTAGGCAGGGAGCCCTGACAGCGGAGACGGAAGCAGCTCCCAGCCAAGGAGGACGCGGATGCGGTTCGAGACGAGGCAGCGAATCCAGGGGACGGTGGACGAGGTGGAGCGCGCGCTCCTCGACGAGCGATACTTCGAGTTCCTCCTGAAGCACCACGGCGTGCTCCTGGAGCTGCAGCCCCTGGAGGTGAAGAGCGAAGGCGACCTGGTGAAGCGTCGCGTGCGCTACCGCCCCAAGCCCGTCATCCAGAGCATCGGCCCCAAGCAGGTGCCGCCCGAGTACTTCGCCTTCATCGAGACGTCCACGTACGACAAGCGCCGCAAGGAGCTGACCTTCACCAACGTGCCCACCTCGCACACCATCTCCAAGATGCTGGTGAACACGGGCAAGTTGACCCTGCGCGATTTGGGCGGCGGCCAGACGGAGCGCTCGCTGGACGGTGAAATCACCCTCAAGCTGCCGTTCCTGATGAAGCCGCTGGCCATGATTGGCGAGAAGATCATCCAGAGCGAGGGCCTCAAGATTCTCGACAACGAGGTGCCGGTGCTCAACCGGTTCATCGCCGAGGTCGTCCGCAAGGCGTAGCCGTGAGAGCGGGCTCTGTGCCCGCCCGCCAGGCGGGGCCTGGGAATGGGTTGACTTCCTCTCGGTTGTCCTCGTAAGGCCCCGCCATGCTCAAACGCTTCCTCGCCCTCAGCGTCCTGTCCCTCCTGGCCGCCTGCGCCCCGAAGCGCATCCCCGGCACTGAAATCCAGGACACCAACGACACGCGCGCCATCCTCAAGGTCATGGAGCAGTACCGCTCCGCCCTGGAGGCCCGGGATGCCGCGGCCATCCAGGCGCTGCTCACCAAGGACTTCCGCGAGGACGCGGGCACCCCGTCCGAGCCCGACGACGACCTCACCGCCGCCAACGTCGGCCCCTACCTGGAGAACCTCTTCAAGGCCCTCCAGTCGCCCAAGGTGGAGCTGGACGTGCGCCGGGTGGAGGTGGGTGAGAATGTCGCCGCCGCCATCTACTACTGGAAGGCGAGCTGGCGCATGCCGGGCCTCAGCTCGAAGCCCCAGCGCGAGTCCGAACTGGAGCAGATGGTGCTCCGCCGCGAGGACGGCACCTGGAAGATCCTCTCCGGCATCTGAAGCCCCGGCGACGCCGGAGCACGAGGCCCCGCCCTCATCGGGTGGGCCTCACAGCCCCAGCAGCTCGAACAGCCCCTGGGGCCCCATGGCGGCCAGCGCCCGGGCCCGGTTGAGATACGTGCGGTAGTCCTTCTTGGTGAGCTTGTCGGCCGGCAGCGGCGACAGGTGGTAGTCGCGGATGCGGCTGGACGTGAAGCGCACCGCCCCGAAGAGCGCGTGGCCGAAGAGGTTGCCGCGCTCCACGGCGGACAGGGGCCGCACGTCCTGGTAGCCGCGCACGAAGGCGCGGCACAGCTCGGGCAGATACTGGCCGCCGTCGAAGCACCAGGCGTTGAGCGTAATCACCACGTCCAGGCCGTACGCCTCCCGGCACGCCATCTCGAAGTCGAAGAAGGCGCCCACGCGGTCTGCCAGCCACTTCACGTTGTCCATGAAGAGGTCCGCGTGGATGACGCCGCGAGGCTCCAGCCCCTGGCGCACCGCCTCCGCCTTGTCCAGGTAGCGCTCCAGCTCCTGGGCCACGGACGCCAGCTCCGCGTCTGGGTGGCGCGCCAGGCCCACCAGCCACTGGCGCACCGTCTCCGGGCCGTAGGGATTCTCACGCGAGCCGGAGAAGGACTGCGTGTCCCGGTGCATCTTCCCCAGCTCCGTGCCCAGCGACTCCATGTGGTCGGCGGTGAGGTGCGGGTGGCGCAACTCCTCGCCCGGCAGCCAGCGGAAGACGCTGACGCGCCCGCCCTCCAGCTCCAGGAAGGGCGCGCCGGTGCGCGGGGTGAGCAGCACCGGCCCGGGAAAGTGGTACTCGGTCAGGTGCGCGAGCAGCGCGGACTCGAAGCGCAAATCATCCGCGGAGCGCACGGTGGTGTGGCGCATGAAGAAGCGCCCCGCGTCCGTCTCCAGCCGGTGGTTGGTGTTGATGGAGCCCTGGGGAATGGGCGTCACCTCTCGCACTGCGCCCAACCCATACGCCTCCGCCACCCGGGTGAAGGCTTCCGGTGACAGGGCCGTGTGTACCGCCATTGCGCACCTCCGAAGGGCCAGTATGCACCAGCCACGCCCGGAGGCTGACGCCCTGTGTCGTCTGGCCTCCACGCCTTCGGGCGCCCACCGTTGACACCCGGAGGGGGCGTTCCTATCTGTGCCCGGCCCCTATACTTGGCAAGAGGGCGAAACCGTCCGGAAACACTCATTCCCAGCGGGGGAGGCAGGTCCATGGGTACGGAAGGGCGCAGGGACTGGAAGCCTCGCGAGAGCTTCGCGAGCGCGCTGATGCAGGTGGGGGCCGTTGCCCTGCTGCTGGTGGGCGCGGTGGCGTATTTCGTCCACCGGGGCGGCATCCGGAAGGAGACCGAGGAGCACATGCGCGCGGCCCGCGCGGCCGCCCAGCGCGGCAACCCGGCCGACCTCGCCCAGGCCATGAAGGAGCTGGAGGCCCTCTTCCAGCTCAACGACAAGGCCCGTGACGCCCAGGCCCTGGCCGCCGACATCCAGACGGTGCTGTGGCTGGAGCACCACCAGCCCGGCGCGGACGCGAAGGCCCGCGAGTACCTCTCGCGCGCGGAGGAGCAGGACTCCCGCTCCGGCGAGCGCTTCGGCGCCCGCGCCCTGCACCTCCTCGCCGAGGGCAAGGCCCCGGAAGCGGAGAAGTACCTCGAGGACCTCAAGACGCAGGGCGCGAGCAGCCCGAAGCTGACGCTGGCACTGGGCATGGCCCTCCAGGCGCGCGGCGACCTGCCCGGCGCGAGGCAGGCCTTCGCCCGCGCCGCCGAAGCCGCGTATCGAGACCCGCGCTTCACCACCGCCCAGGGCGAGGCCCTGCTGGACGAGGGCCAGTACGGCCCGGCGATGGAGGCCTTCGCCAAGGCCACCACCGTCAACCCGGACCACCTGCTGGCGCGCGTGTCCCTGGCGCTGGCCCAGGCGTACCAGGGCCGCAAGCTGGAGGAGGCGCAGAAGACGCTGGCCGACCTCCAGGCCCACGACGCCGGGTTGACGCCGATGGTGAAGTCCCGCGCCGGAGCGCTGAAGGCGGAGCTGGCCCTGGCACGCGGCGCGGCGGACGAGGCCGTGTTGGCCGCGGACGAGGCGCTGAAAATCACCCCGGATGACCACTACGCCCTCTTCGCCCGAGCCCGCGCGCTGGCCGTGAAGAAGGCCCCGGAAGCCCGCGCCGCCTTCGAGGCCGCCGTGGCGAAGCGCCGCAACGCCCCCCTGCTCTACCTGGACGGCGCGCGCGCCCTGCAAGGGGCCGGCGACGGCACCGGCGCGCTGGCGCTGCTGGACGCCTACGAGGCCACCTTCAAGCCCGTGCAGGTGAACACGGCGGACGGGAAGCGCGTCAGCCTGCTGGAGCAGGACGGCCGCTACTGGCTCGCCCGCGGCGGCGTGCTGGAGGCGGCGAGCCGCCAGGACGAGGCGCTGACGGCGTACGACAAGGCCATCACCGCGCGCGGCGTGGGCCTGGCCCGAGCGCAGTACGCCAAGGGCGCGCTGCTGCTGGCGCGCAAGGACTACGCGGGCGCGAAGGTGCTGCTGACCACGGTGGCACCCGACACCGGCGCGGGCACGCTGGCGGAGGCCTACGTCGCCATGGGCGACCTGCTCTTCGCCCAGAGCGAGTACGCCGCCGGCTGCCAGCACTACTACTTCGGCCTCGTGCGAGCCCGCGCGCAGGGCACCCCGCGCGAGGAGCTCTCCGCGCGCATCGACGGCATCAAGAAGAACCTGGAGTCCGCGGGCCAGGGCGCCATGGCCAAGGCCTGGGTCACCGAGACGGGCGCCCTGCTCCAGTAGCTACAGCAGCTCCGTCGGGTCCAACGAGCGGTACTTCGCGCGCACCACCCGCCACTCGCCGTCGTCTTCCTTCTCGAACGTGCCCTCGATGAGGTACGCGTTCAGGATGCTGGTCGCGGCGAGGTCCGTCACCTTCTCCGCCTCCGAGCGGCCGAAGATGAAGCGCGCCTGGAAGTCGCCCTTCGAGGGGGACACCTCGTGGACCTCCAGGTTGGTCATGAAGACGCGCACCCACTGACCGCGCAGCACCTGCGCCGTCAGCACGCCGCGCACCTCCTTCTTCGACCAGCCGCTCCCGTCGCTCTTGAAGCGCTCGGACACGGACTCCATCACCTCGCTCACGTCCTTCTCTTCCGCGGCGCGAGTCATCGCCACCACCTGACGGGTGATGGCCTCCTGCACGCCGGGCTCCGGGCGCGGCCAGAAATACAGCACCGCCCCGGCGACCAGCAGCGCCAGCCCCACGCCCAGCACCCGCGAGCGCGACAACGTCACCATGAACGCCTCACGCCGCCTCGGGCTCGAGCACCAGCTCGTCCGCGTCGATGATTTCCAAGGGGCGCAGCGCTTCGCCAATCTGCTTCAGGCGCCGGTCCGACAGCTGCTCCAGGTACGTGCGGATGTGCGGGAAGGTCTTCACCAGCGCATGGAACGCGGCGCGCTCCAGGAAGGCCGCCGCCGTCTTGCGCGTGGCCTCCACCGTGGCCGAGGCGCGCAGGCCCGTCAGCAGGGAAATCTCCCCCGCCACGTCGCCCTCGCGCAGCACGCCCAGCGTCACCACGCCGCCCGCCGGGTCCTCCTTCTGCACCACCAGCTCGCCGGCCAGCACCAGGAACAGGCCCGGAGAGTGCTCGCCCTCCACCAGCGCCTTCTCCCGCGGCTGGAGCGCCCGGAAGGCGAAGCGCTGCAGCATGGCGCCGCGCTCCGACTCCGGCAGCGTCTGGAACATGGGCGAGGTGGCCATGAGGTTGCGCGCCATGCGCTGCTGCGCGAAGTCCGCCAGCACCTGCGGCACCGCCGGGTGATTCTTCGCCACCGCGTTGAGGTGCTCGCGGCGAATCTCGAACACCTCCGTGTCCGACACCGCCGTCACCGTCGCCGTGGGCGTCGCGCCCGTCAGCAGCGCAATCTCCCCGAAGATGGAGCCGCCGCCCAGGAAGCCCAGCGTGCGCGCCTCGCCGTCCATCTGCCGCGTCACCTCCGCCTTGCCCGCGACGAGCACGTAGAGGTGGTCCGTGGGCTCGCCCTCGCGGCTCACCACGTCGTCCGGCTTCACCCGGCGCCACGCCATGCGGCCCACCAGGTCCAGGAAGGCCTCCCGGTCCAACTCCGCGAACAGCGGTAGCGGAGGCCGGCTGTTCGGGTCCGCCGAGCCGCCCGGGTCCGGCGCGGCCAGCACTTCAATGGCGCGGTTGGACAGCTCCTCGCCCTGCAGGCCCATCAGGTCCGTGTCCACCTTGCCGTCGTAGAGGACTTCCGGCGGAAGGGGCGGCGGCACCGCGGCGCGGCCCGGCGCGTTGCGCACCGCGCGCGCGTGCACGCGGATGAGCGTGTCCTTCAGCCGCCGCTCGTTCGGGGACAAATCCAGCGCCAGCTTGCACGCGGCCATCGCGGACAGCAGGTAGTCGCGCCGCAGCAGGCCCTCCGCGCACGCGTGGTAGGCGGTGACGGCGCGCTCGCGCTCCCCCATTTCCGCCAGGCTCCGGGCCGCCAGCATCCGGGAGCGGTGGTCCGCGGGCACGCGGCGCACCGCCTCGGCGAAGACGGCGAGGGCGCGCTCGAACTGGCGCTCCTCGATGAGGTCCATCCCGAGCTCACGCAGCGACGACTCGTTCATCCCATCTCTCCCAACACCCTCGGCGTTTGCTCGCCGCGGCTCACTGCTGCACTTCGCCCAGGTACATCTCCGCCTTGCGCTTCACTTCCGAGCCCTCGGAGGCCGTCTCGATGATGACCTTGAACTTCTCCGCGGCCGCCTGCGGGTCCCTGTCGCGCTGGATATAGGCCTGGAGGTAGAGCTCCTCCACCTTCTTCTGCAGGGTCTCCAGTCCATCTCTCGCGCGGCCGTCGCCGGGGTTGAGCCGCATCGCCTCGCGGAAGCTGGAGCCCGCCGACACCAGGTCCCCCTTCTTGAGGGCCGCCTGCCCCGCCGCCACGGACGAGGACGCGAGCTGCTCGTCGAGGGTGTTGCCCAGCGAGCCCCGGAAGCCAATCTGCCGGTACAGCTCCGCCGCCCGGCGCAGCGGCTTCGCCGCGGCCTCCAGCGCGTTGGCGTCCATCTTCTTCTGCCCTTCCTCCAGGACGCGCGCGAACTGGGGGATGAGGCGCTTGAGGGACATGGCCCGGTCCTTGACCTCCTTGTCCCCCTTGTACCGGTCCACCACCCGGTCGCACTCCAGCACCGCGCGCGGGTAGTCGCCGCCGTTGAAGCGGCGCTCCACGTCGACGAAGGCCTCCTCCATGAACTGGCGGCGCTTCTCCTTCGCGTTCGCCGTGGCGCGGTCCCGGGCGTTCCGGTTGCGGCGCGCCTCGTCGGCGGACTCCTTCGCCAGCTCCGCCTCGATGTCCGCCAGCTTCTCCTCATACGCCGGCCGGTTCTGCGCGGGCAGCGTGTCCAGCAGCGGGCGAATCACCTCGGGGTCTCGCGTCGCGAGCGCCTCGTCCACCTGCTGGATGCGCCAGGCAAGCTGCTTCTCCCCCAGCTCCGCCTCCAGCTTGCGGTGCTCCTCGTCCGTCTTCGCCGTGCCCTCCGGCGCGTTGGCCAGCTTCTCGCGCGCCTCGTCGAACTTCTTCTCGTCGATGAGGTCTCTCACCTTCTGCAGCGCGTCCAGCACGTCCTGCTGCTTGCGCGCCGCGCGGGCCAGGCCCTCCTCGTCCACGCCGGGATGCAGCTTCTCCGCCTCCTCCACCAGCCGCACCGCATTGGCGAAGTCATCCGCGCGCACGGACTCGCGCGCCTTCTGCATCAAGAGCTTCGCGCGCTCCACGTTCGGGTCCACCGGCGGCGGAGGCGGCGGCCCCTTCCTTGCGAAGACGAGCCCCATCACCAGCACCACCAGCACGAAGCCGGCCAGGCCGATGAGGCCCTTCTGCTTCCCCGTCATCCCACCGAAGCCCGACTTCGAGCCGCCTCCGCGCGTGGGCGGGCGGACGGGGCGGGACACCACGGCGGTGCCCTTGTTCTTCCCCTCGTCGCGCATGACGTCCGCCAGCTTGTAGTTGGCGTTGGTGGCCTCGTTGAAGCGCGGGTCGCCCGGGTCCACGTCGCCGCCGCGCGCGGCGCCTCCCGACTTGCGGCCCTCCTTCGCCTCCTTGGCGGCCTCCTCGCGCTCACGCTTCTCCTCGGCCTCACGCTGCTCGGCCTGGGCGCGCATCTCCTTGATCTGCTCCGCTTCATCCACGAAGCGCAGGCGCGTCTTGCCCACCGACAGCTCGTCGCCGTGCTTCAGCACGCACTCGTCCACGCGCTGGTCGTTGACCTGGGTGCCGGAGACGCTGCCCAGGTCCCTCATCACCACGCCGCCCTCGCCGTACACCAACTCCAGGTGACGGCGGGAGACGGACTGGTCCTCCAGCGGGAAGTCGCAGTCCTTGCCGCGGCCGATGACCATCCGCACGCTCTGGAAGCGCTTCTTGCGGCCCCGGTCCGGGCCGGCCAGCACCAGCATCTGCACCGGCGGGCCGGCGCGCGTGGCGTCCGGGTTGTCGTCCTCCTGCTCGCGCGTGGAGCCCTCGTCGTCGATGTCCTGGACGGAGGCCACGCGCGTCATGTCCCGGCGTCCGCCGCCCGAACCGCTGGAGTCGCCGTAAAGCTCCGGGTTGGGGGGCCCGTCCTCGGGGTAGCTCTCCTCGCCAGTCAATGGCGCGGAGAAGTCCTCGTCCTCGGACGAGGGCGTACCGCGGGCAGGCCGGCCACGGCCCGAGTTGGGGGAGTCCGCCCCCGAGCCACCGCCGGAACGGCCGGCGCCAGCGCGGGAGGAGGGAGGAGGACGAGGAGGCATGGGGTGGGTTCCAGTCTCGAAACGGCGGGCATCTTAGAGCGCCGTCCCCACGGTGGGAATGCGACAGGCCGCTCAGCCGGGAAAGAAGGGCGGTCATTGAGCGTTGCTCCGGGCGGCGCCGCCTCCTATGTAGGTGCCCACATTCCGTCAACGGCTTCTTCACTCAGGGAGTCCCCCACCATGCCCCGAGCCTCTGCGTCCACGCGACGCGCCTCTGCTTCCCAGCTTGCCCCCCCGGTGGCCCGGGGGCCCTCGTCCGCCCCACTGCTGCCCCAGCCGCTCGTCGAGCGCCTGCTCGCCGTGGCCATGGAGCGCGGCGGTGACTTCGCGGAAGTCTACGTGGAGCGCACGCTCACCACGGCGGTGATGCTGGAGGAGTCGCGCATCAAGAGCGCGCAGACGGGCCTCATCCAGGGCGTCGGCGTGCGCGTCATCTCCGGCGGCAAGGTGGGCTACGCCTACTCCGACGACTGGGACGAGCCGGCGCTCGTGCGCGCGGCCTCCACCGCGGCGATGATTGCCCAGGGCGGCGGCGCCGAGCGCAGCTTCCCCGTGCGCCGCGCCGCGGTGCCCAGCCACTACCATGTGGCCACCCCGCTGATGGACGTGGACGTGGCGCTGAAGACAGGCCTGCTGTCTCGCGCGGACAAGGCGGCTCGCGCGTTCGACGCGCGGGTGAAGCAGGTGAATGCCTCGTACGTGGACCAGACGCGCCGCATCGCCGTGGCCAACACCGAGGGGCGCTACACCGAGGACACCCAGGATTTGTGCCGCATGGCCGTCCAGGTGGTGGCCCAGGGGAAGAATGGCGAGCAGCGCACCGGCATGTTCGGCGGTGGCGGCCGCGTGTCCTTCACGCACTGGGACACCTTCCCGCCGGAGCACGTGGCGCGCGAGGCGGCGCGGCAGGCGGTGGCCACGCTGGGCGCGGTGGACTGCGCGGCCGGCCCGCAGACGGTGGTGCTGGCGCCGGGCTGGAGCGGCATCCTCCTGCACGAGGCGGTGGGCCACGGTCTGGAGGCGGACTTCATCCGCAAGGGCACGTCGCTGTTCGCCGGTAAACTCGGGCAGAAGGTGGCGTCGGACCTGGTCACCGTCATCGACGACGGCACGGTGTCCAGCGGACGCGGCTCCATCAACATCGACGACGAGGGCAACCCCGGTGAGCGCAAGGTGCTCATCGAGAACGGCGTCCTCAAGAACTACCTCTATGACGGCCTCAACGCGAAGCTGATGGGCCAGCGCACCACCGGCAGCGGGCGGCGCGAGTCCTTCAAGCACCTGCCCCTGCCGCGCATGACGAACACCTTCCTCGCCCCGGGCGACCACGCCCCGGAGGACATCCTCAAGGAGGTGAAGCGCGGCCTGTACTGCGCGACGTTCGGCGGCGGCCAGGTGGACATCACCAACGGCAACTTCGTCTTCGAGGTGAGCGAGGCGTACCAGATTGAAGACGGGAAGCTGGGCCGCCCGGTGAAGAACGCCATGCTCATCGGCGTGGGGCCGGAGGCGCTGAAGAACGTGACGCGCGTGGGGACCGACCCGCTGCCGGACCCGGGCATGGGCGTGTGCATGAAGGATGGGCAGATGCTGCCGGTGGGCGTGGGCCTGCCCACACTGCGCATCGACAACGTCACCGTCGGCGGAACCAAGGTCGCCTGAGAAAGGGAGCGCCAACCGTGGACTACCAGCAGCTCGCGAAGAAGATCGTCCAGCGCGCGAAGAAGAAGGGCGCCCAGCAGGCGGAGGCCTTCCTGGAGGTGGGCCGCCAGGGCAGCGTGCGCGTGCACGAGGGACAAATCGAGGACCTCACCCAGTCCACCAGCAAGGGCGTGGGCGTGCGCGTCCTCGTGAAGGGCCGGCTCGGCTTCGCCTATACGTCGGACTTCGAGCCCGCCGCCCTGGACCACATCATCGACCAGGCGCTGAAGCTCGCCGGGGCCGCCGCGCCCAACAAGCTCAACGGCCTGCCCTCGGGAAAGGACCTGGGCCGCTTCGGGGACACCGGCATCCTCTTCGACACGAAGGTGTCGGAGCTGCCCGGCGACTGGAAGATAAAGGCCGCGCTCGAGGTGGAGAAGGCCGCGCGCGCCGAGGACTCGCGCGTCGTCGCCTTCAACGCGGTGGGCGCCGGGGACTTCGTCTCCGAGGTGTACATGGCCTCCACCGAGGGAATGACGGGCGCGTACTCCGGCACGTACGTGTTCCTCTACGCCATGCCGGTGGCCTCGGATGGGAAGGGCCTGCAGACGGGCTACTGGGTGGACTACAAGCGCTTCCTCGACGATCTGGACTCGCCGGAGTCCATCGGCCGCGAGGCCACGCGCCGCGCGGTGCGCATGCTGGGCGCGAAGCGGGTGAAGACGCAGCAGGTGCCGGTGGTGCTGGACCCGCTCGTCGCCTCCAGGTTCGTCCAGGACATCGCGTCCGCGGCCAACGGCAACGCCGTGTACCAGCAGGCCAGCGTGCTGGCGCCCCTCAAGGGCAAGAAGCTGGCGGGCCCGCACGTCACGCTGGTGGATGACGGCCTGTTGCCGCGCGGCCTCGCCACCGCGCCCTTCGACGGCGAGGGCGTGCCCACGCGGCGCACCCCCATCCTCGACCAGGGCGTGCTGTCGGGCTTCCTCTACGACGCCTTCACCGCGCGCAAGGCGAAGGCGCGCACCACGGGCAACGCGTCGCGCGGCTACAACGCCCTGCCCTCCATCGGCGCCACCAACCTCTACCTGGAGGCCGGCACGAAGTCGCCGCAGGAGCTGCTGCGCGAGGTGGACAGCGGCCTGTATGTGACGGCGCTGCTCGGCCAGGGCACGGACCCGGTGACGGGCGAGCTGTCCGCCGGCGCCAACGGCCTCTGGATCGAGAAGGGCGAGCTGACGCACCCGGTGCAGGAGGTGACGGTGGCGGGCAACCTCCTCCAGATGCTGAAGGATCTGGACGGCATCGGCACGGACTTGCAATTCCGTGGCGGCTCGGTGGGCGCGCCCACTGTCCGCTTCCGGCAGCTCACCGTCTCGGGAGAGTAGCCCTACCCTCCGCGTCACCCTAGCGTGGACCTACGCGGGGCCCCCGTGCATGTCAGGGGCCCCACGTACAACCCGAGGCAGCGCATAGGAGGGCTCGGCCCATGGCAGCAGCGAAGTCCGCACGGAAGTCCGCCACCGCGAAGAAGCCGACGACGGCCCGCAAGCCACGCCGCAAGAAGGCGGAACCGAAGTCCAAGGGCCTGACCCCCGCGGAGGTTGCCAGCGACTCGGTGGAGTACCCCACGGAGTTGCTCGAAGCCGTCCGCACCGACGGCGGCGAGGTGCTCGGCGTCTACCGCGAGCCGCTGGGCGGCCACCCCGTCATCTTCGCCGTGCTCCCCATCGACAAGGTGGAGCCCACCCCGTACCAGCGGGACCTGTCCGAGCCGCACGTGAAGCGGCTGGCCAACGCCATGGAGCGGTTGGACCGGTACCTGGACCCCGTCATCGCCGTGCGCAAGGACGGCAGGTACTGGACGCCCAACGGCAACCACCGCCTCAACGCCAGCAAGCTGCTGGGGGCGAAGTCGATTGTCGCCCTGGTGCTGCCGGACGAGGACGTGGCCTATCAAATCCTCGCCCTCAATACGGAGAAGGCGCACAACCTGAAGGAGCGCTCGCTGGAGGTCATCCGCATGTACCGCGGCCTCGTGGGCGCGGACCGGAAGGGCCACGAGACGGCCTTCGCGCACCTCTTCGAGGAGCCCTCCTTCGTCACCCTCGGCGCCGCGTACGAGAAGCGCCCCCGCTACTCCGCGGGCGCCTACCACCCCTTCGTCAAGGTGCTGGAGGACTTCCAGGAGCTGCCCCTCGAGAAGGCCCTGGCCCTGCGCGAGGCCCGCGCGGACCGGCTGCTGGAGCTGGATGACGCCGTGGTGGCCGTCGTCAACACCCTCAAGGAGCGCGGTCTCCAGAGCCCCTACCTCAAGAACTTCGTCGTCGCCCGCATCAACTTCCTCCGCTTCCGCAAGGACGGCGGCAAGCCGGACTTCAACGACACCATCGACCGGATGCTGGCCAGCGCCCGCAAGTTCAACGTGGACAAGGTGAAGCGCGAGGACATCGGCCGGATGGGCGGCGGCCCCCTGGAGCCGGACGAGGAGCACGCATAAGGGAACGCGACTTGCAGGAGCGCGGCCCCCCAGGAGAGCCTCCACACGCCATGACATCCCCCACGGTCCTGGTCGTCGACGACGACCGCGCCAACCTCGACTCCGTCACCCGCATCTTCCAGCGTGAAGGCATGGCCACCCTGGCCGCCGCCAACGGCACGGAGGCGCTGGAGCTGCTGCGCCGCCCGGAAGTCGCCGCCATGGTGACGGACCTGATGATGCCCAACATGGACGGGCAGGAGCTGCTGCGCGCCGCGCGCGCCATCCGCCCGGACGTGGAGGTGGTGCTGATGACGGCCTACGGCACCGTGGAGACGGCCGTGGCCGCGATGAAGGACGGCGCCTACGACTTCATCACCAAGCCCCTCAAGCGCCATTCCCTGGTGAAGGCCGTCCAGAAGGCGCTGGAGAAGCGCTCGCTGCTCGCGGAGAACCAGTCCCTCAAGGCGAAGCTCGCGGAGATGAGCGCGGCCGGCGGACGCTCCATGGTGGGCCAGTCCCCCGCCTTCCGCGCCATGCTGGACACCATCCGCCAGGCGGCCCCCTCCACCGCCACGGTGCTGCTCCTGGGTGAGTCCGGCACCGGCAAGGAGCTGGCCGCGCGCTCGGTGCACGAGTACTCCAACCGCGCGAAGGGGCCCTTCATCGCCGTCAACTGCGGCGCCCTGCCGGAGAACATCCTGGAGGCGGAGCTGTTCGGCGTGGAGCGCGGCGCCTTTACCGGCGCGGTGGCCCGCCGCGAGGGCCGCTTCGAGCGCGCCAGCGGCGGCACCCTCTTCCTGGACGAAGTCGGCGAGATGCCGCTGGCCGCGCAGGTGAAGCTGCTGCGCGCGCTGGCCGAGGGCGAAATCGAGCGCCTGGGCGGCACGCAGACGGTGAAGGTGGACGTGCGGCTGGTCGCCGCCACCAACAAGGACCTCCAGAAGGAGGTGGCGGAAGGCCGCTTCCGCGAGGACCTCTACTACCGCCTCAACGTGGTGGAGATTCGCGTGCCGGCGCTGGCCTCGCGCCGCGAGGACATCCCCCTGCTCGCGGACGCCTTCCTGCGCCGCTTCGCCGCCAAGAACGCCAAGGTGCTGCGCGGCTTCTCCCAGGACGCGCTCAACGTGCTGGAGAACTACGCCTGGCCGGGCAACGTGCGCGAGCTGGAGCACGCCGTGGAGCGCGCGGTGGTGCTCGCCCGCGGGGACGTCCTCGAGGCCAGCGATCTGCCCGAGTCGGTGCGCAAGGGCCCGCTGGGCTCGGCCGGCCAGCTCGTCATCCCCATTGGCACGCCCATGGAGGAAGTGGAGCGGCGGGTGATCCACGAGACGCTGCGCCACACGCGCGGCGACAAGACGCTCGCGGCCCGTCTGCTGGGCATCGCCGCGCGCACCATCTACCGCAAGCTGGAGCGCGAACAGACCTCCGGAGAGCCCGCCTCCAGCCCCGCCGCCGCCCCCGGCTCCGACACGGACGACTGACAGGGCGTCACACGAGGCCCTGCCCCCTTTTGACAATTTGTCCGGCGGGGTTCCGGGGGCCGCCCCCCGCCCCGGAGCCGCCTGTCATTCCGGAATAATTCCGCGCCCTTGGCCCGTTGGGCCTGGATTGTCCGACCGGCGCGCGGTGGCACCTGACTTGCTCACCGTGAGGCCGGCTTACTACCGGAAGCGTGATGGAACTCTTCTTTCGAAAATACTTCTGGACGGTGAACCTGCTGTTCATCCTGCTCGTGGCCCTGCTGGCTGCGCGCACGGTGAACCTGTTCGTCGAGTCCGCCATCGCGCCGGTTCCCTCCGGAACGGCGACGCGCGCGCCGACGCAGGCCCGGAGGCCGGAGACGGCCCTGGCCTCGCTCGACATGAACCGGCTGTCGCGGCTCACCGGCATCAAGATTCCGGAGCCCGAGGTCGCCGTGCGGGAGCCGGAGACGCCCCAGCTGGACCCCAACGCGCCGCCGGTGAAGAGCGGCCTGCGGGTGAAGCTGCTGGGCACCCTCGTCGCGGCCAACGCCGACTGGTCCTTCGCGTCCATCCAGGACATGGTGACCCAGCGCTCGCAGACGTACATGGTGGGCAACGCCCTCCAGGGCGCCACCGTGCAGGAAATCGAGCGCGAGCGCGTCATCATCCTCAACAACGGCCGCCGCGAGTTCATCGACGGGCAGCCCGGTGACGGCGCCTTCGTGCCGCCCTCGCCGCCCGTGGCCGTGGCCAACACCACGCCCCCGCCTGGCAACGGCAGCGGCATCCGCGCCACCAGCGACAACGAATACGAAGTCCCGCGCGCGGAGATCGACAAGACGCTCAACAACCTCAACGACGTGGCCATGCAGGCCCGCATCGTTCCCGCGTTCAAGGACGGTCAGGCGGTGGGCTTCAAGCTCTTCTCCATCCGCCCGGACTCCATCTACTCGAAGATTGGCGTACAGAACGGCGACGTCATCCGCCGCATCAACGGGTTCGACCTCAACAGCCCCGAGAAGGCGCTGGAGGTCTACTCGAAGATGAAGGACGCATCCCGCATCGAAATTGAGATCGAGCGCAACGGAGCGCCGATCAAAAAGTCGTACAACGTCCGTTAATCACCCTGCAGCGCTCGCTCTCCATGAAGACGCTCCCGTCCTGGATGCTCTGCCTGTGCCTCGCGCTCGCCGTTCCCGCGCAGGCCCAGCGCCGTCCCCCTCCGCCTGGTACCAACGCGCCCGCCACGCCGGGTGATCGGACGATCACCCCGCAGACCCCCGCCGAAGGCGAGGAGGCCAACCAGGGTCCCCGCCGCACGCCCACGTGCGAGGAGGCCCGGCGCAATGCCCGCTACGGCATCTACTTCGACAAGGTGGAGATCGAGAAGCTCGTCCAGACGGTGGCGGATGCCACCTGCCGCACGTTCATCCTCCCGGAGAACGTGCGCGGGAAGATCTCCATCATCGGCCCGGAGAACGGCCGCGTGGAGGTCAACGCGGATGCCTTCTACTCCGCCTTCCTCGCCGCGCTCGACGCCAACGGCCTGTCCGTCTACCAGCACGGCGGCTTCCTCAAGATTGTCGACAAGCGCTCGGCGAAGCAGAACCCCATCCCCACCATCATCGACGAGGACCAGCCGTACACCACCAACGAGCAGATGGTGACGAAGCTGTTCCGCATCAAGAACGTGGAAGTGGAGCCGCTGCGCGGCGTGCTCCAGCAGCTCGTGTCCAAGGACGGCGACACCATCCCGTACCCGCCGGACACCATCATCGTCAACGACGTGGGCTCCAACATCCACCGCCTGGAGCGCATCATCAACCAGCTGGACAGCCGCGCCGCCAGCGACGAGCTGCGCATCATCCAGATCCAGTACGCCACCGCCCAGGACGTGGCCACCACGGTGCAGCGCCTCTTCGAGGCGAAGGGCGCCCGCGCCGGCACGCGCCCCGGCGGCTTCCAGTCCAACGTGTCCCCCGGCGCCCAGCCGGGCGAGGTCGCCGTGCAGGCCGCCCAGGGCCCGGAGGGCTCCGGGGGCCCGGTGACGCTGTCGCAGATCATCCCGGACGAGCGCACCAACAAGCTCATCATCGTCGCCAGCCCCGCCGCCTTCGACCGCATCCAGGAGCTGGTGTCCCAGCTGGACATCCCCACCACCAGCGGTGGCCGTATCAACGTCTACCCGCTGGAGAACGCCAACGCGGAGGAGCTGGCCAGCACGCTCCAGTCGCTGGCCCAGGGCACCGCCAACCGCCCGCGCAACCCCACTCCGCAGCCGCCTCCGGGCATCCCCCGGGGCCCCACCGGCTCCACGCAGGCCGCGGAGCTGTTCAGCGGTGAGGTGAAGATTTCGGCCGACAAGGGCACCAACTCGCTGGTCATCGTCGCCAGCGCGGCGGACTACAAGAACATCGTCCAGATCATCCAGCAGCTGGACACGCCGCGCCGCCAGGTCTTCGTCGAGGCCGTCATCATGGAGGTCAACCTGAACCGGGACGCCGCGTTCGGCGTCAACCTCCACAGCGGCTTCAGCCTGAAGACGGACGAAGGCGCGGTGCCGGGCCTCATCGGCACCAACAACACCGGCAACGGCCTGCCCCCGTCGCTGTCGCTGGGCAGCCTCGCGCAGTTCGGCGGCTTCCTCGCCGGCCTCCAGGGCCCCGTCATCCCCGCGCTGGAGAAGCTCGGCCTGGACATCCCCGCCTTCGGCGTGGTGCTGCACGCCATGCAGCAGAGCTCGGACGTCAACGTGCTCTCCACCCCGCACATCCTCACCAGCGACAACGAGGAGGCGGAAATCACGGTGGGCCAGAACGTGCCCTTCCAGTCCGGCTTCAACCCCTCGTCGCTGGGCTCCTCCGTGACGGGCGGCACCGGCGGCGGCACCACCGGCGGCCTCGGCGGCATCCTCGGGGGCCTGGGCGGCCTGAGCTCGCTGTACGCGCCGATTACGCGCCAGAACGTGGAGCTGAAGCTCACCGTCAAGCCGCAGATCAACGAGAGCGACTACATCCGCCTCGTCATCAGCGAGCAGACGGAGGAGATTGCCTCGTCGGACCCGGTGCTCGGCCCCACCACCTCGCGCCGCAGCGCGAAGACGACGGTGATTGCCAAGGACCAGGAGACGGTGGTGCTGGGCGGCATCATGCAGGACCGCACCCTGGAGTCCGTCAGCAAGGTGCCGGTGCTGGGTGACATCCCCATCATCGGCCACCTCTTCCGCGAGACGACGCGCAAGAAGACGAAGACGAACCTGCTCCTGTTCCTGACGCCCTACATCATCCGGGGCCCCGAGGACTTCCGCATCATCTTCGAGCGGAAGATGAAGGAGCGGCAGCAGTTCGTGGAGCAGTTCTACGGCCAGGTGCCCGGCTACGACGTGGCGGTGGACTTCAGCCGCAAGCCCGGCCCGATGTCTCGCATGAACCAGGCCGTCCTGAAGGAGCAGCAGCGCGCGGAGAACGGCGGCCCCGGCGCCAATGGCGAGCGCATCATCTCCCCCGCCGGCCAGGCCCCCGTCCGGCCGAACGGGCGCACGACCCCCGCTCCCTCGCCGGCCCCCGCCCAGGGAACGCCTCCGGGTGAACCGCCGGTACGGGAAGTCGAGCCGCCTCCGGCGGGTTCCGATCAACCAGTGCCTGGAGCACCGGCCACCCCCGAGAGCCCGGAGAGCCTGCGTGTCCAGCCTGACCAGGGGGAACAGATTCCATGAACGTGACCGCCGACCCCAGCTTGAACGCCACGGACGCCGTGGCGCCCGCCCGCAACGACGCCACCCAGGTCGTCGCGCACGGCCAGGCCTTCCTCTGCGGTCGGCCGCTGGGGGAGATCCTCCGCGCGCTCGTCCCCTCGCTCACCGAGGAGAAGATCCAGGAGGCCCTCACCGTCCAGACGGAGAAGGGTCAGCGCATCGGCGAGGCGCTGGTGGGGATGCGGGCGGTCACCAACGAGGACGTGGCCAAGGCACTCGGCCACCAGCTCGACCTGCCCTACCTGGCCCGCATCTTCACCGAAGAGGTGGACGCCGAGCTGGTCAAGCGCATCCCCATCAACTTCGCCAAGCAGTCGCACATCCTCCCGCTGTCCATGGAGGGTGATGTCGCCGTCGTCGCCGTGGCGGACCCGTTGGACACGTCCGCGCTGGACCATGTGCGCCTGCTGCTGGGGCAGAGCATCACCCCGCGCATTGCCATGGCCGACACCATCACCGACGCCATCAACAGCGTCTATGACCGCTCCGTCAACGAGGCCGAGCAGCTCGTGGACGAGATGGAGACGCAGGACCTGGACGCCATCGCCCACGAGCTGGACGAGCCCGCGGACCTGCTCGACGTCAACGACGAGGCGCCCGTCATCCGGCTGGTGAACTCGGTGCTGTTCCGCGCCGCCAAGGAGCGCGCGAGCGACATCCACATCGAGCCCATGGAGCGCGAGCTGCTGGTGCGCTTCCGCGTGGACGGCGTGCTGCAGGAGGTCATCAAGCCGCCCAAGCGCTACCAGAACGCGATTGTGTCCCGCGTGAAGGTGATGGGGCAGCTCAACATCGCGGAGAAGCGCCTGCCGCAGGACGGCCGCATCCGCATCAAGCTGGCCGGCCGCGACATCGACATCCGTCTGTCCACCATCCCCACGTCCTTCGGCGAGCGCATCGTCATGCGTCTGCTCGACAAGACGGCGACGCTGCTGGACCTGGCGGAAATCGGCATGAGCCAGGCGACGCTCCACTCGATGGAAGCCGTCATCAAGCGCTCGCACGGCATCATCCTCGTCACCGGCCCCACGGGCTCCGGCAAGACGACGACGCTCTACGGCGCCCTGTCCAAAATCAATACCCCGGACCTCAACATCCTCACCGTCGAGGACCCGGTCGAGTACCAGCTCAAGGGCATTGGCCAGATGGCCATCAACCCGAAGATTGGCCTCACCTTCGCGCAGGGGCTGCGCTCCTTCCTCCGCCAGGACCCCGACGTCATCATGGTCGGCGAAATCCGCGACAAGGAGACGGCGGAAATCGCCATCCAGGCGTCCCTCACGGGCCACCTGGTGCTCTCCACGGTGCACACCAACGACGCCGCCGGCGCGGTGACGCGACTCGTGGACATGGGCGTGGAGCCCTTCCTCGTGGCCTCGTCGCTCACCGGCATCCTCGCCCAGCGCCTCGTGCGCCGCGTGTGCCCGGACTGCCGCGTGGCCTACAAGCCCACGGACGTGGAGATCAAGGAACTGGGCCTCAGCCTCGAGACGTTCAAGGAGCGCTACGGGACGGACCGCATCTACAAGGCCACCGGCTGCCCGTCGTGCAACCGCAACGGCTACCGCGGCCGCACCGGCATCTACGAGTTCCTCCCCGTGGATGACGACATCCGCCAGCTCGTCCTGAAGAACGTGGACGCCTCCAGCATCAAGCGCTCCGCCACCGGCAAGGGCATGACGACCCTGCTGGACGACGGCGCTCGCAAGATTGCCCTCGGCGAGACGACCATCGCGGAAGTGCTGAGCATCACCCAGGAGGACATGTAACCGACAGCTCCTCCCTGGGAGGGGCCGGGGTAACGAGCCATGCCGGTCTTCGAGTACAGAGGTCTCAATTCTTCGGGCAAGCAGGTCAAGGGCCTGCTGGAAGCGGATTCGCCCAAGACGCTGCGCTCCAAGCTGCGCACGGACGGCATCTTCCTCACGGACGTGCTGGCCCAGGCAGAGGGCAGCCGCGCCGCCGTGTCCAAGGGCGCCAACGCGTCGCTCGTGGCGCGCGACATCGACCTGCGCAAGCTGGGCCGGGGCCGCGTCAACACGGACGACGTGGCCATCTTCACCCGGCAGCTCTCCACGCTGCTGCACGCGGGCGTCACCCTGGTGGAGTCCTTGAGCGCGCTGGTGGACCAGGTGGAGAAGGAGCGCTTCAAGCGCGCCCTCTCCGACATCAAGCAGCGCGTGAATGAGGGCTCGTCCCTGGCGGACGCCATGGGCGCCCACCCCAAAATCTTCCCCAGCATCTACGTGAACATGGTGCGCGCGGGCGAGGCCTCGGGCGCGCTCGACGCGGTGCTCACGCGCCTGGCGGACTTCACGGAGAACCAGGCCCGCCTGCAGCAGAAGATTCTGAGCACCATGCTCTACCCGGCCATCATGATGGTGGTGGGCGGCGGCATCCTCGTGGCCCTGATGGTCTTCGTGGTGCCGAAGGTCACGAAGATCTTCGAGACGATGAAGGCCACGCTGCCGTGGAACACGCGCATCCTCATCGCCAGCAGCAACTTCTTCCAGAGCTGGTGGTTCATCATCCTCCCGCTGATGGTGCTGGGAGGCGTCCTCTTCCAGCGCTGGACCAAGAGCCCCAAGGGCAAGCCGAAGTGGGACCGCATCACGCTCAAGGCGCCCGTGGTGGGCAGCCTGGTGCGCCTGCTGGCCATCTCCCGCTTCGCCCGCACGCTGTCCACGCTGCTCAAGAGCGGCGTCCCGCTCCTGGCGGCCATGGACATCGTCAAGGCCGTGATGACCAACGACGTCCTCGCGGAGGTGGTGGAGAAGGCCCGCGACTCCATCCGCGAGGGAGAGAGCATCGCCAACCCGCTCAAGCGCTCAGGTGAGTTCCCTCCCCTCGTGTACCACATGGTCGCCATCGGCGAGCGCTCCGGCCAGCTGGAGGAGATGCTCACCAACGTGGCGGACAACTACGAGACGCAGGTGAATGTGCGCATCGGCGCCCTCACCTCGCTCCTCGAGCCGATGCTCATCGTGGTGATGGGCGCGGTGATTGCATTCGTCGCACTCAGCATCCTGATGCCGATTCTGCAGGTGAACTCGGCGATTCACTGAGGAGTGACGAAGCCATGAACGACACGATGGACCGCTGGATCCAACGCGTCACCCTGGCGGCGATGATTGCCGTGGCGGCGGCGCTGTTGACGGTGGGGGCCCGACTGTACGGCCCCCAGCCAGCGCGTCCGGAGGCGGGAATGGCGGACGGGGCCCGGACGCCCTGACAGGACGACACGCAAACCCTACGGTGGCTTGCCAGAAAGTCACCCGAGACTGAGAGCTGACATGAGCCAGAACACCCAGAAGCAGCAGCGCCGCCGTCGCAACCGCGGCATGACCCTCATCGAGATCATGGTGGTCATCACCATCCTCGGCCTCATCGCCGCCGCGGTGGGCGTCGCCGTGATTCCGCAGCTCGAGGCGGCCCGCCGCGACCGCGCCTCGCTGGACATCAAGAACATCCAGGGCGCGATGAAGCTGTACTACACGAAGAAGGGGAAGTACCCGGACACGGCCTCCGGCCTGGGCGCGCTGGTGGAGACGCAGACGCTCGAGCAGATGCCCAAGGACCCCTGGAACAACGACTACGTGTACATCAACGAGGGCGGCAAGCCCGTCATCATCTCCTACGGCGCGGACGGCACCGCCGGCGGCGAGGGCAACGACGCGGACATCTCGTCCGCGGACGGGAACGCCGCCGCCAACAACAAGTGAAGAAGTAGCGCACCGCGCGTGTTGAACAGGGCCTTGGGTATGAACGAGCACGCCTCCACCACATCCCCCACGCCCTCCCCGGAGGGACAGGACCGCCCGCAGCGGCTGGGGCGGCTCATCCTGGTCCTCGTCGTCTCGGTCGCCACGGGTCTGGCCTTCCTGCTGGTCTGGCTGACCAACGACCCCTCGCTGACGCCCGAGCAGCGCCGCGCCCGCGCGGAGATCCGCAAGCTGGAGGGGCTCTTCAAGTCCCACCACCGGCTGATGGGCCGCTTCCCCTCGAAGGAAGAGGGCTTCACCCCGCTCATCCAGGCCCAGCTGATTGAGGGCCCGCCGGTGGACCCCTGGGGCCACCCGTACGTGTACTGGATGGATGGGCAGAGCGGCGCCGTCGTCTCCTACGGGGCGGACGGCAAGCCGGGCGGCAAGGGCCCGGACGCGGACCTGAGCAGCGGCGGCACGCTGGCCGCGAACTGGGAGCAACCATGACGCAACCCACCCCGTTGCGTCGCCGCGCGAACCTCCGGACGCGGCGCGGGCCGACGCCTGCGCGCCACCGGGCCCAGCGCGGGCTGACGCTCATCGAAATCTCCATCGCCATCATCATCGTCGCGATGCTCTTCTCCGCGGCGGTGATGGGCATCGGCTCCCTCACCGGCGCCAAGGCGAAGGGCTCCGCGGGAGAGATGGCGGGCCTCATCCGCTCGCTCTACGACTCGGCCGCGCTGCGCGGCAAGACGTGCCGCCTGGTCTTCGAGATTCCGGAGCCGAAGTCCGAGGAGCCCACCCGCTACCACGCCGAGTGCGCCGAGGGCGGCGTGACGACGTCGCGGGACAGGGACAGCGCGCTGCGCGACGAGAACAGCGAGCGCGAGCGGAACGAGCGCGCGGGAGGCAAGGCCCCGCCCGGCGAGACGCGCCGCAACTACCTGGTGTCCAGCAGCGGGGACGCGCCGAGCGCGACGGAGCTGATGGAGGGCGAGAAGCAGCGCGTGGAGAGCGCGGCGCGCTTCTCGTCGTACACGTCGGAAGAGGTGCCCGCGCGTGAGCTGCCGCCGGACGTGAAGGTGTCGGTGTGGACGCGCCAGCAGCGCGAGCCGGTGGAGAGCGGCGTGGCCTATCTCTACTTCTTCCCGCAGGGCTACACGGAGAAGGCGTACGTGTACCTGAGGCAGGGAGACAACGTCTGGACGCTGGACGTGTCACCCCTCACCGGCAAGGTGCAGGTGGTGGCCGAAGCGCTGGAGGTGCCGCGATGAGACGCAACAAGGGCTTCACCCTGCTGGAAGTCGTCGTGGCGCTCGCCATCCTCGCGATGGCGCTCATGGCCATCTTCGACCTGAACTCCGGCGCCATCGCCAACCACGTCTACACCAAGCGGCTCACCGTGGCGTCGCTCCTGGCCCGCTCGAAGATGACGGACCTGGAGCAGAAGCTCTACGACGACGGCTTCTCCAACGACGACGACGAGGAGTCCGGTGACTTCTCCGACGACGGCTGGCCCCAGTTCAAGTGGCGCGCGCGCATCATCGCCCCCAAGACGGAGGGCGTGACGCCGGACCAGCTCATCGGCGCCATCTTCAACCTGCCCATCGGCGGCGACAGCGGCGGCGGCGACGACCCCATGGCGGGCATCGCCGGCCTCTTCGGCGGCGGTGGTGGGGCGAGCGGCGGCAAGGACGGCTCCGGCGGTCCGCAGCCCGCGGGCATGGGCGGAATGGGCGGCGCGGCCATGGGCATGGCGCAGCCCATGTTCACGCAGATGGTGCAGCAGATCACCCAGACGGTGCGCGAGGTGCACCTCACCGTCTTCTGGCAGGAAGGCACGCAGCTGGAGAGCATCGACCTGGTGACGCACGTGGTGTCCCTGGGGCCGGGCTCGGACCGCAACGGCGGCGCGGCCTTCAACCAGCAGCAGGGGCAGCAGCCGGGTGACCAGCAGAACAACTGGGTGGACCCGAACACGGGCATCATCGTCCCCAACCCCACCCCCGGTCCCAACGGCACCATGCTGCACCCGCAGACGCGCGCGCCGCTCGTGCGCCAGGACGTCTTCAACAACCAGCGCAACGGCGGCGCCAGCCCGCCGCGGCCCGGCAACGGCGGCATCGTCCCGGGTGGGCAGGGCAACAACCCGCTGGGCAACATCAAGATCCCCGGCTTCCCGAGGAGGAACACCCAGTGATGAGGCGCCACGCGAGAGGCTTCACGCTGATGGAGGTCATGGTGGCCGTCGCCATCACCGCCCTGATGGGCACGGTGGTGGCCATGGCCTTCCAGACGGGAATCACCGCCAAGGACACGGTGGAGACGGACGCGGACCGCTACCGCCAGGTGCGCGTGGCCATGAACCGCATGGCGCGCGAGGTCGGCTCCGCGTACGTGAGCGACCGCTTCGACCTCAAGCGCTTCCGGGACCAGAACGACCGGCCCACCAACTTCGTGGGCGAGCGGGACAAGCTGATGTTCACGACGTTCTCGCACCAGCGCCTGTACACGGACGTGAAGGAGTCCGACCAGGCGGTGGTGGAGTACTTCGTGGAGGCGTCCAGCGACCGCGAGGCGCGCGGGCGGCAGGACCTCAAGCGCCGCGTCAACCCCAACGTGGATGACCGGATGGACCGCGGCGGCACCACGGACACCCTCTTCGAGGGCGTCAAGGGGCTGGAGTTCGCGTACTGGAATTCAGAGAAGAAGGAGTGGGACGACGAGTGGGACACGCGGCGCACGGAGCTGAAGGCCATCCTGCCCACCCGCGTGCGCATCACCGTCACGGCCGTGGACGAGTCCGGGAAGGAAGCGAAGTACACCACCCAGGCCCGAATCATGCTCAACACGGAGCTCCCGAGGTACTGATGCCCCGCTCCTTCTTCAGACAGACGTCCCGCCGCCGCCGCCCGTCTTCCGGTGCGCCCGGCGCTCCCGCGGCCCCTGGAGGCAAGCGCGAGCGGGGCGTGGCGCTCATCATCGCCATCGTCTCCATCGCCCTCCTCACGGTGATTGCGACCGAGTTCGCGTACAACAGCCGGGTGGACCTGCAGCTGGCGGCCAACCAGCGGGACGAGGTGCGCGCGTACTACATGGCGCGCTCGGGCATCGCCCTGTCCCGGCTGCTCTTGCGCTTCCAGAAGCAGGTGGACCAGACGCCCATCCCCAACCCGGCGTCCATCCTCGCGCAGCTGGGCATCGGCGGCACCCCGCAGCAGGGCGGCCAGCAGACGCCCCAGCCGACGTCGCTCAACATCCAGCTCTACAAGATGGCGCGTGTGGACTGCCACATGCTCAAGGGGCTGGTGAAGAGCGACGCGGGCGGCGGGGAGACGGAAGCCCTGAAGCCGGCGGAGGACGACTCGAAGTTCAAGATGGACGACGCGGAAGCGGACCCGGCCTCGCAAGAGGTGGCGGCGCAGATGACGAAGCGCTCCTTCGGCGGCTTCGAGGGCTGCTTCCTCGCCACGATTACGGACGAGGAGGAGAAGCTCAACGTCCACCGCCTGATGGCCGGCGCCGGCGACGCGTACCCCACCATGTTGCGCATGCTGGACATGTTCAACGACAAGCGCTTCGAGTTCCTCTGGGAGCGCGACGACGCGAACAAAGTCCGCAGCACGTCGCAGGACGTTGTGATTGCCATCAAGGACTGGGCGGACGACGACGAGGTGGGCTCGGCCATCAATCTGGTGGATGCAACCAACCCCATGCCCGCCGGCTTCTCCGACGAGGGCGCGAACTACAGTCGCTACGAGCCTTCCTACGAGCCGAAGAACGCGCGCTTCGACAGCCTGGACGAGCTGTACCGGGTGCACGGGGTGAACGACCAGTTCATGTCCGCGTTCCGCGACAGGCTCACGGTGTACCCGGACATCAACCGCCGGCCCAACATCAACACGGACGACCCGGTGATGATGGGGCTGGCCATCATGTCCGTCGCGGACCCGGCGCACCCGGACCCGCGCCTGACGGACCCGGTGTTCCTCAACGAGCTCATCAACCGCGTCCGTTCCGCGCGCATGTTCAGCTTCTTCGGCATGTCGGTGCAGGACTTCGTCGCCGTCGTCGAGTCGGCGGGAATTCCCATCAACCCGGCCGTGAAGTCCAACGTGGCGGGCAACCGCCTCGTGGGCGACAAGAGTCAGACGTTCACCATCAAATCCGTGGGAGAGGCGGGCAGCGTGCAGAAGACGCTCACCGCCGTGGTCCGGCTGGACGACACGCTGGGACGCCTCCTGTACTGGAGAGAGGAATAGCATGGCCCGCATTCTTGGCCTGGACCTCGGCAGCCACTCCGTCAAGGGAGTGGTGCTGGAGTCCAAGACGAAGGGACACGGAGTCCGGGGGTTCGCCGAGGTCCGGCGCGCCGCCGAGGGAGAGCGCGCGGACACCCTGCGCGCCGCGGTGCAGGAGCTGCTCGGCCAGCTCCCGCCGGGGCACGCGGACCAGGTCGTCATCGCCCTGCCCGGCCCGTCGCTGATTACGCACGCGCTGAGCCTGCCCTACTCCGACGGCAAGAAGATCGAAGCGACGCTGCCCTTCGAGATTGGCAGCCAGCTGCCCTTCGACATCTCCGAGGTGGTCTACGACTACCAGGTGGTGGCGCTGAAGGACACGGATGGCAAGGAGAAGGCCAGCGAGCTGCTGGTGGGCGTGGTGCGCAAGGAGGAGCTGGAGTCGCTCCTCGCGCTGCTCGAAGAGCTGAAGGTGGACCCGCGCATCGTCACGCACCCGGGCCTCGCCTACCAGAACCTGCTCCAGCAGCACCCGGGCCTCTTCGAGGGCACGGGCGAGGGCGGCGCGGTGGCGGTGGTGGACATCGGCCACGAACGCACCTCGGTGTCCTTCGGCAAGCCGGGCACGGGCGTGTTGTTCGCGCGCACCTTCGCGGGCGGCGGGCGGGACTTGTCCAAGGCGCTGGCCACCGAGTTCCAGACGTCGCTGGCGGAGGCACACCACTGGAAGGAGCAGCACGGGGCCATGGCCAGCGCGGCGCAGGGCCCGGACGCGGAGCGCGCGGCGGGGGCCTTCGTGCGCGGCCTGCAGCCGGTGCTGCGCGAGCTGCGCCCCACGCTCAAGGCCTTCACTGCCCGCACCCGCCAGCAGGTGGGCGCGGTGGTGCTGTGCGGCGGCACCGCGCGCATGCCCGGCCTGGCCGAGCAGCTCTCGCGGGACTTGAACCTGCCGGTGCGGGTGCTGGCGCTGCCCGCGGACGCGGCGGACGCCATCCCCGCGGCGACGCAGCCGGCGGCGGCCCAGGCGTACGCGCTGGCGCTGCGGGGCAACGCGACGGGCGCGAAGGCGCCGCGCTTCAACTTCCGCCGGGGTGAGCTCTCCTTCAAGGGCGACTTCGACTACATGAAGGACAAGCTGGGGTTGCTGGCCTCGTTCGCGGCCACGCTCCTGTTGCTCCTCATCGCCTTCGGCGTGGTGCGCAACTCGGTGCTGTCGCGCCGCGAGGCGCAGGTGGATGCCGTGCTGTGTGACACCACCCAGCGCATCCTCGGCCGCTGCGAGAAGGACTACAACCGCGCGCTGAGCATGCTCAAGGGCGTGGAGAGCCCGGCGGCGGCGCTGCCCAAGGTCACCGCGGTCAACCTGCTCGCGGAGGTGACGCAGCGGGTGCCGGAGAGCGTCCCGGTGAAGTTCGACCGGATTCAAATCGACCTGGACCGGGTCATCCTCCAGGGGGAGACGGACTCCTCGAAGATGGTGGACACGCTGTCCAATGCGCTCAAGGACCACGCCTGCTTCAAGGACGTGAAGCAGGGCAAGGTGGAGCGCACGCGCGATGGGACGAAGGTGACGTTCCGGCTGGACGTCCAGGTCCAGTGCCCGGGTGACATGGGCGGGGAGAGCTAGTCATGGCCAGGGTTTCTGAAGTCTTCGCGCCGGTGACGACGTGGTTCGAGCGGCTGAGCGACCGCGAGCGGCGCATGGTGTCCATCGCCGGCGCCGCGCTGCTGACGTTCATCGTCTTCGCGGTGCTGGTGGGGTTCGCCAACAGCGCGTCCGGCTACCGGAAGCGGACGCAGGACAAGCTGGCCAAGCTGCAGGAGGTGCAGGCACTCGCGGCCAGCTACCGCGAGGCGCAGGCGGCCCGGCAGTCGGTGGAGCAGCAGCTCACGTCCAGCAACGTGCAGCTCATCAGCTACATCGAGGACAAGGCCACGGCGGCCGGCCTCCAGGCTCCCAACATGACGCCCAAGGGAGACGTGGGCGTGGGTGACGGGAAGATCATCGAGAGCAGCGTGGAGCTGAACTTCACGGACGTGGACCTGCGCAAGCTGACGGACTTCCTCCGCACGGTGGAGAGCGGGCCGGGCGTGGTGAAGGTGAAGTACCTGCGCATCGAGCCGAGGCCCGCCTCGGACACGCTGGCGGCGTGGACCACCGTCGCCACCTACCGGATGAAGCAATAGCCCATGCCTCCTGAAACCAAGACCGCTCGCTGGAAGGTGTTCCTCGGCTACGCCGCGTTCGCGGTGGTGGCCTTCGTCTTCGGCCTGTTCGTCACCTTCCCGTACGACGCCATCCGCGGCCGGCTCGTCACGGAGGCGGCGCAGGCGGGGCTCGCCGTGCGCATCGGCTCGCTGCGTCCGGGACTGGCGGGCGTCACCGCCACCCAGGTGCGCGTGAGCAAGCCGCCGCAGCCGCTGAGCGCGGAAGTCGTCGCGGCCCTGGCCTCCGGCGAGGGCAACGTGCCGGGCGCGCTGGAGCTGGGCGAGCCGCTGATGTTCGACTCGGTGGCGGTGCGCCCCACCCTCTTCCCGCCCGGCGTGGCGGTGCGTGCGAGTGCCATGGGCGGCACGCTGACCGCGTCCGTCGGTGGCCTGGGTGACGTGAAGGTGCACGCGGAGGCGGACGGGCTGAAGGCGTCCGGCGGCAACCTGCCGGCCTTCACCGGCATGGACATGGAGGGCGAAATCAACGGCGTCCTCGCGCTGACGCTGCCCAAGGGCAAGAACACCGCGGACGCGGACCTGTCCCAGGCGGACGGCGAGCTGACGCTGGATACCAAGGGGCTGGTCATCAAGGGCGGCAAGGTGTCGCTGCCCATGGGCGGCGGACAGGCGGTGCCCATGGACCTGCCGCGCGTCACGCTGGGCGCGCTCACCGGCCGCATCCAGTTCGAGAAGGGGCTGGGCACCGTGCAGACGCTGCGCCTCAAGAGCGAGGACCTGGAGGCGCTGGCCACCGGAACGCTGAAGCTGGGCAAGAAGCTGGAGTACAGCGAGCCGGCCATGGACGTGAACGTCAAGCTGGACCCCGACTTCCAGAAGCGCCTGGGCATCCTCGGCGCGGGCGTCACCATCCTCCCGCCGGACAAGAAGGACCCCAGCTTCCGCGCCGCGCGACTTGCCGGCTTCCTCAACCGGCCCACCTTCCTGCCTCGCCGGTAGCCTCCCGCCTTCCCCCGCGCCCTACCCGGGGCGTGGGGTTGAAAGGTGAACACCCGCCGTGTAAAGCCCCTGGCATACCGACCTGCCGGGAGAGGCTGGATGCCGGAGCTGGTGTTCTTTCGTCGTGGCGAGGAGGTGTTGAGGGTGGCGGTGGACCGGGCCCGGTTGGTGCTCGGTCGCGGCGAGCAGAGCGACGTCGCCATCCCCGACCCGGAGGTGAGCCGCCAGCAGGTGGCCCTCCTGTGGGACGGCGAGCGCTGCCGGGTGGAAGACCTGTCCGGCAAGGGCACCACCGTGGCCGGGCAGCCCGTCACCCAGGGTGAGCTGCCCGACGGCGCGGACCTGGCGCTGGGCCAGTGGCGCGCGGTGTTCCGCCTGCGCGCCGGCGGCGACGGTGCGGACGTCACCACCGAGGTGGGGCACACCACGTCCGTGCAGGCCCCGGACGCGAAGGCCGCGCGCTGGCAGCCGGCGCAGGTGCGTGTGAAGCAGGGACTCAACGAGTCCGTGCACCGCTTCACGGGCGAGGGCTTCACCGCGGGCAAGGATGCCGCCTGCGACCTCGTGCTCACCGACCGCTTCGCGTCCAGCCGGCACCTCAAGGTGAGCCGGCGCGACAACACCTTCCACGTGGTGGACCTGCGCTCCACCAACGGCACCTGGCTGGGCCCGGTGCGCATCTTCGAGGCGGAGGTGCCGCTGCCCACCGTGCTGCGCGTGGGCGAGACGGAGCTGGTGCTCGAGGCCGCGGCCTCCGCGGCGCGCAAGGAGGTGGCGGACTTCCACGGCATCATCGGCTCGGACCCGTCGGTGCGGCAGTTGGCGGAGCTGATTGAGCGCGTGGCGCCGTCGTCCGCGGCGGTGACGGTGCTGGGCGAGTCCGGCACGGGCAAGGAGCTGGTGGCGCGCGCCATCCACGGCTGCTCGCAGCGGGCGAACCGGCCCCTCATCCCCGTCAACTGCGCGGCCATCTCCAAGGAGCTCATCGAGAGCGAGCTGTTCGGCCACGAGAAGGGCTCCTTCACCGGCGCGGCCAACGCGCGCAAGGGGGCCTTCGAAGAGGCCGACGGGGGCACGCTCTTCCTGGACGAGATTGGCGAGCTGCCATTGGACTTGCAGGCCAAGCTGCTGCGCGCGCTGGAGGGTGGGGAAATCAAGCGCGTGGGCGCCAGCCGCCCGCTGCAGGTGGACGTGCGGGTGGTGGCGGCCACCAACCGGGATTTGCTGGCGGCAGCGCGTGAGGGCCGCTTCCGCGAAGACTTGTACTACCGGCTCTGCGTCATCCCCCTGCACCTGCCGCCGCTGCGCAGCCGCAAGGGCGACCTGCCCGGACTGGCCGAGCACTTCCTGCGCACCTATGCGCCGCGCGGGCAGGCCATCCGCTTCACCCCGGCCGCCCTGGAGCGCCTGCAACACCACGCGTGGCCGGGCAACATCCGCGAGCTGCGCAACGTGGTGCACCGTGCGCTGCTGCTGCGCAAGGGGCCCGTCATCGACGCGTCTGACGTGTCCTTCGACCAGGAGCTGAACCGCGACACGGGCATCTCCGTGCCCGAGATTCCGCCCGGCATGACGCTGGAGCAGATGCTGGAGAAGCTGGAGCGGCAGATCGTCGAGGCGGCGCTGAAGCGCTGCAACAACAACCGCGAGCGCGTGGCGCGCGAGCTGGGCGTGGCGCGCTCCACCCTCTTCAAGCGGCTGAAGGACTGGGGCCTGACGAAGCAGGACGAGCAGGAGTAGCCCCGCGTCCGTTTCCAGGAGAGGTGCGTGTCTGCTCCCCAGGGGAGGTGCGTATCCGCACCCCAGGGAGGTGGGCGTGTCGGCCTTCCGACACGCAGGGTGAAGAAGCCCTTGCTCCACGCGGCGATAGATCCTTCTGGCGGCTGGTGCGTTCCCACTCCTGGCAGTCCCCACCCGGGGTGTTCCAGGAGACCACCCGTCATGCACGCCGCCTTCATCTCGCTTCCGCCCCTCTCGCAGCTGTACCTGGAGCACCGTCCCCGTGCGCTGGCCATTGCCCGGCGCATCGTCGGCGACACCGACGACGCGGAGGATGTGGTGCAGGACGTCTTCGCCCGGCTGGCTCGCAGGGCCCCGGGCTTCGGAGGCCGGGCGGCGTGGACGACCTGGCTCCACAGGGTCATGGTGAACAGCAGCATCAACTGGCTGCGCGCGCGCAAACGCCGCGAGCGGCTGAACCATGAGCCCCAGGAGCCACTGTCGCCCGAACTGCTCGCGGTGGGCGCGGAGATGGAGCGCCACTTCGGCGAGGCCCTGGACGACATCAACGAGCAGCAGCGCCAGGTGCTCTACCTGCGCGAGGTGCGCGGCCTGAGCTACCCGGAGATTGCGCGCCTCTTGCGCATCCCCGAGGGCACGGTGAAGAGCACCCTGCACCGCGCCCGGCAGCGCGCGCTGACGCTCATGGAGGCACGGGGCCAGCAGCCCTGACGCCACCGGGTGCCGTGAGGCACCGCCGGGCCGCGGGAGAACGAGCCCGCGGCCCGTGCTCGCGGCTACTCGTCGCCCTTGGCGCCGACGAACTGGTCCGATTTGTCCTTGAAGAGGACGTTGAAGCTGGTGAGCGAGCCGTAGACGCGGGTGATGTAGCTCTGCATCTCCACCTTCTCCGCGTCCGTCAGCTTGGGGTGCGCGTTGAGCTTCTGCTCCAGCACCCGCAGCCTGTCGCGCACCATGACGACCTTGTGGAACAGGTTGTCGATGGGCAAATCCCTGGCCTGAAGCTCCGGGTTGCCGGGGACGAGCCGCAGCGTGCCTCCCTCCCACTTGTTGGCCAGCGGCGGCGACTCGCCCATGCCGGACGCCTCCCGGAAGATTTCCATCAGCTCTTCACGCGTCATGCTCAGCCCTTCCAGGTCCACTTCTTCTTGAGGGTCCACGCGGCGCCGCACCACCACCGGCGCCACGCTGCGCGCGGAACGCTCGCGCGAGGAGACAGTCGGCGGCAGGGGCGCGGCGCTCCCCTTGGGCACGAACTTGTCGCAGATGGGTGCGGAAGGCGGGAACATGCCGCGCCACGAATGCAGGCGGCACGTCCCCACCCAGCCCCGCCGCTCCTCGACGGAGTGCGGGCTGAACAGCTTGCAGTTGGCGCACACCCGCTCGTCCGGCTTGAAGACGGGCAGGGGCAGCGAGCCGTTCTCCGCGTCCGACATCAGCGCGTCTCCCTCACCACGGGCGGGCCCTTGCGCACGCCCAGTTCGCGCAGCAGCGCGTCCGCATCCTCCACCTGGTCCAGCGTCCAGAGGATGTAGCGCACGTCCACGCTGACATTGCGGGCCACGTCCGGGTTGTAGCCGAAGTCGTTGGCCACGTTCTCCCAGACGCGGTCGAAATTCACGCCGACGAGCTGGCCCTTGCCATTCACCGTGGGGCTGCCCGAGTTGCCGCCCGTTGTGTCCGCGTCCGACAGGAAGTCCACCGGCACGTCCTTCAGCCGCGGGTCCATCCAGGTGCCATAGCGCTTCGCCTCGGCCGTCTTGGAGAACTTCTCCGGCACGTCGAAGGGCTCCTCGCCGGTGTGCTTGGCCAGCATGCCCGACAGCGTCGTCTGCGGCGTGTACACGGCACCGTCGCGCGGCGAGTAGCCCTGCACCTTCGCGAAGGACACGCGCAGGGTGCCGTTGGCGTCCGGCGCCACCGGCTTGCCCGCGTGGGCCAGCACGGCCTTGCGCCACTCCGGCCGCAGGCGCAGCGTGGCGCCGTCGCGACGGTCCTCGACCTCGTCCAGGGCGGTCAGCTCCTTCGCCAGGTCCAGGCCGAAGGCGAGCAGCGGGTCCTTGCGGGCCTGGAGCTGCGCGACCGTCTCGCCCGCCATCTTCATGCGCTCGTCGAGCGTCAGCACCTTCGTGCCGGCGTACATGGCGTCAATCTTCGCGACGGCGTCCTTCTCGGAGAACGTCTTGCCGAAGTGCGTGTCCACGGCGGCGATGCGCTCGTCCGGGCCCAGCGCCTGCGCGCGCTTGACGAAGGCGAGCAGCAGGCGCTTGTCCGCGGCGAGGAAGAGGTTCTTCTGCTCGCGCTCCAGGCGGTCCTTGAGGCGCGGCAGCTCGCGGTCCATGTACTCCGGGCGGCGCTCCAGGTCCGGCTTCGCATGCTCCGCGGCGAGGCGGGACAGCGTCGCCGCCAGCGCGGGGCCGCGCGCCAGGCGCATCACGTTGTTCAGGAGGAACTCGCGCTCGAACACCTTCGCGTTGGCGGCCTCCTCGGCCAGCAGCGCGTCACGGGCCGCGAGGGCCGGGGCCCACTTCGCGCCGCCCTTCTTCGCCCAGGCGGCCACCGCGGCCTCCGCGGTGTGCTGCTTCTCCACGAGGTGGCCGCGCTTGAGGCCCTCGAGCTGGCCGCCCGCGTTCTTGTAGACGTTGTGCAGGCCCTTGAGCTGCGAGGCGACGGCAATCTTCCCGGTGGCGTCCTTGCCGCCCTCCTCCTCGAGGATGCGGATGGCCTCGCCGTACACGTCGCGCATGCGCGGGTAGACGCGCGACTGGCGCGACGCCATCTCCTCCGCGAGCAGCGCGCGGTAGGTGCGGCCCGGGTAGCCCAGCACCATGACGAAGTCGTTGGGCTTCACGCCCTCGGTGGCCAGGGGGAAGAAGAACTCCGCCTTGTAGGGGACGTTCTTCTCGCTGTACGGGGCGGAGCTGCCGTCCGGCGCGGTGTACGCGCGGATGATGGCGAAGTCACCGGTGTGGCGCGGCCACATCCAGTTGTCCTCCTCGCCGCCGTACTCGCCCACCGCGCGGGGCGGCGCGTAGACGAGCCGCGCGTCCGCCAGCTCCACCGCGTCCACCAGCGTGTAGTTGAGGCCGCCGTCGAAGGTCGCCACCTGGCAGCGGGTGGCGGGGCGCTTCTCGCACTCGGCGACCAGCTCCTTCTGCTTGCGCTCGATGGCCTGGTAGCGCGCGAGGTCGTCCGCGCCGGCCGGCACCGCGGCGAGCACGTCCTTCGTCACGTCCTTGAAGCTGCGGGGCACCTGCACGCGCGCCCCCTTGCCGGGCAGCTCGTCCCCGGGCTTGGACGCGAGGAAGCCGTCGGTGATGAGGTCGCGCTTCGGGCTGCTGTGCTCCTGGATGATGCCGAAGGCACAGTGGTGGTTGGTGATGACGAGGCCGGAGGCGGAGATGAAGGCGCCGGTGCACCCCCCGACGTTGACCGCGCCCGCGAGCAGGCCGGTACCGCGCTGGGGGTCCCACAGCTTCTTGGGAGGCACCTGGAGACCCTGGGCGCGAAGCCACGCCGGATCCAGCTCCAGGACCTGCTGGGGAGTCCACTTGCCTTCACCGGCCAGGGCCGGGGCAGCCACGAGCGACAGGAGGAGAAGCGTCTTCTTCATGGTGCCTCTTCCCTACCCCGTCCGGCGCCCGCACGCGACCCCCCTTTCTTCAACGCCTTGCGGCAGGGATTTTCCAGGAACAGGGACCGGGCTTATGTGTTGGGGTGTCCCACGGGAGGGGTGCGCGCGATGAAGACCGCCAGCGGAGCACAGCTTGATGTCGGCCGGTTGGCCCTCCTCGTCCTGATGCTGGGGGTGGGATGGTACTTCTGGTACTCGCCCCTCTTCTGGCCGCTGAAGGTGCTCGTGGTGATGATGCACGAGAGCGGGCATGCGCTGGCCACGCTGCTGGTGGGTGGCTCGGTGGACCGCATCCACCTGGCGGCCAACGAGTCAGGCTCCTGCCTGTCCCAGCTGCCGCCGGGCTTCCTGGCGAAGGTGGCCGTCTACTCGGGCGGCTACCTGGGCAGCGCGGTGGCGGGCGCGGGGCTGCTGCTGGCGACGTTCCGGTTCCAATTGCGCCGCTGGGTGCTGGGCGCGGCGTGTGTGTGGCTCACCGTGATGGGCGTGTTCTACGCGGGGGACACCTTCACGCTGGCGTTCTGCCTGGGCACGGCGCTGGCGCTGGGGCTTTGCGCGAAGTTCCTGCCCGACGGCGCGGTGGACGTGTTGAACCTGTTCATCGCTGCGTTCACCGCGCTCTACGCGGTGTTCGACTTGCGGGATGACCTGTGGAACAGCGCGGTGCGCTCGCAGAGCGATGCGGCGCTGCTGGCGAACCTGACCTGGGTGCCCGCGGTGGTGTGGGCCGCGCTGTGGACGCTGCTGGCCGTGGCCCTGCTGGCCGTGGCCGCGTACGTGTCCATGCACGCGAAGCCCAAGGGCCTGCAGATGCCGTCCGTGGGCGCGCGGGCGCGGCGGGTGTAGCCGGCGCGGCCCGGGGCCACCCGCACACGGGTCAAGCCCAACCTGCCATGACAGGAGTGTGGGTGGACCGGGGCCCGACAGGGGCCCCGGTCCGGTTCAGAACGCGCGCTCGGGGAGGGACATCAATCCGCGCAGATGCGCCGCACGCAGCAGTTCCAACACACGGTGTGGTTGCCGCCGCCGGACTCACATGCATAGACACACGCGGCCATCTCCTCGGTGATGCCAGCAGGTCCGCCGGTTCCCGAAGTGCTGCTGGACGCAGCGGCCGCCGCGCCTCCGATTCCCAAGCCGAACAGGAACACACTCGCGGCGATCAGCTTCTTCTTCATCTCGGACTCCTCCGGGCAGTGCACCCCACCCTGGGGTACTGGAGAAGATTAGAACACAGAGCAACGCCGGAGGCCGTGAAGCCGGGACACCTCAATGCGCCAGGGAGGCCACGCTGGAACTCTCGGGGTGTACGTCCAGCCGCTCCAACAGGCGTGCGAAGTCGGTGAGGTGTCGCGAACCGGTGAAGTGCGTGAGCACGTCCTGATGGGCCCGGGTCCCCAGGCGCGCGGCCAGCTCGCCGTCACACAGCACCCTGCGCACCGCGCCGGCGAACTCCGCCGGGTCGCTCGGGTCGTGCACGAGCAGGCCATTCACCCCGTCGACAATCTGGTCCTGGATGCCACCCACCGCGCTGGCCACCACGGGGCGCTCCTTCCACATCGCCTCGGTGACGGTGAGCCCGAAGCCCTCCTGGAGGCTCTTCTGCACCACCACCGTCGCGTGGCGCTGGAGCGCGTTGACGATGGCGGCGTTCTCTTCCAAATCCCGCATGGGCAGACACGCCAGGTGGACGCGCTGACGAAGCGAGTGCGGCTGCTGCCGCCACAGCGCGATGACGTCGTTGAGCGTGGACGCCGCCTCGGGGTCATCCGCGACGGACGTCACCGCGGGACCGGCGAGGACCAGTTCCGCGCGCAGGCCCGGGGCAGCGCGAGCGAGCAGCGCGAAGCCCCGCAGCACTCCCGCGGGGTCCTTCAGCGGATCCCACCGCCCCACCTGCACCACCAGCGGCGTGTCCACCGCGGGCGTGGAGCCGAGCCGCACGATGTCCGCCCCTCGCGACACCCGGGCGGGCAACCCGTCGCCCCGGGTGAAGACGGGCTCGGGAGCACCGGGCTCCACCCGCAGCAACCCCGCGTGCGCGAGGATGGCGCGCGCGACATCCGGAGCGAGGGGCTGGTTCTTCACCGCGAAGATGTCGATGGAGGGCTGGACGATGATTGCACGGTCCGCGCACAGGGGCGGCACGTAGGAGGCGCGGGAGAAGATGGCGAGCCGCGCGGCGGAGAGCCCCGGGGCGAGGAACTCCCACGCCCGCACCACCTCGGCGTTGGGCGTGTCACACCCCACATGGCAGCGCCACATCACGTGGGCCCCCACTGCCGCGCACGCGGGCGCGAGGCCCGCGGTCTGCGGGTCATGCAGCAGCACCACGTCCCCGGGCCGCACCAGGGCGAGCAACTCCTCCGCGTTGTCGCGCAGCACCTCGTCGTAGAGCGCGTGCTCGGCGGCCCCCAGCGGCGAGCCGTCCCCGGATGAACCGTGCAGCGCATGGTGCAGCCGCTTCGTCACCCGGAAGAAGTCCGGCGTGCCCTCCAGCACCAACCACCGCGCGTCCACGCCCGCGCCGCGCGCATAGGCGAGCAGCCGCGGAATCATCTCCGCCACCCCGCCGCCCCGCGAGGTCGAATTCACGTTCCAGAAGGTGCGGCCCGCCATGCGGGCACGTGCCTGCTCGACGCGCTCCTGGAGCACATGCCAGCCCGCCTCGCCGAGCAGCGGCGCGAAGCACGTCAGGGGCTCGGCGCGGATGTGCACCTCGGTGGGCGCCAGCATGCCGGTCGGAGTCAACATGACGGCAACTCCCTCTCTGGCGGTCACGGTGCAGGTGGAACGGAGCTTCCGTTCCGCCTCACCCGCGCGCCTGAGCACCGGGGCCTCGAAAGGGGCCCCGTGAGGGGAAGGTGGACGCGAGCAGCGGGGCACGGCACTGCGCTCGGAATCAGGCACGGAGGGGCCAGCGTGGCGGGCCCCTTCCCGGCGGAACGGATTGACGGCCGCCAGCCCGGACGCACATAGTTCCAGGTGAATGTCGCTCCCGCTCCCCACGACTGGCGCTCAGTGCTGCTGCTGCCGCGTGGCGTGTGCCTGCTGCTGTCTGGCGGGCCCCGAGCACTGGGAGAGCGCGTAGAGCGTTCCTGAAATCTCTCCCGTCGCTCGCGCGGCCCGCCCTCCAAAGAGGTGTCGGGCCGCTTCCATTTTCACGTCCCCGTTGTCCCTTCCCACCTGGAGGCAGACCCCATGAAGGCAGCCAACATCCTGCAGACCATCGGCAACACCCCGCACGTCCGGCTCAACCGCCTCTTCTCCCCGCGCGTGGAGGTGTGGGTGAAGTTGGAGCGCGCCAACCCGGGCGGCAGCATCAAGGACCGCATCGCCCTGTCGATGATTGAGGACGCCGAGGCCCGCGGCGTGCTCACGAAGGAGAGCGTCATCATCGAGCCGACCTCCGGCAACACGGGCATCGGCCTGGCGGTCGTCGCGGCGGTGAAGGGCTATCCCCTCACCCTGGTCATGCCCGAGTCGATGAGCATCGAGCGGCGCCGGCTGATGGCGGCCTATGGCGCGAAGCTGGAGCTCACCCCGCGCGCCCAGGGCATGAAGGGCGCGATTGCGCGAGCGCAGGAACTGGTGGCGCAGACGCCCCACGCGTGGATTCCGCAGCAGTTCGAGAACGCCGCCAACGTGGAGGTGCACAAGCGCACCACCGCGCGCGAAATCCTCCAGGACTTCCCCGAGGGCATCGACTACCTGATTACGGGCGTGGGCACCGGCGGCCACATCACCGGCGTGGCCGAGGTGCTCAAGGACCGCTTCCCCAAGCTGAAGGTCTTCGCGGTGGAGCCGGTGAAGTCCCCGGTGCTCAGCGGCGGCCAGCCGGGCCCGCATCCCATCCAGGGCATCGGCGCGGGCTTCATCCCGAAAATCCTCCGCACCGAGGTGCTCGACGGCGTCATCCAGATTCCCGAGGAGGAGGCCTTCGACTACACGCGGCGGGCCGCGAAGGAGGAGGGCATCTTCCTCGGCATCTCCTCGGGCGCGTCGCTGGCGGCCGTGCAGCGCAAGCTGGCGGAGGTGCCGGACGGCAGCCGCGTGCTGACGTTCAACTACGACACGGGCGAGCGGTACCTCTCCATCGAGAACCTGTTCACCTGACGTCGCCGTGCCCGCGCGCCCGGGAAGTCCGCCCGGGCGCTACTTCCTCGGCCGCATCCGGAAGGCCACGAACGAGGCCACGTCGTGGAAGGCGAAGTACGGGTTCTTCTTGCGCACCTCGGCCATGGACGTCACCGGCACGTCCGCGTAGTCGTGCCCCGGCCACAGCTTCGCGGTGTCCGGCACCTTCAGGAGCACCTGGGACAGCGAGCGGTACATCTCCTCCGGGTTGCCGCCGTTCATGTCGCACCGGCCGCAGCCGTTGATGAACACCGTGTCCCCGGACACCAGCGCATCCCCCGCCAGCAGGCAGTGCGAACCCGGCGTGTGCCCCGGCGTGTGCAACGCCTGGAAGTCCTCCGTCCCCACCTTCACCACGTCCCCAGGCCCCACCGGACGCAGCGCGTCACCCAGTTCACGCAGCTCGGCGGAGAACTGGACCTCCTCGCGCTGCGCGTACACCGGCACGTCATGCCGCGTCAGCAAATCGGGCAGCCCGTTGATGTGGTCGAAGTGACAGTGCGAGACGAAAGCGCCGACGAGCCGCTTCCTCTCCTCCTTCACCACCCGTTCAATCGCCTCCACGTCCCACGCCGGGTCCACCACCAGCACCTCGTCCGAGTGGGCCGGCCCCACCAGGTACACGAAGTTGTCCATGGGCCCGAGCTTGAGCTGCCGCACGTACGGATTGCGCATCGCGTTCCTCCTCCACCCGCCCACTCTAGCGTCGGGACTTGAAGCCGCGGGCCGCTTCCCACTTGAATACGTCCCCCAGCTCCCGTGGAGGTCCGCCCCGTGAAGCGCCCGCTGCCGCTGCTCGTCTGTACCCTGCTCGCCAGCACCAGCTTCGCCGCGAAGGAGAAGCCGACCTTCCGCTACACCGCACCACCGGAGGGCGAGCGGCCCGTCATCGTCGACGCCACCGTCGGCCCCCAGGGCAGCGACTTCGCCATGCGCCTGCGCTTCGACCGCGAGCCCTGGGGCGAGGGCTGCAAGAGCCGCTGCGCCAACGCCACCCTCCTCCTGGACACGGACTCCAGCAAGCAGACGGGCTTGCACCTGACGCAGGACGGCCCCGCCAACGGCGCCGACGTGGCCATCGTCGTCCAGGGCGTCCGCGAGGCCGCCAATGACGACGGCTCCCCGCCAGAGACCTGGCTGCGCGTGAAGGTCCGCCTGCTCGCCAATGACGCGCGCTCCGCGGACGACGGCGAGCTGCTCGCCGAGCTCAACCACCGCCAGGACACCGAGCGGCTCCACGTGGATGAGAAGACCGTCTACGTCCTCGTGGACGCCACCAGCCCCGCGATTCCCTCCGCCCGCAAGGTGCGCGTCGTGTACCAGCCACCGGGGGCCAAGCCTGTCCAGGCCACCATCCCCGGGATGATCGGCGGCGGGGGCGGCAAGGGCGTCCGCATCTTCAAGGACGGAAGCTGGGGCCGGGCCCGCAACGTGGACCCCCGCAAGGCCAAGCCGCCCGCCTCCCCTACCGGGGACAACGGATAGGTCGCCTTCAGGCGACCACGGCCAGGTCGCCTCCCGGTGACCACGGCCAGTCCGGTACTCCCCACACCTACCGTCCCGTCCCCACAGCAACCAGTCGGGCCCACAACCTCGGGATTTCGCGGGGTTGGCGGTGGGTTCTACTGGAGCACAGGACTATACGGACGTATAGGTGGGCGCACCCGGAGCATGCGCAACCCCCCGAATTCGTTCCAAATGTCAGGGGGCCATGGTAGTCCCGCCGCCCTGTTACATACCTCCGGACCCGGAAGTGAGGAGTGCGCGGGTCGCGCGCCACGTTCGGGTACGAGGCGTTCTCACCTGGATTGATGACCATGCTCGCAGAAGCCGATTCGAAGACGCGAAAGAAGCAGGGGGCCGGGGGTGGCGGCGGCGGTGGCGGTGGCTCCGCGGCCGGTGGCGGCGGTGGGGAGAACTCCGTCCCGGCCTCGCTGGCTGACGAGGCGCGTCGCCGGTACATCAACTACGCCCTCTCCGTCATCACCTCGCGCGCCCTGCCGGACGTGCGGGACGGCCTCAAGCCGGTGCAGCGCCGCATCCTCTTCGGCATGTACCACGACCACCACCTCACCCATGACGCGAAGTACCAGAAGTCCGCCAAGGTGGTGGGCAGCGTCATGGGCCAGTACCACCCGCACGGCGACGCCTCCATCTACGAGGCCCTCGTACGCATGGCGCAGGACTTCTCCCTGCGCTACCCGCTGGTGGACGGCCACGGCAACTTCGGCTCCATGGACGGCGATGGCGCCGCGGCCATGCGCTACACCGAGTGCCGCCTGGCGACCCTGGCCAGCGAGCTGCTCAAGGAGCTGGGCCGCAAGACGGTCGCCTTCCGGCCCACCTATGACGGCTCGCTCCAGGAGCCCGTCGTCATCCCCGCCCGCGTGCCGCAGCTGTTGATGAACGGCACCACCGGCATCGCCGTGGGCATGGCCACCAACATCCCGCCGCACCACCTGGGCGAGCTGGTGGACGCGCTGGTGGCGCTCATCGAAGACCCGAAGCTCGTCACCAAGGACCTGATGAAGTGGGTCAAGGGGCCGGACTTCCCCACGGGCGCACAGGTGCTCAACAGCAAGCCCGAGCTGCGCGAAATCTACGAGACGGGCCAGGGCAGCATCCGCATCCGCGGCGAGTACAAGCTGGAGGACCTGAAGCGCGGCGGCCAGCAGATTGTCGTCACCTCCATCCCGTACACGGTCAACAAGTCCACCCTGGTCGCCAAGATTGGCGAGCTGGTGCGCGAGCGGAAGATGCCGCTCATCACCGACGTGCGCGACGAGTCCACCAAGGACGTGCGCATCGTCATGGAGCTGAAGAAGGACGCCAACTCCGAGCTGGTGATGGCGTACCTCTACAAGCAGACAGCGCTGCAGACGAACTTCGGCGTCAACATGACGTGCCTCGTCCCCAACAAGGACAACCCCGAGATCTGCACCCCGGAGCGCCTGGACCTCAAGTCCATCCTCCAGTACTTCCTCGACTTCCGCTTCGACGTCGTCACCAAGCGCTTCCAGCACGAGCTGGGCGAGCTGCAGCGGCGCGTCCACATCCTCGAGGGCTTCGAGAAGGTCTACGACGCGCTCGACGAGATGATCAAGATCATCCGCGCGTCCGACGGGAAGCAGGACGCGGCGAAGAAGCTCATTGCCCGCTTCAAGCTGGACGAGCTCCAGGTGGACGCCATCCTGGAGATGAAGCTCTACAAGCTGGCCCGCCTCGAAATCCTCGTCGTGGAGAAGGAGCTCAAGGAGAAGCGCGCGGAGATCAAGCGCATCGAGGCCATCCTCCGGGACAAGAAGAAGGTCTGGAGCACCGTCAAGGACGAGCTGACGGAGCTGAAGACGCAGTACAACGACAAGCGCCGCACCCGCATCGGCGGCGCGGGCTCCGAGGAGATGGAGTTCAGCGAGGAGGCCCTCATCGCGGACGAGGACGCCCACGTGGTCCTCACCCGCGACGGCTGGGTCAAGCGCATGCGCGAGGTGAAGGACCCCTCCGCCACCCGCCTGCGCGAGGGCGACGCCGTCATGGCGGTGCTGGCCGGCAGCCTCAAGTCCAACCTGGTGCTGTTCAGCAACTTCGGTACCGCGTACGTCACCCGCTTCAACGACGTGCCCGCCTCCTCGGGCTACGGCGAGCCGGTGCAGAAGTTCTTCAAGTTCGACGACGGTGAGCGGGTCGTGGCCGCCCTGTCGCTCGACGCGCGGCTGCCCCGCACCGAGAAGCTGATTGGCGTGACGAAGCACGGCCTGGGCATGCGCTTCCTGCTGGAGCCGCACCTGGAGGTGTCCACGCGCGCCGGCCGCCGCTACGCGAAGACAGGCGAGGGCGACGAAATCATCGGCGTGCAGCCGGTGGGCGAGAAGGACCTGCTCGCGGTGCTCACGCGCAAGACGAATGCGCTGGTGTGCAAGGTGGCCGAGGTGAACGAGCTGGCGGGGCCCGGCAAGGGCGTCACCGTCATCAAGGTGGACGAGGGCGACGGCGTGGTGGACTTCCTCGTCACCCCGCCGAGCCAGAAGGACGCGAAGCTCGAGTTCGAGACGCAGAAGGGCCGCCAGCTGCACCTGTCCCCGACGAAGTACGAGGTGACGGGCCGCGGCGGCAAGGGCCGCGAGATGTCCAAGCGCGACGCGGTGGAGAAGGTGGCCCGGCCCATCGCCTTCATCCAGTTGCCCGAGAAGAAGGACTAGTCAGAGGAAGCCATGGCGACGAAGAAGGAAAGCTACACAGGCGCCGACATCCAGGTCCTCGAGGGCCTGGAGCCCGTGCGCAAGCGCCCCGCGATGTACATCGGCGGCACCGACAGCACGGGCTATCACCATCTGCTGTGGGAAATCCTCGACAACTCGGTGGACGAGGTCATCAACGGCTTCGCGACCACCGTGGAAGTGACGCTCCACAAGGACGGGCGCAGCATCACCGTGGTGGACAACGGGCGCGGCATCCCCGTGGACATCATGCCCAAGCACAAGAAGCCGGCCGTGGAGGTCATCCTCACGACGCTTCACTCGGGCGGCAAGTTCGAGCAGGGCAGCTACATCCACTCGGGCGGCCTGCACGGCGTGGGCAGCTCGGTGGTGAATGCGCTCTCGCGCAAGCTCGTCGTGGAGATCAAGAAGGACGGCAAGAAGCACGTACAGAACTACGCGCGCGGCCGGGCCACCACCCCGCTGAAGGTGGAGGGCCCCTGCCGCGGCACGGGCACGTCCACCACCTTCGAGCCGGACCCCGAAATCTTCGGCGAGAAGCTGAAGTTCGACGCGGAGACGGTGCGCGAGCGGCTGGAGGCCAAGAGCTACCTGCACAAGGGCATGATCGTCATCTGGAAGGACGAGACGGCCCACCCGCACACCCATGTGACGTACAAGCACGACGGCGGCATCGCCGAGTACCTCACCAAGGTGGTGGCGGAGCGGCAGAAGCCGATGGTGCCTCCGGGCAGCGCGACGTTCTACCACTCGCGTGACAACGGGGTGCGGCTGGAGGCCTCGCTGGCGTGGACGGAGGCCACGGACGAGCACATCCGCTCGTACGTCAACGGCATCCCCACCAACCTGGGCGGCACGCACGAAGGCGGCCTGCGCGGCGCCGTCGTGAAGGCGGTGCGCAACTACATCGAGACGCACAACCTGACGCCCAAGGGCGTGACGCTCACCGCGGAGGACATCCGCGAGGGCATGGTGGCCATCCTCTCCACCTACGTGGTGGAGCCCCAGTTCCAGGGCCAGACGAAGGGCCGCCTCAACAACCCCGAAGTCACGGCCCAGGTGGACGGCGTGCTCCGTCCGGCGCTGGAGAAGTGGCTCAACGACAACAAGTCCATCGCCGAGGCGGTGGTGGCCCGCATCATCCTCGCCGCCCGTGCGCGCGAGGCCAGCCGGGCCGCGTCCCAGGCCATCAGCCGCAAGACGGCCGTCAGCCACCGGCTCAACCTGCCGGGCAAGCTGGCGGACTGCTCCTCGACCGACCCGGGGCAGAGCGAGCTGTTCATCGTCGAGGGTGACTCCGCAGGCGGCTCCGCGAAGCAGGGCCGCGACAGGCGCACCCAGGCCATCCTCCCGCTGCGCGGCAAGGTGCTCAACGCGGAGCAGGCGTCCACGGACAAGGTGACGACGAACAAGGAACTGCAGGACATCGTCTCCGCGCTGGGCTGCGGCATCGGCACGGACTTCGACATCACCAAGCTGCGCTACGGGCGCGTCTTCCTGCTGATGGACGCGGACAGCGACGGCCACCACATCGCCACGCTGCTGCTCACCTTCTTCTACCGGCACCTGCGCCCGCTGATTGAGGGCGGCACCATCCACATCGCCCAGCCACCCCTGTACCGGGTGGACATTGGCAAGGAGACGTACTGGGCGCTGGACGAGGCCGACAGGGATCGCATCATCCGGGAGAAGACCAAGGGCAACGCGAAGCCGAACATCATGCGCTTCAAGGGCCTGGGTGAGATGACGCCGGACGAGCTGAAGGAGACGACGCTCGACCCCAAGAACCGGATGAGCCTGCGCGTCATCATCGACAACCCGCTCGACACGGACCGCCTCATCAACGACCTGATGGGTAAGGACGTGAGCGCCCGCTTCAAGTTCATCATGGAGCGCGCCAGCGAGGTCCAGGAACTGGACGTCTAGCCGTCCAGGCAGGCTGGAATGCGGCCCGCGCCCTCCTGGCGCGGGTCGTTCTCCACCCGGTGGGGCTGGCAGGACGGACCGGGACTTGTGAGGAAGCCCCCCTGCTCGGCTAGGCTCCGGCGCCGTGAACACGTTCCGCCGATTTGCCCTGCTCCTCGCGTTGCTCCTGGCCGTCCTCCCCGCGCACGCCCAGACCACCCGGAAGAAGGCCAGCAAGAAGAAGCCGGCCGTCACCAAGGTGATGAAGAAGAAGAAGGCACCGTCCAAGAAGAAGAAGGTGCCAGCCGCCGAGGAGACCGAGACGGCGGACACCGGTGACGTGGCGTCGCCGGAGCCCATGGTCTTCGGAGATCCCGACGAGAAGCCCGCCACGCCCGCGGAGCACGAGACGCCGGTGACGCCGCTGGAGAAGCCGGCGACGCCCGCCGTGGCCACCCCGGTGACGCCGGAGCCCACGCCCGCCGTGGTGAAGCCCGTCCTGGAGAAGCCGGCCCTGCTGACGGCCTCCGGCCAGGTGGTGCTGTTCGCCGTGGCGCGCACGCCCGCGGCCGCGGACGCGGCGGCGAAGCTGGAAGGCGAGCTGCTGCGCCACCTGGGCACCGGCGTGGAGCTGGTGGACCTGGGAGCGGCCTTCCCGCCGCCGGCGCCCGTGCCGCTGACGAAGGCGGACACCCTCTTCGAGGAGGGCCGCACCGCCTACGACAACCTGGACCCCGAGGCCGCGGAGGCCAAGTTCAAGGCGGCGGCGGAGGCCTACACGCAGGCCCCGGCCGAGCTGAGCACGGAGCGGCTGGCGCAGGCGTACGTCTTCCTGGGCGCCTCGCGGCAGCTCAACGGGGACATGATGGGCGCGAAGGAGGCCTTCACCCACGCCGCGGTGGCCGAGCCCACCGCCCGTCCGGACAGCGCCCTCTTCAGCCAGGAAGTGCAGAAGGCCTACGACGAGGCCCGCTCCGCCGTGAGGGGGCTGCCCTCGGGCACGCTGGCGGTGGACTCGCAGCCGGCCGGCGCCGAGGTGCGGGTGCGCGGCCAGAAGGTGGGCGTCACGCCCATGAGGGCCGTGGAGGTGCCCGCCGGCCAGCACCCCGTGATTGTGCAGCTTCCCGGCTACGCGCCCTACGCCACGTACGCGGAGGTGAAGTCCTCCGCGCCCACCGAGCTGAAGGCGAAGCTGGAGCCCGCGCCGGGCCTGGCCGCCGTGCGCGACGCCGCCGCCAAGGCCGCGACCGAGCGGGCCTTCGACCAGGACATCGTCCCCGCCGAGGCGCGCGCGATTGGCGAGCGGCTGGGCGCCCGCTACGTGGTGCTGGCCGCGGTGTCCCGCGACAAGAAGGGCCGCGCCGAGGCGGAGCTGCAGGCGTGGGACTTGAAGTCCAAGGCGCGGCTGCGCGGCGTGGAAATCGAGCTGGCGTCGCGCGAAGGGAAGCACGGCCCGGTGGCCGCGGCGGACCAGGTGCGCGACTTCGTCAACGGCGCCACGGCGCCCCGCGTTTCGGAGCGCAGCGGCGGCTCGGGCAACTCGCTGCTGAAGCGGCCCGCGTTCTGGGCCGTGGTGGGCGGCGTGGCGGCGGTGACGGCGGGCGCCGTGTTCGTGGCCACCCAGGACAAGGGCAGCGGCTGGAATCCCGTGTCCGGCGGCGTCGGTTTCTAGAAGGCGCAGGGATTGAATGAATGGCGGGCGGCTCGCGTCGCCCGTTTCGAGGTACCCCATGAAAGCCCTTGTCCTCGCCCTCCTCCCCGCGCTGGCCCTGGCAGCCCCGCCTCCCGCGAAGCGCATCTCCAGCCTCGTCGTGCCCATGGACCCGGCCTCCGAGTCCGCGAGCGTGAAGATGGAGGGCTACATGAACGACGCCCTCGGCAACTTCGCGAGCTTCACCGTGCGCAAGCCCGAGGAGCTGTTCGGCATGCCGGAGGACACCGCGGCCAAGGCGTCCCTGGACAAGGCGCGCAAGGGCCTGTCGGAGAGCGTCGCCGCCTTCGACAAGAAGGAGTACGAGGAGGCGGAGAAGAAGATCCGCGCCACCCTCAAGGCGCTGGAGTCCGCGGCGGGCGCCATGCGCGGCTGCTCGCCCCTGTGTGAGTCGCTGGCCCTCTACGGCGCGCTGCTGCACCTGCGCGGCGACGTGGAGGAGGCGAAGCTGGCGCTGATGGACCTGATTGCCCTCAACCCCACCTTCGAGCTGAACCCTAAGCGCTTCGGCCGGGACTACCTCGCCCTGCGCGTGCAGGTGGCCACCGGCCGCACCTCGCAGCTGCGCGGCGGAGCCACGGTGAAGTCGCGGCCCGCGGGCGCGCGGGTGTTCCTGGACGGGGAGCTGGTGGGCCACACGCCGGCGACGCTGTCCACGCTGCCCATCGGCAAGCACCTCCTGCGACTGGAGCGCCCTGGCTTCCGCCAGCACGGGCAGCTGCTGGAGGTGACGCCGGACGACGTGGAGGTGAGCGCGGACCTGGTGCCCACACCCGAGTACAAGGCCTATGACGTGCAGTTGGACCGCGTGGCAGGCGAGGTGATTCGCGGCGCGTCGAAGGCCTCCGGCGTGACGGCCATGGGCCAGTCGCTCAACCTGGAGCGCGCCATGGTGGGCACGCTGAAGGCGCTGGAGGACGGCTCGGAGCTGTCGCTGAGCTACTACGACATCCAGAGCGGCAAGCGGATTGGCGGCCGGCGCGTGGTGCTCCAGGGCGACGAGTTCGGCCAGCTGAAGAACGAGCTGGAGCGCATGGTGAACCAGCTGGTGAACACGGGCGGCGAGAAGGTGTCGAAAAGCTCGGACCCGCTGGACAACCGCGGCGGCACCGAGGACTGGAGCGCCGAGGACCGCGGCGGCAAGACGAAGGCCGCGGAGAAGAAGAAGAAAGACGACGACCCGCTGAACGAGGTGTCCGGAACCGAGGATTGGTGACGCGAGGCGCTTGTCCCGGGGCGCTCGGCGCCTAGAGTCCCGGGCGTATGCGCCTGCTCGCCCTCCTGCTGCTCCCCGGCCTCGCGGCTGCCCAGACGGGCGCCATCGACAGCGCCCCCCTCCCCTCTCGGGGTGTGACGCTGCCGCCCACCGGCGCGGCGCTGGTGGACGAGGCCACCGCCCTCTCCCTCAACCCCGCTGGCCTCGGCTTCGTCGGAGGCAGCCAGCTCTTCTACCTGCACGAGCGCAACCTCGTGCAGGACGGCGTGGGCGACGGCGTCTTCCTGGCCTCGCGCTTCCTGGGGCTGGGCGCGGGCCTCTCCATGGAGTGGGTGCGCGGCCACGCGGAGCCGGACTACCGCAAGACGTCGCTGGGCCTGTCCGTGGGCACGCGCACACTGCAACTGGGCGGCTCGTGGCACGCCTTCAGCTCGGACGACGGCGACCTCGATGATTTGTCCGGTTTCGACCTGGGCCTCACCGCGCGGCCGTCGCGCGCGCTGTCGCTGGCGGCGGTGGTGCGGGACATCAACGCCCCCGAGGAGGGCCGCTACGAGCTGAAGCGCCAGTACAACCTGGGCCTGGGGGTGCGTCCGCTGGACGAGCGCTACACGCTGGGCGTGGACTGGCTCTTCTCCGAAGGGGCCTTCCGGAGCGGGAAGGCCACGTACACGCTCAACGCGGAGGTGATTCCGGGCCTGCGGCTGGGCGCGGGCGTGTCGCACGGCTTCGTCAGCGGCGTGCCGCTGGCGCTCCAGGTGGCGGCCACGGTGGACACGTCCGGCATCGGCCTCACGTATGCGGCGGGCGGCACGGAGGACGGGACGGACCACGTGGTGGCGCTGCGCCTGTCCAGCGAGAGCTACCGCTCGCTGCGTCCGCACGGCGGCGTGGTGGCGATGGTGGACGTCAACGACATGCTGGCCGGCGGCACCAACCCGCTGCTCGCGCTGATGGGGGCGCGTGCCACGGACCCGTACCTGCAACTGTCGCGGTGGTTGGACCTGGCGGCGAAGGACGAGCGGCTGACCGGCGTGGTGCTGAAGATGGAGGGCCTGCCCGGCGTCAACTGGGGCAAGGCGGAGGAATTGCGTCAGGCGGTGCTGCGGCTGCGCGCGTCGGGCAAGCGGGTGATGGCGGTGCTGTTGTCGGCGGACGACGAGGGCTACTTCGTGGCCTCCGCGGCGGACCGCGTCTACGCGGTGCCGGAGGCGATGCTGCCCATCAACGGCCTGGTGGCGCACCTCAACACCATCGGCGGGACGTTCCAGAAGGTGGGCGTGCACTGGGACGTGGCGCGCGTGGGCAGGTACAAGTCGGCCACGGAACAGCTCGCCAACACCGAGCCCAGCGCGGAGTGGCGCGAGCAGGTGAACGCGTACCTGGATACGCAGGCGGCCTGGTACGAGAAGGGCGTGGCGGAGTCGCGCAAGCAGCCGCCCGAGCGACTGCGGGAGCTGTGGGCCACGGGGCTCGCCACGGCGAAGAAGGCCCACGAACTGGGCTTCCTCGACGGCGTCATCCTCCCCACCGATCTGGACGCGAAGGTGAAGGAACTGGTGCCGGGCGGCCGCTTCAGCACCACCTACGCGCCCAGGGACGAGCGCGAGGGACGCTGGGGCCAACGGCGCCGCATCGCCGTGGTGCCGGTGCTGGGCACCATCTCCGGAGGCCGCAGCCGCGAGGACCCGCTGGGCTACAGCCAGATTGCCGGCGCGGAGACTGTCATCCGCGCGCTGGAGCGCGCGCAGGTGGACGCGTCCGTGGTGGCCATCGTCGTGCGCGTGGACTCGGGAGGCGGGGACGTGCTGGCCTCGCACCTGATGTACCAGGCGGTGATGGAGGCGGCGAAGCACAAGCCCGTCATCGCCTCCATGGGTGACCTCGCCGCGTCCGGCGGCTACTACACGGCGATGGGCGCCACCGAGGTGCTCGCCCTCGCCCCCACGATTACCGGCAGCATCGGCGTCTACTACGTCAAGCCCGCCCTCCAGGGGCTGCTGGGCGGGGTGCTCGGCGTCAGCCAGGAGAGCGTCACCCGCGCCCCGCTCGCGGACATGTTCGACACGTGGAAGCCGTGGACGCCGGAGGAGCAGACGGCGGCGCAGGCGTGGGTGGATGCCTCGTACGACATCTTCATCACCGAGGTGGCCGCGCGGCGGAAGCTGGACAAGGCGAAGGTGGACGAGCTCGCGCGGGGCCGCGTCTGGAGCGGCCAGGATGCGCTGGCGCGCGGGCTGGTGGACCGGCTGGGCGGCCTGCCCGAGGCGGTGGACTCCGCGCGGAAGCGGGCCGGTGTGCCCGCGGACGAGGACCTGGACGTGGTCGTCATGGGCGAGGCGCGGGGCTTCTTCTCCGGGCTGGGCGGGGAGCCGGGCGTGCGGGCGGCGCTCGCCCTCCTGCCCGAGCCGCCTCCCGCCATTCCCGAGCCCCTCCGGACGCTGGCGCGCTCCGCGGGGCTCAACCTGGAGCTGCTCCAGCCAGGGATGAAGGCGATGATGCCCTTCACCCTCACGGTGGAATGAGGTCGGCCGTCCAACATCGGAGTGAAGCGGAGTGAAAAAAGCGGCGGCGCCGCCCCCGGCCTCTGTTAGTGTTACCCATGCACCCCGGACGGCCTCGGGCCGCCAGGGTGCTTCAGGGACCGGCGGTTCGGCCTGCTCGTCTCAAGGCCCCGCGTCCGGCTCCCTGTCCCACAGCCTGAGTCACCCTGCGTCTCCGCCTCCTCCGGGATGGCCTGCATGGGACGCGCGCCGTCTGGAAACCCCATGAGCGAAAACCCCGATAACAGCGACCCCCGTGATGCCTCCCCGATGCCCGTGGCCGCCCGCCCGGCACCTCCGCCCGAAGCGGATGACGACGGCGGCGACGAGGGGGACGACGAGGGTCCCGACGACGGCGACGCCGCGAGCGCGGGTGGCCCGTCCCAGGGAGGCGCCCCCGGGCAGCCCGGCCAGGCAGGCGGCCGCCGCCGCCGCCGTCGCCGCCGCCGTCGTGGCGCGCAGGTCCTCTTCACCCCAGACGGTCAGGCCTACCGGATGCAGCCCGGCGCGGACGGGCAGCAGGTCCAGGTCTTCCTGACGCCGCAGGAGCTGGAGCAGTACCGCCAGCGCCAGGCACAGCAGCAACAGCCGCAGGGCCCCGGCCAGGGCGGCCCCCAGCCCCAGCAGCAGCACCACCACCCGCAGCGGCAGCAGCACGGCGGCGGGCACCCGCGTGAGGTCGCGCAGCAGCCCAACCTGGCGCCGGTGGAGGGCGTGCTGGACACGGAGGCCAAGGGCCCCAACGCCTTCCTGCGGCAGCTCAAGCGCAACCTGCTGGCGGCGCCGGATGACCCGGAGCTGCCGAAGAACCTGGTGCAGAAGCTGAAGCTGCGCAATGGCCAGTACCTCACGGCCTTCGCGCAGATGCGCGGCAACAAGGGCGTCATCCAGAAGGTGGACACGGTGGACGGGCTGCCGCTGGAAGGCGTCCCGCGGCTGCCACACTTCGCGGACCTGACGTCGGTGGACCCCACCGAGCGGCTCAAGCTGGAGAACGGCCACAAGGAGCTGGTGACGCGGGTGCTGGACCTGATTGCCCCCATCGGCAAGGGTCAGCGCGCGCTCATCGTCGCCCCGCCGAAGACGGGCAAGACCATCATGCTCCAGCGCATCGCCCAGGCGGTGCTCGCCAACCACCCCGAGTGTCACGTCATGGTGGTGCTCATCGACGAGCGCCCCGAGGAAGTGACGGACATGCGCCGGGGCATCAAGGCCGAGGTGCTGGCCTCCAGCTCGGACCGGCCCACGGTGGACCACCTCAAGGTGGCGGAGCTGGCCCTGGAGCGCGCCCGCCGGCTGGTGGAGACCGGCAAGGACGTGGTGATTCTCCTCGACTCGATTACCCGTCTGGCGCGCGCCTTCAACAAGGAGATCGACAACTCCGGCCGCACCATGTCCGGCGGCGTGGACAGCCGCGCGCTGGAGCGCCCCAAGCGCATCTTCGGCGCCGCGCGCGCGACGGAGGAGGCCGGCTCGCTGACCATCATCGGCACGGCGCTCATCGACACCGGCAGCCGCATGGACGAGGTCATCTTCGAGGAGTTCAAGGGCACCGGTAACTCGGAAGTCACCCTGGACCGCCTGCTCGCGGAGAAGCGCGTCTTCCCGGCCGTCAACATCGCCCAGTCCGGCACGCGCAAGGAGGAGAAGCTCTTCACCCTGCGCGAGTACGAGAAGGTGAAGAAGCTGCGGCAGATGCTCCACTCGGTGAAGCCGGTAGAGGCGATGGAGGCGCTCGTCAAGCGGCTGTCGCGCTACACGTACAACGACGAGTTCCTCGACGAGCTCTAGTCGTCCTCTCAGGGGGTGGTGTGGCGGGCCCGGGTTTGCGTAAGGTGGCGGCATGATTCAGGGCTCGGGCCGCTGTCACTACCACCCGGAGCGCGCCGGCCTCGGCGTCTGCGTGGAGTGCCGGCGCGTCATCTGCCGGGAGTGCACCACGCAGTTCGAGGGCATCAACCGCTGCGCGAGCTGCCTGGAGCGGCGCCTCAAGGCGCTGGAAGGCCCGGGCGAGCGGCGCGAGTGGACGCCAGGCAACGTGGTGCTGGGACTGGTGGGGGTGGCGCTCGTCTGGGGCGCCATCCTGCTGGTGGCCCAGGCGGCGGCGAGCTAGCGCATGGCCGTCTCCGCCCTCGAGCTGCGCCCCCGGGGCGCGGTGGCCTTGATGGACGCGGCGCTGCGGCTGTGCGCGCGCAACACGGGCGTCTGGGCCCTCACCCTGCCCGGCGGCGCGGCCGTCGTCGCCGCGGTGCTGTACCTGGCCGAGGCGGTGCGCATGGGCCGGCCGCTCGCCCTGCCCTCGCTGGCGCTCACCCTGGCGTGGTTCCTCCGCGGGCTGTGCCAGGGCGCGGCCTGCCACTACACGCAGGAGGTGCTGCTGGGCACGAAGGCCGAGCCCTCCGCGTGGGCGTCGATGCGCGCCGCGCTGGGCCGCGCGCCCGGCCTCTTCATCGCGGTGGCGTACCTCTTCGTCTTCAACACGGTGGTGATGACGCTGACGCTGGGCATCGGCTTCTTCGTGCTGGCCGCGCAGAGCGTGGGCTACGCGACGATGATGCAGGGCAAGGGCAGCCCGCTGAAGCTGTACGGCCTGTGCTCGCGGCTGCTGGGTCCGGCGCGCGGCACCGCCATGCTGGTGCGCGTCCTGATGAGCGTGCAGCTGCTGGTCTTCTTCAACCTGCACATCGCCGCCAACTTCGCGCTGTTCCTCGGCCGCAAGCTGGTGGGCATCGACCTGACGTTCGCCGAGCGCTTCGCCTCGCTGGACACGCCGCCGTGGCTGCTGCTCCTCGCGGCCGCGACGTTCGCCCTCTTCGAGCCGGTGCGCGCCGCCGCGGCCACGCTGCTGCTGGTAGACGGGCGCGTGCGACAGGAGGGGCTGGATTTGCTGGCCGCCGTGCAGCAGCTCCCCGCGAGGAACACCGGCCGGGCCCTGGGCCCCCGCAGCGCGGCGGTGCTGGCGGTGGTGCTCGGCGCGGGGCTGTTGCTGTCGGGAAGCCCGGCGTGGGCGGAAAAGGCCCCCGAGCGCCCCGTCACCTCCGCGCGGGACGCGGTGACGCGGCTGGGCGCGGTGGCGGAGTCCTGCGAGGCCAGCGGCCCCTCGGAGGACGCGCGCTTCGAGTCACTGGGCGCGCTGGGGCCTTCCGAGAAGGGCAAGCTGGAGCGGCTGGTGCGCACCGTGGAGCGCCAGGCCTGGGACGAGGAGGACTGCGACACCGCCATGGCCTCGCTGGAGCAGGGGCTCGCACAGGCGTCCGGGACGCTCGAGGCCCAGACGCGCGCGGATGCGCGGGCGGCCTCGGCGCGGGCGAAGGACATCCTCGCGCGGCCGGAGTTCGCGGTGGCGCCGCCGAAGGCGGAGAAGGACGCCGCCGAGGACGACACCGTGCCCCCGGAGCCGCCGGGCTGGTGGCGGCGGTTCATCGACTGGCTGGGCGAGTTCCTCAAGAAGCTCTTCGAGCGGGAGCCAGCGCCGCCGCCGAGGCAGGCCCCGCAGATGGTCAGCGGTTCCATGGTGGCCAACGTGCTCGTCGTGGTGCTGGTGACGCTGGCGGTGGCGGTGCTGGGCGGGCTGCTCATCATGTTCCTGAACAAGGGGAGGAAGCGCGCGGACGCGGACGGTCTGGAGGTGTCCACGGTGGACGCCGCGGCGCTGGCGGGTGACCCGGCGCATGCGCTGTCCCGTCCGCCCGAGGGCTGGGCACACCTCGCCGACGAGCTGGCCGCCCGGGGCGAGTACCGTGAGGCGGTGCGCAGCCTCTACCTGGCGCTGCTGTCCCGGCTGCACCGCGACGGGGCCATCCTCTACGACGTGACGCTGAGCAACTGGGACTACCTGCGCCAGTTCCGGGGCCGCGCGGAATGGAAGCCGCCCTTCCGCGAGCTGACGCGCCGCTTCGACTTCGCCTGGTACGGCAACGTGCCGGTGGGCGCGGAGGGCTACCGCGAGTTCCGCACCCTCACCCAGCCGCTGCTGGCCGCGCCCGCGCCGACGGAGGCCGCTGGTGCGTGACCGCTTCCCGCTGATGGTGGTGGGTGGCCTCGTGCTCACCGTCGTGCTCGGCGCATTCCTCGTGAAGAGCGCCCAGCGCGGCGAGTTCGCCGACACGCTGTCCACCTTCCGCGCCCAGGAGGACGGCGCGCGCGCCCTCTTCCTGCTCGCCCAGGAGAGCGGCCTGCCCGTGGTCCGCCGCATGTCGGACCTGCGCATCGTCACCGGGCAGCTGACGCCCGTGCTGCTGGCGGTGGAGGTGCAGGGCGCATACGAGGAGGACCCGGACCAGACGCAGCTCGCCGCCGAGCCCGACGCCGGCCTGGCGGACGAGGACGTCCCCCGCACCGGCTTCAACGCCTTCCGTGCCGCCGCGCTGGACGACACCGAGTACGAGAAATTGCTGGAGCACGTGAGGGCGGGTGGCACGCTGGTGTACGTGCCCTGGGGCTCGCGGGAGAACCCGCTGCTGGACGCGCTGTCGGTGAAGCTCACCAAGGCGGACACGACGCTGCCCATGCGCACGCTGGTGCCGCCGCTGCCCACCCCGTACACGCTGGGCGTGGAGCGCGTGGAGGCGAAGGTGCAGGCCTTCCTGACGCTGCCGCCCAACTCCGTGCCGGTGCTGGAGGATGACCGGCTGGGTCAGGTGGTGGCGGCGGTGGTGCCGCACGGCCAGGGCCGGGTGCTGGTGGTGGGCGCGCCTGAATTGGCGATGAACCGGGCGCTGGCACGCGCGGACAACGCGCAGTTCTGGCTGAGCGCGCTGGCGGGCCTGGGCCCCGGCCCCTACGAGTTCGACGAGTTCCACCACGGCTTCACCAACGAGCGCTCGGTGGTGGACTTCGCGCGGCGCTACGGCCTGCACTTCGCGGTGGCGCAGTTGCTGCTCGGCGTGGCGCTGTGGTCCGTGTCGCTGCGCCGCTTCGGCCGTCCGCACCCGCCGCCCGAGTCCGTCCGCGTGGGTGCCACCGACGCCCTCTTCGCCATGGGCCGCCTGTACCGCGAGGGCCGGCACCACGCCTTCGCCGCCGGACTCATCGCGAAGGGGCTCATCCAGGAACTGGCCCTGCATGCGGGCCTGCCCGCGCACTCTCCCGCCGCCTCGGTGGCGCAGGGGCTGCGCGACCGGGGCCGCGAGGATTTGGCCCGGGGCCTCCAGGCCGTGGCCGCCGAGGCGGACACGGTGGGCAGCGACTCAGACCTCCAGCAGCTCGCGGCCAATGCGGCCGTGCTGCGACAACGACTCCACACCGCCGGCGCGGGCCGGCGCAGCACTCCCGGAACGACATGAACGTCACCGATACCGCCCCCACCTTCGCCTCCAACGGCGCCGCCGTGCAGGCCGCCCACGCCATCCGCGAGGGCGTGCTGCACGAGGTGCGCAAGGCCGTGGTCGGCCAGGACGAGGCCCTCGAGCTGATGCTGTGCGGCCTCATCGCCGGCGGCCACGTGCTGCTGGAGGGCGTGCCCGGCGTGGCGAAGACGCTGATGGCCAAGGCGCTGTCGCGCAGCATCGGCGCGGACTTCAAGCGCATCCAGTTCACCCCGGACCTGATGCCCGCGGACATCCTGGGCACCAGCGTCTTCGACTTGAAGACCCAGTCCTTCGTGCTGGTGAAGGGCCCCATCTTCACGGACCTGCTGCTGGCGGATGAAATCAACCGCGCCCCCGCCAAGACGCAGTCCGCGCTGCTGGAGGCCATGCAGGAGCGCGGCGTGTCGCTGGAGGGCCGCAACCTGGTGCTCTCGCCCCTCTTCACGGTGTTCGCCACGCAGAACCCGGTGGAGTCCGAGGGCACGTACCCGCTGCCCGAGGCGCAGCTGGACCGCTTCCTGCTGAAGATTGAAGTGGGTTATCCGGCGCCGGAGGAGGAGGACGCGATTCTCGCCGCGGTGCACCGCGGCTTCGACTCGGGCGACCTGGCGCGCGCGGGTGTCAACGCGGCGGTGGGGAAGGACGGCCTGCTGGCGGCGCGGGCGGCGCTCAACGAGGTGACGGTGGAGCCGCCGGTGCTCGCGTACGTCCGCAAGCTGGTGGCGGCCACGCGTTCGTCCAGCCGCATCCGCCTGGGGGCGGGCCCGCGCGCGGGCGTGCACCTGTTGCTGGCGGCCAAGGCGCTGGCGGCCCTGCGAGGGCGCGGCTTCGTCACGCCGGACGACGTGCGCTTCCTCGCCGGCCCCGTGCTGAAGCACCGCCTGCTGCTGTCGCCGGACGCGGAGCTGGACGGGGCCACGCCCTCGGACGTGCTGCGCGAGGTGGTGCAGGGGGTGGAGGTCCCGCGTTGATTCCCACCCCGCGCCTCTGGGGGCTGCTGGCGCTGCTGGCGCTGCCGATGATGGCCGCGGGGTTCTTCCCCGGCCTCGGCGGCGCCGTGTTGGTGCTGGACGCGCTGGCGCTGGCGCTGGCCGGAGTGGACCTGCTCGCCGCGCGGCGGGTGCGGCTGGAAGTGCGCCGCGTGCTGCCGCAGCGGCTCAACGTCGGCGTGCCCAACAAGGTGGAGTTGCGGCTGGTGCACCGGGGCTCCGGCACGGTGGACGCGTGGGTGAAGGATGACGTGCCGGAGTCCTTCACCGCCACGCCCGAGGAGGCACCGCTCTCGCTGCCGCCGGACAGCGAGGCGCGCTGGGTGTACCGGGTGACGCCCGCGAAGCGCGGCCGCTTCGAGTTCGGCGACGTGCACGTGCGGGTGCGCGGGCCGCTGGGGCTCGTCTTCCACGAGCGCGCGTTTCCCTCCGCGACTTCCATCTCCGTGTATCCGGACCTGCGCGGAGCCAGCCGGCTGCTGCTGTCCGGCGCGGCGCTGGACCTGGTGAATCTGGGCCTGCGGAAGCTCCGTCGGGACGGGCGTGGCAGCGAGTTCGCCCGGCTGCGCGACTATGCGCAGGGCGACAGCGTGCGGGACGTGGACTGGAAGGCCACTGCGCGACGGGGCCGGCCGGTGACGCGCGTGCTGGAGTCGGAGCGCTCGCAGTCCATCCTCATCTGCGTGGACGCGGGCCGCTCCATGGCGGCGCACGTGGATGGCCTCACCAAGCTGGACCACGCCGTCAATGCGGCCCTCTTCCTGGCCTTCGTGGCGGTGCGCAATGGAGACCGGGTGGGGCTTGCCGTCTTCGCGGACGGGGTGAAGGCCTACCTGCCGCCGGCGGCTGGCCGCGGGCAGTACCGGAAGATGGTGGACGCGCTCTACTCCACGACGCCGAGCCTCACGTACGTGGACTACCTGGCCCTCTTCAAGGAGCTGAATGTCCGCCTCACGCGCCGCAGCCTGCTGTGCGTCTTCACGGACTTCCTCGACGAAGAGCAGGCCTCCACCATGGTGGCTCCGCTGCACCGGCTGGCGCGGCGGCACGTGCCTCTCTGCCTGTCGGTGAAGGACACCGCGTTGCAGAAGCTGCTGCGCACGCCGCCGCCGGGGCCGGAGGAGGCTTTCCAACAGGCAGTGGCCTCGGAGCTGCTCACGGACCGCGAGGTCTTGAAGGCCCGGGTGAGCCAGGGCGGCGTGCAGATGATGGACGTGCAGCCGGACGAGTTGAGCCTCGCGGCCGTCAACCGCTACCTGGACATCAAGGCGCGCGGCGTCCTTTAGCGACAACGCCATGGCCCCGCTCTTCCAGGCCGCCGACCTCACCGCCGAACACGTGACCGACGTCGACGTGGACGTGTTCCAGCCGCTGCTGGAGCGCTGCGAGGACTTCTACCAGCGCTGCTACGGAAGGCCCGCGCGGCCCGATGAAGCGAAGCAGATGCCGGAGGAGCGCCCGCCGGGACTGGGCCCGGAGCGCGGGCACTTCGTGGCACTGCGGGACGCGGGCGGCGCGCTGATGGGCATCCTCGAGTCCGTGAGCGACTTTCCCTCTCCGGGGGAATGGTACCTGGGGCTGATGCTGCTGGCGCCGGAGGTGCGCGGGCACAGGCGCGGCGAGGCCGTCATCCGCGCGTACGAGGACTGGCTGCGAGGCCAGGGAGTCCGACTGCTGCGGCTCGGTGTGGCCGAGCCCAACCCCGCGGCCCTGCGCTTCTGGACGCGCGTGGGCTTCCGCGAGGAGAAGTGGGTGGGTCCGCTGGAGCAGGGCCTGCTCACCTACCGGGTGCTCAGGATGTCGAAGACTCTGCTGGAGTCAGCGGAAGCCACCCCGTGAAGCGCGTGTCCGGCACGTTGCCGCGCACCCGGTGCAGCCCGCGCTTGAAGAAGGCGTAGATGCGGAAGAAGTACTCCAGCCCGGTGCGCTCGAAGGAGCTCAAGGGGCGGGCGCTGCACACCACCTTCGGGTCTCCCTTCCCCTCGTCGATGAAGCCGAGCACCGCCACCACGGGCACGCGCACCCGCTGCCCGCGAGGAAGGCGGGCGCCCATCACCACCGCGTCGAGCGGGTCCCCGTCGTCGGACATCAGGCCGGGGATGCTGCCGTAGTTGTACGGACACGGCAGCGGCGCCACGAAGTCCACCGTCCCGTCCGCGCGCCGCTTCACGAAGGAGAAGCGCGGGCACTCGATGAGGACCTCCGGCTCGGGCGGCAACGGAGGCAGGGCGAGGCGGTCAGTCACGCGGGCGGTGTATCACGGCGTCGCGGCGGGCTCGCGGGTGCCATCCTCCGCGCCCGCCTTCCCGCCACGCAGCCAGTCCGACAGGAGGTACGCATACACGCCCGCGCCCACGGTGAGCGCGAAGGACACCTTGAACGCCACCGACAGCTTCGGCGGGTGGATTTGGGAAATCGTCCCCTCGATGAAGCCCGCGAGCACGAACAGCGCGAGCGTGCCGAACAGCAACTTCACCGCCGTCACCGCCTCCTGACGCAGGGCCTGTCCTCTTCGCAGGCCGCGCGGCGCCACCAGCCCGCGCGCAATCACCAATCCCGCCGCGCCCGCGATGCAGATGGCCGTTATCTCCGGGATGCCATGCGGAAGAATCCACGCCCAGAACCAGCCCGCCATGCCCTTCGCCGCGTACACCTGCGCCAGCGCGCCCAGGAACAGGCCGTTGGTGAAGAGCATCACCGCCGTGCCCAGCCCCATGGTGATTCCCAGCGCGAAGGCCAGGAAGGCCACCTGGATGTTGTGCGTGAAGAGGAAGGTGGTGAACTGGGCCTGCTGCCCCGCCGTCATCCCCTCCCCCGCCGCCTCGTCCGCGGCGCGCTTCACCGGGTCCAGGTTCAGGTGTTCGGCGGGCACCAGGTAGTGCGCGGCATCCGGGTCCACCAGCATCCCCAGGTAGCCGAAACCCGTGCCCGCCAGGAGCAGCAGCACGGAGGCGACGTACATGCGCCACTCCCGACGCATCAGCGCGGGGAAGCCCCGGGCCACGAAGCCCCACACGTCCGCGAAGCGCGGGCGGCGCCCCGGGTACGTGAGCGCGTACGCCCGCCCCACCAGGTCGTTGAGATAGGCGCTCACGTCCGCCGAGCCGCTGCGCGCGCGCACCCAGAGCAAGTCACTGGAGACGGCCCGGTACAGCTTGCCCAGGGAGCGGGCCTCATCCAGGCTCAGCCCGCGAAGGCCGTGGGACTCGGACCTGTCCAGCAGCGCCTCGAGCTTCTCCCAGCGCGGCCGGCGCGATTCGATGAACTCCGCCATCTCCATGGCTGGACACTCTAGCCCAGGCGCCGGGGGCCCTCCCTGCCCTCGCGGCGCGGGTTGTGGGAAAACTCGGGTCATGACGTGTCGGATGTCGGTCTCTGTCCTGGGCCTGGTGCTGACCCTGCTCTCGGGATGCACCACCTTGCGTGCCGTGTGCCCCGCCGAGGGCGGGCGCCCCTGGGTCGAGGTGCGCAGCCCCCACTTCAGCGTCCGCACCCACCTGGACGCGGAGACCGCGCAGGAGGCCACACGGGAGCTGGAACTGCTCCGGCAGGGCCTGCTCCAGGCCTGGGCCGGCACCTTCGACCCGCCGGGCACGGTGGAGGTCATCGTCCTCGCCAACCACACCACGCTGGAGGAGTTCACCAACGTCCGCATCGAGGGCTTCTCCGCCACCACCTCGGACGGCCCGGTGCTGGTGCTGGCCGGCAACGCGTACGCCCTCAGCGAGGCCCCCGCCGACGTGGGCACCCAGGCCCACGAGCTGACGCACTACCTCTCCGAGTTCGCCCTGGTGCGCCAGCCGCGCTGGCTGTCCGAGGGGCTCGCCGCCTACCTGGAGTCCATCATCCTGCGGCCCGACAGGCACGAGGTCATCCTCGGCGGCCTGCACTCGGGCTTCCTCGCCCACGTGCAGCGCAGCGGCTGGCGCACGCTGGACGAGCTGTGGGAGTGGGACGGCAAGGGCCTGCTCGGCACCGCCGAGTCGCGCAACTACTACGCGTCCTCCTGGCTGTGGGTGCACTTCTTCATCAGCCGGCACCCCGAGCGCTTCGACGAGTTCCAGACGCGCCTCATGAGCGGCGAGGAGCCCCGCCAGGCCTGGGAGGAATCCTTCCGTGGCGCGAAGGACCTCGCCGGGGAGCTGCACGCCTATGTCCACGGCGGCCGCCACGTCACCTACCCCACCATCACCGCCCCGCTGCCGCCGGTGAAGAGCCCCCTCCAGATGCGAGCGCTGGAGCCCGCGGAGGTGCACGCCATCCGCGCCCAGCTCTTCCTCATGACGCCCGGGGCCGCGCCTCCGGAGGAGCGCCTCCACCACGCGGAGCAGGAGATGGCGCAGGCCCTGAAGGAGGACCCGGGCAACGTCGCCGCCATCCTGCTCCGCATCCGCTCCACGGTGGACCCGTCCCGCCGGCTGGGGCTCGCGCAGCAACTGGTGGAGCGGCACCCGGACAGCGGGCAGGCCTGGGACGCGCTGGCTCAGGCGCTGGACGCCGCGGGCAACACCTCCGAGGAGCAGGAGGCCGCTCGGCTGCGCGCCGTGGAGCTGCTGCCCGACAGCGTGAGCGCGCAGAACGGGCTGGCCGGCTTCTACGCGCGCACGTCGCAGCCGGAGAAGGGCCTGACGGCGGCCCGGCGCGCCGTGGCGCTGGCGCCCGGCAACCCGGCGGTGCTCGACACCTGGTCGACGATTCTCTTCCAGCTCGGCCGCTGCCCGGAGGCGCTGTCCGCGCAGCAACTCGCGGCGGACACGCTCCACGAGAGCACCCCGGAGCGGCTGCGGCGCACGGTGCATGACACCCTCGCCCGCTACGAGGCCGTGTGCGGCGCGGCGGCCGGCGTCCCGACCGCCGCTCCGGGCGACCCGACGGCGGCGCCCGGCATCCCGACGGCCCCCGGTCCCTCCGGGCTCTGAAACGGCGAAGCGCCGGGGGACTCCAGGGAGTCCCTCCGGCGCCTCGGTGAAGCGAAGGAAGCGGGTGGCCTACTTGACCAGCTTCTCCAGCGGCTTCTTCTCGCTGGACTCCTTGCCCTTCGTCCAGTCCACCACGGGCGTCTGCCAGGCCATGCCCGTCTCGGTGGGCTCGGGGGCCAGCTTCTCGAACTCGAAGCCGTCACCGCCGAAGTAGAGGTACTCGATGGTGGCCACCGAGTACTCCTTCTTCGGATCCAGTGCCTTGCCCTTGGCGTCCTTGAACTTGCCCTTCCCGGCGGGGGTGAAGCCGGCGATGAGCGCGTTGGGGTTGGCGAGCTGCTTCGCCAGGTCCTCGCCCTTGAGCTTCACCACCAGCAGGGTGTTCTCGAAGGGCATCACCGTGTAGATGCTGCCGCGCGTAATCGCGCCGGCCGGCAGGTCGCCGCGGATGCCGCCCTTGTTGAGGATGGCGCCGTCCGTGGTGAGCACCTCGCGCACCGCGCCCGCCACCCACTTCGCCATCTGCGGCGAGTTCTGGGGGATGCCCGCCTTGGTGAAGCCGATCTGCTGGCCCAGCACCTCGTCGAGCTGCGCCTTCCACTTGGTGATGAGCTGCGCCGTCTCGATGTCCGGGGTGCCGCCCGCCACGTCGACGAGCTTCGTGTCCACATCCGTCACCTTCTCGCCCGCCGGCTTCGACGGGTCGAACTTCAGGTGCGCGCGCAGGTACTTGTTGAAGCCGCGGTCCAGCGACACGAAGGTGGTACCACCCTCCTTGGTGTCCACCGGCTGCGGGCAGCGGCCACCGGCCACCAGCGCCAGCTTCCAGTCGGCGTGCTTGGCGACGACGGGCTGCAGCTCGCTGACGCAGGTGTCGGCGACCACCACCACCACGTCCGCGCCGGCCTTGCGGGCCTCGGGGACGGCGCTGTTGAGCGCGTCCTCGTAGCCCGTGACTTCGAGGCCCTCCGCGCGGCCGGCCATGGCCGTGCGCACCGTCTTCTCCGAGGCCAGGCCCACCACGCCAATCTTGAGGCCGCGGCGCTCGAACACCTGGAACGCGGGCAGGGACAAGTCACCGGCGAGCGCGGGGTCCTTCACCTTGAGGTTGGCGGCGAGGAACGGGAAGCCGCCGGCGGCGCGGTTCTTGAGGAAGGCCTCCTTGCCGAAGGCCAGCTCGTGGTTGCCCATGGCGGAGGCCGCGTAGCCCATGCGGCCCATGACCTCGGCGGTGGGCGTGCCCAGGAAGAAGGAGGAGATGGCCGGGCCGTTCCAGTGGTCACCGGTGGCGAGCGCCAGCGTGCCGGAGTCGGCGCAGGGGGCCTGGCCCTCCTTCACGGGGCCGGGACAGTGCTTCTCCTCGGCCACCCAGCGGCCGAGCATCTCCGCCGCGCCGCCCTTGCCGTCGACGGGCTGCAATTGGCCGAAGGCGCCGCCCGTAACCAGCAGCGTGACTTCATGAGGAACTGCAGGAGCCGCGGGGGCCTTGGCCGCCGCGGGCGGTTCCGCCGGGGCAGGCGGAGGCGTGGGGTTGCTCTTCTCGCAGCCGGCGAGGACGCCAAGCGCGAGGACCAGCACGCCGGAGAGCCGCGGCTGGCGGAGAAAACTCGGACGGAAGGCAGGAGGGGTCGGTCTCACAACCGGCGCCTTTAGCACAACTCGGCTCATGCTACGGTGGAACGCGTGTCGGACGGCAAGGGTCAACAGGGCCCGTCATCACCGGAAGACCCGGGGCGTAACCCCGAGGACCCGGAAATCAACGGCCAGGGCGAGGCGCTGAGCCAGAAGCTCTGGGAAGAGGTGCGAGGGGGTGTGGAGCACTTCCACCTCCAGGGGCGCCCGCGTCCCAAGGGCCCGCTGCGGCAGTTCTTCTACGGGATGAGCCTGCCGTTCCACCTGGCCCGGGCGCTGCTGAAGGACCCGGTGGCGCGGCGGACGTACCTGCGCGTGGGGCTGCTCCAGACGGTGGCGGCGCTGGCGCTGGCGCTGACCTGCATGGGCTCCGGCAAGGAGGCCGCGAAGAGCGCGAGCCGGCAGGAGACCCGCGAGGAGGCCGAGGCCCAGACGGAGGCAGGCCGGAAGGTGGCCGCGGAGATCGCGGATCGGTACCTGCAGGAGGCCGACGCCAAGGTCGCAAGGCGCATCCTCGAAGGCAGCAAGGCGTCGCGGCAGCGGAACAGGGATGGGGCTTCCCGCCGGGAGGACGCGGAGGAGTCCGCTTCCCAACGAAACGACGCGCGGGCCGCGGCCGCTCACCCGGACGCCGAGGACGACGCGGGTTCACCCGCCTCTTCGAACCGGAACGCAGCGGCAGCCCCTCCCAGCGGTGCGGACGCGACCGAAAAGGATTCCCAGGACGCGGAGGACAGCCCTGCCCGGCAGGCTGCTGCCTCGGACGCGCCCGATGCGGGAGGCCAGCGGCCCCGCACCCGCGAGGAGCGGCGGGCCGCGGCGGAGAAGCGACTCGAGCAGCGGGCCCGGGAGCTCGAAGCGGCGGCACAGGGACGCGATGCGGGCACGTCCATCGTCGAGGCCATCGCCGCACTGGCCTTCGAGGCGGCACGCACGGCGCAGACCGAGGAGGACGAAGCCACCTCCTCCGGTGACAGCGACGAGGACGGCGACGAGGAAGTCGCCGACACCCGCCAGGCCGGGCTCGAAACCGGGGACGGCGGCACGGCCGTGGCCACCCAGGGAAGCCCGCCTGCCAAGGGCGAAGGGAGCTCTCGGGGCCGCTTCCGCGTGAAGGTGGGCGGCGAGGACTCCTGGTGGACGGTGAAGGGCTTCTCGCCGTGGGACCTGGCCTTCTGGGCGGCGCTGTTCGCGACGCTGCACCTGGCCCAGTGGGTGGTCATCGCGCTGTCGCGGGACTACCACGACGTCATCGCCCGCGACGCCAGCCTCCTCACCGGCGTGAAGCCGGAGGACGAGAAGATTGAGCCGCGCGTGCGCCTCGACATGCAGTGGCTCCGCAAGAAGGTGAGACGGCGCTGGCGGGCGGCGCTGCTGTTCGCGGTGGGCGTGCCGGCCCTGTGGGTGCTCACGGTGCCCTTCCTGTGCTTCAGCACCACCGTCTTCACCCTGCTCAACACGGCCTGGGGCGCGTGGTGGCTGGTGGTGTTCACCGCCGCCAAGAGCGAGCACGCCTGGGTGCCCCCCGCGGAGGCCCGGACGCCCTGGTTCCTGCGCGCCTGGACCTGGCTCACCACGCGGGTGCCCGGAATGCGCTGGGGCATGCTCCAGCGCTACGGCGCGTTCTGGACGCGGAGGACGCAGGAAGTGCTCGCCCCGGTGTCGACGGTGGAGCGCCACCCGTGGGCCTTCGCGGGGCTGGCGCTGGTGCGCTTCGTCGGCTCCATCCCGCCGCTGAAGTTCTTCTGCCGGCCGCTCATCCCCGTCGCCTCCGCGCACCTGCTCGCGGAAGAAGCCGCCGCGCGCGCCGCGGCCATTCCTCCCGCGCCCAGGCCCCAGATTCCAGCGGGCGAGACGGGCGCCTGACAGCTGACAGGGACGGGGACGCCCGTCACTTCTCGTCGCGAGCGCGCTCCTCCTCGCCGGAGGACATGATGACCTCGTTGGCGCTGGAGGGCTCGGGGGCCGGGCCGGTGGGCAGCGGCGGCACCTCCAGGGGCTGCGGGCCGGTCAGCTCCAGGCGCTGGCCCGCCTCGCGCGAGTCGGGCAGGCCCATGAGCTTCTGGAGCTGCAGGCCCACCGCCCGGAAGAAGCCGGTGAGCAATTCCGGACGGTCCGCGATCAGGTCGAGGAAGTCGCGCCGGTCGATGATGAGCACGCGCGTGTCCACAGCGGCCACCATGTCCGTGGGGCGGGGCGCGCCGTCCAGGAGGCTGATTTCGCCGAAGGCCTGCTTGCCCTGGAAGCGCAGCACGTGCTCGCCGTCGTGGAAGGCATCCACGCCGCCCTCGACGATGACGTAGAGCGCGTCACCCGGGTCGCCCTGCGCGTAGATGCGCTCACCGGCCTTGTAGGAAGCCTCGCGGGCCACGGCCGCGATGGCCGCCAGGTCATCCACGTCACTCTGGGAGAAGACGCTCACGCCCTCCAGCGCGAACATCCGTTGGACAGTGCGGTCGCTCAAGTCACCCTCCTGCGGGAGCACGTTCAGCCCGTTCACCCGCGCTACATGGCGGGCGCACGCGCGCAGCACCACGTCCTCGCTCTGCACCAGCGCGGCCAGCCGGCGCCACAGGCGGCCCGGTGCCCCCGGGGGCAGCTCGCGGTGGTGGGCCTCCACCTGCTCCGTCACCAGCTCCCGGTCCTCTTCGGCGACCAGGTTCTCCAAGAGCTCCAGCGCCAGCGCCCGGCGCCGCGCGTCCTGTCCCACCAGGTTGTAGTGGATGCCGCGCATCACCTGCGACGGGTGCAACAGCCCCAGCAGGAAGAAGGACAGCTCCAGCGCCTGGTCCAGCCGGTCTCCCACCGCGCGGGTGAGCAGCGAGCCGTCCCCCAGCGCCGCGCGCACATCGCGGAAGGCGCCCACCAGCGCGCGGTACACGTCCCGCCGCCGGCCCAGGGCCTCGCGCACGCGCTCCACGTCCACCGGGTGCTCGGGGTGCTCGTCGCGCAGGCGCGTCAACTGCGCGCCGATGCGGAAGTGCAGCGACGCGTCGTCCTTCACGTTGGAGAACAGCAGCGCGTCCAGCGCCGCGGGCGTGCCGATGCCGCGCAGCACGCGGGGCAGTTGCAGCCGCATGGCCAGGGGCGAGCCCTTGTTGTTGAGCTGCTCCTCCACCAGCGGCGTCACCGCGTCGCCGAGCGCCACCAGCGCCTCGCGCGCCGTCTTGCGCTCCTCGCGCCAGGTGAGGAAGGGCAACAGGCGCGGGGCCATTTCCACGTAGCCGCCCTCGCCCACCGCGGCCAGCGCCACGCGCCGCACCGTGGGGTCCGTGTCCTCCAGGTAGCGCGCCAGCGCCCCGGCGAAGCGCGTGTCCTGGAGCCGGCCCAGCAGACGCGCCACCTCGCGCCGCTCGGGCTCCTGCGCGGCGTCCCCCCGGGCCAGCAATTCCTGGAGCGAGGACAGCGCCACCGAGTTCCCCGTCGACTTGAGCAGCGCGCCAATGGCCGCGCAGCGCAGCCCGATGTCCGGGTGGTTGAGCAGCGCGGGCAACAGCCGCTCCGCGCGCTCCGGCGACAGCCGCGCCAGCGCCCACACGGCCTGGTCCCTGGGACGCCGGGGCCCTTCTTCCACCAGCCGCTCCAGGATGGGCGCCAGCTCGTGCGCCTCCAGCTCCAGCGCCAGGGACACGCCGCGCTCCAGCACGCGCTCGTTCGGGTGGCGCAGGAGCGCGGCCAGGTGCGGCCGCAGCGGCACCTCCGCCTGCTCCATCATGGCCACCGCGCGCAGCACCCGCTCCGGAGAGGGCGCCGCCAGCGCCTCGGCCAGGAGCCGCTGCTCCTCCTCCCCCTCCAGCTCCACATCCTCCTCTTCCGGCGCGCCCACCTGCTCGCCCAGCGCCGCCACGTACGCGGGCTTGAGCCGCACCAGCAGCACGGCCAGCGCGACGCACATGCCCACCACCGCCACCGCCATGGTGTCGCCCGTGGCGCCGCGTCCCGCGCCGATGAGCAGCAGGCCCGCCAGCACCACACCGCCCTTGCGCAGCAGCCCCTCCACCATCGCGCGCAACCCCTCGCGCTGGTCGTCCGGCACCGCCGCGTACAGCAACTGGATGCCCACCGGGAGGATGGAGTAGCTCACCGCCGTCTCCACCAGCCGCAGCAGGTGCACCGGCCACATCACCGGCGTGACGAGCGCCGCGCCCGCCAGGGGCGCCAGCACCAGCGGCACCAGCGCCACGTAGCGCAGCAGGCCCAGCCGCTTCAGCAGCCGCTGCGCCACGAGCAGCTGGAAGGCCACGCAGAACAGGCCAATCCACAGCTGCAGCGAGCCGAAGAGCGCCGCGAGGGCGTCCTCGCTCATCGTGCCCTCCAGCCGCAGCCGGAAGAAGTAGTCCACGAAGGAGGACAGCACCGCGAAGGCGATGCCCAGCGCCGCCAGCACCTGCGCGTAGGGGCTCTCCGCCAGGTAGCTCCACCCCATCCACGACGCGGCGGCGGGACGGCTGCGCGGCGGAGGCGCGGGAGCGCCCTTGTAGAGGTGATGGAAGATCGCGCCCGCGGACAGCAGGCTCAGCGCGCCGCTCACCACCATGGCCGGAGTGCCCAGCCGGACGGCGAAGCCCTGCACCAGCAGTCCGCCAGCGATGCCGCCGCCCATGGCGAAGCCGTTGAGGAAGGTGAAGGCCCGCCGCGCCTCGCGCGCGTCGAAGGCCGACGCCATCCGCCCCCAGAAGCGGAAGGACACGAACGTGGAGAAGGTGTCCGCGAAGAGGTACAGCGCCAGCGCGGGCATCCGCTGCCCCGCCGACAACGCGCCCGCCAGCCCCAGCGCCACCACGCCGCCCAGCCCCGTCAGCACACCGGGCGACTCCAGCGGCGAGCCCTGCCGGCCGCGAGGCAGCACCGTCAGCGCCGCCGTCATCAGCGCGCCCAGCAGGTACAGGTACGGCAGCGCCTGCGACTCGAAGCGCGACAGCACGAGCGCGTTCGCCGTCGTCTTCAGCTGCGTCACCCCGGCGATGAGCGCGAACTGGAAGGCAGCCGCCGGCCAGAGTCGGCGGTTCCAGGATGAGGAGTCGGAGGCGGCCACGGTGAAAGAGCGCCGCAGATTAACCCAGCCTCAGGACAACCACGAATAACCCTACGAGCCCCCGAGTCCCCGCCTGCCCGGCGGCCGACGCCGCCCACGCTCCGTCACACCCCTGCCCCATTTCCGCCACCGCCGGTGGAATCCACGGGCGCCCGCCCGCCTCCCGTGGGGCTAGACTGGCGGCGTGACGACCGCCTCCGACACGCTGCTGGACGGCACCCACACGGTGCTCACCCCCGAGTACGTGGAGTTCCGCTTCACGCTCGCGGGCCTCTACTCGCGCTTCCTGGCGTGGCTGGTGGATGGGCTCATCGTCGCCGCGCTCACCCTGGTCATCATGATGGCGCTCAGCGTGGTGATGATGGCCTTCCCAGGCTTCGGCAGCGCGCTGCTGGCCGTGGTCTTCTTCCTCGTGGAGTGGGGCTACTCCATCTTCCTGGAGACGGTGTGGAGCGGGCGCACGGTGGGAAAGCGGGTGCTCTCCCTGCGCGTCATCCAGGAGAGCGGCGTGCGCATCGGCTTCTACCATGCGGCGCTGCGCAACCTGGCGCGGCCGGTGGACCGGCTCCCCCTCCTCTACCTGGTGGGTGGGGTGACGGCGCTCGTCTCCGGCTCCCACCAGCGGCTGGGGGATTTGCTGGCCGGCACGATTGTCGTGCGGGAGCGCCGCCTCAAGGTGCCGTCCGCCCTGGGTACCAGCGGCGAGGAGGGCCTGCTGGCGGATCCGCTCTTCGTGTCTCGGGTGAAGCGGCTGTCCACCGAGGAGCGGGAACTGGTGCTGTCCGCCGCCCTGCGACGCGAGGAACTGCGACTGGAGGCGCGGCTGCGGCTGTTCTCCGCGCTGGGCGCCCGGCTGCAGGACGCGCTGGCCATGGAGAAGCCGGCCCACCTCTCCGACGAGAAGTGGACCCTGCTGGTGGCCGCCGCCCTGCTGCCGTCCACGGGCGCCAAGGCCGTGGGGCCCCGCGCCCGGGCCCTGGCGTGAGGGGCTAGAAGTACGCCGCCGCGCCGGCCGACAGCGTCAGCGACGTCTGCGTCTTCTCGTTGAGCGCGATGTAGAAGTTGTACTGGCCGCGCAGGCCCAGGCTCACCGAGTCCGACACGAAGAAGTCGATGCCCACGTTGGGACCGATGCCCACGAAGTTGCTGACGCTCTCCTTGAAGATGATGAGGTAGCTCACGTCCGTGCCGAGGTACGGGCGGATGGACTCCTCGGAGAACAGGTAGCGCAGGCCCAGCGAGGGGGCGAGCCCCACCACCCGCTTCTCGTTCGGGTCCGTGGTGTCCTTGGGGAAGGCAATCTTCGACAGGGACACCACCTCGAAGCCGTTCTCGATGTAGAGGCTGGCGTCGATGCCCAGGAAGAGCGCGTCATCCAGGCCTTTGGTCTTGTTGAAGTCCATGTACCCCAGCGAGAGGCCCAGGCTGCGGTTGGCGAACTGGGCGTGCGCGGGGGCGGCCCCGAGGAGGGCCAGGGCGAATCCGAGGGAACAGAGCAGGGTACGCATGGGCCGCCAGTCTAACGGCGCAACCTCCGGAAAACAGCCCGGATTCGGCCCCTCCGGGGCGTTGATTCGGGAGCGGCCGCTCTCCTACACTCGGCCCGCCATGCGTCTGAGCCGACTCCTTACCGCGCTGTCCCTGGTCTCCACCCTCCCCCTCGTCGCCTGCGTCAGCACCCCGGCGCCCCACGAGCGCGCCCTCATCAACAACGAGCTGTGCGTGCAGGAGATCAGCAAGGGCGACCTGGTCCGCGCGGACGTCTACTGCGACCTCGGCCTGGAGTTCTCCCCCCAGTACGCCGACCTGTGGGCCAACAAGGGCATCATCGCCATGGCCAACGGCAAGAAGGACGAGGCCAAGAAGCACTTCATCAAGGCCCTGCGCTTCAACCAGGAGCACCTCCAGGCCTACCAGAACCTCGGCATCATCTACCTGGAGGAAGGCGCGTACGGGAAGGCGCACGACAACTTCCGCCGCGCACTGAAGGTGAACCCGGACAACCTCGAGACGCGCTACAACCTCGCCATCACCCTGATGAAGATGAAGAAGATGGAGGATGCGAAGAAGGAGCTGCGCACGTTGCTCGCGGTGAACCCCGGCCTGTCGGACGCGCACCACACCCTGGGTGTCATCGCCTACGCGGAGAACGAGTTCGACGAGGCGGTGGACCACCTCTCCCAGTCGGTGCAGCTCACCCCGGACGCCCCCCAGAAGTGGCATGACCTGGGCACCGCGTTGATGGAGGTGAGCCGCTTCCCCGAGGCGCGCGAGGCCTTCGCCAACTGCGCCCAGCTGGACCCGCAGAACAGCAGCTGCATCAACAACCTCTCGCTGGCCCAGCGCAAGACGGCCCTCACCGACGCGGCCTTCAAGGAGCTGAAGGACACCCAGCAGGCGGAGAACTCCGCCCCCGCCCTCTACATGCTCGCCCGCCAGTACCGCGAGAAGGGCCTGCTCGCCGAGGAGGAGTCCACGTACCGCAAGTGCGTGAAGCTCGACGCGAAGTTCGCCCCCTGCCACTTCGGCCTCTTCCAGCTCTTCTCCGACGCGCACAAGCAGGAACATGCCCAGGTGGCGTGCAAGAACTTCCTGAAGTATGGGACGTCCGAGGAATTCCCTACCGAGTACCAGACGTGCGAGAAGTTCATCAGCGACGCCACCTTCTGAAGCCCTGCTTCCTCCTGTACGTGCCCCCCCCGCGATGAGCGTCCGTCTCACCGTCACGCAGCGCAGCGAGGCCGGCGCTGCCCCGAGCAACGAGATCGTCCTCGACGACGCGGTCATCACCCTGGGTCGCGACAAGACCTGTCAGGTGGTGCTCGCCCAGCAGGCCGTGTCGCGCAACCACGCCCGCATCTGCCAGGAAGGCACCCTCTTCTTCCTGGAGGACCTGGGCAGTGCCTACGGCACCCAGGTCAACGGCAAGCCGCTGCCCAAGGGCGAGAAGCGGCTCCTGCGCAACGGCGACGTCATCGCCATTGCCCAATACGACGTGCGCTTCGAGCGGATGACGGAGCTGAACGCGGACGTCACCTCGGAGAAGACGTCCTTCATCGCCCGCGGCATGGTGAAGGACGCCATGCGCGGGCTCGCCTCCGGCGAGGAGCGCTACCTGCGCTTCATGAACGGCCCGCGCGAGGGCCAGCGCATCGAGATTGGCGACGCGCAGGAGGTCGTCTTCGGCCGTGACGAGAAGGAGGTGGACGTCGTCCTCAAGGACGACCTCGTCTCCCGCAAGCACGCCAAGATTCGCCGCGACTGGTCCGGCACCCACGTCGAGGACCTGGGCAGCCGCAACGGCATCAAGGTCAACAAGAAGCGGGTGAACCGCAAGGCGCTCAAGGACAGCGACGAGCTGGAGGTCGGCGCCACCCGCTTCCTCTACGTGGACCCCTCCGAGCCGGCCGAGGAGCCCGTCCAGCTCTCCACGGACGTCAAGGCCTCGCCGCCGCCCTCGCCGCAGCGCCCGGGCCCCTCCCGCCAGATGAAGGCCGTGGAGGAGCCGGCCGAGGAGCCCGCGCCGCCGGCCGAGGAGCCCGCCGCCCCGCCCGAGGAGCCCGCCGGCTCACCAGAGGCCGCGTCCTCCGAGGAACCCGCGCCACCGGCCGAGGAGCCCGCCTCCCCCTCCGCGGAGATGCCCGTCCCGGACGAGGAGCCCGCCGCTGGCGCCATGTCCTCCCTCAAGGACAAGCAGAAGTTCGTCCCGCTCGTGGTGATGGGCGTGGTGGGGCTGCTCTTCCTGGTGATGATGATTGCCGTGCTCGCCGGCGCCTGAGCGGCGTTCCAGCCGCGGCGCCAGGGCCCGCACGCAGCCCATTTCCTGATGCGACGCCAGCAAGGCGGGCCCCACAGGTGGGAGCCCGCCCCGCGGCCAAGCGCTACCGCGTGGAGATGCGGGCCACGGGCTGGATGTTCAGCTCGGGCGACAGCTCCTGGTAGCTGAGGACGGAGAACGAGGGGTTGAACTCGTACTCCAGCAGCTTCCGCACGTAGCGGCGGATGTCCATGGCGGTGAGGATGACGGGGCGCTGGGCGCTGGGCGGCAGGTGGCCGCACTCGGAGCGCACGGCCTGGACGATTTCCTGCGCCAGCTCCGGCTCCAGCGCGAGGTGCGCGCCCGCCGAGGTCCGCTTCACGGAGCCGCGGATGGCCTCTTCGATGTTCGGATCCAACAGGTACACCACGAGGGTGCCGGTGCCGCGCGCGTACTTGTGCGAGATGTAGCGGCGCTGGGCGGCGCGCACGTGCTCGGTGAGCATGACGTTGTCCGCCTCCACCTGCCCGTACTCGGCCAGGGCCTGGAGGATGCCGCGCAAGTCGCGGATGGAAATCTCCTCCTCCACGAGGCGCTGCAGGATGTCCGTCAGCTTCAGCACGTTGACGACCTTCGGCACCACCTCCTTGACGATGGCGGGGAAGGCCTTCTCGAGCTGCTCCAGCATCGTCTGCGTCTCCTGCACGCCGACGAACTCACGGGCGTTGCGCCGCAGCACGGCGGCCGTGTGCAGGATGATGTAGCCGGGCACGTCCCAGGTGGTGAGGCCCGCGGCCTCCAGCGTCTCACGGTGCTGCTCGGGCACCCACGCGGCCGGCTGGCGGGTGGCGGGGTTGATGGCCTCGAAGCCCTGGATGTTCATCAGCTTGAGGCGGTCCACCGTGTCGTTGACGAGGATGTGCCCCAGCGTGGCCTGGCCGGTGACGACGGGCACCTCGTTGATTTGAATCTGGTACGCGCCCGGCGGCAGGGAGCCATTGCCTCGGGCACGCACGCCCGGGAAGCGCACGCCCAGCTCCACGAAGAGGCCGTCGCGCATGAAGGGGATGAGCTCGAAGAGGAACTTCCCGTTGTCCTGGCGCGAGTCCACGTAGGGCACCAGCGCGTCGGAAACCTCCAGGACGATCGGCGTGACGACGGGGATGAAGAGCTCGGAGTCCGGGTTCATCGGCTCCTTGGGCGCGGGCTCGCTCGCCATGGGCGTGCCGTTGTCCGTCTCCAGGGCCGGGCCCGCCTCCTCCACCACCTCCGCCATCTTCGCCTTCTTGAGCATCGACCAGGCGCCGAAGCCGGCACCGGCGCCCAGGAGGAAGAAGGGAATCTTCGGCAGGCCGGGGACGAGGCCGAGCACGATGAGCATGCCCGCCGCGATGGCGATGGCCTTCGGGTAGGCGGTGAGCTGGGTGCCCATGTCCATGCCGAGGTGGGCCCCCTCCTCCTCGCCGCCCACGCGCGTCACGATGATGCCGGCGCAGGTGGAGATGAGGATGGCGGGAATCATGCTCACCAGGCCGTCACCGATGGTGAGCAGCGTGTACTTCTGCGCCGCGTCGCCCGCGGACATCCCCTTCTGCGTCACGCCGATGATGAGGCCGCCGACGATGTTGACGACGGTGATGATGATGCTGGCGATGGCGTCGCCCTTCACGAACTTCATGGCGCCGTCCATGGCGCCGAAGAGCTGGCTCTCGCGCTCGAGGTCGCGGCGCTTCTTCTTGCCCTGGTCCTGGTCGATGGAGCCCGCGCGCAGGTCCGCGTCGATGGACATCTGCTTGCCCGGCATCGCGTCCAGGGTGAAGCGCGCGGCCACTTCCGCGACGCGCTCCGAGCCCTTGGAGATGACGATGAAGTTCACGATGACGAGGATGATGAAGAGGATGGCGCCGACGACGAAGTTGCCCTGCACCACGAAGTTGCCGAACGCGATGACGACCTCACCCGGGTCACCCGTCAGCAGGATGAGTCGCGTGGTGGAGATGGTCAGCGACAGCCGGAACATCGTGGTGATGAGCAGCAGTGTCGGGAACACCGTGAGGTGCAGCGCCGCTGGCACGTAGAGCGACACCAGCAGCAACACTACCGAGATGCTGATGTTCAGCGTCAGCAGCACGTCCAGCAGCAGCGTGGGCAGCGGGACGATCATCATCCCGACGATGCACACGACCACCAACGCCAGGACGATGTCGGAGTACTTCGAGAGGAAGCTGTTCGGATTGGAGGCGGCCATCAGCGGACAGGCATCCTAGGCCAACCTGGGCCTGTTCTGTCAGGGGGGGCCCCTCCGCCCTGGAACTTTCCCGTGCCACGGCGCCCTCCCGCCCTCTCACAGACGGAAGCAAGCAGCCAGCCGACCCTCACGGGCGATACTGCTTGCGCGGCGTCAGGCCTCGCGGATTCATGCCCCCTTGACGTGCCCTGTCACATTCATGCCGGGCCGGGACAGGGTGTCTGAAACGCGAGGAGAAACACGATGCGACTGATGAAGCGTTCCGTGAGCTGGAGCCTCTCGCTGCTGCTGATGCTGGGCTCGACCATCGCCTGCTCCGCATGCTCGAGCGACGGGGACGGCAAGGACGACGGGGGCGGGAACACCCAGGTGGAGACCAACGTGCTCAAGGGCAAGGTCCTGGACACTTCGGGTAAGCCGCTCGCGGGGGCGCAGGTGGTCGCCGACAACCAGGTCCTCCAGAACTCCACCGTGTCGGGCACGTCGGGCTCGGATGGAACGTACCGTCTGGAGCTGGGCAAGGCGGCCGTCACCTGGAATGCCAGCGCCCAGATTCAGAAGCAGTACAACGGCAAGACGTACAAGTTCGACCTGCACCCCTCCAACCCCGCCTCCTTCGCCACGAACGAGGGGGCCGTGCGCGACTTCACCTGGAAGCTCACCGGTGACAGGCCCCAGGGCGGCACGTATGGCGGCAAGGTGCTCTTCAACCTGACGGTGTACGTGGACCCGGAGGACCCGAACACGCCGCTGGAGCGGGAGAACGTCGAGCTGACGCTGACCCCGTCGGGCCCGCTGGTGGATGGCAGCACCGGGGCGCCGCTGACGGCCCGGGGCACCAGCTCGGGGGACGGCTTCGGCCTGCAGGACGTGGCGCTGGGGCGCTACACGGTGACGGCGCGGTATGCGCCGGCGGGGAAGACGGCCCGGGCCATGATCGTCCGGCTGAACGGCGGCGACGCGTACTCCAGCTCGCTGACGGCGGACTTCCAGACCATCGCCAGCACGGTGCAGCGCATCGACCTGGAGATGAAGTTCCCCTGAGCGCGGCGCTGTAGCAGCACACCGGGCCGGGGCCGCGTGACTACGCGGGGCTGTCGCTCCCCGGTCCGGAGTGCTGGGCGTCCTCCACGCTCTCCAGCGCCGCCGCGGCGAGCATCCGAGCCCGGGCGCTCAGGGGGTCCTGCCCCTGCGGATCCAGGCTGACGGCGTGGTTGAAGTCGCGGGCGGCCTCCATCACCTTGCCCAGTCGCAGGTACACCTCGCCCCGGTTGACGAACGGGGTGAGGTCCGTCGGGTCCAGCTCGATGGCGCGGTTGAAGTAGGACTCGGCCACGTCCAGATCCTCGAGGGCCAGGTGGCAGGCCCCGAGCGCGGTCTGGAAGTAGGGCTCCGTGGGGTCCCTGGCGGACAGGGCCTCGAAGATGGCCAGCGACTCGCTGAAGCGGCCGTCCTGGAAGAGGTTGAAGCCTTCGGTGGCCTGCTCGAGCATCTCCGGGCCGGAGAGGGGCTTCGCCTCGTTCTTGGACACCGTTGCCTTTGATTCGGTCGTCATCTGCACACATCCCTCATGAGGGCGGGAGGACGGCCCCAAGTACCGGCAAGGGCAGTCGGTACCGGGCGCCGGGAGCTTAGACTGTTATCGGGCCATCCAACAACGCGGTGCACTCGGGAGAATCACGAGCGCTCCCCGGCCGGGCGGAAAAAATGGATCAGAAAATCCCGAGGAAACTTCCGACCCCCTCCGCCCCATAATCCTTTTGTAAGCAGCGCCGCCGCAAACCACCCGCTTCCAACTCTCTCTGGAGAACGCCATGACCACCGCCACCACCGCCGCCGCGTCCCTCACGAAGGCCCTCGGGAACAGCCAGGGCCTGAGCGCTCTGGAGGAGAAGTCCCTCTCCGGTCTGACCGGTCCGGACCGTGACCGCGCCGAGGCCCAGCTGATGCTCCAGAAGCAGCAGGAGGCCACCGCGTTCGCCTCCAACATCATCAAGAAGCTCAACGAGATCGCGATGTCCGTCATCGGCAACATCAAGTAATCAGGTTGCCTGACGTCGCTGTCTTGGAGCCGGCTTCCCTCTCGGGATGCCGGCTCTTCGCTTTTGCGGGCCTGGGCTCTCCGGCAGTGCGTGTAGCTCCCGCTACAGCGGTGTTGCCTCCGGGAGGCCTGCCCGCCCTCCTCCAGCTGGCGCGGACTCGGGCAGGGCCCAGGGGCGTCAACGGCAGGGCGAAAAAATGGATCAGAAATTCCCGAGGAAACTTCCGACCCCCTCCGCCCCATAATCCTTTTGTAAGCAGCGCCGCCACAAACCACCCGCTTCCAACTCTCTCTGGAGAACGCCATGACCACCGCCACCACCGCCGCCGCGTCCCTCACCAAGGCCCTCGGGAACAGCCAGGGTCTGAGCGCTCTGGAGGAGAAGTCCCTCTCCGGTCTGACCGGTCCGGACCGTGACCGCGCCGAGGCCCAGCTGATGCTCCAGAAGCAGCAGGAGGCCACCGCGTTCGCCTCCAACATCATCAAGAAGCTCAACGAGATCGCGATGTCCGTCATCGGCAACATCAAGTAATCAGGTTGCCTGACGTCGCTGTCTTGGAGCCGGCTTCCCTCTCGGGATGCCGGCTCTTCGCTTTTGCGGGCCTGGCCTTCCCCTCGGCCCTGGCGTCGTCGTCTCCTCCGGCCGGTCGCCGGGCCTCGTGCATCACCGGGGACGGCCGCTGCGACTGGGAACGAGCTGCCGGCGCGCCCTCCCTGGCTCCGCCCCGGAGCACCGAGGCCCGCCGCCCGACTCGCCCCGGAGCACTGAGGCCCGCCGCCCGACTCCGCCCCGGAGCCCGCCGCCCGACTCGCCCCGGAGCACCGAGGCCCGCCGCCCGACTCCGCCCGGAGCCCGCCGGCGCCGCCCCCAGCTCGAGCGCCCAAAAAGCCAAGGCCCGGCGCAGCGCGAATTTCGCGCCGCCCGGGCCTGGAGGGGACACCCGTGGGTGCCCGCTACTTGGACTTCTTCGCCTGCTCCGCCTGCTGCTTCAGCGCGAGCAGCGTCCCGTGGGCGCGCTGCGTCGCACGCCGCGTGAGCGACGGGTCCTTCTGGATGGCGGCACTGAGGTCGGCGAGCGCCTCGGGCACCTGACCGCGGCGCAGGTGGATTTCGCCCCGTCCGGCGAGCGCGTCCACATGGCCATTGTTGAACTGGAGGGCCAGGTTGAACTCGTCGAACGCCTCATCGAACCGCTCGAGCGTCATGTACGTCGCCGCGAGCTGGGCATGGAAGACGGCGTCCGTGGGCGACGCCGCCACCAGTCCCTGGAAGATGGTCAACGCCTGCTGCGTGCTTCCCGCTTGCAGGAGCTGATGCGCGGTGTTCGCCCAGCGGTACATGTCCTCCTTGGAGATACCGAGGAACTGACCGAGGGTGACCTCACCCCGGATGACCGCCTCGGCGAGGGGCTCCGGGACGAGGGCCTTGTTGCTATCTCCAGCAGGGGGCGTGTCGCTCACGACGACCTCGAGAAGGGCCAGGCACTCCCGCACCTGGCCCGGTGGGATGGTTCCAGCGCTTAGAACATCTGGGTGCCGCGGAAGCGCACCATATCATTGAGCTTGGAGACCTGCTCCAGGGCGCGGAACATGTCGCCCATCGCCTTGAAGGACTGGGTCATCCCGCTGCGGTGCTGACCCCGGTCGTACTTGCCGAAGAAGTCGTCCGTCTTGCGGAACGGGTTGAAGCCGTTCGCCTTGGTGTTCTTCAGCTGGTCGAACAGCTTGCTGATGGCGTTGAAGGTGTCGCTCAGCTTGGACAGGTCCGCCCACGCCGGCTGCTTCTTCGTCGTGGTGGGGGTGGTGTGGTTCTGGGTGGCGGTGTTCTGGCCCGGCTTGAAGGTGAACGGGTCCTTCGCCGTCTTGATGACGTCGCCGCCCTGCTCGGAGCCGATGATCTCCTTGCCGTCGAAGGTCCAGTCGTCCGTCTCGTTGCCCATGCGGAACACGTCCGCCTTGGGGTTGGAGTGGAAGCGGACCACCTCGTCCAGGCCGTCATTCGTCGGCTTGCCGACCTTGCCCTTGCCCTTGTCGATGTCCGTCACGCGCACGTGGCTGTCGCCGGAGACGATGTCCAGCTGGCCCGTCACCGTCATGCCGTTGCCGTAGGGCTTGGTGGTGACGTTGATGCGGGTGCCGTCGCCGAGGACGAACGCCGAGTCACGCTTGAAGTCGAACGTGCCGCCGTCGCCCTCAGCAACGTGCGGGTCGCCCCAGACGCGGGTGTTCTTGCCGTCCGGACCGGTCACCTTCCACTCGAACTGGCCCAGCTGCTCGATCTGGTAGCCGCCCGGGGTGGTGATCTTCCCGTTGTCGTCCACCTTGAGGGAGTTCTGCTCGCGAACCGAGTCCAGGGGGTTCGGCTTCTCGGAGGGGAAGCACCCGCCCGGGCCCGCCGCGATGCCCTGGGAGTCGGCGGCCTTGGACATCTGATCCACGAACTTGGTGGCCAGGTTGACGGCCTTCTCCACCAGGTTCAGCGTCGACTCGATGAGCTTCGCGTTCTGGGCGAGCGCCGTCTTGTTGACGCTGCCAAAGGACATCATCTGCGCGGGGTTCAGCTGACGGTTGCCAACATTGCCACCGATGGTGTTCGACATGACTTGGTACCCCCAGAATGGATTGGAAATAAATGGGTGAGCTGTGCGGCTACACATTTATTTTCGAAGTTCGCGTCCCAGAGTTTCGCCTATCAGGCGACCTTTCCAAAGAAGGCCGATCCAGCCCGCATCCTTAGAAGGCTGGAAGAGAAGCGAATAAGGAGGAAGGGACGCCCCCCTTGCCAGAGGGGGAAAAAGAATCAGAAAATCCCGAGGAAACTTCCGACCCCCTCCGCCCCATAATCCTTTTGTAAGCAGCGCCGCCGCAAACCACCCGCTTCCCACTCTCTCTGGAGAACGCCATGACCACCGCCACCACCGCCGCCGCGTCCCTCACGAAGGCCCTCGGGAACAGCCAGGGCCTGAGCGCTCTGGAGGAGAAGTCCCTCTCCGGTCTGACCGGTCCGGACCGTGACCGCGCCGAGGCCCAGCTGATGCTCCAGAAGCAGCAGGAGGCCACCGCGTTCGCCTCCAACATCATCAAGAAGCTCAACGAGATCGCGATGTCCGTCATCGGCAACATCAAGTAATCAGGTTGCCTGACGTCGCTGTCTTGGAGCCGGCCTCCCTCTCGGGATGCCGGCTCTTCGCTTTTGCGGGCCTGGCTTCCCCAATGTCCCCGCGGACTTACGGGCGCCAGGGCCCTACGGGCTCCAGCGGGCTCCACGAGCCTTCAGCGGGCCCTCAGCCGGGCCTTCCGGCCCTCCATGCCGCGGAGCGCCAAAAAGACCACCGCCCGGATCAACCCTCTTGCGAGGGGACCCGGGCGGCGGGGGAAAGCGAACCGATGGGGTGGATGCCCGAAGGCGTCCGACTCAGCCCCACATGTCCCTGAGCAGCTCCTTGCGGCGGCTCATCAGCTTGTTGAAGAAGTTGTCGTCCCGCATCTTGTTGAAGACGGCGTTCGTCTCGTGCTTGGACGTGGTCTCCTCCGCCTTCTTCTTGATCTCCTCGGTGGAGGCATTCGGGTTCTCCCGAACGAAGGCCTCCATGTCCGTCTTGACCTTCTCCTTGACGGAGTCGATGCGGCCGTCGCCCAGGTACTTCAGGCTGCCCTTGACCTCGGAGTCGGTCATCCGGCCCACGGCGGAGTCCAGCACGCTCTGCCAGGCGTTGGTCTGCTCGGCGGTGGTGGTCTTCTGGGTGTTGCCGCCAGCGGCCGGGCGCGGCGTGTTCGCAATGGTGTTGCCCATGGGGGAAGCTCCTTGGGAAATCAGTCTCAGAGGAGTTATCGGCGGAGGGGCGCGGAAGTTGCGTTCCCGCGCCCCGTCTTCCGATCCGGGGCTAACCCTTGAGCTTGCCCAGGCTGGGGTTCTTCATCCAGGCCTTGAAGGACTCCAGCTCCTTCTGCTCGGCCTTGACGTCCGGCGGCCCGGCGGGAGCCGGGGGCGCCTCGCCGGTGAGCGACGCGTGCTTCTTGCCGCCCGACTCGAATGCATCCTTCGCGCCAGCCGCCGCGGGAGCCTTGCCAGCCGGGGCCTTCCCGGCGGGAGCGGCCGCCGCGGTCGCCGCGGGAGCCGTGTCGGCCGCGAAGCCGCGGGCGTTCAGGTACGCCTGCATCCACTCGACGGACTCCACCAGCACCGTCGGCATGTTGGCGAGCGCCGGGTTCTTCTCCGCCTCACCCAGGTGACGGGAGAACGCGTCCTTCACGTCCTGGTAGAGCTGGAAGCTCAGCGACGCGCCCGGCTTGGTGTTGGTGATCAGCGCCGCCATCTTCCGCATCACCTGCTGGAGCGTGCCGGTCGCCGTCTTCGCCTGCTTCTCCAGCTCGGGGATGATGCGCTCGCGCTTGGCGACCAGCTCGGCCGGAGCCTCCGGCGGCATCTCTGCGGGAACGCGCGGATCAGGGTTGGGATTCGACATGTCAACAACCTCCATGACGACGAAAGTGGAACTGCGGGCAGCCTAGCAGACTCCCCGTTTTTCGTTTCATTCCGGAAGTGACGGGTGACGTATCCGTCACCTGCGTCCGAGCGCCGTGAGCATGGCCCCGGCCTTGCGCACGACGGGGTCATCCTCGGGCGTCATGGCCGCGGCCCGGCGCAGATCCTCCACCGCCTGCGGCTTCTGGCCGAGCGCGAGCTTCACCTCGGCGCGGCCGACGTAGACGGAGGGGTCCTGCGGAGACAGCTTGGCGGCCACGTCGAAGGCGGCGAGCGCGCCCTGCCCGTTTCCGGCGGCCATCTCCACCACGCCCAGCGCCTTGGCGAAGTACCCGTCCGTGGGGTTCACCGCGTACAGCCCCTGGAAGAGGGTGCGCGCCTCGCTGATGCGGCCCTGGTAGAAGAAGAAGTAGGCCGTCTTCGCAATCGCGTACAGCTCGTCATCCGAGTAGCCGCGCACGTCCTTCAGCGTGGCCTTGCCTTCCGCCCAGCGCTGCAACGTGGTCGCGAGCTTCGCCTCGTCCTGAGGGTCTTCCGGGTCCAACACGGCCATGGCGCTAGATGCCCTCGTCCTTCTGCGCCGCCCACATCTGGCGGATGATTTCCTTCGTCTCCTCGTTGACCTGATCAACCAGCGTCAACATGGCGGACTCGCGCGAGAGCAGCGCCTTGAGGCGCTCCAGCCGCTCCGGAGGAGCATTCACCTTGGACAGGCCGCGCTCGAGCATGCGGCGCTGATCCTCGTCCCCGCGGCCGGCGACGCTGGCCAGGTGGGGCCTGTCGCTGAAGCCCTCGAGGTCCGCGTCGTGCCCGCCGGGGTGCGGGGGCAGCGGCAGGCGCAGCTCTTCCGACGAGTGCGCCGGACCGATGAAGTCCAGCAGCGCCGACGAGGCGAGCGCCGGGTTCTTGGGGTTGCCCGTCTTGCGGAGCTTCTTGCGGTCGACCTGGGACGGGTCGACGAGCCGCTCACGGACGCTTCGGGGTCCCCCCCAGGGCCATACGGGAGTCTTGGGGGGCTGATTGTTGATTCTGGCCATCGTGATACCGAACCTCACTCCATGTAGGTGGGGGCCGTCCAGCCCCCCTAGCGCTTACTGTTGGCGGCTGCCTGCTCGCGCTGCAGCTCGTAGATGAAGTTGAGGACCTCGGCGACCGCGTCGTACAGCTCCTCTGGAACCTCCTGCCCCACCTCGACGCGGTACAGCGCGTTGGCCAGGTTGACGTTCCGCATGAAGGGGATGCCGTGCTCCTTCGCAATCGCGCGGATCTTCTCCGCCTTGAGCCGCATGCCCTTGGCCACCACGCGCGGCGCGCCGTCCTTCTCCTTGTCGTACTTCAGCGCGATGGCGATTTCCGCCTCGTCGTCACTCATGGGCCGCTCCGCTGTCCACGCATGATAGCCGCTCCCCGCCCCGTCAGGCGCGGGCCCCCGGAGTCGCCGGCGCCGCCGAGCCCTGCTTCAGCCCGTAGACGAAGTTGAGGACCTCGGCGACCGCGTCGAAGAGCTCCTCGGGAATCTCGTTGCCCACCTCCACGCGCAGCAGGGCATGGGCCAGGGGCACGTTGCGCAGGGTGGGCACGTCCGTCTCGCGGGCAATGGCCTTGATGCGCTCGGCCTTGTGGTCGATGCCACGGGCCAGCACGCGGGGCGCGCCGTCCTTCTCGCGGTCGTACTTCAGCGCCACGGCCACGTGGTCCGGGTTGGTGACGATGACGTCCGCCTCGCGCACGGCCTCCATCTGCGCACCCTCCATGATTTCGTGGTGGAGTTCCTTGCGCTTGGCCTTGTGGTGGGGGTCGCCCTCGCTCTCCTTGTACTCCTTCTTGACGTCCTCCTTCGTCATCATCATGTCCTTCATGAAGGACTTGCGCTGCCACCACACGTCGAAGATGGCGAAGAGGACGAAGAGGAGCGCGACGCGGGCGGCCACGCGCGTCACCAGCTCCCCCATGATGATCATGATGCCGCGCGTGTCCTGGCGCACCGTCTCCACGACCAGGGGCATCGCGTCGCGCACCACGCCGTAGACGACGTAGGCGGTGACGGAGATCTTGATGAGGTTCTTCAAGAGGTCGACGAGCGCCTTCTTGGAGAACATGTTCTTGAAGCCGGAGAGCGGGTTGAGCTTGTCCAGCTTGGGCATCAGCGGGTCCATCGTGAAGAGCGACCCGACCTGGACGTACTCCAGGAGGCCGCCCATCAGCGCGCCGCCGGCCAGCACCGGCAGCGACACCAGCAACATGGTCTTCAGGGCGATGTAGAGCGCCTGTCCGGTGACGACGTCCAGGTGCTCCGGGTGCGCCACGTGGTCGAAGGTGAACTGGAACAGCGTGGAGATTTCGTGCTCCAGCGAGTCCCAGGTGCCCTTCACGGCGCCCATGCCCACCAGCAGCACGCCCATGCCGCTCAGGTCCTTGCTCTTCCAGACCTGGCCCTTCTTGCGAGAGTCATCCAGTTTCTTCTGGGATGGCTCTTCTGTTTTTTCTCCGCTCTCGTCCGACATGGCATGCGTCCGGGGGAAAGGAAGGTCAGGTCAGGAGCCGCAGGACGTTGTGGACCATCACCAGCATCCCCTTCATCTCGTCCTGCATGCGCGCCAGCAGCGCGCTGATGACGAGAAAGGCGAGCAGCACGCTCACCAGCGGCTTGATGGCCATGGAGACGAAGAACACCTGGATCTGGGGGGCCACGCGGTTGATGGCGCCCAGCGCCACGTCCGTGAGGAGGGTGGCCAGCATGGCGGGTGCGGCCAGCGCCAGACTCACCCGCAGCATGTCCGCGAAGACGCGGATGAGCAGGTCGAAGTACGGCCACGGCCCCTGGCTGAAGCGGGGGAATGCGTCCAGCGGAACGAAGACGAGGCTGTCGGCCAGGGCCTGGATGACGAGGTGGTGCCCGTCCAGCGTGAGGAACAGCACCACCGCGAGCTGCACCTTGAGGTTGGAGAAGAGGGAGACCTGTTGCCCCAGTTGTGGCACGAAGAGCTGGGCGTTGTTGCTGCCCGCCATGGTGTCCACCAGCGTGCCGGCCACGCGCGCCGCCTCGAAGACGGAGCTGATGATGAAGGCCAGCGAGAAGCCGATGAAGACCTCCTTGGCCATCAGCGCGATGTACGGCAGCGCGCTCAGCGGAATCGTCTTCACGGAGCCTTCGATGACCGGGAAGAGCACGATGGACAGCGTCAGGCCGACGCCCATCTTCATCTCGGTGGGCACGACCTCGCCGCCGAGGAACGGGCTGAAGATGAGCACCGGCATCAGCCGGCACATCAGCAGCGCCACCGTGAAGATGACGGCGGAGAGGTTGGCCTTCGCGGCCAGATCCGTGACGAGGTCCGCGGCGTTCATCGAATGAGCGCGGGGAACCTGTCGAAGACGTGGAAGGTGAAGCGCAGCAGTTGGCTGCCAATCCACGGCCCTGTCAGGGCCAGCACGCCGAAGACGATGACGACCTTGGGCGCGAAGGTGAGCGTCTGCTCCTGGATCTGCGTGGTGGCCTGGAACACGGAGATGAGCAAACCCACCAGGAGGCTCGTGAGGACCGGCGGCGCCGACACGACGAGCACCAGGAACAGCGCCTCCTGGGTGATGAACGTGAGCTGATTCATGGGGGCGCCTTCCTACAGGTAACCGACGACCAGGCCCTTGGCGATGAGGTACCAGCCGTCCACGAGCACGAAGAGGAGCAGCTTGAACGGCATGGAGATGGTCGTGGGCGACAGCATGTGCATGCCGAGCGCCAGCAGGATGTTGGCCACCACCATGTCGATGACGATGAATGGGACGAAGAGGAGGAAGCCTATTTGAAAGGCCTCCTTCAATTCGGACACCACGAACGCCGGGATGATGACCATGAAGTCATCGTTCTGCACGGCGTCGCGGTCCTCGCCCTTGCGCATCTTCTTGGCGAGGTTGAAGAAGAGCGAGCGGTCCTTGTTGGTGACCTTCTTCATCAGCCACGCGCGCAGCGGCTCCTTGGACTTGCCGGCCGCGCCGAGCATCGTTCCCACCGTCTCCGAGGAGAACACGCCGGGCCCCTTGGACCAGATGTCCACGCCCGCCGCCCGGTACATCTCCTGACCCACGGGGGCCATGATGTAGACGGTGAGGATGACCGCCAGGCCCGTAATCACCTGGGTGGGCGGAATCTGCTGGGTGCCCAGCGCCGAGCGGACGATGGAGAGCACCACGGAAATCTTCACGAAGCTCGTCACCATCATCAGCGCGAAGGGCACGAGGCCCATGGCGGCGAGCGCGAGGATGAGGATGAGCGGGCGAGAGGTGAACGAGTCGCTGTTCACCGCCTCGTTGGCCACGGCGTCAGGGAGGGCGGCGCCACCCTTCTTCGGCACGGCGAGCGCGATGAGGGGATTGAGCGAGACCGCGGCCGCGAACAGCCAGGGCGGGATGCGCGGAAGGAGGGGGCGGGCAGAGAGCGGGGTGTGCACGGGAAGGTCTTCAGGCGCCGGGGGGCTGGGAGGGCGAGCCGCCGGAGCGGCGGGAGAGGAGCTTCTGGAGGAAGGGGCTCAGGGGGACCACGTTCGTCTGCGGGCGCTGCGCACGGATGCGCTCCACCGCTTCCGAATCCAGCTTCGACAGCAACTGCAGACCGGCCTCGCCGCCGCCCACCAGGAGATATTCGTCCGCGGCCTTCACCACGAAGAGGCTCCGGCGCTGGTCCAACGGCAGCCGCTCCACCACGGAGACCAGCGGCTGACGGCCCGCGGCCATCGCCTGCAACCCCATCAACCGGCGCAGGCCCACGTTCAGCGTGAGGTAGATGGACGCCACCACCGCGCCCAGCACCAGCAACGTCCGGACGAGCGTCCAGCCCAGGCTCTCCGGCTCCTCCGCTGCCCCCATCGTCGCGTCGATGGACGGGTCGACCGTGGGGTCCTCCCACGCGTCGGCGGGAGCGGGCGCAGCCTTCGCTTCCGGGGTGGCGCCATCCGTCACGGCGGCGGGCGCGGCCTTCGCGGGCTCGGTCGGGGCGGCCGCGGCGGGCACCGGCTTCGCGGCGGGCGCCGGCGCGGAAGCGGGCTGCGCGGACGGAGCCGTCGCGGGAGGCGGCGCCTTCGCGGACTCCGCGACGGGCGCGTTGCCACCGGGCGGCACGGGCGCGGACGGAGCCTGCGCCAGGACGGTGGGCGCCGTGAGCACCAGCGCGGCACCGAGCAGCAGGCGCATGAGAGGGGGGCGGAGGACTGCCATGGTTGGGAGCGAGGCTAGTTCATCGGCCGGAGGACCGCCACGGGCCCCGCCCGACTGCTCGCCTGCTCTCTCCCAGAAGGGGCTCTACCCCGCCAGGGCGATGATGCGCACACCGAGCTGGCCTTCCACCTCCACCAGCTCGCCCCGGGCCACCACCTTGCCGTTGACGGACAGCTCCACCGGCTCGCCCGGGCCGCGGTTCAGCTCGAGCACCTGGCCCGCCCGCATCCCCACCACCTGCTGCGCAGTGACGGGCACGCGCGCCAGCTCCACGGCAATCTGCAGGGGCACATCGCCGAGCAGGTCGCTTCCGTCCGGCTTGTTCAACTCGTCCAAGGCCGCCCCTTCCAGTTCCGGAGGCATGTCCAGCTCCGGGTTGGTGAAGTCCTCTGGTTCTTCCCCCGAGCCCTCTTCCCCCGCCGAGCGCGGGTGGCCCGGCTCCCCGGAGACGAGCTCGGTGATGCGCGCCCGGTAGCGTCCATTCTCGATGAACACCTCGGCGTCCGCGCGGCCCGCCCGCCCCGAGCCCACCCGGAGCTGCGCCGTGCCGGGCTCGCCCCGGTCCGGCCGCGCCGACAGCGCGTCCACCAGCAGCACGTCCTTCACACGCAGGCTCGACAGGTCCTGCGCGGAGATCTCCGCCGTGCCAATCTCCGCCCGCAGCCAGCTGCGCACCGCGGACAACCGGCTGGCATTCGCCTCCAGGTCCGCCTTCAGCCGGGCGCGACGCTGGGCGCTCTCCACCACCGGCTCGGCCGCCTCCAGCACCGCCGCGGGCACCACCAGCCGCACCATGCCGCCATGCGGCCCCAGCGTGGCGTGCAGGTGGACCGCCAGCATGGGCCCGTCGTCGCCCAGGCGCGCGGACACCTCGTCCACACCCCGCGCCACGCCGTCCAGCCGGGGCCGGGGCACCGCCTGCTGCAGCGCGGGCACCAGCACCTTGAGGGCCTCGAGGACGACGTAGCCCATCACGCCCTCCTCGATGTCCGTCAGCGGCCTCAAACCCACCATCTCGCCCGCGCCGCCCAGCAGCATGTCCACCGCCGCGTGCGCGAGCGCCAGCTCCACCTCCAGCACCGCCCGCCCCTGGAGCGCGCCCGGCGCCAGCACCGCCAGGAACGTGGGGTCGCCCAGGAAGCGCCGCAGCTCGGCCATGGGCCGCACCTGCACGGACTCCAGCGACAGGCTGACCGGGGCGTCGAAGAGCTCCTTGAGCCGCGTGGCCACCCCGGAGAGCGACCCTTGCGCGGGCGTCAGCCAGCGCAGCCGCTCCGCGAGCATGCCCTGCGCCCGGGAGACCTTCTCCAGGTTGCGGAACATGAACGGACGCCAGGGCCGCTCCGGCTTCGGGGGCCGCTCCGGCAGCTGGCGCTCGTACCGCGAGGGCTCGCGCTCCTGACGCTCCGACACGCGCTCGTACCGCGAGGGCTCCCGCTCCTGACGCTCCGGCACGCGCTCGTACCGCGAGGGCTCGCGCTCCTGACGCTCCGGTGCGCGCTCCGGACGCTCGGGAGCACGCTCCGGGCGCTCGGGTGGACGCTCCGGGCGGATGCGCAGCTCGCGGACATCCACCAGCATCGTCCGCTCGTGCGTTCCGGGCCCGTCGTCGTCGGGCTCCATGCTCATGTCTTCGCCTCGAACTTCAGGTCCTCCAACCTCAGGCCGCGGCCACCCAGGGCGGTGCGCAGGCCGTCACTGTGCTCCTCCAGCTGCTTGAGCACCTCGCGGTTGGAGCCACTGAAGGTGGCGGAAATCTTCCCGTTCCTCGCACTGACCTTGATGGACATCCCGCCCATGACGTCGCCGCGCAGGTCGATCTGGAACTCCGCGTTGCCGGCGGCGTTGGTGCCCACCCGGATGCGGTCGACAATCTTCTGCGCAATCTCGCTGGCCAGGGCGCGCAGCCGCTCGGAGCCCGCCGTGTCCTTGGGCTTGGCCACCGGCACCGGCGCCATCAGCGCGGGGTTGAAGCGGAAGCCGGGGCCCATCTCCGTCCCCCCACCCTCCTTCTTGTCCTTCCCGCCCCCGCCGCCGCTGCCCTTGCCACCGCCCGCGTCGGCGTCCGCCCGGATGGCGGCGCCCTTCTCCGAGTTGACCTGACCCAGGGCGGACTCCGCGCTGCTCATGTCCTTGTCGCGAAGCTCCGAGGAGCGCTTGGTCTCCTTCGCGTCCGACGCACGCGAGCCGGAGCGGGCCTCCGTCGCGCCCGCGTCCGCGCGCCGGCCCGCCTGGTTCGCCGCCTCACCGCCGCCCGTGGACGGCTGCTGCAGCTTCTCGCCGAAGGTCTTTCCCTGCTGCATCGCCTTGGCCAGCACGGAGCGGCCCAGGTTGCCCTGGGGCTGCGCCGGCGTCTGGGGCCCCGCGGGCGTCTGCGCCTGCGGCTGCTGCATCAGCTTCTGGAAGGCGGTGGCACCCTCCTGACGCTTCTTCGCCTGGCCCTCGGCGAGCTTCTTCTCCTGCATGATGCGCTCGGCCAGGCGCGCTGCTTCGCGGTCGTCGTCGACTCGGCTCATGACTTCTTTCCCGAGGGGTGGGGTGGCGGCAGGTTACTTGCGCTGCCGAGCCAGGAACAAGGCGTTGCCAATCTCCTCCTGGTTCAGCTCCTCGCGCTGTTGTCGCTCGTACTTCACCTGCTTCTGCCAGTTCTCCTTGTGCTTCTCGATGGCCTTCAGCTCCATGGCCGCGTCCGCCATTTCCTGGCGCCGCTTCTCCACCAGCTTCTCGGCCACCTTCACCGATTCCTTCTGGCGCTCCACCTCCAGGGCCACCTGCGCCTCCTCGTCCTTCAGGCGCTCCTCGAAGCGGCTCATCATGTTCATGCCGTTGATGCCGGCGCCCTTCGCCATGACCTCCTTGAGGTAGGCGGCCACCTTCGCCTTGCGCTCGCGCTTGCGCCGCTCCAGCTCGTCGATGAGCCGCTGAAGCTCCGCCTTCTCCTTCTCCAGGGCCTTGATGGCGGCGGAGAAGGCCTGCTCGGCCTCCTCCTTGGCCCGGGCGCGTATGTCCTGCAGGGCTTGCAACCGGTACGGGGGCATTGTGCCCCCATCCTAACCCGGAATTCCCGCCGCGCACCCCTGCCCCCGGGGCCTGGCCCCCCCGGCTCACTCCTCGAAGAGGGCGATGAGCTGCGCCACCGTATCCTCGAATTCGGAGTTCGAGTGGGTGTCCTGCTTGAGGAAGTCGATGATGGCGTCGTACTTGTCGATGGCCCGGTCCGTGCGGGGGTCCGTCCCGTACTGGTAGGCGCCCAGGAGGATGAGGTCTCGCTGCTTCTCGTACGTGGAGAGCAGCTCGCGCAGCGTGCCCGCGGCCTTCTTGTGCTCCTTGCTGACGATGCCGCTCATCACACGGCTGAGGCTGGCGAGCACGTCCATGGCGGGCCACTGGTTGCGCTCGCCGAGGGCACGGTTGAGGATGAAGTGGCCGTCGAGAATACCGCGGACCTCGTCGGCGATGGGCTCTTCCATGTCACCGCCGGCCACGAGGCAGGTGTAGATGGCGGTGCACTTGCCCTTCAGTGAGTTGCCCGTGCGCTCCAGGATGCGCGGCAGCATGGAGAACACGCTCGGCGGGTAGCCCTGGCGGGCCGGGGGCTCACCGACGGCGAGGCCAATCTCACGCTGGGCGCGGGCCAGACGCGTCACGGTGTCGAGCATGAAGAGCACGTTGCCGCCGCGCTCTCGGAAGTATTCCGCAATCGCCGTGGCCACGTAGGCGGCGCGCAGACGCACGAGGCTGGGCTGGTCCGAGGTCGCGCACACCAGCACGGAGCGCTTCATGCCCTCCTCGCCCATGGCGTCCTCGATGAACTCGCGCACCTCGCGGCCACGCTCGCCGATGAGGGCCACGACGCACAGGTCCGCCTTGGTGTTGCGCGCTATCTGTCCCATCAGCGTGGACTTGCCCACGCCGGAGCCTGCGAAGAGGCCCACGCGCTGGCCCTCGCCCACCGTGAGCAGCCCGTCGATGCAGCGCACGCCCAGGGGCAGCGGCCGTTCGATGCGCTGGCGGGTGAAGGGGTCCGGGCAGTCGCGGTCCACGGACCAGTCGATGAGCCCCTCGGTCGGCAGCGGGCTGCCGTCCATGGGCTCACCGATGCCGTTGAGGACGCGGCCCAGGAGCGCCTCGCCACACTTGATGCTCAGCGGCTTGCCGGTGGGCACCACCTCGCTGTCCGGGCCGATGCCGTGCAGCTCGCCCAGGGGCATGAGCATGACCTCATCACCCTGGAAGCCCACCACCTCCGCCTTCACCGCGGTGCGGTTGCGGGTCTTGATGAGCACCAGCTCGCCCACGCGCACGTTGGGCACGCTGGCCTTGATGATGAGGCCGGTCAGCTCGGTGACTCGGCCCCGGACGCGCACCAACTGCGCTTCCTTGATGAGGTCGAAGTAGCGCGAAAGGTCCAAGGCCATGGTCGCCCCTCCCTCTCAGGCCGGCCCTTCCTTCCGGCCGTTCGGGTCCGGAAGGAGGACGTTCTGGAGCATCTCGAGCTGGGTGGGCAGCTGCGCGTCCACCGTGCCGAACTCCGTCTGGACGATGCAACCCACCGGGGCCACCTCGGGGTCCTCCTTGATGGCCAGGTCCACCGCGCGGCCGATGAGCTCCATCAGCACGGGCTTCTTGGCGCGCAGCACCGCCGCCGTCTTCGGGTGCACCCGCAGCACCATGGCCCGCGCGCTGCGCAGGTTTTCGATGGCGGACGCACACAGCTCCACCATCAGGTCCGGGTCCTTCTCCAGGCTCCGGCCGATGATCTTCTCCGCCATCCGCAGGGACAGCGCGACGACGTCCTTCTCGTAGGTGCCGAGCAGCTCGCCGGCCTGCATCTTCGCGCGGAGGATGATCTCCGTGGCCTGCGCCAGGCCCTCCTGGCGGCCCTGATCCCTCGCCTTCGCCCGCTGGTCTTCGCTCTCGCGCTGGGCCTCGGCGAGGATGCGCTCCCGCTCACGCTGGGCATCCTCGAGGATGGCCTGCGCGCCCTGCCGGGCCTCGAAGACCTCGGCGTTCATCACGCCGGCGCGGGGAGGCCTCAGCGCGGGCCGCTCCGACGCGAGGCCCGGCTCCGCCGTCCCGTCACCTTTGATCACCTTGCCGATAGCCATGGACTGCTCCTTGGGGCCCGGATGCTAGCGCGTTCCGCCCTTCGGTCCACGCCCACCCGCGCCCGGAGGCACCGGACGGTCGGTTCCGGACGGGGAGCGGGGGCGGCGCTGCACCGACGTCCCCTCCCCCCGGGGGGCGGACGCGGCGCCCTGGCCGGGAGACGTGGGTGCCCGCCCGGCCAGCACCCGGGGAGGCCGCTCCGGCGCGGACTCCTCCGGCGCACCCCGTCCCCGGGGCACGGAGCCCCGCGAGCGGAACACCCGCGAGCCCTCTGGATCATCACCCGCGTCCCGGGAGCGGCGCGGCTCGGGCTCCGGCTCCGGCCGGGGACGCACCCGCGAGGCCCGGGACAGCTCCTCCGGGGGGCGCGACTGCACCCGCGACTCGCCGCCCGAGACGCGGGAGCGCTCCCGCCCGGGCTCGGGGCTCGTCTCCGGGTCCTCGGGCCGCCGGCCGTCCCGCTGGCCCAGGCGCGAAGGCGGCGGGCCGATGCGTGCCCCCTCGGGGTCTGCCCGCACGGGGCGCGACGGCCGGGGCTCCGGCGCGCCGGGCTCGCGGCGGCCAGGGGGAGCCGCGATGGAGGACTCGCGGCGGGGCGGCACCCGGTGCACGGCCGAGCCGCCCGGCTCGCCGGGCTTCTTCGGTCCGGGTGCCACGCGCGAACCCTCGCGGTTGGTGAGGGCCCCCGCGTTGCGGGCGGCGCGCTCGGCCATGATGTCGCGGCGCACGGCGGGCCCCTGCCGGGACGCGGCGGGGCCGGCCATGGACGCGCGCGGCGCCGGGCGGGCCTCGGGTGGGGCGGCCGGGGCGGCCCGGGAGGGCGCCGCCGCCGCGGCCTTTCGCGCACCGGGCGGCGGCGGAAGCATCGCGGACTGGCGCGGGGGCGGCTGGGACGCCAGGCGCACCGGCCGCTCGAGGAGGCCGCGCGTGGCCAGCCGCTCCAGGTCCATGACGATGTCGGTGCGGCCGCCATCACCCCGGGCGGTGGGGCGGATGCGCTCCTCGCGCACCCACTTCGCGATGAGGGCGCCGAACTCGCCGCGGTACTTCTCCAGCATGCGCGCGGCGAACTCCGGGGATTGCGCCACGCACGCACGCGCGAGCCGCTGCACGCCCGCGCTGCGGATGGCGCCCGCGAGGCTCTTCAGCCCCTCGTGCACCTCCAATTGCGCGCGGGCGTCCTCCTCCGGCAGCTTGCGCGGGGCGTTGGCCGCCACGGACTTGTTGGCGAGCAGCCGCAGGTCGGGCGGCAGCGGCTCGAAGAGGGACTCGCGCTCCGCGTCCGGCAGGCCCGCCATGGCCGGCCCCAGCACGCGCGCGCCCAGCCTGTCGCAGACGGTGAGCAGCTCGCGCTGCTGGAGCTGGAGCACGTCGGAGAACTTGAAGCCCGCGGCCTGCTGCGCCGCGGCCTCGCGCGCCAGCACCTCCTCCAGCTTCCACCGGACGATGTCCAGCACCTGGGGCCGCACCTCGCGGGTCAGCTTCACGCGCGTGGGCGGCAGGTGCGTGCGCACCGCGTCCGCCAGCGTGCCCGGCAGCGCGCGCAGCACCACCTCCACCAGGGCCCCACGCTCGCGCTGCAGCAGCGCCGCCAGTCGCTCCGGCTCGGCGCTCCACAGCTGCCCGCGCCGGTCCTTCACCAGCCGCTTGATTTCCTGCACCAGCGCGGGGATGCGCTTCTCCCGCGGAATCTGGAGGATTTCCTGCGCGCGGTGACGCAGCAGCGCGGACTCCTCTTCCGGGAGGTGCTCCAACGCGCCGAGGCTGTCCTGACCGCCGAATGTCACGGCCGTCAGGAGCAGCATGCTCTGGCGCTTGTTGAGCGAGGTGAAGAACGAGTCCAAACGTCACCTCGCGGGCTCACGGCCGCCCGCTGGGAGGGGGGAGGAAGCCTTGACGCGCCGGGAAGGACCCGCGCGTCAGGCCTCCGGAGGCCGGCCGCGGCCGCGAGCCCCGGCGCGCGCCGCGGGGGCGCTGGAGCCGGAGCGCATGAAGGTCCACGCCGCCAATCCCATCATCACCAGCACCAGGCCGAAGGCCCCGGCGAACATCACCTTGAACTGGCCCGCGCTGGCCGCCGTCATCCGCAGCCCCAACACGTCCTGCAGCCGGCTCTCCGCGTCCGTCTCCGCCGAGGGAGGCAGGGCCTGCGTCATCAGCACCGTCACCGCATCCGGCTTCAGCTCCGGCACCGCGGTGGCCGCGAACTTCTGCACCACGGCCTCGGTGATGGGCGGCTTGCCGCCCTCCAGGGGCCGGTACTTGATGAACACCGACGCGGACGGCATCGGCTTGTTCTCCGGCTGCGTCAGGTCGTTGTTCTCCGGAATCATCACGATGGCGCGCGCCTCCAGCACGCCGTCGATCTGATTGAGCGCGTTGGACACCTCGCCCGCCAGCGCCTTGAGCAGCATCGCGCGCTCCTCGGTGGCGGTGGGCACCATGCTGCCCTTGGCGAAGTGGGCCAGGCCCTTCTCGACCGGGCGCGGCAGCGAATTGAGCTTGAGCAGCTCCGCGGCCTGCGCGGCGTCCGCCTTGGGGACGGTGATCATGAACCGGACTTCGTTGCCGCCCTCCTCCTTCTCCTTCTTGGCGTTGATGCCGTTCTTGCTGAGCAGGACGTAGATTTCATTGGCGTCCGACTCAGTCAGCTCGTGCTGGAGCTCGATGTGGCAGCCCGTCGTGAACACGAGGGCGAGGAGCAGGGCGGCAAACGCGTGCGGTCGGCGAATCATGGGCGCGGTGAGCTTACTAGGCCCCCGGAAAACGCGGAAGGGCGCCCCCTCCCGATGGGAGGAGCCGCCCTTCACAGGCGCCGCCAGGCTGGCCGGTGGGTGAGTGACTAGACCTGCGTCTTGACGACGTCCTTGAGGCCGGTGGTGGCCTTCTCGACCACCTTGCTCGTCAGGTCCAGCTGCTGCGTGTACTGGTACATGGACGCCTGGAGGGACAGCAGCTCCGCGTTGGAGAACTGCTTCCCGCTGGAGGCCTGGGAGATGATCTTCTCCAGGTTGCCCTGGCCCTTCTCCAGGTCGCCAATCACCTGCGTCATCATGTCGCCGGCCTTGGACGTCTTGGCCGTCTCGGGCTTGGCGGCCACGGCCTCGGCGCCCTTGGCCGTCATCGGCTCCTGGCCCGCGCCGCTCACCTTGTTGAGGGCGGCCTTCTCCGTCTTGTTGACGGTCTCCACCTGGCGGACGGCGTCCGCCTTCTGGGTGGCCTGGGCGGCCTGGGCCTTGTTCACGCCCTGGGCCTGGTCCACCTGACCCGCGCCCTGCGCCTTGTCAGCGAGAACTCCGTCGAACTTCGACGCGCCCTGCTTGTTCGTCTGCTGGGCGCCCTGGTCCTGCAGCTTTTGCTGCGCCACCTGTGCCGCGGAGACCCCGGTCATCGGACCCGCCATTTGAGACCCTCCTTGCATCCGTCGGGGAAGGAGGCAGTTCCTCCTCCTCGTTCAAAAGTTCCTTGAGCCGGTCAATGGCGCGCGCATGCAGCCGCGACGCCCAGCTCTTCGACTGCCCAATTTCCGCCCCGGCCTCTTCCAGCGTCCTGCCCTGGAAGTAGTAGCCCTGAAGAAGCTTCTTCTCCTTCTCCGGGAGCTTCTCTATCGCCGCCCGCACCCGATTCTTCGTCTGCTCCAGCTCCATCCGTACATCCACCGGCAGCGACTCGTCGCTGTAGCCCGCCGTGTCCGCCCCTTCCATGCTCGACGCGAACACCATCGCGAGCCCGGCCACCGCATCCGAGATGTCATTGACATCATCGTCGAATGAGCTGCCCCGGTTGCTTGTCCCCGACTCGCGGTCGGCGAGGTTGCCCAGGTATGCCGCCGCCCGTTCCCCCGCGAACGCCGTCCGCGCGTCCGAGCCCCGCAACACCCCCATCTTCCTCAGCCCGTCGAAGATGGCACCTTTGATGCGGTAGTGCGCGAAGGTAAGGAAGTTGGCTCCCACCTTCGGGTCGAACCGCTCCGCGGCCTCCAGCAGCCCTATCTGCCCGTAGGCCACCAGCTCATCGAGCTCGAGCTGGGCGTTGAACTGCTTGCGGACGGTCGCCGCCAGCGAGCGCACGTAGGGCCCGTACTTCTCGAGGATGACCTTCCTGTCGTCGCCCAGAGCCAAGCGCAGCTCACTCGGCCTTGGACCACAGCCGCTCGAGAACCTGGTTCAGCCGCGGATCATCCTGAAGCGCGTCCGTAATCTTGCTCGTGAGGGAGGAGGACTTCATGCGGAGCTTCTCCTTCAGGATTTCGGCGACGAGGGCCTTCGTCGCCTCTTCCTTGCTCTTGAAGCCCCCCTGCTTCAGCTTCCGGGCGATGGCCACCGCCTGCGCGGCGACCGGGTCCGCCGCCTGGGGGCCCTGGACATTGCTGGAGCCTACCAGACCCGAGGGCCCGACAAGAGACTCCGCCTTGTCCACCTTGCCGCCAAAGCTGGAGCCCGCCGCCGGCGCGGCGCCAGCAGCGCCCTTCGCGCCACCGGCACGCCCCTTCCCTCCCCCTCGTCCCACTCCACCGACAGCCATCGCCTTCTCCTCCCGTCGTCTACTTCTTCGCAGGAGGCAGGACACCCGCCTCCTTCGCCTGGATGAGCGACTGGGCCAGCTTCGCGCCATCACCGTCCGGCTCCAGGTCCATGGCCGCCTTCAGCTCCTTGAGAGCCTCCGGCACCTTTCCCATGAACAGTAGCGCCTCGCCCGCGTGGGCGCGAGGCAGCGCGGACTGCGGCGCCAGCCGCTGCGCCGAGCGGTAGGCCTGCAGCGCCTTGTCGTGGCGGCCCTGCGCGAACTCCAGCGCGCCCAGCCCCAGCTGCGGAACCTCGCTCTTCGGCATCAGCGCCGCGGCCCCGGCGAAGATCTCCCGAGCCTTGTCGAAGTGGCCCATGTCGAGCCACAGGTAGCCGGCCTCCAGCAGGACCATGGCCTGCCGACGACCGACGGGGACGAGGCTGTTCGCAATCTCCGAGCTCTCCGCCATGGACTTCGCTCTTCCTTTCCGCGTCCGGCGGGGACGGGAGCGGCGCCGCTCCCCTCCCTGCCGTCCTGGTGCCCGCCAAAGACTAGCGGACGTTGCCGATGGAGTTCTTGATGCAATCGTGCCGCGACTTCATCACGTTGGAAATCGCGGTGAAGGTCTGCGACTCCTGCTGGATGGCGGCCTGCAGGTTGAGGAGCTTGCTGTTCTCCTCGGCCATCTTGTTCAGCGAGAAGTTGCCGTTCACGGTGTCCGTGGCGCTCGCGCCGCCGCTCGCGCCCACCGACGGCGTGCCGGCCAGGCCACCCGCCGCGCCACCGCCGACGCCGGCGACGCCGGACATCATCGAGGCCGAGCCGCCACCCATCGGCGCCACCGCCGTGCCCATGACACCGGCGTACGGCGCGCCGGCCATGCCGGAGCCGCTGGTGCTGGAGAAGGTGTGCATGGACGAGACCGCGGCGGAGACAATCGAACCGCCCGGGAGCATGCCCGCCATCGCGCCGACGCCCGTGCCCACAGCGCTCGCCGCGCTGTTGAGGCCGTTCTGCAGCCGCGCTCCAAAGCCCGTCTGCGGCGTCTGCCGCGACGTGGTCATGTTGGTCGAGAGACGCACGTTCGGGCCCATCATGTTGTCGATCTTCGCCATTGCTTCCTCCAGGCGCTGCCGCCAGCGAAAAGGGTAGAGATCCCCGATGTTCCGGATGCTCTCCTACTGATTATCGGCCCAGGGGCCCGGCGGTTTCCTGATCCACCCAAATAAAGCGGGGCGGCTTGAAAACCCCCGTCATTCCAAGCGCTTAGCGCCGCCCCTTGCCGCCCTTGGCCTCGGCGAGAAGCCGCTCGCGGGTCTCCACCAGCAGCTCCAGCAGCTCCTCCGTGTGGGCAACGGCGGCCTGCACCTTCTTGCCCTGCTCCACCTTGGGGCCCTTGAGCTCGGCGAGGCCGGCCTTCACGGGGGCGAAGAAGGCGCGCACCTCCTCCGCCGGGGTCGCCTCGAGCAGGGACTCGACAGCGGGATAGGAGGGCGCGGGCAGCTCCTGGGCCGGCGCGGGCGTGGACGGCTTGGCGGACGGGGGCATTGCGGCGGAAGTCTCCTGTCGGGCCAGCGGCCGGACGGCCGATGGGCACTTGGAACGCGACGGTAGGGGAAAAGCCATGCCCCCTTCAAGCCGCCCCCCTTCTTCCAGTGGGGATGACACCCCACGTCCCACAGGCCGAGGAGGGAACGGGCACTCCAGCGGGCTGCCCCGCAAGCCCTGTCCCCTTCCACCAGCGCACCTAGGTTTTCCGCAACGGAGGGGCGCCGCAGGCCCTCCGCCGCACTCACACAGGAGAATCTCCATGAAGAAGCTGGTTGGGGTTGTTGCAACCGTCGCCCTGTTCGGCTCGGGCGCCGCCTTCGCGCAGGACACCACGAGCCCGCAGCAGGACAGCAGCATGCAGCAGGACAGCACCACGCAGAGCGACCCGGCCATCGGAGGTTCGGGCTCCACGAAGAGCGAACCGGCCATGGGTGGCGCCGGCACGGGCGGCACCATGGGCGGACAGAACGCCATGGGCCAGAAGGAGCTGACAGGCAAGGTCGTCAAGGCCGACTCGAAGACCATCTTCGTGGACCTGCACGGCGCCGTGGTGCCGCTCAAGGTGGACAAGAGCACCCAGTTCAATGACCCGAGCCTCAAGAAGGCCAAGGACCTGCAGCCGGGCCAGGAGATTCGCGCCAGCTACGAGGTGAAGGAGACGGAGAACGTCGCCAAGAGCATCTCCATGTCCGGCACCGGCGGCTCCGGGGACATGATGTCGCCCGACTCGTCCATCAACGAGGGCACCGGCGGCTCGGGGATGGAGAAGGACAAGGACGTGGACATGAACACCGGCGGCTCCGGGGTGGAGGCGACGCCCCCGAGCGAGAACCTGGACAATGACCACGGCAGCACCATGAACCCCGACACCAACCCGAAGTAGCCCCTGCCACGCACCTGCCACGGACACCTGCCCGTGACATTGCCGGCAGTGCCAACCCCCAGCAGCGGGGACTCGAAGGGCCCACGGCCAGAAAGGCCGCGGGCCCCTTCCCTTTCCCATGCAGCCGGGGTACGCCTTGGCCTGCGGGATTCAGTTCGTTCAGTCTTGACTGAATGAACTGAACGAATTACATGCCGGCGCGCCTTCCTGGGCCTGCTCGCGCGACTGGCGCGCGGCCCGGGTGGAAGGCACGGAGGCCGGGCATGACGGAGTTGGGCGCCGCGGAGCTGCGCTTCATCGAGGCGATGGCCCTGCACTTCGAGCGGCAGGGAGGCACGCGCATCGGCGGGCGCATCCACGCGCTGCTGATGCTGGCGGACGAGCCGCTGTCGCTCAAGCGCATCGCCGAGCTGCTCAAGGTGAGCGCCGCCTCCGTGTCCACCAACATCCGGGCCTGTACGGCCATGGGGCTGGTGGAGCCGGTCAGCGTGCCGGGCGACCGGCAGCACTACTACGTCATCAGTTCCGAGGGCTGGGAGAGCCGGCTGCACACCGCGGAGGAGGCGATGAAGGCCTTCGTGCGGGTGTGCAGCAGCGCCCTCGCCGCGCCGCAACTCGCCGACAAGCCGCACCTGCGCGAGGCCGCGGCATTCTGCGACTTCTACCTCACCGAGATGGCCGGCATCGCCGAGCGGTGGCGCGCGTCCCGCGCCGCCCGTCCCATCCGCGCTACCAAGGCTTCGAAAGGACGCACCGCATGAACCCCGCAGCGAAGTCCCCCATCGTCTCCATCACGAACGTGACCAAGGACTACAACCTGGGCAAGGTCGTCGTCCCGGCACTCCGGGGCGTGGACCTGCAGGTCCACCCGGGTGAGTTCATCTCCATCGCCGGGCCGTCCGGCAGCGGCAAGACGACGCTGCTCAACCTCATCGGCTGCGTGGACACCGCCACCACCGGCGTGGTCAGCGTCGCCGGGCAGGACACCAAGCAGCTCAGTGAGCGCCAGCTCACCGACCTGCGCCTGCACACCATCGGCTTCATCTTCCAGAGCTTCAACCTGGTGTCGGTGCTCACCGTCTTCCAGAACGTGGAGTTCCCCCTGCTGCTCCAGCGCAAGCTGGACAAGGCCCAGCGCCACGAGCGCGTCATGCAGCTGCTGGAGCAGGTGGGCCTGGCCAGCCACGCGAAGCACCGCCCCAACGAGCTGTCCGGCGGCCAGCGCCAGCGCGTCGCCGTGGCGCGCGCGCTCGTCACCCGGCCCCAGCTGGTGCTCGCGGACGAGCCCACCGCCAACCTGGACTCGGTGACGGGCCAGCACATCATCGACCTGATGAAGGAGCTCAACCAGAAGGAGGGCACCACCTTCATCTTCTCCACCCACGACGCCAAGGTGATGAACCACGCGAACGCCGTGTGGCGCCTGGCGGACGGGAAGATTCTGGACCGGCTCAGCGCCGCCGAGGCGCAGCGGGCCATGGCCGCGGGGAGTCACTGACATGGGAGGGTACTTCCGGCTGCTGATGCAGGTGGCGTTCCGCAACCTGTTCACCAGCATGATCAACCTGCTCATCGGCGGCATCATCTTCTTCGGCACCCTGCTCGTCGTGGTGGGCGGGGCGCTCCTGGACAGCATGGACAACGCCATGAGCCGCAGCATCGTCGGCAGCGTGGCGGGGCACATCCAGGTCTACTCGGACGAGTCCAAGGACGAGCTGGCCCTCTACGGCGGGATGAGCGGCGAGCCGGACCTGGCGGCGCTCGACGACTTCAGCCGCATCAAGCCGGTGCTGGAGAAGCACCCCAACGTGAAGACGGTGGTGCCCATGGGCACCAGCGGCGCGCTCATCACCTCCGGCAACACGGTGGACCTGACGCTCGCCCGCATGCGCGACCTCTACAAGCAGCGCGCGGAGAAGGGCGAGACGCCCGAGCTGAAGGCGAACATCGACAGCGTCAAGGCGCACGTGCGGCAGATGGTGGCGCTCATCGAGGAGCAGAACGCCAAGAGCCGGGTGATGCTGAGCGAAGCCGCGCAGGACCCGGCCGAGGTGGAAGCCCTCGCCCGCGCCCGCACGGACGCCTTCTGGGACGCCTTCGACCAGGACTCGTTCGGCTCGCTGGAGTTCCTGGAGAACCGTATCGCCCCGCAGATTCCGGATGGGGACATGCTCGACATGCGCTACGCGGGCACGGACCTGGACGCCTTCCAGAGCACCTTCGACCGCATGGAGCTGGTGGATGGGCAGATGGTGCCCCGGGGCAAGCGCGGCATGCTGCTGTCCAAGTTCTTCTACGAGAACGCCCTCAAGCTGAAGACGGCACTGCGGATGGACAACATCAAGCAGGAGCGGGACGTCAACCAGAAGCGCATCGCCACCGACCCGCAGATGCAGCGCTGGGTGAAGGAGAACCAGACGCAGACGCGCGAAATCCTCTTCCAGCTGGACCCCATCAAGACGCGCCTGGCCGTCGAGCGGCTGCAGAAGTCCCTCGGCAGCCAGGAGCCGAAGCTGGAGAAGCTGCTGGTGGACTTCTTCGCCACGGACGACGCCAACTTCGACACCCGCTACGCGCAGTTCTACTCGGACCTGGCGCCCCTGCTGGAGCTCTACCGCATCCGGATCGGGGACTACCTCACCATCAAGGCCTTCACGCGCACCGGCTACGTCCAGAGCGTCAACGTGAAGATCTGGGGCACCTACCGCTTCAAGGGCCTGGAGAAGTCCGCCATGGCCGGCGCCATCAACCTGATGGACCTGATGTCCTTCCGGGATTTGTACGGCTACCTCACCGCCGACAAGAAGGAGGAGATCGCCGAGCTGCAGAAGCTGAACGCGGTCAAGGAGGTCGCCCGGGAGAATGCCGAGGAGGCCCTCTTCGGCGAGGACAGCGGCAACACGCTGGTGGCCAATGCCACCCCGGGGCTCATCGACGAGAAGGACTCCTTCGACGGCTCGCTGGGCTCGCTTCGCCGGGACGACCTGGCGGCGCGCGTCTACTCCCAGGAGGAAATCGAGAAGGGCGTGGCGCTCAGCGCGGCGGTGATGCTGAAGGACCCGGAGAAGCTCCAGCAGACGATGGCCGAGCTGAAGCAGTCGGCCACGGACGCGGGGCTGAAGCTGCGGGTGGTGTCCTGGCAGCAGGCGGCGGGCATCATCGGCCAGTTCGTGCTGATGGCGAAGCTGGTGCTCTACTTCGTGGTCTTCATCATCTTCGTGGTGGCGCTGGTCATCATCAACAACGCGATGATGATGGCCACGCTGCAGCGGGTGCGCGAGGTGGGCACCATGCGGGCAATTGGAGCGCAGCGCTCCTTCGTGCTGGGAATGGTGCTGGTGGAGACGGTGCTCTTGGGGCTCGTCTTCGGCGCGGGCGGCGCGCTGGTGGGCAGCGGCATCATGGCCGCCCTGGGCATCGCCGGCATCCCCGCGGCCAACGAGTGGGCGTACTTCTTCTTCTCCGGCCCGCGGCTCTACCCCACGCTGAGCGTGGGCAACCTGGTGGCGGCCTTCGTCATCGTCCTCGTCGTTTCGGCCATTTCCACCCTCTATCCCGCGTTCCTCGCGACGCGGGTCTCGCCCCTCAAGGCGATGCAGACGGACGAGTAACGACATGTTCCAGCTCTTCCTCATCGCATTCCGCAACCTCGGCACCCACCGCCGCCGCACACTGCTGCTGGGCGGGGCCATCGCCGGTGTCACCGCGCTGCTCGTCATCCTGATGGGACTGTCCACCGGGATGAAGGACACGATGTTGCGCTCGGCCACCACGCTGTCCACCGGCCACGTCAACGTGGCCGGCTTCTTCAAGGTGTCCGCCGGGCAGGGCGTCCCCGTCGTGACGGGCTATCCGAAAATCCTCGAGCAGATTCGCAAGGACGTGCCGGAGGTGGACTACATCGTCCACCGCGGGCGCGGCTGGGCGAAGGTGGTGAGCGAGACCAGCTCCATGCAGCTGGGCCTGGGCGGCATCGACATCGATGCCGAGCCCGGCTTCCGCCAGGTCATCCAGGTGCGCGAGGGCTCCATGGACGGGCTGGCGAAACCCAACTCCGTGCTCATCTTCGAGAAGCAGGCGAAGCGACTGGCGGTCAAGGTCGGCGACACGTTGACCATCGCCGCGCCCACCATGCGTGGCACCAGCAACACGGTGGACGTGCAGGTGGCGGCCATCGCGGCCAACGTGGGCATGATGAGCGACTTCAACGTCTACGTGCCCTCCGGCACGCTGCGCGCGCTCTACCAGCTCCGCGACGACACCACGGGCGCCATCCAGGTGTACCTGAAGGACGTGGCGCAGGTGCCCGCGGTGCAGGCCCGACTGCGCAAGACGCTGGCCGAGGCGGGCCACGAAATCATGGACAACGACCCGCGGGCGTTCTTCTTCAAGTTCGAGGTCGTCAACCGCGAGCCGTGGACAGGCCAGAAGCTGGACATCACCAACTGGGAGGACGAGATCAACTTCATCAGCTGGACGCTCGCCGCGCTCAACTTCCTCACCGGCGCCCTCACCTTCGTCCTGCTGGTCATCATCTGCGTGGGCATCATGAACACGCTGTGGATCGCCATCCGGGAGCGCACGCGGGAGATTGGCACGCTGCGCGCCATTGGCATGCAGCGCCGGCGGGTGGTGCTGATGTTCGTCTGCGAGGCGCTGACGCTGGGCGCGCTGGGGACGCTGGCGGGCGCCGTGGTGGGGCTCGCGGTGTGCCTGGGCGTCAACGCGGCGGGCATGGCCGTCCCCGAAGTCGTTGCGATGTTCATCATGTCGGAGACGCTGAAGCTGGCGGTCAACCCCGGGGCCGTGGTGGGCGCCATGGTTTTCATCACCGTGTGCACCACGCTCATCTCCCTCATTCCTTCCTTCCTCGCCGCGCGGATGAAGCCCGTCACGGCGATGCACCACATCGGGTGAACCCTCCATGAGTCTCAAGAATCTGCTGTCCGCCGCGGTACTCACCGCGGCCCTGCTGTCCGCCCCGGCCGCGCTGGCCCTGGAGCCGGCGGAGATGGTGAAGCTCTTGGCCACCATCGACGACCGGCAGCGCAACGGCGGCGACTACAAGGCGCTCGTCTACCTGGAGCAGAAGGAGAAGGACAAGACGGACACCGTGCGCGAGGCGTTCATCTACCGGCGCGACGCGGACGACAAGCTGATGATTCTCTTCAGCCGTCCCAAGACGGAGGCCGGCAAGGGCTACCTCCGCATGGACAAGAACCTCTGGAGCTATGACCCCAACGTGGGCAAGTGGGAGCGGCGCACGGAGCGCGAGCGCATCGCCGGCACCGACAGCCGCCGCGCCGACTTCGACGAGTCCCGCCTGGCCGAGGAGTATGACCCGTCGTTCGACGGCGAGGGGAAGCTGGGCAAGTACACGGCCAACATGCTGACGCTCAAGGCGAAGCAGGGCGTGGACGTGGCCTACCCCGTCATCAAGCTGTGGGTGGACAAGGACTCGACCAACATCCTCAAGCGCGAGGAGTACGCGCTGTCCGGCCGGAAGATGCGCACCCTGCTCTACCCGCGCTGGAAGAAGCTGTTCAGCGAGTCCAAGGGCGCCGACGTCTGGATCCCCGAGGAGATTCGCATCTACGACGAGGTGGAGAAGGCCAACTCCACCGTCATCCTCATCAAGTCCACCGACCTGCGCGCGCTGGAAGCCAACCTCTTCACCAAGGCGTGGCTCGAGAGCAAGAGCCGATGAGCCCGCGTTCCCTCACCGTGGCCGCGGCACTGTCCGCGGCCCTCGCCAGCGCCCCCGTGCTCGCCCAGTCGACGGGCGCGGCGGGCTCGGAAGGCTCGGCCGACCGGCCCGACGAGAATGCCCTCTTCGGCGGCGAGTCCGAGAAGCCCGCCGAGGCCACGCCCTCCCCTTCCCAGGAGGAAGCCCCGGCGGACCGTCCCAGCGAGGACGCCGTCTTCGGCGGGGACGACAGCGCGACGGCGGACCCCACTTCGGCCGGTGAGCCGGCGGTGCGTCAGCCCTCGCTCACCGAGCCGGCTGCAGCGCCCGGTGACAGGGACTCGGACGCGCTGGATGGCCCGGCGACGCGCAGCGCCTTCGACTCCGACGAGGCGGTGGATGACCCGCTGAAGATTGGCGGCCAGTTCTACCTGCGCGCCAACGTGGCCGGAAACGAGGGCGTGTCCTTCGGCAACACCTCGTTCACCGCGCCCACGCTGGTGGATGGCTACTTCGACGCGCGTCCCACGGACCGGCTGCGCGGCTTCGTGGTGGGGCGGTTGAGCTACGACCCCACCCTCTCCACGCAGACGGCGGCGGGCGCGCCGTCCAACCCGCGCGTCCTGCTGGACCAGGCGTGGCTGCGCTTCGACCTGGCGCGCACGGTGTTCTTCACCGTGGGCAAGCAGCACGTGAAGTGGGGCACGGGGCAGATCTGGAACCCCACCGACTTCCTGTCCCCCCAGCGGAGGAACCCGCTGGCCTTCGTGGACCTGCGCACCGGCGTGTCCATGGTGAAGCTGCACGTGCCGTGGGAGGCGCGGGGCTGGAACTTCTACGGCATCGCCGTGGTGGACGACCTGGGTACCGACGCGGGCGCCGTCACCGACGCCACCGGGAGCCCCACGCGGCCCGGCGGCGAGGACCCGGTCAACCGGATCAGCCGCATCGGCGGTGCGCTCCGCGCGGAGGTGGTTTTGGGCCCCGCGGAGGTGGGCGCCAGCGCCGTGGCCCAGCGCGGCCGCAAGCCCCGCTTCGGCCTGGACCTGTCCTCGGCCCTGGGCCCCATCGACGTCTACGGCGAGCTGGCCATCAAGAAGGGCACGGACCGGCCCCTGTACCGGCTGCCCGAGGGCACCACGCTGGAGGACATCTTCCAGAATGGCATCCAGGTGGAGTCGTACGTCCCCGGGGGCCTCACGCCCCAGGTGACGGGCGGCGCCAACTACACCTTCCCCTACGGGCAGAACGACCTGGCCGTCGTGGGCGTGGAGTACTTCTACAACTCGACGGGCTACACCAGCTCGGTGGGGTACCCGTACCTCATCGCCCAGAGCGCCTTCCAGCCGCTGTACGTGGGCCGCCACTACGGCGCGGCGTACCTCTTCCTGAACCAGCCCTTCGACTGGGACCACACGGCCTTCAACTTCTTCACGCTGAGCAACCTGTCCGACCGCTCCTATACGAGCCGGCTCAACGTGACGTACCGGGCGCTCACCTACCTCACGGTGGAGGCGTTCGGCGCCGTGCACTACGGCCGAAAGGGCGGTGAGCTCCGGCTCGGCTTCACCGTGCCCGACGTCACCGTCAACGGCGAGGACATCCAGGGCTTCAGCGTGGCCGCGCCCACCTTCGAGCTGGGAGCCGGCCTGCGCATCAGCCTCTGACGCGCGGGGCGCTTCCGTGTCTCCCAGGGCCGCGCCTCCTTCGCTGGAGGCGCGGCCCTTCGCGTCTTCGGGGACGTGAGTGTCTCGCGCGTGACGGCCGGCGCGCGGGGGGCTGCTCTCGCGCTCGGGCGTGGCTAGAGGTGCGGCATGGACCTCATCTCGGATGTCGTCATCCTGGGCGCGGGCGCCTCCGGGCTCGCCGCCGCGGCCTCGCTGAGCCGGGCGGGGCTGCGCGTCACGGTGCTGGAGGCTCGCGAGCGCTGGGGCGGGCGTGTCGCCACCGTGCATGACCCCGTCACGGAGGTTCCGCTGGAACTGGGGGCGGAGTTCGTCCACGGCGAGCCGGAGTCGCTGCGGAAGCTCGCGCGGAAGGCCCGGCTGTCCATCCGGGCGTGCAATGACACACATGCGCTGTCGTGGAAGGGACGCTTCAGAGACGGCGAGGAATCCTTCCGCTTCCTGGACGCGCTCGCCTCCGCGAAGCCTCCGGACCGACCCGTGGCGGAGCTGCTACGGGAACGGGCGAAGGTCGAGCACTGGGCTCCACTCCAGGTGGCCATGGGCCGGGCCTACGTGGAGGGCTTCTACGCGGCGAACCCGGACACCGCGAGCACGTTGGCCATCGCTCGGATGGAGACGGCCGCGGAGGAACTGGGTGGCATCAGGCCGTCGCGGGTGATGCAGGGGTATGACCGGGTGCTTCGCGAGCTGGCCCGGCCGTTGATGGAGCGTCCGGGGACGGTGTTCCTGAACGCGGTGGCGGAGGAGGTCCGCTGGGCGTCCGGTGAGGTGCGGGTGCGCGTTCGCACGCGGCAGGGAGTGGCGCTCGGACAGGTGCGGGCGAAGCAGGCCGTGGTGACGCTTCCGCTGGGCGTACTGCGGGCGCGGCCTCCGGAGCCCGGCGCGGTGCGCTTCGTTCCGCGGCTGCCGGCGAAGGAGCGGGCCTGGGGCCTGCTGGAGATGGGCTCGCTGGTGAAGGTGCTGCTGCGCTTCCGCACCGCCTTCTGGAGCGAGCGCGAGGACACCCGGCGGTTCGGCTTCTTCCATGGGCCGTCACTGCCGGTGCCCACGTGGTGGACGTCGTCGCCGCGCGAGTCCCGGCACCTGGTGGGCTGGGCCGGCGGCCCGAGTGCGGAGGCGCTGTCCGGGTTGCGGGAGGAAGTGGTGCTGGCGAGCGCGGTGGAGTCGCTCGCGCGCATCTTCCGGTTGCCCCGGCAGGCACTGCATGAACTGCTCGAGGCGTGGCACGTGCAGGACTGGCAGCGCGAGCCATTCACCCGGGGCGGGTATGCCGTCATTCCGGTGGGTGCGGCGGACGCGATGCAGGAGATTGCCGCTCCCGTGGATGGCACCCTGTTCTTCGCGGGCGAGGCCACGAATACCGACGGGGAGGAAGGCACCGTGCATGGCGCCATCGCGACCGGAGAGCGCGCGGCGCGTGAGGTGCTGGCGCGGACCCGGGCGAGGAAGTGAGCGCTTGTGACGTCAACGTGGGTCCGGCGCTCGTTGGAACGCGTGCACGGCGGAGGCCGTCTGGAGGCGGTCGGAGGGCGTCCTGTTCGGAAATGTCGGGGGTTTTTGCGGCGGCGGGAAATGTCCCGACATTACCGAACAGGGAGCTCGGTGGGGCGCTGCCCGGGCGGCCTGTCGGGCGCAGCTTCGCTGGCCGGGATGAAGGGACATCCGCTGGTGGACACCTTTCAGGCATGCGCCTGTGGATTGCCCTCGCTGCTGGATTGAGCCTTGGTCAGACGCCGGAGGTGACGCCGGTGCCTCCTCCGCAAGACCCGTTGGTCGACGACCCTGCCGCGGATGCCCTGAAGGATGCCTACGAGGAAGCCGCCAGGCTGGCGGAGGGTGCTCGGCCTCCTGAAGGCTACGTGGTCCAGCAACCCTACGACGTGGACTCCGCTCCCCCACAGATTGTGCCGGTCCTTCCCAATGGCTACGGCCCCGTACAGCCGGGCCAGATGGCCAACGAGGAGGCAGCACAGGTGTATCAGCCCCTGCCCTCGCCCTGGGACACCACGGCGCAGGAAGAGTCGGGCACGGGTGGGAGTGGCGGCTCTACTTCGTCGGACACGGAGGCCGCGCCCGGGAGCACTTCCGGCGAGGGAGGCCAGACCTCCGCGGCGGGCGCGACGTCCCAGACGACGGGCACGCAGGGCGGAAGCACCACGGGTGCCGCGCCCCAGGGTGGCGCGGGCACCGCCGGAGGTTCAGCGGCAACGAGCCAGGGTGCGACCGGTGGCGCGGGCACCGCCGGAGGTTCAGCGGCAACGAGCCAGGGCGCAACCGGTGGCGCGGGCACTGCTGGAGATTCAGCGGCAACGAGCCAGGGTGCGACTGGTGGCGCGGGCAGCACCAGCAACTCGGCAGCAACGGAGCAGGGCGCGACGGGAGGCAACTTCATCGGTGGGCGCTCGGTTGTCACGGGGCGGCCTCCCGAGGTCATCGGGGGGCGTTCGGTCGTCACGGGCCAGGGGAGTTCGGGCAGCGCCGAAACCCCGGAAGTCAGAGAGCCTGAAGCGGCCGGAGGTGCGGGCACCGGCGGGAGCCTGAACACGACGAGTCAAAACGCGACCGATCTCACGGGCACTGAGGGTGGCCCGGGGGCAACGAGTCAGGACGCGACCGGAGGTGCGAGCACGGGCGGGAGCCTGGACACGACGGGCCAGGATGCGACGGGTGGCTCGGGCACCATGGATGGCTCGGGCGCACCGAGCCAGGGCGCGACGGGTGGCTCGGGCACCAGCGGCAACCTGGACACGGTGGGCCAGGGCGCGACCGGTGGTGCAGGCACCGTGGACGACTCGGCGGCGACTGGAGGCACCGGCGGCGCCGCTAGTACGGAGACAACGGGCCAGGACTCGACAGGCTCGGGAGCGGCCATTCAGGGTGGAACGGGCGGCTCTGGCGCCGCGACAGGCGTCCAGGAAGCCGCTCCGTCCGCCGGAGAGCCCGCCGTTGGCTTTGGTGGCGGTGCCGCACCCGCCGGACAGAATGCGACGGGTGGCGCGGGCGCGGCGCCGGGAACCGCGGCCAATACGCTCACCCCGCAGCAGCAGCTCCTCCAGCTCCAGGCCCGGCTCCAGCAACTCGAAGCCGAGCTGAAGACGCGCGACGAAGCGCTGGAGAAGCGCGACGACGAGCTCGCCGCGGACACCACCGTCGTGCAGGAGCACATCGACGACACCGGTGCGCGCGCCGCCGACGTCGAGGCGTCCCGCCAGCAGCGCCTGACCGACATCCAGACCGCCGGACAGTGGCTGCTCGCCGCGGACCAGGCCCTCGAGAAGGGCGAGCTGGCCGTGGACAACGCCCTGAACCTCGCGGACCGAGCGTTCGAGAACGTGCGCAACACCGCGGAATCCTCCGGCCAGGGCAACGTCGTCGTCCACGCGGAGCGGGCCCGCGCCCACATCAATCGCGCCCGGGATGCCGCCAGCAACCGCGACGTCTACGGCGCCCGCATCGCCCTCTCGGATGCCGGTCTCGAGCTGCGCATCGCCCGCGAGGCCAGCATGGAGCGCCAGTCCACCGGCAACCTCCTGCTCAGCCCGTGAAGAACGGCGTCGCCTCCACGGGCACGCCCCGCGGGCAGGAGATGAGATAGCCCTGCACCCGGCAGGAAGAGCGCGCGCGTGCCCCGCGGCTCCTCCTGCGTCAGCGCATCCACCGCGCGCACCGCCACCCGCCCGGCTCCCCGTCCGCCACCCACACCACGACGCACCGTGCCTCCTGGCACCGGCCGCACAGCCGCGTCGTGGTGTCGCTTAGGGGCCTGCCCCTACTCCGTCTCGCGGAAGATGAGCAGCCCGCGCACCGTCTCCGTCGCGTAGATGTAGCCGTCGCCCGGCACGCGCAGGGCGTTCAGCCCGTCGAAGAAGCTGACGCCGCGGCCCACGTCCGACTCGCGCCAGCTGTTGTAGTAGCCCACCTGGCGTGGCTCGCCCGGCACCGAGACGTCCAACACGCGCAGGCCGTCCTGGTAGTAGGCCACGTACAGCTTCGTGCCGGCCAGCGCCACCGAGCGGATGGACACCTCATTGCGCAGGCGGAACTCGCCCATCTGCTCCGGCGCCTGCGGCACCGTCACGTTCAGCACGCTCAGGTGCGCGCCCCAGTCCTCGCCCGCGTCGAAGGCCACCGTCCGGCTGCCCACCGTGCCCACCGCCGTGGTGCGCGAGGTGGCGCCCCCGAAGCGTCCCAGGAACTTCGGCTTCGCCGGGTTGGTGACGTCCGACACCGTCATGCCGTAGGTCCAGTGGCTCACGTACAGCCTGCCACCCAGGGCCGTCACGTCCAGCGGGAGCTCGCCCACGGTGGGCTCGGCGCCCTCGACGAAGTAGCGCGTGAGCAGCTTCGGCGCGGTGGGCGTGGTGATGTCGTAGATGAGCACCTCGGCGTTGGGAGACGGCGACGCCGCGTAGAGGGTGTTCCCGTCCACCGCCAGCGCACTCACCTCCACGGCCGTCTCCGGCACGGAGCGCACGCGGGCGGGCGCCTCGGGGTTCGTCAGGTCGAACACCGCGATGCCGCTGTTCTTGGTGGCCAGGTACAACGTCGTGCCAGTCACCAGCACGTCGTTGTAGACGTCGTCGGAGGGCTTGGACTCGGCCGCCTTGCGCGGCGCGTCGGGCTTGCTCACGTCGTAGATGAAGAGCCCCTCCCGGCCGGCGGTGACGTACGCATGGCCGTTGGCCACCGCCAGCTCCGTGCCGCTGCCGCGCGGCAGCGCGATTTCTCCGACGAGCTGCACCTTGTCCGCGTCCGCCTCGCCCGCACGGCGCGACACGCGCACCGCATCGAACGTGCCCTGCAGGTCGAGCTGACCGTTCTGGCAGCGACGGAACACACCCGCCAGCTGCCCCGGCCCCGTCGACGAACAGCCCGCGAGGGCGAAACGCAGGTTGACGTTGTCCGTGCCCACCACGTCGCTGGCCAGATAGAAGGTGTCACCGGAGACCTGCCGCTCCGTCACCGCAAACCCGAGCATCGTCGCGCCGCTGGACAGGCCCGACAGCCGCATGGCGCTGGCGGCGCCCGTGCCGTCATTCAGTTGGACGTTGAGATTCCACACGCCCTCGGGTTGGAGCGCGGCGAGGCTGGAACGCTGACATGATGACAGGTCGATGGCTTCGATCTGACACTCGGCCTTGGTATTGGACGTACCGTCCTTGCCGCAACCGAGGGCGAGGACCAGCGTGGAGGACAGTGCAATAAGGCGTCTCATGCCCCCATCCATATCATCGGGCGCCAGCACCAGACGAAGGCTCCCCGACCCACGCACGCCCGAGTGCGAGACGCTCACTGTCCGGCAAGTAAACGGAAAGAAATAATCCAGGCGCTTGTATACCCGAGCCCCTGGGAGGGAACCTCCCAGGACGCTGCCCTCTCGCCCGTTCCCCATTCGTAGAGGTGACCCCCTGTGAACCCCCGTCCCCTCGCAGCCGCCATGCTGGCACTGCTCCTCCCTGGGCTGGCACTCGCCCAGTTCTACGTCGTGCCGCGACGACCCGGGAAATCGCCGGTGAACAGCTACGAATTCGAGTGGCGGCACGTGGACATCCTCGTGGGCCCCAATGCCGGGGGCCTGGCCAAGCCCCCGGAGCGCACCGCGCACGACCAGCCCCCTGGCGCGCCGGGAGGCGCCAACCCGGACGCGCCCACCACGTCCCCCGAGACGAGCAGCCCTCGGGAGATGCCGGGCGGCCCGGCGCAGGAGACCCTCCAGCCGACCTCCGAGCCCTCCGCCAGCCCGGGCGCGCCCGTCGCGCCGCCGGTGGTGGTGGCGGAGCCTTCTGACGGGGGGGTGCCACCTCCCGCCACCGCGGGGACTCCGGGCACTTCGGATGGGGGCACCCTGGTGAGCGCCGCGGGCGCGGCGGACGGCGGCCTGGCGGACGGCGGCGGTCTGGCGTCGCTGGGGCTGGGAGGCGCCGACGGCGGCTTCAACTACACCTACGCGAAGACGCTCGGGGACAAGACGGGCGGCGTGCGCTTCTACTTCTACGAGCGCGAGCGCGCGGTGGCCGAGCGGGCCGCGCCCGTCATCGAGGACGCGTACCGCTACCTCGTGGACACGTTCCAGTACGTCCCCACGCAGACGTTCCCGTACATCCTCTACAGCAGCTACCAGGAGTTCCTGCAGACCAACCTCTTCCAGGTGTCCGAGGGCACGCTGGGCCTCACCAGCACCGGCGAGGACCTGAAGCTGACGCTGCCGTACCTCGGTGACCACCGCCTCTTCGAGGAAATCTCCACCCACGAGCTGGCGCACCAGTTCACCATCCAGAAGGTGCGCACCGTGGCCGAGCAGGCGAAGGTGTTCGGGGACCCGCTGGCGGGGATGCCGCTGTGGTTCATCGAAGGCCTCGCCGAGTTCTACGCCAAGCGCGGCATGGACCCGGAAGCGGAGATGCTGGTGCGGGACCTGCTGGTGAACCCGGACCTGTACAAGGGCTATGCGTTCCTCGACTTCTTCTCGCCCGGGCCCTACGGCTACCTGTGGATCTACAAGGTGGGCCAGGTGCGCTGCACCTTCCTCGAGGAGGAGTACGGCAAGGGCTTCATCCAGCGCGTGCTGGAGGAGTCGCCGCGGCTGGTGGGCGGCTCGCGCGACTCGCCGTCGCTCAAGTTCGAGGAGCTGCTGGAGCGGCTCACCGGGGATGACCCGAAGCGGCTGGCGGCGCGGTTCGAGAACTGGCTGAAGCGCCGGGCCTTCAAGACGTACCTGAACTCGGAGCAGGCGGCGCCGGTGATGGACATGCTGGACAAGTCGCCCGGCTACATCACCTCCATGGCCAGCTCACCGGACGGGCACGTGCTGGCGCTGCGCACGATTGTGCCGGAGACGGGCGAGAGCCGGCTGTACATGGTGGACCCGCGGGCGCCGGAGCGGACGCTGAGGGTGACCAGCGACGGCGCGCCGGGCGTGGAGTCCCTGCACCCCATCTCCGGACGCAGCTTCGCGCTGACCGAGAACAAGCTGGCCTTCATCGCGGAGACGATTGGCCGCGACGTCATCTACGTGCAGGACTACGCGCACGTGGTGGAGAAGCGCGCCAACGACGTGCTGGTGCGCCGCACGCCCATCCGCACCGGCATCGACCGGGAGGTGGGCACCACGGTGAGTCTGAGCCTGGGCGGGCGCGTGGCGTACCGCATCGACAAGCACGGCCTGCTGGCGGCGTACTCGCCGGCCTTCTCACCAGACGGGCGGTGGGTGGCCTTCATCGGCATCAACGACGGCGGCCTGCGCGACCTGTACGCCATCGACCTGCAGGCGGGCCCGGACGCGAAGCCGCTGCAGCTCACCGACGACGTGTTCTCCGAGCGGCAGGTCACGTGGGGCCCGTCCGGCATCATCTTCACGTCCGACGCCACGTCCCACCGCAAGTACAACCTCTTCCGCGTGCGGGTGGACGCGCCCCGCCAGGTGGAACGGCTCACCAGCGAGGACAGGGACCACGCGGACCCGACGGCGCTCGCGGACGGCCGGATCTTCTTCACGGCCTTCAACAACAGCAGCTCGGACCTGCACGAGCTGATGGCGGACGGCCGCCTCGTGCGGCGCACGGACCTGACGACGGGCGTGTTCGAGCCCGGCCCCGGCCCGGACGGCAGCCTGTGGATGCTGTTCCACATGTCCGGCGAGCGCCGGCCCGCGCTGCTGCGGCCGCCGCGCATGCTGGCGCTGGACGTGCCGGCCGAGCCCACGCCGGAGCCGCCCGCGCCGGTCGCGGTGCGCTCGCTGACGGACGCTCAGGCCTACCAGCCCTTCACCCGGCAGAACCTGGAGTTCGGCCCCATCTTCGGCTTCGCGGGAGCGGGCGGCGGCGGCTTCGTGGGCCAGTTGTTCGCCGCGGCCAGTGACCGCATGAGGGACCACCAGTTCCTGCTCACCCTGTCGGTGTACGGCAGCTTCGATTTGACGGACGGCTACCTGCTGTACATCAACGACGAGAGTCGCACGACGTGGGGCGGCGGCCTCTTCCAGTCCCTGCGCTTCCGCGTGGACCAGACCTTCGAGGACCTGCCCGTGTTCTTCACGTCGGGTGAGCGCTTCTTCGGCGTGCTCGGCAGCCTGCGCTACCCGCTGAGCACCTTCTTCTACCTGCAAGGTGACTTGAGCCTCGGCGGGACGAAGTACTTCCTGGACGACCCCACCGAGTTCTACCTGTTCTTCGCGGACCGCAACGAGGCGAACCAGGAGCTGCTGTCGCAGTGGAAGGCGCGCAACCAGGACATCCGCTTCCAGACGGAGGTGAGCGGGCAGATTGGCTACGACACGCTGAAGTACCACTACGCCACCGGTCCGCTGTCGGGCAGCTCCGCGCTGCTGGAGACGACGGTGGGCGTGCAGCCCTTCGACAACGAGGCGTACAGCAACATCCGCCTGGACGCGGAGCGGTACTTCCCCATCTACGGCCGCACCAACATCTTCGTGCGCGGCGGCGCGGGCACCACGCTGGGGGGCCGGTACGCCCGCTCGTACTTCCTGTCCTCCTTCGACACGCTGCGCGGCGTGAACTTCGGAGACGAGCAGTGGCTGCTGGGCCGCCACTTCTTCTACTCCACGATGGAGCTGCAGCTTCCGCTGAACGACATCCTCCGGGTGGCCTTCCTCAGTGACCTGGAGGCCATCGCGGCCATGGACTTCGGCGGCGTGGGCGAGAACTGGGAGGACTTCAGGGACCACCGCGTGCTGAACGCCGTCGTCGGCGTCAACCTGGCGCTGGGGCCCCTGCTGATGCGCCTGCACTTCGCGAGGCCGTTCGACATCGGCGCGGCGGCCGGCAAGCCGGACGCGGGCTGGGTGACGAACTTCTCGCTGGGCATCGCCGGCCTCAACGGCTTCTTCGACCAGGGCAACACCGGGGCGAAGAACAACGGCCCGCCGACGCAGATGTCCCCGGCGCTGATGCCGTCCGCGGCCGGCGGCTACACCAGCCCCAGGCACTGACGAAAGCAACGGGGGCGGGCCACCATGGCCCGCCTCCGGAAGAAGAGCGGGGATGCTCCCGCTCGCGGCCTCAGGACTGCGCGGCGACGAGGGCGGCGTTGGCCTTCGCGAGCGGCCCCCCGTCATTGGGGATGCGCTCGAAGTCGCCGCGCAGCGCCTTGATGGCGAACTTCTCCAGGTCGATTTCCCGGCGGGTGCGCACACCCATGGCGCGCAGCAGCCCGGACATGGGCCCGAAGCCGAGCAGTCCATGCTGGAGCAGCACCCCGGCGGCCACCGCGCTGAGCACGCGCCAGCGGCCGCCGTCCTTGCGGCCCAGCAGCAGGCCGAGCGCCGACGCCGCGGCGGCGCCGACGGACAGGGCCCGGCTGATGTCCCACTCGCGCTCCAGTCGCTCGAGGTAGCGGCTCATCTCCGTGCGGTCGCCCTTCTGCGCCATGTACCGCACGCAGGCTTCCACGTGCTCGTCGATGCGCCGGTTCACCACCACGGGCGTATGGGTGCGGACGGCATCGGACGAAGTCTGGTTCCAGGTCTCCATGCGGCTTGTCTCCCCTGACGCGGCGCTCCCTGCTTCCCGTGAAGCTAGGACTGGCGCCGCGAGGCGGGCACCGCACGCTAGGCAGAGCCCCACCCCGCGCCGCCCGGCCGCCTGCTCCTTCGGGGAAGAGCGGGCCCCCTCCCTTCCGGACGAGGCGAGCAGGCAACCCCAGCGTGGGTAATCCGTTTCCCACCTGTGGCACGCCCGGGTGCCTATCCCGCGTCCGCACCGTTCATTCCCGGCCAGTCGCGCCCCTTCGCACGAAGGGCATGTCCCTTGCTCACCGGGGGCAGGATGAATCGCGTACGACTGCTGATCTGCCTTCCGTTGCTGTGCCTGTGGGCCTGCGGTCCGGACACGCCGTCCGTCCAGGTACCGCCGCATCCCGTGGACGAGTCTCCGCAGACGACTCCTCCCGACGACGAGACGCCCACTCCCGACCCGCAGCCGCAGCCCGAGCCCCAGCCGGAGCCCGAGCCCCAGCCGGACCCGGAGCCACAGCCGCCCCCCGACCCGGAGCCACAGCCCGAGCCACCTCCTCCGCCGGTGCCGGAGACGCAGCTGCCGTTCAAGCTGCCGGCCCCGCAGGCCTCCGTGCAGGAGTACGAGCTCGTCATTCCTGAGGAGGCGATGGCGAAGTTCGCCGCGGACCCGTGGACGCCCGAGCAGGACGCCGTCTTCAAGGCGAACGGGACGACGTACGCGGTGCAGGTGCGCCTGCGCGGCGCCTCCGCGCGCTACTTCGAGAAGAAGAGCTGGAACGTGAGCTTCGCGGACAAGGTCAGGTTCGAGGGGCGCACCTCGCTCAACCTCGTGGCCGAGTACGCGGACGCGACGCTGCTGGCGGAGAAGCTCTCCTATGACTTGCTGGAGGCGATGCGGGTGCCCGCGTCGAAGGCGAAGTTCGTGCGGCTGAAGGTGAATGGCGCCTATGAGGGCGTGTTCCTGGACATCGAGCAGGTGAACAAGGCCTTCCTCAAGGCGCACGACTTCACCGACACCGACGGCGACATCTACCGGTGCGGCTGGAAGGACTGCGAGTTCAAGACGTGGAAGGTGCCCTACCAGGGCAAGTGGACGAAGAAGACCAACGAGTCGCAGCCGGACGACAAGCTTTGGGCGATGATGGGCGTCATCAACCACACGCCCGAGCCGCAGTGGGTGACGGCGCTGGAGAAGAACTTCCAGCTCGAGCACTACCTGCGCTCCATGGTGTTGGACGTGCTGATGTCCAACAACTACGTGGAGGACTCGGAGAGCTACTTCGTCTACGACCGGGCGACGGCGAAGTGGGCCTACGTGCCGTGGGACTTGAACAACGTGGACGCGCGCTGGTGGTACCCCATCTCCGTGGAGGACATGCGCACGAGCAGCAGCAACATGCGCCACCCGCTGTTCAACTTCACCCTCACCGACGCGTCGGTGGAGAAGATGTACCAGCAGCGCAAGCTGGAGACGCAGTCCTACCCGGGCTACCTGCCGGTGTTCTCCAACCTGGGCACGCGCGTGGTGATGAACCCCGTGCTGCGCGAGCGGCTGGAGGCGCGGCTGGACAAGGCGCTGGACGAGCTGTTCTCCGAGAAGGTGATGAACCCGTACATCGACGCGTTGCACGCGCTCATCACCCCGCACATGAAGGATGACCCGTACATGGACTACGGCCGCTTCCAGGCGGGCCGCGACTACATGAAGCGCTTCGTCAAGGAGCGCCGGGCCTTCATCCTCGCGGAGCTGACGCGGTACTCGAAGCAGAAGCCGACGCTGGTGTTCGAGGCGTTCGACCCGCGCGAGGGCTGGGTGGAGGTGGGCAACCGGACGGCGGCGACGATGTCGCTGAAGGGACTGGTGCTGACCACCAATCTGCGGGTGAGCCTGGCGCAGAGCGACCACGCACCCACGCAGGTGAGCAACCCCACGGGCGCGGTGCTGCCGGACATGACGGTGGCCCCGGGCGAGCGCGTGCGCCTGGACATCTCCGACCTGGGCATCCAGCTCCCGTCCAAGGGGGAGATTGGCCTCTTCGATGGCCGGTCCGTGGTGGGGGTGAAGGACCTGCTCTTCTACGGTGAGTTGTCCGCGGGCAAGCGCTACGAGCGCGGGACGAAGGGGTGGGAGGTGAAGTGAGCGGCCTCGGGTAGAGGGGACTTCCTCGGCGGCGGGGCGCTGGCACAACGGCTGGCGTCCGTGCTTTGACGCGCATGCGCTGGAGCCAGCGGCGCGTTATCTAGAGGGGGGAGGTCCGGCATGAGCGAGGCGAAGCAGGACGCGGCGGTGGTGCTGTTCGACGGCGTCTGCAATCTCTGCAACGGGGCGGTGAACTTCATCATCGACCGGGACCCGTCGGCACGCTTCCGCTTCGCGGCGCTCCAGTCCACCCAGGCGGCGGCGCTGCTCGGCCCCCTGGGCCGCGTGCCCGAGGCAGAGCCCCAGAGCTTCATCCTCGTGGAGAACGGGCGCGTCTACGAGCGCTCCAGCGCGGCGCTGCGCGTGGCCCGGAAGCTGCCCGGCGCGTGGAAGTTGTTCTACGCCTTCGTCGTCATTCCCACGCCCATCCGCGACGTCATCTACCGCTTCATCGCGCGCAACCGCTACCGCTGGTTCGGCAAGGCGGAAGCGTGCCGCATGCCCACGCCGGAATTGCGCACGCGGTTCCTCTAGCGTCACCGCCGCTCCCGCACCACCAGCGTCCGCTTCGCGGTGAGTCCCCGGTCATCGGTGACGAGGATTTCGTGTGCGCCCACCGAGGGCGTCCACCACACGCGCTCGTCCGCGCGCGCGGTGCCCAACAGCGCCCCGTCCACGAACCACGTCAGCGCGCGCTCGTGCGAGGCCTCCGCCTCCAGCGGCATCTCCTGCTGTTCCGCCGGCACGCCCGGAATCAGCATCGCCACCTGACCGTCCGCCGGTGAGACAATCGTCGGCGCCGCCCGCGCACCACCGGGCTCGCAGCCGGGCGCGGCCGAGGGCGGCTCCGGCAACCTGCGGTGCTGCTCCTCCAGCCAGCGGCGAATCGTCGCGGGCCACGTGAGGAATACCCGCTCCTCCGTCTTCCGCCCCGCCCTGCACGTGGGCCCCACCGCCAGCCCCGTGGCCACGTCCACCTCCACCTTCTGGTGGTACGGGCAGCGCCCCGTGGGCACCGCCGAGCGCCGCGCCAGCACCGTCTTGCGCTGCGCGCACGCATCCGTCGGCAGGTGCCCCGAGTACGCGCAGACCTCCACGCGCATCAAGTCTCCGGGCGGCTCCACTTCTTCATCCGGCACCGCCTTCCCGCGCGGCCCCACGCCCTCCAGGATGTCGAACAGCAGCGGCCCGGCCGCGTCCGCGCCCACCAGGTGCACGCTGGGCGTGTGGTCGAAGTTCCCCAGCCACACCACCGCCGTGTGCCGTGGCCCCGAGCCCGCCGCCCACGCGTCCCGGTGCCCGAAGCTCGTCCCCGTCTTCCAGTGCACCCGCGCCGGCAGGCCCGTCAGCCGCCGCCGCTCGGGAAAGTCCGGCCTGTCCCGCAGCGACAGCGCCCGCCGCGTCAGCCACGCCGCTCCCGGGGACATCACCTCCGTCGGCGTACCCGCGGGCCGCCCGTCCTCCAGCAGCCGCAGCGTCGGTGCATGCCCGTCCCCCGCCAGCGCCACGTACACGCCCGCCAACTCCAACGGCGTCAGCTCGATGCCACCCACCGCCGCCGACAGGCCGTAGTACCCCGGGTCCGTCTCCAGGCTGGTGACACCCGCCGCGCGCAGCGTACCCAGGAAGCGCTCCACGCCCACGCGCTCCAGCAGCCGCACGAAGGGCATGTTGAGTGACTGCGACAGCGCGTACTCCAGCCGCACGAGCCCCTGGAAGCGGCCGTCGAAGTTGCGCGGCGCATACCCACCGTAGGCCGTGGGCACGTCCGCCACGAGCTGCTCCGGGCCAACGAGCCCCAGGTCGATGCCCATCGCATACAGCAGCGGCTTGAGCGCCGAGCCTGGGGAGCGCGGCGTGGCGAAGCCAGCAATCTGTCCGCCGTGCTCCAGGTCGAAGAAGTCGAAGTTGCCCACCAGCGCGAGCACCTCCGCGCGCTCGCGCTCCACCACCACCGCCGTCCCGTTGTGGATGCCGCGCGATGCCAGCCCGCTCGACGCGTCCCGCATCAGCCGCTCCACCATCCGCTGCGTGCCCGCGTCCAGCGTGGTGCGCAGCCGCATCAACTCCGGGTGCTGCGTCCGCAGCCACACCGCCACGTGCGGCGCCTCGCGAGGGAAGGGCCTGAGGGCCACGGGCACCGGCGTGGCGTGCACCTCGGCCAGCACCGCCTCGGGAGGCACCGTGGCCCCCTCTGGCCCCCTGGGGAGCGCCTCTTCGTCCAGCAGCCGCTGCGCCACCCCGTTCCTCGCCGCCGTCAGTCGCGCCGCGTTCTCCGTCGAGGGGAAGCGGCGGTTGGGGTTCTGCGGCACCGCCAGCAGCGTGGAAATCTCGGCCGGACTCAGGTGCGACGCCGTGTGGCCGAAGTACGCGAGGGCCGCGGCCTCCACGCCCTCCACGTTGCGCCCGTACGGGACGAACTGGAGGTAGGCCGCGAGCACCTCCTGCTTCGTCAGCCGCATTTCCAACTGCACCGCGCGGAAGGACTCGATGAGCTTCGAGGTGAAGGTGCGAGGGCGGGGCTCCAGCACGCGCACCAACTGCATGGTGAGCGTGGACGCGCCCGACACCCGCCGCCCCCGCGTCACGTTGCGCGCGGCGGCCCGCAGCACGGCCAGCGGGTCCACACCCGGGTGGTGGAAGAAGCGCTTGTCCTCCAGCGCCACCAGCGCGCGGAGGTAGGCCGGGTCCACGCGCTCGGGGGACGTGGGGATGCGCCACCGCTCATCCGGCGCCAGGAAGACGTGGGCCGGCGTGCCGTCCCGATACTCCATCACCACCGAGGCCGGCGCGGAGAGCCGCGACGGCAGCGGCACCCACCACGCGGCCCACACGCCCGCCCCCGCGAGGACGAGCAGCCCCACGGTGACGAGGACGAGCCTTCGGACGATGCGGCGGATGCGGCTCATGGGACGTCGGCTCCCGGGGGCGCCTCACCGTGGGAGCAGGTTCCCTCTATGCTACGCGGACCCATGCCAGGAGTCGCTCCGCCATGAATCCCGTCGAGGTCGACGCCATCCTCGCCTCCATCATCGACGACCGGAGGCTGACGCCCACCGAGCGACAGGCGCTCCAGGCGGTGCTCGAGGAGCGGCGCGCAGGCGAGGCCCTGCTCGCCGTCTTCCGCACGCGGGCCTTCGCCCTGGCACGCGCCTCCGTGAAGGAGCCGCGCTCGCGCGAGGTCATCTCCTGGCTGGAGGAGATGGTGGACGCCCTGCACGCCCCCAGGAATGTGGAGTCCTCCCGCATGGAGGCCCACTTCACCCCGGGGGACGGCCCGCTCAACGCCATCGTCCAGCAGATACAGCGCGCGCGCGGTGCCATCGACGTGTGCGTCTACACCGTGACGGATGACCGCATCACCCGCGCGCTGCTGGAGGCCCATGGCCGCGGCGTGCGGGTGCGCGTCGTCGGAGACAACGACAAGGCGCTCGACGCGGGCTCCGACATGGACCGGCTGAGCGACGCCGGCGTGCCGGTGCGGTTGGACAGGACCGAGGCCCATATGCATCACAAGTTCGCGGTGTTCGACCGGCTGCGCCTGGTTACGGGGAGCTACAACTGGACGCGCTCCGCGGCGGAGCACAACCATGAGAACGTTCTCGTGTGCGACGACGCGCGGCTGGTGCAGCCCTTCAGCCGCGCGTTCGACACGCTCTGGGACACGCTGGCCTAGAGCAGGCTGTCCTTCCACGGGCCGGACACCTGCACCGTGCCGGCCGACTCACGCGCCCAGAGGCGAGGGTCATACATGGCCTCGACCTCCGCCGACGGCAGGGTGAAGGCACCCGCCGTCACCGCGCGCACCGCGTAGACCACCTTCTTCGACTCGCCCGCAGCCAGGCTGCCGAACACCTCCATGCGGTCATCGCGGATGTTCACGTAGTCCGCCGTCCACAGCGAATCGGCATCAATCCACGCCGCGCTGCCACCGCGACCCAGCCGCGCGTTCTCGATTTCCCAGCCCGCCGGCAGCCGGTCCACCAGGGCGAGGTTCTGCACGCGCTCGGCGGTGGTGTTGCGCACCGTCAGCTCCACGTAGACCAGGTCCGCCAGCGACACCGGCCCTGAGCGCAGGTCCAACTCCGTGCCGTCCAGCTTGCGCCACGTGCGGGTCAGCGTGAGCCCCTGCCCGCCCGTCTTCACCTGGCCGTCCGTGCGCACGCCCTCGCTGCTGACCACGAGGTACAGCTTCCCCTCGTCCTTGGTCTTCAGCTCCAGCTGGAGTCCCTGCCGCTCGCTGGCGCGGGCCAGGGCCCACGTGCGGTCCGACGCGCGCGCGTCCTTGTCCTGCTTCGGAGCCACCACCTTGCCGTCCGCCATCAGCACCGGCGGGGCGAACTTCGCGACCGTCCCTTGCAGCCGCTTGCCCAGGCCGGTGATGCCCCAGACCAGCTCCTGCGTCGTGTACCAGCCGCTCGGGTGCGACTGGAGCGACTCGGCCACCATCCGCGCGAGCGGCTCGCCCGCGGCGTCGTTGCCGAAGAGGTCCTGGAAGGTGCTCAGCATGAAGCCGCGACGCCGCCGGTCCGAGTAGAAGGACCAGTTGTTCTTGCGCTCCTCGGTGACGGGCGACAGGTCCGGGTCGCGCAGCTCCTTCTCGTAGCGGCGGTCCCCCGCGAGCCACAGCGCGGCCTTGAGCATGTAGTCCTCCTCGCGGTCCTCGCCCGACAGCGCGCCCCGCTTCGCGCGCTCGGCCAGCGTCTCCACCATCTTCTGCATGCGCGCCTTGCGCCCCTTGCCGCCCAGCGCCAGCACGTAGTGCATGTACGCCTCGGAGCTCTCGCTGTAGCCGCCGTGCCGGTTCGTTCCGCCCTCGTTGTTGTTCAGCGCGTTGCCCATCCACGTGAGGGCGTCATCCAGCCGGTCCTGCGGCACGGGGTACTTCAGCTTCTGCGCGTCCAGCAGCATGTGCGTGGCGTAGGCGGTGCCCCACTCCACCGGCTCCGTCTGGCCCGGCCAGTACGCGAAGCCGCCCGAAGGCGTCTGCATGGAGAGCACGCGGTTGATGCCCGCCAGCACCATGTCGCTCACGTCCCGGCCCTGCTTCAGCGTCGGGTCCACGTCGTCCAGTAGCTCCGACACGTACAGCAGCGGCCGCGTGGAGGACGTCGTCTGCTCCACGCACCCGTACGGGTAGCGCACCAGGTACGAGAGGTGCTGGAGCGACTGGGCATACGGATTCGCCGTCACCCACAGCGTGGAGCGCTCCGTGGTGGGCACCCAGCCCTGGAGGTACTTCGAGACGTCCGTCGTCCCCTGCGCCAGCTCGAATCGCTGCACGCGCCGCTCACGCGGGCCGGCGGGCGACAGCGGCACATCCAGCGACTCGCGCGAGGTGTAGCCGCCGCCCTCCACCGTCACCGTCATCCGCGCCGCGCCCACCGCCTGCACCGCCTTCGCCTGGAAGACGAAGGTGGAGGACTTGCCGTCCTCCAGACGCGCGCGCCCCTCGCTCTTGCCGAGCAGCTGGAGGGGCGAGGCCGCCGTCGTGGCAATCAGCCCCGGCACCGGCAGGGCCTCCGTGGCCAGCGTCACCTTCACGTCCTGCGCCTTGCCGGACAGGTTGGTGACGAAGACGGGCACCTGGATTTCGTCGTTCTGCGTGAGGAAGCGCGGCAGCGTGGCCTGGAGTACCAGCGGGTCTCTCACGAGCACCTGAGCGCTCGCATGGCCGATGCGCTTCGCACCCGCCGTCACCGCCATCACCCGCACCGCGCCCCGGTACTGCGGCAGCTTGAAGGGCACGCGCAGCTTGCCGTTGGCCGGCACCGCCACCACACCGCTCCACAGCGCCACCGGCTTGACGGGCTGCACGCGGCCGGAGGCATCCCCCTCGCCGTCACCACCCGTGGAGCGCGAGTTGCCCCCCGGCGGCACCAGCAGCGTCCAGCCGATGGTTTCATAGGTGTCCACGCCGAGAGCGCGCTTGGTGAAGAGCTGCTTCAGCGGGTCCGGGCTCTGGAAGCGCGTGAGGGAGAGGATGCCCTCGTCCACCACCGCCACCGTGGCGAAGGTGGGCCCTTCCACAGCGCCCAGGTCCAGGTCCACCGTCAGCGTGTCGTTGGAGCGGACCTCCGTGGGCACGTTCAGCTTCACGGCCTGGGTGTAGTCCACCGGCTCCAGCGGCACGCTGCCCACGCCGAAGGCGCGGTCCGGCATGAAGGCCTCCTTGGATTCCAGGTGCGGGTCCTTCACCAGGAAGGCGCTCACGTAGACGTTGGGCGCGAAGCCCTTCGGCGTGAAGGTCCACGTCACCTCGCCGGGCTCCACCGCCTTCCACTCGGTGGCGAGCACACGGTCCGTCTCCGCGGTGAAGAGCACGCGGCCCTTGTACGGGGCCTTCAGCTTCACGTTGATGGCCTGCCCCACGCGCGCCGTCGTCGGCAGCGCCACGTCCAGCGACGTGGGCTTGAGCGGGCGCGGCGTCTGGTCCACGCGCGAGCCCTCGCCCCACCAGTAGTAGCGGCCCTCACCCTCCAGCTCGAGGTCCGTCTGGGTGGCGCCGGAGCGCACGCGGACCAGGTAGCCGGCGGCGTCCTCGCCCGGCGTCACCTGCAGCGAGAAGCGGCCGTTCTGCACCTGCGCGGTGGTGCGGCCCTCGCGCAGCGGGCGCAGGTAGCGCTGGTAGCGCTCATAGCCCTCCGACTCGTCGTAGTGGAGGCCGTACTCCTCCTCCAGGCGCAGGTACTCCACGTCCACCGTCTTCGGCGCCTTGCCTCCCGCGGTGAGGAGCTTCCCGTCCCAGTCCACCACCACGCCATTCACGGTGAAGGGCTTGCCGGCCTTCACCTTGTGCGTCGTGGCCTGGAGGCCCACGTAGTACGCCTCCGGGTGCACCGGCGTGGACGCGTCGCCCACGCTGGAGCGGCCGCTGCCGGACTCGAAGACGCTGGCCAGCGCCGTCAGTCGCGCCGCGCCCCGCAGTCCGCCCGTGGCCGCCTGCGCCGGGCAGCGCAGCAGCGCCTGGCCCTTCGCGTCCAACTCGCCCTTCACCTGTCCCAGCGTGACGGCGCGCAGCGGGCCCCCGTCCTGACGCCACACCCCGTAGGCGTACTGCGCGTTTTCCTTCGGCTTGAACTCGGAAGGCACCAGCCGGCACGTCACCTCCACCGGGCTGCCCTCCGCCGAGCCACCGAAGAGGTACGCCGCCTCCACCGCCACCGGTATTTCCTCGCCCTGGACGTAGCCCTCCTTCTCCGTGCGCGCCGTCACCTTCATGCGCTCGGGGACGAACTCCTCCACGCTCAAGGAGTAGGTGGCCACGTCGCGGTCCGCCACCTTCAGCGTCACGCGGTAGCGGCCCGTGTCCTGGAAGGCCTCGAAGGGCACGTCCAGCGCCACCAGGCCCGCCTCGTTCGTCTTGAGCGACACCTTCTTCAGCTCGCGCTCGCGCGGGTCCACCACCACCAATTCCACGGGCATGCCCGCGGGAGGCGCCACGTCGTCCTGCCCGCGCAGCACCGCGGCCACGTGCGCCGTGTCGCCCGGGCGGTACACGCCCCGGTCCGACCAGAGCGAGCCCCGGTAGGCCTTCTCCGAGCGGTACGGCTCGCCCTGCACGTCCGAGTTGGCAATCTCCGTCTTCAGCTCGCTGTACTTCAGGTACGTCAATTCGTCGCCGTCGCGGGCGATGAGGGCGAAGGGCTCGGAGTCGTCCACGCCGGGCGCGGGCACCTTGAGCTGGCAGCCATCCGTCGCCACCGTGGTGCAGCGGGCCACCGTCTGGCCGCTCTTCTTCACCAGGGAGACTTCGACACCCGACAGCGGCTCGGTGTTCTCCATGCCGAGCGCCCACACCCAGACCTCGCCCTTGTCGGTGGAGCCGGCCGCGGGCCCGCCGCGCTTGGCTACGAGGCTCAGGTCCGTGAGGAGGATGCGGGTGGCGGCCTGCCACTCACCCTTGCGCGCGGAGACCTCCACCAGGCCCCGCGTGTTGGCGGGCACGAGGTTGGCCACGTCCACGTAGGTGGTGGTCAGCGTGTCCGGCTGCGACTTGAGGGCCAGCTTGCGCTTCGCCACCACGTTGGAGGTGCGCTCATCCACCGTCTCCGTGTTGTCGTCGCTCATCCAGAAGACGAGGTTCTCCGGCGGCACATGGCGGACGGTCAGCTCCACCTCGTCCAGGTTGAGGTGCTGCAAGGGCAGGTTGCGCCACGCGCTGCGCGGCAGGTAGCGGCCGGACGTGGCGAAGGAGACCTGCGGCTTGCGCGCGGGCACGGAGACGACATTCACGTACGGAGACAGCAGCACGCCGCCGCCCACCGAGGGCGTGCCCGCGTCGATGCGCAGCGAGTAGGGCCCGCGCTTGAAGTCACCGAAGATGCGGAAGCCGCGGCGGGACGGTGCAATCGAGAACTTCACCGCGGGCGTCAGGTGGATGGCATCCGCCGCCACGCCGTCGTCCAGCAGGCAGCCCTTGTTGCTGTCGTTCCAGTAGTACTCGTCGTACTCCTCGGACTCGCGTGGGCTGGCGGGGGCGTCGGCCTCCACGTCACGGCAGCTCACTTCCAGATAGTGGCCGGTGGAGCCCTCGCCCAGCGAGACGCGGGTGAAGTCCAGCCGCTTCCCGGCGCGCAGCTCGACGGTGCTCTGGGCGACGGGGGCGGTGGCCTTCGCGTCGCCCACGGCGGCGAGCCCGGCCTTCAGGTCGAAGCGCAGCTTCGCGGCGGGCTTGAGGCGCGGGTGCCCGAACTGCGCGCTGACGACGTTGCGCATGTTGGGGACGGTGCGCCACTTCACGTCGGAGATGGACTCGCCCTCCACCTGGAAGGCGCCCCGCGAGCGAACGGCATTGAGCTCCACCGGACCGGAGAAGACGACGTCCACCTCCACGCGGCCCTTGAGCAGATCCAACTGCCGGGGCGCGAGGCGGACGAACTGGAAGGCCGGGGTGGTGAAGCGGTGGGACCAGGCGCCCTCGGAGGGCGCCTTCACCACGCCGGTGCCCGTCTCCACGGACTCGAGGGTGACGGTGTACGTCGTGTCGAAGCGGAAGCCCTCGCCCGCCGACGGGGTGAAGGTGAGCGTGGACGGGGTGCTCCACGAGAAGCTGCCGACCACGCGGGGCACCATCGCGACGACGGTGCCCGGCTTCACGTCGCTGTCCTCGGGCGCGACGGGGCGAGGGAACTCGATGACGATGCCCCGGGGCACCGCGTCCCCGGTGGCCAGCTCGCGGATGACGGGCGTCAGGGACTCGGGGGTGGGCGGCGTGACGGCCGCGCTCGTGGCCGTGCCCGCGTCCGTGCCTGCCGCGGGGGCGGGAGTGGTCGCCGCGACGGGCGGCGAGGCGGGGGTGCCGGGCTGCTGCGGCGCCGGCTCCTGCTTGCAGCCCGCGAGCGTGGCGCCGACCAGCAGCGCGACGAGGGGCCAGCTCGTGCGAGGCGCTCTCTGCGTGACGACGGACCGCGAACCCATGGTTCCTCCGGAAGGTGCCTTCGGTACTTCATGCGGCGTGCCGGGGATGCGCGCGCCGCACGAGGGAGGACTGTGGTCGGTCGCCCGCGGCCCGTGCGCGTCCCCCATGCGTCACCGGGCCCGCAGGGTGTCCGGTGGACCACAGTGCTGCCCGTGGCCCCGGACGCCCGCGAAGACGTCGATGGCGAGAGGCTATAGGGGGCGACAGGGCTCACGGTCAACGGAAGAGGAGCCGAATCGCGAAGGCGGTAAGGTGCGCGCCCCATGGTGCTGCCCGTCCGTTTCGTCCTCATGCGCCCGCGCAACGCGGAGAACCTCGGTGCCGCCGCGCGCGCCCTGAAGAACTGCGGCCTGTCCGATTGGGTCTGGGTGACGCCGGAGGTGGAAGACCTGGGCCCCGCGCGCCGGCTCGCCGTCCATGCCGAGGACGTGCTGGATGCGGCCCGCCGCGAGGACACGCTGGAGGCCGCCGTGGCCGACTGCGTCTGGGTGGTGGGCACCAGCTCGCGAAAGGTGGAGGGAAAGCGCCGCCTCCCGCCGCGCGCCGTGGGCGAGGAGCTCGTCGCGCGCGCGCCGCAGGGGCCGGTGGCCATCGTCTTCGGAGACGAGCGCAGCGGGCTCACCAACGCGGAGGTGGAGCGCTGCCACGACCTCTCCGCCGTCCCCACCGCCCCCGAGCAGCCATCCATCAACCTGGCGCAGGCGGTGCTGCTCTACGCCTACGAGGTGCGCGTGGCGACGCTGGAGGCCAGCGCGCCGCCCCCGGGCCCGCTTCCCGCCGCGGCCACGGACGCGGAACTGGCGCAGGTGGAGTCGGCGCTCGACACGATGCTCGGCTCGGGAGGTTTTCTCGTGGACGAGCAGCCAGGGCGCACGGCGGTGAGAGACTTGTTCGCGCCGCTGCGCCGCTCACGGCTGACGCGGAAGGAGGCGCGGCTCTGGCTTGCCGCGCTCCACACCGTGCGCAAGAAGCTGACGCCGGGCTAGACGTGGCGGGGCGTGCGCGGACCGCGACCGGCGCCAGCTCCCGGCCCCGGAGGTGGCCCACGGCGCTTGCGGGAGATGCGCATCGCGCTCCACGCGAAGGCGAGTGCCGCCAACGCGAGCAGCACCACCCAGTACCAGAACGCGGGACTGCGGGAGGCCTCCCGCTCGATGGGGCCCGGCAGGGGCGCCTGGGCGAGGGCGACAACGGGGGTGAGCGACGTGAGCAATGGGGCCAGAGACGTGCGCATGGTCATCCTCTCCCGGGGAACGTCTCCATCCCGGCAGATGTCCACAAGCGCACGGTCCCGACGTCCGAGCCAGCGACGGTGGCCGGGATGAGGACCGCCCGCCCACCCGGCCGTCCTGCATCTGCGTGCTACTTCGTGGGCTTGCCGCCCGTCAGCCGGTTGAGGAGCTTCGGGTCATCCGGAAGCAGGCCTGCCTTGGGCAGCCGGAGGAGGAGCTCGCGCCAGCGCGGGTCGGCCTTGTACGTGCGCTGCAAGAGCGGCAGGGCCTCGTCCACGCGGCCCACGCCCACCAGCGAGATGGCGTGCCAGAACACCATCTCCGCGTTGTCCGGCACGAGCTTCTCCGCCGAGGCATACGCCTTCAGCGCGCCATCCGTGTCCTTGCGCTCGATGGCGAGGTCGCCCTCGTTCATGAAGTTGTAGGCGCGCTGGAGGGTGACGAGCCGGCGGAGTTCCTTGAGAGGCTCGGCGGCGTCATCCACGCGCAGGTCGAACTTGCGGTCCATCCACGGGCGGCCGGAGGGCTTCGCGGACACGACGATGAGCGCGGCGGACTGCTTGCCGCGGATGTCCCCGCCCTGCGCCTGCGCGGCCTCGAGCGCGGCCAGCATGCGCTCCGCCAGGTCGCCCTTCGACTCGCGGTAGGCCTTCGCCATGGCGGGCCACACGGTGTCCTTCTCCATCATGTTGGCCTGGACGGAGAAACCCTCGCCGACGATGTGGCCGGCGGCGGCGATGCAGCTGTCTCCGGTGTGGGCGGCGACGCGGCCCTGGGCGTCAATCATCCCTACCTGCCGCACGTTGCTGGCGCTGTCGGCGGCGAGCAGACCCTTGAGCGCATCCGGAGCAGAGCGGCCCGCGCGCATCAACTCCAGGCCCAGCTTGCCGTAGGACGGGTCCACGAAAGACTGGGTGGCGATGGCGCCCACACCGGCCTCGGCCCAGGGGACGGTGGAGCCCACGGAGAACCAGTGCGACTGCACGGCGACGCCCAGCTCTCCTGTCACCGGGTCTCTGGCGACGATGGAGTACGTGTGCACGGGACGGCGGGGAACCGCGGCCGGCTCGGCGGCCAGGGCGGGCAGCGCGAGCAGGACGAGGCAGGCGGCAAGACGCGACATGGAACCTCCGCAACGGGGGCCTGGAGGGTGAGCGAGCAGGCGTCCGTCCGCAAGGTCCAAGGCGCCACGAGCCGGAGGCGTCCCTACCTTCCCCGGGTCGCCGGGGTATGGCGACACACTCTCACGAGGGGGAGCATCCGCATGGACCACATGCCCTACGAGTCGATGGAGGTGGGTGGCGAGGAGCCCGGCCGCGGCAATCAGCGCCAGGCCCCGTCGGAGGAGGAGCCGAAGCGCACGCCGAGGACGGCGGAGGGCGGCGGCATGGACGAGGAGCGCCGGATGCCCCAGGAAGAGCCCGGGAAGACGCCTGGCTCCTCCGAGGGTGAGGACCCGGACCGGACGGCGCGCAAGTAGCGCTGTGCCACCCGGCCCGGGCAGGTACAGTGCCGCGCCCATGCCCCGCAAGCCCGACAAGCCGAAGATACCGACGCACAAGCGCTGGGAGGGCAAGGAGAAGCCGGACTGGCTGTCCCGCGCGCTCTCCCGGGCCGGCGTGTTTCCGCAGGAAGAGGCGGAGCACGCCATCGCCGCCGGCCGCGTCAGCATCAACGGCCGCGTGGCGAAGATGGCGCTCACCCCGGTGCCCCCGGGCTCCGTGGTGAAGGTGGACGGCCTGGTGGTGCAACTGGGCGCGCCGGCCACGCGCGTGCTCGCCTTCCACAAGCCCGCGGGCGTGCTGTCCTCCACCGCGCGCCAGCACCGCACCGGCACCGTGTTCGAGGTGCTGCTGCCCCAGCTCCCACCGGAGCTGGCCGGCTACACGTGGCACGCGGTGGGCCGGCTGGACGTGGAGTCCACCGGCCTGCTGCTCTTCACCAATGACGACAAGCTGGTGGCCCACGCGACGTCTCCGGATACGCGCTTGCCCAAGCGCTACGTGGCCACGGTGTTCAGCACCGCCAGCGACGAGAAGGTGGAGCCCCTGCGCAAGGGCATGACGCTCGACGACGGGCCCGCGCGTCCCGCGAAGGTGGTGGTCCGCGACGAGCACACCGTGGAAGTCACCATCACCGAGGGCCGCAACCACCAGGTGAAGCGGATGCTCGGCGCCGTGGGCCTGCCCGTGCGAGCGCTCCACCGCGAGGCCGTGGGCGACATCGTCCTGGACGACCTCCCCGAGGGCACCTTCCGCCTCCTCACCGACGAGGAGGTCCGCGAGGGGCTGAAGTACGAAGGACGCGGCGCGGCGGAGCCTTGAGCCGCACGAAGCTTGCGGAATGGCGTGATTCGCACTGACTTGAAGGCCGGGCCGCACCGGAGCTCAATGCCGCCCTGGACGCCTTCGTCCAGGACGCGAAGGGACGGGGCGCGCCCCTCACCCTGGTGGAATTGCCGGAGGCCCACCACGCCTTCGACCTGGTGGACGACGTGGAGCCCTCGCGCGAGGCCATGCGACAGACAGCGCTCTTCTTCGAGCAATACCTCATGCCGTGACTTCAAAGCCCCTCCGGGCTCGTTTAGGGTCGCCGCCCATGGCGGACTTCGACCTGGTAGTCATCGGCTCCGGCCCTGCCGGAGAGTGGGGCGCGGTGCAGGCCGCGCTGGCGGGCAAGCGCGTGGTGGTGGTGGAGCGCGAGCCCGTGCTGGGTGGCACGGCGGCCAACACCGGCACCCTCCCCTCCAAGACGCTGCGCGAGACGGCGCTCCACCTCTCCGGCCTCAAGGCCCGCGGCCTCTACAGCGTGGAGACCACGCTGCGCCACGAAGCCACCGTCTCCGACTTCCTCTACCGCGAGCGCCGCGTGAAGGGCATGGAGCGCGAGCGCATCCTCCAGAACCTTCAGCGCCACGGCGTGCAGGTGGTGCGGGGCACCGGCTCGTTCGCGGACGCGCACACCGTGGTGGTGCGGAGTCAGGATGCAGCGGAGCGCCGGCTCACCGGCGACTTCATCCTCGTGGCCACCGGCTCCTCCCCGTACCGGCCGCCGCAGTACCCCTTCGGCGACCCTCGGGTGCACGACTCGGATGAAATCCTCGACATCGGCTGGCTCCCGCGCTCGCTGGTGGTGGTGGGCGCCGGCGTCATCGGCTGCGAGTACGCGTGCATGTTCGCCGCGCTCGGCATCCCCGTGACGCTGGTGGACTTGAAGCACGAGGTGCTGCCCTTCCTCGACGACGAAATCTCCGCGCTGCTCGGCCAGCGCATGGTGGCGCTCGGCATCCGCCTGCGCTTCGGGCAGAACGTGAACACGGTGGAGGTGCCCACGAGCCAGGACGAGCCCATCCGCCTGACGCTCTCCACCGGCGAGGTGGTGGACACGGACCAGGTGCTGGTGGCTTCCGGCCGCACCGCCAACACGGCGGGCCTGGGGCTGGAGGCCCTGGGCGTGAAGCTGAGCAAGCGCGGCCAGGTGGAGGTGGGCCCGGACTTCCAGACGGCCGTCCCGCACGTCTACGCGGTGGGAGATGTCATCGGCTTCCCCGCGCTGGCCTCCACCTCCATGGACCAGGCGCGCATCGCCGTGGAGCACGCCTTCGACCTGACCAGCGCGCGCACCCTGGCACCGGTGCTGCCGTACGGCATCTACACCATCCCCGAGGTGTCCATGGCCGGGGAGACGGAGGAGTGCCTGCGCGAGAAGGGCATCCCCTACGTCGTCGGCCGCGCCGCCTTCTCCAGCAACCCGCGCGGGCAAATCATTGGAGAGATGCACGGCCTGCTGAAGCTGCTCTTCCACCGGGAGAGCCTCAAGCTGCTGGGCGTGCACGTGCTGGGCGAGCAGGCCACGGAGCTGGTGCACATTGGCCTCACGGCCCTGCTCACCGGCTCCAGCGCGCGCCTCTTCGTGGAGACGTGCTTCAACTACCCCACGCTGTCGGAGGCCTACAAGACGGCGACCTTCGACGCGCTGGACTACCTGAAGCGCGTCGGAGACTGACGCTTCAGCGCGTGCCCTTGAGGCTGCCCACCGTGAGGCCCGCGGACGTGGGCGCCACGCGGTGCACGCTGTCCGCCGAGGCGCGCGCCAGCGGCGGCGCCCCCGTGCGGCCCGACGCCGTGGTGGACGTCGGCGCCGCCGCGCGTCCCCCAGCGCCACCGAGCAGCTCCTTGATGCGCTGCCAGCGCACCTTCTCCTCCGCCATGAGGCGCGTGAGCTCCTCGCGGGCCGCGGCGTCCTGGAGCTCGGCGGCGGCGGCGGCCACCTTGTCCATGAAGGGCAACAGGTAGCCGAAGTCCCTGTCGAAGGTGCTGGTGGGGTCGCTGGAGCTGGGGTTCTTCGCCACGGCCGTCCTCCTCGTCGTCACGTCACCCTAGCCCAACCCCTCCCGCCCGTGCGGCCTCTCAGCCGTGGTAGACGCGCGAGGCGACAATCCGCCCCCCGCGCACGTCCAGGACTTCCGCCACCGGCATGGGCGGCTCCCCCGGGGCATGGCGCAGGTACTCCATGAAGACCCGGTCCTGATCCGCGGTGAGGGCCGTCTCCTCGTAGCGAAGGCCGGGCAGCCGGGCGATGGCCTCCCGCCACCACTTCGCCAGCGCCGGGCGGCCAATCAGCCGGCCTCCCGTCTCCGGGTGGAGCACCCGAATCTTCGGGGAGGTGTGGGTGCAGTCCTCGGCGTAGAGCGCCACCAGGGCGTCCACGTCGTGGGAATTGAAGGCGTGCAGCCAGGCTCTGGCGAGGGAGAAGTTTTCGGATGCGCTCATGGTTAGGAGACCTCGGAAAGCATTGCCCGGTCGATTCCAGCAGCGACCCGGGCCTCATCTATATAGAAGGTGGGATACACGCCTGGTAGGCGGAGGTGGGTGTAGGCAAGCCCACCGTCATGCGGATTTGGCTGGAAACTCAGTCCTGTGGGAAGTAAGGGCCCCGCCTGCTCTGTTCCCTCAGGCACTTTTCAAATCAAGAAGGACCGGATCGTGGCCGCCAACGTACCCATCGAGAAGATTCGCAACATCGGTATCTCCGCCCATATCGACTCGGGCAAGACGACGCTCTCCGAGCGCATCCTGTTCTATACGGGCCGGATCCATGAGATCCACGAAGTCCGCGGCAAGGACGGCGTGGGCGCGATCATGGACTCGATGGACCTGGAGCGTGAGAAGGGCATCACCATCCAGTCCGCCGCCACGTTCGCGATGTGGGGCGAGCACAACATCAACCTCATCGACACCCCGGGACACGTGGACTTCACCATCGAGGTGGAGCGCTCCCTGCGCGTCCTCGACGGCGCCATCCTCGTGCTCTGCTCGGTGTCCGGCGTGCAGTCCCAGTCCATCACCGTGGACCGGCAGATGAAGCGCTACCGCGTTCCGCGCATCGCGTTCGTCAACAAGATGGACCGCGCCGGCGCGAACTATGACCGCGTGGCCGCGCAGCTGAAGGAGAAGCTGAACCACCACCCGGTGAAGCTGCAGCTGCCCATCGGCGCCGAGGACCGCTTCAAGGGTCTCATCGACCTGGTCGCCATGAAGGCGTTCTACTTCGATGGTGAGAACGGTGAGAACGTCCGCGAGGAGGAGATTCCCGCGGAGATGCTCGAGGACGCCAAGACGCGCCGCCAGCAGATGATTGAGGGCGTGGCCGAGGTGGACGACCAGCTCGGTGAGCTGTTCCTGGCCGACTCCGCCATCACCAACGAGCAGATCTCCGCCGCCATCCGCCGGGCCACCATCGCCCTGAAGATGACGCCGGTCATGTGCGGCTCCGCCTACAAGAACAAGGGCGTGCAGCTGCTGCTCAACGCCGTGTGTGGCTACCTCCCGAACCCCAAGGAGGCGACCAACGAGGCGCTGGACCAGAAGAACAACGAGGCGAAGGTCATCCTCGAGTCGGACCCGGAGAAGCCGTTCGTGGGTCTGGCGTTCAAGCTGGAGGATGGGCGCTACGGGCAGCTGACGTACATGCGCATCTACCAGGGCCGGGTTGCGAAGGGTGACTTCATCGTCAACCAGTCCAACCAGAAGAAGGTCAAGGTGCCGCGCATCGTGCGCATGCACTCCAGCCAGATGAACGACATCAACGATGCCACCGCGGGCGACATCGTCGCGCTGTTCGGCATCGAGTGCGCCTCCGGCGACACGTTCACCGACGGCACCGTGAGCTACACGATGACGTCCATGCACGTGCCGGACGCCGTCATCTCGCTCGCCGTGGCCCCCAAGGACCGCGGGGCGCTGGCCAACTTCTCCAAGGCGCTCAACCGGTTCACGAAGGAAGACCCCACCTTCCGCGTGCACCGCGACGAGGAGTCCGGGCAGACCATCATCCGCGGCATGGGTGAGCTGCACCTGGAGATCTACATCGAGCGCATGAAGCGCGAGTACAACTGCGAGGTCCAGGCCGGTAAGCCGCAGGTGGCGTACCGTGAGACCATCAGCCAGAAGGGCGAGTTCGCCTACACGCACAAGAAGCAGACCGGCGGTTCCGGTCAGTTCGCGCGCGTGTGCGGCTACCTCGAGCCGCTGCCCGCGGACGCGGTGCAGCAGTACGAGTTCGTGGATGACATCGTCGGTGGCTCCATCCCCCGCGAGTTCATCCCGGCCTGCGACAAGGGCTTCACCGAGGCCGTGAAGAAGGGCAGCCTCATCGGCTTCCCCGTGGTGGGTGTGCGCGTGGTCATCAACGACGGCGCCTTCCACGCGGTGGACTCGTCCGAAATGGCGTTCAAGACGGCCGCCATCATGGGCTTCCGCGAGGGCTACGCCGCCGCCAAGCCCATCATCCTCGAGCCGATGATGAAGGTGGAGGTCCAGGCTCCCGAGGACTTCCAGGGCTCGGTGGTGGGGCAGCTGAACCAGCGCCGTGGCACCATCCTCAACACGGAGACCGCCGAGGGCTACGTGACGGCGGTGGCCGAGGTGCCGCTGAACACCATGTTCGGCTACTCCACGGACCTGCGCTCCGCCACCCAGGGCAAGGGCGAGTTCACGATGGAGTTCGCCCGCTACACGCCGGTGCCCCGCAACGAGTCCGAGGCCCTGATGGCCGCGTACAAGGAGAAGCAGGCCGCGGAGCAGGCGGCCCGCAAGTAGTCCACGCATCCGCCGCACTCTGGCGGTAAGGAAGGCGCTCCTCTTCAATGAGGGGCGCCTTTCGCCTTTTCGGGAGTCCACACACCGTGACGCTGCTTCGTGCCGCCAACGTCCAGCTCAGCTTCGGCAGCCGCACCGTCTTCCAGGGCCTCACCTTCACGATTGAGGAAGGCGAGCGCGTGGGCCTGGTGGGCGTCAACGGCTCCGGCAAGTCGTCGCTGATGAAGATTCTCGCCGGCGCGGCGAAGCCGGACACGGGCGAGTTGCAGCTGCGGCGCGGCGCCCGCGTCACCTACCTGCCCCAGGAGCCGGAGTTCCCCGAGGGCGCCACGGTGGCCTCGGAGCTGTCCGTGTCCGAGGCCCCGCTGAAGGAGGCCCTGGCCGCGCACGCCGAGCTGGCGAAGCGCCTGGAGGCCGCCCCCGCCGAGGAGCACGAGAAGCTGCTGGAGCAGTTCTCCGCGCTCAGCGACCGGATTGAGCAGATGGGCGGCTGGGGCACCGAGCACCACGCGAAGACGCTGCTGGACCGGCTGGGCGTGAAGGACTGGGACCGGCCGGTGGCGCAGCTGTCCGGCGGCCTGCGCAAGCGGGTGTCCATTGCCCGGGCGCTGCTGACGCGGCCCGATTTGCTGCTGCTCGACGAGCCCACCAACCACCTGGACGCGGACACGACGGACTGGCTGGAGGAGGAGCTGGACAAGCTGCCCGGCGCGCTGCTGCTCGTCACGCACGACCGCTACTTCCTCGACGGCCTGGTGGACCGCATCGTCGAAATCCAGCCCGGCGAGGGCGTGACGTCCTACCCCGGCAACTACCAGGCCTACCTGGAGCAGAAGCTGGTGGCGCAGCAGAACTCGGAGATTGCCCAGCACAAGCGCGAGCGCTGGATTGCGCAGGAAGTGGCGTGGCTGCGCCGGGGCCCGGAGGCGCGCCGCACCAAGAGCAAGGCGCGCATCGACCGGGCGCAGAAGCTGATGGCGGAGAAGGGCTTCCAGCGGCCCAAGGTGGCGGACCTGCGCGTGGCCGCGGCGCCCCGGCTGGGCCACACCGTCATCGAGGCGGAGGGGCTCCAGAAGTCCTTCGGCGACCGCAAGGTGCTGAGCAACGTGGACTTCCGGCTCCAGCGCGGCGAGCGCGTGGGCCTGGTGGGGCCCAACGGCGTGGGCAAGACGACCTTCCTGCGCGTGCTGCTCGGGGAGACGCCCCCGGATGGCGGCAAGCTCGTCATCGGGAAGAACACCAAGGTCGCGTACTACGACCAGCAGCGTGCACAGCTGGACCTGGAGTCCACGGTGTACGAGTCCGCCTCGCAGGGCGAGGACTGGGTCATCCTGGGCGACCAGAAGGTGGCGCTGCGCGACTACCTGGATGACCTGCTCTTCCCGGTGCCCATGCAGCGCATGAAGGTGAAGGCGCTGTCCGGCGGCGAGCGCAACCGGCTGCTGCTGGCGCGCCTGTTCCTGGAAGGCGCCAACGTGCTGGTGCTGGACGAGCCCACGAACGACCTGGACATCGTCACGCTCAACATCCTGGAGCGGCTGCTGCTGGACTTCGGAGGCAGCACGCTGCTCGTCACGCACGACCGGTACTTCCTGGACAAGGTGGCCACCAGCATCCTGACCTTCGAGGGCGGCGGCCGCGTCACACGGTACGAGGGCAACTACGCGATGTACCGGCGGCTGAAGGAGCAGTCGGAGGCGCAGGCCGCCACGAAGCCCGTGCTGAAAAAGGAGGAGCCGCCCCCCGCCCCCCCCGCGTCGAAGGCCGCGCGCAAGCCGGGGAAGCTCTCCTACAAGGACCAGCGGGAGCTGGACGGCATGGAGGCCGCCATCGAAGCGGCCGAGACGAAGAAGGCGGGGCTGGAGGCGCAGCTCGCCGACCCGGCCGTGTACAGCAACGGCACCAAGGTGGCCGAGGTGAACAAGGAGTTGGAAGCCACCGCCGCCGAGGTGGACCGGCTCTACGCGCGCTGGCAGGAGCTGCAGGACCTGGCCGCCGGAGCGTGACGGGACGGGGCGCCTCACACGGAAGGCGCCCGCCCTGCCCCGCCGTCAGTCGTACTTCAGGGCGATGATGGGGTCCACGCGCGAGGCGCGCAGCGCGGGCACCCACGTGGCCACCAGCCCCACGCCCAGGAGCAGCAGCGGCGCGGCGCAGAAGGCCAGCGGGTCCAGGGCGCTCACCCCGTGCACCATGCCCTCCACCACGCGCGTCAGCCCCCACGCGCCCGCGACTCCCAGCACCACGCCCAGGCCCACCGAGCCCAGGCCCTGGAAGAGCACCAGCCGCACCACCTCGCCGCGCGGTGCGCCCAGCGCCAGCCGCACGCCCATCTCCCGCGTCCGCTGGCTCACCAGGTAGGACAGCACGCCGTAGATGCCGACGGCCGCGAGCACCAGCGCGAGCGCCGCCATCAACCCCAGCAGCACCATGTTGAAGCGCTCCGAGCCCAGCGAGCGCTCCACGTGGTCCTCCAGCTTCAGCGTCTCCGTCACCGGCTGCTGCGGGTCCACCGCCCACAGCTCGCGCTGCACGGACGCCACCAGCGCCGCGTGGGAGCCCCTGGAGCGCACGAGGAGGTGCTGCGGCAGCATGCGGACCAGCATCCGGTTGAAGCCCGGCACCATCTGCCCCAGCGCGACGTACTGGACGGTGGGCACCTCCTCCGCCAGGCCGTTCTCCCGCACGTCCTTGACGATGCCCACCACCGTGCGCGGCACCTCGTCCCGGATGCTGGGCACCGTGGGAGCGAACCGCACGCGCTGGCCGATGGGGTCCTCGCCCGGCCAGTACTTGCGCGCCGTCGCCTCGTTGATGACCACCACCGGCTCCGAGCCCGCCACGTCCGTCTCCGCCAGCAGCCGGCCGCGCACGAGGCCGATGTCCAGCGCCTTGAAGTACCCCGGCGTCACCGGGCGGAACTGCCCACCGCCCAGGCCGGGCCCGTCCATGCGCCCCTCGAACTTGCCATCAATCGAGAACTGCATGCCGGGGCCCAGGCCCATGGGCAGCGCCGACGAGAAGCCCACCGCCTCCACGCCCGGCAGCGCCGACACCCGCTCCACCACCTGTTTCGAGAAGCGCTCCAGCTCGGCGGGCTCGGCGTAGCGCGCCTCCGGCAGGGACAGCTTCAGCACGTGGACGTCGTGCGCGTCGAACCCCGGGGCCGTGTGGCTCAGCGACGCGAAGCCGCGGATGAGCAGCGCCGCGCCCACCAGCAGCACCACGGCCAGCGCCACCTGCCCCACCACCAGGAGCCGCCGCGTCCGCCCGCCCCCGCGGCCCGCGGTGGCCCGCTGCGCCCCTTCGCGCAGCGCCGTCTGCAGGTCCGGACTCGACGCGTGCCACGCGGGCAGCAGGCCGAACAGCAGGCCCGTCACCACCGACGCGCCCAGCGTGAAGAGCAGCACCGCGCCGTTGACCCCCACCGCCGCGCTCCCCAGCCCGCCGCTCCCCGACACGGCCGCCGCCGCCGGAGCCAGCACCAGCAGCGCGGGCAGCGCCGCCGAGGCCAGCAACAGCCCGAGCCCTCCCCCCGCCAGCGACAGCAGCAGGCTCTCCGTGAGGAGCTGGCGCACCAGCCTTCCCGGCGCCGCGCCCAGGGCGGCACGCACCACCAGCTCCCGCTGCCGCGCCGCCGCCCGCGCGAGCTGGAGGTTGGCCAGGTTGACGCACGCGATGAGCAGCACCAGGGCCACCGCTCCCAGCAGCACCCAGAGCGCCAGCCGCAAGTCACCGGCGAGAAACGCGCGCAGGTCCTCCGCGTGGAAGAGCTCCTTCTCGTCGATGAGGAGCGGCTTCTCGGCGCGCAGCCGGCCGCTGAACGTCTTCAGGGCCGCGTCCACCGAATCGGGCGACAGGCCCGCCTTCAGCCGCGCGGTGATGAAGAGGTAGTTGGAGTCGTCCTCGTTGGTGAGGTCCAGCTGCAGCGGCGTCCACAGCTGCACGCCTTGCGGGTACTGGAAGCTCGCGGGCGCCACGCCCACCACGGTGTAGGGCTGGTCGTTCAGCGTGAGTGACTTGCCGATGACGTCCGCGGCCCCACCGAAGCGGCGCTGCCAGAACCCGTGACTGATGACCACCGCGTGGCCGCCACCCGGCACGTCCTCCTCCGGCAGGAAGCCGCGGCCCAGCGCCGGCCTCACGCCGAAGGTGTCGAAGAACGTCCCCGTCACGCGCACGCCGGACATCCGCTCCGGCATTCCGTCTCCCACCAGGTTGAAGCCGCTGGGGAGCACCTCGTAGGCGGTGACGTGCGAGAAGAGGGCGGACTCACCGGACAGCAGCGTGTAGTGCGCAACGCTCTGCGACGGGCTCTCGTCCCCCAGCTCCCGGCGGATGAGCTGCACCAGTTGCTCCGACTCTGGATACGGCAACGGGCGCAGCAGCACCCCGTGCACGACGCTGAAGATGGCGGTGTTCGCCCCGATGGCCAGGGCGAGCGTCAGCACGGAGACGAGCGTGAAGCTCCGGTTCTTGAGCAACAACCGGAGCGAGAAGCGGAGGTCATCGACCAGCACGGACACGGGCACACCCCTTGCGGTGTCTGCCGTACGGACCGCACGTGCGGCCATTGCACCCGCCGTCGCGGCGCCTCCTGGAAATGGACTTCACTGCAAGCCAGGGAGAATCGGGACGGGGCGCGCGTCAAGGAGGCTGCTGCAACTGGCAGGCAATAGTTTCCGTATAGGGGCGAAATAGCAGTGCGCTTGCACTCCAATTCCAAGCATGCGACTTCTCCAAGGTTTCGGGGCCGCTCTCTTCGCGCTGACATTCATTGTAAGGAGTCGTCGTGCCTTCCCGGCCTTCGCTCGCCCTGCTGTCCGCTGTGTCGTCCCTCGCTTTGCTCCTCGGCCCCGCCTCCGCGCAGGCACAGGACGCGCGGCTGCCCCACTTCAATCTCCAGCGGCTGGAGCTGGACCCGGCGGCGCTGGGTTCACTGATGGTGGGTACCGGTCGCACGCTCCCGCAGGGCATGCTGCGCGTGGCGGTGCAGGGCCACTACGAGAACCTGCCCTTCCACTTCCAGACGCGCTGGGAGCCGGCCGGCGGCACGGGGCTGGTGGAGAACCGCTTCACCATGGACCTGACGGCCGCCTTCGGCGTGCTGCCGTGGCTCCAGGTAGCGGCGGAGGTGCCCTACATCGTCCAGCAGGGCGGCAAGCCCCATATGGGCGTGTCGCCTCCCGCGGGCCAGGGAATGGGGACGCCCTGGGTGGGCGCGCGTGCCGCCCTGCTGCGCCAGGACTTCGGCCTCCAGGTGGCGGCGGACGTCAGCGCCGCGGTGCCGGTGGGCAGCGTGGAATTGCTGGCGCGTGATGACTACGCGGTCCACCCGAAGCTCCAGCTCGGCTTCCTGGCCGAGGGCTGGCAGGTGGGCGCCGAGGCGGGCGTGCTGCTGCGCGAGAAGCGTGACCTGGGCCCGCTGTCCGGTGAGTCGAAGGACGTCATCGGCAACGAGCTGCGGCTGGCGGGCACCGTGACGTCCCGCGCCGGCGAGTCCACGCGCGGCGAGGTGAGCGTGCTGGTGGGCGTGCCGCTGCAGGGAGGCCGCGTGGGTGCCGAGCTGCTGCTGGCCATCCGCAAGCACGCCCTGTCCTTCATGGACCTCTACGTCATGGGCGGGCCGGGCGTCGGCGCCGGCCTGGACACGCCCACCTTCCGCTTCGTCGGAGGCGTGTCCTTCGCGACGTCCAAGGTGGACTGAGGACTCAGTCCACTCGCAAGGTGGACTGAAGCTACTTCGGCATCACCCCGAAGGCCTTGGCCATCGCGAGGCCGATGCCCAACAGACTCTCTCCGGCGATGAAGCCCGAGGACACCGGCAGCACCATGTCCTCGGCCAGCTTCGGCTTCGCGCGGCGCAGGCCCTCCGCGAGGGCCGAGCCGATGAAGAAGGCGATGGAGCTGGAGCCGGGGATGACGATGGCCAGGCCGAAGCCCGCGGCGGACGGCACGTAGGCCTTCGCCTTCGCCGGGGCGAACTTCTCCAGCAGCACCAGGAGGATGCCCAGCGTCGCGCCGCACAGCGCGCCCATGCGGGCCGTCTGCGGCAGCGCGGACACGCCCGAGGCCAGCAGCTTCGACACGCCGGCCCACACCATGGACGCGGGCGCGGGGAACTCCTCCGTGCCCAGCACGTCCGCGCTGGGCACCAGGATGCGGAACACCGGCACCACCACCGCCGCGCCCGCCACCACGCCGAACAACTGCGCCACGAACTGCTGGCGCGGGTTGGCGCCCAGGAGCCACCCGGACTTCAAGTCGGTCAGCAGGTCCGCCGAGTGCAGCCCCACGCCGCCCGTGGCGTTGGCGCTCATCACGTTGGCGGGGATGTTGCCCGGCGCCAGGCCGCCGAAGATGAGCTGGGTGACGGGGCCCAGCGCCTTGGTGGGCGTGGTGTCCGTCTCGCCCGTCACGCGGCTGGCGATGACGCCCATGACCACGGCCAGCGGCATGGCCAGCACACCGGCCCACCACGGAATCTGGAAGAGGTACGCCATCAGGAAGATGGCGATGGGCCCCAGCACCGCGAAGCCCAGGGGGAACCAGGACGGCGGGCACTCGATGCCGGCCAGCGGGTCCTGCTCGTCCTGCGCGCTCTTGCCGCCGAACAGGCCGGACAGCGCCTTGAAGGAACGCGCCACGCTGCGCCACTGGAAGGCGAAGGACAGGAGGCCCGAGGACACCAGCACCGCCGAGCCCGTCCACACCATCCAGCTGTTGATGGCCTTGTACGTCACCTCGGGGATGGCGCCCTGGCTCACCATGGCCGGCGCGAGGAAGCCGTACGTGAGCACCGCGCCCAGCAGCATGGACCAGCCCGTCTTGAAGCTCACCAGCGCGCCCGCACCCACCAGCAGCAGGCTGAAGTCGAACGACAGCGACCAGGCCGAGGCCTTCTTCCCCAGCATCGTGAAGGGCAGGCTCACCTTGTCCGGGATGTTGGTCAGCCACGTGAAGCGCGCGTCCCGGATGAAGACGAGCGCCGCGCCCACCAGCCCCGACAGGCCCAGCAGCCGCGACTTGCGGCGGGCCACCTCGCCATGGCCGTGCAGCGCGCGGATGGTCTCCGCGGTGGCCGTGCCGGTGGGGAACGGCAGCGCCTCGATGTTGATGAGCTGGCGCTTGATGGGGATGGCCGCGAAGACGCCCAGCGCGGAGATGACGGCGAACCACACCATCAGCCAGCCCGGCGACGGCAGCGTGCCGGTGAGCATCAGCAGCGCGGGCACCGCCGCCATGTTGCCGCCGCCCGTCATGTAGCCGGCGGCCGAGGCCACCGAGCCCATGGCGTTGTTCTCCAGGTCGGTGAACTCCTTCCTCAAGAGCCGCAGGGAGCGCAGCGTGCCGAACACCGCGAAGGCCAGGATGCAGGCCGTAATCGTGACGCCCAGGCTCCAGCCCGTCTTGAGGATGACGTACAGGTTGGACAGGCACATCACCGCGCCGATGAGCATGCCCGCGATGACGGCGCGCACGGTGAGCTGGCGGCTGCCGCCCTGGTAGACGTGCTCGAGCCAGTAGCGCTCCGGGTCCTTCTCCGCGGACGCCCCCGGGTCGCCGTGCGGCGGCGTGTCGGACGGGTGGATGCGCAGCTCGCTCGGGGACGGAGACGGTGAGGAGGGACTCATTGGGGCCGCGACGATAGTGCACCGCCCCCGGCCCCGCGAAATGCTTGTTCCACTCGAAGGGTGGGGCCGGACGCCCCCACCCCGCGAGTGGCCGCGATGCGTCAGCGCGTCTCAGCCGTGGTCATGGCCCCCCGCGCCATGGACGTGGCCGTGGGTGAGCTCTTCCTGCGTGGCCGTGCGCACCTCGCGCACGGTGACGTCGAAGTGGAGCGTCTTGCCGGCCAGCGGGTGGTTGAGGTCCACGACGACGGCGTCCTGGCGCACCTCCTGGATGCGCAGGGGGATGTCGCCCTGGTCCGTCTGCGCCATCAGCGTCTGCCCGGGCTGCGGGTTGAAGCCGGGAGGCAGCATGTTGCGCGGGACGGTGCGCACGCCTTCCGGGTCGTGCTCGCCGTAGCCCTGGCCGGGGGACACCACCACCTGCTTGCTCTCGCCAGCGGACATGCCTTCGATGGCGCCCTCCAGGCCCGGGACAATCTGCTTGTGGCCGTGCAGGTAGGCGAGCGGCTGTCCGGGCGCGCTCTGGTCGATGACCTGCTCATCTCCCAGGTGCAGCCGGTACTCCAGCGAGACGACGGAATCCTTGGCGACCCTCATGCGGGCTCCTTGGCGGTTGCTGCGGGGTAACTGCTCTCGTGGTGAAGGATGGGCTGCGAAATGCCGGGTGTCAGGACGCGGAAGGGTCTGCCGCCCCCTCTCCGGCCGGGCGGTCGAGCGGCTCCCCCCGCGCGACGTACACCGCGGCCGCGAGGTCCCCGGTGACGTTGAGGGTGGTGCGGCACATGTCCAGGAAGCGGTCCACGCCGAGGATGAGGCCCAGCCCCTCCACCGGAATCTTGAACATGCCCAGAATCATCGCGATGACGGGGATGGAGCCCGCGGGCACGCCCGCGGTGCCGATGCCCGCCAGGATGCAGATGAACATGATGAGCCCCTGGTCCGGCAGGCTGAGCGGCACGCCGTAGACCTGGGCGAGGAAGAGCACGGTGACGCCCTCGAAGAGCGCCGTGCCGTTCTGGTTCATGGCCGAGCCCGCGGTGAGCACGAAGCGGGACACGTTGCGCGGCAGCTTGAGGTTCTCCTCGGCCACCTTGAGCGCGGTGGGCAGCGTGGCGCTGGAGGACGCCGTGGAGAAGGCGGTCGCCATCACCAGCCGGATGTCGCGGAAGAACTGGAGCGGGTTGCGCCCGCCCAGGAAGCGCACCGACAGCGAGTAGACGACGAACATGTGGATGCCCAGCGCCAGCAGCACCGTGGCCACGTACGCGGCGAGCTGCGCCAGGATGCCCAGCCCCAGCCGGGCCGTCATCGCGTACAGCAGCGCGGCCACGCCGAAGGGCGCCAGCCGCAGCACGCCGTCGATGAGCTTCATCATCACGTCGTAGAGGCCCTGGATGATTTCCTTCAGCCGCAGGGCGGGCTCGCCCTGGGTGAGCGCCAGGCCCATGCCGAAGATGAGCGAGAAGACGATGAGGCCGATGAAGTCCCCCTCGGCGGCGGCCTTGAGGGGGTTGGTGGGCACCATGGAGACGAGCACCGCGCCGAACGACGTGGCCTCCGGCGGCGGGGCCGCCTTCACCGTGGCGGCCCCCCGGGCCAGGGCGCGCGCCTCGTCACTGAGGCCGGCGCCCGGCTGGACCGCGTTGACGAGCAGCAGGCCGATGAGGACGGAGATGGCGGAGAAGACGATGGTGTAGCCCAGCGTGCGCGCGCCCAGCCGGCCCACCTGCTTCAAGTCGAGCTCCGCCACGCCCACGACGAGCGCGGAGAAGAGCATGGGCACCACGAGCATGAGGAGCAGGCGGATGAATATCTGCCCCAGGGGCGAGGCCACGTTGTCCACGGTCCACGGCAGCCACGGCGCGTGCTGGGCGATGACGTCGGCGGGGACCGGCCCCTCGGCGATGCCGGCCGCCTTCCGGGCGATGGCGGTGGCGACGGCGTTGACGGTGAGGCCCGTCACCGCGCCAGCGACAATGCCGATGAGCATCTTCTGGTGCGCCTTCATCCGGTGTCTCCGCGCCCTCCGTCCGGAGGGGAATGGGCCGCGCAGCCTAGCGGCAAAGGAAGGTGGCGCCCACCCTGGCGGTGGGACAATGCTCGGTGGACCCGTGGAAACCCTCGTCCAGCTCACCGAAGGCGCCGTGCCCGCTCCCCTCTTCCGCCGCCTGCTGCGGTGCGTGGGAGCCCTGGGCACCGAGCGCCTGCGTCAGACGTACCAGACCACCTTCTGGTACGACTTCGGCCCCCCCGCCAACGTGGTGGAGGAGGTCATCCTCTCGCTGCACCCGAAGGTGACGGGCCGACGGCGCATCGCCGGCGTGGAGTGGTGGCTGTCGCGCATGTACCCCACCGACGTGCGCGTGGACTTCCACCAGGACCGGGACGAGAAGCTGGCGCTGCGCACGGGGGAATTGGTGCACCCGCGCATCTCCTCGGTGCTGTTCCTCAACCGCGTGCGCGGGGGCGCGCTGGTGGTGACGCGTGAGAAGCCCGAGGCGGACAACCCCTCGCTGGCCCCGGCGCGGCTGGACACCGCGGACCTGGTGGCGCCGCGTCCCAACCGGCTGGTGCGCTTCGACGGGACGCTGACGCACGGCGTGCTGGACGCGGAGAACCGCATCCCGGACGGGAAGCTGCCGGGGCGCTCACGGCAGCGGCGCACGCTGGTGATGAACTGGTGGGGGCACAGGCCCACGGACATTCCCGCGTGGGCCCAGACGCGGCTCTATCGGGCGCTGGCGCGCTGAGCCTCTTCCGCGGCGGTCTCACGGAGGCGGCGGGTGACCCGCTCGGCCCACTCGGGCTCGACTTCGAGGCACGCGGGACGGCGGCCGAGCCGCAGCGCCGCGGCGGGCATGGAGCCACTGCCGGCGAACGGGTCCAGCACCGTGTCACCGGGCCGGCTGTACGTGCGGACCAGGGGCTCGAGGACGGAGAAGGGCTTGTGGTGCGGGTGGCCGCCCCAGCGCGCGGCCTCGGCTTCGTCGTCGTAGCCGCCGACGACGGCCCAGACGGTGGGCAGGTCTCCGGGCGCGAGCGGCGGCGCGGGCGTGCGGGCGATGACGAGGGCGACCTCGTAGACGCGCAGGGTCTGCTCATTGGCGTTCTTGTCGGTGGTGCGCTTGCCCCAGACGTACTCGCCGCGCAGGTGCGGGTAGCCCAGGCCGCGGGCGGTGGTGAGGATGGGCTCCTTGCCGAGCAGGTTGGTCCAGATGACGAGCGGCGCGTCCGGGGTGAGGTGCGCGACGGCGCGGGACAGCCAGGCCTCGGAGAAGGCGCGGTAGTCGCGCACCGTCTCGAAGCGGACGATGGGGTTCTGGTCGATCTTCTTGTGGGCCCGCGTGTCGCGCAGGTCCCCGCCCTTCCGGCGCCGGGTGAGGAGGCAGTAGGGCGGGTCCGTGTGGAGCAGGGCCGCGCGGGTGTCCCCGAGGGCGGTGCGGTAGCCCTGCGGCTCGCGCGAGTCGGCGTTGATGCAGCGGAGGGAGTCTGCCGGAGGAAGGGAGGTCATCGTCCTGGGCGGCACCCTACACGGCGGCGCGCGGGGCTCAAGAGGGCTCGCGGGTGACGGAGAGGATGTCCCCGACGGGCACCCGGGCATGCGAGCGGAAGACGGCGAAGTCGTCCCCCTGCTCGGTGACGACGTCGGTGACCTGGTCGGTGAAGGCCTCTCCGGCACGGAGCTCCACGGCCACGGGGTGGCGCCGGAGGACGGCCTCTTCGAGCACGTCGATGAAGTCACAGCGGCCTACGTCGTCCTGGCACATCCGGGCCATGGCTTGCCTGCCTCCTCGCGCCCGTGCTGGGTGCGTGCCAGGGGAGTGTAATAGTGGGAAGGTGCGGCGGCTGTGCTTCCAGGAGACGTCTTCAAATGACCGAACGGTTTCCTGGAGTCCGAATCTCCACCGTGGACGGCGCCATGTTCAGTGGGATTGGGCTCATCATTCGATTCTTCATGCACCGCTCCCACGCAGACCTTGCCACCAGCGTGATGCGCGCACTGGACACGTACAGACACGCAGTGGGACCAGACACCCTTGTCTGGTATCCGGATGCAGAGGGTGATTGGCGGCGTCTGGACAACTCGGCCTGGGAGCGGACACGGCAGACACTGCTCGACACCAGCACGCACACCTTCGCAACCCTGGTGGACCAACCTACGCGCATCGTTGGTTTTCGATTCGAGTACGAGGGAATATCACTCGAAGAACCGGGCTCGTTCGACGACCCGAGACGTGCCTGTGTGGCGAGCTTCTGGCTGCCCTCGACGTTCCTGGAGAAGTGGGGGCCCGGGCACGCGCGCGGGCTGGCGTTGGAACTGGCAGCCCACCTGCCCTTCAACTCCGGCTACGCCAGCCTCGTCTTCAGCAGGTCTGAGCAACCTGTGGGCGTCGTTCGTCAGCTCAACACGTTGTGCTTCCGCCACCCGGGTGTGGACATGTTCGAGCACCCGGTCTCCTGGGACATCGGCACGCGAATCCCTGGCGCCTACTGGCTGACGTTCCTCGGGCAGCCTGTGTTGGGCGAATTGGGAGGCACGGAAGGGCTGAGTGCGCGTCTGACGGCTCCCGACACCACCGTGCAGCAACTTCCGGAAGACCGTGCCATCGTCACACTCGGGCTGTGGCCCGAGGCGGGTGACGTGGACGCAGGAGAGAACCTGCCCGCATACCGGGAACTCGCGCGCGTGCTGGAGCCGTGGCTCTACCACGACTCAGGAACCCGCTTCGATCCGGACTTCCCACCGGGGGACAAGCGCCGCTGGGAGCGCCGCTTCCTGGATTGAGCACCCACGCTCAGCGGACTTGGAGTCCCTTGAGCGGCACGAACAGTCCGCCGCCCTCGTCCCACACTTGAGGGTGTCGCAACTTTCTGGAACCGCTGCCGAGCTAGTGTTGGGGCATGAGCATTCGAAGAAGGACCCGATGCAGCGGCCGTCTGACGGGGGTCGCTGCCGTGGGAGTGCTGCTGTTCCTCGTGGGGTGTAGCGCGGGGAGCCCTTCCCGGCGAGGGACGGGGAGCTATGCGCAGGCGATGGACTCGGCGACTGCAGCGTGTCAGCGCAACCCGGCCTATTGCGCCGCGCTGGCCGGGAAGGAGCCCGGCGTTTCGCTGGCGGTTCGGGCCGCCCAGGTGGCCGCGGCGGGCAAGGCGTGGGAGGTACTCGACGAGTTGGTCCGGAAAAGCATCGAGGACATCTTGTTCGAGTGCGCGAAGTGGGCGGATGCAGAGGTGAACCGGAAGGAGTTCGGAGGGCGGGCCCCGAACGCGACGGAGTGCGACCAACAGGTGGGCGGCACACGAGAGAATCCGGTGACCCGTGGCATGAGGCTGGGAGGTGCGAAACACGAACTCGCCAGCCAGTGTACGGAGGAGAAGCTGAGCCGCGCACAGCCCGGACGCTTCACCCTGGAGCAGCGCTACCGCATCCACCCCGAGACGCGACAACTGGAACTGATCAGCCTCGAAACAGAGTTGGCAATGCTGCGCAGGGGAGGCAAGGAACTGGTGGGCTCGGTGGTGCCAGATGTCGTCATCCACACGGGCAACCCACTTCAGGTTCAGGCCGTCTTTGACTTCAAGTTCCCTTGTCCCGAAGGCAATCGCTCCGCATGGAGGAACCAACCTTCCGGAAACGCCAGTGGAGTCTCGAATCAGGGGAAAGCATATGAGCGCACCTTCGGAGTGCAGCCGACCCGTGTGCGTCCCAGAAAGGAATTCGAGTGAACGAGCGATATCCACGAGTCCGGGTCCAGACTGAAGACGGCTACGTCGTGATTCGCGACGGTCTCACCTTCAGATTCTTCATGCACCGTTCCCACAAGGGACTCGGTCCGGCAGTGCTCCGGGCCCTGAAGGTGTTCATGGAGGCACTGGGACCTGAGGCGCTGACGCAGTACCCCGACATGGAGGGGTACTGGCATCGGCTCGACGACTTCACCTGGGAGCGCATCCAGAAGGAGTTGCTCGAAACCGCTCATCCCTTCGTCACGCTCGCAAGTGACTCCAACGGCATGTCCGAATTCTATTTCGAATACAAAGGCATCTCGCACGAAGAACTGGGCCCCTTCGACGAGCCGGGACGCGCGTGTATTGCGACCTTCATGTTGACCACGGAATACCTGGAGCAACACGGTCCCGGACGCGTGCGTGAACTGGCGCTCGAACTGGCTTCTCACCTGCCCCTCAACTCCGGGTACGCCAGTCTCTCCTTCAACGCCATCATGGACGAATTGGGTGTCCGACGGAGGGTGCGAAGCATGTGCTTCCGCTACCCGGGCATGGACGTACTCGAGGATCTTGTCGCATGGGACATCGGCACACGGATCCCTGGCGCGTACTGGTTGACGTTCCTCGGGCAGTCCGTGCTGGGAGAACTGGGCGGCACGGAGATACTGCGTGCGCGCCTGTCGTCACCGGGGACCACCGTGCAGCAACTTCCGGGAGACCGCGCCGTCGTCACACTCGGGCAGTGGCCCGAGGCCGGTGACCTGGAAGCAGGAAAGGATCTGCCCGCCTACCGGGAACTGGCTCGTGTGCTGGAGCCGTGGCTCTACCACGACCCAGGCACCGTGTTCGTTCACGACTTCATCCCGGAAGACAAGCGCCGCTGGGAGCGCCGCTTCCTGGACTGAGCCCCATGCTCAGTGAACTTCGAGCCCTTCGAGCGTCACATGCTGTCCGCGGCCTTCGTCCCACAGCTCGAGGGTGTAGCGGCCCGAGGGGAGTGCGGCCTCGTCCTCCATCATGATGACGACTTGCGGAGACGTCCCGGGGCGCACGGGGCCCTGCTGCCACGGCGGTAGCGCCTTCACTGCCTGCCCACGGGCATCTCGGAGCACAACCTCCACTGCCGTCCAGGCTCCACTGCCCCGCTCCCCCTTCAGAATCATGCTCAGGGCAAGCCAGCGCCCTGATAGCCGAACGACATTCACCTCACTGACGGAAGCCGGTACAGAGCTGTCCTGCCGTCCAAAAGTCAGCGGCGTTGCCTCGACCTCCAGTACCCTCGCAATCGTCGCGGGCAGGGAATCGCTACCGCCAGTCGGGGCATTCGTTTGATGCAGCCTCCCGACCTCTTGACGAAGCCTCGCTATTCCCTTCTTCAGCTCCTCGACTTCCACACGGTAGGACTCCGCAGTGCGGGGCTGCCGGTAGATCTCGACCTGGCGCTCGACCCGGGCGGCATCGACCACCAGCATGAACGCAGCCCGCTCCGGAGCCGCATCGTCGCGGAATCGGACCTCCAGGCGCAGCTGCTCACCGTGGACGAAGGTGCTTGAGGGAACGAGCACCAGGTGGTCCTCCGACATGCCCAGTCGCTGGAAGCGTTCGCGTCCTTCGAGCACCACTTCATCGAGCCGGATCGGTGAATCGAAGAGCACCGTGGTGGTGAGCCCTGGGCCGATATGGACTTCAGGAAGCGGCGCGCGCGTTTCCTTGAGGTCGATGCGGCGCACACCCGCCAACGGCCCTAGAGCACCAAGTTCGGCGGCATCCGCGACTGGTGCCAGCAACAGCCCCCACGCGAGCACGATGAAGGAGTACGAAGCGAACAAGTCCGAAAGACCTCCTGGAGAGGAGCATCCATACCTCATCAGGCTCGCGGCGCCCCTACTTGAGCCTTCCGAGGTTCTTCGTCGACGCCAAACGCACTCTCGACCTCACCATCGGCCTGTCGGGCGTGCTGGAAGCTTCGTAAGGCTGTCCCAGGTCGTATCGGAGTTCGTTTGTTACGACATTGACGCAGAGAGGGTAGCGCTTGCCATCAGGCGTCACGGCCTCCGTTATCCAGCCGTAGAGGCTGTCCTTCCCGCGAAAAGCCTGTCCACGGAGGCGGCTCCCCGCTGGGATGACGAACCTCTGCCCCCAGGACGCCTGGATGTCATTGAACACGTAGAGGGTCAGGGGGCCATCTGGCGGCGCTGGAACATTCTCGTCGAGGGCATCCGGATCAAACGCAACCTTCTCGGGGTTGGCGAATGGGTTGGGCGGAATGAAACCCAGCTTCATCATCGACTCGACTACCTCCGGCGCGCACGGTTTCTCCGGAGAGTGAATCCGCACCTCGGGTGCACTTGCGCAGGCTGCACCGAGACCGACGCACGCCGCTGCCGCTGCCGCCTTCGCGGCGCGACTCGAGCCCGGTCGCCTGGGCGGAGGTGGGGTGACGGCGTCACCCTCAGCAGGGTTCGTCACCCGCGCGGAGGCCAGCAGGCCCGCGTCCGGGCCCCCCCCCGCGTCAGTTGCGGGTGGCACTGTCGCCACAGGGTTTGTATCGGGAAGACTCGGAGGACGGCTCGTCACAGCGGGGTTTCCTTTCTCGGTAGAGGGCGGAGGAACAGGCGCCTCCGCGCCTCCAGGGGATTGCGAGAGGCGTGGCAGCGCGAAGGCCACGAAGCCAAGGACGAGGAGCACGCCCAACCCGAACCCCACCACTGCCCGGTGCCTCCCTCGGGGCGAGGACGATGGCGTCACCTCCTCGCCCTTCATGGTTTGAGGCGGAAGCTCGGGTCCGCTCACGAACGCCGCCGCTTGCGGCTCCAGCGTGGCAGGCACGGGAGCCGGCTCGGGCTCCGTGGTCTCGGAGGACTCCGGCGGCTTCAACGCTTCCAGCGGCGCCCGCCCCAATTCCGGCATCATCCGCACGCGCGGCGTCTCCGAGCCCGCGCTCTGCGAATCCATCTCCGGAGGCCGGTCCAGCGACACCCGCCACGCGGGCTGCCGCTTCTCCTTGGCCACATCCCAGAGCGCCTGCAGCAGCGCCTCCGTGCCCGGATAGCGGTCCTCGGGACGCTTCTCCAGCAGGCGCATGGCCACGTCGCTCAGGGTGCGCGGCACCTTCGGATTCACGACATGCGGCGCGCGCGGCATCACCGTTTCAATGGCCGGCAGCAGCCGGTCATAGGGCAGCTTCGGGTCGAACGCGTAGCCATCCGTGAGCGCCTCGTACAGCAGCGCGCCCAGCGCGTAGAGGTCACCCGGCACGCCCGCGTCGAAGTGCGCGCCCTGCTGCCACGAGCCCTCGCGCAGGAAGGCCACGCACTCGGGCGGCAGCAGGTGCGGCGAGGCCGGTGCCACCCCCACCGTCAGCGTCGTCGCGCCCGGCATCCTCACGGTGCCCAGGTCGATGAGGAAGGGGCGCTCGTCCTCGCGGCGGATGAGCAGGTTGTCGCCCTTCAAGTCCCGGTGGTGCATGCCGCGCCGGTGCAGGTCCGCCACCACGCGCACCACCTCCGTGAACACGGAGAGCAGGTGAGCCGCCGTGGGCTTCACCCGCCAGCGCCACTCGTGGAACGTCTCTCCGTCCACGTAGTCGGTGACGAAGTACAGGTAGCCGTCGGGCGGCTCCGGCCAGCGGTCCACCGCGTGGAGCCGCGGAAGGTTCGGGTGCGGCGCGCAGGCCAGCAGCGATGCCACCTCGTGCGCCAGCCGCCCGTTGACGTCCTCCTCCTCGGCGGCGTGCGGCCCCGCCGGACGGAGCGCCATCTTCAGCGAGTAGAACCGTCCGCCCCGCTCCACCTTGAAGACCCGCCCGAAGCCTCCGGCCCCCAGCGACGCCACCACGCGCCACGGGCCGACCTCGCTGTCGGGAACCAGTTGGTCCGGGTGGAACGGCGGCGACCTCATCGACGGGCCTCCACCGCCCACCCCACCCGCCAGGTTGTCCCCGGCCCCACTGCGCCACCCGCCCCCGAACCACCCACGCGCACGGCACCACGTGACGGCGAGGCCGTCATGGTCGCGTGCAGCACGAGAGGAGCGAGAACCACCCAGGGAGCGGGGCTGAACAAGGGCAACCTCCAGGGTTGACCTTACCCTCTCCCGCAGGTCTGTCACAGAATTTCCCACCCGCGAGGTGGGTGCCCCGCTTCACTCCGACCCGACGTCCCCCGTCGGTTCCCCGGAGTCCTCGCGCGCCACCTCCCGGGCCGTCCGGGCCCAGCGCCCGCGCAGTCGGGACTCGGAGGCCAGGGCTTCGTCCCAGGACGGCCCGTCGGGCAGCAGGCGCGGTGCGTGCTCCAGGACAAGCCGCTCCAGTGCCAGCTCCTCGCACAGCCTTCGCAGCCCCACCGTGTCCAGCCCGCACGCGGTGAGGTACGCCTCACGCCGGCCAGGCGCGACGCCCCGTGCGTCCCACCACGCGGCCTCCTCCGCGTCCACCTCGTCGGAGGTCGCCGTCAGCCCCAGTGTCCGCGCCTGCCCCGCGAGCAGCGCCCGGCGCAGACCCGCCTCGGCCATCTCCACCGCATCAGGGGCTTCGCGCAGCGCCTCCAGCACGCGCCCCGAGGGCACCGCGCCGCCGCGAACCTGCGTCACGTCATCCATCAACCGGCGACGACGCACGAGCGACGAGGGCGACTGTCGCGCTCCCATCGAAGCCGGCGTCCCCGAAGCCGCCCACTCCGCCGCGGCCTGGACGCAGGCGATGGCGTCCAGCCGCTTCAGGTCCTCGGCACCCGCCGGGAACCACGCCTCCCAGGCTGCTCGCGTGGACTCCGTCCATCCTGGACGCACGCGCTCCAGTACGCGGGGCCAGGTGCGCTCCTGGTAGAAGAGGTCGTCCGCCGCCTGCACCAGCGCACTCGCCGCGTCGCGCCCGAGCACCCGCGCCGCCCTCGCGCGCTCCGCCACGTGCCGCACGTTGACGAGCGGCACGGTGAGCGGCCGCCAGCCGTGCTCCGCGTCCGCGTGCAGCAGGGCGACCTCGGAGTCGTCCACCACCACTCCATCCCGGTACCACGCGAAGATGCGCCCCACGCCCACCATGCCGTGCGGTGCCAGCTCGGCGGCGCGCAGCGCTCCCATGCTCGCGCCGCCGAAGACGGCGACGCCCGCCTCCAGCGCCGCCAGGATTTCGTGGTGCCACACCGAAGGCTGCGCCTCGAAGACGCCGTCCACCAGGGCGATGGCCCGGGGCCGAAGGCTCAGCGCGCGCCACACGTCCCCCTGCCGCGCCGGAGGCAACACCGTGCACGGAGCCAGCCGCCGCGCCTCGTCCGCCGGCAACGAGGGCCCCAGGAAGACCACCAGCGCGTCCGTTCGCCGCGTCATAGAAGCTCCGAGATGCGCATGCCCGGCACCACCACCCGCCGCACGTGCAGTCCGGTGACGGGCGAGTCCAGCTCCACCGCGGCCACTCGCGCGAAGCCGGCGCGCTTCAGCAGCTCCAGCACGCGCCGCACCCTTCGCGCAGCCGGCGCCTTCGCGTGAGCACCGAGGTCCGGCATGTCCTCGGCCCGCCTTCTCGGGCGCACCTGCGCGCAGGCGTCCGCGAAGCCGCGCGCGGCCTCACGGTCCGTCGAGTCCACGTCCTCGCGCGCGCCGTGGATGTCCGTCAGTCGCGACTGGGCCGCCTCCAGCAGGGCCTTCAGGAGCGCCTCGTCCCGGCCCAGGGCACACGCATAACCCGCGGTGAGTGGAACGGGCCCTTCCTCCAAATCCACCAGCACCGCCGCGCCCACCGGCAGCCCCACCGCGCCGGGCGTGCGCTTGGAAGGTGTGACGTCGAAGAGGTACACGCCGAAGCCCCGCTCCCGCAGCGTCTCCGCCAGCTTCGACGTGCGAGGCGCCGCCTCCAACAGCTCCGAGGGCCGCAGCAGGCGTTGCCGCACGCCTTCCTCCGTCCACCCCTCGGGCAGCGTCCGGGAGAGCTGGTCTCGCTCCGTCGCCTCCAGCAGCGCGTGCAGCAGGGCCTGTCCCGCGTCCAGATGTGCCCCGGAGCCGTTGCTCGTCCACGCCGCCGCCACCGGCCCCAACGCGGGCCCTTCCGGAGGAGGCACGTGGATGCCCTGCGCGGGCACCCACACCGAGCGCCCCGAGTTCAGCTCGGTGGCTTCACGCCAGGCGCAGCGCACTCCTTCTCCCCACAGACGTGGGGCCACGAGCGCGCCCGCGGAACCGAGCGACTCCGCGCCCCACAGGGAGCCCAGCCGGCCGTCCAGCTCCGACCGTGAGCCCCACATGAGCCGGCCCGGCATCACCGTCTCCGCCGCCCACAGCTCCGCTGTCTCCAGCAGCGCGCCCCACGAGGCGTCGGAGTACGTGAGGCCCTTGCCGTTGCACACCTGGAGCACGTGGCCTCCGGGCCGCACGGCGCACGCCACTTCGACTCCGGTCCGGTCCAGTCCGGTGACACGCGCCACTCGCGTCACGCCCATGGCCCGGGCCAGCCGTCGGGGAAACTCCTGCGAGGAAAAGACGTCCTGGGTCGGCCGCACGGGCGCGGACCTTACCTTGAAACGCGCTCACACCACGGGCTTGCGCCACGAGCGGGACAGATGGGGTGCGTCGCTCTCCTGGGCGAAACGGCGTGCCAGCTCCGCCGTCCCGCCGCGTCCCTGCGCGAGCATGAATGCGAGCTCCGACGGCAGGAGGGCCTTGATGGTGACGAGCAGCACCTCGCCCGCGGGCGTGGGGAACCGCCGGGGGAGTGTGCTCGACTCCATCCCCAGCAACACGGCGACGCGGCCTTCGCTCGTGACGAGCGGCTCGGGCATCGCGTCCCCGGAGACCTCCATCGACATGAGGCCCCGGTGCAGCCAGGTGCGCACGTTCTCGTGCTCCGCCACCTCGTCGGCCACCTCGCGCAGCAGGCGCAACTGCCAGCTCGCGCGAACCTCGGGGAGGGGTTCGTTCGTTTCGATGGCGAGCTCGAGACCGAACCCTGTCGTGAGCGCGTCACGGTCGATGAAGGGGTCCGAGAGGCCGTCGGTGACGAGGAGCGTGCTTCCCGACTCGCGATGGATGACCCGCCAGGCCTGGCGATGCCCCGGCCAGTCCGGGCCACTCGGGATGATGGGGATGATGGCGGCTTCTTCCAACCGCCCCATCGAGTTCCACGCCGCGTCGCGCGCCGTGTCCATCTGCTTCAGGCGGGCGCGGTGTCTCTGCTCCCAGGTGTCCTTCTCGCTCACGGCTAAGGAGTCAGGGCCGGTGACGTCCTCGAACTTCAGGCCCGTGACGCCCGCTCGCTCCAGTGCGTCCTTGATGTCCTCGGAAACGATGAGGGCCGCCGGCCAGCCCCAGGGACGAAAGACCTTCGCATCTCCGACCTGCGCAGGGTCGATGCGCATGCCGTGGACTGCGCTGTACTCGCCCACCTGCTCGGGCTCATCGTCCTCCGGAGTCCAGTGCTGCACCTCCGTGGATGCTTTCTCGTCGATGCACTTCACGACGCGGAGCACGTTGAGGATGAAGTACTTCTGGGAGCGCGATTCGACGTCCACCGGGATGAGCTGAACCTGTCCAGGCGCCAGTTCCGCGAACACATTGGCAGCCTTTTCATCGACGACGGGAACGGCAGCTCCAGCCTCGGAGAAGCCCAAGGCCTGTCCCTGAACCGTGACGGGAATCCTGATGCATCCATCAATGTCAGCGCGCTCTCCTCGCCTGAAGGTCCAGATCCTGAGCCTCTGCCCCTGCGAATCGAGCGGCACTCCCAGCGCCCACTGGTCAGGCGGATAGACGTCATCCAGAAGTTCGAAGTACCTGGTGGACATCAAGTGTTCCTCACGTCATCGACTGGCGGGGCAGCCGGCGCACTATCCGCCAGCACAGCGACCCCGGCCAGACAGGCCCCCACGTCGAGCAACCGGGGCAGCAGCGCCCCCATCGAAACGTGGTAGGGGTGAACCGAGCCTGGCCCCCCAGGAAGAGGACCCACCGGAATGCTTGCCGTCGGAGACTCCGCGCCGGACTTCACCGCCACCGACTGTCACGGTGCGCCCCTGCACCTGTCCTCGCTGCGCGGCCGGCGCGTGGTCCTCTTCTTCTTCCCCAAGGCCTTCACCGTCGGCTGCACCATCGAGAACAGGGCCTTCCGGGACAACCACCAGCTCGTCAAGTCACTCGGCGCGGAGCTGGTGGGCGTGTCCGTGGACACGCAGCGCACGCAGTGCGAGTTCGCCGCGAAGGAGGACATCCACTTCGCCCTGCTCGGTGACGAGAACCGCGACATCAGCCGCGCCTATGACGTGCTCTGGCCCGTGCTCAACATCGACCGGCGCGTCACCTTCATCATCGCCCCCGACGGCCGCATCGAGCACGTCATCCGCCACGAGGTGCGCGTCTACCGCCACCTCGACGACGTGCTCCGCTACCTGCGCGCCAACCCCCTCGCCAGCTGAGGGCCGGTGCGCGGGCCTCACTCCCAGGCGAAGTGGTACTCGCAGTGCGGCGCGCCCCGGGCGCGGCACAGCGGGTGGGTGGTGTTCACCGCGCGGCCACCGGACAGCTCGATGGCCCGCTCGTGCCAGCCGATAATCGTGAGGCAGTCCGTCTCCGTGACGTTCTCCGCCCCGAAGGTGCGCAACACCGCGCCGTGAGCGCCCGTCTGCTCGTACGTGCGCGAGCCCACCGCATAGTAGAAGCGGTAGATCTGCGGCGCCTGGCTGAGCAGGAACTGCGGGTCCCCGGGCCGCACGAAGACGTGCTGCGCCCCGTGGAGCGCCTCCTCGGCGGACGCGCGGCCCATGTCGATGAAGGCCCTGCGCTTGTCCTCCGGCGACATCACCTCCGCGATGGCCGTGTCCAGCCGCAGGTTCAACTCCAGCGGATACCAGGCGATGGGAAGAATCATCTTCCGCAACAGCGCCTGGTCCTCCGGCGGAAGCCGCCGCAGCACCTCGTCCACCCGAACCTGCCCGCCGTGATGGCGCAGCATGTTCAGCCGGGAGATGAGCACTCCACCCTTGATGCGAGAGCTAGAGCCTTCCGTCACCATGCCCCGTCCGTGGTTGCAAGCAGTCAGGCATTCTGTCAGCGGGCCCGCGTCACCAGCAACCCGGCACGGCACGATAGCCCCACCCAACGTGCTGCAATTCCTGCACAATCTGTAATCTCCGGCACCAACCGTATCGAAAATAACCTTCTGGGGGTCCGGGGGTTGGAGGGGTGTGAGTCCGGGAGACACAGGCGGGCGGGTGGTGGCGCTGCCTTCGCGCGGGGCCCGGCCGGGACTGGAGCGGGCCTCGGACGAGGACTTGTGCCGGGCCTTCCTGGAGGGCGAGCCGGCGGCCTTCGAGGTGCTGGTGATGCGGCACCGCTCGCTCGTCTTCTCGCTGGTGCGGCGCTACGTGTCGCGCCCCGAGGACGCGGCGGACCTGGCGCAGGCGGCCTTCCTGCGCGCTTTGGAGGCGTCACGCCGCGTCTTCTCGCGCTTCACGCCGACGGGCCCCGCGCCCTTCCGCGCGTGGCTGGTGCGCATCGCCATCAACCTGGCGAAGAACCATGCGCGCCAGGGCCAGCGGTGGCGGCCGGTGCTGGTGGAGGCGGGGCCGGAAGCGCTGGCGGTGGACCCGACGGAGTCCGCGCAGGAGGGGTTGGAGCGCGGTGAGCGCGAGCGTCAGGTGCGCGCCGCGGTGCTGGCCCTGTCCCGCCGCCAGCGCGAGGTGCTGACGCTGCGAATCGACGGCGGGCTGTCCTTCAAGGACATCGCCCAGACGCTGCGAATCACGGAGAACAACGCGAAGGTGCAGTTCCACCACGCGGTGAAGCGGTTGAAGACGCAGGTGGGCGTGCCCGAGGAGAAGAGTTGATGGCCGCGTGCCCTGAATACGAGGTGCTGCTGGACGTGCACGCCACGGGAGGCCTGGAGACGGACGAGGCCGCCCGCGTCCAGGCCCATGTGAAGACGTGCGAGGGGTGCCGCGAGGCCCTCGCGTCCACGGTGGGCGTGCTCATGCTGGCGGAGCTGCCGCCCCTCTCGGCCGAGGAGAAGTCCGAGGTGCAGGAATTGCCCCGGCGCACCCTGTCCGCCTGGCGGCGGGACGCGCAGCACCGGGGCTTGAGGCGGCGGACGCTCGGCTCCATCGCGGCCGCGGCGGCGGTGGTGGCGCTGATGCTGCTGGTACCGGGCAGGCTCCAGGGCTTCCGGAATGGCACCGGCACGGTGACGACTCCGAACACCCCCTCGGCGTCCGTGGACGCCGAGGAGGTGGACGCGGAGACGATGGCCGCCATCGAGGCCTGGGCCGGCCTGGAGCCGCTCGACGAGGACCCGGACGCGCCGGACGACGGCGACGTCATGGACGAGGACATGGACTTCGACCTGGGAGAGACGCTGTGAGGACGATGAAGCGGACGCGGACGGCGGCGCTGGCGCTGGTACTGCTGCCCTGGGTGGTGATGGCGGAGCCTGGCCGGGAGGACAAGGACAAGGACCGGGGTGCCCGCGACGCGGAGCGCATCGAGCGCGTGGAGAAGCGCCAGCGGCTGCGACAGGTGCTGGAGCTCTCCGACGCGCTGGAATTGGACAACGCGCAGGCGCTGAAGATGGAGGAGACGCTGCGCCGGTTCGACGAGCGGCGCCGCCCGCTGCGCGAGCAGGTGCGCGACGCCGTGCGCACCCTCCATCAGGCTGCCCGGGGAGACGCAGCGGCCCAGCCGCAGGTGGACGCGGCCGCCCAGCGCGCCTTCGAGGCACGGGAGCGCATCGCCTCGCTCGACAAGGAGATGTACCAGGCCCTGGCGAAGGAGCTTCCGCCGGCGAAGCGCGCGATGCTCGCCCTCACCCTCGCGCGCAGTGAGGGGAAGCTGAAGCTCGGCAAGTGGAAGCGCAACGGCGTCGTCCCGGAGCTGCCGCTCATCGACTGAGCCGTCCCTCAGGGCGAGGGCTGCTCCGGGAGTGTGGCCGAGGCTTCCGGGGCGCGGCCCTCGTGCGGATGTTCGGGCAGGTACAGGGGCCGCTCCAGCCGCGCCCGGTCCCACCCGCCCAGGTCCGCGCAGGCGTCGTAGGTGCTCTGGAAGAAGTCGAGCAGCAAGGCCCTCGGATTCCCGGCGCGCCGGACGTCGTCGTAGGTCAGCAGGTACTCATTGAAGCCGCCCTGGTCATAGCGGGCCGCGGCGGGACGGACGCTCGCGGTGGAGTAGCCTTCTGGTTCCGGCGCGGCGTAGGAGTAGAAGGCGGCCCCCTTCGTCTCCGGGGTGCCCGGCCAGAAGCCGGCGCTGCACACCTCCTCGCAGTACGACTCGCGGGTGATGATGTCCGCGCCGGGACGCTCCGGCGCGAGGCGGCCGGAGAAGCGCGTCACCGCCAGGTCGAAGCCCCCCCAGAAGAAGTGGACCGGGCTGCACTTGCCGGTGAAGCGCGTCCGGAACTCCTCGAGGACGAGCGCCGACTGGAGCAGCGCCTGGAACCAGCGCTGCACGTACTCGGGCTGGTAGGTGGCGTGGTGCCGGTCCTCGCTGAAGCGGGTGGTGTCGTCGGGAATCTCGACGGGCACGTCCCAGATGCGCACCTCGACGCCGAGCGAGCGCAGCGTCGCCATGACGTCCCGGTAGAACTCCGCGACGGGCCGGGACTCCAGCGCGAGCACCCGCGTCTCTCCCCCGCTCGTGCGGAAGAGCAATTCGTGCCCGACGAAGTCGAAGTCCACCTCGAAGCCGCCGCTGCCGTAGGGAATGAGCCCCGTCGTCAGCCCGCGCGCCATCACCCGGAACGTGACGTTCCACCAGTGGTTCTGCGGCGGCGTGAGCGCGAGCTTCACCTTCCCCAGGATTTGCGTGTACCGATGCAGCGTGGCCTGGCTGTCCCGCCAGGCCTCCAGCGGCAGTTCCGGCCAGGCCGCTTCCCGAGTGTCCATGGAGCCCCTCCACAGGCCAGGTTCGCCTTGAGGATGGGGGCGGGGCCCGCGCCGGTGCCACGCGGAAGGCGAAGGCCGCACGGCATGAGGACGGGAAGCGGAGCGTCAGGCCCCGCGAGCCCCCATGCGTGCGGCCGGGTGCAGCCAGCGGACGGCTCCTCGCCGCCCGCCTCCAGAGAAGGGCTACTTCTGCGAGAGCGCGCCGTCCAGGGCCGTCTTCAGCTCGGCGCTGTCGGGCGTCACCGAGCTCGGGAAGGCGGCCTTCACCTGGCCGTCCTTGCCCACCACGTACTTGTGGAAGTTCCACTTGGGCGCGGGGTGGTTGCGCGAGAGGAACTCGTAGACGGGGGACTGGCCCTCGCCCTTCGTCTTCACCTTCTCGAACATGGGGAAGGTGATCTTGTAGCGCAGCTCGCAGAACTTCTTGATTTCCGCCGCGCTGCCCGGCTCCTGGCCGCCGAAGTCGTTGGAGGGGAAGCCCACCACCACGACGCCCTTGTCCTTGTACTCCTGGTACAGCTTCTCCAGGCCCGCGTACTGCGGCGTGTAGCCGCACTCGGAGGCGGTGTTCACCACCAGGACGACCTTGCCCTGGAAGTCGGACAGCTTCTCCGACGTGCCGTCCAGGCGATTGGCGGAGAGGTCGTGCAGGGACATGGGCTTCTTCTCGCTCTGGGGCTCGGCCTTGGCGGCCGGAGGCGGCGTGGGGGTGGACTTCGCGGGCTTGTTCTCGGCGAGCGCCGGGGTGACGGCGAGCGCCGCGACAAGGGACAGGGTGTGGAGGGTTCGCATGCGTCCGCAAGGATGCCGGAACCCCGCACGGGTTTCACGCCCTCCGTGCCGAGGCTCTCGGACGGGTGTCCTCACCGGAAAAGAGTGACTTGAGCACCCGCCCGGTGGGCGTCTTCAGCTTCGCCACTTCACGAGGCGTGCCGGTCGCCACGATGTGGCCACCCTCCTCGCCCCCCTCGGGCCCCAATTCCACCACGTGTTCCGCCGCGCCGATGACGGACGGGTGGTGCTCGATGACCACCAGCGTGTCGCCGCGGTCCACCAGCCGGCCCATGAAGGTGATGAGCTTCTCCACGTCGCCCAGGTGCAGGCCCGTGGTGGGCTCGTCCAGCACGTACAGCGTGGGCTCGTGCCGAGCGGTGGCCGTCAGCTCCGCGGCCAGCTTCAGCCGCTGCGCCTCTCCGCCGGACAGGGTGTTGGAGCCCTGGCCCAACTGCAGGTAGCCGACACCCAGGTCGGCCAGGCACTCCAGCGGCGCGGCCACCCGGGGCAGCGCGCGGAAGACGTCCTTCGCCTCGTCGGCGGACAGCCGGAGCACGTCGCCGATGGACAGCCCGTTGTAGCGGACCTCCAGCGTGGCCGCGTCGAAGCGCGCGCCGTTGCACGCCTCACACGGCGTCACCACGTCCGGGAGGAAGGACATCTCGTGGGAGATGGCGCCCTGCCCCTCGCACGCGGTGCACCGGCCACCCTGGGCCGAGTTGAACGAGAAACGCGTGGCCGTGAAGCCGCGAATCTTCGCCTCGGGCGTGGCCGCGAATACGCGGCGCAATTCGTCCCAGATGCCCAGGAAGGTCGCCGGCACCGAGCGCGGCGTGCGGCCGATGGGCGACTGGTCCACCGACAGGACGCGCTTGATGGACTCCACCCCGCGCAGCGAGTCGAACGCCCCCGGCTTCACGGTGACGAGCTCGAGCTTCTCGCGCAGCGCGGGGTACAGCACCTGGCGAATCAGCGTGCTCTTCCCCGAGCCGGACACGCCCGAGACGACGTTGAGCCGTCCCACCGGGAGCTTCAGGTCCACGCGCTTGAGGTTGTTGGCGCGCGCGCCCTTCAACTCCAGCCACTGCGTGGGCTCGCCGCGCCCGGACGGAGGCCGCACCTGCGCCGCCTTCAGCGCGCGGGCCGTGGGCGAGTCACCCTCCAGCACCACGTCCGGCGCGCCCTCCGCGAGGATGTGCCCGCCGCCACGCCCGCCCGTGGGGCCCAGGTCCAGCAGGTGGTCCGCCGCGCGGATGGTGTCCGAGTCGTGCTCCACCACCAGCACCGTGGAGCCCGTGGCCACCAGGGCGCGCAGGTTGTCCAGCAGGCGGTGCGTGTCACGCGGGTGCAGGCCGATGGTGGGCTCGTCCAGCACGTACATGGCGCCGGTGAGGCCCGCGCCCAACTGCGCGGACAGCCGCAGCCGCTGCATCTCCCCACCCGACAGCGAGGCCGCGTTGCGGTCCAGTGAGAGGTAGCCCAGGCCCACGCGCTCCAGGAACTCCAGGCGCCGCAGCAGCTCCTGGCGGGACTGCTCGCCAATCAGCGCCCGGTCCCCCTTGAACTTCCACGTGCGCACGCGCGCCAGCGTCGAGGCGACGGACTGCTGCACCACCTCGTGGTAGCGCGCGGACTCCAGCCGCACGCCGCGAGGCACCGGGGCCAGCCGGCTTCCGTCGCACGTGCGGCACGGCGCCGTCTCCCCCTCGGCCATGGCCTCCGCGCCGCCCTGCACGCCGGTGCCCTCGCAGGACTCGCAGCGGCCCTGCTTCGTGTTGAAGGAGAACCAGCGCGGGTCCAATTCCGGCACGGCGGTGCCGCACTTCGGACAGGTGCGCTCGGTGGACAGCAGCGTCTCACCCTTCCCGCCGCCCACCTTCAGCGCGCCCTGGCCCCAGCCCAGCGCCTTGTCGAAGACTTCGCGCGGCAGCTTCGACAGCTTGCCTTCGTACATGACGAGGTCGATGTCGTGCTCGCGCGTCTTCGTCAGGCGCGGCGGGTCATCCGTCGAGGACAGCTTCCCGTCGACCATCGCCTGCGCAATCCCCCCGCGCGCCGCGGCGGCGAAGACGTCCAGGTAGGTGCCCTTGCGCGCGCGCACCGCCGGCGCCAGCACCGTGCCCTCGCCCTTCATGGCCGTGAGCTGCGCGTAGAGCACGTCCGGAGTGGTGGAGGCGATGGGCGAGTCGTCGCGCGGGCAGTGCGGCTCACCCAGCTTGGCGAAGAGGAGGCGCAGGTAGTGCGCCACCTCGGTGACGGTGGCCACGGTGCTGGTGGCGCCCGCACGAGAGGTGCGCTGCTCCAGCGCCACGGAGGGCGGCAGCGAGCCGATGCGCTCCACGTCCGGGCGGGGCATGGTGGGGAGGAACTGGCGCGCGTACGGGCTCAGCGTCTCCAGGAAGCGCCGCTGGCCTTCCGCGAACACCACGTCGAACACCAGCGAGCTCTTCCCCGAGCCGCTCGGCCCCGTCACCACCGTCATCTTGCCGAGGGGAATCCGGCAGGACACGTCCTGCAGGTTGTGCTCGCGCGCGTGCTCCACCTCAATCGCGGGCACCGCGTCCTTCCCCGGCCGGCGCAGCTTCACCGAGCGCCCCAGGGGCTTGTGCTCGCCGCGCAGCGCCTTCGCGGTGGCGCCGTTCGCGCGGGCCACGTCGTCGGGGGTGCCCTCGGCCACGAGCCGGCCGCCATCGCGCCCGCCCACCGGACCCAGGTCGATGACCCAGTCCGAGCCCTTCATCACCGACACGTCGTGGTCCACGACGATGACACTCGCACCCCGGTCCACCAACTCGTGCAGCGCGGAGATGACGTGGCGCACGTCCTCCGCGTGCAGGCCGGCGCTGGGCTCGTCGATGAGGAAGAGCGTGCCCTTCGCATTGCTGGCCAGCGCGCGCGCCAGCTTCAGCCGCTGCGCCTCGCCGCCCGACAGCGTGGACAGGGGCTGGCCCAGCGGCAGGTAGCCCAGGCCCAGCCGCGCCGCCGGCCCCAGCGTGCGCTGGAGGGCCGCGTCGTCACCGAAGTGCTGGAGCACCTCCGCCACCGTCATCTCCAGCACCTGCGCCACGCTGAAGCCCTGGTGGCGCACGGCGAGCACGTCCTCCTTGAAGCGCCGGCCCCGGCACGCCGCGCACAGGAGCGCCACGTCCGCGAGGAACTGCATCTCCACCGTCTCGTAGCCCTCGCCCGAGCACGCCTCGCACCGGCCCTTGTCCACGTTGAAGGAGAAGTGCGCCGCGGTGAGGCCGCGCACCTCCGCGTCCGGCTCCGCGGCGAAGCGCTCGCGCAGCCGGTCCCACGCCTTGGTGTACGTGGCCGCGTTGCCGCGCGACGTACGCCCCAGCGGGGACTGGTCCACGAAGGTGACGTCCTCCACCGCCTCCATCCCCTCCAGCGCCTCCACCGCGCCCGGGGCCTCCACGTCCTTCACGCCCAGCCGCCGCGCCAGGTGCCGGTAGAGCACCTCGTCCATCAGCGTGCTCTTGCCCGAGCCGCTCGGCCCCGTAATCGCACACATCACGCCCAGCGGCACGCGCACGGACAATTCCTTCAGGTTGTGCTCGCGCGCGCCCTTCACCACCAGCTCGCCCTTGCGCTGGCGCGGCGTGCGCTTCGTCTCGCCGCTCCCGGCCAGCATCCGGCCGGTGGGCAGGTCCGCCTTCTTCGCCAGCGCCTCGGGGGTGCCGTCGAAGCACAGCGTCCCGCCCTGCTTCCCCGCCCCGGGGCCCAGTTCCAGCACGCGGTGCGCGGAGCGGATGACCAGCGGGTCATGCTCGATGACCAGCGCGATGTTGCCCCGCTCCGCCAGCTCGGCGATGGCCTCCGTCAAGGGCGGCACGTCGCCCGGGTGCAGGCCCACGGTGGGCTCGTCCAGCACGAAGAGCGCGCCCGTCAGCGACGTGCCCAGCGCCGCGGTGAGGGACACGCGCTGCGCCTCGCCGCCCGACAGCGTGCGCGCCTGTCGGTCCAACGTGAGGTAGCCCAGGCCCACCCGCTGCAGGTAGCGCAGGCGGCCGGCCAGCTCGCGCCGGGCCAGGTCTCCCTGCCCGGTGGTGGTCTTCAGCGCCTCCAGTCGCGCCAGCGCGTCCGTCAGCTCCAGCCCGTGCCACGAGGGCAGATCCAGCCCGCCCACGCGGTACGCGCGGGCCTGCTCGTTGAGCCGCGCGCCGCCGCAGTCCTTGCACAGCGAGTAGGCGCGGTAGCGGGCCAGCAGCACGCGCACGTGCATCTTGTACGTGCGGCCCTCCATCCACCGGAACCACGCGCGCACGCCCGGGTAGGCGCGGCCGTCGCGGTAGTCACCCTCGCCCTCCAGCACCAGCTCCTGCTGCTCCGGCGTCAGCTCCCCCCAGGGCTTGTCCATGGAGATGCCCCGCGCCTTGCACCAGCGCTGGAGCATGCCGCGCTCCCACGACGTGGACTGACCGGACCACGGGCGGATGGCGCCCTTCGACAGGCTCAGCGTGGGGTTGGGAATCACCTTGCCCCAGTCGATGCCGATGGTGCGCCCGAAGCCGCGGCACGCCGCGCACGCGCCCACCGGGGACTGGTAGCTGAAGAGGCCGGGCCGCGCGGGCTCGAACTCCTTCGCGCACTTCGGACACACCAGGCCGCGCCGCAGCCGGTGGGGGGCCTGGCCGGGGATGAAGGCCAGCGCCTCGCCGTCCGCGCGCGCCCATGCGTCCTCCAGTGCCTGCGTCACGCGCGACAACTGCGCGTCCGCCAGCTTCACCCGGTCCACCACCACGCGCGCCACGCCCGCCGGGTCCGTGGCCTCGGAGGGCTTCAGGGACTCCAGCTCCTTCACCTCGCCCTGCACCATCAGCCGGTGGTAGCCGTCCTTCAACAGCCGGGTCCGCGCGTCCAGGAACGCCGACGTGTCGGGGATGCGCACCGGGAAGGTGATGACGGCCTGCGCGTCCGGGTGCTCGCGGATGACGGCGGCCGCCGCCACGCGCGCGTCCGTGCGCACCGCCTCCACGCCGCACGTGGGGCACACCGGCACCGCCTCGCGCGTGAAGAGCGCGGACAGGTACGGCTCCACGTCCGCCAGCGTCGCCACCGTCGAGCGCGAACTCTTCACCGGGGCCCGCCGGTCCACCGCCACCCCGGCGGCCACGGGCTCGAGCGCATCCATGGGTGGCCGCTCCAGCCGCTCCAGGAACTGCCGGGCGTACGGGCTGAAGCTCTCCACGAAGCGCCGCTGCCCCTCGGCGTACAGGGTGTCGAGCGCCAGGCTGGACTTCCCCGCCCCGGACACGCCGGTGATGCAGACGAACTCCCCCTCCGCCAGGTCAACGGAGAGGTCCTTCAGGTTGTGCGTGCGCGCGCCTACGAGGTGGGTCTCATGCATGGAGGTCGCAGGTTTAACGAGCGGACACTTCTTCGCCAACGACAAGTAGGACCCTGGTGCAGTGGGCCCTCCCCCGGGTTGGGTGCCGGGCGAGCGGCTGCTAGAAGTAGAGCTTCCCGTGACTCTGGAGGTCCCCATGTCCGAAGCCACCGATAGGGCGCCTCCCCGGGACGCGCTGGTCCAGGCCTCCCCCTCCCTGGTGATGCTGGAAGTGGACGGCCGCACCGCGTCCGGCTTCGTGGCCTCGGCGGAAGGGCACCTCGTCACCAGCCTCCACGCGGTGGCCGGAGCGCGCAGCATCGGCGCGGTGATGTCGGATGGCGTGCGCTCGGAGGTGGTGCAGGTGGTGGCCCTGGACGAGCGGAGGGACCTCGCCATCCTCCGGCTGCCCCTGCCGGACATGGTGCCCGCGCTCGCGCTGTCCCCCCATCCGCTGCCCGCGGAGGGCGAGAGCGTCTACGTCCTGCGCGCGGTGGGAGGCCCTGCCCCGGAGGTGCGGACGCTGGAGGTGCGCGCGGTGCAGGTGCTGGGCGACTGGCTCACGCTGCTGGAGCTGACGCGCACCCTCGCGGAGGAGTCCTCGGGCGGCCCGGTGCTGGACGCGCGTGGCGCCGTGGTGGGCGTGGCCACCGCGGCCCTGGCCAACGGCCGCTCGCTGGGGCTCGTCATCCCCACCCGCTACGTGACGCCCCTGCTGCGCGGCACCGCGTCGGCGCCACTGTCCGCGCTGGAGGCCCCCCGGCGGAGGTCGGGCCGCGTGCGCCAGGTGCCCCAGCACCCGCTGAGCACGCTGGAGGGCGCCTCCATGAGCGCGGTGGAGTCCATCGCCAGCACCCTGGGCCAGGCCATCAACGTGGGCGCCCCCGCCTACAACCGGGGCGACATCGAGGGCTGCTACCGGCTCTACGCCCGCACCGCCGAGCAGCTCATCGACGAGCGCGGCGACTGCCCCGGCGCCCAGCGCGCCCTGCGCGACGGGCTTTTGCGCTGCGTGGACCTCAGTGACGCGGATGACCGGGCCTGGGCCCTGCGCGACACCTTCGACGGGCTGCTGGACGTCATCCAGCGCTGGCTCGCGGTCCGCCCCGCGGCGGCTCCGGGGCGAAAGCCGCCCCCGAAGCGGTTCCTCAACTGAAAGGCGCGCTCAGCGCTCCTCCCACACCACACGCAGGAGGTACCCGGTGGGCTGGCGCTCCAGCACCTCCACCCGCGGCGTCACCCGGGTGAGGCGCAGCACGCCCTCCACCACGCCCGCCACGAAGTCGGGCAGCGGGTCCGGGTCCAACACGCGCACCCGCCACTCGCGCGACTGTACGGGCTCCAGCAGCATCCGCATGTCCTCGCGCCCCGCCTTGAGGTACGTCGGCAGCCGCGTCAGGCACCGCTCCGTGCCCAGCAGCGGCGCGGCGGTGGCGAAGATGCGCCCCACCAGCGTCTGCGCGAAGCCCTCCAGGTACTTGTGCCCCAGCGCCCGGTTGGCGACCTCGGGCGGCTCCCCGGCGAAGGCGTAGCGCCGGGCCACCCCGAGCGCCGCCCGCCACACCGACAGCGGGTAGTATTCCTGCGCGGCCTCCGGGTCATAGCCAATGTCACGCAGCGACTGGGCAAAGCCCCCCGTGGGCTTCAGCGCGTGGACGAACAGCCCCTCGAAATTGCGCCGTGGCACCTGCACGGGCATGGGAAGCGGCCTCCGCGGCTCCAGGGCCGGCTCGCTCAATCCCCTCCGTTCCATCCGTGTCCCCCCTCCATCTGCACCGGGATGACCCGGTCCGGCCCGCACTGTACCAGCCGGGTGACTCCGTGCCCTCCAGTCCCCGGCTAACGCTAAGGACACCACACTTTTACAACCCGAAGGCTCGTGCAACGATGAATGTTTGTTCGCGAGGAGTCCGATGCGGGTCCTGATCGTCACCCAGGCCGGGGTGGACCTGGCGCCACTGGAGTCCCGGCTACGGGCACGGGGTCACACGGTTGTCACAGCGGCGCGTGACGCCGAGGTGCCGGCCGTCTGGCGCTCGGGCGCCTGTGCGCTCGTGGTGGTGGACGCCCACGGTCCGTCGTCACCCGTGCCCCTCCTGCGCGCCCTGCGCAGCCTCCCCGGCGGCGTGGAGGCGGTGGTGCTGCTCTTGGGGCCGCGCTCGGCGATGGGGACGCTGCACGCCGCCGTCGAGGCCGGCGCGGACGAGGTGCTGACGTGGCCGGCCGACGCGGCGGAGCTGGAGCTGCGGCTGGAATTGGCCGAGCGCCGCTTCGCCCGGCGCCAGAGCCGTACGAGCGTGCCGTATGGAGACGAGCTGCGCGACAGCCTGCTGTCGGTGTCCCCCGTCCCCACGTCCATCACCACCCTGACGGACGGCCGCATCGTCGCGGCGAACGACGCGTACTTCCAGGCCTTCGGCTACTCGCGCGACGAGGTCATCGGCCGCACCACGGTGGACCTGCGCCTGTGGGAGCGCCCCTTCGACCGCTCTCAAGTGGTGGAGCGGCTGAAGCGGCACGGCTCGGTGCGCGGGGTGGACGCGCAGTACCACACGCGCTCGGGCGAGGTGCGGCACACGCTCTTGTTCATGGGGCTGGTGCCCTACGCGGGCTCGCCGCACATCATCTCCTTCTTCCCGGACATCACCCCGCTGAAGCGGGCCGAGGAGGAGCTGCGCCGCTCCGAGGTGAGCTTCCGCACCCTCATCGAGAGCCTGCCGGACCTGATGGCCGTCTTCGACAAGGAGGCGCGCGTGCGCTACGCGAACCTCAAGGTGGCCGCGGCGCTGGGCTACACGGACGTGCGCGAGCTGATTGGCAAGCACATCTCCGACATCATCCCCGCGGAGGACTTCAAGTCGGCGGACGCGCGCATGCACGAGGCGCTGCGCACCGGCCGCGCCGCGCTCCAGGAGCGCCGGCTGCTGCGCAAGGACGGCAGCATCCTCTACGTGGAGTCCACCACCTTCCCCCTGCCCTTCGACGGCGAGGACGCCATCGTCTCCGTGTCGCACGACCTCACCGAGCGCCACCAGATGCAGGCGCGGCTTTTGCTCGCGGAGCGGATGGCGTCGGTGGGCACGCTGGCGGCGGGCGTGGCGCATGAAATCAACAACCCGCTGGCCTACCTCACGGCGAACCTCGCCTTCGCGCGCGAGGAGCTGAGCAACCTCCTGGCGGACGGCACGCGGGAGCTGGAGCCGAAGCTGGCGGGCTCGGTGGCGGACGCACGGTCCGCGCTCGCCGAGGCGCAGCAGGGCGCGGAGCGGGTGCGCACCATCGTCCGCGACTTGAAGACCTTCAGCCGGGTGGACTCGGCGGACAACACGGACGTGGACGTGCGGCAGGTGCTGGAGTCCACGCTGAACCTGGCGACCACCGAAATCCGCCACCGCGCGCAGTTGGTGAAGCAGTTCGACGAGGTGCCCCGGGTGCGCGCCAACGAGTCGCGCCTGGGCCAGGTGTTCCTCAACCTGCTCGTCAACGCCGCGCAGGCCATTCCCGGCGGCACGCCGGACCGGCACGAAATCCGGGTGGCCACACGCCTGGGCAGCGGCGGCCGGGTGATGGTGGAGGTGGCGGACACCGGCACGGGCATCCCTTCCGAGCACCTGCCGCGCCTGTTCGACCCCTTCTTCACGACGAAGGAGCCGGGCGTGGGCACCGGGCTCGGGCTGTCCATCTGCCACAGCCTCGTCGCGGCGCTGGGCGGCGAAATCCACGTGGAGAGCGAGCAGGGCAAGGGCTCCACCTTCCGCGTCCTGCTGCCCGCGTCGAAGCCGGCGGAGTCGGCCCCCGAAGCGCCTCCGCCCCCGCCGCCCTCCTCGGAGAAGCGGGGCCGGCTGCTGGTGGTGGACGACGAGCCGCTCGTCTGCACCGCGCTGGGGCGCACGCTGCGGCCCCACCATGACGTGACGCTGTCCACGCGCGCCCAGGAGGCGCTGGAGCGAATCGAGGCCGGCGAGCGCTTCGACGTCGTCTTCTGCGACCTGATGATGCCGGGCATGAGCGGCATGGACTTCTACTCGGCCCTGAAGGAGCGCTACCCGGAGCAGGCCCGGTGCGTGGTGTTCCTCACCGGCGGCGCCGTGACGCAGCAGGCCCGCGCCTTCCTGGAGACCGTCCCCAGCCCCCACATCGAGAAGCCCTTCGCCGGGCGGGAGTTGCTCTCCCTGGTGCAGGAGCGCCTGGGCCGCGCTTCCACATGACGCCGCGTGCCCTCACACTGCTACGGCGTTTGAGGGCCTGATACGTGCGCGGAAACAGCGACATGCTCCCCACATCTCGAGAGGAGCGGGCGTCAAGCCTGCTTTTTCACCTGTAACTCCACGACGCGCGCGGATGCGATCTCCCCGAGGACTCTCCGCAAGGTTCCAACACTATTACCTCCGAGGTCGAACGCCCTCCGGTTCCCTGTCCCCGACCTCGGCGTGCCCGTGCACACCATGACCGCATCGGGCCGCTCATACAGTCTGCAGAGCGGGCCGGTGGGAATCGGTTGGTCGAATCCAAGACGGCTCATCACAGGGTCGAGGTTCGTCAAGAAGTCTGGGGTGTCGCCCTTGAGGCTGCCGCTGCTGGTGTGCGCCGCCCTGTCGATGCGGAACAGGGAGAGCGCCCCCCACGCAAGCATCTCCCGCAGCGTCTCGAAGGCGTCGGTCAACTCCGTGCCGCGAGCTTCGCGCGAAGTGACCATGGCATCGTTTCGTGCCAGCGCCTTGAAGTCGTAGAAGAGATGCAGCGGCATCATCTCATCGGACTCGTAGGCGATGAGCAGGAAGCGGGGATCGGGCTTGACCCGCTTCTGGGCATAACACGCCAGCACGCGCTCGGCCGAGAAGTCCAGGGTGGGGTAGGCCAAGGGTCCCATGCTCTGGCCCATGCGGCTCAGGAACCAGCGGTAGAACGGAGGCAGGGGGCGGCCGGCAATCCGCTCGATCTTCTCAATCGTGGAAGGCACGGAGCCCCGCCACTGCTCCGCGAGCCCAGGGACGGTCCGCAGCAGCAGACTCTCCATCTGGGGCTCTACTTCTGGTGTTGGCATTGCCTCTCCTGCACTTCCGGACAGATCATCATCGGGAGCAGGACACAACAGGTGCCGCACGGCGGGACCGTCTGCCCATGGTCGAATGGACCTGCGACCACCGTGCCGCTCGCCCTGTCCCGGAACTTGATGTTCCCACGGGTCGGCCTGCCCTCGGGATGGAACCACTGCTCGGTGATGCCACCAGCGAAGGCCTTGTCCTGCATCACGAGCAAGAGCGCTTTGGGGGCGGCACAGCGTCCCGGCGGGTAGGCGGCAGGTAGCTGCGGATTGCGACGAAACTTCTGGAACTCCTTGTTGGCGTCCACCCAGACGGCTTTCACGTCGTCCGCGCGCTCCTTGAACCGTCTTGTGAGGAACTTGAAAACCCCATTGCGCGTGGTGACGCCGTCCGCATCGTTCTCGGCGTCCTCGTCCTCATTTTCTTGTTCCTCTTCCTCCTCCTTCGGGGTCTGGGCGTGGTGCCATCCGAGCTCTTCCGCGCTGGCACAGAAGTCATCGTCCGTCTCACCCGAGCGCTCGGCATAGTGCTTCGCCTTGCACCTGCACTGGACGACTCCGAGCATCGTAGCGGTCGGGTACTCCCTCTTGACGAGCTTCTTGGCCAGCCGCTCGGCATTGACCTTGGTCGCCTTCGTCTCCTTGATGGCGCCCTGCTTGCCATGCGACTTCTTGCACAGCGGGCACTTGTCATCTCCGGTGACGAAGATGACAGGCCCGGGGGACTGGACCACGCCCAGCATCGTCGCCGCGTTGGCGGGGCTCCCGCTCGGTCCGCAGTTGTTGAGCATGGGGTCACCGAGCAACTGGACGTTCTTCCCGTCGAACTTCACGTCCATGGAGCCGGGGCCCAGGAAGCTGGTGGGGCCTTCCACGTTGGCGGAGACGATGCCACCGCCCGTCCCCTTGCTGGCCACGTCGCCCATGGAGCCGAAGGTGGCGCCCTGGATGGCGACCCTCTTCCCCGCGATGGTAACCGTCTTGGAGTACTTCTTCGGGTCTGTTCCGCTCTTCCCGATGTTGGGCAGCGGCGTCGGGACGAACGGCGCCGGGGGCCCCGGCATCTTGCATACATTGGGCAGCGTCGCTGCGGCGATGCCGCTGCTACCTTCCGTCACGGGTGTCTTCGGTGCGTTGACTGAGACCTTCGGCATGGAAGTGGCTCCCTAGGGCACTCGTGGATCCTGCAGCAACATCGCCCCACGCAGGCCGCCATCCGAGCCTGCTATCACCATGGCCCGCGGGCCTCGCGCGTACCCCCGGGCGAATGCCCGGACCGCCAGGACGCCCCCGAGCGCTCCGGACGCGGCACCGACATCCCCCCAGCAACTGCTCGGAGCCTTGTAGCCGGTGGACTTCCAGACCGATGGCGTCCGCAGCACGACGAAGCCCCACTCCTCGCTTCGGTAGCGCTCGCCATTGATGTCCGTATACAGGTCGTCGATCGCTTCGCGGGGCAGTTCGAGCCCCATGACGGCATCCTCGACGACCTGGGTCATCCCGACGCCAAACGAGCCCGTGCTGCTGTCGCGAAGCTGGCACTCCCGCGCGGTGTGCGCTCCCCGCACGACGGCCAGCCGAGGCAGCCCCCGGCGGCGCCGCGGCCCGGCGCTCATCAGCGCCAGACAGCCGGCGCCCTCGCCAGGCGTGAAGCCACTGCGAACCCCCGGCTGCGCGAACCGGCGGGCCTGCTCCAGCCAGAGGAACGTCTCCGTGTGGTGGTAGCTGTCGGCGCCCGCCACCAGGAACAGGTGGTCCCTGCCATCTGCACACTCCCGCAGGGCCTGCTCTACCGCCCGGAGCGCTCCCGCATGGCCGCGCCCGGCGAGCACGATGCGCGCGCCGGAACTCTTCCCGCGATAACGGGCCTCCACGGCGTTGACCAGCCAGTCCTCGTCCTCCTCCGAGAACCCGGGGCGGACCTCCGGGCACGACAGCAGCACGCTGAGCCGACCCCGCTGGAGCGCTTCCGGGCCCAGCTGGGCCTCGACCTCATCCAGCGCACTCTCAAGCAGCGGCAGGAGCCGCTCCCGCCCTTCCAGCTTCGGGTCGAGCAGTCCGTCCGAGGCAAGCACCACGGGCTCGCCCTGGGCGTCGGCGAAGGGGTACTCGGCGTAGCGGGAGATGCCAGCGCGCACGGCCGCGGCGCTGCTCTCCGCAGTATACCCAACGGGGGTTCGCGCACCGACCGCAACGACTTCGAGGGAGGCGCTCATTCCTCCTCCCCCAGCTCGGCAATCTCCGTCTCGTCGAGATAGTCCGCATCCGGCGCGGGGACACACAGCGTGCCCTGCCACACCAGCGAGAGGCGCCTGACTTCAGGCTCCACGAGGACCGTGGTCAGGCGTGCGCCATGCTCCTCGCTCCGCCGTCCCACGTGCGTGGTGAAGCCAGGCGAGATTCGGGGAAGCTCGAAGCGCAGGACGCCTTCGGGCGTCATGTTCACCAACTCGACCCGCTCGCCGCCAGTGAGGGGCACGTCGAGCCGCTGGTCCCTGGGGGCGCTCAGCGCGAAGGCGGGGTCGTAGTCATCGGGGAGCAGGGGCTTCTTCGTGCGCTCCCACCGGGCGTCATACGTTCCCGCGAGCTTGCGCCGCGGCATCCAAGCGGAGTCGATAGGACCGAACCCCGCCGGGCCTCGGGCCGCCGGGTCGCCACTGGGATACTCGATGGTGTGGGCGGGCTTGCCCTCCAGATGGGCATTGAGTGTCGCGAAGCCGCGCCCGATGGGATTCCGCTCGTCGAGCCGATGCTTGCTGGGGTCGGAGTCCGTCAGGTCGTAGCCCCCGAACGCGGCTTCATAGCGAATGGGGCTCGTGGTGAAGGGCTGGGGCCGGCGCATCGACACCCCCAGCAGCCCCCGAGAGTAGGTGCGCAGCCCGTGCACGAGCAGAACCTTGTGGAGCGGTCCGAGCCTCAGCGAGACCGGCACCGTCTCGGCGGGCTTGCCGCGAGGCGCGTGCGCGCAGGCGTCGAGCAGCACCTCCGTGCCCGGCTTTTGCGCCAGCAGGTCCGAGTCGTAGCGCAAGCTCGACTGGCCGGGCTCACCGAAGTACTCAGGCATCAGCACGGGAGGAAGCTGCTCGTCCGCCAGGACGAGCCGGCCCCCGGGTGCGATGATGAACGTCGCCTTGACCGCGACGATCCACCAGTGGAGTCCGTCCTTGTCCCGCGTCCAGTTGCGCTCCGCGGCATACGGTGTCCGGTTCTTGAGCGCCCACATAAGTCAGCCCAGCGCCAACCCGTGGCGTGGCAATTCTCCCCCTGAATCAGTCCATGGAGCCTATTGGCAAAGCGCCTGTTGAGTGAAGCAGCATGGGCTGACACGGTAGGAGCGCTGGCGGAAGTCAGACGAGCACGGAAAAGCGGTGCCCCCTCGACCCCGGCGCAAGTCTTCACCTTTGAACCACTCGTTTCATGGAAGCTTGCCAACGCGACTTGTCACCGAGAACAGCTCCATGAACCCGCCGCCCCCTCGTTACGATGGCCCGTTTGACGTCTTCTTCGCGCAGTTCATTGAGCCCAACCTGCCGGCTCCCGAGGTCGTCCGGGAACTGCACGCGGATCTTCGTCGCTATGTCGAGGAGCGGGACCCCATCTTCTTCCTCCGCCAGATTCCCGGAGTTGAGCGATGGCGACGAATGGGCAACCCCATCCCCCTTCAAGCAGCATCGGGCGAGCGGGTCGCGTTCACCGACAATTCTCCACAGTGGGCACTCCACGCACTCGCCTACAGAAACGCGCTACCTCAAGGGTCTGGATTTTCTGATTGGCTCAGGCAACGAATGCCCTGCCACATGTTCGACATCCGCAGGGACGAGCTCGGCGAGACGTTGAACGACTCCGGGTGGCACGCGGCTCACATCTTCGAGGTCAAGAACGGGGACACCACCTGGAGGACCTGGGGCCGTGACGAGTTGGTCCGGCGTTTCATCCGGAATGTCCATCCCTGCAATCTGCTTCTACTGTCCAAGAGCGACTGGCAACGCGTGGGGAGGCAGGCAGATCTGCTGGCCTTTGCTGTAAATCTCTATCGGGAGCGTTACGGCAGCGTCCTTGAGGAGGCGCGCGCGTTGATGAGCGCCGTTGCGCCGGAATCCGGCGGCGTTCCGACCATTCGGTACGAAGCGGCGGCCACCGCCCCCAACGCGGCTCCCAACACCCTGGTTCTGAGCGAAACCGCGACGGGGCGCATCCACATCCGTGAGTTCGGAGTCCGGGTCACTGGCCTGGACGGGCAGGACAGGTTCTCGGTCGCGGTCGAGCTCCTCAATGGAACGGTCTTTGGGCCGTTGAATGACGTTTCAGCGCGAGACCTGTTCTCACGCCTGGATGTCAACGGCGAGGACTTCCGGAACAACAAGTACCACTCGACCGATTACTTTTTCGTCGAAGGCGAGAGCCTCCGGGGCAGAACCCGTTGCGCACATCATCTGGCGGAACGGCTGAACGCGCTGCGACGCGGAACAGCAGCCTGCGCTGCTTGGTGAGAAGGAACCGATCCCGCCAAGACGCATGGGGCGCATGGGCCCAATCCGGGGAGGACGGCTAGTACAGCGCCGGGGCTGCTGCCGGGTGACCCGCGTGCAGTGCTGGGCACGCGATTCGGGACTCGACCGAGCGCCTGGGCCGCGCGGCGACGTAGCACCCGCCGTCACCCGGAGTCCGAGTCCGCTTGTGGAAGATTTGGACAGTCCTGTCCGCGGGCTGTCCCTGTCGTCCCCAGCCCCGATGACGCGGCAGTCCGTAATGCCGGAATCCGTTTGAGGCTCAACTGGATTGCACGGCCGGCCCCTGGAAATCCCATGGGTTCGGGCTGCCTCCGGGTGTCCCGTGACGCGCTGGTACGCGGGTTGCTCAGGCCCTGACGCGCTGCACCGCCAGTGTGGTGCGGCATGAGGTCGGGCGGAGTGTCCGAAGGACCGGGGGGTCGTTCGACGTACCGGTTCATTCGGAGGCATCGGGTCGTGAAGTCGTCGGGGCGCAAGACATGGAGCGCGTGGCTGTGCGCGGTGGTGGTGGCCTCGAGCGGGGCCGCCAGCGCGCGACAGCCCTCCGCCCCCACGAAGTCCGGCACCATGGCGCGGGCGTTCACCGCCGCCACCGTGGTGGAGCGGGCCCGGACCCTGGCGGCGCGCCCCTACCAGGAGCCCCGCCAGTCGCTGCCCGAGGCGTACGCGCACCTCTCCTACGACGCGTACCGGGACATCCGCTACCGCAACGACCAGGCGCTGTGGCGCGAGGCCGGCCTGCCCTTCCAGGCGCAGTTCTTCCACCCCGGCTTCCTCTACCCCGCCCCTGTCGTCGTGAATGTGGTGGAGGGAGGCCGGGCGGAGCCGGTGCGCTTCTCGCCGGACCTCTACACGTACGGCTCGCTGGTGCCGGCGCCTCCGCTGGCGAACGCAGCTGGCTTCGCGGGGCTGCGGCTCACCCACCCGCTCAACCGGAAAGAGCACTTCGACGAGGTGGTGTCCTTCCTGGGCGCCAGCTACTTCCGCGCGCTGGGCCAGGGCAACGTGTACGGGCTGTCCGCGCGCGGGCTGGCCATCGACACCGCGCTGCCGCGCCCCGAGGAGTTCCCTTCGTTCCGCGAGCTGTGGCTGGAGCGTCCGGCGCCCGGCGCGGACCGCGTGGTGGTGCACGCGCTGCTGGACGGGCCGAGCGTCACCGGCGCGTACCGCTTCACGCTCGTCCCTGGCGCGCGCACGGTGATGGAGGTGGAAGTCACGCTCTTCGCGCGCAAGGCCGTGGGGCAGCTCGGCCTCGCCCCGCTGACGAGCATGTACCTGTTCGGGGAGAATGACCGGGGCACCTTCGACGACTTCCGCCCCGAGGTGCACGACTCGGACGGCCTCTTCGTCTGGTCCCAGGACGGCGAGCAGCTCTGGCGCCCCCTGCAGAACCCCACCCGGCTGAATGTCTCCGGCTTCCGCGTCCAGGGCCTGCGCGCCTTCGCGCTCCTGCAGCGGGACACCGACTTCCGCAGCTACGAGGATTTGGAGGCCCGCTACGAGCGCCGCCCCAGCGCGTGGGTGGAGCCCGTGGGCAACTGGGGCCCGGGCACCGTGAAGCTGGTGGAGATTCCGACGGCGCAGGAGGTGCACGACAACATCGTCGCCCTCTGGGTGCCGGATGCGCCGCTGACGCCGGCCGCGCCGCTGCGCGTGGCGTACCGCCTGCACTGGGGCTCGGAGGCACCGTGGCCCGCGACGGGCTCCGTCGTCACCGCCACGCGCGTGGCCGCGGGAGACACGGCGGGCGCGCGGCGCTTCGTGCTCGACTTCTCGCGCTCCCCCAAGGCGGGCGATGGGCCGGTGGAGGCCGTCATCACCGCCTCCCAGGGGCAGGTGCTGCGCTCCACCGTGCGGCCCCATGAGCCCTCCGGCGGCTGGCGCGCCACCTTCGAGCTGCTGCCCGACGGCGGCGCTCCCATCGAACTTCGCGCGTACCTGAGACGCGGTTCAGAGACCCTCACCGAGACCTGGAGCTACTTGTGGACCCCGTGATGACGATGCCGACCTCCCGCCCCTCCGTCCCGCCCGCCACCTGGGTGCGCCCGGAGACGTGCGCGGCGATTGACACCTTCTTCCAGGGCTTCGGCTTCACCGCCCGCGAGGACCTCGACGTGCTGGCCGCCTGGGTGCTGGAAGGCTCCACCGCGCACCGCGAGGAGCCCCGGGCCGCGCTGTCCCTGGCGCGCGCGCGACTGGAGGCATGGTTCTCGAAGACGCTCGGCCAGGAGCTGGAGGGCTCGCTGCTGGCCCGGGGCCGCGCGGCCTTCGTGCTGTGCGACGGCGCGCGCCTGGGAGCCCGTGCGCTGACGCGTGAGCCACTGTCGCAGGACTTCGCGCGGATGCTGCGCGCGGCGGTGCCGATGCCGGCCCCGGTGCAGGTGGCCTCGGTGATGCCCGAGCAGCAACTGGTGCTCTGGCCCTTCGGTGAGGTGCTCCGCCGCTGGTGGCGCGGGGCGCAGGCCGACGTGTCCATCTCCGGCTGAGCGCCCAGTCCCCTTCGGAGCCATTCATGCACGCCCATTCGTTCTCACCCGAGAGCGCCGGGCCGAGGCGCGCTTGCGTCCTGGGCCTGGCCGCCGCGTCCACCCTGCTGGGGACGTGGGAGATGCACCGCCTGCTGAGCGTGCGCGGCACCACCGCGCCGGAGGTGGTGCTGGTGGCCCTCTTCACCCTCTGCTTCGGGTGGATTGCCCTGTCCTTCTGGACGGCGGTGGCGGGTTTCCTCCAGCTCGCCCTGGGCGGAAGGATGCCGGGCCTGCGCTGGCCCACGGCGGAGGAAGAAGGCTCGCGGCTGACGTCGCGCACCTCGGTGGTGATGCCCATCCACAACGAGGACCCGGCCGCCGTGTTCGCCAACGTGCAGGCCACCTACGAGTCCGTGGTGGCCACGGGGCACCTGGAGTCCTTCGACTTCTACGTGCTGAGTGACTCCACGCGCCCCGAGGCGTGGGTGGCCGAGGAGTTGGCGTGGGCGGACCTGTGCCGCCGGGTGGGTGGCCAGGGGCGCATCTTCTACCGGCGCCGCACGGACAACACGGGGAAGAAGGCCGGCAACCTCCAGGACTTCTGTGAGCGCTGGGGCCGGCACTACGACAACACGGTGGTGCTGGACGCGGACAGCCTGATGGACGGGCGCACGCTGGTGAAGATGGCGCGGCTGATGGAGCTCAACCCGAGCACGGGCATCATCCAGGCGCCGCCGCTGTGCGTGGGGCGCAGCACGCTGTTCGCGCGGCTGCAGCAGTTCGCGGGCCGGGTGTACGGACCGGTGGTGGCAGCGGGCGCGGCGGCGTGGCAGCTCGGCGAGTCCAACTACTGGGGCCACAACGCCATCATCCGCACCGCGGCGTTCATCGAGCACTGCGGGCTGCCGGTGCTGCCGGGACAGCAGCCCTTCGGCGGGCACATCCTCAGCCACGACTTCGTGGAGGCCGCGCTGATGCGGCGTGCGGGGTACACGGTGTGGCTGGTGCCGGAATTGGGCGGCAGCTACGAGCAGCCGCCTCCGAACCTGCTGGCGTACGCGCAGCGAGACAGGCGCTGGTGCCAGGGCAACCTCCAGCACCTGAGCCTCGTCATGGCGGGCGGACTGCACCCCATCAGCCGGGGCCACTTCCTGATGGGCGTGATGTCCTACGTGGCGTCGCCGCTGTGGCTGCTGTTCCTGCTGGCGGGGCTGGTGGCGGCGCTGCATGACGGCTGGGTGTCCCTGGCGCACCTGCCCGAGCACGCGCCCCTGGGGTTCGACTCGGAGGGAGCGCTGCTGCTGTTCAGCGTGTCCATGGGGATGCTGTTCGCGCCGAAGGTGCTGGGGCTGACGCTGGCCCTGTCGCGCGGGGAGGACACGGCGCGCATGGGCGGCCGGGCGCGACTGGTGGCGAGCGTGCTGATGGAGAGCGTGCTGGCCACGCTGCTGGCGCCGGTGATGATGCTGTTCCAGTCGCACTTCGTCTTCGGGACGCTGCTGGGCTACCGGGTGACGTGGTCGAGCCAGCAGCGCGAGGACGCGGACCTGCCCTGGTCCGAGGCCGCGCGCCGGCACGCGGTGCACACGGCCTTCGGCGCGGCGCTGGCGGTGGGCTCGTTCCTCCTGTCCCCGGGGCTGCTGGCCTGGATGGCACCGGTGGTGGCGGGGCTGCTGCTGTCGATTCCGCTCTCTGTCTTCACCGCGCGCGCGTCGCTGGGCCTGTGGGCGGAGCGCCTGGGCCTGTTCCTCATGCCCGAGGAGACGGAGCCACCCACGGTGCTATCGCGCGCCCGGGAAGTCACGGAGGAGCACGCGGTGGCGCCGGTGGCGGACGCGGTGGACCACGTCCTCACGGATGCGCGGGCGCATGCGCTGCACCTGGCGCTGCTGGAGTCGCAGCCGGGCCTGGAGACGGCGCCGGTGGCGCTGGCCTCCGCGCGAGAGAAGCTGCTGGGCGGCGTGGTGGAGCCACTGTCCGCGCCGGAGCGGACGGCCGTGCTGCTGGACGCGGGCACGCTGGCGGAGGCGCGGGAGCGGCGGCTGGCTCAGCGGGTCTCGTAGTCACCGCCAGGAGTACAGGACGAGCGGCGGCACGCCGCACCGGACGCATCCATACACCGGCCCGGCCCCGCGACTCACGGCGGGGGCCGGGCCGCCGCGCGACTACTTGAACAACTGCCGCAGCACGGCGACCATCTGCGCCACGTCGGACGCGCAGGCCATCTCGCGAATCGAGTGCATGGACAGCATGGGGTTGCCCACGTCCACCGTGCGAATCCCGAGCTGCCCCGCCGAAATCGGCCCAATCGTGCTGCCGCACCCCAGGTCCGTGCGCGTGACGAAGTGCTGCGGCGTGACGCCAGCCTCGCGGCACAGCGAGGTGAAGAACGCCCACGACTCGCCGTCCGTCGCGTACGACTGGTTGACGTTGGACTTGATGACCGGCCCCGCGCCCATGTGCGGCTGGTGCTTCGGCTCGTGCAGCGACGCGTAGTTGGGGTGCACCGCGTGCGCCATGTCCGCGCTCACCAGGAACGAATTGGCAATTGCCCGATGGAACGCATCCGGCCGCCCGTCCAAGTGCGTCAGCGTGAAGCGCTCCAGCAGCGTGCGCAGGAACGGGGACGCCGCGCCCTGCGCGCTCCGGCTGCCCACTTCCTCGTGGTCGAACAGGATGACGCCGCTGGTGGCCTCACGCGGCTCACTGCTCGACAGCAGCGCGGACAGCGCGGCGTGGCAGCTCGCCAGGTTGTCCAGGCGCGGCGCGTGGAGGAACTCCCCGTGCGCCCCCGAGCGGATGGACGGCTGCAAGTCGTAGAGGCACAGGTCGTAGCCGAGGATGTCCGCCGCCTCCGCCTTCACCCCGCCGCGCGCCAGTTCCTGCAACAGCAGCGAGCGCAGCTCCACCGGGCCCGCGCTCTCCAGGCCCAGCACCGGCACCATGTGGTCCTGCGCGTTCAGCTTCAGCCCGTCCGAGTTCACACTCCGGTTCAGGTGGATGGCCAGGTTGGGCACGCGCAGCAGCGGCCGGGCGAAGTCCACCAGGTACCCCTGAGGCTTGCCCCCCACCATCACCATGACGCGGCCGGCGAGCGACAAGTCGCGGTCCGTCCACGTGTGCAGCAACACGCCGCCGTAGATTTCGACGCCGAGCTGCTGGTAGCCGTTCTTCGTCACCGCCGCGTTCGGCTTCAGCCGCAGGTTCGGCGAGTCCGTGTGGGAGCCGACCAGCCGGAAGCCCGCCCGGTCCACCGGCGCGGTGCCGAGCTGGAAGGCGGCGATGCTGGTATCTCCGCGGGTGACGAAGACGCGCTCGCCGGGCTTCAGCGTCCAGGACTCGCGCTCATCCAGCACGCGATAGCCCGCCTGCGTCAGGCGGCGGGCCGTCTCGCGCACCGCATGGTACGGCGTCGGCGAGGCGTCGATGTACTCCAGCAGGTCTCGGGCCAGGGCGTCTGTGTCGATGGGGCTCATAGGGCGCCCCAAGCTAACGCCGTCCGGCCCCTCCGCCACTCCCGAAAGTCGCCTCCCGGGCGGGCGGGCGTCCCCCCGGAGCCCCCGCCGGGAGCACCGTGGAGCCGGCCCGCGCCCCCGGCGCCGCGTCCAGGAACGTGCCCAGCAGCACCCAGCGGCGGGACGTGTCCTCCGCGCCCTTCTTCGCCAGGAGCGGCGTCGTGTAGTGCCAGAAGGGCAGCCGGTACACGGTGATGCCGCCCACGGTGCTCACCCGCGTCATCTCGGTGAAGTGGCCGTCCTTCGCGTAGACGAGGTACTGGTGGTCCACGCCCGGCATCGTGAGGCTGACGTGCATGTCCACGTAGCCGTCGCGGGCCTCGGGCTCCTCGGGGTGGTGGTCGTTGTGCGGCCCCGAGTAGTCCCCCGGGCTGTAGCACAGCACCTGGATGCCCCACCGGCGCCGCAGCGCGCGCCCCGTCACCGCGGCGGCGAAGCCGGCGAAGCTGTCCGAGCGCATCATGTCCGTCAGGCCCACCGCCTCGGCCGCGCGGTAGGAGCGGGAGCGGCGGTTCTCCAGCAGCGCCGTGCGGTTGCGCACCGTCTTGGGCAGCAGCTCCATGTAGTTCATCGTCATGCCGGAGATGGAGTCATGGGGGATGGGGTCCTCCATGGGCACCAGCGTGTCCCGCAGCGCGTCATCGAGGGCATCCCGGCAGGCGGCGGCCCTGCGCGCGTCGATGACGCCCTGGAGCGCCACGAAGGGCCGCTCCGGGTCCAGCAGGGCCCCCGTCACCTCCCGGTCCTTCCCCTCGAGGATGCGGCGGCCCTTGGGGGTGAGCAGGTCGGCGAAGTCGGCGGGAAAGATCTTCTTCATGGGCGGGAACATAGCGGTCCCGCCCGGGAGTGCACGGGCCTTGGGAGCGGCCGGACGCAACCTTCGCCTGGGCTCCTGCGATAATCCTTTAATCAGCCGAATTGCCGGAGCTTCGTCCATGGACCCCATCCGCAGCCGCCCCCGAGCCCTCTCCACCCCGACCCCGGCCGCCCAGCCCCAGAAGACGCAGCAGGCCGTTGCCACGGCGAAGGCCAACGAGGTCGGGCATACCGGGCTGAGCACCTTCAAGGGCACGGCGCCGGTCCGCGTGGCGGCCCAGCCGACGCCGGGCTCGTGGCGCGGGGGCCCGGACACCGAGGTGGGCAAGGCCGTCCAGGCCATGTGGACGCGGATGCAGGCGATGCCGGGCAAGGACATCAGCATCAAGGGTGACACCCCGGCGAGCCTGTTCGGCCGCGCCATCCTCGACAGCAAGCACATCACCAACGAGCAGCTCATCCAGATGTCCAAGGTGACGCTGGACCAGCTCGCCACGGACCCGAAGACGCGGCAGAAGGTGCTGGACAAGGTGCCCAACGCGCGCGAGCTGCCGGTGCACAAGTTCACGGTGGCCATGCTGGCGTCGGCCACGGGCATCGACCCGCAGAAGCTCTCCGAGGCCTGCCCGGACCTGGGCCTGACGGGCGCGCCCAACACGCCGCTGCTCTACGCGGCCAAGGGCGAGGGCATGCAGCGCTCCACCGCGCTGCACGACTTCACGGACTACCTGCGCGGAGCCGGCGTCAAGGGCGTGAACAAGGCCGTGTGGGGCGTGGAGAACCGCATCCTCTCCGCCATCGTCTCCGCCGTGGGCGGCGGGCGTTACTGAGCGTCAGTCCGTTGTGAGACCTGGGCCGTGACCTTTCGGTGGGGTCACGGCCCTTCGCTTTTCGAGCCCGAGGTCCGCTGCCGCGCGGCCTCCAGCCGCTTCGCGCGCACCTTGCCGGCGACGTCCATCAACTTCCTGTCGCGAGCCCAGCGCTCACGGGTGGGCGCGTCCGTCAGGGCCCACAGCGGCTCGCACTTCTCCACGGTGCGCCTCGCCAATTCCAGCGCACCACCGAGCGCCAGGTGCGTGGTGGCCTCCGACGGGTCCGCCTGGGCCAGCCCGCGCAGCATCACCGCCAGGGCGAGCAATTCCTCGCGCACGGGCTCTGGCCACCCGCTCCGGCGCGCCACCTGGAGGAGCCACCCGAGCAGCGCCAGGTGGACGTGGCAGTCCTCCACCGTGCGGAACGGCTTGAGGTAGCGCGCATAGCCGTCACCGGGAAGCACCTCGTCCGGCGCTACGGCCACGTCCTCGAGTGCCAATTCCGCATGCGGAACCTCGGGCATGAAGTGCAATTCTGGCAGTGCGGTGACACGGACGCCCGGCCGTTTCGCATCGATAGCGACCATGCGCAGCCGGTTTCGGCCCTGGGCATCCTGGCCCTCGGTGGCCACCACCAGCAGCAACTCCGCGCGAGTCCCGAGCGTGACGAACGTCTTCTCGCCACGGAGCTTCAGCCCGGAGCCCGTGTCCGTCAGCCGCGTCTGGATGGCGGAAGGGTGCGCGCCGCCCGGCTCGGTTGCGCACAGCGCGCTCGGCCTGTCCGCGGGGAGCATGGGGAACAGCGAGCGGTGCGCGGCGTGGTAGCCGGAGGCAAACGCATACCCGAGCCTGTCCGCGCGGAAGCCACCGGCCAGCGCCAGGTCCGCGGGTGCCGGGAAGCGTGGCAGCAACGCCAGGTGGCGCGTCCACCACGCGTCGACGGAGTCGAGGGGGAGTGGCTCGGGCGACTCGGAAAGGAGGAAGCGGAGGACGTCGTTCACGTCCTCCACTCTACGTCAGGAGCTGCGCCCTCCTACCGCCTCAGGCGGCGGGCGAAGGGGCTGCCTCGGCGGGGGCCGGAGCAACCTCTTTCCGGGCCGTGTCGGCGGGAGGCTCCTTGCAGGCGGCAATCTTGCCGACGCCACTGCAGTAGAAGCGGTGCCCGTTGCACACCGCCTCCCAGGAGACGCCGTCCACGCCCACCTGGTCATTCGCAATCTGGATCTGGTCGGGCGCACAACCCACCAGTCCGGACGAGAGGCTCTGGTACTTCCCCTGGGTGGGCAGACAACCCGCTGCCATCAGTGACAGCGGGAAGAGGGACGCGAGGACACGGGAACGCATGGGCAGGGCTCCGGGGCGGGGGTAAGAGCTGCCGTGAGCCCGTTTGCAAAGCCCCTGCCGTGAGCCGCCTCACCCCGTGCGCTTGCGGCCCGCCGTCTTCGTCCGCTTCGTCGACTTGCTGGACGAGGCGCCCTTCTTCCCCGCGCCCTTCTTGCCGCGCGTGTCCGAGCCTCGGGCCTTCGACTTGGACTTCGTCTTCGCCTTCGAGGCCGCCTTCTTCGGCGCGCGCTCCTTCTTCGGCGGCGCGAGGATGGTGCCCCGGCACTTCGGCGAGCCGCACCTGCAGACATAGAGCGCCTCGGAGTCCGGGCCCATGTTCTCGGTGCGCTCGTAGGCGTAGTCGTAGACCAGCTCTTCGCCGGGCTCGATGTTGCGCAGGGCGAAGATGTAGATGTGGCCCTTGTCGATGAGGGCCTCGCAGTTCGGCTCACACGAGTGGTTGATGTAGCGCGACTCGTTGTGGACGGTGCCCGCGTCCAGCACGTGCTTGCCCTTGTCGTCCAGGTTGAACAGGAACGTGTGGTGCCGCTCCATGGCCTCGTCGTCGTAGCGGCGGTCGGCCTCTTCCTGGGTGATGCGCTCGCCGATGTACTCGATGATGCGAGCCCCCTTGCGGATGCGGCGCGTGGCGAAGGCACCCTGGCCCTGGATGGAGGACGGGCGCAGCTCGAAGGGAATCGGCTTCGGGGAGGGAATCAGTGTGGGTGAGGTCATTCGAATGGGTGCGTCCCCGGGAGTTCACGTTGGCCAGGACGCTCCGTCAGCGGCGGTGTAGCGTGCCCCAGACGGAGTTGCGATGAAAGGCACTCGATGATGCGGATGTGGCTGGTCCTTGGTGCTGTGAACGCTTTCCTGTCCGTGGCGGCGGGAGCCTTCGGCGCGCATGCGCTCAAGGCCCGGCTTCCGCAGGACCTCCTGGTCATCTTCGAGACCGGAGCGCGCTACCACATGTACCACGCGCTCGGACTCGTGGCCGTGGGCCTGCTGGGGCACTTCCGCCCCTCCCCGCTGTTGTCCGGCGCGGGGTGGGCGATGCTCGCGGGCATCGTCCTCTTCTCCGGCAGCCTCTACGCGCTCGCCCTGTCCGGCGTCCGGGTGCTGGGCGCCATCACCCCGCTGGGCGGCCTGGGCTTCCTCGCCGGGTGGCTGCTCCTCGCCATCGCCGCGTGGCGCACCACGGCCTGAGGCCGGTGTCACTCCTTCAACAGGGGCGGCATCGGGTAGAGGAAGTCGAGTTCCTTGTGGTTGCGCAGGCCACAGGCCTCGCGCTGCACCATGAGGTTCCACCGCTGCTTCTCGGCCTCCAGGCGCGCCGCCCGGTAACGGGTGAAGAGCGCCGCGCGGCCGGGGCCTGAATGCGCGCGCACCTCGCGCTCGGCCCGGGACAGGTCCGCCAGCAACTCCTCCAGCTTGTCGCTCGTGCGGCGCAGCCCGGAGGCCTTCTCCTTCTGGAACTCGACCTCGACGGGCAACAGGGCATTCACGCGGTCATCGCGAGCCATGGCCTCGAATTAACAACCATGCCCGCGCAGTGCTCGCCTGGAGAGTGTGGGCTGCCTCCCTGCTCCTGACACGACGGAGTGGCCGCCGCCCCGCCCGCGCGCCATCATCCGCCCCATGCGCGTCCTGTTCGTCCTTGCCGCCCTGGCGGTCTCGTCCGCTTCCGCACAAACCGCCGCTCCGGCGCCCGCTGTGCCGAAGTCGTACCTGCTGCGCCCCGCGCGCGTCTTCGACGGTGTCACCGCGAAGCCCCAGGCGGGCTGGGTGGTGCTCGTCACGGGAGACCGCATCACCGCGGCCGGCCCGGCGGCGCAGGTGAAGGCGCCCGCGGACGCGGAGGTGGTGGACCTGTCCGGCACCACGCTGCTGCCGGGCCTCATCGAGGGCCACTCGCACCTGCTGCTGCACCCGTACAACGAGACGTCGTGGAACGACCAGGTGCTGAAGGAGTCGCTCGCGCTGCGGGTGGCGCGCGCCACGAACCATGCGCGCGCCACGCTGCTGGCGGGCTTCACCACCGCGAGAGACCTCGGCACCGAGGGCGCCGCGGACGCGGACGTGGGGCTCAAGCAGGCCATCGACCAGGGCATCATCCCCGGCCCCCGGCTGGTGGTGACGACGCGGGCCATCGTGGCCACCGGCAGCTACGGGCCCAAGGGCTTCGCCGCCGAGTGGACGGTGCCACAGGGCGCCGAGGAGGCGGACGGCGTGGACTCGCTGGTGCGCGTGGTGCGCAGCCAGATTGGCCACGGCGCGGATTGGATCAAGGTCTACGGCGACTACCGCTGGGGCCCCAATGGAGAGGCGCGCCCCACCTTCTCCCAGGAGGAAATGAAGCTCATCGTCGACACCGCGAAGGACAGCGGCCGGCCGGTGGTGGTCCACGCCAGCACGGCGGAGGGCATGCGCCGCGCGGTGCTGGCGGGCGTGGAGAGCATCGAGCACGGCGACGACGGCACGCCCGAGGTCTTCAAGCTCATGGCCGAGCGGCGCGTCTTCTTCTGCCCCACCCTGGCGGCGGGGGACGCCGTCCTCCAGTACCGCGGATGGAAGAAGGGCGTGGACCCGGAGCCCGCCTCCATCACCACCAAGCGCGCCAGCTTCCGCGCGGCGCTGGCCGCGGGCGTGCCCATGTGCGTGGGCGGTGACTCGGGCGTCTTCGCGCATGGGGAGAACGCGCGCGAGCTGGAGCTGATGGTGGAGTACGGGATGAAGCCCGTGCAGGTGCTCCAGGCGGCGACGTCCGGCAACGCGCGCATGCTGCACCGCGAGGACAAGCTGGGACAGGTGAAGGCGGGACTGCTCGCGGACCTCGTCGCCGTGGACGGGGACCCGACGCAGGACATCACCGCGCTGCGCAAGGTGCGGTTCGTGATGAAGGGCGGCACCGTCCACCGCCGCTGAAGGGGGCTTGCCTCAGCTCCGCGCTTCGGGGCTCACGGTGGCCTGCTCCGCTCCGGTCGCGCTCCGCCACGCCTCGTGCACCAGCGCGACGCCCGCGAACAGCAGCAGGCCGTTGCGCACCAGCAACAGCACCTCATGCGGAGCGCCGATGCCCGTGTTGTACGTGCTGCCCGCGAAGATGCCCCGGGTGATGACCGCGGCGATGAAGACGGCGACGGGCGCCGCACGCGGGCCGGACAGCAGCGCCAGCCCCGCCGAGCCCGTGAGCCAGACGAGGTACTGCGGGCTGAGCACCGGGTTGAGGACGACGAAGGCGATGAGCGGCCCCAGCGCCAGCCGCGCCAGGTCCTCCACCTGCTCGGGCGCACGGCGGCGCACGGCCCACAGCCCCACGGCCGCCGAGCCCAGCGAGCCCGCCACCCACAGCCACCGCGACACGCCCTTCACCCACTCCGCCGCCGCGCCGTGCAATTCATAAGCGGCCGGTGCATGCACCCACGCCACGTCCGGCACCTGGCCCAGCAGGTGCGCGCCCCACAGCAGTGAAGCTCCGAGCGACTCCACCTGGAGCCCACGCTCGACATGGAAGGACGCGAAGCCCCACCAGGGCCAGAAGGCGCTCAGCGGCAGCAGCGGCAGCGCACCCAACGTCAATCCCAGCACCAGCCGCCGTGCCGAAGCCCAAGAGCCCCGCCGCCAGCACACGGCCAGCGCGAGCGGCACCAGCACCACGGGGTACAGCTTCGTGACGATGCCCACCGACAGCGCCAGCCCCGCGAGCACATCACGCCTGCGCGACAGCGCCACCAGCGCGGCGAGGGTGAAGGTGGCGGGGATGAGGTCATACCGCTTGAGGTAGTGGACGCTCATCACCCAGCTCGCCACCGAGTACACCGCGAAGGGCACCCAGGCCCGGCGCGAGTGCCCCCAGCGCCGCACGCCCTCGGACAGCAGCAGCCACTTGCTGGCGGCATCGAAGAGCGTGAGCTGCAATCCGAAGAGGGGGACGAAGGCCTTCAGCGTCCCGCCGAGCCACGCCGCGGGGACGAACCACAGCAGCGCGTAGGGCGGGTACTCGAAGCGGAAGTCCTGATTGGGAGTGGCCCCGCCGAGGAAGGCGTGTGCCGTGTTGAAGTACAGCTCCAGGTCCTTCACCCGGGACGAGAAGGCATAGAGCGCCAGGGGCGCCACGCTCACCGCCAGCCCGAGCCAGTGCCAGGGCGTGAAGCGGGACGAAGAGGACGGGGGAGCACTCGAAGCAGACACGCGCGGGAACTCTCGAAGGCGGGCTACGCCGGGGACACGGGCACCGTCTGGACCTGGGCGAACAGGCGCTCGACGTCCGCGCGGTGGCACAGGTCCGTGCCCTGCGAGAGGAGCGCGCCCGTGCCGCAGGCGATGCCCCAGCGAAGGGCCTCCTCGGGCGACCTGCCCCGGGCCAGGGCCAGCGTCAGGCCGGCCACGAAGCTGTCACCCGCGCCCACGGAGCTGTGCGTCTCCACTGGCGGCGGCGTCGCGAGGAACTGGCCGTCGCGCGTCGTCATCAGCGCGCCGTCCGCGCCCATGGAAACGGCGAGCAGTTCCGCGCGGCCCATGGCCACCAGCTCGCGGGCGGCGGTGGCCTGGGTGGCCAGGTCCTCCGTCTTCAGGCCGGTGAGGTCTCTCAGCTCGCGGCGGTTGGGCTTCGCCAGGTACACGCCCTCCTCCAGGGCCGCGCGGAGCGGAAGCCCGTTGGTGTCCACCACCACGCGCACGCCCTGCTTCCTTCCCAGGCGCGCCACGCGGGCATAGAAGTCCTCGGGGACGCCCGGCGGGAGGCTGCCGCTGGCCACGATGAAGGCGGCGCCGACGGCCACTTCGGACACCGCGTCCAGGCAGCGCTGCCACTCGCGCTCCGACAGCGTGGGGCCGGGGAGGATGAAGCGGTACTCGCGCGCGCTGGTTCCCTCGGCCACCGTGAAGCTCTCGCGGGTGTAGCCCTCGATGGGGATGGAGCGGCGCAGCAGGCCCTTCTCCTCCAGCAGGTGCTCCAGGATGCTCCCGGTGGGGCCGCCGCGGGTGTAGACGGCGATGGACTCTCCGCCCAGCTCGCGCACGACGCGGGCCACGTTGATGCCGCCGCCGCCCGGGTCTCGAAGGACGGGGCCGCAGCGCAGCTTGTGCTCGGGCGTCACCTCCGGTACCGACGTGGCCACGTCGATGGCCGGGTTGAGCGTCAGCGTCACGATGTGGGGCATCTCGAGCGTTCTCCTGGGCGGTGTGCGCCGTCGGGTTGAGAGACAGCGGGAGCGCGCGGAGACTGCCCCACCCGGGGCCGCACCGCCAGCCGGGCGAGCGTTCGTGGGGCTCCACGCCCGGCGGGCGACGCCCCAACCCGAGGCGTCACGTCGGTTCTCGTTGCCTTCGCGGGTAGGCTCGCGAATATCCCTCCCGCACATGACACCGCCCCGCAAGCCCACGCGCGAGGAACTGGACGCCGCCACCGGCCGGACGATGCCGGACCTCATCCAGCGCGGACTGCGCGTCCTCTTCTGTGGCATCAACCCCAGCCTCTACTCGGTGGTGGTGGGGGTCCACTTCGCGCGGCCGGGCAACCGCTTCTGGCCCACGCTGCACGCCGCGGGCATCACCTCGCGCCGGCTTCAGCCCTTCGAGCAGGAGGAGCTGCTCACGCTGGGCTACGGCATCACCAACGTGGTGGACCGGGCCACGGCCACCGCGGACCTGCTGGAGGACGCGGAGCTGCGCGAGGGCGCGAAGTCATTGGAAGCCAAGGTGCGGCGCTACCGGCCGCGCTTCCTCGCGATGCTGGGAGTGGGCGCGTACCGCACCGCCTTCGGTCGGCCCAAGGCACAGCCCGGTCTCCAGCCCGAGACACTGGGCACGGCGCGCCTGTGGGTGCTGCCCAACCCGAGCGGGCTCAACGCGCACTATCAACTCTCGGACCTGGCACGCCTGTTCTCCGAGCTGCGCCGCGCGGCGGACGCGGGCTGACACGTCAAGCGTGGAGCCGCGCCCTGGCGCTCAGCCGAGGATGCCGGCCTCGCGCGCGAAGCGGGCCACCACCGGCTGCACGTGCGGGAAGGCCGCGGCGTTGCACGCCAGCAGGCCGCGGTGGTTCTGCAGCTCCGAGCCGTCATACGAGTACGGCGTGCCACCCAGGTCCGTGAGGATGCCCCCGGCCGAGCGCAGCACTGCCTCCGGCGCGCAGTTGTCCCAGCGGTAGCTCTTGCCGCTGGTGTGGATGTAGATGTCGGCGGTGGCCTCGGCGAGCAGGCCGCACTTGAGGCCCACCGAGCCGGACTCCTTCTCGCGGGTGATGCCCAGCTGCTTCGCCACCGCGTCCGTCAGCTTCGAGCGGTGCGAGCGCGACACCACGAGCCGCAGCGACGCCGGCTCCGCCACGTCCGAGACGCGCAGCGCCCGGCGCCCGCCCTCGTCCTCCACGAAGCCGCCCTGCCCCACCAATCCGGAGAACAGCTTGTTGCCCACGGGGCGGAAGACGACGCCCACCGTCGCCTGCCCGCCCACGGCGAGGCCGATGTGGATGGCGAACTCGCCGTTGCGGTTGACGAACTCCTGGGTGCCGTCGAGCGGGTCCACGTACCAGCAGCGCTCACGCCTGCCCTCCGAGCCGTTGTCGGACTCCTCGGCGACCACGCCGTCACCGGGGAAGGCCTTGCGCAGCTCGCCCACGATGAAGGCGTTGGCCTGCTCGTCGGCCGCGGTGACGGGGCCCATGCCGCCGGCCTTGTCCTGGACGGAGAAGTCGGTGGCGTAGATGCGCAGGAGGATGTCGCCGGCCTGGCGGGCAATGCGGCGGGCGGTGTCGAGCTCGGTGTCGAAGGAGGGCATGGTGTGGCAACAGTCTGCCCCGCCCCCGCCTGCCCCGGGAGGCCAAAGTGGGACGGCGGTGAGGCGAAATGCCCCATCCGGGGCGGATTGCCCCACGGGGACGGCGCTCGAAGAGGTCCTCCCGGGGGTGGCCCCTGGCGTGCCCCGTGCAATGCACGACACGAACCACGCGCCGGGCCGGGAGGCTCGCGCGAAGGGCCACCAGGCAGACGAGGGCCGACCGAGATGATGAAGGTGATGATGGCGGGAGTGATGATGTTGCTGGGGGCGACGCTGGCCTTCGGAGGCGCGCGGACGGTGGTGCGTGCGCACCAGAGCGCGAATTGGCCCACGACGGATGCCACCATCACCTCCTCCTCCGTGGAGACGATTCGCGTCCGGCGCGGGGGCACCCGCTTCCACCCGGAGGTGCGCTACCAGTACACGGTGGCCGGCACGCCCTACTCCGCCAGCACGATTTCGTTCGCCGGCAATAACGCGGGCGCGCTGGCGGATGCGCAGCGCGTGACGCACCACTACGCCTCGGGCAGCCACGTGCCGGTGCACTACGAGCCGGCGGACCCGTCCGTGGCCACCATCGAGGTGGGAGATGCCGGCGTCGCCAGCTACGTGCTGGCACTCGGCGGGGCCGCGCTGGCGGTCATCGGCGGCTGGGGCCTGTGGGACATGCTCCGCGCCGAGCGCCGCGAGAAGCAGCGGCGCCAGCGCCCGCAGCCGGCCTGAGCGGCACGCAAGGGACCGGCGTGAGTCAACGGCCTTGACCCGGGAAGAGCCGGGTCAATCCATCCACTCCCGCCGGCTGAAGTACGGCCCATTCCCGCCGGGCAGCTCGTGGGTGAAGGCCATCGTCCACGCGAGGTCGGGTGGCCAGACGTAGAGGTCCTGCCGGAGCAGGCTGAAGTCCGGCAGGCCCTCGCCCTCGAGTCTCACCGCGGGCAAGGCTTCGCTCTCCGGAATCACCAGGAGCGCCCCTGGCGGCTCGAGCGCATAGGCATGCTGCGCCTTGGAGCCGCGCAGGGCATGCGCGTGCCCGAAGCTGAACACGTGCCAGTCGAGCTCCCCACGCTTCCACGCCCCCGTCTGCGCATGGAGCGAAGCCGCGTAGACGTCGCGCCACGCCTGCATCAACCGCCAGCGCTCCCGACGCGGCAGCTCCTGGAAGGAGCCACCGCAGCGGGACAGGACCTCGATGTAATCAGCCGTGCTCATTCTCTCGGGCCCCCTGTGACGGGCACGTCACCCCTTCGCGCGGGCGGGGGTGACGATGATGTCAGCGGACGGATGCTCCTTCATCCACCCGGGATTCACCGTCGTCAGATGGCGATGCGCGTTCGCGCCCTGGAGCGCTCCCGTTTCCATCTGGTTCGCCATCTCCGTCAGGAAGCTGGCCACCTGACGGAGCTGGGCGGGCGTCATGGAGAGCGTCACCTCTCGCAATTCCTGGAGCCCGTACTCATTGAGCGTCCTGTTGGAGTAGCCGTAGATCATGTCTTCCTCGCTCTCAGGTCATGCCCTAGTACAGGACGTGGCCGCCCGCCCGTTCACCATCCGGCCCCAACGGATGATAGTGCGGCTTCTGCTGGTCGCCATGCGGAGGGTCCCAGACCGCTCTCCCGTTGCCTGCCTGTTCGGCGATGGACCTCGCGGTGCTCTTGTCCGGGGCAATGACGTCACCGCCATTCCTCACGTGGTTCACCGCTTCCTCCATGGACAGCCGCCCGTTGGCGGTGTGGTTCTTGCCGGGCTGGATGTCGGCATCGCGTATCTCCTTCTTGGGCTCCTTGTTGGGGTCCTTCCCTCCACTGGCCGAAGTCCCCTGGTTTCCAGCCTTGTTGGCCATCTGCACGGCATTGATGGCGCCGATGATGTTCACCGTCCCGACGATGATGGCGACCGTACTCCCCGCCGCCACGACGACACCGCCCACGGCAACGGGGGCTCCGACGGGCGCGCCCACGCCCGTGGCGGCCACGGCCGTGCCGCCCACGGCGGCGCCGCCTCCGCCAATCAGCCCCATTCCTCCGCCAATGACCTCCACGCCACCCCAGGCGAACAGCGCCGCGGCGTAGCCAAGGTAGAAGTGCTTCGTGTTCCCTTCCGGCGGGGGCACCAGCGCCAGGAAGGGAACCGCTCCCGCGATTCCGCCCAGGAGCAGGCCCTTCCCGAACTCGACCCCAATGTTGAAGTTGTCCCGGGCCGAGTACAGGGTCCGCATGACGAAGTAGCTGAACTCCGCCGACGGTATCCACCGGGCCTGGACCTCGATGGTCTCCGAGCACCGCCCCCCGTTGGCGTTGACGTAGCAGATGCCATCGGAGGGGCTCGTGCGCGCGACGGAGCCTCCCGCGACGGCGTACCCGCCATACCAGCTGTCATAGACGATGACGGGCAGCTCGTTGATCTCGAAGCCCGAGGGGTCCGTGTAGCGCAGCGGGTTGTTGAGCACGTAGCTGTAGCGGTTGAGCGTCTGGCTGGTGCGCGGTCCCTTCATGAGCGGGTCCGCGCTGAGGAAGCGCGCCAGCGTCGGGTCATACATCCGGCCGTTCATGTTGATGAGGTTCACCTCCTCGTCATGCTCGTGCCCCGTGAAGCCCTGACGCACCCGAGCGTTGTTGCCACGCGTCTGCGGGCTGCCCAGTGACTGCGGATGGCGCCGCCCGCCGAAGGGCTCGTACCGCATGCGCTCGAAGACCGCGCCCGCCTCGTCGGTCAGCGTCTCCACCGAGCCCTGATGGTCCGCGTGCAGGTAGAGGACCTTCTGCGCCGTTATCTGCCCTGCCGCGCTCGTGGCCCAGGCCACCTGCGCCACTGGCCGGTCCCCGCCCACGATGTTGAAGGCATGCACCGCCGTGCCGGCAGCGGCGCGCCGCACCTCGTAGAGGTCGCCGAGGTACACCGTCACGTCTCCCGTCGAGGAGCGCTTCACGGTCCGCCGGTTCATCGCGTCGTAGCGGAACGTCAGGCTCTGCGAGCCCTGGATGATGCGCGAGGGCAGGTTGAAGGGCGTGTACTCCACCGTACGGCCGGGCGCGGTGAGCTGGTTGCCATTGCCGTCATACGTGTACGAGCCCAGCGAGGAGCGAGACACCGCGTGTGGCCCCGCGCCTCCCGTCCCCTCGTAGAAGTAGGAGAGGCTCTCGCCCACGCCCTGGCGCACCGTGCGGTTCTTCAAGTTGCCCAGGTCGTCGTAGCCGTAGTCCACCGCCGTGGAGCCGCAGTTCTGGAAGGCGGTCCAGCTCTTCAGCCGGTCCAACGTGTCGTAGGTGAAGTCCTCGGTGGTCCGGGCCACCCGGTCATGCCGGGCGCGCATGTTGCCATTGGCCTCGTACTCGTAGGCCAGCGCCTGGCGCGGCTGCGTGCCCGACTTCGTGTCGATGAACAGGGGCCGGCCTCGCAGGTCATACTGGCGCCGGCTCACCACGCCATTGCCGAAGACCTCCGAGGTCAGCTGCCCCAGCCCGTTGCGCCCCTCGGCGCGCCAGTAGACGTGCCCGCTGGTCGCGTTCTTCACCGACTCCAGCGTTCCCCAGGGCTTGTACTGGTAGTCGAGCGCGAGCTGCTGCGAGGCCACCCCCGGGTACGTCACCTGGCGCATCAGGCCGTAGTCGTCGAACGTCCGGGTGAAGCCGTACACCGAGCCCTCCACGTTCCACGTCTCCCCCACCGGCCGCTTGAGCGCGTCGTAGGTGTAGACGACGGTGATGTCGTCCAGGCTCGTCGCGGGGTCGCCCTCCTGGGAGCTGCTCAGCAGCATCCCAATCTTCCCGACCGAGGGAGTGGGCATGTCCCACGTGAAGCGGGACACCCCCATCCGGTTCGTCTTGGTGGTGATGCGGCCCAGCACGTCCCGCGCGTACACCGTCGTGTCACCGTTGGCGTCCGTCTCGTCCGTGACCTCGCCGAAGGGGTTGTAGTGGGTGACGAGGCTGCCGGCGTCCGGGTCATCCAGCCGCGTCGGACGCCCCAGCCGGTCGTACTGGAAGTGGGGACCCTGGCCGTAGCCGTTGGTCACCGATGCGAGCACTCCGAAGGGACCATACGTGTACGTCGACAGCACGCGCCGGGTGTCCAGCACGTCCTCGGTCGTCTTGACCCGTCCGTGAGCGTCCGTCCACGTCACCACCTGGTTGTTCTTCTCATCCCAGGCGGTGCGCTTGTTCCCTTCGTACTGCCAGGTGCGGCTGGTGCCATCCGGGTACGTCACCCGCAGCTGACGCCCCAGGTTGTCGTAGGCGAAGGTGGTGGCCACCTGCTGGAAGCCCGTGGGTGAAGGCACCCATTGCTTCGCCAGCCGCCCCAGCGCGTCGTACTCGTTCGAGCTGTAGACGGCTTCCCCGCCGAACCCCTTCTTCCGCACGCTCAACGGGCGGCCGAGCCGGTCCACCGTGGACATCTCATCCAGGATGCCATCCACCGCCGCCGAGGTGCGCCGCTGGCTCGTCACGGTGAGCGCGCAGGAGGCGCCCGAGGGACAGGCGGCGTAGGAGAAGACGGTGTCCCCCAGCCCCGGAGCATCCACGCTCCGCAGCCGTCCGAAGCCGTCGTACTGGCGCCGCGTGGTGAGGCCGTTCTCGTCCACCTCCAGCGCTGGGACGCCCAGGCCTCCGTGGTACGCGAGGCTGACCGCGTGACCCAGGCTGTTGGTCATCACCGCCGGCCACGTGCGGTCCACGGTGTCGTAGGTGATGTTGCTCGTCCGGGCCGGCAGACCCCCGCCGCCGCAGGTCAGCTGGTAGGCGAGGCCGTCCGGGTCTCTCAGGTACGTGGTCACCTGCTCGAGCACCGGGTCCCCCGGCTCCACCGTCTCGCTGGACAGCAGCGCCGTCCCCGGCTGGTAGGCATGGGCGCGGCTGCGCGTCACGGAGACGCCGTCCACGGTGCTCGTCTCGCTCTCCGTGGTGGCCAGGCCGATGAGCCAGGCGAGCGCATCGTTCTGGTACTGCGCCGTCCAGGTCTTCACCTCCGTGCCGAGCGTCTCGCGCCGGAGCGTGGGGTTGCCGTAGGTCCAGTCGTGGTCCCACTCGGCGTCCACACGCCGCAGCAGCCCCTCGGTCTCCAGTTGCGACTCCAGCCGGTCGTACACCTCCTCCGTCGCCGTCTCCGGCAGGACGGTGAAGACGCTGCCGCCGCCCACGCCAGCGCGGACCCGGTGGTCATACCCGACGGTCCGCGTCTGCAGCTGGAGCCTCCCTCCCCCCGTCACGCGGGCCACCTCCTTGCGAGGCCTGCGCGCGTAGGGGTACTGCGTCCCCACGCGCGTCTGGTTGTCGAACTCGACGCGAAGCTCCGTGCCGGCCGCCACCTCGCGCACCGTCACCGCGGAGAACCCCAGGAACCCGCGCCCCATGCCGTCCATGCGCCCGTCCTCGTAGAGGTACTGGCGCACCCGCATCGAGCCGACGATGGAGTCCGCGAGGTGCTCGGACACCAGCCACATGCCCACGCGCTGGCAGCGCTGCGGCCAGGAGCAGGTGGTGCCCGGCGTATAGACGGACGGGTCCACCATGGGCTTGTAGTTGAAGCGCACCTGCGAGCCGAGCGAGTCCGTGACGCTCTCCAGCATCCCCGAGGCCTGGCCCTTGCGCTTGTAGAGGCGCAGCGAGCCATTGACGACCTGGGCCAGGTCCATCAGCCCGTCGCCGTTGAAGTCGAGCACCTGCGAGAGCTTGAAGCCCCGCGTCGTCGACTGCCCCACGGGAATGGGGAGCGCGCGCGGCACGAAGCCCGTCCCGTCCGACTGGAGCACCACCAGCTGGGAGCGGCCGTCCGAGTTGTCCATCAGCAGCAGGTCCTGCCGCCCGTCCCCGTTGAAGTCGAGGACCCGGATGCCGTTCTCCTTGGTGAAGGCGCCCACCTTCGCACCCGCCGGCAGGCTCACCACGTACGGCGCGGCGAAGCCATTCCCGGTGTTGACGAGCACCTCGATGTCACCGCCCGTCTTCTGCGCCCGCAGCGCGTCCGGCAGCCCATCACCGGTGATGTCGGCGAAGAAGTACTGCTTCTCCGAGACGTCCGTCCGGACGAGCGTCGTCTCCTTCTTCTCGAAGGCGCCATTGCGCCACGTCACCGCCCAGTAGCGCTTGCCCACCACCTCGTACTGCCCGGGGTACCAGGGCGAGTTGATCTTCTCGAGGATGAGCACGCTGGACTTCCCGGTGCCGTCCAGGTTGACCATCATCTGGGCGTTGTCGTTCTTCTCCGAGGTCTGGATGGACTGGAAGGCCTGCAGGCTGCCGCCCACGTTGGGGCGGTAGCCGAGCCGGGACAGGGTGTCGTCCGGGTTGCCCACCCACACCAGGTCCGGCAGCCCGTCGCCCTGGAGGTCCGCGTACCAGAAGCTGCTGCTGGAGCGCCCCTCGTCCCCGTTGACGCCGTACCAGTTGTAGCCGGGCGGCGGGTGGTTGGTGCGCAGGTAGTGCTTCAGCCGGCTCGCGGGGTTGAGGCTGCACCCCTCGATCTCCAGGAGGCTGACATCCATGCGCCCATCCGCGTTGACGTCCGCCCAGCGCCCGTCGTGGCCCCCCTTCACGTCCCAGCACAGGAGGCCGAGGTTGAGCTGGTCGTCGCCTCCGGAGACCTGGCCCGTGGGAGACACGGTGCGCATCGTCCACTTGTAGCGCCCGTTCTCGTCATAGGGCTTGCGGTAGAGCAGGTCGTCGCGCCCGTCACCATCCACGTCCACGGGGTTGAGCACCCAGAAGGTCGAGCTGCCCTGGGTCGCATCCGTGATGCCCGTGTCCACCTCCTCGAACTCGGCGCTCCCGGGCGTCCACCCGAAGGACATGGGGCGGACGCAGGCGCCGGTGCCGTCACACTCCTGGAAGGTGTCGAGCAGGCTGAGGCCGCTCTGCGCATCCGGCACGTAGGTGAGCCGGTACTGGCGCACGAGGCCCACCGCGGTGGGGTTGGGGGCCCGCACGCGGATTTCCTTCAGGCGCCGGCCGCTCCCCAGCTTGAAGCCCGAAACATGGGTGATGAACGTGTCGGGCCGGGCGACGTACTCGAAGTCGACGAAGCGGGTGGCCGGCATCCCGGCGCCCACGGAGGACGCGGTGTACTCGATGCGGTCCAGCGTCTGCTCGTAGCCCGAGGCCGCGCTGTCATGGTGCACCGAGTAGTGGAACGTCACCGAGTTGCCGCTGCGGTCCTCCATCTTGGCGAGCGCCCAGGCCAACCGGTTCTCCAGGCCGTCCGTCGTGGTCTGGATGCTCTCCTCGGACACGGGCACGGCGCTGACGCGCTCGCCCGCCAGGGTCGAGTTGTGAAGCAGGCCGTACGTCAGGATGCGCCCGCTCTTCAGGTAGACCTTGAACTGGAGCGGTCCGTTGGCATCCGCCGCCAGGGAGACCACCTTCGAGAAGCTCTCCTCCTCCGTCCGGTACTCGGTGCCGGAAGCTCCGTACGTACCCTGCACCGCCACCAGGCGCTGGCCATCCATACAGAAAGCGTCCGCGGCCGTGAAGGTGACGGGCTCGACCGTCCCGTCCTGGGCAAAGGTCCTGCCGCAGCGGGTAATCCGCGAGGCCGTGGACAGGCTCCAGCCGAGCCCCAGGGGCCCGTTGCCCGCATTGCTCTTGTAGTTCAGTGACAGCTCGGGCTGGACACCGGCGCGGCCCACCGGCAGCCACAGCGGGAGCGAGTACGTCGCCGCCCCGTCGGGGCTCACGGCGGACTGGCCCGTGGTGCGCCCCGCCGCGAAACCGTCGCCGCCCACCTCCGTCGGCAGGACGGTGTCCGAGGGCGCGTCCACCACCCGGCCCTCATTGCGCGCCACCGGGGCCTGCAGGTCCCACGGTCCTCCGTCCGAGGGACCACAGGACGCCGCGGCCACTGCCACACCCCACACGATGAACAGGAGTCTCTTCATGTTGCGCCCTCCACGGAGAGCCGGATTGCGGGAAAGGAACCGAGCCACACCACCACCACCCAGGGCACTCATCGCGAGAACGGGCCGGACGTCTGGTCCGCCCCCCTCAAGGACTCGATGTCGCCCTCACACAACCCGGCCTTGCAGAACGTCCCCGACGGGCACGTGCCGCAGCTGACGGTGGCTCCGCAGCCCGTCGCGGCCGAGCCGCACTGCTTCTCCCCGCACGCCGCGCCCTTGGACAGGGGCGTGCAACCACACACATTGGCCGTGCCTCCTCCGCCACACGACTGGTAGCTGCCGGAGCACGTGCCGCAGGAGTACGTGCCACCGCAGCCGTTGGACACCGTGCCGCAGTTCTTGCCACTGCAGGCAGCCGCCTGCGTCAGCGGGGTGCAGCCACACACGTTGGCCGTACCGCCTCCGCCGCACGACTGCGGGCTGCTGCAGGTGCCGCAGGTGTACGTGCCGCCGCAGCCATTGGACACCGTGCCGCAATTCTTGCCATTGCAGGCGGCCGCCTGCGTCATCGGGGTGCAGCCACACACGTTGGCCGTACCGCCTCCGCCGCACGACTGCGGGCTGCTGCAGGCGCCGCAGGAGTACGTGCCACCGCAGCCATTGGACACCGTGCCGCAATTCCGGCCGCTGCATGCGGAGGCCTGGGGGGCGGCCGTGCACCCACACATGCCCGACGTCCCACCGCCGCCACACGAGTCGTAGCCCGTGCAGACTCCGCAGCTGTACACGCCACCACACCCGTCCACCGCCGTGCCGCAGTTCTTGCCCGCGCAGGCCGTGGAGAGCGGAATGGGAACGCATCCATCTCCCACACCACAGACATTGGGAGCGCCCCCGCCACCGCACGTCTGACCCGCGGGACAGGAGCCACAGCTGAGCGTCCCTCCACAGCCATTGGGGACCGAGCCACAGTTCAGCCCGAGCTGCTCACACGTCCAGGGCTGGCACTGACAGGACAGGGAGTCCGAACGACAGACGCCGTCCTCGTCGAACTGGCCATCACAGTCATCGTCCACGCCATTGCACTGCTCGGGAGGGGCGGTACACACGCTCGACCAGCTGCCCCCCGCACAGCGACGGGTCGAGCCGGCGCACACGCCATTGGGCCCCACACAGGAGGTCACCAGCGTGTCCGGGCCCTGCCCCTGGATGTTGTCGACGACGCCGTCGCGGTCGTCGTCACAGCCATTGCACGCCTCACCCGAGGCCGTGACTCGCGTACAGGGCCCCGCGGAGCCATCCGGATTGCATTGCCTGTACGCCGCGCCTCCGCACTGGCTGCCGCAGGTGAGCTGCCGGTCAGAGGGAATGGCGCAGACCCAGGCTCCCGCCACACAGGTCCTCGTCCCCGTGCAGCCATTGCCCTGCGGGTCGCAAGAGCCATCGGTGAGCCCCTCGTCCACGCTCCCGTCGCCATCGTCGTCGCAGTTGTTGCAGACCTCCGGGCCATAGGCCGAGCACGTGCCGGCTATCAGCTCGCCGGTGGCGTCACAGGTGACGGTGCCGCTGCGCCCACAGACAGAGCAGGACTGGGTCGACGCGCTGGAGAACTCGCATGCCGACCAGTACGTTGCGCAGACCTGGGTGCCCACACAGGCGCCACTGCTGCACGCGCGAGAGCCGCCCTCCGGGAAGCAGGCGGCGCGCGCTTCACCCTGCGAGAGAAGCAATACAAGGCCCACCATCCCAAGCTGGATGGTGCGAGACAGATGCAACCACATGTAACCAAGACCTTCAGGCCGAAGGAGGCCCCTGAGACCTTCGGCACTGCACGCTCGTCGAACGCGCGCGTATACAAAGCATATCTGGTTGCAATTGTCAGGGCCCTTTGAGGTTTCCTTCGCACGCCCCACCCGCTACATCGCGCAGCCCCAGGAGCCTCTTCATGCCTGTCACCCTCCGCCCCGCGAAGCCTTCCGACGAACCGGCCCTGGGCCGCATGGGCGCGGCGCTCGCGCGCCTGCACCATGACTTCGACCCCCAGCGCTTCATGCTCCCGGACGATGTGGAGTCCGGCTACCGCTGGTGGCTGGGCAAGGAGGCCAGGAACAAGAAGGCCGTCGTCATCGTCGCGGAGCTGGACGGTGAAGTCGTCGGCTACGCCTATGGCCGCGAGGAGGCCGTGGACTGGAATGCCCTGCTGGACCGCAGCGGCGGCTTCCACGACATCTGGGTGGACGAGAAGGCCCGCCGCGCCGGCGCGGGCGTCCTGCTCGCCGAGGAGCTGATGAAGCGCCTCACCGCCCTTGGCGTCCCCCGCGTCGTCCTGCACGTCGCCGCGAAGAACGAGGCCGCCCAGCGCATGTTCGCGAAGCTCGGCTGGCGCCCCACCATGGTGGAGATGACGCGCGAGGCCTCGGCCCCCACCGACTCCGGTGAGCCCTCATAGCCTCCCGTGCGGCACCCGCCCCGCCTGGAACGCGTCCACCTGGAGGAAGGTGAAGGGCTGGTCATACAGGAGCCGGTCCTGCTGCCTCGTGCGGAACAGGTCCACGATGAGGTTCATCCTGTCCCCCAGGCTCCCCCAGTCCCGCGCCGCGCTGCCCGCCGTGTCATCCGGTGTGCGGTCCAGCTCGGCCATCAGCGCCACCAGCTCCGGGTGCTCCAGCCGCGTCAAGAGCGGCGGGAAGTCCCGCTCCGAGGCGAGCGAGGGGATGTCCTCGCCCAGCCGCAGCGTCACGTCGGGCAGCTCAATCCGCATCAGCGTCTTCGTCTCCAGCTCGCGCCACAGGCGCTCCAGCCGCGTGGCCAGCGGGGTGAAGGCCTCGCGCAGGCTCCACTCGGGCATGCCCCGCATGCGCCGGTTCGAGTCCGCCCGCGCGAACTCCACCAGGTTGTCCAGGAACACCTCGCGCAGCGGCGCGTTCAGCGCGGCGAGCACGGGCCCCTGCAACCGCGTCTGCTCGTGGTAGCCCACCAGCGCGTTGCCCAGGAACATCAGCTCCGCACGGGCCTTCCTGTCCGGGGTGAACATGGCCGCGTAGTACGCCTTCGCCGCGCGGATGAGCAGGTCCTGCCCGCCCTCCTCCACCGGCCCCGGCGCCAGCCGTGACAGCACCTGCTCCAGCCGCGAAGGGTCCGGCCCGTCCAGGCCCGCGAAGGTCTCCAGCAGGTCCACGTAGAGCGGGCCCAGCTCCTCGAAGACGATGAAGTTGCCGCGCGCCGCGTGGCGGGCCACCTCGTCGGTGATGTCCTCCAGCGTCCGCGCCAGCACGAACTGGACGCCCACCGACGCGCCCCACGCACCGAGCAGCTTGTCCTGCAGCTCGGCGATGCTGCGCGTCACCGCGTCCGCGCGGTCCAGCAGATCCGCCAGCAGCCCGGGCAGCACGTCCTTGCGGATGAAGGCGCCCGCCGTCTTGGACGCCCAGGTGGCGAAGCCGCACCAGTTGACGTCCTCCTCGCCGAGGACGTCGGTGAGGGCCACCTTCAGCACGTGGTACGTCTGGGTGATGTGGAGGTTGCGGAGGACCGGGTCCTCCATGCGGATGATGGCGTCCACCTGGGCCTGCGTCGGGGGCGGCCACAAGCGTGGGAGCGTGCCGCAGGCCATGACGCGCGAGCCTCCTCGAAGGTCCGGGCGGAATGTCCAGGGCCTCATGGGAGGAGTGGCCTCCAGGGGGCTGTGATTCAACCGCCCCTCGCATGCCTGCCCTGCCCCGCGGTCCGGGGCGGGCGCCCGGCCAGCCGCGCTATGCTGCCGGCATGGTGCCCCTGAGCGACTTGTCCGGACTGCCCGCCGAGCAGCGCGCCGCGCTGGAGCGGGAGCTCGCGCCTCTCACGCTGCTCCAGGACGTGGTGCGCTGGGGCTTCGCGCACACGCCGCCCCGCGACGTGGCGGAAGTCGTGGTCCAGGACGAGTTCACCCACGACGTCGTGGTGCCGTGGAAGGACGGGCGCTACCTCGTCTTCGACACGACGTGACTGGGCGGCGTGAATGCGGTCTCCGTGTGGGACCACCAACCGAAGGCCGATGAAATCCTCGACGCCCGGCTCGCCTCGGGGTGGACGCCCACGCCGACGAGCACCGTCGACGGGGACGTCATCCTCGGCCATGCCGCGTGCCGGGTGCCGCCGAAGCCGGCGGCACCTGAGGCCCTGTGACTACTTCCCCTTCGCCTGCTCCTTCACCCACGAGTCCTTCAGCGTCACCGTGCGGTTGAAGACGGGCTTGCCCGGCTTCGAGTCCTTCGGGTCCACGTAGAAGTAGCCCTGGCGCTCGAACTGGAAGCGGGAGTCCGCGGCGGCGTCCGCCAGCATCGGCTCCACGCGCGCGTCGCGGAGCACCTGGAGGCTGTTCGGGTTGAGGAAGGTGGTGAAGTCCTTCTCGTCGTCCGCGCCCGGGTTCTCCACGGAGAAGAGCCGGTCGTACAGGCGCACCTCGGCGGTGGGCGCGTTGCCCGGCACCCAGTGCAGCGTGCCCTTCACCTTGCGGCCGTCCGGCGCGTTGCCACCGCGCGTCGCGGCGTCATAGGTGCAGCGCAGCTCCACCACGTTGCCCGCAGCGTCCTTGATGACCTTCTCGCACTTGATGAAGTACGCCGAGCGCAGGCGCACCTCCTTGCCGGGCGCGAGCCGGAAGAAGCCCTTCGGCGGGTCCTCCATGAAGTCGTCCGCCTCGATGTACAGCTCGCGCATGAAGGGCACCTGGCGCGTCCCCATCTCCGGCTTCTGCGGATGGTTCTGCACCTCCAGGCTCTCCACCTGCCCCTCCGGGTAGTTCTCCAGCACCACCTTCAGCGGGCGCAGCACGCCCATGGCGCGGGGGGCCGTCTCGTTGAGGTCCTCGCGGACGCACAGCTCCAAGAGCCCCATGTCGATGAGCTGCTCGTTCTTGCTCACGCCCACGCGCGTCGCGAAGTCGCGGATGGACGCCGCGGTGAAGCCGCGCCGGCGCAGGCCGGAGATGGTCATCATGCGCGGGTCGTCCCAGCCGGACACCATCCCCTCATTCACCAGCTTGAGCAGCTTGCGCTTGCTCATCACCGTGTAGTTGAGGTTCAGCCGGGAGAACTCGTACTGGTACGGCCGGTCCCCCTTGATGAGGGCGTCCACAATCCAGTCGTACAACACGCGCCGGTTCTCGAACTCCAGCGTGCAGACGGAGTGCGTGATTCCCTCAATCGCGTCCGACAGGCAGTGCGCGAAGTCGTAGAGCGGGTAGATGGGCCACGCGTCGCCGGTGCGGTGGTGGTGCGCATGGCGGATGCGGTAGATGGGAGGGTCGCGCAGCACCGGGTTGGGCGACGTCATGTCGATCTTCGCCCGCAGGGTGTGCTTGCCGTCGGGGAACTCGCCCGCGCGCATGCGGTGGAAGAGGTCCAGGTTCTCGTCCACGGAGCGGTTGCGGTACGGGCTGTCACGGCCCGGCGTGGTGAAGTCGCCGCGGTACTCGCGAATCTCGTCCGCCGTCAGGCTGCACACGTACGCCTTGCCCTGCTTGATGAGCTCCACGGCGAAGTCGTACAGCTTCGGGAAGTAGTCGGACGCGAAGTACTTGCGGTCCTCCCAGTCGAAGCCCAACCACTTCACGTCCTTCTGGATGGACTCGACGTAGTCGGTGTCCTCGGTGACGGGGTTGGTGTCGTCGAAGCGCAGGTTGCACCTACCCCCGAATTGCTGCGCCAGCCCGAAGTTGAGGCAGATGGACTTGGCGTGGCCGATGTGGAGGTAGCCGTTGGGCTCGGGCGGGAAGCGGGTGTGCACGCGTCCGCCGTGCTTCCCGGTGCGCCGGTCTTCCTCGATGATCTCCTGGAGGAAGTTCAGGCCCTGCGTCTCGTTCGTCGTCGTCATGATGGGGGCGAATCCTGTTGAAGCCGCCCGGGGCCGGCAAGGGTTTCCTTGCGCCTCGGAGCCGTTCAACACGGCGGGGGCCCCATTCCATCCCCCCGCCCGGGGGTCAGACGGACGAGAGCAGGCTCTCCCAGGCGCCCAGGGCCCTCTCGGCGGAGAGCTCCTCCGCGCGCCTGCGGGCCCGGCCGGACAGCTCCTCCCGGAAGGCCGTGTCGCCCACGACGCGGTCCAGCGCGTTCGCCAGGGCCTGGGGGTCCTCCATGGGCACCAGGAGGCCGTGCTTGCCGTGCTCCAGCACCTCCGCCGGCCCCGAGGGACAGTCCGTGCTGACGACGGGGCAGCCCAGGGCGAGCGCCTCCAGCAGCACCATGGGGAGCCCCTCGAAGCGCGAGGACATGGCGAAGACGGCCGCCCGGCGCATCAGCGCGTGGGGGTTGGCGATGAAGCCCGGAAAGAAGACGGACGACTCCACGTCCAACGACGTCACCAGCGCCTTCAGCTCGCCCGTGAGCGAGCCGTCTCCCACGATGACGAGATTGTGGTCCGAGCCCGCCGCTCGCTGGAGCGCGTGGGCGCGGATGAGCACGTCGAAGGCCTTCTGGTGCTCAAACCGCCCCACCGCGACGACCACGGGCTTCTGGTAGACGGGCACGGCCCAGTCGGGCAGCGGCGCCTCGCCGGCCGCGCGCACCGTGTCGCCGTCCACAAAGTTGGGGATGACCTGGAGTTGCCCGGGCTTCATGGGCACCAGCGCCTGGAAGGCCTTCGCCGTGTCGTGGCCGCACGCGACGACGCGCTGCATGCGCGGGTAGAGCAGGCGCAGGCCCCAGAGCTGCCGCTTGGGTTGCTCGTGGCTGAAGGCGCCCCAGTCGAAGTGGATCATCCCCACCACGGGCTTGCGCAGGAGCTTCCCGGCGAGCCAGGCGATCAGCGCGGCCCGGCCCTCCTGGCCGGCGACGATGACGTCCGCGTCGCGGGCCTCCTGCATGAGCCGCCAGAAGAAGCGCGGGAGCATCGTCCGCTGATACGAGAAGGCTTCCGTGCCCCAGACCACCTCGGTGTGTTTGGGGATGCGCTCCGACGGGCTGTCCGGATGCGGCTGATGGTGGAAGAACATCTTGGTGGCGAACCGCTTCGGGTTCAGCCCCGCCAGCACGTTGCACACCGAGCGCTCGATGCCACCTCCCGCCAGGAACACCAGCGTGAAGAGCACGCGCTTTCGGGTGGAGGCTTCGGTTGCTTCAACCTGTCGCTGTACGAGCATCAGCCTCACTCCAAAAAGGCAGGCGGCACCGTAACCCAAGGATGTTGGGGCGCCAAGGTAACCCCTAGCGGCCGGCCCCTCGTGAAGCAACCGAGCTTGATGCGAGGAATCACGGACCCGCTCGGCTAGTCTCCCTTTTCGGCTCTTCGCCCGACGCCCATCGTGAACACGCGCCTTCGTCCCCTCCCCGTCATCCTCCTCGCGGTCCTGCTGGGGGCGCTCGCCGCCGGCGGCTACCTCGGCTTCCATGGCTACCGCATCGGCCAGGGTCTGTTGCACCCACCCCATGTGCCGGCGGAGCGCCCGGCGGCCACGGGCGAGCTGGCGGGGCTTTCGGACGTGGCCTTCACCACGGCGGACGGTTTGACGCTGCGCGGCTGGTACGTGCCGTCGCGCAACCGGGCGGCGGTGGTGCTGGTGCACGGCTTCGCGGGCAACCGCGCGCAGCTCCTCTTCGAGGCGCGCGCACTCGCCCGGGCGGGCTTCGGCGTCCTCGTCTTCGACTTGCGCGCGCACGGCGAGAGCGACGGGGACCGCGTGACGTGGGGCGACGGCGAGCGGCGCGACGTGACGGCGGCGCTGGACTTCGTCTCCGCGCGTCCGGACGTGGACCCGGCCCGGGTGGGGCTGTTCGGCTTCTCCATGGGCGGCACCACCGCGCTGCTGGTGGCCAGCACCGACGCGCGCGTGAAGGCGGTGGCGGCGGCGGGGGCCTTTCCCGCGCTCGAGGCGGACGTGTACTCGGGCTATGGCCGCTGGGGCGCGCTGAGCGCGGAGCCAGTGCTGTGGACGCTGCGCCACGCGGGCGTGGACGTGAAGGCGGTGCGCCCCATCGACGGCATGTGCCGGCTCCAGGGGCGCCCCCTGCTGCTCATCAACGGGGACGTGGACCCGGACGCGCCAGCCAAGCTCCAGGCCAGCCTCTTCCGCGCGGCTTGCGAGCCCAAGAGCCTGTGGGTGGTTGAGGGCGCCGGGCACGGCGAGTACGCGAAGGTGGCACCCTCGGAGTACGAGCGCCGGCTGCGTCAGCACTTCGACGCGGCGCTCCTGGGTGCGGGCTGACCTTGGCTGTCGGGGAGTCCTGCTAGTTTCGGCGGCCCTGCATGGCCCCCCACCCCCCTGCGCGTCCCCCTCTTCACGCTCCCCGTCCACCGTCCCTCCGGCCTTCTGGCCTGGCTCACAGCCTCTTCGAAGCCCGCGTGGCGCTCGCGCCGGACGCGGCGGCGGTGGTGGCCGGAGGTGACGTGCTGACGTACCGCGAGCTGGACGCGCGGGCGAACCGGCTGGCGCATCACCTCCGGGCGCTGGGCGTCGGGCCTGAGGAGCGGGTGGCGCTCGCGCTGGAGCGCACGCCGGAGTGGGTGGTGGCGCTGCTGGCGGTGCTCAAGGCGGGCGGCGCGTACCTGCCGCTGGACCTGGGCTACCCGCAGGCGCGGCTGGCCTGGATGCTGGAGAGCGCACGGCCCCGCGTGGTGCTCACCCGCTCGGTGTGGCGGGAGCGGCTCCCGGACGTGGACGCATCCTTTATATGTCTGGCGGGCGTGGAGGAGGACGTGGCGCGGTGGCCCTCGGAGCCACCCGCCTCGGGTGTCACGCCGGAGCACCTCGCGTACATCATCTTCACCTCGGGCAGCACGGGCCGGCCCAAGGGCGTGCTGCTGGCGCACGGCGGGCTGAGCCAGGTGCTTGGCGCCGTCGTGGAGGCGCACGGGGTGGGGCCGGGGCACCGGGTGCTCCAGTTCGCCTCGGCGGGGTTCGACGCGTCGGTGTGCGAGGTGCTCTCCACCCTGGCGGCGGGCGCGACGCTGCACCTGGCGCCTCGCGAGGCCCTGCTGCCCGGTCCCCGGCTGCACGCGCTGCTGCGGGAGGAGGCCATCACCACGGTGACCCTGGTGCCCTCGGTGCTGGCGCAGTTGGAGCCGGAGGGGCTGGACGCCCTGGAGACACTCATCTCCGCGGGCGAGGCACTGCCGCCAGAGCTGGCGCGCCGGTGGAAGCCGGGCCGCCGGCTGCTGAATGCCTACGGCCCCACCGAGGCCACCATCTGCGCCACGGTGGACACCGCCGTGGACGTGGAGCGGCCCTCCATCGGCGGGCCCCTGCCTGGCGTAAGCGTGTCCGTGCTCGACGCGGCGGGGCAGCCGGTGCCAGCGGGTGAGCCGGGGGAGTTGTACGTGGGGGGCGTGGGGCTGGCGCGAGGCTACCTGGGCCGCCCGGACCTGACGGCGGAGCGCTTCGTGTCGGACGCCTTCAGCGCCGAGCCGGGCGCGCGGCTGTACCGCACCGGAGACCGGGTGCGGGCGCTGCCAGACGGGCGGCTGGAGTTCCTGGGGCGCTTCGACTCGCAGGTGAAGGTGCGGGGCGTGCGCATCGAGTTGGGCGAGGTGGAAGCGGTGCTCTCCCAGCTCGCGGGCGTGCGGCAGGCCGTGGTGGTGCCGCGCGAGGACGCTCCCGGAGACCGGCGGCTCGTCGCCTACGTGGTGCCAGACGGTGGGCCCGTGGATGAAGCGGCGCTGTCCGCCGAGCACCTGCGCGCGAGGCTCCGGGAGCGGCTGCCAGAGCCGATGGTGCCGTCGGCGTTCGTGGTGCTGGAGGCGCTCCCGCTCACCGCGCACGGCAAGCTGGACCGCGCCGCGCTCCCCGTGCCTGGAGCCGCCCGGGACGCCACGGCGCCGCGCACGCCCACGGAGGCCCGGCTGCTACGCCTGTGGTCCGAGCTGTTCTCCCACGCGCAGCCGGGCATCCACGACGACTTCTTCCTCCTCGGTGGACACTCGCTGCTGGCGGGACGGCTCCTCGCCCGGCTGCGCGAGACGGAGTCCGTGGACCTGCCGTTGTCCGCCGTCTTCGAACACCCCACCGTGGCCCGGCTGGCGCACTTCCTGGACACGCGGACCGAGCGGGCTCCGGGCTTCGCGCCGCCGCCGCTCACCCGCGTCCCCCGCGAGGGCGTGCTGCCCCTGTCCTTCCAGCAGGAGCAGGTCTGGTTCCTCCTCCAGTTGGCCCCGGACAACCTCGCCTACAACGCGCAGATGATTCTGCGGCTCCGGGGCGCGCTGGACGTGCCGGTGCTTGAGCGGGCGCTGGCGGAAATCATCCGGCGGCATGAAGGCCTGCGGACGACCTACCCCGCGAGGGACGGGCACCCGGTGCAGGAAATCCACGCCCCCTGGGAGGTGCGCCTGCCGGTGGTGGACCTCGGCGGCGAGCGGGACTCCGAGGGCGCGGCGAAGCGACGGCTCGCGGAGGAGGTGCGCCGCACGTTCGACGTGACGCGCCTGCCGCTGGTGCGGTGGACGCTGCTGCGGCTGGCAACGGAGGAGCACGTGCTGCTGCACGTGGAGCACCACTTCGTCCACGACGGGTGGTCCGCCGCCGTCTTCCTGCGCGAGCTGAAGGCGCTCTACTCCGCCTTCCTGACCGGACAGCCCTCGCCCCTGCCCGAGCTGTCCATCCAGTTCGCGGACTTCGCCGCATGGCAGCGCCGGTGGCAGGCAAGCCCGGCCATGGAGGCACAGCTCGCGTACTGGCGGCGGCGGCTGACGCCCCTGCCTCCGCCGGTGGAGCTGCCCACGGACCGCCCGCGCTCCCGCGTCCCGAGCTCCCGGGGAGGAGAGCTGCGCACCGAGCTGCCCGAGCCCCTCCGTCGCGAGCTCAAGGCCCTGTGCCGGAGCCAGGGCGTCACCCTCTTCATGGCGCTGCGGGCGACCTTCGTGGCGCTGCTGCACCGCTACACCGGGCTGGAGGACGTCTGTGTCGCCACCACCGTGGCCAATCGCCGGGCGCCGGAGCTGGAGACGCTCATCGGGATGATGGTGAACACGGTGCTCCTGCGCACGGACGCAAGCGGAGACCCCACCTTCGCGGAGCTGCTGCGGCGGGTGCGCGCGGTGGACCTGGAGGCCCACGCCCACGCCGACGTGCCCCTGGTGGAGCTGGTGCGCGAGCTGCAACCCGAGCGCGACGCGGGGCGCATGCCGCTGTTCCAGGTCATGTTCAGCTTCCATGACTCGCCGGTGCCGGAGCTGGAGTTCGGCGGCTTGCAGGGCACGACGGTGCCCATCGGCAATGGCTCGGCGAAATTCGATCTCAACGTCATCGTCATCCCCGAAGGCGAGCAGCGCGCGGGCACCGGCGCTCCGGAGGACGGCCCCGTCGCCATCCGCTGGGAGTACAGCGCGGACCTGTTCGAGCAGGACACGGTGGCGCGGCTGGCGGGTCACTTCCACCGGCTGCTGGAGGCCGTGGCCACCGCGCGCGACCGGCGCCTGTCCGCGCTGCCGCTGCTGTCGGAGGAGGAGCGCCGCCGGGTGCTCGTGGAGTGGAGCGGCCTGGAGAGCGGCTCGGAGACCGCGGCGCTGCCCGGGCCGGCCGGGCTGCACTCGGCGTTCGAGACCTGGGCGCGACGCACCCCGAATGCGGTGGCGGTTACCAGCGGGGGCAGGACGCTGACGTACGCGGAGCTGGACGGCAGGGCGGAGCAGCTCGCGCGGCGGCTGGTGCGGCTCGGGGTGGGGCCGGAGGTGAGGGTGGGGCTGTGCGTGGAGCGCTCGGTGGACATGTTGGTGGGGCTGCTGGGCGTGCTGAAGGCCGGAGGGGCCTACGTGCCGCTGGATCCGGGCTTCCCTCCGGAGCGACTGGCCTTCATGTCGCGCGATGCGAGCACGCCGGTGCTGGTGACGCAGGCGGCGCTGCTCCCCAGGCTCCGTGCTGGCGACTCCGTGCGCACGGTGTGCCTGGACACGGACGCGGACGGGCTGGAGCGCGAGGACGCGACGCCCGTTCACCGGACGGTGGACCCGGTGTCCACGGCGTACGTCCTCTACACCTCCGGCTCCACGGGGACGCCGAAGGGAGTGCAGGTGCCGCACGGTGCCGTGGCGCGCTTCCTCGCGGCCATGGCCGAGCACCCCGGGCTGACGGTAGGGGACGTGCTGGTGGCCGTCACCACGCTGTCCTTCGACATCGCCGTGCTGGAGTTGTTCCTGCCGCTCTCGGTGGGCGCGCGAGTCGTGGTGGCGAGCCGCGACGAGGCGACGGATGGGAGCCGGCTGGGCGCGCTGCTGGACGCGTGCGGAGCCACCGCGATGCAGGCCACTCCGAGCACGTGGCGGCTGCTGCTGGAGTCCGGCTGGACGGGCCGGCGGCTGAAGGCGCTGTGCGGGGGCGAGGCGCTGCCGCGCGAGCTGGCCGTGGAGCTGCGGGCGCGCGGCGGCGAGGTGTGGAACCTGTACGGCCCCACGGAGACGACGGTCTGGTCCACCGCGCATGCCGTGGCATCGGCCTCGGACGAGGGCCCGGTGCCCATCGGCCGGCCGATTCCCGGCACCCGCGCGTACGTGCTGGACCCGAGGCGGCAACCGGTATCTCCGGGCATGCCGGGGGAGCTGTACCTGGGCGGAGAGGGCGTGGCGCGAGGCTACCTGGGCCGCCCGGACTCGACGGCGGAGCGCTTCGTGCCAGACCCGTTCAGCGGCGGGCCGGGAGCGCGCCTGTACCGCACGGGCGACCTGGCACGCTGGCGCACGGACGGGACGCTGGAGTTCCTCGGCCGCGTGGACCAGCAGGTGAAGCTGCGTGGCTACCGCATCGAGCCGGGCGAGGTGGAGGGCGTCCTCCGTCAGCACTCCGGCGTGCGCGAGGCCGTCACGGTGGTGCGCGAGGACTCGCCGGGGGACAGGCGGCTCGTCGCGTACGTGGTGCCCTCGCTTCCAGCGGAAGGGGCCACACCGTCCGCCGCCGACCTGCGGACCTTCATCCAGCAGCGCCTGCCCGAGTACATGGTGCCCGCCGCCTATGTGCTCCTGCCAGCGCTGCCGCTCACGCCCAATGGCAAGGTGGACCGCCGTGCGCTTCCTGCTCCGGGGCGGGACTCGCTCGCGCCCACGAGCACGTACGTGGCGCCACGGACGCCGGACGAGGAGCGGCTGGCCGCGCTCTGGGCGGAGCTGCTCCGCGTGGAGCGCCCCGGCATCCATGACGACTTCTTCGCGCTGGGAGGCCACTCGCTGCTCGCGGCGCGGCTCGTCTCCCGGGTGCGCGCGGAGCTCCAGGTCGGGCTGACGGTGCGGCACGTGTTCGACCACCCGACGGTGGCGCGGCTGGCGGAGGTGCTCGCAGCGCAACGGAGCCGCCCCCCAGACGCGGACGTCATTCAACGCGCGGAGCTGCCCGTGGACGCGGCGCAGCTCTCCGACGACGAAGTGAACCTGCTGCTCGGCATCGACGACCTCTGAGGTCCCCAACATGAGCCAGACACCCAGGACCGCGGTGCTTTCCCAGACCGAGCGGCGCGAGGCACTCGCACGGCTGCTCCAGGAGCGGGGCCCCGGCACGAAGCTGGGGCCGGTGTCCTTCGCACAGCAGCAGCTCTGGCTGGTCGATCGGCTGTCTCCGGGCGGCTTCGCCTACAACCTCTTCCGCGCCTTCCGGCTGACGGGGCCGCTGGACGCGGTGGCACTGCGCAAGGGACTCGATGCGCTCGTCCAGCGCCACGAGGTGCTGCGGACCACCTACGCGGACGTCGGAGGCCAGCCCGTGCAGGTGGTCGCCCCGGCGCGCGAAGGACACTGGCCCACCGTGGACCTGAGCGACGTGTCGGAACGTGAGGACACCGCGCGCCGGCTGGCACGGGACGAGGCGGAGCGGCCCTTCGACCTGGAGCACGAGCATCCCCTGCGGGCCACGCTGCTGCGGCTGGGCACGCAGGACCATGTGCTCCTGCTGTCGCTGCACCACATCGCCTGCGACGAGTGGTCCCTGGGCGTGCTGGTGCGCGAGCTGGGGACGCTGTATCGGGCGTTCTCCTCGGGGGTCGCCCCTTCGCTGCCGGCGCTGCCCATCCAGTACGCGGACTTCGCGCGCTGGCAGCGGCAGAAGCTCACGGGTGAGGCGCTGGAGCCACTGCTGGCGGAGTGGCGCCGCCGACTCTCCGGCCCCCTGCCCTCGCTGGAGCTGCCCGCGGACCACCCTCGGCCAGGCACCCGGACGCTGCGGGGCGGACACCAGCGGGTCCACCTGCCGGCGGAGGTGGCTCGGGAGCTGGAAGCCCTGGCGCGCCGGGAGGGCGTCACGCCGTTCATGCTGCTGCTGGCGGCGTGGCAGGTGCTGCTGCGGGTCCATTCGGGGCAGGAGGATCTGTTGGTGGGCACCCCGGTGGCGGGGCGTGGCCGGGCAGAGGTGGAGGGGCTCATGGGCGCCTTCGTCAACGTGCTGGTGCTGCGCACGGACCTGTCGGGAGACCCGTCCTTCCGCGAGCTGCTGGCGCGGGTGCGCGCGACGTGCCTGGACGCGTACTCGCGAGAGGACGTGCCCTTCGACCGGCTGGTGGAGGCACTGGAGGTGCGCGGGGACGCGGGCCGCACGCCGCTGTTCCAGACGATGTTCACCTTCCAGGCGGCCCCCGCGGCAGCGCTGGAACTGGCCGACGTGCGGGTGTCACGGCTGGAGGTGGAGCGGCGGCTGTCGAAGTTCGACGTGAGCCTGCACCTCGCGGCGGGCCCGGAGGGCCTCTCCGGTGAGCTGGAGTACAGCGCCGACCTCTTCACACCCGACACCGCGGCGCGGCTGGCGGAGCGCCTGGAGGTGCTGCTGCGAGGCGTGGCCCTGGCTCCCGACGCGCGGCTCTCGGCGCTGCCCGTCATGGCGGAGGCGGAGCGGCACCGGTTGCTGGTGGAGTGGAATGCCACGCGCACCGACTACCCACGGGACGCGACGCTCCCCGCGCTGTTCGCGGCCCAGGCGGCGCGAACGCCCGACGCCGTGGCGGTGGCTTTCGGAGACTTGCGGCTCACCTATCGGGAGCTGGACCGGCGGGCGAACGGGCTGGCTCACCACCTGCGCGCGCTGGGCGTGAGGACGGGCACCCCGGTGGGGCTGTGCGTGGAGCGCTCGCTGGAGCTGGTCGTGGGCGTGCTCGGAATCCTCAAGGCCGGAGGCGCCTACGTGCCGCTGGACCCGAGCCACCCGCGAGAGCGGCTGGCGCTGCTCCTGGACGACACGGGCGTGCCATGGGTGCTGGCCTCCCCGGAGCTGCTGCCACGGTTGCCGGAGACGCTCGGGCTTCAGGTGGTGCCCCTGGGCGCCGTGACGACGGAGCGGGAGGACGCGCCCCGCACCGGAGTGACCGCGGGCGACCTCGCGTATGTCGTCTACACGTCGGGCTCCACGGGCCGGCCCAAGGGCGTGGGCGTGCCTCACCGGGCGGTGGTGCGGCTGGTGATGGGAGCGGACTACGCGCGGTTCGGCCCTGACGAGGTCTTCCTCCAGCTCGCGCCGCTGGCGTTCGACGCCTCCACGTTCGAGCTGTGGGGCAGCCTGCTGCACGGTGCTCGGCTGGTGATGTTCCCTCCGCACACGCCCTCACTGGAGGAACTGGGCCAGGCGCTTCGGCGTGAGCGGGTGACGACGCTGTGGCTGACGGCGGGCCTGTTCGAGCAGATGGTGTCCCTCCAGCCCGAGGCACTGGAAGGGGTGCGCCAGCTCCTCGCGGGAGGAGACGTGCTGCCCCCTGGCGCGGCACGCGAGCGGCTGGCCCGTGGCGTCGGCGTGCTGGTGAACGGCTATGGCCCCACCGAGGGGACGACCTTCACCTGCTGTCACGTGATGCGGACACCGGAGGACGTCGGGCCCACCGTGCCCATCGGCCGGCCCATCGCGAATACCCGGGTGTACGTGCTGGACGCGACGCTGCGGCCCGTGCCCCTCGGCGTGCCGGGAGAGCTGTACGCGGGCGGAGATGGCGTGGCGCTCGGCTATCTGGGCAGGCCGGAGCTGACGGCGGAGCACTTCGTGCCGGACGCCTTCAGCACCGAGCCGGGAGCCCGGCTGTACCGGACCGGAGACCGGGTGCGCTGGCGCGCGAACGGGACGCTGGAGTTCCTGGGCCGGCTGGACGGACAGCTCAAGGTGCGCGGCTACCGCATCGAACCGGGCGAAGTGGAAGCAGCGCTGCGCCTGTGCTCCGACGTGCGCGACGCGGTGGTGGTGGCACGAGAGGACGGAGCCAGTGGCAGGAGACTCGTCGCCTACGTGGTGCCCACCACGCCAGGAGCGACGCTCGCGTCCACCGTCCTGCGCGACTTCCTGAAGCAGCGCCTGCCGGAACCCATGGTGCCCTCCGCATTCGTACCGCTGGAGGCCCTGCCCCTCACCGCCAATGGAAAGGTGGACAGAAGGGCCCTGCCCGTCCCGGACTCCACCGTCGCTGAACCGAGGCCCGACAGTGCGCCCCGCACCGCCACCGAGGAGCTGCTCGCGGACCTCTGGGCACGACTGTTCGGCCTGGAGCGCGTGGGCGTGGAGGAGGACTTCTTCGCGCTCGGGGGACACTCGCTGGTGGCCACGCGGCTCGTGGCCTGGGTGCGGGACACCTTCGGCGTGGAACTGCCGGTGCGCCGCGTCTTCGAAGCGCCCACCGTCTCCAGCCTCGCCACCACCCTCGACACGCTCCGGAGTGAGGGACAGCGGCTCCAGGCCCCGCCGCTGGAGCCGGTGGCTCACGAGGGGCCCACGGTCCTCTCCTCCGCGCAGCAGCGCGTGTGGTTCGCGACGCGGTTCGAGCCCGGGAGCGTCCACTACAACGTCCCGTTCCTGCTGCGGTGGAAGGGCGCGCTCGACGTGGGAGTGCTCGAACGAAGCCTGCGGGCCCTCGTCGCCCGGCACGAGTCGCTCCGGACGACCTTCACCGAGGAGCGGGGACGGCCCGTGCAGCGCATTGCGCCCGAGCCATCCCTGGCCCTGCCCGTGGTGGACCTCTCGGGGCTGCCCCCGGAGGCCCGTGAGGACGAGGCCCGCCGGTACGCGGCGGAAGAAGCCGCGCGTCCGTTCGACCTGGAGCAGGGACCGCTGCTGAGGAGCCTGCTGCTCAGGCTCGGACCGGACTCGCACACGTTGCTGCTGACGCTGCACCACATCGTCTTCGACGGCGAGTCCATCGCCGTGCTGCTCCGTGAGCTGCGAGCGCTGTACGCGGCACTCTCCTCTGGAACCACGGCCACGCTGCCGCCACTTCCCATCCAGTACGCCGACTTCGCGGTGTGGCAGCAGCGGTGCGCGCAGGGAGGGACGCTGGAGCCGCAGCTCGCGTGGTGGCGAGAGCGGCTGGCCGGGCTGGAGCCCCTGGAGCTCCCTGCGGACCGTCCCGCCCCCACCGTGCGCACTCGCGAGGGAGCGCGGCTCCAGAGGGTGCTGCCCCGGAGGCTGACGGATGCGCTGGCGGCGCTCGGCCGGCGGGAGGGCGTCACCCGCTTCATGCTGCTGCTGGCCGCCTTCCAGGTGCTCCTCTCCCGCTACACCGGTCAGACAGATGTCGCGGTGGGAGCCCCCATCTCCGGCCGCACCCGGCGCGAGGTGGAGGGGCTCATCGGCTTCTTCGTCAATACGCTGGTGCTGCGCGGAGACCTCTCCGGAGCCCCCACCTTCCGGGCGCTCCTGGGCCGCGTGCGGAACACCTGCCTGGGCGCATATGCCCATCAGGACCTGCCCTTCGACCAGCTCGTCGAGGCGCTCCATCCCGAGCGCGGCGCGGGGCACAGCCCGCTGTTCCAGGTGATGTTCTCCGTGCAGGACGGGGCCACCCCGGTGCTGGAGCTGCCGGGCCTCTGCGCACGCCTGGAGGATGGCGACCCGGGGCGGGCGAAGATGGACCTGGGCCTCGCCATCTCCGAAAGCGAGGCAGGGCTCGTCGCATCCTTCGGCTACGGCACCGAGCTGTTCGACCGGGAGACCGTGGGCCGAATCGCGGACCACTACGTGCGGCTGCTGGAGTCCATCGCCGCGTCCCCGGACCCACGCATCACCGAGCTCTCCATGCTCGCGCCGGAGGAACGCCACCGACTGCTGGTCGAGTGGAATGCCACGGATACCGCCGGGCCCGTGGACTCGCTGGTCCCCGCCCTGTTCGAGGCGAGGGCCGCGCTGACTCCGGATGCGCTCGCGGTGGAGGATGACGCGGGGACGCTGACGTATGGAGCGATGGAGCGGCGGGCGAACCGGCTCGCGCACCATCTGAGGTCGCTGGGGGTGAGGCCCGAGGTGCGCGTGGGGTTGTGCGTGAAGCGCTCGGGGCCGTGGGTGGAGGCAGCGCTCGGCATCCTCAAGGCCGGCGGCGCGTACGTGCCGTTGGATCCGAACCAGCCCATGGACCGGCTGGCCTCCATGCTGCGCGACAGCGGCGCTCCGGTGGTCATCACCACCGAGGCCATCGCCGATGAGCTTCCTTCCGACGGTGAGCAGTGGGTGCTGCTGGACGCGGACGCGCCGCTCATCGAGTCCCAGCCGGACACGCCCCTATCGAGCGGCGCACGCGCCGAACACCTCGCCTACGTCATCTACACCTCCGGCTCGACAGGGCAGCCCAAGGGCGTGGGCGTCACGCACGGCAGCCTGGCGAACCTGGTCCACTGGCACCTGCGCGAGTACGCGGTGGGGCCCGAGGACCGGGTGTCCCACGTCATCGGGACGTCGTTCGATGCGTCGATGCTGGAGCTGTGGCCCACGCTGGTGACGGGGGCAAGCCTCCACATTCCGAGCGACGAGACACGCACGCAGTCCTCGCGACTGCTGGAGTGGCTGGCCGCGCGACGTGTGACGCTGGCCGTCCTCCCCGCGCCCCTGGCCGAGGCCGTGCTCTCCGAGCGCTGGCCCGCAAACGTGGCCCTGCGGGTGCTCGTGTCGGGAGGAGACCGGCTGCATTCCCGTCCCCGTGCGGACGCACGGTTCCGGCTGGTGAACCAGTACGGCCCCACGGAGAGCACCGTGGTGGCGACCTGCGCCACGGTGGCCATGGAGGACACCGAAGCGGGACTGCCACCCATCGGCCGGCCCATCGCCAACACGCGGGTCTACGTGCTGGACCGCGAACTCCAGCCCGTGCCCGTGCGTGCCACGGGAGAGCTGTACGTGAGCGGCGCCGGCCTGGCGCGTGGCTACCTGGGCCAGCCCACCCTCACCGCCGAGCGCTTCATTCCTCATCCCTTCAGCACCGAGCCCGGGGCCCGCCTCTACCGCACCGGAGACCGCGTGCGCTGGCGGGCCGACGGCGCACTGGAGTTCCTGGGCCGCGCCGATGAGCAGGTGAAAGTGCGCGGCTTCCGCATCGAGCCGGGTGAAGTGGAAGCGGCGCTGCTCCAGCACGCGGACGTTCGCGAGGCCGTGGTCGTCGCACGGGAAGACGGGCCCGGAGGCAAGCGGCTCGTCGCGTATGTGGTGCCTCACTCCACCGCGCCCGTCGCCACCGCCCTGCGCGAGTTCCTCCTGCACCGGCTGCCCGAGCACATGGTGCCCTCCGCGGTCGTCATGCTGGACGCGCTGCCCCTCACGCCCAATGGCAAGGTGGACAGGAAGGCCCTGCCCGTCCCGGGCGTCAGCCTCACGGCGGCCTCGCCCGAGCTTTACGTCGCCCCGCGCACCGACCTGGAGCGCCGGGTGGCGGCCATCTGGTCGGAGCTGCTCGGCGTGGCTCGAGTCGGGGTGGAGGACGACTTCTTCGAGCTGGGCGGACACTCGCTGCTGGCCACGCAAGCCCTCTCGCGACTGCGCGAGTCCTTCGGCGTGGAGGTGCCGCTACAGCGGCTGTTCGAGGAGCCCACGGTGGCGGCGGTGGCCCGAAACCTCGAGTCCTCCCTGCGAGACACCGCGCCGGGAGCGCGGCGTGAGCCACCGCTGGTGCCAGTCCCGCGCAACGGTCCGCTGCCGCTGTCGTTCGCTCAGCAGCGGCTGTACTTCCTGGAGCAGCTCGCCCCGGGCGGGGCCACCTACCACGTGCCCCTGGTGGTGCGGCTGGAGGGAGCACTGGAGGCGGACCTGCTCCGCGAGGGCCTGCGGGAAGTGGTGCGCAGGCACGAGGCACTGCGGACGACCTTCGCGATGGAAGACGGGCACCCGATCCAGGTCATCGCGCCGGAGCTGGCGCTCGACATGCCCGTGGTGGACCTCACCGGCCTGTCGTCCGAGGAGCGCGACACGGAGGCCGAGCGTCGCGCCCGGGAAGAGGCGCTGCGCCCGTTCGACCTGCACCAGGGGCCGCTCGTAAGGGCCACGCTGTTGCGGCTCGCGCCGGAGGTCCACGCGCTGCTGCTGTCGATGCACCACATCGTCTCCGACGGGTGGTCCCAGGACGTGTTCCAGCGGGAGCTGAGCGCCATCTACTCGGCACTCCGGTCCGGGGGCGCCGCCACGCTGCCGCCCCTGCCCGTCCAGTCCGCGGACTTCGCCGTCTGGCAGCGCGAGTGGTTGAACGGAGAGGTGCGGGAGACGCAGCTCGCCTGGTGGCGTGAGCAGCTCGCGGGTCCGCTGCCCGTGCTGGAGCTACCAGCGGACCATGCCCGCCCACAGGTCTGGAGCCACCGGGGCGGACGGCTCCGAGCCCTGCTGCCGCGCACGCTGTCCGGGCGTGTCGAGGCCCTGGCGCAGCGCGAAGGGGTGACGCACTTCATGCTGCTGCTCGCGGCGTTCCAGGTGCTGCTGATGCGGCACACGGGACAGGAGGACCTGCTGGTGGGCACGCCGGTGGCGGGCCGCAACCGGCGCGAGGTGGAGGGACTCATCGGCTTCTTCGTCAACACGCTGGTGCTGCGCGGAGACCTGTCCGGAGCCCCCACCTTCCGCGAGCTGCTGGGCCGTGTGCGGGAGCGCTGCCTGGGTGCGTACGCCCACCAGGACCTGCCCTTCGAGCAACTCGTCGAGGCCCTGCATCCCGAGCGGGACCTGGGGCGGACGCCGCTGGTGCAGGCAATGTTCGTGTTGCAGGGCGCCACGCGTGCGGCGCTGGAGCTGCCGGGTGTGTCCGTGCGCCTGCGAGACGTGGAGACGGGCACATCGAAGCTCGACCTGACCCTGTCGATGCGAGAGACGGAGAACGGATGGATCGCCGTCTGGGAGTTCAGCACGGACCTCTTCGAGCCGGCCACGGTGGCTCGGGTTGCCGGGCGCTTCGAGCGACTGCTGGAGGCAGCGCTCGCGGACCCCGATCAGCGCATCGATGCGCTGCCTGTGATGCACGAGGAGGAGCGCCGGAAGGTGCTGGTGGAGTGGAACACCACTGCCGCCGACTTCCCTCGCGACCTCACGCTGCCGGAGCTGTTCGAGCGGATCGTGGCGCTGCATCCAGACTCTGTCGCTGTTGAGAGCAGTGGTTCGCGGCTCAGCTACACGGAGCTGGAGCAAAGGGCGAACCGGCTCGCACACCACCTGCGCTCACTGGGGGTCGGGCCTGAGGTGCGCGTGGGCCTGTGCGTGGAACGCTCGGCGCGCTGGGCCGTGGGCGCCCTGGCCATCCTCAAGGCCGGAGGAGCCTACGTTGCGCTCGACCCCGCCTACCCGCCTCAGCGCCTCGAGTGGCTGCTCAACGACAGCCGGGCGCACCTCCTCGTCACCACGGAAGCCCTCGCCGCGCGGCTTTCCGACAGTGCCACTCCGCGCGTGCTGCTGGACGCGGATGCGCCCCTGATTGCGGCACAGCCTGAGCTCGCGCCTCACTCCGACGCCGGCCCCGCGCATCTCGCCTACGTCATCTACACCTCGGGCTCCACCGGCCAACCCAAGGCCGTCGGCGTCACCCATGCCAGCTTGATGAACCTGGTGGCGTGGCATCAGCGCACGTACGCCCTGACACCCGACAGTCGCTCGACCCAGGTGGCCGGTACCGCCTTCGACGCCTCGGTCTGGGAGCTGTGGCCCCCGCTTGCTTCGGGTGCCAGCCTCCACATCCCCGGCGACGAGGAGCGCGCCAGCCCGGCCCTGCTCCTTCAGTGGCTGGCCGCACAGGCCATCACCCACTGCTTCCTGCCCACGCCCCTGGCGGAGGCCGTCCTCACCGAGGAAGTGTGGCCGCAAGGCATGGCCTTGCGTGTACTGCTGACGGGAGGAGACCGGCTGCGCCAGAGGCCACGCGCGGAGGCTCCCTTCCAACTGGTCAACCACTACGGCCCCACCGAGAGCACCGTGGTGACCACGTGCGCCACGGTGGCCGTGGAGGGCACCGAAGCGGGACTGCCTCCCATCGGCCGCCCCATCGCCAACACGCGGGTGTACGTGCTGGACCGCGAGCTTCAGCCGGTACCCGTGGGTGTCACGGGAGAGCTCTACGTGGGCGGCGCCGGCCTGGCGCGTGGCTACCTGAACCAGCCCGCCCTCACCGCCGAGCGCTTCATCCCGCACCCCTTCAGCGTCGAGCTTGGGGCCCGCCTCTACCGCACCGGAGACCGGGTCCGCTGGCGGGCGGACAGCGCATTGGAGTTCCTGGGCCGCGCCGATGAGCAGGTGAAGGTGCGCGGCTTCCGCATCGAGCCGGGTGAAGTGGAAGCGGCGCTGCTCCAGCACGCGAACGTTCGCGAGGCCGTGGTCGTCGCACGTGAAGACGGGCCCGGAGGCAAGCGGCTCGTCGCCTACGTGGTGCCTCACTCCACCGCGCCCGTCGCCACCGCCCTGCGCGACTTCCTGCTGCACCACCTGCCCGAGCACATGGTGCCCGCCGCCTTCGTCACCCTGGAGGCCCTGCCCCTCACTCCCAACGGCAAGGTCGACAGGAAGGCCTTACCCGCTCCAGAAACGCACGGCACCGCGAGCGCCAGTGGCTACGCGGCTCCAAGCTCCCCCACGGAGGAGAAGCTCGCGTCCATCTGGGCCTCCGTGCTGCGCGTGCGGCAGGTGGGCGTTCGCGACAACTTCTTCGCCCTCGGTGGCGACTCCATCCTCAGCCTTCAAGTCATCTCCCGCGCCCACCAGGTCGGCCTCAAACTCACTCCGCGCCAACTCTTCCAGCACCCCACCGTCGAGCAACTGGCCCGCGTCGTCCAACTGGCCTCCACCGAAGCCACCTCACAGGAGCACGTCTCCGGTCCGGTGCCCCTCACTCCCATCCAGCACTGGTTCTTCGAGTGGGGCCTTCCCACTCCCCACCACTTCAACCAGGCCTTCCTGCTGGAACTCCGCCAGCCCCTCTCCCCCGAAGTCCTGGAGCAGGCCCTGCGCGTGCTGTGCGTGCACCATGACGCCCTGCGCATGCGCTTCACCCACCAGCCCCCTGCCCTCGCCGCAGGCGCGAAGACCTCACGGATGGAAGCAGCACCGCCCCACCTTGCCCACTGGCACCAGGAGAACGCCGAGAAGGCACCACCCCTCACCCTGCTCCAGGTCGACGTCTCCCACCTGCCCCTCTCCCAGCAACCCCAGGCCATCGCCTCACGCGCCGCCGTGCTCCAGGCCTCCCTGCGCCTCGAAGACGGCGGCCTCGTGCGCGCCGCCCTCTTCCACCGCGGCCCTGGCCTGACTCCCCGCCTGCTGCTCGCCATCCACCACCTCGTCGTCGACGCCGTCTCCTGGCGCTTCCTCCTCGACGACTTGCAGGCCTGCTGCCTCGCCCTCTCCCAGGGCCGGCCTCCCGCCCTCCCTCCCAAAACCACTTCCTTCCAGGCCTGGGCACGCCGCCTCCACTCCCACGCCCACTCCGAAGCCCTCTCCCTCCAGGCCTCCTTCTGGACGGGCCTGCCCTGGCACCTCGTCCACCCACTCCCACGAGACACCCACTCCGGCGACAACTCCCTCGCCTCCGCTCGCCACCTCACCGTCTCACTCCCCCCAGACGAAACCCGCCTGCTTCTCCAGGACACTCCCTCTTCCTGGCGCGTGCACATCAACGACCTGCTCCTCGCCGCCCTCGCCCAATCCCTCTGCTCCTGGACCGGCCACTCCGCCCTCGCCGTCAACCTCGAAGGCCATGGCCGTGAGGACCTCTTCGACGACGTCGACCTCTCACGCACCACCGGCTGGTTCACGAGTCTCTTCCCCCTCGTGCTCTCAGCGGAGCCCAAGGCCCGTCCGGGTGAAGTCCTCGCCTCCACGCACCAGCAACTGAGCGACGTGCCGCACAAGGGCCTCGGCTTCGGCCTGCTGCGCTATCTGCGTGAGCTCCAAGACCCGGCAACCCGCGCGCTCGCGGCACTGCCCTCTCCCGAGGTGAGCTTCAACTACCTCGGCCAGCTCGACTCGATGGCGGACACGAGCGCCCTCTTCGGCCTCTCGCGAGACCCGACGGGCCCCATGTACGGCGACCAGGGACCGCGCCGCCATGTGTTGGACGTGAACGGCCATGTCCTCGACGGGCGCCTCGTTCTGCGCTGGACCTACAGCGACAACCTCCACGAGCGCTCCACCATCGAGCACCTCGCCCACGGCTGCCTCGACACGCTCCGTGCGCTCATCCGGGACCGGGACACCGAGGAAGCCCACCGCCGACGTCCCACGGACTTTCCGCTGGCGCGCCTGGCTCCGACCACGCTGGACCGGGTGCTCCAGACGGTTCCCGGAGTCGCGGACCTCTACCCCGTCTCGCCGTTGCAGCAGGGGCTGCTGTTCCATGCGCTCCTGTCCCCCACCACGGGCACCTACGTCACGCAGCTCACCTGGGAGATGCACGGGCTGGACCCGGACGCATTCCGGCGTGCCTGGGAGGTGTTGCTCCAGCGGCACGCCATCCTCCGCACTGCCTTCCTCTGGGAAGGACTGCCCGAGCCCCTCCAGTGCGTCCAGGCCCGCGTCGACCTGCCCTGGCGGGAGCTCGACTGGAGCGACGTGCCGCGGGATGCGCGGGACGAGCGCCTGCGAGCCTTCCTCGCGGAGGACCGCGGCCACGGCTTCAAGCTCACCCAGGCGCCGCTGCTGCGCCTCACGCTCATCCAGATGGACGCGGAGATCCACCGGCTGGTGTGGAGCCACCACCACCTGCTGCTGGACGGCTGGAGCATGGGGCCGCTCCTCGACGAGCTGTTCGCCAGCTACGAGGCCGTGTCCAAGGGTGAGTCCCCGGTCCTCCCGGACCGTCCGCCGTACCGCGACTACATCGCCTGGCTGCGGACGCGAGACGCAGCCCGCGCAGAGTCCTTCTGGCGCGAGTCCCTCGCTGGCTTCACCGAACCCACGCCCCTGCCTGCCGACTCACGGCCCGGTCGCGCTCAGGTGGAGACGGGGGTTCCGGAGGGGCATCTGACCCTGCTCCCAGCAGCGCTCACGGAGAGGCTGCAAGCCTTCGCGAGGCGGCATCACCTCACGATGAACACGCTGGCCCAGGGGGCATGGGCGCTGCTGCTCGGGCGCTACAGCGGCCAGCGGGACGTGGTGTTCGGAACGACGGTCGCCGGCCGTCCGCCAGAGCTTCCTGGCGCGGAGTCGATGATTGGCCTGTTCATCAACACGCTCCCGGTGCGCGTGCGGCTGCCCGAGCGGGAGCGACTCGTGCCCTGGCTTCAGGCGCTCCAGGCGCAACAGAGCCAGGTGCGCCAGCACGAGGCCACACCCCTGGCCCAGCTCCAGAGCTGGTGCGAAGTCCCGAGAGGAACACCTCTCTTCGACAGCCTCTTCGCCTTCGAGAACTACCCGATGGACGGCTCGGTGCGCGAGCGTGCGAACCGACTGGCCGTGAGGGACCTGCGGTCCTCGGAGCACACGCACTACCCGCTCACCGCCGTCATCCTGCCGCGACACGGAGAGCTGCTGCTGAAGCTCGAATACGAGTCCGGCCGCTTCGGCGCCGAGGCAATGCGCCAACTGGTGGAGCACTACCAGACGCTGCTGGAGGGCATGCTCACCCGCGCGGACCAGCCGCTCGCGTCGCTCCCCTGGATGAAGGAGAACGAACGAGCCCGGTTGCTGGTCGAGTGGAACGCCACGCACGCCCCCGTGCCGTCTGGCACCTGCATCCACGAGAAGGTGGAAGCGCACGCCCGCCGCACTCCGCGAGCCCTCGCCGTGAGCGACTCTGAAGAAACCCTCACCTACGCGGAGTTGGAGAGAAGGGCGAACCGGCTCGCACACCACCTGCGCTCGCTGGGGGTCGGGCCCGAGGTGCGCGTGGGCCTGTGCGTGGAGCGCTCGGCGCGCTGGGCCGTGGGTGCCCTGGCCATCCTCAAGGCCGGGGGCGCCTACGTTGCGCTCGACCCCGCCTACCCGCCTCAGCGCCTCGAGTGGCTGCTCAACGACAGCAAGGCACACCTGCTCGTCACCACGGAAGCCCTCGCCGGGCGGCTTTCCGACAGTGCCACTCCTCGCGTGCTGCTGGACGCGGATGCGCCCCTGATTGCTGCACAGCCTGAGCTCGCGCCTCACTCCGACGCCGGCCCGGAGCATCTCGCCTACGTCATCTACACCTCGGGCTCCACCGGCCAGCCCAAGGCCGTCGGCATCACCCACGCCAGCTTGATGAACCTGGTGGCGTGGCACCAGCGCACGTACGCACTGACACCCGACAGTCGCTCGACTCAGGTGGCCGGCACCGCCTTCGACGCCTCCATCTGGGAGCTGTGGCCCCCGCTTGCTTCGGGTGCCAGCCTCCACATCCCCGGCGACGAGGAGCGCGCCAGCCCGGCCCTGCTCCTTCAGTGGCTGGCCGCACAGGGCATCACCCACTGCTTCCTGCCCACGCCCCTGGCGGAGGCCGTCCTCACCGAGGAAGTGTGGCCGCAAGGCATGGCCTTGCGTGTACTGCTGACGGGAGGAGACCGGCTGCGCCAGAGGCCACACACGGAGGCGCGCTTCCAACTGGTCAACCACTACGGCCCCACCGAGAGCACCGTGGTGACCACGTGCGCCACGGTGGCCGTGGAGGGCACCGAAGCGGGACTGCCTCCCATCGGCCGCCCCATCGCCAACACGCAGGTGTACGTGCTGGACCGCGAGCTTCAGCCGGTACCCGTGGGCGTCACGGGAGAGCTCTACGTGGGCGGCGCCGGCCTGGCGCGTGGATACCTGGGCCAGCCCGCCCTCACCGCCGAGCGCTTCATCCCGCACCCCTTCCGCACCGAGCCAGGGGCCCGCCTCTACCGCACCGAAGACCGCGTGCGCTGGCGGGCCGACGGCGCACTGGACTTCCTGGGCCGCGCCGATGCGCAGGTGAAGGTGCGTGGCTTCCGCATCGAGCCCGGTGAAATCGAAGCAGCACTGCTCGAGCACCCGGACATCCGTGAAGCCACCGTCGTGGCACGTGAAGACGGTCCCGGAGGCAAGCGGCTCGTCGCCTACGTGGTGCCTCACTCCAGCGCGCCCGTCGAGGTCGCCGACTCAGTCGCTGCCCGTGCGGTGCCGCACTCCACTGCGCCCGCCACCACCGCCCTGCGCGACTTCCTGCTGCACCACCTGCCCGAGCACATGGTGCCCGCCGCCTTCGTCACCCTGGAGGCCCTGCCCCTCACTCCCAACGGCAAGGTCGACAGGAAGGCTCTACCCGCTCCAGAAACGCACGGCACCGCGAGCGCCAGTGGCTACGCGGCTCCAAGCTCCCTCACGGAAGAGAAGCTCGCGGCCATCTGGGCCTCCGTGCTGCGCGTGCAGCAGGTGGGCGTTCGCGACAACTTCTTCGCCCTGGGCGGCGACTCCATCCTCAGCCTTCAAGTCATCTCCCGCGCCCACCAGGCCGGCCTCAAGCTCTCTCCTCGCCAACTCTTCCAGCACCCCACCGTCGAGCAACTGGCCCGCGTCGTCCAACTGGCCTCCACCGAAGCCACCTCACAGGAGCACGTCTCCGGTCCGGTGCCCCTCACTCCCATCCAGCACTGGTTCTTCGAGTGGGGCCTGCCCACTCCCCACCACTTCAATCAGGCCTTCCTGCTGGAAGTCCGCCAGCCCCTCTCCCCCGAAGTCCTGGAGCAGGCCCTGAGCATGCTGTGCGTGCACCACGACGCCCTGCGCATGCGCTTCACCCACCCGCCTCACTGGCACCAGGAGAACGCCGAGAAGGCACCACCCCTCACCCTGCTCCAGGTCGACGTCTCCCACCTGCCCCTCTCCCAGCAACCCCAGGCCATCGCCTCACGCGCCGCCGTGCTCCAGGCCTCCATGCGCCTCGAAGACGGCGGCCTCGTGCGTGCCGCTCTCTTCCACCGCGGCCCCGGCCTCACTCCCCGCCTGCTGCTGGCCATCCACCACCTCGTCGTCGACGCCGTCTCCTGGCGCTTCCTCCTCGACGACTTGCAGGCCTACTGCCTCGCCCTCTCCCAGGGCCGGCCTCCCGCACTCCCTCCCAAAACCACCTCCTTCCAGGCCTGGGCACGCCGCCTCCACTCCCACGCAAACTCCGAAGCCCTCTCCCACCAGGCCCCCTTCTGGACGGGCCTGCCCTGGCACCTCGTCCACCCACTCCCAAGAGACACCCACTCCGCCGACAACTCCCTCGCCTCCGCTCGCCACCTCACCGTCTCGCTCTCCCCAGACGAAACCCGCCTGCTGCTCCAGGACACTCCCTCCGCCTGGCGCGTGCACATCAACGACCTGCTCCTCGCCGCCCTCGCCCAATCCCTCTGCTCCTGGACCGGCCACTCCGCCCTCGCCGTCAACCTCGAAGGCCATGGCCGCGAGGACCTCTTCGACGACGTCGACCTCTCACGCACCACCGGCTGGTTCACCACCATCCACCCCGTGGTCCTGCCGGCCCTGGCGCACGCCACGCCAGGTGACACGGTGAGCGCCGTGCACCACGCGCTCACGAGCATCCCCGACAAGGGCCTCGGCTTCGGCCTGCTGCGCTACCTGCGACAGTCCACCGAGGACACAGTCGCCATGAGCCTCGCGGCACTGCCCTCGCCCGAGGTGAGCTTCAACTACCTCGGCCAGCTCGACTCACTGGCGGACGCCAGTGCCCTCTTCGGCCTCACCTGGGAGTCCCCCGGTCCAGACCACGGCGCCCAGGGCCACCGCAGACACGTGCTGGACGTGAATGGCCACGTCATGGACGGGCGCCTCGTCCTGCGCTGGACCTACAGCGACAACCTCCACGAGCGCTCCACCATCGACCGCCTCGCCCACGGCTGCCTCGACACGCTCCGCGCCCTCATCCAGACCCGTCCGGCCCAGGTCCCCCCCGAACTCCAAATCGAGGACACCTATCCCCTCTCCCCGCTCCAGCGGCGGATGCTGCGGCACACGCGCCTCGCGCCGGGAACAGGCGCCTACGGCACGCAGCTCACCTGGGAGTTCCACCAGGGCCTGGACGTGCCCGCCTTCCGCCGCGCGTGGGAGGCGATGGTCCGCCGTCACGCCATCCTCCGCACGTCCTTCCCACCCGGGGACGGCACCCAGCAGGTCCACGCCCAGGTCGACCTCCCGTGGAAGGAACACGACTGGCGCACCCTCCCCGCCGAGTCCCAGCACGCGCACTGGGACTCCGTCCTGCGACAGGACCGCGTCCAGGGCTTCGACCCGGCCGCCGCGCCGCTGCTGCGCCTCACCCTCGCTCGCACGGGCACGGACACGTTCCGCTTCGCCTGGAGCTTCCACCACCTGCTGATGGACGGCTGGAGCGTGGGCCTGCTGATGGACGAGCTGCTCGCCACCTACCAGGGCCAGCACACCCCGCTCCCGAGCCGCCCGCCCTACCGCGACTTCATCACCTGGATGAAGCGCCGCACCTCCTCCACCTCCGAAGCCTGGTGGCAAGACACCCTCACCCGCCCCACGCCACTCCCGGGAGACCGGGGCCCGCCGGGCACCCCCACCGTCCCGTGGCGAGAGCACCTGTACGTCCTGCCAGAGTCCCTGACCTCCGCCCTCACGGCCTTCGCAAGGCGGCACCACCTCACGCTGAACACGCTGGCCCTGGGCGCGTGGGCGCGGGTGCTGGCACACCACACCGGCGTGGACACGGTCCTCACACAGGTCATCATCGCCGGCCGGCCTCCGGAGCTGCCGGGGGCGGAGTCCATCATCGGCCCGCTCATCGACGCGCTGCCGCTGCGCATCCCCCTGACCGGCGGCGAGCCGTGCCTCCCGTGGCTGCAGGACCTCCAGGCCCGCCAGCTCGCGCTCGCCGAATACGCGCACACCGAGCCACCGCGGAGCGAGCCCCTTCCCGACACGCTCTACGTCTTCGAGAACTACCCGAGGGATGCCGCCGTGGGCACGCGGGCCCAACACCTGGGCCTGCGCCGCATCCACTCGCTGGAGCAGCCCTTCACCGCGCTCGACGCCGTCGTCCTACCGGGACGGGAGCTGAAGCTCGAGCTCTCCTACGCCCCCGAGCGCCTGGACCCGGCCGTCATCGAGCGGCTCCCCCGCCACTGGCGCGCGGTGCTGGAGTCCCTCCTCGCCAACCCCGAGCAGCGGCTCGCGGACCTGCCGGGAGCCGGGCAGGACGAGGCCCCTGCACGCATCGACACATGACCCGGCCTCACGGCTCTTCGGGAGGCGCCGGCTCCCACCGGGGCGGCGCATCCAGCGCGGGCCGCTCCCGCATCAACTCGTTCGGACGAAAGCCGCCCTTGTAGCGCAGCGACGCGCACGCCTGGACGCGGTAGCCCAGGTACACGTGGGGGATGCCGCGCTCCCGGGCCAATTCCACCTGGCGCACCACGTTGGCGGTGCCGAGCGACAGGTGCGCGTAGGCCGGGTCATAGAAGAAGTACACCGCGCTCCAGGCACGCGGCGTCTCGTCGCACAGGCCCACGCCCACCAGCTTCGGGCCTCCTTCCGCGCCATCGTCGTACCAGGTCAGCTCGCGCGCGGACGGGTGCGGGAAGGAGAACTGGAGCGAGTAGTCGCGCGCGGTAATCGGCGACGGGTTCCACTCGCGCGCGGCCTCGCGCTCCGCATGCCACGCGCGGTACAGGGCCAGCCGGGACGGGTCCACCCGGGGCGTCCCCACCTCCACCCGCAGGTGGGCGCAATTGGCGCGCGCCCGGCGCTGGCTGCGGTTGGGGCGGAAGCCGTCCACGGGGATGCGCAGCGAGACGCATTCATTGCAGGCCGAGCAGGCGGGCCGGAAGTACACCGGCCCGAAGCGGCGCCACCCGCGCACCAGCAGGTGCTCGTACTCCTCCGCCGTGACGTCCTGCATCAGTAGATTTTCCAGGGAGGCCTCCCGCTCCGGCAGGTAACTACAGGGGCGGGGAGCCTCGACGTCGTGAGCCAGGAGGAGGGCCATGGGCGTCCTCGTTCCTGTCCGGCGGCCCTCCCGGCGTCAAGTCGCACACGCTGGCCCGGGTGCAGTGCGTCCGGAGGGCCTCGCGCGGCCCACAAGCCACGACATCCATGTCCCGACGCGGCCCCGACCGCGGGCGCCCCTCCCCATGGGGCGGGCTGGCACGCCGACTGCAAAACAATCAGACGCCGCCCGTGGGGGGGCAGGAGGAAGCACATGGCCCGCGACAGCATGCAGCCCTGGCTGGACCGCCTTTCGTACGGGGAGCTCGAAGTCTCGGGCCTCTCGGCACGCTCGGCGCTGGGCTCCCGGGACTGGGATGGCACCGAGGCCTCCATCGTGTCCCGCTCGTTCGCTCGCCCCGCAAACCCCGACATCTCTGCCCTACCTGTCACGGTTTCCCCAGAGGTCGGGGAAGACACCGCTGGGGGTTATGACGACCTCGACTTCACGGTGGCGAGCTACTGAGCAGCCCCGGCGACGCGTCCGCCCATGACGGCTGCGCGTCGGCAATGAACGCGCGCCCGCCTGCCCTGGACGCAGTTTCTGCGCGGGCCGCGGGGCGCCACGTTTCCCAGAACCCCAACATCCGAGCAGGCAGCCAGGAACGTGCGCGGAAGCAAACAGGCACGCGCGTTCCCTGAGTGGGAAGGCGTCTTCCCGGCCGTGGGCGCCACCGCATATAAGTTCCGGCATGTCAGCGATTGATGTCTCGGTGGTGATGCCCACCCACAAGAGGGAAAAGGAAGTGGTGGAGGCCATCCGCTCCGTGCTCCGCCAGGAGGGGGTGAGTGTGGAGGTCATCGTCCTGGATGACACGCCCGAGGGCACGGCGCGCGCGACGGTGGAGGGGCTGGGGGACGCGCGGGTGCGCTACCTCGTGAATGACCCGCCCTCCAAGGGCCGCCCGGCGGTGGTGCGCAACCATGGGGCCACACTGGCCCGGGGCCGCTACCTGCACTTCCTCGACGACGACGACATGCTCGCGGAGGGCTCGCTGCACGCCATGGTGAGCGCGCTGGACGCCCGGCCGGACGCCGGTGTCGCGGTGGGCTGGGTGGTGCCCTTTGGCGACGACGCGGACTGGCTGAAGGACAAGAGCGAGTACTTCGAGTGGGCGGCGAAGGTGGGCGCCAGCACGCCCAACAGCGCGTGGACGGTGGCGCACATCCTCTTCCGCGGCACGCTGTATGTGAACTCCGCGTGCATGGTGCGCCGCGAGCACTTCGCGCCGCTGGGCGGCTTCGACGCCTCCATCCCCGTCTACGAGGACGTGGACTTCTACCTGCGCGGCATCCGCGCCTACGGCCACGTGTACGTCAACCGCCCCATCCTGCACTACCGCACGGGCCGGCCCTCGCTGATGCACAACCTGGGCAAGGACGGCACGCTGGTCATGCAGTCCAACGAGATGATTCACGGCAAGTACCGCCAGACGAACGGCATGCTGGAGTACCGCGCCCTGCAGCTGCTGATGCGCGCGCTGCCCTTCGACGTCGCCAAGAAGCTGCCGCTGCGACTGCCCAAGCAGGGGCGGGCCTCGTGAGCCTCAAGAGCCGCATCCTCGGTACCGCGAAGCGCCAGGTGAAGGACACGCTGCGGCCGGTGCTGCAGAAGGCCATGGCGCCCTCGCGCACCGCCATCCCCGCCTCGCACTGGGGGTTGGAGCACCGCCCCGGCCAGGGGCTGTGCCTGGAGGGCGTGCCTCTGAAGGAATTGACGGCCCGCTGGGGCTCGCCGCTGCACGTGGTGCACCTGGCCGCGCTCGGCCGCAACGTGGAGCGATTCCTCGCGGTGCCACCCGGCCGCGCGGGCGGCGCCGAGGTCTACTACTCGTACAAGACGAACCCCATCCCGGGCGTGCTGTCCTTCATGCACGAGCGGGGCGTGGGCGCGGAGGTCATCTCCGCCTATGAGTTGTGGCTGGCGCTGAAGCTGGGCGTGGCCCCGGAGCGCATCGTCTACAACGGCCCGGCGAAGTCCGAGGCCTCCGTGCGCGAGGCGATTTCCCGAGGCATCCAGTTGCTCGCCGCCAACCACGCGGAGGAGCTGGCCGTCTTCTCGCGCGTCGCCGCGGAGGTGGGCCGCCGCCCGCGCGTGGCGGTGCGGGTGAGCACGGACAGCGGCTGGTCCGCGCAGTTCGGCACGCCCATCGCCGGAGGCGCAGCGCTGCGCGCCTGCCAGCAGGCGCGCGACTCCAAGCACCTGGACCTGGTGGGGCTGCACGCCCACCGCGGCGCCACCATCCGCACCGAGGGCGAGCTCACCGGCTTCGTGGAGTCGGTGCTCGCCTTCACGGACACGCTGCACCAGGAGCTGGGTCAGGATTTGGAGGTGCTCGACCTGGGCGGCAGCCTGTGCACGCCGACGACGGAGCACATCGCCGAGCGCGACTGGCGGCTCAACCTCACCTTCTTCCGCGACGTGCCCGCGCCGGACCCGGCGGCGTCGCTCTCCATCGAGCGCTACGTGGCGCTGGTGGTGGAGATGGTGGAGTCGCACTACGCGCGCCGGGGCCGCCAGCGCCCGCGCATCTTCCTGGAGCCGGGCCGCGCCATGACGGGCGACACGCAGCTGCTCCTGGCCAACGTCCACGCCCTCAAGCAGGGCGAGGACCGCACCTGGGCCGTCATGGACGCCGGCGTCAACCATGCCGAGTGCGTGCGCAACGAGTACCACCAGCTCTTCCACGTGGAGCGGCCGGACGCGGAGGCCTCGCGCGTGTACACGGTGGTGGGCCCCATCTGCACGCCGGGCGACACGCTCTACTACGCCAAGCGCCTGCCGGAGCTCTCCGTGGGAGACACCCTGGCCATCATGGACGCGGGGGCGTACTTCGTGCCCTTCGCCACGTCCTTCTCCTTCCCGCAGCCGGCCATCATCGCGCTGGACGGCGGCAGGGAGCGGCTGTTGCGCCGCGCCGAGACGTTCGATGACCTGGTGACGTTCGACGCGCCGCCCGCCGAGCCCGCCCGCCTCAGCGGTTGAGCACCATGGAGCGCAGGAAGGCGCGGGGGTGGCGCGCGGAGACGTAGAGAATCTGCGCCAGCTCCACCGCGGTGGGCACCAGGTCATCCGAGTCGATGAGGGGGTCCACCGACACGCCCCGGTGCGACTCCAGCCACTGCCGCCACTGGCGCGCTTCTTCTCCCGGGAGCGCGCCGGACAGCCGCTGGAGGTTGAGCAGCATCTCCAGCGCAATCCGGTTGCAGAACACCTCGCCCCGCCCCTGCCACTCGCGCGCGGCCTTCACCTCGCGCAGGAGCGAGTCCCTGTCACCGACCGCCGCGTGGTACGCGAGCAGCGGCAGCGGCAGGCCCCGGGCGATGTCGAAGCCCATCTGCCCGTAGTAGCGGGGGTTGAAGTCGATGAGGAGGAAGTCGTCCTTCGTCTGGATGAACTCCACCTCGAAGACGCCGTGGTAGCCCAGACGCTTGCACAGCCGCTTCAGCCCGTCGGCCAGCTCCTCGCGCACCGGGGCGGACTCGAAGCACACGCCCACGCCCAGGCGGCGGGGGCGCTGGAGCACCTTCATGGCGCCGCGCACCTCGAACAATTCGCCTGTCTCGTCCACGAAGCCGGACAGGCTGTAGATGCCCTGCGCCGCCTCCGGGTGGAACTCCTGCACCATGGGGCGGGCCACCGCCGGGTCGAACTTCACCAGCATGTCCGCGTACCCGTCGCGCGAGAAGGCGCGGTACTCCTCCGCCAGCTGCGAGGGCTCCGACACCGGGTGGCCCTTGCGGTGGGTGGAGTAGAGAATCTGGGTGGTGGGCTTGATGAGGACGGGGAAGCGCGCCTCGCGCGACACCGCGTCCAGGGCCGCCTCGGACTCGGGGAACCAGGTGCGCGGCAGCCGCAGGCCCACCTCCTGGCCCACCTCGAAGAGCTTGCGCTTGTTGAGCAGGCCGTAGACGGCGTCCACGCCCGGGTCATAGAGGTGGAAGTACTGCGAGAGCGCCTCGCGGTGGACGGACACCAGCCACGCCAGCTCGTCGCTCGTCGGATAGAGCACGTGCCGCATCGGCTCGCGCCGGCCGAAGTCCAGCAGCCACGCGACGAAGTCCTCTGCACGCGACTCGGGGGGGCACTGGACGCGGCGCCCGACGTAGCGGGACCAGCTCGCGGGCCCCAGCTTCGCGGGGTCCGCCACCGTGACGTCGATACCGTTGCGCCCGAAACAGCGCGCGGCCGCGAGCGTGCCGTAGAAGCTCGCGGAGAAGAGCAGCACGGACGGCCGCCCCTCCACACGCGCCTGGGGTGCCTGCTCCACCATGGCGTCCTCAATCTCCTGCTGTGATTCCGGTGCCATCGACTCCCCACCCCGCCGCGAGCGCGGCGTCCCCGCGCGGACCGCGGAGGGCACCTGCGAGGCCAGCCCGGAGGACGTGCCTCGCGGGGGCATGCTGGCGCCAGAGGTGGCCGCGGCGAGCGTCGCGGTGAGGAGGGAGACGAAGTGCCGTTTCATGAAGGTCTGGGGGTCCTGCCCCCCGGGAAATCGCAGGGGCGCAGAATAGCCGTCCGCGCCGTACTTTGCCCCTCCCCCTTGTCATTCATCTTCTCTCAGCGAGGAAGAAACGTGTGGCCCGGCTGCCTGCCCGCCGCGAATGACGGGTGTGCGTCGCGTCATCGCTGGGGCTCCACAGTTCACGGGCTGACGCCACCCTCGGCCTTCCAGACGAGGAAGCCCCGCTCGAGAAGCCACGCGTCGGTCTCCACCCCACCGGTGCGGGCGGCGAGTCGCGGGGCCGTCTCGTGAAAGGCGTCAGGGGGCGCGGCGTGGCCGGCGGCACGGGCCTCGCGCCAGGCGGCGTCCCATTCGGAGAAGAAGGCGTGGATGGGCTCGCCCGGCCGCACGCGGCGGCGCAAATCGCGCGGCAGCCAGTCGCGGAACAGCAGGGGCGCGAAGCCGTGGCGGAAGTCCGTGTGGAAGAGGAGGGCCTCGCGGAAGGGCGGCGCCTCGGCGTCGGGCCCGCGGCGCAGCAGGTGCGCGGTGAGGATGGCCCCCTCCGGGTCCGCGCTGCCCTCGACCAGCAGACCGGATGGCAGCAGATAGCGGGAGAGCGTCCGGTGGACCTCGGGGACGCGCTCGGGCGGGCCCTGCCGCAGCAGGTTCATGGCGCGCACGAGGCGGGCGGGCTCGTCCTCGCCGAGCGGCAGCTCGAAGCCTCCCTCGCGGAAGTGCGTGCGGGCGTCCGCGTGGGCCGAGGCGGCGCGGGCGCGCTCCGCGTCCAGCTCCACGCCGATGACGGCCAGCTCCGGCTGGAGGGCCCGGAAGGCCTCGGCGCTCTCCAGCGTCGTCCACGGGTGCTCGCCGAAGCCCACGTCGACGAAGACGGCGCGCGCCCACGGGCCGTCGCGGCGGGAGAGCAGCTCGCGCTCGGCGTGGCACAGGTACGCGTCCAGCGCGCGCAGGCGGCCACGCGAAGTCCGTCCGCGCGTCTGGGTGTCCAGCGACGACATGGACCCGCTCATGGGGCCAGCGGCGTCCGCCCGTCAAGCGTCGCCGCCCGGCGATGACATGGGCGCGGACAACGTGGGCCCTCTCGGGGACGAGCCGTGCCGTCCGGGCGAGGCCTCCCGACAGTGGCGGAGCGGCCCGGGTTCCCTCCAGCCGACAGGGGCCGGTAGGCTGACGGGCACCGTGGACCCCTCCCCCACCTGTCCCCGCTGTCAGTCGCCGCGTGCCTCGGGGCCGGAGTGCCCCAGGTGCGGTGTCATCTACGCCAGGGCAGACGCCCGGGCCGCCCGCGAGGCCGCGGCGAAGCACGCCGTGCCCCCGCCGGCCGAGGCCATGGCGCTGGTGCCGGAGGAGCCACCCCTCATCGACCCGGCCTGGCTGGTGCGGCCCGGGGAGCTGCGCTCGGACGTCCTCCCCGAGACGACGCCCGACCTGGACGCCGAGGCCGAGGACGCGGCCTGGGAGCTGAAGCTTCACACCTGGGTCCTCCCGGTGGTGCTGCTGGTGTCCTACGGAGCCGCCGCGGGGCCGACTGCGTTCATCGTGCGGCTCTTCACCATGCCGCTCCACGAGCTGGGCCATGCCATCACCGGGTGGCTGTGTGGCTACGCCTCCATCCCCACGCTGTGGAAGACGCTCAACCTCGGGCGCTCGTACTTCATGGCGGCGCTGGCGGCCGCGGCGCTCGGGTACTGGACCTGGCGCGGGTGGAAGCAGCGCCGCCAGTGGCAGGTGGCCGCGGGCGGAGGACTCCTCCTCACGCAGCTCGTCGGGACGCTGCTCCTATCGGAGCAGACGACGCTGATGCTCATCACCTTCAACGGGGACGGGGGGATGATGGTGCTGGGCACCGCGCTGATGGCCACCATGTACGCGCGCGCCGGCAGCTACATCCACGAGCACGGCCTGCGCTGGGGCTTCGCCGTCATCGGCGGCACCAGCTTCATGGACGGTTTCATCACCTGGTGGCGGGCCCGGACGGACTTCGCCGAAATCCCCTTCGGACAGAACGAGGGCGTGGGCCTGAGCGACGCGAGCCGCCTGGTGGACGAGCACGGCTGGGCCGAGGGAGACCTCATCCACCGCTACGTCGCGCTGGGCGTGACGTGCCTCGTCCTCCTCGCCGTCCTCTACGCCGTGAAGCTCGTCCAGGGCCGGCGGCGCCTCGCCGCGCGGGCGTGAGCAGACGCGAGTGTCGGCCATGGCTCCGGCACCGTGGTGAGCACCCAGAACGTGTCCGCCACCCTCCGCCATGACCCCGGCCTGGCGGCCTCGCCGGCCTCCAGGCCTCAGTAGGGCCAGGTGAAGCCGGGGTAGCGCATCACCTCCGGCTTGCGCCGTCCCTTCCACGCCAGCGCCTCGCCGGGCCGCAGGAGCAGCGCCTGCGGCCCGTGCCCCACCGCGCGGCGCACCTCCGCGAGCCGCTCCGGGTACGGGTCCGCGTCCGGATTCTCATCCAGCTGGCTCGCGCCGCTCACCGGCTGTCCCGGGTAGCCCTGGTAGCGGGGCCCCATGCCCTCGCGCCAGTACCAGGGCGCCCCGCCGTCCGCGCACGGCACCACGTAGCGCGCGCCCAGCAATTCGCCGTAATGCAGCGCCTCCTCCGGCCCGGCCATGAGCTGCTGCGGCTTCGTCAGCGCCCGGCGCGGCACGTTGACGAGGAAGGCGTCCAGCGTGCTGAAGCCGAAGAAGATGGGCGCCAGCCGGAAGCCGCGCACGCCGCAGAAGAGCACGTCCACCGGCCCCTCCTCGCGCAGCACCCGCCGGCACACCTCACCCATGTCCCCGCGCACGTCGTGCCCGGAGTCCGCGAAGAAGGCGGAGGAGAAACCCGGCGCGCGCACCAGCCACGCGTTGCCCTCGTTGAAGAGGTCCGGGTAGGGCCCCGCCTCGTCCGTGGGCTGCTCGCCGTGGAAGGGCAGCGCGCGCACGGTGACGTCGCCCACCTGCCGGGACTCGCCCCAGCGCAGCGGCTCCACGCGCGTGAAGCCGAGCTGCGAGAGCCGCAGCGCGCAGTCGGTGGAGAAGAGGCTCTCGCGCTCCACCGCGGGCACGAAGATGCGCGTGTCGCGGGGCAGCGGCAGCAGCGAGCCCAGGTGGAAGTGGTCCCCGTGCGAGTGGGTGATGACCACCGCGTCCACCCGCCCCACGTCCCTGGGCTGCATGGGCGCGTAGCCTCGCGAGTCCACCAGGCCCGCGGGCCGGAAGTACGGGTCCACCAGCACGCGCGCCTCGCGGCCGGACACCAGCACCGTGTTGTGCCCCACGAAGAGGGCGCCGGGCGCGGGCACCTCCACGGGCGCCTCGTGCCGGACCAGCCAGCCGGCCTGCCCCAGGTCCGCCAGCAAGCCCGCCACCACGGGGACCACGGACAGGGCGCGCAATTCCGCGCGGGTGGCGCCCCGGGCCAGCGTGGCGAAGAGGTCCGCGACGTGCGGCCACTCGGACGCGCGCACGGGGACGTCCAGGCCCAGTGACTCCTGGCGCAGGTGCAGCACACGCGGGCGGTGCCGGTGGGCGTCCGGGAAGAGCACCTCGCGCCGCAGCACGCGCCGGCCGCGGCGCCGCCGGCCGTCCTCGCACAGCGCGGCATAGCGGGGCGTCTCCTCGAGCCAGCGCACCAGCGCATCCGCCTCGCGCAGCGCGCCCTCGCGGCCCAGCATGGCGATGTGGCGCTTGAGCGGCAGGTGGGCCCGGCGCACGGGGCGCGCGGTGGGGCCCTGGATGCTGCAGCCCAGGTCCTCGTGGTGGTCGGCTTCCGTCCGGGCCGACGCGAGCACGGCCAGGCTGACGCCCCGGTGCAGGGTGAATCGCATGGCGGGGATGTTAATGCCGCGCCGCGTGAGTGGGGGCTTCGATGACTCGGGGTGCGCGTGGGCCGAGCCCGCGACAGCCGTGGCGAACGCCGCTACCCTGCGGCTCGCATGGCACAACCCGCCCCCCAGCGTCCCCTGCCCCCCTCTGCCCCCGACGCATCCTCCTCTTCGGAGCTCGTCCAGCCCCGCTTCGGCTGGCTACCCGAGGTGGGCACGTGGAAGTACCACGCGCTGCTCAGCGCAGTGGCGCTCCTCGTCCTTGGCCCGCTGGGAGGCATCGCCGCCTCGTACATGAACTTCAGCGTGGGCTTCTTCGTGGGCGGCCAGGTGCTGGCGGGAATCCTGGGCAGCGCCGTCACCTACGGCTACGGCGCGGAGGGCAAGCACGGCGCCAACTACATGCAGACGATGGCCGCGTCGGTGGCCTCGCTGTGCGCCATGTCCGTGCTCATCCAGGCCATGGTGTGGCTGGGCATGGAGATGCCGCCCGCCTGGCACCTCATCCTCTTCGTCGGCTGCGTGGGCATGTTCGCCGTGGGCGTGGGCATGCTCTACACGCCGCTGCTCGTGGACAAGCTGCAGCTCGACTACCCGTCGGGCCTGGCCGTCGCGAACATCCTCCGCGCGCTCACCGACAAGCGGCTGCTCAAGGCGTCCATCTCGAAGCTGGGCGGCGGCACGCTGCTGGGCGCGGTGGCGGCATGGATGACGGAGAAGGTCGCCTTCGTGGCCTCCATCGGCACGAGCGCCGCCACGGTGGGCGCAGGAATGATTGTCGGCAGTCGCATCACCGTGCCCGCCATCGTCATGGCCGTCATCGGCGCGCTGGTGACGCCCTATCTGCGCGAGATTGGCTGGCTGGCGCCGAGTGATCCGTTCCGCAAGGTGGGCTTCATGCTGGGGCTGGCCATGATTTGCGGCGCGGCGGCGGTGGACCTGTCGCTGCTCGCGGTGCAGGCCATGGCACGCATCCGCTCGCGTGCCACGGCGGTGGCGGATGCCGAGGAGGAGTCCTGGAAGAAGGTCAACATGGGCCGGCTGGTGGCCTGGGTGGTGGGTTGGGGCGCGGCGACGTTGCTGGTGGGGACGCAGGTGTTGGGTCAGCCGCTGGGCTGGCTCCTGCTGGGGCTCGCGCTGGCGCTGCTCTTCGTGCTCATCAACGGCATCTCCTACGGCATCACCGACCAGAACCCCATTTCCAGCGCGTTCGTCATCTCCGTCATGCTGATGTCGCTGATGGGGCTGAAGAACCCGCTGGTGGGGTTGATGGGCGCCACCATCCTGCTCATCTCCACGTCCGTGGGCTGTGACATGCAGCAGGACCGCTCCACCGGCTGGCGCCTGGGCACCAACCGCGTCATCCAGTTCCGCTACCAGGTGCTCGGCGTCATCATGGGCGCACTGCTGTGCGTGGGTCTGGCGCGCGTGTTCATGACGGCCTACCCCGCGCTCACCATCAACCAGCTCGACAACCCCAAGGCCGAGGTGGGCCAGTGGGGCTCCGCCATGACGTACAAGCTGGTGGGCGCCATCCGCGGACTGGGCACGCTGTCGGACGCCACGGTGAAGCTGCTGCTCATCGGCCTGGCCATCGGCTTCGTCATCCAGGTGGTGCGCAAGGGCGTGCTGAGCCGGCCGGACTACCAGCGCTTCATCAAGGGTTCCCGCCTGGGCTTCGCGGTGGGCTGGGCCATGGACTCGCTGCTGCTCTCCAGCCCCTACGCGTCGTCGTTCGGTGCCTTCGTGAACTTCCCGGCGGCGCTGTGGTTCGGCGCGGGCGGCATCTTCACCTCGCTGTGGAACACGGTGGCGCAGCGCGGCCAGAAGTCGCACGCCGCGGGCAGCCCCGGCGAGGGCGAGGCCCTCCCCGAGGACATGAGCAGCATGTCCCTCGTCGGCGGCGGGCTCATCGCCGGTGAGTCGCTCTTCTTCCTCATCGCCGGGATGATTGGCCTGGTGTCGCTGCTCGCATGAGGGGGCGGGCCGCGCGCCCGCCTGTCCCGTCGCACTGCTGCAAGGAAGCCCCTGCCCCGGAGGTCGACTTGACTTTCCGTGCGAGGGCCTGCACCTTATTCAGCGTGAGCTTCGTCAATTTCACCACTGCGACCACCACCACGACTCGCTTCGGCGGGCGCGGAACGGTGTGCGTCGCGTGGTGAGCTGACGAACGCACGGTTCCCTGCCCCGCCTTCTCCGGCCGGGGCAACCGTGCGCTCACTTCAGCGCTCCGTCCGGATGGGCCTTTCACCACTTCCGAAACGGAGTTGCACATGCTTGACGAACACGACCACCGCTCGCTGGGCCAGCGCCTGGACCTCTTCCACCTGCAGGAGGAGGCCCCGGGCATGGTGTTCTGGCACCCGCGCGGGTTGATGCTGTACCGGCTGCTGGAGGACCACGTCCGCCGGCGCATGCAGGCGGAGGGCTACAGCGAAGTCCGTACGCCGCAGGTCTACGCGCAGCCCTTGTGGGAGCGCAGCGGCCACTGGGAGAACTTCCGCGAGAACATGTTCCTGGTGGAGGACGGCGAGCGGCACCTCGCCATGAAGCCGGTGAGCTGCCCGGGCCACATCGAGCTCGTGCAGCGCATGGCCCCCAGCTACCGGGATTTGCCCCTGCGGCTGGGGGAGTTCGGCCTCGTCCACCGCAGCGAGCCGGGCGGCGCGTTGCACGGCCTGTTCCGCCTGCGCCAGTTCACGCAGGATGACGGCCACATCTTCTGCGCCGAAGAACAGGTGCAGCAGGAGGTGGTCCGCTTCGCGCGCTCGCTGAAGGACTTCTACGCGGGCCTCGGCTTCGACGAGGTGCAGGTGGCCTTCTCCAGCCGTCCGGCCCAACGCGCCGGCAGCGACGAGAGCTGGGACAAGGCCGAGGCCTGGCTGTTGTCCGCGGCGAAGGAGGCCGGGCTGGAGTGCCTCATGCAGCCGGGCCAGGGCGCCTTCTACGGACCGAAGCTGGAGTTCGTGCTGAAGGACAGGCTGGGGCGCGCGTGGCAGTGCGGGACGATCCAGCTCGACCGGGTGCTGCCCGAGCGCTTCGACCTGCGCTACGTGGACGCCTCGGGGGCGCGAGTCAGGCCGGTGATGCTTCACCGCGCGCTGCTCGGCAGCCTGGAGCGCTTCATCGGCGTGCTGCTGGAGCACCACGGGGGCGCGCTGCCGGCGTGGCTCGCTCCGGAGCAGGTGGTGGTGGCCTCCGTGGGTGAGGCGGCCCGTGACTACGCGGAGCGCTTCGCCGCCCGGCTGCGCGAGTCGGGCTGTCGCGCCCGCGCGGACGTCCGGGGTGAGTCGCTGTCGAGGAAGATTGTCGACGCGCACGGAGCCGGCGCGCCGTGGCTGGTGGTGGTGGGCGCTCGCGAGGTGGAGGCCGGCGGCGTACGCCTGCGCCAGCGCGACGGCGCCCAGAAGGACCTGCGGTGGGACGACGCTGTCGCGGAGTTGGTGGCCGCGTGCCGTCCGGCGGCGGACGCCTGAGTCGGGGACGGCCCGCCCTTCCAGCGAGGAGGGGCGGGCTGTCCGGGTGTCAGCCCTCTTCGGACGAAGAGGCCGACTGCGCGGACTCGCGGCAGTCCCACTCCGACTCATCCGAGAAGTCCTGGCCGGGCCCCACGGAGGCAGCCTCTTCGTCGAGCGCGGGGCTGAGGCTCGGAGTGCAGCTGCCCCCGAAGATTTCCCCGTAGTCCTCCACCCACTCACCGCAGGTGATGATCTCGACGGACCACGGCTTCGCGCAGATGCCGGAGCACGAGGCAGTCCCGGTGCACTTCACGTCACAGTCGGGCGGCAGGGCCAGCGCGGACAGCGGCGCAAGGGTGAGGACGGCAGCGAGCAGGGACTTCGAGAAGAGCTTCATGGATGCCTCGCAGGTGTGGGGGACTGCGAGTGCCACGGTAGGACCGTGGCCGCGTCGCCGTGAATACGGGCCATCCACGATGGACAGCCCTTCTCCACCGCATCCACGAGGCGCGCTCTGCTCAGTAGAACAGCAGCTCCGGCTGGGCCGCCTGGACTTTGATGAAGTCTCCCGAGCCACCCACCTCGGAGGCGCCAGCGGCCACCGAGGAGCTCGTGCCATCTCCGCCATCGCCCGCACAGGCGCCGCCGCCGCCGCCGGCCTGCGCCAGGGCGCTGGCCGTACCCGCGACGGCCGAAGAACCCGCCGTGCCACCGCTCACCTGGATGTTGGCGGGAGTCACGATGACGGGCGTGTTCGCGCTGAGGAACTGGATGATGCCTCCGCCGCCTCCGCCGCCTCCGCCGTACATCTGCCCCGCCACCGGGCTGGAGCCATTCCATCCAACAGCCCCGTTGCCTCCATTCGCGAGGATCTTGCCGTTGCCCTCCACGGTGATGGTGCCGCGGGAGATGAGGCTGACGACCCCGCCACCACCACCGCCGCCACCCGCCACGGGTGTCGGCGAGCCAGCGGGCCGGTTGATGGTGGGAATGCTGTTGTTGATGCCCTGACGGCCGTTCGCATCAATCTGTCCGCGGATGATGATGTTGCCCTTGGCGGCGAGGATGAGCCGTCCGCCACCGTCGCCGCCGAGGATGTCGGGGTTCGTCGTCGAGCGGTAGCCGCTGCCGCCCCCCAGCAGGTCGGCGCGGGAGACCAGTGACGTGCGCCCCAGGTCCAGCCCCTTTCCACCCAGGTACGTGTGGGAGGCGGACATGGCGATACCCCTCTGCGACGGGTTGAGGGACTGAATCTGGAAGTCGGGACTGACGATGATGAGGCCGCTCTGACCGATGATGATGTCGCCCGTGGCGCGAATCATCGTCCCGCTCGACACGATGAGCGTGCCGTCGATGGTCACGTTGTGGAACATCAGGTTGGCGCCACCGGGGGGAAAGTTCCCGGCCTGGAAGTAGCGTGGATTTGAGAAGGAGGAGAGGGTGAAGTCCCCCGCGGAGCCATCGCCGTAGGCGAACGCGAGCGCCCCGGACTCACCCTGGGAGCCCTGCGAGCCCGTGTCGCCGGTGTCGCCCTTGGGACCCTGCGGGCCCGCCGGCCCCGTGTCGCCGGTGTCGCCCTTGGGGCCCAGGGGCCCCACCGCACCCACCGCGCCGGTGTCCCCCTTGGGACCCTGCGCCCCCATCGGTCCCACCTCGCCCGTGTCACCCTTGAGCCCCTGCGGGCCCACCGCGCCCGTCTCGCCCCTGAGCCCCTGCGCGCCGTTGCAGAGGTACTTCGTGGCCGACGCGTTCACCTCGCCTTCTTCATCCAGATCGCCGTCGCCGTTCCGGTCGATGCCGGTCTCCATCTTGATGCCGCCGAAACCGCAGTTGGCGCCCACGGGCTCGGGCGTGGTGAGCAGCAGGGCGCTCAGTCCCTGTGGACCTTGCGGTCCTCCCGCGGGGCCCGCGGGCCCCTGAGCACCCTGCGGACCTTGAGGGCCCTGGGCACCTTGCGAACCCTGGGGTCCAGCCGGGCCCTGAGAGCCATCGGCCCCCACCGAGCCCTTGCAGGCGGCGACGCCGAGAAGCCCCGTCATGAGCGCCACACGCAGCACCTGCGTACGGCCAATCACCATCGAAAGAGGGACGCGCATGTGAACCCCCAACCTGGAAGACGCACGGGTCCGGGAGCAGCCCCGGACTGCGAATGCAGGGGTGCGGGGCCGCGCACACCGGAGAACGACAGGGGGGCATTCTGACCCCACCCGCGCGCCGCGCGCCAGCGTTCTCCGGTCCTTCATGTGGACATGTCGCCCCAGGTGCGCGGACGGCCCGGGACCGGAGCCGTCCTGACGCAAGGCACTACACCGTGCGCGCCCCGCTGCCCGGTTGGAGCTGCCGCGCCCGCCCGCCCGCCCGCGCGCGAACGGCGGACGGGCGGAAGTGGGCGTCAGGCCTGGTGGAGCCGCTCCAGCACCTCACCGGCGTGCAGCACCTCCTCGGGGACGGTGGCCAGGTCATCCAGGCTGAGGATTCCCACCGGCGTCCGCTCCTCGTCCACCACGACGAGGCGGCGCACCATCTTCTCCTCCATCAACTGCTCCGCCACCTCGAGCGTCTCGCGCGCCTCGCAGGTGATGACGACGGTCGTCATCACCTCGCGCACGAGCGTCTTGTTCGGGTCCTGGCCGAGCGCGGCGCAGCGCACGGTGATGTCCCGGTCCGTCAGCATGCCCACCAGCTGCCCGCCCTCCACGACGGGGAGGGAGCCGATGTTGCAGGTGCGCATCCTCAGGGCCGCGACGCGCACGGGCTCGCCCGCCTCGATGGTCTCCAGGTTCTTGGTCATCAACTCGCCAATCCGCATCGCTGGTGCCTCCTTCGCGAGAAGTCCCTCGTCCCTACCCTGGGTGCCCCCGGGAATCCCCGCTGGCCGGCGGCCGGGGCATGGACGCGGAGCGGGCCAGTGGACAACGCGCCGCACTCTCGGCTGCCCTCCAGGCGCGACGGCGGGGCAGGATGCGCATCTGAGTATTTCCCGGTCCTTCCCCGGGACCCGAAAGGAGCATGACGGCATGGCGGACAAGCTCATCCTCAGCGACGACGAGTGGCGCAAGCGCCTCAACCCGGAGGAGTACGACGTCCTGCGCAGGCATGGGACGGAGCGCCCCGGCTCGGGCTGCTTCCTGGGGACGAAGACGCCTGGCACGTACGTGTGCGCCGGCTGCGGCAACCCGCTGTTCAAGGCGGGCACCAAGTTCGAGTCCGGCACCGGGTGGCCGTCCTTCACCCAGCCGCTGACCGCGGACTCGGTGACGGAGGTGCATGACCGCTCGTACGGCATGGTGCGCACCGAGGTCCGCTGCGCGCGGTGCGACGGCCACCTGGGCCACGTCTTCCCGGACGGCCCGCCGCCCACGGGCCTGCGCTACTGCATGAACTCCGTGGCCATGAAGCACGTGCCGGAAGGCCAGCCGCTGGAGCTCGTGAAGGCTTGAGCCGCACCAGACGCGAGCCCGCTCCCGCATCCACTCCGCGGCGGGCTCGCGTAGCCGTTCATGAGGAGGAAGTCATGAACGGACAAGACACCCATTACGAGAGCAACACTCCCATGCGCGACCTGCGGCCGGAGCGGCTGGCGGACGGCGAGCATGCCGTATGGACCTCACCGGAGTCGGTGCGGATCTCCATCGAGGTGCGCGGGGGCAAGGTGGTCCGCTGGCACGCCAGGGACCGGGACGGCAGGCCGGTGAAGCTGAGCTTCCGGCAGGAGGACGGGCACGAAGAAGCGCTGCTCGCCCCGGGAGAAGACGTGCCCATGCTGCCCCCGCAGCAGCCGCCCATCGTCGTCAGGCGCTGCTACGCGTGCTACCCCAACCCGCTGCCCACCGGGCCCCGCATCCTCTGCTACCAGGTGCCCTGCTACGACTGAGGCAGGGCTCCCCGTGGGCGAGGCTCAGCCCAGCCAGGCGCGGGCGTTGCGGAACATGCGCATCCACGGCCCGTCATCGCCCCATTCGCGTGGACGCCACGAGTGCTGCACGGAGCGGTGCACGCGCTCGGGGTGCGGCATGGTGATGGAGAAGCGCCCGTCGCGAGTGGTCAGCCCGGCGATTCCGTGGGGCGAGCCGTTGGGGTTCGCCGGGTACGTCGCCGTCACCTTGCCGTGGTTGTCCACGTAGCGCGTGGTGACGAAGCCCAGCCCGTCGACGCGCGCGGCCTCCGCGTCGCTGGGGAACTCCGCGCGGCCCTCGCCGTGCGAGGACACGATGAGCATCCGGCTGCCGACCATGCCCCGGTAGAAGAGGGACGGCGTGTCCGCCACCTCCACCGTCACCAGGCGCGCCTCGAACTGCTCCGAGGCGTTGCGCACGAAGCGGGGGAAGTGCTCGGCGCCCGGAATCATGTCCTTGAGCTGCGCCATCATCTGGCAGCCGTTGCACGCGCCCAGGCCGAAGCTGTCCGGCCGCGCGAAGAACTCAGCGAACGCGTCGCGAGCGCGCGGGTTGAACAGGATGGACTTGGCCCACCCGCCGCCCGCCCCCATGACGTCTCCGTAGGAGAAGCCGCCGCAGGCCATGATGCCCTGGAAGTCCTTCAGCGACACCCGCCCGGCGAGGATGTCACTCATGTGGACGTCCACCGCCGCGAAGCCGGCGCGGGTGAAGGCCGCCGCCATCTCCTGCTGGCTGTTGACGCCCTGCTCGCGCAGCACCGCCACGCGAGGCTTCGCGCCCTTCGCGATGAACGGCGCCGCCACGTCCTGCGCCGGGTCGAAGCTGAGCTTCGGCGAGAGGCCCGGGTCCGCCGGGTCGCACTTCGCGGCGTACTCCTGCTCGGCGCAGACGGGGTTGTCGCGCAGCAACTGCATCTCGTAGCTGACGCGAGACCACGTGCGGCGCAGGGCCATGGTGCCCTCCGCCAGTCGCGCGTCGCCGTGGCGCACCCGCACCTCCAGCGCCGCCGTGGGCCGGCCCACCTCATGGCAGTGCGTCGCCAGGCCGTGCTGCCCCAGCACCTCGCGCACGCGCGCCACGTCGGCGGCGCGCACCTGCACCACCGCGCCCAGCTCCTCGTTGAAGAGGGCCGCCACCGCGTCACCGCCCAGCGCGGACACGTCCACGTCCAGGCCGCAGTGGCCCGCGAAGGCCATCTCGCACAGCGTGGCCCACAGGCCGCCGTCGGAGCGGTCGTGGTAGGCCAGCAGCCTGCCTTCCTCGTTGAGTGACTGCACCGCCGAGAAGAAGCCCTTCAGCAGCGCCGCGTCCTCCACGTCGGGGCACTCGGGGCCCACCTGCCCGTAGACGTGCGCGGCCACCGAACCACCCAGCCGCTGCTTGCCGCGCGCCAGGTCCAGGAACAACAGCCGCGTGTCCCCGCCCACGTCCACCAGCTGCGGCGTGAGCGACTGGCGCACGTCCAGCACCGGAGCGAAGGCGGAGATGATGAGCGACACCGGCGCCGTCACCGCCTTGCGTGCGCCGCCCTCCTCCCAGACGGTGCGCATGGACATGGAGTCCTTGCCCACGGGGATGGTGAGCCCCAGGGCCGGGCACAGCTCCATGCCCACGGCCTGCACGGCGGCGAAGAGGTTGGCGTCCTCGCCGGGGCTGCCCGCCGCCGCCATCCAGTTGGCGGAGAGCTTCACGTCGGACAGCTTGCCGATGCGCGCGGCGGCGATGTTGGTGATGGCCTCACCCACGGCCATGCGCGCGGAGGCGGCCGCGTTGATGATGGCGAGCGGCGTGCGCTCGCCCATGGACATGGCCTCGCCCGTGGTGCTCGTCACGGTGGACAGCGTCACGGCACAGTCCGCCACCGGCACCTGCCACGGGCCCACCATCTGGTCCCGGTTGACGTGGCCGGACACCGTGCGGTCGCCAATGGTGATGAGGAAGGTCTTGTCCGCCACCGTCGGGTGGCCCAGCACGCGCTCGGCCAGGTCACGCAGCGACACGTCCAGCTTCAGCGGCGGCAGGGCCAGCGGGCGGGACGTGACGTCGCGGTGCATGCGCGGCGGCTTGCCGAACAGCACGTCCATGGGCAGGTCGATGGGCGTGACGCCCAGCTGCGTGTCCCCCAGCTTCAGCACCTGCTCACCGGTGGCGTCACCCAGCACGGCGAAGGGGGCGCGCTCGCGCTCGCACAGGGCGGCGAAGCGCGACAGGTCCTCCGGGGCCACGCCGAGCACGTAGCGCTCCTGCGCCTCGTTGCACCAGATCTCCACCGGGGCCATGCCGGGCTCGGCGTTGGGGACGTTGCGCAGCTCCAGTCGGCCGCCCAGGTCGTTGTCGTGGGCCAATTCCGGCACCGCGTTGGACAGGCCGCCCGCGCCCACGTCGTGGATGGAGCGGATGGGGTTGGTGTCGCCCATGGCCCAGCAGCGGTCGATGACCTCCTGGCAGCGCCGCTCCATCTCCGCGTTGTCACGCTGCACGGAGGCGAAGTCGAGGTCCGCCGCGCTCGCGCCCTGCGCCATGGAGGACGCCGCGCCACCGCCCAGGCCGATGAGCATGGCCGGCCCACCGAGGACGATGAGCTTGTCCCCCGGCTGGAGGCGGCCCTTCTGCACGTGCGGCGCGCGGATGTTGCCCAGGCCGCCGGCAATCATGATGGGCTTGTGGTAGCCGCGCACCTCCACGCCCTGGGGCGTGGGCACCTGCGCCTCGAAGCTGCGGAAGTAGCCGGCGAGGTTGGGACGGCCGAACTCGTTGTTGAAGGCGGCGCCGCCGAGCGGACCGTCAATCATGATGTCCAGCGCGGAGACGATGCGGTCCGGCTTGCCGTAGGGCTGCTCCCACGGACGCTCGAAGCCGGGGATGCGCAGGTGGCTGACGGTGAAGCCGGTGAGGCCCGCCTTCGGCTTGGCGCCGCGGCCGGTGGCGCCCTCGTCGCGAATCTCTCCGCCCGCGCCGGTGGCGGCGCCGGGGTACGGAGAAATCGCCGTCGGGTGGTTGTGCGTCTCCACCTTGATCATGATGTGGGCCGGCTCGCGCACGGCGCCCCACTCCCCCGTCTCCGGATGGGGGAAGAAGCGGTCCACCTCGAAGCCCTCGATGACGGCCGCGTTGTCCTTGTACGCGGAGAGCACGCCCGCCTTGTTCTGGGCGTAGGTGTTCTTGATGGCCTGGAAGAGCGAGCGCTCCTGCGGCTTGCCGTCGATGGTCCACGACGCGTTGAAGATTTTGTGCCGGCAGTGCTCGCTGTTGGCCTGCGCGAACATCATCAGCTCGACGTCGGTGGGGTTGCGCTTCAGCTCGGTGAAGCGCTCCACCAGGTAGTCGATTTCGTCATCGGCCAGCGCGAGGCCCAGCTCCCGGTTGGCATTCGCCAGCGCCGCGCGCCCGCCGCCGAGTACATCCACGGTGGTGAGAGGGCGCGGCGTGTGCGCCTCGAAGAGGACGGCGGCGTCTTCCAGGCGGCCCATCACCGCCTGCGTCATCCGGTCATGCAGCACCGGCGACAGGCGCGCCAGTTCGTCGGACTGCAGTGCGCGCCCGTCGGGGCCGGCGACGTAGTAGGCGACACCGCGCTCCATGCGACGGACCTTGTCGCCCAGGCCGCAGTTGTGCGCGATGTCGGTGGCCTTGGAGGACCAGGGGGAGATGGTGCCCGGGCGGGGCACCACCAGCAGCAGGCTGCCCTTGCGCTCGCCGGCAGCCACGCGGGGGCCGTACTCGAGGAGGCGGCCGAGGGTGGCCTGCTCTGCCTCGGAGAAGGCGGCCGAGGCGTCGATGAAGTGCACGAACTCCGCGTAGACGGACGACACGGAGGGCACCTGCTCGCGGCACCGGGCAAGGAGCTTGGCGAGCCGGAATTCAGAGAGGGCCGGAGCCCCACGCAGGATGTGCATGCTGGACATGGGAATGGGAGTGGCTCTGGGTAACAGCCGGGGCGTCCTTATCACTGCGCGTCGGGGCGGTGAGGGAAGAGTTGCCCCCGGGTTGCCCGCTGCACGGACGGACAGGCGTCACGGTGGGAGCCGCCCGCACGTCAGAGCCTGCGAAGCGCTCGCGATAGCCGGGGAAACACCGCGCGCTCAGTACCCGCCCGGGCCAGGCCCGGCTGCCCGGGCTGGGGCCGCGTGGCGGGGACGCGCACCCCGGCCAGTGGGTCGCGGTCCCCGACGGCGGCGGTTGTAAAGAACACTGGTGTCGACACCACCGCGGAGCTAATCCCGTCGCATGACTCGTCACGCCTGGCTGGGATTGATGCTCTTGACCGCCTGCGCTCCGAACGACATCGCGCGGACGTCCTGTCAGAGCGTGATGATGGCCACGCACGACCCGTGGGAGTGCACGCTCAGCGGTGAGCGAATCGGACGCGCGTCGTCGATCGAGTTCGACACGGAGTCGAGGAACCACGTCGCCCAGGTGAAGTTCACCATGAAAGTCACCAAGGGGACGCTGCGGGTCAGTTACGTCGATCTCGACGGCAACAAGCAGCTCACCGTGACTCCGGCGTCGCCGGCATCGATCGAGATGCAGACGCGCATGCACCGCGAGCGCCGCTCGTTCACGCTGTATTTCGAGCCCCTCGACGGGCACGTCGAGGGACTGACGGGGACGGTCGACTACTCCACGCCGTGAGGAAGAGCCGACGCCGGGGGCCATCCCCCTACCGGTAGTCCACGTGCAGGGCCGGGGCGTAGTCGATGGAGCCGCCCGTCTGCTCGAGGCTGCAGTAGCTCGTGACCTGGTTCTGGTTGTCCCAGGTCTGCCCGCCCCAGGTCGGCACGCGATCCGTGATCGGGGACTGCCCCACGTAGAGGCCGTTCGAGGCCCAGGTCCCGCTCGCCCAGTTCTTCACGAGGGTCGTCACGTCCCAGGCCTGCGCGCCGCCGGCCGTCGGCGCCGGCAGCCACCACGAGCCTGCCGTGTAGACCTGCGGCAGCGTGTTGAAGGTCACCGTGGACGGGTTCCAGGGCCCGGCGAGTGCCCGGACCAGGTAGCGCGCGTCGGACACAGGGTGTGGGGCGAGGGAGCAGGGGTACATCACGAGCGCCGCCACGAGCACGTTCCTCCCCGAGAGCGCCGCCGTGTCGAACCGGAGCGCCGAGCCACCACAGTTGTGGAAGAGGGCCTGCCCGCTCGGGCCGATGGTCCAGGTGAAGAAGCAGCCCACCTCATTCGGTCCGGAGGGGAGGGTCACGTTCTGGTTGGAGCTCAGCGCGGTGCTCTCCATCACGCTGGCGTCACCGGTCGTGCGCAGCACGGCACGGGTCGCGGAGGTGAACGAGACCACGTTGGAGGGCGCGGAGCTCGTCGTCCCCTTCACCGCGCGCACGCGCATCCAATAGGCCGTCGCGGGCGTGAGGCCGCTCACGCTCGTCCCGGTCATGTTGGCGCCGAGGCGGAAGGCCTCGGTGAAGGGCCCCGCCGCCGCGGTGGCGTACTCCACGGAGTACCCCGTCTCATCCTGGGCCACGTCGATCCAGGCGAGGCTCACGCTCGTAGCGGAGGTGACCGTCGCGGTGAGCCCGGTGGGCGTGGCGATGACGACAGGCGGCACCGTCGTCGCCGAGACTGGCGCCGTGTAGCCCGAGGGCGACCACGGCGGCCCGGAGGGCGTGGGGGCGTAGAGGGGGAGCGTGCGGAACCGGTAGTGGTAGAGGGTGCCCGGCGCGAGGCCCGTGTCATCCCACGTACCGTTGGGCGGCCCGCCGAAGACGAAGTTGCCCAGGCGGGCCACCTCGGCCCAGGGGCCGGTGGCGGACGGCGCGCGCTCGATTGCGACGCCGCCGCAGATGTTCCAGGTCCAGCCGAGCCGGAGCGAGGTCTGCGACAGCGCGGAAGCCGACGTGCCCTCCGTGGCCGGGCACAACGTGGCGACGACGATGGGGCCGATGTAGACGGCGACCTGCACCCAGGCGGAGGCGCCCGCGCCACTCACGGCCCGCACGCGGTAGTTGTTGCTGCCGAAGACCGGGCTCTCGTGCACCCAGCCGGTCGAGCCCGCGGGGAGCGTGACTGTCGAACCCCAGGAGACGAACTCGGTGGAGTGCTGTACCTCGTAGGCGGTCTCGTCGGTCGCGGCGTCGGTCCAGGAGAGCCGCGCCACGCTGGCGGAGGCAACCACCTCCTGCACGCCGGTGAGACCGGTCGGCGCGTTGGGCGGCGCCGCCGCGGCCGTGCTCACACTCACGACGGAGGTGAACGCCGACGCGCCGGCGCCATTCACCGCGCGAACCCGGTAGAAGTAGGTGCTCCCGGTGGCGAGGCCCATATCGCCGTAGCCCAGGGCCGAGGCAGGTGGGCTCGCGATGAGCGCGAAGGGCCCGCCGCTCGCAACGGAACGCTCGACCTCGAAGCCGGTGAAGGTTCCGGACGGCGGCATCCAGGTGAGCTCCACGCCCTGGGAGCTCGTGGCCCGCGCGACGAGGTTCGTGGGTGCGGATGGCACTGCCACGCCGCCGTCGTCTCCTCCGCCGCCGTCGTCTCCTCCGCCGCCGTCGTCTCCTCCGCCGCCGTCGTCTCCTCCGCCGCCGTCGTCTCCTCCGCCGCCGTCGTCTCCGCCGCCGCCGTCTCCTCCACCCCCATCGCGGCCGCCTGCTCCACCACCGTCACCTCCGTCCCCGGCGGCGCCTCGGCCGCCGTCTGCTTCTCCATCGCCTGCCCCGTCGGTGGGCCCGCCGCCGCACGCGGCAAGCGCCACGAGCGCGACCAGGAGGAGTGCATGGGGGGTGCGGGGCGAGGCACGAAGCATGGAGACTCCGGTTGAGAGGAACATCGAGGCCGACTATTCCCCTGGCCCGCGGCACGGGGGAGGTGCACTGGCGACAAGTCGGCTGGGCCACCCCTGATTGGGGGGTAGGAGGCTGGCTCACCCTCACTGCGAGCGACGCGGCCGCCCGCGACGTATCCTGTGGCCACGCCGCCAGCGACCGGAGCAGCCATGCCCCCCGGCATCCCCACCATCACCCTCGACCCGCGCTCCAACCGCCCGGTCTACCTGCAGATTGCGCATGCGCTCATGTCCGAGATTCACCGTGGCCGGTTCCGGCCCGGCGACGCGCTCCCGGGCTACCGCACGCTCGCGCAGGGGCTGGGCGTGTCCCGCAACACGGTGATGGCCGCCTACCGCGAGCTCGCCGACGAGGGATGGCTGGTGGCGGCGCCGGGCGAGGGGAGCACCGTCGCACCCACGCCGCCGCGGCGCCTTCCGGGCGCCTCGGAGACTCCGCCCGGGCCCGCGGCGGAGCTCACGGGCGCCGGCATGGGCTTCGACCTCCGCCGGCCCCCCGACCCCGCGGTGCCCGACGCCGCCCGCAATCTGCTCCGCGTCGCCACCGGCAACCCCGACCCGCGCCTCCTGCCTGGCGCCGCGCTCGCGCGGGCCTACCGCCGCGCGCTCACCGTGAACCCGCGCGGCACGCTCGCGGTGGACGACCCGCAGGGCCACCCCACCCTGCGCGAGGCGCTCGCGCGCTCGCTGCGCGCGGCCCGCGGCGTCGCCGCCGCGCCTGAGCGACTGGTGGTCACCCGCGGCGGGCAGCTGCCGCTGGCCCTCGTGGCCCACGCCCTGCTCGGGCCAGGCGACGCGGTGGCGGTCGAGGCGCTCGGCGCACGAGACGCGTGGGAGGCGTGCGCCCGCGCCGGCGCGCGCTGCCTGCCGGTGCCGGTGGACGCGCAGGGGCTCGACGTGGACGCCCTCGAGCGGCTCCTCTCGACGGAGCGGCTGCGCGCGGTGCTCACCACCCCGGTGCGCCAGTACCCCTCGGTGGTCGCGCTCTCGCCGGAGCGCCGGGCGCGGCTGCTCGCCCTCGCGGCGCGCCACCGGTTCGCCGTGCTGGAGTCCGAGCACGACGCCGAGTTCCAGTTCGAAGGAGCGTTGCCCCTGCCGCTAGCCGCGGAGGACCGCGCGGGCGTGGTGGTGCTGGTGGGCTCCCTCTCGAAAATCTTCAGCCCCGGGCTCCGCCTCGGCTTCGTCCACGCGCCCGCGCCGCTCGTGGCGCAGCTGCGCTCCGCCCGCGACGCCCTCGACCGCCACGGTGACCCCGCGCTCGAGCGGGCGATGGCGGAGCTGCTCGAGGACGGCGAGATTGAGCGCCACCTCAACCGCATGCACCCCGTCTACCGCCACCGTCGCGACGTGCTCGCGAACGCGCTCTCGGAGCACGTCGGCGCCGCGCTCACCTTCGACCCGCCCACGGGCGGCCTCGCCCTGTGGGCCCGCACGCGAGAGGGGCTCGACGTGGACGCCTGGGCGCGGCGCGGCCTCGAGCGCGGGGTCGCCTTCCAGGCCGGCCGGCAGTTCGCCTTCGACGGCGGCGCTGTCCCGGGGCTGCGCATCGGTTTCTCCAACTACGGCGACGCAGAGCTGGTCGAGGTCGCGCGACGTATGGGCGAGGCCCTCCCGGAGGGGCGATGACGATGGAGCTGCAGCTGCTGGACGGGCGCGTCGTGCTCAAGGGGCTGCTCGGGGAGGGCGGGATGGGCCACGTCCACCGCGCCTTCGACTCCACGCTCGAGCGCGCGGTGGCGGTGAAGTTCCTGCGCGGCGACGACCCGCGCGAGACCGAGCGGCTCGTCCTCGAGGCGCGGCTGCAGGCGCGAGTGGAGCATGAGAACGTGGTCCGCGTGCACGCGGTCGGCTCGCTGGAGGGCCGCGCGTGCCTCGTGCTCCAGCTCGTCGAGGGGAAGACGCTCGCGGACCTCGCCACGGGCCTCACGCTCGCCACCCGGGTCGAGCTGGTGCGCCAGGCGGCCCTCGGGCTCGACGCCGCCCACCGTCAGGGGCTCGTGCACCGCGACGTGAAGCCCGACAACGTGCTGGTGGAGGAGGGGCCGGGCGTGCCGCTGGCGAGGCTCGGTGACTTCGGCCTCGCCCGCGGCGAGGAGGGCGGGCTCACCCACTCCGGCTTCCCAGCGGGCACGCTCGAGTACATGGCCCCCGAGCAACTCGCCGGCCGAGGCCCGGTGGACTTCCGCGCCGACGTCTATGCGCTCGGCGCCACCCTCTACGCGGTGCTCGCCGGGCACCCGCCGTTCCGCGGGCTCGCCGAGGCGACGGGGCGCTCCGAGCCAGCGAGCCTGCTCCGCCGCATCCTCGCCGATGAGCCGCCGGCCCTCGGCGCCGCGGTCCCCCGCGAGCTGGCGCTCGTGGCCGCGTGCGCGATGGAGCGGGAACCGGCCGCGCGCTACCCCTCGGCGCTCGCGTTCGCAGAGGACCTCGGCCGCTTCCAGCGCAACGAGCCGGTGCTGGCGCGGCCGCCGACGCTCGCGTACCGCGCCACGAAGTGGGCGCGGCGCAACCCGGTGGCGGCGCGCGCCGCCGCCGTGGCGGCGGCGGCGGTGGTGCTCGGCGTGGCGTGGGCCGCGTTCGCCGAGCGGCGGGCGGGCCTGGACGCGCTCGAGGCCGCGCGGCTGGGCGCCGAGGCGCAGCGAATGGAGAGCGCGATGCGCATCGCGCACCTGTCGCCCGCGCACGACCTCTCGCCGGTGTACGCGGCCATCCGCTCCACCGTGGACGAGCTGCGGCGCGCGGACGGCAGCGCCGGAGCAGCCGCGCGGGCCTTCGCCATCGGGCGCGGCCTCCAGCTCCTCCATGACGCCGACCCGGCCCGCGAGGCGCTCGAGCGGGCGTGGACGCTCGGGTTCCATCCCCCCGAGGCGGCGCTCGCGCTCGGCCTGCTGGACGGCGAGCGCTACGCGCGCGAGCGCGCACAGCTCCCGCGCATCGACGACCCGAAGCGGAAGGAAGGCCGGATCGCCGCGCTCCGGGCGCGCTTCCGCGAGCCCGCCGTGGCGCGCCTGCGGCTCGTCCCCACCGCGACCGACGCCGACCGAAACCTCCTCGAGGCCCGCATCGCGTTCGTGGAGGAGCGTCATGCCGACGCCGCCGCGCTCGCCCGGAGGGCGCGCGAGGCCGGGGCCGACCCGCTCGAGGCGAGCACACTCGAGGGCGAGGCCTGGCTGCACCGCTCCCTCGCGGTCTACGAGACGCGCGACCTTGACGGGACGCTCACGCCCCTGGCCGAGGCCCTCCCGGCGCTCCGGCGCGCGGCCGAGATTGGACGCAGCGCCCCCCGCCCCCGCCTCCTGCTCGCCCGGGCGCTCATGCACGAGGGCGTGGTCCGCCAGCAGCGCGAGCCGGTCCGCGCCGACCGCTTCGAACCGGCGCTCGCGGTCCTCGCCGAGGGGCTCGCCCTGGACCCGAAGGACCCGGACCTGCTGGTCGTGCGCTCCGAGATTTTCGCGGAGAAGGGGCGAATCGCACGCATGCTCGGCACCGACCCGGGCCCGAGCCTCCTCGCCGCGGTCACCTCCGCCGATGCCGCGACGCGGGCCGCGCCGGCGAACCGCTCCGCATGGGAGCGGCTCGCCTGGGCTTGCCTCAATTACGCTCGCGAGCTGCGCGATGCCCATTACGAGGTGGGCTGGGCCTGGGAGAAGGGCATCGCGGCGGCGACGCGCGCGGGCGAGCTCTCTCCCGAGTCGAGCACACCGCCTTCGCTGCTCTCGCAGATGTACACGGACCGCGCCGAGACGACCGGCATCCGCGGCGGCGACTCGACCCAGGACATCGAGGCGGCGCTCGTCGCGGCTCGCCGGGTGGCGGAGATTGGAGACCGCCCCATCGTGTCGCGCATCATGCTCTCCCAGGCAATACGCGAGGACGCCACCCGGCGCTGGTCGGCCGGCGAGGCGGCCGACGCGCGCTTCGCGGAGGCGGCCCGCATCATCGGCGAGGCCTTCTCGAGGGGCGAGGCCCAGTCGGCGCTCGCCGGCTTCGGCGTGCAGATTGCAGTCATCTGGGCCGAGTCCGTGCTCCTCGAGGGACGGGGGCCAGACGCCGCGCTGGCCGCGGTGGCTCCCTGGGCCGAGATGCTGCGGACGCGCCTCGACACCGACATCATCGCCGCCGCCCAGCTCGCCGAGCTCGCGGTGCTCGAGGTACAGGCCGCGGTGCTGGCGGGACGGGAGCCCGGGCCTGAGCTCGCCCGGGCCGGGCCGCTGCTCGAGAAGGTGGTGAAGGCCGGGGTCTACCCAGCGATGCGGGGCCGGATGGCGGAGGTCGAGCTGCACCGCGCGGCGTGGCTGGCCGGCCGCGGCCTCGACCCCCTCCCGGCCCTCACCGCCGCCGACCGGTACGCGCAGCTCATGAAGGCGGAGGATGCGAGCAGCCCCGACGGCTGGCGCCTCGAGACGGAGGTCGTGCTCGCGCGGCCCTCGCCGCTGGCCGCCGACCTCGCCCGGGCGCGCGCCGCCATCGACAAGGCCCTGACCTTCATGCCGAAAGACGCGCGCCTCCTCGCCCTCCGCGGCCACGTGCTCGCCGCGTCGGGGGACCTCGCGGGCGCACGCGCCACACTCGAGCAGGCCCGGAAGCGGAACGGCCGCCTGGCGTGGGTCAAGTCGCTGCAGGCCAGGTTGCATTAGCGCATCTCGGGGGGTGTCCCCGCGCGCCCGGCCACGCCAGGCAGGGGCCTCGATGACTGAGGCCCGGCCGTCCGTCGCGACGAAACCTCCCCTACCCGCCCTTGCCGGAAGCCGCCGGAGCCACCGGCGTGGCGGGAGTGGCCGGAGCCGCCTTACCGTCCTTCGCCTTCGCCCACAGCGCGAGCAATTCCGCCTCGCGCTCCGGAGGCAGCCCCGCGCGCATCTTGCCGCGGCGCTCCTCGGGGAGGCCCTTGAAGTACGCCAGCGTGTCGCGGACGGTGACGTCCACCGGCCGGAACTTGAGCCCCGTCTTCACGGCCTTCGCGTTGCTGCGCAGGTGCGTGCCCGCGGAGTTGCCCGCCGGCGGCATGTAGATGGGGAGGCGCATGTCGCCCGTCTCGCCCTGCTTCTCCAGCCAGTCCGCGGGAATCCACGTCAACTTCGTGTCCTTGCCGGACACCTGACGGCACGTATCGAGCATGGCGCCCATCGTCCACGCCTGGCCCGGCCCCACGGCGTTGAAGACGCCGTTCGTGTTGCCCTCGATGAGCAGCACCAGCCACTCTGCGAGGTCCCTCACGTCGATGATTTGCAGCGGGTCATCGGGCGTGCCCGGCGCGAGCATCTCCCCGCCCTTGTCGAAGCGCACCGGCCAGTACGTGAAGCGGTCCGAGCGGTCCTCGGGGCCGACGATGTAGCCCGGACGGACGTTGGCGACGCGGCCCGGCAGCGCGGCCTCTGCGGCCTCCTCGCACAGCCGCTTGAGGGCACCGTAGAACTCGTACTCCTTGCCCATCGTCTCCAGCGTGGGGTCGGCCATCGTCGCGGTGGGGCCGCTCTCGTCCTCGTGGGGCGTCTTGTCGCTGGCGTACGCGGAGACGCTGGAGATGAAGAGGTACTGCTTCACGTTGGGCGCGAGCAGCTCGGCGGAGGCCTTGACGATGCGCGGGTAGTAGCCGGACGTGTCCACCACCGCGTCGAACTTGCGGCCCTTGAGCGCCTTGAGCCCTTCGTCCTTGTTCGGGTCTCGGTCCCCGCGCAGCTTCTCCACGTTGGGGAACAACTCCGGGCGCGTCTTGCCGCGGTTGAACAGCGTCAGCGTGTGCCCGCGCGCCTGCGCCGCCTGCACCACGGCGGGGCCCAGGAAGCCGGTGCCCCCGAGGATGAGGATCTTCTTCTTCGGCCCCTTCTTCGGGGCAGCCCCCTTGTTGCCGGACGCGGCGAGGGCTTCGGGACCGAGCGCGAGCAGGGACGCGCCCGCGAGGGAGTACTGCAGGAACTTCCTGCGAGACGAGGACATGTGTGGCGGCTCCAGGGGGACTTGGAAGCGCTCGGGGGGAGCAGGCGAGGAACCGTGCGCCGGAAATTCCATTCCCGGCGCCGCGCACGCTCTCCCTACCTGTCCCCCAGGGCCATCCCGAAGCCCACCGTCCAGGTGACGCCATGCCCCCAGGCCGCGCCGGGTGGACGCAGGCCCTGGTACAGCACCTCGGTGCTGGCGACGAAGGGCCCGCCGAGTGACACATGGGCCCGCAGCCCCACCGGCACGCCGAGGCGTGAGCCGCCCTCCCAGGACATCAGCCCCACGCCCAAGGTGGCCCGCAGGTCCACCCCGAGCGAGTACCCCGGCCGCCACGCAACCAGCGGAGGCGACTGCACCGCCAGCGCCCAGCCGCCAGAGGGGTGCGGCCGCACTCCCCCCTCCAGCCCGCGCATCCAGTCCACCGACAGCGTCAAGGCATGGGGCAGCGGGAGCGAGGCGCGAAGTCCCGCCACGGGCGCCGTGCCACGCGAGTCCCGGGAGACGCCCCCGAGCGCCTGCAGCGACAGCTCGGGCGAGGGCCGGAAGCCGAGCAACGACAGGCCCGGCGCGTCCGGGGCGGACACCTCCTCGAACCGCGCCGCCGCCCACTCGAGGAAGGCCCGCGCGTATGCCACCGCGGCGGCGGCCCGAGCGTCCACGAAGGCCTCGGTGCTGGCGACATCCACCTGGCGCACGCGGCCCCGCCAGCGGACCTCCGTGCGGCCGAAGGCATTGCCCACCGCGCCATAGACGCCGAACGTCCCCGGGCGCAGCGGGTCCGGCTCGGACCAGAAGGCGCTCCACGGAATCACCGTGCCGTCGCGAGCCGTCAGGGACTGCGAGCGCACCGCCTCCAGCGTCTCGCGCGCGAGAGCGACCTGCGCCTCGACACCGGAGAGCGGAGCCACCTCGCGGGGGGCCATCCGCGACAGCGCCGCGCCGAGGCCATGGTCCTCGAAGCCGTCCCCGAGCCCATGCATCACCGGCACCACGTGCGGCGGCGAGGCCATGTCCTCGATGTGGTGCGCCAGGTGTCCCGCCCTGTCCCAGGCGCGAGCCAGGTCGCCGTGGCGCGCGGCCTCCAGCGCCTCGTCCCACAGGGCCCGCACGCGCGCATCCGAGCCCTCACGCAGCGCCGAGTACAGGTGCCCGTCCGGCCGGTAGAAGTGGTGCCAGCCCGTCCACTTCACGTGGAGGTTGAGGTCCTCCGCGGTGGCCCCGTGCAGCACCGCGCTCCGGTGCTCCGCGAGCCCCGCCCTGCTGCCCTTCGCGACGGCCGCATCGAGCGCGGCCCCGGTGAGCGCGCGGTGGTCCTCCACGGAGAAGGCCTCCGCGCGAGGCGCGAGGCCCACGGCCAGGAACAACACGGAGGCAAGGAGGGCCCGAGTCACACAGCGCATCGTAGAGCACCCCAACCCGCGCCAGCGTCCCGACGTTCCCCCGGTGCCTGCTCGCACGCCGTCCCTGCCGCCGGGCCCTACGCGGCTTCCGCCCCGGGCTCATCGAAGCGCGCCAGGTACGCCCGCGCGAGGTGCAGGTTGTCGTTCTGCAGCGGATGGAAGGACGGGCGCAGGTACTGCTTCAGCCCCTTCCACAGCACGCGCACGAGCACCGGGTCCTTCTTGTGTCCCCGCCACAGCTCGCGCAGCACTCCGCCCCAGCCCAGCCCGGGCTCCTGCCGCAGCAGCGTCACCGACGCGGCGAGCCACAGCCCGAACAGCGACAGCGTGCCCATGAACAGGCCCGCCACGCGCAGCGCGTAGCCCGGGGCCACCTTCCGCAGCACGTCGAAGGCCACGGACTTGTGCTCGATTTCCTCCGCCGCGTGCCACTCGATGAGCCGCTGCATCGCCGGGTGGCCGTCCGCGAACACGCCCAGCGTCAGCGTCTGCTCGCTCATCACCGCGGTGTAGTGCTCCAGCGCGGCCGTCATCGCCAGGCGCAGCGCGGGCGGGAAGTACGGGTCGAGGAAGCCCCAGACGATGCGCTGGTACGCCGCCATGTAGCCGGAGAGCCTGTAGCCCTGTGACTCCAGCAACTCGATGTACGCCTGGTGCTCGCGGGCGTGTTTGCCTTCCTGGGTGAAGAACGCCTTCACCTGGGCGCGCAGCTCCGGCGCGTCTTCCAGGCGGTCCAGGTAGTGGTTGACGCTGCGGACGAAGAAGCGCTCGCCCTGGGGGAAGAGCATGTTGAGCCCGTTCCACAGGTGCGTGGAGCCCAGGCCATGGTGGTGCCACTGCCGGGGGAAGCTCGCGTCGAAGGGGAACTTGAGATGCGTGCGCGGGCGGATGCGTCCGGGGTCATACGGGGGGACCATGGAGGGCTCGGGCGTCGGAAGACCAGGAGGAGGATTCAAGGAAGGGCCGGCGCCACGGGTCGTGCCCGACGGGCCGCCTCCGGAGCGAGCGCGGCCCGGAAAGCGGTGAGCCGCTCACGTGAGTTGAAGACGCCGCTGCCCGCGAGCGTGGCGAAGAAGCGCTTGCGCACGCCCGAAGGCGTCGCGCACAGCACCTCCGTCACGCAGAGGGCCACGCCGCCCCCCACCGCGGGGAGCGGCCGCATGGTGTTGAAGTAGACCGGCGGGTGCCGCGCCAGCGCCGCCTCGTCGTCCACCACGAGCGTCAGCTTGGACACGAGCGCGTTGCCGCACATCGCCGTGGCGACCTGGCGGAGCGCGGGGGTGTACGCGAAGCCATGCGTGGTGAGCGACGGCATCCACCAGGGCAGCGACGGCGAGTAGAGCGTGGAGAAGACGTCCTCCAGCACGCCTCCCTCGTTCCGGGTCCGGGCCAGCAGTGAGGCCACCTGCTCCGGCGTCACCGGCCCCTCGCGCGTGCGCGCCGGCACCACGGCGATGCGGATGCGCCGCCACTCCCGCTCCACGGAGGCCGGCGCGTCCGGCAGCACGGGCACCAGCAGCGTGGGGTTGTCTCCGGACAGCAGCCCCGCTCCGGCGTGCACCAGCGCCTCCAGCGTGGCGCAGCAGAGGTTGCGGAAGTCGAGCCGCTCCGGCAGCTCCACGCGCAGCAGCGGCGAGGGCTCGTCGGGGCCAGTGAGCCAGTCGCCCGAGCCCGCGTCCGCGCCCGCCCCCCGCAGGGGCAGCGCCGACGCGATGGCGCGGGACACGTCGAACATGGACGTGCCGTCCATCACCAGGTGGTCGAAGCTCAGCTCCAGCGAGCCCGTCGTCCCCTCCACCCGAGCCCCCAGCCACGCGCCCGAGGCCAGCAGGTGCGACGTCCAGGCACTGCCGCCGCGCGAAGCACGGTCCACCAACACCTGGGGGCGCAGGCCCTCACGCCGCGCCTCCGCCAACGTGCACACCGGGGCCCGTGCCAGCCGCGCGGCCACCGCCTCCGGCGTCAGCTCCGCGTCGTCCAGGGGCAGCCGCACCATCTGGAAGCCGCCTCCCTCGTGGGTGACGGCGGCGGTGAGCGTGCCCGGATCTGAAGCCGGCTGGCGCGCGTCGAAGCCCTCGCGGCCGAGCTCCGCCACCCAGACGTGCGTGGGCTGGTTGTGCCCCCGGCCCCGACTGTCCCGGTGCCAGCGCGCCACCCGGGCCAGCAGCGCCACGGCCCAGGCGCCTCCGGCGGTGTCCACCCCCAGCGGCTGCAGCGTCACCATGACGCGGCGCGAGCGCGGCTCGGTGGACAGGAATCGCTCCCACGTCGTCAGCGCCGGCACCACGTCGGACTCTCGCCGGGCAGGGAAGAGCCGCTGCCAGCCGTCGCACAGCCGCACCAGCGCGGAGAGCGCCTCGCGAGCCACCGGGTGGAAGTGCGGGAACTTGTACGCCATGGCCGCGTGCACCCGTGCGGTGACGTCCACGTCACGAGGCACGGCCAGGGGGGTATCGGTGCCGGAACCGTCCATGTCGCACGTCCGCGGGGTCAGCGGGGGATGACCCAATGCATCGGTTCCGTACTCTACTCGGACAGGAGACCTGTCCGGTCGCGTCAATTCACGATTTCTCTGTCAGGGCATGTCGGTGAAGCGGCCCCGCGCGAGGAAGACGTGGCCGTCGTCGATGACGATTTCGGCACCCTCCGTGGCACGCCACCGGGCGATGAGCGCCGCGATGTGCTCGGGAGTCATGGGCTGGATGTTGCCCAGCGGGGGCACCTCCACCAGCACCCAGTCGTAGACGGGCCTGCCCTCCGGCTGGGGGCTGCCCACGGCGTACACCTCGTCGCGCGAGGCCAGCGGCGTGACGAGGTTGCCCCCCAGGAGCGCCCTGCCCTCACGGTGCGTGGAGAGGAACTGCACTGCGCGCTCCACGCTGGCCAGCCGGGCCTCGTTGCCCGGGCACATGGACGGGTACGTGGAGGGCGACGCCAGCGTGCGGACCAGTTGCTTGAGGTTGGACTCGTTGGTGGTGATGAGCAGCACGCTCGTCAGCACCAGCACCCACGCGGGCGGGCGGCGTGCGAGCAGCAGCGGCACCATCGCCACCACCAGCGCGGCGATGACGGGCGCGCCGTACTGGTGGCGCCACGCCATGCCCAGGAAGCGGATGCCGAGCATGGGCAGCAGCACCAGCAACCACTTCCAGTCCGGCTTCAGGCGCTCGCGCCAGGCCCAGATGCCGAAGGGGAGGAACAGCAGCAGCAGCGTGCCCACGCGAGAGAGCTGGCGCGGCGCGAAGCGCTCGGCGAGGAACGGACCGAGCCCCTCCTGCAGGCCGCGCTTGAGCCGCTCGCCGTAGTCCACCACGGGGCCGAAGCGGGGCCGCACGCCGATGACGAAGGCGAGCCACGCCACCGCCAGCAGCGCGACGCCCATGGCCAATCGCCGGTCCCCGCGCAGCCACAGCGCCACCGCGAGCATGATGCCCACGTAGGGGAACTCCTCCTTGCACGCGAACAGCAGCACCAGCGACGCCACCAGCAGCGCGTGCTTCCGGAAGTGGAAGGCGAGGCCCAGCAGGATGAACGGCAGCATGGACCACGTGGTGGGGTGGACGGGGAACATCACCGCGTCCACCGTGCTGGGGCTCAAGAGCAGCAGCATGCACAGCAGGGCCGTGGACACGCGGTCCAGCCGGCCGCGCACGTGGAGCCACAGGAGCGGCGCCGTGGAGAGCAGCACCAGGAAGGCCTCCGCCACGAGCGCGGCCCACATGGGCGACATCACCTCGACCAGCGGCCGGGCCAGCCACAGCACGGGGTCGAAGTGGTCGTTGAAGATGCGAATCTGCCGCGCGCTGAGCCAGGGGTTCGGGTCGTCCAGCGACAGCCGCGCCAGCGCCTGGGTGTAGATGCCCAGGTCGTAGTGGGAGAAGCAGCCGTGTGCGGACTGGAGCCAGATGGGCGCCACGACGAGCACGCCCCACACGATGAAGGGAAGGGCCAGCCCGAGCGCACCGGCGACGCGACGCGCGCGCCCGGCTCCGGGTTCAGCTTCTGTCGGGGTCATGATTCCACGTTCGGCGGGAGAGACGAGCAGGGCCGCTCCTACCATGCGCGGGCACACCGCGCAGCCCCGGGAGCGTCCGTCAGCCCGTCGCGCGGCGCGCGGCCAGTGCGCCCTGGACGCCCAGGCCCAGCAACTTGGAGTAGCGGGACAGGCGCGCCTGGAAGCGGCGCTCGCTGCGGCCCCAGTACAGGAGGACGGAGCGAGAGGCGTCCTCGGCGTGGCACAGGTGGATGCCGAACTCGTCCTTGGCGCCAATCCAGTCCGGGTGGTGACGGCGCTCGACGCGCAGGGCGGTGTAGTGCGCCAGGGGCTCGTTCCACGTCTTGTCGCGCAGGGCCCCGCCGCCGGACTGGCGGACCTGCGACGACGTCACCTCGACCTCCAGCCGCGTGAGGATGCAGCTCAGGGTGCCGGCCACGCTGAACAGCCCGCCGAGGAAGAACACGATGGAGAACCACCAGTTCTCCAGGACGGCGGTGAAGGACAGTCCCTGGTCCAGCACGTACGCGGCCGGAATGACGCAGAACCAGGTGCCGATGAGGACCGCGTAGACGACGTCCCCGAGCAGCGGCCGCCAGATGAAACGCAGTGGCAGGTGGCCGCCCATGTCGACGCTCGGAGGGGCCTGGGTGTTCACCTCGAAGAATCGCATGGGGCGGCGCCTCCTCGGGGCTTCGGGGGGTGAAGGGTCGGCCTCACTCGAAAGGGGAGCATGCGCGCGGGGGCGGTGTCCAGTCGGGGCAATCCGCTACAGGCCGCGTGAGTCCACCCCTCAACCAGATGACATGGCACGTGCGCCGGAACTGGCCTCGGGAGGTGGGCTCTGGGAAGAATGCGCGCCCATGAGCAACGAGCGCGTCATCTTCGGCAACACGGTGGACAGTCTCTACCGCAGGACGCTCGACGCGGACCTGCCGCCGGAGCTGCGCGCGCGGCTGAAGGCGCTGGGCATGGACCTGGACGCGCCGCTGCTCGCGGCCTATCCCCACCCCGTCTGGGTGCGCTGCCTCGACGAGGTGGGCCGCACCCTCCACCCGGACGTGCCGCTCGACGAGGCCCGCCGTCGGCTCGCCCGTCGCATGATTGAGGGCTACGCCCAGACGCTCATGGGCGCCGCCGTGCTCGCCATGGCGCGGGTGCTCGGGCCCATGCGCTCGCTGTCGCGGATGACGCACAACTTCCGCAGCGGCAACAACTTCACCGAGACGCGCCTCACCACCGTCGGCCCCACCGCCGCCGACCTCTGGTTCAACGAGCCCGAAGTCACCGAGGGCTTCGTCGAGGGCGTCCTCGAGGAGGGCCTCCACCGCATCGGCGTGCAGGGCCTCACCCTCGCCCGGGACCGCCACGGCCCCGAGTCCTGCACCTACCGCGTCCAGTGGGACGACCCGTCCGCACGCTGACGTCCCCCTCCCGGAAAAGCCCTCACCATGCCCCGCCTCCTCGACACCCTCCCCGTGCTCTACCGGGAACTCCTCCCCGCCTTCTTCCACCAGGACGTCCCCGACGAGACGAAGGCCACCTGCTCGAACTGCGCCATGTGCAAGGAGAACGCGCCGGGCGCCGTCGACGCCGTGGACGGGGTGAGCCGCTTCTTCCGGCCGGACACCAAGTGCTGCACCTACTCGCCGCGCCTGCCCAACTACCTCGTGGGCGCGCTGCTCTCCGACGAGCGCCCGGAGCTGGCCGAGGGCCGTCGCCGCATGGAGGAGAAGCTCGCCAGCCGCAGCGGCGTGACGCCGCAGTGGGTGCGGCCGCCGGCGAAGTTCCAATTCCTCTACAAGAACGGGCACCAGTTCTTCGGCCGGGCCGCGTCGCTGCGCTGCCCCTACTTCGCCGTGGACACCGGCGGCTGCACCATCTGGCCCTACCGCGAGGCCGTCTGCTCCACCTTCTTCTGCAAGTACGTGGCGGGCGCCGACGGCCGCAAGTTCTACATGTCCATGAAGACGTACCTCACGCTGGCGGAAATCCAGCTCTCCCGCTGGGCGGCGTTCCAGCTGCTGCCGGACTACGTCCTCTCCGGAAAGGACCGCGCGGAGACGCAGGCCGTCCCGCTGAGCGTGGAGGACCTGGACGACACCGCGCCGCCCGCGAAGGCGTACGCGGAGCTGTGGAAGGGGTACGTCGGACTCGAGGCGGACTACTACCGCGAATGCTACCGCCTGGTGCGCGAGCTGCCCGCGGACGGACTGGAGCGGCTGCTCGGCCTGGACGGCACGATTGAGCTGAAGACGCTGGAGAAGCTCCACGACACCGCCGTGTCGCCGAAGCTGCCGCGCACCCTCAAGTTCAACCCCGACGCCACCGTGCAGTGGATGCAGGACGGCAGCGTCGCCCTGGGCGCGTACAGCGACTTCGACGCCCTGGCCCTGCCCGGCGAGGCGTACGGCCTGCTGGTGGAGTTCACCGGCCGCGAGCCCGTGGACGCCGTGCGCCACCACCTGCGCGAGCACAAGCAGGCGGACCTCTCCGAGGACGTGCTGCTGGAGCTGTACCGCCACCGCATCCTCGTGGAGGCGTGAGCGGGCCGCGCGCGACTACGGCTGTCCGGACAGCGCGCCCAGCTCGCGCAGCAGCCGGACGGCCGCGTGCGTCTGGCGCCAGGGGAAGACGGTGCCGGCGAGGTGCTCGGCCAGCCACGCGCAGAAGCCCGGGTCGCCCGCGCCCAGCCACGCGGCCCACTCGGACAGCTCGGCCTCGGTGGACTCCCAGGCGCGGCGGTAGGCGCTGGCCGCGGCCATGACCTCCGACACCGCGTGGGTGAAGGCGTCCAGCATGGCCCGCAGCTCCAGCGGCGCGCCCGGCTCGCTGCCGCGCGACTCGCGCAGCCGGCCCACGTGGACCAGCAGGCCCTGCTCCAGCGCGGCGGCGGTGCCCAACCGGGCCTGCGCGCCGCGCAGCAACAACTGGAGGTCCTCGCCCAGCTCGCGCAGCAGCTCCTCGCTGGAGCGGGCCACGGGACGGCCCAGCCGCGTGCAGACGGCCTGCCACAGGTTGCTGTAGCCCAGCAGCTCCGCCACGCTCCGCCCCACGTGAGGCGGGACGCGGTCGAGGAAGTCGAGCGCACACGTGCGGGCCGCACCCACCAGGGTCCCCACCTCGGGGCCACCCTTCGTCAACTGGAGGAGCCGCCAGGCCCACTGGAGCGCCTGCTCGGTGGAGCGGAACAGCGCCTCGCAGCCCACGCCGAGCGCACCCGCGTGGCTCGTGTCCACGAAGGGAGAGGCGACCACGGCGGGAGCGGGGGCGACGGGCGACGGCTCGGCCCGGGGTGCCTCACCGGGAGTCACGGTCTCGGTGCCGCGGTCGTCCGTGCGCCGGTCCGGCCCGGAGCCCGAATCGCGTCCCGACGAACCGCTGTCCAGCCACATGCCGCGCCTCCTGAAGCTCAAATGGCGGACTCCTGGTATCGCATGCCGCACCCACAACCTCCAGACCCCCTCCCCGCACGGACATGCCCGGACGAGAGGGGCCCGAAGGCCGGAACGGGGGTGTACGGGCTCCTGACGCCGCGCGGCCCGGCGGATTCACGGGGCCCCCCCGGGCTCCGGAGGGAGGCGAAGCGACAGCGCCCCCCGGTGCGGGGGCACCGGAGGGCCATGGACCCGACGCGTCAGGTCGTCCCCGCGTCAGTGAAGGGTGCGCTTCAGGCGGCTGAGCCGCTCGTGGGTCCGCTTCTGGGCGGGTAGCAGCTCCATCCGCACGAAGCGCCGGGCCTCGCCGTGCACCTGGTCCAGTCCACCCTGGTAGTCGTTGAGGCCGTGATCCTCACCTTCCTCCAGGGCCTGGATGGCCGCCTTCTCCCCGAGCACGTCCGCGCCCCCCTGGACGAGCTTCGCGAAGCCGCCCCACACGCCCGAGCCCTCCGCGGGCTCGCCGCCCATCTTCCGGATGCGGTCCTTCAGCTCGTCCACCCGGTGCTCGTGGTCGTGCTGGCAGTCCTCCAGCGCGTCCCGGAGCCGGTCGTCCGACACATGCCCCAGTGCCTGACGGTACGACTCCACCGCGGAGATTTCCCCTCGAAGGAAGGTGTTGAGCGCGTCGACATCCTTGCCGATGTTCGCCATGGACGGCCTCCTGCTTGAGCGTGGTACCGCGCGAAGGTGGTGCCGTCCCCGGACGGAGGCGAGGCCCGCTCCCTCGCACGCCCAACCCCCTGGGGCGGGTGGCGCCCACGGCCGGCTGCCCTATTTGCAAGAATGCGCTCGGACTGTGAATATGCCGCGCACGCGACGTCACGCGCGACCCACACCCCGGCCATGATTCGACAGCCTGAACCACCCCCCTGTGCGGCCCGGTGCCGTGCGTCCCCTCCCCCACTCCGCGTCGCAGCCCCATCCCAGGGGCCTCGTACCCGCGCTGGGATGGAGTGCTGTCAGGGGTGACATGCAGGCTTCACCCGTCGTTACTCCCCTTGAGCCTGTTTCATCTGTTCTAAACGCCCTGTCTCAATTATCGGGCCCTCACGGGAAGGCCCTTCACCAGGGCTTCTCGAACAGCCCGTGTCTCCCCGGGAAACACGGCGCTGCTACCGCGATACATTTCTAGGAGGCGTCGTGCCCACCGGTCTTCCTTCGGACCTGGATTCCCGCTGTGACACGCTCGTGGAGCTGCTGCGCTTCCGCGCGGAGCGGCAGCCCAACCAGCGTGCCTTCACCTTCCTCGTCGACGGCGACGAGGAGGAAGCGCACCTCACGTACGCGGAGCTGGACCGGAAGGCGCGCGCCATCGCCGCGGCCCTGCAGGCCCGGGGCGCGCAGGGCCAGCGGGCCCTGCTGCTGTACCCGCCGGGGCTGGACTACATCGCCGGCTTCTTCGGCTGCCTCTACGCGGGCGTCATCGCCGTCCCCATCTACCCGCCGGACCCGATGCGCCTGGGCCGCACCCTGCCCCGCCTGCTGGCCATCAGCCAGGACGCGCAGGCCACCGTCGCCCTCACCACCGACTTCATCCTCGGCATGGGGGAGATGCTCTTCGAGCAGGCGCCGGAGCTGCGCGAGCTGCACTGGCTGGCCACGGACACGCTGGACGAGTCCACCGGCGAGGCGTGGAAGCACCCGGGCGCCACCGCCGCCACCACCGTCTTCCTCCAGTACACCTCCGGCTCCACGTCGTCGCCCAAGGGCGTGGTGCTCAGCCACGCCAACCTGATGCACAACCTGGGGCTGATCCACGGGTGCTTCGGGCACTCGAAGAGCAGCCAGGGCGTCATCTGGCTGCCGCCGTACCACGACATGGGCCTCATCGGCGGCATCCTCCAGCCGCTCTACGGTGGCTTCCCGGTGGTGCTGATGTCGCCGGTGGACTTCCTCAAGCGCCCGCTGCGCTGGCTGAAGGCGGTGTCGCGCTACGGGGCCACCACCAGCGGAGGGCCCAACTTCGCCTACGACTTGTGCATCCGGAAGGTGACGCCGGAGGAGCGCGCCGCGCTCGACTTGAGCAAGTGGGACCTGGCCTTCAACGGCGCCGAGCCGCTCCAGCCGGAGACGCTGCGCCGCTTCGCGGAAGTGTTCGGTCCGTGCGGCTTCAAGATGGAGGCCTTCTACCCCTGCTACGGCCTGGCGGAGGGCACCCTCATCGCGTCGGGCGGCCTCAAGGTGGAGGCGCCGGTGCTGCGCACCGTGGACGCCGCCGCGCTGAAGAGCCACCGCGTCCAGCAGTCCCAGCCGGAGCTCCCGGGCGCGCAGACGCTGGTGGGCTCGGGGCGCAACCTGGACGGACAGAAGCTCCTCATCGCCCACCCGGAGACGGGGGCGCCGCTCGCGCCGGGGCAGGTGGGTGAGGTCTGGGTGTCCGGCCCCAGCGTGGCGCAGGGCTACTGGAACCGCCCGGAGCAGACGGCGGCGGCCTTCGGCGCGAAGGCGCCCGGGGACGACGCGCGCTACCTGCGCACGGGCGACCTGGGCTTCCTGGACGGCGGCGAGCTGTACGTCACCGGCCGCCTGAAGGACCTCATCATCATCCGCGGCCGCAACCACTACCCGCACGACATCGAGCGCACGGTGGAGCCGGTGCACCCCGCGCTGCGGCCGGGCTGTGGCGCCACCTTCTCCGTCGACAAGGATGGCGAGGAGCGGCTCGTGGTGGTCCAGGAGGTGGACCGCCGCGCCGTGGAGTCGGGCAGTGTGGACCTGGAGGCCGTCTCCACCTCCATCCGCCAGGCCGTCGCGGAAGCGCACGAGCTGCAGGTCTACGCGGTGGTGCTCATCCAGGGCGGAAGCCTGCCCAAGACGTCCAGCGGCAAGATTCAGCGCTTCGCCACCCGCGCGGACTTCCTGGCCGGCAGCCTGGAGGTGCTGCACCAGAGCGTGCTCGACACCCCGGCCGCGGCCCCTGTCGCGCCGGCCCGCACGGAGCAGGCCGCGCCCGCCCACGAGGCCCCCGCCGCCCCCGCGCGCGAGCCCAGCTTCATCCAGAAGGCGTTGACGGCCGTGACGGACCCGGGGGCGCGCCGCGCGCTCCTGTCGGTGTTCCTCCAGGAACAGGCCGCCGCGGTGCTGCGCCTGCCCGCGTCGCAGGTGGACGCGAAGAGCCCGCTCCACGTGTACGGCGTGGACTCGCTGATGGCCATCGACTTCAAGAGCGCGCTCGACGCGGGCCTTGGCATCGACGTCCCGCTGGGCGGCATCCTCCAGGGCGACTCGCTGGAGAAGCTGGCGGACACCGTGCTGGCGCTGCTCGCCGCGCCGAAGACGCAGGCCTCGGGCCCGGCCGTCGCGGCGCACGAGAGCACCGGTGACGCCCCGCTGTCCGGCGGCCAGCAGGCGCTCTGGTTCCTGCACCAGCTCGCGCCCGGCAGCGCCGCGTACCACGTGCCCGTCGCGGTGCGCGTGAAGGCCGCGCTGGACGTGGACTCCCTGCGCCGCGCCTTCGACACGCTCGTCACCCGGCACCCGGCGCTGCGCACCACCTTCGCCATGACGGCGTCCGGTCCGGTGCAGCGCATCCACGCCGAGCTGCCGCTGGACTTCGAGACGGTGGACGCCAAGGGCTGGGACGACGCCGCCCTGCGCGAGCGCCTGTCCGAAGAGGCCCGCCGCCCGTTCGACCTGGAGGCCGGTCCACTGCTGCGCGTGCGCCTGTACTCGCGCGCGGCGGATGACCACGCGCTGCTCCTGGCGATGCACCACATCGTCACCGACTTCGGCTCGCTGGCCGTCATCGCGGAGGAGCTGGAGACGCTCTACCCCGCCCTGCGCGCGGGGAAGAACCTGGCGCTGCCGAAGCCCTCGCGCACCTACGCGGACTTCGCGCGCTGGCAGGCGGAGCTGCTGGCCAGCCCTCGCGGCGCGGCGCTGGAGCGCTACTGGCGCGAGCAGCTCGCCGGCCCGCCGCCGGTGCTCGATCTGCCCACGGACCACCCGCGTCCGCCCGTGCAGACGTACGCCGGCCGCGTCCACACCGAGCGCCTGGACACGCAGCTCACCGCGTCCCTCAAGGCGCTGGCACGCGAGCAGGGCGCCACGCTGAACATGCTGCTGCAGGCGGCCTTCCAGGTGCTGCTGCACCGCTACACCGGGCAGGACGACTTCACGGTGGGCGTGGTGAGCGCGGGCCGGCATCGTTCGGAGCTGGCCTCCGTGGCGGGCTACTTCGTCAACCCGCTGGTGGTGCGCACGCGGCCGTCCGCCGCGCTGCCCTTCACGGACTACCTGGCCAGCACGCGGCGCACGGTGCTGGAGGCGCTGGAGCACCAGGACCAGCCCTTCAACGTGCTGGTGGACAAGCTCCAGCCGGTGAGGGACCACAGCCGCTCGCCGCTCTTCCAGGTCATGTTCGTGTACCAGCGCGCCGCGCGCCTGGACGAGCGTGGCCTGACGGCCTTCGCGCTGGATTTGCCGGGCTCGCGCGCCGAGCTGGCCGGCCTTCCGCTGGAGTCGCTGCCGCTGGACCATGGCGGCGCGCAGTTCGACCTCACGCTCACCATGGGTGAGGCCGCCAACGCGCTGGTGGCGTCCTTCGAGTACAACACCGACCTCTTCGAGGCGGGCACCATCGCCCGCATGGCCGGGCACCTGCGCACGCTGCTCGCCGGCCTCGTGGCGGACCCGCGCCGCGCGCTGTCGGACCTGCCGCTGATGCCGGAGGCGGAAGCCCAGCAGCTCCTCCAGATGCAGGCCGGTCCTCGCGTGTCGCTGGACGGCTCGCTGCTCCCCGCCCTCTTCGCCTCGCAGGCGGCGCGCACGCCGGACGCAGCGGCGGTGATGTTCCGCGAAGAGCAGCTCAGCTACCGCGAGCTGCGCCAGCGCGCGGGCTTCCTCTCCGCGTGGCTGCGCGAGCAGGGCGTGGGCCCGGGCTCCATCGTGGGCCTGTGCCTGGAGCGCTCGGTGGAGATGGTGGCCGCGGTGCTGGGCGTGCTGTCCACGGGCGCGGCCTACGTGCCCATCGACCCGGCGTACCCGGTGGAGCGGCTGGCCTTCATCCTCTCCGACGCGGGCACCCCGCTGCTGCTCACCCAGTCCACGCTGCACGGCCAGCTCGCGTCGCACGCGGGCAGCGGCGCGGTGCGGGTGGTGAGCCTGGACACCGAGCTGGACTGGAGCGCCGCGGCATCCGCGACGGTGCCGGAGCCGGTGGCGGTGCGGGCCGAGGACCTGGCGTGCCTCGTGTACACGTCCGGCTCCACCGGCCAGCCCAAGGGCGTGATGCTGGAGCACGGCGGCCTCGCCAACCTCGTGCGCTCCTTCGTGGAGTCCTACGCGCCGGGCGAGAAGGACCGGATGCTGCCGCTCACCTCGGTGGCGTCCGCCAGCTTCGTGGGCGAGGTGCTGCCGCCGCTGTGCACGGGCGCGGCGCTGGTGCTGCCCACCGAGGAGGAGGTGCTGGACGCGGAGCTGCTCTTGGGCCTCATCGCCCGGCACCACATCAGCATCGTCAGCACGGTGCCCGCGGTCATCGCCGGCCTCAACGCGCGCAAGGACACGCTGCCGCCGGTGCGGCTGGTGCTCAGCGGCGGCGAGGCGCTGGTGGCCCGCGACGTGGAGGCGCTGCTGGACACCACCACGGTGGTCAACGGCTACGGCCTCACCGAGACGACGGTCTGCACCACGTACCACCACCTGCGTCCGGAGGACCTCGAGGGCCGCGCGTGGATGCCCATCGGCAAGCCCATCATCAACACGGACGTGTACGTGCTGGACGCGCGGCGCAAGCCCGTGCCCGTGGGCTGCGCGGGTGAGCTGTACGTGGGCGGCCTGGGCGTGGCGCGCGGCTACTGGCGCCGCCCGGAGCTGACGGCGGAGCGCTTCGTCGCCAACCCCTTCCGTCCCGGTGAGCGCATGTACCGCACCGGCGACGTGGCCCGGTGGCTGCCGGACGGCGTGCTGGAGTACCTGCACCGCGCCGACGACCAGGTGAAGATTCGCGGCTTCCGCATCGAGCTGGGTGAGGTGGAGGCCGCCGTGCGCCGCCACCCCGCCGTGCGCGACGCCTTCGTCATGGCGCGCGAGGACGCTCCGGGAGACCGGCGCCTCGTGGCCTACGTGGTGCTCACCGAGCCCGCGCCCACCAGCAGCGACCTCCACGGCTTCCTCTCGGAGTCGCTGCCGCCGTACATGGTGCCGTCGGCCTTCCTGGTGCTGCCGTCGCTGCCGCTGACGCCCAACGGCAAGGTGGACACGCGCGCCCTGCCGGTGCCGGAGGGCGAGCGCCCCGCGCTGGCCGCCGCCTACGCCCCGCCCACCAGCGAGCTGGAGCGGCGCATCGCCACCATCTGGGCGCAGGTGCTCAAGGTGACCGACGTGGGCCTGCACGACAACTTCTTCGAGCTGGGCGGCAACTCCATGCTCATCGCCCAGGCGCACCGCCGCCTGCGCGAGGAGCTGGGTGCGAACCTGGCACTCGTGGACCTCTTCAAGCTCACCACCGTGAACGCGCTGGCCCGCCACCTCGGCAATGCCGAGGCGGGCACCGGGGACGCGAAGGAGCAGGCCCAGTCCATCAAGGACGAGGCCGAGCGGCGCAGGGCCGCCATGGGCCGCCGGCAGCAGGCCGCGCGCGGCCGTGGGACCCGTAAGTAAGGATTCAGGAACTGACTTCCATGCCGCGTGACGCGGCCAGCAGGGACGATTTCATGAGCACCGAGAACGAGACAGAGGGCGGGGGCTTGGAGGGCATTGCCGTCATCGGCATGGGGGCCCGGCTTCCAGGCGCGAAGACGGTGGCCGAGTTCTGGAAGAACCTCAGCGGCGGCGTGGAGGGCATCTCCTTCTTCACGGAGGAGGAGCTCATCGCGGAGGGCATCGACCCGGCCATCGTGAAGGCGCCCAACTACGTGAAGGCGGGCGGCGTACTCGGTGACGCGGAGATGTTCGACGCGGCCTTCTTCGGGCTCAACCCGCGCGAGGCCGCGCTGATGGACCCGCAGCACCGCGTCTTCCTGGAGTGCGCATGGGAGGCCATGGAGGGCGCGGGCTACAGCCCGGAGCGCCAGCCCGGCCGCGTGGGCGTGTTCGGCGGCATGAGCATGAACACGTACCTGCTCAACAACATCTACGCGCACCTGGCCCACGTCGCGTCGCTGGAGAGCCTCCAGGCGTCCATCGGCAACGACAAGGACAGCCTCACCACCGAAGTGGCGTACCGGCTCAACCTCAAGGGCCCGGCCGTCACGGTGCAGTCGTCCTCGTCCACGTCCCTCACCTGCATCCACTTCGCCTGCCAGAGCCTGCTCTCATACGAGTGTGACGCGGCGCTGGCTGGCGGCGTGTCCATCCACTTCCCGGAGAAGGCGGGCTACCTCTACTACGAGGGCGGCACCACGGCGCCGGACGGGCACTGCCACACCTTCGACGCCAAGGCCCAGGGCTTCGTCGCGGGCCACGGCGCGGCCGTCCTCATGCTCAAGCGCCTGGAAGACGCGGTGCGCGACGGCGACACCATCTACGCGGTGGTGAAGGGCTCGGCCTGCAACAACGACGGCTCCCACAAGGTCAGCTACATGGCCCCCAGCGTGGACGGCCATGCGGAGGCGATTGCCCTCGCGCAGGCGGTGGCGGGCGTGACGCCGGACACCATCAGCTACGTGGAGGCGCACGGCACCGCCACGCAGGTGGGAGACCCGATTGAAGTCGCGGCGCTGACGCAGGCCTTCCGCCAGGGCACGGACGCGAAGCAGTTCTGCGCGCTGGGCTCGGCGAAGACGAACGTCGGCCACCTGGACTCGGCGGCGGGCGCGGTGGGCTTCATGAAGGTGGCGCTGTCGCTGCACCACAAGAAGCTGGTGCCCCACCTCAACTACGACACGCCCAACCCGGCCATCGACTTCGCCAACAGCCCCTTCTTCGTGAACACGCAGCTGCGCGACTGGCCGGAGGGCGCCACGCCCCGCCGCGCGGGCGTCAGCTCACTGGGCATGGGCGGAACCAACGCCCACGCCATCCTGGAAGAGGCCCCGCCGCTGCCGGCCACCGACGCCCCGCGCCGCCCCGCGCAACTGCTGCTGCTGTCGGCCCGCACGGACACCGCGCTGGAGGCCACCACGGACCGGCTGGTGTCCCATCTGAAGAACAACCCCGACGTGTCCCTGGCGGACGTGGCCTTCACGCTCCAGGTGGGCCGCAAGCGCTTCGGCAAGCGCCGCGCGCTGGTGTGCCGCACGGTGGCGGACGCGGTGGAGGCGCTGGGCTCCAGAGACCCTCAGCGCGTGCTCTCCGGCGTGCAGGACTCCGCGGGCCGGCCGGTGATGTTCCTCTTCTCCGGCCAGGGCGCGCAGTACGTGGACATGGGCCGGCAGCTCTACGAGACGGAAGCCGGCTTCCGCGCGGACGTGGACGCGTGCGCGGAGAAGCTCAAGCCGCACCTCGGCCTCGACTTGCGCACGGTGCTCTACCCGCCCGCGGGCCAGGCGGAGGCCGCGGCCGAGCGCCTGAAGCAGACGGCGCTCACCCAGCCGGCCCTCTTCGTCATCGAGTACGCGCTGGCGCGCCGGTGGATGGCGTGGGGCGTGAAGCCGCGCGCCATGCTGGGGCACAGCATCGGTGAGTACGTGGCCGCCTGCCTCGCGGGCGTCTTCTCGCTGGACGACGCGCTGTCGCTGGTGGCCGCTCGCGGCCGGCTGATGCAGGGCATGCCGGCGGGCACCATGCTGGCCGTGTCGCTGCCGGAGTCCGAGGTGACGGGCCTGCTGCCCGCGACGCTGTCGGTGGCGGCGGTGAACAGCCCCGGCACCTGCGTGGTGGCGGGACCGGTGGACGCGGTGGAGGCCTTCGCCGCGCAGCTCGCGTCCCGGAGCGTGGCCACCTCGCGGCTGCACACCTCGCACGCGTTCCACTCGTCCATGATGGACCCCATCCTGGACGCCTTCCGCGAGGCCGTGCGCAAGGTGAAGCGCAACGCGCCCCAGGTGCCCTACCTGTCCAACGTGACGGGCAAGTGGATCACCACCGAGGAGGCGACGAGCCCCGACTACTGGGCGAAGCACCTGCGCGGTGCGGTGCGCTTCGCGGACGGCGTGGGCGAACTGCTGAAGGACGCGGACGCCATCCTCCTCGAGGTGGGGCCCGGCAACACGCTGGCCACGCTGTCCCGCCAGCACCCGGCGAAGGGCGCGCAGCACGCCTTCGTCACCTCGCTGCGCCACCCGAAGGAGACTCACGCGGACGCGGAGTTCCTCCTCAACGCCCTGGGCCGGCTGTGGCTGGCGGGCGTGGACGCGGACTGGGACGCGTTCCTCGACGGCGAGCGCCGCCGCCGCATCCCCCTGCCCACCGCGCCCTTCGAGCGCCAGAAGTTCTGGGTGGAGCCGAAGAAGGTCTCCCACGCCAAGGCGGCCCAGGTGGACGACACCTCGGGCGCGGACCAGAAGCAGGACGTGTCTCGCTGGTTCTACCTGCCCACGTGGAAGCGCACGCTGCCGCTCGCCTCCGGTGAGTGGGCGAAGACGAAGGCCTGCTGGTGGCTCTTCACCCCGGGCCCGGACGGCCTGGGCGGACAGGTGGCGAAGCGGCTGGCCGACGTGGGCCAGGACGTCATCACCCTCACCCCGGGCCCGCGCACCGCGCAGGTGGCCGCGCGCCAGTGGACGGTGGACCCGAAGGACGCCGCGGGCTACGCGTCGCTGCTGGAGGCCCTCACCGCGGACGGCTTCGCGCCGGACCGCATCCTCCACCTGTGGAGCGCGGAGCCGGAGCAGTCCGCCGGTGAGGCCGCGCTCGACACGGCACTGGAGCGGGGCTTCTCCAGCCTGCTCTTCCTGGCGCAGGCCCTGGGCCGTCAGGGCGGCGCGAAGCCGGTGTCGGTGGTGGCCGTCACGCACCGCATGCAGGCGCTCGCGGACGAGCAGCCCCGGCCGGAGTGGGCCACGGTGCTCGGCCCCTGCCGCGTGATTCCGCAGGAGTACCCGCACCTTTCCTGCCGCTCGGTGGACGTCGTCGTCCCGCTAGCGGGGAGCTGGCAGGAAGCCGCGCTGGCGGACGTGCTCCTCGCCGAGTGCGCTGCGGCCTCCCGCGCGGAGGCCGCCGTCGCGTACCGCGGCGGTCAGCGTCACGTGCAGGCCTTCGAGTCCGTGCCCCAGGGCGCCTCGAAGCCGGAGTCCCTGCCGCTGCGCGAGGGCGGCGTGTACCTGCTGCTCGGCGGCTTCGGCACGCTGGGCACCGCGCACGCGAAGGCCATTGCCCGCAAGGTGAAGGCGAAGCTGGTGCTGGCCAGCCGCACCGCGCTCCCCGAGCGCTCCGGCTGGGACGCATGGCTCGCGTCGCACGGCGAGGCCGACGCGGTCAGCCGCCGCATCCAGAAGGTGCGGGCGCTGGAGGCGCAGGGCTCCGAGGTGCACGTGGTGGCCGCGGACGTGGCCGACCGGGCGCAGCTCAAGGCGGCCGTGGATGCGACGGTGTCGCGCTTCGGCACCCTGAACGGCGTGGTGTACGCGGCGGGCGACGTGGACCCGGCGCTCTTCCGCGCCATTCCCGACACGCGCCCGGAGGACGTGCGCAACCACTTCCGCAGCCGCATCCAGGGCCTGTACGCGCTGGAGGAGGCGCTGGCGGGCCGGACGCTGGACTTCTGCCACCTGGCCTCGTCGCTGGCGGCGGTGCTGGGCGGCCTGGGGCTGGCCTCGTACACGGCGGCCACGGGCTTCATGGATGCGTTCGCCGCGAAGCACACGCAGCAGTCCCCGGTGCCCTGGACGAGCGTGGGCTGGGACGCGTGGCGCTTCGAGGAGGGCTCGGCCTCGCCGCTGGCCACGGCCACGCCGTTCGGCGCGCTGGCCATCTCCGCGGACGAGGGCGCGCTGGCCTTCGAGCACCTGCTCTCGCTGGGCCCGGTGGGCCACGTGGCGGTGTCCACCAGCTCCCTGTCCGCCCGCGCCGCGCGCTGGACGCGGCCGGAGCAGAAGGAAGAGAAGACGCAGGGCGCGCTGGTGCAGCAGGACGCCGGGGCCGAGGACCGCACCCCGCGCCCCACGCTGCAGAACCCGTACGTGGCGCCCCGCGACGAGCTGGAGGAGTCGATTGCGCGCCTGTGGGAGTCCACGCTGGGCATCGCGCAGGTGGGCGTCCACGACAGCTTCTTCGAGCTGGGCGGCAACTCGCTGGTGGGCGTGAAGCTCATCGCCCGCGTGCGCGAGCAGTTCAAGGTCTCCATCCCCGCCGTCAGCCTCTACGAGGGCCCGACGGTGCACGCGCTGGCGAAGCTCATCAAGGCGGCCACCCTGCCGCCCGACGTGGCCGCGGCCGAGGAAGACGAGTCCAGCATGGACCGGGGCGCGCGCCGCCGCGCCCGCCGCGCCCGCCGGGGTGAGTCCTCCGAGGATGCATCCGAAGACGAGACCTGAGCCGTAGAAACCCGACGGACCCCACACCCGAAAAGTCAGTGCCCATGCCCAACGACATCGCCGCCGACGAGCAGGACATCGCCATCATCGGCATGACCGGGCGCTTCCCTGGAGCGCCCGACCTCGACGCCTTCTGGCGCAACCTGCGCGAGGGCGTGGAGTCCATCCATCCCGTGCAGGACGCGGAGCTGGAAGCGCTGGGCGTGGACGCGTCCCTGCGCAAGGACGCGTCGTGGGTGAAGGCGTCCGCGGCGCTGGAGGGCATGGAGCTCTTCGACGCGGGCTTCTTCGGCTACACGCCCCGCGAGGCGGAGCTGATGGACCCGCAGCACCGCGTCTTCCTGGAGAGCTGCTGGGAGGCGCTGGAGCGCGCGGGCTACGCGCCCGAGGGCTTCAAGGGCGCCATCGGCGTCTTCGGCGGCGCGCCGACGAATACGTACCTGCTGCACAACCTGGTGCCCAACGCGGACCAGCTCAGTATGCTGGACCAGGTGCAGATTGACGTCGCCAACGGCGGCGACTTCCTGGGCACCCGCGTCGCGTACAAGCTCAACCTGCGCGGGCCCAGCTACTCCATCTCCAGTGCGTGCTCCACGTCGCTGGTGGCCACGCACGTCGCCGTCCAGAGCCTCCTCAACGAGGAGTGTGACATCGCCCTGGCCGGCGGCGTGTCCGTGCACGTGAAGCACCCGGAGGGCTACCGCTACCTGCCCGGCGGCATCGTCTCGCCGGACGGACACTGCCGCGCCTTCGACGCGAAGGCGGACGGCACGGTGTTCGGCAGCGGCGCGGGCGTGGTGGTGCTCAAGCGCCTGAAGGACGCACTGGAGGACGGCGACTTCATCCACGCCGTCATCAAGGGCTCCGCCATCAACAACGACGGCTCGGCGAAGGTGGGCTACACCGCGCCGAGCGTGGAGGGCCAGGCCGCCGTCATCGCCGAGGCCCTGGGCGCCGCGGGCGTGGAGCCGGAGAGCATCGGCTACGTGGAGGCGCACGGCACGGGCACGAAGATGGGCGACCCCATCGAGGTGCGCGCGCTCACCAAGGCGTTCCGTCCGCGCAAGGCCAGCGCCGCCCCGGCGGCCACTGCCGCCACCGCGCGCAAGATTCCCATCGGCTCGGTGAAGACGAACATCGGCCACCTGGCGAACGCGGCCGGCGTGTCCAGCCTCATCAAGGCCGTGCTGTCGCTGCAGCACCGCGAGCTGGTGCCCAGCCTCCACTTCGAGCAGCCCAGCCCGGAGATTGATTTCGAGGCGAGCCCCTTCTACGTCAACGCGAAGCTGGAGCCCTGGCCGGCGCACCCGAAGCATCCGCGCCGCGCGGGCGTCAGCTCCTTCGGCGTGGGCGGCACCAACGCGCACATCGTCCTCCAGGAGGCCCCTGCCCTGCCCCCGTCCGGCCCGGCCCGGAAGGCGCAGATGCTGGTGCTGTCGGCCCGTTCCGCCACCGCGCTGGACGCCGCCACGCAGCGGCTGACGAAGCACCTGAAGGCGCACCCCGAGCAGTCGCTCGCGGACGTGGCGTACACGCTCCAGGTGGGGCGCCAGCCCATGTCGCACCGCCGCGTGCTGGTGTGCACGGACCGGGACGACGCGCTCGCGGCGCTCGAAGCCGAGGGCATGCCGCGCTGCCTGACAGACGCGCCCCAGGTGCAGGACCGGCCGGTGGCCTTCCTCTTCCCGGGCCAGGGCTCGCAGTACGTGGGCATGGCGCGCGGGCTGTACGACGCCGAGCCCGTCTTCCGCGAGCACCTGGACGCCTGCGCCACGCACCTGCTCCCGCACCTGGGGCTGGACCTGCGCACGGTGCTGTACCCGGACGCCGCGGGCGTGGAGGAGGCAGCGAAGAAGCTGGGCCAGACGGCCCTGACGCAGCCGGCCCTCTTCGCGGTGGAGTACGCGCTGGCGCGGCTGTGGATGTCCTGGGGCGTGAAGCCGCAGGCCATGCTGGGGCACAGCGTGGGCGAGTACGTCGCCGCGTGCCTCGCGGGCGTCTTCGACTTGAAGGACGCGCTCGCGCTGGTGGCGAAGCGCGGGCAGCTCATGCAGTCGCTCCCCGCCGGCTCCATGCTGAGCGTGCAGCTTCCCGAGGACGCGCTGCGGCCGCACCTCACGCCGGAGCTGTCCCTGGCCGCCGTCAACGGGCCGCGCCTCACGGTGGTGGCCGGGCCGACGGAGGCCATTGCGGCGCTCCAGGCGAAGCTGGAGGCCCAGGCCGTGGGCGTGGCGAAGCTGCACACGTCGCACGCGTTCCACTCGGCGATGATGGACCCCATCCTCCCGGCCTTCATGGACGCGGTGCGCGCGGTGAAGCGCAACGCGCCGAAGCTCCAGTTCCTCTCCAACGTGACGGGCACGTGGATTGACGCCGCGCAGGCCGTGGACCCGGCGTACTGGGCGCAGCACCTGCGCCAGGCGGTGCGCTTCGACGCGGGCCTGCGCACGCTGGCGCAGAAGCCGCAGCTCGCGCTGCTGGAGGTGGGTCCGGGCACGACGCTCGCCTCGCTCGCACGGCAGCAGCCCGGCGCCGAGACGCGCGTGGCCGTCTCCTGCACACGGCACCCGCGCGAGACGACCGCCGACGACGTGACGGTGCTCGTGACGGCGCTGGGGAAGCTGTGGCTCAACGGCGTCCACCCGGACTGGGCGGGCTTCACGAAGAAGGAGCAGCGGCGCCGGCTGCCGCTTCCCTCCTACCCCTTCGAGCGGCAGCGCTACTGGATTGATGCGCGTCCCGGCACCGGCCTGGGCATGACGCGTCCCGCGGCGGCCACCACCTCCGCATCGCCGGAGAAGAACAGCAACCCGGCGGACTGGTTCTACGTGCCGTCATGGAAGCGCGCGCCGCTGCCTCGCACGGCCGTGGCCACCGGGCCCGCGGCGGGCGTGCGGAGCTGGCTGGTGTTCGCGGACGCCGTGGGCGTGGCGGATGCGCTCGCCGCGAAGCTGGTGGCGGCGGGCCATGCCGTGGCGCGCGTCGTCCCCGGCACGGGCTTCAGCGCGTTGAGCGACGGCAGCTTCACGGTGGACCCGAAGCGGCGCGAGGACTACGCCGCGCTGCTGGACGCGCTCCAGCAGCAGGGCCACGCCGTCGGCGGCGTCGTGCACCTGTGGGGCGTGACGGCGGGCAACGTGCTGCGCGAGCTGGCGCTGGACACGGGCCTGCACAGCCTCCTGTCGCTCGCGCAGGCGCTGGGCGCGAAGGGCCAGACGGAGAAACAGCCCTGGTTCGTGGCCACCCGCGGAGCCGCGAAGGTGGAGCGCGCGGACGCCCTGGTGCCCGAGCTGGCGGCGCTGCTGGGGCCCTGCCGCGTGATTCCCCAGGAGTACCCGCACGTCACCTGCCGGCTGGTGGACGTGGCCCCCGAGGGCCGGAGCGAGGACGCCCCCGCCCTGGCGGAGCACCTGCTGTCCGAGCTCTTCACGGGCGCGGCGGAGCCGGTGGTTGCCTGGCGTGGACGCCAGCGCTGGGTGCAGACCTTCGAGCCGCTGCAACTGGAGCAGGATGCCGCGTCCAGCCGTCCGCTGCGTGAGCAGGGCGTGTACCTCGTCACCGACGGCCTGGAAGGCCCGGGCTACGTACTGGCCGCGGACCTGGCGAAGACGCTCCAGGCGCGCCTCGCGCTGGTGGAGGCCCCGGGCTTCCCGGACCGCGAGCAGTGGGCGCAGGTGGTGGCCACCCACGAGCCGACGGACGCCACGCGCCGCAAGGTGGAGGCCGCACAGGCGCTGGAAGCGGCCGGAGCCGAGGTGCTGGTGCTCGGCGTGGACGCGACGGACGAGGCGCAGCTCCAGGGCGCGGTGACGCGCACGCGGGAGCGCTTCGGCCGCCTCGACGGCGTCATCCACGCAGCCAGCGGGCTGCGAGGCGCCATGCTGGGAGCCATCCAGGACCTCGGCCCCGAGCAGCGCGCCGCGTGCTTCGACCCCGCCGTGAATGGCCTGCGGGCCCTGGCCGCCGCGCTGCCCGCGGAGGGCCTGGACTTCGTGCTGCTCATGTCGTCGCTGTCCTCGGTGCTGGGCGGCCTGGGACAGGTGGCGCACGCGGCCTCCAGCGCGTACCTGGACGCCTTCGCGGAGGTGCGCTCCGACGCGGGCACCGTGCCCTGGCACAGCGTGGGCTGGGACGCGTGGAAGCTGGACGACACCGCCGCGCTGGGGGCGCTCGCGAAGTTCGCGCTGAGCCCCGCCGAGGGCGTGGACGCCACGCGCCGCATCCTCTCGGGCGCCTCGGGCGGTCCCATCGCCGTGTGTACGGCGGACCTCGCGTCGCGGCGGCGGCAGTCGGCGCGCTCCGCGTCGCAGGCCCAGGCGGGCACCACGACCGGGGGCCGCAAGAGCCACCCGCGCCCCGCGCTCGCCACGGCCTACGTGGCGCCGCGCAATGACCTGGAGCGCACGCTCGCCACGGTGCTGCAGGGGGTGCTGGGCATCGACCCGCTGGGCATCGACGACAACTTCTTCGAGCTGGGCGCGGACTCGCTCCTCGCCGTCCAGGCGTCCGCACAGCTCAGGCAGGCCCTCCAGGTGGAGGTGCCGGCCGCCACCCTGTACCAGCGCCCCACGGCGCGCTCGCTCGCGGAGTTGCTGGGCGAGGGCGATGCCGCGGCCCGCGAGCGCGCGGAGAAGCTGGCGAAGCGCAAGGAAGAACTGAGCCGCCGCAACCAGTGGCTCCACCGCAAGCAGCGGTAGCAGCGCGAACGCGCGCACCGCCCACATCCCCACGAGAAATACGCCATGGCAGACATCAACGAGACCGACGAGTCCTCCTACGAGGGACTGGCCATTGCCGTCATCGGCATGGCCGGACGCTTCCCCGGCGCGAAGGACGTGGAGCAGTTCTGGAAGAACCTGTGCGCGGGCGTGGAGTCCATCGTCCCCCTCACCGACGACGAGCTTCGCGCCGCGGGTGTGCCCGCCGACGAGCTGGGCTCCGGCCGCTACGTGAAGGCGGCGCCGGTGCTGGACGGCGTGGAGAACTTCGACGCGGGCCTCTTCGGCTACACGCCGCTGGAGGCGCGCGTCATGGACCCGCAGCAGCGCCTGCTGCTGGAGTGCGCGTGGGAGGCGCTGGAGCACGCGGGCTATGACCCGGACAAGCACCCGGGCGAGCGCGTCTCCGTCTTCGCCGGCACCCGCACCAGCACGTACCTCTTCCACGTGCTGGCCAACCGCGCCGCGCTCCAGCCGCAGGACCGCCTGCTGGTGGAGCTGGGCAACGACATGTCGTCGCTGGCCACGCGCGTCTCGTACAAGCTCAACCTCACCGGCCCCAGCACCATGGTGCAGACGGCGTGCTCCACGTCGCTCGTCGCCATCCACCTGGCCTGCCAGAGCCTGCTGATGGGCGAGTGCCGCATGGCCCTGGCCGCGGCCACCGCCGTCAACGTGCCGCACCGCGCGGGCTACACCTACGAGCCGGGCAGCATGCTGTCCCCGGACGGGCACGTGCGCCCCTTCGACGCGAAGGCCGAGGGCACCGTCTTCGGCAGCGGCGCGGGCGTGGTGGTGCTCAAGCGCCTGCAGGACGCGATTGCCGACGGCGACAACGTCCTGGCCGTCGTCCGCGGCTCGGCGGTGAACAACGACGGCTCGCACAAGGCGTCCTTCACCGCGCCCAGCGTGGAAGGCCAGACGGAAGTGCTGCTGGAGTCGCTGGCGTGCGCCGGACTGGACGCGGACGCCATCAGCTACCTGGAGGCCCACGGCACCGGCACGTCGCTGGGAGACCCGATTGAAATCCTCGCGCTCAACAACGCCTGGCGCGCGAGCACGGACAAGAAGGGCTTCTGCAAGCTGGGTACGGCGAAGGGCAACGTGGGCCACCTGGACGTGGCCGCGGGCATGGCGGGCTTCATCAAGACGGTGATGCAGCTCCAGCACCGCAAGCTGCCGCCCATGCTGAACTTCACGGCGCCCAACCCTCAAATCGACTTCGGCAACAGCCCCTTCACCGTCAACACGAAGCTGACGGACTGGACGGGCACCGGCCCGCTGCGCGCGGGTGTCAGCTCGTTCGGCTTCGGCGGCACCAACGCCCACGTCATCCTCGAGGAGGCTCCGAAGGCCGAGGCCTCCGGCCCGTCCCGTCCCGCGCAGCTCCTGCTGGTGTCGGCCCGGAGCGAGGCCGCGCTGGACACGGCCACCGACAACCTGGCGGCGTGGCTGAAGGAGCACCCGGGCGCGTCGCTGGCGGACGTGGCCTTCACGCTCCAGGTGGGCCGCAAGGACTTCGACCACCGCCGCGTGCTGGTGGCCCGCACCGCGCAGGATGCCGCGGAGGCGCTGGCCTCCCGCGCGCCCGCGCGCGTCCTCACGGGCCTGCGCGAGGTGGGCGACCGGCCGGTGGTCTTCATGTTCCCCGGCCAGGGCGCGCAGCACGTGAACATGGCGCGCGAGCTGTATGACAGCGAGCCCGCCTTCCGCGCCGAGGTGGACACCTGCGCGGAGAAGCTCAAGCCGCACCTGGGCCTGGACCTGCGCACCGTCCTCTACCCCGCCCCCTCCGGCGAGGCCGAGGCCACGAAGAAGCTGGAGGGCACCGCCCTCACCCAGCCGGCGCTGTTCGTCATCGAATACGCGCTGGCGAAGCTGTGGATGGCCTGGGGCGTGAAGCCACGCGCCATGGTGGGCCACAGCATCGGCGAGTACGTGGCCGCCTGCCTCGCGGGCGTCTTCTCGCTGGACGACGCGCTGGCGCTGGTGGCCACGCGCGGCCGGCTGATGCAGTCGCTGCCCGCGGGCTCCATGCTCGCCGTGCCGCTGCCCGAGGCCGAAGTCACGCCGCTGCTGGAGGGGAAGCTGGACCTCGCGGCCGTCAACGGCCCGGCGATGTGCGTGGTGGCCGGCCCCACGGAGGCCGTGGACGCGCTGGAGGCGAAGCTCTCCGCGCGCGGTGTCCAGGCGCGGCGGCTGCACACGTCGCACGCCTTCCACTCCGCGATGATGGACTCCATCCTCGCGCCCTTCACGGACGCGGTCCGCCGCGTGCGCCTCCAGGCGCCGAAGCTGCCGTACGTGTCCAACGTGACGGGCACGTGGATTGACGCCGCGCAGGCCACGGACCCGGCGTACTGGGCCCGCCACCTGCGCTCGCCGGTGCGCTTCGCCCAGGGGCTGCGCGAGCTGCTGAAGGACGCCTCCGACGTGCTGCTGGAGGTGGGCCCCGGCCAGACGCTGGGCAGCCTCGCCAAGGCGCAGCCGGAGGCCGCCGGGCGCACGGTGCTCTCGTCGTCCCGCCACCCGCAGAAGCCCGAGTCCGACGCCGCGAAGCTGATGGGCGTGGTCGGCGAGCTGTGGCTGGCCGGTGTGCCGATGGACTGGAAGGGCCTCTACACCGCGCAGAAGCGCCACCGCGTGCCGCTGCCGGGCTACCCCTTCGAGCGCGAGCGCTACTGGGTGGACGCCGTGGAGGGCGCGGCCGCGCAGACGCAGACGCGCGCGCCCACGGGCAAGCACGCGGACGTGGCGGACTGGTTCCACGTCCCCGCGTGGAAGCCCGCGGCCCCGCCCGCGCTGGACGCCGAGGCGCTGGCGAAGTCGCGCTGCTGGGTGCTGCTGGAGGACGGGCTCGGGGTGGGCGAGGCGCTGGCCCGCCGCCTGAAGGCGGAAGGGCGTGACGTCGTCACCGTGAAGGCGGGCAAGGCGTACGCCCGCGAGGACGCGCGTCGCTACACCGCCGCGCCGGACAGCAAGACGGACCTGCAGGCGGTGTTCGAGGACCTGGAGAAGCAGGGCCTGCCCGCCGACGTCGTCGTCCACCTGTGGAGCCTCACCGCGCCGGACGTGACGGGCTCCGGCCCGGAGCTGTTCCGCAAGGTGCAGGACGGCGGCTACTACAGCCTGCTCGCGCTGGGCCAGTCGCTCGCGAAGGGCACCCGGCCGGTGCGCGTGGAGGTGGTCTCCAACCGCCTCCACGACCTGGAGGGCGAGCACCAGGCGCTGGCGGAGAAGTCCCCGCTGCTCACCGCCTGCAAGGTGATTCCGCAGGAGCTCCAGCACGTCACCGCCCGCTGCGTGGAGGTGGAGCTGCCGGTGCCGTCCAGCCCCCGCGCGGAGCGGCTGGCCGGGATGCTGGTGGCGGAGTTCAGCGCCCGTGGCTCGGAGCTGCTGGTGGTGCTGCGCGGCACCCGCCGCTACGTCCAGGCCTACACCCCCGTGCGGCTGGAGGCGAAGGGCGCGCCCCTGGCGCCGATGCGCGAGGGCGGCGTGTACCTCATCACCGGCGGCATGGGCGCGGTGGGCCTCATGCTGGCGGACCACCTGGCGGAGACCTTCAAGGCGAAGCTGGCGCTGCTCGGCCGCACTCCGCTGCCGGAGCGGAGCTCCTGGGACGCGTGGCTTTCGGGCCATGCCGAGGACGACACGACGAGCCGCCGCATCCGCCGTGTGAAGGAGCTGGAGGCGAAGGGCGCCGAGGTGCTGGTGCTCGACGCCGACGTGGCGGACGCCGCGAAGCTCAAGGCGGCGGTGGCCAGGGCGGTGGCCCACTTCGGCGCGCTGCACGGCGTGCTGCACACGGCGGGCGTCACCCGCGGTGACTCGCCGTACATGGCGCTGACGGACGTGCGCCGCGACGCGGCCGAGACGCAGTTCGGTCCCAAGGTGTACGGCACCTACGCGCTGGAGGAGGCGCTGCGCGGGCACGCGGTGGACTTCGTGCTGCTCTTCTCGTCCAGCTCGTCGGTGCTGGGCGGCCTCGCGCACTTCACCTACGCGGCGGGCAACCAGTTCCTGGACGCCTTCGCGGAGAGTCGGCGCGGCCTGGAGTCGCCGCGCTGGGTGAGCGCCTCGTGGGACCCGTGGCCCGAGGAGACGAAGCACACCTCGCTGCGCACGGCGATGGACCAGTACACCATGTCGATTCCGGAGGGCACCCAGGCACTGCGCCGCGTGGTGCAGGCCGGGCTCGACGGCCAGGTGGTGGTCATCACCGGCGACCTGCAACAGCGCGTGCGCCTGTGGGTCGACCGCGAGGTGAAGGCGCCGGGCGCGCCGCAGAAGAAGGCCGCCAACCGCGTGCGCCGGGGCAAGACGGCCTTCGTCGCCCCGGGCACCGATTTGGAGAAGGCGGTGGCCGCGCTGTGGAGCGAGCTGCTCGGCGTGGCCGAAGTGGGCCTGCACGACGACTTCTTCGACCTGGGCGGACACTCGCTGCTGGCCACGCAGCTGCGCAACCAGCTCCAGGCCACCTTCAAGGTGGAGCCGCCGCTGCGCAGCCTCTTCGAGAACCCCACCGTGGCCGGCCTCTCCGGCCTCATCGCGAAGGAGCTGGCGGCGCGCGAGGCCGTCCCGTCCAAGCCCCTGGCCGAGGCCCTGCGCACGGCCTTCCCCACCGAGCGCCCGTCGCTCCTGGAGGACTGGCTGCGCCGCAAGGTGGCGAAGGTGACCAACCGCGCCGTGAAGGACCTGCCCGCCAACGGCAGCCTCACGGGGCTCGATCTGGACGCCATCGGCTCCGAGCTGGAGTTCGACCTGAAGAAGGAGCTCAAGTTCCAGCTCTACCCGCATGAGCTGCGCGAGCACGCCACGCTGCCCGAGCTGTCGCGCTACCTGCTGGCGGAAATGGAGCGCCAGTCGGACCCGGGCCGCTTCGCCACGGACCTGCCGCTGTCGGCCTTGTCGCTGCGCCCCTACCGCCGGCAGGCGTCCGGCCCCAAGGTGCGGGCGGCGAAGAAGAACCCGAGCATGGTGTTCGTGCACTCCACGCCGCGCGCGGGCTCCACGCTCTTCCGCGTGATGCTCGCCGGGCACCCGCGCCTGTTCTGCCCGCCCGAGCTGAACCTCCTCTTCTTCGAGACGATGAAGGAGTGGAAGCAGAACGTGGGCTTCGGCCACGAGATGGAGTGGACCGAGCGCGGCCTGCTGTGGGCCTTCATGGAGATGCTCAAGGTGGACTCCACCGCGGGCCAGGCGTTCCTCGACAAGCTGGTGGCGGACGACGTCTCCTCGCAGGCCGTCTACGGACGGCTGCAGGAGCTGTCCGGCCCGCGCCTCCTGGTGGACAAGACGCCGCCGTACGCCATGGACCCGGAGACGCTGCAGCGGGGCGAGGAGCTGTTCGACAAGCCGAAGTACCTCTTCCTCATCCGCCACCCGCTGCCCGTCATGGAGTCGCTGGTGCGCATGCGCTTCGACCGGCTCTTCGGCCCCAGCCTCTTCGGCTCGGCGGACGTGGACCCCTACGCCGTCGCGGAGACGGTGTGGGCCATGCCCAACCAGAACCTGCTCGACTTCTACGCGCGCATCGGCTCCGAGCGCGTGCACTGGGTCCGCTACGAGGAACTGGTGAGCGAGCCGGAGCGGGTGATGAAGGGCGTCAGCGACTTCCTCGAGCTGCCCTACGACGCCGGCATGGTGCAGCCGTACGACGGCAAGCGCGAGCGCATGCTCGGCGGTCTGGGTGACCCGAACATCCTCCAGCACACGCGCATCGAGGGTGAGCGCAGCGACTCCTGGAAGCGCATCCAGTGGCCCCGTGCGCTGGACGCGTCCACGCGCTCGCTGGCCACCCGCCTGGGCTACGAGCTGCCGGAGGCCGCGCCCGTGCCGAAGAAGGCCGCCGCCGGCGGGGCCGAGCAGTTGCTGGAGAACCTGGACAACCTCTCCGACGAGCAGGTCGCCGCACTGCTGGCGGAGATGGAGGGCGACGCGGACAAGGTAGCCTGACCATGGCGCTCACGCCCGAGCAGAAGCGCGCGCGGCTCGCCGGGCTTCTGCGCGAGCGTTCACGTGCTCGCCGCGAGCCCGTGTCGTTCGCGCAGGAGGGCTTCTGGCTCCAGGAGCGACTCAACGCCGGGGGGACGGTCTTCAACATCCCCACGGCCGTACGCCTCTCGGGCACGCTGGACGCGGACGTCCTGCGCAGGGCGCTCGACGAGGTGATTCGCCGGCACGAGGCGCTGCGGACCACCTTCGTCGAGCAGGACGGCCAGCCGCGCCAGCTCATCTCCCCCACCGCGGAGGCCGCCCTCCCGGTGGTGGAGTTGGGGGAGGTCCCCGAGGACGTCGTGTGGCGCGCGCTGCACGACGAGGCGCGCCGCCCCTTCGACGTGGAGCAGGGGCCGCTGCTGCGGGCGGTGCTCTACCGGATGAGCGCCACCGAGCACCTGCTGCTGCTCAACGTGCACCACCTCGTCTCGGACGCATGGTCTCTGGGAGTGCTGGTGCGGGAGCTGGGCGCGCTCTACCCGGCGCTCGCCGAGGGCCGTGCGTCGCCCCTGCCTCCGCTGCCCATGCAGTACGCGGACTACGCGACGTGGCAGCGCGGCTGGCTCCAGGGAGAGGTGCTGGAATCGCGGCTCGCCTGGTGGAGCAAGCGGCTGGACGCGGATGCGGTGCTGGAGCTGCCCACGGACCGGCCCCGGACCCCGGCGGCCTCCACGCGTGGCGCACGGCAGACGGTGGTGCTGCCCCTGGCATTGCTCGACTCGCTCCGGACGCTGGCCCGCCGCGAGGGCTGCACCCTCTTCTCTCTCCTGATGGCCGCGTACGGCGTGCTGCTGTCCCGCTACAGCGGACAACCGGACGTCGTCGTGGGCACACCGGTGGCCGGGCGCTCCCGCGCGGAGCTGGAGGGGCTGGTCGGGCTGTTCGTCAACGCCCTGCCCCTGCCACTGGACCTGTCCGGGGACCCGTCCTTCCTGGCGCTGCTCGGCCGCGTGCACGAGGGCGTGCTCGGGGCCATGGCCCACCAGGACGTGCCCTTCGAGACGCTGGTGGAAGCGCTCCGGCCCGAGCGACGGCCGGGCATCACGCCCCTGTTCCAGGTGTCGCTCACGCTTCAGAACGCGCCCCTGCCCCCGCTGGAGCTGCCGGGGCTGCGCATGGAGGCGCAGCCTGTCGACAGCGGCGCCAGCCAGCAGGACGTGTCCCTGCTGTTCACCGAGCTGGAGCAGGGGCTGCGCACCGCGGTGGTGTACCGCACCGACCTCTTCGAGTCCGAGCGCATCTCCCGCATGCTGGGGCACCTGCACACGCTGCTGGAGGGCATCGTCGCCGCTCCCGGCAGACGCCTGAGCGAGCTGCCCCTGCTGTCCGCCGGGGAGCAGCGGCAGGTGCTCGTGGACTGGAGCGGCCGGACCGAGCCCTTCCCGGACGGCGCCTGCATCCACGAGTTGTTCGAGGCGCAGGCACGGCGCACGCCCGACGCGGAGGCGGTGCGCTTCGAAGCCACCGTGCTCACGTACGCGCAGCTCGACGCTCGCGCCAACGCGCTGGCGCACCTGCTGAGTGCCTATGGTGTGAGCGCGGAGATTCGCGTGGCGCTGTGCCTGCCGCGCTCTCCCGAGTGGGTGGTGGCGGTGCTCGCCGTCCTCAAGGCCGGTGGCGCCTTCGTCCCCATGGACCCCGCCTATCCCTCGGAGCGGCTGGAGTTCATGCTGGAGGACTGCGGCGCGCCGCTGCTGCTGACGCACGCGTCGCTCGATGTGCCGACGCCGCCTGGCGTGTTGGCGTTGGCCATGGACGCGCTGGAGACGCGCCTGGCCGGCCAGGCGACGACTCCGCTTGCATCGAAGGCCCCGGCCGATGGGCTCGCGTACGTCATCTACACCTCCGGCAGCACCGGCCAGCCCAAGGGCGTCATGGTGCCCCACCGGGGCGTGCTCAACCTGGTGCGAAGCCAGGTGCAGCCGCAGGGGCTGGGGCCCGGCACGCGCGTGCTCCAGTTCGCCTCGCCCGGCTTCGACGCCTTCGTCTGGGAAACCCTTCCCACGCTGCTCTCCGGCGCCACGTTGTGCCTGGCCTCTGACGAAGCCGTGCAGCCGGGCCCGGCCCTGGCCCGCCTGCTCCAGCAGCACGACGTCCACGTCCTCTCCCTGACGCCCTCCGCCCTCACCGCCCTGCCAGCCGACGGACTTCCCTCGCTGCGCACCGTCGTCTCCGCGGGTGAGGCCTGCTCCCCCGAGCTGGTGGCCAGGTGGGCCCCCGGCCGCACCTTCTTCAACGCCTACGGCCCCACCGAAGCCACCGTCTGCGCCTCCATGGCCACGTGCGTGCCCGACGGCCAGAAGCCCTCCATCGGCGAGCCCCTGGCCAACGTGCGCGTCTTCGTCCTCGACGCCCACCTGCAGCCCGTCCCCGTCGGCATCCCCGGCGAGCTCTTCATCGGCGGCGTCGGCGTGGCGCGCGGCTACCTGCACCGGCCTTCTCTCACCGCCGAGCGCTTCGTCCCCGACGCCTTCAGCGCCACTCCCGGCGCACGCCTCTACCGCACAGGAGACCGCGTGTGCTGGAGGACGGACGGCCAACTCGAGTACCTCGGCCGCACCGACTTCCAGGTGAAGCTGCGCGGCTTCCGCATCGAGCTGGGTGAAGTCGAAGCCGTCCTGCGCTCCCATCCAGACGTCTCCGAGGCCGTGGCCCTGGTGCGCGACGATGGCCCCACCGGCCCCAGGCTCGTCGCCTATGTCGTGCCCTCCGCCACGGCTTCCGCCCTGGACTCGCAGACGCTGCGCGACTTCGCCTCCACGCTCCTTCCGGAGCACATGCTGCCCTCGGCGCTGGTGTCGCTGCCGTCGCTGCCGCTGACAGCCAACGGCAAGGTGGACCGGAGAGCCCTACCCGCTCCGGACATGGGCGGCGCCGACGCGGCCTCCGCCGGCTACGCGCCTCCGAGCACGCCCACCGAGGAGCTGCTCGCGGACATCTGGGCCCAGGTGCTCGGTGTCTCGCGCGTGGGCACGGGCGACAACTTCTTCGAGCTCGGCGGTCACTCGCTGCTGGCCACGCAGGTCGTCTCCCGCATCCGCGCCATCTTCGGCACGGAGCTTCCCGTGCGGGAGCTCTTCTCCGCGCCGACGCTGGGCGCGCTGGCCCGGCAGGTGGACGCGGCTCGCGGGGCCACGGGAAGACTCACGCTTCCGCCGCTCGCCCCCGTGCCGCGCACGGGCGAGCTGCCGCTGTCCTTCGCGCAGCAGCGGCTGTGGTTCATCGACCAGCTCGAACCCGGCAACTCGACGTACAACATGCCCGCCGCCCTCCGCCTGGAGGGCACCCTGGACGCCGGTGCACTGGAGGCCGCGCTGGTCGAGGTGGTGCGCCGCCACGAGGCCCTGCGCACCACCTTCGTCTCGCGCGAGGGCCAGCCCGCGCAGTGCATCCAGCCGGACCCGGTGTTCCACCTGCCCCAGGTGGACCTGACGTCATGCTCCGACTCCGGGCAGGAGGCCCGGCGCCTCGCGCGTGAAGAAGCCCTGCGCCCCTTCGACCTCGCCGCGGGCCCCCTGCTGCGCGCCGTCCTGCTGCGCCTCGGTGACACCGAGCACGTGCTGCTGCTCACGCTGCACCACATCGTCTTCGACGGCTGGTCCCTGGGCGTGCTGGTGCGCGAAGTCGCCGCCCTCTACGCCGCCTTCCTGCGGGGCCAGCCTTCGCCGCTCCCGCCCCTCCCGGTCCAGTACGCGGACTACTCCGTCTGGCAGCGCGGCTGGCTCGAAGGCGAGGTGCTGGACGGGCAGCTCTCCTGGTGGAGACAGCAGCTCGACGGCGTGCCGCACTCGCTGGAGCTGCCCACCGACAAGCCGCGTCCCGCCGTGCCGTCCTCGCGTGGCGCCTTCGTGCCCGTGCGAATCCCCACGGACCTTTCCGAGCACCTCAAGGCTCTCTCGCGGCGGCAGGGCGCGACGCCGTTCATGACGCTGCTGGCGGCCTTCCAGGTGCTGCTGCACCGCTATTCCGGACAGGACGACCTCGTCGTCGGCTCGCCCATCGCCGGCAGGAACGACGCGGGGACCGAAGGGCTCATCGGCTTCTTCGTCAACAACCTGGCCCTGCGCGCGCGCATCGCCCCGCGGGCTTCGTTCCTCGCGCTGCTGGAGCAGGTGCGGGAGACCACGCTCGCCGCCTACGAGCACCAGGACGTGCCCTTCGCGAAGCTCGTCGAGGAGCTCCGACCACAGCGAAGCCTCAATCAGGCGCCGCTGTACCAGACGAGCTTCAGCCTGCTGAATACGCCCATGCCGGCGCTGGAGCTTCCCGGACTGCGGCTGCTCCCGCTGCTTCCGGACACCGTGCCGGCGAGGTTCGACCTGAACCTCGCGCTGGAGGAGACGACGGAGGGCTTCAGCGGCAGCCTCCACTACGCCACCGACCTGTTCGACGCCTCCACTCTCGAGCGCATGGCGGGGCATCTCCGGACCCTGCTCGCGGCCATCTGCCAGGACGCCACCCGGCCGGTGGCGATGCTGCCGCTGCTGTCCCCCGAGGAGCAGCGGCAGGTGCTCGTGGACTGGAGTGGCAGGGACGAGCCCTTCCCGGACGGCGCCTGCATCCACGAGTTGTTCGAGGCGCAGGCACGGCGCACGCCCGACGTGGAGGCGGTGCGCTTCGGCGAGGAGGTCCTCACCTACGCACAGCTCGACACGCGCGCCAACGCGCTGGCCCACGTGCTGCGTGCCCATGGTGTGCGCGCGGAAACGCGTGTCGCCTTGTGCCTGCCGCGCTCGCCCGATTGGGTGGTGGCGGTGCTCGCCGTCCTCAAGGCCGGTGGCGCCTTCGTCCCCATGGACCCCGCCTATCCCTCGGGACGGCTGGCCTTCATGCTGGAGGACTGTGCCGCGCCGCTGCTGCTGACGCACGCGTCGCTCGATGTGCCAGCGCCGCACGGCGTGCTCGTGCTGGAGGTGGATGCACTCACGCAGCAGCTCTCCGGTCAGCCCTCCACGCCGCCTGCTCCGCTGGCCAGCGTGGACGGGCTCGCGTACGTCATCTACACCTCCGGAAGCACCGGCCAGCCCAAGGGCGTCATGGTGCCCCACCGGGGCGTGCCCAACCTGGCGCGAAGCCAGGTGCGGCCACAGGGGCTGGGGCCCGGCACGCGCGTGCTCCAGTTCGCCTCGCCCGGCTTCGACGCCTTCGTCTGGGAAACCCTTCCCACGCTGCTCTCCGGCGCCACGTTGTGCCTGGCCTCTGATGAGGCCCTACAGCCCGGTCCCGCGCTGGCGCGCCTGCTCCAGCGGCACGACGTCCACGTCCTCTCCCTGACGCCCTCCGCCCTCACCGCCCTGCCAGCCGACGGATTGCCCTCGCTGCGCACCGTCGTCTCCGGCGGCGAGGCCTGCTCCCCCGAGCTGGTGGCCAGGTGGGCCCCCGGCCGCACCTTCCTCAACGTCTACGGCCCCACCGAAGCCACCGTCTGCGCCTCCATGGCCACGTGCGTGGCGGACGGCTCCACTCCGCCTCTCGGACGCCCGCTGCCCAACGTGCGCGTCTTCGTCCTCGACGCCCACCTGCAGCCCGTCCCCGTCGGCATCCCCGGCGAGCTCTTCATTGGCGGCGTCGGCGTGGCGCGCGGCTACCTGCGCCGGCCTTCTCTCACCGCCGAGCGCTTCGTCCCCGACGCCTTCAGCGCCACTCCCGGCGCACGCCTCTACCGCACCGGAGACCGCGTGCGCTGGAGCACGGACGGCCAACTCGAGTACCTCGGCCGCACCGACTTCCAGGTGAAGCTGCGCGGCTTCCGCATCGAGCTGGGTGAAGTCGAAGCCGCCCTGCGCTCCCATCCAGACGTCTCCGAGGCCGTGGCCCTGGTACGCGACGATGGCCCCGCTGGCCCCAGGCTCGTCGCCTACGTCGTGCCCTCGGCCACGGCCTCCGCCCTGGACACGCAGGCGCTGCGCACGTTCCTCGCCCAGCAGCTTCCCGAGCACATGGTGCCCTCGGCACTCATGGCGCTCCCGGCCCTGCCCGTCAGTCCCAACGGCAAGGTGGACAGGGCGGCGCTCCCCTCACCCGACTCCGCCACGGCCACCGCGAAGCACCTCGCGCCGAGCACGCCCACGGAGGTGTTGCTCGCGAACATCTGGACCCAGGTGCTCGGCGTCTCGCGCGTCGGGGTCGACGACAACTTCTTCGAGCTCGGTGGCCACTCGCTGCTGGCCACCCAGGTCGTCTCCCGCATCCGCTCCGTCTTCGGTACCGACTTCGCCGTGCGCGAGGTCTTCTCCGCCCCGACGCTGGGCGTTCTGGCCCGGCAGGTGGACGCGGCCCGGAGCGAGACGCACGGCCTGACGCCTCCGCCGCTCGCCCCCGTGCCGCGCACGGGCGAGCTGCCGCTGTCCTTCGCGCAGCAGCGGCTGTGGTTCATCGATCAGCTCGAGCCGGGCATGGCGACGTACAACATGCCCACCGCCCTGCGGTTGGACGGCACCCTGGCGCCGGAGGCCCTGGAGGCCGCGCTGAAGGAAGTGGTGCGCCGCCACGAAGCGCTGCGCACCACCTTCGTCTCCCGCGAAGGCCAGCCCGTGCAGTGCATCCACCCCGAGGGCACCCTCCACCTGTCCCAGGTGGACCTGACGCCGCTGCCCGAATCGCAGCGCGAGGACGAGGCCCGGCGTCTCGCGCGCGAGGAAGCCCTGCGTCCCTTCGACCTGGCCGCAGGCCCCCTGCTTCGTGCCGTCCTGCTGCGCCTGGACGAAAACGTCCACGTGCTGCTGCTCACGCTCCACCACATCGTCTCCGACGGTTGGTCCATGGGCGTGCTGGTGCGCGAAGTCGCCGCCCTCTACTCGGCCTTCTCCCAGCACCTGCCCTCTCCCCTTCCTCCTCTTCCCCTCCAGTACGCCGACTTCTCAGGCTGGCAGCGCCAGTGGCTCCAGGGCCCCGTCCTCGACGCGCACCTCTCCTGGTGGCGACAGCACCTCGCCGACGTCCCCCACTCCCTCGAGCTGCCCACCGACAAGCCCCGCCCCGCCGTCCAGTCCTCTCGCGGTGCTTCCGTCCCCGTCCTCCTCCCTCCTTCCCTCGCCGACGCTCTCGACTCCCTCTGCCGCCAGCACGCCGTCACCCCCTTCATGGCCCTGCTGGCCTCCTTCTCCCTCCTGCTCCACCGCTACTCCGGACAGTCCGACGTCCTCGTCGCCTCTCCTCTCGCCGGCCGCGACGCCCAGGAGCTCGAAGCCCTCATCGGCTTCTTCGTCCGCACCCTCCCCCTCCGCTCCCGCCTCTCCCCCTCCGACTCCTTCCTCTCCCTCCTCTCCCAGGTGCGTGACACCACCCTCGACGCCTTCGCTCACCAGTCCCTCCCCTTCGAGCGCATCGTCGACTCCCTCCACCTCCAGCGTGACCTCAGCCGTCCTCCTCTCGTCCAGGTCCTCTTCGCTCTCCAGAACGCGCCGCTGCCTCCGCTCTCCCTCCCCGGCCTCGCCCTCCGTCCGCTGGAGGGACCCGGCAGCGAGGTCATCAAGCTGGAACTGGAGCTGTACCTGTGGCGGACGTCCGGGGGCTATGCGGGGCAGCTCGCCTACAACGTGGACCTCTTCGAGCGCTCCACGGCCGAGCGCCTCGCCGCGCACTTCCGCCAGTTGATGGCAGCGCTGGTGGCCCGCCCCGAGGCGTCCCTCGCGTCGGCCTCCATCCTCACCGACTCCGAGCGCCAGCGGATGCTCGTCGACTGGAACGCGACGGCCACCGACTACCCTCGTGACGTCACCCTTCCCGAGGGCTTCGCCCGGGCCGCGGCCCGCTACCCCGACGCCATCGCCGTGCAGCTCGGCGGGGCGCGCCTCACGTACCGGCAGCTCGACGAGCGCTCCAGCCAGCTCGCGCACCACCTGCGCGCCCTGGGGGTGACCACCGATGACCGGGTGGCGCTTGGGCTGGAGCGCTCGCTGGAGTTCATCGTCTGCATCGTCGCGGTCGCCAAGGCGGGCGGCGCGTACGTCCCGCTGGACGTCAACTCTCCCGCCGCGCGGCTCGCCAACATGGTGGAGGACGCACGCCCTCGCGTCTTCATCACCCGGCGCGCGCTCGTGTCCCGGCTGCCCACCGAGGGCCTCTCCACCGTCGTGCTGGAGGACATGCCCCTGGACGGCCTGCCCACCACCGCGCCGCCCTCGACGGCCACCCCGGGCAGCCTCGCGTACATCATCTTCACCTCGGGCAGCACCGGCCGCCCCAAGGGCGTCGCCATCGAGCACCGGACCGTGCAGCGCACCGTCTTCGGAGTCGACTACCTCGACTACGGCCCCGAGGAGTCCATCCTCCAGACAGCCCCCGTCTCCTTCGACGTCTCGGTGGCCGAGGTCTGGGGCGCGCTGCTGCACGGGGCCCGGCTCGTCCTGCTGCCACCCCACACGCCGTCGCTCGAGGAGCTGGCGACACTGGTGCGCCGCGAGCGCATCTCCACGCTCTGGCTCGCCTCCGGCCTCTTCAGCCAGATGGTGGAGTTCGAGTTCGAGTCGCTGCGCACGGTGAAGCAGATCATCTCGGGCGGCGACGTGGTGAGCGCGCTTCACGCGCGGCAGATGCTGGAGCAACTGCCGGGCTCGCTCACCAACGGGTACGGCCCCACCGAGACCACCGTCTACGCCGTCTGCAACCGCATGACGGAGCCCTCGCAGGTCAGCACCACGGTCCCCATCGGCAGGCCCATCGGCAACACGCGCGTGTACGCGCTGGACGCGGGCGGTCAGCCGGTGCCCGTGGGTGTCGTCGGGGAGCTGTTCATCGGTGGCGAGTGCGTGGGCCGCGGCTACGTGGAGCAGCCGGCCCTCACCGCCGAGCGCTTCGTCCCGGACCCGTTCTCCACCGTTCCTGGCGCGCGCCTCTACCGCACCGGAGACCGCGTGCGCTGGCGCGAGGATGGAATCCTCGAGTACCTCGGCCGCGCGGACAGCCAGGTGAAGGTGCGCGGCTTCCGCATCGAGCTGGGAGAAGTCGAAGCCGCGCTGCTCGCCCACCCGCGAGTGCGCGAGGCCGTGGCCCTGGTGCGCGAGGACCTCCCCGGGGACAAGCGTCTCGCGGGCTACGTCGTGCCGGCGCCCTCGGACGGACAAGGCGACCTGCAGCCGTCCGAGCTGCGCGCCTTCCTCCAGCAGCGCCTGCCCGAGTACATGGTGCCCTCGGCACTCGTGGTGCTCCCGGCCCTGCCGCTGACGGCGAATGGCAAGGTGGACCGGAGGGCGCTCCCCGCGCCGGGCGCACCGGCCTCGGGCGCCAGCGGCGCGGCGCCACGCACGCCCACGGAGACACTGCTCGCGGACCTCTGGGCCCGGCTGTTGGGCGTGTCGCGCGTCGGTGCCGACGACAACTTCTTCGACTTGGGAGGCCACTCGCTGCTGGCCACCCAGGTCGTCTCCCGCATCCGCTCCGCCCTGGGCGCCGAGCTCTCCCTGCGGGAGTTCTTCTCCACACCGACGCTGGGCGCGCTGGCCCGGAAGGTGGACGCGGCCCGGCAGCCCGCCCCCGGCTTCGCGCGGCCGCCGCTGGTGCCGGTGCCTCGCACGGACGAGCTGCCGCTGTCCCTCGCGCAGCAGCGGCTGTGGTTCATCGACCAGCTCGAGCCCGGCAGCCCGCTCTACAACATCCCCATCTGCCTGCGCCTGGAAGGAGCGCTGGATGCGGACATCCTGGAGGCTGCGCTGAAGGAGGTGGTGCGCCGCCATGAGGCCCTGCGCACCACCTTCGTCTCCCGCGAAGGCCAGCCCGTGCAGTGCATCCACGCGGACGGCGGCTTCGGACTCACGCGAGAGTCACTGGAGCAACTGTCAGCGCCACGCCGTGCGGAAGAAGTGCGGCGACTCGCGCGGGAAGAGGCCCTGCGCCCCTTCGACCTGGCCGCAGGCCCCCTGCTGCGCGCCGTCCTGCTGCGCTTCGGTGACACCGAGCACGTGCTGCTGCTCACGCTCCACCACATCGTCTCCGACGGCTGGTCCATGGGCGTGCTGGTGCGCGAAGTCGCCGCCCTCTACTCAGCCTTCTCCCAGCACCTGCCCTCTCCCCTTCCTCCCCTTCCTCTCCAGTACGCCGACTTCTCCGTCTGGCAGCGCCAGTGGCTCCAGGGCCCCGTCCTCGACGCGCACCTCGCCTGGTGGCGACAGCACCTCGCTGACGTCCCCCACTCCCTCGAGCTGCCCACCGACAAGCCCCGCCCCGCCGTCCAGTCCTCTCGCGGTGCTTCCGTCCCCGTCCTCCTCCCCTCTCCCCTCGCCGACGCTCTCGACTCCCTCTGCCGCCAGCACGCCGTCACCCCCTTCATGGCCCTGCTGGCCTCCTTCTCCCTCCTGCTCCACCGCTACTCCGGCCAGTCCGAGCTGCTCGTCGCCTCTCCTCTCGCCGGCCGCGACGCCCAGGAGCTCGAAGCCCTCATCGGCTTCTTCGTCCGCACCCTCCCCCTCCGCTCCCACCTCTCTCCCTCCGACTCCTTCCTCTCCCTCCTCTCCCAGGTGCGCGACACCACCCTCGACGCCTTCGCTCACCAGTCCCTCCCCTTCGAGCGCATCGTCGACTCCCTCCACCTCCAGCGTGACCTCAGCCGCCCTCCCCTCGTCCAGGTCCTCTTCGCCCTCCAGAACGCGCCCGTTCCGCCCGCAGCGCTGCCCGGACTCGCCCTGCGGCCGCTCAACGAGGCCGAGGGCACGGTGACGCGCTTCGAGCTGGAACTGAGCATGGCGCGCACCGCCGCGGGCTATGTCGGCCAGCTCACCTTCAACACCGACCTGTTCGAGCACTCCACGGCCCTGCGCCTGGCGGAACACTTCCGCACGCTGACACAGGCCCTCGTGAGTCAGCCCGAGGCGCCGCTGGCTTCGGCCTCCCTGCTGCCGGATGCGGAGCGGCGGAAGCTGTTGGTGGACTGGAACGCCACCGTCACCGAGTACCCGCGCGACCTCACCGTGCCCGAGGTATTCGCGCAGGTGGTGGCCCGGTACGCGGACAGGGTCGCCGTCGAATTCGGTGAAGCGACGCTCACCTACCGGCAGTTGGATGAGCGTGCGAATCAGCTCGCGCATCACCTGCGCGACCTGGGCGTGTCCACCGACTCGCGCGTGGCGATTGCGCTGGAGCGCTCGCTGGAGCTGATTGTCGCCCTCGTCGCCATCCTCAAGGCCGGTGGCGCCTACGTCCCGCTGGATGCGTCGTACCCGCGCGAGCGTCTCGCGGCCATGGTGGAGGACACACGGCCTCGCGTGCTGCTCACCTCACGTGAGCTGCTGGCGAAGCTGCCCACGAAGCGACTCGTCACGCTGGTGCTGGAGGACCTGCCGGCACAGGGCACGCCTTCTCATGCGCCGCCCTGCACGGCCCTGCCCGGAAGCCTGGCGTACATCGACTTCACCTCCGGCTCCACGGGGAGGCCCAAGGGCGTCGGCACTCCGCAATCCGCCGTGCTGCGCACCGTCTTCGGCAACGACTACGCGCACCTCGGTCCGGACGAGACGTTCCTCCTCATCGCCCCCATCTCCTTCGACGCGTCCACGCTGGAGCTGTGGGGCGCGCTGCTCCATGGAGCGAAGCTCGTCGTCTTCCCGCCGCATCCGCCCTCCGACTTGAAGGAACTGGAGGCCATTCTCACGAAGCACGGCGTGACGACGCTTCACCTCACCGCCGGCCTCTTCACCCAGGTGGTGGACCAGAACCTCGCCGCGTTGAAGAACGTGAAGCAACTGCTCACCGGGGGTGACGTCGTGAGCGCGCCGCACGTGCGCCGCGTCCTGGAGGAGCTGCGCATCCCGGTGACGGCCTGCTATGGCCCCACCGAGACGACGCTCTTCGCATCCACCCACCGAATGACGGATGTGGCCGGGCCAGGGACCTCCGTCCCCATCGGCCGTCCCATCGGCAATACGCAGGCGTATGTGCTGGACGCCTCTGGCCAGCCCGTACCCTCCGGCATCACCGGCGAGCTGTTCATCGGCGGTGACGGCGTGGCGCGCGGCTACCTGGAGCAGCCCGCCCTCACCGCCGAGCGCTTCGTCCCCGACGCCTTCTCCGGTGTCCCCGGCGCGCGCCTGTACCGCACGGGAGACCTCGCGCGCTGGCGCCATGACGGCGTGCTGGAGTTCCTCGGACGCGCCGACGCGCAGGTGAAGGTGCGCGGCTACCGCATCGAGCTCGCCGAAGTCGAAGCCGCGCTGCTGGCACACGGCGACGTGCGCGAGGCCGTCGCCCTGGCGCGGGAGGATGCCCCGGGTGACAAGCGGCTGGTGGGCTACGTCGTCGCGCCGCCGTCGCTGGACACCGCGGGCCTGCGCGACTTCCTCCTCCAGCGTCTGCCCGAGTACATGGTGCCCACGTCGCTGGTGGTGCTCGACGCACTGCCGCTCACGGCCCGGGGCAAGTTGGACCGGAGGGCCCTGCCCGCGCCCGGCTCGGTGCGCTCCGGGAGTGACGCTTCGTACGTCGCCCCGCGAACCCCGACGGAGCAGTCGCTCGCGGAGCTCATGGCCGCCCTGCTGCAGGTGCCGCGCGTGGGACTGCACGACAGCTTCTTCGCCCTGGGCGGACACTCGCTGCTGGCGACGCAGCTCGTCTCCCGGCTCCGGACCGCCTTCGCGGTGGAGCTCCCCCTGCGCGCGCTCTTCGAGCACCCCACCGTGGAGGCCCTGGCCCGGCGCCTCGAAGAGGCACGGACCACTTCCGGGCAGAGTGACGCGCCCGCCCTCGTCCCGGTGCCGCGCACGGGACCGCTGCCGGTGTCCTTCGCGCAGCAGCGCCTGTGGTTCATCGACCAGCTCGAGCCCGGCCTCGCCACGTACAACATGCCCGCCGCCCTTCGCCTGGAGGGGCCGCTGGACGACACCTCGCTCCAGCGCGCCCTGTCCGAGCTGGTCCGCCGGCACGAGGCGCTGCGCACCGTCTTCACTCAAGAGGCGGGCCAGCCCCTCCAGGTCATCCTTCCCCACGCCGAGCTTCCGCTGCACCGCGTGGACCTGAGCGGCCTGCCCCCGGAAGCCGCGCACGAAGCGCTGCGACAGCAGCTCCGGGCGGAGCTCCAGCGCCCGTTCGATCTCGCCACCGGCCCGCTCATCCGCGCGGGGCTGTGGAAGCTGGGCCCCACCGAGCATGTGTTCGCGCTCGACATGCACCACATCGTCTCCGACGGCTGGTCCATGGGCGTGCTGGTGCACGAGGTCGCGGCGCTCTACGACGCCTTCTCGCGGGGTCGCCCGTCTCCGCTGACGCCGCTGCCGCTCCAGTACGCGGACCATGCCGTCTGGCAACGCCAGTGGCTCCAGGGCGCGGTGCTGGACTCGCAGCTGTCCTGGTGGCGCGAGCAGCTCGCCGGCGTCCCCAAGCTGGCGCTGCCCACGGACCGACCGTATCCGCCCATGCAGACGTTCCGCGGGGCGCAGGTGACCTTCCAGCTCTCGCGTCCCGTCTCGGAGTCGCTCCAGGCACTGTGCCAGCGGGAGGGACTCACGCCGTTCATGGCGCTGCTCGCGGCCTGGCAGGCGCTCATGTCGCACGTCTGCCGGCAGCAGGACATCGCCGTGGGCACGCCCATCGCCGGCCGGCGGCATGCCGACCTGGAAGGCCTCATCGGGTTCTTCCTCAACACGCTGGTGTTCCGCGCGCGGGTGGACGGGCGCGACTCGTTCCTGGCCCTGCTGAGGCAGGTGCGGGAGACGACGCTGGGGGCCTACGCGCACCAGGACGTGCCCTTCGAGCGACTGGTGGAGGAGCTGCGGCCGCCACGAGACCTGCGCCGCACGCCTCTGTTCCAGGTCATCTTCGCCTTCCAGAGCGCGCCCACGCCGCCGCCTCGGGGCGGAGCGCTCGCATTGCAGCCGCTGGAGCTGGACACGCCCGCCGTGCGCTTCGAGCTGGAGATGAGCCTCCGGGAGTCGGCGGAGGGCTACCAGGGAGCTCTCAGCTACAACACCGACCTGTTCGATGCGAGCACGGTGGCGCGGCTGGTGGAGCACTACCTCATGCTGGTGGAGGCCCTGCTCGCACGGCCCGAGGCGCCCCTGGCCCTCACCACCAGCGAGGTCCTCCCCCCGCCGCCTGCCCCCAGGAGGGAGGCGGAAGTCACGGCACCGCCCGCGCCGCCCCCCGCCGAGCCCGACCACGTCGCCCCCCGCACGCCGCTGGAGGCGCGGCTCGCGGACGCCTTCGCCAGCGTGCTCCAGGCGCCTCAGGTGGGCGTCACCGACGACTTCTTCGCGCTGGGCGGCCACTCGCTGCTCGCGGTACGGCTGGTGGCGCGCGTGCGCGAGAGCACCGGCCACTCCATTCCGGTGTCGGCCCTCTTCCAGTCCGCCACCGTGGAGCGGCTGGCACAGTGGCTGGAGCAGCGGGACGAAGCCACGAGCGCCACTCCCAACCTGACACGGCTGGACCCGGGCGGGACTTCTGGGCGCCCGCTCTTCCTCGTCCATGGCGGCGGCGGACAGGTGCTGGGCTATGCGCCGCTGGTCCGCCACCTGGGCGCGGAGCGGCCCGTGTACGGATTGCACGCTCCGGGCCTGGAGGACGGCGAGCCGCCTCCCGCGTCCGTCGAGTCACTCGCCAGCCTCTACCTGTCCCAGGTGCGCACCGTGCAGCCCGCCGGCCCCTACCTGCTGGGAGGCTGGTCCTTCGGCGGACTCGTGGCCTACGAGATGGCGCGCCAGCTCCAGGCCGCCGGAGAGCGGGTGGACCTGCTCGCGCTGCTCGACACGCCCGCCCCCGTGCCCCAGCCTCCGCCGGATGCACGCTCCGAGCTGGCCGCCTTCGGCACCGTGCTCGGGCTTCCGTGGCGGGAGCTCGCCCTGGACGAGGACCGGCTCCTGGACCCGGAAGGCCGCCCCCGGTGGGCCTACGTGGTGGAGCAGCTCGAGCGCGCGCGCCCCGGCGAGTCCGCCATGGAGCCCGGCTCGCTGGAGCGGCTCTTCGCGGTGTTCCGCAGGCTCGTCGAGGCCCGCCGCACCTACCAGCCGGCCCCCTACTCCGGCCCAGCGCTCCTCTTGCGCGCCGCCACGTCCTTCCAGGGCGCGCCTCGCGAGGAGGACCTGGGCTGGGGGCCGTGGCTCACCGGCCACCTCACGGTGGTGGAGACGCCGGGCGACCACCACTCGATGCTGGATGTCGCTCACGCGCCACAAGTGGCGGAGTGGCTCATTCGGCACCTCGGGGGTCTGGAAGCTGTATCGCTGTAGCCGCGGATGCGCGCACGTCATCTGGCCGATGGACGGGAACGACAACGTTCCCGGCGCGCGCTCGACTTCTTGATTCGGAGTACCGCATGTCGCTCTCCCCTGAGCAGAAGCGCGCACGGCTCGCCGAGCTGCTGCGTGACAAGGCCCGTTCGTCCCGTCGTGCCCCGGTGTCCTTCTCCCAGGAGCGCATGTGGCTCCAGGAGCGGCTGGAGCCAGGGAGCGCCGCGCTCAGCGTCCCGAGCGCCGTGCGGCTGTCCGGAGCGCTGAACGTCGAGGCCCTGCGTCGTGCCCTCCAGGTGCTGGTGGACCGGCACGAGGCGCTGCGCACCACCTTCGTCGAGCAGGACGGCCAGGTGTCGCAGCTGATCGCCGCCTCACGCGACGTCTCACTACCCGTGGTGGACGCCAACGGCGGAGAGCTGGAGGCCTGGCGCCGGCTGCACGAGGACGCGAAGCAGCCCTTCGATCTGGAGCAGGGCCCGCTGCTGCGCGCCATGCTTTATCGCTGGGCGGAGCGTGAGCACCTGCTGTTGCTCAACCTGCACCACATCGTCTCCGACGGTTGGACGATGGGCGTGCTGGTGCGGGAGCTGGGCGTGCTCTACCCCGCGCTCGCCGCGGGACAGCCCGCGTCCCTGCCGCCGCTGCCATTGCAGTACGCGGACTTCGCCGTGTGGCAGCGCGACTGGCTCCAGGGCGAGACGCTGGACACGCAGCTCGGCTACTGGCGCCAGCGGCTGGACCCGGGCGCCGTGCTGGAGCTGCCCACGGACAGGCCCCGTGCGCCCGACGCCAGCACCCGGGGCGCACGTCACACGGTGATGCTGCCGCCCGAGCTGCTCCAGTCACTCCAGGAACTGGCCCGCCGCGAGGGCCGCACCCTCTTCACGCTGCTGCTGGCCGCGTGGCAGGTGCTGCTGTCGCGCTACAGCGGCCAGGACGACGTGGTGGTGGGTGCGCCCGTCGCCGGCCGCAATCGCTCCGACCTCCAGGGCCTCATCGGTCTCTTCGTCAACACGCTGGCCCTGCGCACGGACCTCTCGGGGGACCCGTCCTTCCTGGAGCTGCTGGGCCGCGTCCACGAGACGGTACTGGGGGCCTTCGCCCACCAGGAGCTGCCCTTCGAGAAGGTGGTGGAGGCGCTGCGGCCGGAGCGGAGGCTCGGCGTGTCGCCGCTGTTCCAGGTGATGTTCGCTTTGCAGAACGCGCCCCTGCCGCCGCTGGACGCGCCCGGGCTGCGGATGGAGGCGCAGCCGGTGGACAGCGGCGCCGCCCAGGTGGACCTGTCGCTGCTGGCCACCGAGCTGCCCCAGGGCCTGCGCGTCGCCGTCGTGTACCGCACGGACCTGTTCGATGCCGCGACGGTGACGCGGCTGCTGGGGCACTTCCAGGCGCTGCTGGAGGGGCTGGCCGCGCACCCGGAGCGGCGCCTGTCCGAGCTTCCGTTGATGGACGCCGCCGAGCTGCGACGGGTGCTGGTGGAGTGGAACGGGGAGCCCGTGCCCTTCTCGGATGGTGCCTGCATCCACCACCTCTTCGAGGCCCAGGTCTGGCGCACTCCCGACGCCACCGCCCTGCGCTTCGGCGAGGACGCCCTGACCTACCGCGAGCTGGAGGCGCGCTCCAACCAGCTCGCCTGGCACCTGCGCTCGCTGGGCGTGCGCCCCGACACCCTCGTCGCCCTCCACCTGGAGCGCTCCTTCGAGCTGGTGGTCGCCATCTTCGGCGTCCTCAAGGCCGGCGGTGCCTTCGTTCCGTTGGACCCCAGCTACCCCGCCGAGCGTCTCGGCTTCATGCTGGGCGACGCCTCGGTCCCTCTCGTCATCACCATGGGGGCTCTGGCGAACGTGCTGCCCTCACGTGGGGAACGTCGAGTGCTGCTCGACGCGGACGCCTCACAGCTCGCACGGCAGCCGCGAACGCCCCCCGCGTCGGAAGTCCTCGCGGAGCATCTCGCCTACGTCATCTACACCTCCGGCAGCACCGGGCGCCCCAAGGGCGTCATGGTGGCACACCGGGGCATGCCCAACCTGGTCCAGGACAAGTCGCGCACCCAGGGGATTGAGCCGGGCACTCACGTGCTCCAGTTCGCATCGCTGAGCTTCGACGCGGCCGTCTGGGAGACCTTCGGCGCGCTGCTCTCGGGCGCCACGCTGTACCTCCCGTCGAACGAGGAGCGGATGCCCGGGCCCGCGCTGGCGACGCTGCTGCGCACCCGTGAAATCCACGTGGCCACGCTGCCGCCCACCGCGCTCTCCATCATGGAGCCCGAAGGCCTCATGGGGCTGCGCACCGTCGTCTCCGCGGGCGAGGCCTGCTCCGCCGAGCTGGTAACGAAGTGGGCGCCGGGCCGCCGCTTCCTCAACGCCTATGGCCCCACCGAAATCACCGTCTGCGCCTCCATGGCCATCTGCGCGCCCGACGGACAGAAGCCCTCCATCGGCGGGCCGCTGGCCAACGTGCGCTTCTACGTGCTGGACGCGCACCTGCGCCCGGTGCCCACCGGCGTGCCCGGAGAGCTCTTCATCGGCGGCGTGGGCCTGGCGCGCGGCTACCTGCGCCGCCCGGAGCTGACCGCCGAGCGCTTCATCCCCGACGCCTTCAGCGGAGTGCCCGGGGAGCGCCTCTACCGCACGGGAGACCTCGTGCGCTGGAAGGCAGACGGCACGCTCGACTACCTGGGCCGCACCGACTTCCAGGTGAAGCTGCGCGGCTTCCGCATCGAGCTGGGTGAAGTCGAAGCCGCCCTGCGCGCCTGGCCGGGCGTGGGTGACGCAGTGGCCGTGCTGCGCAATGACGGCAGCGCGGGTCCCAGGCTCATCGCCTACGTCGTGACCTCGGCGGAAACGCTGGACGTCCGCGCCCTGCGCGAGTCCCTCTCCCAGCGTCTTCCCGAGTTCATGGTGCCCTCGGCCTTCGTCGTGCTGAAGGCCCTGCCGCTGACCCCGAGCGGGAAGGTGGACCGCAAGGCCCTGCCCGCTCCGGACGCCTCCCAGACGTCGGCCTCCGAGTACCTCGCGCCGCGCACGCCCACCGAGACGCTGCTGGCGGACCTCTGGGCCCAGTTGCTGGGCGTTCCCCGAGTCGGCGCCAACGACAACTTCTTCGAGCTGGGCGGCCACTCCCTGCTCGCGACTCGAGTCATCGCCCGGCTCCGCGCCCTCTTCGGCGTCGAGCTGTCCCTGCGCGAGCTGTTCTCCGCGCCCACCCTCGCGCGGCTCGCCGAACAGGTGCAGCAGCATCGTCTCGCCGCGGTCCAGGGAAGGGTGAAGCCTCTGCTCATCCCGAGGGCTCGCACGGGCGAGCTGCCCCTCTCCTTCGCCCAGCAGCGCCTGTGGCTCATCGACCAGCTTCAGCCCGGCAGCTCCGCCTACAACATGCCCGCCTTCGTGCGCATGGAGGGGCAGCTCGACCCGGAGGCCCTGCGCCGCGCCTTCCACGAGGTGGTGCAGCGCCATGAGGCGTTGCGCACCACCTTCCTCCAGCGGGAGGGACAGCCCTTCCAGCGCATCGCCCCCCAGGTCGAAGTGCCGCTGGAGGTGGTGGACGTCGACAACGAGGACCTGGAGCGCCAACTCCAGGAGGACTCGCTCCGCCCCTTCGACCTCGCCACCGGCCCGCTGCTGCGCGCACGGCTGTTGAGGCTGGGCCCCACCGAGCATGTGCTGGCCCTCGGCATGCACCACATCGTCTCCGATGGTTGGTCCATGGGCGTGCTCGTGCGCGAGGTGGCCGCCCTCTACTCCGGCGCCTCACTGCCCCCGCTTCCCGTGCAGTACGCCGACTACTCCGCCTGGCAGCGCGACTGGCTCCAGGGTGAGGTGCTGGACGCCCAGCTCGGCTGGTGGAAGCAGCAGCTCTTCGATGCGCCTGCGCTCCTGGAGCTGCCCACGGACAGACCCCGACCGCCCGTCCAGTCCCACCGGGGCGCCTGGCTGCCCGTGCGGCTGCCTCGGAACCTCTCCGAGTCCCTCAAGGCCCTCTCCAAGCGCCACGGCCTGACGCCCTTCATGACGCTGCTGGCCGGCTTCCAGGCCTTGCTCGCCCGCTACTCCGACCAGGAGGACATCGTCGTCGGCGCGCCCATCGCCGGCCGCACCCACTCCCAGACCGAGGGCCTCATCGGCTTCTTCGTCAACAGCCTTGCCTTGCGAGCCCGGGTCGACTCACGAGCTTCGTTCCTCGCGCTGCTGGAGCAGGTGCGTCACACCACCCTGGGTGCCTACGAGCACCAGGACGTCCCGTTCGAGAAGCTCGTCGAGGAGCTGCGGCCCCAGCGCAGCCTGAGCCACTCGCCTCTGTTCCAGGTGAGCTTCACCCTCCAGAACACGCCCATGGGCCCACTGGAGCTGCCGGGGCTGAAGCTGCGCCCGCTGGCCCCGGCGTCACTGCCAGCGAAGTTCGACCTGGAGCTTGCACTGGAGGAGACGCCCGAGGGTTTCAACGGCGGTCTCCACTATGCGGCCGACTTGTTCGACGCGGGCACCGTCGCGCGGATGGCCACGCACCTGCAATCGCTGCTCGCCGCCGCTTGCGAGGATGCGACGCGACCGCTGGCCTCGTTGCCGTTGATGCCCACGGAGGAGCGGCGACAGGTGCTGGTGGAGTGGAACGCCACCGTCCGTGACTTCCCTCGCGACACCTGCGCTCATCTCCTGTTCGAGGCCCAGGCACGGCGTACGCCGGATGCCACGGCCCTGCGCTTCGGCGAGGAAGCACTCACCTACCGGGAGCTGGACGTGCGCTCCAACCAGCTCGCTCACCACCTGCGCTCACGGGGCATCGGTCCCGACACCCTCGTCGCACTCCACCTGGAGCGCTCCATCGAGCTGGTGGTCGCCATCTTCGGCGTCCTCAAGGCCGGCGGAGCCTTCCTCCCGCTGGACCCCAGCTACCCCGCGGAGCGCCTCGGCTTCATGGTCGCGGACGCGTCCGTCTCTCTCGTCATCACCGTGCAGGGCCTGGCCGACTCGCTTCCTTTGGGCGAAGCGCGGCGCGTGCTGCTCGACGCGGATGCGCAGGTGCTCGCGAAGCAGCCCCAGACGCCTCCCTCGCCCACGGCGACGGCCGACAACCTCGCCTACGTCCTCTACACCTCCGGCAGCACCGGCCGTCCCAAGGGCGTCATGGTGATGCACCGCGGCCTCGTCCACTATCTCCACTGGGCGCTTCAGGAGTACCGCGTCTCCCTGGGGCAGAGCGCCCCCGTCCACACCTCCGTCGCCTTCGACGCCACCCTCACCAGCCTCCTCACCCCCCTGCTCGCTGGCGGGGAGGTGCACCTGCTTCCCTCCACGGGTGAGCTGGAGGCGCTCGCGGACTCTTTGCGGCAGCACCGCCACGGCCTCGTCAAGCTCACCCCCGCTCACCTCCAGGTGCTGCTGGACCTGATGCAGCCAGAGGAGCTGGCACGGCTGGAGGGCGCCTTCGTCGTCGGCGGCGAGGCCCTGCCTCCCGCAACCGTTGAGCGCTGGCAGCAGCTCGCGCCTCGCGTCCGCCTCGTCAACGAGTACGGCCCCACCGAAACCGTCGTCGGCTGCTCCATCTACGACTTGAATGAGGGCGGCGTCGTCAACGGCGTCGTCCCCATCGGACGGCCCATCGCCAACACCGCGCTGTACGTCCTGGATGCTCAGCTCCAGCCGGTGCCCATCGGCGTCGTGGGCGAACTCTTCATCGGCGGCCAGGGCGTGGCTCGCGGCTACCTGCGCCGCCCGGAGCTCACCGCCGAGCGCTTCATCCCAGACGCCTTCAGCACCCTGCCCGGCGCCCGCATGTACCGCACGGGAGACCGTGCGCGCTTCCTCCCGGACGGCAACCTCGACTTCCTCGGCCGCCGTGACGGGCAGGTGAAGCTGCGCGGCTTCCGCATCGAGCTGGGCGAAATCGAGGCCGCGCTGCGTGCCCATCCGGACGTTGACGACGCGGTGACCGTGGTGCGCGAAGACGGCGCCGTGGGCCCGAGGCTCGTCGCCTACGTCGTGCCCTCGGCGGAAGCCGTGGACGTCCGCGCCCTGCGCGAGTCCCTCTCCCGGCGGATGCCCGAGTTCATGGTGCCCTCGGCCTTCGTCGAGCTGAAGGCTCTGCCGCTGACACCCAACGGCAAGGTGGACCGCAAGGCCCTGCCTGCTCCGGACTCGGCTCAGCCAGCGGCTTCCGACTTCGTCGCGCCACGCACGCCCACCGAGACGCTGCTGGCGGACCTCTGGGTCCAGTTGCTGGGCGTTCCCCGCGTCGGTGCCAACGACAACTTCTTCGAGCTCGGAGGCCACTCCCTGCTCGCCACCCAGGTCGTCTCCCGCCTCCGCACCGCACTGCAGGTGGAGCTGCCACTCCGTGCACTCTTCGAGGCTCCCACCGTCGCCGGCCTTGCCGCGCGCATCGACGCCTCGCGGGACTCCGCGCGGCGGAGCATGCCCGCCATCGCGCCCCAGCCACGCACGGCTCCGCCGCCGTTGTCCTTTGCCCAGCAGCGGCTGTGGTTCATCGACCAGTTGGAGCCCGGCGCCGCGACCTACAACATCCCCGCCGCCCTCCATCTGGAAGGAGCGCTGGACTCGGAGGCCTTGGAGCGCGCGCTGACCGACGTGGTGCGCCGTCACGAAGCCCTGCGCACCACCTTTGTCTCGCACGAAGGCCAGCCCGCTCAGTGCATCCACGCCAGCGGTGCCTTCTCCCTGGCCCGGGTGGACCTGACGCACCTGTCCCGCTGCAACGGGAGGATGAGTCCCAGCGGTTGGCACGTGAAGAAGCACTCCGCCCCTTCAATCTCGCCACCGGCCCGCTGCTGCGCGGCACCCTGCTCCGCCTGGACGCAGAAGCGCATGTGCTGCTGCTCGACATGCACCACATCGTCTCCGACGGTTGGTCCATGGGCGTGCTGGTGCGTGAAGTCGCGGCGCTCTACTCCGGCGCCTCGTTGCCGCGGCTCCCGGTGCAGTACGCCGACTACTCCGTCTGGCAGCGCGACTGGCTCCAGGGCGAGGTGCTGGAGGCCCAGCTCGGCTACTGGAAGCAGCAGCTCGCCGGTGCGCCGAACGTGCTGGAGCTGCCCACGGACAGACCCCGGCCGCCTGTCTCGTCCCACCGTGGCGCCTGGCTGCCCGTGCGGCTGCCTCGGGACCTCTCCGAGTCCCTCAAGGCCCTCTCCAAGCGCCAGGGTCTGACGCCCTTCATGACGCTGCTGGCCGGCTTCCAGTCCCTGCTGGCGCGCTACTCCGGTCAGGAGGACATCGTCGTCGGCTCGCCCATCGCCGGCCGCACCCACTCCCAGACCGAGGGCCTCATCGGCTTCTTCGTCAACACCCTGGTCCTGCGCACCCGCGTCGAGTCCCGCACCACCTTCCAGGAGTTGTTCGCTCGTGTGCGCGCCACCACCCTCGGCGCCTACGAACACCAGGACGTGCCCTTCGAGAAGCTCGTCGAGGAGCTGCGGCCCCAACGCAGCCTGAGTCACTCGCCCCTGTTCCAGGTGGGCTTCACCCTCCAGAACACGCCCATGGGCCCACTGGAGCTGCCGGGAGTGAAGTTGCGCCCGCTGGCCCCGGCGTCACCACCCGCCCGGTTTGACCTGAACCTCTCGCTGGAAGAGACGCCCGAGGGCTTCCGCGGCGGTTTCCACTACGCCACCGACTTGTTCGACGCCACCACCGTCGCGCGGATGGCCACGCACCTCCAAACGCTGCTGGAGGGCATCGCCACGCATCCGGAGCGGCGCCTGTCCGAGCTCCCGCTGATGGACGCGGCCGAGCGGCAACGCGTGCTGGTGGAGTGGAATGCCACCGCCCGCGACTTCCCCCGCGACACCTGCGCCCACGTCCTCTTCGAAGCCCAGGTCCAGCGCGTTCCTGACGCCACGGCCCTGCGCTTCGCCCACGACTCGCTCACCTATCGGGAGCTGGACGCTCGCGCCAATCAACTTGCCTGGCAGCTGCGCTCGCTGGGCATCGGCCCCGACAGCCTCGTCGCGCTCCATCTGGAGCGCTCCATCGAGCTGGTGGTCGCCATCTTCGGCGTCCTCAAGGCCGGCGGTGCCTTCCTTCCACTGGACCCCAGCTACCCCGCGGAGCGCCTCGGCTTCATGCTCTCCGACTCGGCCGCATCGGTCGTTGTCACGACAGTGCACCTGTCGGCGGCGCTGCCTTCTCGGGGAGAACGGCGCGTGCTGCTCGACGCGAATGCGCAGGTGCTCGCGAAGCAGCCCCAGACGCCTCCCACGTCCACTGTGACGGCCGAAAACCTCGCCTACGTCCTCTACACCTCCGGCAGCACCGGCCGTCCCAAGGGCGTCATGGTGATGCACCGTGGCCTCGTCCATTACCTCCACTGGGCCCTGCGCGAGTACCGCGTCTCCCTGGGGCAGAGCGCTCCGGTCCACACCTCCGTCGCCTTCGACGCCACCCTCACCAGCCTCCTCACTCCCCTGCTCGCTGGCGGGGAAGTGCACCTGCTTCCCTCCACGGGTGAGCTGGAAGCCCTCGCGGACTCTCTGCAGCAGCACCGCCACGGCCTCGTCAAGCTCACCCCCGCTCACCTCCAGGTGCTGCTGGACCTGATGCAGCCAGAGGAACTGGCACGGCTGGAGGGCGCCTTCGTCGTCGGCGGCGAGGCCCTGCCTCCCGCAACCGTGGAGCGCTGGCAGCAGCTCGCGCCTCGCGTCCGCCTCGTCAACGAGTACGGCCCCACCGAAACCGTCGTCGGCTGCTCCATCTACGACTTGAACGCGGGCGGCGTCGTCAACGGCATCGTCCCCATCGGCCGGCCCATCGCCAACACCGCGCTGTACGTCCTGGATGCTCAGCTCCAGCCGGTGCCTGTCGGCGTCGTGGGAGAGCTCTTCATCGGCGGCCAGGGCGTGGCTCGCGGCTACCTGCGCCGCCCGGAGCTCACCGCCGAGCGCTTCATCCCCGACGCCTTCAGCACCGCGCCCGGTGCCCGCCTCTACCGCACGGGAGACCTCGCGCGCTGGCAGGACTCCGGCGAGCTGGAGTACCTGGGCCGCGCTGACTTCCAGGTGAAGCTGCGCGGCTTCCGCATCGAGCTCGGTGAAGTCGAGTCCGCTCTGCGCGCCCACCCGGGAGTCGGCGACGCAGTGGCCATGGTGCGCCAAGACGGTGTGGCGGGCCCCAAGCTCGTCGCCTACGTCGTTCCCACCGATGGCAGCACCTCTGACACCCAGGCCCTGCGCGCCTTCCTGTCCGAGCGACTGCCCGAGTTCATGGTGCCCTCGGCGCTCGTCGCGCTCCAGGCCCTGCCCCTGACGCCCAACGGCAAGGTGGACCGCAAGGCCCTGCCTGCTCCGGACGCATCCCAGGCCTCGGCCTCCGAGTACCTCGCGCCACGCACGCCCATCGAGACGCTGCTGGCGGACCTCTGGTCACAACTCCTCGGCGTCCCCCGCGTCGGAGCCAACGACAACTTCTTCGAGCTGGGCGGCCACTCCCTGCTCGCCACCCAGGTTGTCTCCCGCCTCCGCTCCCTCTTCAGCGTCGAACTGTCCCTGCGCGAGCTGTTCTCCCATCCCACGCTCGCCCAGCTCGCCATGCAGGTGGAGTCCAGTCGCAGGGAGGCCCAGGGCCTGGCGCAGCCTCCGCTCCTCCCCGTGCCTCGCACGGAGGCGCTGCCTCTCTCGTTCGCCCAGCAGCGCCTGTGGTTCATCGACCAGTTGGAGCCAGGAAGTCCCCTCTACAGCATCCCCATGTCGCTGCGCCTGGAAGGGGTCCTGGACTCGAACGCGCTGGAGCGCGCCCTGGCCGGGGTGGTGCACCGTCACGAAGCCCTGCGCACCACCTTCGTCTCACGCGATGGCCAGCCCGTTCAGCGCGTCCACGCCAGCGGCGACTTCACCCTGGCCCGGGTGGACCTGACGCACCTTTCTCCGCTGCAACGGGAGGAAGAATCCCGGCGGCTGGCACGTGAAGAGGCACTCCGTCCCTTCAACCTCGCCACCGGTCCGCTGCTGCGCGGCACGCTGCTGCGCCTGGACGCTGAAGCGCACGTGCTGCTGCTCGACATGCACCACATCGTCTCCGACGGTTGGTCCATGGGTGTGCTGGTACGTGAGGTGGCCGCCCTCTACTCCGGTGCCGCACTGCCACCGCTGCCCGTGCAGTACGCCGACTACTCCGCCTGGCAGCGTGGCTGGCTCCAGGGCGAGGCCCTCGAGACGCACCTCTCCTGGTGGCGGGAGCACCTCCACGGCGCGCCTCGGTTGCTGGAGCTCCCCGCCGACTTCCCGCGTCCCGCTGTCCAGGGTGTCCGCGGCAGCCTGCTCACGCGCGTGCTGCCTCGCGAGCTGGCCGACTCGCTCCAGTCCCTCTCCCGCCGCGAGGGCACCACCCTCTTCATGGCCCTGCTCGCCGGCTTCGAGGTGGTCCTCTCGAGGTACTCGGGGCAGGACGACTTCGTCATCGGCACGGACATCGCCAACCGCAACCGGGCGGAGACCGAGGGGCTCATCGGCTTCTTCATCAACCAGCTCGCGCTGCGTGCGCGGTTGGAGGGGAGCCCGACCTTCCGCGAGCTGCTCGGCCGCGTGCGCGACACCACGCTGGGGGCCTATGCCCACCAGGACCTGCCCTTCGAAGAGCTGGTCAAGGTCCTCAACCCCGAGCGCAGCCTGGGCCACGCGCCCCTCTTCCAGGTGAAGCTGGTCCTCCAGAATCAGCCCGCCTCCGAGTTGAAGGTCCCCGGCCTGACCCTGCGCTCCGAGGGCGCCGGCACCAGCGTCTCGCGCCTGGACCTCACCCTCTTCGTCGTCCAGACGGCGCAGGGCCTGACCTGCGCCTGCGAGTACCGCACGGACCTCTTCGAGGCGGCGACCATCGACCGGATGGTGCGGCACCTCGGCACGGTGCTGGAGCACGCGGCGGCGCGGCCCGAGGCGCGGGTGTCCGGCCTGCCGTTGATGTCGCCCGAGGAGCAGCGCCAGTTGCTGTTGGAGTGGAACGCCACCGCCCGCGACTTCCCCCGCGACACGTGCGCCCACCTCCTCTTCGAAGCCCAGGTCCAGCGCACTCCCGATGCCGTCGCCCTGCGCTTCGGCCACGACGCCCTCACCTACCGGGAGCTGGACGTTCGCGCCAACCAGCTCGCTCACCACCTGCGCTCTCAGGGCATCGGCCCCGACACCCTCGTCGCGCTCCATCTCGATCGCTCCATCGAGCTGGTGGTCGCCATCTTCGGTGTCCTCAAGGCCGGCGGAGCCTTCCTCCCGCTGGACCCCAGCTACCCCGCCGAGCGTCTCGGCTTCATGCTCTCCGACTCGGCGGCTCCGGTTGTTGTCACCGTGGAGCGTCTCGCGGACGAACTGCCCTCACGAGGTGAGCTGTATGTGCTGCTCGACGCGGATGCGCCGCTGCTCGCGCGACAGCCCCAGACGCCTCCTATTCCCACGGTAACGGTCGAGAACCTCGCCTACGTCCTCTACACCTCCGGCAGCACCGGACGCCCCAAGGGCGTCATGGTGATGCACCGTGGCCTCGTCCATTACCTCCACTGGGCCCTGCGCGAGTACCGCGTCTCCCAGGGGCAGAGTGCCCCCGTCCACACCTCCGTCGCCTTCGACGCCACCCTCACCAGCCTCCTCACTCCCCTGCTCGCTGGCGGGGAAGTGCACCTGCTGCCTTCAGGCAAGGACCTGGAAGCCCTCGCGGACTCTCTGCGGCAACACCGCCATGGCCTCGTCAAGCTCACCCCCGCTCACCTCCAGGTGCTGTTGGACCTGATGCAGCCAGAGGAACTGGCACGGCTGGAAGGCGCCTTCGTCGTCGGCGGCGAGGCCCTGCCTCCCGCAACCGTTGAGCGCTGGCAGCGACTCGCGCCTCGCGTCCGCCTCGTCAACGAGTACGGCCCCACCGAAACCGTCGTTGGCTGCTCCATCTACGACTTGAATGAGGGCGGCGTCGTCAACGGCATCGTCCCCATCGGCCGGCCCATCGCCAACACCGCGCTGTACGTCCTGGACGCCCAGCTCCAACCGGTGCCCGTCGGCGTCGTGGGTGAGCTCTTCATCGGCGGCCAGGGCGTGGCTCGCGGCTACCTGCGCCGCCCGGAGCTCACCGCCGAGCGCTTCATCCCAGACGCCTTCAGCACCGCGCCCGGTGCTCGCCTCTACCGCACGGGAGACCGTGCGCGCTTCCTCCCCGACGGCAACCTCGACTTCCTCGGCCGCCGTGACGGGCAGGTGAAGCTGCGCGGCTTCCGCATCGAGCTGGGCGAAATCGAGGCCGCGCTGCGTGCCCATCCGGACGTTGACGACGCGGTGGCCGTGGTGCGCGAAGACGGTGCCGTGGGCCCGAGGCTCGTCGCCTACGTCGTGCCCTCGGCGGAAGCCGTGGACGTCCGCGCCCTGCGCGAGTCCCTCTCCCGGCGGATGCCCGAGTTCATGGTGCCCTCGGCCTTCGTCGAGCTGAAGGCCCTGCCCCTGACGCCCAACGGCAAGGTGGACCGCAAGGCCCTGCCTGCTCCGGACTCGGCTCAGCCAGCGGCTTCCGAGTACCTCGCGCCACGCACGCCCACCGAGACACTGCTGGCGGACCTCTGGGTCCAGTTGCTGGGCGTCGACCGCGTGGGCGCCAACGACGACTTCTTCGAGCTGGGCGGCCACTCCCTGCTCGCCACCCAGGTCGTCTCCCGCCTCCGCTCGCTCTTCGGCGTCGAGCTGTCCCTGCGCGAGCTCTTCTCCCATCCCACCCTCGCGCAGCTCGCCATGCAGGTGGAGGCGAGTCGCAGGGAGGCCCAGGGCCTGGAGCTGCCCCCGCTCGCCCCGGTGCCTCGCACCGGAGAACTGCCCCTCTCCTTCGCCCAGCAGCGCCTGTGGATCATCGACCAACTGGAGCCCAACGAATCCACGTACAACCTGCCCGCGGCGCTGCGCCTGGAGGGCATGCTGGACGCGGAGGCCCTGGAGCGCGCCCTGGCCGACGTGATGCACCGTCACGAGGCCCTGCGCACCACCTTCGCTTCACACGACGGACAGCCCACGCAGCGCATCCATGCCAGCGGCGACTTCACCCTGGCCCGGGTGGACCTGACGCATCTTTCTCCGCCGCAACGGGAGGAAGAGGCCCGACGACTGGCGCACGAGGACGCACTCCGCCCCTTCAATCTCGCCACCGGCCCGCTGCTGCGCGGCACGCTGCTCCACCTCGGTGCTGAAGCGCACGTGCTGCTTCTCAACATGCACCACATCGTCTCCGACGGTTGGTCCATGGGTGTGCTCGTGCGCGAGGTGGTCGCCCTCTACTCCGGCGCCTCGCTGCCGCCGCTGCCGGTGCAGTACGCCGACTACGCCATCTGGCAGCGGGGCTGGCTCCAGGGCGAGGTGCTGGACGCGCAGCTCGGCTACTGGAAGCAGCAGCTCGCGGAGGCTCCCGCGCTCCTGGAGCTACCCACCGACAAGCCCCGCCCGCCCGTCCAGTCCTTCCAGGGCGGCATCGTCCCATTCTCGCTCTCCCGCGACTTCTCGGACGAACTGCGGGCCGCGTGCCAGCGACACGGCGTGACGCCGTTCATGTTCCTGCTCGCCGCCTTCCAGGTGCTGCTGCATCGCTACTCCGGCCAGGAGGACATCGTCGTCGGTTCGCCCATCGCCGGCCGCAACCGCGCGGAGACAGAGGGCCTCATCGGCTTCTTCGTCAACACCCTCGTCCTGCGCTCCCGCATGGCCCTGGGGGATTCGTTCCTCTCGCTGTTGCAGCACGTCCGCGAAAACACCCTGGACGCCTACGAGCACCAGGACGTGCCCTTCGAGAAGCTCGTCGAGGAACTGCGGCCCGAGCGCAGCCTCAGCTACTCGCCGCTGTTCCAGGTCATGTGCTCCCTCCAGAACGTGCCCCGGGAAGCGCTGGAGCTGCCGGGGCTGCGCCTGAGCCCCGTGGAGCTCGACGACGTCCCCGCGAAGTTCGACCTGGACCTCACCCTGGCGGAGTCCCCCCAGGGCCTCAGCGGCGCGCTCCTCTATGCCACCGCGCTCTTCGAGCCCGCGACCGCGGCCCGCATGGTGGAGCACCTGCGCACGCTGCTGCGCGCCGCCGTGGCCAGTCCCGAGCTGCGCCTCTCCTCTCTGCCACTGATGGACGAGGCCGAGCTGCGCCGGGTGCTCGTGGAGTGGAACGACACCGCCTCGGAGTTCCCAGCGGACGTCAGCGTCCACCACCTCTTCTCCGCGCAGGCCGCGCTCTCGCCTGACGCCCTCGCCGCGCTCGCGGACTCGGGCTCGCTCACCTACGCCGAGCTCGACGCGCGCTCCAGCCTGCTGGCCACGCACCTGCGGCAGCTCGGCGTGCGTCCCGGCTCGCTCGTCGCCGTCTGCATGGAGCGCGCGCTGGAGCTGCCCGTGGCGCTCCTCGGCGTGCTCAAGGCCGGTGGCGCCTACGTGCCCCTGGACCCGGCCTACCCGCGTGAGCGCCTGGCCTTCATGCTCCAGGACGCCGCCGCCCCGGTGCTGCTCACCCAGCGCCACCTCCAGGGGCTGCTGCCCGAAGGCCCCACCGTCTTCTGCGTCGACACCGACCTGCGCGACGCCCCGGCCGCTCCGAGCACCGACGTGCCTCCGGAGAGCGCCGCCTACGTCATCTACACCTCGGGCAGCACTGGCAGGCCCAAGGGCACCGTCATCTCGCACCGCTCCCTCGCCAACCACGCCTCGTGGATGCGCTCCATGTACGGCCTGGGCCCGGGTGAGCGGACGCTCCAGCGCACCGCGCTGAGCTTCGACGTCTCCGTCGCCGAGCTCTTCTCCGCCCTCCTCAACGGAGCCACCGTCGTGCTGGCCCCGCCGGAGGCCCATCGCGATGCCGCCGTCCTGCTGGCGAGCCTCGTGCGCCATCACGTCACGGTGCTCCAGTTGGTGCCCTCGCACCTGCGCGTGCTGCTGGACGAGCCCGCCCTGCGCAACGCCACGCGGCTTCGCTGGCTCATCGCTGGCGGCGAGGCACTGCCCGCGGACGTGCCTCCCCGCGTGCGCGAGGTGCTGCCGCACGTGTGCCTGCACAACAGCTACGGCCCCACCGAGGCCACCATCGACGCCACCTGGTGGCACGTGGAGGACGCGTTCTCCGGACCCGTGGCGCCCATTGGCCGGCCCATGGCCAACACGCAGACCTACGTCCTGGATACGGGCCTGCGGCCGGTGCCCACCGGAGTGCCCGGCGAGCTGTACCTGGGCGGCGTGGGCCTCGCCTGGGGCTACCTGCACCGGCCGGACCTCACCGCGGAGCGCTTCGTCCCCAACCCCTTCAGCGCCGAGCCCGGAGCACGCCTGTACCGCACCGGTGACAAGGTGCGCTGGCGGGCGGACGGCACGCTCGACTTCATCGGCCGCATCGACTCCCAGGTGAAGCTGCGCGGCCTGCGCATCGAGCTGGGGGAAATCGAGTCCGCGCTGCGCGCCCACCCGAACGTCGCGGACGCAGTGACGCTGGTGCGCGAAGACGGAGCCGGCCCCAGGCTCGTGGCCTACGTCGTACCCACCGAAGGCCTCACACCAGACACCCAGGCCCTGCGCACCTTCCTGTCCGAGCGACTGCCCGAGTTCATGGTGCCCACGGCGCTCGTCGTGCTCCAGGTCCTGCCGCTGCTGCCCAACGGCAAGGTGGACCGCAAGGCCCTGCCCGCTCCGGACGCCCCGCGGCGAGACACCGCCGACTTCGCCGAGCCGCGCACGCCCGAGGAGAAGACCCTGGCCATCCTCTGGGCGGAGCTGCTCGGAGTGCCCCGCGTCGGGCTGCACGACAACTTCTTCGAGCTGGGCGGCGACTCCATCCTCTCCATCCAGCTCGTCTCTCGTGCGCGGCAGGCCGGCCTGCATCTGGCCGCCAACCACATCTTCCAGCACCAGACGCTGGAGGCCCTTGCGCGCATGGTGAAGCGAGAGGCCCACGTCCAGGCCGAGCAGGGCCTGGTGCAGGGCACCGTGCCGCTGACGCCCATCCAGCTCGAATTCTTCGAGCAGCCGCCCGCACTGCCGCACCACTACAACCAGGCCGTCCTCCTCGCCGCGCGCGGGACGGTGGACGTGCCGTGCGCGGAGCAGGCGCTCCAGGCGCTGGTGGCCCATCACGACTCACTGCGCCTGCGCTTCGCGTGCGGGGCGGACGGCGTGTGGCGACAGGAGCTCGCGGGCCTCGAAGCCCCCGTGCGGCTGGAGCAGGTGGACCTGTCGTCCATCCCCGAAGCCGACCAGGCCCGGGCCATGGAGTCCGAGGCCACGCGTCTCCAGGCCAGCCTCCACCTGGACGAGGGCCTGCTGCTGCGCGCCGCCCTCTTCCACTTCGGTCCGGACCGGGCGCCACGACTGCTGCTGGCCATCCACCACCTCGCCGTCGACGGCGTCTCCTGGCGCATCCTGCTGGAGGACCTGGCCACGGCCTACGCACAGCTCCAGCGCGGCCAGCCGGTGGCGCTGCCGCCCAAGTCCACCTCCTTCAAGGCGTGGGCGGAGAAGCTCCAGGTCTTCGCGCGCTCGGAGGAGCTGGCGCGCGAGCTGCCCTACTGGGAAGAGCAGGGACGTGCACGGGAGACGGCGCTTCCGGTGGACCTGCCGGGAGTCGGCAACTCCCTGGCCTCCGCTCGCGTGGTGAACGTGTCGCTGGAGGCGGAGGAGACGCGCCTGCTGTTGCAGGAGACTCCGGCCGCCTGGCGCGCGCACATCAACGACGTGTTGCTGGCGGCACTGGTGGAGGGCCTGACGCAGTGGACGGGCCAGCCCCGGCTGCGCGTGGAGCTGGAGGGCCACGGCCGCGAAGCCCTCTTCGAGGACGTAGACCTGTCCCGCACCGTGGGCTGGTTCACCACCACGTACCCGGTGGTGCTGGATGTCTCCGGCACCGCCACTCCGGGCGACCGGCTGCGCGCGGTGCGGGACTCACTGCGCCGCCTGCCCCGGCGAGGCATTGGCTACGGGCTGCTGCGCCATCTGGCCGGCGACGCGGCACGGGGCCTCCGTGAGACTCCGCAGGCACAGGTGGTCTTCAACTACCTGGGCCAGTTCGACCAGCTCGGTGGAACCCAGGGCCCCGGCACCGCGCCGCCGCCCTTCGTCCCTGCACGCGGCTCCACGGGCGCGCTGCGCAGTCCTACTGGCGAGCGGAGCCACCTGCTGGAAGTCGATGGCTACGTCTTCGAGGGCCGGCTGACATTGGGCTGGACGTACAACGCGGCCCTGCACCGCGAGGACACCGTCCAGGCCCTGGCCGCGCGCTGCCTGTCCGCGCTGCGGCAGCTCATCTCCACCCGGGCCACCGACGACGCGCGTCGCTACACCCCGTCCGACTTCCCCCTGGCGGGGCTGGAGCAGTCCACCCTTCAGCGGCTGCTCCCCACGGGCCTTCCCGTGGAGGACCTCTACCCGCTGTCTCCGTTGCAGCAGGGCATGCTCTTCCACACGCTGGCGGAGCCCGCCTCCGGCGTCTACGTCTGTCAGCTCGCGTGGACCTTTGGCGGCACCGTGGACATGACGGCCTTCCGGCGCGCCTGGGAGGCCGCGGTGGAACGCCATCCCCTGCTGCGAACCTCCTTCCTCTGGGACGGACTGGAAGAGCCCCTGCAACAGGTCCACCCCGGCGCGCCCCTGCCGTGGGAAGAGCATGACTGGCGCGACGTGCCCGACACGGAGCAGCGGGCGCGCTTCGACGCCCTCGTAGCGGAGGACAAGACGCGCGGGTTCGACCTGCGCCGGCCGCCCCTGTCGCGACTGACGGTGGTGCGTCTGGGCGAGCGCACCTGGCGCGTCCTCTGGAGTCACCACCACCTGCTGCTGGACGGCTGGAGCCTGGGCCTGCTCCTCCAGGACCTCTTCGCTGCCTACGGCGAGGTCCGCGCGGGCCGGACGCCGTCCAGGGGCCAGTCCCTGTCCTTCCGCGACTACATCGCCTGGCTGCGGAACCAACCCGTGGAGCGCACCGAGGCGTACTGGCGCGAATCCCTCCGAGGCTTCACCGCCCCCACGCCCCTGCCAGGCCTGCTGTCCGGCAGGCCCGGGGTGGCGACCTCTCGCGAGGAGCTGCACGCGTCGCTGTCCGCTGAAGCCACCACGGCGCTCCAGTCCTTCGTCCGCCAGCACCAGCTCACGCCCAACGACGTGGTGCAGGCGGCCTGGGCCCTGGCCCTGTCGCGCCACACGGGCGAGGACGACGTCCTCTTCGGAGCCACCACCTCCGGCCGCTCCGCGGAGCTGCCCGGCATCGACCGTGCCGTGGGCATGTTCATCAACACGCTGCCCGTGCGCATCCGCGTGGACGAGGACGTGCGGGTCCTCGCCTGGCTGAAGGCGCTGCACGCGCGGCAGGTGGAGCAGCGCCAGCACGAGCACTCCGCGCTGGTGCGCATCCAGGGGTGGAGCGACGTGCCTCGGGGCACCCCGCTGTTCCAGTCCCTGTTCGTCTTCGAGAACTACCCCGTCGACGCCGCCGTGAAGTCGGCCCATGCCGAGCTGGGCATCCGGGACGTCACCACGCACGAGCAGACCGACCTGCCGCTGCTGGCCACCAGCGTCCCCGGCACGCGACTGGGACTGCACCTGACGTACGAGCCGGCACGCTTCGAAGCGCACCACCTGGAGCAACTGCTGAAGCACTGGGCCGTGGCGCTGGAGGCGCTGGTGTCCCGGCCCGACAGCCGGTTGGGAGACGTGTCACTTCTCTCCGAGGCCGAGCGCCGTCAGGTGCTGGTGGGGTGGAACGACACCGCCGCCCGGCTTCCGAGCGGGTCGCCCCTGCACGAAGCCATCTCGCACGTGGCGGCGCGACTTCCCGACAACGTCGCCGTCGAGCTCGGTGACGCGAAGCTCACCTACCGCCAGCTCGACGCACGCGCGAACCTGCTGGCCTCGCACCTGCGTCAGTCGGGCGTGCGCACGGGCTCCCTCGTCGCCGTCTGCATGGAGCGCGCGCTGGAGCTGCCCGTGGCGCTCCTCGGCATCCTCAAGGCCGGTGGCGCCTACGTGCCGCTGGACCCGAACTACCCGCACGAGCGCCTGGCCTTCATGCTCCAGGACACCGCCGCCCCCGTGTTGCTCACCCAGCAGCACCTGCGCGGCCTCCTCCCTGAAGGCCCGTCCGTGGTGTGCCTCGACTCCGGTTGGGGCGATGACGGCGATACGAGCGCGCCCATCGTCCAGGTGCCGCTGGAGAGCCCCGCCTACGTCATCTACACGTCGGGCAGCACCGGCCAGCCCAAGGGGGCCGTCATCCCCCACGGCGCCCTCGCCAACCACATGGCGTGGCTGCTCTCCACCTTCGGCCTCTCCGCCGAGGACCGGGTGCTGCAGAAGACGCCGCTGAGCTTCGATGCCTCCGTCTGGGAGTGCTGGGCCCCGCTGCTGGTGGGCGCCCCGCTCGTCCTCGCGCCTCCCGAGGCCCACCGAGACCCGGCCGCACTGCTGGCCTGCGTCGCCCGGCAGCGCATCTCCGTGCTCCAGGTGGTGCCTTCGATGCTCCGCTTCCTGCTGGAAGAGAAGGGACTGCGCGCCGCCACGCACCTGCGCTGGTTGTTCTGCGGCGGTGAGGCCCTCGCCTCCGAGCTCGCCCCGCGCCTGCGCGCCGTCCTGCCCGAGGTCCGCCTCGTCAACCTCTACGGCCCCACCGAAGTCACCATCGACGCGACCTTCGCCCAGGCCACGGACGAGGAGTCCGGCCTCACCATCCCCATCGGCCGCCCCGTCGCCAACACCCGGGCGTATGTGCTCGACACGCGCCTGCGGCCGGTGCCCATTGGAGTACCCGGTGAGCTCTACCTGGGCGGCGTACAACTCGCCCACGGCTACCTGCACCGGCCGCACCTCACCGCCGAGCGCTTCGTCCCAGACTCCTTCGGCACCGAGCCCGGCGCACGTCTGTACCGCACCGGCGACAAGGCGCGGTGGAAGGCCGACGGCACGCTCGACTACCTGGGCCGCATCGACTTCCAGGTGAAGCTGCGCGGCCAGCGCATCGAGCTGGGCGAAATCGAGGCCGCCCTCAAGCAGCAGCCCGGCGTGCGCGACGCCACCGTGCTCGTGCGCGAGGACGTGCCCGGCAACCAGCGCCTCGTCGGCTACGTCGTCCCCGCCACTCCGGATCAGGCGTTGGACATGGGCGCGCTGAGTGCCGCCCTCCAGAAGCACCTGCCCGATTACATGGTGCCCTCCTCCTTCGTCACCCTGGAGGCCCTGCCCCTCACTCCCAACGGCAAGCTGGACCGCAAGGCCCTGCCGGCGCCCGGCGCCTCGCGGAATGAACGTTCCTTCCACCCGCCCGCCTCGCGCGTCGAGCGGGAGCTGGCCCTGCTCTGGCAGGCCCTGCTGCATGTGGAGCGCGTGGGGCAGGACGACAGCTTCTTCGCCCTGGGCGGACACTCCCTGCTCGCCACCCAGCTCGTCTCCCGGGTCCGTGCCGCCTTCGGCGTCGAGCTCCCGCTGCGTGCCATCTTCGATGCGCCCACCCTCGGCGGACTGGCCCGGTGCATCGACACGGCCAGGGCGGAGCAGGTGCCGGCGGCTCCGGCCATGGTGCGCGTGCCACGCACGGGCGGACGGGCGCTGTCCTTCGCCCAGCGGCGCCTGTGGTTCATCGATCAGCTCGAGCCCGGCAGCGCCGCCTACAACATCCCCTCCGCCCTGCGCATGTCGGGCGTGCTGGACGTGGCGGCCCTTGAACACGGCTTCCAGGTGCTCATCGAGCGCCACAGTCCCTGCGCACCACCTTCGGCCTCGAGGACGGCGAGCCGGTGCAGCGCATCCATCCGAGCCCGGACTTCTCGCTGCCCGTCGTGGACCTCGGCCCCCTGCCCACCGGGGCGCGTGAGACCGAAACCCACCGCCGGGCCACCGAAGAGGCCCTGCGCCCCTTCGACCTCACCCGGGGCCCGTTGCTGCGCGCGGCACTGCTGCGCCTGGACACGACGGAGCACGTGCTGCTGGTGACGATGCACCACATCATCTCCGACGGCTGGTCCATGGGCGTGCTCGTGCGGGAGCTGGCGGAGCTGTATTCCGCGTGGACCACCGGGACGGAGGCGTGCCTGCCGCCGCTGCCGGTGCAGTACGCCGACTTCGCGGAATGGCAGCAGTCATGGTTGCGGGGTGAGGTGCTGGAGCAGCAACTGGGCTACTGGCGCGAGCAGCTCTCCGGTGCGGCCCCCGTGTTGGAATTGCCCACCGACAAGCCCCGTCCCGCCGTCCAGACCCACCGGGGTGCATGGCTGCCGGTGCAGCTCTCCACTCCTGTGTCCGAGGCGCTCCTGGCCCTCTGCCAGCGCGAGGGCGCCACGCCCTTCATGGCGCTGCTCGCCCTCTGGCAGGTGTTGCTGGCCCGCTACTCCGGACAGGACGACATCTCCGTCGGCTCTCCCATCGCCGGCCGCACCCGTGCGGAGACGGAGGGCCTCATCGGCTTCTTCGTCAACACGCTGGTGCTTCGCACCCAGGTGGACCCGCGCACCACCTTCCGCGAGCTGCTCGCCCGGGTGCGTGCCACCACCCTCGGGGCCTACGAGCACCAGGACGTGCCCTTCGAGAAGCTCGTCGAGGAATTGCGGCCCCAGCGCAGCCTGAGTCACTCGCCGCTGTTCCAGGTGATGCTCGCCCTGCAGAACGCGCCGACGGCTACCGTGGAGGTGACGGGCAGCTCGCCACTGAGCCTGAAGTCCTTCGAGTCTGGCGCCGAGGCCACCCACTTCGACCTGACACTCTCGCTGACGCAGCGGCCCGAGGGGCTCGGCGGCGAGTTGAGCTACCGCACGGACCTGTTCGAGCCGGACACCATCGCCCGCATGGTGGAGCACTTCACCACGCTGGTGCACGCCGCCGTGTCCGCGCCGGAGACGCGCGTGGGTGAATTGCCCCTGCTGCCCACCTCCGAGCGCCAGCAGCTACTCATGCGCTGGAATGACACCCGCCAGGAGCTGGACTGGGACGGCGCGCTGCATGAGCGCTTCGAGGTGCAGGCCGCACGCACGCCGGACGCGCTGGCCGTCCTCGATGACTCCGCCTCGCTGTCCTTCGCGCAGCTCAACCGCCGCGCCAACCAGCTCTCTCGCTGGCTGCGCGCTCGCGGCGTCGGCCCTGAAGTGCGCGTCGCCCTCTGCATCGAGCGCTGCGTGGACATGGTCGTGGCCATCCTCGCCATCCTCAAGGCCGGCGGCGCCTACGTACCCATGGACCCGGCCTACCCGCGCGAGCGCATCGCCTTCATGCTCCAGGACTGCGGTGCACGACTGGCCCTCACCCAGCGCCACCTGCGCTCGAAGCTCGAAGGCGCCTCAGCGGAAGCGGTGTACCTGGACGACAGGGCCGTGCATGAGCAACTCCTGCGCGAGTCCGCCGCCAACCCGCCCCGTGTCACCTCCCCCGAGAATCTCGCCTACGTCATCTACACCTCCGGCAGTACCGGCCGCCCCAAGGGCGCCATGGTGCAGCACGCCTCGTTGAGGAACCTGCGTGCCGCGCTGGCTTCCACGGTACACGCAGGGGCCAAGGGCCCGATGCGCGTCGGCATCAATGCGCCGCTGGCCTTCGACGCTTCGGTGCAGGGACTCATCCAGGTGGCCGACGGCCATGCCCTGTGCATCGTGCCCCAGGCCGCTCGCGAAGACGCCGCGCTGTTCAAGGCGTGGGTGGAGAAGCACGAGGTCGACGCCCTCGACTGCTCACCCTCGCACCTGCGACTGCTGCTGGAAGAGGGCCTCGCGGCCTCCAGGCCGCTGCGCGTGCTGGTGGGTGGTGAAGCCGTGGACGAAGCGCTGTGGGCGAAGCTGTCGGCACACCCCTTCATCCAGGGCTTCAACGTCTACGGCCCTACCGAATGCACCGTGGAGTGCACCGCTCGCGCCATTCGCGGTGCCTCCCGGCCCACGCTGGGCGGCCCGCTGGCCAACATGCAGGTCTACGTCCTCGACGAGCGCATGCAGCCGGTTCCCACCGGTGTCCCTGGTGAGCTCTTCATCGGCGGCGCGGGCGTGGGGCGCGGCTACCTCGGCAGGCCCGAGCTCTCCGCGGAGAAGTTCGTTCCCGACCCGTTCGGAAACACTCCGGGCGGCCGTCTCTACCGCACCGGTGACAAGGTGCGGTGGCTGGCCCATGGGGAGCTGGAGTTCCTCGGCCGCATCGACTTCCAGGTGAAGCTGCGCGGCTTCCGGATTGAGTTGGGCGAAATCGAAGCCGCGCTGGAGCAGGTGCCTCACGTCAGCCGCGCCGTGGTGCTCGCGCGCGAGGACGTGCCCGGCAATCCGCGCCTCGTCGCGTACCTCGTCACGCCCGAGGGGCGCGCGCTCGATACGGCGGAGCTTCGCACCGCACTGCTGCGCTCGTTGCCCGAGTACATGGTGCCCTCTGCCTTCGTCTTCCTGGAGGCCCTGCCCCTCAACACCCACGACAAGCTGGACCGCAAGGCCCTGCCCGCCCCCGAAACGGAAGCCAGCGCCACCTTCGTCGCCCCGCGTTCTCCCACCGAGACGCAGCTGGCTGCCATCTGGGCCGAGGTGCTGCATCTGGAAGCGGTCGGCGTCACCGATGACTTCTTCACCCTCGGTGGCCACTCACTGCTGGCCACGCAGGTCGTCTCCCGCATGCGCCGCGCCTTCGAGGTGGAGCTTCCCGTGCGCGCCCTCTTCGAAGCGCCCACCATTGCGGCCCTCGCCCCACGCGTAGAGGCCGCCCGGCAGTCGCGCGCAGGCGAGCAGTTCCCGCCGCTGATGCCCGTGCCACGCACCGGGCCGCTGCCGCTGTCCTTCGCCCAGCAGCGCCTCTGGTTCCTCGACCAGCTCCAGCCCGGCAGTGCTTCCTACAACCTGCCCACCGCGGTGCGCCTGACGGGAGCCCTGGACCTCACCGCGCTGGAGCGCGGCCTCGGCGCACTCATCGAGCGTCAGGAGTCCCTGCGCACCACCTTCACCCTGCGCGGCGAGGAGCCGGTCCAGGTCATCCACCCGGCCTGCGACTTCCCGCTGCCCCTGGTGGACCTGCGCGAGGTGGCGGAGGACCTGCGTGAGTCCGAGGCTCGCCGGCTGGCGGAAGCCGAGGCAGTGCGGCCGTTCGACCTGGACCACGGGCCGCTCCTCCGCGCCACGCTGTTGCGGCTGACACCCGACGAACACGTCCTGCTGCTGACGATGCACCACATCGTCTCCGACGGCTGGTCCATGGGCGTGCTCGTCCGCGAGCTGGCCGCCCTGTACCAGGCCGCCGCATCCGGTGAGCGCCCCCGCCTCACGCCGCTGCCCATCCAGTACGCCGACTACACCGCGTGGCAGCGGAGCTGGCTGCGCGGAGACGTGCTCGACACGTGGCTCGGCTACTGGAAGCAACAGCTCGCCGGGGCGCCCCACGCCCTGGAGCTGCCCACTGACAGGCCGCGTCCCGCCGTGCAGACCTTCCACGGCGCGACACACGATTTCTCGCTCTCGCCCGAGCTGTCCCGCGGCCTCGAAGCCCTCGCCCGCGAGCACCAGGCCACCCTCTTCATGGTGCTGCTGGCGGGCTTCAAGGCCCTGCTGCACCGGTACTCGGGCCAGGAAGACATCGTCGTCGGCTCTCCCATCGCCGGCCGCAACCGCGCCGAGACGGAGGGGCTCATCGGCTTCTTCGTCAACACCCTTGCCCTGCGCTCCCGCGTCTCCGGCACGGACTCGTTCGCCTCGCTGCTGGAGCAGGTGAAGGCGGCCACCCTGGGTGCCTACGAGCACCAGACGTGCCCTTCGAGAAGCTGGTGGAGGTGCTCCGCCCGGAGCGCGACCTGAGCCGCACGCCGCTCTTCCAGGTCGTCTTCACCCTGCAGAACCTGCCCGACACCCGGCTGTCGCTGCCGGGGCTCACGCTCTCCACGCTGGAGACAGGAGGCGATGTCGCCAAGTTCGACCTCATGCTGTCCATGCAGCATGGCGCCGAGGGCCTGCAAGGAGCGCTGAACTACAACACCGACCTGTTCAACACAGCCACCGTCGCCCGGATGTCGCACCACCTGCGCACGCTGCTGGAGGCTGTCTCCCGTCGCCCGGCCCAGCCCCTCTCCGCGCTGCCGCTGATGGACGCGGCCGAGCAGCGACGGGTGCTCGTGGAGTGGAACGACACCGCCTCGGACTTCCCTGGGGACGCCAGCCTCCACGGGCTCTTCGAGGCCCAGGCACGCCGCACTCCGGACGCCGTGGCCCTGCGCTTCGGCCAGGACTCCCTGAGCTACCGCGAGCTGGACGCTCGGGCCAATCAACTCGCTCACCACCTGCGCGCGCTGGACGTGCGTCCGGGCGCGTGCGTCGGCCTGTGCGTGGAGCGCTCGCTGGAGCTCGTCGTCGGCATGCTCGGCATCCTCAAGGCCGGCGCCGCCTACGTGCCGGTGGAGGCGCACCAACCGCCGGAGCGCCTCGCCTGGATGCTGCGCGAGACGGGCGCTCGCGTGCTCCTCACCCAGCAGTCCCTGCCGAGCGCGACGTTCGAGGGACACCGCGTCCCGCTGGACGCGGAGTGGAGCGCCATCGCCTCGCGGCCCACCACGCCCCTCGCCGAGGAGCCCGGTGCGGACACGCTGGCGTACGTCATGTTCACCTCGGGTAGCACCGGCCGTCCCAAGGGCGTCTGCGTGCCCCACCGGGGCGTGACGCGGCTGGTGCGCGGCAGCGACTTCATGCGCTTCGGCTCGGACGAAGTCATTCTCCAGCTCGCCCCAGCGGCCTTCGACGCCTCCACGCTGGAGGTCTGGGGCGCGCTGCTTCATGGCGCGACGCTGGTGCTCGCTCCTCCGGGGGCCCTCTCCCTCGACGAAATCGGTGAGCTGCTGTCGCGCGAGCGCATCACCACCCTGTGGCTCACGGCGGCCCTCTTCGAGCAGATGGTGCTGCACCAGGGCAGCGCACTGGCCCGCGTCCGACAGGTGCTCGCGGGCGGCGACGTGCTGCCCGTGCAGCGCGTGCGTGAGCACCTCTCGCGGCTGCCTCCAGGCGCCGTGCTCATCAACGGCTACGGCCCCACCGAGAACACCACCTTCTCCGCCACCCACACCCTGCGGGCCGGAGAGGAGCCGGGCCGCTCGGTGCCCATCGGCCGGCCACTGTCCAACTCCACCGCGTACGTACTGGACGCTTCGCTCCAGCCGGTGCCGCCGGGCGTTCCCGGTGAGCTGTACGTGGGCGGAGCCGGCCTCGCCTGGGGCTACCTCCACCGCGCGGACCTCACGGCCGAGCGCTTCGTGCCCCACCCCTTCTCCTCCACCCCCGGCGCGCGGCTGTACCGCACCGGTGACAAGGTGCGCTGGAGCGAGGACGGCACCCTCGAGTTCCTCGGCCGCATCGACTTCCAGGTGAAGCTGCGCGGCTTCCGAATTGAGCCGGGCGAGGTGGAGTCGGTGCTGCGCCACGCCCCGGGCGTCGAGGAAGCCGTGGTGGTGGTGCGCGAGGACGCTCCCGGCGACAAGCGCCTGGTGGCGTACGTGGCGGCCGCACCCGGCAGCCTGGACGCCGCGGGCCTGCGCGCCTCCACCCAGCGGACGCTGCCCGACTACATGGTGCCTTCCGCCTTCGTGGTACTGGACGCCCTGCCCCTCAACGCCAACGGCAAGGTGGACCGCAAGGCGCTGCCCGCGCCGGACGCGCCCGCGTCCACCTCCGAGTACGTGGCCCCGCGCACCCCGTTGGAGATGCAGCTCGCGGAGGGCTTCGCCAGCGTCCTGCGCGTGCCTCGCGTGGGCCTCACCGATGACTTCTTCGCGCTGGGCGGCCACTCCCTGCTGGCCGTCCAACTGGTGGCGCGCCTCCGCGAGAGCACCGGCGTCGCGGTGCCGGTGTCCGCCCTCTTCCAGGGCTCCACCGTGGAGCGGCTGGCCCGGTGGCTGGAGCAGCGGCACGACGGCACGACGCTCCCGACACCCAACCTGATGAGGCTGGACTCGAACGGCTCCACCCGGCGCCCCCTCTTCCTCATCCATGGCGGCGGAGGCGGGGTGCTGGGCTACGCGGAGCTGGTCCGCCACTGTGGCGCGGAGCGGCCCGTGTACGGACTGCAAGCCTCGGGACTGGAGGGTGGAGAACTACCTCCCGCGTCCGTCGAGACCCTCGCGACCTGGTACCTGACCCAGGTGCGCGCCGTGCAACCTCACGGACCCTACCTGCTGGGAGGCTGGTCCTTCGGCGGACTCGTGGCCTACGAGATGGCACGCCAGCTCCAGGCCGCGGGGGAGCGGGTGGAGCTGCTCGCGCTGCTCGACACCGCAGCCCCCGCGCTCCAGCCGCCACCGGATTCCCTCACCGAGCTGGCCACCTTCGGCGCCGTGCTGGGCCTGCCATGGCAGGAGCTGCCGCTGGACCGGGAGCGGCTCCTCCACCTCCAAGGTCGTGAGCAGCGGGCCTACCTGTTGGAACAGGTGCGGCGCTGGAGGCCGGGCGCGCTGGAGCTGGGCCTCGAGGCCCTGGAGCGGCTCTTCGCCGTCTTCCAGCGACTCTTCGAGGCACGCCGCACCTACCTGCCAGGTCCCTATGCGGGGCCCACGCTCCTCGTCCGGGCCGCCATGTCCTCCCAGGGTGGACCTCGCGCCGTGGACCTGGGTTGGGGCCCCTGGCTCACCGGTGAAATCACGGTGGTTGAAACACCAGGAGACCATTTCTCGCTGCTCAATTCCTCTCACGCACCCTACGTGGCGGAGCGGCTGATTCACTGGCTGAGAAATCTGGAACGCGGTGCCGCGTAACAAGCCCGTGGCCCAATCTCACGGGGAGTGCTGGCAGGCGAGCGTGGGGGGGATGTTGTAGAGGCCTTTGTGTCTACGTCATATGGCCGTTGGAGTACCGGACAGGGTACTTCCCACGCGCCCGCACGATAATTTTCCAAGCTCGCGCTGACTTCTGGATTCGGAGTACCGCAATGGCGCTCACCCCTGAGCAAAAGCGCGCACGGCTCGCCGAGCTGCTGCGCGACAAGGCCCGTCACTCCCGACGGGCGCCGGTGTCCTTCTCGCAGGAGCGCATGTGGCTCCAAGAGCGGCTGGAGCCGGGAAGCGCCGCCCTCAACATCCCCACCGCCGTGCGCCTGTCCGGCGAGCTGGATGTGGACGCCCTCCGCAACGCCCTCCAGGAACTGGTGCACCGCCACGAGGCGCTGCGCACCACCTTCGTCGAACAGCAGGGCCGGGTGCTCCAGCAGATCGTCCCCTCGCTGGACGTCGGGCTGCCCGTCGTCGCCGTCCATGACGGCCGGGAAGCGGAGGCGTGGCGCCGGCTGCACGCGGACGCGAGGCAGCCCTTCGATTTGGAGCAGGGCCCGCTGCTGCGCGCCGTGCTGTACCGCTGGGACACGCGCGAGCACCTGCTGCTGCTCAACCTGCACCACATCGTCTCCGACGGGTGGACGATGGGCGTGCTGGTGAAGGAGCTGGGCGCGCTCTACCCCGCGCTCGCGTCGGGCCAGCCGGCGTCGCTGCCGCCGCTGCCGTTGCAGTACGCGGACTTCGCCTCCTGGCAGCGGGACTGGCTGCGGGGCGAGACGCTGGACACGCAGCTCGGCTACTGGCGGCAGCAGCTGGACCCGAGCGCCGTGCTGGAGCTGCCCACGGACAGGCCGCGCACCGCGGACACCAGCACGCGAGGCGCACGGCAGACCCGGCTGCTGCCGCCGGAGCTGCTCGAGTCGCTCCAGGCGCTCGCGCTGCGCGAGGGCCGCACCCTCTTCACGCTGCTCCTGTCGGCCTGGCAGGTGCTGCTGTCGCGCTACAGCGGGCAGGACGACGTGGTGGTGGGCTCGCCCGTGGCCGGCCGCAACCGCGCGGAGCTGGAGGGACTGGTCGGCCTGTTCGTCAACACCGTGGCCCTGCGCGCGGACCTGTCCGGCGACCCGTCCTTCCTGGAGCTGATGGGCCGTGTCCACGAGAAGGTGCTGGGCGCCTTCGCGCACCAGGACCTGCCCTTCGAGAAGGTGGTGGAGGCGCTGAAGCCGGGGCGGCAGCTCGGTGTCTCGCCCCTCTTCCAGGTGCTGTTCGCCCTGCAGAACGCCCCCCTGGCCCCGCTGCACGTGCCCGGCCTGTCGATGGAGACCCACCCGGTGGACAGCGGCGCGGCCCAGGTGGACCTGACGCTGCTGGCCACCGAGCTGCCGCAGGGCCTGCGCACCGCCGTCGTCTACCGCACGGACCTCTTCGACGACGCGACGGTGACGCGGCTGCTGGCGCACTTCCACACGCTGCTGGAAGGCCTCGCCGCCCACCCGGAGCGCCGCCTGTCCGCGCTGCCCATGCTCTCCGGCGCCGAGCGCCAGCAGGTGCTGGTGGACTGGAACGTCACCACCGCCGGGTACCCGCGCGCCTCCACCCTGCCCGAGGTCTTCGCACGGGTGGTGGCCCGCTTCCCCGACAAGGTGGCGGTGGAGTCCGGTGAAGCGCGGCTCACCTACCGGGAGCTGGACGCGCGCGCCAATCAGCTCGCGTGGCATCTGCGCGAGCTGGGGGTGACGACCGACTCGCGCGTGGCCATCGCCGTGGAGCGCTCGCTGGAGCTGGTGGTGGCGCTGGTGGCCATCCTCAAGGCCGGCGCGGCCTACGTGCCGTTGGACCCGTCGTACCCGCGCGAGCGCCTGGTGGCCATGATGGAGGACGCCCGCCCGGGCGTGCTCGTCACCACCCGTGCACAGGTGGAGCGCCTCCCCGCCGAGGGCCTGTCCACCGTGGTGCTGGAGGACGTGTCGATCTCCTCGCGGCCGGCCACGCACCCGCCTCCGGCCGCGCTGCCGGACAGCCTCGCGTACATCGACTTCACCTCCGGCTCCACGGGCCGTCCCAAGGGCGTGGGCACGCCGCACGTGGCCGTGCTGCGCACGGTGTTCGGCGTCGACTTCGCCCGCTTCGGGCCGGAGGAGACCTTCCTCCTCCTCGCCCCCATCTCGTTCGACGCGTCCACGCTGGAGCTGTGGGGCGCGCTGCTGCATGGCTCGCGACTGGTGGTGATGCCGCCCCAGGCGCCCTCGCTGGAGGAGCTGGGGCAGGTGCTCCAGCGCACCGGCGTGACGACGCTGTGGCTCACCGCGGGCCTCTTCACGCAGATGGTGGACGGACACCTGGAGGGCCTGCGCACGGTGAAGCAGTTGCTCACCGGCGGCGACGTCGTCTCCGCCCCGCATGCCCGCCGCGTGCTCGAGACGTTGCACATCCCTGTCACCAACGGCTACGGGCCCACGGAGAGCACCGTCTTCGCCACCACCTTCCGCATGACGGACGCGGCGCAGGCAGGCGCGTCGCTTCCCATCGGCAGGCCGCTGGGCAACACGCGCGTCTACGTGCTGGACGCGCACGGCCAGCCCCTGCCCGTGGGTGTCCCGGGAGAGCTGTTCATCGGAGGCGACGGCCTCGCCCGGGGCTACGTGGAGCAGCCCGCGCTCACCGCCGAGCGCTTCGTCCCCGACGCCTTCTCCGGCCTCCCCGGCGCGCGCCTGTACCGCACGGGCGACCGGGTCCGCTGGAGCGCGGACGGCACGCTGGAGTTCCTCGGCCGTCTGGACGCGCAGGTGAAGCTGCGCGGCTTCCGCATCGAGCTGCCCGAAATCGAGGCGGCGCTGCTGAGCCACGCGGACGTGCGCGAGGCCGTGGCCCTGGTGCGCGAGGACGTGCCCGGTGACAAGCGCCTCGTCGGCTACGTCGTGGCCCCCGAGCCGCTCGACGTCGCCGCCCTGCGCACACACCTCAAGCAACGGCTGCCGGACTACATGGTGCCCTCCGCCCTGGTGCGGCTGGACGCCTTCCCGCTGACGGCCAACGCCAAGGTGAACCGGAAGGCCCTGCCCGCGCCGGACGCGGCGGCGTCCGGCCAGGACAAGGTCTACGTCGCGCCGCGCACCCCCACCGAGGAAGGGCTCGCCGCGCTCTGGACGGAGGTGCTGCGGGTGCCGCGCGTGGGCGCGCACGACAACTTCTTCGAGCTGGGCGGCCACTCGCTGCTGGCCACGCAGGTGGCGTCCCGCATCCGCTCCACCTTCGGCGTGGAGCTGTCCCTGCGCACGCTGTTCGCCGAGCCCACCCTGGAGGCGCTCGCCGCGCGCATCGACTCCGTGCGGGGCTCCACGACGGGGAGCCAGGCTCCCGCCATCGTCCCGGTGCCACGCACCGGACCCCTGCCGCTGTCCTTCGCGCAGCAGCGCCTCTGGTTCATCGACCAGTTGGAGCCCGGCAGCGCCACCTACAACATGCCCACCTTCGTGCGGCTGGAGGGGGCGCTGGACGTGGCCGCGCTCCAGCACGGCCTCACGGAGCTGGTGGCGCGCCACGAGGCGCTGCGCACCGTCTTCCGTCAGGAAGAGGGCCAGCCGCTCCAGCTCATCCTCCCGAGCGTGGAGCTGCCGCTGAACGTGGTGGACCTGAGCGGCCTGACGCCAGACGCCGCCCGGGAAGCGCTGGAGCAGCAGCTCCGCGAGGACACGCTGCGGTCCTTCGACCTCGCCACGGGTCCGCTCATCCGCGCGGGCCTCTGGAGGCTGGGCGCCTCCGAGCACGTGCTCGCCCTCAACATGCACCACATCGTCTCGGACGGCTGGTCCATGGGCGTGCTGGTGCGTGAAGTCGCGGCGCTCTACGAGGCATCCCTCCAGGGCCGTCCCGCCCCGCTGCCGCCCCTGCCGCTCCAGTACGCGGACTACGCCGTCTGGCAGCGCCAGTGGCTGCGGGGGCCGGTGCTCGCCGAGCAGCTCGCGTGGTGGCGCCAGCAGCTCGCCGGAGCGCCCCATGCGCTGGAAATGCCCACGGACAAGCCGCGCCCGGCCGTGCCGGTCTACCGCGGCGCCCAGGTGTCCGTCGTCCTCCCGGCCGAGGTCTCCAGCCGGCTCAAGGCGCTGAGCCAGCAGGAGGGCGCCACGCCCTTCATGGTGCTGCTGGCCGCCTTCCAGGTGCTGCTGTCGCGCTACTCGCGGCAGGACGACGTCATGGTGGGCTCGCCCATCGCCGGCCGCCAGCGGGGTGAGCTGGAGGGCCTCATCGGCTTCTTCGTCAACACGCTGGTGATGCGCGCGAAGGTGGAGGGACGCGCCTCCTTCCGCGAGCTGCTCCGCCAGGTGAAGGAGATGTCGCTGGGCGCCTACGCCCACCAGGACGTCCCCTTCGAGCGGTTGGTGGAAGAGCTGCAGCCCGCGCGGGACTTGAGCCGCACGCCGCTGTTCCAGGCGCTCTTCGCCCTGCAGAACGCGCCCGCGTCCTCTCCCCGCATGGAGGGGCTGGCCCTGCACACGCTGGAGGTGGAGCTCTCCACCGCCAAGTTCGAGCTGGAGCTCATCCTCACCGAGACGGCGGACGGCTACCGGGGAACCCTGCGGTATGACACCGGCCTCTTCGAGGCCGCCACCGTCCGGCGCATGGCGGAGAACTTCCGCGCGCTGGTGACGGGCCTGGTCGCCCGGCCCGAGGCCCCGCTGACCTCCGTCTCGCTGCTCTCCAGCGGCGAGCGCCGGCAGGTACTGGTGGACTGGAACGCCACCACCGTCGCGTACCCGCGCGACTCCACGCTGCCGGAGGTCTTCGCCTCCGTGGTGGCCCGCTTCCCCGACAAGGTCGCCGTCGAGTTCGAGGGAGCGAAGCTGACCTACCGCGAGCTCGACGCGCGCGCCAACCAGCTCGCGCACCACCTGCGCGGCCTGGGCGTGTCCACCGACTCGCGCGTGGCCACGTGCGTCGAGCGCTCGCTGGAGCTGATGGTGACGCTGGTCGCCGTCCTCAAGGCCGGCGGCGCCTACGTGCCGCTGGATTCGGCGTACCCGCGCGAGCGCCTGGCCGCCATGGTGGAGGATGCCCGCCCGCGCGTGCTCGTCACCACGCGGGCGCTGCTGCGGAAGCTGCCGCTGGAGGGCCTGACGCCGGTGGTGCTGGAGGACGCGCCGCTCTCCACGCAGCCCACCACCGCGCCATCTCCGGCCGCCCTGCCGGACAGCCTCGCGTACATCGACTTCACCTCCGGCAGCACCGGCCGTCCCAAGGGCGTCTCCATTCCACACCGCGGGGTGCTGCGCACCGTGTTCGGCGTGGACTACGCGCACCTCGGCCCGGACGAGACGCTGCTCCAGCTCGCCCCCATCTCCTTCGACGCCTCCACCTTCGAGGTCTGGGGCGCGCTGCTGCACGGTGCCCGCCTCGTCGTCTTCCCGCCGCACCCGCCCTCGGTGGAGGAACTGGGCCGGGTGGTGCGCGACGCACACGTCACCACGCTGTGGCTGACGGCCGGCCTGTTCACCCAGGTGGTGGAGTCCGGCCTGGAGGCGCTGCGCCCGCTGAAGCAGCTCCTGACGGGTGGAGACGTGGTGCCAGCGCCCCACGCGCGCCGCGTCCTGGAGGAGCTGGGCATCTCCGTCACCAACGGCTACGGCCCCACGGAGAGTACCGTCTTCGCCACCACCTTCCGGATGACGGACGCCTCGCAGCCGGGCACCTCGGTGCCCATCGGCGGGCCGCTGGCCAACACGTGCGTCTACGTGCTGGACGCGCACGGCCAGCCGGTGCCCGTGGGCGTCACCGGTGAGCTGTTCATCGGCGGTGACGGCCTCGCCCGGGGCTACGTGGAGCAGCCCGCGCTCACCGCCGAGCGCTTCGTCCCCGACGCCTTCAGCGGCGTGCCCGGCGCGCGCCTCTACCGCACCGGAGACCTGGTGCGCTGGCGGAGGGACGGCCTGCTCGACTTCGTGGGCCGCGCGGACGCGCAGGTGAAGGTGCGCGGCTACCGCATTGAACTGGCCGAAATCGAGACCGCCCTGCTGGCCTGGCCCGGCGTGGGCGAAGCGGTGGCCCTGGCGCGCGAGGACCGGCCCGGCGACAAGCGCCTGGTGGCCTACGTGGTGCCCGCGCCCGCGGACGGGGATGCGCCCCGGGCCCTGGACACCGCCGCGCTGCGCGCCTTCGTGGCGGGGCGGCTGCCGGACTACATGGTGCCGTCGGCGCTGGTGGTGCTGGACGCGCTGCCGCTGTCCGCCAACGGCAAGGTGGACCGCAAGGCCCTGCCCGCGCCGGACCTGATGGTGCTGTCCGCGGAGCACGTGTACGTCGCCCCGCGCACGCTCACCGAGGAGCTGCTCGCCGCCCTCTGGGCGCAGGTGCTGGGCGTCCCGCGCGTGGGCGCGGAGGACGACTTCTTCGCGCTGGGTGGCCACTCGCTGCTGGCCACGCAGGTGGTCTCCCGCATCCGCTCCACGTTCGGTGTGGCGCTGCCGCTGCGCGAGCTGTTCAAGGCGCCGGTCCTCTCCGCGCTGGCCCGGACGGTGGACGCGGCGCGCCTGGCGAGCCAGGGCCTGGAGGTTCCGGAGCTCGTCCCCGCGCCGCGCACGGGGGCGCTGCCGCTGTCCTTCGCGCAGCAGCGGCTGTGGTTCATCGACCAGCTCGATCCGGGCACGGTGACCTACAACATGCCCTTCGCGCTGCGCCTGGAGGGCGTGCCGGATGTGGCCGGCCTCCAGCAGTCCCTCTCCGAGGTGGTGCGGCGCCATGAGTCGCTGCGCACCACCTTCGCCTCGCGCGACGGCGAGCCCGTGCAGCTCATCCACGCCCCCGTCCCCCTGCCGCTCCCGGTGGTGGACCTGGGCGCCCTGCCCGCATCCGAGCGCCAGGCCGAGGCCCGGCGGCTGGCCGCCGAAGAGGCCCTGCGCCCCTTCGATTTGTCGAAGGGCCCGCTGCTGCGCACGGTGCTGCTGAGCCTGGGCGAGAAGGAGCACCTGCTGCTCCTGACGATGCACCACATCGTCTCGGATGGCTGGTCCATGGGCGTGCTGGTGCGCGAGCTGGGCTCGCTGTACGCGGCGCATGTCAACGGCACGGAGGCCAACGTGCCGCCGCCGCCCGTGCAGTACGCCGACTTCGCCGTGTGGCAGTTGGGCTGGCTGCGCGGGGAAGCGCTGGAGACGCGGCTGGACTACTGGAAGCAGCAGCTCGCGGGAGCGCCCGCGTTGCTGGAGCTGCCCACGGACAGGCCCCGTCCTTCTGTGCCGAAGTACCACGGCGCCCGGAAGCCCTTCGCCCTGGGCGCGCAGCTCTCCGAGGGCCTCAAGGCCCTCTCACGTCGCGAGGGCGTCACGCCCTTCATGACGCTGCTGGCGGCGTTCCAGGTGCTGCTGGCGCGCTACTCGGGCCAGGACGACATCGTGGTGGGCTCACCCATCGCGGGCCGCAACCGCGCGGAGACCGAGGGGCTCATCGGCTTCTTCGCCAACACGCTGGCCCTGCGCTCGCGCATCGACCCGCGCGCCTCCTTCGCCACCCTGCTGCATGGCGTGAAGGAGACCACGCTGGCGGCGTACGAGCACCAGGACGTCCCCTTCGAGAAGCTGGTGGAGGAGCTCAAGCCCGAGCGCAGCCTCAGCTATTCGCCCATCTTCCAGGTGATGTTCGCCCTGCGGAACATGCCCATGGGCCGGCTGGAGCTGCCGGGGCTGCACCTGCAATCCGTTCCCGAGGAGAACATCCACGCGCGGTTCGACCTGGACCTCTTCATGACGGACGGGCCCACGGGCTTCGTGGGCGCGCTCGACTACGACACCGGCCTGTTCGACGCCGCCACCGCCGCGCGTCTGGTGGAGCACTACCAGGTGCTGCTGGAGGGACTGCTGGCGCGCGCCGAGCAGCCCATCGAGTCCATTCCGCTGCTCACCCCCGAGGAGCGCCACCGGCTGCTGGTGGAGTTCAACGACACGCGCACCGTCCTCCAGCGCTCCATCGTCCCCCACCTCGTCTCCGCGCAGGTGGCCCGCACTCCCGACGCCACCGCTCTCGTCGTCGGCACCGAGCGCTTCACCTACTCGCAGCTCGATGCGCGGGCCAACCGCCTCGCCCATTACCTCCAGTCCCTCGGCGTCGGCCCCGAGGTGCGCGTCGCCGTCTGCATGGAGCGCACCGCCGACCTCGTCGTCTCCCTCCTCGCCGTCCTCAAGTCCGGCGGCGCCTACGTCCCCCTCGACCCGGCCTACCCTCGCGGCCGCCTCGACTACACCCTCTCCGACTCCGGCGCTCAGCTCCTGCTGTCCCACCAGCGCCTGCTCGCCTCGCTCCAGCTCGACACCCAGGGCCTGCGCACCGTCTGCCTGGATGCGCTGCCGGAAGGCTTCTCCCAGTGGCCCGCGTCCGCCCCGGCCTGCCATGCCGTGCCGGAGAATCTCTCCCACGTCATCTACACCTCGGGCTCGACAGGCAGGCCCAAGGGCGTGGCCATCACCCACGCCAGCTCCACCGCCTTCCTCGACTGGTCCCTGCGCACCTTCTCCGTGAGCAGCTCGCGGGCACCCTCGCCGCCACCTCCATCTGCTTCGACCTCTCCGTCTTCGAGCTCTTCGCGCCCCTCTCCTGCGGCGGCACCGTGCTGCTCGCCGCCAACGCGCTGGAGCTCGCCTCCCTGCCCGCCGCCTCCGAGGTGACGCTCGTCAACACCGTCCCCTCCGCCGTCGCCGAGTTGCTGCGGATGGGCGCCATTCCCCCCTCCGTCACCACCGTCAACCTCGCCGGCGAAGCCCTCCCCGGCACCCTCGTGCGCGGCCTCTACGCCACCGGCACCGTCCAGCACGTCTTCAACCTCTACGGCCCCACCGAGGACACCACCTACTCCACCTTCACCCGCGTCCCCGAGGGCCCGGGTGAGCCCACCATCGGCGTCCCCCTCCCCGAAACCTCCGGCTACATCCTCACCCCCAGCCTCCAGCTCCAGCCCATCGGCGTCCCCGGAGAGCTGTACTTGGCTGGCGCAGGCCTCGCCCGTGGCTACCTCGGCAGGCCCGACCTCTCCGCCGAGCGCTTCATGGCGGACCCCTTCAGCACCACTCCCGGCGCGCGCATGTACCGCACCGGTGACCTGGTGCGCTGGCGCGCCGACGGCCAGCTCGACTACCTGGGCCGCATCGACCACCAGGTGAAGGTGCGCGGCTTCCGCATCGAGCTGGGTGAAATCGAGTCCGGCCTGCGTCAGCACCCCACCGTGCGGGGCGCCGTCGTCATGGCGCGCCAGGACTCGCCCGGTGGCGACAAGCGCTTGGTGGCGTACGTCGTCCCAGCCGAGGGCGCGAAGATTGAAGTGGACGCGCTGCGCCGCCACCTGCGTCAGCACGTCCCCGAGTTCATGGTGCCCTCGGCCTTCGTCTCCCTGGACGCCTTCCCCCTCAACCCCAACGGCAAGGTCGACCGAAAGCTCCTTCCCGCTCCGGAGCAGGACACCGCGGGCAAGAACTACGTCGCGCCTCACAATCCCATCGAGGAGCGGCTGGCCGAGCTCTTCCAGCAGGTCCTGGGCCTGGAGCGCGTGGGAGTCACCGACAGCTTCTTCGAACTGGGTGGCCACTCACTGCTCGCCACGCAGCTCGTGTCCCGCGTGCGCACCGCGTTTGACGTGGAGCTGCCGCTGCGCGTCCTCTTCGAGGCGCCCACCGTGGCCAAACTCGCCGCGCGCATCGGGTCCGCCACGAACGGGCAGGGCTCCGAGGCCCCCTCGCTGGTGCCGGTACCTCGGACCGGCGGGATGCCGCTGTCCTTCGCACAGCAGCGGTTGTGGTTCATCGACCAGCTCGAGCCCGGCAGCGCCACCTACAACATGCCCACCTTCGTGCGGTTGGAGGGGGAACTGGACGTGGCCGCGCTCCAGCGGGGCCTCGTGGAACTGGTACAGCGACACGAGGCGTTGCGCACCGTCTTCACCCAGCGGGAAGGCCAGCCGCTCCAGATCGTCCTTCCGCCCGCCACGCTGCCGCTGAACACGGTGGACCTGGGTGACCTGACGCCGGAAGCCGCCCGGGAAGCGCTGGAGCAACAGCTCCGCGAGGACGCACTGCGTCCCTTCAATCTCGCCGCCGGCCCGCTCATCCGCGCGGGGCTGTGGAAGCTGGGCGCCACCGAGCACGTGCTCGCGCTCAACCTGCACCACATCGTCTCGGACGGCTGGTCCATGGGCGTGCTGGTGCGTGAAGTCGCCGCACTCTACGAGGCGTTCTCCCAGGGCCGTCCCTCGCCGCTGCCGGCACTGCCGCTCCAGTACGCGGACTACGCCGTCTGGCAGCGCAAGTGGCTGCAGGGCGCGGTGCTCGAAGGGCAGCTCACGTGGTGGCGCCAGCACCTGGCGGGCCTCTCCACGCTGGAGCTGCCCACGGACAGGCCTCGCCCGCCCGTGCAGACCTATCGCGGCGCCGAGATTCCCGTGGCCCTCTCCCGACCGGTCGCCGAGTCGGTGAAGGCCCTGTGCCAGCAGGAAGGCGTCACGCCCTTCATGGTCCTGCTGGCCGCCTTCCAGGTGCTGATGTCGCGCTACTCGGGGCAGGACGACGTCACCGTCGGCTCGCCCATCGCCGGCCGCCAGCGCGGTGAGCTCGAAGGCCTCATCGGCTTCTTCGTCAACACCCTGGCTCTGCGCGCGAAGCTGGACGGCAGGGCCTCGTTCCTCCACCTGCTGCGACAGGTGAAGGAGACGTCACTGGGCGCCTACGAGCACCAGGACGTCCCCTTCGAGCGCCTGGTGGAGGAGCTCCAGCCCACGCGGGACATGAGCCGCAGTCCCCTCTTCCAGGTGTTCTTCGTCCTGCAGAACGCGCCCGTGGCCGAGGCGCGCGTCTCGGGACTGGCGCTGCGCCCGCAGGAAGTGGAGAGCGCCACGGCGAAGTTCGAGCTGTCACTGACGCTGGGAGAGTCGCCGGACGGCTTCCGGGGCACCCTGCTCTACAACTCGGACCTCTTCGAGCAGGGCACGGCCGCACGCATCGCGGAGCATTACCGGGTGCTGCTGGAGGGACTGCTGGCGCGCGCCGAGCAGCCCATCGAGTCCATTCCGCTGCTCACCCCCGAGGAGCGCCACCGGCTGCTGGTGGAGTTCAACGACACGCGCACCGTCCTCCAGCGCTCCATCGTCCCCCACCTCGTCTCCGCGCAGGTGGCCCGCACTCCCGACGCCACCGCTCTCGTCGTCGGCACCGAGCGCTTCACCTACTCGCAGCTCGATGCGCGGGCCAACCGCCTCGCCCATTACCTCCAGTCCCTCGGCGTCGGCCCCGAGGTGCGCGTCGCCGTCTGCATGGAGCGCACCGCCGACCTCGTCGTCTCCCTCCTCGCCGTCCTCAAGTCCGGCGGCGCCTACGTCCCCCTCGACCCGGCCTACCCTCGCGGCCGCCTCGACTACACCCTCTCCGACTCCGGCGCTCAGCTCCTGCTCTCCCACCAGAGCCTGCTCGCCTCGCTCCAGCTCGACACCCAGGGCCTGCGCACCGTCTGCCTCGACGCGCTGCCGGAGAGCTTCTCCCAGTGGCCCGCGTCCGCCCCCACCTGCCATGCCGTGCCAGAGAATCTCTCGCACGTCATCTACACCTCGGGCTCGACGGGCAGGCCCAAGGGCGTGGCCATCACCCACGCCAGCTCCACCGCCTTCCTCGACTGGTCCCTGCGCACCTTCTCCCGTGAGCAGCTCGCGGGCACCCTCGCCGCCACCTCCATCTGCTTCGACCTCTCCGTCTTCGAGCTCTTCGCGCCCCTCTCCTGCGGCGGCACCGTGCTGCTCGCCGCCAACGCGCTCGAGCTCGCCTCCCTGCCCGCCGCCTCCGAGGTGACGCTCGTCAACACCGTCCCCTCCGCCGTCGCCGAGCTGCTGCGGATGGGCGCCATTCCCCCCTCCGTCACCACCGTCAACCTCGCCGGCGAAGCCCTGCCCGGTACCCTCGTGCGCGGCCTCTACGCCACCGGCACCGTCCAGCACGTCTTCAACCTCTACGGCCCCACCGAGGACACCACCTACTCCACCTTCACCCGCGTCCCCGAGGGCCCGGGTGAGCCCACCATCGGCGTCCCCCTCCCCGAAACCTCCGGCTACATCCTCACCCCCAGCCTCCAGCTCCAGCCCATCGGCGTCCCCGGAGAGCTGTACCTGGCTGGCGCAGGCCTCGCCCGTGGCTACCTCGGCAGGCCCGACCTCTCCGCCGAGCGCTTCATGGCGGACCCCTTCAGCACCACTCCCGGCGCGCGCATGTACCGCACCGGTGACCTGGTGCGCTGGCGCGCCGACGGCCAGCTCGACTACCTGGGCCGCATCGACCACCAGGTGAAGGTGCGTGGCTTCCGCATCGAGCTGGGTGAAATCGAGTCCGGCCTGCGTCAGCACCCCACCGTGCAGGGCGCCGTCGTCATGGCGCGCCAGGACTCACCCAGTGGCGACAAGCGCCTCGTGGCTTACGTCGTCCCAGCCGAGGGCGCGAAGATTGAAGTGGACGCGCTGCGCCGCCACCTGCGTCAGCACGTCCCCGAGTTCATGGTGCCCTCGGCCTTCGTCTCCCTGGACGCCTTCCCCCTCAACCCCAACGGCAAGGTCGACCGAAAGCTCCTTCCCGCTCCGGAGTCGGCGTCCTCCACTTCCGACGAGGCCTACGTCGCTCCGCGCACGCCCACCGAGGAGCAGTTGGCCGGCCTCTTCGCCCAGGTGCTTCGCGTGCAGCGAGTGGGCGCCACCGACAACTTCTTCGCACTGGGTGGCCACTCGCTGCTCGCCACCCAGCTCATCTCCCGCATCCGCTCCACCCTCGGCGCGGAGCTGCCCCTGCGTGCGCTCTTCGATGCGCCCACGGTGGCCGCGCTCGCGGAGCGCGTCCTGGCCTCCCGGAACGCGCACGGCACGAAGGCGCCCACCCTCGCCGCCGTGGGCCGCGACGGAGAGTGGCCGCTGTCGTTCGCACAGCAGCGGCTCTGGCTCATCACGCAGCTCGACCCCGACAGTCCCGCCTATGCGCTCCCCGCCGTCCTGCGCATCCGCGGCGTGCTGGCGGTGCCCGCCCTGTCCCGGGCCTTCACCGCGCTCGTCGAGCGCCACGAGTCGCTGCGCACCGTCTTCACCTCGCGCGACGGCGAGCCGATGCAGCGCATCCTCATGGCCTCGGACTTCACGCTGCCCGTGGTGGACATGGGCGGAGTGCCGGCGGGAGAGCGGGAGGCCCGGGCCCGAAAGCTGATCGCCGAGGAGACGCTGCGCCCGTTCGACCTGTCACGCGGACCGTTGCTGCGCGCGCTGCTGTTCCGGCTGGACGCGCGGGAACACCTGCTGATGGTGTCGATGCACCACATCATCTCGGACCGCTGGTCTCTCGGCGTGCTGATTCGGGAGGTCGCCACGCTGTACGGCGCCTTCGGCTCCGGGCTCGAGCCCCAGTTGCCCCCGCTGCCCCTGCAGTACCCGGACTTCGCCCTCTGGCAGCGCAAGTGGCTGCAGGGCGAGGTACTGGAGAAGCAGCTCGGGTACTGGCGCGAGCAGCTCTCCGGCGCGCCTCCGGTGCTGGAACTGCCCACGGACAAGCCCCGTCCCCCACGCCAGACGTTCCGGGGCTCGTACGTGCCGGTCCGCGTGCCGAAGCCGCGGTTCGACGCGCTCCTGGAGCTGAGCCAGCGCGAGGGGGGCACCCCCTTCATGACGCTGCTCGCCGCGTGGCAGGTGCTGCTCGCGCGCTACTCCAGGCAGGACGACATCGTGGTGGGCTCGCCGATTGCCGGCCGCACCCGCGCGGAGACGGAGGGCCTCATCGGCTTCTTCGTCAATACGCTGGTGCTGCGCACGCGCATCCGGCCCCAGGCCACCTTCCGTGAGCTGCTTGCCCAGGTGCGCGCCACCACCCTGGGCGCCTATGAGTACCAGGACATCCCCTTCGAGAAGCTGGTGGAGGAGCTGCAGCCGCAGCGCAGCTTGAGCCACTCGCCCCTGTTCCAGGTGATGTTCGGCCTGCAGAACACGCCGGACGCACCCGTGGAGATTCCCGCTGGACCGGGAGGCTCCGCGCCGCTGGAGCTGCGCGCGCTGAACATGGACTTCGACTCGGCGAAGTTCGACCTGAGTCTGGACCTGGCCCAGACTCCCGAGGGGCTGACCGGCGTACTCGTCTACAACACGGACCTGTTCGAGCCATCCACCGTCACGCGCATGGTGGAGCACTTCCTGGTGCTGCTGGAGGGACTGCTGGCCCGGCCCGACCAGCCCGTCGACGCACTCTCCCTGCTCACCTCCGAGGAGCGCCACCAGCTCCTGGTGGACTTCCAGGGCAGGCCCGAGGCGTACCCGCGCGACGTCTGCCTGCACACCCTCATCGAAGCCCAGGTGCGCCGCACTCCCGACGCAGAGGCCGTGCGCTTCGAGGACCAGGCCCTCTCCTACGCCCAGCTCGACGCCCGCGCCGACCAGCTCGCCGCCTACCTGCGCTCCCTCGGCGTCGGCCCCGAGATGCTCGTCGGCGTCTGCCTCGAGCGCTCCCTCGACATGATGGTGGCCCTGCTCGCCATCCTGAAGTCTGGCGCCGCCTACGTCCCGCTGGACCCGGCCTACCCGCGCGAGCGGCTGGCCGGAATGCTGGAGGACGCCGCCGCCCCGGTGCTCCTCACCCACCGGCGCTTCGTGGACGTGCTGCCTCCCCACGCCTCCCGCACCGTCTGCCTCGATGAGGATTGGGCCTCCTCCATTCCTCCCGCGTCCAAGCTTCCCGCGCCTGCCTCCAGCCCCGACGCGCTCGCCTACGTCATCTTCACCTCCGGCTCCACCGGCAGGCCCAAGGGCGCCACCAACGCCCACACCGGCATCGTCAACCGCCTCCTCTGGATGCAGCAGGAGTACGGCCTCACGCCCGCGGACACCGTGCTTCAGAAGACGCCCTTCTCCTTCGACGTCTCCGTCTGGGAGTTCTTCTGGCCCCTCATGACGGGCGCACGCCTCGTCTTCGCGAAGCCCGGCGGCCACCAGGACCCGGCCTACCTCGCGAAGCTCATGGCCGACGAGCGCGTCACCACCGTCCACTTCGTCCCCTCCATGCTCCAGGCCTTCGTCGAGGAGCCCGGCCTGGAAGCCCTCACCCACCTGCGCCGCCTCATCTGCAGCGGCGAAGCCCTGCCCGCTGAGCTGGTGCGCCGCGCCCACCAGCGCCTGCCCTCCACCGAGGTGCACAACCTCTACGGCCCCACCGAGGCCGCCGTCGACGTCACCTATTACGCCTGCCCTCGCGACGAGCTGGCCCGGGGCGTGCCCATCGGCCGTCCCGTCGCCAACACGCAAATCCACATCCTCGACGGCAGGGGCCAGCCGGTGCCGGTGGGCGTCGCCGGTGAGCTCTTCATCGCCGGCATCCAGGTGGGCCGCGGCTACTGGCGCAGGCCGGAGCTGACGGCCGAGCGCTTCACTCCGGACCCCTTCAGCACCACCCCGGGCGCGCGCATGTACCGCACCGGCGACGTGGCCCGCTGGAGGCTGGACGGCACGGTGGAGTACCTGGGCCGCGCCGACTTCCAGGTGAAGGTGCGCGGCCTGCGCATCGAGCTGGGCGAAATCGAGTCCGCCCTGCGCCAGCAGCCGCAGGTGCACGACACGGTGGTGGTGGCACGCGAGGACGTGCCCGGTGACAAGCGACTGGTGGCCTACGTCGTGGCCCGCGAGGGAAGCACCGTGGACACGGCGGCGCTGCGCTCCGCCCTGCTCAAGACGCTGCCCGAGTTCATGGTGCCCACCGCCATGGTGGTGCTGCCCGTACTGCCGCTCAACCCCAGCGGCAAGGTGGACCGCAGGGCCCTTCCCGCACCGGATGTCCGCGCCGGCGTGGCCACGCCCTGGGTGGCTCCGCGCACTCCGTCCGAGCAGCTGATTGCGGGAATCATGAGCCAGCTCCTGCGCGTCGAGCGCGTGGGCGCGGACGACAGCTTCTTCGCCCTCGGGGGGCATTCGCTGCTCGCCACCCAGCTCGCCTCCCGCCTCCGCTCCGCCTTCTCCGTGGAGCTGCCCCTGCGCGCCCTCTTCGAGGAGCTCACGCCCGCGGGGATGGCCCGGCGCATCGAGGCCCTCCAGCAGCAGAAGCGGTCCGACGTCCCCGCCCTCGTCCCGGTGCCGCGCACGGGCCCGCTGCCGCTGTCCTTCGCGCAGCAGCGGCTGTGGTTCATCGACCAGTTGGAGCCCGGCAGCGCCAACTACAACATGCCCGCCTTCGTGCGGCTGGAAGGGACGCTGGACGTCGCCGCGCTCCAGCGGGTGCTCACCGAGCTGGTGCAGCGACATGAGGCGTTGCGCACCCTCTTCATCCAGCAGGAGGGCGAGCCGCTCCAGTTCATCCTCCCCTATGCCGAGCTGCCGCTGAACGTGGTGGACCTGAGCGGCCTGACGCCGGAGGCCGCCCGCGAAGCGCTGGAGCCGCAGCTCCTCGAGGACGCGCTGCGCCCCTTCAACCTCGCCACCGGCCCGCTCATCCGCGCGGGGCTGTGGAAGCTGGGCCCCACCGAGCATGTGCTCGCGCTCAACCTGCACCACATCGTCTCGGACGGCTGGTCCAACGGGGTGCTGGTGCGCGAGGTCGCCGCCCTCTACGAGGCGTTCCTGCACGGCCGTCCCTCACCGCTGCCGCCCCTGCCGCTGCAGTACGCGGACTACGCCGTCTGGCAGCGCTCGTGGATGCAGGGGGCCGTCCTGAAGGAGAACCTCGCGTGGTGGCGCCAGGGGCTCGAGGGTGCGCCCCGCGCGCTGGAGCTGCCCACGGACAAGCCACGCCCGGCGGTGCAGACCTTCCGAGGCGCGGAGGTGCCGGTCTTCCTCCCGGCGGACGTCTCCAGCCGGCTCAAGGCGTTGAGCCAGCAGGAGGGCGTCACGCCCTTCATGCTCCTGCTGGCCGTGTTCCAGGTGCTCCTCTCCCGCTACTCGGGACAGGACGACATCACCGTCGGCTCGCCCATCGCCGGCCGCCAGCGCGGTGAGCTCGAAGGCCTCATCGGCTTCTTCGTCAATACCCTGGCCCTGCGCGCGAAGCTGGACGGCAGGGCCTCGTTCCTCCACCTGCTGCGACAGGTGAAGGAGACCTCACTGGGCGCCTACGAGCACCAGGACGTCCCCTTCGAACGACTGGTGGAGGAGCTGCAGCCCACGCGGGACATGAGCCGCGGCCCCCTCTTCCAGGTGCTCTTCGTCCTGCAGAACGCGCCCGTGTCCGCGGCGCGCGTCTCGGGACTGGCGCTGCGCCCGCAAGAAGTGGAGAGCGTCACGGCGAAGTTCGAGCTCGAGCTGGGGCTGGGAGAGGCGCCGGACGGCTTCCGCGGCATGCTGCAATACAACACGGACCTCTTCGAGCAGGACACCATCCTGCGCATGGCGGAGCACCTGCGCACCCTGCTCCGCGCGGCCGTGGACCATCCGGAGCTCCCCCTCTCCGCGTTGCCGCTGATGGACGAGGCCGAGCAGCGCCGGGTGCTGGTGGAGTGGAACGCCACCGCCGCGGACTTCCCCGCCGACGCCTGCATCCACCACCTCTTCTCCGCCCAGGCCGCGCGCACGCCGGACGCGGTTGCCGTCCTCTCCGATGCGGGCTCGCTCACGTACGCGGAGCTCGACGCACGCTCCGGCCTGCTGGCCGCGCACCTGCGCCAGCTCGGCGTGCGCCCGGACACCCTCGTGGCGCTCTGCATGGAGCGCGCGCTGGACCGGTCAGTCGCCGTGCTCGGAGTGCTCAAGGCCGGCGGCGCCTACGTCCCGCTGGACCCGGCCTACCCGCGCGAGCGACTGGCCTTCATGCTCCAGGACACCGCGGCCCCGGTGCTGATCACCCAGCAGCACCTGCGCGGACTGATGCCCGAGGGCCCCGCCGCCGTGGTGTGCGTCGACTCCGATTGGGCCGTCATCTCGCGCGAGGGAGCGACCCCGGTGAGCGTCCCGGTGCCGCCGGAGAGCGCCGCCTACGCCATCTACACCTCGGGCAGCACCGGCACGCCCAAGGGCGTCGTCATCTCCCACCGCTCGCTCGCCAACCATGCCGGGTGGATGCGCACCACGTTCGACCTGGGCCCCGGAGAGCGGGCGCTCCAGCTCGCGTCGCTGAGCTTCGACACCTCCGTCGCGGAGCTCTTCTCCGCCATCCTCTCCGGAACCACGCTCGTGCTGGCGCCGCCGGACGCGCAGCGCGACCCGGGCATCCTGCTCGACTGCCTCGTACGCCACGGCATCACCGTGCTCCAGTTGGTGCCTTCGCTGCTGCGCGTGCTGCTGGACGAGCCCGGCCTGAGCACCGCCACGCGGCTGCGCTGCCTCATCTCGGGAGGAGAGGCGCTCCCCCCGGAGTTGCCGTCACGCGTGCGCAAGGCCCTGCCCCAGGTCCGCCTGACCAACAGCTACGGCCCCACCGAGTCCACCATCGACGCCACCGTCTGGAGCGTGGAGGGCGACGTATCCGGACCGGTGGTCCCCATTGGCCGGCCCATCGCGAACACCCGGGCCTACGTGCTGGACGCGCACCTGCGGCCCGTCCCCACGGGCGTGCCCGGTGAGCTGTACGTGGGCGGCGAGGGCCTGGCGCGCGGCTACCTGAACCGCCCGCACCTCACCGCCGAGCGCTTCATCCCGGACGCCTTCGGCACCGAGCCCGGCGCGCGCCTGTACCGCACCGGCGACAAGGTGCGGTGGAAGGCCGACGGCACGCTCGACTACCTGGGCCGCATCGACTTCCAGGTGAAGCTGCGCGGCCAGCGCATCGAGCTGGGCGAAATCGAGGCCGCCCTCAAGCAGCAGCCCGGCGTGCGCGACGCCACCGTGCTGGTGCGCGAGGACGTGCCCGGCAACCAGCGCCTCGTCGGCTACGTCGTCCCCGCCGCCGCGGGCCAGGTGCTGGACGCGGGCGCCCTGCGCGCCGCCCTCCAGAAGAGCCTGCCCGAGTACATGGTGCCCGCCTCCTTCGTCACCCTGGAGGCCCTGCCCCTCACTCCCAACGGCAAGCTGGACCGCAAGGCCCTGCCCGTCCCGGAGTCGGGCGCCACCTCCGAGGCCTTCCTGGCTCCGCGCACGCCTACCGAGAAGGTGCTCGCGGACCTCATGGCCGCGCTGCTGAAGGTGGAGCGCGTGGGTGTGAACGACAGCTTCTTCTCCCTGGGTGGCCACTCGCTGCTGGCCACACAGCTCGTCTCGCGCATCCGCGCCACCTTCCGCGTCGAGCTGCCGCTGCGCGCCGTGTTCGAGGCGCCCACCCTCTCCGGACTGTCGCAACAGATTGCCTCGCTCCAGCAGGTCAGCGCGCCGAAGCACGAGGCGCCTCCCCTGCTGCCCGTGCCGCGCACCCAGGCCATTCCGCTCTCCTTCGCGCAGCAGCGCCTGTGGTTCATCGACCAGCTGGAGTCCGGCAGCTCCGCCTACAACGTGCCCACCGCCGTGCGCATGTCCGGCACGCTGGACGTGCCCGCCCTGGAGCGCGCCCTCAATGCGCTCATCGAGCGTCACGAGTCGCTGCGCACCACCTTCGCCGCGCGGGACGGCGAGGCCGGGCAGCGCATCCACCCCGCCTCCGCGGCGACGCTGCCGGTGGTGGACCTGAGCACCCTGCCCGCCGAGGCCCGTGAAGCCGGCGCCCGGCGGCTGGCCGTCTCCGAGGCGGGAGAGCCGTTCGACCTCGTCCGGGGGCCCCTCTTCCGCTTCACCCTGGCGCGGCTCACGCCCGACGAGCACGTGCTGCTGCTGACGATGCACCACATCGTCTCCGACGGCTGGTCCATGGGCGTGCTCGTCCGCGAGCTGGCCGCCCTGTACCACTCGGCCGCGTCCGGAACGGCGCCCCGCCTCGCGCCCCTCCCCGTCCAGTACGCCGACTACACGGTGTGGCAGCGCGACTGGCTGCGCGGAGAGGTGCTCGACGCCTGGCTCGGCTACTGGAAGCAGCAGCTCGGCGGGGCGCCGCACGCCCTGGAGCTGCCCACCGACCGGCCGCGTCCCGCCGTGCAGACGTTCCACGGCGCGTCGCACCCCTTCACCCTGTCACCCGAGCTGTCCAGGCAGCTCGAGGCGCTCGGCCAGGAGCACCACGCCACCCTCTTCATGGTGCTGCTCGCCGCGTGGCAGACGCTGCTCTCCCGGTACTCGGGACAGGACGACGTCGTCGTCGGCTCGCCCATCGCCGGCCGCAACCGCGCGGAGACGGAAGGGCTCATCGGCTTCTTCGTCAACACGCTCGCCCTGCGCTCCCGGTTCTCCGGCGAGGACACCTTCGTGTCCCTCCTGGAGCGTGTGCGCGAGACGACGCTGGGCGCCTATGCCCACCAGGAGGTGCCATTCGAGAAGCTGGTGGAGGTGCTCCAGCCGGAGCGGAACCTGAGCCGCCCGCCGCTCTTCCAGGTGATGTTCGTCCTGCAGAACCTGCCGGACTCGGAGCTGCACCTGCCCGGCTTGAAGCTCTCCATGCTGGAAGCGGAGAACAGCACCGCCAAGTTCGAGCTGACGCTGGCGATGATGAACACCGCCCAGGGGCTGGCCGGCACGCTGGAGTACAACACCGACCTGTTCAACGCCTCCACCGCGGCGCGCCTCGTCGAGCACTTCCGCACGCTGCTGGGAGCCATCATCACCCGCCCGCGTCAGAGCCTCTCGGCGCTGCCGCTGATGAGTGGGACGGAACAGCGCAAGCTGCTGCGGGAGTGGAGCACCACCGCGTCCAGCTACCCGCGCGAGTCCACGCTGCCCGAGGTCTTCGCCGGCGTGGTAGCGCGCTTCCCGGACCACGTCGCCGTGGAGTTCGGCGACTCGCGCCTCACCTACCGCCAGCTCGACGAGCGCTCCAACCCGCTCGCGCACCACCTGCGCCGCCTCGGCGTGGGGGCCGACTCCCGCGTCGCCCTCGCCGTCGAGCGTTCGCTGGAGCTGATTGTCTCGTTGGTGGCCATCCTCAAGGCCGGCGGCGCCTACGTCCCCCTGGACCCGTCCTACCCGCGTGAGCGGCTGGCCGGCATGGTGGAGGACACCGCTCCCCAGGCCCTCGTCACCACGCGCGCGCTGCTGGCGCGCCTCCCCGTGGACGGGCTCGCCACCGTCGTGCTGGAGGACGCCGCGCTCGCTTCCGAGCCGACGCATGCGCCGTCACCGATGGCGCTGCCCAATTCGCTCGCCTACGTGGACTTCACCTCCGGCTCCACCGGCAGGCCCAAGGGCGTGGGCACCACCCATCGCAACGTGTTGCGCACGTTGCTGGACGTGGACTTCGCCCACTTCGGCCCCGAGGAGACACTGCTGCAACTGGCCCCCATCTCCTTCGACGCGTCCACGCTCGAAATCTGGGGTGCGCTGCTGCACGGCGCCCGCCTCGTCGTCATGCCACCCCAGACTCCCTCCCTGGAGGAGCTGGGCCAGGTGCTGCGCGACGCTCGCGTCACCACCCTCTGGCTGACGGCCGGCCTCTTCGCGCAGGTGGTGGAAGGCAACCTGGACGTGCTGCGCCCCGTGAAGCAGCTCCTCGCGGGTGGCGACGTCGTGCCGGCGTCCCATGCGCGCCGCGTGCTCGAAGAGCTGCGCATCCCCGTCACCAACGGCTATGGCCCCACGGAGACCACCGTCTTCGCCGCCTGCTTCCGCATGACGGACCCGGCCCAGGTGGACGCTTCCGTCCCCATCGGCCGACCCATCGGCAGCACACGGCTGTACGTGCTCGACGCGCAGGGCCGGCCCGTGCCCGAGGGAATCATCGGGGAGCTGTTCGTGGGCGGAGACGGCCTGGCCCGTGGCTACATCGGCCAGCCCGCGCTCACCGCGGAGCGCTTCATTCCCGACGCCTTCAGCAGCGTCCCCGGCGCGCGCCTCTACCGCACCGGAGATCTGGTGCGCTGGCTGGAGGACGGCACGCTCGACTTCATCGGCCGCGCCGATGCGCAGGTGAAGCTGCGCGGCTTCCGCATCGAGCTCGGTGAAGTGCGCGCCGTCCTCGCCAGCCACCCCGAGGTCCAGGAGGCCGTCGTCCTCGTCCGCGAGGACCGGCCCGGAGACAAGCGCCTCGTCGGCTACATCGCTGCCCCCGAGTCCCTCGACCTGGCCGCCCTGCGCGACCTCCTCAAGCAGCGGCTGCCCGAGTACATGGTGCCCTCCGCGCTGGTGCGGCTGGACGCCCTGCCCCTCACGCCCAACGGCAAGGTGAACCGCAAGGCCTTGCCCGTCCCGGACGCCTCCGCCACCACCGCGGGCCAGTACGTCGCTCCGCGCACGCCCGCCGAGGAACAGCTCGCGGCGCTCTGGGCCGACGTGCTCGGCCTGCCGCGCGTGGGCGCCAAGGACAACTTCTTCGACCTGGGCGGCCACTCCCTCCTGGCGGCGCGCATGGTGTCCCGCCTCCAGAAGGACGTCCGGACGCACGTGTCGCTGGCCACGCTCTTCCAGCACCCCACCGTCGCGGCCCTGGCCGCCGTCCTGGACGCGCGGCGGGACGACGGGGCGGCCGCATCCAACCTGGTGCGCCTCAAGCAGGGACAGGACGGGCGCCGGCCGCTGTTCCTCGTGCACGGCGGTGGCGGCGGCGTGGCTGCCTACGCCGACCTGGCCCGGTTCCTCCCCGCGGACCGGCCCCTCTACGCCTTCCGCGCGTCCGGACTGGACGGTGGGGCGCTGCCTCCCTCCTCCGTCGAAACCCTGGCCGCGCACTACCTCCCGCAGCTCCGCGCGGTACAGCCTCACGGCCCTTACCTGCTGGGAGGGTGGTCCTTCGGCGGCCTCGTCGCCCACGAAATGGCCCGCCTGCTCCAGGCGAAGGGAGAAGCGGTAGAGCTGCTGGTGATGCTCGACACGCCCGCGCCCGAAGCCCGGCCCGCGCCGGAGCCGGACCTACTGGGTGAGCTCGCCACCTTCGGCCAGCTCCTCAAGCTGCCCTGGCGCGCCCTCACGCTGGACGTGGCGAAGCTCAAGCAGCTCGAGGGCCGGGAGCGCCTGGCCTGGCTGCTGGAGCAGGTCCGGCGACTGCCCACGGGCGCGCCCGACCTGGACCTGGATGAGACGGAGCGCCTCTTCCACGTCTTTCAGCGGCTGTCCGCGGCCATGCGGCACCACCGCCCGGGCCGCTTCACCGGCCCCACCGTGCTCGTCACGGCCACCGAGGGACTCACCCCCTCGGTCACCTCGGGTTGGACGGCGTGGCTTACCCAGGAGCCCCGGGTGCTGCCGGTGCCGGGCGACCACTTCACGATGCTCCAGTCGCCCCACCTTTCCGCCGTGGCGGAACGGCTCGCGGAGCTGCTGCGGGCCCTGGAACGCGACGCAGCCTGATCGCTCACAGGGGCAGTAACAGGACCAACCTGAATTGACTGAAAGAGGGCGTGAGCGCGACAGCTCCGCCCCTCTGTCTCCGTCAGACGGGATTGGAGAAAGGCTCGCGTCCAGGGCTATTCTCGCAATCGCGTAGTTATTTCGTTTCACTGTCCCCCTGCTGGAGATTCTCGTGGTTTCGCGTTCAGGCCGGCCTGGCTGGTGTCGCTTGCTGTCGAGCAGACGCCCCGAGGCCGGCACGCGCGACTCCCTGGAATACGCATAGCCCTATGGCGCTGACCCCTGAACAGAAGCGCGCGCGGCTCGCGGAGCTGCTGCGCGAGAAGAACCGTCAGTCTCGTCGTGCGCCGGTGTCCTTCGCGCAAGAACGGATGTGGTTCCAGGAGCGGCTCAACCCGGGCAGCGCGGCCTTCAACGTTCCCATCGCCGTGCGCCTGTCCGGCGAGCTGAACGTCGACGCCCTCCGCCGCGCGCTCCAGGAATTGGTGCAGCGCCACGAAGCGCTGCGCACCACCTTCGTGGAGCAGGACGGGCGCGTGTTGCAGCACATCGCCCCCTCGCTCGACGTCGCGCTGCCCGTCATCGAGGTGAAGGACGGCACGCCGTCCGAGCGCGAGGCCGAGGCGTGGCGCTGCCTGCATGCCGACGCGCAGCACCCCTTCGACGTGGAGAAGGGCCCGCTGCTGCGCACGGTGCTCTACCGCTGGGGCCCCAGCGAGCACCTGCTGCTGCTCGACGTGCACCACATCGTCTCCGACGGCTGGTCCCTGGGCGTGCTGGTGCGCGAGCTGGGCGCGCTCTACCCCGCGCTCGCCGCGGGTCAGCCCTCCCCGCTGCCCCCGCTGCGCATGCAGTACGCCGAGTTCGCCACCTGGCAGCGCGACTGGCTCAAGGGGGAGACGCTGGACGCGCAGCTTGCGTACTGGCGCAAGCAGTTGAATCCCAACGCCGTCCTGGAACTGCCCACCGACAAGCCGCGCCCCTCCATTGCCAGTACGCGCGGCGCCCGTCTCACGGTGATGCTGCCCCCCGCGCTGCTCCAGTCCCTCAAGGAGCTGGCCCGGCGCGAGGGCCGCACGCTGTTCCCCCTGCTGGTCGCCGCGTACCAGGTGCTCCTGTCGCGTTACAGCGGCCAGGACGACGTCGTGGTCGGCACGCCCGTGGCCGGCCGCAACCGCTCCGAGCTGGAAGGCCTCATCGGCCTGTTCGTCAACACGCTCGCCCTGCGCGCGGACCTGTCCGGGGACCCCACCTTCCTGGAGCTGATGACGCGCGTGCATGAGGCGTCGCTCGGCGCCTTCGCCCACCAGGAAGTGCCTTTCGAGAAGCTGGTGGAGGCGCTCCAACCCGAGCGCAGCCTGAGCACCTCGCCGCTGTTCCAGGTCAGCTTCACGCTGCAGAACGCGCCCCTGCCGCCGCTGCACGTGCCCGGACTGGTGTTGGAGGCCCAGCCAGTGGACAGCGGCACCAGCCAGGTGGACCTGTCGCTGCTCGCCACCGAACTGCCCCAGGGCCTGCGCCTCGTCACGCTGTACCGCACGGACCTCTTCGAGGAGCGCACGGTGCGGCGGGTGCTGGCGCACTTCCAGACCCTGCTGGAGTCCATCGCCGCGCACCCGGAAACGCGCCTGTCCGAGCTGCCGCTGATGGACGACGCCGAGCGCCGGCGCATGCTGGTGGACTGGAACGCCACCGCGACGGACGCCCCACCTGACGCGTGCATCCACCAGCGCTTCGAGCGGCAGGCCACGCTCACTCCCGACGCCACGGCGCTGGAGTTCGGGGACCAGCGCCTCACCTACGCGCAGCTCGACGCGCGGGCGAACCAGCTCGCGCACCACCTGCGTTCGCTGGGCGTGGGCCTGGACACCCTCGTCGCGCTCCATCTGGAGCGCTCCATGGACCTCGTCGTCGCCATGCTCGGCGTGCTCAAGGCTGGCGGCGCCTTCGTCCCGCTGGACCCGAGCTACCCCGCCGACCGCCTGGGCTACATGCTCACCGACGCGGCCGTCCCGGTCATCATCACCCTGGACCACCTCGCGGATGAGCTTCCCTCGCGCGGCGAGCAACTCGTGCTGATGGACGCGGACGCGCGCCAGCTCGAGCGGCAGCCCCGTACGCCGCCCGCGGCGGGAACGCTCGCGGACCACCTTGCCTACGTCATCTACACCTCCGGCAGCACCGGACGGCCCAAGGGCGTCACGGTGACGCATCGGGGCGTGCCCAACCTGGTGCAAAGCCAGGTGGCGCCCCAGGGCCTGGGGCCGGGCACCCGCGTGCTCCAGTTCGCCTCGCCCAGCTTCGACGCCGCCGTCTGGGAGGTCTTCACCGCCCTGCTGTCGGGCTCCACGCTGTGCCTGCCGACGAGCGAGGAGCGGATGCCCGGCTCCGCGCTGGCGGCGCTGCTGCGCACCCGTCAAATCAACGTCGCCACGCTGCCCCCCACCGCGCTCTCCGTCATGGAGCCCGAGGGCCTGGAGTGCCTGCGCACCCTCGTCTCCGCCGGTGAAGCCTGCTCCGCCGAACTGGTCGCGAAGTGGGCCCCGGGGCGCCGCTTCATCAATGCCTATGGCCCCACCGAGGCCACCGTCTGCGCCTCCATGGCCCTCTGCGCGCCGGATGGACAGAAGCCCTCCATCGGCGGGCCCCTGGCCAACATGCGCCTCTACGTGCTGGACGCTCACCTGCGCCCGGTGCCCACCGGCGTGCCCGGAGAGCTCTTCATCGGCGGCGTGGGCCTGGCGCGTGGCTACCTGCGCCGCCCGGAGCTCACCGCCGAGCGCTTCGTGCCCGACGCCTTCTCCGGCGTCCCCGGTGAGCGCCTCTACCGCACGGGAGACCTCGTGCGCTGGAAGCCCGACGGCACGCTGGACTACCTGGGCCGCACCGACTTCCAGGTGAAGCTGCGCGGCTTCCGCATCGAGCTGGGCGAAATCGAGTCCGCCCTCCGCTCCCACCCCTCCGTCGAGGACGCCGTGGCCGTGGTGCGAGAAGACGGAGCCGCCGGCCCCAGGCTCGTCGCCTATGTCGTGTCGCCCTACGGGGAGGACGAGGGCCCCGCACCGGACGCCCAGGTGCTGCGCACCTTCCTCACCGGGCGGCTGCCCGAGTTCATGGTGCCCTCGGCCTTCGTCGTCCTGAAGGCCCTGCCACTGACTCCCAACGGCAAGGTGGACCGCAAGGCCCTGCCCGCACCGGAGGCGGCGAGCCTGGAGCGCCAGGAGTACGTGGCGCCGAGGACGCCACTGGAGGAGCGCATCGCCGCGCTCTTCTCCGAGCTGCTGGGCACGCCGCGCGTGGGCGCCACCGACAACTTCTTCGACCTCGGGGGACACTCGCTGCTTGCCACGCAGCTCGCCTCCCGGCTGAACGCCGCGTTCCGCGTGGACCTGCCCCTGCGCGAGGTGTTCGAAGGCCCCACGGTGGAGGCCCTCGCCCGCCGTGTCGACACCGCCACCCGGGCGGGAGCCGTCGCCGCGCCCCCGCCCCTGGTGCGCGTGTCCCGCGAGCAGAAGCTGCCCGTCTCGTACTCGCAGCAGCGCGTGTGGTTCCTGTACCAGCTCGAGCCCGACAGCACCGCCTTCAACATCCCCGTCACGCTGGAGCTGGCCGGCATGCTGGACGTGGAGGCCCTGCGCCGCAGCCTGGAAGCCCTGGTTCACCGCCACGAAGCCCTGCGCACCACCTTCCGAGCCGAGGCCGACGGCGCCGTGCAGGTCATCCAGCCGCCTGCCCCGCTGGCGCTGCCCCTCATCGACCTGAGCAACCTCCCGCCCGAGCAGCGCAAGGAGGAGGCGCGGCGCCGCGTCTCCGACGAGGCCCTGTGCCCGTTCGACCTGCACACCGGCCCGTTGCTGCGCGTCTCACTGCTGAAGGTGGACGAGCACGAGCACCTGCTGCTCCTGACGATGCACCACATCGTCTCCGATGGCTGGTCCGCCAGCGTCCTGATGCGCGAGCTGACCGCGCTCTACCCGGCCTTCATCGCCGGGCACCCTTCCCCCCTGCCCGAGCTGCCGTTGCAGTACGCGGACTACGCGGCGTGGCAGCGCCAGTGGCTGGATGGCGAGGCACTGGAGCAGCAGCTCACCTGGTGGCGGAGCCAGCTCGACGGCGCGCCGCAAGACCTGGAGCTGCCCACTGACAGGCCGCGCAACTCCGACCCCAAACCCCCGGGCAGCAGGGCAACCGTGGTGCTGCCGCACGAACTGGCACGCGCGGTGGAAACGTTCTGCAACCGTGAAGGTGTCACGCCCTTCATGCTCCTGCTCTCCGCCTTCCAGGTGCTGCTGTCGCGCTACTCGGGGCAGGACGACATCTCCGTCGGCTCACCCGTGGCGGGACGCAACCAGGCCGAGCTGGAGGGGCTCGTCGGCTTCTTCCTCAACACCCTGGTGATGCGCACCCGCCTGGACGGCGACCCCACCGTGCGCGAGCTGCTGGGCCGCGTGCGCGACATGGCCCTGGGTGCGTATGCGCACCAGAACCTGCCCTTCGAGCAGCTGCGGCCCATGCGTGATTTGCACCAGGCGCCGCTGTTCCGGGTGATGTTCATCCTGCAGAACATGCCGCCCGCGAAGCTTGCCCTGCCAGGGCTCGCGATGCGCAGCCTTCCGGTGGAGGACGTCGCCGCGAAGTTCGACCTGACGCTCGCGCTGACGCGCACGAGCGAGGGGTTCGTAGGCGACCTGGACTATCGCGCCGACCTCTTCGACGCCTCCACGGCGGAGCGCATGGTGCGCCACCTGCACACGCTGGTGGAGGCCATGGTGGCCGATGCAGGCCGCCGCCTGTCCTCGCTGTCCATGCTCTCTGGCGAGGAGCGTCAGCGCATCCTCGGGGATTGGAGCGCCAACCCCGCGCCCTTCCCGGACGTGTGTCTGCACTCGCTCTTCGAGGACCAGGTGCGCCGCGCGCCGGACGCGCTCGCTGCCTCCTTCGAGGGGCAGCACCTCACCTACGCGCAGCTCGATGCGAAGGCCAACCAGCTCGCTCACGCCCTGCGCCGCCAGGGCGTCGGGCCCGAGGTGCGCGTCGCGCTCAGCGTGGAGCGCTCGCTGGACATCGTCGTCGGCCTCTTCGGCATCCTCAAGGCCGGCGGCGCCTGGGTGCCCGTGGATCCGCTGCTGCCGCGCGAGCGCCTGGCCTTCATGCTGGAGGACAGCGGCGCGGTGATGCTGGTGACGCAGTCTCCGCTGCTGGAGCGCTTCCCCGCGTCCTTTCATGCAAGAGCGCTCTGCCTGGACACCGGGCGGGAGGCGTTGTCACGCGAGAGCACCGAGGCACCGGTGACGGGCGTGGCTCCGTACCACCTGGCCTACCTGCTCTACACGTCCGGCAGCACCGGCACGCCCAAGGGCACCGCCGTCGAGCACCGCAGCGTGGCCAACCTCGTCACGCAGGAGATGGGCGTCTACGAGATTGGCCCGGGCAGCCGCGTGTTGCAGTTCGCCAGCCTCTCCTTCGACCTGTCGGTGGAGGAAATCTTCACCACGCTGTGCTCCGGAGGCGCGCTGGTGCTGGCGCCCATGGAGAAGCTGATGCCGGGCGCGCCGCTGCAGAAGCTGATGCGCGACGAGGCGCTCACCGTCATCAGCGTCACCCCGGCCACGCTGGCGGCCACGCCCGCCGAAGGCTACCCCGCCCTGCGCACCGTCATCTCCGGCGGTGAGGCCCTCTCCGCCGAAGTGGTGGCGCGCTGGGCGCCGGGCCGCACGTTCCACAACGGCTACGGCCCCACGGAGACGACGGTGGTGGTCACGCTGACCGTCTGCGAGCCAGACGGACGCGTGCCCTCCATCGGCCGTCCCATCGGAAACCTGCGCACGTACGTGCTGGACGCGCGCGGCGAGCCGGTCGCCGTGGGCGTGAAGGGCGAGCTTTACGTGGGTGGCGTGGGCGTGGCGCGCGGCTACGCGGGCCGGCCGGCCCTCACCGCCGAGCGCTTCCTCCCGGACGCCCTCTCCGGAGTGCCCGGCGCCCGCCTGTACCGCACGGGTGACGTGGTGCGCTGGCGGGAGGACGGCTCGCTGGAGTTCGTCGGCCGCGCGGACGCGCAGGTGAAGGTGCGCGGCTTCCGCATCGAGCTGGGCGAGGTGGAGTCCGCCCTGGCGAAGCTGCCCGCGGTGCGCGAGGCCGTCGTCGTCGCACGTGAGGACGGCCCCGCTGGCAAGCGGCTGGTCGGCTACGTGGTGGCGCACGAGGGCGCCCAGGTGGACGGTGCCACGCTGCGCGCGGCCCTCAAGGAGGCCCTGCCCGAGTACATGGTGCCCTCCGCCGTGGTGGTGCTGCCGGCGCTGCCGCTCACGTCCAACGGCAAGGTGGACCGCAAGGCCCTGCCCGCTCCGGACTTCACGAGCGACGCGAAGGACCACGTCGCGCCCCGCACGCCCACCGAGCAGCGCCTCGCGGAGCAGTGGTGCCAGCTCCTCGGCCTCGAGCGCGTGGGCGCCACCGACAGCTTCTTCGAGTTGGGTGGCCACTCGCTGCTGGCCACCCAGGCCATCAGTCGCATCCGCGCTGCCTTCAACGTGGAGCTGCCCCTGCGCGAGCTGTTCGTGGGCCCCACCCTCGAAGGAGTGGCCCAGCTGATTGACGCCGCTCTCGCGGGCGGGAGCACGCCCACGGCGCCCCGGCAGCGCGAGTCCCTTGCGCTGTCACTGCCGGTCCTCCCCCTGGAAGAAGTCGCCGCGCGCGAGCAGGCGCGTCCGCGTTCCGAGGCGCAGGTCAGCGACGCCACCGGGAGCCCCGAGCTCTCCGTCGAGGAGCGCCAGCGGGTGCTGGTGGAGTGGAACGCCACCGCCTCCGAGTACCCGCGCGGCTCCACCCTGCCCGAGGTCTTCGCGCAGGTGGTGGCCCGCTTCCCCGACAAGGTCGCCGTCGAGTTCGGAGACTCTCGTCTCACGTATCGCGAGCTCGACGCGCGCGCCAACCCACTCGCCTGGCACCTGCGCGGCCTGGGCGTGTCCACCGACTCCCGCGTGGCCCTCGCCGTGGACCGCTCGCTGGAGCTGGTGGTGGCACTGGTCGCCATCCTCAAGGCTGGTGGTGCGTACGTGCCGCTGGACTCGTCGTACCCGCGTGAGCGCCTGGCCGCCATGCTGGAGGACTCGGCACCGAGCGTGCTCGTCACCACCCGCGCGCTGCTGCCGAAGCTGCCCGCCCAGGGCCTCGCAACGGTGGTGCTGGAGGACGTGGCGCTCTCCGGCCTCCCCTCCCACGCGCCGCCCTCCACGGCCCTGCCCGACAGCCTCGCCTACATCGACTTCACCTCCGGCTCCACCGGCAGGCCCAAGGGCGTCGGCACTCTCCAGTCCGCCGTGCTGCGCACCGTCTTCGGCAACGACTACGCGCACCTCGGGCCGGACGAAACCTTCCTCCTCCTCGCCCCCATCTCCTTCGACGCCTCCACCCTGGAGCTCTGGGGCCCGCTGCTTCATGGCGCACGGCTGGCCGTCTTCCCGCCCCACTCCCCCTCGGACGTCTTCGAGTTGGAGCAGGTGCTGCAAAAGCACGCCGTCACCACCCTTCACCTCACCGCCGGCCTCTTCACCCAGGTGGTGGACAGCAACCTCTCCGCCCTGCGCAACGTGAAGCAGCTCCTCACCGGCGGCGACGTGGTGAGTGCCCCCCACGTCCGCCGCGTGCTGGAAGGAATGTTCATTCCGGTGACGGCCTGCTACGGCCCCACCGAGGGCACCCTCTTCACCTCCTGCCACCGCATGACGGACGTCGCCCACGTGGGCTCCTCCGTCCCCATCGGCCGGCCCATCGGCAACACCCAGGTGTACGTGCTCGACGCCTCCGGCCACCTCGTGGCCCCGGGCGCCATTGGCGAGCTGTTCATCGGCGGCGACGGCCTCGCCCGCGGCTACGTCGGCCAGCCCTCCCTCACCGCCGAGCGCTTCGTTCCCAACCCCTTCGCCTCTACTCCCGGCGCGCGCCTGTACCGCACCGGAGATTTGGCCCGTTGGCGGCAGGACGGCGTGCTGGAGTTCCTCGGCCGTGCGGACGCACAGGTGAAGGTGCGCGGCTACCGCATCGAGCTCGCAGAAGTCGAAGCCGCACTGCTCGCCTTCCCCGAGGTGCGCGAGGCCGTCGTGGTGGCCCGCGAGGACTCCCCCGGCGACAAGCGCCTCGTCGGCTACGTCGTCGCGACTCCTTCGCTGGACATGCATGCCCTGCGCGCCGCCCTCAAGGAGCGGCTCCCCGAGTACATGGTGCCCTCCGTCCTGGGGCGCCTGGACGCGCTGCCTCTCACCACCAACGGCAAGGTGGACCGCAAGGCGCTCCCCGCCCCCTCGGCATTCCAGGACCGCGTCACCACCCGCGCGCCCCGCACCGACTGCGAGCGCGAATTGGCGGCGCTCTGGGCCCGCGTCCTCCACCTGGACACCATCGGCGCGGAGGACGACTTCTTCGAGCTGGGCGGTCACTCGCTGACGGCCACGCAGGTGCTCTCGCGCATCCGCCAGCACTTCGGCGTGGAGCTGTCCTTCCGCGACTTCTTCGCCGCCCCCACCATCGCAGCCCTTGCCACGCGCATCGAGGCACTGGCCGACTCGCGACCCGCTTCGTCCCAGCCGCTTCTCCGGCCCCGAACGGAGGCCCGTCCACCGCCGCTCTCCTTCGCGCAGCAGCGCCTGTGGTTCTTCGCGAAGCTCGACCCCGAGAGCACCGCCTACAACCTTCCCTTCGCCGTGCGCCTGGAAGGCGCGCTCGACGTGCCCGCGCTCGCCACCAGCCTGCGCAAGCTGCTCCAGCGCCACGAGTCCCTGCGCACCACCTTCCACGAGCACGAGCACCAGCCCGTGCAGGTCATCAACCCCAGCCCCACCCTGCCCGCGGGCTTCGTGGACCTGGAAGCCCTGCCCGAGGCCTCGCTCCAGCGCGTCCTCGAGCACGAGGCCGGGCAGACCTTCAATCTGGAAACGGGCCCGCTCTGGCGCGTGCTCCTGGTGCGCCTGTCCGCGGAGCAGCACGTGCTGCTGCTCACCCTGCACCACATCATCGCGGACGGCTGGTCCATGGGCGTGCTCGTCCAGGAGCTCGCCACGCTCTACACGGCCCACGCCGAGGGCCGCCACGCGCGCCTGGAGCCGCTGCCGGTGCAGTACGCAGACTTCTCGCTCTGGCAGCGCGACTGGCTGCGCGACGAAGCGCTAGAGGCCCAGCTCGGCTGGTGGAGGCAGCAACTCCAAGGCGCGCCCCGCGCCCTCGCCCTGCCCACCGACAAGCCGCGTCCCACCACGCAGTCGACTCGCGGCGCAGGGCACCCGTTCCACTTCCCGCGTGAGCTGTCGGATGCGCTCGAAGCACTGTGCCGTCAGGAAGGGGCCACGCCGTCCATGGTGGTGCTCGCCGCCTTCCAGGCACTGCTGGCCCGCTACTCCGGCCAGGACGACGTCACCGTCGGCATGCCCATCGCCGGCCGCACGCACGCGGAGCTCGAGGGCCTCATCGGCTTCTTCGTCAACACGCTGGTGCTGCGCACGAAGCTGGATGGAGACCCCAGCTTCCGCGCGCTGCTCGGCCGCGTGCGCGACATGACGCTCGGCGCCTATGCCCACCAGGACGTGCCCTTCGAGAAGCTGGTGGAGGCGCTGCGCCCCGAGCGCGAGGCCGGACGCACCCCTCTCTTCCAGGTCATGCTCGCGTTCCAGAACGCGCCCATGCCCGAGATGATGGGCGCGGGGCTGAAGCTGAGCCCCCTCATGGCCGAGCACCGCTCGGCGAAGTTCGACCTCACCCTCGCCCTCACCGACCGGGGCGAGGGGCTCAAGGGCCAGCTCGAATACAGCACCGACCTGTTCAACGCCGCGACGGCAGCGCGGATGGTGGGGCACCTGCGCGCGCTGCTGGAAGGCGCGCTGGCGAATCCGGACCGCCCGCTCTCCCGCGTGTCCTTCCTCACCGAAGACGAGCGGCACCTGCTGTTCCACGCCTGGAGGCAGCCGGACGCCGCCACGGCCGCGGACGCCAGCCTGCACCGGCTCGTCCAGGCACAGGCGCGTCTCACGCCCGACGCGGTGGCCGCGGAGCATGACGGCCAGACGCTCACCTGGCACGAGCTGCACCAGCGCGCCCGCGAGGTCCACCGGGGCCTGCTCGCGCGCGGACTGGCGGAGCTGCCCGAGCCGCCTCCGCTCACGCCCGTCTCGCGCACGGGGCCGCTGCCGCTGTCCTTCGCCCAGCAGCGACTGTGGTTCATCGACCAGCTCGAGCCCGGCACGCCCGCGTACAACATCCCCATCGGCGTGAGGCTGGAAGGCGTGCTCCACGTGGACGCGCTCCAGCGCGCCCTCACCGAGCTCGTGCGCCGCCACGAGTCGCTGCGCACCACCTTCCGCGAGCACGAGGGCCAGCCCGTCCAGCACCTCGCCCCGGCGTACGAACTGCCCCTGCCCGTGGTGGACCTGAGCGCCCACGGGGAGGCCGCCTCTAACGAGGCGAAGCGCCTGCTGGCCCGTGAAAGCGCCCACCGCTTCGACCTGGGCACCGGCCCGCTGCTGCACACCCTGCTGCTACGGCTGGCTCCAGCCGAGCACGTGCTGGTGCTCAACCTGCACCACATCGTCTCGGACGGCTGGTCCATGGCCGTGCTGGTGCGCGAGGTGGCCGCGCTCTACGTCGCCTTCCGCCACGGCCGACCCTCACCACTGCCCGAGCTGTCCGTGCAGTACGCCGACTACGCCGTCTGGCAACGCGAGTGGCTCAAGGCGGAGGTGCTCGAAGCCCAGCTCGGCTACTGGCGCCGCCACCTCGCGGGCGCCGCGACGCTGCAGCTGCCCGCCGACAAGCCCCGCCCACCGGTGCAGTCCTTCCGGGGCGGCCAGCTTCCCGTCCACCTGCCGCGTGCCCTGGCCCAGACACTCAAGGCCCTCTGCCAGCGCGAAGGCGTCACCCCGTTCATGCTGCTGCTGGCCGCATGGCAGGCCCTGCTCGCGCGCTACTCCGGGCAGGAGGACATCAGCGTCGGCTCGCCGATTGCCGGCCGCAACCGCGCGGAGACGGAGGGCCTCATCGGCTTCTTCGTCAACACGCTGGTGCTGCGCACCCAGGTGCGCGGCGACACGTCCTTCCGCCACCTGCTCCAACAGGTGAAGGAGACGGCCCTGGGCGCCTACGCCCACCAGGACGTGCCCTTCGAGAGACTGGTGGAGGAACTGCGCCCCGAGCGGGACAGGAGCCGCGCTCCGCTCTTCCAGGTCCTCTTCACGTTGCAGAACGTCCAGGCCGCCGCAGCCCCTCAGCAGCTTCCCGAACTCGCCCTGCGCCCGGTGGAGGTGGAAGGCCGCGCCGTCAAGTTCGACCTGGAGCTGGGCCTGACGGAATCCCCGGAGGGCTACCAGGGTGAGCTGGGCTACAACACCGACCTCTTCGAGCCGGCGACCATCGACCGGATGGCGGAGCACTTCCGCACGCTCGTGGAAGCGCTCGTTGCCAGGCCCGAGGCGCCCCTCGCCTCCGTGTCCCTGCTGTCCGAGGCCGAGCGACACCAGGTCTTGGTGGAGTGGAATGCCACTGCCACCGACTACCCGCGCGGCTCCACCCTGCCCGAGGTCTTCGCACAGGTGGTGGCCCGCTTCCCGGACCATGTCGCCGTCGAGTTCGGGAACTCGAAGCTGACGTACCGGCAGTTGGATGAGCGGGCCAACCCGCTCGCGCACCACCTGCGGGGACTGGGTGTGTCCACCGATTCGCGCGTGGCCCTGTCCCTGGACCGCTCGCTGGAGCTGATTGTCTCCCTCCTCGCCATCCTCAAGGCCGGCGGCGCCTACGTGCCGCTGGACCCGTCCTACCCGCGTGAGCGCCTCACCGCCATGGTGGAGGACGCTCGCCCCACCGTGCTCATCACCTCGCGCGAGCTGCTCGCGAAGCTGCCCTCCGAGGGCCTGTCCACCGTCGTGCTGGGAGAGGTGTCCCTGGAAAGCCAGCCGACTTCGGCACCTCCTCTGGCCGCCCTGCCCCAGAGCCTCGCGTACATCGACTTCACCTCCGGCTCCACCGGTAGGCCCAAGGGCGTTGGCACTCCGCAGTCCGCCGTGCTGCGCACCGTCTTCGGCAACGACTACGCGCACCTGGGCCCCGATGAGACCTTCCTCCTCATCGCCCCCGTTTCCTTCGACGCCTCCACCCTGGAGCTGTGGGGCCCCCTGCTCCATGGCGCCCGTCTCGTCGTCTTCCCGCCCCACTCCCCTTCTGACTTGAAGGAGCTGGAGTCGGTGCTGGTGAAGCACGGCGTCACCACGCTGCACCTCACCTCGGGCCTCTTCACCCAGGTGGTGGACCACAACCTCGCAGCGCTGAGGAACGTGAAGCAGCTCCTCACGGGAGGTGACGTGGTGAGCGCCCCCCACGTCCGGCGAGTGGTGGAAGGAATGTTCATTCCGGTGACGGCCTGCTACGGCCCCACCGAGAGCACCCTCTTCGCCTCAACCCACCGGATGACTTCGGTGGAGCACGTCGGCACCTCCGTGCCCATTGGCAAGCCCATCGGCAACACGCGCGTGTACCTGCTGGATGCCTCTGGCCAGCCGGTGCCCGTCGGCGTCGTCGGTGAGCTGTTCATCGGCGGCGACGGCGTGGCCCGGGGCTACGTCGGCCAGCCCGCACTCACCGCAGAGCGCTTCGTTCCCGACTCCTTCTCCGACATCCCCGGCGCCCGCCTCTACCGCACGGGCGACCTGGCCCGTTGGCGCAACGACGGCGTGCTGGAGTTCCTCGGCCGCGCCGACGCCCAGGTGAAGGTGCGCGGCTACCGCATCGAGCTCGCAGAAGTCGAAGCCTCGCTGCTCGCCTTCTCCGACGTGGCCCAGGCCGTGGCCCTGGTGCGTGAGGACGTGCCCGGCGACAAGCGTCTCGTCGGCTATGTCGCCGCGCCTGACTCCCTCGACATGGCCGCCCTGCGCACCGCCCTCAAGCAGCGGCTGCCCGAGTACATGGTGCCCTCCGCACTCGTGCGCCTGGACTCCCTTCCCCTTACCTCCAACGCCAAGGTCGACCGCAAGGCCCTCCCCGCACCGGACGCCGCGCTCACCTCCACCGAGGACTTCGTCGCTCCTCGCACTCCCTCCGAGGAGAAGCTCGCCGAGCTGTTCGCGGCCGTCCTCCGGCTGCCCACGGTGAGCGTCACCGGCAACTTCTTCGAGCTGGGCGGCCACTCGCTGCTGGCCACGCAGCTCGTCTCCCGCATCCGCTCCACCCTCGGCGTGGAGCTGCCCCTGCGCGCCCTCTTCGAGGCGCCCACCGTCGCCGCACTCGCCCAGCGCTTCAGCGCCGCGGGGGCCTCCACCCAAGGGGCGGCGCCACCGCTCGTCCCGGTGCCGCGCACGGCCCCACTGCCGCTGTCCTTCGCGCAGCAGCGCCTGTGGTTCATCGACCAGCTCGAGCCGGGCAGCGCCTCCTACAACATGCCCACCTTCGTGCGCCTGGAGGGCACGCTCGACACGGACGCGCTGCGCCGCGCCCTCGCGGAGCTGGCGAGCCGCCACGAAGCCCTGCGCACCATCTTCACCCAGCAGGAGGGCCAGCCCTTCCAGCTCATCGCTCCTCACGGTGAGCTGCCGCTGGAGCGCATGGACCTCAGTGGCCTGGAGCCCCTGGCCGCCCGCGCCGAGCTGGAGCGACGGCTGCGTGAGGAGGCCCTGCGCCCCTTCAACCTCGCCACCGGTCCGCTGGTGCGCGCGCAGTTGCTGAAGCTGGGAGCTACCGAGCACGTGCTCGCCCTCGACATGCACCACATCGTCTCGGACGGCTGGTCCATGGGCGTGCTGGTACGCGAGGTCGCCGCGCTCTACGAAGCCTTCACCCAGGGCCAGCCTTCGCCGCTGTCGCCGTTGCCCATCCAGTACGCCGACTACGCCGCATGGCAGCGCCAGTGGTTGCAGGGCGCGGTGCTCGAGGAGCAGCTCGGTTACTGGAAGCATCAGCTCTCCGGTCTCACCCCGCTGGAGTTGCCCACCGACAAGCCGCGCCCGCCCGTGCAGACCTTCCACGGCGCCCACCTGCCGGTGGTCCTGTCGCGCTCCGCGTCCGAGGCCTTCAAGGCGCTCAGCCAGCAAGAGGGCGCCACGCCCTTCATGGCCCTGCTGGGCGCGTTTCAGGTCCTTCTCTCCCGCTACTCCGGACAGCAGGACATCGCCGTCGGCTCGCCCATCGCGGGACGCCAGCGCGGCGAACTGGAAGGGCTCATCGGCTTCTTCGTCAACACGCTGGTGCTCCGCACCCACGTGAAGGACGGCGCTTCCTTCGTCCACCTGCTGCGGCAGGTGAAGGAGTCCTCACTGGGCGCCTATGCCCATCAGGACGTGCCCTTCGAGCGACTGGTGGAAGAACTGCAGCCCACGCGCGACATGAGTCGCAGTCCGCTCTTCCAGGTCATCTTCTCCCTGCAGAACGCGCCCATGCCCGAGCTGCGCAGGCAGGGGCTGGCGCTGAGCGCGGTGGAGGTGGAGAACCCCACCACCAAGTTCGAGCTGCAGCTCAACCTCTCGGAGTCCCCGGAGGGCTACCGGGGCTTGCTGAGCTACAACACCGACCTCTACGAGCACGCCACCGCGCTACGCATGGCGAGCCACTTCCAGGTACTGGTGGAGGCGCTCGTCGCCCGTCCAGAAGCGCCCCTCTCCTCCGTCTCCCTGCTATCTCCGCTGGAGCGACAGCAGGTGCTGCGCGACTGGAGCGTCAGGTCCGCCGCCTACCCGCGCGAGTCCACCCTGCCCGAGGTCTTCGCCCAGGTGGCAGCGCGCTTCCCGGACCATGTCGCCGTGGAGTTCGGCTCCTCGCGCCTCACCTATCGCCAGCTCGATGAGCGCTCCAATCAGCTCGCGCACCACCTGCGGCGCCTGGGAGTCGGCGTGGATACGAGCGTCGCGCTCGCCGTCGAGCGCTCGCTGGAGCTCATCGTCTCCCTCGTCGCCATCCTCAAGGCCGGCGGCGCCTACGTGCCGCTGGACCCGTCCTACCCGCGTCAGCGACTGGCCGGCATGGTGGAGGACACCGGTCCCCAGGCACTTGTCACCACGCGCGCCTTCCTCTCCAAGCTGCCCGTGGACGGTCTCTCCACCGTGGTGCTGGAGGACGCCGCGCTCGACTCCGAGCCGACGCATGCGCCGTCGCCGGTAGCCCTGCCCGACTCGCTGGCCTACGTGGACTTCACCTCCGGCTCCACCGGACGGCCCAAGGGCGTGGGCACCACCCACCGCGGCGTGCTGCGCACCCTCCTCGGCGTCGACTACGCCCGCTTCGGGCCCGATGAAGTCCTGCTCCAGTTCGCGCCCATCCACTTCGACGCCTCCACCTTCGAAATCTGGGGCGCGCTGCTGCACGGTGCGCGCCTGGTGGTGATGCCGCCGCAGGCCGCGTCGTTGGAAGAACTGGGCCGCGTCATCCAGTCCTCGGGCATCACCACGCTGTGGGCCACCATTGGCCTCTTCACCCAGTTGGTGGACAACCCGCCTCCGGGCCTGAATACGCTGAAGCACGTCATGACGGGCGGCGACGTCGTGTCGCCCGCACACGTACGCCGCGCCGTGGACGGGCTGCGCCTGCCCGTCACCGCCTTCTACGGCCCCACCGAAACGACGGTGTTCGCCACGTCCTGGCCCGTGACACGCGCGGAGCAGGTGGGCAGCACCGTGCCCATCGGCCGTCCGACGCCAGGAACGCGGTTGTACGTCCTGGATGCGCACGGCCAGCCCGTGCCCGTGGGCGTCACCGGAGAGCTGTTCATCGGTGGCGACGGCGTGGCGCGAGGCTACGTCGGCCAGCCCGCGCTCACTGCCGAGCGCTTCATTCCCGATGCCTTCGGTAGCGAGCCCGGCGCCCGCCTCTACCGCACCGGCGACCTGGTCCGGTGGCGCAGTGACGGCGCGCTGGACTTCGTCGGCCGTGCCGACGCGCAGGTGAAGCTGCGTGGCTTCCGCATCGAGCTCGGCGAAGTCGAAGCAGCCCTCCTTGCGTTCCCTCAGGTGCGCGAGGCCGTAGCGCTGGTGCGCGAGGACGTGCCCGGCGACAAGCGCCTCGTCGGCTATGTCGCCGCTCCCGAGTCCCTCGACCTGGCCGCCCTGCGCACCGCCCTCAAGCAGCGGCTGCCCGAGTACATGGTGCCCTCCGCCCTCGTGCGCCTGGACGCCCTGCCCCTCTCTGCCAACGCCAAGCTGGACCGCAGGGCCCTGCCCGCTCCCGACTCGGCACTGATGTCGCCCGCCGAGACGTATGTCGCCCCGCGCACTCCCACCGAGGAGAAACTGGCGGAGCTGTTCGCGGGCGTCCTGCGCCTGCCCAGGGTGAGCGTCACCGGGAACTTCTTCGAGCTGGGCGGCCACTCCTTGCTGGCCACGCAGCTCATCTCCCGCATCCGCACCGCCTTCGGCATCGAGCTCCCCCTGCGGGCCCTCTTCGAGGCATCCACTGTGGCTGCCCTCGCGCAGCGCATCAGCGCCGCGGGAGCCTCCACCCAAGGGGCGGCGCCACCGCTCGTCCCGGTGCCGCGCACCGGTGAGCTGCCGCTGTCCTTCGCGCAGCAGCGCCTGTGGTTCATCGACCAGCTCGAGCCGGGGGGTGCCACCTACAGCATCCCCTCCTTCGTCCGCATGAAGGGGACGCTCGACGCGGACGCCCTGCGCCTCTCGCTTTCCGAGCTGGCGAGCCGCCACGAAACCCTGCGCACCACCTTCACCCAGCAGGAGGGCCAGCCCTTCCAGCGCATCTCCCCTCACGGTGAGCTGCCGCTGGAGCTCGTGGACCTCAGCGACCTGGAGCCCCACGCCGCCCACGCCGAGCTGGAGCGACGGCTGCGAGCCGAGCTCCTCCGCCCCTTCAACCTCGCCACCGGTCCGCTGGTGCGCGCGCGGTTGCTGAAGCTGGGCCCCACCGAGCACGTGTTCGCCCTCAACATGCACCACATCGTCTCGGACGGCTGGTCCATGGGCGTGCTGGTGCGGGAAGTCGCCGCCCTCTACGAGGCCTTCTCCCAGGGCCGGCCTTCGCCCCTGCCGCCACTGCCCGTGCAGTACGCCGACTACGCCGCGTGGCAGCGCCAGTGGCTCCAGGGCGCGGTGCTGGAGGAGCAGCTCGGTTACTGGAAGCGGCACCTCTCCGGCGTCTCCATCCTGGAGATGCCCACCGACAAGCCGCGCCCACCCGTGCAGACGTTCCACGGCGCCCACCTGCCAGTGGCCCTGTCGCGGTCCACGTCCGAGGCGCTCAAGGTGCTCTGCCAGCGCGAGGAGGCCACGCCCTTCATGGCGTTGCTGGCGCTCTGGCAGGTGCTGCTGGCCCGCTACTCTGGCCAGGACGACATCAGCGTCGGCTCGCCCATTGCTGGCCGCACCCGCGGGGAGACGGAGGGCCTCATCGGCTTCTTCGTCAACACGCTGGTGCTGCGCACCCACGTGGACTCGCGCGCCACCTTCCGCGAGTTGCTCACCCAGGTGCGTGCCACCACGCTGGGCGCGTACGAACACCAGGACGTCCCCTTCGAGAAGCTCGTCGAGGAACTGCGGCCCCAGCGCAGCCTCAGCCACTCGCCCCTCTTCCAGGTGATGCTCGTCCTGCAGAACGCGCCGACGACCACCCTGGAGGTGAAGGGCGGTGCGGAGGAGGGCAGCACGCCCCTGCGCCTGGAGCCTTTCGAATCCGGCACCCAGGCCACCAAGTTCGACCTGACGCTGTCCCTGGGAGAAACGCCGGCAGGGCTATCCGGCACGCTGAGCTACCGCACGGACCTCTTCGAGCCGGGCACCATTGCCCGCATGGTGGAGCACTTCTCCACGCTGGTGCAGGCCGCCGTGTCCGCGCCGGAAACCCGCGTGGGTGAGTTGCCGCTCCTTTCCTCCGCCGAGCGCACACTGCTGCTCGAGTCCTTCAACGCCACGGCGACGGGTCCCGCGCCCCAGGTCTCCGTGCCCGCCCTCTTCGAGGCCCAGGCCGCGCTTCACCCCTCTCGGCCCGCCGTCGCTTGCGAAGGGGAAGTCCTCACGTACGCGCAACTGGAGGCCCGCGCCAACCAGTTGGCCTGGCACCTGCGCTCGCTGGGCGTGGGGGCCGACACCTGCGTCGCCCTCTGCCTGGAGCGCGGCGTGGACATGGTGGTTGCCCTGCTCGCCGTCTGGAAGGCCGGAGGGGCCTACGTTCCGATGGACTCGGCCCAGCCCGCGCTGCGCCTCCAGGCGCTGGTACAGGAAGTCGCCGCTCCCGTGGTGGTGACGCATGCGCGGCATGCCGCCTCCTTCGCCGCCCTTCCCGTCGCGGTGGTGCGCCTGGACGAGGACGCCCCCATGCTGGAGCGACTGAGCACCAGCGCGCCCGCATGCGCGCCGCACCCGCAGCACCTGGCCTACGTCCTCTTCACCTCCGGCAGCACCGGCAGGCCCAAGGGCGTCGCCGTGGCCCATGGCCACCTGCTCACCTACGTCCACTCCGTCACCGACAGACTCGGCCTCGCCGACTGCTCCAGCTTCGCCCTCGTCTCCACCTTCGCCGCCGACCTGGGCAACACCGTCCTCTTCCCCGCCTTGTGCACCGGTGGCCTGCTCCACATCCTCACGCAGGAGCGCGTCGGCAGCCCCACCGACTTCGCCGAGTACTTCCGGCGGCACCCCATCGACTGCGTCAAGATCGTCCCCTCCCACCTGGCCGCCCTGCTGACTGCGGCAGAGCCCCACCTCGTGCTGCCTCGCAAGCGACTGGTGCTCGGCGGTGAGTCCTCCACACCCGCTCTGCTGGAAACGGTCCGCACGCTGGCGCCCGGGTGCGAAATCCACAACCACTACGGCCCCACCGAGACGACGGTGGGCGTGCTCGCAGGTCGCCTGCATGGGCCCGCCTCCGGCGATGTCTCTGCGTCGACCTCCAGCGCCGCACCTGCCTCGGCACCGCTGGGTCGGCCCCTGGCCCATACGCGCCTGTACGTGCTGGACGAGGCCCTGCAGCCCGTGCCTCTCGGCGTCCCCGGAGAGCTGTACGTCGGCGGCGCCCAGGTGACGCGCGGCTACCTGCACCGGCCCGACTTGACGGCGGAGCGCTACCTCCCCGACGCCTTCTCCCCTCTCCCCGGCGCCCGCATGTACCGCACCGGAGACCGCGTGCGCTGGCTGGCTGACGGCCGTGTCGACTTCCTGGGCCGCGCCGACTTCCAGGTGAAGGTGCGTGGCTTCCGTATCGAGCCGGGCGAAGTCGCCGCCGTCCTGCGTGAGCACCCGTCCGTGCACGAAGCCCTCGTCGTCGCTCGCGAGGACGTGCCCGGTGACAAGCGACTGGTCGCCTACGTCACTGCCGCGGCCGGCCCTCGCCCCGAAGCCGAGCCCTTGCGCTCCTTCCTCCAGCAGCGGCTGCCCGCGTACATGGTGCCTTCCGCCTTCGTCGTCCTGGAGGCGCTGCCCCTCACCCCCAATGGCAAGGTGGACAGAAAGGCGCTCCCCGTCCCGGACGCCGCCGCGCCGCGGGACGGCTACCTCGCCCCCCGCTCCTCCGTCGAGGAGCAGCTCGCCTCGCTGTGGGCCGAAGTCCTCCGCGTGCCTCGCGTGGGCGTGTCCGACAACTTCTTCGAGCTGGGCGGCCACTCGCTGCTGGCCACGCAGCTCGTCTCCCGCGTCCGCTCCACCTTCGGTGTGGAGCTGCCCCTTCGCGCCCTCTTCGAAGCCCCTACTCTGGAGGCCCTCGCCACTCGCATCGAGTCCGCCCAGCTGACGGGGCTTCCAAGCCAGGCGCCCGGCCTCGTCGCACTCTCGCGCGAGGGCGCTCTGCCCGTGTCCTTCGCCCAGCAGCGCCTGTGGCTCATCGACCAGCTCCAGCCCGGCAGCCCCGCCTACAACATGCCCGTCTTCGTGCGCATGGACGGCCTGCTCGACGTGGCCGCACTCCAGCGGAGCTTCGACGAGCTGGTGCACCGCCACGAAGCCCTGCGCACCTCCTTCACCCAGCAGGAGGGCCAGCCCTTCCAGCTCATCGCTCCCCACGGTGAGCTGCCGCTGAAGCTCGTGGACCTCAGTGGCCTGGAGCCCCACGCCGTCAGCGCCGAGCTGGAGCGCCGGTTGCGCGAGGAGGCCCTGCGCCCCTTCCACCTCGCCACCGGTCCGCTGATGCGCGCGCACCTGCTGAAGCTGAGCGCCACCGAGCACGTGCTCGCCCTCAACATGCACCACATCGTCTCGGACGGCTGGTCCATGGGCGTACTGGTGCGTGAAGTCGCCGCACTCTACGAGGCCTTCTCGCAGGGCCGGCCCTCGCCCCTGCCGCCGCTACCCATCCAATACGCCGACTACGCCGCATGGCAGCGCCAGTGGCTCCAGGGCGCGGTGCTGGACGAGCAACTCGACTACTGGAAGCGGCACCTCTCCGGCGTCCCCATCTTGGAGATGCCCACCGACAAGCCACGCCCGCCCGTCCAGACGTTCAACGGCGCGGACGTACCCGTTGCGCTCTCGCTCGCCGCCTCCGAGCAGCTCAAGGCGCTGTGCCAGCAAGAAGGCGCCACGCCCTTCATGGCGTTGCTCGCCGCCTTCCAGGTCCTTCTCTCCCGCTACTCCGGGCAACGGGACATCACTGTCGGCTCGCCCATCGCCGGCCGTCAGCGCGGCGAGCTGGAAGGCCTCATCGGCTTCTTCGTCAACACGCTGGTGCTGCGCACTCACGTGGAGGACGGCGCGTCCTTCGTCCACCTGCTGCGGCAGGTGAAGGAGTCCTCGCTGGGCGCGTACGCCCACCAGGATGTGCCCTTCGAGCGGCTGGTGGAGGAGCTCCAGTCCACCCGTGACATGAGCCGCAGCCCCCTCTTCCAGGTCATCTTCTCCTTGCGGAACACGCCCACGGCCTCGGCCCGGGGCAAGGGGCTGGCACTGCGTCCGCTGGAAGTCGACAACCCCACCATCAAGTTCGAGCTGCAGCTCACCCTCTCGGAGTCTCCGGAGGGCTACCAAGGCTTGCTGGGCTACAACACCGACCTCTTCGAGCGCGCCACCGCACTGCGCATGGCGAGCCACTTCCAGGTGCTGGTGGAGGCGCTCGCCTCACAACCCGAAGCGGCCCTCGCATCCATCTCCCTGCTGTCTCCGGTGGAGCGCCGACAGGTGCTGGTGGAGTGGAATGCCACCGCCGCCGATTACCCGCGCGGCTCTACCCTGCCCGAGGTCTTCTCGCAGGTGGTGGCCCGGTACGCAGACAAGGTCGCCGTCGAGTTCGGTGACTCGAAGCTCACCTACCGGCAGCTCGATGAGCACTCCAACCAGCTCGCGCACCACCTGCGGGGACTGGGCGTGTCCACCGACTCGCGCGTGGCCCTGGCCCTGGACCGCTCGCTGGAGTTGATTGTCTCCCTGCTCGCCATCCTCAAGGCCGGCGGCGCCTACGTCCCTCTGGACCCGTCCTACCCGCGCGAGCGCCTCACCGCCATGGTGGAGGACGCTCGCCCCACCGTGCTCATCACCTCGCGCGAGCTGCTCCCGAAACTGCCCGCCGAGGGCCTGTCCACCGTCGTGCTGGGAGAGGTGTCCCTGGAAAGCCAGCCGACTTCGGCACCTCCTCTGGCCGTCCTGCCCCTGAGCCTCGCGTACATCGACTTCACCTCCGGCTCCACCGGTAGGCCCAAGGGCGTCGGCACCCCTCAGGCCGCCGTGCTGCGCACCGTCTTCGGCAACGACTACGCGCACCTGGGCCCCGATGAGACCTTCCTCCTCATCGCCCCCGTTTCCTTCGACGCCTCCACCCTGGAGCTGTGGGGCCCGCTGCTCCATGGCGCCCGTCTCGTCGTCTTCCCGCCCCACTCTCCTTCTGACTTGAAGGAGCTGGAGTCCGTGCTGGTGAAGCATGGCGTCACCACCCTTCACCTCACCGCCGGCCTCTTCACCCAGGTGGTGGACCACAACTTCCCCGCCCTTCGTGGGGTGAAGCAGTTGCTCACCGGTGGTGACGTGGTGAGCGCGCCGCACGTGCGCCGTGTCCTCGAAGAGCTGCGCATTCCGGTGACGGCTTGCTACGGCCCCACGGAGACGACGCTCTTCGCGTCCACTCACCGAATGACTTCGGTGGAGCACGTGGGCACCTCCGTGCCCATTGGCAAGCCCATCGGCAACACTCACGTGTACCTGCTGGATGCCTCTGGCCAGCCGGTGCCCGTCGGCGTCGTCGGTGAGCTGTTCATCGGCGGCGACGGCGTGGCCCGGGGCTACGTCGGCCAGCCCTCCCTCACCGCAGAGCGCTTCGTTCCCGACTCCTTCTCCGGCATCCCTGGCGCCCGCCTCTACCGCACGGGTGACCTGGCCCGCTGGCGCAACGACGGCGTGCTGGAGTTCCTCGGCCGCGCCGACGCCCAGGTGAAGGTGCGCGGCTACCGCATCGAACTGGCAGAAGTCGAAGCCTCGCTGCTCGCCTTCCCCGCCGTGGCCCAGGCCGTCGCCCTGGTGCGCGAGGATGTCCCCGGCGACAAGCGCCTCGTCGGCTATGTCGCCGCGCCTGAGTCGCTCGACATGACCGCCCTGCGCACCGCACTCAAGCAGCGGCTGCCCGAGTACATGGTGCCCTCCGCCCTGGTGCGCCTGGACTCCCTTCCCCTTACCTCCAACGCCAAGGTCGACCGCAAGGCCCTCCCCGCACCGGACGCCGCGCTCACCTCCACCGAGGACTTCGTCGCTCCTCGCACTCCCTCCGAGGAGAAGCTCGCCGAGCTGTTCGCGGCCGTCCTCCGGCTGCCCAGGGTGAGCGTCACCGGCAACTTCTTCGAGCTGGGCGGCCACTCCCTGCTGGCCACGCAGCTCGTCTCCCGCATCCGCTCCACCCTCGGCGTGGAGCTGCCCCTGCGCGCTCTCTTCGAGGCGCCCACCGTCGCCGCACTCGCCTCTCGCATCGAGTCCGTCCGGCAGTCCGCGCCCGGCACCCCGGCGCTCGCCATCGTCCCCGTGCCTCGCACCGGGCCGCTGCCGCTCTCCTTCGCTCAGCAGCGCCTGTGGTTCATCGACCAGCTCCAGCCCGGTAGCGCCTCCTACAACATGCCCACCTTCGTGCGCCTGGAGGGCATGCTCGACGTCGAGGCCCTGCGCCGCGGCTTCGAGGCCCTCGTGCACCGGCATGAGGCCCTGCGCACCACCTTCACCCAGCAGGAGGGCCAGCCCCTCCAGCTCATCTCGCCCCAGGGTCATCTGCCCCTGGAGGTGACGAACCTCAGCAGCCTGGAGCCCCAGGCCGCGCGCGCCGAGCTGGAGCGCCGCCTGCGCGAGGAGTTGTTGACGCCCTTCAACCTCTCCACAGGCCCGCTGATGCGCGCCCGACTGCTGAAGCTGGGGCCTACGGACCACGTGCTCGCACTCAACATGCACCACATCGTCTCGGACGGTTGGTCCATGGGCGTGCTGGTGCGGGAAGTCGCGGCGCTCTACGACGCCTTCTCGCAGGGCCGTCCTTCGCCCCTGCCGCCGCTGCCGCTCCAGTACGCGGACTACGCCGTCTGGCAGCGCGAGTGGCTCCAGGGCGCGGTGCTCGATGAGCAACTCGGCTGGTGGCGCAAGCAGCTCTCCGGCCTCTCGACGTTGGAGCTGCCCACCGACAAGCCGCGTCCGCCCGTGCAGACCTTCCGTGGTGCGCACGTGCCGGTGGCGTTGTCCCGGGCCGCGTCGGAGAAGCTCAAGGCACTGTGCCAGCAGGAGGGCCTCACGCCCTTCATGGCCCTGCTCGCTGCGTTCCAGGTGCTGCTGTCCCGTTACTCCGGTCAGCCGGACGTCTCCGTCGGCTCGCCCATCGCTGGCCGCCAGCGTGGAGAACTGGAGGGCCTCATCGGCTTCTTCATCAACACGCTGGTGATGCGGGCCCGGGTGGATGACCAGTCCTCGTACCTGCACCTGCTGCGCGGGGTGAAGGAGACGGCGCTTGGCGCGTACGCCCATCAGGACGTGCCTTTCGAGCGACTGGTGGAAGAGCTCCAGACTGCTCGCGACATGAGCCGCAGCCCGCTGTTCCAGGTCCTCTTCGCCCTGCAGAACGCGCCCACGGCAGCGTCGATGCAAGGCCCGGAGCAGGCCCAGAAGTCCACACTGGCGCTGCGCCCGCTGGACGAGGTGAACAACCCCTCGATCCGGTTCGAGCTGGAGCTGAGCCTTTCCGAGACGTCTGAGGGCTTCCAGGGCCCCCTGCGGTACAACACCGACCTGTTCGAGCCCGCCACCGCCGCGCGGATGGCAGAGCACTTCCGCGTGCTGGTGGAGGCCCTCGTCGCCCGGCCGAACGCGCCCCTGGCCTCCATCTCCATGCTCACCACGGCCGAGCGCCGGCAGGTGTTGGTGGAGTGGAATGCCACCGCCACCGACTACCCGCGCGGCTCCACCCTGCCCGAGGTCTTCTCGCAGGTGGTGGCTCGGTACGCGGACAAGGTCGCCGTCGAGTTCGGTGACTCGAAGCTGACGTACCGGCAGTTGGATGAGCACTCCAACCAGCTCGCGCACCACCTGCGGGGACTGGGCGTGTCCACCGACTCGCGCGTGGCCCTGGCCCTGGACCGCTCGCTGGAGCTGATTGTCTCCCTCCTCGCCATCCTCAAGGCCGGCGGCGCCTACGTCCCTCTGGACCCGTCCTACCCACGTGAGCGCCTCGCCGCCATGGTGGAGGACGCTCGCCCCACCGTGCTCATCACCTCGCGCGAGCTGCTCCCGAAGCTGCCCTCCGAGGGCCTGTCCACCGTCGTGCTGGGAGAGGTGCCCCTGGAAAGCCAGCCGACTTCGGCACCTCCCGTGGCCGCCCTGCCCCAGAGCCTCGCGTACATCGACTTCACCTCCGGCTCCACCGGTAGGCCCAAGGGCGTCGGCACTCCGCAGTCCGCCGTGCTGCGCACCGTCTTCGGCAACGACTACGCGCACCTGGGCCCCGATGAGACCTTCCTCCTCATCGCCCCCGTTTCCTTCGACGCCTCCACCCTGGAGCTGTGGGGCCCCCTGCTCCATGGCGCCCGTCTCGTCGTCTTCCCGCCCCACTCTCCCTCTGACTTGAAGGAGCTGGAGTCGGTGCTGGTGAAGCACGGCGTCACCACCCTTCACCTCACCTCCGGCCTCTTCACCCAGGTGGTGGACCACAACTTCCCCGCCCTTCGTGGGGTGAAGCAGTTGCTCACCGGTGGTGACGTGGTGAGCGCGCCGCACGTGCGCCGTGTCCTCGAAGAGCTGCGCATTCCGGTGACGGCTTGCTACGGCCCCACGGAGACGACGCTCTTCGCCTCAACCCACCGAATGACTTCGGTGGAGCACGTGGGCACCTCCGTGCCCATCGGCAAACCCATCGGCAACACTCACGTGTACCTGCTGGATGCCTCTGGCCAGCCGGTGCCCGTCGGCGTCGTCGGTGAGCTGTTCATCGGCGGCGACGGCGTGGCCCGGGGCTACGTCGGCCAGCCCTCCCTCACCGCAGAGCGCTTCGTCCCGGACTCCTTCTCCGACATCCCCGGCGCCCGCCTCTACCGCACGGGGGACCTGGCCCGCTGGCGCAACGACGGCGTGCTGGAGTTCCTCGGCCGCGCCGACGCCCAGGTGAAGGTGCGCGGCTACCGCATCGAACTGGCAGAAGTCGAAGCCTCGCTGCTCGCCTTCCCCGATGTGGCCCAGGCCGTGGCCCTGGTGCGTGAAGACGTGCCCGGAGACAAGCGCCTCGTCGGCTATGTCGCCGCGCCCGAGTCCCTCGACATGACCGCCCTGCGCACCGCCCTCAAGCAGCGACTGCCTGAGTACATGGTGCCCTCCGCCCTGGTGCGCCTGGACTCCCTTCCCCTCACCTCCAACGCCAAGGTCGACCGCAAGGCCCTGCCCGCTCCCGACTCGGCGCTGCTCTCAAAGGCGGAGTCCTTCGTCGCGCCTCGCAATCCCACCGAGGAGCAGCTCGCCGCGCTCTGGACCCAGGTGCTCCGCGTGCAGCGCATCGGCGTCCACGACAACTTCTTCGAGCTCGGCGGCCATTCGCTGGTGGCCACACAGGTCATCTCGCGCATTCGCTCGACTTTCGAAGTGGAGCTGCCGCTGCGTGCCCTCTTCGAGGCGCCCACCGTGGCGGCCCTCGCCTCTCGCATCGAGTCCGTCCGGCAGTCCGCGCCCGGCACTCAGGCGCTCGCCATCATCCCCGTGCCTCGCACCGGGCCGCTGCCACTCTCCTTCGCTCAGCAGCGCCTGTGGTTCATCGACCAGCTCCAGCCCGGCAGCTCCGCCTACAACATGCCCTCTCCGGTGCGCCTCACCGGCACGCTGGACGTTGCGGCTCTGGAGCGCAGCCTCGGTGCACTCGTCGAGCGTCACGAGTCACTGCGCACCACCTTCGCTGCCAGCAATGGCGAGCCCGTGCAGGTCATCCACCCCGTCTCGGCCTTCCATCTGCCCGTGGTGGACCTGGGCGCGCTGACCACCGACGCGCGCGAGACCGAGGCCCGGCGTCTGGCCACCGAGGAGGGCGTCCGCCCGTTCGACCTCTCCGAGGGCCCGCTGTTCCGCGCCTCGCTGCTGAGGCTCGCGTCCGAAGAGCATGTGCTGCTCCTCAACCTGCACCACATCATCTCCGACGGCTGGTCGCTCGGCGTGCTCGTGCGCGAGCTGGCAGCCCTGTACCAGGCTCACGCCTCGGGCCAGCCGCCGAGGCTCGCGCCGCTGCCGACGCAGTACGCCGACTACGCGGTGTGGCAGCGGAGCTGGCTGAGCGGCGAGGTGCTGGAAGCGCAGCTCGGATACTGGAAGCAGCAGCTCGGCGGCGCTCCGCAGGCGATGGAGCTGCCCACCGACAGGCCCCGTCCGCCCATGCAGACGTTCCACGGGGCGACGCACCCCTTCGCGCTCCCCGCGGAGCTGGGGCAGCAACTGGAGGCGCTCGCCCGCCAGCACGACTCCACCCTCTTCATGGTGCTGCTCGCCGCCTGGCAGACGCTGCTCTCCCGGTACTCCGGACAGGACGACGTCGTCGTCGGCTCGCCCATCGCCGGCCGCAACCGCACGGAGACGGAGGGCCTCATCGGCTTCTTCGTCAACTCGCTCGCGCTGCGCGCCCGCGTGTCCGACGAGGACACCTTCGCGTCCCTGCTGGGACGGGTGCGTGAGTCCACGCTGGGCGCGTATGCCCACCAGGAGGTGCCCTTCGAGAAGCTGGTGGAAGTGCTCCAGCACGAGCGCGACCTGAGCCGCTCGCCGCTCTTCCAGGTCATGTTCTCACTGCAGAACCTGCCCGACTCCTCCATCTCCCTGCCGGGCCTGAAGTTGTCCACCGTGGAAGCTCCCACCCACGTCGCCAAGTTCGAGCTGACGCTGACGGTGACGCCGGGCCCGCAGGGGCTGTACGGCTCGCTGAACTACAACACCGACCTCTTCGACGCCTCCACCGTCGCGCGCCTGGCGGGCCACCTCCACACCCTGCTGGAGGCCATCACTGCCAACCCGCGCCAGCGCCTGTCCGAGCTGCCGCTGATGCGCGAGGACGAGCGCCGCCAGGTCGTCGAGCAGTGGAACGACACGGCCGCGCCCTTCGCGGACGGCGCCCGCTTCCACGAGATGTTCGAGGCCCAGGTGCAGCGCACGCCCGACGCCTCGGCCCTCCGCTTCGGCGAGCGCACGCTGAGCTACCGCGAGCTGGACGCGCGGGCCAACCAGCTCGCCCATGAGCTGCGCGCCCGGGGCGTGCGCCCCGACACACGGGTGGCGCTGTGCCTGGAGCGCTCGTTCGACGTGGTGGTGGGGCTGCTGGGTGTGCTCAAGGCCGGCGGCGCCTACGTGCCCATGGACCCGGCCTACCCCCGCGAGCGCCTGGACTTCATGCTCCAGGACTGCGGCGCGTCGGTGCTCCTCACCCACGCACGCCTGGGCGACATGCTCCCCTCCTTCTCGGGTGACGTGCTCGCGCTCGATGTCCTCGGGCCCGTCCTCTCGCGCCACCCGGTCACCGCACCGGCACGCGTCGGCACGGCGGACGACCTGGCGTACGTCATCTACACCTCGGGCAGCACCGGGCGTCCCAAGGGCGTCATGGTGAGCCACCGCGGCGTGCCCAACCTCGCGGCGGACATCGCCCGCGTCACGAGCCTGCGTGCGGGCCAGCGCGTGCTCCAGTTCGCGTCCTCCAGCTTCGACGCCTCCGTGTACGAGGTGACGCTGGCCCTGTTCCACGGTGCCACCCTGGTGATGGCATCGCGCGAAGACCTGATGCCCGGCCAGCCCCTGATGGAGGTGCTGCGCGGCCAGGCCATCGACCAGGTGCTGCTGCCACCCTCCGTGCTGGCCGTCATGCCGACCCAGGGGCTGGAGACGCTGGGCACCATCCTCTCTGGCGGCGAGGCCTGCTCGGCCGAACTGGTGGAGAAGTGGGCTTCCGGCCGACGGTTCTTCAATGCGTACGGCCCCACGGAGGGCACCGTCATCGCCAACATGCACCTCTGCGTCGCGGACGGACAGCGTCCGCCGCTGGGCCAGGGCCTCGCCAACACGCGGCAATACGTGCTGGATCGCCACCTGCGCCCGGTACCCGTGGGCGTGGCCGGCGAGCTGTGCATCGGTGGCGTGGGCCTCGCTCGCGGCTACCTCAACCGGCCGGAGCTGACGGCCGAGAAGTTCGTGCCGGACCCGTTCGCCACCGAGCCCGGTGGTCGCCTCTACCGCACGGGAGACCTCGTGCGCTGGAGGGCGGACGGCACGCTGGACTACGTCGGTCGCATCGACTTCCAGGTGAAGCTGCGCGGCTTCCGCATCGAGTTGGGTGAAATCGAAGCCGTGTTGACCTCGCACTCCGGCGTGCGGCAGGCACTGGTACTGGTGCGCGAGGACCGCCCTGGCGACAAGCGCCTGGTGGCCTACGCAGTCCCTGCTCCCGGCGTCTCCCTGGACGCGGAGGCGCTCCGGGCTACCGCGAAGCAGCAACTGCCCGAGCACATGGTGCCCTCGGCCTTCATGGTGCTGGAGGCGCTGCCGCTGACGCCCAACGGAAAGGTGGACCGCAAGGCCCTGCCCGTGCCCGAGGCTCGGACGTCCACGGCGGAGCACGTCGCCCCGCGCACCCCCACCGAGGAGCTGCTCGCGGGGCTGTGGGCCCAGGTGCTGGGCCTGGAGCGCGTAGGCGCGGAGGCGCAGTTCTTCGAGCTGGGAGGCCACTCGCTGCTGGCCACGCAGGTCATCTCGCGCATCCGCTCCACCTTCGGCGTGGAACTGCCCCTACGTGCCCTCTTCGAGGCGCCCATCCTCTCCGCGCTCGCGAAGCGGGTGGACGCGGCGGTGCACTCGCGCACCGTCCAGGCTCCGCCCCTGGTGCCCGTGCCGCGCACCGGTGAGTTGCCGCTCTCCTTCGCTCAGCAGCGCCTCTGGTTCATCGACCAGCTCCAGCCCGGCAGCTCCGCGTACAACATCCCCACCGCGCTGCGCATGCGCGGGCCTCTGGACGTGAGCGCGCTGGAGAAGGCCTTTGTTTCACTCGTCGAGCGGCACGAGGCACTGCGCACCACCTTCGGCGTCCATGACGGCGAGCCCGTGCAGGTCATCCACCCGCTGCCTCACTTCCCGCTGCCGGTGGTGGACCTGAGCGCACTGCCCGCCTCCGAGTGCGAGGCCGAGGCCCGCAGGCTGGCCGCGCAGGAAGCCCAGCGCCCCTTCGACCTGGCGCGCGGCCCCGTCTTCCGCGCCCTCCTGCTGCGCCTGGGCGAGCAGGACCATGTCCTCATCGGGACGATGCACCACATCGTCTCCGACGGCTGGTCCATGGGCGTGCTGGTGCGTGAGTTGACGGAGTTGTACGCGTCGCACTCCTTGGGCCGTGAGCCTCGACTGCCCGCCCTGCCGGTGCAGTACGCGGACTTCGCCGCCTGGCAGCGCGCGTGGCTGCGGGGTGAGGCCCTGGAGAAGCAACTGGGGTACTGGCGCCAGCAACTCTCCGGTGCGGCCCCCGTACTGGAGCTGCCCACTGACAAGCCTCGGCCCGCCGTCCAGTCCCACCGCGGCGCGTCGCAGCCCGTGCAGCTGTCCGCCCCCGTCACCGAGGCACTCCTGGCCCTGTGTCAGCGCGTGGGCGCCACGCCCTTCATGGCCCTGCTCGCCCTCTGGCAGGTGTTGCTGGCCCGCTACTCCGGACAGGACGACATCTCCGTCGGCTCTCCCATCGCCGGCCGCACCCGTGGGGAGACGGAGGGCCTCATCGGATTCTTCGTCAACACGCTGGTGCTGCGCACCCAGGTGGACGCACGCGCAACCTTCCGCGAGCTGCTCGCCCACGTGCGCACCACCACGCTCGGCGCCTACGAGCACCAGGACGTCCCCTTCGAGAAGCTCGTCGAGGAGCTGCGACCGCAGCGCAGCCTCAGTCACTCACCGCTATTCCAGGCGATGCTCGTCCTGCAGAACGCTCCGACGACCTCCATGGAGGTAAAGGGCGGTGCGAAGGACAGCACCCCGCTGGGCGTGGAGTCCTTCGAGTCCGGCGCGCAGGCCACGAAGTTCGACCTGACGCTCTCGCTGACCCAGCGGACCGAGGGTCTCGGCGGCGCCCTGAGCTACCGCACAGACCTGTTCGAGCAGGGCACCATCGCCCGCATGGTGGAGCACTTCACCACGCTGGTGCAGGCCGCCGTGTCCGCGCCCGAGACGCGAGTGGGAGAGTTGCCCCTGCTGCCCGCGTCCGAGCGCCAGCAGGTACTGATGCGCTGGAATGACACGCGCCAGGAATCGCACTGGGAAGGCGCCCTGCATGAGCGCTTCGAGCAGCAGGCGACTCGTACGCCGGATGCCGTCGCGGTGCTCGATGACTCCGCCTCGTTGTCCTTCGCTCAGGTCAACAGCCGCGCCAACCAGCTCGCTCATGTCCTGCGCCAGCGCGGCGTGGGGCCCGAGGTGCGCGTCGCCCTCTGCATGGAGCGCGGCGTCGACATGGTGGTGGCCGTCCTCGCCATCCTCAAGGCCGGTGGCGCCTACGTCCCCATGGACCCCGCCTACCCGCGCGAGCGTCTGGCCTTCATGCTCCAGGACTGCGGCGCACGGCTCGCACTCACCCAGCGCCACCTGAAGCCGCAGCTCGAGGGTGCCTCCGTGGAGGCGGTGTATCTGGACGACACTTCCACCACGCTGTCGCTCTCGCGCGAGTCCGAGGCCAACCCGCCTCGCGTCACCTCGCCCGAGCATCTCGCCTACGTCATCTACACCTCCGGCTCCACCGGCCGCCCCAAGGGCGTCATGGTTCAGCACGCCTCCGTGATGAACCTGCGCACCGCACTGGCCTCGGCTGTGTATGCCGGAGCGGAAGGCGCGCTGCGCGTCAGCCTCAACGCTCCTCTCGCCTTCGACGCCTCCGTGAAGCAACTCATCCAGGTGGCCGACGGCCATGCCCTCTGCGTCGTGCCACAGGCCGCACGTGAGGACGTAGCGCTGCTCAAGGTGTGGGTGGAGAAGCACCAACTCGACGTCCTCGACTGCTCGCCCTCCCACCTGCGCCTGCTGCTGGAAGAGGGCCTCGCGGCTTCCAGGCCGCTGCGCGTGTTGGTGGGCGGCGAGGCCGTGGACGAAGCCCTCTGGGCGAAGCTGTCCGCCCACCCCTTCATCCACTGCTTCAACGTCTACGGCCCCACCGAGTGCACCGTCGACACCACCGCCCGCTCCATTCGCGGCGCCTCCAGGCCCACCCTGGGCGGCCCGCTGGCCAACGTGCAGGTGTACGTCCTCGACGAGCGCATGCAGCCCGTCCCCACAGGCGTCCCCGGCGAGCTCTTCATCGGCGGCGCGGGTGTCGCTCGCGGCTACCTCGGCAGGCCCGAGCTCTCCGCGGAGAAGTTCGTCCCGGACCCGTTCGGTACGGTGGCCGGTGGCCGCCTCTACCGCACCGGCGACAAGGTGCGCTGGCTCGCCAACGGCGAGCTGGACTACCTGGGCCGCATCGACTTCCAGGTGAAGCTGCGCGGCTTCCGGATTGAGTTGGGCGAAATCGAAGCCGCCCTGGAGCAGGAGTCCACCGTCAGTCGTGCCGTCGTGCTCTCTCGCGAGGACGTCCCCGGCAACCCTCGCCTCGTCGCCTACCTCGTCACGCCTGAGGGAGGCGCTCTCGATACGGCCGCGCTCCGCACCTCGCTGCTGCGCTCGCTGCCCGAGTACATGGTGCCTTCCGCCTTCGTCTTCCTGGCGGCACTGCCCCTCAACACCCACGGCAAGGTCGACCGCAAGGCCCTGCCCACCCCCGACGCCTCCACCACCAGCGCCGCCTACGTCGCCCCGCGCACTCCCACCGAGGAGGCCGTGGCCGCCGTCTGGGCCGAAGTGCTCCACGTCGAGAAGGTCGGCGCCACCGACGACTTCTTCTCCCTCGGCGGCCACTCCCTCCTCGCCGTGCGCCTCATGGCACGACTCCGCGAGCGCATCGGAGTCGCACTGCCCGTGTCGGCCCTCTTCCAGGGCGCCACCGTGGAGCGCCTCGCACGGCGGCTGGAGCAGCGCGACGACGCCTCCACCTCCACCTCCAACCTCGTCCGCCTGGACGCAGGCACCGCCACCGGCCGTCCCCTCTTCCTCGTCCACGGAGGAGGCGGCAGCGTGCTGGGCTACACCGAGCTCGTCCGCCTGCTCGGCAGCAACAGGCCCATCTACGGCCTGTCCGCCTCCGGTATCGACGGGGGTGAGCTGCCCGCCGCCTCCATCGAAGTCCTCGCTCGCGACTACCTCGCCCAGCTCCGCGCCGTGCAGCCCCAGGGGCCCTACCTCCTGGGTGGCTGGTCCTTCGGTGGAATCGTCGCCTACGAGATGGCCCGGCTCCTCCAGCAGGCAGGCGAGCAGGTGGAGTTGCTCGCCCTCCTCGACAGCCACGCGCCCCAGGCGCAGCCCCGGCCTGACCCGGACGCCCTCACGCAACTGGCCGGCTTCGGCCGGGTGCTCGGGATTCCGTGGCAGTCACTGCCCCTGGACGTGGAGCACCTGCGGCGGCTCGACGTGCGCGGCGCACTCGCCTACGTGCTGGAACTGGCGCAGCGCGCACCCTCGGGCGGGCCCGCGCTGGACCTCGACGCGGCCGAGCGCCTCTTCCGCGTGTATCAGCGGCTCAGTCATGCCCAGCGCAACTACGTGCCCGCCAGCGTCTACACGGGGCCGGCCGTCCTCCTCCGGGCCGCCACGCCCCCGAACGGGGCGCCTCGCGCCGAGGACCTGGGCTGGAGTGCGTGGCTCCCGGGCGCACTCACCGTGCACGAAGTACCCGGCGACCACTTCACCTTGCTGACCGCACCCCACGTCACTTCGGTGGTGGAGCGGCTGGCCCACCACCTGCGGCTGCTGGAGCAAGACGCCGCATGACCGCTCCGGGCAGCGCACGCTGACGCTTGCACGCCGGAAGAAGCCCCCGCCGCGGGAGGGTCGCGCCACAGCGGGCGCGGCCCACCCATCAAATCGGGCCCTGGCGAAAATCCAGTGAGCGGCACCAGGCTGTTGCACCACGCCTGCATGCGCGCGTCCCGTCTTGGCCGGGCGGCTCGTGGAGCTTCCGCGGGGCCCTGGAACGCGACGCAGCCTGATCGCCCGCGGGGGTAACAACAGGAGCAACTTGAATTGCCGGAAAGAGGGAGTGAGCGCGTCAGCTCCGCCCCTCTGTCTCCACCGGACAGGGATTGGAGAATGGCTCGCCTCCGGGGCTATTCTCGCAACCGCGTAGTTGTTTCGTCTCACTGTCCCCCTGCTGGAGATTCCCGTGGTTTCGCGTTCAGGCCGGATTGGCTGGTGTCGCTTGCTGTGGAGCAGACGCCCCGAGGCCGGCACGCACGACTCCCTGGAATACGCATAGCCCTATGTCGCTGACCCCAGATCAGAAGCGCGCGCGGCTCGCGGAGCTGCTGCGCGAGAAGAACCGTCAGTCTCGTCGTGCGCCGGTGTCCTTCGCGCAAGAACGGATGTGGTTCCAGGAGCGGCTCAACCCGGGCAGCGCGGCCTTCAACGTCCCCATCGCCGTGCGCCTGTCCGGTGAGCTGAACGTCGACGCCCTCCGTCGCGCGCTCCAGGAATTGGTGCAGCGTCATGAGGCCCTGCGCACCACCTTCGTGGAGCAGGACGGGCGCGTGTTGCAGCACATCGCCGCCTCCGTCGACGTCGCGCTGCCCGTGGTGGACGTGACGGACGGAACGGCTTCGGAGCGTGAGGCCGCGGCCTGGAGCCTCCTGCACGCCGACGCACGGAAGCCCTTCGACGTGGAGAAGGGCCCGCTGCTGCGCACGGTGCTCTACCGCTGGGGGCCGGGCGAGTTCCTGCTGCTGCTCAACGTGCACCACATCGTCTCCGACGGGTGGACGATGGGCGTGCTGGTGCGGGAGTTGGGCGCGCTCTATCCCGCGCTCGCCGCGGGACAGGCTGCTCCGCTGCCCGCGCTGCCCATGCAGTACGCGGACTTCGCCACGTGGCAGCGCGACTGGCTCAAGGGCGAGACGCTGGACACGCAGCTCGGCTACTGGCGCAAGCAGCTGGACGCCGATGCCATGCTGGAGCTGCCCACGGACAAGCCCCGTCCTTCCGTGGCCAGCACCGACGGTGCCCGCCTCACGGTGATGCTGCCCCCGGCGCTGCTCCAGTCGCTGAAGGCGCTGGCCGGACGCGAGGGCCGCACCTTCTTCACCCTCCTGCTGTCCGCGTACCAGGTGCTGCTGTCGCGCTACAGCGGCCAGGAGGACGTCGTCGTCGGCACGCCCATCGCCGGCCGCAACCGCTCCGAGCTGGAGGGCCTCATCGGCCTGTTCGTCAACACGCTCGCCCTGCGTGCGGACCTGTCCGGAGACCCGTCCTTCCTGGCGTTGATGGCCCGGGTGCATGAGGCGTCGCTCGGCGCCTTCGCGCACCAGGACGTGCCCTTCGAGAAGCTGGTGGAGGCGCTCCAACCCGAGCGCAACCTGAGCACCACGCCGCTGTTCCAGGTGATGTTCGCCCTGCAGAACGCGCCCCTGCCGCCACTGCGGGTACCGGGGCTGTTGCTGGAGATGCAGCCGGTGGACAGTGGCACCAGTCAGGTCGACCTGACAGTGCTGGCCACCGAGCTGCCCCAGGGCCTGCGCCTCGCCGCGGTGTACCGCACGGACCTCTTCGAGGAGCCAACGGTGCGCCGGCTGCTGGCGCACTTCCAGACGCTGCTGGAGGGCATCGCCGCGCACCCGGAAGCGCGCCTGTCCGAGCTGCCGCTGATGGACGAAGCCGAGCAGCGACAGGTGCTGCGGGAGTGGAACGCCACCGCTTCCGACTACCCGCGCGAGTCCACCCTGCCCGAGGTCTTCTCGCAGGTCGTGGCCCGCCTCCCGGACCACGTCGCCGTGGATTTCGGCTCCACTCGCCTCACCTACCGGCAGCTCGATGAGCGCTCCAATCAGCTCGCGCACCACCTGCGCCGCCTCGGCGTAGGCGCGGACTCCCGCGTCGCGCTCTCTGTCGAGCGCTCGCTGGAGCTCATCGTCTCCCTCGTCGCCATCCTCAAGGCTGGCGGCGCCTACGTGCCGCTGGACCCGTCCTATCCGCGCGAGCGCCTGGCTGGCATGGTGGAGGACACCGCTCCCCAGGCCCTCGTCACCACGCGCGCGTTGTTACCGCGTCTGCCCGTGGACGGGCTCTCCACTGTCGTATTGGACGACGCCGCGCTCGCCTCCGAGCCGACGCATGCGCTGTCCCCGGCGGCCATGCCCGACTCGCTCGCCTACGTGGACTTCACCTCCGGCTCTACCGGCAGGCCCAAGGGCGTGGGCACCACCCACCGCAACGTCCTGCGCACGCTGCTGGACGTGGACTTCGCCCGCTTCGGCCCCGAAGAGACGCTGCTGCAACTGGCGCCCATCTCCTTCGACGCCTCCACCCTCGAAGTCTGGGGTGCGCTGCTGCACGGAGCCCGCCTCGTCGTCATGCCTCCCCAGCCGCCCTCGCTGGAGGAACTGGGCCAGGTGCTCCGCGATTCGAAGGTGACGACGCTCTGGCTGACCGCAGGCCTCTTCACCCAGGTCGTGGAGTCCCACCTCCAGGCACTCCGCCCAGTGAAGCAGCTCCTCGCGGGCGGCGACGTGGTGCCTCCCGCGCACGCACGCCGCGTGCTCGAAGAACTGGGCATCTCCCTCACCAACGGCTACGGCCCCACGGAGACCACCGTCTTCGCCGCCTGCTTCCGCATGACGGACGCGGCACAGGTGGGGGCCTCCGTGCCCATCGGCCGGCCCATCGGCAGCACGCGGCTGTACGTGCTGGACACGCACGGCCAGCCCGTCCCCGTGGGCGCCACCGGCGAGCTGTTCATCGGCGGCGATGGCCTCAGTCGCGGCTACATCGGCCAGCCCGCGCTCACCGCTGAGCGCTTCGTCCCCGACGCCTTCAGCGGCGTGCCGGGTGCCCGCCTCTATCGCACGGGAGACCGGGCGCGCTGGCGGGCGGACGGGCTGATGGACTTCCTCGGCCGCGCCGACTCCCAGGTGAAGCTGCGCGGCTTCCGCATCGAGCCGGGTGAAATCGAGTCCGCGCTCTCCGCGTACCCCGGCGTGTTGCAGGCCCTGGTGCTCGTGCGCGAGGACTCCCCTGGCGACAAGCGGCTGGTGGCCTACGTGGTGCCCGCCCCGGGTCAGTCGGTGAACACCGAGGCGCTCCGGGACGCCCTCAAGCAGCGACTGCCCGACTACATGGTGCCCTCGGCGTTCGTCTCGCTGGCGGTGCTTCCCCTCACGGCCAACGGCAAGGTGGACCGCAAGGCCCTGCCCGTTCCCGAGCTGGGCTCTGCCCCTGACCGGTACGTCGCCCCGCGCACTCCCACCGAGGAGAAGCTCGCGGCGCTCTGGGTCGAAGTGCTCCGCGTGCCACGCGTGGGCGCCGAGGACAACTTCTTCGAGCTGGGCGGCCACTCCCTTCTTGCCACCCAGGTGGTCTCCCGCATCCGCGTCAGCCTGGGCCTGGAGCTGCCCCTGCGCGAGCTGTTCCGGCTCCCGGTCCTCTCCGCGTTGGCTCGTCACGTGGACTCGGCGCTCCAGGGCCGGCAGCATGCGCGGCCCACCCCCGAAGTCCTCGTCGCGACTCCCGAGGACGCACCGCCCCTGTCCTTCGCACAGCAGCGGCTGTGGTTCATCGACCAGCTCGAGCCCGGCGGCACCGTCTACAACATGCCCTTCGCGCTGCGGCTGGAGGGCTCGCTGGACGTGGGCGCGCTGGAAGCGTCGCTGACCGAGGTGGTGGCCCGCCACGAGTCGCTGCGCACCACCTTCACCACGCGCGAAGGCCGGCCCGTGCAGCACATCCACCCGCCCGCGCCCTTCCGCCTGTCCCTGGTGGACCTGCGGGACGCGCCCGCCTCCGAGCGTCAGCCCGAGGCCCGCCGCCAGGCTGTCACCGAGGCCGCCCGTCCCTTCGACCTGGGGAAGGGGCCGCTGCTGCGCGCGGTGCTGCTGCGGCTCGATGACTCCGAGCACATCCTGCTGCTGACCCTGCACCACATCGTCTCCGATGGCTGGTCCATGGGCGTCCTCGTGCGGGAGATGGGAGCCCTGTACGCGGCGCGCATCTCCGGAGTGCCCGCGGCCCTGCCGCCCCTGCCCATGCAGTACGCCGGCTTCGCGAGCTGGCAGCGCAACTGGCTCCAGGGCGACGTGCTCTCGCGGCAGCTCGACTACTGGAAGCAGCAGCTCACCGGGGCGCCCTCCCTGCTGGAGCTGCCCACCGACAGGCCGCGTCCCTCCGTGCCGACGTACCGCGGCGCGAAGCAGTCCCTTTTCATCCCAGCGGACCTCACCGGCGCCATCAAGGCGCTGTCGAAGCGCCACGGCGTGACGCCGTTCATGACGCTGCTGGCGGCCTTCCAGGCGCTGCTTCATCGGTACTCGGGACAGGACGACGTCGTCGTCGGCTCCCCCATCGCTGGCCGCAACCGCGCGGAGACCGAGGGGCTCATCGGCTTCTTCGTCAACACGCTGGTCCTGCGCGCGCGGGTGACTCCGAGCACCACCTTCGCCCAGTTGCTGGAGCAGGTGAAGGAGACCACCCTGGGGGCCTATGAGCACCAGGACGTGCCCTTCGAGAAGCTCGTCGAGGAGCTGCGTCCCGCGCGCGATGCGAGCTACTCGCCCCTCTTCCAGGTCATCTTCGCCTTGCAGAACATGCCCATGGGGGCGCTGGAGTTGCCGCGGCTGCGCCTGGAGCCGCTCGACGCGGGCGAGGCTGGCTCCAAGTTCGACCTGGAGCTCAACTTCACGGAGACGCCCCAGGGCTATCAGGGCGCGCTCCGGTACAGCACGGACCTGTTCGACGACGCGACGGCGACGCGACTGCTGGCCCACTTCCAGACGCTGCTGAAGGACATCGCCGCGCACCCGGAGCAGCGCCTGTCCGAGCTGCCGCTGATGGACGACGCCGAGCAGCGACAGGTACTGCGAGAGTGGAGCGCCACCCCCTCCGACTACCCACGCGAGTCCACCCTGCCCGAGGTCTTCTCGCAGGTCGTGGCCCGCTTCCCGGACCACGTCGCCGTGGAGTTCGGCGATTCACGCCTCACGTACCGGCAGCTCGATGAGCGCGCCAATCAGCTCGCGCAGCACCTGCGCCGACTCGGCGTGGGGGCCGACTCTCGCGTTGCGCTCGCCGTCGAGCGCTCGCTGGAGCTGATTGTCTCGTTGGTGGCCATCCTCAAGGCCGGCGGCGCCTACGTCCCCCTGGACCCGTCCTACCCGCGTGAGCGCCTGGCCGGCATGGTGGAGGACACCGCTCCCCAGGCCCTCGTCACCACGCGCGCGCTGCTGGCGCGTCTGCCCGTGCAGGGGCTCGCAACCGTCGTGCTGGAGGACGCAGCACTCGCTTCCGAACCGACGCACGCGCCGGCCCCCGTCTCCCTTCCTGACTCGCTCGCCTACGTGGACTTCACCTCCGGGTCCACCGGACGGCCCAAGGGCGTCGGCACCACCCACCGCAACGTCCTGCGCACCCTCCTCGGCGCCGACTACGCCCGCTTCGGGCCCGACGAGGTCCTCCTCCAGTTCGCCCCCATCTCCTTCGACGCCTCCACCTTCGAAATCTGGGCCGCGCTGCTGCACGGCGCTCGCCTCGTCGTCATGCCTCCGCAGGCCGCGTCGCTGGAGGAACTGGGCCACGTCATCCAGTCCTCGGGCGTCACCACGGTGTGGGCCACCAGTGGTCTGTTCACCCAACTGGTGGACAACCCGCCTCCGGGGCTGAGCACCGTGAAGCACGTCATGACGGGTGGCGACGTGGTGTCGCCCGCCCACGTGCGTCGTGCCGTGGAGGGCCTGCGTGTCCCCGTCACCGCCATGTACGGCCCCACCGAGACGACGGTGTTCGCCACGTCCTGGCCGGTGACTCGCGCGGAGCAGGTGGGCACCTCCGTCCCCATCGGCCGTCCCATTGGCGGCACGCAACTGTACGTGCTGGACGCGCACGGCCAGCCGGTGCCCGTGGGTGTCATCGGAGAGCTGTACATCGGCGGCGACGGCCTCGCGCGCGGCTACCTGGGCCAGCCCTCGCTCACCGCCGAGCGCTTCGTCCCCGACGCCTTCAGCGACGTTCCCGGAGCCCGCCTCTACCGCACCGGCGACCTGGTCCGCTGGCTCGCGGGAGGCGTGCTCGACTTCGTCGGCCGCGCGGACACCCAGGTCAAGGTGCGCGGCTTCCGCATCGAGCTGGGCGAAGTGCAGGCCGTCATCTCCACCTTCCCGAGCGTCCGCGAGGCCGTGGTGGTGAGCCGCGCGGACGTGCACGGCGGCAAGCGCCTCGTCGGCTACCTCGCCGCCCCCGAGTCGCTGGACGTCGCCGCGCTGCGCGCGTTCCTGGTGGAGCGACTGCCCGAGTACATGGTGCCGTCCGTCATGGTGCGGCTGGACGCCCTGCCCCTCACCGCCAACGGCAAGGTGGACCGCAAGGCCCTGCCCGCCCCCGAGTCGATGGCCGCGCTCGCCTCGGCGGCCTACGTCGCTCCGCGCACTTCCACCGAAGAGCGGCTCGCGGTGCTGTGGGCCGAGGTGCTCGGTCTGCCGCGCGTGGGCGCCGAGGACAACTTCTTCGAGGTGGGCGGCCACTCCCTGCTGGCCACCCGCGTCGTTTCCCGCATCCGCGCGTCCTTTGGCGTGGAGCTTCCGCTGCGCGACCTCTTCCGGGTGCCCACCGTCGCCACGCTCGCCGCGCGCATCGATGCGGCCGTGAGCGCCGGTGAAGCCGGAACACTCCCGCCCATCGAGCGCGTGCAGCGCGCGCAGAAGCTGCCCCTCTCGTACTCGCAGCAGCGAGTGTGGTTCCTGGATCAGCTCGAGCCCGGCAGCGCGGCCTTCAACATGCCGTTCACCCTGGAGATGGCCGGCACCCTCGACACCGAGGCAATGCGGCGGGCCCTGGAAGCCCTGGTGCACCGCCACGAGTCCCTGCGCACCACGTTCCACGGCGAGGCCGAGGGCCCCGTGCAGCGCATCAACGCGCCCGCTCCGCTGGAGATGGCCCTCGTCGACCTGAGTGGCCTGCCTCCGGAGCAGCGCCAGGTGGAGGCGCGGCGGCGCATCAACGCGGATTCGCTGCGTCCCTTCGACCTCCAGGCCGGCCCGCTGCTGCGCGCCATGCTCCTGAAGCTCGGAGAGCAGTCGCACGTGCTGCTGCTCAACGTCCACCACATCGCGGCGGACGGCTGGTCCATGAGCGTCCTGGTGCGGGAGCTCGGCGTCGTCTACCCCGCGCTCACCGCGGGTCTGCCCTTCGTCCTGCCGGCGCTCCCGCTCCAGTACGCGGACTACGCCGCCTGGCAGCGCAAGTGGCTGGAAGGTGCGGAGCTGGAGAAGCAGCTCACGTGGTGGCGGCGCCAGCTCGACGGAGCGGCGCAGGACTTGGAGCTGCCCACCGACAGGCCGCGCAACCACGACGCCTCGCCTCCGGGGGCCCTGGCGCCCGTACAGCTCCCGCGCGAGCTGGCGGCGGCGGTGGAGTCCTTCTGCAACCGCGAGGGCCTCACGCCCTTCATGCTCTTCCTGGCGGCCTTCCAGCTCCTGCTGGCGCGCTACTCCGGCCAGGACGACATCTCCGTCGGCTCGCCCGTGGCCGGCCGCAACCGCGTCGAGCTGGAGGGCCTCGTCGGCTTCTTCCTCAACACCCTGGTGATGCGCACCCGCCTGGACGGCGACCCCACCGTGCGCGAGCTGCTGGGCCGCGCGCGTGAGATGGCACTGGGCGCCTACGCCCACCAGCACGTCCCCTTCGAGCGGCTCCAGCCGATGCGTGATTTGCGCCAGGCGCCGCTGTTCCGGGTGATGTTCATCCTGCAGAACATGCCGACCACGGAGCTGGCACTGCCAGGGCTCGCGATGCGCAGCGCGCCCCTGGGAGACCACACCGCCAAGTTCGACCTGACGCTGACGCTGACGCGCAGCGAGGAGGGCTTCGATGGTGCGCTGGACTACCGCGCCGACCTGTTCGAGGCGTCCACCGTGGAGCGGATGTCACGCCACCTGCGCACGCTCGTGGAGGCCATGGTGGCCGCTCCCGGGAAGCGCCTGTCCGAGCTGTCGCTGCTCGCCAGCGAGGAGCGGCAGCGGCTGCTGGTGGACTGGAACGCTACCCGGGCGGACTTCCCGGAGGCGTGCGTCCACTCGCTCTTCGAGGCCCAGGCGCGCCGCGCGCCAGATGCACGGGCGGCCTCTTTCGAGGGACAGCACCTGAGCTATGCGCAGCTCGACGCGAAGGCCAACCAGCTTGCGCATGCGCTGCGCCGCCAGGGCGTCGGGCCCGAGGTGCGCGTGGCGCTCAGCGTGGAGCGCTCGCTGGACATCGTCGTGGGCCTGCTCGGCATCCTCAAGGCCGGCGGCGCCTGGGTGCCCGTGGATCCGCTGCTGCCGCGTGAGCGCCTGGCCTTCATGCTGGAGGACAGCGGCGCGGCGGTGCTGGTGACGCAGTCCGCGCTGGTGGAGCGCTTCTCCGAGGCGCACCACGCCCGCGCGTTCTGTCTCGACTCCGAGAAGGACGCGCTCGCGCGTGAGAGCACCGAAGCGCCGGTGACGGGCGTGGCTCCGTACCACCTGGCCTACCTGCTCTACACGTCCGGCAGCACCGGCACGCCCAAGGGCACCGCCGTCGAGCACCGCAGCGTGGCCAACCTCGTCACCCACGAGGCGGTGGCGTACGGCATCGGCCCGGGCAGCCGCGTGTTGCAGTTCGCCAGCCTGTCGTTCGACCTGTCGGTGGAGGAGATCTTCACCACGCTGTGCTCCGGGGCCTCGCTGGTGCTCTCTCCCCTGGAGAAGCTGATGCCGGGCGCGCCGCTGCAGAGGCTGCTGCGTGATGAAGCCCTCACCGTCATCAGCCTCACGCCCGCGGCGCTGGCCGCCACGTCAGCGGAAGGACTGCCCGCGCTGCGCACCGTCATCTCCGGTGGCGAAGCCCTGCCCGCCGACGTGGTGGCGCGCTGGGCCCCGGGCCGACGCCTGCTCAACACCTACGGCCCGACCGAGGCCACGGTGATTGCGACGCTCACCGAGTGCGTCGCGGACGGGAGAGTCCCGTCCATCGGCCGACCCCTGGCCAACGTGCGCGCGTACGTGCTGGACGTGCGCGGAGAGCCGGTGCCCGTGGGCGTGAAGGGCGAGCTGTACGTGGGCGGCGTGGGCGTGGCGCGAGGCTACGCGGGCCGCCCCGCCCTCACCGCCGAGCGCTTCATGCCGGACCGCTTCTCCGGCGAGGCGGGTGCGCGCCTGTATCGCACGGGCGACGTGGTGCGCTGGCGCGAGGACGGCACGCTCGACTTCGTCGGCCGCGCGGACGCCCAGGTCAAGGTGCGTGGCTTCCGCATCGAGCTGGGTGAAGTGGAGTCCGCCCTGGCGAAGCTGCCGGGGGTGCGCGAGGCCGTCGTCGTCGCACGTGAGGACGGCCCCGCTGGCAAGCGGTTGGTGGGCTACGCCGTGGCGCACGAGGGCGTGCAGACGGACGGCGCCGCACTGCGCGCGGCCCTCAAGGAGGCGCTGCCCGAGTACATGGTGCCCTCCGCCGTGGTGGTGCTGCCGGCGCTGCCGCTCACGTCCAACGGCAAGGTGGACCGCAAGGCCCTGCCCGCCCCGGACTTCGCGAGCGACGCGAAGGACCATGTCGCTCCCCGCACGCCCACCGAGCAGCGCCTCGCGGAGCAGTGGTGCCAGCTCCTCGGCCTCGAGCGCGTGGGCGCTACCGACAACTTCTTCGACCTCGGCGGCCACTCCCTGCTGGCCACCCAGGCCATCAGCCGCATCCGACAGGGCTTCGGCGTGGAGCTGCCGCTTCGCGAGCTGTTCGTGGCCCCCACCCTCGAAGGGGTGGCCCGCCTGATTGACGCCGCCGTCGCGGGAGGCAGTACGCCCACCGCGCCCCGGCAGCGTGCGGCCCTCGCGCTGTCACTGCCCATCCTCCCCCTGGAGGAAGTCGCGGCACGGGAGAAGGCGCGCTCCCTTCCCGAGACCCTGGCCGTGCTCTCCACCGAGGAGCGCCAGCGCGTGCTGGTGGAGTGGAACGCCACCGCCTCCGAGTACCCCCGCGGCTCCACCCTGCCCGAGGTCTTCACTCGAGTCGTGGAGCGGTACGGCGACAAGGTCGCCGTCGAGTTCGGCGACGCGAAGCTCACCTACAGGCAGCTCGATGAGCGCGCCAACCCACTCGCCTGGCACCTTCGCGGCCTGGGCGTTTCCACCGACTCCCGCGTGGCCCTCGCCGTGGACCGCTCGCTGGAGCTGGTGGTGGCGCTGGTCGCCATCCTCAAGGCCGGTGGTGCGTACGTGCCGCTGGACTCGTCGTACCCGCGTGAGCGCCTTGCCGCCATGCTGGAGGACTCCGCCCCGAGCGTGCTCGTCACCACGCGCGCGCTGCTGCCGAAGCTGCCCGCCCAGGGCCTCGCAACGGTGGTGCTGGAGGACGTGGCGCTCTCCGGCCTCCCCTCCCACGCGCCGCCCTCCACGGCCCTGCCCGACAGCCTCGCCTACATCGACTTCACCTCCGGCTCCACCGGCAGGCCCAAGGGCGTCGGCACCCTCCAGTCCGCCGTGCTGCGCACCGTCTTCGGCAACGACTACGCCCACCTCGGGCCGGACGAAACCTTCCTCCTCCTCGCCCCCATCTCCTTCGACGCCTCCACCCTGGAGCTCTGGGGTCCGCTGCTTCATGGCGCACGGTTGGCCGTCTTCCCGCCCCACTCCCCCTCGGACGTCTTCGAGCTGGAGGCGGTGCTGCAGAAGCACTCCGTCACCACCCTGCACCTCACCGCCGGCCTCTTCACCCAGGTGGTGGACAGCAACCTCTCCGCCCTGCGCAACGTGAAGCAACTCCTCACCGGCGGCGACGTGGTGAGTGCCCCCCATGTCCGCCGCGTGCTGGAAGGAATGTTCATTCCGGTGACGGCCTGCTACGGGCCCACCGAGGGCACCCTCTTCACCTCCTGCCACCGCATGACGGACGTCGCCCACGTGGGCTCCTCCGTCCCCATCGGCCGCCCCATCGGCAACACCCAGGTGTACGTGCTCGACGCCTCCGGCCACCCCGTGGCCCCGGGCGCCATTGGCGAGCTGTTCATCGGCGGCGACGGCCTCGCCCGCGGCTACTTCGGCCAGCCCTCCCTCACCGCCGAGCGTTTCGTTCCCAACCCCTTCGCCTCTACTCCCGGCGCGCGCCTCTACCGCACCGGAGACCTCGCCCGCTGGCGGCAGGACGGCGTGCTGGAGTTCCTCGGCCGCGCCGACGCCCAGGTGAAGGTGCGCGGCTACCGCATCGAGTTGGCCGAAGTGGAAGCGGCCCTGCTCGCATTCCCCGACGTGCGCGAGGCCGTCGTGGTGGCGCGTGAGGACTCCCCCGGCGACAAGCGCCTCGTCGGCTACGTCGTCGCGACTCCTTCGCTGGACATGCATGCCCTGCGCGCCGCCCTCAAGGAGCGGCTCCCCGAGTACATGGTGCCCTCCGTCCTGGGACGCCTGGACGCGCTGCCTCTCACCGCCAACGGCAAGGTGGACCGCAAGGCGCTCCCGGCTCCCTCGGCATTCCAGGACCGCGTCACCACCCGCGCGCCTCGCACCGACTGCGAGCGCGAATTGGCGGCGCTCTGGGCCCGCGTCCTCCACCTGGACACCATCGGCGCGGAGGATGACTTCTTCGAGCTGGGCGGTCACTCGCTGACGGCCACGCAGGTGCTCTCACGCATCCGCCAGCACTTCGGCGTGGAGCTGTCCTTCCGCGACTTCTTCGCCGCCCCCACCATCGCAGCCCTGGCGGAACGCATCGAAGCCCTGGCCGGCTCGCGTCCCGCTTCATCCCAACCGCTGCTCCGGCCCCGGACGCAGAGTGGCCCGGCGCCTCTCTCCTTCGCGCAGCAGCGCCTGTGGTTCTTCGCGAAGCTCGACCCGGACAGCCCCGCCTACGACCTTCCCTTCGCCGTGCGCCTGGAAGGCGCGCTCGACGTGCCCGCGCTCGCCACCAGCCTGCGTGAGTTGCTCCAGCGCCACGAGTCCCTGCGCACCACCTTCCACGAGCACGAGCACCAGCCCGTGCAGGTCATCAACGCCAGCCCCGCCCTGCCCGCGGGGTGGCTGGACCTGGAGGCCCTGCCGGAGACAGAGCGCGAAGCCGCGCTCAAGCGCGCCCTCGACTACGAGGCCGGCCAGCCCTTCAACCTGGAAACGGGCCCGCTCTGGCGCGTCCTCCTCGTGCGCCTGTCGACGGAGCAGCACGTGCTGCTGCTCACCCTCCACCACGTCATCGCGGACGGCTGGTCCATGGGCGTGCTCGTCCAGGAACTGGCCACGCTCTACACGGCCCACTCCGAGGGCCGGACCGCGCGCCTGGAGCCGCTGCCGGTGCAGTACGCCGACTTCGCGCTCTGGCAGCGTGACTGGCTGCGCGACGACGCCCTGGAGGCCCAGCTCGGCTGGTGGAGGCAGCAACTCCAAGGCGCGCCCCGCGCCCTCGCCCTGCCCACCGACAAGCCGCGTCCCACCACGCAGTCGACTCGCGGCGCCGGGCACCCGTTCCACTTCCCGCGCGAGCTGTCGGATGCGCTCGAAGCACTGTGCCGTCAGGAAGGGGCCACGCCTTCCATGGTGGTGCTCGCCGCCTTCCAGGCACTGCTGGCCCGCTACTCCGGCCAGGACGACGTCGCCGTCGGCATGCCCATCGCCGGCCGCACGCACGCGGAGCTCGAGGGCCTCATCGGCTTCTTCGTCAACACGCTGGTGCTTCGCACGAAGCTGGACGGAGACCCCAGCTTCCGCGCGCTGCTCGGCCGCGTGCGCGACGTGACGCTCGGCGCCTATGCCCATCAGGACGTGCCCTTCGAGAAGCTCGTCGAAGCGCTGCGCCCCGAGCGCGAGGCCGGACGCACCCCTCTCTTCCAGGTCATGCTCGCGTTCCAGAATGCACCCATGCCGGAGATGATGGGTGCGGGACTGAGGCTGAGTCCCCTCAGGGCCGAGCACCGCTCGGCGAAGTTCGACCTCACCCTGGCCCTCACCGACCGGGGCGAGGGCATCAAGGGCCAGCTCGAGTACAGCACCGACCTGTTCAGCGCCGCGACGGCAGCGCGGATGGTGGGGCACCTGCGCGCGCTGCTGGAAGGCGCGCTGGCGAATCCGGACCGCCCGCTCTCCCGAGTGTCCTTCCTCACTGAAGACGAGCGGCACCTGCTGTTCCACGCCTGGAGGCAGCCGGACGCCGCCACGGCCGCGGACGCCAGCCTGCACCGGCTCGTCCAGGCACAGGCGCGTCTCACGCCCGACGCGGTGGCCGCGGAGCATGACGGCCAGACACTCACCTGGCGCGAGCTGCACCAGCGCGCCCGCGAGGTCCACCGGGCGCTGTTCAAGCGCGGGCTGGCCGAGCTGCCCGAGCCGCCTCCGCTGGTGCCAGTGCCACGCACCGCGCCCCTGCCGCTGTCCTTCGCCCAGCAGCGGCTGTGGTTCATCGACCAGCTCGAGCCCGGCACGCCCGCGTACAACATCCCCATCGGAGTGAGGCTGGAGGGCGTGCTCCACGTGGACGCGCTCCAGCACGCGCTCTCCGAACTGGTGCGCCGCCACGAGTCGCTGCGCACCACCTTCCGCGAGCACGAGGGCCATCCCGTCCAGCACATCGCCCCCGCGTACGAGCTGCCGCTGTCCGTGGTCGACCTGGCCACTCACGGCCCGGCCGCCCTCGACGAGGCGAAGCGCCTCGTGGCCCGGGAAGGCGCCCACCGCTTCGACCTGGCCACGGGGCCGCTGCTGCGCGCACTGCTGCTGCGGCTGGCTCCGGCCGAGCACGTGCTGGTGCTCAACCTGCACCACATCGTCTCGGACGGCTGGTCCATGGGCGTGCTGGTGCGTGAGGTCGCCGCCAACTACGAAGCCTTCCGCCAGGGCCGGGCCGCACCACTGCCCGTGCTGCCGGTGCAGTACGCCGACTACGCCGTCTGGCAGCGCGAGTGGCTCCAGGCGGAGGTGCTCGAAGCGCAGCTCGGCTACTGGCGCCGCCACCTCGCGGGCGCCGCGACGCTGCAGCTCCCCACCGACAAGCCCCGCCCGCCGGTGCAGACCTTCCATGGCGGCCAGCTTCCCGTCCACCTGCCGCGGGCCCTGACCCAGACGCTCAAGGCGCTCTGCCAGCGCGAGGGCGTCACCCCGTTCATGCTCCTGCTGGCCTCCTGGCAAGCCCTGCTCGCGCGCTACTCGGGTCAGGAGGACGTCAGCGTCGGCTCGCCCATCGCGGGTCGTCAGCGTGGCGAGCTGGAGGGCCTCATCGGCTTCTTCGTCAACACGCTGGTGCTGCGCACCCAGGTGCGCGGCGGTGAGTCCTTCCGCCACCTGCTCCAACAGGTGAGGGAGACGGCCCTGGGCGCCTACGCCCACCAGGACGTGCCCTTCGAGCGACTGGTGGAGGAGCTGCGCCCCGAGCGCGACAGGAGCCGCGCTCCGCTCTTCCAGATCAGCTTCGCGTTGCAGAACGCCGTGGCCGCCAGCTCCCAGCCGCATTCCGAGCTCGCCCTGCGTCCGTTGGAGGTGGAAGGCCGCGCCGTCAAGTTCGACCTGGAGCTGAGCCTGGCGGAGTTCCCGGATGGCTACCGGGGTGAGCTCGGCTACAACACCGACCTGTTCGACGGTGCCACCATCGAACGGTTGGCCGAGCACTTCCGCGTGCTGGTGGAGGCCCTGGTCTCCCGGCCCGAGGCCCCGCTGGATTCCGTCTCCCTGCTGACGGAGGCCGAACGGCACCAGGTTCTGGTGGAGTGGAATGCCACCGCCACGGACTTCCCCGGCGACACGTGCGTCCACCAGCGCATCGAGGCGCAGGCGCGGCGCACCCCGGACGCGCTCGCCGTGGAGTCCGACGACGCGCGCCTCACCTACCGCCAGCTGGACTCGCGCGCCAACCAGCTCGCGCATGCGCTGCGTGCCCGAGGCGTTCGCACGGGCGACCGCGTCGCGCTGTGCGTACAGCGCTCCCCCGACATGGTGGTGGGCCTGCTGGGCATCCTCAAGGCCGGCGCCGCCTACGTGCCCCTGGCTCCGGACTACCCGCGCGAGCGCCTGGCCTTCATGCTCCAGGACTGCGGCGCTCGCGTGCTGCTCACCCAGCAGTCCCTGCTCGGCCTGCTGCCCGAGGGCACGGACGTCCTGTGCCTCGACTCCGGCGGGGACACCTTCTCGCGCGAGGACACCGGTGCACCGGCCGTCACCGTCACCTCCGACGACGCGGCCTACGTCATCTACACCTCAGGCAGCACGGGCCAGCCCAAGGGCGTCGTCATCCCCCATGGCGCCCTCGTCAACCACATGGCGTGGTTCCTCTCCGCCTTCGGCCTCACCGCCGAGGACAGGGTGCTGCAGAAGACGCCGCTGAGCTTCGACGCCTCCGTCTGGGAGTGCTGGGCCTCGCTCATGGTGGGCGCGCCGCTCGTGCTCGCTCCACCCGAGGCCCATCGCGACCCGGCCGCACTGGTGGCCTGCGTCGTGCGCCAGCGCATCACCGTGCTCCAGGTCGTGCCCTCCATGCTGCGCTTCATGCTGGAGGAGCAAGGGCTGCGCGGCGCCACGCACCTGCGCTGGCTGTTCTGCGGCGGTGAGGCCCTGGCCTCCGAGCTGGCCCCGCGCCTGCGGGCGCTGCTCCCGCGGACGCGGCTCGTCAACCTGTACGGCCCCACCGAAACCACCATCGACGCCACGTCCGCGCTCGCCACGGGCCAGGAGCGCGGCACCACCGTGCCCATTGGCCGGCCGGTGGCCAATACCCGCCTCTACGTGCTCGACGGCCACCTGCGGCCCGTGCCTCCGGGCGTCCCGGGAGAGCTGTTCATCGGCGGCGCGCAGCTCGCCCAGGGCTACCTCGACCGGCCCGCGCTCACCGCCGAGCGCTTCGTGCCCGATGCGTTCGCCTCCACGCCGGGCGCACGCCTGTACCGCACCGGTGACCAGGTGCGCTGGCTGCGCGACGGCTCGCTGGAGTACCTCGGCCGCGCCGATTCGCAGGTGAAGCTGCGCGGCTTCCGCATCGAGCCGGGCGAAGTCGAAGCTGCCCTGCTCTCCTTCCCCGAGGTGACCCAGGCCGTGGCCCTGGTGCGCGAGGACGTCGCTGGCAACCAGCGACTCGTCGGCTACGTCGCCGCGCCCGCGTCGCTCGACCTGGCCGCGCTGCGTACCTTCCTCGTGCAGCGGCTGCCCGAGTACATGGTGCCCTCCGCCTTCATGGTGCTGGAGGCGCTGCCGCTGACGCCCAATGGCAAGGTGGACCGGAAGGCCCTGCCCGTCCCCGACGCGGCCTCGTCCGCCGAGTCCTTCATCGCTCCGCGCACTCCCACCGAGGAGAAGCTGGCGTCGGTCTTCGCGGCCATCCTCCGGCTTCCCCAGGTCAGCGTCACCGGGAACTTCTTCGAGCTGGGTGGCCACTCGCTGCTCGCCACGCAGGTCATCTCCCGCATCCGCTCCACCTTCGGCGTGGAGCTGCCCCTGCGCGTCTTCTTCGAGGCGCCCACCATCGCCGCCCTCGCCGAGCGCATCGACTCCACGGGAGCCTCCCACCCGGAGACGGCGCCCGCCCTCGTCCCCGTGCCGCGCACGGGCCCGCTGCCGCTCTCCTTCGCGCAGCAGCGCCTGTGGTTCCTGGACCAGTTCCAGCCCGGCAGCTCCACGTACAGCATGCCGGCCTTCGTGCGCATGGAGGGACAGCTCGACACGGATGCCCTGCGCCGTGCGCTTTCCGAGCTGGCCCACCGCCACGAAGCCCTGCGCACCACCTTCGCCCAGCAGGAGGACCAGCCCTTCCAGCGCGTCTCTCCTCACGGCGAGCTGCCGCTGGAGACGGTGGACCTCAGCGCCGTTCAACCCGAAGCCGCCCGCCCCGAGCTGGAGCGGCGGCTGCGGGACGAAGCCCTCCGTCCCTTCGACCTCGCCACCGGCCCGCTGGTCCGCGCCTTGTTGTTGAAGCTGGGGGCCACCGAGCACGTGTTCGCCCTCAACATGCACCACATCGTCTCGGACGGCTGGTCCATGGGCGTACTGGTGCGGGAAGTCGCCGCACTCTACGAGGCCTTCTCCCAGGGCCGGCCCTCGCCCCTGCCACCGCTGCCCATCCAGTACGCCGACTACGCCGTCTGGCAGCGCCAGTGGCTCCAGGGCGCGGTGCTCGACGCGCAGCTCGCCTGGTGGAAGCAGCACCTCTCCGGCGTCTCCACCCTGGAGCTGCCCACCGACAAGCCCCGCCCGCCCGTGCAGACCTTCCACGGCGCGCACGTGCCCGTGGGCCTGTCGCGGTCCACGTCCGAGCAGCTCAAGGCGCTCTGCCAGCAACAGGGCGCCACGCCCTTCATGGCCCTGCTCGCCGCCTTCCAGGTGCTGCTGTCCCGCTACTCGGGCCAGCAGGACATCTCCGTCGGATCGCCCATCGCGGGCCGTCAGCGCGGAGAGCTGGAAGGCCTCATCGGCTTCTTCGTCAACACCCTGGTCCTGCGCTCCCGCGTGGAGGCCCCGTCCTCCTTCGTCCACCTGCTGCGCCAGGTGAAGGAGTCGGCGCTCGGTGCCTACGCCCATCAGGACGTGCCCTTCGAACGGCTGGTGGAAGAATTGAAGCTCGTGCGGGACACGAGCCGCAGTCCGCTATTCCAGGTGTTCTTCGCCCTGCAGAACACGCCCACTGCCTCGGCTCAGGGCAGGGGGCTGACGCTGCGTCCGGTCGAGGTGGACAACCCGACCATCAAGTTCGAGCTGCAGCTCGACCTGTTGGAGTCCACGGAGGGCTACCAGGGGGCGCTGAGCTACAACACCGACCTGTTCGAGCCGGCGACCATCGGCCGGATGGCGGGGCACTTCCGCGCACTCGTGGAGGCGCTCGTCGCCCGGCCCGACGCCCCTCTCGCCTCCGTGTCCATGCTGTCCGAGGCCGAGCGCCGGCAGGTGCTGGTGCAGTGGAATGCCACCGCCTCCGACTACCCGCGCGACTCCACCCTGTCCGAGGTCTTCTCGCAGGTGGTGGCCCGTCACGCCGACAAGGTCGCCGTCGAGTTCGGTGAGGAGAAGCTCACCTACCGGCAGCTCGACGCTCGCGCCAACCAACTCGCCTGGCACCTGCGTGGCCTGGGCGTGTCCACCGACTCCCGCGTGGCCATTGCCCTGGACCGCTCGCTGGAGCTCATCGTCTCCCTCGTCGCCATCCTCAAGGCTGGCGGCGCCTACGTCCCGCTGGACCCGACGTATCCGCGTGAGCGCCTCGCCGCCATGGTGGAGGACGCGCGTCCTGGCGTGCTCATCACCTCGCACGCGCTGCTGGCGAAACTGCCCGCTGAGGGTCTGTCCACCGTGGTGCTGGGAGACGTGTCCCTGGAGGCCTGCCCGAAGTCGACGCCTCCGATGGCCGCACTGCCTCAGAGCCTCGCGTACATCGACTTCACCTCCGGCACCACGGGCCGGCCCAAGGGTGTCGGCACTCCGCAGGCCGCCGTGCTCCGCACCGTCTTCGGCAACGACTACGCGCACCTGGGCCCGGATGAGACGTTCCTCCTCATCGCGCCCGTCTCCTTCGATGCCTCCACCCTGGAGCTGTGGGGCCCGCTGCTCCACGGTGCCCGCCTCGTCGTCTTCCCGCCGCACTCGCCTTCTGACTTGAAGGAGCTGGAGTCGGTGCTCGTGAAGCACGGCGTGACGACGCTGCACCTCACCGCCGGCCTCTTCACCCAGGTGGTGGACCACAACTTCTTCAGCTTGCGCTCCCTCCGCCAGGTGCTGACGGGGGGGGACGTGGTGAGCGCGCCGCACGTGCGCCGCGTGCTCGAAGAGCTGCGCATCCCCGTCACGGCCTGCTACGGCCCGACCGAGACGACGCTCTTCGCCTCGACCCACCGCATGACGGACGTGGCACAGGTGGGCACCTCCGTTCCCATCGGCCGTCCCATCGGCAATACGCAGGTGTATCTGCTGGATGCCTTCGGTCAGCCGGTCCCGGTGGGAGTCGTGGGAGAGCTGTTCATCGGCGGCGACGGCGTGGCCCGGGGTTACGTCGGCCAGCCCGCCCTCACCGCTGAGCGCTTCATCCCCGACCCCTTCTCCGGCGTGCCCGGAGCCCGCCTCTACCGCGCGGGCGACCTGGCCCGTTGGCGCAACGACGGCGTGCTGGAGTTCCTCGGCCGTGCCGACGCGCAGGTGAAGGTGCGCGGCTTCCGCGTCGAACTGGCCGAAGTCGAAGCCGCGCTGCTTGCCTTCCCCGAGGTGGGTCAGGCCGTGGCCCTGGTGCGCGAGGACGTCCCTGGAGACAAGCGCATCGTCGGCTACGTCGCCGCGCCCGAGTCGCTCGACGTCACCGCGCTGCGTGCACAGCTGAAGCAACGGCTGCCCGAGTACATGGTGCCCTCCGCCCTGGTGCGGCTGGACGCCTTCCCACTGACGGCGAACGCGAAGGTGGACCGCAAGGCCCTGCCCGCCCCGGAGGCAGTGTCGTCCGCTCCGGACGCGGCCTACGTGGCCCCGAGGACACCCACCGAGGAGCTGCTGGCCGGGCTCTTCGCCCAGGTGCTGCGTGTGCCACGCGTGGGCGTGAACGACGGTTTCTTCGAGCTGGGTGGACACTCGCTGCTGGCCACGCAGCTCATCTCGCGCGTGCGCGCCACCTTCGACGTGGAGCTGCCCCTGCGCGTGCTCTTCGAGGCGCCAACGCTCGAGGCACTGGCCGCTCGTGTCGATTCGGCACGGGAGTCCGCTTCGGGGAACCTGGCGCCCGCCATCGTCCCCGTGCCCCGCACGGGCGCACTGACCCTGTCCTTCGCGCAGCAGCGGCTGTGGTTCATCGACCAGCTCGAGCCCGGCAGCCCCGCCTACAACATGCCCGCCTTCGTGCGCATGGACGGGCCGCTCGACGTGGCGGCCCTCCAGCGCGGCTTCGATGAACTGGTGCACCGCCACGAAGCCCTGCGCACCTCCTTCGCCCATCAGGAGGGCCAGCCCTTCCAGCTCATCTCTCCTCTCGGTGAGCTGCCGCTGGAGTTCGTGGACCTCAGCGACCTGGAAGCCCAGGCCGCCCACGCCGCGCTGGAGCGCCACCTGCGCGAGGAAACCCAGCGCCCCTTCAACCTCGCCACCGGTCCGCTGGTCCGCGCACGGTTGCTGAAGCTGAGCGCCACCGAGCACGTGCTCGCCCTCAACATGCACCACATCGTCTCGGACGGCTGGTCCATGGGCGTGCTGGTGCGTGAAGTCGCCGCCCTCTACGAGGCCTTCTCCCAGGGCCGGCCTTCGCCCCTGCCTCCACTGCCCATCCAGTACGCCGACTACGCCGCCTGGCAGCGCCAGTGGCTCCAGGGCGCCGTGCTGGAGGAGCAGCTCGGCTACTGGAAGCAGCACCTCTCCAGCCTCACCACCCTGGAGCTGCCCACCGACAAGCCCCGCCCGCCCGTGCAGACCTTCAACGGCGCGGACGTGCCCGTTGCGCTCTCTCTCGCCGCCTCCGAGCGACTCAAGGCCCTGTGCCAGCAGGAGGGCGCCACGCCCTTCATGGCGCTGCTTGCCGCCTTCCAGGTGCTCCTCTCCCGCTACTCCAGGCAGCAGGACATCACCGTCGGCTCGCCCATCGCCGGCCGTCAGCGCGGAGAGCTGGAGGGTCTCATCGGCTTCTTCGTCAACACCCTGGTGCTGCGCACGAACGTGGAGGCAGGCGCGTCCTTCATCCACCTGCTGCGTCAGGTGAAGGAATCCTCCCTGGGCGCCTACGCCCACCAGGACGTGCCCTTCGAGCGACTGGTGGAAGAGCTCCAGTCCACCCGCGACATGAGTCGCAGTCCGCTCTTCCAGGTGTTCTTCGCCCTGCAGAACGCGCCCACCGCCTCGGCTCAGGGCAAGGGGCTGACGCTGCGTCCGGTCGAAGTGGGCAATCCGGCCATCAAGTTCGACCTGGAGCTGGGCCTGACGGACTCGCCGGAGGGCTACCAGGGCTCGCTCGGCTACAACACCGACCTGTTCGAGCCGGCGACCATCGGCCGGATGGCGGGGCACTTCCACGCGCTCGTGGAGGCGCTCGTCGCCCGACCCGACGTCCCACTCGCCTCCGCGTCCATGCTGTCCGACGCCGAGCGCCGGCAGGTGCTGGTGCAGTGGAACGCCACCGCCACCGACTACCCGCGCGGCGCCACCCTGTCCGAGGTCTTCTCCCAGGTGGTGGCTCGTCACGCCGACAAGGTCGCCGTCGAGTTCGGTGAGGAGAAGCTCACCTACCGGCAGCTCGACGCTCGCGCCAACCAGCTCGCCTGGCACCTGCGTGGCCTGGGCGTTTCCACCGACTCGCGCGTGGCCATTGCCCTGGACCGCTCGCTGGAGCTCATCGTCTCCCTCGTCGCCATCCTCAAGGCCGGCGGCGCCTACGTCCCGCTGGACCCGACGTATCCGCGGGAGCGCCTCGCAGCCATGCTGGAGGACGCCCAGCCGCGCGTGCTCATCACCTCGCGCGAGCTGCTGGCGAAGCTGCCCGCCGAGGGCCTGTCCACCGTGGTGCTGGAAGACATGTCCCTGGACGGCCAGCCGACGCATGCGCCGCCTCGGGCCGCACTGCCTCAGAGCCTCGCGTACATCGACTTCACCTCCGGCACCACGGGCCGGCCCAAGGGTGTCGGCACTCCGCAGTCCGCTGTGCTCCGCACCGTCTTCGGCAACGACTACGCGCACCTGGGCCCGGATGAGACCTTCCTCCTCATCGCGCCCGTTTCCTTCGACGCCTCCACCCTGGAGCTGTGGGGCCCGCTGCTCCACGGTGCCCGCCTCGTCGTCTTCCCGCCGTACTCGCCTTCCGACTTGAAGGAACTGGAGTCGGTGCTGGTGAAGCACGGCGTCACCACGCTCCACCTCACCGCCGGCCTCTTCACCCAGGTGGTGGACCACAACTTCTCCGCCCTGCGCAACGTGAAGCAGTTGCTCACGGGTGGCGATGTGGTGAGCGCGCCGCACGTGCGCCGCGTGCTCGAAGAGCTCCGCATCCCCGTCACGGCCTGCTACGGCCCCACGGAGACGACACTCTTCGCCTCGACCCACCGAATGACTTCGGTGGAGCACGTCGGCACGGCCGTGCCCATCGGCAGGCCCATCGGGAACACGCAGGTGTACCTGCTGGATGCCTCCGGTCAGCCGATCCCCGTGGGAGTCGTGGGAGAGCTGTTCATCGGTGGCGACGGCGTGGCCCGGGGCTACGTCGGCCAGCCCGCCCTCACCGCAGAGCGCTTCGTCCCAGACGCCTTCTCCGGTGTCCCGGGTGCCCGCCTCTACCGCACGGGCGACCTGGCCCGTTGGCGCAACGACGGCGTGCTGGAGTTCCTCGGCCGTGCCGACGCGCAGGTGAAGGTGCGCGGCTACCGCATCGAGCTGGCCGAGGTCGAAGCCGCGTTGCTTGCCTTCCCCGAGGTGGGTCAGGCCGTGGCCCTGGTGCGCGAGGACGTCCCCGGCGACAAGCGCCTCGTCGGCTACGTCGCCGCGCCCGAGTCGCTCGACACGGCCGCCCTGCGTGCCGCGCTCAAGGAGCGACTGCCCGAGTACATGGTGCCCTCCGCCCTGGTGCGTCTGGACTCCCTTCCCCTCACCTCCAACGCAAAGGTCGACCGCAAGGCCCTGCCTGTCCCCGACCAGGCACTGCTGTCGTCCGCCGAGACGCACGTCGCGCCTCGCACCCCCACCGAGGAGAAGCTGGCGTCGGTCTTCGCGGCCATCCTCCGGCTTCCCCAGGTGAGCGTCACCGGCAGCTTCTTCGAGCTCGGCGGTCACTCGCTGCTGGCCACGCAGGTCATCTCCCGCATCCGCTCCACCTTCGACGTGGAGCTACCCCTGCGCGCCCTCTTCGAGGCGCCCACCGTCGCCGCACTCGCCCAGCGCATCGACTCCACGGGAGCCTCCCACCGGGGAACGGCGCCGCCGCTCCTTCCCGTGCCGCGCACGGGGCCGCTGCCGCTGTCCTTCGCGCAGCAGCGCCTGTGGGTCATCGACCAGCTCGAGCCGGGGGGTGTCACCTACAGCATGCCCACCTTCGTGCGCATGGAGGGGACGCTCGACGCGGACGCCCTGCGCCGCGCGCTCTCCGAGCTGGCCCACCGCCACGAAGCCCTGCGCACCACCTTCACCCAGCAGGAGGGTCAGCCCTTCCAGAGCATCTCCCCTCTCGGCGAGCTGCCGCTGCACCTGGCGGACCTCAGCGGCCTGGAGCCGCGGGCCGCCCGCGCCGAGCTGGAGCGCCACCTGCGCGAGGAAGCCCTCCGTCCCTTCAACCTCGCCACCGGCCCGCTGGTCCGCGCCCGGCTGCTGAAGTTGAGCGCCACCGAGCACGTGTTCGCCCTCAACATGCACCACATCGTCTCGGACGGCTGGTCCATGGGCGTGCTGGTGCGTGAGGTCGCCGCCCTCTACGGAGCCTTCGTCCAGGGCAGGCCCTCGCCGCTGCCGCCCCTTCCCATCCAGTACGCCGACTACGCCGTCTGGCAGCGCCAGTGGCTCCAGGGCGCGGTGCTCGACGCGCAGCTCGACTACTGGAAGCAGCAGCTCTCTGGCGTCTCCACCCTGGAGCTGCCCACCGACAGGCCCCGCCCGCCCGTGCAGACCTTCCACGGCGCACGCGTGCCCGTGGTCCTCTCCCGGACGGCCTCCGAGCAGCTCGAGGCCCTCTGCCAGCGGGAGGGCGCCACGCCCTTCATGGCGCTGCTCGCCCTCTGGCAGGTGTTGCTGTCCCGCTACTCGGGCCAGGACGACATCTCCGTTGGCTCGCCCATTGCCGGCCGCACCCGCGGGGAAACCGAAGGCCTCATCGGCTTCTTCCTCAACACGCTCGTGCTGCGCACCCAGGTGGACGCACGCGCCACCTTCCGCGAGCTGCTCGCCCAGGTGCGCGCCACCACCCTGGGCGCCTATGAGCACCAGGACGTCCCCTTCGAGAAGCTCGTCGAGGAATTGCGGCCCGAGCGCAGCCTCAGCCACTCGCCCCTCTTCCAGGTGATGCTCGTCCTGCAGAACGCTCCGACGGGCGCCCTGGAGGTGCAGCAGGGGGCCGAAGGCAGCACCCCGCTGAAGCTGGAGGGGTTCGACCCCGGCGCCCAGGCCACCAAGTTCGACCTGACGCTGTCGCTGGGCCAGTCGCCGGAAGGACTGTCCGGCACGCTGAGCTACCGCACGGACCTCTTCGAGCCGGGCACCATTGCCCGCATGGTGGAGCACTTCTCCACGCTGGTGCAGGCCGCCGTGTCCGCGCCGGAAACCCGCGTGGGTGAATTGCCGCTCCTGTCCTCCGCCGAGCGCACACTGCTGCTCGAGTCCTTCAACGCCACGGCGACGGGGCCCGCGCCCCATATCTCCGTGCCCGCCCTCTTCGAGACCCAGGCCGCGCTTCACCCCTCTCGGCCCGCCATCGCTTGCGAAGGGGAAGTCCTCACGTACGCGCAACTGGAGGCCCGCGCCAACCAGTTGGCCTGGCACCTGCGCTCGCTGGGCGTGGGGGCCGACACCTGCGTCGCCCTCTGCCTGGAGCGCGGCGTGGACATGGTGGTTGCCCTGCTCGCCGTCTGGAAGGCCGGAGGGGCCTACGTCCCGATGGACTCGGCCCAGCCCGCACTGCGCCTCCAGGCGCTGGTACAGGAAGTGGCCGCGCCCGTGGTGGTGACGCATGCGCGGCATGCCGCCTCCTTCGCCGCCCTTCCCGTCGCGGTGGTGCGCCTGGACGAGGACGCCCCCATGCTGGAGCGACTGAGCACCAGCGCGCCCGCATGCGCGCCGCACCCGGAGCACCTGGCCTACGTCCTCTTCACCTCCGGCAGCACCGGCAGGCCCAAGGGCGTCGCCGTGGCCCATGGCCACCTGCTCACCTACGTCCACTCCGTCACCGACAGACTCGGCCTCGCCGACTGCTCCAGCTTCGCCCTCGTCTCCACCTTCGCCGCCGACCTGGGCAACACCGTCCTCTTCCCCGCCTTGTGCACCGGTGGCCTGCTCCACATCCTCACGCAGGAGCGCGTCGGCAGTCCCACCGGCGTCGCCGAGTACTTCCGGCGGCACCCCATCGACTGCGTCAAGATCGTCCCCTCCCACCTGGCCGCCCTGCTGACTGCGGCAGAGCCCCACCTCGTGCTGCCTCGCAAGCGCCTGGTGCTCGGCGGCGAGTCCTCCACGCCCGCGATGCTGCAGACGGTGCGCACGCTGGCGCCCGGGTGCGAAATCCACAACCACTACGGCCCCACCGAGACGACGGTGGGCGTCCTCGCAGGCCGGCTGGAATGGGCCGCGGCTGGCGCGGCTCCTGCCTCGGCGCCGCTGGGTCGGCCCCTGGCCCATACGCGCCTGTACGTGCTGGACGAGGCCCTGCAGCCCGTACCCCTCGGCGTGCCCGGAGAGCTGTACGTCGGCGGCGCCCAGGTGACGCGCGGCTACCTGCGCCGGCCCGACTTGACGGCGGAGCGCTACCTCCCCGACGCCTTCTCCCCTCTCCCCGGCGCCCGCATGTACCGCACCGGAGACCGCGTGCGCTGGCTGGCCGATGGCCGCGTGGACTTCCTCGGCCGCGCCGACTTCCAGGTGAAGGTGCGTGGCTTCCGCGTCGAGCCCGCCGAAGTCGCCGCCGTCCTGCGCGAGCACCCCTCCGTGCACGAAGCCCTCGTCGTCGCTCGCGAGGACGTGCCCGGTGACAAGCGACTGGTCGCATACGTCACCCCGGCTTCCGGCCCGCGCCCCGAGGCGGAGCCCCTGCGCTCCTTCCTCCAGCAGCGGCTGCCCGCGTACATGGTGCCCTCCGCCTTCGTTGTCCTGGAGGCGCTGCCCCTCACCTCCAATGGCAAGGTGGACAGGAAGGCCCTCCCCGCCCCGGACGCCGCCGCGCCTCGGGACGGCTACGTCGCCCCCCGCTCCCCCGTCGAGGAGCAGCTCGCCTCCCTCTGGGCCGAAGTCCTCCGCGTGCCTCGAGTGGGCGTGTCCGACAACTTCTTCGAGCTGGGCGGCCACTCGCTGCTGGCCACGCAGCTCGTCTCCCGCATCCGCTCCACCTTCGGTGTGGAGCTGCCCCTGCGCACCCTCTTCGAGGCCCCGACCCTGGAGGCCCTCGCCACGCGCATCGAGTCCGGACGGCTGACGGGACTTCCAAGCCAGGCGCCCGGCCTCGTCGCCCTGTCGCGCACGGGCGCCCTGCCCGTGTCCTTCGCGCAGCAGCGGCTGTGGTTCATCGACCAGCTCCAGCCCGGCAGCCCCGCCTACAACATGCCCATCTTCGCGCGCATGGACGGGCCGCTCGACGTGGCCGCACTCCAGCGAGGCTTCGATGAGCTGGTGCACCGCCACGAAGCCCTGCGCACCTCCTTCACCCAGCAGGAGGGCCAGCCCTTCCAGCTCATCTCTCCTCTCGGTGAGCTGCCGCTGGAGCTCGTGGACCTCAGTGCCCTGGAAACCCAGGCAGCCCACGCCGCGCAGGAGCGCCACCTGCGCGAGGAAGCCCTGCGTCCCTTCAACCTCGCCACCGGTCCGCTGGTCCGCGCACGGTTGCTGAAGTTGAGCGCCACCGAGCACGTGCTCGCCCTCAACATGCACCACATCGTCTCCGACGGCTGGTCCCTCGGTGTGCTGGTGCGCGAAGTCGCCGCCCTCTACGAGGCCTTCTCCCAGGGCCGGCCTTCGCCCCTGCCGCCCCTGCCCATCCAGTACGCCGACTACGCCGCCTGGCAGCGCCAGTGGCTCCAGGGCGCCGTGCTGGAGGAGCAGCTCGGCTACTGGAAGCAGCACCTCTCCAGCCTCACCACCCTGGAGCTGCCCACCGACAAGCCCCGCCCGCCCGTGCAGACCTTCAACGGCGCGGACGTGCCCGTCTCGCTCTCTCTCGCCGCCTCCGAGCGACTCAAGGCCCTGTGCCAGCAGGAGGGCGCCACGCCCTTCATGGCGCTGCTTGCCGCCTTCCAGGTGCTCCTCTCTCGCTACTCCGGGCAGCAGGACATTGCCGTCGGCTCGCCCATCGCCGGCCGTCAGCGGGGAGAGCTGGAAGGCCTCATCGGCTTCTTCGTCAACACCCTCGTGCTGCGCTCCCAGGTGGAGGACTCCGCCTCCTTCACCCACCTGCTGCGTCAGGTGAAGGAGTCGGCACTCGGTGCCTACGCCCATCAGGACGTGCCCTTCGAGCGACTGGTGGAGGAGCTCCAGTCCACCCGCGACATGAGCCGCAGCCCGCTCTTCCAGGTCCTCTTCTCCTTGCGGACCACACCCACGGCATCGGCCCAGGGCAAGGGGCTGGCACTGCGCCCGCTGGAGATCGACAACCCGACCATCAAGTTCGAGCTGCAGCTCCACCTGGCAGAGACCTCGGAGGGCTACCAGGGGGCTCTGGGCTACAACACCGACCTCTTCGAGCGTGCCACCGCGCTGCGCATGGCGAGCCACTTCCAGGTATTGGTGGAGGCCCTCGCCGCCCGGCCCGAAGCGCTCCTCTCCTCGGTGTCCCTGCTGTCTCCGATGGAGCGCCAGCAAGTGCTACGCGACTGGAGCGCCACCGCTTCCAACTACCCGCGTGAGTCCACGCTGCCTGAGGTCTTCTCGCACGTCGTGGCCCGCTTCCCGGACCACGTCGCCGTGGAGTTCGGCGACTCGCGCCTCACCTACCGCCAGCTCGATGAGCACTCCAATCAGCTCGCGCACCACCTGCGCGGACTGGGCGTGGGTGCCGACTCTCGCGTCGCCCTCGCCGTCGAGCGCTCGCTGGAGCTGATTGTCTCGTTGGTGGCCATCCTCAAGGCCGGTGGCGCCTACGTCCCCCTGGACCCGTCCTATCCACGTGAGCGACTGGCCGGCATGGTGGAGGACACCGCTCCCCAGGCCCTCGTCACCACACGCGCGCTGCTGGCGCGTCTGCCCGTGGACGTGCTCTCCACCGTCGTGCTGGAGGACGCAGCACTCGCTTCCGAGCCGACGCACGCGCCGGCCCCCGTCTCCCTGCCCGACTCGCTCGCCTACGTGGACTTCACCTCCGGCTCCACCGGCCGCCCCAAGGGCGTCGGCACCACCCACCGCGGCGTGCTTCGCACCCTCCTCGGCACCGACTACGCCCGCTTCGGGCCCGACGAAGTCCTCCTCCAGTTCGCTCCCATCTCCTTCGACGCCTCCACCTTCGAAATCTGGGCCGCGCTGCTGCACGGTGCTCGCCTCGTCGTCATGCCTCCGCAGGCCGCGTCGCTGGAGGAACTCGGCCACGTCATCCAGTCCTCGGGCGTCACCACGCTGTGGGCCACCATTGGCCTCTTCACCCAACTGGTGGACAACCCGCCTCCGGGGCTGAGCACCGTGAAGCACGTCATGACGGGCGGCGACGTGGTGTCGCCCGCCCACGTGCGTCGTGCCGTGGAGGGCCTGCGCATCCCCGTCACCGCCATGTACGGCCCCACCGAGACGACGGTGTTCGCCACAGCCTGGCCGGTGACTCACGCGCAGCAGGTGGGCTCCTCCGTCCCCATCGGCCGTCCCATTGCCGCCACTCAACTGTACGTGCTGGACGCGCACGGCCAGCCGGTGCCCGTGGGTGTCATCGGAGAGCTGTACATCGGCGGCGACGGCCTCGCGCGCGGCTACCTGGGCCAGCCGTCGCTCACCGCCGAGCGCTTCGTCCCCGACGCCTTCAGCGACGTTCCCGGAGCCCGCCTCTACCGCACCGGCGACCTGGTCCGCTGGCTCGCCGGAGGCGTGCTCGACTTCGTCGGCCGCGCCGACGCTCAGGTGAAACTGCGCGGCTTCCGCATCGAGCTCGGCGAAGTCGAATCCGCCCTGCTCACCCACCCCGAGGTCGCCCAGGCCGTCGCCCTGGTGCGCGAAGACGTTCCCGGCGACAAGCGCCTCGTCGGCTACGTCGCCGCTCCCGAGTCCCTCGACATCGCCGCCCTGCGCACCGCCCTCAAGCAGCGGCTGCCCGAGTACATGGTGCCCTCCGCCCTCGTGCGTCTGGACTCCCTGCCCCTCACCAGCAACGCCAAGGTCGACCGCAAGGCCCTTCCCCCGCCGGATGCGGCGCTGTCCTCCACCGGGGACTTCGTTGCCCCACGCACTCCCACCGAGGAGAAGCTCGCGGAGCTGTTCGCGGCCGTACTGCGCGTGCCCCAGGTGAGCGCCACCAGCAACTTCTTCGAGCTGGGCGGCCACTCCCTGCTGGCCACGCAGGTCATCTCCCGCATCCGCTCCACCTTCGACGTGGAGCTGCCCCTGCGCGCCCTCTTCGAGGCGTCCACCGTCGCCGCACTCGCCGAGCGCATCGAGTCCACTCGCCTGACGGGTGGCTCGCTCCAGGCGCCCGCTATCGTCCCCGTTCCCCGCACGGGCGCCCTGCCTGTGTCCTTCGCGCAGCAGCGGCTGTGGTTCATCGACCAGCTCCAGCCCGGCAGCCCCGCCTACAACATGCCCATCTTCGTGCGCATGGACGGGCCGCTCGACGTGGCCGCACTCCAGCGAGGCTTCGATGAGCTGGTGCACCGCCACGAAGCCCTGCGCACCTCCTTCACCCAGCAGGAGGGCCAGCCCTTCCAGCTCATCTCTCCTCTCGGTGAGCTGCCGCTGGAGCTCGTGGACCTCAGTGGCCTGGAAGCCCAGGCCGCCCACGCCGCGCTGGAGCGCCACCTGCGTGAGGAAGCCCTGCGTCCCTTCAACCTCGCCACCGGTCCGCTGGTCCGCGCGCGGTTGCTGAAGTTGAGCGCCACCGAGCACGTGCTCGCCCTCAACATGCACCACATCGTCTCCGACGGCTGGTCCCTCGGTGTGCTGGTGCGCGAAGTCGCCGCCCTCTACGAGGCCTTCTCCCAGGGCCGGCCTTCGCCCCTGCCTCCACTGCCCATCCAGTACGCCGACTACGCCGCCTGGCAGCGCCAGTGGCTCCAGGGCGCCGTGCTGGAGGAGCAGCTCGGCTACTGGAAGCAGCACCTATCCGGCATCTCCACCCTGGAGCTGCCCACCGACAAGCCCCGCCCGCCCGTGCAGACCTTCAACGGCGCGGACGTGCCCGTCTCGCTCTCTCTCGCCGCCTCCGAGCAGCTCAAGGCCCTGTGCCAGCAGGAGGGCGCCACGCCCTTCATGGCGCTGCTCGCCGCCTTCCAGGTGCTCCTCTCCCGCTACTCCGGCCAGCAGGACATTGCCGTCGGCTCCCCCATCGCGGGCCGTCAGCGCGGAGAGCTGGAGGGCCTCATCGGCTTCTTCGTCAACACCCTGGTACTGCGCACAAACGTGGAGGCAGGCGCGTCCTTCATCCACCTGCTGCGTCAGGTGAAGGAGTCGGCGCTCGGTGCCTACGCCCACCAGGACGTGCCCTTCGAGCGACTGGTGGAAGAGCTCCAGTCCACCCGCGACATGAGCCGTGGCTCGCTCTTCCAGATCCTCTTCTCCCTGCTGAACACGCCCACGCCGTCGGCCCAGGGCAAGGGGCTGGCACTGCGCCCGCTGGACGTCGACAAACCCACCATCAAGTCCGAGCTGCAGCTCACCCTGTCGGAGACCCCGGAGGGCTACCAGGGGGTACTGGGCTACAACACCGACCTCTTCGAGCGTGCCACCGCGCTGCGCATGGCGAGCCACTTCCAGGTGCTGGTGGAGGCCCTCGTCGCCCGGCCCGAAGCGCCCCTCTCCTCCGTGCCCCTGCTCTCCGAGGCCGAGCGCCAGCAGGTGCTGCGCGACTGGAGCGCCACCGCTTCCAACTACCCGCGCGAGTCCACCCTGCCCGAGGTCTTCACCCAGGTGGCGGCCCGCTTCCCGGACCACGTCGCCGTCGAGTTCGGCTCCGAGCGCCTCACCTACAGCCAGCTCGATGAGCGCTCCAACCAGCTCGCGCACCACCTGCGCCGGCTTGGCGTGAGTGCCGACTCTCGCGTCGCGCTCGCCGTCGAGCGCTCGCTGGAGCTCATCGTCTCCCTCGTCGCCATCCTCAAGGCTGGCGGCGCCTACGTCCCCCTGGACCCGTCCTACCCGCGCGAACGACTGGCCGGCATGGTGGAAGACACCGCTCCCCAGGCCCTCGTCACCACGCGCGCACTGTTGCCCCGCCTGCCCGTGGAGGGACTTTCCACCGTCGTGCTCGAGGATGCCGCGCTCAGCTCCGAGCCGACGCATGCGCCGACACCCGTCGCCCTGCCCGATTCGCTGGCCTACGTGGACTTCACCTCCGGCTCCACCGGCCGCCCCAAGGGCGTGGGTACCACCCACCGTAACGTCCTGCGCACCCTCCTCGGCGCCGACTACGCCCGCTTCGGGCCCGACGAAGTCCTCCTCCAGTTCGCTCCCATTTCCTTCGACGCCTCCACCTTCGAAATCTGGGCCGCGCTGCTGCATGGTGCTCGCCTCGTCGTCATGCCTCCGCAGGCCGCGTCGCTGGAGGAACTCGGCCACGTCATCCAGTCCTCGGGCGTCACCACGCTGTGGGCCACCATTGGCCTCTTCACCCAACTGGTGGACAACCCGCCTCCGGGGCTGAGCACCGTGAAGCACGTCATGACGGGCGGCGACGTGGTGTCGCCCGCCCACGTGCGTCGTGCCGTGGAGGGCCTGCGTGTCCCCGTCACCGCCATGTACGGCCCTACCGAGACGACGGTGTTCGCCACCGCCTGGCCAGTGACTCACGCGGAGCAGGTGGGCACCTCCGTCCCCATCGGCCGTCCCATTGCCGCCACTCAACTGTACGTGCTGGACGCGCACGGCCAGCCGGTGCCTGTAGGTGTCATCGGGGAGCTCTACATCGGCGGCGATGGCCTCGCGCGCGGCTACCTGGGCCAGCCCTCGCTCACCGCCGAGCGCTTCCTCCCTGACGCCTTCAGCCACGTCCCCGGCGCCCGCCTCTACCGCACCGGCGATCTGGTCCGCTGGCTCGCCGGAGGCGTGCTCGACTTCGTCGGCCGCGCCGACGCCCAGGTGAAGCTGCGCGGCTTCCGCATCGAGCTCGGCGAAGTCGAATCCGCCCTGCTCTCCTTCCCCGAGGTCGCCCAGGCCGTCGCCCTCGTGCGCGAGGACGTCCCCGGTGACAAGCGCCTCGTCGGCTACGTCGCCGCGCCTGAGTCCCTCGACACCGCGGCCCTGCGCACCGCCCTCAAGCAGCGGCTGCCCGAGTACATGGTGCCCTCCGCCCTCGTGCGTCTGGACTCCCTGCCCCTCACCAGCAACGCCAAGGTCGACCGCAAGGCCCTCCCCCCGCCGGATGCGGCGCTGTCCTCCACCGAGGACTTCGTCCCCCCGCGCACTCCCACCGAGGAGAAGCTGGCGGAGCTGTTCGCGGCCGTCCTGCGCGTGCCCCAGGTGAGTGTCACCAGCAACTTCTTCGAGCTGGGCGGCCACTCACTACTCGCCACGCAGGTCATCTCCCGCATCCGCTCCACCTTCGACGTGGAGCTGCCCCTGCGCGCCCTCTTCGAGGCGTCCACCGTCGCGGCACTCGCCGAGCGCATCGAGTCCACTCGCCTGACGGGTGGCGCACTCCAGGCGCCCGCCATCGTCCCCGTGCCCCGCGAGAGCTCACGGCCCGTGTCCTTCGCGCAGCAGCGGCTGTGGTTCATCGACCAACTCCAACCTGGCAGCCCCGCCTACAACATGCCCGCCTTCGTGCGCATGGACGGCCCGCTCGACGTGGCCGCACTCCAGCTCAGCTTCGACGAGCTGGTGCACCGCCACGAAGCCCTGCGCACCTCCTTCACCCAGCAGGAGGGCCAGCCCTTCCAGCTCATCGCGCCCCGCGGTGTGCTGCCGCTGCAGCAGGTGGACCTCAGCAGCATGAAGCCCGAGGCCGCCCGCGTCGAGCTGGAGCGCCACCTGCGCGAGGAAGCCCTGCGTCCCTTCAACCTCGCCACCGGTCCGCTGGTCCGCGCACAGGTGCTGAAGCTGGGCGCCACCGAGCACGTGCTCGCCCTCAACATGCACCACATCGTCTCCGACGGCTGGTCCATGGGCGTGCTGGTGCGTGAAGTCGCCGCACTCTACGAAGCCTTCTCGCAGGGCCGGCCTTCGCCCCTGACGCCCCTGCCCATCCAGTACGCCGACTACGCCGCCTGGCAACGCCAGTGGCTCCAGGGCGCCGTGCTGGAGGAGCAGCTCGGCTACTGGAAGCGGCACCTCTCCGGCGTCTCCACCCTGGAGTTGCCCACCGACAAGCCTCGTCCTCCCGTGCAGACCTTCAACGGCGCGGACGTGCCCGTTGCGCTCTCGCTCGCCGCCTCCGAGCAGCTCAAGGCACTGTGCCAGCAAGAGGGCGCCACGCCCTTCATGGCACTGCTTGCCGCCTTCCAGGTGCTGCTCTCCCGCTACTCCGGGCAGAGGGACATCTCCGTCGGCTCCCCCATCGCGGGCCGTCAGCGCGGCGAGCTGGAAGGCCTCATCGGCTTCTTCGTCAACACCCTCGTGCTGCGCTCCCAGGTAGAGGACTCCGCGTCCTTCATCCACTTGCTGCGTCAGGTGAAGGAATCCTCGCTGGGCGCCTATGCCCACCAGGACGTGCCCTTCGAGCGACTGGTGGAAGAGCTCCAGTCCACCCGCGACATGAGCCGCAGCCCGCTCTTCCAGGTTCTCTTCTCCCTGGTGAATACGCCCACGCCGTCGGCCCAGGGCAAGGGGCTGGCACTGCGCCCGCTGGACGTCGACAAACCCACCATCAAGTCCGAGCTGCAGCTCACCCTGTCGGAGACCCCGAACGGCTACCAGGGGAAGCTGGGCTACAACACCGACCTCTTCGAGCACGCCACCGCGCTGCGCATGGCGAGCCACTTCCGGGTGCTGGTGGAGGCCCTCGTCGCCCGGCCCGAAGCATCCCTCTCGGCTATCTCCTTGTTGTCCGATGTGGAGCGCCAGCAGGTGCTGGGGGAGTGGAACGCCACCTCGTCCACCTACCCGCGCGAGTCCACGCTGCCTGAGGTCTTCTCGCACGTCGTGGCCCGCTTCCCGGACCACGTCGCCGTGGAGTTCGGCGACTCGCGCCTCACCTACCGCCAGCTCGATGAGCGCTCCAACCAGCTCGCGCACCACCTGCGCCGGCTTGGCGTGGGTGCCGACTCTCGCGTCGCCCTCGCCGTCGAGCGCTCGCTGGAGCTGATTGTCTCGCTGCTGGCCATCCTCAAGGCTGGCGGCGCCTACGTCCCCCTGGACCCGTCCTATCCGCGTGAGCGACTGGCCGGCATGGTGGAGGACACCGCTCCCCAGGCCCTCGTCACCACACGCGCGCTGCTCGCGCGTCTGCCCGTGGACGTGCTCTCCACCGTCGTGCTGGAGGACGCAGCACTCGCTTCCGAGCCGACGCACGCGCCGGCCCCCGTCTCCCTGCCCGACTCGCTCGCCTACGTGGACTTCACCTCCGGCTCCACCGGCCGCCCCAAGGGCGTCGGCACCACCCACCGCGGCGTGCTTCGCACCCTCCTCGGCACCGACTACGCCCGCTTCGGGCCCGACGAAGTCCTCCTCCAGTTCGCTCCCATCTCCTTCGACGCCTCCACCTTCGAAATCTGGGCCGCGCTGCTGCACGGTGCTCGCCTCGTCGTCATGCCTCCGCAGGCCGCGTCGCTGGAGGAACTCGGCCACGTCATCCAGTCCTCGGGCGTCACCACGCTGTGGGCCACCATTGGCCTCTTCACCCAACTGGTGGACAACCCGCCTCCGGGGCTGAGCACCGTGAAGCACGTCATGACGGGCGGCGACGTGGTGTCGCCCGCCCACGTGCGTCGTGCCGTGGAGGGCCTGCGCATCCCCGTCACCGCCATGTACGGCCCCACCGAGACGACGGTGTTCGCCACAGCCTGGCCGGTGACTCACGCGCAGCAGGTGGGCTCCTCCGTCCCCATCGGCCGTCCCATTGCCGCCACTCAACTGTACGTGCTCGACTCTCACGGCCAGCCCGCTCCCGTGGGTGTCGTCGGGGAGTTGTTCATCGGCGGCGACGGACTGGCTCGCGGCTACATCGGCCAGCCCGCCCTCACCGCCGAGCGCTTCGTCCCTGACGTCTTCTCCGGCATCCCCGGCGCTCGCCTCTACCGCACCGGCGACCTGGTCCGCTGGCTCGCCGGAGGCGTGCTCGACTTCGTCGGCCGCGCCGACGCTCAGGTGAAACTGCGCGGCTTCCGCATCGAGCTGGGCGAAGTCGAATCCGCCCTGCTCTCCTTCCCCGAGGTCGCCCAGGCCGTCGCCCTGGTGCGCGAGGACGTCCCCGGCGACAAGCGCCTCGTCGGCTACGTCGCCGCTCCCGAGTCCCTCGACATCGCCGCCCTGCGCACCGCCCTCAAGCAGCGGCTGCCCGAGTACATGGTGCCCTCCGCCCTCGTGCGCCTGGACTCCCTGCCCCTCACCAGCAACGGCAAGGTCGACCGCAAGGCCCTTCCCCCGCCGGATGCGGCGCTGTCCTCCACCGAGGACTTCGTCGCCCCGCGCACTCCCACCGAGGAGAAGCTGGCGGAGCTGTTCGCGGCCGTCCTGCGCGTGCCCCAGGTGAGCGTCACCAGCAACTTCTTCGAGCTCGGCGGCCACTCGCTGCTGGCCACGCAGGTCATCTCCCGCATCCGCTCCACCTTCGACGTGGAGCTGCCCCTGCGGGCCCTCTTCGAGGCGCCCACCGTCGCCGCACTCGCCGAGCGCATCGAATCCGCTCGCCTGACAGGAGGCTCGCTTCAGGCGCCCGCCCTCGTGCGCCGGGCAGCGTTCTCCGATTCGCTGCCGCTGTCCTTCGCACAGCAGCGCCTGTGGTTCATCGACCAACTCCAGCCCGGCAGCTCCGCCTACAACATGCCCTCGCCGGTGCGCCTCACCGGAGCCCTGGACCTCGCCGCCCTGGAGCGCAGCCTCGGTGCACTCGTCGAGCGTCACGAGTCACTGCGCACCACCTTCGCTGCCAGCAATGGCGAGCCCGTGCAGGTCATCCGCCCCGTCTCGGCCTTCCATCTGCCCGTGGTGGACCTGGGCGAACTGTCCACCGAGCAGCGCGAGTCCGAGGCCCGGCGTCTGGCCACCGAGGACGGCGTCCGCCCGTTCGACCTCTCCCAGGGGCCGCTGTTCCGTGCCTCGCTGCTGAGGCTCGCGTCCGAAGAGCATGTGCTGCTCCTCAACCTGCACCACATCATCTCCGACGGCTGGTCGCTCAGCGTGCTCGTGCGCGAGCTGGCAGCCCTGTACCAGGCTCACGCCTCGGGCCAGCCGCCGAGGCTCGCGCCGCTGCCGACGCAGTACGCCGACTACGCGGTGTGGCAGCGAAACTGGCTGAGTGGCGAGGTGCTGGAGGCGCAGCTCGGCTACTGGAAGCAGCAGCTCGGTAGCGCCCCGAAGGCGCTGGAGCTACCCACCGACAGGCCCCGCCCGCCCGTCCAGACGTTCCACGGGGCGACGCATCCCTTCGCGCTCCCCGCGGGGCTGGGGCAGCAACTGGAGGCGCTCGCCCGTCAGCACAACGCCACCCTCTTCATGGTGTTGCTCGCCAGCTGGCAGACGCTGCTCTCCCGGTACTCGGGACAGGACGACGTCGTCGTCGGCTCGCCCATCGCTGGCCGCAACCGCACGGAGACGGAGGGCCTCATCGGCTTCTTCGTCAACTCGCTTGCCCTGCGCGCCCACGTGACTGACGAGGACACCTTCGCGTCCCTGCTGGAGCGGGTGCGTGAGTCCACACTGGGCGCGTATGCCCACCAGGAGGTGCCCTTCGAGAAGCTGGTGGAGGTGCTCCAGCACGAGCGCGACCTGAGCCGCTCGCCGCTCTTCCAGGTCATGTTCTCACTGCAGAACCTGCCCGACTCCTCCATCTCCCTGTCGGGCCTGAAGCTGTCCACCGTGGAGGCGCCCACCCACGTCGCCAAGTTCGAGCTGACGCTCACGGTGACGCCGAGCCCGCAGGGGCTGTACGGCTCGCTGAACTACAACACCGACCTGTTCGATGCCTCCACCATCGTGCGCATGGCCGGCCACCTCCACACCCTGCTGGAGGCCATCGCCGCCAACCCGCGCCAGCGCCTGTCCGACATCCAGCTGATGCGCGAGGACGAGCGCCGCCAGGTCGTCGAGCAATGGAATGACACGGCCGCTCCCTTCGCGGACGGCGCCCGCTTCCACGAGATGTTCGAAGCCCAGGTGCAGCGCACGCCCGACGCCGCGGCCCTCCGCTTCGGCGAGCGCACGCTGAGCTACCGTGAGCTGGACGCGCGGGCCAACCAGCTCGCACACGAGCTGCGCACCCTGGGGGTTCGTCCCGACATCCTGGTTGCGCTATGCGTGGAGCGCTCGTTCGACCTGGTGGTGGGTCTGCTCGGCGTGCTCAAGGCCGGCGGCGCCTACGTGCCCATGGACCCGGCCTACCCCCGTGAGCGCCTGGACTTCATGCTCCAGGACTGCGGCGCGTCGGTGCTCCTCACCCACTCGCACCTGCGCGACACGCTGCCCTCCTTCTCGGGCGACGTGCTGAATCTCGACACCGCCGAGTCCTTCCTTTCGCGCCACCCGGTCTCCGCGCCGGCGCGCGTCGGCACGGCGGACGACCTGGCGTACGTCATCTACACCTCCGGCAGCACCGGCCGTCCCAAGGGCGTCATGGTGAGCCACCGCGGCGTGCCCAACCTCGCGGCGGACATCGCCCGCGTCACGGGCCTGCGCGCTGGGCAGCGCGTACTCCAGTTCGCGTCCTTCAGCTTCGACGCCGCCGTGTACGAGGTGACGCTGGCGCTGTTCCACGGCGCCACCCTGGTGATGGCATCGCGCGAGGACCTGATGCCCGGCCAGCCGCTGATGGACGTGCTGCGCGGCCAGGCCATCGACCAGGTGCTGCTGCCGCCCTCCGTCCTGGCACTGCTACCCACTGATGGATTGGAGACGCTGGGCACCATCCTCTCTGGCGGCGAGGCCTGCTCGGCCGAGCTGGTGGAGAAGTGGGCTCCTGGCCGGCGCTTCTTCAATGCGTACGGCCCCACCGAGGGCACCGTCATCGCCAACGTGCACCTCTGCGTCCCGGACGGACAGCGTCCGCCGCTGGGCCAGGGCCTCGCCAACACGCGGCAATACGTGCTGGATCGCCACCTGCGCCCGGTACCCGTGGGCGTGGCCGGCGAGCTGTGCATCGGTGGCGTGGGCCTCGCTCGCGGCTACCTCAACCGGCCGGAGCTGACGGCCGAGAAGTTCGTGCCGGACCCGTTCGCCACCGAGCCCGGTGGACGCCTCTACCGCACGGGAGACCTCGTGCGCTGGAGGGCAAATGGCACGCTTGACTACGTCGGCCGCATCGACTTCCAGGTGAAGCTGCGTGGCTTCCGCATCGAGCTGGGTGAAATCGAAGCCGTGCTGGCCTCGCACGCCAACGTGCGGCAGGCGCTGGTGCTGGTGCGTGAGGACCGCCCCGGCGACAAGCGCCTGGTGGCCTACACAGTCCCTGCTCCCGGCGTCTCCCTGGACGCGGAGGCTCTCCGGGCCACCGCGAAGCAACGGCTGCCCGAGCACATGGTGCCCTCGGCCTTCGTCGTGCTGGAGGCGCTGCCACTCACGCCCAACGGCAAGGTGGACCGCAAGGCCCTGCCCGTGCCCGAGGCGCCGGCTTCCACGGTGGAGCACGTCGCCCCGCGCACCCCCACCGAGGAGCTGCTCGCGGGCCTGTGGGCCCAGGTGCTGGGCCTGGAGCGCGTGGGCGCGGAGGCGCAGTTCTTCGAACTGGGCGGCCACTCGCTGCTGGCCACGCAGGTCATCTCGCGCATCCGCTCCACCTTCGGCGTGGAACTGCCCCTACGTGCCCTCTTCGAGGCGCCCACCGTCGCTGCACTCGCGAGGCGGGTGGACATGGCGGTGCACTCGCGCACCGTCCAGGCTCCGCCCCTGGTGCCCGTGCCGCGCACCGGTGAGCTGCCGGTGTCCTTCGCGCAGCAGCGACTGTGGTTCATCGACCAGCTCCAGCCCGGCAGTTCCGCGTACAACATCCCCTCCGCGCTGCGCATGCGTGGGCCCCTGGACGTGGGTGCGCTGGAGAAAGCCTTCGTCTCACTCGCCGAGCGGCACGAGGCGCTGCGCACCACCTTCGGCGTCCATGACGGCGAGCCCGTGCAGGTCATCCACCCCGTGCCGCACTTCCCGCTGCCGGTGGTGGACCTGAGCGCGCTGCCCGCCTCCGAGTGCGAGGCCGAGGCCCGCAGGCTGGCCGCGCAGGAAGCCCAGCGCCCCTTCGACCTGGCGCGAGGCCCCGTCTTCCGCGCCCTGCTGCTGCGCCTGGGCGAGCAGGACCACGTCCTCATCGGGACGATGCACCACATCGTCTCCGATGGCTGGTCCATGGGAGTGCTGGTGCGCGAGCTGGCGGAGTTCTACTCGGCGCATGCCATGGGCCGTGAAGCGCGTCTGCCCGCCCTCCCGGTGCAGTATGCGGACTTCGCCGCATGGCAGCGCTCGTGGCTGCGGGGTGAGGCGCTGGAGAAGCAACTGGGGTACTGGCGCGAGCAGCTCTCCGGTGCGGCGCCCGTGCTGGAACTGCCCACCGACAAGCCTCGTCCCGCCGTCCAGTCCCACCGCGGCGCGTGGCAACCGGTACAGCTCTCCGCATCCGTCACCGAGGCGCTCCTGGCCCTGTGCCAGCGCGAAGGCACCACGCCCTTCATGGCGCTGCTGACCCTCTGGCAGATGCTGATGGCGCGCTACTCCGGACAGGACGACATCTCCGTCGGCTCCCCCATCGCCGGCCGCACCCGTGGGGAGACGGAGGGCCTCATCGGCTTCTTCGTCAACACGCTGGTGCTGCGCACCCAGGTGGACGCACGCGCAACCTTCCGCGAGCTGCTCGCGAAGGTGCGCACCACAACGCTGGGGGCCTACGAGCACCAGGACGTGCCCTTCGAGAAGCTCGTCGAGGAGTTGCGGCCCCAGCGCAGCCTGAGTCACTCGCCGCTGTTCCAGGTGATGCTCGTTCTACAGAACGCTCCGACGACCTCCATGGAGGTGAAGGGCGGTGCGAAGGACAGCACCCCGCTGCGCCTGGAGTCCTTCGAGTCGGGCGCGCAGACCACGAAGTTCGACCTGACGCTCTCACTGTCCCAGCGACCCGAGGGCTTCGGCGGCACACTGAGCTACCGCACGGACCTGTTCGAGCAGGGCACCATCGCCCGCATGGTGGAGCACTTCTCCACGCTGGTGCAGGCCGCCGTGTTCGCGCCGGAAACGCGCGTGGGTGAATTGCCTCTGCTGCCCGCCTCCGAGCGTCAGCAGTTGCTCACGAGCTGGAATGACACCCGCCAGGAGGCCAGTTGGGACGGCGCGCTGCATGAGCGCTTCGAGGTGCAGGCTGCGCGTACTCCGGACGCCGTCGCGGTGCTCGATGACTCCGCCTCGTTGTCCTTCTCGCAGGTCAACCGCCGCGCCAACCAGCTCGCGCAGGTCCTGCGTCAGCGGGGTGTCGGGCCCGAGGTGCGCGTCGCCCTCTGCATGGAGCGTGGCGTGGACATGGTGGTGGCCGTCCTCGCCATCCTCAAGGCCGGTGGTGCCTACGTCCCCATGGACCCCGCCTACCCGCGCGAGCGCCTGGCCTTCATGCTCCAGGACTGCGGTGCGCGACTGGCCCTCACCCAGCGCCATCTGGCCGAGCGCATGGAGGGCTCCGGCGTGGAGCCCCTCTACCTGGACGATGCCTCCGTTGCTCAGGTGCTCGCGCGCGAGTCCGAGGCCAACCCGCCTCGCGTCACCTCGCCCGAGCATCTCGCCTACGTCATCTACACCTCCGGCTCCACCGGCCGCCCCAAGGGCGTCATGGTTCAGCACTCCTCCGTGATGAACCTGCGCGCCGCACTCGCTTCGGCCGTGTATGCCGGAGCCGAGGGCGCGCTGCGCGTCAGCCTCAACGCTCCGCTCGCCTTCGACGCCTCCGTGAAGCAACTCATCCAGGTGGCCGACGGCCATGCCCTCTGCCTCGTGCCCCAGGCCGCTCGCGAGGACGTCGCGCTGCTCAAGGCGTGGGTGGAGAAGCACCAGCTCGACGTCCTCGACTGCTCGCCCTCTCACCTGCGCCTGCTGCTGGAGGAGGGACTCGCGGCTTCCAGGCCACTGCGCGTGCTGGTGGGCGGTGAGGCCGTGGACGAAGCGCTGTGGGCGAAGCTGTCCGCCCACCCGTTCATCCACTGCTTCAACGTCTACGGCCCCACCGAGTGCACCGTCGACACCACCGCTCGCGCCATTCGTGGCTCCTCCAGGCCCACCCTGGGCGGCCCGCTCGCCAACGTGCAGGTGTATGTCCTCGACGAGCGCATGCAGCCGGTGCCCACCGGCGTCCCCGGCGAGCTCTTCATCGGCGGCGCGGGTGTCGCTCGTGGCTACCTCGGCAGGCCCGAGCTCTCCGCCGAGAAGTTCGTTCCGGACCCGTTCGGCGCAGCGGCCGGTGGCCGCCTCTACCGCACCGGCGACAAGGTGCGCTGGCTCGCCAATGGCGAGCTCGACTACCTGGGCCGCATCGACTTCCAGGTGAAGCTGCGCGGCTTCCGGATTGAATTGGGCGAAATCGAAGCCGCCCTGGAGCAGGAGCCCACCGTCAGTCGCGCCGTCGTGCTTGCTCGCGAGGACGTGCCTGGCAACCAGCGCCTCGTCGCGTACGTGGTGCCCGTCTCCATGGACAACACGCCGTCCACCACGGAGCTGCGTGCCGCCATCGGCAAGAACCTGCCCGAGTACATGGTGCCCTCCGCCTTCGTCTTCCTGGCGGCACTGCCCCTCAACACCCACGGAAAGGTCGACCGCAAGGCCCTGCCCGCGCCGGATGCGTCCTCCACGGGAGTCGCCTACGTCGCCCCGCGCACGCCCACCGAGGAAGCCATCGCCGCCGTCTGGGCCGAAGTGCTCCACGTCGAGAAGGTCGGCGTCACCGACGACTTCTTCGCCCTCGGCGGCCACTCCCTCCTCGCCGTGCGCCTCATGACCCGACTGCGCGAGCGCACCGGAGTCGCACTGCCTGTGTCATCCCTCTTCCAGGGCGCCACCGTGGAGCGCCTGGCTCAGCGGCTGGAGCAGCGCGACGAGTCCTCCCGCTCCTCCTCCAACCTCGTCCGGCTGGATGCGGGCACCGCCACCGGCCGCCCCCTCTTCCTCGTCCACGGCGGCGGCGGCAGCGTGTTGGGCTACACCGAGCTCGTCCGCCACCTGGGCACCGACAGGCCCCTCTACGGCCTGTCCGCCTCCGGCCTCGACGGAGGCGAACTGCCCGAAGCCTCCATCGAAGTCCTCGCCCGCGACTACCTCACCCAGCTGCGCGCCGTGCAGCCCCAGGGGCCCTATCTCCTGGGTGGCTGGTCCTTCGGCGGACTCGTCGCCTACGAAATGGCCCGCCTGCTCCAGGCCGCGGGGGAGAAGGTGGAGTTGCTGGCCCTCCTCGACAGCCACGCGCCTCAAACGCAGCCCCGGCCCGAGCCGATGCCCTCACGCAACTGGCCGGCTTCGGCCGGGTGCTCGGGCTGCCGTGGCAGTCACTGCCCCTGGACGTGGAGCACCTGCGGCGGCTCGACGTGCGGGGCGCACTCGGCTACGTGCTGGAGCTGGCGCGGCGCTCACCCTCGGGCGGGCCCGCGCTGGACCTCGACGCGGCCGAGCGCCTCTTCCGCGTGTATCAGCGGCTCAGCCACGCCCAACGCACCTACGTACCCGCCAGCGTCTACACGGGCCCGGCCGTCCTCCTCCGGGCCGCCACACCCCCGAGCGGGGCGCCTCGCGCCGAGGACCTGGGCTGGAGCGCGTGGCTCCCCGGCGCACTCACTGTGCACGAGGTACCCGGTGACCACTTCACCTTGCTGACCGCGCCCCACGTCACCTCGGTGGTGGAGCGGCTGACCCACCACCTGCGGCTGCTGGAGCAAGACGCCGAATGAGCACCACGAGCAGCGCACGCTGACGCTCGAACGCCGGAAGAAGCCCCCGCCGCGGGCGGGTCGCGACACACCGAAACGCGACCTCGCCTGCTCGCCCGCACGGGGGGCGACCAGACCTTCCTGATTTGCTTGCTTGGGGCGAGGGCGCATCCGCTTCGCCCTCGTAACTCCAGTGAACGGGGATTGGAGAAAGGCTCGCTTCCGGGGCTATTCTCGCATTCGCGGGCCTGTTTCATCCCCACTGTCCGCTGGAGATTCTCGTGGTTTCGCGTTCAAGCCGGATTGGCTGGTGTCGCTTGCAGTGGAGCAGACGCCCCGACGCCGGCATGCGCGACTCCCTGGAATACGCATAGCCCTATGGCGCTGACCCCAGATCAGAAGCGCGCGCGGCTCGCGGAGCTGCTGCGCGAGAAGAGCCGTCAGTCTCGTCGTGCGCCGGTGTCCTTCGCGCAAGAGCGGATGTGGTTCCAGGAGCGGCTCAACCCGGGCAGCGCCGCCTTCAACGTCCCCATCGCCGTGCGCCTGTCCGGCGAGCTGAACGTCGACGCCCTCCGCCGCGCACTCCAGGAGCTGGTGCAGCGCCACGAGGCCCTGCGCACCACCTTCGTGGAGCAGGACGGGCGCGTGGCCCAGCACATCGCCGCCTCCGTCGACGTCGCCCTGCCCGTCGTGGACGTGACGGACGTCACGGCCCCGGAGCGCGAGGCCGAGGCCTGGCACCGCCTGCACCTCCAGGCGCAACAGCCCTTCGACGTGGAGAAGGGCCCGCTGCTGCGCACGGTGCTCTACCGCTGGGGCCCCAGCGAGCACCTGCTGCTCGTCGACGTGCACCACATCGTCTCCGACGGCTGGTCCCTGGGCGTGCTGGTGAAGGAGCTGAGCGCGCTCTACCCCGCGCTCGCCGCGGGTCAGCCTTCCCCGCTGCCCCCGCTGCGCATGCAGTACGCCGAGTTCGCCACCTGGCAGCGTGACTGGCTCAAGGGTGAAACGCTGGATGCGCAGCTCGCGTACTGGCGCAAGCAGCTCGACCCCAACGCCGTGCTGGAGCTGCCCACCGACAAGCCGCGCCCCTCCATCGCCAGCACGCGCGGCGCACGCCTGACGGTGATGCTGCCCCCCGCGCTGCTCCAGTCCCTCAAGGACCTGGCCCGGCGCGAGGGCCGCACCCTCTTCCCGCTGTTGCTCGCCGCGTTCCAGGTGTTGCTGTCGCGCTACAGCGGACAGGACGACGTCGTCGTCGGCACCCCGGTGGCGGGCCGCAACCGCTCCGAGCTCGAAGACCTCATCGGACTGTTCGTCAACACGCTCGCCCTGCGCGCGGACCTGTCCGGCGACCCGACCTTCCTGGAGCTGATGACGCGGGTGCATGAGACGTCGCTGGGCGCCTTCGCGCACCAGGACATGCCCTTCGAGAAGCTGGTGGAGGCACTCCAGCCGGAGCGCAGCCTGAGCACCGCGCCGCTCTACCAGGTCAGCTTCACGCTGCAGAACGCGCCCCTGCCTCCACTACAGGTGCCCGGCATGCGGCTGGAGGCGCAGCCGGTGGACAGCGGCACCAGTCAGGCGGACCTGTCGTTCTTCGCCGCCGAGCTGTCGCAGGGCCTGCGCCTCGTCATGCTGTACCGCACGGACCTCTTCGTGGAGTCCACGGTGCGGCGGCTGATAGGGCACTTCCAGACGCTGCTGGAGGGCATCGTCGCGCACCCGGAAGCGCGCCTGTCCGAGCTGCCGCTGATGGACGACGCCGAGCGCCAGCGCGTGCTGGTGGAGTGGAACGGCAAGCGCATGCCCTTCCCGGACGGCGTCACCGTCCACGCGTGCATCGAGGCCCAGACCCGAAGCACTCCCGAGGCCACCGCCCTCCTCTACGGCGACACGTCGCTCACGTTTGGCGAGCTGGACGCGCGCGCCAACCAGCTCGCCTGGCACCTGCGCTCGCTGGACATCGGCCCTGAGACGCTGGTCGGTATCCACCTGGAGCGCTCCGTGGAGCTCGTCGTCGCCATGCTCGGCGTGCTCAAGGCTGGCGGCGCCTTCGTCCCCCTGGACCCCGGCTATCCGGCGGACCGGCTGGGCTACATGCTCGAAGACTCGGCCGCCCGGGTGGTCATCACCCTGAAGCCCCTGGCGGACAAGCTGCCCTCGCGCGGCGAGCAATTCGTGCTCATGGACGCGGACGCGGCACTGCTCGCGCGGCAGCCCCGCACGCCGCCCGCTTCTTCTGGCGTGTTGGCCGAGAACCTCGCCTACGTCATCTACACGTCCGGCAGCACCGGGCGTCCCAAGGGCGTGGCGGTGGCGCACCGGGGCATGCCCAACCTCGCGCTGGCCGAGGCGCGCACCATGGACATCGGGCCCGGCACCCGCGTCCTCCAGTTCGCCTCCCCCAGCTTCGACGCCGCCATCGCCGAGGTCTTCGACACCCTCCTCGTCGGCGGCACGCTGTACCTCCCGTCGAGCGAGGAGCGGATGCCCGGCCCCGCGCTGGCGGAGATGCTGCGCACCCGTCGAATCAACGTCGCCACGCTGCCGCCCACCGCGCTCGCCATCCTGGAGCCCGAGGGCCTGGAGTGCCTGCACACCATCGTCTCCGCGGGCGAGGCGTGCTCTGCGGAGCTGGTGTCGAAGTGGGCCCCGGGGCGCCGTTTCGTCAACGCCTATGGCCCCACCGAGGCCACCGTGTGCGCCTCCATGGCCACCTGCGCGCCCGACGGCCAGAAACCCTCCATCGGCGAGCCCCTGGCCAACTTTCGCCTCTACATCCTCGACGCGCACCTGCGCCCGGTGCCCACCGGCGTGCCCGGGGAGCTGTTCATCGGCGGCGTGGGTCTGGCCCGCGGCTACCTCGGCCGTCCGGAGCTCACCGCCGAGCGCTTCATCCCGGACGCCTTCAGCGGCGTGCCCGGGGAGCGCCTCTACCGCACCGGCGACAAGGTGCGGTGGCTGGCCAACGGCGAGCTGGACTACCTGGGCCGCATCGACTTCCAGGTGAAGCTGCGTGGCTTCCGCATCGAGCTGGGCGAAGTCGAGTCCGCCCTGCGCGCCCACCCGTCCGTCGAGGACGCAGTGGCCGTGGTGCGCACGGACGGCCCTTCCGGTTCGCGCCTCGTGGCCTACGTCGTCTCTTCAGCGGAGCAGGAGGGCCCACCGCCGGAGCTGCGCGCCTTCCTCACCGAGCGGCTGCCCGAGTTCATGGTGCCCTCGGCCTTCGTCGTCCTGAAGGCCCTGCCGCTGACGCCCAACGGCAAGGTGAACCGCAAGGCCCTGCCCGCGCCGGACGCAACGGACCTGCAGCGCCGGGAGTATGTGGCTCCGAGGACGCCGCTGGAGGAGCGGGTCGCGGCAGTCTTCTCCGAGGTGCTGGGCGTGCCGCGCGTGGGCGCCACCGACAACTTCTTCGAGATGGGGGGACACTCGCTGCTGGCCACGCAGGTCGTCTCCCGGCTGAACGCCGCGTTCCGCGTGAGCCTGGCACTGCGTGAGCTGTTCCAGGCCCCCACGGTGGAAGCCCTCGCCGGGCGAGTCGACATCGCTACCCGGGCGGGAGCGGTCGCCGCGGCCCCGCCCCTCGTGCGCGTGTCCCGCGAGCAGAAGCTGCCTCTCTCGTACTCGCAGCAGCGCGTGTGGTTCCTGTACCAGCTCGAGCCCGACAGCACCGCCTTCAACATCCCCGTCATGCTGGAGCTGTCCGGCACGCTGGACGTGGAGGCCCTGCGCCGCAGCCTGGAAGCCCAGGTTCACCGCCACGAAGCCCTGCGCACCACCTTCCGGGGCGAGACCGACGGCCCCGTGCAGGTCGTCCACCCGCCCGCCCCGCTGGTGCTGCCCCTCATCGACCTCAGCGACCTCCCGCCCGAGCAGCGGAAGGAGGAGACGCGGCGCCGCGCCTCCGCCGAGTCCCAGTGCCCGTTCGACCTGCACACCGGCCCGCTGCTGCGCGCCTCACTGCTGAAGGTGGACGAGCGCGAGCACCTGCTGCTGCTGACGATGCACCACATCATCTCCGACGGCTGGTCCGCGAGCGTCCTGGTGCGGGAGCTGAGTGCGCTCTACCCGGCCTTCATCGCCGGACGACCCTCCCCCCTGCCCGAGCTGCCGTTGCAGTACGCGGACTACGCGGCGTGGCAGCGGAAGTGGCTGGACGGGGCGGAACTGGAGCAGCAGCTCACCTGGTGGCGGAGCCAGCTCGACGGCGCGCCGCAGGATTTGGAGCTGCCCACCGACAGGCCACGCAACTCCGACCCCAAGCCCCCGGGCATCCGGGCGCCCCTGGTGCTGCCGCACGCGCTGGCCCGCGCGGTGGAGACGTTCTGCAACCGTGAAGGTGTCACGCCCTTCATGCTCCTGCTCTCCGCCTTCCAGGTGCTGCTGTCGCGCTACTCGGGGCAGGACGACATCTCCGTCGGCACGCCGGTGGCCGGCCGCAACCAGGCCGAGCTGGAGGGGCTCGTCGGCTTCTTCCTCAACACCCTGGTGATGCGCACCCGCCTGGACGGCGACCCTACCGTGCGCGAGCTGCTCGGCCGCGTGCGCGACATGGCCCTGGGCGCGTATGCGCACCAGAACCTGCCCTTCGAGCAGCTGCGGCCCATGCGTGATTTGCACCAGGCGCCGCCGTTCCGGGTGATGTTCATCCTCCAGAACACGCCTCGTTCGGACCTGTCGCTCCCCGGACTGACGATGCGCAGCCTCCCGCTGGAGGACTACACCGCCAAGTTCGACCTGACGCTGACGCTGACGCGCACGAACGAGGGCTTCGTCGGCGACCTGGAATATCGCGCCGACCTCTTCGACGCCTCCACGACGGAGCGCATGGTGCGCCACCTGCACACGCTGGTGGAGGCCATGGTGGCCGATGCAGGCCGCCGCCTGTCCTCGCTGTCCATGCTCTCCAGCGAGGAGCGTCAGCGCATCCTCGGGGACTGGAGCGCCAACCCCGCGCCCTTCCCGGACGTGTGCCTGCACTCGCTCTTCGAGGACCAGGTGCGCCGCGCGCCCGACGCGCTCGCCGCCTCCTTCGAGGGACAGCACCTCACCTACGCTCAGCTCGATGCGAAGGCCAACCAGCTCGCCCACGCCCTGCGCCGCCAGGGCGTCGGGCCCGAGGTGCGCGTCGCGCTCAGTGTGGAGCGCTCGCTGGACATCGTCGTGGGCCTCTTCGGCATCCTCAAGGCCGGCGGCGCCTGGGTGCCCGTGGATCCGCTCCTGCCCCGTGAGCGCCTAGCCTTCATGCTGGAGGACAGCGGCGCGGTGATGCTGGTGACGCAGGCTCCGCTGCTGGAGCGCTTCCCCGCGTCGTTCCACGCGCGCGCGCTGTGCCTGGACACCGGGAGGGAGTCGCTGTCGCGCGAGAGCACCGAGGCACCGGTGACGGGCGTGGCGCCGTATCACCTGGCCTACCTGCTCTACACCTCCGGCAGCACCGGCACGCCCAAGGGCACCGCCGTGGAGCACCGCAGCGTGGCCAACCTCGTCACCCAGGAGAAGGGCGTCTACGAGATTGGCCCGGGCAGCCGCGTGTTGCAGTTCGCCAGCCTCTCCTTCGACCTGTCGGTGGAGGAAATCTTCACCACCCTGTGCTCCGGAGGCGCGCTGGTGCTGGCGCCCATGGAGAAGCTGATGCCGGGCGCGCCGCTGCAGAAGCTGATGCGCGACGAGGCACTCACCGTCATCAGCGTCACCCCGGCCACGCTGGCGGCCACGCCCGCCGAAGGCTACCCCGCCCTGCGCACCGTCATCTCCGGCGGTGAGGCCGTCTCCGCCGAGGTGGTGGGCCGCTGGGCACCGGGCCGCACGTTCCACAACGGCTACGGCCCCACGGAGACGACGGTGGTGGCCACGCTGGCCATCTGCAAGCCGGACGGGAGCGCGCCCACCATCGGCCGCCCCATGGGCAACATGCTCACGTACGTGCTGGACGCGCGCGGCGAGCCGGTGCCCGTGGGCGTGAAGGGCGAGCTTTACGTGGGTGGCGTCGGCGTGGCGCGAGGCTACGCGGGCCGGCCGGCCCTCACGGCCGAGCGTTTCCTGCCGGACCCGTTCTCCGGAGTGCCCGGCGCCCGGCTCTACCGCACCGGCGACGTGGTGCGCTGGCTGGCCAATGGCGAGCTGGACTACCTCGGCCGCGCCGACGCCCAGGTCAAGGTGCGCGGCTTCCGCATCGAGCTGGGCGAGGTGGAGTCCGCGCTGGCGAAGCTGCCCGCCGTACGCGAGACCGTGGTGGTGGTGCGCGAGGACGGCCCCGGTGGCAAACGCCTCGTGGGCTACGTGGTCGCACACGAGGGCGTCCAGGTTGAAGGGGCCACGCTGCGCGCGGCCCTCAAGGAGGCCCTGCCGGAGTACATGGTGCCCTCCGCCGTGGTGGTGCTGCCGGCGCTGCCGCTCACGTCCAACGGCAAGGTGGACCGCAAGGCCCTGCCCGCCCCGGACTTCGCGAGCGACGCGAAGGACCATGTCGCTCCCCGTACGCCCACCGAGCAGCGCCTCGCGGAGCAGTGGTGCCAGCTCCTCGGCCTCGAGCGCGCGGGCGCTACCGACAACTTCTTCGACCTCGGCGGCCACTCCCTGCTGGCCACCCAGGCCATCAGTCGCATCCGCGCTGCCTTCGGCGTGGAGTTGCCCCTGCGCGACCTGTTCGTGGCCCCCACCCTCGAAGGAGTGGCGCGACTGATTGATGCCGCCGTCGCGGGAGGCAGTACACCCGCGGCGCCCCGGCAGCGCGAGGCCCTCGCACTGTCACTGCCGATCCTCCCCCTGGAGGAAGTCGCCGCACGGGAGAAGGCGCGGCCTCCTCCCGAGACGCAGGCCGTGCTCTCCGCCGAGGAGCGCCAGCGGGTGCTGGTGGAGTGGAACGACACCGCCACCGAGTACCCCCGCGGCTCCACCCTGCCCGAGGTCTTCACGCGAGTCGTGGAGCGGTACGGCGACAAGGTCGCCGTCGAGTTCGGCGACTCGAAGCTCACCTACCGGCAGCTCGATGAGCGGGCCAACCCACTCGCCTGGCACCTTCGCGGCCTGGGCGTTTCCACCGACTCCCGCGTGGCCCTCGCCGTGGACCGCTCGCTGGAGCTGGTGGTGGCGCTGGTCGCCATCCTCAAGGCCGGTGGTGCGTACGTGCCGCTGGACTCGTCGTACCCGCGTGAGCGCCTTGCCGCCATGCTGGAGGACTCCGCCCCGAGCGTGCTCGTCACCACGCGCGCGCTGCTGCCGAAGCTGCCCGCCCAGGGCCTCGCAACGGTGGTGCTGGAGGACGTGGCGCTCTCCGGCCTCCCCTCCCACGCGCCGCCCTCCACGGCCCTGCCCGACAGCCTCGCCTACATCGACTTCACCTCCGGCTCCACCGGCAGGCCCAAGGGCGTCGGCACCCTCCAGTCCGCCGTGCTGCGCACCGTCTTCGGCAACGACTACGCCCACCTCGGGCCGGACGAAACCTTCCTCCTCCTCGCCCCCATCTCCTTCGACGCCTCCACCCTGGAGCTCTGGGGTCCGCTGCTTCATGGCGCACGGCTGGCCCTCTTCCCGCCCCACTCCCCCTCGGACGTCTTCGAGCTGGAGCAGGTGCTGCAAAAGCACGCCGTCACCACCCTTCACCTCACCGCCGGCCTCTTCACCCAGGTGGTGGACAGCAACCTCTCCGCCCTGCGCAACGTGAAGCAGCTCCTCACCGGCGGCGACGTCGTCAGCGCCCCCCATGTCCGCCGCGTGCTGGAAGGAATGTTCATTCCGGTGACGGCCTGCTACGGCCCCACCGAGGGCACCCTCTTCACCTCCTGCCACCGCATGACGGACGTCGCCCACGTGGGCTCCTCCGTCCCCATCGGCCGGCCCATCGGCAACACCCAGGTGTACGTTCTCGACGCCTCCGGCCACCCCGTGGCCCCGGGCGCCATTGGCGAGCTGTTCATCGGCGGCGACGGCCTCGCCCGCGGCTACGTGGGCCAGCCCTCCCTCACCGCCGAGCGCTTCGTCCCCAACCCCTTCTCCTCCGTCCCCGGCTCACGCCTCTACCGCACCGGAGATTTGGCCCGTTGGCGGCAGGACGGCGTGCTGGAGTTCCTCGGCCGCGCCGACGCCCAGGTGAAGGTGCGCGGCTACCGCATCGAGTTGGCCGAAGTGGAAGCGGCCCTGCTCGCCTTCCCCGACGTGCGCGAGGCCGTCGTGGTAGCGCGCGAGGACTCCCCCGGCGACAAGCGCCTCGTCGGCTACGTCGTCGCGACCCCTTCGCTGGACATGCACGCACTGCGCTCGGCCCTCAAGGAGCGGCTCCCCGAGTACATGGTGCCCTCCGTCCTGGGACGCCTGGACGCACTACCTCTCACCGCCAACGGCAAGGTGGACCGCAAGGCGCTCCCGGCTCCCTCGGCCTTCCAGGACCGCGTCACCACCCGCGCGCCCCGCACCGACTGCGAGCGCGAATTGGCGGCGCTCTGGGCCCGCGTCCTCCATCTCGACACGGTCGGCGCCGAGGATGACTTCTTCGAGCTGGGCGGTCACTCACTGACGGCCACGCAGGTGCTCTCACGCATCCGCCAGCACTTCGGCGTGGAGTTCTCGTTCCGCGACTTCTTCGCCGCCCCCACCATCGCGGCCCTGGCGGAACGCATCGAGGCGCAGGCGGGCACGCGGACCTCCACCTCCCAGCCCCTGCTCCGTCCTCGCAAGGACGGTGGCCCCCTGCCGCTCTCCTTCGCGCAGCAGCGCCTGTGGTTCTTCGCGAAGCTCGACCCCGAGAGCGCCGCCTACAACCTCCCCTTCGCCGTGCGCCTGGAGGGTGCGCTCGACGTGCCCGCGCTCGCCACCAGCCTGCGTGAGCTGCTCCAGCGCCACGAGTCCCTGCGCACCACCTTCCACGAGCACGAGCACCAGCCCGTGCAGGTCATCGACGATGGGGCCGTGCTGCCCGCGGGATGGGTGGACCTGGGGGCCCTGCCCGAGGACGAGCGCGAGGCCTCGCTGCGGCACGCCTTGGAGCACGAGGCCGGCCAGCCCTTCAACCTGGAGACGGGCCCGCTCTGGCGCGTCCTCCTGGTGCGCCTGTCGGCGGAGCAGCACGTGCTGCTGCTCACCCTCCACCACGTCATCGCGGACGGCTGGTCCATGGGCGTGCTCGTCCAGGAGCTCGCCACGCTCTACACGGCCCACGCCGAGGGCCGCCCCGCGCGCCTGGAGCCGCTGCCGGTGCAGTACGCCGACTTCGCCCTGTGGCAGCGCGACTGGCTGCGCGACGAAGCGCTGGAGGCCCAGCTCGGCTGGTGGCGCGAGCAACTCCAAGGCGCGCCCCGAGCCCTCGCACTACCCACCGACAAGCCGCGTCCCACGACACAGTCGACTCGCGGCGCCGGACACCCGTTCCACTTCCCGCGCGAGCTGTCGGAGGCGCTCGAAGCACTGTGCCGCCAGGAAGGGGCCACACCGTCCATGGTGGTGCTCGCCACCTTCCAGGCGCTGCTGGCCCGCTACTCCGGCCAGGACGATGTCACCATCGGCATGCCCATCGCCGGCCGCACGCACGCGGAGCTCGAGGGCCTCATCGGCTTCTTCGTCAACACGCTGGTGCTTCGCACGAAGCTGGATGGAGACCCCAGCTTCCGCGTGCTGCTCGGCCGCGTGCGGGACATGACGCTCGGCGCCTATGCCCACCAGGACGTGCCCTTCGAGAAGCTCGTCGAAGCGCTGCGCCCCGAGCGCGAGGCAGGACGCACTCCGCTCTTCCAGGTCATGCTCGCGTTCCAGAACGCGCCCATGCCGGAGATGATGGGCGCGGGGATGAAACTCAGTCCCCTCATGGCCGAGCACCGCACCGCGAAGTTCGACCTCACCCTGGCCCTCACCGACCGGGGCGACGGACTCAGGGGGCAGCTCGAGTACAGCACCGACCTGTTCAACGCGACCACCGCAGCGCGGATGGTGGGGCACCTGCGCGCGCTGCTGGAAGGCGCGCTGGCGAATCCGGACCGCCCGCTCTCTCGCGTGTCCTTCCTCACCGAAGACGAGCGGCACCTGCTGTTCCACGCCTGGAAGGCGCCAGACGCGGGCACGGCCGCGGACGCCAGCCTGCACCGGCTCGTCCAGGAGCAGGCCCGCCTGACGCCCGACACAGTGGCCGCGGAGCATGACGGCCAGACACTCACCTGGCGTGAGCTGTACCAGCGCGCCCGCGAGGTCTACCGCGCCCTGCTCGCGCGCGGGCTGGCGGAGCTGCCACCTCCTCCTCCGCTCGTGCCCGTGCCGCGCACGGGGCCGCTGCCGCTGTCCTTCGCCCAGCAGCGACTGTGGTTCATCGACCAGCTCGAGCCCGGCAGCTCCGCGTACAGCATCCCCATCGCACTGCGCGTCCAGGGGGCGCTGGATACCGAGGCCCTGCGCCGGAGCCTCGAAGCCCTCGTGCACCGTCACGAGTCCCTGCGCACCACCTTCCGGGAGGACGCGGGGAGCGCGGTCCAGTTCATCTCGCCGCCCGCTGACCTGGGACTCGAGGTCGTCGACCTGCGCTCCGTCGCCGCCGAGCAGCGTGAGTCGGAGGCGCATCGGCTCGTGTCCGCCGAGGCGATGAAGCCCTTCGACCTCGCCTCGGGCCCGCTGCTGCGCGCCTCGTTGCTGGTGCTCGATGCACGGGAGCACGTGCTGCTGCTGACGGTGCACCACATCGTCTCGGATGGTTGGTCCACCGGCGTGCTGGTGGGGGAGTTGGTCTCCTTCTACGCGGCCTTCGCCTCGGGCCAGCCGCCCCACCTGGCGGCCCTGCCCATCCAGTACGCGGACTTCGCCGCGTGGCAGCGTGCGTGGCTGCAGGACGAGGTCCTCCAGAGCCAGGTCGACTACTGGAAGCAGCAGCTCTCGGGTGCGCCCGCGCTGCTGGAGCTGGCCACCGACAGGCCTCGCCCCGCCGTCCAGTCCCAGCGGGGCGCCTTGCTTCCCGTCCAGTTGTCGCCTTCGCTGGACGCGCCGCTCGCCGCCTTCTGCCAGCGCGAGGGCGTGACGCCCTTCATGGCCCTGCTGGCTGTGTGGCAGGTGTTGCTGGCGCGCTACGCCGGGCAGGAGGACGTCAGCGTCGGCTCGCCCACGCGGGACGAACCCGCGAGGAGACCGAGGGACTCATCGGCCTCTTCGTCAACACGCTGGTGCTGCGCTCGCGCGTGCGGCCTCGGGCCACCTTCCGCGAGCTGGTTGCGCAGGTGCGCACCACCACGCTGGCCGCGTACGAGCACCAGCATGTTCCCTTCGAGAAGCTCGTGGAGGAGCTGCAGCCGCAGCGGAGCCTCAGCCACTCGCCCCTCTTCCAGGTCATGCTGGTGGTCAACAACGCCCCCACGGCCGCGGTGTCGCTGCCGGGACTGTCCTTCGTCGGGCTGGAGCGTGAGAGCGAAGCAACGAAGTTCGACCTGAGCCTGTCGCTGGGACAGACGCGAGAGGGACTGTCCGGAACGCTGAGCTACCGCACGGACCTGTTCGAGCGGAGCACCATCTCCCGGATGGTGGAACACCTGAGCACGCTCCTGGAGGCCGCGGTCTCCACGCCGGATGCGCGCGTGGGTGAGTTGCCCCTGCAGCCCGCGTCCGAGCGCCAGCAGGTGCTGGTGCGCTGGAATGACACGCGCCAGGAGGCCAGCTGGGACGGCGCGCTGCACGAGCGCTTCGAAATGCAGGCTGCGCGTACGCCTGACGCCGTCGCGGTGCTCGATGACTCCGCTTCGCTGTCCTTCTCACAGGTCAACCGCCGCGCCAACCAGCTTGCCCGCTGGCTGCGCTCCCGCGGTGTCGGCCCCGAGGTGCGCGTCGCCCTCTGCATGGAGCGCGGCGTCGACATGGTGGTTGCGGTCCTCGCCATCCTCAAGGCCGGTGGTGCCTACGTCCCCATGGACCCCGCCTACCCCCGCGAGCGCCTGGCCTTCATGCTCCAGGACTGCGGCGCACGGCTCGCCCTCACCCAGCGCCACCTGAAGCCGCAGCTCGAAGGCGCTTCCGTGGAAGCGATGTCTCTGGACGACGCTTCCACCACGCAGACGCTCTCGCGCGAGTCCGGGGCCAACCCGCCTCGCGTCACCTCGCCCGAGCACCTCGCCTACGTCATCTACACCTCCGGCTCCACCGGCCGCCCCAAGGGCGTCATGGTTCAGCACTCCTCCGTGATGAACCTGCGCGCCGCACTGGCCTCGGCTGTGTATGCCGGAGCCGAAGGCGCGCTGCGCGTCAGCCTCAACGCGCCTCTCGCCTTCGACGCCTCCGTGAAGCAGCTCATCCAGGTGGCCGACGGCCATGCCCTCTGCGTCGTGCCCCAGGCCGCACGTGAGGACGTCTCGCTGCTCAAGGCGTGGGTGGAGAAGCACCAGCTCGACGTCCTCGACTGCTCACCCTCCCACCTGCGCCTGCTGCTGGAAGAGGGCCTCGCGGCTTCCAGGCCGCTGCGCGTGCTGGTGGGCGGCGAGGCCGTGGACGAAGCCCTCTGGGCAAAGCTATCCGCCCACCCCTTCATCCACTGCTTCAACGTCTACGGCCCCACCGAGTGCACCGTCGACACCACCGCTCGCGCCATTCGCGGCGCCTCCAGGCCCACCCTGGGCGGCCCGCTCGCCAACGTGCAGGTGTATGTCCTCGACGAGCGCATGCAGCCGGTGCCCACCGGCGTCCCCGGGGAGCTCTTCATCGGCGGCGCGGGTGTCGCTCGTGGCTACCTCGGCAGGCCCGAGCTCTCCGCCGAGAAGTTCGTTCCGGACCCGTTCGGCGCAGCGGCCGGTGGCCGCCTCTACCGCACCGGCGACAAGGTGCGCTGGCTCGCCAATGGCGAGCTCGACTACCTGGGCCGCATCGACTTCCAGGTGAAGCTGCGCGGCTTCCGGATTGAATTGGGCGAAATCGAAGCCGCCCTGGAGCAGGAGCCCACCGTCAGTCGCGCCGTCGTGCTTGCTCGCGAGGACGTGCCCGGCAACCCGCGCCTCGTCGCCTACCTCGTCACGCCCGAGGGCCGCACTCTCGACACGGCCGGGCTGCGCACCTCGCTGCTCCGCTCGCTGCCCGAGTACATGGTGCCTTCCGCCTTTGTCTTCCTGGCGGCACTGCCCCTCAACACCCACGGAAAGGTCGACCGCAAGGCCCTGCCCGCACCCGAGGCGGAAGTCAGCGCCTCCTTCGTCGCACCGCGCACCCCCACCGAGACTCAGCTCGCCTCCATCTGGGCCGAGGTTCTTCATCTGCAAGCGGTCGGCGTCACCGACGACTTCTTCTCCCTCGGCGGCCACTCCCTTCTGGCCACCCAGGTCATCTCCCGCGTCCGCAAGGCCTTCGAAGTAGAGCTGCCCATCCGTGCCCTCTTCGAGGCGCCCACCGTCGCCGCCCTCGCCGAGCGCATCGTTTCAGCGAGTGGCTCCAGCCGGGGAACGGCGCCCGCGCTCGTCCCCGTGCCGCGCACCGAACCGCTGCCGCTGTCCTTCGCCCAGCAGCGCCTCTGGTTCCTCGACCAACTCCAGCCCGGCAGCGCGTTCTACAGCATGCCCGCCTTCGTGCGCATGGAGGGGCCGCTCAATGCAGACGCTCTTCGCAGCGCTCTCTCGGAGCTGGCCAGCCGCCACGAGGCCCTGCGCACCACCTTCACTCAGCAGCGAGACCAGCCGCTTCAGCGCATCGCCGCGCACGGCGAGCTGCCGCTGGACGTCGTGGACCTCAGCGGCCTGGAGCCTCAGGCCGCCCGCGCCGACCTGGAGCGACGGCTGCGAGAGGAAGCCCTCCGTCCCTTCAACCTCGCCACCGGCCCCCTGGTGCGTGCGCAGTTGCTGAAGCTGGGCGCCACTGAACACGTGCTCGCCCTCAACATGCACCACATCGTCTCGGACGGCTGGTCCATGGGCGTGCTGGTGCGTGAAGTCGCCGACCTCTACGAAGCCTTCGTTCAGGGCCGGCCCTCGCCCCTGTCGCCCCTGCCCATCCAGTACGCCGACTACGCCGTCTGGCAGCGCCAGTGGCTCCAGGGCGAAGTGCTCGACGCACAGCTCGGTTTCTGGAAGCAGCGCCTCTCCGGCCTCACCACGCTGGAGCTGCCCACCGACAAGCCCCGCCCACCCGTCCAGACGTTCAACGGCGCCCACCTGCCCGTGGTCCTGTCTCGCTCGACGTCCGAGGCACTCGAGGCGCTCTGCCGGCAGGAGGGCGCCACGCCCTTCATGGCGCTGCTTGCCGCCTTCCAGGTGCTGCTGTCGCGCTACTCAGGCCAGCCGGACATCGCCGTCGGCTCGCCCATCGCCGGCCGCCAGCGGGGTGAGCTGGAGCGCCTCATCGGCTTCTTCGTCAACACGCTGGTGCTGCGCTCTCACGTGGAGGACGGCGCCTCCTTCGTCCACCTGCTGCGCCAGGTGAAGGAGTCTTCGCTGGGCGCCTTCGCCCATCAGGACGTGCCGTTCGAGCGCCTGGTGGAGGAGCTCCAGCCCACTCGCGACATGAGCCGCAGCCCGCTCTTCCAGGTCATCTTCTCTCTGCAGAACACGCCCACGGCCTCGGCCCAGGGTAGGGGACTGGTGCTGAGCGCGGTGGAGGTGGACAACCCCATCTCCAAGTTCGAGCTGCAGCTCACCTTGTCGGAGTCCGTGGACGGCTACCAGGGTGCGCTGAGCTACAACACCGACCTGTTCGAGCACACCACCGCGCTGCGCATGGCGAGCCACTTCCAGGTGCTGGTGGAAGCCCTTGTCGCTCGGCCCGAAGTGCCGCTCACGGCGGTCTCCCTGTTGTCCGCGGTGGAACGCCGGCAGGTGCTGGTGGAGTGGAACGCCACCGCCACCGAGTACCCGCGCGGCGCCACGCTGGCCGAGGTCTTCGCGCAGGTCGTCTCCCGCTTCCCCGACAAGGTCGCCGTCGAGTTCGGCGACTCGCGCCTCACCTACCGCCAGCTCGATGAGCGCTCCAACCCGCTCGCCTGGCATCTGCGCGGCCTGGGTGTGTCCGCGGACTCGCGCGTGGGCATTGCGCTGGACCGCTCGCTGGAGCTCATCGTCTCCCTCGTTGCCATCCTCAAGGCTGGCGGCGCCTACGTCCCGCTGGACCCGAGCTACCCGCGCGAGCGCCTCGCCGCCATGGTGGAGGATGCCCGTCCCGGCGTCCTCGTCACGTCGCGTGAGCTGCTGGCGAAGCTGCCCACGGAGGGCCTGTCCACCGTGGTGCTGGGAGACGTGTCGCTCGCGGGTCGGCCGACGTCAGCACCTCCGCTGACCGCGCTGCCCCAGAGCCTCGCGTACATCGACTTCACCTCCGGCTCCACCGGCCGGCCCAAGGGCGTCGGCACTCCGCAGGCCGCCGTGCTTCGCACCGTCTTCGGCGTCGACTACGCGCACCTCGGACCGGATGAGACCTTCCTCCTCATCGCGCCCGTTTCCTTCGACGCTTCCACCCTGGAGCTGTGGGCTCCGCTGCTCCATGGCGCGCGGCTCGTCGTCTTCCCGCCCCACTCGCCTTCCGACCTGAAGGAGCTGGAGTCGGTGCTGGTGAAGCACGGCGTCACCACGCTTCACCTCACCGCCGGTCTCTTCACCCAGGTGGTGGACCACAACCTCGCCGCACTGAGGAACGTGAAGCAGCTCCTCACCGGTGGCGATGTGGTCAGCGCCTCGCATGTGCGCCGCGTCCTCGAAGAGCTGCGCATCCCCGTCACGGCCTGCTACGGCCCCACCGAGAGCACCCTCTTCGCCTCCACGCATCGCATGACGGACGCGTCCCGGGTGGGCACCTCCGTGCCCATCGGCCGTCCCATCGGCAATACACAGGTGTACCTGCTGGATGCCTCCGGTCAGCCCGTGCCCGTCGGCGTCGTGGGCGAGCTGTTCATCGGTGGCGACGGCGTGGCCCGGGGCTACGTCGAGCAGCCCGCCCTCACCGCCGAGCGCTTCATCCCCGACTCCTTCTCCGGCGTGCCTGGCGCCCGCCTCTACCGCACGGGGGACCTCGCCCGCTGGCGCAACGACGGCGTGCTGGAGTTCCTCGGCCGCGCCGACGCTCAGGTGAAGGTGCGCGGCTACCGCATCGAGCTCGCAGAAGTCGAGGCCGCCCTGCTCGCCTTCCCCGATGTGGCCCAGGCCGTGGCCCTGGTGCGTGAGGACGTGCCCGGAGACAAGCGGCTCGTCGGCTACGTCGCCGCGCCCGAGTCCCTCGATACGGCCGCGCTGCGTGCCTCGCTCAAGCAGCGACTGCCCGAGTACATGGTGCCCTCCGCCCTGGTGCGGCTGGATGCCCTGCCCCTCACGGCCAACGCCAAGGTCGACCGCAAGGCCCTGCCCGCTCCCGACTCCGAGCTGATGTCGTCCGCCGCGACGTATGTCGCCCCACGCAACGCCAGCGAGGAGAAGCTGGCCGAGCTGTTCGCGGCCGTCCTGCACCTGCAGAAGGTGAGCGTCACGGGCAACTTCTTCGAGCTGGGCGGCCACTCGCTGCTGGCCACACAGCTCGTCTCCCGCATCCGCTCCGCGCTGGGTGTGGAGCTGCCCTTGCGCGCCTTCTTCGAGACGCCCACCGTGGCAGCGCTCGCCGAGCGCATCAGCTCCGAGGGAGCCTCCGTCCAGGGGACGGTGCCTGCGATCGTCCCGGTGCCGCGCACGGAGCCACTGCCGCTGTCCTTCGCCCAGCAGCGCCTGTGGTTCCTCGACCAGCTCGAGCCGGGCAGCGCCTCCTACAGCATGCCCACCTTCGTGCGCATGGAGGGGGCGCTCGACGCGGACGCCCTGCGCCGTGCCCTCGCGGAGCTGGCAAGCCGCCACGAAGCCCTGCGCACCACCTTCACCCAGCAGGGAGACCAGCCGCTCCAGCTCATCGCCCCTCATGGTGAGCTGCCGCTGGAGCTCGTGGATCTCAGCGGCCTGGAAGCCCCGGCCGCCCACGCCGCGCTGGAGCGACAGCTGCGCGAGGAAGCCCTCCGGCCCTTCGACCTCTCCACCGGTCCGCTGGTGCGCGCACGGTTGCTGAAGCTGAGCGCCACCGAGCACGTGCTGGCACTCAACCTCCACCACATCGTCTCGGACGGCTGGTCCATGGGCGTGCTGGTGCGTGAAGTCACCGCCCTCTACGAGGCTTTTGCCCAGGGCCGGCCCTCGCCCCTCCCGCCCCTGCCCATCCAGTACGCCGACTACGCCGTCTGGCAGCGCCAGTGGCTCCAGGGCGCCGTGCTGGAGGAGCAACTCGGCTATTGGAAGCAGCAGCTCTCTGGCGCCTCCACCCTGGAGCTCCCCACCGACAAGCCCCGCCCGCCCGTGCAGACCTTCAACGGCTCGCACGTGCCCGTCTCGCTGTCGCTCGCCACTTCGGAGCAGCTCAAGGCGCTCGGCCAGAAAGAGGGCGCCACGCCCTTCATGGCGTTGCTCGCCGCCTTCCAGGTGCTCCTCTCCCGCTACTCCAGACAGCAGGACATTTCCGTCGGCTCGCCCATCGCCGGCCGCCAGCGCGGCGAACTGGAAGGCCTCATCGGCTTCTTCGTCAACACGCTGGTGATGCGCGCGCAGGTGGAAGACGACGCGTCCTTCGTCCACCTGCTGCACCAGGTGAAGGAGTCCTCGCTGGGCGCCTACGCCCACCAGGACGTGCCCTTCGAGCGGCTGGTGGAGGCGGTGCAGTCCGCCCGCGACCTGAGCCGCAGCCCGCTCTTCCAGGTCCTCTTCGCCCTGCAGAACGCGCCCATGCCCGCGGTGAGGCAACAGGGCCTGTCGCTGAGCACGGTGGAGGTGGACAACCCCATCTCCAAGTTCGAGCTGCAGCTCAACCTCGCGGAGACGCCGGACGGCTACCAGGGCTCGCTGGGCTACAACACCGACCTCTTCGAGCACGCCACCGCGCTACGCATGGCGAGCCACTTCCAGGTCCTGGTGGAGGCAATCGCCTCGAGGCCCGAGGCGTCTCTCGGTTCGTTCTCCCTGCTGTCCTCCATGGAGCGCCGGCAGGTGCTGGTGGAGTGGAACGCTACCGCCGCCGAGTACCCGCGCGGCTCCACCCTGGCGGGGGTCTTCTCGCAGGTCGTCGCCCGTCATGCCGACAAGATCGCCGTCGAGTTCGGCGACGCGAAGCTCACCTACCGTCAACTCGATGAGCGCGCCAACCTGCTCGCCTGGCATCTGCGTGGGCTGGGCGTGTCCACCGACTCCCGCGTGGCGATTGCGCTGGACCGCTCGCTGGAGCTCATCGTCTCCCTCGTCGCCATCCTCAAGGCCGGTGGCGCCTACGTGCCGCTCGACCCCTCGTATCCGCGCGAGCGTCTCGCCGCCATGGTGGAGGATGCGCGTCCGAGCGTCCTCGTAACCTCCCGTGAGCTGCTGGCGAAGCTGCCGGTGGAGGGCCTGTCCACCGTGGTGCTGGAAGACGTGTCGCTCGCGGGTCGGCCGACGTCAGCACCTCCGCTGACCGCGCTGCCCCAGAGCCTCGCGTACATCGACTTCACCTCTGGCTCCACCGGCCGGCCCAAGGGTGTCGGCACTCCGCAGGCCGCCGTGCTGCGCACCATCTTCGGCGTCGACTACGCGCACCTCGGACCAGATGAGACCTTCCTCCTCATCGCGCCCGTTTCCTTCGACGCTTCCACCCTGGAGCTATGGGCTCCGCTGCTCCATGGCGCGCGGCTCGTCGTCTTCCCGCCCCACTCGCCTTCCGACCTGAAGGAGCTGGAGTCGGTGCTGGTGAAGCACGGCGTCACCACACTGCATCTCACCGCCGGCCTCTTCACCCAGGTGGTGGACCACAACTTCCCCGCCCTGCGCAACGTGAGGCAGTTGCTCACCGGTGGCGACGTGGTCAGCGCGCCTCATGTCCGCCGTGTCCTCGAAGAGCTGCGCATTCCGGTGACGGCTTGCTACGGCCCGACGGAAACCACGCTCTTCGCGTCGACCCACCGAATGACCTCGGTGGAGCACGTCGGCACGTCCGTGCCCATCGGCAAGCCCATCGGCAATACACGGGTGTACCTGCTGGATGCCTCCGGTCAGCCCGTGCCCGTCGGCGTCGTGGGCGAGTTGTTCATCGGTGGCGACGGCGTGGCCCGGGGCTACGTCGAGCAGCCCGCCCTCACCGCCGAGCACTTCGTCCCCGACTCCTTCTCCGGCGTGCCCGGCGCCCGCCTCTACCGCACGGGCGACATGGCCCGCTGGCGCAACGACGGCGTGCTGGAGTTCCTCGGCCGCGCCGACGCTCAGGTGAAGGTGCGCGGCTACCGCATCGAGCTGGCAGAAGTCGAAGCCGCCCTGCTCGCCTTCCCCGACGTGGCCCAGGCCGTGGCCCTGGTGCGTGAGGACGTCCCCGGCGACAAGCGTCTTGTCGGCTACGTCGCCGCTCCCGAGTCCCTCGATACGGCCGCGCTGCGTGCCTCGCTCAAGCAGCGACTGCCCGAGTACATGGTGCCCTCCGCCCTGGTGCGGCTGGATGCCCTGCCCCTCACGGCCAACGCCAAGGTCGACCGCAAGGCCCTGCCCGCTCCCGACTCCGCGCTGATGTCGTCCACCGAGGCGTACGTCGCCCCGCGCAACGCCACCGAGGCGAAACTGGCCGAGCTGTTCGCGGCCGTCCTGCGCGTGCCCCAGGTGAGCGTCACGGGCAACTTCTTCGAGCTGGGCGGCCACTCGCTGCTGGCCACGCAGCTCGTCTCCCGCATCCGCTCCGCGCTGGGCAGGGAACTGCCCCTTCGCATCCTCTTCGAAGCCCCCACCGTCGCGGGCCTCTCGGAGCGAATCCTCTCCGCGAGTGGCTCCACTCCGGGAGCGGCGCCCGCGATCGTTCCGGTGCCGCGCACCGAGCCTCTGCCGCTCTCCTTCGCGCAGCAGCGCCTGTGGTTCATCGACCAGCTCGACCCGAGTGGCGCCTCCTACAGCATGCCCACCTTCGTGCGCATGGAGGGGGCGCTCGACGCGAACGCCCTGCGCCGTGCCCTCGCGGAGCTGGCGAGCCGCCACGAAGCCCTGCGCACCACCTTCACCCAGCGGGAGAATCAACCCCTTCAGCTCATCTCCCCTCACGGCGACCTGCCGCTGGACTTCGTCGACCTCAGTTCCCTGGAGCCCCAGGCCGCCCACGCCGAGCTGGAGCGACAACTGCGCGCCGAGATGCTCCGGCCCTTCAACCTCGCCACCGGCCCCCTGGTGCGTGCGCAGTTGCTGAAGCTGGGCGCCACTGAACACGTGCTCGCCCTCAACATGCACCACATCGTCTCGGACGGCTGGTCCATGGGCGTGCTGGTGCGTGAAGTCGCCGCCCTCTACGAAGCCTTCGCCCAGGGCCGGCCCTCGCCCCTGTCGCCCCTGCCCATCCAGTACGCCGACTACGCCGTCTGGCAGCGCCAGTGGCTCCAGGGTGAAGTGCTCGACGCGCAGCTCGGCTACTGGAAGCAGCAGCTCTCCGGCCTCACCACGCTGGAGCTGCCCACCGACAAGCCCCGCCCGCCCGTCCAGACGTTCAACGGTGCCCACCTCCCGGTGGCCCTGTCGCGCTCGGCGTCCGAGGCACTCAAGGTGCTCAGCCGGCAAGCAGGCGCCACGCCCTTCATGGCGCTGCTTGCCTCATTCCAGGTGTTGCTGTCGCGCTACTCCGGCCAGCAGGACATCTCCGTCGGCTCGCCCATCGCGGGCCGTCAGCGTGGAGAGCTGGAAGGCCTCATCGGCTTCTTCGTCAACACACTGGTGCTGCGCTCCCACGTGGAGGACGGCGCGTCCTTCCTCCACCTGCTGCGGCAGGTGAAGGAGTCCTCGTTGGGCGCCTTCGCCCATCAGGACGTGCCCTTCGAGCGCCTGGTGGAGGCAGTGCAGCCCACGCGTGACATGAGCCGCAGCCCGCTCTTCCAGGTCATCTTCTCCCTGCAGAACGCGCCCACGGCCTCGGCCCAGGGCAGGGGGCTGGTACTGAGCGCGGTGGAGGTGGACAACCCCACGACCAAGTTCGAGCTGCAGCTCAACCTCGCGGAGACTCCGGACGGCTACCAGGGCGCTCTGAGCTACAACACCGACCTCTTCGAACACGCCACCGCCCTGCGCATGGCTGGCCACTTCCAGGTCCTGGTGGAGGCGCTCGCCTCACGGCCCGAGGCGCCGCTCGCCTCCGTCTCCATGCTGTCTCCGGTGGAGCGCCAGCAGGTGCTGCGCGACTGGAGCACCAAGGGCTCCGACCATCCGCGTGAGTCCACGATGCCCGAGGTCTTCTCGCAGGTCGTGGCCCGCTTCCCGGACCACATCGCCGTCGAGTTCGGCTCCTCGCGCCTCACCTACCGCCAGCTCGATGAGCGCTCCAACCAGCTCGCGCACCACCTGCGCCGGCTGGGCGTGGGTACCGACTCCCGCGTCGCGCTCGCCGTCGAGCGCTCGCTGGAGCTCATCGTCTCCCTCGTCGCCATCCTCAAGGCCGGCGGCGCCTACGTGCCGTTGGACCCGTCCTACCCGCGCGAGCGGCTGGCCGGCATGGTGGAGGACACGACTGCCCAGGCCCTCATCACCACCCGCGCCAATCTCTCCAAGCTGCCTGCTGACGGACTCTCCACTGTCGTGCTGGAGGACGCCGCACTCGACTCCGAGCCGACGCAGGCGCTGTCCCTCGCGGCCCTGCCCGAGTCACTGGCCTATGTGGACTTCACCTCTGGCTCCACCGGCCGTCCCAAGGGCGTGGGCACCACCCACCGCGGCGTGCTGCGCACCCTCCTCGGTGCCGACTACGCCCGCTTCGCGTCCGACGAGGTCCTCCTCCAGTTCGCGCCCATCCACTTCGACGCTTCCACCTTCGAAATCTGGGCCGCGCTGCTGCACGGCGCTCGCCTCGTCGTCATGCCTCCTCAGGCCGCATCCCTGGAGGAGTTGGGCCACGTCATCCAGACTTCGGGCGTCACCACGCTGTGGGCCACCATTGGCCTGTTCACCCAATTGGTGGACAACCCGCCCCCGGGCCTGACCGCGGGCACGGTGAAGCACGTCATGACGGGCGGCGACATCGTGTCGCCTGCCCACGTGCGCCGCGCCGTGGACGTCCTGCGCCTGCCCGTCACCTCCTTCTACGGCCCCACCGAGACCACCGTCTTCGCCACGTCCTATCCGGTGACTCGCCCGGAGCAGGTCGGTACCACCGTGCCCATCGGCGGGCCCATCGGCGGCACCCGGCTGTACGTACTGGACGCTCACGGCCAGCCCGTCCCCGTCGGTGTCGTGGGTGAGCTGTTCATCGGCGGCGACGGCGTGGCCCGGGGCTACCTCGGCCAGCCCGCGCTCACCGCAGAGCGCTTCATCCCCGACGCCTTCGGTGACGCGCCTGGTGCCCGCCTCTACCGCACCGGAGACCTCGTCCGCTGGCGCGATGACGGCGTGCTGGACTTCGTCGGCCGCGCCGACGCCCAGGTGAAGCTGCGCGGCTTCCGCATCGAACTGGGTGAAGTCGAAACGGCCCTGCGCGCGCACCCGGACGTCACCCAGGCCGTGGCCCTGGTGCGCGAGGACGTCCCTGGAGACAGGCGGCTCGTCGGCTACGTCGCCGCGCCCGAGTCGCTCGACCTGGCCGCGCTGCGCACCTCGCTCAAGCAGCGGCTGCCCGAGTACATGGTGCCCTCCGCCCTGGTGCGCCTGGACGCCGTGCCCCTCACACGCAACGGCAAGCTGGACCGCAAGGCCCTGCCCGTCCCCGATGCGGCACAACTGGCCTCAGCCGGGACCTACGTCGCGCCCTCCAGCCCCACCGAGATTGCGCTCGCGGCGCTCTGGGCCGACGTCCTGCGCGTCTCGCGCGTGGGCGCGTCCGACAACTTCTTCGAGCTGGGTGGCCACTCCCTGCTGGCCACACAGGTCATTTCCCGCATCCGCGCCACCTTTGGCGTGGAGTTGCCCTTGCGCGCCCTCTTCGAGGCGCCCACCATCGCCGCCCTCGCCACGCGCATCGAGGCCGGTCGGCTCAAGGGGCCATCACGCCAGGCGCCCGAGCTCGTCGCCAGGTCTCGCGAGGGTGCGCTGCCCGTGTCCTTCGCACAGCAGCGCCTCTGGTTCCTCGACCAGCTCGAGCCCGGCAGCGCCTCCTACAACATGCCCATCTTCGTGCGCATGGACGGTGTGCTCGACATCGCGGCCCTGCAGCGGGGCTTCGATGAGCTGGTGCGACGTCACGAGGCCCTGCGCACCACCTTCACCCAGCAGGAGGGCCAGCCCCTCCAGCTCATCGCACCCACGGGCCACCTGCCCCTGGAGACGACGGACCTCAGCGGCCTGGAGCCGCAAGCCGCCCACGCCGAGCTGGAACGACGGCTGCGCGCCGAGCTGCTCCGGCCCTTCAACCTCGCCACCGGCCCGCTGGTGCGTGCGCAACTGCTGAAGCTGGGCGCCACCGAGCACGTGCTCGCCCTCGACATGCACCACATCGTCTCGGACGGCTGGTCCCTGGGCGTGCTGGTGCGGGAAGTGGCGGCCCTCTACGACGCCTTCTCGCACGGCCGGCCTTCGCCCCTGCCGCCCCTGCCCATCCAGTACGCCGACTACGCCGCCTGGCAGCGCCAGTGGCTCCAGGGCGCCGTGCTGGAGGAGCAGCTCGACTATTGGAAGCAGCAGCTCTCTGGAGCGTCCGCCCTGGAGCTGCCCACCGACAAGCCCCGCCCGCCCGTGCAGACCTTCAACGGCTCGCACGTGCCCGTCTCGCTGTCGCCCGCCACCTCGGAGCAGCTCAAGGCACTCAGCCAGCAGGAGGGCGCCACGCCCTTCATGGCCCTGCTCGCCGCCTTCCAGGTACTCCTCTCCCGCTACTCCAGGCAGCAGGACATCACCGTCGGCTCGCCCATCGCCGGCCGTCAGCGCGGAGAGCTGGAAGGCCTCATCGGCTTCTTCGTCAACACCCTGGTGCTGCGCACAAACGTGGAGGACGGCGCGTCCTTCCTCCAGTTGCTCCGTCAGGTGAAGGAGTCCTCGCTGGGTGCCTTCGCCCACCAGGACGTGCCCTTCGAGCGGCTGGTGGAGGAGCTGCAGCCCACGCGTGACATGAGCCGCAGCCCGCTCTTCCAGGTCATCTTCTCCCTGCAGAACACGCCCGCGGCCTCGGCCCAGGGCAAGGGGTTGGCGCTTCGTCCGCTGGAAGTCGACAACCCCACCATCAAGTTCGAGCTGCAGCTCACCCTCTCGGAGACGCCGGACGGCTACCAGGGCTCTCTGGGCTACAACACCGACCTCTTCGAGCACACCACCGCGCTACGCATGGCGAGCCACTTCCAGGTCCTGGTGGAGGCGCTCGCCGCACGGCCCGAAGTGCTCGTCTCTTCGGCCTCCCTGCTGTCCGTGGCGGAACGCCGGCAGGTGTTGGGAGACTGGAGCGCCCGGGCTTCGGACTACCCGCGTGAGGCCACGCTGCCCGAGGTCTTCTCGCAGGTGGTCGCCCGCTTCCCGGACCACATCGCCGTCGAGTTCGGCTCCTCGCGCCTCACCTACCGCCAGCTCGACGAGCGTTCCAATCAGCTCGCGCACCACCTGCGCCGACTCGGTGTGGGCGCGGATACGTGCGTTGCCCTCGCCGTCGAGCGCTCGCTGGAGCTCATCGTCTCCCTCGTCGCCATCCTCAAGGCCGGCGGCGCCTACGTCCCGCTCGACCCGTCCTACCCGCGCGAGCGACTGGCCGGCATGGTGGAGGACACGTCGCCACGGGCCCTCATCACCACGCGGGCCTTCCTCTCCAAGCTGCCTTCCGACGGGCTCTCCATCGTCGTGTTGGAGGATGCCGCGCTCGCCTCCGAGCCGACGCATGCGCCGACACCCGTCGCCCTGCCCGATTCGCTGGCCTACGTGGATTTCACCTCCGGCTCCACCGGCAGGCCCAAGGGCGTGGGCACCACCCACCGCGGAGTGCTTCGCACCCTCCTCGGCGCCGACTACGCCCGCTTCGGCCCCGATGAGACGCTGCTGCAACTGGCCCCCATCTCCTTCGACGCCTCCACCTTCGAAATCTGGGGTGCGCTGTTGCATGGCGCCCGCCTCGTCGTCATGCCTCCCCAGATTCCTTCTCTGGAGGAGCTGGGCCAGGTGCTCCTCGATTCGAAGGTGACGACGCTCTGGCTGACCGCCGGCCTCTTCACCCAGGTCGTGGAGTCCCACCTCCAGTCCTTGGGCCCGGTGAAGCAGCTCCTCACTGGTGGCGACGTGGTGCCCCCCGCGCACGCGCGCCGCGTGCTCGAAGCGCTGGGCATCTCCCTCACCAACGCCTACGGCCCCACCGAGACCACCGTCTTCGCCTCCTGCTTCCGCATGACGGACCCGACCCAGGTCGGCACCTCCGTGCCCATTGGCCGGCCCATCGGCAGCACGCGCCTGTACGTGCTCGACGCTCACGGCCAGCCCGTGCCCGTGGGTGTCGTCGGGGAGTTGTTCATCGGCGGAGACGGACTGGCTCGTGGCTACATCGGCCAGCCCTCGCTCACCGCCGAGCGCTTCGTCCCCGACGCCTTCAGCGACGTCCCCGGCGCACGCCTCTACCGCACCGGCGACCTGGTCCGCTGGACGGGTGACGGCGTGCTGGACTTCGTCGGCCGCGCCGATTCCCAGGTGAAGCTGCGCGGCTTCCGTGTGGAGCTGGGTGAAGTCGAAGCCGCCCTGCTCACCCACCCCGACATCGCCCAGGCCGTGGCGCTGGTGCGCGAGGACGCCCCCGGTGACAAGCGCCTCGTCGGCTACGTCGTCGCTCCCGAGTCGATGGACGCGGCTGCCCTGCGCGCCTGGCTCAAGCAGCGGCTGCCCGAGCACATGGTGCCCTCCGCGCTGGTGCGGCTGGATGCCCTGCCGCTCACCGCCAACGGCAAGCTGGACCGCAAGGCCCTGCCCGCGCCGGACGCGGTGGCCCCGGTCCGGAGCGAGGCCCATGTCGCTCCCCGCACCTCCACCGAGGAGAAGCTGGCGGAGCTGTTCGCCACCATCCTGCGGCTTCCCCAGGTGAGCATCACCGGCAACTTCTTCGAGCTGGGCGGCCACTCCCTGCTGGCCACGCAGGTCATCTCCCGCATCCGCTCCAACCTGGGCGTGGAGCTGCCCCTGCGCGCCCTCTTCGAGGCGCCCACCGTCGCGGCCCTCGCCGAGCGCATCAGCTCCATGGGAGCCTCCGGCCAGGGGACGGCGCCCGCGCTCGTCCCGGCACCGCGCACGGGGCCGCTGCCGCTGTCGTTCGCGCAGCAGCGCCTCTGGTTCATCGACCAGTTCGAGCCCGGCAGCCCCGCGTACAACATCCCCACCGCGCTGCGCATGCGCGGACCGCTGGACGTGGACGCGCTGGAGAAGTCCTTCGCCTCGCTCACCGAGCGGCACGAGGCGCTGCGCACCACCTTCGGCGTCCATGACGGCGAGCCCGTGCAGGTCATCCACCCGCTGCCGCACTTCCCGCTGCCCGTGGTGGACCTGAGCACCCTGCCCGCCTCCGAGTGCGAAGCCGAGGCCCGCCGGCTGGCCGCGCAGGAAGCCCAGCGCCCCTTCGACCTGGCTCGCGGCCCCGTCTTCCGCGCCCTCCTGCTGCGCCTGGGCGCGCAGGACCACGTCCTCATCGGGACGATGCACCACATCGTCTCCGACGGCTGGTCCATGGACGTGCTGGTGCGCGAGCTGGCGGAGCTCTACTCGGCGCACTCCAGCGGTCGTGAGGCGCGGCTGAATCCCCTGCCGGTGCAGTACGCGGACTTCGCCGCGTGGCAGCGCTCGTGGCTGAGGGGTGAGGCGCTGGAGAAGCAGCTTGGGTACTGGCGCGAGCAGCTCTCCGGTGCGGCCCCCGTACTGGAGCTGCCCACCGACAAGCCTCGGCCCGCCGTCCAGTCCCACCGTGGCGCGTGGCTGCCCGTGCAGCTCTCCACACCCGTTACCGAGGCGCTCCTGGCCCTGTGCCAGCGTGAGGGCACCACGCCCTTCATGGCCCTGCTCGCCCTCTGGCAGGTGTTGTTGTCGCGCTACTCCGGTCAGGACGACATCTCTGTCGGCTCCCCCATCGCCGGCCGCACTCGCTCGGAGACGGAGGGCCTCATCGGCTTCTTCGTCAACACGCTCGTGCTGCGCACCCAGATGGACCCGCGCGCCACCTTCCGCGACCTGCTCTCCAAGGTGCGGGCCACCACGCTGGGCGCCTACGAGCACCAGGACGTCCCCTTCGAGAAGCTCGTCGAGGAATTGCGGCCCCAGCGCAGCCTGAGTCACTCGCCCTTGTTCCAGGTGATGCTCGTCCTGCAGAACGCTCCGACGACCACTCTGGAGGTGAAGGGCGGTGCGCAGGACAGCGCCCCGCTGCGCCTGGAGTCCTTCGAGTCCGGCGCGCAGGCCACCAAGTTCGACCTGAACCTCTCGCTGTCCCAGCGGGCCGAGGGGCTCGGCGGTGCGCTGGCCTACCGCACGGACCTGTTCGAGCGGGGCACCATCGCCCGCATGGTGGAGCACTTCACCACACTGGTGGAATCCGCCGTGTCCGCGCCCGAGACGCGCGTGGGTGAGTTGCCCCTGTTGCCCGCGTCCGAGCGCCAGCAGGTGCTGGTGCGCTGGAATGACACGCGCCAGGAGGCCAGCTGGGACGGCGCGCTGCACGAGCGCTTCGAGATGCAGGCTGCGCGTACGCCTGACGCCGTCGCGGTGCTCGATGACTCCTCTTCGCTGTCCTTCTCGCAGGTCAACCGCCGCGCCAACCAGCTTGCCCGCTGGCTGCGCTCCCACGGTGTCGGCCCCGAGGTGCGCGTCGCCCTCTGCATGGAGCGCGGCGTGGACATGGTGGTCGCCGTCCTCGCCATCCTCAAGGCCGGTGGTGCCTACGTCCCCATGGACCCCGCCTACCCCCGCGAGCGCCTGGCCTTCATGCTCCAGGACTGCGGCGCACGGCTCGCACTCACCCAGCGCCACCTGAAGCCGCAGCTCGAAGGCGCTTCCGTGGAAGCGATGTCTCTGGACGACGCTTCCACCACGCAGACGCTCTCGCGCGAGTCCGGGGCCAACCCGCCTCGCGTCACCTCGCCCGAGCACCTCGCCTACGTCATCTACACCTCCGGCTCCACCGGCCGCCCCAAGGGCGTCATGGTTCAGCACTCCTCCGTGATGAACCTGCGCGCCGCACTCGCTTCGGCCGTGTATGCCGGAGCCGAAGGCGCGCTGCGCGTCAGCCTCAACGCGCCTCTCGCCTTCGACGCCTCCGTGAAGCAACTCATCCAGGTGGCCGACGGCCATGCCCTCTGCGTCGTGCCCCAGGCCGCACGTGAGGACGTCTCGCTGCTCAAGGCGTGGGTGGAGAAGCACCAGCTCGACGTCCTCGACTGCTCGCCCTCCCACCTGCGCCTGCTGCTGGAAGAGGGCCTCGCGGCTTCCAGGCCACTGCGCGTGCTGGTGGGCGGCGAGGCCGTGGACGAAGCCCTCTGGGCAAAGCTATCCGCCCACCCCTTCATCCACTGCTTCAACGTCTACGGCCCCACCGAGTGCACCGTCGACACCACCGCTCGCGCCATTCGCGGCGCCTCCAGGCCCACCCTGGGCGGCCCGCTGGCCAACGTGCAGGTGTATGTCCTCGATGAGCGCATGCAGCCGGTGCCCACCGGCGTCCCCGGCGAGCTCTTCATCGGCGGCGCGGGTGTCGCTCGTGGCTACCTCGGCAGGCCCGAGCTCTCCGCCGAGAAGTTCGTTCCGGACCCGTTCGGTACGGTGGCCGGTGGCCGCCTCTACCGCACCGGCGACAAGGTGCGCTGGCTCGCCAACGGCGAGCTCGACTACCTGGGCCGCATCGACTTCCAGGTGAAGCTGCGCGGCTTCCGCATTGAATTGGGCGAAATCGAAGCCGCCCTGGAGCAGGAGCCCACCGTCAGTCGCGCCGTCGTGCTTGCCCGCGAGGACGTCCCCGGCAACCCGCGCCTCGTCGCCTACCTCGTCACGCCTGAGGGAGACGCTCTCGATACGGCCGCGCTCCGCACCGCGCTGCTCCGCTCGCTGCCCGAGTACATGGTGCCCTCCGCCTTCGTCTTCCTGGCGGCACTGCCCCTCAACACCCACGGAAAGGTCGACCGCAAGGCCCTGCCCGCCCCCGAAGCGGAAGTCAGCGCCTCCTTCGTCGCCCCCCGCACCCCCACCGAGACTCAGCTCGCCTCCATCTGGGCCGAGGTTCTTCATCTGCAAGCGGTCGGCGTCACCGACGACTTCTTCTCCCTCGGCGGCCACTCCCTTCTGGCCACCCAGGTCATCTCCCGCGTCCGCAAGGCCTTCGAAGTAGAGCTGCCCATCCGTGCCCTCTTCGAGGCGCCCACCGTGGCGAGCCTCGCGACCCATCTGGACTCCGCACGGCGCGTCCGTGACGGCGTGCAGCTTCCCCCGCTGGTGCCCGTGTCCCACGCCGGGCCGCTGCCGCTGTCCTTCGCCCAGCAGCGCCTCTGGTTCCTCGACCAGCTCCAGCCCGGCAGCGCCTTCTACAACATCCCCACCGCGCTCCAGCTCGCGGGGCCGCTCGAGGTCTCCGTGTTGGAGCGCTCGCTCCAGGAGCTCGTCCGCCGGCATGGCGCCCTGCGCACCCGCTTCAGCACCAGCGCGGACGGAGAGCCCGTGCAGTACGTCCAGGAGGATGCCGGGCTGTCCCTGCGGGTCGTGGACCTGAGCCACCTGCCAGAGGCGGAAAGAGACGCGGAGGCCCTGCGACGGGCCGCCGCGGAAGCCCAGACGCCCTTCGACCTGACGCGAGCGCCGCTGCTGCGCGCCGCCCTGCTGCGCCTGTCCGAGCAGCGACACGTGTTGCTCGTCACCGTGCACCACATCGTCTCGGACGGCTGGTCCAACGGCATCCTCATGCACGAGGTGGACGCCCTCTACAGTGCCTTCTCGCGCAAGGTGCCTTCGCCGCTCGCGCCCCTGCGGCTCCAGTACGCCGACTACGCCGTCTGGCAGCGCGGCTGGCTGAAGGACGACGTGCTGGCCCAGCAGGTGGGCTGGTGGAAGCAGCACCTCGCTGGCGCCCCGCACGCGCTGGAGCTGCCCACCGACAGGCCCCGCCCCCCGGTGCAGACCTTCCGTGGCGCCAGCCTCCCGGTGCACCTGGACTCGCGGCTCACGTCCGCCCTCGTCGCACTGTGCCGCAAGGAAGGTGTCACGCCGTTCATGGTGTTGCTGTCCGCCTACGACCTGCTGCTGTCCCGCTATTCGGGCCAGGACGACCTCGTGGTGGGCTCGCCCATCGCCAACCGCCAGCAGACGGAGCTGGAGGGCATCGTCGGCTTCTTCGTCAACACCCTGGCGTTCCGCACCCGACTGACGCCCGGCCTCACCTTCCGTGGGCTGCTCGCCCAGGTGAGGGAGACCACCCTGGGGGCCTATGCTCACCAGGACGTCCCCTTCGAGAGATTGGTGGACGAGCTCCAGCCCGGGCGCGACCCGAGCCGCTCGCCGTTGTTCCAGGTGATGCTCGCCCTGCAGAACACCCCGCGGCAGCAGGCCCGTGAGGAGGGTGCCCCCAACGGCGGTGCCCTCACCTCGAGTGGACTGAAGGTGGACAGCACTACCGCCAAGTTCGACCTGTCACTGCTGCTCAACGACCACGGCGGAGAGATTTCCGGTCAGCTCGAGTACAACACCGACCTCTTCGACGCGCGGACGGTCCGGCGCATGGCGGGCCATCTGACGCGGCTGCTGGAAGCCGCCGTAGAGGACCCGGGCCAACTGCTCTCCTCTCTGCCGCTGATGGACGCGGCCGAGCAGCGGCGGGTGCTCGTGGAGTGGAACGACACCGCCTCGGACTTCCCCGGGGACGCCAGCCTCCACGGGCTCTTCGAGGCCCAGGCACGCCGCACTCCGGACGCCGTGGCCCTGCGCTTCGGACAGGACTCCCTGAGCTACCGCGAGCTGGACGCTCGGGCCAATCAACTCGCTCACCACCTGCGTGCGCTGGACGTGCGTCCGGGCGCGTGCGTCGGCCTGTGCGTGGAGCGCTCGCTGGAGCTCGTCGTCGGCATGCTCGGCATCCTCAAGGCCGGCGCCGCCTACGTGCCGGTGGAGGCGAACCAGCCCGCGGAGCGTCTCGCCTGGATGCTGCGCGAAACGGGCGCTCGCGTGCTCCTCACCCAGCAGTCCCTGCCGAGCGCGACGTTCGAGGGACACCGCGTCCCGCTGGACGCGGAGTGGAGCACCATCGCCTCGCGGCCCACCACGCCCCTCGCCGTGGAGCCCGGTGCGGACGCGCTGGCGTACGTCATGTTCACCTCGGGCAGCACCGGCCGTCCCAAGGGCGTCTGCGTGCCCCACCGGGGCGTGACGCGGCTGGTGCGCGGCAGCGACTTCATGCGCTTCGGCTCGGACGAAGTCATTCTCCAGCTCGCCCCGGCGGCCTTCGACGCCTCCACGCTGGAGGTCTGGGGCGCGCTGCTCCATGGCGCGACGCTGGTGCTCGCTCCTCCGGGGGCCCTCTCCCTCGACGAAATCGGTGAGCTGCTGTCGCGCGAGGGCATCACCACCCTGTGGCTCACAGCGGCCCTCTTCGAGCAGATGGTGCTGCACCAGGGCAGCGCACTGGCCCGCGTCCGACAGGTGCTCGCGGGCGGCGACGTGCTGCCCGTGCAGCGCGTGCGTGAGCACCTCTCGCGGCTGCCTCCAGGCGCCGTGCTCATCAACGGCTACGGCCCCACGGAGAACACCACCTTCTCCGCCACCCACACCCTGCGGGCCGGAGAGGAGCCGGGCCGCTCGGTGCCCATCGGCCGGCCGCTGTCCAACTCCACCGCCCACGTGCTGGACGCTTCGCTCCAGCCGGTGCCGCCGGGCGTTCCCGGTGAGCTGTACGTGGGCGGAGCCGGCCTCGCCTGGGGCTACCTCCACCGCGCGGACCTCACGGCCGAGCGCTTCGTGCCCCACCCCTTCTCCTCCACCCCCGGCGCGCGGCTGTACCGCACCGGCGACAAGGTGCGCTGGAGCGAGGACGGCACCCTCGAGTTCCTCGGCCGCATCGACTTCCAGGTGAAGCTGCGCGGCTTCCGAATTGAGCCGGGCGAGGTGGAGTCGGTGCTGCGCCAGGCCCCGGGCGTCGAGGAAGCCGTGGTGGTGGTGCGCGAGGACTCTCCCGGCGACAAGCGCCTGGTGGCATACGTGGCGGCCGCACCCGGCAGCCTGGACGCCGCGGGCCTGCGCGCCTCCGCCCAGCGGACACTGCCCGACTACATGGTGCCCTCCGCCTTCGTGGTGCTGGACGCCCTGCCCCTCAACGCCAACGGCAAGGTGGACCGCAAGGCGCTGCCCACGCCGGACGCGCCCGTGTCCACCTCCGAGTACGTGGCCCCGCGCACCCCGTTGGAGATGCAGCTCGCGGAGGGCTTCGCCAGCGTCCTGCGCGTGCCCCGCGTGGGCCTCACCGATGACTTCTTCGCGCTGGGCGGCCACTCCCTGCTGGCCGTGCGGCTGATGGTCCGCATCCGTGAGCTCACGGGGCTCTCCCTCCCCGTGTCGGCACTCTTCCAGGCCTCCACCGTGGAGCGGCTCGCGGAGCTGGCCACGCGCGGGCAGGACGCGGCCCGCGCGACGCCCAACCTGGTGCGGCTGGACGCGGGCACCTCCACCGGACGGCCCCTGTTCCTGGTCCATGGTGGTGGTGGCAGCGTGCTGGGCTACACCGAGCTGGTCCGCCAGCTCGGAAGCGACAGGCCCCTCTACGGCCTGCATGCCTCCGGCCTGGAGGGCGGCGAGCTGCCTCCCGCATCCGTGGAAGCGCTCGCACGCGACTACCTCGCCCAGGTGCGCGCGGTGCAGCCCCAGGGCCCCTACCTGCTGAGTGGGTGGTCCTTCGGTGGACTCGTGGCCTACGAGATGGCACGCCAGCTCCAGGCCGCGGGGGAGACGGTGGACCTGCTCGCCATGCTGGACACCACCGCTCCCACGGATGTGCCGCCTCCCGAGCCCGACGCACTCGGACTGCTGGCCACCTTCGGACGGGTGATCGGCCTGCCCTGGCACTCCCTGCCGCTGGAGCCGGACACGCTGCGGGCCCTGAGCGGCCGCGAGCAACTGGCCCGCGTGCTCGAAGCGGCGCGGCGCGGCGCGCCTGGCGCCGTGGAGCTGGACCTCGACACCGCCGAGCGCCTCTTCGCGCTCTTCCGCCGCCTCTACGAGGCCCAGCGTGGCTACCGGCCCGGTGGCACCTGGGCGGGCCCCACCCTGCTCTTCCGCGCGGCCTCCTCCGCCACGGGTCGGACCCGCGCCGAGGACCTGGGCTGGAGTGCATGGCTTCCCGGCGAGCTCACGGTGTACGAGGCGCCCGGCGACCACTACTCGTTGCTGAACGCCCCCAATGCCGCCTCGGTGGCGGAGCGGCTTGCCCACCACCTGCGGCTGCTGGAGCGGGACGCGGCCTGACGTCGCGGGAAGCACCTCTGATACTGGGAATTCCCGGGCGTGATTCGCCCGGGAATTCTCGTCTTCTTGGCAATTTCGTGGCCAATCCAATGCCACTGGATTGCGCCTGCTTGCCCGTTGCCCCTGCGTGGCGACGGACAGAGGAGGCAAGTTCGAGACGGGTCGGCCTGTGGAGGTAGGATCTCCCCCTACGAGGGCCTCTCTGCTCACTCGACCTTTGACGAAAAACCTCTCGAGGCCGCGGCCTGTCCAGCAGCCCGGTTTCCCCTCGCTCCTGGAGCGTTCCTCCTCCCCTCCAGTTCGGACCGGCGGGAAGCAGGATCGCCAGTTAGGAAGCAGGCCCGTCTCTCCAGGCTCCCAGGAGCACGCCTGACCATGTCGCTGACCCCTGAACAGAAGCGCGCGCGGCTCGCGGAGCTGCTGCGCGAGAAGAACCGTCAGTCCCGTCGTGCGCCGGTGTCCTTCGCGCAAGAGCGGATGTGGTTCCAGGAGCGGCTCAACCCGGGCAGCGCCGCCTTCAACGTCCCCATCGCCGTGCGCCTGTCCGGCGAGCTGAACGTCGACGCCCTCCGCCGCGCACTCCAGGAGTTGGTGCAACGCCACGAGGCGCTGCGCACCACCTTCGTGGAGCAGGACGGGCGCGTGGCCCAGCACATCGCCGCCTCCGTCGACGTCGCCCTGCCCGTGGTGGATGTGGCGGACGGCACGGCTTCCGAGCGCGAGGCCGAGGCGTGGCGCCGCCTGCACCTCCAGGCGCAGCAGCCCTTCGACGTGGAGAAGGGCCCGCTGCTGCGCACGATGCTCTACCGCTGGGGCCCCAGCGAGCACCTGTTGCTGCTCGACGTGCACCACATCGTCTCCGACGGCTGGTCCCTGGGCGTGCTGGTGCGGGAGTTGGGCGCGCTCTACCCCGCGCTCGCCGCGGGCCAGCCTTCCCCGCTGCCTCCGCTGCGCATGCAGTACGCCGAGTTCGCTACCTGGCAGCGTGACTGGCTCAAGGGCGAGACGCTGGATGCGCAGCTCGCGTATTGGCGCAAGCAGCTCGACCCCAACGCCGTGCTGGAGCTGCCCACCGACAAGCCTCGTCCTTCCGTGGCCAGCACGCGCGGCGCCCGCCTCACGGTGATGCTGCCTCCCGAACTGCTCCAGTCCCTCAAGGACCTGGCCCGGCGCGAGGGCCGCACGCTCTTCCCTCTGCTGGTCGCCGCCTACCAGGCGCTCCTGTCGCGCTACAGCGGCCAGGACGACGTCGTCATCGGCACTCCGGTGGCGGGCCGCAACCGCTCCGAGCTGGAGGGCCTCATCGGCCTCTTCGTCAACACGCTCGCCCTGCGCGCGGACCTGTCCGGAGACCCGACCTTCCTGGAGCTGATGACGCGCGTGCATGAGGCGTCGCTGGGTGCCTTCGCCCACCAGGACGTGCCCTTCGAGAAGCTGGTGGAGGCGCTCGAGCCCGAGCGCAGCCTGAGCACCTCGCCGCTGTTCCAGGTCAGCTTCACGCTGCAGAACGCGCCCCTGCCCCCGCTGCACGTGCCCGGGCTGGTGCTGGAGGCGCAGCCGGTGGACAGCGGCACCAGCCAGGTGGACCTGTCGCTGCTCGCCACCGAGCTGCCGCAGGGCCTGCGCCTCGTCACGCTGTACCGCACCGACCTCTTCGAGGAGTCCTCGGTGCGGCGGCTGCTGGCGCACTTCCAGACGCTGCTGGAGGCCATCGCCGAGCAACCGGAGCGGCGCCTGTCCGAGCTGCCGTTGATGGACGACGTCGAGCGCCAGCGCGTGCTGGTGCAGTGGAACGGCCAGCCCGCGGCCTTCCCCGACGGCGCCACCGTCCACGCGCGCTTCGAGGCCCAGGCCGGCACGACGCCCGACGCCACGGCGATCTTCCACGGCGACACCTCGCTCACGTTTGGCGAGCTCGATGGGCGCGCCAACCAGCTCGCGCACCACCTGCGCATGCTGGGCGTGGGCCCCGACACCCTCGTCGCGCTCCACCTGGAGCGCTCCGTGGACCTCGTCGTCGCCATGCTCGGCGTCCTCAAGGCCGGCGGCGCCTTCGTCCCCCTGGACCCGAGCTACCCCGCCGACCGGCTGGGCTACATGCTCACCGACTCCGCCGTCCCGGTCATCATCACCCTCGAGCAGCTCGCGGACGAGCTGCCCTCGCGCGGTGAGCAGCTCGTGCTGCTGGACGCGGATGCGCGCCACCTCGAGCGACAGCCCCGTACGCCGCCCGCTTCGGGCGTGCTGGCCGAGCACCTCGCCTACGTCATCTACACCTCCGGCAGCACCGGACGGCCCAAGGGCGTGGCGGTGACGCACCGGGGCGTGCCCAATCTGGCCCAGGCCCAGTCGCGCGCCATGGGCATCGAGCCGGGCACGCGCGTGCTCCAGTTCGCCTCCCCCAGCTTCGACGCCGCCGTCTCCGAGGTGTTCGTCACCCTCCTCTCCGGCGGCACGCTGTGCCTGCCCACGAGCGAGGAGCGCATGCCCGGCCCCGCGCTGGCGGCGCTGCTGCGCACCCGCGAAATCCACGTCGCCACGCTGCCTCCCACCGCGCTCTTCGTCATGGAGCCCGAGGGCCTGGAGTGCCTGCGCACCCTCGTCTCCGCCGGTGAAGCCTGCTCCGCCGAGCTGGTGGCGAAGTGGGCCCCGGGGCGCCGCTTCATCAACGCCTATGGCCCCACCGAGGCCACCGTCTGCGCCTCCATGGCCATCTGCGCGCCCGATGGACAGAAGCCCTCCATCGGCGGGCCCCTGGCCAACATGCGCCTCTACGTGCTGGACGCGCACCTGCGCCCGGTGCCCACCGGCGTGCCCGGGGAGCTGTTCATCGGCGGCGTGGGCCTGGCGCGTGGCTACCTGCGCCGTCCGGAACTCACCGCCGAGCGCTTCGTGCCCGACGCCTTCTCCGGCGTCCCTGGTGAGCGGCTGTACCGCACGGGAGACCTCGTGCGCTGGAAGCCCGACGGCACGCTCGACTACCTGGGCCGCACCGACTTCCAGGTGAAGCTGCGCGGCTTCCGCATCGAGCTGGGCGAAATCGAGTCCGCCCTTCGCGCCCACCCCTCCGTCGAGGACGCCGTGGCCGTGGTGCGCGCGGACGGGCCCTCCGGCTCGCGCCTCGTCGCCTACGTCGTGTCTCCGTACGAGGAGGACGAAGGCCCCGCGCCGGACGTCCAGGTGCTGCGCACCTTCCTCGCCGAGCGGCTGCCGGAGTACATGGTGCCCGCCGCCTTCGCCGTCCTGAAGGCCCTGCCGCTGACGCCCAACGGCAAGGTGGACCGCAAGGCCCTGCCCGCACCGGAGGCCCAGCAGCGCGACACCGCGACTTTCGAGGAGCCGCGCACCGCCGAGGAGAAGGCCCTGGCCGCCGTCTGGGCCGAGCTGCTCGGCGTGCCCCGCGTCGGGCTGCACGACAACTTCTTCGAGCTGGGAGGTGACTCCATCCTCTCCATCCAGCTCGTCTCCCGCGCGCGGCAGGCCGGCCTGCACCTGGCCGCCAACCACATCTTCCAGCACCAGACGCTGGAAGCCCTGGCGCGCGTGGCGAAGCGCGAGGGACACGTCCAGGCCGAGCAGGGCCTGGTGCGCGGCACCGTGCCGCTCACGCCCATCCAGCGCGCCTTCTTCGAGCAGCCGCCCGCGCTGCCCCACCACTACAACCAGGCCGTCCTCCTCGCCGCGCGCGGAGAGGTGGACGTGCCCGCGCTGGAGAAGGCCCTCCAGGCGCTGGTGGCCCACCACGACTCGTTGCGCCTGCGCTTCACGCGCGGGGCGGACGGCGCGTGGCAGCAGGAAATCGCTGGCGCCGAGGCTCCCGTGCGACTGACGCGGGTGGACCTGAGCTCCACGCCCGAGGCCGCTCAGGCCCAGGCGATGGAGGCCGAGGCCACGCGCCTCCAGGGAAGCCTGAGCCTGGAGGAGGGGCTCCTTCTGCGCGCCGGCCTGTTCCAATCTGGCTCGAATCGCGCGCCTCGCCTGCTCCTGGTGGTGCACCACCTCGCGGTGGACGGCGTCTCGTGGCGCACGCTGCTGGAGGACCTGGCCACGGCCTACGCGCAGCTCCAGCGCGGCCAGCCGGTGGCGCTGCCGCCCAAGTCCACCTCCTTCAAGGCGTGGGCGGAGAAGCTGCACACCTTCGCTCGCTCCGAGGAACTGGCGCGCGAGCTGCCCTACTGGGTAGAGCAGGGCCGTGCCCAGGTGCCCGCGCTTCCCGTCGACCTGACGGGCGCGGCGAACACGCTGGCCTCCGCCCGCGTGGTGCAGGTGTCGCTGGACGCGGAGGAGACGCGCCTGCTGTTGCAGGAGACTCCAGCCGCCTGGCGCGCGCACATCAACGACGTGTTGCTGGCGGCACTGGCCGACAGCCTGACGCAGTGGACGGGCCAGCCCCGGCTGCGCGTGGAGCTGGAGGGCCACGGACGTGAGGCCCTCTTCGAGGACGTGGACCTGTCCCGCACCGTGGGCTGGTTCACCGCCACGTACCCGGTGGTGCTGGATGTCTCCGGCGCCTCCACGCTGGGAGACCGGCTGCGCGCCGTGCGCGACTCGCTGCGACGGCTGCCCCGGCGCGGCATCGGCCATGGGCTGCTGCGCCACCTCGCGGGCGAGGCACAGGCGCGTGCGCTGAAGGAGGCGCCTCGCGCGCAGGTGCTGTTCAACTACCTGGGCCAGTTCGACCAGGTGGGCGGCACGCAGGGTGCGGCGCTGCCCTTCGCGCCGACGCGCGAGCCCACCGGCGCGCTGTGGAGCCCCGAGGGCGAGCGGAGCCACCTGCTGGAGGTCAACGGCTACGTCTTCGAAGGCCGGCTCACGCTGGGCTGGACGTACAGCGAGGCCGTGCACCGCCCGGAGACGGTCCAGGCCCTGGCCGCGCAGTGCCTCTCCGCGCTGCGGCAGCTCATCTCCACCCGCACGTCCGCGGACGCGCGCCGGTACACGCCGGCCGACTTCCCGCTGGCGAAGGTGGACCAGGCCACGCTGGAGCGCGTGCTGCCCGCGGGCCTCGTAGTGGAGGACCTCTACCCGCTGTCGCCGCTGCAGCAGGGCATGCTCTTCCACACGCTGGCGGAGCCGGGGACGGGCATCTACACCTCGCAGCTCGCGTGGACGTTCAGCGGCACGGTGGACCTCGGCACCTTCCGCCGCGCGGTGGACGCCGTGGCCGAGCGCCACGCGCCGCTGCGCACCTCGTTCCTCTGGGACGGGTTGGAGGAGCCGTTGCAGGTCGTGCACCCGGGCGCGTCCGTGCCCTGGGAGGAGCAGGACTGGCGCGGCGTGCCCGAGGCAGAGCAGCGGGCCCGCCTCGACGCGCTGATGACCGGGGACAGCAAGCGCGGCTTCGACCCGCGCCAGGCGCCGCTGACGCGCGTGACGGTGGTGCGCCTGGAGGACCGGGTGCACCGCGTCCTCTGGACGCACCACCACCTGCTGCTGGACGGCTGGGGCCTGGGCGCCATCCTTCAGGAGTTGTTCGCCGCCTACGACGAGCTGCGCGCGGGCCGCACGCCGCAGAAGGGCGGCGCCTCGATGCCGTTCCGCGACTACATCGCCTGGCTCCAGCGCCAGCCGATGGAGCGCACCGAGGCCTTCTGGCGCCAGGCGCTGCGCGGCTTCACCGCCCCCACGCCGCTGCCGGGCATGCAGCCCGAGAAGCCCGGTGTCCCGCACGCGTACTCGCAGCTGCGCTCGACGCTGTCCGCCGAGCTGACCTCGGCGGCCCAGGCCTTCGCACGCCAGCACCAGCTCACGACCAACGCGGTGGTGCAGGCGGCGTGGGCGCTCGCGCTGGCGCGGCACACGGGTGAGCGCGACATCGTCTACGGCGCCACTGTCTCGGGCCGCTCGGCGGAGCTGCCGGGCATCGACCGCGCGGTGGGCCTGTTCATCAACTCGCTGCCCGTGCGCGTCCGCATGGACGAGGACACGCGTGTCCTTGCGTGGATGAAGGCGCTGAACACGCAGCTCGCGGAGCAGCGCAACCACGAGCACTCCCCGCTGGTGCGCATCCAGGGCTGGAGCGACGTGCCTCGCGGCACTCCGCTGTTCCACTCGCTGTTCGTGTTCGAGAACTACCCCGTCGACGCCGCCGTGAAGTCTGCCCGCGCCGACCTGGGCCTCCGGGATGTCGTCTCGCAGGAGATGGCGGAGCTGCCGCTGGGCGCCGTCATCCTGCCCGGCACCCGGATGGAGCTGCGCCTGACGTACGACGTGACGCGCTTCGAGGTGTATCGCCTGGAAGCGCTGCTGAAGCACTGGGCCGTCGCGCTGGAGGCCCTGGTGTCCCGGCCCGACAGCCGGCTGGGCGACGTGTCCCTCCTCTCCGAGGAGGAGCGGCGCCAGGTGCTGGTGCAGTGGAGCGGCAGGTCCGAGGCCTTCCCCGACGGTGCCACCGTGCATGCGCGCTTCGAGGTCCAGGCCCGGAGCACGCCTGACGCCACCGCGCTCGTCCTCGGAGACACGTCGCTCACCTACGGCGAGCTGGATGCGCGCGCCAACCAGCTCGCGCATCACCTGCGCATGCTGGGCGTGGGGCCCGATACGCTCGTCGCGCTCCACCTGGAGCGCTCGGTGGACCTCGTCGTCTCCATGCTCGGCGTGCTCAAGGCCGGCGGCGCCTTCGTCCCGCTCGACCCGAGCTATCCCGCGGACCGGCTGGGCTTCATGCTGGGTGACTCCGCCGTGCCGGTGGTCATCACCCTGGAAGACCTCGCGGATGAGCTGCCCTCGCGCGGTGAGCAGTTCGTCCTGCTCGACGCCGATGAGCGTCACCTGCGGCGCCAGCCCACGACGCCGCCCGCGTCGGATGTCCAGGCCGAGCACCTCGCGTACGTCATCTACACCTCGGGCAGCACCGGCCGCCCCAAGGGCGTGACGGTGACGCACCGGGGCGTGCCCAACCTGGCGCAGGCCCAGGCGCGCGCCATGGGCATCGAGCCCGGCACCCGCGTGCTCCAGTTCGCCTCCCCCAGCTTCGACGCCGCAGTCTCCGAGGTCTTCGTCACCCTCCTCTCCGGAGGCACCCTGTGCCTGCCGTCGAGCGAGGAGCGCATGCCCGGCCCCGCGCTGGCGCAGTGGCTGCGTGCGCAGGAAGTCCAGGTCGCCACGCTTCCTCCCTCCGCGCTCTCCGTCATGGAGCCCGAGGGCCTGGAGTGCCTGCGCACCCTCGTCTCCGCCGGTGAGGCCTGCTCCGCGGAGCTGGTCGCGAAGTGGGCGCCGGGCCGACGCTTCATCAACGCCTACGGCCCCACCGAGGCCACCGTCTGCGCCTCCCTGGCCATCTGCGAGCCCGATGGCCAGAAGCCCTCCATCGGTGGCCCCCTGGCCAACACGCGCCTGTACGTCCTCGATGCGCAGCTGCGCCCCGTGCCCACCGGCGTACCCGGGGAGCTCTTCATCGGCGGCGTGGGACTGGCCCGAGGCTACCTGCGCCGTCCCGAGCTCACCGCCGAGCGCTTCATCCCCGACGCCTTCAGCGGCGTGCCCGGGGAGCGCCTCTACCGCACCGGCGACCTCGTGCGCTGGCTGCCCGACGGCACGCTCGACTACCTGGGCCGCACCGACTTCCAGGTGAAGCTGCGCGGCTTCCGCATCGAGCTGGGTGAAGTCGAGTCCGCGCTGCGCGCCCACCCGTCCGTCGAGGACGCGGTGGCCGTGGTGCGCAATGACGGCCCCGCTGGCGAGCGTCTCGTCGCCTACGTCGTCTCCCCGATGGACGAAGCGAACGTCGAGGTGCTGCGGACGTTCCTCGCCGAGCGGCTCCCCGAGTACATGGTGCCCTCGGCCTTCGTCGTCATGGACGTCCTGCCGCTGACGCCCAACGGCAAGGTGGACCGCAAGGCGCTGCCAGCGCCGGAAGCACAGCAGCGCGGCGCCGTGGCCTTCGTGGCCCCGCGCACGCCGCTGGAGCAGAAGGTGGCGGACGCGTTCGCCCAGGTGCTGGGCGTGGAGCGCGTGAGCGCCAACGACGACTTCTTCGCCCTCGGTGGCCATTCGCTCCTGGCGACCCGTGTGGCCTCGCACCTGAACGCCTCGCTGGGCGTGGAGCTGTCGCTGCGGACCCTGTTCGAGGCGTCCACCGTCTCCGCGCTCGCCGCCCTCCTCGGCGAAGCAGACGCGTCCACTCCCGTCCCCGCCATCGTCCCGGTGCCGCGCACCGGCACGCTGCCGCTGTCCTTCGCGCAGCAGCGCCTGTGGCTCATCGACCAGCTCGAGCCCGGAAGCTCCGCGTACAACATGCCCGCCTTCGTGCACCTGGCGGGCACGCTCGACGTGGGCGCCCTGCGCCGCGCCTTGGACGAACTGGTCCACAGGCATGAAGCCCTGCGCACGCACTTCGCCCAGCAGGAGGGCGAGCCGCTCCAGGTCATCAACCCCCAGGGCCGGCTACCGCTGGAGACGGTGGACCTGAGCGGGCTGGAGCCGCAGACCGCCCGGGCCGAGCAGGAGCGCCACCTCCGCGAGACGCTGCTCCAGCCGTTCACCCTCACCGCGGGCCCGCTGCTGCGCGTGCGGCTCCTGAAGCTGGGCGCCACCGAGCACGTGCTCGCGCTCAGCATGCACCACATCGTCTCGGACGGCTGGTCCATGGGCGTGCTGGTGCGTGAAGTCGCCGCCCTCTACGAGGCCTTCTCCCAGGGCAGGCCGTCGCCCCTGCCGCCGCTGCCCATCCAGTACGCCGACTACGCCGTGTGGCAGCGCAACTGGCTGCAGGGCGCGGCGCTGGAAGCGCAGCTCGGCTACTGGAAGCAGCAGCTCTCCGGTGGCGCCACGCTGGAGCTGCCCACCGACAAGCCGCGTCCGCCCGTGCAGACCTTCCGCGGGGCGTACGTGCCCGTCGTGCTGTCACGCACCACGGCCGCCAGGCTCGACGCGCTCTGCCTCCGCGAGGGGCTCACGCCCTTCATGGTGCTGATGGCGTCCTTCCAGGTGCTGCTCTCCCGTCACGCGGGCCAGGAGGATGTCTCCGTCGGCTCGCCCATCGCCGGACGCCAGCGCGGGGAGCTCGAGGGCCTCATCGGCTTCTTCGTCAACACCCTGGTGCTCCGCGCCCGGGTGGAGGGGCGGTCCTCGTTCCTCCAACTGCTGCGGCAGGTGAAGGAGGCGGCCCTGGGCGCCTACGCCCATCAGGACGTGCCCTTCGAGCGGCTGGTGGAAGAGCTCCAGTCCTCGCGCGACCTGAGCCGCTCACCGCTGTTCCAGGCGCTCTTCGCGCTCCAGAACGCGCCCATGCCGTCGCTCCAGGCGCCGGGCCTGGAGATGGCGCCGCTGACGGTGGCGAACCCCACCATCAAGTTCGAGCTGGAGCTCAGCCTCGCGGAGTCCGTGGACGGCTACCGGGGCACGCTCGGCTACAACACCGACCTGTTCAACGCCACCACCGTCGAGCGCATGGCGAGCCACTTCCAGGCGCTCATCGAGGCGCTGGTGGAGCGGCCCGAAGCGTCCCTCGACTCCATCTCCATGTTGGCTCCGACGGAGCGCCAGCAGGTGCTGGTGGACTGGAGCACCGCTGCTCCGAACCATCCGCGCGAGTCCACCCTGCCCGACGTCTTCGCCCAGGTGGTGGCCCGCTTCCCGGACCACATCGCCGTCGAGTTCGGTGACACGCGTCTCACCTACCGACAACTGGATGAACGCTCCAACCTGCTTGCGCACCACCTGCGCCGGCTGGGTGTGGGTGCCGACTCCCGCGTCGCGCTCGCCGTGGAGCGCTCGCTGGAGCTCATCGTCTCCCTCGTCGCCATCCTCAAGGCCGGCGGCGCCTACGTGCCGCTGGACCCGTCCTATCCGCGTGAGCGACTGGCCGGCATGGTGGAGGACACCCGGCCCCAGGCGCTCATCACCACCCGCGACTTCGTCTCCAGGCTGCCCGCGGAGGGACTCACCACCGTGGTGCTGGAGGACGCCGCGCTCGCTTCCGAGCCGACGCATGCGCCTTCACCCGTCGCCCTGCCCGACTCGCTGGCCTACGTGGACTTCACTTCCGGCTCCACCGGACGGCCCAAGGGCGTCGGCACCACCCACCACAACGTCCTGCGCACCCTCCTCGGCGTCGACTACGCCCGCTTCGGGCCCGACGAGGTCCTCCTCCAGTTCGCCCCCATCCACTTCGACGCCTCCACCTTCGAAATCTGGGGCGCGCTGCTGCACGGCGGCCGCCTCGTCGTCATGCCGCCGCAGGCCGCGTCGCTGGAGGAACTGGGCCGCGTCATCCAGTCCTCGGGCGTCACCACGATGTGGGCCACCAGTGGCCTCTTCACCCAGTTGGTGGACACCCCGCCTCCGGGACTGAGCACGCTGAAGCACGTCATGACAGGCGGCGACGTCGTGTCGCCCGCACACGTACGCCGCGCCGTGGACGGGCTGCGCCTGCCCGTCACCGCCTTCTACGGCCCCACCGAAACGACGGTGTTCGCCACGTCCTGGCCCGTGACACGCGCGGAGCAGGTGGGCAACACCGTGCCCATCGGCCGTCCGACGCCAGGAACACGGCTCTACGTCCTGGACGCGCACGGCCAGCCCGCGCCCGTGGGCGTCACCGGGGAGCTGTTCATCGGTGGCGACGGCGTGGCCCGTGGCTACGTCGGCCAGCCCGCGCTCACCGCCGAGCGCTTCATCCCCGACTCGTTCGGAGACGAGCCCGGTGCCCGCCTCTACCGCACGGGAGACCTCGTCCGCTGGCGCAATGACGGCGCGCTGGACTTCGTCGGCCGTGCCGACACGCAGGTGAAGCTGCGCGGCTTCCGCATCGAGCTCGCCGAAGTCGAGGCAGCCCTGCGGGCGCACCCCGAGGTGGCCCAGGCCGTAGCGCTGGTGCGCGAGGACGTGCCCGGCGACAAGCGCCTCGTCGGCTACGTCGCCGCGCCCGAGTCGCTCGACCTGGCCTCGCTGCGCGCGTCCCTCAAGCAGCGGCTGCCCGAGTACATGGTGCCCTCCGCCTTCGTGCGCCTGGACGCCCTGCCCCTCACCGCCAACGCCAAGGTGGACCGCAAGGCCCTGCCCGCTCCCGACGCCGCGTTGCTGTCGTCCACCAAGGCGTACGTCGCCCCGCGGGGCCCCACCGAGGAGCTGCTGGCGGGCATCTTCGCCCAGGTGCTGGGCCTGACGCGTGTCGGCGCCAACGATGACTTCTTCGAGCTGGGCGGACACTCGTTGCTGGCCACGCGGGTCGTCTCGCGCATCCGCACGGCCTTCGACGTGGACCTCGCCCTGCGCGAGCTGTTCCAGGCGCCCACCATCGCCACCCTCGCCGAGCGCATCGACACGGCGGTACGGACCGGGCAGATCGGCGTGCTTCCGGCCATCGCGCGAGTGCCGCGCACGGAGAAGCTGCCACTCTCGTTCACCCAGCAGCGGCTGTGGTTCCTGGACCAGCTCGAGCCCGGCAGCCCGGCCTACAACATGCCCGTGGTGCTGGAGCTGTCCGGCGAACTCAACGTCGATGCCCTGCGCGAGAGCCTCTCCACGCTCGTGCGCCGGCACGAGGCCCTGCGCACCACGTTCCACGCGGGCGCCGAGGGCCCCGTCCAGCGCACCTCCGAGCCCGCGCCGCTGGACCTGCCCGTCATCGACCTGAGCCCCCTGCCGCCCGAGCAGCGCAAGGAGGAGGCACGGCGGCGCGTCACCCGGGAAGCGATGAGCCCGTTCGACCTCGCCACGGGCCCCCTCATCCGCGCCCTCCTGCTGCGCCTGGACGCGCGCGAGCACGTGCTCCAGCTCAACATCCATCACATCGTCTCGGACGGCTGGTCCATGACCGTGCTGGTGCGGGAGCTGACCGCGCTCTATCCGGCCTTCGCCTCCGGCCAGCCCTCGCCGCTGCCAGAGCTGCCGCTCCAGTACGCGGACTACGCCGCATGGCAGCGCCGGTGGATGGATGACGCGGAGCTGGAGAAGCAGCTCACGTGGTGGCGGCGTCAGCTCGACGGGGCGCCGCAGGACCTGGAGCTGCCCACCGACAGGCCGCGCGTCCACCACCCCGCCCCACCGGGCGCGCTGCTGAACATGAAGCTCCCCCGCGAGCTGTCGGAGGCCGTGGAAGCCCTCTGCATCCGCGAGGGCATCACGCCCTTCATGTTCTTCCTGGCCGCCTTCCAGGTGTTGCTGTCGCGCTACTCCGGCCAGGACGACATCTCCGTCGGAACGCCGGTGGCGGGCCGCAACCGCACCGAGCTCGAGGGGCTCGTCGGCTTCTTCCTCAACACCCTGGTGATGCGCACCCGCCTGGACGGCGAGCCCACCGTGCGCGAGCTGCTCGGCCGCGCGCGGGAGACGGCGCTTGGCGCCTACGCGCACCAGCATGTCCCCTTCGAACAGTTGCAGCCGATGCGTGATTTGCGCCAGGCGCCGATGTTCCGGGTGATGCTGCTCCTGCAGAACCTCCCGGAGTCGGAGCTGGCGCTGCCGGGGCTGAGCGTGCGCGTCGCCGTCCCCGAGCGGCGCATCTCCAAGTTCGACCTGTCGCTGTCCCTGACACGCACGAACGAGGGGTTCGTCGGCGAGCTGGAGTACGCCACCGACCTGTTCGACACGTCCACCGCCGAGCGCATGGCCCGGCACCTGCGCACGCTGGTGGAGGCCATGGTCGGCGACACGAGCCGCCCCGTGTCCGGACTGTCCATGCTCTCTGGGGAGGAGCGCCAGCGCATCCTCGGGGACTGGAGCGCCAACCCCGCCCCCTTCCCCGACGTGTGCCTGCACTCGCTCTTCGAGGACCAGGTGCGCCGCGCGCCAGACGCGCTCGCCGCCTCCTTCGAGGGGCAGCACCTCACCTACGCGCAGCTCGATGCGAAGGCCAATCAGCTCGCTCACGCCCTGCGCCGCCAGGGCGTCGGGCCCGAGGTGCGCGTGGCGCTCAGTGTGGAGCGCTCGCTCGACATCGTCGTGGGCCTGTTCGGCATCCTCAAGGCCGGCGGCGCCTGGGTGCCCGTGGATCCGCTCCTGCCCCGTGAGCGCCTGGCCTTCATGCTGGAGGACAGCGGCGCGGTGATGCTGGTGACCCAGGCTCCGCTCCTGGAGCGCTTCCCGGCGTCGTTCCACGCGCGCGCTCTCTGCCTGGACACCGGGCGGGAGGCGCTGTCGCGCGAGAGCACCGAAGCACCGGTGACGGGCGTGGCGCCGTATCACCTGGCCTACCTGCTCTACACCTCCGGCAGCACCGGCACACCCAAGGGCACCGCCGTGGAGCACCGGAGCGTGGCCAACCTCGTCACCCAGGAGAAGGGCGTCTACGAGATTGGCCCTGGCAGCCGCGTGTTGCAGTTCGCCAGCCTCTCCTTCGACCTGTCGGTGGAGGAGATCTTCACCACGCTGTGCTCCGGAGGCGCGCTGGTGCTGGCGCCGATGGAGAAGCTGATGCCGGGCGCACCGCTGCAGAAGTTGATGCGCGACGAGGCCCTCACCGTCATCAGCGTCACCCCGGCCACGCTGGCGGCCACGCCCGCAGAGAACTACCCCGCCCTGCGCACCGTCATCTCCGGCGGTGAGGCCGTCTCCGCCGAGGTGGTGGCGCGCTGGGCGCCGGGCCGCACGTTCCACAACGGCTATGGCCCCACGGAGGCCACGGTAGTGGTCACGCTGACCGTCTGCGAGCCGGACGGGCGCGTACCCTCCATCGGCCGTCCCATCGGCAACCTGCGCACGTACGTGCTGGACGCGCGCGGCGAGCCGGTCGCCGTGGGCGTGAAGGGCGAGCTGTACGTGGGTGGCGTGGGCGTGGCGCGTGGCTACGCGGGCCGACCCTCACTCACCGCCGAGCGGTTCCTCCCGGACGCCCTCTCCGGAGTGCCCGGCGCCCGCCTGTACCGCACGGGTGACGTGGTGCGCTGGCGGGAGGACGGCTCGCTGGAGTTCGTCGGCCGCGCGGACGCGCAGGTGAAGGTGCGCGGCTTCCGCATCGAGCTGGGCGAGGTGGAGTCCGCCCTGGCGAAGCTGCCCGCGGTGCGTGAGTCGGCAGTGCTGGCGCGCGAGGACGGGCCCGGTGGAAAGCGCCTGGTGGGCTACGTGGTGGCGCACGAGGGCTTCCAGACGGACAGCGCCGCGCTGCGCGCCGCCCTGAAGGAAACGTTGCCCGAGTACATGGTGCCCTCGGCCGTGGTGGTGCTGGACGCGATGCCGCTCACGTCCAACGGCAAGGTGGACCGCAAGGCCCTGCCCGCGCCGGACCTCACCGCCGCCAGTGGACGTCCGGACTTCGTCGCCCCGCGCACGGAGACGGAGACGCTGCTGGCCGGCATCTGGAGCGCCGTGCTCGGCGTGGAACCGGTGGGCCTGTCCGACAACTTCTTCGAGCTGGGCGGACACTCCCTGCTGGCCACCCAGGCCATCAGTCGCATGCGCGCCGCGTTCAACGTGGAACTGCCGCTGCGCGACCTGTTCGACGCCGCGACGCTCACCGAGCTGGCGGTGCGGGTGGACCGGGCAGTGCAGGCCGGCCAGGGCGCGCAGGTGCCGCCGCTGGTGCCGGTGCCGCGCACGGGCGACCTGCCGGTGTCGATGGCGCAGCATCGCCTGTGGTTCCTGGACCAGCTCGACCCGGACAGCCCCCTCTACAACCTGCCGTCCGCCCTCGGGCTGGAAGGCGCGGTGGACACGGGTGCCCTGGAGCGAGCGCTGACGGAGCTGGTGCGCAGGCAGGAGGCGCTGAGGACCACGTTCCGCGACAGCGCGAATGGCCCCGTCCAGGTCATCCACCCGGCCGCGCCCGTGCCGGTGCAGGTGATGGACCTGACCGCGGTACCCGAGGCCCAGCGGCGGCAGGAGGCACGGCAGCGCGTGCGTGAAGAGGCGCTCCGTCCCTTCAGCCTGTCCCGAGGCCCACTGCTGCGCGCGGCGCTGCTGAAGCTCTCCGAGCGCGAGCACGTGCTGGTCATCACCGTGCACCACGTCGTCTCCGACGGCTGGTCGCTGGGGGTGATGGTGCGCGAGCTGGCCGCGCTCTACGTGGCCTTCTCGGGGGGCCAGCCCTCTCCTCTGCCCGAGCTGCCGTTGCAGTACGCCGACTTCGCGGCCTGGCAGCGCGGCTGGCTGCGGGACGAGGTGCTGGAGGGTCAACTCGGCTGGTGGCGCGAGCAACTGGCCGGCGTGCCGCGCACGCTCGAGCTGCCCACGGACCGGCCCCGGCCGGCGGTGCAGACGTCACGCGGTGCCTCGACGATGGTGCAGCTCCCGGCGTCCCTGGCCGAGGCGCTGGAGGCCCTCTGCCGTCGTGAGGGCGTGACGCCCTTCATGGCGCTGCTCAGCGCCTTCCAGTTCCTGATGGGCCGCTACACGGGCCAGTCGGAGGTCATCGTCGGCTCGGTCGTGGCCGGAAGAGACCGGGGAGAGCTGGAGTCGCTCGTCGGCTTCTTCATCAATACGCTGCCCCTGCGGGCGCGGTTGTCCCCCACGGACAGCTACCGCTCGCTGCTGGCCCAGGTGCGGGACACGACACTCGGCGCCTTCGCCCATCAGTCCGTGCCCTTCGAGCGCGTGGTGGAGGCGCTCCGGATGGAGCGCGACCTGAGCCGCCCGCCGCTGGTGCAGGTGATGTTCGCGCTGCAGAACGCGCCCATGCCGACCCTGCGGCTGCCGGGCCTGTCCCTGAGCGCGATGCCGGTGGAGAACAGGCCGGTCAAGTTCGAGCTGGAGCTGAACCTGTTCCGCACGGCCGATGGCTACTCCGGCCCGCTCGAATACAACACCGACCTGTTCGAGCCGGCGACCATCGACCGGATGGCAGAGCACTTCCGTGGGCTCGTGGAAGCGCTCGTCGCCCGGCCCGAGGCGCCCCTCGCGTCCGTGTCCATGCTGACGCAGGCGGAGCGCCGGCAGGTGCTGGTGGAGTGGAATACCACCGCCTCCGAGTACCCGCGCGGCTCCACCGTCGCGGAGGTCTTCGCGCAGGTGGTGGCCCGTCATGCCGACAAGGTCGCCGTCGAGTTCGGCGACTCGAAGCTCACCTACCGTCAGCTCGATGAGCGCGCCAACCTGCTTGCGCATCACCTGCGCGGCCTGGGTGTGTCCACCGACTCCCGCGTGGCCATCTCGCTGGAGCGTTCGCTGGAGCTGATTGTCTCCCTCGTCGCCATCCTCAAGGCCGGTGGCGCCTACGTCCCGCTCGACCCCTCGTATCCGCGCGAGCGTCTCGCCGCCATGGTGGAGGATGCGCGTCCCGGCGTCCTCGTCACCTCGCGCGAGCTCCTCGCGAAGCTGCCGGTGGAAGGACTGGCCACCGTGGTGCTGGAGGAGACCCCGCTCTCCAGCCAGCCCACGTCCGCGCCGGCCCTGCTCGCTCAACCCAACAGCCTCGCGTACATCGACTTCACCTCCGGCTCCACCGGCCGGCCCAAGGGCGTCGGCACTCCGCAGGCCGCCGTGCTTCGCACCGTCTTCGGCAACGACTACGCGCACCTGGGTCCGGACGAGACGTTCCTGCTCATCGCACCTGTCTCCTTCGACGCCTCCACCCTGGAGCTGTGGGGCCCGTTGCTCCATGGCGCGCGGCTCGTCGTCTTCCCGCCCCACTCGCCTTCTGACTTGAAGGAACTGGAGTCGGTGCTGACGAAGCACGCCGTCACCACGCTGCACCTCACCGCCGGCCTCTTCACCCAGGTGGTGGACAACAACCTCGCGGCGCTTCGTGGGGTGAAGCAGTTGCTCACCGGTGGCGACGTGGTGAGTGCCCCGCACGTGCGCCGCGTCCTCGAAGAGCTGCGCATCCCGGTGACGGCCTGCTACGGCCCCACCGAGAGCACCCTCTTCGCCTCCACCCACCGCATGACGGACGCGGCCCAGCCAGGCACGGCCGTGCCCATCGGCCGCCCCATCGGCAACACGCAGGTGTACCTGCTGGAGGCCTCCGGTCAGCCGGTGCCCGTCGGTGTCATGGGTGAGCTGTTCATCGGAGGCGACGGCCTCGCGCGCGGCTACGTGGAGCAGCCCGCGCTCACCGCCGAGCGCTTCGTCCCCGATGCATTCTCCGGCACGCCTGGCGCCCGCCTCTACCGCACGGGCGACCTCGCCCGCTGGCGGGGTGACGGCGTGCTGGAGTTCCTCGGCCGCGCCGACGCCCAGGTGAAGGTGCGTGGCTTCCGCATCGAACTGGCCGAGGTCGAAGAGGCGCTGCGGGCCCATCCCGGCGTGGCCCAGGCCGTGGTGCTGGCACGTGAGGACGTGCCCGGCGACAAGCGCCTGGTGGCCTACGTCGTGGCCGTGCCCCAGGCGGGGGACTCCGCGAGCGCCGCGGAGCTGCGCGCCTTCCTGGCGAAGCGCCTGCCCGAGTACATGGTGCCCTCCGCCGTGGTGCGGCTGGACGCCCTGCCCCTCACGGCCAACGCCAAGGTGGACCGCAAGGCCCTGCCCGCGCCGGATGCGGACAGCCTGCGCGGCGAGGCCCCCTTCATCGCGCCTCGCACCCCGTTGGAGCAGACGCTGGCGGAGCACTTCGCCCAGGTGCTCGGCGTACAGCGCGTGAGCGTCACCGACGACTTCTTCGCCATGGGCGGCCACTCGCTGATGGCCACCCGGCTCGCGACCAGCCTCCGCGAGGCGCTGGGCGTCGACCTCCCCCTGCGAATCTTCTTCGAGTCCCCCACTGTGGAAGCGCTCGCGGCACGTCTCGAGAAGGCCCGGCAGGCCGCACTGCCCGCCGCGGCCGTCGCACCGAAGGCCGAACCGAAGCCGTGGTCTCCGCTCGTGCCCCTGCGCGCGGGTGAAGGCGCACGCCGGCCGCTCTACCTCGTCCATCCGATGGACGGTCGCCTGCACTGCTACGCCGGGCTGGTGGAGCACGCGCCGAAGGGGCAACCCATCCTCGGCATCCAGGCGCGAGGCCTCGACGACGGCCGCGCGCCCCTGGAGTCCGTGGACGCCATGGCCGCGTTCTACGTGGAGGCCCTCCGCGCGGCACAGCCCGAAGGCCCGTACCTGCTGGCCGGCTGGGCCCTGGGCGGTGTCGTGGCCTGGGAGATGGCGCAACAGCTCCAGCGCGAGGGGCTGGAGGCGAAGGTGGTGCTCATCGAGCCCGCGCCCACCTCGCCGGACGCCGCCACCAAGGCCAACGCCGCGGCGGCCCAGGCCGCCCTGTTCGCCCGCGAGCTGGCCCGGCAGGCCGGCGTGGACGAGCTCCCGCTGCCCGCGAGCCTCACCACGGGCAAGGACCCCGAGCCGCTGCTCCAGCACCTGCACGCCGAGGGCGTGAAGGCAGGGCTGCTGCCCGAGGGACTCTCCCTGGATGAGCTGCGTGCGCGGTTCAAGATGTTCGCCAGCCACCTGCGCGCGGCGCGGCGCTACGTGCCGGAGCCGTACTCCGGCCCGGTGCGCCTGGTGCGCGCCGCCGAGGCGCCTGACGTGGAGGACGGCGAGGCGGACCGCGGCTGGGGCGAGCTCGCCGAGGCCGGCGTCGAGGTGGAGCAGACGCCGGGCGACGGCTACTCCCTGCTGCGCGACCCGCACGTGAAGGCCCTGGCGGAGCTGCTGTTCGGCGCTCCTGGCTCGGAGCCGACGACTCCGGGCGGAGGCGGCGACGGCAAGCCGCTGTCCTTCGCCCAGCAGCGCCTGTGGTTCATCGACCAGTTCCAGCCCGGCAGCGCCGCCTACAACATCTTCTACGGGCTGCGCTTCACCGGGCCCATGAACGCCGACGTGCTGGAGCGCGCCTTCGCGGAGCTGGTGCGCCGCCACCACGCGCTGCGCACGCACTTCCGTGACACCGAGAGCGGCCCCGTACAGGTCGTCACCGAGCCCGGGCCGTTCTCCATTCCCCACGAGGACCTGCGCGCCCTCCCCGTCGAGCAACGGGAGGCAGAGGCCCGACGGCGGGCGGAGGCGGATGCGCGGCAGCCCTTCGAGCTCGCGAAGGGCCCGCTGCTGCGCGCCCGGCTGCTGACGCTGGATGCGCAGGACCATGTGCTGGTGCTGGTCATCCACCACATCGTCTCGGACGGCTGGTCCATGAGCATCCTGGTCCAGGAGATGACGGCGCTGTACCTGTCGTTCCTGATGGGCGAGCCCTCGCCGCTGCCCGAGTTGCCGGTGCAGTACCCGGACTACGCGGTGTGGCAGCGCGGGTGGCTCCAGGGCGAGGTGCTGGAGAAGCAGCTCGCGTACTGGCGCCAGCAGCTCGCGGGCGCGCCCGAGGCGCTGGAGCTGCCCACGGACAAGCCGCGTCCGGCGGTGCAGACGAACAACGGAGCCCTGCGCGTCATCAAGCTGTCCCGGACGCTGTCCGACGCCGTCAACGCGCTCTGCCGCCGCGAGGGCACCACGCCCTTCATGGCGCTGCTGGCCGCGTTCCAGGTGCTCCTGTCCCGCTACTCGCGGCAGGACGACGTGGTGGTGGGCTCGCCCATCGCCGGCCGCTCGAAGCGCGAGCACGAGGGCCTCATCGGCTTCTTCGTCAACACGCTGGTGATGCGCGCGCGGCTGGAGGGACGGCTCTCCTACCGTGACTTGCTGAAGCAGGTGAAGGAGTCGGCGCTCGGTGCCTTCGCCCACCAGGACGTGCCGTTCGAGAAGCTGGTGGACGAGCTGAAGCTCACGCGCGACACGAGCCGCAGCCCGCTGTTCCAGGTCATCTTCGCCCTGCAGAACGCGCCCACCGCGGGCGTGAAGATGCCGGGGCTGGCGCTGCGCCCGCTGGAGGTGACCAACGCCACGGTGAAGCTCGAGCTGGAGCTGAACCTCTCGGACTCGCCGGAGGGCTACCAGGGCTCGCTGGGCTACAACACGGACCTGTTCGAGCCGGCGACCATCGACCGGATGGCCGAGCACTTCCGCACGCTCCTGGAAGCGCTCGTGGCCTGGCCCGACGCGCCCCTCGCGTCCGTGTCCATGCTGACGCAGGCGGAGCGTCGTCAGGTGTTGGTGAAGTGGAATGACACCGCCACCGAGTACCCGCGCGCCTCCACCCTGCCCGAGGTGTTCGAGCAGGCCGTGGCCCGTCATGCCGACAAGGTGGCGGTTGAATCCGGTGAGGCGAAGCTGACGTACCGGCAGTTGGATGAACGGGCCAACCCGCTCGCGCACCACCTGCGCGGACTGGGCGTGTCCACCGACTCGCGCGTGGCCATTGCCCTGGAGCGTTCGCTGGACCTGATTGTCTCCCTCGTCGCCATCCTCAAGGCCGGCGGCGCCTACGTCCCGCTGGACCCGTCGTACCCGCGTGAGCGCCTCGCCGCCATGGTGGAGGACGCGCGTCCCTCCGTGCTCATCACCTCGCGCGCGCTGCTCGCGAAGCTGCCCACCGAGGGCCTGTCCACCGTGGTGCTGGAAGAGGTGTCACTGGAGGCGCAGCCGACGTCGGCGCCGCCCCTGACAGCCCAGCCGCACAGCCTCGCGTACATCGACTTCACCTCCGGCTCCACCGGCAGGCCCAAGGGTGTCGGCACTCCGCAGGCCGCCGTGCTTCGCACCCTCTTCGGCAACGACTACGCGCACCTCGGTCCGGATGAGACCTTCCTCCTCATCGCGCCTGTCTCCTTCGACGCCTCCACGCTGGAGCTGTGGGGGCCGCTGCTCCATGGCGCGCGGCTCGTCGTCTTCCCGCCCCACTCTCCTTCTGACTTGAAGGAGCTGGAGTCGGTGCTGGTGAAGCACGGCGTCACCACGCTGCACCTCACCGCGGGCCTCTTCACCCAGGTGGTGGACCACAACCTCCCCGCCCTTCGTGGCGTCAAGCAACTGCTCACCGGTGGTGACGTGGTGAGCGCGCCGCACGTGCGCCGTGTCCTCGAAGAGCTGCGCATCCCCGTGACGGCCTGCTACGGCCCCACGGAGAGCACGCTCTTCGCGTCCACCCACCGGATGACCTCGGTGGAGCACGTGGGCACGTCCGTGCCCATCGGCAAGCCCCTCGGGAATACGCGGGTGTACCTGCTGGATGCCTCCAGCCGGCCGGTGCCCATCGGCGTCGTGGGCGAGCTGTTCATCGGCGGCGACGGCGTGGCTCGGGGCTACGTCGGCCAGCCTTCCCTCACCGCCGAGCGCTTCGTCCCCGACACCTTCTCCAGCGTTCCGGGTGCGCGCCTGTACCGCACGGGCGACCTGGCCCGGTGGCGCAATGACGGCGTGCTGGAGTTCCTCGGCCGCGCCGACGCACAGGTGAAGGTGCGCGGCTACCGCATCGAGCTCGCCGAAGTCGAAGCCGCCCTCCTCGCCTTCCCCGACGTGGCCCAGGCCGTGGCCCTGGTTCGTGAGGACGTCCCCGGCGACAAGCGCCTCGTCGGCTACGTCGCCGCTCCCGAGTCTCTCGACGTGTCCGCGCTGCGCGCCGCCCTCAAGCAGCGGCTGCCCGAGTACATGGTGCCCTCCGCCCTCGTGCGTTTGGACGCCCTGCCCCTCACCGCCAACGCCAAGGTGGACCGCAAGGCCCTGCCCGCGCCGGACGCCGCGCTGACCTCCGCCGAGGACTTCGTGGCTCCGCGCAACCCCACCGAGGAGAGGCTCGCGGAGCTGTTCGCAGGCGTCCTGCGCGCACAGAAGGTGAGCGTCACCGGCAACTTCTTCGAGCTGGGTGGCCACTCGCTGCTCGCCACGCAGATTGTCTCCCGCGTGCGCAAGGCCTTCGAGGTGGAGCTGCCCCTGCGTGCGCTCTTCGAAGCGCCCACCGTCGCCGCCCTCGCCGAGCGCATCCTCTCCACGAGCGGCTCCAGCCTGGTAACCGCGCCCGCGCTCGTCCCCGTGCCGCGCACCGAGCCGCTGCCGCTCTCCTTCGCCCAGCAGCGCCTGTGGTTCATCGACCAGCTCGAGCCGGGCAGCGCCTCCTACAGCATGCCCACCTTCGTGCGCCTGGAAGGGGAGCTCCACACCGAGGCCCTGCGCCGTGCTCTCACGGAGCTGGCGAGCCGCCACGAAGCCCTGCGCACCACCTTCACCCAGCAGGGAGACCAGCCCCTCCAGGTCATCGCCTCGCAAGGCGAGCTGCCGCTGGACTTCGTGGACCTCAGCGCCCTGGAGCCCGAGGCCGCCCGCGCCGAGCTGGAGCGGCACCTGCGCGCCGAGTTGCTCCGTCCCTTCAACCTCGCCACCGGTCCACTGGTGCGCGCTCGGTTGCTGAAGGTCCGTTCCACCGAGCACGTGCTGGCGCTCAACCTCCACCACATCGTCTCGGACGGCTGGTCCATGGGCGTGCTGGTGCGCGAAGTCGCCGCCCTCTACGACGCCTTCGCCCAGGGCCGGCCCTCTCCGCTGCCGCCTCTGCCCATCCAGTACGCCGACTACGCCGTCTGGCAGCGCCAGTGGCTCCAGGGCGCGGTGCTCGACGCGCAGCTCGGCTGGTGGCGAGAGCGCCTCTCCGGCCTCACCACCCTGGAGCTGCCCACCGACAAGCCCCGCCCGCCCGTCCAGACGTTCAACGGCGCCCACCTGCCCGTGACCCTGTCGCGCTCAGCGTCCGAGGCCATCAAGGTGCTTTGCCAGAAGGAGGGCGCCACGCCCTTCATGGCCCTGCTGGGTGCCTTCCAGGTGCTGCTGTCGCGCTACTCCGGCCAGCAGGACGTCGCCGTCGGCTCGCCCATCGCCGGCCGCCAGCGGGGTGAGCTGGAGGGCCTCATCGGCTTCTTCGTCAACACGCTGGTGCTGCGCTCCCACGTGGAGGACCACGCCTCCTTCGTCCACCTGCTGCGCCAGGTGAAGGAATCCTCGCTGGGCGCCTTCGCCCACCAGGACGTGCCCTTCGAGCGACTGGTGGAGGAGCTCCAGCCCGCGCGCGACATGAGTCGCAGCCCCCTCTTCCAGGTCATCTTCTCGCTGCAGAACGCGCCCATGCCCGCGCTGCGGAAGCAGGACCTGGCGCTGAGCATGGTGGAGGTGGACAACCCCACCATCAAGTTCGAGCTGCAGCTCAACCTCTCGGAGACGCCCGACGGCTACCAGGGCGCGCTGAGCTACAACACCGACCTCTTCGAGCACGCCACCGCCCTGCGCATGGCAGGCCACTTCCAGGTCCTGGTGGAGGCGCTCGCCGCGCGGCCCGAGGCACCGCTCGCCTCCGTCTCCATGCTGTCTCCGGTGGAGCGCCGGCAGGTGCTGCGCGACTGGAGCGCCAAGGACTCCGACTACCCGCGTGAGGCCACGCTGCCCGAGGTCTTCGCGCAGGTGGTCGCCCGCTTCCCAGGCCACGTCGCCGCCGAGTTCGGTGACTCGCGCCTCACCTACCGGCAGCTCGATGAGCGCTCCAACCAGCTCGCGCACCACCTGCGCCGGCTGGGCGTGGGTACCGACTCCCGCGTCGCGCTCGCCGTCGAGCGCTCGCTGGAGCTCATCGTCTCCCTCGTCGCCATCCTCAAGGCCGGCGGCGCCTACGTGCCGCTGGACCCGTCCTACCCGCGCGAGCGGCTGACCGGCATGGTGGAGGACACCGCTCCCCAGGTCCTCGTCACCACGCGCGCCAATCTCTCCAAGCTGCCCGCTGACGGACTCTCCACCGTCGTGCTGGAGGACGCCGCACTCGACTCCGAGCCGACTCACGCGCCGTCACTGGTGGCCCTGCCCGACTCGCTGGCCTACGTGGACTTCACCTCTGGCTCCACGGGCCGCCCGAAAGGCGTGGGCACCACCCACCGCGGCGTGCTGCGCACCCTCCTCGCCGCCGACTACGCCCGCTTCGGGCCCGACGAGGTCCTCCTCCAGTTCGCGCCCATCCACTTCGATGCCTCCGTCTTCGAAATCTGGGGCGCGTTGCTGCACGGCGCCCGCCTGGTAGTGATGCCCCCGCACGCGGCCTCATTGGAAGAACTGGGCCACGTCATCCAGTCCTCGGGCATCACCACGCTGTGGGCCACCATTGGCCTGTTCACCCAATTGGTGGACAACCCGCCGCCGGGCCTGACCGCGGGCACGGTGAAGCACGTCATGACAGGCGGCGACATCGTGTCGCCTGCCCACGTGCGCCGCGCCGTGGAGGGGCTGCGCCTGCCCGTCACCTCTTTCTACGGCCCCACCGAGACCACCGTCTTCGCCACGTCCTATCCGGTGACGCGCGCGGACCAGGTGGGCTCCACCGTGCCCATCGGCGGGCCCATCGGCGGCACCCGGCTGTACGTGTTGGACGCTCACGGCCAGCCCGTCCCCGTCGGTGTCGTGGGTGAGCTGTTCATCGGCGGCGACGGCGTGGCCCGGGGCTACCTCGGCCAGCCTGCGCTCACCGCCGAGCGCTTCATCCCCGACGCCTTCGGTGACGCGCCTGGTGCCCGCCTCTACCGCACCGGAGACCTCGTCCGCTGGCGCGATGACGGCGTGCTGGACTTCGTCGGCCGCGCCGACGCACAGGTGAAGCTGCGCGGCTTCCGCATCGAGCTGGGTGAAGTCGAAGCGGCCCTGCGCGCACACCCGGACGTCACCCAGGCCGTGGCCCTGGTGCGCGAGGACGTCCCCGGCGACAAGCGCCTCGTCGGCTACGTCGCCGCGCCCGAGTCGCTCGACCTGGGCGCCCTGCGCACCACCCTTAAGCAGCGGCTGCCCGAGTACATGGTGCCCTCCGCCCTGGTGCGCCTGGACGCCCTGCCCCTCACGCGTAACGGCAAGCTGGACCGCAAGGCCCTGCCCGTCCCCGACGCCGCGCTGCTCGCCTCCGCGGGGGCCTACGTCGCCCCCTCCAATCCCACCGAGAAGGCACTCGCCGCGCTCTGGGCCGACGTCCTTCGCGTCCCGCTCGTGGGCGCGCACGACAACTTCTTCGAGCTGGGTGGCCACTCCCTGCTGGCCACGCAGGTCATCTCGCGCATCCGCTCCACCTTCGGCGTGGAACTGCCCCTGCGCGCCCTCTTCGAGGCGCCCACCATCGCCGCCCTCGCCACGCGCATCGAGGCCGGCCGACTGACGGGACAGTCGCGGCAGGCGCCCGAGCTCGTCACCCTGTCGCGCGAGGGTGCGCTGCCCGTGTCCTTCGCGCAGCAGCGTCTGTGGTTCATCGACCAGCTCGAGCCCGGCAGCCCCGCCTACAACATGCCCGCCTTCGTGCGCATGGACGGCGTGCTCGACATCGCGGCCCTGCAGCGGGGCTTCGATGAACTGGTGCGCCGTCACGAAGCCCTGCGCACCACCTTCACCCAGCAGGAGGGACAGCCCCTCCAGCTCATTGCGCCCCAGGGCGAGCTGCCGCTGGTATTCGTGGACCTGGGTGGCCTGGAGCCCCAGGCCGCCCGCGCCGAGCTGGAGCGACGGCTGCGCGAGGACACCCTGCGCCCCTTCGACCTCGCCACCGGTCCGCTGGTGCGCGCGCAACTGCTGAAGCTGGGCGCCACCGAGCACGTGCTCGCCCTCAACATGCACCACATCGTCTCGGACGGCTGGTCCATGGGCGTGCTGGTGCGTGAAGTCGCCGCCCTCTACGAGGCCTTCTCGCACGGCCGGCCCTCGCCGCTGCCTCCGCTGCCTCTCCAATACCCGGACTACGCCGTCTGGCAGCGCGAGTGGTTGCAAGGTGCGGTGCTGGACAACCAGCTCGGCTACTGGAAGCAGCAGCTCTCCGGTGTCTCCACCCTGGACCTGCCCACCGACAAGCCTCGTCCTCCCGTGCAGACGTTCCACGGGGCGGACGTGCCCGTCTCGCTGTCGCTCGGCACCTCGAAGACGCTCAAGGCGCTGTGCCAGAAAGAGGGCGCCACGCCCTTCATGGCCCTGCTCGCCGCCTTCCAGGTGCTGCTGTCGCGCTACTCCGGTCAGCAGGACATCGCCGTCGGCTCGCCCATTGCCGGCCGCCCACGAGGGTCGCTGGAAGGGCTCATCGGCTTCTTCGTCAACACGCTGGTGCTGCGCTCGCAGGTGGAGGACGGCGCGTCCTTCCTCCAACTGCTGCGTCAGGTGAAGGAGTCCTCGCTGGGAGCCTACGCCCACCAGGACGTGCCTTTCGATCGGCTGGTGGAGGAGGTGCACTCCACCCGTGACATGAGCCGCAGTCCGCTCTTCCAGGTGACGTTCTCGCTGCAGAACACGCCCACGGCCTCCGCCCAGGGCAAGGGGCTGGCACTCCGCCCGCTGGAAGTCGAGAACCCCACCATCAAGTTCGAGCTGGAGCTCATCCTCGCGGAGACACCCGAGGGTGTGCGCGGCACGCTGCGGTACAACACCGACCTGTTCGAGAGCGCCACCGCCGCGCGGATGGCGGAGCACTTCCGCGTGCTGGTGGAGGCCCTGGTCTCCCGGCCCGAGGCCCCGCTGGATTCCGTCTCCCTGCTGACGGAGGCAGAGCGGCACCAGGTCCTGGTGGAGTGGAATGCCACCGCCACGGACTTCCCCGGCGACACGTGCGTCCACCAGCGCATCGAGGCGCAGGCGCGGCGCACCCCGGACGCACTCGCCGTGGAGTCCGACGACGCGCGCCTCACCTACCGCCAGCTGGATGCGCGCGCCAACCAGCTCGCGCATGCGCTGCGTGCCCGAGGCGTTCGCACGGGCGACCGCGTCGCGCTGTGCGTACAGCGCTCCCCCGACATGGTGGTGGGCCTGCTGGGCATCCTCAAGGCCGGCGCCGCCTACGTGCCCCTGGCTCCGGACTACCCGCGCGAGCGCCTGGCCTTCATGCTCCAGGACTGCGGCGCTCGCGTGCTGCTCACTCAGCAGTCCCTGCTCGGCCTGCTGCCCGCGGGCACGGACGTCCTGTGCCTCGACTCCGGCGGGGACACCTTCTCGCGCGAGGACACCGGTGCACCGGCCGTCACCGTCACCTCCGACGACGCGGCCTACGTCATCTACACCTCAGGCAGCACGGGGCAGCCCAAGGGCGTCGTCATCCCCCATGGCGCCCTCTTCAACCACATGGCGTGGTTCCTCTCCGCCTTCGGCCTCACCGCCGAGGACAGGGTGCTGCAGAAGACGCCGCTGAGCTTCGACGCCTCCGTCTGGGAGTGCTGGGCCTCGCTCATGGTGGGCGCGCCGCTCGTGCTCGCTCCACCCGAGGCCCATCGCGACCCGGCCGCACTGGTGGCCTGCGTCGTGCGCCAGCGCATCACCGTTCTCCAGGTCGTGCCCTCCATGCTGCGCTTCATGCTGGAGGAGCAAGGGCTGCGCGGCGCCACGCACCTGCGCTGGCTGTTCTGCGGCGGTGAGGCCCTGGCCTCCGAGCTGGCCCCGCGCCTGCGGGCGCTGCTCCCGCGGACGCGGCTCGTCAACCTGTACGGCCCCACCGAAACCACCATCGACGCCACGTCCGCGCTCGCCACGGGCCAGGAGCGCGGCACCACCGTGCCCATCGGCCGGCCGGTGGCCAACACCCGCCTCTACGTGCTCGACGGCCACCTGCGGCCCGTGCCTCCGGGCGTCCCGGGAGAGCTGTTCATCGGCGGCGCGCAGCTTGCCCACGGCTACCTCGACCGGCCCGCGCTCACCGCCGAGCGCTTCGTGCCCGATGCGTTCGCCTCCACGCCGGGCGCACGCCTGTACCGCACCGGTGACCAGGTGCGCTGGCTGCACGACGGCTCGCTGGAGTACCTGGGCCGCCAGGACTCGCAGGTGAAGGTGCGCGGCTTCCGCATCGAGCCGGGCGAGGTCGAAGCCGCGGTGCGCGCCCACACCGGCGTCCACGACGCGGTCGTGGTGGCCCGCGAGGACGTGCCGGGCCAGAAGCGCCTGGTGGCCTATGTCGTCCCTGTCACGCTGGACGTCGCGGGGCTGCGGGCGTCACTGCGCGAGCGCATGCCCGAGTACATGGTGCCCTCCTCCTTCGTGCCGCTGGAGGCGCTGCCGCTGACGCCCAACGGAAAGGTGGACCGCAAGGCGCTGCCCGCACCGGAGACGGCCCTCGCGAACGAGAGCACCTCGGTGGCGCCGAGGGACCCGACGGAAGAGGTGCTGGCCGGCCTCTTCGCCGGGCTGCTGCGACAGGAGCGCGTGGGCATCCACGACAACTTCTTCGAGCTGGGTGGTCACTCGCTGCTCGTCACGCAGCTGGCCTCCCGCGTGCGCACCGCCTTTGGAGTGGAGCTGCCACTGCGCGCCTACTTCGAGGCGCCCACCGTGGCCACGCTCGCCCTGCGCATCGCGACCGTCCGGAGCGAGAACAACCCCGCGGCGCCCCCGCTGCTCCCGGTGCCGCGCACGGACACGCTGCCACTGTCCTTCGCGCAGCAGCGCCTGTGGGTCATCGACCAGCTCGAGCCCGGCAACACGGCATACAACCTCCCCACCGTCCTGCGCATCCGCGGGGCTCTGGACGTAGCCGCGCTGGAGAAGTCCTTCACCGCGCTCGTCGAGCGGCATGAGTCGCTGCGCACCGTCTTCATCTCCCTCGAGGACGCGCCCATGCAGCGCATCCTCCCGCCAGCCGCCTTCCCGCTGACGGTGATGGACCTGAGCACCCTGCCGGCGGGTGAGCGTGAGGCCCGGGCCGAGCAACTGGCCATCGCGGAGACCCAGCGTCCGTTCGACCTGGCGCGGGGGCCGCTGCTGCGCGCCCTGCTGCTCCGGCTGGACACGGGGGAGCACGTGCTCGCGGCGACGATGCACCACATCGTCTCGGACGGCTGGTCCATGGGGGTGCTGGTGCGAGAGGTCGCCGCGTTCTACGGCGCCTTCGCCACCGGGCGCGAGCCGAGGCTTCCGCCCCTGCCGGTGCAGTACGCCGACTTCGCGGCCTGGCAGCACGGGTACCTGCGCGGCGAGGTGCTGGAGAAGCAGCTCGGCTACTGGCGCCAGCAGCTCAAGGGCGCGGCGCCCGTGCTGGAGCTGCCGACCGACAAGCCCCGTCCGGCCGTGCAGTCCATCCGTGGCGTCCACCTGCCGGTCCACGTGCCCGCGGGGCTGATGAGGCGCCTGGAGGCGCTGTGCCAGCACGAGGGTGTCACGCCATTCATGGCCCTGCTCGCCGTGTGGCAGGTGCTGCTGGCCCGCTACTCCGGCCAGGACGATATCGTCGTGGGCTCGCCCATCGCGGGCCGCACGCGCGCGGAGACCGAAGGCCTCATCGGCTTCTTCGTCAATACGTTGGTGCTGCGCACCCGGGTGGACCCGCGCGCCACCTTCCGCGAGCTGCTCTCCACGGTGCGGGCCACCACCCTGGGCGCCTATGAGCACCAGGACGTGCCCTTCGAGAAGCTCGTCGAGGAGCTGCGGCCCCAGCGCAGCCTGAGTCACTCGCCGCTGTTCCAGGTGATGCTCGTCCTGCAGAACACTCCGGCGGCCACCCTGGAGGTCCCGGGCGGAGCAGGGGGCGCGTCATCGCTGGAGCTACGCACGGTGGATGCGGAGATCCAGACGGCGAAGTTCGACCTCACGCTGTCACTGGGCCAGACACCGGACGGACTGTCGGGCACGCTGAGCTTCCGCACCGACCTGTTCGAGCGCCCCACCATCTCCCGGATGGTGGAGCACCTGGGCACGCTCCTGGAGGCCGCGGTCTCCACGCCGGATACGCTCGTGGGTGAATTGCCCCTGCTGTCCGCGTCCGAGCGCCAACAGGTGCTGGTGCGCTGGAACGACACGAGCCACGCGTCGGACTGGGACGGCGCGCTGCATGAGCGCTTCGAGGTGCAGGCCGCGCGTACTCCGGACGCCGTCGCGGTGCTCGACGACTCCGCTTCGCTGTCCTTCTCGCAGGTCAACCGCCGCGCCAATCAACTGGCGCAGGTCCTGCGCTCGCGCGGTGTCGGCCCCGAGGTGCGCGTCGCACTCTGCATGGAGCGTGGCGTAGACATGGTGGTGGCTGTCCTCGCCATCCTCAAGGCCGGTGGTGCCTACGTCCCCATGGACCCCGCCTACCCCCGCGAGCGCCTGGCCTTCATGCTCCAGGACTGCGGTGCTCGACTGGCTCTCACCCAGCGCCACCTGACCGAGCGTATGGAGGGCTCCGGTGTGGAGCCTCTCTACCTGGACGATGCTTCCACCACGCAGACGCTCTCGCGCGAGTCCGAGGCCAACCCGCCTCGCGTCACCTCGCCCGAGCACCTCGCCTACGTCATCTACACCTCCGGCTCCACCGGCCGCCCCAAGGGCGTCATGGTTCAGCACTCCTCCGTGATGAACCTGCGCGCCGCCCTCGCTTCGGCTGTGTATGCCGGAGCCGATGGCGCACTGCGTGTCAGCCTCAACGCGCCTCTCGCCTTCGACGCCTCGGTGAAGCAACTCATCCAGGTGGCCGACGGCCATGCCCTCTGCGTCGTGCCCCAGGCCGCACGTGAGGACGTCTCGCTGCTCAAGGCGTGGGTGGAGAAGCACCAACTCGACGTCCTCGACTGCTCTCCCTCCCACCTGCGCCTGCTGCTGGAAGAGGGGCTCGCGGCTTCCAGGCCACTGCGCGTGCTGGTGGGTGGTGAGGCCGTGGACGAAGCCCTCTGGGCGAAGCTGTCCGCCCACCCCTTCATCCACTGCTTCAACGTCTACGGCCCCACCGAGTGCACCGTCGACACCACCGCTCGCTCCATTCGTGGCTCCTCCAGGCCCACCCTGGGCGGCCCGCTGGCCAACGTGCAGGTCTACGTCCTCGACGAGCGCATGCAGCCGGTGCCCACCGGCGTCCCCGGCGAGCTCTTCATCGGCGGCGCGGGTGTCGCTCGCGGCTACCTCGGCCGCCCCGAGCTCTCCGCCGAGAAGTTCGTTCCAGACCCGTTCGGTACGGTGGCCGGTGGCCGCCTCTACCGCACCGGCGACAAGGTGCGCTGGCTCGCCAACGGCGAGCTCGACTACCTGGGCCGCATCGACTTCCAGGTGAAGCTGCGCGGCTTCCGGATTGAATTGGGCGAAATCGAAGCCGCCCTGGAGCTGGAGCCCACCGTCAGTCACGCCGTCGTGCTTGCTCGCGAGGACGTCCCCGGCAACCCGCGCCTCGTCGCCTACCTCGTCACGCCTGAGGGAGGCGCTCTCGATACGGCCGCGCTCCGCACCGCGCTGCTCCGCTCGCTGCCCGAGTACATGGTGCCCTCCGCCTTCGTCTTCCTGGCGGCACTGCCCCTCAACACCCACGGAAAGGTCGACCGCAAGGCCCTGCCCGCCCCCGAGGCCAGCAGCGAAACCAGCGTCACCTACGTGGCCCCTCGCACTCCTACGGAGACGCAGCTCGCCGGCATCTGGGCGGAGGTGCTGCACCTGGAAAAGGTGGGCGTCACCGACGACTTCTTCTCCCTTGGCGGTCACTCGCTGCTGGCGACGCAGGTCGTTTCCCGCATGCGCCGGGCCTTCGAAGTGGAGCTGCCCGTACGCGCCCTCTTCGAGGCGCCCACCATCGCCGCGCTCGCGCCTCGGGTGGAGTCCTCTCGCCAGTCCCATGGCGGCGAGAAGCTCCCGCCGCTGGTGCCAGTGCCGCGCACCGGCCCGCTGCCACTGTCCTTCGCCCAGCAGCGCCTCTGGTTCCTCGACAGGCTCCAGCCAGGCAGCGCCTTCTACAACATCCCCTTCGCCGCGCGGATTGACGGCCCGCTGCACCGCGAGGCGCTCACCCGCACCCTCCAGGAGCTGGTCCGCCGCCATGAGGCGCTCCGCACCACCTTCCACACCCAGGACGAGGGCGAGCCCGTCCAGCAGGTCCACCCGGACGCGGAGCTGACGCTGTCCTTCGTGGACCTGGGCAACCTCCCCGAGGCCCGCCGTGACGAGGAGGCCCGGCGTCAGGCGTACGCGGAGGCGCAGAAGCCCTTCGACCTGACGCTCGCGCCGCTGCTGCGCGCCACGCTGGTGCGGCTGTCGGACGAGTCCCACGTGCTGCTCGTCACCGTGCACCACATCGTCTCCGACGGCTGGTCCAACGGCATCCTCATGCGCGAAGTGGGGGCGCTCTACCCGGCCTTCTCGCGCGGGCTGCCGTCTCCACTGCCGCCGCTGCCGCTCCAGTACGCGGACTACGCGGCCTGGCAGCGCGGCTGGCTCCGCGACGAGGCGCTGGCGCGGCAGGTGGCGTGGTGGCGCAACAACCTCCACGGCGTGCCGCACGCGCTGGAGCTGCCCACCGACAGGCCCCGCCCGCCCGTGCAGACGGACCGCGGTGGCGTCGTCCACGTGAGACTGGGGGAGACGCTTTCGGCCGCGCTCCAGCAGTTGTGCGAGCGCGAGGGCGTCACACCCTTCATGGCCCTGCTGGCGGGCTTCCAGGTGCTGCTGTCGCGCTACTCGGGCCAGGACGACATCGTGGTGGGCTCGCCCATCGCCAACCGCCAGCGCACCGAGCTGGAGGGCATCGTCGGCTTCTTCGTCAACACCCTCGCCCTGCGCGGGCGGCTGGCGCCCGAGATGCGCTTCCGCGAGCTGCTCGCCCAGGTGAAGGAGACCACGCTCGGCGCGTACTCGCACCAGGACGTCCCCTTCGAGAAGCTGGTGGACGAGCTGAAGCTGGAGCGCGACCTGAGCCGCTCTCCGCTGTTCCAGGTGATGCTCGCGCTGCAGAACACTCCGCGCCAGCAGTCACGGGAAGGCGGCGGCGGTGCGGGCACCCTGCGCCCGCTGGAGGTGGACAGCGGCACGGCCAAGTTCGACCTGGCGCTGCTGCTCGCGAGCACGGAGGGCGAAATCTCCGGAGGGCTCGAGTACAACGCCGACCTCTTCGACGAGGCGACGGCGCGGCGCATGGGCAGCCACCTGGTGCGGCTGCTGGAGTCGGCCGTGGCCGATGCGGGTCAGCCCATCTCCCGCCTGAAGCTGCTCGGCGAGGACGAGCGGCGCCAACTCGTGGAGGAGTTCAACGACACCTCGCGCGAGCAACACACGCCCGTGCTGGTGCATCGCCCGGTGGAGGCCCAGGCCCGGCGTACGCCGCATGCCATCGCCGTCAGCGACGGCACGCGCTCGCTCACCTACGCGGAACTGGACGCGCGCGCCAACCAGCTCGCGCACCACCTGGTGGAGCTGGGCGTACCCGCCGGAGGCACGGTGGGCATCTGCGTGGACAAGAGCCTGGACATGGCCGTCGCCGTGCTCGCCACGCACAAGGCCGGCGCCGCGTACCTGCCGCTGGACCCCACCTACCCCGCCGACCGGCTCGCCTTCATGCTGGACGACGCGAAGGCCCCGGTCGTCCTCACGCAGTCGCACCTGCTCTCCGCGGTGCCGGCCAACACGGGCGCGCTCCGAGTGTGCGTGGACACCGAAGCAGAGGCGATCTCGCGCCGGCCAACGTTTGCGCCGGACCGCGACGTGTCGCCGGAGTCCAACTGCTACTTCATCTACACGTCGGGCAGCACGGGCCGGCCCAAGGGCATCGTCATGCCCCACCGGGCGATCAGCTACATGCTGCTGTGGCAGAACCGGCAGTCCGTCCACCCGGCGGGCGTCACGCTGCAGTTCGCCTCGCTCAACTTCGACGTGTCCGTCCAGGAGCTTTTCAGCACCTGGTGGATGGGCGGCACGGTGCTGCTGCCCACGGGCGGCCTGCGCCAGGACATCCCCGCGCTGCTGGCGTTCATGGACCGGCACGCGGTGGAACGACTGTTCCTTCCGTTCGTCGCGCTCCAGGCCATGGCGGACGCCGTCTCGCACGGGGCCGTGCTGCCGCGCGCGCTCATCGAGGTGGTGACGGCGGGAGAGCAGCTCCAGGTGACGCCGGCCCTGGTGGCCTTCTTCGAGAAGCTGCCCGGGTGCGTGCTGGAGAATCAGTACGGTCCGTCGGAGGCGCACGTCGTCTCCGCGTACCGGCTGGAGGGGCCGCCGTCCACGTGGCCGCGGCTGCCGTGCATCGGCACGACGCTGGCGCACACGCAGCTCTACGTGTTGGACATGCATGGGCAGCCCTGCCCGGTGGGAGTGCCCGGTGAGCTGTTCGTCGGCGGCTCGCACCTGGCGCACGGCTACCTGGACCGCCCTGACCTGACGGCGAAGGCCTTCGTGCCGAACCCGTTCAGCGCCGAGCCCGGCGCGCGGCTGTACCGCACCGGCGACGCGGCGAAGTGGAGGGCGGACGGCGCACTGGACTTCCTCGGCCGCCTGGATGGACAGGTGAAGCTGCGCGGCTACCGCGTGGAGCTGGGCGAGGTGGAGTCCGTCCTGCGCGCCGCGGCTGGCGTGCGCGACGCGGCCGTCGTGGTGCGCGAGGTGGCGGGCGACAAGCGATTGGTGGCCTACGTGGTCCCCACGGGCCCGGTGGAAGCCGAGAGCCTGCGCGGCTTCCTCCAGCAGCGGCTGCCCGAGTACATGGTGCCCTCCGCTTTCGTCATGCTGGAGGTGCTGCCGCTGACGCCCAGCGGGAAGCTGGCGCGCAACCTGCTCCCCGCGCCCGACGCGGAGAGCCTGCGTGGCGATGCGCCCTTCACCGCCCCGCGCAATCCGATGGAGGAGAAGCTCGCGGAGCTGTTCTCCACCATCCTCCGCCTGCCCCAGGTGAGCGTCACCGACAGCTTCTTCGAGCTGGGCGGTCACTCACTACTGGCCACGCAGGTCATCTCGCGCATCCGCTCGGTGCTCGGAGTGGAGCTGCCGCTGCGCGCCCTCTTCGAGGCGCCCACCGTGGCCGCCCTCGCCACCCGTATCGAGTCCGCACGGCAGTCCGCCACTGGCACCCAGGCGCCCACCATCGTCCCCGTGCCTCGCACCGGGCCGCTGCCGCTTTCCTTCGCCCAGCAGCGCCTGTGGTTCATCGACCAGCTCCAGCCCGGCAGTGCCTCCTACAACATGCCCACCTTCGTGCGCATGGAGGGGGTGCTCGACGTCGAAGCCCTGCGCCGCGGCTTCGAGGCCCTCGTGCACCGTCATGAGGCCCTGCGCACCACCTTCACCCAGCAGGAGGGACAGCCCCTTCAGCTCATCACCCCTCTCGGTGAGCTGCCCCTGGACGTGACGGACCTCAGTGGCCTGGAGCCCTCCGCCGCCCGCGCCGAGCTGGAGCGCCGCCTGCGCGAGGAGCTGCTGACGCCCTTCGACCTCTCCACAGGCCCGCTGATGCGCGCCCGGCTGCTGAAGCTGGGGCCCACGGACCACGTGCTCGCCCTCAACATGCACCACATCGTCTCCGACGGTTGGTCCATGGGCGTGCTGGTGCGTGAAGTCGCTGCCCTCTACGACGCCTTCTCGCAGGGCCGGCCCTCGCCCCTGCCGCCGCTGTCACTCCAGTACGCGGACTACGCCGTCTGGCAGCGCCAGTGGCTCCAGGGCGAGGTGCTCGATGAGCAGCTCGGTTACTGGAAGCAGCACCTCTCCGGCGCCGCCACGCTGGAGCTGCCCACCGACAAGCCCCGTCCGCCCGTGCAGACCTTCCGTGGCGCGCACGTACCCCTGGCGCTGTCGAAGGCCGCGTCCGAGCAGCTCAATGCGCTGTGCCAACAGGAGGGCGCCACGCCCTTCATGGCCCTGACGGCCGCGTTCCAGGTGCTGCTATCCCGTTACTCGGGCCAGCAGGACATCTCCGTCGGCTCGCCCATCGCCGGGCGCAACCGGGGTGAGTTGGAAGGGCTCATCGGCTTCTTCGTCAACACGCTCGTGCTGCGGACGCAGCTGGATGCTCGCCACTCCTTCCGCGACGTGCTGCGACAGGTCAAGGAAGCGGCCCTGGGCGCCTATGCGCACCAGGACGTGCCCTTCGAGCGACTGGTGGAGGAGCTGCAGCGGACTCGCGACATGAGCCGCAGCCCGCTGTTCCAGGTGTTCATCGCCCTGCAGAACACGCCCATGCCCCAGGGGCCGGCCCAGAAGATGGCCCTGACTCTGCGCCCGCTGGAGATGGTGGAGAATCCCACCATCAAGTTCGAGCTCCAGCTCAACCTGTCGGAGACCCCTGACGGCTACCAGGGCTCGCTGGGCTACAACACCGACCTGTTCGAGAGCACGACGGCCCAGCGGATGGCCGAGCACTTCCGGGTGCTGATGGAGGCCCTCGTCAGCCGGTCCGAGACGCCCCTGTCGTCCCTGTCCATGCTGACGCAGGCGGAGCGCCAGCAGGTGCTGGTGGAGTGGAACGCCACCGCCTCCGAGTACCCGCGCGGCTCCACCCTGCCCGAGGTCTTCTCGCAAGTCGTAGCCCGGTACGCGGACAAGGTCGCCGTCGAGTTCAGTGACTCGAAGCTCACCTACCGGCAGTTGGACGAGCGGGCGAATCAGTTCGCCTGGCATCTGCGTGGCCTGGGCGTTTCCACCGACTCCCGCGTGGCCATTGCCCTGGACCGCTCGCTGGAGCTGATTGTCTCCCTCGTCGCCATCCTCAAGGCTGGCGGCGCCTACGTCCCGTTGGACCCGTCGTATCCGCGCGAGCGCCTCGCCGCCATGGTGGAGGACTCGCGTCCCACCGTGCTCATCACCTCGAATGAGCTGAGGGCGAAGCTGCCCACCGAGGGCCTGGCCACCGTGGTGTTGGGAGAGGTGTCCCTGGAGGCACAGCCGACTTCGGCGCCTCCGATGGCCGCGCTGCCCCAGAGCCTGGCGTACATCGACTTCACCTCCGGCTCCACGGGCCGCCCGAAGGGCGTTGGCACTCCACAGGCCGCTGTCCTGCGCACCGTCTTCGGCAACGACTACGCGCACCTCGGTCCGGATGAGACCTTCCTCCTCATCGCGCCTGTCTCCTTCGATGCATCCACCCTGGAGCTGTGGGGGCCGCTGCTCCATGGCGCACGGCTCGTCGTCTTCCCACCGCACTCACCTTCTGACCTGAAGGAACTGGAGTCGGTGCTGCTGAAGCACGGCGTGACGACGCTGCACCTCACCGCCGGCCTCTTCACCCAGGTGGTGGACCACAACTTCTTCAGCCTGCGCTCCGTCCGTCAGGTGCTGACGGGCGGTGACGTGGTGAGCGCGCCGCACGTCCGCCGCGTGCTGGAAGAGCTGCGCATCCCCGTCACCGCCTGCTACGGCCCCACGGAGACCACGCTCTTCGCCTCCACCCACCGCATGACGGACGTCGAGCAGGTCGGCACCTCCGTGCCCATCGGCAAGCCCATCGGGAACACTCGCGTGTATCTGGTGGACGCGTCCGGTCAGCCCGTGCCCGTCGGCGTGGTGGGTGAGCTGCTCATCGGCGGCGACGGCGTGGCCCGGGGCTACGTGGAGCAGCCCGCCCTCACCGCCGAGCGCTTCGTACCGGACTCCTTCTCCGGTGTCCCGGGTGCTCGCCTCTACCGCACTGGCGACCTGGCCCGCTGGCGCACGGATGGCGTGCTCGAGTTCCTCGGCCGCGCCGACGCCCAGGTGAAGGTGCGCGGCTACCGCATCGAGCTCGCAGAAGTCGAAGCCGCCCTGCTCGCCTTCCCCGACGTCGGTCAGGCCGTGGCCCTCGTGCGCGAGGACGTCCCCGGAGACAAGCGCCTCGTCGGCTACCTCGCCGCTCCCGAGTCCCTCGACATGGCCGCGCTGCGTGCCGCGCTCAAGCAGCGGCTGCCCGAGTACATGGTGCCCTCCGCCCTCGTGCGCCTGGACTCCCTGCCCCTCACTTCCAACGCCAAGGTCGACCGCAAGGCCCTGCCCGCTCCCGACTCCGCGCTGATGTCCAAGGCGGAGTCCTTCGTCGCGCCTCGCAACCCCACCGAGGAGCAGCTCGCCGCGCTCTGGACCCAGGTGCTCCGCGTGCAGCGCATCGGCGTCCACGACAACTTCTTCGAGCTCGGCGGCCATTCGCTGGTGGCCACGCAGGTCATCTCCCGCATCCGCTCGACGTTCGAAGTGGAGCTGCCGCTACGCGCCCTCTTCGAGGCGCCCACCGTGGCCGCCCTCGCCTCCCGCATCGAGTCCGCACGGCAGTCCGCCACTGGCACCCAGGCGCCCGCCATCGTCCCCGTGCCCCGCACCGGGCCGCTGCCCCTCTCCTTCGCTCAGCAGCGCCTGTGGTTCATCGACCAGCTCCAGCCCGGCAGTGCCTCCTACAACATGCCCACCTTCGTGCGCATGGACGGGCCTCTCGACGTCGAAGCCCTGCGCCGCGGCTTCGAGGCCCTCGTGCACCGGCATGAGGCCCTGCGCACCACCTTCACCCAGCAGGAGGGCCAACCCCTTCAGCTCATCGCTCCTCTCGGTGAGCTGCCCCTGGACGCGACGGACCTCAGTGGCCTGGAGCCTTCCGCCGCCCGCGCCGAGCTGGAGCGCCGCCTGCGCGAGGAGTTGCTGACGCCCTTCAACCTCTCCACCGGCCCGCTGATGCGCGCCCGGCTGCTGAAGCTGGGGCCCACGGACCACGTGCTCGCCCTCAACATGCACCACATCGTCTCCGACGGTTGGTCCATGGGCGTGCTGGTGCGCGAAGTCTCTGCCCTCTACGAAGCCTTCTCCCAGGGCCGTCCTTCGCCCCTGCCGCCGCTGCCGCTCCAATACGCGGACTACGCCGTGTGGCAGCGCGAGTGGCTCCAGGGCGCGGTGCTCGACGAGCAACTCGGCTGGTGGCGCAAGCAGCTCTCCGGCCTCTCGACGTTGGAGCTGCCCACCAACAAGCCGCGTCCGCCCGTGCAGACCTTCCGTGGTGCGCACGTGCCGGTGGCGTTGTCCCGGGCCGCGTCCGAGCAGCTCAATGCGCTGTGCCAACAGGAGGGCGCCACGCCCTTCATGGCCCTGCTCGCTGCGTTCCAGGTGCTGCTGTCCCGTTACTCCGGCCAACCGGACGTCACCGTCGGCTCTCCCATCGCGGGCCGTCAGCGTGGAGAGCTGGAGGGCCTCATCGGCTTCTTCATCAACACGCTGGTGATGCGGGCCCAGGTGGATGACCGGTCCTCGTTCCTGCACCTGCTACGCCGGGTGAAGGAGACGGCGCTGGGTGCGTACGCCCACCAGGACGTGCCTTTCGAGCGGCTGGTGGAAGAGCTCCAGCCTGCTCGCGACATGAGTCGCAGCCCGCTGTTCCAGGTCCTCTTCGCCCTGCAGAACGCGCCCACGGCCGCGTCGATGCAAGGCCCGGAGCAGGCCCGGAAGCCGGCACTGGCGCTGCGCCCGCTGGACGAGGTGAACAACCCCACGGTCCGCTTCGAGCTGGAGCTGAGCCTGTCCGAGACGTCGGAAGGCTTCCAGGGCCCCCTGCGCTACAACACCGACCTGTTCGAGCCCGCCACCGCCGCGCGCATGGCGGAGCACTTCCAGATTCTGGTGGAGGCGCTCGTCACCCGGCCGAGCGCGCCCCTGGCCTCCCTGTCCATGCTCACCGAGGCGGAGCGCCGGCAGGTGCTGGTGCAGTGGAACGCCACCGCCTCCGAATACCCGCGCGGCTCCACCCTGCCCGAGGTCTTCTCGCAGGTCGTAGCCCGGTACGCGGACAAGGTCGCCGTCGAGTTCGGTGAGGAGAAGCTCACCTACCGGCAGTTGGACGCGCGTGCGAACCAGCTTGCGCACCATCTGCGTGGCCTGGGCGTGTCCACCGACTCGCGCGTGGCCATTGCCCTGGACCGCTCGCTGGAACTGATTGTTTCCCTCGTCGCCATCCTCAAGGCTGGCGGCGCCTACGTCCCGCTCGACCCCTCGTATCCGCGCGAGCGCCTCGCCGCCATGGTGGAGGACTCGCGCCCGCGCGTGCTCGTCACCTCGCGCGAGCTGCTCCCGAAGCTGCCCACGAAGGGGCTCGTCACTCTGGTGATGGAGGACGTGCCCGTGGAAGCGCAGACCGTGCACGCGCCGCCTTCCACGGCACGCCCCGAGAGCCTGGCGTACATCGACTTCACCTCCGGCTCCACGGGCCGGCCCAAGGGCGTCGGTACTCCGCAGGCCGCCGTGCTGCGCACCCTCTTCGGCAACGACTACGCGCACCTCGGCCCGGATGAGACCTTCCTCCTCATCGCGCCTGTCTCCTTCGATGCCTCCACCCTGGAGCTGTGGGGTCCGCTGCTCCATGGCGCACGGCTCGTCGTCTTCCCGCCACACTCGCCTTCCGACCTGAAGGAACTGGAGGCCATCCTCACGAAGCATGGCGTGACGACGCTGCACCTCACCGCCGGCCTCTTCACCCAGGTGGTGGACAACAACTTCCCGGCCCTGCGCAACGTGAGGCAGTTGCTCACGGGTGGTGACGTGGTGAGCGCGCCGCATGTCCGCCGCGTGCTGGAAGAGCTGCGCATCCCCGTCACCGCCTGCTACGGCCCCACGGAAACCACGCTCTTCGCCTCCACCCACCGCATGACGTCGGTGGAGCACGTGGGCTCCTCCGTGCCCATCGGCCGTCCCATCGGCAATACGCAGGTGTACGTGCTGGATGCGCACGGCCAGCCGGTGCCTGTTGGAGTCGTCGGTGAGCTGTTCATCGGCGGCGACGGCGTGGCCCGGGGCTACGTCGAGCAGCCCGCCCTCACCGCCGAGCGCTTCGTCCCGGACGCATTCTCCGGTGTCCCGGGGGCTCGCCTCTACCGTACAGGCGACCTGGCTCGTCGGAGGAATGATGGCGTGCTGGAGTTCCTCGGCCGCGCCGATGCCCAGGTGAAGGTGCGCGGCTACCGCATCGAGTTGGCCGAGGTCGAAGCCGCCCTGCTCGCCTTCCCCGACGTCGGTCAGGCCGTGGCCCTGGTGCGCGAGGACGCCCCCGGCGACAAGCGCCTCGTCGGCTACGTCGCCGCTCCCGAGTCCCTCGACACCGCCGCGCTGCGTGCGGCGCTCAAGGAGCGACTGCCCGAGTACATGGTGCCCTCCGCCCTCGTGCGTCTGGACACCCTGCCCCTCACCGCCAACGCCAAGGTCGACCGCAAGGCCCTGCCCGCTCCGGACGCCATCCAGGGCTCGCCCACCGAAGCCTTCGTCGCACCGCGGACTCCCGTTGAAGAGAAGCTCGCGGAGCTGTTCGCGGCCGTCCTGCGCGTGCCCCGGGTGAGCATCACCGGCAGCTTCTTCGAGCTGGGCGGCCACTCCCTGCTCGCCACGCAGGTCATCTCCCGCATCCGCTCCGAGCTCGGCGTGGAGCTGCCCCTGCGCACCCTCTTCGAGGCGTCCACCGTCGCCGCCCTCGCCGAGCGCATCGAGTCCATGCGCCTGGCGGGAGGCTCTCTCCAGGCGCCCGCCCTCGTGCGCCGGGGTTCCTCCGACGCACTGCCGCTCTCCTTCGCTCAGCAGCGCCTGTGGTTCATCGACCAGCTCCAGCCCGGTAGCTCCGCCTACAACATGCCCTCGCCGGTGCGCCTCACCGGCACGCTGGACGTTGCGGCTCTGGAGCGCAGCCTGGGCGCGCTCGTCGAGCGTCACGAGTCACTGCGCACCACCTTCGCCGCCAGCAATGGCGAGCCCGTGCAGGTCATCCACCCCGTCACGGACTTCCAGCTGCCCGTGGTGGACCTGGGCGCGCTGCCCACCGAGCAGCGCGAGGCCGAGGCCCGGCGTCTGGCCACCGAGGACGGCGTCCGCCCGTTCGACCTCTCCCGGGGGCCGCTCTTCCGTGCCTCGCTGCTGAGGCTTGCGCCCGAGGAGCATGTGCTGCTCCTCAACCTGCACCACATCGTCTCCGACGGCTGGTCGCTCAGCGTGCTCGTGCGCGAGCTGGCAGCCCTGTACCAGGCCCACGCATCGGGTCAGCCACCACGCCTCGCGCCGCTGCCGTTGCAGTACGCCGACTACGCGGTGTGGCAGCGCAACTGGCTGAGTGGCGAGGTGCTGGAGGCGCAGCTCGGCTACTGGAAGCAGCAGCTCGGTAGCGCCCCGAAGGCGCTGGAGCTACCCACCGACAGGCCCCGCCCGCCCGTCCAGACGTTCCACGGGGAGACGCACCCCTTCGCGCTCCCCGCGGGGCTGGGGCAGCAACTGGAGGCGCTCGCCCGTCAGCACAACGCCACCCTCTTCATGGTGTTGCTCGCCAGCTGGCAGACGCTGCTCTCCCGGTACTCGGGACAGGACGACGTCGTCGTCGGCTCGCCCATCGCTGGCCGCAACCGCACGGAGACGGAGGGCCTCATCGGATTCTTCGTCAACTCACTCGCCCTGCGCGCCCACGTGACTGACGAGGACACCTTCGCGTCCCTGCTGGGACGGGTGCGTGAGTCCACGCTGGGCGCGTTTGCCCACCAGGAGGTGCCCTTCGAGAAGCTGGTGGAAGTGCTCCAGCACGAGCGCGACCTGAGCCGCTCGCCGCTCTTCCAGGTCATGTTCTCGCTGCAGAACCTGCCTGCCTCCTCCATCTCCCTGCCGGGGCTGAAGCTGTCCACCGTGGAGGCGCCCACCCATGTCGCCAAGTTCGAGCTGACGCTGACGATGACGCCGGGCCCACAGGGGCTGTACGGCTCGCTGAACTACAACACCGACCTGTTCGACGCCTCCACCGTCGCGCGCATGGCGGGCCACCTCCACACCCTGTTGGAGGCCATCGCCACCAACCCACGCCAGCGCCTGTCCGGCATCCAGTTGATGCGCGAGGACGAGCGCCGCCAGGTCATCGAGCAGTGGAACGACACGTCCGCTCCCTTCGCGGACGGCGCCCGCTTCCACGAGCAGTTCGAAGCCCAGGTGCTGCGCACGCCCGACGCGGAGGCCCTCCGCTTCGGCGAGCGCACCCTGAGCTACCGCGAGCTGGATGCGCGGGCCAACCAGCTTGCCCATGAACTGCGCGCCAGGGGCGTGCGCTCCGAAATGCGCGTAGCGCTGTGCGTGGAGCGTTCGTTCGATGTGGTGGTGGGGCTGCTCGGCGTGCTCAAGGCCGGCGGTGCCTACGTGCCCATGGACCCGGCCTACCCCCGCGAGCGCCTGGACTTCATGCTCCAGGACTGCGGCGCGTCGGTGCTCCTCACCCACTCGCACCTGACAGACACGCTGCCCTCCTTCTCGGGCGACGTGCTGACGCTCGACACCGCCGAGTCCTTCCTCTCGCGCCGCCCGGTCTCCGCGCCGGCGCGCGTCGGCACGGCGGACGACCTGGCGTACGTCATCTACACCTCGGGCAGCACCGGTCGCCCCAAGGGCGTCATGGTGAGCCACCGCGGCGTGCCCAACCTCGCGGCGGACATCGCCCGCGTCACGGGCCTGCGTGCGGGCCAGCGCGTGCTCCAGTTCGCGTCCTCCAGCTTCGACGCCTCCGTGTACGAGGTGACGCTGGCGCTGTTCCACGGCGCCACCCTGGTGATGGCGTCGCGCGAGGACGTGATGCCCGGTCAGCCCCTGGTGGACGTGTTGCGCGGCCAGGCCATCGACCAGGTGCTACTGCCGCCCTCGGTGTTGGCCATCCTGCCCACCCAGGGGCTCGAGACGCTGGGCACCATCCTCTCTGGCGGCGAGGCCTGCTCGGCCGAACTGGTGGAGAAGTGGGCTCCTGGCCGACGGTTCTTCAACGCGTATGGGCCCACCGAGACCACCGTCATCGCCAACCTGCACCTCTGCGTCCCGGACGGGCAGCGTCCGCCGCTGGGCCGAGGCCTCGCCAACACGCGGCTCTACGTGCTGGACCGGCATCTGCGCCCGGTGCCCATCGGCGTTGCCGGCGAGCTGTGCATCGGCGGCATGGGCGTGACGCGCGGCTACCTCGGCCGTCCCGAGCTGACCGCCGAGAAGTTCGTGCCCGACCCGTTCGCCACCGAGCCCGGTGGACGCCTCTACCGCACGGGAGACCTCGTGCGCTGGAGGGCGGACGGCACGATGGACTACGTCGGCCGTATCGACTTCCAGGTGAAGCTGCGCGGCTTCCGCATCGAACTGGGTGAAATCGAGGCCGTGCTGGCCTCGCACTCCGGCGTGCGGCAGGCGCTGGTGCTGGTGCGTGAGGACCGCCCCGGAGACAAGCGCCTGGCGGCGTACGTGGTCCCCGCCTCTGGCATGTCCGTGGACGTCGAGTCACTCCGGGCCACCGCCAGGCAGCGGCTGCCCGAGCACATGGTGCCCTCGGCCCTCGTGGCGCTGGAGGCGCTGCCACTCACGCCCAACGGCAAGGTGGACCGCAAGGCCCTGCCCGTGCCCGAGGCACCTGGCTCCACGTCGGAGCACGTCGCCCCGCGCACCCCCACCGAGGAGCTGCTCGCGGGCCTGTGGGCCCAGGTGCTGGGCCTGGAGCGCGTAGGCGCGGAGGCGCAGTTCTTCGAACTGGGCGGCCACTCGCTGCTGGCCACGCAGGTCATCTCCCGCATCCGCTCCACCTTCGGCGTGGAGCTGCCCCTGCGTGCCCTCTTCGAGGCGCCCGTCCTCTCCGCGCTCGCGAAGCGGGTGGACGCGGCGGTGCACTCGCGCACCGTCCAGGCGCCGCCCCTGGTGCCCGTGCCGCGCACCGGTGAGCTGCCGCTCTCCTTCGCTCAGCAGCGACTGTGGGTCATCGACCAGCTCGAGCCCGGCGGCTCCGCGTACAACATCCCCACTGCGCTGCGCATGCGCGGACCGCTGGACGTGGGCGCGCTGGAGAAGTCCTTCGCCTCGCTCACCGAGCGGCATGAGGCGCTGCGCACCACCTTCGGCGTCCATGACGGCGAGCCCGTGCAGGTCATCCACCCCGTGCCGCACTTCCCGCTGCCGGTGGTGGACCTGAGCGCACTGTCCGCCGAGGAGTGCGAGGCCGAGGCCCGCCGCCTGGCCGCGCAGGAGGCCCAGCGTCCCTTCGACCTGGCTCGCGGCCCCGTCTTCCGCGCCCTGCTGCTGCGCCTGGGCGCGCAGGACCACGTCCTCATCGGGACGATGCACCACATCGTCTCCGACGGCTGGTCCATGGGCGTGCTGGTGCGCGAGCTGACGGAGCTCTACGCGGCGCACTCCAGCGGCCGTGAGCCGCGGCTGAATCCCCTGCCGGTGCAGTACGCGGACTTCGCCGCATGGCAGCGCTCGTGGCTGCGGGGTGAGGCGCTGGAGAAGCAGCTTGGGTACTGGCGCGGGCAGCTCTCCGGTGCGGCGCCCGTGCTGGAGTTGCCCACCGACAAGCCTCGTCCCGCCGTCCAGTCCCACCGTGGCGCGTGGCTGCCCGTGCAGCTCTCCACGCCCGTCACCGAGGCGCTCCTGGCCCTGTGCCAGCGCGAGGGCACCACGCCCTTCATGGCCCTGCTCGCCCTCTGGCAGGTGTTGCTGGCCCGCTACTCGGGACAGGACGACATCTCCGTCGGCTCCCCCATCGCCGGCCGTACCCGCGCGGAGACAGAGGGCCTCATCGGCTTCTTCGTCAACACGCTCGTGCTGCGCACCCAGGTGGACCCGCGCGCCACCTTCGGCGAGCTGCTCGCGAAGGTGCGTGCCACCACGCTGGGCGCCTACGAGCACCAGGACGTGCCCTTCGAGAAGCTTGTCGAGGAACTGCGGCCCCAGCGCAGCCTGAGTCACTCGCCGCTGTTCCAGGTGATGCTCGTCCTGCAGAACGCTCCGACGGCCACCCTGGAGGTGAAGGGCGGTGCGCAGGACAGCAGCCCGCTGAGCGTGGAGTCCTTCGAGTCCGGTGCGCTGGCCACCAAGTTCGACCTGACGCTCTCGCTATCCCAGGGCCCCGAGGGCCTCGGGGGCACACTGAGCTACCGCACCGACCTGTTCGAGCAGGGCACCATCACCCGCATGGTGGAGCACTTCACCACGCTGGTGCAGGCCGCCGTGTCCGCGCCCGAGACGCACGTGGGTGAATTGTCCCTGCTGCCCGCTTCCGAGCGTCAGCAGGTGCTGGTGCGCTGGAATGACACGCGCCAGGAGGCCAGCTGGGAGGGCGCGCTGCACGAGCGCTTCGAGGACCAGGCCGTACGCACGCCGGATGCGATGGCTGTCCTCGATGACTCCGCTTCGCTGTCCTTCTCGCAGGTCAACCGCCGCGCCAATCAACTGGCGCAGGTCCTGCGCTCGCGCGGTGTCGGCCCCGAGGTGCGCGTCGCCCTCTGCATGGAGCGCGGCGTCGACATGGTGGTGGCTGTCCTCGCCGTCCTCAAGGCCGGTGGTGCCTACGTCCCCATGGACCCGGCATACCCGCGCGAGCGCCTGGCCTTCATGCTCCAGGACTGCGGCGCACGGCTCTCCCTCACCCAGCGCCACCTGAAGCCGCAGCTCGAAGGCGCTTCCGTGGAAGCGATGTCTCTGGACGACGCTTCCACCACGCTGTCGCTCTCGCGCGAGTCCGGGGCCAACCCGCCTCGCGTCACCTCGCCCGAGCACCTCGCCTACGTCATCTACACCTCCGGCTCCACCGGCCGCCCCAAGGGCGTCATGGTTCAGCACGCATCCGTGATGAACCTGCGCACCGCACTGGCCTCGGCTGTGTATGCCGGAGCCGAAGGCGCGCTGCGCGTCAGCCTCAACGCGCCTCTCGCCTTCGACGCCTCCGTGAAGCAACTCATCCAGGTGGCCGACGGCCATGCCCTCTGCGTCGTGCCCCAGGCCGCACGTGAGGACGTAGCGCTGCTCAAGGCGTGGGTGGAGAAGCACCAACTCGACGTCCTCGACTGCTCTCCCTCCCACCTGCGCCTGCTGCTGGAAGAGGGACTCGCTGCTTCGCGTCCGCTGCGCGTGCTCGTGGGCGGTGAGGCCGTGGACGAAGCGCTGTGGGCGAAGCTGTCCGCCCACCCCTTCATCCACTGCTTCAACGTCTACGGCCCCACCGAGTGCACCGTCGACACCACTGCCCGCGCCATTCGCGGCGCCTCCAGACCCACGCTGGGCGGCCCGCTGGCCAACGTGCAGGTCTACGTCCTCGACGAGCGCATGCAGCCTGTCCCCACCGGCGTCCCCGGGGAGCTCTTCATCGGCGGCGCGGGTGTCGCTCGTGGCTACCTCGGCAGGCCCGAGCTCTCCGCAGAGAAGTTCGTTTCGGACCCGTTCGGCGCAGTGGCCGGTGGCCGCCTCTACCGCACCGGCGACAAGGTGCGCTGGCTTGCCAACGGCGAGCTCGACTACCTGGGCCGCATCGACTTCCAGGTGAAGCTGCGCGGCTTCCGCATTGAATTGGGCGAAATCGAAGCCGCCCTGGAGCAGGAGCCCACCGTCAGTCGCGCCGTCGTGCTCTCCCGCGAGGACGTCCCCGGCAACCCGCGCCTCGTCGCCTACCTCGTCACGCCCGAGGGAGGCGCTCTCGATACGGCCGCGCTCCGCACCGCGCTGCTGCGCTCGCTGCCCGAGTACATGGTGCCTTCCGCCTTCGTCTTCCTGGCGGCACTGCCCCTCAACACCCACGGAAAGGTCGACCGCAAGGCCCTGCCCGCACCCGACGCCTCCACCACCAGCGCCGCCTACGTCGCCCCGCGCACTCCCACCGAGGAGGCCGTGGCCGCCGTCTGGGCCGAGGTGCTCCACGTCGAGAAGGTCGGCGCCACCGACGACTTCTTCTCCCTCGGCGGCCACTCCCTCCTCGCCGTGCGCCTCATGGCACGACTCCGCGAGCGCATCGGAGTCGCACTGCCCGTGTCGGCCCTCTTCCAGGGCGCCACCGTCGAGCGCCTCGCACGGCGGCTGGAGCAGCGCGACGACTCCCCCACCTCCAACCTCGTCCGCCTGGACGCAGGCACCGCCACCGGCCGTCCCCTCTTCCTCGTCCACGGCGGCGGCGGCAGCGTGCTGGGCTACACCGAGCTCGTCCGCCTGCTCGGCAGCAACAGGCCCATCTACGGCCTGTCCGCCTCCGGTATCGACGGAGGCGAGCTGTCTGCCGCCTCCATCGAAGTCCTCGCCCGCGACTACCTCGCCCAGCTCCGCGCCGTGCAGCCCCAGGGGCCCTACCTCCTGGGTGGCTGGTCCTTCGGTGGAATCGTCGCCTACGAGATGGCCCGGCTCCTCCAGCAGGCAGGCGAGCAGGTGGAGTTGCTCGCCCTCCTCGACAGCCTCGCCCCAGAGGTCCAACCTCGCCCCGAGCCGGACGCCCTCATGCAACTGGCCGGCTTCGGCCGGGTGCTCGGGCTGCCGTGGCAGGAGCTGCCTCTGGACGTGGAGCACCTGCGGCGGCTGGACGTCCGCGGCGCGCTGGCCTACGTGCTGGAGCTGGCGCGGCGCTCACCTTCGGGCGGGCCCGCGCTGGACCTCGACGCGGCCGAGCGCCTCTTCCGCGTGTATCAGCGGCTCAGCCACGCTCAGCGCACCTACGTGCCCGCGGGGGCCTACATGGGCCCGGCACTCCTCCTCCGGGCCGCCACGCCCCCGAGCGGGGCGCCTCGCACCCAGGACCTGGGCTGGAGTGCGTGGCTCGGCGGCACTCTCACGGTGTATGAAGTGCCGGGCGACCATTACACCCTGCTAACCGCGCCCAACGCCCCTCGTGTGGCGGAGCGGCTCGTCAAACACCTGGATTCTCTGGAGCGCGACGCCTCATGACACCCCAAGCCCCTCCTTCACCGGGCTACTCGATGCGGACCTTCGGAACGGTCTGGGTCGGGCAGTTCCTCTCCATGCTGGGCTCGTCGCTGACGTCGTTCGCGCTCGGGGCGTACGTCTACCAGACGTCCGGCTCTGTCACCGGCTTCGCCCTCGTCGGCTTCTTCAGCTCGCTGCCCCTGGTGCTGCTGTCGCCCCTGGCGGGCGTGCTCGCGGACCGGTGGGACCGGCGCAAGCTCATGCTCGTGGGCGACCTGGGCGCGGCCCTGGGCATCTTCCTCATCTGGGGCCTGTTCGCCGGCGAGAGCGCGGGGTGGTGGACCATCAAGGTCTGGTACTTCTACGGCCCGCTCCTGCTCGGCTCGGCCTTCTCCACGATGTGCTTTCCGGCATGGACCTCCACCGTGCCGCTGCTCGTCCCCCGCAAGCACCTGGGTCGCGCCAGCGGGATGACCGAGCTGAGCGCCGCCATCTCCCAGATTGCCGGCCCGCTCATCGCCAGCGCGCTGCTGGGTGCCATCGGCCTGCGCGGCATCCTCCTCGTGGATGCCATCTCCTACATCTTCGCCATCGGGGCGCTCATCGTCGTCCGCTTCCCCGTGCCGCCCCGCGGCGCCACGAAGCAGGCCGGTCAGCGCTCCCTGAAGGCGGACCTGGTGGAGGGCTGGCAGTTCATCCGTGAGCGCAGGGGCCTGTTCGGCCTGATGGTCTTCATCACCACCGGCGGCTTCGTCGTCAGCATGGTGATGCTGCTCATCAACCCGCTGGTGCTGGCCTTCACGGACATCGACCACCTGAAGTGGATTGCCTCCATCGCCGGCATGGGCGCGCTGGCGGGCGGCCTCATCACCAGCATCTGGGGCGGCCCCCAGCGCCGCATCCTCGGCATCGCGGGCTTCTCCCTCCTGGCCGCGCTCATCCTCCCGCTGGCGGCCCTGCCGCCCAGCGTGCCGCTCATCGCCGTGTCGGCCGCCATCTTCGTGTTCACCTTCCCGCTCACCTCGGCCTGCAACCAGTTCATCTGGCAGACCAAGGTGCCGCCCGAGCTGCAGGGGCGCGTCGCCGCCCTGCGCCGGGTGGTGTTCCAGGCCATGGGGCTGGCGGTGACCCTGTTGGGCGGCGTCCTGGCGGACCAGGTCTTCGAGCCGCTGATGGCCAGGGACGGCGCGCTCGCCTCCAGCGTCGGACAGGTGATTGGCACCGGCCAGGGCCGAGGCGTCGCGCTCATGTTCGTCATGCTCAGCGTGATGATGCTGACGAACGTCGTCGTGCTGTGGCTGTCGCCCCGCACGCGCAACGTGGAGTCCGAGCTGCCGGACGCCCTGCCCACCCAACCGCGTCATCCCCAAGTGCCCACGCCCATGCCCGCGGACCTCGCGGCTGACGTCGGGACCGCACCGCGCCTCGCCACCACTGGGAGCACCGAGACATGAGCACCTTCAACCGCTGGCTCCAGTTGCTTCGCAAGCTGCCCCCCGTGCTGGCCCTCGCCACGCCCGGCCTGGGCCCCTGGCTCGCCCGCCGCCGCTGGCCCCGCGCGCAGGGCGCGTTCCAGGTGGACGGGCTGCACGGCCCGGTGGAAATCATCCGCGACACCTGGGGCACCCCGCACATCTACGCGCAGGACGAGCATGACCTGTTCTTCGCCCAGGGCTACGTGCACGCGCAGGACCGGATGTGGCAGCTCGAGTTCGGCCGCCTCACCGGCAACGGCCTGCTGGGCTCCGTGCTCGGCCCCGCGGTCGTCCCCATGGACCACATCATGCGCACGCTGGGACTGCGCCGGATGGCGGAGAAGACGCTGCCCCAGGTGACGGCGGAGTCGCGCGCCATCCTGGACGCATACTGCGCGGGCGTGAATGCGCGCATCGCCAACGAGCCGCTGCCGCTGGAGTACACCATCCTGGGGACCACCCCGGCCCCGTGGACGCCGCTGGACACGCTGGTGCGCGGCAACCTGCTGTCGATGATGCTGGGCGGCAACCACCGGCTGGAAATCCTGCGGGCCCGGCTGGTGGCCGAGGCGGGCGAGGAAATCGCCGCGCTGCTGCTGCCCGTGCACGCGCCGCAGACGCCGCTCATCGTCCCCCCGGGGGCGATGTACAAGGGCCTGCGCGGCGTGAAGACGATGGAGGGGCTGGACGCCACGGACGCGGTGCTCGGCGACCCGAACATCGTCACCGGCAGCAACAACTGGGTGGTGCACGGCCAGCGCACCGCCAGCGGCAAGCCGCTGCTCGCCAACGACATCCACATGGGCCTGGGCATGCCGTCGCCCTGGTACGAGAACGGCCTGCACGGCGGCCGCTTCAACCACGTGGGCTTCTCGCTGCCGGGCGTGCCGCTGGTGGTCATCGGCCACAACGGCAAGGCCGCCTGGGGCATGTCCAACCTGGGACCGGACACCCAGGACTTCTACCTCGAGAAGCTGGACGACCCGAAGGCGCCCAAGCGCTACGAGTACCAGGGCACCTGGCATGACCTGGAGGTCATCCGCGAGGAGTTCCCCGTGCGCGGTGGCCCGAACGGGGCGGTGGTCATCCGCAGCACCCGGCACGGGCCGCTGCTCAACAAGGTGATGAGCCGCGCGCTCGGGGACTTCGAGCCGCTGGCGCTGCGGTGGGCCCACGCGGAGAGCCGGCCGCTCATCGACGCGCTGGTGAGCATGAACCTGGCGAAGAGCTGGGACGAGTTCCGCGCCGCCTGCAAGCTGTGGGAGAGCCCGGGGCAGAACTTCGTGTACGCGGACTCGGACGGCAACGTGGGCTACCAGTCCACGGGCCGCATCCCCATCCGCGCCCCGGGGCACCAGGGCACGGTGCCGGTGCCGGGCTGGACGGGCGAGTACGAGTGGCAGGGCTACATCCCCTTCGAGGACCTGCCCTCCTCGCTCAACCCGCCCGCGGGCTTCGCCGCCACGGCCAACAACAAGATTACGTCCGACGACTACCCGTACGTCATCGCCCACAACTGGTTCCCGGGCTACCGCGCCCGGCGGATTACGGACCTGCTGGAGGCGGGCACGAAGCACACGGTGGAGGACATGCGCCGCATCCAGGCGGAGACGTACTCCATCCCCGCCGAGCTGATGCGCCCGCACCTGCTGGCGATGAAGCCCGCGGACGACGCGCAGGCGAAGGCGCTGGCGGAGCTGGCCGCGTGGGACCTGCGCTTCGAGGTGGACCGCGTGGGCGCCACCGTCTTCCACGCCTGGTACATCCAGGTGCTGCGCGCCCTGCTGCGCCACAAGCTGGGGCCGAAGCTGGTGGAGCGCTACCTGGACAGCGACTACGAGCGGCACGGCAGCATGCACATGCCACTCGTCGTCGACTTGATGGGCAAGCCCGAGGACGCGTGGTGGGACGACCCGACGACGCCGGAGCGCGAGACGCGCGACGACATCCTCCGGCGCTCGCTCACGGCGGCGCTGCAGTGGCTGACCGAGCGCTTCGGCCCCGAGCTGAAGGGCTGGACCTGGGGCCGCGTCCACACGGTGACGTACCAGCACGTGGTGCTGGGCGGGCCGGGCAGCCCGAAGTCGCTGCGCAATGCCTTCAACACCCGGGCGCTGCCGGCGCGCGGGGATACCTACTCGGTGGACGGCGCCTCCTTCATCTGGAGCCGGCCCTTCGACGTGGTCCATGGCACCGCGCTGCGCGTGGTCATCGACCTGGGAGATTTGACGAAGTCAGTGGCCATTCACGCGCCCGGGCAGTCTGAGCACCTGGGCCACCCGCACCGTGATGACCTGATGGACATGAGTCAGAAGGTCGAGTGCCACCCGCTGCTGTACACGCGGGAGGCCGTGGAGTCGCAGGCGAAGAGCACGCTGACGCTCCAGCCCACGACGAAGCGCCTGGGATGAACCGATACCCCTGAGCCGTTTCGCCGTTGTTGCGCCAGTTTCAACTTCGAGTTGTCGTACTTCGTGAGCGCGCGCAGCGGACCGCCGGCCGGCAACGGCCGTGCCGTGGCCGTGTGTGCTCGCGCAGTGAAAGGTAGTCGGTCATGGCCCTGACCTCCGAACAGAAGCGCGCGCGGCTCGCGGAGCTGCTGCGCGACAAGGCCCGTCCGTCGCGGCGCGCTCCGCTGTCCTTCGCGCAGGAGCGGATGTGGTTCCAGGAGCGGCTCAATCCCGGAAGCGCCGCCTTCAACATCCCCACCGCCGTGCGCCTGTCCGGCGAGCTGAACGTCGACGCCCTCCGTCGTGCGCTCCAGGAGCTGGTGAGGCGTCATGAGGCCCTGCGCACCACCTTCGTGGAGCAGGACGGGCAGGTGCTCCAGCACGTCGCCGTGTCGCTCGACGTCGCGCTGCCCGTGGTGGACGCGGAGGGCGGCGAGCCGTCCGAGCGTGAGGCCGGGGCCTGGCGCCTGCTGCATGCCGACGCGCGAAAGCCCTTCGACATGGAGAAGGGCCCGCTGCTGCGCACGGTGCTCTACCGTTGGGACGTCAGCGAGCACCTGCTGCTGCTCAACGTGCACCACATCGTCTCCGACGGTTGGACGATGGGCGTGCTGGTACGGGAGTTGGGTGCGCTCTACCCCGCGCTCGCCGCGGGACAGGCCGCTCCGCTGCCCGCGCTGCCCATGCAGTATGCGGACTTCGCGACGTGGCAGCGCGGCTGGCTCCAGGGCGAGACGCTGGACACGCAGCTCGGCTACTGGCGCAGGCAGTTGGACGCCGATGCCATGCTGGAGCTGCCCACGGACAAGCCCCGTCCTTCCGTGGCCAGCACCGACGGTGCCCGCCTCACGGTGATGCTGCCCCCGGCGCTGCTCCAGTCGCTGAAGGCGCTGGCCGGGCGCGAGGGCCGCACCCTCTTCACCCTCCTGCTGTCCGCGTACCAGGTGCTGCTGTCGCGCTACAGCGGCCAGGAGGACGTCGTCGTCGGCACGCCCATCGCCGGCCGCAACCGCTCCGAGCTGGAGGGCCTCATCGGCCTGTTCGTCAACACGCTCGCCCTGCGTGCGGACCTGTCCGGAGACCCGTCCTTCCTGGCGTTGATGGCCCGGGTGCACGAGGCGTCTCTTGGCGCCTTCGCGCACCAGGACGTGCCCTTCGAGAAACTGGTGGAGGTACTCCAGCCCGAGCGCAAGCTGAGCAGCACGCCGCTGTTCCAGGTGATGTTCGCCTTGCAGAACGCGCCCCTGCCGCCACTGCGGGTGCCGGGACTGACGCTGGAAGTGCAGCCGGTGGACAGCGGCACCAGCCAGGTGGACCTCACGCTGCTGGCCACCGAGGTGCCCCAGGGCCTGCGGCTCGCGGCGGTCTACCGCACGGACCTCTTCGAGGAGCCGACGGTGCGCCGGCTGCTGGCGCACTTCCAGACGCTGCTGGAGGGCATCGCCGCGCACCCGGAAGCGCGCCTGTCCGAGCTGCCACTGATGGACGAGGCCGAGCAGCGACAGGTGCTGCGGGAGTGGAGCGCCACCGCCTCCGACTACCCGCGCGAGTCCACGCTGCCTGACGTCTTCGCCCAGGTGGTGGCCCGCTTCCCGGACCACATCGCCGTGGAGTCCAGCTCGTCGCGCCTCACCTACCGGCAGCTCGACGAGCGTTCCAATCAGCTCTCACACCACCTGCGCGGACTGGGCGTGGGTGCCGACTCCCGCGTCGCCCTCGCCGTCGAGCGCTCGCTGGAGCTGATGGTCTCGCTGCTGGCCATCCTCAAGGCCGGTGGCGCCTACGTCCCCCTGGACGCGTCCTACCCGCGTGAGCGCCTGGCCGGCATGGTGGAGGACGCGGCTCCCCATGCGCTCATCACCACACGCGCACTACTGCCCCGCCTCCCGGTGGAGGGACTCTCCACCTTGGTTTTGGAGGACGCCGCGCTCGCTTCCGAGCCGACGCATGCGCCGTCACCGATGGCGCTGCCCGACTCGCTCGCCTACGTGGACTTCACCTCCGGCTCCACCGGCCGCCCCAAGGGCGTGGGCACCACCCACCGCAACGTCCTGCGCACCCTCCTCGGCGCCGACTACGCCCGCTTCGGGCCCGACGAAGTCCTCCTCCAGTTCGCCCCCATCTCCTTCGACGCCTCCACCTTCGAAATCTGGGCGGCGCTACTGCACGGCGCTCGCCTCGTCGTCATGCCTCCGCAGGCCGCGTCGCTGGAGGAACTGGGCCACGTCATCCAGTCCTCGGGCGTCACCACGATGTGGGCCACCAGTGGTCTGTTCACCCAACTGGTGGACAACCCGCCTCCGGGGCTGAGCACCGTGAAGCACGTCATGACGGGCGGCGACGTGGTGTCGCCCACTCACGTGCGCCGCGCCGTGGAGGAGCTGCGCATCCCCGTCACCAACCTCTACGGCCCCACCGAGACGACGGTATTCGCCACGTCCTGGCCGGTGACTCGCGCGGAGCAGGTGGGCACCTCCGTCCCCATCGGCCGTCCCATTGGCGGCACGCAAGTGTACGTGCTCGACTCTCACGGCCAGCCGGTGCCCGTGGGTGTCATCGGAGAGCTGTACATCGGCGGCGACGGCCTCGCGCGCGGCTACCTGGGCCAGCCCTCGCTCACCGCCGAGCGCTTCGTCCCTGACTCCTTCTCCGGCATCCCCGGAGCCCGCCTCTACCGCACCGGCGACCGGGTGCGCTGGCTCGCCGGACGCGTGCTGGACTTCGTCGGCCGCGCTGACACCCAGGTCAAGGTGCGCGGCTTCCGCATCGAGCCGGACGAAGTGCAGGCCGTCATCTCCACCTTCCCCGGCGTCCGAGCAGCCGTGGTGGTGACCCGCGAGGACGCGCACGGCGGCAAGCGCCTCGTCGGGTACGTCGCGGCGCCCGAGTCGCTGGACGTCGCCGCGCTGCGCACCTTCCTGGTGGAGCGACTGCCCGAGTACATGGTGCCCTCCGCCCTGGTGCGGCTGGACGCCCTGCCCCTCACCGCCAACGGCAAGGTGGACCGCAAGGCCCTGCCCGCCCCCGAGTCGATGGCCCTGGCCGCCACGGCGGACTACGTCGCTCCGCGCACCTCCACCGAAGAAAACCTCGCGGCGCTCTGGGCCGAGCTGCTGGGCCTGCCGCGCGTGGGAACCGGTGACCACTTCTTCGAGCTGGGCGGCCACTCGCTGCTGGCCACCCGGGTGGTCTCCCGCATTCGCGCGTCCTTCGGCGTGGAGCTTCCGCTGCGCGAGCTGTTCCAGGCGCCCACCGTCGCCGCGCTCGCCGCGCGCATCGATGCGGCCGTGAGCGCCGGTGAGGTGGGCATGCTTCCGCCCATCGAGCGCGTACCGCGTACGGAGCGGCTTCCCGTCTCGTACTCGCAGCAGCGCCTGTGGTTCCTGGATCAGCTCGAGCCCGGCAGCGCGGCCTTCAACATGCCGTTCACCCTGGAGCTGGCCGGCACCCTCGACGCAGAGGCGCTGCGGCGGGCCCTGGAGGCCCTGCTGCACCGCCACGAGTCCCTGCGCACCACGTTCCACGGCGAGGCCGAGGGCCCCGTGCAGCGCATCAACGCGCCCGCTCCGCTGGAGATGGCCCTCGTCGACCTGAGTGGCCTGCCCCCGGAGCAGCGTCAGACGGAGTCGCGGCGACGCATCAACGCGGAGTCCCTGCGCCCCTTCGACCTCGCGGTCCGCCCGCTGCTGCGCGCCATGCTCCTGAAGCTGGAGGAGCAGTCGCACGTGCTGCTGCTCAACGTCCATCACATCGTGGCGGACGGATGGTCCACGAGCGTCCTGGTGCGGGAGCTCGGTGTCGTCTACTCCGCGCTCGCCTCGGGCCAGCCCTTCGTCCTGCCGGCGCTTCCGCTCCAGTACGTGGACTACGCGGCGTGGCAGCGGAAGTGGCTGAACGGCGAGGAGTTGGAGAAGCAACTCACGTGGTGGCGGCGCCAGCTCGACGGAGCGGCGCAGGACTTGGAGCTGCCCACCGACAGGCCGCGCACCCACCACCCCTCGCCGCCGGGCGCCCTGGCGCCGGTGCGACTCCCGCGCGAGCTGGCTGCAGCGGTGGAGTCCTTCTGCAACCGCGAGGGCCTCACGCCCTTCATGCTCTTCCTCGCGGCCTTCCAGCTCTTGCTGGCGAGCTACTCCGGCCAGGACGACATCTCCGTGGGCTCTCCCGTGGCCGGCCGCAACCGTGCCGAGCTGGAGGGGCTCGTCGGCTTCTTCCTCAACACCCTGGTGATGCGCACCCGCCTGGACGGCGACCCCACCGTGCGCGAGCTGCTCGGCCGCGTGCGGGAGATGGCGCTCGGCGCCTATGCCCATGAGCACGTCCCCTTCGAACAACTCCAGCCGATGCGCGATTTGCGCCAGGCGCCGCTGTTCCGGGTGATGTTCATCCTCCAGAACACACCGCCCGCGGAGCTGGCCCTACCGGGGCTGGCGATTCGCAGCGCGCCCGTGGGTGACCACGTCGCGAAGTTCGACCTGACGCTGACGCTGACGCGCACCCAGGAGGGCTTCGAGGGCGCACTGGACTACCGCGCCGACCTGTTCGAGGCGTCCACCGTGGAGCGGATGGCACGCCACCTGCGCACGCTCGTGGAGGCAGTCGTGGCCACCCCGGGGAAGCGCCTGTCCGCGCTGTCGCTCCTCTCCGGCGAGGAGCGACAGCGGCTGCTCGTGGACTGGAACGCCACCCGCGCGGACTTCCCCGAGGTGTGCATCCACTCGCTCTTCGAGGCGCAAGTACGGCGCGCGCCCGCCGCGCGGGCGGCCTCCTTCGAGGGACAGCACCTCACCTACGCTCAGCTCGATGCAAAGGCCAACCAGCTCGCGCACGCGCTGCGCCGCCGGGGCGTCGGGCCCGAGGTGCGCGTTGCCCTCAGCGTGGAGCGCTCGCTGGACATCGTCGTGGGCCTGCTCGGAATCCTCAAGGCCGGTGGCGCCTGGGTGCCCGTAGATCCGCTGCTTCCGCGTGAGCGACTGGCCTTCATGCTGGAGGACAGCGGCGCCACGGTGCTGGTGACTCAGGCTCCGCTCCTGGAGCGCTTCTCCGAGGCACACCACGCCCGTGCGTTCTGCCTGGACACCGAGAAGGACGCGCTCTCTCGGGAGAGCACCGATGCACCGGTGACGAGCGTGGCCCCGTACCACCTGGCCTACCTGCTCTACACGTCCGGCAGCACCGGCACGCCCAAGGGCACCGCCGTCGAGCACCGCAGCGTGGCCAACCTCGTCACCCACGAGGCGGTGGCGTACGGCATCGGCCCGGGCAGCCGCGTGTTGCAGTTCGCCAGCCTGTCGTTCGACCTGTCGGTGGAGGAGATCTTCACCACGCTGTGCTCCGGGGCCTCGCTGGTGCTCTCTCCCCTGGAGAAGTTGATGCCGGGCGCGCCGCTGCAGAAGCTGCTGCGCGAGGAGTCCCTCACCGTCATCAGCCTCACGCCCGCGGCGCTGGCCGCCACGTCAGCGGAAGGACTGCCCGCGCTGCGCACCGTCATCTCCGGTGGCGAAGCCCTGCCTTCCGAAGTCGTGGCGCGCTGGGCTCCGGGCCGACGCCTGCTCAACACCTACGGCCCTACAGAAGCCACGGTGATTGCCACCCTCACCGAGTGCGTCGCGGACGGGCGAATCCCGTCCATCGGCCGGCCCCTGGCCAATGTTCGGGTGTACGTGCTGGACGGGCGAGGAGAGCCGGTGCCCGTGGGCGTGAAGGGAGAGTTGTACGTGGGCGGTGTCGGCGTGGCGCGAGGCTACGCGGGCCGCTCCGCCCTCACCGCCGAGCGCTTCGTGCCGGACCGATTCTCGGGCGAGTCGGGCGCGCGCCTGTACCGCACGGGCGACGTGGTGCGCTGGCGCGAGGACGGCACGCTGGACTTCGTCGGCCGCGCGGACGCGCAGGTCAAGGTTCGCGGCTTCCGCATCGAGCTGGGTGAAGTGGAGTCCGCCCTGGCGAAGCTGCCGGGAGTGCGCGAGGCCGTCGTCGTCGCACGTGAGGACGGCCCCGGTGGCAAGCGCCTCGTGGGCTACGTCGTTGCGCACGAGGGCACGCAGGCGGACGGCTCCACCCTGCGCGCCGCGCTGAAGGAAGTCCTGCCCGAGTACATGGTGCCCTCGGCCGTGGTGGTGCTGCCCGCGATGCCGCTCACGTCCAACGGCAAGGTGGACCGCAAGGCCCTGCCCGCCCCGGACCTCGCGGCAGCCAGCGGGCGTCCGGAGTTCATCGCGCCGCGCACCCCGACGGAAACGCTGCTGGCCGGCGTCTGGAGCGCGGTGCTCGGTGTGGAGCAGGTCGGCCTGTCCGACAACTTCTTCGAGCTGGGTGGACACTCCCTGCTGGCCACCCAGGCCATCAGCCGCATGCGCGCCGCCTTTGGCGTGGAATTGCCGCTGCGAGAGTTGTTCGACGCCGCCACGCTGGCCGACCTCGCGGCGCGGGTGGAGTGGGCGGTGCTGGCGGGCCAGGGTCCCCAGCTTCCACCGCTGGTGCCAGTGGCTCGCACGGACGAGCTGCCGGTGTCGCTGTCGCAGCAACGCCTGTGGTTCCTGGACCAGCTCGAGCCGGGCAGTGCCTTCTACAACCTGCCGGGCACGCTCCACCTGGAGGGCGCGCTGGACGTGAACGCCCTGCAACGCGGCCTGACGGAGCTGGTGCGCCGGCACGAAGCGCTGCGCACCACCTTCCGCGAGGGCCAGCGCGGGCCCGTGCAGGTCATCCACCCGGCCGCGCCCATTCCGCTGCCAGTGACGGACCTGTCCGAGCAGCCCGCTGCGCGCCGGAGCATCGCGGGCTGGGTGCGGGACGAAGCACTGCGTCCCTTCGACCTGACACGGGGACCACTGTTGCGGGCCGCCCTGCTCCGGCTCGGGGCCCAGGAGCACGTGCTGGTGCTCACGCAGCACCACATCGTGTCGGACGGATGGTCGATGGGCGTCGTGGTGCGGGAGCTGGCCGCGCTCTATCTCGCCTTCTGCGAGAGCCGGCCCTCACCGCTGCCGGAGCTGTCGGTGCAGTACGCGGACTTCGCGGCGTGGCAACGCGGATGGCTGCGGGACGAGATGATGGAGGGCCAGCTCCGTTGGTGGCGCGAGCGACTCGCCGGTGCGCCCCAGACCCTGGAGCTGCCCACGGACAAGCCGCGTCCGGCGGTGCAGACGTCCCACGGCGCCGCGCACCCGGTACTCCTGCCCGTGCCCCTGGCCGAGGCGCTGGAGGCGTTCTGCCGCCGCGAGGGCGTCACGCCCTTCATGGCGCTGCTCGGCACCTTCCACCTCCTGCTCAGCCGCTACACTGGCCAGGAGGACCTGCTCGTCGGCTCCGTGGTGGCGGGCCGGGACCGCGGTGAGCTGGAGTCGCTCGTCGGCTTCTTCGTCAACACGCTGCCCCTGCGGGCCCGCGTGTCGGGCACGGACACCGGCCGCTCGCTGCTCGCTCAGGAGCGGGAGAGCGTGCTCGGCGCGTTCCCCTACCAGTCCGTGCCCTTCGAGCGGCTGGTCGAGACGCTCAAGGTGGAACGCGACTCGAGCCGCCCGCCGCTGGTGCAGGCGACGTTCGTCCTCCAGAACGCCCCCGTGCCCGAGCTGTCGCTGCCGGGACTGACGCTGCGCGCGCAGCCAGTGGAGGACAGCCCGGTCCGCTTCGAGCTGGAGCTCGGCCTGTGGCGCACCGCCGAGGGCTTCTCCGGCCAGCTCTCCTACAACGCGGACCTCTTCGCACCGGGGACCATCGCCCGGATGGCGGAGCACTTCCGCGTCCTCGCCGAGGGACTCGTCGCCCGCCCCGAAGCGCCGCTGGCATCCCTGTCCATGCTGACGGAGGCCGAGCGTCGCCAGGTCCTGGTGGACTGGAACGCCACCGCCACCGACTACCCGCGCGACACGCCCATCCACGCACTGTTCGCCCGGCAGGCGGCCCTCTCGCCGGACGCGGTGGCTGTCGTCTTCGGAGATGCACAGCTCACCTACGGAGAGCTGGACCGGCGCGCCAACCAACTGGCGAACCACCTGCGAGCCAGCGGCGTGGCGCCAGGCGCGCGCGTGGGCGTGTGCCTGGAACGCTCGCTGGAGCTGGTGGTGGCGCTCGTGGGCGTTCTCAAGGCGGGCGGCGCCTATGTGCCGGTGGACCGCAACCAACCCACCGAGCGCATCACCTTCCTGCTCCAGCAGGCGGGCGTCGGCGTGCTGCTGACGCAGGAGCACGTGGCGGATGAGTTGCCCGCGCTCGGCCAGCTCCTCGTGTGCCTGGACACCGAGTCGACGCAGGTGTCGCGCTGGCCGGAGACCGCGCCGGAGGTAGACGTCTCCGCCGATGCGCTGGCCTACGTCATGTTCACCTCGGGCAGCACCGGCCAGCCCAAGGGCGTCTGCGTGCCGCACCGGGCCGTGGTGCGCCTGGTGCGCGGCTCCACCTTCATCGACTTCGGCCCGGAGCACACCTTCGCGCAGCTCGCACCGGTGGCCTTCGACGCCTCCACGCTGGAAATGTGGGGCGCGCTGCTCAACGGCGGCCGGCTGGTGTTGGCCCCACCGCACAAGGTGTCGCTGGAGGAACTGGGTGCGCTGCTCGTCAGCCAGGGTGTCACCACGCTGTGGCTGACGGCGGCCCTCTTCGAACAGATGGTGCTGCACCAGGGCGAGGCCCTGGCCCGCGTGCGGCAGGTGCTCGCGGGAGGTGACGTGCTGCCCGCCGAGCGCGTGCGCCAGCACCTGGAGCGGCTCCCCGAGGGCGCCGTCCTCGTCAACGGCTACGGCCCCACCGAGAACACGACGTTCTCCGCCACGCACACGCTGCGGCGCGGGGACGCTCCAGGCACGTCGGTGCCCATCGGCCGTCCCCTGTCCAATTCCAGCGCGTACGTGCTGGACGCGGCGCTGCAACCGGTGCCCGTGGGCGTGCCCGGTGGGCTGTACGCCGGCGGTGATGGCCTGGCCTGGGGCTACCTGGGCCGCCCGGAGCTGACCGCGGAGCGCTTCGTCCCGCATCCCTTCAGCACCGAGCCCGGGGCGCGCCTCTACCGCACCGGAGACCGGGTGCGCTGGAAGCCCGACGGCACGCTGGAGTTCCTCGGCCGCACCGACTTCCAGGTGAAGGTGCGCGGCTTCCGAATTGAGCCAGGCGAGGTGGAGGCCGTGGTGCGCCGCTTCGCTGGCGTACGCGAGGCCGTGGTGGTGGTGCGCGAGGATGTCCCGGGCGACAAGCGCCTGGTGGCCTACGTCGTGGCCGAAGAGGAGGAGATGCTGGAGGCCCAGGCCGTGCGCGCCTTCCTCCAGCAGAAGCTGCCCGAGTACATGGTCCCCTCCGCCGTGGTGGTGCTGCCGGCGCTGCCGCTGTCGCCCAACGGCAAGGTGGACCGCAAGGCGCTGCCCGCCCCGGGGGCGCCGGGCGGCGGCGACGGCGTGGAGTACGTCGAGCCCCGCACGGAGACAGAGCGCCAGCTCGCGCTGTTCTTCTCGGAACTGCTCCACGCCGAACGCGTGGGAGCGCACGAGAACTTCTTCGACCTGGGCGGCCACTCGCTGCTGGCCACGCAGCTCGTGTCGCGGGTGCGCACGACGTTCGGCTTCGACATGCCCCTGCGGGACCTCTTCGAGGCGCCCACCGTGGCCGAGCTGGCCGGTCGCATCGACGCCGCGCGGAGTACAGAGGCCGGCCCGACCCGTCCACCGCTGGTGCCCGTGCCGCGCACCGGACCGCTGCCGCTGTCCTTCGCTCAGCAGCGCCTGTGGTTCCTCGACCAGCTCGAGCCCGGCAGCGCCTTCTACAACATCCCCGCCGCCGTCCGGCTCGAAGGCCCCCTGGACGTGGGCTCGCTGGAGCGGGCTCTCCAGGAGCTCGTCCGCCGACATGAGGTACTGCGCACCACGTTCCGCCAGGACGCGGGCGGCGCCGTGCAGGTCATCGCGCCCGTCGCGGAATTGCCGCTGCGCGGGGTGGACCTGAGCGGGCTCGACGGCGACGCCGCCGAGGCGGAGACCCGGCGACTGTGGACGAGGACGCGCGGCGCCCGTTCTCCCTGGGCACGGGCCCACTGATTCGCGCGCTGCTGATGAAGCTCGGCGCCGCGGACCATGTGCTGCTGCTCAACCTGCACCACATCGTCACGGACGGCTGGTCCTCCGGGGTGCTCGTCCGTGAGGTGGCAGCACTCTACGAGGCCTTCTCGGACGGCCGTCCCTCGCCCCTGCCCGAGCTGCCGGTGCAGTACGCCGACTACGCCGTGTGGCAGCGCGGGTGGCTGCAGGGCGAGACGCTGGACGCGCAGCTCGGTTACTGGCGCCAGCAACTCGAGGGTGCCCCCAGCGCGCTGGAACTTCCCACCGACAAGCCGCGCCCGCCCGCGCAGTTGTTCCGTGGCGGCGTGCAGCAACGCATGTGGGAAAAGTCCCTCTGGGACGGCGCGAAGGCCCTGGCGCAACAGGAAGGAGCCACACCCTTCATGGTGCTGCTGGCGGCGTACCAGGCAGTGCTCGCGCGCCACGCGGGACAGGAGGACATCTCCGTCGGCTCGCCCATCGCCGGACGCACGCACGCGGAGACGGAGGGCCTCATCGGTTTCTTCGTCAATACGCTGGTGCTGCGCGCGCACGTCTCGCCCCAGGCCACCTTCCGCGAGCTGCTGGCGCAGGTGCGCGAGGTGACGCTCGGGGCGTACGCGCACCAGGACGTCCCCTTCGAGAAGCTGGTGGAGGAGCTGCAACCCCGGCGTGACTTGAGCCGCAATCCCCTCTTCCAGGTGGCGCTGACGTTGCAGAACACCCCGATGACGGAGGTGAAGCTGCGGCAGGGGCTGGCGCTGAAGGGTATGGAGGCCGGCAACCTCACCTCGAAGTTCGACCTGTCCCTGCTGGTGTGGGAGACGGCCGAGGGTGCCTCCGCGGTGCTCAACTACGACAGTGACCTGTTCGAGCCGGACTCGGCCGGGCGGCTGCTGGAGCACGTGAGGGTCCTGCTGGAGGCCGCTGTCGCCGAGCCCGGGAAGCGGCTGCGCGAGCTGCCGCTCATGGGCGAGGAGGAACGGCGTCGGCTGGTGGAGCAGTGGAGCGGGACGGCCGCGAAGTACCCGCGCGAGGCGTCGCTGCCGGAGCTGTTCGAGGCGCAGGCGCTCAGGACGCCGCATTCGGTGGCCGTCGAGTACGAAGGCCAGAGACTGACGTACGACGCGCTGAACCGCCGCGCCAACCAACTGGCGCACCACCTGAGGACCCTGGGCGTGGGCCCGGAGGTACGGGTCGCCCTGTGCGTGGAGCGGTCGCTGGAGCTGGTGGTCAGCATCCTGGGCATCCTCAAGGCCGGTGGCGCGTACGTGCCGCTGGACGCCAACTACCCGCTGGAGCGGCAACGGTGGATGAAGCGCGAGGCCGACGTCTCGTTGCTCGTCGCGCAGGAGAAGCTGTCCGGGACGGTGGCCGAGGCCGGCGAAACGGTGGTGCTCGTCGACGCCGGGCGGAGCGAGCTCGCGCGCCAGCCGGAGAGCAATCCGTCGGTCCTTATCGGCGGCGGCCACCTGGCGTACGTCATGTTCACGTCGGGCAGCACGGGCAAGCCCAAGGGCGTGGGCGTTCCGCACCGGGCGGTGTCGCGCCTCGTGCTGGAGACGGACTTCGCGCGCTTCGGACCAGATGAGGTGTGGCTGCAGCTCGCGCCCATCTCCTTCGATGCCTCGACGCTGGAGCTGTGGGGCGCGCTGCTGCACGGCTCGAAGCTGGTGGTGCTCCCGGCGGGCGCGCCGTCGCTGGAGGAGCTGGGCCGCACGCTGGTGGCCTCCGGCATCACCTCGCTGTGGATCACCACGGCCCTCTTCGACCAGATGCAGGCCCGGCAGCCGGAGGCCCTGGCCCGGGTGCCGCAGGTGCTGACCGGGGGTGAGGTCCTCCCCATGGGGCGAGCCCGCGAACGGCTCGCCTCGGGGCGCACGCTCATCAACGCCTACGGCCCGACGGAGAACACCACGTTCTCCACCTGCCACCGGCTGGAGCGGCTGGAACAGGTGGGTGCCCGCTCGGTGCCCATCGGCCGGCCCATCCGCAACACGACGACCTACGTGTTGGACGAGGCGATGCAGCCCGTCCCGGTGGGAGTCCCGGGCGAGCTGTACGTGGGCGGCGACGGCCTGGCGGTGGGCTATCTCGGCCGGCCGGACCTGACGGCGGAGCGCTTCGTCCCGCATCCCTTCGGAAACGGAGAGCGCCTGTACCGCACGGGCGACGGGGCGCGTTGGCTCGCGGACGGGACGCTCGAGTTCCTCGGCCGCAAGGATGGCCAGGTGAAGCTGCGTGGCTTCCGCATCGAGCTGGAAGAGATCGAAGCGGCCCTGAGGCAACACCCCCAGGTGAAGGAGGCCGTGGCGCTGGTGCGCGAGGACACGGCTGGCGACAGACGGCTGGTGGCCTATGTCGTGGCACAGGGCGTGGAGGCCCAGGCACTCAAGGAGTTCCTGCGCACGAAGCTGCCCGAGTACATGGTGCCCTCGGTGCTGGTGCCGATGGACACGCTGCCGCTGACGCCTGCCGGCAAGGTGGACCGGCGCGCCCTGCCCGCTCCGACCGACTTCAGCCCCGCACAGCGTGAGTACGTCGCCCCCCGCACGGAGACGGAACAGCGCCTGGCGGTCCTCTGGGGCGAAGTGCTGGGCCACGTGCAGGTCGGTGCCGGCGACGACTTCTTCGAGCTGGGCGGCCACTCGCTGCTCGCCACGCAGCTCGTGTCCCATGTCCGTGCGTCCTTCGGCGTGGAGCTGCCGCTTCGCGCGCTGTTCGAGGCATCCACGCTCGAAGCACTCGCCCTGCGTGTCGAGGCCGCGCGGCGCGACGGCGCGGCGCCCGAGGCTCCTCCTCCCGTTCCCGTGTCCCGTGACGGCGCGCTCCCGCTGTCCTTCGCCCAGCAGCGCCTGTGGTTCATCGACCAGCTCGAACCCGGGAGCGCCGCCTACAACATCCCCGTCGTCCTGCGCATCGAGGGCGCCCTCCACGTGAACGCGCTCCAGCGGGCCTTCTCCGCCCTCGTCGAGCGCCATGAGGCCCTGCGCACCACCTTCGCCTCTCGCGAGGGCCAGCCCACCCAGGTCATCCACCCGCCCTCGGACTTCGCGCTCGGCGTGGAAGACCTGTCCGCGATGCCGGAATCCGAGCGCTGGGAAGAGGCCCGCCGCCGTGCGATGCGCGAGGCGGCGATTCCCTTCGCGCTCGGAGCCGGCCCGCTGCTGCGTGCCACGCTGCTGCGGCTGGCGTCCGAAGAGCATGTGCTGGTGCTGGTGATGCACCACATCGTCTCCGACGGCTGGTCCATGGGCGTGCTCGTGCGCGACATGGAAGCGCTGTACTCGGCATTCTCCGAGGGCCAGCCGCCCGCGCTGCCAACGCTACCGGTGCAGTACGCGGACTACGCCGTCTGGCAGCGCCAGTGGCTGAGCGGTGAGACGCTGGAGGCGCAACTGGGCTGGTGGAAGCGACACCTGGCCGGAGCGCCCTCGCACCTCGAACTGCCCACGGACAAGCCCCGGCCCGCGGTGCTCTCGCACCAGGGCGGCGCGGTGCCGGTACGGCTCTCACCGGAGCTTGGCGAGTCGCTGGAAGCCCTCGCGAAGCGGGAGGGGGCCACCCCCTTCATGCTCCTGCTCGCGGCCTTCCAGGTGCTGATGTCTCGCTACTCGGGCCAGGATGACGTGCTGGTGGGCTCGCCCATCGCGGGCCGCCGGTATGCGGAGACGGAAGGGCTCATCGGCTTCTTCGTCAACACGCTGGTGCTGCGCAGCCGGGTGAATTCGCGCACCTCCTTCCGGACGCTGCTGGCCCAGGTGCGGGAGACGACGCTGGGCAGCTATGCCCACCAGGACGTGCCCTTCGAGAAGCTGGTGGAGGAACTGCGGCTGGAGCGGGACCTCAGCCGCCCCGCACTCTTCCAGGTCCTCTTCGCCCTGCAAAACGCGACCCGGGTGACGCCGCGGAAGTCCTCATTGGGCTTACGGCAGGTGGAGTTGGACAACCCCACCAACCGGTTCGAGCTGGAGCTCAACCTCGCGCAGTCGGGTCAGGGCTACGAAGGCGTGCTGAGCTACAACACGGGCCTGTTCGAGGCCGGTACCGCTCAACGGATGGCGGAGCACTTCCGCCTGCTGGTGGATGCGCTCGTGGCCCGGCCCGAGGTGCCCCTCGCGTCCGTGTCCATGCTGTCCGAGGCGGAACGCCGGCAGGTGCTCGTGGAGTGGAATGCCACCGCGCAGGTGGCGACCCGGTACGGGGACCAGGTCGCCGTCGAGCCTGGCAACACGCGCGTGTACCTGCTGGAGTCCTCCGGTCAGCCGGTGCCCGTGAATGTCACCGGTGAGCTGTTCATCGGCGGCGACAGCGTGGCGCGTGGCTCCGTGGAGCAGCCCGCTCTCACCGCGGAGCGCTTCGTCCCCGATGCGTTCTCCGGTGTCCCCGGTGCGCGTCTGTACCGCACGGGAGACCTCGCGCGTTGGCGCCATGACGGCGTGCTGGAGTTCCTGGGCCGTGCCGATGCGCCGGTGAAGGTGCGCGGCTACCGCATCGGCCTCGCCGAAGGCGAAGCAGCGCTGGCCTCCACTGCGGACTTCGTTGCTCCACGCACGCCGACCGAGGAGAAGCTGACGGAGCTGTTCACCGAAGTCCTGCGCCTGCGAAGGGTGAGCGTCACCGGCAGCTTCTTCGAGCTGGGCGGCCACTCGCTGCTGGCCACCCAGCTCATCTCGCGCATCCGCTCCACGTTCGAGGTGGAGTTGCCCCTGCGCGCCCTCTTCGAGGCGCCCACCGCGGCCGCCCTCGCCGCTCGCATCGAGTCCGCCCGTCAGTCCACTTCGGGCCCTCGGGCGCCCGCCATCGTTCCCGTGCCTCGCACGGACGCCCTGCCACTGTCCTTCGCCCAGCAGCGCCTGTGGTTCACCGACCAGCTCGAGCCCGGCAATGCCTCCTACAACATGCCCACCTTCGTGCGCATGGAGGGGCAGCTCGACGTGGGCGCCTTGCGGCACGCCTTCGACGAGCTGGTCCGCCGGCATGAAGCCCTGCGCACCACCTTCGTCCAGCACGAGGGCGAGCCCGTCCAGCATGTCTCTCCCACGGGCACGCTACCGCTGGACACCCCCGACCTCAGCGCGCTGGAGCCCCAGGCCGCGCGCGAGGAACTGGAGCGACACCTCCGCGCGGACATGCTGCGCCCGTTCGACCTCACCACGGGCCCGCTGCTGCGCGCACAACTGCTGAAGCTGAGCCCCACCGAGCACGTGCTGTCGCTCAACATGCACCACATCGTCTCGGACGGCTGGTCCCTGGGCGTACTGGTGCGGGAAGTGGCGGCCCTCTACGACGCCTTCTCGCAAGGCCGGCCTTCGCCCCTGCCGCCCCTGTCCATCCAGTACCCCGACTACGCCGTCTGGCAGCGACAGTGGCTCCAGGGCGCGGTGCTGGACGAGCAGCTCGGCTGGTGGCGCCGTCAGCTCTCGGGCCGCACCACGCTGGAGCTGCCCACCGACAAGCCCCGCCCGCCGGTGCAGACCTTCCGTGGCGCGCAGGTGCCGGTGGCCCTGTCGCCCTCGACGTCCGAGGCGCTCAAGGCACTGTGCCAGCAGGAGGGCGCCACGCCCTTCATGGCGCTGCTCGCCGCATTCCAGGTGCTCCTGTCCCGCTACTCCGGGCAGCAGGACGTCTCCGTCGGCTCGCCCATCGCGGGCCGCCAGCGCGGGGAGACGGAAGGCCTCATCGGCTTCTTCGTCAACACCCTGGTGCTGCGCTCCCAGGTGGACCCGAACACCTCCTTCTTCCACCTGCTGCGTCAGGTGCGCGAGACGGCGCTGGGTGCGTACGCACATCAGGACGTGCCCTTCGAGCGACTGGTGGAAGAGCTCCAGTCCACGCGCGACCTGAGCCGCGGCCCGCTGTTCCAAGTGCTCTTCGCCTTGCAGAACACGTTCATGCCCTCGCTCGACATGAACGGGCTGAAGCTGCGCCCGCTGGAGGTGGACAATCCCTCGGCCCGCTTCGAGCTGGAGCTGAACCTGGGCGAGACGGCGAAGGGCGTCCAGGGCTCGCTGACCTACAACACCGACCTCTTCAATTCCGCCACGGCCAACCGCCTCGCGGAGCACTTCCGGGTGCTGGTGGAGGCGCTCGTCGCCCGGCCCGAGGTGCCCCTCGCCTCCGTGTCCATGCTGTCCGAGGAGGAACGCCGCAAGGTGCTGGTGGAGTGGAATGCCACCGCCACCGAGTACCCGCGCGCCTCCACCCTGCCCGAGGTCTTCTCGCAGGTCGTGGCGCGGTACGACAACAAGGTCGCCGTGGAGTCTGGCGAGGAGAATCTCACCTACCGGCAGCTCGACGCGCGCGCGAATCAGCTCGCCTGGCATCTGCGCGGGCTGGGCGTGGCCACCGACTCCCGCGTGGCCATTGCCCTGGACCGCTCGCTGGAGCTGATTGTCTCCCTCGTCGCCATCCTCAAGGCCGGTGGCGCCTACGTCCCGCTGGACCCGTCGTATCCCCGTGAGCGCCTCGCCGCCATGGTGGAGGACGCGCGTCCTGGCGTGCTCATCACCTCGCGCGCGTTGCTGGCGAAACTGCCTGGCGAAGGCCTGTCCACCGTGGTGCTGGACGAGGTGTCCCTGGCCGGCCAGCCGACGTCGACGCCTCCCGTGGCGGCCCTCCCGCAGAGCCTTGCGTATATCGACTTCACCTCCGGCTCCACGGGCCGGCCCAAAGGTGTCGGGACTCCTCAGGCCGCCGTGTTGCGCACCGTCTTCGGCAACGACTACGCGCACCTCGGCCCGGACGAGACGTTCCTCCTCATCGCTCCCGTCTCCTTCGATGCCTCCACGCTGGAGCTGTGGGGCCCGTTGCTCCATGGTGCGCGGCTCGTCGTCTTCCCGCCGCACTCGCCTTCCGACTTGAAGGAGCTGGAGTCGGTCCTGGTGAAACATGGCGTGACGACGCTTCACCTCACGGCGGGTCTCTTCACCCAGGTGGTGGACAACAACTTCCAGGCCCTGCGCAACGTGAAGCAGTTGCTCACGGGCGGCGATGTGGTGAGCGCGCCGCACGTGCGCCGTGTTCTCGAAGAGCTGCGCATCCCCGTCACCGCCTGCTACGGCCCGACCGAGACGACGCTCTTCGCCTCGACCCACCGCATGACGGATGTGGCTCAGGTCGGCACGGCCGTGCCCATCGGCAAGCCCATGGGCAACACGTGCGTGTACCTGCTGGATGTCTCCGGTCAGCCGGTGCCCGTGGGGGTCGTGGGTGAGTTGTTCATCGGCGGCGACGGCGTGGCGCGCGGCTATGTGGAGCAGCCCGCCCTCACCGCCGAGCGCTTCGTCCCCGATGCGTTCTCCGGTGTCCCGGGTGCCCGCCTCTACCGCACGGGGGACCTCGCGCGTTGGCGCCCGGACGGAGTGCTGGGGTTCCTCGGCCGTGCCGACGCGCAGGTGAAGGTCCGTGGCTATCGCATCGAGCTCGCGGAAGTCGAAGCCGCCCTGCTCGCCTTCCCCGACGTGGCCCAGGCCGTGGCCCTGGTGCGTGAGGACGTGCCCGGTGACAAGCGCCTTGTCGGCTACGTCGCCGCTCCCGAGTCGCTCGACACGGCCGCCCTGCGCTCGGCCCTCAAGCAGCGGCTGCCCGAGTACATGGTGCCCTCCGCCCTGGTGCGGCTGGACGCCCTGCCGCTCACCGCCAACGCCAAGGTCGACCGCAAGGCCCTGCCCGCGCCCAACTCCAACGCCGCCTCGCGAGGTGAAACGTATGTCGCCCCGCGCACGCCCACCGAGCAACGACTGGCCGAGCTCTTCTCCCAGGTGCTGCGCGTGCAGCGCGTGGGCGTCCAGGACGACTTCTTCGAGCTGGGAGGCCACTCGCTGCTGGCCACGCAGGTCATCTCCCGCATCCGCGCCACCCTCGGCGTGGAGTTGCCCCTGCGCGCCCTCTTCGAGGCTCCCTCTGTCGCCGCGCTCGCGGCGCGAGTGGAGACTCCTGTCTCTTCGCGTGCCCTCCAGGCGCCATCCCTGCTGCCCGTGTCCCGTTCGGGCCCGCTGCCGCTGTCCTTCGCGCAGCAGCGCCTGTGGTTCATCGACCAGCTCGATCCGGGTGGCACCGCGTACAACATGCCCACCGTGCTGCGGCTGCATGGGCCCCTGGACGTGCCCGCGCTGGAGAAGTCCTTCACCGCGCTCGTCGAGCGGCACGAGTCGCTCCGCACCAGCTTTGGCGTGCTCGATGGCGAGCCCGTCCAGGTCATCGGCTCCCAGGCACGTTTCCCACTGTCGGTGGTGAACCTGAGCGCGCTGCCCGCCGAGGAGCGCGAGGCCGAGGCCTTGCGCCAGACACGGCTCGAGACGCAGCGTCCCTTCGACCTTGCACGAGGGCCCGTGTTCCGCGCCCTCCTGCTGCGCCTGGGCGCGCAGGACCACGTCCTCATCGGGACGATGCACCACATCGTCTCCGACGGCTGGTCCATGGGCGTCATGGTGCGCGAGCTGGCGGAGCTCTACGCCGCGCACTCCCTCGGCCGTGAGGCCCGCCTGCCCGCCCTGCCGGTGCAGTATGCGGACTTCGCCGCGTGGCAGCGCTCGTGGCTGCGGGGTGAATCACTGGAGAAGCAGCTGGGGTACTGGCGCGAGCAGCTCTCCGGCGCGGCCCCCGTGCTGGAGCTGCCCACCGACAGGCCACGGCCTTCGGTCCAGTCCTCGCGCGGTGCCTGGCTCCCCGTCCACCTGTCTCGTGAGCTGACCGAACGACTGATGGCGCTGTGCCAGCAGGAAGGCACCACACCCTTCATGGCCCTGCTCGCCGTGTGGCAGGTGCTGCTGTCGCGCTACTCGGGTCAGGACGACATCTCCGTCGGCTCGCCCATCGCCGGCCGCACCCGCGCGGAGACGGAAGGGCTCATCGGTTTCTTCGTCAACACGCTCGTACTCCGCACCCAGCTGGACGCACGCGCCACCTTCCGGGAGCTGCTCTCCAAGGTGCGGGCCACCACGCTCGGCGCCTACGAACATCAGGACGTCCCCTTCGAGAAGCTCGTCGAGGAGCTGCAACCCCAGCGCAGCATCAGCCACTCGCCCCTGTTCCAGGTGATGCTCGTCCTGCAGAACACGCCCGTGGCTTCACTGGAGGTGGCCGGCGTCCCTGGAGGCGCCGCGCCGCTGCGGATGCAGCCGGTGGATGTCGAGCTCCAGGCCGTGAAATTCGACCTCACGCTGTCACTGGCACAAACACCGGACGGACTGTCCGGCACGCTGAGCTACCGCACGGACCTGTTCGAGCGGTCCACCATCTCCCGCATGGCGGAGCACCTCGCCACCCTGCTGGAGTCCGCGGTGTCCTCGCCCGGGAGTCGCGTCGGAGAGCTGCCCCTGCTGCGCGACACCGAGCGCCACCAGGTGCTGGAGGCCTTCAATGCCTCACCGGCACCCTTTGTCGCCGAAGGCCCCCTGCACGCACTCATCGAGGCACAGGCCGCGCGCCACCCGTCCAGGCCCGCGGTGGCCTGTGAGGGACTGGTGCTCACCTACGGGGAGCTGGACAGGCGGGCCAACCAGCTCGCCTGGCACCTGCGCTCGCTGGGCGTGGGGCCCGAGACGTGTGTGGCCCTGTGTCTGGAGCGCTCCGTGGACACGGTGGTGGCGCTGCTGGGCATCTGGAAGGCGGGCGGCGCCTACGTCCCGTTGGACCCGGCACAGCCCGCCCTGCGCCTGCGGACGCTGGTGGAAGAAGTCCTGGCCCCGGTGGTGGTAACCCAGTCGCGCAATGCGGACGCCTTCGTGGGCGCTTCCGTCCAGCCGGTGTTACTGGACACGCAGGCCGAACAGCTCGCGGCCGGGCGAGTGGATGCACCACCGTGCGAGGTGTCCGCGGACCACCTGGCCTACGTCCTCTTCACCTCGGGTAGCACTGGCCGGCCCAAAGGCGTGGCCGTGGCCCACGGGCAACTCGTCCACTACGTGCGTGCCGCCACCGAGCGGCTCGGCCTGGCCGACTGCGACAGCTTCGCCCTGGTGTCCACCTTCGTCGCCGACCTGGGCAACACCGTGCTCTTCCCCGCCCTGTGCACCGGCGGCCTGCTGCATGTCCTCACCCAGGAGCGCGCCAGCAGTCCAGAGGGCGTGGCCGAGTACTTCCAGCGCCATGCGGTGGAGTGCGTGAAGCTCGTTCCCTCTCACCTGTCCGCGCTGCTCACGGCCGCCGAGCCCAGGCACGTACTGCCTCGCAAGAAGCTGGTGCTCGGCGGTGAGTCCTCCACCTGGGCCCTCATGGAGCAGGTGCGCGCGCTGGCGCCTGACTGCGAGGTGTTCAACCACTACGGCCCCACGGAGACCACCGTGGGCGTGCTCGCCGGCCCGGTGGAGACGCCGGCCCCGGGCTCCGCGCCGGTGGCGGTGCCGCTGGGCCGGCCCCTGGACTGCTCGCGACTGTACGTGCTCGACGCGGCCTTCCAGCCCGTGCCCGTGGGCGTGCCTGGCGAGCTGTACATCGGCGGCGCTCAGGTGACGCGCGGCTACCTGCACCGGCCGGAATTGACGGCGGAGCGCTACCTGCCCGACCCCTATTCGCCCGTGCCGGGCGCGCGCATGTACCGCAGCGGAGACCGGGTGCGCTGGCGCGAGGACGGGCGCGTGGAGTTCATCGGCCGCGCGGACTTCCAGGTGAAGGTGCGTGGTTTCCGCGTGGAGCCGGGGGAAGTCGCCACCGTGCTGCGCGAGCACCCCGAAGTGCGCGACGCGGTGGTGCTGGCTCGCGAGGACGTCCCCGGCGACAAGCGCCTGGTGGCCTACGTCAGCCCCACCCTGGACGTCTCGGGCCTGCGCGCCTGGATGCGCGAGCGTCTGCCCGAGCACATGGTGCCCTCCGCCTTCGTGCCTCTGGAGGCGCTGCCGCTGACGCCCAACGGCAAGGTGGACCGCAAGGCCCTGCCCGCCCCCGTGATGAGCACGGACGCGAGCGCCACCTTCGTGGCCCCGCGTACGCCCACGGAGACGCAGCTCGCCGCCATCTGGGCCGAGGTGCTGCATCTGGAAACGGTCGGAGCCACCGACGACTTCTTCAACCTCGGCGGCCACTCGCTGCTGGCAACGCAGGTCGTCTCCCGCGTGCGCCGCGCCTTCGGAGTGGAGCTGCCCGTGCGCGCCCTCTTCGAGGCGACCACCCTCGCCACGCTCGCCTCGCGCGTGGAGTCCGCACGGCCGTCGCACGCCGCCGAGCAGCTCCCTCCGCTGGTGTCCGTGCCGCGCACGGGCCCGCTGCCCCTGTCCTTCTCGCAGCAGCGCGTCTGGTTCCTCGACCAACTCCAGCCCGGCAGCGCCTTCTACAACATCCCCTTCGCCGTGAGCATCGACGGCCCCCTGCACCGCGAGGCGCTCACCCGCACCCTCCAGGAACTCGTCCGTCGCCATGAGGTGCTCCGCACCAGCTTCCACACCCTGGAGGATGGCGAGCCCTTCCAGCGCGTCCACCCGGACGCGGAGCTCACGCTGTCCTTCGTGGACCTGGGCCAGCTTCCCGAGTCGCAGCTCGACGAGGCGGCCCGGCGCGAGGCGCTCGCGGAGGCCCAGAAGCCCTTCGACCTGAAGCAGGCGCCGCTGCTGCGTGCCACGCTGGTGCGGCTGACGGACGAGCGCCACGTGCTGCTCGTCACCGTCCACCACATCGTCTCGGACGGCTGGACCAGCGGCATCCTCTTGCGCGAAGTGGGGGTGCTCTACCCGGTCTTCGTCCGCGGGTTGCCTTCGCCGCTGCCGCCGCTGCCGTTCCAGTACGCGGACTACGCGGCCTGGCAACGCGGCTGGCTGCGTGACGAGACGCTGGAGCGGCAGGTGGCCTGGTGGCGCCACCAGCTCCATGGCGTGCCCCATGCGCTGGAGCTGCCCACCGACAGGCCTCGCCCGCCCGTGCAGACGGACCGCGGCGCCACGGTGCCGGTGCGCCTGGGGGCGACCCTCACGGCCACCTTCAAGCAGTGGTGCGAGCGCGAGGGCGTCACGCCCTTCATGGGCCTGCTCGCCGTGTGGCAGGTGCTGCTGTCGCGCTACTCGGGTCAGGACGACATCGTGGTGGGCTCGCCCATCGCCAACCGCCAGCACACGGAGCTGGAGGGCATCGTCGGCTTCTTCGTCAACACCCTCGCCCTGCGCGGACGGCTGGCGCCCGGGATGAGCCTGCGCGAGCTGCTCGCCCAGGTGAAGGAGACCACGCTGGGTGCCTATGCCCACCAGGATGTTCCCTTCGAAAAGCTGGTGGACGCGCTGAAGCTGGAGCGGGACTTGAGCCGCACCCCGCTGTTCCAGGTGATGCTCGGGCTGACGAACACCCCGCACCAGCGGACGCCAGAAGCCGACGGCGACGGTGCCGGCGTCGTGCGGCCGCTGGAGGTGGACAGCGGTACGTCCAAGTTCGACCTGGCGCTGCTGCTCGCGGACCTCGAGGACGGCATCTCCGGATGGCTCGAGTACAGCACCGACCTCTTCGACGAGGCGACGGCGCGGCGCATGGGCAGCCACCTGGTGCGGCTGCTGGAATCGGCCGTGGCCGACGCGGGCCAGCCCATCTCCCGCCTGAAGCTGCTGGGTGAGGACGAGCAGCGCCAGGTCCTGGTGGACTTCAACGACACCTCGCGCGCGCCCTACACGCCCGTGCTGGTGCACCGCCCGGTGGAGGCCCAGGCCCGGCGTACGCCGCAGGCAGTCGCCGTCAGTGACGGCACGCGCTCGTTCACCTACGCGGAGCTGGACGCGCGCGCCAACCAGGTGGCGCACTACCTGGTCGAGCTGGGTGTGCCCGCCGGAGGCACGGTGGGCATCTGCCTGGACAAGAGCCTGGACATGGCCGTCGCCGTCCTGGCCACGCTCAAGGCCGGCGCCGCCTACCTGCCACTGGACCCGAGCTACCCCGCCGACCGGCTCGCCTTCATGCTGGAGGACGCGCAGGCCCCGGTCCTCCTCACGCAGTCGCACCTGCTCTCCGCGGTGCCCGCCAACACGGGCGCGCTCCGCGTGTGCCTGGACACCGAGGCCGAGCTGCTCTCGCGCCAGCCGTCGCACGCGCCGGACCGCGACGTGTCGCCGGAGTCCAACTGCTACTTCATCTACACGTCAGGCAGCACGGGCCGGCCCAAGGGCATCGTCATGCCCCACCGAGCGATCAGCTCTCTGCTGGCGTGGCAGAACCCGCGCTCCGTGGTGCGCCCGGAGGGCGTCACGCTGCAGTTCGCCTCGCTCAACTTCGACGTGTCCCTCCAGGAACTGTTCGGCGCGTGGTGGTGCGGGGGCTCGGTGCTGCTGCCCACGGGCGGCCTGCGCCAGGACATCCCCGCGCTGCTCGAGTTCATGGACACGCACGCGGTGGAACGACTGTTCCTTCCGTTCGTCGCGCTCCAGGCCATGGCGGACGCCGTGTCCCATGGCGCTCCGGTGCCGCACGCGCTCGTCGAGGTGGTGACGGCGGGTGAGCAACTCCAGGTGACACCGGCCCTGGTGGCCTTCTTCGAGAAGCTGCCCGGGTGCATACTGGAGAACCAGTACGGCCCGTCGGAGGCACACGTCGTCTCCGCGTACCGGCTGGAGGGCCTCCCGTCCGCGTGGCCGAAGCTGCCGTGCATCGGCGCACCGGTGGGTCATACGCAGCTCTACGTGCTGGACGCGCACGGGCAGCCCTGCCCGGTGGGCGTGCCCGGTGAGGTGTTCGTCGGCGGCACGCATCTGGCGCACGGCTACCTGGCGCGACCTGACCTGACGGCGAAGGCCTTCGTGCCGGACCCGTTCAGCACCGAGCCGGGAGCGCGGCTGTACCGCACCGGCGACGCGGCGAAGTGGAGGACGGACGGCACGCTCGAATTCCTCGGCCGCCTGGATGGACAGGTGAAGCTGCGCGGCTACCGCGTGGAGCCAGGCGAGGTGGAGTCCGTCCTGCGCGCCGCGCCCGGAGTCCGCGACGCGGCCGCCGTGGTGCGCGAAGTGGTGGCGGGCGACAAGCGACTGGTGGCCTACGTCGTCGCGGAGGGCGCGGTGGATGCGGAGGCCCTGCGCGGTTTCCTCCAGCAGCGGCTGCCCGAGTACATGATGCCCTCCGCCTTCGTCATGATGGAGGCCCTGCCGCTGACGCCCAGCGGCAAACTGGCGCGCAACCTGCTCCCCGCGCCCGACGCGGAGAGCCTGCGTGGCGACGCGCCCTTCACCGCCCCGCGCAACCCGTTGGAGGAGAAGCTCGCGGAGCTGTTCTCCACCATCCTGCGCCTGCCGCAGGTGAGCATCACCGACAGCTTCTTCGAGCTGGGTGGACACTCGCTGCTGGCCACGCAGGTCATCTCGCGCATCCGCTCCCAGCTCGGAGTGGAGCTGCCGCTACGTGTCCTCTTCGAGGCGCCCACCGTCGAGCGGCTTGCCGCGCGCATCGAGTCGGCGCGTCAGTCCGCTTCTGGCACGCGAGCGCCGGCCATCGTCCCCGTGCCGCGCACCGGGCCGCTGCCCCTCTCCTTCGCCCAGCAGCGCCTGTGGTTCATCGACCAGCTCCAGCCCGGCAGTGCCTCCTACAACATGCCCACCTTCGTGCGCATGGAGGGGGTGCTCGACGTGGCCGCGCTTCAGCGCAGCTTCGAGGAACTGGTGCGTCGGCATGAGGCCCTGCGCACGACCTTCACCCAGCAGGAGGGCCAGCCGCTCCAGCTCATCACCCCCACCGGGCGCCTGCCGCTGGAGGTTACGGACCTCAGTGGCCTGGGGCCCGTCGCCGGCCGCACCGAGCTGGAGCGTCGCCTGCGCGAGGAACTGCTGACCCCGTTCCACCTCTCCACCGGCCCGCTCATTCGTGCCCGGCTCCTGAAGCTGGGGGCGACGGACCACGTGCTCGCCCTCAACATGCACCACATCGTCTCCGACGGTTGGTCCATGGGCGTGCTGGTGCGCGAAGTCGCGGCCCTCTACGACGCCTTCTCGCAGGGCCGGCCGTCGCCGCTGCCGCCGTTGCCGCTCCAGTACGCGGACTTCGCCGTGTGGCAGCGCGAGTGGCTGCAGGGCGCGGTACTCGATGAGCAGATTGCGTATTGGAAGCAGCACCTCTCCGGAGCCGCCACCCTGGAGCTGCCCACCGACAAGCCGCGTCCGCCCGTGCAGACCTTCCACGGCGGAACGGTCCCCGTCGAGCTGTCGCTGGAGGTCTCCCACCGACTGGATGCGCTGTGCCAGCAAGAGGGCGCCACGCCCTTCATGGCCCTGACGGCCGCGTTCCAGGTGCTGCTCTCCCGTTACTCGGGCCAGCAGGACATCTCCGTCGGCTCGCCCATCGCCGGACGCAATAGGGGCGAGCTGGAAGGGCTCATCGGCTTCTTCGTCAACACGCTCGTGCTGCGGACGCAGCTGGATGCTCGCCACTCCTTCCGCGACGTGTTGCGACAGGTCAAGGAAGCGGCCCTGGGCGCCTATGCGCACCAGGACGTGCCCTTCGAGCGACTGGTGGAGGAGCTGCAGCGGACTCGCGACATGAGCCGCAGCCCGCTGTTCCAGGTGTTCTTCGCCCTGCAGAACACGCCCATGCCCCAGGGGCAGGGGCAGAAGACGGCCCTGACGCTGCGCCCGGTGGAGAGAGTGGACAACCCCACCATCAAGTTCGAGCTCCAGCTCAGCCTCACGGAGACCCCGAACGGCTACCAGGGCTCGCTGGGCTACAACACCGACCTGTTCGAGAGCACGACGGCCCAGCGGATGGTGGAGCACTTCCGAGTGCTGGTGGAGGCCCTCGTCACCCAGCCTCGGGCGCCGCTCGCGTCCCTGTCCATGCTGACGCAGGCAGAGCGCCAGCAGGTGCTCGTGGAGTGGAACGCCACCGCCTCCGAGTACCCGCGCGGCTCCACCCTGCCCGAGGTCTTCTCGCAGGTCGTTGCCCGGTACGGCGACAAGGTCGCCGTGGAGTCTGGCGAGGAGAAGCTCACCTACCGGCAGCTCGACGAGCGTGCGAACCAGCTTGCCTGGCATCTGCGGGGCCTGGGTGTGTCCACCGACTCGCGAGTAGCGCTTGCCCTGGACCGCTCGCTGGAGCTGATTGTCTCCCTCGTCGCCATCCTCAAGGCCGGCGGCGCCTACGTCCCGCTGGACCCGTCGTATCCCCGTGAGCGCCTCTCCGCCATGGTGGAGGACGCACGTCCCGGCGTGCTCATCACCTCGCGCGAGCTGCTCGCGAAGCTGCCCACGGAAGGCCTGTCCACAGTGGTGCCAGGCGAGGTGTCCCTGGAGGGCCAGCCCACGTCGGCCCTTCCCGTGGCCGCGCTGCCCCAGAGCCTCGCGTACATCGACTTCACCTCCGGCTCCACCGGCCGGCCCAAGGGCGTCGGCACTCCGCAGGCCGCCGTGCTCCGCACCCTCTTCGGCAACGACTACGCCCACCTCGGCCCTGAGGAGACGTTCCTCCTCATCGCGCCCGTTTCCTTCGACGCCTCCACCCTGGAGCTATGGGGCCCGCTGCTCCACGGCGCGCGGCTCGTCGTCTTCCCGCCGCACTCGCCTTCCGACTTGAAGGAGCTGGAGTCCGTGCTGGTGAAGCACGGCGTCACCACGCTCCACCTTACCGCCGGCCTCTTCACCCAGGTGGTGGACAATCAGCCCTCCGCCCTGCGCCACGTGAAGCAACTGCTCACGGGTGGCGATGTGGTGAGCGCTCCCCACGTGCGGCGCGTGCTGGAAGGAATGTTCATTCCGGTGACGGCCTGCTACGGCCCCACCGAGACGACGCTCTTCGCCTCCACCCACCGCATGACTTCGGTGGAGCACGTCGGCACGTCCGTTCCCATTGGCAAGCCGCTCGGGAACACGCGCATCTATCTGCTGGATGCCTCCAGTCAGCCCGTGCCCGTCGGCGTCGTGGGCGAGCTGTTCATCGGCGGCGACGGCGTGGCCCGGGGCTACGTCGGCCAGCCCGCCCTCACCGCAGAGCGCTTCGTCCCCGACTCCTTCTCCAGTGTTCCGGGTGCGCGCCTGTACCGCACGGGCGACCTGGCCCGGTGGCGCAACGACGGCGTGCTGGAGTTCCTCGGCCGCGCCGACGCACAGGTGAAGGTGCGCGGCTACCGCATCGAGCTCGCCGAAGTCGAAGCCGCCCTCCTCGCCTTCCCCGACGTGGCCCAGGCCGTGGCCCTGGTCCGCGAAGACGTCCCTGGCGACAAGCGCCTCGTTGGTTACGTCGCTGCTCCAGAGTCCCTCGACACGGCCACTCTGCGTGCCTCGCTCAAGCAGCGGCTGCCTGAGTACATGGTGCCCTCCTCCCTCGTGCGCCTGGACTCCCTGCCACTCACCGCCAACGCGAAGCTCGACCGCAAGGCTCTGCCTCCTCCGGACGCGGGGGTCTCCACCGAAGCCCTCGTCGCTCCGCGTACGCCGACCGAGGAGAAGCTCGCGGAGCTGTTCGCGGCCGTGCTGCGCGTGCAGAAGGTGAGCGTCGCCGGCAACTTCTTCGAGTTGGGTGGCCACTCGCTGCTGGCCACGCAGCTCGTCTCCCGCATCCGCGCCACCTTTGGCGTGGAGCTCCCCCTGCGCGCCCTCTTCGAGGCCTCCACCGTGGCCGCCCTCGCCACGCGCATCGAGTCCGCGTCCGGGCCCCAGGCGCCCGCCATCGTCCCCGTTCCCCGCACCGGGCCACTGCTGCTGTCCTTCGCGCAGCAACGCCTGTGGTTCATCGACCAGCTCCAGCCCGGCAGCGCCTCCTACAACATGCCCACCTTCGTGCGCATGGACGGGCCGCTCGACACGGCCGCACTGCAGCGCGCGTTCGAGGAGCTGGTGCACCGGCACGAGGCCCTGCGCACCTCCTTCACCCAGCAGGAGGGCCAGCCCCTTCAGCTCATCGCTTCTCTCGGTGCGCTGCCCCTGGACGTGACGGACCTCAGTGGCCTGGAGCCTTCCGCCGCCCGCGCCGAACTGGAGCGCCGCCTGCGCGAAGAGCTGCTGACGCCCTTCAACCTCTCCTCCGGTCCGCTGATGCGCGCCCGGCTGCTGAAGCTGGGACCCACGGACCACGTGCTCGCACTCAACATGCACCACATCGTCTCCGACGGTTGGTCCATGGGCGTGCTGGTGCGGGAGGTCTCTGCCCTCTACGACGCCTTCGTCCAGGGACGCCCGTCGCCGCTGCCGCCCCTGCCCATCCAGTACGCCGACTACGCCACCTGGCAGCGTCAGTGGCTCCAGGGCGAGGTGCTGGAGGCGCAGCTCGACTGGTGGCGCAAGCAGCTCTCCGGCCTCTCGACGCTGGAACTGCCCACCGACAAGCCGCGCCCGCCCGTGCAGACCTTCCGCGGCGCACACGTGCCCGTGGCGTTGTCCCAGGCCGCGTCGGAGAAGCTCAAGGCGCTCTGCCAGCAGGAGGGCCTCACGCCCTTCATGGCCCTGCTCGCCGCGTTCCAGGTGCTGCTGTCCCGTTACTCCGGGCAGCAGGACATCTCCGTCGGCTCGCCCATCGCCGGCCGTCAGCGCGGAGAACTGGAGGGCCTCATCGGCTTCTTCGTCAACACACTGGTGATGCGGGCCCAGGTGGATGACCGGTCCTCGTTCCTGCACCTGCTACGCCGGGTGAAGGAGACGGCGCTGGGCGCGTACGCCCACCAGGACGTGCCCTTCGAGCGGCTGGTGGAAGAACTCCAGCCCGCTCGCGACATGAGCCGCAGCCCGCTGTTCCAGGTCATCTTCGCCCTGCAGAACGCGCCCACGGTCGCGTCGATGCAAGGCCCGGAGCAGGCCCGGAAGCCGGCGCTGGCGCTGCGCCCGCTGGACGAGGTGAACAACCCCACCGTCCGCTTCGAGCTGGAGCTGAGCCTGTCCGAGACGTCGGAAGGCTTCCAGGGCCCCTTGCGCTACAACACCGACCTGTTCGAGCCCGCCACCGCCGCGCGCATGGCGGAGCACTTCCAGATTCTGGTGGAGGCGCTCGTCACCCGGGCCGACGCGCCCCTGGCGTCCATCTCCTTGCTCACCGAGACGGAGCGGAAGCAGGTGCTGGTGGACTGGAATGCCACCGCCTCCGAGTACCCGCGCGGCTCCACCCTGCCCGAGGTCTTCTCGCAGGTCGTTGCCCGGTACGGCGACAAGGTCGCCGTGGAGTTTGGCGAGGAGAAGCTCACCTACCGGCAGTTGGACGCGCGTGCGAGCCAGCTTGCGCACCATCTGCGTGGCCTGGGCGTGTCTACCGACTCCCGCGTGGCCATTGTCCTGGACCGCTCGCTGGAGCTGATTGTCTCGCTGGTCGCCATCCTCAAGGCCGGCGGCGCCTACGTCCCGCTCGACCCCTCGTATCCGCGTGAGCGCCTCAACTCCATGGTGGAGGACTCGCGCCCACGCGTGCTCGTCACTTCGCGCGAGATGCTCCCGAAGCTGTCCACGAAGGGGCTCGTCACGCTGCTGCTGGAGGACGTGCCCGTGGAAGAGCAGGCCGTGCACGCGCCGCCTTCCACTGCGTGCTCCGAGAGCCTCGCGTACATCGACTTCACCTCCGGCTCCACGGGCCGGCCCAAGGGCGTGGGCACCACCCATCGCAACATCCTGCGCACGCTGCTGGGCGTCGACTTCGCTCACTTCGGTCCCGAGGAGACGCTGCTCCAGCTCGCCCCCATCTCCTTCGATGCCTCAACGCTCGAGGTCTGGGGCGCGCTGCTGCACGGCGCCCGTCTCGTCGTCATGCCTCCTCAGCCACCTTCGTTGGAGCAACTGGAACAGGTGCTCCGCGACGCACGCGTCACCACGCTCTGGCTGACAGCAGGGCTCTTCACCCAGGTGGTGGACTCCCACCTCCAGGCGCTTCGCCCGCTGAAGCAACTCCTCGCCGGCGGTGACGTGGTGCCGCCTGCACATGCGCGCCGAGTCCTCGAAGAGCTGGGCATTCCCCTCACCAACGGCTACGGCCCCACCGAGACCACGGTCTTCGCCGCCTGCTTCCGCATGACGGACCCGGCCCACGTCGGCGCGTCCGTTCCCATCGGTCGTCCCATCGGGAGCACACGCGTGTTCCTGCTGGATGCTTCCGGTCAGCCCGTGCCCGTCGGTGTCGTGGGCGAGCTGTTCATCGGCGGCGACGGCGTGGCCCGGGGCTACGTCGGCCAGCCCGCCCTCACCGCCGAGCGCTTCGTCCCCGACTCCTTCTCCAGTGTTCCCGGCGCACGCCTCTACCGCTCGGGTGACCTCGCCCGCTGGCGCACGGATGGCGTGTTGGAGTTCCTCGGCCGCGCCGACGCTCAGGTGAAGGTGCGCGGCTACCGCATCGAGCTCGCCGAAGTCGAAGCCGCACTGCTCGCCTTCCCCGACGTGGCCCAGGCCGTGGCCCTGGTGCGCGAAGACGTCCCTGGCGACAGGCGCCTCGTTGGTTACGTCGCTGCTCCAGAGTCCCTCGACACGGCCACTCTGCGTGCCTCGCTCAAGCAGCGGCTGCCTGAGTACATGGTGCCCTCCTCCCTCGTGCGCCTGGACTCCCTGCCACTCACCGCCAACGCGAAGCTCGACCGCAAGGCTCTGCCCGCGCCCGACGCTTCCACCACCAGCGCGGCCTACGTCGCCCCGCGCACTCCCACTGAGGAGGCCGTGGCCGCCGTCTGGGCCGAGGTGCTCCACGTCGAGAACGTCGGCGCCACCGACGACTTCTTCTCCCTCGGCGGCCACTCCCTCCTCGCCGTGCGCCTCATGGCACGACTCCGCGAGCGCATCGGAGTCGCACTGCCCGTGTCGGCCCTCTTCCAGGGCGCCACCGTGGAGCGCCTCGCACGGCGGCTGGAGCAGCGCGACGACTCCCCCACCTCCAACCTCGTCCGCCTGGACTCAGGCACCGCCACCGGCCGGCCCCTCTTCCTCGTCCACGGCGGCGGCGGCAGCGTGTTGGGCTACACCGAGCTCGTCCGCCTGCTCGGCAATCACAGGCCCATCTACGGCCTGTCCGCCTCCGGTATCGACGGAGGCGAGCTGTCTGCCGCCTCCATCGAAGTCCTCGCCCGCGACTACCTCGCCCAGCTCCGCGCCGTGCAGCCCCAGGGGCCCTACCTCCTGGGTGGCTGGTCCTTCGGTGGAATCGTCGCCTACGAGATGGCCCGGCTCCTCCAGCAGGCAGGCGAGCAGGTGGAGTTGCTCGCCCTCCTCGACAGCCTCGCCCCAGAGGTCCAACCTCGCCCCGAGCCGGACGCCCTCATGCAACTGGCCGGCTTCGGCCGGGTGCTCGGGCTGCCGTGGCAGGAGCTGCCTCTGGACGTGGAGCACCTGCGGCGGCTCGACGTCCGCGGCGCGCTGGCCTACGTGCTGGAGCTGGCGCGGCGCTCACCTTCGGGCGGGCCCGCGCTGGACCTCGACGCGGCCGAGCGCCTCTTCCGCGTGTATCAGCGGCTCAGCCACGCCCAGCGCACCTACGTGCCCGCGGGAGCCTACAAGGGCCCGGCGCTTCTCCTCCGGGCCGCCACGCCCCCGAGCGGGGTGCCTCGCACCCAGGACCTGGGCTGGAGTGCGTGGCTCGACGGCACGCTCACGGTGTATGACGTTCCGGGCGACCACTACACCTTGCTCAGCGCGCCCAACGCCCCTCGTGTGGCGGAGCGGCTCGTCAATCACCTGGATTCTCTGGAGCGCGACGCCTCATGACACCCCAAGCCCCTCCCTCACCGGGCTACTCGATGCGGACCTTCGGGTTCCGTCGTCGTTCCCGCGATTCCAACTTCGAGTAGTCGTTCTTCGTGAGCGCGCGCAGCGGACCGCCGGCCGATGACGGCCGTGCAGTGGCCGAGTGCGCGCGCAGGGAAAGGTAGTCGGTCATGGCCCTGACCTCCGAACAGAAGCGCGCACGGCTCGCCGAGCTGCTGCGAGACAAAGCCCGTCAGTCCCGGCGCGCTCCGCTGTCCTTCGCGCAGGAGCGCCTGTGGTTCCTCGACCAGCTCGAGCCCGGGAGCCCGGCCTTCAACATGCCGTTCACGCTGGAGCTGACCGGCGACATTGACGCCGAAGCCCTGCGCCGCGGCCTGGAAGCGCTCGTGCACCGCCACGAGACGCTCCGCACCACGTTCCACGGTGAGCCCGAGGGCCCGGTGCAGCGCATCTCCGCGCCCGCCCCGCTGGAGCTTCCCGTCATCGACCTGCGCGACGTCGCGTCCGAGCAGCGACAGTCCGAGGCGCGCCGTCGGCTGCAAACGGAGGCCCTGCGCCCGTTCAACCTCGCCACCGGCCCGCTGCTGCGCGTCCTGCTGCTGAAGCTCGACACCCGGGAACACGTGCTGCTGCTCAACGTGCACCACATCGTCTCGGACGGCTGGTCCATGACGGTGCTGGTGCGGGAGCTGACCGCGCTCTACCAGGCCTTCGCCGCGGGCCAGGCTCCTGAGCTGCCGCCGCTGCCACTCCAGTACGCGGACTATGCGGAGTGGCAGCGGAAGTGGCTGAACGGCGAGGAGTTGGAGAAGCAGCTCACGTGGTGGCGGCAGCAGCTCGACGGCGCGCCGCAGGATTTGGAGCTGCCCACCGACAGGCCGCGCAATCTCCAGGCTTCGCCCCCAGGGGACCTGGCGCCCGTCCTGCTCTCCCAGGAGCTGACGGAGGCAGTGGAGACCTTCTGCCTCCGTGAAGGTGTCACGCCGTTCATGCTGTTCCTGGCGGCCTTCCAGGTGCTGCTGTCGCGCTACTCGGGACAGGACGACATCTCCGTCGGCTCGCCGGTGGCGGGACGCAACCGCGCCGACCTGGAGGGGCTCGTCGGCTTCTTCCTCAACACCCTGGTGATGCGCACCCGCCTGGACGGCGACCCCACCGTGCGCGAACTGCTCGGCCGCGTGCGGGAGATGGCGCTCGGCGCCTATGCCCATGAGCACGTCCCCTTCGAGCGCCTCCAGCCCATGCGGGACTTGCGCGAGGCGCCGCTGTTCCGGGTGATGTTCATCCTCCAGAACATGCCGCCCCCCGAGCTGTCGCTGCCGGGGCTGACGATGCGCGGTGCGCCCCTGGCGGACTCCGTCGCGAAGTTCGACCTGACGCTGACGCTGAGGCGCACGGGGGACGGTTACAAGGGCCGGCTCGACTACCGCGCGGACCTGTTCGAAGCGTCCACGGCCGAGCGCATGGTGCGGCACCTGCGCACGCTGGTGGAGGCCCTGGTGGCCTCGCCCGACACGCGCCTGTCCGCGCTCGCGCTGCTCTCGGACGAGGAGCGGAGCCGTGTCCTCGTGGACTGGAATGCCACCCGCGCGGACTTCCCAGAGGCGTGCGTCCACTCGCTCTTCGAGGCGCAGGTACGGTGCGCGCCCGATGCGCGTGCCGCCTCTTTCGAGGGACAGCACCTCACCTACGCGCAGCTCGATGCGAAGGCCAACCAGCTCGCGCACGCGCTGAGCCGCCGGGGCGTCGGGCCCGAGGTGCGCGTCGCGCTCAGCGTGGAGCGCTCGCTGGATGTCGTCGTGGGCCTGCTCGGCATCCTCAAGGCCGGCGGCGCCTGGGTGCCCGTGGATCCGCTGCTGCCGCGTGAGCGCCTGGCCTTCATGCTGGAGGACAGCGGTGCTTCGGTGCTGCTGACGCAGTCGGTGCTGCTGGAGCGCTTCTCCGAGGCACACCACGCCCGTGCGTTCTGCCTCGACACCGAGAAGGACGCGCTCTCTCGGGAGAGCACCGATGCACCGGTGACGAGCGTGGCCCCGTACCACCAGGCCTACCTGCTCTACACCTCCGGCAGCACCGGCACGCCCAAGGGCACCGCCGTCGAGCATCGCAGCGTGGCCAACCTCGTCACCCACGAAGCGGTGGCCTACGGCATCGGCCCCGGTAGCCGCGTGTTGCAGTTCGCCAGCCTCTCCTTCGACCTGTCGGTGGAGGAGATCTTCACCACCCTGTGCTCCGGAGGCGCGCTGGTTCTGGCGCCGCTGGAGAAGTTGATGCCGGGCGCGCCGCTGCAGAAGCTGCTGCGCGAAGAAGCGCTCACCGTCATCAGCCTCACGCCCGCGGCACTGGCGGCCACCTCGGCGGAAGGACTGACCGAGCTGCGCACCGTCATCTCCGGTGGCGAAGCCCTGCCTTCCGAAGTCGTGGCGCGCTGGGCTCCGGGCCGACGCCTGCTCAACACCTACGGCCCGACCGAGGCCACGGTGATTGCCACCCTCACCGAGTGCGTCGCGGACGGACGCGTGCCCTCCATCGGCCGGCCCCTGGCCAATGTGCGGGTGTACGTGCTCGACGGGCGCGGAGAGCCCACGCCCGTGGGCGTGAAGGGCGAGCTGTACGTGGGCGGTGTCGGCGTGGCGCGAGGCTACGCGGGCCGCTCCGCCCTCACCGCCGAGCGCTTCGTGCCGGACCGATTCTCGGGCGAGTCGGGCGCGCGTCTGTACCGCACGGGCGACGTGGTGCGCTGGCGCGAGGACGGCACGCTGGACTTCGTCGGCCGCGCGGACGCGCAGGTCAAGGTTCGCGGCTTCCGCATCGAGTTGGGCGAGGTGGAGTCCGCACTGGCGAAACTGCCCGCGGTGCGCGAGGCCATCGTCGTCGCACGTGAGGACGGCCCCGGTGGCAAGCGCCTCGTGGGCTACGCCGTGGCGCGCGAGGGCATGCAGACGGACGGCGCCGCACTGCGCGCCGCGCTGAAGGGGACCCTGCCCGAGTACATGGTGCCGTCGGCCATCGTGGTGCTGCCCGCGATGCCGCTCACGTCCAATGGCAAGGTGGACCGCAAGGCCCTGCCCACGCCGGACCTCGCCGCTTCCACCGGTCGCCCGGACTTCGTTGCGCCCCGCACTCCGACGGAAACGCAGCTGGCGGGCATCTGGAGCGCCGTGCTCGGCGTGGAGCCGGTGGGCCTGTCCGACAACTTCTTCGAGCTGGGTGGACACTCGCTGCTGGCCACCCAGGCCATCAGTCGCATCCGCGCCGCCTTTGGCGTGGAGTTGCCGCTGCGGGAGTTGTTCGACTCCACCACACTCGCGGACCTCGCGATGAGGGTAGACCGGGCAGTGCTTGCCGGTCAGGGCCCCCAGGCGCCCGCGCTGGTGCCGGTGCCGCGCACGGGCGAGCTGCCGGTGTCGCTGTCGCAGCAGCGCATGTGGTTCCTCGACCAGCTCGAGCCGGGCAGCGCGTTCTACAACCTGCCCGTGGCCCTGAACATGACGGGCGCGCTCGACGTGAGCGCCCTGCAGCGCGGCCTGACGGAGCTGGTGCGCCGGCACGAAATCCTGCGCACCACCTTCCGGGAGGGAGCCAATGGGGCCGTGCAGGTCATCCACCCGGCCGCGCCCGTTCCGCTGCCGGTGACGGACCTGAGCGGGCATCCCGAAGCGCGCCAGGGCATCGGGCGCTGGGTGCGCGAGGAAGGGCTGCGGCCCTTCGACCTGACGCGCGGCCCGCTGCTGCGCGCCGCCCTGCTACGGCTCGGAGCCCAGGAGCACGTGCTGGTGCTCACGCAGCACCACATCGTGTCGGACGGCTGGTCCATGGGCGTCGTGGTGCGGGAGCTGGCCGCGCTCTACCGGGCCTTCATCGAGGACCGCCCCGCGCTGCTTCCAGAGCTGCCGTTGCAGTACGCGGACTTCGCGTCCTGGCAGCGAGGCTGGCTGCGCGGCGATGTGCTGGACGGTCAGCTGCGCTGGTGGCGCGAGCGACTCGCCGGTGCGCCCCTGGCGCTGGAGCTGCCCACGGACAAGCCGCGTCCGGCGGTCCAGACGTCGCGCGGCGCCGCTCGCCCGGTGGTCCTGCCTGTTCCCCTCGCCGAGGGGCTGGAGGCGTTCTGCCGCCGCGAGGGAATCACTACCTTCATGGCCCTGCTGGGCACCTTCCACCTCCTGCTCAGCCGCTACACCGGCCAGGAGGACATGCTCGTCGGTACCGTGCTGGCGGGACGCGAGCGTGGAGAGCTGGAGTCGCTCGTCGGCTTCTTCGTCAACACGCTGCCCCTGCGAGCCCGCGTGTCCGGCTCGGACACCGTCCGCGCGCTCCTGGCCCAGGAGCGCGAGAGCGTGCTCGGAGCCTTCACCTATCAGTCCGTGCCCTTCGAGCGGCTGGTCGAGACGCTCAAGGTGGAGCGCGACTCGAGCCGCCCGCCGCTGGTGCAGGCGACGTTCGTCCTCCAGAACGCCCCCGTGCCCGAGCTGTCGCTGCCGGGGCTGACGCTGCGCCCGCGACCGGTGGAGGAGAGCCCGGTCCGCTTCGAGCTGGAGCTGGGACTGTGGCGCACCGCCGAGGGCTACTCGGGCTATCTCTCCTACAACGCGGACCTCTTCGCGCCGGAGACCATCTCCCGGATGGCGGAGCACTTCCGCGTCCTCGCCGAGGGACTCGTCGCCCACCCCGAAGCGCCGTTGGCGTCCCTGTCCATGCTGACGGAGGCCGAGCGCCGTCAGGTCCTGGTGGACTGGAATGCCACCGCCACCGACTACCCGCGTGACGCGTCCATCCACGCGCTGTTCGCACGGCAGGCCGCCCTCACACCGGACGCGGTGGCCGTCGTCTTCGGAGATGCACAGCTCACCTATGGGGAGCTGGACCGGCGCGCCAACCAGCTCGCGCACCACCTGCGAGCCAGCGGCGTGGCGCCGGGCGCACGCGTGGGCGTGTGCCTGGAACGCTCGCTGGAGTTGGTGGTGGCACTCGTGGGTGTGCTCAAGGCGGGCGGCGCCTATGTGCCGGTGGACCGGAGCTACCCGACGGAGCGCATCACCTTCCTGCTCCAGCAGGCGGGCGTCGGCGTGCTGCTGACGCAGGAGCACGTGGCGGATGATTTGCCCGCGCTCGGCCAGCTCCTCGTATGCCTGGACACGGAATGGGCACAGGTGACGCGCTGGCCGGAGACCGCGCCGGAGGTGGACGTCTCCGCAGACGCGCTGGCCTACGTCATGTTCACCTCGGGCAGCACCGGCCAGCCCAAGGGCGTCAGCGTGCCGCACCGGGCCGTGGTGCGTCTGGTACGCGACTCCACGTTCATCGACTTCGGCCCGGACCACACCTTCGCGCAGCTCGCCCCGGTGGCCTTCGATGCCTCCACGCTGGAGGTGTGGGGCGCGCTGCTCAACGGCGGCCGGCTCGTGGTGGCCCCGCCACACAAGCTGTCACTGGAGGAACTGGGCGCGCTGCTCGTCAGCCAGGGAGTCACCACGCTCTGGCTGACGGCGGCCCTCTTCGAGCAGGTGGTGCTGCACCAGGGTGAGTCCCTGGCTCGCGTGCGGCAGGTGCTCGCGGGCGGTGATGTGCTGCCCGCCGAGCGCGTACGCCAGCACCTGGAGCGCCTCCCCGAGGGCGCCGTCCTCGTCAACGGCTATGGCCCCACGGAGAACACCACGTTCTCCGCCACGCACACGCTGCGCCGTGGCGACACGTTGAGCACGTCGGTGCCCATCGGCCGCCCGTTGTCCAACTCCACCACCTTCGTGCTCGACGCAGCCCTGCAGCCGGTGCCCGTGGGTGTACCCGGCGAGCTGTACGTCGGCGGTGACGGCCTGGCCTGGGGCTACCTGGGCCGCCCGGAGCTGACCGCCGAGCGCTTCGTCCCGAACGCCTTCTCGGGAGTGCCCGGCACTCGCCTCTACCGCACCGGAGACAGGGTGCGCTGGAAGCCGGACGGCACGCTGGAGTTCCTCGGCCGCACCGACTTCCAGGTCAAGGTGCGCGGCTTTCGGATTGAACCCGGCGAAGTGGAGGCCGTGGTGCGCCGCTTCGCTGGCGTGCGCGAGGCCGTGGTGGTGGTGCGCGAGGATGTCCCGGGCGACAAGCGCCTGGTCGCCTACGTCGTGGCAGAAGAGGAGGAGGTGCTGGAGGCCCAGGCCGCGCGCACCTTCCTCCAGCAGAAGCTGCCCGAGTACATGGTCCCCTCCGCCGTGGTGGTGCTGCCGGCACTCCCGCTGTCGCCCAACGGCAAGGTGGACCGCAAGGCGCTGCCAGCCCCGGAGGCTCCGGGCGGCGGTGACGGCGGGGAGTATGTCGAACCGCGCACGGAGACGGAGCGCCAGCTCGCGCTGTTCTTCTCGGAGCTTCTGCACGCCGCGCGAGTGGGGGCTCATGACAACTTCTTCGACCTGGGCGGCCACTCGCTGCTGGCCACGCAGCTCGTGTCGCGGGTGCGCGCGACGTTCGGCTTCGACATGCCCCTGCGGGACCTCTTCGAGGCGCCCACCGTCGCCGAGTTGGCAGGACGCATCGACGCCGCGCGGAGTACCCAGGCAGGCCCCGCGCGTCCACCGCTGGTGCCCGTGCCGCGCACCGACGCGTTGCCCCTGTCCTTCGCGCAGCAGCGCCTGTGGTTCCTCGACCAACTGGAGCCCGGCAGCGCCTTCTACAACATCCCCGCCGCCGTCCGGCTCGAAGGCCCCCTGGACGTGGGCTCGCTGGAGCGGGCTCTCCAGGAGCTCGTCCGCCGGCACGAGGCGCTGCGCACGACCTTCCGTGAGGAGGCAGGTGGCACCGTGCAGGTCATCGCGCCCGTCGCGGAATTGCCGCTGCGCATGGTGGACCTGAGTGGACTCGACGGCGACGCCGCCGAGGCGGAGACCCGGCGCCTGGTGGAGGAGGACGCGCAGCGCCCGTTCTCACTGGGCACGGGCCCACTGATTCGCGCGCTGCTGGTGAAGCTCGGCGCCGCCGACCACGTGCTTCTGCTCAACCTGCACCACATCGTCACGGACGGCTGGTCCTCGGGTGTCCTCGTCCGCGAGGTGGCCGCGCTCTACGAAGCCTATTCCGAGGGCCAGCCCTCGCCCCTGCCCGAGCTGCCAGTGCAGTACGCCGACTACGCCGTGTGGCAGCGCGGGTGGCTGCGGGGCGAGACGCTGGACGCGCAGTTGGGCTACTGGCGCCAGCAGCTCGCGGGCGCTCCCAGCGCGCTGGAACTGCCCACCGACAAGCCGCGTCCGCCCGCGCAGTTGTTCCGCGGTGGCGTGCGGCAGCGCATATGGACGAAGACGCTGTGGGAGGGCGTGAAGACAGCCGCACAGCGCGAGGGGGCCACGCCCTTCATGGTGCTGCTGGCGGCGTACCAGACGGTGCTGGCGCGCCACGCGGGCCAGGAGGACATCTCCGTCGGCTCGCCCATCGCCGGACGCACGCACGCGGAGACGGAGGGACTCATCGGCTTCTTCGTCAACACGCTGGTGCTGCGCGCGCACGTCTCGCCCCAGGCCACCTTCCGCGAGCTGCTGGCGCAGGTGCGCGAGGTGACGCTCGGGGCGTACGCGCACCAGGACGTCCCCTTCGAGAAGCTGGTCGAGGAGCTGCAGCCCCGGCGTGACTTGAGCCGCAATCCCCTCTTCCAGGTGGCGCTGACGCTACAGAACACCCCGATGACGGAGGTGAAGCTGCGGCGGGGGATGACGCTGAAGGGCCTGGAGGCCGGCAACCTTACCTCGAAGTTCGACCTGTCCCTGCTGGTGTGGGAGACGGCCGAGGGCGCCACGGTGTCGCTCAACTACGACAGTGACCTGTTCGAGCCGGACTCGGCCGGGCGGCTGCTGGAGCACGTGGAGGTGCTGCTGGAGGCCGCGGCCGCGGAGCCCGGGAAGCGGCTGCGCGAGCTGCCACTCATGGGCGAGGAGGAGCGGCGCCGGCTGGTGGAGCAGTGGAGCGGGACGGCCGCGAAGTATCCGCGCGAGACGTCGCTGGCGGAGCTGTTCGAGGCCCAGTCGCAGAAGACGCCGCACGCGGTGGCGGTGGAGCACGCGGGCCAGCAGTTGACTTACGACGCGCTGAACCGCCGCGCCAACCAACTGGCGCACCACCTGGGGGCCATGGGAGTCGGCCCCGAGGCGCGGGTGGGCTTGTGCCTGGAGCGCTCGCTGGAGTTGGTGGTGGGCGTGCTGGGCATCCTCAAGGCCGGTGCCGCGTACGTTCCGCTGGACGCCAGCTACCCGCGAGAGCGCTTGCAGTGGATGAAGCGCGAGGCCGGCGTCACGGTGCTCGTCGCGCAGGAGAAGCTGGCGGGAGCGGTGGCCGAGGCCGGCGAAACGGTGGTGCTCGTCGACGCCGGGCGGAATGAGCTCGCGCGCCAGCCAGAGAGCAACCCGCCGGCCCGGGTCGGCGGTGGTCACCTGGCGTACGTGATGTTCACCTCGGGAAGCACGGGCAGGCCGAAGGGCGTGGGCGTGCCGCACCGGGCGGTGTCGCGCCTCGTGCTGGAGACGGACTTCGCGCGCTTCGGACCAGAAGAGGTGTGGCTGCAGCTCGCGCCCATCTCCTTCGATGCCTCGACGCTGGAGTTGTGGGGCGCGCTGCTGCACGGCTCGAAGCTGGTGGTGTACCCGGCGGGTACGCCTTCGCTGGAGGAGTTGGGCCGCACGCTGGTGGCCTCCGGCATCACCTCGCTGTGGCTCACGGCGGCCCTCTTCGAGCAGATGCAGGCCCGGCAGCCGGAGGCCCTGGCCCGCGTGAAGCAGGTGCTGGCCGGAGGGGATGTCCTTCCCGTGGGGCGCGTCCGCGAGCGGCTCGCCGCGGGTGGCACGCTGGTCAACGGCTACGGCCCGACGGAGAACACCACGTTCTCCACCTGCCACCGGATGGAGCGGCTGGACCCGGTGGGCTCCCGCTCGGTGTCCATCGGCCGGCCCATCCGCAATACGACGGCGTATGTGCTGGACGAGGCGATGCAGCCCGTCGCGGTGGGTGTGCCCGGCGAGCTTTACGTGGGCGGAGACGGACTGGCCCTCGGCTACCTCGGCCGGCCGGACCTGACGGCGGAGCGCTTCGTCCCGCATCCCTTCGGAAACGGAGAGCGCCTGTACCGCACGGGCGACGGGGTGCGTTGGCTCGCGGACGGGACGCTCGAGTTCCTCGGCCGCAAGGACGGCCAGGTGAAGCTGCGCGGCTTCCGCATCGAGCCGGGCGAGGTGGAAGCGGCCCTGACGCAGCATCCGCGGGTGAGGGAAGCCGTAGCGGTGGTGCGCGAGGACACGGCCGGTGACAAGCGACTGGTGGCCTACGTCGTGGCACAGGGCGTGGAGGCCCAGGCACTCAAGGAGTTCCTGCGCACGAAGCTGCCCGAGTACATGGTGCCTTCCGTACTGGTGCCGCTGGACGCGCTGCCGCTGACGCCCAACGGCAAGGTGGACCGGCGCGCCCTGCCGGCTCCGGGGGCCCTCGTGTCCGAGCAGCGCGAGTACGTCGCGCCCCGCACGGAAACGGAGCAGCACCTGGCGACGCTCTGGGCAGAGGTCCTGGGCCGGGCCCAGGTCGGCGCCACCGACGACTTCTTCGAGCTGGGCGGCCACTCGCTGCTCGCCACGCGGCTCGTGTCCCAGCTGCGTGCGTCCCTGGGCGTGGAGTTGCCCCTGCGCGCGCTGTTCGAGGCCCCTACGCTCGAAGCGCTCGCCCTGCGCGTCGAGGCCGCGCGGCGCGATGGCGCGGCACCCGAGGCTCCTCCTCCCGTGCCCGTGCCCCGTGACGGTGCGCTGCCGCTGTCCTTCGCCCAGCAGCGCCTGTGGTTCATCGACCAGCTCGAGCCCGGCAGCGCCGCCTACAACATCCCCGTCGTCCTGCGCATCGAAGGCGCCCTCCACGTGGACGCGCTCCAGCGGGCCTTCTCCGCCCTCGTCGCGCGTCACGAGTCGCTGCGCACCACCTTCGCCTCTCGCGAGGGCCAGCCCACCCAGGTCATCCACCCGCCCTCGGACTTCGCGCTCGGCGTGGAGGACCTGTCCGCGATGCCGGAATCCGAGCGCTGGGAAGAGGCTCAGCGCCGTGCGCTGAGGGAAGCGGCGATTCCCTTCTCGCTCGGAGCCGGCCCACTGCTGCGCGCCACGCTGCTGCGGCTGGCGCCCGAGGCGCACGTGCTGGTGCTGGTGATGCACCACATCGTCTCCGATGGCTGGTCCATGGGCGTGCTCGTGCGCGACATGGAAGCGCTGTACTCGGCGCTCGCGGAAGGCCGACCGCCCTCGTTGCCAGCGCTACCGGTGCAGTACGCGGATTACGCCGTCTGGCAGCGCCAGTGGCTGAGCGGTGAGACGCTGGAAGCGCAGCTGGGCTGGTGGAAGCAGCAACTGACCGAAGCGCCGTCGCACCTGGAGCTGCCCACGGACAGGCCCCGGCCCGCGGTGCTCTCGAACCAGGGCGGCACGGTGCCGGTGCGGCTGTCGCGGGAGCTCGGCACGTCGCTGGCGGCCCTGGCGCAGCGGGAGGGGGCCACGCCCTTCATGGTCCTGCTCGCGGCCTTCCAGGTGTTGCTGTCGCGCTACTCGGGCCAGAAGGACGTCCTGGTGGGCTCGCCCATCGCGGGCCGCCGGTACGCGGAGACCGAGGGGCTCATCGGCTTCTTCGTCAACACGTTGGTACTGCGCAGCCGCGTGAATGCGAGCGCGTCATTCCGGACGCTGCTGGCCCAGGTGAGGGAGACCACGCTGGGCAGCTACGCCCACCAGGACGTGCCCTTCGAGAAGCTGGTGGAAGAGCTGCGGCTGGAGCGAGACCTCGGCCGGCCCGCGCTCTTCCAGGTCCTCTTCGCCCTGCAGAACACGACCCGGGTGACGCCGCGGAAGTCCTCTCTGGGCCTGCGGCCGGTGGAGCTGGAGAACCCCACCAATCGGTTCGAGCTGGAGCTCAACCTCGCGCAGTCGGAGCAGGGCTACGAGGGTGTGCTCGGCTACAACACGGGCCTGTTCGAGGCCGGTACCGCTCAGCGGATGGCGGAGCACTTCGGCCTGCTGGTGGACGCGCTCGTGGCCCGGCCCGAAGCGCCCCTCGCGTCCGTGTCCATGCTGTCGGAAGCGGAGCGGCGACAGGTGCTGGTGGAGTGGAATGCCACCGCCTCCGAGTACCCGCGCGGCTCCACCCTGCCCGAGGTCTTCTCGCAGGTCGTGGCTCGCTTCCCGGACAAGGTCGCCGTCGAGTTCGGTGACTCGCGCCTCACGTATCGGCAATTGGATGAACGGGCGAACCCGCTCGCCTGGCACCTGCGGGGCCTGGGTGTGTCCACCGACTCGCGCGTGGCGCTTACCCTGGACCGCTCGCTGGAGCTGATTGTCTCCCTCGTCGCCATCCTCAAGGCTGGCGGCGCCTACGTCCCGCTCGACCCGAGCTACCCGCGTGAGCGCCTCGCCGCCATGGTGGAGGACGCGCGCCCCACCGTGCTCATCACTTCTCGCGCGTTGCTCGCGAAGGTGCCCACGGAAGGCCTGTCCACCGTGGTGCTGGAGGATGTGTCACTGGAGGCGCAGCCGACTTCGACGCCTCCGATGGCCGCGCTGCCTCAGAGCCTCGCGTACATCGACTTCACCTCCGGCTCCACGGGCCGTCCCAAGGGCGTCGGCACTCCGCAGGCCGCCGTGCTCCGCACCGTCTTCGGCAACGACTACGCGCACCTCGGTCCGGACGAGACGTTCCTCCTCATCGCGCCCGTCTCCTTCGATGCCTCCACCCTCGAGCTGTGGGGGCCGTTGCTCCATGGCGCGCGCCTCGTCGTCTTCCCGCCACACTCGCCTTCCGACCTCAAGGAACTGGAGTCGGTCCTGGTGAAGCACGGCGTCACCACGCTGCACCTCACCGCCGGCCTCTTCACCCAGGTGGTCGACAACCAGCCCTCCGCCCTTCGCCACGTGAAGCAACTGCTCACCGGAGGTGACGTCGTCAGCGCTCCCCACGTGCGGCGCGTGCTGGAAGGAATGTTCATTCCGGTGACGGCCTGCTACGGCCCCACCGAGACGACGCTCTTCGCCTCGTGCCACCGCATGACGGAGGTGGCCCAGGTGGGCACCTCCGTGCCCATTGGTCGCCCCATCGGCAACACGCGCGTGTACCTGCTCGACGCTTCCGGGCAGCCCGTGCCCGTCGGCGTCGTCGGTGAGCTGTTCGTCGGTGGCGACGGTGTGGCCCGTGGCTATGTCGGCCAGCCTTCCCTCACCGCCGAGCGCTTCGTCCCCGACTCCTTCTCTGGTGTTCCGGGTGCTCGCCTCTACCGCACGGGCGACCTGGCCCGCTGGCGGGGTGACGGCGTGCTGGATTTCCTCGGCCGCGCCGATGCCCAGGTGAAGGTGCGCGGCTACCGCATCGAGCTCGCAGAAGTCGAAGCCGCACTGCTCGCCTTCGACAACGTCGGCCAGGCCGTGGCCCTGGTGCGTGAAGACGTCCCTGGCGACAAGCGCCTCGTCGGCTACGTCGCTGCTCCCGAGTCGCTCGATACAGCCGCCCTACGTGCGGCGCTCAAGGAGCGGCTACCCGAGTACATGGTGCCCTCCGCCCTCGTGCGTCTGGACACCCTGCCCCTCACAGCCAACGCCAAGGTCGACCGCAAGGCCCTTCCTCCTCCGGATGCCGCGCTGACCTCCACCGAGGACTTCGTTGCTCCGCGCACTCCCACCGAGGAAAAGCTGGCAGAGCTGTTCGCGGGAGTCCTCCGGCTCTCCAGGGTAGGCGTCACCGGCAACTTCTTCGAGCTGGGTGGTCACTCCCTGCTGGCCACGCAGGTCATCTCGCGCATCCGCTCCCAGCTTGGCGTGGAACTGCCGCTGCGCGCCCTCTTCGAGGCCCCCACCGTGGCGGCCCTCGCCACGCGCATCGAGTCCGCACGGCAGTCCGCGCCCGGCACCCAGGCGCCCGCCATCGTCCCCGTTCCCCGCACCGGGCCGCTACCGCTGTCCTTCGCCCAGCAGCGCCTGTGGTTCATCGACCAGCTCCAGCCCGGCAGCGCCTCCTACAACATGCCCACCTTCGTGCGCATGGACGGGCCGCTCGACGTGGGCGCCTTGCAGCGCGGCTTCGATGCGCTGGTCCACCGGCATGAAGCCCTGCGCACCACCTTCATCCAGGAGGAGGGCCAGCCCCTCCAACGCATCTCGTCCACGGGCGAGCTGCCGCTTCAGACAGTGGACCTGAGCGACCTGGAGCCCCAGGCCGCCCGCGCCGAGCTGGAGCGGCTCCTGCGCGAGGAACTGCTGCGGCCCTTCAACCTCGCCACCGGTCCGCTGGTGCGTGCGCAGTTGTTGAGGTTGAGCGCCACCGAGCACGTGCTCGCGCTCGACATGCACCACATCGTCTCGGACGGCTGGTCCATGGGCGTGCTGGTGCGTGAAGTCGTCGCCCTCTACGAGGCCTTCTCGCAGGGTCGGCCTTCCCCCCTGCCGCCCCTGGTCATCCAGTACGCCGACTACGCGGTCTGGCAGCGGCAGTGGCTCCAAGGAGCGGTGCTGGAGGAGCAGCTCGGCTGGTGGCGTCAGCAGCTCTCGGGCAGCTCCACCCTGGAGCTGCCCACCGACAAGGCCCGCCCGCCAGTGCAGACCTTCCGCGGCGCGCAGGTGCCAGTCGTCCTGTCACCCTCCACGTCCGAGGCCCTCAAGGCACTGTGCCAGCGGGAGGGCGCCACGCCCTTCATGGCGCTGCTCGCCGCCTTCCAGGTCTTGCTGTCGCGCTACTCCGGGCAGCAGGACATCACCGTCGGCTCGCCCATCGCCGGCCGCCAGCAAGGAACGACGGAGGGCCTCATCGGCTTCTTCGTCAACACCCTGGTGCTGCGCTCCCAGGTGGACCCGAGCGCCTCGTTCGCTCACCTGTTGCGGCAGGTACGGGAGACGGCGCTCGGCGCGTATGCCCGCCAGGACGTGCCCTTCGAGCGGCTCGTCGAGGAGTTGCAGCCCACGCGAGACCTGAGCCGCGGCCCGCTCTTCCAGGTGTTCTTCGCCTTGCAGAACGCGTCCATGCCCTCGGTCGGCACGAACGGGCTGACGCTGCGCCCGGTCGAGGTGGACAACCCCTCGGCCCGGTTCGAGCTGGAGCTGAACCTGGGCGAGACCTCCGACGGCTACCAGGGCTCGTTGGGCTACAACGCCGACCTGTTCGAGGCCGGCACGGCACAGCGCATGGCGGAGCACTTCCGCGTGCTGGTCGAGGCTCTCGTCTCGAAGCCGAAGTCGTCCCTGGCATCCCTGGCCATGCTGTCCGAGGCCGAGCGCCGGCAGGTGTTGGTGGAATGGAATGCCACCGCCTCCGAGTACCCGCGCGGCTCCACCCTGCCCGAGGTCTTCTCGCAGGTCGTGGCGCGGTACGCGGACAAGGTCGCCGTCGAGTTCGGTGAGGAGAAGCTCACCTACCGGCAGCTCGACGCGCGCGCGAACCAGCTTGCGCATCATCTGCGCGGCCTGGGCGTGTCCACCGACTCCCGCGTGGCCATTGCCCTGGACCGCTCGCTAGAGCTGATTGTCTCCCTCCTCGCCATTCTCAAGGCTGGCGGCGCCTACGTCCCGTTGGACCCGTCGTATCCGCGCGAGCGCATCGCCGCCATGGTGGAGGACTCGCGTCCTCGCGTGCTCATCACCTCGAATGAGCTGAGGGCGAAGCTGCCCACCGAGGGCCTGTCCACCGTGGTGCTGGGGGAGGTGTCCCTGGAGGCCCAGCCGACGTCGGCGCCTCCGATGGCCTCGCGGCCCCAGAGTCTGGCGTACATCGACTTCACCTCCGGCTCCACCGGCCGGCCCAAGGGCGTTGGCACTCCGCAGTCCGCCGTGCTTCGCACCCTCTTCGGCAACGACTACGCGCATCTCGGGCCGGATGAGACCTTCCTCCTCATCGCGCCGGTCTCCTTCGATGCGTCCACCCTGGAGCTGTGGGGTCCGCTGCTCCATGGCGCGCGGCTCGTCGTCTTCCCGCCGCACTCGCCTTCCGACCTGAAGGAACTGGAGGCCATCCTCACGAAGCATGGCGTGACGACGCTGCACCTCACCGCCGGCCTCTTCACCCAGGTCGTGGACAACAACTTCCCCGCCCTGCGCAACGTGAAGCAGTTGCTCACCGGGGGTGACGTGGTCAGCGCGCCGCACGTCCGCCGCGTGCTGGAAGAGCTCCGCATCCCCGTCACGGCCTGCTACGGCCCCACGGAAACCACCCTCTTCGCCTCTACCCACCGCATGACGTCGGTGGAGCACGTGGGCTCCTCCGTGCCCATTGGCCGTCCCATCGGCAATACGCAGGTGTACGTGCTGGATGCGCACGGCCAGCCGGTGCCTGCTGGAGTCGTCGGTGAGCTGTTCGTCGGCGGCGACGGCGTAGCCCGGGGCTACGTGGAGCAGCCCGCCCTCACCGCCGAGCGCTTCGTCCCTGACGCCTTCTCCAGTGTCCCGGGTGCTCGCCTCTACCGCACGGGAGACCTGGCTCGTCGGCGGAATGATGGCGTGCTGGAGTTCCTCGGCCGCGCCGATGCCCAGGTGAAGGTGCGCGGCTACCGCATCGAGCTCGCGGAAGTCGAAGCCGCACTGCTCGCCTTCCCCGACGTGGCCCAGGCCGTGGCCCTGGTGCGCGAGGACGTCCCCGGCGACAAGCGCCTCGTCGGCTACGTCGCCGCTCCCGAGTCGCTCGACATGGCCGCCCTGCGTGCGGCGCTCAAGGAGCAACTGCCCGAGTACATGGTGCCCTCCGCCCTCGTGCGTCTGGACACCCTGCCCCTCACCGCCAACGCCAAGGTCGACCGCAAGGCCCTGCCCGCTCCCGACTCGGTCAGCAGCTCGGCGGACGACTCCTACCTGGCGCCGAGGACTCCCACCGAACAGCGGTTGGCCGAGGTCTTCGTCCAGGTGCTGCGCGTGCAGCGCGTGGGCCTCCACGACAACTTCTTCGAGCGGGGTGGCCACTCCCTGCTGGCCACGCAGGTCGTCTCCCGCATCCGCGCCGTCTCAGCGTGGAGCTGCCCCTGCGCGCCCTCTTCGAGGCGCCCACCGTGGCCGCGCTCACCGCGCGCATCGACGCCGTCCACGCACACGGCGTCCAGGCTCCGCCCCTGGTGGCCGTGCCCCGCACGGGCCTGCTGCCACTGTCCTTCGCGCAGCAGCGACTGTGGGTCATCGACCAGCTCGAGCCTGGCAACGCCGCCTACAACATGCCCACCGCGCTGCGGCTGCGGGGCCCGCTGGACGTGGCCGCGCTGGAGAAGTCCTTCGCTGCGCTCGTCGAGCGGCACGAGTCGCTGCGCACCACCTTCGGCCTGCACGACGGCCAGCCCATCCAGGTCATCCACCCCCCACCGCGATTCCCGCTGCCCGTGGTGGACCTGGGCGCGCTGCCCGCCGACGAGCGCGATGCTGAAGCCCGGCGACAGACGCTGCTCGAAACGCAGCGTCCCTTCGACCTGGCGCGTGGCCCCCTCTTCCGCGCCGTGCTCCTGCGCATGGACGCGCAGGACCACCTGCTCATCGGGACGATGCACCACATCGTCTCCGACGGCTGGTCCATGGGCGTCCTGGTGCGCGAGCTGGCGACGTTCTACGCGGCGCACGCCACGGGCCAGCAGGCCCGCCTGCCCGCCCTGCCGGTGCAGTACGCGGACTTCGCCGCGTGGCAGCGCTCGTGGCTGCGAGGCGAGGCGCTGGAACGGCAACTGGGGTACTGGCGCCAGCAGCTCTCTGGCGCGCCTCCCGTGCTGGAGCTGCCCACCGACAAGCCCGTGCCCTCCGTCCAGTCCTCCCGAGGCGCCTGGGTTCCCGTGCAGCTGCCTCGGGAGCTGACCGAGCGGCTGCTGGCCCTGTGCCAGCACGAGGGCACCACGCCCTTCATGGCCCTGCTCGCCGTGTGGCAGGTGTTGCTCTCCCGCTACTCGGGGCAGGACGACATCTCCGTCGGCTCGCCCATCGCGGGCCGCACCCGCGCGGAGACCGAGGGGGTCATCGGATTCTTCGTCAACACGCTCGTGTTCCGCACCCGGGTGGACCCTCGTGCCACGTTCCGCGAGCTGCTTGCCCGCGTCCGCGCCACCACGCTCGGCGCCTATGAGCATCAGGACGCCCCCTTCGAGAAGCTCGTCGAGGCGCTGCAGCCCCGGCGCAGCCTCAGTCATTCGCCCCTGTTCCAGGTGATGCTCGTCCTGCAGAACTCGCCCTCGGCGTCCATGGAGGTGGCCGGCGGCGCGGGAAGCACGTCACCCCTGAAGCTGAACGCGGTGGACATCGACCTGCCGGGCACCAAGTCCGACCTGACGCTGTCGCTGGAGCAGACGCCGGAAGGCCTGTCCGGCACGCTGGGCTACCGGACGGACCTGTTCGAGCGGCCCACCGTCTCGCGCATGGTGAAGCACCTCGCCACCCTGCTGGAGGCCGCGGTGTCCTCGCCGGAGACCCTCGTCGGAGAACTGGCCCTGCTGCGCGACACCGAGCGCCACCAGGTGCTGGAGGCCTTCAACGCCTCTCCGACCTCCTTCGCGGTCGACGGCCCCCTGCACGCGCTCATCGAGGAACAGGCCTCGCGCCACCCGTCGAAGCCCGCGGTGGCCTGCGAGGGACAGGTGCTCACCTACGGGGAGCTGGACACCCGCGCCAACCAACTGGCGTGGCACCTGCGCTCGCTGGGCGTGGGCCCCGACACGTGCGTGGCCCTGTGCCTGGAGCGCTCCGTGGAGACGGTGGTGGCGCTGCTGGGCATCTGGAAGGCGGGAGGCGCCTACGTCCCGTTGGATCCATCCCAGCCCGCCCTGCGCCTCCTGGCACTGGTGGGAGAAGTCGCCGCCCCGGTGGTGGTGACGGAGTCGCGGCACGCGGCGTCCTTCGCGGCGTCTGCCGTCCAGCAGGTGCTGATGGACACGGAAGCCGGGCGGCTCGCGAGCGCACGCAAGGACGCGCCGCCTCGCGAGGTGTCCGCGGGCAACCTGGCCTACGTCCTCTTCACCTCGGGCACCACCGGTCGGCCCAAGGGCGTGGCCGTGCCCCATGCGCAGCTCGTCCACTACGTGCGCGCGGCCACCGAGCGCCTGGGCCTGGCTGACTGCGCGAGCTTCGCCCTGGTGTCCACCTTCGTCGCCGACCTGGGCAACACCGTGCTCTTCCCCGCCCTGTGCACCGGCGGACTGCTGCATGTCCTCACCCAGGAGCGCGCCGGCAGCCCGGCGGGCGTGGCCGAGTACTTCCAGCGCCACCCGGTGGACTGCGTGAAGCTCGTCCCCTCGCACCTGTCCGCGTTGCTGACAGCGGCCGACCCCCGGCACGTGCTGCCTCGCAAGAAGCTGGTGCTGGGCGGCGAGTCCTCCACGTGGGCCCTGATGGACACGGTGCGCGAGCTGGCGCCTGACTGCGAGGTGTTCAACCACTACGGCCCCACGGAGACGACGGTGGGTGTGCTCGCGGGCCCGGTTGAGACGCCGGCCCCGGGCTCCGCGCCGGTGGCGGTGCCGCTGGGCCGGCCGTTGGCCCATACACGGCTGTACGTCCTGGACGAAGCCCTGCGGCCGGTGCCCGTGGGCGTGCCCGGAGAGCTGTACATCGGCGGAGCACAGGTGACGCGCGGCTACCTGCACCGGCCGGAGTTGACGGCGGAGCGCTACCTGCCCGACCTCTACGCTCCGGTGCCGGGCGCGCGCATGTACCGCAGCGGGGACAGGGTGCGTTGGCGCGAAGACGGACGCGTGGAGTTCATCGGCCGCGCCGACTTCCAGGTGAAGGTGCGCGGCTTCCGCGTGGAGCCGGGGGAAGTCGCCACCGTGCTGCGCGAGCACCCCGAGGTGCGCGACGCGGTGGTGCTGGCCCGCGAGGACGTCCCCGGCGACAAGCGCCTGGTGGCCTACGTCGTCCCCGCCCTGGAGGTCTCGGGCCTGCGCGCCTGGATGCGCGAGCGGCTGCCCGAGTACATGGTGCCCTCCGCTCTCGTCCCTCTGGAGGCGCTGCCGCTGACGGCCAATGGCAAGGTGGACCGCAAGGCCCTGCCCGTCCCGGAGGCCCCCGCCAGCGGGGCCAGCTACGTCGCTCCGCGCACGCCCACCGAGGTGGCCCTCGCCACCATCTGGGCCGCGCTGCTGCGCGTGGAGAAGGTCGGCGTGGAAGAGGACTTCTTCGCGCTGGGGGGCCACTCACTGCTGGCCACGCAGGTGGTGGCCCGGGTGCGAAAGACCTTCCGCGTGGAGCTGCCCATGCGGGCCCTCTTCGAGGCGCCCACCATCGCCGCGCTCGCCGCGCGCATCGACTCCGTCCGCGCGTCCGACGAGGCGGGCGGCGGGCTCGCCATCGCTCCCGTCCCGCGTGACGGCGCGCTGCCACTGTCGTTCGCCCAGCAACGCCTGTGGTTCATCGATCAGCTCGAACCCGGCAGCGCCGCCTACAACATGCCCACCTTCGTGCGCATGGAGGGGCCGCTGGATGTGACCGCGCTCCAGCACGGGCTCTCGGAATTGGTGCGGCGTCACGAGGCCCTGCGCACCACCTTCACCTGGCAGGACGGCCAGCCCGTCCAGGTCATCGCGCCGCACGTCGAGGTGCCGCTGAAGCAGGTGGACCTCAGTGGCATGCAGCCCCAGGCCGCCCGCGCCGAGCTGGAGCGGCTGCTGCGCGAGGAGTTGTTGCGGCCTTTCGACCTCGTCACCGGTCCCCTGGTGCGCTCGCGGCTGCTGAAGCTGGGCTCCGCCGAGCACGTGTTCGTGCTCAACCTGCATCACATCGTCTCGGACGGCTGGTCCATGGGCGTGCTGGTGCAGGAGGTCGTGGCGCTCTACGAGGCCTTCTCGCGGGGACGGCCTTCGCCCCTTGTTCCCCTGCCCATCCAGTACGCCGACTACGCCGTCTGGCAGCGCCAGTGGCTCCAGGGCGCGGTGCTCGACGCACAGCTCGGCTACTGGAAGCAGCAGCTCGCCGGTGCCTCCACGCTGGAGCTACCCACGGACAAGCCGCGTCCGCCCGTGCAGACACTCCGGGGCGCCAGGGTCTCCGTCGGCCTCTCGCGGCCGGTGTCCGACGCGCTCCGGGCGCTGTGCCAGCAGGAGGGCGCCACGCCTTTCATGGCGCTGCTCGCCGCCTTCCAGGTGTTGCTCTCCCGCTACTCCGGGCAGGAGGACATCTCCGTCGGCACGCCCATCGCCGGGCGCAACCGGAGCGAGCTGGAAGGACTCATCGGCTTCTTCGTCAACACGCTGGTGCTGCGCGTCCGCGTAAGCCCGAGCGCCTCATTCCTTCACCTGCTGCGTCAGGCGCGCGAGTCGGCGCTGGGCGCGTATGCCCACCAGGACGTGCCCTTCGAGCGGCTGGTCGAAGAGCTTCAGCCCACGCGAGACCTGAGCCGCGGCCCGCTCTTCCAGGTGATGTTCGCCTTGCAGAACGCCCCGAGGGCTTCGGCGGGCTCGCACGGGCTGAAGCTGCGCCCGGTGGAGCTGGAGAACACCACCCTCAAGTTCGACCTGGAGCTGACCCTGGGAGAGACGGCGGAGGGCATCCAGGGCACCCTGGGCTACAACATCGGCCTCTTCGAGCCCGCCACGGCCGAGCGCATGGCGGAGCACTTCCGCATGTTGGTGGAAGCCCTGGTGGCCCGGCCCGAGGCACCGCTAAGTGCGGCCTCCCTGCTCACGGAAGCCGAGCGCCGGCAGGTGCTGGTGGAGTGGAATGCCACCGCCTCCGAGTACCCGCGCGGCTCCACCCTGCCCGAGGTCTTCTCGCAGGTCGTCGCACGGTACGCGGACAGGGTCGCCGTCGAGTTCGGCGAGGAGAAGCTCACCTACCGGCAGCTCGACGCGCGTGCGAACCGGCTGGCCTGGCAGCTGCGCGGGATTGGCGTGTCCACCGATTCGCGCGTGGCCATTGCCCTGGACCGCTCGCTGGAGCTCATCGTCTCCCTCGTCGCCATCCTCAAGGCCGGCGGCGCCTACGTCCCGTTGGACCCGGCGTACCCGCTCGAGCGGCTCTCCGCGATGGTGGAGGATGCGCGCCCCGCCGTGCTCATCACTTCGCGCGCGCTGCTCGCGAAGCTGCCCACGGGAGGCCTGTCCACCGTGGTGCTGGAAGACGTGTCACTGGAGGGCCAGCCGACATCGGCACCTCCGGCGGCCGCGCTGCCCCAGAGTCTCGCGTACATCGACTTCACCTCCGGCTCCACCGGCCGGCCCAAGGGTGTCGGGACTCCGCAGGCCGCCGTGCTGCGCACCCTCTTCGGCGTCGACTACGCGCACTTCGGACCGGACGAGACGTTCCTCCTCATCGCCCCCGTCTCCTTCGATGCCTCCACGCTGGAGCTGTGGGGCCCGCTGCTCCATGGCGCACGGCTCGTGGTGTTCCCGCCGCACTCGCCTTCCGACGTGCTCGAGCTGGAGTCCGTGCTGGTGAAGCACGGCGTGACGACGCTGCACCTCACCTCGGGTCTCTTCACGCAGGTGGTGGACCATCACCTCTCCGGCCTGCGCTCCGTAAGGCAACTGCTCACCGGTGGTGACGTGGTGAGCGCGCCGCACGTGCGCCGCGTCCTCGAAGAACTGCGCATCCCCGTCACGGCCTGCTACGGCCCCACCGAAGCAACGCTCTTCACCTCATGTCACCGCATGACGGACGCGGCCTGGCCGGGCACCTCCGTGCCCATTGGCCGCCCCATCGGGAACACATACGTGTACGTGCTGGACGCCGCCGGTCAGCCGGTGCCTCCCGGCCTCATGGGCGAGCTGTTCATCGGCGGCGATGGCCTGGCCCGCGGCTACGTGGAGCAGCCGGCCCTCACCGCCGAGCGCTTCGTCCCGGACGCCTTCTCAGGTGTCCCCGGTGCCCGCCTCTACCGCACGGGCGACCTCGCCCGCTGGCGCAAGGATGGCGTGCTGGAGTTCCTCGGCCGTGCCGATGCGCAGGTGAAGCTGCGCGGCTACCGCATCGAACTGGCCGAAGTGGAAGCGGCCCTGCGCGCCCATGCCGACGTGGGCGAGGCGCTCGCGCTGGTGCGCGAGGACGTGCCCGGCGACAAGCGCCTGGTCGCCTACGTCGTGCCCTCCGCGAAGGCGGATGAGGCGGCTTCCGTGGAGACCGTGCAGCTCCGCGCGTTCCTCGCTGAACGGCTGCCCGAGTACATGGTGCCTTCCGCCATCGTCGTCCTGACCGCCCTCCCCCTCACCGCCAACGCCAAGGTGGACCGCAAGGCCCTGCCCGCTCCCGAGGCACCTGTCGCCGCGCACGCCTACGTCGCCCCGCGCACCCCCATGGAGCAGACGCTGGCGGCGCTGTGGGCCGAGGTGCTTCGCTTGGAGAGGGTCGGCGTCACGGACAACTTCTTCGCCCTCGGTGGCCACTCACTGCTCGCCGTGCGCCTCATGGCCCGGCTGCGCGAGCACACGGGCCTGACGCCGCCACTGTCCGCCCTGTTCCAGGCGCCCACGGTGGAGGGGCTGGCGAAGTGGGCGGAGCAGCGCAAGGCCGGCGCCGTCTCGACACCCAACCTCGTGCCACTGGCCGCGGGCACGTCCACGCGCCGGCCTCTCTTCCTCGTCCACGGTGGCGGTGGCAGCGCGCTGGCCTACACCGAGCTCGCTCGCCAGCTCGGCGGCGACAGGCCCATCCATGGACTGTCCGCTTCCGGTATCGACGGAGGCGAGCTGCCCGCCGCCTCCGTCGAGGCACTGGCCCGCGACTACCTCGCGCAGGTCCGCGCCGTGCAGCCCCGGGGGCCCTACCTCCTGGGCGGCTGGTCCTTCGGTGGACTCGTGGCCTACGAGATGGCCCGCCTGCTCCAGGCAGCGGGCGAGCGCGTGGAGGCGCTCGCCATCATCGACAGCCCCGCGCCCACGGGCCAGCCGCACCCCGAGCCGGACACCCTCACGCGTCTGGCGGGCTTCGGCCGGGTGCTCGGGCTGTCCTGGCAGGCGCTGCCGCTGGACGTGGAGCACCTGCGGCGCCTGGACGTCCGGAGCGCGCTGGCCTCCGTGCTGGAGCAGGCGCGGCGCGCTCCCTCGGGCGCGCCCGTGCTGGACCTCGACGTGGCCGAGCGCCTCCTGGGCGTCCACGAGCGGCTCCACGACGCGCAACGGCACTACGTCCCGGGCGGCACCTACACGGGCCCCACCTGGCTCTTCAAGGCCGCCACGGCCCTGGAGGGACACGCACTCCCCGCGGACCTGGGCTGGGGGCCCTGGCTCACCGAGCCGCCCCAGGTCCACGAAGTGCCGGGCGACCACTATGCCCTGATGCGCGCGCCCCACGTCCGCGCGCTGGCACAGACGCTGGCCGGCCTCCTGGCCGACCTGGAGCGCGACGGCACATGAGCCCCACGATTGGAGGGGCCCGGCGCCACCCCGGGCGAGGCTGCTATCCTCGCGCGGGCCAGGGGCCGGGCCGCCGCACTCCGGGACTTCCCACCCTGCTGGAGCATGCATCGTGATCGTCAACATCGAGGACCTCCGTCAGCGCGCGCGCAAGCGGCTCCCCAAGGCCGTGTTCGACTACGTAGAGGGCGCCGCCGAGGACGGCTTCACGGTGGGCGCCAACCGGCGTGGCTTCGACCGCTACCTCTTCCGGGCGCGCTCGCTGGTGGACGTGAGCGTGGTGGACCGCTCCACCACCGTGCTCGGAGAGAAGCTGGCGACGCCGCTCATCCTCGGCCCCACGGGCCTGGCGGGACTGCTGGCGCCCCGGGGCGAGGAGCTGGCCGCGAAGGGCGCGGCGAGCCGCGGGGCCCTGTTCACGCTGAGCACCATGTCCATCGGCACCATTGAGGAGGTGGCCGCCGCGGCGCCGTCGCCGCTGTGGTTCCAGCTCTACGTGTGGAGGGACCGCGGCGTCACGCGCTCGCTGGTGGAGCGGGCGAAGGCGGCGGGCTACCGCGCGCTGTGCCTCACGGTGGACGTGCCGGCCATGGGCAACCGGGAGAATGACAGGCGCAACGGCTTCACCATTCCTCCGCGCATCACCTTCACCAACCTGCTGGACGTGTTCCGGCATCTGGGGTGGGTGCTGCGGATGTCGTCCAGCCCGCGCGCCACGTTCGGCAACTTCGTGGACCTGCCGGAGCTGAAGCGCACGGATGCGGTCTCCGTGGCGCAGTTCACCAACAGCCAGTTCGACGCGTCCGTGACGTGGAAGGACGTGGAGTGGCTGCGCTCGGTGTGGCCGGGGCCGCTGGTGCTCAAGGGCATCTCGTGTGCCGAGGACGCGCGACGCGCGGTGGAGCTGGGCGTGGAGGCGATCATCGTCTCCAACCATGGAGGGAGACAGCTCGACTTCCTCCCCGGCGCCGTGGACGTGCTGCCGGAGGTGGTGGACGCGGTGGAGGGGCGCAGCGAGGTCATCCTCGATGGCGGCATCCGCCGGGGCTCGGACGTGGTGAAGGCGATTGCCATGGGGGCGCGGGCCTGCATGATTGGCCGGCCGTTCCTGTACGGGCTCGCGGCCAACGGACAGGCGGGGGTGGAGCTGGCGCTGGACATCCTGTCGAAGGAAATCGACAAGACGCTGGCGCTGCTCGGCCGGCCGCGGCTGGCGGACCTGGACCGCTCGGCGCTCCGTGTGGATGCGCCCGCGCTTCTCGACGCTCCGGCCTCGACTCTGCGGTTGGTGGAAGGGGCTCGCCGGCTTCCGGCGGATGACACCCAGGCGGGCTGAAGGGTTGCTTCCCGCCGCGACCCGGGACAACCTTCCAGGGTGGTAACAGCCGTGCCACCCTGGCACGTCAGACCCGGTTGATATGCCGTCCCCATGGAACCGGAGATGGGCGGCGGGGAACATGGAGCGGTCATGGAACGGAAAGCGGCCACGTATGCAGATCTGGTGGCACTTCCCGATCGATTCATCGGGGAGCTGATTGGCGGAGTGCTGCATGCCAGCCCGAGGCCGGCTGCAGCGGTCGCAATCGCTGCTTTCAACCTGTGCGCCGCAGTGGGGATGCCGTTCTCTGCGGGCAAGGGTGGACCCGGCGGCTGGGTCATCCTGAACAAGCCAGAGCTCCACCTGGGCGAGGACGTGCTGGTCCCCGACGTGGCCGGCTGGCATCGCGAGCGGATGCCCCACCCGCGAGAAGTCGTGGCGTTCACGGTGGTGCCGGACTGGGTCTGCGAGGTGCTCTCTCCCTCCACGAAGGCGCTGGACCGCAAGGAGAAGCTGCCCATCTACGCACGCGAGGGCGTGCGGCACGTCTGGCTGGTGGACCCGAGGGCCCGAGCGCTGGAAGTGTTCCGGCTGGAGGGCGCGGACTATTCGCTGCTCGCCACGCACTCCGGTGGAGGACACGTTCGCGCCGAGCCCTTCGATGCAATCGAGCTGAATCTGGCGTTTGTCTGGGGCGAGACGTAGTCGGTGGCGGTCGTTTCGCCCTGGTAGGGTTCAGGCATGAGCACGACCCGCATCAGCCGCCATGTGAATGCGCCTCGCGCGAGCGTCTATCGCGCGCTTCTCGATGCCCGTGCGGTGCAGACGTGGATGGTGCCGGACGGCATGACCAGCCACGTGCATGCGTTCGAGCCGCGCGAAGGAGGCTCGTTCCGCATCTCGCTCACGTATGACGCGCCGACAAGCACCGGCAAGACGACCGCGCACACCGACACGCACCATGGCCGCTTCGTGAAGCTCGTGCCGGACGAGCAGGTGGTCCAGGTGGTCGAGTTCGAGACGGACGACCCCGCGATGCGCGGCGAGATGACGATTACGTACACCCTCACCAATGCGGACGGCGGCACCGATATCCACGCCGTGCACGAGGGGCTCCCGCGCGGCGTGTCCCCCGCGGACAACGAGCTCGGCTGGCAGATGTCACTCGGGAAGCTCGCGGCGCTCGTCGAGGGCAGCTCGCCGTAGAAGTCCGGCGTTCTCGTTCCGACAGTGAGAACCCACGTCAGCGCGGTGCTCCCCTGGCCAGCCACTCCTGGAGCTCGGCCCTGAGGCGAGCGAGGCGCGCGCCGAACCACTGACGGAAGTCGACGGACGCGTCGTACAGCGCATCGGGCTCATCGTGGAAGCGCATGAACACGGGGGCTTCACCGGAAGCGGCTCGCTGCGCACAGAGGGCGAAGACCGCCTCCCCGTTCCTGTCGTCGGACACGTGCAGCAGCCGCCGAGGCGAGCGCGGGTCCAGCGTCACGCCTTCACGCTTCGCGACCTGAACGAACCGCTCGGCGGTCAAGGCGACATCGGCGTCGAGCGAAGCGCTCGCGGCCACCAGCCGATCCACGGGCGTCGTGGCGTCACGCCATGGGCCAAGAAAGGAGACGGAGCCCAGTTCGAGGAGAAAGGCCGCGAAGGACGGAGGAAGGGTGAAGCCCAGCGCATGTTCAGCGGCACTCACCTCTGCCCGTGTCGCCGGTGAACCCTCGAGGGCCACGGCCTGGGTCCGCTCGCCCGTCATCCGCGCGGCGAGGCCCGGCTCACGCTGGAGCCGCTCGGCGAACCACGCGTTGACCGGGGCAAGCTGCTCCCGATAGCTGCCCGTGCCTTCGGCAGAGGCTCCGTCGAGGCCTAGCGAAGCGCGGTAGGTCGCCGGGTCACGCGCCCGCTTCTCGGCATCGACGCGCTCGGCCTGTTCCTTCGTGGCGAGGCCCGCCTTCTGGAAGGCCGCTGCGAGGCCTCCGAGCGCTGGCTTCTTGTCCTTTCCACCCATGACCTGCTCCCGCGACGCCTGTCTTCGGTTCAACGATGTTGTAGCCGGGTGGCGTCACATCAAACCGGATTCTTGCACATCACGCCCCATGGGCTTGCATGACGACGACTCAGGATACAACCTCCCAGGGAGTACGAAGACGAACCACCCTGACACGTCGGACCCGGCCGTCATGCCCTCCCCATTGAATTGGAGACGGGCGGCGGGGAATAGGGGCAGCGATGGAACGGAAACCGGCCACATATGCGGACCTGGAGGCACTTCCCGACAATGTCATCGGAGAGCTGATCGGCGGCGTGCTGCACGCCAGCCCGAGGCTAGCAGGGCAACATACGCTCGCCGCTTCCCGGCTGGGAATCGAGCTGGGAGGTCCGTTCGACCGGGGAAGGAATGGGCCTGGAGGATGGATCCTCCTCGTAAAGCCGGAGCTGCACCTGAGCAAGGACGTGCTAGTGCCGGACCAGGCCTGCTGGCACCGCGAACGGCTGCCGAATGCGCGAGAGGTGGTGGCGTTCACGGTGGTGCCGGACTGGGTCTGCGAAGTGCTCTCGCCCTCCACGGAGGCCCTGGACCGGAAGGTGAAACTGCCCGTGTACGCGCGCGAGGGCGTGCGGCACGTCTGGCTGATGGACCCCGAAGCGCGCACGCTGGAGGTGTTCCGATTGGAGGGTACGGAGTATTCGCTGCTCGCCACGCACTCAGGCCCGGCCGTCATTCGCGCCGAGCCCTTCGAGGTCGTCGAGTTGGAGCTCGCATACCTCTGGGACGAGATGTAGCTGTGCCAAGGCGCCAGCGTCAGCGTCCCATCCGACTTCGTCCGGAGCACCCCTCCCCTGCAATTCAGACGACTGCGGATGCAAGCGCATCCTCGCGACGCAAGCTGAATGAATTCGCCACGTGCGTCCGCGCTCCCCAGGCCCCTTCGCCAGAGGAATCAGCTGCCTGTTGCCCCTGGCCGGACCGGCAGCGGTAAGCGGAGCCCCTCGGCGAGTTGGAGCAACTCGGCGCGGATGGACTGCCAGGGCCTGTCGAGGTCCAACGAACGCGCACGCAGCTCGTAGGCACCCAGCCGGTAACGCAGGTCGAAGTGCTCACCCGTCGAGGCGTACAGGAGGACAGCGGCATGGGCCTCCCGCTCACTCTGTCCCTCCAGGTTCTTCAGATAGGCCAGCATCTGGTAGAGGTGCGCTTCGCGCAGCTTCTTGCGGCCATCCCGACCGACACGCAGTGGGGACTGGTAGAACTTCGTGTCGACGATGACCTTCCTTCCCGGCGCCACCAGGGAGAGGTCGGTTCGCATCACGGGAAGAAGCGATTCGGTCCCCTCGACCACCGGCTCCACCTTCCACCGGATGGTCTCGACTTCGACCCTGAAGTGGCGCTGTTCGCGCTTGAGGAAGTTTCGGACGAAGCCTTCGAACAGGGCCCCCATCTCCTGCTCGTTGGCCCGGAAGTCGTTGAAGCGGTAGCCCTTTCCCTGCGCGTCGGGAACGAGGCACCGCACCGCCAGCTCACACACATGAAGCAGAAACCGGTAGTGGCCGTTGTTGCGGTGGAGCTGAACGCGCTGAAAGAGCGCGGGCGTGGGCTCGATGTCCATCACGCCACGCATGCGCCGCGCCGCCAGCAGCAGCTCACGCGAGCGGCCAGGGGAGACTCCGGCGGAAGCCAGCCGCACCAGGGACGCGCGCAGCAATCGGTTATGCAGGACGTCCGAGTCGAGCTCGTCAAAGGTGCAGGCAGCTCGCCCTGTCCGCTCCAGGCCCCGCTTCATGCTCGAAGCGAGGTCGAGCTTTCCACGCGGGGAGCGCAGCTCTTCCCGGCACTCTACATAGGCGCGGTCGAGTCCCCGTCGCAGCAACCCGGTGACGCCCGAGCTGAGCACGTGCGCCAGCAGGTCCTCGACCCGTTCACAGGCGAGTGCCCCGACGTCGGTGGCCGTGGAGTCGTCAAGGTGCTCCCAGGCGTAGCAGAGCAGGTAGTAGACGTTCTGGAGGGGAACCACCGGGTTCAGTCCTCCGCGAGGAGTAGCTCCACTGCCTCATCGGCACGCGCGGGCCGGTCGAACCAATACTCCCTGAGTAGCGGCTCGACTTCGTAATCGATGATCTGCTTGTACCAGGCGTCGTCACAGGTGCTCTCTTTTGACGCGCAGAAGTAGCTGTGGCCAACCAGGTAGCCCCGCCCCAGGCTCGGATCGCCCTCGATATGTTCGTTGAGCGTCCGCACCCGGTTCCGGATGCGCTCGATGAGCGCGGGCGAGGCGCCACGCAATGTCAGGTGCCGATGGAACGACGGCTCCTCGGTGGCAGGGCCGATATCGATGAACGCAAAGCGCCGCCTCAGCGCGTAGTCGACCATGGCGAGAGAGCGGTCGGCCGTGTTCATGGTTCCGATGATGTACAGGTTCGGAGGAACGTAGAACGGCGCGTCCTTCTCTTCTGCATAGGCGAGCGAGACACCCCACCGCGACTCTCGCTTGTCGGGCTCGATGAGCATCATCAGCTCACCGAAGATCTTGCTGAGGTTGCCCCGGTTGATTTCATCGATGATGAGGACGTAATCGTCCTCCGGGTCCTGCAGCGCTCGGTCGCAGAAGCGGAGAAAGGGTCCGTCCTTCAGCTCGAAGCCACCCGCCTTCGCGGGGCGATAGCCCTGGACGAAGTCCTCGTAGGCGTAGGACTGGTGGAATTGGACGAAGCAGACATGGTCGGGGGCATGCCGCTCGAGGATGAGGTTCGCCAGACGCGAGGCAACGAAGGTCTTGCCCACTCCTGGCGGGCCCTGGAGGACGACGTTCTTGCGGTGGCGCACCAGGGTGACGAGGTGCTCCAGCTCCGAACGAGGCAGGAAGATTTCCGCCATGGCATCGTCCAACGTGTAAGGCGGCTCGGGTGGCTTCGGCGGAGGCAGTTTGGGAATCGAGGCTCCCGCCCCCTGGCCGTCACTCCCACCCACCTCCACGGCGGCTTCCAGTTCCGCAACCAGCCCCGCATAGGCCGTGACGTTCGTCAGCGTCTTCGTCACCAGCGGCCGCTCACGGGGCTGCTTCTCACCGGACCACAGCCACTTCACCTTCCTCACGCTGTTGTAGTCGCGGCGAGTGGTGTCGTAACGATAGTCGGACTCCACCACGCCGTATCCCACGATGAGATGACGGCCCTTCTTGGCGAAGACGACATCCCCGGGCCGTATCACCTGCGCGAACTCCCAGCAGGCCAGCGCGTCGTGCCGTGGCTCGACGGCGTCGTCTCCACCCTTCTTGCGAAGCGCATCCTTGATGGAATCCAAATCCGGGTACCTGCGGAGATCTCCCAGGTCGTCCCACCCGATCGCCACGATGCCGTCGCGATAGAACTCCTCCCAATGGTCGGCACGCGGCCCCGGGGCGATGAGCCATACCTGCCGCCCGGTCGGCTGCGGCGCGGGAGCCGGAACCACGGCCCCGGGTACCATCGCGGCCTCCTCCCACTCACACACATGCTCCAACTCCCACGGGCTGATTCGGAGGGCAGCCTGGAGCTCCCGCACCTGAGCGGTGAAGCGGAAATAGGAATCGACCGCGTCTTCACTCCGCTCGAACAAGCCCTCCTCTGCGAGGCGCGTCCGCATCGATTCGTAATAGATGGGCCACTGCTCGGGCGCCTCCATGTGCCAGGCCGCGCTGACAAAGAAGGGAGTCCGCGTCGGCTGGACCGCCCTGCGGGTCGTTACCCCCTGGGCAATCAGCTCCACGAGACGGTCATGGAAGCCCATCATCCGGCTACGTGCCTCTTCATCTGACGACGGCAGGGGCAGGACCGAGCGCAGACGCACTTCGATGTCTCGCGCATATGCGGGCAGGTGCTTAACCAGGGTGTTCAGGAACATGGCCCCGGACAGGCCCTTGAGCCCGAACACGTCCCACTCGTTCCGGGTGTTCACGTCGAACGTGGAGCGGAGCGCCTCCAAGCCCACACTGCCTGCCCTGAATGCGCTGAACAGGGCGCGGATTTCCTCGCGAACCTTCTTGCGAGCCACATCCCGGTCGGCCTGGGCCTCCATGTAGGCCAGGTCATTCCGCATGGCATCGAGCCGCTGCTTCCATCGTCCAACGACCGCGTCACTCAGCATGGCTTCAAACGTTAGGCGGGAAAGGGAGCGAGAAATCAGTGGGTAGGAGACACTCCGACGCGAGGGCCTGAGCGCCCCCCTCGCAGGGCAGGTTGACGCCGGACCCCGACCGCCGTTACTTTGGAAATTCCTCCGTTACGTTGGATGCCCAGGTTGACGCCCTCCACCCCGACCGCCGCGCTGTTCCGCTGCCGCTGCTGTCGGTCGTGTGCCTGTTGTGCCCTGTCGGGCCTGGGCTGTTGACGCGCGCACCGGACCTCTTCTGAGTCCACGCGTTTCCTCCCGGCCCGGCCTCCTCTCGAAGGAGCCGGGCCGCTCGCTTTTCCGCCTCCTGCTCTCCCACCGCAGCTCCCGCGTCTCATGCCTTCCACTGCTTCCCGCTCCGCTCCGAAGTCCCTCGCGCTGACCGCCGCGAGCGGAGCGTCGTGGGCCCGGGGCGTGTGCGGCGCGTGCTGTCTGGCGTGTGCGTGTCCCGTGTGTCCGCCTCCCGGCGGGTGCCGAGCAGCGAGGAGTGGCTAGCAGTCCCTTCTCGACCTTCCCTGCTCGCGCGGCCCGCCCTCGAAAGAGGCGCGGGCCGTTTTCGTTTCCACCCTCGGAGTCCTCCATGTCGCCCCCGCTGTCCGCCACCTCCCTCGCAGTCTCCACCCCGGCCCCCCTCGACGAGGCGCGCGCATTGAAGGACGCGCCCGTGGAGGAGGTGCTCGCCTGGGTGGAGCGGCGGTTCGGCGCGCGCGCGGCCCTCGCCTCCAGCTTCGGCGTGGAGGACATGGTCCTCATCGACCTGGCGCGCAAACACGCGCCGAGTCTCCGCGTCTTCACTCTCGACACCGGCCGTCTCCCGCCAGAGACGTACGAGCTCATCGAGGTGACTCGCAACCGCTACGGCATCGCCGTGGAGACCTTCTTCCCCGAGCGCACGCGCGTGGAGGCGATGGAGTCCACGCTGGGCTACTTCTCCTTCCGCAAGAACCTCGAGGCGCGCAAGGAGTGCTGCGCCATCCGCAAGGTGGAGCCGCTGCGGCGCGCGCTCGCTGGCCGCGAGGCGTGGGTGACGGGCCTGCGCCGCGAGCAGTCCGTCACCCGCACCGCCGTCGACATCGCCGAGGTCGACGCCGAACACGGAGGCCTCCTCAAGCTCAGCCCGCTGGCCGCGTGGACCCGCCAGGACGTGTGGGCCTACGTGAAGGCCAACGCCGTCCCCTACAACGCGCTCCATGACCGCGGCTACCCGTCCATCGGCTGCGCGCCCTGCACCCGCGCGGTGAAGCCGTACGAGGACGAGCGCGCCGGCCGCTGGTGGTGGGAAGCGCGCGAGCACAGCGAGTGCGGCCTGCACCCGGTCCGCTGAGCGCGCCATGAGCCACCCCATCGACTACCCCGTCTGCCTCCGCCTGGAGGGGCGCCGCGTCCTCCTCGTGGGAGGCGGCACCATCGCCGAGGGCCGCGCCCTCGCCGCGCTCGAGGCCGGCGCCCGGCTGCGCGTCGTCGCCCCCGAGGCCACCGCCACGCTGCGCACCCTGGCCACCGAGGGCCGCCTCGAATGGCTCGCCCGCCCCTATGCCTCCGGCGACGTACGCGGGCACGACCTCGTCCTCGCCGCCGCGGACGACACGAGCGTGGGCCCTCGCGTGGCGGCGGAGGCGCGGGCGCTCGGCATCTGGGTGAACACGGCGGACGTGCCAGCGCTGTGCGACTTCACGCTGCCCTCCGTGGGACGCCGGGGCCCCATCACCTTGGCCATCTCCACCGCCGGCCAGGCGCCCGCCGTGGCCCGGCTGCTGCGCCGCGAGCTGACGGCGCGGGTGGCACCGCACCACGTGTGGCTGGCGCGGCTCAGCGGGTGGCTGCGCCGCCGCCTGCCCGCGGGCGTGGAGCGCCAGCGGCTCTTGAAGGGGCTGGTGGAGGGAGACATCGGCGCGCTGCTGGCACGGGGCGAGCGCAAGGCCGCGGGAGTCCGACTCCGCGCGGCGCTGAAGACCTTGAAGTCATCGGGAGAGACGACATGAGAGAGCAGGTGCAGGGACGCGTGTTCCTGGTGGGAGCAGGCCCGGGAGACCCGGAGCTGCTCACGCTGCGCGCGGCGCGGTTGCTGAGAGAAGCGGACACGGTGGTGCATGACAGGCTCGTCCATCCCGCGGTGCTGGAGCACGCGCGTCCCCGCGCGCGCCTCATCTACGTGGGCAAGGAAGGCGGCGGCGAGTCCGTGCGGCAGGAGGACATCCACTCCGTGCTCATCACCCAGGCCCTGCTGGGCCGTCAGGTGGTGCGCCTCAAGGGCGGAGACCCGTTCGTCTTCGGCCGCGGCGCGGAAGAAGCCCTCGCGCTGGAGAAGGCCGGCATTCCCTACGAGGTGGTGCCCGGCCTGTCCGCGGGCATCGCCGCGACGGCCTCGGCGGCCATCCCCGTCACCCACCGGGACGTGTCCGGAGAGGTGACGTTCGCCACCGCGCACCGCGTGGGCGGCGCGCCGGACTGGGACTTCCTCGCGAGGGCCCAGACGCTGGTGCTCTTCATGGCGGGAGACCGACTGGAAGCGACGGTGCGCGCCCTGGTGACGGCGGGCCGGGCCGCTTCGACGCCTGCGGCAATGGTGGAGGCGGGCACGTGGGAGCACCAGCGGGTGGTGGAGGCCACGCTGGGCAACATCGCCCTCGAGGCGCGGCGGGCCGCCATCGGCTCCCCGGCGCTGCTGGTGGTGGGCGAGGTGGTGGCGCTGCGCTCGCGGCTGCCGTCGCTGGTGGCACGCGGTTCAACGATGAATGGGCACCCGGTGCCCCTGAAGGCGGAGGGTGGCCATGAGTGAGAACACGCTGGCGAGGACCACGCACCTGGCGGAACTGGAGGCGGAGAGCATCCACATCCTGCGCGAGACGGTGGCCGAGTTCGCCAACCCGGTGATGCTCTACAGCATCGGCAAGGACTCGCAGGTGCTGCTGCACCTGGCGCGCAAGGCCTTCCACCCCGCGCCCCTGCCCTTCCCGCTCCTCCACGTGGACACCACCTGGAAGTTCCGGGACATGTACACCTTCCGCGACGCCTTCGTGGCCCGGCACGGGCTGAAACTCCTCGTGCACCAGAACCGCCGCGCGCTCGCCGAGGGCATCAACCCCTTCGACCACGGCAGCCAGAAGTACACCCACGCCATGAAGACGCAGGCGCTGCTGGAGGCGCTGGCGCAGCACGGCTTCGACGCGGCCTTCGGCGGTGCGCGCCGCGACGAGGAGAAGTCCCGCGCGAAGGAGCGCGTGTTCTCCTTCCGCGACAGGCACGGCCAGTGGGACCCGCGCCGGCAGCGGCCGGAGCTGTGGAACCTCTACAACGGCCGCGTGGACGCCGGGGAGAGCATGCGCGTCTTCCCCCTCTCCAACTGGACCGAGCTGGACGTGTGGCACTACGTGCTGCGCGAGCGCATTCCGGTGGTGCCGCTCTACTTCGCCGCCGAGCGCCCCGTCATCGACCGCAACGGCACGCTGCTGATGGTGGACGACGAGCGCATGCGCCTGCGCCCGGGCGAGAAGCCCTCGCTGAGGCGGGTGCGCTTCCGCACGCTCGGCTGCTACCCGCTGAGCGGCGCCATCGAGTCCTCCGCCACCACGGTGGAGGCCGTCATCCACGAGATGGTCAACGCCCGCCAGTCCGAGCGCCAGGGCCGTCTCATCGACCACGACGAAGAGGGCTCCATGGAGCTCAAGAAGCGCGAGGGCTACTTCTAATGGATACCGCACTGCAGACACCTCCCCAGCCCGACGTGCAACGGCTCCTCGATGAGCACTCCAGCCGCGAGCTGCTGCGGCTCGTCGTCGTGGGCTCCGTGGACGACGGGAAGTCCACGCTCATCGGCCGGCTCCTCTACGAGTGCGACGGCCTCTTCGAGGACCAGATTTCCGCCGTGAAGAAGGCCAGCGCCAAGCGCGCCGCCGCTCGCACCGAGGTGCCCCCGGAGGTGCTCGCCCAGGGCCTCAGGGCGGCAGCCGGAGCCGAGGACGAGGAGCTGGACTTCTCCCTCTTCACCGACGGCCTGAAGGCCGAGCGCGAGCAGGGCATCACCATCGACGTGGCCTACCGCTACCTGTCCACGGGCAAGCGCAAGGTCATCATCGCGGACACGCCGGGACACATCCAATACACGCGCAACATGGCCACCGGCGCCTCCACGGCGGATGCGGCGGTCATCCTGGTAGACGCGCGCCTGGGCGTGCTTCCGCAGACGCGCCGGCACGCGTACATCGCCTCGCTGCTGGGCATCCCCTACCTGGCCGTCGCGGTGAACAAGATGGACCTGGTCGGCTTCGACCGCGCCACCTTCGAGCGCATCGGCCAGGAGCTGGCGGACTTCGCGTACACGCTCGGCTTCGAGGGCGTGCGCCTCTTCCCCGTCAGCGCGAGCCGGGGCGACAACATCACCCGGCCCAGTGCGAGGACGCCGTGGAACGAGGGCGGCACGCTGCTCGGGTGGCTGGAGTCGCTGCCCCACCAGCGCCGGCTCGACAACGCCGCCTTCCGCTTCCCCGTGCAGTACGTGCTCCGGCCGCACCAGGACTACCGCGGGCTGGCCGGCCAGGTGGCCTCCGGCACCGTGCGCGTGGGTGACGAGGTGCAGGTGCTCCCCTCCGGGCGCCGCACGCGCGTGGCGGGCATCGACACCTTCGACGGACCACTCGAGGAGGCGTCCGCGCCGGCTTCCGTGACGCTGCGGCTGGCGGACGAGGTGGACGCCAGCCGGGGTGACTTGCTGTCCCACGTGGACGAGCCGCCGCTCGCGCTCCACCAGCTCGACGCGATGCTGGTGTGGTTCGGGGAGCAGCCGTTGGACGTCTCGCGCCGCTACCTGGTGAAGCAGGCCACGCGCACCGCGCCCGCGCAGGTGGAGCGCATCCTCTGGCGCAAGGAGCTGGAGGACCTGTCCGAGGTACCCGCGGAGGCGCTGTCCCTCAACGACATCGGCAAGGTGCGGCTGGTGTGCCGCCGGCCACTGCTGGCCGACCCGTACCGCGACAACCGGCGCACCGGTGCCTTCATCATCATCGACGCCCTCACGCACGACACGGTGGGCGCGGGCATGGTGCTGGGGCCGGCGGACACGGGGACTCGGGGCGCGGTGGAGGCGTCCCTCGTCTCCTCGGCCGAGCGGCGCGCGCGGCTGGGGCAGCCTGGGGCCATCGTCCTCCTGCCGTCCTCGCCGGGGGCTGCGTCGCGTGCCTTCGAGCTGGAACGGAGCCTGTTCGACCAGGGCCGGCACGTAGCCACCGTCGCGGGTGACGTGGAGGTGGCGCTCGGGCTGGCCGGCGCGGGGCTGGTGGCGCTGGTGCACACCGAGGCGCCACAGACGCGGCGAGTCCTCCGCGCGGAGGCTCGCGACGCGGGCGTGGCGTGGCTGGAACTGGATGCGTCCGAGGACGCGAAGCAGCACGTGGAGCGCGTCCTGGCGCTCGGGGAGAACGTGAAGTGAGTCCGTCGTCGGCAGGAGGGGCCTCGCGCCCCGTGGCGCCACCCTTCGTCACCCCGCTGCTGGGTGACGAGAAGGGCGCGCTGCTGCTCAAGCTGGTGGAGGGCCTGGATGCGGCGGCCCTGCACTGGCTGAGCGGCTATGCGGCGGGACTGGCCTCGCGGCCCGGTTCCGCTCCGGTCTCCGTGGCGGCGCCCGTGTCCGCCACGCCCGCGGCCGCTCCGGCGGTGCCGCTCACCATCGTCTACGGGACGCAGACGGGGAACAGCCGGCTGCTGGCGGAGCGGCTCAAGCACCAGGTGGAGTCCGCCGGGCTGCCAGCTCGACTCTTCCGCGCCAGTGACTACCCCCTGCGGGAGCTGGCGAAGGAGAAGCTGCTCTGCGTGGTCATCAGCACGCAGGGGGATGGAGACCCGCCGGACGACTCGCGCGGCTTCTGCGAACACGTGCTGGGCAAGCGGGCCCCGAAGCTGGAGGGGCTGCGCTTCGCGGTGCTGGGACTGGGCGACTCCAGCTACCCGAAGTTCTGCGAGGTGGGCCGCGCGCTCGACGCGCGCTTCACGGAACTGGGCGCCACCCGGCTGCTGGAGCGCGCCGACTGCGACGTGGACTTCGAGCCCGTGGCCACGGGGTGGCTCGACCAGGCCTTCGCCCGGGCCCGCGAGGCGCTGGAGCCCCAGGCCCCCCCCATCGCGGCCGTCGTCCCCCTGCGCGGCGCGGCTGCCACGCCGACGTCCAGCAAGGAAGCGCCCTTCGCCGCCGAGGTGCTGGTCAACCAGCGCATCACCGGCCGGGGCGCGCTCAAGGACGTGCGGCACGTGGAAGTGTCGCTCGAAGGCTCGGGCCTGGAGTACGCGCCGGGCGATGCACTCGGCGTGTGGCCGCACAACCCGCCCGAGTTGGTGGACGCGTTCCTGTCCGAGCTGAAGCTGGACGGGGACACGGAGGTGAAGCGGGACGGGCGCACGCTACCGCTGGCGAAGTGGCTGGGCGAGGAACTGGAGCTGACGAAGCTCAACCGGCCCTTCCTGGAGCGCCACGCAGCGCTGGCGGGCAGCGCGGAGCTGAAGCGGTTGCTGGAGCCATCCGGCGCGGAGGGTTTCCGTGCGCTGCTGGCCAGCCACCAGGTCATCGACCTGCTGCGCGCGCACCGGGCGCCGTGGGGTGCGGCGGAGCTCGTCGCGGCGCTGCGCAAGCTGGCGCCGCGGCTGTACTCGATTGCCTCCAGCCCGAAGCGCGTGGGCGCGGAGGCGCACCTGACGGTGTCGGTGGTGGACTACACGGCCTTCGGCACGCGGCACCTCGGCGCCGCGTCGTCCTACCTCGCCGCGCGGGCGGCCGGGACGGACAAGGTCCGCGTCTTCATCGAACCCAACGAGCGCTTCCGCCTGCCGGAGGATGGCGACAAGGACGTGCTGATGATTGGCCCGGGCACGGGCGTGGCGCCCTTCCGCGCCTTCGTGCAGGAGCGCGCGGAGCTGGGCGCGCGCGGCCGCAACTGGCTCTTCTTCGGCGAGCAGCACTTCCGCACGCAGTTCCTCTACCAGGTGGAGTGGCAGGAGGCCCTGAAGAAGAAGACGCTGCATCGGCTGTCCCTCGCCTTCTCGAGAGATCGCGCGGAGAAGGTCTACGTACAGCACCGCCTGCGCGAGGCCGGGCGCGAGGTCTACGAATGGCTGGACGGCGGCGCCTCCCTCTATGTCTGCGGTGACGCCCAGCGCATGGCCCCGGACGTCCACGCGGCGCTGCTGGACATCGTCTCCACCCACGGCGGGAAGAGCCGTGAGGACGCGGAGGCCTGGCTCCAGGGTCTGCGCGAGCAGCGGCGCTACCTGCGCGACGTCTACTGACCCTTTCCCTTCGTGAGCGACGACATGAGTCACCAGTCCAAGCCTCTGTCCGAGGTGGAGCACATCAAGACGCAGAGCCGCCTCTTGCGCGGCACGCTGGCGGAGAGCCTGGTGGACCCGGTGACGGGCGCCATCGCCACGCCGGACACCAGCCTCATCAAGTTCCACGGCAGCTATCAGCAAGACGACCGGGACATCCGCGAGGAGCGCCGGCAGCAGAAGCTGGAGCCGGCCTACAGCTTCATGCTCCGCACGCGTCTGCCCGGCGGCGTGTGCACGCCGGCCCAGTGGCTGGCCATGGACGCGCTGGCGAGGGAGTTCGCCAACCACACCCTGCGCATCACCACGCGGCAGGCGTTCCAGCTCCATGGCGTCATCAAGGACGACCTCAAGCCCACCATCGCCCGCATCAACCAGGCGTTGATGGACACGCTGGCCGCCTGCGGCGACGTGAATCGCAACGTGCTGTGCAACCCGAACCCGGTGGACTCGCGCGTCCACGAGACGGTGTACCAGTGGGCGGTGCGCGTCTCCGAGCACCTGCTGCCGAAGACTCGCGCCTACTACGAGGTCTGGCTGGACGAGGAGAAGGTGGCCGGCGGCGAGGACGAGCCCATCTACGGCGCCACCTACCTGCCCCGGAAGTTCAAGACCGCCGTCGCGGTGCCACCCCTCAACGACGTGGACGTCTTCGCGCAGGACCTGGGCTTCATCGCCATCCTGGAGGGCGGAGAGCTGGCCGGCTTCAACGTCTCGGTGGGCGGCGGCATGGGCGCCACGCACGGGGACGCGGCCACGTACCCACGGCTGGCGGACGTGGTCGGCTTCATCCCTCCGGAGAAGACGCTCGCCGTCGCGGAGGAGGTGGTGAAGATTCACCGCGACTTCGGGGACCGCGGCAACCGCAAGCACGCGCGGCTGAAGTACGTCCTGGAGGAGCGCGGCGTCGCGTGGTTCACGGCGGAGCTGGAGCGGCGGCTCGGCTTCGCGCTGCAGCCCGCGCGCGCATTCGCGTTCGAGCACAACGGCGACCGCTTCGGCTGGGTGGAGGGGCATGACGGGAAGTGGCACCTGACGCTGCACCTGGACAGCGGCCGCGTGGCGGACCACCCCGGGGCGCCGCACCTCACCGGCCTGCGGGAGATTGCCCGCATCCACCAGGGCGACTTCCGGCTCACGGCGAACCAGAACCTCGTCATCGCGAACGTACGCGCCGAGGCCAGGGAGTCCATCGACGCGCTGGTGGCCCGGTATGGGCTGGACGGCTTCCGGAGCGCCAGCCCCCTGCGAAGGAATGCGCTGGCATGCGTGGCACTGCCCACCTGCGGCCTGGCCATGGCCGAGGCGGAGCGCTACCTGCCCGCGTTCGTGGAGAAGCTGGAGGCACGGCTGGTGGCGCATGGCCTGCGGGACGCCAACCTCCTGCTGCGCATCACCGGCTGCCCGAATGGCTGCGCGCGGCCGTACCTCGCGGAGGTGGGGCTCGTGGGCAAGGCGCCGGGCCGCTACAACCTCCACCTCGGTGGCGACGCGCGCGGCCAGCGGCTGAACCGGCTGTATCGGGAGAATATCGACGAGGACGGCATCCTCGGTGCGCTGGAGCCGCTGTTCGCGGAGTACTCACGCGAGCGGAAGCCGGGCGAGGGCTTCGGTGACTTCGTGGTGCGGGCGGGCCATGTCCCGGCGGTGCCGGCGAAGGGGACCGCGACCCAGGCGGCCTGAGCACACGTGCCGGGCGCGGCGGCTCAGTCTTCGCCGCCGCGCACCGCGGTGAGCAGCAGGTCGTACTTCCCGCCAAGGAAGGTGCGGAAGCCGTGCTGGTGCAGGTAGCGCCGGTAGAAGGAGAGGTCCTTCACCAGCAGCGACAGGTCCGGCTCGCGCAGGTTGCGCACGCGCGCGCCGTAGACCACCTCTCCGTCCCGGAAGCGTGAGTTGGGGAAGCCGAGCAGGAGCGTGGCCCTCGGCTCCAGGTGCTGCTGCACCAGTCGGCGCAGCAGGGCGTGGTCATCCACGCCGGGGCTCTGCAAGGTGCCCACCGACACGACGAGGCTGAAGCGGCCCAGGTCCTCGGGCAGCGCGTTGAGGTCCGCGAGGACGAAGCGGTGGCGCGTGTCGGGAAAGCGGGCGCGCGCCTCTTCGAGCGCGCTGGCGCCATGGTCCACGCCGACGAAGCTGACGTCCGGCGCGCCTTCGAGCCATGCGAAGGCCGCGAGCTCGTCTCCCCGATTCACCCCGAGGTCGAGCACCCTCGCGCCCGGGGGCAGATGGATGCGCCCGAGCACCTCCAGCCACGGCAGGAGGAATCCCGCGTCCTCCAGCTTGCGCACCCGCGCGAACTCGGAAGCCGTCCCATACCGCTCCCGGGGCTCGAGTCCCTCTTCTACCTCCTCGCCTCCCGCGTGCCACGAGGCTTCGGAGCCGAGCCGCTCGAAGGTGAGCGCCACGTGCGTGCCATCCACCGGGCGAGGCGTGAGCAGCCGGCAAGAGAGCCCGTCAGCCAGGTCACACCAACTGCGCAGCGGCCGGTGGACGAGCCCGTCCCCTGGCCCCACGCGCTCCCCTGGATAACGCCCACGCCCCAGGTCCGGGTCGGGGACCTCGATGCGGACGCTCCCCGCCCCGAGCGCCCCTTGCAGATGACGCACGATGACGATGAGCGGCTCGTCGTGAAAGCGGCGGGGGGACTCGGCGGGGCTCGACATGGCGCCACCAGCCTACCGCCCGGAATTCGCGCAAGACGCGGGAAGACGCGGCCCTGCCGGGCGGCGGACCGGCGGAATGAACGTTCCTTCCGGCCCGCAGGCGGCCGGGTTGGCGGAAGGAACGTTCCTTCCGGTCCGCCCGGGCGACGGAACGGCGGAAGGAACGTTCCTTCCGGCTGGCGGGCGGCCGGGGGCCGGGGCTCGGCAGGCCCGGGCCAGGACTCGCACGACGGATGCGGAGGCCGGGGGGTTGACGCCCGACATGTCATGGCCATAAATAACCATCAGGTTATGAAACCAACGAGTCATGGACAGCTGACGTCTGCTCGCCTCGATGCGACCTTCGCCGCGCTCGCGGACCCCACGCGGCGGGCCATCCTCGCCCGGCTGGCTTCGGGTGAGGCGTCGGTGGCGGAGCTGGCCGAACCGTTCGCGATGAGCCAGCCCGCCATCTCCAAGCACCTCAAGGTGCTCGAGCGCGCGGGGTTGATTTCCAGCGGCATCGACGCGCAGCGGCGCCCCCGTCGCCTGGAGGCCACACCGCTCGCGGAGGCCAACGCCTGGCTGGAGAACTACCGCCGGTACTGGGAGGCGAACTTCGAGCATCTCGATGCCGTGCTGGAGGAACTGAAGACCCAGGAAGCACCAGAGCCCCACAAGCGGAGGAAGAAGAAATGACCCCACGAAACGTAGGGAAGCTGAGTCTCGCGACCGAGGGCGACCGGGACCTCGTCATGACGCGCGTCTTCAACGCGCCTCGCAGAATGGTCTTCGACGCCTGGACCCGGCCCGAGCTCCTCAAGCGATGGCTCGGAATCCAGAACGGCTGGTCGATGACCGTCTGCGAGGTCGACCTGAAGGTGGGCGGAGGCTACCGCTTCGTCTGGAGCCGACAGGGTGGCGGCAACCTGGGGATGCGCGGCGTCTACCGCGAAATCGTCCCCGGCGAGCGCATCGTGAGCACCGAGGTGTTCGACGATGCCTGGTACCCTGGGGAAGCGGTGGGCACCCTCACCTTCGTCGAGCAGGACGGGAAGACCACCGTCACCAGCACGATGCGCTACGCCTCGAAGGAAGCCCTCGAAGCAGTTCTCAAGACGCCGATGGAGCGCGGCGTGGCGGCGAGCTACGACAAGCTCGAGGAGTTGCTGGTTTCACAGGCGGCCGCATAGCCAGTGACACCGGCGCGAGGACGGGCGAAAGACAGCGGCCCGGCCACCGCGAGGTGACCGGGCCGGAGTGCTTCGAACCCGCGTGTGAATCAGGCCGCCGGGCCCGCGCCGTTGTACCAACCGGTGATCTTCTTCACGTAGTTCTGCGTCTCCTTGAACGGCGGTACGCCGTGGTACTTGTCCACGTTGCCCGCGCCGGCGTTGTACGCGGCGAGTGCCAGCCGCACGTCACCCTTGTAGCGCTTGAGCTGCTGGGCCAGGTACTTCGTGCCGCCCTCGATGCTCTGGCGCGGGTCCGTGCGGTCCTTCACGCCCAGCTCCTGCGCCGTGGCCGGCATCAGCTGCATCAGGCCCTTCGCGCCAACGCCCGAGGTGGCGTTCGGGTTGAACGCCGACTCCTGCTGGATGACCGCCTTGATGAGCCGCGCGGGCACGCCGTACTTCTTCGACATGTCGTTGATGATGCCGTCGTACTTGTTGGACGTGAAGCCGCTCAGGTCGTTGTTGCCCTTCGCCGGCCCGGCATTGTCCGTCCCCTTCGGGCCCTCGGCGGCGCCCTTGGAGGTGCTGCCGCCCACCTTGGCGCCCAGCTTCTCGAAGGCCGCGCGGGTCAGCGGGCCGTAGTAGCCCGTGTTCTTCACGCCGTTCGCCTTCTGGAAGTCCTTGAGCGCCTGCTCGGTACGCGGGCCGAACGTGCCCGGGCCGGTGTTCATCTCGGCCTGGGACATGTAGCCGCCCTTCACCAAAGCCTTCTGGAGCTGCTCCACGGCCGCTCCGTGAGCGCCCTTCTCCAAATCCCTGCCCGGCAGCGCCATGCCCTTCACCGAGCCGTGCTGCGGAGGCTTCGGGTCCGAGGGCTTCGGGCCGTCCGTGCCATCCGGCGGGCGACCACCCGGCTTCGGGTTGCCGCCGGAGAACGTCACCAGCTCGCCCGTGGTCCTGTAGGGCCTCGGGCCGCCCACCAGCTGGCTGCCGTTGGTGCGCAGGGTGATCTCCTTCCCGGTCGCCGGGTCATTGGCGTAGTAGACGGTCTTCCCGTTCTCCTTGCCGCGGCCGGTGATGGTGATCCAATGGTCGGTGCCGTTGGCGCCGCCGTTGCTGCCCGGGCTGTGGTCCACGCCCACCACCACCGGACGGCCGGCGTCGATCTGCTTGTTGATGGTGTTGAGGCTCCACGCCTGCTTGGCCGCGCCCAGGCCGCCCATCTTCGCCGCCGAGCCCCAGATGAGCGCGTTGCCGGAGTAGCCGTGGTTCTTGTCCAGGTACGCGTCCATCTCGCCGGGGTTGATGACCTTGCCGGTAATCTTGCTCACCGCCATCGCGGTGGCCGTCATCGCGCAGCCGGCGGCGGCCAGGCTGGAGCTGCTGCCCAGCCGGCGCGAGCCCCACTGCGGGTCGCCCTGGCGGTACATGGGCGTGCCGTCACGCGACGTGGGGAACTTGCGGCCGTCGTCGTCCTTCACCGGGCCCTTCTTCGCGGACGTGGCCGCGAAGTTGTCGCCGCCCGGCGCGGGCTTGGAGCCACCACCGCGCGCGGCCGGCTTCTCGAAGCCGTCGGGGATGACGAGCTTCTGGCCCGCCTGGATCTTGTTCGGGTCCGCGAGGTTGTTGGCCTTGGCCAACTTCTCCACCGTGGTGTTGTAGCGGGCGGCAATCGCGCTGAGGCGGTCGCCACGGGAAACGTTGATCGTGGTCACGGAAGGTCCTTCGTGCCCCGGGGGGTTGAACGCAGGGCTTTGGACCCGATTCTCGAAATCAGAGAGAGAAAGTTTCCGGGGGTGTCGCTCTTTCCAGGTCTCTCATCAGGATGGCTGGAAACTTCCACGGAAGCGTCCGTGGGGGCCATCAGCGCCCGGACGCAGGGTGCTTTCCGGCCCACCACGTGTGGACCTCCCTCAAGTCGTGGAATGCGCTGGTGAGGTGGTCGGGGTGCGCGTCCTTCGCCAGGGCGTCGAGGAGCGGCCCCGCTCTCGCCTGGAGGTGCACCGCGGCCAGCCGCGCGAGCGCGACAAGCAGCTTGGACCCTGGGCGCGCGTGCGAGGGGTGGAGGCGTGGCACCTGCGCGGCCAGCTCGGGGATGGACATGGGGGCCTGCCGCCACCGCTCCACCTGCTGCGTGAGGCTGACGGGAGACGGCGACGCAAGCCCGGTGAGGAACACCTGGAGCAACATCCGCGCGGCGTCATCCGTGAGGGGTGGCCTGGCGGCCTCCACGCTCCACCTGGACATGAGGAGGCGCTCGTAGAGCTCGTTGATGATGGTGGTGAGGCCGGAGAGGCGGAACCCGTGGTGGTCCATGCGCCCGAGGATGGACGCCACCTCGTCCGCGCTGGTGGTGGGGCAGCGCTGCTCCGGGATGTGCGGGGAGCTCATGGCTCCCGACCGCCACTGCCCGAACTCCTTCCCGAGCAGCTCCGAGTGCAGGCCCAGGAGCGCGCCCGCCACCGTGCGCGCCCAGAGGCTTCCGTCTCCCCCGTGCGCGGACAGGCTCACGGCGTAGTGGTGGTGCTTCGGCGTCAGGTCGAGCGCCTTCAGCTCGAAGCGGGTGCCCGTGGAGCGCGCGGCCTCGTTCGCCAGGCGCACCTGCTCCAGGACGTACCGCCGCAGCTCGCGCGAGTCCTCGGACAGCAGGCGCGACACCTCGGACGGTTCGTCCGTCTCCGCGTCGAAGAGGAAGAGGCTCTCGCCATGCCAGGGGAGGAACGCGGTGACGTCACCGCTGGCGATGGGCGTCCCCGGTCCGTGGGCCGCCAGCCCCGTCTCGCGTCCGGTGGCGGGAAGCCGGAGCGTGCGCGACGTGCCCTCGTGAAGTGACACCCGCTGGAGCGCATCGGCGGACACCTGGGTGAGCAACACGTCCTTCGTGGCGAAGGTCGGCATCGTGAGGGCGGGGAGCCCCTTGCGCTCGAAGACGTCGCGGCCGGACACGCGCCACACAGTAGCCGTCCCGTGCACGACGTCGTGCGCGACGATGCCGAGCGCATCTTCGAAGGGCGTGAGCCACACATCCCACGTGGGAGGCACCCACAGCCGGGCCGAGGCCACCACCCGCGGCGCATCGAAGTCGCGGAAGTCCGTCAGCAGCGCGTGCCCGTCCCCTCCGAGGGTGGCCACGAGCCCGCCCCGGCCCGCATGCCTGGGGCGGGACCAGCGGGGCGCATTCCACTCCGTGGACAGCAGCACGGGCTCCTCCTCCGGGAACGGGAGCGGCCGCGAGCCCGCGGGCTCTGCCTTCAGGGTGAGCCGCTCGAGCATCGAGGGCGCGCCGAGGTCCATCACCCGCAGCAGCGCTTCGCCCGAGGCGTCGAGCAACGAGGGCTTGAGCTTGAAACGGGCGTAGCGCGCCTCGCGCTCCAGCGTGTCCACCGCCACGAGGTGGCTGCGGTCATGGCTGTCGTCCCAGGCGAGCACGAGCCTGCCCGCTCCATCGGTGGACAGCAGGCCCTCGCTCGACGCGTGGATGTCCGGGTCCGACACCACCTCGTCGGGCAGGCACCACGACGACAGCGCGAGCCCGTCCAACACCACCACGTAGTCCAGCCCGTCGACCTTCGAAACGAAGTGCATGACGCTCCCCGGCCACGCCGCGGGCTCACGAGAGGGGCCATTCTGCCCGGCTGCCCTCCAGGCGGCGCGGCGGCAGGGCGCATCATGCCCGGCCCCTGGGGCGATGGGCCGATAACAATTGCCCGTCACGCTCTGTCGTAAAGCGCGCTCTCCCCCTCTCCGGGCCGTGACGCTCCCCGCGTCCGTCGGCTTTCCTGGTCCCCATGAGCACACACATCGTCGACAACCCGTACACCGGCGACGTCGCCGCGTCGGTGGAGCCCACCTCTCCCGCCCAGCTGGACTCCGTGCTGGAGCGCGCCCGGAGCGCCTCGCGCGCGCTGCGTGCGATGAGCGTGGAGGCGCGCGTGAAGCTGGTGTTGCGCGCCTGCGAGGTGATGGAGAAGCACGCCGACGCCATCGCCCGCGACATCACCCGGCAGATGGGCAAGCCGCTTTCGCAGGCCCGCGGCGAGGTGGGCGGCATGGCGGGACGGCTGCGCCACATGGCATCGATTGCCGCCGGGTCGCTCGCGGACATCGTCCTGCCGCCCAAGGACGGCTTCGAGCGGAGGATTGCCAAGGAGCCGCTCGGCGTGGTGCTGGACCTGCCCGCGTGGAACTACCCGCTGCTCACCGCCGTGAATGCGGTGGCGCCGGCCGTGCTCGCGGGCAACGCCGTGGTGGTGAAGCACTCGCCGCGCACGCCCCTGTGCGGCGAGCACTTCGCCCGCGCCTTCGCCGAGGCGGGCGCGCCCGAGGGCACGGTGCAGGCCATCTTCCTGGACTACGCCGCGACGGAGAAGCTCGTCGGGGACGCGCGGGTGGACCACGTGCTGTTCACCGGCTCGGTGCTCGGCGGGCACAAGATGCAGGCGGCGGCGAAGGACCGCTTCCTGCACATCGGCCTGGAGCTGGGCGGCAATGACCCGGCCTACGTCGCACCGGACTGCGACTTCGACAAGACGGTGGAGAACATCGTCGACGGCGCCATGTACAACGCCGGCCAGAGCTGCTGCGCGGTGGAGCGCGTGTACGTGCACCAGTCGCTGTACGCGCGCTTCGTGGACGCGGTGGAGCCGCTGGTGCGCGCGTATGTGCTGGGCGACCCGGAGTCCGACAAGACGACGCTCGGCCCCATTGCCCAGCCGTGGCACCCGGCGGAGCTGGAGGCGTTCGTCCAGGACGCCACCCGCCGGGGCGCGAAGCTCGTTTGCGGCGGCCGCCCCACGCAGGTGAACGGCAAGGGCCGCTTCTTCGAGCCGACGCTGCTCAAGGACGTGAGCGCGGATGCGAAGGTGATGCGCGAGGAATCCTTCGGGCCGCTGCTGCCCATCGCCTCCGTCAGCTCCGACGAGGAAGCCCTGGCGCGGATGAACGCATCCAGCCTGGGGCTCACCGCGAGCGTCTGGACGTCGGACAGGGACCGTGCGGACCGGATGGCGCGCCAGCTGGAGGCGGGCACCGTCTACATGAACCGCTGCGACTCGCTGGACCCCGCGCTGCCGTGGAGCGGCGTGAAGGACTCCGGGCGCGGGATGACGCTGAGTGCGCTCGGCTTCGACTCGCTGACGCGGCCGAAGTCCCTGTACTACCGGCTGCGGTTCTGAGCGGCGGCGCCGGGGCCCGCCAGCCGCGCGGGTCCCTCCGGCGCTTCCGAACGGCGCGGGTATCTCACCCCCGCGCCAGCGCCTCCGAGAGCCGGGGCAGCACGTCTCCGGCTCGCGCCTCCACGCGCACGTCCGCCAGTTCCACGCCCCGGCACTCGCCGATGTTGAGGATGGCGATGGGCATGCGGCGCTCGGACGCGCGCACGAGGAAGCGGTAGCCGGAGAAGATGGCCAGCGACGAGCCCACCACCAGCAGCGCGTCGCCCTCCTCCACCAGCGAGAAGGCCGCCTCCACCGTGGGCGCCGGCACGTTGTCGCCGAAGAACACCACGTCCGGCTTCAGCGTCCCGCCACAGTGCAGGCACGCGGGGACGTGGAAGGACTGGAGCAGCTCCGAGGACAGCTCCGCGTCGCCGTCCGGCCGCAGCTCCAGCACGTGGTGGGCGAAGTCCGGGTTGAGCGCGAATAACCGCTCCTGCAGGTCCACCCGCGCCTCCTGCGCGCCACAGTCCAGGCAGCGCACACGCGCCAGCGCTCCGTGCAGCTCGATGACGCGCGAGCTGCCGGCGGCATGGTGCAGCCGGTCCACGTTCTGGGTGATGAGCCCCGGCACCAGGCCGTTGCGCTCCATCTGGGCCAGCGCGTGGTGCGCGGCGTTCGGCTTCGCCGAGGAGAAGCGCGGCCAGCCGAGCAGGCTCCGCGCCCAGTAGCGCGCGCGAATCTCCGGCCGGGTGAGGTACTCGCGGTGCTGGATGGGGTTGCGCGCGCGGGCCCGCGTCCCCGGCCCCCGGTAGTCCGGGATGCCTGACTCGGTGCTGCACCCGGCGCCGGTGAGCACCACCGTGCGGCGGCCTCGCAGGAGCCGCACCAGGGTCTCCACGCCTTCGGTCGCTTCGGGGGCAGGCAGGGCTTCGAGCGAAGACGTCATCGCGCGAGACATATAATGATGCGGCCCTCCCGGCGCCGGACGCCCGCTCACCTGCCCCGCCCGGGCCCCTGACGGCCCGTGTTAAAAGGGGGCCTTCCCGAGCGGGCTCCCATGTACGCCTTCGTCGCCGTCGCCCTCTTCGTCGCCCAGGCCCCACCGGGAGCGGAGCCGCCGGAGCACGTCCACCGCCGCGAGGTGGTGAGGCCCATGGACGAGGCGACCCTGTCCCGCCGCCTGCTCGCCACGGGCGTCGTCGGGCAGGACGCGGTGGCCCCGGCGCCCGGCGCGGACACGGTGACGCGGCCCCCCACGGAAGCAGCGCTCACCCACCAGCGCCGCGTCCGCCTCGCGTGGCAGGTGCCGCTGGGGATGGCGCTGTTCCTCGGCCTGTCGCTGCTGGGCACCTGGGGCGCCGGGCGCGCGCTGTCGTCGGTGCAGCTCGGGCAGCTCCGCTCGGAGCATGTCCACCTGTTACGCGCGGAGCAGACGCCGTCCGAGCGACGCGTGGACCGGCTCTACAGCGCGGTGCTCTGGTACGCCTCGCTGCTGTTCTACGTGTCCGTGCCGATGCTGCTCGCGCTGACGCTGGTGATGACGGGCGGGCTCTTCTACGGGCTGCTCCGGCTGCCGGTCCTCTCCGTGAAGTTGATGGCCCTCATCGGCATCATCGGCTTCGGCGGGCTGGTCGCCATCCTCCGGGGCCTCTTCGTCAGCACCTCCGAGCCGGACGAGGGCCGGACGCTCGCCCCCGCCGAGGCCCCCGCGTTGTTCCTGGCGCTGGCGGAGGTGGCCCAGGTCTCCGGGGCCCGTGAGGTGGACAGGGTGCTGCTGTTCCCGGGCGTCGGCATCTGCGTACGCGAGGACGGCGGCCGGCTCCAGGTGCTGCTGGGGCGCGGCGAGCGCATCCTCCACCTGGGCCTGGGCGCCGTGCGCGGCCTCACCGTGTCCGAGCTGAAGGCCGTGCTCGCCCACGAGTACGGCCACTTCTCCCACGGCGAGACGCGCCTGACGCCCATCATCGGCCGCATCCAGACGCAGGTGGTGCGCACCATTCACGGCATCCAGACCCTGGGCTGGGCCGCCCTCAGCCCCGTGTTCTGGTTCCTGCGCGCCTACTTCTCCGTCTACCTGCAGGTCACCGCCGGCCATGCCCGACGCCGCGAGCTGCTGGCGGACCGGGTCTCCGCGCTGGCCTACGGCGGGGACACCTTCGCCCGGGCGCTGCTGAAGACCGTCGAGTCCGGGGACACCTTCCACCGCGGAGTGACGGTGGCCGCGTGCCTGCGCGAGGCCGGCCGTCCCTCGAAGGATTTGTACCGCACCGTCGAGGCCACGGCGCGCGGCACGCCGGCCCTGCTGCGCTCGCGCATCCAGGAGGAGCTGTTCGCCCGCCCGGTGGATGCGTACGACTCGCACCCGCCCCCGTCCGAGCGCGTGCAGCGCGTGGCGGGCCTCCCCGGGCGGCGCCCCGTGGAGGACACTCCGGCGCTGACGTTGTTCAGCGACCCGGTGAAGCTCTCGGAAGAGCTGGGAGGCGAGGTGCTCACCCTCCTGGACCACGCGCTTACCGGGCAGGGCCTCCCCGCCGGAGCGCCCGTGGCCGCGACGGACGCGGAGCAGGACCGGCTGGCGGAGGCGCTCGCCCTGCACCAGGCCTCGCTCGCCCTGCTCGAGCGCGGCCACCCGGAGGCCTACGACCTGCTCCAGGAGTCCATGGCACGCCTGGAAGACGCCGCCGGTGCCGGGAAGGCCTTCCTCGTGGCGCTGCTCCAGGACCTCTCCGGCATCCACCTGCGGCACGACAACCCTGAGGCCGCCCGCGTCGCGCTCCAGCGGGCCATCGACATCCTCCAGGCCCTTCCCGGCCACGAGCAGCGCGTGGCCGAGCTGCACGAGCTGCTCAACGGGCTGCCGCCACGACAGGCCGCGTGAGCCCGCGCGCCGACGTCACTGGGGACTGCTGGCCGCGCTCGCCGAGCCCGACGTGGGCAGGGCGCCGTAGTCCAGGACCACCGGCGTGCCCACGGGCGGGATGACCACCCGCCGCAGGCCCCGGTCCTTCCACTGCAGCAGCACCAGCGACGGGTCCTCCAGCGGCACGTCGAAGGTGTAGGCCACGCGCTTGATGCCGCGGGCATCCACCTCCATCACCTTCGCCGTCGCGCCGTCGAGCTTCACCTCGTCGCCCTGCTTCAGCATGAAGCGCTCGCTGCGGTGGACGCGCTCGGAGAGGGTCTCGAAGTACCGGTCATGCGCCAGCGCCAGCTCCAGCGAGTTGGGCCCCGTCCGGGTGAGCGTGGGCATCTCGACGGCGTAGGACAGCGTCCACCACGCCCGGGGCAGCACGTTGCCGCGCGCCCACCACGCAATGGACGTGTAGAGGGACAGGTTCGGGTTCGGCAGCGTCAGCACCGCCACGCGCTGGCCGGGCAGCGCCGCCACGTCCAGGTCGTGCTTGAGCTGCGCGTAGACGCGCTCCACGCTCCCCGTCATGTGCGCCATGGTGCCGGTGACGGTGTACCAGCCCACCGGCGCCAGCAGGACGTGCGTGACGGCCAGCAGGCCCGCGACCCCGGTGAGCACGCGCCAGCCCGTGGAGCGCGCCCGGTTGCGCCAGACATGCGTCAGCACCAGGGAGATGATGGCGGCGGCGCCCACGCTCGGCACCAGCAGCAGCCGGTCGCCCTGGATGGTGGCGGCCACCGGCAGCAGCGCCAGGAAGGCCCCGGCCAGCAGCCAGCGCGAGTGCCGGCGCTCGTCCTCCGACAGGTACGGCCACACCGCGCGCAGCAGCCCGCCCACCAACGCGGCGGCGAAGAGGCCCACGCCGATGACGAACCCATCCCCACCCTCGAACTGGAGGGTGAGCTCCGTGGAGATGCTCAGCAAGAGCCCCCAGAGCATGGCGGGGATGCGCACCGCCGCCACGGCCAGCCACGCCGCCGGCTGCGACAGCGGGTCCACGTACAGGTCCGAGCCGAAGGAGCCGTAGCCCAGCTTCTTGTAGAGGGCCAGGTAGCCCAGCGCGAGCACCGCCGCGGGCGCCACCGACAGCAGCCGCTGCCGCCACGGCCCCTTCGCGCCCAGCAATTCGTAGGCGAGCACATACGCGAGGACGCCCAGCGCCGTCTCCCCGCCCGCAAGCCCCAGGACATACGCCAGCACCGACAGGGGCGCGGCCCACCGGCGGCCGTGCTCGCGCCACTCCATGTGCAGCCACAGGCCCACCAGCGCCGGCAGCGTGGCCACCACCGCGTTGCGGTTGCACCACCAGCCCACCGGCGCCGCGTGAGAGTCGTCGATGGCGAAGAGCAGCAGCGCCACGGCCCCCACCGCCCCGGCCAGCGTGCGCCGCATCAGCAGCGCGAACACGCCCACCAGCGCCAGGTACCAGAGGATGGAGTGGACGTGGAACGCCGCCGGGTTCTCCCCGAAGAGGGCCTGGTCCAGCACCATCGTCGCGCTGCTCAGCGGCCGCCAGAAGGCGAGCTTCAGGTCCGGCTGCGTCCACCAGGGGAAGATGCCCTTCTCCACCAGCGGCATCGTGATGGCCGGGTCCCCCGGGATGAAGCGGTACAGGTCGAACGCGTGGTTGGCGAGCGGCGCCGGCGGCACCCGCCCCGACAGGATGCCGAGGTAGATGAAGTCGTCACCGAAGAGCCCCACCTGGAACACCGTCAGCGACATCAGCGCCGCCGCGCCCAGCGCGAGCCAGAAGACTCTCGGCCACACCAGCCAGCGATTGACAGGAGAAACCTTCTCTACAGGGGTAACCAGGTTGTCCATCAAGACGAATCTCAACACCAGATGGAGCCGGAAGACCATGTCTGCCTGGACCTACCTCCCCGCGAGGTCGTGCCGCGGCCGCCCGGGGAAGACGCGCGGCAGGTGGCCGGCCTGGACGGCGCGGGCGCGACACGATGTGCGAGCGGGCCCCGGAGCCCTGGCCGTGCTACACGCGGGCCCATGCTGCGCTGGCAATGGAAGACCTTCCCGGAGCTGACGCTCGACGAGTTGTACGCACTGCTCGCCCTGCGGCAGGAGGTGTTCGTGGTGGAGCAGCGCTCCATCTACCAGGACGTGGACGGGCTGGACGGTGCGTCGCTCCACCTGCTCGCGTACGAGGACGTGGCGGGGGCGCCCTTCCTCGCCGCCTACCTGCGCATCCTGCCCCCGGGCGTGAAGTTCCCCGGCGCGAGCAGCCTGGGCCGCGTGGTGACGTCGCCCCGGGCGCGTGGACGCGGGCTGGGGCGTGAGGTGGTGGCGCGCGGCCTGTCCCGGCTGGACTCGGACTTCCCGGCGGCGGACGTCCGCATCTCCGCCCAGCACTACCTCCAGCGCTTCTACGAGGGCTTCGGCTTCCACGCGGAAGGCGACGTGTACGACGAGGACGGCATCCCCCACATCGAGATGGTCCGCGCCGCCCGTCGCTGAACGCGCGCGCCGCCCGCCGCTTGTCGGAGAGCGGCCGTCACGTCAGGCTCCTGCTCCCAACCCGACGGACCGGGGCCCCCAGACCCTGGCGGAGAAGAGAGAGCCCGACGTGCGTCACGGCCTCGCGATGGGAGCGCTGCTCGCCGTCCTCGCCTCGTCCCAGCTCGCCTGCGTGGTGGGCCCCCGCTTCACCCGCTGCCCCGCCGAGGGTGGCCGCGCGTGGGTGCGGCTGGACAGCGACCACTACACGCTGGAGACGGACCTGCCGCCCGAGGAGGCGCGCAAGGCGATGGGCGCGCTGGAGCGCACGCGCGTCGCCATCCTCGCCGCGATGTGGCCCGACGCGCTGGCCCGGCCGATGGCGAAGGTGCGCGTCTACGTCCTCGCGGACCCCGACGAGTTCGAGGGCCTCTACCCCCGGCGCGTGCGCGCCTTCTTCTTCCGCTCGGAGACCGAGGCCCTCATCGTCCTGCCGGGCCCGCCCGACTCATGGGAGCAGCGCTTCACGGGGCTGTCGAAGGCCTCGTCCTCGCGGCTCAACCACGAGCTGGCCCACTTCCTGAGCACCTACGCCCTGCTGCGCCAGCCCCGGTGGCTCTCCGAGGGCCTGGCCGAGTTCCTGGAGACGCTGCGCCTGTCGGAGGACGGAAAGACGGCGGTGGTGGGCGCGCCGCACTTCGAGGCCATTCAGGACATGGGGGTGCTCCTGAATCGGGTGGTGCGCGCGCGTCCGGAGAAGCGGGACTGGACGATGCAGCGCGTCTTCTCGTGGGACTCCTCGCTGGAGTCGCGCGAGGACGACCGGCAGCTGGGCGCCATGTACGCGGCGAGCTGGCTGCTCGTGCACTGGCTCTACCACGAGCGCCCCCGCGAGCTCGCCGCGTACCAGGCCCTGCTGGCGAAGGGCGTCGCGCCCGACGAGGCCCAGCGGCAGGCGCTGCCCGAGCTGCGCTCCGCCACGCTCGACGCCGTGCTGCTCGACTACCTGAGGAACCGCCGCTACCGCGAGCACACGGTGCCGGTGCCCACCGTGGGCACGGCCTTCCTGGAAGAGGTCGTCGAGCATGCGGAGGTCCACGCCATCCGCGCGAAGCTGGCGGCGCTGGGGGCCCACATGGCCCACCGGGAGCCCTTCATCCACAACCGGCGCAAGCTGTCGCAGGACGAGCTGGACGAAGCGCTCCGGTTGGACCCGAAGGGACTGCCCGCCCTCTCCACGAAGCTGCGCGCGGCGCCCGAGGCCGAGCGGCCCGCCATCGCCCGCGAGGCGGTGGCCGCCCATCCGGACGAGGCCGAGGCCTGGCTGCTCCTGGCATCCGCGCTGGGAGCGGACGCGACGGCACAGGCAGAGCAGGAGGCGGCCTACAAGAAGGCGCTGGAACTGGAGCCGCGCAGCGCCCCTGCGGCGACGGGGCTGGCCTGGCTCTACGTCACCCAGGGACGTCTCGCGGAGGCGCTCCCGCTGGTGCAGTGGGCCGTCGCGCTCGCCCCATGGAGCACGCAGGCCCTGGACACCTTCGCCATGGTGCTGGCGGGCGGCGGAGCCTGTGACGAAGCCATCCAGACGGAGGAGCGCGCCCTGGAGCTGATCCAGGACGAGGGAAACCCCGAGGTGGAGAAGGTGCTGCGGGAGCGGCTGGCGGGCCTCACCCACGGCACGCTCTGCACGCCGGCCGCGCCGCGCCCCGACGCGCCACGCTGACCCGCCAGCAGCCCCCGCCTCGCGAGGCCGGAGCCCATGCGGCCAGGGCAGGCACCCTCCGGGACAGCTCGCCAATGCCCCGCATCACCGCCAGCGTGCCACTGCGGGCGCAGGTGCTTGCGACTGGGAGGCTCGATGGCAGACCAGGACAGGACCGTCCTTCCGACGGCGCGCCCCGAGGCCCAGCCCTTTCGCTGGAGCGAGCTCGACCAGGAGCAGCGGAAGGTGGCCAGCCTCATCCACCAATGGATGGTCAGGTTCGTCGATAGCACCCCCATCGGCCTCCCCGCGCAGGGCCCCTTCACCTGGCAGGCGGCGGACCTCCAGCGCCCCTCCAACGTCCTGCTCATCCACGGCGGGCGCGGCAGCGGGAAGACGAGCGTGATGCTCACGATGCTCGAAATCTGGCGCCGCTCCCTCATGGAGGGACTCGAATACCCGGGCGCCGACCGGCCCGCCTGCAATGACGGCCCGAGCGAAGCGGGCGACAAGGAGAAGGAGCGCTCGCTCAGATACCTCCTGGCGGGGACGCCCTTCGACGACGCGCTGGTCGCGGGCGCGCACCCCGGGTGGATCATCCCCCTCAAGCCCCTGGACCTGCAGCCGCTCCCGCAGAGCGCGTCCCTGCTGACCTGGATTGCCAGCCGCATCTTCGAGTTCGCGAGCCTGCTCGAACAGCTCGCGACCGGGACGCTGGAGGGAGAGGCGCCGCAGCCCATCGCGAGCTGGCATCCCGAGTCCCGGAACGAGGCGCCGTGGCGCAAGCCCTGGCGCGAGTTCGCCACGGCGGCCGCCTATGGGTGGGAGAGCAACCTCGACCAGCGCCGGGGGGGCCTGGACCCGGAGGCCTTCGCGGAGGAGCTCACCCAGGCGGAGCGCTCCCGGCACGACGTGGTCGTCAAGTGGCGGGCCTTCGTGAGCGCGGTCGTCAAGTACGCCCGCCAGCAATTCCCCCGCACCATCGATGGCAAGGCGCGGCTGGTGCTGCCCATCGACGACGTGGACATGAACCCCAACCGCTGCGTGGAGGTGCTGGAGCTGGTGCGCTTCCTCTGGCACCCGCAGCTCGTGTTCATGCTGACGGGCCAGTCCCGCCTGTTCGTCAAGATGCTCCGGGTCTCCTGCCACGGGCTGATGCGCGGAGGGCTCGGCAGCGGCGGCGTCAACCGCAGCGAGTTCCAGTCCCTGGACGCGCGCCCCTCCGCGCACGAGCTCGCCGTGCAGGCGTATGACCGGGTCATCCCTCCCGGACAGCGCTTCTCGCTCGCGTCCCTGGCGCCGGACGTGCGCCTCCATCACCTCCTCCGCCTCCTCCACGCGACGCTGTTCAATGCGGAGCCGACATCCGACGAGAAGCCCGGCGAGAAACCGCCCGTCGAGCAATGGCTGGAAAAGATAGGGGGCCAGTACAAGCACCTCGGCGCCTTCCTGGGCCGGTTCCACGCCCATCCCCACCTGCAGGTGGCGCTTCCCCAGTACTTCCGGCGCCTGCGCAACCTCGAGCAGGCCCTGGTGAGGGAGACCGCCAAGAACGAGAAGCTGACGCAGCCGGAGCTGGCCTATGTCCTCTGGCACGACGCCATCGAGAACCAGGCCTTCTCCCGCCTGTCCGACCGGGGCCTGCGGCATGCCGTCCAGTTCCCGCTCGTCAGCGATGATGGCCGCACCTGGAAGCACAAGCTGCGGGTGGCGTTGAACGCTCCCATCCGGCAGCGAGGCCACCTCCACTCCCGTCACCTCCGCGCGCTGCGGGACGTCAACCTGCGCTACGAGTTCAGCACCGCCACCGACTTCGCCTGGAAGGTCCGCGGGGACTTCCCACGCGAAGTCCCGGACCACCTGACGGCGTTGCTCCTCCTGGCCATCGACGTCGCGGCCGACGCCGAGGACGCGGTGGAGTGCCGACCCGAGCTGGAAGGGCGGTTCCAGTTGGATGGGCTCGTCGCCCCGCACGTGCGGGTCCTCGTTCCGGTGGAGTTCGCCTTCGGGGTTCTTCACGTGCCGTTCAGCTGGCCCACGCCGGACTGGGTCGGCGCCAGACATGCCGCGTACTTCAACGCGTACTGGAACCAGGGGCTGAGCGCCGCGCTGGCCCGGGGAAAGGAGAAGCGGAAGAAGAAGAAGACGGAGCAGGGGCAGGAACTGGAGGAACTGCTCGCCCTCTTCCTGCGCGGCATCCTGTGGGCACACCAGGACCTCCGCGAGCCGGAGGAGGCGCCCGGTGCCTGGCAGGACCGGCTGGAGGACTGCACCCGCGCGCACGAGAGCCTCGAGTCGAACGCGTCGCGGACCGTGCATGAGCAGGCGTTCCTGGAGTGGTTCGACGAGCGGCTGCCCCTCCTGGCGGAGCCTGAATCGGGGCTTCCCCCGCACATCGTCGCTGAGCTCCGGCGCACGTTGCTCGAGACGCAGAAGCAGCAGGCCCCGGCGCTCAAGCTGAAGGCCGCCCGGCTGACTCGCGCCGAGCGGGCCCTGGAGGAAGCCAAGCCGCCAGACCTGAAGCTCAGCGCGAAGCGGCTCCTGCGGAGGGTCGACGCGCAGCTCCGGCGAGCGGCAGCGCCGCGGAGAGCAGAAGCGCGAAAGCGAGCAGAAGCGCGGCAGCCCTCCCGCCGCAAGCCGCCTTCCGCCCCGCGCCCCACCCACGCCCACCACTAGCGACGGGCCCGCGCCATGACCACCGTCGCGAACACGCCCCACCTCGAAGCGGAGGTCCTGTCCTGGCCCTTCGCGTCCGCACTGTCCTTCGAGCTGTCGCTGTCCGCGTTGGAGCGCAACGCGCACGGGCTCTATGTCGGTGACTCACAGCGAATCGCGGACACCCTCATCGACCGGCTGCGGCCCATCTCGCGCGGGCTGTCCCTGGAGGTGCTCCGGCAGATTCGCGAGCACGCCTGGTTCGAGCTGTCGGTGCGGGTCTCCGCGGACGGGGCCCGGAAGATTCCCCTGGAGGCGATCCTGCTCCACATCGCGCGCAAGCACCTGCTCGCGCTCGGGCACCAGGTGACGCTGATTCACGGCGACGAGCAGTCCGTCGAGCGGCTGGCGGAGCACTGGCGCTGGATTTCCCTCGTGCTCCCGCCGGACCTGTTCATCGCCGCCATCGCCGCGGCGAGCCGGACCGAGCCCACCACGGACTTCATCAGCCTGGGCACGGCCCACCTGGGGCACTTCTTCCAGGAGGAGGGAATCGCCCAGGCCCACCTGCACCTGGGCGCGGCCGTGCCCTTCGAGTGGCTGTGGACCCACCTCATGGCTCGCATCGGCCCGCGCGCGCCCCCGGCCTCGAAGCTCGGCTCCCGGGGCGGCGTCCCCTTCGGCTCTCCGAGGAGCTTCCTGGACTGGCTCGTCACCGCGGCACTGGCGCGGCTCACCCTGGCCTCCTTCCTCTGGCATCTGGACCTGGGGCTGGTGGAGCAGGACGGGGTGCCCGCCTTCATCCCCTTCGTGAGGAAGCTCGTCGCGCGGGGACAGGATGCCACGCTGCACCTGAAGGCCCTGGCCGCGCTGGCGGAGGGACGGGGCCCCGTGGGCAGCACGCAACTGCGTCCCGTGCTCCGCCGTCTGCAGCAGCCACTGGGGCCCGGCCCGCATGCCAGCGCGCGGCGCCCCCAGTGCCTGGAGGACATCCGGAGCGCGGACCCGCTCCACGCCTGGTTCAGCATGGGGCAGGGCTCGCTGCCAGAGACGCGGCTGGCGGCCCGCGCGCTGGGCTTCATCCTGGACCACCCGAACGAGGAACACTTCGCGCGGCTCTTCTGGCAGTACGAGCGCATCCGCAACCTCACCTACCGCCACCTCGTCCAGCAGCCGGGGACGGCCGGGCTGGACTGGTTCACCATCCACTACGCGCGCATCTCCGCGCTGCGCCTGGACATGGACACGCGGGTGTTGATGAGCTCGGCGCTCGCCCTGGAGTCGCGCGGGCTGCCGCTCAAGTCGCTCGAGGTGCGCACCGCGCCGGAGCGGCTCTGGCACCTGAACCGCCAGCTCATCCGGGACATCGCCACCGCCCCGGGCCCGGCCCACGGCGCGCCCGAGCGGGGCCTGATGCTGCACTTCGTGAAGATGGAGGACCGGGAAGCACGGGGCAGCGGAAGGATGCGCCACGCGGACCCGACCGACATGGTCTACGGCTGCCGCTTCGGCAGCTACTACCGGCGGCGCCACCACGAGATGGTGGCCATCGAGCGTGCCCTGCGCCGCAATCCGGAGCTGCTCATCTACCTGCGCGGCATGGACACCTGCAACCTGGAGCTGGCCATCCCCACCTGGGTCTTCCTGCCGCTCTTCGAGCGCCTGCGTGAGGCCTCGCGCGAGACGGCCCGGCTGCTGGCCCCCCATGCGCGCATTCCGCCCTTCCGGCTGACGCTGCACGCGGGCGAGGACTTCCGGCGGCTGGCGGAGGGGCTGCGCCGCATGCACGAGCCGCTCGAGTTCGGCGCGCTCCAGCCGGGAGACCGGATGGGCCATGCCTTCGCGCTCGCGCTGGACCCCGAGCAGTGGGCCCTGACGGCGCCCTCCATCTGGCAGCCCCGGGAGGAGTTCCTGGACGACCTGCTCTGGGAGCTGTCCCGCTACCGCGCCGGCGACATGCAGGGCGAGGCGGGACGGGTGGACTGGCTGCACGGCCGCATCGACCGACTGGCCCGCGCCATCTACGGAGACGCGTACCGGAACGTGGAGGAGCTCATCCTCGCCCGGCGGCTGCGCCACAGCCCCGGGTTCCTCCTGGACACGATGCGCTTCCCGTTCATGCTCGACGCCCCGCTCCCGCGCGTCACGGGGAGCGCGAGGGATTTGCTCTTCCTCTACCTCACGGACCCGGGCATCTACGTCCGGGGGCAGTTCCCAGAGGAGGTGGTGGTGGACGCCCCCGAGCGCCGGATGCTGCACGAGGCCCAGCGCTTCCTGCGGCGGCTCTTCTCGCGGCTGGGCATCACCGTGGAGGCCAACCCCTCCAGCAACATGCTCATCGGAGACGTCTCCCTCGAGGAGCACCCCCTCTTCCGCCTGCAGCCGCTGCCGGGCCAGCCCATGCCGGAGGGCGGCCCCGTGCTGGTGGCCATTGGCGACGACGACCCGGTGACGTTCGCCAACAGCCTGCCGGACGAGTTCTGCCACCTCTTCTTCACCCTCCTGCGCCGGGGGCTGGGCGTGCAGGAGGCCCGAGCGTGGCTGGACCAGATTCGGATGAATGGCCTGCGCGCGCGCTTCACCGTGCCGGAGTCGGTGCTGGGCCCCCCGTCTCTTCGGTAGCGGCGGGCGGCTACTGCTTGCGCAGCCGCACGCGCTTCACCTTGTGGTCCGGCCCCTTGGTGAGGATGAGCCGCGCGCGCGAACGGGTGGGCGCGATGTTCTGCGCCAGGTTGGGCCCGTTGATTTCCGCCCACACGGACTCGGCGAGCGCGACGGCCTGCTCCTTGGTGAGCTCGGAGAAGCGGCGGAAGTAGCTGCGCTCGTCGCGGAACGCCGTCTGCTGGAGCTGGAGGAAGCGATTCACGTACCAGTGACGGATGTCCTGCTCGTGCGCGTCCACGTAGATGGAGAAGTCGAAGAAGTCGGAGAGGAACGTGCCCGGCATCCGGTTCCCCTCGACGCGGCCCGACTGAAGGACGTTGAGCCCCTCCAGGATGAGGATGTCCGGCTGGCGAATGATTTTCGCCTCGTCGGGGACCACGTCATAGACGAGGTGCGAGTACACCGGCGCCGTCACCTCCGCGCGCCCCGCCTTCAGCTCCGCGAGGAAGCGCACCAGCCCGCGCCGGTCATAGCTCTCCGGGAAGCCCTTGCGCTTCATCAGCCCGCGCTCGGTGAGGATGCGGTTGGGGAACAGGAAGCCGTCCGTCGTCACCAACTCCACGCGCGGGTGGTCCGGCCAGCGCCCCAGCAGCGCCTGGAGGATGCGGGCCGTCGTGCTCTTGCCCACCGCCACGCTCCCGGCGATGGCGATGATGAAGGGCACCTTCCGCGCCGAGCCTCCGAGGAACGCCTGCTGGTCCGCCCACAGGCGCTGGGCCGCGGCGACCTGGAGGTTGAGCAGCCGGGAGAGCGGCAGGTAGACGTCCACCACCTCTTCCAGGTCCAGCTGCTCCCCCAGGCCACGCAGGCCCTCGAGGTCGGCCGACGCGAGCGGCAGCGGAGTCGAGGCACGCAGTGCCCGCCACGCCTCGCGCTCCAGGTCGATGAACATGGAAGCAGCCGTGCTGCCGGGTGCGGACATGTTGAGATGCTCCTCCAGGAGAATGTTCACACCGCTGTCCGTCGCCTACCATAGCCCGGAGGGCGGCGCGCGGGACTTCAGGTGCCCGTGGCCGGGTCCCAACCGTAGAAGCGCTTCAGCTCCTCATACAAATCCGGCGTCTTCTCCCGCATCTGCCGGGGCTTCTCGAAGAAGGACTCGGTGGCCACGGCGAAGAACTCCGCCTCGTTGAGGCCGCCGTAGTCGTCCAGCACCTGACGCTCCTGGCTGCTCCCGTCCTGGAGCTTCCGGAAGTGCTCGCTCATCACCGAGGCCCACGCCCGGTAGTGCGAATACGCCCGCAGCTTCGGCGTCCCGTCGAAGGCGCCGTCCGCGCGGTCCAGCACGTGGGCGAACTCGTGCGCGGCGGTGTCGTGGCCGTCGCCCGGGTTGCGCAGGCCTGCCAGCACCGCCTGCCACGAGAGGATGACGGAGCCCCAGTGCTTCGCCTCGCCCAGCACCACGCCGGTGCGGTCCGGCAGCTTGAAGGCGTCCGGATAGACGATGACCTCCCGGAGCCGGTCGTAATAGGACAGGTCCAGGTGCACCACGAGCTGCACCGCCGTGGCGGAGACCACCACGCGAATCTCGTCGGTGATGGTGAGCCCCCCGGCCCCGATGAACTCCTTCTCCCAGGCGAAGACCTTGAGCTTGTCCAGGAACGTCTCGCGCAGCGCGGGCGACAGCGTGCGGAAGAAGGGCACCCGCGCGTCGAGGTACGCCAGCCACTCCGCCGGGAAGGGCCGGCGCAGCAGGCTCCGGCGCCGGAGGTGGCGGAGGAGTGAAATCATGACGAAGGGCATAGCAGATGTCCGGCGGGCCGGCGTCTGGAGGTAGGGTGGAGGCCGTGGCGAGAAACGTGAGCGGAAGAATGGTGACGTGGTGCGTGGCCCTGGTGCTGGGGCTGCTGGCGCCACGCGCGGGAGCGCAGGACACGGGGCCGGTGCAGGTGGTGGACGAGGTGGTGGTGCGCGGCCCGGAGAAGACGAAGCCCGGGACGGTGCAGGCGTACGCGCGCATCGACGCGGGCGACACCCTCACCCCCGAGGAGCTGACGCGGGTGGAGCGGCGCCTGGTGGCGACGGGCCTCTTCCAGGAGGTGCGCGTGAGCACCGAGCCCACGGGGCCGGACCACGTGCGCCTCATCCTGGAGGTGGAGGACAAGGCCTCCTGGGTGGTGGCGCCCACCTTCGCGCTGTCCGCGGCCAACGTCGGCGGCGGGGTGCTGTACGCGGAGAACAACCTGTGGGGCCGCAGCAAGAAGTTCGCGGCGGCGGCACAGGTGAGCACGGCGGAGAGTGGCCTGTTCGCCGGCTACCTGGACCCGAACCTCTTCGGCCTGCCGCAGCTCCGGCTGAGCCTGGAGGGTCAGCTTCGCAGTGACCGCGTGGACGAATACGAGCCCGGTGCGGGCCAGGAGGACCCGGAGGTGGTGCGCAGCACGCGCCTCAACTCGGCGTCCATCTCCGGGGAGCTGGGGGTGATGCTCTTCGAGCGCGTGCGCGCGGCCGCGAAGTACCGGCTGATGAGCATCGACGCGAAGCCGCCGAGCGACGACGAGGAAGTCACGGAGGAGGCCTTCTCGACGGGCCCGTCCCAGCGGGACACGTCGCTGCGGCTGATGGTGGGCGTGGACACGCGGCAGAACCTGCATGCGGTGATGGAGGGCCTCAACATCGAGGCCTCGTACGAGGTGTCCGGCCCTGGCGTATGGAGCGAGTTCTCCTACCGGCGCTTCGGCCTGCTGTACCGGCATGGCCTGCGGCTGGTGGGCGAGCACAACCTGGTGCTGCGGGGCGAGGCCGTCGCCGGCATGGACCTGCCCTTCCACCAGGAGCTGACGATGGGCGGCAACTCGCTGCGCGGCTTCCTCCACCGTCAGTTCCGCGGCGACACGCGGGTGTCCTTCACCGCCGAGTACCACTTCCCCCTCTTCACGGTGCGGTCTCTCTCTTTCCGGGGCGTCGGGTTCTCCGACACGGGGCTGATGCTGTGGCGGGACATCCCCGAGGACCGCCAGCTCCGGGACGCCAACGGGCGCGTGGTGCGCGGCTACCTGCCGGACGCGCAGGAAGGGCTCAAGGGCGCCACGCTGGCCCAGGGCGTGGGCGCCGGACTGCGCCTGTACCTGCGCAACGTCATCCTGCCGCTGGTGGGCGTGGACGTGGCGTACGGGGTGAACTCGGGCGAGTTCCGCTTCTACCTCGTGGCGGGCGTGAGTCCGTCCTGAGCCCTCCGGGCGGGTTGTCGCGCGTTGCCGCCATGCCCATGTGTTGGACATGGCGGCCACCGACGTCTCGCCTCCGGAGAACCCGCTGCCCGCGCTCCTGAGTCACGTCGGTCTGCGAAGGCGGCGGAGCAGGCACGGCTCGGCCACCCAGTTGCTCTGGAACAAGCTGGAGAGCAACGCCTCGCTCTTCAGGCTGTGTCAGGCGCGCGTGGATTTGACGAACGAGGACCGGGCCACCCTGGAGCAGTGCCGCCAGAAGCTGGAGGTGGCGCGGCGCTGCATCGACAAGGCCTGGTGGCGCTGGTCCTTCTCCTTCTGGGAAGTCATCCACGAGGTGGACGGCCTGCTGGTGCTCGTCATGCCCCCGGCCATGCTGCTGCCGCAGGCGCTGGACATCCAGCACCAGTTCGAGCGGAGGGTGACGGACTCCGTCATCCGCACGCTCTGGCTCGGAGCGGATGGCAGGGGTGGCCCGCTGCCCCAGAGCACCCGCCTGCTCTCCCGCCTGGGCCGGCCTCCGGGAGAAGCCGCTGCCTCCCCGGCTCCCAGCAAGGAACAACTGGCGCGCTGCCGCCACGTCCTGCGGGGGGCGCTGGGGGTGATCAACGGGCAGGGGGACAAGACGTTCTGGCAACTCTCCATCAACGTCGCCATCCAGGTCCTCAGCACGGTGCTGCTGCTCGCGATGTTCGTCCTCGCGTTCCAGGGCTTCCGCTCGGACGTGGTGGGGACCTGGCCCGAGCAGGTCATCCCCACGGGGATGCTCCTGCTCAGCCTCGCCGGAGCGGCGGGCGCCGTCCTCTCCAACATGCTCTCGAAGGAGCGCTTCGTCGTCGCGACGGGAGCGACGAGCCGATACTTCGCCTACCACCTGCTGGTGAAGCCCGTCATCGGGGGCTTCGCGGCCCTGATGGTCCTCTTCCTCGAGCAGTCCAACCTGCTGCTGGCGGTGATTCCTCGCGATGCCTCGGTGCCCGCCAGCGTCTCGGCGCCCGCCGCGCAATCCACTGAGGCCCGTACCCTGGAACCTTCCGAGGCTCCCGCGCCCGCCGATGCCGGACCACCCGCCAGGGATACGGGGACGGGAGGCGCCGACACGAACAACCCCGCCATCCTCCACCTCGTCGTGAGCACGCGGAAGGCGGCCTTCTTCACCATGGTGGCGCTGGCGATTGCCGCCGGGTTCTCCGCGGACCGGCTGTTGGGCTCGGTGATGGACAACGTGCTCGGCAGGCTCCTCAAGCAGTCGGAGAAGGTGCTGCCTCCCGCCACCCCGCCGGTGGCCGGTGCGCCTCCAGGGCCAGGCCCGGCGGAGCAGCGCTGACGGGTTGGCGGCCTGTGTCAGCCCGGGAGGGGGGCCGTCGTCAGGTGGCTGCACGCGAAGGGCCCCGTTTCCGGGTGGCCCGCGCGTGTACGCTTCCCTGACTTCTCACCTCCGGTGGCCGCCATGTCCCAGGAACGCTTCACGACCAGCCGCGAGGTGTACCACCGCATCCGCTGGGACCCGCGGCTCGACGCGCGCGAGTTCTCCATCGGCTACGACGCGCACCTCGAACAACTGGAGGAGATGCCCTTCGAGGCGTTCGTCCCCGACGGGGAGATTCCCTGGCACCGCGTCTGGTACTTCAAGCGCGGCCGCCAGGTGGTGTGGGACCGCAGGCAGCGCATCGACCTGCTCGACTCCCTCACCCCGCCCGCGCCGGTGACACCTCCGGCGCGGGAGACGCAGGCGCCCGCCCCGGCAGCTCCACCGGCCGGTGCGGGTGCGGCTCATGAAGCCGCGCCCCGCTTCACTCCCCTCCCCGCGTACCGCTTCGATGCGGCGGCCCGTGAGTGGGTGGCCTCCCCTTCCGCCGCGACCGACACCGCAACCCTTCCCGCCTCCGAGCGGCTCACCGTCACCACGCTCAACGTCCTGTTCGATGTCTACGACGGGGAGATGCTCGCCACTGAGCGGAGGACACCCGCGGTCCTCGCCCTGCTGCGCGACACCGACGCGGACGTCATCGCATTGCAGGAGGTCACCCCTCCCTTCCTCCGCGCGCTGCTCGATGCGCCGTGGGTTCGCGAGCGCTACTGGCTCTCGGATGGCCCAGGCGCGGCGACGGTGACGCCCTCCGGGCAGTTGCTCCTGTCGCGGCGGCCCTTCGCCTCGTTGAGCCAGCGCATCTTCTCGCGCGACAAGCGGGTCATCGCGGGCGAACTGGCCCTGAGCGACGGCCCGCTGTGGGTGGCCACGCAACACCTGACGAGCAACCGCACGGCCGCGGGAAGCGCCGCACGGGCGGCCCAGGTCCGGGCGCTCACCGAGTGGACCCGCTCGCTCGCCACCCCGGGACAGGACGTGGTGCTCGCGGGCGACTTCAACTTCGGCGACGGCGACCCCGAGTTCAACGCCTTCGCCCAGGCGGGCTTCGTGGATGCATGGCCGATGCTGCGGCCCGCGGAGGGCGGAGAGACCTACGCCCCCTCGCGGAACGCGCTCGCGGCGCTCACGACCACCTCCGGCCGGAATCAGCGGCTGGACCGGGTGCTGGTGTGCTCCCCTTCGGGGCGGCTCGTTCCGGAAGCCGTGAGTCTCTTCGGGGAGTCCCCGCTGGAAGGGCCTCCGGGACCGACCGGAGACGCGCTCTACCCCTCGGACCACTTCGGCGTGCGCTGCGTCCTGCACCGGGGCGCCGCGGCACGGCCCCTCGCCACTCCGGCCCCCGTCCGCGCGCACAAGGCGCCGCTCGTGCACCACACGGCGGTGGTGCTCATCCCGCCCGACGCGGTGTGGGAGCCCATCCAGGCACTGCGCCGGAAACATGACTCCAAGTTCAACCGGTGGATGCCGCACGTCACCCTGCTCTACCCCTTCCTGCCGGAGGAGTACTTCGACGAGGCGGAGGACCTGCTCGCTGAAGCGCTCCTGGGCGTGAAGCCGTTCGAGGTGACGCTCACCGGGTTCCACCACTTCGAGCACCGCGCCAACGTCACCGCCTGGCTCCGCCCGGAGGACCGGCCACACGGAGCGCTGAAGGCCCTGCACGCGGCGCTGGAGCAGGCCATGCCCGAGTGCGACGACCAGGGCCGCAAGTCGGAGCGCGGCTTCACGCCGCACCTGTCCGTCGGACAGCTTCCCCGCGCCAGCGCCGCCGACATCGCACGCACGCTCGCCGGGTGGGAGAAGCACTGGCGCCCGCTCACCTTCGAGGCACGCGACGTCTGCATCATCCGCAGGAAGGGCGACACCCCCTTCGAAGTCGTGCGGAGGCTTCCGCTCGGAGGGAGGGACGGCGGCCCCGGCCGAGGCACCCCGGCCGCGAGTGGGGGCGGTCAGGCCGCATCGCCTCGGGCCGCGAGCACCGCGCGGGAAGCGGGCCGTGCGCGCCCTGCTCACACGCGCCAGGAGGACGAAGTCCTCCGCGCCGTGCTGTCCACCCACGAGGCCGCCGACGCCTCCGGGGCCCGACGAGCGCGCACCGCCGCCGTCGAGCGACTCCAGGCGCTCTGTGCGCGCGTGGAGACGGAGCTGCACCCGTATGGCTCGTACCTCCTCGGAACGGACGGCGCGGGCAGCGACGTGGACGCGGTGGCCATCGGCCCCGCGCACCTGTCCCGCGAGGACTTCGCGCGCGCGTTCCTCGACGAATTGGCCCAGGAGTCCTCCGCCTCCGGCCGCTTCGTGGCCGACGCCGCCATTCCCCTGGTGAAGCTGTCCCTGGGCGGAGTGAGCTTCGACCTCTCCTATGCGAGCCGTCCGGAAGGCGTGGCGTCCTGCCCTCCCGAGACGCTGCTCTCCCAGCACGGCGACGCACTGGACTCCGCGGGCCTGCGCTCCGTGCTGGGCCTGCTGGACACGCAGCGCCTGCTCGACGAGGTGACGCGCGCGGGTGCCGGGCCCGAGCGCTTCCGCACCCTCCTGCGCACCGTGAAGGCCTGGGCGAAGGCCCGTGGCATCTACTCCCACGCCCTGGGCTACATCGGCGGACTGTCCTGGTCGGTGCTGGCGGCCTGGGCCTGTACGCGAGCCCCACAGGAGGACACGGGCTCCGACGCGGCGCTGCTGGTCCACTTCTTCGAGACGTTCTCCCGCTGGCCCTGGCCACAGCCGGTGACGCTCACGCCCGAGACGGCGCGCTACCGGCCCGACGGCAAGCGCGACCTCCTGCCCGTCATCGCGCCCGCGGCCCCGGTGCGAAACACCGCGCGCAACGTGTCGCGCTCGACGTTCCGCGTGCTGCGCGACGAGCTGACCCGGGCCCGGACCCTGGTGGAGAAGGCACGCGCCGACGGGGCACCGAAGTCCTGGGAGGCCCTCTTCGAGCCGCTGGCCGAGGAGCTGCCCACGCGGCTCGTGCTCACACTCGAGGCACCGACTCCGGAGACACGCGAGGTGGCCGCGGGCTGGGTGCTCGGACATCTCACCGCGCTGGTATACCGGCTGGAGGGAGACCGTCGCGTCTTCGCGCGGCCCCTGCCCCCGGCCTCACCCGAGGGCCCCTTCATCATCGGCCTGGACGCCCGCTCTGCCCCGCGAGGAGAGCTGGCCCGGACGGTGGAGGAGTTCCAGGCCTCGTTCCAGGAATGGACCCACCGCCCCGCCGGGGCCTCGCTCCGTGTGGACCTGCCGCACGTCTGAAGCCCACCGTGACGGCTTTCACAGCATGGGCAGCCACCGCGTCCTGGTGACACGTGCGATGCTGGACGGTGAACTTCCACGTGGAGGCCATTCATGGCGGAGACCTATCGCGTCGCACGTCTGCCCATCCGGTTGCGCGGCTTCGTCCAGCCGGACACGAACTCGCAGTTCGAGGGCTACGTCGAGCCGGGCGATTACCATGTGCTCGAGGAGCGACGGAGCTTCCCGACACCCGACACCGACTACGCGCGGCTGGAGGTGCCCACCCTGGGCGCGCTCGACACGTGGGTCTGTACGCGCTGGCGCACCCAGCAGTACGCCCGGCTCCTGGACCTGGAGAAACCTCCCGCCGTGGCGCGGCTCTCGTTCAGCGTCGAGCCCCTCGCCGTGGACGAGTCGCGGCTGACGTCGCTGCTCGGGGCGTTCCGCGACTTCCGCTACGAACTGGACCAGGCGCGCTACCCGTGGGTGCTTCCGGGCGTCACCCTCCCGCAGGCGCCGCCCGCGGTGAACAACTGCTGCACCTTCGTGGAGGCCCTGACGGTGAAGGCCTTCTCCGACGCGCACGGCAGCGCCTTCGAGTGGGACTCGCGCCGTCACCGGCAGATGATGATTGCGTCCTCGGAGGACTACTTCTCACCCGTGACGGCCGCCGTGGAGAGCGGCATGGGAATTCCCTCGCCGTCCCCGGACGTGCCGCCCCACCCGTGGACGCTGGTGCAGGGCTGGCGCAACCAGTGGCGCTCGGGGCACACCTTCCTCGTCGTGGACCACCACGCCGCCACCGACAAGGTCCTCATGCTGGAGTCCAACACCTCCTACGGACTCGATGGGGTGGGCTACCGCGGCATTGGAAACCTACGCGACAAGGGGCTCAAACCGCCCGCCCGGTGGTGGGAATTGCCCGACGTGTGGACCTGGCGCCGCGTCACCTCCACGTACCTCTTCCGGCAGCAGGCGTGGCTGAAGGTGCGCAATCGCACGCTGTCCGGGCTCGAAAACGCTCACTCCTGAAGCGCCCAAGCATTTCTGGTATTCCAGTTCTGGCGCGAGTGCATCTGCCTTTCACCCTCGCGCCAGGAAAGGGACCCGGACATGCGAGAGCGTCGAATGGAATGGAGCTGGGGAGCGGTGTTCCTGGGAGTGGCGGCGGCCCTGACGGGCTGCGCGCCGGACACGGGCGAGGCGAAGGCGATTCCGCTCACGGAGCAGCAGGCGCTGGCGGCCTGCTCGTACGTCATCACCACGAACACGTACGTGGGCGCGGACTGGTGGGGCACGCTCGTCTTCAAGAACACCGGCACGGCGGCGATGACGAGCCCCACCATCGCCTTCGGCGTCCCCAGCGGCGTCGTCTGTGATTACGACGAGCCGGGCTGGACGCACACGCAGAGCGGCACGACGTGCACGTACTCGAGGACGTCCGGGCTGACCGTCGCCGTGAATGCGTCCTACACGTTCTATTACTCGACGTCGTCGTCCACGTCCTTCACGGCCGCCAACGTGAGCATCAGCGACCCGAGCTGTGGAAGCACCCCGCCTCCCACGGGCACCGGGCTGAGCGCCAACCAGAAGAAGGTGTCGGAGGACCTGACGAGCATCTGGGAGAACGACACGCCCAACATCGACTACGCGTACTCGGAGAACATCCAGGACGGGCGCGGGTACACGAATGGGCGCGCGGGCTTCTGCACGGGGACGGGCGACGCCATCCAGGTCATCCAGTGCTACGTCAACCTGCGCAGCGCGGCCAACGGCAACCTGATGGCGAAGTACATGTCCGGGCTCACCACCATCAACAACCGCTTCCTGTCCACGGGCGAGGACCAGGCCTCCACGGCCGAGCTCGACTCGGTGGGCAACTGGCGGGCGGACTGGGCGACCAGCTACAACAACACCACCACTCGCGCCGACTTCAAGAGCTGCCAGGACCAGATCAGCGACAAGCTCTATTACACGCCGGCGATGACCGAGGCCGCGAAGTGGGGGCTCACCCAGGCGCTCTCGAAGGCGGCGCTGTACGACGCGTTCATCAACCACGGCGAGTCCGGCGCGCGGAGCATGATTCGCTCCGCCAACACGGCGCTGGGCAACTCGGGGCAGGTGGCGCCGGTCATCGGGTACAACGGCATCACGGAGAATGCGTGGCTGCAGAAGTTCCTGGAGAAGCGCCGCGACGTGCTCGCCTCGGACTCGACGTGGATTGACGCCGTGGACCGCGTGGCCGCGTACGAGAAGCTGCGCCGCAAGGGGAACTGGGACCTGGGCACGGCATTCCGGAACGATGTTCGCGCGCGGGATTGCTGGGGGACGACGTACCCGGCCAGCGGCTACACGGTGCGCGCCATCAACCCGGATGGGACGTGGAGCACGCCGGCCTCATACACGTACTCCTGCCAGTGACGGGCTGACGCCTCACCGCCGGAGCGCCCCTGCACGGGTGCGCTCCGGCGAGTGGACGACTCACGCCGTGAAGCGTCGACGGCGCAGGTCCAGCATCCACGCCTCCAGGGCGTCGACGGCGGCCTCGGGCGGGTCCTCCGGCAGCACGGACTCCGCCAGGGCCGCGTCGAGCACCTCGAAGGAGCGCGTCACCTCGGCGCGCCACTTCTGGCTCAGCTCATCCGGAAGCTCGCTCTTCTCTCCGCGCTTCTTCTGCTCCACCAGCGCGTGCGCCTCCGAGAAGCCATACAGGTCGAGCAGCTCGGTGACGTCCGTCTCCACGGTGCCGGTGCGCAGCGCGTGCGTGCCCGTCAGCGTGGTGCGCAGGACATAGAGCAGCTTCTTGGCGGACTTGAAGCCGCTCTTCTCCCACTCGCGCAACTGGCCGTAGGCGAAGCCCCGGTAGTGCCGGTGCACCCGGCGCGACAACACGGCGCGCACGTGGGGCTTGAGCCCCTCCAACTCCGGCGAGGCGCGCACGCAGATGGCGCCCAGCACGCGCTCGATGTAGTTGCCGTTGCCTTGCAGGATGCCCTGGAGCACCGGCTGCAGCTCGTTGGACGAGTAGTCCACCTCGACGCCGTCCACCACTTGAAGCCGCTCGGCGGTGATGTGCTTCGGCTGGAGGCCGAGCAGCGTCGCGGTGGGGACGACGTGGATGGACTTCAGGTCCAGGTCACTGTCGGGAGAGGGAAAGCCATACGCATGCGCCCCGGACAGGGCGATGACGAGGTGCTCGCGCTTCGCCGACTCCTCGTCGAGCACCCGGTCCGCCACCACCCGCTCATGTTCCTTCAGCGTGCCCTTCATTCCGCATCCCTCCACTCCATGGCCGGGGCCTCTGGTGCGTCTCGTCCCAGCGGGCCGGGCTCCTTCAGCACCCAGCGCCGCGCCACCTCGTCTCCCACGCGCCGCAGCAGCCGGTCCGCCCGCTCATAGTCCGGGTGCTCCGGCAGCTTGCTCTCGCGGTGCGCCGCCTCCAGGTCCGGGGCCATGGCCTCCGCGTCGCGCAGCACGTCCTCCAGCGGCACGCGGCCCGCCTTGATGTCCAGCAGCCGCGCCTTCAGCGCACCCGACGCCTCGAACGTGGGCGTGCCTTCCCGCAGCCACCCGGTGGCAGTGGCCACCAGCCGCAGCAGGTTGTAGGCGTTCTTCGGCCGCAACTCGCGTGCGGACGGAGGCCGCTGCCCGCCGCCCCGTGCGTACGCAGTGAGCGCCGCGAAGTCGTTGGCCGTCAGGAGACCCTGGTCCCACAGCGAGCGGTAGAGCTGCTTCACGTACGTCTTCGCCGCCAGCAGGGCGTCCTGCTGCGTCGGCGCGCTGCGCGGAGACACCGCGGCCAGCCGCTTCGCCACCTCGTCCAGGTCCGGGGCGGGCTCCTCGCACAGCCACTCCAGGAGCAAATCGCGGTGCTCGGCCAGCCGCTGGCTGCGGGTGAGCTTGTCGAGCTGGCTCATGGCGTACCGGCCGAAGCTGCCGAAGATGGCCTTGGACACGAAGGCCTCGCGCTCGGCGAGAAGCCACTCGCCCAGCACGTCCGTGGCCTTCGCGCCGGGGACGAAGAGCGTCTCCAGCGTGTTCGGGTCCGCGCGCAGCGCCTGCTCCACTGCCTTGCGCACCTCCCAGTAGGTGGTGCTGCCGTCGGCGCTGACCAGGTCCATGGGTGCTTCCACCAAGCCGAAGGTCCACGCCAGCGGCAGGGCGAACACGCCGCGCACATCCACGTCCGAGTTCTCGTTGGCCAGGCCCCACGCATGGCTGCCCACGCGCGTCTCCAGCACCACGCAGGGCGTCAGCGCGCTCCACGCGGCCTCGCGGCGCCGGGCGAAGTTCACCTGTCCCACGCGCCGGGGCACCAATTCCTCGCGCGCGAACCACACCTCGCCCATGCCGACAATCTGCACGTCGAAGCCGCCGTCATGGGCGCGGACCACGCGGCCCACCACACCCTGGGGGATGCGGCGCCCGCCCGAGGCCATGCGCTCCACGCGCGTCGTCACCTCGGTGCCGTGCGGCAGGGGCACCGACAGCCGGTCCACCTGCTCCAGGCCCCGGATGCGGCCGGCGCCCGTGCGTGGAGAATCCGTCGGAGAATCACTCATGGCTCACACCTCCCGTTGCTCAGCGGGTCATCGTGGACGGGGCAGCCCACGCGGACCTGACGTCGCGCCGCCATGTTAGTGGAACCCCGCGAGCTGCGAGCATGCGACGTCAACACAGTGGGTCGCGGGAGGGCCCATACCGCCCGTGGTGGATGGCCTCCACGACGTGCTGCGGCGGACGCGCCCAGCCTCGCCGCGCGCGGCGAGGGGTTTCCCCGGGTACCCGCCGCGCGGCGAGGGCCGGCGGGCCTGTCAAGAAAAGGTATTGGGCCTCCAAGGTGTCTGTATTCACCCGCCCTTCAGTCAAGCTCAATTTTTTACGCATTGAGAGGAATATCTAGAATCCTCGGATGCGAAAACTTTGCCATCAGCGGAGATTCCTGACGCTTGTCTTCTGTCTATGGGGGTTCATCCCCCTGCACACAGCCCGAGCCGAGGGAGGATTTACAGAGCGCATCGTTGAAGCCATCCGCTTCTACGAAAACCTCGACTACGAGCTGGCACTCGAGCAACTCCAGCTCGCCAGGAAGGTCGCACGGAGCGCTGAAGACACGGTCACCGTGGCGCTCTACGAGGGAATCGTCCAGGCAGAGCTGGGCCAATGGGAGGAGTCGCGTGCCGCGTTCCGCGAGGCACTGAGGGGCCGCCCCGAAGCGCGGCTGCCTCAGCGCGTCTCTCCCAAGCTGAACCGGGAGTTCGAGTCGCAGCGAGCGCTCGTGGAGGAGGAGCTGAAGGCGTCGCGCCAGGAGGCGCCAGCGTTGGCGAATGTGGCACCCACTCCGGCGGAGGTTGCGCGAACGGATGAAGCACGGCCCACGAAGGAGGCTTCGGGGGCATCCGCGCAGCTGGGGACAGACCTGCCTGAAGCCGGGCTGGCGAGGGCTCCGTCCGTGACGACGAGCCCGGCGCTGGACGTGGTGTTGCCGGAGCCCTCCACCGCGGATGCACGCTCGAGCCGCGTGCCCGTGCTGACGTGGGCACTGCTGGGCGTGGGCGTGGCCGCGGGAGGAGCAGGCACCGTCTTCGGACTCAACTCGCGCACTCAACTGGAGGACGCGCGGAGCTCCATGCTCCGGGGTGAGCTGACCGACAACCACTCGCGCTCACAGCGCAGCGCGCGGACGGCCAATGTCCTCTTCGGTACGGCGGGGTTGGCGGCGGCAGGAGCGGTGGTGACGTGGCTGCTGGGTGGCAGCGCGGCGGAGCCCATGCAAGGAGTTGCGCAATGAAAGCCTTGATTTCGTGGGGTGCCGCCGCGCTGATGACGCTCTCGGCGTGTACAGTCCCCAACCTGGAAGACATCGACCCGGGAAGCAGCATTGAGGTGGAGGTCTCATTCGACTTCCGAGCCGGCTGTATCACCGTGCTCTCCCGTGACAAGGCAAACCCGGCCAACTCGGAGCGCCAGACGTTTCCCGTGATGGACCGCGACGCGGCGACGCGCCTGGTGAAGGCTTCCGTGAAGCGAACGGCCTCGTGGGGCCCGGCGTTGGAGATCATCTCCACCGCGCACGAGCACACGTGCGACGGGGCGGAGGTGGCGCGCAATGCCCAGGAGGCGACCCTGGAGCGGCTGGGCATCCAGACGCTGACGGTCCACCTGAGCGCGGTGGATGCGGACGGTGATGGCTACGTCCCTGCCGCGAATGGAGGCACGGACTGCGATGACGGCAACGCCGAGGTGGTCACGCGCAGCTTCTACAAGGACGAGGATGGGGACGGGTACGGAGCGGGGACGGCCGTGCGGGGCTGCGTAGCAGCCCCCCAATACGTGGAGCAGGGGGGAGACTGTGATGACGCGTCCTCCGCGAGAGCCCCGAACCAGGCAGAGCTCTGTGATGGCGTGGACAACAACTGCGTCGACGGCATCGACGAGGGGCTGCCTTCGAGAACCTTCTACCTGGACTCCGACCATGACGGAGTGGGAGCAGGGGCAGCCCTGAGCGCCTGTAGCGCACCGGCGAATCATGTCAGCGACAGCGGGGATTGCGATGACAGCGATGCCGCGCGCAAGCCGGGACTCGCGGAGGTCTGCGACGACAAGGACAACGACTGCGACACCGTGGTGGACGAAGGGCTCACGGTGTCCAGCTACTACCGGGACGCGGACGCGGATGGCTACGGCAACCCGGCGGACTCGCGGGAGAAGTGCGACCAGCCCACTGGATACGTGGCCAGCAATACCGACTGCAATGACACCCTTGCCTCGGTGCACCCGGGCGCCGCCGAGGTGTGCAACGACGTGGACGACAACTGCGTGGGCGGTGTCGATGAGGGCCTGCCCGTCAGCACCTACTTCCGGGATGCGGACACCGACGGCTATGGAAGCCCGACGGACGCGCGGCAGAAGTGCGACCGGCCCACTGGATACGTGGCCAGCAACACCGACTGCAATGACACCCTCGCTTCGGTGAATCCGGGCGCCGCCGAGGTGTGCAACGACGTGGACGACAACTGCGGCGGCGGCACGGACGAGGGCTTCAACAAGACGTGGTACCGGGATGCGGATGCGGACGGCCATGGGGCTGGCGCCGCGGTGACGGCCTGCACCGCACCGGCCGGACATGTCGCGACCAGCGGGGACTGCAACGACACCGTCGCCGCGGTACACCCGGGCGCCACCGAGATGTGCAACGACGTGGACGACAACTGCGCGGGCGGTGTCGATGAGGGCCTGCCCGTCAGCACGTACTACCGGGACGCGGATTTGGACGGCCACGGAAACCCAACGGACTCGCGACAGAAGTGCGACCAGCCCGCCGGGTACGTGGCCAACAGCACCGACTGCAATGACGCGCTCGCATCGGTGCACCCGGGCGCCACCGAGGTGTGCAACGACGTGGACGACAACTGCACGAGCGGTGTCGATGAGGGTCTTCCCGTCAGCACGTACTACCGGGATGTGGATAAGGACGGCTACGGCAACCCGGCGGACTCGCGGCAGAAGTGCGACCAGCCCACCGGATATGTGCCCGACAGCACCGACTGCAATGACAGCCTCGCCTCGGTGCACCCGGGTGCCACCGAAGTGTGCAACGACGTGGACGACAACTGCGTGGGTGGTGTCGATGAGGGCCTGCCCGTCAGTACGTACTACCGGGATGCGGACTCGGACGGCTACGGCAACCCGGCGGACTCGCGACAGAAGTGCAACCAGCCCGGCGGGTACGTGCCCAACAACACCGACTGCAATGACGGCCTCGTCTCGGTACACCCGGGCGCCAACGAGGTGTGCAACGACATAGACGACAACTGCGCGGGCGGTGTCGATGAGTACATCAACAAGACGTGGTACCGCGACGCGGACGCGGATGGCTATGGGACTGGGGCCGCGGTGACCGCCTGCGTTGCACCGGCTGGCCATGTCGCGGCCAGCGGAGACTGCAACGACAACGCGAGCTCCGTGCGGCCGGGTGCCACCGAGGTGTGCAACGACGTGGACGACAACTGCGCGGGCGGTGTCGATGAGGGCCTGCCCGTCAGTACGTACTACCGGGACGCGGACTCGGACGGCTACGGGAACCCGGCGAGCTCACTGCAGAAGTGCAACCAGCCCGGTGGGTACGTGCCCGACAGCACCGACTGCAATGACAGCCTCGTCTCGGTGCACCCGGGCGCCACCGAGGTGTGCAACGACGTGGACGACAACTGCGTGGGCGGTGTCGATGAGGGCCTGCCCGTCAGCACCTACTACCGGGACGCGGACGCGGACGGCCATGGAAACCCGGCGGACTCACTGCAGAAGTGCAACCAACCCTCCGGGTACGTGGCCAACAGCACCGACTGCAATGACGTCCTCGCCTCGGTGCACCCGGGTGCCAACGAGGTGTGCAACGACATAGACGACAACTGCGCGGGCGGTGTCGATGAGTACATCAACAAGACGTGGTACCGCGACGCGGACGCGGATGGCTATGGGACTGGCGCCGCGGTGACCGCCTGCGTTGCACCGGCTGGCCATGTCGCGGCCAGCGGAGACTGCAACGACAATGCGAGCTCCGTGCGGCCAGGTGCCACCGAGGTGTGCAACGACGTGGACGACAACTGCGCGGGCGGTGTCGATGAGGGCCTGTCCCTCAGTACGTACTACCGGGATGCGGACTCGGACGGCTACGGAAACCCGGCAGACTCGCGGCAGAAGTGCAACCAGCCCAGCGGGTACGTGGCCAACAGCACCGACTGCAATGACGCCCTCGCCGCTGTGAATCCAGGCGCCACGGAGGTGTGCAACGACGTGGACGACAACTGCGTGGGCGGTGTCGATGAGGGCAGCAACAAGAACTGGCACCTGGACTCAGACCAGGACGGCTACGGAGTCGCCGGCAACGTCGTCGTGAGCTGCAGCAAACCCGCCAACCGTGTAGCCCCGACCGCCACCTTTGATTGCAATGACGCGAACAGCGCCGTGAATCCCGGCGCCGCCGAGCGGTGCAATGACATAGACGACAATTGCGATGGCAATGCAGATGAAACCTGGCCAAACAAGGGCAAGGGGTGCCTTTATGGCGGCAACTGCCCTGGCGTTTATGTGTGTCGTTCCGACGGCACCGGCGTGACTTGCACTCTAGCGATTGAGCCCATCGTGGATACGGACGGAGACGGGGTCAGCACCAGCACCAGCCCTGGTCAGAATGCGCAGTGTTTCGCGGACACTCCTCCGTCCAGCCTGGCGGCCAGACAGGACGACTGCGATGACTCGGACCCCTACAACAAGCCGGATGGCGTGGAGGTCTGTGACGACCGTGACAACAACTGCGGAGACGACGTCGACGAAGGCGACATCTGCGCCGGAGCTGGCTGGAAGGAGCTCACGGACGCGGCGGTGCTCGGGCGCGACTGGTACGCCGTCGCAGTGAATCACGGCAACCCCAGCGGCTACCCGGTCTGGCTGGCGGGTGAGCAGGACGCACTCGCCCGGCGTGCCGGCCCCGACGAGCCGTTCGTCAGCTTCGACGGAGAGTGTGGCGCGGGCGTCCGGTGGACCGCCGCCTGGGTCCGGCCGAGCGACGGCCATGTCTTCCTGGCCGGGAGCAACGGCTTCCTGGCCGAGCACACGGGCGAGAGCTGCACAGTGACACGGTTCTGGGGTGAGACCAGCGAGGCCATGCGCATCCAGGGCTTCGCGTCAGGAGAGACCACGACGCTCTCCATCACCGCGGGGCGTGGAATCTTCAGCTGGTCTCCAGGCAGCGCGCCCGTGAAGGTCGGCACGGCCAATCCAGCCCTCCGGGGCGAGCCGTCCCTGCCTGACACGACGGAAGCGCGCGGCTTCACTCCCACGGCAGTGGCCGCACCTGACCCCTCCTCTGTCTACGTCACGGACTCGGAGGGGGCCATCCTGCGCCATACCGGAAGGGCGGGCACCGCCACCTCGAGCTGGGTCACCCACTTCCGTGCGAGTGGCGTGCTGCTGGACCTCGACCTGGCCTCGTCCGCCAATGTCTGGGCCGTGGGCCCTGACGGGCGCGTCGTCCACTTCCCGGAGCCGTAGCGAACTGGCTCCCCGGGCCCACCAGGGGCCCGGGGAGTCATCCCCGGCGTCACGCCGCGAAGGGCCGGCAGGACGCCATCGGGCTCAGTGCGTCCCCGTCACCCCGGCGTCGTGCCCGCGGTCCGCGGCCAGCGTCACCTCGGGGTCCGGCCGCTTGTCGCGCATGGTGACGAACTCCTCGGCCGCGGTGGGGTGGATGCCCACGGTGGCATCGAACTGCGCCTTGGTGGCGCCGCACTTCACCGCCACCGCCAGGCCCTGGATGATTTCGGGCGCGTCCGCCCCCACCATGTGGCAGCCCAGCACCTTGTTGGAGGTGCGCTCCACCACCAGCTTCATCATCGTCCGCTCGTTGCGTCCGCTGAGCGTGTGCTTCATCGCCTTGAAGTTGGCGACATACACGTCCACCTGCCCGTGGCGCTCACGCGCCTCCAGTTCCGACAACCCCACGCACGCCACCGGCGGCTGGCTGAAGACGGCGGACGGCACGTTGGTGTGGTCCATCTTCATCGGGTTGTCGTGGAACAGCGTCTCCGCCAGCGCGCGTCCCTCGGCAATCGCCACCGGGGTGAGGTTGAGGCGGTCCGTCACATCTCCTACCGCGTAGATGTTCTCCACCGACGTGCGGGACCACTCGTCCACCATGACGGCGCCGCGCGGATCCAACTTCACGCCCACCTCCTCCAACCCCACCCCGCCCGTGTTGGGCACCCGGCCCGTGGCGTACAGCACCGCGTCCGCCTCCACCGTCTCGCCCGCCTTCGTCAGCAGGCTCACCCCGCCGTCGGCGCGCTTCTCGATGTCCCGGATGAAGGTGTCCACCAGGAGCTCGATGCCCTTCTTGCGCATCTCCTCCGTAAGCACCGCGCGCACGTCCCCGTCGAACCCGCCGAGCACCGTGGGGCCGCGGATGATGACCGTCACCTTGGAGCCCAGCCCGTGGAACACCCCCGCCAGCTCCACGCCGATGTACCCGCCTCCCACAATCGCCAGCCGCTTCGGCAGCGAGGGGAAGGACAGCGCGTCATCCGAGGTGAGCGCATGCTCGATGCCCGTCACCTCCGGAGGCAGGTACGGCCGCGAGCCCGTGGCCACGAGGATGCGCTCGGCCGTGTACCGCTTCCCGGCCACCTCCACCGTGTGCGGGTCCACCAGTCGCCCCCGCCCCTCCACCACCGTCACGCCCGAGTCGCGCAAGAGCCGCGCGTATACGCCGCCCAGCCGCGCCAACTCCTTGTCCTTGGCGTCGCGCAGCCGAGCCCAGTCGAACGTGGGCTCCTGCACCGTCCAGCCGTACCCGGCCGCATCCTGGAAGTCCTCGTGGAAGTGGGAGCCGTACACCAGCAGCTTCTTGGGCACGCAGCCCCGGTGCACGCAGGTGCCGCCCAGATCACGGTCCTCGCACAGCCCCACGCGCGCCCCGTAGGAGCCCGCCCGGCGGCTGGACGCCACGCCTCCAGAGCCTCCGCCGATGGTGAACAGGTCGAAGTCGTAACGGGCCATGGTCCTCTCTCCTCCAGATGCGCCGCGCGTGTCCCCCAGAGATAGCCTCTGGGGGGCGCACGCCGCACCCGAAGTGTGGGGCCGGGGGGCCCGAAATCCGCGACAGCGGACACTGCGAGCATCAATTCAGGGGCGAGGCGAGCGCCATGATGCGCTCGCGCAACTGCGCCAGCAGCCGCCGCGTCCCCTCCAGCTCCGCCTTGCAGCGCTCCAGGCGCTCCGCCATGCCCTCCATGCTGGCCGAGTCGGCGCGCAGCTCGATGTCGCGGCAGTGCGCCTCCAGGGCCGTGGCCCCGAACCAGGCCGCGTTGGACTTGAGCGTGTGGGCCGCCCGGCCCAGGTCGTCCATCCGCCCCCGCCCCAGCGCGGTGTACGCGTCGTCCAGCAGGGCCGGCATGCTGTGCAGGGCGGTCTCGATGAGCTCGGGCAGGATCTGCCCCGACTGCGCGCCCAGTTCCCGCCACAGGCGCGCGAGCGCGGAGGGCTCCAGGCCGGGGATGCGCGCGGCCTCCGGCAGCTCGTCCACGTACGAGGGCGCGGGGGCGGCGGGCGTGGGGGCCGGCCGGCGGGAGGTGACGGCCTCGGAGCGGCGCGGCTGGCAGCGCAGCAGCGACGCGGCCAGCGCCTCCACGCGGATGGGCTTGCCCAGGAAGTCGTCCATGCCCGCCGCGAAGCACTGGTCCCGGTCCGAGTCCATGGCGTTCGCCGTCATGGCGATGATCCACGGCTGCGCATGGGGCGGCACGTCCGCGCGGATGCGGCGGGTGGCCTCCAGCCCGTCCATCTCCGGCATCTGCAGGTCCATGAAGACGACGTCGAAGCGCTGCTGCGAGACGGACTTCACCGCCTCCACCCCGTTGAAGGCCACCTGCGCGCGGTAGCCCAGCTTCTCCAGCACGAGCAGCGCCAGCTTCTGGTTGGTGGGGTTGTCCTCCACCAGGAGGATGTCCAGCGGCAGCCGGTCTCCCGGGCGTTCTCCGGGGAACGGCCCCCGGCGCGGCGGGATGCGCTCCACGCGGGCCGCGTGCGCCTGCCGGGCCACGTCGTGGGAGAAGCACGCCATCAGCGCGTCATGGAGCTGCGAGGCCTTCACCGGGCGGGACAGCACCCCGGAGAACAGCCCCTCGGGGGTGGCGCCCCGGCGGCCGGGCGAGGTGAGAAGCAGGAGCGGCAGCGCCCGCATGTCGCCCCACTGGCGGATGCGCGCCGCCAGCGCCGGCCCGTCCAGCCCCGGCATCTGGTGGTCGATGAGGGCCACGTCGAAGCGCGCGCCGGCCTGCAAGCTCGCCAGCGCCTCCGCGCCCGAGGCCGTCTCCACGAAGTCCAGCCCCCAGGACTGGAGCTGCCGGCCCAGAAGCCGCCGGTTGATGGCGTTGTCGTCGACGATGAGCACGCGCCGCCCCTGCAGGAGGGGCTGCTCCGGGAGCAGGTGCACCGCGGGCTGCTGCGCCGCGGCCCGCGCGCTCAGGGAGAAGCGGAAGGTGGTGCCGCTGCCGCGCTCACCCTCGTTCTCCACCCAGATGCGGCCACCCATGGCCTCCACCAGCCGCTTGGAGATGGCCAGCCCCAGCCCCGTGCCCCCGAAGCGCCGGGCCACGGACGCGTCGAGCTGGTTGAAGGGCTGGAAGAGCCCCGCCCGCATCTGCTCGGGGATGCCCGGCCCGGTGTCCTGCACGGCGAAGGTCAGCTCCCACGGTGCATCCGCCGCCTCGGAGGCCCGCACGGCGTCCACCGCCACCACCGCGCCGCCCCGCTCGGTGAACTTGAGCGCGTTGCCCACCAGGTTGAGCAGCACCTGGCGCACGCGCGACGCGTCGCCCACCAGCATCTGCGGCACGTGCGGGGCGATGTCGCAGCCCAGGTCCAGCCCCTTCTCGCTGGCGCGCACCGCCAGCAGGTCCAGCACCGACTCCACGCACTGGCGCAGGTCGAACGGGTGCAGCTCCGTCTCGAAGCGCCCGGCCTCAATCTTGGAGAAGTCCAGCACGTCGTTGAGCAGCGTGAGCAGCGCCTCGCTGCTCTGGCGGATGGTGGAGACGAAGTCCCGCTGCTCCTCCGACAGCGCGGTGTCGAGCAGCAGCCCCGTCATGCCGATGATGGCGTTCATCGGCGTGCGGATTTCGTGGCTCATCGTCGCCAGGAAGAGGCTCTTGGCCTGGTTGGCGGCGTCGGACGCCTGGCGCGCCTTCTGGAGGTCGGTGATGTCGTGGTAGATGGCGATGAAGCCCAGCTGCCGCCCGCCCACGGATACCGGCAGCGCGAGCAACTCCACGTCCACCACGCTGCCATCCTTGCGCACCCGCCGGGTGACGGAGTGGACGCGGCCCCGCGCCACCACCTCGCGGCTGGCCCGCTCCGCCTCCGGCAGCACGGACTGCTCGGTGGCGACGAGCTCGAAGATGTGCCGCCCCAGCGCCTCCTGCGGCGTGTACCCGAAGAGCCGCTCCGCCTCCGGGTTCCACGACAGCACGCGGAACTGGCGGGTGATGGTGACGATGGCCACCGGGCTGTTGCGCACCACCGCCTCGAAGAACTCCTTCTGCTGGCGGATGGACGCCTCCACCTCCAGGCGCCCCGTCATGTCCTGGAGCTGCAGCACCCAGCCCCCGCTGGCGCCGTCCGTGAGCGGCAAGGGCAGCGTCAGCACGCGCAGGTAGTACGCGGTGCCCCCGCCGCCCGGACGCTGGCCGGCCAGCTCCGTCTCCTGCGGGGCTTCCGCGGAGGGGCGCGACTCTGGCGGACGCCACCCCGGGAGGACCTGCGTCACCGGGCTGCCCACGAGCCCGGCGCGCGGCCCGAAGAACCGCTCCGCGGCGCGGTTGAGCTCCAGGATGCGCTGCGCGGAGTCGAGCACGAGCACCGCGTCACGCGAGTGCTCGAACACGGCGGAATGTGCGCTGGACGCCAGGTCGGACACCCTTCCCCCTACCTCCCAGTGTAGGTCGGCCCATCTGCCCTCCACCTCGCGGCGGACGGCTTTGTTCGGAGCCCGCATCATGCCAGACAGGCGAGCGGCGCAGCAGCGGACGACGCTTCCCGGTAAGGAAGCCGGAAAGCCCGGAGGAGCAGCGAGCAAGGAAGAGACGTCGCCCCGCGTCAGGTGAACCAGGCCCCGCCCACACTCGGGGAGCTTTCCCTGGTGCTCGGGAGTCAACGAAGATGGGCGGACAGGAGCCTCCCCCATGCGCCCCATCGCCCTTCTGCTGGGCCTCGCCACCACGCTCGCGGGCGCCCAGCAGCCGGCCGCCGCCGACCCTCCCCAGGATTCGCTCCCACCGCCTCCACTCACGTCCTCGCCCACGTCTCCGGACGAGCCCGAGTGGGCCACGCCTCCGGCCTTCACTCCTCCCGCCGCGTCCGAAACGGAGCAGCAGGAGGTGCCCACCCCCACCGCGCGCCCGGCACAGGAGCCCGCGCGTGAGCCACGCCCGCCGGCCCCCGTCGCGGAACCCGCGCGTGAGCCGGGCCGCCCACCGGCGTCGGCGCCGCTGCGGGCCCTGGAGCCGCCGCCGAAGCGCTCCTCCGTGCGCTACAGCCGCCTCTCCGCGGAGTCGGGCGGCCCCACGCTGGTCCTCTCGGAGGCGCTGGGCGGCATGGTCCTCGGCGCCATGCTGGGTGACAGTTACGACACGCCCGGGGGGCGCAGCGACAACGCGTACATGGGGGCCATGGTGGGCGCGCTCACCCTCGGCACGGCGAGCACCCTCTACCAGTACTTCATCCCCGTGAAGCGCAACGAGTCGGTGCTCGCCGCGGGCGCCGCGACGCTGGGCTTCACGGCCGGGGTGAGCGCCGCCAACGGGTGGGATTTGGACAGCCGGCAACGGGCGCTGCTCGCCCTGGGCACCTCCCAGGTCGGCGTCGCCAGCGTGCTGCTGCTCACCGCGGGCGGCGAGGACGTGAGCGACGGCGACACGGGGCTGGTGGGCATGACGTCCTTCTATGCCCTCATCACCACCGGGCTCGTCGAGTACATCGGCTCGCGCCAGTCGGGGGACTCCTTCCGCTACACGCCGCTGCTGATTGCCCCGGCGGCGGGGATGCTCATGGGCGGGCTGCTGGCCATTCCGCTGGAAATCGAGCCCTCCTCCATCCGCGACGTCACCCTGTTCCCCATGGGCATGGGGCTGACGGCGCTGCTCGTCGGCTCGCGGCTGGACGTCAGCAACGTCACGGTGGCGAAGACGGTGCTGGGCACGGTGGCGGGGACGTTCGCCATCACCGTGCTCCTGTCCGCGCTGGCGCCGGACGAGCCCACGCAGCGCGAGCGCCGGGCGGACGGCTCGTTCCAGCCAGTGCCCGTGCCAGTGGTGATGCCGGCGGGCCGGGGCAACGACGCGGTGGCCGCCGGCCCCGGTCTGTTCATGCGCTTCTAGCGGCTGGTCCACCAGGCCTTGAAGGCCTTCCAGGAAATCTTCCCGGTGCGCTCGGTGTCGACGCTGTCGACGGCGATTTCCAGCTCCTCGTCGTTGACGGGCTGCCCGAGCGCCTCCAGCAGCCGAGCGAATCCGGCGCGGTCGATGGAGCCGGTGCGGCTGCGGTCATAGCGCTGGAAGATGTCGAGCAGCTCGTTGCCGGAGCTGGTCAGCTCGTCCACCGCCGCGTGCTCGGGCGCGAGCGGCTGGATGCCGGCGGACGAGGTCTCCACCTGCTCCACGAAGGGAGAGCCCGTGGCCGGCCGTTCGCTCCAGGCCGGAGGCGCGGTGCGCTCCTCGCTCGGGGGCGCCGCCTCCACCGTCGGCTCGCTCGGGGCGGAGGGCCTCGCCGCGGGCTTCCGCGTGCGCGCCGCCGGAGTGGGGGCCGTCCGGGCGCCGGCCGGCTTCGCGGCGGACTTCCGGGCACCCGCGGGCTTCCGAGCAGCGGCCGGCTTCGCGGCGGGCTTCCGGGCACCGGCCGACTTCGCGGCGGGCTTCCGGGCACCGGCCGACTTCGCAGCGGCCTTCCGGGCACCGGCCGACTTCGCAGCGGCCTTCCGGGCACCCGAGGACCTGGCCGCCGACTTCTTCACGGCCGCCTTCTTCGCCGCGCCTCGCTTCGAGGCGGACTTCCTCGCGCCGGCCTTCTTCTTCGCGGGGGCCTTCTTCTTGGCCGCCTTCTTCGATGTGGGGGCACGCCGGGATGACTTCTTCGCAGCACTCGTCTTGCGTGACTTCGTCGCCATGATGAGACCCTCCCTGGACGGCGCTCATCGTAACGCTGTTGCGGTGCGGGTCAGCAGCCTTGTGTCGCGCGCCCCCGGCCCCCGGGAGCCCAGCGTCCGGAACGCCTCGGGGCGTCCATGAGCCGAACGACGACAACCGCACGGGGGGGATTCCCGTTGGTGCCACGTTTCATGCACTCTGCGCCCGAAACGCACGCGGCCCCTGGCGCCTGGCCGCGTGCCACTCCAAATCTGCGGAATCGGATGATGAGGGGATGCGTGCAACAGAGGGACTGGACGTTGTCTGGCATCTGCCTGGCGGTGCTGCTTGGTCAGGCGCCGGTGGCCGCGGGGCCGCCGGCCCAGGGCACTCCGGCGGGGAAGACGCTGCCGGCCCGGACCGCGGACTCCGCCTTCTTCATCGCCCGGAGCACGAACCGGAACCAGGTCCACTACGGCATCCGTGTCGACGCGGACTGCCGCCCCCAGGGGCCGCAGCCGGTGCATGCCTACTGGCGGATGCTGGAGAAGGGCGAGAAGAACACCGAACCGCTGCTCGGCCGTGAAGCGCCCGCCTACGGGCTGGGCGACGTGCAGCCGGTGGAGGCCACCTCCACCGGCTGGCGGGTCCACGTCCGGCTGCGGGCCTGGCCGGACCGTGTCATCGACCTGGACGTCTTCCGGGAGAACGGCCAGTGCGCCGCCCGGGCGTACACCCTCATGGAAGGCAGGGTGGCGCAGATTGAGCGCATCTTCGTGAAGACGGCCTGGCCCACGGGGGTTGACTACGTGCTGCTCAGCGGCACCGGGGTGGATGGCCGCTCGGCCCGGGAGGTCATCAAGAAGTAGGCGCCCCCGGGCGCCATGAGCGAGCCACCGGACAGGCGCCTGCCTGTCTGCCGAAGTCTTTAAAGACCCACCCCAGGCAGCAAGCCCTGGCTATCCTGGAACCCTGGCGTGCAAACTGGTAGCAGGCCGTGCGCTGGTCCTCATGGCAGCTTGGCGTTGGATGGCGGTAGCAAGAGGGACCTGCGAGATGTTCACATGCCGCCATGCGCAGCGAACAGGGCCGCCCGCGCACCCAAGCGAGACACCCGCCCGGACCCCATTGGACTTCCGCGTCTGAATGAATGACTCACTAGAGACTCTCCTCGCCGACGGCATCATCGAGGCCGTCATCGGCCAGTTGAAGACCGGCAAGGAGGCGGAGGTGTGGCTGGTCCAGCACGCCGGCCAGGTGGTCGCGGCCAAGCTGTACAAGGAGCGCCACGAGCGCAACTTCCGTAACAACGTGGGCTACCGCGAGGGGCGCGAGGTGCGCAACTCGCGCACGCGCCGCGCCATGGAGAAGGGCAGCCGCTTCGGTCAGGCCGCCGCCGAGGAGGCGTGGAAGAGCGCCGAGTCGGACTCGCTCTACAAGCTGCACGCCCAGGGTGTGCGCGTGCCCCAGCCGGTGCTGTTCTACGAGGGCATCCTGCTGATGGAGGTGGTGCTCGACGCGCAGGGCCACCCCGCCCCGCGTCTGGTAGAGGCCCCGCCCGCCACGCCCGAGGAAGCCCAGGCCCTGTACGTGGACCTGCGCTCCCAGGTCGTGAACATGCTGTGCGCCGACCTCATCCACGGGGACCTGTCCCCGTTCAACATCCTGATGAGCTGGCAGGGCGCCATCATCATCGACTTCCCGCAGACGGTGGCGGCGGCGCGCAACAACCGCGCGGAGTTCTACTTCCGGCGTGACCTGGACAACGTCCGCAACTTCCTCGCGGGCATCGCCCCGTGGCTGTACGACGCCGCGGGCGACACGGGTGAAATCTGGAATGCCTACGTGCGCCGGGAGCTGACCCCGGACTTCACGCCCCGGGGCAACTTCCGCGAGGCGCCCCGCCGCAACGGCGCGCCGGCCCGGGGAGGCTTCAAGGGTCCGCGTGATGGGCGCCAGGGCTTCGCCCAGGAGCACTCGGAGCCGGCTCCGGCGGAGCTGGTGCCGGTGGTCCAGTCCACGATGACGCCCGAGGAAGCGGCCGAGGCCGAGCTGCGCGAGCTGGAGGCCCTGGTGCTGAAGCAGGGTGGCGGCGAGCGCGGCAAGCCCGCGGCGACGCCTCCTCCGCGAGGGGGACGCAATCGCGCTGGCGGTGGCCGTCCGCCGCCGCGCTCGGGTGGCAATGGCGCGCGTCCGCCCATGGGTGGAAACGGCGCGCGTCCGCAGAACGGGCAGCGCGCGGCGAACGGTGCCCCGCCCGCCGCTGGTGGACCTCGGGGTGGCGGCAACGGCCGTCCCGCGGCGAACGAGCCGCGCGGTGGAGGCAATCCAGGCGCACGGCCCCATGAGCCGCGTGCGAACGGTATTCCGGGTGCGCGGCCCGAGCAGCGTGCCGGTGGCAACCCGGGGGCGCGTGTCGAGGAGCGTGCGAACGGAAACCCGGGGGCGCGCTCCAACGAGCCGCGCGGACGTGGCAACCCGGGCACGCGGACCAACGAGCGTGCTGCGAACAACCCGGGCGCTCGCATCAACGAGCCGCGCGCGGGGGGAAGCCCTGGCACACAGCCCAACGAGCAGCGGACCGGCGGCAACGGGCGTCCGCCCCGGAACGAGCAGCGGCCTGGACGCAATAATGGCCGCCCGCCCCGGAACGACGCACAGGCCGCCGGGGGCAATGGCTTCGCCCCGGCGGGCGAGCCGCGCAACGAGCCGCGTGGCAACGGCGCCCCTCCGAGGGGCGAGCGGCGCGGAGGTCCTGGCCGCTCGCAGCCCGTGGTGGAGACGCGGCCGGCGAGCAGCGCGGCGACCACCGGTCCGGCGACCAACAACCTCCGCGAGGCGCGCTCGGCGGGTCCGGGCAACGGCAACGGCCCGGCTCCCAGGCAGCAGCGGCAGGGACCGAACCGTGGGGGCCCCCGGCCCGCGCGGACCTCGGCGCCCCAGGTCTCGTTCGTCGGCCGGCCGGCCCCGTCCTCAGACCCGGGGCCTCACGAGACGGGTTCCTGAGCAGTCCGAGCCCCCGCCATCATGGTGCGGGGGCTCACCCCACCCGGATGACCACCTTCCCGAAGTGCGCCCCGCTCTTGAGGTACTCGAAGGCGGCGCGCGCCTCGGCGAAGGGGAACACGCGGTCCACCACGGGCCGCACGCCGTGCAGCGTCAGCGCGCGGTTCATCGCCTCGAAGCCCTGACGGTGGCCCACGAGGATGCCCTGCACGCGCAGGTTCTGCATCAGGATGGGCGTGAGCGGCACCGTGCCCGCGCCGCCGCTGAGCACGCCGATGACGGACACCGTGCCGCCGACGCGCACCGCGCGCAGTGACTTCTCGAACGTCCCCGCCCCGCCCACCTCCACGACGTGGTCCACGCCCACGCCGCCCGTCATCGCCCGAGCCGCCTTGTCCCAGTCCGCCGTCGTCGCGTAGTTGATGACCTCGTGCGCCCCCAGCGCGCGGGCCTTCTCCAGCTTCTCGTCCCGGCTCGACGTCAGGATGACGCGCGCCCCCAGCATCCGCGCAATCTGGAGCGCGAAGATGGAGACACCGCCGGTGCCCTGCACCAGCACCGAGTCCCCCGCCTTCAGTCCCCCGTACGTGACGAGCGCGCTCCACGCCGTGACGGCCGCGCACGGGAGCGTCGCGGCCTCCTCGTCGGACAGGTGCGCGGGCGTGAGCACCACGCCGTCCTCATGGAGCAGCATCGTGTCCGCGAGCGCGCCATCCAGCGGCCCGCCCAGCGTGCTCGTCTGCGCCACACGGCTCGGCTCCCCGGCGAGCCACGCCTGCGAGAAGAGGCCCATCACCCTGTCACCGGGCTTCACGCGCGTGACACCCTGCCCCACCGCGTCCACCACGCCCGCCCCATCCGAGTTCGGAATCAGCGGCAGCTTCTGGCGCGGGTTGTAGCGGCCCTCCACCATCATCAAGTCGCGCTGGTTGAGGCTCGTGGCCTTCACCCGCACGCGCACCTGGAACGGCCCGGGCGTCGGGTCCGGCCGCTCGCACGCCACCAGCTTGTCCAATCCGAATCCGTCTCGAATCTCGTAGGCCTTCATGGGGCCGTTCTATCGCGCTCCATCAGTGTGGGGTCGCCCTTTCACCGCCCGCGCGCCTACACTCTGTCGCCAACAGTGCACGCCCTCCTCCTCACCCTCGCGCTGCTCGCCGCCGCGCCCACGCCACGCTTTCCCCAGGGCACGGCACGGATGGAGCCGGGGCCCGCGCCGCACGGCCTGCCCGACTGGGACGTGAAGCGCTGCGAGGAGTGCCACCCGTCCCAGGTGGAGTCCTGGCGAAACAGCGGTCACGCCAACGCTCGCATCGACGACGTCTTCCAGGTCGCCATCACCGAGGACCGCCCCGCCTGGTGCGTGCAGTGCCACGCCCCTCTCGCGCGCAACCTGGAGCGCGGCGCCCTCCCACCCAACAGCCCCACCGAGGAGCACGGAGTCACCTGCGCCGGCTGTCACGCCACGCTCGGCGAGGCCCGCACCACGCCGGGCATGCCCTGCGCAGGCTGCCACCAGTTCGGCTTCCCGGTGCTGGACGGCGGAGGTCAGCGGGTGCGCCTCTCGTCCACTCAATGGCAGCAGGACACGGTGGGCGAGTGGACGCGCTGGCGCGAGCAATCGCATGACACGCGCCACTGCACGGACTGCCACATGCCGCGCGGAGACCACGGCCTGGGCGGCACGCGACGCACGGAGTCCCTCAAGGCCGCGCTCGTGGTGGAGCAGACGCGAGGCGCGCTCCGAATCTCCACGCGAGAGGTGGGCCACGCCTTCCCCACGGGCGACGTCATGCGCTGGGTGAGCGTGGAGGTGGCGAACGAGCCCCTCTTCGAGTCCCCGCGAACGGTGGCCACCTTCGGCCGTCGGCTCGAAGTCCGCGCCTGGCCGGGCGAGCCACTGCCGCACCTGGGCGCGGTGGAGGACACCCGGCTGCGGCCCGGAGAGACGCGCCGCGTGCCCGTGCCCGAGAGCGCCCGCTACGCCCGCATCGTCTATCACCTCGTGTCCCGGGAGCAGGAAGACTCGGGGCTGTACCCCGCGGGGCTGTCGCGGCTGGTGCTGTGGGCCGCGCCAGTGCAAGCCCGCCCGCCGTCCAAGGACAAGGAGCACGAACCATGATTCTCCTCTCACTCATCCTCGCCGCCGCGCCGCCGGTGATGCTCGAACCCGACGCGGGCGGTGCGCACCGGCTGCACCCGCGACGCGTGACGGCGTCCTCCTTCCTGGAGAACGGCTGGAACAAGCACGCGCAGAACTACCTGCCCCTCTACGTCGCGGACGACGACCCGACCACCGCGTGGGTGGAGGGCGCGAAGGGACGCGGCGAGGGCGAGGCCCTGGAGTGGTGGGGCCCCGCGCTCACGAAGGCGAAGTCCTTCCGCGTCTTCCTGCGCAACGGCTTCCAGAAGTCCGACAAGCTCTTCCGCGCCAACGCGCGCCCGCGCAAGGTGAAGCTGGAGCCGCTCGTCCAGGCCGAGACGGGCGCGCAGGTGACGGGCACCGCGCTGGAGGCGGAGCTCAAGGACGTGCAGGGCTGGCAGGAGGTGCGCCTGCCCGTGCCGGCGCAGGTGCAAGGCGTGCGGCTCACGCTCGTGTCCACGTACCCCGGCAGCGCGTACGACGACACCTGCCTCAGTGACTTGCGCGTCTACGTGGAGGGCGAGGACCCCTACAAGCCCGAGGCGGAGGCCGCCGCCTACGAGCAGGTGCGCTCCTTCGCCTACGAGCGGAAGCAGGCCGCCGAGCGCAACGACACCCAGGCGAAGCTGGAGTGGGCGCCGCGCTACAAGGCGGAGAAGCTGCTGTCGCTGAAGCGCACCTGGGAGCAGGGCGCCATTCCCGAGGGCATGTCCGGAGCAGTCGGCGTCCTCGCCACCGTCCCCGAGAAGGAGGCCTACCGCGAGGCGCTCGCTCGTGCGCGCGAAGTGGCTACCCTGTTCGACCGCGCGGACCTGGAGCGCGAGGGCCAGGACTCGGAGGCCCGGGCGAAATGGACGCGCGTGAAGCCCGCCCAGCTCCGGCCCCAGCGGGCCGCCGCGCGGGCCGCGCTCTCCGTCATGGATGACGACGGCCTGGTGCGCATCGCGGGGTTGCTGCACCAGGGGGACGCCTCCTTCTTCGAGGCCGATGCCACCCAGGCGCAGATGCGCGCGCGAATCGAGAAGACCCGCAAGCAGGAGGCCCAGGTGCAGAAGGTCTGCGTGTCGCAGTGCGTGGAGCGCCGCAAGACGGAGGCACCGCCCGCGGACGGCTATGACTGCAGCTGCGAAGAGGAGTGCATGGGTTGCTTCGACGGCCCGCTGAGCAGCAAGGAGGAGCAGCTCAAGCACCAGCTCACCGGCGGCGAGTTCATCGTCGGCCCCCTCGCACGCCCCACCGCCTTCCTGCGCGGACTGACCGAGGAGTCCGGAAGCCGCGAGTCCTGGCTCACCTTCCGTCAGACGCTCGTCAGCTACGCGGGGGACAAGGCCAGCGTGGTGATCATCCGCTCGCACGCGGAACAGAACCTGGAGGTCGGCGAGCCCCTGCGCATCCACGTGCTCGAGTGGACCGAGGCGGGCGGCAAGGCCCGCGTGTCGTCCATCACCTCCTTCATCGTCAATGAACTCACCGTTCGCGTGGTGCGCTACCGCCCCGCCACCAACGCCTGAAGGCGCTCCACGGCCTGCCGCACGGTGAGGATGGTGAAGGGCAGACCGCTGCGGCCGGCCATGGACAGCACGCGCTTGTCCTTGCTCACCAGCCACACGGCCCCGGCGCGGGCGGCCAGGAGGAGGAACATCTGGTCGTCCCTGTCGCGACAGCGGGGCAGTTCCGGCGTGGGTGTCCCCTCCCCCGCCGGCACCACGCGCACCAGGGCCCGGTAGCGCTCCTGCGTCTTCTGCCGCGCCGCCGCGTCCCACCCCGGACGGAAGTTGCGAGACGCGAGCACGTAGCCCAGCTCCGCCAGCGTGTCCGCGTCCGCCCAGGCCGTGAGCGTCCCCGCCTCGAGGGCCTCGGCCAGGGGGCGGGCGTACGCGTCGTCGAAGGCGAAGAGGTCCAGCACCACGTTGGTATCGAGGACGACTGGGAGCGAGGAAGGCATGGGGGATTCCGGGGTGGGTGCGCTATGTTCGCCCCGGAGAACGCGAGGGCGGGATGGAATTACAGCTCCTGAAGTGTCCTGGCTGCGGCGCGAAGCTTCCACCACCTTCCTCGCCCAACGGCATCCTCGTCTGCGAGTACTGCGGCGCCATGGTGTCCGCGTCGGGCTCGGCGGTGTGGCCCAGGCCCGCGCGCCCCGCGGACGACCCGCCCTTCGCGCCGGACCGCCCCCGCGTCACCGTCGCGGGCACGCGCTACGTGCTGCTCGGGAGATTGGGACGCGGGGACAGCAGTGACGTCTTCCTCGCGCGGCGCGACGCGCGAATCACCGAGATGGTGGTGCTCAAGGTGGTCCGGGCCCTCTCGGACGCGGACCTCGTCGCGCGCGAGTACGAGATTCTCGAAGAACTCCACGGTAGCAAGGCCCAGGGCGCCGAGCACTTCACCCGGCTCCTCCCGCAACCGGTGGCGAGAGGCCCCGTGAAGGACCCGGAGGGCACCCCGCGCGCGGCGGCGGTGTACCGGTGGAACAGCGGCTTCCAGCACTCGCTCACCGGTGTGCGCGACGTCCACTCCAGCGGCGTGGACCCGCGCGCGGCGGTGTGGATGTGGAAGCGGCTGCTGGAGGTGCTCGGCTTCGCGCACCGCAGCGGCTACGTGCACGGCGCGGTGCTGCCGCCGCACCTGCTCATCCACCCGAGGGACCACGGCCTCATGCTGGTGGGCTGGTCCAGCGCGGTGCGCTTCGCCTCGAACCAGCCCCTGCCCTGCACCAGCGCGCGTCATCGGGACTTCTACCCGGAGGCCCCCTGGAATGGCGCCGCGCCCACGCCCACCACCGACCTGGTGATGGCCGCGCGCTGCATCGCCTGGGTGATGGGAGGAGACCCGGCGACGGGCTCGGTGCCGGGAGCGGTGCCGCCGCCACTGGCGGACCTGCTGAAGCAACAGTGTGACGTGGACCACCGCCAGGTGGCCTACGACGCGTGGCAGCTCAAGGAGCGCGTGTCCCAGGCGGCGCGCGAGTCCTTCGGGGAGCCGAAGTTCATCCCCTTCACGATGCCGGGGTGGCGCTGATGGGACACGGGAGCTACAGCTACGAGGCTCACGAGACGATGACCCGGGCGCGGTCGGAGTTGCCGCGCCAGGAGGTCTTCCGGCAGGAGCGCTGCCATCCGCTGATGGAGCCGAACGGCGTGAAGTGGCGCGAGAGCCGCGACAGCGAGGCGCATCCACAGTCGCTCGGCATCATCTTCTCGCTCGACGTCACCGGCTCCATGGGAGAAATCCCCGACCTGCTGGCGCGGCATCGGCTGCCGGCCTTCATGAAGGCGCTGCTGGACGCGGGCATTCCCGACCCGCAGGTGCTCTTCATGGCGGTGGGTGACGCGGACTGCGACCGCGCGCCGCTCCAGGTGGGCCAGTTCGAGTCCTCCGAGCGGCAGATGGACCAGTGGCTCACGTGGAGCTACCTGGAGGGAGGCGGCGGCGCGGCGGGGACGGAGTCCTACGAGCTGGGCATGTACTTCGCTGCCCGCCACACGGACCTGGACTGCTGGCGCAAGCGCAAGCGGCGCGGCTACTTCTTCATGACGGGAGACGAGCGGCCCTACGGCTATGTCTCGCGCAAGCAGGTGAAGCAGCTCATCGGCGACACGCTGGAGCAGGACCTGCCGGTGAAGCAGGTGGTGGACGAGCTGCAACACACCTACGAGCCGTTCTTCCTCATCCCTGACCTCGCGCGGCGGCGCAACTGCGAGCGCGACTGGCGGGAGCTGCTCGGCGACCGCGTCATCTGCATGGAGGACCCCACCGACACCGTGGAGGTGACAGCGGGGCTGGTGGGGCTGTGCGAGGGCGCATTCTCCGACCTGGATGCGGTCGCCCGGCACTTGAAGACGCAGGGCCTGACGCGGCAGCGACTGGGTGCCGTCATCCGCGCGCTCACGCCCTTCGCGGCGACGCTGGGGCGGGACGGCATCCCCCGGCCCGAGCTGGAGGACGAGCACCTGCCCACGAACGACGACAACTCGGGGCACCGGCGCCTGCGCTGATTCGCGGCCGATTCCCCATGGAGCGCTGCCGGACCTCACGGGCATTGTCACCCCGTGGGCCTGTTTTCGCCCGGGCACGACCAGACTCATGCGCCCGTTGCGAATACGTCGTCAGGACGTCCGACATTCCCGCGACAGGTGCCGCATGCCTCTCCCCAGACTGACCCTGCTTTCCGCCGTTCTGCTCACCGGCTGTGCGACCAGCCCCGCCGCGAACCGCACTGAATCCACGCCTGCGCCCTCGGCGTCAGCACCCGCCGAGCCGCGCACCGTCCGTGAGGCGCTCGCCCGGGAAATCACCGCACCCTTGCCGAGCAGGCCCGTGGAGGCCGAGGGAGTCCTCTTCCGAGGCCAGGTGCTGGCCGCGGGTACGCCGGAGCTGATGAAGCGCCCCAACGGAGTCACCATCCTCACCCTCCCGATTGGGACCTCCGAGCCAGTGACCTGCCTCTTCTACACGAGCCCCATCGATGCCGGGGCCGCGGCGAGGGGCCTGCTCGAGGCAATCCTCGATGACGTCACCGTGGAGCGGGTGCGCGCCACGGACGTCAAGTCCTTCACGGGCAGCCCCGCCATGTACCTCGAAGCCGACTACTCGCGAGGCACCGCTCCTGCGGTGCAGCCAGGCCGCATCAAGGTAATGGTCCACGCGGACCCCGTGCTTCCCAAGTCCTGCTTCCACAACGAACTGGGATACGCGCGGACCTTCCTCGACGTCACCGAATCCATCGCCACGGGCCTCACCTCCACGGCGCCGGAGCAGCCGGTGGCGCCCTACTACAGCGACGTTCAGGTGATGCGGGTGGGCGAAGTACCACTCGGGTTCCAGTACACCGCGCTCTTCGGCTCCAAGGCGGGCGGGAGCATCCTGGAGGTCAGCACCACGACGGTGCGTCCCGGGGCTCCGGGCCAGCAGCTCCAGTTCCAGGACACCAACATCACCGAGCAGGCGGATACCTCGGGGGTGCTCGTGGCCAAGAGCTATTCCAAGCGGGTCAACGACACGGTCGCCGCGAACGTGCGCTTGCGCCGGCAGCAGGACGGGGGCTACGGCGTCGAGGGACAGGTGGGCGCCAAGGACGCAAAGGCGCAATTGGGGGGAGAGCTCATCGGTGAGGTCGGGCTCGCCGCGCGGCTTCGCGAAGGCCTGCTGAAGGGCCAGGATGGGGCGCTGGAGGCCATGCTGTGGGTGCCTCCCGCCGACGCGTCCGCGCCGACGAAGGTGGTGGTCCGCCCCCGCGCGGAGGCGGGAGCCCGCGCCGCCACGATGGAGTTGGGACCAATGTCCGTGAAGGTGGAGCTCGACGCCCACGGCTTCCCCCAGCGGATGGAGATTCCCTCGGGAAGCGCCACCGTCGTCCAGGAGCGGCTGTCCCAGACTGGCGAGCCGTAGGAGCAGGCAGGGCCGCGTTCGGGTTCGACGCGGCCCTGGGCGGCTGTACACCGTGCGATGCTGTGGGCCGTCCGCCGCGTCACGCCCTGCCCATGAGTTCCTCCCGCACAGCCCACCTCGTCGTCGACCTCGGCTTCGGAGATGCCGGGAAGGGCACGCTCACCGACTGGCTGGTGCGCCGCCACGACGCGCGCCTCGTGGTGCGCTTCAACGGAGGAGCCCAGGCCGGCCACAACGTCGTCACCGATGACGGGCGGCACCACACCTTCTCGCAGTTCGGCGCGGGCACCTTCGTCCCGGGCGTGCGCACGCACCTGGCGCGGCCCACCATCCTCCATCCGCTGGCCATGCGGGTGGAGGCCCGCTACCTCGCGGAGCGCGGCGTGCCGGACGCGCTGGACCGGACCACGGTGAGCGAGGGAGCGCGAGTCATCACGCCCTTCCATCAGGCGGTGGGCAGGCTGCGCGAGCTGGCGCGAGGCGCGGGGCGCCACGGCACCTGCGGCGTCGGCGTGGGCGAGACGGTGCGGGATGCGCTCGCGCACCCGGAGGACGCGCTCCACGCGGGAGACTTGAGCCAACCCGTGTCGCTCGCGCGCAAGGCCCGCGCCGCACAGGAACGGCTGCGCTCGGAGCTGGCGGACGTGCTGCGCGCCGCGAGGACACATCCCCAAGCGGCGCCAGAGCTGGCGCTCCTGGATGACCCGGACGTCGCCGAGCGCTGGGCAGAAGCCGTGCAGGCCCTGCGCCCCCGCGAGCGCGTGGTGGGCGACGACGCGTTGGGAGCACGGCTCCGCGAGGGCACCACCGTCTTCGAGGGTGCACAGGGCGTGCTGCTGGACGAGTGGCGCGGCTTCCACCCACACACCACCTGGAGCACCTGCACCTTCGACCTCGCGCTGGAGCTGCTGCGCGAGCAGGACTTCGACGGTGACATCCACCGGCTCGGCGTCCTGCGCACCTATGCCACCCGCCACGGCGAAGGCCCCTTCCCCACCGAGGAGCCCACCCTCGCGCCCGCCCTTCCCGAGCCACACAACGGCGCCGCGGGCTGGCAGGGAGGCTTCCGCGTGGGCGCCTTCGATTCCGTGCTCGCGCGTTACGCCCTGGCCGCTTGTGGCGGCGTGGACTCCCTGGCACTCACCCACCTGGACCGGCTCGCGGCCCGCTGGCCCGTGTGCACGGCGTACCGTGCACCGTCGATGGAGGACGACGTGCTCGTCCGGGACGCAGCGGATGCGTCCCGCGTGACGGCGCCGCGCCTGGGCCCACACCGCGACCTCGCCCACCAGGAGCGCCTCACCCGCGCGCTGGCCGCGTGCACGCCCAGCCGCGAGGAGCTCCACCTGGGAGAGCCTCCCGCCGGGCGAGCGGACCGCTTCGTGGCGTGGGTGGAATCCACGCTGGGAGTCCGGGTGTCGGTGACGTCCCACGGCCCCGCCTCACGAGACAAGCGGGAGCGGGGGCTGACGGGGCGAGCGGCTCCAGGCTAGCCTTGGGCCCCACACACGAGGGGGTCGTGACATGGGGTACGGCAGCTACAGCTACGAAGCGCACGAGGCGATGACGAAGGCCCGCAAGGACCTCCCGCAGCAGGAGGTCTTCACGCAGCGCGCCTGTCACCCGAAGATGGACCCTCACGGCGTGCGGTTCCGCGAGAGCCGTGACAGTGAGGCGCACCCCAACTCGCTCTCCGTCGTCATGGCGCTCGACGTGACGGGCTCCATGGGCAACATCCCCGAAATCCTCGCGCGCCAGACGCTGCCGTCCTTCATGAAGGACCTGATGGAGGCGGGCATCCCCGACCCACAAGTGATGTTCATGGCGGTGGGCGACGCGTACATGGACCGCGCGCCCCTCCAGGCGGGCCAGTTCGAGTCCTCCGAGCAGCAGATGGACCAGTGGCTCACGTGGATGTTCCTGGAGCGCGGCGGCGGCAACAACCCGGGGGAGACGTACGAGCTGGGCATGTACTTCGCCGCCGAACACACCGCGATGGACTGCTTCGAGAAGCGAGGCAAGAAGGGCTACTTCTTCATGACGGGCGACGAGCCCGCCTTCCACTCCGTGTCGAAAGAGCACATCGAGAAGCTCATCGGCACGAAGCAGGGGCGCGACGTGCCCATGGAAGAAGTGGTCAGCCGGCTGGACAAGACCTTCCACCCGTTCTTCCTCATCCCCGACCAGAACCGCCGCGGCCGCTGCGAGGCGTTCTGGCGCAAGTACATGGGCGACAGGGTCATCTGCATGGACGACCCGGCGGACACCTGCGACGTGGCCGCCGCGCTGGTGGCCCTCACCGAGCGCGCCGTCCCCAGCGTCGACGCCGTCGCCGCTCGGCTGCTTGCCTCGGGCACGCCGAAAGAGCGCGTGAAGGGCATCGTCCGGGCCATCGAGCCCTGGGCTCAGGTCCTCCGGCGCGCGACGTAGGACACAGACACGCCAGGGCTCTCCCACGGGGCCTCGCGCCGTGGTAGCCCGGGGGCGTGAGCGACTCCTTCGAAACACTCGGCCTCTCGCGGGAGACGCTCGGCGCCCTGCGCCGGGCGCGCTTCGCCCGGCCCACTCCCATCCAGGAGCAGGCCATTCCTCCCGCCCTCGACGGGCGGGACATCATCGGCTGCGCCGCCACCGGCACCGGCAAGACGGCCGCGTACGTGGTGCCCCTGGTGGAGCGCTTCGCCAGGAGGAAGGGCACGCTCGGCCTGGTGCTCGCCCCCACGCGCGAATTGGTGCTGCAAATCGCGGAGCCGGTGCGCTTCTTCGCCGAGCCGCTCGGCCTCACGCACGCGGTGGTCATCGGCGGCGAGGACATGGGGGCCCAGGTCCATGCGCTGAAGGAGCGTCCCACCTTCGTGCTCGCCACGCCCGGTCGGCTGGTGGACCTGCTTGAAAACGACGCCGCCGCCTTTCCGCACCTGGAGGCACTCGTGCTCGACGAGGCGGACCGGATGCTGGACATGGGCTTCCTGCCGCAGCTCGAGCGCATCTTCGCCGCCCTGCCCCACCGCCGGCAGACGCTCCTGTTCTCAGCGACGCTGGGCCCGGACGTGAGCCGCTTCGCCCGCCAGCGCCTCTACAACCCCGTGCGCGTGGAGGTGACCCGCAGCGGCACTCCCGCCGAGCGCGCGGAGCAGCGGCTCTACTTCGTGAGGGCGGAGGAGAAGACGCCGCTGCTGCTCACGCTGCTCGCCAGCGAGGAGCAGACGACGCTCGTGTTCGCCCGGGCGAAGGAGCGCGTGGAGAAGGTCCACAAGGCGCTCCAGAAGGCTGGCTACCGCGCCGCCCTGCTGCATGCGGACCGCACGCAGAACCAGCGCCGGCAGGCGATGGAGGGCTTCCGCGACGGCACGTACCGCGTCCTCGTGGCCACGGACATCGCCGCGCGCGGCCTGGACGTGGAGGACGTGGGCCACGTCATCAACTACGACCTGCCGCACGCCCCCGAGGACTACGTCCACCGCATCGGCCGCACAGCGCGCGCCGCGGCGAGTGGCGTGGCGTCCACCTTCGCGATGACTCGGGAGGGACAGGTCGTCACGAAGATTGAGAGCATCATGCGCGCGGAGATTCCCCGCGTCGCCGTGCCGCGCGAGGACCCCGTGTTCAAGGAGCACTGGGAGAACTTCCTCGCCGCGCAGAGGGACCCGGGGCCGCCGCAGCAGGGAGCGAGCCAGCCCAAGCGCTCTCCGGACCAGGGCCCCGGACGGCACGCGCGGACGCACAAGAAGCGCGGTTCCTAGGACCTGCGCTCCTTCTCCAGCTCCGCCCGGAAGAACGCACTGCCCCGGGCGAGCTCCTCCATGTACGGCCGCACGTCCTCGCGGGCCTCGGGGGACAGCTTCGCGAAGGGAATCACGTGCTCGTCGGGCACGTAGCGGAACGTGAGGTTGATGCGGCGGGTGCGGAAGTCTGGCAGCTCCGGCGGCATCTCGTGACCAGCGCGCGTGTCCACCCGCTGCACGCGGTGGAACGTCTGTTCCTTCCACCGCGCACCACCGAAGAGCTGGAGTGCGCCGTCGTCCAGCCACTGCTCCAGCACCACCTCGTCGCGCTCACCCGGGCGGGTGGAGGTGACGAATTGGAGGAGGGCGCGCTCGCCGAAGGACAGCGAGGCCACCGGCCCCGGCTCGAAGTCCTTGTGCTCGCCCACCCGCGCGGTGTCCACCCAGCGCCCGTCCTCCAGGCGGTTGCCGTAGAAGTTCACCAGGCACGTGTTGAGGTGCCAGCCCTTCGGCATGTCCGGCCCGCGGAACATCCGCCGCGCCAGCTCCTCAATCTTCGTCACCTGACGCTGGAGCACCGCGGGGAAGGGCTCGGCCTTCACGCACCGGTTCAGCACGCCCTTCGGCGGGCGGTAGTAGTCCAGGCACGCGAACTGCCAGTTGCCCAGCCAGTACACCGGCCGCAGCAGCCGCCGCTGCGACTGCCCCGGCGGTGGCGGGAAGTGCTTCGAGTAGCGCTCCTCCCACAGCGGATGGAGCGTACCGAGCCACGCGACCGCCTCCGCCTTGTCCGCGGCGGACAGGAAGCTCGCGTTGTAGTGGTGGCCCGGGGTGCGCTGGCGGACCTTGTGGGCCAGTGAGCGCCCCCGGTGGGGAGGAAATGCCATGGACGCCTCAGCGCCCGTGCGAGATGCCGGCGGAAGCCCCCTCGGCGGCTCCCGTGCCCACGGCGGGCGCGGCGGCGGCACCCGCGGTGGTCACATTCACCATGGGCGCGGCGGCATCAGGCCCGGGCGCGGCGGTCTTCACCACGGCGGGCTCGGTGGCAGCGGCCGGAGTGGCCTTCACCTCGGACGCGGCGGCACCCTCGGAGGTCTTCGCCACGGCGGGCACAGCGGAGCTGCCCTCGGCGGTCTTCGCCACGGCGGGCTGCACGGAGCTGCCCTCGGCGGCGACACCCGCGGCGGGCACGACGGCGTTGCCCTCGGAAGAAGCAGCCACGGCCGGCACGGCAGCGGCCGGAGCCGGCTTCGCGCAGCCCGAAGCGGCCTGGGCCTTCGCGGCGACGAGCGCAGGGGCCGGAGCCTCGGGCGGCAACCGGCGCGGAGGCAGCAGGAACGGCGGAGGCACGGGGCAGTGCGTGCAGGGCCCGCGCAGCGGCACGGACAGCCGCTGCCCGGCGCGCAGGAAGTTGCTGCGCATCCGGTTGGCCTTCTTGATCATCGACACCGTCGACCCGTACTTCAGCGCGATGCCGCCCAGCGTGTCACCGTTGCGAATCCGGTGCGTGGTGACGTTGTACTCGGGCTGGAGCGCCAGCAGCGGCTGCACCCGGCGGCCCAGCTCCTGCGCGCGCGGGTTGTGGAAGCGCACGTGGAAGTGGTCGCGGTGCCGGCGCGCGTGGCGCACGACGCCGTTGGGGCCGTCGTTGAAGAGCGAGTCGAGCCACGCCTTGTCCTCGCCGATGGACACCGCGTAGTTGTAGATGACCTGCCGCACGCGCTTGTCCACGAGGACCATCTGCACGTCCGTCTTCGTGATGAGCGCGCGCAGGAACGCCCAGTTGAGCGGCACGTTGATGTACTTCTCGCGCTCGCGCTCACGGATGGGGTCCACCGTCGGGTAGTAGAAGCCGACGTCCACGTCCCGGCCGTTCTGGTGGCTCTTGTGGGGGCGCAGGTAGCCGCCCTCCTTGTTGCTGATGCCGTTGACCCGCAGCGGCGGCGCTTCCGGGAACTTCGCGCGCACCTCGCGGATGGCCTCGGTCAGGTAGTTGACGGTCTCCTCGGTGGCGTAGGCCACCTCGGGGGAGACGACAATCCACTCCGGCCCCTGCGGGAAGCGCTTCGAGTTCACCAGCCGGCCGCTGTGCACGAAGCCCACCGCCATGGACCCGAGCGCGGAGATCTCGTCCTTCCACTTCTTCGCCAGGTCCTCGTCGGAGATGTCCGCCGAGTACAGCGGCCCCGTTGGCACGTCCCCCGTGGTGGCCACGGCCTCCGGGGACTCGCCGTCATCACCCGCCTCGCCGTCGGCGACCTCTGCCTCGTCGTCCTCGCCCTCCTGGTCCTCGGCGGACAGCGCGCAGTTCCCGCTGGGAGCCGCGGCCACCGCTTCCGCGGCGCCAGTCGCCACGGGCGAGGCACTCTCGGCGGCGGGAGCCGGTGTCGGGGCAGGCGTCGTCGGCGCCTCGGAGCGCGGCGCGTCCGAGACCTCCGGACGCACGGCGGCGAGGGCCGGCGCAGTGCCAGCAGTGGGGGCCACGCGCGCGGCACAGCCGGCGCAAACGAGCAGGAGCCAGATTGGGTAACGCACCGGGGCGAAGGATGACCCGGAATCCGTCCGGGCTCCAAGTACCTGCCTCGGATTTGTGAACGCCTCCCTGCCCCTGGGGGCAGAACGGGCCCGCCCACCACACGTTTCCAGAGGGAAGCGCTCCACCCCACCACCCTGCCCGGCTGCTGTCCGGCGAGGCGCGGCGGGGCCGGTTGACGCCCGCATCCCGCTCCGCGTGGGACTCACGCCAAAGCGGGATGCGGAAGGGACTTCAGCCCGCCTTCGGAGCGGGGGCCGCGGGCGGCGGCTCGGCGATGGCGACGTCCAGCGCCAGCTCGATCATCTCGTCGAACGAGGTCTGCCGCTCCTGCGGGCTGAGCGCCTCGTGCGTGAGGAGGTGGTCGGACACGGTGAGCAGCGCGAGCGCGCGGGCGCCCGTCTCGGCGGCGATGCCGTAGAGCCCGGCGACCTCCATCTCCACGGCGAGGATGCCCATGCGCCCCAGCGTGGCGTTGAGCTGCTCCTGCGGGTGGTAGAAGAGGTCGGAGGAGAAGACAGTGCCTGCGCGTACCGGCCGGCCGCGCTTCTCGGCCGCTTCCACCGCGCGCCTCGCCAGGGTGAAGTCCGGCACCGCGGGGAAGTCGTGGTCCATGAGCCGCATCCGGTTCACCCTGGAGTCGGTGCCGGCGCCGGTGGCGACGATGACGTCGCGCAGCTTCACGTCCGTGCGCAGCGCGCCGCAGCTGCCCACGCGGATGAGGACGCGCGCGCCGTACGTCTTGATGAGCTCGGTGGCGTAGATGGAGACGGAGGGGATGCCCATGCCGTGCCCCATCACCGAAATCCTGCGGCCCCGGTACGTCCCGGTGAAGCCGTACATGTTGCGCACGGAGGTGACCCCACGGGCCTCCTCCAGGAAGCGCTCGGAGATATGACGAGCCCGCAGGGGGTCGCCGGGCATCAGCACCACGTCGGCGAAGTCACCGGGTGCGGCGGAGATATGAGGAGTTGCCATGGCCGCGCACCATACCCTACGGGCCGGCCACCCAGGACACGTGGAAGTGCGCATCCAGCGTGGACTGCGTGTAACTGGCCGGGAGCGCCGGGAAGGGCGCGGCCTGCTTCACGGCCGCCAGCGCGGCGGCATCCCACGCCTTGGAGCCCGACGCCGTCGTCACGGTGGCGGACACGAGCTTCCCGTCCCGGCCAATCACCGCCTGCACCACCGCCTTCTTCCCCAGGGCCGGAGTGCCCTTCGGCTGCCGCCACTTCCCGGCCACGCGGGAGTAGACCTTCTGCTGGTAGGCAGCACTCTTCATCTCGTTCTGGAAGAAGGCCTCCAGGCGCGGGCTGCCGGCGGCGGCCAGGGCCACGGGGGCCACGGCCAGTGCGAGCAGCGTCACGAGGGCCAGGCGGCGGGTGCGGAACAGGGTGTCCATGGTGCGCGCGAGGCTACCTCCACCCCCGGAAGGGAGCACGGGCCACTATCGCCCGCGCCAGCGCGGGTCGAGAATGGGACACCCGCCCGCCAGGGATTGCGCCCGCCATGTCCTCCACCCTCATCGACTCACCGTCCATCGCCCCGCTCCTGCCTCCCGGACCGCGCGGTGAGCCGCTGCTGGGCAACCTGCGCGCGCTGCGCAGAAATCCGCTCGCCTTCTTCCCCGAGCAGGTGCGCGAGTACGGCGACGTGGTGCGCATCCGCGTCGGGCCGATGCACGTGACGCTGCTGGCCCACCCGGACCTCGTGCGCCACGTGCTCCAGGACAACGCGCGCAACTACAACAAGCAGACGCGCGGCTTCGCGGTGATTCGCGAGCTGCTCGGGCAGGGGCTGGTCACCAGCGAGGGGGACTTCTGGTTGCGCCAGCGCCGGCTGGCCCAGCCCGCCTTCCACCGCCAGCGGCTCGCGGGCTTCGCGAGCACCATGGTGGACGCGACGGCGGACCTGGCCCGCGCGCTCGAGCCGCGCATCGCCAGCGGCCAGCCCTTCGACGTGGCCGAGGACCTCACCCACCTGACGCTGCGCATCGCCGGCCTCACCCTCTTCGGCACCGAGGTGGGCGACGAGTCGCGCGCCGTGGGCGACGCCCTGGGCCGCGTGCAGACCTTCGCCAACTCTCGCCTCACCCAGCTCATCCCGCTGCCGCGCGCCCTGCCCCTTCCCTCGCACCGGCGCTTCGAGAAGGACGCGGGCACGCTGGACCGCGTGGTGCGCGCCATCATCGAGCGCCGCCGCCGCGAGGGCGGTGAGCACCACGACCTCCTGCAGATGCTGATGGACGCGCGCGACGAGGACACCGGCGAGCGCATGAGCGACACCCAACTGCGCGACGAGGTGATGACGCTGCTGCTGGCCGGGCACGAGACGACGGCCAGCGCGCTCGCGTGGACGGTGATGCTGCTCTCGCAGAACCCCGACGTGCGCGGCAAGCTGGAGGCCGAGCTGGCGCGGGAGCTGTCGGGCCGCACGCCCACGGTGGAGGACCTGCCGAAGCTCGCGCTCACCCGCCGCGTGGTGGACGAGTCGCTGCGCCTCTATCCGCCCGCCTGGATTTTCTCCCGCGCCGCCATCCAGGACGACGTCGTGGGCGGCTTCCGCATCCCCAAGGGCTCGTACGTGCTCATCGTCCCGTGGGTGCTGCACCGCCACCCGAAGCTCTGGGAGAACCCCGACGCCTTCGACCCGGACCGCTTCCTCCCCGAGCGCGAGCGGGAGCGTCCGCGCTTCACCTTCTTCCCCTTCGGCGGCGGACCGCGCCAGTGCATCGGCAACCAGTTCGCGCTGATGGAATTGGTGCTCGTGCTGGCCACGCTGCTCCAGCGCGTGCGGCTGGACCTGGCACCGGGGCACTCCCTCGCTCCGGCGCCCGCCATCACCCTGCGCCCCAGGCCCGGCGTCTGGGTGACGGCCACCCGGGCCTGACCTTCGGGTGGCCTGCCTCGTGGAATGAACGTTCCTTCCGGTCCTGCCGGCCGCCGGGCAGGGGCGCGTCATGTCCACTCCATGCAGGCCCCGCCCGCGCCCGACTCAAGCCGCCAGGGCCGGGTAGTCCGTGTAGCCGCGCGCGTCGCCGCCGTAGAACGTGGCCTGGTCCGGAGCGTTGAGCGGCGCGCCCTTCTGGAGCCGCTCGGGCAGGTCCGGGTTGGCCAGGTACGGAGAGCCGAAGGACACCAGGTCCGCCAGCTTGTCGTTGAGGACGGCATTGGCACTCTGGAGCGAGTAGCCGCCATTCACCATCAGCGGTCCGCGGAAGCGCTCACGGATGAGCGGCAGCAGGCGGGGCGTCTCCGGAGCCGCCACGGGCGCCATGACGTGCAGGTACGCCAACCCGAGCTTGTCGAGCGCACCGGTCGCGTAGCCGAACGTCCGCGCCGGGTCCGAGTCCGACATGCTGTTGAACGCGTTCATCGGCGACAGCCGCACGCCCGTCCGCTCAGCGCCGATGGCGCCGGCCACCGCCTCCGTCGCCTCCAGCAGCAGACGCGCGCGGTTCTCCACGGTGCCGCCGTACGCGTCCGTGCGGTGGTTGCTGCCGTCGCGCAGGAACTGGTCGAGGAGATAGCCATTGGCGCCGTGCACCTCCACGCCGTCGAAGCCCGCTTCCCTCGCCCGGCGCGCGCCCTCGGCGAAGCCCTGGACGATGCCCGGCAGCTCGCTCGACTCCAGCGCACGCGGCGTGACGAAGTCCTTCGGGCCCTGGGTGGTGTAGAGCGTGCCCTCGGCGGCGATGGCGGACGGCGCCACCGGCAGCGCCCCGCCCGGCTGCATCACCGGATGGGAGATGCGCCCCACGTGCCATATCTGCAGGTAGATGCGCCCGCCGCGCGCGTGCACGGCGTCCGTGACGCGGCGCCAGCCCTCCACCTGCGCGTCGGTGTGGATGCCCGGCGTGTTCGGATAGCCGTAGCCCTGGAGCGAGAACTGGGTGGCCTCGGTGATGAGCAGGCCCGCCGACGCGCGCTGCGCGTAGTACTCCGCCATCAGCGGCGTGGGCACCTGCCCCTCCGCGGCGCGGTTGCGCGTCATCGGCGCCATGACGACGCGGTGGGGAAGCTTCAGGGAGCCGATGCTGACCGGCGTGAACAGGGGCTGCTGCGACATGGTGCGCCTCCGCGAGGACCTCGATGGCGCATCGAAGTAATGGGCACCCCTCAAACAATCAAATGAATGTTTGAATGCCCCTTGGCGACGTCGCTCAGTCCAGCAGGTCCTTGAAGGCCTTGGCGAGCAGCGCGCGGTTGAGGACGCAGTAGGCGTGGGGGCCATCCTTGCGCTTCGTGATGATGCCCGCGCCCTCCAGCACCTTGCCGTGGTGGGACAGCAGGGCCCCGCTCACACCGAGCGCGTCCGCGAGCTCGATGCCGCACATGTCCCCCCGCCGCGCCAGCATCTCGACGATGCGGACGCGGCACGGGTCGGCGAGCGCCTTGAAGACCTTCGCCCGCTGCGCGGTGCAGGCCTGGTCGGAGAGCTGGGGAGCGGGAGATGCCACGAGGCAACCCTAACCAGCGCGGCCCGTGCGCCGCAACGCAACAGGCCCCTGCCACGGAGCACGAACCCCGCCCCCACGCCCGCGAGCTGGATGGCGGACAGGGCCCGGCCCGGCCGCAAGCACGGCGAGCGGGCACGGGGAGACACCGACCCTTCGGGTTGCATCCCCTCCCCCCGTCCGGGACATTACCGGGGAGGTAGGGTCCATGCTCGGCTATCAGGCCAACTCACAGTGGCGGGACATGTCCGACTTCGTGGTGCACTTCACGAAGCCGGGAGCGCCGTACCATGACTCCTACCAGAACATGATGAGCATCCTGGGCTCGCGGACGCTCATCCCCGGCGCGGAGGGCTTCGGCATCGCCCGCAGGGAGCTGACCGTCGCGGAGCGCCACCGCTCGGTGTGCTTCAGCGAGATTCCGCTGGACCAGCTCTCGCGGCTCGTCCAGCGCCGCAGCCTGTACGGCATCGCCTTCAGCAAGAGCTACGTCCTGTCCCAGGGCGGCGGCCCCGTCTGGTACGTCCAGTACGGCTCGCCCGCGCACCTCGCGCTGAAGCACCAGGTGCAGCAGGCGCTGGTGGCGAAGGAGCCGCAGCGCGAGCCCATCTGGTCCATGACGCCCTTCGTGGACATCCAGGGCGACACCCACAACGCGCCCTACAGCTACCGCTTCGACTGGGAGCGCGAGTGGCGCGTGCCGGGGCTCCTGCGCTTCACCGAGTACGACGTCGCCGCCCTCCTCCTTCCCGAGGAGTTGCATGCCACCGCGCGCGGCTTCTTCGAGTGGGCCGTGAAGGAGAAGGCGGGCCCGGGCTACTTCTGCCCGTGCCTGGACCCGCTGTGGACGTCCGCGCAGATTGCCGACGCCCTGGCGAAGCACGCCGAGCAGTCGGCGCGCCTCAAGACGGGGTAGTACGGCCCTACTCGAACAGGGACACCTCGGCGAGGGAGGAGAGGGTCCTGTGGAAGCCGTTGTTCCCGTTGGCGTACGACGTCCCGGTGAGCCGCACGTAGCGGACCGGCCCCACGTCCTCCAGGGGCGTCTCCCCGAAGAGGCCTGCGCCATCCGCCCTGTAGAGGCGCCCATCGAAGGGGCTGTCCCACTGGGTCTGGTCGGCGAGGCGCCAGCGGCCCCGGTCGATGGGGTCCTCGGACAACAGGAGGGGCGTGAGGGCCATGCGCGTCCACTGCTCGCCGTCCACGCTGCCTTCGAGGATGAAGTAGCTACCGTTCGAGCCTTCCATGCCCCGCACCACGGCGTGCTTCAGCCGGGCGGGCTCGGGCAGCGTGAGGGTGAGCCACACGGGGGGCGGGAGGCCCAGGGGGAGCCGCACCGGCTCCAGGTGCCCGTCCGTCCACGGGCAGGGGTCCTCGGGCTTGGGCACGGGCGTGCAGGACACGCCCCGGCTGATGGGCTTGAGGGTACCGGCGGGCACCGGCAGGGGCGCCGTGCGCCACTCCTGGCGGAACGTCAGGGGAGAGTGCTTCGCCCCCAGCGGGTAGAACCACCACTCGCCAATGCTCATGGCCCGCAGCTGCACCTCGGGGCTTGCGAAGTCCTCCAGCACATAGGGGCTCGCCGTCCATGGCGAGGGGGCGCCCCACCAGTGGAACACCGGCTTCCCGCCGCTCGTGAGGAAGAGCACCGGCTCGGGCGCCGACGGATGGCCGGGCACCACCTCATTCTCGAGCGTGACGATGTTGGCCTCCTCGCCGGTGACGGGGACCTCCGGCGCGGGGGGTGCCGGCTCGAAGGACACGACCTGCCCCTCGGGCCCCGGCGTCAGCGTCAGGCGCGCGTCCCAGGTCTTGAGCAGCGGCAGCTCCACGTCGTCCCAGAACTCGAAGGACACGAAGGTGCCCGCGCCATCCTCCTCCAGCCGCGAGACGCGGTAACGGTAGGCAGTGGGGAGCTCGGCCTGGTTCGGATTCACGGCTTGCACGTCGCCAAAGCGCATCTCCAGGAAGTAGTCCCCGGTGGCCTCGGTGGTGGCCGTCCCATAGGGCGTGAATTTCGGCTTGGGCCAGGGCTCCGGCGGGCCTCCCGAGTTCGTGGGGTACTCCACCTTCGCCCGCTCGTAGGCCAGCGTCGCGCCCACCAGCGGCGAGCCGTCCCGCTGCTCGGCGCGGCCATAGACGAAGACGGGGTCGTCCTGCAGCCGGTCACATCCGGTGGAGGCGAGGACGAGCAGCCCCAGAAGCTTGAATGGATGGCGCATCTCAGTAGCTCCCCTTCAGGCCGAGCAGTGGAACGATGACGGGAATCCCCACGGACTCGCGCTGCAGCTTTCCGCCCTTCCGCGTGTACTCGTAGGCGAACACCTCCGTTTGGAGCGAGAGGTTGAGCACGTCCAGCGAGGCCTCCAGGTTGAAGTCGTCGACGGCCCAGGACTTCGCCACGCGGAAGTCCACGCGGAAGAACGGCGCCAGACGGTCCACCTGGTCCGCGTCCTTGCGCACCCACGCGTTGAAGTTGTCCGCCGTGCGCACCTCGCGCTGGGTGACGGAGGAAATCTCCCCGGACTCCGGCCGGCCGGTGTTGAAGTGCACCACCGTGCCCACCGTCCAGTTGTTGCGCAGCTTGTAGCTGAGCGCCGCGTTGAAGACGTGCGCCTGCTCGAACGCGAAGGGCACGTCCGCCTCCGCCATCTCCCGGACGGAGGTGTCGTCGTTGTACCGGGCGAACCGCTTGTGCCGCTTGCTCTGGAGGAAGCTGTACGTCACCCAGCCGAACCAGTTGCGGCCCAGCGGGTGGCGCGCCATCAAGTCAATTCCATACGCGTAGCCGCTCGCTGCCGGGTCCTCGCGCAAGAGGCCCCGGCGCTGCCGGTTCTCCAGCACCTGCTTCACGTCGAACTCCACCGTGCGCCACAGCGGGTTGTAGAAAGCGTCCGCGCTCAGCTCCAAGCCCTCGGCCGCCTTCCACTCGGCGCCCACGTCGAACTGGGCGCCTTCCTGCAGGCCGTAGCGCAGGCCGGACACGTCCATGGCGGGCAGGTGGAGCAGGATGGTGGGCGGCTGGTGGAAGAGGCCCGCGCCGCCCTTGAGGGTGAGCGTGTCACTGAAGACGTGGCGCACGCTGAGGCGCGGCTCCACGGCGACGTGGTTGATGCCGGGCACCAGGTGGTACGAGTCCACGCGCGCCCCGGGCACCACCAGCCACTTCTCCGCGGGCCGCCACGTCGCGGAGACGTACGCGCCGGAGAACGTGCCCAGCGACGAGGGCTGCTTGAGCGGATGCGCGTCATCCGAGGGCCGCCAGCCTGGAGGCCGCGCGGAGCCGGTGATGGTGGTGGCCACGCGCCGGTGCTCCACGTCTCCGCCGACCTGCACTTCCAGCGCGTCCGAGAACCGCCGCTTCCAGCCCGCGCGGGCCGAGAAGGACAGCTGGTCCAGCCCGTACTCGCCCGAGGTGACCTGCGTGAGGCCCTCCCCCGGACGCAGCTCCAGCGTCCGCTTCCCCACCAGCCCCACCTCGTCGAGGCCCACGGTGAGGCCCAGCTCGCCCTCGCCGCCCGCCAGCGGGTGCGTGCCGCGCAGGTCCACGCGGTGGAAGCGGGAGATGATGGTGCCGCCCAGGCCGCCCTCGTAGTTGCCCGAGTCCTCGCCGACGTCATCCGAGCTGCCCAGCGCGAACAGGCGCAGCCGGCCCTCGCCCACCTTCTGCTCCACGCGCAGCTGGTAGTCCCAGAAGCCGGCATGGAGGGGGTTGTCCTCCTCGTCGTTGAAGATGGCGTAGGCCACGGGGATGAGCAGCCCGGTGTAGCTGTAGCGGCCGGCCACGGTGACGGAGGTGCCCGTCTTCTCGAAGGGGACCTCGACGAAGCCTCCCGCGTTGATGAGGTCCGCGTAGGCGGTGGCGTGCAGCCTGTCGTCATGGGGCCGGGACAGCCGCCCCTCCACCGCGCCGCCCAACACGCGCCCGTACTGCACCGGCGGCGAGCCCGGATAGAAGTCGATGGTGTCGATGAAGTCCGGGTGGATGACCGCGGGCCCCAGCAGCAGGTGATACAGCATGGGGACGCGCACGCCGTCGAGGAAGTAGCCCGTGGCGGCGGGCTGGCCGCCGCGCACCACCGGGTAGCCCAGGCCGGAGGCGACGCTGGACACGCCGGGCATCAGCATGATGACGCGGAACGGGTCGCCCTGCGTGCCGGGCACCTCGCGAATCTCCTGCTCGCGCAGGCTGATGCGCGTGACTTCGGTGCGCGGCCGGTCATCGCGCACCACCGTCTCGTAGGGGTTCACCACGGTGGGCTGGAGCCGGTACACCACCGCGAGGCTCTGCCCCTCCACCACCGTCTCCTCGAAGGTGAAGGGCTGGTGACCCGGCGCGCGGACCTCCAGTCGGTGCGCGCCCGCGGGCACCTCCACCTCGAAGCGGCCCTGCTCGTCCACCAATGTGGCCGGCTCCGGGCTCCCGTCGACGAAGAGCGCGGCATCCACCACCGGGCGCCGCGTACCCCGGGCGCGCACCTCGCCCTGGATGCGGGCCTGGGTGAAAACGAGTCCGGCGGGAGGCTCGAAGCGGTAGCTGTAGTTGATGCGCATGCCCACGGGCTTGCCGGCCATGAGCCCGGGGGTGAAGCGCAGGCCCGGGGCGGCCTTCACCGCGGCCTCGGTGAGGGCCTCGTGCACGGAGGGCTCCGCCACCTTCACCTCCGTGACGGCGCCGTGCTCGTCCACGAGCAGCACCAGCTTCACCTCGGACTCGGTGCCCTTCAGTCCCTCGGGCCACGCGGCGGGGGAGTTGGCGACCAGGGTGGGCGGCTGCAGCCACACCGCGCCGCCGTCGGCGGCCAGTCCCAGGCGGGATGCATCGTCGGAGGAGACGACCGTGCCGGCATCCGTGGTCTGGACGTCCACCTCCACCGCGCGGGGCTCGCTGGTGGCGGTGGGCGGGGCCTGGGCCCCGGCGACACCGGGCAGGGCGGACAGCGCGAACAGGAACACTGCGAGTCGTCTGGAGATGGTCATCACCTGGTCGGGATACGCAGCCAAGTGTGCCACCTGGCTCTCGACGGCCTCCGCGCCCCTGGACCTGCATGTGCGAGCGAAACTGTCTACCCCTCGCGACGGGTCGGATGCCGTGTCCGGGACACCGCGCGCCACGCCCGCAACCATCTGGGAGCCGGAGCGAAAGGCGCTTGACCCTGCACCTTGGTGCAGACCGTAGCCTCCTTCGCATGAACCGACCCGAAGCCCTCCGAACCACGTCCCGCGTCGTCCGTGCCAGCGCCCTCTACGACCTGGTCGTCACCCTCCCCTTCGCCACGCCCTTCACCGGAGGCTGGCTCCTCCAGCAGTTGCACCAACTGCACGGGTGGCTCGGCCTGTCCGGCGCCACCCCGCCCGACTTCGGGCCGATGCACCTGTTGTTCGTGAGCCTCATGGGCACCATCGTCACGCTGTGGGCGGTGCTGCGCATCTATCGCCCCGAGCCCCTCTTCGGCGCGGTGGACACGGCGGGGCGCGCCTTCTTCTCCCTGTGGATGGCCTGGGCGCTGTGGAAGGGGCAGACGTCCATCCTCGCCGTCATGCTCACCCTGGAGCTGGCATGGTTCTTCGTGCAGGGTGGTGCCATCCTGTGGTGGAGGAACCACCATGAGCACGCGCGCCTCTCCCCAGCGGTCTGACGTCCCCGCCAGCCTGCGCATCAGCGACCTGGCCACCGCCGCGGGCGTCGGCATCCCCACGCTGCGCTTCTACGAGCGGAAGAAGCTGCTGCCCGCCCCCCGCCGCACGGCGAGCGGCTACCGCGTGTACGAGCCCCGGCACGTCACGCGCGTGCGCTTCATCCGCCGGGCGCAGGAGCTGGGCTTCTCGCTGCGCGAGGTGGGCGCACTGCTGGCCGTCTCGGACCGGAAGGTGCCCTCCTCCACCGAGGTGGAGCGCTTCGCGGCGGCGAAGCTGGAGGCCATCGACGCGCGGGTGAAGGACCTCCAGCGCATGAAGCGCGCAATCCTCAAGCTGCTCGCGGAGGGCGTCTGCGACACGGAGGCCGAGTGCCCCGTCCTCTTGTCCCTGGGCGGACTCCCTCCGGCCCGTCGCGCGAGGGGCTGACCCGTCCGGGCGCCGGCCCATCACCGCCCCGCGCGCCTTCGAGGCGAAAGACGCGTCATTTGATGCGGGCGGGCTGCGTCCGTAGGGTAGCGCCCCGGAACACCACACGGGGCCACACGCCACCACCATGGACCTCACCCTCTGGGCCACCTTCGCGCTGACGATATTCGTCCTCTCCATCACCCCGGGACCGGCGGTTCTGCTCGTCATCTCCCAGGCGATGTCGCGCGGCTTCAGCGCGGGAATGGGCGCGGCGCTCGGGGTGCAAGCGGGGAACGCGGTCTACTTCTTCATCTCCGCCGCCGGGCTGGGCGCGGCGCTGGCCACCTCCCCCATCGCGTTCAACGTCATCCGCTACGCGGGCGCGACGTACCTCGTCTACCTCGGCGTCCGCACCATCCTGAGCGCCCGGACGAGCCTGTCCCTGGAGCAGCGGCCCCGGCCCGCGCTGTGGGACAGTGGCTTCGCGCAGGGCTTCATCAAGCAGCTGGCCAACCCCAAGTCCATCCTGTCCTTCGGCGCGCTGCTGCCCCAGTTCATCCACCCCGGGAAGAGCGCCGTCACGCAGTTCGCCGCGTACGGCCTCACCTGCGTCGTGGTGGAAGTGCCGGTGCTGGCCGTCTACGCGTGGCTCGGCGTCGCGGGGGGACGGCTCTCCAGCTCCTCGCGGGCCATCGTCTGGCGCGAGCGGGTGGCCGGCGTCGCCCTGGTCTCCGTGGGCGCAGTGCTCGCCACGATGCGCGGCGCCGTCTGACGCGCCTGCCTGGCTGCTCCTTCCCGTTCGAGGGCGGACAGTGACGCGCCCCGACTGACTCCCCGCGCCGTCACCGGATGGTTACTCCTCTGGCCCTGAAGGCGGGATGGGCGAGGGGGAGGACTCAGGTGGCGGGGAAACGCTTTGCGGGCGTCTTGCTGGCATGTGTCACGGGCCTGATGGTAGCCTGCGGAGGCTCCAGCGCGGGCGGTGGAGGAACGGACGCACCCGGGCCGGGGGACGAAGCCCCGGGTCCCAGCCCCTCCCCGACTCCAGACGGCGGTCAGCCCGACGCGGGCCTGCCGCCCCCCGAAGACACCGACAGCGGGACGCCCGACGCCGGCCAGCCTCCAGACGAAACGGACGCTGGCACCCCGGACGCGGGGACGCCGCCGCCGAAGCCCACCGTGTGCGCGCCCACCGCGGGCGAAGCGCGCTGGGTGCAGGAAGGCGAGCCGGTGACGGCCACCGTGACGTGCGGCACGGGCCACAAGGCCACGGACGTGCGCTTCACCGTGGACAACCTCCCGCAGGGCGCGAGCTTCGACGAGCCCACCGCCACGCTGCGCTGGACTCCCACGCGGGCCCAGTCGGCGGTGTGGAACCTCGTCCTGCGCGAGCAGAGCACCGGCGAGACGGGCACGCTCAAGGTGGGCGTGGCGCCGAACATCGTGGCCGCGGACAAGGTCGAGTTCGCTGACCCCGCGACGTACACGGAGGAGTACGGGCTGCCCGTGTTCCATCTGTCCTTCGAGGGCGGCCTCACCTCGGGTGGCTACCGGCCCGCGCAAATCGTCTACCGGGGGCGCCGCTTCGAGATTGAAGCGCAGTACCGCGGGGCCACCTCCAGCGTGTTCCCCAAGCGCAGCCTCACCTTCAAGTTCAAGGACGAGGACCTCTTCAGCGAGCCCGTCTTCGGAGACGGCTTCAAGGACAGGAAGCGCGTGGTGCTCATCACCACGTTCAATGACAACTCCTACGTCCGCGCGCGCCTGGCCTTCGACCTGTGGAACCGGATGGCGCCGGACCACGTGAAGATTCGCACCTACAGCGCGGTGCTCTACATGAACAACCGCTTCATGGGCGTCTACACGGTGGCAGACCACGTGGACAAACGCCTCATGGCCGCGCACGGCATCTCCAAGGACGCGGACCTCTTCAAGGCCGTGGACAACAACGCCAACTTCTCCCGCCTGGACCATGCTGGCCAGCCCAAGCCCTCGCTCGACCTGGGCTTCGAGAAGAAGGAGGGCACGCCCGAGGAGGGCAAGCCCCACGCCTTCGACACGCTGAATGCCTTCGTGGCCTTCGTGGCCGACTCGGACGCGGCCGCCTTCCGCACGGGCTTCCCGCAACGGGCGAAGGCGAGCGACTACGAGGACTGGTGGATCTTCAACACGCTCATCCTGGGCACGGACTCGCAGGGGAAGAACGCCTACCACGCCTTTGACCCGGCGACCGGCGGGCCGTGGCGCTTCATCCCGTGGGACATGGACGCGAGCCTGGGCCAGAACTTCGACACCACCCGCTCGTCGCCCACCGCGCGCCTCACCTTCGAGGGCGACAACCTGCTCTTCAAGCGGATGCTGGACGAGCCGTCCATCGCCGGGCCCATGCGCGAGCGCTACCGGAAGCTGCTGCGCGAGGAGTTGAAGCTGGAGACGGCGCTCTCCCTCATCGACGGCTACGTGAAGGAGACGGCGCCCGCCGCGAAGCGCGACTGGGCGAAGTGGGGGCCGAAGTACAAGACGTTCGGCACCGAGGCCAGCGGAGGCGCCGGCAACTTCCCCGCCTGGGACGACCGCCAGGACTTCAACGAGTACGAGGGGGAAGTGGACTACGTGCGCCAGTGGGTGAAGACGCGCTGGCCCGCGCTGCAGGAGCGGCTGCCGTAGGCCGGCGCAGCCGCTCCAAAGGTGGGCGCGGTTAGAACTGCTCCCAGCCCGGCACGCGCGGGTAGCGTCGCACGTGGTGTCACCACCGGCCCCCGTGCCCTGCCTTGGAGATTCCTCTGACTCCTTGGACGAGGCATCCGGTGCGCCCATACCATGCGCGCAATGCCTTCCCTCCGAACACAGGCCTTTGCGCTACAACTTGCGCTCGCCTGCACTGCCCTGGTGTCGGGCTGCTCCCGGCCCGCACACTCCAGCGCGGGCCGCGGCTACTACGCCCAGTCCACCTGTATGGATAGCGAGACATGCTGCCTGCAGCGCAACCCAGGAGTTCCTGATGCGTGCGGGCTTTCAGCCGCGGAAGCCGCTGTACTCATGGGCGGCGCGAAGGCCGCGTCGGACAGCGCGGCCTCGGAGTGGGACGACTCGCACAACGCGGACCTCCCAGAGTGGAAGCGGCGCTGCATCCGGACGTATGGCGAATGCCAGGAGGACGGCTGGACTGGCTCCTGCTACGAGTGTTTTCGCTACTGCGAGGGCCAGCAGGAATGGCCCATCGACAAGTGCTACCGGCGGAAGGAGGAGAAATAGCCCATGTCCTACGCAATCGACTGGGACCCCATCCGGGCATTGGCTCGCCGGGTCCTGCGCGAAGGCGCTCCGCTCGTGCTCACGGATGAAGTGCGCTCGCTCCTCATGCGCACCGCTCGCGAGGTCGCCATCAGTGACGACGACGCGGCGCGGGCACTCTCCACGGAGGCCGGAGCGCTCGAACTGCTCCGGGCGACCTCTGCGCGCATCACGGATGGCTCCAACAGGCTCGTGGACGCGCTCTACAGGATGAAGCGTCACCGACTGGCGGGTGACTACGACAGCGCACGACAGGAGATGCGCGACGTGCTCGCCGTGGAAGTCGTGCCCTTCTACCGCGAGCGCGCGCAAGATGCGCTGGACGACCTGGCCGACGACCCTTGAGGGGCGGAGGCGCCGGCAACTTCCCCGCCTGGGGACGACCGCCAGGACTTCAACGAGTACGAGGGGGAAGTGGACTACGTGCGCCAGTGGGTGAAGACGCGCTGGCCCGCGCTGCAGGAGCGGCTGCCATAGACGGGCGCAGCCGCTCCAAAGGTGGGCGCGGTTAGAACTGCGCCCAGCCCGGCACGCGCGGGTAGGGAATGGCGTCGCGGATGTTCTGCAGGCCGCACATGTAGACGATGAGCCGCTCGAACCCGAGCCCGAAGCCCGCGTGCGGCACCGTGCCGTAGCGGCGCAAGTCCCGGTACCACTGGTAGTGCTCGGGCTGGAGGCCGAACTTCCGCATGCGCGCGTCGAGCACGTCCAGCCGCTCCTCGCGCTGGCTGCCGCCGATGATTTCGCCGATGCCGGGGGCCAGCACGTCCATGGCCGCCACCGTCTTCCCGTCCTCGTTGATGCGCATGTAGAAGGCCTTGATCTGCTCGGGGTAGTTCATCACCACCACCGGCCGGCCCACGTGCTCCTCGGTGAGGTAGCGCTCGTGCTCCGTCTGTAGATCTTTGCCCCACTCGGGCGTGTACTCGAACTTCTTCTTGGCCTTCTTCAGGATTTCGATGGCCTCGGTGTAGTCGATGCGCTCGAAGCTGGAGTTGATGAACTTCTCCATGCGCTCGGTGACGCCCTTCTGCACGCGCTCCTCGAAGAACTTGAAGTCCGGCGCGCAGTCGGCGAGCACCGCCTTGAAGACGGACTTGAGGAAGCGCTCCGCCAGGTTCGCGTCCTCGTTGAGGTCCGCGAAGGCGATCTCCGGCTCAATCATCCAGAACTCGGCCAGGTGGCGCGTGGTGTTGGAGTTCTCCGCCCGGAAGGTGGGGCCGAAGGTGTAGACCTTCGACATGGCCATCGCGTAGGCCTCCACGTTCAGCTGGCCGGAGACGGTGAGGTACGCCTCCTTGCCGAAGAAGTCCTTGTGCCAGTCAATCTTGCCTTCCGGCGTGCGAGGCGGATTCACCGTGTCCAGCGTGGAGACGCGGAACATCTGCCCGGCGCCCTCCGCGTCGCTGGCGGTGATGATGGGCGTGTTGACCCAGAAGAAGCCCTCTTCGTCGAAGAAGCGGTGGACGGCCTGGGCCGCGCGGTGGCGCACGCGCGTAATCGCGCCGAAGGTGTTGGTGCGCACGCGCAGGTGGGCCACGTCGCGCAGGAACTCCAGCGTGTGCTGCTTGGGCTGGATGGGGTAGGTGTCCGGGTCGTCCACGAAGCCCAGCACCTGGACCTCGTCGGCCTGCACCTCGAAGGCCTGGCCCTTGCCCTGGGACTTCACCAGCGAGCCCCGGGCGACGACGGAGCAGCCCGCGGTGAGGTGGAGGATCTCCTTCTCGTAATTGGGCAGCGTGGCCGGGGCGACGACCTGGATGGGGTCGAAGGTGGAACCGTCGCTGACGTTGACGAAGCTGATGCCCGCCTTCGAGTCGCGCCGGGTGCGCACCCAACCACGGACCTCCACCTTCGCCCCCTCCTCCACCGCGCCCGCGAGGACCTTCTTCACACTGACGACCTGCATTGACGCTCTCCCTTGAGCCGATTCAGGGAGGCGAGTTAGCCGTGCGCGGGCCCGGAGGACAAGCTCGGAGACGCCCCGGAGCACCCGGAAACCCCGTCCGGCAGGCCGTTCCCCGGCCTGGAACCGGCGGCTCCAGGGGCCCCGCCAGGGGCCGGAAGCCGGGGGGCCCTGGACTCCCCCCTTCCCCACCCCGTCCGGAGGCCCTTCTGGGGGCATCCAGGGGCCCTGGCGGGTGCCTGGACGGCCACCGAGCATGTCAGACCCCATAGGTATCTTCTTCCCATGGCCGCCAGAAAGGGGCCTCGCACTCCCCGCAGAACTTCCACGCCATTCGCGGGCCCTCGGGCCTGCCCTGGCCTTGCCATACCTGGAGAGTCACATGGCTTCTCGCACCACGTCCAAGCGCAACGCCGTCGCCCGCAACCGCTCCACCGAGGCCACCAAGGCCGCCTTCGACGAGCTCGCCCGCAAGGCCCGCAACAAGCCCGTCGTCGTTTCCAAGGAGCAGGAGGCGCTCGACACCCACGCCAAGAATGTCCTCGCCGACGTTTCCGGCCTCACCGCCGAGACGGCCGTGAAGAAGGTGACCGAGGCGGGCCTCACCATCAACAAGACGCTGGCCGGCATCAACGAGCAGGTCATCTCGCTGGTGGAGGAGCTCAAGCAGCTCGACGAGGCCATCCAGCTCAAGACGGAGGAGCTCAACGGCCTGCACGGCAAGGACGTGGCCGCGAGCGCCATCGACGTGCTGGTGGCCGAGTACGACAAGAAGAAGGCGGAGCTCGAGGCGGAGATGGAGCGCCTCCAGAAGGACATCGAGGACACCCGCGCGAAGGCCGCCGCGGAGCTGGCCACGGAGCGCGAGGCCGCGGAGCTGGCGCGCAAGCGCACCGAGGAGGCGTACTCCTACGACACCCAGCAGCTGCGCAAGAAGGAGCAGGACGCCTTCGCCGAGGGGCTGCGCCAGCAGGCCGCCACCGAGCGCGACCGCAAGGAGAAGCTGGAGAAGGAGTGGGCCACGCGTGAGGAGGCCCTGAAGCTGCGCGAGAACGAGCTGGAGACCCTGCGCAAGCAGGTGTCCGAGTTCCCGCTGGTGCTGAAGAAGGAGACGGACACAGCGTCCGCGATTGTCGGCAACCGCGTGAAGTCCGAGTGGGAGCTGAAGCTGACGCTCGCCACGAAGGACGCGGAGACGGCGCAGCGCGTGGCCAGCATGGAGATTGCCTCGCTGAAGGACACCGCCACGAAGCAGGCGCAGGCCATCCAGACGCTCCAGGCGGAGCTGAACGAGGCGAAGCGTCAGGTGCAGGCGATTGCCGAGAAGGCCCTCGAGTCCGCCTCCGGCGCCCGCGCGCTGGCCGAGGTGCAGGGCGTCATCCAGAGCCGCGAGTACAACAAGGGCAAGTAGTCCCAGCGGTCCTGGGTGCACCGGCCCCCGCGCTCTCCTCCCACGTGGGAGGGGACCGCGGGGCGCCGTGCTTGCCTGCGGCGGATGCTCCATCCGGGTGACTGACGCAATCCTATTACGCACTGCGGGGGAGCCGGATTTCACCCGTGGAAGGTGGAGTTCTGCCCATCGTTCGCGGCGGCAGGCGCGGAGCGTTTGCGACCGGGGCGAGTCACGGGATGTCTGGCTTCTGACATAGGATGCGCGGCCCATTCCGGAGTCCCCATGGTTCGCGCTGAACGCCCATCCCGTCTGTTGCTGCTCGTTCCCATCCTGGCACTGCTCTCCTCGGTAGCCTGTGGCGACGACCCACCGAACAACACTCCTGACAGCGGCACGCAGGTCGTGGACTCCGGCACGCGTCCCGGTGACGCCGGCACAACGGACTCGGGCACGGGTGACACGGACAGCGGCACCGGCACGACGGACGCGGGAACGGACGACGCGGGCACCGGTGGGACGGACAGCGGCACGGGTGATACGGACGCAGGCCACGGCGACGTGGACAGCGGCACGGGCGACACGGACGCAGGCCACCACGACGTGGACAGCGGCACGGGTGACACGGACGCGGGCCACCACGACGTGGACAGTGGGACGGGTGATACGGACGCGGGCCACGGCGATGTGGACAGCGGCACGGGTGACACGGACGCAGGCCACGGCGATGTGGACAGTGGCACGGGTGACACGGACGCGGGCCACGGCGATGTGGACGCAGGTCCGGGCGACGTGGACAGCGGCACCGGCAGCACGGACGCGGGCTCTGGCGACACGGATGCGGGCACGGGTAACACGGACGCCGGCACCGACGGCGGCGTGGCCTGCATCCCCAGCGGCTACGACCCGGGCCCGGGCAACCCGGACGTGGTCGCCGACCCGTCGGCGGACATCCTCGTCCGCCTGCGCGCCATCCCCGGCCTCACCGTGCAGGAAAACCCCAACGGCAACAACCTCCCCGCGGGCTACCGCTTCTTCGTCATGCGGTACAACCAGCCGGTGGACCACGCCCACCCGGAGTGCCAGCGCTTCGAGCAGCGCCTGACGCTGCTGCACACCTCGGCCACGAAGCCCATGGTGCTCTTCACGAGCGGCTACTACGTCTCCACGTCTCCCAGCCGCTCGGAGCCCACGCAGTTGCTCGGCGCCAACCAGGTCTCGCTGGAGCACCGCTTCTTCCCGCCCAGCATCCCGGAGCCCGCGGACTGGAGCCAGCTCACCATCCGCCAGTCCGCCGACGACTTCCACCGCATCACCCAGGCGCTCAAGCCCATCTACACCGGCAAGTGGGTCTCCACCGGCGGCAGCAAGGGCGGCGAGACGGTGGTGTTCTTCCGCCGCTTCTACCCGGACGACGTGGACGCCACCGTGGCCTACGTGGCACCCATCGCCCGCCGCGACGATGAGCGATTCCCGGCCTTCCAGGTCACGGTGGGCGGGGATGCCCAGGCGGCCTGCCGCGAGCGGCTGTGGGCCTTCCAGCGCGAGACGCTCTCGCGCCGCGAGCGGATGCTCGAACTGCTACAGGCCTATGCCCAGGACACGGGCCTGACCTACACGCAGCTCGGCTTCGAGCAGGCGCTGGAGCACGCCGTCATCGAGACCTACTTCGCCTTCTGGCAGTACGACGCCCCGTCGCGCTGCAACCAGAACATCGCCGGCACCACCGCCTCGGACGAGGCGCTGCTGGCGACGATGGACTACGAGGTCGGCCTGAGCAGCTACTCCGACCAGGGCATCAGCGGCTACTGGGCCTACTACTACCAGGCGGCGCTGGAGCTGGGCTGGCCCCAGCCCTACGAGGCGCACCTCGGCTCACTCATCCACCACCCGGGCACGGACACCGGTGACGTGTACTCGCCACCCGGCATCCCCTTCGTCCACCGGCCCCAGGCCATGGTGGACATCCAGGACTGGGTGTCCTTCCAGGGCCAGCGCCTGATGTTCGTCTACGGCAGCCTGGACCCGTGGACGGCCGCGGCCTACGCGCTGGGCAATGCGCAGGATTCGTACTTCTACCTCGTTCCCGGCGGCAACCACGGGTCGCGCATCGTCCAGCTCCCGTCGGACCAGCAGCAGGCGGCGAGGGCAACCCTCAACCGCTGGATGGGGCTGTCCACCCTGAAGTACGCCCCGCCCGTGTCGCTCGAGGAGGAGCCGCCCGAATTCGGACCGCGCCTGCCGCCACGGCTGCGCTCGGACGAGGTGCGCTAGAAGCGCGCGCAGGGAGATCCGCTTCTCCGTGCCCCGGGACTGCGTATGGGTAGTCCCGAGGCATCCGCCCTACCCGCAGGCCTTTTCCATCAAGGCTTGAAAGCGCAATTGCTCCCGGAGGGGCGCCAAGTCGGGGTCGTCCATCGCTAGTTCCCGAGTGGGAACCGGCCGCAACTCGAGCGCTTGGGACAGGCACTCCAGCGCCAGTTCCCCGGCACCGGCTCTCGCATGGCAGCAGGCCAAGTTGTACAGGACGTTGCCGCGCGCCTCGCCCTCGGGGCTCAACATCAGTGCCTGGGAGAAGCTCTTCACTGCCTCGTCAAAGGCTCCCAGGCGAAGCATCGCGAGGCCCCGGCCGGTCCAGTCCTGGGCCGAGCCGGGAGTCAGCTCCAGGGCCTTGTCGAAACTCCCCAGGGCCTCTTCGTACCGCGCCAGTTGCATGAGCGCCGCCGCTCGCCCGCGCCAAGTGACAACGTCCTTCTCCCAGCGCTTCAACACCCGGTCGAACAGGACCACCGCCTCCGCGTAGCATTCGAGCAGGAGGAGATTGCTGCCCTGGAAACGCCAAGTGAAGGGTCCGAGAGCCGCCGGTTTCAGGGGAGCGCCGCGAGACTGAACCAAGTGCTGGAGGTTCTCCCCACCCCTCCACGCTTCCAACCATTCCCCTCCTGAAAGGTCGACCATCACGGTGACGTGCTCGTCGAGCATCGCCTGGAGTTCATCTGGCCGCTGCAGCTGAATCAACGCCATGGCTCGCCCCATAAGCAACTGGCCATCATCAGCGAGTCCCGCGCCCAGCGCACGCGCGTAGCTCTCGAGAGCCTCGGGGTAGCGCTCCAGCACCACCAGAGCATGAGCGCGCATGCGCCAGAAGACGGGCTCTCCTGGCAGGTGATCCAGTGCCCTCTCGCATGCCGCGATGACCTCATGGAAGCGCCCGGCATCGAAGAGTGCATCAACCCACAAAGGCCAATGAGCGCCATCAGGCACGGATGGAGCGCCCCTGCCCAGGGAATCCGCCGCTTCACTGAACCGCCCGAGCGCGACCAAGGTGCCGCCCCGCAGCCTCCAGAGCATGCTGTCCGAGGGGGCGCTAACGAGGAGAGCATCGAATTGTGAGAGCGCTAACTCATAGCGCCCCGCCCCCACCAAGGCGAAGACGTAGTGTCGGCATTTGCGGCTGTCATCAGCATCATGGAGTGCGTATGCGGCAAAGCTCTCGCATGCATCCTCGAACCGCTCCAACTCCATCAGGGCCACGGCTCGCTCGTGCCAGAGTTGCGGATGGTCCGCATCGAGCTTCAGACCCTCGTCACAGCTCGCAACGGCCTCGGCATGGCGTTCCATAGCGCTCAGCGTGCGCGCGTGCTCCAGCCAGATCGCCCCTGCATTGCGCTCTCCGCCCGGACCGCGCGTCGCCTCCTGGAAGCTGGAGAGTGCTTCCTCGCGGCGATCGAGAATCCTGAGTGAGATGCCGCGGAGCAACAGCACCAGGCCGTCGCCTGGAGAGAGTTCCAGCAGCCTCGAACAACATTGGAGGGTCTTTTCGTAGCGCTGCTGATTGAACATCGCCATGGCGTACCGGAGCCATGCGAGTTCGTGGTCAGGCTGCAGCCGCAATGCCTCTTCGAAGCAGGAGGCTGCCTCCTCGTATCTTCGCTGTGCGAGGAGCCGCTCGCCTACCTCCGAAACCAAGATGCGGCTGACCAAGTGCGCTTCCAAACCCACCGCGAGAGCCCTGGCATGCGCCGCAGCCTGGCCCAGCCACGACTGCTTCAGGTGCTCGGCCGGCTCGGACTCGGCTCGGAGCACCAATGCTGACAGCCGGGCGATTCCCTGCAGCGAGGGAAGATACCCGAAGCAGATCTCCAGCTCCTTGTTCCTGAGGGCCGGTAGCTTGGCCTCGATGTCGGCGATGTACTTGCCCTTGCTGATCCGCCCTTCCTCGACATCTACCTCGTCCGGAATGGTCCGTTCCAACATCCGGATGAATCGCTTCTCGTCGAAGAAGCACTTTCCATAGAACACGGTACAGTAAATGCCTTGCAGGAATTTCCTCGTGGACTCGGCCAGGAGACATCCCTCCTCCCCGGCCGACTCCAGGTCCACCTCTGCCGACAGTGCGGTGACAGCGTCGTTCACGATTTCCTCGGCGTCGAAAAACAACGCCTCGAAGAAGCATGAAACGAACAGCACCTCGCGGTCCTGCTGCCGCGAGAGAAGGAGATGGTAGAGGCACTCCGTGGTGTGCCGCCGCCAGTCGGGGTTGCCGTATCTTTCGGAGTAGGAACCGCCGAATGCAATTTCCCGTGCCGCCTTCTGATGGAAATACTCGGCGAGCCGCGAGTGCATCCAATGGAAGAGGTCCGGGTCTTCCTGACGTAACGACTGCTGGACAAGGTCTCGCGACACATCATCCATGCGGTACTGCCCCTGGGCGAGCGTGATGTAGTCGTGCTCCTTGAGCCACTCGAAGCAGTCTGGCCTGCCCGCGAACGCCGGAGCGAACTCCTCACAGGATGCGAGGTGCGCGAGCACGCCGCGGTCCAGCCATCGGCAACAGGCGGCAAGCTGCACGAGCAGCATCGAGTTCCGGTCGAGGTCCCAGAACAGCAGGTTGACTATCTTCTCCCCGAGTCTGGACAGGTCCAGGTGGTTCGTCGATACCTGCCACTGATTCCGCCGGATAGCATCCAAGTAGTAGGGGAGCCCTTTCGTTGTCCTGTGGATTCTCCCGACGACGTCTGGAGCGGTGATTCCAATCTCCTCCAGGTACCGCCGGGCGTGCTCTTCCTGGAATCGCTCCAACTGGAAGGTTTGGAGTAGCCCCGAGTCCTGCTGGAAGCGCCGCCAGGGTTCTGACTCTTCGATGCAGTACCGACCGGCGACCACGATGCGAATCGCGCTCGTCCGGACCTCTTGGACGGAGAGCAGGTACTGCCAAAGCCAGGTCTCTATCTCGCTCGAGGCCTTCTCGTACGTATCGAGAATGATAACAATCGGTTTCGACGTGCAGGCCTGATGCAGGTATCGCGCGAAGGCACGGGTGAGCTGCCCGAGCGGGTCCAGCAACAGCTCCTGCAACGCCCGATTGGCTTTCGTTGCCTGATGCTGCGCCAGCAGTCGCTGGACCTCGTCCTTTATTTCGAGGAACTTTACGGCGATGTCCACGGAAGCGTCGGACGCCTTCTCCACGATTGGAGCCGGAATAGCGGGTATGGGAAGAAGCTGGGCGATGCCCCTTCCCGCGAGCGAGGCCAGGCGCCTCACCGTCTCTATCTGGGCCTTGTCCGCCGGCGTCCTACCGTCAGGCGCCTTGGCCTGCAGCTGCGTCAGCGTCTCCTGGTATTGCGAGTGCAGCGTCTTGAAGGTGTCCTGCCGCAGCAGCCTCGCCGCACGCCAGGACATGGAGCCTTCGAAACGCGCGTCGACCTCGTCATGAAGCGCCTTCATCAGCTTGATGGGCGTCTCGATGCCGGTCGTCATGCCGAAGGAGACCCTGACGAAGAACGCGCTCCGCGAAAGCTCGGCTTCTAGTTTTTCCTGTAGGCTCGTCTTCCCCACGCCTCCCATTCCCCAGAGGCCAAAGACGACGGGATGTGCTTCGGGCTCCCTCAAGGCTTCGGAGAAGCGCATCATGAAGTCATTGGCTACGGGAGTGAGGATGTAGGGCCCCTTGTCATTCATAAGAGCCGCCCTCCGAGCGCAATGAGTGTCAACACTTAATCCCCCTGGAATGCGTTCCACCACCTGCCTGTTCGTCAAATCATCTCAAATTCCCGGCGAAGTGCTGGAGCACCGGAGCCCGTGCTTCGTTCGGCGATGAACGTTGCACGTACCGAGACGCCCGGTGTCAGAGCGGGCCCACCTTCAAGGCCTGGAGGATGGCGGCCGCGGAGTCCTTGCCGGACAGCGCGGCGCCCTCCATGAAACCCTGCCACTCGTAGAACGAGTTGGCGTGCTCGCCCGCGAAGTAGAGGTTGCCCACGGGCTTGCCCTCGTTGCCGCAGATGCGGGTGAACTGGCCGGGCTTGTAGGCGGTGTAGCTGCCGCGCGTGTTGGGGTTGCTCGGCCAGTGCTCCAGGTGCGCGAGGATGCGGCCGCACGCGCCGCGCTTCACCGCCGTGGCCGTGCCCGGAACCACCCGGTCCAGCGCCGCCACGAAGCGCTCCGCCTCGTGCGCCACGTTGTTCGGGTCCAGCGAGGCTCCGCGCGCACCGCTGGAGTAGTCCGTGAGGACCGCGTCCTGCGCCGTCGCCCGGCCCGGGTTCGTCTCCCACGTGACCTGGTGGTCCGCCAGGTCCGAGTACGTCGCGCCGTCGCACCCGCGCTCGCGCCACACGGGCCCCTGGAAGCCCACCATCATCTTCGCGTTGGTGCCGTAGCCGAGCTGCTGAATCGCCAGCGTCTTCCACGCCGGCAGCGCCAGCGACACATCCAGCAAAACGCCGCGCAGCACGGTGAAGGGCACCGCGAACACCACCGCGTCGTACGTGACCGTGACGGCCGTGCTCCCACGCCGGAAGGTCAGCTCCACCGCGCCGGCCGCCGTCTTGCGCGCGGCCTCCAGCCGCTCGCCGTAGCGGAGCTGTCCGGGCAGCCGCGCCGCCAGCTCGCGTGGCACCTGCTGGTTGCCGCCCACCAGGTGGTAGCGCTCGTCACTGATGCCGAAGGGCTCGAAGCGCGAGCGCCGGTTGGCGCGGATGAAGAAGAGGAGGTTGAGGCAGCTCTGCTGGTGCGCCTCCAGGCCGTACTCGCCCTCGTACGCGGCGATGATGCCCGCCTTCACCACCGGCCCCGCGCCGCGCGTCTCCAGGTAGGTGACCAGGTCCATCAAGTCGTATTGCCGGTCCACCGCCGTGTGCACGTCCGCCGTCGGCTCGGCGGAGAGCGCCTGCAGGTCCGGGCGCATGGCGGCGACGAAGGCGCGGTACTCATCCACGACGGCGGACTCGGGATGGCGCTGGCCTCCGAAGAAGTAGAACACCTCCCCGGGCCTCTTCGTGACGTCCTCCTTCGCGAGGTTGAACTCCTGCGCGTAGGCCAGCATCGTCTTGTGCCCTGTGTCGATGAACTCGGCGCCGCGCTCCGCCACCTGCCCGGGGAAGCTCACCGGCCCGCTGAAGGCCCCACCCAGCGAGAAGACGCGCCCTCCGGGCCTGTCGTTCGCCTCGTGCACGGTGGCGAGGATGCCCGCGCGCTTCAAGTCATACGCGCACGCCAGCCCCGCCAGACCCGCGCCGACGATGCCCACTCGCAGCGAGGACGGCGGCGGCTTCGCGGCTTCTGCCCCGGCCCGTGCTCCCGCCAACCCCACGCCCACCGCCGTCAGGCCCTTGAGCACCTGGCGGCGGTCCATCCGCATCCACTGCGTGGCCTCCCGGCTGGGGGCTCCCCGCAGCTCCGACGCCAACACGACACGGGTGGTCTGACGGAACAGCTCGAACAGGGGGGTACGAGCCAAAGGGGCCTCCAGGCAGATGGAGGCCCGATCTTCTCGCGCTCAAAAACCCTGCCTAGAGCGCCCTGCCCAACCCTGTCGTGAATTCCACGCGAGCACTCAAGGGTTCCCCAGGCCGTACCCCAGCAGCTCGAGCGGGGTGGCGAAGTAGATCCACCCGAAGAAGCCGCCCACCGCCGAGACAGCCGGCGGCTCGAACCATGCCTTGTTTCGAACACCCGCGAGGGCCAGCCACCAGCCGAACAGCAGCGTCCAGGCAATCTGGATGGTGCCGGTGACGACATACGAGGCCACGACGAAGGGCATGTAGAAGGGCCCGAGGACGCGCGCCTGCAACAGGTGCTGTCGCTCGTGCTGGCCCGCGCCGCCGAGATTCACGGTGCCCAGCGTCTGGAGCACCTTGCTGCCAAAGCCGCCCCCGCCCCTCGGAGCGAAGCTGATCCACGCCTGCCCCTCGGAGTCCGTGCGCGAGGGCGTGCCGAAGAAGATGTAGATGATGTTGCCGACCACGAAGCCGAACATCGTGTTGGGCAGGCTCCAGGTCAGGTCGACAATCATCTCGAACCATCCGAGCGGCGACTCCAGGTCGTAGATGTTCAGGATGGCCGCCTCCAGGCCATACAGCAGGCCGAAGCCTCCACCAATGGCGAGGGCAATCAGTGGCGGGATGACCCCCTTCGTCACGTCCAACTGGCTGATGACCAGCATCACCACGGAAGGGAAGACGAGACAGAAGACAAAGGTGATGACGCCTTGCACGAACTTGGACATGAGACCTCCATGAAGAGGTCCCCCTGAGCACGCCCACGGGTCGGGGGACGGACTCCCGCGGCAGTCAGGCCCTGGGGCGTCGCCCCGGGCCTTCCCTCGCGAGGGAGTCCGCCCCTGTTCTCCGTGACGCGCCGGCCGGTGTGCCGCCGGCCCGCCCGTCCAGGGAGCGCACCTCCGAGCGTCAGAGCCTCAGGCCGTCAGTGCACCGTCGAGGATGGTGAGGGCCTCGGCGAAGACGGCGTCCGGAATCGTGAGTGGGAAGAGGAAGCGGATGACGTTGGCGTGGACGCCGCAGGTGAGGAGCATGAGCCCGCGCTCCAGCGCCCGCGCGCGCACCTGCTGCGTGAAGTCCGGGTCCGGGGTGTTGCCTCCCGGCTGGCAGAACTCCACCGCGAGCATGGCGCCCAGGCCACGCACCTCGGCCATCCGCGGCTGCCGGGCCTTGAGCGACACGAGCCGCTCCCGGAGCTGCACACCGAGGCGCTCTCCCCGCTCCACCAGCTTCTCCTCCTGTATGACATCCAGCACCGCGTGCGCGGCGGCGATGGCCATGGGGCTGCCGGCATAGGTGCCGCCCAGTGCTCCCGGTGCCGGCGCGTCCATGATGTCCGCCCGCCCCGTCACCGCGGACAGGGGGAAGCCTCCGGCCAGCGACTTCGCCAGCGTCATCAAATCAGGCGCCACGTCGTGGTGGTTCATCGCGAACCAGCGGCCGGTGCGGCCGAAGCCCGTCTGGATTTCGTCGGCGATGAGGAGGATGCCGTGGTCGTCACACACCTTGCGCAGCGCGCGCATCAACTCCGGCGGCGCCACGTAGAAGCCGCCCTCGCCCTGCACCGGCTCGATGATGATGGCGGCCACGCGCTTCGGCTCGATGTCGGCCTTGAAGAGGTACTGCAGCGCCTTGAGTGAGTCGTCCACGTCCACCCCGTGCAGCGGCATGGGGAAGGGCACGTGGAAGACTTCGGCCGGGAAGGGGCCGAAGCCCGCCTTGTACGGCACCACCTTGCCGGTGAGCGCCATGCCCATCATCGTCCGCCCGTGGAAGGCGCCGGTGAAGGCGATGACACCGCTGCGCCCCGTGGCGGCGCGGGCACATTTCACCGCGTTCTCCACCGCCTCCGCCCCCGTGGAGAAGAACGTCGTCTTCTTCGGGTGCGGGCCAGGGACGAGCTGGTTCAGCCGCTCGGCGAGCGCGATGTAGCTCTCGTAGGGAACGATCTGGTAGGCGGTATGGGTGAAGGCGTCGAGCTGCGCGCGCACCGCCTCCACCACACGCGGGTGGCGGTGGCCGGTGTTGAGCACGGCGATGCCGCCGGCGAAGTCGATGTACCGGCGGCCCTCCACGTCCCACAACTCACTGTTCTCCGCGCGGGCCACGAAGAAGGGAGCCATGACGCCCACCCCTCGCGGAGTGGCGGCATCCTTGCGGCGCAGCAGGTTGGCGTTGTCTTTCATGTCCATTCCCTTCCCGCTCAGAACTTCACCATGACGTGGCGCACGGCGGTGTAGTCCTCCAGGGCATACATGGACAAATCCTTGCCGTAGCCGGAGCGCTTCACGCCGCCGTGGGGCATCTCGCTCACCAGCATGAAGTGCGAGTTCACCCACGTGCAGCCGTACTGGAGCTGCGCCGCCACCCGCATCGCCTTGGAGAGGTCCTTCGTCCACACAGAGGACGCGAGGCCGTATTCCGAGTCATTGGCCCACGCAATCGCCTGCTCCTCGTCCTCGAAGCGCGTCACCGACACCACCGGGCCGAACACCTCGCGCCGGACGATTTCGTCCTCCTGGCGGGCGCCGGCCACCACGGTGGGCTCGAAGAAGAAGCCCTTCGTCCCGCGCGCCTTGCCGCCCACCGTCACCTCCACGTGCTTCAGGTCCGCGGCGCGCTCCACGAAGCCCGCCACGCGCTGGCGCTGCTTCTCGGTGATGAGGGGGCCCATCTCCACGCCCGGTGCCTCCTGCTCGCCCACCTTGAGGGACGCCACTGCGCTGGACAGGTCCGCCACCAGCTTGTCGTAGACCTTGCGGCCCGCGTAGATGCGGCACGCCGCGGTGCAGTCCTGCCCCGCGTTGTAGAAGCCGAAGGTCCGGATGCCGGACACCACCGACTCCAGGTCTACGTCGTCGAAGACGATGACAGGCGCCTTGCCGCCCAGCTCCAGATGCGTGCGCTTGACGCCCTGGGACGCCGCCTCCAGCACCTTCTGGCCGGTGGCCACGTCGCCCGTCAGCGACACCATGCGTACCTGCGGCTGGCGGATGAGCGGCGCGCCCACGGACTCGCCGCGCCCCGTCACGACATTGACGACGCCGGGCGGGAAGAGGCCGGCCATGAGCGTGGCCAGCTTCAGCGTCGTCAGCGGCGTCTGCTCGGACGGCTTGAGCACCACCGTGTTGCCCGCGGCCAGCGCGGGGCCCAGCTTCCACGCCGCCATCATCAGCGGGTAGTTCCACGGGGCGATGGAGGCCACCACGCCCAGCGCGTCGCGGCGAATCATGCTCGTGTAGCCGGTGGCATACTCGCCAGCCACCGCGCCCTGCATGGTGCGCACCGCGCCCGCGAAGAAGCGGAACACGTCCGCCACCGCGGGAATCTCGTCCGCCAACGCCAGCGCGTAGGGCTTGCCGCAGTTGAGCGACTCCAGCCGGGCCAGCTCCGCGCCCTGCGCTTCAATGGCATCCGCCAGCTTCAGCAGCACCGCGGCGCGGTCCTTCGGCGGCGTGCGAGACCAGGCGGGGAAGGCCTTCTCCGCGGCGCGCACCGCCGACTGGATTTGCGGGAGGGACGCCTCGGGGACGCGGGCCAGCACCTCGCCCGTCGCCGGGTTGAGGACGTCCTCCGCCGGGCCCTCGCCGGCCACCAGCTCGCCACCCATCAACAGCTTGCTGTCCATGCGGTCCTCCCCTGTGTGTCACGCGGTCGTCGTGACCGCCCTGCGCGAAGCGGCCACCGTGGCCGCCCGAATCATCTGCTGCTGCCGGCCACGTCCTCCGTGCCGCGCGTCAGGCGCCAGGCCACGAGGATGGGGACGGCTGTAATCAGCATCACCCACAGCGCCACCACGTTCGTCACCGGCACGTCGCGCGGCCGGCCCAACTGGTCCAGCAGCCAGATGGGCAGGGTCTTCTCCTGCCCGGCGGTGAAGGTGGTGACGATGAGCTCGTCGAAGCTGAGGGCGAAGGCGAGGATGCCGCCGGCCAACAGCGAGGTGGCCATCTGCGGCAGCGCCACGTGGCGGAACGTCTGGAAACCGTCGGCGCCCAGGTCCGCGGAGGCCTCCAGCAGGCTGTGCGGCATGCGCCGCAGCCGGGCCACCACGTTGTTGTAGACCATGACGACGCAGAACGTGGCGTGGCCCACGGCAATCGTCCAGAAGCTGGGGGACACGTCCGCCAGACGGAAGGCGGACAGCAGGGCGATGCCGGTGATGATGCCGGGGAGCGCAATCGGCAGGATGACCATCAGGTTGATGGCCTCCTTGCCGAAGAAGCGGCGGCGGTAGAGCGCCCCCGCCAGCAGCGTGCCCAGCACCAGCGCCACCGCCGTGGATGCCAGGGCTACTCGCAGGGACAATGCGATGGCGGCCAGCACGTCCTCGCGCTCGGCGGCGGCCCGGAACCAGCGCAGGGTGAGCCCCTTGAGCGGGAAGCTGAACGCGCTCTCCTCGGTGTTGAAGGCGTAGAGCCCCACCATGAGGATGGGGAAGTGCAGGAACAGCAGGCCTCCATAGGCCAGCACGCGCAGCCACACCGGGGCCCGGGGGCCGTCGTCCCTGCGCGCCTCAGAGCGCATCGAAGGCTCCCAGCCGGCGGGCCACGGCGAGGTAGAGCCCGATGATGACGATGGGCACCACCGTGAAGGCCGCCGCCATGGGCATGTTCCCGATGGAGCCCTGCATCGTGTAGACCATGTTGCCGATGAAGAGGCCGGGCGGGCCCACCAACTGGGGAATGATGTAGTCCCCCAGCGTGAGCGAGAAGGTGAAGATGGAGCCCGCCACCACGCCCGGGAAGACCAGCGGCAGGAGCACCGTGCGAAACGACTGCGCCGGCCGCGCCCCCAGGTCCGCCGCCGCCTGCAAGAGGTTGCCCGGCACGCGCTCGATGGCTGCCTGGATGGGCAGAATCATGAACGGCAGCCACACGTAGGTGAAGACGAGGAAGCGGCCCAGGTTCGACGTGGACAGCGACGAGCCGCCCACGCCCGGCAGCGACAGCACCCACTCCAGCGCGGGCATCAGGTACATCCGCTCCACCATCCAGTAGACGATGCCGCCCTTGGAGAGGAGCACCGTCCACGAGTAGGCCTTGACGATGTAGCTGGCCCACATGGGGAGCATGACGGCGATGTAGAAGAAGCCCTTGCGCCAGCCGGTGGCGTAGCGGGCCATGTAGTACGCCACGGGGAAGCCGAGCAGCGCGGAGGCCACCGTCACCGCGGCCGCCATGCCCAGCGTGCGCAGGACGATGTCGTGGTTGGCCGCTTCCAGCAGCGCGGCGTAGTTCGCCCACGTGAAGTCGGGCGTCACGCCCATGGTGAAGTCGTCGAAGGTGTAGAAGCTCTGCACCAGCAGCGACAGCAGCGAGCCCAGGTACACCCCACCGAACCAGAGCAGCGGCGGCGTCAGGAGCAGCAGCAGGTACAGCGTGCCGTGCCGGTAGAGCACGTTGGCCACCAGTCGCGACAGCCGGTTGCGGGGCTGGCCCGGCGCGGGCAACGCCATGGGAGACGAGGTGCCCATGTCTACCCTCCCCCCGGCTCCAGCTGCACCATCGCCTCGCGGGCCCAGGCCACGCGCACCGCGTCGCCCCGGCGAGGCAGGGCCGCCTCGTCCACCTCGCCGTTGAGCAGGCTGAGCGTGAGCACGTGATTGCCCTCCACCTGCACCTCATAGCGGCTGGTGGCGCCGTGGTACTGCACCTCCACGAGCCGGCCCTCCACGCTGACCCGGTTGCCTTCCGCGGCCTGCGCGAAGCGGACGTGCTCGGGGCGCACGGAGAAGGGCTGCTCGCTGCCGGTGAGCCGGCGCGCCAGGTCGCCCTTCACCACGTTGGCGGTGCCCACGAAGCCCGCGACGAAGACGGTGCGCGGCCTCGCGTAGAGGTTGCGCGGCGTCTCCACCTGCTCGATCCGGCCCTGGTTGAAGACAGCCACCCGGTCCGACATGGACAGGGCCTCGCCCTGGTCGTGGGTGACGTAGACGAAGGTGATGCCCAGCCGGCGCTGGAGGGACTTCAGCTCCGCCTGCATCTGCTCGCGCAGCTTGAGGTCCAGCGCGCCCAGCGGCTCGTCCAGCAGCAGCACGCGCGGCTTGTTGATGAGGGCCCGCGCCAGCGCCACGCGCTGGCGCTGTCCGCCGGAGAGCTGCCCCGGCCGGCGCGCGCCGAAGCCGGCGAGCGCCACCAACTCCAGCGCGCCTTCCGCCTCGCGGTGGCGCGCCGCCTTCGCCACGCCCTTCACCATCCGCCCATAGGCCACGTTGTCCAGCACGCTCATGTGCGGGAACAGTGCGTAGTCCTGGAAGACGGTGTTGACGTCGCGCTCGTATGGCGGAAGGCCGGCGGCCTCCTGGCCGTGCAGGAGGATGCTGCCCGACGTGGGCTGCTCGAAGCCGGCGATGAGGCGCAGGCAGGTGGTCTTCCCCGAGCCCGAGGGCCCGAGCATGGAGAAGAACTCACCGTCCTGGATGGACAGGGACACGCCATCCACGGCGCGGACTCCGCCGTAGTGACGGCTGATATCGCGAAGCTCGACGGCGGTGCTGCTCATGGCGTGTCCCTGGCCCTTCGGCTACCGGCCGCCCATGATGGCGATGTAGTCCTGCGTCCAGCGGCTGTAGGGCACGCACGTGCCCTGGCTGGCGCACTTCGCCACCGGCGTCTTCCAGAAGTGCACCTGCGAGAAGCGCTCGAAGCCGTTGGTCTTGCAGAAGTCCGTGCCGCCCGGCGCCTTCGTCTTGCACGCCTCCGGAACCACCGGGTTGGAGCCGAACCACTCGGCGAGCGAGGCCTGCAGGTTCTTGTTGAGCGAGTGCTCCATCCACTTGTACGCGCACACCGGGTTCTTCGCGCTGGCGTGCATCATGGTGGTGTCCGCCCAGCCGGTGGAGCCCTCCTGTGGAATCACCGAGTCGATGGGCTGCTTCTCGCCCTTGAGCGCGTTGACCTGGTAGCCCCAGGCGCTGGAGGCGACGACGCCCTCGTTCTTGAAGTCGCTCATCTGCACGGTGGTGTCGTGCCAGTAGCGATGCGCCAGCGCCTTCTGGTTCCGCAGCAGCGACATGGCGGCGGCGTACTGCTTGTCATTGAGCTCGAACGGGTCCTTGATGCCCAGCTCCGGCTGCTTCTTCATCAGGTACAGCGCGGCGTCCGCGACATAGATGGGGCCGTCATACGCCTGCACGCGCCCCTTGTTGGACTTGCCGTCCGGCAGCTTCTGCTCCTCGAACACCACGGCCCACGACGTGGGCGCCGTCTTGAAGACGGAGGTGTTGTACATGAGCACGTTGGGGCCCCACTGGTAGGGGACGCCGTAGTGCTTGCCCTCCACCGTGTGCCAGGGCGCGTCCTTCAGTCGCGAGTCCACGGTGTTCCACGAGGGAATCAGCGCGGTATTGATTTCCTGCACCTTCTTGCCGTGGACCAGGCGGAGGCTCGCGTCGCCGGAGGCGGTGACCAGGTCATATCCCCCCTGGTTCATCAGGGAGACCATCTCGTCCGAGGTCGCGGCCGTCTTGACGTTGACCTTGCAGCCGGTGTCCTTCTCGAACTGCGTCACCCAGTCGTATTGCTTGTCCGTCGCACCGCGCTCGATGTAGCCGGGCCACGCGATGATGTTGAGCTGGCCTTCGGGCTTGCCGAGCTTCTGCGGAGGAGCGGCCAGCGTCTGGGTCGCGAAGACCATCACTGCACCCACTGCGAAGTGCTTCAGCATGCGGATTTCCCTCCCCGTTGGTGATGCCGGTCGACTCTAGAGGAGCCCACGGGACCGGCAAAGAGGTGCCCGGCTGTTCCAGCAACGCAGCGGGTCGTTCGTCCACGGCGTGACTTCCGGCGTCCCCGCCAGGACACCATGGCAGCGGCAAACACGCGGTCCAGGTGACACGGACCGCGTGGCCCGGAGGACGCACGAGCGCCCGTTTCGAGTGCCGGGCGCCCTCGGAGGCCGCGTTTTCCCGCTGGTACGGCGGTTGCTCTGCGGCAGCCGGCAAGGTCCTCGCCGCCCGCTGTCTCCCCCACGGAGCCCGTCATGCCTTCTCCCTGCCGCTTCCCGCTCATCGGGTGGGTGCTCGTCACCACCCTGCTCATCGCCGCGTGTCAGCGCGGCGCCGACCCCGCCCCCGCCTCGCCCGCGAAAGCCCCTGGCGAAGCTTCGGAGGTGAGCGCCCTCGCGAGCGCCAACATGGCGCCAGCCGTCAGCCTGCCTCCACCCGTGGAGCCTCCGCCGCTCCCACCTCCCGAGCCCCCCCGGAACACCGCCGAGGCCGCCACCGGAGGGAGCGCGGAGGGGCTCTCCATCCTACGCAGCGCCTGTGAGCAGGCCGGCTGCGAGCTGGTCCTCACCTTCGGCGCGCCCATGGAAGCGAAGTCGGTGTCCGTCCAACTGACGCCGCCACAGCAGGGCACCTGGGCCTGGCGCTCGCCCACGGAGTACGTCTTCACGCCCGCGCCCGGGGCGCTGGGCTGGGGCCACCCGGTGATGGTGCGCGTGGACCGGGCCGTGCCCGTCGCGGACGCGGGGCCGGCGCTCGCCTCGGCGTGGGAGGACACCTTCCAGGTGCCCTTCTTCCAGGCGGCGGGAAAGGTGGCCGCATGGCCCGTCATCCCGGGCAAGCCGCGCTTCATCGCCTTCCTCAATGACTTCACGGACCAGGTGGGCACCGGGCCGCTGCTCGCGCTCTACGACCAGCCCGTCTCCGTCAAGGCGCAGGGCAGGCGCATCCAGGCCGAGGACAGCGACGGCAAGGCCGTGCCCGTGAAGGCGTCCGCGCTGGCCGCCGGCGAGGGCCCCACCAGCGTGACGGTGGACCCGAAGCACGTGCTCGTCCTGCGCTTCCCGCGCCTGCCCGAGCATGGGAGCACGCTGCGCGTCATGATGCCTGGCGACGGCGAGCAGGACTCCCGCGAGCCCGCCGCCGTCTTCAGGTCCCTCACCGTCAACCGCAGCCTGAGGGTGGAAGCGCCCTACCTGGACTCCGAGGAGGCCGACCCGCAGCGCGCGCCGCTCACCTCCCGGTGGGTGCTGAGCTTCAACAACCCCGTCGACGCGGAGGCGCTCCGGGCACACCTGTCCGTGCAGCCCGCACCCGAGTCCCTGGATGTGGCCGGCTGGGGCCGCGGCGCGTCGGTGACGATGACGCTGACCCCCGGCCAGCAGTATCGCGCGTCGCTCACCCGGGGGCTGGTGGACGTGCTGGGCAACCCGCTGGAGGGCGGCCCGAAGTGGACGTTCCGCGCGATGGATTTGCCGCCCCAGCTCCAGCTCCCCGCGCAGCAGTTGACGCTGGAGCGCACCGGCGCGCGCCTGCCCTTCCAGGCGCGGAACGTGGGTGCCCTCCAGGCGAACGTGTTCCGCATCAACGCGCCAGACGCGTTCGTGCGCGCCTCCACCCATGAGCGGCAGACCGACTGCGCCAGCTACGGCGAGCCCCTGGGCCCCGCGAAGACGCTCGGCGCGCCCCGACCGAAGGTCCTCAACACGCTCGAGCCGCTGGAGGTGTCGCTCGAGGGCAGCAAGGCCAGCCTGTACTGCGTGGAGCTCAGCGGGAAGGGCCGGGGCAGCGAGGCGGGCCAGGACGGAATCCAGGACGCGGTGCTGGTGCAGCTCTCCGACCTGGGCCTCACCGCGAAGCTGTATGGCGGCGGCGTCCTCGTGTGGCTCACCCGCCTGAGCGACGCGACGCCCGTGGTGCAGGGGCAGGTGGCGCTGCTGGACGCGGCGGGCACGCGCCGCGCCTCCGCGGAGACGGGGCCGGACGGGGTGGCGCTGTTGCGCGCGCCGGGCCTCACCTCCGCCAGCAGCCTGGAGCAGCGCTTCTTCCTCTCCGCGCGCAAGGACGATGACCGGCTGGTGGCGGAGGTGAGCGAGGAGCGGCTGTCCTCGGCGTGGCAGTTCGGTCTGCCCGGCGAGGTGAAGGGGGCCGAGCGCCTCCCCTCGCTCGTCTTCACCGACCGGGGCGTGTACCGGCCTGAAGAGACGGTGCACATCAAGGCGCTGGTGAAGGACGCGGGGCGGCTGCCTCGCGGCAAGCGCGCGGTGCAGGTGCAGGTGCAGGACCCACGCGGCCAGGGCGTGCTGGACACGCAGTTGACGCTGGACGCCTTCGGCACGGCGGACGTCGACCTGAAGCTGAAGGCGGGGGCGGCGGTGGGTGAGTACTCGCTGCGCCTCACGCATGGAGAGCGCGCGGCGGGCCACAGCTTCCGCGTGGAGGAGTACCGCGTGCCCACCTTCGAGGTGAAGGTGTCCAGCGCGCAGAAGGAGTGGCCGCTAGGCGCGGACGTGGAGGCGGTGGTGGAGGCGCGCTACCTGCACGGCGGCGAGCTGTCCGGCCGCGAGGTGCGCTACCAGGTGTGGCGGGCCCGCGAGCCCTTCGCGCCCGCCGGCTTCACGCAGTACGCCTTCGGCCTGCCGGAGGACGGCTCGGGGAGCGCGGGGCTCATCTCCAGCGCGGACGAGCGCCTGGACGGCCAGGGCCGCGCCCACGTCCGCTTCAAGGCGGACCACCCGTCCTACGCCGGCCCCCAGCGCTACACCGTGGAGGCGAGCGTCACCGACGTGGACCGCCAGGCCTACGCCGGGCGGCTGTCTCGGGTGGTGCACCCCGCCGCCTTCTACGTGGGCGTGCTGCCCCCCGCGCGCGCCGTGGTGCGCGCCGGCGAGGTGCTGGAGGTGCCCGTCATCGCCCTGCGGCCGGACGGCGCGGTGCAGGAGGGCGTGCGGGTGCGCGCGCAGTTGGAGCGCGTGGACACCCATACCTACGCGCGGCTGAGCGGCACCCACGCGCAGCTCGTCAACCGGGAGGAGAAGGTGGAGGCGGGCCAGTGCCTGGTCACCACGGAGAAGACGGCCGTCACGTGCCGGCTCACCGTCCCCGAGGCGGGCGCGTACCAGCTTCGGGCCTGGGCGCAGGACACGGCGCAGCGGGTGGTGCAGACGGGCTTCCGCGTGTCGGCGGCGGGAGACACCACGGTGGCCTGGCCCCGCTTCGACCAGGACCGCATCCAGGTGGTGGCGGACAAGCCGCGCTACCTGCCGGGCGACACGGCGCGGCTGGTGGTGCAGACGCCCTTCGCCGAGGCACGCGGGCTGCTCACCGTGGAGCGCGGCGGCGTGCTGGAGCACCGCCTCTTCGAAATCCACGGCGACACGCCGACGCTGGAGATTCCGCTCACCGACGCGCACGTTCCCAACGTGTATGCCTCGGTGGTGCTGCTGCGCGGGCGCATCCACGCGGAGAAGGACGCCACGGGCTTCGAGACGGGCGCGCCCGCCTTCAAGCTGGGCTACGTGCAGCTCCAGGTCGAGCCGAGGAACCAGCGCCTCGCGGTGGACGTCACGCCGGAGAAGCCGGTGGGCCGCCCGGGCGGCACGGTGCGCGTGGACGTGACGGTGCGGGACGGCGCGGGACACCCCGCCTCGGGACAGGCCACGGTGATGGTGGTGGACGAGGCCGTGCTGGGGCTCACCGGCTACCGGACGCCGGACCCGGTGCCGGCGCTCTACGCGGCACAGGCGCTGGGCGTGCGCACCGCGGAGAGCCGGCTGGAGCTGCCGCACTCCCGGCGGGTGCGGCACGAGGTGCTCTTCCCGGGCGGTGACGGCGGCGAGGGCTTCGCGCTGGGAGACTTCCCGGCCGACCTGCGCACCCTCTTCCAGAGCACCGCGTACTGGAACCCGCGCGTCGCGGTGGGGCCGGATGGCCGGGCCAGTGTGAGCGTGAAGCTGCCGGACAACCTCACGCGCTACCGCATCATGGCCGTGGTGGTGGACGAGGCGGGCCGCGCCGGCTCCGGGGAGCAGGCGCTGCTGGTGAAGAAGCCGCTGATGCTGCAGCCCGTGCTCCCGCGCTTCGCCTACCCCGGCGACGCGCTGCGCGTGGAGGTGCTCGCCTTCAACGGCCAGTCGGAGGCGGGCCCGGTGCAGGTCACCGCGTCGTTCGACGGGCTGGAGCTGAAGCAGGGCGCGGACCTCACGCCGCCCGCCCTGACGGTGAAGCCGGGCGAGTCCGCCGCCTTCGGCTTCCCGGTGAAGGTGGCCGGACGTGGCGCCGCGAAGGTGCGCTTCGCCGCGCGCCTGGGTGAGGAGACGGACTCGGTGGAGGTGACGCTGCCCGTGCTCAACCCCGGCTCGCGCCGCGTCCGGGTGGCGAGCTCGCAAGTCTCGGGCGAGCAGCGCCTGGAGCTGGCGCTGCCCGCGGACCGGCAGCCCGGCAGCGTGGAGCTGGAGGTGACGGTGTCCGGCACCGCGCTCAGCGAATTGAAGGACGCGGTGGGCTACCTCATGGACTACCCCAACGGCTGCATCGAGCAGACCACCAGCACGGCCTACCCGCTGGTGGTGCTGAAGGAGCTCTTGCCGGAGATGGGCGTGACGGTGAACGAGGCCGACCTGAAGAAGTTCTCCGAGGCCGGAATCAAGCGCATCCTCTCCTTCCAGACGACGGCGGGCGGACTGTCCTACTGGCCCGGCGGCACGGAGCCGCACGCCTTCGCCACGGCCTTCGGCCTCACCGCGCTCATCGAGGGCAAGAAGCGCGGCTACGACGTGCCGGACGAGTCCCTCAAGCGGATGGGGGACTACCTGGAGCTGCGGCTGCGCGACGGCAACATCACCGAGTCCATTCCCCACGGCGGCATGGCGGACGCGGACACGCGGGCCTTCTTCGTGATGACGCTGGGGCGCCTGGGCCGGCCGCAGCCCGCGTACGTGTCCACGCTGTGGCGCGAGAAGGCGAAGCTGACGCCCTTCGGCCTGTCCTTCCTCGCCGTGGCGGTGAGCGAGATGAAGGGCCAGGACGCTTCGCTGCTCCAGCCCCTCCTCGCGGAGGTGGAGAAGGCCGCGAGCCAGTCCACGCAGGAGGCCTGGTTCGATGGGAAGCCGCAGGGAGGCTGGTCCATGGACTCTCCGCTGCGCACGCACGCCACCGCGCTGCTGGCCTCCGCTTCCACGGGTGGGGCCTCCGCGCAGCTCGGGGGCAAGCTGCTGACGGGCCTGCTCAAGCGGCAGCGGTACGGGCTGTGGGGCAACACGCAGGAGAACGTCTTCGGCATCATGGGCGTGGCCCGCCTGGCGCAGTCGGCGCAGGGGGGAAGTGCGCCGCGCATGTCGCTCACCATCGATGGCAGGCCGGTGAAGGACGGGGACCTGGAGGTGGTCAGCCAGCGCGTGCGCCGGCTGCGGCTGTCGGAGGCGGACCTGGGGCTGAAGGCGGGACAGGCCCACACGCACCAGGTGCTGCTCAACAACCGGAGCCCGGGCCCCGCCATCCTCCGCGTCCGCGCGCAGTACGAGGCGGAGCTCAACGCGCAGAACCGCGCCCCGCGTGAGGAGGGCTTCCGCGTGGAGCGCGCGTACGAGACGGTGTCCGGCGAGCCGCTGAGCGGCGCCATTCCCCTGGGCTCGCTGGTGCGCGTGCGGCTGAAGGTGCGGGCGGACAGCCACCAGAACTACGTGGCCATCGACGACAAGCTGCCCGCCGGCCTGGAGCCGATGAACACCAGCCTCGCCACCACGGAGAAGGTGTCCCAGGGCCCGCTCACCGCGGCGCTCCAGCGGGGACTGGCCTCGCTGTCCTACAGCGAGATGCGGGACCACCGCGTGGCCTTCTACGTCGACGACATGGGCGCGGGCGACTACGAGTTCAGCTACGTCGCCCGCGCCACCACGCCGGGCACCTTCCTGCGTCCCGCCGCCGGCGCCGAGGCGATGTACGCGCCCGAGGTGACGGGCACCACCGCCATCGACGAGGTCACCGTGCAATGAGCCGCCCCTCCTCCAGGCACCGCCGCGTCCTCCGCTTCTGCGCGGTGGCCACCGGCGTCGCGGCCCTGGCCACCGCCGCCTGCGCGGTGGCCCTGTGGGCCGCCGTGGTCCTCCGTCCCTTCCCGGTGGAAGACCTCCACGTGCGCAGCGGGGATTCGCTGCGCATCCACGACTCGCGGGGCCGGATGCTGCGCGAGGTGGTGAACGCGGACGGCGAGCGCGTGCGGTGGCGCGCCCTGGAGGACATCTCCCCGCTGGTGGTGCAGGCGACGCTCGCCGTGGAGGACGCGCGCTTCCATGAGCACGCGGGCGTGGACCCACGCGCGGTGGCGCGCGCGGTGGCGCAGGCGGTGCGCTACCGGCGCGTGGTGTCCGGGGCCTCCACCCTGACGATGCAGCTGTCTCGACGCATCCACCCGCACCCGCGCACGCTGCGAGGGAAGCTCGGGGAGATGGTGGACGCGCTGCGCCTGGAGCGCGCGGTGGACAAGCACACCGTGCTGGAGCAGTACCTCAACCGCGCACCGTACGGCGCCGGCGCCGTGGGCGTGGAGGCCGCCAGCCAGCGCTACTTCGGCAAGCCTGGCATGCACCTCAGCCTGGCGGAGGCGGCGCTGCTCGCCGGGCTTCCCCAGGCCCCCACCATCCTCAACCCGCTGAAGGACCTCGAACGGGCCCGCGCCCGCCAGCGCACGGTGCTCGCGCGCATGAGGGCCACCGGCGCCATCTCCGACGAGGAGCACGCACGCGCCCTCGCCGAGCCCCTGCGCCTCGCCGGCCGGGACGCGCCGCCCACCCCCCTTCCGGACACGGCACTCCACTTCACGGACTACGTCGTGTCCCGGCACCCCGCCCCGGGCGAGGTGCGCACCACGCTGGATGGAGACCTCCAGCAGGAGGTGGAGTCCCTGGTGCGCGGCCACGTGGACTCGCTCGCCGCGGGGGGCGTGACGAACGCGGCGGTGGTGGTGTTGGACAACGAGGCGTGCCACCTCCTGGCCATGGTGGGCTCGGCCCGCTACGGGGACGCGGCGGCCTCGGGCGCGGTGAACGGCGCGCTGGCGCGGCGCCAGCCCGGCTCCGCGCTCAAGCCCTTCACCTATGCGCTCGCCTTCGAGCACGGAGACACGCCCGCCTCCGTGGTGGCGGACGTGGAGACGCGCTACGGAGAGGCGGACGGCGACCTCTTCGTGCCGAAGAACTACTCGGGCGACTACTCCGGCCCGGTGCTGATGGGCGAGGCGCTGGGCCGCAGCCTCAACGTGCCCGCCATCCGCGTGGCCCGGCGCGTGGGCCTGGAGCCCCTGCTCACCCGGCTGCGCGAGGTGGGCTTCACCTCGCTGGACGCGCCCGCCTCGCACTACGGCCTGGGCCTCACCCTGGGCAATGGCGAGGTGACACTGCTGGAGCTGGCCCAGGCCTACGCGATGTTCGCCCGCGGCGGCCTCACCTGCCGCGCCACGCCCTTCGACGGTCCGCCCCAGGAAAGCGACACGCCGCGCCGCGCCTTCTCCGAGGAGGTGGCGTGGCAGATCACGGACGTGCTCGGCGACGAGTCCCTCCGCATGCGCGCCTTCGGCGCGGGCAACGCGCTGATGCTGGGCTTCCCCGTCGCGGTGAAGACGGGTACCAGCACCAACTGGCGGGACAACTGGGCCGTGGGCTACACGCCGCGCTTCACCGTCGCGGTGTGGACGGGAGACTTCTCCAACCGCCCGCTGCACGGGATGACCGGAGCCACCGGCGCCGGCCCCCTCTTCCACAAGGTGATGAAGCGCGTGGTGGAGCGCGCGGGGCCCGCCGCCCTGCCCGCGCGCGCCTCGCTTCCGGCCGGCCTGGTGGAGGGCACGGTGTGCGCGCACTCGGGCCAGGTGCCCACGCCCCTGTGCCCCGTGCGGCGGCGCGTGCGTCTGCCGGCGGCGCGGGTGCCGGACCAGCCCTGCCCCTGGCACCGCGAGGTGCGCCTGGACGCACGCAACGGCCTGCTCGCCGGGGACACGTGCCCGTCCGAGCACGTCGTCAAACGCGTCTTCACCTTCCTCCCGCCCGCGTATGCCACCTGGCAGGCCACGCACACGGAGGCGGCGCCCGCCGCGCCCTCGCGCTACTCCCCCCTGTGTCCGGAGAAGGGCGCCGTCCCGGGAGCGGCGGTCATCACCTGGCCGCGCCAGGGCGAGGTGTTCCTCATCGAGCCCGGCTATGCGCGGAGGACGCAGACGCTGCGGCTGAGCGCGGAGGTGGAGCCCCGGCTCGCGGGGGTGACGTGGCTCGTGGACGGCCGCCCGGTGGGCCGGGCCGCGTGGCCCTATGACGCCTCGTGGGCCCTCCAGCCCGGCCGGCACCGGCTGGAGGTGCTGGCCCAGGGGCTGCGCAGCGAGCCGGTGGAAATCGAGGTGCGGTGAGCGGCGGGGGACGTACGATGGAGTCCCCTCTGCCCCCGGAGACAGCCCCCCACCATGGATTCCAACGAGCTTGCCCGCGTGCCGGGCATCAACCCGAACGTCCCGGACGCGTCCCGCGTCTACGACTACATCCTGGGCGGCACGCACAACTTCGAGGCGGACCGCCAGGCGGCGGAGTTCATGCTCTCGCTGGTGCCCTCCACGCGGAAGTGGCTGCGGATGCTGCGCGCCTGCCTCCAGACGGCCGCCCAGCGCATGGCCGCGGACGGCTTCAAGCACTGGGTGGACTTCGCCTCCGGTCTGCCCACCGCCGACCACGTCCACTCGGTGATGCCGGATGCCCGCGTGCTCTACAGCGACATCAACCCGCTGACCATCGACTCGGCCCGACACCTGCTCGGTGACGACCCGCGCGTGAAGTACATGGAGTGCGACGTCCGCGGCGCGGGCGAGTTCCTCCGCCGGCCCGACGTGGAGACGTTCCTGCAGGGACAGCGCAAGGTCGCCCTCGGCGCCAACGCCATCACCGTGTTCCTCTCCGCCGAGGAGAACCGGAAGTTCTTCAGAGACCTCTACGACTGGGCCGCGCCGGGCTCCAAGCTCTTCACCACCTTCGAGACGAAGGAGGCGGGCCTCACCACGCCGAAGTGGGAGCAGTTCGTCGGCATGTTCCAGAAGATGGGCGAGGCCTTCCACCTCTACTCGCTGCCCGAGTACCTGGACCTGTGCGGCCCCTGGGCCCAGGACCGCATGGGCGTGGTGCCGGTCAGCGAGTTCATCGGCCTGCCCCCCGGGCACATCACCGAGGAGGACCGCGAGGAAATCGGCATCGAGTTCTACGCCGTCATCCTGGAGAAGCGGTAGGCAGGCGCCAGGCCGCCTGCCCGCCTGGCGTCGCCGTGCACCTGGCCGTGGAGCAGCCGTGCGGGCATCCCTCCGCACGGCCTCCGTCGCGTGACTACCGTGTCCAGCAGGTAACGCGCGCAACGGCAAGGAGACACAAGCATGTTCCAGGCGAGAAGGCGTCGGGTCCTCGTGGGCGTGGTGATGGGAGCGGCCCTGAGCGTGTTGGGGGGCGGCTGCGGGTCCACCAAGGCGGCAAAGGTGGACGAGTCATGGCTGGCCCGTGTCCCCGAGGACCAGCTCGGCGACGTACGCGGCGCCCAGTCCGAGCGGCGCAAGGCCCAGGATGAAGTCACGCGGGCGGACGTGGCGCTGAAGGACGCGGAGCGCTCGATGCAGGTGGCCCGCCGCAACGCGGACGCGTCCAAGCTGCGCCGCGACGCCAACAAGGCCGCGCTGGAGGCGGCCCAGGCCACCGGCCAGGGCGCGGAAATCGAGCGGGCCAAGGCCGAGCTGATGAACTCGGAGACGGGCGTCACCGCGTCCCAGGCCCATGTGAACTGGCGCCAGCAGTCCATCGAGGCGCTGGACGCGCGCAAGAAACTGCGGGAGCGGGAGCTGGAGGTGGCCGACGCGCGCCTCAACCAGGCCGAATACCAGGCCCTGAAGGCGCATGGCGACGTGCGCGCCGAGCAGCTCTCCGAGGCGGACTTCGCCTCCAAGCTCGCGGAGGCCCAGCGCCGGGCGGAGGACGCCCGCAGGAGCGTGGACTCGCAGTCGAAGGAAGAGCAGCAGGCCCGCGCCCAGTGGGAGCAGCTGCGCCACCAGGCCCAGGGCTACGGCGGCAGCGGCGCCCCCGTGCAGGAGTGACGCGGCGGTAGCACGAAAGCGGCCTGGGGCCGGGGCCGTCCTGGAGACCCAGGACGGCCTTCCCCGCCGCGCCCGCGCATGCGAGGGTGCCTCCGCCAAGCGCCCCCCGGCGCCTCCGGCCGGTGCGGAATGGGCCGCATCCGTGACAGGCGGGCCCCCGACCGTGACGCCCTACGAGCAGATTTTCGAGAACAACCGTCGCTGGGCGGAAGAGCAGCTCCGGACGGACCCCGAGTACTTCGCCCGGCTCTCCGTCGAGCAGCGTCCGGACTTCCTCTACATCGGCTGCTCGGACAGCCGCGTGCCGGCGAATCAAATCATGGGCCTGGCGCCCGGGGACGTCTTCGTCCACCGCAACGTCGCCAACCTGGTCAACAACGTCGACCTCAACGTGATGTCCGTCATCAACTACGGCGTCCGGCACCTCGAGGTGAAGCACATCATCCTGTGCGGCCACTACGGGTGCGGCGGCGTGAAGGCCGCCATGATTCCCAGGGATCTGGGCATCCTCAACCCCTGGCTGCGCAACATCCGCGACGTGTACCGCATGCACAAGGCGGAGCTGGACGGCATCAAGGACGAGGCGCTCCGCTATGACAGGCTGGTGGAGCTCAACGTCATGGAGCAGAGCATCAACGTCATCAAGACGGCCGCCGTGCAGCAGGCCTATCTCAAGCGCGGCTTCCCCACCGTCCACGCGTGGGTGTTCGACATGCGCAACGGCCTCATCAAGGATTTGCGGCTCGACTTCCAGAAGACGCTGCGCGAAATCCAGGAGATCTACGACCTGACGGGCGTCTGAGCGGGCCGAGGCGGAGAGGCCGGCGCCGGCCGGCCCTCACTTCGGCGGGCGGAAGACGTACTGGAAGACGGGCGCGTCCTGCCCGGGCGGGTACTGCGCGTCCAGGAAGGCGAAGTACGCGTGGCCGGCAATGAACGCGTCCTTGAGGCTGTCGTAGAGGACGGCCACCTGCGTGGCGCGCCCGGACTCGTCCACCTGGACGCGCACCTTGAGGTTGCCCTTGAGCTCCGGCACCTCCTTGAGCCGCTCCATGTAGAGCGCCACCAGCCCCAGCGACACGCGGTTGTAGACCTGGTCCGCCGTCCCCCGGGCCGGGGTGGCGGGCAGGCGGAAGCGCTTCACGAGCGCCGCGGCCTCCCCTTCCGCCTCCGGCACCCGCCGCTCCGGGGCCGCGAGCGCCGCGCGGTACGCCCCCAGCGCGTCCTGGAACCGCTCCTGCTTCAGCACCAGCCGGGCCCGGCGCACGTGGACGTCGGAGCGCGCCGGGGCCCGCTCGGACGCCTTCACGAGGAAGCCTTCCGCGGCGGCCACGTCGCCCCGGGCCTCGGCCAGCTCCGCCAGCCGGAGCGCCGCTTCCGCGTCCCTGCCGTCCGCCTCCATGAGGCGCCCCAGGGCCTTCTCCTCGTCGGGACCCCGGCCCAGTTCCGCGTACAGCCGCGCCAACTGCCAGAGTGACGCGGGCTCCGCGCCCCCCAGCGCCACGTAGCGCTCCAGCGACGCCGCGGCCTTGTCCTTCTCCGCCGCCGCCAGCCACAGCCCGGCCTGGAGCCGGTGGGCCTCCCTGTCGCGCGGCTTGAGCGCGACGAGCTTGTCTCCGGCCACGGCGGCGGCGCGCACGTCGTTGCCCGCCTGGGCCAGCCGCGCCAGCGTCTTGAGGGCCTCGGGCTGCTCGGGCCAGGCCTCCACGGCGCGCGTCAGCTCCGCGCGCGCGTCGGCCTCGCGCCCCGGCTGCTGGGCGAGGAACAGCCCCAGCGCCGTGCGAATCTGCGGCGCGTCCAGCTTCGCGAGCGCCTCGCGGAAGCGGGCCTCCGCCTCCGCCGGCTTGCGCTCCGCCTGCAGCAGCATCGCCTCGGCCCACAGCGCGGGCGCGAAGCCGGGCGCCTGGCGTAGCGCGGTGGCGAGCACCCCGCGGGCCTCCGCCAGCATCCCCCAGCGCACGTAGATGAGCCCCATGCCCACGAGGGGCCAGGGGTTCTCCGGGTAGAGGGTGGAGAGCGCCTTCAGCTCGTTCCAGCACGCGTCCATGGGGAACAGCAACCACGCCCGGTACACGCGGGGCATGGAGTCGTGCGGCCGCTCCCGGGCCTGCTCGTCGAAGTCGTCCTCCAGCGCGCGGGCCCTGCCCTGCACGCGGGCCGTCTCGAGCTGGCGGAGCACCCCCATCACCTCCGCCTCCGGTGGCAGCGCCCGGCGCGAGGCCGCACCCCAGGCGGGGGCGGCCAGCACGAGCCACACGAGGGCCGATAGACGCAGGTACGGACGGGAGGCCATAAAAGCGCGGGGACCATACCAGACGGTCCCCGCGCCACGACTGCTCCCTTGCTCGGCGGTCCTACGAGACCCGACGGTCAGCCAATCTCGATCTTGCAGGTCGAGCTGCAGCCGTCGCGGCTGTTGGTGTTGCCGTCGTCGCACTCCTCGCCGCCCTCTTCCTGGCGGGTGCCGTCGCCGCAGCGCGGGCCCCACACGCAGCCACGGGCGCACTGGCCGTAGCCGCCGTCGTTCACCCCGTCATCGCACTCCTCGCCCTTGGTGGTGTCAACGATGCCGTCACCGCAGGTGGCGGTGCACTCGGTGCGGCGGGTGACGAAGTTGTTGAGGGTGAGCTTGTACGAGGAGGCGGTGGTGTGGCGCTCGGCCTGGAACACCACCACTTCGTAGATGCCGCCCACGCGCAGGTTCAGCTCGGTGGCCTTCTGCGACAGGGTGATGCTGCCGTCCTGCGCGCCGTGCACGCCGCCCAAATCGAGCGCCAGCTTCCCGTTGATGAACACCCACACGTCGTCGTCGCCGCGGAAGGTGAGCACCTCGGTGCCCTTGTACTCGAACCAGTAGCGGGCCTCGCTGGTGAAGCTGAAGTTGTGGTTGTTGTTGCGGGCGGGCTCGTCGCCGGACGCCACCCAGCCCTTGCCGTCGAGCGGGAAGAAGTTCGGGTTGTCGTACACGTACGAGCCGTTGGCCTGGCGGTTCAGCTCCAGCGTCCCGACGAGCGACTTGTTGACGTTCGTCACGTCCGTGTACCACTGGGCGAACGTGTCCTTGCCCGCGGTGGAGGCCGAGCCGCCCGTCGCCCGCGCGTACTGGGGCTTGCCGTCGGCGCCCAGCGCCACGGCGACGATGCCCGTCTCCCCCACGTTCTTGTTCTCGAAGTCGATGTGGCCCCGCGGCAGGGCGCTCGTGGCCGCCAGGTCATAGCCGCGGAAGTCGCGGTAGACGGTGGGGATGGAGACCTTCGCCGGCGGGTCCTGCGTGACGACGGTGCAGGCAAAGCCCTCCTCCAGGCGGCACGTCGGCGAGCAGCCGTCGTTGGCGCGGGTGTTGCCGTCGTCGCACTGCTCGGCCGTGCTGTTGGGCAGCATCACGCCATCACCGCACACGGACGTGCAGTTGCCGTCGGTGCCGCAGTCCGGCTCCTTCTTGCACTGGGGCGAGCAGCCGTCGCCCATGTCGTGGACCTTGACCGGGCCGTCGTCGCACTGCTCGGTGCCCTCGACCTTGCCGTCGCCGCAGACCGTGGTCTGGCAGACCTGGCCGAGGTTGGGGCACTTGTAGCCCTCCTCCAGGCGGCACAGCGCGCTGCAGCCGTCGCCCGCGGTGGCGTTGCCGTCCTCGCACTCCTCTTCACCGGCGATGATGCCGTCACCGCACTTCGCCGCGCGGCAGCGGCCACCGGACAGCGGGCAGTTGTAACCGGGCTCCACGGTGCACGTGGCGCTGCAGCCGTCGCCCGAGGTGATGTTGCGGTCGTCGCACGCCTCGGGCGCCTCGACCTTGCCGTTGCCACAACCCTGGGTGCGGACGCAGGGCTGGCCGGCCGTGTCGCAGGACCAGCCGGGCTCCACCTCGCTGCACGCCGCGCTGCAACCGTCGCCGCTCACCGTGTTGCCGTCGTCACAGGCCTCGGTGGACTGGCGCTCGAAGTCACCACACGTGACGGGGATGTCGTCGCCACCATCCACCCCGGAGTCGACGTCCGGATTGGAGCCGCCGTCCGGCTTGCTGGAGCCACCACCGCCACCACAGGCGGCGAGCGCAAAGAGGAGAGAAGCGAGCACGAGTCTCGCGAGTCGGGGAGTCGTAGGCCTGAGGGGGGTCAGCATGAACACAGATGCTGAAAGTGCTTGAAGCATGTGTCAATCCATCCATGAGGCCCGGCCTCTCGACGGCCCCCAAGCCGTGCAGGATTCACATACATGTGCAGGATGAGCGGACTTTCGCCCGGTCCGAGTGACTCGCGCCCACATGCACATCCATGCCGGGAGAGCAGCCATTCACGGCTTCCCCGCCGGGCTTCCAGGCGTGGCGGTAACACCGGAACGTCTGTATTCGCGTGTTTTCAGTCCGCCGTGTTGCGCAGGTACTGCGCGTAGAAGCGCACCGCGCCCGCGTAGCCCTGCACGGACACGCGCTCGTCGCGGCCGTGGAGGCGCGCCAGGTCGGCGCGCTCCAGGCGCAGGGGCATGAAGCGGTAGACGCTGTCGCTCAAGGCCGTGAAGTAGCGCGCGTCGGCGGCGCCCACCATGAGGTACGGCGCCACCAGGGACTCGGGGAACACCTGGCGGATGCTCCGCTGCAGCACGCCCCAGGCCTCCGAGTCCGTCCGCGACACCGGCGAGGGCTCGCTCTGGAAGGACAGCGTGCCCGCCTTCACCCGCGAGTCGTCCACCACGCGGCGCACGTGCTCGAGCACGCCCTCCACGGAGTCGCCGGGGAGGATGCGGAAGTTCACCACCGCGCGGGCTCGGGCCGGCAGCACGTTGTCCTTCACACTGCCCTCGAACATGGTGGCCGCGGTGGTGGTGCGCACCGCCGCGTTGGTGGAGGGCTGGGCGCTCAACTGGCGCACCACCAGCGGCTCGAAGAGCCACAGGTTGGCGAACACGAGCCGCATGCCGAACGGCATCTCCGGCCCCATGAAGTCGAAGAGGGCCCGGCTCCCGCCCCGCAGCCGGGCCGGCATCGGCTGCTCCTCCAGGCGCGTGACGGCGCGGCTGAGCACGCCCACGGCCGTCTGCTTCGGAGGCATGGACGAGTGGCCCCCCTCCCCCTCCACCACCAGCTCCACGCTGACGAAGCCCTTCTCCGCCACGCCCACCAGCGCCACCGGCGCCGTCACGCCCGGGACGGTGCCCGTGAGCATCATCCCGCCCTCGTCCAGCACGGACTCCAGCGTCACGCCGCGCTCGCGCAGCATCCGCGCCACGACTTCCGCGCCCCCGTGGCCGCCCACCTCCTCATCCCCGCCGAAGGCGAGCAGCACCGTGCGCTTCGGCGCGTGCCCCGCCGCGAGCAGCGCCTCCACCGCCTCCAGGATGGCCAGCACGCTGCCCTTGTCGTCCAGCGCGCCCCGGCCCCACACGTACCCGTCCGCCACGTCGCCACTGAACGGAGGGCGCGTCCAGGCGCCTTCCGTGCCGGGCTCCACCGGCACCACGTCCAGGTGCCCCACCAGCAGCACCGGGCGCAGCGAGGCGTCCGTGCCCTGCCACGTGTAGAGGGCGGAGTGGCGGCCCACGGCCTCGCGCTTCAGCGACGCGTGGACGCGGGGGAAGTGCTCCCGCAGGTAGTCGTGCAGCGCGGTGAAGGCGGCGTCGTTGGCGGGCGCCCCGTCCGACGCGGCCACCGTCTTCAGCCGCAGCGCCCCCGCGAGCCGGGCCGCCGCCGCGTCCGCGTCCACGGAGAACGGCGCCGCGGCCTCCACGGCCACCTGGCGGGAGGGGGCGGACAGCGTCCTCGTCACGAGGACGCCGGCCAGCAGGCACAGGCCGAGCAACAGCAGCAGCAGGAGGCGTTTCATCGAAGGGGCTCGCGAAGGGGGCGCCCTACGCTAACAGACCGGGAAATCCCCCTTTCGGGCCCTCCGGCATCTCATACTCCGAGAGGAATCCGACCCACACAGCCGCGAAAACCCCGAGAGAGTCTCATATTCAATTTTCCACTGTAAGTGTCAGGGAGTTCTCGTATATACGGACCTTCTCCGAGGGGTGGGTCCATGCAGATTCAGTCCATGACGAACCGGTGGGTCGTCCTTCTACTCATGGCGGGAGCGGTGTTGGTGGGGTGCGGTGGGAAGGCCGACGACACGGGGCTTCCGGGGGCCCCGTCCTCGGTGAAGGCCGACGCGGCGGACACCCTGGCCCTGGTGAAGTGGACGCCGCCGACGACGGACGGCGGCAACCCGCTCATGTACTACGTGGTCCGCTGCGAGCCGGCGTGCGGCGGCGCCATCGTCGCCGCGGACGAGATGCAGGCCACGGTGCGCGGCCTCAACAACGGCTTTCCCTACCTCTTCAAGGTGTCGGCGGTGAATGCGAAGGGCGAGGGCCCGGCCTCCATCCCCACGGAGGCAGTGACGCCCCTGGCCGGCGTCGAGGTGGCCAACCCCACCGTCCCGGGCCAGCCCCGCTCCGTGCGCGCGACGGCGGGCAACGGCGAGGCGTACGTGAGCTGGCTGGCGCCGGCCAGCTTCGGTGGGCGGACCCTGAGCTCCTACCGCGTCACCGCGGAGCCGGGGGGCGTCACGGTGACGGTGGACGCGCCGGCCGCGAGCGTCACCCTTCCCGGCCTCCTCAACGGCGTGCCCTACCGCTTCGAGGTGGTGGCCACCAACGCGGTGGGGGACGGCCCGGAAGTCTCCACCTCCCTGGTGCAGCCGCGCTCGGGCGGCGCGCCGACGAGCTGGGTGTCGGGCTACTACGTCGGCTACCAGCGCGCGCTGCTCCCGGTGGAGTCCGTGGACCTGTCGGGCATCACCCACCTCGTCGTCGGCCGCTTCAAGCCGGGCCACTGGGGCACGGTGAGCGCGGACCTGGACATCACCGACTACGAGGGCCCCGTCGTGGCGAAGGCGCTCGCCGAGCGCGCCCACGCGCACGGGCGCAAGGCACTGATGATGCTGGGGGGCTACGGCGAGCATGACCGCTTCCTGACCGCCACGACCGACGAGTCGCGTCCCATCCTGGTGAAGAACCTCATCAAGTTGATGGACGAGCTGGGCTACGACGGCATCGACGTGGACTGGGAGCCCATCAACCTGGCCGCGGAGACGCCCGAGGGCGCCGAGCCCCCGCCGGATGACGGCGAGCAGCTCCTGGCGCTGCTGGATGACCTGCGCGCCGCGCGGCCGGACATCATCCTCACCATGCCGGTGGACTGGCTGAACTCCAACTTCGGGATGAGCCCGGTCCGGGCGGAGTTCATGGGGCGGCTGGCCGCACGCGTCGACCAGATGAACATCATGTCCTACAAGATGAGCGGCAACTGGGGCAGCTGGGAGAGCTGGCACTCCAGCCCGCTCACGGACGACTCGCCCCACCGGCCCACCTCGGTGGCCAGCTCCGTCCAGGGCTACCTGGCGGCGGGGGTCCCCGCGGGGCGGCTGGGCGTGGGCATCGGCTTCTTCGGCACGTGCTGGCAGGGCGTGACGGAGCCGCGCACCCCGCTCGACGGCCGGCGGGACGTCGTCGAGGGGCAGAGCGACAACGCCATGAGCTACACCAACATCATGACGGAGTACTACGAGCCCGAGGCGTACCGCTGGGACGGCCAGGCGAAGTCTCCGTACCTGTCCTTCCCCTCCATGTACGGCCCCGGACACTGCAACTACATCTCCTACGAGGACGCGCAGTCCATCGCCGCCAAGGGGCGCTTCGCGCGCGAGCAGGGACTGGGGGGCACCATCCTGTGGACCATCAACCAGGGCCACCTGCCCCGGGCCGCCGAGGGGCAGAAGGACCCGCTCCTGCAGGCCGTGAAGCGCGCGTTCCTGGACCCGTGAGCCCGAAGGCGCCTCAGCGTTGGAGGCAGATTTCCCCGCTCGCCTCGTTGGCGAAGGTGGACGTGCCGGTGCCCTGGAAGAGGATGTAGCCGGTGGCCCCGGCGAAGATGCCGGTGCCACCCACGACGACGTCCCTCGCCCCGATGAGCCCGTTCGCCGTGTCCAGGATGCCCGTGTCGCGCGTCGTCAGCGTGCCGGCCTTCGTATGGAGGGTGAGCAGCCCGGAGTAGACCAGCGTCGTGGGCGCCTCGGTGGCCGCCGCCGGCTGGAGCGAGTCCGCCACGAAGCGGGTGCGCCCGTTGAGCAGCCCGTCCCCCTTGAATTCTCCCGTGGTGCAGATGCCCACCGGACTCTCACAGGCGCCGGCGCTGAGGGTGCTCGTCAACGTGCCGGAGACCTTCACGCACCTCGGCCTGGGACGCTCCCGGGCGGACGCGGACAGCCCCACCACCACGGCCCCCACCAGGACCGTCACCGCGAACCCACGAACACGCTTCAGCATAGTGCTCCCTCCCGTGAGGCCGGAAAGCTACAGCATGTCTGGCTTTCTGGGAGTGCCTTGCAGGCTGATGTCAGTGCTGCCCCCTCCTGGGATACGTGAAACCCACCTCCCGGCTGCCGCCTCGCGGACACCCGGCGCCGGGCGCGAAGTGCTGGTTCCAACAGGGACGCTGCCCCAGCATGCGCCCCATGGAAACCCACGGGCCCGTCACAGCGCTCACCATCGCCGGCTCGGACAGCGGGGGTGGCGCTGGCATCCAGGCCGACCTGAGCACCTTCGCGTTCCACCGCGTCCACGGCACCAGCGCCCTGACGGCCGTCACCGCGCAGAACACGCGGGGCGTCACCCGCGTGGACGTGCTGCCCGCTGCTTCCGTCGTCGCGCAAATCGACGCGGTGGCGACGGACATCGGCGCGGGCGCGGTAAAGACGGGCATGCTCGTCAACCCGGACATCATCACCGCGGTGGCCGGACGGCTGCGCGAATTGAAGCTGGGGCCGCTGGTGGTGGACCCGGTCATGGTGTCCCGGGCCGGCGCGCGGCTCATCGACGACGCGGCCGTGGGCGCACTGAAGGCCCTGCTGCTGCCGCTGGCCACGGTGGCCACACCCAACCGTCACGAGGCGGAATTGCTGGCGGGCCTGGAGCTGCACACGCTGGAGGACATGCGCGAGGCCGCGCGCCGCATCCACCGGCTCGGCCCCCGGGCGGTGCTCATCAAGGGCGGCGGCATGACGGGCGCCCTGCGTGGGACGGACGTCTGGTTCGACGGGGAGCGCCTGGAGACGCTGCACCTGCGCTCGGTGGAGACGCGCAACACCCACGGCACCGGGTGCACGCTGTCGGCGGCCATCGCCGCGCACCTGGCACTGGGGCGTGACGCCCTGGACGCCACCCGGCGCGCCAAGGCGTATGTCACCGCCGCGCTCGAGCACCCGCTGGCGCTGGGCAGCGGCCCCGGGCCCTTCAGCCACTTCTTCCCGCTGGACGGGTAGGCCCCCGCCAGCCGGGGCTCCCGGGCTCCGGGGCTGCGCTCCCCGGAGGCCGGTGCGCGGGCGCGCTACTTCGCGTCCTTCGCCTGCGCCGTCGCGCCCGGAACGGGGAAGCCGCGCTTGCGCATCAGCGCGTCGATGCCCGCGTCACGGCCGCGGAAGCCGCGGTAGGCCTCGGCAGGGTCCAGCGTGTTGCCCACGGAGAAGACATTCTTGCGCAGCCGCTCGGCCACGGCCCTGTCGTAGGCGCCCTTGCCCGCGGTGAAGGCCTCGAAGGCGTCCGCCGTCAGCGTGTCGGACCACAGGTAGCTGTAGTAGCCCGCCGAGTACCCGTCGCCGGCGAAGACGTGACCGAACTGCGGCGTGCGGTGCCGCATCACGATTTCCCTCGGCATGCCCAGCGACGTCAGCGTGTCGCGCTCGAAGGCATCCGGGTCGATGGGCTTGTCCCCCGCCAGATGCAGCTTCATGTCGATGAGCGCGCTCGACAGGTACTCCACCGTGCCGAAGCCCTGGTTGAACGTCGCGGCCTTCTCGATGCGGGACACCAGCGCCTTCGGAATGGGCTTCCCCGTCTGGTAGTGCAGCGCGTAGGTGTTGAGCACCTCGGGCGTGGACAGCCAGTGCTCCAGGAGCTGCGAGGGGAACTCCACGTAGTCGCGCGCCACGGAGGTGCCCGCCAGCGACGGGTACGTCACGTTGGAGCTGAGCCCGTGCAGCGCGTGGCCGAACTCGTGGAACAGCGTGGACGCGTCCTCCCAGCTGATGAGCACTGCTTCCCCGGGCGCGCCCTTCACGAAGTTGGAGTTGTTGGAGACAATCGTCGTGACTTCGCCGCGGAACCGCTCCTGGTTGCGGTACGCGTTCATCCACGCGCCGGAGCGCTTGCCGGGCCGCGCGTACGGGTCGAAGTACCAGAGCCCCACGTGGCGGCCGCTGGCCTTGTCCTTCACCTCCCAGACGCGCACGTCGGGGTGGTAGACGGGCACGTCGTCGACCTGGGTGAAGGCGAAGCCGAACAGCTCGCCCGCCACCCAGAACATGCCCTCGCGCAGCTTCTCCAGCTGCAGGTACGGCTTCACCTCGTTCTGGTCCAAATCATACTTCGCCTTGCGGACCTTCTCCGCGTAGTAGCGGTAGTCCCAGGGCTCGATTTTCAGCTTCGCGCCCTGCTTGTCCGCCACGGCCTGCATGTCCCGGACTTCCTCGTGGACACGGGCCACCGCGGGCTTCCAGACGGCCTCCATCAGCTCCATGGCGCGCTCGGGCGTCTTCGCCATGGTGTTCTCCAGCCGCCAGTGCGCGTGCGTCGCGTAGCCCAGCAGCTTCGCGCGCTCGGCGCGCAGCTTCAGCACCTCGGCGATGATGGCGTTGTTGTCGCGTGCGTCGCCGTTGTCACCGCGGTTGACGTAGTTGCGCCACACCTTCTCGCGCAGGTCGCGCCGGGCCGAGTACGTGAGGAACGGCTCCATGGACGAGCGCGTATTGGTGATGACCCACTTGCCCTTCAAGCCCCGCGACTCGGCCGCGGCCGCCGCGCCGGCGCGCACGGAGTCGGGCAGCCCCGCGAGGTCCGCCTCGGACTCCAGGACGACGGTGTAGCCCTCCTCCTCGGCCAGGACATTCTGGCTGAAGGACGTGTAGAGCGACGCGAGCCGCTGGTTGATGGCGGCCAGCTTCTGCTTCGCCGCCGCGTCCAGCTTCGCGCCCGAGCGGGCGAAGCGCGTGTAGTGCAGCCACGTGAGCCGCTGCTGCTCGGGCGTCAGCTTCGCCTTGTCGGGCGAGTTGTAGACGGCCTCGATGCGCTTGAAGAGCCCCGCGTTCTGGTAGATTTCATCGTCGAAGGCCGCGAGCTTCGGCGCCATCTCCCGCTGGAGCGCCTGGACCTCCGGGGAGGCCATGGTCGAGCTCCACACGCCGTAGAGCGTCTCCACGTCGGAGAACGTCTTCCCGGCCGCCTCCAGCGCGACGATGGTGTTCTCGAACGTCGGCGGGACGGCCGTGTCGACGATGGCTGCGATTTCCCGGCGGTTCTCCTCCATGGCCGCCTCGAGCGCGGGCTTGAACTGCGCCACCTGGACCTGGGCGAACGGCGGCAACCCACCGTGCGGCCCGGCCCACTTCGCGAGCAGCGGGTTCGACGGGGCGGCGGGCGCCGTGGAGCCAGACGGGGCAGTGGAAGGGGTGGAGGCAGACGGGGCGGAAGCCATGTTCTGGGACTCCTGGGCGGGCGGGGTCGTCGTGGCGCAACCGGCGGATGCGAGCACGGCCATGCCCGCACCGGCGAAGAGGAGCTTACGCATGAGAAGGGGGTCTCCCAACGAAAGGGTGGCTGTCTGGTAGGGGCGGAGCCTGGCGGCGGCCCGCCGCGAACCGTAGGACGGAATCGCGGCGCCCCCAACACGCCCGCCTGCCCGCCTCTTCCCGAGTCCCCCACGCCTCCCCACGGCGAGGCCCAGCCGCGCTGAGCCCCCCACCCATGCCGAGCCTCCCCCCACGCCTCGCCGCGCTGCCATGGCGGGGGCCCGCCCTCCACCTCGCCCCCCGGTGGAGCACGCGGTGTGTCATCTTCCCGGAGGCGCGAACGACCCTCCCCGCCCAGCCGTTCTCCCCATGGCCATGACCGTGACGAGCTCCCTGAAAGACCGCATCGAGAACCCGGAGTTGCTGACCAGGGTCGTCCCTGTCGAGGAGGCCGTGAAGCACGTGGCCGACGGCAGCACGGTGGCCATCAGCGGCTTCACCAAATCGGGCGAGCCGAAGACCTTCCTTCCGGCCCTGGCCTGGTACTTCTCGCAGCAACTGCCGCAGGCGGGCATCACCCTGCTGTCCGGCGCCTCGCTGTCAGAGAACGTGGAGGGCCCCCTGGCGCCCTTCATCCGCAAGCGCGGTCCGTACATGTCGTCGGCCGCGTCGCGCCAGCGCATCCACGCCGGGGAGATGGACTTCACCGACGTCCACCTGTCCGCCTTCGCGCGCAACCTGATGTACGGCTTCTACGGCGACATCGACGTGGCCGTGGTGGAGGTGTCGCGCATCCGGCCCGACGGGAGCGTCATCCTCACCTCCTCGGTGGGCATCAGCGTGGAGGCGCTCGCCCGCGCGAAGAAGATTGTCCTCGAGGTGAACACGGCGGTGCCGGACTACACGGGCTTCCACGACATCGTCCCGCCCGCGGTGCACCCGCATGTGGGCTGGCCGCTGCCGGTGGTGAACGTGAGAGACCGCATCGGCACGCCGTACGTGGAGTTCGACTTGAGCAAGGTAGTGGCGGTGGTGGAGTCCCGCACGCCCGACCACCCGGTGCCCTTCAAGGCGGCGGACGACACGGACAAGCGCATCGCGCGCAACGTGGTCGACTTCCTGCTCCAGTGCCGCGAGCAGTTCCACTGGGGCAAGCGCCTGCCGCCCATCCAGTCCGGCGTAGGCAACGTGGCCAACGCCATCATCGGCGAACTCTACGACTCACCCTTCCAGAAGATTCGATTCTGGACCGAGGTGTTCCAGGACGGAATGCTGCGTTACGTGGAGGACGACGCGAAGTTCGAATACGCATCCGCCACCGCGGTGTCCTTCTCCTCCGAGGGGCGCCAGCGCTTCATGCAGCTGTTCGAGCGGTGCCGCGACAGACTGGTGCTGCGGCCCATGTGGCTGTCCAACAGCCCGGAAATCATCTCCCGGCTGTTCGTCATCGCGATGAACACCCCCATCGAGGTGGACATCTACGGGCACGTCAACTCCACGCACATCGACGGCTCGCGCATCGTCAACGGGCTGGGCGGCTCGGGAGACTTCTTCCGCAACGCGTACCTCAGCATCGTCCACACGCCGTCCACGCGCCGGCTGAAGGACGGGCGGACGGTGAGCTGTGTGATGCCGTACGTGCGGCACATCGACCACACCGAGCACGACATCAAGTGCGTCGTCACCGAGCAGGGCTACGCGCTCAACATGGACATCCGCTCCCCGAAGCGGCGGGCGCAGGACATCATCGAGCGGTGCGCCCACCCGCACTTCCGGCCGCTGTTGCACGCATACCTGGCCATGTCGGGGGCTGGCGATGAGCCCCGCGCCACGGACATGCAGGCCCTGAACGGCTGGTGGCAGGACTACGACGCCGCGTGCCGCGCCTTTCCGGCGAGCCGGTGATGGTGGAGCGCAACGGACGCGAAGCCTGGCCCCCCGAGGTGTCCGAGCAGATGCGCGAGGTGGACCGGCTGCGGAGGAGCGGCCGGTACGCGTCGGCGCTCGCGCTCATCCGACAGCTCGCGGAGGCGCACCCGAGACAGGTGCGCATCCTGAGCGAGCTGGGGCAGACGCTGGGCATCTGGGGTGGAGCGCCGGCGGAGGCGCTCGTCTGGTACGAGCGCGTGTTGGAGCTTGCGCCCGGACACAACACCACGCGGCTGCACCGCGCGCTCTCGCTGGCCCGGCTGGGGCGGCATGCGGAGGCGGTGGCGGACTTCGACGCGTTGGTGGCCGGCGGTTACCGCAAGGCGCTCGTCATCCACATGAAGCGCGCGGAGTCGCTGGAGGTGCTGGGCCGGGATGTGGAGGCGGAGCGCGACTGGACGCTGGCGCTCGAGGAGGACCCGGACAATCCGTGGCTGCTCCAGCAGCGCGCCAGCGTGAGGACTCGCCTGGGGCGGTTGGCGGAGGCGGTGACGGACCTCACGGATGCACTCGCCACGCAGGAGGGTGAGGACGTGGACCCGGAGTTGCTGCGGGAGCGCGGGGCGCTGCGGACGCGGCTGGGAGACGTAGAGGGCGCGCGCGTGGACTTCGAAGCGGGGCTCGCGGCGTTTCGAGAGGGCGACCCGCCGGGATTGCTGGATGCGCTGCGAGCAGGGCTCGCGGACGCCACGCGCCGCTGACACGCGGTGGCTCCATTCGAGAGGGCAGCGCCAGCCGCGTCCGGAGCCAGGGGACTCCTCGCAAGCGGAACCACCGTGAGGCAGCAGGTAGCACGAGCGCCTGGAGCGGCAGGCGACCTGGGTCCGAGCCAGCACCGGGCACGCGACGACCACCGGCGCCTCCTGCGACTGGGGCGCGGAAGCCGCGGCGAGGCCGCCAGACATCACGGATGGAAGCTGGGTGGCGCCTGAAGGAGGGGTGTCCGTCCCCTGGGGCTCGGAGTCCTTGACGAGCGCCAGGGCGCGCCAGAGAACCGTTGCCGAGGCGAGGACCTCGGCTTCCGTCACCAACGCGCCCTCCTCGGCCGGCGCGCGTACCAATTCCACGAGCGCTCCCCATACCAGGCCCTCGCCCACCCGGGCGCTCCCCGGTGCCAGCGCCCCTTCACGTTCGCCTTGCTCCAGGACCTCGCGCACCATCGCCCGCGCCGCCCTGCCGTGCGACTGCTGCCCAAGCGCGCGTGGCGCACGCGGCCCGGAATCGTGGAGCTCATGCGGCCCCAGGTCATCTGCCCCGGCAGCATCTGGCTCGCACGGCACGGAGACCTCCGACTCATGCGCCCCCGTCGTAGCTGACCAGCAGACGTCTGACTCATGCGGCCCCGGGGCACCGCCCCCGGTGGTGACTGGCGCATAGGCCTCTTGAGCAGGTGCCAGGAGCGGCCCGAGTCCGCGTGGCATGTACGGACTCAACGCGTAGGGCGCATGGGGCCCAGGGGCATAGGGGTGCCAGTGCAGAAAGGTGAAGGCGAAGAGGCCGGGCTCCTCCAGGGCCGCACTGACCAGCTCCCACCAGAAGGAGAAGAAGGCCTGGCGGAAGTCCACGCCCTGCCTGCCGTGCTCACACTCGAAACCGCTGCGCGCCCGGATGCACAGGGTATTCTCGGCGAAGTCCCTCACCGCCAGCGCGAAGCCTCGCTTGCTGCCGTAGCGCCGGTAGAGCGTACCCACCGACACGCGCAGCGCCCGGGCCAATTCCGAGGCGTGCACGTTGTCGTACCCCCGAAGCGCCAACAACCCCGCCGCCTCGCACATGGCGTCGACGCGCATCTGCTCCAGAATTCCCATGCCCCTTCCCCCTGCCCCTCCGGGCGACTCACGGCTGGAAGTAACGTTCCTTCCACGCGCACCGGTCTACCGGGTGGGTCTGACATGGGGTTGGCAACCGGTGGCGGTGGCGAGGGAGGGAGCAGCTCGCAACGCCGGCTCAGGCCCGGCGCGTTCCGCTCCTGCCGCCCAGGTGGAGTGGACCTGTAGCCCTGCGAGCTCCGGCCCTCGCGAGGTCCGGGGATTCGGAGCCAGGTCGTATCAGTCGCAGCATTCCGTCGCGGCCAACACCATCAAACTGGCTTGACTGGTTGAACATCTGCAGGCGCGTCCCAATCATTGCTGGAACCTCGCGCTGCAGGTCTCGTCGTGGAGGACACGGCAGGCTGCGAGCAATGACGTTGCCTCATCGCGCCGAGCTGCTCGCGGACATCGCGCTGGTACACGACTTCGTGAACACCCTGGACGTGGAGAAGCGCACCGACGAGGCCTCCACCCCGGCGGCGCTCGCCACGTGGTTCCGCGGCCGGGACTGCTGGCTCCGGGAGACACGGTGTCGCCCGAGTCCTTCTCGGCGGCCATCCAGGTCCGCGAGGCGCTGCGAGCCGTGATGCTCGCGCACAACGGTGAGCCCGTGCGTCCGGAAGAACTGAAGACACTGGACCGGGTGGCGGCGGCCAGCCCGCTCACCGTGGTTTCGGCCCCGAAGGCGTCACGCTGCGCGCGCCGGCGCAGGACGGGTGGAAGGCGCTGAGAGCATCTTCGTGGCGGTGGCCACCGCTGGTGGACGACACCACCTCTCGGTGGATGGCGTCACCCGCCCGGTGGACCGGCGGTCAACGACTCCACGCGGGCCGTGCTGATGCGCGGCACCTCGGGATGAGGAGTCCGAGCCCTATGCCGCGACGTCCGCCTCGGGAGAGCGGCGCACCTTCGCGAGCGCGGCGACGAGCACCTCCGGCCCCGCGCCCGACTTGTGCGCGTTCTCGCTCAGGTGCCTGCGCCATGCGCGCGCCCCGGGCAGCCCCTGGAAGAGCCCGAGCATGTGCCGGGTGATGGCCCCCAGCGGCGCCCCCTGCCGCATGCGCCGCTCGACGTACGGAAGCATCGCCTCCACGATGGCGTGCCGCTCGGGCGGGGCCTCCTGTGCGCCGAAGAAGCGGCGGTCCGCCTCGGCCAGCAGATAGGGGCTCTCGTAGACGGCGCGGCCCATCATCACCCCGTCCACGTGCTTCAGGTGGTCGGCGGCGGCGTCCATCGTCTTGATGCCGCCATTGATGCTGATGTCCAGGTGCGGGAACTCGGACTTGAGCCGGTAGACGAGCTCGTAGCGCAGCGGGGGCACGTCCCGGTTCTCCTTCGGGCTCAGCCCCTGCAACCACGCCTTGCGCGCGTGCACGATGAAGCGCGAGCAACCCGCGGCGGAGACCTTGCGCACGAAGTCCTCCAGCGTCGGCCACTCGTCCAGGTCGTCGATGGCGATGCGCGACTTCACCGTCACCGGGATGCTGACGGCCTCACGCATGGCACCCACGAGGCGGGCGACGAGGTCCGGCTCCGCCATCAGGCACGCGCCGAAGCGGCCGGACTGGACGCGGTCGCTCGGGCAGCCGCAGTTGAGGTTGATTTCGTCGTAGCCCCACTCCTGGCCGATGCGCGCCGACTCGGCGAGCGCGGCGGGCTCGGAACCTCCCAACTGGAGCGCCACGGGGTGCTCCGCGGGCTCGTAGCCCAGCAGTCGCTCCCTGTCTCCGTGGATGACGGCGCCGGTGGTCACCATCTCCGTGTAGAGGAGCGTGTGGCGGCTGAGCAGCCGGTGGAAGTACCGGCAGTTCCGGTCCGTCCAGTCCATCATCGGCGCGACACACAGCGGCATGGGGCGAGGCGGCATCATGGAAGAACCCGGGGAAGCACCTGGAGCGTCCCTCGAAGCTGGCCGCTCCCCTGGCGGTTGCATCTACCCGGCTTTCCCGCCCCTGCCCACCCCTCTTTGACGCCTGGACGCACGGACAGGGAGGAGGCGGACACCCGTCCCCTGTAGGCTTGCGCCCGTGTCCCCGAGCCCTCCCCTCCTGGATGACATGTTGCTCTTCGTCGAAGTCGTTGCGACGGGCGGCATCACCGCCGCCGCCGAGCGGCTGGGCCTGCGCAAGTCCACCGTGAGCCGCCGCCTCGCCGCGCTGGAGGAGCGGCTGGGCATCCGCCTGCTCGAGCGCAATACGCGCCGGCTGCGGCTCACCGAGGCGGGCCGCGACTACCACGCGCACTGCGCGCGGCTCGTCGCCGAGGCCCGCGAAGTCAATCGCGCGGTGAGCGAGTCCCGGGGCACGCCCCAGGGCACGCTGCGCATCGCCACCCTGTCCCTGCTCGGCGAACTGCTCACGCCCCTCATCTCCGAGTTCCTCCTGCGCCAGCCACGGATGCGCGTGGAGGTGTCGCTCGCCGAGGCCCACGTGGACCTCATCGCCGAGGAGTATGACCTGGCGCTGCGCACCGGGCCGCTCGCGGACTCCACGCTGGTGGCCCGCCGGCTCGGGCGCCTGCGCACGGGCTACTACGCCAGCCCCTCGTACCTGGGCCGCCACGGCACCCCACACACGGCCGACGAGTTGCGGGGCCACGAGTGCGTGCTCCTCGCCGAGCCGGGCACGGACGAGGTCTGGTACTTCGGCGAGGGCCGGCGCGCGAAGACGGTGCCCGTGGCGGGCCGGCTGCGCGTGCCGAGCGTGCGCGCCGGACAGACGGCCGCGCGCGCGGGGCTGGGCGTGGTGCGGCTTCCCGCGTCGCTCGTCGTGGACGACGTGCGCGGGGGAATGCTCGTCCCCGTGCTGGAAGACGTGACGCCCCCGGGCATCCCCGTGTTCGCCGTCTACCCCAGCAGCCGCCAGCTCCCACCCAAGGTGCGCGCCTTCCTCACGCTGCTGTCCGAGCGCAGCGCCACGCTGCCCTGGGAGCCGGAAGCCTAGGGTCCGGGGCGCTTCGCGGAACAATGCGTTGCGCCAGGGGCTCTCGTCCCCGCGCGCCCCCGCCATTAGACCTTTCTCCACACCGAGGCGCCGGACCGTGCGGGCCGCGCCTCCCGAGGAGGAAACGTCATGGCGGGGAATGTCATCGAGCTGGCGGATGCGGACTTCCGGCGCGAGGTGCTCGAAGCGGAGGAGCCGGTGGTGGTGGACTTCACGGCCGCGTGGTGCCCTCCGTGCCGCATCATCGCACCCATGCTGGACGCACTGTCCACGGAGTGGCGGGGACGGATGAAGTTCACGAAAATCTCCACCGACTCGCACATGGAGACGGCGCAGCAGTACGGCATCCGCGCCATGCCCACCCTGCTCGTCTTCAAGGACGGCAAGGTGGTGAAGCAGCTCGTCGGGGCCATGCCGCGCAAGCGCCTGGAGGAGGAGCTGCGCCCGTTCCTCGGAGAGGTCTCCCTCACGGCGGCGTTCTGAGGCGCTCGGGGCCGGGTTGCGTGGCATTCCCACGCAATCATGGCTAGTCATGCGCGCATGCGCGCAATCGAACTCCAGAAGACGGGCAGCATCGAGGGCTGGGTGCAGGTAGAGCGGCCGGAGCCGAAGCCGGGCCCGGGGCAGGCCCTGGTGCGAATCCGCGCCGTGTCCCTGAACTACCGTGACTTGTTCATCGCGCTGGGCAGGTACCCGGGCAGCCGCCCGTCCAACCTCATCCCCACCTCGGACGGCGCGGGCGAGGTGGTGGCCGTGGGGGCCGGCGTCACGCGGGTGAAGCCCGGAGACCGCGTGGCGCCGACGTTCTTCCAGACGTGGACGGATGGGCCGAGGACGCCGGAGAAGGTGGCCCGCGCGCTGGGGGGCAGCGTGGACGGGGTGCTCGCGGAGTACGTCGCCGTGGACGCCGAGGGACTGGTGCACCTGCCGGAGCACCTCTCCTTCGAGGACGGTGCCACGCTGCCGTGCGCGGCCGTGACGGCGTGGAACTCGCTGGTGCCCGAGGGCGGGCTCGAGCCGGGGCAGACGGTGCTGGCACAGGGTACCGGCGGCGTCTCCATCTTCGCCCTCCAGCTCGCCCGGGCGCTCGGCGCGCGCGTCATCATCACCTCCAGCCAGGACGCGAAGCTGGAGCGTGCGAAGGGGCTCGGCGCGGATGGCACCGTCAACTACAAGCAGCACCCGAGCTGGGAGGAGCCGGTGCTGGCCCTGACGGGTGGACAGGGCGTGGACCACGTCCTGGAAGTGGGCGGTGCCGAGACACTGTCCCACTCCCTGCGCGCCACGCGGCCCGGCGGGCACATCTCCCTCATCGGCATGCTCAGCGGTGGCGTCGCGAAGCCGGACCCCGCCACCGTCGAGGCGAAGAAGCTGAACGTCCAGAGCACCTACGTGGGCAGCCGCGCCATGTTCGAGGACATGAACCGCGTCATCACCCAGCACCGGCTGAAGCCCGTCATCGACCGCGTCTTTCCCTTCGAGCAGGCGCGCGAGGCGCTGCGCCACATGGAGGCGGGCGCCCACTTCGGGAAGATTGTCGTCAAGCTCTGAAGCCGACGCGGCGGGGGCCGGCTTCGCGGCGCTACCGTTGACGGATGCCGGCCTGACGGCCCTGAGTACCCGCCGTCCGGCACCGGCAGTGAAATAAAACGAAGTGTGGAGATTCTCTCCAGGTAGGGTAGTCACGGGCGCGCCACGGGGGCGTCACGAACGCGTGACAGCCCCGGGCAAGCCTCGCCCGGACATCCGGGCGACCTGGAGGGACGGATGCTCGAGAAGCTGATGCCCAAGTCGGACGAGTTCTTCGACGACTTCGACGCGCAGTGTGCCGTCACCGTGCAGGGCGCGAAGCTGCTGCACGAGCTGCTGGTGGACTACCGGGACGTGCCCGAGCGCGTCCGGGCGCTCAAAGAGGTGGAGCACCGCGGTGACGAAGTCACGCACACCGCCTTCAACCGCCTCCACAAGCAGTTCATCACCCCGTTCGACCGCGGGCAGATTCACACGCTGCTGTCGCGCATCGACGACGTGCTGGACTTGACGAACGCGGCGGCGGCGCGGCTGCACTACTACGAAATCCAGACCAGCCTCCCGGACGCCACGGAGCTGGCGCGGCTGCTGGTGCTGAGCGCCCAGAAGGTCCAGGAGGTCGTCGCGGCGCTGCGGCTCATCAAGAAGCCGGAGCAGATTCTCGCTGGCTGCCAGGAAATCAAGCGGCTGGAGTCCCAGGCGGACGAGGCCCTGCGCGCGGGCGTCGGCCGGCTCTTCAAGAGCGGCGTGGACACGTTGACGGTCATCAAGTGGAAGGAAATCTACGACCTCATCGAGACCGCGACCGACAAGTGCCAGGGCGTGGCCAACATCATCGAAGGCGTGGTGCTGGAGCACTCCTGAGATGCTACTCACCGCCGTCGTCCTCATCGTCGCTGTCGCGCTGATTTTCGACTTCATCAACGGCTTCCACGACGCGGCGAACTCCATCGCCACCGTGGTGTCCACGCGCGTGCTGTCGCCCAACCTGGCCGTGGCCTGGGCCGCGTTCTTCAACTTCATCGCGGCGTTCGCCGGTGGCGTCCACGTGGCGAACACCATGGGCAAGGGCATCATCAACTTCGACATGCTCCGCGCCGAGGGCCCGACCGCGGTGCTCGCGGTCATCTTCTCCGCGCTGATGGGTGCCATCGCCTGGAACCTGCTGACGTGGTGGTGGGGACTTCCGTCATCCTCCTCTCACGCGCTGGCGGGAGGCATGATTGGCGCCACGCTGCCGGTGCTCGGCGTCAAGGGGCTGGTGGGCGCGGGCATCGCCAAGATTGCCGCCTTCATCGTGCTGTCGCCGCTCATCGGCATGTTCCTGGGCATCTCGATGATGCTGGCGAGCACGTGGTCGGTGCACAAGCAGACGCCGTTGCGGGTGGATGCCTGGTTCCGCCGGCTGCAGCTGGTGTCGTCGGGCATCTTCTCCTTCAGCCACGGCACCAACGACGCGCAGAAGGTGATGGGCATCATCGCGGTGGTGCTCTTCGGCACCATCTGGAAGGACCGGCCGTTCCACATCGACTGGTGGATGATCATCTCCTGCCACGCGGCCATCGCCCTGGGGACCTTCTTCGGCGGCTGGCGCATCGTCCGCACCATGGGGCACAGCCTCACCAAGCTGGCGCCCATCGGCGGCTTCAGCGCGGAGACGGGCGGCGGCGTCACCATCATCGCGCTGGCGCACTGGGGCATCCCCGTGTCCACCACGCACACGATTACGGGCGCCATCGTCGGCGTGGGCTCCACCAAGGGCTGGCGCGCCGTGAAGTGGGGCGTGGCGGGTCGCATCATCTGGGCGTGGGTGTTCACCATCCCCGCCGCCGCGCTCATGGCGGTGCTGGTCTACGGACTGACCCAGCTGGTCGTGCGCCTGGTGGGCTGAACGCCCCCGCGCGTAGTGCAACCGGGTATCACCTCACGGGTGGCTGGCTTGACTTGCATCCGCGAGTTCAGCCAGCCTTCCACTTCATGAGCGGCCTCCACGGGAGCATCGCGATGGGCGAGGGACATCTGTCCTCCGCCTCCGTGCGCCCGACGACTGCTCCGTCGTCCACCACCACCACCACCACGACTACCACTACCACCACGACTCCCCGCGGAGCGCGGGCGGTCTAGCTCGGAAACCTCCAGGTCTCCCAGCTCGGCCCCGCGCTCCCCGGCGCGGGGCTTTTTCGTTTTCACGCCATCCACCCTCCCAGGAGACCCCATGCAGCCCACCCCGCAGACGCCTCTCCCGCTGGCCCTCCCCTCCTCGCCGCCGAAGCCCGAGGTGTCGCCATGCGCGTGATGAAATTCGGTGGCACCAGCGTGGGCGGCGCGCAGCAACTGCGCCGCGTGGTGGATCTGGCGGCGGCGGCGCGGCAGGAGACGCGGGTCATGCTGGTGGCCTCGGCCGTGTCCGGCATCACCAACCTCCTCGTCGAGGCCGCACGGGTGGCCCAGGAGCGCGGCGCGGTGGACGGGCTGAGCGCCCGCTTCGAGGACACCCACGCCGCAATCTCCCGGGAGCTGGCAGACGAGCTGGGAGCGTCACGCCAGCGCCCGCTGGAAGAAGGACTCGCCGCCCTCGCCTCGGAGCTGCGCGGCCTGCTCCAGGGCGTGGGGCTGTTGCGCGAGTGCTCGCCCTCCGTGCTCGCGCACCTGTCGGGCCTGGGCGAGCGCGCCGCGTGCCTGATTCTGGAAGCGCTGCTGGAGGCGCGGGGCCTGGCGCCGCGGGCGGTGGACCCGCGCGAGGTGCTCCTCTGCTCGGGAGACCCGCTCCAGGCCACGCCGATGATGGACGAGATTCGCGCGCGCTTCGCCCCGCTGCGCGAGGGCGGCCCGGGACTGATGCTGATGCCGGGCTTCTTCGGCGGCGACGGCAAGGGCAAGACGCTGTCGCTCGGACGCGGCGGCTCGGACTACTCGGCGGCGCTGGCGGCGGCGGCGCTGGACGCCGAGCTGCTGGAAATCTGGACGGACGTGGACGGCATCTTCAGCGCGGACCCGCGCCTGGTGCCCGAGGCCTTCCCCCTGCCGGAGGTGAGCTTCGAGGAGGCGATGGAGCTGGCCTACTTCGGCGCGAAGGTGCTCCACCCGAAGACGATTGCCCCGGCCCGCGAGCGCGGCATTCCCGTGCGCGTCTGCAACAGCTTCCGCCCCGAGCACCCCGGCACCCGCGTGACGGCCGCCGCCGCCCCGCCCCAGCACCCGGTGCGCGGCCTGTCCTTCCTGCGCGACATCGCCCTCGTCAACATCGCCGGCGCGGGCCTCAAGGGCGTGCCGGGCACCGCCGCCCGCGTCTTCGAGGCCATGGCCCACGCCAGCATCTCCGTGGTGCTCATCACCCAGGGCTCCAGCGAGTGCTCCATCAGCTTCTGCGTCCAGCAGGCCGAGTCCGAGCGCGCCGTGCGCGCCCTCGAGGCCGCCTTCGAGGTGGAGCGCGAGGCCGGCAAGGTGGACACGATTGAGCGCCAGGGCGGGCTCGCGGTGCTCAGCATCGTCGGCGACGGCATGCGGCACCGGGTGGGCGTGGCGGGGACGTTCTTCAGCGCCCTGGCCGACGTGGGGTGCAGCATCGCCGCGATTGCGCAGGGCTCCAGCGAGCGCAGCATCTCCGCCGTCATCTCCGAGACGGACGGCCCCCGCGCCATGACGCACGTCCACGGCCGGTGCTTCGGCACCACCGAGGTGGTGGAGTTGCTGGTGGCGGGCGTGGGCAGCGTGGGCGGCGAGCTGCTGCGGCAGGTGCGCCAGCAGGCCCCCAAGCTGCGCGCGCACGGCGTGGACCTGCGGGTGTGCGCGATTGCCAACAGCCGGCACTGCGTGGCCTCCAGCGAGGGCATTCCCCTGGAGGGCTGGGAGGCGAAGCTCGCCGAGGGCGGTGACGGCCCCGCGCTGGACACCTTCCGCGACTGGGCCCGCGCCAAGCGTCCCGGCCGCCCCATCTTCGTGGACTGCACCAGCAGCGAGGACGTGGCGCTCGCCTACCCGTCGCTCATGGAGGCCGGGCTCCACGTGGTGACGGCCAACAAGAAGGCCAACGCCGGCCGGGGGAGCCACTGGCGCGCGCTGCGCGAGACGGCGTCCCGGCACCAGCGCCGCTTCCTCTACGAGACGAATGTCGGCGCGGCCCTGCCCGTCATCGACACGCTGAAGAACATGGTGCGCACGGGCGACCAGGTGCTGCGAATCGAGGGCATCCTCTCCGGCTCGCTCTCCTTCATCCTCGGGCTCGTCGAGGAGGGCGTGCCGCTGTCGCAGGCCGTGGGCACCGCGATGGAGCGGCGCTTCACGGAGCCGGACCCGCGCGACGATTTGCAGGGCACGGACGTGGCGCGCAAGGTGCTCATCCTCGCCCGTGAGCTGGGGCGCAACGTGGAGCTGGAGGGCGTGGCGCTGGAGTCCCTCCTCCCCGCGGACTTCGATGCATCCGGCCCGCTCGACGCGTTCCTCGCCCGGCTGCCGAAGGTGGATGCCCACTTCCAGCGCCGCGCGGAGATGCTCCGGAAGGAGGGCAAGGTGCTGCGCTACGTGGGCCGCGTCAGCCCGGAGGGGTGCTCCGTGGGGCTGGTGCCCGTCCCCCTCGAGCACCCGCTGGCGGCGGTGAAGGGCGGAGAGAATGCGCTCAGCTTCCTGTCCGAGCGCTACAGCCCCACCCCGCTGGTGATTCGCGGCTACGGCGCGGGCGCGGCGGTGACGGCGGCCGGCGTGCTCGCGGACGTGCTGCGCCTGGTGGAGGGGCCGCTGCCCTGACGCCTGCTCGGAAGGCCGCCGCCGGAAGAGCCCCCCTTCCCGCGGCGGCGCTCCAGCGCCCACATCGGCAGGCCTCCTACCTGGGGCCCGCGTTCCAGAATCTCCGTCGATGAGAACGTCCCGCCCGGGCCCGGCGCATTTGAAGTTGCCCGGAGAACTGCCCAGAATGCCCCGCTGCCCTCGACTCGTGAGCGGCAGGGGGAGAACGGAATGTTCGTGTCTCGCAGGTCAGACTGGGGCTTCACCGGAAAGACGCTGGCACTCGCGCTCACGCTCGCGCTGGTGGGCTGCGGCGACGACCCTGGTGGCGGTAACGAGGAGTGCAAGGGCGACGCGGGCAAACCGATGACGCTGAGCGGCAAGGTGACCTACGACTTCATCCCGGCCACCTACTCGACGTCCACGCGGACGGGCACGCTGGGCTTCGCGCAGGCGGCCGTGCGGCCGGTGCGCAGCGCGGTGGTCCAGGTGCGCCAGGGGACCAACATCCTCACCACCGGGGCGACGGACGAGCAGGGCAACTACCAGCTCAGCTTCACCCCGGGCGCCTGTGGCTCGCTGTCGCTCGTCGCGCTCGCCAAGTCCACGAACCCTGAAATCCAGGTCGAGGACAACACGGACGGCGATGCCATCTGGGCGTTGGGTGACAGCATCACCGCCACCACCACGACGAAGAACCTGCACGCGACGCACGGCTGGACTGGGGCGGCCTACAGCGCCAATGCGCGCACCGCGGCGCCCTTCGCCATCCTGGACAGCATGTACACCGCGTCCAAGGCCTTCATGGCGGTGCGCTCCGTCACCTTCCCCGCGCTCAAGGTGAACTGGAGCCCGGACAACGTCCCCCAGAGCGGGGACAAGAAGACCGGCGCCATCAGCACGTCGCACTTCTCCTTCACGGAGAACGAAATCTACATCCTCGGGAAGTCGGGCGTGGACACGGACGAGTACGACTCGCACGTCATCGTCCACGAGTGGGGGCACTACTTCGAGGCCAACCTTTCGCGCGCGGACAGCCCGGGCGGACCGCACAGCACGGGCGACGTGCTGGACCCGCGCCTGTCCTTCGGCGAGGGCTACGGCAACGCGCTCGCCGCCATGCTCCTGCCGGAGTCGATGTACGTCGACACGCTGTGGACGAACTCGCCCAGCGGCCCGCCGCTGGCCTTCGGCTTCGACGCGGAGACGGCGCCCAGCCCCACGGATGACGCGTCGCCGAGCGTGTTCTCCGAGTCCAGTGTCATGCGCGCGCTCTATGACATGTACGACTCCGGCTCCAACGAGGCGTACGACGGCGTGGCGCTGGGCCTGGGGCCCATCTACGACGTGCTGGTGGGGCCCCAGAAGTCGACGGACGCGCTGACCACGATGGGCTCCTTCATCGCCGGCCTCAAGGCGCAGTCGGGGGTGAGTGCGTCCGCGGTGGACACGCTGATGGCCCACTACGGGGTTGGCGCGGTGACGTCGCCCTTCGGCGAAGGGGACTCGAAGCTGCGGGCCATGTACACGCTCGTGCCCAACGCGTACCCGTACTCCGCCACCGCCACCCTGCGCGGCAAGGCGGACTACAACAAGCAGCAGCAGAACCGCTACTTCGTGTTCTCGGGCACCGGCCGGACGATGAACATCTCCGCGGCGAATACGTTGGAAGACGTGGGCATCGAAATCTACAAGCGCGGCGAGAAGGTGGGCTCCGCGGACGAGTCGTACCAGGGCACGGAGTCGGTCAGCATCCCCAGCACGAGCGGCGCGCAGTACGTGCTGGTGGTGACGGGCTACAGCGCCAAGGACCAGAACTACGACGCCAACGTCTCCATCACCAGCCCCTGAACGAGGAGCACACATGAATCGCAAGGCACTCGCAGTCCTCTCGGGCCTCCTCGCGCTGACGGCGCCGGTGGCCTGCAGCTCCCAGGCGAAGTCCACGACGCCCCCGGCCAGCTCGGACACCTCCAAGGTCGCCGCGCCCGTGGTGGTGGAGGCGAAGGTGGACGACAAGCAGGCGCACGTCACCCTCCGCTTCGACTCTCCGGCCAGCGACGTGCAGGTGAACGTCTCGGGCGTGGATGGCCTGGCGGTGAAGAGCGCGGGCTCGCCCGTGAAGGGCGGCAGCTTCGCGCGCTCGGACGAGACGTCCTTCGACGTGGACTTCACGCCCGGGCCCGGCCGCTCGCTGCTGGTGGTGGCCGTCACCGGCACCTTCCAGGGAGCCCCCATGTCGAAGGTGGTGAGCTTCTCGGTGGGCACGCCCACCACGGAGCAGCAGAAGACGTCCGGCACCACCGTCACCGGCAGCGACGGTGAGCGCATCAAGGTCATGCCCTCGGGCGGCCAGTAGCCGCACGGCGAGCAGCCCATGAGAGGCACGGCGGGGCGAGCGGGGATTCCTGCTCGCCCCGTTGCTCGTTCCAGGCTCGTGAAAGGCGCCCGCCGCGAAGGAGGACTGCGCGAAGCCCCAAAAAAACACAGCGGGAAGCGCGCCCCCCGACGCACTTCCCGCCGTATGAGCCACCTTGACGGGGCTCCAGGACCTCAGACTCCAGAAAAAAAAGCATTGGGAGCACGCCCCCTCGACGTGCTCCCAATGACCACGCGCTCCCACTCTGGAGCGCCCCCTACCCCGTTTGAAGCCAGCCCCCCCGGGCTGACCTCCCCCCACCCTCAGACGCAAAGCGTCCGAAACCTTGAGTGCCGTCAACGGCCCGGACACCCTCCCCGCCCACCTTTCAGACGCTCTGCGTCCGAAGCCCTTGGGCACCGCGGCTCTGCCCCGGCGCCCCCACCTTTCGAAAATAAATACGCACGGGGCCCGAATTCTTGAGCGCGGCCCTATTTATTTTTTCAGGCCCACAGGGAACCACACCCGCCGACGCGTCAGCCCACGGCCTGGGCCTCGTGCTCCAGGGACGCCGGGGCGTCCGCGAGCCGGCGCAGCAGCCGCCGGCGCACGACGTCGATGTGCTCGCGGAAGTAGTAGAGGTTCTCCGAATAGGAGAGCGGCATGGGGATGCGGTTGACCTCGCGCTCGGCCTCGTCGAGCCGACGCAGCATGTCACCCAGCGTCTCCCGGTCTGGATTCTCGTCGAGCTGGAGCTCGATTTCCTTCAGGCGCGCGTACCAGCGGACGATGCGCGAGCGCACCCGCCAGAGGAAGAGCGCCGGCACGGCGCGGAAGAGGGGCACCACCACGGCGATGATGGGCACGAGCATGACCCAGAGCCGGTCCACCAGGTTGGCGGCCCAGAACGGCAGGTAGCGCTGGAGCAGCGGCACGCCGGACTCGTAGTAGCGGCGGGCCTCGCTGCTCAAGGGGAAGCCCGTCTCCAGCGGCGCGGGGAACTCGCCCGTCTTGTCCAGCATGCCGGCGCTGCCGTGGACCTCGCTGGCGGCACGCAGGAGCAGGTACGCGAGCGCGGGGTGCAGGGTGTCCTTCGCCACGAGGTTGGCGGTGGGCGCCAGCACCGTCACGTCCTGAGAGGGGACGTCCGCCGCGAGGTCGAACACGCCGCGCGGCAGCACGTGCCGGGTGAGGTAGGTGAAGCGGCGGGTATAGGCTTCCGCGCGGGCGAAGCTGAGCACGTGGATGCCCGGCACCGCCGCCAGCTTCTGGATGGCCGGAGACTCCGCGGGCGAAACGAGGAACACCGCGTCGAGCTTCTCCTGCTTGAGCTGTTCAATGGACTCCTCTCGGCCGAGGGAGATGAGCTGCGTCGGCGCTTCGTCCACCTTGTTGGCCTTGAGCATCGTCAGGGCGAGCGAGCGCGTGCCGCTCTCCTCCGGCCCCACGGAGATGCGCCGGCCGCGCAGCGCGCGCACGTCTTCCATCGGCTCGCCCCGGTAGAAGACCCAGAGCGGCACGTAGGAGAGGCTGCCCAGCGAGACGACGCTCGCGGCCTTCTCCGCGCTGACGGTGCCACTCTGCACGAAGGCGACGTCCACGCCCGAGTTCTCGTCGGCGAGCAGCTCGATGCTGGTGACGGAGCCCTTCGTCGGGCGCACCTCCAGCTTGATGCCGTCTCGCGCGAGGATGGCCTCGTACTTGCGCGCGTAGAACCGGAAGCCGCCCTCGTCCTGCGGCGTCGCGATGACGAGCGTCTTCGGGGGCGCGGGCTTGACGAAGTAGAACGTCACGGCGAACGCGATGCCGATGAGGACAATCGCGGGGCCGAGGGTCAGCCACAAGTCGCGGCGAATCGTGCGCCGGAGCTGGGCCTTGATGAGGTCCGTCTTCTTCATGGTGGGGGCGGAGTATAGACGCCGCCCGCCCTTCCCCGCCGGGACAGGCCGGACGGAGCCCGGGCAGGCATGCGGCCCGCGACGGTGACGACACCCCCTGGCGGCGGTGGAGGCGCCACCACCGCCAGGGATGCGCCGGGCTCCGGGTCAGCTGTCGCCGCGCCGCTTGGCCCGTCCCCACTTCCTGGCGGACACGATGAGGGTGCTCAGCTGACGCCGGTGCTCGCGCCGCGCCAGCGGGTCCGTCTGGCGGACCTGGTGGGCCTGCTCGCGCCGGAGCTTCTCGAAGCTGTCGAGCCGCGCGGCCTCGAGCACGCCCCCCGCCACGGCTTCCCGCACCGCGCAGCCCGGCTCGCTCCGGTGCTCGCAGTCGGTGAAGCGGCACCCGGCGGCCAGCTCGAGGATGTCCGCGAAGGCCTGGCCGACGCCCTCCTCGTCGCCCCACACGCCCAGCTCGCGCATGCCCGGGCCGTCGATGAGGAGCCCTCCGCCGGAGAGCACGAACAGCTCGCGGTGGGTGGTGGTGTGGCGGCCGCGGCTGTCGTCCTCGCGGACGGGCTGCGTGGCCAGGCGCTCCTCGCCCAGCAGCCGGTTGACGAGCGTGGACTTGCCCACCCCCGAGGAGCCGAGCAGCACGCCCGTCTTCGCGGCGGGCAGCCACGCGCACAGCGCCTCCACACCCTCGCCGGTGTGCGCGCTCAGGGCCAGCACGGGCACGCCGGGGGCGAGCGCCTCCACCTCCTGGACGCGCGCCTCCACGTCGCCCAGGAGGTCCGCCTTGCTGAGCACCACCACGGGCGCCGCGCCGCTGTTCCAGGCCAGGGCGAGCGCCCGCTCGAGGCGGCGGGGATTGAAGTCGTCGTCCTGCCCGGCCACCAGGAACACCACGTCCAGGTTGGCCGCGATGAGCTGGCCCTCGCGCTCGCGGCCCGCCTCGCGGCGCACGAGGACGCCGCGGCGTGGGAGCACGGCGTGGAGCAGCGCCTCGCCGTCACCGGAGGAGAGCTGGAGCGCCACCCAGTCGCCGATGGTGGGCAGCGCCTGGGCGTCGGGCGCCTCGTGGAGGAGCCGCCCGGCGGTACGCGCGAGGAGGACACGCTCGGAAGTCTGGACGGAGAGCAGCCCGCGCGCCTGGCGCACCACGCGGCCGGGGACGAGGGGAAGGGAGGACTGTGAGAGGACGTCGGAGAAGGCGTGAGCGAGGGCTGGATTCCAGCCGAGAGACTCGAGGGACACGGGAAGGAACTCCGGACACGACGGCGCCAACAGGCGCACCTGGTTCTTCAGGGCACCCGGAGGGGAGCGGACCGCGCTGCGCCGGAACTTCGTGGCCGCTAGGCGGCCCGCACCCTCGGGGCGGACAGGGCCTTCACCGTCAGGACAAGGTCCGGCTTCATGGTGCCTCCGAGGTACGTGGGGCAGACGTCCATCGCCGCCCGTCGCGTCCCTTCATAACAACTCCTCCTCCCGCGTCCAACGTCCAGAACCGGGCACTCCACCCCGCCGGGCAATGTGCGCCCGCACGCGGAACGTCAGGGGGACTGGCATGACCGGGGACATGAGCCCATGTTGCCGCCGGAACGAGCGCCCCCCTCCGGTGTCCGACACCAGGCCGCTCTCCTGTACCCCCTACCTGGAGGGAACCCCTTGAGTGCCGCAGTCGACGTGCGCGGCGTGACATCTCCTGGAGCCAGTCCCGCGGTCCTCCTCGTGGAGGACTCGGCGGCGGATGCCATCGCGCTCCAGCGGGCGCTGCAGCCGCTCGGCGTCGCGCTCGTGTGCGTGACGTCGGGCGAGGAGGCCGTCCAGGCGGTGGAGCGACAGGACTTCGTGGCGGTGCTGCTGGACGTCTACCTGGCGGGCACCTGGGACGGCTTCGAGACGGCGCGGCGCATCCGCGAGACGCCGGGCCACCAGGCCGTGCCGCTGCTCTTCATGACGGGCTCGGTGGAGGACGCGCTGCTGCCCGCGCGTGCCTACCGCGCCGGCGCGGTGGACTTCCTCCACAAGCCCCTCTTCGCGGAACAGCTCACCGCCAAGGTCTCCGTGTTCCTGGAGCTGTGGCAGGCGCGGGAGCGGGAGCGGTGTGACTTGCGCGCCCGCGAGGCGCACGCACTGCGGCGCGCGGAGGCGGAGCGCCAGCGGGTGGATGCCCTCAACGCCACGCTGGTGGCCCACCAGGAGTGGCTCCAGTCCGTCCTGCAGCGGCTGCCCGTGCCCCTCATCCTGGTGGAGCGCGACACGGCCCGCATCCTCTTCGCCAACACCCGGGCCGACGAGTACTGGGGCGCCACCTTCCCCCGGGCGATGTCGGAGGACGACTACGCGCGTGCCTTCGCCCTGGTGGACCTGACGGGCCGAGAGCTTGCCCCCTCGGAGTACCCCGCCGTGCGCGCCGCGCACGGGGAGAACATCACCGGGCTCCAGCTCCTCGCGCGCACGCCCCGGGGGCAGCGGGCCGTGCTGGTGGACACCGCGCAGGTGCCCGCCCTGGGTGAGCGTCCCGCCTGCGCGGTGGTGACCTTCCAGGACATCACCCCCCTGAAGGAGGCCGAGCTCGCGCTGCGCAAGCGCGAGGTGGACAACGCCCGCCTGTACCAGGCCTCGCAGCAGGCGGTGCGCCTGCGCGACGAGTTCCTGTCGGTGGCCAGCCACGAATTGCGCACGCCCCTGACGCCCATCCGCATCAAGGTCCAGGCGCTGCAACGCCAGACGCAGGCCGCGGCCGGAGGCGTGCTCCCCGCGGACAAGGTCGCCTCCGTGCTGGACACGGTGAGCACGCAGACGCGGCGGCTCGGAAGGCTCGTGGACGCGCTCCTGGACGTGTCCCAGTTCAGCGCCGGGCGGCTGGAGATCCACCGAGAGCCGGTGGACCTCGCCGGCCTGCTGCACGAGGTGGCCGCGTCCTTCGAGGCGGACTGCGCGAAGGCGGGCTGCCGCCTGGACCTGCACGCGCCGGGGACGGTGGTGGGTGCGTATGACCGGCAGCGGATGGAGCAGGTCGTCTCCCACCTGCTGGCCAACGCCGTGAAGTACGGCGCGGGCCGGCCCATCCACCTGCGCCTGGAGGCGGACGGTGGGAGCGCGCGACTCACGGTGAGGGACGAGGGCATCGGCATCTCCCCCGAGGCGCTGCCGCGCCTGTTCGGCAAGTTCGAGCGCGCGGTGTCCGAGCGCCACTACGGCGGCCTGGGCCTGGGCCTCTACCTCGCCCGCGAAATCGTCGAGGCCCACGGCGGCACCATCCGCGTGGAGAGCCAGCCCGGCCTGGGGGCCTGCTTCGAGGTGGCCCTGCCGCTCGGCCCGATTCTTGGCTGACGGGAATTCCGGGTACAGCGGGTGGCAGCTTGGGACTATCGTCCCCGCCATGACGACACCCCCTTCCGCGCCCCCCGCGGACCTCGGCATGAAGCGCGCGGTCTCCCGCTGGGAAATCGTGGGCTTCTCCATCAACGATGTCATCGGCAGCGGCGTGTACCTGCTGCCCGCGGCGGCGGCGGCGAACCTCGGCTCGGCGAGCGTGGGCGCCATCGTCCTCGCGGGGCTGGGCGTCTTCCTGCTGGTGCTCTGCTTCGCGGAGGCGGCGAGCTACTTCGACCGGCCCGGCAGCGCCTACGTCTACACGCGCGAGGCCTTCGGCGACCTGGTGGGGTTCGAGGTGGGGTGGATGACGTGGCTGGCCCGCGTGTCCTCGGTGGCGTCGCTCTCCGCGGGCTTCGCGCGGGCGCTGGCCTACCTGTTGCCGCAGGTGAATGACGGCGTGGGGCGCGGGCTGGCCATCGCCCTGCCGCTGCTGTTGCTCACCGCCATCAACGTCGTGGGCGTGAAGTCCGGGGCGCGCACGGCCGTCTTCCTGGCGATTACGAAGACGGTGCCGCTGCTGCTCTTCATCGGCGTGGGACTGTTCGCCATGTCCTGGGAGCAGGCGACGTCCGTGGTGCCCAAGGCGGACGGCAGCCTGGGCGCGGCGGTGCTGCTGCTCCTCTTCGCCTACGCGGGCTTCGAGAACACGGCCGCGCCCGCGGGCGAGTTCAAGAATCCGAAGCGCGACGTGCCCTTCGCGCTGGTGGTGCAGATTGGCGTCGTCACCTTCATCTACACCGCGGTGCAGTGGGTGGCGCTGGGCACGCTGCCGGGCGTGGTGGTCGCGAAGACGCCGCTGGCGGACGCGGCCGCGCGTTTCCTCGGGGGTTGGGGCGGGCTGCTGATGACGGTGGGAGCGGTGCTCTCCATCCTGGGCACCAACAGCAACACGGTGCTCGCGGGGCCGCGCTACCTGTACGCGCTGGCCCGCGACGGCTTCGGCCCCGCGCCGCTCGCGTCCCTGCACCCGCGCTTCCGCACGCCGACGGTGGCCATCCTCACCCAGACGGCCATTGCCCTGCCGCTGGCCTTCTCCGGCTCGTTCGAGGTGCTCGCCACACTGTCGGTGGTGGCCCGGCTGGCCACCTACTTCGGCACCGCCATGGCCATCCCCGTGCTGCGGCGCAAGCTGCCCCAGCAGCCGGGCGCGTTCCGAATCCCCGGCGGGCCGGTGGTGCCCATCGCCGCCGCCTCGCTGTGCGTCGTCTTCGCCTTGAGCGCCCAGCCGCGCAACCTCATCGCCGGGGCCATTGCCCTCGTGGTGGGCGGCGCGCTGTACGCGCTGCGCAGCCCCGCTCGGACGGCGGCACCGGAGTAGGCCCGGGGCGCCTCTCAGCGGCCCTTCCACCGCACGTCCTGCTTCTCCACGGTGAGGAGGAGCCGGATGGCGGTGATGGCGGACTCCACGTCCACCGGGTCGCCTGTAATCGCGTCGCGGTAGAGGAAGGACTCGCCGATGCGGATGATGACGTAGGCCAGCGCGTCCAGGTCCATCACCGGCCTCAGGTGGCCCTGCTTCACGGCCTCCTCCAGCGACGCGCGGATGCTCGCGGCGCAGCGCTGCTCCACCGTGCTGCTGCGCGACATCAGGATGCGCATGGCGTACTCGGCGTCCTGCTGGACGAAGCGGCGCAGCGGCGCGTCCGTCACCAGCAACTCGAACAGCCGCCGGGTGACGTCCGCGATGAGCTCCGGCCCCTCGCCACGCGCGCCTTGACGGGCGGCGGCGAGGGCCCCCTCGAACAGCGAGGAGATGACCTCGCCGTAGAGCAATTCGCGGCTGCCCACCCAGCGGAACACCGTGGCGCGGCTGACGCCCAGCGCCTGCGCCATGCGGCCGATGTCGAAGCGCTCGCCCTGCCTCCACCAGGCCAGCGCCAGGGCGAAGAGGTCCTGGGGCGTGGCCTTCGAGGGCGCCTCCAGCCGCCGCGCCAGCGGAGTGGGCCGGACGGGCACGCGCGCGCGGCGGGACGGCGGGGCCGGACGCTCCGGAGCCTCGGGCGCGGCGCGGCGCTTGAGCGCGCGGGGTGACTTCACGTGGCGCTCTCCAGCAGCTTGCGCCGCCGGCGCCGGGCCCCCGCCACCACCAGGCGCTGGTACAGCGTGGGCAACATCCGCTGCATGAGGTCGATGAAGACGGCGTCACCACCGATGAGCTGGCGCCGACGATTCTTGAGGATGGCGGAGAGGATGTCCGAGGCGGCCTTCTCCGGCGTGGTGGAGAAGGACTTCTCGAAGTCGCTGGTGGAGCGCTCGTCCGTCCAGCCCTTGCGGTGCGTCACCCGGGCGCTGCGGGCGATGTTGGTCTTGATGCCGCCGGGGTGCACGCAGGTGACGCCAATGGGGACGGACTCCACCTCCAGCTCCTGGCGCAGCGCCTCGGTGAAGCCCTTCACCGCGAACTTGGCGGCGTTGTACGCGCCCTGCGTGGGCACGCCGATGAGGCCGAACACGCTGGAGACGTTGACGATGTGGCCCTCGCCCGCCGCGCGCAGGTGCGGGAGGAAGGCCTTGGTGCCGTACACCACGCCCCAGAAGTTGATGTTCATCAGCCACTCGAAGTCCTCGTACCGGGTGTCCTCGATGGTGGCGCCCAGGGCGACGCCCGCGTTGTTGATGACGACGTGGACCGCGCCCAGCGTCTGCACCACCGCGTCCGCCCAGGCATGCACGGCCTCGCGCTTCGCGACATCCACCCGCGCCGCGTCCACGCGCACGCCGTGCGTGCGGCACTGGTCCGCCGTCTCCCGCAGGCCCTGCTCGTTCACGTCGGACAGCGCGACGTCGCAGCCGTTGCGCGCCAGCAGCACCGCAGTCGCCCGGCCAATGCCCGAGCCCGCACCGGTAATCGCGGCGACTCTGTTCTTCACCGTCTTCATGGGCTGCCTTCCGTGACTCGCGTGGGGATTCGCATCGACACCGGGGACGCTCGCTCGGGCAGGGGCCACGGCGCGGGGAGCGCGGCGGGCCCGCGGCGATGCGGAAAGATGGCCACGTACTCGGAGGGCTCGAAGCGCTCCACGCGCCGCCGGTAGGTGAAGGTGAAGCCCGGCCAGAGGGTGGAGTTGCGCCCCGTGGCGTCCAGGTACCAGCTCACGCAGCCGCCCCGCATCCACACCGTCCCGGACATGCGCGTGTCGAGCTGCTGGTTGAAGTCGGCCTGGGCCTCGGGCGTGGGCTCCACCGCGGCCAGGCCCCGGCCCTCCAGGTAGCGCAGCGCGCCGAGCACGTGGTCAATCTGGCTCTCAATCATCAGGATGACGGAGGTGTGGCCCAGCCCCGTGTTGGGCCCCAGCAGCATGAAGAGGTTGGGGAAGCCGCTGACGGTGGTGCCCAGGTGCGCCTTCATGGTGCCGCCCCACGCCTCCACCAGCGAGCGCCCGTCGCGCCCGTGGATGTGGCGGGCGATGGGCATGTCCGTCACCTGGAAGCCGGTGCCGAAGATGATGGCGTCCACGGCGTGCTCGGTGCCGTCCGCCGTGACGATGGCGTGCTCGCGCACCTCGCGGATGCCGTCGGTGATGATGTCGACATTCGGCTGGGAGAGCACGGGCAGGTAGTCATCCGAGACGAGGACGCGCTTGCACCCCAGGGTGTACTTCGGCGTCACCTTCGCGCGCAGCACCGGGTCGGGGACGGAGCGCGCCAGATGCCTGAGCGCGCGCCGCTGGGCCAGCTCCAGAATCCACGGGTGCATGAAGCCGAGCGCCATCAACTCGCGCAGCGCGTAGATGGCGCCGCGTAGCAGGCGCTGCGCACCCGGCAGGCGCTGGTACAGCCGCCGCATCCGCTCGCTGATGGGGCGGTCCATCCTGGGCATCACCCAGGGCGGGGTGCGCTGGAAGAGGAGCAGCCGGCCCACCTGCGGTTGGATGGCCGGGACGAACTGGATGGCCGAGGCCCCTGTACCGATGACGGCCACCCGCCGGCCCGCGAGCGCGTAGCCAGAATCCCACCGCGCCGAGTGCATCACCTTGCCCTGGAAGCGCGCCAGGCCGGGCAGGTTGGGAATGGCGGGCTCGCTCAGGCCCCCCACCGCGGAGATGAAGACGTCCGCGGTGTAGGGGCCCTCGGACGTCTGGAGATGCCAGCGCTGCTGCGCGTCATCCCACCGGGCCTCCTGGAGGGCGTGGTGGAAGCGCACGTGCGGCCGGATGCCGAAGCGGTCCGCGCAGTCGCGCAGGTAGGCTTGGATTTCCCCCTGCGGCGAGAAGGCCCGGGACCAGGCCGGGTTGGGCGCGAAGGAGAACGAGTAGAGGTGGGACTGCACATCGCACGCGCAGCCCGGGTACGCGTTGTCACGCCAGACGCCACCCACGTCGTGGGAGCGCTCGAAGATGACGAAGTCCTGGAGCCCGGACTGCTTGAGGCGAATGGCCATGCCGAGGCCGCCGAAGCCACTTCCCGCGATGGCGATGTGGAAGTGGGGGGGACGTCGCGTGGGCACTGGAACCTCCCGGGGGAACAGGGGGCGCCCATGCTACAGGAGGGCGCATTGAAGCGGGATGCGTCGAACTGGAAATATGACGCATGGGCGACGGGTGGCCGGGCTCCCTCGAGGCCGGGGGCTCGGGCGGGGCGAGGCCCGGCTGCTTCGCCGGTTCGGGTGGATATGGTGGGGGGCGCCTGTTAGTGCAGGCGTTCGCCAAGGAGTCGCCGTGTTTCGATTCGAGAACGACCGGGCGCTCATCGAGTCCTTCCGCTCGCGAGACCGCCGGGTCATCGAGATGCCCGAGGGCATCACCTTCCCGCTCTTCGTCCGGGACTACCTCGCCTGGACGGAGACGTCCGGCGCGCGCGTGTACCTCATCTTCTCCGCGCCCGGCAGCCGCAAGCCCATTGGCATCATCTTCCGCCGCGAGCCGCCCGGCGGGGAGCCGACCTACCGCATGTGCGAGTGGTGCCACAGCTACGGCTCGTCCAGCGAGGTGGGCATGCTCACCACCGACGTGGACAACAAGCGCCGCGTCGGCGTGACGCTCTGCAATGACCTGCGCTGCAAGGAGAAGCTGGAGGACGCGGCGGACCGCTCCGGACGCCACCCGCTCCAGTTCCTGGAGCAGCTCAACGCGCGCATGTTCCGCTTCGCACACGAGGCGCTCGGCATCGAGTCCCCGCCGCAGCCCGCGGTGTAGTCGCGTTGCACGCGGCGGGACGCTCATGCGGCGTCTCCCGCTGTCGTGCCGCGAAGCAGTTTGGCAAGAAAGAACAAAGCTATCAACGGCTTGCGGCCTGCCGTACTCCCCTGACCCGACCGGGACGTTCCGTCCAGGGTTGCTCGGAGGAGTCACGCATGAACGCACCGTCCGTCTCGCGCACGGCCACCGTCGAAGGCATGCAGCTGCACTACCGGGTGTGGGGGGAAGGGCCTCCGCTCGTGTTGCTGCACGGCTTCACCGGCGCGGGCGAGGACTGGAGGCATGCCTTCGACCTCGACGCGCTCGCGGCGCGGTACCAGCTCATCGTGCCGGACCTGCGCGGCCATGGGCGGAGCAACAACCCGGAGGACACCTTCACCGTGCGCCAGTGCGCGACGGATGTGCTCGCGCTGCTGGACTCCCTGGGCATCTCGCGCTTCCGCGCCGTGGGCCTGAGCCTGGGTGGCAACACGCTCCTGCACATCGCCACGCGGGTGCCTGCGCGCGTGGAGCGGATGGTCATCGTGTCGAGCCCGCCCTACTACCCCGCCCAGGCCCGCCGCATCATGGCCCTGCTGACGGAGGAGACGCGGACGCCGGCCGAGTGGGCCGAAATGCGCGCGCGGCACGCGCTGGGGGATGAGCAGATTCGCGCGCTGTGGCGACATGGGCGTGGCTTCGCGGACAGCTACGACGACATGAACTTCACGCCGCCGTACCTGGCCACCATCACCGCGCCCACGCTCATCGTGTACGGCGACCGTGATCCGCTCTACCCCGTGGAGCTGGGGCTGGAGCTGTACCGCGCCATTCCCCAGTCACGCCTGTGGGTGGTTCCCGGAGGGGGACATGGCCCCATCTTCCTGGAGCACCGAGCCGCCTTCGCACAGACGGCGCTCGCGTTCCTCGGCGAGGACGCCGCCCTACCCGCTTGATGGGCCCTTCACGCCGGACCACGAGCGACACGTGAAGTCACGCGATGCGTCAAGCCACCTTGACGCACCCCTACCTTGACGCCCTCCCGACATCTGCATCAGGATTTCGACAGTAACGTGGGAATTTTCCCATGAGGGGGAAACATGTCGAACTGGTTTGACGATGTGATGCCGCAGGGGGAGGGCGAGGCGACGGTCGAGACGGTTCCAGCCGGAGCCCGCAATCCCAACCGAGCCGATGATCCGCGCTACTACACCGTGGAACCGGAGCCTGGGGCACAGGGTCGCCGCCGGGCTCCCACCCGGCCGCCTCCGGAGGACCGCGGCGACTTCTTCTCGGGCAACGACGTGACGGCGGATCCCTTCAGCGCCGCCCAGCCCGCCAGGGAGCCCATGGACGCGCATGAGCCCGAGCCTCGCGGCCGCCGGCCGGGGCAGAGGCTTCCGCCCCGGCATCCGCCGGAGCGGTCGCCGGACGAGATGCGCTCCTTCCTGAGCGAGGAAGGCCCCTCGCTTCCAGCCCTCCGGGAGCGGATGGGCCTGCCGCCGCTCCCTGAGCAGGGAGACTTCGCGGGTGGCGACGAGGCGGCGGAGGCCTTCACCGAGGAGGCGCCGCAGGGGGACGCGGGGGACGGCGGGTTCTTCACCGCCGAGAACGACCCGTTCGAGGTGCCCGTCATGGCCGGCATCGAGGCGGACCCCCACCAGCAGCGCCGGAACGAGATGTACGACAAGCTCGACAAGGTCGCGGGCGACATCGCCGCCGTCGGAACCATGGTGGGCACCGTCAATCCCGCGGTCGGGAAGGGCATTGCCGTCGCCGGCGCGGGCCTCCGGGTCGGGAATGAAATCGGCCGCAAGGTGGGCGCCGTCATCGATGACGCCTACGACCGCGACGATGCCAACCGTCAGCGGTGGCACGAGCAGGACCTCGACCGCATGAAGAACCAGAAGGCGCGGGAGAAGATCAACAAGACGACGCCGCGCGGCCACAACAAGATCACCGAGGACTGAGCGACATGCCCATTCGTCCGGACCCGGCAAAGAACAACGAGAAGACGGTCTTCTGCATCAACTGCCCTGGCGTGATCCTCAACCTGGCCAACTGCCGGTTCACCATCGAACCCGATGAGGGCTACGAGGAGGACCTGCCGCTCCCGTTCTTCGCGGCGTCCTGCATGAAGTGTGGCTACACGGAACTGTACCGGGACGGCTACCTCTTCCAGAGCAACCGCCCAGCGGAGAAGACCCGATGACACAGGTGATTCTGGGACCCGGCGAGGCCGTGAAGAAGCAGGCCATCGCCAAGACACGCAAACCGAACGAGACCTTCTACTGGGACTACCTGGCGACGATGACGAACAAGCGCATCTTCGCCGAGGACCAGCTTGGAACCTTGATCTTCAACTTCTACCTCAAGGACATCGACCGGGCGGAAGTCCACAAGAGCTTCTGGAAGGGCAACAGCGTCCACCTCATCCTGCGCAACGGCAATGACTTCATGTTCAAGCTCATGAAGGACAACATCAACGTCGATGAAGTCGCGACGCAGGTCTGGGTGAACACCATCAACCAGGTCCAGCTCGTCATGAAGAATCAGGTGCCGCAGACGCCCATGCGGTAGCAACCGCCGTCAGCTGAAAGCACCCCGGTGCGGCCCGTTCAGGTCAGTGTGCCCAGAAACGGTCCAGCGCGGTCCGCACCGGGTTGTCCATGCCCGGCTCCTCGAACACCGACTCCACGGCCTCCAGGAAGGCCCTCACCGCCGAGCGCTGTGCGGCATCCAGCGCACGGGTGAAGGCCTGGAACCCTCCGGCCCGCTCGTGCTCCATGGCCTGCCACTGCGCGGCGCTCCGGCCGCCCGGCGGTGGCCCGCTGGAGGGCTCCGGGGCGGTGAGCACGGACACCGCCGACTCCAGCACCGCGAACGACACCGGGTCCAAGGTCTCGGTGAGGAACGCGGTGAGGTACGCGGGCAGGTAGTACGCGAGCGCCTCCGGCGTGAGGTGCCGCAGGGCCACCCCCGCCATGCCCCACCCGAGCAGGGTGGGACCCGCGAGGCGCTTCCATGGAGCGCCCGCGAAGAAGCGGGACACGCCCGCCGCCTCCGGGTCTTCGTGTCGGTGTGCCTTGCCCGCCGGGTCATGCCACTGGCCCCCCCGGACCACGACCCCGCCCTTCGGAAAGGGCCGGTCCGGGAAGGCGCCCTGGAGCTCCGCCAGCGCCAACTGCACCTTCGCGGAGTCCAGTGTCACCATCAGAGGGGGCACCCGTTGGTCGCCAGACGGCACTCGCAGACAGTCACGCGCTCGTAGGCGATGACCTCCTCATTGTAGTGCGTCGTGTTGCCACCACGGAAGCACGTGGTGTTCACCGCGCTGCGCGCCAGTGCACACCGCAGGTTCCGGTCCTTGGCCGCCTGCAACGCCACGCAGTCGGCTCCGCGCACGGGGTACGGCCGGCAGCTCGGCGCGCCATGGCACTCCGTGTCCACCACGGCCTGCAACGCCAGGTGCTGCGCGTAGGTGCAGTCGCCCGGAGGCGTCATCCCGTTGCCAGGGAAGGAAGGCGACGGCCCGGCGAAGGCGGGAGTCGCCCCCAGTCCCAGGAGTAGCAGCAGTGCCGCCAGCGCGGGCTTCGCCGCCGCTCCCGCCGCGGGAGCCAGGGCCGGCAGGGAGGCAATCAGCAGGACGATGGCGATGATGATGATGGCGATGAGGATGATTTCGAAGATGGGCACGCGCACCGGCTCGCGCTTCCGGTCCGGGTCGCACGGGTCATCCGAGCCGCCATTCAGACCGCCGTTGATGAGGTAGGCGGCCGCCCCCGAGTCCGGGTCCTCGATGATGTAGCCCACGCCCTTCCAGTTGCCGTGCACCGGCGCGCGCTCGGACACCATGACGTGCTTGCCTGCCAGCACCGCGTCGTAGATCTCCCCCTCGATGTCCGCCGGGAGGTTCAGCCGCGGGGCGATGTCGTCGTAGTTCTCCGAAGTGATGCGGTAGATGGGAATCTGCTGCTGGTTGGCGTCCTTCAGCAACTGCACCGCCGACACGCCCGAGCCCTGCTCCCGCTTGAAGAGCGAGTCGAACGTCCTGCCCTCCAGCAGCGAGCCGAACGTGCCCGTCAGCCGGAAGACCTCCGTCGTGCTCCCGTTCGCCCGGTCCACCGCCGCAATCAACGAGCGCGCCACATCCATCTGCCGCGACACGTACGAGCCGGTGCGGGGGATGCCGAAGAAGTAGCCCACCTGCAGCGGCACGGAGAACAGGCCGATGGACGGCATGCGCATCACCAGCGCGTTGCGCGTGGACGCCACCACCTCGTTCAGCGCGTCGTACTGGGCCCAGTAGTACAGCGCCACCGTGTGCAGGTTCTCCGCCGCCGTGTTCGAGGGCCCCTGGGTGAAGCGCCGGTGAATCATCTCCTGCGTGACGCCCTGGCCGTTGATGCCGAACACCATCTCCTCGCCCGCCGTCACCTCGAACTCCTCCGGCCCGCTGCCCGGGTCTCCCGGCGAGAGGAACCGCGCCTCCCAGGTCTGCTCCGTGCCCATGGGGCTCGCGGGGCCCTGCGCCTGGTCCACGCCGTCCACCTGCACCACCGGGCGCACGTGAATCTGGTACAGCGGCAGGCTGTCGCCGGGGCTGCTCCGGTAGCTCGCCAGCACCGCGGCGTCCGCCGCCGTCGCGGGCGCGTACGTCACGCCCAGCCGCTTGCCCGCCAGCGAGGGCAGGTCCACCGTCCAGGTGAGCGAGGACTCCCCCACGGCCCGGTCGAAGGCGGACGCGTACAGCGTGAGCTCCACGCGGTGGCGCAGGCCGTCCGGCAACCGGTTGAAGCTGTTCGTGCGGGCCACCACCCGGTTGGGGAGCGCCCCGGCCAGCACGCTGCCCGTCTCGGGGATGATGACGCGCGCGCCGGTGAACTCGGACACGCTGCGCTGGGTGCCGAACTGGAACTCGATGTCCGCGCGCATCTTCAGCGTCCACGCGTCATACGCGGCCTGGTCCAGGCCGGTGAAGGAGCCCGTCTGCAGGTCCTCCGTCGCCGTCGCCATGATTTGCGCCGCCGCCGCGTCCACCCCGACGGGGACCGCCGCCTTCAGGTCCACCGGCGTGGTGAACGTGTACTGTTTGAAGGACGCATCCATCGCCACCCAGGAGTCCGGCTCCTTGTTGATGGCGCCGCGCGAGGGCACGAAGTCCACCAGCGCCTCCACCCACACGTGCTCCATCCGGATGCTCCGGATGGCGCCGCCCTGGGCCAGCGCGACGTTGGGGATGCCGCCCTGCCCCATGAGCTGCTGCGCCGCCTCCGGCCGCGTGACGCCGCCCACCCAGTTCATCACCTGGCTGGCCGGCACCTCGATGGTGCCGTAGACGTAGCGCGCGGGGATGCCGGCGGCCCGGTACAGGGCAATCAGTAGACTCGACGTGTCGAAGGCATTGCCCCGCCGGTTCAGCAGCGTCAGGTCGCTGCCCTGGAGCGAACCGTAGCTGGGCACCCACTGGATGTTGTTGCGGACCCAGTTGTAGATCTCCACCGGGTTGTTGTTCAGGCTGGCCGCGAGGTCGCGGATGGGCTGGGTGAGCTGCACGTCCTCCGTCGCCGCCAGCGCCTCCGGGGGCACCGGCACCGCCAGCGAGGCCTGGGCGTCGGCACCCGCTGACCTGCCGAGAGCGCCCGCCGCGCGGCGCCCCGCATCCTCCGTCCCGGCCAGCGACGCGGGGAAGGCCTCGGGGGTGGTGGCCGGCTCGCGCACCGTCGCGTCGGGGGCGCGGAAGGGCAGCTTGTCCAGCCGGGCCCGCTGATGCATGCGGCCCTGTGGGTTCTTCTCGAAGAAGGCGGCCACCTGCTCCACCGCCGCGGCGCGCTCCGCCGGCTGGTTCGCGTCATCCGCGCGGGCCAGCCGCGCCGACAACTGCTGGAGCTGCGCCTGCCGGGCCCGGGCCTGCTTCAGCGCCGCCCGGTGCCGCTCCAGCACCACGGGCGGCAGCTTCTGCGCCTTCAGCTCGCGCTCGGCGGCCTGGAACGAGGACTCCACCGCCGCCCCCGACGACACCGCCTCCGCCAGCTGCGTTCGGAGCGCCTTCACGTCCTGCGCTCCCGGCCGCACGCCGCGAGCCACGGGCCGCGCCAGCTTCGCGCGCTCCGCCACCGCGACGAGCCGCTGGCCGTATTGCTCCTCCGCCGTGGGCACGGGCCGCTTCAGCGCGTCGACCTCGCACCGGTTGGCCCCCGCGCCCGGGGACGCGAGGGGCGACAGGAAGGGCACCGGCGCGGCCGGGCCCGACGGCACCGCGCCGTGAGCCAGGCGCTGCGCCCGCGCCGCCGCCAGGCGCATGGCCGGCTGTGCCGCCGCGGCCATGGGCTGGAGCGAGAGGACGACCATCGCCACCGTGACCGTTACCGAGATGCCCTGCATCCATCCGTTGGGACGGTGGGGCGCTGCTTCAAGAGGTGCCTGCATGACGGATTCCTGCCCCCTCATGTCCCCCGAAGGGGACATCAATCCATGACTTGGTTGGCCTGTGGTTCCAGTCGCGACGAGACCGACTCAGAACGGCGGCGGCAGGTCCTGCGTCGCCTGCCGCAGCCAGACGCCGAGCGCCACGCGCAGCTCGGTGACCGACGGGTCCGTGATGCCCAGCAACGCGTCCGCCGCCTTGACCGCGGACTCGCAGGCGAGGACCGGCCACTCCGCCTCGTCCGCGGCGGCCTGTCCGACGGAGTTGGCGGCGGACTTCAGCGCGGTGGCCTTCGGATGGCCCGCCTTCGCCAGCGCCAGCAGCTTCGCCTGGATGTGGGTGAGCGTGTCCGGAGCCGTGACCTGCACGCGGAGCGTGGCGTTCATCGACACCGAGCCCGTGGGCCCGCCCTTCACCACCGCGGTGAAGTCCACCGGCTCCGGCGCCCTCGGCAGCCGCACCCAGAAGCGCACCTGCTTCGTCCCGCCCACCTCCAGCGGGAAGGCGAAGGTGAGCTGCCCGTCCACGACCTGCCCCGTCCCCGGGTCCACCAGCTCCACACCGGGAGGCATCGCCACCGTGGCGGTGATGGGGACCGCCATGCCGAGGTTCTCCACGTCCAGTTGCACCGGCACCACGGCGCGCCCACCGGTGGGCGGAGGCATCGGGTGCACGCGCTCCAGCAGCGCGCGGAGGACGTCCGCGGCCAGGCTCGTCTGCCCGTCGCGGGTGGCGATGGCCAACAGGTCCATGCCCGCGAAGCCGGACTCGCCCAGGCCGTATGCGTTCAGCGTCACCGCGTCCAGCGGCGTGGCCGGCGCGGGGTAGCCGCTCGCCAGGCGGAAGGTGCCCAGGCTCTGCGCGCCGCGCCGCTCGATGAGCAGCGGCTTCTCGCCCGCGAGCACCGCCAGCTCGCCGCTCAGCAGCGGGAAGCCGGGGGCGTCCAGCACCACGCGCGAGGCCCCGTTGACCTTGCTCACGTAGCGCACCCCCAGGGCGTCATGCACCGTCTTGTGGCGCGAGTCGTAGTCGCCCGCCACCAGGAGGCCCTCTCCGCGGAACACGGCCTCGCGCAGCTCCTTCTGGATGAGCGGGTCCAGCGTGAAGAACTCCGTGAGCAGCACGTAGGCGCCGTAGCCACCGGTGCGCAGCTGCACGGCGAAGGTCTTCTGCCACTCGACGATGTCGTAGGACCAGCCGGCGCCGTCCAACAGCGCCTTCAGGAACGCCTTCTGGGCAACGAGACCCGGCGCGCCAACGGGCCCGTTCGGGTCGTTGTCATGGCCGCTCTCCACGACGGGTGCGTCCAGCAGCACGAGCAGCCGGCCCCTGCCGCCCTGGCTCAGCGTCGCGCCGAACCGGATGGGAGGCGTCTCCACCTGGAAGCTCGCGAAGCCCAGGGCACGCGACTCGCCGGGCAGCTCCGCCCGGAGGACGCAGGCGTAGTCGCCCGTCGCCAGGCCCTGCGTGGAGATGCCGCGCGAGCGCACGTTGGGCACCCCGGCCGCCAGGTCCACCGTCTCCCGCACCTCGCTCAACACCGCGCCGGCGACCACGTCCACCAGCTGGCGCACCAGCACGACGCCGGGCACCGCGTCGCCGGAGGCGCTCCGCGCCGTGTCCGTGCAGGTGTTGGAGTCGCCCACGTACACCTTGGGCAGGGCCACGCTCACCGAGCCCGACACCCCCGCGAGCACGCGGCGCTCCACCTGGAACGTGGTGGTGCTCGTGCTCAGGACGGCGCGCGACAGCGCATCACGCAGCACCAGCGTAACGGAGTACGTGCCGCTGGCCGCGTCGGCCAGGGAGAGCGGGAAGGGCAAATCCACCAGTGCGCGGGGCATGAGCTGGCGCACGTCGCGCGTGGCGGTGAGCAGCGTGGCGCCGCCCGGCGTGCGCACCGTCAGCTCCGCCTTCGAGGGCGCGAGCAGCGCATTGGACGCGGCATTGCCCACGCGACCGGTGATGCGCACCGAGTCCCAGGCGCCATACACAGCCTTGTCCGTGGTGACGGCCGTGGTGGCGGTGGCCGAGGGCGCGCTGATGCGCAGCGGCGCCACGCCCCGGGCGAGCACCCGTCCGAAGGCGTCCAGCAGCCGGGCCCGCACCTCGTACTCCCCGGCCAGGGTGGAGCCGGTATTCCAACCCGCCGGCAGCGTGCGCGAGGCGCCCGGCGACAGCGTGTCCACCGGCAGCGGCGGCAGCTCCACCAGCGGCTCCATGCTCCCGACCGCGTGGATGGCCAGCACCACCTGGCCCGTGGCGGGCGTGGGCCCGGTGTTCGTCACCGTGCTCTGGATGGCGACCGGCGCGGCCGCCGGGTACGTCAGCGAATCCGTCGCCACGGCCAGCGTCATGCCACTGGCGGCCCGCACCACGGGCACCTCCAGCGGAACCTGGACCTTCTCCTCCAGGAACGAGTTGTCGAACTCCAGGAAGGCGCGCGTCGCCACCGGGCGCTGCTCGTCCAGCGCCAGGCCGTGCAGCGACAGGTCGAACTCCACCTCGCGGCCCGCGCCCGTCACGCCCAGCAGTCGCCAGGTGTAGGCCGTCACGCCGCTCGGGCCCGGCTGCACCGTGGTGGGCGCCAGCGTGGGGTTGGACAGCGTCACGTTGCCCGGCAGGTCCACGCGCAGGTCCACGTCGATGCCGCCCAGCCGCTCCAGCGCCTTGGGCATGAAGACCATGACGAAGCTGGTGGACGCCAGCCGGGTGCTCAGGCCGTTGTTGTAGTTGTCCCAGGAGCCGTCCGCGCGCTGCGTGGCCAGCAGGTACTGGATGGCCTTGCGAATCTGCGGGTCCGTGGGCGACGGGTCCGTGTATTCGAGCGCGATGCCCACCATGGCGGTAATCAGCGGGTCACTGCCATAGCCCACGTAGCGGCCCCAGCCGCCGTCCGTGCGCTGGCGCGCGCGCAGCAGGTCCGCCTGGTAGGTGACGGCCGTGTCGATGCGGGCCTTGAGCGTGCTGTCATCCACCCAGGGACGGGCCTCGGCGAGCCCCAACAACCGCAGCGCGAGCACGGTGTTGTCGCTGTTGTTGTCCTGGTAGCTCGCGAGCAGGTAGCGCACCGCGCGGGGAAGCTCCGCGCGCAGGGTCGCCAGGGAAGAGGTGTCCAGCGCCACGCGCCGCACCTCCTTCAGCGTGTTGTCCCCCGCGTAGCTCACGAACACCTGGTCCCCCGCCGCCGCGACGGCGCGCAGGCTGCCCATCTCGAAGAGGCGCTCGGTGCTGCCGTCCGGGCGTACCCGAAGCAGGCCCTCCGAGTAGGACTGGGCCACCAGCACGTACAGGCTGCCGTCCGCCGCCCGCGTCATCCGCATCGGCGGGTACGCGAGGCCGTCCGCGAAGACGGAGACGGTGCGGTCCGGCGCCACCTTGGCGATGCTGTAGCCCCACTGGTTGGACACCAGCAGGTTGCCGTCCGCGTCGAACACCACGCTGTACGGGTAGTAGATGAGCCCGCCGCTCGCGAACGTCTCCACCTGCCCCGTGGGCGACACGCGCAGCACGCGGTGGCTGTAGTAGTCCGTCGCGTAGAACCAGCCGTCCGGCCCCAGGGCCCCGTCGATGAGGTAGCCCCCCGCATTCACGTCCTGCCGCGTCCCGTCCGGCCGGACGATGACGACGGTGGGGTTGGAGGGACGGGCGACGAAGAAGGTGCCGTCCGCGGCGACGGCCAGGCCATACGTCGGCGAGGGCAGGTTCGACACGACGCGGGTCGCCTGCGCCGTGGCGCGGTCCAGCCGGTCGATGGCCCCGAAGTTCCGCAGCACGTACAGGGTGCCGTCCGGCGCGGCCGCGAGGTCCTCCGAGCTGTTCATGCTGCCCGCCGCGCCCACCGTGGCGAGCGAGTAGTCCTTCACGTCCGCGACTTCGGGCCGCGTCGCGTCCTTGAGGACGTTGGCGTAGCCCTTCACCGTCAGCGCGGTGTGGCTCACGTCCGTGTTCCACCAGCCCGTGGCGTAGTCCGGGGACCACCACGTCTGGTCACCGCTGGAGTACCGCCGCGCCTGGAGGTACTTCGCCGCGTTCAGCTTGGTGCGGAAGGTGCCGGCGATGTCCGGCCACGCGGAGAGCGACCACAGGCCCAGGGTGGTCTGCGTGCGCTGGAACTCCGGGTGGGAGATGCGCAGCCCGCCGTCCGACCATTGGCTGCTGGAGATGCTGTTGTAGAGGAACGTCGCGGCCTGGCGGTCCACCGGCGCCTTGTCGAAGGAGCTGGAGAGGCCGAGCAGGCTCTGCGTCTGGATGTGGCAGCCCAGGCACCGGTTCACCCGATGCCAGCTCACGGCCTCCGGCGCCGTGAAGACGCCGCCGCGGCGGACGGACTCCTTCACGAAGGCGAACAGCGGGTCCGTGCTGCCGCCCTGGGCGGTGTCCACGCCCTGCATGGCGACCTTGCCGCGCACCGTCTGGTTGCCCTCGGGCACCACGGTGCGGCTCACCGTGAAGCTGCCCGTCGCCTTGTCGCCCACGTACAGGCGGTCCGTCACCTCACCGGCCACGCCCGCCGTCACCGGCCGCACGCGCACCTGGAGGTTGCCGGCCTGCAGCGGCGTCCACGTGCCCAGGAACACCGTGGCCAGCTCCCCCACCGCGAGGGCGCCCGCGTTCGCCTGGGCGGTGAACAGCGTCTCGCCCGAGTCCGGGTGCACGACGGTGAGCGCGTAGGCGCCCGCCGCCAGCGGCACGTTGCCCGCGTTGCGCACCAGCACGGTGAAGGACACCGGCGTGGGCAGGCCCGCCTGGGTGAGCGGCGGGTTGATGTTCATCGCGCCGCTGATGGCCTGCGTGGCCTTCACGCGCGCGGCGGCGCTGTTCTCCGCGAGCACTTCGCCCGTCGGCAGGGCCCGGCTGACGGTGCCGGGCTCCACCACGCGCAGCACCAGCCGGTACACGCCCGGGGAGAACTGCGCCGTATTCCAGGGGATGGTGAGCGTCTTCACCTCGTCCGCGGCGAACGAGAACTCAGTGCCCGGGGTGGTGGTGCCCTCGATGAAGGGGCGGACCAACGCCACGCCCGTGCCCGTGGCGTCCTGGATTTCGCCCAGCACCAGCGCGGACTTCGGCGCGTCCAGCAGGCTGGCGATGCGGGCGGTGAAGGACACCGTGCCGTCCGCACCCGCCTCCGGCTGCGTGGCGTCCAGGGAGACAATCTGGAAGCTGTCCCCCGCCACCGGCACCAGCACGGGGCTGAACGTGTAGCTGCCGTGCGAGGCCAGCTTGATGCCGTGCGCCTGCGCGCCGTAGCCCACCGCTGACACCTTCACGGTGAACTCCAGCGACTCGATGCCCGCCAGGGTGTAGCTGCCGTCCGCGCCGGTGGTGATGGACAGCTCCGTACCTTCGACGGAGACCTGGGCGCCGGCCAGGGGCGCCCCCGTGTCGGCGTCCGACACCAGACCGGAGAGGTTGCTCGTGGTGGCGCTGCTGCCGGGCGGGGAGAGCTTGAGCTCCACCACCGCCTCGCCGAACGCGCCCACCTTCATCGTGTAGCTGGCCGGCGCATAGCCCGCGGCACTCACCGCGAGACCGAAGTCCTTGAGGGTGATGCCGGACAGCACGAAGCGCCCGTCCGCGGCGGTGGTGACACTCGCCCCCGTCTCCACCAACCGGACGGTGGCGTTGCTCACGGGCGCGCCATTCACGCCGTCGACCACCGAGCCGCGCAACGTGAGCTGGGTGGGCGACGGCGTGGCCGCCTCGGGGAACAGCGTCAGCGTGCCCATGTCGCCGATGCAGCCCGGCCCGAACATCAGGCTGAAGTTCAGCCCCTGGTAGCCGGCGGCGCCCACCGTGCCCGAGTAGCTGCCGCGCGGCACGGCGGCGATGCTGAAGGTGCCGTCCGCGCCGGTGGTGGCGCTCAGGCCGGAGCCCAGCGCGATGACGGCGCCGGCGAGCGGCTGCCCCGTCTTCCCATCCACCACGCGGCCCGACACGAGGCCGTCCGAGTCGTCGACGGGCGTGCTCTCCGGAGTCATGGCGAGCTGCGTGGACACCGTATCTCCCGCCGTCACCGTCACGGTGCCGGAGAGGGTGCGGTACCCGCTCTTCTGGAAACGGATGGCGTAGAGGCCCGGCGCCAGCGCGCCGAAGTCGAAGTCACCCGCGTTGTTGGTCAGCACCGAGCGTTGCGCGGTGCCCTCCAGGCTCACCTGGACGGAGGCGAGCGCCTGCGCCGTGGTGGAGTCCAGCACCCGGCCCCGCACGAGGCCCGTCTGCGCCGCCACGTCCAGCACCAGCCGGCCCGCGAGGGTGACCTGGTTCGCCTGGACGCCCACGGCCACGCTGGCCGACGTGAAGCCGGCCCGGCTGGCGGTGAGCGTGTAGCCGCCCGCGGGCAGGCCCGGGATGACGAAGTACCCTTCCGAGTTGGTGAGCACCGCGAGCTCGGACGACTCGTTCACGCTGACGGTGGCACCGGCGACGGGCTCGGTGCTGTTCGCGCGCACCACGTAACCGGAAACAGAGCCGGTGGGCGCGGGCGTCCCGCCGCTGCTCCGCGCCTCGTACGCGCGCAGCGCCTGGAGCACCAGGGCGGTGGTGTACGTATCCCGGGACCAGCTGTCATCGGGGAGCTGACGGCCCTGGAGCGCCGTGGCGCTGGCGCTCAGTCCGGACAGGTCCGTGGCCGCGGGCACCAGGGCCAGGAGCACCTGGGCGCTCACGAAGTCCTCGCCCCAGAGCGCGTCCGCCTCGGTGCGGGACACCAGGAAGCCCTGCGCGCGGGTGAGCGCCGCCGCCACGCCCTGCCACGTCGAGCGGTACGGCCACAGGGCGCGCAGGCTCGCCGCGCTCAGCAACACCGAGGCGTCATTCGCCCCTTCCGCCCAGCCGCCGTTGCCCTGCTGGCGCGCCAGGAGGAACGCCACCGCCCGGCCCACCTGCGGCATGGAGCCGTAGTTGGCCGCCCCCAGTGCCTCCACGGCGAGCACGGTGTCCGTGACGCTCGAGTCGAACCCCGGCCGGTGGCCGAAGCCGCCGTCCGCGTTCTGGTGCGTGAGCAGCCGCGTGGCGAACACCGTCGCCATGCGCCCCGCCAGGGCGTTGACGGTGACCTTGCGCGCGAGGAACTCGGTGTTGATTTCGGAGTGCGCGTTGAGCCAGGCGAGTGCCGGCTCGAAGCTCAGCGACAGCTCCTGGTTCAACGCGAGCTGCGCACGCAGCACTTCAGACGTGGCCTGCGGGCGCGTGGCGAGCGAGTCCGCGCTCGAGCCATAGCTGCCGTCCACATCCTGCTGCGCGACCAGCCAGTCCATCCCGGGAGCCGCGTGGGCCACCGACGAGAACAACAGCGCCAGCACCGCGAAACGGAAACGGCTCGCGCGCAGCGCGGCCCTAGCGACCCCAACGTGCATGGACAGGCCTCCCCCTGATGAAGACGGAGAAAGACAATCCGTCCCCAAGGCGCGCCCTATGTCTCACATCTGCAATTGCACGGTCAATGCACCTTTGTGTTCTCACCGCACGAGAATGTCAGGGTCATCCGAGATACTCCCCGCCACCGCGGGGCGTCAGCTCAATCCCAGCCCCGGAGCTGCACTCGCACGCGCCGCACCATCAGCTCCCACTCCTGACGCTTCAGGGTGGCCAGCACCCGCGCGCTGACGATGGTGAGCCCGGTGAGCGTCATCACCAGGAAGCCGATGCGGTGGTCCCTCAAGCCCGCGTCGAGCAGGTTGGCCGCCACGTCCAGCGTGAGGAAGAGCGTGCCCAGCGCGAGATAGGCGCGAATCTGCAACACCATTCCCACCGCCACACCCAGCAGGCAGACGCCGCCGAAGACAAGCGCATACGTCCCATCCGCCGACTCGCCCACCCGCATCGCGAGCTTCGCCGCCGCGGGCACGTACAGCAGCAGCCCGCCCACGACACGCACCGCGTTGCGGGCCGCCTGCGGCAGACTCGACGTGAACAACTGGCTCAGCATCAACAGCATCAACCCGAGTGGCGCCAGGTACACCTCCAGCCCCTCCAGCCCGTACGCGAGCGCCGCGATGAGCAGCGCCAGGTTGCAGGCCGCCGCCGCGAAGGCGCCGAACATCCGGCTGCGCTCCACCGCGCCCAGCGCCGCGTACAGCAGGCCCGAGCCGCCCGCGAGCAGCGCCGCCTCCTGCGTCGCATCCCCGGGCAGCACCAGCGCCACGCCGATGGGCAGCAGCGCCGCGAAGCGCCGCGTCGCCGCCTCCACCGGGCGCACGCCTGCCCGCCGCGCGAGCACCGTCACTCCCACCAGCACGAAGCCCAACGCCAGCGCGAAGAGTGCGTCGTGCTCGGGACGCAGGCCGTCCGCGTACAGGCTCCGCACCAGCGCGTAGACGCCCACCACCGACACCTGCACGAAGTATACGTGGCGGCCCGTGTGCTCGCGCCACGCGGCGTGCAGCGACACGAGGACCGACAGGCCAATGGCGGCGATGGCCAGCACCAGCACGTCCTCGGAGGCGCGGCCACTCGTGGCGACGAGCGCGAGCAGCCCGCCCACCACCACCAGCCACCCGTCGCGCCCCCACCCCAGGCCGGCCGACACGTCCTCCCGGCTCCGCTGCGTCACCCACCGGGCCAGGTGCAGCGCGAGCGCACTCGCCGCGACAGCCATGGCCAGCGCCGCACCGTGCGTCGTGAAGAGCGTCCCGTACCCCACCAGCCCCACGCCACCGAGGCTCGCGAGAATGACGAGGGTGGCCATGAGCCCGGAGACCACGGCGCTGCCCGCCACGGCGGACCCCACCCAGGCGACGAACCCGGCGAAGGCCCCCTTCCACTGGAACGCCGCCACGAGCAGCGAGGTGGCGAAGAGGGCCAGCGTCACGGGCACCGCGAAGGAGACCATCCACGAGCCGCCCAGCCCCAACAGCATCCTCCACAGCAGGGTGGGCATGGCCAGCACGGGCGACGTCTCTCCCCTCACTGCCACCGCGTACACCATCGCGAGCACGAGGTAGCCCAGCGCGGCCTGGTGCGCGCGCACGCGCGTCACGCTCGGGTCTACGCCCCGCCGCCTTGCCACCCAGGGGCCCAGCACCACCACCGCCAGCCCCACCAGCGCGAGCACGGGGCCCGGCCACGCCTCCAGGACGGGCACGAGGTGCGCTGTTGCGTGCACGAGCAGGAAGATGCCGACCCCGAGAACTCCACGGCCCTGCTGTCGAGCCCCGCCCGCGAAGAGCACCGCGCCCGTGGCGAAGGCGAGCCCCGCCGCCGTCAGCCCCGGCTGGAAGAACGCGGCGGCGCAGACGAGCCCCACCGCGATGACGGCCCATCCGCGCAGCGCCTGGCGCAAGGGCTCGTGCCGCACTCCGAATACCGCCGCGGCGTACACGAGCCCCGCGGCGGCGATGCCCGCGAACGCGCGCTGCCAGAGGAGGAAGAGCGTGTCCCCCGCCACGAGCCACGCCTCGGGCTGGAGCCAGTCCAGCGCCGTGGCGGACGCGAGCACTGCCGCGGCGTGTACCCACTGCCCATCAGGAGGAAGCAGCGAGACCAGGGACGGCCCGAGCAGGCCCTGCCGCGCGGCCAGGAGCGCGGCACCGGGCACGCCCAGCAGGAACCCCAGCTGCGCGATGGACACCGAGCGGAAGGAGAACGCCAGCAGCAGCGACAACAGCGCCGCGCCCAGCAGCAGCAGCGGCGGCACCACGCCGAGCGCGCGCGAGGGGTCCGGCATGCCGACGGCCACGGCGCTCTTGACGAGGACCAGCACCAGCGCGGCCACGCCCAGGTGGGGCACGGCGTGGTAGTCCCGGCCGTGCGACGGGTTCTCCAGCAGTCGCCCGAGCGCGGGCCCGAAGCGCCGCGTCGCCAGCGCGAGGCCCCACAGCGCGATGCCGATGAGCGGCAGGCGCCACGCGGATACGTCGGGCGGAAGCGGCCGACCCGCGCGGTTGATAACCGCCGTGAGCGCGATGAAGCCTCCGCCCGCCGCCAGCGTGAAGACCGAGCCGCGCAGGCGCCACGTCACGAAGCCGCGCGACACGAAGGCCACCAGCGCGGTGAGCGTGAGCAACCCACCCGCGAGCAGCACCTGAGACCGCTCCACGTCGCCCGGCGTGGACAGCCAGTTGAAGAGCGCGAGCGTGGTGGCCACGACCTGCACGAACACGGCGGCGGCGAATCCGTCCGTGAAGAGCTGCAGCCCCCGCGCGCCGAACGGCAGCGGGAGGAAGCCCAGCAGCATGCGGCCCTTGATTCGGAGCGGCGGCGTCCCATCCAGGGGCGCGGTCGGGACGGGACGGCGCAGCGCCGCGAAGGCCGCGAAGCCGAGCCCCACGGACGCGGAGACAAGGGCGGCCCACGCGGTGCCGGGAGCGGAGACGGTGCCCAGGAACTGCGCCACGGTGAGTGACAGCCCCGACGCCGCGAGGAAGGCGACCAGCCGGCTGCCGTCCCTCCTCGCGCGCAGCAACAGCAACGCCGACGCCAGCGCCGTGGGCACGCAGCTCAGCCGGCCATCCCATTGGTCCAGGAACGGAGCCAGCACCTCGGGCAGCACCGGCGAGACGCCGATGGCCAGCGACAGGCTGAGCGACGCCATTGCCAGCGACAGGTCATCCAGGGGCCGCAGCGCATTGGCATGGCCTTCGGGGTGCGCCCACGCGCCGTGCAGGAGCCCCACGAGGCCATAGAGCGCACCTGCCAGCGAGAGGACGGCCAGGTTCGTCGCGCTCGCGGCGAGCCATGGCGTACCCGAGACGTACGTGAGCGCACCGAACAGCGCGGCCACGCCGCCCAGGTAGTGCAGCCCCCGCCAGCGCCAGCCTCCCGTCCCGTGGGCCGCCACCGCGATGGCCGCCCCCGTCAGTACCTGGGGCCACAGGCTTCCCGAGCTCCAGCCCCACGCCGCACCCATGACGACGGGCATCGACAGCAGCGAGCCGACGATGCCCCACGTCAGCAGGCGGATGCGCGTCCCGTGGGACTCCGTCACCCGCGCCAGGGGCAGCAGCCCCGAGGACACCGCCGCGACACCGAAGGCCCACCAGGCCGAATCCCAGGGCGCCTGCGTACGCGCGAGCAGCGCGCCGGTCAGCATCGCCGCCATGACGAACGGGTGCACCAGCGCCCGGCGCCGCGGCTCCAGCAGGAAGAAGACCCCGGCGGCCAGCGCGGGCGCGAGCGCCGAGCCCAGGTCCACCTGGACGTCCCCCACCGACGACACGGAGAACGCACCGAGGGCCCCCGCGAGCGCACCGCTGGCCACCACCGCGTGCGCCAGCGTCTCCACCACCGGGCCCGCGCGGGGAAACGCGTCCCGCACGGCGTCGGAAGTCGCCGCCGCCGCCACCACCGTGGCGAGCGCCACCGCCCACAGCGTCATACCCGCGAACAGGGCACCGCCCGGCTCCAGCGCGTCGAAGCCGCCGGGCGCACTGGCCACGCAGAAGAGGGCCAGGCAGAGCGCCCCGTAGAGCGCCGCCCCCGCGCTGACGAGCGAGTCCATCCCCGGCCTCGCCGCCCGCGCGCGCCAGGCCGTCGCCCCCAGGGCCACCACACCCGCCGACGCGCAGAGCGCGCGCAGCCAGGGCTCCTCCTCGAAGCCCATCAACGGCAACCCCGCCAGCAGCGACGGCCACAGCGCCACCGCGAGCGAGGCCGCCGACGCTCCATGCAGCAGCCGCCCCGCCGCCCTCAGCGGAACGAGCCCGACGCCCGCGACGCCGAGCGCGACGGGTACGCCGATGAGCGGCGACAGCGCCACCAGCGCGGACAGCGCGACGAACACCACCGGCAGCAGCGCGAGGCCGATGCCCGCCAGCACGCGCCCCGCCGACAGCGAGCGCCGCGAGAGGAACACCCCCAGTCCGATGAAGGCCGCGTGGTAGCCGAAGAGCGCGCCCGTGACGAGGAGCTGCCGGGGCACCCCGCCCAGCGCCCGCCACGCCTCGCGCACGCCCATGAGCGAGCCGCCGAGCACCAGCACCGCGCCGAGGAACCACCAGATGTACTCGTTGAGGCGCGGCGTGCTCGAGGGCCCGCCGTCATCCAGCGCCACCACCGCCTCCAGCCCGCCGCCCAACCCGCCGGTGTGCCCGTGCGCGAAGAGCGCCTGTCCCGAGCCCAGCGCCGAGCCGAGGTCCTCCTCACTGGAGTCGCCGTCCGAGGCATGGCCACGCCGGGCCGCCGCGCGCTGCCGGGCCTTCAGCTCGCGCTCCGCCTTCGCGGCCTCCTCCAGGTTGTGCGCGAGCGCCGCGCCCCAGCCCGGGCGCCATCCCGCCGCCTGGCGCAGCGAGTCCGCGACGTCATCCGCCCAGGCCTCCACGCGGGTGGCGGAGGGCACCGGCTCGGGCCGCACGGGCTCCGGCGGCCTGGTCGCCTCCTCATGCAGCGTGGCGGAGAGTGACGCCTCCAACTGACCGGCCGTCACGCCATCCACGAGCCCATCGGAGCGCCAGCGCGCGATGTGGCGCCGCACCGTCGTCTGAACGAGCGCTTCGAGGTGGGGCTCCGTGACGGGGACGAGCGCGGAGCCGCACTCCGGGCACGCGTCGCCGGCTTCATCGGCGCGGAGACGCGCACAGGCTGGGCAAATCATGATGGCCCCAGCATAGCCCCTGAGCACCTGGGTTCTGCCAGGGCCCCCTGTCTCCAGGGCCACCAGGGCGCGCCCGGCGAGCGAGCTACCGGCCTCGCCTGCCCCGGAGCTCGCGGCCCGGCCCTCTCACGCGGCCAGCTCCTGCACCTCGAACGTCATGCCCGCCTTGCGCAGCCGCTCCACCAGCCGCAGGCCCATGCACGAGGCCGGGGTCAGCACGCCGCCCTGCGTCGGATTCGCGTCGAAGGCGAGGCTCAGCGCGGCCTCGGAGAGCATGCGCGCGGTGGCCGCGTAGCCCGGGTCTCCCTTCGCCGCCACCTTGCCCTTCAGCTTCACCTCGCGCCCGGTGCGCGGCGACTTCCCCTCGCCCAGCAACTGCGCCACGAAGAAGCCCCGCTCGCGCTCCTCCGCGGAGGGCCCCTGCCCCGGCGCGGGCAGCACCTTCGACTCCAGCAGCTTGCGCAGCGGCTTGACCTGGAGGGCGACGAAGAAGCCACCCAGGCCCGCCGTCATGCTCGTGGCCCGCGTCAGCCCCTTCACGCCGGCGCCGTAGCCCGCCACCTCGGTGTAGAGGAAGTCGCGCCCCCACGGAAAGCCGAGCAGCGCATGGCTGCGCCGCACCACGCGCGTGTTCACCGAGGCCATGACGAAGGGCCCCGTCCACTGCCCCGACTCCTGGCTGTAGCGCACCGTCGCCAGGTCGCGCTCGGCCGGGTTGCGCGGCTGGCGCGGGTCCGGGTCCAGCGCGTGAGGGTTGACGAGCACGCGCCGCACCGAGCGGTCCACGGCCACCTCCTCCAGCGCCTGCATGAGGCTCGCCACCGTGCCGCCGCTGGCGCCCGCGCGCATCGGCCCCATGTAGAGGCGCACCGAGCCCAGGTGCCCGCCATGCTTCTCGCGCATGTGCTCCTGCATCATCAGCGTGCCCAGGTCCGACGGAATCGAGTCGAAGCCGCACGTGTGGACGATGCGCGCGCCGCTCGCCCGGGCCTGTTCGTGGTGGTCGTCAATCATCCGCCGCATCCACTGCACCTCGCCCGTCAGGTCGCAGTAGTCCGTGCCAGCGCGGGCGCAGGCCGCCACCAACTCGTTGCCGTACTTCGCGTACGGCCCCACGGTGGTGCACACCACGCGGGTGCGAGTCACCAGCGCATCCAGCGACGCCGCGTCTTTCGCGTCCGCCACCAGCAGCGGCAGCTCCGCGCACGAGGCAACCTGCGTGGCCAGGCCCCGGCGCACCTCCTCCAGCTTCTTGAGGTCGCGTCCCGCCAGGGCCCACCGCGCGCGGTGGGAGTCCCGGGTCTGGGCGAGGTACTCGGCGACGAGGCGTCCGGTGAAGCCGGTGGCGCCCCACACGATGACGTCGAATTCGGCGGAGGACTTGCTCATGGGGCCGGCACTCTGGCCGCGCGTCCCCGTCCTCGCAACCCCGGTGTGGAGTCAATGCCCGCGACTACACGTGGTAGCAGTGGCCCGGGAGCGCCGCGCTCATGACAGCAGCTCCTCTTCGAGCGGAAGCTCCAGCAGCGACGGCGACGAGGAGTTCTGCCACCGCTGCCACAGCGGGCAGCCCCGCGCGCGGACCGTCTTCTCGCTCCAGGCCACGAGCGCCTCACGCGACTCATTCTTCAGCGCGCTGCTGTAGAAGGCCTCTGCCTCTCCGCCGTCCGGCATGCCCCAGAACAGGCGGAGGCTCGCATAGCCCGGGTCGGGCTGGCTGTAGTCGGTGACAACGAGCCCGTCGGGCCTCGTGAGGCACCAGGCATAGGTGGCCTCCCAGCCCTGAAGCTCCGCGCGCCGCAGGGGCAGCCCGGTGAAGAGCGCCTCCAGCACTCCCAGCAGTCGCTCGGCGAGCAGCAGCTCGAAGGCAATCGGGTCCTCCTGCTTGGCGGGGTCGTCGTCTCCCCACAGCCCCGCGAGACAGACGCTGTTGACGCCCGTGCGCGCGGGCCGCCCACCGAGCCGCACGTTGGCCGCCCAGAGCGCGTCGAGCACCGCGCGCGCCTCGTCCGGGCGCAGCCCTCCCGCATCCAGCAGCTGGTAGCGCTTGCGCTCACCGTCGTCCTCCCGATAGCTGGCGGAGAGCCCCACTCCATCCAACCCCTCCACGCGAATGTCGAGCGTCAGGCAACCCTCGCCCACCACGCGCGGCGGTTGAAACAGCGCCGCGAGCAGCGCCTCCACGTGGAGCGCGAGCTCATCGGGCGGAAGCGAGCGCAGCAGGGCGCTGTGCCCCTCTTCATCCGCCGACATCCAGCGGGCGGCATACAGGCGCGGGTTCGTCCGGGCGAGTCGTCGGTCCATCACCGCCACCTTGCCCACGCCGGGCGCCCGGATGCAACGGGCACCGGGCGTGGCTTCCGGTGGGCGCGCTACCTCCGGCGTCGCTGCTGCATGGTACGGCGGGCCGCCGCTCGGGCCTCACCGCGCGCGGCCACTTCCTTGAGCGCCTCGCCCTCTCCGCTGTCGCCGGAGAGGAAGGTGGAGAGCGCGCGAATCGTGGGGTAGCGGAACAGGTCCACCAGCGTCAGTGGCCGCTCCACCTTCGACTTGAGCTTCTCCAGCACCTGCACCATCAGCAGCGAGTGCCCACCCAGGTCGGCGAACTTGTCCTCCACGCCCACCTTGTCGAGCTTCAGCACCTCCTGCCAGATGCCGGCGAGCATCGTCTCCGTCTCGCTCTCCGGCCGGGTGAAGGCACCGCGCGCCTGCGCCTGCTCCGGGGCCGGCAGGGCCTTGCGGTCCACCTTCTTGTTCGGCGTCTGCGGGAAGGCACTCAGCGTGACGAAGGCCTGCGGCACCATATAGTCCGGCAGCCGCGCGCGCAGGAAGTCACGCAGTGCGTCCGCGGCCGGCGGCTCGCCCGGCTTCGCGATGAGATAGGCCACGAGCCGCTTGTCACTCGGCGTGTCCTCACGCACCACCACCACCGTCTCGCGCACCGCCGGGTGCTCGCCGAGCCGGGCCTCGATTTCGCCCAGCTCGATGCGGAAGCCGCGCACCTTCACCTGGTGGTCCAGCCGGCCGATGAACTCCACCACCCCGTCCTGCCGCCAGCGCGCCGCGTCCCCCGTGCGGTACATCCGCGCGCCCGGCCGCGAGGAGAACGGGTCCGGCACGAAGCGCTCACGGTCCAGTTCCGGCCGCTGGTGGTAGCCGCGCACCACGCCTTCACCGCCGATGTACAGCTCGCCCACCGCGCCAATGGGCAGCGGGCGCTGCCGCGCGTCCAGCACGTAGAGTTGCGTGTTGGCGATGGGCGTGCCGATGGGCACCCCCTCCCCCGCGTGCTTCACCGCGTACGTCGAGGACCAGATGGTCGTCTCCGTGGGCCCGTACATGTTGAGCACGTCGCCGGACACGGCTTCCGAGAGTTGCCGCGCGAGCGGAACGGGGAAGGCCTCGCCGCCCACCATCATCTTCTTCAGCCGCTTCAACCCCGCGCGGGCACGCTCCTCGGCCAGCAGCATGCTCGCCTGCGACGGTGTGCACTGGAGGTGCGTCACCGGGTGGCGCTCCAGCAGCGCGGGCACGGAGCCGTCCACCTCCTCGCCCTCCACCGGCTTCACGCCCACGCTGGCGTTGGCGCGCTGGAGCACCTGGGCCAACAGCGGCAGGTGCTTCATCACCAGCTCCGTCGGCACGCCGAAGTCCACGAGGCAGGCCACCTCGTCCACGTCCATGCCCTTCAGCTTGTCGACGAAGGCGACGCAGGCCTCCACGCTGCCGAAGAGGCTCGACGTCTGGAAGTAGCGCTCGAAGGAGAAGTCGAGCAGCGCGTCCATCTCCTCGGGAGAGAGGTTGTCCGTGCCGAAGTTGCCGTTGGACAGCGTGGTCTGCGCCTTGAACGCCGGGAAGCTCCAGGCCGCCTCCTTGATGAGGCTCACCGAGGACTTGAGGTAGGCCTTCATCGGGCCGCGCACCACCTCCTTCACCGTGGCTTCAGACTCGCCGACGAAGGTGTGCAGCATCAGCGTCACGGTGCCTTGCCCCGGGTGGCCCGCCTTGCGCCATGCCTCGCGGTAGAGGGCAATCTTCTGCGCCACCTCCTCCGGAGTCTGGCCGAGCAGGTGCGTCAGCACGTGGCAGCCCGCGCGCGCGGCCTCCTCGAATGTCTCGGGGTTGCCGGCGGTGGTGACCCAGACGGGCAACTCCTTCTGCACCGGGCGCGGAAGGGTGCGCAACTTCACCGTGCCGCCCGTGCCGCTCTTCGCCTCCAGCGTCTCGCCGCGCCACAGCCTGCGCACGTCTTCAATCTGCTGGAACATGATGCGCTTGCGGTCCGAGAAGCTCTCCGGCCGCAGCGCGAAGTCGTTGGGCTGCCAGCCCGCCGCGAAGGAGATGCCCACGCGGCCGTGGGAGATGTTGTCCACCACGGCCCAGTCCTCGGCGATGCGCAGCGTGGGGTGCAGCGGCGACACGAGGCTGCCCGCGCGGAGCTGCACGTTGCGCGTCACCGCCGCCAGCGCCGCCGACGTCACGGCCGGGTTGGGGAACAAGCCACCGAACGCATGGAAATGCCTCTCCGGCGTCCACACCGCACGGAAGCCGTGCGCGTCCGCGAAGCGCGCGCTCTCCAGCAGCAAATCGTAGCGCCCCTCGGGCCGCTCGCCTTCGTCGCTGGAGAAGTAGAAGAGGCTGAAGTCCATGGCCCGCGCGGCGTATTTCCCCTCCTGCGCGTCGCCGTGCCGCTCCGCGTGGATGACCACCGTGAAGCCCCGGGTGAGCGTCCAGAGCAACTCCAGCACGGAGATGTCGAAGTTGAGGCTGGTGACGGCGAGCCACGTGCCGCGCTCCGTGCCCAGGCGCTCGTCCATTCCGAGGCCGAAGTTCACGAAGTTGCGGTGCTCGATCATCACCCCCTTGGGCCTGCCCGTGCTGCCGGAGGTGTAGATGACGTAGGCGAGGCTGTCGGGCCCGGCCGGGGGCGTCTGCACGTCCTCGGAGGCGGCGATGCGCTCCCACGCCGCGTCCACCGCGAGCACCTGCCGCGCGGCCCTGGGCACTCGCGGGAGCAACCGCTCCTGGGTCAGCACCAGGTGGCAGCCCGAGTCCTCCACCATGAAGGCGAGGCGCTCCGCCGGATACGCCGGGTCCAGCGGGACGTAGCAGCCGCCCGCCTTGTGCGTGGCCAGCACGCCCACCATCATCTCCAGCGAGCGCTCCATGAAGATGCCGACGCGCACGTCCCGGCCCACGCCCTCGCTCCGCAGGTGGCGGGCGAGCACGTCGCTGCGCTCATCCAGCTCGCGGTAGGTCAGCGTGTCGCCACGGCAGACGAGGGCGGTGGCGTCCGGCGTGCGCCGCGCCTGCGCATGGAAGAGGCCGTGGAGGGTGGCGGCCTCCGGCAGCTCGCGCCGGGTGTCATTCCACTTCGCGAGCAGCGCGCGCTCCTCCGCGCCCAGCAAGTCATGCTCCCCCAGGGGCCGACCCGGAGACTCCCGGAGCGACGCGAGGAATGCGACGAGCTGGCGCGACAGCTCGGAGACGCGGCCCGCGTCCACCCGCGCGGCGTCGAAGAGGAGGTGTGCCTGCGCCCCGTCCGCGTCCACGGCGACGGTGAGCGCGGCGCCGGGCACCGCGTGGCGCAACTCCCCCGGCGCGGAGAGACACAGGGCCACGGGGTACGCCACCTCGCCCAGGTGGCGCGGCAGGCCGGAGAGCTGCGGCGAGCGGCCGAGCAGGTCTCGCGACATGACGCCCTTCTCGCGCAGCTGCGTCAGCGCCTTGTGGAAGGCCGCGGCGGCGGTGTCCGGCGCGTCCTTCATGGGCAGCTCGAGCCGGAGCGGAAGCTGTGAGGCGAAGAAGCCCTCCACGTCGCTCACACGGGCGCGCGTGCCGGCATCGCTGAAGCCCACGTCGAAGCGCGGCTCCGGAGACAGGCGCGACAGGAAGGCCGCGACGGTGAAGAGCAGCCGTTCCTCGGGCGGCAACTCCGGGGCCAAGCCGGCGGCGACATCGCTGGCGGCCAGTGTCAGCGAGTGCGTGCCCTCCTCCTTCGCGCTCCCCCCCAGGAAGGGCAGGTCCGGAGGCGCGAGCGTCTCCAGCCGTCCGAGGAAGAACGCCTCCGCCCTGCCTGCCAGCGTCCCCACCTCGGACAGGCGGGTGCGCAGCGCCTCCGGGGCCGGGGGCAGCGCGTCGCCCACCGCGAGGTTGCGGGAGCCCAGCAGCTCCGCCCACGACAGCGGCGCGCCGCACAGTCCCTTCGGCCCCTTCAGCGTGAGGTCCCCGCCGCCGAACGCCAGCGTCAGCGCGTCGCCTTCGATGGCGACGATGGTGCCCGGGCTCGCGTCGGAGCCCTCCTCCACCGCGCGCGCCTCGGAGAGGGCCACCGGCGCGCTGCCCAGCCACAGCTTCGCGAAGGCGAGCGGGTTGGGATAGCCGCCGTAGTCGAGCGCCGCCACCAGCGCGCGCGCATCCTCCACGTCGCCGTGCGAGTCCACGAGGGCCCCCGCCTCCGGACGCTGCGCATGCCCGAAGTAGCTGCGCTGGGAGAAGTCCTGGTCGAAGAGCTCGACGCGGCCGTCGACGAGCTCCGCGGCCAATTCCGCGAACGTCTCCATGCCCAGCGTGTAGCAGCGCGCGTTGAGGCTGAAGGCCGTCTCGTTGGGGGCGATGTCGAAGAGGCGCTGCTTGAGGATGCGCCCCCTGTCCGCACCCGACGTCATCTCGTGCCACGTGACGCCGTGCTGGGGCTCGCGGTGCAGCAGCGCCCACGAGGTGACGTTGAGGCCCGCGTAGCGGGGCAGCGGGCCGTCATGGAAGTTGATGGCCATGCGGCGGGGCAGCCGCAGCACCTCGTCCTTCACCAGGCTCAGGTTGACGATGCTGAAGAGCCAGTCGAAGGGCGTGGCGGAGAGGAAGGGCAACACCCCGTCTCCGGGTGGCACATGCTGGAGGCCCTGCGCCTCCGCCCACTTCTGGAGAGAAGGCTCGCGGGTGACGAGCCCGAGAATCCGCACGCCCCGCTCCTGGAGCGCCTCCGCGCATGGGACGACGAGGGTGCCCTCGCCGATGATGAAGCAGGTGGGCGACTCGACGGTCGTGGTCATAGGGATTTCGAGGCCTCGGCGAGGGCGGCGGAGTGCTTCAGCAGCTCCGCGTGCCCCACCCCGGGAAACGCGTGGAAGGAAGCTCCCAGCCTGCGCGCGAGCTCCTCGCCATGGGAGGGAGGCAGCGCCGCGTCCGCAAGTCCGTGCAGCACCCGGACCGGCGGCAGGCCCGCGGCTGCGAGCGACAGGTTGTCGTAGCGGTCCGGGGTCCGCAGCAAGCCGCGCAACCCCTTGTCCGTCACGTCCATCATCGTGAAGGGCGCGAGGAGGACGACGCCGCGCGCCGGCACTCCGTCCCTGGCCAGCGCGTGCGCCGCCGCGAGCGCAGCGTTGCTGCCCATGGAGAAGCCCACGAGGTAGATGGCGTCAGGGCCCGGCCGGTGCGTGGCGACGAGCCAGCGCACCGCCGCCTCGGCCCCGGCACGGAGGGACTTCGGCGACGGGCTGCCGGGAGAGCCGTCGAAGCCCGGCGGCGCTACCGCGGCCAGGCCCAGCCCGCGTCCGGCGTCCAGCGCCTCCAGCACGGAGCGCGCCTCCTCGAGGTAGCCCGGGCCGTTGCCGCCGAAGAACACCACCCAGCGCGTCTCGCCCGGCGCGGGAGCCCGCGTCAGCGCCCGCTGTCGAGGTGGCCCCACGACGTCGCTCAGCTTCCACCCGTCGGCGGTGAGCCGCGCCTCCGCGCCAGAGGCCAGGGGCGCGCCGTCATAGGGAAAGGGCCCTGGTGCATCCGCCTTCCTGTCCAGCCAGCCGAGCTTCAACACGGCGCCTCCCAGGGCGGCCGCGAGCGCCGCCACCGTCAGCTCCCGGCGCTTCACTTCCGGCCCGCCTGCCGAGCCTCATCCAATGCCGCGCGCAACAGGCGCCCCAGGATGTGGACGTTCGGCTCTCGCACCAGGCTGTCGTGGTCCCCCGGCACCTCGCGGATGCGCAGCGTCGGCACCAGCGGCTCCCAACCCAGCGTCGCGCCCATGTGCGAGTAGATGGGGTTGACCTCCTGCGCGCGGAACAGCGTCACCGGCCCGCTGTAGGGACGCGGCGCGTAGCGGCTCGACAGGAGCTGGAAGCGCTCGGTGAGCTGGAGGTCTCGCAGCTCGATGGGCAGCGACTCCCCGCGCTGCTCGTACCAGCGCAGCTTCACCGTGTTGATGAGCCGGCTGCCGTCGCGCTCCACCTTCTTGCGCAGCCGGTTCTTGAGGTAGGTCGCCGGGCCTTCCTCGCGCAGCGCATTCAGCCGCTCATCGAAGGTCAGCCGCCGCTCCTGGGTGCCGGGGTGGAAGGTGTCCAGGAACGCGAGGAGGGACACCTCCTCGCCCATTTCGCGCAGCCGCTGCGCCATCTCGTAGGCGACCACGCCGCCGCCGGAGTAGCCGCCGAGCATGTAGGGCCCGTGCGGACGCACCTGGCGGATGCCCTCCAGGTAGATGTTCGCCATCTCCTCGATGCTGTCCGCGGGCGGCAGCTTCCCGTCCACGCCGCGCGCCTGGAGGCCGTAGAACGGCTGCTCCCCGCCGAGCGCCCCCGCGAGGCCGCGGAAGTTGAGGACATTGCCGCCCGCGCCGTGCACGCAGAAGAAGGGGATGCCGGAGCCGCCCTTCTGGATGGCGACGAGCGGCGTCCAGCCCTTCGACGCGGACGTCGGGACCGCTGCTGGAGCTGCATTGCCCGGCGCGGCGTCGGGAGTGAAGGGAATCCCCGCGGCCTCGCGCACCAGCGCGGCGCACTGCTCCAGCGTGGGGGCCTCGAACAGGGTGGCCAGCGTCAGGTCCGCGCCGAGCGTCTTCTTGATGCGCGCGAACAGGCGCACCGCGATGAGCGAGTGCCCGCCGAGGTCGAAGAAGCTGTCCTTGAGGCCCACCCTCGGAGCACCGAGCAACTGCTGCCACAACTCCGCCAGCTTGCGCTCCACGTCGTCGCGCGGAGCGTCCGCCGCCGCCTGGGCCATGGCAGCACCCTGCGGGGGAGCAGCGGAGACCGCGGGCTTCTCAACGTCCTGCTTCGGGCGCAGGCGCGCGGCCAGCCCGTGCAGGTCCATGGAGCTGACGAACAACGCCGGAGTGCCGGAGAGGGCCAGCGCGCGCAGGAACGCCTCCTGCCCTTCCTCGGGCTTGATGCCCAGCAGCAGCCATGTCTCCAGCAGCGAGCCCTGCCTGCGCGGCGAGCGGCCGAACCGCTTCGCCTCGACGGCGGCGACGAGATAGCCCTCGATGGCGCAGAAGACGCGGCCGTCCGAGTCGCAGAGGGTGACGTCGAGCAGCGCCCCGCGCCCCTCCTCCTTGCGGATGCGCACGTGGCTCAGCGCCACCTCGGGCCACGGGCCCCACACGCGCAGGTGCCGGTAGGAGACGGGCACATGCAGCTTCCCGGGCTGGCCCGCATCCGGCAGCAGCGAGAATGCGAAGCCGGACGCGATGTCCAGCAGCCCGGGCGGCAGCCTGTACGTCGTCAGGTCTCCGAGGAACGAGCGCGGCAACTCCAGCCGCGCGAGGGCCTCGGACGCACCGAAGCCCGCGCTGCGCAGCACCTTCCAGCGCGGCCCGAAGGCGATGAGCGCGTCCTGGGGCAGCGCCTGCTCCCCCTCGCCAAACGAGAGCGGTCGCGCCGTGCAGCGCGAGCGCACCGCCCCCACGTCCAGCGGCGCGGGGGGTCCACCCACAACAGGGCTCAGGCGCGCGGTGGCGTGCTCCACCCACGCGCTTCCTCCCGAGCGGCTCGACACGCGGAAGGTGAAGCCATCGCCCTCGGGCGCCAGCGCCACCTCCACCTCGCGCACCTCGCCGTCCGGCACGTCGAGCGGCGCGACGAAGGCGAGGTGGTCCACGTCCAGCGGCGTGCCCGGACGCACCGTCTCCCAGGCCGCGCGTGCCAGCTCCACGTAGCCCGTGCCGGGAAGCACCGGCCCGCCACCGCGCATGCGGTGCTCGTCCAGCACCCAGAGCGCCTTCGCGTCGTAGATGGCGCGGAAGACGTGCTGGCCCACGGGCGCGTCCACACGCCGCTGCAACAGCGGGTGGGGCACCGACTCGCCTGGGGGAAGCCGCGGCGCCACCTGGGCCGCAGCCATGCCCACCTCCTGCCAGACGCCCCACCCCAGCGCGAGCGCGCGCTTCGCCGTGCCGGACGCCTCCAGCCGGGCCGCCTGGGCCAGCAGGAAGGCGTTGGCCGCGACGTAGTCCACCTGTCCCGGAGGACCGAGGTGCGCGCTCGTCGACGAGAAGCTGACGAAGAAGTCGAGCTGAGCGCCCCGCAGCGCCTGCTCCAGCGCGAGCGCGCCGAGCACCTTGGGCGCCAGCACCCGCAGCGCAGAGTCCCGCGTCTTCGACTCCAGCGGCCCATCCTCCAACCCGCCCGCCGCGTGCACCACGCCGTGCAGCGGTCCGAGGCGCGCCTTCACCTCGGCGAGAGCGGCCTGGAGCTGGCCCGCGTCCGAGATATCCGCCTTGAGCAGCAGCACCTCGGCGCCCAGCGCCTCCAGCGCGCGCTTCACGTCCGCATGTGAGGCACTGGCCGCGGAGCGGGACACGAGCGCCAGCCGGGCCTTCGCCTTGCGCGCGAACAGCTCTGCCAGCGTCCGGCCGATGCCGCCCAGTCCACCGGTGATGAGGTAGACGCCCTGCTCACGCAGTGGCGTCGACGCCTCCTGCAAGGCGGCCCGCTCCAGCACCTGCACGAGCCGGCGGCCCCCGCGCAGCGCCACGGGGACGTCCACGTCCGGCCGCAGCAGCTCGTCGGCCAGCTCGCGGGCCTGTGTCGCCGGGGCAGTGCCTGCCTCGAGGTCCACCGCGCGCGCGGACAGCTCGGGCAGCTCCTTCGGCGCCACGAGAACGGGACCGAAGGCGAGCGCCTGCTCCGGCGTCCGCGCAGGCCCGTCCACCGACATGCCGCCGCGCATCACCCGGACGTAGCGAAGCCCCGCGGGCAGCGACTCCGCGGTGAGGGACTGCATCAGCGCGAGCGGCGCGAAGAGGTGGCGAGACACCGCGCGCTCCCAGCCTCCCGCGTCCACGCCCGGCAGGTCCACCAGCCTCGGAGGGACACGGCCCTCGGAGCCCAGCGCATCCCAGAGCGCCTCCCAGTCCTCGCGCGCGTCGGGCCGGAGGGTGAAGGCGCCATCCGGCCTCCGAGCGAAGGCCTCGCCCGGGAGCACGCGCTGGATGAGCGCACCCCGGGCCCCCAGCTCGCGGGACAACTCCTCCGCGAGGGGCTCCTCGTCCGCCAGCAGCAGCCAGCGCTCTTTCTCGGCCGGGGCCTCCGGCTTCGGGCCCGGCTGCTCGCGGAAGCGCGGCGCGTAGCCCCACCGCGACACGTCCTCTTCGCGCACCAGCGGGCGCTCACCCTCGCGCCGGGCCATGAAGGAGCCCGCGCCCGGCTCCACCCAGTGGCGCTCACGCTCGAACGCATAGGTCGGCAGGCCCACGCGGCGCCGCTTCTGTCCGGCGAACAGCGCCGCCGCATCCAGGTCCACTCCCGCCGCCCACAGTCGCCCGAGCGCGAGCTGGAAGAAGGCCAGGTCCGCAACGGCATCATTCGGGTGCCGCAGCGACGGCACGAGCCCCTCGGCCTGGGGCTTCTCGCCCTGGGCACGCAGCAGCGACAGCAGCGTCTGTCCGGGTCCGACCTCCAGGTACACGCGAGCCTTGTCCGCCAGGAGCGCGCCCGCGCCTTCCGCGAAGCGCACCGGCTGGCGCAGGTGGCGCACCCAGTAGTCAGGCGACGTGGCCTCCTCGGGCGCAATCCACGTCCCGGTGACGTTGGAGACCCACGGCACCGTGGGCGCGGAGAAGCTCACCTTGGCGAGGTACTCGCGGAAGGGCGCGAGGATGGGCTCCAGCATGCGCGAGTGCGCGGCCACGCGGATGTGCAGGCGCCGGGCCTCCACCTCGCGCGCCTTCAACTGCGCCTCCAGCGCGTCGATGGCCGCCACCTCACCTGAGACGAGACACAGGCCCGGCGCGTTGTGCGCGCCCAGGTCCAGCCCGGGCCCGAGCAGCGGCTTCAGCTCCGCCTCGGGCAGCTCCACGCTGAGCATGGCCCCCGAGGGAAGCTGGTCGAAGAGCCGTCCCCGGCACGCCACGATGCCAAGCGCGTCCTTCACCGAGAGCACCCCGGCGAGCTGCGCGCAGGCGTACTCGCCCATGCTGTGGCCCAGGCACGCCACGGGCGTCACTCCACGCGACTTCCACAGCGCGGCGAGCGCCAATTCCACGGACAAGAGCGCGGGCAGCGCGTACGTGGCCTGCTCCAACTGCTCGCGCGCCTCGGCCTCCTTGCCAGCCTCGGGGAACAGCAGGGGGCGCAGCTTCAGCGACTCGTGTTGCTCCAGCAGCGAGAGGCACTCGTCCAGCGCGCGGCGGAACACGGGCTCCTGCTCGTGGAGCCCCTTCGCCATGCCGGGGTACTGCGCGCCGCCTCCGGGGAAGAGGAACACCACCGGGCGCCCCGAGGCCTCGGTGTGGGCCTGCGCCGTGCGGGCAGGCTCGGGCTGCTCCAGCACGCGGACGGCCTCCTCGCGCGAGGACGCCACCACCGCGCGCCGGTGCGCGAAGCGGCGGCGTCCGGCCAGCAACGTGAAGGACGTGTCCCCCAGATTCGGTGCGTTCTGCTCCCCCAGTCGCTGCGCGAGCCTGCGGCAGGCGCGCTCGAGCGCGGCGGGCGTGCGGGCGGAGAGCCAGAGCGTCTCGAAGGGCCGCGCGGCGGACGTCAGCGACTGCGCCGGAGCCTCCTCCAGGATGACATGCGCGTTGGTGCCGCCCACGCCCAGCGAATTCACCGCGGCGCGGCGCGGCCGCCCTCCCTTCGCCGCCCACTCGCGCAGCGTGGCGTTCACCGCGAACGGCGTGCGCGCGAAATCGATTTGCGGGTTGGGCTTCTCGAAGTGGAGGCTCGGCGCGAGCTGCCGGTGGCGCAGCATCTGGACGACCTTGATGAAGCTCGCCACGCCGGCCGCGGTGTCCAGGTGGCCGATGTTGGTCTTCACCGAGCCGATGCGGCAGAACCCGCTCTTCTGCGTCTGCGTGCGGAAGGCCTGGGTGAGCGCGGTGATTTCAATCGGGTCGCCCACCGGCGTGCCGGTACCGTGACACTCGATGTAGTCGATGCTGTCCGCGCTGACGCCAGAGACGTTGAGCGCCTCCACGACGGCATCCGCCTGCCCATCCACGGACGGCGCGAGGTAGCCCACCTTGCGCGCGCCGTCGTTGTTCACCGCGCTGCCCTTCACCACCGCGTAGATGGTGTCCCCATCCGCCAGCGCATCCTCCAGCCGGCGCAGCGCCACCACGCCCACGCCGCTGCCGAAGAGCGTTCCCTGCGAGCGGTGGTCGAACGCGCGGCAGTGCCCGTCCGGCGAGAGGATTTCCCCCTCCTGGTACAGGTAGCCCCGGTGGTGCGGCAATTCCAGCGTGACGCCCCCCGCGAGCGCCAGGTCGCACTCGCGCGCCAGCAGGCTCTGCACCGCCGAGTGGATGGCCACCAGCGACGTGGAGCACGCCGTCTGCACGTTGACGCTGGGGCCGCGCAAGTCGAGACAATACGAGACGCGGGTGGTGAGGAAGTCCTTGTCGTTGCCCGTGTGCCGCACGAGGAACAGGCCCACCTGCTCCATCAACTGCGGGTTGGTGAAGAGGTTGTACGGCATGTACGCGTTCATGCCGGAGCCACCGAACACGCCGATGGGGCCCTTGAAGGACTCGGGCGGGTGCCCGCAGTGCTCCAGCACCTCCCAGCACACCTCCAGGAAGTGCCGGTGCTGCGGGTCCATGATGGACGCCTCGCGCGGGCTGAAGCCGAAGAAGCCCGCGTCGAAGTCCTCCAGCCCCTCGAAGACCATGCCGGCCTTCACGTAGTTCGGGTCCTTCAGGAGCGAGGGCTCCACCCCCGCGGCCAGCAACTGGGCGTCCGTGAACCAGGTGACCGACGCCACTCCGTCGCGCACGCGGCGCCAGTAGGTGTCGACGTCCCGCGCGCCGGGAAGCCGGGCGGCCATTCCGACGACAGCGATATCTGGAGAGTCCGAAACCTCAACGTCGTCCGTCATACGGTCACTCGTCACTCGGCGTTTTGCGGCGAACCCGTTCCAACACACCTGAGGCGAGCAGGCGAGCCCCTGCCCCAGGCTACGAGTCCCCCTGCCTGCCCCCCAGGTGACGACCTGCCCCGGACCTCCGGGCCAGGAGTCTCCCCTCGGGAGGTGCCCGGGCACCTCCAGCGGGAAGGGTAACACGGTTGCTCAGCCGGGCAGTCGCGCTGGCACGGGCCGATGATCAGCCCCATCCAGAACCCGCGGCGGCGGATGAAGCGCCCCTGAAAGGGGACAGGGCCCTGCTTCCGACTCCCCGCGCACCCGGCGTATCGTCGCGGCCATGAGCGAGTCCACTCGAAACCGCCCGCCCCAGGGGCAGGTCGCCTACGACGACGTGGACGACCTCATCCGCACCGCCACGCGGATGATGCAGAAGGACGCCGCGCCGGAGACGCTCACCACCGACGACCTCAAGCGCATCGGCGAGGAGCTGGACATCCCAGGCCGGTACATCGACCAGGCGATGGCGGCCCTGGCGCAGCGCCACCAGGAGCAGGAGCAGGCCCGGCGCGAGGAGGAGGCCGCCGCGAAGGCACGGCGGGAGCGGCTCGGCCGGCGCCTGCGGCTGGGCGCCATCGTCGCCGCGAGCCTCGCGGGCGTGGCCGGGCTGAGCGGGCTGTCCATGCGCAACGGCCTGAACACCACGTTGCAAGAGGTGACGCGCCAGCGCGCGCAGGTGCGCAACGTGCTGGAGCGCCGCGTGGAGGTGGAGAAGCGGTACACCACCGCCATCCCCGGCCCGGAGCGCGACGCGCAGATCTCCGGGGCGGACAACCGGGTGGCGGTGGAGAAGCGCCGCTACGACGGGCTGGCCACGCAATACAACGCCGCCGCGTCCGCGTTCCCCCAGTCCTGGGTGGTGGGCCTCACCGGGCTCCCCTCCTCCGTGCCCCTGTCCACCGACGTGGGCACGTGGTGAGCCCCGTCACGGCGTGGTGAACAGGGAGCTGAGGGCGTCCGCGGAGGCGTAGGGCAGCCGCTCGGCGGAGCCGAACGGCTCGCGCTCGACGTCGTAGTTGGGCGCGTCCACCGCCGTCACACGCAGGTAGTGGATGGAGGCCGGAGCCAGCGTCCCGGCCGGCAGCCGCACCTGCGTGGCCGAGCCGGGCAGGTAGAAGCGCGCCTGCGTGGTCGCGGAGGTCTGCCCGGTCGGGAACCGGTAGAGGGTCATCCGGTACGCCGAGGGCGAGCCCATGGACGGCGGCAGCCAGGAGATGACGGGGCTGACGGTGCCCACCTCGCGCTGCACGCTCGCCGCAATCCCGTCGATGCTCAGCGAGCGGGGCGACGTCACGCGCGGCAGCAGCGGACCGGCCACGAGGTTCTCCAGCCGGTCAGACGTGCTGATGCTACCGCTGACGGTGTACTGGGTGGGGCTGCCGGCGACGGTGCCCACCACCCGGAACGAGTACCCCGTGGTACCCACCACGCCCCAGGTGGTGGGGAATGGGTTGCCATACGTCAGCCGGCGCGTGAGGTTGAACGAGGCGCCCGCTGGCAGCAGGAGGTTGAGCAGCTCGCCCGAATAGCCAATCCAACCGTTCGTCAGGCCATGCGCGGCGGGAACGATGCTGAACGTGGACGTGCCGAGCGTGGCCGCCGGATGCACCTCCGAGGCCCGGATGGTGTACTCGGGCAGGCGCCACTCGATGGGGAGCTCCGTCATGCTCACCGGCTGCATCACCCCGGTGATGGGCAGAGCGGTGGTACCGTTCGGCGTGAAGTTGAAGGCGCTCGTTTCCAGGCCGCGCACCACCGTTTCGTAGGCCAGCGCGCCCCCGTCCGGCAGCGTGCCCGCGTCCATCTGCCCGAGCTGACTCACGTACAGCTTGTCTCCGGCGCTCGCGTTGAAGACGGGCATGTTGCCCATGTAATTGGGCAGCGAGGCCTGGTTGGTCACGAGGCTCGTCTGGCCCGCGGCAACCCCTCCTGGAAATTCCATCTCGCCGAACACCTCCACCTGGCCGGACGCCACCGCCACGCTGGAGCCCGGCAAGTAGGAGCTCTTGTATGGCGTCCACGGCGCCAGCCCCGACAGGTTCAACTGCAGCGGCGTCTCGTACTGCGAGGTGAAGACGGTGTCCGCCCGTCCCAACCGGTTGGTGCCCAGCTCCACCTGCCGCTCGTCCGTGACGATGTAGCTGGTACCCGTCTTCAGGTAGTACGCGCCAGAGGGCACGCCGGTGAACTGGTAGCCGCCGGCCACCGCCGTGCCGGTGATGCGGGTGAACGTCAACCCGTTGGGGACGAGCACCTCGGGAGGGCTCGCCGACATGTCATTGGGCCGCGTCGCCACGCCCGCCGCCGTGTGGAAGCGCGTGGAGCTCGTCACCAGCACCGTGTTGCTGGGCGTGCCGGCATCGGTGTCGCAGCCGGCGGCCAGCTCCACGCCCATCCACGTCCCATCTCCCGCCTGCCCGGGGTCCACCACCACCACCGGGGGAAGTCCCTCGTCGGACTCCGGCGCGGTGCCGGGCTCACCGCCAGCGCAGCCAAGCCACGTGGCAACGGCGGGTACGACGAGGAACGAGAAGCGACGCAAGTGCATGGGACCTCCAGGGTTCCGACAGGGGGGCGTGCACCCTAGCGAAATCCCAGACAGCCCAGAAATGCGGGCTCATACCTGTTATCGCGGTAGAGCCGGACCCGGGCGCGGGGTGCCACGGGACACCGGCGCCACTCAGCGGCGGCGGCGCGCGGGCACCTTGGGCCGGCGGAGGTCCTCCTCCTTCGTCGGCAGCTTCGGCCCCGAAGCGAGGTCGAACTCGTAGGTGCCGCCGAGCAGGACTCTGAACTGGTAGATCTCACTCAACTCCGGCGTCACCGCCACGCCCGCGACGGCCTCCAGTACCAGGCCGGGGAAGGCCTCGTGGCGCAGCACGGGGATGATTTCCACCTGCGTGGCGTTGTCGCGCCACACCGGCGTAATCACATCCTCGAAGTAGATGCGGCTGACCACCTCCAGCCCCAGCATGGTGAACTTGTCGAGGTTGTACGTGCCGGCCAGCGATACCTGCACCGCGTCCGGGACGTCGAAGTCGGGCTGCGGGTCCCTGTCCCGCGTGCCCTGGTGGAAGTAGCCGCCGTTGAGCATGAAGCGCAGGTCCTTCGTCGCGCGGAACTCGCCGATGAGGGTGCCCTCCCAGTCCCAGGTGCCGTCCGACAGGCTGGGGATGATGCCGTCCTCGTCGCTGGGGCCCGTGGGCAGCGTGACGCGCCCGTAGACGCCCAGCGCCACCTTCGGCGTCTTCAGGAAGGACCACTGCAACCCCACGGGGATGTCACCGAAGGCGAGCTCGAACTCGTCCTCTCCCGGGAGGCCCAGCGCGAGCAGCTCCAGGTAGAGGTTGACCTCCAGGTTGTCGAGGATGCCGAAGCGCAAGCTCGGCGAGATCTGCTGGTAGGGCTGCGACTCTTCGAAGTCGAGCGCGAAGAAGCCCTGGTACCGCAGGCCCAGCTCCAGGTTGTCGCTCCGGGTGGTCTCCGCGGTGCGAGTGATGATGGCGCGATAGGGCCGGGCCTGGGCACGAGGAGCCACGAGACACACGGCGGCGAGGACGAAGACGAGCAGTCGGGTGTGCATGCCGACGGACGCTAGCGCGCGTCACCGCGCCGGAGCACCGCGCTCCGGCGCCCAACCGACTGGGCCCTGCACTTCTGCAACACCGGCGGAACGCGCCACTCAGTTGCGTGTGTGCACCGTCACGTGGGCGGACAGGCCCGCACGCAGGGTGAGTCCTTCCGGCGGGTGGCTCCAGGCGATGCGCACGGGCACGCGCTGCACCACCTTCACGAAGTTGCCCGAGGCATTGTCCGGCGGCAGCAGCGAGAAGCGCGCGCCGGTGCCACCCGACAGGCTCTCCACGCGGCCCTCCAGCGTCTTGCCGGAGTACGCGTCCACCTCCACCTCCACCACCTGGCCCGGCTTCATGTCGCCCACCTGGGTCTCCTTGAAGTTGGCCACCACGTACGTCTGCGTGGGCACCAGCTCCGCCACCAGCTGGCCGGCGCCGAGGAACTGTCCTTCATGGACGGAGAGCCGCGACACCTGCCCGTCCGAGGGCGCGAGCACGCGGGTGTAGTCCAGCCGCAGCTTCGCCTGCTCCAGCGTCGCCTCGGCCGCCTTCACCCGGGCATGGGCGAGCGCCGCGCTGGCCTGCGCAGTGGCAATCTTCGAGTCGATGGGCGCGCTCTGGTCGAGCTGCCCCTGGGCCTCGGCCACCTTGCCCTGGGCCATGCGGCGGCTCTCCTCGGCGGCGGTGAGCTGCGCGCGCGCACCCTCCACCGCGGCCTTCGCGGTGTCGGAGCCTGCCTGGGCGTCGTCCAGCGACTGCTGCGCCACCACGTTCTGCTCGCGCAGCGTCTTCGCGCGCTGCAAATCCAGCTCGGCCTTGCGCGCCTGGGCCTCCGCGCGGCTGAGGGCCGCCCGGGCCGCGGCCACCTGGGCCTCGGCGCCGCCCGCCGCCGCCGCGCTGGTGGACATCTGGGCGCGCGCCGTGGAGAAGCCGCCCCTGGCGCCCGCCGTCGTCACCGCCACCTGCGCATCCGCCGAGTCCGCCTGGGCGCGCGCGGACTCCAGCTCCGCCTCCGCCTGCTTGACCTGGGCGGCGTACTCGCGAGCGTCCAACTCCACGAGCACGTCACCCTTGTGCACCACCGTGTTGTCCGCCACCGCCACGCGCAGCACGGGGCCGGACACACGCACGGCCAGCGGCACCACGTCCGCCTCCACCTGCGCGTCGTCGGTGGCCTCCTGGCCGGCGGTGAGGACCTTGAACCCACCGATGAGCAGCAGCACCGCCGTCACGACGCCAGCGAGGATGAGGTAGGCGCGCTTGCCGCTCCGGCGCGGGGCCGGCGGGGCCTTGGGCGGACTCTCGGGAGTGACGAGCTGGGGAGCCGAGGAAGGAGTCGACATCTTCATATCTCCACGTCGATGTGCGGCTTCTCACCGGAAGCCGGGCCACCCTTGGGGGCCTTGAGTAGGAAAACCAGGGGCAGCACCACCACGAAGAGCAGCGCCGCCAGCACGAAGAGCTTGTCGAAGGCGAGCACCGCCGCCTGCCGCGCGACGGTGCCGGCCATCATGCGGAGCCCCAGCGCCTGGGCGCTCAGTGCGTCCATGCCCGTGCCGGCCAGGCCCTTCTGCATCGCCGCCATCCGGGTGGCCACCTCCAGCCGGTCCGGCGTGAGGTGCGCGGAGACGGCGGCCGTGGCGTGCACGGTGAAGCGGGACAGCAGCGTCGCGAAGATGGCCAGGCCGATGGAGCCGCCCACCTGCCGCAGCAGGGAGTTGAGGCCGGTGGCATCCGCCATCCGCTCGCGCGGCACCTTCGACAGCGCCACGGTGGAGAGCGGGACGAACAGCAGGCTGAAGCCCACGCCCTGGAGGGCAATCGCGAAGATGATGTTGTTCGTCCCCGTCTGCAGCGAGAAGTGGCTCATCTGGAACGCGCCCAGGCCGGTGAGCACCACGCCCGTCAGGATGAGCGCCCGCGGCGGAATGCGCCGGTAGAGGCGCCCGACGATGGGCATCATCACCATCATCACCAGCGTGCGCGGCATCAGCGCCAGCCCGGACTGGGTGGCGGTGAAGCCCAGCAGCTCCTGCATGAACAGCGGCAGCAGGAACATGCTTGCCATGAGGATGGAGAACACCAGCGCGTTGAACACCGTGCCCGAGGCGAACACCGGGTCCTTGAACAGCCGCAGGTTGACGGCGGGCACCTCCGCGGTCAGCTCCCGGATGACGAAGGCCGCCAGGCAGGTGAGGGACACCAGGGTGCACGCGGTGATGACGCCGGACTCGAACCAGTCATGGCTCTGCCCTTCCTCCAGGAGGTACTGGAGCGAGGCCAGCCCCACGCACAGCAGGATGATGCCGGCCCAGTCCATGTGCTTGCGCTGACGCTCGGCCTCGGCGCGCGCGAAGGTCCGCAGCTCCTCGTCCTCCTGGACGAAGCGCGCCACCATGAAGAATCCAAGGATTCCCACCGGGATGTTGATGAAGAAGATCCAGGACCAGTGGAGGTTGTCGACGATGAGGCCGCCCAGCGTGGGACCGATGGCCGGGCCCACCATGACGGCCATGGCGAACAGCGCCATCGCAGTGCCCTGCTCCTCGGGAGGGAAGGTCTGCCGGAGGATGGCCTGCTCGGTGGGCTGGAGCGCTCCTGCGCCCAGGCCCTGGACGAAGCGGAAGAGGACCAGCGAGGGCAGGTTCCACGCGAGGCCGCAAAGGAACGAGCCCACGACGAACAGCAGCAGGCACCCCAGGTACACGCGCTTCTGACCGAAGAGGCGTCCGAGGAAGCCCGTCAGCGGCATCACCATCACCGTGGCGATGACGAAGCCCGTCGTCGTCCAGGTGATTTCCTGCACCGTGGCGCCCACCGAGCCACGCAATTGGGGCATGGCCACGTTGACGATGGACGAGTCGATGGCGCCCATCAGCGTGCCGAACGTCACCGACAGCGTGACGAGCCACTTGTTCGTCACCTTGCGCGGAACCGGGACGGCCACCGGAGGATTGAGGGCGATGGTGGAAGCCATGGCGTCAGACCTCCACACCCTTCAGGAAGACGCGCGACAGCTCCTCCAGGCTCCTCTTCATGCCACCACCGCCCTGGCTGTCCCCGAGTTCCTGATGGAAGACGGCGCTCAGCATGCCCATCAGCAGCGTGGGGTAGAGCGCCTGGCCCTCGGGGCGCACCTGCCCGGCGCGCACGCCGCGGCTGACGAGCGTCTCCAGTCGCTTGTGCAGCTCGGCCCGTGACGGGCTCTGGCCGTGTTTCTTCTGGACCAGTTCCTCCGACTGCATGAGGACGCGAAGGAAGCCGCCGTGCTCGGCGACATGGTCCGCCAGCGCGGCGAGAAAGGTGGCGAGCTGCTCGCGGAAGGGGCGTCCCTGAGACTCGGCGAGCGCGGCGTCCAGCCGCTTCAGCAGCGCCTCGCGGCGGCGCTTCAGCAGCGCGTCCAACAGCGCGGCGCGGTCGTCGAAGTGGTTGTAGAGCGTGCCCACGGACACGCCCGCCCGCTCGGCGATGGTCTCCATGCGCGCCGCGGTCAGTCCCTGCTCAGCGAACACCTCCGCCGCGGCCACCAGGATGGCGTCGGCGGTGGCCTCTTTCAGCCGGGAGCGGAGATTCTGAGCCGGCTTTCTACTTTTTGAATCTCGATTCAGCATCTGAATCCTATTTACAGCATGGGGCGGCGGCGTCAATCCGCACGGGTGGTACGTGCCGGCAGCCGGACGACGCGGCCGCCTGGGCTCCAGGCAGGCAGCCGGGGATTCCGCTCACGACCAGGGTGAACCCTGGCTGGAACGGGCGTGCCCGGGGTGCCAAGACGCGACAAGCCCGTACACCCGGGCGGCCTTCCCGGGCGGTCGCCCCGTGGAAGGAACGTTCCTTCCGCCGCCACTCCTGGCCGGGGGGCGGCCAACCCACGGAATGAACGTTCCTTCCGCTGGAGCTCGGTCGGCAAAACGGCCCTCGCCCGCAAAGACAGACGTGGCGCGACGCGACAAAAAGAAAGGCCCGGGCTCACGAAGAGTCCGGGCCTCCTGTCTTCAGCGAGACGACCTACGGGTGCGAGTTGCTGCTCCAGCAGGTTTTGTACGCGTCATAGCCGCAGAAGTTGTTCGCGTAGGCGTTGCACTGCCCGTACGCGACGGACTGGAGGGCCCACATCCACTCGCTGGAGCTGCGGCACTTCCACGAACAGGTGCGGCCGCCGTTGTCCCAGCCGGCACAGTTGGCGGTCCACAGCGCGTTGACCTCGCCCTCGACGCGGTCGCGCGTCAGGACGGCCGACGAGGGGTCGGGGAGCTCGGTGGAAGGCTGCGCCGTCTCTTCCGTGCCCTCGGGAGCACCGCCGCAGGCGGAGAGGAGGACCGCGGACACCAGGCCCAGGATGACGTGCCTCATCACGGGATGCTCCAGCAGACGCTGTACGGCTCGCGGCCGCAGTCACGCACCGCGACGTCGTGGCACTGGCCCCAGGCCACGTCGTTGTAGCCGTACCAGTGGCGGAAGTCGTTCGCGGTGCACTTGAACGTGCAGTGACGCGCGCCGTTGTCGTAGCCCTCGCAGATGCCCTGCTCCGTCTCGCCGACCGGCGTCTCGGTGTCCGCCGGCATTTCCTCGGGCGCGCCGCCGCAGGCAGCCAGGAGGCCGCCCAGCGACAGACTGATGATCAAGGTCCTCATTTTCACGGGTGTGTTTCCTCGGGGTGTGTGGACCGGCCACCGGGCCGGCTATTTCAAGATTACCATACTTAAACTCATTTTCTCAATATCCGTGACTGCGACTACATTTATCGACACGTCCGGACTTTGACAATTCACAGACCGTACGAGTAGACCAGCCATCCCCGCCGGTCCTCGTCGCCTCTTCGTCGACCCTGGTTACACGCGGCACAGCTCGGGCGACGGCCGTAACTCCAAACGCACACAGAGGAAGACCCATGAGCCCGAACTGGCATTCGAGCAGTCTCGTCGTGTCTATTGGATGTCTCAGTCTCAGCCTGGCGTGTAGCACCGGAAGTATGGGTGAAGACCCGGGCTCCGAGGTGGCCGGGCAATCCTCCGCCGTGGTGACGGCCACCTTCGAGAGCGGGCTTCCCGGGCTCACCCCGGCGCAGCTGGCCCTGTTCCAGGAGGGACGCCTGGCCTTCGAGGAGGAGGAGGATGCCTCGGACGGCCTCGGCCCGGTCTTCAACGGCAACTCGTGCGCGACGTGCCATGTGCAGGGGGCCATTGGCGGCGCGGGGGAAATCGTGGAGACCCGCTTCGGGAAGAAGAACGCGGACGGCAGCTTCGACCCGCTGGCGCAGAACGGGGGCTCGCTCATCCAGACCGACGGCATCGGCCAGACGTCGCCCCTGTGCAACTTCACCGGCGAGGTGGTGCCCGCCGCGGCCAACGTCGTCTCGGGCCGGCTCACCACGCCGCTCTTCGGGCTGGGGCTCGTGGATGCGGTGCCGGACAGCACCTTCCTCAACCTCGCCAGCGTCCAGCGCCAGTACTACCCGAGCACCGCGGGCCGGGCCAACCTGGTGGACAACCCGCCGCTGGGAAAGAAGACCGTCGGCAAGTTCGGCTGGAAGGCGCAGGTCCCCTCGCTGCTCGTCTTCGCCGCGGACGCCTACCTCAACGAGATGGGCATCACCACGTCCATCTTCCCCACGGACAACTGCCCCAATGGAGACTGCGCGCTGCTCGCGAGCTGCGACCCCGTGCCCGACTCCCAGGGCCCCGAGGACGAGGGTGACGTGGACATGCTGAAGTTCCGTGACTTCATGCAGCTGCACGCCCCGCCGCCCCGGGGCCCCAGCACCCCGGACTCCATCGACGGCGAGGACCTCTTCTATTGGATTGGCTGCACCGACTGCCACGAGCCGTCGCTGACCACGGGCCCGAACAGCATCGCCGCCCTCAACAAGAAGTCCTTCTTCCCGTACTCGGACTTCCTCCTGCACGACATGGGCCCCCTCGGGGACGGAATCGTGCAGAACGGGGCCGGGGCCAACGACATCCGCACGGCGCCGCTCTGGGGCGCGCGGGTCCGCACGCGCTTCCTCCACGACGGCCGCGCGCACAACGTCCGGGACGCCATCCTCGCCCATGCCGGCCAGGGCAAGGCCGCGCGCGACCTCTTCGCGAACTACCTCTTCGAGGATGAGCGGGTGGCCATCATCGCCTTCATCAACACCCTGTAGGCCGTTCGCGCGGAGAGCGCCCAGAGGCACCATGCTCTCCGCGTGTCCCACGCCCCCACCGAGCGCCGTACTACCGGCGCTCGCTGTCGAGGTGGCGCATCTGCTCCTCCCCGTAGCGGTCGCCGGAAACCTTCACCAGCGACTCCAGGGCCGCGGCGTCCTCCTTCGACAGCGGCCGGGACAGCGCGCCCAACGCGTCCTCGAGCTGCGCCACCGTCTTCGAGCCCACCACGGGGACGAAGGCCGGCTGGCGCGCGAGCACCCAGGCAATCGCGAGCTGCCCCGGGGTCATCTTCCGCTCCTGGGCGAAGCGCTGGATGGCGGCGACCGCATCCTCGTTCTTCTCGCCGTTGGCGCCGGTGAAGCGCGGCAGGTACGCGCGGTAGTCGCCCTTCCCCTTCGGCTTGCTCCCGGACAGCAGCCCTCGCGAGAGGACGCCGTAGAGCGTCGCGCTGATGCCCAGCTCCTTGAGCACGGGGAAGATTTCAGCCTCGGGGCCGCGGGTCGACACCGCGTATTCAATCTGCAGGTCCGCGATGGGGTGGACGCGGTGCGCGCGGCGGAGGGTCTCCACGCCCACCTCGGACAGGCCGATGTGGCGCACGTAGCCCGCCTTCACCAGGTCCGAGATGGCGCCGACGGTGTCCTCGATGGGGACGGCCGGGTCCAGCCGCGCGGGGCGGTAGATGTCGATGACCTCCACCCCCAGCCGCTTCAGGCTGTAGGCCACGAAGTTCTTCACCGCCGCGGGGCGCGTGTCCATGCCGCCCCAGCTGTTGTCCGGCCCGCGCAGCGCTCCGAACTTCACCGAGAGCTGGACCTTCTCCCGCCGGCCAGAGATTGCGCGTCCCACGAGCATCTCGTTGTGGCCCATCCCGTAGAAGTCCCCGGTGTCGATGAGCGTGACACCCCGGTCGATGGCCGTCTGGATGGTGCGGATGCTCTCCGCGTCATCCGTCGCCCCGTACATGCCCGACATGCCCATGCAGCCCAGCCCGAGCGGGAAGACCTCGGGGCCCGTGGAACCCAGCTTCACCGTGCGCTGCGCCTGCTTCGACTCGTTCGTACCCATGTGTCGTCCCTCCGTGTGAGAGGGAGATTCATCATTCGCCATGCTGAAATCCATTGAATAGGATGCATCTCACGCATGAATGACATCTATGGGAGGAACCTGGACCTCAACCTCCTCCGGGTTTTCGTCGTGGTGGCGGAGGCGGGCAGCGTCACGGCGGCGGCGAGCCGCCTGTACCTCACGCAGCCGGCCGTGAGCGCGGCGCTGCGGCGGCTCGCCTCCACGGTGGGCGCGCCGCTCTTCGTCCGCGCGGGACGTGGACTGGCCCTGACGACGCGCGGCGAGCGCCTGCTCGCTTCGGCGCGGCCGCACCTGGGGGCGCTCGTGGAGGCCGCGCTGACACCGGCGACGTTCGACCCGAAGACGAGTGAGCGCACGGTGCGGCTCGGCCTGTCGGACGTGAACGAGGCCCTGCTCCTTCCGCCCCTGCTCCGCATCCTCGCCACGGAGGCGCCGCGCATGCGACTCGTGGTGCTCCCGGTGCAGTTCCGCACCGTCGCCGACGCGCTGACCACCTCGGCGGTGGACCTCGCGGTGACGGTGGCGGACGAATTGCCGGCGGGCACCCGGCGCTTGGCGCTCTTGAAAGGGGGCTTCGTGTGCCTCTTCGACCCGCGCCACGCCCGCGTCGGCAAGCGCCTCACCCTGGAGCGCTACCTGGAGCACGAGCACATCATCGTCTCCTACAACGGAGACCTGCGCGGCGTCGTCGAGGACCACTTCGACGTCCAGCGTCGGGTGCGGGTGTCGGTGCCGACGTTCCAGAGCATCGGAGCCCTGCTGGACGGCAGCGACCTGCTCGCCACGGTGCCCCTCATGGTTGCCAGGGACATCCTCTCTTTGCGCCCGCATCTGAAAACGACGGCGGTGCCGCTCCCCCTGGGGGGCACGGCCATGGAATTGCTCTGGCGGGGTGCCGTCGAGGACGACGAGGCCATCCGCTTCATCCGGGAGCGCGTGGTGGAGGTGACGAAGCGCCTGAAGCTCGGCGACTGAGCGCCCCAGCCGCGCGAGGTCCGGAACGCCTCGGGTGGCGCCCCGCCCGGGAGTGGTAGCCTGCGCCTCGTGGCGCACGCACCCGACGACGACGAGCAGGAGGGCGGAGACCCCACGGTCTCCCTCATGAAGGCCCGGTCCGGCCCGACGCGGCTGAAGCTGCTGGTGCTGTCCGGGCCCCAGGTGGGCCGGAGCCACCCGCTGGCCCCTGGCGAGTACCGCCTGGGCAAGTCCCCCGAGTGCGACATCGTCCTCAACGACAAGGCCATCTCGCGCCAGCACCTGCGCCTGGACGTGTCCGAGGTCGGCGTGAAGGCCACCGACCTGGACTCGCACAACGGCTCCTTCTGCGAGGGCATGCGCTTCTCCGAGCTGGAGGTGCGCCCGGGCGCGGTGCTCCGGCTCGGCTCCACCGAGCTGAAGCTGGTCCCCGAGGGCTCGCGCGAGCGCGTCATTCCCCCGTCGGACAGCACCCGCTTCGGCGGACTCGTGGGCGAAAGCCGGCGGATGCGCGAGGTCTTCACGCTGCTGGAGCGGCTGGCCCCGGGCGGCGCGGACGTGCTCATCCAGGGAGAGACGGGCACCGGCAAGGAGCTGTGCGCGGAGGCCATCCATGCGCAGGGCCCGCGCGCCAGGGGGCCCTTCGTCATCGTGGACCTCGCCGGCATCGCCCCCACCCTCATCGAGTCCGAGCTCTTCGGCCACGTGAAGGGCGCCTTCACCGGCGCGCAGGCGGACCGGGCGGGCGCCTTCGAGCGCGCCGCCGGAGGCACCGTCTTCCTCGACGAGGTGGGCGAATTGCCGCCCGAAGTCCAGCCCCGCCTGCTGCGCGTGCTGGAGCGGCGGCAGGTGAAGCGGGTGGGCGCCAATGACTACCGGGCCCTGGACGTGCGGGTGCTGGCCGCCACGCATGTCGATTTGGAGAAGGCGGTGCAGGAGGGCCGCTTCCGCGCGGACCTGTTCCACCGGCTCGCGGTGCTGCGGGTGACGCTGCCCCCTCTGCGCGAGCGGCCAGAGGACGTGCCGCTGCTCATCGACACCGTGCTGGAGCGGCTCGGCCGTCCCACCGGCGCCCTGTCGGACGCGACGCGCGCGCTGCTCCTCCAGTACCCGTGGCCGGGCAACGTGCGCGAACTGCGCAACGTGGTGGAGCAGGTGGTGAACCTCGGCGAGGAGGCACTGCCGGACATGGAGCGCGCCCCCACGCCCGCCATGGAGCGCACCGCCTCGCTGGACCTGCCCTTCAAGGAAGCCAAGGAGCGACTCATCGAGGGCTTCGAGCGCGACTACCTGCGCGGCCTCATCGAGCGCTGCGGCGGCAACATCTCCCGCGCCGCGCGCGAGGCCGGCATCGCCCGGCTCTACCTGCGCAAGCTGCTCCACAAGCACGGGCTCTCCGCCCGCGACACGGACGAGTGACTCACCGCCGCCGCGACTGCTTCGGAGCTCGCGGAGGCGGCGGCGGAGGCGTGTCCTGGGGAAGTGAGTCGATCCAGGCCTGGACCTCCCCGGCCTGCGCGGCGCGGCCGGACGCGGTGAAGTGCGCCTGCGCACGGGTGGCCTCGGCCCGAGCCTCCTGCGACTGCCCCTCCTTCCAGAGCGCGTGCGCGAGCGCAAAGCCCGACTCGGCCAGCGAGTCCTCCTGGGCCTCCGTGAAGGACACGGCCCGCCGCAACGGCTCCAGCGCCTCGCGCGTGCGCCCCAGGCCCAGCAGCGCCTGTCCGACGCCGTCGTACGAGTACTGGAGGTCCTCGTCCCCTTCCTCCAGCTGCTTCCGCTTCACGGCCAGCGCCTCCTCGTACACCTTCAGCGCCTCGTCGTAGCGCTTCAGCGCGAGCAGGCTCATGCCCTCCTCGTCCAGCGCCTCGGCCACGGCCAGGTGCTCGTTGCCGAGCAGCGTCCGCTGGAGGCCCACCAGCACCCGGGCATGCTCCAGCGCCTGGGGAAACTCCCTCAGCTCGCGCAGCGCCATGGACAGGGCCAGGTGCCGGCGCGCCACGTCCGCGTGCACCGGCCCCACCGCGGCCTCCGTCTGGCGGAGGGCCTCCTCCAGCACGGGCTTCGCCTCGGCGGCGGCGCCCATTTCCAGCAGCGTGCGCCCCAGCGTGAAGGCCACGCGGGCCCGCTTGGGGTGCCCCGGTGGCAGCGCTCGTGAGAGCTTCTCGGACGCCTTCTCCAGGAAGACTCGCGCCTCCTGGGGCGCCTCGCGCATGAGGGCGAGGTTGGCCTGATTCACCAGCAGGTCGCCCTCCAACACCGCGTCCCCGCCGAGCCGCTGGAGCGTCGCCTCGCCCAACTGCGCCCAGCGCGCGGCATTCTCGAAGCGCTTCCGCTCGCCCTCCACATAGAGGAGCTTGTTGAGCGCGGAGACCTTCAGCCGGTCGGCCCGCCCCGCCTCGGCGTCGAACACGGCGCGCTCCAGCAGCCCCGCGCCCTGCTCCTTCTCGCCCAGCACCGCCTGGAGCCAGCCCAGGTGGAAGCGCAGCTCCGCCATCAGCGGCAGGTAGCCCGTGGCCAGCACCTGCGCCTCCAGCGCCCCCGCCTGCTCCCGCGCGGGCTTGAAGCGGCTCAAATCCAGCAGCGCCTTCACCTCGGAGACCTTGCCCTCCAGCCGCTCCAGCTCCGCGCGCCGCTCCGGGTCCGCTGGCCGGGGCTGTTGGCCGGACAGCGCATCCAGGTCGGCGCAGTCGTTGGGCGAGGGCAGCGCGTACACGGCGTCCAGCGACTTCTCCACGCCCGCGCGGTCCGCGCCCGCCAGGGCGTCCACCAGCGCCCGCAAATCCTTCCGCCGACGCTCCAGGCACACCACCCGCTGTGACAGCAGGGCCTCCGTCTGCACCTGCCGCACCCGCGTGTCCTCGCACGCCTCGGTGTGCTGCCGCGCCCACGCCCCCGCATAGGCGTCCAGCGCAGCGCCCACGCGCCGGGCCAGCTCACCGGCCACCGGGCTGCCCGTAGCCTCGAAGGCCGCCGACACCCGCTGTCGCGCCGACGGGCCCCACGTGTCCGCCACCAGCCCCTCCGCCCCCGCGCACACCTGTGAGCTCCACCACGTGCCCGCGCCCACGACGCCCAGCACGCCCGCCAGCGCCACACCGAGGCCCATTCGCCTGCGCCGCCGCGACAGCACCTGCTCCTGCGACAGCGCCTCCAGCAGCGCGTCCATGGAGGCGAAGCGGCCCTCCGGCTCCAGGGACAGCCCGCGCATCACCGCGCGCCGCACCCAGGCGGGCACCTTCGCGTCGCGCGGCGGCTCCTGGATGGGGGACGCGGGCTGCACCGTCCCGGGCCGCTCCAGCGACACCGTCGCCCCCGGTGCACTCGGCTCCTTCGGCTTCAGCGCCGCGGCGGCCCGCGACAGCTGCTCCGGGTCGAAGGGGCGCTGTCCGTAGAGGGCCCGGTACAGCGCCGCGCAGAAGCTGAACTGGTCCGAGCGCGCGTCCACCGCGCTCCCCCGGAACTGCTCCGGAGACATGAAGGCCGGCGTGCCCATCACCACGCCGGACTGAGTGAGCGGCTCGTGCAGCGACGGGGAGAGGCGCGCGAGGGCACCGGGCACGGCCTCCTCCGGAGTGGCGTCCCCCACCGCGCGGGCCAGACCGAAGTCGGTGACGAAGACGCGCTCGTCGCGCCCCACCAGCACGTTGGCGGGCTTGAAGTCGCGGTGCACCAGCCCCGCCGCATGCGCGGCCACCAGCCCCCGCCCCGCGGCGAGGTACTTCTCCAGCACCTCACGCCAGGAGCGGGGCTGCGCCTGCATCCAGTCGCGCAGCGTGCCCCCGTCCACCAACTCCATGGCTACGTAGACCTGGCCGTCCCAGGGGGCCGCCTCGAAGACGGGGATGACATTGGGGTGGGAGATGCGAGCCATGGCCTGCGCCTCGCGCAGCAGGCGCGCGTGCCCCGCCTCCAGGTCCGCGCCCTCGCCCGTCACGCGCAGCAGCTTGAGCGCCACCTTCCGGTCCAGGTCCGGGTCATAGGCCGCGTACACCACGCCCATGCCGCCCTGCCCCAGCACCTTCAATGGGATGAAGCGCCCCACCCGCTCGCCCCCCGGCCGCCGGAGCCCGGAAGTCCCACCGGGAAAAGGCGTCGGCGCCGTGTTCGGGCCCGCGCGTGGTGGAGCAGGCACGGCGACAGCCGACTGCGATTGCGTCTCCGTGTGCTCCGGCGCCAGGTCGGGCGCGGAGCCCCAGTCATCACTGTCCTGCATGGCCCGCAGTGTAGCCGCATGTGTCGGGTGCGCCCCACACCCGGGCCCCCGGGGCTATCGACTTTCTTCGGGAAACGATAGAAGTCCCGGGACGATGATTTCCCGGCGCTGCCCCCCAGCGCCCCTGCTAGAGGCGGCCATCAGCGTGAAGCTCTCCCCCCACCTGAGTCCCCTGACGACTTCCTTGCGAATTCGCTCTTTCGAGAGGACGTCCCCCGCTCCGACTCCCGCGAAGTCACCCGAGACACCGTCGGCTGGCCCCTCGGCGTACCACCGGGACACCTTCGAGCGGGCCGCCGCCACCCGGAGGGACCTGCCCGCGCTGAGCGTGCCCCCGGCGCGGCTGGCGAACCCCTCTGTCCCCCAGCCCGTAGACGAGGCCGCCGAGGCGAAGGCCCGCCAGCAGTGGCGCGGCGACGACGCGGCCGTCGCGCAGACCACGGAGACCGACTGCGGCGAGGCGAGCCTCACGGAGTTGAGCAAGGCGAAGGGCGCGGCCTCGGGGCCCACCTCCGTCGAGCAGAAGCGCGACGAGGTCCGCGCCACGGCGGCGTCGGCTCAACGGGCCGTGCAGGACCGGTTCGACGTGAATCTGGCGGACGGCGCCCGCCCCGAGGAGATGGGCGCCATGCTGGGCTCCATGGGCGTCGCCGTCACCAAGGGGCTGACGAACTACGACCCGACGGCCATCAGCGACGCGCTGAAGGCGGGCCAGTTCGGCATGGCCATGGTGGACTCCACCACGCTCGCCAACTCCGCGCTCCCGCCCGAGCAGCGCAAGCAGGAGACGGGCGCCCTGCACTGGGTGACCATCGACGGGTACAACCACGGGGAGCTCAGCCATGACCCCATGGACGACAAGTTCCGCGTGAAGGACCCCGTCAACGGCACGTACTGGGTGGGCGCGAAGGACCTCCTGAAGGCCATGGACGTGGCCCGCATCCAGCACCACAACAACGGCGGCATGCTGCTGCTCGAGAACCGGCCGGACGTGACGACGGACGCGCAGCGCGAGGCCCTCTCCCGGAGCAACGCGGAGCAGACGCAGAGCCTCGGCAAGGGCAGTGGCATCGGCAGCAAGCGGCTCAGCGCGAGCGAGTCCAGCTAGGGTGCAACTCGGGCGACGGGGCGGTGTACGGCCTCAAGAAGACCACCACGTCCAACGTGCAGGACCCCTCGGTGGTGGACTCCTTCCGCAAGCAGGTCGGCGAGGCCCAGGGCTACGTCATCCCCACGGATGACGCGAGCCCCCTGGGCACCGGCGACACGCACCTCGACGTCCACCTGAAGAACGTCGCCTGAGGGCCGCGCTTCAGTTGCAGTAGTACGTCGGCGCCAGCTCGAGGACGCGCTGCTCGGCGAGCGGTGAGAGCGTGCGCAGGCGGGAGAGGAAGAGCGGGGCCTTCATCCCCATGCCGATGAAGCCCCAGACGTACGAGCGCTCCTGGACCTCGAAGATTTCCTTCCGCTCCGCCTCGGTGAAGGTCCGCTCCGCCGCCTTCTCGAAGGTCTGCAGGTCCAATTGGAGCTGCGCGTTCAGCGTGCCGCGCAGCGCCTGGAGCAGCTCGGCGTACTCATCCATGGCCGCGGCCACCGTGTCCGGCGCCTGGTCGATGATCTTCTGCGCCTCCAGGAAGTCGAGCCGGGTGTGCTGCGCCTCCTCGAGCCAGTGGTGCTTGAGCATGTTGCGGAACAGCGGGTCCAGCGACTCACGCTCGTTGTCGCGCATGGTCTCCACGTAGTGCTGCTGCGTCATCAACTCCATGTGGAGGTTGAAGAAGAGCACGCCCAGGTTCGACTTCGTCATGATGGCCTTCGCCACCGCGACCTGGTTGTCGAGCAGCGCCGGGGCGACCCGGAAGCCGCGGGCGAAGGTCTCGGTGTAACGCGCGAACAACTGCTGGTGCTTGATTTCCTCTTCGCTGAAGCGAAGCAGCGCGCGCATGTGCAACGGGTTCCCATGCAGCTCGAGTCCGGCGCGCTGCGCCGCCAGGGCCACGGCGTACTCCTCCAGGAACAGGAACAGGTGCGCATAGCTGTTGGAGCGAATCTGATTGAGCATCAGCTTCTCGCCCGCGTTGAGACAGCGGATGCCCTCCGTCCCCGTCAGCGCATCCGAGAGGAAGCGCCGCGTGAAATCCAGCGCGGTGTCCTTCGGTAGCAGGTCGTCGATCTTCCACGCGACACGCTCACTGCTCTGGATGCAGGACTGATACTCGTGGTTTTGATTGAGCATCCTGAAAGCAGATGTCCGTTCGCCATTCCACGTCAAGGCGCACACCCGGACAACGGTGGCTGGTGGTTGTTCTGAAAGGATTGATTCAGTGGGGCTTGAAGCGTGCGATTTCAATGGCTTGCACCCCGGCCACGAGAATCGTCACGACCGGGCGCGCCAGCCGGCCTCCGCGAGTGTCCCGGGAGGGAACCCCCTCCCTTCGCCCTCAGGGCGAACGCTCCCCCCGAGGCCTCACCGATGCGCACCCCGCTGCTTTTCTCCAGGCCCCGCGCCGCCGCCTTGCTGCTCGTCCCCCTGCTCTCGCTGTCCTGCATGGGCGCTCCCGAAGAGTCCTCGCGAGACACCGACACGGCCGAAGCCACGACTCCGCCCGTGACACCCGAGGCCCTGGACGCGGCCGCGCCCACGCTGGCGACGGTGCTCGTCGCGGCGGGTGACACGTGGCGGTACCTGGACACGGGCGCGGACCTCGGCACGGGATGGATTTCCGCCGGCTTCGCTGACGGGACATGGGCCCAGGGGGCCGCGCCGCTGGGCTACGCCGAGACGGACCTCGCCACCACGGTTTCCTTCGGCACCAGCGCCGCCAACAAGCACATCACCACGTACCTGCGGAAGTCCTTCACCGTGGAGGAGGCCTCGCGCGTCAGCGCGCTGCTCGTCCGCTTCCAGCGCGATGACGGCGTGGCCGTCTACCTGAACGGCACCGAGGTCCTGCGCAGCAACCTGCCCGCTGGCACGGTGGGCTACCGCACCCTGGCATCCGCCACCGTCGCCGAGCCGGCGGAGGAGACCACGTGGCTCACGCAGTCCCTCGAGCCGGGAGCGCTGCGCACCGGCACCAATGTCATCGCCGTCGAACTGCACCAGGCCGCGGCGAGCTCCTCCGATTTGAGGTTCGACCTGGAGCTGAGCGCCACCGTCGAGCCGGCGCCTTCGCCCATCTCCTCCTGCTACCCCTTCGACCTGCCCGCGACGAGCGTCCTGCGCGCGTCCCCCAAGAAGGTCTTCGGCTTCTACTACCCCATCTTCCCCATCTCGATTGAGAACGCCGACCCCGCCGTGGACCACTGGCTCAGCTGGCTGACGCCCGAGGCCCGGAATGGGGAGTACGCCTCCATCGGTGGGCTGATGCGAGACAGGCCCCTGCCCCGTGCGCCCTGGGCCGACGGCGCCTGGCGACAGCGGGACTTCGAGGTGGAGGTGCGACGAGCGATTGCCGCCGGGCTCGACGGCTTCATCTACGAGCACCCCTACCGCGTCTCCTCGGACGCGCGGAACAACCAACTGACCACCATGCTGGCCGCGGCCGCGGCGGTGGACCCCGCGTTCCGCATCGTGCTCAGCCCGGACTTCCCCACGGAAGCCACCGGGACGACGGACGGGCTGGTGACGACGATTGCCGGCGTGGCCAACCACCCCTCGGTGTACCGGCTCAACGGCAGCATCGTCCTCGCAAGCTTCTCGCCCGAGCGCAAGCCGCTGTCCTTCTGGGCCACGCTGCGGGACAGGCTCGCCGCCCAGGGCATCTCCGTCACCTACTGGCCGATGCTGCCCTACACGGGGGACACGACGAAGTACGCGGACTGGAACGACCTCGTCGCCGGCTACTCGACGTGGGGTGAGCGCACGGCCGCCTCGGCGGAGAACATGCGCCGCTGGAGCGTGGAGGCGCACCGGCGGGGGCGGTACTGGATGTCCCCCGTCGCCTTCGAGGACGTGCGGCACAAGCTCACCGACAGCGTCGACAGCAGCCGCGTCTACTGGGAGGCCCAGAACAGCCTGACGTTCCGCTCCCAGTTCGAGAAGGCCATCGAGGGTGACGCGGACTGGGTGTCACTCCTCACGCTGACGGACTACACGGAGTCCTGGATGACGGCGTCGCAGGAGCGGGGCTACGTCATCATGGATTGGATTGCCTGGTACACCACCTGGTTCAAGCTCGGCCGGCGGCCCACCATCGTCCGCGACGCGCTCTACTACACGCATCGCGAGCACCGCGCCGACGCGCCCTACGACGCCAGCCGGCAGACCGCGCGAGCCATGAAGCTGCGAGGCGGCACGCCCGCGTCGAACCAGGTGGAGCTGCTCGCCTTCCTCAAGGAGCCCGGCCAGCTCGTCATCACCCAGGGCAGCGACGTGAGGACGCTGGAGGTGACGAGCGCGGGTGTGACGGCCTTCCCGGTGCCCATGGTGCCGGGCACCACGCCCGTGTTCGAGCTGCGGCGCAACGGGGTGACCCTCCAGCGACTCCAGAGCGCGACGCCCATCCTCACGCAGGTCGTCTACCAGGACATGATGTATCACGCGGGCGGTGGGCGCTCCTGCACGCGGCCCTGAGCAATCTCGAACGTGTCGGCTGGATTCCAATTCATTGGCATCCAGCCGCAACGGGATGGAGCCGTGCGCTACCCTGCGGGGCACATATCGCAAGGGAGAGTCATGAAACTCGTATCGCTATTCCCACCACCCCCGACGAAGCTGGGGAGCATCGGGCTGTTGCTGCTTCGCCTCGTCACGGGCGTCGCCTTCATGATGCACGGGTGGTCCAAAATCCAGAACCCGCTCCACTGGATGGGGCCGGAGGCACCGACGCCCGGCATTCTCCAGGCGCTGGCGGCGCTCTCGGAGTTTGGCGGAGGACTGGCGTGGATTCTGGGCGCGCTGGTGCCGCTGGCCTCGCTGGGCATCTTCTTCACGATGGCCGTCGCGGTGTTCTTCCACGCCGTGGTGCGGGGAGACCCGTTCGTCGCCAAGGGCGGCGGGAGCTATGAGCCCGCGCTCGTGTACCTGGTCATCGCCGTGGTGATGCTCACCGTCGGGCCCGGCCTGTACTCGGTGGATGCGTGGCTGCGGCAGCGGCTCGCGCGAAGCTGAAGCGGAAATGAAGGGGCCGGCCGACTCCTCGTGGGAGATGACCGGCCCCGTGTCACTGCGTCTTCCCGTCTTGGCTCAGGACATGTGCAGCGAGGCCGCCGTGGACGTGGCCGGCTGCGGAGCCAGGGCGGAGCGCTGCAGCCAGCCCGCGAGCCCGAGAAGCACGAGCCCCGAGGTGCGCAGGGTGCGCAGCAACTCGACGCCGTGCGCCGGCTCTCCGGGCAGCAGCGGTGCGAGCCAGGTGCGCGCGTCGTAGAAGAGCCACATCGCGCCGGACACGCCCATGGCCCACCACACCCAGGCCAGCCGCCCGCCGCGCAGCATGTACGCGACGCCGAGGATGGGCGCGATGAGGCCGATGGTCGTCATGTCCGAGAGCGTCGACACGAGGCTGATGACGGCGGACATGGTGGCGCTGGGGCTCCCCCCCATGTCCTTCACGCCGGTCAGCAGCGAGGGCACACCCACCGCCAGCGCGGCAAGGACGGTCACCCCCCACAGCGCATTCGAACGGGCGCTGGAGGGTGGCTGCAGGCCGGACTGCCGGTACGTCATCGCCAGCAGGATGAGGCCATACGCGTTGCAGAGATTGGCCAGCACCACGACGACCATCCGGTACGGCAACAGCGGGGACTCGGTGAAGGGGACATCCGGCACCGCGTGCAGCCAGTAGCTGCGCAGCGCGGTGCTGACCAGGGACAGCGTGGCCCCGGCGGCGATGCCGCCCCAGACCTTGCGCAGGTAGTCCCCCGAAGCGAACGAGCCCGCCGCCATCAGCGTCCCGCAGACGGCCAGCAGGCCGCTGCTCCAGCCCGCGACGTCATGCACCAGTTGGAGCTGGTGGGGCGCGCCGAGCGAGCTGGCGGCGGCGGCGAGGTGGACGAGCTGGAGGACGGCGGCCCCCACGAACCACGGCGCCACGCTTCCGGTGGCGCGGCCCATCGAAGGCGCGCTCATCGCGGCTTCCCCAGGGCCAGGGAGGTGGAGACCTCGGTCAGGATGACCTTGGTGTGCAGGGCGCCGATGAAGGTGTTGAGCATCGGCTTGAGACCCTCGAGCAGCTGCGGAAGGTCTTCGAGGGTGACCTGCTCGGGGGGACGCTTGAGGGTACGCAGGGATGCCGTCTGGATGGCCATCTTGGCGGTGAAGGCTCCGAGGAGCGGTTCGAGGTGACGCACGAGGATGTCGTGCCAGCCCGGGGGAGTGGTCTGGGATGACAGGGGAGGAATACGCAACCTCCGACGAGGGGGACCCCCAGCGTAGGGACATCTCCACCCGCAGACGAGTGGGGGAGCGCCATCCCGCTACAGAAATGCATCCTGTTGCGCTGAGTATCCGGAGAGAGCGGTTCTCCCCCGCGCTTGCATGCCTGCTCTTCGAGGGCCCGCCTGGCCTTCCACGCGGCGAAGGACTCCCTCCCTTCGCTTCCACCCACACGGCCGTGCTCCATACACTCCGCGCCGCCTTGCCGCCCCCCGTCTCGCAGTCTCCCCGCGCGTCCGCGCGGTCCTGGCCCGCGGCCCTCGCGGCGCTCCTCCTGCTCGCGTCCTGTGAGCAGGCCACGCGCGCGCCGTCGGCGCTCGCCTACGCGGGCTCCGGCACCATCAGCGACACCGTCCTGCCGGCGCTCAGCCGTGGCTTCGTGGACGCCGGGGGCGTGCCGGTGGACGCGCGCTTCTACGTGGGCTCCAGCGCGGGGATGCGCATGGTGTTGGAGGGGCAGGCGGACCTGGCCGGGCTGGCGCGTGCGCCGAAGAGCACGGAGAAGGCCCTCAACCCCTACTACGTCATCTTCGCGTACGACGCGCTCGCGGTGCTCGTCCACCCGGACAACCCGGTGAAGGACCTCACGCGCGCCCAGGTGAAGGCGCTCTTCACCGGACAGGTGAAGAACTGGCGCGAGCTGGGTGGGCACGACGGGCCGGTGGAGCGCGTCACGGTGGAGCTCAACAGCGGCTCCGGCTCGGTGGACTTCTTCCGCGAGACGGTGATGGAGGGCGCGAGCTTCGGCCCCGGCCGCGTCATCCCCCACCCCGACGACTGCCAGCGCTATGTGGCCTCGCACCGCGACGCGGTGACGTTCCTCTCGCTCTCGCAGGGCGTGGAGGGCGTGCGCCGGCTGGCGCTGGACGGCGTGGAGGCCACGCCCGCCACGGTGCGCACCGCGGACTATCCCCTCTCGCGCCCGCTGGTGCTCGCCACCCGCGGCGTGCCCGAGGGCTCCCTGCGAGCCTTCCTCGACTTCGTCATGTCCCCGCCCGGCCAGGCGCTGGTGGCAAGAACCTTCGTCCCCGTCCACGCGGACCGCTGAGCCCCCTCCATGCCGCTCCTGCGTCGCCTCGAAATCCGCAGCAAGCTGATGCTCCTCACCGTCGTCATCCTGGCCGCCTTCGTGGCGAGCCACGCGGTGCAGGTCTCCACGCTGGAGCGCTTCCGGGTGGGCGGCCCGGTGTACGCGCAGCTGGCGCGCCACTCCCGCACGTACGACACCGTGCAGTCCCTGTTGGGGGAGCTGAGCGCGGCGCGTGCCGTCCTCCACCTCATGCTGCTGCCGACGTCGGCCGACCGGCAGAAGCAGCTGCAGGGGCAGTGGGAAGAGGTGGCCGCCGGCGTGGACGCGCGCTTCACCGCGGCGCTCTCCGTGGCGGACGCGCCGGACGCGCGGCTGTACCTGGAGGACGCGCGCGGCACCTGGAGCGGGTACGCGAAGGCGCTGCGCGAGCAGGTCTTCGCCTCCGCGCATGAGCGGCGGGTGGCGACGGTGGCGGCCTTCGTGGATGGAGCGCCTGGCCGACGCTACGCCCGGGCGACGGAGCAGCTGGAGGCGGCGGCCAACGGCCTGCGCCTGCGCTCGAGCGAGCTGGAGCGCTCGGTGGAGCAGGGCCTCGCGCGCACGCGCCAGGCGCTCATGGGGGCGGGGACGGTGCTCTTCCTCCTCCTCTGGGCCGTCAGCGTCGGGGTGCGCCGCTCCATCACCCGCCCGCTGCGGGCGTTGGTGGACGCCGCGCGGCAGGTGGACGGGGGGGACTTGTCTGCCCGTATCGCCACCGACGCGCGGGACGAGCTCGGCGAGCTGTCGCGCGTGCTCGGCCACACCGTGGCCCGCCTGCGCGAGCTGCTGGTATCGGTGCACCAGGCCGGCCAGGAGACGGCCGCGGCGGTGGAGCGGCTCGCCCTGGCCGCGGACGAGCAGAACCGCAGCGTGAGCCGCCAGGCGGACGCCGTGGCGCAGGCGAGCGCCCGGGCGCAGGAGATTCGCCAGATGTCCGACGTGGCCGCCCACCAGGCCTCCGAGGTGCTCCGCTCCGCGGAGACGGCGGATGCCGTGAGCCGCTCGGGCATGGAGGCGCTGGCCGGCAGCTTCCAGGGCATCCAGGACATCCACACCCAGTTCGACCGCATGAGCGGCTGCGTGGAGGACCTCGCGCGGCGCAGCGCCCGCGTGTCCGCCGTCACCGACACGGTGAGAGACCTCGCGAAGCAGAGCGACATGCTGGCCATCAACGCCGCCATCGAAGCCACGCGCGCGGGCGAGAAGGGCCGGGGCTTCAAGGTGGTGGCCACGGAGATTCGCTCCCTCGCGGACCGCTCCGTGCGGGCCACCGCCGAGGTGCGCGAGCAACTGGAGGCCACCACCGAGGCGGTGAAGGCCGCGGTGAAGATTACCGAGCAGGGCCGCACCCACGTGGAGCACGGGCTCGGCCAGGTGCGCACGGGCGAGACGCGGCTGGAGGAGCTCACCCGCATCCTCCAGGAGTCCAGCAGCGGCCTGCGCCGCATCGCCACCGCCGTGGAGCAGCAGCACGAGGGCGTGGGGCAGATTTTTTCCGCCGTCCACGAGCTGTCCACCACCACCAACGACGCCGTGAATGCCGTGGACGCCATGCGCCAGTCCGCCGAGCAACTGCGCAGCGTCACCCGGCGCCTCACCGGCTCGTTGTCCGGTTTCTCATTTTAGGAGACAAAGAGAGAATTAAACGGCAATCCTTGGAATGTAGCTTTCTCGTGAATCTCCATTCCAAGGAGCCCGTGCATGCGCTCGAGGTTGCGGTCGACGTTGATGACGTTGGTGGTGGGACTCTCGCTGGGGGAAGGCGCCGCGTTCGCCGAGACCTCCCAGCAGCCCACCCCGGAGTCCCTCCGCGCCTCCGAGCCCGGACACCCTGGCGCCGTGAGCTGGACGGAGGAGCTGGCCTCGGGTGAGGGCTCCAGCGACCTGGTGCGGACGCGGGACGGCCTGCTGTACGAGCCCAACGCCGTCATGCGCCGGCGCGAGGGCCTGCTGCGGCTCACGGGCCTCTACACCTTCCCGGCCCGCAGGCTGGAGCAGCCGGTGGACACCGTCCGCCCGCTCGTCCAGGCGAAGTCCTTCCTGGGCACGGGCGTCGAGGTGGACGTCCGCGTGCGGCTGGCGAATGGCGCCTGGAGTGAGTGGAGCACCTCCAGCGCGGGCGAGGCCGTGCGCCTGCCCCGCGCCGGCACGGAGGTGCAGGTGCGGCTCGCGCTCGTGGCGGACGAGCACGGCCGGGGCCCCGTGGTGCAGGACGTGGCGCTGGAGGGGACGCTGGAGGGCGGCACCTCCGAGACGGCGGACCTCCAGACGCTCGCGCCGCTGACCTACCGCATCTACGCCACGCGCGAGGGCCTGGTGGGCGGCACCACCGCCAACGGCCACGTCATCAAGAGCAATGACCGCTTCGTGGCCCTGCCCTCGCGCCGGGCGCTCGCGTCCAACGGCGGCTCCGAGTACCAGGTGCGCGTGTGCTACTCGAAGACGGCGAAGTGCACGACGACGTCCGTCTGGGACGTGGGGCCGTGGAACACGAAGGACGACTACTGGAACCCCTCCAGCGTCCGCGAGATGTGGAAGACACTGCCGCAGGGCAAGCCCGAGGCCCAGGCCGCGTACCAGGACGGCTACAACGGCGGGCTGGACCAGTTCGGACGCCGGCCCGCCAACCCCGCGGGCATCGACATCGCGGACGGCTCGTTCTGGACGGACCTGGGGATGAGCAACAACGACTGGGTGGACGTGACGTACCTGTGGACGTCGGGCGGGGGCACGTCGACGGACCTGGTCATCGACAGCCACAACGCCAACAACGACACCACCAAGGGCTACGTGCAGCTGTCGGCCAACTGGGCCGCGGGCACCAGCGCCGGCTACTACGGCAGCGGCTACTACTACGCCTCCACCCAGGCCCTCTCCGACCCGGCGGTGTTCTTCTTCTACCTGCCGGCGGCGGCCACGAAGACCATCGACGCGTGGTGGGTGGCGGGCACCAACCGCTCCCCGACGGCGCCCTTCATCATCACCAACGCCTCGGGCACCAACCTGGCCACCGTGTCCGTCAACCAGCAGGTCAACGGCGCCCAGTGGAACACGCTCGGCACGTGGAGCTTCCCCGCGGGCTGGAACAAGGTACAGCTGAGCCGCTGGACGACGACGGGCTACGTCGTCATGGCCGACGCCGTCCGCGTGCGCTAGCCGCACGAGGGCCGGGGGCACCGGGGCCGCTCGAGGCCCTCCGTGCCCCCGGTGCCTGATTCCCGGCTCAGGCGCTGGGCGCGCGGCCGGCGCGGCGGGCCGCGAGCTTTGCCTTCGCGAACTCCCAGATGCCGGGCGACAGCGAGATGAGCACCACGAGGATGATGACCTTCTCGATGTGCTTGTCGATGTTCGGGATGATGCTGCCGAGCACGTAGCCCGTGAAGGACATGGACAGAATCCACGCCGCGCCGCCCACGATGTTGTACGTGGCGAAGCGGCGGTACGGCATCTTCGCGGCGCCGGCCACCACGGGCACGAAGGTGCGCACCAGCGGCATGAAGCGGGCGATGATGATGGCCTTGCCGCCGTGGCGCTCGTAGAACTCGTGCGCGCGCTGGAGGTACTCGGGCTTGAACAGGCGCGAGTCGGGCTTGTTGAAGAGCGCCGCGCCGCCCCGCTTGCCAATCTGGTAGCTCACCGCGTCGCCGATGATGGCCGCGGGGATGAGCAGCGCATTGAGCAGCCAGATGTTCAGGTCCCCCTTGGCGGCGTACAGGCCCGCGGTGACGAGCAGCGAGTCGCCCGGCAGGAAGAAGATGAGCGCGCCTGTCTCCAGGAAGATGATGAGGAACAGGCCCGGATAGCCGGCCCACTCGATGAGGGGGCCGGGGTCTCGGATGAGGTGGAGGAGCTTCTGGAGCAATTCCATCATGGGCTGACTGCCTATCAGTAACAGGCCCCCTTCCACGAGGGTGTTGCGGGCGCCTGTCAGCCCGACCCCTTTCCCGGGGGGCCGGGCGGCCCCGGATGTCGGACGCCTGGCGGCCCCCCTCCCTGCTAGACGCCGCCCGCGGGCACCGGAGGGGGCACCCGGGCCCGGGCCTCTCGCACGTCCCAGGCCCACAGCACCCCCCACTGCGGGGCAACGGTGGCCAGGAACACCAGCGGCCACAGCGGCGTGTACGGCAGGCGCAGGGAGTAGATGCCCAGGAAGTACACGTAGAACTGGACCAGGAAGGCGAAGAGCGAGTGGCGCCCGATGACGCCCGCCCAGCGCATGTAGGGCAGGAGCCAGCCGCGTTGTTCGGCGCGCATCATCAACCCCAGCCCGGAGAGCACGGCCCCGCCATAGAGCGCGAGGTACGTCGGGCCCGGCGGGTACTTCTGGGCATGTGCGGTGAGCTCGGACAGGGCCTCGGCCGCGCCGCCGACCCACTGCTCGCCGCCCAGGCGCCGCAGCCAGAAGTGGACCGCGGACAGCAGCACCCCGGTGGCCCCCATCCCCACGCCCACCCACTGGAAGCGCCGGGCCACGCGCACCACGTCCGCGCGCCCCCACGTCCCCAGCCACTCCCCGAAGAGGCTGCCGACCAGGTAGAAGCCCAGCCACGGAATCGTCGGGAAGCCGGAGACGAGCACGGTGAGGTGCTGCTGCCCGAACAGCACCTCCTTGAAGGCCTCCGCCGCCAGCGAGTGCGGCCACCACTCCAGGCTGAGCAGCCAACTGACGGCGAACAGCCCCAGGCCGAGCATCGCGCGCGACTGACCTCCCAGCCGCGTCACCAGGGAGGGCCCGACGAGCAGCGCGAGGCCGATGGTGTCCGTCACCGGCAGCACCCGCAGCAGGTACCAGGGCTCGTCCGCCCAGAAGCGGCAGGTCGGCACGATGAGGACGTGGCCCACCGTGAGCAGGAAGAGGCCGCGGCGCTGGAGCAGGCGCTTCATGGTGCCAAAGCGCTCGGGGGCGCGCGCGTAGAGCAGCCCGAGCATCAGGCCGCTGATGAGCATGAAGCCCGGCGAGGCCATGCGTGTGAGGAGATTGAGCCGCTCGCGCAGGTGCTCCGCGTCCGCCCCCAGGCGGTACAGGTACCCGTCCGCGAAGTGTGACAGGAACACGAGCAGCATCACCGTGCCGCGCATCGCATCCACCGCGAGCAGCCGCCCACCTGTGCTCCGCGCAACCGCGGGCACGCCTTCCGACGTCGCATCAGGACTCATGAGTGTTTCCCCCCTCCGCGGACCACCCACGCGGTGCGAACCTCCGTCGCGCGCGCCATCGTAGGGCGCCGGGCCACGCAAGGCGAGGCCAGGCAGCGGGAGCAGCAACCCGCTGGATTGCTTTCCACGCCAACCAACCTTCAACAGCAGCGGCCGCCACCCCCGCGGTAGCGGGCCTGGAGCCGCTCGTCGAAGAAGCGGGCGTAGCTCATCACCTCCCGCTCCGGATGGTGCTGGCGCATGTGCGCGACGTAGGTGTCGTAGTCGGGCACGCCAATCATCAGCCGGGCGGTCTGCACCGCGCGGCGCCAGCCTCGCTCCAGCCACGTCCAGTCGGCGGCCATGTCAGCGGGCCTCCACGGCGAGGGGTACCGGTGGCGTCTCCCGGTCCGTGGGCACCGGGGAGCGGCGGGCCGCCAGCGCGGCTCGGAGACCGAAGAGGACGGTGGCCACCACCAGCAGCATGAACAGCCCGGTGAGGGTGGCATCCAGGTAGTCGTTGTGGATGATGCGCTCCATCTCCTCCACGGACTTCGCGGGCGCCAGCACCCGGCCCTCCGCCGCCGCCGCGGAGAACGCGCGCGCATGGGCGACGAAGGACACGCGCACGTTGCCGCCGAAGACCTTCTGCCAGCCCGCCGTCAGCGTGCAGATGACCAGCCACACGGCGGGAATCGCGGGCACCCAGGCGTAGCGCTCGCGCTTCATCTTCACCAGCACCACGGACGCCAGGGTGAGGGCAATCGCCGCCAGCATCTGGTTGGCGATGCCGAACAACGGCCACAGCGTGTTGATGCCGCCCAGCGGGTCCACCACGCCCTGGTAGAGGAAGTAGCCCCAGGCCCCGACGCACACCGCCGTGGCAATCATGTTCGCCCCCCAGGACTCCGTGCGCTTCAGGGGCGCGTATACGAGGCCGGCCAGCTCCTGAATCATGAAGCGGCCCACGCGCGTGCCCGCGTCCACCGTGGTGAGGATGAACAGCGCCTCGAAGAGGATGGCGTAGTGGTACCAGAAGGCCATCATCCCCTCGCCGGAGACCAGGCCATGGAGGATTTGCGCCATGCCCACCGCCAGCGTCGGGGCGCCGCCCGCGCGGGAGAGGATGGAGGACTCACCGATGTCGCGGGCCGTCTGGCTGAGCACCTCCGGGGTGACGACGAAGCCCCACTGGCTGATGGCCCGGGACGCCTCCTCCACGGTGGTGCCAATCACCGACGGCGGCGAGTTCATGGAGAAGTACACGCCCGGGTCCAGCACCGACGCGGCGATGAGCGCCATGATGGCGACGAAGGACTCCATCAACATTCCGCCGTAGCCCACCACGCGCGCGTCCGCCTCCGTGGCCAGCATCTTCGGCGTGGTGCCCGAGGAGATGAGCGAGTGCCAGCCGGACACCGCCCCGCAGGCGATGGTGATGAACAGGAAGGGGAACAGGCTGCCGGAGAACACCGGGCCGCTGCCGTCCACGAAGCGGGTGAGCGCGGGCATCCGCAACTCCGGCGCGGCCAGGACGATGCCCACCGCCAGCAGCAGCACGGTGCCAATCTTGAGGAAGGTGGACAGGTAGTCGCGCGGGGCGAGCAGCAGCCACACCGGCAGCACGGAGGCGCAGAAGCCGTAGGCGATGAGCATCCACGCCAGCGCCTTGCTGTCGAAGTTGAACAGCGGGCCCCAGTACGCGTGCTCGGCGACGCGGCCGCCCAGCCAGATGGACAGCATCAGCAGCACGAAGCCGGCGACGGACACCTCCAGCACTCGGCCGGGGCGGATGTAGCGCAGGTACACGCCCATCAGCACTGCGATGGGAATGGTCATCGCGACGGTGAAGGTGCCCCAGGGGCTGTGCGTCAGCGCCTTCACCACCACCAGCGCGAGCACGGCGAGGATGATCATCATGATCATCAACACGCCAATCATCGCCGTCACGCCCGCGGCCGGACCCAACTCCATGCGGACCATGTCGCCCAGCGACTTGCCGTCGCGGCGCACGGACAGGAAGAGGATGACGAAGTCCTGCACCGCGCCGGCCAACACCCCGCCCGCGAGAATCCAGAGCGTGCCGGGCAGGTAGCCCATCTGCGCGGCCAGCACGGGGCCCACCAATGGGCCCGCTCCGGCGATGGCGGCGAAGTGGTGGCCGAAGAGCACCCACCGGTCCGTGGGCACGTAGTCCAGGCCGTCGTTGCGGCGGTGGGCCGGGGTGGCGCGCGTGGGGTCCAGGGCCAGGGCCTTCTCCGCCACGAAGCGCCCATAGAAGCGGTAGCCGATGAGGAAGACGGAGACGGACGCCACCACCAGCCAGATGGCGTTGATGCTCTCCCCCCGGTGAAGGGCCACCGTGCCCAGGCTGACGGCGCCAGCGATGGCCAGCAGCACCCACGCCAGCTTTCGAGCCACTCCACCCATGATGCCTCCATGCGGCCGAAGCCCCGAAGCAGGCGCGGCCCGAGCGAGTCCTTCCGGGACAGGCTAGCGCGCGAGCCGCCTGCTCAGCGGCCGAAATGGAGTGCGGGTGTCGTCTGCCAATCTCCGCCGCTCACTCCAGGTACGCGGGGAACGCCGGCAGCGACTGGATGTCCCCGGGCTCGTGCTGCACGACGAGCCGCGCGCCGGTGTTGCGCATCAACCGGTGGACACGGTCGATGGACGCGAGCGTCTCCGAGCGGCTCACGTTGAACGGGGGGACGAGCGACTTGTCGAAGTTCTCCCGCGCGTGGAAGAGGTCGCCGGACAGGATGACGGGGCCCGTGCGCGCCAGCCGCACCATCAGCACCTGGTGGCCGGGGGTGTGGCCCGGCGTCTTCAGGATGCGCACCGAGCCATCGCCGAAGACGTCGTGGTCCAGGGCGATGGAGACTGTCTTGTCCTTCGCATGGCCCCGCACCAGTCGCGGGTCGACGCCCATCGGCGTGGGCGAGCCCAGCGCCCATGCGAGCTCGGCCGCGTTGACCAGCCACGTGGAGGTGGCGAAGGCCGGGGCGTTGCCGGCGTGGTCGGCGTGCAGGTGCGAGAAGGAGACGAAGTCGATGTCGGACGGCTTCAGCCCCAGCTTCCCCAATTGGGAAACCAGCGTCGCGGAGACGCGGAAGCGCGAGCCCGGCACGGGCTCCTCGCCGTCGGGGAGCGCGGCCAGCTTGTCCCCGAGGCCGGCATCCCACAGCAGCGTGCCCCGGGGGTGCTGGATGAGGAAGCACGGCGCGGTGAGAGTGCCCCGCTCTCCCGCGTGCTCACCGGTATCGGAGAACATCCCCATGTCCGCGATGTCGATGCGGCCGCAGTCGAGCGTGTAGAGCCGCACCGCAGGAGCCGGCGCAGCCGGAAATGGTGCGGCCGAAGCCGACGCAGCAGATGCCTGTGCCGTCGCAGCCTGTGCGGCGGAAGCCGGCGCGGCGGCGTAGACGGCATCCCGAACGGCGACGGGGAACGCGCCCGACATGCCCTCGAGAGCGGTGTTGGTGAGCGCGACGACGGTGAGGTTTCGCCGCGGGTCCACGAACCAGCTATGACCATACGCCCCGCCCCACTGCCACGTCCCCGCCGACTGCGGACTCTTCGCCGCTACCGGGTCCACGAGCACCGCCGAGGCGAGCCCCCATCCCCAGCCGGGCCCCTGCGTCTGGGCCTCCGTGCCCACCTGGTCGGTGCCCCACTGCTGCACGGTGGCTGCCGCGAGCACCGGCGCGCCGCCCTTGCGGAGGGCCTCCAGGAACTTCAAGAAGTCCTCCGCCGTCCCCACCATGCCCGCCCCACCGGACGGGAAGGCGCGCCGGTCCAGGGCCCGGCCGGGTGCGTAGCGGACGGTGCCGCCACCGAAGGGCACGAGCGCCACCTCGCCCATGCGCACCGGCTCCGGGCGCCCGTCCGCGTAGGCCGTCGCGAGCCGCACGGCGTCCCGGGCGCCAAAGCCCGTGTCCTTCATGCCGAGCGGTCTGGTGACGAAGCGCTCCATCACCGTCGGAAGTGGCGCTCCGCCCGCGCGGGCGACGACTTCGCCCAGCACGTCAATCGCGACGGAGTAGCTCCAGCGCTTCCCGGGCTCGGACGCCAGCGGCACCGAGGCGATGCGGCGGAGGTTCTCCTCCAGCGTCAGTCCGGGCACGTCATCGAGCCCGTCGGAGACGCCGGCCCGGTGATACGACCCCTGCTCGGGCTGGAAGAAGCCGTACGTCAGGCCCGCGGTGTGGGTCAGCAGGTGGCGCACGGTGATGACGGGCTCGCGGCCGTCCGCCAGCTTCGGGCGGAACGTCGGAATCCACTTCGTGACGGGGTCCTCCAGGGACAGCGTGTGCTGGTCCACCAGGGCCAGCGCCGCGGCGGACACGAGCGGCTTGGACATGGAGGCCAGCCGGAACACGGCGTCCTCGCGCATGGGCTTCTTCGCCTCGCGGTCCGCGAAGCCGGCGGCGCGCCGGTAGACGACCTTCCCGTCCTGCGCGACGAGGACGACGGTTCCAACGATGCGCTTCTCCGCGAGCGCCCGGTCGATGACCGGGTCCAGCCGCGCCGCCATGGCGCGCGCCTCGGTGACAGCGGGGTCGGCGGGGGACACACCAAGGCCGACAGCCACCAGCAGGGTGGCGATGGCAGAATACATGGGGCGGTGCTCCTGTTTGTATAATGAACGCTACGTAAATAGGACCCGCCGCGGCCCATTTCAAGAACGAACGCTATGAAAACCAGCATGCCCCCCACCCCACGCCCGCGAGGACGGCCCCGCGAATTCGACGCCACGAAGGCGCTGGACCGCGCCATGGAGGTGTTCTGGAGGCTCGGCTACGAGGGCGCGTCGATTGCCGATCTCACGGAGGCGATGGGCATCACCGCGCCCAGCCTCTATGCGGCGTTCGGCTCCAAGGCCGAGCTGTACCGGCAGGCCCTGGTGCGCTACCAGGCCGACCAGGGGTCCTTCACCGCCCGCGCCTTGGAGGAGGAGCCCACCGCGCGGGGAGCCATCGAGCGGGTGCTCCGGGAGTCCGCCAGGAACTTCCCCCGCCGGAAGCAGTTGGCCGGATGCATGATCACGGCGGCGGTGCTGACGTGCGCCCCCGAGAACCGGCCCATTGCCGAGCATGTCGCCGGAATGCGGAGGGCCACGCTGGCCCGCTTCGAGGCCTGCATCCGCCAGGGAGCCGAACAGGGGGAGTTGCCGGCCGGGACGGACGCGGCGGCGCTGGCCCGGTACTTCGGCGCCGTCATCCAGGGCATGACGGTGCAGGCCCAGGATGGAGCGAACGAAGCCGAGCTCCTCGGCATCGTGGAGGTCGCGATGCGGGCCTGGCCCGCGGGCTCAGCGGGAGGAGCCCGCGGCAGGAAGACCGCCACCCGCTCCGGGTGAGCGGAACGCCCTAGTAGTTGCCGCCCGCGCCACCACCGCCCGAGCTGCCGCCTCCGCCGCTGAAGCCACCGCCGCCACCTCCACCTCCGCCCCTACCCCCCCAACCCCCGCCGCGCCCCCAGCCACCACCGCCCCAGCCCCAGCCGCCGAGGATGATGCCCCGCCGCCTGCCGCGGCCGCGTCCCCCGCCCCGCATGGCGAAGATGAAGAAGACGAAGAAGGCCACCATGAGGCAACCCAGGCCCCCCACGCCGCCGCTCCCCTGGGGCTCGCGCCGCGAGGGAGTCTGGCGAGGCAGGGCCGAGGCGCCCGGCAGCGGCTGCCCGGTGAGCGTCTGGGCAATGGCGTTGCTGCCATCCTCCGCCGCCGCGTCGTACTCCCCCGCCTTCAGCCGCGGCGCGATGTACTGCTTGATGATGTCGTAGGCCTGCACGTCCGTGAGCTCGCCGCCCACGCCCTTGCCGGTCTCCATCCACACCTGGCGCTCGTTGGGCGCGACCAGCAGCAGCACACCGTTGTCCGCGCCCTTCTGGCCCAGCTTCCAGGTGTTGAAGGTGGTGTACGCCGCATCCTGCACCGTCTCTCCTTCGAGCGAGCCGGTGAAGAAGACGGCAACCTCGTAGCCGGACTGCGTGCGCAGTTGTTCCAGGCGCTGCTCCAGCGCGCCGCGCCGCTGGGCATCCAGCACGCCCGCGGTGTCGGTGATGTGTCCCTGGATGGGCGGCGGCGTGAAGGCCGCCTGCGCCACACCCGCGCACAGCAGCAGCGCGAGCGCGCCGGCGGCCGCGCGCGATGCCACCACCGGACGCATCAGAAGTTCACCTGCGGCGCCGCCTGCGAGGCGGGCGAGGCGCGGAAGTACTCACGTGGCTTGAACGTGCCACCGGTGGCGCGCCGCACCACCGAGCCTCCCACCTTGCCCAGCTCCGTGTTGTAGTCGCGCACCGCCGCGTTGTACTGCTCGCGCGAGCGCAGGATGCGGTTCTCCGTGCCCTCCAGCTGCACCTGCAGCGCGCGAAAGTTCTCGTTGCTCTTCAGCTCGGGGTACTTCTCCTGCACCACCAGCAGGCGCGACAGCGCGCCGGAGAGCTGCTCCTGGGCCTGCTGGAACGCGGCCACCTTCTCCGGGTCCTGCAGGTCCTCGCCGCTCAACTGGATGCTGGTGGCCTTGGCGCGCGCCTCCAGCACGCTGCCGAGGATTTCCTTCTCCGAAGCGGCCGCGGCCTTCACCGTGTTCACCAGGTTGGGGATGAGGTCGGCGCGCCGCTGCAGCGCTGCCTCCAGGTCCGCCCAGCGCTGCTCGGCCACCTGGTCCTTCTCGATGAGCACGTCGTACTTCTGACAGCCGGTGACCATCGCGACCGCGAGCAACACCAGCAGCGTGTTGCCTCTGAAGGGGCGAGCGTTCATATGGCGTCAAAAGTAGGAACCGTGCTCCGCACCGACAAGAAGGGCCGGCCCGCCCGGCTGGGCTGGGCAGTCAGGCAGCCGTGCGCCTCGTCCCCTGGTGCATGCGCTGAAACACGAATACCGTCGCATCCTGCAAATCCATCTTTCCAGGAGCAGACATGCGAACGAGCTTCATCGGGGGGTTGTTGCTGGCCGCGGGCGTATTGCTGGCGGGCTGTGGCGGGACGGACGCACAGGAGGAGCTGCAGCTCGGCGAGACGGAGCAGTCGGCGCTCCAGGCGTGTGGCACGAATCTGCCGCCGTGTCCGTCGGGCTTCTACTGCGTGGGGGGATTCCGGGGCTCCTGCGAGCCGGTCAATCCCCCTCCCTGCGGGCCCGCGCTGCCCGCGTGCCCGGACGGCTTCTATTGCTTCGCCTATCCGCGCGGCTACTGCCGGCCCAGCCCCTAGCGAGCAATCAGCTCCAGGTCCGCTCCTGGTTGCGGGCGTTCTTCTCGCGGAACGCCTGCTCCAGGTCCACGCCCACGCGGTTGGCGATGGCGAGCAGGTAGTTGAAGACATCCACCAGCTCCTCGCCGAGCTGGGCGCGGGCCTGCTCCGGAGGCATGGCTCCGCCCTCGTCGAAGAGCTTGTTGTAGCGGCGCACCGCCTTGAACACCTCGCCCACCTCCTCGCCCATGAGGAAGCAGTTGTGGACGAGGTCCACCTTCAGCCAGCCATGCAGCGCCTCCAGGTCGTGGATGTAGCGCTGGTAGTCCTTCATCGACGCGCCTTCAGGGAGCGAAATCATGGCCCTCCTCCTAGGCGAGCCGCGCCGGGCTGTCGATGCCCTCGTGGTGGGACGTCAGCGCAGCACTGTCTCCTGGAGGAAGCGGGTCAGCGACTCCGCCATCTTCTGGTGCGTGGCGGCCGACGGATGCCAGTCCTCACCGACGCCATCGGCTCCGGGATTCTGCACGGTCATCAGGTGGCGGTAGACGCGGTCATCGCCCGCGCGGTTGCGCTCCGCCACCAGGTCGGTGACCCACTCGCCGACGTGCGCAGCGGTCACGGTGCCCTCCACCTCCTGCTGCTTGTACCCGTCCGTCATGCTCCCGAGCGTGCACACGATGCGGGCCTTCGGATGCAGCTCGCGCAGGCGCGCGAGGAACTTCCGGTACGCCGTCTTGAATGCTGTCTCGTCGGGAAGGAACTGAGGCGTACCAAAGCCGGCGAAGGCGTCGTTGGTGCCGGCATTGATGACAATCACGTCGGGCGAATAGCCCCTCGAGTCCCAGGCCGCGGGCTGGTCCGGCACCGCGAGTTCGTAGATGGCCGGCAGCAGGTCCGACGTCGACATGTCCAGGTTGCGGTACACGCCGTGGCCCGAATAACAGACGTTCACCAGCTCCGCGCCCAGGTTCCGGGCCGTGAGCCAACCGTAGCTCCGCGTGGGGTTCTCGTGCTTCGACGTGAAGGTCGGCGCCCTCCACGACGGCGAGTCGGGAATGAGGGCCACCTCGGTGCCATAGCCGCAGGTGATGGAGTCGCCGACGAACTCCATCCGCAGCCCGGGGCGGGCCGGCGGTTCTCGCAGCTCACCGTGGACCTCGAGCGCGACGAGCGCGCTGTGCCCCACGGAGGACTCGGTGCGCTTGAGGATTTCCACCGTGTGGAGCCCTGGCTCCAGCCCGCTGGCGAGCTCGTAGGTGGACTCGTCACGCTGGACGGCGAGCGGCTTCGGCGGCCCTCCATCGAGGCTCACGTCGAAGTAGTTCGTCCCCACGTCGCCGCCGAGGCCGAAGTCGTTGAGGCGCATCCGCACCGCGTCCCCCCAGAAGCGCGCGCGAATCGTCATGCCGGGGTGGGAGAAGACGACGCCCGCGCCGGAGCCGTACCACCGCCCGGTGTATTGAAGACGTGCGTCGGAAGCCGGCACCGTCACCCACGTCAGGGCCCCGGGAGAAGGGTTCGACACCGAAGGCGCCGTACACGCCGCCAGCCATGCGCAGAGTCCGAGCATCACGTTCCGCCGCTTCATGGCCGTTGCTCTACCACGGGCGACCTCGCCCGGCGGAGGGACGGGGGGCAGCGTGCCTGGATGGCCGCCGGCGCAGCGGCCCCTGCACGCGGCGGGGCGCGTCCCATCGGATGCTCGCGGCCTGGAGACACGACCGCCGGGCCCCCAATGAAGGCGGGCCCGGCGGCGGAATGCAACGCTTCAGCAGGAACGGCGGGGACTACCGGCCGTCGCGCTCGTCCACGGTGAGGCAGGGTTCCATCTTCTCGGGGGCGACGAGGTACAAGTCCTCGCGGCCCAGGTCCTGGGTGATGCCCGGCGTGGCGAAGCCAATCTGGCCGCCGCCGTCATACACGAGGGCCAGCCAGTCGTTCTGCGACGCGGGGTACCCGTCGGTGGTGACGCCGTTGCGGTTGAAGTCCCGGGCGTAGGACCCGGCCTGGATGATCCCATCGCCGTTGAAGTCCAGGTTGGTGCTCGCGTTGCCAACGACCTGGACGTTGTTGAAGCGAAGCCCGCTGATCTTCGCGAGGTCCGCCTCCGTGGTCGGGGCGGCGGGCGCGAACGCGGTGACCTCGATGACGGCCGCTTCGCTGAAGGCGGACACCCGCACGCGCGAATAGTCGAGCACGTTGTTCAAGCCACCAATGCCGAAGCCATAGAACTGGTACTCGTAGTTCATGATGCTCAGGTAGTGGGGCTTGTAGTTGCTGTCATCGGTCCCACCGTGGCGCAAGCCGATGTTGTGCCCCAGTTCGTGCATGAGGGTGCCGGCCTGCTGCAACTCCGTGCCACCGCCGATGAAGCCCAGCGTCACCACGAAGTCATGCGCGGGAATGCCGCGCGAGATGCCGCTGGAGTTTCCGCCGCTGTACCGGTTCGCGAACAGCATGTAGTGGAAGTAGGGCGCGCGAATCGCGGCGAAGTACTTCCCCTTGATGACGTCGAAGTCCGTCCAGACGGGGCTCAGGTCCGAGTCCGCGTCCGCGGCGGCGATCTGCTGGTCCACCACCACGTGCAGGGTGATGCCCGTGGAGCCATCCGGGTTCGTCACCGGAGCGTTGGCGAAGGCCGTGATGACCCGGTTCAGCATCGCCTGCGTCGGCTGGAGTCCCGGGTAGTAGTCCGCCTCGATGAAGATGTCCTTCCTGCGCGCGTTCGCGCCGAGGGCCGTCAGGTCCAGGCCGCCGCCGAAGCCGAACGACTCCGCGTAGTCATTGAGCCGGTCCCCATCCGTGTCGGGGTTGTTGGGGTTGGTGCCCAGCAACGTCTCCACGGCGTCGCAGACGGCGTCGCCGTCCGTATCGGGGAGAAGCGCGCAGGCGGGGATTGGGAGGGGGATGGCCGTTGCCACTTCCACGCCCTGGCGGGTGGTGCTGGCCGTCTCCGCTTCCGGGCGGTCGGCGCTGCCACACCCGTTCAATCCCAGGAGTGCGACGGAAGCCGTCAGCAGGGCCTTGTGCAGATTAGACATAAGATTCCTTTTTCTTCGCAAATGATTGGCATCGCGCCAATCGCCCCTTCTTTGCAATTTGCAGCTTTTTTCGTCTATTCTATTTTTACCTGATTCGCACGACTTAGACTGTCGTTGAATGGGGCCGGCGCGAAACTCCAGGCCCTCGTGAAAGAGGATGGTAAAGTTACATCCTCTCGAAGACTCGAAGGTGCCGGACGGATGCTCCCCCTGCAACGCTGGCTGCCACCGGCCGAAGCCGCTTCCTACCTGCGCCCGTACGACGCGTTCCGGAGCACCGGTGCCCGCATCGGCATGGATGTCGATGCCTCGGTGCTCGCCCACGGCTTCTCCAACAGCGGCGCCGGGCTGTTCTCGGGAGGGCGGGTGGCGTCGCTCGTCCTCGAGAATGACCGGGGCTCGACCTTCGTCGACGGCGACCTGCTCGTCGACGGGTGGTTGGAGAACCCGGGCGGGCTCGTCTTCGTACGTGGCAACCTCATCGCGCAGACGCTCTTCACCCGCGGCTACCTCATCGTGCTCGGAGAACTCCGGGTCCGGCGCCTGTTCGGCGAGGACGAGCCGGACGGCACCTACGTCTTCGGCGAGGCCCACGTCGAGAGCGCGGTCTTCTCCCACAACCATCTCTTCGACGTGTGGGGGACGAGCACGCTCGGAGAAGAGGTGCACGACGAAGTGGACGGGCGCGAGGCGATGCGGCAACGGCTCGTCGACTGGGGCGTGCTCTCCGACCCACGGGCCGAATATTACCTCGACGAGGTCCAGCGCGGCCTGCGCGCCCTGGCCGAGCAGTGGGGCCCGCTGCCCGAGGACCAGGCCGCGCGGCGGTACACGCCGAAGCCGACGGAGGTCATCGCCCCCGAGAGGACCGCGGCTCCCCGGCCCGACGTCGTCATCGAGCTCGAGCGTTGGCTCGACGAGGCGGGACTGACGCAGCGGCAGCAACTCGAGGCGCTCCGCACCCACTGGCTCCCCCGGCTGACGGACGCGGCGGCCCGGGTCGAAGCGCGGCGCCTCATCCGCAAGGCCCTCAACTCGAAGAAGCTCATCGACGAGCGGGACGCCCTGCTGCTCGCTCTCGAATAGCCGGCCCGCGTGTCCGGAGTGCGGGCCGGCCGTGGGGACGTCACGCATTGTAGCGCAAGGCGTTACAATCCTGAGACACATGTAACATGGATTGATACACGCACGGCGAGTCCTGGGGCGCGGACGTTCTGGAGTGCCCTACGGCATAACGGGTGCAGAGCAAGGGCGCCACTCCATCAGGGAGGGGACCCATGACAAGAAACATGCTGATAGTAGTGGTTGCGCTGCTTGCCGCCGTTCCCACGGTGTCTCAGGCGGGCGCTGCCAAGTTGACCCAGAGCTCGACGACCTCGGGCTACTCCGCCAACAACTTTGGCTATTGCGGCTCCGGGACGCGAAACTTCATGGTTTCGTATGAATACTGCCCCGGCATCATCATCGTCGGAGGGAGCTGCGGGCCGTACGGCACGTGCGGGGCCAATCCCTATCGCATCAAGGCCAATCTGTACCACAATGGAAATCTCATCTCTTCCATGCAGTATCAGACCTCTTCCTCCTGGGCGAACTTCCCCTTCTACAACGTGGGCGTGCAGGCGGGGACGTACAAGGCCACGGTGACGCTGGAGAAGCGGAACTGGACCTGCATTGGCTGGTCCACCGTGGAGACGGTGTCCACCAGCGTCATCGTTGCGAACGCCGCTCCGGCCACGCCCAACTTCAACATCAACGGCATCCCACCGCCGGCGAGTGGCGCTCCCATCAATGTCTGCGCCAGCAACATCAAGCTGAACGCGGATCCCACGACCTGCGAGAACCACTACTTCGTGACTGTCCAGGAGAGCGACCGCTGGTGGACCCGTACCAACGATTACGAGTGGGGGCGGTGGTTCAGTGGCCAGGCGCCCAATGGGCTGAACCTGCAGCAGCTCTCCACCACGTTCAGCTATTCGCCCTATTTCATCGGCTCGGCAGGCCGCCAGGGGTCTCCGCTCATTGGCGGCAACCTTCCGGGAGGCGCGCCACGGCACTACCGGGTCAGTGTGTGCACCGGAGAGCCCTCGTGGAATTGCAAGACAGGGCTCATCAAGGTGGACGGCAATTGCTTCGCGGCAACGGCCGAGGACGGCGAGGACGCCCAGAGCCTGAGTGACGAGGAGCGCAGCGTCGTCGAGGAGGAGCGGGGGCCCATCTCGGAGCCCATGCCGGATATCAAGCCGCCCACGGAGTGCGCGGACCCCAAGACCAAGGCTCTCTGAGCCAGGGCCCTGCGTCCCCTCTGCCGAGATGGGAGGGGGCGCAGGTGGGCCTCGATTTAATTCGAGTTAATTCCACGGCTCTCGCGAGTGCCGCGACACTCCCCTTCGGTCGATGTTCGACCACATCGAGGGGGGCGAGTCCCACTCGCGAGGAGACCGCATGAAAGCCGAACATTTCGTTTGTCGATGGGCCCTGGTCACCCTGGCCCTCGGGCTGGGCGCCTGCCAGCCCACCGAGGATGCACCCGAGGCGGACGCTGAGCTGGTGGAGCAATCACAATCCCAGGTGTCCGCCACCGTCATGCGCCAGCGCTCGGACCTCATCAAGGCCGTGCTGGCCGCGGACCCCAACGTGGACAACCCGCTGCTGTGGGCCGGCATCGCCAATACAGAGACGGACATGGCCTTCTGTTACGGCGAGCACTCTCCCCAGGAGTGTCCCGGGCCCTACTCCTCGGACTGCAACGGCCCCATCCTGGCGGGATACGCGGATGGTGCCTGCATCAACCAGGCGGGGGGCCTCGGGATGTTCCAGTTCGACGCCCCCGGCACCTATAGCAACACGCTGGCGGTGTATGGCAATGGCATCCTGACGGTCCAGGGGAGCATCACGCGCGCCGTGCAGTACGTGAAGGACATGGCCTGGAACTCCGAATACACGCCCTACTTCGCGACGTACCAGGACATGTACAACTGGCTCAACAACATCCGGGTAGGAGGGCCGTCGTGGGACCTCTGGCTCGGGGTCCTCGCCCGCCACTACAACGGCACGACCTGGGGCTCGAGCGACTGGGCCTACGTCAAGACGAAGTACGACACGAAGACGCGCGCCATGCTCAACCTGTATGGCGAGAGCTACTGGTACGGCACCACGCCGCCGCCTCCTCCTGGAACCACGTGCAGCCCCGAGGGCGGCCTGTTCTGCGGGAACAACGGCGTGCCGGGGGACTCGAACTTCCTCTACGTATGCAAGGGGGGTGTCCCCGTCGTGAAGCAGGTGTGTGCCAATGGTTGCAACCGCGCGCCCGCGGGCCAGCCGGACTCGTGCCTTTCCGGCAGCGCCGCGCCGAAGACGTGCTCATGCGCCAACGGCGCCTACAAGAATGGCACCCCCATTCCCCAGTCCCTCACCTACTGCGGCTTCCGCACCTGCGGCTCGGACAACAACCTCTATGAGTGCGGCACGGGCAACCAGTGGTTGAACACGGGCGTGGCATGTGGCGGCTCGTGCTCCTGCGCCAACGGCTCGCACATCAACGGCACCACCATCAGCGCGGCCAACACGTCGTGCCACATGGAGGTGTGCGGAGGCGGCAATACCTTCTACGAGTGCATGGGCACGTCCTGGTCCGCTGTCTCCGGCTCCTACTGCCGGATGAACTGAGAGAGCGCCCGACATGAACAGCCATCTATTCCGTCAGGCGGCCTGTGCCCTGTGGGTGCTGGGATTGGCCGCGTGCAGCGACGAAGGACTGGACGAGGCCACCGGCGCGGAGGAGCTCTCGCAGGTGGAGCAGGACGTGACGTGCGCCTGTTCCGGCGGTGCCTACCACAATGGGACGACCATCCCCACGAGTGCCACCTACTGCGGCTTCCGCGTCTGTGGCGGCGGGAACGTCAACTACGAGTGCACCTCGAGCGGCTGGGTTGCCGTAGCCGGGTCGAGCTGTGGCCAGGGCCAATGCCGCTGCTCGGGTGGCGCGGATGACCAGGGGCGCGCCATCGACCCCAACGTCACCGAGTGCGGCTTCCGCGTGTGCGGCGGCGACCATCAGTTCTACACCTGTGGCACGGGAGGCTGGACGTCCACGGGCCTCAGCTGCAGCTCGACGGGCACCTCGGGCGGCCCGACGTGCCTGGCGAGCCAGGCCGGGGCCTACTGCGGCAACGACAACATGGCCAACGCCGTGGCCTCGACGCTGTACCAGTGCCCGGGCGCCAATCAGGCCCCCACGTCCTCGCAGGCGTGTCCCAACGGCTGCGTGGTGGCACCGGCGGGGACGGCGGACTACTGCTCTCCGGGCAGCAGCCTGGGCTACCGGCTGCCCTGGCCGCGCACCACCGGCCCCATGTACCTGACGCAGGACTGCAATGACTCCTGCTGCGGGGACCACGTCAGCTGGGACAAGTACGCGTGGGACTTCGCCACGTCGCCCAGCGTGGGCTTCCCGGTGGTCGCGGCGCGCGCGGGCACCGTGACGCACCTCAAGATGAACAGCACGTCCGGCTGCAACTCCAGTAGCTGCGCGAGCCAGGCCAACGTCATCGTCATCGACCATGGGGATGGCACGCAGTCCACGTACCTCCACCTGCAGGGCGGCACGCTCGCCACGGGGGTGACGTGCGGAGGAAGCGTGGTCCAGGGACAACGGCTGGCCACGGCGGGAACCACGGGTTGGTCCAACGGCGTCCACCTGCACTACGAGGTGAGCCGCGTGCACACGGGCGCCCCCACGTGCGAGTGCGGGCCCACGGGACAGCTCTGCGCGGCCGGCACCGTGCCCTGGAACAACTTCTGGCCGAACGCGACGTACCCGACGGTGGCCATCCAGTTCGATGAGTGGCCAGCGGCCAGCACGTGCGCCAACCGCCGGGTGACCCTGCCCGCGTCGCTCAACTGAGGCGCGGCGTGGGCTGAAGCACCGGTGGGCCCGCTCCAGCAGCCGTGGAGCGGGCCCACGATTGCATTTGCCGCACGCGGGACGGACGCATCAGGTGTCTTGCGTGTTGCGTCAATGACGGTTAACAATGCTGGCGACGTCCTGGCTTGTCAGCACTCCATGTCCAACCCTCCCGTCTACACGCCAGGTTGCTCCCGCCCCTCCGGCCTCGAAGGGCCTGCTCGGCACGTCAGTGCCAGCGCCATCGGCCGGTCCGGGCAGTGTTGTTGTTGTCGCGCGTGCTGAGCGCCCCGCAGCCCCCTTCCCTCAGCGGCCCTTTGTCGTTCTCCTGTGCTCCCCGGACCTCCCGGTAGCACGTGCAATGCCCCTCCACGTCTGAACTGGCGTCCCTCCATGTCCAATCCCGCCCCTCGTGTATCCACGAAGGCAGTCCTCTTCGCTTCCCTGTGGCTCTCCATGGGAGCGTGGGCTCAAGCCGCGCCCCCGGAGCCTGCTCCCGCCACCCAGGCTCCGCGGGAACCGGACGTCCCGGCCGAGACCAAGCCCAAGCCGCCCCCGTCGCCGGGGGTCATCATCACCGCCGCACCCGGCAAGGGCTTCACCGTGGCGACGGATGACGGGAAGTACTCCGCGACGGTGCGTGCCCGCTTCCAGATGCGGGAGACGGTGACGGGCCAGGACGTGGAGGGGGCGCCACGGAAGTGGACGCAGGAGCAGAACGTGCGCTCGGTGCGGCTCTTCCTCCTGGGCAACGTCCTCAACCCGGACCTCAAGTACACGCTGCAGCTCGCATTTGGCGGCAACGACTTCGAGGCCGGCTCCTCCAGCCCGATATTCGATGCCTGGGTCGAGTACACGGCGGTGCGGGATTTGAACGTCCGCGTGGGCCAGTTCTTCGTTCCCTTCGACCGCGCGCGCACCATCCGTGAGTCGAGCCTTCAGTTCGTGGACCGGCCCCTCGTCATCGGCGAGCTGACGTTGGACCGGGACATGGGAGTGATGCTGTCGTCGAACGACTTCCTCGGGGTGCGCGGGCTGCTGAGCTACAACCTGGGATTCTTCGGAGGCGAGGGCCGCAACCGCTTCGGGGCCTCGACGCCGGGCCTGCTCTACGTCGCCCGCTTTGCGGTGCGGCCCTTCGGCCCCTTCGACGACGACGTGGAGGGGGACCTGCAGCGGCTGCCGAAGCCCCGGCTGATGGTGGGCGTGGCTGGCGCGTACAACCAGAAGACGAACCGGCAGCGCAGCACCACGGGCACCACCTTCACGCTCGGCACCTTCGACTATGTGCACGCGGACGTGGACGCGGTGTTCAAGTACCGCGGCCTCTCCATGCTCGCGGAGGTGCTCTACCGTGACGGGTCCCCCTCATTCCGCGACGGCACCGTCAACGGACAGCCGGTCCGCGAGTGGTCCCGCTCGGGCTGGGGCTACGTCGTGCAGGCGGGCTACATGCTCACCTCGAAGTTCGAGGCCACCGGGCGCTTCGACGTGCAGCGGGTGGACTCGGACAGCGACCCCGCGCTCATCACCCAGGTGGACCAGCAGGGACGCGAGCTGGGCGCGGGCCTGAACCTCTACCTGAACGGGCATGCCTTCAAGTTCCAGGGGGACTACGCCTATCAGTTCGGACGGACGGGGCCGGCACGGCACCTCGTCCGGCTCCAGCTCGACGCGTCCTTCTGACCCGCCATCGCCGCGGACTCAGCGACTCGAAGACGCCGCCTTGTTGGCGGGCTCCTCGCGCAGGAGCTGGACGGCGCGCTCCAGCAACTCGTCACGGCCCGCCTGGAGTCCCGCCACCGTCGGCCGCAGCTTCACGTGGGGCTCGAGCCCCTTGCGCTGCAGCTGCCGTCCATCCCCGTGGAGCACCTGCTGTCCGGTGAGATAGAAGGTGATGCCGCCGGGCAGCACCGCCTGGGTGACGTCGCCATTGGTGCCCGCGGTGGCGCTGCCCAGGAAGACGGTGTCCGCCGCGGCCTCCAGCATCAACCCGGTGTGCTCGGCCTGGCTGATGGTTCGCGAGTCGATGAGCGTCACCGTGCGGCCCCGGTACCTGGGACTTTCCACCTCTGGCAGCGAATCGCTGAGCGTCAGCCAGCCCGCGTGCTGGCCTCCCGCCAACGGGCGCTCGTACCGGGCATAGGGGCGCGAGCCCTTCACGTCGAAGTAGGGCCCGAGTGCCCACATCGTGCCGCGCGGGTAGCCGCGCAGGTCGAACACGATGCCGCGGGTGTCCTTGAGCTTCTCGAACATCGCGGGCACCTGCGGGGCCTCCAGCTTCTCCAGGTCCACGAAGCCGATGTTCCCCTCCAGCACCCGGTAGGGCTCCTCCTTCGAGGGAGGCAGCTTCCACCGGGGCGTACGGATGAGCTTCACCTCCCTGGCCCCCTGGGCGCCGCGCACGCCGAGGACGACCGTGGAGCCCTCCTCTCCCCCGAGCGTGCGCAGCAGGGTCATGTCCCGGCGATGACCGGGCAGGGAGCCCGACACGTACGGGGCGAACCGCCGCACCCGCGCTTCGATGGGCTCGCCGTCAACCTTCTCGATGATGTCGCCCGGCACGAGTCCGGGCGCGGACTGCGCATCGAGCACCTCCACCACCACGGCCTTGCCGTCGATGTCCGTCACCCAGACCGGCGGGGCGACGCCGAAGAAGCGCTGGAGCTCCGGATGGCCTCGCACCGAGGCGTGGCCGTCCTGGAGCCACGTGGCCGCCTCGGCCAGCGCGAGCACGTACGCCGTCGCGTCCTTCGCCGCATCCAGCTTCTCGAGCAGCTCCGGCAGGCGGGCGTCCCACGGCCGGTCCATCAGGTCCGGGTAGGCGAAGAAGAAGCGCACCACCGTCCACAGCTTGGCCCCGGCCAGCAGCCGCATCTCCCGGGAGGGCTGGAGCGCGTCCTTGTAGCTCGGCTCCGGGCGCCAGGCGACCGTGGGCCGAGGGGCCACCGCCACGCCGGCCTTCCGCTTGGGGGGACGGGCGGCCAGCATGAGCGCCTGGCGCATCCCTTCGTCCGGCCCATCCAGACGCGCTCGCGCGGGCCGCTTCACGTCCGCCTCCAGGGGCAGCACCGTCTCATTGAGACTCACCAGCGCGTGATACCCCTCGCCCAGCGGCACGGTGTCCTGCGTGTTCGTGGCGCCCTCGTTGAGCGGGCCCTCGGCCACCAGGAGCGCCTTCCCACGGGCGCGCAGGGCCAGGATGGACAAGTCGATGGCGGAGTCCTCGTCGACCAGGAAGACGAGCAGGGCCGGCTTCTTGCCCGGAGTGCCCGTGACCACTTCGTCCGCGGGCGACGTGAGCTCGGTTCGATAGAAGCCCTGCGCGCCATCCTGCGGCCTCAGGCCCAGGTGGTGCACCTCGCGCAGGCCGGGAACGCTCAGCTCGCCGTCGATGAAGTGCGGTAGCAGCCCCGGCACCATCCACGAAAGGCCATAGCGCTGCAGTCCTCGCATGCGCAGGTCCATCACCACCGCGCGAGCCTTCGCGGCGTCCGCGTCCAGCGTCGCTTGCAGCTCCTGCATGGAGGCCTCCCCCTGGGGCCCCAGGAGGTTGCGCAGGTCGAGCACGAGGACGTCCTTCTCCCAGCTCTTGAGCGCACGCAGGGTGGGGGCCGGGCCGGAGGAGGCGGGGGGCTTCTCACGCTCCACCAGCGTGGCCGAGTCCCCGAGGGCCGCGAGCATGCCCTGGACCGCGGCGGCATAGGCCTCCGCGTCCCGCGCTGCCTCCACCCTGGGCAGCGCGGAGAGGAAGGCAGCGTCCCACTCGGCGGGCATGGAGAAGGCCCGCGGGTGGCGGAAACGAACCTCGCCCCACAGCTTCACCAGGCGCACCCGGCGTTCGGCGCGGAGCGCCTCGGGCGAGGCCGTGGCGGGAACCTGCGCCAGGGCATTTCCCGTGAGGAGCAGGGCACCCAGACCCAGCCATGAGACCCATCGCAGCCAACCGCTCTTCATCGTGCCAACCCCTTGTCGCGGGAACCCGCGAGCGTAGCCCAGCCCCGAGGGGCCTCCGGATGTGACCCGGCCTGCCGGTGAATGGACATACACGTGGAAGTCTTACCTGACCCGGGCAGCGGAGGGCCATTTCCGGGCGTGATAGACTTCGGCGCATGGACAGGGTCGCGCTCTTCTTCTGGCTGGGCATGCTGTTCGTCGCGGTCAACATCATGTGGGCGCTGGCCCAGGCGGTGGTCGCGAGCGCGTTCGGCGCCCGGCCGCTGACGGTGCAGGTCGGCTACGGGCCGAAGCTGCTGGCGTGGCGCATGGCCGGAATCGGCTGGAGCCTCCACCCCATCGTCCTGGGCAGCTCCGCGTCATTCACTCCAGAGGCCGAGGACGGCGCGGACGCGACGAGCCTCAAGAGCCGGCTCAACAAGCTGCCCCCGCCACTCCATGCCCTGTCCCTGGCCATCCCCTGGTATGTGCAGATTGGCGTCGCCATGGCGTGCCTGGGCCCCGCGGAGGGCTTCCACCAGTTCACCGAGGGTTTCCCCGCGGTGTTCAACATCCCCGCGCTGCCAGGCCGCGTGGAGCGCTTCGTCGGACTGCTGCGTGACGGAGAGGTGCTTCGCGCGTGGGGCATCATGAGCGCCCGGATGGCCGCGCTGAACCTGCTGCCCATCCCCACGCTGGCGGGAGGCTACCTGATGCTCCTTCCCTGGCGCGACAAGTCTCCGACGTGGGTGCGCCCCGTCGCCATCGCACTGCTCGCCGTCGTGCTGCCCTGGGCCGGGTACGTGGCGTACCTCTTCGTCCGGGCCATCCTCTAAGCCAACTTCGTCGGATCGCCGAGCGTCGCGTTGAGCGCGACGGCTTTGCGCACGAGTCGACGCGCCAGGGCAGCGTCAATCGACATGCCCTCGCCCAATACCAGATTCGCCATCTCGTATTTGCCGCCGGGCTTGAGGCGCGGCTCGATGTCGCGCAATCGCTGCCCGCGCCAGAAACCGAACAACACGCGCTGTTCCTCCGCGCGGATCAACAACACGGGCCCGTTCGACAGATAGACGAGGTGCCCCCATTTCACGACTTCATCGAGCCCGCGCACCGCATGCACGGCGGCCCGCAGATGCTCGACGCAGTCGCGTTGCCAACCGGCGAGTGCGACGACGTAGGCCTCCGGGTTGGCGGCGGGCTTCGACTTCTGCATGGCGACTCCTTCGACGCGCGGCCTTGAGCTGCGGGATACCACAGGTATCCCTCAGCCCTTCCGACAGGGTTGACTCAGGGGCAGAAGCAAGTGCCATTACACGCGTAGTCGAGAGTACAGGGCGTGCTTCCACAACCCGCTACGCACGTCGCCTCGCTGCCGTACCAGCGGGTGTAATTGCACGTCCACTTCTGCGAGCAGATGGCCTGCTGCGTGACAGTGCCTTCCGGGAGCTGTTCAGCGACAGGGGCCGACTCGGACGCCGGTGCCTGCTCAGGCGCGTACGTGCCGCCGCAGCCCGCGGAGACGGTGAGGCCCACGACAGCAGCCAGCAGGGACAGGGTGATTCGCATGGGACAGACTCCTGGGTGCCACGAGTTGGACTTCAACCGCGCCTCCTGACCCGAGCGGTGACGCATGCGCGGTCCCGGATGCGCCACACGAGCATGGAGGTCTCGGGGGGTAGAGGAAGGCCTGATTTGCGGAGGCTACACCTGGGTTCCCCTCGAATACGAGCCGCTCCCGTCCGCCGGCCCATGAGCCGTTGGGAATTGCTCAGGGAGCCAGGGAGGCGGGAGCCACGGCCTCCGCCGTGCCTCGCGTCGCGGGCTCGGCGGACGGCCCCAGCCGGATGCGCCGGCTGAGCGCGAGGCTCGGCGCCTCGAGGAGCCGGTGGAAGACCCATGCGAAGCCGATGCAAGCGGCGGTGGCGAGTACGAACCACATGGCCTCCCACGCCGGGCTCCGGCCGGTGAGCCGGAGGCCCACGCGGAAGAGCGCGCCCGTCACCGTGTTGTGCGTGAGGTAGAGGCTGTAGGAGATGGCGCCCAGCCCCTGCAAGGCCCGCCACGACAGCCACGTCTCGAGCCGGCCCGCGAGCCCCACGGCCAGCACTAGCGCACCGGTGGCCGCCGCCACGTGCAGCTGCACGTCCGCTCGCACGAGCCCCATGACGCCCACCAGCGCCACCTGCAACGCCGCCGCCGCGACGTGCGCGCCCGAGCCCGCACCGCGACGCACGACGGCGCGCCACACGAGCACGCCGGTGAGGAACAGGTGCCAGCGGTCCACGAACAGCCCGTGCAGGTGGAAGGGCTCCAGCCCCACCAGCCACAAATCAGCCAGCAGTGTCGCGGGCCAGAGGGCCGCCGTGAGCGCGCGCTCGGGCCCCAGGCGCTCGCGCAGACGGGTGACGCCGAGGAGCAGGAGCGCGAAGGTGGCGTAGAACTGGAACTCGTAGCAGAGCGTCCAGTACACCGCGCTGAGCTGACGCACGCCCAGCAGGTCCGTCAGGTATGTGAGGTGGGCGAGCACCTCGCCCCAGGTGGGCAGGAGGTACGTCTTGCCGGGGACGAAGCGCACCGAGAGGAGCCCGAACCCCACGGTGAGCGCCAGGGACGCCCAATAGGCCGGGTCCAACCGCACCGAGCGGCGAGCCAGGAAGCGCCCCACGTAACCGGGCGTGACGTGCGCATGCGCCATGCTCGCGGCGATGACGAAGCCGCTGATGACGAAGAAGACGGTGACGCCCGCGTCTCCCCGGCGCAGCACGCCATTCAGCACCGCGCCGAGGAAGGGTTCCAGATGCGCGAGGTGACCGCCCTCCCGGGCATGGAAGCCGACGACGGCGAGCGCCGCGAAGCCTCGCAGCGCGTCGATGAAGACATAGCGGGGTCTGGAATCCGCAGGCATCCGAGGGACACTTCGTCGGGGATGCGGGATTAGACGTCGGCGCCGCGCGGGATTGCAACCCGCCCCCTCCCCTACTTCCGGGCGGCGGCGAGGATGTATTTCGGCAGCAGCTCCTCCCGGAACTTCTTCCACACCGGGAACTGGCTGTAGTTGCCGCCGGTGAACATCACGGTGAGGTCGAGCTCCGGGATGACCATGATGAACTGCCCGCCATTCCCTCCGGCCTCGTACTCGGAATAGACGCGGTCGCCCACCTTCAGCTCATGCCGCCACCAGGCGTAGCCGTAGGTCCGGTCCGCGCGCATGACGGAGTGACGCGCGACGGAGCGCTCCACCCAGCGCTTGCTGACGACGCGGCGCCCGTTCCAGACGCCGCCCGACAGGTAGAGCTGCCCGAGCTTCAGCGCGTCCCGGGGACGCAGGTGGAAGCCACCGCCCAGGTACGCGTCACCGGCGGGCGTGAGGTTGAGGTGGTAGTTTCGCATCTGGAGCGGCGTCGCCAGCGAGCGCGCGAAGAAGTCCGGCAGCCACGTGCCCGTCGTGTTGCGCAGCACGCCGCCGAGCAGATTCATTCCCGCGGAGCAGTACACGGCCTGCTCCGCGCCCGGCTCCCGCTCCATCGGCAGGTTCAGTGTGTACGTGTACCAGTCGGACTCCTGCTCCTGGAGCGTGTTCTCGTTGCCCGGCGAATCGCCGTTGTCATCGTCACACGCGAGCCCCGACGTCATCGTCATCAGGTGCTCCACCGTCAGGCGCGCCTTCCGCGGGTCGGGCGTGCCGGCGTCCTTGTAGTCGGGGAACAGCGAGTACACGGGCGTCTCCGGCGACAGGCGCGCGCCCTGGTCGATGGCGATGCCCACCAGCGCCGGCGCGAAGGTCTTCGCGGCGGAGCGGAGGTCATGCGGCCGCTCCTTGTCGTAACCGTGGAAGTACTCCTCGACGACGAGCTTCCCGTGGCGGGCGATGAGCAGCCCATGGATGAGGGGCGCGGACACGTCAGCGGGCTGGGCGTCGAGGATGCGCTGCACCAACTCGCGCACGGGACCTGTGTCCATGCCCACGTCCGAGAGCGACGCGGTGGCCCAGCCGTCCTCCTCCGCGATGGGCTTGCGGTACGTGTACGGGCCCGGGGACGGCGTGCGCGGGTAGAGACTCACGGCCTGCTCCCTGTCGCGCCGGGTGAGGTCCAACGTGCCCAGGAACATGAAGGGCAGCGACAGCTTTCCGGCACGCGCGTCGTAGGTCCCCTCGAAGCGCGGGCCTCCCTCACGCGCGCTGACGAGCCGGACGGTGTCCCCCGTCATCGAGACACGGAACACGGGCTGCGGAGGGAAGTTCTTCTCCGGGTTGCGCATGATGGCCTGGACGGTGCCATCGGGCGCTTCCTGGACGACGAGGTAGAGCGTGAAGCGGTCCTCCATCGGCTTCACTGCGCCGCGCCAGACGCCCTTCTGCACGGCGCGCAATTCCACGGGCGTGGCATAGCGGACGCCGCCCACGACGATGGCCCGCTGAATCCAGTGCCCCACGAAGCGCTTGCCGTCCGGCGTCAGCGCCCCCCGCAGCTCGCCCTGGCCTCCGGGCAAGACGACGGAGAGCACCTTCTGCTCCTCCCGGCCCGGAGCCTCGAAGCCGCCAATCCGGGCCAGCCACGCGCCGTTGTCCCGCAGGAGTGTCAGCTCGCCCTGGACCTCGGGACCGAAGACGCGCTCACCGCCCCAGATGCCGGCGAGCTGCTTCGCCGGGTCCGGGCTCGCGGGAGCCGCGGGCTGCGCCAGCCCCGTCCCGGACACGAGTGAAAACACCAACAGCGGAACCGCCAGACGGCGGTGGGCGTGAAGGAGCATGGCGGACGTCCTCGTGGGTGCAGGGCTCGGTGCTTGCCGCTCCGGGCCCTACGCACGGCACGAAGAACGATTGCTCTTGCAACTCACGCCACCTTCACCGGGCGCCTTGTCGCGCGAGAGGATGACCGCGCTGTAGGAGCCGGGTCAGAACCGGAAGCTCTGGGCCACCGTGAGCAGCTGCTCCTCGTACTCCCCGTTATTGGCGAGACAGGCCTGCGTGGAGACGATGTAGCCCCGCTGGTCCTTCACGGTGATGTACATGTGGCCCACGTGGGTGGCGTTCTTCACCACGAGCTCGCGACCGGGCAGCCCGCCCACGGTGGCCGGCTTGTCCTCGAGCACCTCCCAGTACTCGCTCTTTCCGTAGTCGTCGCGCTGCAACTGCACGTACGCGTCGAGCGAGTAGTCGTCCTTGCGCGAGCGCATCACCCCCGCGTTGTCGAGGCACTTGGAGTTCCCCGTCCCCGACGGACGGATGCCCGCCACCTCGAAGCCGTCGATGTCGCGCTCGCGCCAGCCCTGGGGGTACTCGATGGAGAAGCCGTCGCCCTCGTAGCGGCCGCCCAACTCCGGGTCCTCGCCGAGCTTCAAGACGTAGCCGCGTACGGCCTCCGCGTTGCGCACGGTGAGGAAGCCCAGGCCGCCGAGCACCGCCAGCACCGCGAGGCTCGGCACCGGCCGCGTCACCAGGCTCCGGACCGCGAAGACGAGTCCCTGCACCGCGCCCACGACGAAGGCCAGCGCTCCGATGATGGCCAGCACGTAGAAGAACCGGCCCGTCACACTCGCGAGCCACAGGGTGAAGACGAAGAGAAGCGGCCCTCCGATGAGGGCAAAGAGGAAGCCCAGCGGGTGCTCGGGCTGCTTCTCGGGCGCGGCGGATTCAGGAGTCGAGTCGGACATGCACCCGAAACGCTAGAAGGCCGGGGGTGGTGGAAGCAACGCCGTCCCCCCCGGGTCTGCGGGCACTCACGGGGTTCGACACCGTCAGTCGGTGAACGTGTTGGGCTCCTTGCTGAAGCCCGCCTTCGCATGATGCGTCAACCGCTCGGAGCGGGAGGCCTGCTCGAGCGCGGCGATGACGGCCTTCTCGGCGTCCGCGGCCCAGTCCTTCACCTTGGCCGGGTCGACGCCCTTCTCGCTCACGTACTTCGCGAGCGCCTCCGAGGCCTTCTTCATTCCCGTGCCGGCGTTGACCGCGAGGTCGGTCATGATGGCGTTGCCATACTCGCTGGTGACGACGTCCTTGAGCTTGATCTGCCCCTTGGCCGCCGCGCCCCTGGCATCCTTGCCAGTCACCGCCACCGGGTGGTTCCGGATGTCGGAGATCTTCCCCTGGTTGGCGAACTTGATTTGCGCCTGCTGCATCTCCGGGGCGGCGCCCGCGGCCATGAAGACGGCCGACAGCTTCACGTCGGTGCGGATGGCCTCCGCCGCCTCGACGCCCTTGAGCACCGTGCCGTCACCCCGGGTGAGCACCACGCCCTTGTCGTCGATGCCGAGCCCATACCGGCCGAAGTGCTTCTCGTAGAGCGCCGAGTCGTTCTTCTTCAGGTCCCGCATGAACTCGGCCAGCGAGCCGTTGCCGCTCTTTCCCAGCGTCCACTGGGTGAAGCCCCAGGAGACGCGCCCGATGTCCCAGGTGTTGACCTTGCTGAAGGTACCCTCCAGGCCCGAGATGGACGCCAGCACCTTCCGCCGGTCTTCGCTGATGCCGCTCTTCTCCAGCTGGGTGTCGACGTCCGTGCGTGAGTCGCCCTTGATGGCGCCTCCATCCAGCGCCTTCCATGAGTTCGTGTAGGCCGTCTCGCGGCCATCGCGCATCCGCACGGTGGTGCCGTCCACCGTGATGTCCGAGCGGGTCTGTGGCACGTCGACCATCGGCTGGTATGCGTCCACCCTCGCGAGCGCGGTGGCCTTGACGCTCTTCTCGGTGGCCTGGGCGGTGGTGAGCCGGGCGTTCGCCGCGTCGAGCTCGGTCTTCTGGGCGTTCTTGAGCGCCTCGGCCTCGACCGGGTCCTTGGGCACCTTCGCCTTCTGGTGCCGGGCCTTCAGCTTGCTGACCGCTTCCTCGGCATGCTTCACCTCCGCGCTCGCATGCTGGAGCTCGGGGTTCGAGCCGATGTGTGTCTTCAGCCACGCCTTGACCTTGTCGCCCTCGGCGGCGACCTTCTTGTCGGCGGCCTCGAGCTTCGCCTGTGCGGCCTTCTTCGCCGTGTCGGTGGTCGCCTTGTCGAGGGCCTGCTGCGCCTCGTTGCGCCCCTTCACGGCTTCCTTGAGCGGGTTGTAGACCTTCGCCTTCGGAGGCTTCCAGGTCGCGACGTTGATGGGAATCAACAGGTTGAGCTCGACGGCGTTCCCGCGCTTGATGGTGCCTTCGTCGTGCGAGGTCACCTTGATGCCGTCCAGGTTCTTCTGGATGTCGGCGGCCGAGGCCTTCGCCACGGCGGCGGCCTTCACCGGCGCCTGCACCGGAGCGGCGGGCCCCGTCGGGGCGGCAGGAGCGGTAGGAGCCGCTGTCACCGGCCTGTCGAGCGCCGCGAGGGCGCGCTTCAGGTCGGGCCCTTCCAGCTCGAGCTCGAGTGCGTCGCGCAGCGAGGTGCCGGTGAGCTTCTCGTACTTCTGCGCCACCTGCGGGAGCAGCGCCGGGTCCGTCCCCTCCAGGGCCTCGAAGACCGCGGCCTCGTCGGTGCCCCAGATGTCGTCCATCGCGGCCTTCAGCTTCGCCGCCGCCGTGTCCACCGGCCCGGCCGTCGCCTTGCTCTTCGTGGCCGAGGCGGACATCGGGTTGAACGAGAAGGCCTGATTGCCAGGCGGACGCCCGCGAATCTGGTCGGCCAGGCGCTTGAGCGTCGTACCCACCGCGCCATCCGAAATGGCCTTGAGGAGAAAGGCACGCTCGGCGCCGGCATCGGCCCGGGGCGACGCCTTGGCGCTGACACCCGCCTTCGACAGCAGGGTCGACAACTCCTTCTGCTGGGCGGGGCTGAAACCGCTGATGGCCCGGGCCGCGACGCCAACGATGGGCGCGGAGAGCGCTCCGGACAACGCCTGCTGCAGCGCCTGACGGATGGGGCCTTCCGCGAAGGTGGCGAGCTGCTGTTCGAGCTTCTGCTGCGCCGGAGCCTTCGACACCGACGGGCGTGCGGCCTCCATCGACGAGTCGGGTCTGGCGGGGGCCGGGGCCGCAGCGGGCGCGGCAGTCTGCGTCGCCCGCGCCATGGGAGCATCGACCTTCGCGAGCTGCGGAGCGGGTGGGCGGGTGATCTTGACCATGCCCCCAAAGCCTAGACCAACGCCTGCGCGCCTCGAAAATCCCCCGGGAGGCCTCCCCATCCACTGCCTACTGCCCTGCTCGGATGATTTCAGCCATGGACCGCTCCGCCAGCGCGGTGATGGTCAGTGAGGGGTTGACCGTCCCGGTGCTGCCGGGAACCGCCGCGCCGTCGACGACGTAGAGGTGCGTGTAGCCCTTCACGCGACCGCAGGCGTCGGTGGCCGCCCCCAGCACCGCGCCGCCGAGGGGGTGGGCCGTGAAGGAGGCGTTGACGTCAGGGGCCAGGATGGGGACGCCGACCTGCGTGCCGCTGGCGGCGGCGATGCGGTTGTTGACGACACGCAGCGCGGCCACGGCGTTGTCGTTGCCCTGGCTCGGCCAGTCGAGCACCACCTTCTGGCGGGTGCTGTCGTAGCGGAAGCTCCCGCGCTGGGAGTCCAGGGCCATGCCGAGCGTGCCAATCAACCCCGGGTTGGCCGGCAGGTTGGGGACGTACCAGTTCTCCAGCGTGACGGGCATCCCACCCTCATCGAGGATGCGCGAGGCACACGGCGAGCCCTGGTTGAATCCTTCGAGACTCGAGAACGAGCGGGCTATCGCCGCGTCTCCGTTCGAGCCCCAGCCGGCGCCGATGCTCTCGTCGAGGTCGGGCAGCGCGCCGGTGTCGCGCGCCGCGACGAGCAACTCGCTGGTGCCGATGGAGCCCGCGCCCAGGAACAGCCGGTCAGCCGTCAGGGTGCGCTTGCGGAGCACCGTGCCATTCGGAGCGATGACGTCGACCTGTACCCAATAGCGGCCGTCCACCTCGCGGCCGATGGCGGTGACGCGGTGACCAGGGTGGATGCTCACCCTGCCGGTGGCCTCGGCCTGGGGGAGGTAGTTCTGCCCGAGGTCGTACTTGGCCCCGTTCGCATTGCCGAAGGTGCTCTCCCCGATGATGGCGGAGGGGCGCGACCTTCCAGTCAGCTCGCTCCGCACGACCTCCCACTGGAAGATGGAGTCGATGCGCTGCGGGGTGTAGCCCGCCTGGGTGACGTGGGTGTCCCAGAGCCGGGAGTGTCCGAAGGGAGCGCTCTGGTACACATCCGACGGCATGGGGGAGACGCCGAGCATCTGGCGGGCGAGCGGGTAGTAGCGCCGGTCCATCTCCTCGTAGCTCACGACGCCCTGGAAGACCTGGTCGAAGAAGCGCTGCTCGGGCTGCACCATCGCCCCGGTGAAGACGACCGAGCCGCCGCCCACGGCGGCTCCACGCCAGACCTTGATGTGCTCATAGTCGGTGACGTCGAGCACGCCGCCGAAGGAGTCGACCGGCCGGGTGATGCCGTCGAATCCCGTGAAGCTCTTCCTGAACCACACGGCCCGGCCGTCGAGCAGCGATTCAGAGGAGAAGCTCTGCCGCCACGGGTCTCTCGGCCAGCGCGAGCCACGCTCCAGCATGGTGACCTGCACGCCCGCCTGCCCGAGCCGCAGCGCCGCCACGGCCGCACCGAAGCCCGTGCCAATCACGAGGGCCTCGGAGTGCGAGGGCGCGCTGGGCAGCGCCCGGAAGATCTCCGGCACCACGAGCCGGTACGCGAGCTCGTTGAGCGAGCTCACCGGGGGAGAGGCCTCGGCGGCATGCGCCACGCCGGCCCCGAAGAGGGAGGAGCCCGTGCCAGTCACCGCCCCCAGGGCTCCGAGCTTGAGCAGGCTGCGTCGCGAGATGTTCATGCGTCTCCCCTTCCAGCGCGTGGGCGGCGACCTTCCGCCGGATGGGAGGAATTGTCAGCGGCCCGCGGTCCTGGATCTGCCCCGCGCCGCCCTCCCCTACGGCTGCGCGGGGCGTCCCTCGGGCACGAGGGAGCTGCCACACTCGTTGGCCCCCCCTCCGTCGCCGAGCTGGAGTCGCTCGACCTGGGCGCCCCCCGGCGCATGCGCTTCGGCATCACCCGAGGAGGGGACACCGTGAAGCGCCGGCTCGACAGGCCACGCGCCCTCCCCCTCCACCGCAATGCAGTCGAGGAGCGCGAGGAGCCGCTCTTCGACGGGGATGGACCCGTCGTCGACCGGAAGCTCGCCGCGGGCCCTCAACCGACCGCGAGGCGGGCCCGGCGTCCTCGGCCCGCGAAGCTGCCCCTGAGTCCGAATCATCCGCCCGGTCCTCAGCCTCCGCCGTGAGCGGAGGCGTGCCGCACGGGGCCTCATGGCGCGACCGTGGGCGGCTTCCAGATGAAGACGTTCCGCCGGGTGCTGTTCGCGACGACGAACACGTTGCGCGCGGGGCTGTAGCGGAACCGGCCATAGGTGCCATTCGAGGCCGGTGGTCCCGGGTCGTCGCCCGTGCCGGTGACCTCCACCCACTTCCCGGTCTGCAGGTCGAGAATCGCCAGCCTGCGCCCGCCTGGATACGCCACGAACCGGTCGAGCACCGGCGAGTACGCGAGTCCGGGTGCCCCGCCCACCGGCGAGCTCAGGCCCGTGGTGGCGACGGTGGCGTGCGTCTTGCCGGGCGCGCTCAGCGCATAGGTCGACACGGTGGCGCCCTCGCGGACCAGCGCGAGGACGTTGCGCTTCGTGTCCACGGCGGCGCCCGCGTAGTAGTAGCCCTCGCCGTTCGGAGCGTGTGCGGTCCATGTGTCGGCGACCGGGTCGTACTCGTGGAGCTTCCGCGAGCCGATGTACCAGAGGTGCCCCCGCGCATCGGCGGCGCTCGCGCCGTAGTCGATGACCGGATTGTTCGCGCCGCGCACCCACCGCGCGGTCGCGAAGTCGAAGCCCAGCACCAACTGCGAGCCCGTCTGGCCGCTGGGATAGGTCCCCACGGAGCCCAGCACGTAGAAGCGACCCGTCGCCTCGCTGAAGGCGATGTTGCCGTAGGTGTGCGCACTGCGCGGCTGCTGCACATCCAACTGCGAGCGGATGCTCGTGTCCTCGCAGAGCTCCGAACGGACGTAGCCGGTGGACCCCAGTCCCGCATCGGGAATGTCCAGCGAGGTAACGGAGGGGTACAGGCCGCACGACTCCACCCGCTTGTCGCGCATCACCGGCGTGACGCTGTTGCCCGTCATGCCCGAGGGCAGCTCCGTCCACCGCTTCCACATCATCGACGCGAGGTCGAAGGTGAACACGTTGTTGTACGGCGAGTCGTCATGCCCACCGCCCCAGACGACCAGGCGGTCGCGAAGCGAGTCGTACGCGCCGCCGCTCCACGCAATCATCACCGCTTCACACGGGTAGCTGGAGTACGGCTGGGGACAGACATCCGCCATCTGCGTGTTCGGCAGCTCCTTCCAGGAGCCCTCGGGCATGGCGGCGATGATGGCGTCTATCGGCCCGGGCTCGACTCCGCCCGCGTCGGGCACACCGCTGTCGGCGCCGTCTCCTCCATCCACGCCAGTCCCGGCGTCACCTCCCCCGTCACCCGGGAGAGGCACCTCGGCCGACTCACTCCTGCCGCAACCCGGGGCAACGAGAGCCCAGAGAAGGGCCGACAACGGGACGACACTACGAAGGGTTCGTTGCATGTCTCATCCAGCGGGGACCGACGTGAACACAGCATCCGAGATGTACGCGGGCGGGACGGTTCAGCCCCTCACGACGCCGTCGTAGACGCCGTAGCCACCGGGAATGAAGAAGTCCCTGCCCGGCTCCAGGCCGAAGGCCCGGATGGCCGTCGCCACGATGTCCTGCGAGCGCGGCGCGCGCGTCACCCGCTGTCCGGACTCCTCCACCAGCGTCACCGGCGCGCCCATGGGCGAGCCGTTCATCGTCCGATAGAAGACCGGCTGCTGCAGCGTCCGGTCGACGAAGGTGTCCACGAAGGCCCGCTGCGCGGCCGCGTCCTGCTCCGCGTATTCCGCGTCCGTCGGTGGAATGCCGCGCAGCGCGAGCGAGGCCCGCCGCAGCAGTCGGCTCGGCGCGAGGACGTCGCTTCGCTCGCCCGCGTCGGGGTTGTTCGTGGGCGGAGGCTCCACGCAGCCCGCGTCCTGCGAATCTCCGGGCGGCTCGACGGGCGAGTTGCCTCCGCCCGAACACCCCATCCAGACCACCAGGGGCAGGACCCACCATAGAGGGCTCGGCGAGCGCACCGGTGCAGATGGCTCAAGCCGAGCGTTGAGACACATCGACATGCGCGGATTCATTCAATCCGACAGAGCAACGCGCATGCCGCGCACTCGCGGCGCTGGCGACAAGCGCGTCTCTCTCGGAGACAACACGCGCAGTGCGGGCGAAGAGAGCGGCGTCGACGGGGAATGCCCCCCACACGTTGGGGCGCCTTCCCCTCAGATCCCACATCGTCAGAACGTGAAACCGAAACGCAGGATGTCCATGTTGATGTCCACGATGCGCCCGTTCCTCTTCGCATCGCCCCACGAAATGCCGTACTGGGCACCGAGGTCGACCTCCTCCCGTCGCTGATTCCAGCTGTAGCCCACGCCCGCGCCAATCACCGCGGCGAGGAAGGAGCGGGAGCGCGGAGCCGTCTTCCGGTACCCCAGGTCGAGGCCGAAGGTGAGCTGTCCTCCCGTCGTGCTCCGCGTGGCGGGCCCCACCGTTTCGCCGTCGGGGCGGTCCTGCGCATGGCTCCACATGCCGCCCAGCTTGGGTTGGATGAAGAAGCCGTCCCCCCGTGCCCCGGGCCACGGCGTCCAGGCCACCCCCGTGTAGGCCTTGAGCGCCCGGACGGTGCCGCAGCGACCGACGTCTTCGGAGCAGCGGCGGCGCGTGTACATGGGCGTGACTTCGATGACCAGGTCGCTCCTGTCCGACACCTGGAGGTTCGTGCCGACAGGGAGCGCCAGGTGGAGCGCGCCGGCGAAAGGCCCCATCAGCAGGAGGGAACCGTGCGTTATCGGCAGCGTCCAGAGCGCATGCGCGGGCCGCTCTCCTTCCGGCGCTAGGGACGTTGGCCTCTCCGCCGCCTCCGCACGGGCCGCTGCAACGAGAAGGAGCACCAGAATCAGCATGACCTTGTTCAAACGCGTGCCTCCTGCCTCAGGGTGGGCCCCCCGCGAAGCAAGGGCTGTTCCATGGGCATGCATGAGGCCCCTACAGAGTGAAACGGTGACGGCGCATGACACCCCTGTCAGAGGCCGCGCGCAGGTGCACCGGACGCGGATGTCACGGCCCTCCCTTGACGTGGCGGAGGGAGATTCCATCGGTCGAGGTGCTCACCTGGAGACGGTAGCACCGGTGGGCGCCCGCCCCCCCGTGGCACGTCGCGGTGGGAAGTAGGGCAGACTGGGGAAAGGCCCTGGCGCCACGGACGGCGCGGAGGGCGGACGGGCAGTGCCCGTACCGGGGGCCGGGAGCCGAACCATGAAACACGTCGAAGCCAGGATGACGGCCGTCACCGGACCCGTGGGACGGTTGATGACGACAGTGGAAGGGGATGGCGGAATCCCCACCCTCTTCGTGCACGACGTCGCCGCCGACCGGACGCACTGGGCCCAGGTGCAGCACGGCCTCGCGACGCGCAGCGTGGCCTTCGACCTGCGAGGGCTGGGTGAGAGCGGCGGCTCCCAAGGGCCCTTTGGCGTGGAGGCGGCGGTCGAGGACGTCGCCGCCGTGGCCGACGCGCTGGCCCCCGAGAAGGTCCTCCTGGTGGGCCATGGCTTCGGGGCCGCGGTGGCCGGCGCCTTCGCCGCGTACTACCCCGAGCGGCTGGCCGGGCTGCTCTACGTCGAAGCCCCGGGAGACCTGCGCCGCATGCCCAGGACCGAGGCGGAGGCGTGGCTCGACAACTTCAGCGCGGCGAAGTACGGGGCCTTCCACGAGCACTGGCTCGCCCCGCAGTTGCTCGCCGCCAAGGAAGCAACGCGCGTCCTGGTGATGAAGACGATGCGCACCTCGCGGCGGGAGGCCATCGCCGGGAATCTGGAGTCGCTGCTCGGCCATGACCCGGACGCGGCCTTCGAGCAGTTCAAGGGCCCCACGCATGCGCTGGTGGCGACCGCGGGTCCGGAGACGCTGGCGGGCCAGCACCCCACGCTGTCCCGCGCCGTGGCGCCGCACGCCAGTCACTGGCTGATGCTGGACGCGGCGCAGTGGTTCCACACGGAGCTGGTCCGCTTCCTCGGCCAGTGCCGGCACCACCACTGAGGCGCCGCGCCGGGCTCGCCCGTCCGCGAACCGGGCGGGTTGACGGCGGTGCGCTCCAGCACGCCCACCCCACCCTTCGGGCCGGCACCTGCTCCGGTACCTGCGCTCGGCCCCCGGGCCGCCCCGGGTTGTTCCCGCCGTGGCGCGCTCACAGCTTCGTCGAAGGCGCTCTTCATCCACGATGCACGGGCGTGGCCCCTGGCGCCCCGGCGATACCGGTGCGCGGAGCGGAGGTGTGCACATGGCGGGAGCCCGGGCACTCACGCGCGGGGAGGCGGGAGCCGGTGTGCACTGGCGCTCGCGGCCGGGCGACCTCAACCCGGTTGCCTGGTGGGTCCACCACACGCTGTGGTTCCTGCCCGTGCTGGGCGCACTGCTGGGGGCCCTCCTGGGCGTGCTGATGGTGCGCCCGCCGGGGCCACTGGCCACGGTGCTGCGCGGCGTGGCGTGGCAGGCCTCGGTGCAGGAAGCACGGACGATGCTCTCCTCCGTACTGGGCATCGCGCTCTCCTCGCTGAGCATCGTGCTGTCGCTGTCCATGCTCGTGGTGCAGAACGCCGCCGGGCAGTACTCGCCGCGCCTGTTGCGGCTGTACCTGCACAGCGCGGGCATCCGCGTGGTCATCCCCATGTTCGTCGCCACGAGCGTCTTCTGTCTCGTGGCCGCGCAGTTGTTCGGGTTCGTTCCCGGGGCCGGGAGGCAGCCGCGGCCGGCGCTGAGCCTGGCCATGCTCATGCTCGTCCTCTGCGAGGCGTCGCTCATCTTCCAGGTGCTGGAGACGCTCCAGTTCATGCGCGTGGAGAACCTGGTGCGACGGGTGGGGCGCGACACGCTGCGTGTCGCGCGGAGGCTGGAAGCGCGCCGCCAGAACGACCTCGCGCCACGCCCGGCTCCGCCGCCTTCGTCGAGCACGTCCTGGCCGCTCCGGGCCCTCGAGAATGGCTTCGTCGCGGATGTGGACGGGCGCAGGCTCGTGGCCGTGGCCCAGGAGCTGGGGCTCGTGGTCCACCTGGACGTCACCATCGGCGAGCCGGTGACGCGGGGCGCGGTGGTGGGCCGGGTGGAGCCAGGCGGCCGCGGCCCGGCGGAGTCGCGCGAGGTGGCGGAGGCCCTCCTGCCCGCGCTGCTGATGGACCGCTGGAGGGACCTGGACTCGGACGTGGCGCTGGGCGTGCGGCAGCTCGTGGACGTGGCCATCAAGGCGCTCTCGCCGGGCATCAACGACCCGTACACGGCCGTGGAGGTGGTGGACCAGCTCACCTTCCTGCTGTGCGCCATGAGCCGGATGAAACTGGGCCCCCGCGTGCTGCCGGATGCGTCCGGGCACCCCCGCGTCTTCCTTCACGCCGCCACGCTGCAAGACTACGTGTCGCTCGCCACGGACCAGATTCTCCGCTACGGCGCGGGCGAGCCCGCCGTGGTGGTCCGGCTGCTGCGGCTGGTAGGTGAAGTCGGCCAGCGCGCGCGGCGCCCGGAGGACCGGCACGCGGCCCGGGAGGCCCTGCGGCAGATTCAGGCCCAGGCGGAGCGCGCCCTGACGGACACACCCTGGAGGGAGCGGATCCGCGGCCACGCGGAAGCGGCGGAGCGCGCGCTGGAGGGCGAGCCGCTACCGGCCCTGCCCGCCATCGGATTCTGACCCTCCACGCCGCGGCCTCAGCGAAGGGGGGGCTCGGACCCGCCTTCCTCTTCCTCCACCGGGGGCGTTCCACGCCGGGAGCGCGGGCCCTGCTGCCAGGGCCAGCGCCCTTCCAGCTCCACCTCCAGCGTGAAGCTGAGAAAGGTCCGGATGAGGACGATGAGCCCCAGCACGAACACCTGGCCCAGCGTGGGGGACTCGGTGACGGTGCGGATGATGTCCGCCGCCACGAGCAGCTCGAGCCCCAGGAGGATGGGGGAGCCGATGAGGGTCCTCAGCAAGCGGTACCGCTCCCGGATCGAACGGCCCCTGTCACGCACGAGGGTGACGACCGCGGCGAGCACCACGCCCAGCACCATCACCGACACGCCCAGGGCCTCGAAGAGCCAGGCGGCCAGGGCCACGAAGCGGGTGAATTCCATCGAGCACTCCTCGGCTCGCGGTGGGCGGCCTCCGGCTGGGGGGACGGCCCGATGACGTTGAGGACGGCGCGTCCCACGCGCCAGCCCTCACGGCTGCCGCCATGCACGCGCTCGCGGGCCTGCCTCCGCCTCCCTTGTGTCAGAGGGTGCCCGGGGGTGGAACCGCCCGCTCAGTCCGGCCGCTTGCGGCGGCGCGACATGATGCGGCTCAGCGCCACCTCGGTGATGCCGAGATAGGCCGCCACGTCGCGCTGGGGAACGCGTCCGTGCAGGTGCGGATGCTCCTCCCAGAACTTCACCAGGCGCTCCTCCGCGGACAGGTCGAGGAACTCCTGCTCGCGGCGCTCCTTGAGGATGAAGTGGAGCTCCGCCACCCGGCGCGCCAGCCGCTCCCAGCACACATGGCCCTGCTCGAGCGCCTGGAAGTCGCGGGTCTGGAACACCAGCACGCGGCTCGGCTCGAGCGCCTCAATCGACGTCATCGACGGCAGGCCCTGCAGCATCTCCGCGTAGGCGCCAATCAGCTCGCCCTCCGCTCGGAACGCCTTGATGGACTCTCCGCCGCGTGCGGACACGCGCACGGCCCGGAAGACGCCCTGGAGCACCACCGCGAACCGGTCCGCCGCGTCTCCGGGCCGGAGGAACAGCTCCCGCTTCGCGAGCGCCTGCTCCTTCGCCACTGCCTCCGCCTTCTCCCATTCCTCGGGAGGCAGGGGGGCCTGCGTGGAGAGGCGCTCGAAGAGCTTCGGAAATCTCACGGGGAAAAGACCTCGGCTTGACCCAGGTTAAGGCGGCAGCCGCACCGGACGCCATACATCGGTGGCATGTCCATCAACGTCTACGCCGTGGCCACCCCCTTCGTCATCGCCCTGGCCCTGGCGGAGTTCGCGTACTGCGGGGTGAGGCGCAACGGCTACTACAGCTTCCAGGACTCCATCGCGAGCATGGGCACGGCGGTGATGAACCAGTGCGTCAACGTGGCGGTGGCCCTGCTGGTGCTGCCCCTCTTCGCGCAATTGGGCCAATTCGCGCCGTGGAAGCTGGACGTCTCGTCGCCGCTGTCGGTGGTGGCCCTCTTCCTGGGCGTCGACTTCCTCTTCTACTGGTTCCACCGCTTCGGCCACCGCACCAACATCGGCTGGGCGGCCCACTCGCCGCACCACTCCACCGAGGAGCTCAACTACGCCGTGGCCCTGCGCGCGAGCGTGACGCAGCGCCTCTTCTCGTTCCTCTTCTACTGGCCGCTGGTGCTGGTGGGCTTCCCGCCGGAGGCGGTGCTGGCGATGGTGGCCTTCCACCTCGTGCTGCAGTTCATCCCGCACACGCGCGTCATCCCCAAGCTGCCCCGGTGGGTGGAGTCGTGGCTGAACACGCCGTCGCACCACCGCGTGCACCACGCGCGCAACGACGCCTACATCGACAAGAACTACGCGGGCTTCCTCATCATCTGGGACCGGATGTTCGGCACCTACGCCGAGGAGACCGAGCCGTGCTCCTACGGCCTCACCACCCCGGCGAACACCTGGGACCCGACGGCCATCAACTTCCAGGCGTGGGGCCGGCTCGTCGGTGACGCGGTGGCGACCCGGAGCTGGTGGGACCGCCTGCGCGTCTGGGTGATGCCCACGGGCTGGCGGCCCGCGGACCTTCCGCCGCGCTCGCTCGGGTACTGGAAGCAGGACGGCGTGGAGGTGAAGTTCAGCTCGGTGGAGCTGCCCGGCATCCGCGGCTACCTCGTCTTCCAACTGTTCGCGTCGATGCCGTTCATGCTCCTGGTGAGCCACCATGCCTCTCCGCTGTCGGGCTGGCAGCAGGTCTCCCTGAGCCTGTTGCTCTGGGCAATGGCCACCGCCTGGAGCGGGATGCTGGAGTCCAAGCGCTGGAGCCTGCCGCTGGAGCTCGCGCGGGTGCTCGCCATGGGCGTGGCGGTGACGCTGTGGCTGGCGCGGGCCGGGGCGCCCCAGGCGTGGAGCGCACTCACCGCGGCGTGGCTGCTCGTCTCGCTCTCCTGGCTGCTGGTGGCTCGCGGTGGTGCCACCCGGCGGGCGCCGGCGAAGCCCTTCCCGGGCTGACCGGAGCCCCCGGCCCGGGAACGGCGCCCACGTTCATCGCCATCGGCCCCAGACGCAGGAATCAGGGCCGCGTCTCGGCCTGGCGGTTCGCCGACCCGTGCGTGCCCTGCGTGCGCACGCGCGCCAGGGTCCGCGCGAGGAACGGCTTGTCCGCCGGGGTGCGCTCGGCCTCCGCGGTCCATGCCGCCTCCACCTTCGCCAGTGGGGCCCCCTCCAGCAGCGCGAGCATGCCCGAGTCGGCGGTCAGCGCGGCGGCGTCGCTCACCGCCGCGCGGCAGTCCTCGAGCGCACCCACCCGGTCTCCCAGGGCCTCGCGCACCCAGCAGCGCGTGCCGCGCGCGTACGCCAGCCCCGGTGCGAGGGCGACGGCGCGGTCGGCCGCGATGAGCGCGTCCGCGGCACGGCCAGCGGCCAGCAGGTACCAGGCGCGGTTGTTATGGGTGGGCACCCAGTCGGGCGCGAGTGCCACGGCCTGGTCGAGGTCGGCGATGGCGGCGTCATGCTCCTGGAGGCCGTGGAGCAGCTGCGCACGGGTGATGAGCACGCTGACATCTCCCGGCTCGTCGCGCAGGAGCCCGTCGAGGAGCTGCCGCGCGCGTGGGAAGTCGCCCACCTGGGCCGCCACCGCCGCCTGCCCCCGGCGCGCCTCGCGCTCCAGGACTCCCGAGGCTCCGCGTGCGGCCTCCGTGAACGCTGCGATGGAAGGCTCCGGCCGGCCCAGTGCCAGCTGGGCCCAGCCTCGCTGGATGAGCGCCTCGGGATTGCCCGGCGCCAGGAGCAGCGCGCGCTCCGCGGCCCCGAGCGCCTCCTCGGTGCGGTGCACTTGCAGGAGGACCCGGGCGAGGCCGATGTGGACCGCGGGGTCCGCCTTTCCCGCCGCGGTCAGCGCGGCCGCCTCGCACTCCGGGACGACCTCGGCCGGAGCCTCCTCGTAGCTGCGCAGGTAGCAGCGCCGGCTTCGCGCGATGGTCGCGTCACCGCCGGCCGAGAGCATGGCCCCGTAGTCGGCAATCGCCTCGCGCGTCTGGCCGAGGGCCTCGTGGACATGGGCCCGCATCCAGTACGCATTCCCGAGGTCGACACCGGCGTCCACCCCCTCGTTCGCGAACGCGAGCGCCTGCGCGGGCTGCCCCACCTGGAGGGCGTTGTGGGCCGAGGCGCGCGCCTCCCGGGCGCGAACCCACGGGTCCGCCCGCACGCTCGCGGACACCCCCACGCCCACGAGCACCAGGAGCCCCGCCAGCGCACCGAGTGCCACCATCCGGGCGCCCACGCCGCGCGGCGGAGCCTCCGCTCCCCGCAGCACCCAGAGCCCGAACAGGCTCCCCACGACGAGCCCTCCGAAGTGAGCAGCGTTGCTGCCGGGGCTGATGGCGGCGAGGAGGAGCCCACCTCCCACGACGTAGCTGGCGAGCCGCCACAGTCGCTTGCGCCGCTCCTCCTCGGAGAGCGGGTCGGCCCGGCGCAGGAGGGCGGCGAGCTCCACGCCCATGAGCCCGAAGAGCGCGCCCGACGCGCCCGCTCCCGCTCCCGCCGGGGAGGCCGCTACCGAGACGAGCGCGCCGCCCACCGCGGCGATTCCATAGAGCGGGAGGAAGGTCGCCGTCCCGAGCCGGCGCTCGCACGCCGGCCCCAGGTCCCACAATCCCCACAAGTTCAGGGCCAGGTGCCAGACAGCCACGTGGACGAAGGCGCTGGTGAGCAGCCGCCACACCTCACCGTCGACGAAGATGGCGGGCCCGTACGCGGCGCCCCAGCGCAGCAGGTCCTCCCCCGAGGCCGTGGCCGTACTGGAAAACAAGCCCGCGCGGACCTGGAGCGCGAAGACCGCGACGTTGGCGAAGGCAATGGCCCAGGAGGCCGGAGTGAACCGGGACACACGGGCGGGAGGAGCTCCCGGCGTGGACGGCGCTGCTTCGGAGGTCTGCATGGGTGGCGCGCAGCTTCGAGCACCTGGACCGCCGCGCGCAATCCACCCTGCCCTTCACGGAGGGACTTCCCGACGCCAACGCCACGTGGAGAGAGAGGGCCCGGGGCCGCCCGGTCGGAGGCGGCCCCGGGGCCCGGTGCTACGGCTTGCAAGCGCTGTTGAGCCCCAGCCCCATGTCCAGATAGGCGCGCGCGCCGCTGTTCCAGAACTTGCGCATGACATGCTCGGCCTGAGGCATCTGGTGGCCCGCACCGCACACGTCCGTGTTGATGCTGGCCTTGAGGTTGTGGAAGTCGTCCTCCTCCAGGAAGTCATGGGAGGCCACCGTGGCGGACATGTGGCACGTGCGGCAGAAGGGCTTCACGACGCCGTTGTAGAGGCCGAGCCCCTTGCGCTTCGTCGTCGTCCAGGAGACGTCGTCATGCGGGGCTCCCCTCGGGCGAAAAGCCCGGAAATGAGCCCTTCACCGTCGGGAGAACGGCGACCCCCGAAAACCTTCTCTCACCCTCGTCCGCCGCCGAAGTCCTCCCTCAGCGGAGGTTGGCGAGAATCATCAGGGCGACGACCCAGTCGACGCCCAGCTCCACCGACGTGTACGTGGCGCCCACGAAGGAAGTCCCCACGCCGACGCCCAGGTGAGCGAAGGCTCCAGCGAAGAGCTTCATCCCCGCCTCCGCGCCGATGTTGAACCGCGCCCCCCGGGAGTTCAGCTGGGCGCCCGTGAGCAACCGCGCGTAGGGCGCCGCCCAGTTCGTCAGGAAGTGCTGATAGCCGGCGTACCCGTTCAGCTCCCCGCGCGACGCGTGGGCGGTCGACAGCGTCATGTTGACGCCCACGTTGAGGCGCCGCGCGAGAAACGCCATGGGCTGAACATTGATGTCCAGCGCCACGCCGCCGTCGCCCACCATCGCGAAGCGGTAGCCCAGGACGACCTCCACCACGGACTTGTCGATGGAGAGCGCATTCTCGCGCAGGCGCGCAGCGCCCATCTCGTCGCCCCGCGCGGCATGGAGGTCCGCCAGGGCCAATGCACCCTCCTCCACGTTTGCGTCGTACGTCTTGCGCAGCGGCGGCTCCGCGCCGTCCAGGTCACCCTGCTCCATCCGCAGCCGGCCCTCGGTCAGACAGGCTGGCATGTAGTCCTTCTGGCAGACCCGCCCGTAGGCCGCCGCCGCTTCCTCCCGCCGACCCTCACCGAGCAGCTGCGCCCCCCAGGCCTCGCACGCGCTCAGGTCACCACCGTCACAGCGTGACGCGAGGTCGACGGGCGCCTCCACACCCGAAGCAGCGGTGGTGGCACACGCCGACAGCCCGCAGGCCAGCAGCGCCAGCCACCAGCGCGCTGCGTGGAGCGGACCACGACGCCGAGTCACGGAGGTATCCATGCGGCCGTATTAAATCACGAAGCTGTGACATCGCTGGAACCGGAAGGTGCTCGAGCCGGGTGAGCCGGGGAAAATTGGTGTATTGAGACAACTCCCCCGCAGTCCCCCAACCAGGAGTCCCTGATGCGTCGTATTGGCTCAGCCCTTCTTGCCGTGAGCATGCTCGCCGGTTGCGGCGGTGTGGAATCCGCCCCCGCCTCCGAGACCTCGTCCATCGAGAGCCAGCAGGCGCCGCTCACCACCACGGACGTGGATGTCGCCCCGGAGTGCCAGGGCATCCTCAACTTCGTGAACGTTGCGTCCTACGCGACTCTGGACGCGTACCTGCCGAGCGACGTCGCCAGCAACCTCGTCGCCGCGCGCGCGGTGTCGCCCTTCACCACGCTGGCGCAGGTCACCGCGGTCCGCGGCGTGGGCCCGGCCCGCCTCGAGCAGATCGAGGGCGGAGCCCGCGCCCAGAGCTACATCGGTCCCAGCTGTGTCGGCATCATGGACACGCTCGCCATCTCCGCGGACGACAATGCCGCCATCGTGTCCCTGGTGAACACCATCAGCGACTCGGAGCTGCACGACGTCCTGCCGGATGCGTGGAACGGCGCCTCGAACCTCCTCAACCTGCGTCCCTTCACCTCGACCCAGGCCATCTCGGACGTGTACGGCATTGGCGACGTGAGCCTCCGCAACATCCGGAACTCGGCCACGCTGAGCCGGCCCCTGGAGGCGCTCATCTCGGCCGTCAATGCGCTGCCGCAGCCGGACTACGGCGCGAAGATGGCCCGCCACTTCGACTGGTGGCAGACCGTCATCGCCCAGCACGGCTACGGCCATCAGCTGGAGTGCTTCGGGCTCGAGCCGACCAGCACCCCGTACTCGGCCACCGTCCGTCCGAACCTGGCCGACGCCGCCGAGGTGCGCGCCGAAGTCCTGGGCACGGTGAGCTTCGCCAACCGCAACAACCAGATTTCCAGCAGCGTCGTCACCGCCGGCCTGGCGAACCTCGACGCGCTGACCGCGGGGCGCTCCTTCAAGGGCTGCTACCTCAGCTACGCGGATGACCCGTGGAGCGGCCACAACATCGCCATCTACGTCGACACGGTGAATGGCTTCAGCGTGATGACGCACACCTACTGGAGCGAGTGAGCCCTTGGGCCTTCGAGGCGCCTGGCTTCCAAAGACAGGCGCCTTTTCACAAGCAGTTGTCGCTCACACGGAAACACTCCGGACGTGGATGAGTAGAGTCCGCCTGCCCGCTGCTTGCCCGGCGGAGAGCGCTCGTTCATCCCGTCCACCCATCCTCCTCCTCGAGCAGCCGGCCCACCGTCCCACGATGGGCGATGGCCAGTGCCTCGCTCGCGCCCGAAGCGCGCGGCCAGGCCTCGATGAGGGGGAAGACATGAAGGGAAGCAACAGGCGTACTCCACGCCTGGGAGCGTTCGTCACGCTCCTGGGGATGATGGGCTCCGTGCCCGCGTTCGCGGCCGGCCCGGCCGGTGGTGCCTCCGAGCCACCCACTGCGCGGCAGCCGCCCGTGGGCGCTCCAGGCGCGGCCTTCCGCGCGCGGGAGCTGCACCGTCCGCCCGCGCTGGTGGGCAGTGGGGAGCTGGCGCGGCAGAACACGCGGGCCTTCATCGACTGGGCCGGCATGTCCGTGGCGGACGAGCGGGAGACGGCGCGCCGGGAAATCGCCGCGGCCGCGAGCAACCCGGACATCGTCCGCGCGGTCATCGACGAGGCGCGCACCGCGAAGGAGTCGGACCACAGCCGCGCGCTCGTGTCGCTCGCCATCCTGGGCGAGATGCGCAGCGCGGAGGGTGAGAAGTTCCTCCGGGACCTCATCCAGCAGCCGCTGCCCACCGTGGGCACCGTCGTCGAGGGAGACCTCCTCGAAGCCACGGCCCTGGCGCAGCTCCAGGCCAAGGCCGTGGCCGGGCTGGCGTACCGGCGCACGCGTGACGCGGATGCGGAGGTGATGCGCGTGGCGGCCCGGCACCCGTCGAAAATCGTCCGGGCCGAGGCCATCAGCGCGTACCTGTGGAACCACGGCGATACCGACGAGGCCCGCCGCGCGCTGGCGCCGCACGTGCGCAAGGACGAGCAGCTCCTCCTCGAGCGCGTGCGCCGGGTCAGCGGCGAGAGCGCGGAGTCCTTCAACCGCAAGCTGGCCGCGTACCTGGAGGCCCACCCGGAGGTCCTGCCGCCCGCGCCCGAGAAGCTGTCTGGCCGGCCCGGCCCGGCGGAGCAGACCCCCCATCGGTTCAACGAGCCGCCTCCCGCCCACTAGGCCCTTCGGGCTCCCAGGGACGACGAAAGGATTACCGTCATGAACTTCAAGCAAAGCATTGCCCTTGTATCCACCCTGTGCACGCTGGGCGCGGCCTCCGAGGCGCTGGCCGTGTGTGACCAGTCCGGCGCCAGCCAGGCGGACCGGGACCTCTGGAACATCCATGGCTGCTGGCAGGACTTCTACATCTGGCAGTACCAGACCTACGACCTGCGCTCCGGAGACTGGAGCAACCGCGGCTGGAACGACGCCTGCAACGTGGCGCTCGAGTTCCCCAAGCACTGGAACGCCGCGTACCTGGTGACGTACGGACTGGCGGACAACGGCTCCCAGTCCTTCCACGGCACCGTGGACTACCGGGCGACGGCGGAGGCGGCCAGCAGCAACTTCCACGACAGCCTGTACCACGGCGTCACCGACGACAGCGGCATCTTCGGCCGCTTCAGCCCGCGCTTCTGGCCGTGGGACACGGACCGCGTGGACACGGCCTGTCCGCTCTACAACCGCACCCACCCCAATGCGAACCCGGGCTCGCGCGCCGGTGACTTCATGCATGAGGGCTGGCACGCGAACTTCGACAAGTACGGCATCAACAACGGTGACCAGGGCGGCCACCGCGCGGGGCCGCAGGGCGGCTGCACCATCAACGGCTGCGACTACTTCTACTTCCACGGCATCGGCGCCTACGCGTTCGGCGCGATGTGGGAGAACAACGGCACGGCCAGCCGCTTCCACTCGCCCAACCAGGTGCAGGTAGAGTTCCTGTGCGACGTGGCGGACCAGCCGCAGCCGTGGATTCCCGCCACCGTGCGGCAGTCGGCCGCGGCGGATGCGAACACGCGCGCCGTGACACGCTTCATCAACGGCCCGGGCTACACCTGCGGTAGCCCGCGCCCCTGGTAGCCGGGAGGTCCACCCATGGCGCACCTGAAACGCAACCGCTCCTTCTTTCAGGTGCGCCTCCTGCCGGCGTGCCTCTTCGGCCTGCTGGCCTGTTGTGCGGATGAAGGCCCCCCGGACGCGTCCGAGGGGCTCGGCGCGTGGGCGTCCGTGGCGCTCACGGACAGCCCCGCCTCGGGGCTGCACCACACCACCGTGGCCGGCGGGGACGACGTCTTCGTCTGGGGCGGGCTGGGCTTCTGTACCAGCCAGGGGCTGTGCGGCACCGGGGCCCGCTTCAGCGCCACCGCGAATGCCTGGACACCGCTGTCGGGCGTCCAGGCTCCCGCCGCGCGCTACCTGCACTCGGCGGTGTGGACGGGCCAGCGCATGCTCGTCTGGGGCGGCGTGGGCTGCGGCTCGAGCCTCCTCACGCCCTGTGGAGACGGCGCGGCCTACGTGCCCGCCACCGACACCTGGACTCCGCTGGCCTCCACGGGGGCTCCGTCTCCCCGGGGCTGGCACGGCGCGGTGTGGACGGGCTCGCGGATGTTGGTGTGGGGTGGCGAGGAGCCCGCCAGCAACCGCGTCCTGGGCGATGGCGCCCTGTACTCACCCGAGGCCAATGCCTGGACGCGCATGGCCGCGACGGGGGCGCCGTCGCCCCGCCGCTATCACGCGATGGCGTGGAGCGGGCGCGAGCTGCTCGTATGGGGCGGCAGCGGCGATGCCAGACGGGACGTGGCGCTGGGAGATGGCGCCGCCTATGCGCCGGACTCGGACACGTGGCGTCCGCTCGGAACGGCGGGCGCGCCCGCGGCCCGGTGGGCGCATACGGCGGTCTGGACGGGCCGCGAGCTCATCGTCTGGGGCGGGCTGGGCTGCTCGCGCGACGGAGCGGGACAGCCGAGGCTGTGTGGTGACGGCGCCCGCTATGACCCCGAGACGGATGCGTGGACCCCGCTGGCGAAGGAGGATGCGCCGACTCCACGCTCCGGGCACTCGGCCGTCTGGACGGGCGAGGAGATGCTCATCTGGGGCGGCGCGGCGGAACAGTGCGCGGATGACACGTCCGGCGCCTGTCGGGATGGCGCGGCCTACAACCCCACGACAGACACCTGGACGCCGCTGAGCAGCCGGAGCGCCCCCGAGGCCCGCTCGAGTCACACCGCCGTGTGGCTGGGGACGCGGATGTTCCTCTGGGGAGGCGTCGGCCGTGGAAGCGAGGCCACCCTGCTGGATGGCGCCCTGTTCTCTCGCGGCCCCTGACTGAGCGCACCGGAACCGCGTCTCCCCATCGACTCCGGCCGGGACGTCACCCGCGCCCGGCCGGGCTCACGGCGCTGCCTCTCCAGCACCTACGGCAGCACCGTCACCGCATCACCGCTCAGGCGGACCTTGAGCGTCACCTGGTTGGGGAGGAGGTCCTCCTCCTCGATGACATCCTGCTCGTCCACGCCCACCCGAAGTGAGTACTCGCCGTCCGCCACGTCGGTGATGTCCAGCCACTGGCACGGTGTCGCGGCGGTGTAGACATCCGAATAGCCCGGAGAGATTCCCGTCCGTGGGTAGTAGTCGGTGTAGGGCTGTGCGTCCGTGCAATAGCGGGTGGCATCGACGAGATAGAAGCCCTGCTTGCGGCCCACCGCGGTGGCGTCTCCCCGCGCGTCTCGCAACGTGTAGTCGGCGAAGCCGACGAGGTGGTCATGCAGATGGCACTCGTCGTAGACGAACAACTCCGGGCGCTCCTCCGGTGACGGGACGGTGGCGGGCCCCGTGCCCCGGTTGATGATGGACGTGTTGAAGCGCAGCAGGCGCCGCTCGCCGCCGACGGGCACGCACCCCTCGACCACCTCGCAGGCATCCGCCGCGAAGGTGCGCCGCTCCACGAACAGCGTCCGCGCGAGCGCGTCCGCGTCCACCGTGAGGTCCGCCTTTCCATTCACCGGGTCCACCGCCAGGCCGCACGCCTTCGCCTCGGGCAGGTAGGGCGGTGCCTCCGGAGTGGCCGGCACCTGTCCGCCGCCGAGAACCCACACCCGCCCCGTTGCCGCTCCCTGCCCCGTGGGAGCGAACCCCACCACCAGGTCGTCGTACCCATCTCCATCCAGGTCCCCCGCGGCCGCGGGCGTCATCCCGGTGAACGTCGCGAAGCTGGCGGGCAGGAGGCGGTCCTCCCGGGGCCAGGCCCACACCGGCTTCAGCGGGCCGGAGACGGCCTCCGCCGGAGCGAAGAGGTAGAGCCGCCCGTCGGCCCCCATCACGAAGTCGCGGGCCTGGCCATCCCCGGTCACATCCCCCAATGCGAGGGTGGGGTAGCCAATGCCGAAGAAGGCGGGGTCGTCCAGCAACTGCCACACCGGCGTGGACGCGAAGCCACCCTCTGGACGGGACAGGTGCAACTGCCATGCGCCGCCCAGGCCGCTCAGGAACAGGTCCGGACGACCATCGCCGCTCAGGTCCGGAAGGGCATACGCGCTCTCGGCCTGGATGGACCACACCGGCTCCACGGTGAGCGGGCCTTCACAGGCGAGCGCGCTGCCGGGCTTGCAGCCGAGGTAGAGCAGGAGGCGTCCATCCACGTCCTTCACCAGCAGGTCCTCGGCGCCATCCAGGTTGGTGTCTCCCACCAGTCGGCTGGAGGAGGCCGGGAGCGTCCGCACGATGGAGAACGTCCCATCCGGAGCGCGGCGGTAGACCCACAGCAGCCCCGTGGTGAGGTCCGCGCCCACGAGCTCGTGCAGTCCGTCACCATCCAGGTCCACGAACTTCGCGGGCTGGAAGAGGCCATTGCCCGGGACCCGGAACACTGGCGCGGAGAAGACGCGCGTCAGGTCCTCCTGGCCCGCGTAGATGGCAATGCCATACCTGCCGGTGACGAGCACATCCGCGAAGGCGTCTCCGTTGATGTTGCCCAGGCTCACGGTGAGATTGCTGCCGTTGGTGCGTGGATGGGTGTTCTGCCACGACACCTCCGTGGTGATGGGCTGCCGGGAGAAATAGGACGCCTCTCCCGCGAACAACGAGATGCGGCCCGGGTCCAGGGCGGTGGCCTTGCAGGGCGGCGCGGTGACGACGAGGTCCTGCCGGCCATCGCCGTTGAGGTCCCCCAGCGCCACGGACCTCCCGAAGCACCCACCGTCGTGCGTGGGGTCTCCTTCCGCCGCCCACAGCGGCGTCTCGGAGAGCATGGGCGCTGAACCCGCATCCGGCGGAGCAGGCTCCAGGTCGCTCGAGCATGCCCAGAGCGAAACCGTCAGGACCGCCACCACCCACGTTCGCAGGATTCCCATGTGCATCCCCCAGGGGCTGTGAGGGCTCTAACGGTAGTCCCCGCCGATTCCCCTCATGGGAAATGCACGTCACCGCGCAACAATCGCTCCCACTCCGCCCCCGAGGTCCTCAGGGAATCGGCATGTTCAGCCCGTTGAGGAACGAGTCCTCGAAAAGCGCCTGGTTGGCGGAGATTCCGAACCGGACCAGCCGGCCGCCCTGATGCGCGCCGACCTCCAGCGTGCGTCCGGAGGACGGACCGCTCTGGACGATGGCGATGCGCACGAGCTCGTAGTCGACGACGTCCAGCGTCGTGGCGGCGACCGTGGCCAACGGGTCCCACCAGAAGATGGGCAGGCCGGAGGTCACCGCGGAAGTAATGACGGGGTGGTTCACCAGGTCGCGGACGAACTGGGCTTCGGGCGTGGTGGCCCCGGCATCGAGCCGCGCGATGTAATCCGCGCGGATGGGTACGTGGTTGGAGGCGTCGGCGCCGACCATGACGATGTCGGTCAACAGGAAGTGGTCGAGCGTGGCCTGCGCCGCGGCCGGGTCCGCCCAGGGATTGAACGTCTGCGTCTGGTCGAACGTCGTCTCCAGGCCGCAGCACAGTCCACCGGGCACCCGGAGGGCACCGCCCACCACGAACACGTGAGAGACTCTCGGGGCCAGCGAGTCGCCACCCTGCGCTGCGCGGAGCTCGATGGCCCCGGCGACGTTGGTCAGCGGCCCCGTGGCGATGAGCGTGACGGGCCGCTCCGACTCGACGAGTGCGTTGATGAGGGCCTGCTCGGCGGGCATCGTGGAGGGCTCCTCGCTCGCGGTGCAGCCCGGTGTCACGTCGGTCAGCACCTGCTCGAAGGTCAGGCGCAATACGTCGGGGAAGGCGTTGACGCCCACGCGACGGCTGTCCGCGACGGGCACGTCGCCGAGCCCCCACTGTTCGAGCAGGCAGCGCGTGTGACGGATGGCACGCCCCGGGAGACCCGCGCCCGCGCTGGTGACGGTCACCAGCCGCAAATCGATCTGCCCGGCCTTGTGGAGCCGGGCCAGGTGCGCCAGTGCGGCGGCGTCGTCGAAGTCCATGTCGTTGTCGAAAATCACCGGAGGCCGCAGGGTGTCCGCGTGGACGTCCCGCCCCGACGGAGTGTCGTCGCCAGGTGCGTCCTCCCGCGCACAGCCGGCGAGCGCGAGGAATGCCGCCGCCACCCACGCGGCCCCCCAGCGGACGCCCCAGCTCCTGGATGTGACGGGCTGACGATTCATGCGCGGCCTCCCGGGTCGATGACGCGACGAGCGGGCGCTCCGCGCGGCCACCGCTCGGCGTGACCCACGCCGGTAGGTGTGCATGTGCCAACGGGAAATCAGCGGCCTTCGAGGAGGAGGAGCACGTCCTCGAAGGGACGACAGGCATTGCCCGGCGAGCTGCCCGTCCGTAGCTGCCGTTGACGAGCGGACGCCCCCGAATCGCTCAGAACCTGTAGACCGCCGCGAGCCGGACGAGAGGCTGCACCGCGTCCTGCTCCTCGACATGCGTTTCGCGCGTGGCCACCAGACACGGCGTGAAGAGGATGCACTCCGGGGTGGGCGGAACCCCGGTCTCACTTCGCGTCTGGCTGAGGTCCGCGCCCGCGCCGAGCGACACGAGCCACTTCTCGCCGAGCGTCTGCGAGTAGCCCAGGAGTCCCCCAACCGACTTCCGGTAGCCACTCGTCTGCTCGTTCCGCTCGAAGTATGTGGCATCCGCCTGGAGCGACAGGAAGAGGCCCTGGTACGGCCGGGCACCGACGTAGAGACGGCTGCCCGCCTGGAGGCCCACGGCATCCATGCCCAGGCCCAGATGGAAGCCGCCGAAGACCGTGACGTGCGGCATCAGCGGGTGCTCGAGGTCCACGGAGAAGACCGGCGCTTCGGGCGGGGCGGCGGCGACCGAGAGCGAATGGCCGCGCATCCCCATGGCGAGCGCACCGCGCGGGCGGCTCGATGCGGACGGTGCGGATGTCGTGGGGGTCTCCTCACCCGGAGCCTCCTCCCGGGCCATGGCCAACACAGGGGTGGTGAGCAGACCGGCGGCGACGACGACACGAGAGACGTGCGGATTCATGGTGCCCACGGCGCAGTCACGAAGCGTGCCATGGGCAACCCCATGGAACGACTGAGCCCCGCGAGGCCGGGTGTGCACCCGGCTGCACATGCGCGAACGGCGTTTCCGCCACCTCGCCTTCGCCCCTGGACCGGGACTTCGGCCAGCAGGTCAGTAATGGATGCGCGCGCTCATGGCCCGGTGGTCCGAGTAGTTGAGGTCGCCCCGGTCGCTCCCGGTGAACTGCATGTCGGCATCATCCCCCTCGTTGAACGTCACCGTATCTCCATGAGGGCCCGTCCCCGGCCGCCGTCTCGCGGATTCGTACCGGCCCGGTGGCCCGGGTGGGCCACCGGGAGCTCCACCATCCTTCAGGGGGTATAGAGGTAGGCCCAGTTCAGCTGCGTCGCATAGGAGATGGTGTTGAGCCGCTGATAGGCATTGAAGGTCTGGTAGATGGTGGCGCTGCAGGAGGTCGCGGTGCAGGACTGCAAGGCGCCGGGATGGACGCCCGAATAGAGGCTCCGGACGGCGTTCGCCCAGGTCAGGAAGAAGGGGCTGGAGAACTTCCGGATGATCGTCCCCAGGCTCAGCCACCCCTGGTCCGCCCCGACCTGCTTGTAGAGACAGAGCTGGTTGCCTTGAAGGGACGTCTCGTCGAAGAGCCAGAGGCTGGAGCCCGCACAGCCGCTGTCGACGAGCAGGTCATCCAGGTCCTGCTGGGTGACGCGCGTCCCGAGACTCCGGATGATCGCGTCGCGCGCCTCGATCTGGGCGAGCTGCTCCTCGCGGGTGATGAACGTCGTCTCCTGCGACATCGTCCCATCCGGCAGCTCCCGGAGGATGGTCTGCGAAAACAGCGCGTCCTCCCGGACTTCGGGCGCATCCGTCGACAGGTCTTCAGGCGGCCCTCCACAGCCCATGACCAGGGTGAGTCCACAGACCATCATCCACGTGTTCGAGCGCTTCATCGGGGCCTCCTGGGTGCGTGGCTGAACGGGCGGAGAACAATCTAGCTTGTCTTGTTTTACGTGTTTTATCCGAATCGAGCAACCCATGGTGTCCCTGCCCCAGGCAACGCCCGACGCGGCCAGGGGCCGGAGCCCTCGCGCGAGCAGACCCTTTCACGCGGCTCCGGCACTCCGCATGTTTCCTCTCGGGCGGGCCGTCTCGTGGCTCCGGAGGGAGGTGGCCGTGGCGAATCGTGACATGAGCGCTGGGCCACCGGGAGGAGAGAGCCTCGCTCGCTCGCGGGCTGTCCCCACCTCCAGTGCCTCCCAGTACGAGCTGCTGCTCCAGGTGGGAGCGAGCCTGCATGCCACGCTGGTCGTGGACGGCCACGGGCGGATTGTCTGGATAGACCCGGTGATGGCCGGCGCCGCCGGGTGGCGGGGCGACGCTCCCGTCGGCCACCACATGGAAGAGGTGCTCCGCGACCTTCCCTGGCTCGAGCAGGCGCTCGACGCGGCCCTCGACGGCACGGAGGGGCTGTGCGAAGGCGGCGGGCGGGAGCAGCGCCTGAGCGCCATCGTGGTGCCCGTCTTCGGAGAGGACGGCGCGCAACTGGGAGCCTGCGCCCGCCTCCGGACCGTCGAGCCCCCGAAGCCGAAGCCCGCGTCGGAGCAGCGCCTCTGCCAGGCGGAGATTGCCGAGGAGCGCAAGGCGAGGGAGCACCTCGAGCAGAAGACGTCGCTGCTGCACGCCACATTCGACTCCATCACCGACGGCGTCGTCGTGGTGGACCTGGAGAGGAACATCACCGCCTTCAACAAGCGGTTCCAGGAGATATGGGGCCTCACGGACGAGATGTTGAAGGAGCCGAGCGCCGAGAAGGCACTCGCGAGCGCGGCCCCGCTGGTCAAGGACCCCGAGCGGTTCGTCACGCTCATCCAGCGGAGGTTCATCCCTTCCCTCGATGAGGACCACGACATCGTCGAGCTGCGGGATGGCCGGGTGCTCGAGCGCAGGTCGATTCCGCAGCGCGTGGGAGACACCATCATCGGCCGCATCTGGAGCTACCGGGACGTGACGGCCGAGCGCCATGCCCAGGCGGAGCAGGCGCGACTGCTCGCCGCCGAGCACCACGCGCGCGAGCGGCTGGAAGAGTCTTTCGCCGTGCTCGACACCTTCCTCAACCATGCGCCCATCGGCCTGGGCTTCCTCGGGCGGGACCTGCGCTACCTGCGCATCAACGACGCGCTGGCCGCGCTCCATGGCCGGCGCCGGGAGGAGGAAATCGGGAAGACCATCCGCGAGATGACGCCGCACATGGCGCCCCACATCGAGCCCCTCATGCGCCAGGTCCTGGAGACGGGCACCCCCATCATCGGAATCGCCATGACGGGAGAGGTGCCCGCCACGCCGGGCGAGCCGCGACACTGGCTGGTCAGCTACTACCCCGTGCGGACGGAGAGCGGCGCCATCCTGGGCGTCGGAGCGGTGGTGGTGGAGGTGACGGAGGAGCGCCGCGCCCAGGCCGACCGCGAGCGCCTGCTGCGCGAGGCCCAGGAGGCCATCCGCGTCCGGGACGACTTCCTGTCCATCGCCGCCCACGAACTGAAGACGCCGCTGACACCGCTCCGACTCCATCTGCAGATGATGAAGGGACAGGCCGGCGCCGGACGCCCCGTGGCACCGCACCACGTGGACAAGGCGCTCACCCAGGTCGCCCGGCTGTCGGTGCTGGTCAATGATTTGCTGGACACCTCGCGCATCCAGGCCGGAAGGCTGGAGCTGTCGAGCGAGCCCATCTCCCTGCGGGAGCTCATCCGGGAGGTCCTCTCGGACTTCCGCGTCGTCGGCACCCTCCACTCACTCGAGTTCGAGGAGCCCGGCGAGTCCCTCGTCATCATGGGAGACCGCGGCCGGCTCGCGCAGGTGCTGACCAACCTGGTGGAGAACGCCTTCAAGTACAGCCCCACCGGCGGTCCGGTCCGCGTCACGGCGCGGCGCGAGGGAGGCGAGGCCCTCGTCTCCGTGCAGGACGAGGGCATTGGAATTCCCGAGGACCAGCAGGCGCATCTCTTCGAGCGCTTCTTCCGCGCGCGCAATGCGCCCATCTCCGGCTTCGGTGGACTGGGCCTGGGGCTCTACATCTGTCGCGACATCATCGAGCGTCACGGCGGACGCATCTGGGTGGAGAGCGGGGTGGAGCGCGGCTCCACCTTCCACTTCTCCCTGCCCCTCGTGGAGCAGGCCCCGGCCCGTGCACGACCTACAGGCCGGCAGTGACTCGAGGCGTGACGCAGGACCGCTTCCCTCCCCTGTCCGTGACGTCGGTGCACCTCGGGACTGTCAACGCTCGGGCAGCGGGCTGACACCGACGGCGAGGTGAGTTGGCGGAGACTCCATGCCTAGCCTCCACGGCACGGGGCGGGGACGCTCGTAGGGGGAAGGCACATGCGTCGTGCATCGGATGTCGCCGCCGTCGCCCTGGGCATGGCGGTGCTGCTGGCCGCGCGAGCGGACGGAGGAGCAGCGGACGCGAGTCGCCGCCTCCGGTGCGGCGACACCCTCACCCGCGACACGCGGCTCACCCACGACCTCGCGTGTCCGGGCACGAATGGCCCCGCGCTCCGAATCACCGGCGCGGGCGTCGTCCTCGACCTGGGAGGACACACCGTGCGCCGCTCCGGTCCGGATACGGGGTTGTCGGAGGGCATCCGGGTCGAGGCCGACAGTACGGTGCGCAACGGCACCATCCGGGGCTTCACCTGGGGCTACATCGTCGACTCCGGCCAGGACGTGCGGCTGTCCCGGCTCACCTTCAGTGACAACGGGCACGCCGTCTTCAACCGCTACGGCAGCGCGACAGCCATCACCCTCACGGACTGCACCCTGCTCCAGAACCGCACGGGGCTGGGCAGTGAGCAGGACGCGGGCACCGGCACCTTCCGGGTGCGCTCGTCGCTCTTCAGCGGGAACAGGCTCGCCTTCGCCGCGAACTTCCATACCGTCGAGGTGGACCGCTCGACCTTCCACGCCAACGCGCTCGTCTTCTGGTGCCCCTTCGGCAGCGTCACCGTCCGGGCGAGCCTGCTCTTCCGGAATGAAGTCGTAGGCTGGGTGCCGCTCGGCGAGTTCGGCTACGGCTCCTGCGGCGAGGCGCGATTCGTCAGCACCGTCTTCTCGAACAACGGCGCCTTCGGCCCCGCGGAGGAGCCGGCCTGGAAGCCGTTGGGCCTCGTGCTGCGCGACTCGTGGCTCGTCGACAACGGCACGGGGCTGGAGGCCCGGGCGCGGACGCTCGACGTGCAGGGCAATACCTGGCGGGGCAACGGGAGCGGGCTGCACGTGGCCGAGCGGCCCGAGTTCCCCACCGAAAGCACTCCTTCCGCGCCAACCCCCTGAAATCAGGCGGGAGCTGCTCCCAATCTCACTTTCAAGGAAACAATTGACCCGTGGGTCCGATAACTACCATGTAGGGAATCGCCCCCTTACCCCCTGAGGGCCCCCATGGGTTTCAAGATCCCCAGCTTCAGCGACGTGAAGAAGACGGTGACCAACACCGTGAAGGACGCGAAGGACGCGGTCGTCGGCACGGCGAAGGACGTGAAGAACACCGTCGTCGACACGGCGAAGGACGTGAAGAACACCGTCGTCGACACCACGAAGGACACCTTCGAGGTGGTGAAGCACAACCCGGTGACGGACGCGCTGAAGAAGGCGGTCACCGACCCGAAGGACCTGGCCCGCGACACGTTCCAGACGGGCCTGCGGCTCGCGTACGACGGCGCGACGAAGCTCCTGCCGGACGGCGCGGCGAATCAGCTCGTGAAGGCCGCCGAGGGCGGCGTGGACGCGCTGGCCAAGACGTCCGAGCTGCTCACCGGCAAGAACTCCTCGCTCACGGAGAGCCTGAAGACGCTGGGCAAGGTGGACCTCGAGGGCATCACCCGCACCACGGACCCGGTGACGGGCCAGAAGCTGCAGGGTGACTGGCCCAAGCTGTGGGGCACGTGGCTGCTCGAGGAGAAGCCGAAGGACCTGGGCACGTGGGACAAGACCGCGGACGGCACCGACCGCGTCACCGTCCGCGACAACGCGTACACGGAGGACCTGGCCGGCCGGCCGCACCAGCAGCAGGTGACGGAAGAGTTCTTCAAGCTGTACCCGAACCCGAAGCCGGGCGACGTGTTCCCTCCCAAGAACGCCACCGCGGAGCAGAACGACAAGGCCCTGTATCGCTTCACGGGCCCGGGCACCGCCGAGGCCAGCAAGGAGAAGTACACGTCGCTGGAGTGGTTCATCGGCTCGTACCGCACCGAGGTGAAGTGCACCGGCATCGACGAGAAGACCGGCAAGCCGAACCTCACGTACGAGGTGGTCAACAACTCGCACTTCGAGTCGGGCACCCGCGTGCCGGCGACCTTCCAGGAGAAGGGCCTGCCTCCGGCGCTCGTCCAGGACCGCAAGCGTGAGACGGGCCTGGGCGTCGGCGGCGACTGGATTCAGCGCTACACCTGGACCAGCAACGGCGTGGACAATCCCACCAAGTAACGGCGTCCTGAAGCGATGAGGAAGGCCCGGTGGTCGCGCACAGCGGCCCCGGGCCTTTGTCTTTTCAGCGCCGCATCGACGGGAGGAACGGCGGAGCCGGACCTGACGCTCGCCTGCGAGGTTGCTCGGCGACGGCACGGCGGCTCTCATCACCTTCTCATCTGCATCTCAGGAAACCATCATGGACGGCGCGTAGGCTTCTCCCCAGGCCGATGAACGGCTCACGTTGGAGGAAGTGGATGAAACGCGCTGTCATCATCACGCTGTTGTCGCTCCTGCCCGGTACCGCTGCGCTCTCGAAAGAACCGGGGAAGGAGAAGGGCGAGGCCCACGAGAAGCGGGCCCCGGTCGAGCTGCCGAAAGCGGTGAAGGACGCCATCGCCGCGCGCTATCCGGGCGCCACCGTCACGGAGGCGGAGGCCGAGCATGGTGGCTACGAAGCCACCGTGAAGACCGCCGACGGCAAGGAGATGGAGCTGAAGCTGAAGGCGGACGGCACGGTGCTCTCGGAGCACGAGGATGAAGAGGACAAGGACTGAAGCCGTCAGGTCTCGCCCGCGGCACTCCGAGCGCTCCAACCGCGCGGTGGCCGCTGCGGCTGACGGCCGAGGACGCAATCAGGCCGCCCCGAGTGGTGTCCAAGAGGCTGGAACCGATGGCCGGATTCCAGCTCAATCTCGGGAGAAATCACATGAAGTCGAAGTCTTTCGCAGTGGTCGTGGCCGCCGTCCTGGGCGCTGTCGGTTGCGCGGGCGGCGCGCGCACGGAGGCAGGACAGCTCAAGGCAGGCGACCGCGTCGCGCTCACCCTGAGCGCCGACGGGAAATCGGCTCAGGCCATCACGAGTGACTCGACGGACGACGACGCCGAGACCAACGACGACCAGGAAGGGCCTGATGGCGACGGCGACGGTGAGACCAACGACGACCAGGAAGGGCCTGACGGCGACGGCGACGGTGAGACCAACGACGACGGCCCCACCAGCGGTATCTCGAGTGACCTGACCTCCTCCTCGGCAGGCGAAGTCCTCGCGCCGCGCTCGGGCGTTCGCGAGCTGTCGGCCGGCTCGTTCGAGGCGCTCGGGATGAAGATCCAGGCGCAGGCGCTGCCTGCTGACAGCGCGGCGGTCCGCTTCGTCGGCTCCGTCAACCCGGACGGCACCTTCGTCGCATCGAGCGTGAAGGGCTCGCGCGCGGCCCACTCCGCGCTCAGGGGCACGCTGCAGGCGGTCGAGCGCACCGGCAACGGCACCGTGACGCTCCAGGTGCTCGGCCAGGCGGTGACCGTCAGCGAGACCGCAAAGGTCGACCTGGTGAAGTCCCTCGATGAGGAGAGCGCGAAGGAAGACGACGGCATCGATTGAGCAGGAGGGCGGCAGCGAAGGCTGCCCGGCGCCCATCGCGGCTCCCTCCCCTCCGGGAATCGCCGCGCCCCCCGTCCGTTCCCCCGCCCTGCATCAGCAGGGCGGGGGAAGGAGCCGTAGTGGCTGACAGACCGAAGGTCCATTACCTGCCAGGCACAGCATATGAGCGAGCGCTCTCCTCCCGGATGCAGGCAGGAGACGAGACCGCGTTCCGCGAAGCATACGAAGCGCTCGCACCCAACCTCCTGCGCCTGCTCAAGCGTTACCTGGGGCGCGCGGCGCTCGCGGAGGAGGTCCTCCAGGAGAGCTTCGTGACGGCATTTCGTCACATCGGGAGCTTTCGCGGCGAGGCCCAGCTCTCCACCTGGCTCACCACCATCGCGCTCCGCCGGGCACAGAATGCGCTGCGCGCAGAGGCCCGGCGAGAGCAGAGCGAACGGAACCTGGAGCCACCCACCGAGGCCAGCGTTCCCCTACCGGACGACTCCCTGGCGAGAGCGCAGGAGGCCACGCGCATCGAGAAGCTGCTCGCCTCGCTGCCGGATGAGACGCGCCTCGCGCTGTTGCTGACCGCGGAGGGGTTCACCGCGCAGGAGATCTCCGACATGACCTCCGCACCCAGAGGAACCATCCTCTCACGCATCTTCCGGGGCCGGATCGCCCTCGGTAGGCTGCTGGGCCGGGACGGCATGAGCGGCTCCAGACATCGAGGGTCTCGCGGATGACATGCGAAGAGGCACTCGGGCTCCTGGACACGTCGCCGGCCTCGGCACAGGAGCACATTGCGAGCTGTGCTCGATGCCAGGATCTGCTCCAGCGCGCGGACGGGGCCCTCGAGCTCCTTCGTGAGACGCCTGCGCCCTCCATCCCCCCTGCGTTCTCACCCGCCCTGTTCGACGCGGCGCGTGCCGGCGTGCGAGCAGAGCGCTGGCGGCGGCGGGCGCGGCGGGCCGTGCGCCCCCTCGTGGCCTTGACCGCGACGGCGCTGATTGCCATTGCCGCCGAGCGGATGTTTCACGGCAGCGCCATTCATCGGCTCGCGGCTCCCGGGGACGCGCTGGTCACCACCGCCGCGGCGGTCTCGGCGGGAGCGACCCCTGGTGGTGCATCCATCTGGGTGGACAGACCCGGGGAGCTCCGGCTCGTGGAAGCGGGCCCGGCCGAGCGCGTCCGGCTCGAGGCAGGCAGTGCACGCTTTGAAGTTCGCAAGCTCACCCCGGGCGCCAGCTTCGCCGTCGAGACGGCCCATGCACACGTGTTGGTGCATGGGACGCGATTCACGGTGAGCACGAGCCGGGACATGACCCGCATCGCGGTCAGTGAGGGCCGGGTCGAGGTGCAGCCGCTCGGCGCCGCGCGTGCGCCGGAGCTGCTGACGGCCGGCGACAGCCTGGAGGTGCCTTCGGCGGCTCTGTTCCAGCGTGGGCTCTGGCTGCGCGCGGAAGAGCTCCTCGCCCGCGGAGAGTGGGACAAGGCACTGCACACGTTGGAGCAATCCCTGGAATCGGGGCTGCCGCCGGAGCTGGAGGGACAGGCGCGAGCACGCCGGGCGCTGGTGTTGGCCGCGACGGGAGAGAAAGGCGCCGCACTCGAAGAGTACGAACGGGCGCTGAGCCTCGTTCCGGACGAGCAGGCACCGCTATGGGCGGACAACGCGGCGGCCGAGCGCGCCATCCTGCTCGAGCGCAGCGGTCTTCCAGGCGCCGCGGCAGCCGCATGGCAGGAGTATCAGCGACGCTTTCCGCACGGGGTGCACTCGACGCTTGCGCGGGACAGAGGCGCGGGACCGACGCGATGAGATGGCTCGCGGTGCTGATGTGGATGCTGGCGTGCGACGCCCTGGCGGCAACGGTGACCGTCTCCGCGGCCGGTGCCCGGGGCGAGCCCCACCCGGAGCTGTCTCGAGCGGTGGCGAGTGCGCTGCTGGCGCAAGGTACTTCGGTGGCGATCATGGGCGAGGGCGGGAAGTGTGACCCACCCTGCCAGCGGCTGCGCGTGGAGCTGGACGCGGAAGGCGGTGTCAGCATCCAGGCGGAGCTGGGAACCCTGCGCGCGAGCCGCCACCTCGAGCACGTCGCTGGCGCTTCCACGGTCGAGCTCGCACGGGCAATCGCCCTCGAAGGGCAGGACCTCCTCACCCAGCTCGGGGAGCCCCCGCGTCCCGTGCCGAGGAAGGCTCCGGTGGGCGCGCCACGAAGAGCAGCGGAGCCGGTCGCCTCGGCGAAGGCGAGCGCCGCGCAGTCGGCGTGCGACGGGCCGGTCCAGACAGCGGCGCTCCCCGTCGGGCCTGCTCCCGTCGAACCCGTTCCCATCGAGCGGATGCCACTTCCCCCTGCTCCCGCGCCAGCGCCCATCGAGGTGCCGCGGCTTGAAGTGACAGCACCCTCTCCCGCTCCGCGGTCCTGGCTCTCGTTTGGCGCTCGCGGGCTGGTGCACTCCTTTCCCAGCACGCACCTGGTCATGGCCGGGGCAGCGCTCGGTGCTCGCGCGGAGCTGGTGCGCGGCCTCGATGTGCGGCTCTCGCTGGCCGCCACCGTTCCAACCATCGACGACAGCGGTCCGCTCCGCGTCCGCCTGCATACGACCAGCGGGTCGGCATTGTTCGCGGCGCAGCTCGGGAGCCTGCCGCTGTGGATTGGCGGTGGGGCGGAGCTCGTCTTCCTCGCGGTGGATCGCCCGGTGCCGGACTTCGACACCCTCGAGGCCGAAAGCGTCGGTGGGCTGTTGGGGGTGGAGACACGGCTCAGGCTCGCGCGCGCCACGGCGGTGCTCGGAGTCCAGGGAGCGTGGCACCCATTCGGCTCTCGCGCCGAGCTCGACAGGACGACGGCCTTCGTCTACCCGTCTTTCGGGGCGAGCGTGCTCGCCGGCCTCGAAGTCGATGTCTTCTGACGCCACGAGGCGCTCCACGAAGGTGTGCTTCCTTCGAGCGGCCCCTACTCGAGGATGAAGTTCCGGGGACGCAGCGGCTCGGGCTGGGGCTCGCCCAGCGCCTCCAGCAGGTTGATTTCCGCGGTGCGGGCGAGCGCGAGCAGGGGCAGGTCGTTGGGGGCATCCCCGAAGGGCTCCTCCAATTCATCGCTCAGCCGGTCCAGCCCGAAGAAGGTGTAGGCAATCATCGCCGCGAGCACCGGCGTGAACCAGCCCAGCGCCTCGGCGATACCGAACGGGAGCAGCAGGCAGAAGAGGTACGCGGTGCGGTGGAGGAGCACCGTGTACGTGAAGGGTACCGGGGTGGAGCGGATGCGCTCGCAGGCGGTGAACACGCTCATCAGGGCGTGCACCCGCTCGCTCAACGCGCTCCACGTGATGTCCGAGAGCCGGCCCTCCCGCAGCAGCGCGGCCAGCTCGACTTCGTGCTCTCGCAGCAGCGCGCTCGGCCGATTTCCGCTGGTCAGCACGCGTGAGCGCTCCGGCTCCGGGACGTAGCGGGAAAGGTCCTCCCGGGCGTCGTGTCCCCGCAGGTGCGCCGCGAGCGCATGCGCGAACGCGATGTTGCGGTGCACGAGCCGCCGCGCCGCCTGCCGCCCCGCCACGGGCAACTCGGCGCGCCCGTCATCCAGCAGCGCGATGGCCGCGTGTGAGAAGGCGCGCAGCTCGATGAGCAGCGCTCCCCACTGCTTCCGGGCCTCCCACCAGCGGTCGTAACAGGCGTTGTTCCTGAACCCGAGGAAGATGGAGAGCGCGATGCCCAGCAGGGACAGGGGCGCGGGCGAGGTGACCGAGAGCCGCAGGTGGCCCTGCTTGAGCGTCCACACGACAAGGCAGGAGAGCACCGCGATGCCCAGCACGTGGGGCAGCACGCGCGGCAGGATGGTGCCACGCACGACGAACAGGAGACGGAGGGAGCCAGGGCGGGGACGGACAATCACGACCGGCCCCTCGTCCTCCAGATTCACGCCAGTCGCAAGGGCGCCGTGCGAGCGTGTGTCCAGGAGTCGCGGTCCGTGAAGGCTCCCATCTGACCTATGCTCGTAGATTGTCTGATTGTCGGAGGCTTGCCATGGAGCCAATCCCCGCTGCGCAGTCCTCGTCCGGCAACGCGAACGACCTGGTCCGGAAGCTTCAGGAGACGGAGGAGACGGTGAACGCCTTCCTCGCGAATCCCTGGAAGGTGCCGTGGATCAAGAGGAAGGACCCGGAGCTCGTGAAGGCGTTCTCGCGGATCTCCTCTCGCCTCGTCGAGCTCCGCGTGTATCTGGAGCTCGGAGCCGCCGGGGCCAGTCCGCCACCGCCGGTCCACGCTGTCATCTCCGTCCTCCAGCGCATCACCGACACGCTGGGCCGCGACGCGGCCTGGGATGCCGCCGAGGATTTGAAGATCGCCTTGCTCTACTTCGCGCCGGACGCGCACCTGCTTTCGCTGCTCGACGGCGAAGCGGAGCTGAAGGAACTCCGCGAGCAGCGTGCGGCTGCCGAAAAGACGGGTGAAGCCTTCTCCCCGAAATGGCGGGCAGTGGTCGTGGACCGGCTCGCCTCGCTCTACCAGCAGCGGATGGACTCCTGGCGACATGACCGCGCGAATGAACAGCTCCGCGCGAACTACTACTTCGCGGTGACGGTCGTGCTCGGCGTGGTGCTCGGTCTGGCGGGCGCGATGACGGTCTGGGCGGGGAAGCCCTTTTCCGGCCCCGTGAACACCCTCCTCCTGACGGCGATGGCGGCCGGAGCCCTGGGGTCGGTCCTCGGCGGTGTCTATTCACTGCGGGACGAAGTCATGGGCATCCGGCAGCTCCGTGCCTTCTGGCCCGTGCTGACCGCGCAGCCCTTCGTTGGCGCGACCGCCGCGATGTTGCTCTTCGCCGTGCTGACGAGTGGTCTCATCCAGGTGGGGAACCTGGACGTGGAATCCTTCACCTGGCAGCACCACACCGTCTTCGGTTTCCTCGCGGGCTTCTCCGAGCCGTTCTTCCTCGGCGTCGTGAAGCGGGTCGCGGGCCTGGCGGACGAGAAGAAGGCGCCTCCCCAAGCGCCCCTTCCCCCGAAGCAAGCCGCGGCTACCGAGAGCCCCGTGGCAAAGCCTGCCCGGTAGGGCCATGGCATCACCGAGCAGACGCTCTAGCGGTAGCGCCAGAAGTCTGGCGGCATGGAGGCCATCGGCGCGGAGCTTGGGCCCTACCCGAGCGGCGGCGGGTCTGGCTATAGTTGGCGCCTGAACCGTGCGTCCTGGGACGCGGCTCTTCGAGGTCGCGCGCCAGAGCGGTCTTCTTGCTCGTCCGACATCCCGCCGGTCCCGCGTCGCAGCAGGCAGGAGATTGATCGTGACGAAGAGAGCACTCTTGTTGGCAGCGGTCCTGGCCGCGGGTTGCGGCGGTGAGGCCAAGAAGGCAATCGAGCAGCGACGCATGGCCGTGGCCCAGAAGCTCGCCAAGGTGACGTCGATCGCGGACCAGGCTCGGGCGCTGCCGCCGGTGAAGGAGGGCTCGCTCACGCTCGGCGCGGCGCCCCTCGTCATGGCCTTCCTCACGACCACGCCGCTGCGCACCGGCACCGTGGTCTACGCCGAGGACCTCGACGACCTCTCGGTTTTCAAGGACGAGCCTCCGCACTACACGATGCGCGTGAATCAGGCCCAGTTGGTTCAGGCCTGCGGCCAGCTCCTCGACAAGGGCACCTACGGCCAGCAGACCGCCGCCAACGTGCACGCCAACGTCGCCATCGAGTACCTCGACGCCTGCGCCAACCTCGCCTACGTCTTCGTGCTGCGCACCCGCGAGGTGAAGGGGCGCTCCTTCGAGGGCGACGTCGTCGCCTTCGACCTTGCCGACGGAAAGCCCATCGGCGGCTTCCCGATCTCGTTCACCAGCGAAGGCCGCCGCGACCAGGTGCGCAACACCACGACGAGCGTGAGCACGCAACGGGTGGGCGGCCGCAACCGCACCACGGTCACGAAGACGACCACGATCTCCACGGTGGACGCAGATAGCGATCAACTGCGCAGCGACCTCGATGGAGAGATCGAGGCCGCGATCGTGAAGCTCGCTCCGGCGGGCAAGTGGTTCGACTGACCGAGGTGGCCCGTAGACTGCTACGCACCTGATGAGAGCGCGGAGGTCGTCTCCTCATCCAGGAGAGCCCTTCATCCTCCGCGACCCTGTCGACCGACTTCGCGGACACTCCACTAGATCGGCATGAACACCTTGAAGCCGCTGCGGCCGCCAGCGCCCAGGGTGTTTCTCTCCACGAAGTCGCTGTAGGAGCTGCGGCCGTCGCCCGAGGTGATGGCGGTGTGGCCGTACTTGCTGCCCGCCGCCGTGGAGGTCTTCTCCCAGGTGAGGATGAGGCCGGGAATCTTCAGCGCCTCGGCGAGCGACAGGTTCACCTGCTTGAACTTGTCCCGCGGCAGGTTGTTGTCAATCTGGTTGCCGTTGCCCCACACCTTGATGCCGTAGGTGTTCTGGATGGCGCGGCTGACGCCCGTGGCGCAGAGGCCCTGGCTCGAGTAGCCACCCATGCTCAACGCCACCGAGCGGGCGTTGTTGGCGAGCGCGGAGTTGCCGCGCACGCCACCGGTGCTGGGGGGGGTCGAGGGCGTGCCGCTCACCTTGATGCCGAGCTTGTCCCAGGTCTTCGGCCCGACGACGCCATCGGCGACGAGGCCCTTGGCCGTCTGGAACGCCTTCACCGCTGCGGTCGTCTTCGGACCGAACTGGCCATCCGCCGCACCGGCGTTGAAGCCGAGCTGATTGAGGCGGTTCTGAAGCGCGGTCACGGGTGCGCCGCTGTGGCCCTGCTTGAGCGTGGGGCCGCTACCGCCCGAAGAAGCAGGCGTCGAGGGAGCCGCGGTCAGCTTGGCCCAGGTCTTCGGCCCGACGATGCCGTCGGCGACAAGGCCCTTGGCCTTCTGGAACGCCTTCACCGCCGCCTCCGTCTTCGGACCGAACTGGCCGTCCGCCGCACCCGGGGAGAAGCCCGCGCCGGCCAGCGCCTGCTGCAGGGCCTTCACGGAGGGGCCGGACGCGCCGCGCTTCAGGGTGGGCTGCGAAGGAGCGCTGGCGGCGGCGGGGGTCGTGCGCGCGGCGGAGGAGATACGCATTTCGAAGACCTCGAACAGAGCGACTGTGGGAGGGTTATCGCCCCCAGCGGCCGAGGGTTGCGTCCCATCCTCGCAAAAGTTGAAATTCCGGTGGGGTGCGACAGCCCGCCTCTCGCAGCCGGGCGGCGAAGCGCTCCGCGGAGTCCGGCGTCATGCGCCGCGGCGAGGAGCCAGTCCTCGGCCTTGTCCCAGCTCACGTCATTGCCGGCGCGCAGGGCTGGGCGGCTGGAGAAGGCCACCTGCACCTCGTCGAAGCCGAAGTCAGCGTAGAAGCGCTTGAGCGAGCGCACGAAGCGGACCACCTCTGCCTGCCCCCACGACTCGGCGTGAGAGGCCTTGAAAAGGTATCCGAGTTACCTGTGTCATGAGCAGGAGCCCCGGTGTCGCCGCACCGGGCCGGTGCGCGTCCCCGAGGCCCCGGACATCACCTCACACGCAGACCCACTGGGTGCCGTCACAGACGCAGGCAAAGCGCCGTCCTGATCCCCCGAGGAGGGTGCAGTACGTAACCGCGCCCTGCGTGGCACACGCCGTGGTGTCGACGTCCGAGCAGGCCGGGGTGGCGCTGGCCGTGACCTCCTCCGTGGCCGGCGTGGGCTCCTCGGACTGGAGCTCGGCCTCGGGCCCACCACAGCCCAGCAGGGACACACTGAACATCACCGCTACCGCGACGAAGACATTCTTCACGAGACACCTCGGACGGGTTGAGTGAGACCGGCTCAAACTACTCCAGTCTCTCCAACCTGTCGGACATATCTCGTGTCCGCGGTGATTCACGCGAGCAGCGACGCGAGGCCAATCATCCCGGCGATGAGCCCGCCGCCGATGAGAGACATGCTGCTCATGTCTTCCGGAAGCGCCTCGCCCTGGCCGGGGCTGCCCGCGGCACCGACCATGCTCAGCCGTCGTCGCGGGCCCGCGCCCTCGCGGGCCCTCAGAGACTCAGGATGCCCGTCATGGCCTCCGCCATGTCGAGCGGAAGCTCGCCTTCATGGGGGCTGCGCGTGCCAGCCCCTCGCGTCGCGGTCACCTTCACCACGAACCGTGAGGTGGACACCAGCCCTGGAGGCAGCCGCACCTCCGCGTCCGAGGTGACGACGTAGGCCCTGCTGGTTCCGTCGAGCGCGATGACCTGGACGAAGTAGCGCGTCGCGGTCCCGAGTTCGGGCGGGTCCCAGCTCACCGTGGGCGTGCCCCCCACGCCCGTGAGCCCGATGGAGGCGCTCTGCCCGTTGATGCGCAGGTTGCGCACCGGGCCGAGCCGGGGGGCCAGCGTGCCTGCCTCGGCCAGCCCCTCGAGGGTGTCGGCGCGCCGCAGGACCAGCGTGCCGTTGTAGGCGGAGTCGCCCGAGGTGAGCCGCACCTGCGTGGAGGCGGAAACATGCGCCACGCGCCGCCAGCGCTCCGGGAAGGCGTCCAGGAAGCGCACGGTATAGGGCGCGAGAGCGACATCGATGGACGTGGACGCGAAGGCGAGCTCGGGGGTGCTGCCGAGCCGCGCGAAGGGCTCGGCACCCGGGCGCGCCCCGATGGCCCAGTTGAGCGAGCGAAGCCGTCCCGCCTGCGGGTGCGCTCCCCTCAGTTGCGTCTCGAACGCCGCGACATCCACCGAGAAGGACACGCTGCGCTCGTTGCCCTCTGTGAGTCCCACGTCGAGCGCGGCTGCCTGCCCTGGCTTGAGCGAAACGCCTGGCTGGTGGAAGCCGCGCACCACCCGCGTGAATGCATGGCCCCCGTCGATGCCCGCGCTCTCGGAGAGCTGCTGCACCCAGAGCGAGTCCCCCTGGGAGCCATCGAGCAGGGTGAGGAAGCGGGACACCCGCACGTCGAGCTGCGTGGCGCCGGGCTGGGGCAGCGTGCCTCCGAAGTCCTCGGCGATGCTCAGGCGCATGTCCTCACTGGGGGTGCCACCATTGGGCGAGCTCAGCCGGAGGCTGTCGGTCTGCTGCCAGGGCGCGAGCCCGGAGACGTGCAGGTCGAGTGCGGTCCCCGCGGGGACGCTCCAGTCGAGGCTGGGCCGCTGCACCAGGGTGCTGCGCAGCTCCACCTGGCGCGCGTCCGTCCACAGGTGGGTGCCATTGAAACGCAGGAAGTAGGGGCCCTCCGGTACGCCAGGGATGACGTACCCCTCAATGCCGACATGCCGCGCGGAATACACCTTGAAGCCACCGTCTGGCAGCCCGCCCGGGACAAGCGCCGCCGGCTCCGGCTCGCCAATCCCCGCCCCCGCCTGCCACTCCGTGACATGCCCGCCCTCGTCGATGAATTGGACGATGGGCGCGAAGCGGACGCCTTCGCCCACCGTGTCGGTTCCGCTGTCCGCAGGCGTCCCGCTGTCGGTGGGCGGCGGCGCTCCCGCGTCGGGTCCATCCACCGGGTCGGAAGTGCAGGCAATGAAAGACACCGCAAGCAGCGCGGCGAGGCAGGGCCGAACGGGGCTCATCATGGGATTGTGTGGGTGTGTTTGACGAGGGGTGCGCACCGGTAATGGCGAGCGACACCTCCACTATCGCTGAAGTCTGGCAACGTGTGGAACAGGCGCGTTACAGCAAACCGGGCCTCGGAGGAGACACCCGCCCGCCACTGCCGGGCCACCTCCGCCGCCGCCCCTGAAGAGCCGGGCGGAGCGCGACGAGGGCTCGTGCGATGCGCGTGCCGGAGCCGCACAGGGTCAGCCGCGGCGGCGTCAGCAGCCCGGCGGGTGTTTGCCTCGGTGGCTACCTGGCGGAGCGCCGTCTGCGCTTGCAGTTGGAGAACGGCCGCTAACAGGCCTCGCGCACCGGACAGTGGAAGCAAGCCCCACCCTTCCCGGCTGAGCCATACCACGCTGAAGGTATGTCCAGGCTGCGGGGCGGCGGGCGCAGCACCGTGCGCCACCCCGCAGCCCTTTCCGGCGGTGCCTGTTTGTTCCGCTGCCGGTCATTCCCCTCCTATAGGATGGGTCCCTGCCATCGCGTTCGTGCCATGACGACCCACTCCAGGAGGGCGCCGGTCCGATGAGGGTTCCCAATCCAGACGCGAAGACGATGAACACCGTCCACCACGCGCATTGGCCGGTGGGCCTGCCGCACGCCATCTCCATTCCCGACACGAGCCTGTATGTGAATCTACAGGTCTCCGCGCTGCGCTATCCGAACCGGCCCGCGGTCGTCTTCTACGACACGGTGCGGACCTACGCGCAGGTGCACGAGGAGGTGCTCGCGCTCGCCGGCTACCTGCAGAACGAGTGCGGCGTACAGCGCGGCGACCGCGTGCTGCTGGACATGCAGAACAGCCCGCAGTTCCTCATCGCCTTCTACGCCATCCTCCGTGCCGACGCGATGGTCGTCCCCGTCAATCCCATGCTCCTGACCGAGGAGCTTCAGCACTACGTCACCGACAGCGGCGCAAAGGTCGTCATCGCCTCGCAGGAAATCTTCCCCCGCGTCGCGCCGCTGCTTGGAAGGACGTGCCTCACGAAGGCGGTGGTGGCGGCCTACTCCGACGCCCTGCTCGCACCGACCGAGCTGAACGTGCCCGACTTCGTGCGCGCCCCCTACTCCGTGCCCGCGACGCCGGGCGTGGTGCCCTGGAAGGAAGCGCTGGCCGCAAAGCACGCGCCTCGCGAGCACCTGGCCGGCCCGGATGACCTCGCGTGCATGCCCTACACGTCCGGCACCACCGGACGGCCCAAGGGCTGCGTGCACACGCACCGCACGGTGGTCTTCAACGCGATGGCCACGCCGACCTGGTGCGGACCGGTGGTGCCCGACAACGTCGCGCTGGCCGTGCTGCCGGTCTTCCACGTGACGGGCATGCAGTCGGTGATGAACGCCATGATTTACTCCGGCGGCGCCGTGGTCATGCTGCCGCGCTGGGACCGCGACACGGCCGGCCAGCTCATCACGCGGTACAAGGTGACGTCGTGGACGCTGATTCCGACCATGATGATCGACTTCCTGTCCAACCCGCGCCTGGGTGAATACGACCTCTCCGGCATCCGGCTCGTGTCCGGTGGCGGCGCGGCCATGCCGGCGGCCATCGCGCAGAAGCTGCTCGACCTCACCGGCCAGCAATACCTGGAAGGCTATGGCCTGTCCGAAACGATGGCCGCCTCGCACATCAACCCGCGCCATCGCATGAAGCAGCAATGCCTGGGCGTCCCCTACCTGAACGTCGACTCACGCGTCGTGGACCCCATTACCTTCAAGGAGGTACCGCGGGGCGAGGTCGGGGAGATATGGATTCACGGCCCGCAGGTGTTCAAGGGCTACTGGAACGACCCACAGAAGACCGAGGAGGCCTTCGCCGAGCTCGACGGCAAGCGGTTCTTCCGCTCCGGCGACCTGGGCTACATGGATGAAGAGGGGTTCTTCTTCTTCACCGACCGCCTGAAGCGGATGATCAACGCCAGCGGCTTCAAGGTCTGGCCCGCCGAGGTGGAATCCATGATGTACCAGCACCCCGCCGTGCAGGAGTGCTGCATCATCGCGGCGAAGGATGCGTACCGCGGTGAGACAGTCAAAGCGGTCATCGTGAAGCGGTCCGGCGTGACGGCGACGGGTGGGGACATCATCCAGTGGGCGCAGGAGAAGATGGCCGCCTACAAGGTCCCCAGGGTGGTGGAGTTCGTGGACACGCTGCCGAAGACGGCCACCGGCAAGGTGCTGTGGAAGGTCTTGCAGGACCATGAGTTGGCGAAGCCGTAGGCACCGCTCCGCTACAGCCGCAGGCGAAGCCCGAACACCTCGAGCGCCTCCTGTCTGAAGTCCAGGTCGGGAGCGCGCTCGAAGCCCATCTGCTCGTACATCGTCCAGGCCACCGTCATCGCGCGCGTGGTGTGGATGATGACCTGCCGCACCCCGTCTGCCTTTGCCCGGGCGATGCAGTCCTCGACCAGGGCCCTGCCCACGCCCATCCCACGCGTCCCGGGGTCCACCGCCAGCAACCTGAACCCGGCCGCGTCCTTCTCCCGCGTGGCACTTCCTCCCGAGCCGTACTGCGCCATGTCCGAGAAGTAGACCACTCCACCTGCGAGCGCATCGCCGATGACGGCCACGAGGAGTCGGGTGGCGGGGCGCTCCGCCATCCGCCCGATGTGGGCCAGCATGTCGTAGTACTTCGGCTGTTCGTCCGGCCCCGGGAATCCCTCCAGGCGCGAGTAGACGGAGACCATCAGCTTCCCCAGCCCTTCGAACTCGTCGCTTCTCGCTTCCCGGATGGTGATGTGGCTCTGCATCGCGCGGCCCTCGGCTGTTGGAGCTGCCCTGGACAATAGGGAGGCCGCTACTCGTGAGCGGTACGAAATCCGGACCGGGAGCCCGGCGGCTTCACGGTACCCTTGGTCGATGAAGACCTACGGTCAGTTCTGCTCCATCGCCCGCGCGTTGGACCTGCTCGGAGAGCGATGGACCCTGCTCATCGTCCGCGAGCTGCTCTGCGGGAGCCGGCGCTTCGGCGACCTGCGCCGCGGCATTCCGCGCATCTCCCGCACGATGCTCTCCGCGCGGCTGCGCGAGCTGGTCGACGCGGGCGTCGTCGCGCGCGATGACGGCGACGAGGGGCCTTCGTACGTGCTCAGCCGCTCAGGGGAGGAACTCGCGGGCGTCGTGCGCGAGCTCGGCACCTGGGGGCAGCGCTGGCTCCCCCGCGAGCTCCCTCCGGAGGAGCTCGATGTGGACGCACTCGTCTGGGACATGCGTCGCCGGGTGGATGCCGGAGCCCTTCCTACCGCCCCCGTCCTGACGCGGCTCGAGCTGACCGACGCCCGGGGACGCGCGGCCGTGCGCTACCTGCTCCTCCGCCGGAGCGAGGTGTCGCTGTGCTCCGTCAATCCCGGCTTCCCCGAGGAATTGGTCGTGCGCGCTCCGCTCCGCACCCTCACGGCCTGGTGGCGCGGCGACCTCTCGCTCGCCGACGCGCGCTCGGCGGGGATGGTCGTCCACGGTCGGAGGGAGTGGGTGCGCGCCTTCCCGAAGTGGTTCGAGCGCTACGCGTTCGCGGCTGTCACCCCCGCTGCCTCGGGATGACTCGCGGGCGGCTGCCCGCTCCAGCCGTGTCCTCCCTGAACGCGGCTGCGTCCCATGAGGACGGCGACGCGGAGCGCTCCGGGTGCCAACCCCGCGAGTCCCCGACTTCGCCGTGCTGGTACGCGGCTTGCTCATCTCCTCTCGACACCAACACGAGAGGGTTTTCATGAAGACGAAGAACGCAAGCTGCCTGGCCATCACCGTGGCCGCCCTGTTCTGTACGGCCTCGGCGTATGCGGCGGATTGCCGTGTCACCAGCACCGTCGAGTCGAGCGCCGCCAGCGTCCAGGCCAACACCGACGCGGGAGGACATGTGTCCATCCACGTCAAGGGCAACAAGACGGAGGCCGACAAGTCCCAGTTCCAGAGCGGCGCCAACTTCACCAGCGCCTTCCAGCAGTGGTCGGCCTACTCCGGGCCCAAGGGCCCCACCCCGAAGGGATGCGGTGGCGGTGACAAGGGCGTGATGGACTGCGTCCCCGCGACCCTCGTCAGCATGGGGGTGAACAGCGGCTACGTCTGCCAGGAGGTGGACGACAAGGGCAAGTGCACGAAGGGCTTCAACTTCACCCCCACGAAGGTCGCCTTCCGCTACGCCAAGAACGACAAGGGTAAGTGGATTCTCAACACGGCCTACCCCACCACGAACGACAGCTGCCAGTAGGCCCAGGCGGGCCCGCCGTGCTCCGACATCCGCTGTGTCGGAGCACGGCTCGCACCTGACTCACGCCACCAGCAGCGAGTCGCTCACCTGCGCGAGGTGATGGTCCGCGTCACCGAAGGTGGCGTTGATGACCGTCAGTCGCTTGAACAGGTGGGCCGCGGCCAGCTCGTCCGTGACACCCATGCCGCCGTGGAGCTGCACGGCCTGTTGCCCCACGTAGCGCGCGGACTGCCCCACGAGCGCCTTGGCCGCGGACACCATCCGCCGCCGCTCGGCCGCGTCCTCGGACTGCACCTTCACCGCCGCGACCATGGCCATGGACCGGGCCTGCTCGGTGGCAATCAGCATGTCCGCCATCCGGTGCTGGAGCACCTGGAACCGGCCAATGGGCACGCCGAACTGCTTGCGCGTCTTCAGGTACTCGCGCGTGGTTTCGAGCAGCGCGTCCATGGCCCCCACCGCCTCGGCGCACAGCGCGGCAATCGCCAGGTCCACCGCGCGCTCGATGACCGGCAGCGCGCCGCCTTCCTGCCCGAGCAGCGCCTCCGCCCCCACGCGCACGTCCGACAGCTTCACCTCCGCCGCGCGTCCTCCGTCCTGCGTCACGTAGCCATGGACGCTCACGCCCGGGGCCTCGCGGTCCATGAGGAAGAGCGAGACTCCCGACCTGTCGCGCGAGCCCCCCGCCGTGCGCGCCGAGACGACGAGCTTGCCGGCCTGCGCCCCGGAGAGCACCAGGGACTTGGTCCCGTTCAGGACGTACCCGTCACCCTCCCGCTTCGCCCCGGTGGCGACGTGCTCCAGCGCGTACCGACTCCCCTGCTCGTAGTGGGCGAAGGCCATCAGCAGTTCGCCCATGGCGATGGCGGGCAGCAACGCCGCCTGCTGCGCCTCCGTGCCCGCGTCGCGCACCAGCCCGCCGCACAGCACCACGGTGGGCAGGTACGGCTCCAGCACCAGCGCGCGACCGAAGCTCTCCATGACGAGCATCGTGTCCACGGGGCTGCCATTCATCCCGCCGTGGGCCTCGGGGACGCCGAGCCCGAGCACGCCCATCTCGGCGAGCGTCCTCCAGTGCTCCTTGCTGTAGCCCGCGGCCGAGCGGGAAATCTGGCGCCGCTTCTCGAAGTCGTACTCCTTCGCCAGGAAGCGGCGGAGCGAGTCCTGGAGGGCCTGCTGTTCCTCGGTGTAGCTGAAGTCCATGTCCGCCTCGCCTCACAGGCCCAGGAGCATCTGGGAGATGATGTTGCGCTGAATCTCGTTGGAGCCGCCGAAGATGCTCAGCTTGCGCATGTTGAAGTAGTCACCCGCCGCGGCCGCCGCGTGCTCGCCTCCGACACGCGGGCCGGAGTACCCCGGCTCCAGCGCCTCGGGCAGGTACGCCAGGGCGTCATGCCCGCAGGCCTGCATGGTGAGCTCGAAGATGGCCTGGCCGATTTCCGTGCCCTTGATCTTGAGCACCGAGGCGACGGGCCCCAGCCCCTTCTTCGCGTCCTTCGCCTCCGCCGACAGCACGCGCAGGAGCGTCACCTCCAGCGCGAGCAACTCCACCTTCGCCTGGGCCAGCTTGTCGCGGAAGCGCGCGTCCTCGATGAGCGGGCGGCCGCTGGAGGCCGTCTCGCGGCGGGCCACCGCCTCCAGCCGCTTGAGCAGCCGCTTCCACTGGCCCACGTTGGCCAGCCCCGTGCGCTCGTGGCCGAGGAGGAACTTGGCGTACGTCCAGCCACGGTTCTCCTCGCCCACGAGGTTCTCCACGGGCACCTCGACGTCGTCGAAGTACGTCTCGTTCACCTCGTGCTCACCGTCCAGCATGATGGTGGGACGCACGGTGATGCCCTTGCTCCTCATGTCGATGAGCAGGAAGGAGATGCCCTCCTGGGGCCGCCCTTCGGTGCTGGTGCGCACGAGGCAGAAAATCCAGTCCGCGTGCTGCCCGAGCGTCGTCCAGGCCTTCTGGCCGTTGACGACGTAGTGCTGCCCCTTGCGCTCGGCGCGCGTGCGCAGCGAGGCCAGGTCCGAGCCCGAGCCCGGCTCCGAGTAGCCCTGGCACCACCAGTCCTCGCCACTGAGAATCCGGGGCAGGAAGCGCTCCTGCTGCGTCTTGTTGCCGAAGGCCATGATGACCGGCGCCACCATCCGCAGTCCGAAGTCGAGCTGCCGGGGCGCGCCCGCGTCCGTGGCCTCCTCCTCGAAGATGTGCTGCTCGATGGTGCTCCAGCCCGTGCCGCCGAAGGCCTTCGGCCACCCGGGCGCGCCCCACCCGCGCTGGTGGAGGATTCGCTGCCAGAGGACCGTGTCCTCCTTGCCGAGCCGGAGCCGGTGTTGGACCTTGTGGCTCAGCGCCGGGGGGAGCTGGGCCGCGAGAAAGGCGCGCACCTCGCGCCGGAAGGCTGACTGCTCGGGAGTGTCGTTCAGGTCCATGTTCAGGTCACCTCGAAGAGACCGGCCGCGCCCATGCCGGTGCCAACGCACATGGTGACGACCACGTGCTTCACGCCTCGGCGTCTACCCTCGATGAGCGCGTGCCCCACCAGGCGCGCGCCCGACATGCCGTAGGGGTGCCCCACGGCGATGGCGCCGCCATCCACGTTGAGCCGCTCGTCGGGGATGCCCAGCCGGTCCCGGCAGTAGAGCACCTGCACCGCGAACGCCTCGTTCAACTCCCACAGGCCGATGTCGTCCACCTTCAGCCCGGCCCGCTTCAGCAGCTTCGGCACGGCGAACACGGGGCCGATGCCCATCTCGTCCGGCTCGCACCCGGCCACCGCGAAGCCACGGAAGTAGCCCAGCGGCTTCAGGTTGCGCTGAGCGGCCTGCTTCGCGTCCATCAGCACGCAGGCGGAGGCGCCGTCGGAGAACTGGCTCGCGTTGCCCGCCGTCACCACGCCGCCGGGCACGGCCGAGCGGATGCCCTTCACTCCTTCGAGCGTCGTGTCCGGGCGGATGCCCTCGTCGGCGGCCACCGTCACCTCGCGGGTGCCCAGCGCGCCCGTGCTCTTGTCGGCGGTGCCCATCAGGGTGGTGAGGGGGACGATTTCGTCGTTGAACCTCCCCGCCGCCTGCGCCGCAGCGGCGCGCTGCTGGCTGCGCACGCCGTACGCGTCCTGGGCCTCCTTCGAAATCCCATAGCGGGACGCAACCGTCTCCGCGGTCTGCAGCATGGTCCAGTAGAGCTCGGGCTTGTTCCGGGCCAGCCACTCCTCCTGGAGGTACTGGGTGTTGACGTTCGCCTGCACGGTGGAGATGGACTCCACGCCGCCGGCCACCATCACCCCCGCCCCATCCACGAGGATGTGCTGGGCGGCCATGGCGATGGCCTGCAGGCCCGAGGAGCAGAAGCGGTTGACGGTGACGCCGGCGACGCTCACCGGCAGACCAGCGCGGATGGCGGCCATGCGCGCCACGTCATTGCCGGTGGAGCCCTCGGGCAGGGCGCAGCCGAAGATGACGTCCTCCACCTCGGCCGGGTCCACGCCCGCGCGCTGCACGGCGTGCTGGATGACGTGGCCCGACAGCGTGGCGCCGTGGGTCATGTTGAAGCCGCCGCGCCAGGACTTCGCCAGCGCCGTGCGTGCGGTCGATACGATTGCGACGTCGTTCATGAGTGTCTCCCGCGGAAGTCAGTTGAAGGTCTTGCCCTCGGCGGCGAGCCGGGCGAGCAGGGGCGCGGGCTGCCAGAACGTGCGGTGGCCGCGAGGATTGGCCGCGAAGCCCTCCATCGCGCGCACCACGTTCATCAGCCCCACGGAGTCGGCGTAGAGCATCGGGCCGCCGCGGAAGACCGGGAAGCCGTAGCCCGTCAGGTAGACGAGGTCGATGTCCGAGGCGCGCTGGGCAATGCCTTCCTCCAGGATGCGCGCCCCCTCGTTCGCCAGCGCGAAGACGCAGCGCTGGACGATTTCCTCGTCGCTCAGCTTGCGCGGCGCGACGCCCAACTCCTGGCGGCACGCGTCGATGACCGCGTCCACCGCCGGGTCATGCAGGGCGTCGCGGCGGCCGGGCTCGTAGCGGTAGAAACCGGAGCCGGTCTTCTGGCCGAAGCGGCCCATTTCACACAGCCGGTCGGCGATGAGCACGCGCCGCATCTCCGGGCGCTCCGCGTACTGGCGCTTGCGAATGGCCCAGCCGATGTCGCCGCCCGCCAGGTCCGCCATCTTCAGCGGCCCCATGGCGAAGCCAAACGCCTCGATGGCGCCGTCCACCTGCTGGGGTGATGCGCCCTCCTCCAGCATCACCAGCGCCTCGCGCTGGTACATGGCAATCATGCGGTTGCCGATGAAGCCGTCGCAGACGCCCGACACCACCGCGGTCTTCTTGATGGCCTTGGCCAGCTGCATGACGGTGGCGAGCACGTCGCTGCCGGTCTTCTCGCCGCGGATGACCTCGAGCAGCTTCATCACGTTGGCGGGGCTGAAGAAGTGCGCGCCCACCACGTCCTGGGGCCGCCGCGTGAAGCCGGCAATCCGGTTCAGGTCGAGCGTGGAGGTGTTGCTCGCGAGGATTGCCCCCGGCTTGCAGACCTCATCCAGCTTGCGGAACACCGCCTCCTTGACGGACAGCTCCTCGAACACCGCCTCGATGACGAGGTCGGCCTGGCGGAAGTCTTCGTAGGACAGCGTCGGCTTGAGCAGCGCGAGCCGCTGCTCGGCCTTGTCGGCCTTGAGCTTCCCCTTGGCGACCTGGCCCTCGTAGACCTTGCGGATGGAGCCGAGCCCACGCTCCAGCGCCTCCTGCTTCATCTCCAAGAGGACTACCGGGATGCCGGCGTTGAGGAAGTTGATGGCGATGCCGGTGCCCATGGTGCCGGCGCCGATGATGCCCACCGACTGGAGGGTACGGGCCGGCGTGTCCTCCCCCACCCCGGCCACCTTGGAGGCGGCGCGCTCGGCGAAGAACGCGTGGCGCAGGGCGCGCGACTCGGAGGTCTGCATGAGGTTGACGAAGGCCTCGCGCTCCACCCGCAGGCCCTCCTCGAAGCCCTTCGTGACGGCGGCCTCCACCGCGTCCACGCACTTGAGCGGCGCGGGGAAGTTCTTCGACGCCGCGCCGACGGCCGTGCGGGCGTACAGGAAGAACGCCTCCGGCCTGGGGTGCGTCGCGGTGAGGTCTCGCACCCGCTTGAGCGGCCGGCCCTCCTCGACGACGACCCGGGCGAAGGCGAGCGCGCCCTCGAGCAGGTCGCCCTCGACGAAGTGGTCGAAGAGGGCGGTGCCCTTGAGCTGCTCGGAAGGGACGGTGGCGCCGGACACAATCATGTTGAGGGCCGCCTCCACGCCGATGAGGCGCGGCAGCCGCTGCGTGCCGCCCGCGCCGGGCAAGAGGCCCAGCTTCACCTCGGGCAGCGCAATCTGCGCCCCGGGCTGCACCACGCGGTAGTGACAGCCGAGCGCGAGCTCCAGGCCGCCGCCCATGCACGCGCCGCCGATGGCCGCGATGACCGGCCGGGAGGACGACTCCACGTAGTGGATGACGGTGCCGAGGTGGGGCTCGGCGAGCGACTTCGGCGTGTTGAACTCGCGGATGTCCGCGCCGCCCGAGAAGGCCCGCTCCGAGCCGATGAGGATGACGGCCTTCACCGCCGGGTCCGCCTCCGCCTTCCGCAAGCCCTCGACGATGCCGGCGCGCACCGCGTGGCCGAGGCCGTTCACCGGTGGGTTGTCCAGGCGGATGACGGCCACACTGCCGTGCTGCGCGTAGTGGGTGCTGCTCATGTCAGCTCCTCTCTCGCAGCCGCGCGCCGCGAGCCGGGTGAGTCACTTGCTCAACCTGACTCACGTTGAGTTTTCCTGTCAAGACGGCTATTAGCGATTCATGGCGACATCTCGACCCAGGGCCGCCGGGAGCAAGCGGCACTCGCCGCCGAAGGCGACCCGGCTGGCACGGGAGCTGGCGGGCGGAGGAGCGAAGGCGAAGGTCACCCCCCTGGACGCGTTCCAGCTGGCGCGGAAGAAGTGGCTGGCCGGGGAGCGCATCGACATCGGGGCGCTCGCGAAGGAACTGGGCGTGGGCCGGGCGACGCTGTTCCGCTGGGTGGGCAGCCGCGAGCTGCTCATCGGAGAAATCATCTGGTCCATCCAGGTGCCCTTCATGGAGAAGGCCCGGGCGGAGGTGAAGGAGCGCGGCGCGAAGGGCGCGGCCTACGTGGCGGGCGTCAGCGAGCGGCTGATGGAGGGCATCCGCTCCTTCGCGCCCCTGCGCCGCTTCATCGAGAACGACCCCGAGTACGCACTGCGGGTGCTCACCTCGAAGAGCAGCACGGTGCAGAGCCGCAACGTGGACCTGGTGCGTGAGAACCTGATGGACCAGGTGGAGCGCGGGCACCTCACCCCGCCCCTGCCGATTGATACCCTCGCCTACGTCATCGTGCGCATCGGCGAGGCGTTCGTGTACGCGGATGTCATCAGCGGCCGCGAGCCCGCCATCGACCAGGCCGCCGCCGCCATCCTCGTGCTGCTCGGCGGCAAGCCGAGGTAGCGACCTGCCGCGTGCGTACGGGACGCGCCGCGTTCCCACCGTACGCAGTCTCCCGGGACCTCACCGCCCCTACCCGGCGACTCCAGGCGGGGGGGGCCCACCTTCCCAGGCGGCATGGACGTTGCTGAAATGCCGCCGCATGAGCTCCGAATCCACGCTGTCCACCTCGAAGCCCCATGGTCCGCTCGGACCCATCGCGGTGTCATTGTCCGGCGGCGGCTATCGCGCGGCGGCATTCCACCTGGGGACGCTGCGGTTCCTGGACACCGTGGGACTGCTGCCCGACGTGGTGGGTCTGTCCACCGTGTCCGGCGGCACGCTCACCGGGCTCGCGTGGGTGGTGAGCCAGATTGATGGCAAGCCCTTCACGGAGTTCTACGACGGCTATTCGGCGTACCTGAAGCGGACCAACGTGATTGGCGAGGCGCTGGGCGAGCTCACCTCGAACCGCGACCACATCAGCCACAACTGGGCCAGCCTCATCCGCTCCGCTGCGGACGTGTATGCCCGGCCGGACTTCCTCGGGGACCGGAACCTCGGCGAAGTCCTCGGCGCGAGCGGGCTGCAGTTCCAGGAGGCCATCTTCAACTCCACCGAGTTCCACACCGGCCTGGACTTCCGCTTCCGGCGGAGCAACAACCCGGCCGCGCTGCTGGGCAACAACAACTACCGGCTGCCGCGCTCCGTGGCCCAACACGTCCGGCTGGCGGACATCGCGGCCGCGTCGTCCTGCTTCCCGGGCGGCTTCGAGCCGCTGGTCTTCCCGCAGCAGTTCCACTGGCCCCAGGACTTCCCGCTCAGCGCCGCGCTCGGTGAGCTGGCGCCGGGCTTCAATGGCGGGCTGCCGCTGATGGATGGCGGCATCTACGACAACCAGGGCGTCGACAGCCTGATGCTGGCCTTCGAGGGGACGCCCAACCCGCCCACGCTGCTCATCTCGGACGTCAGCGTGCAGCAGGATGAGATCTACAACATCCCCGAGAATCCGACGAAGCGGGGCTGGGTGACGCTGAACGGCGTCTCGTGGATGGGCTGGGGGCTGTTCTTCCTGACGCTGGCCAGCGCGGCCATCCTGGCGTGGCATGGCTTCAAGGCCGCGCGCGCGGGCACCTGGAGCCCCGAGGACTATTTCCTGTACCTGGTGCCCGGCGCGATGACCGCGTCCGTGGCGGCGGCGCTGGTCTGGGCCCACCGACGCCTTCACGACGTCAACGCGATGCTTCGCAAGACGCTCGACATGGACGCCTGGCCGTCGTTCATGAAGCTCACGGTGGCGGAGCTCGCGCAGATGCTGGTGCTGCGCGTCGGCTCGGTGCTGGCGCTGACCTCCAGCGTGTTCATGAAGCGGGTACGGGGACTGGTGTTCGACCGCGTGTACAAGGCCCAGGACTTCAAGGACCGGCGGATGTCGAATCTCATCTACGCGCTCACGGTGAACCGTCCCCGCCTGTTCACCGAGTACCCGTGGCTGCAGCCCGGGCCGCACCTGGTGGCCCTGTCCCAGCAGGCCTGCCAGATGCCCACCACGCTCTGGTTCAGCGATGCCAACCAGTTCACCACGCTGGAGTCCGCCGGAGAGGCCACCATCTGCTACGTGTTGCTGCGCCACATCATCGAGCACCGCAAGGGGCAGTACGAGTCCGAGGGACAGCCGCTGTACGGCCTCTTCCAACGGCTGCGGAAGGAGTGGGCGGGGTTCAACCAGGGCGTCCGCGCGCCCGAGGCCCAGCGCTCCGTCGCAGCCTAGCTTCCCGCCCCGAAGACACGACGGCCCGCCCCGGAGGTCCGAGGCGAGCCGTCGCACACCCACGCGTGGGCCGCGGGTCAGTCGAGGTAGAAGCACTGCCACTGGTTGTGGGGGAAGTCCTGGCAGATGCACGTGCCGGGCTGCCCGTTGGGGAACTGACAGGACAGCTCGGAGAACGGACCACAGCCCCGGTCCTGGAGCTGCGAGCAGGGCGTCTCGAGCGCCGCCTGGTCCTGCTGCAGCGCCGCGTCGTCCCCGTTGCTGTCGGGAACGGCCCCTCCGCCACAGCCCAGCAGCCCCATGGCGGAGACAACGAACGCGGACACGACATGACGTCGGAACATGCGTGAAACCCCTTTCACTCCGGTGAAGCCGGGATGGACGCAGCAGGGGATGCGTCCGTCAAGTTTCGCGGACTTTTCTGTACTCAAAGGAAATACCCGTCCCGTGAGGACGAGAGCGAGCCCGGCTCCGCTGCGCATGCCCAACCCGATTGCCGGTGGAGCAGTAGCCATGCTGAGTTGACGCCCGGGCTCCCAGTCAGCGGCGAGCCTCCATTCGCCGCTTCGCGAGAGGGTATGAAACATCAGTCGCATCGAATGCTGGGGTGGACGGTCGGGCTGCTGGTGTGGGCCGGGTGTAGCGGAGACGGAGGGCCGCCAACCGTTCCCGATACCCATGCGCCCTCCGTACCCGGCATGCTGCGCGCCGGCCCCGTCTCGAGCTCGATGATGGCCCTGGCCTGGGCGGCGAGCACCGACGATGTCGGCGTGACGGGCTACCGCGTCGAGCGGTGCACGGGCGACGGCTGCACTGACTTCGCGGTGGTGGGAACCCAGACGGGGCTCACCCACCAGGATGGGAACCTCGCCGCCAGGACGCTCTACCGCTACCGGATTGCCGCCTTCGACGCCGCGGGCAACATCAGCGAGGCCTCCGCCGCCACCCAGGCAACCACTCCGGAGCCCACCCCGGAGCCCACCCCGGATGGCGGCACCGGCAATGACGGCAATGCCACCGTGGCTGGCGAGGTCCGCCTTCCGTACCCGACGCTGAACCACCTGACGGTGGAATGGGCCTTCAGCGGCGATGACAACGCCAATGGCCTGGTGACGGTGCGCTACCGGCCCTCGGGCACCACGCCCTGGCGCGAGTCGCTGCCGCTGCGCCACGTGCCCGGCGGCGGCAACGAGGGCTTCAACTGGACCCGTCGCCATTCGGGCAGCGTGTTCGACCTGCAGCCGGGGACGACCTACGAACTGGAGCTGACGCTCACCGACCCGGACGGTGGAGCGACGACGCGCACGGTGAGCGGCACCACCCGGGCGGTGCCGGTAGCCATGGCGGGCGCCCCGGTCAAGGCGGTGACGCCCGGCACCTTCGCCACCGTCACCGCGAGCGCCCAGCCGGGTGACATCCTGGAGTTCGGCGCGGGAATCTACAGCGGCTTCGACTGGTCCCGGAGTGGTGCCGTCGGCAGGCCCATCGTCCTCCGCGGCGTCCCGGGCACCGTCGTCAACGGGCCGCTCAACGTCTTCAACCAGAGCTACGTGCACCTCGAGGGGCTCACGGTGAACGGGCGCATCCGCTTCAATGGCTCGAACCACCTCGCCATCACCCGCTGCACCGTCAACGCCAGCGCCAGCTCCGGAGGCGACGGCATCGTGACGTACCTCCGGGCGGAGAACGCCTATATCGCCGACAACGTGGTGACGGGCCTCACCACCTGGGCCGAGTCGTCGCTGGGCGTCGACGGCAACAACCTGGGTGAGGGAATCGCCGTCACCGGCCCCGGGCACGTCATCCAGAACAACCGGGTCACCGGCTTCCGCGATGGCATCTCCCTGTTGGAGGACGACGAGGCGGCGGACCAGTTCAGCATCGACATCCTGAACAATGACCTCCGAGAGAACGCAGACGACGGCATCGAGGCGGACTTCTGCTTCCACAACTGCCGCATCGTGCGCAATCGCCTGACCAACAACTTCATCGCGCTGTCATCGCAACCGGGGCTCGGCGGGCCCACCTGGTTCGTGCGCAACGTCGTCTACAACCCGGTCCACGTCGCCTTCAAGCTCTACCGCGGCAGCACCGGTGACGTGCTCCTCCACAACACGGTGGTGAAGAACGGCGATGCCCTGGGAATCTACGCGGGCCGGCCGGTGGCACGCCTCTACTCGCGCAACAACCTGTTCCTCGGCGGGCCGGGCGGCACTTTCAATGGCTACAGCAGCGGCTCCGGGCGCACGCTGCACATTCCCGACCTGGTGACCACCAACTCCAGCCTGGACCATGATGGCTTCGGCTCCACCTCGGGCGAGTTCATCGGCAGTTGGGGGAGCACCCGCTTCTCCAACCTCGCTTCGCTGCGCGCCAACACCAGCGAGAAGAGCGCCGTGCAGGTGGACCTCGGCGTCTTCGCGGCGACCGTCGCATACCCGGCCGCGCCGATGACACAGTATGCGGCGCCCGACCTGCGCCTCCGCACGGGCTCGGCCGCGGAGAACGCGGGACAGGTCCTCCCAGGCATCACGGATGGCTTCAGCGGCGCCGCGCCGGACCTCGGTGCCCATGAGGTGGGCGCCGCGCTACCGGTGTACGGCCCTCGGCCCTGAGATTCCCAACGCGCAACCTTCACGGAGCCCCCGCGCGGGGGCATGCTGCCCTTCGATTGGCACCCCTGGAGGCCGTGTGATTCGTACCCGCTTCTCCCTCGCAACTGTCGCCGCCGTGTTCCTGACCGTCGCCCTCTCCCCCCTGGCCAATGCGGCCCCGGCCGGAGCGCGCGCGCAGGACGAAGCGGCCCTCCGCAAGCTCGTGGCCGACCAGACCGAGGCCTGGAACCGCCAGGACGCGGCGGCGTGGAGCAAGGACTTCACCGACGACGCCACCTTCATCAACATCGTCGGCACCATCTTCAGCGGCCGCGCCGAAATCGAGAAGCGACATGCCTTCGTCTTCGGCACCCTCTTCAAGGGCAGCCGCAGCGAGGTGACGGTGCGCAACCTCCTGTTCCTCGACGGAGGCGTGGCGGTGGTCGACACGGAGCACCAGGTGACCGGCTACGCGGGGCTGCCTCCGGGCGTCCAGGCCACCACGCCGGGCGTGCTGCGAACCCAGATGCGGTACGTGCTGAAGAAGACCCGCGGCCGGTGGCTCATCGTCGCGGGCCAGAACACCGACGTGAAGCCCGCGCCCGTCCCTGCCGGAAGCTCGCCGGCGCCTGCCGGGCATTGACGGCAGCGGCACCTGGGAGCACGGCCAGGGCAGGCGCGTGCCTCCCTCGCTGCCCTCGCGCCAGGGCGTCACCGGGTCGGCGCGCCGTCACTCCCGAAGGTGCACGGGCGCGGCCATAGCGTTGAGCGATGCCTGAGTGGTTCCATGCACCGGACTCCTGGCTTGCCCGGCTCGTGCTCCAGCGGGGCCTGGGACTCGGCTACCTCCTCGGCTTCCTCGTCGCGCTGGAACAATTCCGGCCGCTGCTCGGGGAGAAGGGCCTCCTCCCCGTCCCGCACTACCTCGCCAGGGTGCGCTTCCGCGACGCGCCGAGCGTGTTCCACTTCCGCTACTCCGACCGCCTGCTGGTCGCCGTTGCGCTCGTCGGCATCCTCCTGTCGCTCACCGTCGTGCTCGGGCTCCCCGACGCGTGGCCGGTGCCCCTCACGGTGGCCCTCTGGCTCGTGCTCTGGGCGCTCTACCTCTCCATCGTCAACGTCGGGCAGACCTTCTATTCCTTCGGCTGGGAGTCGCTCCTCCTGGAGGCCGGCTTCCTCGCGGCGTTCCTGGGCCCGGCCTGGAGCGCGGTGCCCGCCCCGCTCATCTGGCTCTTCCGCTGGCTGCTGTTCCGCGTCGAGTTCGGCGCCGGGCTCATCAAGCTGCGCGGCGACCCGTGCTGGCGTGACCTCTCCTGCCTCGACTACCACCACGAGACACAGCCGATGCCGAACCCGCTCTCGTGGTACTTCCATCGCCTGCCCGGGCCGCTGCACCGGGCCGAGGTGCTCGGGAGCCACTTCGCCCAGCTCGTCGCGCCCGTCCTCCTCTTCTTCCCTCAGCCCATCGCCACCTTCGCGGGGCTCTTCATCGCGCTCACGCAGGCGTGGCTCGTCCTGAGCGGCAACTACTCCTGGCTCAACTTCGTCACCATCGTCCTCGCCTTCTCCGCCTTCGACGATTCCCTGCTCGCGCGGGTGCTACCGCTCGAGCGCGCCGGGACGACCGTCGTCTCCTGGCACGATGCGCTCGTCCTCGCGGTCTCCGCGCTCGTCGTCGCGCTCTCCTACCGGCCCACGCGCAACCTCTTCTCACGGGAGCAGGTGATGAATGCCAGCTTCGAGCCGCTCCGCCTCGTGAACACGTACGGTGCTTTCGGCAGCATCACCCGCGAGCGCTACGAGGTCGTCATCGAGGGCACGAGCGACGAGCGAATCACCCCGGACACGCAGTGGCGTGAGTACGAGTTCCGCGGCAAGCCGACCGACCCGAAGCGGCGCCCGCCGCAGTGGGCGCCGTACCACCTGCGCCTCGACTGGCTCATGTGGTTCGCCGCACTGTCGCCGGCGTATGCGCCCAGGTGGTTCCGGCCGTTCATGGTGAAACTCCTGCAGAACGACGCGGCGACACTCCGCCTGCTGCGGCGCAACCCCTTCCCACGACACCCGCCGCGTGCGGTCCGGGCAACCCTGTACCTCTACCGCTTCACGACCTGGCAGGAGCGGCGTGACACGGGCGCATGGTGGGAGCGCACGCGCCTGGGCGAGTACCTTCCACCGATGATGCTCCTCGGCTGACGGCCCGACACGCCCCACGTGGAACCGACGGACGTACGGCCAAGGCAGAAGTCGCGTGGCCCGCGCGGTTGCCCTTCACGCGGAAAGTATCCGCGACGCACCGACCCCGGCCCGTTGAAACCGACACTTCGATTCACGTAACCGTGCCCCTCCCCGAATCTCTGGGGAAACACCAACCAACACGCGTGTATCGACAACCGGGAGACGACATCGTGACTTCTCATGACCTGGGAGTTGCATCTGTAAATCAGTGGCGATGGAGTGCAATCCTGCTGGCGGCAATGGTGGGCTGTGGTCAGGAAACGCAGGCGCCAGCCGCTCCGTCGGAGCAGGAGGCCCTTCAGGTGGCGCAGCAACAGGCCGCGCTGCTGTCTCCTCCCGCCGGGTGTACGGAAATCACCCTGGGCGAGCTCCAGAACGGCATCGAGCTGACGCCGGTGCTGTACGGCTCGCAGCCGACGTATCGCGGTGAGTTCTCGAACCTGGGGAACCCCGCGGTCGCGGACCTCGCTCGCCTCCGGCTGGATGTGAATACGGCGCCGGGGCTCCATGACCTGGCCGCCGGCGGCACCAACCTCTTCACCTGCGAGCAGTGCGTATGGGGCATCCAGGATTCCGGGACGACGGGGCAGAAGATGTTCGTCGCCGAGTCGGGCGCGCTGCTGCTCGCGCTCAAGGTCTCCCCGCAGCAGACGGTGGGCGCGCTCTCCAACGTCGTCCTGCGTGAGTCGGTGGCGGCGGCGCCGCTGTCCGCCCCGTACACCGGAAGCGCTCCGGTGACGGGGGGCGAGTGCCGGTGGATTCGCTTCGCGACGTGGAACACGGTCCGCGCCGGAGGGTGTGACCCGCGTGAGGGCTCGCTGACGGCGAACCTGCCGGGCCACACCTGCGTCGCCACCGACTACGCGGCCGACGACGGCACGCTGGAGAAGTCGCTCGGCACGAAGACGCAGGGCGAGGCGTGCACGTACACGGCGGCGGCGGGTGAGCATGCGCTCGCGTCGACGGACTGCGCCCAGGGCTACGCCTGCACCGACGCCTATACCGACGCGGCGCAGTGCATGGCCACGTGCGACTACATGGCGGCGGACCCCGGCTGCCCGAGCGGCACGGTGTGCGGCGTCTACGGCCTGTGCAACGCGCAGTCGGTCATGGAGCCCCTCGGCTTCGCCTTCGACCCGGCGCTCATCGGGGAGACGTGCAGCGTCGGCTTCGCCGAGTTCTGCGGCGTCGAGGGCGCGCGAGGCGTCTGCCTGGACCTGACAGGCTCGGGGCGGGGCGTGTGCCGCCGCTATGCGCGCGCCCGCTCGGAGTGTGGCCCGGGTGAGGAGCTTGGCTACGTCAGCTACGGGCGTCCCGGTGGTGGGAGCGACCGGACCTACGGGTTCTGCTACCCGGACGGCCTGTAGGCCATGCCGCTACCTGCCCGGGTGCTGACAGGCCCGGGCAGGCGCGAGGCCAGGGCCTCCGCGCGCCTGGGCTGGACGACACGAACCTGCCCCCCGGGGCGGGGGAGCCTGGCATGCGGTGCCACGTTGCGTGGCCCGTGTGCCGCTCCCCACCTTCTCCGCACAGGACTCACGGCAGAGGAGGCCATCATGTTCTCGTCCAGACTTCCGTCTGTGCTCGCTGTCTCCGCGGCGCTGTGCTTCGCGGTCGGTTGCTCCAAGAGTGCGACGACCTCTCAACAGTATCCAGAAGCGACCGCCTCGGCCTCGAAGGAGGTCCCACCCGAGCAGCCACTCGCTCCGCCCCAGATCGAGCATGACTGCCCGATGATTGTCCCCGGGGCCCAGGCGCGAGCAGAGGACACCCCTGAAGGCGTGGCCCTCACCATCGTCACCACCGAGGAGGACAAGGTGGCGGACGTGCGCGAGCTCAGCCGCCGGTTGATGCAGCGGCAGCAGGAGCGCGGCACCGCGGGTCGCCGGGGAGAAGCTCAGCCGCCCGGGGTCGAATACAAGAACATGGGTGGCAGTGGCCTCCCGGGCTCGGCAGGTGCGCCGACTGTTCCGGCTGCCGCCCGTATCGAGGACATCCCGGGCGGATCCGTCATCACCTACCGGGCCTCCGACCCCAAGCATCAGGACCAGTTGAGCTCGGACATCCACGGGAACGCGGAGAAGATGACGCCGGGCCAGTGCCCGGGAATGGCTGCTCCGGTGAAGTGAGGACGTGGGCCGCCGCTGGCACGGAGTCCGCTCACTCCGTTCGCCAGCGGCAGAGGCCCGCCACGGCTCGACACCGCCGGGCGGGCACCTGGAACGTGCGGAGGGTTCAGGACGGCGCCACACGCGCATCCGTGTGGCGTCCGGCCCCGCGCACGTCAGTGGCGAAACCGCTGCATCAGACGGGCTGGAGGTAGTCGATGACGACCTGCCCGTTGCCACCGCCGACGTCGGGCTGGTTGGACTGGTTGCTGCCCGCGTTGTACGAGCCGCCACCTCCGCCACCGCCGCAGTTGCTCGCGGCACCGCCCGCGCCACCGCCGCTGTAGCCACCCGCTCCGCCAGCCGCGCCGGCCGCGCCACCACCGCCGCCGAAGCCACCATTGCCGTTGAGGGTGCCACCTCCACCGCCGCCGCCCGCGCTGATGGCCGCGCCACCGCCGCCGCCACCCGAGCCAGCGCCATTGGCACCCGTGCCGCCCGCCTGCACCAGGCCCGCGCCACCACCGCCACCACCGTGGAAGCCAGCCGCGCCTCCGGAGCCACCACCAGCGCTGCTGCCACCGCTCGCGCCAGGGCTGCCATTCCCCCCGTTGCCCGAGGCGTTCAGCGCCGCACCCGAGCCGTTGAAGCCATTGCAGCCAGCTCCACCACCGCCGCCCGCCGCCACCAGCAGTGACGAGACGGACGCGGCTCCCGTGCCACGCCACACGAAGGTGCCACCGCCACCACCACCGTTGGTGCCGTCAGCGCCACGGCCTCCCACCAGCAGCGTCAACTGCTCGCCCGCCGTCACGCTGAAGGTGCCCCGCAGTGAAGCGCCACCGCCCGCTCCCGAGTTGTTGAAGGCATTGCCGCCACGCGCGCCCACCGCCCTGACGGTCACCGCGCTCACGTTCGCCGGCACCGTGAAGGTCTGCAGTCCCCCCGTGTAGTTGTACGTCGCGGTGACGGGAACGGCCGGAACCCAGGTGAGGACGACCTGCCCGTTGCCACCGCCGACGTCGGGCTGGTTGGACTGGTTGCCACCCACGTTGTACGAGCCGCCGCCTCCACCACCGCCGCAGTTGCTCGCGGCACCACCCGCGCCACCGCCGCTGTAGCCACCCGCTCCGCCAGCCGCGCCGGCCGCGCCACCACCGCCGCCGAAGCCACCATTGCCGTTGAGGGTGCCACCTCCACCGCCACCGCCCGCGCTGATGGCCGCGCCACCACCGCCGCCACCCGAGCCAGCGCCATTCGCGCCCGTGCCGCCTGCCTGCACCAGGCCCGCGCCACCACCGCCACCACCGTGGAAGCCAGACGCGCCTCCAGCGCCACCGCCAGCGCTGCTGCCACCGCTCGCGCCAGGGCTGCCATTCCCCCCGTTGCCCGAGGCGTTCAGCGCCGCACCCGAGCCGTTGAAGCCATTGCAGCCAGCTCCACCACCGCCGCCCGCCGCCACCAGCAGCGACGAGACGGACGCGGCTCCCGTGCCACGCCACACGAAGGTGCCACCGCCACCACCACCGTTGGTGCCGTCAGCGCCACGGCCTCCCACCAGCAGCGTCAACTGCTCGCCCGCCGTCACGCTGAAGGTGCCCTGCAGCGAAGCGCCACCTCCCGCTCCCGAGTTGTTGTAAGCATTGCCGCCGCGCGCGCCCACCGCCTTGACGGTCAGCGCACTCACGTTCGCCGGCACCGTGAAGGTCTGCAGTCCCCCCGTGTAGTTGTACGTCTGGGTCTGCGGCGTCTGCCCGTAGGCGGGCCCCCATAGCAAGCCTGTTACAAGTGCCGTTGATACAGCGAGAAATCTCGATACACCGATGACATCAGGACGAGTGTTCCTCATCGCGACCTTTCTTGCCGTGCACTGCTGCCGTGGCCAGGGTTGGCCACGGCGCAGCCGCCTGAGCAAGCAGCGCGCCACTTCGCGTCCTGCATGAACGCACCCCCGGTATGAGTCGCCGTTGGCCCCGGGTCCATGAGAGCTGCGTCCGAACGGGAAACACGTGCGTCTCAACAGGAAGCAACCAGGATGGCTTCATGAAACAGATGCAGCTCTGTTGTAGATGTCGGGCGGGTGGGATGAGCACGGCGACCGCGAGCGCTCCTGCCCCGGCACTTCAGCTCCGAGGCAGGAGCACTCAGTCCGGGTGCGTCAGTCGTTGTCCGAGAGCGTCACGGTCGCGCCCGACGTGCCCAGGGTGTAGCCGGCGGTGGCCGTGAGCGTCACGACGACCGTCTCGCTCCCCTCCTTCACCGCATCATCGATGGGAGCGACGGGCAGCCCCACCGACGTGACCCCGGCCGGAAGGGTCAGCGGCGAGGTGAGCGCCGCGTAGTCCGTGCCCTGGGTCGCGGTCCCCGTCACCGTGAAGGAGATGGGGAGGTCGGATCTGGGCGCGGGGACGGCCGTCACGGAGAACAGGCCGCCATTCGCGTTGGCCTCACCCGCCGCGGAGTCCGTCGCGGTGATGCGCAGCTCCGGCTTCTCGTCGTCGAAGAGGTTCACCGTGGCCGCGGTGCTCGTGGCGAGCTGGTACGAGACATCCGCCACCAGCGTGACGGTGACGGCCTCCTTGCCTTCCACGAGCACGTCATCCGCGGGCTGCACCACCAGCACCGCCGAGGCCGCGCCTTCCGGGATGACCACCGAGGTCGCCAGGGGCTGGTAGTCGCTCGTGCTGGACGCGCTCCCGCTCACCGCCAGCAACACCGTGAGCGACGCCTGCGTCGGTCCGGTGCGGCTCACGGTGAATGCCCCCGGGTTCGAGGGCTCGGCGGCCTCCGCGTCGGTCGCCGTCACGGTGACGACGGGCTGCTCATCATCCAGCAGCGACACCGTCGCGGAGGCGCTGGTATGAACCTGATACGCCGCGTCCTCCAGCAGCGTCAGGATGACGGTCTCCTTGCCCTCGACGAGGGCGTCATCCAACGCCGTGAGCACCACGTTCGCCGAGGCCACGCCGGCCGGAATCGTCACCGTGCCCGGCAGGGCGACGTAGTCCGTCTCCGCCGCCGTTCCGGCCAGGGCGTAGCGAACCGTGAGCGCCGAGGTCGTCGGTCCGGTCCGGGCCACCGAGAACCGCGCCGTGTCGGTGCCCGGCTCCGCGCCCAGGGAATCCGCTGCGCTCACCGTCACCACCGGCAGCTCGTTGTCCAGCAGCGTCACCGTCCCGCTCGCCGTGGTCCCCAGCTTGTAGGTCGGGTCCGGAGCGACGGTCAGCACCACCGTTTCCTTGCCCTCCACGTCCGCGTCATCCACGGGCAGCACGTCGACACTCACCGAGTTCACGCCCGCCGGCATCGTCACCGCGCCTGAGAGGGCGGTGAAGTCGGCGCCGGAGGTGGCCGTCCCCGTCAGGCCATACCGGACGGTCAGCACCTGGCCGGAGACACCGCCCGAGCGGGTGAGCGTGAAGCGGCCGATGTCCGTCCCCGGCTCGGCGCCCGTCGCATCCGAGGCCGAGACGCTCACCGTGGGCGACTGGACATAGACGTAGATGGACGAAGACGTGGTGACGGCGCCGCTGGCGTCGTACGCCTTCGCGGAGAGGATGTAGGTCGCGGCCACCAGCCCGTCGAGCTGGAAGGTGAAGGGCGCCTCGCTGTCCTCACCCAGCTTCGTGGAGCCCTGGTACAGCTCGACGCGGGAGACGGGGCCCTCCACGTCGGAGGCAGCCACCTCGAAGGTCACCGTGGCGGGGGCGGCGAAGGCCGAGCCATGGGCCGGGGAGGTGATGCGCACCGTCGGCGCATCGTTCACCGGAGTCACCGTCAGCGTGGCGACGGCGAGCGGAGAGCTCTCCATGCCGTCATGCGCCTGGAACGTGAAGCTGTCAGTCCCGGCGTAGTTCAACTCCGGCCGGTAGAGCGGGCTCGGCAGCGAGCCCGAAAGCGTGCCGTGCGCGGGCGGGTCCACCACCGTCCACGTCAGCAGGTCCCCGTCGGCGTCGAAGGCCGTGAGGGCGAAGGCCTTCGAGGAGTCCTCGGTCAGCGTGGCGCTCTGGCTGTTGGCGAGCGGCCGCGCGTTGAGGGCCACGCTCCAGTGCTGGAGCGTCACGCCGCCGACGCCGTCCGACACCGCGACGCGCACCGAGTGGGTTCCCACCGCCGTGGGCGCGTAGGTGAACGAGGCGGTGTTGCTCCCGACGGAAGCGCCGTCCACGCTCCACGCGTAGGACAGCACCTGGCCGTCGGCGTCTTCCGCGAGGACGGCCAGCTCCACCGAGCCCGCCGGCCCCAGCTTGACCCGTCCCGCCGGAAGCGCGCTGCTGATGACGGGGGGCCGGTTCACCCGGGTGTAGTCGACATGGGCGAACCCCGTCGCCGCATCGACGGTGAGCGGCGCATCCAGGCTCGCCACCGCGAAATCCCCGCTCGCGACATCCACGATGCGGAAGGACTTCAGCACGGCGGGGTCTCCCACGGCGGAGTCCGTCATCCGCACGAGGAAGCGCTTCTCCGCGAGCGTGGCGGGGAGCAGGTCCGTGAAGTCGAACACGAACGTGGCATCCACGGCCGCCGACGTGGAGCCATTGAAGGCCCTCGCGCCACCCGTGTACCAGACCGTCGTCGAGTTCCACACCGTCGGGTCCACCGGCCCCGCGTCCACCGCCCCCGAGTCACGTCCTCCGCCCTGCCCCGCGTCCTGCTCGCCCGTCGAGCCACCGCCCTGGCCTCCGGGCCGGCCCGCATCCTCCTCGCCCGCCCCCACCAGGAACCCGCGTCCCTCGCCGGCCCAGGCCACCGCGTCCTGGAACGCCGACACCGGCATGCCGAACCCCACCTCGGTGAAGCCCAGTGTGAGCGCGAGCTGGTTGCGACGCAGGTGGTTGACCTTCACTTCCGCCACGAGCTTCGGCGTGTAGTTGGGACGCACGGTGAGGTGGTAGACGGAGTCGCCCTGGAAGATGGGGACGCGGCCCGTGCTCGGGCCGCCGGTGACGGCCGACACCGCCCGCAGCGCGTCGTAGGCCATCCAGGTGAAGCCTCCTTCGTTCCAGCCCGTGCCCCAGGAGTTGGCGATGCGCAGCGCGCCCTTCTCGCCCGGGTCCACCACGTTGTTCTTGTTGATGTCGGCCCAGATGGTGTCGTCGTACCCGACGATGGTCATCGCATGGGAGCCGTTGTAGCCGTTCTGCCAGTAGGTGACGTACTTGCCCGCGAACGCGTCGTCATCCGGCGTGGACGGGTCGTTCTTGATGGACATGCTCTGCCACGAATTGACGTACGTCCCGTAGACGAGGACGTAGCCATTGGCCAGCAGCTCCTTCACCCGCTGCAGGCCGTCCGGGGTGCTCACCTGGCTGATGTACTGCACGGGGTTCGCCCGAAACGGGAGCGCACCGCGCCACACCGCCGGGTCCACCGGCCAGGCCGTGTAGTTGGAGTCGTAGGGGATGTTGGCCCAGCTCGTCGCCCCCTGGCGCGCGAGCAGGCTGTAGGCGCTGGAGATGTAGCTGCCCTCGTCCACGCCATTGTTGATGAAGTTGTAGGTCCACTTCGGAGAGAACAGCCGCGTGTTGTCGGTGCTGTGCTTCGCATCCCAGCCATACATGAGCGCGACGGTGTGGCTGAGCTGGTAATACGTCGTGGCCCACGCGGTGCACGAGCCAATCGACCCCTGGCTGCGAATGGGCGGGAAGAAGTCCAGCACGCTGTTGTCGACATGCGACGGCAGCACCGCGAACGAGGCGACCCCGGACGGCGCGCGCAGGCCCGGGCCGAGGACTTCCTCACCCACCGCCGCGGCGGTGGACATCGACAATGCCCGCTCGCCCCTCGCACGCCGGAGCTCGTTCATGCGCTCCAGCGCGATGCGGTTCGGGAGGACCTGACGGACCTCGTGACCTTCCGAGCGAAGCTGTTCGACCTCCCGGGTCGTCAGGGGCTTCAAACCGGTGGCGCCGGACTCACGGGACGACTGCGCCAGGGCAGGCACTCCCCCCGCGAGCAACAGTCCGCCGACGAGTAACGCGCATAGATGATTTCGTGGTGACACGCACTTGCTCCAATCAATGAACAACGAGCTCTTTGAAGACGAGAAACACCACCCACGTCGTGACGTGTGCTCGAGGCCAGGTCTCGCGGAGGTGAATGGTGGCGCGCGCTCAGGCAAGCCCCGGGCCACGGACGAACCGTGGCTCGCTCAGGGGAGGACACCGCGCGGGCCGCGTGAAATCACGTCTGACTGTGGGCGTTGCTCCCCATCGAAGTGGGGGCGCGAGCCCACGGTCCGTCATGTTTCATGATTGGGTCATCAACGACTTGCAGCCTTCGAGAAACCGGCTCGTGCGGCTCACTTCTTCCTGGAAGGAACTCCCAGCATGCGCAGCGCCAGCTCGGCGTGAGCGTCCGCGAGGGTGTCGATATCCAACGCGCCTCCCGGCTCGTACCAGTACGGCAGGCGCACGCCCATCGCGGCAATCGCGCGCGCGGCGACGAGGGGATGCGGAGGAGCGAAGCGCCCCTTCGACACGCCGCGCTCGATGACCTCCATCAGCAGCGCGGCGGACTGCTCCCGGAGGGCCTGCGCCGGAGCCGCCAGCTCCGGCGTCAGGGCGTAGAACTCCTCGTTCACCACCAGGGCGAGCTGCGGGTGCTCCGCGTGAGCGCGGGTGTGGGCGCGGACGAGCGCGCGCACCTGCTCGGCCGGCTCGGAGCCCGCGTCCAGCAGCGCGGTCCGGAGCACCTCGTGGAGCGCCTCGTGGCCGATACGCACCAGCTCCGCGAGCACGTGGTCCTTGGAGGGGAAGTGCGCGTACAGCGCGCTGGGCCGCAGCTCCAGGACCGCGGCCAGGTCCCGAATCGACGTGTCGTGGAACCCCTTGCTCGCGAAGAGCTGCAGGGCCGTCTCCAGGATGCGCCGGCGCGTGCCCTCGGGGGCCGCGGAGGGCGGAAGGCTCGCGTGCTGGGCTCGCAGCCGCGAGCGGGGAGGGAGGCTCATGAAGGACCTTGAAAAACGAACGTTCGTTCAGATAGCGTGGTGGCGCTGCTGAGAGCATTTCTACTCGAACCCGTGAATGGCCGTTCGTTCAGGCGGCCGCAGACAGGAGACCGGGCATGCCGATGCTTCCGCTCGATGGGGTCTCCCTCCACTGCGACACGGCGGGCGACGGGACACCGGTGCTGCTCCTCCATGGCCTGGGTTCCTCCGGGAAGGACTGGGAGCTCGTCACCCCGCGGCTCGCGAAGCGCCACCGGGTCCTCGTCCCGGATGCGCGGGGACATGGCCGGAGCGAGACGCCCGCGGGGAAGTACGGCGTGCCGCTCTTCACGCGAGACATCGCCGCGCTGTGCGACGCGCTGGGCCTGGGCCGGGTGCACGTGGTGGGGCTGTCGATGGGCGGGATGATGGGCTTCCAGCTCGCGGTGGACCGGCCGGACCTGGTGCGCAGCCTGGTCATCGTCAACAGCGGGCCGGAGCTGAAGGCACGGACGCTGCGCCGGAAGTTCGACTTCGCGTTGCGGCTGGTGGTGCTGCGACTGCTGGGGCCCATGCGCATGGCCAGGATTCTCGCGCCACGGCTGTTTCCCAAGCCGGAGCAGGCGGACCTGCGGCAGCGCGTGCTGGACACCCTCGGACACAATGACCCGGGTGCGTACCTGCGCGCGACGCGCGGGCTGCTCGGGTGGAGCGTGCTGGAGCGCGTGAAGGACATCACCTGTCCCGTGCTGGTGCTCCACTCCGAGCGTGACTACACGCCGCTGTCCGAGAAGCAGGCCTACGTCGACCTGCTCCGGGACGCACGCCTCCAGGTGTTGAGCGACTCCGGGCATGCGGCGCCGCTGGACCAGCCCGAGCAGCTCGCCGAGGCGGTGGAGACCTTCCTCCGCGAAGTCGAGGGCGCGGCTCCGGCCACGCGCGGCCTGGGCTGAGCGGTCCGAACTTCCCCGAAGGAGGCAGGCCCATGTCGATGAGTCGGAGTGTTGGCGCGCTCGCGCGGATGCTGCTCGTGTGTCTCGCAATCTTCACGGGGGCGCCGGCCCAGGCCGGTGCCTGGGTAGCCGGCGCCCATGGCGGCCGGAGCTTCCAGCTCTGGGTCCCCGAGGGCTACCAGGCCGGAGCGCAGCTCCCGCTGGTGGTGGCGCTGCACGGCTGCCTCCAGAACCCGGACCAGTTCGCCGGCCTGACGCGGCTGAACGTGAAGGCGGACGCGGAGAAGTTCCTGGTGCTCTATCCAAACCAGGCGCTCTTCGCCAATCCCACGCAGTGCTGGAACTTCATGCTCGGGAGCAACCAGGAGCGCGGCACGGGCGAGCCGGCGCTGATTGTCGGCATGGTGGACCTGGTGAAGCAGCACTACGCGGTGGACGCGCGCCGCGTGTACATCGGCGGGGTGTCCGCGGGGGCCGTCATGGCGGGCACACTGCTGGCCTGCTACTCGGACGTCTTCGCAGCCGGCATGGTGGGCGCGGGAGCGATGTACAAGGCGGCCACGACGATTTCAGGCACGGCCTGGGCCATGTCGTTCGGCAGCATCTACCACCCGGATGACCGGGGCCGCGACGCGTGGGTGTGCTCGGGGCGGCCGCGCCGGACGGTGCCGGTGCTCGTCATGCACGGCACCGAGGACGACGTCGTCAACCCCATCAATGGCGAGCAGGCGGTGCGGCAGTTCCTGCAGACCAGTGATTACGGCGACGACGGTGTGAGCAACGACAGCGTGCGCTACGTGCCGACCTGGACGGGGAGCGCCAGCGTGCCCGGGGGCCGGACCTACACCGTGAAGGACTACGTCTACGGCGGCGAATTGCTGGCGAGACACTTCGAAGTCCGGGGCATGGGCCACGCCTGGCCCGGGGGTGATTCGCGCTACCCCTTCGCGGACCCCTCGGGGCCGGACGCCACCACCTTCATGTGGGACTTCTTCCGGCAGCACGCGCTGGACGCGCCGTAGACACGACGTCGCCCCCGGTCGACAGCCCCGGGGGCGACGGTTGCGACGGTGCTCCGCCGTGCGGCGGGAGCTACATCGTCGGCATGAAGATCTTCAGCCCGGTGCGGCCACCGGCGCCCAGCGTGTTGCGCTCGATGAAGTCGCTCACGGACGAACGGCCGTCGCCGGTGGTGATGGCGGTGTGGCCGTACTTGCTGCCCGCCGCCGTGGAGGTCTTCTCCCACGTGAGGACGAGGCCCGGAATCTTCAGCGCCTCCTCGAGCGACATGTTGACCTGCTTGAACTTGTCGCGCGGCAGGTTGTTGTCAATCTGGTTGCCGTTGCCCCACACCTTGAAGCCGAAGGCGTTCTGGATGGCCTTGCTCACGCCCGTGGCGCACAGGCCCTGGCTGTTGTAGCCGCCGATGCTCATCGCCGCCGCGCGGCCCGCCTCCGCGAGCTTGCGCATCGCGGGGGTCGCCTTGCCCGGAGCCGAGGCGCCGCTGCTGCCCTCGGTCTTCCCGCCGCCCTTCGTACCGCCAGAGCTCTTCGTGCCACCGGAGCTCTTCGTGCCGCCCTTGGTGCCCTCGAAGCTGTCCTTCCCGCCGTGGCCGGGAATGCGCAGGGTCTTCCCCGCGATGATGAGGTTCGGGTTGGAGATGTTGTTGGCTTTCGCCAGGGCCGAGACGCTGGTCTTGAAACGGGTCGCGAGGGCCGAGAGGGTGTCGCCGGAGCGGATGCGGTAGGTGGACATGGGAATCTCCTGGAGCGATTGTCGCCACGGCCCTCCCGGAGTTGCGCGGAATTTCCCAAGCTCTTGGAATTCACCCGAATTCATGGGTTCTGGCCGGATAATCCCGAGTAAAATCAAGAACCTGGGCGACGGGTAGGAATGGCCCCCGCCGCCCGGGTCTCCGGAACTACGGCTTGCTGATGAAGAGTTCGTACGCGCCGACGCCCGAGTAGTTCACCACGCGGAAGCGGTAGTACGCGGCCGTGCCCGGGTAGGAGATGTTCTCCACCGCCGTGGAGCTCTCGCTCGCGGCCACCTGCACCCAGGCGGCGCCGTCCCAGCGGTCCAGGTACAGGTCGAAGTCCGTGCCGCCCGGACCCGTGAGGCAGGCGGCATGGGTGCCGCTCACGGTGCTCTGGTAGTAGGTGCCGCCGGGGTGGATCTGCGTCTGCCCGTTCGCACCGCTGAACGTGCCCGTGTAGCGCGTGCCGGGGCAGGTGGAGCCGGTGCTCACCGTCACGTTCTGCGTCGCGGTGCCGGTGGCGCCCACGTTGTCCGTCACCGTCAATTGCACCGCGTACGTGCCCGCGGCGGTGTACGTCTTGCTCGGGCTCGTCGCGCTCGACGTCGTGCCGTCGCCAAAGGCCCAGCTGCGCGAGGCGATGGTGCCATCCGCATCCGTCGAGGTGTCGCTGAAGGTGGCCGTCAGGCTGCTCGTGGTGAAGTTGAAGTTGGCCACCGGGGACTGGTTGGCCGCCCCGCCCGTCAGGTCCACCTTCCACGCACCACGGCCGTAGGTGCCGGCCACGAGGACGTGCGGCACGTCGTCCACTTCGAGGTCCATGACGACCAGACCCAGCGGCAGGCCGGCGGAGAACGGCACGAAGTTGTCGCCGCCGTCGGTGCTCTCGTACACGCCGACGTCGGTGGCCACGAAGACGCGGTTGGTGTCCACCGGGTCGATGGCCACGCTGTTGGCCGGCACGTTGGGCAGGCCCGCGCCCACGGCGGACCACGTCGTGCCGCCGCTGGTCGAGCGGAACAGCTTGTTGCCGCCGAAGGCCGCGCGCGTGGCGAACACGCGCAGCCGGTTGTTCGGCGTCATCGCCACGTCGGACACGGTGCCGCCCGGGTAGTTCCCGGTGACGTTGGTCCACGTCACGCTCGCGGCCGCCGCGTCCACGGCGGAGAAGAGGGTGCCGCTGGACGTGCCGACGTAGGTGGGGATGGTGGTGCCCGTCAGCATGGGCGTGATGACCGCCACGCGCGCGCCCAGGTTCGCCGAGATGGCCGTCCACGTCATGGGGTTCGTGGACGTGGTACCGCGATACACCGTGTCACTGGCCACGAAGATGCGGTTGCTGGCCACCGCCAGCGGGGTGACCCAGGGGAAGTTCGCGGAGGCGGTGATGCCCGTCGTCGCCAGTTTGCTGAAGCTGTTGGGAGTCCCGCCCGTGGTGGAGCGGTAGACGCTGGGCAGGTTGCTGGAAGGGTAGCTCGTCTGGAACACGTTGTTCGTGTTGGTGGGGTCCACCGCGTTCATGAAGCCGTCGCCGCTGACGAACGTCAGGTCCCACACGGGACTCGAGGTACGGCGCGAGGACGAGTTGTCCTGCGCGCCGCCGAAGACGGTGTCCGCGTTGGTGGGGTGCACGGCCAGGTCGTAGAACTGCGTCACGTTCAGGTTCGAGTTCATGTTGACGAAGCCCGTGCCACCGTTGTCCGTGCGCCACAGACCGCCGTCGCTGCCAATCCAGAAGCGGTTGCCGTTGGTGCGCGAGTACAGGACGACGTGGATGTCCTGATGCACCGTCTGGCCGGAGCCCCACGTCGTGGTGAGGAAGGTGAACGTCGTGCCGCCATCGGTCGAGCGCGCCGGGCGGATGGCGCCCACCAGCACCTGATTCACGTCCGTGGGGTGCACGGAGATGGCCTGGTTGTAGGTGCACTGGCCCTCGCACGCGCCACTGGTGCGCAGGGTCCACGTCGCCGCGCCGTCCATGGAGCGGTAGACTTGGCCGCCCTGCAGCACGTAGAGCACCTGCGCGTCGCTCGGCGCCATGGACAAGCGCATGCGGGTGCCCGACGGCGTCATACCGCTGCTGGAGTTCGTCCACGTGGCACCGCCGTCGGTGGACTTGTAGACGCCCTGGCCGGGGACGCTCGCGTACGCCGTCGCGCTGCCCGGGGCGAAGACGATGTCCTCCACGTTGAAGCTGAGCACGCGCGTCCACGTGGCGCCCCGGTCCGCCGAGCGGAACATCCCGGGTCCCGTAGGGGAGGTGGAGCCGGTGCAGCTGCCGGCGCCGCCCGCGAGCACCACGTTGGTATTCGTCGGCTGCACGGCCACGGCGTTGACGATGGACAGCGGCATCGCGGTGGCGCCCGAGCCGTTCTTCGCGACCCACGTGGTGCCGCCGTCCGTGCTCAGGAAGACGCCCTGGCCGAAGTAGCCCGCGCACCCGCCGCCGTTCTTGTCGCCCGTGCCCACCCAGACGTTGTTGGGCGTGGCCGGCTCCACGAGGATGGCGCCGATGGGCAGCGTGCCCACGGAGTCGAACAGCGGCGTCCAGCTGGTGCCCGCGTTCGTGGTCTTCCACACGCCGCCCGCGGCGCTGCCGAAGTAGACGGTGTTCTCGTCCGTCGGGTGCGGGACGACGGCGTTCACACGGCCCGAGACGCGGCCCATGGTCCAGGAGCCCATGCTCATGGCCGACGGGCCCATGGACGTCCACACCTCGCCGGCGAGGGTGAGCTGGTTCTCTCGTGCGCGCCGCTGCTGGCGCAGGTCGTTGACGGCCCTGGCGCGCTCGGACCGCGGGTTGGCGCGCACCTTGTCCAGCCCGCGCGACTCCATGAACCAGCGCTTGCGCTCTTCAATCTCCCGCGTCTCATCCCGGGGACCGCCGCGCCCCTCCCGTTCCTCTTCTTCCCGCTCCTGCGCCCAGGCACTGCTTCCCAGCATCGACAGCGCGAGCGCGACGAACGCGCCCCGGCGTGCAGACAACGTCGGCTTCATCAGGTCCCCTCCCCTTCTGGCCACGCATCAGGGTGACGCGCGGCGCGGCGAACCGGGCACGGCCCCCGCATTCAGGGACGAAGGTCGCGGAGAGAGAGTCGCGGCCGGGGCACGCAACGTAGCGCCCGGGCCTGACTCGCACGGAAGGGAAATCGCCCGCCGCGAGGCGTCACGTGCACGGTGGCGTCCGCCGTCGACGGAGAAGTGCACCCCGCAACGGCGAAGGCCTCGGCGCATGCGCGGTGAGCGCCGGCCGGCCCGCGCCTCATCGGAGCGGAGCGCGCGCCACCATCGCCAGCGCGCCCGTCCCATGCGGCGGGCCGCATGAGCCCAGGTCCTCTTCCCCGAGCATCACTCCATCGCACCCGGAGTCGATCCGGGTCACTCCCGCGGCAACGCGGAGAAATGGGCGCGCACAGGCCGCGGAGGGATGGGATAGGAGCCGCGCCGACGCCATGGACACGCACGTCGCGAAGTCTCCCGCCTTGAAGGCCCTGCTGCTCACGACGGTGGGGTTCGCCCTGCGCGACGCGTACCCGTACCTTCCGACGGTGCTGAGCGGGGGCCCCGGGCTCTTCGTCGCGGTGGGCGTGTCGTTCTGCCTCCTCGCGCAGGTGTGGGGGCGGCTCACTGGAGTGAGGAGGGCTGCGCGGCCATGGCTTCTTCCGGCACGCGGGCTGGGGGGGCGCAACCTCGCGCTGGGCTTCGCGGCCGGGTTCGCGTTCAAGGGGCTCACCTCGGAAGCCCGTGAGGCCCTACCTGCCCGCGGCGTGGTGCCTCACCCGCCGCTGAGTGCCTGGACGAGCTGCACGGCATCCGTGGGGAGCAGCGCGCGATTCAGGTCGAACACCTGCTCGCCGTTCACGAAGAAGCGCATGTGCGGGCGCATCTGGTCCTGCTCGTTGACGACGCGGAAGCGCAGGCCCGGGTAGCGACGGTCGAGGTCAGCGAGCACCTCCGAGAGCGTGCCGCCTTCGGCCTCGACCTCGCTCTTGCGCGTGTACGAGAGGAGCGGACTGGGAATCAGCACCTTCATGACTCGCACTCCCCCGTGGCTCAGGCCAGCTCGATGGCTTCCACCGCGTAGATTTCAGGAAGGTTCCGCGCGAGACACGTCCACCGTTCGCCTTCGTCACGGCTGCCCCACAGCTCACCGCTCGTGGTGCCGAAGTACAGGCCGACCGGGTCCAACGTGTCCACGCACATCGCCTGGCGCTTCACCGTCCACCAGGCCTGGCTCTCCGGAAACCCCGAGGCCAGGCGCTGCCAGCGCTTGCCGCCGTTGCGCGTGACGTACACGGAGGGCGTACCGCCCGGGCTGGTGCGCGGCCACACCGTCGTGCCGTCCATGGGGAACACCCACGCCGTGTCCGCGTCGCGCGGGTGCACCGCCATCGGAAAGCCGATGTCCCCGACGCGCCGGGGCATGTTGCGCCCGATGCGCGTCCACTCGTTCGACGGCCGGTCGAGGCGATAGATGCCGCAGTGGTTCTGCTGGTACAGCCGGTCGGGGTTGCTCGGGCACAGGCGCACGCAGTGCGGGTCGTGGAAGCCGACGTTCGCCGGGTCGAAGCCCTCGACGACCTCCATGCCGCGCACGAGCGGCGCCCAGGTCCTGCCCGCGTCCGTCGACTCGTGCACGCCGCCACTCGACATGGCCATGTAGAGGTGCGCGGCATCGCGCGGGTCCACGATGACCGAGTGCAGCTTCGGCCCATCCGGCGTGCCGTCCTGCTCGCCGCCCATCCAGGCCCGGTACTGTGGGTGGTCGTTGAGCCCGGACACGGGCTCCCAGCTGACGCCGCCATCCTCGGAGCGGAAGAGCCCCTGCGGTGACGTCCCCGCGTACCAGGCGTTCGGCTCGCTCGCGTGGCCGGGCGTCAGCCAGAAGGTGTGGTCGACGACGCGGCCCTTCTCGCCCTCTGGCGCCTTCGCGAAGGCCGGCGGACGCGCCGCTTCCTTCCACGTGCGCCCGAAGTCCATGGAGCGGAAGACGGTGGGCCCGAGGTGCCCCGTCTTCGCCGCGGCCAGGAGCGTGCGGCCATCGCGCGGGTCGAGCACGACGTGGCTGATGATGTGGCCGAGGAAGTGAGGGCCGTCCACGCGCCACGTCCGACGCCTGTCATCGCCGTGGTACAGCCACGCGCCCTTGCGCGTCGCGACGAGCACCAGCACGCGGCCCTGGGCGCCGCGCCGTGGGGCGCGCTCGGGCGCCGCCTTCCGCTTCTTCAAACCCGCTGCGAGCTTCCGGGTGATGGCCATGAGGTGCTGCCCCTCCGAGAGGGAGATTCGGGTGGCACGCAATGTAGAGGAACGGCACGGCCCGCAGAAGCACGAGCCCGCCCAGGGGCCTCACGGCCTGGTCGCCCGGAGGAGCGCCCCCGCGCTCAGTTCCTCCCGCGTCCGCTCCCTCAGCCTCACCATCTCCGGCCAGCCCTCGCCCTCCGGCACCAGCGGCTCGCCGATGACGACCGTGATGCGCCCGGGCCGCAGCAGGTGCTTTCCCCTCGGCCAGATGCGCCGCGTCCCCGCGATGTGCACCGGCACCAGCGGCCTGCCTGCTTCCACCGCCGCCTTGAAGGCTCCCAGCTTCAACGGCAGCATTCCCGGGCCCCGGGCCCTCGTGCCTTCGGGGAAGACGAGCAGCGAGGTCCCCGCCTGGAGCAGTCGTGACGCCCGCTCCGCTGCCTCCGCCGCCGGCCCCGCGTGGAAACGGTCCACCAGCAGGTGTCCCGACTGCCGCATCGCCCTTCCCACCACCGGCCAGCTCCCCGCCTCCCGCTGCGCCACCGCCCGGAAGTCCACCGGCAGCACCGCCAGCAGCACCACCGAGTCCAGGTAGCTCACGTGCCTCGCCACCAGCACCCACGGCCCCTCGGCCCGCAGGTGCTCCTCACCATCCACCCGCACCGGACAACCCGCTCCCCTCAGCAGCCAGCGCGAGCCCCTCCGCACCAGCCGGTCCGTCCTCGGCCCCGCCGGCGTCACCCACAGCGCCACCTCCAGCACCAGCGCCGCCAACGACACCACCGCCGTGAAGTACCCCGTGTATGCCGCCGCCCCCGCCGTCCCCAGCAGCCGCCCCGCCCGCGCCCGCAGCGTGCTCGCCGCCAGCCGCGCGAACTGCGCCCACACCCCGCCCGGGCCCCGGGACAGCGCGCCTCTCATCCAGGCCTCTCGCGTGGCGCCGCGCCGGAGCTTGCCGCTCGACGTCTTGCGCACCGCTCCCGGCGACACCAGCACCACCTCGTCCGGCGGCAGCTCCAGCACCTCCACGACCCGTTCCACGATGGCCGCCCGCAGCCGCTCGCGAGCCTCGTGCGAACGCTCGCGCGTCTCCGCCACCACCACCAGCCGCTCCGTCCCCACCCTCGGGTCCGGCTGCCCGAACGCCGCCACGCGCCCCTTGCGCACCCCGGGCACCTCCCCCACCACCTCCTCGATTTCCGACGGGTACAGGTTGCGCCCCGCCTTGATGATGAGCTCCTTGCTCCTCCCCGTCACGTACAGCTCCCCATCCGCGAGGTAGCCCAGGTCCCCCGAGTCCATCCACCCGCCGCGCAGCACCTTCATGGTCGCCACCGGGTTGTTGTAGTACCCCGATGTCATCGATGGCCCCTGGAACTCGATGTGGCCCCGCACCCGCTCGCCCATCGGGCGGCCCCTCTCGTCGACGATTCGTACCGCGTAGCCGGGCAGCGGACTCCCACACGAGACGAAGTGCTGCGCCCTCGGGGTCTCCGCCGCGGGACGCGCCTCTCCCTTCCGCTCGAAGGGCTCGCGAGCAATCGCGTCGATGCGCGGCGGCCGGCCCGGCGGAGGGAAGGTGAGCGCCACCGCCGCCTCGGCCAGCCCATACGCAGGCAGGAGCGCCCCCGCCTTCAGCCCATACGGGGCAAAGCGCCGCGTGAAGCACTCCAGCGTCTCCGCGCTCACAGACTCCGAGCCGTTCAGCGCCACGCGCCAGGCGCTCAGGTCCAACCCCTCGAGCTCCTCGTCGCGCACCAGCTTCACGCACAGGTCATAGGCGAAGTTCGGCGCCGCCGAGAGCGTCCCCCGGTGCGCATGCAGCGCGTGCAGCCAGCGCGCCGGGCGCGCCAGGAAGGCCAGCGGCGAGAGGAAGGTGACCGGAATCCCGTACGTCAGCGGCATCAGCCAGGAGCCGATGAGCCCCATGTCGTGGTACAGCGGCAGCCAGCTCACCCCTACGTCCTCGGGGCCCACCCGCAGTGCCCGGCCGATGGCCCGGATGTTGGCCAACAACTGGCCGTGCGTCAGCAATACCCCCTTCGGCGCCCCCGTGCTGCCCGAGGTGTACTGGATGAGCGCCCCGTCCGCCTCCTCCACGTGCACCGCCGGTGCGCTCGCGTCCACCCATTCGAGCTCCCGGGGCGTCCGCGTGCGCCGCAGCGAGGACACCCGGGCCTTGAGCAGCGCCCCCACCCCGCGCGCCTCGTCGAAGGTGACGAGCACCCGCGGACTCGCGTTGCGCAGAATCCCCACCTGACGCCCCACGTACTCCTCCAGCCTGTCCATGCGGACGGGCGGGTAGAGGGGCACCGGAATGCCTCCCGCCAGCAGCGCGCCGAAGAAGCACGAGAAGAAGGCCACCTCCGTGCGGAGCATGAGGGCCACCGGCTCGCCGCGCTCCACGCCCTCGTGCACCAACGCCGCGGCCACCCCCGAAGCCCTCGCCCACAGCGTCCCGTACGTCAGCGGGCGCTCCGTGCCGTCGTCCTCGCGCAGGAAGAGGTGGGTGCGCTCGGGGTGGACCTCCGCGTGCCAGCGCAGCACATCCGTCAGGAGGGGGGCGAACTCGGGGGCCGCCCTTGCAGGGGCCTGTGCGGCATGCAGGGCGGGGGGCGCTTCCGCGACGGAAGGGTGCGCCTCGGCAACGAGTCGGGATAGCGCCCGCGCGCACGTGGCCCGGGCCACCGCGTCATCCGGCAGCGTGACGCCGAACGCCCGCTCCAGCCTCAGCAGCAACTCCACCCGCTCCAGGCTGCCCAGCCCGAGCGCCGTGTCCAGCGGGGCCTCCGCGCCAGGTTCCTCCGCGGCGCGCGGCTGGCCGAGCTCGGACAAGAGGCCGCCCAACACGTCGAGCACCCTGCGCTCGACGGCCTGCTGAGTACCTGGAGAGCCCTGCCCGGCCATGGCGCCCCCCCGTCCATATTGAATAGCGACGTCTCGCGAGCGCTTCACACCCGCGCCTTTCGAGCGCCCTCCCGCCAGCCCCGACGCCTGGCGGCAGCGGCGCGTTCGTGAGCTCGCGGGAAGCACGCGAGGGGCGGGATTCGCGGCGGCTGCAGGGGTGGAGCGGAGTTCAGCCCTTCTCGACGTTGTGGAAGTCCCGGCAGGGCTCCTTCAGCCCGAGGTAGTAGTGAAGCACCTTCGCGTTCATTGCGATTCGCTCCCACCAGCGTGCGGCCAGGCTCTTGCGCAGGGCGGGCGGCAGGTCGGCGGCCATCTCCGCGAGGTCGAGATAGTGCGTCTGGGTCGGGCCGATGCCCTCGAAGTCGTGAAGGAGGGAGCGCGCGGACCGGCCCAGGGCGGGCTCCAGGCTCCGCAGCAGCTCTTCGGTCATCAGCAGGTACTCCCGGGCCGGCACCTCGTTCTTCAACATGCGGTGCACGAGGATGACGTCCATGCCAGCCAGTTCCGTGTGGCGCTTCACCTTCTGGAACGCCACCTCTCCCACGTGAGCGACGAACTTGAGGTTCAGGCTGTCGACTTCCACGCACCCGTGGCAGGAGCACAACCGGTTGGTTGCGATTTCCTGCTGCCGGGCAAGAAACGCGCGGCGGATGTCCGCCACCGTCCGCCCGACGGAGGTGAGCTGCGCGTCGCTCTCAATCGGGACGTAGAGGAACGCGGCGTCCCCCTCCAGCTTCGCCAGCTTGAGCGGCCTGGACGCGTCGATGACGGCCTCGAGCAACGACGCCACCATCTCCTGCGCGTGTGCGAGCGACATGCGATGGGTCCGCATGAAGCGGGTGTACCCGCCGATGTCCGCGATGAGCAGGATGGAGCGCTGGATGGCCATGCCCCCAGGTTAACGCGCCGCCCGCCCATTCCGGAGCGAAGCGTGACGAGCCCCGCCCGACAGGGAGCCTCCTCCTTCACCTTGAACGGGGTGGGGTTCAAACGCCCCATGACCGGTGCGAGGATGCGGGCCGGAGGCAGTCGATGACCCGATGCACCGTGCTCGTCATGCTGCTCTGCGGCTGCGCGACACCCCAGGGAGGGCCCGAGATGGGAGACGACGTGGCCGACAAGGAACGTCGCCCGATGCGCAAGGGCGACCCGGAGCCCGTCTATACATTCGAACCGGGGCCGCCCGTCACCGACACGGCGGGCCTCACGGCCTGGCTCGAGGCCCACCGGGGAAAGCGTCTTCGGCTGCCCATCGTCATCGAGCTCGGAGAACCGGGCCGCCGCTTCGAAAGCGCGCGCGTCGGAGCTGTCGAGCTGCGGGTGACGGACCTGGCACTGGGCGTCCCGCTGAGCGAGCGAATTGCGCAGAAGTGTGGCCGGGAGGCGAGGCGCTGCGCGCTCTGGCTCGAGGGACGGTACGGCGAGACGCCCCCGTTCCCTGACCCCCTCCCTCGATACGAGGTGGTCAAGGTCGGTGAAGTCGTTGACGAGGAGGCGGAGCTGACGGCCGAAAGCGCGAAGTAGCGACCTAATGCGGGTTCTGCGGCAAGCCGTCGGCAATCTCGTAGTAGTCGCCCTTGTTGGCCACGTGGATGTGCATCGCCAATCGGGTGTCCGTGGGCAGGTCGAATGCGCCCATGGCGATGGAGATGGTGTCCTTGTGAATCGGGTCCCAGAAGAGTGAAGAGCCGCAGGTGGAACAGAACCCGCGCCGCACCTTTTCGGACGAGCGGAACCAGGTGAGCTTGTCGGCGCCGTGGAGCGTCAAGGCGGCGCGGGCCACGTCGGTGGACGCCCAGAAATGACCTGACTGCTTGCGGCATTGCGAGCAATGGCAGGCATCGGGCGGATGCAAGGTACCGCTGACCTCGAAGGTAACGGCCCCGCAAAGGCAGGATCCTCTGTGCATGGCGGACTCCTTTCTTCGCCACGGAGGCGAGCCTTCGCTCGCCCGGGCCCGCCGCATCTACCACCGCGGCGGGCGGGCTTCGAGGCTCAGGGTCCGCTCTGATTCTCCAGGGGCCCGGGCCCGAAGGCTCGCCTGCCCCCTTGCCTGCCGGTCGGGAGGGCGGATGTGCCTAGGCGACGTGCCGTGCCCATGTTCCCTCCAACGGACCTGCTGGAGGGATGAGATGGGACTGGAAACGATTCTGTTGTGGGCAGTCATCGGCCTCATCGCGGGATGGCTCGCGTCGGCCGTGGTGGGCGGGGGCTACGGCGTCATTGGCGACATCGTGGTGGGCGTGGTGGGCGCGTTCCTCGGAGGGTTCATCTTCCGGGCGCTCGGCACGGGGGCGCCCTTCGGCGGGCTCGCCGGAACCATCTTCGTGGCGTTCATCGGAGCCGTGGTCTTGCTCCTGGTGCTCAGACTCATCCGGTCCTCCACGGTCCGCAGAGCCTGACACGCGCCGGCCGCGTCTGATTTCAGGGCCTGTTTGAACGAACGGAGCCTGCTCGCCCTCGCGAGCAGGCTCTCTTCATTGGCTCAGTGTGGAGACGAGAGGCCGTCCTCCACGGGCGGCGTCACTCCCAGCTTGAGCAGCATCCGGTCCGCCGTCTGCAGTGCGCCCTCCACCCAGCCCTGCGCATCCGAGTAGGCCTCGCCGCAGATGTACACGGGGGCACCCTCCACGGGCTGGATGATGCGCTCCCCCACCTCCCAGCTCTTCACGCCGATGTTCCAGCTGTTCCACCCGCCGCCGAAGGGGTCATCGCCCCAGTCCATGAAGGCGGCCTCCTCCACCTCGGGCACGTAGGACAGCCCGTGGATGGCACCGAGCTGCCGTTGCACCTCGGCCACCATGGCCTCCGGCGCGTGGTGCTTGAGCCACTCGGGGTCCACCTCGCTGGACAGACCCTGCCGCTCGCGCCGGCCCTTGAACTCCTCCGGCCTGGACACGCCCTGCGTCTGCCGGCGCCAGCCGAGGCCGCGCTTGGGACGGAAGCTGTCCCAGAAGCCGATGTTCAAGCCATCGTCATAGCTGGCCATCAGCATGGCCGGCCCGTTCTTCACCGGCTGGCCGCTGCTGTTGGGCCAGTAGTACGTCTGCCTCACGGGCAGGTCCGTCACCGTGCGACCCTTCTCCACGCCCGACGGCAGCCACCACGGCGCCCGGTACGTGGTGAAGAGCTTGAAGAGCGGCTGCGGGGTGACGCTCTGGACCAACCGGCTCACCTCCAGCGACTGGAGCATCGGGCTGCCCCCGGTGATGAGGTCCAGCGCCCGGCGCGGCATGGCCAGCACCAGGGCCCGGGCCCGGACGGTGGGCGCGTCCTTGAAGTGCACCTCGGCCACGCCGTCCTTCCACTCGAAGCCGGTGACCTGGGTGTTGAGCTTCAGCTCGCCACCGGCCTCGCGGAAGCGTTTGGCCAGCGTCAGCGGCACCTGCTGGAAGCCCTTCTTGAAGCCCTTGTAGTCCGGGTTGATGCCGAAGTCGGACAGGTACCAGGGAATGGCATCCGCCGCGTTCCAGTTGTTGAGCGTGGATTGGTAGCCGCCCGCGTCCAGCGCCAGGTGGTACGCCTCGCCGCTGATGACGCGCACCAGGACCTGCCAGAAGCCCTGCGCGTACAGCGGCTTGCCCGCGAAGGAGGCCTTCCGCGCCATCTCGCGCCGGTCGTACTCGTTGAGGCCCTTGTCGGTGATGCCGGGGACGATCTGCTCGATGGCGTTGACGACGATGTTGCCCGGCGACTGTCCATGCTCCAGGAAGGACAGGTGGTAGGGCACGCGGTCGGGGCGTGAGGTGAAGTCCTGCAGCCGCAGGTGGATGCCGCGCAGGAAGGCGATGTTGGCCGGGTCATCGACGGGGAAGTCGTACGTCTCGATGCGCTCCTCCTGGCCCACGCCGTGGTTGAGGTGCTCCAGCAGCCGCTTGATGCGCGGCTGCACGGCGGGAAGGATGCGCATGCCCCCGAGCTCCGCCCTGGCGCACTCCGGCACGCCAGGCGCCATCACGGACAGGAGGCGTCCCCCCACGCGGTCGCTCGCCTCGAAGACGGTGACACTGCGGTTGCCACCCTGGGTCAGCAGCCGCCAACCCGAGTACACGCCGGAGACACCGGCGCCAATGATGGCCACATCGAGAATGGATTCGGACATGAGGGGCTCCCACGGCGGGTGTGGTGAGGCGGACCTGCCGGGAGCAACAGGCGTGCCTCGGCCCTCTCGCGAGTGTTTCCAGCCGATTGCGTCCTGGCGTCCGAGCGCGGCCCTACGTCCCGCGTCCTGTCAGGAGCGGGCTGCGTGCGGATGGTACGCGTCCCGCGCGCGGAGGCACCCACCCCGAGGTCCAGGGGTGCACCCCACCCCGCGGATTGCTCGTAGACGCGGGCGCAGGACCGGCGCTCCAGCCTCAGTCCCCCGGGTTGAGGAACAGGTTGACGACGGGGTCGTTGCTGGAGTCCCAGCCCAACACGCCGACGTACATTCCGCGGCGGCCCCCGGTGTCGGACTGCGCGTCGAAGCCAGACGGACAGGGGCTGCTGCCGCACAGCCAGCCGTGGAAGAAGATGCGCTGCCCGCCGTCGAGCGCCGCCGCGATGTCCCCGCCGCCAGGGCCGCACACCCCATCCGTGCTTCCGGGCGTGAGCAGCGTGTGCTGGGTGACGGTGTTGAAGGCGTTGGCGCCCAGGCCGGAGGCCCGCATCCAGATGGTCTCGTAGCTGCACTTGTTGTAGGGGCCGCGCGAGGCGAACAGGATGTAGGAACCCGCGCGCTTCACGACGACGGGGTTCTCCACGATGCGGTCCGAGCGGAGCAACTGGCGGCTGGTGGCGCCACTGAACACGTGCGTGCCGGCCGCGTTGAGCCGGACGATGCGCAGCGACGACGGCAACTGCTGCGTCTTGTAGAGCAGATAGCGCGTGCCATCGCTGTCCTTGAAGCCGGAGGGGTCGATGACCCCCGCCGTCGAGATGGGGCGGCCCGGGACGGTGTCATCCGCGGTGGGGGTGGCGGCCAGCCCCGGGCAGACCAGCGGCCCACCAGAAACGGGGGTGAACGGCCCCAGGGGCGAGCTGGCCGTGGCCGCGCCGATGCAGCGCTGGCCGCTGTCCAGCCCGTCGACCGGGGCGGCGAAGTAGAGCACCCACTCGTTCGCGCCGATGCGCTCGAGGTCCGGGGCCCACATGCCGCTGCTGGTGGCCCAGGAGGGCTTCGCGCTGAGGGCCGGCCCCTGGGACGTCCAGGGCCCGGAGGCGATGTCCCCCAACGCCGAGGGGACGTTGCTGCCGGTCGCCATGCCGTAGAACTGGCCGCTCTCGCTCGTCACGGAGGGGTCCGGGAACCCGTTGGTGGGCGCGTAGACCGGCTTCGGCAGCGCGGCCCGGGCGGGAGCGGCGGCCCCCAGGCAGACGGCGAGGACGACGGCCGTGGTGGGGGTGCCGGCCGTCGCCAGCCGACACAGGGAACGCACAGCAGCGAAGCATCGCTTCATGGGGAGCCTCCAAAAGGTGACCTTCGCCTCCCTGGAGGGAAGTTCCCCCCTGGAATCTCACTCAAAATGAACCCTCCGATTTTTTGAGATGTTTTCGGGTCCGCGCCCTCCGAGGAACATGCGGGCGCGCGCCGAAAAGGGAGGGCTTCCGATGCGGTACGGGCTCATCGCGGGGGGCGCATTGCTCCTGCTGCTGGCGCTCCTCGGCGTCGCCCTCGCGCCCGGCTCCTCCGCTGGCCGGGGGACCTCCGCCGAGGCGCGGGCTGCTGGCACCGACCCGGGCTCGAACGCCCCGGAGACAGGCCCGACGGCCGACGCGAGCGCCGTGCCGAGCGGCCAGGGCCAGGATGCCCGCGAGGAGGCCCAGGACGAGCGGGGGCTGCTCGCTCCCGCGTCCCGGCCCGACACCGTGTCGCCGCCCTGCGCGCTGCGCGTGGAGGGACGGGTGCTCGAGCGCGGCGCTGTCGTTCCAGGGGCCCGGGTGACGTCTCAAGGACAAGGCGCGGAGGCGAGGACCGACGGCGCGGGACGCTTCGTGTTGGAGGGGCTGGACTGCGGACGCGCCGAGCTGCGCGCCGAGAGCGCCACGGGACTGGGCCTGCGGGTGCTCGACCCCTTGAGCGAGGACACCTCGGGAGTCGACGTGGAGCTGGAGCCGGCGGGCGGGCTCCACGTGCGGGTGGTGGAGGCCGGCTCGGGCCGGGAGCTCGAGGGCGCGAGCGTCCAGTCTCCCACCGCGCCGGAGGTCCGCTGGCGCGAGGAGGGCGTGGGCCACTTCCGAGCCGCGCCGCTGCCGCCGGGTGCCCAGGCCGTCATCGTCCGGGCCCCGGGTCATGGGGCCGAGCAGCGGACCGTCATGGTGGACGCAGGCATCGAGACGCAGGTCGAGGTCGCGCTGCAGCCGGAGTACGTGCTGGCGGGTCAGGTCCTGGGACCCGAGGGGCTCGGCCTGGAGGGTGCGCGAATCGAGCTCATGGGGCCCGGGCGCGGCGGCGAGGAGGAGGTGCGCACGGGCGCGGATGGGCGCTTCGAGGTGCATGAGCTCACGGGGGACACCTATGAGCTGCGCGTCGAGCGCCCGGGATACCTCCCCGTGGCGCGGGAGCTCCGGCTGCCGCGGACCGAGCCACTGCGGCTGTCGCTGGCGCCCGCGGCAGCGGTGTCCGTGAAGGTGTACGGCGCGCGCGGGGCGCCCGTGGAGGAAGCGTCCGTCTCCCTCACACTGGTGGGCGAGGGACGCGGGGAGACGGTGCGAGAGGAAGGCACGGACGCCCGGGGCGACGTCCACTTCGGGGGGCTCGTTCCTGGCAGCTACATCGCGCAGGCGCGTGCCCCGGGCTACCTCACTTCCGAATCCGTCCGGGTGGGAGCCTGGGACGAGGAGGCCGTGCCCGTCACGTTGGTGCTGCGCGAGGGCCTCACGCTGTCCGGCCGCGTCCGGGATGCGCGGGGAGCACCGGTGGGCGCGGCGGAAGTGGGCGTCCTGGAAGAAGGAACGAGCGTGGGCAGCGCCCTCACGGATGCCCAGGGCCACTTCACCCTGTCAGGCCTCGTCGCGGGGCGACTCAAGCTGCGGGTGGAGAAGCTCGGCCATCCGCCGCGAGACGTGGAGGTGCAGGTACCCGCGACGAACGTGGAGCTGATGCTGGAGGGCTCCGTCGAGGGGGATTGATTCGAGCCCCCAAGGGAGCCCACGCGTCGAAGCCGTCCTCAGTTCGAAAGCTGCGAGCGCTTCAGGACTGTCGTGGAGACGGTGACTCCCGCTCCCGAAATCGTCGAGCGCTGCTGGGGGTTGTTGATGACCTTGAGCGTGACGGTGGGGTCCGCCAGCGTCGTGTTGAACTCCATGATGCCGAAGCTGTACTCCGCCGGGTCGGCGGAGACGCCAATGCCAGACGAGGTGAGCTCCCACAGCGGGTAGCCCCCCGCGGGCGTGCGCTGGGAGACCAGGCTCCGGTGGATGTCACCCGTCACGAAGAGCACCCCGCCAATCTTGTTCGAGACGATGTGGTCGAAGAGCGCCTGCTTCTGGGTTCCCCAGCACTCGCTGCCCAGGGTGGAGCCATTCACAATCACCTTGAAGGTCGCCTTCGAGGCCAGCAGCGAGGTCTTCAGCCAGGTGAACTGCGTCGAGCCATACATCTTCGGCGCATACCCCGCGGGCATGGACCGGGGACAGTCACGTCCCCAGCGGTCATCCATCATGAAGACCTCCACGCCGCTGACGGCGTTCGCATCCCCGGCCCAGGTGAACTTGTAGTTGATGCCGTCTCCGGCGAACTCGGGGTGGGGAAAGAGGGCCGCGTACACCGAGCGGGCCACGTCCTTCTGGGCGAAGGTGCCATCCTCGTCGTTGGGCCCGTAGTCATGGTCATCCCAGGTGGCGAACGTCGGGAAGGCGCGGAAGACGTTCGTGAACTCCGGCACCTGGCGCTGCTGGAAGTACTTGAACCAGTAGTGGTCCTTCGTGGGAGGGCTCTGCGTCGTGTACATGTTGTCCCCGATGAGCAGCTGGAGGTTGGCCTCTCCCGTGTTGAGCTGCTCGTGCATGATGTCCCACGAGGGCTGGCTCGGGTTCTTCTCGCCGTTCATGCAGGACGCGACGCCAATCTTGAAGCGCGCCGGTCCATCCGGCTCGGTGATGAAGTAGAAGCCACCGCGCTCGGTGGAGCTGCCCGCGGCGAAGATTCCATAGTGGTACTTCGTGTTGGGCTTCAGCCCTTCGACCACGCCCTTCCACGCGCGGAAGCCACCTCCGGTTCCCGTCTCCGCCATCTCCACCGTGGACACCCAGCACGTCTCACAGGCGGACGCCTCCCGGGCGCGCAGGGTCAGCTTCTCACTGGTGGCGTCCCCGTAGGTTTCCGCGGTGCCCACCCAGATGCTGGCGCCGGTCTGCCAGACACGGCCCACGAAGGGGACGCGCACGAGGGGCGCGGCGAAGGCCTGCGCGACGGTGGGAACCACGAGGCCGATGGCCACGAACACGCCCAGCAGTACGCCGGGCACGGAATTCTTTGTCATTGTCTGCTCCTCTGGATGCGCGGGCGTGCCCAAGGGGGTTGGGTGGCAACGCCTGTCAAAGGGAGGTCTTCTCCCGCGCAAGAGAGGGCCCGCACCCGCCCGTCATCTTGAAAAAAGAATAGCCCCTGAATTTTGCCCGGCGCCCCGGCGGCCTCCGCGAGGTGTCAGCGGACGGGAAGCCGCGCCAGCTCGTCCCGCGCCTCGACGACTCCGGAGCTTGCCGCCTGCTCCAGGAAGCGGCGCGCCAGCTCCAAATCCCTCGGCAGCCCCCGGCCGCGCGCGCACGCCATGCCCAGGACGTAGAGAGCCTCGGCGGCGCCGTGCTCGGCGGCCTCTTGCAGCCACCTCACCCCTTCGCGCTCGTGCCCGTCGATGCTCCACAACATGCCCCCCAGCATCAGCAGGGCCTCCACCGAGCCACGCTCCGCGGCGCCGCTCAGCAGCTCGCTCGCGAGCGGGACATCCACCGGCCCGCCCCGGCCCTCGAACAGCATGGACGCGGCCTCCAGCGCGGCCTGGGCATCACCCGCGCGCGCCGCCTCCACCCGCTTCGCACGCTCGTCCGCGCCCGGCACGCGCGGCACCAGGTGGAATGGCAGCCCGCTCAGGTAGGCCGGAAACCGCGCCCTGCCCTTCATCGCTTGCGCCCCCCAGGCTTCTTCGGCGCTTGCGCGGCCACCTTCGCGTACTTGCGGCCGGTGCGCTCGTAGTACTCGAAGAGGTTCTCCACCTGGAAGTTCTCCGGCGTCCAGGTGCCGCCCAGGTCCTCCGGCAGCTTCGGCGCCAGAATCATGTCCTCGGGCAGGTACTGCCCGGTGGACTGGCGCCAGTGCGCGTAGACGCTCGTGTCGAGGAAGTAGGGAAGCTCCCGGTCCGGCAACCACTTCGCGAACAGGTTCTCGAAGCCGAGGTGTTCGTGCGTCCAATACGCCACGCGGTAAGGCTCCAGGACGAGCACCCGCGGCACGTCGGAGTCACCATTCTCGAGCACGAGGATGGCGCCGTGGATGTTGTACCCGAGCACCCGCCGGTCCGGGTGGTCGGGAGGGACGAGGAAGGCCCACGCCTGGAGGCAGCGCTGAAGCCGCTCCAGCCCGGGTCCGAACAGGTAGACGAAGCGGTCCAGGAACCAGCCCGCGCCCAGCTCGGGGCCCACCGTCTCCCAGAGCAGGCTCACGCCCGGCTCGTTGAAGTGGATGGCATTCGGTGTCGCAGGAGCGGGGCGTCCCATGCCCCGGCGGAAGTGCTTCGCCAGGGGTGTCATCTCACGGAGTCCCCGCCGGCGGGTTCATCAGGAACCGGAAGTTGTTCCTCCAGATGGGGTGCGCGCTCGCGGGGATGCGGCCCATGACGGCCCTGCCCTCCTGGTTCATCTGGTCACCCCACTGCTCACCGATGCGGCTGTTCACCATGGAGTTGCCGACGTAGCGCCGCATCTGGTTGTAGAACCGCGTCCAGGCCGCGTCGGTGTAGTCCTCGCCCGCGGGGAAGACGATTTCCGGGAAGGCGTCCTCGCCGCCCGCGACCTGGTCGGGGTTGTGGAGCACGGCGAAGCTCTGGAACCCATTCCTCAGGCTGCCGAACTGCTCCCATACGGGCAGCCGCCGACGCAGCCGCTCGTAGTGGGGGTTGAGCCTGTCCCGGAAGCGAATCTCGTTGTTCTGACGGCCGACGATGCGCAGGTCGTAATAGATGATGACCTCCTCGCCCCGCCTGTCGCGGCGGATTTCGCGCACGGGCCGCAGGTCCTCGCGCAGGGGGCGGGGCAGCGTCACCCCGTTGTCGTCCACCTCGATGGCCGCCAGGTCTCTCGAGCCCTGCGTCCGGAGGATGGCGTCCGCAGCGACCTGGGCCCTGCGCAGCGTCTCGTTGGCCACCGTGATGAGCCGTGCCACCTCGATCAGGTCGGCCGCGTTCCGGGCGAGCGCGGTCCGGGTGCTCGCCAGCGCGGCATTCTGCGCCTGGATGTTGGCGAGCTCCGCCTGGAGCCGGTCGCGGCGCTGCTGCAGCCGTGCGAGGTAGCCGGCCACGCGCACCTGGGCGGCGGCGGCGCGCTCCTGCAGGCGCTGGAGGACGACGGTGCGCCCCCCGCGGTCCATCTGCCGGTACAGCGTGGCATTCATCCGGAACAGCGCCAGGTTCACCAGCCACCGGTCCACGGTGAGCTGGTTGATGCCCCGCTGCTGGAGCAGGAGCTGGCGCGCCATCTCCTGGCGGAAGATGCCGCGATACACCGCGCGAGGCATGCCCTGTCCGTCGGGATACCTCCGGGGGTTGCTCACGAAGGTCAGCGTGCGTATCGGGGTGACGGGGTTGATGCGCAGCGCGCGGGCGAGGTTGGCGATGCGCATGACGCGCCCGACGGTGGCGACGATGTCCGTCAGCTCGTTCATCGGCGCGCGCAGGGCCACGAAGGCGCGCCGGTTGATGCGATTGCGGATGATGCGCGTGAGCCGGAGCCTCACCGCGCGCCGCTGCACGTCATTCAACGTGGTGCGGATGAGATTCGGCCCCGTCTGGTTGTTCGCCCTCGACATCGGCGCGCCCGAGGCGATGCGCACGAACACGCCCGCGTCGTCGGCGTTGGACACGCGCAGCTTCGCCCGGTCATCCTGCTCCACCAGCTGGAGGGACTCTCTTCCTCCCTCCGGCATCGACGCCGTGCGCAGGATGGGGGTGAAGGGCTGGTCGGCCACCAGCGTGCTCAATTCGCGCAGCATGTCCCGCAGCCCGGCCTGCGACTCGCGCACCTGCCTGCGGACCTCCGAGGGACGCTTGCGCTGATTCTGTCCGGAGCGCCTTCGGCGCTGCCCCCGGTTCCGCTCGTACACCGGCCGGGCGTTGCGCTCGGCGTCCTTCAGCGACTTCTGCTCGTCGGCGCGCTCATCCAGCTCCCGCGCGCGGTCCCGCGTCAGCTGGATGAGGGTCTCCGCCCGCGAGCGGTCCGCCGGGGTCAGCAGGTCGAGGTTGCGCCGCCAGCGCGTCAGCTTCGTCTCGATGCGCTCCGCCTCGCTCGCCATCATCGGCGTGGTGCCGCGCGCGTCCTCCTGGATGAACAGGCGGTGCGACTCGTGCCCGTCGGAGAACGTCATGTTCTCTCCGATGGGGCCGTCGAAGCTCTCGGTGCCCTGGCCCCGGCCAGCGCCTCCGCGCCCGCCCCGTGCGCCTCCCGGCGCGCCGCCGCCCGTGCCCTCGCGCCAGTTGCCCGGCCGCCGCTGCTCCCCGCCGCGCCCGCGGTCCACGTTGTCGTTGAGCAGGTCGGTCATGAACTTGCTGGAGTCGAAGTCCACCTCGCCGAACTGGACGGTGGGCCAGCTGCGGGAGCCGAGCACGTAGTCCACGTCCGCGCCGATGCCGAACTCCCCCGGCAGCGGGTACTCCAGGTTGAACAGCGGCCACGTCCACCGCTTGTCCGGCGCGGGCGACCACCAGGGCGAGTCCAGCTCCACGAACAGGTCTCCGCTGAAGCCCAGGAACGGCTGCGCGGCGATTTCCATGTGGCCGGCGATGAACCACTCGGGACGCCCGCCCGGGGCCTGGCGCCGGCCGATGCGGGGCGTGGCGTCCACGTAGCCACGGATGCCCGCCAGCGCGTTCAGCCCCACGCCGGCCTTGATGTCGTGGCCGAGGATGGTGAGCCCCACGCCGCCCTCGGCGCGCAGGCGCAGCCCGGCGAAGGCGGAGATGTTGAGCGTGCCCTGGATGGTGAAGAGGTTCTCCACCCGCGGGTCCGTGGAGAACTGCCCCGTCACGCTCATGTTGTGCAGGCGGCCCGGGCCCACACGCGCCAGGGCCTCCAGCCCGATGTTGGCGAAGACGAAGACCTGGCCCACCACGGGGATGCCGTAGCCGGCGCGAATCTCCACGCGGAACAGGCGCCGGTTCCACTCCCGCTCCTGGAAGAGGATGAGCTCCCGCTGGGGGCGGACCTCTCCGATGATGGTCGCCTGCGCCTGGTTGTTGACGAGGACGCGCGCACGCCCGGACAGCCAGGGCGTGAGGGTGATGGAGAGCTCGCCCCAGCCGCAGAAGGCGCGCCGGCCCGGCCGCGCCGGGTTGTCCGGCCCCGGCTGGGCCACCGGGAGCGCCGACGGGTCCAGGTCGGTCCGCGTGGTGAGGTCCCTCGCGGTGCGCTCGTCGGTGGCGATGAGGGTGATGCTGCCGCTCATGCGCTCGGTGCGGTAGCCCACCGTGCCCTGGACGTGGACGAAGCCCTGGTCGAGCATCGCGACGACGGTGCCCGTCGCCGGGCCGATGGCGACCGTCATGCGCAGGTCGCCACCCAGCACGCCGTTGGAGCCCCGGCGCACGCGTAACTCACCGCCCGAGCCGCCCGGAATCTCGACGCGCGCGCCGCCCTCCACCTGCAGCGCCTGGTTGTCGAGCCGCAGGGTGCCGGTACCCTCGAGGTAGCCGCCCAGGCGGAAGCCGAGTCCCTCGACGGCGAGGTTGATGCGGCCGCCGGTGAATTCGTTGACCACGGTGGGGATGGTGATGTTCGTCATCCCCAGCAGGCCGAGCGCGGTGCTGCCCCCGCGCAGCATGCCTTCCACCAGCGCGCGCCGGGTGCCGCGCGCCGGGCCCGGCTGGCCCACGCCCACCCAGCCGGTGACGACGTTCTCCCGCACCGTCACCACCAGCACGGTGGGGACCTGGTCCGCGAGGGGCGCGAGCGCGGGGTGGCTCAGGCGGATGGCGGTGCCAGCGCCGGTGGTGCTGAAGGTGTCACCGCGCTTGCGCACGCGGATGGTGCCCTCGGCGAGGCCGGGCAGCCGCACGCGCAGGTCCACGTCGCGCCCGGGCCGCGCCTCCGCGGCAGTGGCCTCCGGCACCGTGAGCTGTCCCGAGGAGATGTCGACCTCATCGGGCGTGACGGTGCTTCCCACGGGCTGCGGGGTGAGGCGCACCGCCGGGGCGCCGCTCACGGTACCGGTGGGCCTTCCCGGGGCGGCCGCCCGCGCGGGCGCGGGGCGCGCGGCGGGCGCGGGGGTGGGGGCGCTCTGGCGCGAGGTCCGCGTTCCACCTGGCATCAGCGCACGCTCCTGACGGTGCCCGCGCCGCGCTTCAGCGGGCAGATTCCCCCGGCCGTCCGGTACTCACGCTGGATGGCGGCGTCGAGATGGTCGGTCCCCATGGCTCCTCCGTCCCCGAGTGCGAGCGTGGCCGCGTGCAGCACCACGTTCCGTATCTGTCCACCCGAGAGCGTGCAGCGCGCCGCCACCTCGTGCAGGAACTGGGTCTCCACGGCGTGGCCCACGGGCAGGTGGAGCTGCCAGATGCTCCAGCGCTCGGAAACCTCGGGCGGGCGGAAGTCGATGGTGACGTCCATGCGCCGCGCGAAGGCGGTGTCCATCTGGTCCCCCGCGTTGGTGGTGAGGAGCATGACGCCCTCGAAGGACTCGATGCGCTGCAGGAGGTAGTTCGTCTCCAGATTTGCGTAGCGGTCGTTCGCCGACTGGACGGCGGTGCGCTTCGCGAGCAGGGCGTCGCCCTCGTCGAACAGGAGCATCACGTCGAGCTCCTCCGCGAGCGAGAAGATGCGGGAGAGGTTCTTCTCCGTCTCGCCGATGTACTTGTTCACGACGGTGGAGAGGTCCACCTTGTAGAGTTCCATGCCCAGCTCCGCGGCGAGCAGCCGGGCCGCCAGCGTCTTGCCGGTGCCACTGGGCCCGCGGAACAACGCGCGCACACCGGGACGGAGCTGCCGCCCCACGGACGGACCCACGGCGTCCTGGAGCCGCTCGCGCTGGCTGCATCGCCGCTCCAGGTGGACCAACTCCCGCTGCACGTCGGGGGCGACGGCGAGCTCGCTCCAGTCACCGCCCGTCTCCAGGCGCGTGGCGAGCGCATCCAGCGCCTGTCGGTCGAGCGAGCCGACAGCGCGGCTCACGTCCTCGGCGGTGATGGCACGGCGGCCCGCGAGCGCCGCATACGAGCGGGCCAGCTCCCCCGCGGTGTGGATGTGGCCGCTGGTGAGCCGGAAGCGAGAGGCGATGGTGTCCAGCTCGGCCTCGTCCACGGCGTGCGCGCGGAGCCAGTGCGCGCGGCGTGCCGCCGGCCCCGGCGTCTCGAGTGTCAGCGTGACGGGGCGCTCGACAGTGCCGCTCACGCCCCCATGCCGGCCGAGCACGACGGCGACGGGCGCGTCACAGGCGCCCAGGCGGGGCAACTCGGTGACTTCGCCGGGCGCCGGCTCGAGGATGACGGCGGGCACGGCGTGGAGCAGCGTGGCCAGCGTGCCCGCCACGCGGGCGTGCTCGTCGTTGCGCGGCGTGGGCAGCTCCACCTCGAGCAGGCCGCGGCCCAGCGCGCGTGCGACAGCCCCCACCAGCGTGCGGCGTCCGCCATGGCGCGGCCCGCGGACAATCAGCGTGCGGACCTCGCGCTGCTTCAGCAGCGGAGGCAGGCGGGCGACGGTGTCCCGCACCGCGTCGGGGAGGATGAGCCGGGGAATCTCCAGCAGCTCCGCCGCCGGGCGGTAGCGCAGCCACGGCAACGGGCGGAGGCGCACGTCACCGCGCAGCGCATCCCACAGGGCTCCAGGCACTTCGAAGGCCCACTCGACGCGTGGCGCGTCGGGGTTCGTCACCCGCAGGAGGCCGGCCTCGCGGAGCGGCTCCAGGGCCGCGCGCGCCTCGCTCCCCTCCGCGTTCCACCACGCGTGGAGCAGCCCCAGTGTCGGGCGATGGACACCCGGCGCCGCCTGCAGCGCTTCGAAGAGGAGGCCGAAGCGCGCGTCCTCCTCCGTGAGGCCCACGCAGAACAGGAGCGTGAGCGCTCGGTGGTCCAGTCCCGCCGCCTCACGCAGGGCGCGCGCCGGCAGGTGGCCCGGGATGCGCTGCTCCCATGCGGCAAGGGCCTCCTGCCACCAGGCCTCGTCGCGCCCGGCTGCCCCCAGGGCCGCCAGCTCGTCGTGGTAGCCAGCAAGGAACGGAAACTCCTCGAAGGAGGGGGCGCGCGCGAGCACCCGCGAGACGGCCGCGAAGTAGTACAGGCGGAAGTGGTGTGCGGGCGTGGAGGGGACCGCCTCGAACGCCGTCGCAGGCTGCTTCATGGCTCCCCCACTCCGAAGCACTCACCGCGAGGTGGAGCATAGAGGTGGGCACACGCCGCGTACAACAAGGCGGGACTGCCAGAGCACACGCCCATGGCGCCTGGCCGGCCCTGGGCATACACGCCGTAAATCCAAGCACTTGACGGAACAGTGAGCCTCACAGGCGCCGTTCGCCGGGGCCGTGAGAATTCAATGCAAAAGAATCCGGGTGGGAGCGTCCTCGTATCGCCGCACGCATGAGTCCAGCACGACCGGAGAATCCATGCCCCCCCAAGTGACGGGTCAGCGTCCTTCACCGACGACGACGACGACGAAGCCGACCACGAGCAGGGTTCCGCCGACTCCGACGAAGCCGAGCGTGCCGACCCGGACCCCGCCAGCGCAGCCGAACGTGCTGCCGCGCGACTCGTTCACGACCTCGACGCAGAACAAGACGCCGCTGACGCAGCGACTGCTGGGCGACAACCTGCTGCTGAAGCCGCTCGTCACCGACGACTTCATGTCGGGCGTGAAGCTGCGCGCGACCTCGCGTCGAGACAGCGACCTCAAGCTGCCGAAGGACGCGAAGGAGAGCGTGAAGGTCTCCGACGTCCCGTTGCCGACGGATGCTTCCACGCCCACGCCGTCGCAGGCCTTCGTCATCGACGCGGCGATGAAGCTCGGCTTCTCGAAGGAGGTCGCGACGATTGCCGTCGCGGAGATGGCGCGGCGCGATGGGAACCAGCTCACCATCGACCTCGACTCGAAGAAGCCGCTGGTGACCGCCGAGGATTTCAAGAAGGCAGCCAACGGCGGCACGACGGACGCGTACACCTTCAGCCCCCACCAGGTCGCCATCCTGAAGGACGCGAACATGGCGGCCGCGTACGGGATGGACTCGCTCGACAAGCTCTACGCCGCGCAGGCCGAGGTGCTGCCCGCGCTCCGTCAGGCTGCCATCAACGGCACCGATGTCGACTTCGACCAGATGCTGAAGCTCGTGAACGACCCGGCGACGCGGGATGGAATGACCGCGTACTACGAGGCGATGCGGGTGACGCGAGACATCGGCCACGGTGACGAGCGTGGCTTCGAAGCGCTTCCCGCCGCGAAGACGAAGCTGGAACAGGCACTCAAGAGCCTGCCGGATGGCAGCCCGCTGAAGGCCTCGCTCCAGGCGATGACCGCGCAGATGGAAGGCGCGCAGAAGACGCTCCTCGCGGGGACGGAGTCGGGCGGCAAGACGCCGCGCGCCGCCATCGCGCTGATGAACAACATCGCCAACGCTCCGCTCGGCCAACTGCCCGACGAGGACATGGTGACGGGCTCCATCGACAACGTCGTGTCGGACGCCATCGAAAAGGGCGCGAACCCCAAGCAGGCCGAGGCGCTGAAGGGCGCGCTCGAGCTCGCCTACGGCCTGCGCGCGAACGGCGGCAGCTCCACCGAGCTCCTGGATGCGAACAAGAAGAAGCTCGCCGACCTGGCGAAGGACGCGGGACCGCTGGGCCAGGGCCTTCGGCCCCTGTTCGACAAGATTTCCAAGGAGGCGACGCTCAAGCCGTATGCCGCCCCGCAGATCAACTCGCAGGCCGATGCCGTCAACAACGCGGAGACCGTCTCCACCATCGCCGGGAACCTGAAGATCGCGGCGAGCATGGCCGGCATCGACGGCCTGCCGGACGCGCTCGACGCGCTGAAGAACTCGGCGGACGCCATCGCGAAGGGCAACACCGTGGAGGGAGCGGTCGCCGGCATCACCGCCGCGCCCGCCATCATCAGCGGCCTGCTGCAGCTCGTCGCGAAGCAGCCGCATCTCGAAGAGCAGGTGCTGAAGCTGCTCGGGCGCGTGGGCGGCCTCGCGAAGGGCCCCACGGACCTGCTCGGCATGTACGGCAATGCCAAGAAGGTCCTGTACGGCACCGACCTCGACGGCAAGAAGGTCTCGGCGGATGACCGCATCAAGGCCGGCGCGGACCTGGCACTCGACAACGTGCCTTCCGTCATCTCGACCATCGGCGCCATCTCCGGCAGCACCGCCACCATCTTCGAGATCGCCGCGGCCCCTCCGCTCCTCATCGGGCTCGGCCAGGCGAAGCTGATGATCTACGTCATGGAAGAAGCCGGGAAGATGAAGGGCAACATCGCGACACACGAGCTGCGCAAGCGCTTCGCGCTCGGTGACGGCGACGACGCGCAGTTCCAGAAGGCGCTCGCGGAGCAGGTGCAGACCGTGGAGCAGAAGCCCGTTGCGAGGACGGACCAGGCCCTTTCGACTTCGCAGTACCTGCTGCAGTCCCACTTCAAGGACATCGACACGGCGGCGCGCTTCCAGGCGTTCGCGGCGTCACGCCTGAGCGGAGGCCGGGCCACGGTGACCGCGCTGATGCGCGGCGAAGTCCCCTCGCAGTACCGCAACCCGATGGGACCGAACGTCACCACCAAGGACGGCGCGGCGCTCATCCAGGTCGCGAAGGAGCTGAAGGCGCTCACCGCGGAGTTCTACAAGAACGAAGTGGATGAGGTCCGCAAGACGCTCAACAACCAGGGCGGTCGCAACAGGGGCGACACGTACATGCGGACCGAGGAGCAGCAGAAGCAGCTGCGCCTCTCGTTCCCGAACCGCTACTAGGCAACCCGGGGGGAGGGAGCCGGAACGCCCAGGCGTGCATCTTGTACGCTGTCGACGACGGCCACCCGGTCCCCCACCTTGACGGCCTCGTAGAGGACGAGGATGGCGGCGTTGTCGTGGCGGATGCACCCGTGCGAGACGTCCTCGCCCAGCCGGGTCGGTGCGTTGGTACCGTGGAGTTCCTCGCCCGAGCGGGAGCCATCCGCCCAGGACAGGTCGATGATGCACGGGCCGTAGACGAGGCCGCCCCACAGCTTCAGGCCCAGGTCCCGTGCCTCCGCCGCGCCCAGCTTCGCGTTGACCTTCTTCAGGCCGAGGTCCGTCGGGGTGACACGTGCCCCCACGGCGTTGCCGAAGATGCCCTGCAGCCCGCCCTGCGCGTCGAAGAGGAAGGTCCGGTGCTCGTTCTTCACCACCAGCACGCGCAGCGGGGTGCCGTCGTAGCGTGGCACCGGGAGGTTTTTCACCTGGCCGCGCTGCTTCGGGAGCGGGGCGAGCGTGTCGAGGGCACGCAGGGTGGCGGCATCCACCACGCCGGTGGCCTGGACGTCAGCGAAGGCCGAGCGGGCGTGCACCTGGAAATTGAGGACCGCCTTGAGCGACTGCGGGCCGAAGGCGCCATCCGCGCCTCCGTGCAGGCTGAAGCCCATGTCGATCAGGGCCTGCTGCACGGCCTGCGCGCCCGGGCCCCGGGCGTTGCGGCCGAGCGTTGCCCGGCCTGCGAGCACCTGCGCCAGTTCGGGCTCGGCGGCGAAGCGGTCATTGCGAAGAGGGGTGGAACCAGCGGGAGTCGTGGACATGGGATTCCTCGTGCGAGGTGAAGCGCGGAAACAATCCAGGGGAGAGGCCAGGACCCTCAGGCGACGGCCACGGACGGCCGCTGCGGCGGGTCTCCGTAGGACCGGAACTCCCACCCTTCCGCCTGGAGGCCGAGGATGAAGTTCTTCAGGTCCCTGGCCGTGGCCTGATTCACATGCATGAGCATGTCCAGTGGCCCGCCCTGCCTGCCGTAGAGCCCCTTCCAGCGCTTGCGGCCCGGATAACACTTCTGCGTGTCGGCCAGGCCGCGGGGGGCCTTCCAGTCGTTGGTGTCCACGTCCCACCCGGTGAGCTGCAGGCCCAGCCCGGTCGCCACCTTCAGCAGCACCGGGCACTTCGGGCCCACCCACCCGGCGCCGTATGGAGGCCTCAACCGGTTGGGACGCACGCCCGCGGTCTGGAAGATGAGGTCCTGCGTCCGCTGGAGCTCCTGCCTGAGCTGCGCCTCGGGCAGCTTGGGAAGCGCCACGTGGCTCCACGCGTGACTCTGGAGGATGTGGCCGCGCTCGGCGATGAGCTTGACCAGCGCCGGCTGCTTCCGCACTTCCTCACCCAGCACGTAGAAGACACCCTGGATGCGATGGGCATCCAGGATGTCCAGCGTGGACTTCAGGGCCCAATCACTGCCCTTGTCGTCGAGCGGGCCGTCATCGAAGGTGAGGATGGCACCAGGAGTAGGGTTCATGGGTCAGACCTCTCTTCCGGAGTCCGGATGGACCGATAGGACGTTGGAACGTCCAGAGGTCACACGGACAGCGGCACGAAGAAGGTCTGGCTCCCCGACTCCCGGCCCGGCTTTGTTCATGCTCCGAACACAGCAGCGGGCTGTCGCGCCAACTCTCAGTAGAGGTAGTTCAGCGCAACGATGTCGTACTGGGAGAACTCGCCGGTCGCGGTCGCCCTGAAGCAGGAGTTCATGAGCGACGACGGGTCCGAGGTCGGCGTCCCGGGGATGAGGATGGCACCCACGCCCGCGCTTCCCTCGTTGCCGCCGCAGCTGGCCGCGTTGAAGAAGTCCGTGTGGCGGAAGCCAATCGTGTGACCCAGCTCGTGGGTGATCATGTGCTCGTTCGCATCAACGCTGTAGCTCTGCAGCCCGGTGCCGATGGTGATGGTCCCGTAGGGACGCCCCCCGGAGGGGAATCCCGCGGAGCCTCCGGCGCCACTCGTGGCCTGTGCGGTGATGTTCGCGTTGCAGCCGGTGGTCGGTCCTCGCGCCATGACGAAGCTGAGTCCCAGGCTGTTGTAGTTCTGGATGGCCAGGTCGAGCCCCTGGCTGAGCCGGCTGTAGGTGTTGAACGCAGAGGTCGGGTTGATGCAGATCTTCTTCACGATGGTGGTGTCGACCAGGTTGTTCGTCCTGTATTGCTCCGCGCTCCCCTCGCCGCGCTGGAGCATCTCCCGGGACGCCTCGAGCGATACCTGAGCGTCGCGCTCCACGTACACGGCACCCTCGACAACCATGATGCTGTCGGCCGGATACCCGGCCTCGATGAGGTTGGAGATGATCTCCTCGTTCTCGAGCCGCGGGTCAGCGTCGGTACCGCAGGCGGTCAGCAACGCGCCACAGCTCACCACGAGGACTGCCGTTCTCTTGAACATGCGGGTCTCCCTCCAGTTCTGAAGCGGTTCTTCCCACGCTCCCGACATGGGAGCGTCTGGGCGGAAGACAGACTTTATTCGAACCTTCTACCCGCAAAGCGGGTCATTTCTGACTAAGCGGTAAAATAAGAACGAGACCCTCCGGCTCCGCGTCGCCCACGCCGGAGCTAGCCCGGCCGGAAGCGGCGCTCGATGCGCGAGCGCAGCAGCGCCACCAACTCCTGCTCGTCCCCGGCCAGCACGGGCGCGAGCGAGTCCCGGCCCGCCTTGCGGATGGCGAGCGTCAGCACGGACGCCTCGACCCGGGCCTCATCCTTCAGCGCGCGTGCACCCGCCTTCACCACCAGGTCCGCGGGCTCCGCCGCGATGCCGTACGGCTTGAGGTACAGGTCCGTGAAGAGCTGCTTGAGCGCTCCGACGGTCAGCGCCTCGCGCGTCACGGGCAGCAGCTGGAAGGCAATGCCCTTGCCCGCGAGCTTCACCACCACTTCGTCGACGAGGCCGACCTTCAGGGCGAAGGGCAGGAGCGCTTCCTGGCCCTCGGACCAGTTGAAGAGGAAGTAGCTCTTGGCGACGTGGCCGCAGGCCGGGCACACCAGGCCATTGAGCTCATCCAGGCCCCGGGTGCGCAGCAGGTGGACGAGAAAGACGTCCGCGCCACAGCCCTTGCACTGCTCACGCGGGCCGAGGTGCGCGAGCACCCGCTGCGCCAGCATCGCGACGGTGCGGCGCTCGAGCGCAATGGGCACTCCGGCGAGCAACTCGACCGACTTGAGCTGGAGCCCGAAGCGCACCTTTCCCCCCTGGAAGCGCAGCCCGATCTCGAGGGGAGGTGGCAGCCGGGTGAGCAACTCCTCGAAGGCCGGGGCTTCCGGCCAGGCCGTGGCCACGGCGGCATAGCGCTCGGCCCAGCCCTCCCGGTTCGAGAGCGCATCGGGTGGACGCCCCGCGCGCTCGGCGAAGAAGGCCATCAGCACCAGCGTGGCCTCCCACGGGGCCTGATCCACCGCTTCCTCCAGCGTCTGCGCGAGCGTGCGGGCCTCGGACGAGGCCCGTCGGCGCTCGAGACGCTCCGCGCCCTTCCGCACCAGGGGGCTCTCGAGGATGGGGTCGAAGGTGCGCAGCGCCCCTTCCGGTTTCGCTTCGGTGAGCGGGTGCTTCAACGTGGTCAGCTCCCGGGCCGCTCGGTCGAGTCGGCCCATGCGCGCCAGGGCGTCGCGCATCGTGCGCTCGGCGTCCTCGGCGAGCTCGGTGAGGGTCTCCTGGAAGTAGTCGCGGCCCAGCTCCTGGCGCCCCTTCCATTCGGCATGGAGCCGGAAGGTGGACGTCGCTCGCAAGCGGTCGAGGTCCGCGAGCAGCGAGCGGCGAACAGGTGTCAGGGCGGCGATGCGCTTCTCGACGTGCGCGAGCCGCTCGTCCACGGACACCGTCGGCTCGAGCAGCTCGCCCTGGTCCACGCGGACGAGGAAGAGCTCCAGCAGGGTCCGGTCTGCCCGCTCGAAGGCGAGGTTGACCTGAATCATCAACTGGTGGAGCCGCTCCTGCTCCTCCTCCGTCCGGGCGAGGTCCGGGTGGAGCAGTCGCGCCAGCTTGCGATAGAGCCGCTTGAGGGTCTGCGCCTCGGACGCGAGGTCGGGAGGGGGAGAGAGCGGCTCGGGCACGTCGTCGTCGAGCGTGGCTCCAGGCGTCCAGGGGCGCTCGCCTTCCGCCTCTTCCCTCTCGGACTGATGCGACCGCGTGGACTTCTTGCGCGACTTGCGGCGGGACACCTTCGGTTGCGGCGCACGCAGCTCCGCGTCGAGTCGCGCCAGCTCGTCCTGGAGCGCCTGGAGCCACCGGACCAGGCGCTCGCGGCGCTCGAGCGGGACGAAGGCGACCGACAGCTCGCGCTCGTAGCGCGCGGAGAACGTGGCCAGCTCCGAGGCGAGGGTCTCCACCTCCAGGTCGAGCGTGGAAATCTCCTCGAGCAATGCGCGGAGCCGCCGCTCGGCCTCGGCGACGGCAGCTTCGGACTCGGTCTGGGGGCGCGCGAGGGTGCCGGAGCGAACCAGCGCGTCGGAAGCGCTCATCCCCACGCCTTCTACCACCAGCGACCTCCGCACGCCTCCGTGCCAGCCCGCCTACCCAGCGAGCGGGCCGGCCGGATGTCCCTCTTTGCGTCTCTCGCTCACACACCGTGGGGGTGGGGATGAACTCGAGGTGCAGTGGGACGCTACGTCGCGAACCGCTTCCGGTAATCCCTGGGTGAGGTGGAAAGGTTTCGCTGGAAGGTCACCCGCATCCGTTCCTCGTTCCCGAATCCGCACATCCGGGCAATCTGGTCGACATTGCGCTTCGACTCCTCCAGCAACCGCCGGGCCGCCTCCAGTCGAAGGACTTCAACGGCCTTCGCCGGGGTGCGGCCGGTCTTCTGCTTGTAGACGCGCGCGAAGTTGCGCGGGCTCATGCTGGCTCTCCTGGCCATCGCTTCGACCGTGAGGTCGTCCCTGCCCAGGTTGCCCGCGAGCCACAGGTGCAGCTCATCGAAGGCGGCGGTGTCCTTCGTCTGTGAGCGCAGCAGCTCGCTGAACTGTGACTGCCCGCCAGGTCGCTTCAGGAAGACGACCAGCTCCCTGGCCACCTTCATGGCGATGTCATGTCCATGGTCCGCCTCCACCAGTGCCAGGGCGAGGTCGATGCCCGCGCTGACACCGGCCGAGGTCCACACGGAGCCCTCACGGACGAAGAGCGCGTCGCGGTCGACCTCGATGGAGGGGAAGCGCTCGCGCAGCCGGTCGCACATGGCCCAATGTGTTGCCGCGCGCCTGCCGTGAAGCAGTCCGGCTTGCGCCAGCAGGAAGGTACCGCTGCAGACCGAGGCGGTGCGGCGGGCCGTCCTGGCCTTCCGCCTCAGCCAGCCGACCAGCTGCCCCGAGCGGGCGAGCACGTCTTCGATGGTCGGCGAGCCCGGAACGATGACGGTGTCGACACGGACGCGTGTGAAGGCGGCGAGCGGCGACGTCTGCAACGCGACGCCCTCCGCCGTCTGCACCAGCCCGCCGTCCAGGCTCACCGTGTGGCGGAGGTACCCCGGCAGGCCCTGCTCCGCCAGTGCCTTGGACGCCGCCCAGAACACCGTCTGGGGCCCCGACAGGTCCAGCAACCCCATGTCGGGAAAGGCGACGAAGAGCACGGTGCGCGGCTTGCCGGAAGCTGGCAGAAATTCCGGGTTATCTGTCATGGCTGCCACATCCTTCCCTCCGTACGTTCCCCCCGTCAACGGAGAGGCAAACATGAAAATCGTAGTCATCGGAGGCACGGGCCTCATCGGGACGAAGGCGGTCCAGCGGCTGCGCGGGCGGGGCCACGACGTGGTGGCGGCGGCGCCCAGCTCGGGCATCAATGCCCTCACGGGCGAGGGGCTGGCAGAGGCACTCGCGGGCGCGCAGGTGGTCGTCGACGTGGCGAACTCACCGTCGTTCGAGGACAAGGCCGTGCTGGAGTTCTTCCAGACCTCGGGGCGCAACCTCCTCGCGGCGGAAGAGAGGGCCGGTGTGAAACACCACGTCGCGCTGTCGGTGGTCGGCACCGAGCGGCTGCTGGGCAGTGGCTACTTCCGCGGCAAGATGGCGCAGGAAGACCTCATCACGGCCGGCAGGATTCCGTACACCCTCGTGCGCTCGACGCAGTTCTTCGAGTTCATGGGCGGCATCGCGCAGGCGGGAACGGAAGGCGACACGGTGCGCCTGTCCACTGCGCTCATGCAGCCCATCGCTTCGGACGACGTGGCGGACGCGGTGGCCGAAGCGGCGCTGGGCGCGCCGGTCCATGGCATCGTCGAAGTCGCCGGGCCGGAGCGCGTGCGACTCGTCGACGTGGTCCAGCGGTTCATGAACGCGAAGCAGGACGTGCGCAAGGTCGTCGCCGACGCCCAGGCGCGCTACTTCCGAGTGGTGCTGGACGACCAGTCGCTCATGCCGGCCAGCACTCCGCGTGTCGGGTCGACGCGGTTCGAGGAGTGGCTCCGCCGTTCCGCGCCATGAACACGGAAGGGTCATGACGCCGAGGCCTTCCGCTCGCGGGCATTTACGCGGCCTGCCCGCTCACGCGAAACTCGGGAGCGAATGAGCCTCTCGCGACTGCTTCTCCCGCTTGCCATCTGCCTGGGCGCTTGCGTCAAGCGGGTCAACATCGAGGTCCTCGAACCCGTCACACCCGCTCCCGCCGCCAGTGCCCGGCCCCTGGGCCAGCTCGACAAGGACCAGATTCGCGCCGTCATCGGGGCGAACCGGGCGCAGATTCGCGGCTGCTACGAGACGCGCCTCGAGTCCGCCCCGAACCTTCGCGGCAAGGTGGTCATCCGGTTCGTCATCGGCGCAGATGGCCAGGTACTGGAGTCCAAGGTCCGTGAGTCCACGGTCGGAGATGCGGAGCTGGAGGGCTGCGTCACCGCCCGCGTGGGCACCTTCCGGTTCCCACCCACGGGTGGCGGTGTCGTCATCGTCACCTACCCCTTCATCTTCAAGACGTCCCCGGAGGGCTGAAGCTCCGGCGAGCGCCACACTGCTCCAGCACTCCACCCCCGAGAGGTGCTACGTCACAGGGACAATGACGCCCAAACTCCGCGAGCAACTGACGTACTCCGCGTGCTCCGCCGGCCTGCTGATCCCCCTTCTCTATTTCGGGGTCCAGCTCACGGCCATGCCCTTCGCAGCGGGCTACAGCGTGTTGAAACAAACGGCGAGCGAGCTTGGCATGACCACGGTTTCGACTGTGCCGCAGGTGTTCAACTTCGGCACGATGTTGCGTGGCGCGGTCATGCTGGTGGCCGCGGGCGGATTCCTGGGTGCCTTGAAGCGGATGAACGTCGGCCCCTTCAGCACCTGGCTGACCACGTTGTCGATGGTCTCGATTGCCTTCAACGACATCGGTGCGGGACTGTTCCCCCTGCCCGATGATCGCCATGAAGGCGTTTTCCTGCTGGGCTATGTGTTCTGGCCACTGAGCCTTCTTGCGGCGATCTGGCGCTCGCCCGAGGCTCGCGCCTTCAAGACGTACATGCTCCTGAACGTCGTGCTCACCTATGGGCTCCTGGCCGCCAGAGGTGTCCTGGGTGACGCATTCATGCCCGCGGGCTTGTTTCAACGGGTCTTCGGGCTGGTCACCGTGGTGCCCATTGGCGCAGCGGCGTGGTTCGTAGGTCACGCGTTCAAGCAAGCACTGGACTTCAGGCCCGCGCCGCAACCTGGCTGACGCAGTAGACTGTGACGCCATGATCTTCCGTGGGAAGGTGCCCCGGACGCGCTCCGAGCTCATCGCCGAGGCGGACCGTGCTCGCGCCAGGGGCCGCACCAAGAAGGCCGTCGAGGCCTATCGCAAGGCGCTGGAGCTCGAGCCGGGAGACCCGGTCATCCACGGCAAGCTGGCACCGCTACTGGCCCGGGTGAAGCAGCCCGAAGCCGCGCTCCAGAGCTTCCACGCGGCGGCGAAGGGACACCTGGACAAGGGGTTCGCGGACAAGGCCATCGCTGTCTATACGCAGGCCGCGGATACGTTCCCCCACCGGGTGGACCTCTGGCAACAACTGGCGCAGCTCAGCCTCGCCAAGGGACACCGCGTCGACGCGGTGAGAGCCCTGCTTCGCGGACGATTCCACCTCCGCCACCGGAACGAGCGGCGCGACGCCATCCTCCTCCTGAAGGAGGTGCTGGCGCTCGATTCGGCCCTCCTGGAGGTGAAGCTGGACCTGGCCTTGCTGCTGGCAAGCGAGGGGCAGCGCGCCGAGGCACTGGCGTTGCTCGAGCCGCTGACCCGCGAGGCGCCGGGGCCGAAGCGCGCGAAGGTGAACTGGACGCTCCTGCGCATCTCGCCGGGCCTGGGGACAGGATGGCGCTGGTTGCGCTCCGCACTGGCGCGACACTGAAGCCTCTTCCAGGTCTCAGCGTATCCACTCGCGGCCGTGGTGGGTGTGCATGGGGTGGCGCCCACTCCCACCGGCCGGGAGCATCGCTCGGGCGGCCCCGTCATCGGCCCCCATCCCCCCTGTGCGTTGCAGCTCGTACCGGCCGAAATGTCTTCCCTGCTCACTTGCCACGGGGGGGTCTACGGTACTGCCGTGGTGGGGTGGTTGCTAAGCCCGCGGCATCACCGAAGCCGGGGAGGCTTCACTCGTGGGGCCGTTGGGACTCGAGGTTGTGGGCTCGACCATGAGACTCCAGTATCTGTCGCACCGTCCGTGCCTGAGGGTGGTTCGGGTGGTGCTCGACGAAGCGCCGGTACCGGCTCGCCGCCTCCTCGACGCGATTCAGGCGGGCCAGGGCCAAGCCGGAATACAGCAGGCAGTCCGCATGCTCGGGCACGAAATTCAGGCAGACATTCGCCAACTCGGCTGCCTGAAAGGCCCCCCCTACGCCACCCATTTTCAGCACCCCCTTGACCTGTGAGGCCATGCGGTCGGCATGCACCAATCTGCTGTCCTCGATGGACGAGGACTGCGACAGTGGCCAGTTCTGGCTGCCGCCGTTGACAGGCGTGACGTGCACCTGCATGAGGCCCACGTTGTCCGAGGGGTTGTCGTCGACGAAGCCACATTTCAGCGCCTCGACTCCCTCGATGACCACCTTGTTGAACGCCTCCAACTCGTTGCCCTGTCTCAGGAGGAACGCCACGGGCCCCCTCACGGCGACGTCTCCGTCCTGCGCGGAAGGCGACCATTGGATGCAGGCGATCCAACGCTCGAGGCCGCGCCCCGGCCCACGGGTGCGCGCTGGCACACCGCCCGAGGCCGTCAGCGTCACGGAATATCTGATCGACCGGCTCAGCCCCGTGAGCAGCGCGGCCTTTTCCAGGGACGCGCCTCTGGCCTCCGGGCGGAAGGCGATCTGCTTCTGCTTCTTCAAGCCAGCTTGTGTGCTCGCGAGCTGGATGCTGCGCTGACGCGGACTCCCCAGGGAGGGCGGGCTCAACGTGAAGAAGGAGATGCTCGAGGCCCCGACGAAGAACATCGCTTTGTCGGTCACCTCCCCGAGGGAGTCCTCCGCGGGCATCCGCGAGCCCGAGAGCAGGTAGAAGATGCGGAGCGGATTGGAATTGGAAGGACTGAGGATCGCCGGCCGCCGCGAACGCGGGTTCTCGGTGATATCCGACACCTCGTAGAGCCTGCTCGGTGTCAGCCCCGTGGCGGCGACGAAGCTTCGAGGCACGAGGATGACATGCCTCCGGGCCTCCAGCCGGAAGGTCAGCTTACGGGCGGTGTCCGACGTCGTGCCCGAGTCTGGCGCCTCGCGCGCGAAGGCCGCTGTCGCCATGGCCTCGGCGAGAGCTACGAGCGCCTCCTGTTTCGGCGCTTCCACCGGTGCGGCGGGTTGCTGGACGGAAACCTCCTCCAGAGCCTCCGCCGGCGGCGGCTGCGGTGACGGTTCATTCTCCGTGGGAGTCGGGCCCGCGCTCCAGTCGGGCATCAGCACGGCGGCAGTCCCGAGCGACAGCAGGAGGCCCGCGCCAGCAACGAGCGCTCTCCGTGAGAGACGTGGCGAGGACGCCGGCATCGTCTCGGGTTCCGTCTCGTGCTTCGGCCCGCGCTCGACGGCCGTCTGCCGCGCCTTCGGGGGAAGCGGCGAAGGCCCGTCCCCATTTCGCGTCGGAGTGAGGTTGGGTGCGGTGCTTCGCCAGAGGGCCAGCTCCTCCCGGAACGAGGGCGGCACCGACATCTCGCGTCCCTCCTTGGCCAGCTCCTCCCGGAACAACTCCCGGACGAGGTGCGCCAGGTTCACGGAGGAGAACCGGGGATCGAAACCGTAGAGGAAGCCCGCCAACGCATCGCCGAAGGCGTGGCTGGACTCGAAACGTGCCGGCAGGTCCACCGCCAGCGCGCGCATGACGAGCGCATCCAGCGCGGCGGGGATGCCTCCGCGCAGCTCGCTGGGCGCGGGGAAGTCGCCGCGCGCCATCCGCACCATCACCGTCTGCGGCGGCCCGGTGAGCGGGCGCTGACCGCACAGCATCTCGTACAGCACCAGGCCGGTGGCCCACACGTCCGTGCGCGCATCCACCGCCTCACCGCGCGCCTGCTCGGGCGAGAAGAAAAGGTACTTCCCCTTCACCACGCCGGGCTCGGTGTCGAACGTGCGCAGCAAGCGCGCCTTGGCGATGCCGAAGTCGACGATCTTGACCTGACCTTCGTAGCTGACGAGCACGTTGTCCGGAGAGATGTCCCGGTGGACGATGCCCAGCGGCTGCCCCTTCTCGTCCGTGCGCGTGTGCGCGTAGTGCAGGCCCCGGCACATCTCCAGCGCGATGAAGGTGGCGACCGGGACGGGCAGGCAGGAGAACCCGGAGCGCAGCGCCCGCTTCAGGATGCGGTGGAGGGGCTGGCCGTCCACGTACTCCATGGCCAGGAAGTAGTCCCCGTCCACCTGACCGAAGTCGAAGACCTGGGCGACGTTGCCATGCGACAGCGTGGCGGAGATGCGCGCCTCGCTGATGAACATGGAGATGAAGGCCTCGTCACCGGAGAACTCCGGCAACACCTTCTTGATGAGCACGGGCTTGGTGACGCCGGCGTCGCCCACCAGGCGGGCGCGCCACGTCTCCGCCATTCCGCCTCGACCGAGCCAGGACACCAGCTCGTAGCGGCCGAACCTGTCTCCGGGTTGCAAGGACATTGCGGCGTGGAGCCTACCTCATAAACCGGGAATTCAAGGCCATGCGCCTCACCCGCCCCGTGGCATGTTCCGGGACGTGTCGCGTCAGCACCTCATCCTCGAAGTGAGGGAAGACGGCGGACGCGCGATGAACCCGGGCTCGCGCAACGGCTCGTTCTGCGAGGGCATGCGCCTGACACCACAGGCCCGTCCGCGGAGTCGGGCCCCGGGAAGATCCGGGCGACCCGTCGTTTCCTTTCCCATGCCCCATTCTTCGCAGCACTCCTCGCGAACCCGAGGAGCCAGGATGCGCCGTGCCGTCATCAGCTTGATAGGAGCACTGGGGCTCCACACGGGATGCGATTCCGTGGCGGTGGTCGATTCACCCGCGCCCGAGGCGCGGACGGCGTCGACGGCCCTGTGCACCCCGCCGCCCGTCGACGAGGAGTTCCCCGACGACCCCTCGAACCCGAACTTCCCCAAGGGCTGGGTCGTCTTCACGCAGGTCCCCGGCACGACCGACGATACCCATGCCCTGCAACAGGCGCTCGATGCCCTCGATCCCCCGGGCTGCGGCGCGCCGCCCTGCCGCAACACGCTCTTCCTTCCTCGCGGCGACTACAACATCTCGGGGACCCTCTACATGGCGACCCGAGGCATCCGGGTCATCGGTGCCGCCCCCTCGAGCACTCGCATCCACTGGAGGGGACAGCCGTATGTCAACGCCACGGAGATCAGCCTGGGCAACGTTGGCGTCTTCCATGGACCCGACCGGGACTCGCTGTGGGGCTTCGACTCGAGCAGCTATCCGGACGTGGTCGAGTCGCTCGCCCCGCCCTACCCTCAGCCCACCCGCCCCAAGCCGTGGATGTTCCTGCTCAATGGCGCGGGCGGGGGTGAAATCAAGCGGCTGACGCTCGACGGCGCCGGTCGCGCGGAAGCGGCGATTCGCATCGCGAACAACCGCGGCCTCCGGCCGAACAGCAGCTGGGTGGACGCCAGCGGCCGGTTGCATGGGAGCAATGCGAGCGGATTCCGCTTCACCGACCTGATCATCGCCGACTCCGCCCGAGGCATCTGGGCCGGCTACAACGATCCAGTCCTCGGGAACTCGGCGAACGACGACGAGGGCTACATCCTCCGCACCCGGTTCCTGCGCATTGGCAAGGCGCACTCGGTGGACGTCGGGTTGCCCCCGGGCGCGGCGCAGGCCGGCGTGCTGTTGAGCGCGCAGCAGACCTACAACTGGGACATCCAGGACTCGTCGTTCGAGGACTGCGACGCGGGCATCGTGGCGGCGGTCGGCGGCTTCAATGCCTGGCACAATGTCTTCACCGGCTCGCGGGTCAGTGACCTGTACCTCGGCGGCTCGGGGGGCCGGTTCGAGGCGCGCGACAATACCTCGCAGGGCTCGTGGCGCTTCGTGCTCACCGACGGGAGCGACGAGAACGGCCACTTCGTCCCCCTGGTGAACCCCCAGAGCCAGAGCAACCAGGGCGCCGGCTGGTACAAGCCCATCATCCTCGCCAACAACGCCGTGCTGGCACCCCGCTGGGCGGCGCTCGACCTACGGACCCAGGCGGCGTTGATCATCGACAACACCCTGCAGAGTGCGACGTTCCCGGACGGCTCCGTCCACGCGCCCATCCAGTTCACCATCGGGCCAGGCTACCAGTCGGCGGGCACGTACTCGCCCAACAACCTGACAATCATTGGCAATGCGTTCAGCGGCACCGATACCACCGCCGCATCGCTCGTCTCCAACACCTGGTGGAGGGGCTCGCTGCAAGCGGGCCAGTGGAGTGGTCCTCCACCGATGCACCTCGTGCAGTTTGGAAACGCGACGTGGTCCGGGCCGCCCACGGTTCCCGCTCCGCCGGTCGCCCCGACCTATCACGGCCGTCCGGTCGTCGAGATCACCCCCTCGATGTCGGTGGCGGCGATCAACCATGCGCTCATCGACGCGATGGCACTGCCGACGCGGCCGATGTTCCACTTCCAGTCCGGCGTCTACTACCTCGACTCGACCATCGTGGTACCCGCCGGTTTCGACGGCATCCTCGCGGGCGACGGCGTGGGCACCCAGATCCTGCCCGACTTCCAGAGCTACGAAGGGGTGCCGGGCACGACGTATCTCGACCTCCCGCCCGGCTCGACGTTCCCGCTCTTCAAGCTGCTGGCTCCGGCGCGGGCGACGGTCCGCGATCTCCTCATCCAGACCGCGGGGTCCGCTTCCGCGGGGACCGCCAACCCGGCGAGGCCGCAGGTGCGCGCGTTCGTCATCAACAGCTTCGACAGCTTCGGTGACCAGACCTACCTCCGTCAGACGCTCGTCTCGGCGAGCAATGCGGACAAGGCGCTGAGCAACGGCGTGCTGACCGACACCTTCAGCCGCAGCCTGATGGTGGATGGCCTCGACGCCAACCTCGTGCGCTCCGACAAGGGCGCCTTCGGCGCGGCGAACATCGGCGTGCTGGTTCGCGGCTCGCCGACAGCCCCTCCGAGCCAGGCCGGCGTGCGGCTCAACGGAGGCAGCGCCGGACTCACCTGGCGCAGCGTGCTGCGCACCGAGCGCAACGCCCTCCTCATCGAGCAGGGCGTCGAGCACGAGAGCGTGCTGGGGTACGACCTGTCGAATGACGGTGGGCCCGACGGCGCCTCGGGGAGGGTGACGCTCGCGGGCTCGAGCAACCTGATCGTTCCGACCCATCCGCTCCCGTTGACCCTCCAATACGGCGACCTGAACGCGACCGGGTTCCAGGGCAACCTGACCGTCCTCGCCAAGAACTCCGACATGCACGTGGTGCGCGGCGGCACTCCCCACGGGGGCGACGGCACGCTCCTGCTCGGCTACCTGTTCGAGAACCACACGCCCATCGCCCCCTGGGGGCAGGGCCTGGCCCCCGTCTACGACCCCATCGCACTGCCGAATCAGCCGATGCCCTGTGGCCCCGTGCAGAGCATCGCCTCTCCCTTCCTGGCGAAACAGAACCGGGCCTACGCCTCGGTCAACGGCGGCTTCGGCTACAAGGACTGCGTCGAGATCAACACCATCAGCGGCGGCGTCTCCGCGGAGACCTCGTTCATGTCGCTGCTGCTGCGCGACTTCCGCGCGTCGCACGTCCTGCCATGGACGCGCACCTGCCAGACGGACCTGGCCGACCTCGTCATCGATCGCGTCGACGTCTCGTTCTTCGATCCGGTTGGCAACATCCAGACCGGCAAGGTGCTCTCCTACGGAGGAGCCATCCACCTCCGCAAGGTGACGGCCGCCAGCAACCATTGACCCCACCCGCTCGAGGGTGGCGGCGGTGCGAGGAGAGCGACGGGATGCCGCGACGCTCCCGCTGCACCGCCGTCACTTCCTCGGCCGCCTCCGGTACGCCACGAACGACGCAGGGAGGACTCTCGTCACCCCAGGCTCACTCCTTGGCGCGCACGTACACGTACGGCTCCGCGCGGACCCAGGCGTCCGGCTGCATCAGCGCCAGGGAGAAGTCGTCGTAATCAAAGGAGCTGGTGGTGAAGCTGCCGGTGTCCACGTACCAGGACACGTGCTGGCCGGGCGGCCGGGGCCGCGACGGCGCGAGGGTGCTCGGCTCCGGGAGCTGGAAGGCCACGGGCTGCTCGCCCACCGGAGCCATGTAGAGCCAGTCATCCGGTGCCAGCGCGGCGCCGATTCCCACCTGGAGCAGTTTCGTGCCCTCGGGTGGGCTCAGCGACCAGGTCTCCTGCGCCACCGTGGGAATCTCCGGCCCCACGATGCACTCCGCGACGCCCGGCGTGAGGTTCGTGGACGGTGAGGGCACGGCCAGGGGCTGGCTCGGCGTGCCCTCCCAGTAGACCCAGGCGCTGACACACGTATCCATCGTCTGCCCGGTGAGGATGGCGGTGAACCACTGCGCCGTGCCGGGCTGGAGGGGAATGGTGTCGAAGCGCAGTCTGCGCCCGGCGAGGTCCGCCTGGACGACACCGTTGGTCTCCGAAAAGAAGCCGGGGCGCTGTCGGTAGGCCGCGCCGCTCAGGGACGCCATGGACATCCACGACTCGGGGAGGGCGAGAGTGGCCGTGGTGGTCTGCAGCGGCAGCGGCCCGGGCGGGAAGGCGATGTCCAGCGACGTGTCCGCCGTGAAGGGGCCCACCACGCCCAGGTCCGCGTGAGACCAGAGCACGGCCGGAGTCTGGCTCCGGTCCGAGACGTAGGCGGTGATGGAGAGCCGCTCGTCGAGGGGCACGTCCGGTAGCGCGTAGGAGCCCGTGCCACCCACCAGGGTGACGGTCCTCCGGCCCAGGTAGCCGCCGTCCCCCGACACCTGCACCGTGGCCTGGATGCGAGTGCCCGACGGGCCTCCGGACAGCAGGCCCGACAGCCGCACCGAGGGCCGGGACGGCGGCGGGGCACTGCGCCACGTCCACTGGCCCGTGGAGGGCGCGAAGGTCCACACGTCACCGCTGATGCGGCTGTCCGCCTGTCGGACGCCACCCACGACGAGGAGCTGGCCGCTCCGGGCATCCGCCACCAGCGCATGGCCATGGAGCTTCGGCGGAGCGCCCGGCGCTCCATCCGGAACCAGAGTCATCCAGGCTCCGTCGCGGAGCACCAGCAGGTCGTTCCGGTCCAGGCCGTCGACCCTGCCGCCGAAGGCGTACAGCTCACCGGTGGCCGGGTGGAAGGCCAGGCCGAAGTCCTCGCGGGTGGAGGGCATCGAGGACAGGGGCCTCCACGTGTCGTTCGCGGGGGAGTAGGCGTTGCAGTCGGACAGCTCGCCCAGGAAGGCGTGGGTGCCTCCACAGACCACCACCTCACCGTGGACCGGGTCGAACGCCGCGGCCGCGTCGGCGCGAGCCATGGGAATGGGGCCGGAGGGGAAGCGCTGCGTCCAGGCGTGGGTGGCCGGCGTGTAGACCCAGGTGTCGTTGAGCGTCATCCAGGCGCTCGAGGAGTAGCCCCCGAAGAGGACGACGTGCTCGCCCGTTCCGTCCGCCGCCATCACCGCCGCGGTGCGACCCTCCGGGCCCGCCACGTCCCACCGGGTCCACGCGCGCGCGTCCGACTCGTACTCCCAGGTCTCGGTGGGGAAGGTGTTGTCCAGGCACGTGACGCCGCCGAAGACGACGAGCGTGCCGCTCGCGAAGGCCCCCGCGCCGTAGACGCGGGCCGGCATGGTGGCCGGCATGCCGTGAAGGACGGGCTCGTGCCAGGTGTTCGTGGTGGCGTCGCCCAGCTCGACGACGTTGTCGATGCACCCCCAGGTCCCCAGGGCGTTGTAGCCGCCGGTGACGAGGATGCGCCCGGAGGCCGGGTCCGTGGCGGAGACGAAGTCATAGCGGGGCATCGGCAGCGGCCAGGCCCCCAGGGACAGCGTCACGAGCGCGGCATTCACCCTCGCCATCGTCATGTTCTGCAGGTGGTTGCCGTTGGCGGTGATGTCCACGGTGTCGGAGTCGCCGTCCAGCCCCAGGCCGGTGAAGACCACCTTGCCCGTGGCGTCGGAGAGGGCCTGCCTCGGCGGGTCATACTCCTGGCCATTGCGGCGCACGCGGACGCCCACGCCCGGAAGGGCCCGGCCGGCGCTGTCCACGGTGAAGACGGTGAGGGTGTCAGTCAGCGGGCTGCCCCGGGGAGGAAGGCTCGCGGCGCCGCCTCCGGCGATGGGGCGGGGGACGCGGGTCTCCAGGGGCAGGACGCGCTCCACGCGGCCTCCCGCCGCGTCCGAGACGCGCACCGTCACCATGGAGCGACCAGCGCTGCCCTGGGCGGGGGCTCCAGAGAAGGTGCCACTCGCGGCGTCCAGGGCGAGGCCCGCGGGAAGGGGGCTGACGCTGAAGGTGAGCGGAGGCTGGCCGCCGCGCGCCGACAGCCGCACCGGAACTCCCGGGACGGCGAGCCAGGTGATGCCCTCGAAGGCTCCGGGCAGGGCCTCCGTGGTGAGCACGAGCTCCGCGGAGATGACCAGTCCCAGCGCCTTGCGCACGCGCTGGACGCCGTCCGTCACCTCCACGATGAGGACGGTGGTGCCCTCGGTCGTGGGGGTTCCCGACAGCGTTCCGTCCACCGCGAGCGTCACGCCTCCGGGCAGCGGCCCCGACACGAGCCTCCAGGACAGCGGACTGTTGCCACCGATGGCGGTCAGCTTCGCGAGGTAGCCCGCGCCAACGCGTCCCGGAGGCAGCTTGTTCGTGGTGATGAAGAGTGGAAGGGGCTGGGGCGGCAGCACGCCATGAATCCCAGACACATCCTGTTGCAATTCCGGAGCGCTCGCGGTGCTCCGGCCAGACTCCATCGAGGCGTCCTGGCAGGCCGTCAGGGCCAGCAGCAGGACACATCCCAGGTAGATACGATTCATTCCAGACATCCCCCTCGACTGCGCGTGGTCGTCCGCGAAGGAGCAACATCGCCAGGAGGTGGTGGGACAGCGGGCCTCTGGGATGCTGCGACTTCGCATTCCGCGTCCGGCCCGCGGGGCTGGGAACATCTCAAAATCCTCGCTTGAAAAGCAACGGGACTTTCCTTCAGCACGGGTATCCTTCCCAGACACGTCTGCGCAGAAGAGAGGATTGAGGCCAGACGCGGGCCATGGAGCGCCTCGTCTTCACCGGGGCGGAGGGCGCCCTGCCCCACCCCTCGTGACGACAGGCCGCCTGCGTCCCTGAGCACGCGCCCGGCCGCTCCCCCGGCAGCCGGGGCCCCCGCGCACGGATGGGGCACGCCCGCGACTCCCGGATATGGTCCGCCCCGAGATGAAGACCGCACCCTCGGAGCCCCTGGGCCTGCCCGCCCACCTTCCCGCGCTGGACGGCCTGCGCGGGGTGGCAGTGTTGATGGTGATTGCCTACCACTCGCTGACGGTGCTCACCACCGCGTCGGTGGGCAGGCTCTTCCAGGTGGGCTGGGCGGGCGTGGACCTCTTCTTCGTCCTGTCCGGCTTCCTGATTACGCGCATCCTCGTGCAGACGCGCGAGCGCGGGGCCTACTTCCGCACCTTCTACGCGCGGCGCGCGCTGCGCATCTGGCCGCTGTACTTCCTGGTGCTGGCCTTCGCCTTCACCCTCATGGGGCGGTTGCTGCCGATTCTGGCCTTCGACACCCAGCAGTATCCGTGGGCCCTCTACGCGCTGTACCTCCAGAACCTCTGGCTGACGGACTTCGGCCCCTCGCCGCTCAGCGTGACGTGGTCCCTGGCCATCGAGGAGCAGTTCTACCTGGTGTGGCCGCTGCTCGTGTTCTTCCTCCGAAACGGACAGCTGCGCGCGCTGCTGTGGGCGTGCGTGCTGCTCTCCCCCGTGGCGCGCTTCGCCGCGCTGTGGGAGGGCGTGTCTCCCTTCCAGGTCTACACCTTCACCCTGCTCCGCCTGGACGGGCTGGCGCTCGGGGGACTGCTGGCGCTGGGCGTGGTGGACGGCCGCTACACGGCGGAGCGGCTGGAGCGGTGGGGCCGGCGGCTCGCGGTGCCCGCGCTGCTCGTGGCCTTCGGAGTCTCCTTCGTCTTCTTCAGCCACGGGCACGCCATCCACATGGCCACGGCGCTCGTGGGGCCGGGCGGCCCGACGGTCCGCGCGCTGCTGGTGACGGGCCTGTACTCACTCTGGACGGTGGGCTTCGCCAGCCTGCTGGGGTGGGTGCTCACCGGGCGTGTGAGGGTGCTCCAGGCCGTGCTGCAGTGGGCTCCGCTGCGCTTCGTGGGGCAGGTGAGCTACGGGCTCTACCTCTTCCACACGCTCGTCTTCCCTGTCGGCGCCTACTACACGCGGCCGCTGTTCTACCGCTTCATTCCCTGGAGCGTCGCCGCCACCGCGCTCGGCCTGCTGTTCGAGTACGTGGTGCTGCTGGCGCTCACCGTCGTGTCGTGGCGCTGCTTCGAGCGGCCGCTGCTGCGCCTCAAGGACCGGTTCACCCACACGGACGCCCCCGGGAAGGCCGTGGCTCCCACGGCTTGACGGCCAGCGGCAGCCACCCTCAACCGGGTCGCATCCTCCCTAGGCTCCAGCCGCGGACGGGGCGGCCCCCTTCCCCACCCGTCCCTTCAGCTCCGCGAGCGCGGAGCCTCCCGGGCCATTGCACGCAAGCACGTCCACGATGACGGCGGCGGGGATGGCGCGCGCGAGCAATACCCCGTTGGGTGCGCGGAAGATGCGCAGCCCCGAGGCCCGCAGGCGCACGGGGGAGATGACCAGCAGCACATCCACGCCGGCCCGCTTGCCCACCTTCGAGTCCACCGCGGCAGCCAGGTGCACGTGGGTGCGCGCCGCGGAATGAACGCCCTCCCCGGAGAGGATGGCGCGCGCGGCGGCCACGGACGTGCCGTGGTAGAGGAGCGCGTCTCCGGATACCTCGTCCCAGCTGCGCTCCAGCCCGTCGAGCGTCACGGGAGTGCCCTCCAGGGAGTGGCCCTGCACGGCGCGCACCTGCTCGCCCCGCACCTCGAAGCGGGACTTGTTGTTCTCCGCGACCACCTCGTCGAACGCCCTGTGCGAGAGCCCCGTCATCCGCAGCACGTCGACGATGGGGGCAAAGCCCGCGGAGTCCATGGCGAGGCCCGTCTCCCGGGCACCATGACGCAACAACCACGACAGCTTCTTCGACTTCTGGGCGAGTCCCTGGAGCTGCTTCTCCGGACGGTGTGCGGTGGCCATGAGCGCTCTTCCTTTCTTCTGATGAAGGAACACTAGCCGGCCCCTTCCCCGAGCACGAATCGGGACTTCTCTCCAGCTATCGAAAAGGCGGATAGTTCCACTCATGGACACGGATGGGCTTCGCGCCCTGGTGGCGTTCGCGGAGGCTGGCTGCAATCTGACGCTCGCGGGGCGCACCATCGGGCTGTCCCAGCCGGCGATGCATGCACGGCTGCAAGGAGTGTCGCGGGCGCTGGAGACCGACCTCTATGAGCGCCGGGGCCGGCGCCTCCAGCTCACCCCGGATGGAGCGCGCGTGCTCGCCTGGGCACGTGACGTGCTCGAGCGTGAGCGCTCCCTGCGCGTGGAGCTGCGTCAGGGACACGCGGAGGAGCGGGTGGTGCTCGCGTGTGGAGAGGGGGCGCTGGTGCACGTGGTGGCCGAGCGCATCGCTCCGCTCCTGCGCGAGCGGGCCGGCGTGCTCTCCTTCCTCGTGGTGGATGGCCCCGCCGCGGTCGCCGCGGTGGAGCGAGGCTCGGCGCACCTGGCGGTGGTGGCCGGCCCCGCTTCCAGCCCCCCGGGCCTGCGCTCGCAGCCGCTGGTCACCGCCGCGCTGCTGGCCGTGGCCGCACGGCAGCATCCGCTGGCGCGGGCAGGGCGAGAGGTGGAGATGGGGGCACTGCTGGAGCACCGGCTCCTGGTGCCTCCGCTCGGCCGCGCCCTGCGCGCCACGCTGGAGGACGCCGCCGCGGCCCGTGGACGGGCACTCGCGGTCGCCGCGGAAGTGACTGGCTGGGAGGCGGTCTGCCGGCTCGCGGCCCTGGGCGTGGGGGTGGGCATCATCAACGACGTGGTGGCCACCCCGGGCCTCGCACGCCTTGCCGTGCGCGGCCTGCCCCCTGTGACCTACCGGCTGCTGATGCGGCGTGGACGGGGCACTCCGCTCGCGGACGAAGTGGTCCGGGCCCTGCTCGGCTGACGCTTCGGCTTGCCCCCCCGGTGACGTCAGTCCAGGCTCTGCTGGTCATCCTCCGAGCCTGTGATGCGCTTCCAGTTCTTCTTCTGGTGGGCGTCCCACTTCAGCTTGAGGAGGAGGTAGGCGAAGGTCGTTCCGTATGAGAGCCTGAGCGTCAGGTCACCCGTGGAGCCCTGGCTGCCTTGTGCGGTGACCATCACCTCGCCGTTGGTCGCCGACAGCGCCAGCGAAGTGCTGGAGCTGAAGACCTTGGCCGTCTTCGCTTTCAGGATCATGAAGATCTGGTGCACCAGACGACCGCTGTCGCCGCACTCCTTGAGGTGGGCGAGCACGGCCGGCGAGTCGTTGGCCGCCTTGATGATGTCGCTTGGGTAGATGTCCAGCTTCACGAGACAGAGCTGGTCGTGGCGCAGTTGCTCGTAGGCCACGGATGGCGAGAGCGTGACCGTGCCTGTGTCCGCACGCGGAACCGTACCCATGTCCGTGCCCATTCCGGTGTCCGAGCCCGAGATCGGCACCGACACGTCCACGGCGAGATCGACCGAGCTGGTGCCGGTGAAGTCAATCCTCGCCGTGGTGGCCCGGTGCACCTTCAGCCGGGCCACCGGGATGCGGCCGAGCACCTCGATGTAGTTCTGCTTCGTCAGCGGCGTCTTCTTGTCGCCGAACGAGCCAATCACCACGCTCGGCGCATTCGCACGGAAGTAGCTGAGACCCGCGAACTTCAAACTCGTATTGGTGATTCTGGCGTCGCCAGCCATCTTGGATTCCCCCTGAGCACGGTGACTGTCACTCAGGAGGGAGGGTGGCGCTGACGGATGTGACGGTCCGGACCCGGTCATCAGCCCGGAGGCACCCGGGCTCCGAGCGGGCCCTACTTGCTCGCCGCGATGGACTTCCGGAAGAGCGCCAGGCTGTAGACGAAGAATCCCACGCCCACCGCGCTCACCACCAGGAACTGGCGCCAGACGGCCCACAGCCCACCGCCGCGGTAGATGATGACCTGCGAGAAGCTGACGAAGTGCCGGGAAGGCAGGAGGTACGTGACGTACTGCAGCCACTTCGGCTGGCTCTCGACGGGCGTGCTCCCGCCCGAAAGCAGCATCAGCACGAGGATGACGAGGATGATCAGCAGCGCGAACTGCGCCATCGAACGTGAAATCGTCCCCAGGAAGATGCCGAGCGCCGTGGCGAAGAACAGGTAGAGCACGACGCCGACGAACCACAGCACCACCGAGCCGGCGAAGGGCACCTCCAGCACCATGTCCACGACCAGGAAGAGCGAAGCCCCGGTCGCGACGAGAATCACGAGGCTGTTGGCCCAGACCTTCGCCATCGCGATTTCGAACGAGGTCAGCGGCATCACGAGCAGGTGCTCCAGCGTTCCGTGTTCGCGCTCGCGGATGACCGCGGCGCCCGTCAGGACGACTGTGAGCAGGGTTATCTGATTGATGATGGCCACCACGCTCTTGAACCAGGACGACACCCCGTTGGGGTTGAAGAGCTTGCGAATGACCAGGTTGACGGGCTTCGGCCCCGTCTCCTCCGTGCGCTTGAGAAAGGACGCAATCCGGTCGTTTACGATGTTCTTGATGTAGCCGGAGCCGATGCCCGCCTGCTGCATGGCGGTCGCGTCGATGTTCACCTGGATGTCCGGGTTGCGCCCCGCGCGAAGGTCGTGCTCGAAGCGGGGCGGAATCACCACGACGAACATGAACCGGCCCCTGTCCATGTCCGTCTGGATGGCATCGGGGGAGATGAGCTCAGGCAGCTTGAAACGGGGCGGATAGAAGGCGTTGAGCAATTCCTTGGACAACGCGGACCCGTCCTCGTCGACGAAGGCAATCGAGGCGTTGTTCACCTCGCTCGAGGTCCCCGTGGCCTGGACATAGATTGCCAGGGTGAACGCGTAGACGACGAACACGACCATCACCACGTCGCTCAGCAGGCTGCGAAGCTCCTTGAGCCCGAGCCACAGAATGTTCAGCAGCGAGTTCACCCCTATTTCTCCTGCTTCTTCAGGCCGACACTGATCGCCAGGAGGAGGGGGACGCATACGGCCAGGAAGGCGACATCCCGCATGATGAGGTCCGCCCCCAGTCCCTTCGTGAACGCGCCCAGACTGGCGTGCATGTAATAGGTGGCCGGCCAGATGGAGCCGATGACACCGGCGCCCCCCTGCAGCGTGGAGACAGGCTGCAACAAGCCGGAGAACTGGATGGTCGGCGTGATGGTCAGGATGGCCGTGACGAAGACGGCCGCGACCTGGCTGCCGGTAAAGGTCGAGGTCACCATCCCGAGGCCCGTCGTCGCCATGACGTAGAACAGCGTGCAGAGAATCAACGTCAGGAAGCTGCCCTTGATGGGAACACGGAAGACAATCAGCGTCAGGGCGGTCAGGATGAAGAAGTTGATCATGCCGATGGCGACGTACGGCAATTGCTTTCCGAGCAGGTACTCCAACCTCCCCGTGGGCGTGACATAGAAGTTGATGATCGACCCCAGCTCCTTCTCGCGCACGATGCTGACCGTCATGAGAATCGCGGGTATCAGCAGCAGCAGAAGCGCCGGGACGCTCGGCACGATGGAATAGACGCTCTCGAACGTCGGATTGTACAGGTAGCGCTCTTCGATGTTGGCCGTGTACTTCTGGGCACTCGCCGACAGGAAGCCGCTCGCGGGGTCCTGCAACAACCCGTTGTGCACCCCCTGGACATATTGCGCGACGGTGTCGCCACGGAAGGTCATGGCGCCATCCACCTGCGCCAGCACCTCGGGCCCGGAGCCCCGGCGGAAATCCAGGCCGAAGCGGGGCGGAATCTCCAGCACCACCGAGACATCGTCTGACTGGAGCCGGCGAAGCGCCTCGTCCGCGGATTGGGCCGGCGGAGTCGGAGCGAAATAACGTCTGGCCGCGCCGAACTGCTCGAGATACGCGCGACTCTCGGGTGACTGGTCGAGGTCCAGCGAGGCATAGCGGATGTTTTCGACGTCGGTCGTGATTCCGAAGCCGAAGACGAGCATCAACAGCGCCGAGCCGACGAAGGCAAAGGCCAGCCGGACCTTGTCGCGGAGGATCTGGATGGTCTCATTGTGGGTGTATGCGAGCATCCGGCCGACCCGCAGCCGCAGGCCGGCCCGCTCCGGTCGCGCGGCCTTGGATGGAGGGGGAACGACGGGCGCTTCGACCGCGGGCGCCGGGGCCGGAGCGGTGTCCTTCTTGCCCTCGGCGCGCGCCGTCTCGGCAATGGCGTCTTCCATGTAGGCGATGAAGGCGGTCTCCAGGCTGTCGGCGTTGCGTGCCTCGATCAGCTTCTGGGGAGCATCCGCCGCCAGCACCCTTCCCGCGTTCATGAGGGAGATGCGGTCGCAGCGCATCCCCTCGTTCATGAAGTGCGTCGTCACGAAGATGGTGACGCCCTGATTGCGCGACAGGTCGATGAGCAGCTCCCAGAAGCTGTCCCGGGCGACCGGATCGACTCCCGACGTGGGCTCGTCGAGGATGAGGATCTGCGGCCCGTGCAGCACGGCGACGGCCAGCGAGAGCCGCTGGCGCAGCCCCATCGGCAGCGCCTCGGCCAGCGCATCCAGATGCGCGCCCAGTCCGAAGCGCTCGACCAGCTCGTCGATGCGCGCCTTCGCCTGGTCTGGCGGCAGATGGTAGAGCCGGGCATGCAGGACCAGGTTCTGATGGACGCTCAGCTCGCCGTAGAGCGAGAACGCCTGCGTCATGTAACCCAGGTTCTTGCGCACCTCCATGCTTCCGGCCTCGACGGAGCTGCCGAAGAGCTTCGCCGTCCCTTCCGTGGGGGGCAGCAGGCCGGTCAGCATCTTCATCGTCGTGGACTTGCCGCAGCCGTTGGAGCCCAGGAAGCCGAAGATCTCCCCGCGCTCAATCGACAAGGTGACGTGGTCGACGGCGGTGAAGGTCCCGAAGCGGCAGGTCAGTCCCTGGGCCTCGATGGCCAGCTCCGCCTTGCCCGGTGCACGGGGCGGGATGATGATTTCCTTGTGGCCGCTGCGCTTCTCCTCGGGGAGCAGCGCGATGAAGCACCGCTCCAGGTCCTTCGTCCCCGTGCGCGCCATCAGCTCCGCGGGAGACCCCGTCGCCAGCACGCGCCCCGCGTCCATGGCGACAATCCAGTCCCACTGCTGCGCTTCGTCCATGTAGGCCGTGGAGATGATGACGCTCATCCCCGGGCGCCCCGCGCGAATGTCGTCGATGAGCGTCCAGAACTGCCGCCGGGAGAGCGGGTCGACGCCGGTGGTGGGCTCGTCGAGGATGAGCAGGTCCGGGTCATGGACCAACGCGCCGCAGAGCCCCACCTTCTGCTTCATTCCGCCCGAGAGCTTGCCGGCGGGGCGCTCCGCGAACTTGCCCAGTCCCGTGGCAGCGAGCAGCTCCGGAACGCGGACCTTGCGCTCCTGGGGTGACAGCCCGAAGAGCCGGGCCATGAAGTCGACGTTGTCGTAGACGCTGAGCTCCAGGTAGAGGTTCTTCCCCAGCCCCTGAGGCATGTATGCGACGCGCGGGCCCACCGCGCGCCGGTGCCGGGCGTCGGCGATGTCCCCGTCCAGGACGATCACCCGTCCCTCCTGCATCTTCTTGGAGCCGGCGACCAGGGCCATCAGCGTCGACTTGCCGACACCATCAGGCCCCACGATGCCCACCATGATGCCGGTGGGAACGTCGAGCGAGAGGCCGTCGAGCGCGACGACGCTGCCGTAGCGGTGGGTCACGTTCTGGATGGAGACCACGGGCCTGCTGGCGGAACCGCCCGGCGCTGCTGGAGACGCGGATGAGACCATGGCTGAGCCCTCCCGGGGCGCCGGGCTACTGAGGTCCGGCTTCAGCCGTGATGACGTTCTGCAGTCGGTCAGGCCAGGCGGTGGAGGGGTCCAACTTGACGTAACCGACGCCGCGGATGCCTGTCTTGATGCGGTCGACGTAGCGGCTGGCCAGCTCCTTGGGGACCTGGAGCTTCACCCGGAACATCAGCTTCTCCCGTTCGCTCTTCGTCTCGACCTGCTTGGGAGTGAACTGCGCTTCTGGCGATACGAAGGAGACATATCCGGGGATGGAGCGCTCAGGCTCGAAGTCGACGGTGAGCCGTGCTTCGGAGCCGATCTTCAGGTTGGCGGCCTCGCTGGCAGGAAGGAATATCTCCATGTAGACGTCTTCCAGGTTCACGAGCGTCAGCGCCGGCCCGCCGGGCGCGAGCACCTCGCCGGGCTCGGCGAGGCGATAGAGGACTCTTCCCGTCACGGGAGACTTGAGCGTCGCGTCGGCGATGCGCGTTTGAATCGTCGCCGCGTTGGCTCGCGCGACTTCAATCTGCTCCTTGGAGGTCTTCAGCGTCGCTTCCGCCTCCGCCAGGGTGGCCCGGGTGGTCGCGAGCCGGCTCGTTCGGACGTCCAGCTCCCGCTGCGAACCGGCGCCCTGCGCCACCAGCTTCTTGGCGCGCTCGACCTCGATGTTGGCGAGCTCGATTTCACTCTTCTGCTTGACGATGGACGCCTCGGCCACCGCCAGGCGCTCCTGCGCGGCCGCGACGTTCGCGTTGGCTTCCGCCAGGTTGGCTTCCAGCGTGACGGTGTCCAGTTGCACCAGCACCTGGTCCGGTTTGACGAGGTCGCCCTCGTTGACAAGGATTTGTTTCACCCGCAGGGGTTCCTTGGCGGCGACATCCACCAGCTTCGCCTCGATGCGGCCGTTGCCCGAGACGATTCCCTCCGGCAGCGCGGATTGCTTCCCCTTCCAGTACCGGAAGCCAATGAACACGGCGACCGCGACGGCGATCAACCCAATGACCCACTTGATCTTCCCTTTCGGGCTCTTGGGCATGACAGATCCTCTATTCCTTTCCCGAGGGCGAGCTCTTCTTGGTTTCCTGCGACCGCGGCTTGGACAACATGTCGCCCCAGTCGGTCCGCTTCTCCATCTCGCCTTGCATGGACTCCGGCACGACGGGCTGGTCCTGACGCACCTCCCAGCCTCCGCCCAGCGCCTTGTACAGGGCGACCAGACTCGTCGCGATGGACGAGCTCGTCCGGGCCAGGTTGTTCTGCTGCTCCAGGAGCGAGCGTTGCGCGTCCAGCACGCGTTGGTAATCCACGGCGCCTTCGCGGTACTGCACCACGGAGAGCTCCACCGAGCGCTGCGCGGACTTCACGGCGGCCTGCTCGAACGCCATGGCCTTCTGGGCATTGACGAAGCCCACCACGGCGTCCGACACCTCCTGGGCGGCCTTGAGCACCGTGTTGCGGTAGTTGACGAGCAGTTGCTGGAACCGCGCGTCTTCGACACGCACCCCATTCTTCAGGCGGCCGTAGTTCAGGAAGGGCCAGACAATCCGAGGGCCGAAGGAATAGACCAGGCTGCCAATGGAGAAGAGATTGCCGGAGGCGCCGCCAGCGGTGCTCGCCTCGAGCCCGATGGTCCCGAAGAGGGAGAAGCTCGGGTAGAGCTCCGACTCGGCGATGCCGATGCGGGCACACTGCGCGGCGGCATACAGCTCGGCGCTGCGGACGTCCGGACGCCGCCGGAGTATCTCCGCCGGCATGCCGACGGCCACCGCCGCGGGCGCCAGCGGAATCTGCTTGGGGCCCGCCAGCAGGGCCTCCACGTCCCCCACGGGTTGGCCCAGGAGCGTGCTCAGGGCGTTGCGAGCCTGCTCCAGCCCGCTCTCCAGTTGGGGGATGGTGGCCCGGGTGCTCTCCAGCAGGGTCGACGCCTGCGCCACGTCGAGCTCCGAAGTGGCACCGTTCTGGAAGCGTGAGTCGGCGATCCGGTAGCCCTCCTCCTGAATCCTGACGTTCTCCCGGGCCTGCTCGATGAGCACCTCGAACGTCCGCACCACGACGTAGGTGCGCGCCACCTCCGCGGTGAGCGAGACGAGCGCGGACTGGTAGTCCGCCACGGTCGCGAGCAGGCCGGCGGTTCCCGCCTCCACTCCCCGCCGGTACTTGCCCCAGAAATCCAACTCCCAGACCGCGTCGAAGCCCAGCTGGTAATCCAGATAGTCGCGGTCCAGCACGCCGAGATTGGCCGTGTTGGCCGCGTTGTCACTGAGTCCCACCGCGGACGCGCTGCCGGTGGCCACCTGGACCTGCGGATACTGCTGGCCGGTGACGATGCCCAACTGGGCGCGCGCCTCCACGATTCTCAGACCTGCTATCTGCAGCGGCAGGTTCTGCCGGTAGGAGAGCTCGACGAGGCGGTCGAGCGTTGGATCGCCGAACGACTTCCACCATTGGGTGTCGACCTCGGCCTGCGTCGAGAGTCGCGGGTCGCCCTGGGTGCGCCACTCCTGGGGAACCGCGGCCTCGGGCTTCGTGAAGTTGGGACCGACCGTGCACCCGGAGAGCACCGAGAGCACGCCGAGCAGCGGCAATGCCCCGACGAAGGGTGCAAGCCCTGGATGCATTCCCTGCCTGGTGCTGTCCATCCCCCGCATTCGAGACACCTCGGTAGGTGCGGATGATCTGCACTTCGCGGAGCACGCGGAAGTACGAGTTGCCCAACTGCCCCGCGGGGCAATATTCGATGTCCGTTCCCCAGGACTGACACCGACCGGGGGGCGACGTGTCTGTCTCCGTTCGGACAGCGTTTGCGTGTCGCGTCCATATCTCCCGACTGTCTGTCGCGTCCTCGAAGGCACGGATTGCGCGCGTCGAGGGGCCGCATCACCATCAGGTCATGGCACACGTCACTCCCGCGGAGCCCCTGAAGCGCAACGTCTATGAAAAGGAGCTTCGCAAGCTCCAGGCCCGGCTCTGCCTGCTCCAGGAATGGGTCAAGCAGGAGGGAATGCGCGTCGTCGTGGTCTTCGAAGGGCGGGATGCCGCGGGAAAGGGTGGCACGATTCGCGCCATCACCGAGCGGGTGAGTCCCCGGGTGTTTCGAGTGGTGGCCCTCCCGGCGCCTTCGAGCCGGGAGAAGTCCCAGATGTACCTGCAGCGGTATGTGCCGCATTTTCCCGCGGCGGGCGAAATCGTGATTTTCGACCGCAGTTGGTACAACCGGGCCGGAGTCGAACCGGTGATGGGCTTCTGTACTCCCGAAGAGCACGACCGCTTCCTGATTGGCTGTCCCATCTTCGAGAAGTACATGGTCGATAGCGGAATCCTCCTGCTGAAGATCTGGCTCGAGGTCGGCAAGGAGGAGCAGCAGCGGAGGTTCGAAGCACGGATTGACGACCCCCTCCGGCAGTGGAAGCTGAGCCCGATGGACATCAAGTCCTGGACGCGCTGGTACGACTACTCCAAGGCGAGAGACCAGATGCTGGCCGCGACCGACACGCCGGATGCTCCCTGGTACATCCTGCGGTCCGACGACAAGAAGAAGGCGCGGCTCAACTGCATCCGCTTCCTGCTGGACCAGATTCCCCACAAGCGGGTGAAGCGCCCCAAGGTGAAGCTGCCCCGCCGCTCCACGCGTGGCGAGTACGACGACGCCGCCCCGCTCGAGGGGAAGAACTTCATCCCCGACAGGTACTGAGCGCCCGTCCGCGCCGGGACGCGGTGCGTCCTCAGTGCGCTTCCTCCAGCGCGAGGTGCGGGGTGGCTTCCTGCTCGAGGAGGGCGGCGGGGTCGGTCACCACGATGTCCGCGCCGTGGCGGCGCAGCTCGGCGGGCTGGCCCAGCCGGTCGACACCGATGACGTAGGCGAAGTGGGCCGCCCGTGCGGCCGCGATGCCGGCAGGCGTGTCCTCGAAGACGACTGCTTCCTCGGAGCCGACGTCGAGGGCCCGGGCGGCCGCGCGGTAGAGCTCGGGGGGCGCCGTGGCGTCGAGCCGCGCGTCGAAGAGGTCCGCGATGCCGGCCGACCGGAGCATCTCATCGCAGTGCCTGCTCGGGGAGACGACCGCGGTCCGAAGGCCGGCCGCGCGCGCCGCCTGGGCGTAGCGAACCGCTCCCTCATACGTCTCCGCCTGCTCCTGCCGGAGCAGCTCCACCAGGACCGCGGCCTTGCGGTCGTTCAGCGCGCGAACCGTGCTCTCCGGCAGCACGATGTCGCGGGAGTCGAGGAACGCGCGGAGGTCCTCCAGGGGCGGCTTGCCGTCGAAGTAGCGGCTGTAGTCGCGCACCAGGTCGAAGGGGATGAAGGGCTGCCCCGAGGCTCGCGCACGCTGCCGCAGGTAGTAGTCGCACAGCTGCTTCCAGGCCCGGGCGTGGAGGCTGGAGGTCTGGGTGAGGACGCCATCGAGACCGAAGAGGCAGGCGCGCGTACGGGGCGGAAGCCCCAGCCGCGTCCGTGCGCGAGGCGGCTGGCCCAGGATGAAGGAGTCGACCGCGTAGGCGAACCCGTCCTCTTCGTTGGAGCGCGTGACGTGGCGCGCGAACCGCTGGACCTCGGGACTGGCGTTGCCCATGGCGATGCCCAGGCCGGCGGTGGTCAGCATGGGCAGGTCGTTGGACATGTCCCCGATGGCGGCAATCTGCTCGAGCGGAAGCTGGAGCAGGCGTGAGGCCTCACGCACGACCATTCCCTTGTTCGCTTCGGGGTGCGTGACGTCGAGATAGTAGGGCGTCGAACGTGCCGCCGACGCTTCGGTGCCCAGTCGCATGGAGAGCTCGGCCTCGCAACGCGCGACCAGCGCCGTGTCCTCGCTCACACCGACGAGCTTGATGGGGGCGTCCAGCACTCGGCGCAGGTCCGCGATGACGACCGGGTCGAACCCGACGTTGTTCCGCTCGCGCGGCGCGCGGAACGCCTCGGGGTCGCGGAGGAACCAATCGGTCCCCTGGTATACCCAGACATCCAGGCCCGCCTGGAGCATGTAGTCGACAGCCTGCCTGGCAATGTCGGGAGGAATCGTCCGCTGCTCCAGCACCGTCGTGAGGTCGGGCTTGACGTACATGCCACCGTTGAAGGCGGCCACGGGGGCGGTGAGCTTCAGTGCCGCCACCAGCCCCGCCATCCCGCGCGGTGGCCGCCCGCTCGTGACGGTGAACATGACGCCGCTGGCACGCAGCCGGTCGACTGCCTCACAGGTCCGCGCGGTGAGGACCTTGTCCTGCGTCACCATGGTCCCGTCGATGTCCGCGATGAGCAACTTGATGGTCATGGCTGTCTCCAGCGCCCACCCGCTGCTGCCACCGCGAGCCGGGCGTTGCCAGTTACGACTGAGTCCTGAATCAAGGTGGCATCGCAACCTGGGCAACACCATCCTGCCCATTCCTCCGGGGCAGGCTCGTTGCCAACCGCCCCCCCGCTGGTTGCCGGCGTTCCAGCAGGCGCCCAGGTTCTCTTCCGGTGAATGGGAGGAACACATGCCGACGATGCCAGGGCTTGGTGAAACCGCGCGAGCAATCGTTGCTGACGGAAAGGGCATCCTGGCGGCGGACGAGACAGTCTCCACCATCACGAAGCGCCTGACCGCGCGCGAAATCGAGTCGACCGCGGACAGCCGCCGCGCGTACCGCGAGATGCTCTTCAGTACGCCCGACATCGCCCCATTCATCGGCGGTGTCATCCTGCAGGATGAGACCATCCGGCAGGACAGCTCGACGGGCATCCCGCTGGTGGACCTGCTGGCCGGCCGCGGCATCATCCCCGGCATCAAGGTGGACGCCGGCGTCCACCCCCTGGCTGGCGCGCCGGGAGAGTTCGTCACGGAAGGACTCGACGGGCTCCGCGCGCGGTTCGAGGAGTACCGCGAATTGGGTGCGCGCTTCGCCAAGTGGCGCGCGGTCTTCGTCATCCGCGACGGGATGCCGACCGGGAGGTGCATCTACGCGAATGCACACGCGCTCGCACGTTACGCCGCCCTCTGCCAGGAGCAGGGCCTGGTGCCCATCGTGGAGCCGGAAGTCCTGATGGAGGGAGCGCACGGGCTCGAGCGGTGTGAGGACGTGACGGGGCGCGTGCTGCAAGCGGTCTTCGACGAGCTCTTCGACGCGCAGGTGTCCCTGGAAGGGATGTTGCTCAAGCCGAACATGATCACCGCGGGCCAGGGGTTCTCCCGGCAGGCCACGGTGAAGCAGGTGGCGGAGGCGACGTTGCGCACCCTGACGCGCCATGTGCCGCCCGCGGTCCCCGGCATCGTCTTCCTGTCCGGCGGACAGGACCATGTCCTGGCCACCGAGCACCTCAACGCCATCAATGAACTGGACCGTCCGAAGCCCTGGAAGCTGACCTTCTCCTACGGACGCGCGCTGCAGGACGAGGCGCTCGCGGCCTGGCAGGGCCGGCGGGAGAACGTGCCTGCCGGCCAGCAGGCATTCCAGCACCGCGCCTGGTGCGACAGCGCGGCGGCCCAGGGCAGGTACAGCAGCGACATGGAGGGCGCGGCGTTCGCCCGGGCAGAGGCGCCCCCCTCCATCTAGCGCCAACCCGACTCAACGCTCCAAACGCAACACGGATGGGAGGCATGTCATGGCACACCCGGTAGGGACGGGAGAATCGGAGTACGCGCCGCCGCGGACGGCGAGAGAGCAGGGCCAGGGGCCCTCCGCACCCGGCAGGGAACGGACCCGGGGCGGTGGACCGCTGACCGCCCGGGAAGTGGAGTTGATGAACGCGTACTGGCGGGCGTGCAACTACCTCTCGGTGGGGATGATCTACCTCCAGGACAACCCGCTGCTGCAGCGGCCCCTGGTGCCGGAGGACGTGAAGCACCGGCTGCTCGGCCACTGGGGCGCGAGCCCGGCGCTCTCGTTCACCTGGATTCATCTGAACCGGCTCATCGTCGAGCAGGACCTCGACGTCATCTTCGTGGCCGGGCCGGGCCACGGCGCCCCGGGCGTGCTCGGGCCGGCGTACCTCGAGGGCACCTACTCGGAGGTCTATCCGGACAAGAGCCTGGACGCGGAGGGGATGCGGAAGTTCTTCAAGCAGTTCTCCTTCCCCGGTCACATCGGCAGCCACGTCACGCCGGAGACGCCGGGCTCCATCCATGAAGGTGGCGAGCTCGGTTACAGCCTCTCCCACGCGTACGGCATGGCCTACGACAATCCCGACGTCATCGTCGCCTGCGTCGTGGGTGACGGCGAAGCGGAGACCGGGCCGCTCGCGACGGCCTGGCACTCGAACAAGTTCATCAACCCCGTGCGGGACGGCGCCGTGCTGCCCATCCTGAACCTCAACGGGTACAAGATCGCCAACCCGACCATCCTCTCCCGCATCAGCCAGGAAGAGCTGGAGGCCCTGTTCGTCGGCTACGGCTACAAGCCCTACTTCGTCGAGGGCAGCGACCCGGCCGAGATGCACCAGAAGATGGCGGAGACCCTGGAGCGCGCCGTCGAGGAGATTCGCGCCCTGCAGAAGAAGGCACGGCAGACGGACACCCCGACCCGGCCGCGCTGGCCGATGATCGTCCTGCGCTCGCCCAAGGGGTGGACCGGACCGAAGGAGCTGGAGGGGCACAAGCTGGAGGGCTACTGGCGCTCACACCAGGTCCCCTTCGGCGACGTGCGGGCCAACCCGGCGCATCTGAAGGCGCTCGAGGACTGGATGCGCAGCTACCGGCCCGAAGAGCTGTTCGACGAGCAGGGACGGCTGATGCCGGAGCTCCGGTCGCTTGCGCCCAAGGGCATCCGGCGGATGAGCGCGAACCCGCACGCCAACGGCGGCCTGCTTCGCAAGGCGCTCAATCTGCCCGACTTCCGCGACTATGCGGTCAAGGTCGGCACGCGCGGCACCCAGCTGCATGAGAACACGAAGCCGCTCGGCGAGTTCCTGCGTGACGTCATGCGCAACAACATGACGAGCTTCCGCGTCTTCGGCCCGGATGAGACCGCCTCGAACCGGCTCCAGGCCATCTACGAGGTGAGCAAGAAGACCTGGATGGCCGACCTGCTGCCGGAGGACTCCGACGGGGGCGAGCTCGCGCGCGACGGCCGCGTCATGGAGATGCTGTCGGAGCACACGCTGCTCGGCTGGCTCGAGGGGTATCTGCTCACGGGGCGCCACGGCTTCTTCCACACGTATGAGGCGTTCGCCCACGTCATCGACTCCATGTTCAACCAGCACGCCAAGTGGTTGGACATCAGCAAGAACCACGTGAAATGGCGGGCGCCCGTCGCCTCGGAGAACATCCTCCTGTCCTCGACGGTGTGGCGACAGGACCACAACGGGTTCTCCCATCAGGACCCGGGGTTCATCGACCTGGTGACCAACAAGTCCGGCTCCGTCACGCGCATCTACCTGCCTCCGGACGCCAACACGCTGCTGGTGGTGGCGGACCAGTGCCTGCGCAGCACCGACTGCGTCAATGTCATCGTCGCGGACAAGCAGAAGCACCTGCAGTTCACCAGCATCGACGAGGCCATTGCCCACTGCGCCAAGGGGATGGGCATCTGGGCGAGGGCCAGCACGGACGCGGACGCGGAGCCGGATGTCATCATGGCCAGCTGCGGCGACGTCGCGACGCAGGAGGCCCTGGCCGCCGCCTCCATCCTGCGCGCACGCGCACCGGGCCTGAAGCTGCGCTTCGTCAACATCGTCGACCTGTTCAAGCTGCAGTCGGAGGCGGACCATCCGCACGGGTCCAGCCGACGCGAGATAGAGAGCCTGTTCCCGCCGGGCAAGCCGATCATCTTCAGCTTCCACGGCTATCCCTCGCTCATCCACAAGCTGGCCTATCGCTACATCGACCACGAAGACCTGCACGTGCATGGCTACAAGGAGAAAGGCAACATCAACACGCCTTTCGAGCTGGCCATCCTGAACGAGACGTCCCGCTTCCACCTGGTCATCGACGTCATCGACCGGGTGCCGGGGATGCATGCGAAGGCAGGACACCTCAAGGAAGAGATGAAGAACGCCATCATCTCCAACCTGGCCTACGCGCACGAGCACGGCAGGGACCGGCCTGAAATCGCGGACTGGACCTGGCCGGACTGAGAGAGAGGCTCACACATGGAGCAGCGACCGTTCGAAACGGGGGACGTGCCGGACGCGCTGCTCGTGCTCAACGCCGGTTCCTCGAGCCTGAAGTTCTCCGTCTTCCTCGAGGAGGAGCCCCTGCGGCTCCTCCTCCGAGGGGAGTTCGAGGAGCTGTCGACCCATCCGCGGTTCGTCGCGCACGCGGAGGGTGCCGTCATCGGTGAGAAGGACTGGGCCGCCGGAACGCGGCTCGGGTACGAGGGCGCCACCGACTTCCTGTTCACCTGGGGTCGAGGGGGCGTCCTCGGCGGGCACCGGATCGCCGCCGTCGGACATCGCGTGGTCCATGGCGGCATGCGGTTCTCCGGGCCCGCCCTCATCGACGCGGCGACCCTGGAGGAGTTGGAAGCGCTCATCCCGCTGGCGCCGTTGCACCAGCCCCACTGCGTGGAAGCGATTCGCGCCGTCATGCGGACGGCACCATGGGTGCCGCAGGTCGCCTGCTTCGATACCGCATTCCACCGCACCCAGCCGCCCGTGGCCCAGGCCTTCGCCCTGCCCCGGCGTTATGCCGAGGAGGGCATCCGCCGCTACGGGTTCCATGGGCTTTCCTACGAGTACATCGCCTCCACGCTGCCGCGCACGGCGCCCGCGGCCGCCGAGGGACGCACGGTGGTCGCGCACCTCGGGAACGGCGCGAGCCTGTGCGCCCTGCTCCGGGGACGCAGCGTGGCGACCACCATGGGCCTCACCGCCCTGGACGGGCTCATGATGGGCACCCGCTGCGGTGCCATCGACCCCGGGGTCCTGCTGTACCTGATGGACCGGCACGGCATGGACGCGCGCGCGCTGGAGCGACTCCTCTACCAACAATCCGGCCTGCTGGGCGTCTCCGGCGAGTCCAGCGACATGCGGGAGCTGCTCGACAGCACCAGTGCCGCCGCCGCCGAGGCACTGGAGTTGTTCGTCTACCGCATCCATCGCGAGCTCGCCTCGCTCGCGGCGGCGCTGCACGGACTGGACGCCGTCGTCTTCACGGGCGGCATTGGCGAGCACGCCGCGCCGATTCGCGAGCGCGTCTGTCGCGCCGCGGGCTGGCTCGGGCTGGAGCTGGATGAAGAGGCCAATGCTCGTGGCGGCCCCTGCATCACCCGGCCTGGCAGCCGCGTCTCCGCCTGGGTGATTCCCACGGATGAAGAGACGATGATTGCCCACCACACCCGGCGCGTGCTGAGCGCAACGAGCCTGGAGCCCGGTCCGCGGGCTCCAGGCAGCAGGTGAGCGGGGCGTAACCAGGGGCCCGGGCGCCTCGCGCCGCGGGCCCGGGCCTCACAGGGTCGTCGGGACGTACACGAGGTTGGTGCCCTGGTAGGAAGGCCTGTAATACGTGCCGCCGCACTGGTGGTAGGTGACGCCGGCATTGACGACGTTGACGCAGCCGGTGGGCAGCGTGGACAGCACCGCGGCGGTTCCCACCGCGGCGGTTCCCACCACGGCGGCGGTCCCCACGGCCGCCGCGCCGACGACGGCCGTCCCATAGACGGCCCGACGCGTGGTGCGACGGGCCACACCCGCGACGCTCACGGGCGTCAGCGGCCTGCCAACCACGGCCAGGACCTCGCCCGAGACGAGCACGAGTGTCAGCGTGAGAGCGGAGAAATGGGCGCGTTTCATTTCGTATCTCCTTGCGTCCCCTTGCGGGACGACACCTCGAGGAAGTCGATGCGTTCGGCGTCGCCGGGCGGCGAGAAGCGGAACACGTCGTTGCCGAAGCGGGGCGAGAAGTCCCACTCCGAGAGCTCGACGACGAACTCGGGCAGGCCCTCGACCTTCTTCGAGACAATCACGAGCTTGCGCGGCACGGGCACCGGCCCGTCTTCAATCCACAACTGCCAGTCCGTCTCGTTTCCGCGAAACGCCAGGTGTTGGCAGGGAACGCCGCGGACGACGCTCGGTCCCAGGTTGCTTCCCGAGACGACGTCCTCCATCAGGACCTTGGCGGGGTTGCTGTAGAGCAGGTCCGCCCCGGGCGCCTCGATGTCCAGCTTCTCGCGCGCCGCATCGATGGCCTCGTCGATGTTCGGCGGGGCGTCGGCGGTCGCGTAGTAGCGGGACTTCTTGCCGAACAGGGTGAAGGTGCGCCCGTCGTAGAAGAACGAGAGGTCCGCCACCTCTCCGCGCCGGTCGCTCCGGAGCTTGTCGGGCCGCTGGAGCCGGACGGTGCTCGAGAAGTCGAACTCCTGCTTCTCTCCCGTCTTGAGCACGACCTCTATCGAGCCATCCGTCTGGACGCTGAACCGCTGCTGGCTGGCGAGGAAATCACTCATCTTCTCCACCAGCGCGCGGGCCTTGGGGTCGACGACAGGCTTCTGGGCCTTCTCGGCCTCAGGAGGCGCGGCCCCGGCGATTCCGCCGGCAAGTGTGGCGAGCACCGCAATGGAACACACCCACCGCCGCGAGCGCGTGGCGGTTGAAAGGCTTCGTCCGCATGGCATTGGTTTCCCCATTTCTGCCTCCGGCCGCGGTCCACGGAGCCCTGGATGGCAGGGCTCCGGACTCGCGGGCTGTGTGAAAGCTGAGGTGCGGTCCGTCCAGAATCAACCACCCGGCGGGAGCCGCACCCGACGCCCGCTGCCCTCCGCGCGCCCGGGCGCGGGCGGGCAGCAGGCGGGTCCGCTCAGGTTGGAGACGACGGCTCCGAGGGCGGGACGGTGGCGCGCTCGTTCGCCTCGCGGGGCGCGGGTCCCGCGATGACCGCGGGGGCGCGGCCCTCTCTCCGGGCCGCGCGGGCGTTCTCGATGTTGATGATGGCCTGGATGAGCCCCGCATGGCTGAAGGCCTGGGGCACGTTTCCCAGGGCCTCGTGCTTCACGGGGTCTATCTCCTCGGCGAGCAGGCCCAGGTCATTCACGTACTCCAGCACCTGCCCGAGCCGCTCCTCGGCCCGCTCCACGTCGCCGCGGACCGCGAAGCACGTGGTCAGCCACAGCGTGCAGAAGGCGAACGTGCCCTCCTCGCCGGGCAGTCCGTCCTTGCGTTCGATGTAGCGGTAGACGTGGCCATGGCGCGTCAGCTCCTTGTCGATGCGCTCCACCGTCGCCGTCACGCGCGGGTCGTCCGGGGGCAGGAAGCCGCTGAGCAGCACCTGGAGGCCCGTGGCGTCCAGCGCCTTCTGTCCGAAGGTCTGCACGAAGGCGCCGGTGTCCGGGTCCACGCCCTGCGTTTCAATGGCCTGCCGCAGCTCGTCCCGCGCGCGCCGCCAGCCGTCGAGGTCCGGCTTCAGCTCGGGGAGGGGCTCGAAGAGGGTGATGGCGCGGTCCAGCGCCACCCACGCCATCAGCTTGGAGAACACGAAGTGCTGCCGGCCGCCGCGCGTCTCCCAGATGCCGTCATCGGGCTCCTTCCACCGGCTCGCCGCGGTGTCCGCCACCTGCCGGATGAAGTCCATCCAGAAGCGGCTGCGGGGGTCCGCCATCTGCGCCTCGTAGTTGATGCCCAGGTTTCGGATGAGGCCGTACATCACCCCGATGAGCTCACCGTAGGTGTCCATCTGGAGCTGGTCGAACGCGCCGTTGCCGGTGCGTACCGGACGGCTGCCCCGGTAGCCGTCCAGGAAGTCCAGGTCGTTCTCCTGGAGGAAGCGCTCGCCGCCGATGCCGTAGAGAATCTGCAGCTCGTCGGTGCGGCCCGCCGTGGTGGAGAGGAGGAAGCGGCCGAACTGGCGCGCCTCCTGCCGGTAGCCGAACATGCCCAGCGCCGCGATGAGCACCGAGGAGTCCCGCAGCCAGCTGAACCGGTAGTCCCAGTTGCGCACGCCGCCCACCTCCTCGGGCAGGGACGTGGTGGCCGCGGCGATGATGGCGCCCGTGTCCGCGTAGGTGAGCCCCTTGAGGACGAGCAGGCTGCGCACCACCAGGTCGCGGTGGGGTCCCGCATACGTGCACCGGCCGGCCCAGGAGCGCCACCAGGACTCCGTGCGCTCCACGCGCGTGCGCAGGTCCGCCGGCTCCAGCCGCTCCGGCTTCATGCGGTGCGGGCGCTCCCACTGGAGGGCAATCTCGCGCGTGTCACCGGCCCGCAGCACCTCGCGGGCGTCGCAGCCGCCCTTCGCGTCGGAGGTGATGCGGCCGAGGTTGCACTGCAGGAGCAGCGAGTCCGCGCCGCCGAACACGACGGCGAGGTCATCCGCGAGGGGATGGAGATAGGGCGTGGTGCGGCCGAAGTCGAAGCGCGGTGAGAAGGTGACGGCCACCTCCACCTCGCCCTTCTCGCACCGGACCAGGCGGATGAGGAGGTGCCGGGGCTGGGTGACAGCGAGCTTCCCGGACTCACGCTCGTCCTCCCAGCAGGGCAGGCAGTCGGTGACGGTGATGACGCCCGTGTCGGTGGTGAAGCGCGTCTCCAGGACATTTGTATCCGGCAGGTAGCGCCGGGTGATGGTGGAGGGGGCCACGGGAGCGATGCGGAAGAAGCCGCCCTTCTCGCGGTCCAGCATGCAGGCGAAGACGGGGTTGTTGTCGAAACGATGGAAGCACATCCATTCCAGCGTTCCGTCACGGGCAACCATGCCCAGCGAGTGGCAGTCGCTCAGGAAGGCATAGTCGGAGATGGGAGGATAGGGGGTCCCCGCGGGGCGTACTGATGTCTTGGAGGTCATGTGCCACACGCTGTGCATGTGGATGAAGGGAGTGAATCGCCCTGGGGACGGTGGCGTGTCCGTGCGCCTGCCCGCGACGGAGCGGTCCCGCGCACGCACGCGCGCCACGGTTCGCGGGCGGGTCGGGCAGGCGTGCGCGGCCTGCGCCGGGCGCCCGCTCCCCTTCCCGCTCCGCGTTCGAGTCGGTGGGGACGTCCTACGGCTTCGGCCTCGCGGGCAGGCTGGCCGCGGCAATGGCCTGCCCGTGGCGCTTGTCCTTCTCGCTCGGCATCCGCAGGTCCACGCGGGCGGCGAGCTCCGGGAACTCGATGCGCAGCACCTCCCGCGCCGTGTCGAGCATGATGGCGCCGCCCCGCCCGGACGTGACGCGCCCGAGGACGAGCACGTGGCGGAAGTCATAGACACTCGCGAGGTGGCCCAGCGCATAACCCAGATAGGCGCCGAGCGTGAGGTACACGTCCACGGCCCGCTCGTCGCCCTTCAGCATCAGCTCCTGCAACTGCCTCAGCCGCGCGGGAAGCGGCAGCTCGCCAGGGACGGTGATGCCGGCCGGCTCGAGCAGCCTTCCCACGGCCTGCTGCGAGAGGTACTGCACGCAGCAGCCCTCGTCGCCGGACCACTCGTCGCGCGGGGCGCCGGCGCGGTAGTCGATGGGGACGAAGGCAATCTCGTTGAGCCAGGGGGTGACGCACTTCTCACCGGTGACGTAACCGCCCGCGGTGCTGGTGCCGAGCGCGATTCCCAGCACGCCACCACCGTCGTCGATGGACATGGAGCCGAGCAGCGCGGCGACGTCCCCGTCGTTGACCACGTCGAACGGGACGTCGTTCCAGGCGTGCCGGAGGTCGCGGAAGATGTTCCTCACGCGCTGCTCGAAGAGCTCGGGGGGGATTCCCCGGAACAGCGAGGAGAAACGCACCTGGTTGTCGACGTAGACGCCCGCGGCGCTGCCTCCGATGGCGTCGACCCGGGGAAGGTGCTCCGCCGCGCGGCGCAGCGAGTCCATGATGCCGTCCCAGTGATACCGGGGGTCCGGCTGGTGGTACGGGTCCCACTCCACCTCCTCGCTCCAGACCACGTGGCCGTCGATGATGGCGGCCACCTTGCGGTCGCTGCCTCCCAGGTCGAAGCCAATGCGGCAGCCGTCGAGGTGGCCTCCCAACGAGGCGCTGCCCGAGCGCTCCGGCGGCAACTCGCGAGCCGCCACCACTTCGATGGGATGGCCGTAGACGCTCTCGCCGACGATGCGCGAGTCGAAGCGGCCGGTCGGGCTCTCGCGGAAGTGCGCGCGAAGCTCCGCGACCAGTGGGGCGGGCGCGTCGAGGTGGATGCGAAAGCCGCCGCGCGCCCAGAGTGAGAGCTTGACCAGTCGCTCGAGCATCCTGAAGTTCGCGGTGGCGAGGGCATCCCCCTCCGGGAGCAGGTCCGCCGTGAAGTGTGAAGTCGCGCCGTCCTTCTGCTCGAGGGCGAAGCGCACCCGCACCGGCTGCCCGGTCTCTCTCGCGCGCTGCTGCCAGGCACGCCAGGCGAGCGCGGCCGGACGGAACAGCGGGTCGAGCACCGGCACGACCTTCGGAGTCACGAGCGCCGAACTCCAGTGGGCATCCACAATCGCGGGGGGTGGGAGCATGCCCCAAAGCTGGGGACCGCTGTCCGCGGGTTCAAGCTCACGCACGCCCTGCCGACGCTGCGAGCGCCCTCCTCCCCTGGCCTGAAACACGCCGCGGCCCAGGGGTTGGGGTGCGGGAAGCGGAGGCCCGGAGGCTGCCTCCCCCGGACTTCCGTCAGGGGCCGACGGGCGGGCGGGACTCGGCACCCCTGCCGTGCCGCGCGCAATGTCAGGAGGCCGACGGCGCGCGCCTCGGCGCCAACCCCTAGGAGACGCCCATGCGGCTGCCGCTTCGTATCGCTCCGTTCCTGCTGGGCCTGATGCTCGCCGCCTGCGCGGGCATCGAGGTCAACACCCACTACGACCCCAAGTCCGTGCCGCAGCTCGAGAGCTTCCGCACCTACGCCTGGTTGCCGCAGCCGGAGGGCAAGGACCCACGCGTCTACAACGACATCATCGACTCCTACATCCGGCAGGCGGTGGACCAGGAGCTGCAGGGGCGCGGCTACAAGCAGGTGGAGGCGAACGCCAATCCAGACTTCCGCATCGGGTGGCAGGGCGCCATCGACTCGAAGGTGGACGTCTCGACGGTGAACTCCTACTACGGCTACGGCTGGGACCCGTATTGGAACCCCTACTACGGGGGCGTCGGGATGCCGTACACCCACGTGTACGAGTACGAGCAGGGCACCATCATCCTCGACGTGGTGGACGCGAAGGCGAACAAGCTCGTCTGGCGCGGCACGGCCCAGGCGGAGGTGAACGAGAACCCGTCTGCTTCACGCACCCAGCAGCGCATCGGAGAGGCCGTGAACGAGATGCTGTCGCGCTTCCCGCCCAAGGCCGAGAAGTGAGCGCGTGCCCGCCCGCCCCTCCCCGGTGGCCGGCGGGCGCGTTGCGCTCCTGACGCACCCGACACTGAAATGCAGATGCAATGACATGACGACAGACGCCGGGCCGGGGTTGGACTCACGCCCCCCTGCCCGGCCCTCCCTGGGGGGGCGGTGTGCGGACAGGCGGCCCGTCCCCACGCTCCCGGCACCACGTAGTCCGGTGTCACAAGGAGGTCTTCATGCGGTTGCATACCTTGCTTCCCCTCGCCCTGCTGGCGCTCACCGTGCCTCGGGGCGTGTCTGCCCAGACGACGTCTGGCTCGGACGCATCCATGGTGGGCTTTGAAACGCAGGCGAGTGAAGGGCCCGTGCGGCACTTCATGTTCAACGCAGGCGGCGGCGCCAACTTCCCCATCTCCGACGCGGGGGACCGCTTCAAGACGGGCGGCGGCTTCCAGTTGGGCGCCGGCTTCCAGTTCACGAGGAACCTCGGCATCACGGGCGAGTACTACTTCAGCGCCCATGACATCCAGGCCGACGTGCTCACCGGGACTGGCGTCGACGGCAACCACTACATGCAGTACGGAAGCCTCAACGCCGTCTGGAACGTGATGCCCCGCAGCCCCTTCGGCTTCTACCTCATCGCCGGGCCGGGCCTGTACTACCGCAAGGTGGAGCTGACGCAACTGGCGGGCGTCGCGGCCGTCCCGTACTGCGACCCGTGGCTGTACTACTGCGCCACGGACGTGGTGCCGGTGACGGAGATTCTCGGCTCGCGCAGCAGCACGGACTTCGGTCTCAGCGGCGGCATCGGCGTCACCCTGAAAATCTATGGGGACCTGCGCCTCTACCTGGAGGGCCGCTACCACTACATCTTCGGCCCGAGCTTCACCCTGCCGGACGGCAGCTCGCGCAACGCCGACGGCCAGTACCTGCCGGTCAACTTCGGTATCCGCTACTGAAGATGCGCGCGCGGCGGGAGGAGGACGCCCGGCAGGCCACGGGCGTCCACTTCCAGCCCGGCGTCCCGACCCTGGAGGAGCAGGGCCCTGTCCAAAGCGGACAGGGCGCTCGTCCCGGAGGCTGCGCGACTTGCCCCGCGTGCTCCCTCGCCCCATACCTTGGGGACTGTCCGGCCGCATCCCGCCGGCTGTCCGCCCCGAGCAACTCGGGCCGCGGAGAAGGAGCAATGATGGAATCGCCTGGCAAGGCCCGGCTTCGCGGTGGAGTGGTGCTGGTGCTGGGACTGTGCGCGCTGGGCGGCGTCCTCTCCGCCGTGGCCGGCTGTGTCACCACCGTCACGGCCGCCCCCGCACCGGCCGCCGCGTCCCGGGAGGGCGGCCTCGTGCTCTCCCCGAAGCCGCTCTACGGGAAGTTCGTCTGGCATGACCTCGTCACGCAGAACCCCGCCGCCGTCAAACGCTTCTACAGCCAGTTGCTCGGCTGGGAGTTCCAGGACGTGGCGGGCAGCAAGCGGCCCTACTCGCTCATCAAGGCGGAGGGGCGCTTCATCGGCGGCATCGTCCAGCCCACCGGCGTGGGCAAGGGCGAGTACTCGCAGTGGCTGGGCTACCTCTCCGTGCCCGACGTGGACCGCGCGGTGAGCCAGGTCCGCGCGGGCGGCGGCAAGGCCCTGGTGGGGCCGGAGGACGTACAGAACATCGGTCGGGCCGCGGTGGTGACGGACCCGCAGGGGGCTCCGCTGGGCTTCGTGCGCTCCGAGCCCGGGGACCCGGCCGACATGGGCCTGCCCACGGCCGGGCAGATTCTATGGATGGAGTATCTGGCCGATGACGCCGTCGCGGCCGTGGACTTCTACAAGGGGCTGCTCGGCTACACGGTGGAGGAGCGCAACCAGCACGGCGGCATCTACTACGTCCTCAAGGACGGTGAGCACCCCCGCGCCGGCGTCCTGCGCAAGCCCGTGGAGCGCGTGAAGCCCAACTGGCTCACCTACGTCCGGGTGGATGACCCGGCGGCGGTCGCCGCGCGGGTGGAGGAGCTCGGCGGCCGCGTGGTGATGGCGCCCCGGCCCGAAGTGCGGGGAGGTTCGCTGGCGCTCATCGCCGACCCGAGCGGAGCGGTGCTCGCCCTGCAGAAATTCCCGTTCGAGGACACCGGGGCCCCGGCGGCCTCCAAGTGATTGCCTTTCGAGGAGAACGCCCCATGTCCCCGAGCAAGTCCTTCCGTCACGCCGCGTGGCTCCTGCTGCTCGGCGGCGCCCTGATGACCTCCGGCTGTGCGAATGCCCAGGTCGGCGTGGGCTTCGGCGTCGCGGTGCCCGCGCCCTGGGGCGGGGTGGGCGTGGGCACCTCCACCGGCTGGTATGGCGGCCCGCGCTGGTATCCTTGAGCGGATGGCGCCCTGGGACGAGCGCATCGCCTGAAAGGCGACGACGGGTGTGACCCGGGAGCGGCGGTTGCCTCGCGCTGCGCTGGCACCCAGGTTGACACCGTGAGCCAGTGCAGAGGTGGACTACCGGCCTGGCGTTCTCGAGGGGGGCATGCCCATGGCGAGTACGGTGCCTGCATACGCGGAGTGGTCCAAGCTGGAGCGTCGGATTCGCGCGCTCGTCCCCGAGGCCTTCGACCCCTCGGGCCGGGTGCTCAACCTCGTCGGAGGCGCCTGGGGACATCCGGGGAAGGGCAAGCCCTACCTGTCTCCGGTGGACGGCACCGTGCTGGGGCGCCTGCCCATGGTGGATGCCAACACCGCGCGGACCGCCGCGAGCGCCGCCGCGGCGGAGGCCAGGACCTGGGCCCGGGAGGAGCTCGACGTCCGCCGCGAGCGCGTCTCGCGGTGCCTGGCCCTGCTGCGTGAGCAGCGCGAGCTGCTGGCCCTCATCCTGGCCTGGGAGATTGGCAAGCCCGTGCCCCAGGCGCGCGTCAGCGTGGACCGCTGTATCAGCGGCGTGGAGTGGTACGTCTCCCAAATCGAGCCGATGCTGGATGGCCGCCGGCCGCTGGGGCTCATCTCCAACATCGCCTCCTGGAACTACCCGCTGTCCGTGCTGGTCCATGCCGTGCTGGTCCAGGTCCTCGCGGGCAACAGCGCCATCGCGAAGACGCCCACGGATGGGGGCCTGTATTCGCTGACGCTCTGCATGGCGCTGGCGCGCCGCTGCGGGCTGCCTGTCTCGCTCATCAGCGGCTCCGGCGGGCAGCTCAGCGACGCGCTGGTGCGCAATCCGGACATCGCCTGCCTGTCCTTCGTGGGTGGCAAGGCGAACGGGCGGGACATCGCCGCCAGCCTCTATGACCGCAACAAGCGCTACATGCTGGAGATGGAGGGGGTGAACACCTACGGCATCTGGCACTTCAGCGACTGGGAAGGCCTGGCGAAGCAGCTCAAGAAGGGCTTCGAGTACGGCAAGCAGCGCTGCACGGCCTACCCGCGCTTCGTGGTGGAGCGCGGCCTCATGCCGCGCTTCCTGGAGACGTACCTGCCCGTCGTCTCCGCGCTGAAGGTGGGCCATCCCCTGCTGGCCGAGTCGCCCGACGGAGCGCCTCCCGCGCTCGACTTCGGACCGCTCATCAACAGTCAGAAGGTGGAGGAGCTGCACGGGCTGATGAGCGAGGCGGAGGCGCGCGGCGCCGTGCCCCTCTTCGCCGGGCGCCTGGAGCCGGAGCGCTTCCTGCCGGAGCAGGACGTGTCCGCGTACCTGGCCCCGCACGCGCTGCTGCACGTGCCGCGCAACTGCAAGCTCTACCACGGCGAGCCCTTCGGCCCCGTGGACACGCTGGTGGTCGTGGACAGCGAGGAGGAGCTCGTCGCCGAGATGAACGTGTCCAACGGCGCGCTGGTATCCACCATCGCCTGCGACGAGCCGGAGACGTGCCGCCGCATCGCCGGCGAGCTGCGGGCCTTCAAGGTGGGGCACAACCTGCAGCGCTCGCGCGGGGACCGGGAAGAAGTGTTCGGCGGCATTGGCGGCTCGTGGAAGGGCTGCTTCGTGGGCGGGCCGTTGCTGGTCCAGGCCGTCACGGAGGGCCCTCCGGACGAGCGGCTGTACGGCAACTTCCACGACTACACGCAGCTTCCGGATGGGCGCTGACGCAGGCTCCACTCCCGGCGGCTCCTCGAGGCTTCTCAGGGGCTCGAGGGGCCGCCCATCAGGAGTGAAATCTTCAGGGGGCGGAAGAGATTCCGCTTCTTGAACTGGTGTTGCTCCATCTTCCGCAGAATCACATCCAGCGTCCGGCAGGCGTCCACCACGTGTGCGCCCTTGTTGAGCATGACGCACTCCGCCTGGACCGACATGGAGGCGTCCGTAATCTCCGCACGGGAAGGAATGCCGGTCCGTGCCAGGGTATCGAGGACCTGCGTGGCCCAGACGACGGGCAGGTGCGCGGCCTCGGCGAACCACATGATTTCCTGCTGGAGTTCCGCCAGGCGCTCGAAGCCGATTTCGACGGCCAGGTCGCCCCGCGCAATCATGAGGCCGACGGGGGTGTGCCGCATGGCCTCCAGCAGCAGCCCGGGAAGCGATTGCAGCGCGCGCGCCGTCTCCAGCTTGACGATGATTCCCGGCATGCGCCGCCCCGCGACCGCGCGAATGGCGGCGATGGCTTCTCGCAGGTCGCTCGGCGTGCGGATGAAGGACACGCCCAGGACATCCGCGAACTCCAGCACCTCCGGGAGCACCTCCAGGTCCTTGCGCGAGACGACGCACGCGCGCAGGTCGCTGTCCGGGAAGTTGACGCCCTTCTCCGCCCGGACCTTGACGCGCGCCTTGAGCGTCCTCACCACCCGCGCGGTCGCCTGGCGCGCATCGACCTCCTCGACCACCGCTTCCACCTTGCCGTCGTCCAGGAGCACGCGATGTCCTGGCTTGAGCTGCAGCGTGACGCCCGGCATGTCCAGGCCAAGCCTGGGCGGGCCATGCGACTCGGGCCCGTCGAGCGACTCGCGCACCCCGGGCGAACCTTCCACTGCGTCCATCCAGAGCTGGAAGCGGTCTCCGACGGACAGCTCGACGTAGCCGGGGCGCTGGGGGATGGCGCTGGGGAAGGCCCGGCCCAGCTCCTCGGCCCCCCGCATCCAGACGAGCTCGGTCCGAGGCGTCAGGTAGCACGTCTTGTCGAGCTCGGCGAAGGCCCCGTGGGACTCCACCTCGGTGATGCGGAAGCGCCGCTCCCGCTGGCGGCTGTCCCAGGTCTGCACGGTGTCTCCGACACGCATGCCGTCGAGCCAGGCGTCGGGCACGCGGAGCGGAGGGGGCGCATCCTCCGGAGTGGGCGGGGCGGAGGCACTGGCGCCAAGCAGGGGAATGCGCAGCGCGCCGACCACGTGCCCCAGCGAGTCCTTGCGCGGGCGATACCGGAGGACGGCCGGGCCCGGGGAGACATGCGTGGTGCGAATCTTCGGCCCTTCCAGGTCCACGAGGACGCGCACCGGGCGCCCCATGCGGCGGGCGACCCGGCGCACCACCTCGGCCGTGCGGCGCCACACGCCGGGACTTCCGTGGGCGCTGTTGATGCGCAGGACGTTCATCCCCGCCCCCAGCAGGGCGGCACACTCCTCCTCTGAGGGCGGCTCCACGTCCCGCGCCGTCACCATGATGTACACGTGGCGCTCCCGCGGTCGGGGGCCCAGGAGCGCCTCCGTGTGCTGGTGCAGGAGCCGCTCGGCCTCGTCGCGGCGCAGCCCCCCGGGTGAGGGGACGGGCGGAGGGCCGGCGGGCTCCGGAGCGCCGCGCGCGAGGGAGTCCTCGATGCGCTGGACGAGCTCGTGGAGGCTGGAGAGGACGGAGCCCTCGCTGCGTCCCAGGGAGGAGAGCCCCACCTCGCTCAGCTCCAGTTGGAGCCGGCGCAGCTCGAGCTGTCTCAGTGCCACGTAGGCGAGCAGGTTCTCCGCGCTCGCGCGGTAGCCGGGCTGCACGGCCGCGAGCGCGCCGAGGTTCGCCTCGACGAAGCCCGTGACATGCCGCTGGACCTTGAGCACTTCCGCATGGATGTCTTCGAGCTGCTGGCCGGACATGGGGCCCTCGCGTCGAGGTTCTCGGCTTAAATTGCAGCCGAGGTGACGGGAAGGCACCGCCGGGGTGGTAACTCCGGTTACCAGCCGGTAGGCGCAGTGACCAGGCGCCCGGCCTGGAGCCCTCCCAGGTGCCTGTGGAACCCCCTGGAATCACGGAAGCCCGCGCGAGAGGCCCGACGCGGTCCGGCCGGCACGGGAGCTGCTCTGGTGTCGGAACGTCGCCCACCGCCGCCCCCCCAGAGGCTCCCCATGAAGCTCCGCTCGAAGCCGTCCCTCTCCCTTCTCAAGTCCTCCCCTTCCACGCCGTCCGCCTCGCGCTCCCCGAGCCCTGGCGCCGCCGCGAAGCCGGACGCGGCCAGCGCCCCGAAGAAGCCCAACGCCCCGCGGCCGACGCCCGGCGAGCTCCAGGCGGGAAAGAGCCAGCTCAAGCCGGCGGACCATGGCGTGGTGCACCCGGACCTGCCGGGCATCCGGACGCGCCGTGACAGCGGCCAGTCGGGCGCGGACTTCGCGGACTTCACGTCGGACGTGCGCAACTCCACACACAAGCTGATGAGCAAGCCCGAGGGACATCGGCTGATGACGGAGCTCAACGGCCGCACGCAGGCGGTGAACCCCGGCGTGACGGGCACGCCGTACAAGCCGGTGACGGTGGCCGACATCTCCTCGGGCCGCAACGACGCACGCATGCCCATGTCCCACGCGCCCCGCCACGAGGGCACCTACGACTCGCTGCGCCCGGCGTACCGCCAGGACGGCCAGCCCGGTGCGGGCCGGCCCAGCAACATCAAGTACAACGAGCAGGATGCGGGGCCGCGCTTCAACAGCCTGGGCCACGAGTCCGTCCACGCCTGGCGCGCGTCCAACGGCCTCCAGGTGAGCCCCCTGGCCGTCAGCAAGCACGACAAGGCGGACGTGTTCCAGCGATTCCCCGAGCACTCGGCCGACATGAAGAACACGCTCGAGACGCGCCTGCGGCTGACGGAGGAGTTCGAGACGGTGGGCCTGCGCCCCACGCCGCACACGCCCGCGGGCTGGGCGCCCAGCGAGAACAAGCTTCGCGCGGAGCATGGGCTGCCGCAGCGCCAGGACTACTCGGGCATGCGCCCCACCGGGAACCAGAACGACGTCAACCTGGGCCACTACGACGCGGGCTCCGACAACCGCAACTTCTTCCAGAAGCTGCGCGGCGAGCCCACGCCCATCGGCCGCATCCTGGGCGACCTGGAGAAGTGAGCATCGTCCGGGCCCGCAGTGCCGGGGCCGTCGCTTCGCCAGCCATGCGAAGCGACGGCCTCGTCGGTGCGGTGTCTCACCTCACTGCGAATACACCTCCACGAAGCGGCTCGGCGCGCCATTCACGCACCCCACCGCCAGCGCCTCGTCGCCAGGCATCGCGGTGAGCGTGTGGCCGGAGCGCGCGGCCAGCATGCTCGCCGTGGGCCTCCAGACCTGGAAGTCCCAGTCGTACAGCTCGGCGCTGGCCAGGAAGCTGGAGGCGTTGGCGCCCCCAATCTTCCAGGTGCCTCCGGTGGTCAGGATGCCCGCGAACGGCAGGGCGTCGGTCGCGTGGTCATGGCGGGGCGTGGAGAGGGCACTCGCGGAGACCCAGACGTTGGCGCCCGGCACAAACTGCTGCACGGTGGCCAGCGAGCCCTGCCCCACGTACGAGCCCGTTCCCATCAGCCCGCCGATGGCGAGCGGCCCGTTCGAGGAGCCATTCCACTGCAGGGTGAAGTTGCTGCGCGCCTGGGCCAGGCTCGTGGTGGTCTGCCAGACTCCGGTGTTCGGGTCGTACAGCTCCGCGCTCGCGAGCCGGTTGAGCGTCGTGAAGACCAGGTTGTACCCGCCCGCGACGAGCACCCGGCCGTCGTCCAGGCGAATGGCGGAGTGGTTGATGCGGCCCGTGGCGAGGTGGCCCGTGGCGGACCACGTGCCGGTGGCCGGGTCATACAGCTCGGTGCTCGTCACGTAGACGCCGCCGTCGGTGCGCCCACCGGTGACGAGCACCTGTCCCGACGAGAGGACGGTCGCCTTGAAGGAGGTCCGCGCGGTGAGCAGGCTTCCGGTGGCCGTCCACGTGTTGGGGCCCGGGTTGAACACCTCCGCGGTGGTGACGCTGCTGTTGGCGTTGCCGCCAATCACGAGCACCCTGCCCGTGTTCAGCCAGACGGCGACGGCATTCGTGCGAGGCTCGGTCATGTCCCCCACCGGCAGCCACGACTTGATGGAGGGTTCGTACACCTCGGCGCTGGCGAGGGGACCGGAGGCGTCACTTCCGCCTGCCACGAGCACGTTGAAGGACATATGCGTGGCGGTGTGGCCGCACCGGGCCGTGTTGAGCGAGCCGGTGGCGTTCCACACGAAGGTGCCCGGGTCGTACAGCTCCGCGGTGGCCGTGGTGCCGCCGCCGGCGACGAGCACCTGCCCGGAGCGCAGCAGTGCGACGGACGCGCCACCGCGGCCCGTCGTGGCCATGGTGGGGCCGGCGCTCCACGTCCCGCTGAACGACGGGTCATAGAGCTCCGTCGCGCCCACGTTGTCGACGAGGAACACCTTGCCCGACGGCAGCACGGCGGTGCGGGGGCTCGAGTGGTACTGCACCAGGTTGCCGGTATAGGACCAGGTGTTGGTCGCCGGGTCATACAGCTCGGTGGTGGTGCCACCGACGCCGCCCACCACCAGGACCTTGCCCGAGGGCAACAGCATCGCCTGGTGGTAGTAGCGCGCCGCCTTCATCGAAGGGCCCGCGGTCCACGTGTTGGTCGCCGGGTCATACAGCTCCGTGGTCGCCAGGTTGAGGCCGCTCCGGTTGGTGCCGCCCGCCACGAGGACCTTGCCCGAGAGCAGCCGCGTCGCCGTGTGCCGGTAGCGGGGGCCGAGCATGCTCGCGGCCGCCGACCACGCGTTGCTGGCCGGGTCATACACGTGCACGCCGGCAGTGGGGCCCATGGGCGAACCGGAGACGGCGCCACCGGTGATGAGCACCTTGCCCGAAGCGAGCAGGACGTCCCGGGCCTGGCTGCGCGCAAGCGGGCTGACGGGAGTCGCCGTCCAGGTACCGGTGGCCGGGTCATACAGCTCCGCCGTGGCCGAAACGGTGCCCGCGAGGCAGCACGGATGGCCATTGGCCACCAGCACCTTCCCGTTGTTGAGCAGGGTGGCGGTGTGCTCCGAGCGAGTCGCAGTCATCGCGCCGGTGGCCGTCCAGGTTTCCGTCACCGGGTCATACAGCTCCGCGGTCGCTGTCGGCGTCGACGCGCTGCTGCCCGCGACGAGCACCAGTCCGGAGGGCAACACCGTCGCAGTGGCGCCCGAACGGGCGGACAGCAAGCTGCCGGTGGCGCGCCACGCGGGCGTCGCCAGCGCCGCGCGCCAGGTGTCGAGGGTGCCGGCCCCCGTTTCGGGCGCCTCCACGCCACAGGCCGCGCAGGCCAGGAGCAGGAGCATGGAGGGAATCACTGCCAGTCGTTTCATGATGAGTCGCCTTGGATGGAGTTGCGTCGAGCACAAAAAACTGAATTCCAAGATTATAATGATTCTCTGGTTCTCGACGAGAGCGTTGTTTCCATCCCAGAGGAGCCGCATGAACAGCAGATTCCGTCCAAGGCGCATCATCTCGAACACCGTGAAGCTGCTGTTGGGGCTCGTGGTCCTGACTGCCTGCGGAGGCCCGGAGACGGAGGGCTCCGCAAGCCCTGACCCTGTCACCCAGGAAGACCAGGCTCTCGCGCCGGCCAACGTGCAGTCCTTCTACGCGGAGTCACGGTGGGGGACCCGCTTCGGAGTCACCGGCCCCTACTACGGCCCCCTGGGCCACCGGGGGCTCGACATCTACGCGAGCGCCGGCCAGGCGATTCCCGCGCTCCGCTCGGGCATCGTCCGCCGCGTCCAGTACTCCTCCATCGTGGGACACACCATCGCGGTGGAGTCCGCGCCCGGTGACTTCTCCGGGTACGACCACGTCATCCGGACGCGCTTCTCGGTGGGCGACTACGTCCAGCAGGGTGACACCATCGCCTACGTGGCGGGCGCCGGAGATGACCACGGCTCCGCGTGGACCGGGCCGCACCTCCACCTGACCCGAGGCGCCACGGACACCTGCGTGTTTGGCGAGTCTGTCAGCGACCCCGCGCCGCTCATCCGGAACGTGCTCGGCACCGGCACCGGCGGCGGCACCGGCACGGGCGGCGGCACCGGGGGAATCCAGGTCAGCATCGAGGAGGGGAAGACGCTCCAGCGCGTGGCCCAGCGGGGCGGCTACACGGGCCCGGTGGACGGCGTGCCCGGGGTCAACACGTGGAAGGGCGTCCAGACGGTCCTCACGGGCAAGGGCTTCTACTCCGGCCCCATCGACGGCGTTCCGGGTGAGAACACCTGGAAGGGCGTCCAACGGCTCGCCCAGCTCGGCGGGTACACGGGCCCAGTGGATGGCTTCCCGGGGCAGTACACGTACGCGGGCCTCAATAACTGGCTGGCCCAGGACCCCGGGACGCCTCCCCCGTCGGGGATGAGCGGTGTGTATGGGATTGATGTCGGCACGACGCAGCGGAACCTGGACTTCAGCGCCATCCGCAGCGCCGGCTACCAGTTCGCGATTGTCAAAGCCGGAGGCTCCAATGTCTCCCCCATCTACGTCGCGCCGTACTACGCACAGCAGGTCGCCAGGGCTCGCGCGGCCGGGCTCCTCGTGGGGCACTACTGGATGGCGGGCTCGTACAACCCCGCCGGTGACGCCCAGTACTTCATGGACCACCTGTATGACTATCGAGCGGGTGATTTGCTGGTGCTCGACAACGAAGCCATCGACGACGGCATCTTCTGGAACGACTCCCTGACCGCGAGCTTCATGCAGGCGGTCAAGACACGCCTGGGGAAGGCACCGTTCCTGTACACCTACTCGAGTCTGCTCAAGGCCAACTCCTGGCCGCAGACGCAGGCCGTGGGCTCGAAGCTCTGGATTGCGCACTACACGGGCACGCCGGGCAACCCGAGCATCGGGACGGCCTACCCGACGTGGGAAATCCACCAGTACACGTCGTCCGGCAACCAGAACGGGATTCCCCTCGACCTGAACGTCGCGAAGCTGTCCGCGTTCGCCGGACTGTCCCAGCCCCCGTCGGGTGCGACGGCGCCTCCGCCGACGGCCATCCCCGGAGGCAGCTCGGGCGGCGGAACCCCCGTCATCACCGTCCAGCAGGGAACCACCTTGCAGAACCTGGCGCGCCGGGGCGGCTATACCGGCCCCATCGACGGCATTCCGGGGGCCAATACCTGGATGGGAGCCCAGAAGGTCCTGCGCACGCTGGGGTACTACGACGGGCCCGCCGACGGCGTCCCGGGCATCAACACCTACAAGGGATTGCAGCTCCTGGCCCAGGACGGTGGCTACACGGGCCCCATCGATGGCATCCCCGGGCCCAATACGTACAACGGCATCCAGGCGTACCTGGACGGGTCCTCCGGCCCCGTGCCGCCCGTCACCAATGCCCAGGGGGTGACGCTGCAACGGATTGCCCGCGCGGGCGGGTATACCGGTGCGGTGGACGGCGTCCCCGGCGCGAACACGTGGAAGGGCATCCAGCAGGTCCTCGGCGGCTATGGCTACTCGGGGCCCGTGGATGGCGTCATGGGCACCAACTCGTACGCGGCACTCCAGCGCTTCGCCGCGAAGGGCGGCTACACGGGCCCCATCGACGGCGTCATGGGCACCAACTCCTGGAAGGGCGTGCAGACCGTGCTGCGTGGGTTTGGATATACGGGCCCCATTGATGGCGTCATGGGCACCAACTCGTACGCGGCGCTCCAGCGGGTGGCGCGCCTGGGCGGGTACATGGGCCCCTCCGATGGAGCCCTGGGGGTGAATTCGTGGCGGGGCCTCCAGACCTTCCTGAGCGGCGCCGGGTACACGGGCCCCGTGGACGGAGTCCCCGGAACGAACACCTACAAGGTGCTCCAATCCCTGGCGAGCCGCGGCGGCTACACGGGGCCGATTGACGGCATCCCCGGACCCAACACGTACGCGGGCCTGGCGAACCTCCTGGACTGAATTGCCTACACGGTCCCCTGACTTGCGGCCCGGAGCCACACCTCCGGGCCGTGCCAGTCGGGGCAACCGGCCCCTCTACACCAGCCCTCACCTTCAATAGGCCTCTCATCTACCCCATGCTCAAGAGGGGTTGCTGGAATTGACGGAAATGCGGCTTGTGGGGCAAGCTCTGCCCCTGCCAATAGTGGCAGGGTGCGAACAGGGCGGCTCCATGAACATTCAGCGTGTCGTGTGTGTGGTCGGCGTAATCATTGGCATCAGCGGATGCGGCGCTGTTGATTCCGAGCACCGAATCGCACGAGATGGGAACGAATGGTCCGTCACGTCGCCCGAGGGCAACATTGCCCGCGTGCCTTCTTACGAGTTCTCCCGCTCTGAAGTTCGGACGGAGGATGGAGTTTCGCTTTCTCCGCCCGAGGTCAGCAGCGCGGCTATCTGCTGCAAGAATTGCGTTTTCAACTCGGATGGCACGTTCTCCTGCACGGATTGTCATACTTGTGCGGACACTGTTCCCGAGGCTGGAGCGGTGGCTGCGGAGTAGAAAGGGGCAGGAGCCGCGCAAATAGTTTTTCAGGAAAGGGTTCAATCTCGAGAGGGACGATACCTTTTCAATCTCGAAAGCCTCTCTTGCACGGTTTCTTGGTTCCCCTCGCCGTCATCGACTTGAAGACGGGCCAGACCATGGCGTCCACGCGGACATCGCGCGCGTGGCCGCCCTCCTGGCCGGTGAAGCTGGAGAGCTGATCCTCCAGCTTCTCGTGCTTGCCCACCAAGGGCTCCCATGCGCAGTGTGGAGGCAGGCCGCGGTACCCCAAGGGCTGCGCGGCCTCTCCACCGGCCCGGCGCACACCGCCCACACCATGCGGTCGCGCACGACGCGCCATTCGGTCGGGCGCTCCTGCCGCGAAATCATTCCGCCCCTCTTCCGCGCACCTGTCGTGCGCGGCGGGCGAATCACGACCAGGGTCATATTCACCGCATCGAGGGGTGGAACGTCTTCTGTGCGTGGGGACGGTGAGCGTGGCCCTGGGGCCGGGTGGTCCGGCCCGATGCACCCGTGCGCCGTAAGGGCCGCCGCGCCGTCTCCCTCACGTCAGGAGACTCGTCATGCACTCGGTTCACCCGGCAGTTCCTCGCGGTTCGTCTCACGGTGTATGGCTTCGGCGCACGCTGCTCGCCGCGGGCCTGGTTGCCCTGGCGGTAGGTGTCAGCGGTTGTCCCTCGGAGTCCTCCACGTCGGGAAACAAGGCGGCGGAAGGGTCGGCGGCCGACAAGACCCAGGCGGAGGCGCTGGCGAAGAAGGACAAGTGGCAGGAGGGCGAGGCGTGCGTGGCGCACAACGCCCCGGATTGTCCCTCGGACTATCGCGGGGAGTGTCGCTCGGCGCGTGCCAACGGGTGCTCCCACGACAACTGCACCGAGGCGAAGAACCAGGCGCGCGCCAACCTGCGCGCGGTCGTTCCCCAGGAGTGTCACAAGTACATCCAGTCCACGGACCGCTGCATCAACGGGCCCGGCTGCTGAGCGTCACCCGGAACGACGGGGCGTCGCGCCGGGCCGTGCCGCCTCGTCGAGTACACGGGCCAACTGAAAGGCGGGCTCGATGATTCAGGACGGGAAGAGCAGCAGCAGCGTCGTGTAGAGCGAGTACAGCGCCCGGTGCGTCTTCACCGCCGGGTGCGCCGCGGCCTTCGCGTCGGACGGGGGCGGGTCGAGCACGAGGCCCTTCGGCCCGCGCGCGCGATCGCCGTCGAGGTACGCCTCGAGCTTCACCACGCGCGGCTTCCCGTCAGCGCCCTTCGCTGAGAGCGTCGCCAGTCGCACGCGGCCCGCATCCTGCCGGGTCTCTATCTTCACGTCGGTCAGGCCCTTCGTCCCGGCGAACGCCTCGCGGAGTTCCTTCGCCTGCACGGGCGTGAGCTTCACCGACGTCGGGCCCGGCTTCTCTCGTCCCGGCATCGGCGGGGTGTCGTCGCGGCCCCAACTGCGGCTCTCTCGCGTCACCTGGTCGCCCTTCACGGTGAACGTGTACCCACTGCCGCTCGCGTCACGGGAGAACTCGCCTTCTTCCCACGTCAGCGTGAACTCGAGCGGCGCTTCAGCGGCGAGTGCCAGCGAAGACGCGAACAGGGCTACCAGCAGAACAATATGGCGCATGGCCGGCGACGATACACCCGCGAGCCCGCTCTCGTGAGCGTCAGTGGGTGAGACGGCTCAGCGACAACGACTCAGGGGCTGCGCGGCCCGTCCACCCCGCTGGCCTGAGCGTTAACCTTTGAGCCTGGCGGGGGTTAGGCTCTGTATATGACTCCTTCTTCCTCGAAATCGTTCCGAGTCCTGCTTGTCTCCGTGGCGCTGCTGTCTTCGTTGGCCCGAGCCGAGAAGCCCGACGGTCGGGCGGATCGGGCTGAGCGTGCGGCGTGCATCAGCGAGGCCACCCCACTGTTCTCTTCGTCGTGGTCCGGTCGGGCGGACTACGTGGCACGCCTGTGCAAGAAACCTTCCCCCAGCACGATCAGCTGCGTGAAGGACGTGAAGCCCTCGCTCGTCGTCATGTCGGACTGGAGCCGGCACGTCGAGAACCTGTGCAGCCGTGCCACTCCCAGCACCTCCGAGTGTTTCCTCGAGGTGAGGAAGGTGTTGTCCATCCGGTCCGACTGGTTGGACATCGCCGTGACGATGTGCCGGAGAGCGACGCCCGAGACACTCGGCTGCTTCCGTGAGGCATGGAAGCAGCGGTCATTCGACAGTGACGCGACGATCCGCGACTGCGGCGGCGGGAGGTAGCCATTCGACGTCAGGCACGCCGTGCGGCGTCAGGGCTCGTTGAGGATGACGAGGCCCCGGGGGACATTCGCCGTGTACACGTACCCGTCTCCGGGCACGCGGATGCCGTAGGTGCCCTGGAAGATGATGTCCGAGGCTTCGGGGTGGCTCTCCTGGAACGTGTTGAAGTGGGCCACCTGGCGCGGGCGCGTGGGGTTGGAGACGTCCAGCACGCGCACCCCGTCCATGTACCAGGCGACGTACAGCCGCTTGCCCACCAGCAGCATGTTGTGGACGGAGGTGACGGGGCGCATGCGGAACTCGCCAATCTTCACGATGCGTTCGGGGCTGGAGACATCCAGCACGCGGACGTGGGAGGCGTTGAACTCGGTGCCCTCGAAGGCGATGGTGCAGCCCGCGAAGGTGCCCACCGCGCTGTGGTGCGCGTAGGCGCCGTGCACGTAGGTGCCCAGGGTGCGCACGTTGTCCAGGTCGGTGACGTCCAGCACCGCGTAGCCGCCATAGGAGTTGCTGACGTAGAGGCGCCCGCCGTAGGCGAAGGCGTCATGCGGGGAGCTGAGATCGCCGTCGGGCGGCGGCAGGATGCTCTGGCGCAGCACGGGCTCCAGGGGCCGCGAGACGTCGAAGACGAGCAGCATCTGGCCGCCGGACATGGCGTAGAGCCGGTCTCCGTCGACGAGCACGGTGTGCGCGCCGAAGTCACCGCCGCCCGGCAGGCTGCGCACGAACCGGGGAGACGCGGGGTCGGTGATGTCGAAGAGGACGACGCCCGTGGCGGCGCTGGCGACATAGAGGGCATCGCCCTTCGCCCAGACGCCGTTCCAGGAGTTGTCGCCGGGCAGGCTGATGGTCGTCTTGAGGACGGTGTGCGCCCGGTCCTTCACGTCGAAGACGGTGAGCCCGCCGAGCCGCCCGAACTTCGGCAGGGAGACGACGTAGGCGTGCTCCCTGGCCACGTAGACGTCCACGGACTCGCCCAGGGGCACGGGCGCCTCGGAGACGAGCCGCATGCCGCCCGAGGACTCCGCCTCGCCCGCGGGCCACGTCATCCGGTGCGCCTCGAAGGTGCCCGTCTGGGAGAAGCGGCCATCGCGGCAGCGGGCGTAGCAGCCGGTGACGAGGCCCGGCGAGGGCACCTTGCAACCCACCAGCGCGGTGACGGTGGTGACGTTGAGGAAGGTGCGCTCCGTGGAGAGGAAGAAGGCACCGCCGTCGGTGTTGCGCACCCGGAAGGGCGAGTTGTTGAGGGTGCCGCCGCCATCCACCTCCAGCTTGAAGCCGGCGGACAGGCCGCTGATGCGCGTGCCGCCATCCGACAGGCGCGTCTCCGCGCGCAGATCGGCCAGGTAGACGCCAGAGGCCCCCACGCTGGCGAGCGCGTCCGGGTCGCACTGGGACACATCGAAGCGGGCCAGGTCCTCGCACGAGAGGGAAGCGGGTGCGCTCTGCGAGTCGAAGGTGCACGGTGCGAAGCGGCCCCGGTCCAACCAGTCGCCCCGCTCCTCCAGCTCCGTGTAGGTGCCGTCCCAGTCCGGCAGGGAGCCGGCGTCGGTGCCGGAGTCCTCCGTGGGCACGGAGGTACCGGCGTCGGGAACGGGGTCGGGCGCCTTGTCACAGCCGGAGAGGACGGACAATGACAGGACACACGCGGACAGCAGTGGCCGGAGGAAGGGCGGGGCAAGTCTCGTCATGGTGCCTCGTGAGCAGGAGCCCCCTCGCAAGTGGGGGACTGTTCCTCCTACGGAGTGAGGCGCGAGAGTTCCCCCCAGGCGTCCCGATGGTTGCCGCGTGAAGGGGACTTCCGCCCCGGGGCGGGAAAGGCGCCACGGGAGCCTCCACTGGCGCCAGCGTTGCAAGGTGCCAGTGACGGCCTCAGCCGAAAACAAGACTCCGTGGCACCTTGGTGGTGCCACAGAGTTCTTTGCTGCTTGGAGGCGGCGGGAATCGAACCCACGGCAAGGCGATAGAAACCCCAAGCAGGTGCGGAGGAGGCGAGCGCGGGGCTTGAGGCAGCGGCCAGGAAGGGGCGGATGAAGCAGAGGACGCCGGGAATGGACTGGGCCGAGTTTCTGAGGAGGACGTTCGACTTCGACGTGTTCGCCTGCGTGAGGTGTGGAGGCAGGCTTGAGGGTGTTGGCGTACGTGAAGGGAGCACGAGGGGTGCGCGCGATTCTGGAGCACCTGGGCCTGGCCACTGCAGGTGCGAGGCTGGCCCCGGCGCGAGGGCCACCCCAGGCCGCGAGGTGTTGAGGCGCTCAAGACAACCCACAGGCCCAGCCCAGGCTCTTGCCGCGCCCTGATGTGCGGGCGGCCTGGGCTGCAGTGTGCCCTATGGGGGTGCTCGGCCCCCTACACCGGCCTGGCACACAGCTCGGGTAGCCCCGTCCGCGGCCCTCTTTGGCCCCTCCGCTCCAGCCCTCACCTTCAACCGGCCTCCCATTTTTCTTATGCTCCACCATGTGCGATGATGGCAATCCTGTCGTTTGCTTCGGGCCCCGGAGAGACGATGCCTCACCGAACTCTCGAACATCACGAACTGATCGGACTCATCTTCGATTGCGCGGAGTCAGAGACGGGATTGGAGCCTGCGCTTGCCGCCATAGCCGACCAGTTCGGTGCGGACAAGGCGCATACGCTCATCCTACGACGGGGGGAGCTGGTCGACTCACATTTCCACGGCTACGACCACAATGGATTTCGGGATTACGAACGCGACTGGCAAGACAAGGACCCCCGGCTCGCAACGGCAGTCAAATCCCCAGGTCAGATCTTCTCGGATGTCCAGATTATCGAGCCGAGCCTCTTTGAGGCATCAGCCATCTACAACGAACTCCTCAGCAAGGTTGGCGTCCGCTACACACTATTTACAACCACCGAGATCGCTCCAGATTTGCACCTTGGACAGGCCCTCATGAGGCAGAAGCGAGCTGGTGCGTTCGAGCCGGAAGACATCCGCAGGTTCACCATACTCGTGCCTCACCTCCTGCGGGCTGTTCGACTGCGTCGGCTGGTTGCAATCCTTCGAGCCGAGCGCGACGACCTGAACCGTGCACTTGATGCGGTGGCTGGCCCCGTCGCCCTGCTTGACAAATCTGGAAAACTCATCTGCTGCAATAGGGCTGCGGAGCAGTTGCTCACAGTAGGGGACGGCATTCGCCTTGAGCGACAGATAGTCACAGCCATGATCCCACGCGAGTCACAACAGTTGGCAGCGGCATTATTGCGGACGGCAGAGTTGGCAGAAGGCACATCGCAACGGCATCCGCTGAAACCTTCGCCAACGGCCCTTCAGTTGACCCGACACCAAGGCCGCCCCCTCGGAGTGGTGCTTATGCCGCTGCGGCCTTCCAGTAGATTTCGGGAATACGCGCGCCAGACGGCGAAAGTCCTGGCTGTATTTCATGACCCCGATGCAGTCCTACGGCTGGACCCCGAGTTGATTTCGCAGCTCCATGGCCTCACTGCCACTGAAGCGCTTCTGGCGTCAGCACTAGCACAGGGCCACTCACTAGCGCAATTCGCCGCGAGCCGCGGTTGCTCTGAGCAGACTGCCCGGACGCATCTAAAACGCGCGCTCGACAAGACCGACACGCGCCGACAGTCAGATCTGGTGCGCGTACTTCTGGGAAGCGCTGCTCTGCACCTCACCCGCAGTTGAATCTCCCCGGTGCCTACCCCATTTGGGGGATGCGGCAGTCATTGCGACTCTCATAGATTGAATTGCAGCACACGGCGTCCATGTCGTGATGCTCTCTCTGTCGAGAGCTGTTTCTCGTGGACACAGTGGCTGCCAAAGAGAATCGAGAAGTCCACGCCGTCATATCGCACCTTGGATAGGCTCGAATATCCCGACAGGCGCTGTCACTACAGCCTTGGCGCGTAGCACTGCGGCACATTGCTTTGGGGGAACACAAATGAAACACTCTCGGGTTTCGGACGCTGCAGTAGAGGCTATTGCTTGCTTCGCTGCCCGCATGTCTAGACGCAAACTTGCGCGATGGTCGGGCTTGGCGGTAGCCCTCAGCAGTTCTGTGGCGCTGGCAGAAATTGACTACTTCGGTCGTGGCCCATCAGATCCGGCTGATGACACCGCGCTTGAGTTCGTCGCGGATCCTGGCGCGCCTCTGGCCGCCAGAACGCCTAAGAATCTGGAAATAGAAGTCCGAGGCACCGGCGGATATGGGGTGGAATCCACTTCGGTTGGAGCTGATTTCGACGCTTCGGTGACATTCAAATACAAGGCAGTCGAGGCATGGACTCCCATGCTCAGCTTCTCCCTCCGAGGAACCGAACTCCTTGAAGAATCGCGCGGCGGTAGCGGCGACGTCAGCCTGCGGGTGACCCCAAAGCTGTGCGAAGTGAAGAGGGAGGCGTCAAATTTTAACTGCTATGCACAAGTCAAGGCGACAGGACTCGGTGACGATTTTGGCGGCAGTGCGGATTTGGGAGTGAAGTTCCGGCGAGCCACCGCACCTCGATTTGACGTCTCCCTGTCGGCTGGCCCTCGCACTGGAGAAGCTGGGTGGGGGTACGGCACTCGTATTGCCGCAGGCTATGGTTACTTGTTTCCGCGCGGCATGTTGTTGTCGTTGACGGCCTCCATGACTGCTAGCGCAAAAAACCTTATTGCTCCGACCACCAAAGCAGGAGCCGAACTCGTATTTAAGCCCAACACAAGGCTGAATCTTGGGCTGACGGCGCAACAGCCTGTTTTCGCCCCAGAGCGTCCGATCGAGGTGGGCGGATGGCTGGCATACGTTTTCTAGCTTCGCTCTGGGTTGAATTGCGCATTGTCGTATGGATCGCCTGGGTCGCCAGTTGTAGTTGCCGTCAAGAGACTCCTCAGGCGCCCCTGGCAGTGCCGCCTGCCACCTCACAACAAGACTACCTCCCTCCGTTCGGCTATTTTCAGGTGTACGGAGAGTCCACCTCCGTCGCGAAGATTGGGCGGCGCGACGTTCCGACGCAGAAGACGGTCGATCAGGTTCAGTCCTCGCAATACATTCGTCTTACCGAGGAGTTGAACGAGCAAGCCCTTCGCGAATCCGAGGAACCTCGCTGTGGAGTTTCCGACTTCGACCGGCCACATTTCTTGAAATCAAGGCCACGCCGCCCTTTGCGCTGGGCGCAAAACAGCCTGACGTTTTCAGTTGCCCCCGATACGCCAAGTTGGGTTCTGGAAGTAGCACGTCAGGCAATCCTGGACTGGCAATCGCATACGTCATTGTCTTTCGAGTGGGTGGACGCGTTCAATACAGCCGACATTCAGATTTCCTTCAAGCCTGACCACCATGACGATCAATGGGCGCTCCGTCCGCCAACGGTCGCACACGCGTTTCCTCCAGGGACAATACTTCCTGGGCAAGTGCATTTTAGAGCAGCAGCGAACTGGGGCATGGTAGCGACTACGAAATCGCTAGACTTGCGCACCTATATGATTCACGAAATTGGTCACGCAATGGGGCTAAGTCACTCGTCCGATCGACACTCGATCATGAATGAGCATCCACGAAATGGTCAGCGAGAGTTATCTCCGCGAGACGTTGCGACGATCAGGGCGCTGTACCCGAAACCTTGACGGTCCTCCACCCCATTGGTGCGTATTGCAGGTCTGTAAAGCTGAACGGGGCGCGCACGGAGAGAGGAATGGGTCCGCGCCGCCCTATTGCCTCAATGCCTGACATTTCTGACAGAATGCCGCTTCCGCCCAGGAGGCATCCGTGACTGCCCGATTGAAGCTGACTTCTGTCCGTATGGCGTTGAGTCTGTTCATGGTCGTGGGGTGCGCGGAGGCGCCGCCCGGCGCAGCGGAGGTGCCATCCCATCTGAGGCAGCCCCTAAATGATCAACTCGGCCGCATCGGCGGCCTCACGTTGCCCACTCCCGCTCGGATTCCGCAACTCACGGACGTCGTCTCCGTAGCTGTTGCCGCGCACCTTTGTTGATGGTCCGGTGAGCCGACTGGTTGATGGCATCGGGACTACGGTTCCCCAGTCGCGTCAAGGCCTTGGCCGCCTCTGGCGGTGCCCTTCGGGCAGCCTTGACCCGACCGGAGAACCGCAGGATGGGAGCAATCAGTTTCGCTTCTCGCGAAAACTGCTGTCGCGTCAAGGAGTTGGGTCCCATCACGAGCGTGACATCCGGAGGTCCGGCTCCGTGATGGCATTCTCCACGCCTCCAGTTGGGAGTCCATCAGCCAGGGCGCTCGAAACCAGGCGTCCATCCATCAAACAACGTGCGCGGCAACAGTAGCCGCCGGCTGTGACGGGCCGGGGTAATGGATCGCAGTCGGGTCACCCAAGCTGTTCGTAGCGGGGTCGGTCAAGCGGATCGCACCAGGGTCGGCCAAGCTGGTCGGAGTCCGGAGCAGTTGGGGCGTATCCGCTGCACGAGCCCCGTCTTCCGTGAGCCGGACGGTCGCCTCATGCTGACGGCGTGAATGGGACTCTCTCAGCGCGGCGACGACTGCTTTTCGGCCGGGGCCGTGAGCGGCTCCGGGACGGTGAGCTTGCCCACCTCGGCGTCGAGTTCCGCGGCCACCAGGCGAGCGCGCGTGGCAGCCCAGTACTTGGGGGCGAGCTCCAGGTAGCGCTCACGGGGCCAATGGGCCAGCACGCGCAGCAGATCCCGGAGGTACGCCTCGGGGTCGAGGCGGTGCAGCCGCGCGGTGGCGATGAGAGTGAAGAGGTGGCCGGCCCTCTCGGCATGGTCATCGCTGCCGACGAAGAGCCACGCCTTCCTTCCGACGGCAGGTCCCCATTCATTCTGCCCATGTCGGCGAGTCCGCCGTGCCCATGCCGGCCCCGCCGCATCATCCCCCGAGCACGGCATCAGCAGCGCCGCAGGACTCTCGTAACGCGTGGCCCGAAGAACGGGGGCAGATCACCGCTAAAACGGCGCAACTTCGGATAGAAAATGAGGGCGACTTACACTCAACGATGTTGATTTCGCTTACTCATCGTCATCCGCATCATCTTCTTGCTCGGCTACGCGCACACTTGCACTTGCGAATAACTCCTTTACATCGAAATAGTCCTGCCTGCCGTCTTGGTGCCACCATCTCTCGATTTTCCACCCATCGTCTACGTGGCTCAGCTTGTCAGGCCGTAAGCCAGCATGTGTAGCTGGATTGACTCGCAATACTTCCATTCGTGCCGTCATTGTAGCCTTGAGAGATTCCCATGAGATTCTTTCGTCACCACTCGGGTCTCGAAGTAGAAACCAGCGGAGTTGGCTGATTTTATATCCTCTTACGACGACGGTGTGATCCCCAAAGTCACCAGTGTTCCAGCCGATCAGAACAGGAAGTCCTTGGTCTATCGATTCGGCAATGACGTCGAATGTGTTGTCGTGTTTTGTTTCTTGAGCGTGCACGAACCGGGTCTTATGTCCGTCATGTCTCATGATGCGATTAAGTAGGCGTTTGGCGGTGAGTAGGTGAGAGCCTCCGTAGAACCAACTCGCAAGTGCCTTGTCCGAAGTCGTGTTTACCCCATCTCTTGGGAAGTGCTTGATGAGCGGGTCTTCTACGACGAGCCCTGCCTTTCTTCGGCGATCACCGACCCCAAACATTGATTGATATTCTGGGTGGAGTGTTGCGAGTAGCATTGCACACGAATAGTACGTGCATAGTCCGTCGTGCGTGCCCTGCCGATAGTCCGGGATATTGAGAAGCTCTACGCGATCCGCTCGGGATTTTGACATGGTTGCACCTGAGTAGAGGTGTCTCTTGATCGTAGTCTCGTGAGAGCGTACCTCACAGTGAAATGAGCTTTCGCGCCAACGCCACGCCGCTCAAGAGCGCCCCTCCACGCGAGGCCCTCCGCACCAGTCCCCGCAGGCCCCGACTCCCAGCAAGCACCGGCTGCCGGACGGCACCACGCACCTCCTCTTCACCGGGTTGGAGTTGCTGCGTCGTCTGGCGTCCCTGGTGCCTCCGCCTCGGGCAAACCTCACGAGGTTCCACGGCGTCTTCGCTCCAGGCGCCAAACTACGGCCATTTCTGGTCCCTCAAACTGGTGCGGAGGAGGCGCACGCGGGGATTGAGGCAGCGGCCAGGAAGCTGCGGATGCAGGAGAGGACACCGCGAGTAGACCGGGCAGAGTTGCTCAGCAGGTCGTTCGACTTCGACGTGTTCGCCTGCGTGAGGCGCGCGCGCTGCGCAACCTCGTCGAGCGCCTCAACCTGCTGAGAGGCGACGGTCCACTCACGCTCGGGCCGGAGACTGTCCACGGCCCCTCGGCGACGGCAACGCCCCTGCGCCCCACCGCTGGGAGACAAGAGCTACCGCGAGCACGTGGAGGACTTCGAGCGGGACCCCATCCGCGCGGCGCTGCAACAGGGCGAGAGCATCGCGGGGGCCGCGCGGCTGCTCCAGGTGGACCGGGGCAACCTCTACCGGCGAATCAAGGCGCTCGGGCTCTCGGGTCCTGAGTCGTGATGCTACAGCTGAAGGTCCGTGACATTTGACACCTGTCCGGACGCCTGTTCCCATCGAGGAGCTCGGAATGCCCGAGGAGAAGGCCAGCCATCCAGGCTGTCCAGGCGGAGGAAGCCACGTGAAGACGAAGAACCTGCTGGCGGGTTGCGTGCTGGTTGGGCTGATGGCGGGCACTGCGGCATGGGCAGGGCTGAAGGAAACCAACCTCGTCGCGGTCTACAATGACGGTCTCACTGGCACTGCCTATGGGTCCTATGGCTCGGCTCGCGCCAGCGCCGATTCGATGCAATACATCGGCTGCACCCTGAGGGCGTACAGCAATGGCACCAATCGCATCTCCTGCGAGGCACGGGACGCGAATGGCAACGCGGGGTATTGCACGTCCTCCTCGCCTGGGATGGTGAACGCGATCATGTCCCAGTCGGGTGACGCGTACCTCTACTTCCAATGGGACAAGACCGGTACCTGCACGCACCTCTTCGTGAGCACGCTGTCGTCGCAGACTCCGCTCCAGCCGTAGCAACGTCGCCGCCAGGAGCCTTCCTTGCCGCTGACCTCGTTGAAACAGGCGCTGCCGATACTGCTCGCGACGCTCATGCTGGGCGTCGCCCTGGGATGGTTCGCCGGGCGCGCCGCACCTCCTCCCGACCCGCGAACTGACGAGGTGCTGCGCCATCTCGAAGGACAGCAAGCGCTGCTGGAGGCGCTCCCGGCGCGGCTGGCGGCTCAGGCTGCCTCGCAACAGGTGAGGTGCGCGGTGGCCTCCTCCTCCGGTGCCGGAGTGGATGCCGCCGAGCTGCGGGCGGAGCTGGCACGGCTGCGGGAGGAGTCGGGGGGCACGGCTCGGAGCGAGCCACCCCGGAAGCCCGAGCCGTCACCCCAGGCAGTGGCCGCGCAACGGCAGGGTCACCAGCTCATCGAGGACGCCACACGCTCCGGCCAATGGAGGGCCGAGGACGCACAGGCCCTGCGACAGCTGCTCATCGACATGAACGATGCCCAGCGCGACGAAGTCACCCAGCGGCTCGTCGTGCAGCTCAACGAGGGCAAGCTGAAGACCCTGGTTCGGGGCCCCATCTTCTAGCCGCCTGGCACTACGGCACGGTGGCGCCCCTGGCCTCGGCGCGCTCCCAGACCTGGATGTAGCCCTCGGCCGAGTTCATCAGCGGATCCAGGTCCAGGCTCCGGAGGCCCTGGCGGTGCAGGTCCGCGATGAAGTCCGGGAGCATGCCGACGTGCGCCAGGCCATCCTCGTTGATGTCGAAGACCTTGTTGCCCACCACGCTGCGCTCCAGCTTCGTGGGGCTGTTCTCCACCGCGATGCTCAGCGGGTAGCGCGTGCGGGCCACCTGCTGGGCGGAGCTGCCGCCGTGGCACGCCTCGCCGCCGAAGCGCGGGCCCGGCAGGCCGGCCAGGCCGTTGAAGTCCGTGCCGAAGCCCACCGCCATCCCGCTCTGCTGCTGCGTGAGATAGAGGTACGCCTGCGCCCAGCTCTGTGAGGTGTTGCCGCACTGGTGCTCCACCACCGGCTGGCCCGAGCCGCGCCAGGTGGGTACCTCGTCTCGCGAGCCCTGCTCCACGATGAGCGACACCATGCCTCCCACGTTGCGGATGCGCTGGAGCTGCGCGGCCTTGAGGCTGCCCTCGTGACGCTTGCCGCCGCGGGCCGTGTCGAACAGCGTGGTGTGGCCGCTCACCACCGGGTAGCCGTAGGGCTCCACCATCGCCAGCGTGTCGTCGAAGGCCAGCTTCGACATGTGGTCGATGTCGATGAGCATCTTCCGGCGCATCATCCCGCGCACCAGCGTGCGGCCCAGGCTCGTGAGCCCCTGCGCGCCGCAGATGGGAGCCCGGGTGATGTCCCGCTTGTACTCGTAGCCCTCCTGGGAGCAGTCGCGCGAGTCGCCCTCGGTGATGAGGTTGGTGAGCGCCGGTCCGCCGAAGGCGTTCTGCTTGAAGTGGACGGGGAACAGGTGACGCAGGCCCAGCGCCTGGTAGGAGTCCAGCCGCGACTCCACGTACTCGGCCGTGCACGAGCCGCCGCGGCGACAGTCGAAGAGGTAGTCCACCTCCGCGCCCAGCACCACCGCCAGCTTGCCCTGGGCGATGACGGCGCGAGCCTCCGCCGGCGACTTCACGATGCGGTACCAGCCCTGCCCCGCGCCTCCGGCCTTCGAGTCGATGTAGCTCTGCATGGTGTAGGCCTCGGCGACCTGCAGATCCACCGCCTCCATGTCCTCGCCAGTGCGGCCCGGCGCCTTCTCCGCGTAGATGGGGGCGCCGAGCAGGTCCTGGTTGTTGACGGCCAGCATCACCATCAGCCGCAGCCCCCCCTGCACGGCGCGGTAGAGCCAGTCCTCGTACATGGACTGGTGGGTGTAGCTGTTCCAGCGCGGCCAGCCGTCGTACTGCGGGTAGCCGCCCACCAGGTGCCCCACGCCGCCGGTGCCATAGCCCAGGGTGGCCATGATGCTGCCGAAGGAGTCTCGCGTGCCCCCAGGCCCGTGGACGCTGTTGCACCAGGGCAGCGCGGTGGACAGGGGACCATGGGCCTTGCCGAAGAAGGCCTTGCCCCCGAAGGCCAGGTTGGCGAACTGGTGCGAGTGCAGATCCGCGAAGCCCTTCACGGGCGCCTTGCAGTAACAGGTGACGGCGGTGTCTCCCTGGTCGGCGGCCACATCATCGCAGGACAGACAGGAGCCCGCGTGCGGGCCGCTCGTGACCTGGCCCTTCACGCACGCGCCGCGCTGGCCCCAGTTGGCGTCGCGGTTGGCGCAGAAGGCATCGCAGCTCACCGCCCCGTTGTTGCCTGGCTTCGAAAAGGTGCCCGCGGGGGGAGTGGAGCTGCACTCCGTCACCGGGGAGCAGGCGGTATCGCCCACCTCGAACTCGCCCCACATGCCGGAAGTGCCCTTGTTCACGCAGCGGGTGGGGTGCAGGAAGGCATAACCAGACACGGTGGCGCCGGTGGCCTGGCACGCGCTCTCCCACGAGGTGTTGGGCGGCACGTTCAGCAACTGCGCCGAGTACTGGCGCCGGCCCGAGTCCGTGCACCGGTCCTTCTGGAACGTGCCCCAATAGGGAGCGGCGACTGCCGAGGAGGCGGTACACAGCATCCACCCCAACACGGTGAAGCGAAGCATGCTCGTCATGTGGTGACTCCAGGGGCCGCGCATCACCAGAGCTGGAGCGGCGTCGGGGAGAATCCCGACTTGCCGTTTCCAAACTGTCCGTAGAGGTTCAAGCCCCAGGCGTAGACGGTGCCATTCGCCCGCACCGCCAGCGAGTGATAGTGGCCCGCGGACAGGGCCACCACGCCGGGGAAGCCCGGCACCTTGACCGCCGTCACGCGGGTGGTCCGCGTCGCGTCCCCCAACTGGCCATAGGTATTGATGCCCCAGGCCGAGAGGGTGCCATCCGATATCAGGGCCAACGAGTAGCGCTCGCCCGCCGCCAGGGCCGTCGCCCCGGCGACGCCTGGCACCTGGACGGGCAGCAGTCGCCGGGTCACCGTCCCGTCCCCCAGCTGGCCATAGGCATTGTCGCCCCAGGCCCACACGGTGCCCCCCGTCTTCACCGCCAGCGAGTGGTCGGGGCCCGCCGCCAGGGCCACCGCGCCGGTGAGGCTCGTCACCCGGACCGGCGCCAGCCGCTGGGTGGTCGTCCCATTTCCCAGCTGGCCATAGCTGTTGGAGCCCCAGGCCCAGACGCTGCCGTCCGACCTCAGCGCCAGCGCGTGGGATGCGCCGGGGGCCGTCGCCACGGCCGTCACTCCGGTGAGGCCGGACACCTGGACGGGCGTCGACCGGGAGATGCCCGTTCCATCCCCCACCTGGCCCTGCGAGTTGGCGCCCCAGGCCCAGAGGGTGCCGTCCGTCTTCAGCGCCAGCGAGAAGCCGCTGCCCACGGCCACGGCCCTCACGCCGGTGAGCCCCGCCACCTGGATGGGAACCGGGCTCGCGGTGGTGCTCCCATCGCCCAGCTGCCCCTGGGCATTGTCGCCCCAGGCCCAGACGGTGCCGTCCGTCTTCACCGCCAGCGAGTGGGATCTCCCCGTCGACACGTCGGCGACACCCGTGAGCCCGGGGACCTGGGTGGGCGTCACCTGCCGCGTGACGGTTCCATCTCCCAGCTGCCCCGAGCTGTTGTTCCCGGAGCTCCAGACGGTGCCGTCCGTCTTCAACACCAGCGAGTGATACAGGCCTCCCACGGCCCGCTGGGCGCCGGTGAACTGGGTGGCGGAGGGGTACGCAGCCTCGGCGGCGCCCAGGTTCCCGTACTCCAACGTGTCGTGACGGCCCCAGGCCCAGGCGGTGCCGTCCTGCTTCAGCACCAGTGAGTGATAGCGGCCCACCCCCAGGGCCGTCACGTTGGTGAGGCCCGACACCTGCGTGGGCGTCAGCTTGATGCCGCCGGTCCCATCTCCCATCAGCCCATAGGAGTTGCTGCCCCAGGCCCAGACGGTGCCGTCCGTCTTCAACGCCACCGAATAGTGTTCGCCCGAGTCCATGAACGCGACGCCGGTGAGGCCGGGAATCTGCGTGGGCGTCAGCCGCCGGCTCATCGTCGCATCCCCGAGCCCGAGCACGCCGTACAGGTTGTCACCCCAGACCCAGGCGGTGCCATCCGACTTCACCGCCATGACGTGGGAGTGACCTGCATTCAAGACCACCACGCCGGTGAGACCCGGCACCTGCGCGGGCGTCAGCCGGCTCGTGGTCGTCCCATTCCCCAGCTGCCCGTACGTGTTGTCGCCCCAGGCCCAGACGGTGCCGTCCGCCCTCAGCGCCACCGAGAAGGCATAGCCTCCCGACACGGCCGTCGCCAGGGACAGGCCCGGCACCTGCGCGGGCGTCAGCCGCTGGGTGGTCGTCCCATCCCCGAGCTGCCCCTCGGTATTGCGCCCCCAGGCCCAGACGGTGCCGTCCGACTTCAGCGCCAGCGAGTGACTGAAGCTCCCCGCCAGGGCCGCCACGCCGGTGAGGCCCGGCACCTGCTTGGGCGAAAGCCGCCCGGTGGTCGTGCCATCACCCAACTGCCCGTAGGTGTTGTAGCCCCACACCCACGCGGTGCCATCCGCTCTCCGCGCGAGCGAGTAGCCGCTGCCCACCGCCACCGCCGTCACGCCGGTGAGGCCCGGCACCTGCGCGGGCGTCCCCCGGTGGGTGGTCGTCCCATCCCCGAGGTCTCCTCCATAGTTGATGCCCCAGGACCACACCGACCCGTCCGGCTTCAACACCAGGTTGTGGGACTCCACCGCGAGCGTGCCCTGCGCCGCCAGTCTCCACTGCTGCGTCCGTCCCTCCTCCGTGCCCGGGAGCGGCTCCCCGTCCCCACAGCTGAACCCCGCCACCACGCACACCAGCCAGACGGCCCTGACGACAGAGGACACGGCGTGATTCCTTGCGCTCATGGACACCCTCCTGGAGGTACGGCGGGCATTTCCGTACTCCAGTTGCACCTTCAACAGGAAGGGCCATCCCGATTTTTCTGTATGTGATTCCAGCCGCGCGCCGACTTCTTCCGTATCACTGTCGCGGATGAGGTCCGCGGCGACAGTGACCTCAGGGCACGGCCTTTCTCACCGCGGCCCTACCCGCTATGGAGCGTCGTCGCGATCCGTGGGTCCTGAGGTGGAAGGGCGTGGCAGTGCCATGATAGGGACGTAGCACGCGCCCCTGTACGCAAAGCCGTCCGCGGCTCCGCATGCCTTCAAATCCACAGACAACTTCACCCAGCAGCCGCCGTTGATTGCGACCAGTTCCTTACCAGGGCATCGGCCTTCACCATCGGGTCTGCGCTGAGCTGGGAAGGGCTTCGGCGGCAACTCAGCCCGGATGGACGACCACATGGAGGGTGCGCGCTCGGAAGCGACGGGTGCCGTCAGCGCGACGTCTCCGACGGCGACCGCGCCTCCATCCTTCGCCTCTTCCCTCTCCGCGACGTGTGTCTTCTCGAACGGCTCGATGGACCACGTGCTCAACAACACTCCCGCGCCAAGGGCCAGGGATGCACCGAAGCTGGCCGCCACGAACCGTGGCCGCCTCGCCACGCGATGAGGTGGCTGCACCGTGACGCGCTGGAGCGGAGGAAAGAGGCCCGCGGGCCTCGCCTCCTCCCCGGTGAAGAGAGGCACGTCCGCTTCAGGCCCCGCCTTCCGTGCGGCCTGATCCAGCGCTTCGGCCACCTCCTTCGCACTGCCCCGCGCCTCCAGTTGAGGCGAGAGCATCCGGGACACCAGGGCGCTCAGCTCCGGAACACAGCGGGCGTTGCTCGTGCTGGCAGTCCAGAGCGCCAGCTTCTCCGGGTGCCAGAGCCAGGCGTCTTCGGCACGCGGATACGTCGCGGGAGGGTACTTGCCGGTGACGAGCCGGTAGGCCGTGACACCCAGGGCGAAGACGTCATCGGCGGGGCCGGGCGCATAGGCGGCGGGGGGAGGCTTGCCGGAGCGCAGCAGCACGAAGCGCCAGGCCTCGGGAGCGCGGTAGACGGGAGTGTCGGGAGGAAACAGCTGATACGTCAGCGTGGAAGCGCCCAGGTGGTGCCCCGAGCCGAAGTCCATGAGGAAGGGCTGTCCGTCCGCACGTCGCACCCGGACGTTTTCACCCTTCACATCCCGGTGGAGGCCTCCGGCCGAATGAGTGGCGTCCAGTGCCCGCGCCAACCGGGCAAGGAGGAGGAGCACCTGCCGTGACGACGGGCGCTGCGCCACGGCCCAGTCATAGAGCGGCACGCCCTCGACCCATTCCATGACGAGCCAGGCGTGGGACGCGCCGTCGCGTTGCTGCCACTGTCCGTGGTCGAAGAGACGCGGAACAGCGGGATGGTGGACGCGGGAGAGCAGCTCGGCCTCACGTACGAAGCGGGCATTGCCGGGGTGCAGGGCCAGCTTGAAGGCCACGACGCCCGGAGTTTCCTCCAGGCTCTCGGCCCGGTAGACAACGCCATAGGTGCCCAGGCCGCACTGCTCCAGCAGTCGCCAGCGGCCGATGACCGTCCCCGGGGGCCGGCTTGTCGGATTGAGGTATTCGGACTCCATGAATTGCCTCGCAGGCGGTCCACTCCGCGCACGGTCAGACTACTCGCAAGGTCCTCGACACCCAAGGCAATCCGTCAGGTGGACCGTGGCATGAGCCGGCTCGTCGACCCCGTCGCCTGCTGGGCAGCATGGGTCGGAGTCGTGTGAGCGAAGCCGGGGCCAGCTCCCGTCGTCCGGGCGACGTCAGCGATAGTGCGTGGCAATCCAGTCGCCGTCGATGCGCTGGATGGAGATGTCCAGGTCATACACGGCCCGCAGAACCTCCGGCCGCATGATTTGCTCGGGGCGTCCCTGGAAGGTGACCTTGCCATCGCGCATCGCGATGAGGTGGTCCGAGTAGCAGGACGCGAAGTTCAGGTCGTGCAGCACCATGACGATGCTCTTCTCGAGCGTGTCGACCGCGGTGCGCAGCTGCTTCATCATCGCCACCGAGTGCTTCAGGTCCAGGCCATTGAGCGGCTCGTCCAGCAGGACGTAATCCGTGTCCTGGCAGAGCACCATGGCCACGAAGGCGCGCTGGCGCTGGCCGCCGGACAGCTCGTCCAGGAAGCGCTCGGCGAGCGCATCCAGGCCCATGTGGTGGATGGCCCGCTCCACGTGCTCGCGGTCCTGCACCGTGGGCCGCCCCTTGGAGTGCGGGTAGCGGCCGAACGTCACCAGCTCCCGCACGGTGAGCCGCGACGTCAGGTGGTTGTCCTGCCGCAGGATGGCCAGCCTGCGGGCGAGCACGTCCCCCGGCGTGGTGCGGACATCCAGCCCATCCACCAACACGGTGCCCGACGACATCGGCAGCACCCGGCTGACCATCGACAGCAGCGTCGACTTGCCCGCGCCGTTCGGCCCGATGATGGAAGTGATTCCCCCGACGGGCAGCCGCAGGGTGACGTCGTCGACGACGAGCGTATCGCCGTAGCGCTTGGTGACGTTCCTCGCCTCGATCATACCGGCGCCTTCCTCATGAGCATCGAGATGAACACCAGCCCGCCCACGAACTCGATGATGACGCGGGGGTTGGTGTTGAAAGCGAAGACCTGCTCCAGGATGAACTGCCCGGCGACCAGGCACACCCCGGCGACGAGCGCGGCGGCGGGCAGGACGAGCGCGTGCCGGTACGTGCGCACCAGCGCATGAGCCAGGTTGGAGACCAGGAGGCCGAAGAAGGTCACCGGCCCCACCAGCGCGCTGGACACCGAGACGAGGATGGCCACCAGCACCAGGATGATGGCCGCCGTGCGCTGGTGGTCCACACCCAGGTTGACGGACATCTCCCGGCCCAGCACCAGGACATCGAAGGTCTCGAGCATCCGGAACCCCACGATGGACACGCCCAGCGTCAGCAGGAACGAGACGAGCAACAGCTCCTGGTCCGGGTTGTTGAAGCTCGCGAAGAACCGGTCCTGGAGGAAGATGAACTCGTTGGGGTCGATGAGGCGCTGGAGGAAGGACGCGAGGCTGCGGAAGAGCACGCCCAGCACCACGCCCGTCAGCAGCACCAGGTGCAGGCTGCGCCCTCCCCCACCGAAGAGCCCCCAGTACAGGACTGCCGAGAAGGCCACCATGATGAGGATTTCGGCGCCGAACAGCAGCCGGGGGTCCAGGCTCGCCACCGTGCCGGAGCCCAGGAAGTAGAGCAGGCACGTCTGGATGAAGACGTAGAGGTTGTCGAACCCCAGGATGGCGGGCGTCAGCACGCGGTTGCCCGACACCGTCTGGAACAGCACCGTGGAGACGGCGATGGCGTAGCCCACCAACAGCGCCGTCGCCAGCTTCCGCCCACGGAAGGGCAGGACGAAGTCCCACTGGCCGCTCGCGTCGAACAGCAGGAACAGCAGGGCGCAGGCCATCGTCGTGCAGCCGAGGATGAACAGCGTGCGCTCGGGGCGCCGCGCCACCGCGACGCTCTCAGCCGACACGGGCGTCCCTCCGCAAGAGGAAATAGAGGAAGAGCACACTGCCGACGACGCCGGCGATGGTCGCCCCCGGAATTTCGTAGGGGAAGCGCACCACGCGGCCGAGGATGTCACACAGCAGCACGAAGCCCGCGCCGCCGACCGCCACCCACGGAATGGACCGGCGCGCGTTGTCGCCCGTGAACAGGCTGACGAGGTTGGGGACCAGCAGCCCGAGGAAGGGGACCATGCCCACGGTGACGACCACCATGGCGGTGACCAGGGAGACGATGACCAGCCCGAGCGCCATGATGCGCGAGTAGTTCATGCCCAGGTTGGTGGTGAAGGCCTCCCCCATGCCCGCCACGGTGAAGCGGTCCGCCGCGACATAGGCGCAGCACGTCAGCCCCAGCGTCACCCAGAGCAGCTCGTAGCGCCCTCGCAGGACGTTGGAGAAGTCGCCCGTCTTCCAGGCGTTGACGGACTGAAGCAGGTCCATCCGGTAGGCGTAGAAGGTCGTGATGGAGTCGAAGACGCTGCCCAGCACCAGTCCCACCAGGGGAACGATGAGGACCGAGCGCAGCGGGATGCGGCGCAGGATGAGCAGGAACAGGGCGGTGCCCGCCAGGGCGAAGACGGCCGCCACGAGCATCTTCCCGAGCACGGGAAGCTGAGGGGCCAGGAGGGTGGCGGCCAGGAGGCCCAGGCTCGCGGACTCCGCGGACCCCGCCGTCGCCGGGTCCACGAAGCGGTTGCGCACGAGCATCTGCAGGATGAGCCCCGCCACGCCCAGGGACGTGCCCACCAGCATGACGGCCAGCATCCGGGGAATCCGGCTGATGACCAGGACCTGGAGGGCCTGCTCGTCAGCGCTCGGAGAGAAGAGCGAGTGCCACGACACGTTGCTGACGCCGATGAGCAGACTGCCCAGCGCCAGCAGCACGATGACGATGACGGCGACGAGGAGGCGCATCGATGCCCGGGCCGATCAGGGGGCCCGTGCGGAATAGGCTTCCGCCACCTGGTCTCGCAGGCGGCTCACCGCCTGGATGCCACCGCCGATGAGGTAGGCGTTCAGCGGGTCCAGGTAGACGACCTGTCCCTTGGTCCAGGCCGTCGTCTGGCGCACCAGCTCGTTGTCGAGCACCTGCTTCGCCCCACCCTGCTGGCCCATGCTCGCGTCGCGGTCAATCACGAACAGCCAGTCCGGGTTCTTCTCCCGGATGAACTCCGAGCCGATGGCCTCGCCGTGCAGCGACGCGTTGAGCCCCTCGGCGGCCACGGGCACGCCGAAGTCCTCGTGCAGGACGCCGAAGCGCGAGCCCGGGCCATAGGCGCTGACGCGGCCGCCCGTGACGAGGACCACCAGGCCCTTGCCGCGGCTGGCCGTCGTCTCCTTCAGCTTCGCGAGGGACTGGCGCAGCCCGTCCACGAGCTCGCGAGCCTTCTCTTCCTTGCCGAAGATGTGCGCCAGCATCTGCGTGTTGGCGACCACGGTGTCGATGTAGTGCACCCCGCCCATGGGCACGTCCACCGTGGGGGCGATGCGCGCGAGGCTCGCGTACTTCGCGCTGGAGCGGCCGCCGGTGATGATGAGGTCCGGGCGCGCGGCGTGGATGGCCTCGTAGTCGGGCTCGAAGAGCGTGCCCATGCGCGGGTACTTCGCGTCGGCGAACGGGGCCAGGTGCAGGGGGAACTGGTCCCCCGCGACGCCGACCACCTCCACGCCCAGCGCCTGGAGGATGTCCAGGGCCGCCAGGTCGAAGACGATGACGCGCTGGGGATTGAGTGGAACGACGGACGTCCCCTGCGCGTGCTGGACGGTGACGGTCGCCTTCTTCGCCGCGGCTTCGGGCGAGAGGGCTTCCGCCACCGGCGCGGACTCCCTGGAGGAGGGCTGCTGAAGCTTCACGGCCACGCCGATGACGGCCACCACGGCGACGACACCGAGAATCGCGAAGAGGGGAAACGGACGCCTGCCTGATGTGCTCACGGTTTCTTCCAGCCAGTGCTCGCGGAACGGACGCGAGAGGTTGCTCGACAGCGCGGCCCACATAGCAGCCCGTGGGCGGACTCGCACTACTTGATTTTGCAAATCAATATCGCAAGATGGGTACGGTCGCCACTTCAGCTCGTATGGCGACGAGAAGGCGTCCCCCTGTCCCGCATTGAGCGTGTGGCGACCTGCACGCTACGCTGCGCGGACCCTGGGGGAACGGCTCGATGGATCCGCTGCTCGCAACACTGCTCTGCGCTTCACTGGCGCTCGCCTTCGCCTCCGTGTGGCAATCGGGGCCGCCAGCCATCGGAGGCGCGGGGTTCGGACTGAAACAGGCGCCTGACGGACGCGTCCTCATCGACGCACTCGCGCCAGGGGGCCCTGCCGACCTCGCGGGCCTCCGCCCCGGTGACTGGCTCATCGCCGTCAATGGCATCCCCGTCGCCAGCTTGAGTGGCACCCAGCTCGTGGATGCCATCCGCGGCCCCGTGGGCTCACAACTCCTGCTGGTCTACGCACGCGGGAATGCCCAGCCTGGCCAGGTCGTGGTGACTCGCGCGGCACTCGGCGCACCGCCCGGCGCTCAGCCCCTCCCGTTCCATCCGGCTCCGCCCCACGCGCCACCCCCGCCTGGAGCCGCGCCCCGACCCCTGCCCTTCCATCCCCCCGCGCCAGACGCGCCGATGCGGCCTTCGGCTCCGCCCCCTCCCGGCGCGCTGCGGCTCCTGCCCAGGACTCTCGAGGACCCCGCCGCTGGTGGCCGCACCGCCCTGCACTTCCTCGTCCCCGAGGGGTGGCAGGCCCAGGGCCACATCGCGTGGCTGCACGAGCTCAGCGTCCTGGCCAACCTGCGCCTGCGCCTGTCGGACCCTCGCACCGGCATCACCGTCGAGTGGCTGCCGACCATGCACTTCGCCTACACGAACCAGCTCCCGGGGCTCGCGTACCCCGGTCAGAACTGGATGGGCGCCCTCTTCGCTCCGCCCGAGTCGGACCCCGCGCGCTTCGTCGAGGGCTTCTGGGCGCCCCAGGCTCTGTCACACCTGCGAGGCCGCCCGCCCGTCGCGCGTCAGGACTTCCCGCGCCTGGCGCAGCTCGCCATCGCGAAGGACCCGGGTTGGCAGGCCCAGACGGTGCGCCTGCGCTACACCTTCGACATGCAAGGACAGCCGTGGGAGGAGGACGTCGCCTTCACGCTCGCATATGCGCCCATGGCGGGAGGCATGGCGATGTGGAACGTGCAGTCCGCCACCACCTGCCGCGCGCCCCGCGGCGAGCTGGACCGCAACGCCGCCCTCCTCGAGGCCGTGCGCCAGAACGCGCACTTCACGCCGGAGTGGCTCGCCACCTACTCCGTCGTCCGCCAGCTCTTCCGCCAGGGCCTCGCCCAGCAGATGGCGGACACCGCCGCCTTCGGCCGGGCCCTCCAGCAATACAACGCCCACATCCAGCAGCTCGGCCAGCAACTGCACGAGGAGCGCATGCACTCCTTCGACCGCATCGCCGAGAGCCAGCGCGAGTACCTCGCGGGCGTGGAGACCTTCACCAATCCCTACACCCAGCAAGGCATGTACCTGCCCGCCGGATACACCGAGCAGTGGATGAACGCCCGGGGCGAGGTCGTCCTCTCCCCCTCCCCGGGCTTCAATCCCAACGCGGGCGATACCACCCACTGGCTCAAGCTGGAGCGCCGGGACCCGATGCGCTCCTGATGCACCCCACCGCGCGCGTGTCATGGAAGAAGCCCAGGACCACGAACCGGCCGTCCTTCCAGGTTCGAGCATCCGGAGAGCCCGCGACCTGAGTGGACGGGGCTCACCCCGAGACGGCCTTCCGCACCGCCGGGCGTTGCGAGTGGCGCTTGACGTACTCCACCAGCCTCGGGTGTCCATCGAGCAGCCTGAGCGTGTTCGCCAGGTGGAGGATGGACGCCATCACCACATCGGCGGCGGTGAATGCGCCTCCCACGAGGAACTCCCGGCCGTCGAGGCCCACGTGGATGACTTCGAGCACGGCCCCGAGGCGAGCCCTGTGTTTCGCCAGCGCTTCATCCGAGTGCGCGGAGGCCTGCTTCTCCTCTGCCGCCCGCGCATGCCAGTAGAACTCCATCACCACGGAATCGAGGCTCATCTCCGCGAAGACCATCCACCGGTAATAGGGACCTCGCTCCGCGGAGCCCACCGGCGGCGCCAGGTGCTTCTCCGGGAACCGGTCGGCCAGATGGAGGCAGATGGACAGTGACTCGAGCAACGTGACGTCCCCATCCACCAGGGCGGGGACTTCACCCAGCGGGTGCACCGCCAGGTATTCGGGGGTGCTGTTCTCCTGTCGTGCGAGGTCGAGCCTGACCAGCTCGTAGTGCACGCCAAGCTCCTCCAGCAGCCAGCGGGCACGGACCGCGCGGGTCCGGGGGGCAAAGTAGAGCTTCATGGGTGCGCTCCTGAGGTTCGCGGGAGGCGGCAACATGACGCGGGAGGGGGGCTCCGACAATGTGGCCCCGGGCGAACTCATTGTCAGGCTAGGCTTGACGGTCATGATTCCACCCGCCGACATGATGTTGTTCGCCGCGGTCGTTCGTGAGGAGAGCTTCACCCGGGCCGCGCGCAAGCTCGGCATCACCAAGCAGACCATCAGCGAGCGCATCAGCAAGTTGGAGGAGCGGCTCGGGGTGCGGCTCCTGGAGCGAACCACGCGGCGCCTGCGGGTCACCGGGCCCGGAGCGACGTACTACGAGCGCTGCGCCGCCATCGCCGAGCAGATCGACGAGGCCAACAGTGAAGTGCAACAGCGGCAGGCGGAGCCCGTCGGCCTGCTGCGAGTCTCCTCGCCGGTGCTCTACGGGCGGCGCTACCTGATGCCGGTGATTTCGAAGTACCTCGCCCGCCATCCCCAGGCGCGCGTGGAGCTGGTGCTGGCGGACCGCCGTATCCACCTCATTGAAGAGGGGCTGGATGTCGCGATTCACATCGGCCCGCTCGACGACTCGTCGCTCGTGGCGCGAAAGCTCGGCGAGGGTGCGATCCATTTCGTGGCGAGCCCCCGCTTCCTGGCGAAGTACGGCACACCGAGCGCCCGGGAGCTCCGCTCCGCGCGCTGCATTGGCTTCAATGCGTTCGAGACGTGGAAGGCGGAGGGGGTGGAGTCTCGAATCGATCCGGTCCTGACGGTGAATGACCTCGAGCTCGCATGCGAGGCGGCCATCGCCGGGGTCGGCATTGCGCGCGTCCCGGCCATCCTCTGTCGGGATGCAGTCCGTGACGGCCGGCTGAAGGTCCTCTTCGGTCCGAAGCCCGCGGCGATGCGGGCCATTCACGTCGTCTACCCGAGCCGGATGAATCTTCCGGCAAAGGTCCGGCTCTTCGTGGATGCATTGGCAACGCTGGCCGAGCCGGCGCTGCCGCTGCGCGGCGGGTCGCGGCTGACGGCCTCCGCACCGCGCTCCGTAGGACTCGCGAAACCCCGCAGGTGAACTGACGTGAGCGGAAGCGGCCCACGCCGCGACGCAGCCACCGAAGCTACCCACGTGCGGTAGAATCACGATGAGCAGCTACCCACGAAAGCGTCCTCGGCCTCTGCGTCGAGTCCGCTCCCGCAGACCCATACGCCGCGTCCGCTCCTAAAGTGAACAGCATTGGGTTTAGACTGGGACTGCAGCCCGTAAGGAGCTACGCAACGGACACGCCACTCCTCGCGAGCCATGAGGTGAACATGCAGCGAGCAATACCGGCGATAGCGCTCATCATCCTGGGGTGTGCAGCCTGCGCATCGGTCAAGCCACCAACCGACTTACGCCTAGTAGAGGCACAGAAGCTCTATGCAGAGGGGAAGAAACTGAGGGAGGAGGGGAGGTATGCGGAAGCGGCGCCAGTCGTCGAGCGCGCGTTGGAGCTTCGGGAGTCCCTCCTCGGGAGGACGCATCTGGAAGTTGCCCGTTGCCTCAACCTTCTCGGTGACGTTCACCGATCGCTAGGAAACTATACGCGTGCCGAACCGTTCCATCAGCGCGCACTAGCGATTCGGGAAGCCTCCCTCGGCAATAATCATCTCGACGTTGCCCACTCGCTCAACAACCTGGCCATCGTCTACATTGAACAGGGGCTCTATGCTCGGGCTGAGCCACTGTATGAGCGTGCGCTGGCGATTCGGGAAGCTGCCCTCGGCAAGCACCATCCCGACGTCGCTACCTCGCTCAACAATCTGGCCATCCTCTACAGCGACCAGGGCCTCTATGCACGGGCCGAGCCGCTGTATGAGCGTGCGCTCGCGATTCGGGAAGCCGCCCTCGGCAAGCACCATCCCGACGTCGCTGCCTCGCTCAACAACCTGGCCATCCTCTACAGGGAACAGGGGTTCTACGCACGGGCCGAGCCGCTGTATGAACGTGCGCTCGCGATTCGGGAAGCCGCCCTCGGCAAGCACCATCCAAATGTCGCTGCCTCGCTCAACAATCTGGCTGTCCTCTACGATTACCAGGGGCTCTACGCACGGGCCGAGCCGCTGTATGAGCGTGCGCTCGCGATTCGGGAAGCCTCTTTCGGCAAGCACCATCCCGACGTCGCTACCTCGCTCAACAATCTGGCCATCCTCTACAGCGACCAGGGCCTCTATGCACGGGCCGAGCCGCTGTATGAGCGTGCGCTCGCGATTCGGGAAGCCGCCCTCGGCAAGCACCATCCCGACGTCGCTGCCTCGCTCAACAACCTGGCCATCCTCTACAGGGAACAGGGGTTCTACGCACGGGCCGAGCCGCTGTATGAACGTGCGCTCGCGATTCGGGAAGCCGCCCTCGGCAAGCACCATCCCGACGTCGCTGCCTCGCTCGACAACCTAGGTACCCTTTACGTTGTCCGGGGGCACTACGCACGGGCCGAGCCGCTGTATGCGCGTGCGCTCGCGATTCAGGAAGCTGCCCTCGGCAAGCACCATCCAAATGTCGCTACCTCGCTCGACAACCTCGCCAACCTCTATAGGGCTCAGGGGCTCTACGCACAGGCCGAGCCGCTGTATGCGCGTGCGCTGGCGATTCGAGAAACAGCCCTCGGCAAGAAACATCCCCTCGTTGCTCAAACTCTGACCGACCTTGCCCGGCTCCACCTGGCTCAAAAGAACCTCGTCGGAGCTCTACCGCTCTTCAGGCGTGCTCTCGTTGCCTCCGAGGAGCACCTGCGCCAGCAGATCTTCGGCTTCTCCGATGCGCGCCTGACCAGTTTCCTGCGTCTGCTGCACGAAGATGAGCAACGCCTCTATTCTCTTGCGCGCGCGCACCCGGAGGATGCCCGCGTTCGCCACCTGGCCTTCTCAGCCGCCCTCCTTCGCAAGGGCCGCTCCGTCGAAGAACTCGCAGACACCTCTCGCATCATCTTTCGTAACCTGGGAGAAGCCGACCGCGAGACATTTGCTCGCCTACGCGCCTTGCGCACCCAGTTCTCCGCCCTGTCGCTCGCCGGCCTCGGTTCACTCTCGCCCGTAGACTACCAGCAGCGCCTCAAGGACCTCACCGACAAGGCCAATGCCATCGAGGAGGAGCTCTCCAGGCGCGCGGCGCCTCTGCGTGCTCTCTCCTCGCTGCCTCCTCCTGAACGAGTCATCGACCGTGTCGCCAATGCACTTCCCAAGAATGGCGCGCTTATAGAGCTCATCGTCTGCAACGACACCCCACTCGTCCCCACGCCTGGCACGCCTTCCTCGCAGAGCCCGGGTCCAATGCGCTATCTGGCGCTCCTGCTCTTCGCCGATGGGCACACCGAGGCCATCGACCTCGGTCCTGCTGAGCCCATCGACACCGCCGCCCTGCACCTGCATGACGCGCTCGCACGCGACTCCGCCGCCTATCAATCCGCCGCCCGAGCACTCTACAAGCTCGCCTTCCGTCCTCTGCTGCCGCACCTGGGCAAGGTCCAGCGCCTGTTTGTCTCGCCCGACGGCCAGCTCAATCTCGTCCCCTTCGCCGCACTCCACGATGGCCGCCGCTTCCTGGTAGATGCCCTGGACATCACCTATCTCACCTCGGGCAAAGACTTGTTGCCCCGTCCCGAGAACAGCTCCCCTGCTACGTCCGTCGTGGTCCTGGCCAACCCTGATTTCAGTTCGCGCCCTGCCGCTTCCCCCGTCACCACTCAAGCCACCGTCACCGCTCAGGCCGCCCTCGTTCCCGCCGAGCGCTCGGCCGCACTGGAGCACTTCTTCTCGCGCTTCGCGCCAGAGGTTGGCTCTCCTTATCCACCGCTGCCCGGCACACAGAAGGAAGCCGAAACCATCCACCGTTTGCTCCCTCGAGCTCAGTTGCTCCTGGGGCCCGCCGCCACGAAGCACGCCCTGTTGACGCTGGACACGCCTGGCATCCTCCACATCGCCACCCACGGATTCTTTCGCGAGGATGCTGCCGGCGCGCTCCTCCCCGACCCACTGCTGCGCTCGGGTCTGGTCCTGGCGGGCGCAAGCTACCATCAGGAACAACCCGGTCCCCTCCACCGCGAGAACTCGCTCGTCACGGCCCTGGAACTCGCGGGGCTCGACCTGTGGGGCACTCAATTGGTGGTTCTGTCGGCCTGCGACACCGGCCGTGGCGACATCAAGCTCGGCCAGGGCGTGTACGGACTGCGCCATGCGTTGGTGAGCGCTGGAGCCGAGTCCCTGGTCACCAGCCTGTGGAAGGTCAACGATGAGACCTCCCGGGAGCTGATGGAGAGCTATTACCGCAATCTCCTGGCCGGGCAGGGGAGCGGTGAGGCCCTCCGTACGGCGATGAAGGCACTGCGCCAGAAGCACCCGAAGCCCTACTCCTGGGCGCCTTTCATCTTCATCGGAAAGGATTCGCCCCTCCAACTGGACTCGCCCCAGCTCCGTGGCTCCCCCATGTGAGGTGTAGCTGAGCATCTGGCAGTGCGGAGAGGACCTCGCGCACCCATTAGCGGATTGCCTCTGCCTCTCCCTCTTTCAGAATCTCACCAAGGCTCATGTCGAGCCGGCTGTTGATGTCGATCAGGAGGCTCTCGAACTCGTGCGACGACAGGCGGAGACGCTCCTTGATGCGGCGCTTCGTCTCCTCATAGACCGCCTGCCGTGCGCTCTTGAGCCAGCGGGAGGCTGTCGACTGGTCCACACCGTAGAGCTTGCCCAATTCGATCGTCGACAGCCCATCGATGAAGTGAATCCGGAGCAGATAGCGCGGCCTGTCCGGCAATGTGGAGAAGGCCTCGCGCGCCGCCGCGCGGAACTCCTGGAGACAACGGCGCTTGAGGAGCTCGATCTCCGCGTCGTTCCCTAGAGTGGGCATGGCTTCGATGGCCGCGAGGACGCCGTCCTCAACCATTTCGCGGACCGGAGCAACTCGCTTGAGGCCCATGCGGGCGGCGATGACGCGAATCCAGCTCAGGAGCGAGCTCTGGCCCTTGTACAATGCGAACTGCGGCCCTGTTCCGGTACCAACGAGGAGGTGGATGCGGACCTCCTGGCAGACCTCGTCGACGACCGTGGGAGGCAACTTCGAGTCGAGCAGCGCCGGCAGTCTCGCCAGGATGTCACGCTCCAATGTCTCGCTGGCTGCGGGAACGTTGTGGATGCAGGCGCATGCCAGGTAGAGCCCAGCGAGATTCGAACTCTCGAATAGCTGCCTGAGCGCCTGTGGGAGAGAACGTTCCGTGTCGAGTTCGGACAGTACCTGAGCCAGGTGCCGCACAAAGACTTCGTCGGACAGGGCGACCCGCGGCCACGCTGCAGGTCCGGTTTCATAGGCGTGCTGGAGCAGTTCCTCTATTTCGTCGAGCTCGTCCGGCGTGACAGCACGTTCCCGCCGATGGGCGAGGAAGCTCAAGGCAAGCCTGGGCGGCCTCTTCTTTGTATTCACAGTGTCCACGTTAAACCAACTTGCCGCCCTTCTTGCCAAAGGGGAGCATGGGGCGGCTGTTGCGCTTCTCACTAATCGCGGTATTCCTTATTTCCACAGAAACTGCCGACCGAACACCATCCGGGCCCCTCTGCGGAAGATGCATGCCGAACAACGATGTGCCGACTGAGTCGCAGTGTCTGACCGATGAACTCCTTGCCGGGCTGCTCGATGGCCGGCCCCCTCCGGAGGAGCTCTCGCGCTTGCATGGCCACACCGAGAAGTGCCCGGACTGTCATGCGCTCCTCATGGCAGTCATCCGCGGTGGCCTTCCGCAGGAAGACGGCGGCATGCCGCCCCAGAGCGTCACGGGGAGCCTCCCGCCGGCCGATTCTCGGAGCGGGGCGCCCACCTCCGGATGGACCCCGCCCAACGAGTTCGACGAGTTCCGGCTCGTGCGTCCCCTCGGCCGGGGGGCCATGGGCGTCGTCTATCTCGCGCATGACCGCTCCCTGGATCGGCAGGTGGCGGTGAAGTTCATCGCGGCGCACCAGCCCAATGCCCGGGCCCGCGCGCGATTCCAGACCGAAGCGCAAGCCATCGCGCGACTGAAGCAGCCCAATGTCGTCACCGTCTTCCGCGTCGGAGAAGTGGAAGACCATCCGTACATCGTCTCCGAGTACCTCGTAGGGCAAAGCCTGGCCGAGTTGCTCCTGCCGCTCCCCTGGCGGCGAGCCCTCAATCTGGGCATCGGCATGGCCCGCGGGCTCGCGGAGGCCCATGGCCATGGCGTGCTGCACCGGGACATCAAGCCGGCCAACGTCCTTCTCACCGCCCAGAACGAGGTGAAGCTGCTCGACTTCGGCCTGGCCGAGCTCGTCGAGGCGGGGACCCTGCCGAGAACAGACACCCTCCGTACCTTCGCGGGCACGCCACGCTACATGGCGCCCGAGCTCTTTGACGGCACCTCGGCGACGCCGCGCAGCGACCTCTATGCCCTCGGGTTGGTGCTCCATGAGCTGTGCACGGGAGCGCTGCCACGACTTCGTCGCGGCCAGCACCTCTCGGAGGGAGAGCAGCCCGTCTCCGGGCTCGCGTCACAGCCAGCACACGACGAGCCGCCCCTCACCACGCGGGTTCCGGGCATCGACCCCGACTTCGCCTCCATCATCGAGCGCTGCCTGCGCATCGACCCGGAGGAGCGCTTCGCTTCGGCCCGAGCGCTCTGTGCCGCGCTCGAGCGACTGGAGCGTCCTAACGAGGCGGACGTGCTCGCCACCGGCAACCCCTACCGGGGCCTGGAACCCTTTGAAGCCGAGCATCGCGCGCTCTTCTTCGGGCGCGACACCGACATCCGCTCGGGCATCGAACGCCTGCGCCGCCAGCCCCTGGTCCTGGTTGCCGGAGACTCGGGCGTTGGCAAGTCCTCGCTGTGCCGCGCCGGCATCCTGCCCCGGGTCACCCAGGGCGCGCTCGACGAGTACCGCGACTTCGAGGTCCTCACGCTGACACCCGGGCGCCGTCCGCTCGCGGCGCTTGCGGCCGCGCTCGCCCCCATCCTCCGCCAGACGGAGGCCGGGCTCCTTGCCAGGTTGGCCGAGGCCCCCGAGACGCTGGGGCCGGAGCTGCGGGCGGTCTATCAGCAGCAGGGGGGACTGCTCCTGTTCGTGGATCAGCTCGAGGAGCTCGTCACCCTCGGTGAGCCCGACCAGGCGGCAGGCTTCGCCAGATTCCTGGGCGAGCTTGCGCTGCCGGCGGCGAAGGTGCGCGTGCTCCTCTCTGTCCGCGGCGACTTCCTCACGCGTGTCGGTACGCTGCCTGGCCTGGGCGGTGTGGTTGAGCGGGCGCTCTACCTGCTCCAGCCCCTCACCCCCGAGGGGGTTCGGGAGGCCATCATCGGCCCCGCCCGGAGCCGTGGCGTCGTCTTCGAGCTCGAAACGCTCCGCCGGACGCTCGCCGAGGCCACAGCAAAAGGCGCCGGCAGCCTTCCCCTGCTCCAATTCGCATTGGCCGAGTTGTGGGAGCGCCGAGACACCGTCAGAGGATGCATCACCCAATCAGCGCTCGACGCCATGGGCGGCGTGGCCGGCGCCCTGTCGAGGCATGCCGATGGCGTGCTCGCGCCTCTCGACCGGGCTCAGCAGCAGGCTGCGCGCAGGCTGCTCGGCCGGCTCATCACCGCGGAGGGTACCCGCAGCGAGCGGAGTGAGGACGAGCTCACCGCGGCTTCGGAGGAAGCCCACACCGTCCTGCGAGCACTCGTCGATGGGCGCCTCCTGCATACGCGCAGCGTCGGGGGGCGGGTGGTCTACGAACTCGCCCACGAGGCGCTCATCGCGAGCTGGGGCACGCTGCGGCGCTGGCTGGATGAGGATGTCAGCCAGCGCGCACTCCGGCAGCGCATCGAAACAGCCAGCAGGGAGTGGGAGCGCCTGGGGCAAGCCGACGAGCTGCTCTGGCGGAAGCGGCAGCTCAGAGAAGCGCGCGAGCTTGCCGCGAGCAACCTGGGCGGGCGGGAGCAGGCCTTTCTCGCGGCCTCCCTGCGCGCCGTGCGCCGCCAGCGCCTGCGCCTGGGGTTCGCCGCGCTATTCCTGGTGCTCGGGGCGGTCAGCCTCACCTTCTGGCCGCGCCTGCGGGAGCACCAGGAGACACAGCGCTTCGTCCGTGCCCGAATGGATGCCGCGCGAAACGCGCTCTCCCTGGGGCGCGGGCTGGGGCAGCGCGCCACCGGGCGCCGTGAGACGGCGCTCGGGCTGTTCAATGGGCAGGCGCCTGCCGGCTCCAACACGCGGCCGTCCTCCGCAGACCTCTGGCAGCGCGCTGAAGAGGTCTGGGACGAGGCGCTCGAGGAGCTCGTGTCGGCGGACGCCGCGTTCGCGGAGGCCGAGCAGTCCCTCGGCGACGCATTGGAACGCGTCCATGAGGCCCCGGACGCGCGACAGCTCCTCATCGAGGTCACCCATGAGCGAATCCTGCTCGCCGAGCGCTTCCATCGGATGAACGAGCGTGACCGGCTCATGCATCACTTCGAGCGACTCACGGCCAGGGAACCCGCGTGGCGTGAGCGGCTCCACACTCCTGCCGAGATCGAGCTCACGACCGAGCCATCGGGCGCGAGTGTCGAGCTCATGCGCTACGTGGATGACAAGGGACTCCGGCGAACAGAACCCGTGGCGGAGCTGGCCGCCCCCGGCCCGACGCCCATCACCCGGTGGACCCTCCCGGCGGGCTCCTATCACCTCCGCATCACACATGAGGGCCGCGTTCCGGTGGAGCTCCCGCTCCTGCTGGAACGAGGCGGACAGGAGCGAATCCGCCTCGCGCTCCCAGCCACCGTGCCTGAAGGCTACGCATACGTTCCACCGGGCTGCGTCCTCTCGGGCAGCGATGATCCCGAAGCGGTGCGCAAGTTCCTGCGCAGCGCGCCGCTGAACCGGACCTGTCTCCAGGAGGGTTTCTTCATTGGACGGACTGAGGTCACCCTGGGCAACTGGCTGGAATATCTCCAGACCCTGCCGCCGGAGGCGCCGGAGAAGCGCATCCTCGAGACAGGACGCGCTGGCAGCGTCGATGAGCTCTCGCTGAGGCAGCTGCCCGACCGCACCTGGAGCTTTTCTCTCAAGCTGGTGAGCGAAGACGTCCTCACGGCACGCACCGGCGAGCCCATTCGCTACCCCGGCCGGAGCCATCACCAAGAACAGGACTGGAGGCGATTTCCACTCGCTGGCGTCTCTGCCGAGGACATGACGGGCTACCTCTCCTGGCTCGACCGCACGGGGCGTCTGCCGGGAGCACGCCTGTGCAATGAGCTCGAATGGACGCGCGCCGCCCGAGGCGCCGATGGTCGCAGGTACCCGCATGGCGACCGGCTCCCGAAGGATGCGGCCAACATCGAAGGGACGTACAACCGCCGACCTGATGGCTTCGGGCCGGACGAGGTCGGCTCCCATCCGGCCTCGGTGAGCCCCTTCGGCGTCCAAGACCTGGCCGGCAATGCCTTTGAAATCACCCGGCCCATGACGCCGGACCTGAGCGACATCGTCCTCCGAGGAGGCGCCTGGTACTACGACGAGTCGGGTGCATTGGTCGCCAATCGGCAGGCCGGCACGGTCAAGAACCGCGACGCCAGGGTGGGTGTGCGCGTGTGCGCTTCCGCGCCATCCGCCAGATGGGAAGCGTCCACGCAGGCCCGATGAGCCCCCACGGTGAAAAAACTCATGCATAGCCCGACAGCTCGGCGCCTCTTTCTAGGACAGCGCGTGCCGTGAGAAGCCGCAGCCAGGAAGAACAGCGGCTCGGGGGCGACAGGCCCCGGCGACGGAACGCATCCCAGAGGCGAGGAGCTACATGAACAAGCACATCCTGGCACTTGTATATCTGCTGAGCAGTGCGCCGGCGCTCGCCACGGACATGCTCATCAAGAAGACGGAGGGGGCCCGGCGTCGGGCATCCGCCTGCCAGACCCAGGCTCCCCAGCGCAACACGTGGCCAAACGGCACACGGCTGTGGGGCACGACTCGCAAGGTGGCCGACCAGGAGACGAGCAGCGTGCTGGCCTCGCTTGACCTCAGCCGCGTGTCGCTCGGCAGCGCCGCGCTAAAGGGAGTGCGCATCGAGGACGGGCGCCTGGTGGCCCCGGCATTGGTGAATGAGAGGTTCGCCGGCGCCATGCTCCAGGGCACGGCGAGTGACGGCCAGCCCGTAGAGGTGGCCCTGTGTGCGGTCGAGACCGATGCCGACGACCCCTCGCTGGTCTGGTATCGAATCCAGGTGTGGAACGCGGAGAGCGCCACGTGGGCCAACCCGTGCACCGCCACCAACCGCGTGCCCGCTCCTCGGGCGCTCGCGGTGCCCGGTATCTGGGATGAGACAGGTGCACGCCGCGACCTGCCGGGCAAGTTCACCTTCGCCTGCGAGAACGGCGCCATCGCCAAGTGTATCGACTGGGGTTACAAGCCGTGGGCAACGAAGGAAGGCCGCTCGCTCCAGGATTTGCATCAGGCGTGCACGCGCATGGTGCGCGCCGACTACTGCGGCGACGGACGCAGCCACACCCAGGAGGAGAATCCCATCGACATGTACGATGAATTCAAGCTCCTCACCCGGACGACGCAGGCCTCAAGGTCCTGGGACCCGACGAAGGCCTCCTTCGAGGCGGCGTGGACACCCGAGGGAGCTTCGTGCCTGGCGCGAACGCGTGACGGACAGGCGATAGAGACCATTCTGGCGCAGTGCCCGGAGCGCTTCGAGCCGGGCACGAAGGACCTGGACGGGGGAGATCGCTGCACAGTGCTCCGCAAGGGAGGAAGCGATGAGCCAGCACTGCTACGCAACCACACGTATGGAAAGGCCCCTCAGGTCGGCTCTTCGACATGGGGCCGATGATCCAAGCAAGCACGGCTAGCACCACGAAGCACTCTCAGGCCATTACCTGCGGAGAAGAGACCTGCTGATTGACACACTCGTTTCAACTGCTCCCCGCTCCGCCCTACTCCCAGACCCGAAGGCCCTGATCCCTGGGGCGCGCCTCTCGTAAAGTTGCGCCGACCTCAGTGTTCTGCCGCACTTCGTGTGGAGCGTAAGCTCCGACGGTGAGCAGCATGCGACGACGTAGCAGGTCGAAGCTTGCGCTCTGGGCTCTGTCCCTCAGCATAGGCATCGTGCCAAGTCCTTGGCAGTGCAGCACGGACGGCGTCGTTGTTCTGCGTCCGCCCTTCGACAAATGTTTCCACGCTTGGAGAGAGCCTCAGGGCGCGACTGCTTTTCCGCGGCGGCTCGACAACAGGGGACTCATGGCCCTTCATCTCCCACTAGGTTCCGAGCATCCCTCATTTCCGCAGGCGTCCATAAACCGTGGCAGCCGCTCGACTCACTTGAATTGAGATCCATCAAAAACTGCTGAGTTTTCGAAACGAGAAAGTGTGCAACCCAAGCAAGAGGAGGAGCGAACATGAAACCAGCGGCCTAAATCTCTCCAAGGTCTCACACCAAATCCGAATTCTCCACTTTGAACCCCAAAGAAGATCACCCGCCTACGCAAGCCCCAACTCGGAAACCAACCATGCAGACAACTAGAAAACTCAAGATAGCAGCGCCACTCACACTCCTCTTGGGTTGTGCTCTCGCAGCATGCAGTGTTGAAGACTCTCCGACGAAAGCAAAGGAAGAGCCCGCCCGTGCGGCATCACCTGGGACTTCGAGCCTGCGACTCCCTTATGAGGAGTGTGGTGAAGGCCTCTGTAACGGCCCCGAGTGTGGCGATGGGCTTTGTGACATCTCCGAGGTGGACTGGTGCAGTATGGACTGCAGTTATGAGCCTCCTCCTTGTGGAGATGGGTACTGCAGCGACTCGGAAACCTGCTCCAGTTGTAATCAAGACTGCGGCACCTGCAATAACTCTGGCGTCATCAACGTTCCGGGTATTCCCGAAGTGGCCTCCGTGAACGAGATGTATGCACGCGCTGAGGCGTTGGGTATTCCCCCGTCAGTTGCGGGTGTGCCGAACATCGAGCAGTTCTTGCAAAGTGGCTATCCTGGAGGAACTATCACCCAGTACGGCTATCCGACAGCCACCAGCCTGCAGGATTTTACCAACAAACTGTTCCAAGGCGGTGTGTGGCAGAACAATCCCGCCTTTCAGTCACCGGGGGCATGGTCAACGGACGCATTCGGATGTCAAGCTCGTCAAGTCAATGAACGATACAATGTAAGAGAACTCGTGAGCTTCAACAGGGCCGCGGACCTGTTGTTTCCTTCCGCACTCAACCAAGGAATCTACATTAACACCGGCTTCGGAGCGCTTACACCGCTCCACGTGCCTTACCTCCAGCGCAAGCCTGTCAAGCTTGTGGGCACCTTCTTCGAAATGGCCTCTGCGCCCACTACCACTGTCGGCGACATCTACGCCTCAACAGGCCAGATGGTCACCGCAGCCAATAACAATGGCAAGATTTCCCTGGGCAAGGTCTATCCCGAAATCCATAGCGCGTCATCCCTGGAGGAAGTCGCCGCGAAGTTCAAGCTGGATCCTGGAATTCTCGGCGTCAGCGGCACTCCCAATAACAACAATGGCCGCAACACAGTCTTTATCCTGGCCAGACAGCCCTTGTTCGCCATCTTTCAAGACCTCAACGGCTTTACTCCGACACTTGCCCAATTCGACCCCGCCAAGTTTACCGTCCAGGACTTCTACAGACTGGGTGACATGAACGAACTGGGTTACGATAACCTCCCCACCTACGCTCGGTACGTGACTTACGGCAGGATGGTTTTGTTTTCGGTCTCAGGGTCCAGTACTCTGATGGAACTGGAGACTGCCGCCAATGCTTTCTACACGGGCAACGCGACGACTCAGCAACAAAACATCATCCAGAGTAGTGCGATTCAAATCGTCGCGCGTGCTGGCGCAAGTCCGCTCCAGGAGGCCGAACTCAAGCTGTACGGGCAGTGGCAGAATTCCTTCAACCTCATGAATGTCCCCGTCACCAGCATTCAGCCAATCGCATACGAAGTGCGTCGTCTTGACGACCAATTGGCTACCATGTCGCGGACCACGGCATATACCGAGCGCACTTGCCCGCGCGCTCACATTCCCGCGAACTACGTGGGCGTCATCTCCGGAACTGGCACCTGTCCGGGCAACGTCGAAACCATTCGCATCAACATGGATAACGAGGATCGGGCTGAGGCAAGCAACGTCTCGGGGTGGGTCGGCGCCACAAACGTTGATGGCAACGGAAACATCAACTATGTGTTCTGCCGGGTGGATGGCACACAGTTCCACTCTTTGGCTGCCGCCAACAGCGCGAACTACAACTACGCGGTTCTCAAGCTGGACCAGTCCTGCCCAGAGGGAGCGGTCGAATTTTCCCGCTACTTTGATAACGAGGACAACAACAACAAGAATAGCTATTCGGGCAACATCTTCCCCAATGTTGTGAACAACAACTCGACGCTGCGCTTCTGCCTGTTCAAGGGTGATGGAAGCATCGCTTCGGCCTTCCCAAGCCTCGGGTTTGAGTACGGCGTATTCGCCGCATCGCAGTTCGTTTTCACTTCTGCCCGAGGGTACATCTACAGCGATGATGAAGACGGGAACAACGCCAATTCTTACAATGTTGACCCTGCATGGAAGTCGGCGGCGACGGCGATCATCAGCGAGGGCTGGGACACCAGGTTGAACACGGCCCGCGCAGTCCCCTAAAAGGGTCGTCCCCACTGCGCATCGACCAATATATTCGGTGCGCAGTGGCTATGAAGCTTCCCCGGTTCCGGCCTCTCCCGCATTTTGGGTGATGCGCAGGTTCAGACGGTGAGCAGCACGCGACGACGAAGCAGGTCGAAGCTGGCGCGGCCATACATCTAACGCTTGAGAAGCTTGAGCTTCGTGATTTGGCCCTCGGCCTGCGCGTTACTCCAGAGAGGTCAGTGCAGTCCGGACGGCATCGGCGGCGAGCGCCAGGGCGTGGCGCCCGGCCAGCTGACGATTCACGCTGACCGAGGCTCCTCGATGACCTCCAAGCCGGTGGCCCTGCTGATGACCGACCTGGGCGTGACGAAGACGCACTCTAGGCCGCATGTCTCCAACGACAACCCCTTCAGCGAGGCGCACTTCAAGACGCTGAAGTACCGGCCTGACTTCCCCCTGCGCTTCGGCTGTCTCCAGGACGCCCGCGGCTTCGGTGGCGACTTCTTCGGCTGGTACAACCAGGAGCACCACCACGCCGGACTCGGCCTGCTCACGCCCCACGACGTGCACCACGGCCTGGCCGCCGAGCGCATCGCGGCCCGGGCCGCCGTGCTCTCCGCCGCCTACGTCGCTCACCCCGAACGCTTCCCGCGCGGCGCACCCAAGCCGCAGGCGCTGCCGAACGCCGTCTGGATCAACGACCCTGCGCGCCTCTCCACCTCTCAGTCGACCGCGCAGTAATCTCACGAACTCACTGTCTCATCCGCGTTGACAGGTTCCGCAGCTCGGCCCGTCAGCCGAGGCGACAACATCCCTGACACAGGGGAGATGACCATGCATCGAGCAGCAACGGCCTTAGCGCTCATCATCCTTGGGTGTGTGGCATGCGCAACAGTGGAACATGCGTCAACAGACTCACGTTTGGTGGAAGCACAGAAGCTTTTTGAGGAGGGTCAGGAGCTGAACGAGGCGGCGAAGTATGCGGAAGCGGTCCCGTTGATCGAGCGCGCGCTGGAACTTCGTGAGTCCATCCTTGGAAGGACGCACCTGGAAGTTGCCAGTTGCCTCAACCTTCTCGGTGAGGTTCATCAAGAGCAGGGGAGCTACGCGCGCGCCGAACCGCTCCTTCAGCACGCATTGGCAATTCGGGAAGCCACCCTCGGCAACAGCCATCCTGACGTTGCCTTCTCTCTCCACGACCTCGCCAGCATCTACAAAGACCAGGGGCTCTACGCTCGGGCCGAGCCGCTGTTTCAGCGTGCGCTGGTGATTCTGGAAGCTACCCTCGGCAAGAGCCACCCCCACGTCGCCACCGCGCTCACAAGCGTCGCCTTCCTCTACAGGGACCAGGGGCTCTACGCACGGGCCGAGCCGCTGTTTCAACGTGCGCTGGCGATTACTGAAGCCGCCTACGGCAGCAGCCATCCCCACGTTGCCATCTCGCTCCACAACCTCGCTCTCCTCTACAAAGTCCAGGGGCTCTACGCACAGGCCGAGCCGCTGTCGCAACGTGCTCTGCCGATCCTGGAAGCCGCCTACGGCAAGAGCCATCCCTTCGTCGCCAACGCACTTAACAACCTCGCCAGCCTCTACTGGTACCAGGGGCTCTACACACGGGCCGAGCCGCTGTTTCAACGTGCGCTGGCGATTAGTGAAGCCGCCTACGGCAGCAGCCATCCCGAAATTGCCACCTCGTTAAATAACCTCGCCACCATCTACAGGGACCAGGGGCTCTACGCACGGGCCGAGCCGCTGTTTCAACGTGCGCTGGTAATTCGGGAAACCATCCTCGGCAAGAACCATCCCTTCGTTGCCCACTCGCTCCACAACCTCGCTCTCCTCTACAAAGACCAGGGGCTCTACGCCCAAGCCGAGCCGCTGTTTCAACGTGCGCTGGCGATTAGTGAAGCCGCCTACGGCAGCAGCCATCCCGAAATTGCCACCTCGTTGAATAACCTCGCCACCATCTACAGGGACCAGGGGCTCTACGCACGGGCCGAGCCGCTGTTTCAACGTGCGCTGGCAATTCGGGAAGCCATCCTCGGCAAGAATCATCCCCTCGTTGCTCTCTCTCTTAATGACCTTGCTCGACTCCACTTGGCTCAAAGGGACCTCGTTGGGGCCCTACTGCTCTTCAAGCGTGCGTTCGTTGCATCCGAACTGCACCTACGCCAGCAGGTCTTCGGCTTCTCCGAGGCGCGCTTGGCCAGTTCCCTGCGTCTGCTGCACGAAGATGAGGAACGCCTCTACTCTGTCGTCCGCGAACACCCGGAGGATGCCTACGTTCGCTACCTCGCATTCTCTGCCGCTTTGCTTCGCAAGGGCCGCTCCATCGAAGAACTCGCAGACACCTCTCGCATCATCTTTCGAAACCTGGAAGAAGCCGATCACGAATCATTTGAGCGCCTAAGAGCCTTGCGCACCCAGTTCTCCGCGCTGACGCTGGCAGGCCCCGGTTCGCTTTCGCCTACGGACTACCAGCAGCGCCTCAAGGAACTCACCGACCAAGCCACTGTTATTGAGGAGCACCTCTCCAGACGATCGGCACCGCTGCGTGCTCTCTCCGCGTTGCCTCTTCCCGATGAAGTCATCGGCCACGTCGCCCAAACGCTTCCTAAGAATGGCGCGCTCATCGAGTTCATCGCCTATCGCGACCGCCCACTTGTCCCCACGCCTGGAACTCACGCCACGAAGCACCCAGGCCAACTCCGTTATCTCGCGTTCCTGCTCTTCGCCGATGGCAGAACTGAGGCCATCGACCTGGGTCCTGGTGAGCCCATCGACGCCGCCGCACTGCACTTGCATGGCGCGCTTGCCCGCAACTCCGCCTCCTATCATCTCGCCGCCCGAGCATTCTATAAGCTCGCCTTCCGTCCTCTTCTGCCGCACCTGGGCAAGGTCCAGCGCCTATTTTTGTCGCCCGACGGCCAGCTCAATCTCGTCCCCTTCGCTGCACTCCACGATGGCCGCCGCTTTCTGGTGGATGCCTTGGACATTACCTATCTCACCTCGGGCAAAGACCTTTTGCCCCATCCCGAGGTCAGCGCCGCTGTGACTTCCGTGGTGATCATCGGCAACCCGGATTTCATCTCGCGCCCTGCCGCGTCCACCGTCGCTACTCTGTCCACTCTCGTTCCCGCTGAGCGCTCGGCCTCACTGGAAGCCTTTTTTTCGCGCGAAGTGGTGGAGGTTGATTCTCCCTACACACCGCTTCCCGGCACTCAGAAGGAGGCTGAAACCATTCACCAACTGCTCCCTCAAGCCCAATTGCTCCTGGGTTCCAAGGCCACGAAGCACGCCCTATTGACGCTGGACACGCCTGGCCTCCTCCACATCGCAACCCACGGCTTCTTTCGCGAGGATGCTGAAGGCGCTCTCCTTCCCGACCCCCTGCTGCGCTCGGGCCTCGTACTGGCGGGTGCCAGTTCACCGCAGGAGCAATCCGGCCCAAGATATCGTGAGGACTCGATCGTCACGGCGCTGGAACTTGCGGGACTCGACTTGTGGGGCACTCAGTTGGTCGTGCTGTCGGCCTGCGACACCGGCCGTGGCGACATCAAACCCGGCCAGGGAGTGTACGGACTGCGCCGTGCGCTGGTGAGCGCGGGTACCGAGTCCCTGGTGACCAGCCTGTGGAAGGTCAATGATGAGACCTCGCGCGAGCTAATGGAGAGCTATTACCGCAATCTCCTGGCCGGACAGAGGCGCGCCGAGGCTCTCCGTACGGCGATGAAGGCATTGCGCCAGAAGCACCCGAAGCCCTACTCTTGGGCGCCTTTCATCTTTATCGGAAAGGATACGCCCCTCCAGGGGCTGGCTCCGACCCCCTCAGCGCGGCCAATTCCCTGATCGGTGAGGTTCACTTCGAGCCATGCAAGCCAAAGTCTTATGCGTTCGCGCTCCCTCAAACGAGGGCAAAGCCGTAGTGAAGTTGCCCCGGTTCCGCGGCTCTCCCGCACTTTGTGTGATGCATAGGCTCAGACGGTGAGGAGCACGCGACGGCGCAGCAGGTCGAAGCTGGCTCGGCCGTACATCTGACGCTTGAGGAACTTGAGCTTCGTGATCTGCCCCTCCGCCTGGGCGTTGCTCCAGGGCGTGGTCAGCGCCGCCCGGACTGCATCCCCGTCCTGCTGCAACCCCTCGGCGAAGGTCTCCACCGCACGCACGCCGCAGTGGCGTGCCGCGCCCAGCCACGCCTCGAAGGGCCTACAGGAACTGCGTCGCCTGGCCCCGTGCGTAACGCTCCGCGCGCGGACCACTTCGCAGAAGCGTCGGGTCGACTCCATGACGCGCGCGGCCTCCTTGTCCTGTCGGATGCGAGCCAGCGTGGCTGCATCCTCGGGTGTGAGTTCGGACGGTTCCTTCACGCACAGCCAGGCCAATTGCTTCGGGGAGGCGAGCGGGTCGGGGCTCTTGCCATTGGACCACCAGTCGCCGCCGGACTCCGCGCGCGGCCTCGTGCGCGCCGGAGCTGTGCGGCGCGTCTGGAGCCAGCGGTGGACCTGCCGTGACGTGCCACGAAACCCTCGTGCGCGAATCTCCCTCCAGAGCGAGCAGGCGTTTTCGCAGCCCGCCGAATGACGCTCCTCGAGGTACTCCAGAAATGGGGCAAGGATGCTCGGACCGGGCGCGCGCACCGAGCGCTCCGGAAAGGCTTCCGCGGTGGCGTACTTTCGCACCGTGCTCGGTGCCAGTCTCAAGGTGCGGTGGATTCTCGCCAGCGGCTCCCTGGCGAGGACTCGGCGCCGCACTGCCTCGTACGCGGCCACGCGCTGGGCTCGGCTCGCCTCACGGGAGCGGACTTCAGCATGAGTGCGTGGAAATGAGGTGAGCCGACGCGCTGGGGAAACGCCCTCTCGCGAGACGACCGGCAGGGAGCGCAGGCGCGCGTGCGCCCCCGTCAGCCAGCGCTCCGCCATCTGCCTCCCATTGAGGAGCAGATGCCAGCGGTCCGCTACTTGTTGAGCGTCGGGAGCACCGAGTGCGGCTGCATGTGCGTACTCCGTCGAGCGGTCTCTGGTGAGGACCTTGATAGCAGGGTGGCGACGCAGCCACGCCGTCAGCGTCGGCGTTGAGCGGTCAGGCAGCAGCTCGACGACACGGTGCGCTTCGATGTCGACGAGAATGGAGCCGTAGGTGCGCCCCTTTCGCAGGGCCCAGTCATCCACGCCCACCACCCGGGAGTCTCGTGGCGCCGGCAGCGGAGTACGGCGAATCAGGCGCAGGAGCGTGTCGGGGCTGGTTGGCATGGCCAGCGGCTCGAGCAGTCTGGCTCCAGCCTCGGCACCCGCTGTCATGGCGACGGCGCACTGGGCGGTGGCAAGCCGCCGCGTTCGCCGGGCCCGAGGAGCCAGCAAGCGGGGCAGCCGCTCCGCGAACGTGCGGCGAGGGCATTGCGCGTTTCGACAGAAGAAGCGACGCACATGCATTTCCAGTTTCACGGCACGCCCGGCGGAGGGCAGGTCAGCGGGGCGGCGGACGTAGCTGCTGTGCACGGAGTTGCTGGGCGTCCGGCAGGAGGGACACCGGGCACCAGTGCTCTCCTGGTGCACCACGAGGACGATTTTCGGCGAGCCACCGCGCGCCACTTGCTCCACTCGACAACCGGGAAGGGAGTACAGCGTTTCCATTCCCAGGTTGTAGTCGCCCCACTGGTAGCCTGCCGCAGCTGCCTACTTCTCCGAGGGGCATCACACAAAGTGCGGGAGAGCCGCGAAAACGGGGCAACTTCACCTCGCGCCGGAGGCCCGGGAGAGCGCGGTGCAGCAACTCGACCGGCCCGTGCCCCAGCTCCACGCCGCACCGGGCAGAGACGCCGGAGGGGCACACTGAGGGCACATGAGACTACGAGGCCAAAGAAAAAGCCCAGCAACCCGGTGAGATTGCTGGGCTCTTGAATGTGGAGGCGGCGGGAATCGAACCCGCGTCCGAAAGCCTTCTGCTCTTCGACCCTACGTGCGTAGTCCGCGATTTGCTACGTCCCGGAGGCTCCCACGGACGGGATACTCCGAGCCGGTCCTGGAAAGATCTCGCCACCTCGGGCCCAGGCACCCTTGGCAGCCAGCCTGCATTATGACGGTCTGACCCAACCCCACAGGCCGAGGGCGGGGGGACCGCGCACTAGAAGCTGTTTTTAGGCAGCCAGCGCGAGCTCAACGTTGTCGTTGGCTTTTGTGATTCTGCCGGGTTGGATTTACGAGCTACCAGACAAGCTCGGCACGCGTCTCGAACTTCAATGCCCCCGTCGAAACCAGGTCGCCCCCGGTTGGGTTGACTGCCACTGCGACTGCCACGCGGTCTGCTTCAACCGCGCCTCCTCACATTAACCGCTGACGGGGGTCCGTCAATCCTCCTGACCGTGCCGGCACTCACTTCAGCGCACGCCGCCGGACACTCGCGTCACAACCTGCACCCCCAACGTTCGAGCCGTCGTAGGGTCGCCTCCCCGCCGGGTTGGTTCCCGGCCACGAGGACGCCGAATGAGACGACTGCTCCCCCTCCTGCTGCTCCTGCTGGGCACTGCCCTGCCGGCCGCCGCCCAGTCCGGGCCGACCGCCTCCTTCCCCTACACCCTCAACACGGAGAAGCTGCCCAACGGCCTCACCGTGGTGCGCGTGCCCTACCCGTCCCAGGGCATCATCGCCTACGTCACCGTGGTGCGCGTGGGCTCGCGCAACGAGGTGGAGCCCGGCAAGACGGGCTTCGCCCACTTCTTCGAGCACATGATGTTCAAGGGCACCAAGACGCACCCCGAGGGCTCGCGCGAGAAGGTCATGGGCACCTTCGGCTACGACGACAACGCCTTCACCATGGACGACATCACCGTCTACTACTCGTACGGCCCCACGGCCGGCCTGCCGCAGCTCATCGAGCTGGAGGCGGACCGCTTCCGCAACCTCGAGTACGCCGAGCCCGCCTTCCAGACGGAGGCGCTCGCGGTGCTCGGCGAGTACCACAAGAACGCCGCCGCGCCGTACCTCAAGATGGAGGAGGAGCTCAACGCCGCCGCCTTCCAACGCCACACCTACCGGCACACCACCCTGGGCTTCTACGACGACATCAAGGCCATGCCCCAGGCCTACCAGTACAGCCGTGACTTCTTCCAGCGCTGGTACACCCCCGACAACACCCTGCTCTTCATCGTCGGTGACTTCGACGACGCGAAGGTGATGCAGCAGGTCCGCGAGCACTACGGCCCGTGGAACCGCAAGGTCGCCAACGTGCAGGTCCCCGCCGAGCCTCCGCAGGGCGGCCCGCGCTCCGCGCACATCGACTGGCCACAGCCCACGCAGCCCCGCCAGATTCTGGCCTGGCGCACCCCGGCCGCGTCCGCCACCACCATGGACGCCGCGCTGCAGACGGTGCTCGTGGACTACCTCACCGGCCCCACCAGCCCCGCGTACAAGTCGCTGGTGCTGGACAAGCAGCTCGTGGAGGACATCGGCAGTGACTACAACGAGCACAGAGACCCGCACCTCTTCACGCTCACCGCCACGCTCAAGGACGAGCGCCAGCGCGAGCAGGTGCGGCTGGCCCTCCTCAAGGAGGTGAGCAACCTCGCCGCCGGCCGCGTGGACGCCGCGCGCGTGAAGGCCATCCAGGACCATGCGCGCTACGGCCTGCTGATGTCGCTGCAGACGCCGCGCGACGTGGGCATCCGCCTGGCGCTGTACGCCGGCGTCCTCGGCATGCCCGACGGGCTCCAGCGCCACCTGCAGAACCTGGCCAGGGTGACGCCCGCGCAGCTCCAGGACTTCACCAAGAAGTACCTCACCGCCAACAGACTCATCGAGCTCAGCCTCACCCCCAAGGCGGCCGGAGGGACGAAGTGATGAAGACCCGTGCTCTCGTTTCGCTCGCCGCCCTGCTGGGACTCGCCAGCTGCGCCACCACCCAGACGCCTCCCGTGGACACGAATGCGCCGCCCCCCGCGGTGCCGTCCTCCGCCGCGCTGGAGCAGGCAAAGCCCGCCGAGCCGCAGCCGCCCGCGCGCCCGGAGGCCGTGCCCGCCGTGCCGCTGCGGCAGCCCAAGCCCATGGAGCTGGTGGTGCTGGCCCGCCCGGACACGCCCATCGTCGCCTTCCGACTCGTCTTCCACGCGGGCTCGGTGGATGACCCGAAGGGCAAGGAGGGACTCACCGACCTCACCTCCACGTTGATGGCGCAGGGTGGCACGCAGAAGCTCACGTCAGCGCAGCTGCTGGACGCGCTCTACCCCATGGCCGCGCAGCTGGGCGCGTACACGGACAAGGAGTTCACCACCTTCTCCGGCCGCGTCCACAAGGACTTCCTGCCGCGCTTCCTGGACATCCTCACCGACGTCGTCCTCAACCCGCGCCTGGACGCCGCCGAGCTGGAGCGCCTGCGCGCCAACGCCATCAGCGACGTGGAGAACGGCCTGCGCAGCGCCAATGACGAGGCGCTCGGCAAGGTGGCGCTCGACGCGCTCCTCTACCAGGGCCACCCGTACGCGCACTACGTGGGCGGCACCGTGCAGGGGCTGAAGGCGATTACGCTGGACGACGTGAAGGCCCACGCCAGGCGCGTCTTCACGCAGGACCGGCTCGTCATCGGACTGGCCGGCTCGGTGGACGACGCGCTGAAGCAGGCCCTCACCTCGCGCCTGTCCGCGCTGCCCGCCCAGGGCGCCCCGCTCGTGCAACTGCCGCCCGTGCCCACGACGAGCGGCCGCACCGTCATCGTCCAGAAGTCCACCCTCTCCACCGCCGTCAGCATGGGCTACGTCACGCCCGTGCGCCGCGGGGACCCGGACTTCTTCCCGCTCGCGCTGGCCTTCTCCCACCTGGGTGAGCACCGGCAGTTCCTCGGCGTGCTCTTCAACGAGCTGCGCGAGAAGCGCGGCCTCAACTACGGCAACTACGCCTACGCCGAGAACTTCATCGAGGACCCCGGCTCCACGTACAACCGGACCAACATCGCCCGAACCCAGCAGCTCCACTCCATCTGGATTCGGCCGGTAGTGCCCGCCAACGCCGTGTTCGCCACTCGCGGCGCCGTGTACTTCCTGGACCAGATGGTGAAGGAGGGCATCCCCCAGGAGCGCCTCGAGCTGATGAAGGGCTACCTCCAGGGCTACACCCGCCTCTGGGAGCAGACGGACCAGCGGCGCCTGGGCTACGCCATCGACTCGCTCTACTACGGCACGCCGAACTTCCTGGAGCAGTACCGGCAGGCGCTCACGAAGATGACGCCGCAGACGGTGCAGGAGGCGCTGCGCCGCCACGTCCACCCGGACGCGCTCAACTTCGCCTTCGTCACCCAGGACGCGGACGGGCTCGCGCAGGCGCTGCGCTCCGGCCAGCCCTCGCCCATCACCTACGCCTCGCCCAAGGAGGACGCGCTGCTGAAGCAGGACGAGGCCCTCTCCACCTTCAAGCTGCCCCTGCGCCCGGACACGATTGAAGTCGTCCCCGCGCAGTCGGTGATGGAGAAATAACACCAGACTGTATCAATACCGGAGGGTGGGTCATTTCCTTCCGCCCTCCGGTATCGAGTGCTAAGAGCCTGAGCCATGCGAGGCATCCTGAGCGGCTCAGTCATCCGACTCGCGACCCTGGGCCTGCTGCTATTCACTGTGGCGGCCCGCGCGGAGCACGACCCCTTCTCCCGAGGCTTCGACGCGGTTCCGGTCAAGCCCACCGCCGCGCAGCACAGCGGCATCGCGCTGGAGGGCGCCGCTTCGGGCGAGCCCGTTGGCAGCTTCCGCGGGGCGCTCCTCTTCGACTTCAACTGGCGCATCCTCGCGCTGAAGCTGGGCGACGAGAAGCTGGGGGATTTGCTCCCCTACCGGCTCGACGCGCACCTGCTCTTCGCCTACCAACTGCACGAGCGGCTGGAGCTGGCGGTGGACCTGCCCTTCACGCTCCTGCAGGGGGACAACTTCAACCTGCTGAGCGACGCGCTCGACGCGCCGGACTTCCCGGGCGCCGCGGGCGTCAGCAGCACCACGCTGGGCGACATCCGCCTGTTGCCGCGCGTGCACCTGCTGGACCGCGAGAAGTTCCCCGTGGGCCTGGCCCTCGTGGCCGAGGTGCGGCTGCCCACCGGCAGCGCGTCCAGCTTCACCGGCGAGCGCGGCGTGCTCTGGGCCCCGCGACTGGCGGCGGAGCAGCGCTTCACCTTCCTCCCCATTCCCTTCCGCGTGCTGGGCAACCTGGGCGTGCGTCTGCGGCCCCATGCGCAGTACCTCAACCTGCTCGTGGACGACGAGCTGACGATGGGCGCGGGTGCCATCGCGGAGCTGCCCAACCTGGGCCGCTTCACGGACGTGGAGGGTGTGGCGGAGATGCACCTGGGCACGCCGCTGGTGCGCCCCTTCAACTTCGACCAGGCGGACTCGCTGAAGTCGCCGTGGGAGGTGCTGGTCGGCGCCCGCGCGAAGGTGTGGGGCAACTGGGGTCTGGAGCTGAACGTGGGCCGCGGCATCAACCTCTCCAGCGGCTACGGGCGCGAGGCCCTGCGCGTCATGTTCGCGATTCGCTACGACGAGACGTTCCTCGACTCGGACGGCGACGGCGTGCCCGACATCCGAGACCGCTGCCCGACCGAGCCCGAGGACAAGGACGGGTTCCAGGACAACGACGGCTGCATGGACCCGGACAACGACGGCGACGGCATCGTCGACGGCGAAGACGGCTGTGTCATGGAGAAGGGCCCCAAGGAGCGCAAGGGCTGCCCGGAGAAGGACACCGACGGCGACGGCATCACCGACGAGTTCGACAAGTGCCCGGACAAGCCCGGCCCCAAGGACTACGACGGCTGCCCGGACACCGACGGTGACGAGGTGCCCGACAACGAGGACGACTGCCCCGACCAGTTCGGCCCGCCGGAGAACAACGGCTGCCCGTTCGACTCGCCGCCCTACGTGTTCGTGGAGTCGGACCGCATCCGCATCAAGGGCAACGTCCTCTTCGAGACGGGCTCCGCCGTCATCCAGAAGCGCTCGTACCCGCTGCTGGACGAGGTGGCCACGGTGCTGCGGAAGAACCCCACGCTGGGCCCGGTGCGCATCGAAGGCCACACCGACAACCGCGGCTCGCGCCCGCTCAACATGGGCCTGTCCGACAAGCGCGCGCGCTCCGTGCTGGAGTACCTCGTGAGCAAGGGCATCGACCGCAAGCGCCTCAGCTCCGAGGGCTTCGGCTTCGACCGGCCCATCGCCACCAACGACACCGCGCTGGGCCGCGCGAAGAATCGCCGCGTCGACTTCCGCCTCATCCGCTCCGAGGTGGAGACCGCGCCGAAGGAGACCGTCGTCCCCGCCGGGCAGCAGCCGCCCCCGGGGAAGACTCCCGCCCCCGGGACGACTCCGGCGCCGGAGAAGGACAAGAAGTAACAGCGTGGGAGTGGCGGAGGCGCCGGCCCTGGCGCCCCGCCCTACTTCGCGGGCACCACCATCACCTCGCCCACCCAGCGCTTCTTCACCTTGAAGCGGGCGCCCTCGCAGGCGACGGCCACTCGGCCCTTGCACGGGTCGACGTAGACGAGCTTGCAGCTCCCGTCGTCCTTCGCGAGGACGTCGAGCTCCGCCATGCAGGGCGCGTCGTCCGTCTGGCAGCTCTGGCCATCATCGTTGCTCGACCAGTAGATGCAGGTCTGCGAGGGCGGCTGCGCGACGCTGCCCACGGCCGGTGCGTTGTCGCAGAACCCCACGCCCTGCTTCACGGAGCCGTCCGGCTTGCCCCCGCCGTAGATGCGCAGGTTGAAGCCACTCGCCGTCAGGTGCCGGAAGTCCGCGTAGGGGCCCGGGTCCTTCGCGGAGGACCACTCCTCGACGCAGGCCTTCAGCTCCTTCTTGCAGCTCAGCTCCGAGGACGGCAGGGGCGCGCAGGGGACACGGGATGACGTCGAGAGCGTGTGGCCTCGGGGCGTCGGGGTCGACTCCAGCCGGACCTGGGGCGGTGTCACATCCTCGAACGCGGCGAGGTTGAAGTAGACGTTGGTGCGGGTGGCGGGGTCCGCGTCGCTCAGCCTGAGCGCCCGGTGGTACGCGGCGCGAGCCTGGTCCTTCTTCTCCTGCTTCTGCAGGCACAGCCCGAGGTCCGCGAACGCGGTGCCCTGCTCCGGCGCGAGCTTCACGACGTGCGCGAACAGCGCGCAGGCCTCGTCGTACTTCTTCGCACGGTAGAGCTTCGTCGCCTTCGCGCGGAGCGCTTCGACTTCCGGGCCCGTCTTCGCGGCCGGAGCGCCCTGCGCCGGTGCCGCGGCCAGCAGCGACAGCGTGAGGACCCAGGACATGTGATGTGCTCCTCTTGCTCAACTGGAATCAGTGCGGGCGCCGTGTGCCCCGGCGGCTCACTGCTGCTTCAGGGCGCGCTCGATGCGGCGGCGCAGGGCGTCCTCGGACATGGAGCCGCGCTGGGCGTCCATCACCTTGCCCTCGCGGTCCAGGAAGTAGAGCGTGGGCAGCGCCGTCACCTGGAAGGCCTGCGCCACCTCGTCGCTCGCGTAGACGACATACGGTTGCAGGTCCGGCAGGTGGCGCTTCATGAAGGCCTCCACCAGCTTGGGGGCCCGGGGCCCGTCGTCGCGGCTGGCCGCCACGAAGACCAGCCCCTGCGGCTCGTACTCCTTGGCCAGCTTCACCAGCGAGGGCATCTCCTCGCGGCACGGCGGGCACCAGGTGGCCCAGAAGTCCAGCATCACCACCTGGCCCTTGAGCTCCTCCAGCTTCAGCGTCCCACCGCCATGGCGCTCCAGCACCATGGAAGGCGCGGACGTCCCGTCCGGCACCAGCTTCGCGCGCTGCGCCTCCATCACCCCGAGGTACACCACGCCCGCCAAGCCCAGCGCCGCCAGCAGGCCCAGCGCCACCTTCGTGCCGAGGCCCTTCCGCGGTGGCGGTGGAGCTCCAATTCCTTCCTGCGTCACGCGAGTCCACTCCTCGTCAGGCGGCCGTGCACCCGCCGCAACACCCACCGCACGCCGCCTCGGGCCATGGGACGGCGCGACACCCACGCCGCCACCCCGGGGCCCCAGCGATAGTAGCCCCGGATGAACACGCGCCCGAGCGCCCTCTTCCGCAGCACGTCGTCCCGGTACGCACGGAACGCGACGAGCTCCGGCGCGCCCTCACCGAAGGCCACCGTCGCCACGAAGCACGTGGACGCCGGGCTCACCCACATGAGCTTCTGGTTGGTGAGGTTCACCACCGCCTTCAGCTCGCGCGCCTCCGTGTAGAGGAAGGCCAGCAGGTCTCGCCGGGCGGCGGGGAACTCCTGGCCGCTCGCCTCCTCGAACTCGATGCGCGTGGTGCCCGCGGGGCCCACCTCGTCCACCGTGAAGAAGTAGCGCTTGGAGCTGCGGCGGACCTCCACCTCCAGCCCGCGCAGCTCGCCGAAGTAGCCCAGGAAGGGCGTGTGGCACACCGGGCAGACGAAGCGGTTGTAGGGGTGGCTCGTGAGGAAGGCGAAGTCGTTCACCCGCTTGCAGCCGGTGTTGGGACACACCAGCTTCACCGTCGCCTGGGGCGCGGACCGCGGGTCATACCGGGACACCCTGGAGCCCTTGTCGAACACCGGCGGCGGGCGCGGTGGCGCCGTCACCAGGTGCCGCGTCGGGTGCGCCGCCCGCTCCAACTCCTGCGCGCGCCGCCACGCCGTCTCGGCCGCCTCCAGCCGTCCGTCCGCCGTGTGGCAGAGCGCCTCGCCGTGGGCCAGCAGCGCCTTCACCAGCTTCTCCAGCGCGGCCGTGGCCGCCGGGTCCCTCCCGGCCGCCAGGGCCTCGGCCAGCACGCGCTCCAGCTCCGGCAGCAGCGCCTGCGCCGCCTTGCGCGAGGGGTCCTCCGCGCGGCGGTACACCGGGGGTTCGGGGATGCGCGCGAACAGCGCGGACGCCGCCGCCCGGACGCGCTCCACCGCCGCGTCACCACGTCCCACGTCCAGCTGCGCCGCCCGCTCACGGGCCGATTGGAAGAGCTCTTCGGGTTGCAAGCCCGCGGACCATAAGGGCCCCACCCCGCCCTGTCAGCGACTTGCGCCCACCCGCGGTCGGAAACTGGCCAGCCACCTCCGGCCGATGTACGAACAGGTAGGAGGTTGTGAGAATGGGCGCGTTGAAGTTCATCGTCTGGACGGCCTGCGCGGTGGGACTCGGCATCTTCCTGGCGACGGGCGAGGTGGATGGCCGCTCGCCGCTGGAGCACATGCAGCGGGCGTGGAAGCGCAGCGTGAAGCCGAACGCCGTGGACCGGGTGAAGGACGGGCTGGAGGACGCGTACGAGGATGCGAAGGACGCTGTCTCCCAACCAACGAATACGCCGCCTCGCGAGCGCATCAGCGCCGAGGACCGTGCTGCGGTGAACCGCATCATCGCTCAGAAGAAGTAGCTCGCACCCCAGGCCCGCTTCCGCTGGAAATCCCCACTCCCTAGCTTGCGCCCAGGCGGTGTTGGGGCGGAGGCGGGGCCATGGGCAGGGCCGGAGTCAGGAGCGTCGTATTCTTTGCCGCGCTGGTGAGCGCGCTGGTGCTACCAGCGCAGGCCGCCGGACGCGGACGTGAGCGGCTGTGGCTCGAGGCCAGGAACCGCACGCTGCACCAGCAGCGCGCCACCTTGAGCGAGGTGGCGCGGCGGGCCATGCCAGCGGTGGTGTCCATCACCACGAAGCAGATGACGGCGGAGACGGCCGTGTCCGGCGAGGAGCCGCAGAAGGGCATCGGCTCCGGCTTCCTCATCCACCCGGACGGCTACATCCTCACCAGCGCACACGTGGTGGAGGGCGCGACGGAGGTGAGCATCTCCGTGCTGCACCCGCGCGGCGGCGTGGAGGAGTACCCCGCGCGCGTGGTGGGCCAGGACGACCGCACCGACTGCGCCCTGCTGAAGATTGAGGCCCCGCGCCGGCTGCCGGTGCTGAAGCTGGCCTCCGCGACGCACGTGCGCTCGGCGGACTGGATTGTCGTCATCGGCAACCCGTTCGGCCTGACGCACTCGGTGACGGTGGGCGTGGTCAGCTACATGGGCCGCACCGACGTGACGCCCAACGGCCGCGACGGCGACTTCGACTACATCCAGATGGACGCGTCCATCAACCCGGGCAACTCGGGCGGGCCCGTGCTGGACTTGCACGGCGACGTGGTGGCGGTGGCCAACGCCGTCAACGTGGCGGGCCAGGGCATCGGCTTCGCCATCCCCATCGACATCGCCAAGACGGTGATTCCGCAACTGAAGGCCCACGGCCGCGTGCGCCGCGGGTGGATGGGCATCAGCGTGCAGGACTTCTCGCCCGAGGTGGCGGACGCCTACAACCTGCCGCGCGGCCGGGGCGTGGTGGTGACGGAAGTGGCGGAGGGCGGACCGGGCGAGCGAGCGGGCCTGCAGGCCGGGGACGTCATCGTCGGCCTGGACGCGCGAAGCGTGTCGCGGGCCCACACCCTGCGCTGGCAGGTGGCCGCCCGGGGCGTGGGCCGCCCCGTGCGCCTCAAGGTCCACCGCCTGGGCCGGCCCATGAAGGTGACGGTGAAGCTGGAGGAGATGCCGGCCGAGGAAGCGCCGGCTCCCACCCTGGCCGCCAGCACGCCGCAGCGCCAGCCCACCCGGGGACAGTCGGTGCTGGAGGACCTGCTGTCGCCCGTGCCCCGCACCAAGGCCTTCCTGGGGCCCCCTGCCTCGCAGGAAGGGGACGAGGACGCCGACGGTTCAGGGGACGGCGCACCCATGCCCTGACGGGGGGCGGGCCCCTCGGGGGCTCCCGGCATTCTCCGGCCTCCTTGCGTTCGGGTTGCATGGGCGCTAGACAGTGCGCCTTTTTCCGTACCCGGCGGCGGGTTCCACCTCGGTGTGGCGCCGCGATTCCGCATCGTTCGCAGGAGAGTTCCAGATGGCCGAGGCTCAGACGACGAAGCTCACCCATTGGCCGCGCACCGCCAAGGGCAGTGGCAAGAAGGCGTGCACGGTTGAGGGCTGCAAGCGCCCCTACCGCGCCAAGAGCTACTGCTTCTTCCACTTCAAGAAGTGGCGGCAGGGCGAGCTGCCCCACTCCCGTTACCGCACCTGCTCCAAGGCCGACTGCCGCGTGAAGACGATGAAGGCGGGCCTGTGCGAGAAGCACTACGGCGAGACGTACAAGAAGGAAGCGGCGGCCTAGGCCGTCGTCCCTTCGCAGTCCCGCGGCGCCGGGGCATCCCCACTCTCAGGGTGAGGTGCCCCGCGCCACCGCGCGTCCCAGGTGCTTGAAGGCCGTGAGCCACAGCTCCGCCTCGCGCTGGGTGAGCCGCGAACGCATCAACGTCAGCTCCAGCTCGTTCAGCACGTGCTCCGGCGCCTGGGGGTTGAGGAACTCCGCCTTGAGCAGCACCTCGTTCATGCGCGCCGCCAGCGCGTTGAGCGTGCCGATGCGCGCGCCTTCCACCGACGCCTGCGCGACGGGGAGCGCGGCCGGCTCCAGCCCCTGACGGTGGCAGAGGTAGAGCAGCACCGCCGCGGACTGCGCCAGGTTCATGGACGGCTGCACGTCGGACGTGGGGATGACGAGCACGTCGGTGCAGCGCGCCAGCTCCTCGTCGGACATGCCCCGCTGCTCGCCGCCGAACACCAGCGCCACGCGCCCGCGCTCGCTCTCCTCCGCCAGCTTCCGGACAGCCTCCTCCGGCGTCAGGGCGGTGCGCCCCTTGAGCTGGGTGCGAGACGTGGTGCCGACGGCATACACGCAGTCCTTCAGCGCCTCTGGCAGATCGCGCGCCACGGCCATGCGCTCCAGCACGGCATCACCCTTCACGGCCAGGCGCTCGGCGCCGCGGAAGGAGTAGGTGGCGGGGTCCGACAGAATCAGCCGTGAAAACCCGAAGTTGGCCATGACGCGCGCCACGGCCCCCAGGTTGTCCGGCGAGCGCGTCTGGTGCAGGACGACGGTGAGATACTCCCCTGGACGCATGCCTCCGAGTTTAGCTGGTTGATCCGGAGGGAGATCGGTATATTCCCGCGTGTATGCGTCGCTGGCTCCCTGGGTTGCTCCTCTCGCTCGTCACCGTCCTCACCGCCTGTGGTGAGGCTGGCGTGCCCGCGCGCGCAACGATGAGCGCCCGACAGGCCCTCACCAACCCGCCGGAGTTCCTCGAGTTCGAGTCCCCGGCGACGCGGCTGGAGTTGTTCCGCGAGGTGGCCCGCCAGTCCGTGGTGGAAGCCGGCCAGGCGGCGCAGGCGCTGGTGCTGTTCCCCATCAGTCAGCAGGGGGAGCTGCTCGCGGCGCGGGGCTTCGACACGAAGATGGACCTCTTCCAGTCCCCGGACGCGGGCGGCGGCATCCAGCTGGTGTTCGATGCGCGCGCCGGCGAGCGTTGGCCGGAGGACCGCCGTGAGGGCCTGCAGGGGCTCTCCGAGCGTGAGGCCGCGGAGCTGGTGGCTCGCACGCTGCTCGCGCACTGGGGCATCCACCCGGAGGGTGCGGTGCAGGTGGACCGGGCCTCGGGCGCGCCGTACGCGGTGGCCTACGTGGACGGAATCCTGCGCATCAACCCGGCCTTCCTGTACCTGGCGGCGGCGTACGGTCCCGCTTCCATGCCGGCCACGCTCCAGTAGAGTCGCGCGCCTCCAACGGAAGGCCCACCTTTCTCTCGCCACTCCCAGCGAGGGGTGGACCTCGAGGCGCTTGTGGATACCTCCGCACTTCACGCTCAGCTTTCCCTCACGCTCCAGCAGACGGACCTGACGTCGCTCGGCCAGCAGTACCGCGGCAAGGTCCGCGAGACGTACCGGCAGGGGGACAGGCTCATCCTCGTCACCACGGACCGGCTCTCCGCGTTCGACCACATCCTCACCACCATCCCCTTCAAGGGCGAGGTGCTGAACCGGCTGTCCGCCTTCTGGTTCGAGCGCACGAAGCACATCTGCCCCAACCACGTGCTGGACGTGCCGGACCCGAACGTCACCGTGGCGCGCGCCTGCCAGCCCTTCGCGATTGAAGTGGTGGTGCGCGGCTACCTCACCGGCAGCCTGTGGCGCGACTTCCAGAAGGGCACGCACACCGTCTACGGCGTGCCCTTCCCGGAAGGCATGCGCAAGGACGCGGCCTTCCCCGAACCCATCATCACCCCGTCCACCAAGGCGGAGTACGGCCAGCACGACGAGCCCATCTCCGAGAAGGACCTGCTGGCGCGCGGGCTCGCCACGCCGAGGGACTGGGCACGCGTCGCCGAGGCGGCCAAGGCGCTCTTCCTGGAGGGCCAGAAGTGGGCGCGGACGCGCGGCCTCATCCTCGTCGACACCAAGTACGAGTTCGGCAAGGTGGGCGACACGCTCTACGTCATCGACGAGATGCACACCCCGGACTCCAGCCGCTACTGGGTGGCGGACGAGTACGAGGCGCGCTTCGCCAAGGGCGAGGACCAGCGCATGCTGGACAAGGAGAACATCCGCCAGTGGCTCATCCGCGAGCGGAACTTCTCCGGCCAGGGCACCCCGCCCGTCATCCCCGACAGCGTGCGAGAGGACCTGGCCACCAAGTACCTCGCCGCCTACGAGCGGATTACCGGCGCGCCGATGGTGCTGGAGCCCGGTGACGTGCACGCGCGAATCGAGCGCAACCTGCGCGCGAAGGGCTACCTCGAGTAGGCCCTCGCGAGGCCGGAGCCTTCATGGCTCCGGCCCGCTTCCGAGGCCCGGGGGCTACTCGCTCCGGCCGAACACGCGCCGGAACACGTCGTCCATGTGCCGCGTGTGGTAGCCCGGGGAGAAGCAGTCGGAAATCTCCTCGGGCGTCATCATCTTCGCCAGGTCCGCGTCCGCGAGCAGGGCCTTGCGGAAGTCGGTGCCCTCCTCGTACAGCTTCATCGCGTTGCGCTGGACGATGACGTACGCGGCCTGCCGGTCCATGCCCTTGCGCGCCAGCTCCAGCAACAGCCGCTGCGAGTTCACCACGCCGCCGAGCAGGTCCAGGTTCTTCTTCATCTGCTCCGGGTAGACGCGCAGATCCTCCATCAGCCGCGCGAAGCGGACGAGCATGAAGTCCATGAGGATGGTGGCGTCCGGGCCGATGACGCGCTCCACGGAGGAGTGCGAGATGTCCCGCTCGTGCCACAGCGCCACGTCCTCCATGGCGCTCACCGCGTAGCCGCGCAGCAGGCGCGCCAGGCCGGTGAGGTTCTCCGACAGGATGGGGTTGCGCTTGTGCGGCATCGCGCTGGAGCCCTTCTGCCCCGCGGTGAAGGGCTCCTCCGCCTCGCGCACCTCCGTGCGCTGCAGGTGGCGAATCTCCACCGCGAACTTCTCGATGCTCGAGCCCAGCAGGGCCAGCGCGGTGAAGAACTCCGCGTGCCTGTCGCGCTGCACCACCTGGCTGGAGGCCGGCGCCGGCTTCAGCCCCAGCTTGCGGCAGACGTGCTCCTCCACCGCCGGAGGCAGGTGCGCGAAGGTGCCCACCGCGCCGGAAATCTTGCCCACGGCGATGGTGTCTCGCGCGTGCTGCAGGCGCGTGCGGCCGCGGCGCAATTCGTCGTACCAGATGGCCAGCTTGTGGCCGAACGTAATGGGCTCGGCGTGGATGCCGTGGCTGCGGCCCATCTGGAGCGTGTGCTTGTGCTCGAAGGCGCGCTTCTCCACCGCGGCCATGACGCGCTCGAGGTCCTTGAGGATGAGGTCCAGCGCGTCGCGCAGTGTGAGCGCCAGGGACGTGTCGAGCACGTCCGAGGACGTCATGCCCAGGTGCAGCCAGCGCGCGCTGGGGCCCACCCGCTCCTCCATGAAGGTGAGGAAGGCGATGACGTCGTGCTTGGTGGTGCGCTCGATGTCCTCAATCTTCGCGGCGTCGGCGGCGGTGAAGTCACCGGCGCGCTGGAGGCAGTCGGCCAGCGCCTCGCGGGGAGCGAGCCCCGCCTCCACCATGCCCTCCAGGGCAGCGAGCTCCACGTCGCGCCAGCGGCGGTAGCGGGCCTCGTCGGACCAGAGGGAGGACATCTCCTGTCGGCTGTATCGCGGAATCACGGGCAGACCTTCGCGGCAAGGTCCACCGCGCCGTGAGCCGGAGACACTCCAGCACGGCGTCGGAGGACGGACCTGACTTCCTCGCGGCGGGTCCTACCCCTCCCCTCGCCCCACCGCCAGCGCTTCTGTCTGAACCATTTCGCTGGCGGTCGGTGACGGCATCACACGAACTGTTGGCCATTGGCCGTGGGGCCCGGCAGGCGAGCCCTCCAGGACTCAGGGGCTCAGGGCCTCGCGCCCGCGCAGCAGCGGAAGCCCACCGAGTTCAAGCGCTCCGTCGGGGCGCCGTTCTTCCGGGCCGAGCAGCGCGACGCATAGTTCGGCCGGTTGAATGCGCCGCCCTTCTGCGTGAAGTCCACCTTGTCGAACTTCGTGGCCGTCCACTCCGCCACGTTTCCGGCAAGGTCCACCACGCCGTAGGCGGAGCGGCAGTTCTTGGAGGCGCCGGAGACCGCCAGCTTCCGGTCCGCGCCCGAAGCGTCCTCGGTGTTGCAGATGTTCGCGTCGTACGGGTTGCCGTACGGGAAGCGCGCGTTGCCCGGGCCCTTGCAGGCCTTCTCCCACTCCTCCTCCGAGCACAGCCGCTTCCCCGCCCCCTCGCACAGGGCGCGAGCCTCCTCCCAGCTCACCTCCACCTTCGGCGCCTGCCCGGCCTGGTTGGGGTACTCGTACTCGTCGATGCAGAAGGTGGGCACCTGCAGGCTCGTGAGCGGGAGCTCGTCGAGGAACTTCATCGAGTCGTCCACCGGCGTCCCCATCTTGAACGCGCCGCCACTCACGCGGCGCATCCCCGCGGGGCAGTCCCCCACGGGCGCGGCCACGGCGGAAGTCCCCTCGCTGGCGGAAGGAGCCACGCCCTCGCGCCCTGCCTGCCCGGATGGCGCGGGGCCTCCAGTGCTCCCCGAGGTCATCGCCTGCTGGCGCAGGCGCACCAGCAGGTAGCCGCCGCCCAGGCCCAGGACGAGGCCACCCACGATGAGGAGCACCATCCACATGGTGGAGCGCGACTTCGACTTCGACTTCGCCGCCCGGATGACCGGCTGCGTGGGCAGCGCGCCGATTCGCGGGGCGGAGCGCGCCGCGGACGTCGTCGGTGAGTCCAGGCGCCGCGCGCCCGAGCGGGCTCCCGACATCGCGGGCGAGGAGTCCAGCGTGCGAGGCCCGGAGCGTGCGCCGGAGACCGCGGGCGACAGGTCCAGGGTGCGCGGCGCGGTCCGAGCGGCGGACACCGCCGGAGTGGCCTCCAGCGTCGGCATGCTGGCGCGTACGCCGGAGACCGAGGGGCCCGCGTCCAGGGGGGGCGCGCTGGAGCGAGCTGCCTCCGCGTCCATGCGCGCCGCCGCCCGGGGCTGCGCGGTGGGCGCTTGCGCGGGAGGAGAACGGGGCACGGGTGGAGATGACAGGGAGGGCACCGGCCCCGAGGGACGAGGTGCCGGTGGCTGCGCGGAGGACACGGGGCCCGACGGACGGGGCGCGGGGGCCGGAGGCGCCCTGGGCGCGGGCGGCGTGACGAACGGCAGGGCCTGTTCCGTCAGGCGCTGCGAGGGGTGTCCTCCGCCACCAACCGTCGACGGGTGGGCGCCGCCCATGATGGCCGCCAGCGTCGCGGCATCCAGGGGCTGCGTCGCATCGGGCGGGGGCGGCTCCTCCTCGGGAGGAAGCGGCCGTGGCGCGGCGACTCCAGGCGAGGCGACTCCGGGCGAGGCGACTCCGGGCGAGGCCGTCTCGAGAGGAATGGAAGGCAGCATGCCGGTGGGTACCGGCGGGGGCGGCGGCGGCCGGGACACGGCCTTCGCGGCCTGTGAGCCCGGAGGCGCGCGCTGCGCCGTCACGATGGCGGCCGGCGTGCGCGAGAGGATGCTGGCGAGCTCCGCGTGCAGCTCCCCCGCCGTCTTCGGGCGGGCCAGCGGGTTGGGGTTGAGCGCGCGGCGGTAGAGCGCCTCGAAGGACGTCGGCAGGTCCGGGTGGTGCATCGACAGCCCGGGGATGACGCCCTCGTCCGGGAGCAGCCCCGCGACGAGCTCGCCCAGGATGACGCCGAGCGAGTACACGTCCATGCGCGTGTCCAGCTCGCCTCCGGCGATGTACTCCGGGGCGATGTAGACGTCCGCGCGGTGGCCCTTCTGGGCCTGGACGAAGGGAAGGTGCGGCACCGCCAGCCCCAGGCCGTAGTCCGTCACCTTCAGCAGGTCCGGCAGGACGATGACGTTCTCCGGCTTGAGGTCGGAGTGCGGACCGAAGCGGTGCGCGGCATCCAGCGCGGCGGCCATCTGCGCCACCAGCGGCTCCACGTCCTTCAGCGAGAAGAGCTGCCCGCGCGTCGCGCGCTGCTCCAGCATCCGCCGCAGCGTCATCCCCTCCAGCATCTGCATGGTGAAGAAGGGCCGGTCCCCGTCCTGGCCCTCCTCGTACACACGCAGGAGGTTGGGATGGTTGAGCTTCTTGCCCACGCGCAAGGACAGCGAGAACTGGGTGCGCTCCTCCGGCTGCTGCACCAGGCGCGGGTGCACCGTCTTGAGGGCGAGCTCGACGTCAATCTCCTGGTCCTGGGCCCGGAAGACGAAGCCCATGGGGCCCGAGCCCACCACCTCCTGGATGGCGTAGCGGCCGGCGACGACGTCCCCCGGCTTGTAGGGAGCGCCCTCCAGTCCCCGCCTTCGCGCGGCGCCGGCCTGAGGGCGCGACGTCGCGTCGTACTTCAGCCCGCAGGTGGGACAGGTGTCTGTCGTCGGTGGGACGTGGCTGCCGCAGCGGTGGCAAAGCAAAGCAGTGGGACTCCAGGGGCCAGTCGGGGGATGGCCACCACGGGGGGCGGCTCAACCTCATATTCTGCCCGCTCCCCTGACAGCAAGGAACGACGAGCGGAGTCCGGTGGCTAGAGGCCCGTGGAACCGAAGCCCCTTTCACCTCGCGCGGTGGCGTCCAGCACGTCCACCTCTTGCAGCTCCACGGACGTGACGGGCGCTACGACCAGCTGCGCCACGCGGTCGCCCCGACGCAGCGTGAAGGGCGCCTGGGAGAGGTTGACGAGGATGACCTGCACCTCGCCCCGGTAGTCCGCGTCCACCGTCCCCGGCGCGTTGAGCAGCGTCACGCCGTGCCGCAGCGCCAGCCCCGAGCGGGGCCGCACCTGGCCCTCGTACCCGGGCGGCAGCGTCAGCGCGAGCCCCGTGGGCACCGCCATCCGCTCCAGCGGCCCCAGCACGCGCTCGCCCTCGATGTCCGCGCGCAGGTCCAACCCGGCGGCCAGCTCCGTCTCGTAGCGGGGCAGCGGCAGCGGGTCCGGGTGGGCGCGCACGCGACGCACCCTCACAATCAGCGGAGAGGCCATGTGCAACTTCATACCACATCCACTCACCAAAGCCAGTTTCCGGAGACTCAGGGCGTGAGGCTCCTGGCGGCCGCCGTGCGCAGCGCGGTGCGGAACTTCAGCGGGTCCATGGGCCGCGAGGCGAGCTCCAACTGGTAGTGCAGGTGCGGCCCGGTGGAGCGGCCGGTGTTGCCCGAGCGGGCGATGAGCTGCCCGCGCTCCACCCGCTGCCCCACCGCCACCACCAGCTCCGAGTTGTGGCAGTACGCCGTCGTCACCCCGCGCCCGTGGTCCAGCACGAGGACGCGGCCATTCACCGCGTCCTCGCTCGCGCGCCGCACCACGCCCGCGGACACCGCCAGCACGGACGTGCCGGTGGGCACGCTGAGGTCCACGCCGGTGTGTATCTTCCGGGTGCCCAGCACGGGGTGGAGGCGCTCGCCGAAGGGGCTCGACACCCGCGCGCCCTCGTCAACCGGCCACGCCAGGCCGAACGCGGTGGCCAGGGCCAGGGCCTGCGCCGCACCCACGGACGCGCCCTCGAAGCCAGGAGGCAGCTGCCCCGCCAGCCGCTCCAGCGTGGGCACCCCACCCTCCGCCATCACCCGCGCCAGCGCGTAGCGCGCGGGCACCCGGCCCGCGAACAGCGCCGTCAGCCGCGCCTCATCCCCCGGGAAGTCCGCCTCCAGCGCCGCATGCAACTGCTTCGCGGCGGCCGGCCCCTCGCCCGCGTCGAGCAGCGCCGTGGAGGACACACCCAGCTCCGTGGCCAGCGCCAGCACGGGCTGCCGGGCGCGCACGTCCAGGCCCTTGAGCGCCAGGTGCGTGCCCCAGGCCAGGGCCTCCGCGTCCGTCAGCGGCCTCGCCAGCGGCACCTCGGGTGCCACCAGGGGCTCGGACAGCGACGTGCCCGTCACGCCGTCGTAGTACGCGAGCAGCGGGCGCGCGGTGCTGCGCGTCCCGGTGGCCCACGCCGCGCCCCGGCGCACCAGCGCGCCCGCGGGCGTGTGGTGGTACGCCGCCCACAGGCACAGCACCGCCATGCAGAAGTCCAGCAGCCCCTTCGCGCGACTCGGGAACATGGAGGGGGCCTCGTCAGCGCAGGAAGGACAGCACCGGAGACGCATCCAAGACGGCGGCCACCGCCAACGGCACCACCACCGCGCACCCCACCAGCCCTCGGCGGAAGGCGCCCTTCCCTCCATCCTCCTCACAGGCCGCATCCGCCGCCTGCAGGTTGCGCAGCACCGCGCGCCACCCCAGCGACACCCCCACGCCCAGCAGCGCGCCCAGGGCGAGCCCCCGCGCCGCCACATCCGCCGCGCTGTCCCCCATCAGCTCGCGCCAGGAGAGGTACACGGTGCCCTGGACGAGCCGCGCCACCGCGCACGCCCCGGCCAGCGCCACCGCCGCCGTGGCCAGCGGCCGCAGCCACCGCATGGGCGTGGGCCGGCGCAGGCACCGCGTCCACAGCGCGCGCCACGAGGGCCGCGCCGGCTGCTGCCCCATCGCCGCGCGCCAGGCCTCCGCCGGCGCGGGCGCCCGTGCCTCCCGGTAGCCGAGCGCGGGCAGGGCCAGCACGAGGTCCGCGGACAGCTCCCACGCCAGCGCGAGCATGCGGGCCAGCCGGGTGCGCGACTCCAGGGACAGCCACTCCACCATGGGCGCGGTGGCGTCGTAGCGGCCCACCAGCGCGTCGAAGAGGGAGTCCGCCCGGTCCACCACCGCCAGCAGCCGGTCGTCCAGCGTGTCCGCCGCGGAGTGGACACCCACGGCCACCAGCGCCAGCAGCCCCAGCGGCATGAAGGCCCACCGGAAGCCGCCGAGGAAGCGGGACACGTCGGTGATGAAGCTCGAGGACGGCGGTGGGGCGGTGGGCGGTCGGGGCGGCACGAGGCCTCCAGGACGGGGCTCGCACCTCCAACGCACGGCCCCCTTCCCCCGGTCTAAGCCATCCGCGCCAGAAACGAAAACGCCCCCTCCCGCGCGGTGGCGGAAGGAGGCGTCAGCGGCTCAGGCCCTCACGGACCCGAGCCGTCCGGCGTCAGGCCTTCTGTTCAGGCCTTGGCGTCCGGCTGGGTGGCCTCGGGGGCCTGCTGGGCGGGCATGCCGTCGCCGCCGGCCGCGCCCTGCTGGGCCGCCGCGCGCTCCGCCATCGCCTCCTTGCGGGACAGGCGGATCTTGCCCGTCTTGTCGATGCTGACCACCTTCACCAGCACCTCGTCGCCCTCCTTCAGCACGTCGGACACGCTCTTGACGCGCTTGTCGGACAGCTCGGAGATGTGGATGAGGCCGTCGGTGCCGGGGAACAGCTCCACGAAGGCGCCGAACTCCGCAATCTTGCGCACCGTGCCCGTGTAGATCTTCCCGATTTCCGCCTCGCGCGTCAGCGCCTGAATCATGGCGATGGCGGCCTTCACCGCGTCGCCGTTGGCGCTGGCGATGTCCACGCGGCCGGAGTCCTCGATGTTAATCGCGGCGCCGGTGCGGGCGATGATGTCCTTGATGACCTTGCCGCCCGGCCCGATGACGTTCTTGATGAACTCGGGACGAATCTGGATGGTGGTGATGCGCGGCGCGTACTGGCTGATCTCCTTGCGGGAGGTCGCCAGCGTCTTGAGCATCTCACCCAGGATGTGGATGCGGCCCTGACGCGCCTGCTCCAGCGCGCGGCTCATGATCTCCGTCGTGAGGCCGGTGATCTTGATGTCCATCTGGATGGAGGTGATGCCCTTCGTGGTGCCGCACACCTTGAAGTCCATGTCGCCCAGGTGGTCCTCGTCACCGAGGATGTCCGAGAGGATGGCGACCTTGTCGCCCTCCTTCACCAGGCCCATGGCGATGCCCGCCACCGGGGCCTTGATGGGGACGCCCGCGTCCATCAGCGCCAGCGTGCCGCCGCAGACGGAGGCCATGGACGAGGAGCCGTTGGACTCCAGGATGTCCGACACCAGCCGCACCGTGTACGGGAAGGAGTCGCTCTTGGGGACCATGTTGCGCAGCGCGCGCTCCGCCAGCGCACCGTGGCCGACTTCACGACGGCCCGGACCGCGCAGCGGCTTCGTCTCGTTCACGCTGAACGGGGGGAAGTTGTAGTGCAGCATGAAGCGCTTGAAGGCCATGCCGCCCAGCATCTCCAGGCGCTGCTCGTCGTCGCTGGTGCCCAGCGTGGCCACCACGAGCGCCTGCGTCTCGCCGCGGGTGAAGAGCGCGCTGCCGTGCGTGCGCGGAAGCACGCCGACCTCGTTCGTAATCGCGCGCACCACGTCGTGCCCACGCCCGCCGATGCGGCCACCGTTGACCGTCATCTCGCGCATGTGCTCGTACTTCAGGTCCTCCACCACCGCCTTGGCGTGCTTCTCCACCAGCGGGGTGTAGCCGTCGCCCAGCTGCTCCTTGAGCCTGGCAATCGTCTCCTTCTTCGCCTTGGAGAGCGCGTCGTAGCGGGCACCCTTCTCCTTGATGCCGTAGCCGGCCTTGATGGAGTCCATGGCCAGCTCGCGCACCTTGGCGCGCAGGCCCTCGTCCACCGCGGGGGGCTTGTCGAAGGAGCGCACCTGCTTCTTCAGCTCGCGGCGCAGCTCGTCCTGCATGTCCAGCGCGGGCTGCGCCGTCTTGAAGCCGAACTCGAGCGCGGCCACCATGTCCGCCTCGGACACCTCTTCCGCGCCGCCCTCCACCATGACGATGGCCTCGCGGCTCACGGCCATGACGAGGTCCAAATCACTCTGCTCGCGCTGCTTCGCCGTGGGGTTGGCGACGAGCTGACCGCCGACGCGGCCCACGCGGATGCCGGCGAGGGGACCGTTGAACGGGATGTCCGACACCCACAGCGCCGCGGAGGCGCCGGTGATGCCGTGGATGTCACCCTCGTTCTCCGGGTCCGAGGAGATGACGCTGGAGATGACCTGCGTCTCGTACGCGTAGCCCTCCGGGAACAGCGGGCGCAGGGAGCGGTCGACGAGGCGGCTGGCCAGCGTCTCCTTCTCCGTCAGGCGGCCCTCGCGCTTGAAGTAGCTGCCGGGGATGCGGCCCGCCGAGTACAGCTTCTCCTGGTACTCCACCGTGAGCGGGAGGAAGTCCACGTCCTTCTTCTCGCGCGCGCTCACCGCCGTCACGAGCAGCATGGTGTCGCCGTAGCGCACCACCACGGAGCCGTCGGCCTGCTTCGCCATGCGGCCCACTTCAATGCTCAGCTCGCTCTCACCAATCTTGACGCTCTTCTTCAGCATGTCCGTGCCTCTGGGTACTTCAGGGGCGAGGACCCCACCGCACGCACCCGGCCCGCGAAATGCGGCCAGGCACCCCGGGAGGGCCCTCGGGGTGTATGAGCGGTCGCCAGGGCCTGGGACAGGCGCACGACAGGCAACCGCCAGCCTGTACTGCGGAGGGCGCTTGCGGAGCGCCGGAGGGATGTCTCGGAACTTTTGATCCCTGATCGCACCGGCTGACCTGTGGGTCAGCCGGTCCGAACGGAAACCAAAACCTCCGACGGCACCACTCCCTTGCCCGCCACCACCCACCGCGCTTCTACGACGTCACTTCCAAACCGCTTCCTACCGCCTACGTCTTAAACACGCGGGGCGCTGGTTGCTGCCAGCGCCCCGGGTGCTGCTCAGATGACTACTTGCGGATGCCGAGCCCCTCGATGAGCTTCTTGTACCGGGTGACATCCTTGGACTTGAGGTAGTCCAGCAGCCGGCGACGCTGACCGACCAGCTTCAGCAGACCGCGCCGCGAGTGGTGGTCCTTCTTGTGCGTCTTGAAGTGCTCGGTGAGCATGTTGATGCGCTCGGACAGCAGCGCCACCTGCACCTCGGGAGAGCCGGTGTCCGTCTCATGCGTCCGGAACTTCGCCACCAGCTCCGTCTTGCGCTCGGTATGCAATGCCGACATGTGTTGCTTCCTTCGCCCACTCCGGTGGAGGACTGCTCGAGTCACCACGGTCCGCGGAGGGGTACAGACCGGGTCTCGTCCTTCTAACGGCGGGGGGGCTTATAAGCTCCGCCCCCCACAGGGTCAACCTTCGACGCCTGCCCGCCGGGCTCCTGGCGTCCTCGACAGTGCGAAGAAATACAGCTTCAGGCCGGCGGATAGTCCCCCGCCCCCGTGGGCCAGCTCCTCGCTCGCCCGCTCGTCCAGGGCGATGTGGAGGTAGAGGCCCTGCCCGCCCCGCTCCCCCGCCAGGTACTGCCGGACGCGGGGGTAGAGGTTGAAGAGGGACTCCAGCACGTCACCCACGCCGGCATTCGCGGGCAGCCCCAGGGTGAGCTCACGCCTGCCCTCGAAGGCACCTCGCAGCGCGGGAGCCACCACCACCGTGACTTCCCAGGTCCGCGCCACGCTAGACGAGCACGCGCAGGTAGCGCAGCCGGCCGGCCACCACTTCGGCCACCGCCAGCAGCTCGCCGGCCGGGCCCATGACGCGCACCCGGCCGGGCCGCCCCGCGGGCACCTCCACCGGCACGCCATGCGACACCCGCTGGGCCTCCGCCGCGCTCACGCGCACCTCGGGCAATTCCACCAGCGCGTCCGCCATGGACACCAGCCGCGGCGCCAGCGCACCCTCCTTCGCCAGGGCCGGCAGGTCCGCCAGCGGCAGCGCCTGGGCCAGGGTGAAGGGGCCGCTGTGCGTGCGCCGCAGGGCCTCGAGGTGGGCACCGCAGCCCAACGCGCGGCCCAGGTCGAAGGCCAGCGTGCGCACGAAGAAGCCCTTGGAGCAGCGCACCGACAGCTGCAGGCGGTCCGCGGAGTAGTCGCGCAGCACCAATTCGTACACGGTGACGTGGCGGGCGGCCCGCTCCACCTCCTCGCCGGCGCGCGCCAGCTCGTACAGCCGCTTCCCGGCCACCTTCACCGCCGAGTACATGGGCGGCACCTGGTCGAAGGAGCCCCGGAAGCGCGCCAGCGCGGACTCCAGCAGGGCGGGCGTCAGCGGCGGCACGGGCGAGCGCGCCGTCACCTGGCCCTGCGCGTCCTGGGTGTCCGTCTCCGCGCCCAGGCGCACCGTGGCGTCGTAGGCCTTGTCGCCCTCGGTGATGAAGCCCGCCACCTTGGTGGCCTCACCCAGGCACAGCGGCAGCACGCCGGTGGCCATCGGGTCCAGTGTCCCCGTGTGGCCCACCTTCTTCAGCTTGAGCAGCGAACGCACCTGTCGCACCACGTCAAAAGACGTGGGGCCCGAGGGCTTGTCGATGACCAGGACGCCGTCCATGTCACGCCAATATTGTGGGCCCGGGGCTGGAACTACCAGCCTTCCTTGTTCCGGACCTCACGAAGGAGACGGTCAATCTTGTCTCCCTCTCCCACGGACTCGTCGAAGGAGAAGAAGATTTCGGGCGACACGCGCAGGTTGACGGTGGACGTCACCTCGCGGCGCACGAAGCCCTTGGCGGCCTCCAGCCCCTTCTGCGTGTCAGCACGCTCCTGCTCGGTGCCAATCATCGAATAGAAGACCTTGGCCACGCGAAGGTCCGGAGAGACCTTCACGCCCGTAATCGTGATGTAGCCGATGCGCGGGTCCCTCAGCATGCCCCGGGCGAGCAGGTCGCCGATGGCCGCCTGGATTTCCTGTCCCACGCGCTCCGGTCGGGAATGCGTCGTCATTTCTTCTCCCAGTCTCGCGGATTGCGCAGGGTGCGGGCCCGGGCCCGCGCCTCATCCAAGGTCATCCGTCCACCGCCCGACGGAGACGGGCGGCCCATTCCGGGGCCCCCCTCGTTGTCGCCTTCATGCCGGCGCTCCCAATCCCCCAACCCCTCCGCCTCCGCCAGCGACGCCTTGTCACCCCTCAGGAAGCGGGCAATGGCGGCCTCCGACTGCGCCGCCGCATCCTCGGGCGAGGCCTCCGCGTCCAGGAAGTCCTCGTCGCCGTCCTCTTCGTCCGCTGAAGCCATGCGCGGAGACGGGCTCCGGCCGGGCGAGCGGGTGGCCCCGCCGGAGAACAGCTGGTCCCCGAAGCCGAGGATTTCCGTCTCCCGCGCCATCAGCGGGGCGACGTACATCTCCTCGATGAAGTGGATGACCTTCTCCAATTGCTCGTCCACGTGGCGGCGGTCATTCCCCACCACCGCCAGGGCGAGCGCGGCCTTCTGCCAGAGATCCTGATCATCGACCTCGGCCATGGCCACGTTGAAACGGGCCTTCACCCGGTCCGTCACCCGGCGGAGCACCTGCCGCTTGGACTTGAGCGACCCGCTGTCCGGAATCTGGAGGGTGAGGCGTGCGACACCTACGAACATGGAAGTCCCCCGGCCACCGGCGGACGCGCCACGAAGGGCGGCCACCGGGGCATCAGCACCCTGGGAAGATGGGGTCTTCCCAGGGTTTCAAGGAGGGCACTGGACTGTCGACTACGTGAGGCTCTGACGAGTCTCTTCGATCTCGTAGGCCTCGATGATGTCACCGGGCTTGAGGTCGTTGAAGTTCTCGATGCCGATACCGCACTCGAAGCCCTGCGCGACCTCCTTGACGTCGTCCTTGAAGCGCCGCAGCGACGCCATCTTCCCGGAGAACAGCTGCTTGTTCTCGCGCATGAGCCGCACGAACGAGCCGCGCTTGATGACACCGTCCAGCACCGCCGCGCCGGCGATGGTGCCCAGGCGGGGCACGTTGAAGGTGTTGCGCACCTCCGCGCGACCCAGCTTGCGCTCGGTGCGGATGGGCTCCAGCAGCCCCTCCATGTCCTCGCGCACACCGTCGATGAGCTCGTAGATGATGGAGTAGCTGCGCAGCGTCACGTCCTGCGCCTTGGCCGCGGCCTCGGCACCGGACTCGGGGTTGACGTTGAAGCCCAGCACGACGCCCTTGGAGGCCGCCGCCCGCATCACGTCGCCCTCGGTGATGGCACCCACGCCCGAGTGGACGATCTCCACCTTGACCTTGTGCGTGGAGAGCTTCTGCACCGCCTGCTTGACGGCCTCGGACGAGCCCTGCACGTCCGCCTTGATGACGACGCGCAGCTCCTTGGGGCCTCCGCCCGCCTTCGTCTTGGCGAACAGCTGCTCCAGGGACTCGCGGTTGACCTTGCTGAGCTCGGTCTGCCGCTCCTTCATGTTGCGGTGCTCGGCGATCTGCTTGGCCGCCTTCTCGTCCGCCACCACGTTGATGGCGTCACCCGCGCTCGGCACGCCGGACAGGCCGACGACCTCGGCGCAGTAGCCGGGCTTCACTTCCTTGACCTGCTCGCCGCGGCTGTTCGTCATGGCGCGGACACGGCCGTAGTGCGCGCCGGTGACGATGGCGTCGCCCAGCTTGAGCGTGCCCTCCTGCACCAGCACCGTGGCCACCGGCCCGCGGCCGCGGTCCAGCTTGGCCTCGATGATGGCGCCCACGCCCGGACGGCTCGGGTTGGACGTGAGCTCGAGCACCTCGGCCTGGAGGGCCAGGTTCTCCAGCAGCAGGTCCAGGTTCTCCTTCGTCTTCGCGGAGACCGGCACCATGATGGTGTCGCCGCCCCACTCTTCCGGGACGAGCTCGTGGGTGGCCAGGTCCTTCTTCACGCGGTCCGGGTTGGCGCCGGGCACGTCCATCTTGTTGATGGCGACGACGATGGGGACTTCCGCCGCCTTCGCGTGCTTGATGGCCTCCACCGTCTGCGGCATCACGCCGTCATCCGCGGCCACCACCAGCACCACGATGTCCGTCACGTCCGCGCCACGGGCGCGCATGGACGTGAAGGCCTCGTGGCCCGGCGTGTCGAGGAAGGTGACGTCGCCGCGCGCCGTGGAGATGCTGTACGCGCCGATGTGCTGGGTGATGCCGCCCGCCTCGCCCGCCGCCACGTTGGCCTTGCGGATGGCGTCCAGGAGGCTCGTCTTGCCGTGGTCGACGTGGCCCATGATGGTGACCACCGGCGGACGGGGACGCTCGTCCTCGGGACGGGCCTCCACCTCGGGCAGGTAGTCCTCCACCTCGAAGCCGACGCGGTCGATCTTCCAGCCGTAGTCGGTGGCCAGCATCTCCGCGGTGTCCGCGTCGACCATCTGGTTGGCCGTGGCCATCTTCCCCAGGCCCATCAGCTTCTTGATGATGTCCGCGCTGCGCACACCCATGCGCTGGCCCAGGTCGGACACGCTGATGCCCTCCTGCAGCTTGATGACCTTCTTCTCCTCGGCCATCTGGGTGATCTGCGTCTTGGCGCCCTTCTTCGTGGGCTTCTTCTTCTTGCCACGGATGGGGATGGTGACGCGGCCCCAGACCATGTCCGTCAGTTCCTGCTTGGACACGCTGGTCGTATCGCCACTGGTGCGCTTGCGCTGGCCACGCTCCTTGTTCTTGGAGACGTCCACCAGCTCGCGGCCCCGGCCCAGGTGGTCCGGAACCACCTTGTACTCACGCCGCTCGGGGATGCCCGCGCGGCCCGGTGCCATGGGGTACTGCTTGGCCTGGCCGGCCGTGGGCGTCACACGGCGCACCTGGATGAGCGGGCGCGAGATGACGACGGCCTGCGTGGCCGTGGGACGGGCCTGGCCGCCCGTGGGCGACACCTGGGCGTGGGGAACGCCGCCCACCATGATGGTGGGACCCGCGGGAGCCGCCGTGCCACCGGCCGAGGCCTGGGCACCCGGCGCGCCCGTGGGACGCACCGGCGGCTGACCCGGACGCGCGCCCGGGCCCTGATACGTCTGCCCCTGGTAGCTGGGACGACCGCCCGGGCCACCCGGACGACCCCCGGGACCGCCCGGACCACCCGGACGCCCCCCCGGACCGCCGGGGCCACCCGGACGACCACCGGGACCGCCCGGACCCCCGGGACGCCCCCCCGGACCGCCCGGCCCCCCGGGACGACCACCGCCTGGACCACCACGCTGGACATAGCCCGGGCCACGGGACACGACGGTCGCGGACGTCGAAGTGCTCGAAGGCGTCCGGACAGTCGGCGGGACCGGTGAGCGAGGGGGGGGTTGGGGCAAGGTGGTGCGCTCCTGGGCTGGGGAAGTGGGCTGCGCGCCGGCAGGCGGCTGCACGGCGGCGCGAGGTGCCTCGACCGGGGCCCTGGGGGCCTCGGCAGCGGGCGTGGACACAGCCGCGACTGCGGCGGGGGCCTGGGGGGCCTCCGCGACGGGCGCGGGCTGCTGCGGGGTGGCTGCGACGGCGGGAGCCTCCGGAACCTCCGGGGCGGCCTCCACCGGCTTCGACTCAACGGCCCTCGGCGCCTCGACAGGGGCCTGGGGTGCCTCGACGACGGGAGCCGACGGCGGCTCCTCGGCCCGGGCGGCGGCCGGAGGCGCTTCGTACGCCGCGGGAGGCGGCTCGTACTGGGAATGGTCGTACTGCTGGCCTTCGCCCGCCTCCGCGGACGCACCACCGGCGGGCGCGCCCACCTTGCGGCGGACGACGAACCCCTTCGCCGTCACGGGCGGCGTGGCCTGCTTCGGCTTGCGCTTGTCCAGGATCTTCTGGACGGCGGCGGTCGCCTGGTCGTCATCGAGTGAGGACGAGTGGCTCTTGACGTCGTAACCGAGCGCAGAGAGCTCGGTCACGACCTCCTTGTTGTCGAGCTCAATGCCGTGGCCCTTGAGCTCCTTGGCGATTTCATGGACGCGCTTCTTCGACATATTGCCCTTGTTGGCCTTCTGCTCCGCCGGCTTCCGGGGCGCAGCACCCTAGTCCAAACCCGAAAATGTGTGCGAGTGGTCCTTAACACCCACTCCCCCCCCACACCCCTTAGCTCCCCGTCCCCGACTCCCACGCCTGCCCGAGCTGCGACGGGTCAACCTGTCCCGCCTTGCCGCGAAAGGCCCTTCCAAACGCCTTCCGCTTCAGCGCTGCCGTCAGACAACCGGCACCGCACAGGTAGGCGCCCCGTCCTGGCAGCCGCCGTGCCCTATCCACCTCGATGGCGCCCCCAGGCCCTATCACGAACCGGGTAAGCTCCGCCTGCGGTCGCTTGGACCCGCATCCGACGCACGTCCGGACCGGACCTGACTCCGCGCTCTGCTCTCCCGACGCCTTGCGGCCTGACGGGCGCCCCACGTTCCCTTCCCTCCCCTAGCTTACGGCGACTTGGTGGCTTCCGCGCCACCGTCCAGGGTCGCCGTCATCGTGCCACGCTCGGCGTTCAGCTCCGCGCGCAGCTTCGCCTCCTCCACGAGGTAGTTCTCCGCCGCGCTCTTCAGCTGGCGGGCCTTCTTGATACCCACACCCGGCACGTCGCCCAGCTTCGCCAGGTCCTTCTCGTTGGCGATGTCCTCCACCGACTTGTAGCCGGCGAGGATGAGCTGCTCGATGGTCTTCTCGCCGACGCCCCTGACACGCGCCATGCGCTCGGACGGGTTGAGCTCGTCCGGGTGGCGCCGGGCCTCGGCCAGCCGGGCCTGCTCCCTTTCATAATCCATGCGCGACAGTTCCGCCTGGTCCTCCACCATGCGCTTGCGCGCAGCCTCCTGCATGGAGGGGATGCGGGCGGGGTCGATGCCGGGCATCTGCGCCAGCATCTCCGCGTTCGCGTCCGCGATGTCCCGGGCCTGGCGGAAGCCGTGGGCGTAGAGCGTCTCCACCAGCATCTCGTTGATGCCCGGCAGCGAGCCCAGCGAGCGGCTGGCGAACTCGCGCAGCTCGCGCACCCGGCTCTCGCTGTTGATGTCCAGCTTCCAGCCGGTGAGCTGGGCCGCCAGGCGCACGTTCTGCCCGCGCCGGCCGATGGCGAGGCTGAGCTGGTCGTCCGGGACGATGAGCTCCATGGCGTGGTTGGCCTCGTCGATGATGACGCGGCTGACCTCCGCGGGCGCCAGCGCCGAGCACACGAAGCGGGCCGGGTCCTCGTCGAAGGGGACGATGTCGATCTTCTCGCCGCGCAGCTCCTGCACCACCGCCTGTACGCGGCTGCCCTTCATGCCCACGCACGCGCCCACCGGGTCCACGTCCGAGTCCCGGCTGGACACGGCGATCTTCGCGCGGCCACCCGGCTCGCGCGCCGCCGCCTCGATGACGACGATGCCCTCGGCGATTTCCGGCACCTCCATCTCGAACAGCTTGGTGAGCAGGTTGACGGAGGCGCGGCTGAGGACGATCTGCGGGCCCTTGGACTCGCGCAGCACGTCCAGCACGTAGGCCTGCACGCGGTCGCCGGGGCGGTACGTCTCGCGCGGCACCTGCTCGCGCACCGGCAGCACGGCCTCGGCGCGGCCCAGGTCCACGATGATGTTGCCGCGCTCGAACCGGCGGGCAATGCCGGTGACGATCTCGTTCTTGCGGTCCTTGTACTCGTTGAAGACGTTCTCGCGCTCCGCGTCGCGCGTGCGCTGCAGGATGACCTGCTTGGCCGTCTGCGCGGCGATGCGGCCGAAGCCGCGGCGGAAGGTCTTCAGGCGGAGGATGTCGCCGTACTGGTCGTCCTGGGCCTTGGCCTCGGCGGCGTCCTCGTCGCGGTAGAAGATCTGGAAGACGAGCTCGTCCCCGGACTCCACCTCCATGCCCTTCCTGTGCGCCTCGGCGGTGGTGATCTGGTTGACCGCCTGGACGGGGTCGACGATTTCATCCATCACCGTGATGGCCTGGAACAGCTCCACCACGCCCTTGTCGGGGTCGTACTTGGCCTCGAGCTCGCGGTCCTGGCCAAAGTGCTTCTTGGCCGCGGTCTTCATCGCGTCCTCGAGGGTGGCAATCAGCACAGCCCGATCGATGCCCTTGTCCTTGGCGACCTGGTCGAGGACGAGGTTGAGGTTGACGCTCGGGTTGGCTTGTTGCGTGGCCATGGTGTTCTCCTAAAAGGGTCCACGGGCGTCCCCGCTCGGAGGGGCGCCCTGTATGTCGACGTCTAGAACTCGAACTCCAGGTTCGCCTTCGCGATGTCCTTGAAGAGGATGTGGAAGGTTCCGGCACCTTCCACGTCCACCGAGATGCCGTCGCCCGCCACCTCGGTCAGCGTGCCGGTGAAGTTCTTGCGCGGGGGCTCGCCCAGCGGCCCGAACGTCTTCACCTTCACCTTCTGTCCCTTCACCCGCTCGAAGTGCGCCGGCTTCTTCAGCGGCCGGTTCACCCCGGGGCTGGAGACCTCCAGGCTGTACTCGTGCGGAACCAGGTCCTCCACGTCGAGCGCGGGGTCCACCGCGCGCGACACCTGGGTGCAGTCTTCCAGCCCCACCCGCCCGCCCGGCTTGTCGATGAACAACCGGAGGACCCAGCCCTCGCGCTCCCGGATGAACTCCAGGTCCACGAGCTCCAGGCCTTCACCCGCGACGATGGGCTCGAGCAGGCTCATGGCCCGCTCCTCCACCGTCTGCTTGAGGTTCTTCTCCGACATATCCGGGAAACAGGTCTCCAAAAACGCGAAAAGCGGGCACGCGGCCCACTTTTCGAGGTCCATCATCGAAAAATGTGGGGCGTCCGTAGCACACGCCCCGTCGGGGTGTAAAGGAAGGACGCACCCTCCTGCTCCGGGTGAAACCTGCCCGACAGGGCAAGGAATTCCCAGGGGTTCCGCGACCCGGACGGGCGTTATAACGGGGTCCATGCACCTCATCGCCGCCGCGCAGATGGTGTCCACCGCGGACAAGAGCCACAACCTTGAGGTCGCCACCCGCCTCGTGCGGCAGGCGGCCAGTCTGGGGGCCCGCCTCGTCGGTCTTCCGGAGAACTTCTCGTGGATGGGTCCGGAGCCCGAGCGCCCCGGAGCCTCCGAGGGACTCGACGGCCCGACGCTCGCCCGCATGGCCGAGCTGGCCCGCGAGCTGAAAGTGACGCTCCTGGCCGGCAGCGTGCTGGAGACGGGCGCGCCGGGGGGCCGGCTCTACAACACCAGCGTCCTCTTCGGGCCCGGCGGCGAGCGGCTGGCCGTCTACCGGAAGATGCACCTGTTCGACGTGGAGGTGGGAGACGGGGCCACCTATCAGGAGTCCGCCGCCGTGGCGCCGGGCACCGAGGTGGTCGCCGCCCAGACGGAGGTGGGCCGGCTGGGCCTGTCCGTCTGCTACGACCTGCGCTTCCCGGAGCTGTACCGGCGGCTGTCGAGGGACGGCGCCACCCTGCTGGCGGTGCCGGCGGCCTTCACGCTGATGACGGGCAAGGACCACTGGGAGGTGCTCCTCCGGGCGCGGGCCATCGAAAACCAGGCCTACGTGCTCGCACCCGCACAAGGTGGGAAACACTCCGCCAACCGCCTCACCTATGGCCACGCCATGGTGGTGGACCCGTGGGGGCTGGTGACGGCGCGGGCGTCGGAGGGCGAGGGGCTGGCGCTGGCGCAGGTGGACCCGGAACTGCAGGCGCGAATCCGCCGCAACCTGCCCTGCCTGCAGCACCGGCGATTGGACTAGCGTCTGAGTGGCCGGGCTCGTTTCCCACGAGTCCCTCCCATTACACTGCGGCTTCCCGGAACCCCCCACGTGAACGGACGACGCTGGCCACCCATGCTGCTCGCGCTCGCGCTCTCGGCCTCGCCGCTCGGCTGCACCGCCGAGGAGGCGCCGCCTGCGCCCGCGGCGTCCGCCCGTCCGGCACTCGCTCCCCGCGCGCACCTGAAGGCCCTGAAGGGCGAGGTGCAGATCAAGCGCGCCACCGAGGATGACTGGAGCGTCGCGCGCGAGGGGCACCCCCTCTTCGAGAACGACAAGGTGCGCACCGAGTCGGGCGCGGGCGCGGACCTCGTCTTCGCCAGCGACGGTGGCACGGTGCACCTGGGCGGCGACTCGCTCATCGGCATCGCCGAGACGCGACTGCGGCCGGGCCAGCCGCGCACGGACCTCACGGTGCTGCGCGGCCGCATCGACGCGGAGTTGGAAAAGCCCGCGGTCCAGTCCCTCTCCGTCACCACCCCGGCGGCCACCATCCAGGCCGGAAGGGAGATTGTCTTCCAATGAAGACGGCGCTCCTGACGCTGCTGGCGGGGCTGGGCGGCGTCGCGCAGGACACGGCGGTGGTGGGCCCCCACGAGACGCTGCGCCAGGTGGCGGAGCGCACCGTGGGCGACCCGGGCGCCGCGGAGGAAATCCAGGCGCTCAACCGGCTGACGACGGACACCGTGGCCGAGGGCACGCGGCTGAAGGTGCCCGGACAGGAGCGCGTCCTCGCGCAGCGGGCCCTGGAGACGGCGCGCACCCTCGTCGGGGACGCGGGGACTTCACCCGAGGCCGAGGCGCGGCTGAAGGAGGCGGAGTCGCACTTCCGCGCCGCCCGCTACACCCTGGCCTCCGAGGCGGCCAACGCGGCCGGGCGGCAGGTGGCGGCGACACCCAAGCCGCAGCCCTCCGCCTTCAGCGTGGAGGTGGGCCCGGACGGAGGCACCACCACCGTCACCGTGAAGAAGGGCCCACCCGTGCGAGTGGAGGCCGAGGGCGTTACCCAGCCTGTCGCCACGGGAGAGTCGCTCAGCGTGGTGAAGGGCTCTCCGCCGCCGGCGCCGCATCCCCCCCTGGTGGCGCCGAAGCCGGGATTGCCGGAGGATGGGGTGCTGCTGAAGCTGCGCCCGGACCGGGCGGGCCTGCTGGGGCCGGTGAAGCTGACCTGGGCGGGAGTGCCCGGAGCGGAGCGTTACGAGGTGGAAGTGCTACACGACACGGAAAACACCCCTGTCTTCGCGCAGAGCGTGTCCTCCGTGGAGTTGAAGCTGCCCGTACTGCCGGCGGGCCGCTACCGGTGGACGGTACGCGCGCTGGGCCCGGCGGGCCGGTCCGAGCCCGGGGCCTCCCGGCGCTTCGAGCTGGTGTCGGAGCGGCTCAAGCTCGAAGTGCAGAAGGGACAGTGGCAGTAGCCACTGGAGGAGCAGCACCGTGCGCCTTTTCAAAGCCATCCTCCTGTTGATGTTGGTGGTGGGCTTCGTCCCCACGCTGATGGTGGGCTGGCTCTCCGTGTCCCATACGCGCGAGCTGCTGGTGCGCGACGCGCAGGAGCTGGCGCAGGAGCGCGTGAAGCAGCTCCAGCTCAAGGCGGAGGGCTTCCTGGGCGAGCCCACCGACGCGGTGCTGATGCTGGCCCGCGTGCCCGGCTTCTTCGCGCTGCCCCTGGAGGCACAGCAGACGCACCTGGCGTCGGTGCTCACGCAGCGGCGCGAGGTGCTGGCGCTCACCGTGTTCGGCCCGGACCGCAAGCGGCTGCCGGGCCTGCAGGCCTTCTCGCGGCACGACGTGTCGCCCAGCTCGCTGGCGGGGCACGAGGAGCGCGCCCGCGCGCTGCTGGAGTCGCTGGACGGGCTGCGCTACGCGGACGTGGTGACGGGGCCGGACGGAGACGGGCCGGTGGTGACGCTGGCCTTCCCCGTGGGCGAGCCCGTGAAGGGCTACGTCGCGGCGGACCTGTCGCTGGCGGGGCTGCGGCGGATGCTGGAGCAGGAGCGCGTGGGCAGCACCGGCTTCGCGTACGTAGCGGACCGGCATGGGCACCTCGTCGCCGGAGGCGGAGGCGTGGCGGGCCTGGGCGAGGACGTGTCCCGGCGCCGCCCGGTGGCGCACCTGCTGCGACAGTTGGAGCGCCAGCCGGACACGGAGACGTTCCACGTGGGCAACTTCGGCGAGGGCCGGGACGCGGTCGTGGCCGCGTACACGGTGCTGCCGGAGGCCGGCTGGGCCATCATCTCCGAGCAGCCGGTGGAGCATGCGTACCGGCAGGTGGAGGCCATGGAGCGGCGCATCCTCCTGGGCCTGGGCGCGGCCATCCTCGTCGCGCTGGTGCTGGCGGCGCTCTTCTCGCGCAACCTCACGCGGCCCCTCAAGGGCTTCACGAAGGGCGCGCTGGAGCTGGCGCGCGGCAAGTTCGGCGTGGAGGTGGACATCCCCCAGAAGAACGAGCTGGGGGAGCTGGCCCAGACGTTCAACTACATGAGCAAGCAGCTGCTCGCGTACGACATGGAGAACCGCGGCCTCTACGAGAGCCTGGAGAAGGGCTACCTGGAGACCATCGTCGCGCTGGCCAACTCCATCGACTCGAAGGACGCGTACACGCGCGGCCACAGCCAGCGGGTGGGCGACGTGGCGGTGGAGGTCGGCCGCGAGATGAACCTCACCGAGCGCGAGCTGCGGCAGCTCCAGTACGGCGGCATCCTCCACGACATCGGGAAGATTGGAATCGTGGAGTCCATCCTCTGCAAGCAGTCGCGGCTGACGGACCAGGAGATGGCCATCATGCGCGAGCACCCGGCCATCGGCGACGCCATCATCGGCCCGGTGAGCTTCCTCGGCGCGGTGCGCGCGTGCGTGCGCCACCACCACGAGCGCTGGGACGGCACCGGCTACCCGGACCGGCTCCAGGGCGAGGACATCCCCCTGCTGGCCCGCATCGTCGCGTGCGCGGACACCTTCGACGCCTGCACCTCCACGCGCCCGTACCAGAAGGCCATGCCGCTGGAGAAGGCGATGGAGATTCTCGACAACCTCAGCGGCGCGCAGCTGGACCCGCAGGTGGTGCTGGCGCTGCGGCGGGTGCTGGCGAAGCAGGGCGTGCGGCTGGAAGGCCACCGGCTGCCCGTCAAGCTCGCCTCGTAGGGGGCTCGCGCGCGCTTCGACGCGCCACGGGGCGGGAAGGATGGTAGGGAGGGCGCGGCGCTGTTGAGACTTCGGAAGGTGCAACGTTGAGTTTCTGGGACCGCATCAAGCCCGCCGAGAAGCCCGTCTCCGGGACGGATGTCCGCGTGGCTCCCGACGGCTCCCGGCTGGAGCTGGGCTGGGACGACGGGGCGAGGACGGCCACCTCCGCACAGGTGTTGCGACAGCAGTGCCCGTGCGCCGGGTGCGTGGACGAGTGGACGAACAAGCGCACCCTGGACGCGACGAAGGTGCCCGCGGACCTGCGCATCAAGGAGGTCCAACCGGTGGGCAACTACGCGCTGGCCTTCGTCTTCAGCGACGGCCACACCACCGGCATCTATCCCTGGAAGTTGCTGCGTGAGGTCACCCAGCCCGTCACCTGAGGAAGACCGTCCGTGAACGAACGCTATCGGTTGGTACGGCTCCTGGCCTCTGGAGGCATGGCGGAGCTGTTCCTCGGCGTGGCGCGCACGGAGGGCTTCGAGCGCGCCGTGGCCATCAAGCGGATGCTGCCGCATCTGGCGCAGGAGCCGGACATCGCGCGCATGTTCCTCGCCGAGGCGCGGCTGGCCATGCTGCTGCAGCACCAGAACATCGCCACCGTGTACGACGTGGGCCAGGGCCCCGGCGGACTCTTCCTGGTGATGGAGTTGGTGGACGGGTGGGACCTGGGCGTGCTGCTGCGCACCGCCGCGCGGCAGGGCGTGCGCTTCCCGCCGCACCTGGCGGCCTTCATCGTGCTCCAGACGCAGGCGGGCCTCGCCCACGCGTACCGGAAGCTGCACGACGGGCGCCCGGTGATGGCGGCCCATCGCGACGTGTCCCCCTCCAACGTCCTCGTGTCGCGCGAGGGCGAGGTGAAGGTGACGGACTTCGGCATCGCCCGGCTGGAGGGCGGCTCGCTCACGGAGCCCGGCGTCTTCCGCGGCAAGGAGGCCTACAGCGCGCCCGAGGTGCTCCAGGGCTCGCCGGCCAATGCCCTCAGCGACCAGTTCTCCCTGGGCATCGTCTTCCACGAGCTGCTCGTGGGCCGGCATCCGTTCCATGACGTGAAGGAGCCCATGGCGGTGGTGTACGCCATCCTCTCCCGCGAGGTTCCGCCGCTGCCTCCGGACGTGCCCGCGCCGCTGGCGGACACCGTCCTGCGCATGCTGGCGCGGGCCCCCGAGCAACGCTTCCCGACGCCCGAGGCCCTGAGCGAGACGCTCGCGCGCTGGCTGGCCCGCTCCGGCGAGCCCGCCACGTCCCACGCGCTGGCCGACTTCATGCGGCGGATTTCCCTCCCCCCCACCCTGCGCGAGCAGGCCGAGGCGGGAATGGACGCGAAGTCGGCCCCGGCTGGAGCCACACGCCCGTCGAATCCGGGGCCCTTCTCGCTCGCCATGAAGGGGGAAGAGGTGGCGCTCGCGCCCGGGGGGCCAGCGCTCAGCGCCAGCGGACGGCTGACCCGCAACTGCGCGACGTGCGGTATGCCCCTGGCTGATCCGCAGGCGCCGTGCGACTTCTGCGCCGAGGAGACCTCCGCGCGCGATGACGTGGAGGGACTCCCCATGGCGGCCCCGCCTGGCTCGGAGCCGGCGCGCACGGCCGCGTTTGGCACCCCGGTGCCCGTGGCGCCTCGGGGGACCGGGGGCCACGCGGGTGCCGCGGCGCCCGTGGGCCCTGGTGTCTCCGCGTCGTCGAGCCAGGCGCGCCATCAGGGCATGCCCGCCCCGCAGCCGGAGCCCGTCCCTCCCCCGGAAGCCCTCCCACCGCGGAGCCTGCGGGAGACTCCCGCCAACGAGCTGGAGCTGGAAGAGCGCGCGCCGCGTCCGGAGAGCGACTGGGTGGAGGAGCAGGATCTGCCCCGCCCTCGCGGGCGCTGGGTGCGGACCGCCGTCGCGCTCGGTGTGGTCGCGGTGCTGGTCTCCGGTGGCCTCTGGGTGCTGACCACGCGCTCCTGGGTGGTTCCCATGGTGCTCGCGAAGCTGGGCGTCCCGATGCCCTCCCCCATCCTGAGCATCGTCAGCAACCCGTCGGGCGCCACGGTGCTGGTGGAGGGCCAGGACGTGGGCACCACGCCGCTCGCCGTGGACAACCTCTACCCGGACAAGCCCATCTCCGTGCAGCTCAAGCTCAAGGGCTACCGGCCGTGGAAGGGCACCTTCCGCGGCGGCGAGCCCGTCGAGTTCAAGGTGGCGCTGGAGCGCTGAGCCCGACTCCAGCCTTACTTCACCAGTCGCAGGTGGCCCCGACGCGGCGGCGGCGGGTCGTCCTGTGGCCCGTCCGGCGGTGCCGGAGGCGGAGCCACGTCGGACGGCTCACTGGAGCGCTCGCTGGCGGTGGGCACCTCGCGCAGGAAGGTGCGCGGGCGCTCGGCGGCCACGGGCACCACCGGCACGGGCTGCGGCGGACGCGCCGACGCGGGCTGCTGGAGCAGCTCCGGCGGCATGTCGTCCGGGTACATCCAGAACTCCTTCGTCACGTGGCTGGCGATGGCGAACAGCGCCGACCAGGGCACCGCCACCGTGAAGCGCGAGCCGGAGAAGCTCAGCGTGCAGCGCACGCCCCACTCGCCCACCGTCAAATCCGGCGGGTCGAAGCGGTAGGAGAGGTTGAGGCGCAGGTGGGCCTCCCCCCTGATTGAGGCGGGGACGAGCACGCCGGGGCGGCGCGCGTCCAGGTGGATCATCACCATCCCCTGGTCGAGCGCGGCCAGCAGCCGCTCCTTCTTGTCGAGACCCTTCTTTTCGTCCATCGGTGTACGGCGAGAGAAATTCGGGCGCCCCTCTCAACGTCGGCGCATCGCCCGGTCCATCTCCCGCTTCGTCTCCCGCTCCTTGATGTCCTGGCGCCGGTCTTCGTGGTTCTTCCCGCGGCAGAGCCCCAGCTCCACCTTGGCCCGTCCATTCTTGAAGTACAGCACAAGCGGGATGATGGAATAACCCCGCTCCCTCACCTTCGCCGCCCAACGGTCAATCTCGGCCCGGTGCAGCAACAGCTTCCGGCCCCGGGTGGGCAGGTGGTCGAAGAGGCTGGCGGCCTTGTACGAGCCGATGTTGGCGTTGAGGAGGAACAGCTCGTCTCCCTTGGGAAGCGCGTAGGCGTCCGACAGGTTGGCGACTCCCTCCCTCAGCGACTTCACCTCGCTGCCGGTCAGCTCCAGACCGGCCTCCAGCTTCTCGTCCACGGTGTAGTCGAAGCGCGCACGCCGGTTCTCGGCGATGACCTTCACCCCGGGCTCACCGCCGGGTCCCTTCGACTTGCCACTTGTCATACGCGTCCCGCGTCTCCTAACCGGCCAGCGGCATGTTGTCGATGAGGCGCGTCGTTCCACTGAAGGCCGCGACGAGCAGGCGGGCGGATTGTCCTGGTGCCACCGAGGCCAGGGACGTCAGCCGCTCCGCGTCCACCAGCTCCACGTAGTCCTCGCGCAGCCCCGCCGCCTCCAGCTCGCGACGGACGGCGCCCACCAGCGCCCCTGACTCCCGGTTGCCCTCCCGCAGGAGCGCCTGGGCCGCCTTCAGCCCCTTCGAGAGGGACAGCGCCCGCTTGCGCTCCTCGGGGGACAGGTAGGCATTGCGGCTGCTCATCGCCAGCCCGTCGGGCTCGCGCACCGTCGGCATGCCGACGATGTCCGCGCCCAGGTGCAAGTCCCGGTTCAGCGCCCTGATGACCTGGAGCTGCTGGTAGTCCTTCTCCCCGAAGAGCGCCACGTCCGGCCGGAAGAGGCACAGCAACTGGGTGACAATGGTGGCCACGCCACGGAAGTGACCGGGTCGCCGCTCGCCGCACAGGCCCTGGCTGACCTCCGTCACCTCCACGTACGTCTGGTACCCCGGCGGGTACATCGCCTTGGGGTCCTCCGGGGCGAAGACGACGTCCACGCCCGCGCTGGCGCACTTCGCCACGTCCCCGGAGAAATCCCGGGGGTAGCGCGACAAGTCCTCCTTCGGTCCGAACTGGGTGGGGTTGACGAAGATGGACGTCGCCACCACGTCGGTGCGGGAGCGCCCCTCGCGCATGAGCGAGAGGTGCCCCTCGTGCAGGAAACCCATGGTGGGCACCAGCGCGAGCCGGCGCCCCTCACGGCGCAGCCCCGCCACCCACGCCTTCACTTCCGCCACGGTGCGCAGGACTGCGGTGCCCATGGCTAGACCGGAACCCCGTAGACGGGACCAATCTTCTCCCCGCCCTCGGCGGTGGCGGTGGACGACTCCACGCGCGGCGCCGCGGGGTTGCCCGCCACGAGGCGGATGTTCTTGTTCGACTTGAAGGAGTGGTCCTCGTCGGGGAACGCGCCCTTGCGGACCTCGGAGAAGAAGGTGCCAGCCGCCTCCGTAATCGAGCCGTGCAGGTTGGCGTAGCGCTTGACGAACTTGGGCTTGAAGTCCGGGTTCATCCCCAGCAGGTCGTAACAAACGAGGACCTGGCCATCACAGTCCACGCCCGCGCCGATGCCAATGGTGGGGATGGACAGGCTCTGCGTCACCGTGCGCGCCAATTCCAGCGGCACGCCCTCCAGCACCAGTGCGTAGGCCCCGGCCTGTTCCAGCGCCAGCGCGTCATCGAGAATCTTGCGGGCCTGGTCCTCGTCGCGGCCCTGTACGACATAGCCGCCCATCTTGTGGACGGACTGCGGCGTCAGGCCCAGGTGGCCCATGACGGGGATGCTGGCGCGGGTAATCGCGCGCACCGTCTCCGCGAACTCGGCGCCGCCCTCCAGCTTGATGCTGCCCACGCCACCCTCGGACACCAGCCGGCCCGCGTTGCGCACCGCTTCCTGGGGCGACACCTGGTAGCTCATGAAGGGGAGGTCACCCACCACGTGGGCCCGGCGCGCGCCGCGCGTCACGGCGGCGGAGTGATAGACCATCTGGTCCATCGTCACGGGCAGCGTGGAGTCATGGCCTTGAACGACCATGCCCAGCGAGTCACCCACCAGCAGCACGTCCGCGCCCGCCTGGTCGAGGATGTGGGCGAACGTGGCGTCGTAGGCGGTAACCATGCAGATCTTCTGGCCGATCTGCTTGAAGCGCTTCAGCGTATGGATGGTGACCTTGTCCTTCACGGTTCACCTCCTGTTGTCGACGGGTTGAACGGCCGTTGCAGACCCCTTCGCCCCTCGCCGTCCCTTTCGGGATCGCCGGAAGCCCGGAGTCCTCACCGCACTCTAACGCCCTCCGGGCGGCCGTGGGGGCCAGGAGGGCGTGCGGCCCGCCGGGAGCCTGAACCTCAGGCCCGTCGGGAAGCCTTTGGAAGGTAATGCTGGGTCCCCGGCTTCGCCTTCCGGATGGTGGCCAGGAGGTCCTCCCGGTCCGCCTCGTTGTTGACGAAGTCGATGTCCGAGGTGTCGACCACCAGCAGCGGCGTCTCCGTGTAGTGGAAGAAGAAGGTGTTGTAGGAGTGGACGAGCCCCTCCAGGTACCCCGAGTCGAACTTGCGCTCGAACTCGCGACCCCGCTTCTTGATGCGTTGCAGCAACACGTCCAGGCGGGCCTGGAGGTAGACGACGAGGTCCGGCTTGGCCACGCGGGGCCCGAGCGCCTCGAAGACGCGCTCGTAGAGGGCGAGCTCGTGGGCGTCCAGGTTGAGGTGGGCGAAGATGCGGTCCTTCGCGAACAGGTAGTCGCTGACCGTCATCGAGCTGAAGAGGTCCTGCTGGAACAGGTCCTGCTGCTGCCGGAAGCGCGACAGGAGGAAGAAGATCTGCGTCTGGAACGCGAACTTCTGCCGGTCCCCATAGAAGCTGGAGAGGAAGGGGTTCTCCTCCACCACCTCGAGGATGCGCCGGCCGGACAGGCGCTCCGCGAGGATGTTGGAGAGGCTCGTCTTGCCCACGCCAATGGGCCCCTCGACCACGATGTACCGGTAGTCCATCCGCCGAGGCCTCCCGACCGCGGAATGCGCCACTCGAGGCCGCGCGCGCACCTGCGCGAGGGCACGGCCACGCACCCGGGCGGATAACACAACACGGGCGCTGGAATCCGGCAATTTTCGACGGCCGCACCGAGCGTCCGGGACGCTCGCGCTCCCTTGACGCTCCGGAGTGCATCCCCTACGGTCCGCGCGACTTCATGGCGTGTGCGCGGGACGGTCTCCGGACATGAGTGGCAGGCAGCGGGCGAAGACGGTGGTGGTGTTGGAAGAGGCCCGCCAGAGCACCACCTCCAAGTCCACACCCGCACCGCCGGTGGAGCCGGATCCGCTCTACGGCGTGGTGCTCCTGAAGACGGCGTTGGAGCTCAAGCGGCGGCAGGACGGCTCGGTGGAGGAAATCCTCCGCGGCGTGCTGGCGCGCATGCGCATTCCCGAGGCCGAGTTCTTCACGTACCTGGAGCAGCAGGGCGGCCTGCTCCAGGCGCTGGGCCTGCGCAAGCGCTAAAGCCCGCGCGAGCGCCTGGCCCCCGCCCTACTCCTCCAGCTTCGGAGGGGGCACCTTCTCCACCACCGGCCCGAGCGCGCGCTCGATGGCGGCGAACTCCTCGGGCGCGAGCGTCTCCGCGCGGCGCTGCGGGTCGATGCCGGCCGTCTGCAGCGCGGCGAGCAGCACTTCCGGAGTGCCGAGCGTGGTGTCCGACTTGATGGAGTTGAGCAGCGTCTTGCGCCGGTGCGAGAAGGACGCCTTCACCACGCGGATGAAGCGGGCCTCGTCGATGATGGGCGCGCGCGGGGCCTTGCGGCGGATGAGGCGCAGCACCGCGGAGTCCACCTTCGGCGGCGGGTGGAAGCGCCAGGACTCCAGCGTGAGGATGTTCTCCGCGTCGAAGTGCAGGCCGAGCAGGACGGTGAGCAGGCCGTAGTCCCGGTTGCCGGGCACCGCGGCGAGCCGCTCCACCACTTCCTTCTGCAGCGTGAAGACGGCGCGCGACACGTGGGCGCGCTGCTCCAGGACGCGGAAGAGAATCTGGCTGGACAGGTGGTACGGGAGGTTGCCCACCACCGCCACGTCGGGCGCGCCGGCCACCTCGGCGAAGTCCACCGTGGCGGCGTTGCCGGCCACCACGCGCACGCCGGGGATGGCCTCCTTCTCCAGCACCGTCAGCATGTCGCGGTCCCGCTCCACGGCGGTGACGCGCGCCTTCGTCGCGGCGAGGAAGCGCGTGAGGTGGCCCAGGCCGGGGCCCAATTCCACCACCGGCTCGCCCTCGCGCAGGTTCACCGCGTCGGCGATGGTCTCCAGTGCCTCCTCGTCCCCGAGGAAGTTCTGCCCCCAGCTGTGCTTGGGGCGCAGGCCATGACGCTTGAGGATGTCTCGAGGCTGTTCCACCCAATCTCCTTCCCGCTACATGCGCCAGGCGGGGTCCGCCGCCAGGCGGAAGTCTCCGCGCAGGCCGCGGCGGTAGGCCTCATACCCCGCCACCGCGATCATCGCCCCATTGTCCGTGCACAACCGCACCGGCGGCAGGAACATGTTCAGCCCCCGCTCCTCCGCCCGCGCCTTGCACAGCGCGCGCAGGCGCGAGTTGGCCGCCACGCCCCCGCACAGCACCAGGTTCTTGTGGCCCAGCCGGCGCGCGGCGGCCACCAGCTTCTTCGACAGCACGTCCGCCACCGCCTCCTGGAAGGACGCGCACAGGTCGGACAGGGCCTGCCCTTCCGGCAGGCCGTGCTTCTGCACGTGGTGCAGCACCGCCGTCTTCAGCCCGGAGAAGGAGACGTCGAAGTTGTCGCCGGGCAGCGCGCGCGGGAAGCGGATGGCCTCCGGGTTCCCCTTCTGCGCGAGCTGGTCGATGGGCAGCCCACCCGGGTACGGCAGCCCGAGGATGCGCGCCGTCTTGTCGTAGGCCTCGCCGGCCGCGTCGTCGCGGGTGCTGCCCACCAGCCGGTAGTGGCCGTAGGCCTGCACGTCATAGAGGCTGGTGTGCCCGCCGGACACGACGAGCCCGAGGAATGGCGGCTCCGGAGCCTCCTCGATGAGGCGGATGGCCAGCAGGTGGCCCTCCAGGTGGTTGGCGCCGACGAAGGGCTTGCCGGTGGCGAGGCTCAGCCCCTTGGCGACCTGCAGGCCCACCAGCAGCGCGCCGATGAGGCCCGGGCCGGAGGTGACGGCGATGAGGTCCACGTCGTCGAGCGTCTTCTGCGCGCGGGTGAGGGCCTCGTGGATGACGGGCATCACCTGGACGATGTGGTTGCGGCTGGCCAGCTCCGGCACCACCCCGCCCCAGCGCCGGTGGATGTCCACCTGGGTGGAGACGACGTCCGACAGCACGCGCCGGCCGTCCTCCACGAGGGCGGCGGCGGTTTCATCACAGGAGGTTTCCAGTCCGAGGACGAGCAAGGCGGCTCACTTCTCCGAGGCGAGGGGAGCCAGCCGCCAGCCCGCTCAGTTGCCCAGGCCCTTGAGCAGCGAGCGGACCTCGTTGGCGGAGGGTCCCGTCGGTTCCAGGAACAAGTATCGCTTGTAGGCCTCGGCCGCCTGGGAATTCCGCCCGGTGGACTGGTACGCCATGCCGAGCGACAGCCAGGCACGCGCATTCCGGTCCTCCTCCTTGACCACTTCCTGGAGGAGCTTGGCGGCCTCGCGGTGGGCGGACTGCGCGATGGAGCCGTTCACCAGCGAGATGCCCAGGCCGGCCTTCGCCTCCATGGAGGCCGGCTTGATCGCCAGCGCCTTGCGGTAGCTGATGGCAGCGGACATGTGCCGGCCACCGACGATGGCCGCCTTCGCCGCCTTCACCAGGCTCGCGTACTCGACCTCCGGGTCCACCGGCGGCGTGTTGACGACCGGGTCTCCACCCTCGGGCTTCGGAGCCTCCGCGGTGGCTGCCCCGGCATCCTGAGTGGCAGCGGGCGCGGGAGGAGTCACGGCGGCGGTGGCCGTTCCCGCGTCGACGGTGGCCGTCCCCGCGTCGACGGCGGCCGTCGGCGTGGCGACCTCTGTCGGAGGCGGCGTCGGGTCCTTCTGGGGCTGAGGCGGCTTCACCGTGTCGACCGGGGTCGGCTGCTCCACCGGAGGCTTCGGCGCGGGCTCCTTCTCCTTCCCACCGGAGCCCGAGCCCCCGCCGACGGCGACGACCGCGGCGACGGCGCCGATGAGCAGCGCGCCGACGGCCACGTACAGGCCGGTGCGCTTCGGACGGACGGCCTGGGCCAGCGCGGCGTCGGAGAGGTCCTCCTTCGACGCGGGGGCGGGCTTCACCTCGGCCGGCTTCGGGGCCGGCGTGGGCTTCGCGTCGACAGGCTTCGTCTCGACGGGTTTCGTCTCGACGGGCTTCGCTTCCGCGGGCTTCGTCTCGGCGGGCGGCGCGGTGACAGGCGTCGGCACCGCGCTCGGCGTTCGAGGCTCCTCGGCGAGGGCGGGCGCCACCGGCGCGGGAACGCCGTGGCCCGGGTACGGCGGCAGCGCGAGCTGCTGGGGCGGAGGCGACGGGACCTCCTCGACCTCCAGGACGGACTCGTCGGCCGCGGACACCGGTGCCGCCGGCGGCACGTTGGAGCCAGGCTGGGACGGGGCGCCCCTGCCGCTCACCAGCGTCACCTCGGACGACGGAGGAGCCGGCGAGGGCGGCGGCACGGGAGGCAGCGGGTTGGGGCCCACGGCGGCGCCGCCGAAGATGGGCGCGCGCGAGGCGGCCGACTCGGCGGCAACGGCGCCCTGGCCGAACGCCGGGGCCGAGGCGCCCTGGCCACCGGCACTCCCGAAGGTGCGCGGCGAGGGAGACCAGAGCGAGCCCGGCCCCCACGTGGACGCCGAGCTGATGCCGTCGGTGTCCACGCGGCTCCAGTCCAGCAGGAGGCTGCGGTGCGCCTGCTCCACGGCGCGGTGGGCCGGAGGCGGCTCCACGAGGAAGGCAGAGCCCTCCTCCGCGGGAGGCAGCGGGGGCGCCGCGGCCGGCTCCTCGGCGACGCCGTTGCGCCGGGGCCTCGCGGGGAAGACGACGACGTTGGCCGGCTGGGCCGGGCCCGTCGCGGCGGGCGCGAACGAAGCCTCGTCCTCCACGCCCGCGGGCGGCGAGAGCACGCTATGCGGCATCGTGCGCGGCGCGACCGGGACCTCCACGGGCGCGACGGCCACGGGAACGCTGGGGACTTCCACGGGCGCGACGGCCACCGGGACGCTGGGAGGCGGCTCGGGAGCCACGGGCGGCGGCTCGGGAGCCACGGGCGCGGGCTCCACCGGAGCGCTCGGAAGCGGGGCCGCGTTGAGCCACTGCTCGATGCCGGGCTTGCTGCTCTGCACCGGCTCCAGCGGGGCGTTGCCCAGCTCGCGGATGAGTCCCTCGAAGTACAGCTTGCTGATGATGCCCAGCGCGGCGAGGTCCTCGAAGTCCGAGTCCTCCACCACGCGGCTCAGGGTGCGCTTGCCGTCGAACAGGCGCAGCAGCCCGTTCACCTCGTCCGGAATCTCCGAGAGCCGGTCGGCGAGCTGGTGGTAGTCGATCTCGAACACCGTCTCGAGCGGCGGCAGCTGCTCGAGCATGCGCCCCCACTCGTCCAGGCGGCGCATGCCCTCCATCAGCAGGCCCTGGGTGGAGATTTCGATGCGCTCCGGGCGGTCCAGCGCGCTGAACTGCACCTCGAACTGGCCCTCGAAGGTGTTGAGCATGCGGTAGAAGGCGTTCTCGCCCTTCAGCCGCCCCAGCTCCGCGTCGATGACCCGTCCGTCCTTGAAGTAGACGGTGCCGGTGCGCTCACCCTGGATGTTGATGAGGCCCGTCTTGCGGCCAATCTCGAACGTCTGCACCAGGTCCACCACGCCCATGTCGGCGAGGCTGCCGGCGAAGCCGCCCTTCGTCGTCTCCCGCTTCTCGATCCTCTCCTTCTCCGCCTTCTGGAGGATCATCTTCACGCGGGTGACGATCTCTTTGATGTAGATCGGCTTGGTCAGATAGTCGTCGCCACCGAGCTCGAGGCCGCGCACCTTGAACTCGACCGACTTCTGGTTCGTCAGGAAGACGTACGGGATGAACTTGAAGCGCTCGTCGGACTTGAGCGCCTTGCACAGCTCGAAGCCGTCCATCTCCGGCATCTTCGTGTCGGCCAGCACGAGGTCCGGTGGGCTGATCTGGACCTTCTCCAGCGCATCCTTGCCGTGGATGGCCGTCGTCACGGAGAAGCCAGCCTTCTTGAGGCTGACCTCCATCACGCGGAGGCTCTTTGCGTCACCATCGACCAGGAGCAGGTGCTGCTTGGCCACGTTACTTGCCTTTCGTCACTGCGGACTTCTACAGAGAGCCTGACGCGGGAGCATCCTGCCCGCTTTCCAGGCATGTCAATGGCTTGGGGCGGCGGTGCCTCTGGCTGGCCCCCTGCTGGACAGGCGGCACCCGAGCCCGGTTCCAGGGAGGGCCGAGAAGGCCCGCTGCCAGGCACCCGCACGATGCGTGAGGAACGCGGGAGCCCTCGGGCGGGTCAGCGGAAGAAGCCGCCTTTCTTCGGCGGGTTCTTCTTGCGCATCTCGATGAGGCGCAGCTCCTGGTTGGCTTCCAGGTGCTTGGAGTTGGAGCGCACCGCATCGCGGAAGTGGCGCTCGGCGCGGTCCATGTCGCCCTCGACGCGGGCGATGACGCCGAGCTGGTAATGGGCGCGGTCGCAGTTGGGGTCGGTGCGCACGGCGTCCGCCATCATCTGCTTGGCCTTGGCCATGTCCGCCTTGCGCGCCGGGTCCATGTAGATGGCCCAGGCACGGGCAGCGAGGTACACGGGCTTCGCGTCCATCGAGTAGGCGCGCTCGTAGTGGTCCGACGCGGTGGTGAAGTCCCGCTTGCGGAAGAAGACCTCGCCCATCTTGTAGAGGTCGTCCGGGCTGCTGTCGGGGCGCCCCGCGGCGCGAGCGGCCGGACTGGCGGGCGTGGGCGACGGCGTGGGCGCCTTCGGCAGGGCCTGCTGGGACTGGAGGGTCTGCTGGTACGCCTTGCGCCGGGCGTCGTCGTAGAGGACCTCGTAGGCCTCGCGGATGGCCTCGAAGACGGCGGTCATCTTCGGCGCCAGGTGGGGAATCGTCGGCGGCAGCCGGTCCGGGTGGTAGACCTTGGCGAGGCTGAGGAACGCCGTCTTCACCTGGTCTCGCGAGGCGTCCTGCGGGACGCCGAGCACGAAGAAGTGGTCCCGCTTCGCCTGGATGTCGGCGTAGCGCTGCTCGATGTGCTGGGCGAGCCGCGCCTCGTCCGGCTTGGGAGGCTCGGCGGAGGCGGCGGGGGTGGGAGCAGCCTGGGAGGGCTCGCTCGTGGGTGTCGCACCCACCGGGGCGGCAGGGCGCGCGCCGAGCACGCCCATGTTCTCCATCGCACGGCGCAGCAGGCGCTGGCGCCGGAGCTTCGCTGCCTCGTCGGGGTTGGAGGGGTCTGCCGCCACGTCGTCCTCGTCGAAGTCCCAGTCGTCCAGGTCTCCGGACGGCTCGGCCCATGCAGTCTGTCCAGTTGCCCCGGTGTTGTCACCGGGGAAGGTCCCCGGATCCAGAGGTGTCTCCGGTTCGATCGTCGCTTCAACAATGCCCTCCACGGGGGGCTCGTTGAAATCGACGCTCGCCTGATTGACATCCGAGCGGACGAGCGATTCCAGGTGCGAGTCCACCTGCATGAGGGCCGCCTCGAAGGAGGCCGTGAGGGTGGCGGCGCCCTCGTCCTTGTCGAAGGCGACGATGCGCCACAGGTCCTCCTCCCCCGCCTTGGGCGAGGCAGGCCCCAGCCGGAGCGGCGGCGGCGCGGAACTGGGCGCCGGACGGGTCGCCCACAGGCTGTCGTCCGCCGTGGACGAAGTTTCCGCCGTGAGCGGGAGCGAAGGGGTGGGCGTGAGGACGGGAGGCGCGCCCCGGGGCGAGGCGCCGCGAGCGGAAGGCGGTGCGTCGGACGGCGTCAGGACCGGAGGCCCGGCGGCGGCGGGGGCCCGGGCCGGAGGCGCGGGCAGCGGGTCGGAGGCGGGAACGGCGTCGTCCCAGAGCTCGGGTTCGACCTCCAGCAGGGGCAGGTCCTCCGCCTCCGCCGGGGTGGACTGGGAGGACTCGCGTGCCTGCCACGGCTCGTCCTGCACGGGGACGAGGTCCTTCGTGCGAGTGGGCGGAGTGGTGCGGGGAGGCTCTTCGGCGAGCCAGGGCTCCAGCGGCTGCCTCTGCGAGCGGCGGAGCGCCTCTTCCATGTCCTGAAGGAGCGCGGCCTGGGCGAGCTGGCGGGCGATGCGAAGGGTGTCGGGGCTCTCGGGCTGGGTGGGGAGCTCCAGGGAGGCGACGGCGGACGGCGGGACGGCCTCCGCCCACGAGTCGGCGGCGGAGGCCTTCGGGGGCTCGGGGTCGGTGGAGATGATGTCACCGACGTCGAGGGTGAGGGCGTCGGCGTCATCCGGGGTGGGCGCGGAGGAGAGCTGCTGGGACTGGCGGGCCTCGTCGGCGAGGCGGGCTGCCTCGGCGATGCGAGCCTCTTCGGCGATGCGAGCCTCTTCGGCGAGCCGGGCCTCCTCCTGCCGACGCTCCTCTTCGAGACGGGCCTCTTCCGCAAGCCGGGCCTGCTCAGCGAGACGCGCCTCCTTCGCGCGACGGACCGCTTCAGCGCGGCGACGCTCCACCTCGAGCCGAACCTCCTCGGCATGGCGGGCTTCCTCGGCGAGCCGGGCCTCTTCCGCGAGGCGGGCTTCCTCGGCACGACGCGCCTCTTCGGCACGGGCTTCTTCAGCGAGCCGGGCCTCTTCAGCGAGCCGGGCCTCTTCAGCGAGCCGGGCCTCTTCAGCGAGCCGGACTTCCTCGGCGCGACGCGCCTCTTCGGCCCGGGCTTCTTCCGCGAGCTGGGCCTCTTCAGCGACACGGGCTTCTTCAGCGAGCCGGGCCTCTTCAGCGACGCGGGCTTCTTCAGCGACACGTGCTTCTTCAGCGAGCCGGGCCTCTTCAGCGAGCCGGGCCTCTTCAGCGACGCGGGCTTCTTCAGCGACACGTGCTTCTTCAGCGAGCCGGGCCTCTTCAGCGAGCCGGGCCTCTTCAGCGAGCCGGGCCTCTTCAGCGACGCGGGCTTCTTCAGCGACACGTGCTTCTTCAGCGAGCCGGGCCTCTTCAGCGAGCCGGGCTTCTTCAGCGAGCCGGGCTTCTTCAGCGAGCCGGGCCGCTTCAGCGACGCGGGCTTCTTCAGCGAGCCGGGCCTCTTCAGCGACGCGTGCTTCTTCAGCGACGCGTGCTTCTTCAGCGAGCCGGGCCGCTTCAGCAAGCCGCGCCTCTTCGGCGATGCGTGCCTCTTCGGCTCGACGTGCTTCCTCAGCGAGGCGAGCCGCCTCTTCGGCGCGACGTGTTTCTTCGGCTAGCCGAGCCTCTTCGGCGATGCGAACCTCTTCGGCTCGACGTGCTTCATCGGCGAGGCGAGCTTCTTCAGCAAGCCGCGCCTCTTCGGCGATGCGTGCCTCTTCAGCGAGGCGCGCCTCCTCAAGCCGAGCCTCTTCAGCCCGTTGAGCCTCCTCCGCGAGCCGAGCCTCCTCCGCGAGCCGACGCTCTTCCTCCAGTCGCTCCTCTTCGGCGAGTCGGGCCTCCTCTGCGATGCGAGCCTCTTCGGCTCGACGCGCCTCTTCCGCGAGCCGGTTCTCTTCAGCGAGGCGCAGCTCTTCCGCTATGCGGGCCTCCTCAGCGAGTCGGGCCGCTTCAGCGACACGTGCCTCTTCCGCGAGACGCGCCTCTTCAGCCCTGAGCGCTTCGTCGGCCAGGCGTCGCTCTTCCGCGAGGCGAGCCTCTTCAGCCCTGCGCGCATCTTCTTCGCGCCGGACCTCTTCGGCGCGACGTGCCTCCTCCGCGAGGCGCGCTTCCTCCGCCAGGCGGGCTTCTTCAGCAAGGCGACGCTCTTCTTCGAGGCGGGCTTCTTCCGCCAGGCGAGCCTCTTCCGCGAGGCGGGCTTCTTCCGCACGCCGCGCCACTTCAGCGAGACGCGCTTCCTCTGCACGGCGCGCCTCTTCTTCCGCGAGGCGAGCCTCCTCCATCAATCGCGCTTCTTCGGCGAGGCGCAGCTCTTCCTCTGCGATCTTGCGACGCACCTCCTCGGCTCGGCGCGCCTCCTCCGCGAGCCTCAACTCCTCTTGGAGTCGAGCCTCCTCTTCAATCCTTCGCTGTTCTGCAACCCGGGCCTCTTCAGCAAGTCGCGCCTTCTCCAGCCGCGCCTCTTCGGCGAGCCGGGCCTCTTCCGCTAGACGACGCTCCTCTTCGAGGCGAGCCTCTTCCGCGAGGCGGGCTGCTTCCGCAAGACGGCGCTCCTCCTCCTGACGCGCCTCTTCCGCGAGTCTCAGTTCCTCCGCGCGACGGGCTTCTGCTTCAAGACGGCGCTGTTCAGCAACGCGTGCCTCTTCGGCAAGGCGAGCTTCTTCAGCGAGGCGGGCCTCTTCAGCGATGCGAGCCGCCTCTTCGGCACGACGTGCTTCTTCGGCCAGCCGAGCCTCTTCAGCTATGCGGGCTTCTTCAGCGAGTCGGGCCGCTTCTTCAGCCCGACGTGCTTCCTCAGCGAGACGTGCTTCCTCAGCGAGACGAGCTTCTTCAGCCAGCCGCGCCTCTTCAGCGAGACGCGCCTCTTCAGCCTGCCGAGCCTCCTCAGCGAGACGCGCCTCTTCAGCCTGCCGAGCCTCCTCAGCGAGACGCGCCTCTTCAGCCAGCCGCGCCTCTTCAGCGAGTCTGCGCTCCTCTTCAAGGCGCGCCTCTTCAGCAAGGCGCCGTTCCTCTTCGAGACGGGCTTCTTCCGCCTTCCGACGCTCCTCCGCGGCGCGCCGCTCCTCTTCTTCGGCACGGAGTCGAGCCTCCTCCGCGAGGCGGCGCTCCTCAGCGAGCCGAGCCGCTTCAGCGAGCCGGGCTTCTTCAGCCAGTCGAGCAGCCTCTTCGGCCTGGCGCCGCGCCTCTTCGAGTCGGGCCGCTTCGTCGGCGCGACGGCGCTCTTCCTCGAGCCGTGCCTCCTCGGCAAGCCGAGCCTCTTCCTCTGCTCGGATCCGCTCGGCTTCGCGTCTTGCAGCCTCCGCAAGGCGGGCTTCCTCCTCGACTCTGCGGCGCTCCTCTTCGCGACGGGCCTCCTCGGCCAGACGCGCCTCTTCGGCGAGCCGAGCCTCTTCAGCCCTGCGGCGCTCCTCTTCGAGCCGGGCTTCTTCAGCCAGACGCGCTGCTTCAGCCAGACGACGCTCTTCCTCGAGCCGAGCCGCTTCCGCCAGCCGCGCCTCTTCCGCGAGGCGGGCTTCCTCGGCCAACCGTGCTTCCTCAGCCCGGCGACGAGCCTCCTCCTCCGCGATACGGCGCGCCTCTTCCTCCGCCCTCCGCCGAGCCTCCTCCTCAACCCGACGCCGAGCCTCCTCCTCCGCCTCACGCCGTGCCTGTTCCCGCGCCTCCCACTCCTCCACCGACAGCGCCTGGATGCACCCCTCGCGCTCCAGCACGAGCAGCAGTGCCTCCTGCGCGGCCGTCAGCCCTTCCGGCTGCCGGAACGCCCCCAGCGTCTCCAGGAACTCGCGCTCCGCCGCATCCGTGAGCCACGGTGCACACTTCGCCACGTCCTCACAGCGAAACACCCTCGCAACCCGGCTCCCGCCGACGGGCGCCTCCAGCGCCGCGCGCACCACCCGCGCACCCGCAATGGGCCGGAAGTCCTCCTCCACCGCCCCGGGCTCGAACGCCGCGCGCTCGGCCAGCTCGCTCAGCCTCCGCACGTGGGCGAGCACCTGCTGCTCCACCACCGCGTCCGGCTCCAGGCCGTACTCCTCCAGCAACTCCTCGTCCGGCGTCCCCGCCCCACCCCGCGCCCACAGCGCGTCCAGCGCCTCCGCGCCCAGCATCCCGCTCTGGAGGAGCGCCTGCGCCGGGCTCTGGTAGCCGAACCCCAACTGCGTGCCCACGAGGTTCCCCTCGCGCAACAGCAACCGCGACTCACGCCCTCCCGCGGAAAGCGTCAGCCTCCCGGTGGCTCGGGTCTTGTGGGCGGAGTACAGCGCTTCGGCGGCCTGCGACGGGGTCATGCTCCGCCGCAGTGTAGTCCCTCTGCACCGCCCCTCAACTTGCCGGGGGTGCCTGCCTGCCCGCTCCGCTGAAGGCCACCTGCCTCAAGGCCTCATAGGCCCCGATGCCCACCGCCGTGGACAGGTTCAGACTCCTCCGCTCCGAGAGCATGGGAATCGTCACCGCCGTCCCCGTGCCCCCTTCCATCACCTCGGGCAACAGGCCTGTAACTTCCGAGCCGAACACCAGGTGGTCTCCCTCCTGGAACCGGGCCTCGTACAGGGACGTCTCCGCCCGCGCGGAGAACAGCCACCGCCGGGCGTCCGGGAAGTCGGCCACGTACGCCGCATAGGTGGGATACAGCTTCAGGAACACCTTGTCCCAGTAGTCCAGCCCCGCCCGCTTCAGGTGCTTGTCGTCGATGGAGAAGCCCAGCGGCTCCACGAGGATGAGGCGGCAGCCCGTCACCGCGCACAGGCGGGCGACGTTGCCCGTGTTGGGCGGAATCTGGGGGGACACCAGGACCAGGTGCAGCGGACGCGCCAGGGGTTCGAGCATGGGATAGAACGGACTACATGCGCTGGAGGGTGAACAACGAGACGCGGCAGCGGCTATTGGCGGACCGGGCCGAGCAGGCCACCGGGTTCCTCCACCGCTTCAAGGGGCTCATGGGGCGGCGCTCGCTCGCCGTGGGCGACGGGCTGCACATCCTCCCCTGCAACTCCATCCACACCTTCTTCATGCGCATCCCCATCGACGTAGTGTTCCTGGACCGCCAGGGCGTCATCGTCAAGCAGTTGTCCGCGCTCCCGCCCTGGAGGGCGACCTCCGTCTACTTCCAGTCCCGCTCCGTGCTGGAGCTCCCGGCGGGCGTCCTGGAAGCGAGCGGCACCCGGGAGGGTGACCGATTGACCTTCGAGCGGGTCTCCGAAGCCGTGCCTTGAGCCTTGTTTCCCCCGCCTGAACAGCGGGCAGGCACGAGTTTTGACCGTTTTCCGAGGGCTTTGTTACTCTCCGGCGCCAGTTTCCCGCCCCCTCCATGAAGAGTTCCCGAGCATGCGTATCGAGGTAGCCGGCAGCACCCACGTCGGGATGAAGCGGAATCACAACGAGGACAACTTCCTGGTGCTCCAGGAGGAGAACCTCTTCTGCGTGGCGGATGGCATGGGTGGCCACTCCTCCGGAGAGATTGCCAGCCGCATCGCGGTGGACGAGCTCGGTGAGTTCTACCGGATGACGTCCAAGGACCAGGACTGCACCTGGCCCTTCAAGATGGACAAGCAGCGCAACTATGACGAGAACCGGCTGTCCACCGGCATCAAGCTCGCCAACGCGCGCATCTTCGAGAAGGCCAGCATCGAGACGAAGTTCAAGGGCATGGGGACGACCATCGTCACCGTCCACTTCGCCAGCGACGTGGCCTACGTGGGCCACGTGGGCGACAGCCGCGTGTACTTCTTCCGCGCCGGCACGCTCAAGCAGGTGACGGAGGACCACTCGCTCCTCAACGACTACCTCAAGGCGAAGAAGCTCTCGCCGGAGGAAATCGAAAACTTCCCGCACAAGAACGTCATCGTCCGCGCGCTGGGCATGAAGGAGAACGTCCAGGTGGACGTGTCGCGCGTGGAGCCGCAGGAGGGCGACGTCTTCCTGCTGTGCTCGGACGGCCTGAGCGGCATGGTGACGGACGCGCAGATGCAGGACATCCTCCAGCGCACGCCCGAGCTGGAGAAGGCCTGCGGTCAGCTTATCGACCTGGCCAACGCCGCCGGTGGCAACGACAACGTCACCTGCGTGCTGGCGCGCTACCACGCCGCCTGAGCCGGACCGCCTCGCGGTGGAGGGCCCCGAAGCACCGGGGCCCGTCCCGCGAAGACCTCACCGTCCGGTGAGAGGCGCGGGAATCCGGTGCGGGCCCCACGCGAGCACCTCGGACAGCGTCTCGCCCGCGGCCACCTCGGTCTCCTCGAACACAGCGGCGCGCTGCGCATTCACTCCGTCGCCCAGCTTCGCGCCCACGCCCACGGACACACCCGGGCCCACCGAGGCCCCAGCCGCCACGGTGGCGCCGCGCCCGATGTACACGGGCCCCTCCACCGACGTCGTGTCCACCTGCGCCTCGGGAGACAGCCACGCGCCCCCGGGCCCGCGCATCGTGCCGGCCAGCGGCGAGTCCGCGCCCAGCCACTCCAGCCGCACGCGCCCGGCGAGCACGTCCTGCACCGTGGCCAGGTAGCGCGACGGCGTGCCCAAATCGGACCAGTACCCGTCCACCCGCACGCCGCGCACCGTCTGCCCCGCCTGCATGGCGCGCACGTAGACTTCGCGGTTGATGTCCTCGGGCCCCTCGGCCGCCATGAAGTCGAAGATGCGGGGGGACATCACGTGCACGCCGGTGAAGTGCCACGGGGAGAGGCCCTCGCCGCCGGGGCCGTGGCCGGCGATGCGCCGCACCCGGCCCCCGCCGTCCAACTCCACCGCCGCGTACTTCTCCGCCTCCGGCATGGGCTGAAGCACCATGGTGGCCACCGCGCCGGACGCGCGGTGCATGGCCACCACGGGTCGCAGGTCCACCGGGTAGAGGATGTCCCCGTTGAACACGAGGAAGTCATCCCCGGAGAGGAAGTCGCGCAGGCCGCGGATGCCGCCGCCGGTGCCTTGAATCACGGGCTCGTGCACCACGTGCAGCGGCAGCTTCAGGCGCGCGCACTCGGCGCGGGCCACCTCCGCCATGGTGTCCGGCAGGTGGTGGGTGTTGATGCCCACCGCCGTCACGCCCGCGGCCTTCAGCACCGCCAGGTGGTAGCGCAGCAGCGGCTGCCCGAGGAGCGGCATCGCCGGCTTGGGCCAGCGCTCGGTGAGCGGACGCAGGCGGGTACCCAGCCCCGCGCAGAGGACCATCGCCTTCATTGTCGCTTCCCCTCTCCGGGCTCGGGGCCGCTAGGCGGCCAGCTCGGGGACGTACTTCGCCACCAGCTCCTGCAGCTTGCGCAGCTCCGGCTTCCGCGCGAAGGCGTCACGCACGTAGCGCAGCGACGCGGGGATGGACACCAGGAAGCCCGGGTTGCCCTTCACGCGGTTGATGAACTCGAAGCGGCCCGCGTCCTTCAGCTTGCGCTGGATGGTGAGCAGGTCGAAGAAGGACTTGAACGCCGCCGCGTCGATGGCCTCGCCGCTCGCCTCTTTGAACGTCGCGATGTAGCGGTCCAGCATCTTGTCGACGAAGGTGCGGTCCAGCTCCACGTAGCTGTCGCGCAGCAGGGCCACCAGGTCGTACTGGCGCGGGCCCTGGAGGGCGTCCTGGAAGTCGATGACGACCAGCTCGCCCTCCTTCACCATGATGTTGCGGCTCTGGTAGTCGCGGTGCGTGAAGCCGCGCGGCGCGGCGGCCAGCTGCTTCGCGATGTCGCGGAAGGTGCGGTCCAGCTCGGCGCGCTCGGCGGCGGTGGGCTGTTTGCCGCTCCACGCCTCCAGGCCCCACTCGCGGAAGTGGTGCAGCTCCCAGTCGTACAGGTCCTCGTCGAACGCGCGCGTGAAGGCGAGGCAGTCCGGGTCCTGGTGCTTCTCCGCCTGAACGCGCAGCCGCGCCAGCAGGTCCACCGCGCGGGTGTAGAGCGCTTCGTTGTGCTTGCCGCCCTCGAGCGCGGACTCGAAGGTGATGTCGCTCAGGTCCTCCAGGACCATCATCCCCGCCGGCTCGTCGTAGCGGAGGATGCGCGGCACGCGCACGCCCAGCTTCTCCAGGTAGCGGTGCACGTTGACGAAGGGCAGCTCCTTCGGAGGCTCACCCTTGGTGGCCTCCTCGCTCTTCTTCGTCGCGTCCGGCGGCATCACCATCACCACCCAGCTGTCGGGCGCCGCGCCAACGCGGTAGTACGAGCGGTTGCTCGCGTCGCCCTTCAGCTTCTTGATGGCGGCGTGGGGAACGGGACGGCCGACGGCCTGTCCCACCTGGTCGCGCAGGGCGGCCTCGAGTTCCATATCGGCAGGATTCTCCGGAGGGGGTTTGAGACGAGAGACTCCCGAGTATGGGAGGCGCCCCCATCCGGGTCAAAGCCCACGAGACGCGAACGGCCGGAAGCCCCCCGGGCTGTCACGTACGCGACGCGGCACCCTACCCCACACACCACGTCGCACCGCGTTGAGGGCCGCCTGGCGTCCGGGGAGAGAGGCCAGGGCCCGCCAGGGTGCGACACCCCTCCGACCCCTCCCAGCATGCGGCCGGCCGGATGTCGGAGATAGGGGTCCGGAAGGACGCCGGCCCCGGCCCTGTTCCTCACCGAGGGGCCGAGATGTCGCGTGCTGTCGACCGGGCCCGGGCGGCGACATATAAGACGCGCCGCGAACCCTTTTTCCGGAAGCAGTGATGGACATCCACGACACCATTCTCTCCGCCATCGGTCACACGCCGCTGGTCAAGCTCCAGAAGCTCGTCGGTCCGAACGACGCCACCGTGCTCGTGAAGTGCGAGTTCATGAACCCGGGCGCGTCCATCAAGGACCGCATGGCGCTCTACATCCTCGAGAAGGCCGAGCGGGAGGGGAAGCTCAAGCCCGGCGGCACCATCGTGGAGAACACGTCCGGCAACACCGGCATGGGCGTGGCGCTCGCGGCGGCGGTGAAGGGCTACAAGTGCATCTTCACCATGCCGGACAAGATGTCCCTGGAGAAGATCAACCGCCTCAAGGCCCTGGGCGCGCAGGTGGTGGTGACGCCGACCAACGTGCCGGCCGAGGACCCGCGCAGCTACTACGAGACGGCCAAGCGCCTGCACCGTGAGACGCCGGGCGCCTTCATGCTGAACCAGTACCACAACCCCGACAACATCGAGGCCCACTACAAGCTCACCGGGCCGGAGATCTACGAGCAGACCGAAGGGAAGTTCGACTACTTCGTGTCGGGCCTGGGCACCGGCGGCACCATGAGCGGCGCCGGCAAGTTCCTGAAGGAGAAGATTCCCGGCCTGAAGAACGTGGGCGTGGACCCGGAGGGCTCCGTCTACGAGGGCTACTTCAAGACGGGCAAGCTGACCGAGCCGCACGTCTACAAGGTGGAAGGTATCGGCGAGGACATGCTGTGCGGCGCCATGGACTTCAAGGTCGTGGACGACGTGCGGCAGGTGGATGACCGCCAGTCCTTCATCGCGGCGCGGCGCCTGGCGCGCGAGGAGGGCATCTTCGCGGGTGGCTCCTCCGGCGCGGCGGTGCACGTGGCCGTGCAGCTGGCGAAGGAAGTGGGCAAGGGCAAGACGATTGTCGTGGTGCTCCCCGACTCGGGCAGCAGCTACATCAGCAAGTTCCACTCGGACGAGTGGATGCGCGACAACGGCTTCCTGGAGGAGAAGGGCACCGGCACCGTGCGCGACATCATTGGCGACAAGCGCAAGGACGTGAAGACGGCGCGCAAGGGCGACAAGGTGGACCAGGTGGTGGAGACCATGCGGGGCCACGGCATCAGCCAGATGCCCGTCGTCACCGAGGACGGCCGCGCGGTGGGCATGGTGCACGAGTACGACCTGCTCAACGCCCTGGTCGCCGGCAAGGTGAAGTTCGGTGACGCCATCGACGCCATCGTCTCGCCGCTGCAGGGCGCGCTGTCGCCCGACACCAGCATCACCCGCCTGCGCGAAGTCTTCGCCCAGGACAACGTCGCGGTGGTGAAGGAGGGCGAGAAGGTCGTGGCCATCGTCACGAAGATCGACCTCATCGACTACCTGCACCGCACGGGGGCGTAGTCGTCCGCTTCACGGACACCTGAAGCACGGAGGGCCTCCACGCACCCTGTTCGGGAGCGGGAGGCCCTCGGTGTTTGTGGCGACAGGTGGGCGGCCTACGTCGCGGGGCGCCGGGCGAAGAGCGCGTTGGCCAGCTCGGTCATCACCACGTCGCCGTGCTGGTTGCGGACCTCGAAGCGGAACTTGATGGCGCCGCGGTCCGCCTTGCTGCGCGACGGCGTGGTGGAGACGACCTCCGTGCGGACCGTCAGCGCGTCACCGGGGCGCACGGGCTTGAGCCAGCGCAGCTCGTCCAGGCCGGGCGAGCCCAGGCTCGCGGCCTTCCCGAGCAGGCCCTCCACGATGAGCTTGTGGCAGATGGAGGCCGTGTGCCAGCCGCTGGCGATGATGCCGCCGAAGATGCTCTCGCGGCCACCCTCGTCGCTCAAGTGGAAGGGCTGTGGGTCGAACTGCTTCGCGAAGGCGATGATGTCCTCACGCGAGATGACGTACGGCCCGAGCTCGCTCACCTCACCTGGCTGGAAGTCGTCGAAGTAGCGCATGCCGCCTGTCATAAAACCGCGGACCGGCGCGCGCCAGCCCGTGGTGAGCCCTGTGTCAGGGCGTGGGGAATACGAAGGGCCTCCACGTCTTCACGGAGGAAGACGGGAGGCCCCGGGACGTCAGTGACTCTGGAGCGTGGCGCTACTGGCGCGCGGGCTCGTCGTGGTCCGCGGTGTCCTCCAGGCGGTCCGCGGGAGGCAGCGGCTGGTCGAAGCGCAGGCCCTCGGGAGCGCGCGCCGGGTCATCCACGGGGCCGGACACGGCCTGCGTCTCCAGCGACTGCGCCTTCAGCGCCGCAGTCACCGTCGCCGGCAGCGTCTTGGTGAGGGTGAGCGTGTCCTTCACCGCGCCGGTGGAGGAGATGAGCCTCGCCGTCAGCGTGCCGCCGTCCACCACCACGTCCATGAAGCCGTACGTCGTGTTGTCGCGCAGGGCGGTCCACGAGGGCTGGCTGCCGGCGAAGGGTCGCAGGGTGGCGCCGCCGCTGCCCACCACGATGTACGGAATGCCACGCGTGCCCGACGGAGCCACCGCGTCGCCCTTCATCGGCTTGCTGCGCTCGTAGTTGTGGTCATGCCCGGTGAGCACGAGGTCCACGCCGTTCGCCTCGAAGATGGGCGCGTAGTTGCGGCGCACGGAGAGCTGCGAGCCGTGCTCGCCGCTGGACCAGGGCGGGTGGTGGAAGAACACAATCTTCCAGGGCTGCTTCGTCGCCGCCAGGTCCTGCTCCGCCCACGTCTTCTGCGCGGTGGCGGTGCAGCGGTCCGACGACGCGAGGCCAATGGCGCAGTTGGAGTCGAGCGCCACGAAGTGCACGTTGCCCCAGTCGAACGAGTAGTAGCGCTCCGTGCCCGCGGGGTTGTTGGTGGGCAGGTAGAAGTTGTCCAGGTACGGCTGCCCCTGGTTCGTCACGTACTCGTGGTTGCCCAGCGAGGGGAACACCGGCACCTCGCGCAGCAGCGTCCCCATGGGGGTGAACATGCGGTCCTGGAACTCCTGCTCCGTGCCGGAGGAGTAGGCGTTGTCGCCGAGCGCCACCAGGAACTCGCCGCGCCACTCCGGCTTGTTCATCATGGCAATCACGGCCTTCTGCGAGCTGCCACCCGTGCCGAAGTCACCCATGGTGGTGAAGCGCACGCGCGGCGTGCCCGTCGCGGACGCGGTGCGGAAGGCACGCACGCCGGTGACGGAGCCGCACGCCTCCACGCTGTAGCCGTACGTGCGCCCCGGCAACAGGCCCGTCAGCTTCACCGCGTGCCGCCAGCCCGCCACGGTGGCGGTGGCCGTGCGGGACAAATCCGTGCCCTCGCCGTAGCGAACGAAGGGCGTGCAGGACACACCGGAGCGGAAGGCGACGAGGGCGCTCGTCTGGCCCACGCTCTGGAGGTACGGCAGCCGCGGTAGCGCCGGCCCCGAGTCCGCCGTGGGCGTGGGGGTCGGCGGAGGCGTCGTCTGCTGGGCACAGGCGCGCGACTCGGCAATGGAGGCCCAGTCGTTCACCGAGTTGCCGTTGACGGTGATGCGCACGTAGCGCGCCTGCCGCGCGCTGAAGGCATACGTCTGCGCGGCGGTGTTCAGGGCGCTCGTCCCCGAGGTCGCCTGCGTGAAGGTGGTGCCGTCCGTCGAGGTGGAGATGACGAAGGAGTTCTGCCGCGTGTTGCCCTGGTGCCAGGCCACCGTGGTGCCGGCAACCGACTTGGAGGCGCCCAGGTCCATGGTGAGCCAGGCGCCCTTGCCCGGCCCGCTCCAGCGGGTGGCGAGGTTGTCGTCCTGGCTGTTGGCGGCGACGCTGCCGGCGCCGTCATCACCGCTGGCCGTGACGGCCGTGGTGGTGAGGATGCTGCACCCGGTGGCGGTCAATTCGGCCGCCGCGCCGCGGGCGTCAGGCGCCGGCAGCTCGACGGGGAAGTTCTGGTCGGTGGGAGTGGGGAGTGCGTCACAGCCGGAAGCACCGGCGAGCAGCGCACCCAGCAGACACGAAGTAGGAATGAATCGGTTGCGCATCGTGGGTGCCCAAACGGTGTCCGGCAGCAGACATTCCGTTTTGTGACGCGGCATCCCATGGCCCGACCGAAGCGCAGGCGGCCAGGCAGGCGCTCCGGAGCGCGGATACACGAAGGGCCTCCGCGCAGCCCCGGGTGGGGAAGCGGGGAGGCCCTCGGTGGCCCGGTCTGCTGAGGACCTGGCGGCCTACTTCACCGTGTCGAGCGCCTGGGCGAGGTCATCGCAGAGGTCCTGCGCGTCCTCGATGCCGACGGACAGGCGGATGAAGCCGTCGGCGATGCCGAGCTTCTCGCGCGTCTCCTTCGGGATGGAGGCGTGGGTCATGATGGCGGGGTGCTCGATGAGCGACTCCACGCCACCGAGCGACTCGGCGCAGGCGAAGACCTTCACCGTCTTCAGGAAGCGGCGTGCCGCCTCCAGGCCGCCGTGGATGTCGAAGGTCAGCATGCCGCCGAAGCCCTTCATCTGCTGGCGCGCGAGCTGGTGCTGCGGGTGCGTCTCCAGGCCCGGGTACGTCACCTTCTTCACCTTCGGGTGCGTGGCGAGGAACTGAGACACCTTCATCGCGTTGTGCGCGTGGCGGTCCATGCGCACGTGCAGCGTCTTCACGCCGCGCAGCACCAGGAAGCTGTCGAAGGCGCCGGACACGCCGCCCACCGCGTTCTGGAGGAAGTACATCCGCTCGGCGACGTCCTCGCGGCTGGTGCAGGCGAAGCCGCCCACCACGTCGCTGTGGCCGTTGAGGTACTTGGTGGTGGAGTGCGTCACCACGTCGAAGCCGAGGTCCAGCGGGCGCTGGAAGTACGGCGTCATGAAGGTGTTGTCCGCGACGGACAGGATGTTCCGCTTCTTCGCCACCTCGGCGATGCGCGCCAGGTCGATGAGCTTGAGCATCGGGTTGGTGGGGGACTCGACCCACACCATCTTCGTCTTCGGCGTAATCGCCGCCTCGAAGTTCTCCGGCTTGGACAGGTCCACGAAGGAGAAGTTGAGGCCCAGGCGCTTGAAGACCTTGTCGAAGATGCGGAAGGTGCCGCCGTACACGTCATCCGACACGACGACGTGGTCGCCGGTGTCCAGCAGGTGCATCAGCGTGTCGGTGGCGGCAAGGCCGGAGGCGAAGGCGGCGCCGTGCTTCGCGCCTTCCAGCGCGGCGAGGCAAGCCTGGAGCGCATTGCGCGTGGGGTTCTGCGTCCGGCTGTACTCGTAGCCCTTGTGCTCTCCGGGCCCGTCCTGGACGTAGGTGGAGGTCAGGTACACGGGCGTCATGATGGCGCCCGTCGTGGGGTCCGGCTCCTGGCCGGCATGAATGGCAAGCGTGTCGAAGCGCATGGCCGGGGAACTAACACAGCCCTCCCGGCCACGCACCAGGAGCGCCGCTGACCCGCTCACCGAGCCTACTCGGCCTACTCGAACTTCCCGTGCCGGCCCGCCCCCCGGGCGAAGCGGGTGGCGCCGCCGATGGACTCCGTCTGCACCACCTGGACGCCTCGCTCGAACTCCTGACGCAGTGCTTCCTCCAGGCCCAGGCCCGCCTGCTCGTAGGCCGAGGCCCGGTCGGCATTCATACAGGCCTGGGGGAAGGCGGCGACCTCACGGGCCAGCGCCTCGGCGGCCTGTCGGGCCTGGCCCTTCGGTACCACGCGGTTGACCAGCCCCATGGCCAGCGCCTCCTGGGCCGACACGGGACGCCCGGTGAGGATGAGGTCCATGGCCCGCGACAGGCCGATGAGCCGGGGGAGGCGTACAGTTCCGCCGTCGATGAGCGGTACACCCCAGCGCCGGCAGAAGACGCCGAGCACCGCGTCCTCCTCCGCCACGCGCAAATCACACCACAGGGCCAATTCCAGCCCTCCCGCCACCGCATGGCCGGCGATGGCCGCGATGACGGGCTTGCCCAGCCGCATGCGCGAGGGCCCCATGGGGCCGTCACCGTCCGGGGCGAGCCGGGGCAGGCGCCCTTCCGAGACGGCCTTGAGGTCCGCGCCCGCGCAGAAGGTGCCGCCGTCGCCGTAGAAGACGCCCACGCGCGAGTCCGGGTCCGCGTCGAAGGCGCGGAAGGCGGCCACGAGTTCCTGCGCGGTGGGGCCATCCACCGCGTTGCGCACCTCGGGCCGGTGGAGGACGACGGTGGTGACGGGCCCGTTCTTCGCGATGCGCACGCTCATGGCCCGGGAGTCTCGGTCAGGCGGCGCACGCCGAGGTGACGCCGCCATCGCCGTTTGTCGGACTCTCTACTCATGGTCGAGGCCCGACCTCGGGCCTACTCCGCCTTCACCCAGTGCTGGGTGCGGCCGAAGACGGACACGCCGACGAAGCCGCGGACCTTCAGCTTCTTGCCCCCGTCCTCGACGGCAATCTTGCACTTGTAGGTCTTGCCGTTGCCCGGGTCGAGGATGGTGCCGCCCGTCCACTCGTCGTCGTCCTTCTTGAGGTTCTGCAGGATGACCATCCCGAGGATGGGCTGGTTCTTCAGCGTCCCCTCGCACTTGTCACAGACCGGGTTCTCCGGCTGGTTGGGCTCGGGGAAGATCTTCTCGATCTTGCCAAAGAGCTTCCCGTTCTCCTCGTAGATGGCGATGACGGACTTCGGCTTCTTCGTCTCGTCATCAATGGTCGTCCACCGGCCCACCGGTGACGTGGCGTCCGCCTTCGCATCCTCCGCCAGGGCGCTCGAGGCGAACAGCACGGTCAGCGTGGCCAGTCCCAACCAACGGCTTGCAATCATTCGGAGTTCCTCCGGTGCGGGGTTCGTTTGCGGACGAAGACTACCCCGGGGGCCTCTATATTCAGAGAAGACATCGCACCCCGCCACCGTCATGGACTTCCACAGGGGGCATGCCCTACAGCCCGAGACCGCCTTTCGGAGCTTGTCGTACGTCGGAGACTCGGGGATGAGGGGGCAGCGGTCTGGACGGAAGGACGCTTGGGCATGGCTGAGTCAGAGGGCAACCACGGCGCGCAAGGGGCACCCGACCCGGTGGGGATGTTCGCCAACCGGCTGCGCAAGGACGCGAAGCGCTTCCGCAAGTGGGCCCGCGCGGAGCGGCTGACGGCCTTCCGCGTCTACGACAGGGACATTCCCGAGTACCCCTACGCCATCGACCTCTACGGCGACTGCGCGCACGTGGTGGAGTACCCGCGCCGCCGCGCCCTCAAGTCCGGCACCGCCGAGTCCCAGCGCGAGGAGGTGCTCGCGGAGGTGACGGAGGTACTCGGCGTCCCACCCGAGCGCATCTTCGTGAAGACGCACACGCCCCAGCCCTGGGGCCGCTCGCAGTACGGCCGGGTGGGCCAGGGCAGCAGTCGAATCGTCGTGGAGGAGCAGGGCCTGAAGTTCTGGGTCAACCTCGGCGACTACCTCGACACCGGCCTCTTCATGGACCACCGCAACACCCGCGCACGCGTGCGGGAGGAGGCGAAGGGCAAGCGCTTCCTCAACCTCTTCGCGTACACCGGGGCCTTCACCGTCTACGCCGCCGCGGGAGGCGCCACGAGCACCACGACGGTGGACCTGTCCAACACGTACCTCGACTGGGCCGAGGACAACCTCGACTTGAACGGACTCGCGGACGCGCGGCACGTGCTGGTGCGCGCGGACGCCAAGGCGTGGGTGGAGGCACAGGCCGACGAGCCGGAGCGCTACGACCTGGTGGTCTGCGACCCGCCGTCCTTCTCCACGTCGAAGAAGATGTCCGGCAGCTTCAACGTGCAGCGAGACCACCCGCGCCTGTTGGCCGCCATCCGGGCGCTGCTTTCGCCCGGCGGCGTCCTCTACTTCTCCACCAACTTCCTCGGCTTCGAGCTCAGCGACGCGGCGGCGCGGGGAATGGACGTGGAAGAAATTACCCCCGCCTCCATCCCCGAGGACTTCCAGCGGAAGGAAATCCACCGGTGCTGGCGGATGGTGGCCCCCTGAGCTGAAGGGGCCACCTCTACCGGGCGCGCGCTACAGCCAGCAGACGTTGTCGACGCAACGCTCGCCGGCGGGGCACTCGCAGTTCGCGACGCACTCCTTGCCGCTGCCCTGATTCACCGGCTTGCACACGCCGCTGTTGCACACGTTGCCCGCGGGGCACTCGCAGTTGGCGCGGCACACCGGCGAGGTGCCCGCGTCCGTCGTGGGCGTCGGCGTGGGCGACTTGCAGTGGCCGCTGCTGCAGACCTGACCCGAGGGGCAGTCGCAGTTGGCCACGCACACGGGGCCGGTGCCCGCATCCGGAGGCGGGGGCGGCGGCGTGGGCGACTTGCAGTAGCCGCTGGTGCAGACCTGACCGGAGGGGCAGTCACAGGTGGCCACGCAGGCCTGGCCCGGGTCCGGCTGCGGCGACTTGCACTGGCCATTCGTGCAGACCTGCCCGGAGGGGCAGTCGCAGTTGGCGCGGCACTCGCCCCCGCTGGGAATGGGCATGCAGTAGCCGATGTGGCAGGAGTACTCGTTCGGGCACTCGGTGGTGGAGTCGCAGGACGCGCGGCACTGGCCGTCCACGCAGTCCTTCCCGTCCCCGCACTGGTAGGCGGACGTGCACGCGTTCGGGTCCGGCGGGCGGGTGCGGCACACGCCGGAGACACACGCGTCCGTGGAGGGGCACTGCGAGTCCGCCGTGCAGCCGTGGTAGCACTGGTTGTTGATGCAGTAGTTGCCCGCCCCGCAGTCCGCGTTCAGCAAGCACTTGTCGCTCGTGCCGGCGTCCGGACGCGTTCCACCATCCGAGCCGGCATCCGGGCGCGTGCCACCGTCCGTGCGCGTGCCAGCGTCCGTCCCGCTGTCCGGGCGCGAGCCACCCTGGCCGGGAACGCAGAAGTGGTCGGCGCACTTGTTGCCCGAGCCACAATCCAGGTCACGCACGCAGGGCGTGTAGCAGACGTTGTTGACGCACACCTCGCCCCGGTCGCAGTCGCGGGAGGCGGAGCAGCTCGTCGAGTCGGGTGGCACCTCGTAACAGCAGTTGTCGCGACAGGTCTCATTACTGTCGCAATCCGAGTTGCTGTAGCAATACTCCTCGTCGTCGTACCAGTCGTCGTTCTCGTGGATGATGCAGCCCGGCAGGGTCGATCCAAGCAAAAGCAAAAGCGACAGCATCACGCTGCGCGCGGGGGTATTCCTCATGAGTAGGTACTCCGAGAAAGCTGGGGGACCGGTCCGGCCACCGGGTGGGTTGTCCGGGTTCAGGCGCGTTTGACGCCGGAGGCGGTACGGCTGATCAAAGAATAATTTTGATCGCCCGCGTTGGGAGCGGCGACCCAGTCAGTACGGAGGTAGTCTGTGCTGGCCTGGACCATTCACATCGGCAACGGCGCGCTCGTGAAAGGCGCAGAACCGTTGCCGGCCCCCGAGGGAGCGCCTCCGGTGTTCTTCAGAGGAACTCGTTCACTGGCGGAAGTCAGCGCGCCGGCCGAGCGCCTCGCGAGCGCCGTGCCCGCGCCGGTGAGCGCGGACGAGGCCCAGCTCCACCACCTGGTGTGTCGGGTCCAGGACGGAGACCTCGCCGCCTTCGAGCAGCTCTACCAGCTCACGCGGCTGGACGCGGCGCGGACGCTGCGGCACCTGGTGGGCGACCGGGTGGAGGTGGAGGACCTGCTCCAGGAGACGTACCTGCGGCTGCTGACGGCGGTGAAGGGCTACCGGGGCGAGTCCCGCTTCCGGACATTCTTCTACCGGGTGTGCTCCAACGTGGCGCTGTCGCACCTGCGCTGGAAGCGGCGGCGGCCGGAGGACTCGTTCGCTGAGCCGCCGGAGCAGGAGTCACCGGGAGAGGACCCCGAGCGCGCCGCGGCCCGGCGCCAGGCGGCCCGGCTGGTGGAGCTGGCGCTGGAGCGGCTGAAGCCCAAGAAGCGCATCGTCTTCGTCTATTACGAGCTGTGCGGCATGAGCCCGGACGAGATTGCCGAGGCCGTGGGAAGCTCGGCCAACACCGTTCGCAGCCGCCTGCACCACGCGAGACTGGAGTTCAACGAGGCCATGCAGCGACTGCTCGTTACCCGCCGCCCTGGAGGTCTCCATGGCCGGCCATGAGGTCCAGGCGCTGTGGGCGCTGGCGGCGGGGGAGCTGGACGCGGCGGAGCGCTCCCGCGTGGAGGCGCACGTCTCTGGATGCGCGGAGTGCGCGGCGGAGCTGGAGCGGGTGAAGCAGTCCCGCGCGGCGCTGCACACGGTGCGAGAGGTGACGCCGGACGTACGCTGGGATGTGGTGGACGCGGGGCTTCGGGCCGCGGCGGCGCGACAGGCGGCGGCCCGGTCCCTGGGGCCGTGGGCGAGGCTGCGTGAAGCGGCGGCGCAGCGGGTGAAGCCTGCATCCGGGTCCTGGCGGCCCGGCGCCATGGCGGCCCCGAGGTCCCGGCTCCCGTGGGCCATGCTGCTCGCGGGGGCCTGCGCGGCGATGCTGGGCTTCTGGATGTTGCGGACGCCGGACGTGGCGCCGGGCACGACGGTGGCGGTGCTCGACGGTGACGGCGCTCCGGACACGCCCCAGACGGTGCAAGCGGGCACGCCCCAGACGGAGACGGTGCGCGACGGTGACGGCGCCCTCGCGGAGCTGCCTCGCGAAGGCACGGGCACCCTCGACACGGCGCAGGCGGAGAGCACCTCGGGCGCGGTGGTGCGCGAGGCGGGTGGCGCGGAGCGGACGCTCCAGGCGGGCACGAAGCTGCGCTCGGGTGTCGCGGTCCGGACGCCCGCGCGTGCCACGGCGATGCTGCGGCTGCCGGACGCGAGCCGGGTGCGGCTGTCGGCGGGCTCGGAGGTGGAGCTGTCCCGAGCGGAGGCCCGCGACGTCCACCTCACGGTGCGTCGGGGCCGGCTGTCGGTGCAGGCGTCGCATGCGCAGCGGGAGGGATTCCTGGTGGAGGCGGCGGGCCTGCGAGTGTCCGTGGTGGGCACCGTCTTCACGGTGGAGCACACGGAGCACGGCGCGGCGGTGGCCGTGGCGGAAGGACGCGTGCGCGTGGAGGTGGAGGGCCAGCCTCCGCGACTGGTGAGCGCGGGTGAGCGGGTGGAGCTGGATTCGCGGAAGCAGACCCTGAAGCATGCGCCGGTGTCGGAGCCCGACCAGCGGGCCTTCGCGGAGCTGAGCGCCCCCGAAGCAGGGGTCCAGGCTCCGGCGACGGGGAAGCCGGTGGTGGCCATGAAGGAGCCGCGACCGCAGGCGCCACGCCCCGAAAACAAGGAGTCCGCAGAGCTGCCGGAAGAAATCCCGACGCGCACGCAGGTGGTGGCCGAGGTGGCTCCGTCCAAGGACGTGGCGTCCTCCGAAGCGGACCCCGACCAGGAGTTCGCGCCCTACCCCGCGAAGTCCGTGACGGAGCAACTGCCTCCGAAAATGGCCGAGCCTCCCGCCCCACCGCCCCCCACCGCCGTGGCGGAGCGGCCCGCGCAGGAGAAGAAGAAGGAGCCGCTGATTCCGATGGCGCTGCTGTCGGGCGACGCGGACGAGCGCTTCCTGGGGTACGCGCGGCTCCAGATGCGCCCCCGTAAGTGCGAGAGCTTCCTGGTGGGCCTGCAGGAGATTGCGCAGCGGAGCCCCCGCGCGGACCACCGAGACCAGGCGCGCCAGCTTCGTGCACGGTGCCTGGCGGAGAAGCCTCCGCAGCAAGCGCCTCGGATGGACCCGCCGACAGCCCCTCGACTTCCCACGGGGCCGCTGAAGCCGGGAGGCCGCACCGGACGGCTGCCCTGAAAGTCACGCGCTACGACAGCTCAGCCGTCTGAGCCCGTGCGCGGCAGCTTCTGCGGCGGCTCCGTGGCATTCCCCCGCGCCACCAGCTCGCGAACCACGGACTCGAGCGCGCGGATGCGCCGGCCCGCGCGTCCGGGAGCCCACTCGGGCACGGCAGGTCCGCGCAGCAATTCCATGGCCTGCTCCACCCCGCCCGCCTTGCCCTTCAGCGCGCGCGCCGTGGCCAGTCGCACGTTGCGCGCCGGCCGCCGGGTGACGCCTCCCTCCCACAGCAAATCCAGCGCGAAGGTGGTCCACACGGCCAGCTCGTCATCGGGACGCAGGAACGCCTCGAACCGCGCCAGCGCCTGCGTGCGCGGCTCTCCCGCGAACAACACCTCCTCGGGCAACTCCACATGCAGCGGTGTGCTGCGCGCCAGTGGATGCTCGGGAGCGATGACAGCCTCGAAGCGCTCTCCCGTGGCTGGACGGCAGGCCACCGCGTGGACCAGCTCGGAAGGAATGTTCGTTCCGGTCGGATGTGCGTTGGCCTCGCCGTAGAAGACGACGAGGTTCTCGAAGCGGTCGGCCAGCGTGCGCAGCTCCAGCGGCGGACGCCACGGGCCGAAGTAAATGCGGCGGCGGTTCGGAGACGTCCGCTGCGATTGCCGCTCCAACTGCGTGTCCACCATGTACTCGAAGGCCTTGAGCATGGTGTCGAAGCGCTCCGCGTCCCCCTCCAGGATGCCCAGCATCTCCACCACCGCCTCGATGGTGGACACGCAGTGGTCCGCGGGCTCGGCGCGGATGCGGTAGTTGCTCGGCCGGCGGGGCACGAAGCTGATGCGCGGCAGGCTGGCGAGCAGCGGGTTTCGCGAGACGACCTTCTTCGCCTGGGGCCACGTGCCGTCCACGACGATGATGGTCTCCGGCGGATTCCTGCTGGCCTCCTCCACCGTGATGGCGTTGTCGCCCGGGAAGAGCACGGCCACCGACTCCGGCTTCGCCGCGAGCTGCTCCAGCCGCGCGTGGCCGGTGAAGTCCACGCCCTCGTGCAGTTCGGCGTTGCGCAGCGCCAGGCGCGCCATGCGTGCCGTGCCAATGGCCACGCGCCGCTCACGCGGATGCTGGAGGAAGACGACGCGGGTCTTGGTCTCCAGCGGGGGCGGCAGTTGCGCGCAGTAGCAGGTACTCTCGGGACGGCGGCAGCGAAGGCACAGATTACGCACAGTCAGCCTTTACGGTACGCCCCGGAGAGGGGCAAGCACTGCCGACAGGCCGTGCGGAGGCCGACCGGGGAGGCAGCCGTCCCACGGCTCCCGCGCCCTGACATCCCGCCCAAATGTCCCCCACGCCCCGGGGTGCCGGGGTACAGAAGCCCCCGTGAATCTGCTCCTGCTCTTCGACGAGGACTTCCTCCCGGACGGCACCGCCCGCCTCACCGGACGCCGGGCCCAGCACGCCCGCGAGGTGCTGCGCGCCGAGCCCGGTGAGTCCCTGCGCGTGGGCCGCCTGGGCGGCCTCACCGGCACCGGCGAGGTGCTGGAGAACAGCACCGGCGTCCTGCACCTGCGCGTCTCCCTCACCGAGCTCCCACCGCCCCGGGCAGGCGTGGACCTGCTCCTCGCCATCCCCCGCCCCAAGGCCCTGAAGAAGGTCCTCCCCGCGGTGGCGTCGCTCGGCGTGGACCGCGTGGTGCTGGTCAACGCGGCCCGCGTGGAGAAGAGCTACTTCGACTCCAAGGTGCTGGACGCCGCCTTCGTGCGCGAGTTGCTCCTCCAGGGCCTGGAGCAGGCCCGCGACACGCACCTGCCGGAGGTCCTCATCCGCGAGCGCTTCCGCCCCTTCGTCGAGGACGAAGCGGACGCGCTCTTCGGCCCGGACGCAGTCCGGCTGCTCCCCCACCCGCCCGCGAAGCAGCCCCTGCGCGCGGCCGGGGCGGACACGGCCGAGCGGGTGGTGCTGGCCATCGGCCCCGACGGCGGCTGGGTCCCCTTCGAGGCCGACCTCCTCGAGGCCCACGGCTTCCGCCCCTTCTCCCTGGGCCCGCGCATCCTCCGGGTGGAGACGGCCGTGCCCGTCCTCCTGGGGCAGGTGGCCCTTCTGCGAGAGGACATTGCCCCGCGTCAGGAGTCATCTCGGGCTTGAAGGGTTGCCGTGCGCTGTTGAAGAGTCACACGCCATGGCCACGTCCAACCCTTCCTCCCCCTCCGCCGACGGCACCTCGCAGCCCGCCGTGGGTGAGCAGCAGCCCCTCGTCACTTCGGAGCCGCAGGCCGCGCCCGCGAAGCCCGCCAGCCACGACACGGTGCCGCCCCCGGCCCTGCTCGACTTCATGGTGAAGCGGTGGAAGCCGGGCGCGAAGAAGCTGCCGCCCAAGCTGAAGAACGCCGACGCCTTCCGCGCCCGCCGCCGCGCCCTCTCCAAGCTGTTCCCCGGCGAGACGCTCATCATCCCCACCGGCCACGAGAAGGTGCGCGCCAACGACACCTACTACCGCTTCCGGCCGGGCACCGACTTCTACTACCTCACCGGCAACACCGAGCCGGACTGCGTCCTCGTCCTCCAGCCGAAGGAGGGCGGCGGCCACACCGACGTCCTCTTCGTGGAGCCCAACCCGGGCCGCAGTGACGCCACCTTCTTCACGGACCGCGTGAAGGGCGAGCTGTGGGTGGGCCCGCGCCTGGGCGTGAAGGAGAGCCAGGCCCGCTTCGGCGTGGACGAGGCGCGCGGCCTCGACGGGCTGAAGGACTACCTCGCCAGCCTGCACGGCGCCGTCAGCCGGCCCACGCGCGTGCTGCGCAACTTCTCGCCCAAGGTGGACACCGCGATTCCCGAGGGCGGAGAGCGCGACAAGGCCATGGCCCAGGCCCTCTCCGAGATGCGGCTGCTCAAGGACGCGCAGGAGCTGCGCGAGCTGCAGGCCTCCATCGACTCCACCCAGCGCGGCTTCGAGGACGTCATCCGCGGCCTGAAGACGGCGAAGACGGAGCGCTACGTGGAGGGCATCTTCAACCTGCGCGCCCGCGTGGAGGGCAACGACGTGGGCTACGGCACCATCGCCGCCAGCGGCTCGCACGCGTGCGTGCTGCACTGGACGCGCAATGACGGGCCGCTCGTCCCCGGGGACTTGCTCCTGCTGGACGCGGGCGTGGAGGGCCACACGCTCTACACGGCGGACATCACCCGCACCCTGCCCCTCTCCGGGAGGTTCTCGAAGGAGCAGCGCGAAATCTACGAGCTGGTGCTGGAGGCGCAGGACCAGGCGATTGCAGCGGTGAAGCCGGGCAACGACTTCATGGAGCCCAACCGCGTGGCCATGCGCGTGCTGGCGAAGGGCCTGGAGTCGCTCGGCATCCTGGAGAGCGCCGAGGAGGCGCTCAAGGACGAGCACCAGTTCTACAAGCGCTACTCGCTGCACAACGTCAGCCACATGCTGGGCCTGGACGTGCACGACTGCGCCCAGGCGCGGCAGGAGGCATACAAGTACGGCAAGCTCCAGCCCGGCATGGTGCTGACGGTGGAGCCCGGCCTGTACTTCCAGACGGACGACCTCACCGTGCCCAGGCGCTACCGCGGCATCGGCGTGCGGATCGAGGACGACGTCGTCGTCACCGCGCGCGGCTGCAAGGTCCTCTCCGGGAAGATTCCCCGCACCGCGAAGGACGTGGAGGCGTGGATGAAGTCCGTGTGGAAGGCCGCGAAGAAGTAGGCGGCCCCACCCCGGAGGACGGTGCTACGGCGCCGTCCCACCGGCCTGCGGCGCCGTCTCGCCGGGCTCCGTCCCCACCGAGCCTGGAGCGGGCGCTGGCGAGGGCGCGGGCGTCCCGGCCTTCGGCGCGGCCGTCTTGCGCGTCTTCTCCCAGTCCTCCTGGGACAGCGGCTTCATCTCCTTGAGGGTGGAGTACTCCAGCTTGTACTGGCGCGGCTCGGTGCGCTCGTCCGGGCCGACGGAGAAGTTGATGCGGTGGATTTCGTGCCCGTCCTCGGTCTCCAGCAGCACGCGCCAGTCGCCGGGCTTCAGGTTGGACGTCGTCGCGTAGTAGCGGTAGCCGCCGTCCGTCCCGTTGCTGCTCACGTTGGCCATGAAGCCGTTGCCGGACGTCGTCCAGCCCTTGTCGGGGTGGTCGTAGTACCAGCGCACGCGGACCTTGTAGGGCGCGAAGCCCTTGGGCGCGAAGATGCGGAAGAAGTAGTAGGGCTTGTCGCCCGGCTGCATCTGGAAGTCCGGGCCGAACCACGTCCACGGCTTGAACCAGACGGAGTCGTCCACCGAGGACAGCTGGTACACGCCGGGGCTGATCCTCTCCACCTTGTGGTAGATGTCCGCGAACTGCACGGCCACCGGCAGCGGCGGAATCACGCCCACCAGGTAGAGGACCAGCAGCACGCCCTGCACGCCGAAGCCGGGAATGGCCACGTTGCGGACGAGGAACTCCACGTCCGGCCGCCAGCGCTCAATCAGGCGCATCAGCCCGAAGACGCTCGCGCAGCCCAGGGCCACCGCCAGCAGGAACACCCAGAAGCCCATGCGGCCGAAGACCACGGGCAGGAGGCACGCGAAGTACAGCGTCACGCACAGGCTGAGCAGCACCACGCGGATGACGGGGCCCACCTGCCGGAAGCGCGGCAATTCGTTGGCCACCAGCAGCGCGAACAGGCCCACCACGAACAGGTAGGGCGTGAAGCCCGACGTGGCCTTGAACAGGATGAGCATGAAGACGCTGAGCAGGCTTCCGAAGAGGAAGTGCACCGCGTCCTCGCGCCAGCGCCACACCTTGGCCAGCAGCTTCGGCGGCTCGGTGCCCTCGGGGAAGCGCTGCTCCAGGAGCAGCAGCGAGGTCAGGATGAGCAGGTACGCGAAGCTCTGCACCTGCGTCAGCGTGTCGTCGATGCGGCTGAGCGAGACGATGTCGTAGATGAAGCCGCCGAAGAAGAAGACCGCCATCTCCCACTTCTCGTGGCGGGTGCGGAAGTCCTGCACCTTCTCCATGAGGGTGGGCGTCTTCGCCGTGGCCACCAGGTCGTCCGGGTCCACCACCCCAGCGGGCGAGGTGGCCGGGAGCGCGGTGTCCTTCAGCGCGACGGCGGCGTTGGTATCGGCGACGGGGACGTTGCCGGAGGCGACCGGGGCTCCCGGCGCTTCGACGGTGTCGTCCTGCTTCTCGGAATTGTTGGGCTGTGTTGCGGTGACCACGGCGGTTCCTCGGGGCAGCGGCGAACCATTCTAGCCGCACCGGGGGGAGTCGGTCTCCCCCTCCCCCCCGAGGCCCCGCGAGCCCCCGTCAGGCCGGGGACTTGCCGGCGACCAGGTCCGCCAGCTCACCGCGCTCGGCCAGCTCCATGAGGATGTCGGAGCCGCCGACGAACTGCCCGTTGATGAAGATCTGCGGAATGGTGGGCCAGTTCGTGAGGTCCTTGATGCCCTGGCGAACCTCGGGGTCCGCCAGCACGTCCACCGTGTGGACCTCGCCGAAGGGCTGCAACAGCTGCAGCGCCCGCGCGGAGAAGCCGCACTGCGGGAAGAGGGCATTGCCCTTCATGAACAGGACGATTTTGTGCGACTGGGTTTCCTTCTCCAGCCGGGCCTTGAGCTCAGGGGTCATCGACAGCGTCTCCTTCTAGCGTTGGCCGAGCTTCTGCCACTGCTCGGGCGAATAGGTCTTCAGCGCGAGGGCGTGCAGCTCGCCCGACTTCAGCCACTGCTGCAGGGGCGCATAGACGAGCTGGTGCTGCTGCACCATGGGTTTGCCAGCAAAGGCGGGGCTCACCACCCGCGCCTCGAAGTGGTCTCCCGTCCCGGTGGTATCTCTAACCTCGACCTCTGAGCCCGGCAGGGCCTCGAGGATGCGGGTCCGGACGAAGTCGGCATCGAGCATCAGTTCATCCCCCTTCCCATCACCAGCATGGCCGGGTCCACGCCCATGCCACGCAACGTGGTCTCCCACAGTTTCGAGGGCTCCAGGCCCAGCACCGCCTCGGCGGTCGCCTCGGCGAAGAGCCAGGAGCCGGCGGCAATCTCGCTCTCCAACTGCTTGGGGCCCCAGCCCGCGTAGCCCAGGCAGAAGCGCAGGCGCGGCGAGGGGTTCTCCAGGAGCGGCCCCAGCGCGTCCAGCGTGACGCTCAGGAACAGGCCGGGCAGCACCGGGTGCTTCTCGGTCTGCTCCGCGTCTTCGTGCAGGACGAAGCCGCGCTGCGGCTCCACGGGGCCGCCCACGAAGACGGACTGTTCGGTCCGCGCCGAGGCGATGCCCATGTTCTGGCCGCGCGCCAGCTCACCGAGCGTGAGGGGGGCCCCCCGGTTGATGACGAGCCCCATGGAGCCCGTCTCACCGTGCTCGATCATCAGGATGACCGAGCGGTAGAAGTTCGGGTCCCCGAGCTGGGGCATGGCCAGCAGGAGTCCGGGAGCGAGGTTCTTCACGAGAGGAGCATCAACCGTTCGCGGGGACGGCGCAACCGGAACCCGTTGCCCGGGTTCCGGGCCGTCCACCCCCGCGACATGCGGGCGACGTCAGTGCCAGCTCGTGTGCCTGGACTGGAGCGCCTCGGCGAGCTTCTCGGGGTTGAGGGGCTTGCCGATGAAGAGGTCCGCGCCCAGGCCCTTGCACTTGCGCGCCATGGCCGCGTCGCTCATGGCGCTGACGCCGATGAGCACCGCCTGGGGGAAGCGCTCGCGCAGCTTGGACATCAGCGTGGCGCCGCTGCGGCCGGGCAGGAAGACGTCGACGACGGCGGCATCCATGCGCTTGTTGCGCACGGCGAACTCCGCCTCCTCCGCGCTGCCCACGGGGAGCGGCTCGTAGCCCCAGCCCGCGAGCAGCTCCACGAGGATTTCCCGGTGCGTCGGGTCGTCCTCGACGACGAGCACCGCGCCGCGCGCCGGTTCGAGCTTCAGGTCGTCGCTGCGCGTGGTGCGCTCGCTCGAGTCGTGTCCGGTGGAGATGGGCAGCTCTTCGACGGTGGGGAGGGACATGAGTGCACCGGTGGGCAAAAGGTTTCCGTGTGATGGAAACCCACCCCCCAACGTGGGGCATTCCTCGGGAGGAGGAGCCTCTCCCACCCCTGAGACCTTCCTCAGGCGGCGCGGCGAGGGGCCGCCGAGAGCGCCTGGGAAGCAAGCGAGGCACCGAGCACCAGCAGCACCAGCAGTGCCCACGCGGGCAGCACCACGCGTCCACCGCCCACGTAGATGAGGGCCGCGTAGCTGGTGCCCAGGTAGCGGCCCAGGGACATGGGCTCCATGCGGGCGATGCCGAAGAAGCTCACGGTGGACTCGGTGAGGATGGCGGCGGGCAGGCGGCTGAGGAAGACGGCCAGCGCGAAGGGGCGCAGCGCGGGCCACAGGTGGACGCGGAGCAGGTGGGCCCCTCCCCCGCCGAGCGCCCGAGCGGCCGCGACGTACTCCTGTGACTCCAGCGTGGCCAGCCGGTTGCGGAACATGCGCGCCGGGCCCGCCCAGCCGACGAGGGCCAGCGAGGCGACCATGAGCCCGAAGGGCCCCAGTCCTCCGCCCGCCCCTGCATCCGAGAGGGACTGGCCCGCGAGCTGGAGCACCATGACGACCAGCACGTCGGGCAGCGCGAAGACGGCGTCCACGGCGCGCAGCAGGGCCTGCTCCACGGTGCCACCGGAGAGGCGCGCCACCGCGGCCACGGCGAGGCCGATGAGCGTGGACAGCGCACCCGCCGCGAGCCCCACGGCGAGGGACACCCAGAGCCCACCGAAGGCGAGCTCGCACACGGTGCGGTCGGGACGCGTCGGGTCCATACCGAGCGGGCACGTGCTCGCGAGGGCCTCCGGGAAGAGGCGGCCCGCGACGAGGCTGAGCACGCCCAGTCCAATCAGGAGCGCCAGGCCGAATCGGGCCCGCGAAGGAACGCGGCTCATGTCGTGGCCTCCCGGGAGCGAGGGTCCACCGCGTAGCGCAGCACTTCGACCGCGAGGCTCACGAGGACGAGCAGCGATGCGAAGGTGGTGGTGGCCACCACGACGACGGCCACCTGCTTGTTGAGCACCGCCAGCACGTAGAGCTGACCGAAGTACGGGAGGCCGAAGACGCGCTCCGCGGCGAACGAGCCGGCGAGCAGTGAAGTGGCCACTGGCCCTACCGCGTCGAGCATCGCGGGCCACACATTGGGCAGCACGTGGCGGCGGAGCACCGTGCCGTAGGCCAGGCCCTTGCCCAGCGCGGTGCGCACGTAGTCGCGAGACAGCTCCGTCTCCAGCGAGTCACCCACCAGCGTGCCCAGGAAGATGCCGGGCCACACCGAGGTGCAGAGCGCCGCGCACAATTCCGGCAGCATGTTCCCGCGCTCCACCACGCCGGGAGCCAGCAGCAGCGCGGGAATGAAGACAGGCGTGCCGAAGGCCACGGCCGGCACCACGTCTCCCAGTGTCGCCCACTTCCCTCTGCGCCACCGCGTGCGCAGCAGCGCGAAGCCCAGCGCCCACGCCAGCGCGAGTGGCAGTGCCATCAACCCCACGCCCACGCTGCCGGAGAGCTTCAGCAGCAGCTCGTCGCCGGTGATGCCCTGGGCGCTGGTGCCCAATCGCTCGCCGCGAAAGAGCTTCTGCCAGGGACGCATGAAGCCCAGTGGCTCACCGATGCCGAGATCGCGCTGGTACGAAGCGGCCAGTTCCTTGGAGACCTGCCGCTTGGCATCCGTCTCCGTGGTGAGCGGCAGCGAGGCCATGAGGAAGTACGAGGCCACCGCCACGAGGGGCACCAGCACCAGCTGCCGCGCCAGCCGCTGCGTCACGAGCCTCATGGCGTCACTCCAGCCCACTCGTTCGAGCGGCGGGCTCGCGGAATGAACATTCCTTCCGCGTCCACCGGGTGGCCGGCTCGCGGAATGAACATTCCTTCCGCGTCCGTCGGGCGCCGGGCGGGGTTGCCTCCGCGCCCGGATGAGCCCCCGAGACGAAGCCCTTCCGCCAACGGGGCAACGCACCATTGCGGCAGCAGCCTCATGGCGCAGCTCCCGCCTGCGCTTCCGTCGCGGGAGCAAGCCGCAATGCACGCAGGGCGAGGAAGTTGAAGGGGTCCACGTCTAGCCCGCGCAGCCGCGCCCGGACGCGGAAGTAGCGGTCCGGGTGGTAGATGGGCGCAATCACGGCCTGCTCGCCCACCAGCACCTCCTGGGCCTGGGCATACAGCGTGCGAGCCTTCGCCTCGTCCGGCTCGCCGTCGCCCGCCTCGAGCAGCCGCTCGAAGCGAGCCATGGGCTCGCCGCCGGCCTGCGTCTCCCAGCCGGTCTGGTGATTGCCCTCGTGCTCGAAGAGGGTGAAGAAGGTGTTCGGGTGCGCGTAGTCCCCGCCCAGTCGGCGCAGGTACAGGTCATACACGCGAGGCCCCTCCGCCGAGCGCCGCGAAATCTCCGCCGAGAAGTCCGAGCGCGCATCCAGCACCACCTGCACGCCCACTCGCGCCAATTGCGCCGCGACCCGCTCCGCGATGGCCACTTCCGGGAGGAACCCGTCGCCCTGTCGATAGACGAGCCGCAGCGGCCGGTCCAATCCAGGCACGCGAGCCAGCTCGGCCTTCGCGGCCTCGGGGGCATAGCCAGGCAGGCGCGCGGCCTCCTCGGGCGTGGCGGCACCGGGCAGCTCCGGTGGCAGCAGCACGTTGGACGTCCGGGCCGCCGGCAGCAGCCCCGCCATCAGAGCGTCCCTGTCCAGCGCGCGGGCCAATGCGCGCCGCACCTCGGGCCGGTTCAGCGGGGGACGCTCGGTGTTGAAGGCGAGGAAGTACGTGGACAGCAGCGGCTCGCGCTGCAGGTCCTCCGGCCGGCGCATGCGCAGCGACGCGGCACTGTCCATGAACACGAAGTCCACCCGGCCTCGCTCGTACAGCGCCGGGCCAATCTCGGACTTCATCAGCGTGATGACGGGCGCGGGCGTCTCGCCGGGCTGCAGCGGCGGAGGGAAGGCGGTGGCCGGGTTGTAGACCAGCCGCACGCGCTCACCTGCACGGTCCCAGCGCTCCACGCGGTACGGCCCCAGTGCGAGCGGGCGTCCGTCACGCGGCCGATCGAAGTAGTCGCGAACGTCCTCGTCCGACCTGCCCTCCAGGTCCGCCGCGGGCGCGGGATAGAAGATGTAGACGTTGGCCACGCGGGCCAGGAAGTAGCTGCGCGGCCGGGACAGCGTCACCCGCAGGGTGTGCGCGTCCACGGCTTCCACGCCCACGCTCTCCAGCGCCGCGCGCACCTCGGCCTCGGGGGCACCGCGCTCCTGGGCTGCGAGCGCCTCGGCCGCGCCCGCCAGGTCCACCATCTCCCCGCGCTCGCGCCCGCGCAGCGCGCGCCGCCAGCCGATGACGAAGTCGCGCGCGGTGAGCGGCGAGCCGTCCGACCAGCGCACGTCCTGTCGCAGGTGGAAGGTGTAGACCTCGCGGCCCTGGTCGTCGGTGACACGCTCCCAGCGCTCGGCCAGTCCGGGCTGCACGGAGTAGTCCGCCCCCAGCACGGTGAGCCCGCGCTGGGTGGCGAGCATGACGGGATAGTTCGCCCAGCTCTCCGGGTCCGAGTGGCTCCAATCCAGCGTGGTGGGCATGGACGGCACCACCACCTTCACGCCCGGGTCCGGCTGGAAGCCGCACGGCCCGCAGGCCGTGGCCGCCAGGACCAGCACGAGGAACGTCCACCGGAGTCGAGCGCGGGAGGCCACTTGGGGCCCCTTGTACCCCGAAGCGCCCGGAGCCCGGAAAGAGAGAAGCCAGGACCCCGGCGACCCTGGTCGTCCGGCATCCTGGCTTCGCTTCAACTCCGAGTCCCTCCCCGCTCAGGGAGGAAGCCTTCGCCCGGGTGCGCCCTGGCCGGCAGGGCGGTTCAGGTCCCTCCCTGAACCATCACATTGACCGGTCTGGGGCGGTCAGCGGTCGTCCCGTCCCCCACCTGGCCGAGGTTGTTGCGCCCCCAGGCCCAGCCGGCACCCTCCGGACTCATGGCCGCCGTGTGGAACCGGCCCGCCGTCAGGGTGAAGGCGCCCGTCAGCCCCTCCACCCGCACCGGCGTGGAACGGCCCGTGGAGGTCCCGTTGCCCAGCTGGGCACCGGAGTTGTTGCCCCAGGCCCAGAGGGTGCCGTCCTGCCGCACCGCCACCGTATGTGCATACCCGGCGGCAAGAGCACTGACTTCCGTCAGCCCCTGCACCTGCACCGGCGTGGAGCGGGCCGTCAATGTCCCATCCCCGAGCTGTCCCCAGAGGTTGTAGCCCCAGGCCCAGACGGTGCCGTCCTGCAGCACGGCCACCGTGTGGAAGTAGCCAGCAGCAATGGCCGCGACGCCCGTCAACCCCTGCACCTGCACCGGCGTGAGGCGGCGCGTGGTCGTCCCATCCCCCACCTGGCCGAGATCGTTGAAGCCCCAGGCCCAGACGGTGCCGTCCTGCCGCAAGGCCACGGTGTGAAGAGAGCCCGCGGCGATGGCGGTGACGCCTGTCAGCCCCTGCACCTGCGCCGGCGTGGTGCGGTGCGTGGTCGTCCCATTCCCGAGCTGTCCCCAGGAATTGCGCCCCCAGGCCCAGACGGTGCCGTCCTGCCGCAAGGCCACCGTGTGGGAGTCGCCGGCGGAGATGGCCGTGATGCCCGTCAGCCCCTGCACCTGCACCGGCGAGAGGCGTTGAGTCGACGTCCCGTCCCCCAATTGGCCATAGGAATTGCCGCCCCAACTCCAGACAGTGCCGTCCTCTCTTACGGCCAGGGTATGTGAGTAGCCTGCGGCGATGGCGGCGACGCCCGTCACCCCCTGCACCTGCGCCGGTGTGAGGCGTTGGGTGGTCGTCCCGTCCCCGAGCTGTCCCCAGAGGTTGTCGCCCCAGGCCCAGACGGTGCCGTCCTGCCGCAAGGCCACCGTGTGGGAATCACCCGCGGCGATGGCGGTGACGCCCGTCACTGCCTGCACCTGCACCGGCATGACGCGGTAGGGGAGCGGTCCGCGCCCCAGTTGACCGTTGGAGTTGAAGCCCCAGGTCCAGACGGTACCGTCCTGCCTCACGGCCACCGTGTGGTCGATACCCGCGGCGATGGTGGTGACGCCCGTCAACCCCTGCGCCTGCACCGGAGTGGTGCTTTTGGTGGTCGTCCCGTCCCCGAGCTGGCCCCAGGGGTTGTTGCCCCAGGCCCAGACGGTGCCGTCCTGCCTCACGTCCGCCGTGTGGGAATCACCCACGGCGATGGCAATGGCGCCCGTCATTCCCTGCACCTGTGCCGGAGTGCGTCGTGGGGTGGTCGTCCCATCTCCGAGCTGTCCCCAGGTGTTGTAGCCCCAGGCCCAGACGGTGCCGTCCTGTCTCACGACCGCCGTGCCGAAGTTGCTCGCGGCGATGGCGGTGACGCCTGTCAGCCCCTGCACCTGCACCGGCGTGGAGCGGTTCGTGGTCATCCCATCCCCCAGTTGACCGTAGGAGTTGTTGCCCCAGGCCCAGACGGTGCCGTCCTGCCTCACGGCCATCGTGTGGGAAGCACCCGCGGCGATGGTGGTGACGCCTGTCAGCCCCTGCACCTGCATCGGCGTGGAGCGACGCGTGGTCGTCCCATCCCCCAGTTGACCGTAGGGGTTGTTGCCCCAGGCCCAGACGGTGCCGTCCTGTCTCAAGGCCACCGTGTGGTCGCCACCTGCGGCGATGGCGGTGACGCCCGTCAACCCCTGCACCTGCACCGGCGTGAGGCGTTGGGTGGTCGTTCCATCCCCCAGTTGGCCAGAGAAGTTGACGCCCCAGGCCCAGACGGTGCCGTCCTGCCGCAAGGCCACCGTGTGTTTGCTATCCGTGGCGATGGCGGTGACGCCCGTCAACCCCTGTACCTGCACCGGCGTGAGGCGTTGGGTGGTCGTTCCATCCCCCAGTTGGCCGTAGGAATTGAGGCCCCAGGTCCAGACGGTGCCGTCCTGCCGCAAGGCCACCGTATGGGAGTCACTTGCGGCGATGGCGGTGACGCCCGTCAGCTCCCGCACCTGCGCCGGCGTGGGGTGTTGGCGGGTCGACCCGTCCCCCAGTTGGCCGGAGGAATTGCTCCCCCAGAGCCAGACGGTACCGTCCTGCCTCACGGCCACCGCGTGGTCGCCACCTGTGGCGATGGCAGTGACGCCCGTCACTCCCTGCACCTGCACCGGCGTGAGGCGTTGAGTGGTCGTCCCGTCCCCCAGTTGGCCAGAGCCGTTGTCGCCCCAGGCCCAGACAGTGCCGTCCTGTCTCAAGGCCAGTGTGTGGAATTCACCGGCGGCAATGGCGGTGACGCCCGTCAGCCCCAGCACCTGCGTCGGCCAGATGCGACGGGTGGTTCCCCCATTCCCCAGCTGGCCAAACTCGTTGTAGCCACAGGTCCAGACGGAGCCGTCCTGCCTCAAGGCCACGGTATGGAGGTAGCCTGCGGCGATGGCGGTGACACCCGTCAGTACCTGCACCGGCGTGAGGCGTTGGGTGGAGGAGGTCCCGTCCCCAAGCTGTGTCCATAAATTGCTGCCCCAGGCCCAGAGGATGCCGTCCTGTCCCAAGGCCACGGTGTGGTCTGAGCCTGCGGCGATGACGGTGATGCCCGTCAGCCCCTGCACCTGCACCGGCGTGAGGCGTTGGGTGGTCGTCCCGTCCCCGAGTTGTCCCCAGAGATTCTTGCCCCAGGCCCAGACGGTGCCGTCCTGCCTCACAGCCAGGCCATGAGTGTAACCTGCGGCGATGGCGGTGACGCCCGTCAGCCCCTGCACCTGCACCGGCGTGAAGCGGCGCGTGGTGGTTCCATCTCCCAATTGGCCGGAATCGTTGTTGCCCCAGGCCCAGACAGTGCCGTCCTGCCTCACGGCCAGGGTATGAGCGTAACCTGCGGCGATGGCGGTGACGCCCGTCAACCCTTGCACCTGCACCGGCGTGAAGCGGCGCGTGGTGGTCCCATCCCCCAACTGGCCGGAATCGTTGTTGCCCCAGGCCCAGACGGTGCCGTCCTGCCTCACGGCCGCCGTGTGGTTGCCACCTGTGGCAAGGAGGAGCCCCGCGGAAGTCGCGGCGGCGTTGGCATCCAGCAAGCCCGACGAGGTGCTCTTGAACGAGCCCAGACCGCCGCGCGCCGTCGAGACGACTTCGCCCGTCGCCGCTTCGCGGGTGGCCGTCTCCTGCATCCCCTGCTCCGCGCCCGGAGCACCTTGCGGACCGCAGCCCGCCACCGCGGCACAGATGGCCAGGGCCACCCACGCCAACCACTTCCGTCCTTCCTGTCTCATCAATCCCCTCTTGCTATCGCGCTGCGCGAGCGCTGCCGTCCCGGGCCGGGCGGCAAAGGCAGCCGGCGCTTTCCGGGAGGGAGCTTCGGGAGACCTATAATATTCCAGGAGCGTTGCAACTGGGTGCGCCCCACCCCATGGGAGTCGACACGGCTCCCAAAGGCAGACACCCAGAAAAACAGAGAAGCCAGGACCCCGGCGACCCAAGTCGTCCGGCATCCTGGCTTCTCTTCAACTCAGCGCCCCCGCGAAGGGGCCTTCAACCCAAGCCTACGCCGGAGCCACGGCCGGCGTGGACGCCGCCAGCTCCGACGAGGGCGTCGTCTTCGCGCCGTCGGAGGACAGCGGCTTGCGGCCGAACTCCTCCGGCTTCTCCAGCACCAGCGCCTCGCGGAGCACCTCGTCCACGAACTCCACCGGGATGATGCGCAGCTGCTTGCGAATCTTCAGCGGGATGTCCTTCAGGTCCTTCTTGTTCGCCTTCGGAATCAGGACCGTCTTGATGCCCGCCCGGTGCGCGGCCAGCGTCTTCTCCTTCAGGCCGCCAATGGGCAGCACCCGCCCGCGCAGGGTGATTTCACCCGTCATCGCCACGTCGCGCCGAATCAGCGTGCGCGTGAGCGCGCTCACCAGCGCCGTGCAGATGGTGACGCCCGCGGAGGGGCCGTCCTTCGGAATCGCGCCCTCCGGCAGGTGGACGTGGATGTCGTAGTTCTCGAACACCTTCTTGTCGATGCCGAACCGCTCGGCGCGGCTGCGCACGTAGGACATGGCCGCCTGCGCGGACTCCTGCATCACCTCACCGAGCTTGCCGGTGATGATGAGCTTGCCCTTGCCCGGCATGATGGTGGCCTCGGTGGTGAGGATTTCACCGCCCAGCTCCGTCCACGCCAGGCCCGTGACGATGCCCACCTGGTCCTCGGCCTCCGCCATGCCGTAGCGGAAGCGCGGGGTGCCCAGGAACTTCATCGCCATCTTCCGGTCCACCGCCACGTCGCGCTTGCCGTTCTTCAGCACGTCGCGGGCAATCTTCCGGAACACGCCGCCAATCTCACGCTCGAGCGAGCGCACGCCGGACTCACGCGTGTAGCGGTGGATGATGGTCCGCAGCGCGGGGTCGCTGATGTCCACCTTCACGTCCGCCAGCCCGTTGGCCTCCTGCTCCTTCGGGATGAGGTAGCGCCGGGCAATCGACAGCTTCTCCGGCTCCGTGTAGCCCGCGATGCGAATCACTTCCATGCGGTCCTGCAGAGGACCGGGGATGTTGTGCATCGTGTTCGCGGTGCAGATGAACATCACCTTGGACAAATCGTAGTCGAGGTCCAGGTAGTGGTCGTTGAAGTTGTGGTTCTGCTCGGGGTCCAGCACCTCCAGCAGCGCCGCGCTCGGGTCGCCACGGAAGTCGGTGGACATCTTGTCGATTTCGTCGAGCAGGAAGACGGGGTTGTTGCTGCCCGCCTTCTTCAGCGACTGGATGAGCTTGCCCGGCATCGCGCCGATGTACGTGCGCCGGTGGCCGCGAATCTCCGCCTCGTCACGCACGCCGCCCAATGACAGACGCACGAACTTGCGGCCGGTGGCCCGCGCAATGGAGCGCGCCAGCGACGTCTTGCCCACGCCCGGAGGACCCACGAAGCACAGCACGGGGCCCTTGAGCTTCTTCACCAGCTGCTGCACCGCCAGGTACTCGAGGATGCGCTCCTTCGGCTTCTTCAGGCCGTAGTGGTCCTCGTTGAGCACCCGCTCCGCCTCGGTGACGTCCAGGCGGTCCTGCGTCTCGTCGTACCAGGGCAGGCTGATGATCCAGTCGATGTAGTTGCGGACGACCGTGGCCTCGGCGCTCATCGGGCTCATCATCCGGAGCTTCTTCAGCTCCTTCTTGACCTTGAGCGTGGCCTCCTTGCTCATCCGCTTGTTCTTCAGCTTCTCTTCAATCTCCTGGATTTCGTTCTTGAACTCGTCGCGCTCACCCAGCTCCTTCTGAATGGCCTGCATCTGCTCATTCAGGTAGTACTCCTTCTGGGTCTTCTCCATCTGCTTCTTGACGCGCGTGCGGATCTTCTTCTCCACCTGGAGAATCTCGATCTCACCCTGCATCAGCTCGTAGAGCTTCTCCAGGCGCTTGGCCGGGGACTCCGTCTCGAGCAGGGCCTGCTTGTCATTCAGCTTCAGCGAGAGGTGCGCGACGATGGTGTCCGCGAGCCGCGCCGGGTCGTCGATGCTCGCCACCTGCATCAGCATCTCAGGCGGAATCCGCTTGTTGAGCTTGACGAAGGCCTCGAACACGGAGTGGACGCTGCGAACGAGCGCCTCCAGCTCCACGCTCTTCTCGGTCTGCTCCTCGACCTCCTCGACCTCCACCATGAAGAAGGCGTCGTTGGGGTGGAACTTCTTCACCCGGGCGCGGCGCACGCCTTCGACCAGCACCTTCACCGTGCCGTCAGGCAGGGGGAGGAGCTGGATGACGTGTCCCAGCGTACCGAAGTGGAAGATGTCGTCCGGGGTGGGGTCGTTGGTCTTGGCCTTCTTCTGCGCGGCCAGCAGGATGACGGCCTTGTCGTCCGGCCCCTTGTGCGCCATCGCGTCCTTCAAAGCCGCGATGGACTTCTCCCGGCCGACGAACAGCGGCACCACCATGTGCGGGAACACGATGATGTCCCGAAGGGGCAAGAGCGGGACGGTGAGTCCCCGCTTCTGGGCTTCCTTCTTGTCGTCACGTCCGAAGAACATGTATCCGCCACCTGCTGGCCTGCCGGGGAGACAGGCCATTGAAGAGTTGCCCGCCTGCCCGCTGGGAGAGCGCGCACACGGGGTGAAGCACGTCTATAACACGGCGATTTCGGGCACCGTTCCCCGCCTCAAGATTGGGGAACGGTGTCCTGCCATCAAGGGAACACCCGTAGCCTCCTCGGGTGTCCGCCCGGTATGTCAGCGGCCCTGCGCAGCCACCCCACCCTGGCGCATCTGCACCTCCAGCACGTGGAAGAGGAAAGCGTAGAGGTCCGCGCTGGACTCAATCTGCTTGGCCACCTGATCCGCGCCACCGTGGCCCGCGTTGGCCTCGATTCGCAGCAGGGCAGCCGAGCGGTTGCCCGCCGCGTTCTGCACGGCCGCCACGAACTTGCGGGCGTGCATGGGGTCCACCCGGTCGTCGTGGTCCGACGACATCATCAGCAGCGCGGGGTAGCGCACGTCCGGCCGCACGTGGTGGTAGGGCGAGTAGGCGTACAGCGTCTTGAAGTCCTCGGGCTTCTCCGCCGAGCCGTACTCCGGAATCCACGTCCGGCCGCTCCCGAAGAGGTGGTAGCGCACCATGTCCAGCAGTGGCACGGCGCACACCACCGCGCCGTAGAGCTCCGGGCGCTGCGTCATGGCCGCGCCCACCAGCAGGCCGCCGTTGCTGCCGCCGTAGATGGCCAGGCGACGGGCCTGGGTGAATTTCTCGCGGGCGAGGTACTCGGCCGCCGCGTGGAGGTCGTCGAAGACGTTCTGCTTGTGCTCCAGGCGGCCGGCGTCGTGCCAGGACTTCCCGTACTCGCCGCCCCCGCGCAGGTTGGCCACCGCGTACACGCCGCCCGCGTCCAGCCAGGGCAGGATGCTCGCCCGGAAGGTGGGCTCCATGTTCACGTTGAAGCCGCCGTACCCGTACAGGAGCGTGGGCGCGGTGCCGTCCTGCTTCAGGCCCTTGCGGTACACGAGGAACATCGGCACCCGGGTGCCGTCCTTCGACGGATAGAAGACCTGCTGCACCGTGTAGGCGTCCGGGTCCATGGGCAGCTCCACGCGGGCCCACTCCTCGGACTTCCCGGTGCTGACGGACGTCTTGTAGACGAGCCGCGGCGTCGTGAAGGACGTGAAGATGAAGTACGCGTCGTCCAGGTCCTCAAGACCTACCAGGTTGGACGCCGCTCCCACGCCCGGCAGCTGCACCGTGCGCACCGGCTTGCCCTCCAGGGTGGCCACGCGCACCTCGGTGGTGGCGTCCTTGAGGTACTCCATCGCCAGGTGCCCACCGACGACCTTGGCGCCCTGCAGGGAGGCCACCGGGTCCTCGGGGACGATTTCCTTCCACGCGGCGCGCTCGGGCTTCGCCGGGTCCACCACGAAGACGCGCTGGCGCGGGGCGCCCTCGTCCGTGGTGACGTAGAAGCGGTCCTTCCACGCCTGCAGCTCGTACTTCGCTCCCTGCCCCTTCACGAGCAGGCGGAAGTCCTTCTCGCCCGGCCGCTTCCAGTAGATGTCGTTCTCGCTCCAGCCGCGGATGACGTAGACGAACAGGTACTTCCCGTCCCGGCTCAAGTCGCTCTGGAGGAAGGTGGTGGGGTCCCCCGTGCGCGGGTGCACCAGCGCGTCCTTCTGCGGGTCCGTGCCCAGCACGTGGTAGCGGATGGTGGTGTAGCCGGGCCGCGCGTCCACGGGGATGCTCGGGTCCGTGGGCAGCCACTCGTAATAGAAGCCCTTGTTGTCCGGCGTCCACTTGGGCGAGGCGTACTTGCCGCCCTCAATCACGTCGACCTTGGACCACTCGCCCGTGTCCACGTCCATGACATGGAGCACCGCCTCGTCCGCGGCGTTGGGCTTCTGGGAGAACACCACCTTCTTGCCGTCCCACGAGGGCGCCCACATGCCCATGGAGAGGGTGCCGTCCTTGCTCCAGGTGTTCGGGTCCAACAGCACCTTCTCCGTGCCGTGCTCGCCGTCCCGCCAGTAGACAATCGACTTCTCCTTGTCCTTGTGGGTGCGGACGTAGAAGAAGCGGCCGTTGCGGCGCGACGGCGGGGAGATGGAGTCCGTGTAGAACAGCTCACGGAAGCGGCTCGCGAGCGCGTCGCGGCCCGGCATCTTCGCCAGCTCTCCGCGCGCCAGCGCGTCCTGCGCCTTCATCCACGCCTGGACTTCGGGGGCCTTCTCGTCCTCCAGCCACCGGTAGGGGTCCGCCACCTGCGCGCCATGCAGCGTGTCCACCACGGGCTCGGCCCGGGTCGCCGGGTAGTTCATTCGCGAGGATTCCTCCTGAGCCGACGCCAGGGACGCCGGCCGGGTCAGTTCGCTCGGCGCCGCGGAGGCGGACGCCGGAAGCTCCTCGCGCGCCGCTTCCTTCTGGCTGGCGCACGCGACGAGGGACAGCAACGCAGGGACGAGCAGCTTTCTCATGGGGCCCCAGCACATACAGAAAGGCCCCCGGTCGTCCCACAAAAAGTGTGGTGGGGCCGGAAAGCGCCCGGCCCCTCTCCTAACGCGCGGGGCGCGCCGGAGCCGCCTCATTGGCTCCGTGACGCGCCCCGTCAAACTTCTTCGACCCGCGAGTCAGCCGGGCCGCAAGGTCCGCGCTCTAGGCGGATTCCTTCTTCGGCTCGGTGGACTCCTTCTCCTGCGAGTGCAGCACCACCGGCTCGCTCTTCTTGAGGATGACCTCCTCGGAGATGAGCACCTCGCGGGCCGTCTTGCGGGACGGGATTTCGTACATCACGTCCAGCATGGCCGACTCGAGGATGGAGCGCAGGCCGCGGGCCCCGGCCTTGCGGCGGATGGCCTCGCCGGCGATGGCCTTCAGCGCGCCGTCGGTGAACTTGAGGGCGACGCCGTCCAGCTCGAAGAGCTTGCGGTACTGCTTGGTGAGCGCGTTCTTCGGCTGGTTGAGGATGTTGATGAGCGCGGGCTCGTCCAGCTCCTCCAGCGCGGTGATGATGGGCAGTCGGCCGATGAACTCCGGAATCATGCCGAACTTGAGCAAATCTTCCGGCTCCACGTGCTTGAGCAGCTCCGTGAGGTTGCGCTGCTTCTTGGACTGGATGTCCGCGCCGAAGCCCAGGCTGCGCCCACCCAGCCGCCGCTCAATCACCTGGTCCAGGCCGCCGAAGGCGCCGCCGCAGATGAAGAGGATGTTGGTGGTGTCCACCTGCAGGAACTCCTGCTGCGGGTGCTTGCGGCCACCCTTGGGCGGAACGTTGGCCACCGTGCCTTCGATGATTTTCAGCAGGGCCTGCTGCACACCCTCGCCGCTGACGTCGCGGGTGATGGAGGGGTTCTCCGACTTGCGGGCAATCTTGTCGATTTCGTCGATGTAGACGATGCCGCGCTGCGCCCGCTCGATGTCGTGGTCGGCCGCCTGGAGCAGGTTGACGATGATGTTCTCCACGTCCTCGCCCACGTAGCCGGCCTCGGTGAGGCACGTGGCGTCGGCAATCGTGAAGGGGACGTTGAGGATGCGCGCCAGCGTCTGCGCGAGCAGCGTCTTGCCGCTACCGGTGGGGCCCAGGAGGAGGATGTTGCTCTTCTGGAGCTCCACGTCCTCCATGGCGACCTTGGACTCGATGCGCTTGTAGTGGTTGTGCACCGCCACCGACAGCGTCTTCTTCGCGCGCTCCTGGCCGATGACGTACTCGTCCAGCACGGCCTTGATTTCGGAAGGCCGGGGGATGCGCAGCTTGGTGTCCTTGGTCTCCTCGCGGTCGATCTCCTCCGCGATGATGTCGTTGCAGAGCCCGATGCACTCGTCGCAGATGTAGACCGTCGGCCCCGCGATGAGCTTCTTCACTTCCTTCTGCGACTTGCCGCAGAAGGAGCAGCAGAGGGTCTGGTTGTCTCGCTTCTCCACGTTCTTGCCCGCCATGTCATCCCTCGCTGCGCCTGTAAGGCCCCACGCCTGAAGACCGCCCCAACCCCTGCCTCCAGCCCAATCTAGTCAGCCCCTGTCCGGAACGTCCACGCACCTTCCGGGTACTTAACAGGCCGGTGTCACCGACGCAGAAACGAGAAAGCCGGAGTCGCGGGGACGCATTCCCGCGAGCTCCGGCCGCCCACCGAGGCCCGGGGCCTCGGACATGCGCCTACTTCTTCTCTTCCTTGCCCAGGCCCACGACCTTCCGGGGGCTCTGGATTTCGTCGATGATGCCGTAGGCCTTCGCCTCGGTCGCGCCCATGAAGTAGTCGCGGTCCGTGTCCTTTTCGACTCGCTCGATGGACTGGCCGGTGTGCTTGACGATGAGCTCGTTGAGCTTGGCCTTCATGCGGAGGATTTCACGGGCCTGGATTTCGATGTCCGTGGCCTGACCCCGCACGCCGCCCAGCGGCTGGTGGATCATGATGCGGCTGGAGGGCAGCGAGTAGCGCTTGCCCTTGGCACCGGCGAGCAGGAGGACGGCCCCCATGGAGGCCGCCTGCCCGACGCAGATGGTCGACACCGGACACTTCAGGTACTGCATGGTGTCGTAGATGGCGAGGCCGGCCGTCACCGAGCCACCGGGCGAGTTGACGTAGAGGTTGATGTCCTTGTCCGGGTCCTCGGACTCCAGGAACAGGAGCTGGGCGACGATGACGTTGGCCACGTCATCGTCGATTTCGGTGCCCAGCATGACGATGCGGTCCTTCAGGAGCCGGCTGTAGATGTCGTACGAGCGCTCACCGCGATGGGTCTGCTCGATGACGTAGGGAACGGGCATGAAGGGCATGTCGACCTCAGGAGGACCAGCGAAGCTCTAGGAGAAGAACCTCACGAATACTTCGCCCGACCCCTCAGGAATTCAATCGTCTTTTCCTCCCTGAGTCGGAGAGACAACCCGAGCCGCTCGTCCGGGCCCTTGAAGTACTTCTTCACGGCGGCGACGGGCTGACCGGCCTCGGCGGCGAGCTGTTCAATCCGGGCGTCCACGTCCGCGTCGTTGGCCTGGATGCCCTCCTTCTGGGCGATGGCCTCGAACAGCAGCGTGCCCTTCACCTCCTGGACGGCCTTCTCGCGCATCTCCTCGCGCAGGCGGTTGAAGTCCAGGTTGAGGCGGCTGGGGTCCACGCCCGAGCGCTGCAGCTGCTGCAGGGCGCCGCGCAGCATGGAGTCCATGGCGCGCTCCACCATGGCGCGAGGCACTTCGAAGGCGTTGCGCTCGATGAGGGCCTTCATGAGCGCCTCGCGCTCCTCGCCCTCCACCTGCTGCTTGCGCGCCTTCTGCATGTCCTCGCGCATCTTGGTGCGCAGCTCGTCGAGCGACTGGGCGATGCCGGTGTTCTTGGCGAAGTCGTCGTTGAGCTCGGGGGTGATTTCCTTCTGGAGGGACTTCACGGTGATGTGGAAGCGCGCCGTCTTCCCGCGCACCTCCTCCACCCGGTAGTCCGCCGGGAAGGCGTAGTCGATGTCCTTGGACTCGCCCACCTTCACGCCCTCCAGGGCGGCGATCTTCGACTCCACCAGCTCACCGGGCTCCACCTGGACGGTGATGCCGTCGGCCTTGCTGCCGGGGAAGGGCTGGCCGTCCACCTTGGCCTCGAAGTCGATGGTGACGTGGTCATTGGCGGCCGCGGTGTCGCGGTCCGCGACGGGCTCCATGCGGCCCATGGACGAGCGCATGCGCTGCAGCTGCTCGTCCAGCTGCGCGTCGGTGACGTCGGTGTCGGGCTTCGCCAGGGGCAGCTCGACGTACTCCCTGGCCTCCACCTTGGGCTTCACCTCCACCCGCGCCTCGAAGGTGAAGGGGGCGTCCGGCTTGAGGCCGGAGTTGGTGACCTGGGGGTTGGCGACGACGTCCACGTTGTGCTCGCGGATGGCCTCCACGTACGCCGCCTGGACGACGCGCTGGATGACCTCGTCCTCGACCTGGCCGCGGAAGCGCTGCTCGAGGATGCGGCGAGGCACCTTGCCCTGCCGGAAGCCAGGCAGCCGCACCTGCTGGCCGAGCCTGGAGTACGCGCGGTTGAGCTCCTCCGCCACGCGGGCGTTCTCGACCTCGATGGAGAGCTTCTTCTCGATGGGAGAGAGCTCCTCGACCTGGACCTTCATGCGGGCCTCGCTCGTCGCCGCGGCGGACATCCGTCCCGGGCGGCGCCGGAAAAGTGGGACGTGCGCCTTTAGGGGATAGGCACGAACGGGTCAACGCGAAATGGGCGAGGAGGGACTCGAACCCTCACACCTTGCGGTACCAGATCCTAAGTCTGGCGCGTCTACCAGTTCCGCCACCCGCCCAGGGTGCGTCGCGCGCCTGCCGTCTTACCGCGAAACGTCGGGTGGACGGCAGTGGCCGGAAAATGAAACGGGGCCCCTTCATTTCTGAAGGGGCCCCTGAGTGAGAGCGGAGGGAATCGAACCCACAACCTATGGATTAAGAGTCCATTGCTCTGCCAATTGAGCTACGCTCCCGGCACTGCCCCGGTCCGTCGCCTGCGCGACGTCCAGGTGGCGGCGGTAACTACAGAAGCCCGACCGTGCTGTCAAAAAGTATTTTCGGGCGCCCTTCATTCCCCCACTGCTGAGGATCTGACGGCCGGCGCGGCCAGCACCTGACGCCGCTCCGCACGCCCGGCGGCCGGCCCCTGGAACAGCTCCGGACGCGGATGAAGCAAGCGCCTCCCGCCGCTGTTCAACATGGCCGTAGCACGCCTTTCGTCCCGGCCGCACGACGCGTCGTGCGCGAGCCGCACTCCGGGACACGAGGCGCACGAAGGTTTCGTGGGCACTCATGCAGCAGAGGGTCGCCGCCGCGGCAACCAGGCGGGCGGACGGAGGTCGTCCGCCCTTTTCGCGAAGAACGGATGCAGGAGACGACAGTGACGGAAGCCAACACCCACCACAAGGCGGACAGCGCGACGGGCCAGGGCCCCCAGCAGGGACAGTGGAGCCGGGAGCGCGCGGAGCTCGTGCGGCGCACCATCTGCCCCAAGGGCATCAGCGAGGACGAGTTCGCCCTCTTCATCGAGCAGTGCAAGCGCAGCGGCCTGGACCCGCTGCTCAAGGAAGCCTTCTGCGTGGCGCGCCGGCAGAACGTGGGCAACCGCGAGCGGCCCAACTGGGTGACGAAGTACGAGTTCCAGCCTTCCGAGGCCGGCATGCTCGCCCGTGCGGAGCGCTTCCCGGACTTCAGGGGCATCCAGGCGTCCGCCGTATTCGCCGAGGACGAAATCATCGTGGACCAGGGCAAGGGCGAGGTGGTGCACCGCTTCAACCCGGCCAAGCGCAAGGGCGCTCTGGTGGGCGCCTGGTCCCGCGTGGTGCGCGACGGGAAGCTGCCCGTCGTCGTGTGGCTGGACTTCAGCGGCTACGTCCAGCAGACGCCGCTGTGGGCCAAGATTCCCACGACGATGATTGAGAAGTGCGCGCGCGTGGCGGCCCTGCGCAAGGCGTACCCGGAGGCCTTCGGCGGCCTGTACGTGCGCGAGGAGATGCCGGCCGACGACTACGAGCAGCCGCACACGCACGAGGAGCCCGGCCACGCCAGCGGCCCCTACGAGGTGCTGGGCGCGAAGCCCGGCCCCGTGAAGGCGTCCTTCCCCACCCTGGCCCCCGCGCCGGCGAAGGAGGAGAAGGCGCAGGCGGTGCCCGCGGCGCTGGAGGTCGACGTGCCGGTGCCGCCCGCGCCCTCCCGGCAGGCCGCGGTGGAGACCGAGCCCGTCGTCACCGCCCACGGCTCCGGTAGGAAGAACGGCAAGACGGCCCACGCCCCCGCGGCGACGCCCGTCGAGGAGCCGCCGGAGAAGGAAGTGGTGGTGGAGGCGGCCCCGCGCCCCAAGCCGAGCGCCGTGGTGGTGGCGTTCGGCCCGTACAAGGGGAAGACGGCCTCCGAGCTCTCCGACGAGGAGCTGAGTGAGACCATCGACATGGCCAACGAGAAGCTGATGGAGCAGCCGAAGGCGCGCTGGGCCAAGGCGATGCGGGAGAACCTGGCCGCGCTGGAGGCGGAGACGGAGCTGCGCTGCCGCGTCCCCGCTTCCGCGAAGAGCGGCGGCGCGGCCCACGAGGCCTGAAGCCGCTCCGCACCGCTCAGGGAGTGAAATGAGAAACGCCCCCGTCGCGAGTGAGCGGCGGGGGCGTTTTCGCGTCTTGCGTCGTCCCGGCGGTGGAGGCTCGACTCGGGAGAGGAGGAGCGCGCTCGGAGGGACTTGAACCCCCAACCCCCGGGTTCGAAGCCCGGTGCTCTATCCAGTTGAGCTACGAGCGCAGCACGAAAGGGGCGGGTGAAGGAGGGCGGCCAACCGGGATCGAACCGGTAACCTCAGGAGTCACAGTCCTGCGCTCTAACCAGTTGAGCTATGGCCGCCGTGACAGCGTTACGGCGTTGAAGCGGCGGCTTCCCTATCGTGGAAACCGTGGCCATTCAAGGCCAAATGTGACGGCAGGCAGGTTGGCGCCCCAGGCAGGACTCGAACCTGCGACCCCCGGCTTAGAAGGCCGGTGCTCTATCCAGCTGAGCTACTGGAGCTGGCCGGGCCGCCTGCTTCCAACTGCTTTACTTCAAGTCGGGGCGAGAGGATTTGAACCTCCGACCCCCTGCGCCCAAGGCAGGTGCGCTACCAGGCTGCGCTACGCCCCGAGAAGTAGAGTCCGGCATTGTTGAACCATCGCGAACGGACGCGCAAGGCCGACGTGCCTGACACCCTTTCATTCGGCCCGACTACAGGCCGAGCAGGTGGGGCTTCATCATCCGGAAGGCCGCCCCCCGGTGGGACACCGCGGCCTTCTCCTCCGCCGCCAGCTCCGCCATCGTCCGGCCCTTGTCCGAAACGATGAACACCGGGTCGTAGCCGAAGCCGTGCGTTCCACTCGGCGCATGGCCGATGCGTCCCTCGCACCGGCCCACCTCCACCTTCGACTCGCCGCCCGGCTTCACCAGCGCCAGCGCGCACCGGAAGGACGCGGTGCGCTTCTCGTCGGGCACGCCGGACAGCTCGGTGAGGAGCTTCTCGTAGCGGGCCTTGTCGTCCCCCGGCGCATAACGCGCGGAGTGCACCCCGGGCCTGCCTCCCAGTGCGTCCACGAACAGGCCGGAGTCGTCCGCCAGCGCGGGCAGCCCGGTGGCCTGCGCGTACTCGCGGGCCTTCTTCAGCGCGTTGCCCTCGAGGGTGGGCTCGTCCTCCACGACGTCCGGCAGGGGTGGCAGGTCCGCCAGGGACACCACCTCCACCCCGTCCCCCACCAGCCCACGCAGCTCGCGCAGCTTGCCCGCGTTGGTGGTGGCGAAGAGCAGCCGGGGCTTCTTCGTCATCCCAGCACCTTCGCCTGCGCGGCGACGAGCTGCTGAATCGCGGCGAGCCCTCCGTCCACCATGGCGTCCAGCGTCTTGCGGTCGAAGAGCTGGTGCTCGGCCGTGCCCTGCAGCTCGACCATGCGACCGTCCGCGGTGGCCACGAGGTTCAGGTCCACGTCCGCGGTGGAGTCCTCGTCGTAGTCCAGGTCCACCCGCACCTCGCCCTTCACCACGCCCACGGACACGGCGGCCAGCGGCGTCAGCTTGGGCGTCTTGGTGAGGGTGCCCGCCTTCTGGAGCGAGCGCATGGCCAGCACCAGCGCCACGTAGGCCCCGGTGATGGAGGCGGTGCGCGTGCCGCCGTCCGCCTGGAGCACGTCGCAGTCCAGGGTGAAGGTGCGGGGGCCAATGGACGCCAGGTCCACCGCCGCGCGCAGGGAGCGGCCGATGAGGCGCTGGATTTCCATGGTGCGGCCGGTCTGCTTGCCCTTGGCGGACTCGCGCTGGTTCCGCGAGTGCGTGGCGCGGGGGAGCATGCCGTACTCGGCCGTCACCCAGCCGGTGCCCTTGCCCATCAGGTGCGGCGGCACCCGCTCCTCGGTGGAGCAGGTGACGAGCACCTTGGTGTGGCCGAACTCCACCTGCACGGAGCCCTCCGCGTAGCGGGAGACACCGGGGGTCAGGGTGACGGGGCGAAGGTCCAGCGCACCACGTTGGAAGGAACGCACGGCAGGCTCCTGGGAAATGGAGTGGGCCACCCCTCTCTACCAGAGCCGCGCCGCGCGGGTGGAATCTCCGCGCCCGTCTGCCCTCACTGCGACACGGGGCCGGCCACCTGGGGCTCGCGGGTGGCGTCGCGCCGGCGCGTTTCCTTGAGGAAGGCCAGCACGCCGTCGGCAATCGCCTCGGCCAGCTTCTCCTGGTACTCCGCGCGGCCCAGCTTCGCGCCCTCCTGCGGATGGGAGATGTAGCCCACCTCGACGAGGACGGCGGGGCACTCCACGCCGGAGAGGACGAAGAAGGGCGCCTGCTGCACGCCCCGGTCCGCCGCGCGCGTACCGCGGATGAGGCGCGGGTGGATGGAGTAGGCCAGCCGAGACGAGTCCGCGTGCGCCTCGGTGCGCACCAGGTCCTGGAGGATGAGGGCCAGCATGGAGTCCCCGCGCGCCGCGCGAGTCTCGGGGGCCTCGGCGTTCTCCCGGTCGGCCACCGCGCGCGCGGCGTCGCCGGAGGCGTTGGCGGAGAGGAAGTAGGTCTCGATGCCCTCGGTGCGCTCGCGCATCCGCTTCGTGGGCATGGAGTTGGCGTGGATGGAGAGGAAGAGGTCCGCGGCGTGGTCGTTGGTCAGCAACACGCGCTCCGTGAGGGACACCTGCGCGTCGCGCTCGCGCGTGAGGTACACGTCGCCGCCGGCCGCCTCCAGGCGCGCACGGACGCGCTGGGCAATCTGGAGGGCGACCTCCTTCTCGCGCAGCTCGCCGGGGCCCTTCGCGCCCTCCTTCGCGCCGCCATGTCCCGGGTCGATGACGATGCGCGCAGGCCGCTCCCCCGCCCTCGCGGCGAGGGGCACGAGGCAGAGCAGCGACAGGACGGCGAGGAGGGGGCGGTGCGACGACGGCATACCGGGGACGGATGCTAGCGGAGGGAGCCCCCGGGGGCGAAATCCGGGCCCGGGGGCGTTCAGCCGATGACGGCGCTGTCGCCAGGGTCCAGCTCCGGAGTTCGTGCGAAGAGGCCGGGCGTCCGGCCAACGTAGGCCCCGTCGCAGGCGGCACGAGGAAGCCCTGGCCTTTCGTCAGCGCGGGGCCCCATTGCCTGCAGCCGTGCGAGAGAGCTGGGAGGCTCAGCCGATGATGTCGATGCCGGGACGCCCTGCCCTCACTTCACCAATCAGGGCCGCGTCCACGCCCGCCGCATCCAGCGCCTTGAGCGCCTTGAGCGCCTGACGCGCGGGCACGCTGGCCAGCAGCCCGCCGTTGGTCTGCGCATCCGCGAGCACCCACTGGATGTGCTCGGGCAGCCCTTCCGGGAAGCGCACCTTCTTCAGCACATGGGCGAGGTTGGCCTTGGTGCCACCGGGCACCACGCCCTGCTCGGCCAGCCCGGCGACCTCGGAGATGAGGGGGATGCGCTCCAGGTCGATTGCCGCGCGCGCCTTCGCCCCGGTCATCATCTCCAGCAGGTGGCCCAGCAGCCCGTAGCCCGTCACGTCCGTAAGGGCGTTCACCTTGAACTTCCCCGACGCGAAGACCTCCCCCGCGGCGCGGTTGAGGGCGGACATCACCGCCACCACGCGCTTGGAGAGCTGCTTCGAGGCCACGCCCCGCTTGATGGCGGTGGTGGCGATGCCCGAGCCCAGGGGCTTGGTGAGGAAGAGCACGTCTCCCGGCTTCGCGCCCGCGTTGGTGAGCACCTTCTTCGGATGCACCACGCCGGTGACGGCCATGCCGTACTTCGGCTCCGGGTCCCTCACGCTGTGGCCGCCGAGGATGGGGATGCCCGCCTCGTCGGCCTTGGACTGGCCACCGGCGAGAATCTTCGAGAGCACCTTCAGCGGCTGGCCGTCCGGGAAGCCCACCAGGTTGAGGGCGAACAGGGGCCGCGCGCCCATGGCGTAGATGTCCGACAGGGCATTCGCCGCGGCGATGGCCCCGAACTGGAACGGGTCGTCCACCACGGGCGGGAAGAAGTCCACCGTCTCCACCACGGCCAGGCCGGGCGTGAGGCGATAGACGGCCGCATCGTCGTTGGTGGCGAAACCCACCAGCGCGTGAGGACTCCTGGCAGTCTTCAGGAGGCGCAGGACCTGCGCCAGGTCCGCGGGCCGCAGTTTCGCCGCTCAGCCCGCGCAGTGACTTAATTCGGTGAGGCGCTTCGGCTTCACCGGCTGCTCGTCCGCCATGGTGCTCCCCTTCCGCCGTGTGCGGCCCGGGTACCAGGCCGCGTATGTCCGTCAGGCCTTGCGCACGTAGTCGCGCTTCAGGAGCTGCGCGACTGCTTCCGCCGTCACCACGTCGTCCGCGTCCGCGCGGTCCAACACCGCGCCGAAGGTGCCGTAGTTGTGCACCAGCTGGAGCACGTCCAGCATCTCCGGCGACAGCTCCTTGAGCGGCGGCGTCAGCGGCATGGCCAGCGCCAGCGGCGCGTCCAGCGCCGGCAGGTTCGGCTGCAGGCGCTTCATCTCGTCCAGCTGACGGAGCGAGTCCATCAGGAGCGCTTCGGTGGACGAGTCCAGCTCCACCATGAACTCCTGGTTGTCCGCCGGGCGCAGCTCGAAGTCGCCCTGCTCCCAGGTGATGATGCGGTTGAAGCTCTTCTGCGGGCCCAGGTTGTGGTTGTCGCCGATGACGGCGTAGTACACACGGCCCTGGCGCAGGTAGATGCGGCCCTCCTGGTCGCTCGTCACCACCAGCACGCCGTTCTTCTTGGACGTGTGGAAGAGCTGGAGCAGGTCCGGCAGGGGAATCTCTTCAATCTTCCCCGTCATGGAGCTGGCCTTGTTGGTGGTCCGCGCGGCCTGGACGGCGGCGACCTCCTCCAGCTTCTGCTTGGCCATGCTCTCGTCGACGTTGGCGCCATCCGCGCCCTGGTGGACGAGCTTGAGGATGGAGGTGCCGATGAGGATGCGGTCCCCCTCCTTCAGCCGGGCCTGCTTCACCTTCTCGCCGTTGACGAAGGTCCCGTTGGTGGAGCCCAGGTCCTCGATGGTGATCTTCCCGTCGCTGAAGCTGATCTTCGCGTGCTTGCGGGAGACCATGTCCTCGACGAGCACCATGTCCAGCTCGCTCGAGCGGCCGATGACGATGTGCTTCTCCGCCTTCAGCGGGAACTCGCCACCCTGGTACTTCCCGGAGATGAACTTGAGGGCGTAGGTCTTTTGGGTGTCCATGGTCATCAACCGGCCTGCTCCGGCGTGCCGGGGTCCTTCACCAGGTTGAGGTACATCTGCGCGCTCTTGTTATCCGGGCTGCGCGCCAGCACGTCCTCCCAGACCCGCACCGCCTCCGCCCGACGCCCGGCCGAATACAGCGCCACTCCATACTGGATACGGCCCGGGATGAAAGATGGGTTCTGGGTGATGACCTGCTCGTACTCGGCGAGGGCCGCGGCGTTGTCGCCCGCGTCACGCAAGGCATTGCCCAGCTTGAGGCGGATGTCCACGAACTGCGGGCAAAGGGCGAGCGCCCGCCGGTACTCTTCGACCGCCTTCGCCCACGCCCCGCTGGAGGCGTAGACGTCGCCAATCTCGCCGTACATGTTGGCGATCTTCTTCTCCACGTAGGGGTCCAGCTCGCCGGGGCCGGTCTTCTGCTGGGAGAGGGCGGCTTGGTAGACCTCCTTCGCCTCGGCGTACTTCCCCATGTCGTTGTAGATGACGGCCAGGTTGAGGGCCGCCTCCGTGTACGCGGGGTTGAGCTTCAGCGCGGACTCGAAGGCGCGCTGCGCCCGGGCGAACTGGCCCTGGTCGTGGTAGATGATGCCGAGCATGTTGAACACGTCCGCGAAGGTCGGATTCTGCTCGACGATCTTCGCGAGGTATTGCTCGGCCTGGGCGTACTGCTTCTTCTCGAAGTAGCCGCGCCCGAGGGTCAGTAGCTGCTTGAGGGGCTCTTCCATGAATCGGCCCGAACGGGCTCTGCCTCCGAGGCGGCTAGCCTACATGAGCCCGGGCGAAAACAAGAATTCATCACCGCGAAGCGTCAGGGAAAGTTGGCGCTCGCCCCGGGTGTCCACCGGACGCGAGGGCAGTGCCCCCTGCAGGCGCCAGTGTTCGGTAACGACAGCTTCTTCCCGCTCCAGCCGGACGTACCAGGCCTCCGCCCGGTAGCCGCGCGCGCGCATCCGCCGCAGCTCGTCCCACTCCGGGCCACCCACACCGGGAGTGCCCGGCGCCGCCAGCTTCGCCAGGGCGTCCGCGTCCGCCGCCTGCAAGGCCCGGCGCCGGGACTCCAGCGCCGTCACCACGGCCAGCAGCCGGGGCGCCGCGGTGCCCTCCGGCACCCAGTCACCGTCGCGCCGGACGAAGGGCACGCGCTCCACCCCGGCGGTGCCCACCTCGGTGGGCCCCAGGGTGCCGTCGAAGTCGAGCGTGGCATGGGCCTCCGCCCGCTCCCCGCCCGGCGCCACCACCACGGTGATGCGCGCGAAGCGGTGCTTGCGGGACTTGAGGGGCACGTCGGAGCCGGGCACGGGCAGCGTCAGCCCGTCGGCCTCGGTCTGCTTCAAGGCGGTGATGATTTCCGCCTCGGGGCCGGCGGCCGCGCCGAGCAAGCGCGGGGCGAAGACGGCCAGGGTGGCGCCCAGCGCCAGCACGACGATGAGGGTGCCGCCGAGGCGGCTCCACTCCTCGGTCGTCTTCACGAGCCCAGCATGCGCTGGGCGCGCTCCGCGGCGGGCGTTCCGGGCAGCCGGCGCAGCACCTGCCGCAGCGTCTCCTCCGCCTTCTTCGGGTCGTTCAGCTTCACGTAGGCCGCGTGCAGGTCGAAGAGGGCCTCCTCCTCGTACTGGGTGCCCGGGTAGCGGCGCAGCAGCGACTCCAGGCGCTGGGCCACCGCCTTCCACCGCTCACGCTTCTGGTAGAAACGGGCCACGTACAACTCGTGCTCCGCCAGGCGCCTGCGGGCCTCGTCGGCATTGGCCTTGGCTTCGTCGGCGTACTCGGACTTCGGGTACTGGCGCCGGAAGTCCTCCATGGCGAGCAGCGCGGCCCGGATTTCCCCCTGGTCCTTCTCCTCCGGGGGCGGCAGGGCGAAGAACTCGGAGGGGTAGTCCTCCACGTGCGTGAGGGCGGAGCGGTAGGCGGCGTAGTCCACCTTGGGGTGCGTGGGGTGGAGCTTGATGAAGGACTCGTACTGCTCGCGCGCCTCGGGCCAGGCCTCGCGGGCGAAGTCCACGTCCGCCAGCTTGAGCTCGGCCTCGCGGGCGGCATCCTGGTAGGGGAACTTCGCGCGGACGTACTCGAAGTACTTCTGGGCCTTGAGGAAGTCCTTGTTCTCCATGGCCTCCGTGCCAAGGCGCAGGTTCTCCTCGGCGGAGCTGGCGTAGTTGGGCTCACCGGCCTGTCCCGAGGTGAGGGACGCACAGCCGGAGGCGAAGAGCAGGACGGCGGTCAGGAAGGCGACGGCGGAACGCATCTCCACCACGCTATTCGTCCGGGCCTGAGGGGTCCAGCGAAGGTTCACCCAGCAACCGGTGGATGACGTCTTCGGAAAAGCCCCGGCTGTCGAGGAGCCGTCCCGCGCGGGCCCGCTCCTTCGCGTCGAGCGGGCGGCCGAGCAGCCCCTTCCCCTCCAGCACCGCGCGCGCGGCGGCCAGCGCGTCGAAGTCCTCCGTGCCGCTCGCCTGCGCCAGGGCCTGGCGGGCCGTCTCCTCGGGCAGCCCGTGGGCCTCGAGGCGCTGGAGCACGGCGCGCGGGCCCAGCCGTCCCTTGCGCAGGAGCGCGGCGGCGCGCTCCTGGGCGAAGCGCGCATCGTCGAGGTAGCCCCAGCCCGTCACCCGGGAGAGCGCCTCCTCGCGGACCTTCTGTACGAAGCCCTTTCGCGTGAGGGCCGCGTCCAATTCCTGACGGCTGCGGGAGCGCACGGAGAGCAGCTTCAGACAGGCGTCCGTGGCGCGGCGGACCGCGTCCGGGCCGGCGTCTTCGGGGGGACCGTCATCCTCCGGATGCATGGCGGGATACGTAGCATGTGGTAACAGGCGCAACCATGCACCCCGTCCTTGCCCGCTTCCTCGCCGCCGATGCCGCCCGGGAGACGCTTCGCAAGCAGCAGTCCGGTGAAGCCCTGTCCTCCGAGGAGCAGGCCTTCATCGACGCCGCCACCGCGCACCCCAAGCACCGGGGCGTGCTGCTCGGTGTGAGCGGCCGCGTCCTGTCGTCCGACGCCCAGGCGTCACTCGTGCTGCTGGCGGCCCATGCCGCGGCCCGCGCCATGCGCGAGGACACCGACCTGGCCGAGCCCACGCGCAAGGCGCGCGAGGCGCTGGCCGAGGAGGGCGCCAGCGACGAGGAGGCGGACGCCTTCATCGCGTCCATCCTGCTGGAGGAGGCCTTCGGCTACGAGCAGGACGTGGACGCCTTCGACGCCGAGTACGTGAAGGAGTCGCTGGGCGAGGTGCCCGCGCTGGCCGCCCTCACCAAGGAGGCGGTGGACGCGCTCTTCCTCTCGTTCGTGAAGGGCGCCGCCAACGACGCCGAGCGCAAGGTGCGCGAGGGCATGGCCCGCGCCCTCTTCGACATCGCGTGGTCGGAGGGGCCCGCGCCCATCAACCCCGAGCACATGGAGGCCGTGCTCGACGCGGAGGTGGTGGACCGGCCCGAGGAGGAGCAGGAGGCCAAGGTGCACGCCACCGCGCAGCTCCTCCAGGCGCTCTCCAAGGAAGGCCTGGTGGGGCCCATTCGTCTGTCGCGGCTGCGGGCGCTGCTGGGCGAAGGAGACGCGTAGCGGCCGAAGGGCGAGAGGTGCCCGGCCTCAGCGCGGCAGGTCCGCTCGCATCGAGCGACGAGGACGCGTCGTAGCGGCGGAGCCGGGAGCACCGGCCCCACCGCTACAGCGAATCAGAAGCGCTCAATCTGGAAGTCGTCGTCCCCCCCCGCGGCAGGCGCCGGGGCCGGAGCGGGCGCAGGCGTCGGCGGGCGCGCGGCGGGCGCGGGCGGACGCGCGGCGGCGGGGGCCGGAGCACCGGGACGCGGCGCGCCAGCGGGCGCGGGCGCCCCCGGGCGCATCGCCTGGGCCACCGGAGCCGGCGTGGGCGGAGTCGCCGGAGCCGGGGCCGGAGCCGCCGCGGTGGGCGCCCCCTTCTGAGCGAAGGAGGCCGAGCCGGGGATGGGGCGCGCGTCGCCGGGCTTCGCGTCGAAGTTGTCCCACTTCGAGTCGGACGTGCCGCTGATGCCGGAGAAGCGCAGCGCGAAGTCGTCCGGGTTGGAGGCCTGACGGTGGGCCTCCTCGTAGGTGACGAGCCCCTGGCGCACCAGGCTCATCAGAGACTGGTCGAAGGTCTGCATCCCGTACGAGTCGGTGCCCTGCGCAATCGCGTCGTGGATTTCCTTCGTGCGGTCCTTGTCCTCGATGAGCTCGCGCACGCGGGCGGTGACGCGCAGCACCTCCACCGCGGCCACGCGGCCCTTGCCGTCCGCGCGCGGCACGAGGCGCTGGGAAACCACGCCCTTGAGCACGCTGGCGAGCTGCAGGCGCACCTGCTTCTGCTGGTGCGGAGGGAAGGCGGACACGATGCGGTTGATGGTCTCCGTCGCGTCCAGCGTGTGCAGCGTGGACATCACGAGGTGGCCCGTCTCCGCCGCGTGGAGCGCCGTCTCAATCGTCTCGTGGTCTCGCATTTCGCCGACGAGGATGACGTCCGGGTCCTGCCGCAGCGCGCTCTTGAGGGCCTGCGCGAAGCTCATCGTGTCCACGCCCACCTCGCGCTGGTTCACGATGGAGCGCTTGTCGCGAATGAGGAACTCGATGGGGTCCTCAATCGTCATGATGTGGCTGGTCTCGTTGGCGTTGATGTGGTCGATCATCGCCGCCAGCGTGGTGGACTTGCCGGAGCCCGTGGTGCCCGTCACCAGCACGAGGCCGCGCTCCTCGCCGCAAATCTTCGCGAGCACCTGGGGCAGCAGCAGGTCCTGCATCGTCATCACCTTGAAGGGGATGACGCGCAAGACGGCGCCCACCGTGCCGCGCTGCTGGAAGACGTTGACGCGGAAGCGGCCCAGGCCGGGGACGCCGTACGCCAGGTCCACCTCGTTGCTCGACTTGAACTTCTCCTTCTGGAACTCGTTCATGATGCCGAAGGCCATGCGCGCGACCTCCTCCGGGGGGAGGCGGCGGCCGTCCTTGAGCGGCACCAGCGAGCCGTCCACGCGGAACATGGGCGGAAGGCCGGCCTTGAGATGAATGTCGGAGGCACCGCCGCGCAGGGCGATCTGCAGAATCTCGTTCAGTTCCATGAGCGGACCGGATGGTAGCAGAGGCCCTCGGCCTCATGCGATGGGCCGCTCCGGACCCCGCAAAGACGACGGCGGAGGCCCTCGAAAGAGGACCCCCGCCGAAGGGAAACAACCGAGCAGCCGGGCTTGACGCCTAGCGCTTGGAGAACTGGAACCGGCGACGCGCGCCCGGCTGGCCGTACTTCTTGCGCTCGACCGCGCGAGCATCGCGGGTGAGGAAGCCGGCCTTCTTCAGCGCCGGACGGAACTCCGGGTTGAAGGAGCACAGCGCACGGGCGATGCCGTGACGGATGGCGCCGGCCTGGCCGGAGAGACCGCCGCCCTTCACGTTGACCGTGATGTCCAGCTTGCCCTTCTGCTCGAGGATGTCGAGGGGCTGGTTGAGCACCATCTTCGAGGTCTCACGACCGAAGTAGGCGTTGAGCTCGCGACCGTTGACGGTGACCTGGCCGGTGCCGGGACGAATCCAGACGCGGGCGGTGGCCTCCTTGCGGCGGCCGGTGGCGTAGAAACCGAGTTCTTGATGGATGGGCATGGACGTTGTCTCCCTTTACGCCTCGACCTCAAACGCGGCGGGCTTCTGGGCCGCGTGAGGATGGGTGTCACCCGCGTAGACCTTCAGCTTCGTCATCATCTGCCGACCGAGCGCGTTACGCGGAAGCATGCGGCGCACGGCGTTGATGACGATGTCCTCGGGGTGACGCTGGCGGAGCTTCTCCAGGTTGGTGATCTTCAAGCCACCAGGGAAACCGGCGCGGGAGTGCCGGTAGTACTGCTTGTCCTGCTCCTTCGTCCCCGTCACCTTCACCTTTTCGGCGTTGATGACGACGACGTGGTCGCCGGTATCGATGGACGGCGTGTAGATCGCCTTGTGCTTACCCTTGAGGAGGGTGGCAATCTGGCTCGCCGCGCGGCCCAGCACCTTGTCGGACACGTCAATGACGTGCCACTGGCGCTTGATGTCCCCAGCCTTCGCGCTGTAGGTCTTCTGCGACATTTCTTTGCACTCCAGACTTCTCGCGGTCGCCGTGTGCATGCCAGGGACCGCTGCTCGTGCCAAACCAACCACGGGTCCGCCGTGAAAACTCCACGAGGCCCGGAAAGGCCGACCGTCCTAGTGGGTGCGGAGGATCAAGTCAAGGTCGCTCCACACCTCCCGTCCGGATTCCCCGCCCGGCCCTCTCCCGGGAGTCGCATGGGAGGGGCTGCCGGGGGGCGCTCCCCTACCCGGTCGCCCCTCCCGAAGGCCCCGCGGGCCGGCTGGGGGCCGCTCCAGGTGCCGGCCCGGCCCCCCCCGGCTGGGGCTTCTTGAAGCGCTCCTTGAGGTTGGCGAAGAAGTTCTTCTCCTCCGGGGTGGCGGGGCCCTGACGCGGTGCTTCCAGGTCCACCTTCTCCACCACCTCCGGAGGAAGGTCCTCCAGGAAGCGGGAGGGGGTCCGGGGCACGTCCTTGCCGCGCTTGGTCCGGACGTTGGCGCGGGTGAGGTAGAGCACCTCCTTGGCGCGGGTGATGCCCACATAGCAGAGGCGCCGCTCCTCCTCGAGGTTCTGCGCCTCGCCCTGCATGCCCCCGTGGGGCATCAGGTCCTCCTCCATGCCAATGAAGAACACGAGCCGGTACTCCAGGCCCTTGGAGGCGTGCACCGTCATCAGGGTGACGCGGCGGTTGCCTCCGGGCACCTCCTCCTCTTCCTGGCGCGTGTCCAGGCTCAGGCGGTTGAGGTAGGTGAGAAGGCTGGCCTTGGGCCCCTCGCGCTTCTCGAAGTTCTCCAGCGAGTTGATGACCATGTCCACGCTCTTGAGCTTCTTGTCCGCGATGGTGGAGGACGTCGCGTGGGCGCGCGTGGCCTCGGCGAAGCCAATCTCCTCCAGCAGCTTGCGCGTGGCCGTGGCGAGCTGGCCGAACTCGTACGCGGCCCGGTAGCGCTCGATCATCTCCACGAACTCGAGCACCTTGCCCCCGGCGCCGGGCGGCAGGTCTTCGTACTGGTCGGCCTTGCGCATCACCGTCCACAGCGTGACGCCCTCGCCGCGCGCGTGGACGGCCAGCCGCTCCATCGTCACGTCACCGATGCCGCGCGACGGCACGTTGACGATGCGCAGGAGCGAGATTTCGTCCAGCTTGTTCACGATGACCTTGAAGTACGCGATGACGTCCTTCACCTCGCGCCGGTCGAAGAACTCGCTGCCGCCCACGACCTCGTAGGGGATGCTCTTCTCGCGCAGCATCTCCTCGATGGGGTGCGACTGGCCGTTGGTGCGGTAGAGCACGGCGATGTCGTCCGCGGGGATGCCCAGGGACATGTGCTTCTGGATTTCGTGCGCGACGAAGCGGGCCTCCTCCTCGTCGTTGGGGCAGCCCACCACCTTCACCTTCGGCCCCCCCGCGCGGTCGGTCCACATCTGCTTGGCCTTGCGCTCGGGATTCTTCGCGATGACGGCGTTGGCCGCGTCCAGCACCGTCTGGACGGAGCGGTAGTTCTGCTCCAGCCGCACCTCCTTCCCTCCCGGGAAGAAGCGGTCGAAGTCGAGGATGTTGCGCACCTCGGCGCCGCGCCACGAGTAGATGCACTGGTCGTCGTCACCCACCGCGCACACGTTGCGCTGCTCGCCGGCCAGCAGCTTGAGCAACTCCAACTGGGCGCTGTTGGTGTCCTGGAACTCGTCCACCAGCAGGTAGCGGAAGCGCCGCGTGTACTTGGCGTAGAGGTCCGGAAACTCGCGCAGCAGGCGCGCGGGCAAGAGCAGCAGGTCGTCGAAGTCCACCGAGCCCTGCGCCTTCAGCGCGAGCTGGTAGTCCGGGTAGACGAGGTGGGTGATGAGGTCGTAGTCGTCGCCGATGCCCTCCGGCTTGGGCTCGGGCGTCTTCCCCGAGTTCTTCGCCTTGGAGATGAGCGTGAGCACCTTGCGCGCGTCGAAGGCGCGGTCGTCGATTTTGTGCTCGCGCATGGCGCGCCGGATGTTGGCGAGCTGGTCGCCCATGTCGGCGATGGCGAACTTCTTCGGCCAACCCAGGCGGTGGATGTCCTCGCGGAGGACCTCCGAGCCAAATGCGTGGAAGGTGCACACCAGCACCCCCTGCGCACGCGGGCCCGCCATGTGGACCAGGCGCTCCTTCATCTCCGTCGCCGCCTTGTTAGTGAAGGTGACGGCGAGGACGTTGCGGGCCATGAGGTGGCCCGGCCGCTCGTTGAGCAGGTGGACGATGCGGTGGGTGATGACTCGGGTCTTGCCGCTGCCGGCGCCCGCCAGCACGAGGAGCGGACCCTGGAGGGTGACCACGGCCTCGCGCTGCGGAGGGTTGAGCTTCGAGAGGTCCATTGCGCGCGGGCCAGGGATACCCTTTGATTCGTCCGTGCGCGACCCCTTCCTCCGGCTCTCCGCCGTTTTTCTCGCGCTCGGCGTGGGTGCGGGTTGCATGGACAACGCCAGCGCTCCAGCCCAGGTGACACCGTCCGTCCCGGCGGCGAGCGCGCCCTGCGTGTACTTCAAGCAACTGTCGCCCTTCCTGCCGGAGACGCTGGACGGCTTCACCGTGGCGCGCACCCAGGGCTCCACGGGGAAGTACGGCGAGGTATCCGTGTCCGAAGCCGAGCGGCTCTACACGCGAGGTGAGGGGCGAGAGGTGAAGGTGCGCATCGTGGACACCACGATGGGCGAGAAGATTGGCCAGGCCATCCGCGAGGCCGCGGACCGGGCGAAGGGCAAGGCCGCGAGCGACCCGGCGGCGCCCATCCACTGGGACGACGCCGTGGGCTTCGTGAGGTACGACGCGGAGGAGTCCCTGGCCGAGGCGAACCTCCTGGTGGGAGACCGCTTCGTGGTGGCCGTCACCAGCCGGGGCTTCCCCGGCACGGTGGAGGTGCGGCGGGTGGCGCGAGGCATCGACCTGGCCGGGCTGGCCCGGCTGCAGTGAACCCCGACATGGGCAAGGAGTGTCCCTGGTGGTGAAGGAGAAAGGAACGCGACCCGAAGCGGTGGACCCGCTCGCACAGGAGAAGGCCGCGCGCGCGGTGGTGGCCACACTGGGCAAGCGGGAGTTCCTGGAGCAGTTCCAGAAGCTGGCCAAGAGCTACGCGCAGGACCCGGGCAACCCCGGCTCCTACGCGTGCGAGGGCTGCCAGCGCTGCGCCAACTGCATGTTCTGCAAGGACTGCGACAGCTGCTTCCAGTGCACCCACTGCACCCGGTGCGAGCTGTGCAACAACTGCTCGCACTGCGTGGAGTGCAAGAGCTGCCACGCGTGCGCCTACTGCGTGCAGAGCGAGAACTGCACCAGCAGCGCGTACCTGGTGCTGAGCCGCAACCTGCAGGACTGCAACTACTGCTTCGGCTGCGTGGGCCTGGCCAAGAAGGACTTCCACATCCTCAACGTCCCCTTCCCCCGGACGGAGTACTTCAAGGTCGTGGGGCGGCTGAAGAAGGAGCTGGGGCTGCCGTAGCAGCCCCGGGCCCCATGACTACAGGGCCCTCACGTAGAGGGCCTTGAGGTACTCGGTCTCCAGCAGGCCGCCGAGCACCGGGTGGTCCAGCCCGGCGCCGCGGCGCTCGAGAATCTGCACCGGCCGCTTCGCATCCGCGGCGGCCGCGAGCACCATCTCCTCGAAGCCGGCGCGGTCCAGCTTGCCCGAGCAGGAGCAGGTGACGAGCAGCCCGTCCGGCTTGAGGCAGCGGAAGGCGCGCAGGTTCAGCTCGTGGTAGGCGCGCAGCGCGGTGGCCAGGCCCTCGCGGCGCTTGGCCAGGCCGGGCGGGTCCAGGACGATGGTGTCGAAGCGGCGCCCCTCCGTATCGAAGCGGCGCAGCACGTCGAAGGCGTTGGCGTTCTCCACGGTGACGTTGGCGCGGCCGTTGGCCTCGGCGTTGGCCTTCGCGCGCGCGGCGGCCTTCGCGTCCTGCTCCACCGCGAGCACCGAGGTGCAGTTGCGCGAGAGCGAGAGGGCGAAGCCGCCGTGGTAGCTGAACAGGTCCATCCCCTCGCCGCGCGCCAGTTCCCCGGCGCGCAGGTGGTTGTCCACCTGGTCCAGGAAGGCGCCCGTCTTCATGTCCCCGAGGAGGTCCACCTCGAAGCGGCTCAAGCCCTCGTGGTACGTGAAGCGCGCGTCGCCCTCGCCGTGGAGCAGGCGCGCCTCGCGGGGCAGGCCCTCGAAGTCGCGGCCGGAGCCGTCGTCCCGGGCCACGACGTGGGTGGCGCCGGTGAGCTCCACCAGCATGCGCGCCAGCGACTCCTTGCGCGCGTCCATGCCCTCGGAGAGCGTCTGCAGCGTGAGGCCCTTGCCGTAGCGGTCCACGAAGAGGCCGGGCAGCAGGTCCGCCTCGCCGTGCACCAGGCGCAGCCCGTCGCGGCCGGACAGCGGGGCGCGGCGCGCCAGCGCGGCCTCCAGCCGGCGGCGGAAGAAGGCGTCATCCACCGGCTCCTCGGCGGGGCCCTTGCGCGTCAGCAGGCGCAGCGCGAGCGGCGAGCGGCGGGCGTAGAGCGCCTGGCCGATGGGGTTGCCCTGCGAGTCCACCACCAGCACCACCGCGCCGGGGCCCTTCACGTCGGGGGGGGCGGCCAGCTCGGTGCGGTACAGCCAGGGGTTGCCGTGGCGGAGCGACTTCGCGCCCTTGGGGGTGGTGCGCGCGACGGGGAGCGCTGCATGGGGGGGCATCGGGCTTTCACTCCAGGCCGCGCGCGGCCAGCTCTTCATCGTCCTCGCCGCGAAGGTGCCCGATTTCGTGCAGCAACGTCACGCGAATCTGCTCGCGCAGCTCCTCGGACGTCCGCACCGCGCGCGCGAGGTTGCGCCGGTAGAGCACCACGGAGCGGCACGGCGTCTCGGTACCGTCGCACGGCTCGCCCAGCGGAGGGCCCCGGAAGAGGCCCAGAATCGTCGGCGACAGCGGGGGCTGGTTGGCCAGCAGGTCTCCATCCGCGGGCAGCTCCTCCGCGGTGACGGGCACGCCCTCCAAATCGCCCCGCATGTCGGCGGGCAGCGCGGCCACGGCGCGTATCACCTCGGCACGGAAGTCCGCCTCCGAGGGCAGCGGCGGCGCCGGGAAGTCCTCCGGCGCCAGCTGCCGGGCCTTCTCGAAGTGCGTCTGCGCCAGCTTCCACTTCCCCTCGCGCTCCATCAGCAGCCCGAGGTGCTGGTACGCGTGCGCGGCACGCTCCTCGTCGTCCACCAGCGTGGAGAAGGCCGTCCGCGCCTCCGCGAAGCGGCACAGCTCGAAGAGGGCGAGGGCGCGCTCGTAGAGGGCCTCCTTGCTGCCCGGCTCGCGGGCCAGGACGATGGCGGCGCGCGCGAGGGCCTCCTCGGACTGGCCGAGGTCGTTGAACGCCATGGCCGCCACCAGCGCCAGGTGCGGCACCAGCTCCGGCGGCGTGCCGGGCTGGGACAGGCCGCGCTCGGCGTAGAGGGCGCCCAGTTCGTCGCGCTCGCGGGTGGAGGGCAGCTGCACGGCGTACAGGTGCGCCGAGCCGAGCAGCGCGTCCGCGTCTCCCGGGTCGATGGCGAGCGCGCGCGCGTAGGCGAGCTGCGCCTCGGACTCGCGGCCGAGGGCGGCGAGCGCCACGCCGCGCTCGGCGTGGGCGGCGGCGAGGTCCGGCTCCAGGGCGGCGGCCTGCGCGGCGCAGGACAGGGCCTCCTCGAAGCGGCCGTCATCGAAGTAGCGGCGGGCCGCGTCCAGCGGGGCCGTGCCCTCCGCGCGGCACACGGCAAGCGGCTGCACCCGGTGGGTGGCGTCCCCGGGCGTCATGACAGGAGCGTCGCCGGAACCCGGGGAGCCCTGGGCGCCCGGGCCCGGCGCGGCGGAGGCACCCACGGCGGACAGGGCCGGAGCGCCCGCGTCCGGCACCGCCGGGGCCGGGGCGTTCCGCTTGCAGGCAGACAGAAGGAGACAGAGGGCGAGCAGACCGCGCCGCGACATGGGCCGCCAGGGTACGGCATCACCCCGTGGGCGTGAAGCGGGGACGTGCCTGCCCGCCCGCCTGGCGACATCCCTGGAAACCCTCCGGCTTCTCATTCTTCGAGCGCCGGGAGCGTCCGGGCCCCGCGCCTTCAGCCCGCGGTGGATAGCTCCGCGAGGATTTCGGCGTACGCGGCGCGGGCCTTGTCCGCCTGGTCCGCCTTGAAGCTGGCGGCGGCGACGACGGGGTGCCCGCCCCCGCCGTAGCGGCCGGCGATGGCGGCCAGGTCGTGCTGGCGCAGCTCGGGCTTCCACGGGTTGGAGCCGAGCGACACCTTCGCGCGCGAGGCCCCCTTGCCCACCCACAGCGTGTAGCGCGCGTCCGGGTAGAGGGCGTAGGCGATGAACTTGTTGAGGCTGTCCACGCCCTCGTCCACCAGGTCGAAGAAGACGACGCCGCGCTCGTAGCGGGCCTTCGCGCGCACCAGGTCGATGTGGCCGCGGTGGCGCTCCAGCAGCGGGGCCAGTGGCGTGGCGATGAGCGGCGAGGCGGCGATGGCCGCGAGCGACTCGGACTGCATGCGGCGGATGACCTCGGGGATGAGGGCCGGGTCCTTGTTGGACTCCAGCACCGTCATGATGCGCAGCGCGGGCTCCTCCAGGGCCACCGCCATCTGCGGCGTGGGGAACTGCGCGCCGTCGATGATTTCCGCCCAGTGGATGAGCTCCGCCAGGGGCGAGGCATCCCAGCCGAAGCGCTCGCGCGCCACGTCCGCGAGGTACTTCGTGCAGCTCTTGCGGTGCGCGTCGTGGAACTTGCGGCCGCTGGTGTCCGCGCGGAAGTGGTCCTCGTCACCGGGCTGCTGGAAGGCCGAGACGTGGTGGTCGAACCACCACGTCAGCCGCGAGTCCTGGCTGTAGCGGAAGTCGACGATGACGTTCTCCTCGCCGGTGAAGACGGCCGGGTCGATGCCCTCCGCCCCCGGCTTGTGCGCGAGCCCCAGGTACCGGAAGGCCGCGTCCGGGCGGAGACGCTCCCGGTAGAAGCGCGAGAAGACGGCCGCGCTGGCGGCGCCGTCGAAGCAGCTGTCGTGGAAGAGGACCTGGACGTTCATGGCGAGGCTCCCTTATCGCAACGCGACTTCCACGTCAGGGCGGCCTCGAATCCCACTCGGGAGCATGACCCTGGAGGGTGAGAAGGCCGGGCGACAGTGGGGTCACAGTGACCTGCCCCACGGACGCTTTTGGGCAGGCGACGGAACCTTGACTGTTGAACGAAACGTCGAGATTGCGAGCCCAACTGAACGAAAAAGCTCGACAGAACGGAACACCACCCCAAAGGGCACCCCGCATTTTCACCCCGCGTATCGCGGAAACCCGCTATCCGACTGGGGAAAAGTGCGTCATGTCACACCGGGCAGGTAGTCAGGCCTCTGGCACTCCGTCTGCATATGTCAGCCCCCAAGTGTACTCACCCGTGCAGCGCGACGCGGTGGGAGGAACACATGGGCAAGAGGACGACACGCAAGAGCGGGACGCTCACCCGGCAGGGGCGAAGGGTGATGCCGTCGCTGCGGCGGACCGCCCAGCGGGCCCGGGCAGTGGCGGAGAAGGCCCACCTCACCGTGGGAGAGGTCATCGCGGCGGCCTTCGACACCTCCGGCGGAGAGCTGGGGGACGTCCTGGAGCTGGTGACCTCGCCGCAGATGACCCGGGCGCTGGGGCGCCGCATCATCCTGGAGGGATAACCCCTCCCCTTCCCCCTCCTGCCGCTCCCGGATGACGGGACGCGGGCGGGAGGGATGTCGTGTTCCCGCTCACCCGTCGGTCGCCGCCCGGACTCCGGATGCCGGCGCACTCGGGTGGACGCTCCCTCGAGGCACTTCACCGAGTTCCTGACGCCGCGGTGCGTCTCCGCGCGCACGGGTTCGCGGCCCGGCGACCACGGCACGGGCCTTCGCCTGGGTGGACGGACGAAGGCCCGCGCCCTGCTCGGTGGCGGGACGCGGGCCTCGTATGTCAGGACTTCAGACTTCCGGCGCTACCTGGGCTGCCAGCGCGGACGGTGGTCGTCGCCAGCGCCGGTCTGGAGGGTGTAGCCGCCCTTCGGATGGACGATGGCGTCCACGCCCTGAGCCGGCAGTCCCGTGGCCGGGTCTATCTGCTGGACGTAGAGCTGCCCACCCTTCACGTAGGCCAGGAAGCGGCCATCCGGTGAGAAGGACGGGAGCGTGCCACCTTCGACGAAGGATGCCTCGGCCGCCGCGCCAGAACCGTTCTGGGTGTTGATGCGACGGACGAAGATGATGTTGCCGGGCCGGTTCGGGCACAGCGTGGCCGAGGGATTCCCACAGAGCTCCGGTGCGGAGGACCCGGTCCGGTTGGAGAAGTAGGCCCGCACGTAGGCGACCAGCGAGCCATCCGGCGCCCAGGCGGGATTGGCGACGTACGAGTCGACGGACCCTCCCGGCGCGGGCTCGGTGACGGGCTCGGTGGTGAAGTCCGCAATCGTCTGCACCGTGCCGCTGGAGACGGGAACCACGAAGAGCGAGGTGTCGAAGCCCTCGGGCTTCGCCGCATCCGTCCTGAGGAAGAGCAACTGGTCGTTGACCCGGTTGTAGAGCGGCTGCTCCGCGGTAGCACCGGAGTTGGCGATGGGTGAAGGCGAGCCACTCAACGTGGACGTCGACAGGCCCAGGGTGGCCGTGCTGAACGCGAACGTCGTTCCGTCACTGGCCCAATCCGGGAACGTTCCGGCCTCCGTCGCCGACTTCACCGCGCCATCGCTCGTCGCCACCGCCGAGATGCCCGACGTGCTGCTGCCAGTCCTACGGACGTAGAGGATGGCGGTGCCCGGCTCCCACTCCATGTAGCGGAAACTCTCGGTGTTGCCGGTGCCACCATCCGCGAGCACCGTCGCCTGGTTCGCGACGAGCGGGATGTCGCGCACGACCAGCTCACCCGCGATATTTCCAGAGTTCTTGCCCGTCTCGACCGCATCCTGGGCGAACGCAATCCGCGAGCCTCCCCGCCCCCAGCGCGGGTAGCGGCTGCTCGTATCGGCGTCCGTCAGCGGGACCATTCCGGGCGTGTCGTAGCGCATGACCAGGGCCGCATAGCCCCCGTCCGCATCCATCGTGGCGGTGACAGCCAGGTGCATGGCCTGGCACAGGGACGGAGTTCCCTCGCAGCGCAGGCCCGGCAGGCAGTCAGCGGACGAGACACAGGCCTCGCCCTTGGGCACGCTCATGCTGCCCGCGTCGGTGCCGGCGTCCACGTCCGTGCCCGCGTCGGTGCCAGCGTCCACGTCCGTGCCCGCGTCGGTGCCGGCATCCAGGTACACGCCCGCGTCCTCTTGTCCCGTGCCCGCATCCTCACCGGAAGGCTGCTCCAGGGGGCGCTGCTCACACTCGTTGTCAGAGTTGCAGGTCCACTGCTGCCCTTCATCAGGCGGCCCGTTGTCGGCGCGGCAGTCGAACGCGTCGGTACACTCATCCCCGCAGCCCGTCGTGAGCACCCACAGCGCGCAGCACACCGCGCTGACAACCACACGTCTGGTCATAATGACCCTCCGAAGTACCTGGGGCCGCGTATAGCTTCACGACTCCTGGCCGCGCGGGGTTTGCCGCGCGGGAACTGGAGGCCGTGTTCCTGAATGAACGGCCATCTGTGCTGCGTGCTCAATGATCGACACCCATTGCCACCTGGATGCGACGCGCTTCGACCTTGACCGCGCCGAGGTGCTGGAGCGCGCCTGGGCCGCGGGCCTCCACGGCATCGTGATTCCCGGCGTCGGCCCGCATGACTGGGAGCTCCTGCTCGAGCTGTCGCGACAGGACGCGCGGCTTCAAGTCGGCCTGGGCATCCACCCGCAGCTGCTGCCGGAGATGCCTCCCGAGGAGGACGAGGCCGTGCTCGAACACCTCGACGCGCTGCTCTCCAAAGGCGGAGCGGCGGCCGTGGGCGAGTGTGGCCTGGACGGCCCCTCCATCCCCGGTGCGTCGCTGGAGCGGCAGGTGGCGGTGCTGCGACGGCACCTGTCGCTCGCGCGCAAGTACGGGCTGCCGGTGCTGATGCACTGCCACCGGCTGCACCCCGCGCTCATCGAGTTGCTCAAGCAGGAGGAGATGCCCGAGGCGGGCGTGCTCATGCACAGCTACAGCGGCGGCGTGGACCTGGCGCGCTTCTACCTCCAGAAGGGCTGCCACTTCTCCTTCGCCGGCCCCGTCACGTGGGCGGAGGCGCGCAAGCCGCTGGATGCGCTGCGGGCCATCCCCCTGGAGCGGCTGATGGCGGAGACGGACGCGCCGGACCAGGCGCCCACGCCCCACCGGGGACAGCGCTCCGAGCCCGGCTACCTGCCCCACATCATCGAAGGCATGGCCCGCGTCCGGGGAGAGCCTGTCGAGGTGGTCGCCCAGCAGACGACCGAGAACGCGCGTAGGCTGTTCCGGGAAGCTTTCCCCCTGCCTTCGCGGTAGGCGAGCGTCGCGTTATAGAGGACCGCCATGAACCCGCAGCCGCTCCCGTCCAACCTCCCCGAGACCGAGACTCCGCCCGCCGCCGCCCCGGCCACCCAGGCGAAGGGGGACACCTCGCTCGCCCGCCCCTTCAAGCTCTCCCGGCGCTTCGACCGGACCGGCCGGCTGCTGGGCGACAACGCGATGGAGCGGCTGGCCAACGCGCGCGTGGTGGTGTTCGGCCTGGGCGGCGTGGGCAGCTACGCGGCCGAGGGGCTCGTGCGCAGCGGCATCGGGCACCTGACGCTGGTGGACCATGACGACGTCTGCGTCACCAACACCAACCGCCAGCTCCACGCGACGGTGAAGAGCGTGGGCAAGAGCAAGGCGGAGCTGATGGGCCAGCGCTGCCAGGACATCAATCCGCAGGCGAAGGTGGAAGCGGTGCGCGAGTTCTACCGCGAAGAGGTGGCCGAGCAGATGCTGCAGGCCGGCCAGTACGACTTCGTGGTGGACGCCATCGACAACGTGAAGGCGAAGCTGCACCTGCTGCACCGCTGCGTGACGCTGGGCCTTCCGGTGGTCAGCTCCATGGGCGCCGCGGGCCGGCTGGACCCCACGGCCATCCGCGTGGAGGACCTGTCCGAGACGCACATGGACCCGTTCGCCAAGGACATCCGCAAGCTGCTCAAGCGCAAGTACGCCGTGGAGACGGACCGGCACACCGGCATCACCGCCGTCTACTCCATCGAGGCGCGGCGCATGCCGGTGACGCTCCAGTACGACGACGCCACCGACGGCTTCCTGTGCGTGTGCCCGCAGGACAATGACTTCCACACCTGCGACCACCGCACGCAGATTGACGGCAGCGTGGCCTTCGTCACGTCGTGCTTCGGCATGAATGCAGCCGGCGTGGTGGTGCGGCGGCTGGCCTCGGCGCGGTAGCCGCGCCGCTTCAGATTCAGGCCACCTGCTGCTGGCGCTGGGCCTGGAGCTCCGCCACGGCGGCCTCGCGCCCACAGGGGCGGCGGAACACGCAGCGCGCGCAGGAGGCCACGTCCTCCGTTTGCGGGAAGGCGGACGCGTCCAGCGGCGTGTTGGTGGCCACGTCCTTCAGGAGCGCGCGCATCCTCGCCACGCTCCCATCGAAGTGGCGGCGGAAGGACTCCATCGCCGCCGGGTCCACCGTCACGTCCTGCTCCTTGCCCTCGTTGAGGTACACCAGCGAGGCGCGCACCTTCTCCACCGGGACGCGGTAGCGCTGCGACACGTAGAGCGCGTAGCCGAGCACCTGCTCGTCGTACCCGTCCCGCGCCTTGCCCGTCTTCCAGTCCACCACCACCGTGGTGCCTTCCGCGTCCACGAAGGCGAAGTCGGGAATCGCGAAGACCTTGATGCCGTCCAGGGTGAAGTGCGCGAAGTCGAAGCCGGCATCCACCTCCAGCCACTGCTGCGGCTTCAGGCCCCGCGCAATCTCCGGCCAGCGCGACGCGAAGAACCACGCGAGCGCACTGCGCACCGTCTCCCAGTTCTGCTTCCACGCCTCGTCCGGCACCCCGTCGCCGTACTCGTGCTCCACCAGGCCGGTGAACTGCTTGCGGTACTTCTGGTTCCAGTACGCCTTCCCGCGCGAGTGCCGGAAGTCGTCCTGCATCAGCTTGCGCGCCCGCGCCTCCACCGTCGCCGGGTCCACCACGCGCCCCGCCTGCCAGTCGAGCAGCACGTCCTTGATGCTCTCGTGCACCACGCTGCCCGCCCAACTGAAGCGGTTGGCCAGCTTCTTCAGCACGTACAGCTCCCGCACGTCCTTCGCCGCGTCCGCCTCCCACCCGCCCCAGGAGCGGTAGTAGTAGAGGTAATATGCCCGGAGGCACTCGGAGAACTTCTCGTGGCGGCTCTTGGACCAGGAGAAGTCGTTGCTGAGGGTGGGACGCCGCATGGAAGCGGCGCATCCTAGCCCTCCAGCAGGGGGACGAGCGAGGAAACGAGCGCCCGCCTCGCGTTGAAAGACACTTGGGCCGCCGAACCTTGCGGGTAAGGTGCGCGCCGCATGAAGACCCAACCCTTGAAGGGCCGGACGGTCCTCATTGCCGGGGCTTCCGCGGGCATCGGGCGGGCGGCGGCGAAGCGGTATGCGGCGGCCGGGGCCGACGTGGTGCTGGCGGCGCGGCGGCAGGCGGAGCTGGAGGAAGCGGCCCGTGAAGTGGCGTCACTCGGAGTGAGGGCACTGCCGGTGCGGTGCGACGTGACTCGCGGCGAGGACGTGGATCACCTGGTGCGCGAAACGGAGGCCGCCTTCGGGGGGCTGGACGTGCTCGTCAACAACGCGGGCCAGGGGCTCTACGGGCCGCTGGAGGCGATCAGCGAGGCGCAGCTGCGGCAGGTCTTCGAGCTGAACGTGTTCGGGCTGTGGCGGATGACTCGTGCGGCGCTGCCGCTGTTGCGCAAGCGCCCGGGGGCGCAGGTGGTCAACGTCAGCTCGGTGCTGGGCCACCGGGGCCTGCCCATGCTGGGCGGCTACTGCGCGTCCAAGGCCGCCGTGAATGCGATGACCGAGTCGCTCCGCGCCGAGCTGGCCGCCGAGGGCATCCGCGTGCTGCTCGTCTCGCCCGGCCTCACCGAGAGCGAGTTCCGGGAGAATCGCCTGCACGCGGAGGGCTGGAAGCAGGACGCCATTCCGCTGAAGGCCATGTCCGCCGAGGAGGTCGCCACCGCCATGGTGCGCGCCAGCCTGCGCGGGAACCGCGACACCGTGCTCACCCTCCCCGGCCGCGTCATGGTGCTGGCCAACCGACTGATGCCCGGCCTGTTCGACCGCGTCGCCCGACGCCTGGCCGCCGATGCAAGTCAGCCGAAGAAGGAACCATGAGTCTCCGCGGTCCCCGTACGAAGCGGGCCGGGTCCGAGCAGGCCCCGGCTTCCGATGTGCCTCTCGACGCCACGGGTCCGAAGCCGCGCGCGAAGGGCAAGGTGTCCGCGCGGAGCCCGGGCGCCGTGGAGGACAGCGCCCCGTCTTTCACTGCGACTCCGGCCCGCCGCGCGAAGCGCACCGCGTCCGCCGCGCCCATCGCCGTGCCGGGCCCCGAGCACCTCGCTTCCGTGCGCGGCCCGCTGCTCGGCTGGTACGACCGCAACAAGCGTGATTTGCCGTGGCGACGCACGAGGGACCCGTATGCCATCTGGCTGAGCGAGGTCATGCTCCAGCAGACGCAGGTGTCGACGGTGATTCCCTATTGGGAGCGCTTCCTCGCGCGCTTCCCCACTGCGCTCGCGCTGGCCGCCGCGCCGCTGGACGACGTGCTCGCCGGGTGGAAGGGGCTGGGCTACTACAGCCGCGCTCGCAACCTGCACCGCGCCGCGCAGGAGGTGGTGTCGCGCTTCGGCGGCCGGCTGCCCGCCACCGCCGAAGAGTTGCTCACCCTGCCCGGCTTCGGCCGCTACACCGCGGGCGCGGTGGCCTCCATCGCCTTCAGCGAGGAAGCGCCCCTCGTCGACGGAAACGTCGCCCGCGTGCTGTCGCGCCTCTTCGAGGTGGAAGGCCTCCCCGGAGACCGCGAGCGCGAAGCCACGCTGTGGGCCCTCGCCACCGCGCTGGTGAAGGGCGAGCGGCCCGGCGACTTCAACCAGGCCCTCATGGAGCACGGCGCCACCGTGTGCCGTCCGGAGAGCCCGCTGTGCCTGCTGTGCCCCGTGCGCGATGCGTGCCTCGCCTTCCGCAAGGGCCGTGTGGATGAGTTGCCTCCCGCCAAGGTGCGCGCCGCACCCAAGAAGCTGACGCTGGCCCTCGCGGTGTGGCCACACGCGGGCACCCTCCTCTTCGCCCGCCGCGCGGACGCGGGCCTCTTCGGCGGCCTGTGGGAACTGCCCGCCGCCGAGGTGGACGAAGACCTTCCGGCCGCCGACGCCACCTCGCGGCTCGCGGCGGCGCTGGGCACGGAGGTGAAGCTCGAAGGGGCGCTCGGCACGGTGAAGCGACAGCTCACCCACCGCGACCTCACGCTGCGCCTGCTCCGCGTGTCCGGCCCCCAGCGCCCCACGCTCACGCCCGCCTTCCAGGAGCTGCGCTGGTGCACTCCCACCGAGGCCTCCGCGCTCGGCATGAGCACCGCCATGCAGCGCGCGCTGGATGCCGCGCTCGCCTCGGGCGTGCTGCGCGGGGAGTGACGGCGACAGAGGCCCCGCTCCGCACGTGTGGCTCGCGCTCACACGGTACGGCAGGGGCCCTGTCCAGCACGCGACACCGCCGCGTTCATCCTGTTGCTCCGAGAACCCCAGCCCCGGGGGGTCGGTTCCGCGCGCGCACGTGGGAGCCCCACACTCCGCGCCTCACACCCCTCTGGAGGAGGCTCCCATGGCACGCAATACCGCCAACAAGCAGACCCCCCACACGCCGGCGAGCATGCCCGCGCGCTCCACGAACACGGAGCCCATGGCTTCGTCGCCCCGCAACAGCCCCACCCACGAGCAGATTTCGCGACGGGCCTACGAAATCTTCCTCGCCCGCGGTGGCACGCCCGGCAACCCCGAGCACGACTGGTTCCAGGCGGAGCGCGAGCTGCGCCTCGGCCGCCAGTAGCCACTCACCCCTCAGTGGGGATTGGGCATCTGGCGGGCCGCGGGACGCTCCGCCTCGAGCGCCCCGCGCAGCCGCCGCTGCGCCGCCTTCAGCTCCTCCAGGATGCGCTCGGCGTCCACCACCGAGCGCATCGCCAGCCCGCACGCGGGCGTCAGCACCACGGTGGACACCACCTGCGGGAAGGTGAAGCCGCGGGGCAGCGCCGCCTTCAGCGACGCCTCCACCGAGTCCACCAGTTCCCCCACCTCGTACGCGGACGCCAGGTCCGTGGGGACGATGCCCAGGCTGAGCGTCGCGCCCGACGTGAGGAAGCGCTCCAGCGCCTCGCGCTCCTCCACCATCGCATCCAGCGACAGCCGCACGTCCAGCGACAGCAGGTCCGGCTGCACGTCCAGCAGCGCGCCCCAGTCCGTGTTGCCGCAGCAGTGCACGCCCACCAGCGCGCCCTCGCGCTGCAGCGCCACCACCAGCAGCTTCAACTCCTGCAGCGCCAGCAGGTGCCGCGGCTGCGTGCGCTGGAAGGCGTAGAGCCCCGGCTCGTCCAGGAAGAACAGCGGCGTGGTGCCCGCGCGCCGCAGCGCCTTCACCATGGCCAGCGAGCGCGCCAGCACCAGACGGAAAATCGCCTGGTCCAGCCCCGGCACCTCCAGCGCGGGCTGCCCCGTCGAGACGCGCGCCACCGAGCGCACCGTGAAGGGCCCCGCCAGCTGCGCCTTCGCGAAGGCCAGCTTGCGCGTCTCCACCTCCCACAGGAAGGGCCTCCAGGCGCGGCACCCCTCCGGCGAGGGCTCGTACGCCTCCAGCTTCCCGGCGGACAGCGCCGCCTCCAGCCGCGCCTCGAAGTCCGCGCGGCCCGCATCCCAGGCCGCCAGGTCCACCGTGCACAGCCCTTCCGCGTCGAAGGACAGGCCCGGCAGCCCCTCCAGGGCGGCGGGAATCATCAGCTCGGACGGGTGCCCCACCGGCAGCTGCGGCAGGAAGGGGATGTCCTGCGCCAGCGCGGCCTGGAGCCCCAGCTCCACCTGCGTGTGCGGCAGGCTCCCGATTCCGGTGGTGGCGCAGGCGGGCAGCAACTGGACGGCTCGGCGGATGTTCGGGGCGCTCATGCACCCACTCTAGCCGCTCGCCCCTCCCGCCGGGGCTGCTCAACATCCCCCGCGTGCCGGGTTCCGGACCTCTCGTCCCGACCCCATGCTTTCTGCGGACACGCCCAGCGGGCGAGGAGGGACGCGGCGATGACGCGACACGCATTGCAAGCGGGCACCCTGGCGGCACTGCTGGCCGCCCCGGCCCTCGCGGAGACCACCGACCCGGGACTGCAGCCGGCCCCCGGCTTCGGGGCCCCGGGGCTGACGGTGCACTCCGGGCTGACGAGCTACACCGGGTCGCTCGGCGGCGAGACGGACGTGGGCGCCTTCATGGACATCCAGGCGGAGGTGCCGCTCCTGCCGGGCCTCGGCCTGGAGGCCGGCTACGAGGGCTCGGCCAATGGCTTCGCGACGTCCAACGTCGGCGCGCTGTGGCGGCACAACCTGGGCGCCGTCGCCAAGCTCGGGCCCACGCTCGGGGGCCACTGGAAGCCCTTCGTCGGCGCGGGCCTGGGCATCAGCTACATCTACACGAATGGCGCACCGGATGAGCGCAATGGCTTCGTCCCGGAGCTCCCGCTCGCGGCCGGCGTCGAGTACCGGTTCAGTGGCGTGACGGCGGGCGTACGCGCCAGCTACCGCATCATCGGCGGTGAGACCTTCACCTCCGGTCCCAGCTACGAAGGCGACCTGCTCACCGCCGGGCTCAGCCTGGGCGCGCGCTTCTAAGCCGCGGGCGCGCTCACTCCGCCTGGATGGCTTCGATGGCGCAGCCACACCGCCTGCGGCACGTCGTTCCGCCCGACACGACCTGTCCGGTCGAGTTGTCGTAGCAGTAGAGCGTCTCCTCTTCGTATCCCGAGGTGCACGCGCTCGACGTCTGGCCGGTACACACCCAGTAGTACCCCATGGACGTGGTGCCGAAGGGACATCCCGTCGGGCACAGCGCCTGCTCGGTGGACTCGAGCGACTCCTCCGCTCCGTCCGTCGCCGGGCCGCACGCCATGACACCCATTGCAAGGCAAACCACCGCGAAGAGCTTCTTCATGTCTGTCTTCCCTCCCTGGTGAGCCGTGGAGACAGGAAGGAATGCACAAACATCCGGATGGGCGGAATCCGTGGAACCCCATACACGGTGTTCCACCCCTGCTCAGAAGCGCCCCATCAGCCCGAGCGAGCCGCCGCGCGAGGACACGCCCACCGTGGGCGTCCACCATGTGCCGCTGCCGTGAGACGCCGCCGCGAGCGCGCGCGGCCCGGGTTGGTTCCAGGACGAGGTGACCTCGTACGTGATGATGGACGTGGCCAGCGGAAGGATGATCAACAGGGGAGTCGCCTCGCCCTCGAGGGCCCCCGACATGTAGAGACCCGCCGACGCGCCCCCCGCCAGCAACCCCAGGCCCACCGTGGGCAGGAACCGGCCCCGGCCCTCCAGCATCGAGCCCGAGCCATACACCCCCAAGGCCGCGCCGAGCGACCAGCCCACGAGCGCGCTCCCCACCAGGCCCGAGCCGTCACAGACATCCCCGTCGCAGCCCAACTCCAGCCCCCCGAAGGGAAGCGTGGCCACCAGGCCCATGAAGGCGCCTCCCACGCCGCCCACCGCGCCCCCCATGGACTCGAGGAGCACGCGGCCCGCCACCCGGCCCGGAGGCTCCGGCGCCCACTCCAGCTCCGGAGTCGCCCGCGAGGGCAGCGCCTCGGGCGGAACAGGCTCCGCCTCCTCCCCCTCGACGACATCCTCCACTCCGATGAGCGGCGGAGGCTGCAATGGCTCGGTGGACTGGGCGAGCACCATGCCCGGGAACAGCCCGAGCACGAGCAGCACGACACGGATGTCAGGCACGGGGATTCTCCGACGGGGTGTGGCCCCTCTGGGCCAGAGGGGACGCGTGGACCCGGTGCAGCTTCCGAGCCACGCGCCGCCGTCACCTGCTCACGTCACGGAGAAGTACGAGGCCTGCGGATGGTGGAAGACGATGGCGGACACCGAGGCCTCCGGCTCCATCATGCAGCCGTCGGTGAGCTGCACGCCGATTTCCTCCGGGCGCAGCGCGGCGAACAGCTTCGACTGGTCCTCCAGGCGCGGGCACGCGGGGTAGCCGAAGGAGTAGCGCTTGCCCGAGTACTCCGCGCGGAAGCGCTCCAGCATCGTCATGTCCGGACGGTCCGGCGTGCCCCACATGCTGCGCAGTTGCGTGTGCAGCAATTCCGCGTAGCCCTCCGCCGTCTCCAGCGCGAGCGCCTGCACCGCGTGCATCTTCAGGAACTCGCCCTTCGCCTTCAGCTCCTCCGCCAGTTCGCGGATGCCCGCGCCCGCGGTGACGACGAACATGGCCACGTTGTCGCGCGGCTTGCCGCCCTCCAGCGGCCGCAGGTAGTCCGCCAGGCACAGCCCGCCCTCGCGGTCCTGCCGGGGGAAGTCGAAGGACGCCGCCTCCTTCCCGGTGTTCCCATCGAAGAGCACCACCCGATTGCCGTCGCTGCCCGCCTGGAAGAACTGGAAGACGGAGCGCGCGTGCATGAGCCCGCCGCGCAGCACGCCCTTCAACTCCTCCACCGCCTCCTTCAGCGCCAGCGCCTTGCGCCCTTCTTCCGTCTTCGCCAGTTCCGCCTCGGCCGGCGTGCCCAGCGCGCGCGACGAAGAGCGCAGGCCCAGGTGCCGCCCGTACAGCATCACCGGGTTGATGAACTTCCAGATGTGGTCCAGCGGCGTGTTCGTCAGCACATGCCGCTCGAAGTCCGGCGCGGCCGGCACCGTCTCCAGCACCTGGATTTCGGCGCTGCGCCCGCGCGACACGGGAGCCGTCACGGCCGGACGCTCCTTCACCTCCTGCGCCAGCTTCTCGCGGCGCACGGCCAGGTCTCCCCGCAGCTTCTCGTGCGCGCCCGGGTCCACGATCTGCTTCGCCAGGTCCAGGCCGCTCATCGCGTCCTGCGCGTAGGCCACCGTGCCGCCGCCGTAGGCCGGGGCGATGTTGCGGTCCACGAAGTTGCGGCTGAGCGCCGCGCCGCCCACGAGAATCGGCGTCTCCACGCCCGCGCGCTTCAAGTCCTCCGCCGTCGCCACCATCTGGTGCGCGCTCTTCACCAGCAGGCCCGACAGGCCGAGGATGTCCGGCCGGTGCTCGCGCACCGCCTGCACCAACTGCTCGGGCGGCACCTTGATGCCCAGATTCACGACGTGGAAGCCGTTGTTGGCGAGGATGATTTCCACCAGGTTCTTCCCGATGTCGTGCACGTCGCCCTTCACCGTGGCGAGCACCACCTTGCCGCGCATGGCCGCCTGGGCCTTGCTCATGTGCGGCTCCAGGTGGTTCACCGCGGCCTTCATCGACTCGGCGCTCTGGAGCACCTCCGCGACGATGAGCTCGTTGGCGGCGAAGAGGCGGCCCACCTCGTCCATGCCCTTCATCAAGGGGCCGTTGATGATTTCCAGCGGCGCGTACTTCTTCATCGCCTCATCCAGGTCCGCGGTGAGGCCGTCGCGCGTGCCCTCGATGATGTAGCGCTGCAGCCGCTCCTCCAGCGGCAGGCTGCTCACCGCCGCGCGGGCCGGCTTGCGCTCGCGGAAGTGCGCGGCGAAGGGCGTCACCGGGTCCGTGCCGCGGTTGTAGAGCAGGTCCTCCGCCAGCTTGCGCTCCTCCTCCGGCAGCGAGGCGTAGCGCTCCAGCTTCTCCGAGTTGACCAGCGCCATGTCCAGGCCCGCCTGGACGCAGTGGTACAGGAAGACGGAGTTGAGCACCTCGCGGCCCGCGGTGGGCAGGCCGAAGGACACGTTGGAGATGCCCAGCACCGTCTTGCAGCGCGGGAAGCGCTCCTTGATGAGGCGCACGCCCTCAATCGTCTCCACGCCGCTGCCCGTGTACTGCACGTCGCCAGAGGCGCACGGGAAGACGAGCGGGTCGAAGTAGAGGTCCTCCGCCTTCATGCCGTACTTCTTCGTGAGCAGCTCGAAGGAGCGCTCCGCGACCTCCAGCTTGCGCTGGCGCGGAACGGCCATGCCCACCTCGTCGATGCAGCCCACCACCAGCGCCGCGCCGAAGCGGCGCGCCAGCGGCACCACCTTCTCGAAGCGCTCCTCGCCGTCCTCCAGGTTGACCGAGTTGATGATGGCCTTGCCCTGGCTGTACGTGAGCGCCATTTCAATCACGCGCTCGTCCGTGGAGTCGATCATCAGGGGCACGCGCACCTTCTTGACGACCACCTCCAGGAAGTTGCGCATGTCCTCCAGCTCTTCCCGGTCCGGGTTGGCCAGGCAGATGTCGATGACCTGCGCGCCCCGCTTCACCTGCGCGCGGGCAATCTCCGACGCGTCGTCGAGCTGGCCCGCGACGATGAGCTCCTTGAACTTCTTGCTGCCGATGACGTTGGTGCGCTCGCCGACGATGAGCGGGCGCTCGTCGTCCTTCACCTCCACGTAGTCCACGCCGGACAGCGAGGCTCGGGGCCGGGGCGTGGCATTCCGGGGCTTGAGCCCCTTCACCGCCGCGGAGAGCGTCTCGATGTGGCCCGCGTGCGTGCCACAACAGCCACCCACCACGTTGAGCCAGCCCTGCTCACAGAAGCGCTTGAGCGAGCGGGCAATCATGTCCGGCGTCTCGAGGTACTGGCCATTCTCGTCCGGCAGGCCCGCATTGGGCACGCACGACACGGGGAACTGGCTCATCGCGGACAGCGAGCGCAGGTGGTCCGTCATGAAGTCCGGACCCGTGGCGCAGTTGAGCCCGAGGTACAAGAGCTCTGCATGCTCCAGCGACGCGGCGAGGCTCTCCACGCTCTGCCCCGCGAGCATCGTCCCCATGGGCTCAATCGTGCCGGACACCGCCACCGGCAGTGAGTAGCCCAGCTTGCGGAAGGCCTGCTCGATTCCGAGGAGCGCCGCCTTCACGTTGCGCGTGTCCTGCGCCGTCTCCACCAGCAGGTAGTCCGAGCCGCCGAGTGCGAGACCTTCCGCCTGCACGGCGAAGTTCTCCACCAGCTCCTCGAAGGTGATGCCACCGGTGACACTGATGGCCTTGGTGGTGGGGCCGATGGAGCCCGCCACCCAGCGCATGCGGCCGTCCTTCGCCTCGGCGGCGGCGGCGGCGTTGCGCGCGAGCCTGGCGGCGACCTCGTTGATTTCGAGCGCCTTGTGCCCCAGGCCGAACTCGTTGAGCACCAGCGGCGTGCCGCCGAAGGTGTCCGTCTCCGTCACGTCCGCGCCCGCCGCGAAGTAGCGCGCGTGGATGCTCTCCACGAGCTCGGGCCGGGTGAGGACGAGATTCTCGTTGCAGCCCTCGTACTCCGCGCCGCCGAAGTCCGCCGCCTTGAGGTCGTGGTTCTGGAGCAGCGTGCCCATGGCGCCGTCCAGCACCAGCACGCGCTCGCGCATGGCGGTGCGCAGGGCCTCCACGCGGCGGCCGTTCTCACCAGGAGGGGGCGGCAGTGCGGCGGGCAGGTGGCTCGTCATGATGGCTTGACTCCGGTCAGCAGGAAGACGCGGAAGGGACTGGCCCCGTCGCGCGCGTGCGTCTCGCGGGTGAGGGACGTGAAGCCGGCCTCGCGCAGGGCGGCTTCGAGGGACTCGGGCGCGAAGCCCAGGTGCCGGTGGCCCAACCGCTCCAGCACCCAGCGCTCCTCGTGCGGCATCAGCTCCAGCAACACCAGGCGGCCGCCCGGCTTGAGCAGGCGGGCGGCCTCGGCCAGCGCCGCCGAGGGTGACTCCACGTGGTGGAGGCTCTGCGAAATCACGACGAGGTCCATCCGCCCCGCCTTCAACGACAGGCGCTGCAGGTCCTCGCACAGGAAGGTGATGTTGGAGCGTGACTCGCGGCCGGCGCGCTCGCGGGCCTGCACCAGCGCGTCCGCGTTCTGGTCGATGGCCCATACGTGCCGCGCCCAGCGCGCAATGGCCACGCTCAGCACGCCGGTGCCACAGCCGAAGTCCGCCACGTCCAGCGGCGGCAGCAGCGACGCTAGCGCTCCGGCCCACAGGAACCAGGACTGGCCCGGCTCCAGGAGCCGCTCGTTGAGCGCCTGCCTGTCCTCGCGCGCGCGCAGCAGGTCCTTCAGCCGGGCCGAGTCCCCCGCCGCGTCGTCCGCCTCGCGCGCCAGCCGGATGAGCGGCCAGCGCGAGTCCTGCTGCTCCAGCGCCAGCGAGTAGTAGCTGAAGCCCGCCTGCCGCTCCTCACGCAGCAGCCCCAGCCCCTTGAGCTTGCCCAGGTGGTGCGACACCGACGACTGCGCCACGCCCACCAGGGACACCAGCTCCGTCACGTTCAACGGGGCCTCGGCCACCAGCCGCAGGATGCGCAGGCGCGTCGGGTCTCCGAGCACCCGGAATGACTGGGACAGCTCCTCCATATCGTCGCATCAACATACGTCGATGCTCTGACATCCGCCAGCACTCTCTAGACGCATCGCGTTGCCTGTTTCCGGACAGTGGCGTACATCCTTGTGAATGGCCTCTCCCACCTTGCACCAGCTCCTCGACGGAAAGCGGTTCGGCCTGGTCCTCTCCGCGGGCTACTTCGGCTTCTATGGGCACGCCGGCTTCCTCAAGGGGCTGGCGGCCTCGGGGCTCAAGCCCCAGGTGTACGCGGGCACCTCCGCCGGCGGCATGGTGGCGGCGTACGCGGCGGCGGGCATTCCCGTGCACGCCATCGAGGAGCTGGTGCTGCGGCAGACGCGCGCCAACTTCTGGGACCCGGACCCGATTGGCGCGGTGCTGAACGCGGACGCCATTGGCCACGGCATGACGGGCCTGCTCAAGGGCGAGCGCTTCCGGAGGCTGCTGGAGGACACGCTGGCGGTGCGCAGCTTCGAGGACCTGCCGCATCCGCTGCTGCTGGTGGCGTCCAACCTCACGCTGGGCCGGCACGAGGTGTTCACCTCGGGCGAGCTGGCGCCGCGCGTCCACGCCACCTGCGCGTACCCGGGCCTGTTCCGCGCGGTGCCGCTGGAGGGCAACCTCTACTGGGACGGCGGGCTGGTGGACAAGGCGCCCGCGCTGTCGCTCAACGAGAGCGCGGTGGGGAAGGATTTGGACGCCATCCTCGTGCACTTCCTGCCCAGCCGGACGCGCAAGGTGGTGGGCGGGCCCATGGCGTACGCGCAGGGGCTGGCGTCGGGCTCGGCGGCGCTGCGCAGGGACCACTTCCGGCTCCAGCTCACCGTGCTGGAGCAGCGGCAGGTGCCCGTCTACGTCGTCGTCTCCAACCTGCCGCCGGTGACGCCCACCACCATGGAGCGCGGCTTCGACGCCCTGGACCAGGCGCGCCTGTCCGCGGAGCGCGCCCTGGCGCGGCCGCCCGTGCCCTTCGCGCAAGCGGAGTGGTGAGACGTCCCCCGGACCCGCGAGCGAAACGCGCTCGGGCCGCCCCGTGCGCCCGTGCCGTTCCTGTCCTGTTTTGAACAATCACCCGAGCGCGTCGCGGATTCAATGACAGACCTGGATTGTAAGACCTCCGCGTGATTCGTGTTCCTCCGGGCATGAGCCCGGGGGCGCGCATCACGGCCGTCCTCTTCTCGAAGTGGAGGCAGTCCATGCCGATGTCGTCCTTCCTGTCCATGCGTCCCCTGCGTGGTGCGCTGCTGTCCCTGTCCCTGCTCGCACTGGCGCCCGCCGCCGGAGCCGCCCCGAAGTCGCTGGAGCCGCGTGGCCTCGCGGAGAAGCACACCGGCCGCGAGCTGGCCGCGAACACGTACGTGGAGCGCATCGTGGTGAAGTTCCACGAGGGCAGCCGCGTGCGCCTGCGTGACAACCGCCTGGTGCCCATCGCCTCCGAGCGCGGCGAGGCGGAGCGCTCGCTGCTGGCCGGCCGCGGCCTGAGCGACGCGAGCGTGCGCGCCGATGCCACCGCCGTGGAGTCCCTGCTGCAGCGCGCGCCGCGCCTCGGCGCCCCCACCCGCCTGTTCGACGAGGCCGAGCCCGTGCTGGAGGCGCGCAAGGCCACCGGTGAGGCGCGGAGCGGGCAGCAGCTCGCGGACCTGAACCTCTACTTCGAGGTGCCGCTGCTGCCGGGCACCACCGCCGGGGGCGTGGCGGACCTGGTGGCGGAATTGAACCGCCTGGACGGCGTGGAGGTGGCCTACGCCGAGCCGCCGCCCGAGCCGGCCATGGTGAACTTCGGCATGGACGCGGCGCTGCGCAGCCTGCTGGCCGCGGCGGACATTCCTCCCACCACGCCGCTGTACCAGGGCAACCAGGGCTACCTGAAGGTGGCGCCCGGCGGCGTGGACGCCAACTACGCGTGGACGGTGACGGGCGGCACGGGCACCAACGTGAAGGTGGTGGACATCGAGGGCGGGTGGCGCACCACGCACGAGGACATGCCCGCGATGTTCTACACGGGCGGCACGCAGTACGCGGACCTCGCCTGGCGCAACCACGGCACGGCCGTGCTGGGTGAGATTGCCAGCGTGTCCAACGCGTACGGCACGACGGGCATCGCGCACGCGGCGCGGGTGGGCATCGAGGGCGTCGCCTCGCAGAGCACCGCGAGCGCCATCTCCAAGGCGGCCACGGCCGCGGGCCTGGGCGGCATCATCCTCATCGAGCTGCACGCGGGCGGCCCGTCGGACGGCACGGCCTGCACGTGCAACACCAGCCAGTGCAACTACATCGCCATGGAGTACTGGACGGCGAACTACGACGCCATCCGCACCGCGACGGCCAATGGCGTCATCGTCGTGGAGGCGGCGGGCAACGGCAGCGCCAACCTGGATGCGGCGGCGTACGGCAATGCCTTCAACCGCAGCGTGCGCGAATCGGGCGCCATCATCGTGGGCGCCAGCACCGCCACCACGCGCGTGCCCATGTGCTGGACGAACTACGGCAGCCGCGTGGACGTGCACGGCTGGGGTGAGCAGGTCTACTCCCTGGGCTACGGCAACGTGTTTGGCTCCGCGAACGGCGAGGACCAGTACTACACGTCCACCTTCAGCGGCACGTCGAGCGCCTCGCCCATCATCGTCGGCGCCGCCGCCAGCGCGCAGGGCGTGGCCCTGGCCAACGGCCGCCGCCTGACGAGCATCCAGATGCGCGGCCTGCTGCGCAACAACGGCACCGCGCAGGCGGCCAGCTCGCAGCAGATTGGCCCCCTGCCTGACCTGCGCAAGGCACTGCCCAAGGTCATCTCCGGGCAGTACTGAGTGACGGCCCGGGCCCGCGCGCTTCCTGGCGCGGGCCTTCGGGCACGGCGCGACTCAGCGCTTGCCGTACCGCCGGTGGTCCACCATCAGGCAGCGGTCCTGCACCACCTGGATGCCCGCCTTCGCCAGCTTCTCCGCCGCGGCGTCATTGCGGATGCCGGACTGGAACCACACCGCCTTCGGCTTCTTGGCGATGATGTCGTCCACGTGCCCGTCGATGTCCTGCGGCCGGCGGAAGACGTCCACCAGGTCCACGTCACCGGGCACGTCCGCGAGCCGCCGGAACACCGGCTTGCCGAGGATGTGCGTCACGTCCGGGTAGTAGACGGGCACCGGCACCACGTCCACGCCGGCCCGCGCCAGGTAGTCCGGCACGTAGAAGGCCGGCTGTCCCGACTGCTGCTCCGTCTTGATGCCCAGCACCGCCACCCGCCGCGCGCCCTGCACCACGCGCTCCACGTCCGCTTCGTCCTCCACGAGGTTCTGTTCCCAGCTCATCGCGCCTCCTCCTGAAGACCCTGCGCTCGCGACTCCGTGGTGACGGTCCACTGCTCCCCCGCCACCGCTGCCTTCACCGTCAGCTCTCGACTCACCGGGACGAAGCGTCCCCGCGCCACCAGTTGCTCGCCCTCGCACGTCACGCCCGGAGTGAGCTGTGGCCGCCCCGCCGTCTCCCACGCGTCCATCAGCTCGGCCGGTGCATCCGCCGGCAGCGCGTCCAGGCAGCGCAGGCTCAACACCAGCGCGTCACCGTACTCCGTGTCCCGCGTGCCCTGCACCGTGCGCTCCAGCACATACGCCACCTGCGTGTCGCCCATGGGCAATGCGTCCACCGCCCAGATGCGCTGCCCCTCCGTCAGGTTGCTCCGGAACAGCCCCGAGTAGCGCGCCTCCCACTCGCGGCGCGTCCTCGCCTCGAGGACTTCCGGCGAGAAGAAGCGCTCCAGCGCCGCCATATCCGTCCCCGCCGGCACCACCTGTCGCAGCGCCTCCAGCGCGGACTCGGGTGACACCAGCTTCACGAAGGTGCCGTCCGCCGCCAGCCGCACCCGCAGCGTGAAGCGCGTGAGGACGTCGTCCACCCAGGTGTCCACCTCCGTCCCCACCGCCGTGCCTCCGTCCACGGCGCTCGCCGGGCCCCCGCGCACCAGCCGCGAGCGCGGCATCACCTGTGCCAGCAGCCACCCACCCTCCGCGGGCGTGAAGCGCGTCTCCGTGGTCAGCTCCGCCTCCTCGCGCACGGTCGCGCCTCCGCGCACCACCACGCGCACGGCGCGCACCGTCTCGGTGAGGACCCGGTCCACGGGAGGCTGGAAGTCGAGCCGCACCGGCGGCGGCCGCGCGGCCGTGGGGACCATCGGCGGCGGCGCCCTTCGACAGGCGGCGGTCAGGGACAGCATGAGACAGCTCAGCAGGAGGCCTGGACGCATGCGCCCGCGCACGCTGGCAGAAAGCGCCAGCGCCCGCGAGCGCTTCCTCATCCGACGGACCGGTACTTCACGGGTGCCGCGTGTGGCCGGCGGGCGCGTTCTCCACCAGGTCTCGCCCGATGTTGCGCCGGTCCCTGTCCACGCCATCGTCGTCCTTCAGCCAGGGCGCGCCGAACCGCCTCGCCGCCTCCGCCAGGTCTCGCATCACCTGCTCGCGCGACGCGTACTCCGTCTGCGGCAGCGACTTGAGGACGTTGATGATGTCGACGGGAGCGCCGCTGTCCTCCGCGGCCCGCACGATCTGCTCTCGCTCCGCGGGGTAGTCCACCGAGTCGAGGTGCGAGGTGATGGAGCGCCCGGGGTCTTCCGCGAGTCCGTATGCCATCGTGACTCTGCCTTTCTGCCCGGGCATCAGGGCCCGAGCGCAGCTGGGTAGGAACAAAATGGGGACGCCCGGTGCCCGGGACCACCCGGACCGCATCCGTCCCACCCCCTGCCCGGCCAGGGGGCCAGCCGCCTTTGCCCCTTCCCGAGGTAGAGTGCGCCTCGCAGCCCCTGTTTCCGCCGGAGCCCCACGCCCATGCCCGCCGCTCCCCTCCTGCTCGCCTGGCTTGCGCTCGCCAGCACGCCCGCCGCCCCGCCAGCCACACCCGCCACCGCCGCCGCGCCCACCGCCGCCGCGGACGTCTACGCACTGGATGACGAGGCCTTCGTCGCCCAGGCCCAGCGGGACCTCGCCCAATTGGAGCGCTACGCCACGGGCCTGCGGGGCCTGCAGGAGTCGGTGAAGAAGTCGCGCGCCGTCTACCTCCAGAAGCAGAGCGAGCCGTACTCGCCAGACCAGAAGCGCCTGTTGCTCACCACCTGGGCCGCCTTCTTCGACTACTTCGTCTCCACCGAGGTCATCCGCCAGCGCTACTGGGACTTCGTGAAGGTGCCCGCCCTCACGCAGCCGAAGAAACACGCCTGGGGCTTCCTCCTCACCCACGGCGCGCTCACCACGGAGCTCGCGCACGGCCTCACCTACGCCGAGCTGACCGGCGGCCGGAAGCAGCTGGAAGTCCTCCTGGACGAGCCCGCCCCCGAGTACGGCCTGCCCCCGCGCGCCTTCGCCCGCTTCAAGGAGAAGGTCATCCACGTGGCCACCACCACGCAGCTCATCACCGGTGACGGCTACAAGGAGCAGCTGCGCCCCCTGCTCTCGCGCGCCGGCGCGCTGGACGCGCCGCGCGTGCCCTGGGTGATGCAGGAGATGAAGGAGAACAGCAAGGTGGCGAAGGGCCTGCTCGTGAAGCGCGGCGCCACCCTCTTCGCCAAGGCGGCGACGGACCTCACCGTGGACGGCGCACAGCGCGCCTTCTTCCCCGTGCAGCGCGCCGTGGCCGAGTGGATGGGCGACACGCGCGTGCACCGCATCGGCCAGCCGCTCATCGCCCGCGAGCAGGTGCTCGCCGTGCTCAAGCGCATGGAGCCCGGCGACATCATGGTGGCCCGGCAGAACTGGTTCCTCTCCAACGTCGGCCTGCCGGGCTTCTGGCCGCACGCGGAGCTCTTCGTCGGCACCCCGGACGAGCTCGCCACCTACTTCGACAACGACGCGGACGTGAAGGCCTGGGCCGCCACCCTGCCCGGCAAGCCCGCCTCCTTCTCGCAGCACCTCGCCAAGTCCTTCCCCGCCAAGTGGGCCGAGTACACCGGCAGGGACACGCACGGCGACCCCATCCGCATCATCGAGTCCATCAGCGAGGGCGTGTCCTTCACCGGCCTGGAGCACGGCATGCGCGTGGACTACCTGGGCGTCATGCGCCCCCGGCTGTCCAAGCTGGACAAGGCCCGCGCCGTGCTGCGCGCCTTCACCTTCCAGGGCCGCCCCTACGACTTCAACTTCGACTTCTTCTCCGACCAGACGCTCGTGTGCACGGAGCTGGTGTGGAAGTCCTACGCGCCCTCCACGGAGATGAAGGGCCTGAGCGTTCCCCTGGTGGACGTGGCCGGCCGCCGCACGCTGCCCGCCAATGAGCTGGTCCGCGTCTTCGACGCCGAGTATGGCCGGGAGGATCGCCAGTTCGACTTCGTGGCCTTCCTGGACGGCCGGGAGACCGAGGGCAACGCAAAGGAGGCGGACGCGTCCGCCTTCCGTTACAGCTACCGCCGGGCGAAGTGGGACATCGCACAGGAGTAGGCCCCCTCATGACAGAGCAGTTGGCCCAGGAGATGCTGGAGCTTTCCTCCCAGCTCTTCGACCGGATGATTTCTCAACAACAGGCCAAGGTGATGCGGCTCGCCCGCGAGGCCGTGCCCAACATCTCCCCCGAGGAGCTGCGCAACCCCCACGACTTCCCGGAACTCAAGGAACACCCTACATTTGAGTTCGAGGATGGAATCCTGTCCGGGCTGATTTCGGCCCAGGTGGCGTTGCGTGCGGAAATCAAGGGACGGCTGCCGCTTGCTCCGCCTGCAATCTGACGGTCGTCTGCCTGCCTTTGCCGTCCGGCCCGCCGTGGGTTACTGGTTCCCGCCGTGAGTATTCCCTCTGGATTCAGCCCGCCGCTGGCCCGGGAGCGGTTGGTGTCGGCGCTGGCCGCCGAGCCCCCCCGGCTGGACCTGGCCGCGCTCGCCATCGCCACCCTGGACCACCCCACGCTGGACGCACCCGGCTGCCTGCACATGCTGGACGTGCTGGCGTGTCGCGTGCAGGTGGAAGCGGAGCGACTCCAGGAGAAGGGCGAGGCCCTGGCGCCGCTGCGCGCCCTGCGCCACGTGCTGGCCGACATCGAGGGCTTTCGCGGCAACGAGGACAACTACCACTCGCCGGAGAACAGCTTCCTGAACCAGGTGCTGGAACGGAAGGTGGGCCTGCCGATAACGCTGTCCGTCGTCTACCTGGAGGTGGCGCGGCGCGCGGGCATCTCCCTGTATGGGGTGCCCTTCCCCGGCCACTTCCTGGTGGCGCACGACGCGGGGGACCACAAGCTCGTCATGGACCCGTTCCACCACGGGGACATCCTCACCGAGCACGGCTGCGAGGAATTGCTCAAGCGCGTGGCGCCGCAGCTCAAGTTCGACCGGGCCATGCTGGCCCCCGCGCCGGTGGAGCTGATTACGTACCGCATGCTGTCCAACCTGCGGCGCGTGTACCTGGGCCGCGAGGACTGCGAGCGCGGGCTCGCCGTGGTGGACCTGCTGCTGCTGCTGGCACCGGACCACCCGGGTGAGCTGCGCACGCGCGCGGCGCTGCTGGCCAACCTGGGCGCCTACCGCGCGGCGCTCAAGGACGTGGAGCGCTGCCTGGAGCTGTCCCCCGAGGCACCGGACCGCGACAGGCTGGAGCTGACGGCCCGCGAGCTGCGCGAGCGCGCCTCGCTGCTCAACTGAAGAGGAGGGCCACGTGTCCCAGACGGTGAAGCCCTGGCTGCGACTGCGCCGGGGATTGGAGCTCGACTACCGCGTGCTCAAGGTGCGCGAGGACCGCTGGGCGGACCCGCGCACGGGCCACGAGGCGTCGCGTGTGCTCGTGGACTGCTCGGACTGGGTGAATGTCATCGCCGTCACGACGGCGGACGAGCTCGTGCTGGTGCGGCAGTTCCGCTTCGGCATCCAGGCCGCCACGCTGGAGATTCCCGGCGGCATGGTGGAGCCGGGCGAGGACCCGGCGGTCGCCGCGGCGCGCGAGCTGGAGGAGGAGACGGGCTACGTACCGGGCCGCGTGGTGCCGCTCGGCGCGGTGCACCCCAACCCCGCGCTCCAGCCCAACCAGTGCTTCAGCTACCTCGCGCTGGACTGCGTGAAGCGCCACGCGGGACAGCAGGACGAGGGCGAGGACATCGCCGTGGAATTGCACCCGCGCGCGGACGTGCCCCGGCTCATCCTGGAGGGCCACATCACCCACTCGCTCGTGGTGGTGGCCTTCTTCCTGGAGCGGCTGCGCGCGGAGGCCGGTGGCGCGAAGTAGACCCACGGCTTCGTCGCGGAGGCTTGCGTCGCGGGATGAACAGGGCGCGTGTGCAACGTCCGGGAGCCGTCGGATGTGGGGCGCGGGCATGCCGGCATGTGGGTGGCCCCCTCGTATCCTGTCCCTCCGGCAGCACACCGGCCGGAGCACTCCAGGAGCCGCGCCATGCATGCATGGGGGGAGCAGGCCCGCGCCGAGCCCGCGCCGAGACAGCGCATCATCTTCGAGCACACCGTCGACTGGCTGCTCCAGCCCTCGGTGCGCCTGCGCCTGTCGCCCGCGGCGTACAACGCGCTGAGGGAGGCGGGGCTGGACGCGACGGAGCGGCTGCGGCCCGCGTACTCCTTCGACACGTGGAGGCGCAGCCTGGCCATCATCGTCGCGGACCTCTACCCGGCCGTGCCCACCGGTGAGGCCTACCGGATGCTGGGCCAGATGCTGGCGCGAAGCGTGGAGCGCACCGCGCTGGGGCGGGCCATGGTGAGCATGGGGCGGCTGTTGGGGCCGCTGCGCTCGATGCGGCGAATCAACGAGACGTTCCAGAGCGCCGACAACTACGTGGAGTCCCGCTTCACCGAGCGGGGCCCCACGCACTGCGAGCTGTGGATCAACGAGGTGATGGACCAGCCGGGCTACTACCAGGGCATCCTGGAAGCCTGCCTGGACCTGGCGGGAGCCCGCGACGTGCGCGTGGGGGTGGTCTCCCGCGACGGCGCCGGTGCCACGTTCGAGCTGTCGTGGCGGTAGCGGGCAGGTTGCCGGGGGCGACACCGACACGGAGGACATGGGGCCGGTTGCACGGCCCCACCTTCACCGTCTCAACCGCCGCGCTTCGCGCGCTTGCGCGAGGACGGGCGCGCACCACCCTTGCGCTTCCCTCCGCGCACTCGCGGAGCCGGCGTCTCGCTTGGGGCTTCCGCCTCGCGCTGCCACGTACCGGAGCGGCCTCCGGCCTTGTGCTCGAGCTGCACGGCCTCCAGCACCATGCCCCGGTCCACGCTCTTGCACATGTCATAGACGGTGAGCGCCGCCGCGCACGCCGCGGTGAGCGCCTCCATCTCCACGCCGGTGCGGTCCACCGTCTTCACCTGCACGCGGACGGACAGCCCCGCCTCCTCCGGCGTGAGCGTCACCTCCACGCCCGCGAGTGCAATCGGGTGGCAGAGCGGCACGAAGTCCGGGGTGCGCTTCGCGGCCATGATGCCTGCGAGCCGGGCCGCTGCGAGCACGTCCCCCTTCTCCACCTTCCCCGCGAGGATGCGCTCACGGGTGGCGGGGAGCATGCGCAGGCGCGCGGTGGCCACCGCCACGCGCTCCGTTCTGGGCTTGTCGCCCACGTCCACCATCTTCACCGGCGCACCACCTGTGCCACCGCGCCGAGCAGGTCCTCCACGATGTCGTCCGGGTCCTCGAGCCCCACGGACACGCGGATGAGGTTCTCCTGGATGCCCGCCGTGGCGCGCTCCTCCGGCGTCATGCGGCGCGCGCTCGCGCTGGCCGCGTGCATCACCAGCGTGCACACGTCCCCGAGCGACGGGCCCGGCCGGCAGGTCTTGAGTCCCTCCAGGAAGCGCATCCCCTCCGGACGGCCGATGCCCTTGATTTCGAAGGCCACCATGGGGCCGCCGCCGTTGAGCACCTCCTTCGCCACCGCGTGGTCCGGATGCGAGGGCAGGCCCGGGTAGATGACGCGCTCGAGCAGCGGCGAGTCCGACAGCCGCCGCGCCACGTGCGCCGCGTGCTCGGCATGGGCCTTCATCCGCACCGGCAGCGTGCGCAGGCCGCGCAGCGTGAGCCATGCCTCGAAGGGCCCCAGCACGTCACCCGCGAGGATGCGCGCCGAGCGCAGCGGAGCGATTCGCGCATTCGAGCCGCTCACCGTGCCGCCCAGCGCGTCGCTGTGGCCGTTGAGCCACTTGCTGGTGGACTGCACCGCGTAGTCCGCGCCCAGCTCCAGCGAGCGCTGCCCCGCGGGCGACGGGAAGGTGCCGTCCACCACGAAGGTGGCGCCCACGTCGTGGCTCGCCTTCGCCAGGGCGCGCAGGTCCGGCACGCGCAACAGCGGGTTGGAGATGCTCTCCGCCAGCACCATGCGCGGGCGCAATTCGCGGATGCGCTCCGGCGTGCGGGCGTCCGTCATCGGCAGCGCGTGCAGCTCCACGCCCAGCGTGTTGCACAGGTTCTTGTAGAGCAGCCGCGTGACGCCGTAGCCATCCGCCGGCATCACCAGCCTGTCACCGGACTTGAAGCCCTGCGACTCGAAGACGGAGCGGAGCGCGGCCATGCCGCTGGCGTACGCGACACATGCGTCGGCGCCCTCCAGCGCCGCCACCGCCTCCTCCAGCAGCGTCGTGTTGGGGGCGCTGATGCGGGCGTAGGCGTAGTCCTTCCCGTCGAGCGCGCCGTCCAAATCGTCGCTGCTGTCGAACCAGTTCACCGCCGAGGGGTAGATGGCCGGGGAGACGGGCACCGCCTTGCTCCCCGTCAACCGGCTGCCGGCGTGCACCGCCACCGTCTTCTGCTTCGTGCTCATGGTTGGATTGGAGTCCTTGCTGGGAATGGCAAGGCCGGCCCGAAGGATGCGGGCCGGCCTCGTGAAGTGCTCGCCGGTGTCGCGCGGCGGCTTTCGGCTACTCGCCGTGCTCGATGAGCCAGCGCTCGGCGTCGATGGCCGCCATGCAGCCGGTGCCGGCGGCGGTGATGGCCTGACGGTAGTAGCTGTCCTGCACGTCACCGCAGGCGAACACGCCCTCGATGTTGGTGCGGGTGCTGCCCGGCACCGTCTTGAGGTAGCCGCCCTGGTGCGTCTCCAGGATGCCCTGGAACAGCTCCGTGTTCGGCGTGTGGCCGATGGCAACGAAGAGGCCGGTGACGTTGAGCAGCTGGCTGTCGCCCGTCTTGAGGTTGCGCACCACCGCGCCCGTCATGCCCTTGGGGCCGCCCGTGACTTCCTCCACCGCGGAGTTCCACAAGAAGGAAATCTTCGGGTTCTGCAGCGCGCGCTCCTGCATCACCTTGGAGGCGCGCAGCGAGTCGCGGCGGTGGACGACGGTGACGTGCTTGACGATTTTCGCCAGGTACGTGGCCTCTTCCATGGCCGTGTCGCCGCCACCCACCACGATGACGTCCTGGTTCTTGAAGAAGGCGCCGTCACAGGTGGCGCACGCGGACACGCCCCGGTTCTTGTAGGCGTCCTCGCCCTTGACGCCCAGCCACTTGGCCGTGGCCCCGGTGGAGATGATGACCGTCTCCGAGCGGTAGCTGACGCTCTCCCCCGTGATGAGGAAGGGGCGCTGGGAGAAGTCCACCTTCACGACGTTCTCCATGTGGATGACGGTGCCGAAGCGCTCGGCCTGCTTCTGGAACCGGTCCATCAGCTCCGGGCCGGTAATGGCCTCCGGAAAGCCGGGGTAGTTCTCCACGTCCGTCGTCACCATGAGCTGGCCGCCGGGGACGCGCTGGGGGTGGTCCAGCGTGGGGCCTCCGGCGAACACCACGGGTTGCAGGTTGGCACGCGCGGCATAGATGGCCGCGGTGTAGCCCGCCGGCCCCGAGCCGATGATGGTCACCTTGTTGATCTTCTCCTCCGCCACCTGGTCCTCCCTGTCCTGTTGGAGCCTCGAAGGTACCAGAGGCCCTCGGGCGCGTGATACGAAGCTGGCCTCATGGATGCCGCCGTCCTCAAGAAGGTTGCGCTGTTCGAGGGTTTGACCCAGGGCCAGCTCGCCAAGGTGGCGCAAATCGGCCACTCCCGGGACTACCCGGCGGGCGCCTTCCTCTTCCGCGAGGGAGAGGGCGGCCAGGAGATGTTCGTAATCGAGAAGGGCAAGGTCCGCATCTCCAAGACGGTGCCCGGCATCGGCGAGGAGGCGCTCGCCATCCTCGAGTCCGGGCAGTATTTCGGAGAGATGGCGGTAATCGAGGACTCGCCCCGCTCGGCGGACGCCATCGCCCACGTGAGCTGCACGGTGTGGGTCATCGAGCGCGCGAAGCTGGACCAGCTCATGTTCACCGACAAGGACCTGGCGTACGTGCTGCTCTGGACGTTCGTCCGCACGCTGAGTGAGCGGCTGCGCGAGACGAACGACAAGATAAAGGCCTTCTTCGCCATCTCCCGCTTCTAGTCTCACGCCCCGAGAGGTGGGGTGGTGCGTGCATGTCCGTCCGGAAGACGGGCTGCTTCGCGCGAGTCGGGACGGGTGGGCGGAGGACTCCCCAGGTAGAGCAGGCAGGCACGCGTGTTGCTTTGTCCCACACCCGTGGAGGTGGGCGGGATGGAGCAGGCAGCGGAAGCGGCGTGGGCGGGCGGAGAATCCGCGGGCGGCGGGACGGTGCGGGCGCGTGGGGCCGGGGGCGTGGAGGAGTCGCGAGAGCGCCTCTTCCGGTTGGGGGCGGAGGCCCTCACCGACCCGGAGCTGCTGTGCGTGGTGTGGGGCCCGGGGCCGCGCTCGCCCGGGCCCTTGCAGTTGGCGGGCACACTCCTGTCGCGGGACGGAGGCCTCAAGGCCCTGGTGCAGGAGGAGCCGTTGGCGTTGAGCCTGTTGCCCGGCGTGGGGCCGGTGCGCGCCGCGCAGATGCTGGCGGCGCTGGAGCTGGGACGCCGCGCGCAACGCACGGTGGAGCGGCGGCCCAAGCTGCGCACGCCACAGGAGATTCACGCATACCTGGGGCCCAAGCTGGGCGCGCTGCGGCGCGAGGTGTTCCACGTGCTGTGCTTCAACGCGCGCAACGTGCTGGTGCGCGACGCGCGCGTGGCGGAGGGCACCATGAATGCGTGCCCGGTGGACCCGCGCGAGGTGTTCGCCACGGCGCTCACCGCGCGCGCCACCGCCATCGTGCTGGCGCACAACCACCCGTCCGGAGATCCGGAGCCGAGCATCCAGGACGTGGGGCTGACGCGGCACCTCATCTCCGCGGCGCAGTTGCTCAACATCAAGGTGCTGGACCACGTGGTGGTGGGGGACGGCGCGTACGTGTCGATGATGGAGCGGGGACTGTTCCCGGACACGGAGTGGGAGACGAAGCGCGGCTGGAGCGCGAATGGAGGCGGCGGATGATGGTCGGTGCGGTGGGGGTGTGGAGCGCGGTGCAGGTGGAGTTGCTGGAGGACGCGCGGGCGCAGGTGGTGCGGCTGGATACCGGGCAGGCATGCACGGTGGAGAAAGCGTCGCTGCCGGCGGGAGTGCGCGAGGGGGACGTGGTGGTTGACGGCCGGCTGGAGCCTCAGCGGACGGCGTTGAGGATGCGGGAGGTGGCGCGCAAACGGGCGCTGCTGGGTGTTCCCGTCCCACCGGGGCTCGACCTGTGAGGTGGGGTGGCACGCCGGCGACGTTTCCGTTGACGGCCGGACCAGGATGGTGAACATGCGCGCGATGCCGGTGGCCCTGCCCTACTTCGAGGAAGCTCAGCAGGGACTGGTTCGCCACTTCGGCCTGTCGGAGTTCCGGCCGGGGCAGGCCCCCGTTATCTCCTCGGTGATGAGCGGGCGCAACACGGTGGTGGTGATGCCCACCGGCGCGGGCAAGAGCCTGTGCTACCAACTGCCCGCCACGCTGCTGCCGGGGCTGACGCTGGTGGTGTCGCCGCTGATTGCGCTGATGAAGGACCAGGTGGAGGCGCTCACCGCGCGCGGGATTCCGGCCACCTTCATCAACTCGTCGCTGACGGATTTGGAGCGCGCGGAGCGGATGCGCCGGCTGCGCGCGCGCGAGTACAAGCTCTTGTACGTGGCGCCCGAGCGCTTCCGGAGCCAGAGCTTCCTGGAGACGGTGTCCGAGCTGGGCGTGGACCTGCTCGCCGTGGACGAGGCGCACTGCATCTCCCAGTGGGGCCACGACTTCCGGCCGGACTACGCGCTGCTGGGCCAGGTGCGCAAGCGCCTGCGCCCGCCGCGCACGGTGGCGCTGACGGCCACGGCCACGCCCGAGGTGCGCGCGGACATCGTCCGCGTGCTGCTGATGAAGGACCCGCGCGAGTTCATGGAGGGGTTCGACAGGCCCAACCTCTTTTTGGGCAAGCAGGAGGTGGGCGGGGACTCGGACAGGTACGAGGCCTGCGGGCGGCTGGCGGCGCTGGGGGGCAGCGGCATCATCTACTGCTCCACGCGGCGGGCGGCGGAGGGCATCTTCTCCGAGCTGCACGGCAAGGGGCTGAAGGCGGTGCTGTACCACGCGGGCATGGAGGACGACGCGCGCCGCAAGGCACAGGACACGTTCATGTCCACGAAGGACGCGGTGGCGGTGGCCACCAACGCGTTCGGCATGGGCATCGACAAGGCGGACATCCGCTTCGTGGCTCACGCCAACATCCCCCGCGCGGTGGAGGCGTACTACCAGGAGATTGGCCGCGCGGGCCGAGACGGGGGCGACGCGCGGGCGGTGCTGCTCTTCAACCACTCGGACGTTTACACGCAGGAGCGGCTCATCCAGAGCAGCCACCCCTCGGAGGCGGTGTTCGGGGACGTGTGGGGCGTGCTCCAGTCGGTGGAGGAGTTCGAGCGCGGCGTGTACGCGCTCGCGGGCTCCGTGAATGCCAGCGAGTTCGAGGTGTCCGCGGCGCTGCGGATTCTCGAGCGCGAGGGAAAAATCGAGCGCGGAGGCCGGGGCGAGGGCGAGCACGGAATCACGCTGACGGAGAAGGCCCTGGCCGCGCACCCGCATGCGGCGGACGCGCAGCGGCTGCTCAAGTCGCTCTTGGAGACGTTCCCCGTGGGGCGGCAGGCCACCACGGAGCTGCCGATTCTCGCCCGGCGCACGGGGCTGTCGGTGGACGAGGTGCGGCACGCGCTGGGCTGTTGGAGAAGTCCGGCGCGGCGCGGGTGCGGCGGCCGTTCGCCGGGCGCTCCATCCGCGCGCTGGAGCGGGTGCCCTTCCGCGAGCTGGGGCTCGACTTGAGTCGCGTGCGCGAGCAGGAGCGGCAGAACCTGGCGCTCCTGCGGCGGATGACGGAGTACGCGTACACGGACCGGGACAAGAAGTGCCGGCGCTCGGCGATTCTGCGGTACTTCGGCCAGCAGGACGCGGGGGCCTCATGCGGCAACTGCGACGTGTGCGCGCCCCAGAAGATGCCGCCGCTGCTCGCCTCGGGCCCCGCGGCGTCCCGTCCGCGGGCCGCGTCCTTCGCATCCGCGCCGGTGACGAGCTACAGCGAGCTGGCCTCCACGGAGCTGCGCCGCTGGCGCAGGGAGCTGGCGAAGGACTTGGGGGTGGCGCCCTTCATCATCTTCAACGACGCCACGCTGCTGGGGCTGTCCTCGGCGCTGCCCATCGACCGGGACGCGTTCCTCTCGGTGAAGGGCACCGGGGAGAGCCGCTGGGAGCGCTTCGGGCCCAAGGTGGTGGAAATCTGCCTCATGGCCCGCGCGGCGGGGCACGAGCCGCAGGCGGTGCCGGCGACTCCGCCCCGGGTGCGGAAGTCCCGGCGCCTGGCCTGAGCGGGTGCTTCGCTAGCGCCCGCCCGCGCGGCGCCACGCCCGGCGCGCCACGAAGAAGCGGAGCCCGCCCATGATGGAGCCCACCACCAGCGCGAGCAGGAAGATGACGAGCACGGTGGTGACGCCGAAGACGACGCGCACGCCGAACTCGGAGATGCGGCCGCTGAAGTAGGCCTCACGCAGCGGCTCCAGGGCCCCCGTCAGCTCCAGCGCGCGGGCCGGGAGCGAGTCCAGCGACAGCGACAGCCGCTGGAGGAAGCGCGTGGGGTACAGCCGCAGCGCCAGCTCCACGCCGACGCCCAGCACCAGGTAGAGCAGCGAGAGCAGGAAGGCATTGCCCCACATGATGCGCAGCAGCGGGGCCGCCTCGGGGCGGGATGGATAGGTGCTCACGCTATCTGGCCGCCTTCTTCTTGAGGACGGGCAGCGCCTTCTTCACCCGCGCCGCCTCCGGAGAATCGCCCGCCAGTCGCAGGAAGGCCTCGTAGGACTCCACGGCACGGGGCAGCTCCGCTGACTCCCGCACCAGCACGTCCGCCAGCGTCAGGTGGGCCAGGCCGTCCGTGGGCTCCAGCTCCACGGCCTTCGCCAGTGCCGTCTTCGCCGCCGCCTCCTGCCGCTGCTTGAGGGCCACCATCCCCAGCGCCAGGTACGAGCGGCCTTCATACGGCGCCAGCCGCACCGCCTCGTCCGCCGCGGAGCGCGCGTCCTTCAGCACCCCGGCGCCGAGCAGCACCCGCGCCATGGTCGCCTGCGCGAAGGCCTTGTCCCAGACGGTGGGCGCGCGGGCCGCCAGGTCTTCCAGCGTCCGCGCCGCGGCGCGACCGCCCGAGGGGAGCTGCGCGTAGAGCTCGCCCACCCGGCCGCAGGTGGCATCCGGCCCCTCGCGCCGGGCGGCGGCGAAGGCCGCGTCCGCGTTGTCCACGTTGCCCTGGCGCAGGAAGGCGTGGGCAATCTCGCAGAAGGTGTCCGGGTCCTTCGGGTCCAGCTTGTTGGCGCGCTCGAGCGCGGAGAAGCCGCCCCGCGCGTCCCCGGCGGCGAAGAGGATGGCGGCGCGCAGCCGGTGCGCCTCCGCATCGTCCGGGGCCAGCTTCGCCGCGCGGCCCGCCGCCCCTTCCGCATCCTTGCGGCGGCCGGCGTGGTACAGCGCGAGCGCGAAGCCCTTGTGCGCCCCCGCGCTGCCCGGGTTCTCCAGCTGCCAGGCCTCGAACTGCTTGAGGGCCTCCGGCGTGCGCCCCAGGGCCAGCAGCGTGCGGCCCAGCGCGTCGCGAGACTCGCCGTGCGCGCCGTTGCGCTCCACCGCCTGCGTCAGCGGCTTGAGGGCCATGTCCGGCAGCCCGCGCGACAGCAGCAGGCGCCCCAGCGAGCAGGACGCCTCGTAGTCGCGCGGGTCCTTCTGCGCCTCCTCGAATTGGGCCTGCGCCTTGTCGAAGGCGCGCTCGCGCCAGTACACCTGCCCCAGCGCCAGCCGCATGTCGTTGCGCGGGTGCTTGGAGCCCGCCAGCGCCTTCTCCAGCAGCTCGCGAGCCTGGGACGCGTTGCCCTCCGCCGCGTCGGCCAGGGCGAGCCAGGACACGGCCTCCGGCGGGTAGCGGTCATTCACGCGCGTGCGCGCCAGCTCCGTGCGGGCCCGCTTCCAGTCGCCCAGGCGCGCATACGCGGCGCCGCGCACCAGGGCCACCTTGCGGCCCCCGTCCGCCTCCAGGCGCGTCAGCACCTCGCGCTCGCGGTCTCTATCCAGCAGGGCGCGGCCCAGGCCCTCGCGGGCCTCGTCGCTCTTGGGCTGCAGCTTGAGGGCGGCCTCGTAGGCGGCCTGCGCCGCGTCCAGCTTCCCCGCGGCGCGGCTGGCGGCACCGAGCGCGAGCTGGAAGTCGAAGGCCATGGGCCCCTGCGCGCCCTTGCCCAGCAGGGCGCGGGCCTCGTCATGCTTGCCCTGGGCGGAGAGCAGCTCGCCGTGGACCAGTTGCTGGCGCCCCTTCAGCGCGGCCGGCAGCTTCGCGTCCTGCGCGAGCGGCGCCACGTCCGCGAGCGCCGCGTCCAGGTCCTGGTCCAGCGCGAGCCGCGCCTCGGCGAGGCCGATGCGGGCCGCGGGGTGCTCGGGCGACTTCTTGCGAGCGCGCTCGAACATCTCGACGGCCTGCGCGAAGTCCTCGGAGGCGAGGTAGTAGTTCCCCAGCGCCACCAGGGCGCGCACGTTGGCGGGCGAGGCCCGGAGCGCGCGGTCGAAGTGCTCCAGCGCCTTCTTCTCGTCCTTCGCCGCGAGCAGGAGGTTGGCGGCGAGCGCGTGGACCTCCGTGCTTTCCTCGGTGGAGGAGAGCAGCGCGCGGCGAGCGGGCTCGCGCCCCCGGTCATCCGCCACCAGCACGTTGGTGGCGAGCACCAGGCCGGGCGAGCCTTCCTTCACACCCGGCTTCTCCAGCGCCTCCAGCGCCTGGCGCCGGTCGTCCGGGGACATGCCGTGGTCCGCGAAGAGCAGCGCGTGCGTCCAGGCGGTGAGCGCCCAGGCGCGGCTGCTGCTCTCGTCCATCTCCCGAGCGAGCTGGAGCTGCGTGAGCGCCGCGTCCAGCGAGGCCCGCGTGTCCTGGACGGTGAGGTCCTCGGCCCGGGCCAGCGCCTCGTTGAGCGTCTGTCCACCGTGGTCCGAGCTGATCTTGATGAACCCGACGATGGCGATGCCGAGCACCAGCACCGCCACCACGGCGCCGGCAATCTTCACGCCGTGCCGGGCGATGTACGAGGTCTTCGCGGCCTCGCGCTTCAGCTTCTCGCGAAGCTCCTGCTCGTAGGCGGCGGTGAGCGCTTCCGTGTCCGGCGCGGGAGCCTTCGCCTTCGCGGCGACGGTGGGGTTGGCGGTCGCCGTCGCATCCGGGATGTCGTCGAGCAGCGAGCGCTTGCCGCCCGACGGGCGCACCGGTGAAGCCGTACGCGCGGCGACGGGGGTGCGCGCGGTGGGCTCGGGAGGCGGCAGGTCCCCCAGGAGCCCGCCCCCCGCGGCGGGAATCGTGGGCTTCGCCGTGGTGAACTCGCCGGAGAGGAGCAGCGGCAGCTCGCTGGTGCCCTCGGGTGGAGCGGCCTGGAGCGGGTCCGGGCTCCCGGCCTCCGATGTGCCTCCATCCTCGTTGCCGGACGCGTCGTCGCTGGCGGCGTCCGACGTTCCCGCCGAGGACTCGGTGTGCTCGCCAGAGGCTCCGTCCCCGGACGCACCCGGCGCTTCGATGGAACCGGGGGCGCCGTCGCCCCTCGCTGGGGCCTCGTCGTCGAGCGAAAGGTCCAGGGCCGGCAGCTCCGTGCCGGACACCGGCCGCAGCACGGGGACCTGACGGTTCATCAGCCCGAGCGAGGACGCCACATCGCCCGTGGCGCCATCCGCCCCGGCGCGGGGCTGCTCGCCCGTGGCCGTACGGCCCTTCGCGGACGCACTCGTTTGTCCCGAGCCAACTGCTCCGCCATCCCCCCCGGTGCCCGCGTCGCCGCCGGAGGCACCGTCGGGCGCACGCGCCCCGGCCGCACCATTCGCCTTGCGCGCAGCCGCGTCAGCACCCTCCGCCGGCTTCGCCTTCGCGGCATCACCGAGCGCGGCGGCGCGCAACCTCGCGGCCGCCATGGGCGACGCCGAAGCGGCCTCCTGCGAGCCCTCCTCGGCCGAATCCGGGGACTCGCCCTCCTGCGCCGTCTTGGACTTCTCCAGCCCCATCAGGTCCGCGAACACCGGAGCGGGGCCGCCGGCCAGGGCCTGCTGGGCCTGCTCCAGCCACAGCTTCACGCGCCCGTCATTGGGCTGCAGCGCCACGGCCTTGCGCAGAATCGGCAGCGCGGAGCGGTACAGCCCGCGCTGCAGCAGCACCTCACCGATGAGGTTGTACGCGTACGGGTTGTCCTTCTCGATGCCGATGGCCTGGTCGAACTGCTCCATCGCCTCCGCGGGACGCCCCAACTGGATGAGCGCCTTGCCCCACAGCACCCGCCCCACGGTGGACGTGGGGTGGTGGGAGATGCCCTGCCCGCAGACCTCGATGGCACGCGCCGCGTCCCCCTTTTCCAGCAGGGCCTTGGCCAGCTCGACGAAGACGGAAGAAGTAGGGTCCTGCCGGAGGAGCTGCTCGTATCGCTCCACCATCGACTTGGCCATGTGCGCTCACGACTCCGGTACTCGGGAGGGGGAGCCGGACCATACCACCCCGCCCTCGTCCGGTGATGCTGGCGGGTGCTACCGTCCCTGCCGTGAAACGCCTGTCCGCCCTCTTCCTCGTGCTCGTCCTCGGGGCGTGCGCAACCACGTCCAAGAAATCCAGCCTGGAGGCACTCAAGACGACGGTGGAGAGCTTCCACCAGGTCATCCGCTGGAGGGACTACCGCTCAGCCGCCCGGTTCATCGTCCCGGAGCGACGCGAGGACTTCCAGCGCGCGCGAATCCAGCTCAACGACGACCAGGACCTCACCGTCACCGACTACGAAATCGAGGACGTGAAGCTGTCCGAGGACGGGCAGCGCGCCACGGTGCAGAGCCGCATCCAGTGGATGCGCCTGCCCTCCGCCTCCGCGCGCACCGCCCTCGTCACGTCGGAGTTCGTCCAACGCAACGGGGCGTGGCTGCTGGAGCGGCAGCTCGAAGGGCCCTTCGAGGGCGAGCTGCCGTAGAAAAGAAACCGCCCACCGTCTCGGGGCCGGCCGAGGCGGTGGGCGTCGGGTGCCCCCCAATGGGGCGCCCTACAAGAATCCGCCTACCGTCTCGGGGCCGGCCGAGACGGTAGGCGTCGGGTACCCCCCAATGGGGTGCCCTGACAGGTGGGCAGATGGCGACGCTGTGTCCAGGCCCGCGTCGCCGCGCCGTTTCGTGGCTTCCCTAGAGCAATGCGAGTGCCAGCCTCCATGCGAGTCTTTGGAGGCAGGCGGCCCATTGGAGATTCAAGGGTTTGCCATCCCAGCCGCCCGGCCGCACGCCTGCCCGCCCGCCCGGGTCCTGACATCGCTGTCAGTGCCCCGTGCAGGAGGCGTCACGCCAGGCGTGACACCGGTGTCAGGGAGGCCTCGGACTTTCCCGTCGCTACTCGCCCAGGACGGAGCGGATGGTGTCCCGCATGGAGTTGCGGGGCTTCCAGCTCACGTCCTGCACCCAACGGCTGCCATCCACGGCGCACAGGAACTGGATGTGGTCCAGCTCCGGGGGCGGGAAGTTGGCGAGCCGGTACTTGAACAGCGTGCGGAGCAGCGGCCGGGCAATGGGGTGCGGCACGGGGATGGGGGTGTTGCCCAGCTCGCGCATCACCGAGGACAGCGGCACCTCACCGGGGCCCACCACGTTGTAGACGCCCTTGGGTTCGGGGCGGAGGGCCTCCACCATGGCGCGCGCCACGTCCTCCACGTGGATGAGCTGCACCATGGGGTCGAAGCCGGCCATCACCCACGGGCGGCGCAGGCGCAGGTAGTTGGAGGGCGCGTTTTTGATTGTGGGCCCGACGATGTGGACGGGGCGGAGGATGACCGTCTCGATGTGCGGGTGCTTCCAGAAGAAGCTGTGCGCCAGCATGTCCACTTCGATGAGGTCTCTCACGCCGGAGAAGCGGCTGGCCGCCATCAGCGGCGCGTCCTCGGTGAGGAAGTTGGAGTTGTCCGGGCTGGGGCCGTAGACGTTGGCCGAGGAGAGGACCACCACCTTCTTCACGCCGTACTTCGCGCAGTACTCCAGGAGGCGCGTGGTGCCCACGACGTTGAAGGAGTGGTGCTCCTCCTCGCTCATCCGCGGGTCATGCATGATGCCCATGTGGATGACGGCCTTGACTTCGTTCTTGCGGAAGACGTCCTCGGCCTTCTTCTTGCGCAAGTCCAGCTCGTACATCTCCACGTCTTTCGGCCGGCCTACGAAGGGGCGCCGGTCGATGCCGATGATGCGCTCGTGTTTGTGGAGCAGCTTCGCGAGCGTGCGGCCGAGGTTGCCGCTGATGCCGGTGACGACGACGGCCGGCCGCGTGGCACTGCTGGACGTGGCGCTCACCAGAACACCCCCCGACGCTCCTTGAGCCCCTGGTGCAGCATGGATTGAATCGCGGCCTTCACGGTGCGGACCTTCTTGTCCAGCTCGCTGTCCTCGTCATCCGGGCGGCCGGTGAAGCGCAGCGGGTCTCCGAAGTAGATGCGGTACTTCGTCGGCAGGGGAATGGGCAGGCCCGTCGGCGTCACGGGGAAGGACGGGAAGCCGAGCAGCTTCGCCACGGGCTTCAAATCCATCAACGCGGGGGCCTGCTCCTCGGCGCCGACGACGGCGACGGGGATGATGGGCGTGCGCGTCTCCAGCGCCAGCCGCATGAAGCCCAGGCCGAACTCCTGGAGCTGGTAGCGCTGGGGCCACAGCTTGTTGATGCCTCGCAGCCCCTCGGGGAAGACGAGGATGGCCTCCTCCGCGTCCAGCAGCCGGCGGCAATTTTCAGGGGTGCCGACAATCTGTCCCACGCGGGCCATGAAGGTGGACACGTAGGGCAGCGAGGGCACCCACTTCTCCACCATGCTGCGGATGGCGCGCGGCGGGCTGGCCTCCAGCATCATGGAGACGCCAATCATGGCCCCGTCCAGCGGAATCTGGCCGGAGTGGTTGGACACCAGCAGCACCCGGCCGGCGGGCACCTTCTCGATGCCGAACGTCTCCACGCGGAAGTAGTTCCGGTAGAGCCACACGAAGGGCGCCAGGGCGGAGAGGCTGTAGTCGAGGCTGAAGCCGAACGGGTCCACCCCGTATTCGTTCTCCGGGCGGGCGAGCGCCAGGAGCCGTTGCTTCTGCTCGTCATTGGCCAGCCGGTCCGTCCAGTCGCGCAGGCCCTTCTTCACTCGGTCGGTGAGGCGCTCCAGCATAGGAGGGGTTCTTTACACCACCGGCCCGGACTCCGGGAGTGAGGGAATGACGGAGTGCGCCAGCGGACACGCCCCGGAGGACGGCGCCGCTCACAGCGTGGGGGAGAGCCGCCCGGCCGCGTCGCGCAGGGTGACGACGTCGCACTCCGCCTTCAGCCAGCCGAAGACTTCTCGCAGCCGCTCCAGCTTCCGGGCCGCGCTCACGCGCAGATCCCGCTGCTGCCGCACCAGTTCGGGGGGAATCCCGTCGGTGGCGTCCAGCACGTCCACGCCGTGCAATTCGAAGTTGAAGAAGGCGTCCTTCCGGCACGCGCGCCAGGCCGCGCGCAGGGCGGACAGCGGCAGCGTGGTGGCGAAGGTGCCGATGAAGGGGAAGCGCACGCCCGGCGTCACCGCCATGGGCAACTCCAGCACCGCGCCCGAGCCCCGCTGGTAGGGCCGTGACGGGTCCGGCCGGTAGGGCACCCGGGGCGCCAGTAGCACGCGCGGCGTGTCCAGCACCGAGCGCGAGGGCCGCCCCACCAGCGCCAGCGCCCCCATCACCGCCGCCTTCGCCGCGTAGTACGGCGCGGCGGGGAACGCGGACGAGCCATAGCGGTAGCCCTGCTCCGCCGTGGCCGCGTACAGGTCCGCGTTCAGCGTGTAGCCCGGGGCGCGGAAGCCCTCGGGCCTTGTCCCCGTGGCCGAGAGGATGGCGGCATCCGCGCGCGCCAGGTCCTCGCGGATGGCGGGCAGGCCCCGGCGCGTGAGCGCGTAGTCATGCGCGTGGCTGTGGCTGGCCACTTCGATTCCCGCTTCGTGGGCGGCGCGCATCCCCGCCGCGGCGCCCGGGTCCGACTCCAGATCCTCACCGATGGCGAAGAAGGTGCCGGGGATGCCGAGTCCCTCCAGCAGCTCGCGGAAGCGCGGCACCGCGACGGCGTGCACCAGCGTGCGGGCGCGCTCGTCGAGCAGCGACTCCGGCAGGCCATGGATGCGGCAGTAGTGCGGCAGCGAGTCGAGGTCGACGGAGATGGACGCCAGCCGCACGGTGCGCGCCCTCCTACCGGCTCACGTCCCGCGGACGCGGATGACGTAGAACAGCTTGCCCACGTTCTTGAGCACGTTGGGCACGCGCTTGAAGAGGTGGATGGAGGGCTGGCGCTTCTCGTGGAGCTGGATGGGAATCTCCACCACCTTCAGCCCCTCGCGCCAGGCGCGGATGACGAACTCGCTGGCGAACACGTCCATGTCCACCACGCACTTGGCGATGACGGGCAGCAGCGCCTCGCGGCGGAAGGCCTTCAGCCCGTGCGTGTCCGTGCCCTGGAAGCCCAGCGCCACCTTCAGCAGGCCGTTGTGCACGCGCGTGGCCGCCCGGCGCACCAGGGGGCGCTGGTCGCTGGCGCCCTTGGCCGCCTTGGAGCCCACCACCATGTCCGCCTCGCCCCGCTCCAGCCGCGGCAGCGCCGCGTCGTAGAAGGTCAGGTCACACAGGTCGATTTCGTCGCAGACCACGTACGTGCCGCGGGCCATGAGGATGCCGGCCTTGAGCGCGGAGCCGTAGTTGGGCCGCTCCGAGTGGAACCAGCGCAGGCGCGGATTCTTCGCGCACATCTCTTCCAAGATGCGCGGCGTCGCGTCTCGCGAGCCGTTCTCCGCGAAGATGATTTCGTAGTCGAGCCCGCGTGCATCCAGCCCCTGGCGCAGCTCCTCCGCCGCCGAGGTGATGATGGACTCCTCGTTGTAGACCGGAATGACGACGGAGAGGTGCGGGGCCATGGAATTGGGTCCCTCAGATATGGGGCGAGAGCCGGGCCGTCAACCGTTCAGCGTCCGGGCGCAGGCGCGGCCGGCGAGGATGGCGTCCTCCATGGAGGAGTACTCCCACTGCCCGTAGCGCCCGGCGATGAGGATGCCCGCGTGCTCCAGGAAGCGGAGGATTTCCGCCTTCGCGGGCCCGTATGCGTCGTCGTAGAGCACGTACGCGTGTGGAATCTCCGTCGCCCGGGCGAAGAGCACGTCGTCCGCCGAGTGGATCATCTGCGAGCGCACCAGGTCCTCCACCGCGTACTTCTCCGCGGTGGCGGGGGCCAGCTCGCCGTGGTGGCTGTACTCCACGTAGAAGCTGGAGGTGTCCGGCGGCGCCAGCGGCGCGTACACCGCCGAGGGCGAGCCGATGCGGTACGTGTGGAACTCCGGCTCCGGCAGGTAGATCCAATGCCAGGGCTGGCGGTTGGCCCCGCGCGCGCCCACGGCCACGTAGGTGACGGTGGTGGCGCGCAGCCGCTTCGCCGCGGCCACGACTTCCTCCGGCACGCCCGCGCCGCCCTTCGCCAGCAGCGCCACCAGCCCCGGCAGCGAGATGCTGGAGACGAGGCCCGAGTAGCCCTGCACGCGCCCGTCGGACAGCGTCACCGTGCGGGCCTTCCAGTCGATGGAGGTGGGCTCGGTGTTGACGCTCAGCTCGCCACCCTTCAGGTGGCGCCGCATGGCGCGGGCGAGGCTCTCGATGCCGCCCTCGCGCGGGTAGAGGAACGAGGCGTTGTAGCCCACGGCGTCGCTGCCGGCGCCCAGCGCTCCGTCCACCACCTCCTTGAGGTTCGGGCGGGGCACGAAGCGCCCCACCCAGGCGGCGGACAGCTCGCGCGGGTGCACCGTCCAGAGCTTCTGGTTGTAGGGCACCATGAAGTTCTTCGCGAAGCCCTCGCCCATGTAGCGGAGGATGAAGTCCTCGAAGTTCTTCGGCTCGCGCTCGCGCAGCGCGCGGCCCTTCTCGCCGTAGATGGCCTCCACGTAGCCGACGAGGTTCTCCGCCACCACGTCCGGCGGCAGGCCGTGGGTGTTGACCTGGTACGGGAAGCGGGTGAACACCCCGCGCGAGTAGATGCCCGCCTTGCGCTGGATGCGGACCATCTGCTCCGGCAGCCAGACGGTGTTCACCAGCTCCTGGATCTCCGGGTCCCTCAGGTGGAGCCAGTGGCCGGTGGGGTCGAAGTAACACCCATCGATGACCTCGGTCTTGATGAGCCCGCCGACCCGGTCCGACTTCTCGATGAGCCGCCAGGGCTTCCGGAGGAAATGGGCGGTGGACAGGCCCGCGAGTCCCGCGCCAAGGATGACGATGGGTTCCATGACGGGCCGGGTCTACCACCTCCGCTCCGGGAGGGGGGAACGAACGCATGACGCTCACCGACGGGTGGACAGAGCCCTCGCCCGCCCGTCTGGGAGGCCAGGGGAGGGGCCTTCTGGCATTGGTAGGCGCGTTCTTTCCGGGGTGGAAACGCCTCTGCTACCCTGCGCGCACCGCGAAGGCGCTCCGATGCCCGCTCGCGAGCCATTCGCGCCTGTCGGTCCCGTCGAAGGAACCCCATGAAAGTCTCCTGCCCGTCTTGCCAGACGAACTACAACATCGATGACAAGCGGATCCCGCCCGGAGGCGCGAAGCTCAAGTGCGCCCGGTGCCAGACGACCTTCCCCATCAAGCCCGAGGCCGTGAGCGCGTCGTCCGCGCCGCAGGCCCCCGCCATTCCGCTGCCCGGCGCCGCGCCGCAGGCCGCCGCCATTCCCCTGCCGGGCGCCGCCGCGCCGGACTCTGACGCGTTCGCCTTCGATGACGGCGCCGCCGCCATTCCCCTGCCGGGCACGGCCGCGCCCTCCGCCTTCAACGCGGGCGCCATTCCCCTGCCGGGTGCCGCCGCGCCGCAGTCGGCCGCCATCCCGCTGCCGGGCACGGCCGCGCCAAGGTCCGCCGCCATTCCCCTGCCGGGTGCCGCCGCGCCGCAGTCGGCCGCCATCCCGCTGCCAGGGAGCGCGTCGAGCGCCGCCATCCCGCTGCCGGGGAGTGCGTCGAGCGCCGCCATTCCGCTGCCGGGCGCCGCTCAGTCGTTCTCGCAGGCCATTCCGCTGCCGGGTGCCGTGGCCTCCCCGGAGGCCATTCCGCTGCCGGGCGCCGCGCCGGAGGCGGACGCGTTCGCCTTCGACGACGGCGGGTACGCCGAGACGTCCGCCGCCATCCCCCTGCCTGGCGTGGCCGCGCCCCGGTCCGAGGCCATTCCCCTGCCGGGTGCGGCCTCGCCGATGGACTCCTTCAGCGAGTACGACGACAACCCGCAGCCCGAGCCCGAAAACCGGGACGTGACGCGCGTCGTCCGCATCCCGCTGCCGAGCGACGCGTACCGCGAGCCGCCTCCCGCCGCGCCGGCCTACGGCACCACGGACGAGGTGCGCGGCACCGCGCGCGACTTCGACTTCTCCGAGGAGCCGGCGCCCGCCGCGCCGACGTACGGCACCACGGACGAGGTGCGCGGCACCGCGCGCGACTTCGACTTCTCCGACGACGCGCTGCCCGTCCCCGCCGAGCCCCAGGCCGCGGCGGACCCGTTCGCCTTCGACATCGAGCCGCCGAATGGCGAGGCCCAGGCCTACGCCCTCCCGCCCACGCCCCAGCGTGCGCAGGCGCCCGACTTCGACGCCCCGGCCGAGGCGGACCCGTTCGCCCTGCCCCCGCCGCCGGACGCGTACGCGCAGCCGCCCGCCGGAGAAGACCCGTTCGCCCTGCCCCCGCCGCCCGCGGGCATGGCGTCCGAGGAGGACCCGTTCGCCCTCCCGCCCTCGCCGGACGCGTACGCGCAGCCGCCGATGCCCGGGGAGGACCCGTTCGCCCTGCCCCCGCCGCCCGCTGCGAGCGCGCCGTCGTTCGACTTCGGCGAGCTGCCGTCTCCCGCGGGCGGTGACCCGTTCGCCCTGCCCCCGCCCCCCGTGGGCATGGACTACTCGGACCTGCCCTCCCCCGCGGCCCCGCCCGCGCAGGCCATGGACTTCTCGGACCTGCCCGCGCCGGCCGCGCAGCCGCAGGGCATGTCCTTCGACTTCGCCGAGTCCCCGGCCGTCCCCGCCCCCTCGGCGGACCCGTTCGCCCTGGACTTCGCGCCCGCGCCAGCCGCCGCGCCCGCGCCGGACTTCAACCTCGACTTCGCGGATGCCCCGCCGCCCGCCGCCAACGTCAACCCGACGGTGGACTTCGGTGACGTGGACTTCGGCTCGCCCCCGCCCCAGGCCAGCGCGCCCGCGGGCATCCCCGACGCGCTCGAGTTCGACCCCACCGCGAGGCCCGGCGACGACCTGGAGGCGGACCTCTCCGAGCCCCTGCCGCCCCCGCCCAACGCCGGCCCCGCGGACGGCCTGGAGATGCTGTCGTTCATCGACGACGCCGGCAGGGACGCGGGCGCCCAGACCGGCGCCAAGGTGCGCCGCTTCCACGTGCGCCGCCGCTCGGGCAAGGTGTTCGGCCCGTTCGACGAGGGCGTCATCGTCAAGATGCTCGAGGACGGGCAGCTGCTCGGCAACGAGGACGTCTCCACGGACTCGGAGACCTGGTCGCCCATCGGCACCGTGGCCACCTTCGCCGCCGCCATCCAGCGGCTGATGGAGGGCCCGGCCAAGGTGGTGACGCCCAGCGCGGCCCCCACCGTGGCCGCCGCCGAGGCCCCCCGGGCCGACGCCGCCCCGCAGGCCGCCAGCATGAAGCGGCTGGAGCAGCTCTATGAGGGCCGCATGGCCGGCGTGGCCGTGGTGGACCGTTCCGGTGCCACGGAGAAGTGGAAGAAGCGCGTCCCCCTGTTGGTGGCCGCCGGTGTCGGCGTGGTGGTGCTGGGCATCGGCGCGGGCATGGAGTTCGGCTCGCGCTACGGCGCCTACGGCCGCCGCGCCCTCTTCCCTGCCCGCGTCTCCGCCGGCTCGCCCCAGGCGAAGCTGGTGGACGACGCGCGCCAGGCCCTGCTCCAGGACACCTTCGCCAGCTACAAGCAGGCGTACACCCTCAGCACCCAGGTGCTCGCGCAGGGCGAGTACCCCGCGGTGCGCTCGCTGTGGTGCCAGTCCGTCCACTACCTGCAGCGCCGCTACGCCGCCGCCGACGCGAACGACATGGCCCGCTGCCAGGAGGCGATGCCGGACATCGAGCTGCTCGGTGAGAAGGACGTGGACGTCATCAAGGCCTCCGCGGCCATGGCCCTCACCTCGCGCCAGACCGACGCGGTGCTCCCCGCGCTGACGGACGCGTACAGCCGCGAGGCCAACCAGGGCGACCTGGAGCTGGCCTTCCTGCTGGCCGAGGCCCACGGGCAGAAGCGCGACCAGGCCCAGGCCTTGGAGACGCTGAAGAAGGTGCTCGCCCGTGACGCGAAGTCCGCCAAGGCCCACCACGCCCTGGGCAACCTGCACCAGGCCGCGGGCCGTGCGGACGAGGCCGCCGCCGCGTACGCCGCGGCCCTGGATGCCGACCCGAAGCACGTCGCCTCCGCGGTGGAGCTGGCCGCGGTGGAGCTGCTCGTGCGCAAGGACGGGGAGAAGGGCGCCCAGGCCGTGGACCGCGCCCTCGCCGAGGACGTCAAGTCCGCGCTGGGTCCGGCGGAGCTCGCCCGCGCCCGCGGCCTCAAGGGCGTGGCCCTCTTCCAGCAGCACAAGCCGAAGGAGGCCGAGGCCGAGCTGATGGCCGCCATGGAGAAGGACAAGGGCTCCGCCTTCCTCAAGGCCCAGCTCGCGCTCGTGCTGCGCTCGCAGCGCAACTACGAGGGCGCGCAGCCCCTGTACGCGGAGCTCGCCACCAAGGAGGCCGAGAACCTCGAGTACACGGACGGCCACATCACCACGCTGGTGATGACGGGGAAGATGCAGGCCGCGCTGGACGCGGTGCAGAAGGCCAACAAGCGCTTCCCCAGCGAGGCGCGCATCGCGTACCTCTACGGCCGCATCGAGGACGCGCTCGACAAGGCCGTCGAGGCGGAGGGCCATTACAAGCGCGCCATCGCCGCGGACGACAAGCTGGTGGAGGCCAGCCTGTACCTGGGCCGCTTCTACCTGCGCCAGCGCCGCAACGCCGAGGCGCGCACCCAGCTGGAGCTGGCGGCCTCCAAGGCCCCGGACCACGCCGGCGTGCGCGCGGGCCTCGGCGAGCTGGCCCTGGCGGAGAACAACGCGCTGCTGGGCCAGCAGGAGTTCGAGCGGGCCGTGCAGCTGGACCCCAACCTCGCCGACGCCCACCTGGGCCTGTCTCGCGTGGCGCTGCTCAACAGCGACCTGGAGAAGGCGAAGACCGAGGCCAACATCGCCCTGGAGCTGGACCCGCACCTGCTGAAGGACGGCCGGCTGCAGCGCGGCATCGTCCTCTGGCGGCTGGGCCAGCTCGAGGAGGCGGTGGCGGAGCTGGAGAAGGCCAAGGCCGAGGACCCCCGCTCCACCACCACGCCGATTACCCTGGGCGCGGTGCTGCTGGAGAAGGGCGACCTGGCCGGCGCGGAGAGCAACCTGGGCCTGGCGCTCAGCAACGAGCCCTCCAACCACGAGGCGCTCTACTACCTGGGGCTCGTCAAGGCGAAGCGGCTGGAGTTCACCGGCGCCGTGGACAACATGCGCAAGGCGGTGGAGCGCGCGCCGCAGCGCCCGGACTACCACTACGCCTACGGCGTCATCCTGCGCGACGCGAAGAACCTGCCGGACGCCATGAAGGAGTGGCAGAAGGCGGTGGAACTGGACGCGCAGAACGCGGACGCTCACGAGGCGCTCGGCCATGCGTACCTGGAGGGCGGCCAGTTCGACGAGGCCATCGCCTCGTTCGAGGCCAGCCTGAAGGCCGACCCGCGCCGCACCCGCGTGCTGGGCTCCATCGGTGACGCGTACTTCAGCGCCGCCCGGTGGAACGACGCCGTGAAGCGCTACGAGACGGCCCTCAAGCAGGACCCGAAGCTGACCTACGTCTATTACAAGGTCGCTCGCGCCTTCACGGAGCAGGCCCAGTTCGCCAAGGCCATCGACTGGTACCGCAAGGCCACCAGCGTGGAGCCGGAGAACCCCATGTCCTACTACTACCTGGGCTTCGCCTATAAGGAGCGCAACAAGCGCCGCGAGGCCGTCCAGGCGTTCAAGGACTACCTCTCCAAGAAGCCGGACGCGACGGACAAGAAGGACATCGAGGACGAAATCTACGACCTGCAGAACTAGTCCCGGTCTCCAGCCGGCCGTGGCATCCCGCGCGGCCGGCGTCAGCCAGAAGGGCTCCCGGGCGTCGGCCCCTGAGCACCCCACGCGCGAGGAACCTTGTGGCTCCCGCGCGGGGTGACTAGAAGGCGCCACATGCTGGACCTCCGCAACGTCGCGCAGAACTTCGATGCCGTTGTCGCCCGCTTGCAGACGCGGGGCGGCAGCCTGGATTTGGGCCCCTTCCAGCGCCTCTTCTCCGAGCGGCGCGAGCTGTACGTCTCCATGGAGTCGCTGTCCGCCCGGCGCAACGCGGCCAACGAGGAGATGAAGCGCAAGGCGAAGGAGGACCCCAAGGCCCTGGACGCGCTGCGCGGGGACATGCGCGCCGTCTCGCAGGAAATCAAGGAGAAGGAGGCCCGCCTCAAGGAAGTGGAGGAGGAGATCAACCGCATCCTCCTGCTCATCCCCAACGTGCCGCACGAGTCCGTACCCGTGGGCGGCGGCGCCGAGGACAACGTCCAGGTGCGCGCCTGGGGCGAGAAGCCCAACCTCCTCTTCGCGCCGAAGCAGCACTTCGAGCTGGGCGAGAAGCTGGGCATGCTCGACTTCGAGCGCGCCGCCAAGGTCTCCGGCAGCCGCTTCGCCTACTACAAGGGCGCGCTGGCGCGGCTGGAGCGGGCGCTCGCCTCGTTCATGCTCGATGTGCACACCCAGAAGGGCTACCTGGAGATGCTTCCGCCCTACCTGGTGCTACGCGAGTCCATGATGGGCACCGGGCAGTTGCCCAAGTTCGAGGACGACGCCTTCAAGACGCTGGGAGACCCGGAGCGCTTCCTCATCCCCACCGCGGAGGTCCCCGTCACCAACTACCACGCGGACGAAATCCTGGAGGGCGAGCAGCTCCCCCTGCGCTATTGCGCCTTCAGCCCATGCTTCCGGGCCGAGGCCGGCTCGGCGGGCAAGGACACGCGCGGCCTCATCCGCCAGCACCAGTTCCACAAGGTGGAGCTCGTGAAGTTCTCCCCGCCGGAGAAGAGCCTGGACGAACTGGAGGCGCTGACGGACGACGCCTGCGACATCCTCCGCCGGCTCGGGCTGCACCACCGCGTGATGCTGCTGTGCACCGGTGACATGGGCTTCGGCTCCCGGAAGACGTACGACATCGAGGTCTGGCTGCCCGGCCAGGATACGTACCGCGAGATTTCCTCCTGCTCGGACTTCGGCGACTTCCAGGCCCGCCGGGCGAAGATCCGCTACCGGGCCCAGAAGGGGGACAAGCCCCAGCTCGTCCACACGCTCAACGGCAGTGGCCTGGCGGTGGGGCGGACGACCGTCGCCATCCTGGAGAACTACCAGCGCGAGGACGGAAGCGTGGCCATCCCGGAGGCGTTGTGGCCGTACATGGGGGGGCTGAAGGAGCTCAAGCCACTTTGAGCCCTGAATCCGGCTTGCAACGGGCCCCGAATGAGGTAGAAGGGCGGCCCCACGGTCGCCGTCGGACCAAGGGGCTCCGCCGGCTCTGAAGCCTGGAGGCGTGGCCGAGCGGTTGAAGGCAGCGGTCTTGAAAACCGCAGAGGGTGCAAGCCCTCCGTAGGTTCGAATCCTACCGCCTCCGATTTTGTGCTTGAGTTTTGTGGTTCTTTGACAGAAAAAAGCTGGAGAGATGGCCGAGAGGCTGAAGGCACAGGTTTGCTAAACCTGCATACTCGAAAGGGTATCGAGGGTTCGAATCCCTCTCTCTCCGCCACTTGTAGTTGTAGCAGCGCCGGAAGAAATGCTCCCTTAGCTCAGCTGGATAGAGCGTCGGACTACGAATCCGAAGGCCGGAGGTTCGAATCCTCCAGGGAGCGCACTTCTTCTTCCGAGCACCGTCTCCATGAGTGACGACGAAGCTTTCATGCAGCAGGCGCTTGCGCTCGCGCGGGAAGCCGCGGAACTCGGAGAGGTCCCCGTCGGTGCGGTTGCGGTGCATGACGGAAAAGTCATTGGCACCGGCTTCAACCGCCGCGAAGTGGACCGGAACCCACTCGCTCATGCCGAGATGCTCGCAATGGATGCCGCGGCACGGAGCCTGGGCGTCTGGCGGCTCTCGGGCGTCACCCTGTATGTGACGCTGGAGCCGTGTGCCATGTGCGCCGGGGCGCTGGTCCAGTCCCGGGTGACGCGGTTGGTGTTCGGCACCTCGGATCCGAAGGCGGGCGCGGTCGGTTCGCTCTACAACCTGGTCGAGGAGCCTCGACACAACCATCGGCTCCAGGTGACAAGTGGCATCCTGGCGGACGAAAGCCGCCTGCTTTTGAAGACGTTCTTCGAGCGCTTGCGCGCGAAGAAACGTGAAAATTGAATACTGGAGAGCTGGCCGAGTGGTCGAAGGCACCTGACTCGAAATCAGGCGTACCGGTAACGGTACCGTAGGTTCGAATCCTACGCTCTCCGCTCCAGATTTCTGGAGAGGTGGCCGAGCGGTTGAAGGCGCACGCCTGGAACGCGTGTATATCTGAAAGGGTATCGTGGGTTCGAATCCCACCCTCTCCGTTGTTGTTTCAGCAGTGGGTTGTTACAGACTTTGTGGTCGGGGCAACGTGGAGGCGTGAACTCCGCCAGGTCCGGAAGGAAGCAACGGTAGCGTACTTCCGCGTGTGTCCCGGCCGTTTCTTTTGAAGAGCCGGCACCCTGTTTCAGGGTGCCGGCTCTTCGCCTTTGCGGGCGGCCCTGCGTCCGCTTCCATGTCTGTCTACTCGCGCACGAGGAGTGTCTCGCGGCCGATTCTGCGCGCCACGCGGAAGCCGGCGGCCTGGAGCTCCGCGAGGGCGCGGTCCTCGAAGGTGACGGCGCGGTTGAAGTTCCTGTCCCGCATGGCGTGCTGGAAGGCGCCGTCCCGGGGCCAGTCGCAGGTGAGCCAGGGAATCTGCTGGCCCAGGTAGAAGAAGCCGCCGGCGCCCCACAGCCCCTCGTTGACGATGAGCAGCCCGCGCGCGCCGCCCCCTTCCGTGGCGGCGACAATGGCGCGGAACTGGTCCGCCCGCAGGTCGCCCGAGGGGAAGAAGGCGGCCGTGCCCAGGCCCGTCGCCAGGGCGAGCGCCACGAGACTCCACCGGGCGGCAGGCCGTGCCCGCGCGGTGATGAAGGCGGCCACCGGCGCCGCCGCGGCCAGCACGGCCAGCACCAACCCGGGGTAGAGGAAGCGCTCCTCCTTGTGCGCGGTGGCCAGCAGCACGCCCGTGTACACGGCCGCGCACCACAGCGGCAGGGACAGCGAGCGGCGCTGACGCAGGGCGGCCACGCCCAGGAGCGCGGCGCCCCACGCCCAGAGGGGCACGGCGGTGAGGAGCGGCCGCGCGTAGTAGCTGGGAGGGTCCGAGCCGAAGCGCGCCGCGGCGTCCCCGGAGAAGACGTTGAAGCGCGCGTAGGCGATGAAGGAGTGGAACGGTGAGCCCCAGGTGGCCCAATCCAGGGCGCCCAGCCCCGCCGCCACCGCCAGCCCGCCGGCGCAGGTGAAGGCCAGCAGCCGCCAGCGCCGCGCCGCCACCAGCCACACCAGCGAGGCCAGGACGAAGATGGCCGACGGGTAGCGCGTCACCACCGCCAGCCCCAGGGCCGCGCCGCCGACGAGGCCCGCGCGCACCGGGCGCTCTCGCCTGTCGAGCGCCTCCATGGCCACCACGAGGAAGGAGGCGGAGAAGGACTCGCCCAGGGTGCGCCCCGCGAAGACGAGCACCGGCCCGTAGAGCCCCACCAGGAGGACGGCCAGCCACCCGCCCACGGGCCCGGCCCGGCGCGCGGCGAAGCGGTACGCGGCCCAGAGGCTCCAGACGTGCAGCGCCGCCTGCGGCAGGGCCACCACCGCCCGGTAGCCCTGGGGACGGGTGATTCCGAGCAGGTCCGCCAGCTTGAGGAAGCCGGCGAGCACGCCGGGGACGGCCCAGTTGCGGATGCCGTCCTTCCACTCCCACGCGAGCACGCCGTAGCCGTGGACGCGCCACCAGGCGGGCTCCAGGGCCTGGTACACCTCGTCCGGGTGGATGCGGCCCAGTTGCAGCACGGCGATGACGGCGGGCAGCAGCGCCACCACCGGCAGCAGGAGGACGGGCCAGCTCCAGCCGTTTCGGGGCGCGGGGCCGGGCAGGTCCGGGACCGGCGCGGGTGTTGACTCGGGAACGGCGGGGGCCGGGAACTGGGGAGCGGGCGCGGACACGGGCGCCGCCGACTCTCCCCGCCCCGCCGCCCGGGCGCAAGATGCGCGACGTTCGTCCGCTCGCTCTCCGCTCGGGTTGGGGTAGGAACGCGGGCCATCCAACCCAGGAGGAGAAGACATGCCGGACGTCATCGTGGTGGGCGCGGGCCACAACGGGCTCGTGACAGCAGCACTGCTGGCGCGCAGGGGGCTCTCGGTCACCGTCCTGGAGGAGAAGGACGTGATTGGCGGCGCGTGCCGCACGGAGTACCCCTTCCGCACCGCGCCGAAGCTGGGCGTGTCCACCGGCGCGTACCTGCTGGGCCTCATGCCGCCGGAACTGCTGCGCGAGCTGGAGCTGGACCTGCCCCTCAAGCGGCGGGACCCGCACTACTTCCTGCCCACCACCGGCAAGCGCTACCTCCTGTTCGGCTCGGACGAGCGCGAGCTGAAGCGCCAGTTCCTCGAGTTCTTCTCCCAGGCGGACTGGGAGGCCCACCAGGCCCTGAACGCCGAGCTGGCCGCGCTGCGCGAGGACATCGCCCCGACGTGGCTCCAGCCTCCGGTGTCCATTGAGGAGACCGCCGAGCGCTTCGTGCGCCCCGCCCTGCGCCAGCACTTCGTGCGGCTGTGCCGGGGCACGGCGCGCGAGTACCTGGAGCGCTTCGGCTTCAAGTCGGACCTCGTGAAGGCCATGTACGCGGTGACGGACGCGTTCTCCGGCATCGAGGGCGGCTACGACACGCCCGGCACGGGCATGAACCTGCTCGTCCACAACATGTGCCGGCTGCCCGGCAGCGGCGGCACGTGGATGATTGTCGGCGGCGGCATGGGCACCGTCACGCAGTCCATCGCCAACGTCGCGCGCAAGTACGGCGCGCAGATTCGCACCGGCGCGAAGGTCACCTCCGTGCGCGTGGACCGGGGCGTGGTGAAGGGCGTGGTGCTGGCCAACGGCGAAGAGGTGAACGCCTCCGTCGTCGTGTCCAACGGCGACCCCTTCCGCACGCTGAAGCTGGTGGAGCAGGCTGCGCTGCCCGCGGACTACCGGGCGAAGGTGGATGCCATGGCGGTGCCGGGCACCACGCTGAAGGTGAACCTGTGCCTCAAGGACCTGCCGCGCTTCACCTGTCTTCCCCAGGACCGCGGCCAGTTCGGCCCCACCATCCACCTGCTGCCGCAGGAGGACGACGTGCTCGGAGCGCTGGCACGCTCCTACAAGGACACGCAGGAGGGCCGGCTGTCGGAGTTCCCCTCCATCGAGTGGTACATCCACACCACGGTGGACCCGTCGCTGCGCGACGCCGAGGGGCACCACAACTCCGCCCTCTTCGTGGAGTGGGTGCCCTACGCGCTCAAGGGCACGACGTGGGAGCAGGAGGAGTCGCGCTACGTGAAGCAACTCCTGTCCATCTGCGACCGCTTCGCTCCCGGCACCAGTGATTTGGTGCAGGAGACCTTCGTGCTCACGCCGCCGAAAATCGAGAAGCACTTCGGGATTACGGGCGGCCACATCCACCATGTGGACAACAAGCGGGGCTTCACCGACCGGCTGCCCTACGAGACGCCGGTGCAGGGGCTCTACTTCTGCAGCGCCGGGTGCCACCCCGCGGGCAGCGTCATCGGGGCCGCCGGACACAATGCCGCCGGAGTGGTGCTACAGGCGCTCGGACGGTGAGTGCAGTCCCACCTCATGGGGAGGCAATGAGATGGATCATTCACGCCGTCGTGTTTAGATGACCGGGCACATGAGCTACCTCGTCCTCGCGCGTAAATGGCGGCCGCAGAAATTCGATGACATGACCGGACAGGAGCACGTCGTCCGGACCGTCGCGAACGCCATCAAGATGGACCGGGTCGCTCACGCGTACCTGTTCTGCGGTCCTCGTGGGGTGGGCAAGACGACGGCCGCCCGCCTGCTCGCCAAGGCCCTCAACTGCGAGAAGGGCCCCACGGCGAACCCGTGTGGCGAGTGCCGTGCGTGCACGGAGATTGCCGCCGGCACCAGCGTGGACGTGGCGGAAATCGACGGTGCCTCCAACAACGGCGTGGAGAACGTCCGCGAGATTCGCGAGAACGCCAAGTACCTGCCGCAGCGCGACAGGCACAAGATCTACATCATCGACGAGGTCCACATGCTGTCGGGGGCGGCGTTCAACGCGCTGCTCAAGACGTTGGAGGAGCCGCCCGGGCACGTGAAGTTCATCTTCGCGACCACCGAGGCGCACAAGCTCCCGGACACCATCCTCTCGCGGTGCCAGCGCCACAACTTCCGCCGGATTTCGGCGGCGCGGATGCTCCAGCGACTCCAGGAGATCTGCAAGGCGGAGGGGGCGGGCATCTCCGACCGCTCGCTGTCGCTGGTGGTGCGCCAGTCCGAGGGCGGCATGCGCGACGCGCTCAGCCTCCTGGACCAGATTCTCGCCTCATGCGGCGCCAACCCCACGGATGAAGACGTGGCCGAGGCGCTGGGCGCCATCGACCGCACGATGGTGCAGGACTTCGCCGAGGCGCTGGTGCGCAAGGACGCGAAGCGCATCCTCGAGCGCGTGGAGGAGGTCTTCAACCGCGGCCTGGACCTGAAGCGGCTGGCGGAGGAGCTGGCGCTGCAGCTGCGGCACCTCTTCGTCACCAAGACGCTGAACCAGGCGCCCGACGAGCTGGCCGAGTCCGAGCAGAAGGCGCTCCTCGCGCTGGCGAAGGAGGCGGAGACCGCGCAGCTCACGCGCCTGTTCGACGTGGTGCACGGCTGCGTCTGGGACGTGTCGCGCGCGGCCCAGCCGAGGCTCGCGCTGGAGATGGCCCTGCTCAAGGCCATCCAGTTGTCGCCGGGCGGCTCGATTCCGGAGCTGCTCGCGCGGGTGGATCGGCTCGCGGCCGGACTGCCCCAGGGAGACGGCACTTCGAAGAGCACCGCTGGAGCGCCGGGAGGTCGCTCCAATCCCACGAACTTTCGCGCCTGAGTCCCGGCACGACGTTCCGCCTCAGCCCTCCCCTGCCCCGCGCCCGTGGGACGCCCGACCCGCGCCCGTGGCTGCCGACCCACGCCCGGCCGAGCCCGTGCGTGGCGTGGAGCCCGTGCCCATGGGCGAGCCGCGCCATTCCGCCGAGCCGGTGCGTTCGATGGAAGTCGCACGCCACGCGGAGCCGCTGCACGCAGGGCCCGCGGTTCCGGTCATGCCGCCCGTGGCCCCGACCGGACCGCTCATGGATGACCTGCCGCCTTCCGCGGCCCGGCCCCTTTCATTCCTGCGCAACGGGGGAGGTGCTGGTGCCACGGCGCTGACGGTGTCGTCGGCCTCGGCCGTCCCCGCGTACTCCGCCGAGGATGTGGCGCCGTCCGGACCGCTGATGGACGGACTGCCCCCGACGGCCGCGCGCCCGCTCTCCTTCCTCCGGAAGAATGGCGGCGCCCAGCCTCCGTCCGCACCGACGCAGCCTCCGGCGGGAGCCACGCCGCTGTCGCGCACCACCGAGCCCGCGCCCTCGGTCCGCGTCACCAACGTCCGCAAGCAGGAGCCACAGCCCGGTCCTTCCGAGCCGTCGCCCTACGCGGAGGATGACGACGCGCGCTACTACCCCGAGGAGGCCTCGCCCGAGGGCTGCGCCTCCGGCGAGTGCATCCCCGACGACGTCCCGTCGGAGCCCCTCGCCGCGCCCGCCGCCGTCGAGCCCATGTCAGCCCCGAGCGCGCCTGGCACCGAGGCACCCGTCTCCGCGCGCCCCACCTTCGTCCCCCCTCCGGCCGCGGCACCGGAGCCACGCGCTCCCGCCAGCTTCGCCCCGGAACCCGACCCCGAGCCGGAGCCCGAGTCCACGGCGCCGGCCCCTGTCGCCCGTGGCCGGGACAACCCGAACCTGCCCCTCATCGAGCGATGGCGGGCCGCGGTGGAGAGCGTGAAGGGCTCCTCGCTCCGTCACGGAACGGCGCTGGCCAACGGCCGCCTCTTGTCCATGCGGGCGGGGGAAATCGTCCTCGGCTATCTCCCCACGGCGGGCCTCCACCGGATGACGGTGTCCGCCGCCGCGGGCAAGACCACCATCGACAAGCTCCTGGCCGAGCACTTCGGCCGCCCGGTGAGGCTGTCCTTCCAGGACATCACCGCCGACGACAGCCGCGCCACGCTGAGCATCGCCGAGCAGGACGCCCAGAGCCGCGCCAACCACGAGAAGAGCACGGAGGGCAAGGTGCGCGGGCACCCCGCCGTCCGCGCGGTGCTCAAGTTCCTGGGAGGCGAAATCGAGCACATCCAGGTCTACGAGCCCGAGCGCCCCTCGGCCGTCCCTGCGGCCGACACTCCGGACGACAGCGCCTGACAACCACCGCGCGCAACGGTAGGGTGCGCCCTCATTCCACGCCCGGGCGGGGCCAATGACGGCACCCGCTCCCACGAGTACCGAGGAAGCACATGCCTGGCGTCGACCTGAACTACTTCATCCGGCAGGCGAACAAGCTGACGGAGAAGATTGAAGAGCGGAAGCAGCAGCTGGCGGAGGAGACCGTCGAGGCGAAGTCCGGAGAGGGCCTCGTCACGGTGGTCGCCAACGGCATCCAGGAGATTCGCAGCATCAAGATCGACAAGTCCGCCATCGACCCGAATGACCCGTCGATGCTCGAGGACCTCATCACCGCCGCTGTGAATGCTGCCCTGGCGAGCAGCCGTCAGCACATGCAGCGCGAGCTCGCGAAAATCTCCGGCGGCATCAAGATCCCCGGCGTTACCTGATACCGGATGACTCCCGATCCGCTGAATCGACTTGTCGCCCAGCTCGCGAAGCTGCCGGGCATTGGCGAGAAGACCGCCCAGCGCCTCGCGTTCCACATCCTGCGGGCGCCCGGCGAGTACGCCTCGGACCTGTCCCTGGCCATCCGCGAGGTGAAGGAGAAGGTGCACCTGTGCGTGCGCTGCTTCTCCCTCACCGACTCGGAGACGTGCGGCTTCTGCCGGGACTCCCGCCGGGACGAGCGCGTGCTCTGCGTGGTGGAGACCTTCGCTGACCTGATGGCGCTCGAGCGCACCCGCGAGTTCAAGGGCCGCTACCACGTCCTGCACGGCGTGCTGTCGCCGCTGGAAGGCGTGGGCCCGGAGCAGCTGCGCATCAAGGAACTGTTGGAGCGCCTCAACGACAGCCGGGTGGAGGAGCTCATCGTCGCCACCAACCCGGACGTCGAGGGCGAGGCCACCGCGCTCTACCTGACGCGCCTGCTCAAGCCCATGGGCCTGCGCGTCACCCGCATCGCCCAGGGCCTGCCCATGGGTGGTGATTTGGAGTTCGCGGACCAGGCCACGCTGGCGAAGGCGCTGTCGGCCCGCCGCGACCTGTAGCCGGAAAGCCCCTGGCGGCGCCGGGCGTCCGGCGCCGCTACTCCGTCACCCGCCACGAGAAGGGCATCACCACCGTGACTTCCTGGTCCCGGTGGGCCGGGAAGCGCAGCCGCTCGGCCTGCGCCTCCAGGCAGCGTCCCACGCCCGTGGAGGCCAGCGGCCCGCGCGTCCCCGCCTTCACCTTGCCCGACGAGGCGATGGTGAGCTGCACCTGCACCTCGCCCTGCGACGACGGCAGGTCCGTCTTGAAGCGCTCGAAGCAGGAGGTGATGCGGGCCCGCCCGCGCGACACCACGCGCTGGATGTCCTCGATGCCCAGCGTCACCAGCTTCTTCGCGGTGGCGGCGCGAGCCTCCGGCTTCCTGCCCGGGTCCGGGGAGGCATCCTCGCCCGTCTCGGAGCCCGCCGCCGCGCTCGCAACCCCGGCGACGCCCACGTGCTCGGAGCCCTGCGCGGTCGCCGCCGTGTCCCCCACCGACGTTCCCTGAGGAGCGCCCGTGGCCGCCTCCGGGGAGCCCCCCGGCGCGAGGGCCGTGGGGCTCGTGCCCACGGAGTCGCCCGTCGGCACGGTGGCTCCTGTCGGCGCGGTCGTTCCCACCGTGGCGCCAGTGCTCCCGGCCGGGGCCGGAACCGCCTGCACCTTCGCCGCCTCGGCGGGCTGCACGATGGACGGGGACGTCTGGACCCGCTGGACACCGGCGTAACCGACGACGGCCGCACCGGCCAGCAGCAGCGCCCCCGCGACGCCGATGCTGGCCATGAGCCAGCGCGGACGCCCGGGCGCCGAGCCCACGGAAGCAGCCTGTGCCGGTACCTGCGTCCCTGCCTGCACCGCGCCCACACCCGCCGCGACGGCGGGCTGGGACGGCCTTCCCTGAGCCATTGCCGTGAGCGCAGCGGCCCCCTGGGAACGAGGGCCGTACACTTCCGTCGCGGGCCTCTCCCCCGCCGGCACCTGCACCGGCGAGCCCTCCGTGCCGTGCGTGGCGGTGAGGGTGGCCAGCGTCGGGATGCGGGTGCGCTCCGTGAAGCGCTCCTCGCCGAAGTGGCCGCGCAGGAAGGCGCCCAGCTGCGACGTGCCGGACGCGCTCAGATTCTCTCCGAGGAACGCCTCCAGGGCCTCGGCGAAGGCCTCCGCCGTGGGGTAGCGGTCCTCGGCCTTGAAGGCCATGGCCTTGAGGATGATGGCCTCCAGCTCCTCGGGCAGGTCCGGCCGCAGCTCGCGCGGGCGCTTGAACTCGCCATGCAGGAGCGCGTTGAGCACCGCCAGGTCGTTCTCCCGCGAGAAGGGCCGCACGTGGGTGAGCGCTTCGTAGAGGCTCACGCCCAGCGCGAAGACGTCCGCGCGCCGGTCCACTTCCTTCCCCTGCGCCTGCTCCGGCGCCATGTACATGTACTTGCCCTTCACCACGCCGGTGCGCGTGTTGACGAGCCTCGACTCGGCCTTGGCGATGCCGAAGTCCAGCACCTTCACCTGGCCCTGGTACGTCAGGTACAGGTTGGAGGGAGAGATGTCGCGGTGGACGATGTTCAGCGGCTGCCCGGACTCGGCGCAGAACTCGTGGGCGTAGTGCAGCCCATGCGCCGCGTCGATGAGCACGCGCAGCACCACCGGGAAGGGCACGTACTGCCGCCGCCGTCCCGCCAGCCGCAGCGTCGTGGAGAAGTCCTCGCCCGCGAGGTACTCCATGCAGATGTAGTAGCAGCCCTCGGTGAAGCCGAGCTCCTGTATCTGCACGATGTTGGGGTGGGACAGCTTCGCCGCCAGCCGCGCCTCGTCGCGGAACATCTCCACGAAGTCGGGGATGTTCGACAGGTGCGGCAACATGCGCTTGATGACGACGTTGCGCTCGAAGTTGTCCGCGCCCAGCAGCTTGGCGAGGAAGATTTCCGCCATGCCGCCCTCGGCCAGCTTCCGCACCAGCACGTACTGGCCATAGGGACGCAACAGGGGCGGAGCGGCTTCCTCGGGAACGGGCCGGGGCGTCTGGGTGGGGGTCATCCTCACGGCCCTCGCGGTTTCAGGGTGCGCACCGTGTGGACTTCCGGGGCACCGGGACGGTTCATCTTAAACACCAGCATCGGGGGGGTGCCCACCGGCTCCACCCAGGTACTGAAGCGGTGTTTGCCATCCAGGGGTACCGGACGTCCATTGATGGACAGGCGCGCGTCCACCGGCGCCACCCCCGTGGCCCGCACCTTCTCCGCGGCCCGCGTGCCGTTGCGCGGCGAGGCCACCACCAGCTCCGGCACCGAGTTGTCGTAGACCAGCTCCAGCTTGTTCATCCGCCCGCCCTTGAGCTGCGCTCCCGACGCCGACAGCGGCGTGACGGACCACAGGTAGCTGCCCTCGCCCAGCGCCCCCGCGTCCAGCGCGGCGCGGGTGTCCGGCACGGTGCGCTCGGCCACCGGCGTGCCCAGCGCGCCCACGCGGTACACCGCCACGCGGTACTTCGCCGCCGAGGCCTCCTCCCCGTAGGTGAAGGTCACCGACGGAGGCTTGTCCTGGTAGAAGATGGTCGTCTTCTCCGGCCCCTCCGGCACCACGTTGCGCACGCGGTCCAGATCCTTCGACGGGCGCTCCGGAGCGAAGCTCGCGCTGCCCTTCGCCACCTCCGTCCCGTCCTCGCGGCGCACCCGCCAGTACAGCGTGCCGCGCGCGGGGGCGGACACGTTGACGAAGGGACGGAACACCGTGCCCGTCAGCACCGGCCGCGTGAAGCCCGCGTCCGTGGCAACCTCCACCCGCGCCGCGCCCTCGCCCTCCCAGGTGAAGGCCACCTCGGACAGGCCCTGGTGGTACACCTCCGCACCGTCGCCCGTGCTCAACACGAGCGGCGCCGGCGCGAGGGGCTCGACGCGAGCAGCACCGGAGGAACCCTCCAGCGTGGCCCGCTCTCCGGCGCGCAGCGGCTGCCTCGAGTCGCCGCGCACCAACGTCACCTGTCCGGTGAAGGCGTCCACGCGGTAGCCCGTGGCCGTGCGCCGCACCTCCAGCCCCGCCCCGCTGCCCTCCAGGCCCAGGCCCGGCAACACCACGCGGCTGGTGCGGCCCTGCGCGAGCTGGAGCCCCAGCCCGCCCTGCCGCAGGTCCACCCGCGCCTCGTCCGTGGTGCCACCCTGCCCCGCCGACTCCAGCACCAGCTCCGTGCCCGAGCCCAGCGACAGCACGGAGGACGAGCCCTCCAGCGCCAGCACCGCCGTGCCGCCCGGACGCGTGCGCACGCCGTCCCCGGGCGACAGCACCTCGCCCTGCTTCTTCACCGGGCGCCAGCGCACCGTGCCCTGCGGACGCACCTCCGCGCGTCCAGCGCCCAGCCGCACCGTCACGGGGATGGGCGCCAGCTCCACCACGCGCGGCGTGCGCACCAACTCCGCCTTGCCGCCGACCACCGCCACCGACTCACCCTGTGCGGCGCGGAGCTCCTGGCCGTCCTTGCCCACGAACGCGATGGCGCCCAGCCGCACCTCGACGCGGCCGGCGTCCTTCTCCACCGCCACGCTCACCTCGCTGGGCGCGTCCGAGCCCACGCGGGTGAGGCCGAAGGGCGTGAGGATGCTCAGCGTCACCTTCTTCGTCCCCGCGCTGCCGGGGCGCGCCCCCGCGGGCACGCGCGACAGGATGATGCCGCGCTCCACCTGCATGACGATGCCGCCCGAGTCCTCGCCCATGGCAAAGCGCGCGTCCGGGCCCACCTCCACCGAGTGCCCGTCCGGAAAGCGCACCGTCGCCGCGCCCCCCGCCCCCGTCTCCACCGCGTCGCCTCCGTGGAGGGGCCCCGCCACCGCCGGAAGCATCTTCCCGCCACGCTCCAGCCGCACCTCACCGGACAGTCCCTCCAGGCGCCCGAGCTCCGCACCCAGGCCCGCGTCCGGCGCGGGAGCCGGAGCCGCGGGCGGCGCGGGCGGAGTGGCGGCGTCCTCGTCGCAGCTCGCGGCGAGGAGCAGGAGGGTCAGCAGATAGGGACGCGCGGTGCTCACCGTTCAGGCCTCGGCGAAAGGGGCGGAGCGACCGTGTCCCTGGCGAAGCGCAGGACGGCCAGGACGTGGGGGCGCGCGGTGCTCACCGTTTCTGCCTCGGGAAGAGGTCGACGTTGAAGATGGCCTGCTCGCCATCGCGCAGGTGGATGGACTTCGTCTGCGACAGGTGTCCGGGGGCGGAGATTGTGATGCGGTACGTCCCGCCCTTCACGCGGACATTGAAGGCGCCCTTCGCGTCCGCGCGCGTGCGCACCTTCACCTGGGGAATGCGCAGCGTCGCGGCCAGCGGCTTGCCGCCTCGCGTGCTCCGCACCAGCCCGGTGAGGGTGGCCGGCCCGCTCTTGCGCTCCGACGCCAGCGGCACCGACAGCGCCGACTCCTGGCCGGCGACCACCACGGCCGCCTCCTCCGCCGGACGGAAGCCCGGGGACTTCACCGTCACCGCCACCGGCCCGGGCGCCAGGTCCTTCACCCGCGCCTGTCCCATCATGTCCGTGCGCACCTCCGTCGGGCCCACCGCCACGCGAACACCCGGCAGCGGCACGCCATTCTGCGCATTCACCACCGTCACCCGCAGCGCCCCCGTGGGCGGAGGCAGCTTGCGCGCGCGCACCTCCAGCGCCGCGCGCCCGCCATCCTCCACCGTGGCCCGTGCCTCCTCGGGCGCATGGCCCTCCGCGCTCACCCGCACCGCCACTTCGCCCGGAGGCAGCTCCGTCTCCACGAGGCCCTGCGCGTCCGCCACGCGCTCCACGTCCCCCACCACCACCCGCGCGCCCGGCAGCGCCGCGCCCGTCTCCGCGTCCACCACTTGAAGCGACAGCGTCCCCGCCGGAACCCGCGCGGGAGCCGGCGGCGCCGCCGCGGGCGCGAAGTCATTCCACGTCAGCTCCAGCGCCGCGCCCACCCGGCGCAGCCGCTGCTCCGAGCGCGTCCCGTCCGCCAGCGTCACCGTGTCCCGCACGTGCTGGAAGTCCAGCACCAGCGTGCCGCCCCACCGCGACACGCGCTTCAGCGGAATCAGCAGCGCGCCTCCCGCCGAGAAGCCCGTGGCCTCCGCCTCGGCGCCCGACGCGTCGCGCGCCGCCAGCGTCACCGGCAACTCGCCGCGCGCCTCCAGCTTCAGTCCCAGGAAGAGCGGCACCAGCACGCGCCCATTCACCAGCGCCGCGTGCCGCACGCCTCGCGCCAGCACCGGTTCCGCCGAGCTGCCGAAGAGCGGAAGCTGCGCGAAGCCATAGCCCGCCCCCACCTCCGCCCGCACCGGCCCCAGGAACAGCCGCGCCCTCGGGCCCACCGACGCGCGCAGCAGGCTGCCGCCGGTGATCCGCAGCGCGCCCTCCTTCAAGTCGAACGCCTCGCGCTGCACGCCCGCCCACGCGCCCAGCCATGGCCCCACCCACCCCATGCCCACCACCGCCAGGTCGTTCGGAGTCAACCCCTCGTAGGTGAGCCCCGGCCCTACATCCGCCTGCTGTCCGTCACGCAGCGCCACGCCGTAGCGCAGGCGCAGCGAAGCATGCTCGGCCACCTGCTCCGCCCGGGCGGATGCCGGGGGAACCAGGACGAGGAGCACCAGCGCCAGTCGCGCCAGAAGGAGTAAGAAGGGGGTGGGGGGATGCAAAGCCCGGCCGAGTATAGAGAAAGCTGCGAAGGCCCCCAACCCCGTGACCCCGGAATGGTCCGCGGAGGCCTCCGTGCGCCCCCGCCGCCTTCCTACAGCCCGTCCGTACGGCATGGGGACGGCCACAGAACGCGCTCGGAGACGTGGATGGCTTCTTGCTGGAGTGGGTTCGCTTTGCTAAGCATCCTGACGGTCGGTAGCGGCTCGTCTAACCTCCGGGATTCACTCCAGAAACAATCGGAGCATCGCGTGAGCGGGGCGAGCTAACGCTGAGGAGCGCATACGCCCATGGGCACGCAACTGGTGATGTACGAAGAGGAGTTCACCAAGATCAACGCCGTTTGCGACCGGCTCACCAAGGACGCGAACGCGAAGGTGGTCTTCCTCGTCGACAAGAACGGGCAACTCATCTCCTCGGCCGGGCAGACGCAGAACATCGACACCACCTCGCTCGCCTCGCTGACGGCCGGCAACGTGGCGGCGATGGGCGGCCTGGCCAAGCTGATCGGTGAGAACGAGTTCCCCAACCAGTTCCACGAGGGGGCCAAGGACTCGCTGTACATGACCATCGTCGGCAGCCGGGTCGTGCTGGTCGTCATCTTCGACAACCGCACCAGCCTCGGCCTCGTCCGCCTGCGCATCAAGAAGGCCAGCGACGAGCTCACGAAGATCTTCGAGAGCCTGGTGAAGAAGACCGACAGTCCGGGAGCCGGGTCGCCCTTCGCCGAGATCTCCGACGACGATATCGACAACCTCTTCAGCGAGTAAGCCGGGAAGCCATGTCCTTCATCAACTACTCATCCCGCGAAATCAACTGCAAGATTGTCTATTACGGGCCCGGGCTCTGCGGGAAGACGACCAACCTCCAGTACATCTACAACAAGACCGCCGCGGAGACGAAGGGCAAGCTCATCTCGCTCTCCACGGAGACGGACCGCACGCTCTTCTTCGACTTCCTCCCGCTGTCGCTCGGTGAGATTCGCGGCTTCAAGACGCGCTTCCACCTGTACACGGTGCCCGGTCAGGTCTTCTACGACGCCAGCCGCAAGCTCATCCTCAAGGGCGTGGACGGCGTGGTCTTCGTCGCCGACAGTCAGATCGAGCGCATGGAGGCCAACATGGAGTCGATCGAGAACCTCCGTGTGAACCTCGCCGAGCAGGGCTACGACCTGAACAAGATTCCGTACGTGGTCCAGTACAACAAGCGCGACCTGCCCAACGCGGTGACGGTGGAGGAGATGCGCAAGGCGCTCAACCCGCGCAACATCCCCGAGTACCAGGCCGTGGCCCCCACCGGCGTCGGCGTGTTCGACACGCTCAAGGCGGTGGCGAAGCTGGTCCTCACGGAGCTCAAGAAGGGCGGCTGAAGCAAGCAGGCCACCGGGCGGGCGACGGTCGCCGCTCGCACCGGTCGTGACAAGACGGCCCGCCGGGAAGGGTGCTATGACCTGGGCCGTCGGGTCGGGCCGTCCAGCTTCTTGAGGTCGCACCGTGCGTGTCGCTGCCGCCACCTTCCACCTCCTCGCGCTCCTGAGCGCCACCGCCTGGATGCCGGCGCTCGCGCAGGAGCCGTCCGCCGCACCGCCCGCCGCCGCGCAGTCCTCCGCGGCGCAGGCCCAGACGGCGGACGAGGCCTTCGACACCCGCGTGAAGACGCTGGAAGAGGAGGTCGTCGACCTCAAGGAGAAGATCTACCGCTCCAAGGCGCGGCTCCTGCTCCTGCAGGAGTCGGTGCTCGGCGGTGACGTCTCCACCGGCTCGCGCGCGGTCATCGTCCACAAGAACGAGATGGGCGGCTCCTTCCTCCTGGAGTCGGTGGCGTACGCGCTCGACGGCGCGCCCATCTACACGCAGGTGGACACCGAGGGAGACCTCGGCAAGCGCCTGGAGTTCGAAATCTTCAACGGCCGCATCGTCCCCGGGCAGCACCAGATTGCCGTGCGGCTGGTGTACCGCGGCAACGGCTACGGCGTGTTCAGCTACCTGGAGGGCTACAAGTTCAAGGTGCAATCCAGCTACACCTTCAACGCGGAGCCCGGGAAGCTGTCCACGGTGCGCGTGGTGGGCTTCGAGCAGGGCGGCATGACGACGGACCTGAAGGACCGGCCCGCGGTGCGCTACGACATCGACGTGTCGAAGGACCCCGGCCGCAAGGTGACGCCCGCGGACGGCGCGCCGGCCCCGGCCACCACCTCCTCCGAGACGAAGTAGGGACCCACTGGTGAACGCGTCGCTCCGCGCCCTCGCCCTGGCGGCCGCCCTGCTGGGCACCGCGCCCGCCCCCGCCGCCGAGCCGCGTCCGGCGTCGCGCCCGTCCGCGCGTGAGTTGACGCAGCAGCTGGGCGCCGTGGAGCAGGGGCTGCGAGGCGCCGAGGAGAACCTGCGCTTCGTGGAGCTGCAGTACACGCAGCGCGCCGAGCCCAGCGAGGACGACTCGCGCGAGCGCCGCTTCTCCGACGGCGAGATTCAATACCTGCTGGGAGACTGGCCGGCGGCGTCCGTCCTCTTCTACGACCTGGTGAGCGAGCCGCGCTTCAAGGGCCACCCGCGCTACACGGACGCGCTGTTCTACCTGGCGGACTCGCTCCTCCAGCAGAACAACTACATCGGCGCGCGGCTGTACCTCCGCGAGCTGCTCTCGCTGCCCATCTCCTCCACCCGCTACCGCGACGCCCTGTCGCGCTTCCTGGTGGTGGCCGGACGGCTCAACCACTACGAGGGCGTGGACGGCTACGTGGAGAAGGCGCGGGCCCTGTCCGGCGGGCAGCTGCCCGCGGAGATGGCGTACGTCTACGCGAAGTGGCTCTTCCGCCGCGCGGACCTGCCGCCCGAGGAGCGCCTTACCCGCGCGCGCGCCGCCTTCACCCCGCTGACGCAGACGCCAGACGGCGCCTTCCGCCTCCAGGCCGCGTACCACCTGGGCGTGCTGTCCGTGCAGGCCGGGGACCTGCCCGGCGCCATCCAGCAGTTCCAGCAGCTGGCCCTGTCCCCTTCCACGCAGGCCCCGCAGGTCCACGCGCTGCCCCCCGGCGTGAGGCGCCCCACCACCGGCACGTCGCCCGAGGCCGACTCGCAGCGCGTGCGGGAGCTGGCGCTGATGTCGCTGGGGCGGCTCTTGTACGAGACGGGCCGCTACGACGAGGCGCTGGACACGTACAGCCGGCTGCCGCGCGACAGCGAGTCCTTCCCGGACTCGCTCTACGAGGTGGCGTGGGTCCACGTGAAGATGGGCAACCACCAGCTGGCGAAGAACGCCATCGACATCCTGCTGCTGGTGGCGCCCGACTCGCAGCTGGCGCCCGAGGCGCGCCTGCTCCACGGCAACCTGCTGCAGAAGCTGCACCAGTACGACCAGTCCATCGACACGTACTCGCACGTCATCGACACCTTCCGCCCGGTGCGGGACACGATGGACAACCTGCTGCGCGTGGACAGGGACCCGGTGGTGTACTTCGACCGGCTGCTGGCGCGCACGGACGCCTCGCCGGACATCAGCACGCTGCTGCCCCCGCTCGCGCTGCGCTACGCCACCACGGAGCGCGAGGTGGCCGAGGCCATCCGGATGGTGGGTGACATCGACAGCGGCCGCAAGGGCGCGGGCGAGGCGCAGGACCTGGCGAAGCGCATCCTCCAGGCGCTGGACACGCGCGGGCTGGAGACCTTCCCGGAGCTGCAGGAGGGCTACACGCGCGCGGACGCGGTGGACACCGCCCTCACCCACGCGGAGGCCGCGCTGGTGCGCGTGGAAGGCGCCGCGCTGGAGGACGTGCTCACCCCCGGGGAGCGCGAGCAACTGGCGGGCATCCAGCGCGAGCGCGAGGCCCTGGGCGTGCGCTTCGGCAAGCTGCCCACCACGATTCAGGAGCTGGAGGAGCGGCGCCAGCGCATGCAGGCCCGCGTGGACGCGGTGGACCGCAATGCCTTCCGCCTGGGCTACGAGCTGCGCAGCATGGAGGCCATCGCCACCTCCATCCGCAAGTGGGTGGACGACACGCGCCTGGAGCGCAAGTCGGACCCGAATGAGGAGCGCGAGTTCCTCGTGCAGCTCCAGGCGGAGACGCAGACGCTGACCGACCTGCAGGCGGAGCTGGCCGCCACGCGCGCGCGGCTGATGGACGAGCGCAACGCCGCGGCCACGCAGCTGGCCGGAGAGCAGACCATCCGCGCCGGCTACGCGGAGGCGCTGCACCGCGAGCACGCGCTGCTGACCACCGCCGAGTCCCGGCTGTCCCCGGATGCCGCGAGCACGCTGCTCAAGGCCCACGAAGTGCGGGGCCGCACGGACGCGATGCGCGCCCGCGTGGCGGCGGCCCGGAGCGTGCTGCGCACCCGGCTGGAGACGCACGGCCGTGTCATCCGCGAGAAGGTCGTGGCCGAGCAGGAGCTGCTCAACCGCTACGAGGCGGAGGTGGCCTCGGTGACGGGCGACGCGCGCAACCTCGTGGGCCGCATCGCCTATGAGAGCTTCCGCCGCGTGCGGCAGCAGTTCTACGACCTGGTGCTGAAGGCGGACGTCGGCGTGGTGGACGTGGCCTTCACCGAGAAGCAGGACAAGACGACGGAAATCCAGAAGCTGTCCGCGCAGAAGGACAAGGCCCTGCGCGAGCTGGACGCCGAGTTCCGCGACGTCCTCGTGGAGGACGGCCAGTGATGCGCCGCGGCCTCCTCGCAGCCCTGCTCGCCCTCACCGCCCTTCCCTCCAGCGCCCAGGAGGCCGGGAAGGCCGAGGCCCCTCCGGCCGCCGCGGCCACGGAAGCGCCCGCCAAGGACGCCACTCCGGCCACGCCGGCCCCGGCTCCCTCGCGGCCGGAGTACCTGAAGGGCCTGGGCCGCACGCCCGAGCAGGAGGCACTGCTCCAGGACGTGAGCGGCGCGCTGAAGACCTACGAAGAGGAGTCGCGCGAGTTCCACCGCGAGGTGCAGCAGCTGGTGGAGCGCAAGTACGAGCAGAAGCGCGGCTCGCTGTCGGGCTCTTACGAGAAGGCCATCCGCGACCTGGAGTCGCAGGAGCGCAAGGAGCGCCTGGCCGCCATCGCCCGCTTCGAGGAGTTCCTCCGCCGCTACCCCAACGAGCCGCGCTACACGCCGGACGTGATGTTCCGCCTCGCGGAGCTGTACTACGAGCGCTCCTCGGACGCGCACCTGGTGGCGAGCAAGGAGTACCGCGACAGGCTCGAGGCGGCCGACGGCAACCCCGACGCGGAAGTGCCCACCGAGCCGACGGTGGACTACTCGGACTCCATCGCGCTCTACCGCCGGCTGCTGAAGGACTTCCCGACCTACCGCCTCAACGACGGCGCCACGTACCTGCTGGGCTACTGTCTGGAGGAGCAGAAGCAGTTCGACGAGAGCCTCGTCGCCTACGAGCAGCTCATCTCCCGCTACCCGAAGAGCCGCTTCTCCACCGAGGCGTGGGTGCGCATCGGCGAGCACTGGTTCGAGGACTACGAGGACCCGAAGGCGCTGGACAAGGCCGCCTTCGCCTTCGAGTCGGCCAGCCGCGACACCACGCACCCGCTCTACGACAAGGCCGTCTACAAGCTGGGCTGGACGTACTACCGCATGGACCGCTTCGACGAAGCGGTGGGCTCCTTCCTCACGCTCACGGACTTCTACGAGGCCCAGCGCGTGGCCCGCGGTGACGAGAAGGCCGGCGGTGACCTGCGCGAAGAGGCCCTCCAGTACGTGGCCATCTCCCTCGCGGACGAGACGTGGGGCGGCATTCCCCGCGCACAGGCCCTCTTCGCGCAGCGCGGCGCCCGCCCCTACGAGGCGGAGGTGTACCGGCGCCTGGGCAACGTCTACTTCGACCAGACGAAGTACCCCGCCGCCATCGAGGCGTACCGGCTGGTGCTGGCGAAGGACCCGCTCGCCCCGGACGCGCCGAGGCTGCAGCAGCGCATCGTCCAGGCGTATACGGGCGACCGGCTGATGGCCGAGTCCTTCACCGAGTCCGAGACGCTGGCCAACCTCTACCAGCCGGGCTCCGCCTGGTACGAGAAGAACAAGCGCGACCCGGAGGTGCTCTCCGAGGCGAACGCGCTCGTCGAGCGCAGCCTCTACGGCACCGCCACCTACCACCACCAGCAGGCGCTGGTGTTCAAGCAGGAGGGCAAGTTCGAGCAGGCCAACACGGGCTTCCAGGTGGCCGCTCGCGCGTACGGCGCCTACCTGGAGCGCTTCCCCCGCAGCAAGAGCGCGGGCGAGATGCGCTTCTACCACGCGGAGTGCCTCTACAATTCCTTCCAGTTCGCCGAAGCCGCGAAGGGCTACGAGTTGGTGCGCGACACCAACGTGGCGGAGAAGCACCGCGACGACGCAACCCTCAACGCGGTGCTCGCATGGCAGCAGCAGCTCGTCGTCGACGTGCAGTCCGGACAGGCGCCGGACCTGAAGCCGCTGCGCTCCACCGAGCGCCCCGAGGGCGAGGTGGCGACGCCCATCGCCTTCACCACCACCGAGCAGAAGCTCATCACCGCGTCGGACAAGTACCTGGCCGTGCTCCCCAAGGGGGAGAAGGCGCCGGGCATCGCCTACAAGGCCGCGGAGCTGTACTACTCGCACAACGACTTCCCCGAGGCGCGCCGGCGCTTCGAGTCCATCGTCCAGACGTACCCGAAGCACGAGGTGGCGAAGTTCTCCACCAACCTCATCGTCGAGACGTTCCTCATCGACAAGGACTGGAAGAGCGTGGAGGAGGTCAGCGCGCGGCTGGCCGCCAACTCGCAGGTCATCGACCCGTCCAGCGACCTCCACAAGGACCTGGTCAAGTTCAAGCTCGCCGGCCGCTTCAAGCTGGCCGACCAGCTCCTGGCCGAGGGCAAGAACGACGAGGCCGCGAAGAAGTACATCCAGCTGGTGGACGAGGAGCCGCGCCACGAGTTCGCGGACAAGGCGCTCAACAACGCCGCGGTCGCCAATGAGAACACGCGCCGCTTCGACTCCGCGCTGAAGCTGTACGAGCGCATCTACCGCGAGTACCCCAAGTCGCCCCTGGCGGACGCGGCGCTGTTCCGCGTGGCGGTGAACGCGGAGAACTCGTACGACTTCGACAAGGCGGTGGCCAGCTACCAGAAGCTGGTGAAGGACTACCCGAAGTCGAAGGACCGCGAGGCCGCGCTCTTCAACACCGGCCGCCTGCTGGAGGGCCAGCAGCGCTACCCCGAGGCGGCGGCGGCCTTCCTGCGCTACGCGGACCTGTTCCCCAACGCGGAGGACGCGCCGAAGAACCAGTACCGCGCCGCCCTCATCTACGAGAAGCAGGGCGACGAGCGCGGGCAGATTCGCGCGCTCCAGGAGTTCGTCACCAAGTTCTCCCGCAAGCCTGGCCAGGTGGAGTTGGTGGTGGACGCCTACCGGCGCATGGGTGACGCGCACCAGAAGCTGGGCAACGAGCGCGAGGCACAGCGCGCGTGGACGCAGGCGGCCGGCGAGTTCGACCGGCGCAAGCTCCAGCCGGACACGCACCCGCTCGCGGCGGACGCGGCCGCCTATGGCCGCTTCCAGGCGGCGGAGGCCGAGCTGAAGAAGTTCGACCGGCTGAAGATTGGCGGCAAGGGCAAGGCGCTGGAGCGCAGCTTCACGGCCAAGCGCAACGCGGTGAAGTCGGTGAACGAGGCCTACGCGCGCGTCTACCCGTACAAGCGGCTGGAGTGGACGCTGGCGGCGCTCTACCGGCGCGGCCATGCGCTGGAGCGCTTCGCCAACACCATCATCGAGACGCCCGTCCCGGTGGAGGTGAAGCGGCTGGGTGAGGAGGCGGTGGTGGTGTACCAGGACCAGCTCGCGCAGCAGACGACGGCCCTGGAGGACGCGGCGGTGGAGAGCTACACAGCCACGCTCGCGGAGGCGCGCAAGAATCGCATCTCCAACGAGTGGACGCGGCGCACGCTCGAGGCCCTCAACCGCTTCCGCCCCAAGGAGTACCCGGTGCTGAAGGAGCCCAAGCAGGCCCTCTCCGCGGACGGCGCCTACCCGGATGGACTGGTGGGCAACGTGGACGGCCCCCGGCCCGCCGCCCCCGCCCCGAAGGAAGCGCCGAAGCTCAGTGGCGGAGGTGCACAGTGAGCCCCACCTCGCGTTTCCCCGGCGCTCGCGCGCTCTTCGCCGCCGTCGCGTCCGGCCTGCTGCTGTCGGCCTGCGCTTCCGCCCCCCAGCCGCGCACGGATTCGGCGACGCCCGCGCCCGTGACGGACGGCACCACCGCCGACGCGGGGACCGCCGGTACGGATGCGCAGACCCAGGCCGGGAAGCCCGCGGACGCCGCCCTCGCGCGTCCCGAGGAGCCCCGGGGCCCGGCGCGGGACTTCGCGCGCGCGGTGGACATTGCCCGCCGGGGAGAGCTGACCGCGGCCGAGGCCGCGCTGCGCACGCTGACGCAGGAGCAGCCGAAGCTCGACTACGCGTGGACGAACCTGGGCATCGTCCAGGAGCGCCTGGGCAAGCCGGACGACGCTGAGCGCTCGTACCGTCAGGCGTTGGCGGTAGCCCCCGAGCAGGAGGCCGCGTGGGACTGCCTCGCGCGCCTGTACGGCCGCACGGGCCGCTCGGTGAAGCTGGAGGCGGAGCTGCGCGGACTGCTCGAGACGCGCAAGGACTCGGTGCCGCTGCGCACCGCGCTGGCCGTCACGCTGCTCCAGCAGAAGAAGCACGAGTCCGCCGCTTCCGAGGCCAAGCTCGCGCTCAAGGGCGACGAGCGCCACGTGCGCGCCATGCAGGTGCTGGCGCAGGTCTACCACCGCGAGGGCAAGCACGAGCTGGCGCGCATGGTGCTGGAGAACGCGCGCGCCATCGACGCGGAGGACGCGGCCACGCACAACGCGCTGGGCGCGGTGTACCTGGCCCTCAAGGCGCGCCCGCAGGCGCTGGAGGAGTTCAAGGAGGCCGCGCGGCTCAGGCCCGACTTCGCGGAGGCGCGCAACAACTTCGGCGCGCTGCTCAACGAGGCGCAGGACTACCCCGCCGCCGTCACGGAACTGGAGGCCGCAGTGAGGGCCGCTCCCGACTTCGCCTCCGCGCGCCTCAACCTGGGCAACGCGTACCGGGGCCAGGGCGACTTCGCCCGCGCCCGCGCCGAGTACGAGCAGGTGCTGAAGCTGGTGCCCGCCTCGGCGGACCCGTACTTCAACCTCGCCATCCTCTACCTCGACGTGGAGCCGCCCGGGGTGGACACGCTCGAGCGGTTCAAGACGGTCATCACCTACTTCGAGCAGTACCAGGGCAAGGGCGGCCGGGACGAGCGCATCGACCAGTACGTGAAGGACGCGCGCAAGGGCATCGAGCGCGAGGAGCGCCGTCGCGAGCGCGAGCGCAAGGACCAGCTCCGCAAGGCCGAGGAACAGCAGAAGGCCGAGGCCGACAAGGCCGCCGAACAGAAGCGGGCCGCCGAGGCCCAGGCGGCCGCGGAGAAGCAGGCCGCCGAAGCCAAGGCCGCCGCGGAGGCGCCTCCCCCCGCCCCCGTCGAGGACAAGAAGGCCCCGGCCACCAGCAAGAAGGCGCAATCCGTCCGGAAGAAGAAGGGAGCCGCCACCGCCCGGGGCTCCGAGGGAACCTCGTCCCCGGGTGCGGTGTCCCAGCCGGGGAGTGCACCGTCTCCCACCACCCCCACCCCTGCCCCCGCGCCGGCCGGCTCGGGTAAGCTCGCCAACGACGCCCAGTAGGCCCACCATGCGCACCGCCCTCGCCCTCCTCATGCTGCTCGCCGCCGCGCCCGTGCTCGCGCAGGACTCCGCGTCCGCGGGCAGCGCCAGCACGTCCAGCGCGAGCACGTCCGGCAGCACGTCCACGGGGACCTCGGGGACGGGCAAGAAGCCGCGCAAGGTCATCCGCCTGGACGCCATCACCGTCGAGGGGCGCATCCAGAAGCCCCAGGCCTTCTACATCCTTCCACGCTCCAACCTGAGCTTCGACGAGCTGGGCCGCACGGAGACCTTCGTGCCCAAGGTCGTGAAGAGCGTGGAGCAGGACCCCTTCTAAGCCCATGGCAGCCACTCCGCAGAACAAGCTGCTCCGCGTCGGCGTCATCCAGAACGGCCGCATCGTCGAGGAACACCACGTCCGGCGCGACAACGTCACCATCGGCAGTGACGCCCGGAACACCATCGTCCTGCCCTCGGCGGATGACCGGCCGGCCCGCTTCTCCCTGCTGGAGAACCAGGGCCAGCAGTTCCAGCTCGTCATCGACGAGGCCATGCAGGGCCGCGTCAACCTCGGCTCCTCGGACGTGGACTTCGACTCCCTGCGCGCGCAGGGGCTGGCCACCCGCCGCGGCGACCTCTACGTCCTGCCGCTGCAGGAGAGCGCCCGCGGCAAGGTGGAGCTGGGCGACGTCACCCTCTTCTTCCAGTTCGTCGCGCCGCCTCCCGAAGAGGCGAAGCCGGTGCTGCCCGCGGACATCCGCGTCAGCATGTGGAAGACGATTGACCGCGTCTTCTTCGGCATCCTCGCGGCCTCGCTGTTCATCCACTTCTCCGGCGCCGCGCTCATCATCTCCGCGGAAGCGCCCAAGGAGCCCGAGCTGGCCCTGGACCAGCTGGATGACCGCTTCGTGCGCGCCATCATCCCCCAGCGCCCGCAGGAGGCGCCCCGCGTCGCCGAGGCCGGCCCCTCCGAGGCCCCCAAGGACGACAAGAAAGGCGACGAGCCGAAGGACGCGGCGGAGAAGGCCGACACCAAACCCGCCGGCGGTGACGCCGCCGAGCGCCGCGCCGAGGTGGTGAAGAAGGTCTCCGGCAAGGGCCTGCTCAAGATTCTCGGCTCCAACAGCGGCGGGGGTCAGGGCGCCTTCGCGGACGTGCTGGGCGGGGCCAGCGGCGGTGGGGACATCGCCGCGGCGCTGGCCGGCGCGGGCGGCGTGGGCGTGGCCACCGAGGCCTCCGTGGGCGGCGGCACCGGCCCGCGCGGCGGCGGCACCGGCCGGGTGACGGGCATCGGAGAAGTGGGCACGCAGGGCGGCGGCAAGGTGGACCTCGGCACCAAGAAGGAGGCCCAGGTGCAGGGCCGGGTGCAGGACGCGACGCCGGACGTGGAGAGCTCGGACGTGGACCGCGCGGCGCTGGCCCGCTACGTCCGCTCGCGCCTCAAGTCCATCCAGAGCTGCTACGAGAAGGAGCTGAAGCGCAACCCCAACCTCAAGGGCAAGGTGGTGGTGCGCTTCGTCATCAAGCCCTCCGGCCGCGCCGGCGAAGTCGAAATCGAGGAGAACACCCTCGGCAGCGAGTCCGTGGGCAGCTGCATCCGCACCACCATCCGCAACTGGTCGTTCCCCTTCAAGCCCGACTCGGACACCGCCGTTTCCTATCCCTTCGTCTTCTCTCCGGCGGGGTAGGCTCCAGGTCCTACGCCATCCCACCAGGGCCCCGGGGGGACCATGCAGAAGCTGTCCGTCATTTCGTCGTCACCCCTCTTCGAGATGCTCTCCCCCGCGGAGCTCGCCCGCCTGGCCGAGCTCGCCCGGATGCGCCGCTTCGCGGCCGGAGAGGTCGTCTTCGAGGAAGGTGACCTGGGCGACAGCCTCTTCGTCATCGTCGACGGGCAGGTGGAGGTGGTGCGCCGCCAGCCCTCCGGCGACATGCACCCGCTCATCGTCCTGTCCTCCCCCGAGTTCTTCGGGGAGATGGGCCTCATCGACAAGGACTACCGCTCCGCCACCGTGCGCGCGAAGACGGACGCGGACCTGCTCCAGCTCACCGCGCAGGACCTGCGCGCCTTCCGGCAGTCGCACGGCGACGGCTTCACCTTCGTCGTCGTCAACATCGCCCGAAGCCTGTCTGCTCGCTTGCGCGAGGCCAATGCCCGCCTCGCTGGGAAGGCCTGAAAATCCGGCCCGGAGTCGGTTTGACACCCCTCCCCCCTGACTCTACGCTTTGACCTTCATGGAAGGGCCGGGGAGAGCCGTGAGGCGCATGCGCACCGTGGGAACGCTTGTCGTGGTACTCGCCGCCGGGGTGGCACTGGCGCAGGGCCAGGCACCGTCACAGCCCGCTGGCGCGCCGCCGGCATCCGCCGCCGCGTCCGGGAGCTTCGAGAAGGCCAGCGACGTGCCGGACGGAGAGAAGCTCACGCGCAGCACCCAGGCCCTGGGCGCCATGCGCGAGGTGCTCCGCCAGGTGCTGGGCAAGGTGGAGGAGGCGCGGCGCACCAAGGACGTGGTGAAGCTCAACTGCGCCAACGAGAAGCTCACCCAGATCAAGGGCCTGCTGCGCATCTCCGAGCAGGCCGACGTGTCGCTCCAGGAGGCCCTGTCGCGCAAGGAGACCTCCACCAGCGACCACGAATACACCAAGGTCATGATCGCCCGGCAGAAGGTGACGCAGCTGCGCGCCGAGGCCGAGGAGTGCATCGGCCAGCTCGCCTTCCGCACGGACGAGAACCTCTTCGTGGAGGTGGAGGAGCCGGAGAACCTGCCAGGCGGGGACCCCACCCGGCCGCCCGCGCCTGACGACGTCGTCGTCCGTCCGCCTCCGGCCAGCCCCATCCGCTGACGCCCGGCGTGCCCTCTGGCCCACCGAGCGAGTCTCCTTCCTGTGTCCAACAATGATTTCGGCCCCGGCGAATGCGCGTGTTATGACGCCTCGGGCCGTACGCGTGAAAGGTGGGAGAGGGTAACCCTTCCATCAGGGAAGTCCTTCTGAACCATGAAGCTGCCTGGGAAATCTTGGGGGGGTTGGGGTGTGCTGGCGCTGCTCGCGCTCAGCGGCACTTCCACGGCCCAGGAATCGGTGGCAACGCCACCCCTCGGCGGCAATGGCTTCAAGGTGGGCAGCGGGCGGCTTCACCCGTACTTCGACCTGGAGACGCGGCTGGACAGCGGCGTGGGCTACTTCGCCACCCCCGTGGGCCAAGAGCCGACGCCGTCGGGAATCTCCCCGAACCTGTCGGGTGAGTTCGCCATGCACTTCCGGCCCGGGTTCCGGCTGGAGGTGCCCTCCTCCAAGCTGGCGCTGAACCTGAACGCCAACCTGGACTACGTGCTGTACACGGGCCTGGTGACGGCCGACTCGGGTACGGCGTCGCACCTGGAGGGCGCGGCGGACCTGCTGGCGCGCCTCAACCCGGACGCCCCGCTGTCGCTCGAGGTGTCGGACCAGTTCGTGCGCTCGGACCGCACGCGCACCGCGGCCATTGGCGCGGGCGTGCTCAGCCTCTTCAACGAGGCGCGGGTGAAGATGCCGTGGAGGCCGGGCGGCGGCGCGGTGGAGTTCACCCCCAACGCGGCCTACGCGGTGGAGTTCTTCGAGCCGCTCGGCGCCACCAGCCCGGTGGACTGCACCGAGGGCGTCTGTGATCCGCTCACCGCGGACCGGTTCGACTACGGCAACCTGCACTTCGGCCTGGAGGGCCGCTGGCGCTTCCTGCCGAAGACGGCCGTCGTCATGGACACGGGCGTGGACCTGCGCAGCTACTTCAACGACGGCTCCCAGGGCGCCACGCTGGCGCGCGCCCTCTTCGGTGTCGCCGGCCTGGTGTCGCCCAAGGTGGCGGTGACGGCCAAGGCGGGCTGGGGGCAGAACTTCGCCGCCGCGGGCGGGGGGACCTTCCTCGCGCAGCTCGAGGGCACGTACCTCTTCAGCCCCACCCTGAGCTTCAAGGCGGGCTACCTGCGCACGCTGGAGCCGGTGGCGGCCTACGGCCTGTTCACCGACAACCGCGGCTACGGCGAGGCGCGGGCGATTTTTGGCGGCAAGCTGACGCTGCACGCGGGCGGCGCGGTGGACTTCATCAGCTTCACCGGCGACCGCGGCGACACCCTCGTCAGCCTGGACGTGGGCCCCGAGTACCAGTTCCGCCCGTGGCTCTCCTTCGCGGCCGGCTACATGCTGGGCTCGCGGACGTCCTCGGTGACGGGCGGCGGCCTCAACTACACGCGCCACGAGGGGTATGCTCGCCTCTCCGTGACGTACTGACGCCGCATCGCTCCTGCCCTGCCCTGGCGACGCGCCCGGGCGCCCCACCTGGAATGACTCTCATTCGCTCCTCCCTGGCCGTGGTGCTCCTCGCGGCGCTTCCCGCGTGCTTCGGCACGGCCTCCCGCCCGCCTCCGCCGACGCCCACACCGGCGGCCGAGGCAGGGGAAGCGCGCGCGGGTGGCGGCACGCTGGGGCCCGGTGACGTGGTGGAGGTGCGCGTCTTCCAGGAGCCCGAGCACTCGGGCACCTGGCGCGTGTCCCCCGAGGGCACCATCGACTACCCGCTGTGCGGCAAGGTGCCGCTGGAGGGGAAGACGCCCAGCGGCGCGGCGGACGCGCTGCAGACGTGCCTGGCGCGCTACGTGCGCCGGCCGCAGGTGTCGGTGCTCATCCGCGAGTACAACTCGCAGAAGGTCTTCGTCTTCGGCGAGGTGCAGAAGCCCGGCACCTTCCCGGTGGACGGGGAGATGTCCATCGTCCAGGCGATTACGCTGGCGGGCGGCTTCACCAAGCTGGCGGCGAAGAACAACACGCTGGTGACGCGCGTGGTGGACGGGCAGGAGCGCAAGATTCGAGTGCCCGTCGAGGACATCGGCGTGGGGCGGGAGAAGAACTTCATGCTCCAACCCGGCGACATCGTCTTCGTGCCGGAGAGCTTCTTCTAGCCCTTCGGCTTCCAGCCGAGGTCATCCACGAAGCGCTTCGCCTCGGCCAGCAACTCCGGCGCGAGCGCTGGCGCGGCGGCAATCACGTCCCCGCGCAGCACGCTGAAGGGCGCGCCGGTGACGTGGCGGATGACGCCGCCAGCCTCCTCCACCAGCAGCGAGCCCGCGGCGATGTCCCACGGCTTGAGGCCGAACTCGAAGAAGCCATCGAAGCGGCCCGCGGCCACGTAGGCCAGGTCCATGGCGGCGCTGCCGGTGCGGCGCATTCCCTGGGCGCGGAGGATGAAGCGGTTGAAGAGGCCCACCGGCCCCTCCGGGCGCTCGCGCACGTCGTAGGGGAAGCCCGTGCACAACAGCGCCTCGTGCAGCGTGGCGACGTTGCTGGCGCGCAGCGGACGGCCATTCAGCGTGCCGCCCTCCCCTCGTGCGGCGGAGAAGAGCTCGTCCAGCATCGGGTCATAGACGGCGCCGGCCAGCACGCCGCCGGGGCCCTCCACGGCGACGCTGACGCAGAAGTGCGGCACGCGGTGCGCGTAGTTGGTGGTGCCGTCCAGCGGGTCCACCAGCCAGCGCAGGTGGTTGGTGCCCTCGCTGGCGCCGCTCTCCTCGGCGAGGATGGCGTGCGTCGGATGGCGCTCGCGGATGAAGGCCAGCAGTGCCTCCTCCGACGCCCTGTCCGCGTCCGTCACCAGGTCGATGCCGCCCTTGTACTCAATCGTGCGCTCGCCCAGGAAGCGGTCGGCGAGGATGCGGCCGGCGAGGCGGGCGCCCTCCTCCGCGGTGCGGCGCAAGGTGGCGGGCGTGTCCTGGGACATGACGTCGCTTCCCTTCCCTACGGCGCGGGCTCGGCGAGCAGCGCCTCGATGTGCGACTGGTAGCGCGTGAGGAACTCCTCGGCGAAGCCCTCCTCGAAGTGGCGCACCACGCCGCGGCGGTCGATGTAGAAGGTGGTGGGCATGCCCTTCACCTTCAGCGTGCGCTCGGCCACCTGGGCATTCTCGTCCAGGAGGATGGGCAGCCCCACCTTCGTCTCCTGCAGGAAGGGCGCAATCGCGCGCGCGTCCTCGTCCACGCTGAGCGCGTAGATCTTGAGGCCGCGGCCGGCGTACTCGCGCGCGAGGTTTTCATAGAAGGGCAGCGCGTCCCGGCACGGCTCGCACCACGTGGCCCACACGTCCAGCAGCACCACGCTGCCCCTGTCGCTGGAGAGGTCATACAGCTCGCCGCCCGGGTAGCGCTTCACCTTGAACTCCAGCGGAGCCCCCGTGCGGGCCTCCGGCGTCGTCGCCGCGCCGCCACCGCTGGGGGCGGGGCTGGTGAGCGGCGGCATCTGCGACTTCGCGCACCCGGCGAGCGAGAGGGCCGCGACGAGAACGGCAAGGGAAGGACGCGCGCGCATCTTCAGGCTCCCAGCCGGGCCTTGAGGGCCGCGAGCAACTTGTCGATGAAGCCGCCGAAGGCGCCGTTGCTCATGACGAGCAGCACGTCACCGGGGCGGGACTCGCGGGCCACCAGGTCCACCATCGCCTGCACGTCCGTGGAGCCCTCCGCGGCGATGCCCTGGGCCTGGAGGTCCGCGACGAGTTTGCGGACATCCAGTTCCTCACCGACGGGCACCTTGTCGTGGCGCTCGGGCACCTTGAGGCTGGCGCGGGCCGCGCCGGTGAAGGCGTGGGCGTAGTCCTCCTGGTGGATGTTGCGACGGCTGGTGTTGGAGCGCGGCTCGAAGATGGCCCACAGCCGCCGCTCGGGGTAGCGGTTGTGGACGGCGGCGATGGTCTCCCGCACCGCGGTGGGGTGGTGCGCGAAGTCGTCCACCACCATGATGCCGCCGGGCTCGCCGCGCACCTCCTGCCGGCGCTTCACGCCGCTGAACGTCGACAGGCCCTTGCGAATCTCCTCGAAGGACAGGCCCAGGCCGCGCGCCGCGGCGATGACGCTCAGCGCGTTCTCCACGTTGTGCAGACCGCCCATGGGCAGGTCCACCGTGCCCAGCACCTGCCCGCGCTCCACCACGTCGAAGCGCGCGCCCGCGGCGCTGAAGGACACGCCGCGCGGCGTGTAGTCCGCGTCCGCGCCCTCCTTCGCCACATACGTCACCACGCGGCCCTGGCAGCCCTCGCGAGAGAGCTTCACGGCGTTGGGGTACGCGGCGCAGACGACGAGCTGCCCGTCCTTCGGGATGAGCCGGACGAACTTCTCGAAGGTGGCCTCGTAGTGGGGCAAGTCCCGGAAGATGTCCGCGTGGTCGAACTCCACGCTGGTGAGGATGGCGGTACGCGGCCGGTAGTGGAGGAACTTGGAGCCCTTGTCCCAGTACGCGGTGTCGTACTCGTCGCCCTCGACGACGAAGTGCGGCCCCTTCCCCACGCGGTAGTTGCCCGCATAGTTCTGGGTGACGCCGCCCACGAGGAAGGACGGGTCCTTCCCGGCCTCCACCAGCACGTGGGCCATGAGCGAGGACGTCGTCGTCTTGCCGTGCGTGCCGGCCACCACCACCGAGTGCGCGCGGTCCAGGAAGAGCGAGCCCAGCGCGGCGGGGAAGCTCATCTGCTTGAGGCCGCGCTCGCGCACGGCGGTGGCCTCCGGATTCACCCGGCGGATGACGTTGCCGATGATGACGAGGTCCGGCTTCGCCGCGTCCAGGTTCTCCGGACGGTAGGGCGAGGAGGCGGGGATGCCCCACGTCCTGAGCATGTCGCTCATGGGCGGGTAGACATTCTCGTCGCTGCCGGTGACTTCGTAGCCGGCGGCCTTGAGCATGCCCGCGAAGGAACCCATGCCGGTGCCGGCCACGCCCACCAGGTGGATGCGGCGCACACTGCCGGGTTCGAGAGTCTCGAGGACGTTTCCGTTGTCGTCAGCCATGCGTTCCCTGCTTCAAGTCGGTGAGGTCGAGCGCCTCCACGACGAGGTCGTGGAAGACGGGTCGGAAGTCGCGGATGCGCAATTCGTTGCGGCCGTTGGCCACGCGGTTGGTGACGAGCGCCACCACCAGCGAGCGGCGCAGGTCCACCCAGAGACTGGTGCCGGTGAAGCCCAGGTGCCCCACGGCCCCGGGCGGCGTGTTGCCGATGTAGTGGCCCGCGCTCGACAGGGTGGCCGAGGGCGAGTCGAAGCCCATGGAGCGGGTGCTGCCCTCCACGAGCGAGTCCGTGGCCAGCAGGCGGTGCCACAATGGGCCGGGCGCAATCGCGGCGCCGCCAGCGCACCCGTCCAGCACGGCCTGCCCGAAGCGGGCCACGTCCACCGCGGTGCCGAAGAGGCCCGCGTGTCCGGCCACGCCATCCATCACCCAGGCGTTGTCGTCGTCGACCTCACCGGGCCGCGTGGGCTGCGTGGGCACATCCTTCCACAGCCCCTCCTGACCCGGCGCGGGCTCGCGGGGACGCGTGGCACCGGTGGGCGCGGGGGTGGAGTCGGCGGGGAAGTCCGTGAGGCGGTGGAAGCGCGCGGACAGGCCGAGCGGCTCGGCGATGTAGCGCGTGAAGAGCGTATCCAGCGGGGAATTGGCGGCGCGGGAGAGGATTTCGCCGAGGAGGATGAAGCCCACGTCGCTGTACGCGGTGCGGGTGCGCGGCGCGGCAGCGAGCGGCGTGGCGGCGGCGGCCTGGATGACCTCCTCGCGGACGCGGGCACGCATGACGGACGGACAGTCCGCGTCGAGCAACTCCGGGTGCGCGGTGAGCGCCTGGGCGAAGAAGGGCACGAAGGGCGGCAGGCCCGAGCGGTGGTAGAGCAGGTCCGCCACGGTGGCGCCCGCGTCACCCACGGGCGAGCCGGGGAAGAAGCGGGACACGTGCGTGTCCGGGCCCACCTTGCCCTCCGTCCACAGGCGCAGGAAGAGGGCCGTGGTGCTGAGCACCTTGGTGACGGAGGCAAGGTCGAAGCGCGTGTCGCCGGAGACCTTGCCGGCCACGTGGCCGAAGACCTGGACGCCCCGGTGCAGGACGATGGCCTGCGCCGCGGGGAAGACGCCAATCTTGCAGGCGTCGTCGAGGACGGTTTGAAGAATCGCGATGGGGTGGGGACTGCCGCTCATGCGCGCACGGCTCCTTCGAGGAAGGTGAGGCGCGCGGCGTCCGCGTCCAACCGCACCTGGGTGCCCAGGGCGACGGGGTAGTTGAGGTCACCGTGGCCGATGGGGAAGCCGGCGGCGCAGGGCAGGCCCGCCTCCCTCGCCAGCTCGCGGAGCACGTCCGCGCTGGAGTAGTCCGCGTTCCTCTCCTCGCACGAGGTGAAGTCGCCCAGGACGATGCCGCGCACGCGAGAGAAGACGCCCGCCAGGCGCAGGTGCGTCCACATGCGGTCGATGCGGTACGGGCGCTCGGTGACGTCCTCCAGCAGGAGCACCGCGCCGTCGAGCGGCGGCATGTACGGCGTGCCGATGAGCCGGGAGAGGACGGAGAGGTTGCCGCCGACGAGGTGGCCCTCCGCCATGCCAGGCACGTAGGTGGCGGTGCCCGTCAGCGGCGGCGGAGCCTCGGGGGACTCGAGGAGGCGGAAGAGGTAGTCGCGAACCTCCACCGGCTGCCGGCCGAGCTGCGTGAGGACGGGCGCGTGGATGGAGACGCGGCCGAGCACCTGCATGGCGCCATGGACGGAGGTGAGGTCGGAGAAGCCGCAGAAGGCGCTCGGCGGGGCGTCCGCGAGCGGCAGGTCCGGCAGGAGGCGGGCGCTACCGTAGCCGCCGCGGGCGCAGAAGATGGCGCGGGCCTCGCGGTCCAGCAGCGCGCGGGAGAGTTCCTCCGTGCGCCGGGCGTCCTCTCCCGCGAGGTAGCGGTGCGAAGAGAAGATGTCGGGACGGTGGACAGGGGTGTAGCGCTCCGCGAGGACGGCGAGGCCCACCTCGAAGCCGGGGCGGTCGAAGGCGGAGGCGGGGGCGACGACGTGAACGGTGTCGCGGGGACGAAGCGAGAGGGGCTTGAGCCAACGCACGTCGCGCTTCATAGCACCGGGGCCGTGGGGGGCACGCCGTTTCCAGACAGCGTGACTCGAAGCGTTGAGTACCCCCGTCCGTCGGAACGAGGACACTGCGGCCGCTCGGCGCCTCCTCCCCTACCCGGCCGACCGCTCCATGACGGCGGCGAAGAAGGCGTCCGTGCCGTGGCGGTGCGGCGTGACGAAGAGGAACCCGTCCCGGACACATGCGGGCGCAAGCCAGCCCGCGCCCGGACGCACGAGGTGGAACTCGGGCCGCGCGGCGAGGAACGCCGTGACGAGGTCCTCGTTCTCCGCGCGGTTCACCGTGCAGGTGGCGTAGACGAGCCGGCCGCCGGGACGCACCAGGTCTCCCGCGTGCTGGAGGATGTCCTGCTGCAGCGGAGGGAAGTGGGCGAGCACGTCCGGGCTGGCGCGGAAGCGCAGATCGGGACCGCGGCGCAGGGAGCCCAGCTCCGAGCACGGCGCGTCCACGAGGACACGGTCGGCGTCGAGCCCGGGCTCGGGCGGCTTGCGGAGCACCTGAACGTGGGTGAGGCCGGCGCGGGAGCTGCGCTGGAGGAGCCGGTCGAGTCGCTCGGGGTCCGGGTCGTAGGCCATCAGCCGGCCGGCGTCCTTCAGCTCCGCGCCCAGCAGCAGCGTCTTGCCACCGGCACCGGCACACAGGTCCAGCACCGTCTCCCCGGGGCGGGCCTCCACCAGGAGCCCGAGGAGCTGGCTGCCCTCGTCCTGGACCTCGAAGAGGCCCTCCCTCAGGGAGGGAAGACCGTAGAGGTTGGGGCGCGGGCCCTCGACGTGGAGCGCGAGGGGGCTCCACGGGCCGGGGCGGGTGGTGACGCCCTCGGTGAGGAGGCGCTGCGCGAGGGCCTCGCGCGACGTACGCAGCGGGTTGGCGCGGAGGGTGATGGGGCCGGGGACGTTGAGGTGAGCGCAGAAGGCGTCGGCCTCGGGACCCAGCTCGCGGGCGAAGTGGTCGGCGAGCCAGTCCGGCAGGGAGGCCCGGAGGGCGAGCGTGGGGGGCTCCCCGGGGTTCAGGACCGGGGGTGGCCCCGCCCCCAGGCCGGCCAGGGTGGCCGCCTCGGCGGCGGGGACTCCGGAGAGGCCGTGCAGCAGGGCGTAGAGGAGGAAGGGGGGCGTGGCGTCCTCGCGCCCCAGGAGGAAGCCAAGGCGGCGGCGCCAGAGGCCGACGTTGTAGACGGCCTCCTTGAGGGCCTGGCGCTGCTCCCGGGAGAGGTGGCGGTGGTCTCGGAGGGTGCGGTCGAGGACGCGCTCGGCCGGGGAGCCGGCGAGCACCTGGGCAATGGCCTCCGAGGCAATGGAGACCAGGCCCGCGAGCGCGGACCAGGGCTGGGAGTGAAGCCGGGAGAGCGGATCAAACGGGACTGTTGACACGGCGGGCTCCGTTCTCTACAAAGCGCGTCATCTCGGCAACGCCGTTTTGCCGCGACGTCCATATTCCCCGATAGCTCAGCCGGTAGAGCGGGTGACTGTTAATCACTAGGTCCGAGGTTCGAGTCCTCGTCGGGGAGCTGAAGTGAAGAGGCCCTGCCAGAAATGGCGGGGCCTTTTTGTTTTCTACACGGGTCTGGCGGCGAAAGTCGCGGGGCCTTCGTGCTGAAGCCCTGAACCCCAACGGATTCCTGTCTCTCCCCGCCGGAGAGGGCGCTCGCCCTCGTCTCACGGTCCCCTCCCCCATCTTCCACTGAACGACGCCGGCCCCTGCCGCGTGCAGATGGCGCACGCGTGCGGGGCGTCGTGCGCCCCGAGGTGCCCGCATGCCCCGTCCCGACCTCATTCCGGATTGCAGCGCCTGTGCCGCACTGTGCTGCGTCGCCACCTCGTTCGAGCGCTCCGAGGACTTCGCGTTCGACAAGCCTGCGGGAGTGGCCTGCCGGTATCTGACGCGCGGGCATCGTTGCGCCATCCACACCGAACTCGTCACGCGTGGGTGCCGGGGCTGTGCCACGTACGACTGTTACGGCGCTGGCCAGCGTGCGACGCGCGCATTCGCGGCGGCTCCAGCACACCTCCGCGACCAGGCGTTCCTCGTCCTGCGGAGCCTTCATGAACTGCTCTGGCTGCTCACGGAGGCCGCAAAGCTCTGCCCGCCGTCGTGCGGTGAGCTCCATGCAGCGCTCACGGCTCAAGTCCAGACATTGGATGCCATTGCGCGCGGCGACGCGGCAGCGCTTCTCAATGTCGAGCTCTGTCGCCACGATCAGCGCACGCGCGCCCTTCTGCGCCGAGTGGGCGAGGCACTCGGCGGACGTGCTCACTGTCAAGGACTGGGGTCATGGACCGCGTGAGGGTCGGCCCGCGCAGACGGGCCGCAATACGGGGCCAACGGCGGCAGCCGGGCCCGGCCCGCCCCCTGGAGGCCGCCTCGCATGCGGCCGCAGCCCCCGCCCCCGCTGCCCGGGCCTGCGCCGTCATCGGCTGCGGGAGGCCCCACCGCAGCCAGGGCCACTGCGCGGCCCACTACCAGAAGCGGCGCCTCATGGTGGCCACCGGCCGCCTCCACCTGGCCTGGGTGGAAGGCGCGGCTCCCCACAGCATCCCTGACGTCATCCTCCCGCGCGGGCGCAGGCCGAAGGCCGAGACTGCGCAGCCTTCGTCAGCGGCGCCGCCCCCCATCCCAACGCCGAAGGTGTGGGTGCAGAAGAAGGGACAAGGCGTGCTGCCTCTCGGCCCTGGGCTGGTAAGCGCCGCCGTGGCCCCGAACACTCGCCCTGTCAGGCGACAACAATTTCTGCCCCCCTCACGCCAGTAAAACTGACCCCCTCCGGGAGGGCCGTTTGTTGCTGCTCGTCGTCGGGGTCGCCGCCGAAGCTCCGCCCGCGGGGGCTGTTTCCCCGCGGGCGGAGCGTAGGCCCTTCCGGGCCCTCACGCTCGTCTTCTGCTACTCGGTGGAGCTCTGCGCCGTTGCCGTGCCGCGCGTCAGCAGCCCGGCCTTGCGCTTGTGCCGCAGCCGGTAGCTGTCGCCCTGGATGAGGAGCGTGTGGCTGTGGTGCAGCAGTCGGTTGAGGATGGCCGCCGCCAGCACGTCGTCACCGAGGACGTGGCCCTATTGGCCGACGAGCTGGTTGGTGGTGATGAGCATGCTGCCCTTCTCATACCGGCGCGCCACCAACTGGAAGAAGAGGTGGGCGGCGCGCTTCTCGAAGGGCAGGTAGCCCAGTTCGTCGATGACGAGCAGCTTGGGCTTGGCGAAGTAGTTGAGCTTGTCGCGCAGGGCCCCCTCACTCTCGGCCTTGGCGAGCGCGGCGAGCAGCGTCGTCGCGGACGTGAAGAGGACGGAGTGGCCGGCCTCGACGGCGGCGCGCCCCAGGCCGATGGCCAGATGCGTCTTGCCCACGCTTGGTGGCCCGAAGACGAGGACGTTCTCCGCGCTCGCGATGAAACGCCCCTGGGCGAGCTCGCGCACCAGCTTCGCGTCCACGCCAGGCTGCGCCCGGAAGTCGAAGTCCTCAAGCGTCTTGACGGCCGGGAAGTGGGCGATGGTGATGCCCATGCTGACGCGCTTTCTCTGCTTGGCGCCCACCTCCTCGCGCGGCAAGCCGTCGAGGAAGGCCAGGTAGCTGGGCTCGCCGCGGGCCGATTCCGACAGCAGCGCGTCGAGTCTCTCGGCGAGGTGTCCGAGGCGCAGCCGCTGCAGGTGCTCCACGACGCGCGCGTGCACGGTGTCGGCGCTCACGCGGCACCTCGCTTCACGCCGCCCGCGATGGCCCTCTCGTAGTCCGCGAGGCTGCGGCCCAGCGCATTCAATGCCGAGGGTGCGGCAGCGCTCGCCACCCCCGAAACCTCCTTGGGCTGCTGTCGCCACAGGCCCTGCCAGTGCTCGGCCTTGATGATGCGCGCGTGCGGCTCGCGGCCGCGTGTGTGCCGGGCCACCTCGACTCCGCCGTGGAAGATGCGCACGTCGGCGTCGCCGACGAGGACCTCCACATGCTCGCGCACGAGCCGGTGCGGCACGCTGTAGCGAATGGTGTCCACGTCGACGAGGGCGTCGTGGGCCACCCGTCGTTTCAGACGCTGCTCGCGCCGTGGCAGCGCGCGCAGCGGCAGCGCACGCAGCGCCGTCTTTTCGTCGCGCTCAAAGCGGGCCGCGGGCGTCTCGTGCGTCGTGCCATGCACCCGGACATCCGCATCGACCATCCATGCGGCCAGGTGCGCCTGCAGCCCGGCGAAGGACTCGAAGGTGCGTGCGGCGAGCGCGTTGCGCTTGACGTACTTCACCCCCGACTCCGTCTTGCCTTTGGTGCGTGCGCGATATGGCCCGCAGGCGCGAGGGGTGACGTCCCAGGTCGAGCCCGACACGCACTGCTGAAGGCGCTGGCGCACGGCTTCCGTCTGGTCCGGCGCTTCGGCCAGCCGCGCCGCCATGGGCTCGATGCTCTTGCGCTCTCCATCCAGCAGCAGCCCGGTGACGTATCCGTCCATGGCGCGACGCCTCTCCGTGCGTCCCATTCCCGTCGTCATTGTGTCCAGGAACTCGGAGAGCTCTCGGTCGAGCTTGTGCAGTTGTGCGAGCGTCATGCCTCATCAACACCGGGCTGCCATGCCCGATTCATCTGACTGAGTAGTGTTAGGCGGCGGAGCTGTGTGGTGAAGCCGCCTCGGGGCGCACCAACCTGGCGCTGCGCGCGGTGGCCCCGGCCCACCGGGAGGTCCGGCTCTGCGCGTACATGAGTTCCCAGCGCCCGGCGCGACAGGGCGGAGCCAACCCCAGTTTTCGAAGGTCCCTCTCCGCCGCTCGCCTCGCCACCACTGCCGCCCGCTCCCCGCCACGTGCAGGGCGACGAAGGTGCGGGGTGTGTGGCTGTTCCGACAGAGGCACGACTCGCTGTTCTCGGCGCCTGGATGTGGGTAAGGTCCCGCCCCTCAGGGGAGGGAGCCGTGTCTTCGATTCCGGACCATTCGTGGGATGGGCTGCTGCCACCGTGGGAAGGGCGGGATCCGACGACGAACGTCAACCGCTCGCCGTACCGCTGCAGCTGGCAGGACATCATCAACCGCTTCGCCACCTCCCCGAAGCGCATCGACATCCTTCTCGGCCTGCTTGGCTACCGAGCGCTCCTGCGTGAGCACGGGGTCACTGTCGGCTTCCAGTGGCTCACTGGGAGCTTCGTCGAGCGCATCAACCGCGAGCCCAACGACGTCGACGTCGTTACCTTCTTCCAGGTCCCAGTGTCATTCAGCGAGGCGGACGCCAAAACACTCTTCAATCACGGGCACAACAAGAAGACGTACTTCTGCGACCACTACCCCGTTCCGCTGAGCTATCCCGCGTCGCCCGCCGTGGACCCGACGGAGCACGGGGCGGTGCTCGTCGACACCACCACCTACTGGTACGGGTTGTTCTCCCACCGTCGCGACACGTACGCATGGAAGGGGTTCCTCCGCATGGACCTCCTCCCGGCGGAGTATGATGACCCGGCACGTGAGTTGCTTGTGACCATCAAGGCACACTTGGTGAAGCAGCAGGAATTGGCATCGAAGTTGGCGAAGACTGAGGACCCTGGACAGTGAACAGCGCGACACGCAGACAGTTCCTGCAAGCAGAGCGCGCTGCGGCGGCGGCGTTGCTCGCGCGCCTTTCGCCTGCGCACTTCATCGAGCGCATCTCCCTTCAGTCGCGGCTTGAGAGCATCGACCAGGAGCTCCAGGAGCTCGGCGCATCGCAAGCGGACTCCGTTGAGCCTGCAAGCACTACGGTCTACTTCGACGGCGGCCCGGTAGTGGGTCAGCGTGCCATCGATGCCACGTTCGCGGCCTCCGCCATCGCGCAATTCCAGGGGTTGGTGGAGCTGGTTGGTGCCTCGCGCCGCCACGGAGCACTCGGGCGCGGAGGCGCGGTTCCCGGAGGCCGGGACTTCCGGCTGCACATCACCGACATCGCGCGCGGCTCCTTCGGTTTCCACTTCGAGCAGCTTGAGGGGAACGAGTCCGCCGACGAGATGCGGGCTGCGGTCGGTGAGGCAACGGAGCTCATTGAGGGGCTCCGAGCCGAAGAAGAGGAGTTCTACGAGCGGATCGCCGAGTTGGAGCCGCGCGTGCGGACCGCGCTGAACGAGTTTGTCCAAGTGCTGTCCAAGAGCGAGGCAACGCTCAGGATGGAGAGCGGGACCCGCAAGCTCAAGCTCACCAAGGACGAAGTACACACAGCGAGCACGCGCCTCTCCGAAGGCGCGCCGAGCGTGAATGACGTGCCGCGAAGAGTGAAGTACCTAGGCGTCCTAGGCGAGTCGCGGCGCTTCGAACTCCAGGACCTAGAGACCGGGGTCGTCTACAAGGGGAAGCTCGCTCCCGGGCTCGATGCGAACATGGTGGCAGAGGTTGCTCTCGTCCTTATGGAGACATGCACCGCAATGCTGCGCATCACGACAGTGGAGCGTCCCGGACGCGAGCCGAAGGTCACGTACCAGCTTCTGTGGCTGCGTCCCGAACGCCTCGGCGATCAGGCGCCGTAGGGCGCCGGCGCCCTCGTGCCAACCCAAAATTTGGTCGCCGTATCATGTGTGCGCCAAGTCCGCCTCACGGCTGTGAACGACCCGCGAGATGGGTTGGCCTTGCTCAAGCTGGGCGTGCCCCTCCCGGGCCCCGCCGCGTACAAATCGCCGGCAGCCTATTCGACACTCCCCACCAATCTTCCCCCATCTGAGAGCAGTCAGGCGCCCACCAAGTCGCGAAATGCAGGAACAGTAAGGCGCCAAGTTCGCGGCGAACCAATCGGGCACCCCGACTGGCCACTCTCTGCGCAACCCCGAGAAATCACTCATGATTTCTGTCGCACTCTCTGGAGAGAGAGCAGAGAACGAGTTCGTGGGGCCAACCATTCGGGAGCCATTTCTCTCTCGTCGCCAACAAGCGGCGGGAGCTGGTGAACAAAGGCCCCCTTGGAGAAATCCTCGGGGGCTTCGTCTTTTCTCCCCACGTTTCCAAGGGGTTCGCGCGTTCTCGTGGGGGGACGCGGCGATCGCGAGCGCGCGGGCAGAGAGCGCGGTTGCGGGGGGTCGGGCGTCGCGGACAAGACCGACGCGCGTTCTCTGTCCGTTCGGGAGAGAGAGTCCGAGAGCGGTTAAAAGGAGACGCTAACCGCTCACCGCGCGCCCTCGGCGAGAACGGCGCGACGAGCTACGCGGCGTTGCCGCGCGATGCACCCACGACGGCAGCGGCACACGCGCTCTTCGAGCCTCTCGGCGCGCGGTCTCTCCCCGGTCGCGGGCGGCGGGAACACGCGGCGCGCACGCGCTCGCGCGCCCCCTTCGGCACAACTCGCTCCCCTGGTATCGTTCGCGATCGATGAGGCGGCACGGCGACAACATGGACCTCGGCGAAGGCCGACTCCTCGAGAGGGCTGTCTAAAGTGGCTGACGAGACGACGGACGGCGCGCTCCTCGAGCTCAAGCTGATCGGCGACATCGCGGGCTCGTTCCGCGTCGCCCGGTACCAGCGTGGGTATCGCTGGGGGAAGCTCGAGGTGGAGCGCCTGCTCAACGACATCTGGGAGAGCAAGGGCACGCCCTACAGCCTGCAGCCGGTCGTCGTGAAGCGTGACGGCGAGGCCGCGTGGGAGCTGGTCGACGGCCAGCAGCGCCTCACCACCCTCTTCCTCATCTTCGTGTTCATGCAGCGCGAGCGGCTCCAGAGCTCCGGCGCGCCGTACTCCATCACGTACGACACGCGTCCGGACAGCGAGGCCTACCTACAACAGCTCGACGCTGACCGCGCCGACAGCAACATCGACTTCTTCCACCTTCACGGGGCATACGAGTGCATCCGCGCTTGGTTCGACACGCACGGCGCCCGGCGACAGTACGTGGCCAACAAGTTCTACGGGTACCTCTTCGAGAGCGTTCGCGTCATCTGGTACGAGGCGCCGAAGGGTCTCGACTCGACGACCCTCTTCACGCGCTTGAACGTCGGGAGGATTCCGCTCACGGACGCTGAGCTGCTCAAGGCGCTCTTGCTCTCGCGCAGTCGTGGGGGCGCCGGCGCCACGGACAGGACCCACGAGATCGCCGCGCAATGGGACAGCATCGAGCGCGATCTCCAGCATCCCGATGTCTGGGCGTTCGTCGCAGACGATGCAGCCGCAGACAGTCCGACGCGGATCACCCTGCTCCTCGACACGCTTGCGGGGGGCCCTCGCGGTCGAGCACGTCCGCGGTTCCACACCTTCGATGTGCTCCGAGAGAAGGTCGAGCAGAGCAAACCGGAGGCGGTCTGGAACCAGGTCGTCCAGCTCCACGCGCTCGTTCTCGGCTGGTACGAGAACCGGGACCACTACCACAAGATCGGTTACCTCGTGGCCATTGGGCAGCGCTTCAGCGATCTCGTCGCGCTCGCATCCGGCAAGACGAAGAGCGAATTCGGGGCTGTCCTCGACGGGCGGATCCGCGAGACCCTCGACCTCACGCCCTCCGGCGTGACTGCGCTCAGCTACGAGTCAGACACGCAGAAGTGCGCCCGCCTCCTCCTCCTGATGAACGTCGAGACGGTGCGACGGATGAAGGACTCGACCGAGCGCTACTCGTTCCGCATCCATCGCCGCCAGGCGTGGTCGCTCGAGCACATCCATGCGCAGCACGCGGAGAGCCTCACCAAGGCCGAGCAGTGGAAGGAATGGCTGCGGCTTCACCGCGCCGCCCTCGCGGACTTTCGCTCGGTCGATGAAGCCCGCCGGGACGAACTCCTCCGCCGGATCGACGACGTCGGCGACAAGATCGATCGCCAAGTGTTTCAGGAGCTCGCGCGCGACGTAGCGGCAACATTCACCCTCGCAGACGGATCGGCCGCAGCGGCAGCCCACTCGGTGCATTCGGTGTCGAACCTTGCGCTTCTCGCGAGCGGCCACAACAGCGCGCTGAGCAACGCAGTGTTCGAGGTCAAGCGGCGGCGGATCCTTGAACTCGATCGCCAGGGAGCGTACATCCCCATCTGCACGCGCCAAGTCTTCCTCAAGTACTACACGGACGCCGACGCGCAGCAGGTCCACTTCTGGAGCACGCAGGACCGCGAAGCCTACTTGGTCGCGATCCTCTCGGCCGACGGTGGTGTGGGCGCCTACCTCAAGCCGGAGGTGCCGCTGTCATGAAGAGCTACGTCACGTCTTACAACGGCCTCTTCGCTCGACGCGCGGCGGACGCGCCCATCGTGGAGCGCATCGAGATCCCGATCATCCAGCGGGACTACGCGCAGGGGCGAGACAGCGACGCAGTTGCGCGCATCCGCGCCAACTTCCTCGACGTCTTGCACGACTCAGTGACGACCGGGACGCCCATCAGCCTCGACTTCGTCTACGGCGACGTCGTGGGCGGTACGCTTCGCCCTCTCGATGGTCAGCAGCGGCTCACGACCCTGTTCCTGCTGCACTGGTACCTCGCGTGGCGCGCGGACCGACTCGACCAGGAGCAGGGTTGGAAGCGCTTCGAGTACGCCACCCGTCCGAGTGCGCGACGCTTCTGCGCGTGCCTCGTCGAGTCGAAGCCACCCTCGGATGCGAGGCTGCGCGCGTGGTTCGAGAACCAGCACTGGTTCCTGCACACGTGGCAGCACGATCCGACGATCCAGTCGATGCAGCTGATGCTCGAGGCGATCCACGAGCGCTTCGCCGACGCCGACTGCGCCGCGGCGTGGGAGCGGCTCGTGGGCTCCGAGGCACCCGCGATCTCGTTTCACCTGCTGCCGATCGAGCAGATGGGCTTGAGCGAGGACCTCTACATCAAGATGAACTCGCGCGGGAAGCCGCTTACGCCGTTCGAGAACTTCAAGGCGAGGTTCGAGCAGGTCTTGGAGCACTCCTGCCCTGACCGCGTCGAGGAGTTCGCGCAGAAGGTGGACGGCACTTGGGCCGACCTGCTCTGGCCGTTCCGCGGAAGCGACGACATCGTCGACGACGAGTTCCTCCGCTACTTCCAGTTCGTCACCGATGTCTGCGAGTGGCACGATGGCGGGCTTCCTTCGGGCGACATCGAGACGCTCGCCAAGCGCGTCTACGGCCCGGGAAATGAGAAGGCCGCGGCGCACCTGGACTTCCTGATCCGCTGCTTCGACACCTGGGTCGATGCCGACACGGCCTCCGTGTTCTCCAAGACGTTCTCCTTGACGCCCGCCCCGCTCGATTCGGATGACACGAGCAAGGTGATCCTCTTCGGCATGCAGGGAAGCTCGGTCAACCTGTTCGCCGAGTGCTGCCTAGGCCAGGTGCGGCGTAGCTGGCCGCGGACCCTCCTCCTTTACGCGGTTCTGCTGCACCGACTGCACGAGACTGCCGAGTTCCCGCGTAGGCTTCGCGTGCTGCGTAACCTGCTCGAGGCCTCGAGCAGCGAGCTCCGTGCCGAGAAGATGCCCGCGTTGCTCGCGGACGTGCGCCGACTCATCGTCGAGGGGGCCCTCTCGGGCGTCTCGAGCTTCAACCAAGCGCAGGTCGCCGACGAACAGTTGAAGATCGAACTCTTGAGAGAGAGCGAGGCGCCCGCTCTCGAGCGCGCTCTCTTCCATCTCGAGGATCACCCGCTTCTACGCGGCTGCCTGGCCGCCTTCGATCTCGATGCCTCGATCTTCGAGCGTCGGGCACGAGCGTTCCACGAGCTGATCGCCGATCCGAGCTTGCTGCCCGTTCTCACCGGAGCGTTGCTCGCTGCAGGCGACTACTCGCAGCGCATCAATCACCGCTTCTTGCAGCTCGGCTCGAGCTCGAACATGTCGCAGTGGCGAGAGGAGATCCTGACCGGATCCAGTCGCGCACTCCTTGCCAATGTGCGTGACGCATTGGGGCACCTCCTCGACGCCGTTGCGGCGCGCGAAGGTGATGTGCGGTCGACGCTCGAGTCCTTCACGAACGGCTGGCTGGAGAGCACGGACGACGCGAACGGCTTGGACTGGCGCTGGTACTTCGTGCGCTACCCAGAGATGCGCGCGGGCCGCTCTGGCATCTACGCCAGCGCGACGGGCTCCCTGGGCTACAGCGTGTGCATGTTGGATAAGAAGGCGATGAGCAGTTACTACCGCGACCCCTACCTCTCTGCGATTCGGCAGCAGAGCGGCGTCCCGGAATCGGCCGTCCAAGGAGCGGTCGCGCAGCACTGGTCTGGTGGTCCCTGGTTCACTGGCTACGAGACGGAGGCGCGCTGGATGCAGCTCACGAGGAGCGGCGCGGAGATCCAGTGCGTCCAGGATGGGCTCCAGCTACGCGCGCCCGCTACGCCGCACGTGGAAGTTTTCACGCGCGTCTGCGCGGCCCGCGGGATCGGTCCCGATCTTCGCCTGAAGGTTCCCCAGGTCGCGATCGGCGGGCGCCAGCTCGACACGAAGGACCGGGTGCAGCTCGGCGCAGCGCTCCTCCGCGACCTCGTAAACGCGGGGCTGTAGCGTGATGAACAAGCATCCCGGTTGGTACTTCACTGCCCCCTGGGACCCAGTCCCGATTCGACGTGGCGACGCGCTCGGCCTTCGGGCGGGCGCGGACTACTTCGCCGACCTGCTCGCGCCTAGCCTGAGCAACGCTGCCTCCGATGCGAGGTGGATCTCGCTCCTCTCGTGGTGCCTCACGTGGTCGCACGTCGCGTGGCGGAACGCGGGCGGCGGTGATCTGTCTCGACGTGACGGTCAACGCGCGAGGTACGCGTGGCTTCGACCGCTCGAGCTACTCTGGGTGGACCGCACCCTGGAGTCCGGGCAGACGACCGGGCAGCTCCGTGGGCGACGAAGTGTCGAGCGCTGGCGCAAGGCGGACCGGCAGCTTCCCAACTTCGCGATGAGCCCCGACCAGTTCCGCCGGTACCGACAAGTCGGCACCTACGGCGCGTACCGCGTGGTCCTCCGTACCGTTCCGGGGCTCACGACGGGCGACGGGTGGACGCCCGCAGACACCGCGATCCAGCTCGCGAATCTCGTCAACGACAGCCTCCCTCGTGATGTACGGCTCAAGCAGGAGCACTTCGAGAACGGCACGAAGTGGGGCCACTGGAGCGACGGCGACGAGGCGCGCTACTGGGTGAAGCACGGGTGGCCCGCCGCATGGGCGAAGGCCGGAGGTTTCCTGCCCACGCCAGACGACGCGATGAGAAAGCGACTTCCCGAAGAGGAACGCCGCCTGCTCGAGCGCGTGCTGTTCAGCGCCGAGTCCACTCGACGCGTCACCGCCGAGGCATTGGCCAGCGCCAAGAGCGCGAAGTCGCACGGCGACCTGTGCGACACGCTGGCCAACTCGAGCGTGCTCTCGAAGAAGCTCGAGCCCGCTTCGCTCGCGCCCCTTCCTTCCTTCTCGCGCTTCGCCGACACCTCGATGCGCGCAATGCGAGGGCTCTGGATCGAGATCAATCACGACGACGTCAAGCAGGCGCCCTCCGTCGACAAGCTCGCGCGCTCCTCGGAACTGCGGACCAGACTCGACCTGGTTCGAGAAGCCGCCGCAGCGTGGCTTCGCGCGCCGGGCCGGAGCCTGTTCCCGCACGATCACGTGATCACACGGCTCGCGGACGCCATGCAGTCTGCGGCGACTCCGATCGACCAACTCCGAGCTCTGGCGCGCCATCACCACGAGCACGGCGGAGGCCGACGCTGGTTCCGTGAGCAGGCCGGCAAGATGGTCCCTCTTGTGGCCGACACGGGGATTGCCGCGAGCGACTACCGCTTTCGGCTACGGCCGCTGAGTCGTTTCGCGGCCCAGTGCGGAGTCGCCAAGATGAACGACGTGCTCAACGCCGTTGAGCGGAACGAGCTCGAGGACGTTGCGCGGCCCGAGCCCGACGACGAGGAAGGAGACGCTCTGTGACGACGCCGAGCTGGAAAGATGTCCTTCCCTCTCCTCCTCCTGGAGGCCGACTCCTGGAGGTGTGGATGACGAGCTTCGAGCAGCCCGACGCCGGCATTCTGGTCGAGCACCTGCTTCCGTCGCTGCTCGGCGCGAACCACTCGCTCTCGCAGGAGGTGCAAGAACGCACCCTGTTCTTCGGCGAGCTGGGCACGGCGCTCGAAGCGCTGCACGGCCGACTCACCGTCATCTCTTCGCCGCCGCGCGCTGCACGCGAGGATTCGCAGTATCCGTGGCTCTGGCGGTACGTGAGCCATTTCTCCGTCGGTTCCGACACGCGCGCGGTTCAGCACGCCAAGCTCTGGGCCTTCCACTGGAAGGTCGACGACGAGGAACTGCTTGAGCTGCACGTCTCGTCCACGAACCTCACGGCCTCGGCGTTCAAGGGCCAGTTGCAGGCGGGCTGGCAGGTGACGCTGCCGCTTGGGGATCGGGCCAACCAGAACACGCGTCGAACGTGGGGTGAGCTGGTTCCGTTTCTCGAGGCGCTCGGCAACTCCGCAGGAGAGGTCGCGGCGACGCGCATCCAGCGGTTGGCCACGCTGCTCGGCCGCGTCGAGTGCCCGGCCGACGTCACGTTCATCGCGAGCATCCCAGGCCAGCGGAGCGCCGCTCGGCAGCTCACTCAGTTCGAACCGTTCGAGCTTCACGTGCTCACACCGACCATCGGCGAGTGGAACGATCGAACGCTGTCGGCGTGGAGCGCCGACGTTGGCGTCGTCCCGGGCAAGATCCACCTCAAGTGGATCGCCGAGGCCCACCCATGGGCTGCAACGTCGGGCTGGGCGCTGTCAAAAGCCGCCAGCGAGAAGCTGGAGAGCAGCGGTGTGCAGCTCGAGTGCCTGCCGAAGGAAGCGCGTTTCACGGAGCAGCATCGCGATGCCGACGCGCGTTGGAGTCACGCGAAGCTGTACCTGCTCCGCAGCCGACGAAAGCGCCGGCTGCTGGTGACGTCGGCGAATTGGAGTGTCGCGGCGTGGGGCGCCGGGAGGACCTCGCCACGCAACTTCGAGCTCGGCGTCGTCTTCGAGTCCGAGTGGACGGACCTCGAAGCGCTCGGCGAGCCGTTCGACCCGCCCTACACGGTTCCCTTCTGCGTCGATCGCGCCGACGAAGAGGAGCGCGATTCGGCGCTCGAATGGGCAGAGGCGAGCTGGGATGGGATGTGCATTCTGCTTCACGCGCGCAGCACCGACAGCATCACGCCAATTACCGCCCTCGTGACGTTCATGGGCAGCTCGGAGGAAGGCACCTCGCTCGCCGATGGCGGTGCCACGATGCCGTGGAACGACCCGGAACGCACACCACTCACCGCACGCTTCACGCAGGGGAGCGAGACGCTGGAGGTCGACATCCTCGACCTTCGTCCGCCTACCGAGTTCGCGAAGACACCGCTGCCCGAGGTCGATCCGGCCATCGCGAAAGCCCTGCGTGAAGCATTCCTGCTCCAGCGCTATGGCGGCCCGGTCGTCGATCCCGAGTCCATTCCCGGGCTGGGTGGCGAGCAGCGGCCACCGGGCGTCGCCGCTCCCGCAGCCGACTACACCGTTCAGGCGTGGATCGACGCGCGTGCGGCGTTCAACGTGGTCGACCAGTGGCGAGCTGCTCTTGAGGAGGCGGCGGCCGAACCCCTGCTCCTTGATCGTGTCCGAATGGACGGCGAGGAACTCCGCGCACTATTCGCACGGCGTGAGGGCCCAGCTGCTGGACTCGTGGTCGAGGAGCTCGGCTGGCGCCTCGACGAGGAAGCATGATGGACGACTTTCAGATCGACGCCCAGCGCTGGCGATTCCTCGACAACCCTGCTCGGTACATCGAACGCGAGACGGGCGGCCTTCAGGTCGAGCCCCTCACGAGGCAATTCAAGACCGCGAAGGAGATCCTCGCGCGGCTCGCGAGCGGGCGCGGCGTCCTCCTGGCCGACGACGTTGGACTCGGCAAGACGACGGTCGGCGCGCTCGTCGCGTGGGTCGTCGCGTGCCAGGACAAACGCGTGCGCATCTACGCGCCGAACGAGGTCCTGCGTCGGCGCTGGGCCGAAGAACTCGAGCGCCACGTGCCCATGCTTCGGCAACTCGGCGCGAGCTACGACCGCATCAAGCAAGGCGACGTCGGGAAGCTTAACGCAGGGCGCATCCAGGTCGCGACCCATCACGCACTGGTCAAGAGCCACGGCAACAACGAGCAGCGCACTACGTGCGACCTCATGATCATCGACGAGGCGCACCGCGCGAAGGGAGATGGCAGCGCGTTCAATGAGGCGCTCCGAAATCTCGGTGACCGAGCGAAGCGGAAGCTGATTCTCACGGCCACGCCCTTCAGCATCCGGCTCACCGAGCTGGAGCAACTGCTGCAGTTCGCAGGGGCGACCGAGCTCGCAGCGGTCCGCCGCTACGCCGGAGAGTTGAAGCGGCTGTACTCTCTCGGCGATGGCCATGACGTCGCCGCCGAGTCCAAGCGGCTCGTGAGCGCCGCGAAGTCCGCGATCGAGGAGCTGCAGCCGTACCTCATCCGCCACGGCATCGACGACCTGTCGGCGTCAGAGCGGAAGCACTTCGGTGCGGTCGCCCAGGGGCGCTGGGAGATTCCGACGGCACCCGCGACGCAGGAGGACCTCGCGCTGCTCCTACGGATGGACCGCATCCTACAGCTCACGCCGGAGCGGAAGGGCGAACGACGAAACGACCCGCGCCCCCACATCGGCTGGCAGCACGTCGGCACCAAGCTCGACAGAGCCTCCGAGCGGGCCAACGACCACGCTGCGCTCCGGCACATCAAGGCGGCGACGAAGGCGCTGAGCGCAAGGTGCACGAAGCCCCACCCGAAGATCGCGGCGGTCAGCGATGCCATCCGACTGATCCTGGATGGCGGCGAGAAGGTGCTCGTGTTCTGCCACCACCGCGCGACCGCAAGCGAGCTGCTCGGTGCGCTCGAACGTTCACTGAAAGCACCGAGCGTTTCGCGAAACGGTCCGTCCGAGAAGGTGTGGCATGCAGCTTGGGAATCGCTCTTGCCCGACGACGCTCCCTTGGTCGCACCGGTCATCGACTGGCTCTGCACGCCAGGTCTGCGGTGGCAGATCGGTGGGTGGCTCGGCGAACCGGCGAGCACGGTCGAGGGACTCGCAGACCAGCTCACGACGACCCGGCCGCGCAATGCGAAGACGAGCGTGCCGACGATCCTCGAGTCGGCAAGGACGCTGACGGAGGTGCTGCTCGATCAGCAGTCGACGTCGACGCGCGCCCTGTTGAAGAGCATCGCGAAGGGGACGCACACCTTCGGCGGCAAGACCTCGCACTTCCCTGGGCGCCTCGACGACGGCCTCCGGGCGATGGGCGCATGGGGCCACGTTGGTCACGGCGATCCACCCAAGACGCTGTACACGGGCAAGCCCGACATCGTGCTCGCGCTCTTCAACAGCCCTTTCGGGCCCGACGTGCTCATCACCACCGACCGGCTCAGCGAGGGCGTCGACTTGCATCGCTGCTGCCGACACCTGATCCACTACGAGCTCGATCCCAGCCCCGTGCGCACGCTCCAGCGCAACGGCCGCGTGCGTCGCGTCGGGTCGTGGGCGGCGCTCACGGGCCAGCCGCTCCAGTACGCGTACCCGACGTTCGGAGGCACCCGCGACGAGAAGGCTGTCGGTGTCATGAGGCAGCGCATCAACGCCTTCGGGCTGCTGCTCGGCGGCGTTCCATCGCTCGACGATGACTCCAGCGACAGCGAGCAGAGCTTCGCGGAGGCCGTCCTTCGCGGCGCGCGAAAAGACCTGGAGTCGCTCAACCGACGGCTCTGCGTGTGACGCAGCCGCCGACGATCAGCCCACCAGCTTCTTGAGGAGCCCGAGCCCGCGCGCGGCTTCGGCGGGCGTCGCGTCAGAGAGCTCGAGGTACACGCGGCCCCGCGCGTCGTAGAAGTCCTCGGTCTGCACGATCCAGCGCTCGCTCGCGGACGTGGCCAACTCGACGTCGGCGGCGAGCTTGTGGAGCGCCTGCGCCTACCCAAAATTCGGTCGCTGCGTTAAGCGTCCCCTACCCTCTATTGGTACGGAGCCGAGCGGATGCTCTGCCACCCGACACCACACCGGAAGGACAGGTGTGAAGTTCGCGGCGGACCAATCGGTCCCGATGGGCAAGACCCTCCGCCCAGCCACCCGTAACTGCCGGATATTGCAGTGCTTTCCACTCCCCAGAGAGTTCGAGTTCTCTAGAGAAAAACAGAGAACGAGTTCGTGGAGGGCACTGTTCGGGGAGCTGAAGTGAAGAAGGCCCTGCCAGAAATGGCGGGGCCTTTTTGTTTCTACACGGGTCCGGCGGCGAAAGTCGGGGGCCTTCGTGCTCAAGGCCCTGAACCCCGACGGATTCCCGTCTCTCCGTACCGGAGAGGGCGCTCGCCCTCGTCCGACGGTCCCCTTCCCCACCTTCCACTGAACGACGCCGGCCCCTGCCACGTGCGGATGGCGCACGCGTGTGGGGCGCCGTGCGTCCCGAGGTGCCCTCATGCCCCGTCCCGACCTCGTTCCGGATTGCAGCGCGTGTACCGCACTGTGCTGCGTCGCCACCTCGTTCGAGCGCTCCGAGGACTTCGCCTTCGACAAGCCGGTGGGGTGGCCTGCCGGTACCTGATGCGCGGGCATCGTTGCGCCATCCACGCCGAGCTCAGCGCGCGTGGGTGCCGGGGCTGTGCCACGTACGACTGTTACGGCGCTGGCCAGCGTGCGACGCGCGCATTCGCGGCGGCTCCGGCACACCTCCGCGACCAGGCGTTCCTCGTCCTGAGGAGCCTTCATGAGCTGCTCTGGCTGCTCACGGAGGCCACGAAGCTCTGCCCGCCGTCGTGCGGTGAGCTCCAGGCCGCGCTCATGGCTCAAGTCCAGACATTGGATGCCATTGCGTGCGGCGACGCGGCAGCGATTCTAGAGGTCGAGCTCTGTCGCCACGACCAGCGCACGCGTGCGCTTCTGCGCTGGGTTGGCGAGGCACTCGATGACCGCGCTCACGGAGGGGATCCTACCTGACACGCGCTACTGCTATCCGGGTAGCTGCGCGACACGCTCGGAGTTACGCAGATGCTGGATGCTCACCGTGCACGATTCCACAGCCCTTGCGCACCGTAGTGTCTGCTGAGCTAGTACTCCTCGGTCAGGTCACCCATCAGGACGTCGAGGTCCTCGACTCCTCCGCTCAAGTCGGAGGAGTCGAAGCGCAGTACCTTCTTCAGCTCGCGCAGCACGCCGATTTCTCCCATGCCCGGGCGCAGCCGCTCCATGTCCGCTACCGGCTCAGCGTCACCTGCTCGTCGAGCCGGGCCATCTTGTGCGGGTTGCGCATGGCATAGATGCGGGTGATCCGGCCGCTCTCGACGACGACGCTGACCGCTGTGTCGAAGTCGCCGGCGGCATCGACCCGGAGCGCGGGCGCGCCGTTGATCCACACGGTCGCGATCCGAGCGCCAGGCGCGAGCGTGGGGAAGCGGGACAGGAACCCGGCCACGCGATCGCCGCCGACAACCGGGCGCCGGGCCGCCGCCGCCAGGCCGCCGCCGTCGGCGACCAGCACCACGTCGGGGGCGAGCACGTCGAGCAGGCGCTGCAGGTCGCCGGAGTTGATCGCGGCCAGGAACCGCTCCAGGACCGCCTGCTGCTCCGCCCGGTCGACCTGCATCCGGGGACGGCGTGCGGCCACGTGCTCCCGCGCCCGGTGGGCGATCTGCCGGACGGCGGCTGGCGTCTTGTCGAGCGCCGGGGCGATCTCTTCGTACGGCATGTCGAAGACCTCCCGGAGCACGAACACCGCCCGCTCGGCCGGGGTGAGGGTCTCCAGCACGGTGAGCATCGCGATCGAGACGCTCTCCGCGAGCTCGACGTCCTTGGCGACGTCGGGGCTGGTGAGCAGCGGCTCGGGCAGCCACTCGCCGACGTACTCCTCCTTGCGGCGGGCGAGCGTGCGCAGCCGGTTGAGGGCCTGCCGGGTGACAACCCGGACCAGGTAGACGCGTGGGTCGCGCACCTCGGCCCGACCTGCGTCACCGATGTCCGCCCACCGCAGCCAGGCCTCCTGCACGACGTCCTCGGCGTCGGCCGCGGAGCCGAGCATCTCGTACGCGACCGTGAAGAGCAGGCTGCGGTGGGTGACGAAGGGGTCCTCCGAGCCCAGCGGATCGTGCGGAGCGCGGGCCGCGTCGGGCGAAGAGTTTGAGTAAGCCCCATCGCCGGGAGGCTCGCCTCCCGGCGACGTCGGGCGCATCGAGGCCGTCATGATGCGGACGCTCCCCCCGGCCGTGCACTCGGCTGGGCCATCGGCTTCAGCCCGCACGAGGCGGCGAAGCCCTCCGACTCGATGCCCAGGGCGGTGTTGGAGCGGGTCGTCAGGTTGGCGAACCCGATCACAGTCGTGAGCTCGATGAGCGCTGCGGCACCGAGCTGCTTCCTCAGGCTCGCGACCATCTCGTCGGTCACCGTGGGAGGAGTCTGGCTCATCGCCTCGGCATACCCCAGCACCTCCCGCTCCAGCGAGGTGAACACGTTCGACTCCCGCCACCGCGGGATCTCCCGCGCCTTGTCCACGTCCAACCCATGGTTGTGGGCCATGAAGTAGTTGAAGTCCAGGCACCACGAGCAGCCCACCAGCGACGCCACCGCCATGTGCGCGTACGACTTCAGGCTCTCGTCGCACTGGTCCCACTTCTGTAGCTTCTGCCCGAAGCCCATGCTGGCCTTGAGCACCGGCAGGTGGTGCCACATCACGCCGAGCGACTCGGGGACCTGACCGAACGTCCTGCCGGCGAACTTCTTCACTATCGCGCCGTAGAGTCCGGTGATCTCCTTCGGGGGGATCCTGGTCGAGGTCATGTCTTCTCCTGGTGTCTGTATCGGGTTCCGTCGACATGGAGACACCGGACGCCCGCGGGATGTGACATCCGGGCCGGATATCCTCGTCACCCGTGGCTGACGCTGAGTTCCCCTACTCCGACCTCCTCCCCATCGGTAAGGAGGACACGCACTACCGGTTGAGCACGACCGAGGGGCTCAACCTTCGTGGCGAACGGGCGGACGCTCCTGCATCTGCCCACCTCCCGCAACAGCGCCCCTGTCCGTCTCATGCTCCAGCGCCATGACACCGGAACCCTGCTATCGATTGCGTGCGTAGACTACGCTGGCCCCCGTTCCACTCACTCGACAGGGGTCTCTCATGAAGCGTTCTCTTGTTGTGATGGCGGCGTTCCTCAGCCTCTCCCTCATGGCATGTGGCGGCGCAGACACCGGGCCGGAGAGCGAGGCCACGCCCGCGGATGGTGCGGAGGCGACGGTCTCCCAGTTCGAAACCTGTACCGGCTACAAGGCGTGCAGTTCGATTGCGAACACGTTCTGCTCGCCCGTGGGCGCGACAACGCATTGCTGCGCCAGCAACGGCACCACCAATGACCTCATCTGCGCCCGCACCAGCACGTCCTCCGCGGCGCGGTGGCTTTACTACTGAGCCCCGCACCGGTCCGCACTCGTGCGGCGTGAGTTCCCACGGCTCCGGGGTTTATCTTTACATTTGCAACTCGAATACCCTTGCAGGGCTCCTCCAACCTGCAGGGGTCTCTGAGGTTGGAGGCGCAGGAATTGCTCAAGGCGCGCTCAATGCCTGCACGACCAGTACATCCAGCTCGATGACATCGCCTGGGGCACCCTCGGTGCCGGTCACCTCCACCCCCACCCGTTCCGTTCCGGCCGGGGCCGTCAGCTCGCGAACGGTCCGAACCCACTCCTCGGAAAGCACCGGGCTGGAGAGCAGCTCCGACTGCAGCTCCCGGCCGCTTGCATCGCGCCAGCTGACCCGCATTTGGGCGACCAGTGAGCGTTCCGGCGTCCCGCGTGCCCAGAAAGAAGCGCGGTGCGCCCCCGGGGATGCGGCAAACCCCGGCCAGTTGTCGAGGAGGATGCCCCAGCCGTACAGCTCGCTCACCTCCACGCGCATGCCCGCTTCGCCGTCTCTCGCAGCGGTAGGCTCTCTCGAAACGACCACCGAGTACCACGCGGCCCACTGTCCGAGCCCGGTCTCGAGGGAAGCAGTCTCGGCGTCGAGCAGATTGGAGTTGGGGGAATGGTCGATGATCGCCGGCTCGCAGGCGGTGAGCGCCGCGACCAGCGACAGAATGCTCCAGCGCCCCAGTCTCATCGCTCTGTCTCGCGTTCGCCGGCCTGACAGGACAGCGTCCCACGGGCACGCTGGACCGCCTCCGCATAGCGCCCACGCCGGAACTGTCGTTCGTGCCGGGCCCAATGCGCGCAGGCGCGCTGCGCGTCTTCGAGCTGGTACGTGAGCAACGAGCCCAGCTCGAAGCTGAGGCGCTCCCGCGTCGCCGCTGGCTGCTTGCGCATCGCCACCTCGAGGTGCCGCGCCGCTTGCTCGAACTCGCGCCGACCGCGAAGGACCTCCAACTCTCGCAAGATTTCCTCCACGCTCGGGGCAGCCACGGTGGGGGGTCGGGAGGATGCGCCCCCCGGGCTGGACGTCGCCAATGGCTGGGGCGGCTCCGGCTCGGGAGACGCTGGCTCGCGAAGTGCTGGCTCGGCAGGCTCGGCCACCGGCCACTCCAACGTCTGCCCCACCCGCAGCTGAACCACCTCACCCGTGAGCCGACGGAAGGCAATGGCGCCTTCGTGCAGGGTGACCGCTCCACCCGCTTCCCGCTCCTCCACCGTGAAGCGCGTGCCCATGACCTCAATGGCCCCGCCTGACACGAGCACGACAGCGGGGAGGGCACCTGGCTTTCGGCGCTTCACCGAGAACTCCGCGCGGCCGCGGACCAGTCGCACCCCCGACGGTTCACGATGAACGACGAGCGGCCCCTGGTTTCGGAGGGTGATGCCTCGGGCCTCGTCCACCAGGGCGGCCTCACCCACCTGGATTTCCACACCCGCGGCGTCTTCCCGCACCTTCAGGTCGGGAGTGGCCTGCGCGAGCTCGAGTCCCCCCAGCGAGCGTGCGGACGGAGCGCTCCAGAAGAACACCGCGAGGGCCAGCGCCGCTGCAGGCGCGGCGAGCATCCACCACGCAGGACGTCTGTGCCATGCCGGCTTCGACTCGCGTGCGTCCCGCAGCCGCGACCACAGCCGGGCCCGCGCGGCCGGGGACATCCCCTGCTCGCGGCGGAGCTGGTCTTCACGCCGGAGCTCAGCACGGAAGTCACGGGGCTCCATCGTCCACCTTCCATCCCCAGGCCGACAGACGGCCCTGGGCTCGGCTGATCAACTTCGACACGTAGCCCTCTGATAGCGAGAGGAGCTGGGCAATTTCGCGCTGGCTCAGGTCATCCAGCATCTTCAAGGCCATCACCACCCGCTCCTGCCCCGGCAAGCGGTCCAGCGCCGCCGTGGCGCTGCGCACCGCCTCTCTCCGCTCGAGGGCCGCCTCGGGCGTGAGCTCCGTCTCCGTGTGCTGCGGCGGAAACAGGAGGGCGGCGATGCGCCGTCGAAACGTGTTCTCGCGCCGCAGGGCGGAGAGCGCCACGTTCTGCGTGACGCGAAACAGCCAGCCCCTCACGTCCTCCTCGCGCAGCCAGGCTCGGTGCTCCCAGGCCTTGAGGAAGACATCGTGGGTGACGTCTTCGGCCCAGCCCGAGCGGCCGGCCGCATACCGCCTGGCCCAGAAGAAAACAGCCTCGGAGTGCTCCTCATAGAGCGTATCGAACGACACAGGTCGGTCAGGCAGGGCGGGCGGGGCCTTGGAGTGGGGAACGCGCGACATCCTTCACCTGGGACCTACGCCTGGAGCCGGAGAAACTTTCCTCGGAAGTTACGGCTGCCAGGAGAGATTGGCGCCGGTTTCGAGCCTCGCGCCTCCCCGCGACCACAGCGTTCCGCCCTCGCTCACATGGGACATGGGCCTCAGCAGCCCCAGGGCCACGCGCAACTCCGCCGCGAGGCGCTCGGCGAACCTCCACCGGAGCTTCATCCGAGCCCAGCCTGCGGGAGACACCTGCGTACCCGCTTGGGCCGACACCCAGGGGTCCGCGAGCTGGAAGGTGTGGAAGACGATGCCCGCGCCCACGCCAGGTTCGAGCTGAAGGCGCTCCGCCGCGGAGAGCCGATAACTGAAGAAGGCGCCACCTTGCACCTCGAACACGCTCAGTGCTGCGCCGCGAGTCCCCCCGAGCCCCGCCTCCGCCTCGAGGCCGAACGCCCCCAGTCCGCGCCTGATGGAGAGCACGAGGTGTGGGTCGACCGCGGGTCCACGCCAAAGCGAACCCAGGCCCAGGCTCAGGTCCAGCTCGGAGCTCCGTGGGGCGGAAGCCACCGCCACGGGAGGCGGGGGCGCAGACGCGGGAGGCGGGGGCGCGGGCGGGGGCGGCTCCGGCTCGGGCTTCAGCGCCCGCGTCATCTCCGAGAGCTTCTGGGCGACTTCCAGGTGAAGCTCCGCGAGCGAACCCCGCCCCACGCGAACGCTCTGCTCGACCCGTTGCCGTGGCCCGACTGCCTCGAGCCGCAGTCCTTCTGGAGTGCGGCTTGCGCGCAGTCGAAGCTGCGCCGGGCGCTCCGGAGAGACGACCGCGAAGCCCTCCTGTATCAACCGGATCGCCACCTTCCGCTCCAGCTCCACGCCGTCCCACCGCCGATAGTCCTGGTCGGACAGGGAGCGAAGGTCGAAGGAAACGGACACCGCCGGGGCCTGGGTCAGGAAGATGAGGGAGAGCGCGCTGAGCAGAGCGGTCATGCGGTGACGGTGAGAGTACCGTCGACCGTGGACCACAGCCAGCATCGGCCGCCCGTGCACTCCAGCTGCCCGCCATCACGGGGAGGAAAGTTTTTTCGGCCGCGCGCGTAGCTGGGGGCATGACGTTTCCACGCTACGTGAGCCTCCTGCTTCTCTGCGCTGGCGCGGTCGCCTGCTATGGCAGCGCCGAGCACATCAGCCCCGGCGGAGACGACCCCGCCGGCGAAGACGACCCCGCTCCGCCGGCTTCGTCCGTGCCCATCCCCCCTGCACCGGCGCAGTTCTCCTGCGACGCGAACGCCGTCCCCGCGGACCTGCCATTGCCCAGGCTGTCCCGGACGCAGCTGGCGAACTCGCTTCGCTTCGCCATTGCCCGCGCCTTGCCGAACGAGGCGGACGCCATCTGGACGAAGCTTGCGCCCGTCTTCGCCCGGTACCCCACGGACCAACGCACACCCGCGCCCGGTGACTTGAAAGGCGGCTACAGCCGGATGGACCAGTCCATCCAGCAGTCCCAGGTCGACGTCATGTACGACCTGGGGAAGGCCGTGGCCCAGGAGCTCACCGGCAGCGACGCGCGCCGCAACACCCTTCTGGGCAGCTGCGCGAGCGACAGCCAGACTGGCAACGACCGAGCCTGCCTGGAGACCTTCATCCGTGGATGGGGCTCCCGCGTCCTGCGCTACCCACTGCCGACGGCGGAGGTCACCGTCTTCGCGGACATCGCCGGGGCCACTCCGGTGGACAGGGCGGCGGTGGCCGACGTCATCACCACGCTCCTGAACTCGCCCTGGTTCCTCTACCGGGTCGAGCATGGAACGAACGCCAGCCAGTCGGTGAGCCCTCTCTCCGCGTTCGAGCTGGCCTCGAGGCTGTCCTATCAATTCTGGCAAGCGCCTCCAGACGACGCGCTCTGGGCCGCGGCGGTCAATGGCTCACTGATGACCGCGAGCGGCTTCACTGCCGAGCTCGACCGGATGATGCAAAGCCCCCAGCTGCGAAGCTCGCTGCACGAGTTCGTCAGCGAGTGGCTGCGGCTCGAGGAGCTGCCGTCGCTGGTGGCGCTCCGGAACGACCCGGTCTACCAGGCCTTCGTCGGGGCGGAGATGCCCACGGACGCTGCACGCACCGCGATGTTCGAAGACGTCCAGCTCTCTGCCTGGCAGACCGTCGTGTCGGGTGGCTCGGTGAGCGACTTCCTCCACGACCGGAGGTCCTACACGGCGGACCCATTCCTGGCCTCCATCTACTGTGTGCCCGTCTGGAGTGGCTCCGGTCCGGCGCCGGTCATCCCTTCCCAGAACCGCAGCGGGCTGCTGACACGCGCTGCGTTGCTGGCCACGGGAACCGCGTCGACGCGTCCCATCCACAAGGGGTACCTGGTGCGAAACGCACTGCTCTGCCAGAAAGTCGGAGCCCCACCTCCCAACGCCAGCGACAGGCCTCCCGCACCGACGGAGAGCATGACGACGCGACAGGTGGTGACCCAGCTCACCTCCGGAGGCAGCTGCGGTGGATGTCATAACCAGACCATCAATCCGCCGGGCTTCGTGCTGGAAGGGTTCGATGCGCTCGGGCGAGAGCGCGGCGTGGAGCGGCTGTTCGACCCGCGGGGCCACGTAACCACCGCACCCTCGGTGGACACCGTGGCGGAGATGCGGGTCTACGACGACGAGCGACGAGTCGTCTCCAACGCCGCCGAGCTCACGAAGATGCTCGATGACAGCCAGCTCTTCGAGTCCTGCGTCGCGCGGCACTACTTCCGCTTCTCGCACGCCCGCGTGGAGTCCACCGAGAGGGATGGCTGCCTGCTCTCGGAGATGGAGACGGTCGCGCGCAGCGGCGCGCCCATGGCCGACATGCTGAAGGCAGTCGCCACACACCCCACCTTCAAGCAGAGGAGCTTCCAGTGAGCAGGACACCTGTCTTCCGAGTGGACCGCCGCATGTTTCTGCGCGGCGCGGGCGGAGCCGTGCTGGCGTTGCCGCTGCTCCCATCGCTGCTGAGCCCGAGCGAAGCGAAAGCGCAGACGGCTCAGCGCCCGAAGTGCTTCGTGCACTTCCGCACCCCACATGGCGCCATCTTCGGCGCGAACATGTGGCCGGAGGACCCGGCGCTGACGCAGAGCCTGTTCTACGCGGACCACGACGTCCGGCGAGGGGCGCTGGCCGCTCCGGTCAACGCGAGCGGTGATGCGGTCATCAGCCGGGTGCTGGCCGCGAAGTCGACGGTGCTCACGCCCACCCTCGTCTCGAAGATGAACATCCTGCGAGGCCTCGACTTCCCCCTGTACATGGGTCACAACTTCGGCGCCGCGCTGGGCTACTACGACTTCGACAAGCAGCGGCCCGACTCGCCCCGGGCAACCATCGACCAGGTGATGGCCTACTCTCCGGCCTTCTACCCGAGCGTCGCCTCCGTCCGGAAACGCAGCGTCGCCATCGCCGCCTCGGGCACCTCGAGCGGCAGCTGGGGCTACAGCACCCCTGGGGTTCGTTCCTCCGGAGTCACTTCGAGCTCCATCAGCCCCATCGAAAGCTCGCTCTCCCTGTTCGACATCCTGCTCGCCGGCACCGGCAGCTCCGGCAGCACCCGAGCACCGGTGGTGGACAGGGTTCTCGACAGCTACCGGCGGCTCCGCAACGGCAGCGGTCGGCTCTCCGCCGAGGACAAGACGCGACTGGACCAGCACATCGACGCAGTCGCCGAGTTGCAGCGCCGGCTGGGGACGACCAGCGTCGGCTGCCAGGTGCCGTCGCGGCCCACCACCGACAACCTGTCGCTCAAGAACTCGGGGTCCTTCGCGGGAGACCCAGCGAAGAACATCGAATACTTCCGGCTCATCAACGAGGTGCTCGCAGTGGCGATGAACTGCGGCGTCTGTCGCATCGCCACCATCAGCATCGACGAGAACAACCAGAACCTGAGTTTCACCACCCGCGCCCCACAGGGTGAAGACTGGCACAACAACGTCGTTCATCCGGCGACCGTGGCCGGGGCGAACCAGGACCTGGTGGTGCAGTTCAACCAGGTCTTCTTCTCACAAGTGTTCCTCGACCTCGTCTCCCGTTTCGAGCGGTTCTCGAACGGCGCGGGTGGAACGCTGCTGGATGACTCGCTGGTCGCGTGGGCACAGGAGAACGGCAACACCCCACACTTCTCCTTCTCCGTCCCGGTGGTGACCGCCGGAAACGCGGGAGGCGCCCTCAAGACCGGCAGCTACTGCGACTACCGGAACATCACGCGCAAGGTGAGCGGAGACTCCAGCACGGGCAGCGAGGGCAACTCCCTGTGGGCAGGCCTCCTCTACAACCAGTGGCTCGGCACGGCGCTCCAAGCGATGGGAATCCCGAAGACGGAGTGGAGCGAGCCCGACCATCCCGGCTACGGCTGGAAGGCGTCGTACCAGTCTGGCTACGAGTACTTCTTCACGAACAAGGGCTTCAGCTCGGCGCAGGCATATCCGTCGTCGATGTGGCAGAAGACCGGAGAGCTGCTGCCGTTTCTCGCGTCGTAGCCGACCCGAGTGGTCCGGCGCGGCGATTCATGGCGGGCGGGCGTGCCAGGCCTGATGCGTTTTCGCTGGGTCGGGGATGGGGCCGACGAGCCCCATCCCCTCACTGCCCCTTTCCGCGACGCGCGCGGACAGTGAGAGTCCCCCGCGAAAACGGGCAACTTCAGATTCAGCTCACTGGATGATGGTGGTGACCTGGGTCTCGCATGTGTCGGTTTCGATGTGGGAATTTCGTGCATCGATGGCGCAAGTCGCGATGCCGTAGGTGGTCGTGTAGAGGGTGGCCGAGCAGTAGGCGCCAGAGACGGAGACCACCAACTGCCAGACACACGTCTTCGCGCCGGGGTTGCCCGGGTCCGCCGGGTTGTTCGTGTAGTAGTAGTACTGGCTCACCGGAGTGAGGGGGGGCAGGTTCATCCGGAAGTAGCCCGTGATGTTGGGCGGAGGATTCGAGACCAACGGATAGGGCGGCAGCCAGGTGGGAGTTCCGTAGAGGCTGTATCCGGGGAACAGGTTGGCGCCAGTCCAGTTGGCGATGAAGAAGGTTTCGGGGACGGTGGCGTCGAGCGACGGCGAAGCGCCTCCCCGGCTGTGCTGTGGGAGTTGCACCGTCTCCTGGGAGCGGAGGCTGACGAACTCGCCGCGCCGGGTGAACAGCTCGAGGTCACCTTGATGGTGATGCTGCGGCTCCGCGAACGCGAGGAGCGGCATGAGGGACAGCAGGGAAACAGCCAGCGAGCGCTTGAGTATCCGCTTCATGAGGATGGGCTCCTTTGCCTGCCACGGATGAATGCAACGCGTGCAGCCGCAACCTCCACACAGGGAATTCGCGGCTGTGGTGTTATACTCCAAGTGCGTGAATTTATTCACTGCCGAGCTCATCACGCGTGGGTGCCAGGGCTGTGCCGCGTACGACGCGCGCATTCGCGGCGGCTCCGGCACACCTCCGTGACCAGGCGTTCCTCGTCCTGCAGAGCCTTCATGCGCTGCTCTGGCTGCTCACGAACGTGACGCGCTACCAGTCAGCTGGGGATCCCTCTGCGGGCGCCGCTTGAGGACTGGCTACAGCGAAGCCGCGATCCCGGCGAGGATGAGGTCGATGCCGGCGAGGAACTCGGCGCGGTCGTCGTGCTCGCGCAGTTGGGCAGCGACGTTCCGGGTGAACGGATACTCGTGGGCGTCGAGCGCCTTCCACTGGGCTGACACCGTTTCGAGAAAGTCAGCGCGGTCCACGGACGGCTCGAGCAGGCGGCCGTTCGCGGCATTCTGGACGCTCACTCCGATGATGTAGCTCAACAGCGTCGACGCCGACGTGAACCAGGCGCCACCTGGAACCCCCAGCGCTTGGACCTGGCGCCCGATGCGCTCGAAGAGCTGCAGCATCGCGGTCTGCCACGGAGAGAGAGAGAGCTGCGCGCCCACCCACGGATGCGCATCGACCGCCTCGAACACGCCGACGGCGATCCTGCGGATCGCTTCATGCGGCGTGGCGAAGGCGAGGACTTCGCCCATCGCGCGGGCGATGACGGCGTCACTGGCGGCGACGAGTAGCTCGTTCTTGTTCGCGATGTGCCAATAGATCGCGCCGGGTCCAGTCGCCAGCCGCGTGGCAAGCGAGCGGAAGGTCAACCCGTTCTCGCCCTCGTCGTCGAGCAGCTCGATCGCCGCGTCGACGATCCGCTCGCGTGAGAGCGCATCCTCACGTCGTTCCGACCCGCGCGTTGCCTTTGCCATGGCTCCATCTTGACAGGTCTGGAACAGCGTTCCAATATAGGTTATGGAACGGCGTTCCATAGTCCGACAGCGGCGTCGCCGAGCGGTCTCCCACTCGAAAGGAAGCACGATGACTCCGATCACGATCATTGGCGCCGGCCTCGGCGGGCTGACGCTCGCTCGCGTTCTGCACGTCCACGGCATCGCCGCCACCGTCTACGAGGCCGATGCGTCCGCGGATGCGCGCACGCAGGGCGGAATGCTCGACATCCATGACCACAACGGACAGCTCGCGCTGAAGGCGGCCGGACTGTTCGACGAATTCCGCCGAATCATCCATGAAGGCGGCGAGGCTACGCGGGTGCTCGACCCGCACGGCACGGTCCTTCTCGACCAACCCGACGACGGCAGCGGCCGTCGCCCCGAGGTGCATCGCGGCGAGCTGCGCCGCCTCCTGCTCGACTCGCTGCCCGATGGAACCGTCCAGTGGGGACACAAGGTCACCGCCGTCCACCCGCTCGGTGACGGGCGTCATGAGCTGACATTCGCGGACGGGTCGACTGCAACCACGAGCCTCCTGGTCGGCGCGGACGGCGCCTGGTCGAGGATTCGGCCGCTGCTGTCCGACGCGAAGCCCGAGTACGTCGGCATCTCGTTCATCGAGACCTACCTGTTCAACGCCGACGCGCGCCACCCGGCCAGCGCAAAGGCCGTCGGAGGCGGGGCCATGCTCGCCCTCACGCCCGGCAAGGGCATCCAAGCCCACCGCGAAACCAACGGCACCCTGCACACCTACGTCGCGCTCACCAGGCCGCGGGAGTGGCTCGCGGGCATCGACTTCGCCAACCCGAAGGCGGCGAAGGCTCGAGTCGCGGCGGAGTTCGACGGCTGGGCGCCAGAGCTCACCGCGCTGATCACCGACGGCGAGACAGACCTCGTCCCCCGAACGATCCATGCGCTCCCGGCGGGACATCGGTGGGAGCGCGTGCCCGGTGTGACTCTTCTCGGCGACGCCGCGCATCTGATGCCGCCGTCCGGTGAAGGCGCCAACCTCGCGATGTACGACGGCGCCGAGCTCGGCAAGGCCATTGCCGCGCACCGAGGCGACCTCGAAGCCGCGCTCGCCGAGTACGAGGAACCCATGTTCGCCCGGAGCGCGAACGAAGCCGCCGAGGCCGCGACCATCCACCGGCTCTGCTTCGGCGACAACGCTCCGCACGGGCTGATCGACTTCTTCACCGGCTCAGAATCGACCGCGGCACCGCCCACCGCGAAGCAAGGCCGAGTCCACGCCGCCGCCGTCAACCCGGCGGACATCGACATGTATCGTTGAGCCTGCTCACGCCGACCGAGCCAGCGCAACCGCGTCGGGACCCGCGGGAAAGCGGAGCTTCTCCGACGTGTCGTTCGCGGCGTGCCAGACCGCTTCGGCCACGTCGGACTCGCGCGTCACCGCGGCCGGCTGCCCGAATGAGGCGAAGATGCGCTGTGCGAAAGGCGCATACGCCTCTGGGAACAGCCCTTCCATACGGGGGCTGCCGTTGCTCGTGAACCGGGTGCTCGGGCAATAGCCCGGCTCGACGAGCTTCACGCGCAGGTTGAAGGCTTCGAGCTCGAACGCGAGCGACGCCGTGAACCCTTCGATGGCCACCTTGCTCGCGGTGTACACAGCCACCAGCGGCATCGGCGCCAGCGTCGCGCTGGACGTCACGTTCACAACCACTCCCGATTTGCGTGCGCGAAACCGGGGCAGCACCGCCTGCGTCATCGCCATCACACCGAAGACGTTGGTCTCGAACACGTCACGCACCGTGGCCATCGGCGTGGCCTCGAAGGCCCCCATGAGCCCGATGCCCGCGTTGTTGACGAGCACGTCGATGGGCCCGCTCGCCTCCAGCGCCGCCGCGATGCTCTCGGGCTTCGTCACGTCGAGCGGCACCACACGCAGCCGGTCCGAACGCGGGAGGACGTCCTCGCGTGGCGTTCGCATGGTAGCGACCACGTTCCAGCCCTGCGCGTGAAAGTAGCGCGCGGTCTCGAGTCCGTAGCCGGAGGAGCAACCCGTGATGAGCACCGTCTTCATGTCGACTCCTTGCATTGCCGCGATTCGCGCGGCGTCGATGGTCTCAAGGTACTTGCGGCCGACAGGACTCTCCACCACGTGCGGTCCATATTTCTTTTGCTAGAGTCCAGCCATGACTGACCCTCTCTCGGAAGTCATCGCCCTGCTTCAACCACGAGCCGTCTTCTCGAAAGGCATCAGCGGAGCGGGCCGCTGGGGTGTTCGCTACTCGGACTTTGGCCAGCCGAGCTTCTGTGCCGTGCTCGAAGGGCGCTGCCGACTCGCTGTCGACGGCCAGCCCGCCCTCACGCTCGAGGCGGGCGATTTCGTACTCCTGCCGGCGACGCCGGGTTTCACCATGTCCGGCTTCGAGCCGGTGACACCCGAGCGCATCGACCCCAAGGTGACGCCCTCTCCGAAGGGTGAGGTGCGTCACGGTACGCGTGGCGGCCATCCCGACGTGCGCCTGCTCGGCGGTTACTTCGTCTTCGACTCGCCTGACGCGGCCCTGATGGTGTCGTTGCTCCCGGCCCTGGTGCACGTGCGCGGCGTGGAGCGTCTCTCGGTACTGGTACGACTCGTCGGCGACGAGACGAGCGAGCAGCGATCGGGCCGCGACCTCGTGCTCACGCGTCTCGTGGAGCTACTGCTCATCGAGGCGCTGCGGTCGACCTCGAGCGACGACGCACCTCCAGGGCTCCTGCGCGGTCTGGCGGATGCGCGGCTCGCACCCGCGATACGGCAGATGCACAGTCACCTCGCGCGGCCGTGGACGGTGGCGCAGCTCGCGAAGAGCGCGGCGCTTTCGCGCTCGGCATTCTTCAATCGCTTTACGCGCACCGTGGGTCTGCCCCCGATGGAGTACCTGCTGGACTGGCGGATGGCCATTGCGAGGGGGCTGCTTCGCCGCCGGGAGCTTGCCGTCTCCGAGGTCGCCGAGCGCGTCGGGTACAGCTCGGCGAGCACCTTCAGTACGGCGTTCAGCCGGCACGTGGGCCAGTCTCCGGGCCGCTATGCGCGTGCAAGCCAGGCGGCATAACTCGCATCGAAGCCGTGGGCCACGCCGGGCTATTGAGATACCCGGCGGTTGCAATCCGTCCGCCTGCGTCTGTATCAGCGCTTGCCGGGCCGAACGGGCGCGGAGGACGCGCCGGGGAGCTGATAGCCTCGCCGCCCCGTGCTCCACCTCGTTGCCAACCTCTTCGTCTTCCCCGTCCTTCTGGCCCTGTGCTGTGTGGGGCTGCGCCACGGCCTGTCGTGGAGCTCGCTCGTCAATGCGACCCTCTTCCCTGCGCTGATGCTGGCGAGCGTCGCGGTGCACGAAGCAGGGCATGCCCTCGCGGCCCGCGCGGTGGGGCTCACGGTGCTCCGTATCGAGCTCGGTATGGGACGCCGCGTCTGGCGCGGGCGGCTGGGGCGGACGGACGTGGTGCTGAACGCCTTCCCCGTGCTCGGGCTGACCTTTTGCGGCGCGGCGTCGGAGCGCGCGCTGCGCACCCGCTTCTGGTTCCTGGTCGCCGGAGGCCCGGCCATCACCGCGGCACTGGTGGTGCTCCTGTGGCCGCCGACCTCCTCCCCCTGGCAGGTCGTGCTGCCACTCGAGGCGTTCGCGCACAGGATTGCGCCCCGCGAGTTGCTCGTGTTCTTCAACCTGTGGCTCCTCGCCTTCAACCTGCTGCCCGTGCCGCTTCTCGTGCGGAATCTGGGCATGGTCAACGACGGCACCCGGCTGCTCACCATCCCGTTCTCGCGCCAGGACGAGGCCCGAGACCTGCTCGACTCGGCGGTGCTCCTCGATGCGACCGAGCGCGTCGAGCGGCGGGACTTCGCCGGCGCGCGCGAGCGCCTGGACGAAGCGCTTGCGAGACGCCCCGCGTCCGTCCACCTGCGCAACGTGCTCGGCACGGTCCAGCTCGCCGAGGGGGAGCACGCCGAGGCGCGCACCACCTTCCTCGGTCTCTTACGGGACGTGTCCCCCAAGACGCTGTCCTTCTGGTTCATCCGCAACAACGTGGCCTGGACGGACTTCCTCCTGCGCCGGGAGGAGCTGCGCGCGGAAGCGGACGAGCACTCGGCCGCGGCGTACGCGCGGCTCAAGAACGTCCCCGCGATCGTGGGCACGCGGGGCGCCGTCCTCGTCTGGCTGGACCGCTCCGCCGAGGCGGTGCCCCTCCTCGAGCGAGCCTTCGTCGCCACCGGCGCACCTCCGAACCGCGCGAACGTCGCCTGCACCCTGGTGCTGGGCTTCACGCGGCTGGGCGACCGTGAAAGGGCTGCACGCTGGCTCGCCCGCGCCGAAGAGAACGACCCGCACTGTGCCCTCCTCAGCGAGGCCCGCGCCGCGCTCGCCCCTCCCCTCACGGCTCCCACCGGCCCGGCCGCAATCGCCTGAGCGCTGCCGGGCGCGGCTCGAGCTTCGAGCTCACTGCCCTTCGAGCAACTAGCGCAGCGTCGGGTAGTCCGTGTAGCCCTTCTCCTCGCCGGTGAAGAAGGTGGAGGCGTCCACCGGGTTGAGGGGAGCCTCGTGCCGGAAGCGCTCCGGCAGGTCCGGGTTGGCGAGGAACGGCACGCCGTAGGCCACGAGATCCGCCTCGCCCAGGGCAATCGCCGCCTCGCCGGTCTGCGCTTCGTAGCCACCGTTGACGATGAACGCTCCCTGGAACGCCTTGCGCAGCAGCGGGGAGATGCGCTGCTCCGGGCTCGGCACTCCCTTGCCCGACACGGCCTCGGTCACGTGCAGATAGCCGAGCCCCAACCGGCTCAGCTCGCGCGCCATATAGGTGAACGTCTCGGCCGGCGTGGAATCCGACACGCCTGCGTAGGGAAACGATTGCGGCGAGAGCCGGTACCCCACCCGCTCCGCGCCCCAGACGCCCACCACCGCCCGCGCCACCTCCAGCGGGAAACGAGCCCGGTTCTCGATGCTGCCGCCATACGCATCCGTGCGCTGGTTGGAGCCATCCCGCAGGAACTGATCCAGCAGGTAGCCGTTGCTGCCGTGCAGCTCGACGCCATCGAAGCCCGCCTCCCGGGCGTTCTCGGCCGCGCGCCGGAACTGCTCGACGACGCCGGGCAGTTCCTCAATCTCCAGCGCTCGCGGCGTCACGACGCGCTTCTTGCCCTGGAACGTGAAGACCTCCCCTTCGTACCCGAGCGCCGAGGGAGCCACCGGCAAGCGGCCGTCATGGAAATCCGGGTGCGAGACACGCCCCACGTGCCACAGCTGCGCGAAGATGATTCCGCCCGCCGCGTGGACGGCCTCCGTCACCTTCCTCCAGCCCGCCACCTGCTCGGGCGAGTGCACGCCAGGCGTGCGGATGTACCCCACCCCCTGAGGGCTGACCTGGGTGGCCTCGGTGATGAGGAGCCCCGCGGAGGCGCGCTGCGTGTAGTAGGGCGCCGCCAGGGGGTTGGGCACATTGCCGTCGACCAGCGCCCGGCTGCGCGTCATGGGCGCCATCACCATCCGGTTCTTCAGTTCGAGACGGCCGAGACGAAAGGGAGACAGCAGCTTCGAGGTGTTTGGCATGGCCAGGGAATGTCGAGGCCGCTATGGACGCGCCATGTCACCCAGTCCAAAAGAATTTGCAGGGCGTCCAGAGCCGCAGGACGAGCAGGGCTCGGATGTCCTCGCCGACGTGCTGGACACGATGCGCCTGTCGACCGTCATGTATGGCCGCTTGGAGCTGTGTGCGCCCTGGGGAATCCGGTTTTGCGAGAGGCCTGACGCGCACATCATCCTGCTCGCGCGCGGAAGCGCTCGCCTGGAAGTCGAGGGAATGGAGGGAGCGGTCACCCTGTCTGCCGGAGACCTGGCCCTGCTTCCGCACGGCGGAGGGCACACGCTCCGCGACGCGGAAGGAAGTCCGCTCCACATCCTGGAGCAGGGCGAATGCAAGCGAACCCGGGGGAGAGGGCCGATACGGCTCGGAGGCGATGGCGAACGCACCACCCTGGTCGCCGGTTCCTTCCGGCTCGGCGCCGCGCCGCGCACGCTGCTGTTCGAGCGGCTCCCGCGCCTCGTCCACGTCGCCGCGGATGATCCGGCGATAGCCCCGTCGCTGGCGTCGACCGCTCAACTGCTCATCACCGAGAGTGCCTCGTCCAGCCCGGGGGCGACCGTCGTCATGAGCCGGCTCGCGGACATCCTGCTCGTGCAGGCCCTGCGGGCGCACATCGCGACAGGTCAGTGCCGGGAGCATGGGCTGTGCGCGCTCACGGATCCCCAGATTGGAAAGGCCCTCTCGCTCATCCACGAGAGCCCCGCCGACCCCTGGACCGTCGAGAGCCTCGCATCGGCCGTCGCCCTCTCACGCTCCGGCTTTGCCGCCCGCTTCACCGCGCTCGTCGGAAAGCCCCCCTTGGAGTACCTCGCGCGGTGGCGGATGACGAAGGCCGCCCAGCTCCTTCGAGAGAGCGAGACTCCGTTGAGCGAGCTCGCGGCGGTCATCGGCTACCAGAGCGAGGCCTCGTTCAATCGGGCCTTCAAACGCTGGGGAGGGAGCGCCCCGGGAGCGTACCGGCGCGAACATCGCCGGGGAGGAGTCAGGAGCGTCCCCGCCGCCGAAGCCCTGCCCGCCAAGGCACCCTCGAGGTAATCGTTCCCTTACCGATGCAACAGGGGTGCACCTGCATTCAGAGCGGGCAGGCCAGATTCTGGCCGCGTTAGAATGACCTGCTTCGTCCTTCGTGGTCGAAGTCACCGCACTCCTGGAGTGAACGCAATGGCCGGCAAGACGCCCAAGAAGTCGGCGAAGGTCGCAAAGAAGGCCGCGGCGAAGAAACCGCTGGCGCGGCAGGCGGTGCCCAAAGCCACCGCCACCAGGGGCAAAGGCCACGCGGTGGCCGCAAAGCCGCGCCTCCTCTCTGGCGGCAATCCCCAGATCGCGAAAGGTTACGGCGACGCCCCCGTGCAGGCCTACATCGCGGCCATGCCGGGCTGGAAACGCGACGTCGGGCGCCGCCTCGACGCGCTCATCGCGCGCACCGTCCCCGGCGTACACAAGGCGGTCAAATGGAACACGCCGCTGTACGGAATCGAGGACCAGGGCTGGTTCCTCGGCATCCATTGCTTCACGAAGTACGTCAAGGTGACGTTCTTCCGTGGCATGTCGCTGCGTCCTGTCCCTCCCGGCGAGTCCAAGAGCCAGGACACGCGCTACCTCGACATCCACGAGGACGACCCGCTCGACGAAGCTCAGTTCGCCGCTTGGGTGAAGCAAGCCAGCCAATTGCCCGGCGAACGAATGTGAGCGGTGCCTGGTCATGACCCACGCGTTCTACCGACCCAAGGCGCCTCTCGACGCGCTCGTGGACTACTTCTGGGTGTCCGGCAACTACGTCGCGCAGGCGCCGCGCGAACGGGTGCTGCCGTCGGGCTCGCAGGCCCTCGTCGTCCATCTCGGTGAGACCCCGGTGCGCGTCTACTCCGGCGAGCACACGACCGAGGCCGCCGACGCCCCCGGCGCGCTCTTGTGCGGCGCGCGAAGCAGCCCGCTGATCATCGGCACCACGCTGGGCCCGACCGTCGGCGTCCACTTCAAGCCCGGTGGCGCGCACCCCTTCTTCGGCGTGCCCGCCAACGCAGTCGCGGAGCAGACCGTGGCGCTGGATGCGCTGTGGGGCGCATCGGCTCACTCGCTGCGCGAACGGTTGATGGAGACGTCCTCGCCGCTCGAGCGAGTGCAACTGCTGGAAGAGTACCTCCTGCACCGACTGCGCCGCTCCTTCGAGCCGGGTCCCGCGCTTCGTGCATCGCTGGAAGCGTTCGAGGAACCCGACCTCACGTCGGTCGCTGAAGTCAATCGCCGGACGGGGCTCTCGCCGAAGCGTCTCCTGGCCCTGTTTCGCGAGGAGGTCGGCCTGAGTCCGAAGACGTTCTGGCGTGTCCGACGGTTTCGAGCGGCGCTACGCGACCTCGATCTGGGCTCCTTGCGTGGCGCCGCGCTGGCCGCCGAGCACGGCTACTGCGACCAGGCTCACTTCCTTCGCGAGTTCCGGTCGCTCGCCGGCTCGAGCCCGCGCGAATACCTCGCGGCGCGCGTCGCGGACACCGACCACGTCTCGGTCTACGGGTAAAAAGATCCAATCCACGGTTCCTGTCCCAGGGTTTCCTTGGCGACATGGAACCTGGTGAACGCTCCCCGCAACGCGCGTCGGCAGGCCCGGCATTGACGGAAAGGTCGAGCCACGGGCGCGTCATACGACTGCTTCGCATCATCACCTACAGAGGGAGGCGGGCATGAGTGCCGACTCCTCCACCGCGCGGGCCGAGGACCGCTCGCTCTCGGGCCTCGGGGCGCTCCTCGGGCTGCAGGGGCCGCTCGTCGCCGGAGCCGCGCTCTCGTCGACGTTGGCAGCGGCCCTCGCGCTGGTGCCGTTCTTCGTCGTCGCGCGCATGGCCACCTCCATCTACGCAACGCCGCCGGACCTCGACGCGGTTCGAGCACTCGCCCTCGTCGCCGCGGGCGCGCTCGCGTTGCGCTACGTCCTCGTCGCCGCCGCGAACATGCTGGCGCACGTCGCCGCGTACCGAATCCTTCATGAGCTGCGCCTGCGGCTCGCGAAGAAGCTCGGCGCCGTTCCGCTCTCGTTCTTCAGCCGGCGTGGCGCCGGGGAGCTGAAGAAGACGCTGATGGACGACGTGAACCAGATCGAGGCGTTCGTCGCCCATCACTTTCCGGATGCGGTCACCGCGCTCGTCGTCCCGCTCGCGACGGCCGTCGCCCTTCTGTGGGTCGACTGGCGCATGGCCCTCGCCAGCGTCGTGATGGCGCCGCTCGCCGTCGTGGCGATGGCTGTCGCCATGCGCGACGTCGGCAAGGCGCATCAGCAGTGGAATGAAATCCAGAGCCGGATGAACAGCTCGCTGCTCGAATACCTGCGGGGCATCCACGTCATCAAGACCTTCGGCCTGTCCGCGCAGCGCTTCGGCGACCTCTCGCGCTCCATCGAAGAGGGGCTCGCGTGGATGGAGGGGTTCATGCGCACCAACGGCCGTGGCTACGGCTCGTTCGGCGCGCTCATCGGCTCGAGCCTCGTCGTCCTCGTGCCCATGGGCGGCTGGCTCTACACGCGCGGCACGCTCTCGCTCGAGTCGCTCGTGCTCTTCCTCGTGCTCGGGCCTCAGCTCCTCATGTCGATGATGCGGCTGATGTTCGCGTGGGGAAACGTCGACCGCATCCAGGCGGGCAACGCTCGCATCCAGGCCATCCTCGCCGCGCCGGACCTCGAGACTCCCGCGAGCGCCGCACGGCCCGCGCACGATGGCGTCGCGTTCCGTGGCGTCGGCTTCCGTTACGAGGACGGAGGACCCGAGGTCCTCCACGACGTCTCCTTCGAAGCGCCAGCGGGCAGGGTCACCGCGCTGGTCGGCCCCTCGGGCGCGGGCAAGACGACGCTCGTGCGGCTCGTGCCCCGCTTATGGGAGGCGACGAACGGCGCGGTCGAGCTCGGCGGCGTCGACGTGCGCACGCTCCCGCTCGACGAGCTGCTCTCGCACATCTCGATGGTGTTCCAGGACGTGTTCCTCTTTCACGGCACCATTCACGAGAACCTGCGTCTGGCCCGGCCCGAGGCCACCGATGCGCAGATCGATGCCGCGTGTCGCGCCGCGCGTGCGTACGACTTCATCCAGGCGCTCCCCAGGAAGTACGACACGCTGCTCGGTGAGCGCGGCGCACGCCTCTCGGGGGGCGAGAAGCAGCGCCTGTCCATTGCGCGCGCGCTCCTCAAGGACGCGCCAGTGCTGCTGCTCGACGAGGCGACGGCTTTCGCCGACCCCGAGAACGAAGCGCGCATCCAGGAAGCGCTCTCCGAGCTGTGCGCGGGGCGGACGGTGCTCGTCGTCGCGCACCGGCTGTCGACGATTGCCACCGCCGACCACATCGTCGTCATCGACGGAGGCCGCGTGAACGACCAGGGTACGCACGACGAGCTGCTCGCGCGCTGCGCGTTGTACCAACGTCTCTGGCGCAGCCACACCGAAGCACTCGACTGGTCGCTAGGCGACCCGGGCACGGCCGCCAGCGCGCAGGAGGTGGCGTGATGCTCGGAGAAATCTTCATGCTCGGTGAGCGGCTCGCTGGCCGAAAAGACGCACGTCTCCGGCGCGGACTGCTCTTCGCCTTCGCCGAAGCGCTCACCATCGCCGCGCCCTACGCCCTGGTCCTCTTCTTCGTTCGCGAAGCGCTCGAGCACCGGCTGACAATGCACCTGACATGGTGGCTCACCGGTGGCATCGCGCTCTCAGCGCTGCTGCGCCTCGCGTTCTCGGGAGGGGCGATGTCCAACATCTTCATCGCCGCGCACACGCTCATGGGGCAGGCGCGCATCCGCACAGCCGATCACCTGCGACGCTTGCCGATGGGGTTCTTCACGCAGCGAAGGAGCGGTGAGCTGGCAGGCGTGCTCACCACCGACGTCGCGCTCGTCGAGGACGTGTGGTCGCACACCATCGGCATCTTCACGTCGAGCTTCGCCCTGCCGATGCTGGTCGGCCTCGGCCTCTGCTTTCTCGATTGGCGCCTGGGGCTCGTCGTCCTCGCCGCTCTACCGGTGGCGCTCCTCGTGATGGCCGCGACCACGCCCATCTTCGTGCGCGAAATCGAGGCCGTGCTCGAGGCCTCGGCGGACGTGAGCGCTCGCGTGGTCGAATACGTGCAGGGCATCGCCGTGCTTCGCGCGTTCGGCCGGCACGGCGAGGTCTACCAGCGCTTCGTGAAGGCCATGGAGCGCCTGCGTGACGCCCTCATCCGCGCCGATGTCCTGCCCTCTCCCCTGCTCGCCGTGTTCGGCTTCGTCGTCGAGGTGAGCTTCGTCGCGGTGGCGTACGCAGGAAGCGCGCTGGCGCTGCGCGGCTCGATTCAACCCGGGGTGTTGCTCGTCTTCCTCGTCGTGACGGTGGGCGTCGTGCGACAGGTCGCGGACCTCGGTGTCGCGCTGCTCCTGCTTCGAGCGTCCCAGCGCGCACTCGGTCGCGTCGACCGGCTGCTCGCGGAGAAACCGCTGGCGGAGTCGTCCGCGAGAGCGGCGCCGCTCCAGACGTTCGACGTGGAGGTCGACTCCGTGTCCTTCGCTTACGAAGACGAGGCCGTGCTCGACGGCGTCTCGGTGACGTTCCCCGAGCGCTCGCTCACCGCGCTCGTCGGCGCTTCGGGCTCGGGCAAGTCGACGCTGGTCCACCTCGTGGCGCGCCTGTGGGACATCCCGCGCCCGGGTGCCATCCGCATCGGTGGCGTCGACATTCGCGACATGCCGTTCGAGGAGCTGCACCAGCACATCGCGATGGTGTTCCAGGACGTCGTCCTCTTCTCCGGGACCATCCTCGAGAACCTCCGTGTCGGGCGGCCCGACGCCTCACTCGAAGAAGTCGAGCGTGCAGCGAAGGCCGCGCGCGCCCACGACTTCATCACGGCCCTGCCGAACGGCTACGACACCGTCCTCGGCGAAGGAGGTGGAACCCTCTCGGGCGGCGAGCGCCAGCGTTTGTCCATCGCGCGCGCCATCCTCAAGGACGCGCCCGTCGTGCTCCTCGACGAGGCAACCGCCTCGGTCGACGCGTCGGCGGAGGCCGAGATACAGCGCGCGGTCGACGAGCTGGTCAGGAAGAAGACTGTCGTCGTCATCGCGCATCGCCTGCGCACCGTGCGGCGGGCGCACCGCATCGTCGTGCTCGACAAGGGGCGCGTCGCGGAGTCAGGCACGCACGAGGAGCTGCTCGCGAAGCGCGGCGTCTACGCAGCGCTCTGGCAGGAGCAGGAGCGCGCCAGGGGCTGGCGGCTCGCGGCGAGCGCAACACGCCGCACGTGACTCTTCAGCAGCTTCCTGGAGTGGCGGTCCGCCTCATGGAGAGGAGGTATTTGCCGGCATGGTTTTTTGCATCTTTTCCTCCGCGTCGGATCCTTCAATGCATGCTCCCTCTCAGGCACCTTTCCTTTCTGGCCACCGTACCGCTGCTCTTCCTGGCAGCCTGCACCGCTCAGCCCTCCGGCTCCGTCCAGTTCGCAGCCTCCGTCCAGCAGGCCCTCTCCTCCCAGGATGTCACTCGCGTCAAGGTGACCCTCTCCACACCGGAGATGTCTTCCCGCGTCGTCGAGCTGGCCAGGTCCAACGGCGCCTGGAACGGACTCATCGGCGACATCCCCGCTGGCTCCGACCACTCCTTCCTCGCCGAGGCCTCCGACGCCTCTGGCACCATGCGTTTCCAGGGTCAGGCCTCCGGCGTCACCATCACCGCCAACCAGACCACCACCGTGGCCATCACCCTTCAAGAGATTGAACCGCCTCTTCCCTACGGCAATGAGGCCCCCCTCATTGACTCCGTCGTCGCCTCCACCACCACGGTCCAGGCTGGCGGCTCGCTCTCGCTGAGCGCGACGGCGCATGATCCCAACACCGAAGACACCCTCACCTTTGCGTGGACGGCCTCCAGCGGCACCTTCTCCGCCCCCACGGCCGCTACCTCCTCGTGGACGGCGCCATCCTCCACGGGCATCCATACCCTCGTCTTCACCGTGACGGACTCTCAGGGCGCTGCCTCCTCCGTCTCCCTCGCCGTCAACGTCGTCTCCAGCACCTCCACCGGCAACGCGGTCCTCAACGTCTCCTTCAACCTCTGGCCCGTGGTCTCCAAGGTCTCGGCCTCGCTCAACCGGCTCGACGCGGGGCAGTCCACCGCCGTCTCCGCCAATGCCTCGGATGCGGATGGCGATGCCCTCTCCTACCAGTGGGCCGCGACCTGCCCCGGGACCTGGACGGATGCGACCTCCAGCACCGCTTCCTTCATCCCTTCCTCCGTTCCGGCCAGCGCGTGTAACAACTGCCGGCTCACCGTCACGGTACAAGACGGCCGGGGTGGGCAGACCACGGGCTCGCTCAACCTCTGCGTTGCCGCCTCATCCACCGAGCGCTTCGCCCCTCTCTTCACCACCTTCTACCAGTCCGCCACCTCCACCTCTCCGGGCCAGACGGTGACCTTTGACGTCACCGCCATGGACCCGCAGGCCAGCTCCATGACGTTTGCCTGGACTGCCAATACGGGCTCGCTGGCCGCGGCGCAGAGCACCGCCAGCACCAGCCATGTCGTGTGGACGGCCCCCTCCTGCACGGTGACGGGCCCTCCCCCCTCCATCACCGCTGTCGTCACCAATGCCTACGGCCTCTCAGCCTCCAGGTCTTTCTCCCTCTCCGGCCTGCTGACGTGCGTGGCCGGCTGGTCCTCCGCGGGCTCCATGGCCGCGGGCCGCTACGCCCATACGGCCACCCTGCTCTCCTCCGGCAAGCTGCTCGTCACCGGGGGCGTGGTGAATGGCGGCGCCCTGGACTCCGCGGAGGTGTACGACCCGGCCACCGACTCCTGGTCCTCCGCGGGCGTCATGGTTGCGGCCCGCTACCAGCACACCGCCACCCTGCTCCCCTCTGGCAAGGTGCTCGTCACGGGGGGCTACGGCAAGAGCGGCGTCCTGAACTCCGCGGAGGTGTACGACCCGGCCACCCACTCCTGGTCCTCCACAGGCTTCATGGCCACGGCCCGCTACCAGCACACCGCCACCCTGCTCCCCTCCGGCAAGGTGCTCGTCGCTGGGGGCGTGTTGAATGGCAGCGCACTGCCCTCCGCGGAGGTGTACGACCCGGCCACCAACACCTGGTCCTCCACAGGCTCCCTGGCCACGGCCCGCTACCAGCACACCACCACCCTGCTCCCCGCCGGCAAGGTGCTCGTCACGGGGGGCTTCAATGGCAGCGCCCTGCCCTCCGCGGAGGTGTACGACCCGGCCACCCACTCCTGGTCTTCCACAGACTCCCTGGCCATGGCCCGCTACCAACACACCGCCACCCTGCTCCCCTCCGGCAAGGTGCTTGTCGCCGGGGGCGCCACTGGATACTCCCCCTCCGCGGAGGTGTACGACCCGGCCACCCACTCCTGGTCCTCCGCCGGTACCATGATTACGGGCCGCGGCCTCCACACCGCCACCCTGCTCTCCTCTGGCAAGGTGCTCGTCACGGGTGGCTACAATGGCTTCCTGGCCTCCGCGGAGCTGTATGACCCGGCCACCCACTCCTGGTCCTCCGCGGGCACCATGTCCACGGCCCGCAACCAACACACCGCCACCCTGCTTTCCTCAGGCAAGGTGCTCGTCGCCGGGGGCTGGAATGGCGGCAGTCTCTCTCCCACGGAGACCTACGCACCTTGAGCGCGTGCCCGCCCGGAATCCGGTCGCTGCGTCAAAACGAGCGTCATGTTCTTCTACTTCGTCTCCAGGGCGGAGGAAGCGGCGATCGACTTGAGCACGTTCCAGAATCCAAAGAACGACGGTCCCACTTCCAACTCGACCTCGAGCGCCTCGCCCGTGTGACGAACCAGCGTCAGGCGACTCATGGCCAGTTTGCCGGTCGGCCCCATCGCCAGCATCCGATTGACATAGGCGATGTCCGCTGTCGCGTCCTTGAGCTCGCCCCAGGGAAGGGTCACGACCTCCTGCCCCTGGCGGATGACCACCCGCTCAGTCGTTAGAAGGACCCACTCCGTCGGCTCGCGAAAGCAGGCGATGACCGGAAGCTCGTCGGAGCGGACCATGACCTGCTCCATCAGCCGTATCTGGACGTCAGCGGGGAGCTCGGCGAACGGGCGTGTATACGCACCCCGGTCGCCCGTCCGTTCGAAGATTCGAAGCAGCCTCTGGAGCTTCGACTCAGCGCTCAGCTTCTTCATGGCGTCAGGTCCTTGAACCTCAATCCGGTGCGACACGGGCCACTTCGGCCGACCATGGTGCACTGGAGCAACTGAAGCAACCCGGTTGTCAGGCCCGGCTCTCTTACGGAACGCGGCGCCTGTGGGGCACGTGGGCCACACGATGTGGGGTTGGCCCCCCGTGAATCCAGGGCGCATGGGGCCATGCCCAGGTGAGCCCATGCAAGTGCCCCATGGCATGTCACTTGCGACTGAGGACCTCCCCGGCGCGGGCGTGCCTTCCGCACGTCGTGCGGCCTTTCAGCATTCCCGTCGAGGAGTGGAGCATGACCGCAGTCAGTCTGGGCCGACGTTCGTCATCTTTGATTCTCATCCTGGCGCTCTCAGTCTCGGGAGTGCTCGCTGGCTGCAGCTCGTCGTCGGAGGACCCGTCCCAGGAGGAGCCGTCACCGGACGGTGGGAATCCGCCACCCGACGCGGGGAGCCCTCCACCCGACGCAGGGAGCCCTCCACCCGACGCGGGGAATCCGCCACCACCGCCTCCTTCGTTCACCTGGGGCAACGGCACGGACACCGGCAAGCTCGAGGGCAACGTGTGGACCCCCGGGCGTGACGCGACGGGGCTCGTGAACGCGGCGTCGTGGGCGCTCGTCCCCAAAGGGCGGTGGATCCAGGTCGCTGGAACGCCGCTCACCTCGCTCGACGCGGAGGTCAAGGCGGCGCTTCCCGGCTTCAGGGATCTCGGCTCCGGGGGAATCGCCGCGGTCATCAACGCCTACTCCGGCGTGGCGGTCGACGCGCCTCGCGCCCGGTGGTGGGCCTTCGGCGGCGGGCACGCCGACAGCTCCAACAACGGCATCTACCGCTTCGACATGGCGAAGATGCGCTGGAGCATCGAGCAGCTCCCAGACAACCCGGCGAACTGGACGAACGTCGTCTACGGGAACACGTACAGCCACTACCCGCCCGCGGCGGAGTACTCCAAGGCCCACCCGGACAGCGACGTCTATAGTGATGAGTTCTTCGACCCGAGCCGGCCCGCCGCTTCGACTGGCCACCCCGTGGCCCGCCACACGTACAACGGGCTCGTCTACAACCCGGACCTCCAGGAGGTCGCCTTGGGCGTCCGGCGGATGTGGCGCTACAGCCTGACCACCCACACCTGGAAGCGCCACAACCCCTTCAACACCCCGGGTGCCACCTACGACGGAGCGACTGGCTACGGCGGCGCGGCCGGCTGGACGTTCTGGGACGAGGTGAAGCACCGGTACCTCTTCGGCCCCACGGAGAACTACAACTATTCGAAGTGGTGGTCCTTCGACACCGACGACCAGTCCTGGAACTGGGAGGTCATCACTCCTCCCGCATGGCAGTTCGCCCAGATGGTCAGGGTGGGTCGCAAGCTGGTGAGCTTCCCCGCCCCGGAGGCGAAACACGACACCTTTCCTCCGCGGTTGGTCACGTACGACATGGACACGGGGGAGTGGGGCTTCCTGTACCTGAAGAGCGACCTCGAAGTCTCTCGCTGCTACTACAGCGATGACTTCGAGGGACAGATCTTCGCCTACGTGCCACCACTCAACCGCTACATCGCCGCGTTCCGGTATGACCGCGACGGGGATGGGAGCTTCGAGTACCGGACCTTCGAGGTCGACCCGGTGGCCCTCACGCTCCGCGAGGCGCCGGAGTACGAGGCGGGCGCCTTCGACGGGTGGCACGGGCTCGTCAAGAACCGCTTCTTCTACCTGGCGACGCACGACGCCCTCGTCTACGTGCGCAAGGGAGAGGAGAACCTGCGCGTCTTCCGGCTCCCCTGAGCCCGCACCGGCCGGTTCCATGAGACGGGCCTCAAGGCCGAGGCCGTCCCGGGGACTCAGCCCGGGGCGGCCTCCTGCGCCGCCTCTCACTTCGCGGTGACAGCGCCGAGGATGAACTGGGGCAGGAGCTCCTCCCGGAACTTCCTCCAGATGGCCACGTGGTTGTAGTTGCCCGCGGTGAACATCACGACGAGGTCGAGCTCGGGGACGACCATCACCAACTGTCCCCCGTTTCCGCTGGCCTCGTATTCCGAGTACACGCGGTCACCGACGCGGAGCTCATGGCGCCACCACGTGTAGCCATACGTCCGTCCGTCTCCCATCGTCGCGTGGTTGGCCGTGGAGCGCTCGACCCAGCGCTGGCTCACCACGCGCCGGCCATTCCACATCCCCCCGGAGAGGTAGAGCTGCCCGAGCTTGAGCGCGTCGCGCGGGCGCATGTAGATGCCGCCGCCCAGGTACTGCTCGCCCGTGGGCATCAGGTCGAGGTGGTAGCCGCGCATCTGGAGCGGCGTGGCGAGATTCTTCTCGAAGAACTCCGGAATCCACATGCGCGTGACATTGCGCAGGACACCGCCCAGCAGGTTGATGTTCGCCGAGCAGTACACGGCCTTCTCGCCGGGCCCGCGCACCATCGGAAGGTCCAGCGTGTACCTGTACCAGTCCGGCACGTCGTCCTCGAGCCGGTCCTCGTTTCCAGGTGAGGCCGGGTCATCGTCGTCGCAGGCCAGCCCTGTCGACATGGTCATCAGGTGCGCGACGGTGAGCTTGCGCTTGCGTGCGTCCAGGTTCGCAAGCCGCCCCTTGTACTCGGGGAACAGCGAGAGGACCGGCGTATCCACGGTGAAGGGTGCGCCCTGGTCCAGGGCGATTCCAATCATCACGGAGGCGTAGGACTTCGCCGCGGAGCGCAGGTCATGGGGGCGCTCCTTGTCGAAGCCCTGGAAATACTCCTCGACCACCAGCTTCCCGTGGCGTGCGACGAGCAACCCCTGGATGGCGGGCGCGGACTCCGGGCCGGGTTCCTGGTCGAGGATGCGCTGCACGAGCTGGCGGATGGGCTGGACGTCCATGCCGACCTCGGACAGGGAGGCCGTCGCCCAGCCGTCTTCCTCCGCGATGGGCCGCTGGTAGACGTAGGGGCCCGGCGCGAGCGTACGGGCATGGAGGCCCACGGCCTGGGTCCGCTCCCTGCGGGTGAAGTCGAACGTCGTATCCATGGACGGCAGGCGCAGTGACAGCCGCCCGGCTTGCGCGTCGAACGTGCCGTCGAGCTGCACATTGCCAGACGCAGCCGTGAGACGGACGGCGCCACCCTGGAGGCCGACCCGGAACATCATCCGGTTGCCGAAGTTCCGCTCCGGGTTGCGGATGAACGCACTCACGGAGCCGTCCGGCTGCTTCCGGACCACCAGGTACAGCGAGAACCGGTCCTCCAGGGGCGCCACTTCTCCACGCCAGACCTCCGCGTGGAGCGCGCGCAGCTCCACCGGCGTGGCGAACTTCATGCCGCTCATCAGCACGCGCGGCTGAATCCAATGACCGGTGATGCGCCGGCCGTCCTCCGCCAGCGTCCCCCGGAGCTCGCCCTGTCCTCCAGGGAAGACGACGGAGACCTTCCTGCCGTCCACCCGGGCCGGGACGTCGAATCCCGCGATGCGTGCGCGCCAGGTGCCCTCGCTTCGCACCAGCGTCAATTCCCCTCGGACCTGTGGCCCGAGCACGCGCTCGCTGCCCCAGATTCCCACCAACTGCTCCGCGGGCTCCGGCGGCCCGGGGGTCGCGCCGACAAGCCAGGGAACCAGCCCCAGGAAGAACCAGACGCCCCTTCGGTTTCCAGCAATCCGGTTGCGTTTGTTTCCCATGGTCGGCGGGAGGCTACTCCACGGCCCCGCGAGATGACTTCGACTTCTCGATGACGCGTGGGAGGGGTGGCAGACTGGAGGCATGTTCGACTGGCTCCGCAAGAAGCTTCGTGGCACGCCCTCCCCGCGCACGCCTGAGCCTGCAGACACCACGAAGTCCGCGGCGCCTGTCCCGAAGGCAGCGCCGCCAGAAGCCATCCCGTGGGGGTGCTGGGTCTGGATGCAGCTGCCGTGGGAATTCCAGGAGCGCTTCCTCGGGTACGTGTACGTCGACCCCGACGCGGGCCTGTCCGCCAAGGGAGACCGTGAGAGCGTGGCGGAGCTCGCGGAGCGCCCGGGCGTCACCGTGCGCCTCCCCATGGGGTTCCCGCTCCGGCCCCTCACGGCGGAGGAGGTCTCCGCGCGCGGGCTGCCGGCCACGCCCGCCTGGCTCGTCCACTTCGGGCCCCAGCCAGACCCTGCGTCACCCTGGCGGCAGGACCCGCACCTCCAGGGGCGCTTCCACGAGAGCCACCCGAATGACCTGGAGGTGCTGGTGCATGATGGAGAGCCGCGACGGACAGGCCGAATGCCCGAGCTGTGCTGGGTCCGCGTCCTGCGCGCGGAGCGGGGCCCCTTGCGGCGGGTGCTCAACCGCCCCGGGCAGACGCAGCTCTCCCAGGAGGAGCTCCAACGCCGGTACTCCGGCGACACGTGGGTCTACGTCGCCCGGCTCCTCAATGCGCCCCATGGGCTCCAGGACCTCCACCAGGGTGAGGAGCTCCGCTTCGTGAGCGGCGCCGCCCTGTATCACCCGCTCCACGTCACCCCTCAGTACCTCCAGGAGCGCGAGAGCTGGAACATCACCCCGTGCGACAAGTGCGGCTGGAGCGAGACCTTCGACCCGCCTGGCGTCATGGCGAGATTCCGCTTCCCGGACATGCCCCCGGACGCGGAGCTGGACGCCTTCACCGCCTTCTGTCCCATGTGCGGCGGAATCCAGCTCCTCTCCCGCGTGGGCACTGCCGACGCCTGACGCACGCGCGGGCGTGTTCCCGGGGGCTCAGCCTGCGGCTCAGGGCTCGAAGCGCGCGAGGAACACCTTGAACTGCAGCGAGACGAAGATGGGTTTCGGCGCCACCAGTCCGGTTCGGGCGAACATCGCGAACAGGGCGGCATCGGACTCGATGGGCCGCATCGTCGCGAAGCGCTGGCGCCGAAGCTCCAGCTCGTCCAGGGGGATTCCATACGTCCGCCACCGCCGCAGCTCCACGTTCGTCAGCTCGGGGTCCATGCCGATGCGGCAGCCCAGCACGAGGGGCGCTCCAGGCTTGAGCCGCCGGGTCACTTCTCGCAGCAGCTCCAAGCGGGCCTCCTCGCCCTCCACATGGTGCAGGACCCCCATCATCTGCGCGCCGTCGAACGGGGGGCCGGCAGGCAGGCTGCTCAGCTCGCCCACGTGCAGGTGCGTGCGCGAGAGCAGTCCCTCGGCCTCCAGGCGCTTGCGGGCGACGGCGAGCATGGCGTCGGAGGGGTCCACGCCCGTGAAGCGCCAGCCTGGCACGTCGAAGCGGGTGTAGGGCATCAACTCCGCGCCCGTCCCCACTCCCACGTAGAGCAGCGACGCCGTGTCCTGGCCGTCGAGCTGCGCGGTCAGCGCGCTGACCCCGAGCTCGTACATCGCCTGGGCACCGGCGAGGGTGACGGACGCCTGGGCGTCGTAGTGCGCGGCGCGGTCGGCGCCAAAGCCCGGCACGGTGTGGTGGTGGGCTTTGTGGTCGTGAGCCATGACGTGTCCTCGGGAGGCCCGCAGAAGCGGGCGATAGGACCAGAAGATGCGTCGGGCCCCCGATGAATGGGAGAGCGGGGATTCAGGCCGAATCGGCGGAATGGATGGGCGCCCGGGACCGGCGCCCCCAGAAGACGAAGAGAGCGAGCGCGACCAGCAGGACGTTGAAGGGGGTATTCGCCGCCTCGCCGCGCGAGACGTGGAAGACGATGGCGCAAACCTGGAGCGCCGCACAGCCCAGCGCGGCGAGGCCGGTCAAGCCCGGCTTGATGCGCGTGAGCGATGGCAGGACGAGGCCCAGCCCGCCGCACAGGTCAACCACCGCCGTCGCGTACAGGAACGCTGCCGGAACCTGCCCTGCCCACGGAATCATCGCCGCGAGCTGCGGAACCGGAGTCAAAAGCTTCCAGATGCCCGTGCCGGCGAAGACGACCCCCAGTAGCGCCTGGACGACCCACAGGCTGACGTGAAGAACTTTGGACGGCCTCGCGCTGACGCCGATCGCAGTGGTCATGGCATTTCTCGTGGCGGGTTGGTTACTTTCGTGTGCCCGGTTACAAATGGTAACCAGGCCCATCCTGCATACCGAGAGGACGCCGGACAAGGAGGCACATTGAAGTCACTAGGGAACGGAAAGATGACCACGCGCTACGACGACGATTGCGTCGCGACGCGTGAGATTCTCAGCCTCGTCGGGGACAAGTGGAGCGTGCTGGTCATCGTCAACCTCGGCGAAGGCACGATGCGCTTCAGCGACATCAAACGCGCCATCGAGGGCATCTCGCAGCGCATGCTGACCCTCACGCTGCGAGGCCTCGAGCGTGATGGGCTGGTCACTCGGACCGTCTTCCCGACGATTCCGCCGCGCGTGGACTACGCGCTCACGCGGCTCGGACGAACGCTGCTCGAGCCGGTGACCGCGCTCGCGATCTGGGCGCAACACCACAAGCCGGAGATCCAGCGCGCCCGCGAGGCTTTCGCACGCGCCGCCAAGTCGGCGTGACCGCGCCCGTGGGCCTGGGCAGCACGCAAGGCCCGCGGCGCTGACGGTTCGCTCACAGCAGGTCCACGGTCGTCACACACTGGAGGGGTGAGATTCTCCGAACCGATGGGGGCTACCACAGTGGCAGCAAGGTCTTCCCATCAACCCGGACTCATGAGCTGTCAGGCCCTTCAGGTAATCGTTCGGAATGGCCCTGCTGAAGAGAACCAGCGCCAGGAGGAATCTCCATTGAAGCTGCGCTCAACGGTGCTGGTCGCGATTCTCGCCGGATGCTCCACGACTCACGGGACGGGCGGGTCTGGTTCCGATCCAGCACCAGGGAGCCAACCCGCGACGAAGAAAGAGCTGCCCTGGATTCCAGTGTTCGGCGGGCGGATGAAGACGACTCTCTTCTACGGTCCCTGGCAGTGCAGGCAGGAGTTCATGCGAACGTGCCAGCGGGAGTGCGCCCGGGTCATGGGCTGCATGTGGCTGGCCGACATCAAGCTGGATTGGGAAGGGCGATTGGTCGTCCCACCGCTTCCCGTCAAAGCCGGCAGCCGCTACGGCATCTCCCACTGCTGCTGCGACTATCCCAAGTTGTCGCCGGACAAGAAGGAGGCTGAACGGAAGAGATGGGAGAACTTCCGGACTTCCTTCCGGAAGGACTGGAGCAAGAAGTTCGGAGACTGGCCCGAAGAGGAGGGCGTGGCCTGGCCCGGGCACCACATCCGGGACCTTCATCACGGCGGCGATCCGGTGGACCCCAGCAACATCATCCCCGTCGAGCCGAGCGTGCATACCGTCTTCAACAAGGCGTATCCCGCCTGCTACGGAGGTCAGGCACCCTGGAATACAGTGGGGCCCAATCTGCCTTACTCGGACAACTGACGATGGCCACGCCCATGAGCAGCCTGCTCGAAGAGGTCTCCCGCGAGCACTTCCCGTATCCGCCCGCCGCACCCGAAGAGATCGATGCGTTCGAGCGTCGGGTTGGCTGGAAGTTGGACCCGGACCTGCGCGCCTTCTACCTGCACTGCAATGGAGCGGAGCTGATTGAGCGGCTCCCGGAAACCCCTTACCGCGTCCTCCCGCTGCACAAGATCGTCCGAGCGCGGGTGGCCATCTACGGCGAAGATGACGACAAGTGGGGACCGGCCTCGGTGTACGCGTTCTGCGATGTGCAGGACGGCAACTACGTGTTGGTGGACGTGGCCCGACAGGAGAATGGCCACTATCCCCTCTTCGACGGGGACCACGAGGCGTGGCCGGACCCGGCCTACTGCAAGCAGGTCGCCAGTTCCTTCTCGGAGTTCCTGGAGCAGGTACTGCGCACCCGACGCGGCCTCTACTGGCTGGGGGAGTGAAATCTCCTCGGGCTGGGCTACGGGGGTTCTTCGAGTACTGCATCCAATGCGACGGATGCCTCAAGTTCCTCAAGTGTATCCACAAACTTGTGCGGCCTCAGCCAAGGGTACGGCGACAACGGGGGTGGGCTTGCTCGGAAGATCGCGTCAATGGCCCGCGCCCCTTCAGAGCGGATGACCACCTTCACCGTAAAGCGCTCCGTCGTCGTACCAGTCGTGTAGATGCTCACGTCTGATGCTGGGACGTTGAGGCGTCTGAGGAGTTCCTCTGCTCGGCGCTTCTGCTCAGGTTTGAGTCCGTGAACGATGATGTCTTGCATGGGGAATACGCAGCGCGTTGCTTCTTAGCGCAGGGTGGGAACCTTCGTCGGGGCGGCGTGTGTCGCGTAGAAGCACCGCGTGGTAGTGGGGCTCTTGTGGTTAAGGAAGGCTGCCACCGAGGCCGGGGCTGCCCCCTTCTCGATGGCCCAGGTGGCGACGGAGTGCCGGAACCGTCCCGGGTGAATGCCAGGATACCCGCCGCCTTGCAGGGCCCCTTGATGGCCAGGGTGCACTTCTCGAAGCTGAATGAACCCCACCCCAGCAGCCGCTTCCCAGCCTCCAGCACCTCGGCGGAAACGGCGGTGCGCAAGGGTTTGCCGCTCTTGGTCTGCGGACACACCAGCACCCCAGCGATTCCATTGGCCTCGCCCGGTACGGCTCCACGCTGCCCATCTTGGCGAAGAGCACTCACTCCGAAACGTACCAGCCGATGCCAGCCTGAACGTCCATCCCGTCACGCCAGTGAGGTGCAAGGTGCTCGCGCGCGAGCATTCTGTCCACGGACAGGGGAGGGCAAATGAAAAGGGCCTTGGACTTTCGCCCAAGGCACTGCATTTCTTCGAGAATCCTGCTCCCCGACGAGGACTCGAACCTCGGACCTAGTGATTAACAGTCCCCATGTCCCCGCACACCATCGCCTTCGTGGTCTCGCTCGCCGTCGCGCTCGCCGCGCCGGCTGTGCAGCCCCTTTCGAGCGCCGTGCCCCGATTCGAGCCAACCCCCTGCCCTGCCACCGTGGAGCCCGGGGAACGCATCGACTGCGGGCTGCTGGTGGTTCCGGAGAATCGGAACAAGGCGGGCAGCCGTCTCATCCGACTACCGGTGGTGCGCCTGCGCAGTCGCGCCGAGCACCCGGCCGCCGACCCCGTCTTCTACATGCCCGGAGGCCCCGGCGTGAGCGCGACGGCCAACCTGCGCTCGGGCAGGCGCAACCCGCTGCTCGATGAACGGGACCTCATCGTCCTGGAGCCACGCGGAGGACGCATGGCTCAGCCCGCGCTCGAGTGTCCCGAAATCAACGCGCTCAAGGGAGACGTGGCCGCGGGTCGGCTGCGGGGACAGAAGGCCCTGGACGCGCTGGCGAAGGCGGCGGGCCGCTGCAGGGAGACACTGACCTCATCCGGTGTGGACCTGGACGGGTACACGACGGCGGCCACGGCGGACGACATCGAGGACCTGCGCAAGGTCCTGGGCTACGCGCAGTGGAACCTCCAGGGCCTCTCCTACAGCACGCGGCTGATGTTGACGGTGCTGCGCAGGCACCCGTCCGGCGTGCGCTCCGTCATCCTCGATTCAGTGCTGCCCCCCGAGGTGAACTTCGACGAGGTGGCGGCGACGAATCTCCAGCGCGTCCTCGACCTCGTCTTCGATGGGTGCGCCATCGACCGCGAGTGCGGCGCCGCATACCCCGACCTGCGCCAGCGCTTCGCCCGGCTCGTCGCCGCCGCCGAGCGCAAGCCACTGCCCCTGAAGCTGAAGGAGTCCGTGACGGGAGGACGGCCGGTGGAGGTGCGCGGCGCGCAGGTGGTCGAGGCCCTCTACTCAGCGCTGCACCGGGTCGACCTGATTCCCCTCGTCCCCCGAATCATCAGCCGGGCGGCCGCGGGCGACTACACGGAGCTGACACCGCTGGTGGAGGAAAACCAGGGCCCGTCCACGATGAGCTGGGGCCTGCGCCTCTCGGTGTGGTGCGCGGAGGAGCTGCCCTTCGAGGATCCCGCTCGCATCGTCGCGCAGCGCTCGCCCTCGATGGGGTTGGGAGGCGTCGACGAGGGAACGGCCTCCGCGGAGACCTGCCGCGCCTGGAACGTGGCGACCGTGCCCGCCGTGGAGAACGAGCCGGTGAAGAGCAACGTGCCGGCGCTCGTCTTCGCCGGGGAGTTCGACCCGGACACGCCGCCAGACTGGGGCCGGCAGTTGCTCGAGTCCATGCCCCACGCGCGCTACGTCGAGTTCCGGGGGTACAGCCATGGCGCGTCGTTCAACCCGTGTGGTGCCCAGGTCACCCTGGCGTTCCTCAGAGACCCCGGGGCACCGCTGCCACTCGACTGCGTCCTCGCGCTTCGCGGCGCGGACTTCGGCCAGAGCGCTTCCATTCCGCCAGGCCACTGACGGGTTGTCCCTTTCGAGCACCGGCAGCTTCATCACCTCCGACGGCCCCCTTCCCTGGTAGCGAAGTCATTGCCAGGAGTGGAGGCCACCCGCCGGGCGAGCAGGTGGCCCCACGGGGCTCGACGCGCGCTATGAGCGACGGCGGCGGCGCAGGATGGCGCCAGCCCCGAGCGCCAGGGCCAGCTCGAAGCCACCCGAGGTGGCACCACAGCCACAGCCGGACGACTCATCCGGCGGCGGCGGGCTCGTGCCCGCGTCCCGCGACGGGTCCGTGCCCGCGTCCTGGGGCGGATTCGTGCCCGCGTCCTGCGGCGGATTCGTGCCCGCGTCCCGCGGCGGCTCCGTGCCTGCGTCCTGCTGGCACACGTCAGACTCCGCGCCCACGCAGCTACCGGCCTGGCAGGAGTCCGGCGTGGTGCACGCGTTGCCATCGTTGCACACGCTGCCATTCGGCCGCGGCACCGCGGAGCATCCACCCTGGCCATCGCAGCTCGAGGAGTTCTCGCACTGCCCGGGGCTGCACTGGTAGGTCATGCCTCCGCAGGTGCGCCCATTGCACGTATCGGTGTGGGAGCAGGCATTGCCGTCATCGCAGCTCCGGCCATCGAGCGGCGCGCAGACGCCGTCCACGGGCGCCCCCTCCGCCACCGAGCACGCCTCGCAGACACCTCCACCACACGCGGTGTTGCAGCACACGCCGTCCACGCAGTAGCCACTCGCGCACTCGCCGGCCACGGCGCAGGCACTACCATTCGCGAGCATGTCGGACACCCACCGGGCGCGCAGCCGCGGATCGCCGAAGGCATCCCTGCGCTCGTACACCACCAGCGCGCGCTGCCGGCCGTCCGAGGCCACCGCAGGCGCGGCCTGCACGAAGGGTCCGGGTGCCACCGAGAAGCCACCTCCGTCCAGGTCCCCGCCTCCCGTGGGGACGACCTGGCCGTACAGGTGCGACTCCGACAGGGTGTCGGTCGACAGGTCGTCCCGCGTGTCCCTCCAGACGGCGACGTGGCGCGTTCCGTTGAAGGCGAGAGCCGGCTCGGACTGGTAGCCGGGCGCAATGGCCAGCTTGCGCCCGGTGCCATCTGGCAGGCCTCCGTCCAGCAGCACCCGGGCACCGTAGATGTCGTCCCGGCTGGTGCTGCTGCGTCCGTCCTCCCAGGCCACCAGGAAGCCGGCCTCGGACGCGCTCACGGCGTGGGTGTACTTGCTCCATGAGGCCCGTAGCAGCGGCTGTCCATCCGGGTCCAGCACCCCACCGTCCGAGTCGATGCGGGCCGCGTACAGGTCCCCGAAGCTGTTGCTCCGGCTGTCATTCCAGACGACGAGCGAGAGGCCTCCGAACGCGGCGATGACCGGCCGGACCTGATTGTGCGTGGCGGTGCAGATGGGAATCGGAGACAACTCCCCCGGCTCGCCCTCGTGCGGGACGCGCAGCCCCAGGATGTTGAAGCCGTCGGGCGTCCACTCATTCCAGACGACCTGGTACTGGTGGCCATCCGAGGCCACCGCCGGATTGTGCCGCTCCGCGGGCGTGGGAGTGAGGAGCATCTCCCGCGCCTCCAGCACGCCCGCATCCGAGGTGAGCCGGGCAGCGTACACGTCGCTGTTCGAAGAGAAGCCGGCGTCGCGCGGGTTCTCCCACACCACCAGGCACCGGCCGCCCTCGCAGGCGATGCGCGGCGAGGCCTGCGGGTCGGGCGCCGTCGTCACCGGGACACCCGCCAGGTCCAGCAGCGCCCCGTCCGTGCCGACGCGCGCCGCGTAGATGTCCTGCCCCGAGTCGAGGGCATTGCGGTTGTCCACCCAGGCCACGACATAGTGCTCGCCGTCGAAGGCCACGGTGGGCTGCTTCTGCGTGTTGGCCACCACCGAGAGCAGCGTCGCCGGAGTCGCGGGCAGCTCGGCGGCCGCGCCCACCTTCGTGGCGAGCACGTCCCACGAGCGGGCTGTCGTCTGCTGCTCGGCCCAGGCGAGCAGGAAGGTCTCCCCGTCCGAGCCGACGGAGAACGGCGCGATGTAGGGGGCGGGCGCCACGGGGAGCTCGGACGTGGAGACCTGCGCACCCGAGGCATCCAGGCGCACCACGGGCAGGACGCGGCTCGGCCCGCGATAGTCCTGCCAGGTGACCAGGAAACCGTCACGCGCGGCCGCCACCACGGGCGTCACCTGGTAGCCCCCGGACAACAGCGCCCGCGCGGAGCCGCTCACGGGCGTGCCGTCCAGCGCGAGCCGCGCGGCATAGACCTGGGTCGGTGCCGTGCCGCCGTCCGCGAGCTGGGCCCGGTTGTCCTCCCAGGCCAGCAGGTACTGCGTGCCGTCGGACACGAGCGCCGGGGCCCCCTGCGAGCCCGGGGCCGAGATGATGCTCCGGCCGCTCGGCTCCAGCACCGTGCCGGCAGTGCTGATGCGCGTCCCGTACAGGTCCGAGTTGCCGGTGCCGGAGCGCGAGTCGGACCACACCACCAGGAACTCCGAGCCGCCGAAGGCCACGGTCGGCAGGTACTCCGACTGGGGGCCGGTGGAGATGGGGAAGTCCGTCCCGATGCGCTTGCCGTCGCGGCCCACCCGGGCGCCGTACACGTCCGAGGAGGAGCCGTTGCGCCAGTCCAGCCAGACGACGAGGAAGTTCGTCCCGTCGAAGGCGACCCGAGGGGACTCCTGGCTGAAGCCGGCGGAGGAGATGACGGCGGGAGCCGGGTCGATGACCTGACCGGCCGGCGAGACGCGCGTGGCATGGATGTCCGTCGCCGACGACGGGGTGAGCTGCCGTTCCCACACCACCAGGAAGTTCGTTCCGTCAAAGGCGACCGATGGAGCCGCGTGGTAATGGGGCGTGTCGGTGATTTCGAAGCCGAAGGGGTCGAGCAGCTGGCCGTCCCTGCTCACCCGCGCCCCCATCAGGGTGCTGGTGGACGACGAGCCGCGGCGGAGTCCCTCGCGGTGGTCCGCCCAGACGACGAGGTAGTTCGTCCCGTCGAAGGCCACGGCCGGTTCGAGCTGGGCCTCCGACGCTGGCAGGCGGACCGGCAGGTCGATGCCGAACTCCTGCGAGGCGGCGGCGAGCGGCGCGGCCTGGGGCTGGGGAGCGGCCTGGGCCCCCGTCCCCTGGACGGCCATCAAGGTGGCAGCCAGCGCGAGGCAACCAGAGGTGAGAAGCGTCATGAAAACGGCGCGCGGGGAAGCCATACGAGTCTCCAGGTGCAACCACGGCCGCCAGGATACAGACACGTCGGCGCTTCTCCAGGGGAGCACCGTCCAGTGGAGCCCAGGACCCAGGCAGGCAGGGGCTTCCCTGACCTCACGCCGCGTTGACGTCCCAACCTTCGTCCACATCCGACTTGGGCCCTAAACCGTGTGTGGTAGCGAAAGGCTCGATGAATCACTCGACGGATTCTCGCGAAGCCACAACGGGCATTTCTTCCACCTTCGAGGACTCCGCCGAGGTCCTCGCGGGCGGAGGGGAGATGGGCGCCCTCATCCGCGCCACGGACTGGTCGAAGACGGCCATCGGCGCGGTGACGGGCTGGCCCCAGAGCCTGCGCACCGCCGTCAGCATCCTGCTCGAGTCGCGCTTCCCCATGTACATCGCGTGGGGGCCGGACTTCGTCCAGCTCTACAACGACGGCTATCGGCCCATCCTGGGCTCGACGAAGCACCCCGCCGCCATGGGGCGGAGCACGCGCGAAACCTTCGCTGAAATCTGGCACATCATCGGTCCGATGTTCGAAGGGGTGATGGAGGGAAGGGCCGTCGGTGTGACGGACTTCATGCTCCCCCTGGACCGTCACGGGTTCACCGAGGAGTGCTACTTCATCTTCTCCTACAGCCCCATCCGTGACGAAAGCGCGGGCGTCGGTGGCGTCCTCGTCACCGTGACGGAGACCACCGACCGCGTCCTCGGAGAGCGGCGGCTGCGGACGCTGAGGGACCTCGCGGCACGCGCGGGGGCGGTGAAGCGGGAAGAGGAGGCCTGGCGAGAAGCAGCCCATGCGCTGGAGGGCAACGCCTTCGACATTCCCTTCGCCCTGCTCTACCGGTTGGATGAGACGGGCACGCGCCCCACCCTGGTGGCGTCGGCGGGCTGGACATGCTCCAGCGAGGACGCGGACAGTCCCCCGTGGCCCTTTCTCGAGGCCACGGAAACGCAGAGCGCGCAGCTCGTCTCCGACGTGCGCGCCCGCTTCGGCGACCTACCCGGCGGCGCCTGGCCCGAGTCCCCCCACTCCGCCTGGGTGCTGCCCATCTCCCGTCCGGGCGCCGAGCGCTCCTACGGCTTCCTCGTCGTGGGCCTGAGCACACGTCGCCCGCTGGACGACGACTACCGCGGGTTCCTGGGGCTGGTGGCGGACCACCTCGCCACGGCCGTGAGCAACGCCCGCGCCTACGAGGAGGAGAAGCAACGGGCCGAGGCCCTCGCCGAGCTGGACCGCGCCAAGACGGCCTTCTTCAGCAACGTCAGCCACGAGTTCCGCACGCCCCTCACCCTGATGCTGGGGCCCGTCGAGGACGGCCTGGCGGACGCCCGGGAGCCGCTCCCGCCCGGACAGCGCGAGCGCCAGGAACTGGTGCGCCGCAACGGCCTCCGGCTCCAGAAGCTGGTCAACACGCTGCTGGACTTCGCCCGCTTCGAGGCGGGGCGCGCCAGGGCCTCCTTCGTCCCCACGGACCTCGCCGCGCTCACCCGGGACCTCGCGAGCACGTTCGACTCGGCGATGGCGACCGCCGACCTCCAACTGGTGGTGGAGTGCCCCGCCCTGCCGGAGGCCGTCCATGTCGACCCGGCGATGTGGGAGAAGATTGTCCTCAACCTCCTCTCCAACGCCTTCAAGTTCACCTTCACGGGTGAAATCCGTGTCGCGCTGAAGTGGCTGGGCGAGCGCGTGGAGCTCACCGTCCAGGACACGGGCACCGGCATCCCCGAAGAGGAGCTGTCGCGCATCTTCGAGCGCTTCCACCGGGTGGAGGGCGCGCGCGGGCGGAGTCACGAGGGCACGGGCATCGGCCTCGCCCTCGTGCGGGAGTTGGTGAACCTGCACCGCGGGCAGGTGACGGTGAAGAGCGTCCTCGGGAAGGGAACCACCTTCACCGTGTGCCTCCCGACGGGCACCGCGCACCTGCCCAGGGAGCAGCTCGGCGAGGCCCGAGCGCTCGCGCCCACCGGGATTGGGTCTCACGCGTTCCTCGCCGAGGTCTCCCAATGGAATGACACCGGCACCCCGTCATCCGCGCCGTCGGTGCCGGCCCCACACCAAGCGGGTGCACGCATCCTGGTGGCGGACGACAACACCGACATGCGCACCTACCTCACGCGCCTGCTGTCGCCGCACTGGACGGTGGAGGTGGTGAGCGACGGTGCGCGGGCCCTCGCCGCGGCGCAGGCGCATCCCCCGGACCTCATCCTGTCCGACGTGATGATGCCGGGCATGAATGGCCTCGAGCTGGTCCGCATGCTGCGCGCGGACCCGCGCACCCGGACCATCCCCGTGGTGCTCCTCTCCGCTCGCGCGGGGGAAGAGGCCACCATCGAGGGCTTGAAGAGCGGCGCCGACGAATACCTCGTCAAGCCCTTCTCCGCGAACGAGCTCCTCGCTCGCGTCAATGCGCAGCTCACGGTCTCCCACCTGCGGCGGCAGGCCGTCCAGGCCGAGCGCGCCCACGCCGAGCAAGCCAGCCGGCTGCTCGCCGAAGCCGAGCGCGCCACCCGCTCACGCGAGGAGACGCTGGCCATCGTCAGCCACGACCTGCGCTCTCCCTTGAGCAGCATCAGCCTCGCCGCGGAGCTCCTCCAACGCACCCTGGGGCATGACGAGCGCGATGCTCAGTGGCGCAAACAGACGGACTCCATTCTCCGCTCCGTGGGCCGCATGAACCGGCTCGTGGGGGACCTGCTCGACGTGGCGAGCATCGACTCCGGCAGCCTCTCCCTCGAGCCCCGGCCCCACGCGGCGGAGGAGCTGCTGCGCGAGGTCCGCGAGACATTCGAGCCGCAGGCGCTGGAGAAGGGCGTCGCGCTCCAGACCGCAATCGCCTCCCACCTTCCGCCGGTGCCGTGCGACAGGGAGCGGGTCCTCCAGGTCCTCGGAAACCTCGTCTCCAATGCGGTCAGATTCACTCCCCACGGCGGCACCGTGCGGGTGCGGGCGGAGCTCGAGCAGGGCACCGGGAGCGTCCGCTTCAGCGTGTCGGACACCGGCCCCGGAATCCCGCTCGAAGCCCAACCCCACATCTTCGACCGCTACTGGCACGCGGCCCAGAAGCGGCGCGAGGGCCACGGCCTGGGTCTCTCCATCGCGAAGGGCATCGTGGAAGGCCATGGCGGGCGCATCCAGTTGGAGAGTCCTCCCGGCGCGGGCAGCACCTTCTCCTTCTCGATACCGCTTGCGCCGCGGGCGAAGGCTGTCACGCCCGCGGCACCGCTCGCGCATCACCCGGCGCTCCCACCGCCGACGCGCCCGGGCACCGAGGAGAGCTTCATCCAGGCCGGCGGTGAGATGGGCGCCCTGATGCGCTCCATCGACTGGTCCCAGAACCCGCTGGGTCCGTGCGAGCGCTGGCCGCAGTCGCTGCGCACGTCCGTCAGCACGATGCTCCGCTCCCCCTACCCCATCATCCTCTTCTGGGGGCCGGAGCTCATCATGCTGTACAACGACCCGTTCCGGCCCATCCTGGGCGCCAAGCACCCGCAGACGATGGGCGCGCGCGGGAATGAGGCGCTCGCCGAGGAATGGACACTCCTCGGCCCCTTGATGAAGCGCGTGCATGAGACAGGCGAGCCGCTGTTCATCGAGAACGGCAACGTCAACTTCGCGCGCCGGCCCGGCGGCCTGAGGGAAGAGGCCTACTTCACCTGGTCCTACAACCCGACCATCGGCGAGACGGGGGGCATCGCGGGCCTCTTCGCCATCGCGAGCGAGACGACGCGGCAGGTGGTCGGTGACCGGCAGCTGGCCATCCTCCGGGAGCTGTCCATCCGGACGGCCCTCGACAAGAAGGTCGAGGACATCTACCGCTCGCTGGATGCCGTCCTCGCGCAGGCCGGCAACGACGTGCCCTTCGCCCTCCTCTATGCCGTCAGGGCCGACACGGCTCACCTGGTCAGCCGTGCCGGCCTGTCCCAGGGAGCACGCGCCGCGCCCACCGAGCTGATGCTCGGCGACACGACGTCCTGGCCGCTCCAGGGCGTGGCGCGGACGGGACAGGAGGTGCTGGTCGAAGACCTCCACACCCGCTTCGGCCCCCTCCCGGGCGGGCCCTGGCCCGAGCCCGCGACGCGGGCCCTGATGCTTCCGGTGGCGATGGGCGCGGACGCGGAGACGATGGGCGTGCTCGTCGTCGGGCTCAGTCCGCTCCGCGCGCTCGACGACGAGTACCGGGGCTTCCTGCAGCTGCTGGCGCGGCAGCTCGCCGCCAGCATCTCCAGCGCCCGCGCCTATGAGCAGGAGAAGAAGCGGGCGGAGGAGCTCGCCCAGCTCGACCAGGCCAAGACGGCGTTCTTCAGCAACGTGAGCCACGAGTTCCGGACGCCGCTGACGCTGATTCTCGGCCCCATCGAGGACGCGCTGACCAGCACGCGAAAGGCCCTGGAGGGAGAGCAGCTCGACCTGGTCCGCCGCAATGCCTTGCGGCTCTACAAGATGGTCAACACCCTCCTCGACTTCTCGCGAATGGAGGCGGGGCGGGCCCAGGCGACGTTCGTTCCGACGGACCTCGCGCGCTTCACGAGCAACCTGGCCAGCGCCTTCGAGTCCGCCGCGGCGAGTGCGGGCCTGCGCCTGGTGGTGGACTGCCCGCCGCTGCCCGAGCCCATCTATGTCGACCCGGACATGTGGGAGAAGGTTGTCCTCAATCTCCTCTCGAATGCCGTGAAGTACACCCACCAGGGTGAAATCCGCGTCGGCCTCGAATGGGCCGACGGGCAGGCCGTCCTCACCGTCCAGGACACGGGCGTGGGCATCCCCGAAGAAGAGCTCCCGCGCGTCTTCGAGCGCTTCTACCGCGTCCGCTCCACCGAGGGACGCAGCCACGAGGGGACCGGCATCGGCCTCGCGCTGGTGCAGGAGCTGGTGAGGCTGCACGGCGGCAGCGTCTCGGTGACGAGCAGGCTGGGTGAGGGCAGCACCTTCACCGTGCGACTGCCGCGTGGCTCGGTGCACCTTCCCCCGGAGCGGGTCCAGCAGACGCTCGAGTCCCGCGCTTCCGCGGCGGGCGCCGCGCCTTTCGTCGAAGAGGCCCGGCGCTGGTCCGCGGGCACCGGGGAGGCAGCGGGCGACTCCCTCCCCGGAGCACCCGACGACACCTTCGAGGTACCGCCGGAGTACGTGCACTCCCGCATCCTCCTCGTGGACGACAACGCGGACCTGCGCACCTACGTCTCCGGGCTGCTTCGGCGCACCTTCCCCAACGTCCAGATGGCGGCGGACGGGAACAAGGGCCTCGCAGAGGCGCGCGCCCACCCGCCGGACCTCATCCTCTCGGATGTGATGATGCCAGGGCTGGACGGCTTCGGACTGGTGCGCGCCCTGCGCGCCGACGAGCGCACGCGGGCCATCCCCATCATCCTCCTGTCCGCCCGGGCGGGCGATGAGTCCACGGTGGAGGGGCTGCACAGCGGCGCGGACGACTACCTGGTGAAGCCGTTTTCAGCACGGGAGCTCCTCGCCCGTGTACGGACCCAGTTGGAGATGGCGCGCGTGCGCCGGGACGTGGCGCAACATGAGCATGCCGAGCAGCAGCTCCGTGCCACGGTGAAGGCGCGCGACGAGTGGCTCAACGCCGTGAGCCACGAACTCCGGACGCCCCTGAGCGCGCTGGCGCTGAGCGTCCGGTCGCTGATTCGCGGCGTCACCCCCGGGGAGCGCGCCGTGCTCTCTCCCGAGGAAGCGAGCACCCGGGCGCAGGCCACGGAGCGACACCTCCACCGGCTGACGCGACAGGTGGAGCAGCTCGTCGAGGTGGCGGAGCTCGTGTCGGGCCACCTGGAGCTCACCCCGGAGGAGACCGACCTCTCCACGGTGGTGGGCGCCCTCGTCGAGGAGACGCGAGAGAAGGCCGCGCGCATGGGCTGCACCCTCACCCTGAGCGCGAGCTCGCCCGTCGTGGGGGCCTATGACCGCGCGCGGTTGCGCCAACTGGTGGAGGGCCTTCTCGACAACGCCCTCAAGTTCGGGATGGGCAAGCCCGTGGAAGTCACCGTGGCCAGGGACGCGGACAGCGCTTCGATTCGCATCGTGGACCATGGCGGAGGTGTCTCGCCCGAGGACGCGGAGCGCATCTTCAGCCGCTTCGAACGCGCCGCTCCCACCCGGAACTACGGGGGCTTCGGCCTGGGCCTGTGGATGGCACGCCACATCGCGGAAGCACACGGGGGAGCCCTCCACCTGACGAAAACGGAGGGCGGAGGGGCCACCTTCACGGTGGTGCTCCCGCTGAGCTTCGCCAGCACGGTGCCAGGGGCGGTCCCTATGCAGTCCCTTCGGCGGCCTGTTCGCTGAACCTCGGGCCGCCAGGGCTGGGAGCCACCCCGGGTAGCGCGGGAAGCTCCACCGTGAAGGTGGCGCCCTCGCCGGGGCGGCTCGTGGCATGCAACTGGCCCCCGTGCGCTTCGACAATCTCCTTCGCGAGGTAGAGCCCCAGCCCGAGCCCGCCGTACTCCCGGGGGGACACCGCCTGTTCGAAGCGGCCAAAGACACGCGAGAGCGCCTGGGCATCCATCCCCACCCCATGGTCGCGCACGCGGAGGAGGGCGCGGCTGCCGGCCTGGGACACCTCCACCTCGAGGGGGCGTCCGGCGCCGAACTTCACGGCATTGGAGAGCAGGTTGGTGAGCACCTGCTCGATGCGGAGCCTGTCCCACTCTCCGAGCACGTCGTCCTCGAGGCGCAGCAGCAACGTGCAGCCGGCCCGCTCGAATTGCTCCCTGAAACGCTCCGTCGTCGTGCGCACGAGCTCGTCGAGTCGCACCGGCTCGCGGGCAAGCTGAAGCCGTCCGGAGTGGATGCGCCCGATATCGAGAAGGCTGTCGACCAGGCGCGAGAGGCGGGCCACCTGCTTGACGGCCAGTTGGAGCTTCCGCCGGACGGACTCCACCACCGGGCGTGGACCCAGCGACCGCAGGAGGGTGCCCAACCGCAGGTTGAGGGCGGTCAGCGGCGTGCGCAGCTCGTGGGCCGCGATGGCGATGAATTCGTCGCGGGCATGGACGGCCTGCTCCGAGCGCTCGAAGAGCCAGGCATTCTCCACGGCCAGGGCACAGCGTCGCGCGAGCTCTTCGGCAAGGTACCGCTCGCGAGCGCGGAGCGGCCGCAACCGCTCCTCCCCCACCAGCACGAGCGCGCCCACCGGCTTCTCCCTGCCCTGCAACGGCACCAGGATGATGCGCCCGGATGGGTCCACCCATCGCTGGAGGGGGGGTGTCAGCTGGGCGGCCAGCACCGGGTGGAGCTCCGGCCCCACCCCCATCTCGGCCACCTGAACGAGGCGCCCATCTTCCTGCGCCACCCATGCGGCGAACCCCGTGGCCATATCGGGGACCACCCGCTCCGCGATGAGGGAGAGCGTGCGGCGAACGTCCAGGGACTCGGCGAGGAGCGCCCCCACGTCGGCGAAGAACCGGTGGACGCGCGCGGTCGCGCGGCGCTCCGCAACCAGCGCCGCGAACGCGTTGGCGGAGAGCCCCATCACCGCGAGGTACGCCTGCGTCGCGAGAAGTTGTGCCTCGCTCGATACGGGCGCGCCAGAAAAAGGGCCATGCCCGGCGACCGTGTCTCCCAGGGTGATGGTCGTGAGCGCCGCCACCGCGGCGGCCGTTCCCGCCGGCCCCAACCAGAGTGCCGCCCAGACGAGCAGGGGAAAGGGAAGATAGGGGAAGGCCCAGCGCACGGACCCGCCGAGGACGAAGTGGCTCACCGCCACGACCGCACCGAGAACGATGGCCAGCTCGCCCAGGCACCGCGGACGGGCGAACTCACGTGGGAGGGGCCACCACGTGAGCAGCAGCGGCGCCAACAGCAGGCTTCCCAACGAGTCGGCCAGAAACCAGGCGAGCCACTCGATGGAAAAGGGAGCCGCACCCTCCAGCCAGAGCACCATCGACGCGGCCCCGAGCGTCGCGCTGACGAGCGGCCCGAGCAGGCCTCCGAAGAGGATGAGGCCGGCGACTTCGCGGACATGGTGCAGCCGCACCGGCCCCGCCGCCCAGGAGCACACGAGGACCGCCCCCAGCAGTGCGCGGAGGCAGTTGGCCGCCGCCCACGTCAGGGCCATGGGAAGCACACCGCCGAGCACCAGCACCTTGGCCAGCTCGGCGAGGAAGAGTGCGGCGAGGAGGATGCCCCAGTGGCGTCGCTCGACCCGTACGAGCACCGCGAGCGTCAGTCCACTCGGCAGCCAGATGGCGGCACTGTGGTAGGGAGCAAACGTGGTGCGCTCACTCACCACCCCGAGGCCGAAGAAGAGGAGCCCGAGAGCGGTGGCCCAGCCCACCGTCTCCAGCGTGGTGCTTCGCGGCTCTCGCAACGACCTCATGCCAGCCCCCCGCCCCGGGAGGGGGGCCCATCCCAGGAGCATGAAAGATGGGAAGACCGGCCGCCGCCCGCAGGGGCGCCGAGCCCGGCTGCCCGCTCCGTCACTCACACGACGATTCAGCTCCCCTTGGGCCGGGTCCGCGCACGAGGGGCCTTGCGCGCGGCCTTTCGCGACGCGGGTGGTGTCTCGGACGGAACAGGGCCATACCGCCGGGCCGCGACGTCCTGATGCGCGAGCCGGCGGAGCGCGATGAGCACGGGCTCGTGGAGCGCGGTGCCGAGCACGGCGTACTCGACGGCGGCCGCGGCATCGTCCCGCGGGATGCGGCCGACGTCGAACTCGGCGATGGCGCGGATGTGCGGCCCGTAGACGGCGAGTCGCGCGTCGTCGAGGGGGATGCCAGCGGCCTCGGCGGCGGCGAGCGCGCGCTCGAGCTGGGCGACGGCCGCGAAGCGAGGCTCATAGACCTGGCCGAGCTGCTCCAGCACGGCACGGGCGCGCGGGTAGTCGGCCGTGGCATCCGGCGTCACCTCCGGCGGCAGGGCCTCGATGGCCTGGCCGAAGGTCTCGAAGAGGGAGTCCTGGGGCTGGTCGATGAGCCGAAGCACCTCGCGCGCCTTCTGCACGCTGAGGCCCACCGTCTCGGTGAGCGCGCGAATCACGGCGATGCGCCGCACGTGCACCTCGCCGTATTCGGCCCGCGTCGCGGCGGTCGCCTCACCGGCCGGGAGCAGTCCCTCGCGCAGGTAGTACTTGATGGTCGCGAGCGGAACGCCTGTCCGCTCCACGAGCTCGGAGATGCGCATGCGGATTTCCTTGCACTGGATAGCTGAGCTATCTAACATTGGATACCATGAGTATCCAACCTCACACCCTCATCGTCATCGGCACCCTCCTCCTCTCACTCATCACGGTGGAGTCGGGGGGCTGGTTCCTCACCCGCGTCGGCCGGGGAATAGTCCCCGCGAACGCGCTGCAGAAGAACTTTTTCCGTGCGGGGCACGCCCATGCGGCCGTGCTCCTGGTGCTCAGCATCGCCATCCTCGCGGTCATCGACGCCGCGAGGCTGCCGTTCGCCTTCGACCTGGTCGCGCGCTACGGCGTGCCGGTCTCCGCACTGCTCATGCCGGCGGGGTTCTTCCTCTCCGTCCTGGGAAAGGACCCGCAGCGCCCCAACCGCCTCTTCGCCCTGCTCTGGGTGGGCGTGGGCTCGCTCACGCTCGGGCTGCTGGCGGCGGGCCTGGGGTTGCTCCTCGCGGGCATCTCGGCCGCGTGAGCCACCTGCGCGGCCCCGTCGGCCCTCGCTACCCGGCCACGCCGGCCTGGCGGGTGCGACGCCTGAACTCACCCGGAGTCTGCGCGTGGACGCGCTGGAAGGCCCGGTTGAAGGCACCGGGTGACTCGTAGCCGACGGCATCGGCGATTTCCGCGAGCCCGGAGTCCCCGTCGCGCAACAGACACCCCGCCTTGTACATCCGCCAGCGCGTCAGGTACTCGAGCGGCGTCTCTCCAATCTGTTCCTTGAAGCGCAGGGCGAATGCCGAGCGCGACATACCCGCCACGCCGGCGAGCGCCTCGACGGACCAGGGGTGCGCCGGGGAATGATGCATCGCGCGCAGTGCCGCGCCGAGCGGCCCCCTCCCGAGCGCCGCCAACCAGCCCTGCTCTCCCGCCCGGCCCGATGCGTAGTGCGCGCGAATCGTCTGGACGAACAGGATTTCCGCCAGTCGGCTGATGACGACGGGGGAGCCGATGGTGGGCGTCGCGGTTTCGAGCGACAGGAGGTTGAGCGTCGCCCCCAGCGCGCTGGCCTGGGCTTCGTCGCCCCGCACGCACAGGACGCTCGGCAGCATTTCGAAGACGGGCTTGCCGCTCCACTCGTCGAACTCGAACAGGCCGGTGACGACGTGGGTTGGCGCACCGCCTCCGCCCAGGTGGAGCAGGTCGCCGACCTTCGTCCGGATGAGCGCCTCCCCATCGACGGGACGGGTGCGGAGCGCGTCGCGCACCGTGATGCCGACGTCGGGCGCGACGACGTAGCAATCACCGCCGCGCAGCGGGATGGGGCTCGGCTCCCCGGTGACCTCGAGCCAGCAGCTCCCGCGCGTCACCAGCCCGAACTTCGCATGCGGCGAGCCGGGGAACTTCACGCCCCACGGCGCGGTCGCCTCCATCCGGCAATACAGCGCGCTCCTGACGCGCATCGCGGTGAACACGTCGCTGAACGGGTCCACCCCCGCGAGCGTCCTCAAATCTGGACGATTGGATACTTCTTCTGGCGTTCCAGGCACTGAAAGTCCTCCCGCTCGGACTTACGGTACCTCATGAACAGAGGAGGTCACACCGTGGAATCAGCAACTCCGAAGGCCCTTCGCACGCTCGGCTCAGGATGGGCGGCGTCCGTGCCCATCGTGCTGCTCGCGACGCTCGCCGTCGCGGTGGTGCCTCGCAGCCGCGGGCTCACCTTCTTCCCCGAGCTCCGGTATGCGGTCCTGGCGCCCGCGTGCGTGCTCCTCGCGGTGGGCGCGGCGTTCGTGTATCGCGCGCTTGCTGGACGTACGGGTCGGCCACGACTTGCGCTGGCGGCAATTGTCTTCGGGCTCGCGCTGGTCCTGCTCCTGGGGATGGCCGTCCTGGGCCCTCGCGGGCTCGTCGCCTCGGGGCTCCCCGCCGTCATCGCCGTGGCCGCCACCGTGGTCTGGTTCGTCCCCCGCTCCGCCGAGCGGACTCGCCGCTCACGTCTCGGCACGGCCGCCCTCGTGCTCTTCGGGGCGCTCGAAGCCGCTGGCGTCTTCGCGGCGATTGCAAGCGAGCGTGCCGCGCCGCCCGCCGCTGCCGACCTCCCGCGCTCGATGTTCGACGTGGAGCACAGGTTCATCGACCTCCCAAGCGGCGCGCGCATCCACTACGTGGACGAAGGCCAGGGCGAGACGCTGCTCTTCCTGCACGGCAACCCGTCCTGGTCGTTCCAGTGGAGAGACCTGATTCATGGGCTTCGCGGCTCGTACCGCTGCATCGCCCTGGACTACCCAGGCTTCGGCCTGTCCCAGGCGCCGGACGGCTTCGGCTTCACCCCTGGCGAGGAGAGCCGCGTCCTCGAGGAGTTCGTCGACCAGCTCGGGCTTCGTGACGTGACGCTGGTCATGCAGGACTGGGGCGGGCCCATCGGCACCGCTTTCGCGGAGCGCCGTCCCGAGCTCGTGCGAGGCCTCATCCTGGGGAGCACCTGGGCATGGACGACGCGCACGAGCGAGCCGCGCGGCATCTGGTCGGTCATCGCCGGCGGTCCCGTGGGTGAGTTCGTGCAGGTCAACTTCAATGGGATTGCCACGGTCGCGCTGAAGGACAGCATCGTCCGTGAGCTGCCTTCCGACGTGGCGGACGTCTACGTGCGTCCATTCCGGCCGCTGGAGCGTCGCGGGATTGCCGCCTTCTATCCGGGGCAGATTACCGCCGCGAGCGACTGGTTCGCGGAGCTCGAAGCCGGCCTCCCCGCCCTCAAAGACAAACAGGCGCTCATCTTCTGGGCCCTGAAGGACCCCGGCTTTCCCCGGAGCGACCTCGAGCGCTGGGAGCAGACGCTTCCCAATCACAAGACTGTCGAGCTTCCCCATGCGAGCCACTTCTTCTTCGAGGACACCTCGGACGAAGTCATCTCGGAAATCCGTGCGTTCATATCGTCCACCGGTCCCGGGGTTCGCGTGGGAGGGGTTGCGCGATAACGTCGCGCGCGATGGATTCCCAGTCCGAGCCCGCCTCCACCGTCAGTCCGCCCTCCCCGGCGCCGCTGTCCGTCCCACTCCAGGCCCTGGAGCCTCTTGCGCCGGAGCGCCCGCGCGTGTGGCCCGTCTTCCTCGCGTTCGGGCTCGCGCTGGTGACGCTCCTGGTGGCCGGGGCCCTCCTCGCCGGCATCGCGGTGGCGGTGGAGCTGGCGCGCACCGGCGTGAAACCCCAGGACACCGAGGCTCTCAACGCCGTGGTGGAGAAGCTCAAGCTGATGCCCTGGCTCCACGTGGCGGGAGTGGTGATGTCCAGCACCACCACGCTCGCCGCGGCGCTCATTGGCGCCTGGCTGTCACCCCGACCGTGGCGCGAGCGGCTGCGCCTCCAGGCCGGCGCACCGCTGCCGCCCTGGGTGTGGGCGGCCGCCGTGATGGGCTGCTGCGCGCTGGGACAAGCGATGGAGAGCGCCACCATCCTCACCGGCGCGTGGGACTGGACCACCTCGCTGAAGGGTATCCAGGCCACCAGCGCGGCCTCGCCTGGCACATTCGCGCTGCTGATGCTCTTCGGCGCGCTGGTCGCGGGCACGGCCGAGGAGCTGTTCTTCCGCGGCTACGTGCAGAGCCGCCTGGTGGAGCGCTGGGGGCGCACGGCCGGCATCGCCACCGCGGCCAGCCTCTTCGGCCTCATGCACATGGACCCCATCCACGGCCCCATCGCCCTGGTGATGGGCCTGTTCCTGGGGTGGCTCGCCGAGCGCACCGGCAGCCTGCGCCTGCCGGTGTGCGTGCACATCCTCAACAACGCGGTGTCCTTCCTGCTCACCCGCTACTCGGTGCCCTCCTCGGAGCTCTCCACCTCGGTGCACGTGACGATGCTCATCGTGTGCCCGCTGCTGGTGGTGGGGGCCCTGGTGCTGGTGCGCCGGTCCAGCGGGGTGGCCGTGCCGGCCGGGCATGGGTGAGGCGCCATCCGCCCATGCCCGGGCGACCGGCCATGACCGTGTATCAGGACGCGCGGGGGCGGCAGTTGACCTCGACGAGGAGGCCTCCCGGCGCCTTGCAGTACACCATCGTGCCGCGGTTGTTCCGGGTGACCTCGGAGACCTCCAGCCCGTCGCTCGTCGCGCGGGCGTGGAACTGCGTCACGGCGTCTTCCGTGTCGACGTAGAAGCCGAGGTGGAACCCTTCCGGGTAGGCCTGCGCCGGGTCCTTGAGCTTCTGCAACACGAGCACGAGGCCATGCCGGTCCGAGAGGATGGCGATGGCTGGCGAGGCCCGATTCGAGCCGTGCTCGAAGTCGAAGTAGCGCTCGAAGAACAGAGCGGTGCGCTGGACGTCGGGGACCTGCAGGTCGAGGTGATTCAGCTTCATGGTGGGAGCCTCTGAAGGCACACGTGTGCCTTGCATGGCCGTGGGTTCTCACCTGAACGAGGTGGAACAAGTGCTCCCACCGTGGGAGTGAGCGGGGCTCACCGAACCGCTCTGCCGTTTTCCGACCGGCGCGAAAAATAGAGGGCTTGCGCTCCTCTGTGCAAGTCCGAGCAATCCCAGAGCGCCATCAGCACACCGTCGCCCGTGGCGGTGGGGCCGCCCGTCACATCCAGGCAGCGGCCTCCGTTGACGGCGACGATTTCGTACCGGCCCGAGCCCTTGCTGTTGCGCCTCCAGAGCTGCTTCGACAGGCCCGAGCACGGCGCCTGCTGGATACACGCGCCGTTGCCGGTGGCGCCGGAGCGGCGCTTCCAATCGCCGCACGGCAAGGTAGCGCACCGCCAGACCCTGGAGTGGCAGGCGGCAACGCCTGCTTGTCGGGCCAACCCACCAAGAGGGCCCCCCACCGCCGTGACTTGCGTGCGGCGCGTTGTCGGTGCTAGCCGCTTTTGCGTGTTTGCCCCCTCCGAGTATCGTCCGCTCGTCGTCGCGCTCACCGCGTCGGCCCTCGCAGCATGCGGCTCGGCCACGGTCGGCGCAGTCGGCATGCCCCCCGCCACTGCAAGGTGGGTCGGGCCGGCGGTGCCGAGCCCCAACGGCGGCCGGGTGACCACGACCATCTATTACGGCCCGTGGCAGTGCAACGCCAAGCAGCTGGGGCGCTGCCAGCGCCAGTGCGCATCCGAGGGCCGCGTGCTCATGGGCTGCATCTGGCTCGCGGACATCAAGGGCGATTGGGTCGGGCGCTTCATGTTCCTCCCGGCGGAGGGTGGCACCCGCTATCCGCTCACTCACTGCTGCTGCGACTACGCGACTGTCGACCCCCGGCGCGGCAGAGGCATCTGGGACAACGCCCGGGACGCGTTCCGGGCGAACTGGATTGAGGAGTTCGGCACATGGCCCGGCACAGCCGGCCGCAACTGGCCGGGCCACCACATTCGCGACCTCGGCCACGGAGGGCACCCCACCGACCCGAGCAACATTCTGCCCGTGCCGGACCCTGTCCACACGCTCTTCAACAACGCCTATCCGCAGTGCTACGCGCGCGGCAGTCGGTGGTCCACCCCCGGGCCCAACATCCCCTACAGCGACTAGCCCATGACGCCAACCCTGGACCAGCTCCTGGCCACCGTGGTGCGCGAGCACTACCCGCACCCTCCCGCGACCGAGGCGGAGATTGCCGCGTTCGAATCACGCGCGGGCTGGCAGCTCGGAGCCGAGCTGCGCGCCTTCTACTTGCGGTGCAATGGCGCGGAGCTGTTCGAGCCGCTGCCCAACGCGCGCTACAGCCTCCTCTCTCTCGGAGAGCTACAACGCGCCCGCGTTCGAATGCGCGGCAGCGACGATGACTCCATGGGCCCCGCGTCCTGGTGGACGCTGGTGGACTGCCAGGACTCGGATTTCATCTTGGTGGACGTGGCCCAGCCGCCCCCCTATCCCTTGTTGGATGCGTACCACGGCACATATCCGGCCGTGACGCCCGTGGCAGCGTCGCTCCGCGAGTTTCTGGCGCGAGCCCTCACGAGCAACAACCGCCTCTACTGGCTCCACGATGACTAAACCATCCGAACCAGGTTCTTGCAGGGGGGACCGCGCAGAGGCCCGACGTTTCGGCCTACAACGACGCCCCCCTGACAGGACCTCCTCCGGATGGCTTAGAGGCGCTCACGCGGACCATCAACGCCGAGGAAGGCTCGGCCCGATTCCGGAAGCTCGACGTGACGCGGCTGGAGGACATGGAGGCATTCATCGGCTACGCGCGGACGGAGCTGGGACGCGTGGAAATCATCATCAACAACGCTGGCATCATGCCGATGTCGCTGATGGAGACGCGGAAGGTCGACGACAGGAACGAGTCGTGGCGTTGACAGCAAATCGCCTGTCGGCTCACGCTGCGACGGCTGCGCCCGTCACACATCCTGCGGCCGTCCATACACAATCGAGTTCCGCCATGAGACGCATCGCTCTGCTCGCTCTGATGTTCCTCGCTGCATGCTCCGAGGCCCCTCCCCAGGACGGCCTTGAAACGGCCAGTTCCTCCGCCGCCCTCCTGCTCTCGCCCGAGGCCGAGGCGCGCATCCTCGACTTCGTCAACTACCCCGGCAACAGCGTCGGCGTGCTCCAGAACCAGGTGGGCATCCACCCCTGGGCGGCGGTGGCCATCACCGCCCACCGCGACGGCGCCGACAGCGTCTCCCCCTCGGCCGATGACGCCTACTTCACCACCATCGCCGGGCTCGACGCGGTGCCCAACGTCGACGACACGGTGCTGCAGCAGCTCGACGTGTACTCGGCGGCGCACCCGGCGCCGGCGGGCGAAACGGTCGAGGGCGTGAGCTTCCGCGGTTGGGAGTCGGAGTCGGTGGTGTGGGGCGTCAACCACGCCGACTCGGCCACGATCCACAACCTCCTCGAGGCGCGCGCCGCGGACCACCTGTACGCGGGGCGCCCGTACACCCGCGTAGCGCAGATGGGCGCCGTCACCTGGGTCGGCCCGACCGCGCTCGTGCAGCTGCGCGCTCACGCGCTGCCGTGGTGGAACTGCCTGCACGGACAGACCTGCCTTGCCGGCACGTTCGACGGCGTCACCTTCAACGAGCCCACCGCCGTGACCGCACTGGACCTCGCCAATCAGGCCACGTACGCGCAGCTCACCGGGCACGGCGTCGCCGGCGCGCAGGCCAACGACCTCATCGCCGCGCGCCCGTACACGTCGCTGGCGGCGGTGGCGGCGACGTACGGCATCGGCACGGCGACGATGGACGCGCTCAAGACCTACGCGCAGGGCGGCCCCTCCACCTGCATCACGCTGTGGTCGAACGCGGTGGCGCCGCAGCTGCCGCACGTGCTGCTCATGAGCGAGAGCGACCGTCCTGTCGAGCTGGTGTCGTGGCAGGGCGAGGGCGGGAGCGCGCCAACCGCCGCCACGGTGCTGGCACTGGCCGGCGTGCCGTCGGGATACACCGCCGAGGTGCGCGTGGTCTCGAACTACTTCCGCGCGCTGGAGCCGTCGAGCGGCAGCGCCGATCCGTGGGCCGCGGCCAACATCGAGAACGCGTTCGACACCCAGCTCACCGACGTCATCTACGTCGCGCTGCACGCGCCGCCGGGCGGCCCCAACCAGGCCGTCGTGCAGGTCTTCCTCGTCGGTCGCACCTCGTGCGGTGACCTCGTCGGCATCAAGTCCATCGCCATCGAGACCTGAGCCCGCGCGAGAGGCGTGAGAGGCTGGGAGCTGCCGCCATGAGCGTGGAGGTGGCAGAAAACGTGGGAACGGTGTCATTGTCTCAAACGCCGCGCGGTCGCATGGTGTCACCATGTCCACGCGACCCCCACGGCCCAAGGCCGCGCGCACCGCCGCCCTGCCCCCGAAGACCTGCCGGGTGGCAATGCTGGCCTACCCGGACGTGCAGATGCTGGACGTCATGGGGCCCCTCGAGGTCTTCGCGCGCGCGTCGCGCTGGCTCAAGGACAGCGGCCTGCGCGGTGACGATGCCTACCAGGTCGAGATCATCGGGCTGAAGCGCGGCGCCTTCCCCGCGTCCTCGGGGCTGCGGCTGCACGCCGACCGCCGTTTCGACGAGGTGCGCCGCGGCATCGACACCCTGCTCATCGCGGGAGGACGGGGCGCGGAGCGCTACTGCACGCATCCGCCGCTCCTGCGCTGGATTCGCCGGCAGGCAGGTGGCGTGCGGCGGCTCGCGTCCGTCTGCACCGGGGCCTTCTTCCTCGCCGAGGCGGGGCTGCTCGAGGGCCGCCGCGCCACCACCCATTGGGCCTCGTGCGACGCGCTCGCCCGCAAGTACCCCGGCATCCAGGTGGAGTCCGACCGCATCTTCGTGCAGGAGGGAGGGCTCTACACCACCGCGGGCGTCACCGCGGGCATGGACCTGGCCCTCGCGCTCGTGGAGGAGGACCACGGCCGCGAGGCGGCGCTGGAGACGGCCCGGGCCCTGGTGATGTTCCTGCGCCGCCCCGGGGGCCAGGCGCAGTTCAGCGCGCAGCTCTCCGTGCAGCTCGCGGAGCAGGAGCCGCTGCGCGAGCTGCAGGCGTACATCCAGGACCACCCGCGTGCGGACCTCTCGGTGCCCACCCTCGCCCGGCGCGTGGCGATGAGCCCGCGCAACTTCGCCCGGGTATTCACGCGCGAGGTGGGGATGACCCCGGCGCGCTTCGTGACCTCCACCCGCGTGGAGACCGCGCGCCGCCTGCTCGAGGAGTCCTCGGAGGACCTCGAGGCCGTGTGCGCGATGAGCGGCCTCGGCACCCCGGAGGCCATGCGCCGCGCCTTCCTCCACAAGGTGGGCATCCCGCCCGGCCAGTACCGCGAACGCTTCAACCGTCACGCCATCGCCTCAGCCTCCTGAACCCGGAGCCTCGAATGAAACCGAACCGCCTCTTCCACCGAGCCGCCCCCCTCCTGCTCGCCCTTGCCCTGAGCTCGGGCGCGGCCTCCGCCGTGGAGCCCGCGGCGGCGAACGCGAAGCACTACGTCTGCCCTCCCTGTGCGCACCCCTGTGACGCGAAGGTGCACGACAAGCCGGGCACCTGCCCGCTCTGCGGGATGAAGCTGGTCGAGCAGCAGGAGGCGGCGGCGCCCGCCCCGCCGCGCAAGAAGGTCGCCATCCTCATCTTCAACGGCGTGGAGATCATCGACTACACGGGCCCCTACGAGGTGTTCGGCGGCGCGGACTACGACGTGTTCACGGTCGCCGAGACGCGCGCGCCGGTGACCACCGCGATGGGGATGACAGTCGTACCGAAGCATGCGTTCGCCGATGCCCCCCAGGCCGACGTCGTCGTGGTGCCCGGCGGCGGGGTGACGGAGGCGCAGCACAGCATGCCGACGCTCGCGTGGGTGAAGCAGCAGAGCACCCGCGTGCAGCAGCTGATGTCCGTCTGCAACGGCGCCTTCATCCTGGCGAATGCGGGCCTGCTCGACGGGCTGAGCGCGACGACCACGTACATCAACCTCGAGAAGCTCCAGGCCGCCTTCCCGAAGGTCAAGGTCGTGGACGACCGGCGCTTCGTGGACAACGGGCGCATCATCACCACCGCGGGGCTCGCCGCGGGCATCGACGGAGCGCTGCACGTGGTGTCCAAGCTGGATGGTCTGGGACTCGCGCAGCGGGTGGCGCTCGCGGGCGAGTACGACTGGCGCCCCCGCGAGAGCTTCGTGCGCGCCGCGCTCGCCGACCGGCTCATCCCCCAGGTTGACGTGGACGCGCTCGGCGACTGGGACATCGCGAGCACCGAGGGGAGCACCGACCGCTGGGAGCTGGTCCTCGTGGGACGCTCCGCGCTGAGCGCGGCGCAGTTGATGACTCAACTGGGCCAGGGGCTCGCGGCAGGCGGGTGGGCGCGCCGCGAGCCTGCATCCGCGAGCGAGGCCTCGCCGCTGCGCAGCGATTGGCGCTTCAGCGGGCGCAAGGGCGAGCCCTGGACCGGCGTGCTGACGCTCCATCCGCGGCCGGGCGCCGCGGGTCAGTACACGGCGAAGCTGGCCATCGCGCGCGCAGGGTAGGCGCTCGGCTGCGGACGACGGGCCGCTCCCCAAACAAGTGGCGTCCGCCTGCCCCTGGCACTTCCCGGCGGCACGCCATGCGGGCAGGCTGGGGCGCCATGAAAGCCCTGCACCGCAAAGACCTCCATGGATGGTCTCGCTTCGACGAGGCGCGCAACCTGGACTTCCACAGCGTCCTCTGGGTCCGCCCTGAAGGGAACGTGGTCTTCGACCCGCTCCCGCTGTCCACCCATGATGCCGCGCACCTGCGCTCGCTGGGTGGGGTGACCTGGGTCGTGCTGACCAACTCGGAGCATGTGCGCGCCACGCGGGAGCTGGTCGCGGACTTCGGTGCGAAGGTCGCCGGCCCCCGCGCCGAGTCCGATACCTTTCCCCTGAAATGCGACCGGTGGCTCGCCGACGGCGAGACGCTCGTCCCCGGCCTGGAGGCCCTGGAGCTGCACGGCTCCAAGACGCCCGGCGAGCTGGCCTTCCTCCTGGAGGACACAACGCTGCTGACGGGAGACCTCCTTCGCGGACATATGGGCGGCCGGCTCAACCTCCTGCCGGACGCGAAGCTGAAGGACGCAGCCCGTGCGCGGGCCTCTGTCCGCGGGCTGCTGGCCAGGACGCGCATCGACACGGTGTTGGTGGGCGACGGCTGGCCGGTGTTCCTCCGCGGGCGCGCGGCACTGGAGGAGCTGGTGGCCGCGCTGCCCCAGGACACCTGAGCCTCACCCACGCTGCCCATGCATCAGACCGGCATGGCCGCACGAACCCGAAAGCCTTCGGGCCCCGGGTCGGAGATGCCAGCAATGAGCGTGCGAGCAGACGTATTCGTCCCATCCGCCTCTGCCGAGGTGCAGGTGCGGTTCTATGTCGACGAGCTTCGACTCTTCGAGGTTGCTCAGGAGACCAGCGCGCTGCTGTCCAGCCCGCCGGCGCGGCGCCGACCGCCGAGCGTGTAGTGCGAGTCGAAGCAGGACTCGAAGTGCTGCTCGACGCTGCCGAGACACTCTGCGTCCGGGATGAGCAGACATGGTTGCCATTGCCTCGGCGGGTGAGTCGCAGAGCCCGCTCCGGTGCCGGGGACGCGGTCAGAGCGCGCGCTTCATGCCCTCGTGGCTCGCCTCGAAGCCCAGGCGCGCGTAGAAGCGGTGGGCGTCGGTGCGGCGCTTGTCGGTGGTGAGCTGCATCAGCCCACAGCCGCGCGCGCGCGCGCGGGCCATCGCGTCCTCCATCAGCTGCTCGCCGATGCGCTGGCCGCGCAGGTCCGCGCGCACACGCACCGCCTCGACCAGCGCGCGCCGCATCCCTCCACGGCTCAGGCCCGGGATGTACGTGAGCTGCAGCGTGGCGATGACCTCGCCTGCCAGCTCGCCCACGATGAGCTCGTTGTCCGAGGCGGCGGAAATCTCGTCGAAGGCGGCGCGCACGGCCGGCGTGGGCTCGGCGAGGTAGCCCGTGCGCGAGCGGGCGATGGCGTCATCGGCGAGCAGCGCGAGGATGGTGGGCAGGTCGGCGACAGTGGCGATGCGGAAGGTGACGGGGGCCATGGCCCCCATCTTTGCAAATGCCCGCGCGTGCGCCACGGGTCGTCGCGAAGGCCCCGCTACTGGAACGCGCGGATGGCCTTCACCAGCGCGGCGACGGACTCGTCGCGCACGTTGAGCGGCGGCATGAGGCGGAGCACCTCGGGGTCATGCGAGCCACCCACCAGGATGTTCGACGCGAGCAGGTGCTGGCGCAGGGCCGACGCACGCGGGCCCACCCTCAGACCGAGCAACAGTCCCGCGCCGTGAATCTGTCGCACCACCGTGCCCTCCAGCTCGCGGCGCAGCAGGGCCTCCACGTAGAGCGCGCGCTCCATGAGCCGCTCATCGCGGAGGATGTCCAGGGTGACGCTCAGCGCGGCGCACGCGAGCGGCCCACCGCCGAAGGTGGAGCCCAGGTCTCCTGACTTGAGGGCCCGCGCCACCGCCGCAGTCATCAGCACCGCGCCCATGGGGACGCCGGATGCCATGGCCTTGGCGCAGGTGATGAGGTCCGGCGTCACGCCGAAGCGCTGGGCGGCGAATGGCGCGCCCGTCCTGCCAATGCCCGTCTGGATTTCATCGAAGATGAGCAGCGTCCCGCTCGCGTCACACGCGCGGCGCAGGGCCTGGAGCCACTCGACATTCGCCGTGCGCACCCCGGCCATGGACTGGATGGGCTCGACGATGACCGCCGCCACGTCGGACAGGTCCGCCGACGCCAGCGAGGCCACGTCGTTGAAGGGCAGCACCCGCTTGGGCACCAGCAGGTCCGCCAGGGGCTGCGTCAGCTTCGGGTCGTCCGTGACGGAGAGCGCCAGCAGCGTGCGCCCGTGCCAGCCACCCTCGAAGGCGGCCAGTCGTTTGCGCCCCGTCAGCAGGAGCGCAATCTTCAGCGCGTTCTCATTGGCTTCCGTACCCGAGTTGCAGAAGAAGACGGACGCCATGGCCTCGGGAGCGAAGGCCACCAGCTTCTCCGCGGCCGCGTCGCGCACCGGCAGCGAGGCCGCCGTCGAATAGAAGAGGAGCGAGCGGGCCTGGGCCGCCACCGCCTCCGCCACTCGCGGGTGGGAGTGGCCGGTGGCGCAGACGCAGTGCCCTCCGTACCAGTCCAGGTACGCCCGCCCCTGGTCGTCATAGACGCGGTCCTCCTCCCCCCGGTGGATGGGAAATGGATAGGGCGCGTAGGTCGGAAGCAGGGCCGGAAGGCCGGGCTGGCTGGACATGGGAAGGGCGTGCGCTCCTGGCGGACACATGGCCGCGGTGAGAATGGGCGCGCATATTATGCAGCCCCATTCGCAGCACAAGTGACGATTTGCCTATGTGAGCCGCCTGCCCGCCCCATGCATATGCACTGAATGCAGCCGTCAGGTCTCCTCGCGCGGGGGCATGGCGGCGATGGTGCCCTGGGCCACGGCCACCAGCGTCTCGCCCTTCTCGGAGAGGGCGAAGATGTCGCAGTGGCACACGGCCTGGCGCTTCCCCGCATGCACCGCGCGGGCTCGCGCGATGAGGCGAAGGCCGACGGCCGGACGGACGTAGTTGATCTTGAACTCCGACGTGACGACAGGCACCTGCATCGCCGTGCCGCCCGCGAAGGTGAGGGCGTTGTCCGCCAGGTAGCTCAGCACGCCGCCGTGGGCGAAGCCGTTCTGCTGGCGCAGGTCGTCCTTCAGGCGGAGCTCGAGCACGGCGTCGCCCGGCGACAGATGCGTCAACTCCGTTCCCAGCAACGTGCTGAAGGACTGCTGTCCGAGCACCTGTCGACCGAGTTGCAGCAGCGCGTCCATGCGGTGTTCCCCTCGCGGCAATCTAGAATCTGATTCTAGAATCACGTTCTAATCAGGAGCCGCCGCCCGCGCAATTGCCCTTGGGGTATCCCACCCACCAGGTCCCTGTGATTCCGCGCACTTGTCCGGGCGAAAAGCCCCGGGAAATTCAGGGTGTCGATCTCCCGGACGCTCGTTCGACGTGGAGTCTGAAGCAGCACAGACCCGGGCCCTTCACAGAGACCTCATGCCATGCTGTTCCTGCCCTTCGACTTCATCTTCTACATGAGCACGCTCGCACGGGAGACGAGCCCCCACATGAGTCTCGCGAAGAAGCTGAACCTCAAGGATGGAATGAAGACCCGCGTCGTCGGCAAGCCCGCGGGCGTCGACCTCGACGACGTGGTGACCACCACCTCCGCGAAGGCAGAGGGCCTGCTCGTCTTCGTGAAGAACCTGGCCGAAGTGGACGCGAAGTGCGCGCCCCTCATCGAGGCCGCGAAGGCGGACCGCATCGCGTGGGCGGCGTACCCCAAGGCGGGGCAACTGGACACGGACCTCAACCGGGACATCCTCTGGCGGCACCTGGAGAAGCAGGGCATCCAGGGCGTTCGCCAGGTGGCGCTCGACTCCGTCTGGAGTGCCATGCGCTTCCGCCCGGGCAAGTGAGCGGAGTCCTCGCGGCGCGTGTGTGAGGAGCACGGCGCGGGTGGGACGTCATTCCCGGCCTTGAACTGGAGGCCCGGCCTGCGTAAGTCGGGCGCCGTGACGGCCACCGAGACGCAGCGCGCGATTCACGCGGTCTGGAGAATCGAATCGGCCCGGCTCATCGCCGGCCTCACGCGCTTCGTGCGCGACGTCGGCCGCGCCGAGGAGCTGGCGCAGGACGCGCTCGTCGCCGCGATGGAGCAGTGGCCGAAGTCCGGCGTCCCGACGAACCCGGGCGCCTGGCTCATGGCCACCGCGAAGCACCGCGCCATCGACGAAATCCGCCGCAACCAGCGGCTGGAGCGCAAGCACGAGGAGTTGGGCCACGAGATGCAGGCCTGGCAGGAGCAGTCCACGCCGGACCTGGACGCGGCGCTCGACGACGACGTGGGCGACGACTTGCTGCGCCTTGTCTTCACCGCGTGCCACCCGGTGCTCTCGTCCGAGGCGCGCGTCGCCCTCACGCTGCGGCTGCTCGGCGGCCTCACGACGGACGAAATCGCCCGGGCCTTCCTCGTCCCGGAGCCCACCGTCGCCCAGCGCATCGTCCGGGCCAAGCGCACGCTCGCCGAGGCGAAGGTGCCCTTCGAGGTGCCGCGCGGGCCCGAGCTCGCGGAGCGGCTGTCGTCGGTGCTCGGCGTCATCTACCTCATCTTCAACGAGGGCTACTCCGCCACCGCCGGGGATGACTGGATGCGACCGGAGCTGTGCCAGGACGCGCTCCGCCTGGGCCGCATCCTCGCCGGACTCACCCCCAACGAGCCGGAGGTCCACGGCCTCGTCGCGATGATGGAAATCCAGGCGTCGCGGATGCGGGCGCGCACCAGCCCGACGGGCGAGCCCATCCTCCTGCTCGACCAGAACCGGGCCCTCTGGGACCAGCTCCTCATCCGTCGCGGGCTGGCGGCGCTGGAGCGCGCCGAGGCGACGGGCGGCCCCCGGGGCCCGTACGTGTTGCAGGCCGCCATCGCCGCGTGCCACGCGCGGGCGCGGACCCCGGAGGCCACGGACTGGGCGCGCATCGCCGCGCTCTACGGCGAGCTGGTCCACCTCATGCCCTCCCCCGTCGTGGAGTTGAACCGCGCCGTCGCCATCTCCATGGCCCTGGGCCCGGCGGAAGGGCTGAAGCTCGTCGATGCGCTGCTGCCGGAGCCCTCGCTCAAGAGCTACCACCTGCTGCCGAGCGTCCGCGGAGACCTGCTCTCGAAGCTCGGCCGCTTCGATGAGGCCCGGAAGGAGTTCGAGCGCGCCGCCTCGCTCACGCGCAACGCGCGCGAGCGCAAGCTGCTGCTGGAGCGCGCCGAGACGTGCGCCGAGTCCTCCCGGACGCGGCATTAGGCCTGCGCGCGGACAGGCCACGGCTGGGCGCGCATGCCCGCGGCCCAGTTGTTGTTGCGGCCGTCCCAGTAGCGGATGGTCAGCTCGCTCAGGTCCACGTCATCCAGGCAGTTGACGTAGACGCTCCGGAAGTCGCCGCCGATTTCCGGCACGTGGCCGCCGCCGAAGACCTGGATGCCGCACTTCTTGCAGAAGGCGCGGTAGTTGGGGCTGTTCCCCTCGCTGTACCGACCCACGCTCTCCTCGCCGGACACCAGGCGGAAGGCGCTCGGCTTCACCACGGCGCTCGTGGCCCCCACCTTGGTGCAGATGGTGCAGTTGCAGCGGCTGACGGGCGCGGTGAGGTCCAGCTCGGCCTCGAAGCGCACGGCGCCGCACCGGCAGCCGCCCGCGTGCGTCTTCAGGTTGCTGGAGGTCTTCTGGGTCTGGGTCTCGCTCATGACGGGTTCTCCTGTGCGGCGTGAAGGACAGGAAGAGTTGTAGGCCCCGGTCGTGACAGCCTTATGTCAGGTTTCACCGGAAGGGAGCGCGTAGTCGAATTCGTACGCGTGCTGGCCCCCGGCGATGATGATTCGCATCGAGCCGGAGAGCCCCTCCAACTGCCCCGTGCCGGAGTCCGGCACCACGGTGAGGACGAGCTGGGACACACCGCGCGTCATCGTCCCCGAGTGCTGGAGGGCGAAGGAGCCAGTGCGGCCGTGCAGGCTGCCGGTGGCGCGCTCCAGGGCCACGTACCCGGCCGAGCTCTCGACGGGTGTCCTCACGGCGAGCATCTGCCCCTGGCTGGTCGCCTCCAGGTCACCGTGGAACTTCTTGTCGAGGGCCAGCCGGCCAATCGCCGAGGCCTCGGCCCCCGCGTCCGGGGCCATGGGGGTCAGCTTGACGTCGAATGCTCCGCTCGCGCGCTTCGTCATGGGGTCTTCGCTCCTTGAGTGGCCCGTCAGATACGCCCCCCGCGCCGCGCTGCGATTGCAAAAACGCGACACCTGCCCAGAATGCCGTGCAGTGAGCCGCCCCCGTCTCGACGCGCCCCGTGGCGTCCTCCAGCGCCGCGCGCCCGAGGGTCGGATTGCCCACGAGCGCTTCGCGCCCTCCCCCGCCCTGGAGCCCTTCGTCCAGCACTACTGGACGGTGCGGTGGGACCTCCGCGGCGAGCCACCTGTCCTCGCGGAGACGCTGCCGCACCCGTGCGTGCACCTGGTCTTCGAGCGGGGACGTGCCCGGGTGATGGGCGTGCAGACGGCGCGGAGATTCCGGCGGCACCTGCGCGGCCAGGACCGCGTCTTCGGCATCAAGTTTCGCCCCGCGGCCTTCCAGCCCTTCCTCGGCGCGCCGCTCTCGCGCATCACCGACCGGGGCCTCAGCCTGCGCACGGTGTTCGGCCCGGAGGCCCACGCGCTGCGGGACGCCATCCTCGGAGAGCCGGACCCGAGGCGGTGCGTGGTGCTCGCGGAGGACTTCCTCTGCAAGCGGCTGCCACTCATGCCCGAAGAGACGGCCCGGCTGAGGGACCTGGTGGAGCGGCTCGCCGCGGACCCGACCATCATCCGGATGGACCAGGTCGCCGCGCTCGCGGGACTGGAGCCGCGCAAGCTGCAGCGCCGCTTCGACGCGGCCGTCGGCGTGAGCCCCAAGTGGGTCATCCAGCGCTATCGCCTGCACGAGGCCGCCGAGCGGCTCACCCGGGCGGACGTGCCGGACATGGCGAGCCTCGCGCTGGAATTGGGGTACTTCGACCAGTCGCACTTCATCCGCGACTTCAAGGCCGTCGTGGGCCGTCCGCCGGCCCGGTACCTCGCGGAAGCGCGGGCGAGCGGGCCCGGCCGGAGGCGCTGAGCGCGGCGAGCCGTGGCATGACGTGGGTGCTCGGGGCCACGCCCTGCCCTGCGCTCAGGACGCCTCCGGGCTGTCCTTGAGGAGCAGGCCCAGGTAGCGGCTGAAATCGAGGGTGCCGAGCGCGGCCAGCTCGCGCTCCAGTTCCTCGCGGCGCCAGTGGAGGTTGGCGCACTGGCGACGAACCGCGACGAGCTCCAAGCCCAGCACTTCCAGGCGCGAAGCCCGGGACTTCATAAGTCGTGCGGCCTCCAGCGCCTGGCGGCCCTCGCCTTCCAGTGCGTCCAGCTCGCGCCGCTGCTCGACGAACCGGGCGCTCGCGGACTTCTCGCGACGGGCGCGCGTGTTCAGCAATTTCTGGAGCCGGGCCTCCACCCGCGCCAGCTCCCGCTGCGTCGTAGCGAGCGACGCCTGGAGCGCCCTCCGCCGTACGAGGGCTCCCTGTCGCTGGAAGTTGGAGCGCGCCCACAGAAACCCCAGCCCTCCCGTGAGGCCCAGCCCCACCCACCACAGCGGAGACAGGGCCACCGCCAGGACGGCGGACAGGCCGCCCGCGAGCAGGATGCCGTTGGCCACCTTGCGGTCCTCCATCGACACCCCAGCGGGCACCGGCGGGGACGCGGGCGCGGGGACCATGAAGCGCGACACCTCGAGCGCGGCGGTCGGCGCGAGAGGCGCCTTCCCCGGGGGCAGCGCCGCCTTCACCGCGATTCGCGAGGCCACTGGCGCCGCGGGCAGCTGGATGTCCGCGAGGGCCGCGCCGTCCAGGGGAGGTACCTCGTGCGGAAGGCGCGTCAGGAGCGAGTCCAACAAGAGGGACGCCACCGCCCTCACTCGCTCGTGCGGGGAGGACAGCAGGGCCTGGAACAGCGGGGAGCGTTGGCGCTCGACGAAGTCCTTCTTGCGGAACAGCAGGCAGTCATCGCCGCCCTGGAACCGCGCCCAGAGCGCAGGCTCGTGGGCCAGGGCGACGAGGGAGGCCCACACCCCCCAGGCGGAGAAGTGGTCCAGCCGCTCGTCGAAGAAGTCCGGGGCGCGGTCCGGGTGCTGGTAGTTGGCGTGCCCGCGCTCGTGGCTCCGGCGCCCGGCGAGGGCGGGGACGAACATGCCGTCGTAGTCCACCAGCCGGAGCCCCTCGGGAGCGATGACGACGTTGCCATGCTGGAGGTCGCCATGGGCCACCCGTGCGCGCCGCAGGTCCGCCTGCAGCTCCACCCAGGCGGCCGCCAGGTCGAACAGCGCCTTGGGCGACGCGTGGTGCTTCTCGACGTGGCGGGCCAGGGACTCGCCCTGGACCCACTCCATCTTCACGACGGGGAACCATTCCCCGTGCACCTGGATGCCCTGGGAGAGGAAGGCGACCTCCACGGCGCACGGCATCCGATTCGTCGACAGGTGCCGGATGATTTCCGTGTAGCGCTCCGACTGGTCGGGCTGGATGGGCCGGGTGAAGCAGCGCACCGCGAAGGAGCGCTCGCCATGGTTCAGCCTGTAGACGGTGGCGAAGTTTCCCGCGCGGGGCCGGGGCAGTCCCGCCAGGGCCCCGGTCTCCACCAACTCCGGCACGGCGGCCTGGAGCTCCGGGTCGGAGAACGCCTGGCGTGGGTTCTGGATGGCCGCCTGATAGTCACTGTCGGAAGGCAGCTTCACTCACTTCTCCACGAAGAGCTGGAGGAGCGTCACGTCATCATTGCGGATGGCCTTGCGCGCGCGCAGCCGGCCGATGAGCGCCTCGAACGCGGCCCTGCCCTCTCCCGATAGCGAGCCGGGAAGTTCCGTCCAGGGGGCCTGCCCGCGCTCGTGCTCCGCGAGGAACCAGCACGCCAGCGCGTCCGTCATCAGGAAGAGCGTGTCGCCGTCCCGCAGCGCTCCCGAGGCCACCCGCACCTGCGCGCCCACGCGCCCGTTCTGGTGCGCATGCGTGGAGATGAGGAACGGCGTGGAGCCGAACGCAGCGGACTGCTCCAGGGGGAAGCTGCGCAGGAGCCCTTCCCGCCGGAGCTGGAAGAGGCACGAGTCCCCCACCGCGAGCGCTTCCCACATACCGGGGCCATCCGCCGTGGGCGGCGCCATCAGCCGCACGCCCAGGAGCGTGGCGAAGGCGCCCTCTCGGAGCTTCTCCTCCGCGTACCAGGGAAGTGGTTTGGCACCGACGTGCGCGTGCCACCGACGCTGGAGCTCGGGAAGGACGGCGAGAAGTCCTGCCGCGTCTGTGACTTCGCCGCTCGCGAAGGCCCCTGAAAGCAGCCGGGCCCAGTGGCCGGAGAAGAGGCTCTCCGTCGCGCCATCCGCGACGGCCGCGAGGAGTGGCGCGACACCGGAGGCGCCCGCGCTTTCGGGAGCGTACGCGTCCTCGTTCTCGGAGGGCTGGTTGCCCTCCTTCTGCAGCGAGACGGCTTCGATGCGGATGCGCACGAACGTCCCCTAACGCAGGTTGCTCGGGCGCGTTCCGATGTTCAGGAACTTGATGAGCGAGATGATGTCCGCGTTGAAGACGAAGCCGCGTGCGCCATCGCCCACCTGGAGCCCTTCCTCGCGCGCGGCTGACAGCATGCCCGGCGTCAGCGGGCTGGAGAGTTGGAAGAGGAGCCGCGCGTGCGCGTCCGGCAGCCCCGTGTCCGAGCTGGGGAACTGGATGGGCGTGGACGGGTGCGCGGACAGGTGCACGTTGAGCAGCAGCACCTCGCCGTCCGTGGTGCGCAGCCCGCGCAACTCGGACGCAATCGCCGTGGGGTCCCCGTCGGTGGGCTGCCCGTCGGAGATGTTCACCACGATGGGCGGGAAGCCCTCGGGATACCGGCGCACCCAGTCACCCACGAGGCTCGTCGCGCGGCCGAGCGCCTGGCACATGGGCGTGGCGCCGTTGGCCACCGACTCGAACCAGATGGGGAAGCGGACCTTCTCGCGCACCAGTCCGCCCATGCCGTCCTCACGCTCGCGCGTGCGCTCCTCCAGCCGCGCCGGAGCGTGGCCAATCTCGCTGACGGGCACGAGGCTCCGCCCCGCGAGCGGTCCCCGGAAGGCGGGCCCCACCTCTCCGCCGTAGCCCAGCACGCCCAGATGGAAATAGTCGCGAATGCCCTCCTCGCGCGCGCACCGGACGACCAGGTTCTGCAGGAGCCGGTTGGTGACGTCCGCCACTCCGTCCGCCTTGCGCCGCTGGGAGCCGCTGAACGGCTCCTCCATGGACCCGGACTGGTCGATGAGGATGAGGATGCACGCTGGATTGGTCCGGCTGATCTCCGCCGAGTACGCCATGTTCCCCTTCGAGCAGGTCGTGGTGACGAGGCCCGAAAGAGTAATGCAGCAGGTCCGGCCCGAACAGCACGAGAAGCGCTCACGCCGCGTCGGGGCAGGCGATCTCCGACCACGCCGTCCCGTCGAAGCGCAGCAGGCTCCGCGGCCCCACGGACCACAGCACGTCCCCCGCGGCGTCCAGGCGATGGGTGAGCGGCCGGTGCGTCCCGCCGGGCGTCACGTCGAAGAATGCGCCCCGCGCGTACGCGTGGAGGCCATGCAGTCCCGAGGTGAGGTAGAGCTTCCGGCCGAAGGGGCAGATGGACCAGAAGCTCTCCCCCGGCGCGCCATGCCGGAGCGCTCGCCAACCGCGCCGGCCTCCCCGGAACAGCGCGCCCTCCGCGCCCGCCACCACCACCTCACCCCGGGAGAGGCAGCGGACGGCATACAGGTGCGCGCGCGTCGGCGGCTCCAGGTAGCGCCAGCGCGAGCCGTCGAAGTGCGCCGCGATGCCATCCATGCCGACGACGTAGAGGTCATCCCGCGCGACGCCGTCCAGGTCCAGGAAGGCGTTCTCCCGCCAGGGGTCCAGGCCCCGCTCCAGCCGGAGCCAGGAGCCCGACTGCACGCGGTAGACCTGCCCGCCCCGGCCACAGGCGAAGAACGCCCCGTCCACCGCGCGCACGCGCTCCAGGGGGCCGCGCGCCTCGGCCTCGGTGATGACGTACTCGCGGAAGCGGCCCCGGATGCGCCACGGCGTCAGGGGCCGTCCCCACTCCCCCACGCACGTCACCAGGCCGTGCCTTCCCAGCGCGCAGACCACGCCCTGGTGGTGCGTCACCGAGGTGATGAAGTCGTGCGCCACGTCGTGCGTGAGCCACGTGTCCGCGAGCTTCAGGTGGATGCGAGAAGCACTCCCGTCGGTAGCGCCGACGACGAGGGTGTCGGCGTCCACGGCGACTCCGTCCGAGAAGTACGCGGCGGACATGGGGCGACCTAGCTCGCGGGCGGGGCCTCACCGCCCTCGGTCGGCTCCACGCTCCGCGGGTCGAGCACCACGTTGAGCACCGGCCGGGAATTGGTGAGCAGCGGCGCGAAGAGGGACGGCTGGCCGGGGTCGTCGAACACCGTCGCGAAGTCCTCGGGTGTCAGCGCTCGCACCAACCGGGCGGCGAACGTGTCCCGCAGCAGCCTCACGTAGTACTCGACGTCGTAGTCGCGCGCGTCCGCCGGGTTGCTGGCGGCGCTGTCGTCCTCGGGGTCCGGGAGCAGCCCCGCGCGTCCGCCAATCGCGCGGTAGATGCGCACGCGCTCGCCCACGGCCCAGTCCTTCCGCCCGCCCGAGAGCATGGCCTCGTAGGGCAACTCGCGGCGGCGCTCACGGATGGCCTGGTACTGCGACGGGCTCTTCGTCAACCGCACCCGCGAGGACACGTCGAAGGTGGGGACCTGCCGCCTGCGCAGCGCCATCACCGTGGAGACATAGGCGTCGCGCACGCCAGGGATGTCGCCCGCCAGCAGGCAGCGCAGCGCGCGGCGCAGGAAGTCCTCGCCGAAGGGCTCCGCCCGGCTGGAGCGGAAGGCCACGCCCCGCAGGACGAGCGGCCCCTCATACGGCTGCAGCGCGTAGTTCTTCGGCTCGTGGGACAGCATCGCCGCGTAGCGCCCGTCGAACTCCAGCTTCACGCGGGGCGGCAGCAGCGCGGCGACCTCGGAGACCACGCGCCGCTCGTCCAATTCGCGCCAGTCCTCCGGCACCGCGAAGTACACGCCGTCCGTGTCGGCCTCCAGCAGCGTGACGCCCCGCCGCGCCAGTTCGCGGCACAGCAGCGCCAGCACCTCGCGCCCGTGCCGCGTCACCTCGTTGGCGGCGTGCACGTCCGAGAAGCGCGTGAGCCCCACCGCGCCCATGTAGCCGTAGGCCGAGTTGACGACAATCTTCATCGCCGCGGAGAGCGCCTCGTGCGTGTAGCGCTCCGCCGAGCCGGGCGGTGCTGCCTTCGCCTTCGCCTTCGCGGCCAGCCGCTGGTCCACGAGCCGGTCCACCAGCGCCAGCAGCGCGCCGAGCCTGTCCCGCTTCGGGCCGATGCGGTACTGGCGCATCAGGGACGGGTACAGGCTGGCGACGTCCGCCTTCACCACGTGCCGCGCGACGCCGGTGGCGAACAGGTGCAGCGCCGCGCCGCTGTGCGACGTGCCGTCCCCCTCCTCGTGCGCGGGCAGCGCCGCCCCCGCGCGCAGGTAGGCCCGCACCAACAGCGGGTCCAGCACGCCGGTGGCGGGCCCCGCGTCCGCGAGGCGCTCGTAGCGGCGCGGCGCCATGCGGGCCAGCGCGAAGGCGGCGCCTCCCAGCAGGCGCGCGAGGCCCGCGGCCTCGTGCACGTCGTCACGTGCATAGCGCTTCACCCGCTCCGGGTCCTTCAGGAAGACCTCGTGGACCTTCGCTCCGGGGATGAGCTCGCGCTCGGGCCCCGCGAGGCCCAGGTGCTTCGCCACCACCTTGAGCCCGTGGCCGGGGAGGTCCCTCGCGGAGAAGTCGTGCCGGAGCACGGCGTCCAACGTGTCGATGAGCTCACGGCCCGGCACGGTGTACCGGCTGCGGCGCATGGCATCGGAGCGCCCCGCCGGCCCGCGTCCCACCACGGCCCCGCGCGAGGCCGGGCGCTGGCGCAGTCCCGGTGAGCCCGCGCGTCCCATGGAGAGCGGCACGTCCAGCACCCGCGCGCGGCGCGCGAGGAAGGGCAGGTCGAAGCCGTGCAGGTTGTGGTTCTCGATGACGTCCGGGTCGTGGACGCGGATGCGCTCCATCAACCGCTGGATGAGGTCCGCCTCGGCGGCATCGTCGCCGCCCCGCGCGTCGAGCACCTCCGTCCCGCCCGCCGGATCTCGGAGTGCCACGAGGAAGATTCGGTCCTGCTCCGCGTCCAGGCCCGTCGTCTCCAGGTCGAACTGCAGGCGGCGCAGGTCATCGAAGGCCAGGTCGCGGAAGTACGTGCGCCCGGAGGCGGTGAGGTACTGCTCCTCGGGCGGCAGCGACAGCGCCGTGTTCGCATCCAAATCACGCAGGTGCCCGAAGTGACGGCCCAGGCGCCGCGACGCCCCGTGCAGCACCGCCGCCGTCAGCGAGCGCCCGTCATTCGCGCGGACGAGGTAGCGCAGCGCGCCCGGCCCCTCCAGTTCCTCCCACGTCACGACATTCGGGCCGGGGCCCTCCTTCTCGGGACGGAGCCGGGCCCCCAGGTGCGCCAGGTCCTCCAGCGAGGACAGGAGGAGCCAGGGTCGGAAGCGCACGTCCTCGCGCACCAACTCGCCCCCGCCGGGTTGCCGCCGCCACACGAAGGCGCGACCGTCCGGCTCCGCCCATACCGAGACGATGCCCGGCGTCGGGTCCCATCCCCAGAGCCACTCATCCTCCATCGGGTTGGCCATGAGGGTGGCTACAGGGGCAGCGCCCAGCCGCGGGTGACCGTCGAGAACGCTCATGATGCAACCCGCTCCGTGCTCGCGATGCAAGGTGGGAAGGCCCCGTGCGGTGGTGGACGCGTGCCATATTGAGCGGATGGTGTGACAGTGGTATGTCAGGTTTCCTCGCCATGCAGCGGACCGAGCGTCTCTTCGCCCTCGCCGAATACCTCCGGGGTCGCCGCACCGGAGTCACCGCGGAGACCCTCGCCGAGCGCTTCGGCGTCACCATCCGGACGATTTATCGGGACCTGGATGCCCTGCGCGCCGCGGCGATGCCGCTCGCCGCCGAGCGGGGACGCGGGGGCGGCTACGCGCTGGACCGGAGCTACAGCCTGCCGCCGGTGAACTTCACCGCGCGCGAGGCGGCCCTCATCGTCGCGCTGGGGCGCTTCGCCATCGACATGCGCCTGATGCCCTTCACCGACACGCTGGAGTCCGCGCTCGACAAGGTGCGCTCCGCGTTGTCCACGTCCGCGCAGCGCGAGCTGCTCACGCGGCTGAAGGAGCTGTCGTTCCTCGGCGTGCCGTCGCTCCCCGCGAAGAAGGCCGTGCGCGAGGCGATAGAGCGCGCGTGGTTCGAGCAGCAGCCCATCCGCATCACCTACGTGGATGGCAACTACCTGGAGACGAAGCGCGACGTGCGCATCATGTCCGTCATCATGGACCGGCACGAGACGCGCATCGACGCCGTCGAGCTGGACAAGGACGAGCGCCGCCCCTTCCGACTGGACCGCATCACCCACGCCGAGGTGCTGCGCACCACGCCGTGACGGAGGGCTACCGCTTCCCAGGCGCGCGCGCCTTGCGGGCGGCGACGGGGCGCGGCCGGGGTGTCCGTACCGGTGGGCGCCCGCCGCGCTTCACCTCTTGCCGCTCCGGCTGGAGGTAGCCGACCACCAGCGCGCACAACTCGTCCGCGAAGTCCTCATCGGTGAGGTACTCGGGGCGGTCCGCCAGCGCCACGTGGGTGAGCGACTCCACGGCGTTGAAGATGATGAAGGCCGCCATGTCCAGGCTCCGTGGACGCAGCGTCCGGGCGTGTGGCTCCAGGAAGGTGCGCACCAGCCGGAGCATGCGCACGGCGTAGGGGTCCACCTGCTGGAGTTGCCGCATCCGGGGGAGCTGCTCCACCAGCACCTGGTGCAGCCGCGGGTTCGCGGCCTTCGTCGCGAGCAACTGGCGGATGAGCAACTGGAGCGCCTCCCGCAGCGTCTCGCCGGACACCCGGGCGAAGCCCTCCTCCAGGTCGGTGAGGCCCTCCTGCCGGTAGCGCTCCATCACCGCCATCACCAGCGCCTCCTTGCTGGAGAAGTACTGGTACACCGAGCCCACGCTCACGCCCGCAACGCGCGCGACGTGGTTGGTGCTCGCGGCGTCGTACCCATCCCTGACGAGAATCTGAGCAGTCGCGGTAATGATGGCGTCACACGTCGCCTGCGCACGGGACTGGCGCGGCTTCCTCCGAGAGGCGAGCGGGGTGCTGGACGTCATGGAGGGCTCCTGGCCGAACGTGAGCGGTAGGCGAGTTGAGAACGTGAGTCCGCGCTCACATTCTCTAGCACATGACCGCTCCGAATCCCCGTCTCTCCTCCGTCCTCTCCCCCGGCCACCGCGCCCTCATCACCGGTGCGTCCGGTGGCATCGGTGAGTCCTTCGCCCGCCTGCTGGCCGCGCGCGGCCTGGACCTCGTCCTGGTGGCGCGCTCGGAGGGCAAGCTCCGCGCGCTGGCCACCGAGCTGTCCGCGGCGCACGGCATCCGCGCGGAGGTGCTCGCCACGGACCTCAGCCGCCCGGATGCCCCGCGCCAGCTCCATGCCGCGTGCGAGGCGCGCGGCCTCCCCGTGGACCTGCTCATCAACAACGCGGGCTTCGGCTCCCTGGGGCCGTTCGACGCCAATCCCTTCGAGCGGGAGCACGAGCAGGTGATGCTCAACGTCACCGCGTTGATGGACCTCACCCACCTGTTCCTGCCCGCCATGCTCGCGCGCGGGACGGGTGGAATCATCAACGTGGCCTCCATCGCCGGCTACCAGCCAGTGCCGTACATGGCCGTGTACGCGGCAACCAAGGCCTTCGTCCTCTCGTTCACCGAGGCCCTGTGGGGCGAGACGCGCGAGCGCGGCGTGCGCGTGCTCGCGCTGTGCCCGGGTCCCGTGGAGACGGGCTTCTTCGACGTGGTGGGCACCCGTGATGCGGCCGTGGGCATCATGGCCACGCCCGAGGACGTCGCGGCGGCGGGCCTGCGGGGCCTGGAACAGGGCCGTGCCTCCGTCATTCCGGGCTGGCGCAACCGCATCCAGTCCTCCCTGCCCCGCATCTTCTCCAGGACGCTCACCGTCCGCGTCGCCGCGCGGATGATGAAGCCCCGTGGCCCCACGGCCCCCAAGCTGGCCCCGGGCGCGGCCCCCGCCCGCAGATAGCGTTGACGGGCCCGGCCGGCCTCATTAGGATATTGACCAATCACTAACCCATCATGGCCCGGCCCGTCACCATCCAGGACGAAGACATCCTCAAGGCCGCGCGCGAGGTGTTCCTCGAGCGCGGCATGCGCGCGACGAGCCTGGAAATCGCCGAGCGCGCGAAGGTCTCCCCGGGCATCCTCTTCAAGCGCTTCAAGACGAAGGAGGCGCTCTTCCGCGCGGCGATGGCGCCGCAGGGAGACCCCGAGCACCTGCTCCCCATCGACCTGGACGCCCGGGTGGGCAAGGGCAGCGTCGAGGACACGCTCGTGGAGTTGGGCACGCACCTGCTGGAGCAGTTCTCCAGCTTCACGCCCACGACGATGATGGCCTGGAGCAACCGCCCGGACGCCGAGGAGGGCCCGCGCACCCAGCACCCGATGGCGAGCGCCTCGGAGCGCTCCGCGCGGAGGACGCGCAAGGTGGCGGAGTACCTCGCCGCCGAGGCCCGCCTGGGGCGCCTTCGCGACGGCGACTTCGACATCGTCGCGCAGACCTTCATCGGCGCCCTGTGGCACCACAACTTCCTGCAGGTGGTCGTCGACAAGGTGCGCAAGCAGCCCGCCGCGCAGCAGGCGTATGTCCGCGGCGTGGTCCACTCCCTCTGGGTGGGCCTGGCCCCCGAGCGCCCTCCCCGGCGCTGAATCCTCGAAGGCACGGTGCACGCGTCTTCTTCACGCCTGATTAATGAATGACCAATCAATTACGAAGCCCACACGCAGCCAGGAGCGAGAGATGATCCTCATCACCGGAGCGACGGGAAACATCGGCAGTGAGCTGGTCCAGCAGTTGTCGGCACAGGGGGCGCCGCTTCGCATCGTCACGCGTGACGAGCGGAAGGTGTCCCACCTGGATGCCCGCATCGAGCGAATCATCGGCAACCTCGGCGAGCGCGCCACCGTCCAGCGCGCGGTGCAGGGCGTGGAACGCCTGTTCATGGTCACCCTGCTGACCGGCGAAGGCGACACCGCGGACCCGATGCTCATCGAGGAGGCCCGGCGGGCGGGCGTCCGACACGTGGTGAAGGTCTCCTCGCTGGGCACCTCGGGGAACAGCCGCATGGGCCGGCAGCATCGGGAGAAGGAGCGCCTCATCGAGGAGTCCGGCATGGCGTGGACGTTCCTCCGGCCGGGCTCGTTCATGTCCAACGCGCTCCAGTGGAGCGGGCCCATCCGCGCCCAGGGGAAGGTGTTCACCCCGACGGCGGAGGGCCGGGTGGCGCCCATCGACCCGAAGGACATCGCGGCGGTCGCGGCGGTGGCACTCACCTCCTCCGGCCACGAAGGGCACATCTACGAGCTGACCGGACCGGAGTTGCTGAGCGCGCATGACCAGGTGCGCATCCTGTCGGGCGTCCTCGGCCGGCCCATCCAGTGCGTGGACGTGCCCGTCACCGTCGCGGGGGAGAACGTCCGCAAGTCCGGCGCGCCCGAGTGGATGGTGGAGGGACTGATGGAGCTGTGGACCGCCATCCGGTCCGGCAACGGCGGCATCCTGAAGCATGACGTCCAGCGCGTCACCGGCCGCCCGGCTCACACCTTCGAGCAGTGGTGCCAGGAGCACCGCGCCGCGTACTCCTGAGCGGCACGCACCACCGCGTGCACTTCACTCGGGTCCGCGACTAGCGTTGCGCCCATGGCCCGACGCTGGATTGAAGTCCGCTCGTACAACCTCAAGGCGGGGACCCGGCAGTCCTTCCACGACCTCTTCGTGCGCGAGGCCCTGCCGATGCTGGAGCGCTGGAAGGTGGACGTCGTCTCCGCGGGCCCGTCCCCGCAGGACGACGTCTCGTACTTCCTCATCCGCGCCTACGAGAGCGTGGCCGACCGGGACCGCAGCCAGGACGCATTCTACGGCAGCGACGAGTGGCGCAAGGGGCCTCGCGAGGCCATCCTCGCCTTCATCGAGAGCTTCACCTCGGTGATGCTCGAGGTGGACGAGTCCACCATCCAGGACCTGCGGCGGACGGGCACGGGCCTGTCACGCTAGCGCGCCAGGGGCCTCGCGCTCAGGAGAGGCGGCGCAGGAAGCCACGCACGTGGGAGGCGATGACGTCGCCGTGGTCCTCCAGGGCGAAGTGGCCGCTGTCGAGCAGGTGCACCTCGGCGCCGGGCACGTCCTGCTTGAAGGCCAGCGCGCCCTCGGGGGCGAAGCCCGCATCATTCTTGCCCCACGCCGCGAGCAGCGGCGGCTGGTGCTGGCGCAGGTACGCCTGCCACACGGGGTAGGCCGCGACGTTGGTGCGGTAGTCGTAGAAGAGGTCGAGCTGCACGTCAGCCACGCCGGGCCGCTCCAGCAGCAACTGGTCCAGCAGCGCCGCATCCGGGTTGACGCGGCTGGAGTCCCGGATGCCCGTCGAGTGCTCCATCTTCCGGAACTCGCGCGTGAAGATGCCGCGCACGGCCGCCTCCGCCGCCGCGTCGTTCCGGTTCGCCCACAGCGCGCGGATGGGAGCCCACAGCGGCGTCAGCCCCTGCTCGTAGGCATTGCCGTTCTGCGTGACGATGCCGGTGATGCGCTCCGGGTGCCGCGCCGCGAGCCGGAAGCCCACGGGCGCGCCGTAGTCCTGGACGTACAGCGCGTACCGCTCCAGCCCGAGCCGCGTCGTCAGCGCGTCCACCACGTCGGTGATGGCCTCGAACGTGTAGGGCCACTCCCCCCGGCGCGGCGCCGAGCTGTGGCCGAAGCCCGGGTAGTCCGGAGCGACGACGTGGAACTCGTCCTTCAGCGCGTCCATCAGCTCGCGGTACATGAAGGACGAGCTGGGGAAGCCGTGCAGCAGGAGGAGCGTGGGGGCCGACGGGTCTCCGGCCTCGCGCACGAAGATGGAGAGGCCGTCGATGTCCACGGTGCGGTAGCGGAACGCCTTCGCGTCGGACTCGGGCTGAGGTGTCTTCATGCCCCTTATCTACGAGCCGGCCCCCTTCCCCGCTAGACCGACGGGAGGCATGACACCGTGGACATCCATGTCATAAATGCGTCCCACCCATGGAGACGCTCACGACGATGGCCACGTTCGTCCGCGTGGCGGAGACGCGGAACTTCACCCGGGCGGCGCGTCAGCTGCGGACGACGGCGTCGGCGGTGAGCAAGAGCGTGGCGCGGCTGGAGCAGCGGCTCGGCGTGAAGCTCCTCGACAGGACGACGCGCCGCGTGTCGCTCACCCAGGAAGGGACGCTCTACTACCAGCGCTGCGTGCGCATCCTCGGCGAGGTGAGCGACGCGGAGGCCGAGGTCTCCCAGAGCCTCACGAAGCCCCGGGGCCGGCTGCGCGTGACGGTGCCGCCCATCATCGGCCTGCGCGTGCTGGTTCCCCAGCTTCGCCACTTCCGCGAGCGGTATCCCGATGTGCAGCTGGAGCTGGAGCTGGAGGACACCATCGTGGACCTCGCCGCCGGCTCCTACGACGTCGCCCTCCGCATGGGCGAGCCCGCCGACTCCCGCCTCAAGGCCCGGCGGCTCGCGCCCATCCGCTACGTGCTGTGCGCGTCACCCGAGTACCTCCGCAGGCGCGGGGTGCCGCGCGCTCCCGCGCAGCTCGCGGAGCATGACTGCATCCACTTCCGCTTCCCTTCCACCGGGCGCCTCGAGCCGTGGGCACTCTCGGTGGAAGGCGAGGACGCGCCGGTGCACGTGCCCCGGACGCTGGTCTTCAACCACCCGGAGGCGGTGCAGCTGGTGGCGATGGAGGGGATGGGTGTCGCCCAGCTTCCGGAGCTCGTCGCGGCACCGGCGCTCGCGTCGGGCCAGCTCGTGGCCGTCCTGCGCGAGCACCTGATGGAGCGAGGGGCGTACTGGCTCCTGTGGCCACCGGGGCGCGAGCGACTCCCGAAGCTGCGGGCCTTCATCGACTTCGTCGGCCCGCTGTTCCGCTGAGCACTACACGCCCCGTGGCCTCTACCGAGACCGGGTCTCAGTACTCCAGCGGCGGCTGCGGGCCGGGGACGATGTCCGCGATGTCGGGGTCGATATCGCCGGGCTGACGGGTGGGGCGCTCGGACTTCTCCTTCTTCCGCTCGGAGCGCTTGACGTCCTTCTCCTGCTGGTGCTGCTTGCGCGCCTGCTCCTTCTGGCGCTTCGTGGATCTTCCTTGCATTGAGCCTCCTTCACTGAAAACAAAAGCCCGGCCCCATCGTGAGGAAGCCGGGCCGACGGGTGCTGGAGCCTAGCTCTCAGCCAACGATGCGGACGTTCTCGGCCTGAAGGCCCTTGGGGCCCTTCTTCGCCTCGAACTCCACCTTCTGGCCCTCGGCCAGGGTCCGGAACCCATCCGATTGGATCGCGCTGTGGTGGCAGAACACGTCAGGGCCGCCGTTGTCCTGGGCGATGAAGCCAAAGCCCTTCGAGTCGTTGAACCACTTCACGGTGCCAGTCGCCATGTGCTTCTTCTTTCTGCATGCGGCCAGAAGGCCGCCCCAGGTCCCGACGTGGGGTGGGCCAGCCTCTAGCCTGTCAGGGGACCAAAGTCGATTGTGGAAGGTCCCGAATATCCACAGGTTGTCAGCCGTGGAGTGAAACGGGCGGAAGAACCGAAGAATTCCGGCCCCTTGCCCCCCAGGGAAGCGCCCCGCGGCAGTCTCAAGCTAATGCGCCAGGGCCCGTTTCGCCCGTTTCCAGCACGCGGGAGTCGCGGATTATCCGCGAGCCGACACGGAGCGCCGACGGAGTGCGGGGCGGTGCACAAGGCATTCACCTGCCCGCTGTCTTCCGTGTATCCCGACCCCCGCACGGAGGGCCGCATGGCCTCCGTCCCTCCTGGAGGAGACATGCACCACAGCCGGCTGTGCGCATTCGTGTTGGATTGCAAGGTGGACGACCTGGACGCCGCCACGGAGTTCTGGAGCCGCGCCTTCGGCCGGCCCGCCAACCCGCCCGACGCCGACAGCCCCAACTACCGGGAGCTGAAGACGGGGGATGGGGAGCCGATGCTGCTGCTGCAGAAGGTGGGGCACCCCAGCCGCGTCCACCTGGACATTGAAACGGATGACATCGAAGCCGAGGTGAAGCGACTGGAGGCGCTGGGCGCGAAGCGGGTGGAGTTCATCAAGCGCTGGTGGGTGATGGAAGCGCCCTCCGGTCAGCGCTTCTGCGTCGTCCGGCCCCAGCGGGGGCCGCTCGAAGGACGGGCGAACGTGTGGGGCGACGAGGGCCCCTGAAGCACCCGTCGGGCCTCCAGCGCCTCCACCAGGCCCCGCTTGCCCCCGAAGTGGTAGCGCAGCGCGCCCGGGCCTACAAAAGCGCGCCTGGCGACGGCCCCGAGCGTCAGCGCCTCGGGGCCCTGCTCCCGCACGAGCCCCGCCGCGGCCCGCAGCAACCTGTCGCGCGTCCCCTCCTCGTTCTTCATGCGCACCGGCGCGACGATGAGGTCGAACCACGGCAGCCCGAACATGCTTTTCTCCCCCTGCGCTCGAGCCGGGCCCCCACGAGGAGACCCGGCGCATTCTTCCCGGCGGGCCCGTCCCGCCAGACCCCTGGACACCCGATGCAGGCGGGTGCTCCCTGACTCAGCCCTACGACGGAGACGCTGCGCGCTTTCTACCGTTAATCCCAGTGATGGTTGGTGATGTAGGACATCACCGAGGTGAATCAGGAGTGACTTCGAGGCAAAGACTCCGGAAGCGGCCGCCCGTCATGGCGGCCACGTCGCTGGTGCTGGACGGGTCCACGGGCGCGCCCCTGCAGGAGCAGCTCGCGGAGGCGCTGCGCGTGGCCATCCTCGCGGAGCGGCTGGCCCCGGGCACGCGGCTGCTGTCCACGCGCGCGCTGGCGGAGCAGCTCGACGTGTCCCGCAACACGGTGCTCAACGCGTACTCGCGGCTGCTCTCGGAGGGCTACCTGGTGGGCCAGACGGGCTCGGGGACGTTCGTGGCCCGCGAGCCGCCGGAGCGGCTGCTCTCCGTGCGCCGCGCCTCCACCCCGGTGCCGGAGAAGCGCCGCGTGGATGCGCCCGCGCTGTCGAAGCGGGGCACCGCGGTGGCCACGATGCCGCCGCTGGAAAACCCCGCGGCCGGCATGGCCCCGGGACGCATGGCCTTCCGCATGGGCCTTCCCTCGCTGGACGGCTTCCCGAGCGAGCTGTGGGGCCGGCTGCTCCACACCCGCTGGCAGCGCTCGTGGCGGGACTTGATGTCGCACGTGCCCGCCGCGGGCCACCCGCCGCTGCGCCGCGCCGTCGCGGACTACCTCGCCACCTCGCGCGGCGTGCGCTGCGCGCCGGAGCAGGTGCTCATCGTCAACGGCACCCAGCAGGCGCTGACCCTGGCGGCGCAGGTGCTGCTGGACCCCGGCGACGCGGTATGGGTGGAGGACCCGGGCTACGTCCCCGCGCATGGCACACTCACCGCCGCGGGCGCCACGCGCATCCCCGTGCCCGTGGACGCGGAGGGGCTGGACGTGGAGGCGGGGCGCAGGCTGCGTCCGGACGCGCGGCTCGCCGTCGTCACGCCCGCGCACCAGTTTCCCCTCGGCGTGGTGATGAGCGAGCGGCGTCGCAGGGCGCTGCTGGACTGGGCGGCGCGCTCGGATGCGTGGGTGCTGGAGGACGACTACGACAGCGAGTTCCGCTACGAGGGGCGCCCGCTGCTCGCGCTCCAGGGGCTCGCTCCGGACGCCCGCGTCCTCTACACCGGCAGCTTCAGCAAGGTGCTGTCGCCCGCGCTGCGGCTGGGCTACCTCGTGGTGCCCGAGTCCCTGGTGGACGCCTTCTGCGCCGCCCGCCGGTACATGGACCGGCACTCGCCCATCCTCGACCAGGCGGTGCTCGCGGACTTCATCACCCAGGGCCACTTCAGCCGCCACGTGCGGCGCATGCGCGTGCTCTACGCCGCCCGGCAGCAGGTGCTCGTCGAGGCAGCCCGGCGCGAGCTGCGGGGGCTGCTGGACGTGGAGCCCCTGCACACGGGAATGCACCTGGTCGGCTGGCTCCCCGAGGGCGTGGACGACCGCGAGGCGTCGGAGCGCGCCGCCCGGGCGGGGCTGGTGGCGAACCCGCTCTCCGCCTTCCGGCTGCACGGGCAGGGGCGCGGGGCACTGCTGCTCGGCTACGCCTGCGTGCCGGAGAAGGAGCTCGTCGAAGGGGTGTCCCGGCTGGCGCGGGCCCTACGTTGATGGGGCGGGAAGTGGCCCCATGAGCCGGCTCGAAAGTGGCTCTCGTATGGCTTGGGGCCTCCCGTTACATCAGGCCCACGAACGCCGGGACAGCAAGCCGCCCGGCCACACGGAAGGATGGGCCATGGAAGCACAGCGACTGAATCCCGCGAAGGTTGCCCCGGGTGTGTACCAGGCGATGATGGGTCTGGAGCGCTATCTGCACGAGTGCGGGCTGGAGGCGAACCTCCTGCACCTCATCAAGCTGCGCGCGTCGCAGGTCAACGGCTGCGCGTACTGCATCGACATGCACTGGAAGGATTTGCGCGCCGCCGGGGAGTCGGAGCAGCGGCTCTACGGGCTGGATGCGTGGGAGGAGAGCCCGTACTACTCGGAGCGCGAGCGCGCGGCGCTGGCGTGGGCGGAGGCCGTCACCGTCGTGACGGAAGGGCACGTGCCACAGAGCGTGTACGAGGCCGTGAAGCCGCACTTCTCCGAGAAGGAGCTGGCGGACCTCACCTTCGCCGTGGCCGCCATCAACGCGTGGAACCGCCTGGCCATCGCCTCGCGGACGACGCCGGGCACCTACAAGGCCCCGGCGTCCCCGCAGAAGGGCGGCTGAGCTTCAAGTTCCGGGCGGCGTGCGGGGCAGCTCGGTGCCGAAGAGGACCTGGAGCAGGTCCATCAGTCCCGGCCACGCCTCGGCGCCGAGCCACAGCCCTTCCGCGCAGTGCTCGGCCGACACTTCCAGCGAGGTGTTGTCGAAGAGCTTCGCTGGCAGCGGCCCCTCCGAGGGCAGCTTGCCCTCGATCTGGAGCACCTTGCCGTCCCAACGGATGCCCGGCGGGAGCAGCCGCTCCGCCAGCGCGCGCAGCGCCGCCTGTCCGGCGCCCACGCGCAGCACGCCCATCACCAGGGACGAGGCCGTGCGTGACTCCTCCAGCTCCACCACGCCCGGCGTGAGCAGCCACAGCCGGTAGCGGCCGTTGGACAACTCCACGCGCTCCAGCGTCGTCTGCACGCGCAGCTTCCAGCCCTGCACCGACAGGCGCACGTCGTAGACATCGGGCTTCGCGGTCCACTCGCGCAGCTCCAGGTGCTTCACCTTGCGCAGGAGCTGGCGGACCACCATCTCCACGCGGGGGTGGGACAGGCGCAGCCGCTTGCGCCCCAGGTCCACCGCCACGTCCTCACCGAGCGCGCCCGGCAGCCGCTTCGCCCACTCGCGCGCGCCCTCCATCAGCTTCGCCGCCAGTGACTGACCCGACATCCGCGTCCTCCGTGGTGGCGTCACGCGCCACGGACCCGCCTGGGTCCGGCGCGACGCGCGGGCCGCAGCATGCACCGGATTCATCCCGTGCGCTTCGCCTGCCCGCCCGCCCGCCCGCCCGCCTGGAAGCGGAGGCACCGTCGGCTGGTGCTATCATCCCCTCGCCTCTTTCCCGGCTTCACCCCCCAGGGAACTTCCATGGCCCCATCCAACTCCGTGCTCGACCTTCCTCCCGAGCCGTCCCTCGCCCTCCCCCGCTCCTTCTGGAAGACGTTCGTCAAGGAGTACTGGAACCGTCAGCCCACCGTCCTCCGGGGACTGTTTCCCGCGCACTTCCCCACGCCCCAGGACGCCTTCGAGGCGGTGCTCGCGTGCGGTGAGCGCTACCGCAAGGGCGATTTCAAGCAGCAGATTCGCATCTACATCGAGCACGAGCCGGAGCCCGGTCAGGTCCCTGACTACTCCTCCATCTTCTCGCTGTCGCGCTACCTGCCCGTCCCCGAGGACCGGACGCTCGACGGGTACACGGCGCGCATGACGCACCAGCTGAAGGGCCGGCGCTTCGGCGTCCTGCTCAACAACCTCCAGACGTACCACTGGAACCACTGGCTCCAGGTGAAGAGCTTCCTGGGGGGCTTCTTCCAGGCCGTCGGCGTGCCGATGTCGGGCGTGGACTCGACGCTCTTCATGGGCAACTACCTGTACACGCCCTTCGGCGTGCACAAGGACGACCTGCACATCTTCAACTTCGTCATCCAGGGGCAGAAGGTGATGAGCCTCTGGCCCTTCGAGAAGCTCGCGCATCGCGAGGAGCTGCCGAAGGACGGCCCCAACCTGATCGACCACAACGCGCTCATCCACCTGCGCGACAAGGCGGACGAGGAGCAGCTGCTCTCGCAGGCGGAGTTCCTGGAGGCCTCGCCGGGCGACATCCTCTTCTGGCCGGCCTCGTACTGGCACCGCGCGGAGCCGGGCAAGGGCATGGTCGTGTCCGCGTCGGTGGGCTTCAACTTCCGCCCGCCCGAGTTCGTCGAGATGGCCCCGGAGCACGAGTGGCCCGACCGGCTGCGCCACACGGAGATGCCGGGCGCGCCGAAGTGGAAGGTGCCCAACGCGCTGAAGAGCTCCATCGGCAAGCGCGGCAAGCGGGAGAATGTGATGGCCGCGGACCGCGAGAGCACCGCCGCCTGGGTGCGCTTCCTCACCAACGGCGCCATGGAAGGGGTGCCGCCGGAGGACCGCTCCGCGAAGCCCGTCACCGGCCAGGACTGGGTGCGGGCCCATCCCTCGCGGCCCATCGTCACCATGCCGCTCACGGGAGGCCAGGTGCTGGTGGCCGCCAATGGCCGCTCGTCCATGCTGGCCGCCAATGCCACGGTGAGCCGCCGCATGGAGAAGCTCGTGGCCACCCTCAACGCGGGCACGCCGGTGCGCGTGAAGGAGCTGGAGGAGGCGTTCTTCACGAAGCTGGAGGGGCGCACCTTCAAGCGCGGCGCCCTCCAGGGGCTGCTGAACGACCTGGTGCGCTGGCGGGCCGTGCAGCACTGCGAGCCCGGCCAGGAGGCCTGACGCGGGCGCCCGTCCCGGCCCTCACCCCGGTGGGGTCAGGGCCAGGACGAGGCTCGGCGTGCCGACGCCGTCGGCGGTGGGGAAGAACGTCAAATCGCTCCCCACGCCCCGGAGCGCGCGGAACGTCTCCATCACGGGAAGCTCCAGCTCCACCGGGGCGATGCGGCGCACGCGGCGTCCGCCCCGCACCTCCCAGCCCCCGGCGATGAGGAGCACCACGCCGGGGCGGGACATCGTCGTGAAGGTCTCCACGCGGGCCACCAGCTCCGTGCAGTCCGCGGGCAGCGCGTCGGCGCGCGGGACGACGAAGAGGTTGAGGGGCGAGGGCGCGGGAGGCGCGGTGCCTTCGCGGAAGCCCCGGCCGTGGGGCTCGGCGCCGAGCCGTGCCGCCGTCTCCGCCGAGTGGAGGAAGCCCGCCAGCCGCCCCTCGGAGATGAGCTTCAGCGCGCGCGTGGGTTGGCCCTCGTCGTCGAGCGTCCTCAGGCAGGTGCCCAGCGGCTGGCGCGGGTCGTCCTCCACGGACAGCAGTGACGGGAAGGGCTTCTTCCCCGCGGCACGAGCCAGGGCGGGCGTCGAGGCCGCCACGTCTCCGCGCAGCAGCCAGGCGAGGCCCGCCACCAGCGGCGCCGCCACGGCGGGGTGCAGGACCCACGGCAGGCCCGGTGACGGCGGCCCGGCGGGCCCTTCCAGCGCGGCCACGGCCTCTTCCAGGCGCGCTCGGAGCGGCGCGAAGTCCACCTCGCCGCCCGGCGGCGCGGCCACGGCGTCCACCACGGCGCCGCGTGCGGTCTCGCAGCGCACGAAGGCCTCCTCCGCGCACCCTGCTTCACCCCGGCACCCGCCGTCCGCGCGCAGCACCGCGCGCCAGGTGGCCGTCTGGGTGAGCACCGCCGCCTGCACCACCACGCCGGGAGGAAGTCCCGTGCGGAGGAGGCGCTCCGACAGCGCCTCCAGCCGGGACGAGGTGTCCTCCGGCAGCGCGGGAGGGACGTCAGGGCCCGGCTCCAGCGCGGGGGGCACGGGTCCTCGCGCGCCGGAGGCCGCGCTCCGGACGGCGGCGGCCAGCACGTCCCGCACGTCCTCGCGCCCGCCCACTGGCGCCGCGGCAGCGCCGAAGGAGTCTCCCAGCCAGACGCGGGCGCACGCCGTCCGGGACTCGCCCCGGGTGGTGACGGCCGTGCCGGCGTGGACGTCGAGCTCCCGGCTCACCCGCCGCGTCGCCGAGAGATGCAACTCCAGGCTGTCCACGCCGAGCGCGCGGGCGGTGTCCGCGAGCGCGTCACGTCCCGCCTCGGCCAGCGCCGCCAGCGAAGCGCCCTGCTCCGTCTCCGCACCGTCCCGTCCACCGCCAGGGGTTCGCATCCGTCGCGTCAGGCTCCCGCCCGCATCATGCCGCATCCTTGCGCTCCCGCGCGTGCTTCGCACCGTGTGCCCATGACACCGGGCCGCTCGCGGCACCCGCCTCCTCGCCCGCCGCCGCGCCCCGCCGGACGGGCTGGGCACCCGGTGTGCGCCGGTGCCATGATTCGCACCAGGGCGCCGCCCCTGGAGAAGCCAACGCGTGGACTGGTTCGTCGAGCGGCACGAGGTCAGCGAGGTGGTGCACCAGCGCTCGGGGCTGCGCGTCCGGGCGCCCACGCTCGAGCGCGGCTGCTCCGTCCACCGCGAGCACCCCGGCGGCAGCCAGCACACGTGGACGGAAGTGGCGGGCGCGGGCCTGCCTCCCGGTGCCCTGCCCGCTTCGCTCGCGGAGGAAGCGCGCGCGCTGCTCGCCCCCGAGCCGGGACTCTCTGGCGGCGGTGAGGCCTTCGCGGAGCTCATCCACGGACTGGTGGACGCGGCGCGCGCCGAGGGCGCGGCCCACCTCGACGTCCTGCTGCGCCACGTGCGGCGCGACACCCTCTTCTCCGACGAAGCGCGGCGTGTGCGAGCGCAGCGAGAGGCCGTGATTGTCGAGGTGAAGGTGCTCCACACCACCGACGGCGGCCCGGTGGAGCAGTGGCGCTGCGCCGCGTACCCGGACGTCCCCCGGCTCCTGGAGGCGGCCTCCACGCTGCGGACGCGGGTGGGCCGCCTGGCGCGCGAGTGGGGGGAGCAGACGCCCCCGGTGCCGTGCCCCACGGGCCCGCTGCCCATCGTCTTCCCGCCCGGCGCGGCCTCCGCCTGCTTCTTCCACGAGGTCTGCGGCCATCCCCTGGAGGGAGACGTCGTCGCCCGCGGCGGCTCGTACCTGGCGCGCCGGCTCGGGGAGCGCGTGGCGCCCGAGCACGTCTCCGTGTCGGACGACCCCACCGACGGCCACGAGGCGCTGGCCTACGCGACGGACGACGAGGGCCAGCCGGCGTGCGCGGTGCCGCTGCTGCGCGCGGGCGTCGTCGGCGTGCCCCTGCTCGACACGCGGAGCGCGCGGGCCCTGGGCCTTTCGCCCAACGGCCACGGCCGCCGGGTGAGCTTCCGCCACCCGCCCCTGCCCCGCATGGCGCACACCCGCGTGGAGCCCCACCAGGGGGAGCTCGCCTCGCTGCTGCATGACGTGCGGCACGGGCTGCTCGTGCGGCACCTCACGCCCCGCCACATGAACCTGCTGTCGGGGGACTTCAGCTTCTACGTGGTGGAGGCCCAGGAGGTGCGCGACGGCGTGCCGGGCCGGCGGGTGTCACCCGCCATCCTCAGCGGCAATGGCCTGGAGGCCCTGGCCGCCATCGACGCGGTGGGCGCCGACGTCACCAACCTCTTCGCGACCCGCGGCTGCCGGAAGATGAACCACGGCCCGCTGCCCGTGTCCTTCGGGCAGCCCTCCGTGCGCTTCCGCCAGCTCCACGTCCGGCCCTGGCGCTGAGGCCCGCGAGGAAGCGGCCCTTCCGCGCCCCACGGCGTCACTGGCCGATGCAGCGCCAGCTCAGGTCGTCCGGCGGCACCGGATCCGCGTCCGGGTCCACCGGCTCGTCCTCCGCGCGCAGCGCGAAGTGGCGCAGGAAGGAGATGCCCGGCACGCCCGGCACGGTGATGGCCGGCACGCGCCAGGGGCGGGGACCGAACGGGCCCGGCTCCTCCTCCGGCCCCGTCACCACGGTGTCCTTGAAGGTCAGCGTCACCGGGGCCGAGCCGCCGCCAGGAGGCAGCACCACGGCGAAGTACCCCAGGCTGCTGGTGGGCTCCGGCGCGGCCAGGTAGCCCATGGGCGACTGCCCCTCGGGGACGACGCCCGGCGGCGCCCAGTCGATGCCGTAGACGGTGCCGCGCGAGGCCTCGGCGGTGATGCCGCCGCTGGGGATGTTGAAGAGGTCCAGCGCGAAGCTGGGGGCGTACACCCAGACGAGCACCACGCCGCCCGTCTTCGCCGGGTCCGCCAGGTCCGCCGCGGTGGTGGGCGTCCCCTGCGCGGAGAGCAGCTGCGCGAGCGCGCCCAGCGCGCCCGTCTCACCCACCAGCGCGGCCACCTGCCCCTGGCACATCGCCGGCGAGGCGATGATGGGGCGCAGCGCGGTGGTGGGGAAGTACTGGCCCTCGGGGACGGTCTCGAACGGAGGCGACGGGTAGATGTCCACGCCGCCGGTGAGCACCGGGCCCTGCGCGGGTGGCTCGGCGCGCGCCAGGTAGTGGAGGGTGTCGCTGGAGGGCACGCCCTGCACCTGCCAGAAGCCGGTGGGCGTGGAGGGCGCCTGACTGGAGCCCGCCCGCGCGCCGTCGGCCACGAGGCTCACGCTGGAGCCCACGGCCACCGACAGCGTGAGGAAGGGGATGCCCTCGAAGAGCGCGGGCGGCGGCGCGTTCTCACCCTCCGGGTCCTCCGGGTCGGGCGGGAACATGGCCAGCGAGAAGAAGAACGCTTCCGGGTCATGGACAATGCCGGAGACGGTGGTCTGCCGCTCGGGGAGCGGGGAGAAGGGGACCTCGTCCGCCAGCGGCGCGGACGGGACGACGTCCTCTCCGGAGCAACCGGAGAGGGCGAGCAGGACGCTGGTGAAGACAGCGGTGGAAGTCCTCATGGGCGGTCTCTCTCGGAAGCTCAGTTCTTCGGCAGGACGTGCTCTGCCGGCGGCGCGGCGACGTGGCACGCGTTGGCGCAATTGCCGTAGGCGTTGGGGGTGACCTGCAGCGGCGCGAACTGCAGGTCGAAGTAGTCGGTGCCGTGCGAGGTGAGGTGGCAGCTGTTGCAGGCGATGAGGCTGGGGCGCAGGGTGCTCTCGCGCGACAGATGGCACAGCGTGCAGTCACCCTTGTTCTGCGCGTACTTGCGCGAGTTGATGTGCAGGCTGTGAATCATTTCGGAGATGTGGCCGACGGACGCGTCGAAGTGGCACGTCTTGCACAGCTCCACGTGGTCCACGCTCACGCCGTGGTGCAGGTTGCTCAGCGAGTTCACCCCGTTGTGGCACAACTGGCAGTTGCCCACGCGGCCCGGGTAGGTGGTGGGCTCGGCCTGGCCCACCTGGAAGAAGAAGGGGTCCATCCGGTTGAGGCGCTCGCCCATGAAGGAGCGGTGGCCCTTGAGGACGACGGCATAGGTGCCGGCCCTGGCGCTCTCCGGCAGCTTCACGGCGTAGCGGGTGGGCGGCTCGGTGGCGTTGCCGCCGGGAATGACGTTGGTGCCGGGCGCGACGTAGTACTTGGGCTCGCTGAGCTCCGGGAAGGCGAAGTACGGCAGCGAGTACGTGCCGTTGACCACCCGCAGGTCCTGCAGCGGGCCCACCACCTTGAAGCCGGACTCGGAGCTGCTGGTGTCGCGGAAGTTCAGCAGCATGCCCTCGTTGAAATAGCCCAGGCCGTTGGACTCGTCGCCGAGGTACTCATCGAAGCTGGGCATCAGGTCGCGCGAGTGCAGGCCGTGGCCGTCACCGTCCTGGAGGGACACCTGGAAGTCCAGCGTGTCGCCCGGCTGGAAGAACTGGCCGTTGGCGGGCGTGTTCATCCGCACCGCCTGCTCCAGGCCGAAGCCGCAGGGCACGCGCTCGGAGGTGGCCAGCCCGTCCGCGTCCAGGCGGTAGCAGGTGGCGGGGCGCTCCGCCTCGGGGACGAAGTTGACGGGGAAGTAGAAGGGCGCGTCCTTCATCAGGCTCCAGGTGACGCGGATGGCGCCCTCGCCGGTGAGCTGCGGCATGGTGAAGGACTTGAACGGGTTGGTGGAGTTGGCGAGGGAGACCTTCACGCCCGTGTGGAAGACGGGGTCGCCGAACTTCGCCACGCGGTGCAGCTCCGGGTCCCCGGGGAAGTTGGGACGGCCGACGCCGTTCACCGCCCAGCTCACGCGGGTGCGGCCGGTGACGCTGGTCTCCGCGAGGAAGTCCGTGCGCTTGTACGTCTGCTCCGCGCGCACGTTGCCGTCCGCGTCGAGCACCTCCAGCAGGAAGGTGTCGTCGACGGACGTCATCCACGCGGCGTTCTCGAAGTAGGTCTCGCGCCGGTAGGCGTCGTCGCTCATGAGCCGCCACTCGTCGCGGCCAACGGCCAGGCCGGACCAGTCCAGGCTCTTGAAGAGCGACTGCTTGCGCATCCACGTCGCCGGGGCCTGGCGGTTGGTGTAGTTCGTGTGGACGTTGATGGCGGCGTCCATCACCGTCAGCTCGCGCAGGAAGTAGAGCGCGCCGGGCGTCACGTTGAACTTCGCCGTGGGGGGCGCGGGCGGACCGGGCGGGAAGCCGGAGTTGATGTTCTGGCAAGCAGCCGGGTAGCCGGGCAGCGGCCGCGCGCCGGAGGCCACGGGCTCGCCGCTGGGGAGCACCGCGCAGCCCTGGAACGACAGCAGGGACAGCGAGATGGCGCCGGAAGCGGAGCTCGAGTAGGGGTCGAACGCCCTCGCGCCACGGCCACGCGTCCCTTCCGCGTCGGAGGTGTTGAGGACGTCACAGCCCGCGCCAAGCACGAGCGCGAGCGTGAGGACACAGCTCAGGGGAGACGGTTTCATGGGAAGGGGGCCACCAGGGGGAGCGGCTTCGCGGCGCGGCGGCAGTCTACCGGGATCATTGGGGGGAGGCCAGCGCACGTCAGTCACCCGCCTTGGCGGCGACCGGCGCGGACGCGGTCTTCAGGTAGCGGTAGAGGGCGCGGAGATCATCCTCCCTCATCCCGGAGAAGTCCCTCCACGGCATGACGAGCCGGTTGAGCTGGCCGTCGCGGACAGGCGCGTCCGCCACCTCGCGGAAGGCGGTGAAGCGGGCCACGAAGGCGTCCTCGTCCGGAGGGAGGCGACCCTTCGGAGGCAGCAGCAGGCTCGGGGCCTGCTCGGCGCCGTGAGGCGTGGGCGTGGCACGGCCGCCTGCGAAGGGCCCCGGGCCGCCGGGGCCCGGGGGACCGGAGTGGCAGAAGGCGCACTGCGCCACGGTGGCCAGGTAGCGGCCGCGCTCGACGGGCGTGGGGCCGGGCTCCGCCACCGCCGTGGTGAGCGGCGCGGCCAGACCCTTCAACTCCTCGGACACCTCCGCGGGCACCTGCGTGCGCGGGGTGGCGCGTGGCGAGGCAGGCACCTGCCGCAGCCACGCCACCACCGCGCGTGCGTCCGCGTCGGACAGGGCGCGCAGCTCCAGGTACGGCATCATGGGGAACAGGTCGCGGCCGTCGCGGCCGAAGCCCTCGCGCAGCGCGCGCAGCAGCTCCACGTCCGTCCACCGGCCCACGCCGTGCTCGGGGTCCGAGGTGATGTTGGGGGCGCAGACGCGGCCCGGCAGCTCCCAGCCGTCGCCGAAGCAGGCGCCCGCCAGGGGCGTGCCCGTCATCGGGCCGCCGAACCGACCGAAGTCCCGCTCCGTGTGGCAGGAGACACAGCCCAGCACGTGCTCCGCCAGGTAGCGCCCGCGCTCCACCTGTGCGGCGTTCGCGGCCGGAGCCTTCGCCTCCACGGCCGGAGCCTTCGCCTCCACGGCCGGAGCCTTCGCCTCCGCGGGCGGTGCTTCCGCGCGCTCGCGGCACGCGGCCAGCGCCAGCAACAGGGCCGCGGCCCCCGTCCACCTCATGGCATTCCTCCAGCGCCGTCCGGCGCGGGCCCGTCCACGTGCTGGCCCAGTCGCAGGGCGAGCACGCCACGGCGGTATTCGATGGGGAGCCGGTCCGCGGGGGTGTGAACCTCGCCCGCGAAGTCCGTGGGATGGGCCCGGGGCCGCACGCCCTCCAGCACGCGGCGGTCCTGCTCGAGGATGGCCAGCTCGCTCTTCACGAACATGTCCGGGAAGTGGCGCAGCCTCGGGTGGTACGTCGCGAAGTAGAAGCACCGCATCTTCTCTTCCGACACCGGCGAGGCGATGGCGTAGACGGTGTGCGCATAGAAGAGCGTGGGCTTGAAGGCCAGGCGCGCGGCGAAGGGCAGCGTCACGTCATACGTGAGCGTGGTCCGGTCCACCTTCGGCGGGGCGCCGTCGAGGCCGGGGGCCAGCGCCGGATAGATGATCCGCGCATGCACCCCGTCCTCCCGGCGCTCCACCTCATAGGGAGGCACTTCCTGCTCGTCCGGGTTGCCGAAGGTGCCCCGGTGCACCCAGGACAGGTGGGCCACGTCGAGGACGATTTCGATCATCCGCCCCGCGGAGGCGTCCCAGTCCAGCCGGGGCAGGTGGACCACCGCGAGGGCGCCGTCCTCCAGCTCCGGCCAGTGCGGCAGCGGCGCCGCGGGCTCCGGTGCCAGGCACACCCAGATGAGGCCGTAGCGCTCCGTGGCCCGGAACGCCGCCAGCCGGGCCGAGGGCGGAATGGGGCCTCCGGGCCGCGAGGGAAGACGCACGCACGCGCCCTCCGGCCCCCAGGTCCACCCGTGGAAGGCGCAGCGCAGGCCCTCGGCGGTGGGCTCGCCGGCACACAGGTCCGCGCCACGGTGCGCGCAGTGGCGCTGCGTGGCCGCGACACCGGAGCCGGTGCGCCACACCACCAGGTCCGTCTCCAGCAACCGGGCCGCGAGGGGCCGGTCCTTCAGCTCGCTCGCGTACGCGACGGGGTGCCAGTACGAAGAGAAGGCTTCGCGGTAGGAGCGCACGTCGGAACGGGGCCGGGCTCAGGCCAGCGCGAGCGGGGCGATCTTGCTTTCGATTTCCTCGAGGAGGAAGTCGATCTCCTCGATTTCATCCAGCTTCTCGGGCGCCGCCGCCGAGGCCTCCACCGGCACGGGCTCGGCCGCTCGCTGGCTCGACACGCTGGGAGCTGCCTGCACGGGGGTGGTTCCGTCCGACGCCATCGCGACCTCCTCGAAAGATGAGAATATGATGCTCCCGGAAGGCGGGGATGCTGTCAATGCTGGTAGAGTCCGCTCCTGATGAACGTGCCCCCCCTCCCCTTCGAGGCCCAGCCCGTCCCCCGCGTCCACCGTCCCCGCCCGGAGGCGCTGCTGGCCCGGGCCCTGGACGCCCCCGTGGTGGTGGAGGGGTGCCTGGAGGACTGGCCGCTCCTGAGGGAGCTGCGGGCGGCGGCCACACCCGAGGCAAAGGTGGCCGCGCTGGGGGCCCGCTTCGGCGCGCGCCCCGTCACCTTCCACCAGATGCACCCGCGGTCCGGCGGGCACTATCACTTCCGGGAAGACCTGCAGGACGTGACGTTCGGCGCCCCCCGCGAGGGCGTGCCCTTCGACGCCTTCGGGCACGAGCTGCTGCGCAGCCTGCGGGGCGAGTCGGGCGACTACGTCTACATGCAGGCGCACCTCATCGAGCGGGGGACGCCCCTGTTCGACGGGCTGGGACCCGGCGTGCTGCCCTTCCTCACGGAGGAGCAGCTCCGCCCGCTGATGTGGGCGGGCTCCAACGGGCAGGTGGTCAACCTCCACTACGACGACTTCCTCAACTTCATCTGCATGGTGGAGGGCACCAAGCGCGTGACGATGTTCGCGCCCGAGCTGATGGCGAGCCTGTACCACGCGCCGTTCGACCGGATGCTGGAGGAGGCCCAGGCGAGCCACGTGCGCATGCTGTCCCCGGACCTGGAGCGCTTCCCCCGCTTCCGGGAGGCGCAGCGCGAGGCGCGGGTGGCCGTCATCGGCCCTGGCGACGTGCTCGTCATCCCTCCCATGTGGTGGCACCACGTGGAGTCCTTCGGCCTCAACATCATGGTGAACAACTGGGTGCTCGCGGCTTCCTTCGAGCAGCTCGGCGAGGTGCAGCGCAACCTGACGGAGGCCATCCGGCTGTTCTTCCCGCGCACGCACGCCGAGCGCGCCCGGGCACTGGCGCAGTACCGGCGCACCGTCTTCGTCGACGCGCCGGAGGCCTTCGCGCCGGAGCCGGACGAGCCTGCCGCCGACGCTCGCCACCGCGCCCGGACTCGCGCGCTGGTGGCGGGCCTGCCGGCCTTCCTGCGGCGGCAGGTGGCGCTGTACTACGAGCACTTCACGTTCCAGGCGTCGGGCGACCCCATCCCTACGCCGCCGGGCGCGTTCGCCGCCATGGTGGAGCGCAACGCCGGGGCCCCCACCTTCTTCGCCCGCGAGCCGATGGAGTAACTTGCGACGCTCGGTCGACATCATGATGCCTCTTCCCTCCCCCGCCCGACTCGCTCTGGTGCTGTGGCTTGCCTGGAGCAGCGTGGCCGCCGGCGCTGGCTGGAATGACCTGCAGCCGGGTGTCACGTCCGCGCGCATCCTCTACCGGGAGCTCGGCAGGCCCGACCTGGAGGCGCAAGAAGACCAGGACCACGTCGTCACCTACCTCGGTGCGTCCGCGCCTCCCGGCACGCGCGGCGTGCGCGCCGTGCTCACCTCGCGCACGGGCAGGCTGCTGCGCCTGGAGGTGTTCCCACGGCCCGCGCCCACCCGCGAGGCGCTGGAGGCGGAGCTCGGGCCCTCGTGCGCCGCGCAGAGGGGCCGCAAGCCCTGCTACGGGGTGCAGGCCACCGCCGGCAACCAGCTCGCCTTCCACTACGCCTCGCTCGGCGTCACGGTGTTCTTCGCGCAGGGCCAGGTGCAGGCGATGACGTACCTGCCCCCGAACCTTTCGGCGCCGCGCGTCCTGGAGGCACCGGTGCTGCCGGAGCCCGGGGCGGAGGCCGCGGCGGCGCCCGAGGTGGCGGCGCCCCCCGCGCCAGCGCCAGCGACAGCGCCCGCGTCCACGAGCACGGGCGAGCCGGACGTGGCGACGGCATCCGTGGACGAGCTGATGCGGCCCGCGGAGATTTCCACTCCCGGCGAGGACAGCGCCCCGGCGGCGTCCCCCGTGGCGCCACCGCCGGCATCGGCCGCTCCAGTCCCTCCGGCGTCCCCGGAGGCAGCCACCCCGCCGGACGCGGAGGCGCTGGGCAACGCCGTCGTGGAGGACGTGCCGCGCGAGCCCGTCGCCGCGAAGGTGCAGGACCTGCTCACGCTGGGCGGCATGTACTACCAGCGGGGCGAGCTCAGCGGCGCGCGCGGCGGAGGGCAGACGCAGCTCAAGCCCCTCTTCCCGGCGCTGGTGGACGTGTACCTGGACGTGAAGCCGTCGGAGAGCCTGCGTGGCTTCGTCACGGGGCGGCTCCTCTATGACCCACTGGACTCCACGCTGTCCGAGCCACACGTCCTGCTGGACCAGCTCTGGTTCCGCTTCGTGCTCGCCGACACCGTCTTCGTGACGGCGGGGCGGCAGCAGATCAAGTGGGGCAGCTCACGCGTGTGGAACACCACGGACTTCCTGCGCCAGCCCAACCTGCTGCCGCTCGACGCGTTCGACCTGCGCACGGGCGTGGACATGCTCAAGGTCAACATCCCCTGGGAGTCGCTGGCGGCCAACCTGTGGCTCATCGCCACGGCGGACCTGGAGGGCGGCACGCCGGACCGCGCGCGCTATGGCGGGGCCGTGCGAGCGGAGGTGGCCCTGGGCGCCACCGAGATCGCCGCCACCGCCGCCTTCGACGAGGGCCGGCGCCCGCGCTACGGCCTGGACTGGTCCGGCGGCGTGGGCCCGCTGGACCTCAACGCCGAGGTGGCGCTGCTGCGCGACGACGCGGTGCGCCGCTGGGAGCGCACGGCGGACGGCTTCCAGGAGCAGACGCAGCGCGGCACCTGGGTGCAGGCCAGCGGCGGGGTGATGACGCAGGTGCGGATTGCGGACATCTACCGGATGGTCCTGCGCGCGGAGGGCTTCTTCAACCAGCACGGCTACGAGGACCGGGCCTTCCTCACGTGGCTGCGCTCCACGGGGGACTTCCAGCCGCTCTACTTCGGGCGCTTCTACGGCATGGGACAGGTGTCGCTCGCGCGCCGCAGCGTCTTCGCGCCCGTGCTGACCCTCACCACGCTGGCGAACGTCAGTGATGCGTCCCTCTTCTCCCGCCTGGACTTCGGCTTCACGCCGAGGCGGGACGTCTCCGTGCAGCTCTTCGTCGAGACGCCCCTGGGGCCGCGCGGTGGCGAGTTCCGCTTCGAGCCCGACACCGGCGTCGCGGACGTGCCCGCGACGGCGCTCGGCCTGTTCCGTGCCGGCTTCAACATCCGCATGCGGATGTAGCCGTTCGATGTAGCCCTTCGAGGAAACACCCCGCCAATGGCCTCTGGCAAAGACGTGGCCCCCCCCTCCCCGGCCGAGCAGCGCGAGCGCCTCAAGCAGTTGCTGGAGCGCGGCGGCGCGCAGGCCTCCAGACCCACCGCCGCGCCGAACACGGTGGGGCCAGTGCGGCGGCCGGACGGCGCGCCCGCGGTGCCCTCGTTCGCGCAGGAGCGCATGTGGTTCCTGCACCAGCTCCAGCCGGACTCGGCGGCGTACCTCGTGCCGCGCGCGGTGGAGCTGACGGGGGACGTGGACGCGGCGGTGCTGGAGCGCGCGCTGGTGCTCCTGCTGGCGCGCCATGCGGCGCTGCGTTCCACCTTCCCCAGCGCGGAGGGGCGCCCGCTCGTCGCCTTCCACGACGCCCCGGCCCGGGTGCTGGCGCTGGAGGACCTGGAGTCCCTGGACGCCGACGCGCGCGAGGCCCGGCTGGCGGCGCGGCTCCAGGACGAGGCCACGCGCCCCTTCGACCTGGAGCGCGGGCCCCTCTACCGCTTCCGCCTCTTCCGCCTCGCCCCCCGCCGCCACGTCTTCCTGCTGGTGCTGCACCACCTGGTGTTCGACGGCTGGTCGCTCAACGTGCTGATGCGCGAGTTGGGGGAGCTTTTCTCCGCGCTGACGCGGGGCGAGGAGCCGCGCTGGACGCCGCCCCGCCTGGAGTACGCCGACTTCGCCGCGTGGCTGCGCACGCCGGCGACGGAGGCCCGTGAGGCCACCCACCTGGAGTACTGGAAGCGCCAGCTGGCCGGCGCGCCACCGGTGCTGGAGCTGGTGACGGACCTGCCGCGTCCGGCCGTGCGCACGGACCGGGGAGCCCAGACGGAGCCCGTGCCACTGTCCGCCGCGCTGACGGCGCAGGTGCGCGCGTACTGCCGCGAGCACCAGGTGACGCCCTTCATGGTGTTCTACGCGGCCTTCTGCGCACTGCTGCGGCGCTACACGCAGGCGGCGGAGCTGTGCGTGGGCACGCCCGTCGCCGGCCGCGCGCACCTGGAGGCCGAGGACGTGGTGGGCCTCTTCGTCAACACCGTGGTGCTGCGCACGGCGCTGCCCGAGGGGCTGACCTTCGACGCCCACGTGGCCCGGGTGCGCCGCACGGTGCTGGACGCCACCGCGCACCAGGAGGTGCCCTTCGAGCGCGTGGTGGAGTCGCTGGGCGTGGAGCGCAGCCTCGGCCGCACGCCGCTCTTCCAGGTGATGTTCGACCTGTACGAGGAGGAGCGCTCGCTCACGGGCGCCCTGGCCGGACTGGGAGCGCGGCCGGTGCGGCTGGACACGCGGACGAGCCAGTTCGACGTGTCGCTCACCGTGGTGGCCACGGGCGGCGGCTTCGAGCTCTCCTTCCAGTACAGCACCGAGCTGTTCCAGCCCGCGACGGTGGAGCGGATGCTCGGCCACTGCCTGCGGTTGCTGGAGCACGCGCTGGCCGCGCCGGGCACCGCGGTGGATGCGCTGGCGCTGATGTCCGTCCCGGAGCGGGCGCAGGTGGTGCACGGCTTCAACGACACCGCGCGGCCCTTCGACGCGGAGGCCACGGTGGCCTCGCTCTTCGAGGCCCGGGCGGCGCTGACGCCGGACGCGCCGGCCGTGGTGGCTCCCGAGGGCACGCTCACCTTCGGCGAGCTGGCCGCGCGGGCCTCGCGGCTGGCCGCGCACCTGGCGGCGGCCGGGGCCGGGCCCGAGGGCGTGGTGGGCCTGTGCCTGGAGCGCTCGCTGGACGCGGTGGTGTCGCTGCTGGGCATCTTCATGAGCGGCGCGGCGTGCCTGCCGTTGGAGGCCTCGCACCCGCCGGCCCGGCGCGCGGCACTGCTGCGGCGCTCCGGGGCGCGTCTCGTCGTCAGCCGGCCCTCCCTGTTCGAGGGCGTGGAGCCCGGCGTGCCCGTGCTGGCGCCAGACGTGGGCGGCGCGGTGCCCGCGGTGGTGCCGCGGCGGGCTCGCGCGGAGCACCTCGCGTACCTGCTCTACACCTCCGGCTCCACGGGCGAGCCCAAGGGAGTGGAGCTCACCCACCGCAACGTCGTCCACTGCTTCGCGGCCTTCGACGCGTACTACGACACGCAGCCCGGTGACTGCTGGGCCGCGTCGGGCAGCCTGTCCTTCGACATCCACCTGGAGGAGCTGCTCTTCAGCCTCACCCGGGGCGCGCGCACGGTGCTGCGCGAGGTGGGCCCGCTGGGGCTGGGGCGCGACATCCTCCGCCACGGCGTCACCCACATCGTCATGACGCCGTCGTCGCTGGCGACGGCCCTCGAGGAGCCCGGCGCGCCGGAGGCCCTGCGCACACTGAAGGTCGTCGTGGCTGGCGGTGAGGTGCTGCCCGAGGGGCTCGTCCAGCAGCTCGCCTTCACGCGCACGCGGCTCGTCAACACCTATGGGCCCACGGAGACGAGCATCAACGTCGCCGCGGAGCACACGCTCGCGGGCCGGCCCGTGCGACTGGGACGCCCGCTGGACCGGTGCCGGCTGTACGTGCTGGACGCGCGCGGCGAGCCCGTGCCCCCCGGTGTGCCCGGAGAGCTGTACATCGGCGGCACCTGCCTGGGCCGCGGATACCGGGGTCGCGCGGACCTGACGGCCGAGCGCTTCATCCCGGATGCGTTCTCCGGCGTGCCTGGAGAACGGCTGTACCGCACCGGCGACCGCGTGCGCTGGTTCGCCGACGGCACCCTGGGCTTCATGGGCCGCACCGACTTCCAGGTGAAGGTGCGCGGCGTGCGCATCGAGCTGGAGGAGGTGGAAGCCGCCCTGCTGCGCGTGCCCGGCGTGCGTCAGGCCGCGGTGCTCGCCCGCTCCGGGCCGGTGGACTCGCACCTGGAGGCCTTCGTCGTCCTGGAGCACGACGAGGCCCATGCGGCGCGGAGGCTGCGCGCGGCGCTGGCGGCGGTGCTGCCGGAGGCGATGGTGCCTTCGCGCTGCATCGCCTTGAAGGAGCTGCCCACCACCACCAGCGGCAAGGTGGACCGCAAGGCGCTGGCCGCGCTGCACGTGGATGGCGACGTGCAGCCCGAGGAAGGTGAGCCCCCGCGCGGGCCCGTGGAGGAACTGCTGGCCGGGCTCTTCGGGCAGGTGCTGGGACGCGCGCGCGTGCTGCGCGAGGAGTCGTTCTTCCACCTGGGAGGGCACTCGCTGAGCGCGACGCGGCTGGTGGCGCGGGTGCGGCAGGCGTTTGGCGTGGAGTTGCCGCTGGCGGCGCTGTTCGCCTCTCCCACCGTGGCCGGACTGGCGCGCGAGGTGGAGAAACTGCGCTCGGCGGGGCTGCCCCCGCTTCCGGCGCCCTCCCCGCTTCCGCAAGGCACGCCGCCTGTCGTCTCCTCCGCCCAGCAGCGGCTGTGGTTCCTCCACCAGCTTCAGCCTGACTCGTGCGCGTACCACGTCCCGGAAGCCGTCGAGCTTCACGGCCCGCTTCAGCCCGAGGTGCTGGAGGCCGCCCTGCGCTGGCTGGTGGAGCGCCATGCGGTGCTGCGCTCCACCTTCGTCTCCGTGGAGGGCCAGCCCGAGGTGCGGGTGCGGCCCCTGCCCTCCTCGCCTCTGCTGCGCGTCGAGTCGCTGGAGGACGATGCCGACGCGCTGGCCTCGCGCCTCCGCCAGCAGGCCGACGCGCCCTTCTCCCTGGAGGACGGGCCCCTCTTCCGCTTCGTCCTCTGGCGCCTGTCTGCCCAGCACCACGTGCTGCTACTCGTCTTCCACCACCTGCTGGTGGACGGCCTCTCCCTCGACGTCCTCATGCGCGAGCTGGGGGAGGCCTGGACGGCCCTCTCCCGCGGCCAGTCTCCTTCCCTGCCTCCGGTGCGCCTGGGCTACGCCGACGTCGCCGCCTGGCAGCAGTCCCCCGCCGTGCGGGCGCGCGAGGAGGCCCAACTGCAGTGGTGGCGCCAGCACCTGCACGACGCCCCCTCGCTACTGCAGCTTCCCACCGACAGGCCCCGCCCCGCCGTCCTCTCCGACGCCGGTGGCTTCTCCTCTCCCCTGCGCCTGCCCCCTTCCCTCTCCCTGCGCCTTCGCGAGGTGTGCCGCCAGCACCACGTCACTCCCTTCATGGCGCTCTACGCCGCCTTCGCCGCCCTCCTCCACCGCTACTGCGGCCAGCCCCAACTCTGCGTCGGCACTCCCGTCGCCTCTCGCCCTCACCCCGCCACCGACTCCGTCGTCGGCCTCTTCGTCAACACCGTCGTCCTCCGCACCCACCTCTCCCCTTCCCTCCCCTTCTCCTCCCTGCTCGCCGCCGTGCGCTCCACCGCGCTCGACGCCTTCTCCCACCAGGACGTCCCCTTCGAGCGCCTCGTCCACTCGCTCGACCTGCCTCGCAGCCCTAGCCTCTCTCCCCTCTTCCAGGTGATGTTCGACCTGAATCGGGTGGAGCACTCGCTGGCCCATGCGCTGTCGGGATTGGAGGCGCGCGCGCTCCACGTCGTGCCCTCGGCGAGCAAGTTCGACCTGACGCTCATCGCCAATGAAGACGCGGCGGGCTACGAGCTGGTGATGGAGTACCGCTCGGAGCTGTTCGACGCGGCCACGGTGGAGCGCATGCTGGGCCACTACGTCCGGCTCCTCTCCTCCGCGCTCGACGCTCCCGACACGCAACTCCAGGCCCTGCCCCTGCTCTCCGACGCCGAGCACCAGCTCGCCCTGCGCGGCGACACGCCGACGCGCCGGGACTATGCGCTCGGGCAGTGCGCGCATGAGCTCTTCGCCGGGTGGGCCCAGCGTGCGCCCCATCGCGTGGCCCTGGCCTACGAAGGCGGCCAGTGGACGTACGCGGAGCTGGAGGCCGTCACCTCGCGCGACGCGCGGCGGCTCGCGGCCCAGGGAGTCGGCCCGGAGCAGGTGGTCGCCCTCGTGGGCCCGCGCACCGAGGCCATGGTGCGCGCCATCGTCTCCGTGCACAGGGCGGGCGGCGCCTACCTGCCCATCGACGAGCGGCTGCCCTCAGCCCGCGTGGCCCGGCTGCTCATCGAGAGCCGCGCTCCCTTCGTACTCGCGCTCGGCGGCGGCGGCGCGCTGCTGGAGCAGGCCCTGGCCGAAGTGCCCGAGGAGGCACGCCCGCGCATCCTGTCGCTCGATTGCAGCGAGCCCACGGGTGACGGACCGCTGCCCCGCCGCGCCGGGCCGGAGCACCTCGCGTATGTGCTCTTCACCTCCGGCTCCACGGGCGTCCCCAAGGGGGTGATGATCGACCACCGGGGCATGCTCAATCACATCCTCGGCCTGAAGGAGGTGCTGGGCCTCTGCGAGGACGACCTCGTCGCCCAGACGGCGGCGGTGAGCTTCGACATCTCCGTGTGGCAGATGCTGGGCGCGCTCACCTTCGGCGGCACCACGTACGTCTTCGACGACGCGGTGGTTCAGGAGCCGCTGCGCCTGGCCGCCGCGCTGGAGGCCACCGGAGCCACCATCGCCGAGCTGGTGCCGGGCGTCATCCAGTCCATGCTGGAGGATGGCGCGCCAGAGAAGGCGCCCTCGTTCCAGCGCCTGCGGTGGATGATTCCCACGGGCGAGGCGCTGCCTCCCGCCGTGTGCCGCGCGTGGTTCTCCCGCTACCCGCGCGTGCCGCTCATCAACGCGTATGGACCGGCTGAGTGCTCGGACGACGTCACGGTGCACCCGATGCACGCGCCTCCGGAGCGGGCCACCACACCCATTGGCCGGCCCGTTCCCAACCTGGACGTGTACGTGCTCGACGAGGCGCTGCGACCCGTTCCCCTGGGCGTGGTGGGCGAGCTGTACGTGGGCGGCGTGGGCGTGGGCCGCGGCTACCTCCGCCGTCCCGAGCTCACCGCCGAGCGCTTCGTGCCTGACCCCTACTCCAGCGTCCCCGGCGCGCGCATGTACCGCACGGGCGACCTGGGACGGCGGCTGCCCGACGGCGTGCTGGAGTTCCTGGCGCGCGCCGACTTCCAGGTGAAGGTGCGCGGCTTCCGCATCGAGCTGGCGGAAATCGAGGCCTCGCTGGAGCTGCTGCCCGAGGTGCGCTCGGCCGTGGTGATGGCGCGTGAGCGGCGGCCGGGAGACTCGGTGCTGGTGGCCTGGGTGGTGGCTTCCCGGCCCGGCGTGAGTGAGGCGCAGGTGCTGGAGGCGTTGGCGCTCCGGCTGCCGGCGTACATGGTGCCGTCGCGCGTCGTCCTGCTCGACGCGCTGCCGCTGGGACCCAATGGGAAGGTGGACCGCAAGGCACTGCCGGCGCCCACGGAGGCGACGCCCCGGGCCGCGGGTGCACGCCGCCACGCTTCGCCGAGGGAGGCGCTCCTGGCGGAGCTCTTCGCCGAGGTGCTGGGCGTGGAGGAGGTCTCTGCCGAGGCTGACTTCTTCCACCTGGGGGGGCACTCGCTGAGCGCGACGCGGCTGGTGGCGCGGGTGCGGCAGGCGTTTGGCGTGGAGTTGCCGCTGGCGGCGCTGTTCGCCTCTCCCACCGTGGCCGGACTGGCGCGCGAGGTGGAGAAACTGCGCTCGGCGGGGCTGCCCCCGCTTCCGGCGCCCTCCCCGCTTCCGCAAGGCACGCCGCCTGTCGTCTCCTCCGCCCAGCAGCGGCTGTGGTTCCTCCACCAGCTTCAGCCTGACTCGTGCGCGTACCACGTCCCGGAAGCCGTCGAGCTTCACGGCCCGCTTCAGCCCGAGGTGCTGGAGGCCGCCCTGCGCTGGCTGGTGGAGCGCCATGCGGTGCTGCGCTCCACCTTCGTCTCCGTGGAGGGCCAGCCCGAGGTGCGGGTGCGGCCCCTGCCCTCCTCGCCTCTGCTGCGCGTCGAGTCGCTGGAGGACGATGCCGACGCGCTGGCCTCGCGCCTCCGCCAGCAGGCCGACGCGCCCTTCTCCCTGGAGGACGGGCCCCTCTTCCGCTTCGTCCTCTGGCGCCTGTCTGCCCAGCACCACGTGCTGCTACTCGTCTTCCACCACCTGCTGGTGGACGGCCTCTCCCTCGACGTCCTCATGCGCGAGCTGGGGGAGGCCTGGACGGCCCTCTCCCGCGGCCAGTCTCCTTCCCTGCCTCCGGTGCGCCTGGGCTACGCCGACGTCGCCGCCTGGCAGCAGTCCCCCGCCGTGCGGGCGCGCGAGGAGGCCCAACTGCAGTGGTGGCGCCAGCACCTGCACGACGCCCCCTCGCTACTGCAGCTTCCCACCGACAGGCCCCGCCCCGCCGTCCTCTCCGACGCCGGTGGCTTCTCCTCTCCCCTGCGCCTGCCCCCTTCCCTCTCCCTGCGCCTCCGCGAGGTGTGCCGCCAGCACCACGTCACTCCCTTCATGGCGCTCTACGCCGCCTTCGCCGCCCTCCTCCACCGCTACTGCGGCCAGCCCCAACTCTGCGTCGGCACTCCCGTCGCCTCTCGCCCCCACCCCGCCACCGACTCCGTCGTCGGCCTCTTCGTCAACACCGTCGTCCTCCGCACCCACCTCTCCCCCTCCCTCCCCTTCTCCTCCCTGCTCGCCGCCGTGCGCTCCACCGCGCTCGACGCCTTCTCCCACCAGGACGTCCCCTTCGAGCGCCTCGTCCACTCGCTCGACCTGCCTCGCAGCCCCAGCCTCTCTCCCCTCTTCCAGGTGGGCTTCGCCTGGAACCCGGTGGGCGGCTCGCTCGCCGAGGCACTGACGGACCTGCGGGCCCGGCCGCTGCCCGTGGGCGCCAGTGCCAGCAAGTTCGACCTGGCCCTCGTGGTGAATGAGCGCGGCGACGCGCTGGAAGTGGAAGCGGAGTACCGCTCGGAGCTGTTCGACGCGGCCACGGTGGAGCGCATGCTGGGCCACTACGTCCGGCTCCTCTCCTCCGCACTCGACGCTCCCGACACGCAACTCCAGGCCCTGCCCCTGCTCTCCGACGCCGAGCGACAGCGCGTCGTGCGGGACTTCAACGCCACCGCGCGCCCGCTCGCCTCCGAGCTGCCGGCCATCTCCCGCTTCGAGCAGCACGCGGCCCACGCCCCCGCCTCCCCCGCCCTCGTCGCGCCCGATGGGGCCCTGAGCCACGGAGGACTCGACGCACAGGCCACCGCGCTCGCGCGGGCCCTGGTGGCCCGGGGCGTGGGCCCCGAGTCCGTCGTCGGAGTGTGCCTGGAGCGCGGCACCTCGCTGCTCGTCGCGCTGCTGGCCGTGCACAAGGCAGGAGCGGCCTGGCTCGCGCTGGAGCCGGGGCACCCGCCCGCCCGGCGGCTGTCCCTGCTTCGCGGCGCCGGAGCCCGTCTGGTGGTGGCAGCCCCCGAGTCCTTCCCCGAGCCGCTGCCCGACATCGGCACCGTGGAGCCGGATGCCCGGGGGCCCGCCGTCACCCTGACGCCGCCCGCGCTGGAGCACCTGGCGCTCGTCGTCTTCACCTCGGGCACCACGGGCGAGCCGAAGGCCGTGGAGCTCACCCACCGCAACCTCGCCCACCTCTTCGAGGCGCTGGACACCGCCGCGCCCGTGGGCCCGGGTGACACGGTGCTCGCGGCGATGTCCGTCGCCTTCGACATGCACGTGGTGGAGCTGCTGCTGCCGCTGTCGCGCGGTGCCCGCGTCGTGCTGCGTGCCACGGGCCCGGTGGAGCTGGCCGAGGACGTGCGCCGGCATGACGCCACCCACCTGCTGGCCACGCCTTCCGTGGTGTCCGCCGCGCTGGAAGCGCCCGGCGCGGACGAGGCGCTGCGCAACCTCGCCGTGCTGCACCTCGGCGGCGAGGCGCCCTCGGAGTCCCTGGTGCGCAGGCTCACGGGCGGCCCGGTGCGGCTGCTCAACGGCTATGGCCCCAGCGAGACGACGTGCGTGGCCGCGCTCCACCCGCTGCGGGCGGGAGCGCCCTCGCGGCTCGGAGGTCCACTGGAGCGCGTGCGCTTCCTCGTGCTGGACGCGAGCGGCGAGCCCGTGCCCCCCGGTGTGCCCGGAGAGCTGTACATCGGCGGCGCCGGCCTCGGCCGCGGCTACCGCGGCCACCCAGCGCTGACGGCCGAGCACTTCGTCCCGGACCCGTTCTCCGGCGTGCCTGGAGAACGGCTGTACCGCACCGGCGACCGCGTGCGCTGGTTCGCCGACGGCACCCTGGGCTTCATGGGCCGCACCGACTTCCAGGTGAAGGTGCGCGGCGTGCGCGTCGAGCTGGAGGAGGTGGAGGCCACCCTGCTGCGCGTGCCCGGCGTGCGTCAGGCCGCGGTGCTCGCCCGCTCCGGGCCGGCGGACTCGCACCTGGAGGCCTTCGTCGTCCTGGAGCACGACGAGGCCCACGCGGCGCGGAGGCTGCGCGCGGCGCTGGCGGCGGTACTGCCGGACGCGCTGGTGCCCTCGCGCTTCGCCTTCCTGGAGCAACTCCCCCTGCGTCCCAACGGCAAGGTGGACCGCAAGGCACTGGCCGCGCTGCCGGTGGACGGCGACGTGCAGCCCCAGCAGGGTGAGCCCCCGCGCGGGCCCGTGGAGACCTGGATCGCGGAGCTCTTCCAGCGCCTGCTGGGCGTGGAGCACGTGGGACGCGACGCGGACTTCTTCCAGCTGGGAGGGCACTCGCTTGCCGCGGCCCGGCTGGTGGCCCGGCTGCGTCAGGCCTTCGGCGTGCACCTGCCGCTGGCGGACGTCTTCACCGCACCCACCGTCGCCGGCCTGGCGGAGCGGCTCGCCGCGGCGCCCCGGAGCTCCGCGCTCCAGGCCGTGCCGCGCCCCGCACACATCCCCGCGTCGCTGGTGCAGGAGCGCCTCTGGTACGCCCTCCAGCTCCCCGAGGCCCCGCCCTACGTCAGCGTCCTGGCGCTGGTGCTGGACGGCCCGCTGGACGTGGCGTGCCTCGAAGCGGCCCTGACCTCCGTGGTGGAGCGCCACGAAACGCTGCGCGGCACCTTCGTCCAGGAGTCCAACACCGTCCTCGTCCGGACGGGCCCCGTGCGCGGCCCCGTGCTGGCACGACTGGACCTGTCCCACCAGCCCCCGAGCGAGGCGCTGGAGGCGGCGCGTGCGCGCGTCACCTGGCACGACCACCAGCACTTCGACCTGCGCCACGGGCCGCTCTACCGCTTCGAGCTGGCCCGCCTGGAGGCCACCGGCACGAAGCACGTGCTCATCACCGCCGCCAGCCACCTGGTGGTGGACGGCCTCAGCCAGCAGGTGCTGCTGGATGACGTGGCGGCGGCGTACCAGGCGCGGCTCGCGGGCCGGACTCCGCCTCCGCCCCCGCCGCTGCAGTACGCGGACTTCGCGCTGTGGCAGCGCCAGCCCGAGCAGCAGCGCCGGCTGGAGTCGAGCCTGGAGTCCTGGAAGCAGGCGCTGGCCCTTGCTCCGCCGGTGTTGGACCTGCCGCTGGACTTCCCCCGCCGCGCCCCCGCGCTCAACGCCAACATGCGCGAGGTGCGGCTGGGCTGGAGCGCCCCGGCCGTGACGGCGCTGCGCGCGCTGGCCCGGAGCGAGGGCGTGTCCACCTTCACCGCGCTGCTGTCGCTGATGCAGGCGTGGCTGCACCGGCTGAGCGCCCAGTCGCACGTGGTGGTGGCCTCGCCCTTCTCCGGCCGCACGCTGCCGGGCACCGAAGCGCTGGTGGGCCACTTCACCAACGTGGTGCCGCTGGGCACCGAGGTGGAGGGCGCCTCCTTCCGCGCGCTGCTGCGGCGCGCGCACGCGGTGGTGACGCACGCCACCGCGCACCAGGAAGTGCCATTCAAGCGCATCGCCGACGCCGTGCGCCCGGACGCGGACCGCACCGCGCCCCCGCTGGCCCAGGCGCTGCTGCTGATGGACGCCTTCTCCCCGCCGGCCTTCGCGGACCTGGAGGCCTCCGTGCTGGAGGGCGCGGGCGTCATCCCCGCGTACGACGTGGTGCTCAGCCTGGCCGAGCAACCCGACGGCACGCTGTCCGGCGTCGTCGCCACCGACAGCGCCCTCTTCACCCCGGAGACGGCCGCGCGCATGGCGCGGGCACTGGAGCAGCTCTGCGCCGAGGCCGTCCGCGCGCCGGACGCGCCCCTGTCCCGCCTGCCGCTGATGAGCCCGGAGCAGCGCGCCGGGGTGCTCGCCGCGCTGGACGGCGGCCCCCAGGAAGTGCCAGCCGGGGCCTGCGTCCACACCCTCTTCGAGGCCCAGGTGCGCCGCACGCCCCACGCGGCGGCCGTGGCCCACGGCGCCATCACCTGGAGCTACGCGGAGCTCAACGCCCGCGCCAACCTGCTGGCCGCGCACCTGGTCGCGCAGGGCCTGAAGCCCGAGGAGGCGGTGGGCGTGGTGATGGCGCCCTCCGCGCAGGCCCTGGCCGTGCTGCTGGGCATCCTCAAGGCCGGCGGCGCCTACGTCCCGCTGGACCCCGGCTGGCCCGAGCCGCGCAAGCAGTCCGTGCTGGAGCGCGCCGGCGCCCGGCGCCTGTGGGTGGACGCGGTGAGGATGGAGGAACTCTACGCGCTGGCGCCCCTCGTGGAGGTGCCACCCGAGCCCGCCCACGTGGCGGACGACCTGGAGCCCGGCCCCCGCGCCGTGTCCGACACGCAGCTCGCGTACCTCATCTTCACGTCCGGCTCCACGGGCGAGCCCAAGGGCGTCATGGTGCAGCACGGCTCGGTGGCCAACCACGCCGTGGCCATGGCGGAGCGCTTCGGCCTCGCGCCCGGTGACAGGATGCTCAACTTCGCGCCGCTGAGCTTCGACGCGGCCGCGGAGGACCTGTATCCGCCGCTGTCCGCGGGTGCCACGGTGGTGATGAACGACGGCCTGCTGCCCGCGCACACCGTCACGCAGTACCTGGAGGACACGGGCATCACCGTCATCAGCCTGCCGCCCACGTACATCGAGGAGTGGGTGCGCGAGCTGGAGAAGCAGGGCCGCCGCGTGCCCGCGCGCCTGCGCCTGCTGGCCCCCGGCGGTGACGTCCTCAAGCGCGAGCTGTACGAGGCCTGGGTGCGCGTGGGCGGCGCGCACGCGCCCTGGCTCAACGTGTACGGCCCCACCGAGTGCACAATCACCTCCGCCACCTGCGCCATCCCCGGCGCCGGGGGCGTGGACACCGCGCCCACCTTCCCCATCGGCCGCCCCATCCCCCGCGTGCGCTTCTACCTGCTGGACGAGCACCTGGAGCCGGTGCTGGCCGGCCTGCCGGGGCGCGTGTACATCGGCGGCGTGGCGCTGGCGCGCGGCTACCTGGGCGCGCCGCACGCCACGGCCGAGCGCTTCGTGCCGGACCCCTTCAGCGGCGTGCCCGGCGCGCGCATGTACCACACGGGGGACCTGGCCCGGCTGCTGCCGGACGGGCGCCTGCGCTTCCTGGGCCGCGTGGACCACCAGGTGAAGATTCGCGGCTTCCGCGTGGAGCTGTCGGAGGTGGAGCTGTGCCTGCGGAGCGTGCCGGGCGTGGAGGAGGCCGTGGTGCTCGCGCGGCCGTCGCCCGCGGGCCCGCTGCGGCTGCTCGCGTACGCGCAGGCTCCGGCCTCCGTGGGCGCGGACCTGCTGCGCGCGCACGTGGCGGCGCGGCTCCCCGCGTACATGGTGCCCGCCGCCTTCACCGTGCTGGAGCGGCTGCCCCTCAACAACAACGGCAAGGTGGACCGCCACGCGCTGAAGGACCCGGAGGCCGCCGCGCCCGCGCCCGCGCCGGAAGCCGCGCGGCTGCAGACGCCCTTCCGCACGACGGTGGAGATGACGCTGGAGCGCCTGTGGCGCGAGGTGCTGGGCCGCCCGGGCGTCACGCCGGAGGACGACTTCTTCGCGCTGGGCGGCGACTCCATCCTCGCCATGCGCCTGCTGGGCCGCCTCGAGGAGGAGCTCGGCCTGCCGGTGCCGCTGGCCGTCGTCTTCCAGAGCCCCACGCTGCGCGAGACGGCGGACGCGGTGCATGACCTGCTGAAGGAGGGCCCGCCCCGCACCAGCGTGGTGCGGCTGGCCGGCGGGGGCGCGCCCGCGGACGCGCCGCCCCTCTTCCTCTTCCACCCGGGCGACGGCGAGCTGCACCACTACCGCCACCTCGCGCCCCGCCTGGAGCCGCGCCTGCGCTGCTTCGGCCTCCAGGCACCGGAGACGGTGTCCTCGCGCGGCTTCGACAGCTTCGAGGCCCGCCTCGCCGCGTATGTGGAGGACGTGCGCGCCGTGCAGCCCCACGGGCCCTACCGGCTCGCGGGCTACTCCTTCGGCGGCTACCCGGCCCTGGGCGTCGCCGCGGCGCTGGAGGCCGCGGGTGAGGAGGTGGCCCTGCTGGCCTTCTTCGACGCCCTCACCTTCCAGTCCGTGGACGCGCGCTCGCGCGGCCCGGTGGAGCCCGCGCTCGCCATCGCCGACGAGTTCGGCGTGTGGGACGAGGCCCTGGAGCGCGAGCTGGCCCCGCTGTCGCGCGACGAGAAGTGGGAGCGCGTGGCTCAGCGCGCCCGCGAGCGCGGCACCGCGGCCAACCACTTCACCGGTAGGGAGCTGGCCCGCGTGTGGCACGTGCTGGGCGAGGTGCTGGTGCCGCAGGTGCGCGCCTGGCCGGTGGCCTCGCCGCGCGCGAAGGTGACGCTCTTCTGCAGCGACGAGGCACGCGCGGAGCGGGATGAGACGCTGGGCTGGCGCGACCTGCTGCCCTCGGCCCGGCTGGACGTGGTGCCCGTGCCGGGAGGCCACTTCGGCGCCCTCCAGCCGCCGCTGGTGGACGCCGTGGCGGCGCGGCTGCTGGCCCGCGCCTTCGGTGAGGACGACGCGTAGCGGGCGTCAGCCCTGGCCGGGCAGCCCCGCGCGGATGGCGTCGAGGAGAATCCGGCAGCCCTCCGCGAGCTGCTCGGGGGGCGTGGTGAGCGGCGGCATGAGCTTCATGACGGAGTCGTCCCGGCCGCAGCACTCGATGATGAGCCCCTTCTCGAAGCAGCGGGAGGCGGCGCGCCGGGCCGCCTCGTTACCGCCCACGCGGGTGAGGTCCACGCCCGCCACCATGCCCGCGCCGCGCACCTCGATGTCCGGGTGCAGGGCCCGGGCGGCGGGCGCGAAGACGTCCCGCAGGTAGCGCGTGCCGTCGGCCAGGCCGTTGGTGAAGGCCGGGCGCGTCCAGTACTCCAGCGCCGCGGTGGCCGCGACGAAGGCCAGCTGGTTGCCCCGGAAGGTGCCGGTGTGCTCGCCCGGCTTCCAGTGGTCATGCTCGCGCCGCATCAGCACCAGCGACATGGGCAGGCCGTACCCGCCAATGGACTTGGACACCGTCACCAGGTCCGGCACCACGCCAGACGCCTCGAAGCTGAAGAAGTGGCCGGCGCGGCCCACGCCCGCCTGGATTTCGTCGCAGATGAGCAGCGCGCCGTACCTGTCACACACCGCGCGCAGCCCCTGCATGAAGGCCGGCGAGCCCACGTAGATGCCGCCGTCGAGCTGCACCGGCTCCACGATGATGGCCGCCGGCGCGTCCACGCCGGAGGACGAATCCGCCAGCACCCGCTCCAGGTAGCCCACGGAGTCGAAGGGGCCCTGCGGCCCGGACTCGTACGGCACGAAGGACACGCCCACCGTGGGCACGCCCAGGTTGCGCCTCACCGAGGTGCTGCCCGTCACCGAGCCGCTGCCCATGCTCATGCCGTGGTAGCTGCCGCCGAAGGCGATGACGCCGGTGCGCCCCGTCACCCGCCGCGCCAGCTTCAGCGCGGCCTCCACCCCGTTGGCCCCCGTGGGGCCGCAGAACTGCACCTTGAAGTCCAGCTTCCGCGGCCGCAGCACGCCTTCGACGAAGGTGTCGAGGAAGCGCCGCTTCTCCACCGTGTACGCGTCCAGCGCGTGGATGATTCCCTCGGACTCCAGGTACGCCACCAGCTGCGCGCGAATCTCCGGCGGGTTGTGCCCGTAGTTGAGCGTCCCCGCGCCAGAGAAGAAGTCGGTATAGGCCTTCCCCGCTTCGTCCCAGATGGTGGCGTTGCGCGCGCGCGCGAACACCGTGGGAAACACCCGCGAGTAGCTGCGGACGTTGGACTCGTACTCCTCGAAGACACGCACGCCGGAAGCTGCCATGGGGGGGACTCCTCCTGGTTGCTCGCGCCGGGGTTAGCGCGTGCGCCCTTCAATCCAGGCCTTGGTGAAGATGTTGGCGCTCAGCGGCGCCAGCTCGACGTCCTCGTAGCGTACCACCAGCCGCGTCCCCTCCTCCGACTCCATCTCCAGCACCTCCTTGTAGTGGTAGACGAGGTTGCCCGAAACGGGGTCCTTCACCCGCTGGTAGCCGCGGATGAGGTCGGTGCGCAGCACCTTGCCGGAGGGCGCGTGGCCCACGCGCTTGACGATGTTGTGGTCCGCGTCCACCCACAGCCGCATCACCGGGAAGGCCACCTCCGACCCCGGCTTCGCCTTCAGCAGCAGCTTGCGGAACACCGTCCCATTCACCGTCTCCGGCGCCTCGTCCGTCGCGTCGTAGTCCTCCGCCAGCCGCGAGCGGTCGAAGTCCGCCTCGCAGGCGATGGTGCCCACGATGTTGCCGCGCCGCGTCGTCCGTTCCCACTGGCCGATGACGGGGTTGTACTCCCAGAGATTCTTTCCGATGCGCAGGAAGCCGCCGCCCGCCATGTGCTTCGGCTGGGTGATGAGGAAGATGAGGTCCTGGTGCGAGTCGCGCCGGTACACCTGGAGTTCGATGGCCATCTCCACGCCGTCCTTGCGAATCTCGCGCATGCGCACCACGCCCTTGTAGTCGCTGGCGAAGGAGAGCCGCTTGTCGATGAGCCGCAGCACCTCCTCCGCGCTGGGGGCGGGGGCCTTCTGCGTGTCCGCGGCGGACGCGGGCAGGGACAGCAGCAGCGCGGCGAGACAGGCAAAGAGCATGGACTTCGGACTCATGTGAGGGACTCCATGGCGGAGCGGGGTTGCAGGGCGGCGGCGCGGAAGGCCGGGACGATGGAGGCCAGGCCCGCGGCGGTGGTGACGAGGAACACGGCGAGCAGCGCGTCCGCGAGCCGGGGCTGGAGCGGCAGCGTGGCGCTGAAGAAGAGGTTGGAGACGGGCTCGGGCAGCGGCACCGAGTCGCCCAGCAGCGCGCACAGGCCGGCGGACACGGCCGCGCCCGCGGCGGACGCGAGGAGGCCCAGCAGCAGTCCCTCCAGCACGAAGAGCGCCACCACGGCGCGCCGGTGCATGCCCATGGCCCGCAGGGTACCGATTTCCCGCGTCCGCTCGCGCACCGCCACGCTGAGCGCGACGAACAGGCCGGTGATGACCACGGACATGAGGCCGAGCGCCACCAGCACCGTCAGCGCCGCGAGCCCCGCGGTGACGAAGGACAGGAAGGAGGACTCGTCCTCCCAGCTCGTCACGTCCAGCCGCTGGCCCGTCCACGGCTCACGCAGCAGCGGGGCCAGCTTGTCGCCATAGGACTCGTGCGTGGCGGGCAGCACCTCGAAGCGCGCGTCGCGCAGCGCCTGGCGCAACCGGTCCGCCACCTCGTCGGTGTCCACCTGCCCGTCACACACCCACTGGAGCACGCCGGCCGCCTCGGGGCGGTAGCCACCCAGCTCGCGCAGCGTGGCGTTGGAGACGAGGATGCCCGCGGCCTCGCCCAGCAGGCCCGCGCGCCGTGTAATCGCGGCCACCTCCACGTCCAGGGCGTTGCGCCGCCCGTCCGGCAGCCGCCCGTAGAGCGTGGCCATGTCGCCCACGCGCACCTTCAGGCGCTCGGCCAGCACCGAGGACAGCGCCACCGTGCGCGGCCGCGCCAGCGACTCCAGCGCGCCGTCCGTCGCCTTCAGCGACTGGAGGTCCGGCTCGCGGGTGATGTCCACGCCCACCACGTACGAGCGCGTGCGCTGCCGGCCCGCGCCCACCGTGGCGTGGCCGCGCCCGCGCTCGCGCCAGCGGCACCCGGCGGGCCTCAGCGGCTCCACCGCGGCCCGCACCGGCCCCGAATCTCCGATGACGGGCGCCAGCGCGTCTGGATGCGCCTTGAAGTAGCCACCCACGTTGACGTCACCGGCCAGCAGCGCCGTCACCGCCTCGCGCTGGGAGGACGCCACGCCCACGTGCAGGGCGCGCAGCCCCACCAGCACCGCGCTGGCGCCGGCCAGCATCAGGATGAGCAGCAGCCCGTTCTCCCGGTGGGCCAGCAGGTTGCGCAGGGCGATTCGCAGCAGGGCCCTCATCGCTCACTCCCCTCCCTGCCGCATGGCCACCAGCGGGGCCACCCGGCTGCCGCGCCACGCCGGTAGCAGCGCCGCGCCGGCCACCACGCCCACCACGCCCACCACCACCGCCACCGCGTGCGCCCACTCCAGCCTCGGCACCAGCACGGGCCCGCCCAGGAAGAGCTGCAGCGCCGCGTCCTCCACCGGAATGCCGCCGCCCGCGCCACCCAGAATCAGCGCCGCGCCCAGCCCGGCGCCCAGCGCTCCGCCCACGAACCCCAGCACGAGCCCCTCCGCCAGCAGCACGACGAACACCTCACGCCGGTGCATGCCCACCGCGCGCAGCGTCCCCACCTCCGCCACGCGCTCGCGCGCCAGCAGCAGCAGCGTGCCCGTGGCCACCAGCAGCACGAAGAAGGAGATGAGCGCGGCGATGGCCAGCAGCAGCACCTGCGCCATGCCCACCACGCCGCCCACGAAGCCTCCCGCCTCCTCCCAGCCCACCGTCTTCAGCGACAGGCCCTTCGCCGTGGCGAGCTCCTGGATGCGCGCGGCCACCGCATCCGCGGGGACGTCCGGCGCCAGCACCACCGCGGCGTGGAGGATGCTGCCCGAGCGCACCTCCTCATCGGTGAAGGTGGGCGGCGGACCCTCGGCCCGCGTGAGGGCCGTGTCCTGCCGCGCGGGCGCCGCCGGGGCGTCCTCGATGGTGGGCGGCACGAGCGACTCCGGCGAGGCGTCCACGGAGGCGCCCGCCAGCCCCAGCGACGCGACGAGCCGCCGCGTCTCCTCCTGCTCCGCTCGCGTGGGCCGCCCGGTGAGGTGGCGCAGCGTGACGAGGTCCACCAGGCTGGTGATGTTGACGCGGCTGAAGTCCCCGCCCAACCCCTTGAAGCGGTAGGTGCCCCAGACGCGCACCGGCACGCCGGGGCTGGGCTCCACGCTGCCCTTGAGCACCAGCGTGTCGCCGGGCTTCACGCGGTACAGCGGCAGGTGCGGGGCCAGTTCCTGGTAGAAGGCCGCATAGCGCGGCGCGAAGGTGGCGTCGTCCAGGGTGAGGAAGTCCTCCAGCAGCGCCTCCAGCGCCCCCGGGTGGCCCTGCACGCGCTCCAGCGCGGCGCGCAGCGCGGTGGCCTGCTCCTGCTCCAGCCGCGACACCAGCTCCGGCACGTCCCCGCGGTTGCGCTCCACCAGCGTGCGCAGCCCCTCGTCTCCGGCCAGGGTGGCGCCCCGGGCCAGGCCCCGGGACACCTCGTCCAGGCGCCAGGCGATGGGCAGCTTGAAGTTCTGCTCCCACGCGCCGTGGCCCAGCATCAGCCCCCGGCTGCCCTCCGGCGGAAGCTGCCCGGTGACGACCTCCACGCGAGGAAAGGCGCCGGCGAAGCGGGGCAGCTCCGTGCCCATCAGATCCAGCTCCACCGCCTCACCCTCGCCCAGCTGCCGGGCCACCCGGTTCTCCAGCAGCTCCAGCGTGGGCAGCGGCTCCGCCAGGAAGCGCTGCTGGAAGCCGGGCGCGAGGACGGACTCCAGCGCGCGCCGGTCCTCCTCGTGCTCCGCGCCCACGGTGAAGGCGTCCGCGTGGCGGGCGGCCTCGCGGGCGACGCGGCGCAGCGTCGCCTCCAGGTCCTCCGCCCGCCGCGCCAGCCTCGCGTCGCGCTCCGGCGAGGGCGGCTCGCGCACCACGGCGCGCAGCGCGGCCAGCATCTCGTCCAGGTAGTTGCCGCGGAACACCGTGGCCCGATTCACCTCCAGCGGCACCACCTCGCGCACGCCCTCCACGCCGCGCACCAGCGCCTCCACGGCCGGGTAGTCCGCGAAGGGCTCCAGCGTGGGCGGGCCGTTGGGGCCGAAGACGAGCAGCGGCGACTCGGGCGAGCGCGCGTCGTACACCTGGAGGTGCCCGGCGCCGCTCTCGATGAGGGTGCGCCGCGTGCCGTCATGGATGCTGGCCACCAGCGCCACGCCCACCGTCAGCACGGCCGCCGCGCCCGCCGCGAGCAGGCCGACAATCCAGCTCCGCGGACGGGACCTGATGCTCTGCAGCGCGAGCAATCCCAGCGTCAACAAAGACTCCCGGTTGCGAGAAGATTGCTCCGAAAGGCCCCGCCCCACGAGACGGGCGGAGCCCACGAGCGCCGCAAGGTTAGAGAAGGGTCGCCACCGAGGCAAGCAACCCCCGGTGATTCACGCCTCGGGGCGCAGCACGCGCAGCAGCAGGCCCACCTGCTCGTCGGTGAGGCCTGACACGTCGAGTCGCGACAGGTCCACGGACTGTCTCAAGTGGGCCGCCAGCTCGCGCACGGAGGGGTACTCGAAGAGGGCCACCTCGCGCAGGCGCAGGCCGGTGCGCGCGTTGAGGCGGGCCACCACGCGGAAGGCCTGCAGCGAGCTGCCCCCGAGCGAGAAGAAGTCGCTGCCCGCCCCCACATGGCCTCCGCCCAGCACCTCGCGGAACGCCTCCACCACCACGTCCTCGAAGGGCTCTGGCGCTGCGTCCGCCGCCGCGCCGAAGGCCTGGGCGCGGAGTGCCTCCCGGTCCACCGCGCCGTCCTCGGTCCGGGGCAGCGCGGACACCGGGTGGAGCACTCCCGACTCCGCGCACCAGGCGGGCAGCGGGCCCTGCTCGCGCGAGTGGAAGAAGTGGACGGACTCCAGCGGCGCGCCCGTGTCCATGCCGGGCGCGCGCCACGGCGGCGCCTCCGGGGCCACGCCGGCCAGCAGGTGCGTGACGCCGGGCGACTCCACGGCGAGCGCGAGCGCGGCCAGCGCCTGGGCGGGCTCCAGCATGCGGTAGCCCGGGGGCGAGGCCGTCATCCCCACCGCCATGCCCGTGTCCCGCACCGCGCTGAACGACACCACCACAGCGCCGCGTCCCGCGTCCGCGAGCTTCCGGGCGAAGCGCTCCACGAAGCCGGACGCGGCGCAGTAGCTCGCGCTCAGCCCCGCGCCCAGTGTGCCCATCAGCGAGGAGGTGAAGACGAGCAGCGCGCCGGGCCGCTCCCGCAGCGCCTCGGCCACCGCCACCGCGCCCAGGGCGTGCGCCCCGGCACCGCGCACCAGTGACTCGGGCGTCTCTTCGCCCAGGGGGCCCCGCTCCCGCGTGCCCGCGAAGTGGAAGGCCCCGTCGCACGGGCGGCCGAAGCGCACCTCGGCGCCCTGCACGGCGCGGGCAAGCGCGGCCGCGTCGGTGACGTCCGCCGCGACGTACAGCGAATCACCGAGCTCGCGCTCCAGCGCCTCCGCCGCCGCGTCCCGCTCGCGCCGCCCCACCAGCAGCAGGCGAGCGCCCAGGCCGCGCCGCAGGTGGCGGGCCCACGCCTGCCCCAGTCCGCCGTGCGCGCCGGTGACGAGGTACAGCCCACCGGGACGCAGCCTGCGGGGCGCATCCACCGGCGCGGGCGTCCAGCTCGCGAAGCCCCGCTCCCAGTACCCGTCAGCACCGCGCCAGGCCACCTCGCGCGGGAAGCGAGGCTCGCGTAGCTGCCCGGCCACGAAGCGCGCGGCCTCCGCCACGTCCGAGGGCGCCCAGAGGATGCGCGCCTCCAGCCCGGAGGCCTCCGCGGCGGCGGACGCCAGCAGTCCGGGCCACAGCAGCGAGGCCGGGTGCGCGGCGCCGCCCGGCTGCCGCGCCAGGGACTCGCCGGGGCCGCGAGCCACGGCCCACAGGCGCAGGGGCGTGGCCGTCGCGCGCACGGCCAGGGACTGGAGCACGCGCAGCAGCGGCGAGACGCCCTCCACCAGCGCCTCCCGGTCCGCGCCCGTGGGGACGGCGCCGGCGAACACCACCTCCTCGGCGCCCGCCGCCAGCGCCCGCTCCAGGGCCGCCGTGTCCTCCGGCGCGATGGCCACCACCTCACGGCCGGAGATGTGCGCGCGCAGCGCTTCGACGAGGGGCGCCTCGGCCATCACCGCGAGCGGGCCCTGCCGCGTGGGGGAGGCTTGCGGCCCCGTGGCGCGCGGCCTCCAGACGGGCACGGCGAGGCACGGCGGCAGCGTGGCGGGCCCGCCCAGCACCCGCAGGGCCTCGTGCCGCTCCTTCGTGAGCTCGCCGGCCTCGAAGCGGCGGCGCAGCTCGGTGCGCCCGCGCTTGCCCAGCTCGGTGCGGGGCACCTGGTGCTTCGCGAGGGGGACGAGGTGCGCCACGAAGAAGCCCAGCGTCCGGCCCACGTGCTCGCGGATGGCGCGCAGCAGCCCGGGCAGCGGGGGCGCGTCCGGCGCGGGCACGAAGAAGACGACGACGTCATCCGTCTGCGAGCCCGGCGCGCGCGTGGGGCAGGCCACCGTGTACGACGCCAGCACGCCCGCCACCCGCTCCACGGCCTCTTCAATCTCCTGCGGGTACACGTTGTTGCCGTTGAGGATGAGCACCTCCTTCTGCCGCCCGGAGATGGCCATCTGCCCGTCGCGCACCACCGCCAGGTCCCCGGTGCGGAACCACCCGTCCGCCGTGAAGGAGCGGGCGTTGACGTCCCCGTCGTCCAGGTAGCCCTCCAGCACCTGGACGCCGCGCACCTGGAGGTGCCCCACCGTGCCCTCCTCCACCACCGCGTCCTGGTCGTCCACCACCCGCAGCGAGGAGCCCGCGGGAGGCGGGCCCAGCTCCACGGCGCTCTCACCCGGGTGGGTGCGCACGCCGCGCGTGGCGGTGAAGAAGGAGGTCGTCTCCGCCATGCCCCACATCGGGCAGATGGCGTCCTCGCGCAGCCCGTACGCGGTGAGCGGCTCGACGAAGCGCCGCATCGTGTCCGCGAGGACGGGCTCGCCCGCGCAGCTCAGCACGCGCACGCGCGACAGCGCCCAGGCGCGGCGCTCCCCGCGTGCCAGCCGGTCCGCGACGAGGCCATAGGCGAAGTTGGGCGCCCAGCTCATCGTCGCGCCGAACTCCGTCAGCAGGTCGAGCCAGCGCGTCACGTCCGCCAGCACGTAGTCACGCGCCACCAGGACGTGCGAGGTGCCCATGCGCAGGCTGGTGAGGTGCGGGTACGCCGTCCCGGCGACATGGTCCAACGGCATCCAGCTCAGGCCGGTGTCCTCCGGGGTGTACCAGTCCCCGGCCCGCATCGCGTCCACCATGGCCAGCAGCCGCGACTGGGACAGCACCACGCCCTTGGGCTTGCCGGTGCTGCCGGAGGTGAAGGACACGATGGCCGCGGCCTCGGGCGTCCCCTCCACCACCGTCCCCGGGCCCACGCCGCCCAGCGCCCCCGGCGAGAAGGCCCGCAGGCCCAGCGCCTCCAGTGGCGCCAGGGCCCGCTCCGGCGTGAGCACCCACGGGCCGCCCAGCCGCTCACTCACGGAGAGCAACCGCGCGACGCCGGGGTGGGAGCGTTCGAACGAGGGAGGAAAGGCCAGCGGCACCGGCACCACGCCGCCCAGCGTGCAGGCCCAGAAGCCCCGCACGAAGTCCCCGGGCCGCTCCAGCAACAGCACCACCCGCTCGCCCTCGCGCACGCCGCGCGCGCGCAGGCCACCGAGCCACTGGAGCGCCTCCGTCCACAGGCCCGCGAAGGTGAGCGTCTCGCGCCGGCCCTCCGTGTCGATGAAGGTGAGCGTCCGCGAGCCGTGCTGCTTTGCCGCGTGCCGCAGCAGACCGGCGAGCGTCGTGGGCAGTCCCGGCGCGGCGGGCCGGGGCCCTCCGTCGAGCAGCGACGGGCGTCCTCCACTCCCTCGCGCCTGCTCCGTGGCGACGGGCGCGGCGGCGGCCTGAAGCGCTCCACCCTCGCCCGGACGCAGGGACTCGGGCAGCAGCGCGTCGAGCGGCGCGAAGACCTCCTCGACCTGCCGGGGACCGGCGAGCGCCACGGCATCGAAGCCCTCGCGCGCGAGCCTCGCCTCCAGCTCCCGCAGACGCTCCGGCGTGGGCGGCGCGAGCGCCTCGTGTCCCTGCCCGGGCAGGGCGGACACGAGGACGGCGGGCGGAGCCCCTTCTCCCAGCCGCTCCCTCAGGAGGTGGCTCAGTGCGTCGCCCGTCACGGCCCGCTTCGGCACCACCCATGCCACCGCCCGGCCGCCGTCTCCAGTGACCCGGGCGTCCTGGACTCGGGAGTCGGACAGGAGGACATGCTCGACGGCATCGGAGGCGGGCGGAGGGGGGCGCATGTTCCGCGAGCCTACCAGCGCACCCCGGGTGGGTTGCACGGGCTGGGGGGACGGACGAAGCTCTCGCACGTCCGCCCCCCCTTTCGAGGACTTCATGCCGGCCTCCCCTCCCGCCGCGCCCGCCGCGCTGGCGCAGTCGCTCCACTTCTGGGCGCGCAACGCCTCCAACGAGTCGGCCCTGCTGCGCGCCAGCCTGCGCCTGGGCCTCTTCGACGCGCTTCCCGAGGAAGGCGCGGGCGAGCCGCTGCCGGTGTCCGGCCTGGCCCGGCGCCTGGCCGCCTCGGAGCGGGGCGTGCGGGCCCTCGTGGAGCTGCTCGCATGTCTGGGACTGGCGCGCCAGGACGACGCCCACGGCTACGCGCTGGCCTCCGGGACGGCGGCGCTGCTGCGCGACACGGCGCTGCGCGCGCGCCTGGACGCGGAGTTGCCGTGGTGGGGCCCCGACGGGCTCCTGGACGAGGCGGTGAAGCACGGCGGGCCGGTGGACTTCGAGGGCCGCCGCTGGGACGTGCCCGGCCACTACCGCGCGCTCTTCCTGGAGCCGCCCCCCGCCGCGAGCCCCGAGGCAGAGGCCTTCTTCGACTGCTTCGCCCGAGGCGCGCCGCGCATGCAGGTGCTCGTCACCGCGGCCCGGCTGGGAGTGCTGGAGCTGCTCGCCCGGCGGCCCCACACCCTCCCCGAGCTGGGCGCGGCCACGTACCTGAGCACGGACGGCCTGCGCCTGCTGGTGGAGCTGCTGGCGCGGCTGGGAATCGCACGGGCGGACGGCGCCGCGTGGGGCCTCACCGACGAGGCGCGCAAGGTGCTGGAGGGCAAGGCGCTGGCGTACCTCGTGCGCTCGCTGTCGGTGTCGGCGCGCTACTGGGAGGCGCTGGGCCGGCTGGACGAGACGGTGCGCCACGAGCGCTACATCCTGGACCTGAAGGACGCGGAGGTGAGCCGCCGCTTCTACGCGGACAACTCGCAGCAGCTCACGGCGGTGTTCGCCTCCCACTTCCAGCTCAGCGTGCGCGCCGCCACCACCGTCTCCCGGACGCACCCGCTGGAGGGCGCCGCGGTGCTGGACATCGGCACGGGCTCGGGCGTGTGGGGCGCGGCCTTCGCGCGGGCCACGCCCACCACGCACGTCACCTACTTCGACCAGGCGGTGGTGCTGGAGCAGGTGCGCCGCAACGTCGCGCAGCTGAAGGTGGAGGACCGGGCGCGCTTCTGGCCGGGGGACCTCTTCACCCAGGACTTCGGCACCGCCGCCTTCGACGTCATCATCCTTCCCCAGGTGCTCAACGTGCTGCGGCCGGAGGACGTGCCCGGCCTCTTCGCCCGGGTGGCGCGCGCGCTGAAGCCCGGAGGCGTGCTGCTCGTCGCCGAGTACGTCCTCAACGAGCGCCGCGACGGCCCGCTGGAGCACCTGTACTTCGGGCTGCGGCGCTTCATGACGAACGAGGGAGACCTGCTCTCCTTCTCCGAGTACGCGCGGCTGCTCTCCGGCGTGGGCCTCACCTCCAGCGTGTGTCTGCCGCTCCCCACGCAGGAGCTGGTCCTCGCCGCGAGGCCCGGCGTGGCGCTGCCCTCGGAGCTGGCGCCGCACGCGCGCCCCACACCCGCCGCGGCCTGACGCGGCGCGCCCGAACCGTCAACTTGCCGGGGACGCCGCGCGCCAGCTAGCGTCCCTGCCTCCTGCGTCCCTCTGCCCGGAAGGTCCCCCGATGCGCCCCGCTCGGATGGTGGACAGCCCCGCCGCGCCCGCTCCGCGCCCCGGCTCCATCGCCACGCGGCTGAGGGCCGGGTACGCGCGGCAGGTGGCCTCATTGGGCTTCCAGGCACAGCCGCTGCCGTCCGCGCTGGTCCACCTGGTCCTCCATGTGGGGCTCGCCGCGGGCGCGGCGCTGGGCACGCACCGGCTGATGCAGGCGTCCACGCTGGCCGGCTGGGCGCTCTACCCGCTGGCGGCCTTCTTCATCGCCACCCGCTTCCGGGCGTTGGGCAACATGCTCCACGAGGCCTGTCACGGCATCCTCGTGCAGGGCAAGCGCCGCAACCGCGCCCTGGGGCATCTGCTGGCCATCATCGACCTCACCGCGCTGGAGCCCTACACGCGCGAGCACTTCACCCACCACGTCCACCTGGGGGACGCGGAGCGGGATCTGGACTTCGTGCCCCGCCGCCGCTTCGGCTTCGCGGACCCCACGCTGCCCTTCGTCCGCGCCCACCTGCTGCGGCCGCTGCGCCTGGTCCACCTGCCCGCCTTCCTGCGGCCCGTCTTCTTCCACCGCGAGGACCCGGCGTGGGTGTCCGCCTGCCGCTTCGCCTTCCTCGGGGGGCTGGTGGCGCTGGCGCAGTGGGGCATCGGCTGGAAGGCCTTCCTGCTCTTCTACGCGCTGCCCTACCTCGTGCCCTACCAGGTCATCCGCTACTGGTCCGACGCGGTGGACCACGCGGGCATCGTCGGCGCCGCGGACGAGTTCCACCGCACGCGCAACCACCTCGTGCCCTGGGCCCCGCTGGGCGCCGTCCTCTTCCCGAGGCACGACGGCTACCACCTGACGCACCACCTCTTCCCCGCCGTGCCCACCCGGGCCCAGGGGCGCGTCCACGCGCTGCTGCTGGAGGACCCGGACTACGCCGCGCGCGAGCACGCCCTCACCGCCCTGCTGCGCTGAAGCTCACCAGGTGGTGGCGCGCTCGATGGCCTCCAGCGCCTCGGGGAAGCGCGCGGGGGAGATGCCCAGGCCCAGCCGGAAGCCGTGCCCGCGCGCCAGCGGGTGGGTGCCCTCGGGCGAGCCCGCCTCCATGGCGCTCAGTGGCAGCACGAAGACGCCTTCCGTCGTCAGCGCCGCCAGCCGCGCCTCGAAGTCCTGCTCGGAGGCAACGTCCCGCACGCCGAGGCACGTGACGAGCCCGCCCTGGGGCGCCACGCCGTACACGCCGCGCGAGCGCTCCAGGAAGCCGGACAGCGTGCGGCGGTTCTGCCGCCACTCCTCACGGGCGCGGCCCAGCGCGGCGCCGTGCACGTCCCGGAGCACCTCGTACGCGAGCCACTCCGCCACCGGGTTCACCGTGTGCGTGGTGTAGTTCTTCTCGTTCTGCACGCGCGCCAGCACGTCCGTGTCTCCCACGCACCAGCCGATGCGCAGGCCCGGGCAGCCCAGGCACTTGATGAAGGAGCCGGTGACGAAGGTGCGCGCGCCCGGGCGGTAGACGGTGTCTCCCAGCACCGCGTCCTCGCGGGACAGGAAGCGGTAGTGCTCGTCGCCCACCACCACCGCGCCCGCCGCGTCCGCCCAACCCGCCACCCGCGCCAGCAGCGCCGGCTCCAGCACCAGCCCGCTGGGGTTGTGGGGGTTGTTGATGACGACGAGGTCCGGCTGCTCGCGCTCCAGCACCTCCAGCCACTCGGCGGCATCCACGGACGGCACGCCGCGCGCGTCCCAGCGCACCGGCAGGCGCACCACCTGGGCCCCCTGGCGCAGGGGCAGCTCGTAGAGGAGCTGGAAGGCGGGCCACGCCAGGGCCACGCGGCGCGGGCGCAGCTGGCGGAAGAGCAGCAGCAGCGCCTCACTGGTGCCGGTGGTGATGAGGACGTTGTCGCGGGTGGCGCCCGGGTGCAGCGCCGCCACGGCGTCGCGCAGGTCCGCCCGCCCCCAGTTGGGGCTGTCGCGCAGCAGCATGGACAGGAAGGTGTCCGCGGCCCGCGCCGGGGCGACGCCGCAGCCCTCGAGCAGCTCTCCCACGGTGATGGGGCGGCCACCGGACTCACCCAGGTTGAAGCGCGCGGTGAAGCGCGAGCCTTCCAGGTAGTCCTCCATGAAGAACGGGCGCAGGGGGTCCATCTGGCTCTCCGAGGGGCTCGGCTCAAGGGGTGGAGGCGGCATCCGGCCAGGGCACGTCGCCGCGGTGGGCGACGACGACCTGCTGGATGGGCAGCTCGAAGCCGCGCGAGGCGGTGAGCCCCGCGGGCTCCAGCAGGGCGCGGTATTCCGGGAGGGACAGCACGTCCCCCTCGTTGGAGACGTAGCGGCGCAGCGCGAAGTAGAGCGCGTCCAGCGGGCCGTCGCGCCGCTCCGTCAGCAGGTACCCGGAGATGAGCAGCAGCCCCCGGGGCTTCAGCGCGCGCGCCAGCCTCCGGAAGAAGCCCGGCAGCTCCGGCGGAGGCAGGGCGGGGATGATTTGCGGCAGGAGGATGACGTCGTAGCGGGCCTCGCCCGGGTCCACCTCCAGGCAGTTGCCGGCCCACAGCCGCGAGCGCTCCTCCAGCTTCAGCCGCGCCAGGTTGGGCTTCACCTGCTCCAGCACGTGCTCCGAGTCCAGGTAGGTGACGCGGCACGACGGGTCCGCCAGCCCGAAGGCCGCGCCCCACACGCCCGAGCCGGTGCCCACGTCCAGCACCTCGGCGCCCGCGAGGGGGCGCATGGCCAGCACCAGCTTCGCCGCCTGCCGGCTCAGCCGCAGGTGCGAGGCGAAGATGCCAGAGATGCGCGAGGCGTTCTCCTGGTAGATGCGGCGAGCCGTCTCCGGCTCGCGCAGGTCCAACCGGAACTTCTGCTCGCGCACCGCCTCGTCCACGTGCCCGAAGGCCTCCCAGTAGGCCATGGTGGCCGGCAGCGCCCGCTGGAAGTACGGCAGGCTGGTGGAGTCCAGCGCGCGCGCCGCGGGAGCGCTGAGGCCGTATCGCCCCGCCTCGCTCCGCGCGAGCCCCATGGACTCCAGCACGAACAGGAGCAGCGCCAGCGCCTCCGGGACGGCGCCGGTGGCCTCCGCCAGCGCCTCCAGCGGCGCGGGAGCCACCACCAGTCGCTCCAACAGGCCCAGCTCCGCGGCCGTCACCAGCGCCTGCGTCCTCAGGGCGTTGCGCACGGCCCGGTCCAGGTACTCGCCCTCCGGGCCCGGCGCGGACGCACCGGGGGCGAAGGCGGCGGCGAGCCAGCCCAGCACGTCGCGCGGCTCGCCGCCCCACTCCACCGGGCCGCCGGTGCGCACGGCCCGGGGCAGCAGCCCCACGGCATGCCACCAGCGCCGCGCCTCGTGCAGCCGGGCCAGGACCTCCGCCCGGCGCAGGAAGGCACTGGGCGCGGGCAGGCTGTAGCCCAGGCCCGGCTCGAAGCGCACGAAGCCCAGGCCCACCAGTGGCTCCACCACCGAGCGGACGCCGCGCACGCTTCCGCCGGTGCGCTCCGCCAGTGCGTCGAGGGGCACCGGGGTGCCGCCCTCATCCGGCAGCGCCTCGAAGAGGCCGAGCGCGGGCGCCGCCAGCAGCGCCGCCGACTCGTTGCTCGCATCGCGCGCCCAGAAGTTGAGCTGCTGGACGAAGGCGGCCTGGGGGGCTTCGGCATCAGGTGCGGACACGGCGCTCCTCTCGCGGGGAATCACGTCCAGCGGAACACGCGCAGGGCCACCACCATGCACCCCGCGGCCCACGCGGCGAGCACCGCCAGCGGGGCGCCCAACGACAGCAGGTCCGCGCCCTCCAGCATGACGGCGCGCAGCGAGCCGTTGAGGGCCGTCAGCGGCAGCGCGTGGATGACGGGCTGCATCCACCCGGGGAAGTTCTGGGCCGGGAAGAAGACGCCGGACAGGAACACCATGGGCATGGTGCTGAGGTTGAACAGGCCGGTGGCGGAGTCCTCCGTCTCCACACGGCTGGACAGCAGCAGCCCCAGCCCGCTGAAGCTCATGGCCCCCAGGAGGCCCACCGCGCCGAAGGCGGCATAGCTGCCGGACATGGGCACGCCGAAGACGAGCCGCGCCAGCGCGCAGAAGAAGGTCATCTCCACCACGGCGAACAGCCCGCGAGCCAGCACGAAGGCACCCACGAAGTGGCCGCGCGCCATGGGCGTGGCCGCCAGGCGCTTGAGGAGCCTGCCCCCGCGCATCGCCACCACGGAGCTGGCCATGGCCCAGATGCTGGTGGACATCAGCACCATGCCCAGCAGGCCCGGCAGCAGGAAGTCGATGTAGCGGTTGCCGGGCTCGGACACCGGCGTGACGCGGAGCTGCGCGGGCGGCGGGGCCCCGGGCGCGCGCGCCAGCACCTCGCGCACCAGGAGCCGCGCCGAGCGGCCCTCCGGCTGCCCCGGGTCCACGAGCAACTCCGGCTCCGCGCCGGGCAGCAGCACCAGGTGCACCCGCCCCTGGGTGAGCCGGCGCCGCGCCTCCTCGGGGGGCGCGCGCTGCACCTGGAGCTCGGGGGTGCCCTCCAGCCGCGCCACCAGCGCCTCCGCGCCCGTCCCGTCGGCCACGGCCACGCGCACCGGCGCCAGCCCCCGGTCCTGGAAGGCCGCCGCCAGCACCAGCGAGGCGATGAGCGGGAAGCCGAAGGACCAGAAGAGCACCGCCGGCATGCGCCACAGCATCCGCAGCCGCATGAGCAGCAGTTGGACGAGCGGGTGTCTCATGCCGCCCTCCCTTCCCCGCGCAGCGAGTGCCCGGTGAGGCCCAGGAAGACGTCGTCCAGGGTGGGGCGGCGCGTGGACAGGTGCAGCACCTCGCCGCCGGCCTCCGCGATTTCCCTCAACACCTCGGGCAGCGCCCGGTGCAGGTGCTCGACGCGCAGCGTGGCGCGCGCACCCTCCTGGTTCAGCCCCACCAGCGCCTCCAGCCGCGCGAGCCGCTCCAGCACCGAGGCCGGGTGCACCTCCAACTCGATGACGTGGCCGGCGCCCAGCGAGGCAATCATCTGCGCCGGCGTGCCGCGGGCGATGACACGCCCCCGGTCGATGAAGACGAGCCGCTCGCAGAGCACCTCGGCCTCTTCCATGTAGTGCGTCGTCAGCAGCACCGTGCGGCCCCGCGCCTTGAGGCCCGCCACCACGTCCCACAAGTCCCGGCGCGACTGCGGGTCCAGCCCCGTGGTGGGCTCGTCGAGGAAGAGGATGTCCGGGTCTCCCACCAGTGCCAGCGCGAGCGCCAGCCGCTGCTTCTGTCCCCCGGACAGGGTGAGCGTCCGGGACTGGCGCTTGTCCTCCAGCCGCACGAGGGAGATGGCCTGCTCCACGGCGAGCGGCCGCGGGTAGAAGGACGCGAACAGCGCCACCATCTCCTCCACCGTCAGCGTGTCCACCAGCCGCGTCTCCTGGAGTGCCACGCCCAGGCGCGCCCTCAGCGCGGCGGCGTGCGTCTCCCAGCGCATGCCCAGCACCCGCACCTCACCGTCGGTGGGCGCCTGGAGGCCCTGGAGGATTTCCACCGTCGTCGTCTTGCCGGCGCCATTGGGGCCGAGCAGCCCCAGGCACTCGCCCCGCCGGACATCGAGGTCGATGCCGTCCAGGGCCACGGCGTCGCCGAAGCGCTTGACCAGGCCCTTCACCTCGATGGCGAGCTCTTCCGTGGGTGGCATTGAGAGGGGAGGGGGTGGATGGGCAGTATGGCCCAACCGCTGGCCGGTGCCCACCAGCGGTATTCCCGGAATGCGGCGCTCCCTCACGGGGGGTGCTACGGTCCTCCCCGTGTCCCAGAGCGACTCACTGGAAGCGCGGGTTGAACGGCTGGAGTTGCCGTTCAACGAGTTCGGGGTGGACCCCTACGGCATCTCGAAGCGCCACGTCAGGCAGGCGCTCCAGATGTTCGCCCTCCTGTATCGGTACTACTTCCGGGTGAAGTGCTTCGGTGTCGAGCACATCCCCGCGAGAGGCCGGGGGATGCTGGTGGGCAACCACTCCGGCGGCGTGGCGGTGGACGGCGCCATGGTGCTGACCTCCACCATGCTGGAGCTGGACCCGCCCAGGCTGGCGCAGGGCATGGTGGAGCGCTTCCTCCACAACTTCCCCGTCAGCTCGCTGTGGGCCAGCCGCACCGGCCAGTTCACCGGGCTGCCCGAGCATGCGAAGCGGCTGCTGGAAGATGACCGGCTGCTGATGATTTTTCCGGAGGGCGCGAGGGGGACGGCCAAGCTGTACCCCCAGCGCTACTCGCTGGTGGACTTCGGCACGGGCTTCATCCGGCTGGCGCTGCAGACGCGCTCGCCCATCATCCCGTTCGCCTTCCTGGGGGGTGGCGCGGCCATTCCCACCATCTTCAACGCGCGGGCGTTGGGGAAGCTGATGGGCGTGCCCTATGTGCCGCTCACGCCGTACCTGTTGCCGCTGCCCCTGCCGGTGCAGCTCGAAATCCACTACGGCGAGCCGCTCGTCTTCCAGGGCACGGGGGATGAAGAGGACCACGTCATCGAGGGGTATGTGGCGAAGGTGAAGGCGCGCATCGCGGGACTCATCGAGCGGGGCCGGGCGGAGCGCAATGGCCGGCGGTCGGGACGGAGGTTGTTGCCATGAGGGTGCTGATTCCGGGCATCGCGGGAGGCATCGCGCGCAAGCTGGCCCTGCGGCTGCATGAGGCGGGGCATCAGGTGGCGGGGGTGGACATCCGCCCGTGGGAGGAGGCGCGCGAGCTGGGCATCGAGGTGTTCCGCGGCGACGTGCGCAAGCGGGCGGCGGAGGACGTGTTCCGGCGCTGGCGTCCGGAGGCGGTGGTGCACATGGCCACCGTGACGGCGTTCACGGTGCAGGGGGCGGAGCGGGGCCGCATCAACCTGGACGGCACGAAGGCGGTGTTCGACCACTGCGCGGCGCACGGAGTGAGGCACGTGCTCTTCGTGGGGCGGCACACGTTCTACGGGGCGGCGCCGGACTCGCCGCTGTACCACTCGGATGACGAGCCGCCGCGGGCGCTGGAGGCCATTCCGGAGCTGGCGGACCTGGTGGCCGCGGACCTGTACGCGGCGACGGCGCTGTGGCGGCTGCCGAAGGTGACGACGGCGATATTGCGGCTGCCGTACACGCTGGGACAGCCGGGCACGGGGACGCTGGCGTCGTTCCTGAAGGGACGGCGGGTGCCGCTGGTGTTGGGGTACGACCCGCTGTTCCACGTCCTGCAGGAGGAGGACGTGGTGGCGGCGCTGATGCTGGCGCTGCAGAAGGAGCTGCGCGGAATCTTCAATGTCGCGGGCCCGCCGCCGATTCCGTTGTCCGTGATTGTCCGGGAGACGGGGCGCATGGGCGTGCCGCTGCCGGCGCCGGTGCTGCGGATGTTGCTGGGGCGCGGAGGGTTCCCGAGGTTGTCCGTGGGAGCGCTGGACCACCTGCGCTTCCCCATCGTCGTGGACAACCGGCGGTTCCTGGAGGCCACGGGGTTCGAGTACCAGTACAGCGTCGCGGACATCCTGCGCATGTACCGGGAGGCGGCGCCGGTACCGCGGAGCTGACGTCGGGAGGTCGCCCGGTCCCCTACCACGCTGGCGTGTACCGCCAGCGTGAGAAAAGCGACAAGCGCGCCGCTAGGAAATGCCGAGCAGGCCCACGACGACACATCATCACGCTCCGGCCCTCGGCATGGACACGCTGACTCCCAAGGAACGCAGCGAGCGGATGTCCCGGGTGCGCAACCGGGACACCAAGCCGGAGATGCGCGTCCGCCAGCTCGTCTCATCGATGGGCTACCGGTACCGCCTCCAGTACAAGAAGGTACCCGGGCGCCCGGACCTTGCCTTCCCTGGCCGCAAGAAGGCCATCTTCGTGCACGGCTGCTTCTGGCACCGCCATCCAGACCCGGCGTGCCCTCTCGCGCGAGTGCCAAAGTCCCGACTGGATTTCTGGATGCCGAAGCTGGAGGGCAATCGAGTACGGGACTTGCGCAAGCTCCAGGAGTTGCACGCCCTCGGTTGGTCCGCGCTCATCATCTGGGAGTGCCAACTGCGCGATGAGGATGCCCTACGGGTGAGCATCCGTGAGTTCCTGGATAGCCCCGCGCGTTTCGCTCCCACGACGGGTGTTCCGGCTTGGAAGAATGCGACGCCCTTGTAGCGCTAGCGCTGTCCCGCGCACGAACCCTCTTGCACTCGGCGCCAAGGATGTAGATGGATCGCGCGCCATGAACTCCATCGAGCTGTTCACCGGCGCGGGGGGGCTTGCCCTGGGAACACACCAGGCCGGGTTCCGCCATCGCGGCCTCGTCGAGTGGGATGAGGACGCCTGCGACACGCTCCGGAAGAACGCGAGCGCCAGCGCGGTACCCGGCATCGAGCACTGGCGGATTCATCACACCGATGTGCGGCTGCTGCCCTTCGACATGTTCGGCAACGGGGACATCGACCTCGTGGCCGGTGGAGCGCCGTGCCAACCCTTCAGCCTGGGCGGCAAGCACCGCGCGCAGGACGACTCGCGCAACATGTTCCCGGAGTTCGCGCGCGCGGTGAGGGAACTTCAGCCGCGCGCGTTCATCCTGGAGAACGTGAAGGGGCTGCTGCGTGCGAGCTTTCGCAACTACTTCGAGTACATCAAGCTCCAACTCACGTACCCGACGGTCACGAAGAAGCACGCCGAGGACTGGACCGAGCACTTCGCGCGACTGGAGAAGGTGCACACGCGCGGTCGCTTCCCGGGCGTCCACTACAACGTGGTCTCCCAGCTTCTGAACTCCGCCAACTACGGCGTGCCCCAGCTGCGTGAGCGTGTCTTCATCGTGGGCTTCCGCGCGGACACAGGACTGGAATGGACCTTCCCCGAGCCGACGCACAGCGAAGATGCCTTGCTGTGGGACAAGCACATCTCCGGGGAGTACTGGAAGAGGCACGGGCTGCGCCCACGCTCCGCCGAAAAGGCAGTTGCGCTGAGCAGTGTGCGAATGCGCGACCTCGAGGACGGCGAGCCCATCAAGACGAAGCCTTGGGTAACCATCCGTGATGCCATCGCAGGCATGCCGGCGCCCAGGGCAGACCGCGAATCGAAGGAGTTCAGCAACCACCGGCTCGTTCCCGGGGCGAAGGTGTATCCAGGCCACACGGGAAGCCCCATCGACCAGCCCTCGAAGACGCTCAAGGCGGGTGTCCATGGGGTGCCTGGTGGCGAGAACATGATTGCCTTCGAGGACGGCTCGGTGCGGTACCTCACGGTACGCGAGGCGGCACGCATCCAGTCGTTCCCGGACACCTGGCATTTCGAGGGCGCTTGGTCCGAGGCAATGCGCCAGCTCGGCAATGCCGTCCCCGTGGGACTTGCCCAGGTAGTCGCACGGAGCGTCGCAGCGAAACTGGAGAGCCGCGGTGGCCAGTGATTCCGCCGACGAATACAACCCGCTCGACTACGACAACCTGACGAAGCATTGCGTCCAGGAGCTGATGCTCCGGGGCCCCTACTCACTCAACTTCCCGGAGCCCTTCACCGGCTCTGGCGTCTACGCGATCTTCTACAAAGGGAACCTCGACCTCTACCGACCTATTCGCTCCCCCAAGGCCGACTGGCCCATCTACGTGGGCAAGGCGGTTCCGAAGGGGGCACGGAAGGGAGGCAAGACCACGGGACCATCGAGAGCGCTCTACACCCGGCTCCGGGAGCACTACGAGTCCATCAAGGCGGCGAAGAACCTCGACCCCAATGACTTTCTGTGCCGGTACCTCTCGGTGACACCGCTGTGGATCACCATGGCCGAGCGGCTGCTCATCGAGGACTTCCAGCCCGTATGGAACATCTGCATCGAGGGCTTCGGCCTGCATGACCCTGGTAGCGGTCGGTACAAGGGGAAGCGGAGCTGGTGGGACGTGCTTCACCCTGGGCGAAGCTGGGCCGGTCGACTCCAAGAAACCCGCAGCGAGGATGAGGCGAAGAAACGCGTGAGGGACTTCTTGAAGGACCGCAAGCCCGGTGCGCGCATGCCGGCTCTCCGGGAAGACCCTTCGCGCTTCATGCAAGATAACGATGACTGAGGGCGTTTGAGTGGATCCTACAGAACTGAAGGCACTCGCCAGACGCCTTGAAGAAGTACTGTCAACCATTCCCGAGAATGCACTTGGGGAATTGACGCGCGGCACCCAAACGCACTTGGACCAGATAGACGGCGTTCTCACGCGCATCCGAGACCGCCTGTCGCCTCACGCGGCCGCTCAAGAGCCACCATCGTTCTTCGACCCCGCCGATCCTCGTCTCTTTGGCTCGTTCGCTGCGCTGGCGCTCGTAGGACAGGACCGACATCCCATGGCGTCATTCGGGCGGCCCAAGTTCTACGGCTCTGGCATTTATGCAATCTATTATATTGGTGATTTCGAGCCGTATCATCTACTTAGCCGGACAGAGCACCCCATCTATGTCGGAAAGACCGATCCTGCCGAGCCCCACGCCAAATCCACGCGAGAGCAAGGCACCAGCCTTTGGGGACGCCTGACGAAGCATAAGAGCAACATTGGCTTGGCAAGCACTTTGAGACTTGAGGACTTTGAGTGCCGATATCTGGTGGTCGCAAGTGGATGGCAAATCACTGCGGAGAGCGCACTCATTGGGATGTTCAAACCACTTTGGAACAAAGAGACAAAGGTAGTCCTCGGATTCGGCAAGCACGGCGACTCCGCCGACACTCGCAAGAACACACGTTCTCCCTGGGACACACTCCATCCGGGACGCAAGTGGGCTGACAACGAAGCGACCAAGAACAGATTTGAAAAGCAGGTGATAGAGGAACGCATAAAGAAACACTTCGCAGATTCGCCCCCGATCCGAGATGCCGACCAAGTTCTCCGTGCGTTCTTACGAAGCGTGAGCAACCGTACGAAGTAACGGAGGTGCTCAGTCGCACGGAGCGGCATCGCCGCCGTGGATGAGCCAGCCCTCGGCAGCTCGCTGGGTAACGACTTCGATGGCCTTCAGGACAGCAGCTGTGAAGCTCCGGACGGCCAACTTGTGGAGAGGGCCTTCACCTTGCATCAGCACAGACAGCCCCATGGGGTTGCGGTCGAAACGGTATGGCAGGAGATATAGGACGTCGCCTCCGACCATGCGCATCGCCTCCATTACTCACGTGGCGCGGTACGTGTCAAAGTTCTGCATCACCATCAGGTCGTCTGGGCGAAACGCTGGAACCAGGTAGTCGTTGACGCACGTGAGGCACACCGCTTACGGAATTCGGCGGCCCCTTCGTTGGAGCAGCTCAGGGTCCGCCTGGAAGCGGAAGGGGAACGAGGTGGAAGATGAGTAAGCAGCCGTTTGGTTGGAAATTCAGAGAGCCGCAGGAGGACGAAGTCATCCAGGACGCGACGGAGGCCGAGTTCTTCAAGCAGGACGAGGATCTCCCCGACGCGGTCGTCCGCGAACTCATCCAGAACTCCCTCGATGCCGCCATCAGTCGCGCCGAGCGGGTACGTGTTGACTTCAAGTTCTCTGGCGCCAAGTACGCGCTCCCCCCGGAGCGCGCGCGGCGATGGTTCGAGTCGCTTCAGCCCTATCTTGAATTCGCGGATAAGGTTCCCAGCGGCTTCCTCTCGGAGTCCCTGCCCTTCCTCTCAATCGAGGACTTCGGCACGCGCGGGCTGGGAGGTGATCCCAAACAGAGCTGGGACACGCTGGACAAGAACGACTTCTACATGTTCTGGCGCAACGTCGGGCGCTCATCAAAAAAAGAAGGGGATCGGGGGCGATGGGGGCTGGGCAAAGCGGTCAATCATGAGGCCTCTGGGGTTTCCTCCTTCTTCGGCATCACCCGCCGCCTGGCTGATGATGCCCTCCTCCTGATGGGCCGTTCGGTCCTCCAGTTTCGAGTCACCAAGGAGCAGCGCTACGATCCACGCGGTTGGTTCGGATGGTCCGCAGAGAACAAGCCCGGCACCTTGATCATGCCCGTCGCGAACGCGGAGACCCTCGATCAATTCTGCTCCGACTTCCATCTCTCCCGGAAAGAGCGCCATGGCTTCTCGCTCGTCATTCCGCTGCCGAAGGAGAAACTGACCCACGACGCCGTGGCCCGGGCGGTGGTGGAGAACTATTTCCATGCGGTGCTGACCGGCAAACTCGAGGTGCGCGTGCGTGACGGGGACGAGGAGGAGACCGTCATTGACGCGTCCACCATTTACGCACTCGCGCAGCGCTTCGTAACCAAGGAAGGCCCCGGCCTCGCGAAGATCTTCGAGTTGGCGAAGTGGGGGCACGACCTGCCGGAGGAGGAGTACGTGGGGCTCGGGGAGGTAGGCCAGCAGCCGCCAGCCTGGAGCCTGGACGTGTTCGCTCCCGCGAGCGAATCTCGTAGCGAGCTACGTGAGCGGTTCCAGTCAAATGGGCGGATTGCCTTCCGGCTTCCGATCGCCGTCAAGCGAGTCAAGGCCGAGTCTATTCGGACGTCCCTCGCCCATGTGTATCTCGAGCGCGTAAGCGGCGCGGGCTCCACTGATGAGACGCGAGGCCGGACGATCTTCGTTCGCGAAGGCATGGCTGTTCCCATGGTGCGCCTTAGCCACGAGAGGACCGTTCGCGCGCTTCTCGTCGTGGACACGCAGCCACTGTCCGCGCTCCTCGGTGACGCCGAGAACCCGATGCATACCGACTGGCTCCAGCGGAACGACAAGCTCCTCGACCGCAACACGAACGGGCCGGCGACCGTGAGCTATGTGAAGAACGCCGTCCGCGAGATCACCCGGTGGCTGACCGAGGTGGAGGATCAAAAACGCGAGGACCTCCTGATGGACCTCTTCTACGTAGAAGAGCCTGGCCCTGGCGTTGGCGTTGAAGAGAACCAGGAAGAGGAGCCCAAGAAGAAGAAGCGCCGGAAGAAGAAGCTAAAGAAGCACACGGGCCCGAAAGCTCCCACGCCTTACAGCGTCAAGCCGATCAAGGGTGGCTTCGAGGTCACTCCGGTCGAGGGGCTCGTAGCCCCTCCGCGGATCGTGATTCGCGCCGCCTACGACGCGCGTGACAGTAGTCCGTTCGAAGCCTACCGGCCCCACGACTTCATCATCGACAGCGGAGAGCTGAAAGTAGAGGCGAAAGGCGCTGAATACACTGCGAACCTGAACTCCCTCATCATCACGGTGAAAAAGCAGAACTTCCGCGTCACCGTGACCGGCTTCGATACCCGTCGCGACCTGCGCGTCGAGGGCCGGAAGGCTACTGGGGATGAGCCATGAGCCAGTCCTTCAACTACACCAACCGGGCACTCATCTCGCCCAAGGACGCGGTGATCCGGGTCATGATTCCCGCCCCCTCCAAGGGCGGCGAGCCTCGGAGCATCCAATTCACTGCGGACACCCAGCTCAAGGAAGACTATGACTTCCCCAACGACGCTCCGCTCGTCATTGAGGCGTACAGCTACCTCTACTACAAGCGATTCGAGTTCGGCACCGTGGGAAAACCGGGGCCCGTGCCAGGAGCGGAGCCTCACCTGGAGGCGGACGGCTGGGAGGGCCTACGCTTCCGGCTAAAGGTGATCGACCCTCATCATTCCGGACGCATCCTGGGAGAGGCAGATCGGCTCCGCCCCGTGCTGCTCCGGCCGGGCCTTGGAGAGGAAGGGGGAGCCAAGCGCCCCTTGCTCAGCGTCACCTCGAGAGACATCGGCCAGCGAGTGTGGATGCTCGAATTCGAGCTCGCCGGCCCGACGGTGGTTATCAACAAGGGGAATCCCGAACTGAGACAGCGCATGGAGGCTCAGCTCTATCGATGGCTCGTCTTTCCGGAGGTCATGCAGCGCGTATTGGAGCGCATCCTCTGCGTTGAGGGCATTGAGTTCGACGGCGCACAGCCGTCCGCCGAGGGTTGGCGCGGCGACTGGCTCAACTTCGCGACCGGCTTGTTTGAGCCGCCGCCGGCACCGAGCGAGGAGCCGAAGGAAGACCGTCGTAAGTGGGCGGAATGGACGGATCAGGTGGTTCGCCGCCTTTGCGAGCGGCACAACGCGTGGGACGTTTTCTCGAAGGCTTTCGCGGAAGAGAGCGGGCCATGACACTGAGGGCATTCACGGAGGAAGGCGTGCGGCGCTTCGAGGATTACATCCTCGAGCTCCGCAAGGGGACCCAGATTCCGTTTCCAGACGAAATGCTGGAAGGGCCCTTCACGATTCCCATCAGCGCCTCGATCAAGGTGGCGCGAGGAGAGCTTCCAGATGACAAGTACGAGGCGGCGCAGTACCTGCACACTCTGCTGAAGCCACTCTCCCCCGCCAAGATGAAAGAGCATTCGCGAGGCATCTGGACGTGGCTGGCGGCGTTCTACTTCGACTCCATCCGGCCCGCGAAGGCAAAGGCGCCTCCGAGCGCCCCGTATCATTACATCTACGAGCAAGGCTGGGCTCGGCGGTACCGGCACCTCCTCGCGTTCCCGCACGAGCTCTACAGCCTCTACGGTGTCGATCAGGGGAGCGGACCCGAGAATGTCCGGCTCTTCCTTAATGGATCGGTCCGGGTCCTCGGTGGAGTCATCGAGCAGCTTGCCTCGCGACAAGAGGTCGTCACCTCTCGCCCTGTAGTCCAAGCGCTGACCGAATTGTATTGGGACGCTGATCGGAAAGCGCCCAAGATTGGCATCACGACGGATGATCGCGACCGTTCCAAGCGGAGGAAGATCAAGCGTCAGACCCGAACGAGGAAGTCGAAGCCCCGGCTCCCTGGCGCGGGCGGCATTGTCCGGTTCGTCAAGGTCTTCTGGCAGCTCCACCTGACCTACGACTTCTATTCGCTCGACGCGGTTCAAATCCTTGAGTTGCTGCCGCCCGAGTTCGACCACTACCGGAAACCCCTCATCGCCCCGGCGAGATAGCCAGGCTCAAGCCGTCTGGGCGCGCCCCATGCACTTTCGCAGCGCGGGCTCGAGCATCCCCGTCCAACGCTCACCCAGGATGGAGGTCGCGCCATTGTGCATGCAGCCGAGCGTGCCTTCGAAATCATGGCTGATATCCAAGCCAAGGTTGAGGCCGGCGAGGTGGAGTTGCGTTCCGCAAACGGCGTAGACTGCAGGTAGTCCAGACACGCGGACAGGTGCGCCATCCGCATTGAGACTGGTACTTCGCAAAAAGTCTGTCGTCGAGACCGGCGAGCTAATGCGTGCGCAGTCTCAGTATCCAAGCCTATAGGGGGACTGCCAGACTTGGCTCGCAAGCCGACTTCCGGGGGAAGACATGGCGGCGAACACCAACGAAGTGGACGTCATCATCGCGGGAGGCGGCCCGGTGGGCGTGCTCACCGCCAACCTGCTCGGCCTGCACGGCGTGCGGGTCCTCGTCCTGGAGCGCGAGTCCACACCGCACGGTCAGCCGCGCGCCTTCTCCTGTGACGACGAAGCCCTGCGCATCTACCAATCCGCGGGCCTCATCGACGCGCTGAAACCGGACCTGCGGCAGAGCCGGCGTGTCACGTACACGGGCGTCGGCAACAAGCCCATCGCGGAGCTCCACCTGAGCGAGGTGGACTTCGGCTTCGGCTACACCCCCATCTGGTTCTTCTACCAACCGCTCCTGGAGAAGGCCCTGCGCGAGGGGCTCGCCCGCTTCGAGCACGCGACGCTGCGCCTCGGCACGGAGGTGGAGGCACTCGAACAGGCCCCTGCCGGAGTGACGGTGCGCACCCGTGACCTGGCCAGCGGTGAGCGCGGCGCCGTACGCGCCCGCTACCTCGTGGGGTGCGACGGAGGCCGGAGCACGGTGCGCGGGCTGCTGGGCATCGCCATGGAAGGGCGCAGCTACGAGGAACCGTGGATTGCCATCTCCGGCACCGTGCCAGAAGACGCCGCCCCGCCCGAGTGCAGCATCGTCTGCGACCCGGAGCGCCCCGGCTTCGTGGGCCGTGGCCCCGTGGGCCAGTTCCGCTGGGAGTTCCGCCTGCGCCCCGGTGAAACGGGCGAGGAGATGGTCCAGCCCAACTCCGTCCGCCGGCTGATTGCCCCCTACGTCGACCCGGAAAAGGTGAAGGTCGAGCGCGCCCAGCTCTACACCTTCCGCTGCCTCGTCGCTCCCCGCTGGCGCGAGGGCCGCACCTTCCTCGCAGGTGACGCGGCCCACATGATGCCGCCCTTCATGGGCCAGGGCCTCGTCTCCGGTCTGCGCGACGCCGCCAACCTCGCATGGAAGCTGGCGCGCGTGATTCACGGCCGCGCCCCCGAAGCCCTCCTGGACACGTACGACCAGGAGCGCCGCCCGCACGTGCGAACCATGCTCGATGCCACCGTGCGCCTGGGCTACGTGTTCATGGCGCGCAACACACCCACCGCCCTGCTCCGTGACACCCTGCTCCGAGGCCTCCAGCGCATCCCCAGCGTGCGCCACTTCGTGGAAGGCTTCCGCTTCAAGCCACCGCCGTCCCTCGAAGAGGGCTGGCTGCTCGGTGGCCGTCGCTCCGGACGAACGGCTCCGGAGGGCAGCTACTTTCCCCAGCCCAGGGTGCGGCTCGCCTCCGGCGAAGAGCGACTGCTCGACGACACGCTGGGCTCCGGGTTCGCCGTGCTGAGCAGGAAGAACGGCCCGGCGACGGAGGCGGCACACGCGCTCGCAGAGGCGCTCGGCGGCACGTCCGTCACTGTTGGCCCCCCGGGCGTGCGCAGCACGGACTCGCGCACCGTGGAGGACCACACCGGCAGGCTGGCGGAGTGGTTCACCCGCCACGGCGTGGACGTCGCGGTGGTGCGCCCGGACCGCTTCGTCTTCGGCGCGGTGCCGCTGGCGCGACTGCCGGAGCTGCGCACCGCCCTGGGCGTGGACCGCACCTGAGCCCCGATGATGTCCGCTCTCAGTGAGCCACGGCGGGCACGACCTTGAGGGACGGAGCCCGCGCCTCCAGCTCGGGCTTCGGTGTCTCGGCCTGCACGGCCGCGTCGAGGTTGGCGAGGCCCTCCTCGAAGTTCTTCCCCAGCAGCGCATCCATGTCCAGGAAGGCGGAGATGGCCTTGCCCATCAGGGTGTTCTCTCCCTCGACGCTCCAGGTGACGTGGGTCCCCTTCTCGGACGCCACGAGCTTGAAGGTTCCCTGGTTGGTGGCGGCGAAGGGCTTGAAGAACTCGAGCCGCATGGAGACGAACTCGCCGGGCCTGCTCTCCAGGATGGTCATCCGCCCCTCTCCTGCCTTGTTGTTCCCGCTCCACGCGTAGACGGCCCCCGGGCCCGACCGAGGGCCTTCGAAGCGCTTCGTCACATTCGGATCGAGCTTCTCGTAGGGCGACCACCGGCCCCACTGGTGGAAGTCATTGATCATCGAGAAGACGACGTCCGCAGGAGCGTGAATGAGGGCGCTCCGCTCGACGCGGAAGCGGTCCGGGCGCGTTCGAATGAAGACAACCAGCGCGACGATGAGGACGACGATGACGAGTCCGAGCAGCTTGAGCATGTGAACGACTCCTCGCCAGGCAGGTGAGGTCGGGCCCGGCCTTCACCATGGCGTCGACCGGGACACCAGGAGATCGACAACCCCCGGCGTCTTTTCTTCGCGGGCGGCCAAACCGCCGGAATCGCGGGGCATTTCCCCGCGGTCCTCCCCGGGGACACCGACCCCCCCTGTGCCTCCGCGCGCCCCTCCGCGCCGGATGGGGCCTCGACGACTCGCGGATGTATGCGAGGACCCGGTGCAAGGAATTGGATGCAATGCCTTGTCAATACCTCCCCCTCGACTTGCAACGGGGGCGGCAGGAGGCGCAGGCTTCCGCCTCCGCGAGACGTATTGGAGCTGCGCGCGGAGTGGGGGGGAGTCTGCTTGCTGCCGCCGGTGCACACCGCACTGCTCGACTCGCTGGACCGGCATGCCCGGCGGCGCGCGGAAGGCATTGCCACGCTGAGCACCCTCGTGGGTCCACCCGAGCAGGGACTCGCGCTGCTCACCCAGTGGATTCACCGTCGCGGCCTCGGCGTCGCCGTCGCCGAAGGGGATGACCCGCGCGCGATGGTCTCCGCCTGGGCCACGGCCCTCGCACGTGAGCGGGACCTGACCTCGGATGCGGAGGCCTTCGCCGTCCGCGCCCAGGCCCCGGGGCCGCGAAGGGACTTGCAGTTCCGTGGAAAGACAGCCCACGAGCGCCGCGTCCTGTTGGACGGCCTCGCACTCCCACACTCCGAGCCTGCCACGTGGGAGCTGTGCCGGAGTCTGCTCGAAGCCCCTTCCCTGCCCTCACCCGGCAGCCTGCCATCCCTGGTGAGCAGGGCCATCGAGAAGGAGCCACTCGCGGCGCTCCAGTCGCTGCTCGCCCTCGTGCCTCCTGGCAGCGCACCCGCGCTGCGCGCGCGTGGAGGCGCCGCCGACTTCCGCGCCCTCCGAACCGTCGCATCGCTCTGTGCCGCGGCCCCTGGCCTCACCGCCGTGTGTGTCCTCACGCCGGAGTCCCTCGCCGAGCACCTGCGCCGGGAGGAGTCCCGGGCCCTGGCCATGCTGCGCGAGGGCCGGCTGGACCTGCCGGAAGCGTCTCGCGAGACGCCGGCCGCGAGCCCGGTGGACCCCACGCTGGCCCGGCTCCGACAGGAGGGCACTCCACAGCCGGTCATCGAGCTCTACGAGGAAGCGGCCCGCGCCATCACCACCGGCCGCCGGGAGGCCGAGGACCGCGCCCGCAGCGCGGCCGAGCGCTACCTCCAGGCCCAGCTCCACGCGCACCCCAGCACCCGGAACCTCTTCAAACCCAATGTCCGCCTCGACGTGGGTGACGGCGGCCGCCCGCTGGAGGTGGACCTGCTGTGCCGCAAGTACCGGCTGGCGGTGGAGCTCGACGGACACTTCCACTTCCACGACGCCGAGTCCTTCCGCCGGGACAGGCGCAAGGACCTCGCACTCCAGCGCGCCGGCTACTGGGTCGTCCGCTTCCTCTCCGACGACGTCGTCTCCCACCTGGAAGACATCTTCGAAACGCTCGACACGCTGATTGCCGCCCGGAGGCAGGAGTCCTCGGGGCCGGAGGTAACACATGAACCCCGCTGACCCCCGGCTGGCCGGGATTGCGATGTGCTGGCTCTTCACCCGCGGCAAGAAGCCCGGCAGTCGAAAGGAACTGGAGACAGCGCTCCGCCCCTTCGTGGAGCATCGCCTCAGCAGCGCCGAGTCGAAGGCCCGCTTCGACATGCTCGTCTCGCGGCTCACCGGCGACGCGCTCGTCACGGAGCGGGCACGCGGCGGCCTCGAGTTGACGGCGGATGGACGCGCTGGCGCGCTGCGCTTCCTCGGCCTGGAGCAGGCGCCACGGGGGCTCACCTGGAAGAAGCTCAAGGCCACGTACCTGCTGGCGCGCACCCTGGAACTGCCGCCCACGAAGCCCGTCCTGGCCCGCCTGTCGAGCGCCGACGGAGTGCGCGCCACGCTCCTGAAGCAGGAGCACGGCCTGGCGGACGCGGACGGCCTCACCCTGGCACAGGTGAGAGACAGGCTGCTGTGGCGGCAGCTCGGAGTGGAGACGGACCGTCCCTTCTCGCTGAGCGCCGTGCAGGCGCACCTCCTCGGGAAGCTGCTGGACTCCGAGACGAAGGACCCGCGCAAGGCGGTGGAGCAACTCGCCGCGCGCTCGGCCGGGGCCACGCGCGTGGATGCCGAGGCCGTGCGCCTCGCCATCCTGCGCCGCTGGGCCCTGCCGGACTCAGAGGCTCACGCGCCCGCTGAAGTGCCTCCCCCGCAGACGGAGCAGGACAGCGCATCCGAGGACTCGGTGGCGAGCTTCGCCGAGCGCGTGCTCGCCGTGGCCCGCGCCCTGCCCACCGGCCGCTTCGGGCAGAACAAGGTCTTCATCTCCCACGTGTGGAAGGCCCTCCAGCCCGAGTGGGGCAACCGCGAGGCCTTCGACGTGGCGCTGCTGGAGGCCAACCGCACGCGGCACCTGTCCCTGACGCGCGCGGACCTCGTGTCCGCCATGGACCCGCGCGACGTGGCCGACTCCGAGGTGCGCTCATACGGCGCCACCTTCCACTTCGTCGTCATCTAGCCCGCCTTCCTTCCGGAGCGCTCCGTGCCCATCGACCCTCGACTCGAGGCCTTCCTCACCGACGGCCGCGAGGTCTTCAACAGCGTCCAGCAGGGCCAGCAACTCTGGCAGGCGGACCCGTTCGACGTAGAGGCCCTCAACGCTCCTGCCCGCCGCGCCTTCAAGCGGCTGCTGGAGCGTGCCGCGTCCGACTCGCCTCCAGACGCAGGCAAGCTGCTGCTCCTGCTCGGCGAGTCCGGCAGCGGCAAGACGCACCTGGTGCGGTCGTTCCGCAACCTCGCGCACGGCCAGCGGAAGGGCTTCGTCGGCTACATGCCGATGACCGTCGATGCGACCCGCTATGACGGGTACATCCTCTCCAACCTCATCGACTCGCTGGACAAGCCATATGACGTGTCCGCCGGAGAGGACAGCGGGCTGATGCGGCTGTCAGACGCGCTGATGGCGCACTGCAAGAGCGCCTTCGCGCCCCTCATCCCGGACGAGAAGGTGCTGGAGGACGACGAACTGCACGGCACCATCCGCGCCGTGGCGGACGAACTGCTGGAGGACCCGCGCTTCGAGAGTGTCGAGGTGGACCTGCTGCGCGCGCTCATCTACCTGCAGCGCAGGGACCCGCGAATCAACCGCCGCATCTTCCACTGGCTGCGCTGCGAGGAGCTGACCGAAGCGGACCGGAAGGTCATCGGCGAGCTCGTGCCCCGCATGGCGGACGACGGACCGATGCGGATGGTCGAGCACCTGGGGCGACTGATGGGGACGCTCGGTCAGGCGCTGGTGCTGTGCGTGGACCAGGTGGAGGACGTCAACGAATTCGAGGAGCGCCCGCAGATGGAGCGCTCCTTCCGGCGAGCCATGAGCAGTCTGTCGGCCATCGTCAGCAAGGTGCCCCGGGCCGTCGTCGTCGTCTGCTGCCTCTCCGACTATTGGGTGAGGATGCGGCCGCAGCTCACGCAGTCCCTGCTGGACCGCATCGAGAACGACCCGGAGCCGGTGGAGTTGGAGCGGACGGTGACGCCCGACACGGCCCGCGACATCGCGGCGCGGAGGCTGCGCTCGCTGTACGAGCAGCGCGGCGTGTCCATCAACCCCGCGGACCCGACGTGGCCCATCCCGGCGAAGGGCTTCGACAAGCTCGGAGGGCAGCGGGCGCGCGACGTGCTGAACGAGTGCCGGCGCTACCGCGAGCGGGCGCTCCAGGACCAGCAGTTGCCGGAGGCATTTCCCATTCCCCGTCCAGGCGTGAAGGAGCCCACGGCAGCAGGGGTCAAGCCACCCTCGAAGCCCGACGTGGACCAGATGTGGACGGACTTCAAGGCCACGTACAAGACGAAGCTGCCCGAGGAGTCCTCGGACCTCGCCATGCTGCTGGCCTGGGCCATCGAGGTGGGCAGCGACGAACTGGGTGGCACACCGCGCTTCGCCGTGAAGCCCCGGGATGAAGAGGCGATGGACGTCAGCGTGCAGCCGGAGGGCAGCAAGCTCCTCGTCGCCCTCTGCGACAGGAGCCCCCGAGGCGGTGGGCTTGCAAGGCAGATGACCGCCGCACTGAAGGCTGCCGCAGGCAAGACGCCGGTCCTCGTGCGGACCTCCGAGTTCCCATCGACGACCGGCACCCTGGTCGCGGACCAGATTGGCCTGCTCATCCGCAAGGGTGGGCGGCGCGTGGTGATGGGTGACGGCGAGCTGCGAGAACTGGTGACGCTGCGTGCCTTCCGTGAGCAGCACAAGGGGCAGACCGCGGTCATGGAGTGGAGCCGGACGGCGCGCCCCGTCACCCGACTGAAGTCTGTCGGCGACATCCTCGGACTGGAGCGTCTGGGTGCCACGCCGCCACCGTCCGGTCCACCATCGTCTTCCCCACGTCCAGCTGAACCCAACTCACGAAACACGGGGGCGGGCGCCAACAGTGCCTCGGCTCGCACCGAGCCGCGCGGCACCGCGTCTCCGAGCCAGTCGAGCCTCTTCGAAGGCACGGCCACCGTGGCATCCAGCGACGCGCCTCCGTTGGAGCTCAAGGCCGCCGGGGACATGCTGTCCTCGTCCTCCCGAACGGTGACGCCTCCGAAGGGCACACCCGTGCCCGCGGGGCTCCAGACCCGCCGACGCACCGTCACGCCCACGCCCGTCCCGGCGGTGCCGCGCGAGGTGCTCACCGGGCCAGTAAAGCTCGGAGCCTCGGAAGGCTTCTTCACGCAGACCATCTCGCTCGAACCCGCCGAGCTGACGCGGCACAGCGCCTTCCTCGGCGGCACGGGCAGCGGCAAGACGACGCTGGCGCTCAACGTGTTGGAGCAGCTCCTGCTCCGGGGCGTGCCCGCCATCCTCATCGACCGCAAGGGAGACCTCGCCACGTACGCGCGCGAGCTCTCCTGGCAGGAGAAGCTGGAGGACCCCTCGCTCCACGAGCGCCGCCGCCTGCTGCGCGAGCGCGTGGAGGTGGCCGTCTACACGCCGGGCCGCTCGGACGGGCGGCCCCTCGCCATTCCCATCGTGCCCCGGGGCCTCGACACGCTTCCGACCGAAGAGCGCGAGCAGGGCGTCCAGCAGGCCGCGGACGCCATCGCGGGGATGCTCGAATACAAGAGCAACAGCGACAAGGCGGCCCACGCACTGCTCGCCCAGGCGCTCCGGCTGCTCGTGCAGCGCCCGCTCGGCAGGGACCTCACGCTGGAGGTCGTACAGCAGTTCGTCGCCGACCAGGACGAGGCCCTGCTCCAGGAAGCCGACGGAATTCCCTCGAAGACGTTCGCCAAGCTCGCCCAGGACCTCTCGGTTCTCCGCCTCAACCTGCGGTCCCTGCTGGCCTCCGGCGGCGAGCGGCTGGACCTGGAGGAACTGCTCGGGCGTGGCGCGTCGGGCACGCCGGGCAAGACGCGGCTGAGCGTCATCAGCACCAAGTTCCTCGGGGACAACAACCGCATCCTCTTCTGGGTGTCGCAGCTCCTCCTGGAGACGAACCGCTGGACGAGCCAGCACCCGGCCTCCCAGCTCCAGGCGGTGCTCCTCTTCGACGAGGCGGACATGTACCTCCCCGCGACGATGAAGCCCGCCACGAAGCAGCCCATGGAGGACCTGCTCAAGCGGGCCCGCTCCGCCGGTGTGGGGGTGATGCTCGCCACGCAGAGCCCGGGGGACCTCGACTACAAGTGCCGCGAGAATGTGCGGACCTGGTTCGTGGGCAAGGTGAAGGAAGACAACGCCATCCGGAAGCTCCGGCCCATGTTCACCGAGGCCCGAGTGGACGCGGATGCGAAGCTCCCCTCCCAGAAGCAAGGCCAGTTCCACGTGCTGCGCGACGGTCAGGTGCAGCAGCTCAAGGCGGACCGCTCCGTCATGCGCACCGAGCAGCTCGCCGAGGACGAAATCCTCAAGCTCGCGCGACAGACCCTGGACAAGAGCAGGAGCACGGCCGCCGGCACGTCCAAGGCCGGCGGTTCGCGCTGACGCCTCACCCGATATCCCCCAGCCCCTCACCGGGCCACCAGTCGTGCCGGCCCGCCGGCCTGGGCCCGCTGAAGGCCCGGCCTTCAGTGGAGGTTCCTGGTAGGAAGCGCCTCCGGCATGGACCTACCCAACCTCCTGGAGCGCTGAATGTTCTCGACGGTGGCGGTGGACGGAGAGGTGCGGCGCTGGGAGGACCTGCGCCTGCATGACTTCGCGCAGGGGTTCTTCTTCGGCGCGGGCTTCTTCACCACCTTCCGCATCGACTCGGGCGCCCCACTCTTCCTCGCCCGTCACCTCGCACGGCTCCGGGCCAGCCTCGCGGCCTTTCCCGACGCCGTCCGCGCACCTTCGCCCGCGCTCCTCTCCGACTCCCCGGTGCGCGACACGCTCCGCCGCTGTCTCCACGCGGATGCGGCCCTCGGACCGGACTTCACCGGCGTGGGCAAGCTGTCCGTGAGCGACGGGCACGTGCTGCTCACCTTCCGCCCGACACCTCCCGACGCGGAGCGCCTCCTCCGAGAGGGCCGCGCCTTGGACGCCGTGGAGCCCGAGGCCTACCGACGCGCGGAGCGCACGCTGAACCACAAGGGCCTCTCCTACTTCCGCCAGTTCGCCTTGATGGAGCGCCTGCCCGTCCTGGGCAACGAGGACGGCGAGGTCTGCGAATTGCCCACCGCCAACCTCTTCTTCCACCTGGACGGAGCGCTCGTCACGCCGCCGCTGGACGCGCCCTGCCTGCCGGGCATCGTCCGCGCGGTGCTCCTGGAAATGGGCCACGTGGACGGGCTGCCCGTGGTGGAGCGGCCGGTGCCCCTCGCGCGCCTCGCGGACGCGAGCGCCTGCTTCTTCACCAACTCCGCCGAGCTGGCCATTGGCGTGCCTCGCCTGCTCGGGCGCGAGCTGCCCGGAAGCCTGCCCCTGGCCGAGCGGGCCCGCGCCCTCATTGAAGCGGTGGCGTGGCGCGAGGCCTGAGGCACACTGCGCCCATGAGTCGCTCCCTCGTCATCGCCCACCGCTGGGCGGGCCGCCCCGACACCGACTTCTATCCCTGGCTCGACGAGAAGCTCCGCCAGCCTCCGGCGAGCTTCGACTCCATCCGCGCGCTCGATATGCCGCAGCCGGGCACGCCCACCATCGACGGCTGGGTGTCCGCGCTGCGCGACGCGGTGGGCCCGGTGCCCGCGCCGTCCACCGTCTTCCTCGGGCACAGCGTGGGCTGCCAGGCCATCCTGCGCTACCTCGCCACGCTGCCGCCGGGACACACCGTGGAGGGCGCCCTCCTCGTCTCCGGCTGGTTCGAGGTGGACAAGACGTGGGACTCGCTGCGCCCGTGGCTCGACACGCCCATCGACTTCGAGCGCGCCCGCGCCGCGCTCCGCCGCTGCGTCGTCCTCCTGTCCGACAATGACCCGTTCACCTCGGACTGGCGCCGCAACTCGCTCCTGTGGGAGGAGCGCCTGGGCGCGGAGGTGGTCGTCATCCCTGGCGGCCGTCACTTCAACAACCCGCGCGAGCCCGCCGTGCTGGAGACGCTGCAGTCGCGCTTCGGCTCCGGCTCACAGGACCAGGCCTAGCCCCTCCGCCACCTCTTCGTCCCGCAGCAGCCGCCACGCGCCCTCGGCCACGTCCAGCACCACGCCGCCCACGGCCTCGCGGTGCAGCGCGAGCACCGGGTGCCCCACGGCGGCCAGCATCCGCTTCACCTGGTGGTGCCGTCCCTCCGTGAGCGTGAGCTCCACCACGTCCGGCTCCCGCAGCCGGGCGCCCGCGGGCCGCGTGGGCCCGTCCTCCAGCACCAGGCCTTCGCGCAAGCGCAGCAGCGCGGCCTCCGAAGGCTGCCCCGCCACCCGCGCCACGTACCGCTTGGACACGTGCGTCTCCGGTGACGTCCCGTGCCGCACCAGGCGCTCGTCGTTGGTGAAGAGCAGCAGCCCGGTGGTGTCCCGGTCCAACCGGCCCACCGCGAGCCACTCGTAGCCCCGCATCGCCTCGGGCAGCACGGCGCGCAGGCGCTCGAACACGGTGCCCACGCCCTCCGGGTCCGAGCCGTGCACCACCGGCCCCGCGGGCTTGTGGAACATCAGCGCCAATACCGGCGCCGCCAGGTCGCGCACCCGGCCATCCACCCGCACCTCCAGGCCGGGCCGCACCGGCGCGAAGGGCTCGCGCTCCACGCGCCCGTCCACCTCCACCCGCCCCTCGCGAATGGCGGCTTCCGCCTCCGCGCGTGGCAGCACGCCTGCTCTTCCCAGGGCCCGGGTCAGCCAGTCCGCGCGCCCTTCGGGAGGCACGTCCCCGGGCCCTCGGCGCCGCGCCGCCTCCAGCCATTTCGGGGTCCGCTGCCTGCGGGCCATCGCCTGCCTCCTCGCATCGTGATTCCCACCGCGAACCGCCGCCCCCTCACCCGCCTGCCCTCCCTTCGAGGCTGCCGATCCGTCGAGCAGCGAACGGAGCATGCCTACCTTCAGGAGCAACCGCACTGGAGGAGACTGCATGGGCAGCGTACTGGAAGGACCGAACGTTCAGGGAAGCAGCTACTCGCAGCGTCCAGTGGGCTCCTCGGGCCTCTCCGATGGCGAGCACTCCACGGGCAGCATCGCGCAGGCCAGCAAGGAGCAGGTGAAGCAGCTGAGCGGCGTCGCGAAGGGCCGCGTCTACTCGCAGGTGGAAAGCCGCAAGGGTGAGCTGGTCAAGGGCATCCAGGGGCTGGTGTCCACGCTGGAGTCGGTGGCGCGCAACGACGAGGCCGCCGTGGCCCGCCCGCTCCTCACCAGCGCGGTGGGAGTGCTGCGCAAGACGTCGGACCGGCTGGAGAACGGCACCACCGAGGAGCTCCTCGCGGATGCCCAGGAGCAGGTGCGTCAGCGGCCCGGTCTGTTCATCGCGGGGTGCGTGGCCGTGGGCTTCGCCCTTGGCCGGTTCATCAAGGTCTGACGGGGGGCACGCGGATGGAACCAACGATTCCACGCCATGACGGCGACGGGTTCCGGGAACGCCCGGACGCGCGGGACTTCACCTTCGGGAGCCGCGGCTTCGGGGAGCTGTTCTCGGAGTTCATGGAGCAGGGACGCCGGCTGGTGCGTGCCGAGGTGGCGCTGGCGCGCGCGGAGCTGAAGACGGAAGCGAAGAAGGCGTCGGCCGGCGCGGGTCTGCTGGCGGGCGGCGGCGTGGTGCTGTTCCTCGGGGCGCTGACCTTCGTCGCGTTCCTGGTGGCGGCGCTGGCCGTGCTGATGCCGGTGTGGGCGTCGGCCCTCGTCGTGGCGGTGCTGCTGCTGGCGGTGGGTGGCGCGGTCGCCTGGGCGGGCCTCGGAAGACTGAAGCGCCTCCACGGACCGCAACGGACGATTCAAACCCTCAAGGAGGATGGGCAATGGGCGAGCAGGACCGCGCACTCCATGAAATCGCAGATGCACGGGCACGCCTGAGCGAGCTGGCCGACGAGCTGGCCCTCAAGGCCGAACCGGACCGCCTGAAGGCCATGGCCAGGGAGTTCGCCGCCGAGAAGACGGCCGAGCTCAAGCAGCACGCAAAGGATGCCGCCGTGGAAAAGGCCACGGAACTCAAGACACACGCCAAGGAGACCGTGATGCAGAGGACGACGGAGCTGAAGGAACGTGCCGACAGTCCCAAGGGGTGGAGCCTGCTGGGAGCCCTCATCGGCGCCGGTGTGGGCTCGGTCCTGATGCGCAAGGCCTTCACCCGGCGCGAGGAGTCCCGGTACGACGACTCCCGGGACGGCCGGTGGCGGGACGAGGACCGGTGGCGCTACGACGGCCTGCGCGCGGAGCGCCGGGACCTGCGCTACGACGATGACCGCTATGCTTCCGCCGAGCGCACCGACCTCGGCTACGGCGCGGGCACCGGCTACGGTGACGTGCCCTACCAGCGCGCGGCGTCCACCGGCTACCAGGGCGTGCCTCCCAACTACGACGTTTCCTCCGAGGCCACGTCCAACGTGAAGGACCGCGCGTCCGAGGCAGCCCACACCGTGAGGGACCGCGCCGTCGACGTGAAGGACCGTGCCGCGGGGGCGGTGGACCACCTGAAGGAGCGGGCCTCGCACCTGCGTGAGCGCATCCCCTCGCGCGACGCCGTGCAGTACCGCACCACGGACTGGTTCAACCGCACGGTGGACGAGCAGCCGCTCCTCCTGGCGCTGGGTGGCATCGCGCTGGGCATGCTGGCCTCCACGCTCATCCCGGTGTCCAACCAGGAGCGCCGCCTCATGGAGCCGGCCAGGCGCCGCGCCGGGGAGGAAATCTCGCACCTGGGCGACCAGCTCCACCAGCGGCTCCAGGGCCGCGAGGCGCCGTCGTCCAGCCATGACAGCCGCCAGGGCGCCTCCGCCTCGAGCGTCTCCTCCACCTCGGACCTGAACACGCCCGGGACCACGGGCTTCGGGGCGAGCAGCATCAGCAGCCCGAGCAGCAGCGCCGGCCCGGGCGCCACCACCTCGGGCGTGAGCGTGTCGGGCACGGAGGACAGCGCGGACGCGCTCGCCTCGTCGCCCTCGGGCTCGTCGCGCCTCCCCCCGCTGCCTCCGCTGGATGACATGACGAAGGTGCACTGAAGCCACGCAAGACGTGACGACGTGACGGGGGAGTAACGGCCGAAGGGGCCGTTGCTCCCCTTCCGTTTGACTTGGGCCCGGCGCGTCTGCCATGTGCGCCGCCGTGGCCGTCCCCTCCGAGCTCCTCGCGTCCCTGTCCCCTCCTCCGCCGGGCGCCGCCGTGGCCTTCACACTGCGGCTGGCGGAGGCGCTGCACCGCTACGGCACGCCCTCGCACCGCCTGGAGGGGCTGATGCGGCGCGTGTCCGAGCGGCTGGGACTGGAGGGCCGCTTCTTCTCCACCCCCACCTCCCTCTTCGCGTCCTTCGGCCCTCCGGAGTCGCTGCGCACCAGCCTCATCCGGGTGGAACCCGGAGACATGGACCTGGAGCGGCTGACGCTGCTGGACGTGCTCACGGACGACGTCATCCAGGGCCGGCTGTCCCCCGCCGAGGGCGCACGGAAGGTGGAGGACATCCTCGCGCTCCCGGCGCGCTACGGCCCGGGGCTCCAGCTCCTCTGCTGGGCGCTGGCGGGCGGCACCGCGGGGCGGCTGTTCGGGGGCGGCCTGCGCGAGGTGTGCGTGGCCGCGCTGAGCAGCCTGGTCATCGGCACGCTGGGCGAGCTGGCTCGGCGGCGGCCCACCACGACGTTCGTGCTGGAGCCGGTGGCCGCCATCCTCTCCTCGGCCTTCGCCGTGCTGGCCGCCAGCCTGGTGGGCCCCCTGTCGGTGCAGGTGGCCACGGTGGCCGGCCTCATCGTCCTGCTGCCGGGACTGTCCCTGACGGTGGCCATCAACGAGCTGGCCACGCGCCACCTCATCTCCGGCACCTCGCGGCTCACCGCGGCGGCGCTGGTCTTCCTCCAGCTCGGCTTCGGCGTCGCGCTGGGGAGCCGGCTCGCATTGCTGCTGCCCCCGCCGACCCTGGCGCCCCTGCCACCCGCGCTGCCCGCATGGACGCAGCTGCTGGCGCTGGTCCTCTCCCCGGTGGCGGTGGGCGTGCTCTTCCGGGCGCGTCCCCGGGACTGGGGCTGGATTGCCGCGGCGTGCACCTTCGCCTTCGTGGGCTCACGGCTGGGCGCGCTGCTCCTGGGGGCGCAGCTCGGCGCCTTCGTGGGGGCGCTGCTCCTGGGCATCGCCAGCAACGCGCTGGCGCGCCTGCGCAACCGGCCCTCCGTCACCACCGTGGTGCCCGGCTTGATGCTGCTGGTGCCCGGCAGCGTCGGCTTCCGCAGCCTGTCCTCGCTGCTGGAGCGGGACGTGGTGGCTGGCGTGGACACGGCCTTCAACATGCTGATGGTGGCCGTGGCGCTGGCGGCGGGCCTCCTGTCCGCCAACGCCCTCGTGCCTCCGCGCAAGGTGCTCTGAGGCCTACGCCCTCAGTGCAGGCGGGTGACGTACACCGCCACCAGCGCCAACAGGAAGTAGGCCACCAGCACGGACGCGCCCGCGTACTCCTTCGCCATGCGCTGGCCGAAGAAGAGGGCGATGAGTGACACCGCCGACAGCAGCGCGCCCCAGAAGGCCAGCGCCGCGCTGCCGGTGACGACGAGGGCCACGAGCCCCGCCGCGCAGAGGGCACCGGCCGCCACCTCCAGCAGGGTGAGGGTGCCCAGCATCAGCGGCACCATGCTCCGCAGGGGGCTCTTGGCGAAGTGGCCGGTGAGCCAGCCCAGGTTGCCCTTCCAGTCGAACACCTTGTCCAGGCCGGACTGGAGGAAGAGGATGGCGAGGAAGGCCGTGCAGAGCGCCTGCAGCAGCCAGAGGGTGAACGCGGTCGATTCGAAGGCCGGCATGGCGCGCCACTCTAGCCGCCCGGCGCCCGGGCCCAAGTCTTCTCGCCAGGAGGGCAGCCAGGCAGCCAGGGGCGCAGCGCTCCCCTGCTCCTCCGCCTTGGCGTCCCTACCTTGTCCCTCATGGCATCCGAGCTGACCGCTCGCCGGGTCTTCACCGGCCTCATCCTGCTGTCCATCTTCCTCCTGGCCCTCGTCATCCGCCCGTTCGCCGAGGCGTTCTTCCTGGCGGCCGTGCTGGCGGCGACCTTCTACGGGCTGCACAAGCGGCTGACGCGGAGGCTGCGCGGCAGGAACCACCTGTCGGCCGGGCTCATCACCACGGCCATCGTCCTCGCCCTGCTGCTGCCCCTGGGCGGCCTCACGGCGTTCATCGTCACCGAGGTGTCCGAGGGAGTGGAGTTCGTCACCAAGACGGTGCAGCAGGAGGGCGTCCAGGGCCTGGTGAACCGGATTCCCGCACCCGTGCGCGGCACCCTGATTGAAAGGCTCCCGATGGAGCAGCAGAACCTGGACCAGACACTCCAGCAGCAGGTGACCAGCCAGGGCGGCACCGCGGCCAAGGCGGTGACGGGGGCGGTGGCGGCCACGGGCTCCATCGTCTTCCAGACGGTGATGATGCTCATCGCCCTCTTCTTCTTCTTCACGGACGGGGCGCGGCTGGTGGAGTGGATTGAGAGCGTGTCGCCGCTCAGGCGCGGGCAGACGCGTGAAATCATGCGCGAGTTCCGCAGCGTGTCCGGAGCGGTGCTGGTGTCCTCGGTGGCCACCGCGGGCGTGCAGGCGGTGGCGGCGCTCATCGGCTTCTTCATCGCCCGGGTGCCCGCGGCGGTGTTCTTCGGCGGATTGACCTTCTTCGTGGCGCTCATCCCCGCCGTGGGCGCGGCCTCCGTGGTGCTCGTCGCGGCGGCGCTGATGTTCTTCAGCGGCCACCCCTGGGCGGCACTCTTCCTCGCCATCTGGGGCACGGTGGTGGTGGGCCTGGTGGACAATGTGGTGAAGCCGCTGCTGACAAAGCGTGGCATGCACCAGCACGCGGCCATCGTCTTCTTCGCCCTGCTCGGTGGCCTCGCCGCGTTCGGCACGGTGGGCCTGCTGCTCGGGCCCCTCATCGTCGCCTTCTTCCTCGCGCTGGTGCGCATCTGGGAGCGCGACTACGGCCGCTCCACCCCGCGCGCCGGAGACCCGGCCACGCCGGGCCCGGGCAGCGCGGGCGACCAGGGCGTCCCCACCGTGCGCGCGGAGGCGACGGGCGAGCGGGTGCCTCTCACCCCCACGCCGCCGACCGAGTCGCACTGAGCCTCGCGGCACCGGGAGACCGCTGAAACAACACGGCCCCGTCTTCCGGTTTCCACCGGGGCGGGGCCGCGGTGCCTTCAGGACCGCTAGAACGAAGCGCCGCTGGCGCGCCGTCCGGGCGACGAGGTGAGGCTGGACACGCTCGTGTGCAGCACGAAGGTGCCGCTCGCGCTGGCGTCCGGGCTCCGGTTGGCGGACACGCCGTCCGTGCCGCTGACACCCGAGCTCAGCGTGGCGGTGTCCACCGCCGTGCCGGACGCGTTCTTCAGCGTCACGGTGTCGCCGCTGTTGGACAGCCCCAGCGTGCCCGTGGACGCCACCACCGCGCCCGGAGTGCCAGAGGGAATGCCCGCCGAGCCGCCGAACACCACCACCACGCCGCCGGCCGCCAGCGAGGTGCCGCTCGGGAAGGTGTGCCGCACGCTGGCCGAGTCCGACACCGTCCACCCGCTCAGGTCCGCCGAGCCGGTGCCCACGTTCACCACCTCCACGAACTCGCCGGTGACGTCCGAGCCCGGCTCGTTGACCATCACCTCGTTGACGATGACGCTGGCCGTCCCGCCGCCCGAGGTGGTGATGGTGAAGGCCGCGTTGCTGGAGTCGGTGATGCTGGCGTCGGACGCGTCGCTCACGCGCACCCGCGCGGCGGTGCTGGCGCTGGAGGGCACCGTCCACGCGAAGCTCCCCGAAGAGGCCGAGGTGCTGGAGGTGAGCGTGCTCCAGGTGCTGCCGTTCAGCGAGTACTCCACCTTCACGCTCGTCACCCCGGAGGAGGACCAGGTGATGTTGTGCGCGCTGCCGCCCGCCCAGCTCTCGCCGCCGTTGGGCGACGTCACGGTGACGCTGCCGCTGCTCGTCGTGTCACCCGGAACGAGGAAGTCCTTGATGACGCCCATGTGCTGCATGCCGGACGCGCCGCTGTCGCCGGACACCGCGGGGGAAATCTCGGAGATGGGCGAGTACACGCGCGTGTCGGCCACCAGGCCGGCGGAGAAGGAGCTGCCGCCGATGACCACCGCCGTCTGGTACGGGCGCAAGTCACTGTCCACCAGCACGTGGTCATACGGCGAGTTGCGGCCCGCGTTGGTGTTGGTGTTGCCGTTGCGGTCCGCCGGGTACGGGCTCGCCGTCGACACCACCTGCGCGAAGGTGGTGAGGCACGCCTCGGAGCGGCTGCCGGTGTTGAAGTCGCCGCCGATGACCAGGTAGTCGCCCGTCGGGATGTTGGCCTTGATGCGGCTGACCAGGCTGGTGGCCTCCGTGTTGCGCGTGCTGGCGTTCGTCGTCAGCAGGTGCACGCTGACCGCCCACAAATCCTTCGGGCCCGGGATGTCGATGCGCGCCCATACGAAGTCGCGGTCGGAGACGGCCGTGTCATCCCACTCGCCCGCGGAGATGATGGGGTAGCGGCTGATGATGCCGTTCGGAATCCCGGACCCGCTCTCGCGGAAGTACTGGAAGCCGGTGCCGAAGGCGGTGTCGACGAAGGCGCGCAGGTCCGCCGCGGAGCTCGTCTTGTACTGGAACTCCTGGAGCATCACCACGTCCGGGTCCGTGCCCTGGAAGATGCGGATGCCGTGGCCCGGGTCATAGTCCTGGCCCGTGCCGCTGGTGAGGTTGGCCGCCATCAGGCGGAGGCGGACGTTGGCCAGCCCGTCCTCACGGGCTCCGACGGCGGCCTCGTCAGGAGAAGTCGCCTCCTCCGGCTCCACGCCACCGCACGCGGCGAGCACCAGGGAGAACACCACCGCGCAACGCCATAACTGCCTCGAGGGAGTCTTGTTGTTTCGCACGCTGTCCAATCCTGCTCCTGCTGGGGAGCGAGTGAAGGGTCGGGGGAGACACCTGAACAGTGATTCACGCGTGAAACAGCACGCGCGCCACCAGTCTCGTTTATCGAGGAAGTTCCGAAAAGCGGCGCGTAAAACCCAGGTGAAAAATATATGGAAACAATTGCTACATCGCCGCGGCAGTGGAGAGCGCGACGAAGAGATAGCGCAGCCCTTTTCCGAGTGTGACGAAGAGGACGAACGGCAGCGGCCGGACGCCGAGCATGCCCCCGGCGATGACGAATGCGTCACCCACCACCGGCATCCACGACATGACCAGCGCGGGCGCGCCCCAGGTGCGCACACGCGCCTCGATGCGCTCCATGCGCGGGCCCTCCTTCGCGCGCCGCCGCGCATACCACCGGCCCAGCGGCCCGCCGCCCCCGGCCGCCACCCACCGGCCCAGCGCGTACAGCGACAGCGCGCCCAGCACGTTGCCGACAGTGGCCACGCAGACAGCCATCACCGGGGGCGTGCCGCCGTAGATGAGCGCGGCGAGCGCCGCCTCCGAGGGCACGGGAACCACCGAGCCCGCGAGCATGGCGACGAAGAAGAGGCCCGGAAGCCCCCAGGCGGAGAGTGTCGAAGGGTCGGGCATGGAGGGCGGGTGGAGGGCGCAGACTCTGCCACGCCCCCGCCACGCGCGGGGGGCTTCCCACCGTCCGCTCCCGAGCAACCGGCCCGTGCGCCGGGTTGCCCGCCTGCCCACACCGGTGCTCATGCTGCGCGAGGGCCCGTACCGGGCCCGTGTCATGGGGGAGGGCGCATGCGGTCCATGGATTCGGGAGACTCCCGGGTGGCCTCCATCCTCGTCGCGGACGACCCTGAGTTGTCGCACCAGGACGGGCTGGACGTGGTGGTGCGGCTTCGTGACGGCCGGGGCTTCACCCTCACCCTGGTACCGCTGGACGCACTCCAGCGGCGGTTGGCGGACGCGCCGTCGCTCCTCGCCACGCGCCTGGTGTTGGTGCGGCACCTCACGGATGACGCCGTGCTGCACGCGGTGCGCGCCGCGGTGGACCAGGGCATCGAGCGCTTCGGCACGCTGCAGCCACCGCTCGTGCAGTAGCGGGCCCCGCACGGAATGCGCCGTTTCGCGGGGGAACGCAGGAACTGCGCCCTCGCCAGGCGAAGTGCGTCCCGTCCCGGTGCGTCACGGGGCGGCGCGCGGCTTGCTATGGGGCTCGGTGACTTCCCCCCGCGAAGGAACGCCGAGCCCATGAGCAGCACCGTTGCCCCCGTCCCGAGCCCGTCCCCCGACCTCCGTCTCGCCCCGGTGGAGATTGCCCCCGAGATATTCTGGGTCGGCAAGCGAGAGCCCGGAGCCATCTTCTTCGCCAACCCGTACCTGCGCCGCTTCAAGGGCGCCGACACGAAGACGCAGCGGCAGACCGAGTTCAACCTCCTCATCGACCCGGGCTCCAGCAGCGACTTCTCCACCATCCACACCAAGGTGACGTCGCTGATTGGTGGGATGGAGCGGCTGTCGGCGATGTTCATCAACCACCAGGACCCGGACGTGGGCTCGTCGGCGAGCCTCATCTCCGCGCGCTACGCGCCACGTGCGGGCATCCTCTGCACGGAGGACACGTGGCGGCTCATCGTCCACCAGAACCTGCCGCGCCACCGCTTCATCCCCACCGAGAAATTCGCTCAGGGGCTGAGCGTGCCCACCGGACACAAGCTGCTGCCGGTGCCCTCGCCCTTCTGCCACTTCCGGGGCGCGGTGATGCTCTATGACTTGCAGACGCGGGTGCTCTTCACCGGAGACCTCTTCGGCGGCCTCACCGACTCCAACGCCAAGGGGCTGTGGGCGGACGAGTCCGACTGGTCCGGCATCCGCGCGTTCCATCAAATCTACATGCCGGTGAACGCGGCACTGGTGCGCGCGGTGGCGGCCATCCGCAAGCTGACACCCGCGGTGGAGGTGATTGCGCCGCAGCACGGCCGCATCATCCGCGGGCCGCTGGTGCAGCAGTTCCTGGAGCGGATGGAGCGCTTGCAGGTGGGCCTGGACATCATGGACGAGGCGCAGGACCGCACCCATCTCCAGGCGTGGAACGCGGTGCTGGACCGGGTGCTGACGCTGGCGCGCGGCTACCTGGGCGGCTCTGTGGAGGCGAAGCTGGCGGCGAGCAAGGAGCTGTCGGACACGGCGCAGTATGACGGCACGCGGCTGGTGGTGAGCCGGCTGGGCAAGTGGACGCTGGAGCACGTGGTGGACCTGCTGTGCCATGGCGAGCCGCCGGAAATCGCGGGCCCCATCATCGTCGAGGCCACCAGCGCCGCCGCCGAGTACAACCTGCCCACCCCGCACCTGGACCTCGAGGGCGCGGGGGCTCCGTCCCACGTGTCGCTGCTCGACCCCTGAGCCCGGGAGCCCGCACGGTGCACCCGACGGATGATGAGCCCGGCGACGTGGCGTACCTCGGCGGCGCCGTGGAGCGGGCGGAGAAGGAGCGGCCCGGTGAGACGCCGGGGCCCGCACGTGCACGCAAGCCCGGCACGACGCCAGCGGAGGAGCTGTTGCGTCCGGTGACGCCGCCTCCCGCGGTGTCTCTGGGAGACACGCTGCGTCCGCTGACGCCGGTGTCACCCCACGGCACGCTGCTGCAGGGTGTGGTGACGCCGCTCCCTCCATCTCCGCTGGTGCGAGGGCTGATGCCGGGTCAGGTGGTGGCGGAGCGCTACCGCGTGGAGCGGTGGCTCGGCGCCGGGGGCAGCGCCACGGTGTACGAGGCCACCGACCTGCGGCAGGACCTGCGCGTGGCACTGAAGGTCCTCGCGGTGCCCCACGCCCACGACGCCCTGGTGGCGCGCTTCCATCAGGAGGTGGAGCACGTGCGGGCGCTGGAGCACCTCAACATCCTCCGCGTCTTCGACGCCGGCGTGGACGGTGAGCGGCACTACCTCACCATGGAGCTGCTGGAGGGCACGGACCTCCGGCAACTGCTGGCCGAGCGGCGCGCCACCCGGGCCGAGGCCCTGCGGTGGCTCACCCACGCCACGGTGGCGCTGGAGCACGCGCACGGACGCGGCGTGCTCCACCGCGACGTGAAGCCCGCCAACCTCTTCATCACCCGCACCGGCGTGCTCAAGCTGATGGACTTCGGTCTGGCGAAGAGCACGCACGTGGTCGGCGCCACGGCGCAGGGGGCGGTGCTCGGCACGCCGGAGTACATGGCGCCCGAGCAGGTGATGGGCAACCCTCCGGTGTCACCCGCCACGGACCTGTACGCGCTGGGCGTGGTGGCCTACGAGCTGCTCACCGGCCAGCTCCCCTTCCGTCACGAGCAGCCGGTGCCGCTGATGTTCCTGCACGTGCAGCAGGCCCCGGTGCCGCCGCGCACGCTGTGCCCGGACCTGCCAGCGCCCTTCGAGCACGTCGTGATGAAGCTCCTGGAGAAGCGGCCCGGGGACCGCTACCCCGACGCGGCCTCGCTGCGCGCCGCGCTGGGGAGGCTATGGCCGTGGGTGCTGCTCAAGGTGCCCGCGTGAGTGACACGGCCGCGGGCGCCCCTTCGGCGGGCCAGCTCGACAGCGTGAGCGTCCGCCCGGGAGACTGGCACAGGGTGACGTAGCGCCCGCCTCCCGGGTGGAGGAAGTAGAGCGCGCGCGGAGCCTTGAAGGCCGTGGGCACCGAGGCCTCCCGCTCCGGCCAGACATCGCGCCCCGTGCGCCACGAGCGCACCACGGGCCGCTTGCGCAGGTGGTGATGGACCTCCACCACCACGCCGTCCACGTCCGCCGCGTACCAGTCCAGCACGAGTGACGCCCCTGCCTGCCGCCGCTCGCTCAGCAGCGGAAAGGTGCGGGCCTCCGCGGAGGCGGTGGCGTCCACCTTGGCCCCGCGCAGCGGCTCCAGGAAGGACACCTCCAGGCGCGTGGTGCCGGGCGGGACGCGGAACGCGTAGGCCATGCGCCCGGGCTTCGAGTGGGTGGCGCCGACGTATACCTTCGAGTCGGACTCCAGCAGTCGCGCGGGCTCGCCCACGCGGAACTGGTCCACGTCCTCGGGGGCGGCGAGCGCGGGCGCGGCCTCGGGCAGCTCCACGCGCTTCCAGCCCGCGGTCTGGTCGGTGGGCAGCCAGCACGTCCCCGCCGGGGCCATGGCCAGCCACAGCGCGCTGGTGACGGAGAACAGGGCGCTCATGTCATGCGCTCCGGGACTCGGACGCACGCGAGGACCACAAGGCCGCGCCCACCATCAGCGCGCCCGCGGCGGCCAGGCCCACCACGCGCAGGGAGCCGTGGAGATTCACGGTGTCATAGAGGAGCGCCTTGCCCACGGCGATGCCCACGAAGGCGAAGCCGGCGTCGCGCATGACGGGCGTGTCGCGACGGCGGGCCATGAGCACGAGGGCCACGCCCACCACCAGCCACCCCAGCGTGAGCACCAGCCGGCGGGCCACGTTGTCCTCGGCGATGCCGAGCGTGAGGAAGTGGAAGTAGAAGGCCCACGACGCGGCGACGGCCGCGGCGGTGAGGCCATACCAGGCAAGGACATCCCGGATGCGGTCGGGCGCGTCGCCGCCGTGAGTGCGCGAGCGCCACACCGTCACGGCGGAGACGGCGAGCGTCAGGGCCAGCCCCACCAGCAGCAACTCCTGCTTCGTCGCCGCGTACCAGAGACCACCCGCCACGGCGCAGGCGAGCACGGCGACGGGGCCCAGGAGCCCGCGCGTGTTGGGCACGTTCAGGAACGCCAGTCCCGCCGCCCCCACGGCGGCCACCGCGAGCAGCAGCTCGCGCGGCACCTGCAGGTCGCGCCAGAGGAACATCACCGCCAGGAGCAGCAGGCCGCCGCCCACGCCCCCCAGTACCTTCGTGTCCCACTTCGTCGTCGTCGTGTGCATCGGGTTCCTCCAGCGCCAGGTTTCGGCGCGCGGAGGAGCCCGAATGCAGCCGCCCTGCCATCGCATGACGCGAGGCATCAAGCACACTTGCACGGCGGCCCGTGCAGCGGCTGTGCAGCGCGGTGCACGCCGCCGCGCGGAAGGCTGCACGCTCCGGCCCATGGCTGGCCGCCCACCCGCCGTCCCTCCTCGGGACGCTTCCCGCCCTACCCGGGCGGAAGGGAGTTTGTAGAGTCACCCTGCTGGAAGACACCCCCGCGACGGGCCTGCGGCCGGAGCGGGGACGTTGGACCGAGGAGACCATGCCGTTCTGGCGTTTGCTGTTGATGGCGCTGTTCCTGTGCCTCACCGGCACGGGCTGCTCCGCGGCCGAGCTTCCAACGGCCAGAGTCGCCGGGGCCCTGGTGGCAGGAGACACGAGCGAGTCGGACACGGGCGGAAACACGGACCCGGACGTGTTCAACGCGGGCCGCGACACCGGAGAGGAGCCGACCGACTCCGTCCCTGACGGTGACCCCTTCGAGACGGAGGGAGAGGCCGACAGCGAGGCGCCGGGGCCCAACGCGGTACGCGTCACGAGCTACCGGCGCGACCTCTCGACGGAAGACGAGGAGGAGCAGCCCTGGAACTTCCCGCCGGGCGCACTCGAGTTGTTCGTCCTGGAGGGAGACTCCTTCGTCCCCATACCCGGCGCGCCCGGGGCACCGGGCGAATACGTGTTCCCGTACGTGCCTCCGGGCGTCTACTACCTGAAGGACGGCAACAACGTCCTCGTCACCGGCGCACGCGAGGTGGACCTGGGCTTCAACCAGCCGCTCCGGGACGACATCGTGGACCTGGACTTCGAGTCGTCACTGCGCGTGAGCCTGGGCAACCTCGAGCCCTGGCATGACCGCTTCAGCGGACTGGAGGGCCGGCAGGTACCGCCCTTCTCCGACCTCCAGCTCGTCTCCGAGCAGCTGGGCTTCGGGACCTCCCTGGTCCTCTACGACATGTTCGAGGGAGCGACCGCGGCGGTGGAGGAGCTCCAGCCCGCCCGGGTGCCCATGTTCGAGGCGGAGCGCGGCGACCGGGCCCGGGTGGTGCAGCAGTCTCCGCGCGAGCTGTGCGCCCTGCCCGGCGGCGGCGTCCAGCGCTACCTCACGGCGGTGCGCGCGCTCCACCTGCCGCCTTTCTCCCATGACGGCACCCTCACCCTCGACCTCGAGGGCCGGCTCGTGCCGCTGCCCCTGCGGGAGCTGCCGCTGGACTGGAGGCTGTCTGCCTTCACGTCCCTCGCCGCCGACGTGCACCCCGAGGCCGTCCCCGCGACGTCCCGGTTCTCCATGCGGCCGGCCTCGGCCGAGCCCTCCACCGAGGGCTGGATGGGCTTCCCGGGCGAGCTGATGAGCCTGGGCGTTCCGCACGACGGGCCGGACGACCTCGCGGGCACGGTTGTCTATGGCAATCCCTCGCAGACCCATCCGGGCGCGGTGGCCCGGGCCGCAACAACCTTCGCCGTCCCCGTGCGGACGCCCGACGGAATGACTCTCACCCTCACGGCCTCCACCTTCGTGCAGGATCGACCGGCGCGGCTCGCGGGCGGGCCGCTGCTTCCCCGAATCCAGCCACCTCGCCAGCTCACCATCGACGGGACGGAGGCCTACAGCTCACGCACGCTGGAGGCCGGGGCGCACGTCATCGGGTGGGAGCAGCCCTCGGATGGAGCGCCGGATGTCTATCTGCTGAGGCTCCAGCGCCTGGACCTGGACGACCCGGGCTCCCCGTTCCCCATTCCCACCCTGCAGCTCTACGTGGACGGCGGCGCCACCTCCGTCCGGTTGCCTCCGGGAGTCCTCCAGCCGGGCTCCCACTACTCCCTCACCGTGGAGTCCGTCGTCTCGGAAGGGTACGCGGTGGGGAAGCGGCCGCTGATGCTCAATGACCGCTTCAGCATCAGCCGCGCGGCGGCGCTCTGCGGGCTGCTCAGCGTCCCCGAAAGCACGGCCTGAGCCGGGCCGCTCAGGCCTCGGACGCCCCCGGCTCCGTCCTGCCGGGGGCGAACAGCGCCAGCACCAGCGCCGCAGTGGCGGTGAGCCCCGCGGCGATGGCGAACTGCGCGGCGAAGTGCCCGCGCGCCAGCGCCAGCAGGGCCACCGACAGCGAGCCCCCCAGCAGCCGCATCGCGTAGAGGCTGCTCGTGACGATGCCCCGGTGGTGCCACGGCGCGCGGGACTGGGGACCGATGAGCGAGGTGCTCGCGGCCGGCCCCAGCCCCAGGCCGAGAATCCCCAGGCCCACGAGGGCCGCGGGCACGCCCCAGCCAAGGGCGGCGGACAGGGCGAGGAAGCCCGCGCCCACCGCAGCCACCGCGAAGCTCACGCCCGCGCTCAGGCGCATGCCGCCGCGCACCAGCAACTTCACGCCGAAGGTGGAGCCCACGGACCAGCCCAGCAGCATCGGCAGCAGTGCGAGGCCCGCGCCCACCGGCGTGTGCCCGCCCTGCTCCGTCATCCACAGGGGCACCCACGCGGCCATGCTGTAGAGCAGCGCGCCGCCCGCGACGCTGCCCGCCACGCCGGTCAGCACGGTGCGGTCCTTCAGCAACTCCGCCGGCAGCAGCGGATTCACCGACGCGCGCTGCTGGCGCACCAGCACCGCGCCCACGAGCACGGCGCCCAGCACACACAGCCACCGGGCCTCCGCGTGTCCGGGCTCGAGCGAGAACAGGAGCAGCGCCGCGGTGGTACCGGCCAGGAGCGGGCCCCACCGGTCCAGCTTCACGTCCGAGCGGCGCGGCGGGTCGCGGTAGGAGAGGTACAGGAGCGCCGCGGCGAACAACCCCACGGGCACGTTGACGAGGAACACCCAGCGCCACGAGGCATGCATCACCAGCCAGCCGCCGATGAGCGGGCCCAGGCTGTTGCCCACGGCCCAGGCGCCGGTGAAGAGGCCCTGCACTGCGGCGCGCTCGCGCAGCGTGTAGAGGTCCGCGCTGATGGTGAGCGTGGTGGGCTGGAGCGCGCCGGCGCCCAGGCCCTGCATCACCCGGAAGGCGATGAGCATGGGCACGGACTCGGACAGGCCGCACAGCGCCGAGCCGACGAGGAACAGCCCCATGCCGCCGAAGAAGACGGGCCGGCGGCCCAGCCTGTCGGCCAGCTTGCCGGAGATGAGTACGCCCACGGTGGAGGCGAAGAGGAAGGCGGAGAACACCCACGAGTAGAGGTGTTCGCCACCAAGCTCACGGGTGATGGTGGGCATGGCGCTCGTCACCACCGTGCCCTCGAAGGCGCTGACCACCAGGGCCAGCAACACCGCGCCGGTGGCCATCCGCCGCGCCGTGCCCGGGCGCGTGCTGGCCAGGGGCTCCACCGTCAAGCCGCTTCCATCCATGCCCTACGTCTACGCCCCTGAAGGCCATGCGGAAACCGCACCTTGCGCATAGACTTCTTGCGGAAACCGCATGACCACCGAACAGCTCAGGGCCTTCCTCCAGGTGGCGCAGGAGGGCCGCCTCTCCATCGCCGCGAAGGGACTGGGCCTGTCGCAGTCCGGACTGTCGCGGCAGTTGCAGTCGCTGGAGGCCGAGCTGGGCACGCGCCTGCTCGTCCGCACGCCCGGCGGGGCGGTGCTCACGGACGCGGGGGAGCGCTTCCTGCCGCACGCCCAGCGCGCGCTGGAGGCGCTCTCGAAGGGCACCTCGGAGCTGGAGCGGCTGTCGAGCACGCCCCAGGGCTCGGTGTCCCTGGGCACCTTGCACACGGTGGGCGCGTACCTGATGCCGGACATCATCCCGGCCTTCGCGCAGCGCTTCCCGGAGGTGCGGCCCCGGCTGAGTGAGGGCACCGCGCAGGCGCTGGAGGAGAGCGTGGCGCGGGGGGTGCTCGACCTGGCCATCCTGTCCCTGCCAGTGCGGCGGGCGGACCTGGTGGCGCAGAAATTGTGGGAGGAGCGGCTGACGCTGGTGGTGCCGCGCGGGCACCGGCTGGCGAGACAGGGCAAGCCGGTGGCGCTGGCGGAGGTGGTGGGGGAGTCGTGGGTGGTCATCCCCGGCATGAGCGGCACGCGCGCGCTGGAGGCGGAGTGCGAGGCGCGCGGGGTGACGCCGAAGCTGGCGCTGGAGACGGACAACGCGGAGGCCATCCGCCGCATGGTGGAGCGGGGGCTGGGCGTGGCGCTGGTGCCGGAGTTGATGACGCGAGACCACCAGGCGCAGGGGTTCGACGTGGTGCCGCTGGTGCGCGGGCCGAAGCGGCAGGTGGCGCTGGTGCACCGGGGCGAGGGCTACCTCACGGCGGCGGCGCGGGCACTGAAGACCTTCATCGTGGACAGCATCCGCGCGATGCCCGAGCCTTGGGGCAGAGGCCAGTCATGACGACGAAGGTGATGACGTTCAACGTGCTGCAAGGGGGCGAGGAGCGGTTCGACGCCATCCTCACCTTCCTGGCGCGCGAGTCCCCGGACGTGCTGGTGCTGCAGGAGTGCCTGGGCTGGGACGACGGCGGAAGGCTGCGACGGGTGGCGGAGGCGCTGGACGTGCCGCAGGACGACGCGCACATGGTGCTGGGACAGTCGCGCTCGCGGCCGAGCGGGCGCTGCTACCACGTGGCGGTGGTGAGCCGTCCCGCGCTGCGCTCGGTGAGCGTACACAATGACAGACACTTCCTGGGGCACTGCATCATCCAGTGCGAGCTGGATGTGAATGGGCCGGTGACGCTGTTCGGGACACACTTCGACGCGCACCAGGAGAAGCTGCGGTACGTGGAGGCGCGCTACCTGCGCTCGCTGCTGGACGGGGCGGCGTTCCGCGAGGGGCGCTACCTGCTGGCGGGGGATTTGAATTCGCTGTCGCGGAAGGACCCGTACCCGGTGGACCTGGAGGACCGGCTGCGGAAGGCGGGGACGGACAAGTACGGGCACCCGCCGCGCTTCGACGTCATCGACGACGTGGAGGAGTACGGCTGGGTGGACACGCTGCTGGAGCGGCCCGCGTCGTCGAAGTGGGTGACGGCGCGGAGGAACCGGGGCGGCGTGACGATTGATTACCGCACGGACTACGTCTTCGCCTCGCCAAGGATGGCGGAGCGGCTGGTGTCGGCGGAGGTGCTGGAAGTGGGAGACACGTCGGACCACAACCCGCTGGTGGCGACGTTTCGCTGAGTGAATGGGGAGGGAGTCATGGCGAAGACGGACAGCTTCGTGGATTACACGGTGGAGTTGCTGGAGAAGCTCGGGCCGGTGCAGTCGCGGTCGATGTTCGGCGGCTGGGGGCTGTACTTCGGCGGGCGGATGTTCGGGCTCATCGCGCAGGGGCAGTTGTTCCTGAAGGTGGATGACGTCACGAAGCCGGACTTCCAGGCCGCGGGCTGCCGGCCCTTCGTTTACGAGGGCGGGGGGAAGAGCGTGGAGATGGGCTACTGGCTGCCACCCGCGGACGCGGCGGATGACGCGTATGCCCTGCTGCCCTGGGCGCGCAAGGCGGTGGCTGCGGCAGAGCGGGCGGCGCTGAAGAAGGCGCCGAAGAAGAAGGCCGCGGCGAAGAAGGAGGCGCCTGCGCGCAAGAAGGTACCTGCGAGCAAGAAGGTACCTGCGAGCAAGAAGGCGCCCGCGAGCAAGAAGGCGGCTCCGGTGAAGAAGGCCGCGCGCAAGGCCGCTTCCCGCGTCAAGCGGTCTTGATGGCCTCCGCGTCCTCCAGGCCCAGCTCGCCCACGGACAGCTCGCGCATCCGGAACTTCTGCACCTTCCCCGTCACCGTCATCGGGAACGCGTCCACGAACTTCCAGTAGCGCGGCACCTTGTACGTGGAGATGCGCCCGGTGCAGTGCTTCCGCAGCTCCTCCTCCGTGAGCGTCACGCCGGGCTTCGTCTTCACCCAGGCCATCACCTCCTCGCCGTACTTCTTGCTCGGCACGCCGATGACCTGCGCCTCGCTCACGCCGGGATGCGTGTGGAGGAACTCCTCCACCTCGCGCGGGTAGATGTTCTCTCCACCCCGGATGATCATGTCCTTGATGCGGCCGACAATCTTCACGTAGCCGTCCGCGTCCATCGTGGCCAGGTCGCCCGTATGCATCCACCCCGCCCGGTCCACCGCCGCCTCCGTGGCCGTCGGGTTCTCCCAGTACCCGAGCATCACGCTGTACCCGCGCGTGCACAGCTCACCCGGCTGCCCCCGGGGCACCACCGCGCCCGAGTCCGCGTCCACAATCTTCACCTCCAGATGCGGGTGGATGCGCCCTACCGTGGACACCCGCTTGTCCAGCGGGTCATCCAGCGCGCTCTGCGTGGACACGGGTGACGTCTCCGTCATCCCGTAGCAGATGGTCACCTCGCGCATGTTCATCCGCGACTGCACCTGCTTCATCACCTCCACCGGACACGGTGAGCCCGCCATGACGCCCGTGCGCAGCGACTTCAGGTCGAACTCGCCGAAGCGAGGGTGGTCCAGCTCCGCGATGAACATGGTGGGCACGCCGTACAGCGACGTGCACCGCTCCGCCTGCACCGTCTGCAGCACGGCCAGCGCGTCGAAGGCCTCGCCCGGAATCACCATGGTGGCGCCGTGTGACGTGCACGCCAGGTTGCCAATCACCATGCCGAAGCAGTGGTAGAAGGGCACGGGGATGCAGACGCGGTCCTCGGGGCCGTAGTGCAGCGCCTCCCCGATGAAGAACCCGTTGTTCAGCACGTTGTGGTGCGACAGCGTGGCGCCCTTGGGGAAGCCCGTCGTCCCGGACGTGTACTGGATGTTGATGGGGTCATCGAACTGGAGCGACGACTCGCGCTGCTCCAGCGCCTGCTCGCTCACGTGCTTCGCGTTGGAAAGGAGCAGCTGCCAGTCATCGTCCATCACCATCGTCACGCGCAGGCCGGGGCAGCGGGGACGGACCTCCTCCACCATGGACTTGTAGTCCGTCTGCCGGAAACCGCGCGCCAGCAACAGCACGCTGACTCCAGACTGGATGAGCGCGTACTCCAGCTCCGACGTGCGGTAGGCCGGGTTGAGGTTGACGAGAATGGCGCCGATGCGTGCGGTGGCGTACTGGGCCACCACCCACTCGAAGCGATTGGGAGACCAGATGCCCACCCGGTCCCCCTTCTCCACGCCCAGCGCCAGCAGCCCCAGCGCGACCTGCGTGGTGGTGTCCCAGAGCTGCCGGTACGTGGCCCGGTAGTTCTGCGAGGCCACCACCAGCGCCTCCCGGTCTCCGTGCCGTTCGACGGTGCGGCGCAGGTTCTGACCAATCGTCTCGCCGAGCAGCGGGGTGGAGCTGGTGCCGTGGACGTACGAGGGAACCGGGGCGTGGGTCATGCGGCCATCGTCCCGCCGTTGGTCGACACCCGGCAAGTGCCCCATGGCGCGGGTGTGCGCCTCTGAAGAATCACAATTGGCGAAGCCAGCGCGTCCACTCCCACGACCCCCTCGACCGGACGGAGACCGGACATGATCACGCTGCCACTCGCGGATATCGAAACCGCGGTCGTCAATGCCTTCGCGAGCTACCTCAGCCAGGACCCACACTCGTTCAATCTGACCCTCAGCGGTCACACGGTGCGGGTCGACATCGAGCTGCGAGATGACAGGTTCGACTGCGGCATTCCCGGGTATGTGATGGCGAACGCCAACGTCCCGGCGCTCCGCGACTGGGTTCCGGACCACATCACGGCCGCGGGAGGGACCTACGTGGGCGGGCTGGCTCCCTGCAAGACAGTGGGGGGACGCGGCCAGGTGAACGTGGTGCTCAGGACCCAGAACGTCATGTTCAACTTCCACGTCAACCTGGAGCACGACTGCGGGTAGTGCCCGCGCCCGGTATTTCCCCCGCCACCCGCCTCCCATTGCCTGCCCGGCCCCCGGCCGGAGCGGCCCGCCCGGCCCCGTCCGCCTGTCCCCTGTCCTACATCTCAGGGGCCTTGGAGCCGCTTCTCGAAGCCGAAGCGGCATTCAAGCCGTGCGGCGCCCGCACGCGGCGCGTTAAATGGGGGCGCTCATGGACGACTCCAACTCCCGGCTGGTCGCGGCCCTGCTCGAAGCCCGGCAGCGCCACTGCTTCCCTCCAGACGTGCGCCGCGCGGCCCCCGAGTTCGTCGGTCAGGTGCTCGGCCTGCTCTTCCCGCACTTCGCGGAGCGCCTGGAGTGCACCGCCGCCGCCGTGCGCCGCGACGTCACCACCGTGGAGGCCAGCCTCCACCGCATCCGCGAGACGCTCGCCCCGCTCTACCCCGAAATCAACCCGTCCCTGCCCGCGCGCTTCATGGAGCGGCTGCCCGGCCTCTACGACTGGCTCCGCCAGGACGCCCAGGCCATCTTCGAGGCGGACCCCGCCGCCCGCACCGTGGACGAGGTCATCCTCACCTACCCGGGCTTCTACGCCATCGCCATCTACCGCGTGGCCAATGCCCTGCACGCGCTCGGCTTCCCGCTCCTGCCACGCCTGCTCACCGAGTACGCCCACCAGCGCACCGGCGTGGACATCCACCCTGGCGCCACCATCGGCCGGCGCTTCGTCATCGACCATGGCACCGGCGTGGTCATCGGCGAGACGACGCTCATCGGCGACAACGTGAAGCTCTACCAGGGCGTCACCCTGGGCGCGCTCATGGTGGAGAAGGCGCTGGCGGACAAGAAGCGCCACCCGACAATCGAAGACGACGTGGTGGTGTACGCCAACGCCACCATCCTCGGCGGAGAGACGGTGGTGGGCCGCGGCAGCATCATCGCCGGCAACGCCTGGCTCACGCAGAGCGTCCCCCCTCAATCCGTTGTCACCCGCCGCAGCGAGGTGCGTCCCCGCGGCGCGGACGGAACGCTGGACGCACTCGAGTTCCACATCTGACCCGACGAGGCCCATGCCATGAAGGCGAACAACATCCTGGAGACCATCGGTAACACGCCGCACGTGCGCATCAACCGACTGTTCCCCTCGCGCGTCACGGTGCACATGAAGCTCGAGCGCGCCAACCCGGGTGGCAGCATCAAGGACCGCATCGCCCTGTCCATGATTGAGGACGCGGAGAAGCGCGGCATCCTCAAGAAGGACAGCATCATCATCGAGCCCACCAGCGGCAACACCGGCATCGGGCTCGCCATGGTGGCCGCGGTGAAGGGCTACAAGCTGGTGCTCGTCATGCCGGACTCCATGAGCATCGAGCGCCGCCGCCTCATGGCCGCCTACGGCGCCACCTTCGAGCTCACCCCGCGCGCCCAGGGCATGAAGGGCGCGATTGCGAGGGCGCAGGAATTGGTGTCCCAGGTGCCCAACGCGTGGATGCCGCAACAGTTCGAGAACGAGGCCAACATCGAGGTGCACCGCCGCACCACCGTGCAGGAAATCCTCAAGGACTTCCCGGACGGGCTGGACTACCTCATCACCGGCGTGGGCACCGGCGGCCACATCACCGCGTGCGCGGAAGAACTGAAGAAGGTGTGGCCGAAGCTGAAGGTGTTCGCCGTGGAGCCCACCAAGTCGCCCGTCATCAGTGGCGGCGCGCCGGGCCCGCACCCCATCCAGGGCATCGGCGCGGGCTTCATCCCGAAGAACCTGCACAAGGAGGCGCTCGACGGCGCGCTGCAGGTGAATGAGGAGGACGCGTTCGAGTTCACCCGCCGCTCCGCGCGCGAGGAGGGCATCTTCGTGGGCATCTCCTCCGGCGCCGTGCTGGCCGCCGTGAGTCAGAAGCTGGGCGAGATGCCGGACGGCAGCCGCGTGCTGTGCTTCTGCTACGACACCGGCGAGCGCTACCTCTCCATCGAGACGCTCTTCCCCGCCCAGCAGTAGCCCGTCAGCCCAGGCGCGTCCGCACCAGCTCCACCAACCGGTCCATCTCCTCGGGCAGGTTGTAGAAATGGGGTGACAGGCGGACGCGCCCCCGGCGCACGGAGTGGGCGACGTCGCGCTCGGAGAGCCAGGCGCCCAGCGCCCGCGCATCTCCGCCAGGGGGCAGGAAGGTGAGGATGCCCGCGCGGTGCTCCGGCGAGGGCCCCACGTCACAGCCCAGCGCGCGCAGCCCCTCCTCCACCCGCGCCAGCAGCGCGTGGATGCGCGTCTCGATGACGCCCACGCCCACCTCGTGCAAGAGCTCCAGCGCGGCACCCAGCGCGTAGATGCCGGTGTACGCGGCGCTGCCCTCCTCCAGCTTGAGTGCATCTGTGCGCAGCTCGAAGTGGCTGCGGTTGAAGTTCCACGCGTCGGTGGTGCTGCGCCAGCCCACCAGCACCGGGCGCAGCCGGGGCAGCACGTCCTTCGCCACATAGAGGAAGCCGATGCCGGCGATGCCGAGCATCCACTTGTGACTGTCCGCGCTGAGGAAGTGGATGCGGCTCTTCTTCACGTCCACGGGCATGCAGCCCACGCTCTGGATGCCATCCACGCAGAAGAGGACGCCCGCGCGCTCGCACAGCTCGCCAATCGCATCCAGGTCCGCGCGGTAGCCGGTGGCGAACTGCACGGAGGACAGGGCGACCAGCCGCGTGCGCGGGGTGAGGGCCGCGGCCACCGCTTCCGGCGTGACGCCGCCGGAGGACGCCTCGATTTCGCGCACCGCCACGCCGCGGTCCTTCAGGTGCTGCCATGGGTAGACGTTGGAGGGGTACTCCAGCGACGAGGCCACGGCCACCTCGTCCCCGGGCTTCCAGTCCAGCCCTTCCGCGACGAGGCCCAGGCCGTGGCTGGTGTTGCGCACGAAGGCCACCTCGCCGGGCTCGGCGTTGACGAGCCGCGCCGCCAGCCCGCGCACGTGCTCGCAGTGCTTCTCCCAGCCGCGCTCATGCTTGATGCCGTGGTAGACGAGGTCGTCCATCCAGCCGCGTACGGCCTCGGCGGCCCGCAGGCTGGTGGGGGCCACGCCAGCGTGGTTGAGGTAGAGCTGCTCCTGGAGGACGGGGAACAGGGCGCGGTAGGACTCGAGCGAGCGCGTCATGCGCGCGACTCTACCTGCTGGCCTCTTCACCGCGGGTGCCTGTCGCGCCGCGGTGTCCACCCCGTGGCAGGCCCCCTCCCTCCCGCACGGCGGGCGGATGCGGTATTCGTCAGGTGCTGGCCACGAGACGAGGGCACCGCATGCGCCGAGAGGTTGTGGGAGCCGTGAGGAACACGCTGCTGGCGGGACTCACGCTGTTCGTGGCGGGCTGCGCGGGCACCGTGCGTGCCCCCTACCCGCCCATTCAAGCGGACACGTCTCCGGCGGCGCTGGCGCGGGGCGCCACCATCTTCCATGCGAGCTGCGAGGCGTGCCACCGGAACGGTGGCGCGGAGACGGTGTCCGGTGCGCCGCTGCGTGAACTGCCCTCGTACATGGGGAGCTTCTACGCGGCCAACCTCACGTCGCACCCGACGGCGGGCGTGGGCTCCGCGACGGACGAGGAATTGGCGCGGGCCATCCGCTACGCGGTGAGTCGCGACGGGCGGCTGATGGTGATGCCCAGCTACGCCATGGGCGACGCGGACCTCGCGGCGGTGCTGGGGTTCATGCGCTCGGGGGACCCGCTGTTCGCCGCGGACGCGCAGCCGGCGCCGCGCTCGGAGTTCAGCTTCTTTGGTGGGCTGGGCTTCCGCGTCATCACCGGCAACGAGCCGGTGGAGCGCCCCGCCTCGGGCATCCCCGTGCCGGCGAAGGCGGCCACCCTGGAGTACGGCCGCTACATGGCGCATGACGTGTACGACTGCGCGTCGTGCCATACCGACGGCTTCAGCCCGAACAAGACGGAGGGCGACGACGTCTTCTCTGGCGGCATGTCCTTCCTGGACCCGGAGGGGAACAAGGTCCGCTCCAGCAACATCACCTTCCACGAGACGGGGCTGGCGAACTGGACGCTGGAGGACTTCACCCGCGCGGTGAGAGATGGCCTCGCGCCGGATGGCTCCGCGCTGCGCTCGCCCATGCCGCGCTTCCGGGGCATGGACACCGTGGAGGCCCAGGCCCTCTATGACTTCCTGCGCTCCGTGCCCGAGCAGGACAACGAGGTGAAGGGGGCCCGGCCGCGCCTCACCGCCACCTCCGTGCGCCCCGCCTGGGTGGCGGAGAGCGCGGAGACGTCCGGGGGCGCCGACGCGAACACCGCGAGCTCCGTGGCTGAAGCCGCCGCCCTGAGCCGGAGCGAGGACTCCGCCAGCGCTTCGTCCGGGACGGCGGCGAGCCCCCCGGCCACCGGCGCCGGAGGGGCGACCGCGGCGGGCGGCTCCGCGACGTCGGGCGTTGCGCCCTCGAAGGGCGGCGGCACGGTGACCACAGCCCCCCTCGCCTCCTCCACCGCGCCGGCACCCCAGCGGAAGCCGCATGCCTCCGAGCCGAAGGTGGATGCGGCGAAGCTCTTCGTGCAGCTCGGCTGCGCGAGCTGCCATGGCCCCGGCGCCCGCTACCACGACCGGCTCGCGCAGGCCTCGGGCAAGAGTGACGCGGACCTGGTGCGCTGGGTGCGCAACCCCGAACAGTTCCTCCCGGGCACACCCATGCCCACCTACGCGGACCTGATTGACGAGCGCACCGCGCGGGCCCTGGTGCGCTGGGTGAAGGCCGGTGGCCCGGCCTCGCTGCCGTCCTCCCGCTGAGCCATCCGCACCCGTCGTCGCCGCGCCGTCCTCGGGAGGCGACGTGATTTCGACCCGGGCCGGGTGGGAAATGACGGGCGTAATTGCCAGAGAAAAGCCGGTGCGCCGTATCTGGAGTGGAAGTTCCTCGGGAATGTTTCTTGGTTACACCCTCGAGGCGCGTGCCACTCCGGTGCTAACCGGCCCCTGCCCCGGGGTGGCACGTGTGACTTCCATCCGCCACGCCCGCCGCCCCGCGCTTGCCCCCGAGGAGGGAAGGCTGCGCCCGGAGTCCGGCTCGCGTAGCGTGGGCCCCCCATGACGGAGTGCCTCCTCAACATCGACCTGGGCGAACTGCCCGGTGAGGACGAGCAGCTCTACACGCTCGCCCACGTGGCCAACATCGCCTGTGGTGGGCACGCGGGGGACGACGCATCCATGCGCCGCGCGCTGGAGTCGTGCGCCCGCCATGGCACGCGTGCCGGAGCCCACCCCTCCTACGAGGACCGCGAGGGCTTCGGCCGCAAGGCCCTGGAGGTGTCTCCCGAAGTGATGCGCGGCCAGGTGGCCCGGCAGTGCGCGCGGCTCGCGCGGCTCGCGGCCAGCCAGGGTGTGCCGGTGCGGTACGCCAAGCCGCATGGCGCCCTCTATCACTCGGCCAATGCCTCTCCGGAGCTGGCTCGCGCGGTGGTGCGGGGCGTGGTGGAGGCGCTGGGGCGAAGCCTCACCTTCATCGGTCCGGGCGCGGGGGCGTTGCGCGACGCGGCCCGGGCAGAGGGGCTGGCCTACGCGCGCGAGGGCTTCGCGGACCGGGGCACGCGGCCGGATGGCTCGCTCATTCCGCGCGGGCAGCCCGGGGCCGTGCTCACCGACGTCGCGCGGGCCCGGGAGAACACCGTGCGGCTGGCCACCGGCGGCGCGGTGGACACCCTCTGCGTGCACGGGGACACCCCGGGCGCGGTGGAGCTGGCCCGCGAGGTGCGCGCCACACTGGATGCGCTCGCCCTGCGCGCGGAAGCCCTGGGAGATGGCGCGCTGAGGCTGGCGCTGCCGGAAGGCCTGGAGCGCCGGTCCGCGCGCGAGGCGTTGTGCGCGCTGCCTCACGTGGTGGATGCGGTCATCACGGAAGAGCACGCCTGCGTGTACTTCGACCCGGACGCACCGCCCGAGGAACCGCGGCTGGCGCTCGCGCGGCTGCTGCACGTGCCGCCCCCTCCGGACGCGCGCCCGCCCACCACCCTGCGCGTGCGCTACGACGGGCCGGACCTGGAGGCGGTGGCGGCGCGCACGGGGTTGACGAAGGACGAGGTGACGCGGCTCCACACGGCGCGCGAGTACACGGTGCGGTGCGTGGGCTTCCTGCCGGGCTTCGCGTACCTGGGAGAGGTGGACTCGCGCATCGTAGTGCCCCGGCTGGCCACGCCTCGCACGCGGGTGCCGGCGCTGGCGGTGGGAATCGCGGGTGGGCGCACGGGGGTGTACCCCTTCGCCTCGCCCGGCGGGTGGAACCTCATCGGCACCGCGCTGGACTTCACCGCCTTCACGCCGGACCAGGGCGCGGTGCTGCGGCTCGGTGACCGGGTGCGCTTCGAGCGGGTGGATTGATGGCGGGCTGGCTGGACATCACGGGCGTGGGAGGCCCCGCCACGGTGCAGGACGCCGGACGGCCGGGGCAGATGCACCATGGCGTGCCTCCGGGCGGAGCGTGGGTGCCGGAATTGCTGGCGCTGGCCAACCGCGCGGTGGGCAACCCATGGGGCGCGGCGGCGCTGGAGACCTTCGGGAAGCTGGAGCTGCGGGGGCGCGGGAGAAGGACGCACGTGTCCGTGGACGGGCGGACCTTCAGCGTGGCGGACGGAGAGGTCTTCACCGTGCCCGCGCCGGAGTCCGCGAGCGTGCGCTACGTCGCGGTGGACGGAGGGCTCGCGGTGCCTGAAGTGCTGGGCGGACGCGGCACGCTGATGGTGGCACGACTGGGAGGGCACGAGGGCCGGCTGCTGCGTCCGGGAGATGTCCTGCCGCTGGGCGAGGGGGGCGGCACGACGGAGACACTGGAGCTCGGGGATGCGCTGGACGTGACGGCGCCCATCCGGGTGATGCTCGGTCCGGACCTGGAGCGCTTCGGCGCGGCGACGCGGGCCTCACTGCTGGCGGACACCTTCACCGTCTCCCCGGCGAGTGACAGGGTGGGGATGCGGCTGCGTGGGACGGCGCTGGCACACGGCGACGAAGGGGCCGGCACGTCGCGCCCCATGGTGCGAGGGGCCATCCAGGTGACGCTGTCGGGAGAGCCCATCGTCCTCGGGCCGGACCACCCCACGACGGGCGGCTATCCGCTCATCGCCACCGTCATCCACGCGGACTGGGGCCGGCTCTGCGCACGCCGTCCGGGAACACCCGTGCGCTTCGTCGCCGTCAGCATGGAAGGCGCGCGCGAAGCGTGGCGCCAACACCTGGAGCGCTTCCGTCCCACCATGTGACGGTCAGGGCGCCTCCAGCTCCGGAGGCCACAGCAAGCCGAGATCCAACTCCAGGACCTCGAAGGGCTCGGCCCTGATGCGCGCCTCACCGGAGTACGTGCCCCGCTGTATCCACTGTCCCTCGTGCCGCCGGAACACCTCCAGCGTGCGCAGGGCCGGGTCCACCAGCCAGACGTATTCCACACCCTCGCGCGCGTAGATCTCCCGCTTGCGCTTGCGGTCCAGCGTCGCGGTGGACGGGGAGAGCACCTCGCAGACCCAGTCTGGTGCGAGGGTGAAGAAGGGCACCCGCCGCATCTGGGGCATCCGCTCGCTCCGCCAGCCGGCAATGTCCGGAACGAGCACGTCCTCGCCGAAGTGCAGTTCGGGCTCATTGAGAATCCACCAGCCCCCAGGTGCCCGCTGTCCGGCCTGGAAGGTCGTGAACAGCAGTCCTCCAATCGCGAAATGCGCCACCGCATGCGGGCTCGCGGGCCGCGACATGGCGATGAGCTCGCCATCGATGATCTGCCCGACCATGTTCTCGGGCAGCGCCTCGATGTCGGCATAGGTCGCGCGCCGCTTCGTCTCGTTGCCCATCTCGATGCTCCCCGGTCCACCAACCTCCAACCCATTCATCATCAGCCCTGCCTCCCGGAAGTGAAACCCCACCCCTGATGGTGTGTCCACTCCTTCCTACTCCACGGGTCTGACAGCGACTCCCTCCTCACCGCCGCAGCAGGCGGGCCAGGAACTCCCGGGTGCGGGGGTGCTTCGGTTCGCGTAGCACCTGCTGGGGCGCGCCCTCCTCCACCACCTTCCCCGCGTCCATGAACAGCACGCGGTGGGCCACGTCCTCGGCGAAGCCCATCTCGTGCGTCACCACGCACATGGTCATCCCCTCGCGCGCCAGCTCGCGCATGACCTCTAGCACCTCACCCACCAGCTCCGGGTCCAGCGCGCTGGTGGGCTCGTCGAACAACATCACCTCGGGCCTCATCGCCAGCGCCCGGGCAATGGCCACCCGCTGCTGCTGCCCGCCGGAGAGCTGCTCCGGCCAGGCCCCGGCCTTCCCGCCCAGGTGGACCAACTCCAGCATGCGCCGTCCCAGCGCCTCGGCCTCCGCGTCCGGCAGCCCCAGCACCTTGCGAGGCGCCAGCGTCACGTTGTCCAGCACGCTCAGGTGGGGGAAGAGGAGGAAGCGCTGGAACACCATGCCCACGCGGCGGTGCAGCGCCTGGAGCGCCTTCGGCTCGTCGCGCACCGGCACGCCGCCCACCACCACCTCGCCTTCCGACGGCATCTCCAGCCCGCACAGGCACCGCAGCAGCGTGGACTTGCCACACCCGGACGGGCCCACGAAGACCACCACCTCTCCAGGCTCCACCGTGAGGTCCACGCCCCGGAGGACCTCCAGCGTCCCGAATCGCTTGTGCAGGTTGCGGACTTCGACGAGCGACATGCGCCTCCTCACCGCTGACGTTGCAGCCGCCGCTCGAGCGCCGAGGCCAGCCGCGTCAGCGGCAGCGTGGCCAGCAGGTAGCACACCGCCACGGCGGGCCAGATGGCGAGCGGCGCGGCGAGCTGGCTCGCCAATTCCTGTCCCGCCCGCGTCAACTCCGCCATGCCGATGATGGACACCAGCGACGAGTCCTTCAGCAGGGCAATCCCCTCGTTCGTCAGCGGCGGCAGCACGTTGCGCACCGCCTGCGGGAGGATGACGTGGCGCATGGCCTGCGCAGGGCTCATGCCCAGCGCCCGCGCCGCCTCCGACTGGCCCGGGTCCACGGAGGCGATGCCCGCGCGGAAGATTTCCGCCACGTACGCCGCGCTGTTGAGCGTCAGCGCCAGCACCGCTGCCAGCAACGGCGCCAGGTCCACGCCCAGCAACTGCGGCAGCGCGTAGTAGATGAAGATGATTTGAACCAGCAGCGGCGTGCCGCGCAGCGCCTCCACGTACGCCGCGCACAGCCACGCCAGGGGCCGCAAGCGCACCCGTCGCCCGAGCGCCACCACCAGCCCCAGCGGCAGCCCCGCCAGCAGCGCCAGCGCGGTGAGCCCCAGCGTCAGCGCCAGCCCCTGCGCCAGCCGCCGCGCCACGCGGCCCCAGGGCACGCCCGCCGGCTCAACCGGGGCCCGCTGCGCCGCCTCGCCGAAGTACTTCTCCTCCAGCGCGGCGAACCGGCCGCTCTCCCGGAGCCGACGGAGCGCTCCGTTGACGGCCTCGCGCAGCGCGGTGTCCTCCGGCCTGGACACGATGCCGTAGTGCTCCTCCGTCAGCAGCCCTCCGGTGGTGCGCAGTCCCTGGAAGCCGTGGGTGATGAAGTAGCGCAGCGTTGGCGCGTCCCCCACCACGCCGTCGAGGTTGCCGTTGAGCAGGTCCTGCAACGCCAGGTCGATGCTCGGGTACTGCCGCACCTGGATGTCCGGCTCCTTCTTCAGCACCAGCGCGGCGGTGGTGTTGAGCTGGATGCCCGCCACCTTCCCGCGCAGGCTCTCCAGGCCGGTGATGCGCGCGTCCCCGCCCCGCGCGGCCACCGTCTGCCCGGCGGTGTAGTACGGCTCGGAGAAGCCCAGCCGCTGCTGGCGCTCGGGCGTAATCGTCACGGCGGACATCACCAGGTCGAACTTCCCCGCCATCAGCGCGGGAAACACGCCGTCGAAGGAGGTGTTGGTCCACTCCACCTTCGCGCCCAACTCTTCCGCGATGAGCGTGCCCAGCTCGATGTCGAAGCCCACCAATTCCCCGTCCCGCACGGACTGGAAGGGCGGATAGGTGGCATCCGTGCCGATGCGCAGCGTCCGCCCCTTCCAGTCCCCCCGCTCGGAGGGGCGCTGGGGCTCCCGGCACCCCGTGGCCCAGAGCAGCCCCCACATGAGTCCCAGCAGGGCCAGCCCCGGAGTCCGGGACCGGTGGCACGAGGAGTGGAAGCGGCGCATGGGCGCCCGCTCACATGGGCACCTTCCGCTGATATCTCAAGGGTTTCCACCCTCCGGGGCCGGCGGGTGACGGACACGCAACTTCAGATCCTCATTGTCCGATACTGACGGCATGAAGACGCCTGTCTCCGGACCCCGCATCCAGCCCCGCCCCAGCGAGACTCCCAAGCCGGCCCTCCCGCGCAACGAGGTGAAGCCCGCCCCGCAGCCCAAGGCCGCGCGCGCGGACTCGGTGGGCGTGTCGAAGTTCGACTCGGGCAAGGGCCGCGCGGGGAACGTGGCGCTGTCCTCTCCCGTCACCGCGCCCGCCGCGGGCGGCATTGCCCCGGGCAGCTACCCCACCGCGGCGGACGTGAAGGCCATCGCCGCCATGAAGGACCCGGTGGCGCGCAACTACGCGATTACGCAGGGCTACCACGACCTGTCCGACGCCATGGGCAAGCTGGTCGGCGACGACAACGCCAACTGGGCCACCTTCGGCACGTGGGCCTCGAAGCAGGCCGGCGTGAGCATCCGCGGCGAGGACATGCCCAAGGTCTTCAACGACGTGCTCAAGGGCGCCGGGGGCGTCATGGGCCCCCTGGGCAAGGTGGACGACTTCCTGCGCAAGCTGGGCCTGCCCGCGCTGCCCCTCGGGACATTGGCGCGGCCGGCCAGAAGGCGCTCGCCCGGGTCAGCGAGGAAATCGCCGGCGGCAACAAGTTCGTCTTCAACGAGATTGGCCAGGAGTTCGCCCGCTTCGTCGACACCTTCAAGGGCGACACGAAGCCCGACCCGGCGAAGCTGCAGACGTACCTGGACAGCTTCCCCAAGGACAAGCCGCTGCTGCGCGAGGCCTTCGGCCACTATGCGCAGGCGATGACCGAGAAGGACCCGAACAAGAAGGCCGAGCTGATGCTCCTGGCCAACAACAAGATTGGCCTGCACGAGCAGACGCAGCTCACGCCCTACGTCGAGCGGGCGCTCAACGCGCCGGTGAAGGAGGTCTTCCGGGACATCCTCAAGCAGTCCGTCGAGGGTGCCATCAACGGGCTTCCCTTCCCCGCCAACCTCGCCGGCAAGGCCGCGCTGAAGTCGGGCGCGGTGGACGCACTGCTCAACCCCGTGGTGGACGGCGTGGCGAGCGTGTTCCGGGGCCTCGCCACCGAGCACATGATGAAGCTCGCCGTCCCCGGTGGCGCGCTCAAGATTGGCAACGACTTGCCCCCGCCCAAGGGCATGGAGTCCACCCTCTTCCCGCCGCACCTGCGCACCATCCAGAACCCGGAGCTGAAGGCGCTGCTCGGCAAGCTGGACCACAGCCCCGACAGCCTGAAGGGCACCGGGGCGAAGGACTGGAGCAAGCTGGGCCAGCGGATGGACTACATCATCGACCTCTTCCGCACGCGCCAGTCGGACCCGCACCTGTTCGACCAGCCCTTCGGCCGCGCCACCACCTACCCGCTGCCGAACGCGCCCCGCTGAAGCTCCCGAGCCCGCCTGGCCGCGCCCCCGGCTGCCGGCCAGGCGGCTTGCGAAGCACCCGCACCTTGGGATGAGGCACCGGAGTGGCCAACGTAGGTCACCCGCATGGAGTCCATCGCCTGGTTCCTCATCATCGGGCTGCTCCTGGTGGCCATGGCGCTGGGCGGCTCCGTGCTCAAGCGCTTGCCGCTGTCCACCTCCCTGCTCTACCTGGGCGTGGGCTTCGCGCTGGGGCGGCTGGGCTTGGGCCACCTGCACCCGCTGAAGCAGGCCGCGCTCCTGGAGCGCATCACCGAAGTGGCGGTCGTCATCTCCCTCTTCAGCGCGGGGCTGAAGCTGCGCCTGCCCGTGATGGACCGGGAGTGGCGCGTCGCCCTGCGCCTGGCCCTCGGGGCGATGGTGCTCACGGTGGCCATGGTGGCGCTGGTGGGCATGGGCGCGCTCGGGCTGCCGTTGGGCGCGGCGCTGCTATTGGGCGCCATCCTGTCGCCCACGGACCCGGTGCTCGCCTCGGACGTGCAGGTGTCCCACGCGCTGGACAGGGACAGGCTGCGCTTCGGCCTCACCGGCGAGGCCGGCCTCAACGACGGCACCGCCTTCCCCTTCGTCATGCTCGGGCTGGGCCTGCTGGGCCTGCATGAACTGGGGCCGGGGCTGTGGCGTTGGGTGGTGGTGGACGTGCTGTGGGCCGCGGCGGCGGGCCTCATCGTCGGCGTGGTGCTGGGAGACCGGGTGGGCCGGCTGGTGCTCTACCTGCGCAAGCACCACCGCGAGGCCGTGGGCCTGGACGAGTTGCTGGCGCTGGGCCTCATCGCGCTCTCGTACGGCGCGGCGCTGCTGGTGAAGGGCTACGGCTTCCTCGCGGTGTTCGCCGCCGGCCTCGCGCTGCGGCGAATCGAGCGGAAGCACACCGGCTCACGTCCGGCGGAGAAGGTGGAGGAGGCCGCGCGCGCCGCGGACAAGCTGGAGGCGGCGACGAATCCCGCGCACGCGCACGCGTACATGGCCAACGCGGTGCTGGGCTTCAACGAGGCGCTGGAGCGCATCGCCGAAGTCGCCGTGGTGGTGGGGCTGGGGTTGTTGCTGGCCGTCACGCCCTTCCCGCCGGAGGTGCTGTGGCTGGCGCCGCTGCTCTTCTTCGTGCTGCGGCCGCTGTCCGTCGCGCTGTCGCTGGTGGGCTCACGCTCCGACAAGCACCAGCGGGTGCTGATGGCCTGGTTCGGCGTGCGGGGCATCGGCTCGCTCTACTACCTCTTCTACGCCATCGAGCACGGCCTGGGAGACGGGCTCTCCTCCCGGCTCCTGTCGCTGGTGCTGTGGGTGGTGGCCGCGTCCATCGCCGTGCACGGCATCTCCGTCACCCCGCTGATGACGCGCTACGAGGGGCGTGCGCAGCGGCGGCGCGAGGCCACCACGTAATACCCGCTCCGCGCAGCAGCTCTGTATTGAATTGCATTGGCGGATGCCCCTCGGTGCGATTCTGGGTGTGGCGGGCATGGGGGTTTGCTCTACCCATGCCCGTCATCTTCCGCGGACGCCGAGTCATGTTCCTCCAGTCCCAGCCCGGAGATGAACCCAAGCCCCCGAAGAGGCTTCCCTGCGGATACTGCGGGAAGCCCAAGCACCCGTTTGCGCCGTAGTGGGGCAGCCACCTCGGCAACTCTGTGTGGCTCAGCGAGGCCATTCTTGGAGGACGTGAGCCGGAGACACACTCCTGGTACACGGGGACCCGGTCCATCGCCGCCCACCACCTCATCTGCTCCGAGGCGATGGCGGATGACGAGGACTGGGCCCGGTATTGCCAGGAGTTTGGCTACGACATCAACCGCCGCCAGAACGGTGTCATGCTGCCGTCCCGAATGGACGTCGCCTGTGAGCTCCACGTGCCCATCCATCGCGGAAACCACGCTGGAGGCTGGGCCGAAGACCTGGGCATGGCCTACCCACAGGCAGTCGCCGCGAAGGTCGACGGAGTGAGGGCTCAACTCGAGCGAGGCGCATTCTGCGTTGACCCCGGAAAGCTCACGCGCAGGCTCGACAAGCTGAGCGCGGAGATTCTCGTGAAGGTCTCCCGCTTCACGTGGACGCTCTCCAGCGATGGCGGTGACTACCGAGAGGGGGGGCCTGGATGCGCGGGCGTTCAGAACATTCCGGATAAGCCGCGGCGAGCATGTCCTCGCGAGCGGAGACACGGAGCGGTGCACGGCGCCACCGGGAAGCCTCTCGCGCGTCGCCCCCTGAGCGCTGGAGAGTAACCATGCAGCGCGATTACTTCGTCATCGAGCGCGCCGCATCCAACGCCCACCCACTGTTCGGATGGGACCAGAGCGGGAGCGCCTTCTACAAGGGGACAGCCGTTACGCTCGCGGAGCCCATTCGGCTGAGGCTGGGAGAGCCGGTCCCCTCCAGGCCCGTCATGGCCGACCACCACAGTCTTCCGAAGCCCGTCCTCTCCACCCGCCTCAAGGACATGTTGGCGGGGCTGAACCTCTTCCGCGCTCAGCTCGTCCCCGCGGACGTGAGGGTCCATGACGACGTGGTGCGGTACTGGCTGCTGCACGTCTTCAACGAAATAGAATGTGTAGACCGGGAGCGCTCACGACTGTCCGTCGACGATGAGGATGGGGTCATTCTGGGAATCGACGAACTGGTGCTCGATGAGGCGGTGCTCAGGGCCATTCCCCAGCCGGAGCGACTCGTCTTCGTGCTGGCGGAATCCACGTCCGTTCACATCTTCCACCGCACGGTGGTGGATCAGGTGATGAGCCTCACGCCTCCGCCAGAAGGACTGCGCTTCATTCCCGTAACGGACTGGAACGACTCGGTCGGATTCCGCTGAGCCAGCCAGCACGCGCCACGGGCGCCTCGGCCCAGGGCAGGGCGAAGACGTATCTCGTTCGAGAATCGTGAGCGCGGGTTGAAGACCGCTCACACCTCGTCCACGACGAACTGGTCCAGCCGGGCGATGCCCAGCTTCTTCATCCGGCTCTGAAGCGTGGACGGCTTGAGCCCCAGCAGCGCCGCCGCCCCACCCGGCCCGTAGACGCGGCCGCGCGTGAGCGTCAGCACCCGCAGGATGTGCTCGCGCTGCACCGTCGCCAGCGTGGGCACCGCGCCCTGCTTCAGCGGCGCCTCCGCCGATGCGCCCTCCACCACGGAGGCCTCAGCAGCGCCGCCCTCGGCCCCGGCACCGCCGCGCACCGGGAGGTCGAACGCATCCGGCCCCAGCTCCGTGCTCCGCGAGAGGATGGTGGCGCGCTCCAGCGCGTTGGCCAGCTCGCGCAGGTTGCCCGGCCAGTCATAGGCCTCCAGCCGAGCCAGCCCGGCCGGCGTCACCCGCATGCCCCGCCGCCCGGTGCGCAGGGCCTGCTCCTCCAGGAGGAATGCGCACAGTTGAGGCAAATCCTCACGCCGCTCGCGCAGGGGCGGCAGCCGCAGCGGGAAGACGCTCAGCCGGTAGTAGAGGTCCTCGCGAAAGCGCTTCTGGGCAATGGCCTGCTGCAGGTCCACGTGCGTCGCGGCGAGGATGCGCACGTCCGCGCGCACCGTCCTGTCGCCGCCCACCGGCTCGAAGGTCTTCTCCTGCAACGCGCGCAGGAGCTTCGCCTGCAGCTCCACCGGCAGCTCGCCAATCTCATCCAGCAGCAGCGTGCCCCCGTGCGCCATCTGGAAGCGGCCCGCCCTGTCCCGCGTGGCCCCGGTGAAGGCACCCTTCACGTGGCCGAACAGCTCACTCTCCAGAAGCCCCGCCGGAATCGCCGCGCAGTTGAGGGTGACGAAGGGCTCGTCCGCCCGCGCGCTCCACCGGTGGATGGCCCGCGCCAGCCGCTCCTTCCCCGTACCCGTCTCGCCGGTAATCAGCACCGGCGTGTCCGTCTCCGCCACCTGCCGCGCCCGCCGCGACAAGTCCCGCATGATGGGGCTCAGCGACGTCTCGAGGATGCCCTCCGACTCACCGCCGAGCTGCGCCTCCAGCAGCTTCGCGTGCTCGTGGTCCTGCCGGTGCATCTGCTCGAAGGCGGCCCGCTGCTCCGCGGCCTGAATCGCCGTGGCCAGCATCTGCCCGTACACCTCCACCAGGTCCACCACCGGCTGCGGGTACGTCTCGCACTCGGCCCTGTCCAGGGACAGCACGCCGTAGCAGCGCTCACCCGCGCACAGCGGCACCACCATGCACGAGTGCCCCGGCGGCAAATCCAGCACGCCGTCGAACGGGTCTCCGTCCCCGTGCGAGTGGTCCTCCTCCGTGAAGGCGCGCGCGCGCCGCGTCTCCAGCGCGTGACGCAGCGATGGGAACTCCGCCAGGTTCAGCGTGTGCTGCCGCACCTTCGCGTTGGCGAGTGGACCGCGCGCGGCCACCGAGACGAGGCGCCCCTCCTTCAAGAGGAACACCGTCGCCAGGTCGAAGCGCACCACCCGCGTCAGCCAGTCCAGTCCCCGACGGAGCAGGTCCCCCACCGAGTCTTCCGTGGTTGCCAGCTCGACCAGGTCCCGAGCATCCTGCGCGCCTTCGATTCGGCCTGACATTTCGTCCGACATGCTGCACGAATAATAGCGGTCCACCGAAATTGCAGTGGCGAAACCCACCGAGATTTCGTTATTCACCGGCCCGCTGGCACCGACCCGTCGGGGGGAGCACTCAACCCCCTGGAATCACTGAAGGCGAAGACTGGCACGGGGCCTGCTTTAGGAAGTTGCCACGAACCACGTTCCCGGGACGTCCATGAGGGCGCCCCCCAACCCCCAAGGAGTCGTAATGCTGACCGTTGGCGACAAGATCCCGAGCTTCAAGGTGAAGGCCACCGTGTCCCTGGAGAAGGGCAAGGAGTTCCAGGAGATCACGAACGAGACCTACAAGGGCAAGTGGCTGGTGCTGTTTGCCTGGCCGAAGGACTTCACCTTCATCTGCCCCACGGAGATCGCGGAGTTCGGCAAGAAGAACAAGGACTTCGCTGACCGCGACGCGCAGGTGCTGGGCCTGAGCACCGACAGCGAGTTCGTGCACCACGCGTGGCGCACGCACCACCCGGACCTCAAGGGCCTGCCCTTCCCGATGCTGGCGGACCTGAAGCACGAGCTGTGCAACGCGCTGGGCATCCTCCACAAGGAGGAGGGCGTGGCGCTGCGCGCGACGTTCATCGCGGACCCCGAGGGCATCATCCGCCACGTGACGGTGAACGACCTGTCCGTGGGCCGCAACGTCTCCGAGACGGTGCGCACGCTGGACGCGCTCCAGACGGACGAGCTGTGCCCCTGCAACTGGACCAAGGGCGAGGAGACCCTCACCCAGAAGCTGGCGAAGGCGGGGTAAGGCACCATGCCCTCGCTCGAAGTCGTCCGCTCTGAGCTGGCGGACGCCCACAAGGACACCCGCCTCAACCTCCAGGCCGTCCTGGAGGGAGGGAGCCTCACCCCGGAGCAGCGCTGGGGTGTGGCCGTCGCTTCCGCCTTCGCCGTCCGTAACGAGCGGCTGAAGGAGGCGATGCTCAACGAGGCGAAGAAGGCCCTGACGAACCCGGACCCGGTCATCGAGGACGCGCGTGCCGCGGCGTCCCTGATGGCGATGAACAACGTCTACTACCGCTTCCGGCACATGATCGGGAAGGAGTCCTACTCGACCAAGCGCGCCGGGCTGCGGATGAACCGGCTCGCGCAGGTGCTGACCAACAAGGTGGACTTCGAGCTGGTCTGCCTCGCGGTCAGCGCCATCAACGGCTGCGAGATGTGCATGCAGTCCCACGAGAAGGTCGTCCTCGAGGGCGGCCTCTCCGAGGACCAGGTGCACGACGCAGTCCGTGTCGCGGCCGTGATTCACGCCGCGGCGGTGGGCCTGGAGTCGTAAGCCCTCCTGTCGCGAGACATCGCAACGGATTCAAGGCGCCCTCCGGTGGAAACACCGGGGGGCGCTCCTTTTCCGGCCACCGGGCATCTGAACTGACAAACCGAACGAGACAGAAAAGGAAAGACACCATGTACCGAAGCCCCAGCCCCCTTCCCGAGAAGGCCCGCTCCGCCATCGCCGAGTCGCTCAACGCCCGCCTGGCCGACGGCCTGGACCTGCACTCGCAAATCAAGGTGGCCCACTGGAACATCAAGGGCCCGCAGTTCGCCGCGCTGCACCCGCTGTTCGAGACGTTCGCGGTGAGCCTGGCCAACCACAACGACTCCATCGCGGAGCGCGCGGTGACGCTGGGCGCGAAGGCCTACGGCACCAGCCGCCACGTGGGCAAGGCGAGCCGCCTGCCGGAGTATCCGCAGGAGACCTCCAGGGACATGGAGCACGTGAAGCTCCTGGCCGAGCGCATCGAAATCTACCTGGACGGCCTGCGCCAGAGCCGCAAGACGTTCGAGGAGAACCAGGACACGGACTCGGTGGACCTCGTCACCGGCATCATCACCGAGTTCGAGAAGCACGCCTGGTTCCTGCGCGCGTCGCTGGAAGGCTGACACACCGCGCGTGAGGCACCGCGCACCCGGGGCAGGCCCGCCCGGAGTGTGCAGTGTGCTTCACGCACCCGGGGTGCCCATGCCTCCTCTTCTCAAGGGGTTGCATGGGGCATGAGGGTTGCTCTGGAGGGGTGCGAGTCCCCCACCCCAGGAGCACCCCATGCGACACATCGCCTGCCTGTCCCTCGCCGTCCTCGCCGCCGCCTGTGGCAGCGACGCCCCCACGAAGGAGGAAGTCGAGGCCGCGCGCGTGAAGGTGGAGCGCGCGGTGGCCGCCGCCCACCACGTGCGCGGCGCGCTGGAGGTGCTGGGCGTGCTGCCCGTGTACACCTGCGGCGAGCCCCGGCGCTCGTTCGTGAGCCAGGCGGCGGAAGGCGTGCATGCGAGGTACGCGTGCGCCACCGCCACGGTGGAGGCCCACGACGCGGTGACGGACGCCGTGGTCATGCGATTCGACGAGGGTGGCTGCGACATCCACGGCCTGCGCTTCACCGGGCAGGTGGCCTTCCTCTACCGCGGCGGCGAGGACTTGATGGAGGTACACGCGGACCTGCGCGGCCTGTCGGTGGACGGGCACAACCTCCAGGCAGAGGTCGGCTACGGCACCTGCGGCGACGAGACGCGCCTGTTCGCGGACGTCGAGGGCGGCGTGCCCGGGCGTGAAGACCACACCTTCCACATCGACGGCCGGGTGGGCCTGCGCGGCGGCGTGCCCGTCATCGGCGGCTCGGAGATGGTGCTGGCCGGGCCCGGCACGCTGACGGGTCCGGACGGCACGGACCGCCTCACCCTCACCTCGCTGCTCTACGACGTGGGCCAGTACCTGCCGAAGGAAGGCACCGCCGTGCTGGAGACGGCGGACGGCCACCGGCTGGAGGCCCACTTCCAGGAGGTGCTGTGGCGCGTGGGCAAGGTGGAAGTCACCGTCGACGACAAGGAGCCGGTGACGGTGCCCATCGTCCGCTAGAAGGCGCTTCAGTCCCGGGGCGCGCGCGTCCGTGTCGCGTGCAGCCGGAAGGACGTGGCCAGCTCGCCCCACCAGAGCCCCGTGCTGGCGATGAAGGTCGGCCCGTCCTGCCCGTGACGCACCGGATGCGTGGGAGACAGCGCGTCCCAGCCCCGGTGCTCCAGGGTGACGCGCGTGCCGCCCGAGGCCTCCTCGAAGCGGACCTCCACCTCCGTGATTTCGCCGGGCACGAAGGCCCGGGCGCGCCACTCGAAGACGAGGCGCGCGCCCGGCTCCCAGACGAGCACGCGGCCCACCTCGAACGCACGCTCGTCAGCATCGTCGAACGACTCGAACAGGCGCCCACCGGCGCGGCCCTCGAAGCGGAGCACGCCGTTGCGCGCCCCGCCGAAGCGGAAGCGGGGCCCCTTCTTCCACCAGAGGTCCGTCTCCTGCGTGAAGACCTCGAACGCGTCGAGGGGCGACACGGCGACGAAGGTGGTGACGCGAGCCCGGTCGGCGCTCACGAGCGCTTCCCCTTCCGCGTCTTCTCCGCGTGCGCCTTGAAGGCACCGAGCTGGTCCTCCCAGTAGGCCTCCACCTCGTCCAGCCACTCGCGCAGCGCGGCGAAGGGCTCCGGGCGCAGGCGGTAGACGCGCACGCGCGCGTCCTCCTCGAGACCGTCCTCCTCCACCAGGCCCGACTTGCGCAGCACGCGCAGGTGCCGGCTCATCGCCGGTGGGCTCATGTCGAAGGCCGCGGCCAGCTCACCCGCGCGGTGCGGCTGCTTGCGGAGCAGGTCCACCACGCCACGGCGCGTGGGGTCCGCCAGCGCCGCCAGGGTGCGGTCCACGTTCGTCGGAGGAGAAGTCACCATGGGAGCGCGGAGACTACTTCGCCGGGCTGGAGAGCCGCTGCGTGAACCACCAGTGGTGCCCCTCCAGGTCCTCGGCGCCGTAGCCCCTGTCCGTGCCCCAGTCGTCGCCGTAGTTCTTCGTCTCCGGCTCCTGGGAGATGACGGCCCCGGCCGCGCGGGCCCGGGCGCAGTGCGCGTCCACGTCGTCCACGTAGACCATGAGGTACTGCGTGTTCGCCCCACTCATCGCACTCGGGCTCTTGTGTGACGGCTTGCAGGCGGAAATCACCGTGATGAGCCCGTCCCCGAACACCAGCTCCGAGTGGACGACCTCTCCAGCAGCACCCTCCACCTTCAGGCGCGTCTCGAAGCCGAACGCACGGCCCAGCCAGTCGATGGCCGCGTGAGCGTCGGCGTAGAAAACGCCGGGCGTGATGCGAGGCCAGCCTTCGGGGGTCTTCCGCATGGCACGACTCCAGTTCGGGAAAGCACGTTGATGAACCTTCGAGGCAATATTTAACTTCTACGTTAACTAGTGTCAACCCGACGTTCTCCCGGCCGCTCGGGCACCAGGGGCAGCGCGCGGGCGCTCGACTTCCGCTAGGGTGTGCCGCCGTGAGCGACGACGTCACGATTCCAGCCTTCCGCTCCGTGCCCCGCACGGGCGTCATCTACGTCACCGCCGAGGCGAGCCGCCGCGGCTACCGTTCCAGCGACCCCGAGTGGTGCAACCTCGGCCAGGGGCAGCCGGAGACGGGGGAATTGCCCGGCGCACCGCCCCGGCTGAGCTCCGTGAATATCGACGTGGCGGACATGGAGTACGCGCCCGTCGCGGGGCTGTGGGAGGTGCGCGAGGTCATCGCGAGCCTCTACAACAAGCTCTACCGCAAGGGCCTCCCCAGTCAGTACAGCGCGGAGAACGTGTGCCTGTCCGGCGGCGGGCGCGCGGCCCTCACCCGCGCGGCGGCGAGCCTGGGCTCGGTCAACCTGGGCCACTTCCTGCCCGACTACACCGCCTACGAGGAGCTGCTGGACGTCTTCAAGGCGTTCACCGCCATCCCCATCCTCCTCGAGGGCGACCGCGGCTACGCCTTCACCTCCGAGGACCTGCGCCGCGAGGTGCAGGGCCGCGGCCTGTCCGCCCTGCTCTTCTCCAACCCGTGCAACCCCACCGGCAAGCTGGTGCAGGGTGACGAGCTGGCGCGCTGGGTGGGCGTCGCACGCGAGCAGGAGTGCTCGCTGCTCATCGACGAGTTCTACTCGCACTACATCTGGACGGGCCGCCCCGGGCACCTGCCGGTGGAGAGCGCCGCGCGCTACGTCGAGGACGTGAACAAGGACCCCATCGTCATCTTCGACGGCTTCACCAAGAACTGGCGCTATCCGGGCTGGCGCATGACGTGGACGCTGGGGCCGCGCCAGGTCATCGAGGCGGTGTCCAGCGCGGGCAGCTTCCTCGACGGCGGCGGCAGCCGACCGCTGCAGCGCGCGGCCATTCCGCTGCTCCAGGAGGACGTGGTGGTGGCGGAGACGCTGGCCATCCACAAGACGTTCCGCGAGAAGCGCGACATGTTCCACTCGCGACTGGAGCGCCTGGGCATCCGCACGGACCGGGCGCCGGACGGGACGTTCTACGTCTGGGGCAACGTGTCCGGCCTGCCCCCGCCGCTCAACGACGGCATGGGCTTCTTCCGGGCGGCGCTGGAGCAGAAGATCATCACCGTGCCCGGCGAGTTCTTCGACGTGAACCCCGGCAAGCGCCGCGCGCGGCGGCCCTCGCGCTTCCGCAACTACGTGCGCCTGTCCTTCGGCCCCTCGCTGGAGACGCTGGACAAGGCGCTCACGCGGCTGGAGGCCATGGTGCTGCACTACACCCACGCCCCGCACTCCGCGCCTCCGAAGCCCTGAGGTGGGAGGAGCCCGGCCCCTCGAGAGAGGAAGCCGGGCGTCCCCGCTCACGCCGGCTACTCCGACTCGGGGGCCGGCGCGACGCCTTCGGGGGCCAGCCCCGGCGCGCAGCCCGGCTTCGTGTCGAGCCTTCCGTACAGGCCGTGCGCCTCGTCATCCGTGCCCGCCGTGAAGAACAGCGTGTCGGTGGGCTGGTCGCGCAGGCCGTTGCCGAAGCTCAGCCCCCACAGGCCTTCGACCTCGAAGGTGTCCCCATTCGACAGCCTCAGCGCACCTTCCCAGTCCCCGTCGATAGGGTCATAGGCGTTGATGCGCCCATCGCCGAAGTTGCCCACCAGCAGGTGGTTGCTGAACTTCCCGAAGCTGGCGGGCGCCAGCGCCAGGCCCCATGGCGCGTTCAGCTTTCCCTTCGAGATGAGCCGCCGGAGAAAGTGGCCATCGGCGTCGAAGACGCTGACGTAGCCCAGTCCCCTCCCTTGGACGTCATCCTCCCGGTCCGCATCCTGCTTCGCAAACGTCACGTAGAGGCTGCCGTTGATGTTCTGGATGCCGAAGGGGGCGAAGCCTCGCGGCAGGAACGGGTCCGTGAAGGAGCCGCTGGGACGCACGCGCGCGAAGCTGCTGTTGAAGACGTCGATCTTCCCGTTGTGGAAGTCCGTCGCATACAGGAAGAGCCCCGTGCCGGTACCCGCCAGGGCGAGGCCCTTGTAGATGGCGCCGGACCCGACGGTGCCCGGTATGAGCAGCGCATGGGTCGGGTCGACGGCGGGCGACCAGGCCGCCAGGGTCCCCTGCTCGGTCGCGAAGATGAAGCGAGCGGGACCGGAGGAGGTGCCCCTCGTGACGACGAAGAAGTCCGAGCCGTTGAAGACGATGCCCGTCGGACTTCCATTCCCCGTGTCACCCGGCGGCGAGGGGATGCTGACGACGAGCGGCTGGATGACACCGTTCCCGTCGTAGAGCGTCGAGACGCCCGTCGCGTTGTCGGAGATCCACACGGCGCCGAACGGGTTGAAGGCAATCCCCCAGGGATTGACCAGGTTCGGGTCGACGGTCACCCCAGGCAACGCCTCGTCCGAGACGAGGTTGCGTTGCCGGTAGGCATTCATGTCACGGCAGCGCCAGGAGCTCTCCGCAGCACTGACAGCGGGCATCGTGAGCACGGCGGCCGCAAGGGCGAGCACACCGTCCCTCAGCGGATGAAGTGATGCGGTCCTCATGTCTTCCCCCTCCAGGAGAACGCGGAGGCCGCGTTCTCGGAGCGGGAACCTTGGTGGACACCTCCGGTGCGGCAACCTGCCCGGGCAGCCGTCGGAAGCGATGGGCCGTCACCAGAGCACCGTGAATGGCAACGGCCCAGCCCCGTGGGGAGGTTCAGCGCGAGGAGCGCGAGCCTCCGCGCGCGGGGATGGTCCACAGGTACAGCGTGCGGCCGCCCTCCTGCACCTCCTTGTCCGGCTTCCAGTCCCCCATGTCGAAGCCGTGGGACACGATGCGCGTCCCCGGCCTCAGCTCGGACAGGAGCTTCGGCTTGAGGCGCTCGTTGACGGAGGGCAGCAGGTACAGCGTCACCACGGTGGCATCCCCGATGTCCGCGTCGAACAAGTCGCCCTGGCGGAACTCCACCTTGTCTTCCACGCCCGCGCGGCGCGCGTTCTCGTTCGCCTCGGTGATGCGCTCGGGGTTGATGTCCACGCCCACCGCCCGCGTCGCCCCGTGGTTCTTCACCGCGGAGATGACGATGCGCCCGTCTCCGCTGCCCAGGTCGTAGACGACGTCCCCCGCCTTCACCCCCGCCAGCGTCAGCATGCCCTCCACCGCGGTCTCCGGCGTGGGAACGAAGGGCACCTCCGGGGCCCGCGGCATGGGTGTTTCTGACGGCTCCGGCACCTGGACGGACTGGTGGACGCCGACGTCCTGCGCGAAGGCCGTGGCCCCCACCACGAACGACAGCATGAGGATGGAGCGCTTCATGTGACCTCCTTCGGTCTCTGCAACCTGGGGTAGTGCCGCACGCGGCGCGGGCTGCCACGCGGCGTGCGGCGAGTCCTCGCCACCTCCACGGCGAGCAGCACGCCGCCGGTGCCCAGCACGGCCAGCCCCGCCAGCGCGCCGGGCCCGGTGTACGCGATGCTCGAGTAGAGGACGTACGCACACAGGCCGACGAAGACGAGCGGCGTGAGCGGGTACAGCGGCACGCGGAAGGGGCGCGGGGTGTCCGGCTCGCGCACGCGCAGCACCAGCAGTGACACGCCCGTCAGCAGGAAGAAGAGCCAGAAGACGGGCGCCGTGTACTCCACCATCGTCTGGAAGCCCTGCCGCGTCACCGCGCCCAGCCCCACCAGCGCCAGCGTAATCGCCCCCTGCACGAGCAGCGCGCGCGTGGGCGTGTTGGCCCGCGCATGCCACTTCCCCAACCCGTTGAAGAGCACGCTGTCGCGCCCGAAGGCGTAGTCGGTGCGCGCGCCGGTGAGCACCGTGGCATTGGCGGACGTGAGCACGGAGATGGCGATGAGCACGCTGATGGCGAGCACGCCCCCGGTGCCCAGCGCCCGCGCCATCAGGTCCGCGGCCACCGCCTCCGAGCCCTCCATCCCCGCGTGCCCCAGGCCGCGCAGGTACGCCACGTTGACCAGCAGGTAGAGCGCCGTCACGAAGCCCAGGCTCGCCAGCAGCGCCCAGGCGAGGCTGCGCCGCGAGCCCCGCACCTCCGCGGACAGGTAGGCCACCTCGTTCCACCCGCCGTACGTGAGCAGCACGAAGACCATGGCCAGACCCCACGACGTCGCCGGAGGTGTCGCGGCCGTCACGGGCACCGCCGCCGCGGGGGCCGCCGGGGCGAGCAGCAGCCCCGCGATGCAGAGGGCCACCACGCCCAGCACCTCCAGGCCGGTGAGCAGGTTCTGCGTGCGCGTGCCCTGCCGCAGCCCGGCGACGTTCACCGCCGTCAACCCCACCACCACCGCGGCCGCGTACACGGCGGACGAGTACGGCCCCAGCGGGACGAGCTGCGAGGCGTAGTCCCCGAAGACGAAGGCCAGCAGCGCGATGGAGCCGGTGGGAATCACCGTCAGCCGCGCCCACGCGAAGAGGAAGGCGGGCCCGCGCCCGAGCGCGCGGTGGAGGTAGTGGTACTCCCCGCCCGCGTGCGGCCAGGTGCTGGCGAGCTCCGCGTAGCAGAGCGCCCCCACCAACGAGGCGACGCCACCCAGCAGCCACGCCAGCAGCATGGACCCGCCACTGCCCGTCTGCGCCGCCACCAGGGACGGGGCCTTGAAGATGCCGGCCCCCAGGACGATGCCGACGGTGAGCGCCACCGTGTCGACGATGCGCAGCGAGGGCGAGGGAGCCGCCGGGCCCTCCCCGGACGCCGGTGGTCTCCGGCTGCTCGCCACTGCCTGCTGCTCCCGCATGGAGTCGCTCCGGACCGTCCGCCGCACGCAACAAGCTGCGCCCGGGGTCCAGGCCCGGCGAGACATGCGACTTCCGGCCCCCTGGCCCGCGCCCATGCGCCGTGGGGCTCCGCCGCGCCCTCGTGGAGGGGGCACCACGGGCGGACGGGCGGGCGCCGACTCCTGCACCCGTCTCCGCGCGAAGCCCTATGCTGCGCCGGCCATGAGACTTCCGTCATCCCGGCTGATGCTGCTGAGCATGCTCTACCTGGTGCAGGGCATGCCCTTTGGCTTCCAGTCGACCGCGCTGCCCGTGTACCTGCGCACGCAGGGCGTGGCGCTGACGACCATCGGCTTCGCCAGCGCGCTGTCGCTGCCGTGGGCACTCAAGGCGCTGTGGGCCCCCCTGGTGGACCGGTATGGCTCGGCGCGCCTGGGGCGGCGCCGCTCCTGGATTCTCCCCATGCAGCTGGGGCTGGCGGCGAGCTGTGCCCTGGCGGCCTTCGCCGCCTCGCGCGAGGCCATGCCGCTGCTGTTCGGGCTCGTCCTGCTGATGAACCTCTTCGCCGCCACGCAGGACATCGCGGTGGACGGCTTCGCGGTGGACACGCTGCGGCCGGACGAGCTGGGGCTGGGCAACACCGCGCAGGTGGTGGGCTACAAGTTCGGGATGATGTTCGCCGGGGGCGGCGTCATCGCCTGGACGGGCGACCGCATCGGCTGGCCGGGCCTGCTGCTCGCCATGGCGGCGCTGTGCCTGGCCGCCTTCGTCGTGATGCTCTTCGCGCGCGAGCCCGCGCCGCGCGAGGGCGCCGCCGCCACGCGGGTGAACTGGGACGAGGTCTTCGGACGGCTCAAGCAGGCGCTGCTGCTGCCCGGCACCGGCTGGCTGCTGCTCTTCGTCGGCACGTACAAGCTGGGCGAGAGCATGTCGGACGTGCTCTACAAGCCCTTCCTCGTGGACGCCGGCATCCCCGCCTCGCGCATCCTCCTGTGGGTGAGCACGTGGGGCACCGTGGCCTCCATCCTCGGCTCCGTGGCGGGAGGGCTTCTGGCCTCACGCATGCCGCTGCTCGGCGCGGTGGCCCTCACCGCCACGCTGCGCGTGGGGCCGCTGGTGGGCCGGTGGCTGCTCGCGACGGCCGGCGTCAGCGATGCCAGCGTCATCGGCGTCACCCTGGCGGAGGAGTTCTTCGGCGGCGCCCTCACCACGGTGATGTTCGCCTTCATGATGTCGCGCGTGGACCGCCGCATCGGCGCCACGCACTACACGCTGCTGGCGAGCCTGGAGGTGTGGGGCAAGGCTCCCGCCGGCCCGCTCGCGACGTGGCTCGCGGACCCGAAGCTCGGCCTGGGCCTGGGCTATCCGCGCGTCTTCATGCTCGGCATCGTCCTCTCCGTGGCCTTCCTCGCCCTGCTGCTGCCGATGCGACGCCAGCGGCGCGTGGGGTTCCCGGCCAGCGCCCCCACCTGAACCACGGTGGCAGCAGCTTCACGGTTACAGCAACTCTTGAAACATACGTGATGCAGGAATGTCGCATGAGGCATGTCAGGCGTGCGTGTTAGCTGCGGGGGCGCTGCACACTCCAACCCGTGGGCCCCCCGGCCCACGCGAGGCCCACCGCATGTCCTCCTCGTCCCTGAAATCACTCCTGAGCGGCGCCGTCCTGCTGGCCGCGCCCCTGGCCCTCGCCAACAGCAGCACCACCATCCCCGCCTTCGACGCGAAGGTTGCCACCGCGCGCACGGCCACCAGCCCGGGCGGCACCACCGTCACCCGCGGCGAGATGTCCGGCGCGCTCCACACCTTCATCGACTTCGATGACGGCGTGGTGGACGCCGCCGAGCGCACGTACCTGGGCACGAAGGTGGGCAACGCCACCTTCCTCACCGGCGTCGAGGAGACGGCGAAGAAGTTCCTCACCGACTTCTACGAGCTGAACGACGCGGCCACCACCCCGGCGCCGCTGTCCCTGTACTGGCTGCAGGACTCACCCGAGGACCTGTACGGCGCGGGCGGCCCGCTGGCGGACGCCTCCAACATCCTGGAGGGCTTCATCCCCTACGGCCAGGGCGTGGCCAACCAGCTCACGCTGCTCGAGACGCTCAAGTCCACCCAGGAGTTCGGGTACGGCGCCCCCAACAGCAGCTTCTACCCCATCACCGAGTCCGAGCTCATCACGACGCTCTCGGGGACGGCCGGCTTCGACTACGAGACGCCCTCCCAGGACGAGGTGAACGGCGCGGCGGCCTTCATCAACCAGATTTCCAGCAACAGCCACCGCCTCTACCAGGCCAGCTGGGCCTGCTTCCGCGGCTGCCAGGGCGACGTGGGCGGTTACGTCATCGCCGCGGTGAGCACCGACCGGCGATTCGTACGCGTGGTGAAGGTCATCACCTGGGTCGAATAGGCGCAACCTCCGCTCGCATTTTACGAGAATCCAAGGCATTTCCAGGCCCGCCCGCCTTTCCCTGGGCGGGCCTTCACCCAAGGCAGGCTCATCCATGCGCAACACCCCCCTCAAGGCGCTCCTCGCGGGCGTCACGCTGCTGGTGTGTCCAGCGGCCCTGGCCGGCACCAGCACGTCGGTCCCCCTCTTCGAGGCGCGAATCACCTCGGCTCGCGCGTCCACCAGCCCGGGCGGCACCAGCGTCCTGCGCGCGGAGATGATTTCCGCGCTCGAGGCCTTCCGCTCCGACGACTGGGCGGTGGACACCGCCGAGCACCAGTACCTGGGCACGAAGCTCTCCAACAGCACCTTCCTCACCGGCATCACCGGCCCCGCGAAGAAGTACCTGCAGGACTTCTACGAGCTGGAGGACGGCGCGACGAGCGCCGCGCCGCTGGCCTCCACCGCCGTGACGACGCCCGCCGCGCAGCTGTACGGCGCGAGCGGCCCGCTGGCGAGCACCTCCGTCATCCGCGAGGGCGCCATCCCCAGCGGCCAGGGCGTGGCCAACCAGGTGACGCTCACCGCGACGTACGACACGTACTTCAACGACGGGTATGACGACCCGGTCTACTTCGAGCCCATCTCCCTGAACGAGCTGACCCTCATGCTCAAGCAGGGCGTCGAGGGCGGCACGCCGACGTCCGACGAGGTGGACGGCGCGCTGGCCTTCATCACCGACATCTCCCGCAACAGCAGCCGCCTCTACATCGCCTACTGGCACAGCTGGGGCAGCAGCGGAGGCCCCGGCGAGTCGGCGGGCCGCATCGTCGCGGCGGTCAGCAGCGACCGTCGTTTCGTGCGGATGGTCAACCTCACCTCGTGGGCGGAGTGATTCACATGCAGACCTCTCTCAAGTCGCTCCTCTCCGGCCTCGTCCTCCTGGCCTCGTCCCCGGCCCTCGCCGGCAGCGCCACCACCATTCCCGCGTTCGACGCGAAGATTGCCACCGCGCGCACGGCCACCAGCCCGGGCGGAACCACCGTCACCCGCGTGGAGATGCAGGGCGCGGTGGACCTGCTCATCAATGACGACAACCAGGTCGACGCCGCCGAGCGCGCGCACATGGGCGCGAAGCTGGCCAGCACCACCTTCCTCACCGGCGTCAACGGCTCGGCGAAGAAGTACCTCAGCGACACGTACGAGCTGAACGACACCGCCACCGTCGCCGCGCCGCTGGGCAGCTACCCCGTGGCCGGGACGCCCGCCGAGCTGTACGGCGCCACCGGCAGCCTCGCCTTCGCGTCCGTCATCCGCGAGGGCTACATCCCCAACGGCCAGGGCGTGGCCAACCAGGTGACTCTGGTGGAGACCTTCAACGCCAACGCCGGCGGCTACAAGGCGGCGAGCTACTTCACGCCCATCACCACGCAGGAGCTCATCGCGACGCTCAGCGCCAACTACTACGCCACCCATGCCACCGTGGATGAGGTCGAGGGCGCGCTGGCGTACATCTACCAGATCTACCGGAACAGCAGCCGGCTGTACGTCGCGGGTTGGTCCGGCAGCTACCACAGCGGATACATGCAGGGCTTCGTCGTGGCGGCGGTGAGCAGCGACCGGCGCTTCGTCCGGTTCGTGGAAGTGATCACCTACGGCGAGTAGCCGCGGGCAGGTGACAACTCCGGCCGGACGGCGCATACACGGCGCCCTCCTGCCGGAGCGTTGTTCAGGGCCTCACGCCCGCGACACTCGGCGCCACGTCACGCCGGTGACGAGGAGCGTCGCAACAGCGGAAAGCCCCCATGGGTCAGCCCTTGAAGGACTCCGGCGGCAGCTCCGTGGCGCGCCACAGGTACCAGCTCGCCACCGTACGCCACGGGCGCCAGCGCTCACCGTACGCCAGCAACTCCTTCGGGCGGGGCATCTCGGGAAGGCCGTAGGCGAGCATGAAGCCCTTGCGCACGCCGTAGTCGTCCACGGGCAGTACGTCCGGCCGGCCGAGCCGGAAGATGAGCAGCATCTCCACCGTCCACTGGCCGATGCCGCGCACCTGGGTGAAGTGCTCGATGAGCGTCGCGTCGTCCATGCGCTTCACACGCGCCAGCGGCGGCACCGTGCCGTCCAGCGACTTGCGGGCCAGGTCGCGCATGGCGGCGAGCTTGTTGGCGGACAACCCCGCCTCGCGCAGGGCCTGGTCCGGCACGTCCATCAGGGCCTGGGGCGTGAAGCGCCGTCCCTGGCCCACGCGCTCGCTCACCCGCGCGAAGATGGAGGCGGCCGCGCGGCCGTGGAGCTGCTGGTAGACGATGGAGCGCGCCAGCGCGGCGAAGGGACTGTGCAGCGGGCTGAGCTCCATGCAGAAGGGACCCACCCGCTTCATCAGCGAGCCCAGCACCGGGTCCGCCCGCACCAGGGCGCGGCGGACCGCGGGCGTGTAGTCATCAGGAAGGCGCGGGGCGGTGGGAGCGGGACGCGGCATGGCGAGCCGCATGCTGCCGCGCCCGCCGGCCCGCGCAACCCGTTTCCTGCTCGCGGGCGGACTAAATCGGCGCGGCCCGGTCCGTCTCGGCGGACACCTGCTCACGGGGCTCGCCCTCCATCAACTCCTCGAACTCCTGTTGCATCTGGACACCCAGGTCCTCGAGTTGCTCCTTGGAGAGGAGCCTGCGGACCTTCTTGAAGAGGTCGGTCTCCTCTTCTTCCACGTGGTGTTCAATCTGCTCCTGGAGCACCTGCATCTTCGCGTCGAACTCCTCGTCGGAGGACTCCATCTCCAGCAGGTCCGCGATGATGCGCTTGACGGAGAGGTGCTCCTCGACGGCCTCGCGCAGCAGGTCCTCGGTGTCCTCGGCCTTGGCCGCCGGATAGAAGTACTGCTCCTCGATGGAGGCGTGCGCGCCGAGGCGGTCGGCGATGGCCTCGAACAATTCCTGCCGCTTCTCGTCGGCGTGGTCCGCGAGCTTCTCGTACTTCTTGAAGAGCTTCTTCACCTCGTCGTGCTGCTGCTTCAGAAGGTCGAGTGCGTTCATGGTCTCCAGCTCCAGGTTGAAGGTTGCATGGGGGCCCGTGTCGGCTCCGAGGTGGGGAGCGCTCCTCGCCGTTCGTTTCCTCGGCCCAAGGTAGGAATGAGCCGCGGGTGCGATAACCGGCGCGGAGGCACCGTGCGCCTGCCTGCCTGCCCAGCTTCAGGGCCTTTGAGATGTGCACAAAGGGACAGTGGCTACCTTCGGATGTTGGCAAGTCACGTCGGCGGGGAAGCGTTTGTGGGGTGACCCGCGCCCCCCGCGCTACAAGAGGGACATGGGCCAGAGCCCACCTCGCGCCGCGAGCCCAGGAGTCACACGGATGCCCGTGGAAAGAACGGCCGGAAGCACCAGCCTCGTCGACGTCCTGGACCGGATGCTGGACCGGGGTCTGCGCTGGGATTCGAACGCCCGCGCGGCGTCGGGCCGGGCCACCGCGGCCTGGAGCACCATGCGCATCGTGGTGACATTCATGGATGTCCGCATCGACGACGTCCCCGCCCGGGGAGTGGCTCCCCGGGCCCCTTCCCCTGGAGCCTGACGCGTTGGCCTCTCCCGTTCCGCGCCCCTCCTCCCACGTGCCCGACGCCGAGGCCCGCCTCGCCCTGGCGGAGTCGCTGCTCGCCTGCGACGCGGCCCGGCCCTGCGCGGAGGCCGTGGTGGAGTGGCTCGTGCGCCACACCCAGGCAGGCGTGGCTGCATGCCTGGTGCGCGAGGAGACAGGGGACCGGCTGACGTGCCTCGCGGCACGGGGACTCTCCGAGGCGCAGTGCGACGCGCTGGAGTGGGAGCACGACGGGGGCGGCCACCCGCTGGCGGAGGTGCTCGCCCACGCGGCGCCGCGCTACTTCCCGGCCGCGCGCGCCCCCCTGCCGGCGCTGGGCAATTGCTTCGCGGTGCCGCTCGGCCGCCCGGGAGTCGCCGCGGTGGGGCTGCTGCTGATTCCGGCGAGCGGGAATGCGCTGCCACCCGAGGTGGCCTGGGTGGCCGCACACGTGGGGACCACACTGGCGCGGCTGGTGCCCTCGGAAGGGCGCCTGGAGGCCGGCACCGGGCTGCTCCGCCGCATCATCGACGCGGTGGCGGACCCGGTGCTGCTGACAGATTTGGACGGGCAGCCGCGCATCGCCAACGCGCGCGCGGAGGCGCTGCTGGTGGCCGGCCCCGACGCGAGCGAGGGACGCCGCCGCGCGGTGGAGATCAACCGGCGGGTGTTCTCCAGCGCGCTGGCCAGCGGCGCCAGGGGTGGGGCCGTCGGCACGCGCCGGCGCGAGGTGCCCCTGGTGGACCCGGCGGAGGGCATGGACCTGCTCTTCGAGCTCATCAGCACGCCCGTGCACGCGCCCGACGGCCACGAGGCCGTGGTGAGCGTGCTGCGCAACGTGACCGACCTGGGCCGCGCCACACAGGCGCTGGGCGAGAGCTACCGCCGCCTGCGGGCCACCGAGCGCGAGGCGCGCAGCGAGCGCCACCGGCTGGACCGGGTGCTGGACTCGGTGGCGGACCCCATCATCCTGTCGGACCCGTCCGGCGGCACGGTGATGCTGAACGGCCCGGCGGAGAAGCTCTTCGCCCTGCCGCTGGACGGGGGCAAGGCCGCGCAGCGCCGCGTGCGCTCCAACGTCGCGACGTTCTCCTCGTTCCTCGCCAACCTGGTGGATGGCGGCGCGGCCCTGCGCTGGCGCGGCCAGCTCAGCCTGGAGGACCCGGCCACCGGCGCCACCATTCCCGTGGAGGCGGTGGCGAGCAAGGTGCTCGGGGACAACGGCGAGCTGACGGGCATCGTCACGCTGTTCCATGACCGCACCGAGGCGCTGGAGAAGGCGCGCCTGCTGGAGCGGGTGAAGGAGGTCTCCAGCCAGTTGGAGGCGCGGGTGCAGGTGGCCACCGCGGAGCTGGCCGAGCAGAACGAGAAGCTGCGCCGGCAGGCGATTCAGCTGGAGCAGGCGAGCGCGGCCAAGTCGCAGTTCCTGGCCAACATGTCGCACGAGTTCCGCACGCCGCTCAACGCCATCCTCGGCTACACCAACATGCTGTTGCAGGGCGTGTCGGGAGAGCTGTCACCGGCGCAGAAGCGCAACCTCACGCGCATCGACTCGAACGGGCGCCACCTGCTGGAGGTCATCAACGAGATTCTCGACATCACCCGCATCGAAGCGGGGCGCATGCCGCTGCACCTGTCGGACTTCGGGATTCCGGAGCTCCTTCAGGAGGTCATCGCGGAGCTGGACCCCATCATCGCCCGCAGCAAGCTGGCGGTGAGCACGGAGCTGGGCGCGCGCCTGCCTCCGGTCCACAGTGACAGGCAGAAGGTGAAGCAGATTGTCCTCAACCTCCTGTCCAACGCGCTGAAGTTCACCCACGAGGGCTCGGTGACGGTGCTGGCCGAGTACGTCACGGCGACGTCCACGCTCGCCATCTCCGTGCAGGACACGGGGATTGGCATCGACACGGCGTACCAGGAAAAAATCTTCGAGGACTTCCAGCAGGTAGACAGTTCTCCGACGCGGGCCTATGGAGGAACGGGCCTGGGGCTGTCTATCTGCCGTCGACTGGCCACCATGCTCGGAGGGCGCGTCACCCTCCAGAGCGCTCCGGGCCAGGGCTCGACGTTCACCCTGCACTTTCCACGACGCGCGAGGCGCGCATGACCAATCCCTCTCCGACAACGAAGCCGCTCGTGCTGGTCGTCGACGACTACCAGGATGCGAGGGAGATGTACGCCGAGTACCTGGAGTTCTCGGGCTTTCGTGTGGCCGAGGCGAAGAACGGTCAGGAGGCGTTGGACAAGGCCTTCGAGCTGCGGCCGGACATCATCCTGATGGACCTGTCGCTGCCCATCATCGACGGGTGGGAGGCGACGCGGCGGCTGAAGAACGATGACCGCACGCGCACCATCCCCGTGGTGGCCCTCACCGGCCATGCGATGACGGGCCAGTCGGACGAGGCGAAGGGCGCGGGCTGCGACTCCTTCGTCACCAAGCCGTGCCTGCCGGACGCGCTGGTGGACGAGGTCCGCCGCGTGCTCGCCACGCGTGGAGCCGCCCGGCCAGGGTGAGACGCGCGATGCCCCGGACGTCACGGACGCGAAAAGGCTCCACCCCCAAGGCACCCGGTGCCTCGGGTGGGGCGAAGACCCCCGCGCCAGCGCCAAAGAAGGCCCGGGCGAAGCGTCCCGCGAAAGTGAAGACCCCGGTCGAGGCCGCGACGGTCATCGTGACGACCTCCTCGGAGGGCGCGCCGCTTCCTCCGGAAGCATGGGCGGAGGGTGGCGCACCGGAGCGCGTGGCCGCGCGTCCCGAGGCGCAGCCCCCCAGGGAAGTGGCCCCGAGCCACATGCCCGGGATGGAGCTGGAGGACGGCCCGCGCTACCTCTACGGCGTGGTGCGCGCGGTGGGCGACCTGGACTTCGGGCCCATCGGCCTGGGCGTGCCGCCGGCCGACGTGCACGCGGTGCGCGAGGGGGACCTGGCGGCGCTGGTGTCCATCGCACCGGCGCTGGTGGTGGACCCGACGCGGGCGCACCTGCTCGTGCACCAGCGCGTCACCGAGGCCGTGCTGCGTGAGCACACGCTGCTGCCGGTGGCCTTCGGCACCGTGCTGCGCTCGGAGGCGCAGGTGCGGGAGTTGCTGCGCACCGCGCACGGCGCGCTGTCCGACACGCTCATCGCGCTGGAGGACAAGGTCGAGCTGGGCCTGAAGGTCCTCTACCACCGAGAGCACCTGGCCCGGCGGTTGGAGCTGGGAGACGCCACGCTGGGCCGCCGCGAGGACGAGCCCGAGGCCGAGCACGAGCACCGCATCAGCGCCGCCATCACGGACCGGGTGGAGCGCGACATGGCCGCGCTGCTGGAGGGCCTGCGGCCGCTGTCCTTCGCGTCCCGCAACTCGGCCCCGGTGGGAGACCGGATGCTCCTCAACGCCGCCTTCCTCGTGGGCCGCGACTGGGTGGAGTCCTTCGAGGCGCAGTTGAAGTCCCTGGCGGCCCGCTGGGACACCTACGCCTTCCGCTTCACCGGCCCCTGGGCGCCCTACAGCTTCGTGGACCTGTGCCTGGGGCTGGAGCCGGAGCCCGACGCGGCGGCCTGAGACGGCCGCCGCTCGGGACGCTCACTTCCCCGAAGCCGACGACACCGGCGCGGACACCTTCGCCGCCTCGGCGGCCAGCGCGTCCACGCCCGCGTGCAGGCGCGTCCAGCCGGTGGTGTGCTCGGTGCGGGCGAAGAAGCCGCCCTGCCCCTTCGCCACCGTCAGCTCGCCCACGGGCTTGCCACCCTTGCGGTACTCCACGCGGAAGGCCACCTCCGGCTCGCCGCCCGGCGGCAGCTCGCCCCGGCCGAGGAAGTCGAGCGGCATCAGCCGCCACACCCGGTCATGCCAGTTGCGCGCGAACTCGTCCGGCCGGTCCGGCGACTCCTCCGGCGCCAGGGCCACCGCGCCGGGCGTCTTGCCGTTCGCGGTGAAGGTGCGCGACGTGCCACCGGCGGTGATGACCACCGCGTCGAAGTCGCCCACGTCGAAGGTGTGCAGCCGCCGGTCCACGAGCCGGCTGGAGGCGTTCTCCAAATCTGGCAGCAGCGCCGGACCGAGGAGGAATACGCGGCCGTCCTCCTCACGGCGCAGGTACGGCGTGCCCCAGCCTCCCGGCGGTGAGGCCAGGGAGAAGGCCTGCGGCTTGCCGCCCACCGTCACCGTCAGCTTGCGCGCGGTACTGGCCAGCCCCACCTCATCCAGCTTCTTCCCGTCCATCTCGCCCAGCGCGCGCAGGGCCCGCAGCGGCGCGAAGCGGGCGAACAGCTTCTCCGCCGTCTCGTTGGCGCGCAGCTCACGCGGGGGCGGTGGAGGCTCCGTCACGGCCACCACGGGCGGCATGCCCGCGTCCGCGCCCAGAGCCACCGCAGTGCCCGCATCGCCCGTGCCGGACGCGGCCACCGCGGTGCCGCCATCCGCGCCCGTACCGGCCACCGCCGTGCCGCCATCCGTCGCGCCTGGCACCGACAGCTTCGGCGGCTTGAAGCCCAGGCGAATCCACAGCCTGTCGCGGTCCTTCTCGTCGCGGAACAGCTCCACGAAGCGCGCGTCGTCCTCATAGCGCACGGCGTCCAGCGCGCGTGCCGGGGCGTCCACCACCGTCACCTCGCCCGGTGTGCCCGAGGGCTCGCGCTGCCAGACGAAGAAGGCGGCCACGAGCGCCACGGCCGCGAGGCACCCTTGCAGAGCCAGGTCCCGAACCTTCATCGCTCACCTCCCGCCGCCACCGCGGCCCGTGGAGCGCGCCGGCCCCGCCGCCGCGTCTTCACGAAGCCCACCACCAGCACCAGGGCGGGCCCCAGGAAGACGGTGGCGTAGAACCAGGCCACGTCCTGCTCGCGCGTGTGTTGGATGGGCACGTCCTCCTCGGTGGACACCGTGCCGGCGAGGGCCTCTTCGCCAGTGAGCCACTTCAGCGTGTCCACCGCGAGGTACGCGTTGCCCAGGTTGGTCAGCACGCCGTCGCCCAGCGCATCCGCGTCCGCCATGACGACGGCGCGCGTCGGCACCTTGCCGGCCGGCGAGGGCTTCTCCACCGCCACCACCAGCGGCCACGCGCGCCGCGTCTCCCCCGCGTCCTGGGTGAAGTTGCCGTTGGCATCCGCGAACGTCGCACTGTGCGCGCGCACGGAGATGTCGTGCATGACGCTGTTGGGCAGCGGCTGGAGCTGCTCCATGGCGCCCGCGCCGGGGAAGGCCACTGGCGCCTGTCCCGCCAGCGCCGACAGCGAGGTGACGGACGGGTGCGAGGAGAAGCTCGCAGTGCCCAGGTTGCCCCGGTCGCTCTGCTGTCGCGTGGTGCGGAAGTACACCTGGTCATTGGCCAGCGGCGTCTTCATGTACTTGAGCCCCAGCGGCGCCAGCACCTCATGGAAGTCCGGCCCGTCAGGCTCCAGCGCCAGCCACAGCCGGCCGCCGCGATTCGCGTACTCGTTCAGGGCCGCCAGCTCCTCGGGGAGGAACTCGCGCGTGGGGCCCACGACGACGACGGCGGCGGCATCCTTCGGGATTTCGGCGCCCAACCCCTCCGCCATGCCCAGAGAACGCACGTCCACGTTCTGCGCGCGCAGCAGCTCCTTGAGCTGTGACACGGAGGGACGGGGCGTCTCGCCCGGCACAGGCCGCGACTCGGCGCGCTCGCCATGGCCCGCCGTGAAGTAGACGACGCGACGAGGCCGCGCCACCGCCAGCAGCCGGCGCTGCACCTCCTGGTCCAGCCGCTGGAGCTGCCCACGCGCCCGGTCGATTTCGAGCCCGACCGTGAGAGGCTCCTTCCTGTCGCCCCGCGCGACGACGATGGTGCCGTTGTTGAAGACGCCCAGCGCACGCGCGCGGGCCGGGTCCACCGCCTGGTCCAGCCGCTCCACGTTGAGCAACTGGGGGCTCTCCACCGCGAGGTCTCGGAAGTACTGCCCCACCGCCTCACCCACCTCGTTCGCGGGCGGGAAGAAGAGTGTGACCTGGAGGGGCTCGTTGAGGCCGCGAATCACCTTGCGCGTGGAGTCGCCGGGCTTCGCGGTGCGGAAGTACGACAGGTCCCACGTCACGTCCGCCTGCGTGGCGACGTACATGGTGGCGAAGGAGAAGACGACGACGAAGGCCAGCCCCAGCCCGGAGTAGAGCGCACTGCGGGCGCGGCCCGTCTCCATCACCGGCGCGCGGGCCATGGCCGAGGAAGCCACCTCCACCAGCGCCAGCGGCAGCAGCGTGCACAAGAGCAGCGCCGGGAAGAGCGCCGCCAGCACCACCGCCAGCTTCGGGGCCTTCTGCGACAGCGGCCCGCCGAAGAGGGCCGTCCCCACGTCCGACTGGAGGAAGTAGAGCAGCAGCGCCACCAGGCCCAACCCGTACAGCCCCAGCACCTGGCGCTCCACCACGCGCCGGTCCGCCGCGGCCGAGCGCAGGCGGGTGAAGCGCCACACCGCCGCCCCCACCGCCAGCGCCACGCCGAGCCCGGTGAGGACGGTGCGGCCCGTGCCCGCGCCGAAAATCCGCTCGCCGATGAAGATGGCGAGCAACCCCACGACGTACACCAGCGTCATGGGCAGCCCGCTGCCGACAGGACGCGTGCTCATCGCCACCTCCGGGCCTCGAGCACCCGTGTGGCCGCGAACAGCGCCACATAGGTGACCACGAGGTAGTAGACGACGTCGCGCACGTGGACGAGCCCCGACTGGAACGGCGGGAAGTGCTGGTTCCACAGCGACATCGCACTGAAGACGTCCGACAGCGGCTGCTCGGTGATTCGCGCCAGCAACCAGCAAAGGATGAGGGCCACCAGCAGCACCGCGGACGTAATCGCCGCGAGCAACTGGTTGCGCGCCAGCGCCGAGCCGAACGTCCCCACCGCCAGCGAAGCGCTGCCCAGCAGGAGCAGCCCCAGGTAGCCGGCCGCCACGTGCCCGAAGGACACCTTGCCGTGCACCATGACCAGCAGCGGCATGTACAGCGTGCACAGCACGTACAGCCCCAGGAACGTCAGCCCCGCGAGGAACTTGCCCAGCACGATGTCCCTGTCCCGCAGCGGCGACGAGTACAGCAGGGGCAGCGTGCCCGTCTGCCGCTCCTCCGCGAGCAGGCGCATGGAGATGAACACCGAGGCGACGATGGTGAAGCCGCTCGAGTAATAGAAGAACTGCGACAGCACCTCGGCGGAGCGCTTGCTGGCGCCGCCCAGGGCGTACGCGTTGAAGAACAGGCCGTTCAACGCGAGGATGACCGCGATGACGACGTAGCCGCTGAGCGTGCGCAGGTAGCCGGCGAGCTCGCGGCGGGCAATCAGGAGCGCCTTCACGACCGCACCTCCTGGCCGTGCGTCAGCCGCAGGAAGATGGACTCCAACTGGCCCGCGCCCTGGTCCAGCCGCAAGAGCTCCAGGCCCGCGCCCACCACCGCCTGCGCCACCCGGGGCCGCTGGTCCGGCGAGGTGCGCACCGTCAGCGCCACCACACCGTCCGCCACACGGCCCACGTCCACCTCGCCGAACGCCTTCAGCACCTCCACCGCGCGCGCCCTGTCACCGCGCACCTCCACCTCGATGGAGCCCCCGCCGCCCATCTTCGTCCCCAGCTCCTCCTCCGTCCCCTGCGCCACCAGCGTCCCCTTGTGGATGATGAGGAGCCGGTCGCACGTCTGCGAAATCTCCGGGAGGATGTGGCTGGAGACGAGCACCGTGTGCGTGCCCTTGAGGCCGCGGATGACGTCGCGCATCTCGACAATCTGCCGCGGGTCCAGGCCACTGGTGGGCTCGTCGAGGATGAGCAGCGCCGGCTTGTGCACCAGCGCCTGCGCCACGCCCACGCGCTGTCGGAAGCCATGGCTGAGCGTGGAGATGAGCTCGCCGTCCACCTCGCGCAGCCCCGTCTTCTCCTCGGCCTCGCCCACGCGGGAGGCGGTGTCCCGGGCCGTCACGCCGCGCAGTTGCGCGACGTAGGCCAGGTACTCGCCCACCGTCATCTCCTCGTAGAGCGGCGGCACGTCCGGGAGGTAGCCGATGCGCTGGCGCACCTCGTGCGGTTCGTTCACCACGTCGTGGCCGTCGATGACGACGCGCCCGGCGGTGGGTAGCAGCACGCAGCCGAGAATCTTCAGCGTGGTCGACTTGCCCGCGCCATTGAGGCCCAGGAAGCCGATGACCTCGCCCTGGCCAATGGTGAAGGCCAGCTCGCGGATGGCCGCGTGCTCACCGTAGTACTTGGTCAGCCCTTCGACCTGAATCATCAGGGTGTCCTCTCCCCTTCGGAAGCGGCGGTTTTTCTGGCGCAGCCGTGGGGAATGTCAAGCGACCAACGCGCTAGGACAAGCGGTATTCCGGCCCCTCCGTCGTCCGACCCAGGGTGAAGCGCAGGGCGCCCTCCAGGTCGGGCAGGAGGAAGGAGAAGCCGAGCCGCTCGGCGGCCGAGGGCAGCACGTGGGCCCCGCTCAGCACCGTCTCCTGCCCCATCTCCCCGAAGAGGGTGCGGATGAGGGGGGCGGGCACCGGGAAGAAGGCCGGCCGGCGCAGCACCCGGCCGAGCGTCCGGGCGAAGTCCACCTGCCGCACCGCGCCGGGCGCCACCGCGTTGATGGGGCCGCGCGCGGCTTCCGTGAAGAGGGAGAAGTGGATGAGGCCGAGCACGTCCTCCAACGACACCCAGCTGAACCACTGGCGCCCGGAGCCCACGGGGCCTCCGCCGCCCGCGTTGAAGGCGGGCACCATCTTCGCCAGGGCGCCCTCGCGCGCGTCCAGCACGGGGCCGATGCGCAGGTGCACCACGCGGATGCCAGCGGCCTCGGCCGGCGCGGTGGACGCCTCCCAGGCCCGGCACACGTCGGCGAGGAAGCCGGTGCCGGGGGCGCTCTCCTCGGTGAGGGGCTCGTCCCCGCGGTCGCCGTAGATGCCGGTGCCGACGGCACACACCAGCACCCTCGGCTTGCGCTTCATCCGCGCCAGGGCCTCGCACAGCGTGCGCGTGCCCTCGGTGCGGCTCTTGAGGATGACGTCCTTGTACTCGGGGGACCAGCGCTGGCCCGCCACGTTGGCGCCAGCCAGGTGCACCACCGCGTCCACACCCTCCAGGGACTCCGTGTCGACCTGCCCCTTGTCGGGCGACCATGCCACCTCGCCCTTCGCGGCGTCCGCCTTCCCGCGCACCAGGCGCTTCACCCGGTGGCCGCCCGTGGTGAGGAAGGGCGTCAGCGACGAGCCCAGCAGGCCCGACGCGCCGGTGATGGCCACCGTGAGCGGCCCCTGCCCGGCGAAGGCCGCATGCCGGCGCAGGTCCTCGCGTGTCACCCGGTGCCGGTACGCGAACATGCGCGCCAGCTTGTTGCGGGTGAAGCCATTGCCGAAGGCGCTGCCGAGCGGGCCCACGGGGAGGACGTACTCGATGGCGTCCTGCAGGGTGGAGGTGCTGGGAGACGCCGGGTCGGGCAGCATGCGATGGGTGTGGACCCACTTCGAGAAGGGGCCCGACAGTTGCTGGTCCTGGAAGAGGGAGCCCTCCTCGTAGACGGTGTGCTCGGCCACCCAGCGCTGGGAGATGGGGCCCAGCTTCATGCGGACGACGGCGCGGGAGCCCTGGCGGATGCCGTCGCCGGTGCGCTCCACCACCTCCACCCGCTCCCAGGGGGGCGACAGGCGCTCGAATGCCCCCTCGCGGGTATGCCAGGTGAACAGCTCGGAGGCGGAGACTGGCATCTGGCTGCGCGCATCGAAGACGTGCGACTTGCCCATGTTCCCTCCCGGGGCGACAGTGCGGCCGCGCATGCTTAATCCGGACTCAATCGAGCGCGCAGTGGATTTGCTGCGCCGCGGCGGTGTCGTCGCCCTGCCCACGGAGACGGTGTATGGCCTCGCGGCCAACGCCGAGGACGAACTGGCCGTGCGCCGCGTCTTCGCCATCAAGGGCCGCCCCGCGACACACCCGCTCATCGTCCACATCCCGGGCGTGGAGCACCTGTCGTCGTGGGCGCGCGAGGTACCGGAAGCGGCGCTCCGGCTCGCCAGCGCGTTCTGGCCCGGCCCGCTGACGCTGGTGCTGCCGCGCACGTCGCGTGCGACGGATGCCGTCACCGGTGGGCAGGACACGGTGGCGCTGCGCGTGCCGAACCACCCGATGGCGCTCGCGGTACTCCAGAAGCTCGGAGGCGGGCTGGCCGCGCCGAGCGCCAACCGCTTCGGCCGGGTGAGCCCCACCACGGCGGAGCACGTGTCACGGGACTTGGGCGGCGACGTGGACCTCGTGCTGGATGGAGGTCCGTGCACGGTGGGCGTGGAGTCGACCATCGTGGACCTGAGCTCGGACGCGCCCGCGATTCTGCGCCCCGGTGGACTGGCGACCGAGGAAGTGGAGCGCGTGCTGGGGCAGTCGGTGCCGGTGCGCACGGAGTCCAAGGTGCGCGTGTCGGGCTCGCTGGCGTCGCACTACGCGCCGCGCGCGGGGGTGGTGCTGGTGGAGCCTCGCGAGGCGCTCTCACGCGTGCAGGCCCTGCGGAGCCAGGGCCAACGCGTGGGCGTGCTGGGGCCCGCGAGCCTCAACCTGCCGTCGGACGTGCCCCGCTTCGACGTGCCGGAAGACCCGGCCGGCGCGGCGCGCGTGCTGTACGCGCGGCTGCGCGAGGCGGATGAGCAGGGCCACGACGTGCTCGTGGCCTGCCTGCCCGAGGCGAGCGGCCTGGGCATCGCGGTGCGCGACAGGCTGGCCCGGGCTGCCGCGCCTCGTACCTGAGCCACCACTCCAGGGAGTGCGGCCATGAAGCGCTATTTCACGCCCAGGACCCGTGCCCCCCGTCCCCACTGGCTGCGGGAGGCTCGGCCTGCTGTCCTGACCAGGGCCCGGCGGGGCCCCGGCGCTGACTGGACGAGGTCAATTCGCGAGGTCGGTGACGACGAGGTCGTCCAGATACAGGCTGTCGCCCGCGCCACCTGAATTGCTGTAGATGTCCAGATAGACGTTGGCCGCACCCGCGGGTGCCGTCACGTTTGCCGCGGCCCGCTGCCAACTGGTGCTCAGGCCACTGAGCGGCACCAGGTCCGTCTGGAGGAGTTCCTGTCCTCCGCCGAACCACTTCACACGCAGCGTGACATTCGAGATGGCACCGGAGCCCTGCTTCGCCATGTAGCTGATGCGCTTGTTGCCCGCGGTCGTGGCGAAGCCGGGCCAGTTCGCCAACTGCACGCCCCAGCCCCAGGGGTCGGTAACGCTCACGAGCAGGCTGCCCGTGCCGCGATAGGCGTCCTGGGGAGTGGCTGAGACGCTGGCGGCATACCAGGCCTGCCATTGGCCGGCGGAGCCTTCACCGCCGGCACTGGCGGCGTCGAGGGCGTTGGGCGCATCACCCACGACGATATCGTCGAGATAGAAGTACTCCCCGGGATTGCCAGAGCCCGTCAGGTAGACCAGGACCGTGCTTGCACCCGCTGGTGCGTCGACCACCGCGGACACCTTCTGCCAGGTCGTCGTCAACGCGGGCAGCGTCACCTCGTGCGTCTGAAGGACCGCCTGGTTGGCATCCACCCACTTCACGGTCATCTTGGGTGTCAGGCCCATCCCGGCTCCCAGCTTGCCCCAGAGTGCAAGGGTCTTCACGCCAGGAGTTGTCGCGAAGCCGGGCCAGTTCGCGAGCTGTACGCCCCACCCCCAGGAAGCAGTCACGGCGACGCGGAGGCTGTGCGTACCGGAGTGCGCCTCCTCCGAGGTCCTGGCCAGCGCTTCGGAGTACCAGTCCTGCCATTGGCCGACCGAGCCCTCGAGGGTGGACGTGTCGGCATCCAGGTCATTGGTGACAAGAACCGGATCGGGCGGCGGCTCGCCAGTGTCGCCTTCAATGGTGCTTCCGACTTCCTGGGTGTATGGCGCGGACCGCCAGACCCCGAAGTTGACCGTCTCGCCGAACCCCTTGGCGAAACGCCAGGCCCCGAAGTACTTGTTGTCATGAAAAACATTGCCGTTGTTGAACATGACATCGTTCTGCACGCCCGAAACCGTATACGGCGACCAGGGCATGTTGTCAGCGCCGGTGGCATAGAGGGCCTGCACGCCACAGTAGGTTCCGGCACACGGAACGACGGTGCGGTCGAAGTGGAACTCGTTGTTGTTCACCTCGATGTTCTTGGAGTGCCAGCGGCAGTCCGTCTTGTATGGCTCGCCAGCCACCTGGGTGTAGCAGGTGTGCGTGTCGCTGATGGGATTGGGGTACTCGTAGTTGCGCGGCTCTTGCGGAATCAGGGTCGGGGTGATGAAGGGCGTGCAATACCCCTTGCTGGTGTTGCCGTTGGAGTTACAGAAGCGGTTGGCGTTCTCGTAGATTGAAACACCCGAGAAGTTGTCTTCGAAGGAGTTGGCGTACACCCGAATCTTCGGGGCTCCACTGACAGCAGAGGCCAGCCGCGCGTCACCCCCCGACTCTGACAGGTAGATGGCCGGACCGGGTGAACCCAGGTTCCTGTTGCCGCTCACCCAGGCATTGCGGCGAAAGGTGTTGTTGCGGATGGTGGCGTTGTAGCTGATCTCGTACCAGATGCCTTCGCCATCGTTCTCCTCGATGTAGTTACCCTCGAAGAGGAAGTCGATGTTGTTGGTGTCCGCCCACAGGCCGGTGCCCTTGTTGCCGTGGACCCAGTTGTTGGTCACCTGCGCGCCACGGACGTCCCAGAACTTGCCGCCGCCGGTACAGCCACAGCCCTCGATGCGGCTCTCCCAGTCGTCGGTGTTGTTGCCAGTGATTTCGTTGTGGTCCAGGACGACGTTCTTGATGGCGGAGTCGCCTTCCACCGGCATCTTGAACATGCTGAAGCCGTACTGCCCATTGTCCTTCAAGCAGTTGTAGCGGACGACGTTGCCGGTGCCCAGGAAGACACCCGCGCCATCATTTCCGGAGATGGTGTTGTACTCGATGGTCCAGCCCGCTCCGGAGTCGTGGTTGACCACGCCTTCGTTGTTGTTATCAAGACCGCGGCCGAAGTTCCTGATGGTCAGATACCTGATGGTGACGTTCTGGACGTCACCCGTAAACGCGTACAGGTTGAGGTTCCGTCCGTCGATGATGGCGCCCGGTGCGCCGATATAGGTCGTATTGGCACGGGCGACAATCTGACCAAAGACGTCGTTGGCCAGGGTGTGCACACCCGACGCGAACCAGAACGTCGCGCCCGGCTGGTTGAAGTCGAAGCCGCTGTTATCACCGGCGGGAACTGCAATCGCACCCCCTGGCGCGCTACTCGGGCCGCTCAAGATTGCGGTATTTCCACAGATTTGAGCTGGCGGTGTCATTGGCCAGGGCGGCGTCTCCGACAGCCCATTCCCGAGTCCCTGCATTGGAAATGCCAGGCCGGCCACAAGGAGCGCGCGTATCAGGAAGCTCTCTGCGTATGAAATTGCCATTCTCGCATAACTGACACCTTCAAACACACCCGTCAACGGCTGATATCAACGCAGTCGCAGTCGACATTTATCACTGCCATTGGAATTATTTTCGAGCTCGCAAACTCCGCCAGGGATTGAAGCCCGCCCGAGTCAACGCACCACTCACACCCCCTGGTTGAGGAAGTTCCAGGGTCACGCGGGCATCATTTCTGCCGCTTCGAGCCGAGCACCGGACGTCTGGGAAGGTGGCGCAGCCCCATCCAGACGAGGGACGAGATGTGCGCGGCAACCTCCTCGACGGGCGGCTTGCGTACGCCCGTCCACCACTGGCCGACGAAGGTGACCATGCCAACCAGGGCGTGCGCATAGATGGGCGCCACCTTGGAGTCATAGCCCGCCCCCTTGAACGAGGTGAGGAAGACATGACTGACACGCTCGGCCACATCGTTGAGTAGCGACGACATCCCACCGCGAGCAGAAGTCACGGGTGTGTCGTGAGCGAGGACGGCGAAGCCATCCGGATGCTCCTTCACGTACATCAGGAATGCGGTGGCTCCCTGCTCGACGCGCTCGCGGGGGCTGCCCACCGCGATGGCCTCGGCGATGCGCCTGACCACGTACTCCATCTCGCGGTCCACGATGACGGCATAGAGGCCCTCCTTGCCGCCGAAATGCTCGTAGATGACGGGCTTGGAGACCTTCGCAACCTCGGCGATCTCCTCGACCGAGGTTCCCTCGTAGCCACGTCGAGCAAAGACGGAGCGCCCGACATCGATGAGCTGGGCTCGGCGGGCAGAGGCAGGGAGGCGTTGAGCGCGGCTGGCCATCGACGAACACCCTAGTACACCCGTTCGACCCCGCGCCGCCTTTCACCCGTGCGTCTCTCGTGGCGGCCCTGATGAACAATCCGAGGGTCCTCTCCTCTACCTACGGCGACGTAGGTCCATCCCCCATTCGTGCCGCCAGATTGCCTTCGCGTCCCACCTTCCCCGGGTGAACCACGGAGCCTAACGCGGCTTGTCACGGAATCCCGATTTGACAATCAATCTACGGATTCGTAAGTTTCGGTACCGTAGGTTGCAGGCGAGCTGGCGGCTCTCGATAGCGGGGAGCAGCCATCGTGACCGACGCAACGTGGGGATGAGGGACGGGGACGCAACCAGCCGAGGCTCCGTTGCTGGAAGGCGTCAGCCATTTGCGATGCAGCGTCGAGCTCCCTCGGCGCAGGCCGTCGAGCTCCTGGCCCGGCAGCCTTGAATCCGTCTGTCAATGCAGTGCCTGGTCACCCCCACTGAAGGAGGAGCACCTTGTCCTGGTTACGTGCAATCGCCGTGTCCGTGGTTCTATCGGTGTGCGTTGTCACCACTCCCGCGTCGGCGGCGTCGCAGCGAATCGTCGACATCCCCACGCGTGATGGAGTGGCGCTCAAGAGCTTCGTCTACACGCCGGATGCGCCGGGGCGGTATCCGGCCATCGTCTTCATCACCAGCTGGGCACTGCCCAACCTGGAGTACCTCGTGCAGGCGCAGCAGTTCGCCAATGCCGGGTACGTGGTGGTCTCGTACACCCCGCGAGGTTTCTACGCTTCGGGGGGCACCATCGACACGGCGGGCCCCAAGGACATCGGCGACCTGACCGAGGTCATCAACTGGACGCTCGCCAATACGCCCACGGAGCCGACCCGCATCGGCGCGGCGGGCGTCTCCTATGGCGCGGGGATGGCGTTGATTGGCGCGGCCTTCGATTCGCGCATCCGCGCCGTGGCCGCGCTGAGCTGCTGGACGGACCTGACGTATTCGTTGTTCGCGAACCAGACGCGCCATCTGCAGAGCGCCGCGCTGCTGGGACTCGCCGCGGAGCTGACGGGGAAGCCGTCGCCGGAGCTGCAGCAGACGCTTTCGGACTTCTTCGCCAACCGGAACCTGCCCGGCGTCATCGCCTATTCCCAGGTGCGCAGCGCCGCGACGTACCTGACGAGCATCAACGCGAACCGCCCGGCGATTCTCATGGCGAACGCCTATGGCGACAGCTTCTTCGGGCCGAACCAGTTGACGGACTTCTACACCCGCCTGTCGGGCCCGAAGCGGCTCGAGCTCCGCCCGGGTGACCACGCCATCCCCGAGCTGACCGGCATCCTCGGCCTGCCCAATGACGCCTGGACGAGCATGCACCGCTGGTTCGACCAGTACCTGCGCGGCGTGGACACCGGCATCGCCTCGGAGAACCCGGTTCAGCTCCAGCTCCGAGGCCAGAGCACCTATGAGTCTTACCCGTCGTGGAGCGCCGTCTCGACGGGCACCGCGCGCTACAACCTGAGCGAGGTGCACTGGTGGAACCGGGAGGGCGACCTCACGACGGGCGCGCAGTCGGGCTGGAGCGCGACGGTTCTCGCGGGCGATGACACCGTCGCCAACGGCGGCGTGGTGCTGCTGACGAACGGCGCGGAGGCCATCACCGGTGAGCCGCCCACGGCGTGGATTCCCGCGGTGGACCGGGACAACGCGGGCGTCTGGCAGTCGGCCTCGCTGTCGAGCCCGCAGCGCGTGCGCGGGGCCGCGCACCTGCGAATGACCGTCACTCCGGGCAGCTCCGGGCAGACGACCATCATCGCGTACCTCTACGACACGGACTGGGCGGGGACGGGGAGCCTCGTCACGCACATCGCGCTGACGCTCCGGGACGCCGTGGCCGGCCAGGCCCGTGTCGTGGACGTGGACTTCCCGGCGACGGCCTATGACGTCCCGAGCGGCCATCGCCTCTCGCTCGTCATCGACACCGTCGATCCGCTCTACGCGGACAAGGCGCCGCTGTTCTCCACGGTGAAGTTCTCCTCTTCGTCGAGCAGCCCGTCCTATCTGACGCTGCCCCTGAAGTGAGCCGGGGCGCGCTGTAGGAGCGCCTGGACATCCCTTCATTCGAGATTCCTCCTCGGAGCGGCCGAAGCGGTCGGCCTGCTCCGAGGGGGAATCAGACGCCAGCCAGCCTGCGAATGACCGAGGCCCGCACGCGCTGCTGGAGGCTCGGCCTGCCGAAGGTGAGGCTGCGGATGTCCGTCGGCACGCGGCCCGTCAGCACGCGGTACCCGCCATCGGTGACGAGCACGGTGTCCGAGTGCCGATACCCACCGACGCCCGGCACGTAGAGGCCGGGCTCGATGGAGATGAGCATGTTCCGCTCCAGCCGGTGCTCACTGCCCACGGCCACCCACGGCGGCTCATGGTTGCCCAGGCCGAAGCCATGCCCCGTACGGTGCAGCCGCCGCGCCGGGTCGCCGAAGCCCTCGCGCGTGAGGAAGTCATTCACCGCCGCGTCGACGTCCGCCGCGAGCACGCCTGGACGCACCTTCTCGAACGCAATCCGCCGCGCCTCCAGCATCAGCGCGAAGAGACGTCCCTGCTCCGCCGTGGGCCGCGTGGTGAAGAAGGTCCGCTCGCACTCGGCCGCGTAGCCGTTGACGCGTGTGAGTACCAGCGCGACGTGCGGCCCACCCTCGAGCTTCATCGTCGCGCCGGGCACGGAGTGCGGCTCGCTGCTCAGCGGCGCGGGCCACGGCGCCGCGAGCACGTCGGTGGCGAGCGCGTCGAAGTGCGCCTCCTCCTGGATGATCTTCCGCCGCAGCGAGGTCGTCGTCATGTAGCCCTCGATGACGGTCGCCCCCTGGTACGCCGAGCGGAGAATCTGCTCCACGCCCCACATCGCGTAGTACGCGGCGCGCTCAATCCGGGCCACCTCGAAGTCGGACTTCACCATTCGCAGGGGCTCGAGCAGCTCCAGCGAGTGCCCGCCCGAGGCCACCAGCACCGCCGCCCGCTCGTGCGGAGTGCTCGGCTCGAAGGCGAAGCCGGGCCGGAGCAGCGCCAGGAGCGCGTCCTTCCACCCCTGCCCCGCCGGCGCGGGGAACTCCGCGTACGCGAGGACCTCCTGCTGAGAGCCCGGCCCCCAGCCCTTGCGCAGGTGCTCCTGCTCCAGCCGTGGCACCACCAGGAAACGCCTCGCCCGGGCCACGTCGACGACGAGGAAGAATGGCCGCTCCAGCGGCTCGGCCGTCGCGCCGGTGAGATAGAAGATGCTCTCGGTCGAGGTGAGCACCAGCTGCTCGAGACTCCGCGTCTCCAGCTCGGCGACGAGCCGGTCATGCCGCCGCTGGAACTCCGCGCTTTCGGCCGCCGAGTAGACACGCTCCACGGTTCATCCTCCCGGTGTGCAAACCCTTCGGACGGTACTTGAACAAGCCCCTCCGTGCCCCGCGCGATATGCACCCGCGCCAGCCACGTTCTCTGGGATGCGCCGCGTACGAAGGTTCCCCCACCCGTGGCGCGGACGGAGCGCATATGACGACGAAGCACGGGCTCGTGGCGCTGGTCGGCGCGCTGCTCATCACCGGTTGCGCTGGCAGCCCGCGCAAGACGCTGCTGGAGCGCACCGGCAGCCTGGTGGTCTACGACCTGCCCGCGCAGCAGGTGATGGCCGCCGCGGAGGCGGAGCTGGGCGCGCGCGGCTACGCCCTGCTGCCCAGCACGGACCCGCTGTTCCTCCAGACGCCGTGGAAGATCTCCGGCAACTTCGACGTCTGGTCCGCCTGGTCCCGCCGCTACGTCGAGGGCCACAAGCTCCCCGACGGCCGCTTCGTCGTGCGCGCCTACGAGATGGCCGCCAACACGCCCGCGCGCACGCAGCTGCTCCCAGGCTTCTCCGCCACGGTCCACGTGGCACCCGAAGAGCAGCCCAACACCACGCCCACCGTCCTCCTCGCCACCGACCCCGTCATGGGCCGCTCCGCGCGGCCCGTCATCCGCAGGGACCTGGCCTTCGAATGGGCCATCATGGAGCGCCTCAACCCTGAGTTCGCCGGGCGCGTCAAGGAGCAGGTCGACTATTACCTCGCCCAGAACACCCCCAGCACACGGTGACGCGGCAGGACAGACGGTGACGCGTCCGGGTGACGTACTTGAAATGTCCTCACCGGCTCCGATATCCCGAGAGGTACTCCCGAGGAGCGTCCCCGCGTGAAGCGAAGCCTGTCTGGCCTGGTCGTCGCCCTGTCCCTGTTCGCCTGCAAGGAAGAACCCCGAGGAGCATTGGAGCCCATTCCCCGCCCGCCGGGGATGAAGGACACGCCCCCGCCGGCCGAGGCGAAGGCCCCGGCCGCGCCCGCGCGCCCCGCCGTGGACCCCACCAAGGCGACGCTGCGTTGGAAGCTCGCCGCGGGCGCCCCCGTCGCCTACCGCCTCACGCTGGAGCGCACCGGCCGCGCCCCAGAGGCCGCCGAACCCGAGGCGGACGAGAAGCCCACGAAGGGCCGCAAGGGCCGTGGCAAGGAGAAGGAGGAGGCCCCGGCCGCCGCCTCCGCTCCGGCGCCCGCCGCCTTCCCCAGCGCGCTCACCTTCGTCCTCGAGCACACCGACTCGGGGGACGCCCGCCTGCGCGTCATCCCCGACGGAAAGGGCGTCACTCCGGATGAGGGCACCCTCAGCGAGCGCGGCTTCGTGCTGGACGGCCTGCAGGGCGTGACGCGCAACACGGCCACGCTGGTGCTGGAGCTGCCCAGGGACCCTGTCGCCCCCAACGACACCTGGTCGCTGGCCACCGAGTTGGTGTCCCCGGACGCGCTCGGCGCGTATTTCCAGGGGCCCATCCCCGAGCGGCGCAACCGCGTGAAGCTCACCGGGCTGGCCCCCGCCGACGGCGGCGAGCAGGTGGCCACGGTGGAGTACGACCTCTACGAGTCGCGCACCGGCAAGGTCCGCACGCTGCGCAAGGCGGCCGTCGTGCCCGCGCGCGAAGGCACCGAGAAGCTGCAGGCCGAAGGCGCGTCCGAGTCCGACGTCAGCGCCGAGGTGAAGATTACCGGCCGCGGCGAGTTCCTCGTGAAGGCCGGCCGCTGGCGCTCGTGGGAGGGCAGCCTCTCCGCCGTCACCAAGGGCCCCTTCCCGTCCGCGGCCCTCCAGGTGCCACCGGGCAACTTCACGCTGCGCCTCACCGCGCTCGAGTCGGCTCCGCAGCCCACGGCGCAGCCGCAGCAGTAGGCGCCCCGTCCGACTCGCGCACCATCCGCACCACCGCGTCCACCCACGTCGGGTGGGCGTTGAGCGAGGGGACGAGCCGCAAGGCCTCGCCCCCCGCTTCCACGAACTGCTCGCGGGCGCGGATGCCAATCTCCTCCAGCGTCTCCAGGCAGTCCGCGACGAAGGCCGGGCACATCACCGCCAGCCGCTTCACGCCCCGCTGCGCGAGCTCCGGCAGCACCAGGTCCGTGTAGGGCTTCACCCAGGGCGTGCGCCCCAGCCGAGACTGGAAGGACACGCTCCAGCCCTGCCCCCGCGGGCCCAGCCCCAGCCGCTCCGCCAGCCCGCGCGCCGTCGCGAAGCACTGCGCGCGGTAGCAGTGGCGGTTGGCGTCCGTCAGCGCATCACAGCACCCCTCGGACGTCAGGCAGTGCTTCCCCGTCGCATCGGTCTTCTTCACGTGCCGCTCCGGCACGCCGTGGAAGCTGAAGAGGACGTGGTCCGCGCGCATGTCTGAGATGACGGGCCGCGCGACGGCGGTGAAGGCGTCCAGGAAGCCCGGGTGCTCGTAGAAGGCCGGCACGGCGCGGACGTTGGGCACGTCCCAGGACTGCGCCATGACCTCGTAGATGCGCGCCAGCGAGGACGCCGAGGAGGACGCGGCCTCATGCGGGTACAGCGGCAGCACGGTGAAGTCCGACACGCCGCGCGCGCGCAGCGCCGCCACCGCGTCCGGAATGGACGGATTGCCGTAGCGCATGGCAAGCGCCACCTCGTACTCGTCCTTCAGCCGCTCGGACACCGCGGTCGTCAAATCCCGGCTGAACACCAGCAGCGGCGAGCCCTGCTCCGTCCACACCTTCCGGTACGCCTCCGCGCTCTTCGCCGGGCGCACCGGGAGGATGATGAGGTTGAGCAACAGCCAGCGGCCCACCGGGTGTATGTCCACCACGCGCGGGTCGCTGAGGAACTCGCGCAGGTAGCGGCGCACCGGCCCCGTCTCCGGCGCGTCCGGCGTGCCCAGGTTGACGAGCAGCAGTCCCCGCTTCGCGCCCGGCGTGGCCATCAGTGCAGGGAGTTGGGCAGCGTGAGGGCGAACTCGGCGATGCGGGCCTCGAAGCGGGAGCCGTCCGGCCGCACCATGTCGTAGGTGCCGCGCATGGTGCCGAAGGGCGTGCGCAGCATCGCCCAGCTCGTATACTCGAAGCGCTCGCCGGGCTCCAGGCTGGGCTGGCGGCCCACCACGCCCTCGCCCTTCACCTCCTCCACCTTCCCGGTGGCATCGGTGATGAACCAGTGGCGTGACTTGAGCTGCGCGGGCGCGCTGCCCTCGTTGGCGATCTCCACCGTGTACATGAAGGCGAACTGCCCGGACTCCGGAGCGCTGCGCTCCGGCCAGAAAGCGGGCTTCACGGTGACGCGGATACCGTCGGTGGTGGCGCTGGAAGACATGCCCCACATTTGGCGCCAACCCCCTCCGGTTGCAAGCAAAACGCGGGGTTGGGTGAGCGTCCGCTCAGGGCTTCCCAGGCTCTTCCTCGGCTGCCTTGGGCCAGATGAGCGAGGCGACAATCGCCGCCAGCAGGATGCCGCCAATCACGCCCAGCGACAGGCCGATGGGGATGTGGATGTCGAAGTACGTAATCAGCATCTTCACGCCGACGAAGGCGAGAATCGCGCTCAGGCCCAGCTTCAGCAGGTGGAACTTGTCCATCAGGCTGGCCACCACGAAGAACAGCGAGCGCAGGCCCAGAATCGCGCACACGTTGGACGTGTAGATGATGAAGGCGTTCTGGCTGATGCCCAGCACCGCGGGGATGGAGTCCAGGGCGAAGAGCAGGTCCGTGGCCTCCACCACCAGCAGGACGATGAACAGCGGCGTCACCTTGCGCCGCCCGTCCTCGGTGAGGAAGAAGCGGCTGCCCTCACCCTGGCGCGACACCGGCAGCACGCGGCGGGCGAACTTGACGATGCCCTTCTGCTCCGGGTCCATCTCCTCGTCCCCGGAGAAGAGCATCTTCACCGCGGTGTAGACGAGGAACGCGCCGAAGACGTAGATGAGCCAGTGGAAGCGCAGCACCAGCGCCGCGCCGGCGATGATGAGCACCGCGCGCATGATGAACGCGCCGATGATGCCCCAGAAGAGCACCCGGTGCTGGTGCTCCGGCGCCACCCGGAAGTAGCTGAACACCAGCAGGAAGACGAAGAGGTTGTCGACGGAGAGCGCGTACTCCACCACGTACGCCGTCAGCCACTGGAGCCCTTCCGTGGGGCCGAACCAGCGCCAGATGAAGGCGCAGAAGGCGAGGCTGATGGTGATCCACACCATCGTCCAGATGCCCGCCTCCTTGGGCGTCACCACATGTTCCTTGCGGTGGAACAAGCCGAGGTCCATCGCGAGCATCGCGAGGACGAAGACGTTGAAACCCACCCAGAGCGCGACTTGCGTGTTCACGTGAGAGTCCTGGTGCAGTATCCAGCCGGGGCGCACCCTATCGGCGGCACGTCCGGGCGTCGACCCTTCCCTTGAGAAAGGGCCCTCGTCGAACCGACCCGCCCCACCCGTCCCGCAAGTGAGCTACTCCGTCGCCGGCCGCCGCAGCACCACCACGGAGCGTCCGGCCGCCTGCACCTTGCCGCCCGCGGGCGTGTGCGTGCGCTGGGACTCCCCCGCCGCCGCCGTGTCCACCACCAGTTCCCAGTCGGCGCCCCACTCGAGCGCCGGCAGCAGGAAGCTGATGGGCTCGTGGTGCGCATTCATCAGCACCAGGAGCGTGTCCCCCACAATCCGGTTGCCCTCGTCGTCCGGCGTGGCGATGGCGTCTCCGCCCAGGAGGAAGGCCAGGGAGCGCACGTAGGGCTTCTCCCAGTCGTCCTTCTTCATCTCCTTGCCGTCCGGCCGGAACCACGCGAGGTCCTTCAGCTCGCTGTCCCACATGTGGGCGCCACGGAAGAAGCGCCGCTTGTGCAGCACCGGCTGCTCGCGCCGCAGCTTGGCCATGCTGCTGGTGAACTCCAGCAGCGCCCGCTGCGTCTCGTTCAATTCCCAGTTCACCCAGGACAGCTCGTTGTCCTGGCAGTAGGCGTTGTTGTTGCCGCGCTGGGTGCGGCCCATCTCGTCGCCGCCCACCAGCATGGGCACGCCCTGGGACAGGAAGAGCGTGGCGAGGAAGTTGCGCTTCTGCTGCTCGCGCAGGGCGTTGATTTTCGCGTCGTTCGTCTCGCCCTCCACCCCGCAGTTCCAGGAGTGGTTGTCGTTGGCGCCGTCGCGGTTCTCCTCGCCGTTCGCCTCGTTGTGCTTCTCGTTGTAGGTGACGAGGTCGTGCAGCGTGAAGCCGTCATGCGCGGTGACGAAGTTCACGCTCGCCGTCGGCTTGCGCCCCGACAGCGAGTACAGGTCCGAGCTGCCGGTGAGCCGGTAGCCAATCTCCGCCGCCTGCCGGTCATCACCCTTCCAGTAGCGGCGAATCGTGTCGCGGTACTTCCCGTTCCACTCGCTCCACAGCACCGGGAAGTTGCCCACCTGGTAGCCGAAGTCGCCCACGTCCCAGGGCTCGGAGATGAGCTTCACCCGGCTGAGCACCGGGTCCTGGTGGATGATTTGAAAGAAGGCCGCGCGCGTGTCGTAGCCGTGCCTGTCGCGGCCCAGCGTGGTGGCCAGGTCGAAGCGGAACCCGTCCACGTGCATCTCCTCCACCCAGTAGCGCAGGGAGTCGGTGATGAGCTTCAGCGCGTACGGGTGCGTGGCATTCCACGAGTTGCCGCACCCGGTGACGTCCATGTAGTAGCGCGGGTCCTTGTCCGTCAGCCGGTAGTACGCGCCGTTGTCCAGGCCCTTGAAGGACAGCGTGGGGCCGTGGTGGTTGCCCTCGCAGGTGTGGTTGTAGACGACGTCGAGGATGACCTCGATGCCGGCACGGTGGAGCGCCTTCACCATGCCCTTGAACTCGTCCACCTGCTCGCCGCGAGAGCCCGACGCGCTGTAGCGCGAGTCCGGCGCGAAGTAGCCCAGGGTGTTGTAGCCCCAGTAGTTCACCTTCCCGCGCTGGATGAGGAAGGGCTCGTCCACGATGTGGTGGATGGGCAGCAGCTCCACCGCGGTGACGCCCACCTTCTTGAGGTGCTCGATGCTGGCCGGGTGGGCCAGCCCCGCGTAGGTGCCGCGCAGTTGCTCGGGCACGCGCGGGTGCAGCTTCGTGAAGCCCTTGACGTGCAATTCGTAGACGACGGTGTCGTGCCAGGGGATGCGGGGCAGCGTGTCGCCTTCCCAGTCGAACGCGTCCGTCAGCACCACCGCCTTGGGCACGCCCGCGGCGTCGTCCCGCGCATCCAGGACGAGGTCCTCGTCCTTGCCCGTCGCGGGGGCCGGGTAGCCGTAGATGGGGGCCTTGTAGTCCACCTTGCCGTGGATGGCCCGGGCGTACGGGTCCACCAGCAGCTTGGCGGGGTTGAAGCGCAGGCCCTTCTTCGGCTCGTGCGGGCCGTGCACGCGCAGGCCGTAGAGCGTCCCGGGCTGCAGCCCCGGCGCGTAGCCATGCCAGACGTGGTGGTTCGTCTCCAGCAGGGGGAAGCGGCGGGTCTCCTTCGAGGGCTCATTCGGGTCGAAGAGGCAGACCTCCACCTTCTTCGCATGCTCGCTGAAGACCGCGAAGTTGACGCCCTGCCCGTCAAACGTGGCGCCCAGGGGGAACGGCTTCCCTGGAAGCACCTCGGCCCGCCTCATCCCGTGCTCCTCTCCAACAACACCACCGGGAACTCCGCCAGGAGCGGTCCGAGGGGCAGCACCACGCCGCCCGGCCCACGCTCCGGCCGCACCTGACGCCCGGTGAACACACTGCGGAACATCATGCCCGCATATGCCTCGGGAAGGTCGAGGAACGTGCTCCCGTACGCGCCAGACAGTCCTTCCGGGGAATCCAGAGCAGACAAGGTGTAACGCGGTGCACAGGCCAGCACCACCGCGTCCCCGTGCTCGCGGGAGAAGGCGACGGCCGCCTTCGCGCGGGGGCCCGTCAGGTCCAGCGCACGGTAGCCGCCGGAGCGGAACAGCACCGGCTGGCGCTGGCGCAGCCGCAGCGACTCGGCGAGGACGAAGAGCTTCACGCGGCCGTCAGCCATGTCCGCCGTCAGCCGCGTGCACAGCCCGGCCCTGTCGCTGGCGGCCTCCGCGTCCAACGCATCCAGGAACCGCGCGCGCCGCGAGAAGTCCACCGGCCGCCGGTTGTCCGGGTCGACGAGGGACAAATCCCACAGCTCGCAGCCCTGGTACGTGTCCACCACGCCGGGCGAGGCCAGCTTCAAGAGGAGCTGGCCCAGGGCGTTGTGCTGCCCCGCGCGCTCGAGGTGCCGCTTGAATTCGCGCACGTCCTCCAGGAAGGCGCCGCCCTCCTTCTCGTCGAAGCAGCGGTCCACGAAGCGCGCCACCGCGTCGTCGTAGGCGCCGTCCGGGTTGGTCCACGAGGTGCGGACCTTGGCCTCCTTCATGGCCTTGGCCATGTACTCGCGCACCCGGCGCTGGAAGTCCCGCAGCTCCTCCTTCGAGTGGCCCTCGCCCATGGGCCAGGCGCCCACCACCGTCTGGAAGAAGAGGTACGCGTCATTGGGCGAGGGCGCGGGGCCGGAGGGCAGCGCGGTGACGAACTTCTCCACGAGGCGCGACCACTTCTTCACCCGCTTGCGCCACTCCTCGGGCACCTCGGACAGCACGTTGATGCGGGCGCGCACGTCCTCGCTGCGCTTGGTGTCGTGGGTGCTGGAGGTGAGCTGGCTCGCCGGCCAGCGCTCCGCGCGCTCCTGGTTGCGCAGGTGGAAGGTGGTGGCGCGCACGCCGAAGCGCTCCGGCTCGCCGCCCACCTCGTTGAGGCTCACCAGCCGGTTGTAGATGTAGAAGACGGTGTCCTCCAGCCCCTTGGCCATGACGGGCCCCGTCACCTGCTGCAGCTTCATCGCGAAGCGCAGCATGACGGCGCGCTCCTGCTCCTGGGTGTGCTCCGGGTAGCGGCGCAGGAGGATGTCGCGGAGGAAGTCGAAGATGGAGGCGTTGGTGGTGGCGTTCTTCTCCTTGGCGCGCTGAATCGTCCACTCGACGTACTGCACGTCGCGCGCGTCCAGCTCCGGGCGCCAGCCGTCCACGTAGGTGCGGTAGACGGGGAACAGGGCGATGAACTCCACCAGCGCGCGCCGCAGCGAGTTGAGCGTGAAGTCGCGCGTGCGGCGGTTCATCTCGGAGATGCGGTTGAGCTCGTGGGCCAGCACGTTGATTTCGCTGGCCATGGACACGCGCATGATGAGCAGCTTCTTCTGGTAGACGAGCTCCGCGAAGTCGGTCCTCTCGCCGACGAAGCGCTCGTAGATGTCCGTGAGGGCAGCCTCCGCCTCCGGCTGGACGAAGATGCCGCTCACCGCGTTGGCGAAGCGGTACCCGGTGGTTCCGTGCACGGCCCAGGACTCGGGCATGCGCTCGCGCCCGCCCTGAATCTTCTCCACCACCACGTACAGCGCCTTGCGCAGCGGGCTGTCCGGGTGCGCCGTCACCTCCGCGCGCCAGCGCTCGCGCAGCGCCGTCTCCACCGCGGACCAGCGTGTGTCCGCCTCGCCGTACTCCTTCAGGAACAGGGCCCGGGCGCGCTCCAGGAAGAAGCGCTCCTGCAAGTCGAGGAAGTAGGCGGTGGGGTCGAACAGGCCGTCCGGATGGTCGATGCGCAGGCCGGTGACGCTGCCCTCGCGCAGCCAGCGGAAGATGAGCGCGTGCGCCTCCTGGAAGACGTCCGGGTCCTCCTCGCGGAGGGCGGCCAGGCCGTTGATGTCGAAGAAGCGGCGGTAGTTGATTTCCTCCCCCGCCACGCGCCAGTGCGCCAGCCGGTAGCTGCTGGAGGCCAGCACCGAGTCGAGCAAATCAAAGGAGCGCGCGTTGCCGGGCTCGCCGTTGAAGACGCGGACGTTGTCCTCGATGTAGGCCGTCACCTCGGGGCTGGCGGCCGCCACCGCCGCGAGCCGGCGCTTGATGACCTCCTTCTCCCGGTGGCGCTCCACCACCTTCGCCCGCTCCACCTCGGTGCGCGCCGGCAGGTGCTCAATCGCGGTGAGGACGGAGAGCAGCTCCACCATGCACGCGTGCTCGGCGCCGAGCTTCGCCTCCAGCCGCTCCAGCCCATGCCGGAGGATGCGCGCGTACTGGCGGGGCGCCACCGGCAGCAGGTGGTCGTAGTAGTTGATGAAGAAGGCGCCCTCCCGGAAGGACAGCTTCAGCTCGCCGCGCTCCAGGACGATGCCGTACTGGTCGCCCAGAATCGGCAGCAGCACCTTGTCGCGCAGCTCCTCCTTCACCGGCGCCCAGTCGATGTCGAAGTACTTCGCGTAGACGGACGAGGGGCCGTTCTCCAGCACGTCGAACCAGAGCCGGTTGTCCCGCTCGATGCCCATGTGGTTGGGCACCACGTCCAGGAGCTGCCCCATGCCGTGCTCGCGCAGGGCGGAGCCCAGGGCGGCGTGGTCCTCCGCCGAGCCCACCTCCGGGTTGAGCTGCTGGTGGTCCGTGCAGTCGTAGCCGTGGGTGCTGCCCGGCGTCGCCTTGAGGTACGGCGAGGCGTAGAAGTCGCTGACCCCCAGCCGGGCGAGGTAGGGCACCACCTCGCGGGCCTGCTGGAAGGTGAACCCCTGGTGGAGCTGGACCCGATACGTGGACAGCGGCGTGTGGGGCCGGGAGTCCAAATCCCCCTGCACACGTGTGTAGAGGCCCTCGGCCAGGACCTCCGCGCTCATGGTGGCGCCCCCCGCCCCCGTGGAGGCAATCCCCTCGTCTTCCAAACCGTCGCGCAGCATGCGGTCCTGAGGTAGGTCCTACGGAGACCTTCCGCCAGCACGCAGACGTCCGTCCGCCCTCTATCCAACGCTCCGTGGGGACCTGGGAGCCCGTCAAAGAGCAGAGGGCCCGCCGCGCAAAGCGCGACGAGCCCTCGAGTACGACTCACTGCCGGAGACTTCCGGCGGCGGTGCTCAGCTCAGCTGCTTGTTCACCAGCGCGGTCATCTCGAACATGGTGACGTTCTTCTTGCCACCGAAGATGGGCTTCAGCTTGTCGTCGGCGTTGATCTGCCGCTTGTTCTTGGCGTCCTGGAGGCCCTGCTTCTTGATGTAGGCCCAGAGCTTCTTGACGACCTCGGTCCGAGGCAGCGGCTTGGGGCCAACGATCTCAGCGAGCGCGGCAGAAGGGGTCATCTCCTTCATGAACGACGCGTTCGGCTTGCGCTTCGCACCAGCGGTCTTCTTGGCGGCGGGAGCCTTCTTCGCAGCAGCTTTCTTGGCGGCCATTCGTCTTGAGTCTCCTCCCCTCCGAAGGGGACGTTATACGGCTTTGCTTATGTGAAGCTGGAGCCGATGCGGCGTAGAAGTAGCACGCCCAAGGCCGAAAAACAGCCCTCTGATGCGTTTTTCCCTCGGAAGTCCCTCGGAAGATCGCCTCTGGAGCCCGAGAATCCGGCCCCGCAGCACGGTTTTCGCTCGGGAGCACGGCTCGCGCAGCGCCGGCCGAGGCCGAAAAATCGGCTCCGGAGCGCGTTTCTCCTCGGGGAATAGCCTTCGGAACGCATCCGGAGGCCGACAAACCGGCTCCGCCGCCGCCGCGTCAGCTCACGCAGAAGAGGACATCCCCCGGGAATTCTCCTTGCGGACGTGGTGTGTTTTTTTGGATGAATCGCCCATGAGAGCCCTCATCACCGGTGCCGGAGGCTTCCTCGGAGCCTGGCTGGCGAAAGCCCTGGCGGCGCGCGGGGACACCGTGACGTGCCTCCTGCGCCCTGGAGGTGACGCCTCCGCGCTGGCCGGAGTCACCTATACGCGGGTGGACGGAGACGTGACGGTGCCCGCCTCACTGGCCCCCGCCGTCGTGGGCCAGGACGTCGTCTTCCACCTCGCGGGCGCACGACGCGGCGCGACGCGAGAGGACTTCATGCGCGTCAACGCGGAGGGCACCCGCCATTTGTGCGACGCGATGGTGGCCGCCGGACACCGGCCGCGCCTGGTGCTGGCCGGCTCGCTGGCCGCCATGGGCCCCTCCTCCCCCACCCGCCCCCACGTGGAGGAGGACGCCTTCCACCCCCACGAGTGGTACGGCGAGAGCAAGGCGGAGGCCGAACGCATCGCCTTCTCCTATGGAGACCGGCTGCCGGTGACGGTGACGCGCCCCCCGCGCATCCTCGGCCCGGGGGACAGGGAGAACCTCACCTTCTTCAAGCTGGCGAAGAAGGGCATCCGCCTGGAGCTGACCGGCGGCCCCCGCCCGCTGACCCTGGTGGACGTGGAGGACGTGGTGGACCTCATGCTCCTCCAGGCCGAGCACCCCAAGGCCCTGGGCGAGGCCTTCTTCTGCGCGGGCCCCGGCGCGCCCCTCACCCTGGAAGCGGTGCAGGATTTGGGGGCGAAGGCGCTGGGGCTGCACCCCCGCACGGTGCGTCTGAGCCCCGGGGTGCTCCAGGCCCTGGCCTCGGCGGCGGACGGGGTATCCCGGGTGACGGGCCGGAAGCTGCCCCTGAACCGGAAGCTGGCGCGGCAGCTGCTCGCCCCCGCCTGGACGTGCTCCGGAGCCAAGGCCGAGCGCCTGCTGGGTTTTCACCCACGGCGCGACCTGGGCGACTCCATCCGCCGCAGCGCGGAGTGGTACCGCCAGCAGGGCTGGTTGTAGAGATTTCCCGTCGTTGACCACACCCCCCCAGGAGTGTCAGGAAGCCCGCTGCCCCCATGCCCGCGAAAGCTGCCTTTTTCGATGTCGACGGGACGCTCGTGAAGACGAACGTCGTCCACGTCTACGCGTACTACGCGATGAACCGTGGCTCGGTCCTGGGCATCGCCGGAAGGACGCTGAGCACCGCCGTCAGCGTGCCCCTCTTCGGCGTCATGGACGTCGTCAACCGCAAGACGTTCAACGAGTTCTTCTACCGCTACTACGCGGGGTTGAGTGAAGACCGACTGGTCACCATCGCCCAGGACATGTTCGAGGACGTGCTGCAGCCGGCGCTCTTCGAGCAGTCCCAGGACCTCATCGACCAGGCCCGCCGCAGCGGGTGCAAGGTGGTGCTCGTCACCGGGGCGCTGGACTTCACCATGCGCCCGCTCGCCCGCCACCTGGGCGTGGACGACATGATCGCCAACAAGATGCAGTTCGTGGGCGGCAAGGCCACCGGCAAGGTGATTCCGCCCATCATCGAAGGCGCGAACAAGGCCAACGCCATCCGCGCCTACTGCGTGAAGGAGGGCCTGGCGCTGGACCAGTGCCACGGCTACTCCGACAGTGCCTCCGACTACGCGATGCTCGCGGTGGTGGGCCGTCCCACCGCGGTGAACCCGGACATGCGCCTGCGCTCCATCGCGCGCGCGTACAACTGGCCCATCCTCGACCTCAAGTAGGCCCCGTTCCCCATGCGCCCGTTCAAGACGCTCCAGAAGCTGTACGACGAGGAAAGCCAGGTGGTCATCACGGAGAAGGGCAGCCCCCCGCGGGCGCTCTTCTACGGTGAGGGCTTCCTGCAGGAAGACCTGCCCGTGGGTACGCGGGTCATCTTCCCCCGCCCCCCGCTGGCCGGCGTGCCCAACGTCAAGGCCGCCATCCGCTGGGCCATCAACCACCCGGAGGGCATGGAGCCGCTGCACGCCCTGCTCAAGCCCGGCATGCGCCTGACGTGCGTCATCGACGACATCAGCGTGCCGCTGCCGCCCATGGTGACGCCGGACGTGCGCCAGTCCATCCTGGAGGTGGTGCTGGAACTGGCCGCCGACAGCGGCGTGGACGACATCCACCTCGTCATCGCCAACGCCCTGCACCGCCGCATGACGGAAGCGGAGATGCGGCGCATGGTGGGGCAGAAGATCTACGACGCGTTCTACCCGGACCGTTACTACAACCACGACGCCGAGGACCCGGACGGCATCGTCGCGCTGGAGCGCACCTCGCACGGTGAGGAGGTGTCGGTGAACCGCCGCGTGGCGGAGAGCGACCTCATCATCTACGTGAATGTGAACTTCGTGCCCATGAATGGCGGGCACAAGTCCATGGGCACCGGCGTGTCCAACTACGCCTCGCTGCGCCACCACCACAACCCGAAGACCATCCGCGAGTCGGACTCCTACATGGAGCCGAAGGCGAGCGCGCTCTACAGGAGCAACGAGCGCATCGGGAAGAACATCGACAAGCACCTGAAGGTCTTCCACATCGAGACCTCGCTGAACAACCGCATGTTCGGCGCGCCCACGGACTTCCTCGCCAAGAAGGAAGAGGACTACACCGAGGGCGACCGGCTGAAGTTCCAGGCCATGCGCTACGCGCTGTCGAAGATGCCCCGCGCGATGGCGCGCAAGGTGCTCAGCGCCGTGCCCGCGCCCTATGACGTCACGGGCGTGTACGCCGGAGCCACCGAGCCGGCGCACCAGAAGACGCTGGAGACGAGCTGGAAGCAGTACGTGGTGCCGGTGGAGGGGCAGAGCGACATCGTCATCTTCCCCATCCCCTTCATCTCTCCGTACAGCGTCAACTCCATCCTCAACCCGCTGCTCGTGCAGGTGATGGGGCTGGGCTACTTCTACAACCTGAACCGCGGCGTGCCGCTGGTGAAGAAGGGCGGCGTGCTGATTCTCCTGCACCCGGCCTACGACGAGTTCGACCCCGAGCACCACCCCAGCTACATCGAGTTCTTCAACCGGCTGCTGCCGGAGACGCGCGACTCGATGAAGCTGGAGCACAAGTACGAGAAGGAGTTCGCGGAGAACCCCAGCTACGTGCACCTGTACCGCAAGGGCAACGCCTACCACGGCGTGCACCCCTTCTACATGTGGTACTGGGGCGAGAATGGCCGGCAGCACGTGGGCAAGGTCATCGTCGCGGGCGCGGAGAACAATCACGTCCCGGCCCTGATGGGCTGGGACCGCACCGACACCCTCACCGAGGCGATTGAAGAGGCGCGCGGCTTCATGGGCCGCTCGGCCACCATCAGCCTGCTGCGGATTGCGCCCACGGTGATGGTGGACGTGAAGTGAGGCCGGTCATGAGTCAGCCGCAGCTTCCCGAGCTGAACGTCTCCCGCGTCTTCACCGGCAAGCGCCTGCTGTTCGCGGGCTCCACCGGCTTCGTGGGCAAGGTGACGCTGTCCATGCTGCTGCACCGGTACGGGCAGGAGCTGGACAAGGTGTACGTGCTGGTCCGCAAGGGCAGCGCGGCCTCCGCCGAGCGGCGCTTCTTCGACAAGGTGGCCACCAGCGAGCCCTTCCAGCCGCTGCGCGACGCGTACGGCGACGCGGGCGCCCTGGAGTTCATCCGCAAGAAGTGCCACGTGCTGGACGGTGACATCACCGACCCGTGGGTGGGCCTGGAAGAAGTCCAGGTGGCCGAGCTCACCGGCAAGGTGCACGCCTTCGTCAACTGCGCGGGTCTGGTGTCCTTCAACCCGTCGCTGGAGGTGGGCCTCAACGTCAACACCCACGGCGTGAAGTACGCCGCCGAGCTGGCGGTGCGCTGGGGCGTGCCGCTGGTGCACATGTCCACCGCCTTCGTGGCGGGCAACCGCGACGGGCTCGTCTTCGAGGACGAGGAGGTCCGCGGCTACTTCCCCCGCAGGGACGAGCTGGACGGGCGCGACTTCAGCCTGGAGCAGGAGTTGGCGGACGCGGAGCGCATCGTCGCCCGGCTGCGCGAGCAGGCCGACGACAAGGCCCTCACGTCCACCTTCCGCAAGAAGGCGTTGGACCGGCTGGCCGAGGAAGGCCGCGACGTCAACGACGAGAAGACGCTGCGCCTGGCGGTGGGCCGCGAGCGCAAGCTGTGGCTCAGCGGCGAATTGGTGCGCGCCGGCATGGAGCGCGCCGCGCACTGGGGCTGGCCCAACACGTACACGTACACGAAGTCCCTGGGCGAGCAGGTGCTCGCGAGCACGCCGGGGCTGCGCTACGCCATCGTCCGGCCCTCCATCGTCGAGAGCGCGATGCACTTCCCCTTCCCCGGGTGGAACGAGGGCTTCACGACCTCGGCGCCGCTGGCCTTCGCGGGCATCAAGGGGCCGGGCGGCATCCCCGCCGGCGAGAGCACCATCCTGGACATCATCCCGGTGGACCAGGTGGCCGGGGCCACCATCGGCATCACCGCGCACTCCATCGAGGTGGAGGAGCGGCGCGTCTACCACCTGGCGTCCGGTGACGTGAATCCGTTCTACGCCAGCCGCTCCGTGGAGCTGGTGGGCCTGTACCGGCGGCGCTACTACCGCAACCGTGAGACGGGCAACGCGCTGATGAACTCGCTGCGCTCGCGCCTGGAGCCGCAGCCCGTCAGCAAGAAGGAGTTCGAGCTGTTCAGCGCGCCCATGCTGGTGCGCGGCGCGAAGTTCCTGAAGAAGGCCATCGAAGAGGTGCGGCCCGCCTGGGGCGCGCCCGGCGTGCAGGCCATGCTGGACAAGGCGAAGGTGTCGCTGGACGACGTGGAGCAGCAGAACCAGGGGCTCATCGCCCTCACGGACCTGTTCCTGCCCTTCCTCTACGAGAACCGGTACGTCTTCCGCTGCGACAACACGCGCTCCGTCTACACGCGCATGGCGCACACGGACCGGCTGAAGGTGCCCTGGGCCCCCGAGCACATCGACTGGCGCGCCTACTTCATGGAGACGCACCTGCCGGGCCTGGAGAAGTGGGTGTTCCCCGGCCTGGAAGAGGAGCGCGAGAAGCGCACCGTCATCCCCGCGCACAGAGACCTGCTCGAGCTGCTCGAGGCGACGGTGCACGCGTACCGGCACCGGGTGGCCTTCCGCATGGTGGCCGGCGAGCGCGAGGAGCGCTTCACCTTCGGCGAGGTGCACCGCTACGCGTCGCGCGTGGGCAGCTTCCTGCTCGGCAAGGGCATCAAGCACGGCGACCGCGTGCTGCTGGTGTCGGAGAACCGGCCCGAGTGGGGCATCTGCTACTTCGGCATCCTGCGCGCGGGCGCCACCGCCGTGCCGGTGGACCCGGGCCTCAGCGAAGCGGAGCTGCTCAACATCTCCCGCCGGGCGGAGGCGCGCGCGTGCCTGCTGTCCGAGGACGCCGCACACGACTTCCCCGGCCTCGTCACCGCGCTGGGCGAAGGCGTCACGGTGGCGAGCCTCGCGGAGGCGATGACGGGCGACCCGGCGCACCCGGACCGCATCGGCCCGGTGAAGAAGTCGGCTTCCGCGGACGACCTGGCCAGCATCATCTTCACCTCCGGCACCACGGGCACGCCCAAGGGCGTCATGCTCACGCACCGCAACTTCGCCTCGCTGGTGGCGAAGCTGGCCGGCGTGTTCGACATCGGCGTGGGTGACGGCGTGCTGTCGGTGCTGCCGCTGCACCACACCTTCGAGTTCTCCTCCGGCTTCCTCACCCCGTTCTGGCGCGGGGCGGAAATCACGTACATCGACGAGCTGACGTCGGACCGGCTGGGCGAGGTGTTCGAGACGGGCCGCATCACCGCCATGGTGGGCGTGCCCGCGCTGTGGCAGCTGCTGCACCGCAAGATTACGCAGGAGTTCGCCAGCAAGCCGCCCTTCGTGGAGCAGGCGCTCAAGGCGCTGATGGCCACGCACGGCGAGCTGCGCAACCGGGGCAACATCAACCTGGGCAAGCTCCTGTTCTGGCCGGTGCACCGCAAGTTCGGCGGGCGCATCAAGGTGCTCGTGTCGGGCGGCTCGGCGCTGCCGGATGAGGTCCACAAGGCCTTCCACGAGCTGGGCTTCAACATCACCGAGGGCTACGGCCTGACGGAGTCCGCGCCGGTGCTGTCGGTGACGGAGCCCGGCAACAAGCGCCAGCCCGGCACGGTGGGCCGGCCGCTGCCCGGCATCGAGCTGCGCATCGCCAACCCGGACAACGACGGGCTGGGCGAGGTGCTCGCCAAGGGCCCCAACGTCATGCCCGGCTACTTCGGGGACCGCGAGGCCACGGACGCGGTGCTCAAGGAAGGGTGGCTCCACACCGGCGACCTGGGGCGTCTGGACGCGGAGGGCCGGCTGTACCTCGTCGGCCGCGCGAAGGACGTCATCATCGACCACAACGGGAAGAACATCTACCCGGACGAGCTGGAGGAGCTGTACCAGGAGCACCCGCACATCAAGGAGCTGTCGGTCGTCGGCCTGCCCGACGAGGCGGGCGGCGAGAAGGTGGCGTGCCTGTGCGTGCCGGATTACGGCGAGCGCCCGCGCGAAGAGGTGCGGCGCGAGGTGGAGGAGCACTTCCGCAAGGTGAGCGCGGACATGCCCTTCTACCGCCGGGTGAAGGTGCTGCGGCTGTGGGACGGCGAGCTGCCGCGCACCGCCAAGCGCAGCGTGAAGCGCAAGCAGGTGGTGGAGGAGCTGCAGCGGCTGGAGCGCATGGCCGCCAGCGCCAGCAAGGCGCGCGAGAAGGTGGCCAACCCCGGCTCCGGCGGCGTGGGCGACTGGCTCTACCCGCTCATCGCCGAGGTGTGCCACCGCCCGGTGGCGGACGTGCGGCCGGACGCGCTGCTCACCGGAGACCTGGGCTTCGACTCGCTGATGCTCACCGAGCTGTCGTCCGCACTGGAGGGCGCGGGCGTGCCGCTGCCCGCGATTGAAGACCTGACGCAGGTGCAGACGGTGGAGGACCTGCGCAAGGTGGTGCTGGCGTCCGGCAAGCGCCCCACGGTGGAGACGCGGGCGAAGGACATCAGCAAGGAGAACGCGCGCGCGGAGGAGGTAGAGATTCCGGTGCCCGAGGTGGTGGCGGACGTGGGCCGTCAGCTCCTCGCCTTCGGACAGAAGGTGCTCTACGGCGGCGTCTTCGACACCAAGGTGACGGGCAAGCCCTTCATCCCGCAGAACCGCAACTTCCTCGTCATCGCCAACCACTCCAGCCACCTGGACGCGGGGCTGGTGCGCGTGGCGCTCGGGGACCAGGGCGAGCGACTCGTGTCGCTGGCGGCGCGCGACTACTTCTTCAACACGCCGCTCAAGCGCGCCTGGTTCGAGAACTTCACCAACCTCATCCCCATTGAACGGCAGGGCTCGCTGCGCGAGTCGCTGCGCATGGCGGGCGAGGCGCTGCGCCAGGGCTACAACGTCCTCATCTTCCCCGAGGGCACGCGCTCCACCACCGGGGAGCTGTTGGAGTTCAAGTCCACGCTGGGCTACCTCGCCCTCACCTACAGCGTGGACGTGCTGCCGCTCTACATCGAGGGCGCCTTCGACGCGCTGCCCAAGGGCACGGTGTTCCCCAAGTCGAAGAACCTCGAGGTGCACATCGGCCCGGCGCTGGAGCACGAGACGCTGCGCGCGCGTGTGCAGGGCATGGCGCGCTCCGAGGGCTACCGCTATGCCACCCGCATCGCCGAGGACGCGATGCGCGCGCTCAAGGCCGGCCGGGTGCTGGACCTCAACGCGCAGGAGCCGACGTCGACGGCGCTCACCCGCGCCTCCACTGGAGGGAAGGACTCGTGAAGCTGCTCGTAACGGGAGGCACGGGATTCCTCGGCACGCACCTGGTGCCGCGGCTGTTGACGGCGGGGCACTCGGTGCGGCTCATCGGCCGCTCGAAGCCCTCGGGCACGGCCTTCGCGGGCGCGGAGTACGCCCCGGGTGACTTGAAGGACCGGGACGCGGTGCGCCGCGCGCTGGCGGGCGTGGACGCCGTCTACCACCTCGCGGGGCTCGTCTCCTTCCAGCCGAAGGACGCGCGGAAGATGTTCGAGCTGCACGTGGACAGCACGCGTGAGTTGCTGCGCGACGTGCGCGAGGCCGGCGTGAAGCGCGTGGTGCTGGCCTCCACCTCCGGCACCATCGCCGTGTCGAAGGAAGAGCACGTCGGCACCGAGAGCGACGACTACCCGATTACGGTGGTGGGGCGCTGGCCGTACTACCTGTCCAAAATCTACGAGGAGAAGCTGGCGCTGGAGTACTGCCGCAAGCACGCCATTCCCCTCGTGGTGCTCAACCCCAGCCTGTTGATGGGCCCGGGAGACGACAGGCTGTCCTCCACGTGGACGGTGGTGAAGTTCCTCAACCAGGAGATTCCGGCCATGCCGGGCGGCGGCATCTCCTTCGTGGACGCGCGCGACGCGGCGGACGCCTTCGTCAACGCGCTCACCCGGGGCGAAATCTACGGCCGCCACCTCATGGGGGTGAATCTCTCCATGGTGGACTTCTTCAAGCGCCTGGAGCGCATCACCGGCGTGCCCGCACCCCGGCTGCGCCTGCCCTCACAGGTCAACGTGCTGGGCAGCAAGCTGCTGGAGCGCTGGGCGAAGGTGCGCGGCACCAAGCCCGTGCTGGACCCGCAGGAAGTGGAGATTGGCGAGCACTGGTTCTGGCTGACGCGTCCAAGGCAGAGGCCGAACTGGGCTTCCGCGCGCGCGACATCCACGAGACGCTCTCCGAGACGGTGCAGCACATCTACGGGAAGATGCCGCCCCAGGCCCTGCCCGGCACCAAGGGCCGGCTGAGCGACCTGCGCGAAGGCACCTGAGGCCCCGCGGGGACTACCGCTCCACCCGTCCCCGCGCGTCTTCCACGAGGCGCGCGGCCCAGGGCTCGGAGCGGTGGCTCCACACCCAGGCCGCGCCGAGGAAGCCGAGGCCCAGCAGCACCAGCAACAGCCGCGCGAAGGTGGAGGGGCCTGCTTCCTTCGCCACGGCCTAGCCCACCACCCGGTTGCGGCCCGTCTTCTTCGCCTTGTACAGGTTGGCGTCCGCGACCTTGATGAAGTGCGCGGGCTCCGCCATGTCCTGCGTCATCTCGCCCACGCCGATGGAGATGGTGACCGGAATCTCCTTCTCGTCGTAGACGAAGGTCTTCTCCGCGATGAACCGGCGAATCTTCTCCGCGAACACGCGCGCCTTGTCGGGCCCGTCCTCGGGCATGACGAGGGCGAACTCCTCACCGCCGTAGCGGGCGAAGCACTGCTCGCGGCGCACCATGCGCTTGATGGACTGGGACAATTCGCGCAGCACGTAGTCCCCGGCCAGGTGGCCGTGGACGTCGTTGATCTGCTTGAAGTGGTCGATGTCGAACATCATCAGCGTGAGCGAGCGCTGGTAGCGCGCGGAGCGCCCCATCTCCTTCTCGAGGTACTCGAGGAAGTAGCGCTTGTTGTTGATGCCGGTGAGACCGTCGGCAATCGTCAGCGTGTAGATGGTCTCGTGGTACTGGGTCTCGATGTTGTCGCCATCGAGGAACTTGAAGATGGAGCCACCCACCTTGATGAGGTCCCCGCTGCGCAGCGGCGAGGCCTGCAGCACCTCCTGGTCGTTCAGGTAGGTGCCGTTGGTGGACCCCAGGTCCTCCACGAACATCCGCCCCCCGTGGCCGCGCACGCGTGCGTGCCGGCGGGAGACGTTGTCCAGGTCCACCCAGATGTGGTTGCCCTGGTCTCGTCCGATGGTGAGCTCGGAGTCGATGAGGTACTTCTTGCCCAGCTCGGGGCCGTGAATCTGCACGAGGCAGCACTCGGTGCTGCGCTCGGCACTCACGTCCTTGAGCGTGGAGATTTTGGTAACGCGGGTTTCGTCTCCGGACATCGCGAGCGAAGGCTAGCAGCCCGCCCATCTCCGGGGAAGCCGCGCAACCCGCCTGCCCACGTCTATTGCCGGGTGCCCTCGGGAGGCCCCCGACGGAGCGCTTCTCCCACATCCGGCGCCCCTCGTGGAGGACGGAGGACCTGAACAGGCGGTTATGCACTCAACGAAGGCGGGCGAGCGGGCACGTGTGCCCTTGTCGGACGGAGGCGGACGGTTAACGTCGGCGGTCTATGTCCAAAGTGCTGGCGATGATTCTGGCAGGAGGTGCGGGGACCCGCCTGGAGCCGCTCACCCGTGAGCGCGCGAAGCCGGCGGTGCCGTTCGGCGGCCGTTACCGCATCATCGACTTCGTCCTCTCCAACTTCGCGAACTCCGGCGTGTACCGGATGAAGGTGCTGACGCAGTACAAGAGCGACTCGCTGAACAACCACCTGTCCCGGGCGTGGCGGATGACGGCCTTCCTGGGCCACTACGTGGAGGCGGTGCCCGCGCAGATGCGGACCGGCGTGGACTGGTACAAGGGCAGCGCGGACGCCATCTACCAGAACCTCAACATCATCACCGACGAGGAGCCGGACCACATCTTCGTCTTCGGCGCGGACCACGTGTACCGGATGGACACGCGGCAGATGCTGGACTTCCACTGCGCGAAGAAGGCCGCGTGCACGGTGGCCGCGATTCCCGTCCCGATTGAGCAGGGGCGCGAGTTCGGCATCATCGACGTGGGGCCGGACGGGCGGATGCGGCAGTTCCTGGAGAAGCCGAAGAATCCCCCGCCCATGCCGGGCAACCCGAAGATGTGCCTGGCCTCCTGGGCAACTACCTCTTCACCACGGACGTGCTGGTGCAGGAGGTGGTGCGCGACGCGGCGAACGAGGCGAGCGCGCACGACTTCGGCAAGTCCATCATCAGCGAGCTGTACAAGACGGCGCCGGTGTACGTGTACGACTTCGCCACGAACGAGATTGCCGGCCAGGAGGAGAAGGAGCGCGGCTACTGGCGGGACGTGGGGAACATCGACGTCTACTACGACTCCAACATGGAGCTGGTGCAGGTGGACCCGGTGTTCAACCTGTACAACGACCGGTGGCCCATCCACACGCAGCCCAACAACTACCCGCCGGCCAAGTTCGTCTTCGCGGACAAGGAGAACAAGCGCGTGGGGCACGCCACGGACTCGCTGGTGGCGGAGGGCTGCATCATCTCCGGCGGCCACGTGAATCGCTCGGTGCTGTCCCCGAAGGTGCGCGTGAATTCGTACTCGGAGGTGGAGGACTCGCTGCTCTTCGAGAACGTCACCATCGGCCGGCGCTGCCGCATCCGCCGGGCCATCATCGACAAGAACGTGGAGATTCCGCAGGGGACGACGATTGGCTACGACCCGGTGGAGGACAAGCGGCGCTTCCACGTCACGCCGAGCGGGGTGGTAGTGATTCCCAAGGGCATGAAGGTGACCTGAGGCAAGCCATGGGTGTTGCGGGGGGCCTCCACCTCAGGCCGGCGCTGGAGTCGGACCGGCGCACCCTGTGGCGCATCCACACGCAGGCGGTGGAGGCGCACTGCCGGGACGTGTACGCGCCGCACGAGGTGAGCACCTGGGTGCGGCTGCTCCGGCCGGAGGGCTACCTGCGGCCGGACAAGCCCCGCACGGTGCTGGTGGCCGAGCGCGGCCGGCGCCTGGTGGGCTTCGGCCAGGTGGACACGCGCGCGGGGGAGCTGGAGGCCCTCTACGTGGTGCCGGACGAGGTGGGCCAGGGCGTGGGCTCCACCCTGCTGGCGGCGCTGGAGTCCGTGGCGTGGCGCGAAGGGGTGCCGCAGCTCGGCCTGGACGCCAGCCTCAACGCGGAGGCCTTCTACCGGCGCCATGGCTACGTGTGGATGCACGCGGCCCGGCGCCCGCTCACGCCCGACGTGCAGCTGGCGTGCGTGAGGATGCAGAAGCGGCGGCCGGCCTCCACCCTCAGCGAGGAGCCGGCCGCGCGCTGACGGCGGCTAGGTGAAGGCGGCGCGCACTTCGGGCTTGCGCAGCACCACCAGCGCCCAGATGCCCAGGGGAAGGCCCACGCACACGCAGGGGCCACAGCAAGGGATGAGCGCGAGGATGCCGGAGGTCATCGCCAGCCCGTAGCTCTGGAGGCCGCGCATCTTCAGCGCGCCCAGGAAGATGAGGGCGTTGAGGATGAGGTACGGCAGCGAGAAGGTCAGGCGCCCACCCGTGGACGTGATGAACTCGAAGAACCCCCGCATCGGCTCCATCTGGGGGTCCTGCATCGCCTGCTGCAGCTGCGCCATCTGGTCCGCGTTGACGGGGCTGACGAGGCCATAGAGGCCATAGAGGAACGTCAGCGCCGAGGTGACCATCAGCAGGATGGCGGGCAGCGACACGGCCTCACGCGCCTGCGCGGGCGAGCCTCCGGGCGACATCGGTGAGCCGAAGTTGTTCTCCATGTTCCCCTCTTCCCTCGAATGACATGGGTGGTGCGCGGGCACCGCCCGGGCGGGGGCATTCCACCCGGAGAACGGCGGACACGCCAAGTGAAATGACGTGTCCGCCGGACAGGTGACGCATCCGGGGCCGATTTTCCGGCCCCGGACGCGTCTCAGGCCTTGAAGGTGAGCAGGGGCGAAAGCCGCGCCACCTCGCGGACGATGCCGGCCTCCACCTGCGAGTCCACCACCGGGCGGATGGGCTTGTACGCCGCGGGCGCCTCCTCCACCCGCCGCTCCGCCCGCAGGCTGATGCAGTCCACCCCGGTGAGGCCCAGGGCCTCCTCGCTGTGGTCCGCCCCGCCGCGCGACATGGAGAAGCGCGAGCGCGCCCGCCCTGCCCCATGGGACGCGGACTCCAGGGACTTCGCGTCGCCACACCCCACCATGAGGAAGGACGTGGCCCCCATGGAGCCGGGGATGATGACGGGCTGCTCCGCCCCCGCCGGGCACGCGCCCTTGCGCGCCAGCCACCCGCCCTCGTATGGGAGCGTGAGGTTGTGCGGCACGTCGTAGACGAGCGGTGCCTCCACCTCGCCGAACAGCTCGCGCAGCGTCTGGCGCAGCAGCTCCGCCAGCAGCAGCCGGTTGAGGAAGGCGTAGTTGGCCGCGGTGGCCTCCGCCTCCAGGTACTCGGCCACGAGCCGCTCGTCCCCCAGCGGGAGGATGCCGCTGTCCGGGAAGGGCTGCCCCACGGGCCACGCCTTGCGCGCCCGCTCCTGCCAGGCCACGCCCACGTGCTTGCCCACGTCGCGGCTGCCGGAGTGGACCATGAACGCGAGCTGTCCCTCGCGCACGCCCCACTGCCAGGCCCGCGCCCGGTCCTCCACGGCCTCCACGCGCTGCACCTCGACGAAGTGGTTGCCCCCTCCGACGGTGGCCAGCCCCGCGTCGCGCACCACGCCCTCGCGGGTGAAGGTATCGGGCGCCCAGGACGGGTTGCCCCGCAGTCCGCCGCCCAGGTGGATGCGGTCCACCTCCGCGTCGAGCTGCTTCAGGTCCGAGCGCCCCGTGCACCCCAGCGGCTGCTCCAGCGTCTCCAGCAACCAGCCGGGGATGCCGTCGCGCAGCAGGGCCTCCGAGGCACGCGAGGACATGGCCACGTCCCGAGTGCCGAAGAAGTAGTGGCCCTTCATCCGCTCCACGAAGGCGTCCCGCTTCGCGAGGAAGGTGTCCACGGAGAGGTCCGCGACGTGCAGGCGCATGCCGCAGTTGATGTCGGTGCCGATGGCACCGGGAACGACCAGGCCCCGCGTGTGCAGCACCGAGCCGATGGCCACACCGGAGTCACCGGGGTGGAAGTCGGGGGTGGCGCGCACGCGCAGCACCTGGCCACCGCCCGGGTGCTTCAGGGCGGCGAGGTTGGCGAGTTGCCGGAAGGCCTTGCCCTCCACGGGCAGGTCCGGCGGGAGGAGCACCTCGGCGGGCGGCGCATTCGCGTCGTCCAGGAGGCGCACGGAGTAGAGGCGACCGTCATAGGTCAACTCGAGCCCCTCACGGGCAAGCGCCCGCAGGAGCCGATTCAGTTTCGGCTGCATGACCCAGCTCAGGAATGCCCCGGCGCGCGCACGCATGCACAGCACCGGGGGGACGTGACGGAGAGATAGGGGGACCAGGGTTCAGCAGCCGCGGTCGCCGGAACGGCGCAAGGCCGTCCTCACCGTGCACGGACGGGAGCGGGGAGGATTCCTGACAGGCGGCGCGGGCCTACACGGCGGCGGACAGGCCGCCGTCCACGTTGATGGCCGCGCCGCTGATGTAGCCGCCCCGGGGGGACAGCAGGAAGGCGACGAGGTCCGCGAACTCCTCGGCCCTGCCCACCCGGCCCAGGGGGATGCCGGCGTGGCGCGCCATCTCCGTCTGGAAGGACTCCACCGGCTTGCCCACCTCCTGGGCCCGGCGCACCCACTGGCCGCTCTCGATGATGCCCACCAGCACGGCATTCACCCGGACGCCGTGCGGGCCGAACTCCTTCGACAGCGCCTTCGTCAGCGCCATGCCCGCCGCGCGTGACACCGACGAGGGCGTGGAGTGCGCGCCCGGCGTCTTCGCGGAAATCGCCAGCACGTTGACGATGGCGCCCCCGCCGGACTCGCGGATGAACGGGAGCGCCTGCCGCGAGGCGCGGACGGCGGCGAAGAGCTTGAGGTTGAGGTCCTCCTCCCACTCCGCGTCCGTCACCGACAGGAAGGGCCGCGCGGCCGCGGAGCCGGCGTTGTTCACCAGCGCGTCCACCCGCCCGAAGCGCGCGTGCGCCGCGTCCACGAAGTGCTCCACCTGCCAGGCCTTGGACACGTCGGCCTGGACGGTGAGCACATCCCCGCCCTCGGCGCGCAGGGAGTCCGCGGTGGCCTCCAGGCGCTCCACGCCCCGGGCACACAGCGCCACCTTCGCGCCCTCCCGGACGAGCCTCCGGGCCACCGCCGCCCCCAGCCCGTCCGAGCCCCCCGTCACCAACACCACCTTGCCACCGAGCTCCAGGTCCACGTGTCGTCTCCTTCGCTGGCGCCAGGCCCACGGCGGCTGGCGCGCACACCGAGCCGGAAGCTACGCCATCACGCCGGCTGCTTCATCGCCGAGCGCTTCTTGTCGAAGGCGGCCAGCGTGGTCGCAATCTCCTGGTTCACCGCGCGCAACATGTCCTGCTTCTCGCGGAACGGGAGGAAGGCGCTCTTGAAGCCGGAGACGATGATGGTGACCAGGTCCTCCAGCGACAGGCCCAGCTCCTTGTGCGCCACCCACAGCTCCTTCGTCACCGTGGTGTCGGTGATGAGGCGGTTGTCGGTGTTGATGGTCACCCGCAGGCCGTAGTCGAAGTAGAACTTCAGCGGGTGCGCCGCGAGGCTGGACACCGCGCCCGTCTGCACGTTGGACGTCGGGCAGACCTCCAGCGGAATCCGGTGGTCGTTGACGTAGTTGAGCAAATCGCCGTCCTCGCGCAGCCGCGTGCCGTGGCCGATGCGGTGCGCGCCCAGGTTGTGGATGGCCTGGGAGATGGACTCGGGGCCGTAGGCCTCGCCCGCGTGCGCGGTGCAGTTGACGTTGTTCTTGAGGATGAGCTGGAAGGCGTCGCGGTGGTCCTTGGCGGGGAAGCTCGCCTCGGCACCGGCGAGGTCGAAGCCGATGACGCCCCGGTTCTTGTAGGCCACGGACAGCTCGGCCAGCCGCATGGACGTCTGCGGGTTGATGTGGCGGATGCCGCAGACGATGACGCCACACTTGATGCCCGTCTCGCGCTTGGCGGCACGCAGGCCCTCCAGCACCGAGTCGATGACGGTGGTCATCTTCAGGCCCTTCTGGAGGTGGAGCGCGGGTGAGTAGCGCACCTCCAGCCAGCGCACGTTCTCCGCGGCGGCGTCCACCGCCAGCTCGTACGCGGCGCGGTAGAGCGCGTCCGCCGTCTGGAGCACGGAGAGCGTCACGTCGAAGGCGACGAGGTACTCCTCCAGGCTCTTGCACACCTGGCCCATGTGGATGGCCTTGGCCAGGCCGTCCTCGGTGTCCGCGGGCAGCTTCACCTTCTGCTGCTCGGCCAGCTCCAGAATCGTCTTCACCCGCATGGAGCCGTCGAGGTGGCAGTGCAGGTCCGTCTTGGGCAGCGCGAGGAGCAGCTCCTCCGTCACCGCCAGCGTCGGGGGCGGCACGAAGTCCGTCCGCCGGGCGGAGGAGGGGATGCCGGTCGCGTTGGGAAACTCGTCTTCACGAATGGTAGGCATGGTCGAAGTTCCTTCCTTGCGCCATCCTCCAAACCATGTCGCCCCGCGCCTGTCCATGCATGCCACTGTTGCCGGCCCTGGCGCTGACATTGGTCGCCACCGTGGGATGCCGGGAGCCGGCGGACACGGCCTTCCGCTATTCCACGGATGCCTCCTCGCGCGCCGGGCTGGTCGCCTTGGCGGACGGCGTCATCACCGGCAACGAGGCCGGCGCCGTGGTGCGCCTGGACCGGGACGGACGCGGGGTGTGGCGGGTGTCGCTCGGCCGGGAGGTGGCCACGCGGCCCGCGCTGGCCGGTGACAGCGTCATCGTGGGCACGGTGGCGGGAGACGTGGTGCGGCTGGGACTGGAGGACGGCGCGGAGCGCTGGCGCCTCACCGGCGAGCCCCCCGTCCTCACTCCCGCAGTGGTGGATGAGGCGCGCACCTCCGTGTACTTCGTGGCCCCGGACGGGGCCGTGCGCGCGTACGCGGTGGACACGGGCAAGGTGCGGTGGCGGTCCCCCGCTCCCAAGGCCACCGAGCCCGCCCCGGACACCCCTCGCGGCCTTCCGGCCCCCGTCCTGGCGGAGGGGCTCCTGGTGGTGGCGCGGGGGAGCGCGGGGCTTGTGGCCCTGTCCACGGCCGACGGGACGCAGGCCTGGACGCGAGACGTTCGGGACGTGGTGGGGATGGAGGTATGGCGGGACGGGCTCTACGTCAGCACGCGCCCGGGGCGGCTCGTGGCACTCCGGGTGAAGGACGGGAGCCCGCTGTGGGAGCAGGCCGTGGCGGAGAGCCTCACCGGGCCTCCGGCCATGGCGCTGGGGACGCTGTGGGTCGGGGCCGAGACGCCCTCGCCCATGCTGGTGGGGCTGGAGCGGGAGAGCGGCAAGGAGGTGGCGCGAGTCACCCTGCCCGCCCCGCTCCTCACCCGGGTGGCGTCGATTCGCGGGGAATTGCTGCTCGTCCCCACCAGTGGGCGCGAGGGGCGGCTCCTCGTGCTGAAGCCGCCGGCCTGGGAGCGCGCCTTCGCGCTGCGCACGGACACGCCGCTGCGCACCCCTCCCGTGGTGCTGGGGGACGAGTTCTTCGTGCTGGGCCTGGACGGGCGGGTGCTGGCGTGGCGGCTGAAGCCTCCCGAGGAGAAGTGAGCCGGAGGCTCAGGCGGTACCGCCGTCCCAGTCGACTTTGTAGGCGTACACCCAGGCATTCGCCTCCGCCGCGCGCTTGAGGAAGAGCGGCAGGAGCCTGTCCCGGAACCACGCGCCGACGGGGCCGGGTGCACCCTTCGTGTTGCCGGTGCGCCGGGCCTGCCGCGTCAGCTTCTCCACGCGCTCCTTGCGCAGGCCCTGGTAGCGGGCGAAGGCGGCCTCCGGCTCCGGGGTGTCCCTCAGGCACCGGGCCAGCATGAGCGCGTCCTCCATGGCCATCGACGCGCCCTGCCCCACGTGAGGCGACGTGGCGTGCGCGGCATCTCCCACGAGGCAGACGCGCCCCTGGTGCCAGCGCGGCAGGAAGGGGATGTCGTGGATGGGGTAGCAGGAGATGCTGGCCTCCTCAGTCGCGCGGATGATGTCGGGGATGGGCGAGGCGTCATCGGCGTGTAGCGCCAGCAACCGCTCCTTCCAGGCTCCGGCGATGGCGGGCTTCAGTGAGCCTCGCGCGGGCTCCTCGGCCTGGGACTCGTTGCTGAACCAGTACACCTCCCCGGACGGGGCGACGCAGTAGCCAAAGAAGGCCCGCCGCCCGAAGGTCATCTGCATCAGGCCGCCCGGCGGGGCAGGTATGGCGCAGCGGGAGAAGCCGCCCCACCCCAGCAGCCCCGTGTACTCGGGCCCCTTGGCGCCCGGGAGCAGGAGCTCGCGCGTGCGCGAGCGCAGGCCGTCACAGCCGAGGAGGAAGTCCCCTCTCGCGGTACTGCCATCCTTGAAGCGGGCCTCGACGCCGTCGGCGGTGGAGTCGAAGGACTCGAGGGCCCTGCCCAGCTCCACCCGGATGCCCCGGCGGAGTGCCTCCTCGCGCAGCACCCGGTGCAGCAGGCCCCGCTTGATGACCAGGCTCGCGGCGCCGTAGCGCCGCTCCTCGGGCCCGTTGTCCATCACCCCGATGCGCCGTCCCGCCCCATTCCAGAAGGCGATGCCGCCGCACGGAAAGCCCGCTGCCTGGACCTGGGCGTCGACACCCAGCGTCTTGAGCACGTTGACGCCGTTGGGCGCCAGGTTCAGGAAGGCGCCCGCCTCGTCCATGGCGTCGCTCCGGGCCTCGTAGATGACCGACTCGATGCCCGCGCGCTGCAGCGCCATGGCCACCACCGGCCCTGCGATGCCACAGCCCGTTATCAATGCGTGTCCGTTCCTCGTGCGCATCCGTGTTCCCTCCTGGGACCTGATGCGCCGAGTGTTGCTTCAGCCCGCAGGGCGCTTCTTTCCAGCGCTTGCCGGCGATTGCCCGTTCTTGCGGCGTTGTTGCGGCCATGCGCCACGGCCCTGCATCTCCGTGAGGGCGATACGCCGCTCCGACCGGATACGCCAGATGCGGCGACCGCCATGGGCGCGTGCTTGCGCAGCAACCATGCATCGTCGCCGTACGTCGCGGCTATGCGCCGTCCCCACCGGCGCCGGCACCTCGGCGGAATCGCGCCGGAGTGAAGCCCGTCGCCCTGCGGAACGCGGTGGTGAGGCGGCTCTGCGAGCTGAAGCCACACGCGAGCGCGATGTCCGCGAGGGGCAATTCCGTGTCGCGGAGAAGCTCCTGCGCCTTCTCCACACGGAGCCGCTCCACGTAGGCCCTGGGCGTTTCCCCCGTCGAGGACTTGAAGGCCCGGGCGAAGTGGTACGGGCTGAGCTGCGCGCGCTCCGCCAGGTCGGCCAGCCGGAGCGGGCCGTCCAGGTGCGCGACGGCGAAGAGGTGGACGCGCCGCACCGCCGCCGGGGAGAGGCCCCCTCGCGAGCGGTTGGGCCTCGGGCGGCTCGATGCGGGCTCGGCCGCGAGCGCACGGAGGCGAGCCGTGTGCTCTTCCTGGATGGCCCGCGCCTCGGAGAGGAAGCGGGCCACCACCTTCAAGTCGCTCATGCGCCACGTGGAGAAGCGACGAAAGCCCTCGTCGCGCAGGGGCCCCCAGAGGCTCTCAATCCATTCCAGCGCGTGCGAGGTGAGTTCCACCCGCGCCTCACGTCGGGCGTCCACGGCGGAGCGCGCACGGACGTAGCCCGCCAACTCCAGCCGGTCGAGCACGGCCGCGTGCTCGCGCGCACCCAGCCCCGCGGCGGTGGCCAGCTCCGACTCCGTGGCGGGCCCGTAGCGCAGCCGGTCCAGGTACTGCAGCTCGGTCCGCCCGAGCGCGAGCACCACCCCGGCGGCATCGTTGACGGACTCGGCGGCGCTCTGGAAGAGCGGCACCGCCTGCGCGAACTCGGCGAACAGCGCTTCACGCTTCGCGTTGCCGCGCCGGGAGGGTGCCTGGGCCATGGAGCCTTGAACTCTGCCACGGCACGCCGGGCCCCGCAGCCGTCAGGGATGCGTGAGTCGACGCGTCCCTGTGAATGCGCCCGGCCGAAGAGGCCCTACACGCTTTGGACTTCGCTGGTTCGAATCCAGCCCCCTCCGCCATACGGAGGGGTAGACGGGCGCGTAACTCACCCCGGAATCAGGAAGCGGGCGATGACGCGCTTGAGGCCCACGCCTCCGCCGAACTCCACCGTCACCTTCGCATTCGGCCCGTTGCCGTCCGTGGACACCACGCGGCCGGTGCCGAACTGCTCGTGGCGCACGCGCATGCCGCGCACGTCGCCGCCCACCCCGTCCATGTCCGACGCCTGCGAGTACGAGCGGTCGATGCGCGGCCCGTCGTCCTCGTCCCACGTGCGCTTGCGCGGCGCCACCGCGACGGCACGGGGCGGCTCGGGCACGTCCTGCTCGCTGATGCCGAAGAGCGCCGGCGGCACGTCCCTCAGGAAGCGGCTGGGCGGGTTGTAGCGCAGCTCTCCGAACAGCGAGCGGCACTGCGCCAGGCTCACGAACAGCCGCTTGCGCGCGCGGGTGAAGCCCACGTAGCAGAGGCGCCGCTCCTCGGCCATGTCCTCGCTGTCGTCCGGGTCCTCGCCCTTGAGTGCGCGCGCGTGCGGGAAGACGCCGTCCTCCAGGCCGGTGAGGAACACCGCGTCGAACTCCAGGCCCTTCGCCGCGTGCAGCGTCATCAGCGCCACCCGGCCCTCGCCCACCTCCGCGTCCGCCTCGCCCACCAGCGAAATCTGCTCCAGGAAGGCCTGCAGCGGCGGCGTGTCCGCCGTCAGCGGCGCCGCGTCCACCTCCGGCGGCACCTCCGCCGGGGCGTTCTGCGCCGCCTGCACCGCCGCGGCCGCGCGGTTCAAGTCGAACTCCTGCGCCGCGCCCAGGAACTCCTTCAAGTTCTCCGCGCGCGTCTGGGACTCGTCGCTGCCCTCGGCCTGCAGCGTCTCCACCAGCTTCGTCTCGCGCAGCATCTGGTCCACCGCGCTCGCCGCATCCTTCGTGTCCTGCGCGAAGGCGGTCAGCGAGGCCAGCAGGTTGCGGAAGACCTTCAGCCGCTTCGTCGCCGTGGCGTTGAGCGCGGGGATTTCCTCCGGCTGCGCCAGCGCCTCGTAGAGGCTCACGCCCTTCGAGTTGGCATGGTCCGTCACCCGCTCCACCGTGGTGTCGCCGATGCCGCGCGCCGGCGTGTTGATGATGCGCAGCAGGTCCGCGTCCGACTTCGGGTTCACCATCAGCCGCAGGTACGCGGAAGCGTCGCGCACCTCCGCCCGGTCATAGAAGCTGCGCCCGCTCACCAGCGTGTACGGCACCCGCGCCAGCCGCAGCGCCTCTTCCAGCACGCGGCTCTGCGCGTTCACCCGGTAGAACACCGCCATGCTGGAGAACTTGATGAAGCCCTCCCGCTGGAGCGCCAGAACCTGCCGCGCCACCTCCTGCGCCTCGGAGCGCTCGTCGCGGTTGAGCAGCAGGCTCAGCGTCTGGCCCTTCTGCCGCTCCGACCAGAGCTTCTTCGGCATGCGCCGCGCGTTCTTGCTGATGACCTCGTGCGCCGCCGTGAGGATGTTCTGGTCCGAGCGGTAGTTCTGCTCCAGCTTCACCACCTTCGCGCCCGGGTACTGCTGCGGGAAGTTGAGGATGTTGTCCACGTTGGCGCCGCGCCAGCGGTAGATGGACTGGTCGTCGTCGCCCACCACCACCAGGTTCGCCGACGGCGGCGGCGCCAGCTGCTTGAGCAGCTCGTACTGCACCGGGTTGGTGTCCTGGAACTCGTCCACCAGCACGTGGTGGAAGCGGCGCCGGTAGTTCTCCAGCACCTCCGGCCGCGTGCGGAACAGCGTCACCAGGAGCAGCAGCAAATCACCGAAGTCCACCGCGTTCGCCGTGCGCAGCCGCTCCTGATAGGCCGCATACACCTTGCGGATGAGCTGGCCGCGCTCGTCCCCAGGCTCCACCTGCATGTGCTGCGGCAGGCGCGCCGCGTTCTTCTCCTGGTCGATGCGGTGCAGGATTTCGCGCGGCTGCATGGGCACCTCGATGCCCGCGTCGCGCATGGCCCGCTTCACCACGTTGAGCTGGTCCCCGTCGTCGTAGATGACGAACGAGCGGGTGAGCCCCACGTGCTCCGCCTCGCGGCGCAGAATCATGGCCGCGGACGAGTGGAACGTGCTCACCACCAGGTCGTTCGCCTGGGCACCGAGCAGGTGGGTGAGGCGCTCGCGCATCTCGCGTGCGGCCTTGTTCGTGAAGGTGACGGCGAGAATGCGCCACGGGAAGACGCGGCGGACCATCACCAGGTGCGCCACCCGGCGGGTGATGACGCGCGTCTTGCCGCTGCCGGCGCCCGACAGGACGAGCAGGGGACCGTCGCCGTGCAGCACGGCCTCGCGCTGGGGCGGGTTCAGGTCTTCGAGGAGGGCGGATTCGTGGGGGTTCACGGGAGGCTCGAAAAGGAACCCCTGCTTCTAACGTCTTTCCCCCACCGGTGGGCGTCCTTCCACCGCGCCACCGCCTGCCCGGTCCCCCCCGCGGCGTACGCTCGGGTATAAGGAAACGGCACATGTCCGACACCCCGTCCGGCCCCCCCTCCCGGCCCTCCCAGGCCGACCTGGACCGCTACGCAGAGCTCTTCAACAAGAGCCTCACCCTGCGTCACTTCGGCGCGCAGGTCTCCTTCCCGGAGGGCACCAAGGTGGTCATCAGCCTCCCCGAATTGCGCCCCGAGCACCGCGGCGGCCTGGGCAGCGGCGCGGCCGTCAACGGCGGAATCCTGGCCGCCATGTTCGACCTCGCCATCGGCTGCAGCGGCGCCCTGGTGGACCCCAGCCGCCGCTGCGCCACCGTGCAGCTCTCCATGAGCTTCGAGCGCCCCGTCACCGGCGCCGACTTCCGCGTGGAGGCGGAAATCGACAACAAGAGCGTCTCCCTCCTCTTCGCCACCGCCCGGGCCTTCGACGGGAACGGCCGCGAGTGCGCCCGCTGCCAGGGCGTCGTGAAGCTCTCCAACCTCCCCTGGCCCTCCGGCGAGAGCCCCGCCATCAACTGAGCCCCGGCGTCAACCGACCTTTGGCCACTCCTCCCCACATATTCACGGCGCCCGCCGATATGTCCGGCACGGACAGTCGTTACCCGGGCACCGGGGAGCAGACCGTTCCCTCAGACGCCTCAGAGCGACGGGAAGACGGCATGAGTGCAGCCGTGCAGGGCCTGCGGATGACGCTGCGGATGCCAAAGGAAGCCGAGGAGCCAGTGGAAGCCGAAGCGTCGCGTGGGGGGGACGAGGAGACCCTTGCGCGGCGTGCGCTGGCCGGCGACCGGGCGGCCTGGGATGCGTTGGTGGCACGCCACCACCGTCGGGTCGTGGTATCGCTGCTCGCCAAGGGCGTCCGGGTGGACCGGGCGCATGAGCTGGCCCAGGAGACGTGGGCGCGGCTCATCCAACAACAGCAGCGGGGGCTGCTGACGGAGCTGCGCCTGCCCAACCTCGCGCTCACCCAGGCGGCCTTCCTGGCCGCGGACGATGCCCGCCGCTCCCGGCGGGAGTCCATCTCCGGGGCGGTGGAGGAGTTGCCGGAGCGGCAGCACCCGGTGGACCCGTCGGTGTCCGCGGAGCGGCGCCTCCTGTCGGAGGAGCAGCTGTCCCGCGCCCATGCCGCGCTCGCGCAGGTGTCGCCGAGCGCGAGAACCGTCTTCCTCCTGGCCTGTGACGGCCAGGAGCTACCCCATGCCGAAGTCGCCGCGCGTGTCGGACTGTCCGTCCAGCGCGTACGACAGATCCTGTGCGAGGTTCGCAAGAAGCTGCGGACCGCGCTCGAGGAGGAGACCCATGCTTAAGCCCCACCTGACCCGCGACTCCGCGGAGCAATACATCCTGGGGGCACTCTCACCCGAGGCCTCGGCCGCGCTGGAGACCCACACGCTGGAGTGTGAGCCGTGCGCGAGGCTCCTGCGGGAAGAGGCCGTCCTCTCCGAGCAGCTCGAGGAGGTGGCCCAGGCGTTCCCTCGGGAGGACCGCGTCATCCGCCCCGCCCGCTGGCACGTGCGGCGCGCGGCGGCGGGCGCGGTCGGCGCGGCGCTCGCGGCGGCGGCCTCGCTGGCCCTGGTCCTGCTGCCCGGCGGCCGCGTCCACCCCCCGTCCGACGGCGTCGGAAGCGCTCTGACTTCGCCCGGCTTGGAGCTGGAGGTCGGAGCGCCGCGAGCCATCGTCGTGGCCTGTCCGGACCTGGCCACCCAGGACTCCTGCACGCAGAACGCGGCGGACCGCGGGCTGCTGGTCCAGAACCCCTGGGGCACGGGTGAGGTGCCGCGCTACGAGGCCCGCACCGGCCTCCCCGAGGGTGCGCTGAGCGCGCGCCACCCCGTGTCGCTGTGAGGACCCACGTCATGGACTTCCGGAAGAAACTCGCCGCCCTGTTGCTCGCGCTCGCCGCCACCGCGGCCGGGGCGCAGCCGTCGGATGGCGCCCAGAAGCTGCCGGTGGGCTGGTACGTGACGGAGAGCGCGCCCAAGCGCTACGAGGCGGGCGTGGACAACTCCGCCCGGTGCGAGGGCACCCGCAGCGCCTACCTCCGCTCGCTGACGCAGGACGAGAACGGCTACGGCACCTTCATGCAGGCCTTCGGCGCGCAGGACTTCCGCGGCAAGCGGCTGCGCTTCTCCGCCGCCGTGCGCTTCAAGGACGTGGACGGCTGGGCGGGCCTGTGGATGCGCGTGGAGGGGCCGGACCCGAAGCAGCCCCTCGCCTTCGACAACATGCAGTCGCGCGCCCTGGTGGGCACTGCGGCCTGCAAGCGCTACGACGTGGTGCTGGACGTGCCGAAGGAGGCCACCACCATCATGGCCGGCCTCATCATGAGCGGCACCGGCCAGGCGTGGCTGGACGGCGTGCGCTTCGAGGTGGTGGACGCCTCGGTGCCGGTGACGGACCTGCTGGCCTCGCGTCCCGTGGTGGCCTCCACCGGCCCCGCCGGACTGGACGAGCCCTTCCCCGTGGCGAAGAACGACCAGGTGCCGCTGGGGCGCGTGGGCGACGTCTGGTTCAACCATGGCCGCGTCGCCGCGGACAAGCCGTACACGAAGCGCACCGACGGCGTCTGGGTGAGCATCCTCTCCGAGGAAGTCTACGAGCACGGCATCGAGGTGACGGGCACCTACGGCCAGCGCCCGCTCGACCTGAAGGTGAAGGCGGGAGGGCCCAGGACGCTCATCGACGGGACGTGGGGCGGCGAGGCCGTCAACATCGTCATCTCGCCGGAGAAGCTCGTCATGCGCTGGGGCCGCCTCACGCGCGAGCTGCCGCGCGACAAGAGCCCGCAGGTGGACGCCACGTGCAACCGCTACCAGCTCAACGACGGGCCCCGGGTGACGGACCAGCTCGACGTGTGCGGCGCGGCGCTCGGCACCCGGCCTCCGTCCGCGCAGCTGGTGGTGGCTCTGCTGGCCAATGGCTTCCGCCCCACGCTGCCGCCCCAGACGTTCCCCATTCCGCAGCCGCCCGTGCGCAGCCGGCAGGCGCTCGACACCGAGCGCGGCGGCTCCGGCACCGTCGCCCCGTGAGCGCGAGGGGCCCGTGACCCGGGCCCCGCCTCGCGGGGGGCGTCCCTTCAGAAGGCGAAGTCGCGCTCCAGCGTCTCGCTGCCCGCCTGCACGGACAGGTGGGCCGAGTGCGCGCCCGTGGAGGACGCGGTCGTCAAGTCGAACGACAGGCCCTCGGGCCCGTTCGTGGGTTTCAGCGAGGGACGGCCGGGACTGAGGAACACCGCCGCCGTCACCGCGCGACCCGACAGGGGCTGCACCAGGAGGCGCACGCGCTGGCGCTCGCGCACCAGCACCACGCGGAAGTCGCGCCGCTCATCCAGCACTTCACGCTGCTCCGGGTGGCGGGCCGCGGAAGGACGTCCGGACACCGGAGCGCGGGAGCTGCGCGCGGCGCGGCCCACGGCGCCCTCCTCCATGTCCATGTCCAGCGCCTCCTCCACCGCCTCCTCGCCCTCGCCCAACGCCAGCACGGCCTGGGCGCACTCGCCACAGCGGGCCGTGTGCGCATCCACCCGCGCGCGCTCGTCCTCGGTCATCATCCCCATGTCGAAGCGCCAGAGGTCGTCCGCGGTGAGGTGACGGCGCGGTGGCGCGTCCACGGGCGCCGCGTCCGCCATGTCCGCGCGGCAGTCCACACAGCCCTGGAGGTGGGGAGTCAGTGACTGGGGCCTGCCCGTCCAGGTGGCCACCAGGTCATCGCAACCGGCCCGGGCGGAGAACCACCAGGCCGTGTCCTGCTCGGCGGGCTCGAGAAGCTCCAGCTCCTGCCGTCGCTGCGGATTCAACGGGATGAACCAACGGGCTCTCGGGCGGAGTGACGAATCCAGTGTCCCGAGCGCGGAGAGAAATGAATCTCGAAGCTGCGCGGCGTCACCTTGAAGGGCCCCGTGAAGTCCCTCCCAGGCGGCCAGTGCGCGGGCGGCGGAGGCGGCCCTGTCGCGGGTGGCAAGTCCCTCCAGCGCCGAGGCCCGCCACATCTCCGCCTCCTCCCCCCCGTCCAGCGCGACTTCGACTGCTTCTTCCGCGGCCCTCAACAACACCGGCTGCAGCGACTGCGGCTTCTGTGCCTTCAACCAGGCTTCGACCTGGGGCCGACCCAGGCCCCGAAGGGCGTCCTCCACACCTTCCATCCCCACCCGCGAGGAGCGACGGAGAAAGTCTCCCGCGGCCTCGAGAACTTCACCGGGAGATGACTTCGCCGAGGACAACACGGAACGGCGGGCGGAATAGCGGGACAGAGCGTCAATCATGATTTCAATCCTCCTGGGTACCCCGGGTTCTGGCCGGGAAGGAGGCTCACGCTTCCTCCCCTTGCGTCTCGCGCTGGAGATCCAGCAGGTAGAGCTTCAGGTAGGCCTGCGCGCGGCTGACGCGCTTGTAGGAGTTGACCACCGTGATGTTCAGGCGCCGGGCACATTCTTCGTGATCCTCGACGTCTTCGTGGTGGTACAGCTCCCATGCAGAGGCCTCCTTCGGGTGCTCCTGCTGGAGTCGGGCAAACGCCGCCCAGTACAGCTCCTGGGCCTCGGCGCGCTGCTCGCTCCGCTTTCCCGCCTCGACGGCGCGGGCCACCTCGGAGGGTGGCTCCTCCATGGCGTCATCGGGGTCTGACGGAGGCGCCGCGAGCTCCTCGCGGTGCCGCCGGTAGAAGTCGATGGCCACGTGCTTGACGATGCGCAGGAAGAACGTCTTGGGAGACGCGCTCCGGCCGGGCATCTGCTCCGAGACGCCCCTGAACTGGTCGAGGCCGCGGTCGATGAACTTCCCCACCGCGTCCTGGAAGAGCTCGTCCGCGTCCGCTGGGGAACCGCGGCCGTAGCTCGCCTGAATCTTGCTGATGACATAGCGCGCGGGGCGGCCCCACCGGTCCACCAACGAACCGAGGTGGGCCCCGACGGGCTCGCCAGCGGCGCGGCGGCGGACCACCTCCGCGAACAATTCGTCATCCGTGAGCTGCTCGTACACCGGAAGGACCTGAGGCCTGCGCCGGGAGAACCCCCCCGGGAGATGGGATTACGGGGATGTGGCGCGGCAAGGTACCACGTTGGCATCCGCAGGCAGCCTCCGAGACGAGCAGGAAGGCCCCAAACCGCCTGGAAATGCGGACAGTTGGAACCTCCAGGGGCCGGACGGTGACCGCGCCGATTTCCTGACAAAATGCCTCTAAGGAAGGGAAGCGGTCCAGAAGCCCGGAAAATCCCGCCGTCAGGAACGCCGAAAAGGCGCGTCCCTGCCCGCATCGCTTTCGAGCGCCCGGCCGAAGAGGCCCTACAAGCCTGTGGTTCAACTCCACGCACCTACCATTGGTAAGTGAACGTCGACGGTTCGACACTGACCTATCACGTCAGCATTTCCGGCTTCTTCACTCGGGCACTCATTCTTTTCGAGGTCTTGCGTCATGTCCGCCCGCACCATCGTCATCGGAGACCTCCACGGCTGTCACGACGAGGCCCTGGAGCTGCTCGCCAGGGTGGGCGCCACGTCCAGCGACCGGGTCATCTTCGCGGGGGACCTGGTGGACCGCGGCCCGAAGCGGCGCGAGTGCGTGGAGCTGGCGATGCGGCACGAAGCCATCCTCGGCAACCACGAGGAGAAGCACCTCCAGCAGCGCCGCCGCTCGGACGACCGGCTGGTGCCGGACCACCTCGAGACGCGCCGGGTGCTGGAGCCGGAGCACTACGACTGGATGGCGGGCCTGCCCCACTTCATCCGGCTGCCGGAGCACAACGCCATCGTCGTGCACGCCGGCATGCTGCCCGACAGGCCCGTCGAGGCCCAGGACCCCTACCATCTGCTCCACGTGCAGTGCATCCAGCCACCCTCCGCCAAGAGCTACTGGCCATCCAAGGCTCCTGACGGGTGGACGTTCTGGACGCACCACTGGAAGGGTCCGGAGCGGGTCATCTTCGGCCACACCGTCTTCGACCAGCCGCTCGTCACCGAGCACGCGGTGGGTATCGACACCGGCTGCGTGTATGGCCGCTCATTGACGGCGGTGGTGCTCCCCACCTGGGAGCTCGTCTCGGTGCCGGCCCGGAACACGTACCGGGGCGGCAAAGAGGTGGCGAAGTTCCCGGTACACGGCGACGTGTGCGTCTACTCCTGAAGCACTGACAGCTTTCGCGCCCGTCCGACGGGGTCCCACACGCAAAGAGGCGCGGGTTCGACTCCCGCCGGCCGCTCCTGTGCGGCCGTAGCTCAATGGTAGAGCGCTGGACTCCAACTCCAGAGGACAACCGGCCTCGTCACTCGGGCGCACTTTTCTTCCTTCTCAACGACTTCGCACGGGCGGCCTTCGCTGACGTGAAGGCCCCCGTGCGTTCCACGCGCGGTGCACTCCCCTCGCCCCTCACGCGAGAGGTCCGCCCCGCGCCTGACCCGCGGCATGTCCCGAAAGGGGAACACCCATGACGACCACGACGCAGAACACGAACCTGTTGCCCGAGGCGCAGCGCGGCCCGGCCGAGCGGCTGCTGGACCTGGTGCTCGGGGGCTCGGCGCACCTGTGGCACAACCGGCCCGGGCTGGACGTGAATGGCACCTGGTACGCGGCGGCGCACGCCACCCCGGCGCAGAAGGCCAGCGGGCGGCCGGTGAAGCCGGGCCTCTTCGTGCCGGCGGCGGTGAAGCTCTACCGGCAGCTGCTGGACATCTACAAGCTCAACGCGGAGCTGATGGCGCACTTCGCGTCGTACGCGCTGACTCAGACGGACTGGCGTGACCTGAAGGTGGCCACGTGCGCGCTCATGCTGGTGCAGGAGCACGCGGGCCAGCCCGTGCGCGACGACAACGGCCAGGTGGCGTTCCACGACGACGACTGGCGGGCCATCGGCGAGGCGATGGTGCTCCACTACGAGCGCAAGTCCACGCGCATGCTCGCGCCCAAGGCCGTGCTGCGGGTGGCGGAGCTGCTCGAGCAGCCGGAGATTGCACGCCTCAACCGCGAGGCGGGCTTCGGTGACCCCGCGTCCCGCAAGGCGCCGCTGGGCCGCTGGAAGCGCGTCGCGTCCAAGTGGCTGGCGGCACGTGAGGCGAACCTGCCGATGCTCCAGGGTCTGGTGAAGGCCGGGTACAAGGAGACGTTGAAGAAGCTGGCGCGCAAGGCGGGGTACAAGCCGGGCACGCAGGGCTTCTTCGAGGTGCTCGGCTGGAAGCAGAAGCAGTCCGACGCGGGCCACCGCACGGTGGGTCTGACGGGCCTGACGCTGGTCAAGCGCGAGCGCTTCGACGGGCTGTCGGAGGCGGAGATCTGCGAGTGGGTCGAGCTGGAGCGCCTCTCCTACAAGGAGGTGGTGGGCCGGCTGCCGAAGGACGTGGGCCTCACGCCGGCCATCATGGCGGCCCTGCTCCCGTCCCTGTCGGACCGTGACCTGCGGCTGATGACGCCGACGCTGGAGGAGCTGGGCCTGCTGGCGGAGCCCACGGTGCGCGCGCGCTGGGAGAAGGCGGTGGCGAGCGCCACGGACCAGCGGGCGCTGAACATCGCGAAGAACGTGCGCAGCGTGGTGCTGCGGCAGAAGCTGGAGGAGGCGAGCGACAACGCGGCCCGTACCGCGGTGGCGGAGGCGACGGCGGAGACCGACGTGAGGGTGATGTTCCTCATCGACAAGTCGGGGTCCATGGAGGGGGCCATCGAGAACTCGAAGGAGGCGCTCGCGCGCATCCTCGCGGGCTTCCCGCTGGAGAAGCTGCACATCGCGGCGTTCGACACGATGGGCACGGTGCTGCGGCCGAAGGCGGCCAACCGCACCGCCGTCCAGCACATGCTGGCCGGGCTGAAGGCGTCGGGTGGCACCACGCACGCGGCCGCGTTGCAGGCACTGCACCGCGACGGCGTGAGGGTGCCGGAGGGGGCGAAGCTGGTGGTCATCGTGGTGGGTGACGAGGCGGGCGAGGCAGGGGACCAGCTCGCCCGGGCGTTCCGCGACTTCGGCTACTCCGTGGCGGCCATGGCGTTGCTGGTGTCCGTGGCGGGTGCGCGCGGCAACACGGTGCGCACGTGCGCGGGGCAGCTGAAGGTGCCGTTCAGCGAGGTGAACGTGGACCAGTTCGCGGACCCGTACCAGGTGCCGCGCGTGCTGAAGGCGCTGCTGGACGCGCCGGCGGCACAGGGCGGTGCCACCACCGTGCAGTCCGGGTGGGTGGAGCGGGTGATGCGCACGCCGCTGCTGAAGGTGGCGTGAGTCGGACGTAGCAGTGGGAAAGGAGGAGGCGACGTGGACTACCGGAAGTTCCTCGGGAAGGTGGAGTCGGCGGTGCTGCCGTATCTTGGCGGCGGCACCGTGGACGCCCCCTCGCGCCGCCTCCGTGTCGCCACCCCGGTCCGTCCGGGGTGGTGGCGCTTCGAGGTGCAGGGGCGTGTGGCGACGGCGCGCGAGCCGGCCGGGCCGGAGGGCCTGGATGGGTTGCCGCGCGTGCGGGGCCATGTGTGGGGCAGCCGGCTGGTGCGCGAGGGCGCGGTGGCCGAGCCCCTGGAGTTGATGCCGGAGGAGGAGCCGCCCCGGCTGGCGCTGGTGAGCGCCCGCAGGTGGCATGACGGCTCGCTCCTGTTCGACGGGCTGGAGTTCGAGGGTGAGGCGGAGGACGCGGCACGCCGCGCGCTGGAGGAGGGGCAGTCCCTCTCTAGTGCGAAGGGCGTGAGCGCGGCGCTGCGGGCGGCGTTCGGCTACGCGCTGCTGGAGGGTGCGTCGCGCGCGCTGGCCATCCGCTTCGCGCCGGCCGAGGTGCGCGCGCGGGTGCTGGACGTGGCGGAGGGCGGCCGCGAGAAGGCGGAGGCGTGCCTGCGCCACCTGGTGGCCGAGCGCGAGGCGCACCTGCGGGCACGGGCGGCGCGGGAGGCACGGACGCAGGAGGAGCGCGAGGCGGCGCTGGCTCGGGAGTACGCGGCGGGGCTGGTGTCGGAGGCACAGCGGCGGGCGGCGGCGGGCGGCGCGTATCCGGCGGACACGATGGCCGAGGCCCAGCGGCGGGCGCTGGCGGGGGGCGCATACCCCGGGGGCACGATGTCCGAGGCCCAGCGGCGGGCGCTGGAGCGCGACGCCGCGGCGGGACGGGCGCACACGGCACAGGTGGTGGCCGAGGCGCTGCGCCAGTCCGCGCGGCACGGGCGGCGGGGCACGCAGGAAGACAGCGTGGAGCGCGCGGAGCGGGCGCTCCAGAGCGCCGGTGCGCGGCTGCGCGATGTGCGGCGGCTGGGCGGCAACCGGCTGGAGGTGACGTATGCCTTCATGGGCGAGCGCTTCATCTCCATCGTGGATGCCCACTCGCTCCAGGTGGTGGACGCGGGCGTGTGTCTGGCGGGCGCGGACAGCGAGGTGACGCTGGAGAGCCTGCCGTCCGTCATCCGCGAGGCCATCGACACGGGCGTGCTGGTGATTACGCGGCACGCGTAGACGGGAAGGAGGAAACCATGAGGACGCGAGAGGTGTGCCTGCTCATCGGCCGGGACGGTGACGTGCTGTGGAGCGACGAGTCCGACAACGCGTTCCTCCTGCCGGACTCGCGCGAGCGGTGGGAGGCCATCTGGCAACTGCGGGCGGAGCTGGCGGAGGTGGCGCACAGCCACCCCGAGGGCCCGCTCGGCTTCTCCGCCGAGGACGAGAGCACCATGTCCGCGCTCACCTCCGCGCTCGGGCGCACGCTGCGGTTCTCCGTGGTGGCGCCCGGCGGCATGGTGGCGCGCGTGGACGGGCGCGACGTGCTCGTCTCCGAGGAGCCGTGGTGGGCCGAGCCCCTGCGCCGCGCGTCGGGCATGCGCCACGCGCCGATGGCCCTCGCCTGAGCCGGGCCTCGCACCCCAGGAGCGAGGTCAGGTCAGAGGCCGAGCTCCTTCTTCAGCTCGGCGTACGCGAGTCCCGAGGCGGAGAGGCTCAGCTTGTCATCCAGTGAGTTCTCGGCAATCTCCGCGAAGGTCTTCGTGCGGCCCTGGGGAATGAAGATGGGGTCCCAATCGAAGCCGCCCTTGCCGCGCGGTGCATCCGCCAGCGTCCCTTCGACTTCCTTGAGAATCACCTTCCGCTGCTTGCCGTCGCAGAAGCAGACAGCGGTCCGGGTGATTACCCGCTTGCGCTCGGGATGGACCAGGTCGCAGAGCCTTGTCCCGAGCGTCTCCCAGAAAGGCCGGATGAGCGGCCCCGGGAGCCAGCCGAGGTCTTCGATACAGAAGGCGCCATGCTCGATGATGAGGGGAAAGCGGACCCGGGCGTAGGCCTCCGCGGCCTTGTTCAGGACGAGCGTCTTCAGGTCCGTTTCGAGGAGCTCGACGAAGGCCGACCTGCGCGCCTTGACGAAGCCCAGCTTCGACGAGCCCTGGAAGAAGTGCTCGGCCTCACGGAGCCTGTCGGCATTCGACGTGAGGTAATAGGCGGTCTTCATTCCAATCCCCTCCCGTCATCCGCCGATACTCCTCAGGAGCTCCGCGACGCTCGCGGTCTTGTCCTCCGGGTCGAGCTGGATGACGTCGACGTTCCACTGCTCGAGCAGCATCGGCTGGACCGGCCCGGAGCCATGCGTGGCGAAGAAGCACTTGCGAGGCGCCAGCGGCGCGCGGCCTCCGGCCTGGCTGCGCTGGCGAAGCTGGTGCATGCGGTACCAGATGTAGCGGATGTTCATGTCGCTGAAGCTGTAGCCGATGAACAGGAAGCTGTGGCTGAGCAGGTCCGCCCGCAGTCGCTGGTCCGCGGCATCCTCCAGCGCCATCCGGTCGAAGAAGCCGCTCTCCGTCAGGATGATGGTGTTGCGGACCTCCAGCGTGCCGTGGAACTTGATGACATCGCAGGCACCGGCCTCCTGCTTGTCCTGGTAGTCCACGAAGGAGGCCAGCACGGAGACCTTCCTTCCCGCATCCCTGAGCGCCTGCTCGATGTGGCAGTCGAAGTTGGTCGTGTAGATGGTGTGGAACTGGTCCAGGAGGGCCAGGGCCTTGTGCGTGGGAGAGGCCTTGCGGAGTTGACAGGCCTCTTCCGAGTTGAACTTCCGCGCCATGCCATAGACGAGGCGCTCGAAGTTGTTCGGGTGCGCCACGGCGAAGAACTCCGCGAGTTGCTCGGCGCTGCCGTGCTCCTTGAACAACTCCGGCTCGAAGCCCAGCGGCTCCGCCATGGACGCGATGAGCTCGCTCCAGTCCGGCAGGCGCAGCGGCTTGGAGAAGCCCGCGCCCAGAAAGGGAATGAGCCGCCCTTCCCGGTATTCCTGCTGGAGCAACGGCGCAGCCTGGGGCAGTTCGAGAACGGCCATGGTCACCTCCGTGGCCGGTGGCCGGGGAGCACGTTCCTGCAATCGCACCTTGTCCACGTGGCCCCATCGCAACAAGCCCGGGGCCTGCCTGGTCCTGCCGCCCTTCAGGGTCAGATGGCCCGGCCCCAGAGGTCCCGCAGGTCATGCGGGAGCTGGGACATCACGTCCTCGGCCTCGCCCTCGGAAATCTGGTGCCGGAGCGCGTCCAACACGGCGCGCACCACCGGCTCCACCGCGTCCGGGTTGAGCGACAAATCCTCTCCCACGCGCTTGAGCAGGTGCTCGCGTCCGAACTTGGGCGGCAGCTCCTCCTCGTGCCGCTCACAGCGGTGCAGCAGCGCCGTCAGCTTGAGGGGGAGCTGGGCCTCCAGGTCGGCGGCCTCCTCGGCCAGGATGCGCTGCTCCAGCGCGCACAGCACGGAGACGGCCGCCTGCTGGGCCACCGAGGGAGACATGCCTCCCCGCTCGCACAGGTGGTCGAGGAAGGCCTTGTACGTCTGGCTGGCGCGAGACTCGCTCCGCTGGGCGCGCCGGACCTCGATGGGAAGGTCGCGGCGGCTGGCCGGTCGCTCGTCCTCCTGTGGGGCGCCCTTTCCCTGCTGCTCATGGTCATCGGCCATGGGGTGTCGTTCCTCCGGGGACTCGTGCTGTCTGGGCATCACGGTGCCCACGGCGCCCCGGAGGAGCACGCCCGGGGCGGACACGCACCGCGCGCGTCCGCCTCCCCGCCCGCTACGCCGCCTTGCGCACGTACGTGTCGAAGAGTGCCCCGAAGAAGAAGCGCCCGAAGCGGGCCAGCGCCGCCAGCCGCTGCGCCGGGTCCCGCGCGTGCAGCACCCGCAGGGTGGAGAGCTGCACGGTGAAGTCCTTCGCGTTCAGCCGCAGGAACCCCCGGTACACACACGGCCCCGACGCGTCCGTGCCCCGGTGCACGGTGACGAGCAGCCGCGTGGTGTCCTCCCAGAGGTCCAGCCCCGCATCGTCGTGGACGTCCTTGTAACCATCCATGAAGAAGCGCTCTCCCGACTCGGAGACGAGCGGAAGCTGGTAACGCATCCGCCGCCCGCCCATCCGGGCCAGGTCCTTCGTCATCAGGTGCAGCACGCCCCCCTCCACCGTCAGCGGCCGGGAGGACAGCACCGGCGCCTGCACGCAGCCGGAAATGCTCAGCGGGTGCAGCGAGTGGGTGAACACGGCCTCCAAATCACTCGCCTCCACGGTGACGATGAAGCGGAAGGGCGAGGTGTCCAGCCGCTCCGGGTCCCCCGCGCGCAGGAAGTCGTCATCCACCGAGCTGGAGATGTAGCCGTGCATCGTCTCGGTGAACTGAACGGACAGCGGCCGCGACGGCAGCGGCGCGGGCGCCTCGGAGACGGGTGAATAGTCCACCGTCCACCCGTGGCGCCGCGCCATCAGCGCCACGGAGCGCTCCGCCACCGCGGAGATGGTGAGCAGCGGATTGGTGCCCAGCGGCCGCGGAATCACCGAGCCGTCGCTGACGTAGAGCCCCTCGTGCACGCCGGTGCCGGACGCACCCGCGAAGAGGCGGCCCTCGTCGTCCACCACGCCCTCCTCCGCGCGCTCGGCCATGGCGCAGCCGCCGAGCGGATGCGTGCACAAGAGCTCATGGCCTGTGAGCTTGCTCCACAGCGGGTTGCGCACGAAGGTGCCGCCCAGCGCCTCGGTGGCGCGGCGCAGCCGCTCGTCCACCCGGGTGAAGACGGGCTGGAGCCCCGCGTCCGGCCAGTACACGCGCACCCGGTCTCCCGCCAGCCGCATCTCTCCCTTGCCGTCGTCGTGCGACATGACGAGGAACGTCTGCGTGTTGCGCATGGCCCCGAAGTACGGCCCGCGCAGGGCGCTCTCCGCCATGCGCGCCATCTCCTCCAGGCGGTCCTTGACGCCCCGGTCCGTGTCCTCCCCGGAGAGGGCGGAGGCCGCCGCGAGCAGCGCCGTCACCGGCCGGGCCAGGGCCCCGGGGATGACGCCGTTCTCGATGACCATGCCGTCTTCCTGATGCGGCGTGGCCCGGTCGTCGATGATGCCGCTGATGGTGGGGCCCACCGGCTCGAGCGTGTCGTGCGGCTTGTCCCCATGCCCCACGCCGTTGATGGTGACGTCGGTGTTGTAGCCGAAGGCCATCACGTCGCCGTTGTTGCTGAAGCGCCGTCCGAGCTGCTCCGAAAGTGGCAGCCCCAGCGCCTTCGAGCGCAGCAGGATTTCCGTCGTGCCCACCGTGCCCGCCGCGAGGATGACGCGGTCCGCGGTCACCCAAAGGTCCGGCGCATCGAAACGCTCGCGGCCGGCGTTCATCGGCCGGTAGTAGACGCGCCAGCGCCCGCCGTCGCGCGCGAGGTAGCGCACGCCCACCTCGGTGAAGAGCTTCGCCCCGTGCCGCGCGGCGTCCGGCAGGTAGTTCATCAGCACCGAGTTCTTCGCGCCGACGTTGCAGCCCGTCATGCAGTCACCGCACAGCGAGCACCCGGGCTGGCGCACTCCGGCGGCGTTGATGCCCGGCTCGAAGGTGACGGCCAGCGGCGGCCGTCGGAAGGTGCCGCCCAGCTTCTTCGCGGCGCGCTCCAGCGCGTGCAGCGTGGCCAGCGGCGGCGCGTCCTCCGGGTAGGGCGTGGGGCGCAGCATGTGCTCCGCCCAGGCGAAGCCGTCCTCCAGCAGCCCGTCCACGTCGTCCCGCAGCGCCGCGGGCCAGCGCGTGTCCAGGAAGACGCGCGGGTCCGGCCGCAGGGCCACGCTGGCGTTGATGAGGGACGTGCCGCCCAGGCCGCAGCCGTTGACGACCGAGACGTCGCCCCCCCGGTGCACCTCGAACAGACCCGTGGGGTTGCCCACGTCCAGGCCGCTCTCGGGGTCGAAGTGGACTTGCAGCTCCTTGAAGAACTCGGACTCGGTGCGCGGATAGTCGCCGGGCAACAGCTCGCGGCCGCGCTCCAGCACGCAGACCTGCTGGCCCGCCCGCGCCAGCCGGCTGGCGCTGATGGCGCCTCCATACCCCGAGCCCACCACCACGACGGAGTAGTGGGACTGCAGCTCGCTCCACGGTGACGACAACCTGCGCATCGACGCTCCCAATGACTGCTCCCGCCCTGCCCCACCCCTCACGCACTCCAGGTGCTACAGCCACTGCAGGCAGCCGGGGAAGAGCGACCAGGGAGACATACGCCCGAGCCGCCATTCCTTGGGCCTGCGGGGCCCTCGGACTCCACTCGGACATAGAAGGGCTTCTGGCACCGGTCAAAATCCGTCCCGGCCGGGCCGCGTCTCACTCCAGCTCCGCCGCCTCCCCATCCGCGCGGCGGAGCGCGTTGACGAGCCGGTGCGCATGCCGCGTCGTCTCCGGCTCGCGGTACTTCGGGCTCACCTTCAGCACCAGGTCCACCGCGGTGGGCAAATCCATCAGGTGGCCCGGCGACACGTATACGGGCTGCACGCCCTTGCGCGTACGCACCGCCATGCCCACCACCTCGCCCTTGTGGGTGATGGGCGCGGTGGCGCCCCGCGCGTCCCCCAGCTTCCCGTACGTGCCCACCAGCAGCGACTTGGCGCACCCGATGGACGGCACGCCGAACAGCAGCCCGCCGTGACAGGCAATCCCCATGCGTCGGGGATGCGCCGTGCCCTGCCCGTCGAAGATGACCACGTCCGGGCGCACGGTGAGCCGCTCCCACGCGGCCTTCACGATGGGCAGCTCCCGGAAGGACAGCAGACCCGGCACGTAGGGGAACGTCAGCGCCACCGCCGCCCCGGACTGCGCCACCGGCACCAGCGTGGCCGCGTCGAGGACGACGATGCCGCCGTAGCCCGTGTCGTTCCCCTTCTCCGTGGAGATGTCCGCGCCCGCCACGCGCTCCACCTTCATGCCCGCTGGGGGCTGGAGCACCAGCAGCTCGCGCAGCCGCTTCTGCAGCGCCACCGCTTCCGTGGGCGTGACATCCCAGCGGCCCACTTCTTCCCGAAGCTCCATGCGCCGGCCCTCCCGTGACTGCCGCCCAATCTGGAACCCTCCTGCCCCGAGGCAACCCACCACGTCACGTCCCTTTCATCCAACCGTGGACTACCGGACGCGAGGCCCCCCTCTGGAGCAAAGTCCCTGTTCTTTGGTCACCCGGCCTCGCGTCCCGCCTCTTGTGGAGGGGAGGGACGACGGGCGTAGCGTGGACCTTCCCTGGTACGGGAGGTCGTGATGCATCGGTTCCTCGCAGGCTGTCTCGCAGTGTCCGCGCTGGTGTTGGCCCACTCCGCCAACGCGTCCGAGTGTGGCTACACGTCCGCTGGCTGGAATGCCCCCAATGGCGCGGTGGTGTTCGACCGGGGCGAGGGCCCCATCCGCAACGTGATGGACGCCATCGGCGAGTACCGGACGCACTCCATGCTGTCCCACGGCGCCATCGGCAGCGTGTCCCACGCCACCATGAAGGACCCGGACCAGAACGGCTGGCCCACCGTGTGCGGGACGCCGCTCAACGTGAATCAGCTCCAGTACGGCTACCCGGGGCTGGAGCAGGTCAACCAGGGCGGCATCTACCACTACATGTACGACCCGAACGGCAGCGGCCCCGAGTGGACGGCGTGGCAGCTCGGCGACGCCATGGGTGCGGCCCAGGTGGCGGACAACCTCTGGTTCAACCACCCGTATGTCAGCGACGCGTCGCGCGTGGACTCGGGTCAGTACATCGACCGGCCGCTGTGGAACGGCGCGCGCGTGCCCTACTCGCTCTTCCAGTACCGCGACCTCCAGAGCGTCCACCAGATGCCGGGCAGCGCGACGAACAACGGAATGGTGTGCTCCACCTTCCTCGCCTATGCGCACAACTACGCGGGCCGGGGCTTCGTCTCCGCGTACACCTATTCGCATGACCGCATCGCCAACGCGTCCAACTCGCTCTATTCGGGCGTGTACAACCACTGCAAGTCGTCGCTCGGGTGGTTCGAGAACGCGGCTCTGACGGTCATCTGCCCCGTCTTCTGGAACGTGTGTGGCAACGCCGGCAACCAGGTGGCCAACTGCATGTCCGCCGGCCGCTGCGACACGAGCAGCAGCAGCATCTGGAAGGGCGTGCGTGACAACGCCTCCACCACCGCGACCTCCATCAGTCCGGACCGCATCGGCGGCTGGGGCGTCCACCCCATCTCCGCCACGCTGTGGGCGAGCGACTACTCGCACCAGCTCCAGTGGAACTCGGGCGGCAACGTGTACGGCTGCTGGCAGTGACGCGAGTCCCGGTTCCCTGACGGGAAGAGAGGAAGCCTCGGATGAAGCCGGTGGACCGTCCCTTCTGGAAGCGGCGCTGGGCACGCATGATTGGACTGGCCACGGTGGTGCTCGTGGCCGGGTGGTTCCTCTCTCGGGAGCGACCGCCGCCTCCGGGTCCGGCTCCGGAGGTGGCGCGGGCGCCCGAGCCCGAGCGCCTCTCCCCTGCCCCGTCTCCAGCGCCCGCCGCGCCGCCGCCCACGGTGGCGGTGGATGCGCCCCGAGCGGCACCGGTGCCTCCGCCCGTCATCGACGCGGTGACGGTGGAGAAGCAGGAGGTCTGCTCCGGCGAGGACAACCTCATCAGCGTCCGGGCGCACTCGCCGGATGGCAATGACACGTATCTGCACTCCACCATCGGCACGGGCACTGGAATGCGCGTGCCGCTGCGCGTGTGGCTGGAGCCGGATGGGACGTACGCGCAGCCGGTGGTGACGGTGTTCGGCAAGGACAACGTGTCCACGACGGTGACGGTGCCTCACTACACGGTGAAGTCGTGCGAGCCCGAGCGGCTGGTGGAGGTCCTCTCCCGGCGCCTCCCCAACGCCGACGAGGACTACGAGTTCCTCGCCCGCATCATCGAAGTGCCGAAGCGGGACGCGGCGCCCCGCACACCCTTCACGCCAGTGAAGTACGTGTGGACGTTCGATGACCAGCACACGGTGACGACGACGGCGCCGACGACGTCCCACACGCTGAGCGGCACGGGTACGCAGCCGTGGGCCATGTATCTGCAGCACCTGGTGCGGGTGGATGTGTTCGACGCGAAGGGCCGGAAGCTGACGGGACGCTCGTCGATGCAGGTGCTCAACACGTCCTTCGAGAACTTCGACAAGAAGGGCGTCGTCACACTGCTGGCCCGGGGCACTCCGCGCTTCCCGGAGCTGGGCGAGGACGGCGTGGTGAGGCAGAAGTTCCGCCTGTATCACCAGTGGAAGGGGCTGGTGCGCCTGGAGCGGGTGACGGCCCTTCGCGCCCGGGTGCCGGAGCGCGGCGCTCCGCCATTGCCGGAAGAAGCGGCCGAGGTGTCCCTGGGCGTGGATGTCATCCCCGAGGGCCAGGGGGTGGAGGTGACGGTGTCACTGGACACGAAGGTCGAGCCGGAGGTGTCCGTCGTCACATACGCGCTGGAGGGCAACACGCTGGACGGCCACCCGGCGCGGGGGACGTTTTCGGTGATGCGGCCGCCGCCCCGGCCCACGAAGGAGAACAGCACGCCCATCACCGACCCGCTGCTGATGGCGAAGGTGAAGAAGGCCCGCGAGCTGCTCGGCCAGCCATTCGTCACCGACGAGGACCTCTGGCGACTGGAGCGCGAGGGGCGCTTCGACGACCTCAAGGTCCAGCGCGAGGTGCCCTGACCGCCGCGGCCCGCAGGCCGGAATGGCCGTTCCGCCGACGGGGGACGGGGACTGCCGGAACCGCTACCGCCGGAAGGAACGTTCCTTCCAGACCGACCGGCGCCCCCCGGCCGCCGCCGACCTTGCCGGAATGAACGTTCCTTCCAGACCGACCGGCCCCCCCCGGCCGCCGACCTTGCCGGAATGAACGTTCCTTCCAGACCGACCGGCGCCCCCCGGCCGCCGCCGACCTTGCCGGAAGGAACGTTCCTTCCAGACCGACCGGCGCCCCGGGCAGACCTCCCGTCGGAATGAACGTTCCTTCCAGACCGACCGGCGCCCCGGGCAGACCTCCCGTCGGAATGAACATTCCTTCCGGCCCGACCGGCCCCCCGGGCGGCCCTCCCACCGGAATGAACGCTCCTTCCAGACCGACCGACGCCCCGGGCGGCTCTCCCACCTGAAGGAACGTTCCTTCCAGACCGACCGGCGGCCCGCCCGGGCAGCCGTGCCATTGGAATGAACGTTTCTTCCAGGCAACCGGTGGCGGCTCCGCCTCCCACCTGACCGGAACGACCGTTCCATCAAGAGTCCCGACCGGCGGCCGTTCCAAGCGCCGCAGGCACGCGAAGACGTGGTGACGTCTCCGCGCATGTCCGGAGCCTCGTCTTCCCCTTACGGCTGGCGGGCCCTGCTCCCGCTCCTGGTGCTGTGCTGCTGCGTCCCGGTCGCCGCACGCGCGGAGGGCCTGCCGACAGACGGGGGCACCACCGCGCCACATCCCTCGCCGGAGCCCACGACAGACTCCCTGCCGAAGGACTCACTTGATGCGCTGGAGCAGCGCATCCTCGGCAAAGGCTGCGAGCCCAAGCTCCTCGGCAACGCCGACCGCCGCTTCATCGAGGCGCAGCTCCTCTGCGATGCGCACCTGTCCTTCATCCTCGTCCAGGCCGCGATGGACGGGAACCCGGTGCCGGACACGCAGCGGCGACTGAAGGCGCTGCTAGCAGATGCGCTCGAACGAGCCCGGGGTCCCTTCAAGGCACAGGGCGGAACGAGCATCGCGGGACATGCACTCCCGCCCAGCGTGCTCTACCGGGGCTACGTCCTGCTGATGCTCGCGGGCATGGAGCGCGCCGGGCTCGCGGACGCGGAGTCCACCGCCCTCTTCGACGGCCTGGCCGCGCAGCTCGTGGACGCGCTCTCGCGACAACTCCTGCTGCCCAGCTTCGGCCGGTCCATCTGGCCCTGCGACAGTGCACCAGCCGCGGCGGGCCTGCTGCTCCACGGACGGCTCCGAAGCAACGCGGAGTCACGTGCCACGGGTGAGCGGCTCGTCGCGCGGCTGGTTGAACTGTCGAACCTGCCCACGGGCTTCCCCACGAAGGTCGACGCGAAGGGACGGCCGGTGGAGCCCACGCAACGCGCCACCACCCTGGCGTGGACGGGCGCCTTCCTGGCCATGGCCTCGCACCCGGCGGCGCGGCACTTCACGGCCACGCTGGTAGGCGGCTACTGCGACCATCCCGCTGGCAACGCCCTGCCCCTCGCCGCCTGCCGCGAGTGGCCGCGCGGAGTGAAGGGACGGGAGGACTCCGCCAGCGGACCGCTCGTCTTCGGCGGCTACTCCGTGGGCGCGAGCGCCCTGGCCATCGCCGCCACCCGGCTCTCCAGCGAGCACTCGCAATGGCACGCCCACCTGCTCAACGCCGCGAGGGAGATGGGCATCCGCGCCACGCTGGAGCAACCCCGGAAGCAGCCCCTGGAGGCGGCGCTCTACTGGTGGGGCACCACCGTGCGTCCGTGGTAGCGCGAGGCTACGGCGTGCTTCGCGCTTGCGCCGGCCTGCCCTCCTTCACCAGCAGGTAGCCACGGTTCTCCTGCACGTCCGGCGTGCGCATGGACGCGAGGAGCGAGGAGGCCTTCACCCATACCCAGCGCTGGTCCGTGGCGTTGACGTCCATGACCAGGAACGAGTCGGACTTCGCGTCATACGCCGCCAGCGGCGAGACATGCCCGCCACCCTGCTGTCCCAGCACGGGCCGGAAGTAGTTGATGATGACGTAGTCGCCCTGCGTCTTGAGGTTCTTCTTCAGCTCCTCACGGACGACAGCGTCCTTCAGCGAGTCGTTGAGCACGCGCAGCTTCACGTCCAGCCCCTGCGCCGCGAGCATCCCCGCGAGCTGGCGAAGCTGGATGCCGGCGTCCGACTGGCCGTCCTCGCCACGCGGCTGGCCGAAGACCTCCGAGCGGGTCTTCACCTCGCGCACCTTCTCGTCGAAGAAGTTGTTCTGCGTGTAGCGGTAGAAGAGCGGGTCGAAGCCCGGGGGCAATCGCGCGCGGTCCTCGGCGGACACGAGCGAGGGGTCCTGCGGCTTCGCCACCGCGTCATTCCCCATGCGCACGGCGTTGAGCACGATGACGGACGAGGTAGGGCCGCAAAAGGCCTTGTTGCCCTGCGACTCGAACTGGTTGGCCAGGTGGAAGAAGTCCACCTTGTAGCGGCTGCGCTCGAGGCGCTTGATGGACTCGGGGGCCGCGAAGCTGACGACGACCGGGGCCGCGGGCCTGAAGCCCCTGGCGGGAGCCGTCATCGGCGCGAGGGCGGCGAGCCCACCGCCGAGCACGAGCAGCGTGGTGCGGAGCGTCTTCATTGGAGGCTGTGACCTGGGGTGTGCATACGAAGCGCGTGCGCACAGCCTGCCACGGGCCCCGACACGCAGGAAATCCAGCGCCGCCGCCTCCCTGCCTGCTTCAACCCGGGGCCTCCGCCACTGCAAAACCATACACGTCGCTCTGACATCCCCACGCCTGTTCATTGACGGACCGCTGTCTCATCCCAGAGGGTCGAATCAGGGATAAACCGCTTTGAACGTCGATTCGTTTCACCCGGACAACTCCTTTCCCAAAGGTGAAACATGTATCGACACATCCTGAAGTGGACGCTCACCGTGGGCGCGCTGGTGTTCCTGGGTGCGTGTGCGTCGCAGCAGGTGCCCTGCAGGGACCCGGCCGCCAAGAGAATCACCGTCAGCCAGCAGCGTACGGGGAAGTTCCTCACCGTCCGCAAGAAGGTGCCGGGCGAGTACATCGTCGTGCTGAAGGCGCCGGAGCAGAGCCTGGCACAGGTAGCGGTGACGCAGGCCACGCACAGCCTCACCGCGAAGTACGGCGGCAGCGCCTTCGCCGTGTACGAGCACGCGCTGCGCGGCTTCGCCAGCAGGATGAGCGAGGCCCAGGCGCGGGCCATGGCCAAGGACCCGGCCGTGGACTACGTGCAGGAGAACGGCATCGTCTCCCTCGCCGAGAGCCAGCCCCGCCCCACCTGGGGCATCGACCGGGTGGACCAGCGTGACCTGCCGCTCGACCGGCTCTACATGTACACCGCCACGGGGCTGGGCGTGCACGCGTACATCCTCGACACGGGCGTGCGCTTCTCGCACCAGGAGTTCGGCGGCAGGGCCTCGCTCGGCTTCGACTCCGTGGGCGACAGCATGAAGGGCAATGACTGCCACGGCCACGGCACGCACGTGGCGGGCACCGTGGCGGGCAGCACCTACGGCCTCGCGAAGAATGCCTCCATCCACTCCGTCCGTGTGCTCGGGTGTGACGGCTCCGGCTCCACGTCGGGCGTCATCGCCGGCATCGACTGGGTGACGAAGAACCACCAGTCCCCCGCGGTCGCCAACATGAGCCTCGGCGGTGACACCGACCAGGCCATCGACGACGCGGTCAGCAAGTCCGTCGCCTCGGGCGTCACCTACGTCGTCGCCGCGGGCAACGAGGACGCGGACGCCTGCAAGCACTCGCCCGCGCGCGCTCCGGCGGCCATCACCGTGGCCGCCACCGACGACGAGGACCAGCGCGCGTCCTTCTCCAACTGGGGTGACTGCGTGGACGTCTTCGCGCCCGGCAACAAGATCACCTCCTCGTGGCACTACGGCGACGATGCAACGCGCGTCCTCAGCGGCACCTCCATGGCGTCTCCCCACGTGGCGGGCGTGGTGGCCCTCTTCCTCGAGATGAACCCCAAGGCCACGCCAGACGAAATCACCACCGCGCTGCTCACCAACTTCACCACCGACAAGGTGGCCAACCCCGGCTGGTGCTCGCCCAACCGGATGGCCTACTCGGGCTTCATCGGCGCCGTGCCCCTGCTCCCCACCGTCATGAGGGCGCGCATCCAGGCACCGGCTCCCGTCACTGATAGCACCCCGCGGTAACCCCTCCCACGCGGAGGTGCTCCAGGCAGCCCGGCTCCCCGCCTACGGGAGCCGGGCTGTCTGCTTTGCGGGCCCCGATGCCCCGCAAAACGTCAGGAAGCCGCCTCCGCCCGCGTCCCGGCGTCAGTGCCCGGCCGGCCGCGCTCCTCGCGTCCCGCCCGCGGCGTGAGGAGGCACGAGAAGCCATGGCGACGCTCAATATCACCTATGACGGGATGTCCGCGGACGTGCCGGTGGAACTGGACCGGCCGGTGTCGGACACCGATGTGCGGCGCATCGCCGCGGAGCTCGTGCGCTCTGGCGGAGTGCCCGGGCTGCACCTGCCCCACCTGCGCGACGACGCGTTCCAGCACTACGTGGTGGACCGGTTCCGCGGTGCGCGCGGCGACGAGCGCATCTACCTGCGCCCGAAGGTGCCGTTCGGCGCCCGGTGAGGAGAGGCCATGCGCATCCTCTTCTGTGGCGTGGGGGCCATCGGCTCCTCGGCGGTGGTGCTGTGCCGCAACCTGGAGGCCCAGCTGGCCTTCATCGACTTCGACCGGGTGGAGTCCAAGAACCTGCTCGCCCAGGCGTACGTGAAGCCCTCGGTGGGGAAGAACAAGGCCGAGGCCCTCAAGCTGCAGTTGCTCAACCTGCACGGCGTGAAGGCCGAGTCCTTCGGCGTGCGCCTCACCCGGGACAACGTGGAGGCGCTGTGCGGCGGGGGAGACCTGCTGGTGGACTGCTTCGACAACCAGGACAGCCGCCTGCTGCTCAGCGAGTACGCACGCAAGGCGGGCAAGCCGTTGGTCCACGGCGCGGTGAGCGCTGACGGAACCTTCGGACTGGTGCGCTGGGACGAGCGCTTCATCCCGGACGCCGAGGACACGGCGGGCCAGGCCACCTGCGAGGGTGGCGCGCATCTGCCCCTGCTGGGCCTGCTGGCCGCGACGCTCGCCCGCGCCGTGCAGGACTTCGTGAAGCACGGCGTGAAGCGCGATGCCCTGGTCAACCTGACGGCGGTCATCCCCACGATGGGCGCGTGAAGAGACAGAGGCCCCGGAGCTCCCATGCTCCGGGGCCTCTTCTCGTGCCTACTCCAGCGTGCGAAGAAGCGCCTGGGCCAGCCGCCGCACGGCGTAGCCCTCGAAGTCGTCGACGGGGTCGAGGCTCGAGGGGAACACCTCGAGCAGGCTGCCCAGGAGCAGCTTCACCCGGCGCTGGCGCTCCTCGCGTTCAGGAGCGCCGCCCATGGCGAGCGTTGCCCCGTCGTCATCGAGAAGGAGGGCGGTGTGGAGGAGGTGCTGCCAGCGGTCCTCGCGCATGGTGTCGTTCCCGAGCTCGGACGCGCTCACAGGTGGAAGTGTCCCGCGGCCTCGGGCTGGTAGGGCACGGCCACCACGCGCAGCCGGCGCCTGCGGCCACCGGGCACCTCCAATTCCACGCGCTGCCCCAGCGACAGGCCCAGGAGGGCCACGCCCACGGGCGCGAGCACCGACACACGGCCGGGAGCACTGCGCGAGTCCTTGGGGTAGCAGAGCGTCACCTGCTGGAACTCGCCCCTTCCCTCATCCTCGAAGAGGACGGTGCTGTTCATCGTCACGAGGCCCGGCGGCACGGCCTCGGGAGAGGTGACGCTCGCCTTCGAGAGCTTCCACTCGAGCGCTTCGGTGTGCTCGGTGGGAGCGCCGTCTCCCTGGAGGTCGAGCACCCGCTGCAGGCGCTCCACGTCGAGCTCGGTGACGACAACGGTATGGGGGGTGTGCATGGGGATTCCTTTGCAATGGGAGACGTGCCCTGCCAGCGACGGCAGGGGCGGAGAGGGAATGGTGGCCGTGGGCGCGCCCCGAGAGGGGACGGCGCCGGGGCTCAGGACTGCATGGGAGGGGGAGGACGCCGCACGCTAGGAAAGGCGCGTGGCGTCCGTCCCAAGCCAGGCCGTGGCCCGGCCGTGCGCGAGCAGGACCCGGCCGTCCGCGACCTGGCGGGGTCCAGTGCTCACCAGGGCTGACGTCACGAAGGCCATGAGGGCAGTCACACCGTGGAGGGCCGAGCGGCCCTCCGCATCCATGCCAGGGAGTCTAGTGCGCCAACGCCGTTTGGCAACCGGCCGTGCGTGAGCAGACGGACCTCACCGCCCGTGCAGGGGCCACACCCAGGGGACGATCAGCACGAGCGCGGCGAGCATCAGCGCGGTGAGCGGCCCTCCGAGTCGAAGGAAGTCGCTGAAGCGGTAGCGCCCGGGCCCGTAGACGAGCATGCAGCTCGGCTCGAGGGGCGTGAGGAACGAGCACGACGCCGCGAGCGCAATCCCCATGGCGAAGCCGCGCGGGTCCACGCCCAGCCCCGCCGCCGCGCTCAGCCCCACCGGCAGCACGACGAGCGCCGCGGCCTGGTTGCTCATCGGAATCGAGAGGACGACGGTCAGCACCATCAGGCACAGCAGCACCAGGCGGGGGCCGCCCACCTCCGCGAGCCCCGCGGCGAAGCCGCCGAGCCACTGCCCCGCCCCGCTCTTCTCCATGGCGAGCCCGAGCGCCATCATGGACCCGATGAGCAGCACCACCCGCCAGTCGATGCGGAACACGAGCTTCGCGTCCAGGCACCCGGTGAGGACCATGAGCAGCACGCCGGCCACGCCCGCGAACGCCAGGGACACCGCGCCGCTCGAGCCCGCCACGAGCGCGGCGACGAAGATGAGGCCGGCGAGCAGCGCCCTCGAGCGGCGTGGCACCGGCAGGAAGCCCAGGTCCGGCATCAGGAGCAGCGTGGGCGCGTCCACCAGCGCGTGAAGTCGCTCGCGCGGGCCCGCGAGCAGCAGCGCGTCTCCCGGCTGCAGCCGCACGTTGCGCAGGGAGCCCAGCTCCCGTGAGCGCAGGGGCCGCTGGATGGACGGGTGGCGGTGCAGCGCCAGCAGGCGGACGCCCAAACGCCGCGAGAAGCCCACGTCGCCCACCCGGGCTCCCACGAGCCCGCTCGTCGGCTGGACGATGGCCTCGGCGAGCACGGGCTCCGGCCCGCGCCGCGCCGTGCGCGTGTCCACGCCGTGCGCCGTCTCCAGGCCGCGCAGCTGCACCGGACGCAGGATGTCCCGGCGTCGCCCGCTGAGCAGCAGCCGGTCCCCCGGCGCGAGGAGGACGCCCGGCCCCGGTGCCAGCATGGAGCCGGCCTGCGTGAGCGACACCACCTCCAGCCCCACGCGTCGCTCGAGCCAGTCCAGCCCCTTGCCCACGAGCCGGGAGCCGTGGGGCACCCGGGCCTCGGTGACGAAGTGGCGGCCCTGCCCTCCGTCCGCCTCCGTGCCCGCGCGGACGGGCAGGAGCCGGGGCGCCAGGAAGACGACCAGCGCGATTCCCAGGAGCGCCAGGGGCAGCCCGACGGGTGTCAGCTCGACGAGGCCGATGGGCCCGAGGCCGAGGTCCTCCAGGCGCGCGGAGACCACCAGGTTGGTGGAGGTGCCGTAGAGAAAGCCCATCCCTCCCAACATGGACGCGAAGGCGAGCGGCATCAGCACCCAGCTGCGGCGCAGCCCCGCGGCCTTCGCCCCGCGCAGGACGACCGGCAGGAAGGCCGCCGTGGTGACCGTGTTCGAGACCACCGAGGAGAAGGCCGCGACCAGGACCATCACCCCCAGCAGGAAGCCCCTCGGCCCGAGCCGGCCCAGGTGGGACAGCCAGGCGCCGGCCCGGTGCATCACCCCCGCGGAGGCCAGCCCCTCGGTCATCGCCAGCAGCGCGAAGATGAAGATGACCGTCTCGTTGGAGAACCCAGCGAAGGCCTCCGCGGGCGTCAGCACGCCCGTGAGCCCCAGCAGGCACACCACGGCCAGCGAGGTGACCTCGAGCGGGATTCGCTCCAGGGAGAAGAGGATGATGGTCACCAGCACGATGGCCAGCACGAGCGAGATATCGGTGAACATGTGACGCTCCTGGGGGGATGCTCGGGCGCACCCGCCGCCCCCGCCTCAGGCCGCCAGTGCGTAATGGTGGGTGATGGCGCCGCACACCTCGCGGCGGCTGTCCGCCGCGGGCAGCTCGTAGCGGCACTCGATGGCGGCGACCTTCCGGGCGAGCGCGTCGTCGTGCAGCGCGTCCCGGAGCCAGCGTGAGAAGTCTCCGTTCCAGAGGTGGAAGAGCCAGGTGTCGTCGTCCACCTGCGCCGCCAGGCGGCAGAAGGCGCGCAGGTTGTGTGCTCGCGGGCCGGTCCGCCCGCGACGGCCCCGGAAGGTGAAGCCAAGCGCGCCCAGGTCCCCCTCCACCTGCTCGGGGACACGGCGCAGGCGCTCGGCCCGCCGCGGCGGTGCCCGGAGCCGCAGCGGCCAGCGCCCTTCCGCGATGAACCAGGCGAGCACCGCATGCTCCGCCCCCGCGGACAGGGGCAGGTGCAGCGCCGTCTCCTCGATTGCCCCGGCGAACTGCTGGAGGGCCCGGGCAGACGCCGGCCCCACTCCCACCGCGACGTCCATCTGCTCGAGGATGGGGCGCGCCACCGCGCCCGGGTCTTCGACCCGCAGGAGCGTCTCCCCGAGCTTCGGCGCGTCGCGAAGAGCGTCCCGCGCCCCGGCAGGCCACAGGCGCTGCGCGCCGTTGACGATGAGCCAGTGGGGACGCCCCGTCCGCAGCCGCATCCCCTCGAGCGCAGGGAGCAGCTCGCGGAAGAAGCCGGGCTGCGCCTCGGGCGCCAGCGCGGCCAGGCTCACCACGGGCTTCACGGCGGGGGCCGTCAGCGCCGCCATCACCTGGGACACCCGGGGGACGTGCAACCTGTCACCCAGCTTCACCATGTCGTCGCGCGGCTCGAAGTCCCCGATGCAGTCGATGACACAGGGCTGGTACCGCCGCTGGAGGAGGCGCTCGAGGAAGCCCTGCACGTAGCTGGCCCCCTCTTCACCGCGTGGCCCGACGACGAGGAGATTCTCGCCGTACGCGGGGATGCCCACGCGCTCACCCGACGGGCCGTACCCGAGGGTCAGCGAGTCTTGAGGTGTCCATGCTCCGTCCGTCCGGAGGTCGTGCTGGACCAGCTCCTCGACGAGCTCGACCACCCCCGCGCCCGCCGCGCCGCGCGTCGTGAAGGCGGCCCGCTCCTTGAGCGCCGGTAGAGCGTTGGCGACGGCCACCGCGCACTCACTCACGTCGAGCAGCGAGTGGTCGTTGGCGCCGGCACCGAGGCTGACGACCTCGTGCACGGACATCCCGAGCGACAGCAGGGCCTCACGCAGTCCCTCCCCCTTGTTGATGCCCGGCGGCACGGCCAGGACGCGCTCCCCGGCGAAGATGACCTGCAGCTCGAGGCCCAGCTCGCCCACGGCCTCGACGAACGTGCGGGCCTGGGTGCGCGGGGCGTAGACCACCGCCTGGCCGCGCACGAGCGGGGTGACACCGCGCTGGAGCATCGCGCGGACGAAGGACTCGGGAACCGGGCGGCAAAGGGCCGTGCTCTCACGGCGCGCGGGCCAGTAGAGGAGCGCGCCGTTCTCCGCGACGACGCAGTCGAAGGGCTCCAGGGACGAGAAGACAGACGTGAGGTCCGCGAGCCTTCGCGAGGTGACCAGGATGACGCGGCGCCCGGTGCGGCGCAGGCGCGAGAGCGCCGCCAGCGCGGCCTCATCGGCACGGCCGCCGGTCGCAAGGGTTCCATCCAGGTTCATGGCAAGGGCGAGGTAGCGCATGGCACTCCCGGGGGCAGGGGTGGGATGAAGACTCAGGGGGATGGTCGGAGCGACACGTGGGGCGGGTGCCCACGGCGCGGCACTCCCGCGTGCGGTCACGCGGTGCGGCGAGCACGAGCTCCACTCAGCAAGCGCGAGACCCCTCTACGAGCGAGGCGTCCCTGCGCGAGCGAGGAGCCAGGCGGCAGCCCGGTGACGGATGCACGAACGAAGGCGCGGCCCTGCCCGGCGGGTGTGGTGCTTCCCGGGGGCTGGCAGCAGCGACGTGGGCATCTCGACCTCCTTGGGAGCAACCCCTCCTGCGCGTCGCTTCTTCCCCCTGCCCTCCCGCACGGAAAAAAGAAATCACCGCGCTGTCAGGGACGAATTATCGCCGCGTCAGTCCCCCATGAAAGGAGCGGTGGCCATGAACACGACGAACCGGAAGAGCCCGACGCAGTCCCAGATTCAGAACAACAACCCCTGGCACAGCATCTCTGTCCTCCCGTGCATGCGCCCCGCCGCCGTCCCGAGCTTTTCCGTGGGACTCCGCTCGTATCACGGCCTCTCGCCCGACTCCTGCTGACGCTCCCGCTGTGTCTCCGACACGCGAAGCCATGCAGAGGCCGGGCTCCCCAAAGGGACCCCGGCCTCTCGGCTTTTGGGCTCCCGCTCCATCCGGGGACGTAGAGCGTTACGGAGACGCGCCAGCCTGTAGAGCTGGAGCCCGAGAGGGCCCGCTGGGTTCGACTCCCAGCGTCCCCATCACCGCAGATTCGCAGCACCACTCCTGGGTGTAGCTCAGTCTGGCCAGAGCGCACGGTTCGGGTCCGTGAGGCCGCAGGTTCAAATCCTGTCACCCAGATACGCAGCACATGCAGTGCACGGGGTATGGCTCAAAGGCAGAGCTCCCGCTTGATAAGCGGGCGGTCCCGGTTCGACTCCGGGTGCCCCGACAGCAGCAACTCTCTGACAACTGAATCGCAGTGGTGAAAGCACGCCGCCCGCTCACATCAGGGGCGGCACGCAAACACCTCCGTAGCTCAACGGCTGAGCACCCGGCTCTTACCCGGGCGGTGAGGGTTCGAATCCCTCCGGAGGTACTCACGCGGGTGTCGTCCAGCGGCAGGACTTCGGTCTCCCATACCGAGGACACGGGTTCGAATCCCGTCACCCGCTTTCACGTCTTCTCTACCAGGGTGGTCAAACGGCTACGACGGCGGATTCTGACTCCGCAAGCGCAGGTTCGATTCCTGCCCCTGGTTCTCGGTAGCACGCAGCAAGCGCAGCACATTCCCCGGTAGCTCAATGGCAGAGCACGCGGCTGTTAACCGCGGGGTTGAAGGTTCGAGTCCTTCCCGGGGAGCTGATTCACATGGCCTGTTCCGCCTGGGGCGGCAGCGGTCTGCAAAACCGTTTGAGGCGGGTTCGACTCCCGCACTGGCCTCTCTCTCACCGCAACACATGCCGGCCTGGCGTAGGTGGTCCGCGCGCCTGTCTGAAGCACAGGAGGACTCGGTTCGATTCCGGGGGCCGGCACTCGCAGCACGCAGCAAGCAGCACCTTCATAGGCCGCGCTCCGGGGAGCAGCCTCGACTCCAAATCGAAGCCAGCGGGGATCAACACCCTGGCGGCCTGTTTCAGACGCTCCTGTAGCTCAGCTGGTAGCAGCACCGGTTTCGTAAACCGGGGGTCGTCGGTTCGAACCCGACCGGGAGCACTCGTCGCACCGCGGTACCGTTTCATGGGGCCATGGCTCAATGGGAGAGCGCTCGGCTTGCACCCGAGATGTCCGGGTTCGAATCCCGGTGGTTCCACTTCACGCCTCTGTAGCTCAGTGGGATGAGAGCGCACGGTTCCGAACCGTGAGGCCGCAGGTTCGAGCCCTGCCAGAGGCATCTGTCACACCACGCTTCCGTAGCTCAGTGGATTCAGAGCGGGCGCGTCCTAAGCGCACGGTCGCAGGTTCGAGTCCTGCCGGGAGCACACACACCAACGTCTTTCATGCGGAGTGGGACCGGACGTCCCACTGGGCCTCATAAGCCCGGGTCGCAGGGTTCGACTCCCTGCTCCGCAACTCTTCATGCACGCCGAGCCAGCTGGAGACGGCGACGGTCCCACACACCGTATCTGCCGGGTTCGATCCCCGGGGCGTGCACTCTGTAGTTCCCATGCCGGGATAGCCCAACCAGGTAGAGGCACCAGGTCGAGAACCTGGCGAGTGCGGGTTCGACTCCCGCTTCCGGCACATGCAGTCGCAGTGAGTCGTACAGAGGTGTCGTCAGAGAAACTCCCGAAGCACGTCCACGTAGCCCAATTGGGAGAGGCCGCCGGCTCAAACCCGGCCGAGTGCGAGTTCGAATCTCGCCGTGGACATCAACCCGAGAGGCGCCGTGTCATGGAGACGCTGGTACTGAGTCAATCCTACGAGCCCGTCGCGCGGGTCCCCTGGCAGCGCGCGGTGATGTTGATCTTCCAGGGCAAGGTCGAGGTGGTCGAGGAGTACGAGGACCGCTTCGTGCGCTCGGTGACGGTGGCGGTGAAGATGCCGTCCGTCATCCGCTTCATCCGCGGGCTGCGCCGGGGTCCCAAGGGCGTGAAGTTCAGCCGGGAGAACGTGTACCTGCGCGACAACTGTCGCTGCCAGTACTGCGGCAGCAAGGTGTCGCGGCCCGAGGCCACGTACGACCACGTCCTCCCTCGCGCGCAGGGTGGCAAGACCTGCTGGGAGAACGTCGTCATCGCGTGTGTGCCCTGCAACCAGAAGAAGGGCAACCGCACGCCGGTGGTGGCGAAGATGGCGCTGCGCAGCACGCCGGCGAAGCCGAAGAAGCTGCCCGAGGCAATGCACCTGACCTTCCTGTTCGAGAAGGGCATGCCCGTGTCGTGGGCCAAGTTCCTCGGTGACATGGCGTACTGGCACGTGGAGCTGGAGGAGTGAGGTCGCGGAGCAATAGGGGAACCACCAGAGGTGGCCCCTAGGAGGTCCCACCAGAGGTGGGCCTCCCGCTCCACGCGGACCTCCCCGCGCGCCGGCAGGCGGGAACGCTGCTGCCGGCACTTTTCACCTGGGAGGTCGACGCCGGAGGCCGGCGGCCCGTTTCGAAAACGGTGCGAGCGCACCGCGCTTGGGGTTCGAGTCCCCTGCCTTCCGCTGTCTTTTCTGGAGCATGCAGACCGGGTGGCCGGTCGCCTGGTTGGAAACCAGGAGAGCCCCTCGTGGGCTCGTGGTTCGACTCCACCCTGCTCCGTCTTTTCTGGAAGTTGGATTGGCGATGGCGCCAGGCCCCGCTGCTACCGGGTGCGAGCCGGAACTCCGGCTTGAGGTTCGAGTCCTCCGACTTCCGCTCTCCCTGCCCCGTGGGGCCGGGCCCTTCACCGGGTGTGCACCGGGTGACTCGGGCCCCACACCGGCACGCAGCATGGCCGCACGCCGCGCCGTCCCTAGCCTCCCTGCCACCGGGCCCCCCCGGGAGCAGGGAAAGGACGCGAGCACATGAAGGACTTCCGGATGGGCCATTGGGCGGCGGCGGGGCTGGGGTTGCTCACCGTCGCGACGGGACTTGCCCTCGGCTGCGGGTCGGACGGCACCACGCAGGACTTTCCACAGGACGAGCAGAGCCAGGTCCCGGTGGGAGCCGAGGACCGCGAACGCATCGAGATGGGGCTGATGCACTCCCCCGTCCCCGTCAACCTGACGGGGCTGGACCGGGACCTGGTGGGGCTGGGCAGCTACATCGTCAACTCCCAGGCGGCCTGCAATGACTGCCATACCAACCCGCCCTTTGCCCCCGGCGGCAATCCCTTCCTGGGAGAGCCGACGCAGGTGAATGCCACGAACTTCCTCGCGGGCGGGGTGAGCTTCCCTCCAGGTGTGGTGTCCCGGAACCTCACCCCCAACGCCCAGGGCCTGCCAGCGGGTCTCACCTATGAGGAGTTCCTCGCCCTGATGCGCACCGGCCGGGAGCCGAGCGGGGCCATCCTCCAGGTGATGCCCTGGCCCATCTACGGGATGATGCGGGACGCGGACCTGCGGGCCATCTACGAGTACCTGCGGGCCATTCCCCCGGCCCAGCCAGGGACGACGCCCGCCCCGGTGCCCTGAGAGCGGCCACTCGCCGCCCGGCCCCGGCCATCCGGGGCCCGCTGGCGACTCCTCGGGATTGCGCGCTCACCACGGCGGTTCAGCAAGGTTAGAGTGCGCAACCGGCGAGGGGGCGTCTGACGACATGGCGACGAGGAAGAGCGAGGACCAGGAACGGCTCATCGACCGCGACCTCACCGCGTTGGCGCGGGAGGGCAAGCTGCCGGCCGCCCATGGCGTGGACGCCGCCGTGACGGAGGTGCTCGGCCTGCTCACCCGCGGGGGCAAGCACCCGCTGCTGGCGGGCGAGCCCGGCGTGGGCAAGAGCGCCCTCGTCCAGGAGGTGGCCCGCCGCATCGCGGAAGGGCGCGTGGACGCCGAGCTGGCCCAGGGACGGCTGGTGGAGGTGTCCGTCGCCAACATCCTCGCGCGCAGCACCCAGCGCCAGGCCGCGGAGAGCTTCGAGGAATTGCTCGCGCACCTGGGCCGTCACTCCTGTCCCATCGTCTACATCCGTGATTTGCCGGCGGCCCTCGGTGGCCCCCTGGCCCCGGTGGCCGTGCGCGCGCTGCGCACCGGCGGCCTCCGCTTCATCTTCGAGACGGAGCCCAAGCGCGTGCAGGAGTTGCTGCGCTCGGACGAGGCGCTCGCGGAGCGGCTCCACCTGCTGCCCCTGCACGAGCCCCCGCTGGAGAAGGCGCGCTGGGTGCTGGGCCGCGTGGCGGAGGAGCTGGAGAAGGAGCTGCGGCTGCCCATCGACCCGGCCGCGTGTGACCTCGCCCTGCGCCTGTCGGCCAAGTTCCTGCTCGCGCAGCGGATGCCGCGCAAGGCGATTGAACTGCTCAAGGAGACGGCGGCGGAGGCCGCGGGCGCGGCCAAGGACCACGTCGGTCCCGAGGACGTGCTCACCCGCTTCTGTTCCGCCACGCGCCTGCCGCGCTTCGTGGTGGACGACGCGATGCCGCTCGATCTGGACGAGACGGAGCGCTTCTTCGGGGAGCGGCTGCTCGGCCAGACGGACGCGGTGGGCGCGGTGCTGCGCTCGGTGGCGCTGCTCAAGGCGGGCCTCAATGACCCGCGCCGCCCGCTGGGCGTGTTCCTGTTCGCGGGCCCCACCGGCGTGGGCAAGACGCAGCTGGCGAAGCTGCTGGCGGAGTACCTCTTCGGCTCGGCGGACAGGCTGGTGCGCCTGAACATGGCGGACTACCCCAACGACGGCGACGAGAGCGTCCCCTTCGGCGCGGCGTGGGCCCCGGCGCTGGAGACGCGGCGGGGCGAGCTGAGCGCGTTGCTCGACGGGAAGGTGTTCACCGTGCTGCTGCTCGACGAGTTCGAGAAGGCGGCGCGCAGCGTGCACGACCGCTTCCTCCAGCTCTTCGACGAGGGCACCTTCGTCAACGGGGCGGGCGAGACGGTGTCGTGCAACAACACGCTCATCGTCGCCACGTCCAACGTGGGCGCGGAGGTGTACCGCGAGTCGGGCATGGGATTCGTGGGCCACAAGCGCGCGGAGGAGATGGTGACGGAGGTGGACCGCCGCATCGGCGAGTCCTTCCGCCCGGAGTTCCTCAACCGCTTCGACGCCATCTGCCACTTCCGGCCGCTGTCCAAGGTGGACATCCGCAAGATTGCCCAGCGCGAGGTGGGCCGCGTGCTGGAGCGCGAGGGCATCCGCGCGCGCTCGCTGGACGTGGAGGTGACGCCGCAGGTGGTGGACCTTCTTGTGGAGCGCGGCTACTCGCCGCAGTTCGGTGCGCGCTACCTGCAACGTGAAATCGAGAAGACGCTCACCGCGGCGCTGGCGGTGGAGATTGCGCGCAAGCCGCTGCCTCCGGGCACGCCGGTGCGGGTGGAGACGCGGCCCGGAAGCCGGGTGGTGGCCGTGGCCGAGCCTCCCGCCGCGCCGCCCTCCCCCACCGCGCAGCTGCTGCTGCCGTCCGCGCGCGGCCCCGGTGAAGCGGCGGTTGGACCGCAAGTCGCTCCTGTTCGAGATGGACCGGCTGGTGGGCAAGACGCGCGCGCTGGCGGTGTCCTCGGGCCGGCCGGAGCTGGAGACCCGGCGCGCGGCGCTGCTGGCGGAGACGCAGGCGCCCAACCTCTGGGACGACCCCACGCGCGCGGCGGAGGTCATCCGCGCCTTCCGCTCGGTGGAGGCGCACCTCAACGAATTGGAGCGGCTGGAGGCCGCGTGCCTCTTCGCGCGCCGGCTGGTGCGCGAGGCGAAGAACGAGGTGCAGCTCGCCTCCGCGGCGAAGCAGGTGGAGGACGTCGCGCGCGAGGTGCAGATGGCCGAGGCGCTGCACGCGTCCGGCGCCACGCAGCAGGACAACGAGGCGCTGGTGGACATCTGCGCCAGCGACGCGGCGGAGGCACAGGACGCGTGGGTGCAGGAGCTGGCCACCATGTACCTGGGCTGGGCGCAGCGGCGCGGCTACGAGGCCGTGGCGGTGGCCGAGGCGGAGGAGCCCGCGCGCGTGGTGGTGCGCATCGCCGGCCCGGGAGCGTATGGCTTCCTCGCGGGTGAGGCGGGCCTGCACCGGCGTCTGGAGGACGAGAAGCGCCAGCGCGCGTACGTGCGCGTGCACCGGGGCGGTGCGCTGTCGGAAGACGACCTGGAGTTGCTGGACGTGCAGGGCCGGCCGGTGAAGAGCCACGAGGGCTCCTACCTGCAGCGCGTGCGCACGGAGGTGACGGTGAAGGACGAGTCCACCGGACGCGTGCTCACCCTCACCGGCGCGGGCGAGCTGGATGAATTGAAGGACATCGCCGCGCGCTGTGTGGCCGGCCAGGGTGGCTCCACGGACGAGGCCCGGCGCTACTACGTGGGCCGGGGCGCCCGCGTGGAGGACCCGCGCACCGGCGCCGGCAGCCCGCGCGTGAAGGACGTGATGCGCGGCGAGCTGGACGTGTTCATCGCCGCGTGGATTTCCCGTCCCCCCGCGGAGCCGCCCGCCACGGGGAGCTGAACCCGAGGCCCTCCAGGTTCCGGGTAGGATGCGGCCCATGCTCCGCATGCTGGGCGCGTCCGTGCCGCTGGTGTTTCTGCTCTTCTGGTCCTCCATCACCCTGGTGGCGGATGGGTTCGCCTTCCACGGCATGTTGAAGGGCCTCCGGGCGACGGCCTGGCCCGAGGCCCCGGGCACCATCACCCACAGCTCCGTCAGCACGTCCCGGGGCAGCAAGAGCACCACGTACAAGCTGGCCGTGCGGTACACCTACTCCGTCGACGGCAGGCCCTACGAGGGCCACCAGCACCGCTTCTCCAGCTGGAGCACCTCCAACCGGGGTGCGGCGGAGGCGCTGGTGGAGCGCTACCCCGTGGGCTCGCCCGTCACGGTGTTCCACGCTCCGGAGGCCACCGACTCCGTGCTGGAGCCCGGCATCAACGGGGGAGACCTCTTCCTGCTGCTGTTCCTCCTGCCCTTCAACCTGGTGATGGTGGGCATGGCGCTCGGCGCGCTCCGGGGCAAACGGCCCGAGGACACGGAGGTGGTGCCCGTGCAGAAGGAAGGCAGGCTGCACGTGGCGCTCAATGCCATTTCACCGAAGCTCGCGGCGGCCTCCGGTGCGGGCGGAGCGGGCTTCGCGTCCATGTTCATCGTGGGCATCCCCACGGACTTCGACCCGCCGCTGCCCGTGGCCCTCGTCACCTGGGGGGCCGTCGTGGCGGCGGGGGTGTACGCGTTTCGGTGGACGCGGGCGCGCGTGGTGTCCGGCCACTACGACCTCATGGTGGACGCACGTGCGCGGCGGCTGTCCCTGCCCGCCATCTCCGGGCGCAACGCGCGGCTGGACGTGGCGTGGGATGAGGTCCAGGCCGTCACGGTGGAGCCCCACCAGCAGAAGACGGGCAAGGGCACCCGGACGACGTACCGCCCCACCCTCGAGCTGCCCGGTAACGACGGGCCCCGCCGGGAGGTCATCAGCGACGTGTCCGACGCGCAGCGGGCGGAGGCCCTGGCGGCCTGGCTGCGCTCCCAGTTGAGGCTCGGCAGGATGCCCCCCACTTCCAACACAGACATCACATGGAGTGGGAGCAAACGAGTTCGCGGGTGACCCCTCCAGGAGAGGCCACCCGCGGCGTGCTTCCGTGTCAGCGGCCACCCGGCCGGTGACCCTTCACGTCAGGGCGTCCTGCCAGCCACCCGGGCCGGAGAGCTCGCACCCAGGGCCTGGCTGAGCTTGCTGGCGCTGTCCGGGAAGGGTCCTCGGGCCACTTCCTGCCCGGCGGGGTTCAGCACCGTCGCGACGACCTGGTCGAAGCCCTTCTTCAGGCCGACGGAGTTGTGAGGCTCACCCTTGGAGTCCGCCACCATGAAGAGCGACGCGTCCATCTCCGCTGGCGCCGCCTGCCCGTGCGCACGGAACTCCTTGCTCATCAGGTCGAGCGACTCCTGGTGGCTCTTCTTGATTTCACCCTTCGCCATGCCCTTGAAGAGGCCGGGCACGTCCCGCAGGTCCACGCGCACCACGACGATGGGCTTCTGCTCGCGCACGCCGTAGATGAACTTGTAGACGCTCTGACGCAGCTCGTCACGAGTGCCACGATTGGCATAGAGCACCAACGTGGGGCGCCCCTGGCCGATGGGAACCTCCCTGCCGAATACGTCCTTGAGCTCGGCAGCGGTGGCGGGGAGAGCCCCAAGCAGTCCCAACAGGCATGCGAGCGCCGCGATCTTCCTCATGTGACGTATCCCTTTCGTGAAGTGCTGCGGAGTCCTGTCGAACAGGGTGAATCGCATCCTGAATCCCATCCTTTTCCCGCCGGTTTACGGCTCCGAGGCAGCCGCCATGCGAGGACTGGCGGGCACGTCTGCTCGATTGCCCGGCGTGTGGGACGTCTGCTATCGCCCCCTCCCTCCGCGCCGCACCCGCGTGGCGCCGGGAGGGGGAACCCCATGTTGGACTCACGCAAGGCTTTGAGAGGGATTGTCACGCTGTGCTTCCTGGCGCTGGCGTTGCCCGCGTCCGCCGCCAACCCCTTCGCGCAGGGGATGGTGACCATCACCCTGGATGACGGCTGGGCCACGCAGTACACGAAGGCGCGTCCGGCGCTCAACGCGCGGAACATGGACGCCACCTACGCGCTCATCACCAATGCCCTCGCGCAGGGCTGGGGCGGCTACATGACCACGACCCAGGTGAGGACGCTCGTCAGCGAGGGCAACGACATCGCCAGCCACACGCTCACGCACCCGGACCTGACGACGCTGACCGCGCCCCAGCTCACCTCCGAGCTGCAGGACTCGCAGGCATGGCTGGTGAGCAACCTGAACCTGCCCGCCGTGCCGCACTTCGCGGTGCCGTATGGCATCTACAACGCCGCCGTGCTCACGGGCATCAAGCAGCACTACGCCAGCAGCCGCACCGTGAGCGCCGGCCGCAACTTCCGCGACACGGTGGTGTACGAGCTGCGCGCCAATGACGTGGCGCGAACGGTGACGGTGGCCACGGTGCGCGGGTGGATTGACCAGGCCATCGCCGAGAAGAGCTGGCTCATCCTCGTGTTCCACGAGTTCGTGGACGGCACGCCCACGCGCGACACGCAGTACAAGACGGCCAACTTCGCGGCCATCCTCGACTACCTCCGGACGCGCGGCGCGCTCACCGTCACGCTGTCCCAGGGCGTGGCGATGATGGAGGGGAAGACGGAGCCGGACCCGACGGTGGGCCTGCCCATCTACGTGGACGCGCTGGAGGGCGGCTTCCAGGACTGGAGCTGGGCGACGCACTCGCTCGACGAGACGGGAGTGGTGCACGCGGGCTCCAGCGCCATCCGCTTCGAGCCGGACGGCTGGTCGGGGCTGATGTTCCACCACTCGGGGGTGGACCTGTCCGGGTACCAGGCCCTCGAGCTGTGGGTGCACGGCGGCACCACGGGCGGACAGTCCGTGCAGTTGGTGCTCCATGACGGCACGCAGACGCTCGGGGCGGTGTCGCTGGACTCGGCGCTGGGGGCGCCCATCGCAGCGGGCACGTGGCAGAAGGTGACGGTGCCGCTGAGCAGCCTGGGAATCTCGTCGGGGACGCTGGTGGACCTGTACTTCCAGGACACATCGGGCGGGGACCAGGGCACGGTGTACCTGGATGACGTCTCGCTAATTCCCTGAGCGGCCGTGAAGCGTAAGCCCCCGGGGGCGCGGCGTCAGAAGCCGCCGACGCAGCCACCCCGGGGGAATGGACAGACGTGGCTCAGGCGCCCGGCGTCAGCTCGCCGTGGAGGTGGGGCTGCCCGTCCTCGGCCCTCACGCGATAGGCCACCGCTCCGTCCTTCTTCGGGGCCGTCTGGAACACCACGCGCGAGGGGAGCAGCAGCGGACGGCGGAACTCCGAGGTGAGGGTGAGGGCGGGTGCCTCCGCGGCCTCGCCCATCTCCGCCACGCAGCGCCCCACGGTCCACATGCCGTGCACGATGGCGCGCGGGAAGCCGAAGAAGCGCGCGGTGAGGGCATACAGGTGGATGGGGTTGTAGTCCCCCGAGGCTTTCGCGTACCGCCGGCCGGTGTCCTCCGGCACCGTCCAGCTCGCGGGGCGGCTGTTCGCGAAGAGCGTGTCCTCTTCCGTGGCGGCTGACGTGTTCGCGGGCTTCGGCTCGCGCGGGCGCGCATCGGCGTTGGGGAGGCGGCGGAGCATGGTGGTGAGGGCGCTCCAGACGGGCGTGCCTTCCACTTCGACGTGGGTGTGCAGGTCCAGCTCGCGCCCCTGCCGCACCTCGCGCTGACCCTCCACCCACGTGTGCACGGAGAGCGCGGTGCCTTCCGCGAGCCGGCGGTGCTGGTGGATGCGATTGCGCACGTGAATCATGCCGAGCAGCCGGTAGGGAAAGTCCGGGTGGTTGAGCAGCGCGATGTGCAGCGGCGCGGCGAGCACCTGGGGAAAGGGCAATGGCAGATATCCGTCGGCGGGGAAGCCGCAGACCTCGCGGTAGCGCGCGAGCTGGACCGGGTCCGGTGAGAAGTGCCGCAGCTTCACCTCCAGCCGGGGAACCTCGCCAGGGCGCGAGGGGCGGCGGGCCACGGCGGCGCGCAGCAGCTCCCGCGCGAGCGGCGGAGGCGAGGTGAGCTCGAGGACACGCGAAGTGGCGGACACGGAGGGCTCCTGTCGGGAATCGGCCGGACGCGCCGCATGGCAGCACGCGTTGCTTCTGACGGGAAGCGGAGTCTCATGCCCGGTGCACGGGAATCCGCGCGGGTTGCGGGCCCTGCCTGAAGTTTCCTGGGGAAAGCAAGTCCCCGGGCCCCGGGGTGGGCCCCTTCTCACGGGCACGGAGCGTGGGGGAACATCCCGGCCGTGTCCTGCTTCGATGAGAAGACCGCACGTTCGCTCGCCGCCGGGATGCTTCCCTCCATGGAGGCCAACCGGTTGCGTCGCCATGCGGAGGGGTGCCGTCAGTGCGCGGCGCTCCTGGCCCGGGTGACGCCTCCGGGTACGGCTTCGCACCGTCGTGTCCCCGCGCCGGAAGACGAAGTGACGGGCAGGAATGTTGCCGCACCGCGAAGCGACGCACAGGACGGTGTCGATGAGGATGGCGTCACCGAGCCCATCGTCCTCGCCCGTCTTTCGAAGGCGTGGACGGAGGCGAGCCAGGGCTCCGCGGAGGCGCGCACGGAGGTCAACGTCGCGCCCGAGCCCGCCACGCTCGTGTCGCCGCCGCCCGCGCCGCGCGTTCCCGCGACGATTGTCTCGCCGCCGCCCGAGCGCCCCGAAGCGCCGACGCTTGTCTCTCCTCCGCCAGTCCCGGGGGCTTCACGGGCAAACCCGGGGCACGCGTCAGTCGGCGCCGCTACGTCCTCGGCTTCGACACCTGGCAACGGTGCTGCTCAGCCTGCGCCCTCGAAGGCAGGCAAGCGGTCCGCGACGCCCGAGCCCGCGGCCTCTCCTCCGTCCGCGACTTCAGAAGCTGGCCCCACGGGCATGCAGCCTGCCTCCGCCGCACGAGCCACCGCGCCGGCCTCTTCCGCTCCCAGCCACGCCGCCGCGCCGGCCTCTTCCGCTCCCAGCCACGCCGCCGCGCCGGCCTCTCCTGCTCCGAGCCACACCGCCGCGCCGGCCTCTCCTGCTCCGAGCTCCGCAACCCCGCCCGCGCAGGTGACGCTGATCGTCCCTCCCCCCGCGCCACCCCAGGGCGCCAGTGTCCGCGTCCCTCCGCCCTCGCAGCATCCGGGCGCCAGCGCACGCCCCGCTGCACCGCAGAACGCCAGCCCACGCGCCGCTCCGCCCGAGCGAGCCAGCCCCGAGGCACCGCTCCCGCCCGAGCCCTTCTCCCCCGCCGACGCCATCCCCACCGTCCCCGGGCGCAAGGCCCATGCGGACCGTGAGCCGTCCTCGCGCGCCTCGGTGGGCCGCTACCACATCCTCGACAAGCTGGGCTCCGGCGGCATGGGCGTCGTCTACAGCGCCTATGACCCGGAATTGCACCGGCGCGTCGCCATCAAGCTGCTGCACCCGGACGCCAACACGGTGGCGCGGGCCGACGGTGCGTCGCGCCTGCTGCGCGAAGCCCAGGCCATGGCCCGCCTCTCGCACCCGAACGTCGTCTCCGTCCACGACGCGGGCACCTTCGCCGGGCGCGTCTTCATCGCCATGGAATTGGTGGACGGCCTGTCGCTGCGCCACTGGCTCCGCGCCGAGCACCGCACCTGGCGCGAGGTGCTGGAGGTCTTCCGTCAAGCCGGCCGGGGACTCGTGGCGGCCCATGCGGCGGGCCTCGTGCACCGAGACTTCAAGCCCGCCAACGTGCTCATCAGCCAGGACGGCCGCGCGCAGGTGACGGACTTCGGGCTGGCGCGCACCACCGCGGACATCGAGGCGGCGGAGGCCGGCCGGCGCACCGCGCCCGCGAAGGTGCCCATCCTCCAGGACGACTTCCTGGAGTCGCCCCTCACCGAGGCCGGCCTCGTCATGGGCACGCCCGCGTACATGCCGCCCGAGCAGCACGAGGACGGGCGCACCGACGCACGCGGAGACCAGTTCAGCTTCTGCGCCTCCCTCTACGAGGCCCTCTACGAACAGCTCCCCTTCGAGGGGAAGCGCTCGACGGAGTACCTCCTCGAGGTGAGTGCCGGCCGCGTGCGCCCGCCGCCCCGGGGCAGCCGCGTCCCCGCCTGGCTGTTCCGCGCCGTCTCACGCGGCCTCTCTCCCGCCCCCGAGGCCCGCTACCCGTCCATGGCCGTGCTGCTGGACGCGCTCGGCCAGGACCCGTCCGCGACGTGGCGCCGCGGTGGCGTCGTGGCCGCCGCGGCGCTGCTGCTCACCGTCGCCGTGGGCGTCACGTGGTCGGTGGGCAACCGCGTCAGGCACCGTGCCTCGGCGCCGAGGCGCGACTGGCCGGCGTCTGGGATGCGCAGCGCAAGGCCGACCTCCAGAAGGCCTTCACCGCCACGGGCCGGCCCCACGCGTCCGCGGCCTTCACCCGCGTGGCGGCGGCGCTCGACGGCTTCGCGCGCGAGTGGACCGGCATGCACCGCGAGGCCTGCGAGGCCACCCGCGTACGCGGCCACCAGTCCGACGAGGTGCTGTCGCTGCGCATGGCCTGCCTGGACCGGCGCCGCTCCGCGCTCGACGCGGTGACGGGCGTGCTCGCACAGACGGACGTGGAGTCGCTCGACTCCGCGCTGGACACGGCGCAGCGACTGCCGCCTGTCTCCGGCTGCGCGGACGTGGAGGCCCTGCAACGCGGCCTGCCCGAGTCCCCCGAGCAGCGCGAGCGCGTGCAGGCCCTGCGCGCCCACGTCGACCGCGCCACCGCGCTGGTGGACGCGGGCCGCTACGCCCAGGCCCGGGAAGAGCTGAAGACGGCGCTGGAGCAGTCGCGCGCGTCCGGAGCCCGGCCGGTGCTCGCGGAGGCGCTGGAGCTGGAGGGCCGTCTCGGACTCGTCACGGGCGACGAAGCGCGTGCCCAGGCCGCGCTGCGCGAGTCCCTCCTCACCGCGCAGGCCCTCCGCCATGACCAGCTCGCCGCCCGCGCCGCCGCGCGCCTCGTCACCACCGTCTCCTCCGAGCCCACGCTCGAGGAGTGGAGCGTGGCGCAGGCCCGCTCCTCCATCGAGCGCGCAGGCGGCGCCCCGGAGCTGGAGGCGCTGCTCCAGACGAGCCTGGGTCGCAACGCCTTCCTCCGGGGCCAGTACGCCCAGGCCGCCGAGGCCTTCGGCCGCTCCGCCACGCTGCGCGAGAAATACTTCGGTGCCGAGCACCTGCTCACCGTGGAGTCGCTGCGCAACGAGGCCGCGGCCCTGTCCCGCACGCCGGACACGGAGCGCGCCGCGGGGCTGCTGCGCCGCGTGCTGGAGACGACGGAGCGGGTGATGGGCCCGGACCATCCGCAGACGGCCATGGCCGCCAACGCCGTGGGCTACCACCTGGTGTCCAGCCGCCGCTTCGAGGAGGGCATGCCCTTCCTGCGCCGGGCCATCACCCTGGAGGAGCAGGCGCTGGGCCCCGACAGCGCCACGCTGAGCTACCCGCTCAACAACCTCGCCGACGCGCTGGAGGCGCTTGGCCGCTACACGGAGTCACGTCCCCTGCGCGAGCGCGCGCTCGCCCTGGACCTGAAGGCCTATGGCCCCGCGCACCCGGAGACGGCCACCGATTTGACGGCGCTCGGGGAGCTGGCCCTGCGCGAGGGCCGACCGCGCGACGCGGTGGACTTCGCCCGGCGCGGCGTGGCCGCCTACGAGGCCTTCCAGAAGGACCACCCGGACGTGGCCGCTCCGCTCACCACACTGGGGCAGGCCCTGCTGGCCGAGGGACAGTCGCGCGAGGCCCACGCCTCGCTGGAGCGCGCGCTCGCCCTTCGCACGAGCAACCCCGGCCCGGGAGAGGACCTCGCGAAGACGCGCTTCGCCCTCGCCAGGGCCCTGGCCTCGAGGGACGCGCCCCGGGCCCGCGCGCTGGCCGCCCAGGCCCTGGACTTCTACGCCTCGGACGCCGCCACCTTCTCCGCGGAGGCCGGCAACGTCCGCGAGTGGCTCCAGCGCCGACGTTCCGGGTCTCCCCGGACCCAAGCCCCCTGACATGCCGCGGCGACGCTTTCCCAAGCACTTCCGGAGGACTTCGCCCCGATAACCAGGGCAGAGGTCCTACGCGGGTGTCGTTCCACCCGACCGGAGTAAAGCCGTGAGAATCGCTGCCCAGCAGGCTCCCGCCAGCCCCACAGCCTCGCGTCCCGCTGCCGCCGTGCTGTCCGCCGCCTCCGCGCGGACGCCGGCCTTCCGGGCCCTGTTCCCGCAGCTCCGGCTGTTGGGTCGCGTGCTGAAGGAGCTGCTGCCCCAGACGCCACGGTGGCCCATGCCATCCACGCCCCGCCCGTCCGGCCCGCGCCAGGGCCGGGGTGAGGCCATCGTCGACCAGTTCGCACCGCCCTCCGGCCGGGGCATCCCCATCCGCATCAGCGCGTGCAAGCCCCAGCCCCACGCGGCGCCGCTTCCCCTACGGCCGTGGCACGGCTCGCCCCTGAAGCCCTGGTGCGGCACCGAGCTGAAGCCCTGGGTGCGCCTGCCGCACATCTTCATGCCGTTCCTCCGGCTCGCCTGCCAGGTGGTGGACTGCGGCGGGACGCGCGGCAAGGGCATCCCCATCCGCATTTCCTAGGCTGCCGCCGGCTCCAGGCTGCCGCCGGCATCCAATGCCGCCGGCCAGGGGGGCGGGCGAACGGGCATCGCCGCCCTCCTGCCTCCTCGCCATGCAACTTTCCACCGCGCGCGACGGCGTGAGTCCTTAGACTCCCGTCAAATGCTTCACGTCATTCCCCTGGGCGGTCTCGGCGAAATCGGCCTCAACTCGATGGTCGTCGCCTGTCGCGGGGAGATGCTGCTCATCGACGCCGGGCTGATGTTCCCCTCGGCGGGGATGCCCGGGGTGGACATCATCATCCCGGACTTCACGCACCTGAAGCAGAACGCCGCCCAGCTCAAGGGCGTGTTGCTCACGCACGGCCACGAGGACCACCTCGGCGCGCTCCCCTACCTGCTCAACGAGGTCCCCGTCCCCGTCTACGGCACGCGCTTCACGCTGGCCATGGCGCGCCACCGGCTCAACGAGATGGGGCTGGAGGCGGACCTGCGCGAAATCGAGCCGCGCGAGCCCTTCCCCGTCGGCACCGCGTTCAAGGTGGAGGCAAGCCGCGTCACGCACACCGTGCCGGACGCGGTGGGCTTCATCATCCGCACCCCCGAGGGCACCCTCATCCACACCGGGGACTTCAAGCTGGACCCGGACCCCATCGACGGGCTGCGCACGGACCTGGAGCGCTGGGGCCAGGCCGGTGAAGAAGGCGTGCTGTGCCTCCTCTCGGACTCCACCAACTCCGAGCTCACCGAGGAGACGGGCAGCGAGCGCGTGGTGGAGCAGACCTTCGAGCGCCTCTTCACCGGCGCCACCGGCCGCATCGTCGTCGCCCTCTTCTCCTCCAACCTGCACCGCGTGCGGCACCTGCTCGCGTTGGCCGAGCGGCTGGGGCGCAAGGTGGCCCTCCAGGGCCGCAGCATGATCCGCAACGTGGAGATGGCGCGCGAGCTGGGCTACCTGGACGTGCCCGACTCGCTCTTCATCCACCTGGACACGGTGTCGCAACTGGCGGCCCACCGCGTGCTCGTCATCACCACCGGCGCGCAGGGCGAGCCCCGCGCGGGACTGTCGCAGCTCGCCTCCGGAGACGGGCCCGTGCGCCTGGACCCGGGAGACCTGGTGGTGCTCAGCTCGCGCCCCATTCCCGGCAACGAGCGCTCCGTGGGTGCCCTCATCGACGACCTCCAGTGGCGCGGCGCGAAGGTCGCCTACGCGCAACTGGAGCCGGGCGTCCACGTCTCCGGCCACGCCAGCCGGCCACAGCAGCGGCGGGTGTTGGACCTGGTGCGCCCGCGCCACTTCGTCCCCGTCCACGGTGAGGGCCGCCACCTGCACCGGCACCTCGCCACCGCGCGCGAGGCGGGGATGGAGCCCGCGCAGTGCCTGCTGGCACAGGACGGAGACGTGGTGACGTTCGACCAGGGCCGGGGCCGCTTCAGCGGCAGCGTGCCGTCGGGCCGCGTCCTCAAGGACCGCTCCAGCAGCGGCATCATCACCCCGGACGCCCTGCAGGAGCGCGTGAGGCTGTCCGAGACGGGCATGGTGGCGGCCGTCGTCGTCCTCCAGCGGGACAACCAGAGACTGGTGGCCGGGCCTCAACTGTCAGGCCAGGGACTGAACCTGGACGAGCAGGTGATCCTGCCCCGGGTGGCCCAGGAGGCCCGCACCCTCTTCGAGGCCCTGTCGCCCCAGCTCCGGGGGGATGACGCCCTGGTGCGAGAGGAACTCACCCGGGCGGTGCGCCGCGCCTTCAAGCTGTACACCTCCCGGCGCCCCCTGGTGGTGCCCATGGTCGTCCGGGTGTAGGTATGGTAAGGGCCCCGGCCGATGCCATCCTTCGACGTCGTCTCGAAAATCGACCTCGCCGAGCTCGACAACGCGGTCAACCAGACCAAGAAGGAGCTCAGCACCCGCTATGACTTCCAGGGCGCCCAGGCGGACGTCGTGGTCGCCCCGGACCATACCGCCATCACCGTGAAGGCCAACAGTGAAGAGCGCGTCCAGGCCGCCAAGGAAGTGCTGCTGGTGAAGCTGGCCAAGCGCAACATCAGCCTGCGCGCGCTGGAGTACGGCGACATCGAGAAGACGGGCCTGCACAACGTGAAGCAGGTCATCAAGCTCCAGCAGGGCATTCCGGTGGAGAAGTCCAAGGAGCTGGTGAAGCTGCTGAAGGATTCGAAGATGAAGGTGCAGGGCTCCATCCAGGCGGACCAGCTCCGCGTCACCGGGAAGAACCGGGACGACCTCCAGGCCGCCATCGCCCTGTTCCGTCAGGAGCAGGACCGGCTGAAGCTGGACATGCAGTTCACCAACTTCCGCGATTAGAGAAGACGCCCCATGCGCGCCGCTGCTGTCCTGTCCCTCTTCATGCTCTGCGCTCCGGCCGTGGCTTCCGCCCAGGAGGAGCGCGCCTCGAAGCCGGTGCCCTCGCTGGCGAAGGCTCCAGGCTTCCAGGGTGGCTTCAAGAGCCTCGCCTCGCCGCTGGTGCTCAAGCCCGCTCCCGCGGCGGGGGCCAGCGCGTCCTTCACCGCGAAGGTGGGCTACCGCAAGGACACCCTCTACGTGGGCGTGGAAGCCACGGACGACCAGCTCGGCGCGTCCGACCTGCTCACCGTGTCCCTCTTCTTCCCGGGCGCCGGCCCCACCGCCACCGGCCACACGTGGCGCTTCGCCTTCGATGGCAAGCGCGCGTCGGGCGCGGAGAGCGGCACGCCGGCCTTTGCCCAGGAGAAGGTGAACGCGGCCGTGCAGCGCCGGGGCAACACGCTGGAGCTGATGGCCGCCATCCCCGTGCGCGCCTTCCCCCGCTTCCCCGCGAAGGACCCGCTGGTGATGGACCTGTGCCTCACCTACGAGGACCAGGACGGCACGGGCGGCAAGACGACGTCCGTCTCCAACTGCCAGAGCGGCACCATGGTGGGCGACGCGCTCCGGCTGCCGGACGACGTGCGCAAGGCGCTCAAGCTGAAGCCGCCGGAGACCGTCATCGCGCTGGAGCCGGCGAAGGACGGCTGGCTGGGCTGGGACGCGTTCAGCTACCCGGCCTGGGCGCAGGCGGACGGGCCCCTGACTCCCGCCTCGCTGCACGCACTGGTGGTGCCGCAGGCGCTGGACGCGACGAAGATGGGCGTGAATGTCCCGGAGACACTCAGCCTGCCGGACGGGCGCCCGATTGTCTCGGTGCTCACGGGGAAGAATCCCTATGCCGTCGACGGTCGGTGTGACTCCGAAAGTGAATTGCGGGTGGGGCTGTACCTGGTGACGGGGAAGACGGCGCTTCGGGTGCTCGAGTGGCCGGCCGCCACCTGCGCGCTGGGCCGGGCCGCTTCGATGGAGCTGGATGAAGAGGGAGCGCTGGCCATCGGTTACTCGAACGGCGCGACCATGAACTTCGCCTGGAGTGGGAACCACTTCGAGCGAACCGAACTCGGAAAGCGGTAGACGCAGTGGAAGACACCAAGAGCCTGTACATGATGACCCTCGGCTGCCCGAAGAACCGGGTGGACTCCGAGGTGATGCTGGGCACGTTGCAGCACCACGGCTACAAGCTGGTGCAGGAGGCCTCCGAAGCCCAGGTCATCGTCGTCAACACGTGCGCCTTCATCGGCCCGGCGAAGCAGGAGTCGGTGGACTCCATCCTGGAGATGGCGGAGCTGAAGAAGTCCGGCGTCTGCAAGACGCTGGTGGTGACGGGCTGTCTGTCCCAGCGCTACGGCCAGGAGCTGTCGAAGGAGATGCCGGAGGTCGACCACTTCCTGGGCACCAGCGCCTACGCGCAGATTGGCGACCTGCTCGCCGCCGAGGCGTCGCCGCGTCAGGTGATTCCGGACCCCGACTACATCCACGACGCCAACACGCCGCGCGTCAACTCGATGCCGAAGTACACGGCATACCTCAAGGTGTCCGAGGGCTGCGACAACGCCTGCGCCTTCTGCATCATCCCCACGCTGCGCGGCGGGCAGCGCTCGCGCCCCATCGACGACATCCTCATCGAGGCGAAGCGGCTGGCGGAGAGCGGCGTGCAGGAGCTGAACCTCGTCGCGCAGGACCTCACCGCGTACGGGCATGACTTGCCGGGCAAGCCGAAGCTGCACGACCTGCTCAAGGCGCTGGTGCAGGTGGACGTGAAGTGGATCCGCCTCCACTACGCCTACCCGCGCGTGTTCCCGGACGAGCTCATCGACGTCATGGCGTCGGAGCCGAAGATTGCCCGCTACCTGGACATGCCGGTGCAGCACGTCAGCGACAAGCTGCTGCTGTCCATGAAGCGCGGCCGCAACTCGGAGTTCCTCAAGGGCCTGCTGGCGAAGCTGCGCGAGCGCGTGCCCGGGCTGGTGATGCGCACCTCGCTCATCGTCGGCCTGCCGGGGGAGACGGAAGAAGACTTCGAGATGCTGAAGGAGTTCGTGAAGACGCAGCGCTTCGAGCGGCTGGGCGTCTTCCAGTACTCCGACGAGGAGGGCACCGCCGCGTTCGATTTGCCGGACAAGGTGCCGCAGAAGACGATTGAGCGCCGGTGGCGCGAGGTGATGGCCATCCAGAAGCGCATCAACCGCGAGCAGAACAAGAAGCTCGTGGGGAAGCGGCTGGAGGTGCTGGTGGAAGGCCCCGCGCCGGAGACGGAGCACCTGCTGGTGGGCCGCCACCAGGGCCAGGCGCCGGACATCGACGGGCTCGTGTACATCAACGACGGCCTGGCGTACCCGGGGGAGCTCGTCACCGTGGAGGTGACGGAGGCCCACGACTACGACCTGGTCGCCCGCGTGGTGGAGCGCCCGGACCCGAAGCAGCGCACGCACACCGCCCGCGACGCGCACCCCGCGCCCGTGCAGATGACGCCGAAGCCGCGCCCGTCGACGCGCGCGGAGTAGTCCGTCACCCGGGCCGTGGCGGGTGCGCCACGGCCCGCCCGGCGCGACGCGCTCACTTCGTGGGCGCGTCCTCCAGGAGGATGCGACGGCCGGGGCTGACTTCCTGCAGCCGCTCGCGCAGCTTCTCCCGCTCCTTCTGCATCCCCTTCGGCAGCGCGGCCAGCTTCTCGTGCAGCTCGCGCGCCGTCTCGTCGTACCAGTCCTGGCGCGCGGTGCCGCCCGACGCGAGGTAGCGCGCGGCGCCCGCCAGGAGCACGCAGGCATTCTCCCAGCCCGGGTCCTGTCCGGGGCCGCCCTCGTTGCGGGTGAAGAGGACGGCCTGCCCCAGCGTCGTCCCCGGCGCGAGGTACACGTTGACGAGGGAGAACGCCGCGGTGCCCGAGGGCTCGCGCATGCTGAGCCAGAGGAACCAGTAGCGCCCCTCGGGCGCGGGGGACTCCACCGCGTAGATTTCGGTGATGGGTGCCAGGACGCCGCCGGGCAGCCGGCCCACGAGGCCGACCTCTTCGGGCACCACCAGCACCAGCGAGTCCACCGGCAGCTTCACGTCGTCACACGGCAGCGTGGGCGGCGTCTCGCGCAAGAAGCGCCGGGCGAGATCCGCCGTCACCTCATAGCGCTGCCGGCCGCGCTGTTCGTGGGCGACGAGATGCCAGTGGCGGAGGACGGTCTGGAAGGTGGACTGGCGCAGGCGCTCGCGCGCCTCGGGGGCCTCGACCTTGTGCCGCTCGCTGATGTCGTCCAGGGCGAAGCGCATCGCGTCCGCCATCTCCGGGTCCTTCATCAAATCGACGTAGCGCGTGTAGCCGACGCGCGCGGCCACGCGCTCGACGACGGCCAGCAGCGCGTAGCGGACGGCGCCCGCGCCCTCCTCCTTCGTCAGATTGCCGCGCTCCACGTCCTTCACGAGCGCGCGCTGCATCCGCGCGAAGCCCTCCTTCTCCAGGTATTGGCGGGCCAGCTCGATGGAATGGCGCTGCTCGGTGTACTGACGGTCGAACTCGGTCGGGGGCGGTCGCATGAAGGAGGGAAACCCGTGGGACGTGGAGGCCGGAGCAGAACGCAGGCCCCGTCGACTGTCCAGGCAACCGGCGTGGGACTGTCGCGGCCCCCCGTCAGTCCGCCAGCCCTCCGCCCCACCCGCCGCCGTCCGCTACTTCGGGTCCTCGGGCTCCAGCTCGCGCTCCTCGGGGGGCGGCTCGCGCGAGGGCGACGTGCGGGAGGGCAGCCCCACGCCCTCGCCCAGGGGGGTGGGCTGGCACTCGCAGACGGTGCGGCGAGAGGCGGCCTCGGTGACGAAGGCGCAGGCCGTGGGGCACTCGGGCTGGCGGCCTTCCTCGAACAGGGCCAGCTTGAAACCGGTGGCCGTGGCCAGCGCCGCATGGCAGGCGGGCAGCGCCTGCGCCAGAGAGGTCCACGGCAGCCGGTGCTGCGTCGTCAGCCCCCGGCTGGTCGAGGGGAAGCTCAGCCCCACGCCACAGCCCGTCTCCAGCCGCTGGCCATCCGCGCCCACGGGCTCCAGGTGCAGCCGCCCGCCCTCGGGCAGGTCGCGGTAGACGGCTCCGCTGACGGACACGCTGCCGTCCGGCTCGCGGCGCACGTAGAGGCCGTAGCAGGCCTCTTCGCTGAGGGTGCCGCCCGGGCTGGCGCAGTGCTGACGCTCGGAGGGAGCCGGGGGGGAAGCCGATGCGGCCAGCGCGGCTGCGGAAGGAGCCGAGCCCGGCGCGGAAGCCGACGCGGCGGGTGCGCTCGCGGATGGAGCCGAGCCCGGCGCTGAAGCCGACGCGGCCGGCGCGGCTGCGGAAGGAGCCGAGCCCGGCGCTGAAGCCGACGCGGCGGGTGCGCTCGCGGATGGAGCCAGGCTCGGGACAGGGCCCGACGCGGGAGGAGGCTCAGCCGAAGCCGAAGGTGCCACCAGCGGCCCCACGCGCGGCCGGCGCAGCACCAGCGCCCCACCCTTCGCGTCGAGCGTCGCGGTGAAGCGGCCCCAAACGTCCGGTCCCAGCCGCCCCAGGCTGCTCGGCGAGTCCCACCGCCCCGCCGCCTCCACGACCAGTGGTCGCGCCCCCACGCCCTCCGACACCTCCACCGCGTCCACCGCGAAGGTGCGCGCCGGCAGGTTGGCCGCCGTCTCCAGCGGCTGCAGCCCCTGCGCCTCCGCCGGGCCCACCGCCAACCGGGAGAACGGCTCGCGCGAACCCAGGACGAATGGCCCCGTCAGGTCTGCCTCTCCCTGCCTCACGCGCGCGGCCAGCAGGGGCCAGTCCCCCAGCGGCTCGCGGCTGAGTTCCACCACATGCACCTCGCGAGAGGCCTCGGAAGCGGCGGCCTCCGCGGCATATGCCTCCCGGGGGCGGGACGCGGCGAAGACAACTTCGCGGCGCAGCGGGTCCACGGTGAGCGCATAGGGCTCCAGGACGTCCGCCCCCAGCGTCACCGCGCAGGCGCGCTCGCCGGACAGGCCCGCGGTGCGCATCGGCGATACCACGGGCCCCACGGAGAAGGCGGGCAGCCGCACCACCGACCAGGAGCGGAAGCCGCCCGCGGGCTCCGGCGCGCGCACCGTGCCCTCGGGCGCGGGAAGCGGCCCCTCGAAACAGCCCTTCGAGACGAGCGAGAGGGGCCGGGCCACGTCCAGCACCACCGGCACGGAGCGCGTGCCCAACCGCCCCGCCACGGTGAGCCGCAGCGCGGGCGAGGCCAGCAGCGGCAGGGTGTGCCCCGCGAAGCCCTGGGAAGGCGCGGGGCTGGAGGCCGTGGCGCCGCGATGGCACCCGGCCAGCATCACCACACCCGCGAGGAGGAACGCGCCGCGCACGTCCCGCAGGTTACTGCTTCTTGCCCTTGGTGAAGTCGTCCACGCGGGTGTCGTCCGGCACGTCCAGCTTGAAGCTGTCCGCGTCGATGCCCACGTTCGTCTTCAGGCCCAGGAAGGAGATGGTGTTCTCGCTGCCGTCCGGGTCCACCACGGTGCTCTTGAGCACCTGCGCCGTGGCCGGATCCACCTCCAGGCGCACCTGGCGGAAGCGGGGCTCGGTCTTCAGCGGGTCCAGCACCAGCAGCGTGCCCTTGCAGTCCTTGCACGCGCCCTTGGTGATGGCGAACTCGTCCGCCAGCTTCCCCTGGCCGAAAAGGAACGTCACCGACGCGGAGAGCTGGCTCGTGTCCACGCCGCCCACCGTGAGGCTCTGCGCGGCCGGGTCGTACGCATATATCTTGTTGCCGGCCAGCACGAAGGTGCGCGCGGTGGGCTTCTGGTACTCCCAGCGCATCAGGCCCGGCTTCTTGTAGGTGACGGTGCCCTCGGACGTCTGCGTGCGCCGGAAGGTCTTGTACTTGTAGTCCTGCCGGAAGCCGGAGCGGAAGTCGCCCGTCTTCTCGTAGAAGGCCTGCATCCGGTCCACCAGCGACTTCACCTCCGGCGTCATCGCCGGTGCCGGCTTCGCGGGCGCCGCCTGCGCGGGCTTGCCCTGCGGCGCGGCGGCGGGCTTGCCGGCCTCTGCGGGCTTGCCAGCCTCGGCGGGCTTCGCCGGAGCGGCGGCAGCCGGCGTCTCCGTGGCCTTCGTCCCCTGGGGCGCCTTGCCCGCCTCACCCGCGGGCTTCGGGGCGGCGGCGGGCGCGGTCGTGGCCTGGGCCACCACCACGGACTTCACCGCGCTGGCGGTGGAAGCGGCCGGCGTGGTGGAGGCCGGCGCGACGGCGGACAGGAGCGTGGCGAGCAGGGTTTCCAGGAACATGGCGTGCGTCTCCAGGCGGGCCGTGTAGGCCAGCGGCGTCCATCTACCCCATACCGACGGGGAAGAGGGGCACGGCATTCATGGCTGCGTCTTGAAGATGCGCTTCCTCTGTTTGATGGACAGCACGTAGAAGCGCTCGCGCAGGGCCTGGGCCTCCTCGGGGGGCAAATCCCCCGAACCCCCCAGGTGCTCGTCCCGCCAGGCGACCGCCCGGCTGATGCAGGCCGAGGCGGCGGCGGAGATGTTGAGGCTCTGACTGAAGCCCCGCATGGGCACCCAGAAGGTGCCGTCCACGGCGTTCAGCACCTCCTCGCTCACCCCGCGCCGCTCGTTGCCGAAGACGAGCGCCGTCTTCGCCTCGAAGCGCATGGAGTAGAGGCTGGTGGCCCCCTCGCGGATGGCGGAGGCGTAGAGGAGGAAGCCGCGCGACTTCAGGTGCTCGCGGCACTCGGCGAAGCTCTTGTAGAGCTTCACGTCCAGCCACTTGTCACACCCCTGGGCCACCTTCGAGTTGGGAACGAAGGGGGCCTCGGGGTTGATGACGACGTGCACCTCCTGGACGCCGAAGGACTCGCAGGTGCGCAGCACCGCGGCCATGTTGAAGCTGTCCTCCAGCCGGTCCAGGACGACGGTGAAGTTGCGCGTGCGCTGGCTGATGACCCGGTCGATCTTCTCCTTGCGCGCATCGAGCAGGAACTGCTCCGGCTCGTACTGCTCCTTCTCGAAGCGCTCGTAACCAGCACCGCCGCCGGACATCGCCTCAGGACCTCCTGCCGCCGGGCTTGCGCGCCGGTGCCTTCTTCGCGGTCCGGGTCGGCTTCGCGGCCGGCCGCTGCTTCGCCACCGCCGCGCGCTTCGCGGGAGCCTTGCGCGTGGCCACCTTCTTCGCCGCGGCCTTGCGCGCCGGAGCCGCCTTCTTCGCGGCCGGGGCCTTCTTCACGGCCGAGCGAGCGGTGCCCGCGGCCTTGCGCGCCGGTGCCTTCTTCGCGACGGCCTTGCGCGCCGCCACCTTCTTCACCGGAGCAGCGGCCTTGCGCGCCGGGGCCTTCTTCGCCGGAGCCGCGGCCTTGCGCGCCGGGGCCTTCTTCGCGGCCTCACGCGCCGGAGCGGCCTTCGCCACGGACGCGCCCTTGCGCGCCGGAGCCGCCCGGACGGGCTTCTCCACGTGCAGCTTCGTCGTGCGGCCGGTGAAGAGCACCTCCGCCACCGAGTCCAGCAGCGCCTGCATGCCCTCGCCGGTGACGCAGGACACGGGGTAGACGCGGATGCCGCGCTCGCGCAGGGCCTCGGTGAAGGCGCCCAGCTTCTCCTGCGCGTCGGGCAGGTCCAGCTTGTTGGCCGCCACCACCTGCGGCTTGGACGCCAGCTCCTCGCTGTACTTCGCCAGCTCCGTGTTGAGCACGTCGAAGTCGTGCAGCGGCTCGCGGCCCTCGCCCTGCGCACCCATGTCGATGAGGTGGATGAGCACCTTGCAGCGCTCCACGTGCCGCAGGAACTGGTGCCCCAGGCCCACGCCCTCGCTGGCGCCCTCGATGATGCCGGGGATGTCCGCCATCACGAAGGACAGGCCGTCCTTGTACTGGACCATGCCCAGGTTGGGGACCAGCGTGGTGAAGGGGTAGTCCGCGATCTTCGGACGCGCCCGGCTCACGCGGGAGATGAAGGTGCTCTTGCCCGCGTTGGGGAAGCCCAGGAGTCCCACGTCCGCCAGCAGCTTCAGCTCCAGCCGCAGCGTCTTCTCCTCGCCCTTCGTCCCGTCCTGCGCGAAGCGCGGCGTCTGCCGCGTGGACGTGGCGAAGTTCATGTTGCCCAGGCCGCCCCGGCCACCCTGCGCCGCCACCCAGCGCTGCCCGGGCTCGCCCAGGTCCACCAGCAGCTCCTCCGTCCCCGCGTCCTTCACCAGCGTGCCCACCGGCACCCGGAGAATCATGTCCTCGGCGCCACGACCGTTGCAGTCGTTGCCCATGCCGTGCTCGCCGGACTTCGCGAAGTGGTGCTGCTGGTAGCGGTAGTCGAGCAGCGTGGTGAGCTGCGGATCCGCCACGAAGATGACGGAGCCACCATTGCCACCGTCTCCCCCGTTGGGGCCGCCACGCTCGATGTACTTCTCCCGCCGGAAGGAGACGGAGCCGTTACCGCCATCGCCCCCCTTCACGAAGATGCGGACCTCATCGACGAACTTCATAAAGACTCCTGGAAAAACGCAGAGCGGGCCGCCCTCGCGTCCCGCCGCCGGAATGGGCGCGTGGACTGGAGAAGCGACCCGCTCGTGGGTGCCACACGGCTACCGGCCGGAAGGGCCGGCGAACCGTCAGGCGCTCGGCTGGGCAGCGGCCGGGTAGACCGAGACCTTCTTCTTGTCGCGGCCCAGGCGCTCGTACTTCACCACGCCGTCGACCACCGAGTAGAGGGTGAAGTCGCGGCCGAGCTTCACGTTGGAGCCGGCGTGGATGACCGTGCCCACCTGGCGAACCAGGATGCTGCCGGCCGACACCGTCTCACCGCCGTACACCTTCACACCACGATACTGCGGGTTGGAATCACGCCCGTTGCGCGAAGAACCCTGTCCCTTTTTATGGGCCATGACACCTGCTCCTGAAGTTTGAGGGGAATCCGTCCGGACTAGCCGGCGATGGAGGTGACCTTCACCTCGGTGTACGGCTGACGATGGCCACGGCGGCGCGTCCAGCCCTCCTTCTCCTTGCGGAAATGGAGGACGCGGCGGTGCTTGTCCTGAGCCAGGACCTTGCCCACCACGCGAGCGCCAGAGACGGTCGGCTTGCCCACCTTGGGGCTGTCCGTACCACCCAGCATGAGGATGTCCGTGAAGGTCACCTCGGCGCCGATGTCTCCCGCGATCTTCTCGATCCGGAGCACATCGCCCTCGGCGACGCGGTACTGCTTCCCGCCCGTGCGAATGACTGCGTACATCGTCTAACCCCTGTCAGCTTTCGGGTTGGGTCAACCCTTGGAATCGACCGCGCATTTCGGACGGGTACACCATCCAATCGCGCCAAAGGCGGCGGGATTTACGGGAGATGCCCTGGGGAGTCAAGGCAGATGAAGGATCATCCCGCACACCCTCCAGAGGTTTACTCGCCCCTCAAACCAATGTTAACTGGAAAGCGGGCCTACGGTGCCTAGCATGGGTGCCGTTCTACCAACCTCTATTCGAGGGGGAATCCACAATGAAGAAGCTCATGATCGGCCTCGTGGCCGTTTCGTCTCTCGTGTTCGGCACCGGCTGTGGCGGCAACTACTGCGATGACGCGGCGGACGCCTATTCGGGCCTGGCCGACAAGGCCGACGATTGTCCCGAGATCAAGTCCGTGCTGAGCGGGCTCGAGTTCTCCGACTCCGACATCGAGGAGTGCAAGAACGACCTCGAGAACTGCTCGGACGGCGACAAGGACAAGCTGAACGACTCCATCGACTGCATCAACGACATGCCGGACTGCGAGTCGGGCAAGGAGGATGCCTGGATCGCCGACCTGCAGGACTGCGCCGAGAAGACCGAGGGCGTGAGCTGCGAGTAGTCGTCGCCGCCGTCTGCTGATTCGACGGTGCCTCGGGGCCCGGCTCCCTCTCAAGGGGACCGGGCCCTGTCATTTCTGGGCGTCACGGCGGCGGCCCGCGCCGCCAGGGCACGGCGGACCACGCGGTAGCGCTGGAGCAGCCCCGGTTCGAGGGGGTCCAGCGCCAGTCCGCGCTCGTAGTGCTCCAGCGCCCGGGCGAGCTGGCCGTCGCGCTCCAGGCCGCCCCCCGAGAGGAAGTGGACGCGCGCGGGGCCCGCGGCCTGGGGATGGCGGGCAAGGAACTCGCGCCGCAGCGGCTCCAATTGCTCCGCCGTGAGCCCGGCCTCCAGGCACCGCGCCACGCCCGGGTGGTTGCCCCTCTCCGCGTCGTACAGGGCCCGCTGCACGGGAGCACCGAGCGCGTCGCCGGCCTCGCGGACGCGGACCCGCACCGCGTCGAGCTGAGCCCGCTGCGAGGGGGACAGGGGCCGCTGGCGCAGGGACTCCATGGCGGACCAGGCCTCGCGCGTCCGGGCACGCACCGTCTCCATGTCCGCGTCCGGCGGCAGCCCCAGCACGGCGTAGTGGTCCCCGGCCGAGCGCTGGCGCCACGCCTCCAGCACCCGGGCCGCCTCGGCGTCATCCCCCCGGGGCCCGGGCGTCGAGCGGCGCACGGGCTCGCCCTTGAGGAGCTGATCCACCGCGATCTTGAGGGCGGCGGTGGCCTCCACGAACTGGACGCCGAAGCCGGTGGGCATGCCCCAGACGCGGGCCTGCTCGGGAGGCACCTGACGCACGACCTCGCACAGCACCGACTGGGGCCCGGACTCCAGCTCCAGCACCACCGACAGCCGGGCGCACAGGGGCGGCAGCGAGCCCTCACTGCGCAGGAACAGGCCGCCCCGGGACAGGTCCGAGCCCGTCAGCCGCACGGGTGCCTCGCCCTGGCGCAGCACCACCTGCACCGGGAGCTCCACCGTGCGAGGCCGCGAAGGCGTCGCGGCCTGGGCGGGAGGTGCGGCTGAGGCAGGCGCGTCCGGCCCCTTCTGATCGCCCCCGCCAGGACCGGGCGCGGAGGGAGAGGACGGCGTCCGCCCCTGCCCGGGCGTCTCCGAGCCCGGCGCCGCTGGAGGCGACTGCACCCGCCCCTGTCCCGGCGGCTCCGAGCCCGACGTCCCTGGAGACGACGGCGCCCGCCCCTGTCCCGGCGGCTCCGACCCAGGCACGGCCGGAGAGGACCGCGCCCTCGGCGTTTCCGCACCCGGCACGGCCGGAGAGGACCGCGCCCTCGGCGTTTCCGCACCCGGCACGGCTGGAGACGACGGCGCCCGCCCCTGTCCCGGCGGCTCCGAAGCCGGTGCGACCGGAGAGGACTGCGCCTGCTCTCGCGACGCCCCGCCGGAAGGCGTCGGAGCCCGCGCGGGCGGTGTCGCGCCGAGCGCCCCCGCCTCCGCGGCCCGGGCATCCTCCGCGATGGCGCCTTGCAGCGCGGAGCGAAGGGCGGAGGCGGACGGGTAGCGGTCCTCGGGTGCCTTGGCGAGGGCGCGTAGGATGACGCGCTCCACGGCCGGCGAAACGCCCGGGTGCACCGAGCGCGGAGGCGGCGGCAGCCGCGTCTGGTGGGCCACGAGCTGAGCGGTAATCCCCTCGTCGGTGAAGGGCAGCCGCCCGGTGACGAGCTGGTAGGCGATGACACCCACCGCGTACAGGTCCGCGCGCCCGTCCAGGCGGCGGCCCACGGACTGCTCCGGGGCCATGTACTCCGGCGTGCCGACGATGATGCCCGCATGCGTCTGCGGCATGTGCGCGTCGAGCAGCTTGGCGATGCCGAAGTCCAGCACCTTCACGAAGGGCGAGCCCCGCCCGCGCCGCACGAGGAAGACGTTGTCCGGCTTGAGGTCGCGGTGGACGATGCCTCGCGCGTGCGCGGCCTGGAGCGCGTCACACACCTGGCTCAGCACGGCCACCACCGCCGCGGCCGGCAGCGGCGTGCCCACCCACGCGGACAGCGGCGCCCCGTCCAGGTACTCCATGATGAGGTACGGGCGCGGCAGCGCGGCGTTCAGGTCGAAGATGCTGACGATGTTCTCGTGGCCGATGAGATTCACGGCCCGCGCCTCCGCGTGGAAGCGCTGCACCAATTCCGGGTACATGGCCAGGTGGTCGTGCAGCACCTTCACCGCCACCTTGCTGCCAATCGACACGTGCTCGCCCAGGTACACCGACCCCATGCCGCCCCGGCCCAGGCGGCGCACCAGGTGGAAGCTGCCGAAGCGCTGCCCCACCAGCGGGTCCACCTCCTCGCCCGTCGGGGCACACCGGTTCCGGGGCGTTCCCCCGCCCTCCGCGTCCGCACGCACGAGCGTCGAGCAAGGGGCCTCCGCCCGATGCCATCGGCCGCACGCCGCGCACTCCCCACCGCTGCTCACCTCGGCCATACCGCTCCCCCCGGCCTGCCTTCACAGCTTGGACACCGGGGAACTCACGCATCCACTGTCGGTAAAGGCGGATGTCGCGTAGTACCGAGCCAACCCGCGCCGAGGTCGCAGGCAAGCGTCCCGCGCAGGACGCCCCTCCTGCCGAGAATTCATCAGCTGGATAGAGTGCGCCCCCATGTCTTCCACCGCACGTCGCATCCCCATCGTCGACCTCTCCCACTACCGCACCGGCACGGCCCGGGAGCGCGCGCGCTTCGTGCAGGTGTTCGGCGATGGCCTCAAGGAGTTCGGGTTCGTCACCGTGGAGGGCCACGGCGTCGATGACGGGCTCATCCGCCGCACCTACTCGGACGTGGAGCGCTTCTTCGGCCTGCCCGAGGCGGTGAAGGCCCGCTACGCGGACACGGAGCGCGGGGGCCAGCGCGGCTACATCGGCTACGGCCAGGAGCACGCCAAGAATCGCAAGGTGGGTGACCTGAAGGAGTTCTGGCACGTGGGCCGCGAGCTGCCGAAGAGCCACCGCTACCACGACGTCTATGGCGCCAACGTGTGGCCGGAAGAGGTGCCCACCTTCCGCGAGCACACGCGGTCGCTCTTCTCCGCGCTGGATGGCGCGGCGGGGGTGATGCTCCAGGCGCTGGCCGAGTACTTCGGCGTGGAGCGCGACACGTTCCGCGACATGGCCACGGACGGCAACTCGGTGCTGCGGCTCATCCACTACCCGCCGCTGAAGGAGCGCTTCATCCCCGGTGGGGTGCGCGCCGCCGAGCACGAGGACATCAACCTCATCACCCTCCTCTGCGAGGGCACCGCGGGAGGCCTGGAGTTGCTCACGCGCGACGGCGAGTGGCTGCCGGTGGACACGCTGCGCGGGCAGATTGTCGTGGACTCGGGCGACATGCTCAGCCGCGTGACGAACAACGTCATCCCCGCCACCACGCACCGGGTGGTGAACCCGCGCGGCACGGCCGAGGACACGGTGCGCTACTCCATGCCCTTCTTCGTGCACCCGTACGCGGACTGTGTGCTCCAGCCGCTGCCGTGTACGCAGACGCCGGACAACCCGGCGCGCCATGCCCCCATCACCGCGGATGCGTTCCTCAAGCAGCGCCTGCGGGAAATCGGGTTGTTGAAGTAATCGGCGCCGCAATGGACGCTCCCCTGCCCGCCTCCCATGTCGAGCTGTTCGCCGTCCAGCCGCGCGTCGCGCTGGAGGACTACGCCTCTCGTGAGTCCTTCACCGCGCGCCACCGCGCACTGGCCGCGAGGGTGGATGCCTTGCGCGCGAGGGACGCCAACGGGCAGCCCCTCCACCCTGCCCTCGCGGTGTGGCCGGAGATGGTGGGCGCCGCGCTGGGACTGATGGGGCACCTGCCCCGCGTGCGTCGCTGCCGCACCACGAATGGCGCCATGACGCGCATGGCGCTCGCCGAGTGGTGGGCCATGTGGAGCACGTGGCGCCGCTTGCGGCCCCCGACGATGGAGGAGTGCCTCTACGCCGCGGTGGCGCCCCGCGTGCACCGCGCCATGTGGGAGACGTTCTCCGGAATCGCGAAGGACTTCGGCCTGTGGGTGGTGGCGGGCAGCGCGCTGCTACCGACCAACCGCCTGGGCCCGGACACGCCGGACTTCGAGCCGGACGGCGCGCGCACGTACAACACCAGCTACACCTTCTCGCCCGAAGGGCACTGCGTGGCGGTGACGCGCAAGGTGAACCTGGTGCCCACGCAGGAGGACGTGCTGCACCTCAGCCCGGGACGGCCCGAGGACCTGCCCGTGCTCCAGACGCCCTTCGGCCGGCTGGGAACGCTCGTCTGCTACGACGGCTTCCGCGAGCCCCACACCGCGAAGGAGCCGTACTTCGTCCCCTGCGCGCAGTACCTGGACGCGCTGGGGGTGGACGTCATCGCCCAGCCATCCGCCAACGCGTGGCCCTGGGATGCGCCCTGGGCCTTCAACGACACGGGCGCGGGAGAGTCCCAGCTCCGCCGCGAGCAGTGGTTCAACGAGGGGCTCTACACGCAGCTGCGCTCCCTCACCCGCGTGCGCTACGCCGTGAATCCGCAGCTCGTGGGCGGCTTCCTCGACAACACCTTCGAGGCGCCCTCGCTCATCCTCGAGCGGCCGGCGCCGGGCGAGGTGCGCGTGCTCGCCCAGTCCGAGAATCCCCGGGACGAGGACGTGCTCCACGTCACCGTGCCCCTGCCCGCGCGCGGTTAGTCGCCGAGCTTCTTCTTCAGCAAGTCGTTGACGAGGGCGGGGTTGCCCTTGCCCTTCATCGCCTTCATCACCTGTCCCACGAAGAAGCCGAACACCTGCTTCTTGCCGGCGCGGTACTTCTCCACCTCGCCCGCGTTCTTCGCGAGGATGTCGTCCACCACCGCCTCAATCGCGCCCGTGTCGCTCACCTGCGCCAGGCCCTTCTCCGCGATGATGTCCGAGGGCGCCTTGCCGGTGCGGAACATCTCCCCGAGCACGTCCTTGCCCGCGTTCGCGGACACCGTGCCCTTGTCCACCGCGCCCAACAGTTCGGCCAGTTGCGCCGGGGTGAAGCGCAGCGCGGACAGGGGCGTGCCCTCCTCCTTCAGCAGGCGCATCAGCTCGCCGAGAAACCAGTTGGAGAGCTTCTTCCCGTCCGCGTAGTGCGCAGCGCAGGCCTCGAAGAAGTCCGCCAGCGGGCGCTCGGCGGTGAGGATGCGCGCGTCATAGGCGGGCAGCCCGTACTGGCTCATGAAGCGCGTCAGCTTCGCGCGGGGCAACTCCGGCAGCGCCTTCGCCGCGGCGTCGATGTCCGCGGCGCTCACGTGCAGCGGCGGCAGGTCCGGCTCCGGGAAGTACCGGTAGTCGTGCGCCTCCTCCTTGCTGCGCATGGAGCGGGTGACGCCCTTGTTGACGTCCCACAGGCGCGTCTCCTGGCTCACCTTCCCGCCGGACTCGATGACGTCCACCTGCCGCGAAATCTCGTACTCCACCGCCTGCTTGACGAAGCGGAACGAGTTGAGGTTCTTCAGCTCGCAGCGCTGGCCGTAGGTGGACGAGCCCTTCGGCATCACCGACACGTTGGCGTCGCAGCGGAAGCTACCCTCCTCGAGGTTGCCGTCGTTGACGCCCAGGTACACGAGCACGTCGCGCAGCGCCTTGAGGTACTCCACCGCCTCGTCCGCATCGCGCAGGTCCGGCTCGCTGACGATTTCGAGCAGCGGCACGCCCGCGCGATTCAAGTCCACCAGGCTCTGACCTCCGCCCGCGTCGTGCACGTTCTTCCCCGCGTCCTCCTCCATGTGGATGCGGCGCACGCGGATGACCTTCTCACCCTGCGGCGTGTCGATGACGAGCCGGCCGTACTCGCAGATGGGCAGGTCGTACTGCGTAATCTGGTAGCCCTTCGGCAGGTCCGGATAGAAGTAGTTCTTCCGGCTCCACACGCTCGTCTTCTTGACGGTGCACTCCAGCGCGAGGCCGGTGCGCACGGCGAACTCCACCACGCGCTGGTTGAGCACCGGCAGCACGCCCGGCATGCCCAGGCACACCGGGCAGGTGTTGCGGTTGGGCTCGGCGCCGAACGCGGTGGAGCAGCCGCAGAAAATCTTCGACTGCGTGAGGAGCTGCGCGTGGACCTCGAGGCCGATGACGGGCTGGAAATCGCTCACGGGCATGGCGGTGTCACCAGGGCGTGCGGCCCGGCAGGCCCTACAGGGGCGCCGGGCGGCGGAAGAAGTCGTGCTCGCGCTCGAAGGCGCGGGCGATGCGCAGCAGGCGGGCCTCGTCGAACGGCCGCCCCAGAATCTGCAGGCCCACCGGCAGGCCCGCCTTCGTGAAGCCGCACGGCACGGCCAGGCCCGGCAGGCCCGCCAGGTTGCACGGCAGCGTGAAGACGTCCATGAGGTACATGGACAGCGGGTCGTCCACCTTCTCGCCCAGCTTGAAGGCCGGCACCGGAGACGTGGGCGACAGCACCGCGTCCACCTGCTGGAACGCCTTCGTGAAGTCCTCGCGGATGAGGGTGCGGACCTTCTGCGCGCGCAGGTAGTAGGCGTCGTAGTAGCCGGCGGACAGCGCGTACGTGCCCAGCATGATGCGGCGCTTCACCTCCGGCCCGAAGCCCCGCTCGCGCGTCAGCGCGTACAAGTCCTTCAGCCCGCGCGCGTCCTTCGCCCGCTGGCCGTAGCGGATGCCGTCATAGCGGGCCAGGTTGCTGGACGCCTCCGACGAGGCGAGGAGGTAGTACGTGGCCAGCGCGTACTTCGTGTGGGGCAGCGACACGTCCACCAGCGTCGCGCCCAGCCGCTCGTACTCGCGCAGGGCCTCACGGATGGAGGCCTCCACCTCCGGGTCGATGCCTTCGATGAAGTACTCGCGCGGCACGCCCAGCTTCAGGCCGCGCACCCCGGCCTCCAGGTCCGCCTGGTAGTCCGGCGTCTCCACGGCCGCCGACGTGGAGTCCTGGGCGTCGTGCCGTGCAATCAATTGCAGCAGCGCCGCCGTGTCCGCCACCGTGCGTGCCATGGGGCCGGGCTGGTCCAGCGACGAGGCGTAGGCGATGACGCCATAGCGCGACACGCGGCCGTAGGTGGGCTTGAGGCCCACGGTGTTGGTGAAGGCCGCGGGCTGGCGGATGGAGCCACCGGTGTCCGTGCCCAGCGCGCCGAACACCTCGCGCGCCGCCACCGCCGCGGCCGAGCCTCCCGACGAGCCGCCCGGCGTGCGCGCCAGGTCCCACGGGTTGTGGCTGGGGAAGTAAGCGCTGGACTCGTTGGACGAGCCCATCGCGAACTCGTCCATGTTCAGCTTGCCCACCAGCGGCAGGCCCGCGTCCTTCAAGAGGCGCACCACCGTGGCGTCATAGGGCGGGACGAAGCCCTCCAGGATGCGCGAGCCCGCGGTGGTCTCCACCCCTTCCGTGAGGAAGATGTCCTTGAGCCCCAGCGGCACGCCGTCCAGGGCGCTGGCGGGACTGCCGGCCTGGCGGCGAGCGTCGCTGGCACGGGCGGCGACGAGGGCGCCCTCCTCGTCCACGCGCAGGAAGGCGCGCACCTTCGGGTCCACCTGGCGGATGCGCTCCAGGCACGCGCGGGTGGCCTCCTCGGAGGAGACCGCCCGCTCGGCCAGCTTCGCCGCCAGCTCCAGCATCGTGAGGTCCGTGAGCTGCATTGACGTGGAGCCTCCGGGCTACTCGATGATTTTCGGCACGGCGAAGCTGGTGCCCGACTTCGCCGGGGCGTTGGCCAGGGACTTCTCCGGCGGCAGCGACGGCTTCATCACGTCCTCGCGTAGCAGCGAGGCCGCGAGCGTGGCGTGGGACGTGGGCTCCACGGCCTCCACGTCGAGCGACTGGAGCTGCGCCACCGCGTCCAGCACGGCGGACAGCTGCGTGGTGAAGCGCTGCTCCTCCTCCGGAGTCAGCGCCAGCCGCGCCAGCGTGGCCACGTGGCGCACCTGCTCGAGCGTGAGGGCCATGGACGCGTCCCCGCCAGTGCTACTTGTGCTTGAACAGGTTGAGGATGGCGCCCATCACCTTGCCGCTGCCCTCGTGGCCGTGGCGGTTGATGAGCTGGTCCAGCTCGCCCGCGTCCAGGAAGACGCCGTGGCAGTTGAAGCAGGTGTCGATTTCGACGTTGCCCTGCTTCAGCGTGTGCAGGTCCATGCCGCACTTGGGACACTTCATGTAGTGCAGCTGCTTGAGCTCCTCGCGCTGCTTCGCCGCGGTCTCCGCGGCCTGCTGGATGGCCAGCTTGCGCTTCTTCTCAATCTCCTCCCGGGCGAAGTACTCCTCCTCGGTGGAAGACGGCTTTTCGGTTCGGGCGTCAGCCATGGGGTGCTCCTTGGGCGAAGTCCAACCGTCCCGCGACGCGGCGCGTCCGGGCGGCGTTGATGGCGGCAACATACCCCCTCCGTGGAGGGGCGCAGCCGAAATGTAGGCGTCCCGTCAGCTGTCTTCCGCTCCCCTCTCACGACGCTCGGCGGACTGCTGGAAAATTGACCGCTCCCCCTCCCTCCCTACACTCGCGACGGGCATTGCTACAGCCCGCTACGCGACTGAGACGCGCAGAGGGAAGAGGGTCATGACGGCGAAGAAGGGTCGGGCGGAGAAGGCGGTACTGTCCCGGCAGGAAATCGCGACGCGGCGAAGGCAGCTTGCGGACAAGCGGATGAAGGCTGGCCCGGGCGGCAGTGTCGCCGGGCGGGCCATCACCGGTGTCTTCCTGCTGGCGGCCTCGCTGTTGTCCCTGCTGGCGGTGGCCACATTCGATGCGAAGGACAGGGTGGGGCCGGGCTTCCGCAACGCGGTGGGGCCCATGGGGCACCTCATCGCCGAGTCGCTGCGGGGCATGCTGGGCGTGTGTGCCTACCTGATTCCCGCGGGTGGCATCTACGCGGCCATGGTGCTCTTCGTAGGCAGCAGGGACCGCAAGCGGGCGCCGCAAATCATCAGCCTGGTGATGCTGACGGCCAGCGTGTCCGTGCTGGCGCAGCTCATGTTCGCCGGTGACAAGGGCTGGGCGCATCCTCCGGGTGGCGCGCTGGGCGCGGGGCTGGGCGGGGTGATGGAGGGGCTGTTCTCCACCGTCGGCACGGTCATCCTCGTGACGGCCATCAGCGCCGCCGCGCTCATCGTCGGCACGCAGTACACCTTCCTCAAGCTGTGCTCGCTGGCCTGGGCCGGCATGTGCGTGCTGGGCAACCGGATGCGCGAGTCCTTCCTCGTCTTCTGGGAGGCACAGAAGGTCGCCTACAAGGAGCGCCAGGAGCGCGCCGCGCAGGAGAAGGAGGAGGAGGCCGCCTTCCTCGCGCAGCTCGAGTCGGATGAAGAGGAGCTCGCCGAGGCCGAGCGGCTGGCCGCCGAGGCCGAGGCCGCCGAGGCGGAGGCCATGGCCGAGGAGGCCGTGCGCCTGGCCAGGCAGAGCGAGAAGGAGCAGGCCGCCTCCGCGAAGCTGGCCCTCAAGGAGTCCCGCGACCGCGAGAAGCTGGAGAAGCAGCTGGCGGCGAGGAACCCCGTGCGCGGCGAGGAGGACGAGTCGCTCCCGCCGGTGTCCGTCACCGCCGTCACCGAGAAGCCGCCCACGCGCGCCGAGAAGCGCCCGGCGCCCGGCGCCGACCCCGCCTGGGCCGCGTCGTTCCTCGCGCCCGAGCCCCGTGCCCTGCCCGCCCTCGCGGAGAACGCCGAGCCCCCGCGCCGTGGCCGCAAGACGCCCAACATCGTCACCGGCCCGCAGGCTTCCACGCCGCCCGTGTCCGCACAGGCGTTGGCCGCCGCGCAGGCCCAGGACGCCGAGCCCGTCGCTCCGGCGGTGGTGCCCCCCATTGCCGCGGCCCCGGTGCAGCCCGCCGCGGCTCCCGCGGCCCCGGCCGCCATCGTCCCGGCGCCTCCGTCCGCGCTGGCGGCGCGCATGCCGCTCATCGTGGAGCCCAAGGCCCCGCCCAAGCCCACCGCGAAGAGGAGCCAGGACCAGTTCGAGTTCGTCGGAGACCGCAAGAGCTTCTCGCTGCCGCCGCTGGACGTGCTCGAGTGCGACAGGCAGGAGCGCACCGCGCTGGACAAGGACGCCTTCCTCATCACCGCGGAGAAGCTGCGCGCGAAGCTGGCGGACTTCGGCATCGTCGGCGAGGTGGTGGAAATCCGTCCCGGCCCCGTCGTCACCATGTACGAGTTCCTCCCGGGACCCGGCATCAAGGTGAGCAAGATTGCCGCGCTCGCGGACGACCTCGCCATGGCGATGGAGGCCATGCGCGTGCGCATCGTCGCCCCCATCCCCGGCAAGGGCGTGGTGGGCATCGAGGTGCCGAACAAGGACCGCGAGACGGTCTACCTCAAGGAGATTGCCGAGCAGGACGCGTTCAACAAGGGCGCCAGCAAGCTGACCATGTGCGTGGGCAAGGACATCGAGGGCATGCCGTACGTCCTCGACCTGGCCAAGGCGCCGCACCTGCTCATCGCCGGTACCACGGGCTCCGGTAAGTCGGTGGCCGTGAACTCCATGATCATGAGCATCCTCCTCAAGGCCACGCCCGAGGAGGTCCGCTTCATCATGGTGGACCCGAAGATGCTGGAGCTGTCCGTCTACGAGGGCATCCCCCACCTGCTCCTGCCGGTGGTGACGGACCCGAAGAAGGCGGCGCTCGCGCTGCGCTGGGCCGTGGAGGAGATGGAGCGCCGCTACCAGCTCCTGTCCGAGGCCGGCGTGCGCAACATCGGCGGCTACAACAAGCTGGTGGAGAGCACCGCCACCGAGGTGAAGGACGCGGCCTCCGAGCCCGCCCCGAAGAAGAAGTCCAAGCCCAAGAACGTGCTCGTGCTGGACGCGCCCAACACTGGCAGCGAAGGCATGGGCGTGGCCGCGCCCCGCGACGACGACGAGGAGATGCGCGAGGCCGTGGTGTCCGAGGAGTCCGCCGAGGTGCCCGAGGTCGAGGCCGAGGCGGAGGACGGCGAGGACGCCGCCATGGAGGCCGCCGCGGAAAAGGCGGAGAAGAAGCAGCGCCAGAAGCTGCCGTACATCGTGGTCATCATCGACGAGTTGGCGGACCTGATGATGGTGGCCAGCCGCGAGGTGGAGACGTACGTGGCCCGCCTGGCGCAGATGGCGCGCGCGTCCGGCATCCACCTGATGGTGGCGACGCAGCGTCCGTCCACGGACGTCGTCACCGGCGTCATCAAGGCCAACTTCCCCACGCGCGTCAGCTTCATGCTGCGCTCGAAGCCGGACTCGATGACGATTCTGGGCACGGTGGGCGCCGAGGCCCTGCTGGGCATGGGCGACATGCTCATCATGCCGCCCACCAGCGCGCACCTGCAGCGTGTGCACGGCGCCTTCGTGTCGGAGAACGAAATCAAGCGCGCCGTGGACCACCTCAAGGCCCAGGGCAAGCCCGTCTACGACGAGTCCATCCTCAAGCCGCGCGACGAGGAAGGCGAAGGCGGCGGCGGCGAGGAGGACGAGCTGTCCGACGAGCTGTACGACCAGGCGCTCGCGACGGTCAGCGAGATGCGGGCCGTCTCCATCTCCATGCTCCAGCGCAAGATGCGCATCGGCTACAACCGCGCGGCGCGCATGATTGAGCGCATGGAGCGCGACGGCGTGGTGGGCGCGGCGGACGGCGCCAAGCCCCGCGAGGTGCTCATCCGCGGCGTGGGCGACATGCCCGGCGCCGGGGCCATGTAGCTCGAAGGGACTCCAGGGCCGTCGCGTTTCGGGAACGGGCGCGGCGGCCAGGACGGTTGTTCCTCACGGGGGCGTTCGGGGTTCAGGAACGTGTGACCATGATTGTCGCCATCTCCCGCTTCCGCCCCGCGCCCGAAGAGGCGGACGCACTGGTCGCCCGCTTCCAGGAGCGCACCCGGCGCGTGGATGCGTACGAGGGCTTCCTGGGCCTGGAAGTGCTGCGGTCCTTCGAGCGCTCGCCCGAGCTGCTGCTGGTGACGCGCTGGCGGGACAGGGAGGCGATGCGTGCCTACTTCCAGTCGGAGGACTTCCGGCGCGCGAAGGAGGCCAGCGCCGAGCAGGAGGGCGCCACCTTCGCCATCTACGAGGTGGTGGGCACTTGATGCGCGTTGCCGGTTCCCAAGCGGGCCCGTGTCGTCTATGGGCGGTATCCCATGGCTGAACGCATTGCCCTGTACGCCACCGCCGCCCGCGGCACCGAAGACCTCCTCGCGGATGAATTGAAGGAGCTCGGCGCGCGCCGCATCCGCCAGGACCGCGGCGGCGTGCGCTTCATGGCCACGCTCGACGAGGCGCTGATGGTGTGCCTCTGGTCCCGCATCGCCATGCGCGTGCTCTACCCGCTGGGCGCCTTCGAGGCCCACGGCGCGGAAGGCCTCTACGAAGCCGCCGTGAGCATCCCCTGGGAGGAGCACCTCAACCCGGACACCACCTTCGCGGTGGATGCCACGCTGAAGGACAGCGAGCACAGCCACTCGGGCTTCGTGGCCCTCAAGGTGAAGGACGCGATTGTCGACCGCATCCGAAACGCGGTGGGCGCCCGGCCCGACGTGAATACGAGAGACCCGGACGTGCGCGTGGTGGCGCACCTGGCGCGCGAGACGCTGTCGCTCTCGCTGGACTTGTGCGGCGAGCCCCTGCACCGGCGCGGCTACCGCGTGCGCCCCACCCCGGCGCCGCTCAAGGAGACGCTGGCCGCGGCCCTGCTGCGCGCCGCGAGCTACACGGGTGAGGAGGCGCTGGTGGACCCGATGTGCGGCTCCGGCACGCTCCTCATCGAGGCGGGACTCATCGCGCGCAAGCGCGCGCCGGGCCTCAACCGCGACTTCGCGGTGGAGCGCTGGCCGGAGCTGGGCACACGGGCGCGCGAGCTGCTCGCGGACCTGCGCGCGGACGCGCGGCGCAACGAGCGCAAGGTGACGGTGCCGCTCCTGGGCTTCGACAAGGACCCGGAGGCGCTGGATGCCGCCATCCGCAACGTGCGCGCGGCGAAGCTGTCGGAGGAAATCCAGCTCGCCGAGGGCGACGCGACGAAGCTCCCGCCGCTGCCCGCCACGGGCGGCCTGCTCATCACCAACCCGCCCTATGGAGACCGGCTGGGCTCGGGCGGGCAGAAGGGCATGAAGAGCTTCTATTACAAGCTCGGCGAGTCGCTCCGGGTGCCGGGCTGGCGCATCTGGGTGCTCTCCGGCAACCCGGCCTTCGAGAGCGCCTTCCACGCGCGTCCGTCCATGAAGCGGGACATGTGGAACGGCCCCATCGCCTGCACGCTGCTGGGCTACCGGCCGTCGGGAGGCCCCGGCTCAGAAGCGCCGCTCGGTGCGCCGCACGAGCCGGTCGATGTTGCCCCGGTGCGTCCACAGCATGAGGAGGAAGAGAACGGCTGAGAGGCCGGCGTACTCCACCTCCCGGGCGGTGAAGGCCGACGTGCCCACCGCCGTGGCCCCCGCGGCCAGCGAGCCGAGCGAGCTGACGCGCCACACCGCGAGGATGAGGGCGTACACCAGTGCGGCGGCCAGCGCCGCGAAGGGCACCAGCACCACCAGCACGCCCAGCGCGGTGGCCACGCCCTTGCCGCCGTGCAGCTTCAGCCACACCGGGTAGACGTGGCCCAGCACCGCGGACAGGCCCACCAGCACGTGCAGCGTGGGCTGTCCCGGCAACAGCCGCAGCGCCAATGCCACGGGGAGCGCGCCCTTGAGGGCGTCCAGCAGCAGCACCACGGCGCCCAGCTTCTTGCCCGCCACGCGGGTGACGTTGGTGGCGCCGATGTTGCCGCTGCCCTTCTGGCGCACGTCCACGCCACGCAGCCACCGCGTCAGCAGCACACCGAAGGGAATGGAGCCGGCGAGGTAGCCCAGCACGACGAGCGCGTATGGCACGAAGGGGAGGCTACAGCAGCAGGTGGGGGAAGCGCGTCTTCACCACCACGTAGGCGTAGTTGACGACGAGGAGCATGGGCAGCGCCACCCGCACCACGTTCCACTCCCGGGGGGAGAGCTGGATTTCTGGAATGGGCATGGCGAAGACCAGGTGCAGCACCATGACCACCGCCGCCAGGGCGAACAGGAGGGCGGCCACCGTCCCCAGGGGGTTGGCCTCCCAAGCGCCGGCGAAGTTGAAGTGCGCCACCCGGTCCGCCACCCGCGTCAGCCCGCAGCCGAGGCAGGGCCAGCCCGTCCGCTCGCGCAGCACGCATCCCCAGAAGGGGATGAGGCGCGCCACCGGGATGTAGCGGGCCACGAGCAGCCCGACGATGCCGGCGATGCCCAGGGCATCCACGGTGCCGAAGCTGCGGTTGCGTGGGGGGATGAGGACCTTCATGCGCGCCTCACCGGACGGAGCGGGACAGGTGGACTCTAGTACGAGCGCCGGCTTGCCGGAGCAAGGACTTCTGGCTAAGCGTACGGCCCATGAACTCGCTCCGCACGTCCCTGATGCTGCTGGTCGCCGTTCCCCTGGTCGCGCTCGCGGGTGACAAGACGCCCGCCAAGGCCCCCAAGGCCGCCGAGGGCGACTGTCACCACCCCGCCAAGGTCGAGGCACCGGCCGCCGCGCCCGCCTCCCAGGACGGCTGGAAGCTCACCCGGGGCGAGCCCATCAAGGGCACCCAGGCGGTAAAGCTGGCGGACGTGCTCGCGAAGCCCCAGGCGCACGACGGGAAGACGGTCCTGGTGGAGGGCACCGTGCGCAAGGCGTGCGAGCGCAAGGGCTGCTGGATGGAGCTGGCGGCGGACACCCAGGACAAGAGCCCGGGCGTCCGGGTGACGTTCAAGGACTACGGCTTCTTCGTCCCGCTGGACTCGGCCGGCTCGAAGGCGCGCGTGGAGGGCGTGGTGAAGGTCGCCGAGCTGAGCGACGGCAACGCGCAGCACTACGAGTCCGAGGGCGCCATCGTCCCCCGCGGCGCGGACGGCAAGCCGCGCGAGGTGCAGCTGGTGGCCACGGGCGTCGAGCTGCGCCGCTGACCTGACGACATGGCGCGAAGCTTCAGCATGCGGGGCGTGCAGGGCGCGGCGGACCGCGCCGTCCAGCACGCCCGCACGTGGCTTCTGGCGACGGAGCCGGACTCCCGCGTGCACGACGTGCAGGCGGACCCGCGCTTCCAGCACCGCGGGGTGGACCTCCTCTGGGAGCTGCCCTCGGGAGAGGTGCGCGGCATCGAGGTGAAGGGCGACCGCAATGCCACCCGCCGCCGCTACTTCTTCGAGCTGGTGTCCAACCTGGAGAAGGACACACCGGGCTGCTTCCTCTACAGCGGCGCGGACCTGCTCGTGTACGTCTTCCTCTCGCAGGGCGAGCTGCACGTGCTGCCCATGCGGGCCACGCGCGAGTGGTTCCTCCCCCGCGCGAAGGAGTACCCGCTCAAGCACGCCTTCACCCAGACGGGCGCCATCCGCTACACGACGGTGGGCGCGGTGGTGTCCGTGCGTGACGTGTCGGAAGGCGTTCCCGGCGTCCTGCGCGTGCCGCTGAAGCGCGGCGGCGCGGCGAAGGAGGAGGCCGTCGCCGGACTGGAGGCGCCGCCTCCATCTGCCTCCGCCCCCAAGGACGAGGCTGGCGGCCCCGACGGTCTGGGCTGAGCCGCGCGGGTTTCTGGCGAGGAGGCCCTGCGCGCACGCAGGGCCGCCTGGGAAACCCCATCCGCGCGGCGGGCATCCTGAGCGGTCGGCAGGCCCCTATCGGGTCCACCGACCGCCGCGGTTCCCTGCGAGTGGCTCAGCGCCCGTGGCGGTGACGCCGGTGGCCGGGGTGAATCTTGTCGTGGGCCGTCTCGAGGCGCTCCGCGATGCGCATCAGGTCCAAGAGCGACTCACGGTCGTTCTGCGCCTTGTAGATGTGCTCCAGGCGAGGGACGAGGTCCAGCGCGAGGTGCAGGTCCCCACCCTGCTCCGCCGACTCCAGCAGCGTGCGGGCCGCCGCGGCCGCGCGGCCATGGGCCTTCACGTGGATGAGGCCGTCCACGGCGAGCAGGCGGGCAATGGGGCTGCGCGAGGTGTCCTCGGTGAGCTTCGCCAGGTCGTCCGTGGCGCCGTCCAGCTCGCCGCGCGCGGCGCGGACCATGGCGCGGGAGATGCCCTTGCGGTCCGGCAGGAGGAACTCCTCCACGTCGGCGAAGGACTCCGCGTGGGCACCGTGGCCGGCGGACGCGAGCGCCTCGGCGAGGCTGTCGAACACCTCGGCCTGCTTCTCCGTGAAGGGCGCGAGCGCCTCGCGCATGAAGCGCTCCTGCGGGGCGCCGCGCTCATCCAGCGGCATGCGCGAGCGCAGGCCGTTCATCTTCTCGAGGGCGGCCGCCACCGGCGCGTCCTGCTGGCCGTCCAGCAGCAGCGCGCACGCGTGCATGAGGCCGGTGAGGGTGTCGGCCAGCTCCATGGGCGCCACCCGGTCTGGCAGCCAGCGGCGCCACAGCTCCACGGCCGCCGCCACCACGAAGTCCTTGAAGGGGCCGGTGCCCTTCCACTTCGGCCTCCACTCCTGGGCGATTCCCAGGGGGAAGGTCGTCTCCGCCAGCTTGCGGAAGTCCTCTTCGCCCACGGGAAGCCCGTAGTGGCCGAGCGTCCCCAGCAGGGCCTCCGTCGAGTACTCCTTCAGGCCCTTCTGCTGCCACGCCTTGTCCACACGCTGCGTGCTCACACGGTTCTCCGCTGCCCTGGACGCCGGCCATCGGCGCCAGCGGCCTTGTAGCGGAACTCGGGGCGGCCGTGCACCGCCCACATCGCATTCCCCGTCAGGCGGCGGACGCCGGCGGGGTGACTTCCGGGGGCGCCACCTTGGGGACGGTGGGCCACACCACGGGGTTGCGCCGCCCATCTTCCACCCGGCGGGCGAGGTACGGCTCGCAGCCCCGCGCCTCGAAGGCGCGCTTCCAGGCCGCGAAGCTGCCCCCGGCGCGCCAGGCGTCCATGGCCGCCAGCCCGCCTTCCGGGCCGCACTGGGCCAGCATGTACTCCACCCACGCCCAGCGCGCGGAGGTGGGACGCACCTCGGCGCGCCCCCGCAAGCCCTTGCGCAGGCGCTCCAGCCGGTTCTCCACCTCGCGGATGCCCGCGAAGGGCGCCCCGTCCAGCGGCGTGTTCCGCTTGGCCACGAAGGGGGCCACGCCCAGCGCCACCGGGAGGATGCGCGACAGCTCCGCGGTGAAGCGGATCAGCTCGTCGATGTCCTCGTCGCCCTCGAAGGGCAGGCCCACCACGTTGTAGACCTTGAGCTGCTTCATCCCCGCCGTCTTGGCGAAGTTGGCGGCCCGGACAATCTGCTCTTCCGAGTGCTTGCGGTCCACCAGGTCCCGCATCCGCTGCGAGGCCCCGTCCGCTGCCACCGTGAGGTTGGTCGCCCCGCCGCGCCGGAGCTGATCCACCAACTCCTGTGTCAGCCGATCCGCCCGCAGCGAGGACACGCCCACCTCACGGCCCGAGTCGACGATGGTGCGCAGCAGCTCCACGATGCGCGGATGATCCGTCACCGCGGCGCCCACGAGACCCACCCGCTTCGCCGTCTCCGGGATGAGGGACAGCACCCGCTCCGGCGGCACCGTCCGCATGCCCCCGTTGGTGGTGCGGCGCATGACGCAGTAATGGCAGCCCCGGGAGCAGCCCCGCTCCGGCTCGATGAGGAACATGGAGCGCAGTTCGGTGTGGGGCGTGACAATCTGCGTGCGGGCGGGCAGCCGGGCGTCCGTCGCCTTGGCGACGTAGTACCGCGCCCCACCGCGTCCGGGTACCCGGAAGCCGGGGATGCGCGCCAGGTGCGCCAGCAACGCGTCCCGGTCGTCGATGGAGGCCGCCGCGTCCACCAGGACGTGGATGAGGTCCTCGGCCTCGCCCTGGACGAGCACGTCCACGAAGGGCTCGAGCGGGTCGGGATTGGAGAATGTCAGCGGCCCGCCAGCAACGATGAGCGGGTAGCCGCCGTCGCGGCGCTCCTCGGCCAGCAGGGGCAGGCCCGCCAGCTCCAGCAGCGAGAACAGGCCCGTCACCTCCAGCTCGTAGGCCACGGAGAAGGCCAGCATGTCGAAGCTGGAGACGGGGTTTTGCGACTCCCAGGTGAACAGAGGGGTGCGCGTACGCTTGAAGGCCTCCACGTCGTCCGGGAGGAAGACGCGCTCGGCGGTGGCCCCGGGGTGCTCATGCAGCTCCCGGTAGATGGCCTGGTAGCCGAGCGAGCTCATGCCCACGTGGTAGGGGCTTGGATAGCAGAGGGCCACCCGGTAGGGCGCCGCCTTGTAGAGCGTGCCCTGCTCGTCCGCCAGCAGCGAGCTGACGTGCTCAATCAGTGAGTAACGACCCTCCAATGCGCCTCCAGCAAGGTACAGCTCTGTAAACACCGCGGCCCCGGTCGCCACTCCCACGTGGGGGAGGGCTGCCGGGGCCGCGTTGCGCCACCGGAAGGTGGCTCGGCTCAGCTGAGGACTAGTTCGCGGAGTCGACGAACGACGGGATGGACTTCGCCGGGACGCAGAGGTGCGCGTTGGGCGCGCACGTGACGGCGAAGTCCGGGTTCAGGCCGGAGCCCACACCGCAGGTCTCCGCGGGCACGTCCGATTCCGGGTCGCAGGGGATGGCCGGCCACTGGGCGCGAGCGACGTAGGTCGAGGTGCACCCATCCTTCGTGTACTTCAGCTCACCGGTCAGCTGCGTGCCAGGGGCGCTCGGAGCCGAGTACACCCGCACGTTGCTGAACGCGTAGGTGATGGTGGTCCTCGGCGCCGTGCCGGCCGGAGCGGCGTCCACGGTGGCGACAGAGAAGTCCGTCGCCGCGCAGAAGTCCTCCGCATCCGCCTCCGAGGCCAGCTTGCCCGTCGCCGTCTGGAGCGACGACGCACCCGGGTCGCGGAGTGCGAGGGCCGCGAGGCCCGCGGGACGGAGGGTCAGGACGGCATTGTCCGGGTGGTCGGGGTCGACGAACTTGAACACGCCCACCGGCTCTGCCTCGGGAGGCACCGCCGTGCAGGCCGTGCCATCCGCCAGCTTCGGCTCACCCACCAGGTCGTACTTCATCGCCCAGCTGGTAGAGTCCTGGACGAAGCAGCCAGCCTCCGGCTGCTCGAAGTCGCAACCCGACATCAGGCTGCCCACGCTGACAACGGCCAGCGCAGTCTTGAAGAGGTTCTTGGTCATGTGACTTGGGGTTCCGTGGATGGCTTGGGATTAGAACGTGTACCGGATACCGAAGCGCACCTGACGGGGCGGCTGGTAGCGGGTGGGGTTCTTGAAGTTCTTGTTCACGTCGCCGTCCACGGTGCCGAACTGCGACTCGTCGACGTCGTCCGTGGCCGGGTCGTCCTCACGCTCGCCACCCTCCTGCCAGCCCACCACGCCCACCGGGTTCGCGATGTCGCCCGGCTTGCCGTTGGGAATCGGCTTCGCGAAGAGGGTGGTGTAGGTCTGGTCCACGAGGTCAACGCCCTGGAAGTTGAAGAGGTTGAACACGTCCAGGGTGAAGGAGACGACGCTGTCCTTGCTGACGCGGTAGTTCACACCAATGTTGGAGTCGATGGTGTTGATCCACGGCGTACGGCCACCGGCGCCACGGGGAAGGATGAAGGACTCATCCGTACCGTAAGCGGCATGCGCGCCGAAGTAGTTGATCGGCGTACCCGAGTTACCGCGGTACGACACGCCGATGCTCGCGGACAGCGCGCTCGTGACGTTGAACTCCTTCGCGCCGAACACCTTGATGGCGTGCGTACGGTCGAAGGGCAGCAGACCCGTGCGGTTCTCCAGGAGGCTGACGAGGTCGAAGTCCGAGAGGATGTTCGGATCGAGCTGGGCCGTCTCCGGGCGGAACAGACCGGGGTAGTTACCGTACAGACGCGACCAGGTGTAGCTACCCTGGGCGAGCCACCCGTCCGCGAACGTGCGGTTCAGGTAGAGGGTGACGGCGTCGTAGTTGCGCTCCGGCTTCGGGAACTCCTTGGCGAAGCCCGAGCCCGGGTTGCCGAGGAAGTACGTGTTGCCGTCGTCGCGGCTCATGTCCTCGATGACCGAGTTCATGTCGCGGTGCGTGTAGCTGGCGCCCACGCGGGTGTTGGCCAGGACCTCGTACTCGCCGCCCACGACGACTTCGTCAGAGGACTGCGGCTCGATGTCCGGGTCGACCGGCGTGCTCTCCGTCTTGCCGCCCGTGTACAGGCGGTTCGGATTGCGGCTGGTCTCCGCGATGGGGACGACGTTGTCCGTGGACTGGCAGGCAGTGCCCTGGCTCTCACGGCTGGACGGGTCGCATCCCGCCGCGCCGCTGCCCGGCTCCGCCATCCGGCGGGTCGCGCCGATGCGGCGCTCGGGCGGGAAGCTGCGGTCGAGCAGGTTGAGCGGAACGGCCTCGTAGTAACGGGCGAAGTTCACGAAGAACTTGGCGCGGCCGTTGGCGAACGGGTCGAGGATGGCGCCCACGCGAGGCGACCACTGGTTGCCCAGGATGAGGGCGAGGTCGCCGTTGCCGCCGTACATGGCCTGCACGTCGTAGCGCACGCCGAGGTTCAGCGTGACGCGGTTCGCGATGGACCAGGAGTCCTGCACGAAGCCGCCCACCGTGGTGCCGGTGGACTTCGACTGCTGGGTCAGCTGGGTGATGGGCGTGTCAGGGCCCGTCTGGTAGCCGTAGCGACGGAAGTCGCTGAGTCGGCCAACAGCACCCTCCTGGTAGAACACGCCGCCGCCGTACGCCTTCGTCTGGTCGTACACCAGGAACTCGGTGTCCACGCCAGCCTTCAGCACGTGGGTGCCGATGGCGTTCAGCAGGTAGGTGGCCTTCGCGTTGATCTGGTAACGGTCCAGCTTCGCGTCGCTCATGAAGCCGGGGCCGCCCACCGCGTAGCCGGTGACCGGGCAGCGCGCCAGCGAGTGCGCACCGTCCGCGTCCGTGTAGGTGTACGGATCGCAGGCACCCTCCTGCCCCTCGGGCAGACCCTCGAACACCGTCAGCGAGCGAGCGCGGGTGTAGTTCATGCGGGAGTAGCCCGCCAGGCCCTCGCTGCTGCCCAGCTTGCTGCCGTCCGCGGGCAGGGTGGAGGCGGTCTGGTGGAACCAACCGAGGTTGGCGTCGACCAGGACCTTCTTGTCCATGAACGCACCGGCGTACTTCATGCCGAGCGACGTGGTGTTGTTGTTCGCCTCGGTCAGGCCGAAGTCGCCAGGACGCGACGTCAGGGCGCCCGGCAGCAGGCCCGTGCGGGGATCCAGCGACAGCTTGCCCGTGCCACCCGTCGTGGACGGGGTGCCGTTCAGGGCGAAGGAGACGTTGTGATCCTGGTTGATCAGGTACGTCAGCTTGCCCATGAACTGCACGGAGCGGGAGTCAGCGTAGTACTGACGCTCCGAGCCGGGGATGAGGTTGGCGATCGTGAAGCCGTTCTCGTCCTTCGCGTAGTCGTTCTTCGCCGTGTCGATCTGCAGGGCGTTGAGCGCGCGCGTGTGCTGGTAGCGCGTGAACGACGGCGCGAAACCGGCGAAGAACCACAGCTTGTCCTTGAGGATGGGACCACCGAGGGTGGCGCCGAAGTCACCGAGGTTCTGCAGCTCGTTGAGCCCGGTGATGACCGTGCCTTCCTCGCGGACCAGCTTGCGGTCACCCTCGAGGGTGCCCGGGGTCCAGTTGGCGAACACGGAGCCGTGGAACTCGTTCGAGCCCGAGCGGGTCACCGCGTTGATCACACCGCCCGTGGAGCGACCGAACTCCGGCATGTAACCGCCGGTGATGATGTTCACGTCCTGCACGAACTCGATGGACAGCGGGCTGGCGTTCACGCCGTAGGCCGGGTCGTTGGTGGACAGACCGTCCACCACGTAGCCGTTCTCAGGCGAGGTCGCGCCGTTGATGGACACGCCGTAGTTGTCCGTCTGGGCGCCAGGCGCCAGCTCGGCCAGGGACTCGAAGGAGCGAGCAGCGCCGCCCTTGCCACCCGGACGGGCCACCGCGATGCGCTTGATGAACTCCTGATCCACGTTGACGCCCGTGGTCGTGGAGCCCACGTCGATCGTCGGCGGGGTACCGGTGATCTCCACCACCTCACCGAGCGACTCGGGGAGCAGCTCCACGTTCACGCGGATGGTGCGGTTGAGGCGCAACTGGACATCGGCCCGGGCGTAGGGCCGGAACTGCTCCTTCTCGAACCGCAGGGTGTACACACCCGGCGGAAGCTGGGGAATACGGTAGTTGCCCTGTGCGTCGGAAACCACGGTCTGCTCACCCTGAAGGTTGGGCGAGGTCGCGGTGACAACGACGTCAGGAACAGGCTGCCGGCTCTGAGCGTCGATGATCGTTCCGATCATCGTGCTCGACTGCGCGAAAGCCGCCGATCCGTAAAGCAGACCTGCGGCCAGGACAACTCCGGTTTCCCGGAGCACTCGGTTCAAGTGCATACCATACCCCTCCAAGGTGGGCTGCAACCGAAAATGACTCGGGAAAATATCCGAGGTCGGGCAGTTGTCAATAGACCGTTGCTTTTTGGTGACCAGTGGGGCAATTGCGCGATCAGGTCGGAAGCCTTTGACACGCTTGCTTGAACCCGGAACCGGTTTCTGTATGGTGACGCGCCCTTTCACCCGGCAGGGCGTGTCGGTGTCCACTGGTTAGAGGAGTCTAGTTCATGTTCGATTCAGTCCTTGACCGTGGTCAGGGGCCCAAGCCCAAGTTCGGCGTTGGGGCCACCATCTCGGTCATCCTCCATGTGGGGCTCTTCGGCCTCGCGCTCTGGCTGTCGACGCGGCCGCCTCCCGTCGAAGAGAAGGAGATCGAGGTCACGCTGAAGGCCACCATGGCCCCGCCGCCTCCGCCTCCCCCGCCGCCTCCTCCGGCCGCGTCCTCCAAGCCGAAGACGCAGCAGAAGAAGCCGAAGAAGCCGGACCAGATCGTCCAGCCGAAGGAGGTCCCGAAGGAGGTTCCCCCGGAGGTCGAGCCGACCGAGGAGCCTCAGGAGGAGGCCACCGAGGAGGAGGTCGAGGGCGGGGTTGAAGGAGGCGTCGCCGGTGGTGTGGTGGGCGGCGTGGTGGGTGGTGTGATTGGTGGTGTGGTGGGCGGTCAGCTGGGCGGCACGGGCACGGACGTGCTGCCGTTCGGCGCGGGCATGACGCGTCCGGAGAAGATTTCCGGTCCGCAGCCAGAGTATACGCGCGAGGCGCTGGAGGCCCGCGTGGCGGGAACCATGATCGTCAAGTGCGTGGTCACCGTGGAAGGTCGGGTGGAGCGCTGCCGGATCATCAAGCCCCTGCCCCACATGGACAAGGCCGTCATGGACGCCCTGACGTCGTCACGTTACAAGCCGGTCACCTTCCAGGGTCGCCCGGTCCAGGTGGACTACACCTTCACGCTGAACTTCAAGCTGCCGCGCTGATCCAGGCACGCCGAACCGAAGCACCGCAGACTACCCCGCGCTCGTGAGGAGGAGCGCTCAAACCCACCATGCAATTCACTCTCGCAGATATCTGGGCGCACACGGGCCTCTTTGCTCGTTGCATCATCTTTACCCTGGCCATCATGTCGGTGGCGTCGCTGGTCGTGATGGCGGAGCGGATGCTCGTCTTCCGCAAGACCCGCGCCGACAGCCGCAACTTCGCCGCGAAGATGGGGGCCATCCTGGCCAAGGGCGACCTGAGCACGGCCGCCAACACCAACCTGGGCAAGGACGTGGGCCACCTCGGCCGCGTGATCAACTCCGGCCTGACGGCGTACCGCATCAGCCCCAACAACAAGGACGTGGCGGTGGAGTCGGTGGCGCGCGCGCTCGAGCGCCAGGCTCAGCGTGAGGTGCAGAGCATGAAGCGCGGCCTCGGCCTGCTGGCGACGGTCGGCTCCACGGCGCCGTTCGTGGGTCTGCTCGGCACGACGATGGGTATCGTCAACGCGTTCCAGCTGATGGCGGCCGCCGGCTCCGGTGGTCTGGGCACCATCTCCGCCGGTATCGCCGAGGCGCTCATCACCACGGCGTTCGGCCTGCTGGTGGCCATCCCCGCGGTGATGGCCTACAACTTCCTGCAGGGCTGGGTGGACGCTCGCTCGGTGGACATCTCCGAGTCGTCCAACGAGTTCCTGGACGTCGTGGCCCGTCACCTGGGCGGCGGCGCGCACTCCTCGCACGCGGCCTGAGCATCCACCGGCGAGCCCCGGGGACGACCCGAGGCCCGCCCTTCAACTGAGCGGGGCTCCAATTCCCAATAGGGCGTTGGAGCACACCCGGTGGTGAGGGCGGGCGCCTCCATCCAGGAAGCAAGGTACACGCATGGGAATGTCAGCAGGCCCCAAGGGGGGCATCAAGAGCGACATCAACGTCACGCCCCTGGTGGACGTGGTGCTGGTTCTCCTCATCATCTTCATGGTCGTCACCCCCATGCTCCAGCGCGGCAAGTCCGTGGAGCTGCCGAAGGCCACCGAAATCGAGAAGGAGGGGGGCAAAGACGCAGACCCCATCGTCCTCTCCATCACCCCGGACAAGAAGGTGTTCGTGGAGAATGATCAGGTGGACGACCAGGCACTCCAGGCCAAGCTGTCGGAGGAGCTGGCGAAGGACCCGGGCAAGAAGATCCTGCTCAAGGGTGACAACACGCTGAACGTCGGAGACGTGCGCAAGGTGCTGGACGTGGCCCGCAAGTCCAAGGCGAAGCAGATCGCGCTCGGCGTAGAGGAGAAGAAGTAATGGCCGGACGCAAGCAACGGCAGTGGGTGAAGCCCGCCTCCCAGCCGAACTCGGAGATCAACGTCACGCCGCTGGTCGACGTGGTGCTCGTGCTCCTCATCATCTTCATGGTGGTGACGCCGCTCCTGGAGAAGGACATCCTGGTGCGCGTGCCCGACACGGAGGTGGAGGAGGAGCCGCAGCCTCCGGATCCGAACGACCAGCAGCTGGTCGTGCAGCTGGACAAGGATGGCGGCTACTCCATCAACACGGAGAAGATCCAGCCGGCGGACTACATCAACCGCCTCAAGCGCATGCTGGCGGCCAAGAAGCCGGATGAGAAGATCGTCTTCTTCATGGCGGATGACGCCACCAACTACGGACGCCTCATCGTGGCGTTGGATGGCGCGAAGGCCGCCGGAGCGAAGGTGCTCGGCATGGCCACCGAGCTGCCGCAGAACGCGGTCATCCAGGGCACCGAGGTCGACACCGGCACGGCACCGCCCGCCCCCGCGCCCGCTCCCTGAGAGCCTCCTCCCCGCAGCCTACGCTCCGGGTTGGGGTCGCGGTTCACTTCGAGAAGCTCGTCGGCTAGAGTCCACGACTCATGGCCGACGAGCTTCTCATCTTTGAGCAGACCATCGAAGCTCTCTTCCTGCGCGCGCTGAGCGGGCGGCTGACGCCCGAGTGCAAGGCGCGGCTTCGCCAGGCCGGCCTGGACGTGGAGCAGAAGCTCCGGCCGGCCTACCCCTTCGACTCCTGGATGAACTTCCTGCGCATCACCGCGGAGGAGCTCTTCCCCGGTGAGCCTCTGGAGCAGGGCACCTGGAAGCTGGGCGAGGCCTATATCGAAGGCTTCCGCGAGACGATGCTGGGGCGCGCCGTGCTGTCACTGCTGCGCGTGCTGGGCCCCCGGCGGGCGCTGATGCGCGCCACGCAGAACTTCCGCGCCGGCAACAACTACACGGAGTCCAAGCTGAAGGAGCTGGGCCCCGCGCAGTTCGAGCTGTGGATGAACGAGGTGGGCCCCTACCCCTCCTTCACCGCGGGCATCATCCACGCGGGGTTGCGGGTGGCCGGCGCGCAGGTCATCGTCATCGAGACGTCCGGCTACGACGGCCACGCCTGCACCTACCGCATCAACTGGAGCGAGGCCTCGGTCTCCTCGGGCGTGGCGGGCAGCGGGGACTCCAAGGCGGCCAAGAGGTCCGGGTCCATCATCTCCCTGTAGATGAACTCGGCGATGAGGCCCGTCACCATCCAGATGGGCAGGATGTAGAGCGACGTCATCGCCCCCATGATGGCGCCCGCGTCCCCGTAGTACCAGATGCGGTAGCCGGTGAGCCGCTCCAGCACCAGGCCGGTGACGCCCTCGAAGAGCAGGATGACGATGCCGTAGATGGAGGCGCGCAGGCCGGTGTGCTGGTACAGCATCCACCGGTAGAGCGGCTCGATGAAGCAGAAGCACGCCACGCCGTAGATGAGGAACATCCACAGCGAGCACTGGCCGTACGCGGTGACGATGGGGGTGTCCCAGATGGCGTTGAGCCCGAGCCTGTCATCCACGCGCCACTGGAACCGGAAGAGCGCCTCCAGCACGGGCACGTGCCGGGCAATGCGCACCAGGTTGTAGAAGAAGATTTCGGAGCTGAGGCCAATCATCCCGTAGAGACAGAAGCGGAACACCCCGAAGGCCAGCTTCATGCGCTGGCCGCGCTTCATGTCCGCTCGGCGGATGCGAACCGGACGGCGTTGACGAGTCTCGGTATCCACTGTGGCCTCTGCCCCCATTGCGTTCCCCACGTGCGGGGAAGGTACCGGACTCACCCGTTCCTGACCAGACCCCGGTTCATAAATCCGGTGCTCCTGGAATTGGCGTTCCGGGTGCCGGGATGGGCATCCACCGCGGTGGATTGGAGGGTGGGGCCCTCCGCCTCGGGTAGGTGGCGGTATGGGCATTGCTGAGAGGGAGGCGGCGGCTTCGGGGAAGGACGGGACATGCTGGCGCGGGTGCGGTCGGGGGCGTTGCTGGGCATCGACGCGGTGGTGGTGGAGTGCGAGGTCGACATGGCGCTCGGCCTCCCCTACTTCAACGTCGTGGGGCAGGCGGAAGGGGCGGTGCGCGAATCGAAGGTGCGCGTCATCTCCGCGCTGAAGAACACGGGCTTCGAGCTGCCCCAGAAGCGGATCACCGTGAATCTGGCTCCCGCGGATTTGAAGAAGGAGGGAGCGGCCTTCGAGCTGCCCATTGCCCTGGGCGTGCTGGTGGCGGCGAAGCAGTTGGAGGAAGCCTCCGTGGCGCGCCTCCTCTTTGGCGGGGAGCTCTCGCTGGACGGCTCGCTCCGGCCCATCAAGGGCGCGCTGCCGCTGGCCGTGGCGGCGCGCAACCACGGCTTCGAGGGCGTCATGCTGCCGGCGGCCAACGCTCCCGAGGCGGCCCTGGTGGAGGGGCTGCGAGTGCTTCCGGTGACACACCTGCGCGAGGCGGTGGACCACCTGACGGGGGTGAGGCCTGTTGCGCCCTACGTCCGAGAGGAGGACGCCGACGTGCCCGGGCGGGACGGGACGGGGCCGGACATGGCGGACGTGCGGGGCCAGCCGGAGCTGAAGCTGGCTTTGGAGATGGCGGCCGCCGGAGGCCACAACCTGCTGCTCAGCGGACCGCCCGGCTCCGGGAAGACCATGCTGGCGCGGCGGCTGCCCGGCATCCTCCCGGAGATGACCTTCCCCGAGGCGCTGGAGGTGACGAAGGTCTACTCGGTGCTGGGCCTGCTGGCGGAGGGGCACGCGCTGATGCGCGAGCGGCCCTTCCGGGCGCCACACCACACCCTCTCCGACGCGGGACTGGTGGGCGGCGGCGCCGCGGCGCGGCCCGGAGAGCTGTCCCTGGCGCACAACGGGGTGCTCTTCCTCGACGAGCTGCCGGAGTTCCGGAAGAACGTGCTCGAGGTCCTCCGCCAGCCGCTGGAAGAAGGCGTCATCCATCTGGCGCGGGCCAACCAGCACATCACCTACCCGTGCCGGGTGATGCTGGTGGCGGCGATGAACCCGTGTCCCTGCGGCTACTACGGCGTCGCCGGACGCGTCTGCACCTGCGCGGACTACCGCCGCTTCGAATACAACACCCGGGTGAGCGGTCCCCTGCTGGACCGCATCGACATGACCCTGCAGACGCGACCGGTGGAGTACCAGCACCTGGCACGCGCGGATTCGAGGGAGCCGACGAGCCACTACTATCGCGAGCGGGTCCAGGCCGCGCGCGAGCGCCAGCGGGCCCGCTACCGCGATGAGCCCGGCGTGCACTGCAACGCACAGCTCCCGCCCCACCTGCTGCGCCGCCACTGCGTCATGAGCTCGCGCGCCGAGACGATGCTGGAGCGGGCGGTGCGCAAGTACGGGCTGTCCGCGCGCGCCCATGACCGCATCCTCAAGGTCGCCCTCACCCGCACGGACCTCGAGGGGCATGCACGCATCGAGGAGGTGGACATCCAGCTCGCCATCGACTTCCGGATGCTGGACCGGGTGAACCATCCACACGCCAGTACGCAGGGGCCCCGGGCTTCCCAGGCGGAACCCTCCCTCTGGCCGCCCAAGTCGTCCGGGCCGGCGAGTCCCCGGGAGTGACGCTGGGACTGGGCCGGGACGTCAGTGCCTCGCGGGCACGGTGGGCTCCTGGCGGGTGACGGCGGCGCGGGTGGCGGCGTCGACGTTCATCGCGCCGCCAGCCGGAAGCTCCAACCGCGCGGGCGGCCGGTCCAGTCGCGGCGTGGGGCCGGTGATGATGCGGGCCGACTTGGAGAACGTCAGGTACGAGTATGCCCAGTCGAGCAGCACCGCCAGCCGGCTGCGGAAGCCGATGAGGAAGGTGATGTGGATGAGCAGCCAGGCCGCCCAGGCGGAGAAGCCGGACTGCTTGAAGTGGCGGAAGGCGATGCCCACCGCGTGCCCGCGGCCAATCACCGCGTAGGAGCCGCGGTCCCAGTACTTGAAGGGCTGCATGGGCTTGCCCATCAGCCGGTGGCGGATGTTGAGAGCCACCTGCTTGCCCATCTGCATCGCCGCGGGCGCGAGGCCCGGGACGGGCTTTCCATCAGCCCCCTGCACGGAGGCGAGGTCTCCGGCGACGAAGATGTCGTCGTGCCCGGGCACCGTCAGCTCGGGCGTCACCTGCACGCGGCCGGCGCGGTCCAGCTCCACGCCCAGCGTGCGGGCCACCGGGGAGGCGGCCACTCCCGCCGCCCACAGCACCGTGCGGGCCGGGATGTGCTCGGCGCCGATGAACACACCCGTCTCGTCGATGTTGGTGACGCGGGCGCCCGTGCGGACCTCGACGCCCAGCTTCTCCAACGTGCGAAGTGCCTTGAGGGACAGGTCCTCGGGGTAGACGGGCAGCACGTTGCTCACACCCTCGATGAGGATGATGCGCGCATCGCGAGGGTCGATGTTCTGGAAGTCACCGGGCAGGGAATGGCGGCTGATCTCCGCCAGCGCGCCCGCCAGCTCCACGCCGGTGGGGCCTCCGCCGATGATGACGAAGTTGAGCAGCGCGCGGCGGGCCTCCGGGTCCGTCTCGCGCTCTGCCAGCTCGAAGGCCATCAGGATGCGGCGGCGGATTTCCACCGCGTCCTCGATGGACTTCAGCCCCGGCGCGAACCGCGCCCAATGGTCATTGCCGAAGTAGGAGTGCGTGGCCCCGGTGGCGATGACGAGATAGTCGTACTTCAGCTCGCCATCCGTCAGCAGCACGCGCTTGCCGACCGTGTCCACCCCCGTCACCTCCGCCAGCACCACGCCCACGTTGTGAGGGCCCAGCACCCCGCGTAGGGGCGCGGCAATCTCGCTCGGGCTGAGCGTCGCGGTGGCCACCTGGTACAGCAGCGGCTGGAAGAGGTGGTGGTTGTGCCGGTCCACCACCGTGACGCGCACGGGCCGTTTGTAGAGGTGCTTCGCGGCGTAGAGACCGGCGAAGCCTCCGCCGAGGATGACCACATGGGGCAGGTCTTCGCGTTTCGGGCTCACGCGGAAGAAAGTCATACCCTCCCCCCCAAACTTCAACGCGAAGCGCCAACTCGCGAGCAGCCAGCCGGGCGCTCCCCTGGATGCATCCAGAAGAACAGGTAACAGCTCACAGTGGCACCATAAGAACACCTCACCTGACGTTGCGCATGATGGGGCCTGGCGGGCCCCCGCGCACAGCCCGCCTTCAATCCCTGACGCAACCGGCACCCTCCGCCGCGCGGGACTCCGGCCACGCGCGTGGACGGCTTCGAAGCCTCGCTCCCGAGGATGTAGGGCCCGGCATGGCCGTTGCTCACCTGCCCGCCCGATGCGCCCGGCCCGCGGCTCGAGGCCGCGCACGTGGCGCAGCATCCACTCACAGGCAGGGCGGCGAGGGAGCCGAGGACGCGATGAGCAAGCTCACGGAGAAGCTGAAGGCGGTAGCGGCAGCGGTGGCGTCAATCGAGAAGCAGTTCGGCCGGGGCGCGGTGATGACGCTCGGGGGCGAGGGCCGGGAGCAGAAGGTGGCGGTCATCCCCTCGGGCTCGGTGGGGGTGGACCGGGCGCTCGGCGTGGGCGGCTACCCGCGTGGCCGGGTGGTGGAGGTGTTCGGCAACGAGTCCTCGGGCAAGACGACGCTCACGCTGCATGCGATTGCGCAGGTGCAGACCGTGGGCGGCGTGGCGGCCTTCATCGACGCGGAACACGCGCTGGACGTGTCCTATGCGCGCAAGCTGGGCGTGAAGGTGGAGGAATTGCTGGTGTCGCAGCCGGACACCGGTGAGCAGGCGCTGGAAATCACCGAGCAGCTCGTGCGCTCGGGGGCGGTGGACCTCATCGTGGTGGACTCGGTGGCGGCGCTGGTGCCCAGGGCCGAAATCGAAGGGGAGATGGGGGACGCGCACATGGGCGTGCAGGCGCGGCTGATGAGCCAGGCGCTGCGCAAGCTCACCGGCGCGGTGAGTCGTTCCGGCACGTGCATCATCTTCATCAACCAGATTCGCATGAAGATTGGCGTGATGTTCGGCAACCCGGAGACGACGACGGGCGGCAACGCGCTGAAGTTCTACGCGTCGGTGCGGATGGAGATTCGCCGCACGGGCAACCTCAAGGACGGGGACGCGGTGGTCGGCTCGAGGGCGAGGGTGAAGGTGGTGAAGAACAAGATGGCGCCGCCCTTCCAGGAGGCCGAGTTCGACCTGCTCTACGGCAGCGGCATCCACCGCACGGGCGAGGTGCTGGACCTGGGCGTGGCCACGGGCCTCATCGAGAAGTCGGGCAGCCACTTCAGCCTGCGCGGGGAGCGCATCGGCCAGGGCCGCGAGCGCGCCGCGGAGTGGCTGCGCGAGCACCCGGACGTGCTGGAGGCGCTCGGCAGGGAGCTCACGGGCACGACGGCCCTCCCCTGCCCTCTCGCCTCCACGGAGGCCGCCGCCTAGGACGAGGCCTGCAGCGCGTCCAGGGAGACAGGCAGGGGCATCCGGCGCTGCCCCGCGCACAGCACGAGGCCGCCGTCGGTCCCCTCCTCCAGGAGCTGACCGAGCTGGTACTGGGCATCGCGGGAGAAGCGCGCCCGGGCGCGGCCCTGCTTCACCCGGCAGGACAGGACACCGTCGGGGTCCACCTGCAGGGTGGAGGGTTCCAACGCCTCGGCCGTGCGGTCGCTCAAGCGGACGGAGACCCGCTCGTCCGAGGTGACGTCCACCGTGCGCACCTCGTAGGCGGCGCCCTCCACCTGGACGTAGCACCAGTCCTTGCCGATGCGCAGCTGGTAGCGGTCCTCCTCGTCCAGCACCAGGGAGCTGTTGAAGAGCTCGATGATTTTCGGGTGCTGGATGGGCTCGTCGTCGTGCCACCAGCGAAGGGTGGCGTCGAGGCGGATGCCGCTGTCCTCGCGGGTGTGCCAGCGCTTGCCGGGAGGGGGCTGTCCGGTGGGAGGTTGCATGGCCTCTCTTATGTGCGCGCGGGGCGCGGAGGATTCAAGCCCGTGGACCCCGGGCGCCTACCAGTTCCGGACAAGCTCCGTGTAGCCACGGAAGGCCACGGCGCCCCAGAAGTTCACCAGCACGCCGAGCGCCACCGCGGCCATCACCGCGCGGTTGCGCAGCGACCAGCCGCCGACGGCGAAGAGCAACAGGAGGTAGGGCGTGTAGTCGAGGCTGAAGCGGAAGCCGAACTGCATGTAGCCGGTGTTCTGGTACAGCAGGCCCGGCAGCGCGCACGCGGCCACGGTGAGCCACAGCGACCAGTGCAGGCGCGGGCGCGTCTTCGGAATGAGCAGGAAGACGAGCAGCGGCAGCGTCAGCAGCAGCGTCAGGCCATACGGGTCATAGGCCAGGCGCAGCGGCTCCAGCGACACCTTCGGCAGCTTGAGGAACGCGGCCTCCAGGTTGCGCGGCAGGTACTCCCAATGGAACAGGCCCCGGTGGTCGATGTCCGCGTTGACGCGGTTGTTGAAGAGGAAGCGGTGGCCGAACTCCCCGGGACGGCCGAAGCGGTAGACGTTGTACGCGGCCGCGATCAACCCGAGGGGCGCGGCTCCCAGGGCGAACAGGCCCACCTTGCGCGCCGCGGGCTTCCAGTTCCGGCCCAGGGCCTTGAGCTGCTCCAGGCGGGGCTCCGGCCCGGGGCACAGTGCCTCCAGGACGAAGAAGACGCCCGTGAAGAACAGCGGCGTGCGGGTCAGCGTGGCCATGGAGAAGAACAGGCCGGCGAGCACGGGCCGGTGGGCGCGCACCCCGTTGCGCACGTAGAGACAGGTGAAGGCCACGCCCATGACCTCGGCGCTGAACCAGACCTCGCCGCGGATGGCGCAGTAGAAGAACAGGGTACCGAAGGCGAGGATGAGCGCGAGGGCGATGTTCTCGTCGCGGCCGCGCGCCGACTCGCCCTCCTTCGCGAGGAAGCGCAGCAGCGAATAGAAGAGCGCCACCGCCAGCGCGCCGACGATGACGTCGAAGGAGGTGTCGTTGAACTGGTAGCCGTGCAGCGCGACGAAGGGCAGCATGACCACGGCGGGGAAGGACGGGAAGCTCACGAACCAGCGGTCGCTCGGGAGCGGCCGGCCCTCGCAGCGGACCTTCTCGCCGTCCACCAGTCGCACACAGGCCCAGTCCTCCAGGTTCGGCAGCACCTGCGGGTCGATGTCCGGCCGGCCGTCCAGCCACGACTGCGCCTGGTAGACGAAGTGCGGCGCCGCGCTCTGGCGCAGGAACCGCTGCGAGCTGAAGCTGGCCAGCACCACGAAGGACACGAGGAACAGCACCACCTCCACGCGGTAGGCGGACAGCCACACGCGCAGGATGTTCAGCGGCAGGCCTCCCGAGGGCGCCGGAGTCGTGCCTCGCGGCGGGACGGCGGAGCCGGACGCAGGGCTCGTGCCGGAGTGGCTGGGCTCGGACGCGGAGGGCGACGGGCTCTCGGTGCCGGCGTTGTCGGCGCCGGCCCCGGCGTTGGCGCCCGTGTCGGCACGAACGTGCCCGGACGTGGACTCCGGCGCGGCCGTGCCTCCCGTGCCGTCGTGCCCGGAAGCAGACGTCGGTGCGGCCTTGCCCCCCGTACCGGCAGCGCGTGAATCGGAAGCGGATGCTGGCGCGGCCGCGCCCGAGGGGCCCTTCCCCTCGGTGGGCCCAGAGGTGCCGGCCGGGCTGGAGGTGCCTCGCGCGGGGGAGGACGGACGGGGGCGCTTGGACTTGGAGCGGCTCATGGGGTGGCGGCCGCGGCGAGCAGGTGCTGCCGCAGCATCTCCAGCGTGTGGGAAGCGGCGAACAGGCGCACGCGGTCGCGGTCGCCGGAGAGGGTGATGCGCTCGCAGCGGGTGGGCATCCCCGCGCCAGCCAGCGCGCAGTACACGGTGCCCACCGGGTCCTCCGGCGTGCCTCCGCCCGGACCAGCGTAGCCCGTCACCGACAGGCCGTACGTGGTGCCACAGGCGGCGCGGACGCCCTCGGCCATGGCGATGGCCGTCTCGCGGGACACCGCCGTGTGGCGCTCCAGCACCGCCGGCGGAACGCCCACCCATGCGGTCTTCATCTTCTCCGAGTACACCACCGCGCCGCCGATGAAGACGCTGCTGGCCCCCGGCACCGCGGTGAGTTGCTGGGCGATGAGGCCACCGGTGCAGCTCTCCGCCGCCGCCAGCGTGGCCTTCGCGCGCCCGAGCTTCTCGAGCAGCGCCGCTGCGTACTCCTCCGCATCCGCGCCGAACACGCTCGCGCCCAGCACCCGGCGGCAGTCCGCCTCCGCGGCGGCGAGCGCGGCGTCGGCCTCGGACTGCGAGGGCGCCTCGGCCATCAGCTTCAGGTGGTTCTCCGGCGCGTGCGTGCGGAAGCCGAACACCACCCGGGGGTGGCTCGGAGCCAGGGGCATCACCTGCTGGTCCAAGACCGACTCACCCATGCCCACCGTGCGCAGCAGCCGGAAGGCACGGTGCATGCGGCCGGGCTCCGCCTCCAGCCACGTGCGGATGCGCGGCAGCACCTCGCCGTCCAGCAGGGCCCGGTACTCGCGCGGCACGCCGGGCAGGAAGAACAGCCGGCAGCGGCCCAGGGTGAGGATGACGAGGGGCGCGGAGCCCGCCGGGTTGCGCACCGGCTCGGAGCCCTGGGGGATGCGCGCCATGCGCAGCTGACCCGCGTTGAGGTTGGGGGACATGCCCCTCTCGGCGTAGCGCTCACGCAGCCAGCCGAGCACCCGGGCGTCCTCCGTCATCGGCACGCCCGCGGCCGCGGCGGCGCACTCGAGCGTGAAGTCGTCCGACGTGGGGCCCAGGCCCCCGGACACCACCACCACGTCCGCGCGCGAGGCCGCGGCCAGCAGCGCATGGGTGATGTCCGGCCGCACGTCGCCCACGAGCACCACGCGCTCGACCTTCACTCCCAGGTCGAAGAGGCGGGCCTCCAGGTACGTGCTGTTCGTGTCCGTGATGAGGCCGGTGACGAGCTCGTCACCGGTGCACAGCAGCTCGACGCGCATGGGCCGCGCATCCTAGCGGCAGCGGGCGGCGGCGGCACGGATTGAAGGAGCGCCCCTTCCGCCACCCGGCGTCCCGGAATCTGGCATTCCGGCGGGACACCCACTGCTCGGGGGCAGCCCCGTTCCACTCCGGGGCCGCCGACACCGTGACTCGATGACGGACTACAGGTACGCCGGGCCGTCGTTGCCCGGGCCGGCGTCTTCCTCGGCGTCCTCTTCGTCCTCGTCCTCATCGTCGATGACGGAGGCCACGGCCACCGCGGCCACCGAGCCGGCGGCCACCTTGCGCGCCACCAGGTGACTGCGCACGTGCACCGCGGACTCCACCAGGCCCACCGCCAGGTAGGCGCCGCAGCAGGCCACCAGCACCCAGGCCGGGTGGAACTGCGTGGCAATCACCACGCCGCCGAGCACCACCAGCATGAAGACCAGCGCGCTCTTCCGGTTCGGCCGCGTGTCCTTGAAGGTGCGGTAGCGCACCGTCGACACCATCAGCAGCGACAGCCCGGCCACGGCCACGGCCATCGGCATGGCGGCGGCCTCGCCCAGGGGCGCACCGCCCGCCGCCGCGTGGTGGGAGATGATGACCGACACCAGCATGCCCGCGGCAACCGGGATGGGCAGCCCCACGAAGAAGCGCCCACCGCCGCCGTGCGGGTTGCGCGCCGCCAGCACGTTGAAGCGCGCCAGCCGCATCGCGCCGCACGCGGCGAACGCGAAGGAGATGAACAGGCCCACGAAGCCCAGCGGCGCGAGCGCCCACTTGTAGACCAGCAGGCCCGGCGCGGCCCCGAACGAGATGACGTCCGCCAGGCTGTCGAGCTGCACGCCGAAGTCGCTCTGCGTCTTCGTCAGGCGGGCCACCCGGCCGTCGCACCCGTCGAAGAACATGGCGAAGAAGATGGCCAGGGCCGCCTGGTAGAGCTGCACGGGACCGGCCTCGCCCGAGCACAGGGTGATGGCATAGAAGCCACAGAAGATGGACGTGACGGTGAAAAGGTTCGGGAGCACGAACATCAGTTTCCGCAACTTCATCATTCCCTCGACTTCCTCTGATGCCCGTGAGTTCCGGCAACAGGACGGCGGGTGAACCGACCTTAGCAGGGTTTTATTTGCGTCAACGTCACCCTGGGGTCCGTTAAGGAGGCGGAATGGATGCTTGGCGGTGGGGCGTGTGGGTGCTGGTCGCCGTGCTCGCCCTGGTGCTGTGGAACGTCATATGGGTCGCGGCCGTCCGACGGTGGTACCGCCTCCGGACGGAGCTGCCCCAGGCCCTCCGTGTCCGGTGCGACGACGGCTGGGAGTTGACCGTCCATGTCCGGCGCGCGCCGGTGCGCCGCTTCGAGGAGCCGGTGCTGCTGTGCCACGGGCTGGCCGCCAACCGGTTCACCTTCGACTTCGAGCCGCCCTACTCCGTGGCGCACTACCTGGCCGACGCCGGCTTCGACTGCTTCAGCGTGGAGTGGCGCGGCACCGGGCACTCGCGCCTGCCGCCCCGGGGCCGACGGTACACGGACTTCACCATCGACGACCACATCCTCCATGACGGGCCGGCGCTGCTGGAACTGGCGCTGAAGGAGACCGGGGCGAAACGGGCCTTCTGGCTCGGCCACTCGCTGGGAGGGCTGGTGGGCTACGGGGTGGCGCAGGGCCCCGAGGGGCCGAAGCTGGCCGGGCTGCTCACCCTGGGAGCCCCCGTGCACTTCAAGTCCGGGCCCCTGATGCGCGCGCTCATCTCCCTGGGTGTGCGCGCCGCATGGCCCGCGCGCTTCCGGCATGAGTGGATGAGCGCCAGCCTCGCGCCCTTCCTCGGCTACGTCACCCTGCCCCTCTCGGACTTGATGGTGAACCCCGAGCACATCCCCCCGCGCATCCAGCGGCAGGTCTACGCGAACATGATGTCGTCGATGAGCCGCAAGGTGCTGCTCCAGTTCCAGGACTGGATTGAGCACGATGCGTTCCGCTCCTTCGACCGCGCCACGGACTGGCGCGCGGGCATCTCGCGCTTGCAGCTTCCGCTGCTCGTCATGGGCGGCAGCTCGGACCGGCTGGCCACGGCGCAGAACGTGGAGTCCCAGTTCGCGCTCGCCACCGCGCCGGACCGCGCGCTGCACATCTTCGGCAGGGACCACGGCGACAAGATGGACTACGGGCACGGCGACCTCATCTTCGGCGCCGGCGCGCCCCAGGAGGTCTACCCCCTCATCCGCGAGTGGCTGGAGCGCCATGCCACGCGGCTTCCCTCCGAGGACGTGCAGCCTCCGGCTTGAGGTCCTCGCGCGCGGCGGTCAGCGAGGTGCGGCTGTCTTCTCGGGATGGCCGGCGACACAGGGAGTCGGCAGGCCGCGCGCGTCCTCCGAGCGCACGCGCTCCAGACTCACTCGCGTGTTGCCCTGGCAATCGGCCCAGACGAGCCCGTCCCCCAGCCCGCTCGCGGTGAGCCCGTCCACCCGCAGCTCCCCCTGGCCCGTGGCCGTCATGGCCGCTCCGGCGCCATCGATGACCACCCCCGTGGCCTCCAGCCAGGCCTGCGTGTCCACCGCGAGTCCCGAGTACCGGCACCCGCTCAGCTCCGCGTCGCGCAGCTTCACGTGGGCCGCCTGCGCCGCCAGGACGCACGAGCCCGCCACTTCGCGCACCACCACGCCTTCCACGTCGGCCTCCACCTCGCGCAACTGCAGGCCGTCCCCGGCTGACCCATCCGCCGAGCGCACCCGGAGGATGGTGCCGTCGCGCAGCCGCAGCCTTCCGTGCAGGGCCGACAGGCCGTACTCGGCCGAGCCTTCCACGCGGAAGCGCTGGACCTGGAGGTCCCCGCCCACGAGCTGCAGCCCGCCGTAGTCGCCGCTGTCCCGCACCACCACGTCCTCCAGCACGCCCCGGCTGCCCACCACGCCCAGGCCGGCGCGCTCGGCGCGCACCGAGGTGAAGCGCCGCACCTCGAGCGTCCGCGCCCGGGTGGCCGACAGGCCGTACTCGTGCCCCGTCACCCGCACGTCCTCGAGGATCAGCGCGCCGTCCACCACGGAGAAGGCCGAGCCCTTGCCGCCCTCCGCCACTGCGTGCCGTACGTCCGCGTGCCCGGCGTCCACGCCGACCGCGGAGTCCGGACCGGAGAACTTCACGTCCGCCAGCTCCACGCGGGCCCCGGCCCCGCGCACCCGCACCGCGCGCCGGTAGGGACCGGTGAAGGCGCTGGCGGTGATGCGGGCCTCGACCGCCTGTGCCCGCGCGATGGGCGCTCGTGGAGCGGGCTCCGGCGGCTCACCCTGAACCCCTGATGCTCGCGGCGTCCCCGCCTCGGCCCCGCCTGCCGCTTCTGGCTGCGCGCCCTCCAGCAGCACCCCCGTGGTTCCCGGCACGGTGGCCTCGAAGCGGCCGGACTCCACCTCCAGCCGCCCGGCCTCCACCCTCACCGCGCCCGTCCGCTGGCCGCTGAAGCCCACCCGCTCCACCCGCACCCGCCCGCCCCCCACTTCCAGCCCCCAGCCCCCACCCCGCACCTCGAGGTCCACAAGCGCCGCGTCCCGGCCTGCCCGCAGCACCGGCGCTTCCGCCCCTTCCGTGGACAGCACCGAGGCCGGCCCCAGCCCCTCCAGCCGTACGCCCTCCGGCAGCGTGAAGGGCCCCGCGTACGTCCCCGCCCCCAGGTGCACCGTGAGCGGACCGGGGCGGATCAGCGCCTCGGCCAGCGAGCGGAGGGGCTGCTCCCGCGTGCCGTCCCCGGGGACGCGACCCGCCGCGTCCACCCACACGTGGGTGCGACTCTCCCCGCCAGGCCGGGTCGCCTCGCGAGGCGCCGGACCCCGGCAGGTACACAGCGCGAGGAGCAGCGGGAGGACCGTTCGGAAGCGCACGCAGCCGGGCACTCTAGCGCCTTCCCGCGCGGGCACACGGAATGCGATCAGCACCACCTGCCAAGTGATCAATATTCCAAAGACTTTCTTCCAATCACGATCACACACCACACTCAAAACCTCACTGCGGGTGGAGTGTTGGAATGTGACACGCGCGGCGGACTTCTCCTCTGTAAGCCCGCTGTTTCAGAGAGCCAACTTTTCGTCCGAGGCCGATTTTCCGGCCTCGGAGCGCGGCCAGCATTGACAGGGAAAAGAGCGATTTGTTACCACCGTTCGGGTCAAGCACATTCAAGAACAGACAACGCAAGGACGGAGGGGCGTAATGACCAAGGCAGAGCTCGTCGAGGTGGTGGCGGCGCAGACACGTCTCACCAAGAAGTCCGCGGCGCAGATCCTCGACATCGTCTTCACCAACATCGGCAAGGCGGTGAAGAAGGACGCCCGCTTCAGCTACCCCGGCTTCGGCACCTGGTCGGTGCGCTCGCGCAAGGCGCGGAAGATCCGCAACCCGCAGACGAACGAGATGATGAAGCTGAAGGCCTCGAAGACCATCGGCTTCCGGCCCGCCAAGGAGCTGAAGAACTCGCTCTGAGCGGTGCACCCGCCCTGGCGGCCCCGGTCCTCGTTCAGGGGCGCTGACCCACAGGTCGGCGCCCCTGATGCGTTGCGGGGTCCGTCGGCATGTGGCCCCGCGCCATGGGCGGGCCCTCCACCGGACCCTCCACCGGGGACGCCTCGTCGCCGCCCAGCGCGTCCAGCGGGTCCAGCGCCTGGCCGTCACGCCACAGCTCGAAGTGGAGGTGGACGCCCGTGGCGAGCCCCGTCTCTCCGGCGAGGCCCAGCGCGTCGCCTCGCTCCAGGATTTCGCCCGGCTCCACCAGCACGCGCGACAGGTGGCTGTAGCGCGTCACCCAGCGGCCGGCGTGCTGCACCTCCACCTGGTTGCCGTGGTCGCCGTTCCACCCCGCGCGCAGCACCACGCCCTTCTCTGCCGTGTAGATGACCTGTCCCTGTTGCGCGGCCAGGTCCACGCCCAGGTGGCGCCGGTTCTCCCCCAGTATCGGGTGCCAGCGCTGGCCGAAGAGGCTGGTGATGGAGACCGGGGCCAGGGGCCACGCCAGGCGCGGGAGCCCGTTCGTCTCTTCCGGGTGCTCCAGGCGCCGCAATTCCGCCATGCGCACGGCGAGCCGGCCCACGCGCAGCACCACCGCCTCCGCCAGCGCGCCCGGCATGTCGCCGTAGGTCCGGCCGTCCTGCTCCAGCTCGGCCTCCAGCACGCTCCGGGCACGGAGCACGTCGCGTGCGTCGGTGCCCTTCACCGGCCGCGCCAGGAAACCGTCCAGCGCGCGGTTCATCGCCTCCCAGTTCTCTGCCTGGGATGCCGGCATCGCCCCGCCCCGCGCCACCTGGGCACGGTACGTCCGGGCCCGCTCGGTGAACGCGGCGAGCACGGCTTCGAGCGCCCCGGAGGATTCGGGGGCGGACTCGTGCACCGCGGGCCCCTGGCTGGCAGAGGGCCTCGAGCGCTCGTCGTCCGGGCCCGGGGAGCCGTAGAGCTCGTCGAAGCTCATCTTCGGCTCCGCGCGCGGCGCGGCGCAGGCACAAGCAGTGAGGATGACGAGGAGGCTGAAGCGACGCACGGCACGGTGAGCCTACCACGCCACGCCCGGGCCCCTCCTCACGCCGCGGGAGTGGGCGACGGGTGTCGGACAGTCCCGCGTTTCACGCGGCGTGGGGGCGCGTGCCACACCACGCCCTCGGACAGGACGTGGGAAGGGCCCATGGGACATGGACACTTGTCCCCGTCCGCGAGCAGCGGAAGCGGAAGGAGCGTTCCTTCCGGGAGGACCGCCCCGAGCCCGCAAGCAGCGGAAGCAGAAGGAGCGTTCCTTCCGGGAGGACCGCCCCGAGCCCGCGAGCAGCGGAAGCGGAAGGAGCGTTCCTTCCGGGAACCCACCCCGGAGGGCGAGGCGGGACGTGCTGAGCCGGCCGCAACGGGACGCGGAAGGAACGTCCCTTCGGGGGCTCCCCCCAAAGGGGCTCCGTGGCTTCCCGCGCCGTGAATCAGGCGACGGTGCGACGAATGCGGGCCACGGCCTCGTCGATGTCCGCGGCGGACACGTCCAGGTGGGTCACGAGGCGCAGCGTGCGCGGACCGGTGGGATTCGTCAGCACGCCCTGCTTCGTCAGCAGCGCCACCATCTCCGACGCGGGCTTGGAGAACTCCGCGAAGACCATGTTGGTCTCCACCTGCGCCGAGTCCACCTTCACGCCCGGGACTTCCGCCAGCCCCGCCGCCAGCCGGCGCGCATTCGCGTGGTCCTCGGCGAGCCGGGCCACATGGTTGTCGAGCGCGTACAGCGCCGCCGCCGCCAGCATGCCCGCCTGCCGCATGCCGCCGCCCAGCCGCTTGCGCAGCCGCCGCGCCTCATGGATGACGTCCGCCCGGCCCGCCAGCACCGAGCCCACCGGCGCGCCCAGCCCCTTCGAGAAGCACACCGACGTCGAGTCCGTCAGCTTCGACCACGCGGACACCGGCACGCCCGCGGCCACCTCGGCGTTGAACAGGCGCGCGCCGTCCAGGTGCACCGCCAGCTTCGCCTGGCGCGCAGCCTCCACCACCGCGCGGAAGCGCTCCACCGGCCACACCGAGCCGCCCCCGCGGTTGTGCGTGTTCTCCAGCGACAGCAGGCGCGTGCGCGGCGCGTGGATGTTCTCCGCGCGCACCGCCTCCGTCACCTGCTCCGGCGTCAGCAGGCCCCGCTGCCCCGGAAGCTGCGCCGGCTGCACGCCCCACAGCGCCGGTACCGCGCCGCCCTCGTACTGGATGATGTGGCTGCCCGCCTCGGTGAGGACCTCGTCGCCCTGGCGGCAGTGCGCGCCGATGGCAATCTGGTTGGCCTGCGTGCCCGACGGCACGAAGACGGCCGCCTCCAGCCCGAGCCGCTCCGCCACCCGTGCCTCCAGGCGGAACACGGTGGGGTCCTCGCCATAGACGTCGTCTCCCACGTCGGCCTCGGCGATGGCGCGGCGCATGGCGGGGGTGGGCTTCGTGACGGTATCGGAGCGGAAGTCGATGGGCTTCATGGGTCTCTCGAAAAAGGTGGGCCCTGGCCGGTGCTTGGGCTCGCGTCAGGGGTGACATACAACGGCCGCGTGCCTGGACGTGAGAACGCAGCGGAGAAGCGGAAGCGCGCGGTGGCGGTGATGGACCGGTTGCAGGCCGACATGCCGGACGCCCGCATCGAGCTGGACTACCGGACGCCCCTCGAGTTGCTGGTGGCCGTCATCCTCTCCGCCCAGTGTACGGACAAGCGGGTCAACCTCGTCACCCCCGCCCTCTTCCAGCGCTTCCCCGACGCCCGGGCGTACGCCGGAGCAGAACCGACGGACGTGGAGCCGTTCATCCGCACCTGCGGCCTGTACCGCGCCAAGGCGAAGAACATCGTCGCCGCCGCCCGGGCTCTCGTGCAGGAGCACGCCGGCCAGGTCCCCCTCCAGCGCGACGTGCTGGAGCAACTGCCGGGCGTGGGCCGCAAGACGGCCGGCGTGGTGTGCATCCACCTGGGCGGCGACGCGGCCTTCCCCGTGGATACCCACGTGAAGCGGCTGGCGTACCGGCTCGGCTTCACCACGCGGGAGGACCCCGACAAGGTGGAGCTGGACATGCAGGCCGTGCTGCCCGCGGAGCGGTGGGCCCTGGGGCACCAGCTCCTGGTGTGGCATGGACGGCGCACGTGCTTCGCCCGCTCACCCGAGTGCGGGCGCTGCGTCGTCGCGGACCTGTGTCCGAAGAAGGGCGTCCGCTAGACCCGCACGCCCGTCTCGCGCGAGGTCTTGAGGCGCTTCATCCGCTTGCGGATGAGCTCGCGCTTCAGCGTGGAGACGTGGTCCACGAAGACGGTGCCGTTGAGGTGGTCCGTCTCGTGCTGCACGGCGATGGCGAGCAGCCCGTCGCAGCGCAGCGTCTGCTCCTGGCCCTCCACGTCGAGGAACTTCACCGTGACGACGGCGGCCCGGTCCACGTCCTCGGACTCACCGGGGATGGACAGACAGCCCTCGCTGTAGGTCGTCTCGCCCTCCAGGGCGATGAGCTCCGGGTTGATCATCGCGATGGGCTTGGACTCGGGCTGGCTGGGGGTGGTGTCCAGGACGATGATGCGCTGGAGCACGCCCACCTGCGGGGCGGCGAGCCCCACGCCCTCGGCGGAGTACATCGTCTCGAACATGTCCTTCACGAGGACTCGGACGGCTTCGTCCACCTTCGCCACGGGCCGGGCCTTCTGCTTCAGGACGGGGTCGGGCCAGATCAGGATCTCGCGAACCATGGGGCCGTCTTAACTCCAACCGGAGCGGCCGGGCAACCGCCGGTGATGGCCCCGTGCCTCCGAGTGCACGGCGGGCCACCGTGCGTCAGTCGAGCAGGCTGCGGGCGTACTCCGCGCGCAGCCGGTCATCCCCCAGCGCCTGGGCGGCCTCGGAGAGCACGCTGCGAATCTGCTGCGCGCGGTGCTGGAGCGCCGGGTCCGGGTGGCCGGCGAAGCGCAGCGGGTGGAACTCGGCGGCCAGCAGCTCGTACGCGCGCTTGACCTCCTCGCTGCCCGCCGTGCGGGCCAGTCCCAGCACGGTGAAGTAGTCGGCGTCCTGAATCTCCTCGAACTTCGCCTCGAGGCGACGCACGTCCAGCTCCGGGGGCAGCTCGCCGGAGTCCTCGTCGCCGGCGTCCTGGAGCGAGATGAGGCCGAGCGTCCGCGCCACCGCGAGCGACTTGAGGGCGGACTCCTGCGGCAGCCCCGCGCCCAGGAGCAGCGCCTCCAGCGTGTGCTCGCCGTCCACCTGCGAGAGGAGCTGCAAGTCACGGGAGGACAGGCCGAAGTCGTCGGGGGCCAGGTGGAGGTCGCCCCGGGTGACGCGGGTGCGAAGGCTGCCGGCGGCCTCCAGCAGGGACTCGGCGGAGAGCGTGTTGCGCAGCGCCTCGGCCAGCAGGTGCAGCGGCGGGCGCGTGGCGGCGGCGAGCGCCACCTCGTGCGGCGCGGGCTCCGGCACCAGCCGGTAGAGCGTGGAGGGCTCGGCGAGCGCGTCGAGGAAGACCTGCTCCGTGTAGCGCTGCACGAGCGGAACGGACTCGGACTCGCGCAGGTAGCCGCGGCCCCGGAGGGCGTCCAGCAGCGCGCCGGTGGTGGCGCTGCGCACCAGGCGCAGCTCGCCTTCCTGGCGCGCGTCGATGAGGCCATCCGCGCGGGCCCGGTCGATGAGCGACTCCCCCGGTGCGGAGGAGACGGCACCGACGAGCGCGCCGTCCCGCAGCCAGAGGACGCGCAGGGCGTTCATCACCTTCAGCTCCAGGCGCATCTCCATGCGCGCCTCGCAGAGCCGGAGCACCAGCTTCGCGAGGCCGTCCTGGGTGACGCTGCCGCTGCGGGCCACCGCCAGCTCGGGCCGGCCGGGCGGGGCCTCCAGCGGGAGGAGCGCGGCACGGGCCTGCGCGGCGGCCTCCTCGGCCTCGCGATGCCCGCGCTCTTCCAGCTCGTGGCGCTCGCGCTCGGCCTGGGCGCGCTGCTCGACGGCATCGGCTTCCAGCTGGGCCTTCTCCGCCCGCAGGGCTTCCAGCGACTTCTCCACGGCCTCTCGCGCCTCGCGCTCGCGGGCGAGCTCCTGGCGGATGCTCTCGGAGGCCTGGCGGGCCTGCTCGAGCCTTCCCTGGAAGGTGGCGAGCTGCGCTTCGGCGGCGTTCCTGGCGCGAATCTCTTCTTCGATTCGCGTCTCCGCGGCCGCGCGCTGGTTGGCCTCGGCTTCGAGGCGGACCTCCAGGGCGGTGCGGTGGCGACCCTCGGCCTTCGCGCGGGCGGCTGCCTCGGTTGCGGCCTGCGCGGCCTGCTGCACGCGGGCCTCGGCTTCCGCACGGGCCTTGGACTCGGACTGCGCGTGGGCCTCCGCTTCGGCACGGCGCTTTGCTTCGGCTTCGGCGCGGGCCTCGGACTCGGTGCTGGAGGTCGCTCCTGCTTCGGCGCGGGCCTCGAATTCAGCACGGGCACGGGCCTCGGACTCGGCGCGCTCCTCCGCCTGGGCACGCTGCCGCGCTTCCGCCTCGGTGCGGGCTTCCGCCTCGGTGCGCTTCGTCGACTCCGCGTCGGCACGGGCCTCGGCTTCGAGGCGCAGCTTCGACTCCGCTTCAGCGCGGGCCTCGGCTTCTTCACGCAGTCGGGCTTCGGCTTCGGCGCGGGCTTCCGCCTCGGCGCGCTGCTTCGACTCCGTCTCCGCACGCGACTCCGCGGCCTCACGGAGGCGGGCTTCCGCCAGGACGCGATCCTCGGCCTTCTGGCAGGCCTCCGCCGCGGACTCCGCGCGCTCCTCCTCCTCGGACTGTGCCTGGGTCGCCAGCTCCGCGCGGACCTCCGCGTCGGCTCGGGCGCTGGCTTCGGACGTCGCCCGGGTCTCCGCCGCGAGCCGGGCCTCCGCCTCTGCCTCCGCTCGCGACTCCGCGGCCTCACGGGCGCGAATCTCCGCCTCGGCCCGGTCCTCCGCCGCGGAGGTCGCCGTCTCCGCCGACTCGGCGCGGGAGTCCGCATCCCGACGGGCCTTCGCCTCGGCCTCGGCGCGGCCTTCGGCCTCGACACGTCCGGCGGCCTCGGACTCGAGCCTCGTCTCGATTTCCTTCAGCGCCTGCATCGCCGCCTTGGCGCGAGTCTCCGCCGAGGTACGGGCCTTCGTCTCCTCACGGAGTCGCGCTTCGAGCTTCTCGATGCGCACCTGCAGCTCGCTGCGCGCCAGCGCCTCCGCGTCGGAGCGCACCCGGGCTTCGTCGCTGGCCGACGAGGCGTCCTGTGCCCGGACCTCCGCTGCCACCCGGGCCCGCTCCTGGGCCTCGGCTCGCGCTTCCGCGTCGATGGCGCGCGTCTCCACCTCGGCTCGCGCTTCCGCTTCCTCGCGGGCCCGGTCCGCTGCCTCCTCCGCACGCGCCTGCGCCTCTTCGCGAAGGCGGGTCTGCTCGCCCACCTCCGCCTTCAGCGCATCGAGCTGCCCACGCAGCTCGGCGAAGTCCTGCTCGCGCTCCTCGATGCGCCCCAGCGCCGCCCTCGCGGCGGCGTCCACGGTGGCGCGCTCGCGAGCCTCGGAGCCGGCACGGGTCTCCGCCTCGTCGAGCTTCGCCTGGAGCGTGGCCACCTGCTCGCGCAGTTGCTCCAGCTCCCCGGCCCGCTCGGACTCCAGCCCGGAGTCACGCTGCTGGACGACCTCGAGCTGCGCCTCGGCCTCGCGGCGCAGCAACTCGGCTCGCGAGTGCTCTTCTTCCAGCGCCGCGAGCCGTTCCTGAAGGGCGTGGACCTGGTGCTCCGCTTCGAGCCGCAGCGCCGTCTCGCGCGAGCGCTCCTCGTCGAGCGCCTGCTCCCGCTCACGGGCCGCCTCCGCCAACTCCTGCGCCACGAGCCGGAGTGACGCCTCCTGCTCCCGCGCGGCCTCCGCCTCGACTCGCAGCGCGGCCTCGCGGTCCAGGACGCCGCGCAGCGACTCGCTCAGCTCGCGCGCCTCCACGAACTGCTGTTCCGTCTCGCGGTGGAGTGCGATTTCCTTGTCGAGCTCGGCCCGCACCGAGCGCACCCGCTCGTGCGCCTCTTCGAGCTGCCGCTCCGCCTCTTCCTGCTGTGCCTGCCACTGCGCCAGCAGCGCGGGGGTCGCGGCACCGGGGATGGCGACAGCGGCCTCCTCCACGGGTGCCAGCGACTGCTCCGCGTAGGAGGGCGCGTCCGCATCCGGGTAGCTCGGCGCGTCCGCGTCGGAGTAACCGGCCCCGTCCGCTTCCGTCCCGTCCGACGGGAGGGCCGGGGATTCGGGCTCCGTTCCGGACCGCGGCCATTCCAGGAGTGTCGTCGGCCCGGTCGAAGTCGCGGCGACACCGTCCGTGTCCGAGTCGAACCAGTCCGCACCCGCGCTGGTGCCCGGCTCAACGGTGTTCGCGATTTCTGGGGCGCTGCCGCCCGGGTCCGCGCCCGTGGCCGCGGCGTCGGCACTGGCCGCATCCGCGTCGCTCCACGCGGAAGCCTCTTCCACCCCCGGCGCCAAGGTGCTGGACGCCTCCGAGTCGAGCGAACCCACCGCCGAGACCGGTGTCTCGCCCACGGGGTCGTCCGGCTCCGCGCTGCTCCAGTCGTCATACAAACCCGCGGCCGGAGCCGTCTCTCCCGCATCGACCGCGGACGTGCCCGCATCGGCTGTGGACGTGCCGTCATCGGCCGCGGACGTGCCCGCCTCCGCCTCCTCGCGAGCCCGCACCGAGGCCTGCAGCTCCGCCTCCAACACATCCCAGGCCGACGGCACGGCCTCCTCGTCACCCGCGCCGTCCGCGAGGTCCCCATCCGCCGAATCCGCCGCCGGAGCACTTTCAGCCGGCATGTCCGCCGCAGAGGGCTCCTCGCCCAGCTCGGCCTCCGTCCCCCACTCCGAGCCCTGCTCGCTGGAGGACGCGTCCGCCGTCAGGGTGCCGCTCCCGCTTCTTCCAGGGGCCACACCTGCCGGAGCCGTCTCGCCCCACCCCACCGCCATCCTCGCGGTGTTCTCCATCTCCGGGTCCGGAGGCAGCTCCATCCACGACGGAGTCTCCGCCGCGGCCGCCACGAAGGGCTGCTCTCCCGGCGTCACGTCGGAGGGCCCAACGCCCTGCTCGGCTCCCGGCGTGTCGACGTCGAAGAATCCCTCGTCTCCCAGCCTCGGCGCCGGAGTCACCGGCCGCGCCGCGGACTGCGACACGGGCTCCTCCGTCCACGCGAGCTGCCCCGGGGGCGGCGCAAGCTCCGACCCCAGCTCCGCCTGCTCCCGCGCCAGTGCCGCGTCAATCTCCAGCTGCGCCAGGCGCTCGGTCTCCGCGCGGACCTCCGCGTCCACGTCACCGGACGCAAGCTCCGCACCGGACGCCCCCGCCCCATCCACCGCCGGAGTCTCGGGCATGCCCTCGCCCCAGCCATCCGCCGACTCCGCACCACCCGACGCGAGCGCCGAGTCGATGGAGGCCATCGCCTGCGCCTCCACCTCCTGGTGCGCCAGCTCCATGGCGGAGTACATGACGAGCGTCGTCTGGTGCTCGCGCTGCTGGGCCTCCTCGTGCGCGCTGCGCTCCTCGCGCGTCATCGCCGCCACTTCCCAGTCCGTCTGGTGCAGCGGTGCCAGGTCGCCGAAGAGCGCGTTCGCCAGCGCGGGGTCTCCCCCCACCGGGCGCGGCGCCGTCGCATGCCACGCCTCGCCGTCATCCGCCTGGGGCCCGGCACCGGACGCGGGCAGGCTGCGGTTCTCCACCACGTGCCAGGCATCCGCCTCCGTCGGCGCGCGGAGGAGCGAGGTCACCAGGGCCATGAAGCCCGTACCGTCCAGCGGCAGCGAGGCCACCGGGGCGCTGAAGCCGGGAATCGGCTCGCCCAGCAGCAGCACGCGGGCCTTCTTCCCATCCGGATGCTGGAGCAACTCCTCCAGCACCACGTGGCCGCGCCCGCTCTCCACCCCCGGAGCGAGCACGACGAGCACGGGCTGGTGGTGACCGAAGCCGATGAGGGCGTCCGCGGCGGAGGTGGCGAGGATGACCTCGTACCCTTCGCGCGTGAGCAGACGCCGCACCGCGGCGATGGTGGCGATGTCGTCGTGAACGAGGAGGACCGGTGCGCCCATGGGGGGCACCGAGTCTACAGCATGGCCCCCGGATCCACGTCGATCACGACCTTCACCCCGGACGGTACGTCCCCCAGGGCCGCCTCCATCCGGCCAAGCAGCGGGGCAAGCGACGCATGCGTCGGCCCCTTCACGAGCAACTGCCAGCGCGTCTTCCCCCGGATGCGGGAGATGGGCGCCAGCGCCGGCCCCAAGAGGCGCACCCCCGCCGAAGCAGGCGGCATGTGCCGCGAGACGAGGTTGCCCAGGTGCCGTGCCACGCTGGCCACCTGCTCGGGATGCTCGCCCTCCAGGCGGATGGCCGCCATGCGCGAGTAGGGCGGGTACGCCAGCGCCTTGCGCCAGTCCAGTTCCTGCTTCGCGAAGCCGTCGAAGTCGTGGGCCAGCACGCGCCTCACCGGCTCCGCGTCCGGGTTGTACGTCTGCACCAGCACGCGCCCCGGGTCCTTGCCCCGTCCCGCGCGCCCGGACACCTGGGTGAGCAGGTGGAAGGTGCGCTCAGAGGCGCGGAAGTCCGGGATGGCCAGCGACGTGTCCGCCATGACGACGCACACCAGCGTCACGCCCGGGAAGTCATGCCCCTTGGCCACCATCTGCGTGCCCACGAGCACGTCCAATTCGCGGCGTGCGAACGACGCCAGCATCTCCGTCAGCCGCTCCGCACTGGTGGCCGAGTCCCTGTCCAGCCGCGCCACGCGCGCGGTGGGGATGCGCTCCAGCACCTCGGCTTCCACCTTCTCCGTGCCGATGCCCAGCTTGAGCAGGGGGCCGGTGCACTCCGTGCACCGCTCCGGCACCGGCATGGCCAGCCCGCAGTAGTGGCACACCACCCGGTTCTGCGAGCGGTGGTGCGTGAGGCACACGTCGCACTCGCTGCACTTGAGCGACAGGCCGCACACCTCGCACAGGAGCACCGTGCTGTGGCCGCGCCGGTTGAGGAAGAGGATGACCTGCTGCCCCTTGCCAATCGTCTCCTCCATCGCCGCCAGCAGCGGAGGGCTGAGGATGGGCGCCTCCTCCGTCACCACGCCCTCTCGGGGACGCTCCACGCGCAGGTCCACCAGTTCGATGGTGGGCATGGGCCGGTCGTCCACGCGGTTCTTCAACTCCAGCAACCGGTAGCGACCGCGCCGCACGTTCTCCAGCGTCTCCAGCGACGGCGTGGCCGAGCCCAGCACCACCACCGCGTTGGCCTGCTTGCCGCGCACCACGGCGAGGTCTCTGGCCTGGTAGCGCAGCTTCTCCTCCTGCTTGAAGGAGGGGTCATGCTCCTCGTCCACGACGATGAGCCCCAGGTTGTCCACCGGAGCGAACACCGCCGAGCGCACGCCGACGGCAATCTTCACGTCGCCCCGGCGCAGCGCCTGCCAGTGGAAGAGCCGCTCGCGGTCCTTCAGCGCCGAGTGCAGCACCGCCACCTCCGCGCCGAAGCGGCTGCGGAAGCGGCCCACGAGCTGCGGCGTGAGCGCGATTTCCGGCACGAGGATGAGGCTGCCCTTGCCCTGCGCCAGCGCATGCTCCGCCGCGCGCAGGTACACCTCCGTCTTCCCGCTGCCGGTGACGCCGTGCAGGAGGAACGGCTGGAACTCGCCCGTGTCCAGGGCCGCGCGCAGCTCCGTCACGGAGGTGCCCTGCTCCGGGGTGAGGCGCTCGGGGCGGCCCTGCATGAGGCCGTCCTTCACGCCGGCCTCCAGCTTCTTCTCTTCAATCCGCGCCATGCCGCGCGCGGCGAGCTTCTTCAGCGTCTCGCGCGCGCCCGGAATCGCGTGGGAGACCTCCTCCAGCGGCGCGCGCCCTCCCACGGCCAGCAGGTAGGCAAGCGCGGCGGACTGGGCGGGAGCGCGGTGGAGCTCCGGGGGCACCTCGTTGATGAGCGCCACCGCGAAGAGCTGCACGTCCTGCTTCGCTTCCTTCTCGTCCACCGCCTTCGACAGGCCGGGAGGCAGCGCGCCGCGGATGACCTCGCCCAGCGGGTAGCGGTAGTGCACGGCCGCGAAGCGCAGCAGGGCGATGAGGTCCTTCGGCAGCGACGGCGAGTCCTCCAGCACGCGCTGGATGGGCTTGAGCTTCACGCCCTCCTCGGCCGGAGGGGAGGCGGGCCCGAGGTAGAAGCCCAGCGCGGTGCCCCGGCCGAAGGGACCAGCACGCGCTGGCCCGGCGACAGCTGGCCGGCGAGCGCGTCCGGCACCGAGTAGGTGAACTCGCCCCGGACGGGGCGGCCAACGGCGATGGAGGCCAGGACGGGAGGGCTCACTGCGGCGCCCACTGTAGCGGCGCCTTCGGGCTCGGACAGTTCCCGGCGACTCCTCGCACCGGAGGTACGCACGGACATGGAACCCCGGGTGGGGGAGGCCTCCGTCCGCTCCGCCTGCGCGTCGTCCCACAAGGCTTGCTGCTCCATGATGCTCCCTTCAACCGCCACCCCAGCCCCTTCCGTCCTGCTACCAGGTGACACAGTGCCCCGAGGGTCTGACATGCCCTGCCAGGTCCTCCGTCGCGGCCACGACGTGCGTGTCGCCCTTGCATCCGGGCACACGCGTGACCCGCGGCTGTCACGCCGCAAGCCTTCGAGCAGGCACAGCGAGTAGAACGGGCCGCGAGGGCATGGCCCTTCGAGCAGCGAGCGGCACTGGAGGCACGGGCCTCGACGGTGCCGCGAGGGGCACGGATGGCGCGGGACAGCGCACCACCCGTGCCGCGAAGCACAGGCCGACTACTTGCCGGTGGCCTTCTTCCAGGACGGGCGGCTGCTGATGCGGTTCCACCAGGCGGCCACGTTCTTGTGCTTGTTGAGGACGTCCGCGCCGCCGGCGGCCACGAAGAACTCCAGGTACGGCAGCCAGGACACCTCGGCGAGGGAGAAGCTGTCACCCGCGAGGTACTGCTGCTTGCCCAGCACCGGGTCGATGATGCCGAAGACCTTGTCCACGCCCTGGAGACCCTCCGCGACGCGGGCCTCGTCCGCCGCGCCGCCGCCCATGTGCGGCTTGAAGAGGCGCTCCATGATGACCTTCATCGCCGCGGGCGAGAAGTAGGACTGCTCCACGCTGATGTACTGCTCCATCAGCCCGTAGGCGCGCGGGTCCGCGGGCGTGAGCGAGGTGCCCGGCAGCTTGCGGTCCAGGTAGCGCATGATGGCGCGCGACTCGTAGAGCATGTTGCCGTCGTCCTCGAGCGCCGGGATGACGCCGAACGGCTGGCGCGCCAGGTGCGCGGGCTGCTTGTGCTCGCCCTTCATCAGGTCCACGAGGACGAACTGGGCCTCCTGGCCCTTCTCCGCCAGGGTGGTGAGGACCTTGCGCGTACAGGTGCTCATCGGGTGGCCGTACAGCTTCATGTGGCACTCCTCTTGTGTGGCGGGCCGGGTGGAGCCCCGGCCGGGCGCGGGCGGACTTTCTTCGGGGGCCGCGCGCGCCGCAAGCCTCCAGACGCGGGAGGTACAGCGGCACACACCACGGCCCACACGTCGGGCCGCGTCAATGGCACGCGCGTGTGACGAGGCGGCTACGGCGTGAAGAGCTTCTCCGACAGCGTGGCGCGGCTGTCGCCCTTGAGCGCGGTGAAGCGCAGGGCGCGCTGGCCGCCGCGCCAGACCTCGATGGTGCGCGGCATCCACTCGCCGGTGGCCGGGGACGTGTAGTCGAGGAAGCGGATGTCCCAGGCGTTGTTGGCGGTGTCCGTGTAGCGCAGCCGCGCCGGACGGAAGGAGTCCTTGTAGACCCAGAACTGCGGGCGGCCCTCGGCCATCTCGCCGAGGACGTACGCCACCTCGCCGCCGAAGCGCGCCAGCCCGGTGCGCCCCGTCTCGACGCCCAGCGTCTGCAGGTGCTCCTGCAGGGCCTCCTTGACGTCCTGCACGCTGCCGCCGCCAGCGGCCAGAATCGGACACACCTGCGAGACGAGCACCGACATGGACGGCACCTCGGTGCCCTCCGAGCGGCGGCGGCCTCCCGCCTGGATGGCGGCGGCGCGCGCGTTGCCGTCGGGCACGGCGGCGTCGAAGCGGCAGCGCCCCGGCACGCGGATGGAGAGGATGCCGTCGCCCTGCACCTCCGGGCGGTCCGTGGGCGTGCCCAGCGCCGCGCCCGCTTCCTTCACGGCGGGGCCGCTGAAGCTGAGCGAGCCCTCCACGCGGAGCGAGGACAGCTTGAGCTCGTCGCGCTCGGCGACCATGCGACGGAGGATGGAGCCTCCGGGCAGCACGTACGCGCCCGCGGCGAAGGAAACCAGGACAGCCAGGAGTGCGGCGGTTCGCTTCACGGCTTCTCCGTCTTGACGACCTCGCGCGGGGAGTAAGGCCCCCCGGGGGTGCCCGGGCGCGGAGGAGGAATGGGTCAGATAGCCCACCTTTGGGGCCGGAATGTATTGATGGCACCCGCCCCCTTCAAGCTGGATAGGATGCCAACGTCATGCCGCTCCGCTCGACTGTCCTGCTGATTGCGCTGTGTGTGTCCACCGCCGCCCTGGCCCAGCCATCGGAGGACCTGCGGGACGTGATGAGCGCCCGGGCCTACGGCATGGGCGGCGCCTACCGGGCGCTGGGCCTGGGCACCGAGTCGGTGCTGGGCAACCCCGCCGCCATGGCCCTCTTCCCCTCCTACCGGGTGGAGGGCACGGGCGCCTGGGACGCCAACAGCAAGGAGGGCCTGCTCGGCATCTCCGTGCTCGACGCGTCCACCAGCCGGCTCGCCATGGGCGTCGACTACCACTGGGTGAGCCTGGGCCGTGGCGGCGCGCGCTCCAGCGCCCACCTGAGCTCGCTGGGCGTGGGGCTGCCCCTGAACCAGTCGGTGATGATCGGTGCAGTGGCGCGCTACCTGCGGCTGAGCGGCGAGTCGCGGTACGTCAACTCCGTCACCGCCGACGCGGGCCTGCTGTTGCGGCTGTCGCCGTCGTTCATGGCGGGCGTGTCCGCACACAACCTCATCGACACCGGCAACTCGGAGCTGACGCGGTACTTCTCGGGCCACGTGGGCTTCCTGACGCAGCAGCTGACGGTGGCCGGCGACGTGCGCGCGGACTTCGTCACCAACGACAAGAGCACGTTCACGTACAACGCGGGCGTGGAGTACCTCTTCGGGCAGCTGCTGCCGGTGCGCGCGGGCTACTCGTACGACGGCTTCCAGAAGGTTTCCCAGCTGAGCACGGGCGTGGGCTTCGTGACGGAGGGCGGCGGCGGGTTGGACATCGCCTACCGTCACGACCTGGGCAGTGGCACGGGCCGGCTGCTGGCGCTCACCATCCGCCTGCAGATGAAGTGAGTCAGCGCGGCGCGCGCAGCTCGAGGTAGCGCTCGGACGCGGCGAAGCGCAGCAATTCCACCAGCTCCGCATCCGGGTTGTGGCGCGCGCGCAGGACGGCGAGCGCCGGGCCCACACTCCCGCAGGCGACGAGCCCCGCGCGGTTGGCGGAGTCGCGCGCCGCGTCCGCGAGCGAGGAGGCGTTGAAGTCGCGGGTGCCGGCGTCCAACAGCGCGACGGCGCGCTCCAGGGCGCGGGGAGAGAGGGAGTCGCGCACCACGCGGGCGTCGGGGCTGGAGGCGCGCGGGTCCTTCAGGATGGTGGACAGCAGGGCCAGGGCGCGCAGGAGCTGGCCGCCCTTGAGGGCGCGCAGGGCGAGCAGGTCCGGGGACAGCGACAGCAGGGCGCGGCCGGCGTGGAAGCGCAGCTCGGCGGCGGACGGAGGCTGCTGGACGGTGAGCCGCCCCACGAGCAGGCGCGGCTGGCCCACGTGGACGGCGGTGAAGGGCGGGCCCTCGTCCTCGGCCAGGACGAGCTCGGGCAGGTGGACGTCGAGCAAACGCGCGGCGGTGTGGAGCGCGTCGAGGACGGCGGGGGCGCCGGGGCCGGAGGCGGAGCGCAGGGGCTCGGCGGTGCCGGCGGCGCGCCCCTGGGCGGGGAAGAGGCGGCAGAGGGCGATGCCGGTGCAGGCGAGCAGCTCTCCCGAGGGCGTGCGCAGGCCGGGGTGGCGCAAGCCCGCGCGCTGCTCGGAGGTGAGCGGCGGGCGCTGGGGGCGCGGAGGTGATGCCGGGGCCTCACGGCCTTCGAGCGCGTCGGCGATTTCGCGCATCAGCGAGGCGCGGCCGGTGTCTCCCCGGCTGTCGAAGTACTCGGCGGACTCGCGGTAGGGCTTCGGGTCGAGCGGGCGCTCGCGGAGGTGCCGGAAGAAGTTGGGCTCGGTGTCGGGGGACGGCTCGGAGACGGCGGGGGCCTCGCGCGTCTCGGAGGCGCCGGGGCCCACCCGGGCCGCGGGCTCGGGAGGCTTCGCGGCGGCGGGGCGGGCCGGGGCAGGCGCGGAGACGGTGCCCTCCCCGCGCGCGCGGACGATGCGGCGCACCGGGTCCATGCGGCCGGGAGGCGCTTCCCAGGAGATGACGCGGGTGTTGGCGACGGGCTCATCGGAGCCCAGCTCCATGGACTCGTCTTCATCCATGAGGTCCGTGGCCTTCGCGGCACGGGCCGGTGGCTCGCTGTCGGCGGCGCCCGGGCGCGGCGGGGACGCGACGGAACGGGCACTGAAGCCGAGGGCCCGCGTCGGCGGGATGGGCTCGTCGTCGTCGCCCAGCAGGGGAGCAGGTGGTGGGGGTGGGGGCGCGGCCTTGTCCGCACGCGCGGCCTGCTTGCGGGACTTCGGCGCGGGGTCGGCGTCTCGTGGCGCGGGGGCGCGCGGTGGCGGCGAGGCCTGCGCCGGCCCTGCCGCAGCGGCCGTGGAGCGTGGCTCGCCGCGCGCGGGGGCACGCTGCTCCGAACGGACGGGCGAGGCGGACGGTGCACCCGAGGCGGGGGCCGAGGCACTCGGGACGGGAGCACGCTGCTCCGAACGGGCGGCCGGCGCACCGGCGGGAGCGGCTCCACCGGACGCGGAGGCACGCGGCTCGACTGGGGGCGCGGACGGACGCTCGGCACGTGGCGACGCGCCACCGGGCGCGGAAGGTGCCCCACTGGCTCCAGCTGGAGCCGCCGCGCGCTCCGCACGTGAGGCCAGAGCGTCCTTCTCCTTGGACTGCGCGGCCTTCCCCGCCCGTTTTCTCGAGCGCGCGGAAGGCTCCGGTGCGGCCTCGTCGCGGGAAGGCGGAGACGCGTCGCCGCCGCGTCCCTTCGCGCCCGCGTTCTTGCTGGAGGCCGGTGCCTTGGCAGCAGCGGGCGGGACGATGACGTCCGTGTTGGAGGTGATTTCGTTGGCGAGCGCCTCGATGCCCGAGGGCGTGAGGGACAGCGTCGCGGGAGCCGGGACGAGCGGCGACTTCGGCCCGCTCGGCTCGCGTCGGGGCGTGGCGCTGCGAGGCGGCTCGGGGGGCGGAAGCTCGCGCTCCTCGCGAGCCTGTCGCAGGCCCTCCGCACGACGCGCGTAGACCTGCGCGCGCTCGGGATTGCGCAGGGCCTCCCGCCAGAACCGCGCGAGCCGCTCCCAGGCCTGCTCGCGCTCCGCTTCGTCCTCGGTGGCCGTCGCCGCGTGTTCGAGCGCCCAGGCCGCCTCGCCCATGTTCCCGCGCGCGGTGAGGCGGTCCACCAGCAGCAGCCACGCCTCCTTGTGGCCGGGCTCGTAGCGCACCGCCTGGCGCAGCTCGTTCAGCGCGGACTCGTCGTCGCCCAGCGCGTCCAGCGTGGCCACCAGCTCCAGCCGGGCCTGCCGGGCGGCGGGGCCTCGCGACTCCCGGGCGAGCTGGGCCCGGAGGTGCTGGCCGACCGTCTTCGGGTCCCCCAGCTTCCGCGCGAGCGCCACCAACTGTGCGCGGGCATGCTCGCTGTCGGGGCTCTCCGCGAGCACCTCCGTCCAGGCCCACTGCGCCAGGCGCAGGTCGCCCAGGGACTCCTCCGCCGCCTGCGCGAGCATGCGCAGCCCTTCGAGCCGGTCCAGCGCACGGCGGGGAGCGGTGGCAAGCGCGAGCCGGAGCCGCTCGGCGATGGCGGGACGCTCCGCGGCGGAGACACAGCGCAGGAGCCCCGCGAGCACGGGCAACATCCCCGGCGCGAGCGCCTCCGCCGCCTCGAAGTCCGAGCGCGCCCTGCCCGGCTCGCCCATGTGGAGCCAGCGCTCTCCGCGCGTCAGGAGCGCGCCTGCGCGAGCCCGGGCCGTGCGGGCCCGCTGGATGGCCTCATCGAGCGCGCGCCGCACCAGGGAGGCATCGCCGCGCGTGGACAGCAGCCGCACCTGCTCACGGAGCGCGGTGCGGTCACCGGTCAGCTCGACGATTTCCCGGTACATGCGCGCGGCCCCGGAAGGGTCCTGGAGCTCGTTCTCCATGACCTCCGCGAGACGGGTCAGGGCCTCCGCGCGCACGGTCGCGTCCTTCGCCCGGTCCGCGCGCTTGAGGTAGAGCTGCGCCAACTCTCGCCAGGCCTGACGCGCGATGAGCTGGGCCTCCAGCTTCTGCGAGCGGACCTGCTCCTCCGAGTCCTCGGCTCGCGGGCCTGGCGCGACGACACGACCGGCCCCCGCCGCCTGGGTGTCCGCGCCGTCCGTTCGAGCGCGCCCTGTCGCCGCCGCGTTCGCGCCTTGAGCGGGGGAGGCGGAAGCGGCCGGAGGCGTGGCCTGTCCCTGTGGAGGAGCACCGACGCGGGCGGGAGCGGAGCCCGCGAGCGCGGCCTCCAGGTCCGCCATGGAGACTTCCTGCGTCTCCGCGGGCGAGGCCTCCGGGACAGCAGCGGGCTTCTCGGGAGCGCTCGTGGCGGGCGCCTGCGTTCGCTCCACGCGTTCGGGAGAAGCTTCCGCGGTCCGAGCCGTCACCTTCTCCGGCGGCTTCGCGTTCGGAGGGGTTCCCCGAGGTGCGTCGTCCGAGAGGACCGGTGGAGCTTCGAACGTGAGCTCGCTCGTCGGCTCGTCATCCGCCCAGGGATTGGCGCGAGGAGCCTGCGCCCGGCCGTCCCGCGCTGGAGGCGCATCCTCGAGGTCCGCGGGGGACTCCGCCCACGGGACGGACAGATGCTGTGAGCCACCCGCGCGTTGCGAGGGAGCGGCCGGGCTCGCTGCCTCACCCGCGCGAGGCTGCTCCTCCGCCGGCTTGCGCGGCTCGGCGGACGGTGTGCCCGAGGGCATCCCGATGGCGGGCATCTCCACCACCGTCGGACGCGACTCGAAGGCGGGCACGCGCGAAGCCGCACCCACCGCTGGCATCTCACCCGCTGTCGAACGCGCCTTGGGAGCTGGCTCGTTCGAAGCCGCACCCACCGCTGGCATCTCACCCGCCGTCGAACGCGCCTTGGGAGCTGGCTCGCTAGAAGGCGCCCCCGCCGTCGGACGTGCAGGAGACGTGGGCTCATCCGCGGCGACACCCACGGCGGGCATCTCCACCACCGTCGGGCGTGACTCGAAGGCGGGCGGGCTCGCGGCAACGCCCACCGCTGGCAGCTCGACCGCGGACCTACTCGACGGCGAACCGCCCACCGCCTTCGCCTCCGCCACCGAGCGGTGCTTCTCCGTGGGCGGAGCCACCTCCACCGCCGGAATCTCCACCTCCGTCTTCGAGCGCGACTCCGACAGCACCGAGCCGACCGCCGGGAGCTCCGCCTCCGTCCTCGTGCGCGACTCGGCCTGTGGCGCGTCGGGCGGCCGTCCTGGCGTGGACCAGGGCAGATGGGGAACGGGCGGTGTTGCCGTGGGGAAGGCCACGGCCGTCTTTTCCCGGGGCTCGGCGGCCGCTGTGGGGAAGGCCACGGCCGTCTTCTCGCGAGGCACGGCCTTCTGCGACGCGCTGTTGGCCGACCCGAGGAGCGTGTCCTCCCGGTAGCTGCTGGAGCCCTCGTCCCAGACGGCGGGGGCCTGGACGCTGGACTTCAAGGTCGGCAGCTTCCCCAGCACACCGCTGGCCGCGGGCCCACTCGCCGACTGCGCCTCCGTGCCCCCACGAAGCCCGCGCTCCCGGAGCACCTGGAGCCCGCGCCGGGCCCGCCGGTCGTCCGGACTCTCCGCCAGCACGGCTTCCAGCGCGGCGATGGCGCGGGGCTCCTGCCCCACCCGCCGCAGCACTCGCGCGAGCTGCCGTCGCACCGCGCGGCGGACGTCGGGCGTCTGCGCCTGCGTGGCATCCAGGAGGGTAATCGCGGCGGCCTCGGTGCCGGCGAGCAGGGCGTAGCGCACGAGCGCGGCGGCCAGGCGCGGCGTCATGGGCTCGGTGCGGCTGACGCGGGCGAGCTGGCCGAAGGCACGGGCGGCGGAGCCTTCGCGCAACATGTCCACGGCGGACCGCAGGTGCCGGTCCACCGTGTCTCGCGCAGCCTCCTCCGGCCTCACGTCGGGCGCGCCGGCTCGCAGCGCGTCCTGTCGGGCGGCTGCGGGCTCCGGCGTGCCGGCGCTCTTGCCGTTTCTCACGCCACCCATGGGTGCGGCAGTCTACACAACGATGCCCCTCCCGGTTGTTACCGTCCTTCTCCCGGCAAGAAATGCCGGGTCCACCGTGGCCCGGGCCGTGGAGAGCCTCCTGGCAGGCACCCTCCGGGACGTCCGCATTCTCGCCGTGGATGACGGTTCCACCGACGGTACGCGCGGGGTGCTGGAGGGGCTGGCCGCCCGGGACGCCCGGGTGGAGGTACTTGACGGCGGGGGCCGGGGGCTGGTGGCGGCCCTGAACCAGGGGCTCGGCGCGGCCACCTCGCCCTACGTGGCCCGGATGGACGCGGACGACGAGGCCCTCCCCCGCCGGCTGGAGGTGAGCGTGGCCGCCCTCGAAGCCGAGCCCCACCTGGCCGGCGTGGGCACGGGCGTGGAGGTGTTCCGCGAGGACCAGCCGGTGAGCCCCTCCTTCCAGGCGTACGCGGCGTGGCTCAACGGGCTCACCTCCGCCGAGCGCCTCTACCGCGAGCGCTTCATCGAGAGCCCCATGTGCCACCCCTCGGTGTGCCTGCGCCGCGACGCCGTGGTGGCCGCGGGCGGCTGGCGCCACGGAGACTTCCCCGAGGACTACGCGCTGTGGCTCGAGTTACTGGACCGGGGCCATGGCCTGCGCAACGTCCCGGAGGTGCTGCTGCGCTGGCGGGACAGCAGCCAGCGGCTGACGTGGACGGACCCTCGCTACGCGGTGCGGCGCTTCGCCTGGACGAAGGCGCAGTACCTGGTGCGCGGAAGGGGGCCGCTGGCGGACGGGCGCCCTTGCACCATCTGGGGCGCCGGCCCGAGCGGAAAGACGCTGGCGCGCTTCCTCCGCGAGGAAGGAGCGACGGTGGAGCGCTTCGTGGAGGTCCACCCGCGCAAGGTGGGCACGCGCATCCAGGACACTCCCGTGGTGTCAGCGGATGCCCTGGGCCCGCCCGGACGGAGCCACCTGCTGGTCTGCGTGGGCGTGCGCTGGGCGCGAGAGGAGATTCGCGCGGACCTGGTCTCTTGGGGCTGGGTGGAGGGGCGGGACTTCACCTGCGTGGCGTGACGGGGCGAAACCACCCGGGCGGCACGGCCGTACAGGGAGCATATGCACCGCGTCCCGCCGTGGGTCCTCCTGCTGCTGACCGTCGCCTGCCACTCCGCCACGGTGGCGCCGGCGCGCGGGCTCGTCCGTCCCGGGACACCGGCGCGCGTGGACATCGTCCAGGCTCGCGACCAGGGACTGGAGCAGGCCTTCCAGTGGGAGCCCTGGGGCCCGGACGCCTTCGCGCGGGCGAAGCGCGAGGGGCGGTACATCCTCGTCGATGGCGCGGCGGAGTGGTGCCACTGGTGCCACGTCATGGACGAGACGACGTACCGCGACGCGGAAGTGGGCCGACTGCTGCGCGAGCGCTTCGTCACCATCCGCGTGGACGTGGACGCGCGCCCCGATCTGGCGGAGCGCTGGGTGGACTACGGGTGGCCCGCCACCATCCTGCTCACGCCGGACGCGGAGGAGGTGGGCAAGTATCGCGGCTACCTGCCGCCGGAGCGCCTGCGGCCGCTGCTCCAGCGCGTGGAGGCGCTGTCTCGCGAGGCCCGTGAATCCCCGGGAGCGCACGTCGTCGACGTGCCGGCGACGTCCGGGCTGCTGCCCTGGGTGGCGGCGCGCACGGTGCTCGCGCTCGACGGCTGGTACGACACGCGCGAAGGCGGCTGGGGTGACTTCCAGAAGTTGCCACTGGGTGGCAATACGGAGTTCGAGGTGCGCCGTGCCATGAGAGGCGACACCGCAGCACGGCAGCGGGTGGCCTTCACGCTGGAGCGCCAGCGCGCGGTGCTGGACCCGGTGTGGGGCGGCGTCTACCAGTACTCGGCCGGGAAGGACTGGACGGACCCGCACTTCGAGAAGCTGATGGTGATGCAGGCGCCGAACCTGGAGGCGTATGCGCGCGCCTGGGCCCTCACCCGCGAGCCCGCGCTGCTGGCGGATGCGCGGGGCATCGCGCGCTACATGGAGGGCTTCCTCGGCGCACCGGATGGGACGTTCTTCACGAACCAGGATGCGGACGTGGGAGCGCATGACCGGAGCGTGCCCTTCGTGGACGGGCACGTGTACTACGCGAAGGACGACGCGGGCCGCCGCGCGCTGGGCCTGCCGTGGGTGGACTCGCACGTGTACGCGAGGGAGAACGGACTGGCCATCTCCGCCCTCGTGGCGCTGCATGAGGTGACGGGGGATGTGGCGCCCCTGGAGCGTGCGCGCCGGGCCATGGACGTGTTGCTCGGCAGCCACGTGGCGCAAGGCGCGGTGTGGCGGGAGAAGGGCACGCGCACGGGGCCGCGCTTCCTCGCGGATGCGGCGGCGCTCGGACGGGCGCTGGCGGTGCTGGCACGGGTGACGGGAGAGGGGCGCTACCGCGAGGCCGCCGAGCAGGTGGCCCGGAAGATGATGGCGGACTTCGCCAGCGCGGAAGGCAGCGCGCTCCACGAGATGACACCGGACTCGGATGCCGTCGGCGTGTTTGCCCGGAGGGAGCGGCCGTTCGTCCACAACGTCGCGGCGGCGCGCTTCCTCGCGGCGCTGCACGTGCTCACGGGGGATGCGGCGTGGCGCGAGCGCGGCCGTGAGTTGCTGGCCACGGTGGCAACGCCGAAGACGCTGGCCGACCAGGGCCGGATGCTGGGCGATTTCCTCCTCGCGGCGGACGAGCTGGGCGTGGTGCCCTGGTCGGAGCCCCCGGTCACGGCGCGGCGTCCGTGACTCAGTTCCCCTTCGCTCCCCCGATGGGCCCCTGAGGCACCGCGACACCCGCCGCCGTGAAGAAGCGCAGCAGGTCTTCCGGCACCACCGCCTCCACGCGCAGCACCTGTCCCGTGCCCGGGTGTCCCAATTCCAGCGCCTGCGCATGCAGCAGGCAGCGAGGCGCCTCCACCCCGCCCGCCTTCTTCGCCCCGCCGTAGCGCGCGTCCCCGAGAATCGGCGCCCCGAGCGCCGTCAGGTGCGCGCGGAGCTGATGCGTGCGGCCCGTGTGCGGCAGCAATTCCACCACGCAGAACTCCGGGCCCGAATGGAGCGTGCGGAAGTCCGTCAACGCGGGCACGCCGTTGGCCGCGCGAGTCGCCCGCCAGCGTCCGGGGCGTGACGGGTCCTTCGACAGCGGCAGGTCCACCGTCCCCGAGGGCGGCAGTCCCGGCCCCGTGGCCGCCACGTACCGCTTGCGCGCGCGTCCCTCGCGGAACTCCGCGGCCAGCGCCGACGTGGCCTCCGCCGACTTCCCGAACACCGTGACGCCGGACGTCTCCCGGTCCAACCGGTGGACCAGCCCCGCCTCGCGGCCCAGGTGCGCGCTCACCAGGTCCACGAGGCTCCCGCCCACGCGTCCCTCGGTGGGCTGCGCCGTGAGCCCCGCCGGCTTGTCCACGGCGATGACGTCCGCGTCCTCGTAGAGCACGCGCAGCACCGGTGCCGGGGCCGACTCCGCCAGGGCGCTCTGCCCGCCCTCCTCCAGCACCACCATCACCACCTGCCCCGCCGTGAGCTTCGCCGTCGCGTCCCGGCTCCGTCGGCCCGCGATGTACACGGCGCCCACGTCCACCAGCTTGCGCGCTTCCGCCTCCGGCATTCCCAGCTCGGAAGCCACCGCGTCCGCCACGGCCCGCCCCACCACCGCGCCCTCCGCGCGGAACGTCCTTCGCTTCACAGCCGCACCTCACTCACGAAGAACTCCCCACGCGTCGTGGCCCGCATGCATCCGGGCAGGCCCCTACACCCCGTCCCGCTGCCTCGAGCAACGAACAGTCCCAGTCCTGTTCGAGGCGCGGGTGTCATGCGGCGGCACTCTACGCCCGCATCGCCCTTCCGCGCCGCCCGCTTCCTGTTACCTTCCGCGCCCCATGGACCGTCCCCTGCACTCCGTGCGTACGCGGCTGGACGACTTCCTCGCCGAGCTGGCCACGCTCCACTACCGGCATGGCGCCGGCCTCTCGCCGACGCTTCCCGTCTCCAGCCTCCACGCCTCCTTCCCCGAGCTGTCCTCCCCGGACACCTTCGCCGCCGCCAACGAGGCCCTCGCCAAGGCCCGCACGAAGGACGACCCGCTCGCCGTCCGCCGCATCCAACTGCTCCGCGAACTGGTGGCCACCCAGGTGGAGGAGGCGCTCGGCGCCCGTCCCGCCGAGGCCGTGACCACCCTGGAGGCCCAGTCCCAGCTCCCCGTGGATGACCGGACGCTCTCCCTCGCCGAGGCGCTCGACGAGCTCCCCCGCGAGTCCCACCGCGACCGCCGCACCCTGCTGGAGCGCGCCGTCGGCAACTTCCTCTGGGAGCGGCGCGGCCCCTACGGCGACCGGCGCGAGGCGGCCCTCGTCGCCGCGGAGCGGCTGGGCGCGAAGGACTATCCCGCCCTGCGCGAGGACGTCACCGGCATCGCCTACGGCAAGCTCGCCGAGGCCGCCGCGCAGACGCTCCGGAGCACCGAGGACGCCTACCGCGACGTGCTCGCCTACGTCCTCAAGAAGGTGGACCCGCTGCTGCGCCCGCTGCCCGGCGGCGAGGCGCGCCGGCATGACCTCCAGCACGCGCTCCAGGCCCCGTGGATGTTCCCCCTCTTCAGGCGCGAGGACACCTTCCCCGCCGTGGTGCGCTGGCTCGGCGAGTGGAGCCTCACGCCCAACGCCGGGGGCCGCATCCGCATCGACGACGAGGCCCGTCCCGGCAAGTCGCCCCGCCCCTTCGTCGCCAGCGTGCGTGTGCCGGACGAGGTGCGCCTGGTGATTCAGCCGCGCGGCGGCATGGATGCACTGGCCGGCTTCCTCCACGAGATGGGCCACGCGCAGCACCGCGCCCACGTGTCGGAGACACTCCCCATGGAGCTGCGCCGGCTGGGCGACGCCTCGGTGACGGAAGGCTACGCGGCCCTCTTCGAGCGGCTGCTGCTGTCCCCCAGCTGGCTCAAGCGCTACCTGGACCTGCCCACCGTGGCCGCGCGCGACACGGTGCGGATGGCCGCGTTCCAGGCCCTCGCGGTGCTGCGCCGTCACTGCGCGAAGCTGTCCTACGAGCTGTCACTCAGCACTCGCGGCCCCTCGGCGGAGCGCGCGGACGAGTACGCGGACGGCCAGCGCCAGGCGCTCTTCGTCGAGCCGCACCCGGGCTACTTCCTCCACGACGTGGACCCGCAGCTCTACACGGCGCACTACCTGCGCGCGTGGGCGCTGGAGACGCGGCTCACCGCCCGCCTCACGGAGCGCTTCAACGAGGACTATTGGAGGAATCCCGCCGCGGCCGCCTGGCTCAAGGGGCTGTTCGCGCGGGGAGGTACCGACGACGCGGAAGGACTGGCCACAGAGGTCTCGGGCACGCCACTGGCTGTGCCCGAGGCCGGGGAGCGCCTCGTGGCCATCCTCAACCGGTAGTGGTGGCTCCGCGAGGGGACTACTTCTTCTTGCGGAGTGCCCGGACGATCTTGTCCTTGGTCGCGTTCGCCGAGGCCTTGGCGGGCGCGGGAGCCGGAGCGGGCGTCATCACCTGCTTGTTGTTGCCGCTGGCCACCGTCTTGCCGCCCGCACGGGCGCGCATGGCCTTGAGCAACTGCATCTCGATGAGAAGAAGCTCGTCGCCGAGCTCCTCGTTGTCACCCGCGGCGCGGGGAAGCGGAGCACGGGTGCTGGAAGCGCCGGCACCGTGCCGCATGCGCAGAACCCTCTCCTCCTCGGCCGACAGCGTGCGCGTCTTCTCCAGCGCTGCCTTGACCTCCTTGGCCGTCACCGTGCTACTTCCCACCTTGCGCTCCATCGCCGCTCCCTTGCTGTGTGGCCCGCTGAACGTCCGTACATGTCGGACGCGTCCGAGCCGCAACCGTCGGGGATTGTAGAGGACGCAAGAGTGAGCGCAAATTTTCTTCCAACAGGTCGCTGCCGGGCTGTAGCGCCCGGGGCCTGGCGCTACAGGCGGAAGCCGAGCCCGAGGTACCCTGAAGTCAGAGCCTGCCGTTCACCGGAGAACGGGTCTCCCCCGGCGGAGAAGTTCTGGTAGCGGGCCTCGGCGGAGAGGAAGAGCAGGCTCCCCAGCTCCACCCCCACCCCGCCACACAGCTCCGCGCCCACCTGCAGCGCGCGCGAGGCGGCCACGTCCTGCTTCTCGTGGGCCACCAACAGGCTGGCCCCGGCTCCCAGGTACGGCCGCACGCGCCGGGGGCCCGGTGGGGTAATCCGGATGGACATGGGCGTGGCCTCGGTGCGCCGGCGGCTGGAGGCCACGTGCCCACCCACCTCCATGACGGCGTACTCCTTGCGGTAGCCCCAGCCCAGGCTCGCGGTGTAGCCCCGCTCGTGGGCGCCGTCCGTGTCCGTCAGCATGTAGGCCCCCACCGGCGCGACGGTGACGCCCAGGTTGCGCAGGGGCGGCTCGGCGCGCGCCACGGGGGCGAAGAGGCCGGCGAGACAGGACAGGAGGACGACGAGACGGCGCATGCCCGGCCGTGGAGCAAGGCACACGCCATGCCCTACAGGCCAATGAAGTCAGGGGTTTGCGAGGCAGGCCGGGGCACCCTGCCACCCGCGTCCGGGCGGGCCGGTCAGGGCGGGCGAGCAGCCTCCTGCGCACGTGCGCGCCGCGGCGCACATGACGCGGGGGCCAGGGGCGCGACGCACCCGGTGGCCCTCCGCGCGTCGAATCAGTTGCCCTCTTCCTCCTCGGGCTCGGGCGGGGCCTCGGCGCCGGCCTTCTCCTTTTCGGCGCCCTCCGGCTTCTTGCGCTCGATGCCGAAGGCGTCCAGCGCGTCGGCGATGCCCTGGGGCTTGTCCGCGTCGGGGAGGAAGTCCTCCGGCGGCTGGAGCTTCGGGTCCTGCCCCAGCTCGCTGATGGCGGACTCGAGCGTCAGGCGCAGCTCGGCGGCCTCGGGCGTCTTCTCCTGGGGCACGCCGATGCGGCCGTCCAGCCGGGCCTTGAGGACCACGGACGTGTCGGCGTCCACCACCACCTCGCCGTCCAGCGAGCGCGGCACGCGGTGGGCGAAGAAGGCGGCGCGGCGGCGGGTGCTCTCGTCGGCGTTGCCCCTGGGCTGGAACGTCGTGGGCAGCGCACGGGCGGAGGCGGCTTCCGACGCGGGGCCCAGCGTCACGACGTAGCGCCACGCGGTGCGGCCCTCGTAGGTGATGGTGCCCTCGGGGGCCAGCTTGAGGCGGCCCTGGAAGAGGCTGTCGAAGTCGCGGATGGCGCCGGTCAGCTCCGTGCGGGTGCGCTCGGCCATGCCGCGGTCGCGCAGGCGCTGGCGGAACGGGCCGTAGCGGTTGCGGGCGAACACCTGGCCGCCCACGCGCATGACCTCCAGGCCCTGGTCCCTGGAGTTCTCCATCACACCGTGGAAGTCACCCGAGACACCGCCGGGGCCGGCGCGAAAGGTGCGCGTCTCGGTGAGCTTCACCGGGTTGGAGTTGGCGGAGGACCACTCGTAGCTCACGCTGGACTGGAAGCGATGGGGCCCCAGTCGCTCGGTCACCTCGGCGGCGTCCATGCCCAGGATGCGGCGGGCCACCTGGGGGTTGCTGGCGACATCCTCGGGGGGCAGCTTCTGCTTCGCGGAGGCCACCACCTTCGGCGGGTCCTCCGGGGAGAAGATGCGTGCCTTGGCCGCCTTGTCGACCGGGTCGGAACAGCCCACGGCGGCCAGCGCCAGGGCGAGGGTGAAGGCGGACTTCTTCAAACGGCTCACGACTCCTCCAGAGGGGTACGACAAGGCCGGCAAGTTACGTGGGGCATACAGGTGCGGCAAGCAGTGGCTTGCGTGCGGCCGTGCAAGGGATAGAACGCCCAACTCATGCAGAACCTGCGCGACAAGTTGTTGAAGGCGGGCCTCGTCACCGAGGAACAGACCAAGAAGGTGGAGTCCTCGCCCGGTCAGACGGAAGCCCGACGGTCCCCTCCCCAGGAGGGCGGCCGTCCAGGCGGAAACCGTTCGGCCCCTCCACGTGACGAGAACCGGACACACGGAGGTCCTCCGAGCCGCGAGGGCGGTCCCCGTGAAGGCGGTGGTCGTCCTGGCGGCGGTCGTCCCCCTCCCAGCGGTGGTGGCCGCTTCGGCCCTGGCGGCGGTGGCCGTCCGGGCGGCGGTCGTCCCGGGGGCGGCGGCGGCCGTCCGAGCGGCCCCATCCCCCGTTTCGGTGGCCCTCCCCAGCAGGGGCGCCCGGGGGCGGCCCCGTCGGAGAAGGCCATCCCCAAGCTGCCGCCGATGCCCGGCTCCAAGGCGTACCAGCGCGCCGAGTCCAAGAAGCAGGTGGAAATCGACAGGGCACTGAGGGAGCTGGTGCTCGGCGCCCAGGTGCCTGTCGAAGCGGGCGAGACGGCGTTCTACTTCATGACCCGCAAGGGCAAGCTGCGCCGGCTGGAGCTGAGCCCGGCACAGGCGAAGCAGCTCGAGGACGGGGAGCTCGGCGTGGTGGAGCGCCCCGAGCCCGCGCAGATCGAGCACTCGCTGGTGCCCGCGGCGGCGGCGGAGCAGATGTACGCGCTGTCGAAGAAGGCCGTGCGCTTCTTCAACCGCAAGGACGACCCCGTCGGCTTCATGAACGACGAGGAGCTCAAGGCCCAGCAGGCGTCGGAGGCCGCCGGCACCGCGCCGGAGCTGGCGGATGAGGCCGAGGGTGGCGAAGCCGCGGAGGGTGCCGAGGGTGAGGGCGCCACCGAGGCGGAGGCCGCTCCCGAAAGTGCCACCGCGGAGTCCTCCGGGCAGACGCCCGAGGGTGGCTCCGACATCGGCGGCTGAGCCGTACCTGTCCCCTCCCCTCCCCTGCTCGAATCGGGGAGGGGCCCGTGTCCCGCGTGGGCGCGGGTCTGATGCCTGCCGCCAGTGGCGTTTCTGGCGCCCCGCAACCCTTCGTGGGCCTCGGGGTTAGCATCGGCACGCCATGGTGGACCCCTACGTCCGATTGCTGCCCGTCATCTTCGTCCTCTCGGGCCTGGTGAAGGCCGTGCCGCTGACGGTGGGCTTCGCGCTGGGCCGCACGCGGCTGGCCGAGCGCTGGCGGGTGTTCCGGCGGGCCCTGGCCCCGGGACAGCTCCGGAGCGAGGCGAAGGCGGCCATCGGCGTCGTGGTGTGCGACGCGCTGCTCGTCACCGCCTTCCGCGTCGCCAACGAGCACCGGCTCGCGCCGTTCAGCGTGGGCGTGGCGCTGCTCAGCTTCGCGTGGATGTTCGTGGGCTTCGAGGTGTGGTTCTACGTGACGCACCGGCTGCTGCACACGCGCGCGCTGTACCGGCTGCACGCGCAGCACCACGTGGCGCAGGTGACGGACCCGCTCACGTCGCTGTCCTTCTCCGTGGTGGAGCGGCTGGTGCTGATGGGCGGCGGCTTCGGCCTCGTGCTCCTGGCCATGCAGTTCATGCCCGTCACGAAGGTGGGCGTCATGGCATACATCTTCACCAACTACGCCCTCAACGTGTTCGGCCACGGCAACACGGAGTGGCTGCCCGAGCGCTTCGTGCGCTCCCCGGCCGGGCGCCTCTTCTTCACACCCACGTTCCACGCCCTGCACCACGCGCGCTACCAGGGACACTACGGCCTCTTCACGCCGGTGTTGGACAGGTGGCTGGGCACGGCGTTCGAGGACTACGAGGAGGTCCACGCCCGCGCGCGGGCCGGTGAGGGACTGGAGCGAATCGGCGAGCGCGTTCGCTCTGCGAAATTGCCCACCGCGCTCGCACCCACCTCCTGACCCGGGACTCGTGAGCGTTGATGCCGGAATGATGCTCCGGCGCTAGGCTCCGGGCCCATGACGACAACCCGCAAGACTGTGGTGGTGACAGGCGCGAGCCGGGGCATCGGCCGTGCCGTGGCGCTGGCCTTCGCTCGCGAGGGCCATGGAGTCTGGGCCCTGGCACGCTCGGCGGACGCGCTGGCGTCCCTGCGCGCCGAGGGCGGCGAGAACATCCGGCCACACGCGGTGGACGTGGCGGACGAGGCGGCGCTGCTCGCCATCAGCAAGACCATCCTCGCGGATGGCGCTCCGCGCGTGCTCGTGAACAACGCCGGCATCACCGTGTCCGCGCCGTTGACGAAGACGCGCACGGAGGACCTGGCGCGCGTCATGGCCGTCAACGTCACCGCGCCCTTCATCCTCTGCCGCGAGCTGATGCCGGCCATGGCGCAGGCGGGCGGCGGACGCGTCATCAACATCGGCTCCATGGCGGCGACGCGCGGGGTGAAGTACACGTCGGCGTACTGCGCGTCCAAGCACGCGCTGCTGGGCATGTCGCGCGCGCTGGCGGTGGAGTACGCGAAGAAGCAGGTGACGGTGAACGTGGTGAACCCGGGCTGGGTGGAGACGGACATGTTCACCAACGCCACCACCGCCATCAGCAAGAGCACCGGCCGCACCGATGAGCAGGCGCGCGAGGCGCTCGCGTCCATGAACGCCATGGGCCGCATCATCCAGCCGGAGGAAGTGGCCGCGCTCTGCGTGTTCCTCGCGTCGGATGCGGCGGGCGGCATCACCGGCGCCGCGTACGCCATCGACGGCGGCGAACAGGGCTGACACTTCACTCCCAATCCGCCTGACTGGCTGCCGGGCCGCCACTCGCGGCCGGGCCTGTTGCGCACCGGGCACCTCATCCCCAGTCTCCGCCATCGCCCGACGACAACGGGTGCATCGCGATGAGGAGGTAGGGCGTGAGGCGGTGGTGGGGTGCGGTGCTGGGCGTGTGTGTATGGGCGGGTTGTTCGGCGGAGCACGGTGGAGGAGCGGTGGAGGCACCCGCGGGTGAAGTGGCGCCTGCCCCCGAGGCGCCTCCCTCGGAAGCGGGAGACCCGGTGGTGGAGCAGGAGCCTCCCGTCGGTGAGCCTGGGGACGCCGGTGTGCCGGATGAGCCCACACCGCCTGAGGCATGCTCGGGCCCGGACGGCACGGCGCGGCTGGCGTGGAGCCACGACGCCGCGTGGGACCAGAGCGTGGACTTCCGCGGGACGATGGACGCGGACGGCCGGACGTACTGGACGGAGTGCGACAGCGCGTACTGGTCGGACAAGGACCCGAGCCAGCTCCAGTGCCACCTCGTCTCCGCCACGCGCGAGGGCGCCATCCGCTTCCGGCTCCTGCTGCCCCGGAACGGGCTCACCGCCGTGCACGCGGTGGACGCGGAGAAGCTCTACCTGACGTCCGCGAGCACCACCCTCTCCGCGCAGTCCCTCGAGGATGGCCGCGAGCTGTGGAGCGCCGACCTCGCGAAGCTGCGCACCGAGGACCCGCAGGAAGCCCGGTCGTTCCTCATCGACTCGGTGTCGCTCGGCTCGCCGTACGTGCTCGCGGTGGTCCGGAATACTTTCGGGGATGAGGACGGGAAGACGCTGCTCGTGGCGCTGCGCGCGGACACGGGCGCGGTGGCGTGGACGGTGCTGACACCCGCGGTGCGCACGCCCGTGGTGCTGGACGCGGAGGGCAACGTCTACGGCGGCTCCTTCGATGCCGCAGCCGGGGAGACGACGCTCTTCTCGTACACGCGGGAAGGCCGGCCGCGCTGGCAGGTGCGCCGCGTGGGTGAGCTCCAGCCCTCCTCGGTGGAGGGCGGCAGGCTCGTGCTGGGCCGCGCCGAGGTGGCGGATGCAGCCACGGGAGCGACCGTTGCCACACTGGCCACCACGACGATGGTTGACGGCTATTTCTCGCTCGGCCAATCCAGCTCCGCGTACGGGCGCGTGGCATTCCAGGCCGGGGGCTCGCTCTTCCTCCCGGCCCCGCCGTGCACCGGCGCGGGCTGCCCGACGGAGCTTCATCCCGGCCGGACGTTCCTCTACGGACTGAGCCCGGAGGACGGCTCGCCGCGCTGGCACCGGGCCGTGGGGGCCTGGCCCATGTCGCCGCTGCTCACGCAGCGGGACTCGCTGCTCCTCATCGACCGGCCGGCGGCGGAGGGCTGCGAGGAGAGCAACAGCTGCGTGGGCGATGACTCCTCCAGCGACTCGTTCCTGCGCGAGCTGGCCGTGGACGATGGGCGGGAACTGGCCGCGTGCGCGCTGCCGGGCAGGGCGCCCTACATCACCCCGCCCGCGCTGCACGAAGGGCGCGTGGTGCTGGGCGCGTGGACCAACTGGCTCGCGAGCAACGACTGGACGCGACGCATGAGCATCCGCGCCTTCGACTTGTCCGTGTCCACCGGTCCCGCCACCACGGGCTGGGTGAGTGCGGGCGGCGGCAACTCCCGCTCGGGACAGGCGACGCCACGCCCCTGAGCGTGTGACAGCGTCGGGCTCCCGCTCCGCATGCAGCAAGGGCGCGGCACCACGGCATCGAGCGCGTGGCACCCGCCAGCCCTTCGGTAGGCCCCGGGCCTCGACTACGCTCGCGGGCCATGCGCACGGAAGAGGCGGATGCGGGCATGCGCTTCACTGTTTCAGCGGGCGGGCTCAGCGCGCTGCTGGCATACGCGCGGGGGCTCGGCATCGAGACACAGGGCATGCTCGCGAGCGCGGGGCTGGAGGAGGCCTCGCTCTCCGGTCCCGAGGCCCGCGTTCCCCAGGCCGCCTACAACCGGGTCTGGGACCTCGTCGTGGAGGCGTCGGGCGACGAGGACTTCGGCCTGCACTTCGCCGAGCGACTGGACCTGGACGCCTTCCACGTCATCGGCCACCTCGCCGCCAAGAGCGCCACGGTGCGCGAGGCCCTCTCCCGCATCGTCGCGTACTCACGCATCCTGCATGACGCGGGACGCGTGGAACTGGAGGCCCACGGCGGCCTCAGGTTCCTGTATCCGGGCTGTCGGGGCCTGCCGCACACCTGGCCGCGCCACATCGCCGAGTTCTCCACCGCCTCCGCCGTGGTGCTCCTGCGCCGCATCACCGGCCAGCGAGGCTGGACGCCCACCGAGGTGCGCTTCCGTCACGCGGAGCCCCGACGGCAGTCCGAGCACCGGCGTCTGCTCGGTGTCAGCCCGCGCTTCGGCCAGCCGGAGACGTTGCTGGCCTTCCCGCCGGACTTTCTCGACACACCCATCGTCACGCGTGAGCCGGGCGTGGGCAGCTACCTGGAGGCGTACGCGCGAGACGTGCTGTCGCGCCTGCCCTCCACCGAGGAAGACCTGCCCGCCCGCGTGCGGCACGCCATTGCCCAGCGACTGGGCAACGGTGCGCCTCCGCCCGATGTGGAGGACGTGGCCTCCCAGCTCGCGCTCGGCGCGCGGACGCTGCAGCGACGGCTGCGCGAGCAGGCCACCACCTACGCGGCGCTGGTGGGTGAGGTGCAACGCGCGTACGCCGAGCGCTACCTGGCGGACGCCGGCATGACGGTGGCGGAGGTGGCCTTCCTCACCGGCTTCGCGGACGTGGCCAGCTTCCACCGTGCCTTCCGACGGTGGACGGGGACGACGCCTGCCGCCTTCCGGGCCGCGCTCACCCCGCGCTGATTCGAGACACGGGAAGACACGGCCCCCTTCCGAACGGCGGCCACGTGGAAGGAACGTTCCTTCCAGCCGCGCCGGCCGCCGGGAGGTGGGCGTCACGTCCGTTCCATGCAGGTCCCCTGCGTACTGAGGAATCGCGCTGGCCCGCGCTGTCGCGACCGGCCACGTGGAAGGAACGTTCCTTCCAGCCGTGCCGGCCGCCGGAAGGGGACGTCACGTCCATTCCCCGCAGGCCCCCCTGCGCAGTGAAGGAGCCGCGCTGTCGCGACCGGCCACGTGGAAGGAACGTTCCTTCCAGCCATGCCGGCCGCCGGGAGAGGGGCGTCTCGTCCGTTCCATGCAGGCCCCCCTGCGCCCTGAAGGAGCCGCGCTGTCGCGCACGAGCAAGGGATTGTCGCGACCGGCCACTGTGGCGGAGGCCTCCCCTCCGTAGCCTGGGTTCCAGGTGATTCGTTCCGCGCACGGCGCGGCGGGGAGGCAACCATGAACACGGCACGGGTGGCTGCACTGTTGGGAGCGCTGGGAGTCGCGGGCATGGCCCGAGCAGAAGAGCCGCCCGGCACCACGGACCACGAGGTGCTACTCCACGGCTGGCGCTCGCCCTCCATCGGAGTGGAGTACCGACGGGGCTTCCTCGGTGTCCATGCGGGGCTGTACCCCACCGTCATCTCGCACGACGCACGCGGCGGCACGGAGACCACGTGGTTCGCGAAGGCGGGGCTCACGGGCTACTTCCTCCCGCTGCGCCTCACGTCCGAGCGCGCCTCCACACTCTTCGTCTCCATTGCATATCTGCGCGGGCTGAACCGCGGCTGGGACGATGCGCTCTTCCTGGAGACGGGCTTCCGCTGGGCGGTGTGGAAGGGCCTGGACCTGCGCCTGGGCGCGGGCCCGCTGCTCGCCCCAGGCCAGTCACCCCGCGTCAACCCGACTCCCGGCGTGAGCTGGAGCTTTCCGCTGCCCGGGTGAGCGGGCCATTCGCTTCGAGGAGAGACGACACATGCGTGCTGAACGTTTCGTGGGCTGGGTGATGCTGCTGTTCCCGCTGGCGGTGAACGTGCCCTTCGGGCTGCTCGCCACGCGCTTCGACTACCCGGACGTGCTGCGCCAGCCCGCGGCGCACGTCCTCACGCGGTTCGCCGAGGGCGGTACTTCCCTGGTGTGGACCTGGTACGCGTACGCGCTGCTGGTGGTGCCGTACCTCGCCGCGGTGGCGCTACTGCCCCGCGTGCTGAAGGCAGAAGACACAGCACGCCCGCTGCTCCGTGTGGCGACGGTGCTCGGGGTGCTGTCGTGCGCGGTGCAGCTGCTCGGACTCCTGCGCTGGACGTTCGTGGTGCCGGCCCTCGCGTCCGCGTACGTGGCCCCGGGCACGGACGAGGCCATGCGGCGTGCGCTGGAGGTGGCCTTCACGCTGCAACACCAGCTCTTCGGGGTGATGCTGGGCGAGCACGTGGGCCAGCTCTTCCTCGCAGGCTGGACGGCCGGGACGTGCGTGGCGTGGGTGCGCGAGGGACGGGGCCGGTGGGTGGCGGGCCTGGGAGTCGCCTCCGCGCTCCTGTTCATCGTGGGACTGGTGGATGGGCTGGCCACGGTGCTGCCGCTGTCACCCGGCCCGCTGGCCCAGGCACCGGTGGTGGCCTTCGGGCTGTGGTGCCTGTGGTCACTGACCATGGGCGTCCAGCTCCTGCGAAGCGGACCAGACGCACGCACCACACGGACGCGCCCCGCGCCGGGCCCATCGGCCCACGCCGCTCACGCTCGCTAGCACACGCGGGCACGCGGCCTGACGCGCCCCGCACCGGGCCCACCAGCGACCCACGTCGGCGAGGCCCGAGAGCACGGCGCGAGCACGCGGAAGACGCACTGCTCAGAGCTGATAGCGCCCGACGATGGCGCTCAGCTCGCTGGACGCGGTGGACAGCTGGATGGCGGCCTGCTCGCTGTCGGCCATGCGCTCGACAATCTGGTCCGCCAGGTCCGCCATCGAGCTGAGCGCGGCGAACAGCTCCGCGATGCCGGCGTCCTGCTGACTGACGGCGTCGGCGATGCTGCGCACCGTCTGTCCGTTGGTCTGGATGATGGTGGCCAGCGAGCGCAGGCTCTCGCCCGCGGCTCGCACCTGCTCCAGGCCGCCCTCCACCTCGCGCGCGCCCCCTTCACTGGTGCGCACGGCGTCGGAGATGGCCCGGCCGATGTCGCCCAGGATGGCCTGCACCCGCGTGGTGGCACCCGCGGACTGGTCCGCCAGCGAGCGCATCTCCCGCGCCACCACCGCGAACGAGCGACCCGTCTCACCGCTGCGCGCCGCCTCGATGGAGGCATTCAGGGCCAGCACGTTGGACTGGTCCGCCAGGTCCTTCACCGTGCGGGTGATGTCCCCGACCTGCCGCGTGCGCTGATGCAGCTCGGAGATGGTGCGCCCCATCTGCTCCACGTGCGAGCGGATGTGGGTGAGCCCACCCACACTGCCGGACACCGCTTCCTCGCCCGCCCGGCCGAACTCGGTGGCCCGCTGCGCCTCGCGCTGGATGGCCTCCACCCGCTTCGCCGCCGCCTTCGAGGCCTCCTGGAGTTGCTGCGCCGCGAGCTGCGTCTCGTGCAGCGCCACCGCCTGCTGCCCCACCGCCTCGTTCTGCACCGACGCGGACTCGGTGAGGTTCGTGGCGGCGGCCTCCAGTCGCTCGGACGAGGCGCGCAGCGCCAGCAGCATCGTGCGCAGCTGCGCCATCAGCGCCGAGAAGGAACCGGCGAGCTGGCCAATCTCGTCGTCCGAGCGCACCGTCAGCGTGCCGCGGAAGTCGCCCTCCGCCACCACGCGGGCCGTGGCGGCGGTCAGCTCGCGCAGGGGCGCCGTCAGCCGGCGGATCAACGTGAAGACCACCGCCCCCGCGACCAGCGCGAGCGCGCCGTTCAGCAAGAAGAGCCAGAGCAGGGAGCCGAAGGAGAACGCCTCGGAGCCGGACCGCAGCAGAGCCCCCGTGAGCGCCACGCTCACGGTGGTGAGGACGAAGATGACCAGGGAGATGGCCACCGACAAGCGCGCGGCAAGGCTGTGCGTCATTCGCTGCGAAGCCAAGGAGAGGGACACGAGGGGGAGCCGCCGAGCATACTCCGATCGGCACTCGGTTGTTGAGGGGTGCGCACTGAATTCACAGGTTGCGTGGTGGTCTGAATGACCCTGGTGGACCCGACACGGCTCCACGGGTCGTCCCCTCCAAGGTGACGTTTGCGGTCGTCCGTGGATCGCAATCTTGCGCCCGGACTCCGACACTGTCCGCGACGTTGGCTTGACGGGAGCGCGGCCCCTGCGCTCCCGTGTGCGCCATGCGCCTGCCCTCCCTGCTGTCGGCCATGGCCCTGCTCGCCCTCACGCCTGGCAGGCTGCGGGCGGAGGAAGCGCAAGGCGAGGTCCGGGCGAAGGCGGAGCCCGCCCCCACGCCGCGCAACTTCGGCAACCTTCGCGTCGGAGGCTCCACGGCCAACGGCAACGGCCGGCCCGAGCTGTGCCTGGAGCTGTCGCCGGTGTCCTTCCTCTCCGTGGAAGGCTGTGGCACGGGCAGTGGATTCCTGCACGGAGACCCGGAGCCGGAGGTGGCGCACTTCCGCGCCAAGCTGCGGCTCCTGTCCTTCGACGCCGAGGGCTGGGGCACCCTCCAGCCCTTCCTCGCCGCCGGCATGGCCGAGGCGCAGGTGGGCGAGGACGACCCGGGCTTCCAGTTCAACGGCACGGACGCGCGCCGCGTGTCCACGACGGGGCCGGAAATGGGCGTGGGGCTGCGCTTCCTGCGCCCGCTGGCCTCCGGCTTCGAGCTGGTGGGCGACTTCAACCTGGGCATGGCCTGGCTGCCACATGCCCCGGAGCTGGTGAAGCCCCAGGACACGTGGCTGCCCTCGGCCAGTCTTTCCTTCGGCGTGGGCTTCTGAAGCTCACGCGTCCGCGACGCGCAGCACCACGGCGGTGATGTTGTCCTTTCCACCGGCCTCGTACGCATCCGCGACAAGCGCGTCAGCCACCTCGCGCGCCGAGGACAGCGTCAGCCGCCGCAGCAGTCCCTCCATGCCCAGCGGCTCGTAGAGTCCGTCCGAGCACAGCAGGAACACGTCCCCGGGCTCCGGGCGCAGCCGCTGCACCGTGGGCTCCGCGTTGTCCGTGCCCAACGCGCGGGTGATGAGGTGCCGCCAGTTGCCCGAGCCGCCCGGCGGCTCCATGCCCGCGTCGCGCAGCTCCTCGATGAGCGAGTGGTCCCGCGTCAGCATCTCCAGCTTCCCCGCGCGCAGCCGGTACAGCCGGCTGTCACCCACGTGGGCCACGGCCGCGCCGTGCTCGCTCACCGCCAGGGCCACCACCGTGGAGGCCATCTCCCTCAGGCGGCCCACGCGCTGCGCCTGCAGGTTGCGCTGCGCCAGCGCCGAGCACGCCGACAACAGGTTCTCCTCCCGGCTGCGCCCCGGGTCCGGCACCGTGGGCCACGTGGAGTCCCGGTCCTGCTCCAGGCGCAGGCCGAAGCCCACGAAGGTGTCCACCACACAACGGCTGGCGACCTCTCCACCCTCCTGTCCGCCCAGCCCGTCCGCAACGACGAACAGCCCCAACTCCGGCAGGACGCAGTACGCGTCCTCGTTGTGCGGCCGCCGGCCAATGTGGCTCTGTCCCGCGCTGTCCATTCTCATGACTCCTCCTCGGGCCTCTCCCCAGCAAGCGGGAGGCCAGCGCCCGCTCCCCCGGTCGGGCTCTGGAACGGATACCTCCGTTCGGGCGCTCCTGGAGTGTGAGTGCCACAGGACCCCGACATCCAGGCCCCACCCGTTCGATGGCCGACGCTGCAAGCGCCTTCCATCCATCAACGCGCACCCCAGCGTGGGGTCGCCACCCCACACCGTGGGAGCCGGCCTGGAATTGAACACCTGAACGGAATGACGGCACACCTGATCGACTCGATGGAGCCCGGCACTCCCCGGACGACGGCGAATCAGCGGAGGCGCCCTGGCAACTTTCCTGGCGACCGCGCGACAATCCGGATGCGGCCACTCGTGCGTGCCGCGTGGGGTGCCCGATGTCCTCCATCCGTCGCGTACTGTCTGGCATCTCCTCCTCCATCTCCCGCGCCCGGCTGGACGTGGAGACGGAGCCCGTCACGCCGCTCACCCCGCGCGAGCCGCTGCAGCCGGTGGAGCACGTGCGGCGCGGCTTCTCCGACCAGAGCGACTTCCAGGTGGAAGGCGAGGACCCGGGCGCGTCGCTCGCCGCGGACGCGTCCGACTTCACGGGCCGCGCCTCGTCGTCCGGGCCCACGCCGGAGCAGCTCCGTGTGTTCTCCGGGGAGAGCTCCTTCGAGGCGGCGGGCACGCGCTCGCGCTATGCGCAGATGCTGGGCTCGCAGCTGCCGTCGTCGCTGGGCGCGCCCCAGGAGCGCTCGGGCGGCATGTCGCCGGTGTCGGGAGGCCGGGGCCGGGGCGTGGACGCGCCGGACATGGATGACCTGCTGTCGCCCGACGCGGCCGCGTGGGAGCTGCAGAACCTGGACACCTCCACGCCCAGCGTGGTGGAGCCGGAGGACCTGCTCTTCATGCTGGACCCGCCCGGCTCCGCGGGCCCCGCGGACCCCGTGCTCGAGCTGGGCCTGGACGACATCTTCGAGGACGGGCCGGCCGGCATCTCCGGCGCGAGCGCCGCGACGCCCCAGGCCATGGACTCCGTCGACGCCATCGACGACGCCGGGATGGACGCGCTGGACGACGCCACCCACGTCCCGCCCGAGTTCCTGGACCCCGCCGTGAGGCCCGCCGGTCCGGACGAGTTCCTCGCGGACACGAACGACCTGGGCTCGATGGTGCCGGAGGAGCCCTCGGTGGGTGACGCGGCCCTGGCCGGAGTGCTGGCTCCGCTCGTCGCCAGCCCCGCCGCCGCCAGCGCGCCGGTGTCCGCGGCGCTCGCGTCCCAGGGCGTGGAGGCGGTGGCGGATACGTTCGAAGTGGAGCCGCCGGCCCAGGCCACCGTCGACCTGGACGCCGCCGCGTCGGGTGAGCCCGCGGCCCAGCCGTCCGTGACGACCGAGAGCTGAACCCTCAGGGGGCCTTGCGGTCGGCCAGCGCCGCGTCGAGCTGCGCCTGGGCCTCGTCCACGTCGTGGGTGAGCTCGCGCACGTAGCGCATGCGCTCCTCGCTCTGCCACTCGGCGGGGGAGAAGGTGGAGGTGGCGTACTCGCTCGTCGTGTGGACGTAGCCGCGCAGGCTGGTCATCAGCTCGCGGTCCGGGTCTCCCGACTCCTTGAGGAGGAAGCCCTCCACGTCGCGCAGCTTCAGCGGGAAGGTGGGCACCTCGTCCAGCACGAGCTTGCCGAAGACGGTGAGCTTCACCTCCTGCTGCCCCTCCTTCAGCTCCTCGTTGAAGGACACGTGCGCGAAGGGCACGCCGCTCTCGTCGTCCACGCGGCCCGCCACCACGTACCGTCCGGCCTTGCGGACCTGAATCCCGAGATAGAGCTGGAGTGAGCCCGCCTCCACCACCTCGCGCACCCGGCCGGTGAACAGCGCCGGCGGCGACGGGGTGTAGAGGATGTCGAAGAAGGCCGAGCCCTCGGACTGGCCCGAGCTCACGCGCACGTCGACGCGCAGCGTGCCGGAGAACATCGGGAAGCCCTGCTTCGACGGCTGGAGCTTGCCGGTGAAGATGCCGTCGCCCGCGAGCGAATCACCCCCGGCGCCGCTGTCCACGAAGGCCAGCGGCACCGCGGCCGCCGCCACGCCGCCCGTCATGTGCTCGGCCTCGTGCGCGGTGGCGGACACCACCTGGCAGGGCCTGGGCGCGTGCTGTGCGTCCTCACAGGAGACGAAGAAATGCACCGTCTCGTCACCGACGACGAAGACGCGGTCCTGCTTCAGCTTCAGCTGCACGTCCTGATTGTCGCGGCTCAGCGGGCGCGTGCGCTCCGGCTCCGCCAGGTCCATCTGGTCCGGCTGCTCGCGGCCGGGGCGCGAGTCCGGCGGGTAGCGCGTGGCGGACACGTACGTGTCCAGCGTGCGCTTCGCCCGCTCCAGCCGCTGCTCCCACAGCGTGCGCCGCGCCTCGCGCTCGGCGTCCTGCGAATCCGTCGCACCCGCCTGCGCGGCGCCTGGCGCCCGAGGTGCTTCGTGTGCCGCCCTGCCCTGCTCACCGGCGAACCTGCCGGGAGCTTCCGGCGGCCCACCGGCACGCGCCGCCTCGTCCGGAGACGAGGAGGCGCGCTCGGTGGACGACGGGCTGGCACCGCCACCTCCCGTCCACCACCACCCGAGCAGACCCAACGCAACGGGGATGAAGACGACGGCCCACCGGGCGCGGCGGGAGCGGGAAACAGGAGGAGGGACGGTGCCAGGAGCAGTCATATCGCTTCTTGGAAACGGGGCTCAGCGAGCGTAGTTCACCATGTCCTCGCGGACCTTGGCGACGATGCCACCCCAGTTGCCGTTGGCGTAGTGGTTGTACGCCTCGCCGTCATCGCGCAGCTGCACGGAGTGGTAGCTCCACTTCGCCTTGCCGTCGCTGCACGCGGCGGTGCCGGTGTTGAGCGTGCCGCCGCAGAACCAGTCACCGGGGTTGCACTGCGAGCTGCCCGAGCTGCCGGACACGCCACCGGTCGAGTGGTAGGACACGGCCTCGTCGTCCTGGCCCGGGAGGATGCCCGAGTACAGCGTGCCCTTGGAGCCCGCGAAGTTGTAGAACCAGATGTTGCGCGTGGTGTTGTGGTTGTACATGGCGCGCGCCGTCGTAGTGACCAGGTCGCTCACCAGCGGCTCGCTGACCGCCCACTCACCCACGTCCGCCAGCTCGCTGCCGCCGCCCGCGCCAGACGCCACGTCCACCCACTTGATGTTCCAGCCCGTCTGCGTGGTGCCGTCCGTGTTGCCGCACACGCCGCTGGCGTTGGGGGTCGCGTTCTTCTTGTAGCGCGCCGAGCCGCCGTACAGCGACAGCGCGTAGCCAATCTGCAGATCACCCGCGCTGTGCGCGGCGATGAAGCACCAGTTCGCGCCGGTGCAGAAGCAGTCCAGCGCGTCACGGATACGATAGTTCTCGCCGCCAACGCGCTGCGTCCCGTTCCAGTTGACGGCCTTCTTGTTCACACCGGCCGCGGTGCCGGACGGGCCCCAGTAGCTGAAGTCGTTGTAGTTGCCGGCCTGCGTCGAACCACCGTTACGGCCGTGAATCCACAGCGAGTAGTTGGTGGCGGCGGCCTCCGTGCCCGCCAGCAACGTGGCGGCGGCTACGGCCATACCGATGAAGTTCTTCATATTGAGCGCCTCGCTCCGAGATGAGGGAAGACCTCGCACGGTGGGGGACCGGGCGGGGAAGCGCACACTCTAGGACGTCGGGCTGTAAAAGGTCGAGATCACGGAAATCTTGAAGTGAAGGGAAGAACTGACACGTCGCGTCACAGAGTGACGCTGACGCACCAGGGCCATGACCGCGTGCAGCAGCGTCAGCGCGTGGCGATGACGTGACGCTCCAAACGGGCGAGGGCGTCGGGGAGATTCACGCGGCCCAACCCCAGACGGAAGTGGTTGCCGGGGAAGTCGTAGACGTCGCCGGGCAACAGCAGCACGCCCTCGCGCTCGACGAGCTCTTCGGTGAAGCGGGCCACGGGCGTGTCGCGCAACAGGCGAGGGAAGGCCACGCTGCCGGCGCGCGGGCGCACCCAGCGGAAGGTGTCCGCGTGGCGCGCGAAGAAGGCGTCCAGCAGCGCGAGGTTGGAAGCGAGGATGCCGCGGCTGCGCGCGAGCACCTGCTCCTTCGCGCGCAGGGCGATGAGCGCGAGCACCTCGCTGGGGGCGCTGTTGCAGATGGTGGTGTAGTCCTTGAAGGCCATGCACCGGCGCAGCACGTCCGCGTCGCGGCAGGCGAGCCACCCCACGCGCAGCCCCGCCAGCCCCATCGCCTTGGACATGACGCCCAGGCTGATGCCGCGCGGCGTGCGCTCCGCGGCGGAGGGCAGCGTGTCGCGCGCGTCGTACTCCAGCAGGCGGTACACCTCGTCGGACAGGAGGTGGATGCCGCGCTCGTCGGCCAGCGCGCACAGCGCATCGAACGTCGCGCGGTCCGGCAGCGCGCCGGTGGGGTTGTGCGGGAAGTTCACCACCAAGAGGCGCGTGTCCGGCCGCAGCGCGCGGCGGAGGGCGTCCAGGTCCAACGCCCAGCCGTCCTCCTCGCGCAGCGGGAGCAGCGTCACCTCCGCGCCCGTGGCGCGCGCGACTTCGTAGAGGGACTGGTAGCCCGGCCAGGTGACGACGGCGTGCGTGCCCGGGCCCAGCAGCACGTTCATCAGCACGAAGACGGCTTCCTGCGCCCCGGCGAAGGTGAGCACGTCCTCCGCCGCGAGGCCCGGGTAGAGCGCGGCGAGCTCCTGCTTCAGGACGGGCAGGCCGGTGGATTCCGTATAGCCCAGCGTCAGCCCCTCCCAGCGGGCCAGGGCGTCCGGGTCGGCGAGCGCCAGCAAGTCCTTCAGCCGCCAGCCCTCGAGGTCCGACGAGCACAGCAGGTAGGGCGCGGAGAACTCGTACCGCGCGAAGTACCGCTCCAGCTTGAAGTCGGGGATGCGCATGGCTCGCCTCTCTGCCCTCTCCGGGGCCGGGCGTCCAGCGGCCTTGCGATGCGCCGCCACTGTCCCCGGGGCGGGGATTGGCCTGCACCGGGGCCCGTGCCGTCCGGGCAGGCGAGCGGCCTCGGAAGCCGCGCGGGGGGAGGACGGCGCCGGCCGATGCATAGCTTGAGTCGCGTCCTCCTGAAGCCCACTCGTGGGAGCCTGCATGCCGACGCTCGACATCCCCATCAAACTGTTGGACCCGGACGGCGGTTGGGTCAACGCCCCGGTCCATGTCTCGGAGCTGGATGAGCTGCCCGTCCTCCTCCACTTCTTCACCATGAAGGACGCCCAGACGCTCTCGGACTTCGATGAGCTGAAGCGCTTCATCGGAGAGTTCTCCCCGCGCGGCCTGCGCGTCATCAGCGTGGACGTCACGCACTCCGAGAAGGAGCTGCGCGACACCAACGCGGTGGAGGCCTTCGCGCTGAAGCACGACCTCACCCACCCCATCGCCGTGGACGACGGCTCCATGGCCCAGGCCTACGGCGTGACGCAGACGCCGGCGTGGCTCGTGTTCGACGCGGACTCGGGCCGGCTGCGCCACCACTTCACCGGACGCAACGGCGCGCACCACGTGCGCCAGGTGCTGGACCGCTTCACGCGGTACGACACCTCGGCCGCCGCTCCCGGGCCCTGACGCCCGCGCCTTCGCGCACCCGCCACACGGAGAACCGCACATGGCAGATCGCCGCAAGGACAAGGACGCCTCCCGCATTTCCCTGGGGACGCTGGCCGCGGCCGGTGTCGGCGCGGCCCTGGGACTGCGCAGGATGATGAAGCCGCGCTTCCGGTTCGCCGGCCGCACGGTGCTCGTCACCGGCGGCTCGCGGGGGCTGGGGCTGGTGCTGGCGCGCCAGTTGCTGAAGGAAGGGGCGCGGGTGGCCATCTGCGCCCGCGAGGAAACCACGCTGGAGCGCGCGCGTGAGGAGCTGGAGCGCGGCGGCGGCGAGGTGCTGGCCATTCCCTGCGACGTGAGAGACCAGGTGCAGGTGGAGGCCATGGTGGCCACCATCCACGAGCGCTTCGGCGTGGTGGACGTCCTCATCAACAACGCGGGCGTCATCCAGGTGGGCCCGCTGGAGTCGATGACGCTGGAGGACTTCCGCGAGTCCATGGACACGCACCTGTGGGCGCCGCTGTACACGACACTGGCGGTGCTGCCGGAGATGAAGCGGCGTGGCTCGGGCCGCATCGTCAACATCGCCTCCGTGGGCGGCAGGGTGAGCATCCCCCACCTGGTGCCGTACGCGGCGAGCAAGTTCGCGCTGGTGGGGCTGTCGGACGGGATGCGCGCCGAGCTGCGGCAGGACGGCATCCTGGTGACGACGGTGTGCCCCGGCCTGCTGCGCACGGGCAGCCCGCGCAACTCCTGGTTCAAGGGCAACCACGAGGCGGAGTACGCGTGGTTCACATTGGGGGACTCCATTCCCTTCATGTCCATGAGCGCGGAGACGGCGGCGCGCAGAATCCTCGGGGCCTGCCAGCGCGGTGACGCGGAGGCCCTCGTCGGCCTGCCGGCGAAGCTGGGCGCACTGGGCCGGACACTGGCGCCCAACCTGACGGCGACAGTCTCCGCCTTCGTCAACCGCGCCCTGCCACAGGACAGCAACCCGGACCGCGTCCGGGGCAACGAGAGCGAGACACCCCTCACCCAGTCCTGGCTCACCGAGCTGACGCGCCGCGCGGCCGAGCGCAACAACGAGAACGAGGTCCCCCTCCATTGAGGCCCCTCACCCGCCCCGCCGCCCACCCAACCCCGAACACGATGGGAGCCATGGATGAATGCCATTGACCTGCTGAAGCAGCAGCACCGCGAAGTCGACGTGCTGTTCGAGCGCGCCGCCCGGGCAAAGCCGGGCGAGAAGGTCGGCCTGCTCGGGCAGCTTGCCGAGAAGCTCACGCTCCACGCGCGGATTGAAGAGCAGCACTTCTATCCCTTCGCCCGGAGCAAGGGCATCCAGGACATGGTGGACCACTCCCTCCAGGAGCACGCGGAGGCCAAGCGGCTCATCGCGAACCTGCTCCAGTCCAAGCGCAATGACCCGAAGCTGGACTCGGCGCTGGCCAGGCTCCAGCAGTCCGTGCAGCAACACGTGAAGGAAGAGGAGGAGAAGCTCTTCCCCCTCCTGGTAGGCGTCGCGTCGGCGGAGGAGCTGGACGGGCTGGGCGACACCCTCCAGCAGTCCGCCGACGAGCTGTCGAACCAGGAACTGCTCCAGATGGCGGAGAGCGAGGGCGAAGCCCTCCCGCCGGTGCAGTCCTAGTCAGTCCTTCGCGTCCATCTCCGCGCGCTCCATGGCCCAGTGGCCGCGGTGCTCGTAGGCCAGGCCGAGCTGCTCGCGCAGGGCGGCGAGCATCTTCGTGTTGCCCTCCTGCTCGTAGCCCTTGAGGGCTTCCTGGCACCGGGGGATGCGCTGGAGGAACTCCTTCAGCGCGTCCACGGACAGCTCCTTCACGTACATCCCGTACCCGAGCTTCTCCAGGTACAGCGCGTTGATGATCTGCTCGAACTGGCCCACCAGCGGGATGCTGAGCACCGGCTTGCGCAGGTACACCGCCTCGCTCATCAGCGTGTAGCCGCCGCTGGCCACCACGCCGCGCGACGTGCGCAAGTCGTCGATGAAGCCCTTCTCGCTGAAGGGCCGGTACGTGAGGTTGCCGTCCACCAGGTCTTCGGTGATGTCCCGGCGCAGCCCGTACACGCGGCAGGGAATGCCCGCGGCCTTGAGGATGTCCGGCAGCGCCGTGTTCGTCGTCGACGTCTGGTACACGAGCAGGTGCTCGCCCGGCTCCGACTTCGCCTCCAGGATTTCCGGCCGCAGAATCGACGGCGCCAGCGTGGTGCGGCGCTTGCGCACCGGCGGGTAGAAGAACGTGGTGACGAGGTAGTGGAAGGCGCCCGGCAGCTTCGCCTTCACGATGGCGCGCGAGGTCTCGAAGCTGTCCTCGTACCCGGCCAGCAGCTCCGGCTCGTGCTGACAGCGGTTGATGACCTGCATGTTGTCCACGCTGATGACGGGCAGCCGGTGCGTCTTCGCGAACAGGTAGCTGAAGGACTCGAAGTCGCTGACCACGACGTCCGGCTTGAAGTCATCCACCAGGTCGAAATACTGGCGGATGTTCTGCGGCAGACCCTTCAAGGCGCCCGACACGTTCTGCAGCACCGTCTGCCACTTCTTCACCGAGTTGCCCTCGTACGCCAGCGTCAGGCCCCAGATGCCGTGCACGTTCTGGAAGCGCTTCTTGAGGTAGTCCTGGGCCCGGCCGGAGACGACGATGTGGACCTCGTGCTCCTTGGTGAGCTCCTCGAGCAGCACGCGCGAGCGCGTCGCATGGCCCATGCCTTCACCGACGACACCGTAGAGGATTCGCATGGCCCGGCAGCATACGCGGGCCACCCCCTCCCCGTTGAGCCCGCCGCCGCCCGGGGCTATAGCGGCCCTCATGCCCCCCTCTCCGGAGCCCCAACCTCCACGGCGTTCGTCTGTCGGCCGCTCGGCCGCGCTGGGGCTGTGCGGTGGCCTGCTGCTCGGGGGACTCGGCCTGCTGGCCGCGGGCCTGCGCGCCCTCTTCACCGCCGTGGACTGCGCCGGCCTGTCCGGCCCCGAGTGCGAGCTGCTCCAGCAGGCCACCCGTGAGATTGGCCGCATGCAGTCGCTCAGCGGTGGAGCGCTCACCGCCCTCGGCGCGTCCCTCTTCGTCCTGCTGCGCCCGCGTCCTCCCGCGCCCTGAACGGCCGGGCAGGCCCGGGCCCGGTAAGGTCATTTCGCTGCGGCAGGTAGGCAAGCTAATTAATTCTGGCCTAATCATTAGGTTTGGGAGTAGGAGGCGACCTTATGCAGCTCGAATCCTTGAAGATGTTCTGCGACGTGGTCGAGACGGGCTCGTTCTCCCGCGCGGCGCAGCTCAACCATGTGACGCAGTCGGCGGTGAGCCAGCAGATTCGCGCGCTGGAGAACCGCTATGAGCAGAAGCTGCTCTCACGCAGCGCGCGGCAGGTGACGCCGACGCCCGCGGGCGAGCGGCTGTTCCGCGGGTGCAAGGAAATCCTCGCCCGGTTCGCGGAGGTGGAGCAGGAGATCCGCGAGCAGGCCACCGAGGTGGCCGGCACCAGCACGGTGTCCACTATCTACTCGGTGGGTCTGCACGAGCTGAACGCGGTGCAGAAGGTGCTGCTCAAGGCGCACCCGAAGGTGAACATGCGCCTGAACTACCGGCGCAACGACCAGGTGTACGACGACGTGATTCTCGGCGCGGCGGAGATTGGCATCGTCGCGTACCCGCAGCCGCGCGCGGGCGTGGACATCCTTCCCTTCCGCGACGACAGGCTGGCGGTGGTCTGCGCGCCCAACCACGCCTTCGCCACGAAGCAGAAGGTGAGCCTCACCGCGCTGTCCGGCGTGCCCTTCATCGCCTTCGACCGCGAGGCGCCCACGCGCAAGGCGCTCGACAGGCTCTTCCGCGAGAAGAACATCGACATCAACCCGGTGATGGAGATGGACAACGTGGAGACCATCAAGCGGGCGGTGGAGATGGGCCTGGGCGTCGCCATCCTCCCCATCTCCACGGCCCAGGGTGAAGTGAAGGGTGGCTCGCTGGTGGCCAAGCCCTTCGCCGAGGGGCCCGTGTCGCGCCCCATCGGCCTGCTCATCCGCAAGGGCAAGTACCTGGACCGCGCGTCCGCCGCGGTGCTGGAGGCCTTCAAGGCCGCCGCCAACCTGCCGGCGGCCGACGAGGCCTGAGTCAGTAGAGCTTCCGGAGGCGCGCGGCGAAGAACCCGTCGAAGCCCTCCGGTCCCGGCAGCGTGCGCAGGTACGCCTGCGTCAGCGGCAGCTTGAGCCCGGGCAGCACCGGCGGCTCCGCCGTCCACTCCGGGTGGCTGCGCAGGAACATCTCCACCTGGTCCTGCGCCTCCTGCGCCTCCACCGTGCACACCGCGTACACCAGCAGGCCCCCGCCGGGCACCGCCTCCTGGCAGTTCTCCAGAATCCGCCGCTGCAGCGTGGCCAGCCGCGAGAGGTCCTCCTCCTTGCGGCGGTAGCGCAGCTCCGGGTGGCGGCGCAGCGTGCCCAACCCGGAGCACGGCGCGTCCACGAGGACGGCGTGGAACTCGCCCCACTCTTGAGGGAAGGGCTCCGCCGCGTCGTGCGCGTACGCCTTCAGCCGCCCGGAGAGGCCCAGGCGCTTCGCCTCGGCGTCAATCTTGCGGAGCTTGTTCGCGTGGAGGTCCACCGCCACCACCTCGTGCTCCTGCGCCAGGTGACAGGCCTTGCCACCCGGGGCGGCGCACGCGTCCAGCACGCGCGCTGACTCCGGAATCGCGCCGTAGACGCCGACGAGCTGGGCGGCCTCGTCCTGCACCTGCCACAGCCCCTCCGCGTAGCCGTACAAATCTTCCACCCGGCCCACCGGCGGCAGGGTGATGCCCACCGGCGACACCGTGGTGGCCTTCGCGTCCACGCCCGCTTCCTGGAACTGGGCGAGCAGCGCGTCGCGCGTCACCTTCGCGGTGTTGGCGCGCACCACCACCGCGGGGGACAGGTTGTTCGCCACCAGCATGGCCTCGGCGCGCTCGCGGCCGAACTGGCGCATCCAGCGCTCCACCAGCCAGCGCGGGTGGCTCTCGCGCACGGACAGGTGCTCCACCAGGTCCGACGCCGGAGGCAGCGGCGGCCCCGGCAGGTCCGCCAGCTTGCGGAGGATTGCGTTGGTGAAGCCCGTCGCGCGCGCGAGGCCCACTTCCTTGAGGGCCTGCACCGTCTCCGCCACCGCCGCGCGCGCGGGCACGCGGGTGTGGAAGATTTGATAGGCGCCGATGCGCAGCGCCGCCAGCACCTTGTCCTCCAGCGCGTCCAGCTTGCGGTCGGCGAAGCGGGTGATGGCGTAGTCCAGCGCGAGCTGCCGGCGCGTGCTGCCGTACGCCAGCTCGGTGACGAGCGCGGCGTCGCGAGGGTCCTTCGGCGGGGACTCGGACAGCATCGTGTCCAGCACCACGTTGAGGTACGCGTCCGTGGCGCGCACGCGCGACAGGACGTTGATGGCCAGTGCGCGCGCGTTCATCCTTCGTCCAGCCGGGTCAGCAGGTCCACGAGCTGCTCATCCGAGAGCCGCGACGCGGGCAGCGTGGAGAGGGTGAGGCTCTGGAGGCTCTCCTCCAGCAGCTCGCGGTGCCCGCTCTCGGCGGGAGCGCCGCGCTGCACGGCCTGGTACTGCGTGCGTGCCCAGGCGGCCAGCTCGGCCGGGGTGAGCTTTCCCGCCAGCCGGTCGGAAATCTTCTGCCGCACCAGCGCCCGCGTGAGCAGGTCCGACGCGGGCGTGGCGGACTTCGAGCCCCGCCCCAGCGTCTTCCCCGGACGGGCCTCCGCGGCCTCCTCCTTCGCGGGCGCCGACTTGCGGCCCAGCGTCTTCGTGGACCCGCCCGCCTCCACGGCGCGGGCCAGCGACTTCGCGGGAGTGCCCACGGACTTCACCAGCGACACCGGCGACGGCTTCGACGCGGGCGCGGCCTTGGTGGACGGCTCGTCCTTCTTCCGGCCGAGCGTCTTCTTCGGCCCCGCCTGCTCCGGCGTGAAGACGCCGCTGGAGAAGGTCTCCAGCGCCTGGAGGTACGGCTCGAAGCCGCCCTGCGTGCCGTGCACCTGGAGGACACACGCCTCGCCCACCACGGACTCACGGGCCGGCGGACGCAGCAGGACTTCAATCGTGGGCAGCCCCACCGCCTCCAGCCCTTCCTTCAGCGCGTACGAGCCGAAGAGGCCGGCGGGGTTGATGAGGATGCCGTCCACCTCCTCGCGCTCGGCGGCGAGCGTGTCCAGCAGCACGCCCTCGTGGTTGGACTGGACCACCTTCAGCTCCAGCTCCAACTCCTTCGCTCGCGCCTTCAGCGCGGCGTCCAGGTCCGACAGCCGTCCTCCGGACGTACCCTCGCGCACGCCGAGGAGATTCAGGTTCGGCCCGTGCAGCACCAGCAGTTTCATGCCCATCCCCGCTTGCCCTCGTTCACGTTCAACACCGCTGTGCCTCGCTAGCTCGCGCTGAAGGGAAAGGTGCCCGGCGCCAGCTTGTGCCCCGACAGGAAGTCCGCCGCGCTCATCACCCGCTTGCCCTCCGGCTGGAGCTCCAGCAGCACGAGCGAGCCCTCGCCGCAGGCCACCTCGATGCCGTCCACATTGGCCGCGAGCACCGCGCCGGGCGCGCCCGTGCTGCCGGCCGCCCGGACCTTGTGGACCTTGAGCAGCTTGCCCCCCAGCGTGGTGAAGGCGCCGGGCCACGGGGTGAAGGCGCGCAGGCGCCGCTCCAGCTCCACCGCCGGCTTCGTGAAGTCCAGGCGGCCCTGGTCCTTCTCGATGATGGGCGCCAGCACCACGCCCTCGGTCGGCTGTGTCACGGGCTTCAGTTCGCCGCTGAGGTACTTCGGCAGGGACTCGCGCAGCACCTCGCCCCCGAGCGCCGCCAGCTTCACGTGCAGCGAGGCGCTCGTCTCGTCCGCCGCAATCGGCAGCCGCTTCATCGCCAGCACCGGCCCGGTGTCCAGGCCCTCGTCCATCACCATCAGCGACACGCCCGTCTCCGTGTCACCGTGGGCAATGGCCCACTGAATCGGCGCGGCGCCCCGGAAGCGCGGCAGCAGCGAAGCGTGAACGTTGACGCAGCCCTTGGGCGGCAACTCCAGGATGTCCTTGGGGAGGATGCGCCCGTACGCCGTGACGACGCAGATGTCCGGGTTGTACTTGCGCAGCTCCTCGGACAACGGCGGGGTGCGCAGCTTCACCGGCTGCAGCACGGGCACGCCACGCGACAGGGCCAGTTCCTTCACCGGCGGCGCGGCCAGCGTGTTGCCGCGGCCCTTGGGCTTGTCCGGCTGGGTGACGACGGCCACCACGTCGCCCAGCTCGAAGCAGGCGGCGAGCGACGACACGGCGAACTCCGGCGTGCCCATGAAGATGATGCGGGGTCGGCTCATAGCGGTTGCGCTTCTCCTGGGCCGGCGACTCAGGCCACGGACTTGAAGGTGCCCCCGGTGGGATTGTCCACCGCCTGACGCTTGCGGGTGTGCAGCGCGGTCAGCGTGTCCAGCGCCGCACGGGCCTCCGGGGTGGTGGCCGTGCCCCGGAGGGCGTCCAGCGCGGACTCCAGGGCATGCGCCTCTTCCGCTTCACGCTGGCGGATGCGGTCGAACGCCTCGCTGAAGCGCTCGAAGAAGCGCTTGAGCTCGTCGCCCTTGCGCAGGGGCCGCAGCCGCGGATAACGCCCCGCGGCAAGCGCCGCCACGTAGAGGCTCATCACATGCACCGGGCCGGCGACCCGGTGGGTGAAGAGCAGGCCGAACAGCCCCAGCGCCACGGCCGTGCCCACCGTGCCCAGCCCCGTGAGCCACAGCAGCGACTCGCCGCCGTCCAGGCCCGAGGCGACGGAGGACACGTGGATGCGGTGCGCCAACAGCCCGAAGACGAGGATGCTCCCCGCGCCGATGCCGGCCAGCAGGGTGATGTATTTGAGCTGGAACTCGCGGTCGAGGATGTACGTCCGACGGGCGTACGCGGGGCGCGTCGACTTCTGGGGTTCATCGGCCATGTCGTTGACCAGCGTACCCCAGGAGACCTGGGTGGTTTGCTTCCTTCGTGCCAGGAGGTTTACACGGAAGACAGGACAAACCCGCAGACGCAAAGGAGACCGCATGTTCCGCTCCCTCGCCGCGTTGTGTGTCGCGCTCTCAATCCTCACGCTTGGAGGCTGTAAGGGCGACCCGGCAAGTCCGGAGTACTGGGGGTCGAACATCCAGCAGTCGCGGCGTCCCGAGGACCGCATCCGCATGGTGGAGGCGCTGCGGACGTCGGGAAAGCTGAATGCGACCTTCCTTCCCATGCTGCACGAGCACCTGGCGAGCGAGAAGAAGCCCGAGGTGCGGGCGGCGCTGGCGCGGGCCCTGGGCGACTTGAAGTCCACCGACTCGGTGGAGCCGCTGAAGGCGGCGCTGGACCCCGCCGCCGCGGACATGTCCTCGCAGCTCGCCAACAAGGCCATGGTGACGACGCTGGGCGCCATCGGCGACGTGCGCGCCGTGCCCGCGCTGGTGCCGCTGCTGCGCGCGAAGGACAACTACACGCGCATCGAAGCCGTGCAGGTACTGGGAGCGATGAAGGCGAAGGAGGCCGTGGAGTCGCTCATCGCGCTGGCCACCGACGACACCGTGGAGCCCTTCCTCAACAAGAAGGCCATTGAAGCGCTGGGCAACATCGGCGACCCGCGCGCGGCGCCGGCGCTGGTGCGGATGCTGACGAAGGAGCGCAAGGGCAAGTCCTTCTACGTGGAGAGCTCCTACGCGCTGTTCCAACTGGGCCAGCCCGCCGCGGACGCGCTGCTGCCCGCGCTGGAGGGCAAGGACCCGGAGCTGCTGAAGTGGGCGCAGTCCAACGGCGTCAACCCCGCCAGCTACTCGATGAAGGCGGCGACGGTGCTGGGAGACCTGCGCGAGAAGCGCGCGGTGGGGGCGCTGATGAAGCAGCTCTCCTTCACGCACTCGGACGCGCAGATTCAAGCGCTGGTGCGGATGCAGGCCGCGGACGCGCTGGCCCGCATGCGCGCGGCGGACGCGGTGAAGCCCCTGGCGGCCATGCTGACGGAGACGGACCCCACGGTGCGCGACGCGTACGTGCGCGCCCTCACGCGGCTGGGCGGGCGTGATGCGCTGCCGGCGCTGGAGAAGGCCGCGGGCACGGGCGACTTCGACACGCGCGAAATCGCGGTGCGCGGCCTCGCCATGCTGGGGGACGGGCGTGACCTGCCGCTGTTGCAGAAGCTCATCGCCGCCGAGCCGGCACGCACCGCGGCCGACTGCAAGAAGACGGGCGAGGAGGGCTGCGACGACGCGGCCGCGCTGGGCAAGAAGCGCGCGGACCAGCTGGCCCGCTACACGAAGCTGCTCGAGGCGGCGCAGGCGTGCGAGGGCAACACGGGCTGCTGGGTGCAGCGCCTGGAAAAGGCCAACCCGCTGATGCTGGAGCGCGCGGCACTGGAGCTGGGCCGCTCCGGCTCGGCCGACCACGCGGCGGCCCTGGCCGCGCGGCTGGGCGAGCGCAACACCGAGTCGCGCATGGCGCTCATCCTCGCGGTGGGCTGGCTGCTGGAGGACTCGAAGGACGCCGTGGCGAAGGTGCGCGAGGGCGCACTGCCGGCGCTGCGCAAGCAGCTCCAGGACGAGCAGGGCATGACCCAGTTCGCCAGCGTCAACGAGGACCTGCGGCGGCTGGTGGCGCGCATCGACCGCATCTGAACTGGCTCACGTGAGCAGCAGCGGCGGCAGGCGCTCCGCCGCGTGGTGCAGCACGGAGAGCTGGCGGACCAGCCGCTCGCCCTGGGTGCGGGACAGCGCGTCCCCCTCCAGGGGCGGTGAGTCCGGAGGCAGCGGCGCCGGGGCCCGGCGCTGCTCCACCGCCGAGGCCACCTCGTCCAGCACGGCGGCGGTGTAGCGCGCCATGGGCTCCAGGTCCGGAGCGCCCGGCCCGCGCCCGCCGGTGGACAGCGCCGTCACCGCGGACGTCAGGCGCCGCGCGTAGGTGAGCAGGGCCATGACGGGCTCGAGCTGCTGCGCGGGCCCCTTCCACTCGGAGAGCACCCGCTGGAAGGAGGCCTCGGCGGAGAGCAGCGCCAGGCCCATGCGCCGCCGCGCCTCGCGCACGGCGGGCTCGGCGTCGGAGCGTGCCGCGGCCACCTGGCGCAGGTAGTCGCCGTCCGCGCGCAGCGCGGTGGCCACCTGCTCGGGGAAGCGCAGGTGCTCCGGGCTGGGCCACAACAGCCGCGAGCAGACGAGCGCGAGCGCGCCCCCCAGCAGCGTGTTGACGATGCGCACCCCGGCCAGGTCCCAGTCGCCGGACTGGAGCTCGGAGAGCAGCACGATGGCGGGCGTGAGCAGCACCTGGAACGCGGGCAGGCTGAGGGGCTGCACGCTCATGGCGACGGCGAACAGCACCATGATGGCCACCAGGATGACCACCGGGTCCCTCACCAGCGCGACGAGCCCCGCCGCCACGGCCGCGCCCAGCAGGGTGCCCGCCACGCGCTGCAGGCTGCGCTGGAGCGTGAGCCCCGAGTACGGCTGGAGGACGATGATGACGGTGATGATGACCCAGTAGCCGTGGTCCAGCCCGAGCCCCCGCACGAGCGCGGTGGCGAGCGCCGCGGAGACGCCCAGCCGCAGCGCATGGCGGAAGATGACCGAGCCCGGGTTGAGATTGTCTCGCAAGGGCTCCAGCAACGAGGGTGCGGGGGCGGCCTCCGCGCGGGGGCCCAGCGGGAGGGCCTCCGGCACCGGCTTCCCGTGCTCCAGTCGCGCGGCCACGTCGAGGAGCGCCTGGGTGAACTCGCGCAGGCGGCCCAGCAGCGCGTGCGCGTGGGCCCAGGCGGCGCGGGCGGGCTCGGGAAGGCGGGCCTCGGCGTCGAGCATCTCCAGGGCATGGAGCACCCGCTCCGGTCCACAGGCCCTTCGCGCGTGCACGTCCTCGCCCTTCTCCAGGGCCAGGGCGATGCGCCGCAGGTCGGCGGCCAATTCCGCCAGGGAGCGCTGCACCTCGGCGCGGAGGGCCAGGTAGCGGGGCTCGCGCGGCGCCATCTCCAGCGTCTCCGTCAGCGCGACGAGCAGGGGCACCAGCGCGTCGGCGCCCTCGCGCAGCACGAGCAGGTGCTCACCCCGCCCGCTCTCCCCGACCCGGCTCCGCCGTGTGGCGGCGAGGACGGAGCTGGCGGTCTCCAGGGCCTGACGGATGCGGGGCTCCCATGGCACCGCGGGCACCGTGAACGCGGAGGCCGCCGGGCCTTCCAGGGGCCAGCGCCCCACCTCGTCCGCGCGCTCCGCGAGCACGTCGTAGCAGCGGGCGATGGACAGGCGCGCGGGCCGATACGGGCGCAGGGGCCACAAGAGCAGTGCGAGCAGCATCGCCCACACGCCGCCCACCAGGAAGAGGCCGGAGCGGGCCAGCGCATCGGCGAAGTCGTGCGCGGGGAGCGACAGCGACACCACGGAGTAGTTGGCGAGCACCACGCCCAGGAAGCCGGGCGTGTCGCCGTAGGAGCGGGCGAAGCCACACGCCGTCACCCAGCCCAGCGTGAGCGCGACGGCGGCCCAGGCCGGCGGGTGCGCGGCGGAGACGAGCCCCACCCCCGCGCCGAGCAACGTCATGGCCCCCATCGCGAGGGCCCTGTCACGGTAGGGCCCACCCCGGTCGACGAGGGTGACGAAGAGGCCCGCCAGGCCCACCCACGTGGCCGCGGGCAGGTGCAGCGTGGCGGCCACCGCCATGGGGACACCGACGGCGAGCGCGGCGCGCAGCCCTGCGCCTATCGCGGGCCGGACGGGCTCGACGTGGAGGAAGGACTGGAGCTGGCGCCGCAGGGGACTCATGGAGCGGAAGGCTCACCCGTCCATTCCAGGACTCCGGGCCCGGCGGCGGCACGGAAGCAGTCGGAGAACCAGGCCAGGGCCAGACGCGCGGCCGCGTCGAGCGGGGCGTCCTCGGGGAAGCCCCGGGTGGCACCCTCGACGAACCGCAGGGCCTTGCGAGTCTTCAGCGCATCGAACACGCGGCGGTTGAGCGAGACACGGTCCGCGTCGTCGCCCGCGGCGAGCAGCAGCGTGGGAGCGCGCACGTCGTGGAGGAGCTCGCCGGCCATGTCGGGCCGCCCGCCGAAGGTGACGACAGCCTGGACACCGCGAGGCTGATGCGCGGCGGCCACGAGCGCGGCGGCGGAGCCCAGACCCGAGCCGAGGTAGCCCACGGGCAGCAATGACAGCGAGTCATCCCGCTGGAGCCAGTCGCGGGCGACCTCCAGCCGATGGGCGACGAGCTCCACGTTGGAGCCCTCGCGCAGCGTCCACTCCTGGGCCAGCTCCTCCTCGGCCGTGCGGAGCCCCAGCTTCAGCGTGGCCAGTCCCGAGGCGTGGAGGATGCGGGTGACGTGGCTGCTCCGGCGACCATCCTGGCCGGCGCCATCGGTGGCGAGCACCACGAGTCCCGAGGAGCGCTCGGGCACGGAGAGCCGTCCTTCCAACAGTCGCCCGGCGACACCAATCTCCACGTCACGGTCGTGTACGCGCATCGACCCTCCTCCCGACGCGGGCACCGCGTGTGCCCGGACCTGTCCCGTGAAGGTGGTGTCCAAGTGCGCTCCCGGCTGGGGCCCCCTCCCCGGGTGCAAGGGGAGCGAGCGGCCGTGCGCCTCATGGGACTCTCGCTTCAAGTCACGGAGGAGTTAACGCCCGGAGGCCCGGCCCGCCATGCGAGCGAACGACGGGAGGTTGGAACCCAGCCGCCGGGACAGGTGCCGCGACCTGGAGCCGTGGTCATTGGCTTGGAGATGGCCCGCTTCCGGTGACCGCCCATGCTCTCCTTCTACTGGCCCCCGCCGTCGAAAACATGGTCGCTGCTCGCGTCTCCGACGGGGCCCACCACGCCACCTTCGCCAGAGCTTCGAGCCCTCAACGCCGAGCGACTGCGCGAGGACCGCATGGCGGTGGACGGCCTCACCGCGACGTCCCTGCTGAGCGTGGCGGTGGGCGCCTGCGGAGCGCTCCGGGCGAGGCGTGCGCGCGCTCGCGCCTTCCACCTGACGAGCGCGGGCATGCACCTGTTCGTCCTCGGCACGGCAGTGGTGGGGCGCACGGCGCTGGAGGTCCAGGACCCGGCGACCCTGGGAGCCCGGGACAGCGTCCAGCGTGGAGCACGGATGCTGCGCCTGCTGGGCGCGGGCATCGCCTCGGAGGTGGGCGCGGTGCTGGCCGGAGCCCTCGTGCTCCGGGCAGCGCGGCGAAGAAGCGAGACGCTCGCGGGCGCTGGCACGTCCCTGGTGCTGCATGGCGCGATGCTGCTGTGCATCGACACCGCGCTCTTCCTGCGCAATGCCTATCACCAGCGCCGGGTGCTCCAGAGCGTTGGCAGCGCCTGAGCGGCGCGGACTCCTGCCTGTAGCCCATTGCGCTACAACTGCAACCCGCCTGTGACACGGCAGGTAACAGGCTCCATCAAGCCCCACGCCATTCCAAGACATTCCGCGCTGGCACGGTGCCTGCCTACGGCCGTCGCCGCGGGATGAACCCGGGTCATGGACCCGCGTTCATCCCTGCCAACCATGCGAGGGAGTCGACCATGAAGACGGTAGCCGGGGTTCTTGTGATGCTTGGGATGATGCTGACCGCCTGCGACTCCATGCCTGAGATGGACCCTGCCCAGCAGGAAGCGGCCACGCTTCCCGAGGAGCAGGAGGTTACGCAGCAGGCCACGCCCGTGAATGGAGACTGCACGGCGAGCATCTACTGTGGAAACTGGGCGACGTGCAGCGGTTCGGAAGGCCGGTGCCAGGCCGTTCCCGCTACAATTGCCAACCCCTGGGGCAGCGTGAAGTGCACCACTGGCGCCTCGACTGTGAATGAGGTGTTCTGCAACCCCCTGCAGGTCCCCACGTGTGGCTGTGGCCAGGATGGCTGCTGCTCCGAACTGTGTGCCCTGGACCCTGACTGCGGCACCTGCGTCGTGGGCAAGGCCTGCACTTCGGACGGCCAGTGCGGCGGCAGGGCGAGTGGCAGGTGCAATACCACGACCCGGAAGTGCAGCTGCTTCCTGTAGGCACGGCGGCATCCCCGCGCCTCGCAATGAGTGGCGGGAATCGAAACGGAGCGGAGTCCTCCCGCCTCGTCTCGGACTGAGCGCGTAGAGGTCGGTCATCCGTCCGTAGGACGGATGACCGATGCGCGCGGAAGCACGAAGCCGGTACCGTCGTCCGCATGGATACCCGCTCCCTGTCTGAACGGCTCACCATCGCCACGCCCTGCCAGATGCGCTGGGACGAGATGACCGGGGATGCGCGTGTCCGGCACTGCGGCGCCTGCCGGCTCAACGTCTACAACGTGAGCGAGATGAGCACGTCCGAAGTGGAGGCGCTGCTCCAGCCCGGTGGGAGTGTCTGTGCCCGGGTCTATCGCCGGTCGGATGGAACGGTCGTCACGGGAGACTGCCGGCGCGTGTGGCGCGAGCAGCGCGCGGAGGCGACCACGCTGCTCGGTACGGCCGTGACGGCGACGGCCGCGCTCTCGCTGCTCGCGTTGATCGGCCTGCTCACGCTCACCCTCTTCGGCGACAACATCCGGCGCCTGTTCGGGGCCACCACGGGAGCCCTGCCGGCCGCGCCGGTCTCCGCCCGCAGCACACCAGCCTCGGTCTCCACCCCGAGCTCCGCCACGGGGATGAACCAGAACCATTATTAGAAGCGAAGGCAGCGACGGGAGACGCAATCGGGTTGCTTCGGCCCCTCCGGCCGGAGAGGCTGCCCGGCGTGTCACGACTTCTCGCCGCCCTCCTCGTCCTGTCCGCCCTGCCCGCCGCGGCCCGACCCCCGAAGCTCACCCTGTTCATCAGCGTGGACGCGCTGGGCAGCGACCTGCTGCTGCGCAACCGTCCGCGCCTTACCGGCGGCCTGGGGAAGCTGCTCGACGCGGGGGCGTTCTACCCCTACGCGCGCTACGCCTACGCGGAGGCCCGTACCGCACCGGGTCACGCCACGCTGGCCACCGGTGCGAATCCGTGGCGCCACGGCATCGTGGACAATGACATCCATGACCGTGCCACGAACCAGAGCGTGCAGGCCTACACGGACCCGGCGTACCCCATCCTGGACGGAGTCACCGCTCCGACATCGGACACCAGCCCCGGGAATCTGATGGCGGAGACGCTGGCGGACCGGCTGCGCGTGTCCACGCAGGGCCGGGGCAAGGTGGTGGCGCTGTCGTTCAAGGCGCGCGCGGCGATTCCGCTGGCCGGGCGGCAGGGGCAGGCGTGGTGGTTCGACGAGGCCACGGGGAAGATGGTGACGAGCACCTGGTACGCGAAGGCCGTGCCCGCGTGGATGCAGGCGCTCAACGCGCGCAAGCTTGCGGATGCGGCCTTTGGCAAGACGTGGGACCTGCTGCGTCCGCGCGCCGAGTACGCGGGCGAGGACGACCGCGACGCGGAACCGCCGAACCCCTACAACATGGGCCGCACCTTCCCCCATGCGCTCCACGGCGGGCTGGAGGCGCCGGGGCCCGCGTCGTACCGCGTCTTCGCCGTGTCGGCGCGCTCGCATGATTTGCTGGTGCAGGCGGCGAAGGCGGCGCTGGCGGGCGAGGGCCTGGGCAAAGACGACGTCCCGGACCTGCTCGCGGTGAGCTTCAGCGGCACGGACGCGGTGTTCCACACGTACGGGCCCACCTCGTGGGAGATGCAGGACACGCTGCTGCGGCTGGACCAGGCGCTGGGCGAGCTCATCACCGCCGCCGAGCGCGCGGCGGGAGGCAGGGCGAACCTGGTCATCGCGCTGTCGGCGGACCATGGGGGCGCGGAGATTCCGGAGGTCTGGGTCCAGGCGGGCGTGCCCGCGGCACGCATCCACCCGGTGGAAGTGGCCAGGGAACTGGCCGAGGAGTTGCGCGCGACGTTCGGCGCCGACGTGACGGTGAAGATGCTGGAGTTGGACGTGTACCTGGGCGGCAAGGCCCTGGAGTCGGGACAGGTGGATGGCGTGGCGGTGCGGCGCGCGGCGGCGGCCTGGCTGGCGAAGCAGCCCTTCACGGTGACGGCGGTGGCGAGGGACGACCTGGACACGGCCCCGGACGTCACGGGGCTGCTGGCGCCGCTGCGGCGCGGCTACTACCCGATGCGCAGCGGGGACGTCCTCTTCGTGTCGAAGCCCTTCCACGTGGTGAGCGACTACCCGCGCGGCACGAACCATGGCACGCCATACGCCTACGACGTGCAGGTGCCCGTGGTGTTCGCGGGCCGGGGCGTGAAGCCGGGCCTGTACCGCCAGGAGATAGACCCGGTGGACGTGGCGCCCACGCTGTCCGCGCTGCTGGAGATGGGAATGCCCGCGTCGGCCGAAGGCAAGCCCCGCGCGGAGGTCCTCTCGGGGCGGCGAAGCACGCGGGCGAGAGGTCTCGCCGTACAAGAGCGCTGACTGCGACAGCGCCTGCTTCAACTGCTCCGGCGGCACCCGCAACTGACGGCGCGCATCACCCCACCTCGCGCTCCTGGATGAGCTCGTCGTTGTCCGCCTCGACGGGCTCCTCTTCCTGGAACGAGCTGGGCAGCAGGCTGAAGGGCAGCACCTTCGTCAGGGCCGCCAGCAGCAGGAATCCACCGGGCGCCGCGAAGATGGCGAGCGCCGGAATCGCCTTCGCCACGTCGATGAGCTGCGCGCGCATCCGCTTGCGCTCCTCACCCGTCAGCTTCTGCCGCCGCGCCACCTTCGTCAGCAGCACCGCCAGGTCGCCCGTCTCGCGGACCTCCTGCATGAGCCGGTGGAAGTTCTTCTCCAGCGTCTCCTGCATCCCGGCCACCAGGTCCTCGCCCATGGCGCCCGCCGCGTCCGTCACCGTGAAGACATCCACCAGCGAGCGGTGCTGCGCGTAGAACTCCGCCATCTCCAGCTCCAGCCGGTGCAGCTCCTCCTTCGGCACGTGCAGCGCGTCCGCCAGCTCGCTGATGAAGACGCGCTCGCGCCGCGTGCGCCGGCCGTCCACCAGCGCCGCCAGCAGCGTCTGCTCCAGCAGGAAGTGCCGCATGTCCACGCTGCGCACCTGCTTCACCACGTCGCGCACCGAGCGCCGCCGCTCGAAGGACTGCTTCACCGCCGCCTTCAGCTCCGACTCCATGGCGTCCGGCAGGCGCAGGTCCTCCACCTGCCGCAGAATCGCCCGGCGCGCCGGAGGCCCGGGCAGGCGGTCCACGCACGCCAGCCCCGTCAGCACGTCCACCAGCAGCGCCTTCTGCTTCGCCGCGAAGTCCAGCCGCCGCTGCGCGCGCTCGCGCTGGAACCGCCCGGTGGAGAAGTAGTCAATCGCCTGCCGGCAGAACAACTGCGCGTCCGCGTACTGCGCGCCGTTGTGCAGCACCAGCCCGTACACCGGGTCGCCCGCCAGCGTCGGCTCGCGCTTGCGCAGCGCCGCCTCCACCTTCCCCGCCAGCCGCTTCGGCACCGGCTTCCCGGCCGCCAGACACTTGTCGAGCGCCACCGCCAGGTCCAGCTCCCCGGTCAGCACCGCGAACAGCAACAGGAGCTGCTCCCGACGAGGCCCCGCCGGAGCACCCACCAGGTGCGCCACGTCCAGCGCCAGCCGCGCCAGCGTCTTCACCACCGCGCGGAAGAGCTGCTCCTCCAGCGCCCGCGCCTGGAACTCCGTGGGGGCGCCCGTGTCCTCCGGCATGGGGGCGTCCGCGGGGGTGCCATACAAGAGCCCGCTGGCGCGCAGCGTGCGGCGCAGGTACGCGCGGGCCCGTGCACGGCCAGACCCCAGCGGCGCGGCGGACGGCTCCAGCGAGGGCGAGCTCGCGGAGGCCATCGCCTCGTCCAGGAGCGGGAGCAGCCATCCCGCCTTGCTGAAGTCCAACACCGGTACACCCCCTCGACCGCCGCCGGCGGACCGGGAGCAGTGAGACCGGATGTAACCCAGGCGCTCTCCGGATTCCACCCGGCCTGGGGACGGGTCCGTTCCCCATGAGTCAGCGGCCCAGAACCCGCGCTACTGGCGGACGCGAAGGCCGCTGACCTGGGGAAAAGGACTACAGGGCGGTGGCCTTTCCGGGCTCCAGGTCCACCACCTTCGCCGGTCCGCGCAGCGTCTTCAGCTCACCCCGCAGTGCGTCGGGGGTGCCCTGGAGCAGGGGGAAGGTGCCGTAGTGCATCGGGACGATGCTCTTCACCTTCAGCAGCCGCGCCGCCTGGGCGGCCTCCGCCGGGCCCATGGTGAAGTGGCCGCCGATGGGCAGCATGGCCACCGTGGGCTTGAACTGGGCGGCGATGAGCGCCATGCCCTCGAAGGGGCCGGTGTCACCCGCGTGGTACAGCGTGGGCCCGTTGTCGATGGCCACCACGAAACCCAGTGGGGCGCCCGCGTACTGGGCCGAGGCCTTGGGGTCCGCCTGGTAGCTGCTCGAGTGCACCGCCTCCACGAGGTGGATGGTGGCGTCCTTCACCTTGAAGGTGCCGCCCGCGTTGGCGCCCACGGCCTGGGCCTCCGGCAGACCCAGCAGGTTGATGAGCTCGAACGAGCCGAACACCTTCGCGCCCGTCTTCTGGGCCAGCGCCTTCGTCTCGCCCACATGGTCGAAGTGGCCGTGGGTGACGAGGATGGCGTCCAGCGCCTCGGGCTGCGCCGCGCCCTGCGGGGCCTTGGGGTTGGTGAGCCACGGGTCGATGGCAATCACCGCGCCGCCCGGGGTGCGCACGATGAAGGCCGCGTGGCCCCACCACGTCACCTCCGTCTTGCCCTTCGTGGCCGCCGCCGGAGCCTTGGCGCCCGCCGCGGCCTTCCCCTGGGCCGGAGCGGCCGGGGTGCCCTGCGCCGCCGCCGTCCCGCCGAGGGCCACCAGCGCTCCCACCACCACTGCCATGAGCTGCGTCCGCATATGTGTCCACTCCTGTGCGTCGAAGTTGTCGAGCTGCCGCCGGGGTGCCCCAGGAGGCACCCACGTCCGGGCCGCCGCTTGTCACTTCCCGGGCGGCCACTCAAGGGGCTGGTGCTCCCGCCTGCTCCCCGGCGGACAGATGCCCCGGAGGACCGCGCGGCTCAAGCTCGAATCGACTGTCGACATGACGGGCACGCGGACAGCCGGAAGGACTCCCGGGCGCGCTGAGCTTCTTCCCCGCCCGGGGCGGCCCCGCGCTAACGTCCCCGGCCGCCGTGGACCACCGATTCCAAGTCAGCCTCCGTGGGGTCATCGACCTCCTGTCGCACCATCTCTACAGCTCGCCAGGTGTGTATGTGCGCGAGCTGCTGCAGAACGCCACGGACGCCATCCGCGCGCGCCAGCTCCTGGAGCCCGAGCACGCGGGCACCGTCCGGCTGGAGCTGATGGAGAAGCAGGACGGCAGCCCGCCCACCCTCCTCTTCAGCGACGACGGCGTGGGGCTGACGGAGGACGAAATCCACCGCTTCCTCGCGACGATTGGTGAGTCCTCCAAGCGCGAGGAGGCCCTGGCCGCCCGCCGCAACGACTTCATCGGCCAGTTCGGCATCGGCCTCCTGTCGTGCTTCATGGTGTGCGACGAATTGCTGGTGGTGACGCGCTCGGTGCGCGGGGACGGACGGACGCTGGAGTGGCGCGGCCGGCACGACGGCACCTACGCCGTGCGGGAGTCCGAGCACCCGCTCGACAGGCCGGGCACCCAGGTCTTCCTGATGGCCCGCGCGGACATGACGGAGTGGTTCACCCCCGAGCGCCTGCGCCACCTGGCCCGGCACTACGGCGGACTGCTCCCCTTCCCCATCCAGCTCACCGCGGGCGGGCGCACCGAGCGCCTCAACCCGGACGGCCCGCCCTGGCGGCACAAATACGAGAGCGCGACCGAGCGGCGCAAGGCGCTGCTGGCGTACGGGCGCGACGTGTTCGGCACGGACTTCATCGACTGCATCCCCCTGCGCTCCACGGCGGGCGACGTGGATGGGGTGGCCTTCGTGCTGCCTGCGTCGCCGCACTTCAACGCGCGGCAGAAGCACCGCGTGTACCTCAAGCACATGCTGCTGTCGGAGAGCGCGGAGAACCTGCTCCCCGAGTGGGCCTTCTTCGTGAAGTGCGTGGTCAACGCCAACGCGCTGCGCCCCACCGCCAGCCGCGAGTCCTTCTACGAAGACGAGTCCCTCGCCCTGGCGCGCGAGGCGCTGGGCCAGGGGCTGCGCACGTACCTGGTGGAACTGGCGCACGAGGACCCGCGCGCGCTGCAGCGGCTGATTGCGCTGCACGGGCTGAGCGTGAAGGCGCTGGCGCTGGATGACGACGACTTCTACAAGCTCGTCATCCACTGGCTCCCCTTCGAGACGTCGCTGGGGGTGATGACGCTGGCGGACTACCGCCGCGCGCACCCGGTGGTGCGGTACACGCCCACGCTGGACGGCTTCCGTCAGGTGGCGCGGGTGGCCGGGGCGCAGGGGCTGTGCATCATCAACGCGGCGTACACGCACGACGCGGCGCTGCTGGAGAGGCTGCCGCACGTGGTGCCGGACGCGCAGGTGGAGCCCTTCTCCGCGGCGGACCTGCCGCAGAGCTTCGAGGAGCTGACGCTGGACGAGCGCGAGGCCGTCTTCCCGCTGCTGCGCATGGCGGAGCGCGTGCTGGCGCCGTTCCGCTGCGGCGTGGTGGTGAAGAAGTTCTTCCCGGCGGAGGTGCCCACGCTCTACAGCTCGGACGCGGAGGCCGTCTTCCGGCGCGACGCCGAGCGGGCGCGCGAGGAGTCCGACGACCTCTACGCCGGAGTGCTCGACGGCGTCATGGCGGCGGCGGGCGGTGAGCCGGCGCAGTTGTGCTTCAACCTGTACAACCCGGTGGTGCGCCGGCTGGCGGCGGTGGCGGACCGCGAGGTGCTGAAGCTGTCGGTGGAGATGCTCTACGTGCAGGCGCTGCTCCTGGGGCACCACCCGCTGAACGCGCAGGAGATGGCGCTGCTGAATCAGGGGCTTCTGGGCCTCATCTCCGCGCAGCTCGGCGGCACGGGCGAGGGCGGAGAGGGCGGCGAGGACGGCGGCGGCTCGCGGGGGTTCCACTGATGTCCGGCGACTGGCGCGAGCAGGCGCAGGGGCTGTGGGAGCGCGCGGACGCGATGGAGCCCGGCGAGGGCAAGGTGCGGCTGCTGGAGGAGGCAGTGCGGCTGGCGGACGCGCACGCGGACACGGGCCTGGGCTACATGCTGCGCGACTCGCTCATCGACGCGGCGACCTTTGGCGGCTTCCCCGACAAGGCGCTGGTGGCCTTCGCGTGGTGCCGGGGTCAGCAGAAGAAGGACCCGAAGCGCTTCGACCCCGAGGGGATGTTCTGGAAGCAGAAGTGGGTGGTGGGGCGCATCAAGGAATTCCCTCACATCACCCGCAAGCAAATTGCCGACGCGCTGGACGACGTGGAGCAGTGCTTCGCGACGGCGGACGCGGGCCGGCGCTCGGTGATGAAGCTGCGCTACATGGCGGCGAGGGAGATGGGCGACGAGGCCGAAGCGGAACGCCTGTGGGCCGCGTGGCTGGAGGCGCCGAGGGACCACCTCACGGACTGCCGCGCCTGCGAGCTGGACGACGAGCTGGACCACCACGTCGACAAGGGCGAGTGGGAGCAGGCGCTGCGCAAGGCACGCCCCATCCTGGAGGGCCGGCAGGGGTGCGCGGAGATTCCGCACCTCACCTTCGGCACGCTGCTGTACCCGCTCTTCAAGCTGGAGCACCTGGAGCAGGCGCGAGAGCTCCACCGGCGCGGCTACGCGATGGTGGCCAAGAATCGCGAGTTCCTCGCCACGGTGGGTGAGCACCTGGAGTTCCTCGCGCTGACGGACAACCTGTCGCGCGGGCTGACGCTGCTGGAGAAGCACCTAGGCTGGGCGCTGGAGCATCCGAGCCACCGGGACAGGTTTACCTTCTACGCCTCGGCCGCGTTCCTGCTGGAGCGCATCCAGGCGGAGGGCGGCCGGGACACGGTGAGCCTGCGGCTGACGAAGGCCTACCCGGGCTACCGCGCGGACTGCGGCTACGAGGTAAAGGCGCTGCACGCGTGGGTGGACGGACAGGCGCGGGAGATTGCGTCCCGCTTCGACCTGCGGAACGGGACAGACCGCTTCGCGCGACTATTGGCGCGCAACCGGACGCTGGCGCACGAGGCGCGGCCGTTCGCCATTGATTGACTCAGCAGCGCGACAACTGCAATCCCGTGGACAGAACGACTGACATTGCGGCCCCGTGTCTGTTCAATTCCCACGCGGATACGTGAAACCCGCAATACCGCCATTTCTTGAGACTCCCTACCTGTGGCCCGCGTCCGAAACGGGCGCCTCCGGCGAGTGATTGCCCCCATCCGCCGGGGTCCTCCCAACAGTGACAGGTGAGTCCATGAGCTTCGTGAAGAGTGTCGTCCTGGCCGCGTTTGCCGCGAGCGCCGTTGCGTGTGGTGGTGCCGCGGACATGGAAGAGAGCAGCACGCCGGAGCAGGTGCAGACCCCGTCCGATGAGCAGGTGAACGGCACGCAGGACGAGCGCGACGTGCACGCGCTCGCCACCTGTACCGGCTACGACGGCAACAACTTCTGCCTCGTCGAGTGCTACGACGGCACCAGCAACTGGTACAACGTCGGGCACGTCTCGAGCATCCCGTACGGCAACTGCACCGAGGCCGGCAGGAACTTCTGCGCCTACTACGGCCTCAGCCGCAAGGGCTCCTGCTGGGGGTACTGAGCTCCACGCGCACGCCTGAATGACAACGCCGGGCCCGGGAGCACTTCCCGGGTCCGGCGGTATGGACGACTCGACGTGCGCTCAGCACCTGAGGTTGTGCAACGGCTTGTCGAACGGCTCCAGCCCCTTCTTGTCGTCGGAGCCGGCTGAGCACCGACGCGCGCTCAGCGCTTCAGGTTGCGGAACGGATTGTTGAACGGCTCCGGCCCCTTCTTGTCTCCAGAACCCTGAGAGCCTGACGACGGCTTGCCGGCAGGTCCCGAAGCACTGGAGCCCGCCGCGCTGGAGGGCCGGCCACCCGCACCCGACGAAGGCCTGCCGCCGGAGCCCGCACCACCCGCGCCGGAAGGCCGCGAGTCCTGCCGGGGACCACCGCCACGCTCCGTCATCCGTCCCGTGCCCGTCGCACCGCCCACGGCCGGACGGCTCGCGCCGGCCTGCGGCGCCCCACCCTCCTGCACCGCGCGCACGGAGAGGGCCAATCGCTTGCGCGCCAGGTCCACGGTGAGCACGCGCACCGTCAGCCGGTCGCCCACCTTCACCACCTCGGACGGGTCCTTCACGAACTTCGTGGAAATTTGCGACACGTGCACCAGTCCGTCCTGGTGCACGCCCACGTCCACGAAGGCGCCGAACGCGGTGACGTTCGTCACCACGCCCTGCAGCACCATGCCCTCCTTCACGTCTTCCAGCGAGCGCAGGTCGTCGCGCATTTGCGGCGCCGTGAAGTCACCGCGCGGATCTCGGCTCGGCTTCTCCAGCTCCGCGAGGATGTCCTTCAACGTCAGCTCGCCCAGGTCCGGGCCCAGGTAGCGCTTCGCCTCAATCTTCCGCACCAGCCCCGCGTTGCCCACCAGCGCGCCCACCTCCACGCCCAGATCTTTCGCCATGCGCTCCACCACGGCGTAGCGCTCCGGGTGCACCGCGCTCGCATCCAGCGGCTCCGGCCCGCGCACGCGCAGGAAGCCCGCCGCCTGTTCGAATGTCTTCGGCCCCAGCCCGCTCACCTTGAGCAGCTCGCGCCGCGTGGTGAAGCGCCCCTTCGACGCGCGGTGCGCCACCAGCTTCTTCGCCAGCGACGGGCCCACGCCGGACACGTGCTCCAGGAGCTGCGGCGACGCGGTATTCACATCCACGCCCACCGCGTTCACACACGAGTCCACCACCTCGCCCAGCTTCTTCTTCAGCAGCCCCTGGTCCACGTCGTGCTGGTACTGCCCCACGCCGATGCTCTTGGGGTCGATCTTCACCAGCTCCGCCAGCGGGTCCTGCAGGCGCCGGCCGATGGACACCGCGCCGCGCAGGCTCACGTCCAGGTCCGGGAACTCGTCGCGCGCCACCTCGGACGCCGAGTAGATGGACGCGCCCTGCTCGCTCACCGACACCACCGGCACCTGCGAGCCCAGCGCCTTCAGCGTGTCCTTCACGAAGCCTTCCGCCTCGCGGCTGCCGGTGCCGTTGCCCACCGCAATCAGCTCCGGCTTGTGCTTCTGCACCACCGCGGACAGCAGCTTCGCGGCCCGGACGCGCTCGTCCGCGCTGCGCTCGCTGTAGAGCGTCAGCGTCTCCACCACCTTGCCGGTGACGTCCATCATCGCCAGCTTGATGCCCGTGCGCAGGCCCGGGTCCAGCGCCAGCACCGCCCGCGCGCCCGCCGGCGCCGTGAGCAACAGGTGCCGCAGGTTCTCCCCGAAGACACCGATGGCCTGCTTGTCCGCGCGCTCCTTCAGCTCCGCGCGCAGCTCCGACTCCAGCGACGGCCCCATCAGCCGCTCCCACCCGTCCTCCACCGCCGCGCGCAGCTCCTGCGAGAAGAGGGACTGCGGCTTCGTCACCACGCGCGAGCCCAGCAGCGCCTTCACCTCGTCGTCGGGCATGGAGAGCTTCACCTTCAGCACGCCCTCCTCCTCGCCGCGCAGCAGCGCCAGCACGCGGTGGGACGGGGCCTGTGACAGCGGCTCCTCGTGGCCGTAGTAGTTCTCGAACTTGGTCTGCTCGCCCTTCTTGGAGGCCACCACGTCCGAGCGCAGCGCGCCCCGCTTCGCGCACACCTCGCGAGCCTCGCGGCGCAGGCCGGCGTCCTCCGCCACGCGCTCGGCGCAGATGTCGCGCGCGCCCGCGAGCGCCGCGTCCAGGTCCGGCACCTCCTTCTCCGCGTTGACGAACGGGCGCACCTTCGCGTCCCGGTCATCGCCGCGCTTCCCCTCCTGCTTCCACACGAGGTCCGCCAGAGGCTCCAACCCCCGCTCGCGCGCAATGGCGGCACGCGTGCGGCGCTTGGGCTTGTACGGGAGATACAGGTCCTCCAGCTCGGTGCGCGTCTTCGCGGCCTTGAGCGCCTTCTCCAGCGCCGGCGTCAGCTTCCCCTGCTCCTCAATCGTGCGGAGGATGGTGTCGCGGCGGGAGTCCAGCTCGGCGCGCTCGGAAGCCCGGTCCAGGATGGTCTGGATTTGAACCTCGTCCAGACCGCCTGTGACTTCCTTGCGGTAGCGCGCGATGAAGGGAACGGTGGCGCCCTCTTCGTTCAGCGCGAGGGTCCGGTCCACCTGCTCGGGCTTGAGGCCCAGCTCCTGGGAAAGCTCGACGGCGTAGGCGTGCATGGCGCCATGTCTATAACCCGGCCCCCCGGGGCCTCCCAGAGACCGTCCCGCGGAAGCGACGCGTGGAGAACGGCCCATGCGTCCGGAGCAGGTCACCTCACCACAAGTGCGCCTGGCCGCGCCGCCGCGCCTCCCACTCGGGCCGCAACAGGCCCCAGGTCTGCTGGTCCCTGCGCTGGCCCAGTTGCATGCAGTGGCCGCGCATCGTTCCCTCCAGGGTGAAGCCCAGCTTGCGCGCCACGCCCTGCGACGCCGCGTTCTCCGCCAGTGTCACCAGCCACAGTCGGTGCAGGAAGGGCAGCGCCGTGAAGAGCCGCTCCAGCATCATCCCCACCGCGCGCGTGCCCAGCCCGCGGCCGTGGTACGCGTCGGACAGCATGTAGCCCAGCTGCGCCCGGCCATGCACCCGCGACACGTCCCGCGCGGACACCGTGCCGACCAGCCGCCCGTCATGCTCCACGAACCAGCGGAAGCCCTTCGCGCGCGAGTCCCCCAGGGTGCCCGCCTCGGCGATGCGGTGCAGCAGTTGCTCGCGTGAGTCCTCCTCCGTGTCCACGAAGCGGCGTGCCCCGGGCTCCGCGCGCAGCACCATCCAGTAGTCCACGTGTTCCGGCCGGGCCGGGAGGAGTCGGACCTCGGGAGCGCTCATGCCCGGCAGCTTAACCTCCTGGAAAGGCCGAGGGCCGCGACCGGGAAGCACGTGGCTCCCAGCGCGGCCCTCCGCACATCAGGCAACGGCCCCGCTCAGATGGCGGTGATGTCGCCGTCCTTCACGCGGAACTTCTTCGAGGTGAACTTCGCCGCCAGCTCCGAGTCGGCGCGCAGCGAGTAGTCCTTCGCGATTTCCGTGCTCGGGATGAGGTGGAAGGAAGCAATGGCCTCGTCCTTCTTCACCTCCAGCACCACGAAGCCGTGGGCGTCGCCGTCCGCGAACTTCATGCCGGGGTTGCCCGCCTTCAGCGTATCCTCCAGCTGCTGGACGATGTACTTGTGCACCGCCGAGCCCGAGCCGTAGCCCGCACCCAGCAGGGCCCGGCCCGCCAGCTCCTTGATGGAGCCGGAGGAGATGGCCGGCGCCGTCAGCGTGGGCACGCCCAGCGTGGTGGGGGACGCCGGGTTCAGGCCTTCCACCGACGCGAAGGACGCGTGGATGTCACCGGAGACGAACAGCGTGTTCTTCTGCAGGTTGTTCGCCTGGATGTACCCCAGCAGCTCCTTGCGCTTCGTGGGGAAGCCGTCCCACTGGTCCACGTTGAAGTAGAAGGACTGGCGCAGGTTCGTCTCGGGGATGTCCGTCTTCTGCGACAGGTCGTACACCATGGCGGTGAGCGACACGGAGGAGACGGCAATCTTCCAGGTGTTGGCCGCCTTCACCGTCTCCTTGAACCAGGCCTCCTGGGCGTCACCCAGCGCATTCTCACTGGCCTTCGCGGAGCCGGCGTACTTGAGGCCCGCGAACAGGTCGAACACCGGCTTCACGACGATGTAGCGCGAGCCCTGGATGGTGAAGAGCGTGGGCTTGCCCATGTGCACGTACGCCACGCCGCGCGGCGTCTCCGCGGTGATGGCGATGCGCGGAATGGCCGACTGGCCCGCGGCCACGCGCGCCGCGCTGACGGCGTCGATGACCTGGTTGACGTAGAACAGCGACTGGTTGCCCTTCACCCACGTGGCGGCCTTGGCGGCGGCCTGCTCCTGGGTGAGGCCCGCCTGCACCGCCTGCTGCACGTACGCGCCCTGCAGGGCCTGCTTGTACGGAGCGAGCGGCGCCGCGTCGATGTCGACGTACGCGAACGTGTCCGCCGTGAAGGCCGGCTTGTACGGCGCCGGCATCGTCGCCGAGTCGATGACCACCGTGCCCGGGTACGCGTCCTCGGGGATGAGGTGGTCCGGACGCTGGCTGCGCATGTCCAGCACCATCAGCTTCAGGTGCTGGCCGAACTCGAAGTCACGCCAGATCTTCGTCCCACCCGCCTGGGCGGCGACCACCTGGTCGATGTCGATGGCACCCTCGGCCGCCGCGGTGTTGTCCAGCGGGATGTACTCGAAGAAGGCCTGCTCCGCGTTCTTGCGGCGCGCCGTCTGCTTCTCGTCGAAGCGCCCGTCCGAGTACGTCGCGGTGTCGCCCCAGCAGTCATCGGAGAACTCGTGGTCGTCCCACACGATGATGAACGGGTAGCGCTCGTGGACCTTCTGGATGATCTTGTCCGAGCGGATGGCCTTGTAGAGGTCGCGGTAGTTGGACAGCGCGTTGGCCGCGTAGAAGGCCACCAGGCCCTCGCCCTCGCGCAGCGCCTTCTCCGGCTCGGCGAAGACGATGGAGCGCGTGCCGTTGGCGTCCTGGAAGGACGAGTCGCCCGTCGTCTCGTAGACGTAGTCGCCGAGGAACACGACGAAGTCGAGGTCCTCGTCGAGCTGCAGCAGGCGCTGCCACGCGTTGTAGTAGCGGCCGATGAAGTCCTGGCAGCTGGCGAAGACGAACTTCACCGGCACGTCCGCGCCCGCGGCCGGCGCCGTGCGGGTACGGCCCGTCGCGGAGCTGACCTTCTGGCCATTCACGTCGACGGTGAAGCGGTAGTAGTACGTCGTGCGCGGCGACAGGTTGGTGACCTTCACCTTGAGGGCGTGGTCATGCGCCGCGACCGCGGTGTAGGACTCGTTCAGCACCAGGCTGCTGAAGTCCTGGCTGGTGGAGACCTCCAGCTGCACCGCCCGGTTGGCGCTGGCGTTGTCCGGGTCCACCGCGCGCACCCACAGCACCACGCTGTCCGGGCGCGGATCGCCCGAGGCCACCGACTGCGGGAAGAACTTCGCGGTGTCATCCGACGGCGCCCCCGACTCGTCTTCGTTGCAGCCAAACGCGGTGCTCGCGGCGACGGCGACGACGGCTTGAAGGAAACTGCGACGCTTGAATGGGTCGAACAAGGCAGGACTCCGGGCGGGTTTTGGAAACTGGAGCGCGGAGTCTAAGTCGCTCAACTGCCTGCCAGGAAACATCCACTTGCGCTTCCGCGCGCAACGCGCCGTGTCATCCACCAGCGGTGTGTGCGGGCATGGCGCGGGGAGAAAAGCAGGAGGGCCGACCCCCTCGCGGAAGGCCGGCCCTCGTACTCAGGCTGCATTGACCGGGGACTGGCTCCGGCTCACTTCACGGCCTTCACGCGGGCGCGCTTCTCGGTGCCACCCTCGGCGGGGGCCTCTTCCGCGGCGGGCGCGGCGGCGGCGGCCGGCGCCTTGTTGATGCCGTACTTCTCCAGCACGCGGGCCTCGATGTCCTTGGCCACCTCGGGGTGCTCCTTGAGGTAGTCCTTGGCATTCTCACGGCCCTGGCCGATGCGCTCTCCGTTGAAGGAGAACCAGCTGCCGCTCTTCTCCACGATGTTGTCGTTGGAGGCGAGGTCGATGAGGTCGCCCTCACGGGAGATGCCCGTGCCGTACATGATGTCGAACTCGACCTCCTTGAACGGGGGGGCCACCTTGTTCTTCACGACCTTCACGCGGGTGCGGCTGCCCACCACGTTCTCGCCGTTCTTGATGGCGCCGATGCGGCGGATGTCCAGGCGCTGCGACGCGTAGAACTTCAGCGCGTTGCCGCCCGTCGTCGTCTCGGGGTTGCCGAACATCACGCCAATCTTCATGCGGATCTGGTTGATGAAGATGACGCACGTCTGGCTCTTGGAGATGGTGCCCGTGAGCTTGCGGAGCGCCTGGCTCATGAGGCGGGCCTGCACGCCCATGTGGGCGTCGCCCATCTCACCCTCGAGCTCGGCCTTCGGCACGAGCGCGGCGACCGAGTCCACCACCAGCACGTCGATGGCGCCCGAGCGCACCAGCATCTCCGCGATTTCGAGCCCCTGCTCACCGGTGTCCGGCTGGCTCAAGAGCAGGTCATCGGTGCGCACGCCCAGCTTGCGGGCATAGCCCACGTCGAGCGCGTGCTCCGCGTCCACGTAGCCGCAGATGCCGCCACGCTTCTGCGCCTCGGCGACGATGTGGAGACACAGCGTCGTCTTGCCGGAGGACTCCGGCCCGAAGATTTCGATGATGCGGCCCTTGGGCACGCCACCCACGCCCAGGGCGATATCCAGGGAGATCGAGCCCGTCGAAATGGCCTGGATGTCGCGCATCAGCGGCTCGTCCTTGCCGAGCCGCATGATGGACCCCTTGCCGAACTGGCGCTCCACCGCGGACATCGCCAGCTCGATCGCCTTTTCCTTCTCCTGATTCACGGCCATTTCTGACTGCTCCTTGTATTGGCGGACCACCCCGGTCCACCTGAACGCGCTTTTAGTACGCGATGGGTAGACCCTAGTCCACCCCTCTGACATCCGTCCTGCATCCTGGCCTTCAGCTCTCGCGGAGGGCAGCCAGGAAGGCGGCCACCAGCCCGCCCAGGACGACCCACAGGCCCACCGGCCCGTCGGTGACGAGTGGAACCACCAGCCCGAGGCAGGTGACGAGGGCCAGCAGACCGAGCCCCACCCGGTACACGGCGGACTTCGGGGGGGCAAGCCACAAGGCCATCAGGGCCAGCACGGAGAGACCTACCTGCGTGGTGACCAGGCTGTCAGGCCCGCCCGACCTCGCCAGTTCCTGCGCCACCTGGGTCAGCAGCCCCGCCACCAGCACGGTGCCGGGGACGGCGGGGCCCAGGGCGTGGCCCACGCCCCGGCGCCCGTGGGCGCGCAGGTGCTCCAGGTCCTCCGGCCGCACCTCCAGGGCGTAGGGGAAGCCCAGGGACAGGAGCGACTCCACCGCCACGGCGCGGCAGGAGCGGCCCCGGGTGTCCACCAGCCCCTCCAGCTTCCCGGTCTCCAGGAGCCGGTGGAAGGTGTCCGCCAGCGGACGATTCCCCCCTTCCGCGGCAATCTGCTCCAGCAGCGCGTTCAGCCGCAGGGCCAGTTCCGGGCGCTCCTTCTCCGGTGCGCGGCGGGCCTGCTCCGTCAGCACCAGGATGGGCAGCGGCAACTCCAGCGGCGGGGTGGGCTTGCCCGGCAGCGCGAGCCGGGACGGCCCGGCGGCCTCGGGGGAGCGGCGCTCGCCCTGCCTGGCGTGGCGCGCGGACGGAGCCACCGCCGCGGGAGGCGGGGCCTTCTCCAGCGGAGAGGAAAACGGCCCCTCCCAGGAGGCCAGGTCCTCGTCCGCTTCCCCGGGCGGGGCCTCCCTCTCCACGGCGCCGGCCGCGGGAGGCTCCCAGGCCGCCACGTCGGGGGGCCGGGTCTCCGGGGCCTCCTCCGGGAGCCGGTGCGTAGGTGGATGTAGACGAGGAGCGTCCGGCACGGAGGAAACTGTAGCCACGGGCCCGGGTGCGGTTCAAAGCGAAGGCGCCCGCAACTTCTTGCGGGCAACGGGGTTGATGTCCGCCGTGGACCTGGATTCGGACGCACAGGCGATGCTGAAGGTGGCCAAGGGAGACCGCCAGGCGTTTGCCTGGCTGTTCGACCGCTACCACGCGAGCGTGGCGCGGTTCGCCTTCCGCTTCGTGAATGACCGGGAGCGCGCGGAGGAGCTCACGCAGGACATCTTCGTGAAGCTCTACCGCCACGCGGGCGCCTACAAGCCGACGGCGCGCTTCAAGACGTTCCTCTTCCGGGTGGCCACCAACCACTGCCTCAACGAGGTGCGGCGAGGAGAGTACCGGGTGTCCCATACCTCGTCCGAGACGCCGGAAGGTGAAGAGACGGGAGCGGTGGAGATGGCGGGGCCGGAGGGTGACAGGCCGGACCAAGCGCTGGCGGGGCGGGAGTTGGAGCGGGTGGTGGGCGCGGCGCTGGGAGACATGAGCGCCCGGGAGCGCGCGGCCTTCACCATGTGCCGCTTCGAGGGCATGGCGTACCGGGACATCGCGGAGGCGCTCGAGGCGAGCGAGGCCGCGGTGAAGAGTCTCATCCATCGCGCGACGCTGGCGGTGGCGCGAAGGATTGAAGAGCTGCAGGCGGGCACCGCGCCCGCGAGGAGCAGGGCATGAGCTGTGGTTTCGAAGAGGACCTGACGGCGTACGTGGACGGGGAGCTGCCCCCGGCCCGGCGCGAGGAGGTGGCGGCCCACCTGGGCACCTGCGCCGGATGCCGCTCCACGCACGCGCTCTTGCGCAACACCGTGGCGCGGCTGGCGGAGCTGCCCGCGTATGAGCCCTCCTCCGCCACCCGGCGCGCGGTGATGGCGAAGCTGGACGCGCTGCCGGTGCCCTGGTGGGAGCGACTCCGGACGTGGCTGCGGCCCGTGGTGCTGGTGCCGACGGCGGGCCTTGCCGCCGCGGTGGGCCTGGCGCTGCTGATGGCGGGCCCCGGCCCGGACGCGCCGCCCGAGCTGGAGGACGCGGCGGTGATGGAGCTGGCCGCCAACCTGGAAGTGGCCGAGGACTACGAGGTGCTCGGACTGGACAGCGCGGAAGACCTGGAGGTCGTCGCGAACCTCCACGAACTGGAGGCGACGCCATGATGAAGCGACTGGACCTGGCCGCGCTGGGACTGGTGGTGACGCTGCTGGCGGGCGCCACCGCGCGCGCGGAGACGGAGGCGCCCCGCACGGCGGCCGAGCGCTTCGAGCGGATGACGCCCGAGGAGAAGGAGGCGCTGCGCGCGAAGCTGCGCGAGTTCAAGTCGCTGCCTCCGGACGAGCAGGCGCGCATCCGCGGCAACCTGGAGCGCTGGCGCAAGCTGCCGCCCGAGGAGCGCGAGCGCATCCGCGCCAACCTGCGCGAGCTGAAGCGACTCTCCCCCGCGGAGAGACAGGCGCTGCGGGAGCGCGTGCGCGAGCTGAGGAAGCTGCCGCCCGAGGAGCGCGCGGAGATGCGCGAGCGCGTGCGGCAGTACCTGCGCGAGCACCCCGAGAAGCGCGAGCAGATGATGGAGAACATGCGGCGCTGGCGGCAGTTGTCGCCCGAGCAGCGTCAGGAGGTGCGCGAGCGCCTGCGCGAGAGGCGGCGCCGGTGAGCCGCGGCCCGACAGTCCTTCCGGTGGCGACAGGCAGCGCGCGCAAAGCAGCGGCGGTGAGCGGCGGCGCGATGCACTCCCTCGCGACACCTCGCCATGCACGGGGCGCGGCCCGCTGGAGCCGGGCCCTCGCCGCGTTCCTCGTCGCCCTGACGCTGGGAGCACTCCCCGCCGCCGCGCAGGAGTCACCGCCTCCTCCGCCGCCCCCTTCCGTCCCCGCCCAGCCTCCGCCGCCCAGGAGCACACCGCGCGCCCAGCCCACACTGACCGACGAGGACCGCGAGGTGGTGGAGAACCTGGAGCTGCTCGAGAGCCTGGATGCGACCGAGGACCTGGATGTCCTGCTGGAGCTGAGCCAGAAGGAATGAGCCACAGCGGAACCACCGTCCACGCCTGACGGAATGGTGCAACCGAGTTGCATACGCACTCATCGTGCGCGTGGCGGCGGGTGACGGAAGAGGGCTTCGCGGTACAATCGGGCCATGCTCGTCGCGGTCCCCCGCCCCGTCGAGGTTCCCTCTCGCCGCTTCGGCCACTACCTGCTGCGCACGCGCCTCGGCACCGGAGGCATGGCCGAGGTATTCCTCGCGGACGCGGTGGACGTGCGCGGCCAGCCCTTCAGCGTGGCGCTCAAGCTGATGCGCAGGGACGTGCCCGCGGAGGTCTTCGCCGACGAGGCGGACCTGATGGGCCTGCTGGAGCACCCCAACCTCGTGCAGCGGCTGGAGGTGGGCGAGGCCTTCGGGCGCCCCTTCATCGCCATGGAGTTGCTGGTGGGAGGAGACCTGGGCGGGTTGATGCGCGCGCTGCATCAGCAGCGCCTGCCCTTCCCTCCCGACATGGCCGTCCACGTGGGAATCGAGGTGCTGCGCGGGCTGGCCTACTTCCACCAGGCGCGCACGCGCAGCGGCCGGCCGTTGGGGCTGGTGCACGGCGACGTCAACCCCGCCAACATCTTCTTCTCCGGCGACGGCGACGTGAAGCTCGGCGACTTCGGCGTGGCCAAGGCGCACGGCGCGGACATCGGCCCGGCGGACGGCGTGGCCGCGGGCAAGCTGCACTACCTCTCCCCGGAGCAGACGCGCGGCGAGCCGCTCACCCCCGCCTCGGACGTCTTCGCCATGGGCATCGTCCTCCATGAGTTGCTCGTGGGCACGCACCCCTTCCAGCGTGAGTCCACGGACGTGCACGTGGTGATGGCGGCCATCCGCGCGGCACGCCTCCACCTGCCCTTCACCATGGACCGGACGCTCGCCGCCATCCTCCGCAAGGCCCTGGCGCCGGACATGGCCAGCCGCTACCGCACCGCGGGCGAGCTCGCCGGCGCGCTCCTCACCTGGTCCCTGGACACGGGCCACGGCCCCACGCGCACGGACGTGCGGCGCTGGCTGGCGGAAGCGCTCGGCCTCATCGGCTGAAATGACGAAGCCCCGGACTTCGGGCCGGCTGCTCCGGGATGGGCAGCACTCTTCCTTTGCACCAGAAACGGTTCGCGGTGAAGCCTCGATGGGGAGCAGCACTGGAGCAACGAGACCCGTCTCATGAGGGTTTCACCTGCTGGGCGCAAGGCGCTGGCGTGCCTCCTTCAGAAGAACCGTGAGGACGCGGCCCCCGGCATGCATCAGGTACGGGGCGCTCTCGCCACGGCGGTCCTTGTACTCGCGCAGGACGATTCGTCCCGCCTCGGCTTCGGCGGCAAGCCATTCCACGACCTCGGTGAGGGAAGGAGCGAGGACGGCCTTGTCGTCCTCGTCGCGGCCGAAGTTGATGACCTGACCGGAGGTACCGCGCTCGCCCGGGGAGAGGTCCACACCAAGGTAGTTACCTTCCAGTGGCTCCTTCCACAGGGGCAGCCACCCCTCGCAAGTGTAGGCGCGCCGAATGGCGCCTCCAGGCAAGGAGCTGGCCAGGGCTCCGAGCGCCTTGAGCTGTCTGGGTTGATGGGTGGCTCGCAGCTCGGCCCAGACCCGCCACTCGGAGAGCGCCGTTTCGACGGGGAGGAACTGGAAGCCGGCGAGAAGCCCTGGATGCTCGCCCTGCTGGCCGTCATTCAACAGCCATTGCGCGACGACCTCCTCGGGCAGTGGGCGCCCCATGGCCTCTGCCAACGCGTGGAGACTCGAGTCGGAGGCTGGAGGACGCAGTTGCAGGAAGAACGAGGGATGATGTGCTCGCAGCCATTCCCGATACCGCCCCCAGGCGTTCGTCAGCCGCTCCGCCTCCTCATTCCTCGTCATACTGAAAGTCGGCGGTGAAGGCCCAGCGCCCATCCGGCTTGCGCCGGAAGACGTAGCAGGCGCTCCGAAGGCCTGTGGTGTAGCGCCGGTGCAAGAGGAAGAGCTTCCTCACGGCGAGCTGGACCTCCTCGTCAGGCACCACGGTGCCGGACCCGACAGCGAGCGGCTCGATGCTCAACACATAGCTCTCGCTACTGTCCGTCCCGGGCTGGCGCTCCGCCCGAAGGCTCGCCGCATCCCACTGGGAGGGAAGCAGGGCCAACACCGCGCCCCCCAGTTCCCGGTCAATCGGAAGCTGTTCCTCCTGCAGCATGGCTCACCCGTAGTGCATCTGTGTTTCGACGTCGTACTGGCGAGGATCTCCAGCCACGCGCCAGAGCGGCCAGCGAAGCTCACGCCCGTGCTGGGTATACAGCTCGAAGGCCCGCTTCAGCAGTCCCTCGAGCTCCGGACTGATGGCCACCTCGCGAAAGTCCTCGTCCTTGGTGACGAGGAACCTCGCGAGAGAGGGCAGGCGCTGCTCGAAGGTCAGCTCCGACCAGCCGCCGCCCGCGGCTGCAATCATCGCCCTGGCAACGGCCTGGTCCAGCGGCTCCCGGGCCCGCTCGAGCACCTCGCGTGCGTCGGAGGTCTCGAGGGCCACGTCGTAGGTCCATCCCGCTTCGCCTCGATGGAACTTGAACTCGATGAGATGCAGCGGCACCCCCGCCGCGATGGCTTCCTTGAAGAAGCGCCGGTACGCGGCGACGAGCGCGGAGCCATCATGACGGATGGGCGGCGGCTTCCCCCCCTTGAGGCTTCCACCGTTGAGCGCACTGCCTTCGGGGTCCGCATCGTCGTCGAGCATGGCGCGAGAGGTCGCGGTGACATGCACGGGCGGAGCATCTCGGAGGTAGCCCCGCATCACGTTCGCCAAGGCTTCGATGTGCGGGTGCAGTTTCTCTCGGGGGGTCATGCTGGAGCTTCCTTTCATACCCTTCTTCAATCCGGGGGATTAGGGATGGTTGTCTCGAACCCGGGAACCTGCTCTCCATTCGCGTCCAGCAGGTCATGCTTGACTTCGTGGGGGCGCATGTCGTCGCCGTGGAACCTGGGCTCATGGACGCTCTTGCAGCCCGGGTTCTGCTTGGCGTGTGAGATGGATTTGTTCTCCCACTTCCTCTTCGCACTCTGGTTGGATTTCCTGCCATGCTCGGGGATGAGGTTCTCCGCGATGTTGACGTTTCTGGCATCCGCCGCGCCGCGCTGCGGAATCAGATGTCCCCGGTGGTCGACTCCCGGCTGGTATCCCTCGAGTGTGATGTGGGAGACGCTTTTCTGCTCATAGTTCTTCGGTGGATTGAGCTCGCCCTCGACCCGGATGGGTCTTCCCTGCGGATCCATGTAGTAGACAGCCGCGCCGTTGTCGTACTCGATGCGGCGGGTCCCCTCGGGCATCGGGGTGCCATCTGACAGGAATGCTTCGTCCTTGCCGAGGACGGTCTCGCTGGTCGGGACCTTCTCGGCGTCCGGCGTGTGGCTCGAGTTCGCGTTGGGCCTGACGGCGTGGTCGAGGCCGAGCACATCGACCTGAACCAGCGGATTGGGAGCGTAGGCGTACAGGTTGGCTCCGCCCGCGAGCCCCAACGGATCGCTCTGCAGGTAGCGACCCAGGGTCGGGTCGTAGTAGCGGAAACGGTTGTAGAAGAGCCCCGTGTCGGCGTCGTGATAGTGGCCAGGGAAGCGCAGGTGGAAGGCGAGCTCCGACGACGGGTCCACCTCGACGTGGCCGTAGGGATGGATGTGGTTCGCCCACCACACGACGCGTCCGGCCGCATCTTCGATGCACGAGGGGACGCCGACCTGGTTCGTGAAGAGGGTGTGGACCCGACCGCTCTGGGGAGCCGCATCTTCGCCGTCGTAATCCACGAACAACAGCGGCACCAACGCGTCGTGGGAGGCGTACACGTACACGCGCAGCCGCCGCTCCGGGGACAGCTCGGCCGCAAGCCGCTCTCCGTCCCAGTAGAACCACGTCTGCCGTGCCCCCCGTCCGCAACGGATGCGCCGACCAATGGCGTCATACTCGGCCGTCCAGGGCTCCCCTCGCCCGTCCTCGATGCGCACCAGCATGTCCGCGCTGTTGTACGTGTAGCGCGTGCATGTGCCGTCCCAGCCGTGACGCTCGGCGATGTGGTGGCGGTGGTCGTAGACGAAGCGCTCGTCGTTCGCGGAAGCCAGCCGATTGCCCGCGGCGAGCGTCACCCCGCGAAGTCCCGGCTGCTCGAGCAGGTTGCCCGCGGCATCGCGCCGGTACAGGAAGGCCCCCAGAGGCCCTTCTTGGCTCGTCAGCCGGTGCGCTGCATCCGTGGTGAAGCGCGTCGTGCCCCGCTGGCCGTCCCACGCCTCGAGGAGGTCTCCCTCCGGGGAATAATCGTAGCGGGCCCAGCGCGACTGGAGCGCCCCGTCCTGCGCGTGTTTCCAGGCGAGGCTCGCGCGGAGCCGGCCCTGGTCGTCATATTGGGACAGCTCCTGGGTTCCATTCGCGTGCTGCCGCAGGACCAGTCCCGTTGGCTCCCTCCAGAGCCAGTGCTCCCGCCCCGTCGGGTCTCGCAGGCGCTGTTCCCCGGGTTGCTCGGAGGCGTGGAGTATTGTGGTGAAGGACTCCAGCACCGTCGTTCGCCGCAAGGCCGGCGTCTGCACATGCTCGACGCCCCGACCGTCCCGCAGGTCGTACCTCATCCGCCCGAATGCATCCCGCCGCAGGACGACCTCATGGCTGTCCGTGGAGGCGCGCACCGGGCGGCCTCGCGAGTCGTATTCGAGGCGGTGGGTGCCGCCGGAGCCCAGGTGGCGCACCGCCGTGCGGCCATTGTCTCCGTGCTCGAGGCGCAGCAGCACTCGGCCAAGCGCGTCCCGCTTTTCCAGCAGGCGGTCCCCCGCGTCCCAGGTGTACTCGTCACGCGGCGCCCCATGCCGTCGCACCCGGACGAGCCGGTCCTTCTCATCGTAGTCGTAGGCGCTTGCAGTCCCGCCCGCGTCGACGATGCGTGTCACCCGCTCCGTGGATGAGTACTCGTACTGGAGGGTGTTCCCGAGCGCATCGCTGTCCGTCACCTTCAAATTCCAGCGACCGACGCGGGATTCCCGCTCACGGCCGTCCGCGTCCCGATGCCACACCGTGTTGCCCGAGGAATCATGGCGCCACTCGCGGTGGCGGCCCGCCGCGTCGACTTCTCTGAGCAACCGCCCAAGGCCATCATGGGTGCACACCAGCCGCTGCTCCTGGGCCGCCCCATCGGGGCGGAACCGCACGAGCAGCGCCACCTGCTCCCGGAGCTCCCGCGGTACCTGGGACAGCAGCGTCCGCGAGGCGCCCCGCGCCGCCTGTGGCAGGACTTCCGCCATGGCTCCAAACAAGCGTCCCAGCGGCGTCGTGGGAATCGGGAACATCACCGGCGGAGGGACGCGCGGCAGCTCCTCTGGCGGGGGCAGCATCCGCTGGTAGGGGTCGATTCTCCCCACCAGGGCGCCGTGCGCGTCGTACACCATCTGCGTCACGCGCCCGCCGGAGTCCATCTCCCGCAGCACGCGCCCGTCCGAATCCACCTCTCGCGTCAGGACGCCACCGTACGGGTCCACCTGCTTTCGCAGGGTGAGGTTCTCGTCGTACTGGAAGGTGCTGATGCCCCCCTGCCGCTCCGTGACACAGGTCTCCCGCTTCTCGGAGTCGTACTCGAAGCGCGCCCACCACAGTCCATCCTCGCCCGAGGTCTCCTCGCAGCGGCCCCGCGCGTCATAACGCCACCAGAAGCCGTACCCGGAGGGAGTGCGCATCCGCGTCCAGCGATGCGCGTCGTCATACTGGTACGCGTGGCGGCCACCCTCCGCATCCTCGGACAACACGAGATGCCCATGACGGTCATACTCGTACCGGGCCACCCGCCGCGTGCCGCGCGCCTCCATCCGGAGCACCTCGGTCATCCGGCCCGCGGCGTCGTGGACGAAGCGGTAGCGGCAGGTTCCCTCGGGCGTGTGCTCCGTCACCTCGCACAGCCGCTCGCCCTCGTGGCGCAGCTCCAGCTCGGCCCGCCCGGAGCGCACGAAGCGGGGCCGCGCGACGTCCTCCCCCTTGGCGACCCGCATGACCCATCGCGCCGCGCGGCCCTCGGAGAGCTCCAGGTCTCCATTGTCCAGGCGGCGCAGCACCACCCCGTGCCGCCGCGTCTCGCGCTCGCCCTGCTTCAGCGGCGCGAAGTCGATGACGCGGCCCCGGGCATCCTCATATCGCCACGCCTGGTGGAACAGGTGCAGCGTGTGCTGATACTCGTGCCGGAACCCCCAGCCCAGCACGCCCTGCCGGTCCGCCCGGGCCGTGGTGTAGCGGCGCCGCCAGCAGAAGAGGCCCGGGGGCGGGGAGCGGACGTCCACGAACTCGTCGAAGTTGGCGCCCGTAATCACGTCCACCGGGTGGCCGGCGTTGCAGTGCACACCGTTCTGCGCCTTGCGTGCCGCGCGCAGCTTCTTCACCTTCGACACCAGCGCCTTCAACATCGCCATGCCCGCGCGCATGCCGAGTGCGACGAGCGAGATGGTGGGCGGCCCGCCCACCAGCACGGGCAGGGGAATGGACAGCACCATCGTCGTCGGAAGCACCAGGCTCTTGACGACCTTCTTCTTCTTGAGCCGCGGAATGGGCGGCATTCCCAGGTCCTGGCAGCTCAGGGCGGGCAGGGCCAGGTGGCTGAAGGCATCCCCGTCCACGGACACGGTGGCACTGCCCATGAAGATTTCGGACTCGTTGGCCGGAGGCTTGATGAAGACTCCGCCCATGGGGATATGGGGCGGGAGCGCCATGCCCGAGGAGCCCGCCTGCGCCCGGGGAAGTCCTCCAATCAGCACCGTCGCGCCCAGGATGGGCACGTAGTCCATCGGGTCGAACACCATGCCGATGTGTGGGTGGGGAATCGGGATGGGCGGCACCGGGCCGGGGGGCTGGATGATGTGGATGTCGATTCCCAGCAGCGGGTCCAGGTGCTTGGCGGCGGGCATCATGACGGCATCCCCCGGGAGTCGGAGGGCCGCCAGCGCGGCCCCAGGAGCTTCTCCAGTTGTTGCAGGAGCGGCTGCGCGTGCTCGCGGTACTGCCACGTCCGGGTGAGCCGCAGCATGCCCTCGCCCAGGTAGCCCAGCGTGGACGAGCGGCGTGTCTCCTCATCCATCCGCTGCCCCACCTTGAGGCCCTCCACGCCGCAGCGCCATGAGGCGTCGTGGACCCGCGACAGCTCATGGCAGTAGGCCGCCATGCGCCAGCACTCCAGCAGCATCCGCGTGTCCTGGAGCTGCTCGGCCAGGGGGACCGTCTCCTCGTACACCGCCGCGCCGCGCCCGTATGACGCAGCCGCGACGAGCCCAGCCCCCAGTGCCAGGCGCACCTTCAGCCGCAGGGCGAGCGCGGTGGGCTCTCCCCTCGACTGGGCCTCCAGGGCCGCCGCCTCCGCTTGGCGGTAGGTGCGGATGGCCTCCACGGGCCTGCCCACCGCCAGGTAGCCGGCGCCGAGCGCGAACCAGGAGGCCACCAGCAGGTGTCCCCACTGCTGCTGGTGCGCCACGGCCGCGGCCTGGGCCGCGAGCTGCTCCGCGCGCCCCAAATCCCGGGCTTCGATGGCGCGCCCCAGCTGTACGAACAGGTGGCGGTAGCGGCCATGCGGGGTGTCCAGGCGCCCGGCGGCGGCGGAGACCTCCTCGAGCGCCGCGCCCATGCCCAGGTCCGCCACCCGGGTGCGCACCCTGCGCGCCTGCCGCGAGGCGAGCTCCGCCAACCTCGGGTCCTCCCGCGAGTCGATGCAGACGAGCCGCACGTGGGGCTCGCGGGCACGCTCCACCGCCCGCTCCACCCACAGCCCCCACGCCTGGGCGGGGACGTCGCCCTCCGGCAGGAGCACCAGCACCAGGTGCCTGAACAGGGGCTGGTGGTGGGCATGGAAGGAGGCGGCCGTCTCGTGGAACACGTCCACGGCGTCCGCGTCTCGCGCGGGCCGGGGGGCGCGCCAGGAGGCGTCCGCGCCCGCGGCCGCCAGCTCGTCTCGCACCGCCGCGTACTGCACGGAGAGGGATTCCGCCAGGGCCAGCCCATACCGCGACGGCTCCTCGAAGCCGGGGGTGAGGCGCAGGAACAGGTCGGGCGTGGTGCCGCTCTCATGGTCCTCCACCTGGAAGAACGTCTCCAGCATCTGCCACTCGCCATGGGCGAGGACCCAGTGCAGCAGCCGGGCCTCGGGGTCCTCCGCGAACTCGCGCCACTGGGCCCGCAGCCGTTCGAGGCGCTTCAGGATGGGCGCTCGGATGTCTTGGTCGGCCATGTGCGCGGAAGTCAGTTGATCTTCACCAGCGCGCCGGTGATTTCGTTCAGCGCCGCTCCAGCCGAGCTGACCTTCGGCCCGGATACCGCGACACCCGCGGGGTCCAGCTTCACCGAGCCAGCTCCACCCGCGAGCGAGACCTCCACCGCGCCGGAGATTTCAATCTTCGTGGGCGTGAGCGTGATGGAGCAGCCGCCGCAGCTCAGTGAAATCTCGGTGCCGGAGCTCACCGAAATCTTCCCGCTCTCCTCGATGTGCACCTCTCCCGAGCCGTGCACCAGCTTGATGTAGCTGCCCGCATCGAGCTCCACGTGGCCGCCCTCGAAGGTGAAGGTGGTGGGCCCCTGGGTGAGCTGGTGCTTCACGTCGGCGGTGACCAGGCGCTCGGCGCTCACGGTGAGCTCGTCGTTGGCGGTGACGGTGGTCTGCCGGCCGGCCTCCAGCGTGACGGTCTCCTTGCCGGTGACTGTCTTGGCGCGCGTGCCGCCCACCGAATACGTCTCCTTGCCGTCCACGGTGAGCGTGCGGCTGCCGTTGACGGTGACGGTCTCGTTGGCCTTCACCGTCTCGGTGCGGTTCTCCTCCACGGTGACGGTTTCATCCTTCTTCACCGTCTTGGTGCGGTTGCCGGAGACGGTCATGGACTGCTCGCCGCCCACGCTCTCGGTCTGGTTGACCTTCACGGTGTTGGTCTGGTTCTTCTCCACCGTGTTGGCCTGGTCGTTGTTCACCTGTGTGGTGTGGTCGTGCTCCACCACCTCCACCAGGTCCTTCTGCGCGTGGAGGAACACCTGTTCCTCGCCCTTGGCGTCCTCAAAGCGCAGCTCGTTGTAGCCGTCCCCTCCCGGCGAGCTCTGGGTGCGCAGGGTGCTGCGGGTGCGCTCCTCGGGCAGCTTCGTCGGTGGAGGGTTGCTACCGTTATAGACACAGCCGGTGACCAGGGGCCGGTCGGGGTTGCCCTCCAGGAAGTCGACCACGACTTCCATGCCCACGCGGGGGATGAAGAGCGAGCCGAAGCCGGCCCCCGCCCAGGTCTGCGCCACGCGTACCCAGCACGACGCCTTGTCGTCCTCCGGGCCCACCCGGTCCCAGTGGAACCGCACCTTGATGCGGCCGTGCGTGTCGGTGTGGATCTCCTCCCCCGAGGGGCCCACCACCGTGGCCGTCTGCAGGCCGGGGATGCGGCTGCGCGCCAGGGGGTACTCCGGCCGGAAGGGTACCGACAGCGGAACGCACTCGAAGCGGTTCTCGTACCGCTCCCGCTTCGTCCCATCGCCGGAGTCCTCCCGGGAGAACAGCGGCCGCTCCTCGGGGGCCTCCCCCAGGTGTTCGATGCGAGTGATGAGGTAGGCTTGGTCCAGTTCGGCGCGCGCATGCCCCTGCAGCTCGAAGGTGTACCCCGGACAGAAGCCCGTCACGTTGCCCCGCCCCCGCCCCTTCTTCCGGCCCAACTGCTGGCCCTCGCGCAGCAGGCGAGCGCGCGCGGCCACGTCCTCCTTCGTGTACCGGTGGTTCCCCGTGTCGTACTCCGACAGGGTGAGCTCCGCAGGGTATAGATAGGACTCCCTTCCGCTCTCCTGCTCCTCCTTCGCGTCCTTCGTCAGGTTCAGCCTCGGCCGTGTCCAGTCGAAGTCCCGAACCACCACGCCAGTCGGGCGCAGGGTGCTGGACCAGTCGAACCCCTGGAGTGTCTCCACGTGCGCGAGCCCACCGGCCTGGTTGGCAATCCACACGGGGCCGCCGTCGAGCGTCTGGAGGGGCTGGAAGGGACTATTGGTGTCCACCAGGACGAGCCCCTCTGCGTCACCGGTGTGCTCGAAGTAGAAGGCAATGCCCTCCTCCTTCATCAGCCGCAGGATGAAGTCGAGGTCAGACTCGGCGTACTGCACGCAGTACTCGCGCTTGGGGTACTCACGCTGAAGTGACAGGCGCACCTTGCGTTTGAAAGGAATAAGCGCCTCCTCGATGACGTCCAGGAGCACTTCGGGCACGGACATCTCCTGGAAGATGTACGAGTCGACGCGCTGGGACAGTTCCCAGAGGGCCGGGACGACCTGGACGCGAACCATCGCCTTGTCGGCCAGGGAGCCCAGGTCCTCCACGTGACGCACGATGCCCTGGAGCTGGCGTGACAGCGTGCCGCGCTGGATGCCCAGCGTGCATGTCGCGCCGAGCATCGCGTCGACGTCCGTCAGGGGCCCATCGAACACCAGGTCGACCAGGGCCTCGTAGAGCTCGGACAGGCCCTCGCGTGCCTGGACACGCCGCACATGCCAGGGGGCAAGCGGCGAATCCGAGGAACTGAACGTGTAGCGCACCGCGGACACCGGGCTGCCACCACCGAGCAGCGACAGCACTCCCGAGATGGCCTCGCCTGCATCGCCCTCTCCAAGACTCCTGGCGACCTGTACGGCCGTGGACGCCATCTGTGCCAACTGCTGGCGGCGCTCGTCGAACGCAGACATGCGGTTCTCCAACCAGGCAATGAACAACCAATCAAGAGAGTTCTAGTTTCTTGACGATTGCAATCGCAAGCGTTGGCATCCACATAAGTCATTTACCCGCCCCTGGTGTTCCAGGTGCCACGGCGGATGCGTGTAATTCTTTAGTCATGCCAGACCAGCCAGGAAAGCAAAGAGGGTCAAAACAGACATCCCAGTGAGCCTGTTGCCCATGCCCGCGCAGGTTCCCCGTGGACGTGCGGCGCTGGCTGGCGGAAGCGCTCGGCCTCATCGGCTGAGACGACGAAGCCCGGGCCCCCTCGCGGGGAACCCGGGCTCCGGAAAGTCACTTCACGAAGAAGGTGACGGCGGCTACTCCACCGTCACGCTCTTGGCGAGGTTGCGGGGCTGGTCCACGTCATTCCCGCGCATCTCCGCCACGTGGTAGGCGAGCAACTGCAGGGGAATGGTGGCCACCACCGGCGCCAGCAGCGCGCAGGCGGGAGGAATCCGGATGACGTGGTCGGCCAGGCCGCCGACATGCGCGTCGTCCTCGTCGATGACGGCGATGACCTTGCCGCCGCGCGCGCGGACCTCCTCGATGTTGCCGATGATCTTCTCGTAGGCGACGTGCGGCTGCTTCGGCGCAATCACCACCACCGGCATCTTCTCGTCGATGAGGGCGATGGGGCCGTGCTTCATCTCACCGCCCGCGTAGCCCTCCGCGTGGATGTACGAGATTTCCTTCAGCTTGAGCGCGCCCTCCAGCGCCACCGGGTGCATGGGGCCGCGGCCGAGGAAGAGGAAGTCCTGCGCGTTCATGAACTCACGCGCGACGCGCTTCACCTGCGCCTCGCACTTGAGGACGTCCTCAATCATCTTCGGAATCTGCGTCAGGTGCGTCAGGTGCTCCTGCGCCGCCTGCACCGTGAGGGTGCCACGCATCCGGCCCAGCTTCACCGCCAGCAGGTACAGGGCGACGAGCTGCGTGGTGAACGCCTTGGTGGACGCCACGCCAATCTCCGGGCCCGCGTTGGTGAGCACGGAGAACTCGGCCTCGCGCGTCATCGCGCTGCCAATGACGTTGCAGATGGACATCGCCGTGGCGCCGCGGGACTTGGCCTCCTTGAAGGCCGCCAGCGTGTCCGCCGTCTCACCGGACTGGCTGATGGCGATGGCCAGGTGCGAGCTGTCCACGATGGGGTCGCGGTAGCGGAACTCGCTGGCCAGCTCCACCTCGACGGGCAGGCGCGCCAGCGACTCAATCATGTGCTTGCCGGCGATGCCGGAGTGCCACGACGTGCCGCAGGCCAGGATGGTGATCTTGGTCAGCGAGCGGACCTTCTCCGCGGAGAGGTTCCAACCCTCGAAGTGGACGTCGCCCTCGCTCAGGAGCATCCGGCCGCGCAGCGTGTCGCCGACGGCGCGAGGCTGCTCCCAGATTTCCTTGTGCATGAAGTGCTTGTGGCCGCCCTTCTCCGCCATCATCGGCGTCCAGTCGATGCGGCGCGTGGGCCGGTTCACCAACTGGCCCTGGCGGTTGAAGATGTCGACCTTCGCGGCGCTGACGACGGCGAGGTCTCCCTCCTCCATGTAGACGATGTCGCGCGTGTGCTCGAGCACCGCCGGCACGTCGCTGGCGATGAAGTTCTGCCCCTCGCCGAGGCCCAGCACCATGGGCGACGCGTTCTTGGTGCAGACGATGCGGTTCGGGTCCTTCGCCGACACCACCGCCAGCGCGTAGGTGCCCTTCACGTGCTCGATGGCCGCGCGCACCGCGTCCGGCAGCTCCAGGCCGCGCTCCAGCTCCTCGGAGATGAGGTGGGCGAAGACCTCGGTGTCCGTCTCGGAGGAGAAGGCGTGCCCGCGGCCGCGCAGCGCCTCCTTCAGCGACAGGTGGTTCTCGATGATGCCGTTGTGCACCACCGCCACGTTCTTGTACGTGTGCGGGTGGGCATTCTCGTCGGACGGACGCCCGTGCGTGGCCCACCGCGTGTGGCCGATGCCGATGGTGCCCTGCGGCTGGTCCGCCACCACCCGGCTCTCGAGGTTGCGCAGCTTGCCCGTGGCGCGCACCACGTTGAGCTGGTTGCGACTCACCACCGCCACGCCCGCCGAGTCATACCCCCGGTACTCGAGCTTCTTCAGCCCGGACACGAGGATGGGAGCAGATTCCTTGTCACCGACGTAACCAACAATCCCGCACATATCGACCTCTCTCTCACGCCCACGCCCGCCAGAGCAATCCGGGGCATTCCCCTACAACCCGTGTGGGCAGTTCTCTGGCTGCCCACCAAGCAAGAGCCGCGCCGATCAGCCGGCTTGAACCTTTGACGCCTTGCGCGCCTTCTTCGCGGCCACCCAGCCCTCCTTGGTGACCTGTGGCGTCCGAGACACAGCGAGGCTTCCAGGCGGCACATTTTTCGTCACCGTGGTGCCCGCGCCGACATACGCGCCGTCACCGACCTTCACTGGCGCCACCAGCTGCGTGTCGGAGCCGATGAACACCCCGTCACCCAGTTCAGTGACGTGCTTGTTCACCCCGTCATAGTTACAGGTGATGGTGCCCGCCCCGACGTTGCACCCGGCGCCAATCTTCGCGTCGCCCAGGTACGTCAGGTGGTTGGCCTTGGAACCCTTGCCGATCTGCGCCTTCTTCGTTTCCACGAAGTTGCCCAGATGCACATCCTCGGCCAACTCCGTTCCGGGGCGCAGGCGGGCGAACGGGCCAATGACGTTCCGCTCGCCGACCTTCGCCTCCTCCAGCACGGAGTAGGGCTTGATGACGGTGCCGTCCGCCACGGTGGAGGCGGTGATGACGCTGCCCTGCCCAATAGTGACGCCCTTGCCGATGATGGTCCCCGAGGAGAGCGTCACGCAGGGGCCCACCTCGGTGTCCGCGCCGATGATGACGCCTTCCTCGATGTAGGCCGTGGCCGGGTCCTGGATGGACACGCCCGCGCGCATGTGCGCCTCGTTGATGCGCTGCTGGAGCACGCGAGCGCGCGCCGCCAGCTCCACCTTGTCATTCACCCCGGCCGTCTCCGTGGCGTCCGCCTCCACCGAGCCCACCGGGCCCTGCTTCGCGGCCATCTCCACCAGGTCCGTGAGGTAGTACTCGCCCTGCGCGTTCGCCGGCTTGATTTGCGCCAGCGCCTTCCAGAGGAAGTCCGCGTCGACGGAGTAGATGCCCGCGTTGCACTCGCGCACCGCGCGCTGCTCCGGGGTGGCGTCCTTGTGCTCGACGATGCGGGCCACCTTGCCACCCTCGCGGATGACGCGGCCGTAGCCGGTGGGGTCCTCCAGCACGGTGGACACGAGCGCCAGGGCCCCGCCCGCCTTGTCGTGCGCGGCGAGCAGCGCCTGCAGCGTCTCGCGGCGCAGCAGCGGCACGTCGCCATAGAGGATGAGGATGCGGCCGGAGTACCCCTTCAGGGCCTCCTCCGCCGAGCGCACCGCGTCCGCGGTGCCACGCTGCTCACGCTGCAGGGCGAAGTGCAGCGGAGCGTCCGGGAAGAAGGCCCGAATCGTCTTCTCCACCGCCTCCGCCTGGTGCCCCACCACCGGCACCACGGACGAAGCGCCCAGTTCGAGGGCCCGATTCAGGGGATACGCACAAATGGGTCTGCCGAGGATGGGGTGAAGGACCTTGGCCTTCTCCGACTTCATCCGCGTGCCCTTACCCGCGCACAGCACCACCGCCGCCAGAGCTGTCATGCGGCGGAGAATTAGGGACAGGGAATCGAGTCGTCAACCGCACCTGCAGGAGAAGCCTCCCCGGTGTCAACCGGCGGAGGCCGGGCGCTGACCGCCACACTCAGCGAGTTGCTCTGCACGGAAATCCCGAAGCTGGGCTTCAGGAAGACCGTCACCCCACCCGAGGGCGGTACGGACCCGGGCAGTGTCTTTTTCTCGGGCGCGACTGGCGTGCTCATACGCGATTCCCCCGATGACGGTTCAGGATTTCCAAAGGATGCACCCAATCAGGACACAATCCAAGAGGAAAAATTCTACCTCGCTGAAACCCTGGTTCTGGGAAGTCGGTTCGTGCATACCGGGAGTCCTGTAGTCCGTCAGGCGCTCCGGAGTCCCGACCCTGAAGGGTGGGTTTCTGTCCCCTGGGTAACATCATACCCAGACTGAAGGCCAGGCTGGGACGTTCACGCGCCGTGTGAGGAGGCTGAACCGGTGAAGGACACGAGCTTCAGGAGTGAAGCGGCGCGCCCCGGCGCACGCGTGGCGGTGTCGGCGGCACGGAGCCTGGCGCTGGCGGTGGTGCTGCTGACGTGCGTGGCGCACGCGGCGCGCCCGTACCGGGGCGGCGCGGTGGCCACGGCCTACCCGCAGGCGAGCGCCGCGGCGCTGGAGATGCTGGAGAAGGGCGGCAACGCGACGGACGCGGCGGTGGCGGCGGCCTTCGTCGCGGCGGTGGTGGGGCCGTACCACTCGGGCATCGGCGGCGGCGGCTTCGCGCTGGTGCACGACGGCAAGAGCGGCGAGACGAAGGTGCTCGACTTCCGCGAGGTGGCGCCGAAAGCGGCCACGCGCGACATGTACGTGAAGGACGGCAAGGTGGTGCCGGGCCTGTCCACGGACGGCCCGCTGGCGGTGGCGGTGCCGGGCGCGGTGGCGGGCTACCTCCAAATCCTGAAGGAGCACGGGAAGCTGCCCCCGTCCGTCGTGCTGGCGCCGGCCATTGCCGCCGCGAAGAAGGGCATCTGGGTGACGCCGCGCTACCACTCCATGGGGGCCGGAAGGCTGGAGTGCCTGCGCAAGGACGCGGAGGCCTCGCGCGTGTTCCTGGTGAAGAACGCGGAGGGCGTGCCGGACATGCCCCCGCTGGGGCACGTCATCAAGCAGCCGGACCTGGCGCGCACGCTGAGCGGAATCGCCAGGGGCGGCGCGAAGGCGTTCTATTCGGGCACCGTCGCCAAGGCGATTGCGGACACGGTGCAGGCCGGCGGCGGCGTGCTGACGGTGGAGGACCTGGCCGCGTACAAGACGCGCCCCCGCCAGCCGCTGGAGGGCAGCTACCGCGGCTTCCGCATCCTCACCATGCCTCCGCCGAGCGCGGGCGGCGTGGCGGTGCTTCAAGTCCTGGGCGCCCTGGAGAAGCTGCGCCCGCAGGGCATGGCCTTCAGGGACCCGGAGGCGCTGCACCTCTACGTGGAGGCGGTGCGGCGGGCCTACGTGGACCGGGCGAAGTACCTGGGTGACCCGGACTTCTCGGACGTGCCCACGGCGCGGCTGGTGTCCCCCGGCCACATCGCGGACATCGCGGGCTCCATCGACGCGAAGAAGGCCACGGCGAGCGCGTCGCTGCTGCCGCCGGTGCCGGGCGCACAGGGCTCCACGCTGACGGACAAGCCCGCGGTGCTGACGCCGGAGCCGGAGCGCAAGAACACCACGCACATCTCCGTCATCGACAAGGACGGCAACGCGGTGGCCATGACGACCACCGTCAACTACGGCTTCGGCTCGTGCGTGGTGGCCAAGGGCACGGGCGTGCTGCTCAACGACGAGATGGACGACTTCTCGGCGCAGCCCGGCGTGCCCAACGCGTACGGCCTCATCACCGGCGAGCCCAACGCGATTCAACCCGGCAAGGTGCCGCAGTCCTCCATGTCCCCCACGCTGGTGTTCTCCAAGGAGGACCCGAAGAAGGTGATGCTGGCGGTGGGCAGCCCGGGCGGCTCCACCATCCCCACCACCGTCATCCAGGTCATCAGCAACCTGGTGGACAGCGGCATGGACGTGGCGCGCGCGGTGAACGAGGGCCGCGTGCACCACCAGTACATGCCGGACGAGCTGTGGGTGGACAAGTGGGGCCTGGAGCCGGCGACGCTGTCGGTGCTGGAGGCCAAGGGCCACAAGGTGCGCCGGGTGGACCAGTGGGGCGACGCGGAGGCGGTGTTCGTGGACCCGAAGACGGGCCTGCGCTACTCCGCGAGCGACCCGCGCAACGAGGGCGTGGCCCTGGGGCAGGACTGAAGCCTTGCCAGAGCCCGTTCCCATCTTCGACGCGCACCTGCACCCCGAGGGCCTGACGGACCAGGACCTGGAGTCGATGCGTTTCTTCGGAGTGGAGCGGGCGCTGGTGGTGGCGCACCACTTCCCGGAGCCCACGTCCAAGGCGCTCTTGCGCCACTTCGACGACCTGGTGGAGCGCCAGCTCCCCCGGCTGGAGCGCGTGGGCATCCGCGCCTATGCCGCGCTCGGCGTGCACCCGCGCTGCATCCCCCGGCGCGGGCTGTCGGAAGTCCTCTCCGCCCTGCCCGACTACTTCCAGGGCGGCCGCGTGGTGGCCCTGGGCGAGACGGGGCTGCACGTGGGCGGCGAGGAGGAGGAAGAGGCCTTCCTGGAGCAGCTCGCGCTGGCCCGGAGCCTCAAGCTGCGCGTGGTGGTGCACACGCCCACCGTGGACAAGGAGCGCCACACGCGGCGCATCCTCACGCTCTTGCGCCAGTCCGGCGTGCTGGCCTCGCGCGTGCTGGTGGACCACGCCAACGCGCGCACGGTGCGCACCATCCTCGAGGTGGGCCACTGGGCGGGGCTGACGCTGCACCCGGAAGCGCTCAAGGCCGAGCGCGCGGTGGCGGTGGTGCGGCGGCTGGGCAGCGAGCGGCTGGTGCTCAACTCCGACGCGGGCGACGGCGCGGGGGACATCCTCGGCCTGGCGCGCCTGGCCAACCTCCTGGCCAAGGCCAACCTCTCCGAGCGCATCGTCCACCGCATCGCCCGCGACAACGCCATCCGCTTCTTCCAGGTGAGCAGCTGAGCGCCTGCCTCCCTGCTCGCTGCAACTTCTCACAGCCAGAGAGCCGACCCGGGTAGCGGCGGCCCTGCCTGCGGATTTCTTCGACGAATTGGCGCGCTCGTCGTCATTCCAGGAGGACCTTGCAGCGGAAATACCCCACGCCCCCACCCGTTGCCCCAGCCCCTGTTCAGGGAGGGCATTTGCGTCTCACGCTCGTCATCATCGTCACCCTCGCGCTCGCGGGGTGCGCCGCTCGCCCCTCCTCCCTCAAGCCCGCCCCGCCCATTGGAGCCGCGCGGCTGGAGCCCGACGCGGGGCGCCATCTCGCCACCACCCCCGAGCGCTTCCTCGCGGCCTGCGCGGAGGACATCCAGCGGGCCCGGGCCCACGTGGAGGCGCTGTTGGCCCTGCGCCCGCCGCGGGACACGGTGGAGGCCCTCACCTCCTACGACGACGCCATCGCCCTGCTGGACGACGCCGTGGCGCGCTCCGGAATCGCCGCCAACGCCCACCCGGACGCCACCTTCCGGGAGGCGGGCCGCACGTGCGAGCAGGAGGTGGAGGCGGCGCGCACGGACCTCTCGCTGGACCACCGCCTGTACGAGGCGCTGGCGGCGCTGGAGCTGGACGGGCAGGACGCGGCCACGCGGCGCTGGGTGGCGCGGGTGCTGCGCGACTTCCGGCGCGCCGGCGTGGACCGGGACGCGGCCACGCGCCAGAAGCTGCGGGAGCTGCACGAGCAGCTCACCTGGCTGGGCCAGGAGTTCGGCCGCCACATCCTGGAGGACGTACGGCACGTGGACGTGGCGCCCCAGGCGCTGGAGGGGCTGCCCGAGGACTTCGTGCGCGCACACCCGCCCGGAGCGGATGGCCGCGTGCGCATCACCACCGAGACGCCGGACTACCTGCCCTTCATGGCGTACGCACGCGGCGACGCGGCCCGCGAGGCGCTCTGGCGCGTCAACCGGCTGCGCGGCCACCCGGAAAACCTCGAGACGCTGTCGCGCCTGCTCGAGACGCGCCACGCGCTGGCCACGCTTTTGGGCTACCCCAACTGGGCCGCCTATGCCTCCGAGGACAAGATGGTGCGCGGGCCCCAGGCCGCCGCGGACTTCATCGAGCGGCTGTCCACCGCCGCCGAAGCGCGCGCGCGCGACGACTACGCCGCGCTGCTCGCGCGCAAGCGGAAGGACACGCCGGGCGCCACCGGGGTGGAGCCCTGGGAGCAGGCCTTCCTTGAGGACCGCGTGCGCGACGAGCAGTACCACTACGACTCGCGAGAGGTGCGCTCGTACTTCGAATACACCCGGGTGAAGCAGGGCCTGCTGGACATCACCGCGCGCCTCTTCGGGCTCACCTACCGCCGCGTGCCGGACGCGCCCGTGTGGCACCCGGACGTGGAGGTCTGGGACGTCTACGAGGGCGGCACGCGGCTGGGTCGCTTCTACCTGGACATGCACTCGCGCCCGGACAAGTACACGCACTCGGCGCAGTGGGACCTGGCCACCGGCCGCGCCGGGAAGACGCTCCCGGAGGGCGTGCTGACGTGCAACTTCCCCCGGCCCGGCGCCCACCCCGCCCTGCTCCAGCACAGCGAGGTGCGCGCCTTCTTCCACGAGTTCGGCCACCTGCTGCACCACATCCTCGGCGGCCGCACGCGCTGGGCCGGCCTGTCCGGCTCCCGCACCGAGCGCGACTTCGTGGAGGCCCCCGCCCAGGTGCTGGAGGAGTGGGCCTGGCGCCCCGAGTCCCTCCAGCGCTTCGCCCGGCACGTCGTCACCGGCGAGCCGCTGCCCGCGGACACCATCGCCCGGATGCGGCGCGCGGATGCCTTCGGCAAGGGACTGTGGCTGCGCCAGCAGCTCTTCTACGCCGCCGTCAGCCTCCAGCTGCACACGGCCGACCCGGCGAACCTGGACACCACCACGCAGGTGAAGGCGCTGCAGGAGCGCTACCTGCCCTTCCGCACCGCGAGCGACGCCTACGTCCACCTCTCCTTCACCCAGCTCGACGGCTACTACTCCTCCGCCTACTACGCCTACCTCTGGTCGCTCGTCATCGCGCGGGACTTGCTCACGCCCTTCCAGCAGCACGGGCTGATGGACCCCGCCACCGCGCGGCGCTACCGGGACGCCGTGCTGGGGCCGGGCGGCTCCAAGGACGCGGCCGACCTGGTGAGGGACTTCCTCGGCCGCGACTACGGCTTCAGCGCCTACACCCGCTGGCTGGACGGCGCCTGACGCTCCACGCCAGAGGCTGTAAAAGCACGGGGCCCCGCGATGTGAATCGCGAGGCCCCATGTGTTGTGAATCGGTCAATCCCCGTCAGCTCCGCCAACGCGGAGTGAGGAGTCAGTGCACCGCGGGTGCGAGCGTGGACGTCTCCGGCTGCAGGGTGATGGCCTGCGCGTCGGGATCCAACCGCACCTGCACGGGCACGCCCTGGAACCGGTACTGGGCCAGGGAATCCGCCGCGCCGTCGAGCAGAAGCTGGTAGCGCTCCTCCAGCTCCACCGCGATCAGCATCATCGTCTCGCCCGCGTCCTCGACGCCCGGGCGGTACACCTGGCACCGCTGGAACCGCGCCCAGCGACCGTTCTGCATCTTCACCAGCTCGCCGTCGTAAGCCATGCGCAGCTCCTCTGCTGTAAATCCGACGGTTGGCAATGTAGGGATGAATTAACTTCGTGTCACCCCCCCTCTTGAAAATTCGTCAATCGCCTCGAAATCCAGTCGCTTACACGACGCTTCCAGGGGTAGCGGGCCCCTGTCCCAGCGACGACTGCCCAAAAGTGTAAATTTTCGGGCTTGTCAATCCAGTCAAGCAGCCTCGCGGGTGGGCTGGGCGATCATCCCCTCGGGGAGGCGGGAGAGCGCCTCGGCCAGGGGGGAGGTTGGCGGGCGCGGGGAGGGCGGTGGCATGTGGCCGGCGCGTCCCTTAAATTGGCCGGGATGAAGTTGCCCGGGCTGTTCCGCAAAGAGCGCACCACCATCCAGGCCGCGGACGCGCAGGACCACGCGGAGCGGTTGCTCGCCGAGTCCCTGCGCGTGCTCGGCCAGGTGTGCGCCAAGGTCGCGGACGCCATCGAGTCCCAGCGGCTGGCCCGCCAGGGTTATTCGCACAACACCTACCTGAGGCGGACGGACGGCGAGGCAGGGGACGGCGGCGCGAAGAAGGAGTAGGCCTTCCTTCCGTGCCGCCTCCCACCGACGCACCCGAGCCGTGCCTCGCCCACTCGCCCACGTGGCGTGACTCGGGCATCCGCATGCCCATGCCCGCGCTCTCCGACACGGAGGGTCCGCGCCTGCCCGAGGGGCTTCCCCCGGTGGTGGACGCGCACGTGCACGTCTTCCCGGACCGCGTCTTCGAGGCGGTGTGGCGCTGGTTCGACGAGTACGGCTGGCCCATCCGCTACAAGCTGCACACGCCCCAGGTGGTGTCCTTCCTCCTGTCGCGAGGGGTGAGCCGGGTGGTGGCGCTCCACTATGCCCACCGGCCGGGCATGGCCCGCGCCCTCAACGCGTACGTGGCGGAGGTGGCCCGCGCCGAGCCCCGCGTGCTGGGGCTGGCCACCGTGCTGCCCGGCGAGGAGGGGGCCGTGTCGATTCTCGAGGAGGCCTTCGCCCTCGGGCTGCGGGGGGTGAAGCTGCACTGCCATGTGCAGTGCTTCGCCCCGGACGCGCCCGAGCTCCAGGACATCTACGCCGCGTGCGCCCGGGCGGGGCGACCGCTCGTCATGCATGCCGGCCGGGAGCCCTCGAGCCCGAACTACAAATGCGACACGTATGCCCTCTGCGGCGCCGAGCGCGTGGAGCGCGTGCTGAAGGACTTCCCCACGCTGAAGCTGTGCATCCCCCACCTGGGGGCGGACGAGTTCGACGCCTACGCGCGCCTGCTCGAGCGACACGACAACCTCTGGCTGGACACCACCATGGCGGTGGCCGGCTACTTCCCCGTCCCCCCGCCCCGCGAGGCGCTGCAGGTGCGGCCCGAGCGCATCCTCTACGGGACGGACTTTCCCAACATCCCCTACGCGTGGGACCGCGAGCTCAAGGCGCTGCTCGGCATGAAGCTGCGTGACGAGGTCCTGGCGGGCATCCTGGGTCAGAACGCACTCCGGCTGTATGGGGAATGAGGAGGGGAAGCCGTGGCCGGCGGGGCGCGGAGCAAGTGCGGCGTGCGCGAGTCGTTGGCTGGTGAAAAGTGGCGGAGCCCCTTCCGGAATGGAATGGGAGTTCCCATCTTCCCCCCCATAGAATTTCGCGGTCTGAAGAGCCGCTGATCCCCTGAGGCCCTGCCATGTCCCACATCCTGGTCGTCGATGACGACGCGAGTCACCGCACGCTCATCTGCGATGCCCTCGAGGAGATGGGCTACCGAACGGTTCAAGCGGCCAATGGTCGCGAGGCGCTCGACCTGCTGGAGGGCGACATGCCCTCCGCCGTGCTGCTGGACCTTCGGATGCCCGTGATGAGCGGCTGGGGTTTGCTGGACGCGCTGAAGAAGATGCCTCGCGCGCGCGGCCTGCCCATCATCATCATCTCCGGCTACGGCTTCGAGTGGGAGGCGGAGCTGGTAGGCGCCGCCGGCTACATCTCCAAGCCCGTTGATTTGGACAAGGTGCGGATGACGGTGCAGCAGATCGCCGGCCCGCCGGAGATGGCGTTCGTCCACTGACGTGCGGCAGCCCATCCCCCCATCGTCCGATGGGGGCTGTACCAGGGTGCCGGGCTCGGGTCTGATGGCGGGCACTTCATGTCGCCCCCCTCTTCCGATGAATTGGCCGTCGACGCACGCGGGCTCGTCAAGCGCTTCGGCGGCTTCACCGCGCTCAATGGCCTGGACCTCCAGATTCCCCGTGGCGCCTTCTACGCGTACCTGGGGCCCAACGGGGCCGGCAAGTCCACCAGCATTGCCCTGCTGACGGGCGTGTATGGCCCGGACGCGGGCACCATCCGCATGCTGGGCGTGGACGCGGTGGCGAAGCCGCTGGAGGTGAAGCGGCGCGTGGGCGTGGTGCCGGAGGAGCTGAGCCTCTTCGAGCGGCTCACCGGCCGGCAGTACCTCACCTTCTGCGCGCGCATGTACGGGCTGGACGGCGACGAGGCCGCCGCGCGCGCCACGGAGCTCCTGGAGCTGACGGAGCTGACGTACAAGGCCGGCGCGCTGGTGGCGGAGTACTCCAAGGGCATGCGGCGGCGGCTGGCCATCGCCGCGGCGCTCATCCACGCACCGGAGCTGGTGCTGCTGGACGAGCCCTTCGAGGGCATCGACGTGCTGGCGGCGGGTGTCATCCGCGAGCTGTTGCGCGAGCTGAGCCGGCGCGGGGTGACGCTGCTCCTGACGACGCACGTGTTGGAAATCGCGGAGCGGCTGGCCACGCACGCGGGCATCCTGCGCGGCGGGCAGATGCTGGACCAGGGGCCGGTGGGGTCTCTGCTGCAGCGGTACGACTGTCCCTCGCTGGAGGCGGTGTTCGAGAAGCTCATCGCCGTGCCGTCCTCGCGCAACGCGCGCCTGTCCTTCTACGGGGAAGCGGTGCCGGAGCCCGCGCCGGCGCCCGTGCCGCGCCGGGAGTCCGCATGAGCCGCCCGGCCATGCCCGGCTTCCTGCGGCACCTGTGGCTGTTGTGGGGGCTGCGCTTCGACATCGGGCTCAACCGGGGGCCGGGGAAGAGCCGGCTCATGGCGGTGGCCGTGTTCCTGGCGTCGAGCGCACCCGGCCTCTTCCTGGGTCTGTTCTTCTTCGCGCTGATGCGGCTGAAGCCCGTCGCGCACAGCGGCGTGTGGCCGTACTTCATCCTGAACCTGCTGTGCTTCGTCACCTTCTCGGTGTGGGTGACGTGGCCGTTGTTGTCGGCGGGCGTGGATGACCACTCGGAGCTGAGCCGGTACGCGGCGTTCCCCATTTCCCCGTACCGGCTGCTCATCGCCTCCACGGTGGCGAGCCTCTTCGAGCCGCGCGCGCTGGTGTTCTACGCGCCGCTCACCGGGGCGGCGCTGGGCTTCGCGTCGGTGCACCGGCTGAGGGCACCGTGGCTGGCGGTGGGGCTGTACGTGCTGTTCGCGCTGCTGTGCGCGGCGTGGAGCCGGGTGGCGCTGTACGCGGTCATCAACGTGCTGCGCGCGAAGCACAGCGCGCGAATCATGGGCGGGGGCATGGTGGCGTTCCTCGTCGCCGCGTCGTTCATCCCGCCCATCGACACCTCGTGGCTGACGGAGGTGGGCGAGGCGGGGGTGAGCGCGCTGGACATGACGCTCATCATCAACGCGGCGGTGGCGCTGGGGCAGGTGCCACCGGGCTTCTTCGGAGACGGGCTGGGGCAGCTCGCGCTGGGGCGCCTGCGCATCGCCCTGATGGAGGCGGGCGGGCTGTTCTTCTTCGCGGCGACGGGCATGGCGGTGGCGTACGCGCTGCTGATGCGCTTCCACCGGCAGGCGGGACGCGCGGGCGCGCGGGCGGCGGAGTCGGGGGACACCAATCCCTTCGCGCGGACGCGGACGCGGTTCTCCACGCTGGTGATGCGCGAGGCGCTGGACCTGTGGCGCAACCCGCGCGCGCGGCTGCTCGCGTCGGTGCCCTTCATCCTGGCGATTCTGCTGCAGCTGCTGTCCGGGCGGGACTTGTTCGTCTTCCTGCTGGGCCACTCCGCGGACGCGTGGCTGATGGGCAGCCTTTGCATCTACGGCGCGGTGGTGATTGCGTCGACCTTCTCGCAGAACACGTTCGGCTACGACGGGCAGGGCTTCGCCGTGTTCCTGGCGGCGCCCGTGGACCTGGCGGACGTGCTGCGGGCGAAGAACGGGGTGCAGGGCGCGGGAGCGCTCGGCATGGCGGTGCTGGTGGCGCTGTTCTACCGGGTGTACTTCGGCTTCGGGACGGCGGTGGACGTGCTGTGCGCCATGGCGGCGGTGGCGGCGGTGGTGCCGATGCTGCTGGCGGCGGGCAACTTCCTGTCGCTGCTCTTCCCGGTGAAGTTCCACGCGAGCCTGAAGCGGCGGGACAAGGTGCCGCTGACGGCGTCGATGCTCGGCATCTTCGCGGCCAGCGCCGGGTGCATGCCCTTCGGCTGGGCCCTGCGGCTGGCGGGGAAGGATGGGCCCACGTGGCAGACGGCGGCGATGATTGCGCTGTGCGCCGGGCTCAACGTGGCCCTGTACCGGGGCGTGCTGCCCCTGGCGCTGCGGCTCCTGGACCAGCGGCGGGAGCGGGTGCTGCACGCGGTGACGCGGGAGTAGCGGCTTCAACGATTGAGGCCGCGGCCCCGTGCTCTTGGGACCGCGGCCTCTCGAGTCAATCTGATGCGCGGTTCAGTAGGCGATGCCGTGCTTCGCGGCCTGCGCCTTCACGCCCTTCATCACGTTGGCGTCGAAGGTGTCCTCCTTCTCGGACACGTTCTTGGTGAGCCACGTGTCCCGGTCCGCGGCCAGCTTCGCGGCCTTCGCCTCCAGCACCTTCTTCTCCTCCGCGAGCTGCTTCACCTTCGCGGTCTGCGCCTCCTTGCTCAGGCCCTTCAGCTCCGCCGGCAGCTCTTCCCCCTTCACGCTCGCCAGGGCCGCCGGGGCCGCCACCAGGTCCACCGCGCCGCCCACCGCCTCCGGGGCGCTGCTCTCCATCGCGGCCGAGGCAGCCCCGGCGGAGGGCTTCGCAGCAGCGCGCGTCTTCTTCATGTAGCTGATGCGCTCCGCCGCGGCCTCGGGAGCCAGGCCCGCCATGGCATCGGCGCGGGCGCGGTTCGCGGCCTGCACCTCGGCGCGGCCGGTGTAGAGCGTCTTCGTCGCCAGCTCGGAGTTCACCTTCGCCAGCTCGGCGTCGAACGGCGTGGCGACGGCGACCATGCCGCCGGACTGGTCGATGCTGTCGAAGGTACCGTCCGTGAGCTTCGCCACGTGGCGCCAGGCCACCTCCGTCTCGCCGTCCGAGCCGCAGCGCACCGTGTTCACCACGATGTGCTTGTCCTTCGCGCGCTTCGCCCAGTGCTTGAAGTTCCAGTCGTCGTTGCGCTCGGCCGGGGGCGCGTCGCCCACGAGGAAGATGACCTTCATCACCTCGCGGTTCTGGCTCCAGGACAGCTTGGACACGGCCTCACCGAGACCGCGGCCCACGTGCTCCGGCGCGTCACCGCCGCCGCCCGCCTCGAACCGGCGCAGGTTGGCGAAGACGGTGTCCAGGTCGTCGCTCAGCTCGAAGCGCTTCGTCACGTAGTCGTCGCCCACGTCGCGGTACGCCACGAGGCCGACCTTGAGGTGCGGCGTCGGCCGGCCCTGCGCGATGCGGGAGGCGATGGAGTAGATCTTCCGCTTCGCCCCCTCCAGCAGCCCGCCCATGGAGCCGGTGGTGTCGAGCACGAAGACGACCTCGATTTCCGGACGAGCGCCCTGGACCTGATTCGGCGAGACCTGCGCCTGCGGCGCGGCGGGCTTCGTGGGCTCAACGGGCTTCGTGGCCTCGACCGGCTTCTTGGCGTCGGCGGGAGGGGCTTCGGCAAGGGCCGGAGCGGAAACCAGGGTGGTGGCAAGCGCGGCCGACAGCACGGCCCGCGACAGGGACTTGAGGTCCATGGCGTTCTCCAAGGGGGCGGAAACAGCGGTTTTCGGATGGGTCCTGCGCGCGCGTTCGAATCGTAAACGGACGACCCCGCCGGAAGTTCTACGCCCTGGGTTCGGTGGACCTGCGCGTGCTCGCGAGTGAATTCATCTGATAGAGCTGGCACTACAAGGTTGGAAGACTTCCTTCCACCTTGCTAGGTTCTACGGCCACCATGCGGCTCCCCCTTCTTCGCTGGTCTGTGCCTGTGCTCGTCCTGCTGTCCGCAGTGGCCATGGCAAGGGAGCGCGAACCCGCCGTGCGCAACATCTACGTCCCAGACGACCCCACCGCCACGGCGCACCGGGTGTACGTCGCCGGCGGTGTCGGAACCCTGCTCCGGTTCGAGCAGCCCTGCGACCCGACCCGGACGAAGATGATGGGCTGGGAGGGCCGCTTCGAGCCCTTGTTGGTGAGCGACAAGTCCGTCGTGCTGATGCCACTCCAGGACCTCACGCCCGAGGACCGATTCCTGTTGTTGGTAACCCTGAAGAACGGCCTGGAGCTGCCGTTCGTCGTGACCGCCGAGGAGGAGCGTTCCGACCAACAGGTGAACGTGTACCTGAGCGCTCAAAGCGTGGATGCGATGCGAGCGGCCCTGGCCGATGCGCGTGTGCGCGAACGGACCCTCAGCGACGAGAACCAGCGGCACAAGGCGGAGGAGACCTCCATCGACCACGCCCTTGCCGCGCTCCTGGTGAAAGGGGCCGTTCAGCAGACCCGATTCCGCCGGAGTCGAGCATGGCTGCTCAAGGGCGACGACGCGGACATCACGGTCCGCAGCTATTCCAACGTCGACAAGGCAGCGGTCGTCTTCGAGGTGACGAACCACCACGGAACGCAACCCTGGAGGCTCATGGAAGCCCGCGTGTCGGTTGCATCGACCGGCGAAGCCAGACCGTTTGCACTTCGAATGAGCGAGGAAGAGATTTCTCCGGGCACTTCGGGAGCAATCGCCATCGTCGCGGACGAGAGCGCCTTCAAGGCGAAGAGCGGCAGCGGGACGGAGAAACTCGTCATCGACATCTTCCGTTCCGACGGACTGCAACACGCCCAGGCCGTCCTGGAATGGAAGGTCCAGCGCGAGTAGATCCGCTGACCATGACTCGCATCCAAGTCCTGGCCCTCGGATCGCTCCTGCTGCACAGCGCGCTCCTGGGCTGCTCGACAGCCGGTGGAGTGTCCCTGCGTGCAGACGGAAGTCCCGGCCCTCAGGAATGCCCGGAAGAGACACTCAAGCTGATGCGCTATCTGCGCCTGGATATCGGCGAAGGCGCGGACGTGGAGTTGGACCTCAATCAGGCCGACACCAGTCCCATCACCCTCTACGACGGCCCCATCGAGAGTGAGCTGACCAGCCGTCTGGGACCTTTCGAGGCAGGCACACGACTCTATGGCCGGGTCTGGACGGGGGGCCCGCAGGTCATCATCCGGTACTCCGAGGCTCGACCTCCCAACGGCGAAATCACTCCCGTCTGCGCGGTGGCCCGGCTCGCGCGTGGCCAGATGAAGAAGCTGCCCGGCTCCAAGCCCGGAACCGCCATCGTCGAGTTCTCTAGCGCCGGAGTCTGGGTCGTCGACGCGTTCCGCTGAAGCCCCGCCCCACCCATGCGCGTCTTCCACTCGGACAGCTACGAGGTACCGCTGCCGCCCGGGCACCGCTTCCCCATGGAGAAGTACCGCCTCGTGCGCGAGGCCCTCGTGGGACGCGGCGTCCTCCACCCCGGCTCGCTCACCGAGTCTCGCCCCTGCAACCGCGAGGACCTGGAGCACGTCCACACGCCGCGCTACCTCGACGCCTTCTTCCAGGGAACCCTCACCGAGGCCGAGGTCCGCAGGCTCGGGTTCCCCTGGTCCCCCGGCCTCGTCGCACGCTCATGCGCCGCCGTGGGCGGCACGCTCGAGGCCGCTCGCGCCGCGCTCCGGGACGGCATCTCCGGCAACCTCGCCGGCGGCACCCACCACGGCTTCCCCGACCATGGGGAAGGCTTCTGTGTCTTCAACGACATCGCCGTGGCCATCCGCGCCCTCCAGGCGGGCGGCCTCATCCGCCGCGCCGTCGTCGTCGACCTCGACGTGCACCAGGGCAACGGCACCGCCGCCATCTTCGCGGGCGACGACTCCGTCTTCACCTTCTCCATGCACGGCGAGCACAACTTCCCCTTCCGCAAGCAGCCCTCCACCCGCGACGTGGGCCTGCCCGACGACACCGGGGATGCCGGCTACCTCGACGCGCTCGCCCTCCACCTCCCCGAGGTGCTGGACATCGCCGGCGCCGACCTCCTCTTCTTCCAGGCAGGCGTGGACCCGCTCGCCGAGGATGCACTCGGCCGGCTCTCCCTCACCCATGCCGGGCTGCGCGAAAGAGACCGCATCGTGCTGGAGGCCGCCCGTCGCCGGGGACTTCCCGCGGTGCTCACCCTCGGCGGCGGGTATGCGAAACCACTCTCCGCCACCATCGACGCGCATGTGGGCACGTACGAAGTAGCCCTCACGGTGTTTCGCTGAGCACGCCTGCTCTCGGGTCGCCTTGCTCGCGCGGCGCGACGGACGGATGCTGGGCCCTGATATGAAACCCACGAACCTGAAGTCAGCCCTCCGCTGGAGCCTTCTCATCCTGGGTAGCGCGCTGGCCGCGTCGTGCGGCGGCGACACGCCCTACTACAGCGTCCAGGTCGATGCTCCCGACACCGTCAGCATCACCCCCGGAGAGAACACCCCCGTGGAGCTGACGCTCACCCGCATCGCCGACAACCGCGGGAACATCCGCCTCTCCCTCGCCCAAGCCCCCGAGGGCATCACCCTCCTGCCCGAGGTCCTCCTCCCCGCCGAGGAGGAGAGCATCACCGCCACCCCGACGCTCGCGGTGGCCTCGAACACGACGACCACGGGCCTCGTCCAGACGCTGCTCCTGGCGGAGGACCCCACCAACGAGTTCGCCGCGGGCGCCACCTTCTTCATCGTCGTGCTCCCCAAGCCCGCGCCCCAGCCGGACTTCTCCATTGCCGTGGAGCCCCGCCAGGTGAACCTCTACGCGGGCCAGAGCACCCAGGTCCCGGTGACGGTGACGCGGGCGGAGGGCTTCACCGGGAAGCTGACGCTGACGTTCGAGGCCGCCACGTCCCGCGTGAGGGTGGACCCGCTGACCATCGAAGCGGGCGAGACCACCCGGCAGCTCTACCTCTACACGGACCGCTCCACCACGCGGCTGCCGCTGGCCGCCACCCTCGTCGCCACCAGCGAGGACGGACGGAAGGCCACCACCGGCCTCACCCTCAACATCCGCTGACCCGCAAAGCCCCGCGGAGCGCGGCGTGTCTCCACGCGCGCTCCGCGAGTCCTCAGGCGAGGTCGAACAGCAGCGCCTCGATGGGCTCCTGTGCGGCGAGCACCACCCGCGCCTCCTCGGAGACGGCCACGCCGTCACCGGCCTTGACCTTCACTCCGTTCAGCGTGCCCGAGCCCCGCGCCAGCTGCACCCAGGCGTGCCGGCCCGGCGCCAGCGCGTACTCCGCCTGCTCGCCACGGCCCAGCAGCGTGCCGTGCAGCACCACGTCCTGGTGCACCGTCAGCGAACCCTCCCGCCCGTCCGGAGACGCCACCACCCGGAAGCGCCCCTGGCGCTCCCGCGCGTCGAACGCCTTCTGCTCGTAGCCCGGCTTCAGCCCCGCCTCGTTGGGCAGAATCCAGATCTGCAACAGGTGCAGCGGCTCCTCGGAGGGATTCATCTCGCTGTGCAGCACGCCCGTGCCCGCCGTCATCCGCTGCACCTCACCCGGCTTGATGATGGCGCGCGTCCCCATGCTGTCGCGGTGCTCCACCGCTCCGCCCAGCACGTAGGTGATGATTTCCATGTCCCGGTGCGGGTGCATGCCGAAGCCCCGCCGCCCCGCCACGGTGTCCTCGTTGATGACCCGCAGCGTGCGGAACCCCATGAAGTCGGGGTCGTGGTAGTCCGCGAAGGAGAACGTGTGGTGCGAGTCCAGCCAACCGTGGTTGGCATGGCCCCGCTCTTCACCGGAGCGAACGTAGATCATGGCCTGCCCCTCTTCCTTTCCTTGTTGCAACTGAGATGCGGCAGGAGTCGCCTGCGTTGCGGGGCGGCGGGACAGCAGCGCACCGCCCGCGAGGCCGGACGCGCCGGCCACCAGCCCCGCCGCCACCTGCCGCCGGCTGAGCGGGCGGCCCGGCGCGTTCCCGCTCACGCCGCCTTCTCGGTCGCGGGCACCGCCACCGCCTGCACGTCCACGGAGATGTCCACGCGCTCACCCACCAGCAGGCCGCCCGTCTCCAGCGCCTGGTTCCACATCAGCCCGAAGTCCTTCCGGTCGATGCTCGTCGACGCCTGGAAGGCGAGGCGCTCGTTGCCCCACGGGTCCTTCATCCGGCCCAGCAGCTCCACGTTCAGCACCACCTCGCGCGTCACGTCGCGAATCGTCAGGTCGCCCGTCACGCGGTAGTGGCCCTTGCCCGCCGCCTCCACGCGCTTGCTGCGGAAGATGAGCTTGGGGAAGGCCGCCACGTCGAAGAAGTCCGGCGAGCGCAGGTGGTTGTCGCGCTGCTCCACGCCGGTGTCGAGGCTCGCCGCTTCAATCTTCACCTCCGCCGAGCCGCGCGTGAGGTCCTCCCCGTCCAGCACCACCTTGCCTTCGAAGCGGGTGAAGCGGCCGTGCACCTTCGCCACCACCATGTGGCGAACCATGAAGCCGAGGGTGGAGTGCGTCGTGTCGAGGTTCCAGGTCTGGATGGCCATGTTCGTCTCTCCTGTGTTCAGCGTGTCCTGCCCCTTCCTTGAGCAACCCCCGGGCCACAACCCAAACCACTGGAATCATTGGAGAGCCCCACGCAAACACGGAAGAATGCTCTCATATTGATACTCCCAGCCTCCCAATAGGAGAGTCCGCACCAGGAGCCGGGCGGCCGCGGGGGCGGGGCCGCCGCAAGACAGCGCTCCACGATGACGGCCGCGAGGGCTAGGTTGAGAGGTGCCATGAGCACCTCACCCGCCCGCCGACAGGCCGCGCACGCTGCCCTCGCCCTGGATGACGAGGCGCTGCTGAAGGCCTGCGAGGTGGACTACTTCATCGCCTCCGGCCCCGGCGGACAGCACCGCAACACCACCGCCAGCGGCGTGCGCCTCACCCACCCGCCCACCGAGCTGTCCGTCAGCGCCACCGAGCGCCGCAGCCAGGTGCAGAACAAGGGCGTCGCCCTGGACCGCCTGCGCGAGGGCCTGCGCGCCCTCACCTTCGTCCCCAAGGTGCGCAGGGCCACCAAGCCCAGCGCCGGCTCCAAGCGGCGGAGGCTGGAGGGCAAGAAGCGCACGTCCGAGAAGAAGTCCCTGCGCAACACCAAGACGCTCTGGTGACCTGTTGCCGGGTCAACACCCGGCTGCCTTCAGGGGAGGCGTGCGCTACGCAACCGTTTGCGGCCTCGCAAAGTTTGCGTAGCAAGAACCCGCACCGGCTTACAGGGACACCGCGAATTTCTGACTGCCCCAGGGAAGGGCAGACAGGTTCACAAGGGCACAGGGCGTGCACTGTGGTGGTGTGAGGCCGACCCGGGCAGGGTCGGCACACCCCCACGGTACGGAGCTCCCCCCATGCCCTCCACGCCGCTCCCTTCCTTGTTCCGTCGCGCCGTGCTGGCGCTTGCGCTGCTCAGCGCGCTGCCGGCCTCGGCGACGGACATCGTCACCTTCAGCCGCGGCTCGCTCATCATCCCGGAGAACGCCACCTTCCAGCAGGGCTGCGGCGCGCTGTCGGCCTACGGGCTGGTGTGGCGCATCCTCCAGTCCAACCAGTCGGGCGGGCCCAACGCGGCCAACCCCATCACGGTGTACCTGGCCATCAACGACCAGAAGCAGTCGCCCAACCGGTGCGTGCCCTCCAACCGGCACGTCGCCCCGACCCCGTCCGCCGACTCGAAGTGGAACGACGGCTGCGACTTCACCATCACCAACGCCACCGAGCAGCCGGTGGTGCAGGTGGACTACGGCACCCCGCTCCCCGGCAGCGGCATCTACCCGTACGGGGACGTGCAGGACTTCGCCACGAACAGCGACGACGCGCGCCCGTACTTCGCTGACAAGACGCTGGACAACACCGTCAGCGCCCCGCGCTTCTCCACGGTGCGCTACAGCGGCGGCGCGTTCATCTTCGCCGCGGAGGACGCCCGGCGCGTCATCGACTTCATCCGCGCGGGCAGCGGCGCGCAGTCCCCGGAGAAGTTCCGGACCTCCTGCGGCTGCGGCAACTTCACCAACAACAGCGGCTGCCACTACGTGCGCATGCACCAGGCGACCATCGAGTTCACCGCGCCCATCGCCCGCCGCATCAACCGCACGCCGCCCAAGATTGCGCTGCTGGACCTGGACGAGACGTCTGACGACTCCAGGCCCGGCAACGGCGCCTCGTACGTCAAGGGCGGCATGCTGGACGACTACCTGCGCAACGCGGGCCTGGACTTCCCGGGCGCGGGCGGCTGCCCCGAGGGCACCAGCTCCTACTGCTCGCTCAACGGCGGCCAGCCGGGCCTCATCTACGACGCGCTCCACGCCAACGCGGACCTCATCTCCACCGCCGCGTTTCCCCACGGCCTGCTCAACGCGGTGGACCCCGCCACCCGCAAGCCCCGCTACAAGGTCTTCTGGGCGCCGCACTGGGAGCTCGGCGACAGCAACTACGGCGAGTACCTGGCCAACGGCGACGGCGCCACCACGCAGCGCGAGAACCTGCTGAACAACATCTCCTACTTCGGCAACCAGCGCGGCAACGGCGTCTTCGCCGAGTGCGCGAGCATCAACTCCTACGAGACGACGAAGCGCCCGGACAACACGCCAGTGCTGTCCTCGCGCTTCCAGGGGGCGGGCAACTTCCAGCGCAACCCGCTCGGCGGCCAGAACGACACCTGGGAAGGGCGCAACTGCACGGACCCGGACTACCTGGCCCAGGCCGTGAACCGCCGCGAGGCGTGCATGCTCTACCCGAACCCGGGCGACCCGTTCTCCCAGGTGGGCAACTTCAAGTTCGACAGCGTGGTGGGCCACACGACGAACTACACCGCCACGTACAAGGCGGGCGTCCGGCGGCTCGCGGTGAGCTGGTACAAGTTCCAGAACGGCGAGCGCTACGACAACGCCACGGACGTCGCGGCGAACTCCTCGCGCGGCTCCGACTTCTTCTCCTTCAACCAGAAGGACAATGACCCGGAGAAGGCGACCGTCATCTACCTCGCGGGCCATGACTTCAAGAGCGACGTCGCCGGCACGCGCATCGTGCTCAACACGCTGCTCAACCTGGGCTCCGAGCCGGTGGGCAGCGAGCGCGCGCTGGCGGCGCCGATTGCCTTCGACGACACCAACGGCACCGACGCCAACGGCACGCGGGCCCTGGTGTTCGCGGCCACCTACGACGCGGTGTCGGGCTACCCGCCCGGCGTGGACACGTATGACCCCATCCAGGGCTCGAGCTGGGTGTACCCGTACTTCCCCGGCCACCTGCGCGCGCACTCGCTCATCGGTGGCACCGCGCTGCGCGCGGGGGAGAGCGCCCTGGAGGACGCCACCCTGTGGGACGCGGACGCGATGCTGCCGCTGCCGCGCGCTCGCAACCTCTTCACCTACTTCGGCGGCGAGGTGACGCTGAACCCGAACCTCGGTCCCGGACGGCGCGCGCCGCGCGGGGTGATGCAGGTGGGCTGGAAGCCGCAGGCGGTGGCGGGCACCGCCATCAACAACGCCTACGGCGCGGCGCCCAACCCGAACTGCGTGGACGAAATCAAGCTGGGCCAGGCCACCGCGAAGGACGGCTCGCAGCACTTCGACTTCGTGAAGGGTGCTGACGGCGTGTGTGACTTGCAGCAGGCGGTGCAGTTCACCGCGCAATTGGCGGGCGCGGACTATGGCGTGAGCACGGCGGCCCTCAACAAGGCCGCGCTCACGGCGGACTTCAACAAGGTGGCGCAGCTGCTCCAGCGCGTGCGCGGCTTCTGCTTCGCCACCACCACCGGCACCGACGGCACGGGCGCGCCCATCCTCGAGCCCACCGACAGCCAGTGCAACGACCCGGATGCGGACAACCGCGCGCACCTGGGCGGCTTCGCCAACTCCACGCCCACGGTGGTTCCGCCCAGCCCGGACATTCCGGACCGGGGCACGCCGCGGCCCACGGTGGTCTACGCGGCGGGCCTGGACGGGCAGTTGCACGCCTTCTACGTGTCGGGCGGCAGTGGCTATCAGGGAACCTCGAATCCCCCGGTCGTGCTCAACCCCTCCGCCGACGCGGCATTCTCCACGGACTGGGCCCAGGCCTTCAGCCGCGGCACCCCGCCCCCCGCGGGCACGGAGCTGTGGAGCTTCATGCCGGCCACGCAGCTGCCCTGGCTGCGCAGCAACAACGCGCGCGTGGACAGCGCGCCCATCGTCCGGGACGTCTTCGCGGACTTCGCGGGCACGGGCCGGCGCGAGTGGCGCACGGTGCTGGTGGCCAACGTGGGGAAGACGGGACGCGACTTGTTCGCGCTGGACGTCACCAACCCGCTGAAGCCGGCGCTGCTGTGGCACCTGGTGGGCAGCCACGCCCAGACGGGCGCCTTCCCGCCGCACGCCCCCGTGGGGCTGACGGACCGGGACACCGGCGGCACGCAGTGGACGGTGAAGTGGCACGAGCCCACCTCGGTCTTCAAGCTGGCGCCCCAGGCGGACGTGGGCCGCCTGCCCACCGGCCTCTATGACTACAGCGAGCTGGGCGGCGCGCGCGGCCTGTCCATGGGCCGGGTGCGGCAGGGCATGGAGCCCGCCTACGTCGTCTTCGCCGCGTCCAACAGCTCGGGGGCCTCGGGCTCGCCGGCCAAGGGCATCGAGGTCTTCGCCATCGACGTCGCCAACGGCCAGAAGCTCTGGCAGTGGGAGCAGCCGTACGCGCAGGCCTGGGTGGACAACACCTCGCCCATCGCCCCCACGGTGCTGTCGGATACCGGCGGCGCGGCCCGCGTGTACGTGGGTGACATGGAGGGCCGCGTCTGGGAGCTGGAGGGCGCCACCGGGATGAATGTGAATGTGGCGCGGCTGGGCCCCTCCTGCTCGGACACCTCGCCGTGCAAGTACGCCGCGCTGGACACCGGCTCCACCATGATTGAGCCCCGCCCCATCACCACCAACGTGGCCGTGGCGCAGATGCCCGCGACGATGACGGGCGGCAGCGCGTTCGCCGCCTACCCGGGCGAGTCGCTCGCACTGGTGGGCACCGGCGGCGTCCCGTGGGTTCCCGCCACCACGGCCGGCCAGCTCCACGTCGCGCTGCTGAGCGGCAACCGGCGGCTGCCCATGGGCGTGGGGGGCAACCTGCTGAATGGGACGGCGGTGACGGCGGGCGCGGCCCACAACCTGGCCCTGAGCCAGGGCGTGCTGCAGGAGCCGCCGCCCTTCCCGCTGAGCTTCGCGGGGCCGAAGCACCTCTATGGCGGCATCACCGTGGCGGGCCGCACCGCGTACTTCAGCACCGCCAACGGCGCGGTGAGTGACTTGATGTCGCTGGGCGCGCTCACCACCGGCTCCACCTACCGTTTGGACCTGGGGAACACCTCGACGTCGGCGGCGGCCGCGGCGGTGACGCTGCCCGGTGTGACGCTGGCCAACTACGGCGGCATCGCCGTGTACCACCGCGACACGGGCGCGACGTCCACCGACTACGTGGTGGGCCTGGGCGTGAGCCGCATCTCCAACACCCTCATCAGCAACACCACCAACGCGGGCCCGTCGAGCCCCGACGCCTCCCTGCGCGTCAACGGCCGCGACGGCTGGGTGTTCCGGCTCCTCAACTGGAGCCAGAGGTTCTTCGAATGAGCACGCCCCTGTTCGTCCGGACGCGCCGCGCTCCCGCGCGCGGCTCCAGCATCCTCGAGGTCCTCATCTCCATGGCGGTGCTGGCGATGGTCGCCGCCGGCGCGGTGGGCGGCATGCTGTCCGCCTCGCGCCACGTGCGCGACGGGCAGCTCTTCCAGGGCAAGCGGCTGCTGGCGGAGGCCCGCACCCAGCGACTGTGGCTGGTCAACAAGACGGAATTGGTGCGGCAGGCGGTGCCCTACCCCGGCCAGGACCCGCACACCATCCCGCTCGGCACCGCGCCCTGGCAGGTGGACGTGACGGCCGCGGTGGCCAACGACCCGGGCTCGGGCGCGTACTTCGAGGTGACCGCCACCGGTGAGGTGAAGCCCGCCACCGGGATTCCGTTCGGCACGGCGTGCACCGACACCGCCGTGCCCGCGGGCACCTTCTGCCGGGAAGTGCTCATCACCCGGGGGCTCCGGAGCGGCGCGACGCCGGGCCCCAACTCGGTCCTTCCCACGGGCGCGACGGCCGTCACGGTGTGGACGCGCGTGTGGCGCAAGGGCGAGGACGCCTCGGGCGCCGTCGTGCACAGCGAGGTCTTCGTCCAATGAGCTTCCGCAACCCCTGGCGGGTGTCCGCCTCCCGGCGTGGAATGACGCTGCTGGAAACGCTGATTGTCGTGGTGCTGGCGGCCATCGTCATCGCGGCCGCGACGGCGCTGCTGCTGGCCGGCGGGCGCGTGGTGCACAACACCGAGCACGCGGCGGACAGCCACGACAACTCCCGCATCGCGGCGGAGAGCATCATGAACCTGGTGCGGCAGGCCGGCGCGGGCGCTCCCGGCGGCCTGTGGGTGGCCCAGGGCGGCATTCCCGTGCGCACCAACCCCATCTTCGGGCGCGACGGCACCACCGGCAACGGCACCACCGGCAACGTCACCAACCCCGACGGCAGCGATGACCTGTGGCTCGTGCTGCCGGACCCCAACTACATGGGCGAGCCCTGCTCCATGGTGGGTGGCCAGCCCTCCGGCGCCGCGGTGCCGGTGACACGGGCCGGCACGGGCGCGCTGAGCGTCAACTGCACCGCCAGCCTGCGCGAAGGAGCCCTCCACGTGGCCAGCAACATGACCACGGGCGCGCTGCTGTCCAACGTCCAACTGGTGCCGGAGAACCCCAGCAACCCGGGCGTGGTGAGCTACGCCGAGCAGGGCGTGACGGGCTTCTCCAACGCGCCGGAGAAGGGTGGCTTCCAGAGCGGTGACTGGGTCTACCCGGTGCGGCTGGTGCACTTCTTCCTCGCCACCAACCCGGCGACGGGGCGCTCGGCGCTGTACCGCACGGAGGGACTGGTGGCGCAGGACGCGCTGGGCCGGCCCTACTCGGACGTCGCCACGGAGCCGCAGGTGGTGCAGGACTTCGTGGAGGACTTCCAGGTGGCGTTCGGCTTCGACCTCAGCAACACCGGGGACGCCAAGGACTACACCTGGCAGCACGGCCTGGCGCCCACGTTCGCCGCGGGCCTGCGCACGGTGCGCGTCAGCGTGGTGGCCACCGGCCGCAACCCCCGCCGGGACAGCCAGAGCACCGCCGTGCTGTCCGCCGACAAGCCCATCGACGTGGAGAACCACGTGCGCCCGCCCGCGGTGGTCGCGGACGGCTTCTACCGCAGCCTCTACACGCGCCGCCTGGAGCTGCCCAACCTGGCCGCGGCCAGCCTGTGAGCCCCGCCATGCGCTCTTCCACCTCCCGTCACGCCCGTGGTTCCACCCTGCTCATGGTCATCATCCTGGTGACGGTGCTGATGGGGCTCATCGCCAGCATCCTGGTGTACGCTGGCAAGGAGCGCATCCGCGCCGTGGCCGCCGGCCGCAACGGCCAGCGCCAGAGCTGCGCGGAGAGCGGCCTCCAACTGGCGCGCAGCTACTACGGGCGCAACTTCCAGAACTGGAACGGCTACCTCGCCGCCCCGGCCACGTATGACCCGGTGCGCTCCAGCACCAACGCGAACCCGGCCGACCCGAACACCCCCGCGCTCCAGACGGCGCACCCGGAGCTCTTCGCGGACCTGGACGGCGACGGCAAGCCCGATGTGTTCCTCTACATCCGCGACAACGACGACGAGCTCTACCCGCTGCCCGCCGAGCGCAACCGCGACAATGACCACAACGTGGTGGTGGGCGCCGTCTGCATCTCCAGCACGCTGACGCCCCGCAGTGAGAACACCATTTCCCCCACCCTGCTCGCGCACGAGGGGTTGCTCAGCTACAACGGTGAGAATGCCAACTGCCTCACCTCCAACGGGGGCAACGGCACTGGCAACTGCAACTGAATGACCGGGGCCCCTCCCCGGGGAGACCCTGATGCCCACCGTCGAAGACGCCCTCGCCCTCGCGGTGGAAGCGCACCGCGGCCAGCGGGACAAGGCCGGCCAGCCGTACATCCTCCATCCGCTGCGAGTCATGATGCGGCTGGAGACGGACGCCGAGCGCACCGTGGCCCTCCTCCACGACGTGGTGGAGGACACGCCCTGGACGCTGGAGCGGCTGCGCGAGGCCGGCTATCCGGACGCGGTGCTGCGCGCGCTGGACGCGCTCACCCGCCGCGACGGTGAGACGTACGAGGCCTTCGTCGAGCGCCTGCGGCCGGACGCGCTGGCCCGGCGGGTGAAGCTGGCGGACCTGGAGGACAACATGGACGTGCGCCGCCTCACCGCGGTGACGCCGAAGGACGCCGAGCGCCTGGCGCGCTACCGCGCCGCCTGGAGCCGCCTGCGCGAGCCGTGAGCGCCCCCGCTCGCGAGCCACCGCGTCCCAGCGCCCCGAAACACGACGGCCCGGCGGGTGCCTTTCCAGGCAACCCACCGGGCCGCGTTGCTACGGGTGGCTGACGCCGCTCAGGCCTTGGCCAGCTGGCGCAGCACGAACTGCAGGATGCCGCCGTGGCGGTAGTAGTCGAGCTCGTTCGGCGTGTCGATGCGGCACAGCGCGGTGAACTCCTTGGTGCCGCCCTCGCCCGTGGCCTTCACGGTGAGCTTCTTCTGCGGCGCCAGGTTCTCCGCGATGCCCGTAATCTCGAACTTCTCGTGGCCGGTGAGACCCAGCGACTGCGCGTCCTGGCCCGCCTCGAACTGGAGCGGGAGCACGCCCATGCCCACGAGGTTGGAGCGGTGGATGCGCTCGAAGCTCTTGGCGATGACGGCCTTCACGCCGAGCAGCTGCGTGCCCTTGGCGGCCCAGTCACGGCTGGAGCCGGTGCCGTACTCCGCGCCGGCCAGCACCACCAGCGGCGTGCCCTCCGCCTGGTACTTCATGGAGGCGTCGTAGATGCTCGTCCGCTCGCGGGTGGGGATGTGGACGGTGACGCCGCCCTCCACGCCGGGCACCAGCAGATTCTTCAGGCGGATGTTGGCGAAGGTGCCGCGCACCATCACCTCGTGGTTGCCGCGCCGCGCGCCGTAGGAGTTGAAGTCCTTGGGCTCCACGCCCTCGGCCATGAGGTACTTCGCCGCGGGGCTCGTCTTCGCGATGTTGCCCGCGGGCGAGATGTGGTCCGTGGTGACGGAGTCACCCAGCAGCGCCAGCACGTGCGCGCCCTTGATGTCCTGCGGCGCCTTCGGCTCCTTCGGCAGGTTCTCGAAGAAGGGCGGCTTGCGCACGTAGGTGGACTTCGGCTCCCACTTGAAGGTGGAGCCCTTGGTCACCTGGAGCTGCTGCCAGAGCGCGTCGCCCTCCATGGCGTTGGCGTACTGGCTGCGGAACTGCTCCGGCTTCACGGCGGCGCGGATGGTGTTGCGAATCTCCTCGTCCGAGGGCCAGATGTCCTTGAGGAACACCGGGCGGCCGTTGGGGTCCGTGCCCAGCGGCTCCTTGTCCAGGTCCAACCCCACCTCGCCGGCCAGCGCGTAGGCCACCACCAGCGGCGGGCTGGCCAGGTAGTTCATGCGCACGTGCGGGTTGATGCGGCCCTCGAAGTTGCGGTTGCCGGACAGCACCGCGGCCACCACGAGGTCCGCCTCGGTGACGGCGTTGGCGACGGGCTCGGGCAGCGGACCGGAGTTGCCGATGCAGGTGGTGCAGCCGTAGCCCACCACGTGGAAGCCGACGGCCTCCAGGTAGGGCAGCAGACCCGCGTCACGCAGGTACTCGGTGACGACGCGACTGCCCGGGGCGAGGCTCGTCTTCACCCACGGCTTGGGGTTGAGGCCGCGCTCCACGGCGTTCTTCGCGAGGATGCCCGCCGCCACCAGCACCGCCGGGTTGGAGGTGTTGGTGCAGGAGGTAATCGACGCAATCACCACCGCGCCGTGGCCGAGCTGGTAGCTGGAGCGACCCGCCTTCACGGTGGACGTCTGGGCCAGGCGCTCCGGCGGGACTTCGGCCGCGGGGGCCTTGGCCTTGCCGCCGCCCTCGTCGTCCTCGCCCTTGCTCTTGCCGGCGGCGAGCATCTCCACGAGCGACTTCTCGTAGCCGGACTTCATGTCCTTGAGGGGCACGCGGTCCTGCGGGCGCTTGGGGCCGGCGAGGCTGGGCACCACGGTGGCCAGGTCCAGTTCCAGCGTGTCGCTGAAGAGCGGGTCCGCCGCGCCGTCCTTGCGCCACAGGCCCTGCTCCTTGGCGTAGGCCTCGGTGAGGGCCACGACGTCATCCGGGCGGCCGGTGAAGCGCAGGTAGTTGAGGCTCTCCTCGTCCACGGGGAAGAAGCCGATGGTGGCGCCGTACTCGGGCGCCATGTTGGCGATGGTGGCGCGGTCCGGCAGCGACAGGCTCTTCAGGCCGTTGCCGAAGAACTCCACGAACTTGCCGACCACGCCCTTCTTGCGGAGCATCTGCGTGACGGTGAGCACCAGGTCCGTCGCGGTGGCGCCCGCGGGCAGCTGGCCCGTCAGCTTGAAGCCCACCACCTGGGGAATCAGCATCGTAATCGGCTGGCCGAGCAGCGCGGCCTCGGCTTCGATTCCGCCCACGCCCCAGCCCACCACGCCCAGGCCGTTGATCATCGTGGTGTGGCTGTCGGTGCCCACCAGCGTGTCCGGGTACACGGTGCTGCCCTCGCGGAACGTCACGCGGGCGAGGAACTCCAGGTTCACCTGGTGGCAGATGCCGATGTCCGGCGGGACGACGCCGAAGCCCTTGAACGCGCTCTGGCCCCAGCGCAGGAAGGCATAGCGCTCACGGTTGCGCTCGAACTCCAGCTCCGCGTTCTCCTTGAAGGCCGCCGTGGTGGCGAAGGAGTCGATCTGCACCGAGTGGTCGATGACCAGGTCGGCCGGGTTGCGCGGGTTGATTTTGGCCGGGTCGCCGCCCATGGAGGCGAGCGCCTCGCGCATGGCGGCCATGTCCACCACCGCGGGCACGCCGGTGAAGTCCTGGAGGAGGACGCGGGCGGGGTGGAAGGAGATTTCCACGTCCGGGGTGGCCTTGGGGTCCCAGGCCAGCATCTTCTCCACGTGCTCGCGCTTGACGACGCGGCCGTCCTCGTTGCGCAGCAGGTTCTCCAGCAGCACCTTGAGCGAGAACGGGAGGCGCTCCACCGCGGGGTGGGCCTTCGCCAGTTTGGCCAGGCTGTAGTAGTCGTACGTGGCCGAGCCCACCTTGAGCTGGGACTTCGTGCCGAAACTGTCGGTCATGTGCGTTGCCATCCTTCCGTGCGCGGGATGCGCCGACTTGTAGGCCCGCCTTTGACGCGTTGCAAAGGGTTCCTGCGCGGTCATCCAGGGCCGGACGGTTCCCCCCCGAGGCGTCCAGTCCCGCTCATCGGAACCATGCGCCCCGCTGGGGGAATGACCTCAAAGCATCTTGCGGAAGGCGTACAGCACGCGCTCCAGGGCCCGCTGCCAGAGGGGCCGGCGGCGGAACTCCTCCAGCGTCACCTCGCGGCAATTCCCGCAGTCGGTGCGGAAGGACTCCTCCAGCTGCCGGCCCAGGCGGGGGTCCGCGAAGACGGCGTTGACTTCGTGGTTGAAGGCCAGGCTGAGGCGCTCCAGGTTGAACGAGCCGATGGTGCCCCACACCCCGTCCACCACGGCCGTCTTCGCGTGCAGCACGCCGCGCTGCCACTCGAAGATGCGGATGCCCGAGGCCAGCAGCTTCTCGTAGAAGGCGCGGGTGGCGAACTCCAGGAAGGGGTGGTCGCTGCGGGCGTTGAGGAGCAGGTGCACCTCCACGCCCCGCTTCGAGGCCTCGCGCAGCGCCGCCACCATGCGCCGGTCGGGAATGAAGTACGCGGCGGCAATGAGCACGCTGCTGCGCGCCCGGTGAATCGCATGCAGGTAGGCCCGGTGGATGCTCCGCCGGCTGGACAGCACCGCCAGGCCCACCTGCCCCCGCTGGGGCGCCCGGGGCTTGAAGTGGCGCAGCCCCCTGGCGAGCCGGTGGAAGCGGTCCTGGAACATCATCCGCCACGTGGCCAGGAAGCGCCGCTCCAGCTCGTGCACCGCCGGGCCCTCAATCCGCAGCACGTCGTCCCGCCACGCCGAGCCCTGTCCTTCGGGGGCCCAGTGCGCGGAGATGTTCACCCCACCCGTGAAGGCGACCTCGCCGTCCACCACCAGAATCTTCCGGTGGTCGCGGCGCAGCAGGTGGCGCAGCCCCCGGGCCAGGCTGAAGGGCTTGAAGGCGCGGATGTCCACGCCGCGCGCGCGCAGCCCCTCGAAGAAGCTGCGGCGGCTCGTCCAGGAGCCCACCGCGTCGTAGAGCACCTTCACGTGCACGCCGCGCTCGGCCGCCTCCGCCAGGGCCTGGCCGAACAGCTCACCGACGGCGTCGGTGATGAACATGTACGTCTCGAGCCGGATGTAGCGGCGCGCCCGGCGGATGGCCTCCAGCATGGCCGGATAGGCCTCCACGCCGTCGCGCAACAACTGGCAGGCATTGCCCCGCTGCACGGCGTGGCCGCGCGGCAGGTAGTACCGCGACAGGAGCAGCCCGGAGACGTTCGGGCTCCACACGGGCGGGTGCTCCGGCACCACGCCGTGGGAGTGGGCGCGTACGAGCTCCGCCTCACCGTCGCTCGAAACGCCTGACTGCTCTCTCATCACCTCCGGGTCGCGCATGGCCACCCAACGGTGAGGATGCCCCAGCGACGCGGCAACCCGAGGCCCCAACGCATGCCCGCTCGGCGGGTGACAGCGTTCGTTGGCGGACGGAGCAAGCCCCCGTCATACCGGGCGGGGGCGTTTTCCGCCAACGGGGGACGGGAGACGGTGCGCCGGGGGCGACGGCCCCAGCTCCACTCCCGACGCTACAACCCGTACTCGGAGCGCTTGTTCTCCGCGCGCGTGGCACACGGCTGGTCGTACTCGGGGAAGTACTCCTTCACGTGGTCCAGCGTGGCGGAGGCGGCCTTGTAGTTGCCCTGGTTGTAGTAGCCCTCGACCTCCAGGAGCAGCTTGGCGCAGGTGCGGTCCAGCTCCTGCTGCGCCGTCTTCATGCGCTCCTGCGCGTCGAAGTAGAGGTCCGGCTTGGGCTCCGGGTGGGCCTCCAGCATCAGCCAGGACTCGCGGAAGGCCTTCCAGGCCTCGTAGCGGTTGCGCGCGCCGATGTCCGGCGTGTCGAAGTACTTCCGGCCGCGCTTGAAGGACTCGGTGGCCTTCTGCGCCAGTTCCTCCGGCAGCAGGTCCGGCAGCAGCGCGCGCTCCACCCACACGTTCCAGATGACCCAGGGCTCCTCGCCCGGCGGGTTCTTGGTGTTGTCGAAGATGATGCGGTTGGGCTCGCCCTTCTTGAGGTTCGGGGCGGGAATCATCAGCTCCAGCGGACGGTCCTGGCTGGCCAGCGTGTCGGGCGGCACCTTGCCCACGTCCACGCCGTTGACGCTCACCACCACCTCGTCCTTGGAGATGCCCTGCGCCTGGTAGTGGAGGATGACCACCGCCTTGGTGGCGGCGGTGTATTCCCAGGAGAAGACCTTCATGTCCGCGCGCTCCCACGTCACGCCCGGCCCCAGGCCGAACGAGTCGCGGATGGGCTGCGAGCCGAGCATGGCGGGCTCCTCGCCCTTGTGCTGCGTCTCGCCGTCGCTGAGCACCAGCCAGTAGAGCAGGCCGAAGATGCCGAGCACCATCGCCGCGCCACCGCCGAGGATGCCGCTGCGGATGGCCGGAGTCGCATCCGCCCAGAAGAGCTTCGCGCTGGCGATGACGCCGGGGGACTCGCGGCGGATGCGGGCACGGTCGGCCGCGGACAGGCCACCGGCCGCGGGCTGGGGGCCCGTCGCGCGGGCCCGCACGGGGACGTTCGTGGACGAGGGCGGACGGCGCGGGGCAGGCGCCGACGGGGCCGCGCGCTCGATGGCGGCCTTGGGGCCCGAGGCGCGGGGCGGGGCCTGCGGCGCGACGGCGGGGCGCGAGCCGGACTGAGTCCCCGAGACGGGGCGCAGCGCCCGGAGGTTGTGGCGGGTGGCGCCCTGGCGCAGCTCCTCCAGCTCCTCCTCGTCCGCGCCCTCCGGCGCCAGCGCCACGCCCTTGTTGCGCTGACGCTTCACCGCGTCCACGGAGACGATGCGGGTGCTGTTGGCGCCTTCCTGCGCGCCAGCGGGAATCTCCTCCTCACCCGTGGACGGCTCGTCCGTCATCATCACGAAGACGAACGTCACCGGCCCGAGCGTCAGCTTGTCGCTGTCCTCCAGCACCTGCGTGGTGACCGGCGAGCCGTTGACGAGTGTCCCGTTGGCACTGCCCTGGTCCTCGACGGAGTAGGTCTCTCCATCGAGGAAGATGCGGCAGTGCTTGCGGGAGACACCCGGGTCGAACAGTGCGACGTCGCAGTCCGTCGAACGGCCGATGAGGACGGAGTCCTGATCGAAGACGAACTCCTTGCCGGCTTCTCTACCCTCGGAGATCGTCAGCTGGAAAGGCATGGGGGCCTATTATCCTACCGAGGCACGCGCCGCCCGGGCAACGGCGGCCCGCGCGCTGGCCGGTTCCATGACCTGGGCCTCGCCGCCGAAAGACAGCACCCACTGGGTAAGCCAGCGCTCGCTGTCGCCTGCCACCAGCACCTCCACGCCCCCGTCCGCGAGCGGGCGGGCGTCCCGGCCGAAGCGCTCCTTCACATAGGGGGCGGCCACCGGGGAGAAGCGCACGCGCACGGACACCTCCGTGCGGCTGCGCGCCGGGTTGGGCACGTCCGCCCGGGCGTCCGGCGGGGGGAGGAAGGCGGTATCCGTGACGGCGATGTCCTCCATCCGGTCCAGCCGGAACAGGCGCGCGTCCTGGCGCATGTGGTCGAAGCCCTGGAGGTACCACTGGCCGCGGTGGCTCAGCAGCTCGTATGGCCGCACCCGGCGTGACTCGGGCGCGCGGCCCGGGGTGGCATAGGCGAAGGTCACCTCCAGCCGCTCGATGATGGCGCGGGTGAGGGGCGCCAGCGCCTGGGGCGCCTCCGCCGAGGCGTCGATCTTCCGGTACATCTCCCGGTAGCGCTCGCGGGTGGAGGGCGGGAGGATGCGCTCGAGCTTCTGGAGGGCGCTCTGCAGCGCGTCCCCCGCGGCCGGGCGGAGCAGCTCCGCCGAGGCGGCCAGGGCCGCGGCCTCGCCGGGGGTCAGCCGGGGCGGCGCGAAGAGGCGCTGATCCAGGTCCACGTAGACGCGGTCATTGTCCACGTAGATGTCGATGTAGTCGTCCGGGTTGAAGGGCGGCCGGCCCACGCAGGTGAGCAGGTCCAGCTCCTCCAGCAGGTCCTCCCGGCTGATGTTGAGCGCCTTCGCGAGCGCCTCCACCGTGACGCCGGGGTGCTTGGAGACGTAGGGGACGAGGAACAGCAGGCGGCGGAGCCGCTCATGGACGTTGCTCATGCGCTCACCGTTTCCTGCGGGTCCTCGTGGCGCACCAGGATGCGCGTGGCCATGTCCTTCAGCCGCGCCTGGGCGCTCTCCGGGCCCTCCACGCGGCAGTCCGGCCCCAGCGCCAGGCAGAAGCGCACCAGGCCGTCCAGGAACGACACCCGCAGGCGGGCGCGCACCACGCCCTCCTCCGCCGGCTCCAGCATGGCGCCGGGCAACAGGCTGCCGGCGCGCGAGGCGAGCGCGCCCGACAGGCGCAGCACCACCTCCACCGGCTCGTGGAAGCGGTGCTGCCACGGGAAGTACGCCACGTGGGCATCCAGCGTGAAGTCCTCCGGCACCTGGAAGTCCGGCGTGCGCGGGCGGGCGGTGTTCACCTTCAGCTCGCGGACGCGGTGCACGTGGAAGGTCCGCAGGCCGCCGCGCAGGTGGCAGTGGCCCACCAGCGTCCACACGCCACGGCGCAGGGCCAGGCCATACGGGTCCACCTTGCGCTGCGTGGTGGTGGGCTGCTTCGGGCTGGCGTACGTCAGCTCCACCCACTTGCGCGAGGCGCACGCGTCCCAGAGCTGCTCCAGGCGGGCGGAGACCTCCTTCTCCTCGCCCTCCTGCACGGCGCCCAGCTCCATCCGCACGCGGGGCGTGGGCAACGACTCGCCGGCGAAGAAGCCAATCTTGCGCAGCGCATGCGCCAGGTCGTCCCGGCCGGGGAAGGCCCCCGAGGCGAGCGCGGCGGAGCCGGCGGCGTACAGCACGGCCAGCTCCTCCTTGGTGAGGTCCGCCTCCGGCAGGTAGTAGGCGTCGCGGTCGACGATGTAGCCGTCCCTCCGCTCGTCGTCGCCCTGCACGTAGGTCAGCGGGAAGCCCAGCTCCACCAGCTCCGCCTTGTCGCGCTCGAACTTGCGCTCGGCGGCGTCGTCAGAGCCGCCGTAATCAGCGGGGAAGTGCTCGCGCAGCTCGGCCCAGGAGATGGGCTCACGCGCGTCGAGCAGAAGGGCCACGAGGTCGAGGATGCGTTCGGTGCGTTCCATTCGGAAGGTCGGCCACGATGCCGGGCGGACCCGGGCAGGTCAATTCGCTGGACGTGATGAGGGGAAACAGGCGGCGCGTCCGCCCGCGTCCGGTCGGATATCCGGACTTAACTGAACAGACAAGCAGGTAATCGTCTGTATGCCTGAAGGTCCTCAGCCCGGAAGAAGACAACCCGGGACGGGGGGCTCGCACTCGGGGCGCGACTGGGATATTCCTGGGACGTCTGAAGATGTGAGAAGCACCGGTGGCAGGCGGTGGCCGGCCGGTCGCTGCGCGGCCGACGCAGCGAGGGTGCTTCGAAGGGACCTCACCATGGGCCGCACCTCCATCGTCCGTAACATGGTTGCCGGACTGGCGCTGCTGGTGGGGCTGTGCTCCGTTGTGAGTCCCGCCGCAGCCAGGGCCGAGCCGCTCTACTTCGCGGTCGAGGTCCGCCGTGAGGGCCGCGTGGTGGCCACCCCGAAGCTGCTGGGCGAGACGGGCCGCACCCTGCGCGCCGAGCGCCGCCGCCCGGGTGCGCCGCTTCCCGACTACCGCCTGGTCCTCACCCCGAAGGCCGCGGGCGACTCCTTCCTCCTCCAGCTGGACCTGCAGCTGCCGGAGGCCACGGGGCACTCCGAGCTGGCCCTCCTCCACGGGCAGGAGCGCAAGCTCCAGCTCGGCCGGGTGCCGGGCGAGCTCGAAGTCCACCTGCTCCTGATGAAGGTGGACTCGCCTGAGTTCCGCGCGCTGATGCAGCTGGGCGAGGACTCCGACAAGGGCTCCTCCACCTCCTCCATCTAGCGAAGGCGCCCTGCCCCGCCGTCGCCTAGAGCACCGCCAGATCGTCACGGTGCACCGCCTCGTCCAGGTAGCGGTAGCCCAGCACCGCCTCGATGTCCCCCGTGCGCCGGCCCGCGATGCGTCGCAACTCATTCGCGTCGTAGGCGGCGAGGCCCCGGGCGAACACGTCGCCGGACTCGTCGGACAGGTCCACCGGGTCTCCCCGGCCGAAGTCTCCCTCCACGCCGCGCACGCCACTGGGCAGCAGGCTGCGCTTGCCGGTGACGATGGCCTCGCGTGCTCCCGCGTCCACGGTGATCCTCCCCCGGGGCCGCAGGGCATGCGCAATCCAGGCGGCCCGGGCGCTGCGACGGCTGCCCATGGGCTCGAAGAGGGTGCCCACCGGCTCGCCCTCCAGCACCTGCCGCAGGCGGCCGGGCACGGCGCCGGACGTAATCACGCAGCGGATGCCGGACTCGGTGGCCCGCGCGGCGGCGCGCACCTTGGTGGCCATGCCGCCGGTGCCCACGCCGCTGGTGGTGCCTCCGGCCAGGGCCAGCACCTCGGGCGTCACCTGCTCCACCGCGAGCATCAACTCCGCGCCTTCGTCCTGGCGCGGGTCGCCGGTGTAGAGCCCCTCCACGTCCGAGAGGAGGACGAGCGCCTCGGCCTCCACCACGCCGGCCACCAGCCCGGCGAGCGTGTCGTTGTCGCCGAACTTCAGCTCGTCCACGGACACGGTGTCGTTCTCGTTGATGACGGGCACCACGCCCGCGGCCAGCAGCCGCTCCAGGGCGTGCTTCACGTTGAGGTACCTGCGCCTGTCTTGAACGTCCTCGTGCGTGAGCAGCACCTGCGCCACCGCGCGCCCCGCCCCGCTGAAGGTCTCCTCGTACGCCTGAATCAGCCGGCTCTGCCCCACCGCCGCGCAGGCCTGCTTGCCGGGAATATCCTTGGGGCGCGCCGGCAGCCCCAGCCGCTCCACGCCCAGTGCAATCGCGCCGCTGGAGACGACCACCAGCTCGCGTCCCTTCGCGGCCCACAACAAATCCCGGCCCAGCGCATCGAAATGGTCGCGGTTGAAGCGCCCGGTGGCGTTCGTCAGCGCGTTGGTGCCGATCTTCACCACCACGCGACGGGCGGCTCGCAGGGCGGTGCGGCCAGCGGAAATCGGACTCACGTCCGGCAGCGTAGGTCAGAAATGGAAGAAACGCGCGTCAGCCGTGCGTTCACACCAGTCACGGTTTTCGGAACGAACCGCGACATGAAACCCACCGCACGGGTGGCCATATAGAGTTCCGGATGCGTGGGGGCCCGGAGGCCTCCGCCAGGAGAGACGGTTTGAAGGAAATCTACGGCAACACCCTGGGCCTGAAGTCGAGCGAGCAGCACCGGCTGCGAAACACCTTCCGGCGGCGTGTGTCGCCGCACGAAATCGTGTCGCCCGAGCTTGCCCGCCACCTCACCGAGCTGTCGCGTGAGACGAACCGGCAGGTGGGTGTGCTCATCAACCGCAAGGGCGAAATCGAGCATGTGGTGGTGGGCAACGCGCACAAGCTGGAGCTGCCGGACATCGGCCGCGCCCGCGCGGGCCAGATTCGTCTGCGTGGCCTTCGCCTGGTCCACACGCACCTCAAGAGCGAGCCCCTGACGAAGGACGACCTGACGGACCTCGCGCTCCTGCGCCTGGACTGCGTGGCCGCCATCGGCGTGGGCGAGGAGGGCCTGCCCGGCGTGCTCCACTACGCGTACCTCGTGCCGGAGAACGGCACCGGGGAGTTCTGGCACGTCAGCACGCTGCCCTCCGTCCACGGGGAGCAGCCGGACCTGACAGACACGCTGGGCGCGCTGGAGGAGGAGTTCAACCGCAAGGCGGCCGCCCGCACCGTCGGGGGCCGGGAGAAGGCCATCCTCGTGGCGGTGTGCCTGGACGGCAACCGCGGCAAGGCGGAGGCCAGCCTCGCGGAGCTGAAGGAGCTGGCGCGCACCGCGGGCGTGGAGGTCATCGACAGCGTGCTCCAGGTGCGCCGCGAGGCGGACCCGCGCTACCTCATCGGCCGCGGCAAGCTGGAGGACCTGAACCTGCGCTCCATGCAGTCCATGGTGGACCTGCTCATCTTCGACAAGGACCTCACCCCGTCGCAGGGGCGCCACATCGGCGAGGCCACCAGCCTCAAGGTGCTGGACCGCTCGCAGCTCATCCTCGACATCTTCGCGCAGCGCGCGCAGAGCGCCGAGGGCAAGCTCCAGGTGGAGCTGGCGCAGCTGAAGTACCGGCTGCCCCGGCTGGTGCAGAGCGACGACTCGCTCAGCCGGCTCGCGGGCGGCATCGGCGGACGAGGCCCTGGCGAGACGAAGCTCGAAATCGACCGACGCCGGGTGCGCGACAGGATTACGAATCTGGAGAAGCGCATCGACGCCGTCAGCCGCGAGCGCAGCGTGCGGCGGGCCCAGCGCAACCGGCGAGAGCTGCCGGTCATCTCCATCGTCGGCTACACCAACGCGGGCAAGTCCACGCTGCTCAACGCGATTACCAACGCGGAGGTGCTGGCGGAGGACAAGCTGTTCGCCACGCTGGACCCCACCAGCCGGCGGCTGCGCTTCCCGCAGGAGCGCGAGGTCATCATCACCGACACGGTGGGCTTCATCCGCGATCTGCCCAAGGACCTGGTCGCGGCCTTCCGCGCCACGCTGGAGGAGCTGTACGACGCCAGCCTGCTGTTGCACGTGGTGGACGCGGCGGACCCGAGCCAGGACGACCAGGTGGAGGCGGTGGAGAACATCCTCGAGTCGCTGGGGTTGATGGAGAAGCCGCGCCTCATGGTGTGGAACAAGGCGGACAAGCTGTCGCCGGAAGAGGTGGAGTCGCTCTTGCGGACCCGGGGTGGCGTGGCCATCAGCGCGGCGACGCGCGAGGGCCTGGCGTCACTGCTGGCCAAGGCGGACACCACGCTGTTCGCCGAGGGTGCCACCGAGGCCATCGGCGCCGTCTGACGCGGCCTTCACGGTATCGAGTCGACCGCGGCCCCGGTGCTCCTCCCACGAGAGGGCGCCGGGGCCGCGGCGCGTGTCGCGGCGGGTTGCGGCAGAGGTGGGCTCCCCCTAGAGTCCGGGCCGTGGCGATGACCTCTCCGTCGATGATGCTGTTGAACGTCCTGCTCTCGCAGCAGCCCGCTTCGGACTACGCGAAGCCGGACTCCTCCCTGTCCCCGAGCTACTTCGAGGTGCTGGAGCAGAACAGCCACATCGTCTACCCCGCGCTGGCGGTGCTGACGCTGGTCATCATCGCCGCGGGCATCCTCCAGGCGTGGCGGACGCAGGACCTGGACGGCCTCCAGAAGAACGAGTTCAAGCGCGCCATCGTCAACGAATTGCGCCGCAACATCAGCGGCATGCCCGGTGACATGCTGGCGAAGTCCGTGGGGCTGGACCGGTTGAAGACGAACCGGCTGCTGGAGCAGATGCAGCAGGAGGGCCTGGTGGTGAGCCACACCAACTCCCAGCGGCTCACCGTCTGGCGCATCCGTGGCGCGGCGCCCGAGCCGAGCGTGCGGAAGTACTGACCACGCCTCAGGTGGCTCCCGCTTCACCCCGTGCGCGTGCATTTCGGCACTCCGTGTCCCGGTGGCGTTCTTGCCCGTCACACCGTCAGCCTCCGGTGTGTTCACGGAGGATGGCTTTCAAAGCTCACGAGCTAGTCACGTTTAGCCCGTATAACCACGTATGCTCTAATCAGGCGCATGCACGAGACCGCGCTCGACGCGTCGCCCGACGAGGGTGCCATCGCCGTCGTAGGTATCTCCCTTCGCCTGCCGGGTGCCTCGAACGTCCGCCGCTTCTGGTCCAACGTCGCCTCGGGCGTGGACTCCGTCACCATCCTCGACGCCGAGCAGCGCGCGAAGGCGGGGATGCCCTCCGAAGAGGGCTGGGTGGCGGCGGCCGGCATCATCGAGAGCCCGGAGCTCTTCGACGCCGCCTTCTTCGGCTACTCGCCGCGCGAGGCCGAGCAGCTCGACCCGCAGCATCGGCTCTTCATGGAGTGCGCGTGGGAGGCGCTCGAGTCCGCCGGCTACGCGGTGCGCTCCAGCGCGCTGCACGCGGGGGTGTACGCGGGTGCCACGCTCAGCACGTACCTGCTCCGCAACGTGTTGCCGAACATGGAGGAGCGCTCCAGCGACTTGATGGAGAGCGCGCTCGGGACGAACCCCGACTTCCTCGCGACGCGTGTTGCCTACAAGCTCAACCTCACCGGCCCCGCGATGACCGTGCAGACGGCGTGCTCCACGTCGCTCACCGCCGTCCACCTCGCCTGTCAGTCGCTGCTCGCGGGAGAGTGCAACCTCGCGCTCGCGGGGGGTGCGGCCGTGCGCTCACCGCAACTCCATCCGTATCGCGCGCAACTGGGAGGCCTCTCCTCCACCGACGGCCGCTGCAGGGCCTTCGACGAGAAGGCCAGCGGGACGGTGCCCGGCAACGGCGTCGCGGTGGTGGCGCTCAAGCGGCTCGCCGATGCGCTCGCGGATGGCGACCCCATCCGCGCCGTCATCCGCGGCACGGCCATCAACAACGACGGCAGCAACAAGCCGGGCTTCGGTGCCCCCTCGGTGTCCGGACAGATTGCCGCCATCACCGACGCCCAGGCCCTGGCCGGCGTCGAGCCCAGGACGCTCTCGTACATCGAGGCCCACGGCACCGGCACCCCGCTGGGAGACCCCGTCGAGGTCTCCGCGCTCAAGCAGGTGTTCCGGGGCGTGGCGCCGGGCTCCGTGGGCCTGGGCTCGGTGAAGACCAACATCGGTCACCTCGATGCGGCGGCCGGTGTCACCGGGCTCATCAAGGCGGTGCTCGCGCTCGAGAACAAGCTGCTGCCGCCCACCCTGCACTTCACCCGGCCCAATCCCCTGCTGGAGCTGGAGGGCAGCCCCTTCTACGTCGTCAGCCAGCCGCGTCCCTGGAACGGGCCGCTGCCCCGGCGCGCGGGCGTGAGTGCGTTCGGCATCGGCGGCACCAATGCGCACGCCGTGCTCGAAGAAGCGCCGGCCCTGCCACCGGCCGACCCGCCGCGCCGCGACGAGGAATTGCTGCTCCTGTCGGCCCGCTCCGAGGAGGCGCTGGAGCGGATGAGCTCCGAGCTGGCCGAGCACCTCGGCCACGCCCCCGAGTCCCTGCCCGACGTGGCCCACACGCTCCAGGTCGGCCGCAACCGCTTCGGCTGGCGGCGCTTCGTCACCGCGAGCCGCAAGGACGACGCCGTCGCGCGGCTCACCGCCAGCGACAGCGACAAGGCCCCCACCGCCTTCGACGACACCGAGCGGCGGAGCGCCGTCTTCCTCTTCCCCGGCATGGGTCCCCAGCGGGTGAACATGGGCGCCGAGCTGCTGAAGGAGCCCGCCTTCCGCGACGCCGTGGACCAGTGCGCGGAGGTGGTCCGCCGTCACCTCGGAAGCGACCCGCGCGAGCTGATGTTCGCGGGCCCCGAGCGCTTCGATGCCGCGAGCCGTGAGCTGGACCGGCCCCTGTGGGCACAGCCCACGCTGTTCACCTGCGAGTGGGCGCTGGCGCAGCTGTGGCGCTCGTGGGGTGTCGAGCCGGAAGCCCTGCTTGGCCACTCGATGGGAGAGTACGCGGCGGCGTGCGTCGCGGGAGTCTTCACGCTCGAGGAGGCGCTGGAGCTCGTCGTGGCGCGCGGCCGCATCCTGGAGCAACTCCCTCCGGGAGGCATGACGGCGGCGCTCGCACCGGTGGCGCAGGTGGAGCCGCTGCTCGGCCCGGAGCTGTCGGTGGCCGCCATCAACACGCCGTCGGCGTGTGTCGTCTCCGGCCCGCTGGACGCGTTGGCGGCGTTCGAGGCGGCGCTCACGGGACGGGGCCTCGAATCGAAGCGGCTGCGCAACGCGCGGGCAGGACACTCGGCCATGCTCGAGCCGCACCTGGCGGACTTCGCGCGACTGGTCTCCCGCTTCTCGCCGCGCGCTCCGTCGGTGCCGCTGCTGTCGGGCCTCACCGGCCGCTGGCTCACCGAGCGCGAGGCCGTGGACCCCGCGTACTGGAGCCGGCACCTGCGAGAGACGGTGCGGTTCTCCGACGCGCTGTCCCTGGTGCTCGCGTCCGGAGAGCGGGCGCTCATCGAGATGGGGCCGGGCAACACCCTCACCTCGCTGGCGCGCCAGCATCCGGCGCTTGCGTCCCAGCCGGTCATCGCCGCGCTGCCGGGCACGGCCTCGCGGCCGGGCGGGCTGCTCGCACCGCTCGGCGAGGCCTGGCTCGCGGGAGTCCCCATCGACTGGGAGCGCTTCCGCGACGGGGAGCGCCGCCGCCGGGTGCCGCTGCCGACGTACAGCTTCGACCGCGAGCGGTACTGGATTGAGGCGGCGACTCCGGCGGCATCGAGCCCGCGCGCCACCGAGCACCGCCCCGTGGCCTCCTCTCCGGCCACCCGGAGAGCGAGGAAGGGCGCCGCGCCCGTGCCGCCGCGCGACGCCACCGAGGCGCAGCTCATCGAGTGCTTCCAGCAGGTGTTCCACTTCGACGAGGTGGGCATCCACGATGACTTCTTCGCGTTGGGCGGCGACTCGCTCATCGCGCTGCGGCTGACGGCGCGCATCGAGGAGCGCTTCGGCGTCCGGCTCTCGTTGAGAGCGGTCCTGGAGGGGCCGACGGTGGCGCAGCTCGCGGAGCGGGTGGGTGCCTCCCGTGACGCAACTCCAGCACGGGAAACGCAGCCAGACTGCCTCGTGAAGCTCCAGGCGGGCTCTCGCGGGACGCCCGTCTTCATCGTGCACGGGGGCGCCGGTCAGGTGCTCTTCTACCGCGACCTCGCGCGGAGCATCTCTCCCGAGCGGCCCATCTACGGCATCGAGTCCGTGGGGCTGACCGAGGGCCGCCCGTGCCAGACCTCGGTGGAGGAGATGGCGGCGCACTACCTCGACGTCATCCGGAAGGTATACCCCACCGGCCCGTACCTGCTCGTGGGTGCCTCGTTCGGCGGCATGATTGTCTACGAGATGGCCCACCGGCTCTCGGCCGACGGGCAGTCGGTGCCCCTGTGCGCGATGGTCGACACGCCCGCGCCGAGCCAGCTCGGCTCCTGGACCTTTGACGGCGCGGAGCTGCTGTCGTCCCTCGTGCGCCGTGCCATCTCCGCCGAGCAGCTGCGCGGACTGCCGCTGGAGGAGCAATTCCGGTTGCTCCACGAGCACGCCAGGAAGACGGGCACCGAGCCCGTGTTCCCGAGCCTCGAACAGGCGCGGCGTCAGATTGACGTGTGGCTCGCGAACGGCCAGGCCATGAGCCGGTACGCGCCGCCGCGCTGGGAGGGCGGCGAGGTGCAGTACTTCCTCGCCGACGAGACCACCCCGGAGAAGCCAGACCACGCGGAGCGGGGCTGGATGCGACTCGGCGCGGCGGTCCGGGTGGAGGTCGTCCCCGGAGACCACACCAGCATGCTGCTGCCCCCCCATGCGGAGGGGCTCGGCGCGCGGCTGGCGCGACTGATTCGCTAGTCCGAGCCCGGACGCAGGCGCCGCTGTCGCGAGAGGCGGCGCCGTCCCTCCGCCCTGTCCTCGGCGGAGGCCGCCGGTGCCGGAGGCTGCTCCGCCGGCCCGGAGCCCTTCGACAGGTGCGCGGCCAGCGCGCGCACGGTGGGGAACTGGAACAACTCCACCAGCGGCACCTTGCGGCCCACCCGCGCCTCCATGCGCGCGTGCACCGCCTGCAGGAGCAGTGAGTTGCCGCCCAGGTCGAAGAAGTTGTCTCCGGCGCCCACCTTGTCCAGCTTCAGCACCTCCGCCCAGAGCAGCGCCAGCGCCCTCTCCGGTCCTTCTCCGGCGCCTCGTAGCCACTGCTCAGCTCGGGCCGGCTCGCATCCGGCACGGGCAGCGCCTTCCAGTCTGGCTTCCCGTTCGGCGTCAGCGGAAGCGCGTCCATCACCACGAAGGCCGAGGGCACCGCAGGCTCCGGCAGCGAGCGCCGCAGCCACGCGCGCAGCACGTCGGCCGTCAGCGTCTCACCCTGCGAGGGCACGACGTACGCCACCAGGCGCGTCTCGCCGGGCACGTCCTCGCGCCCCATCACCACCACCGACTGCACGCCCGGGTGCTCCGCGAGCGCCTCGCGCGCTTCCGCCGGCTCCACGCGCACGCCGCGCACCTTCACCTGCGAGTCGGCGCGCCGCAGGTACTCCAGCCGGCCGTCGTCGCGGAACCGCACCACGTCTCCCGTCCGGTACAGCCGCTGTCCCTCGCGGAACGGGTCCGGCACGAAGCGCTCCGCCGTCAGGTCCGGACGGCCCAGGTACCCTCGCGCCTGCCCCACGCCGCCCAGACACAGCTCACCCCAGACGCCCGGTGGCACCAGGTGCCCCGCCTCGTCCATCACCCGCACCACGAGGTTGTCGACCGGCGTGCCAATGAGGGGCCGCTCACCCGGGCGGCACTCGCCCAGCGTGGTGCACACCGTGCTCTCCGTCGGGCCATAGCCGTTGATGAAGCGCCGGCCCCTGCCCCAGCGCGACACCAGGTCCGCCGTGCACGCCTCACCCGCGGACACCAGGACCTTCAGGTCCGGCAACTCCACGTCTGGCAACACCGCCAGCACCGACGGCGGCAGCGTCACCACGCTGATGCGCTCGCGTACCAGCAATTCGGCCAGTGGCTCGCCCGGAGCCACCTGCTCGCGGCGGGCCAGACACACCGTCCCGCCGGACAGCAGCGCCGGGTAGATTTCCCACACCGAGGCATCGAAGCTCATCGGCGCGAACTGCAACACCCGGCTTCCCGGCCCGAGCCCCAATTTCCCGCGAGCCACCTCGACGAGGTTGGCCACGCCGCGGTGCTCGAGCAGCGCGCCCTTGGGGCGTCCCGTGCTCCCCGAGGTGAAGATGACGTAGGCGAGGTTTCGCGGCGTGACTTCACGCACGGGCCGCCAGGGCTCCGCCGGGACAGGCACCACGCCGTCCTCCAGCAACAGCGTGGGCCCGCGATAGGACAGCCGGGACGCGTACCGCTCGCGAGTCACCAGCAGCGCCGCGCCCGCGTTCTCCAGCATGTACGCGAGCCGCTCGGGTGGATGGTCCGGGTCCATCGGCAGGTAGGCGCCGCCCGCCTTGAGGGTGGCGAACATGCCCACCACCAGGTCCATGCCCCGTTCCACGCACAGGCCCACCAGCACCTCGGGCCGCACGCCCCGCTGGCGCAGCACACCGGCCAGCGCGTTGGCGCGCGCGTCGAGCTGGGCGTAGGTGAGCGACTGGCCCTCCATCTCCAGCGCCACGGCGTCGGGCGTCTTCGCCACCTGCGCCTCGAACAGCCGGTGGATGCAGTCACCCTCGAAAGGCGCTTCGCTGCCACCCCACGCCAGCACCCGCGCCTGCTCCGCATCGCTCATCAGCGGCAGCTCGCGCAGTCCTCGCAGGGGCTCGGCCACCACGGCTTGCAGCAGGCGCTCCAGGTGCCGCGCCAGCCGCTCGATGGTGGCGACCTCGAAGAGGTCGGTGTTGAACTCGATGGCGCCGTCCAGGCCTTCGGGCGACTCGCGCAGCGACAGCGCGAGGTCGACCTTGGACGTCTTCGCGTCGATGTCCACCAGTCGCGACGTGAGCCCCGGCAGCGACAGCCCCGACGTCGGCGCATTCTGCAGCGCGAACACCACCTGGAAGATGGGCGAGCGGCTCAAGTCACGCCGCGGGCGCAGCGCATCCACCAGGCTCTCGAAGGGCACGTCCTGATGCGCGAAGGCGCCGAGCACCGTCTCACGGACCTGGTGCAGCAGCTCACGGAAGCTCATCGTGCCCGTCGCGCGGATGCGCAGCGCCAGCGTGTTGACGAAGAAGCCGATGAGGTCTTCCACTTCCTTCGCCGTGCGGCCCGAAATCGGCGAGCCGAGCACCATGTCCCACTGCCCGCTGTAGCGCGCCAGCAGCACCTGGAAGCCCGCCAGCAGCGTCATGTACAGCGTCACGCCCTCGCGTCGGCTCAGCTCCTGGAGGTCCGCCGTCAGCTCCGCGGGCAGGCGCACCCGGTGCCACGCGCCCTGGAACGTCTGCACCGCCGGCCGGGGCTTGTCGATGGGAAGCTCCAGCACGCCGGGCGCGCCTTCGAGCTGCTGGCGCCACCACGCGAGCTGCTCCTCCAGCACCTCGCCCTTCAGCCACGCGCGCTGCCACACCGCATAGTCCGCGTACTGCACGGGCGGCGCCGCCAGCCCCGCGTCCTCGCCCTTCACCTGGGCCGCGTAGAGCGCCCCCAGCTCCCGGGACAGCACTCCCATGGACCAGCCGTCCGCCACGATGTGGTGCACCACCAGCACCAGCACGTGGTCCTCGTCCTTCACCCGCAGCAGCGTGGCGCGCAGCAGCGGCCCCCGCTCCAGGTCGAAGGGACGGCGCGCGTCTTCATTGCACAGCCGCGCGACTTCCTGCTCGCGGAGCGCTTCGGGCACACCCCGCAGGTCCACCGCCGGCAGCGGCAGCGGCATGGGCGCGCCGATGCGCTGCACGCCGCCTCCCACGTCCTGATGGAACGTCGTCCGCAACGACTCGTGACGCCGCACCAGCTCGGCGAGGCTTCGCTCCAGCGCGGGCGCGTCCAGCGCGCCCTCCAGCCTCAGCGCCAGGGGGATGTTGTAGAGCGGACTCTGGGGCTGGAGTCGGTCGAAGAACCAGAGGCGCTGCTGCGCGAAAGACAGCGGCAGCGCCTCCTCCCCCACCGGCATGGGCATCAGCGGCCGCCGGCGCGACTCGGGCGAGCCCTTCACCAACTCCTGGAGCCGCTCGGCCAGCATGGCGACCGTGGGCGCCTCGAAGAGCAACCGCACGGGCACGTCGCGGCCCAGCGCGTCCTTCAGTCGCGACACCACCTGCATGACGAGCAGCGAGTGTCCGCCCCGCTCGAAGAAGTGGTCTTCCGCGCCCACGTGCCGCAGGCCCAGCAACGGCGCCCAGGTGGTGGCCACCAGGCGCTCCATCGCCGTCCGCGGCGCGACGTGTCCTTCCGGCGCCGACGCCGCGGCCTCGAGCCCTGACAGGGCCATGCGGCCGCCACCGGCGCGCGGGGCCCGCACCTTCACCGGCGTGTCGAGGCGCTCGCGGACCTCCAGCATTCCACCCGGCCTCCAGCGTCCGAAGACGCCGGTGCGGTACATCCTTCCTCCCGGCTCGCCCCACAACGAGTCCGGAACGAACCGCTCCACTTCGGACTGCACGCCCACGAGCCGCGCGCCCCCGAGCCACAGCGCGCCCCACACGCCCACGGGCACCGGCTCCAGCGTCTCGTCCAGCACGTAGACGCGGGCCTCCGGCCTCGGCTCCTCCGGCACTTCGAGCCCCTCGGGGACGGGCACGTTCGGCGGGTACTCCGTCCGGTACGCGTTCCACTCCACGAGGACGAGGTGACGCTCCGCCTCGCTCAGCAGCGGCAGCGTGCCCGGCACGGCCTCCGGGCGCGCGACAATCGCCTCCAGCAGCCGTGCGAAATGCTCCGCCATGCGGGCGACCGTCACCTCGTCGAAGAGGGCGGTGTTGCGCTCCCACAGGCCCGTCAGTCCGTCCGCGTCTTCCCGTACCGAGAGCGCGAGGTCGAACTTCGCCATCCCAGGGTCGAAGTCCACCGTCCCCGTGGTCAGCTCGGGGAGGGCCGGCGTGGGCGCGGGCCCGTTGAGTGCGAAGGCCACCTGGAACAGGGGCGAGCGACTCAAGTCACGCGCCAGCCGCAGGTCCTCCACCAGCGTCTCGAAGGGCACGTCCTGGTGCGCGAAGGCCCCCAGCACCGTCTCGCGCGTGTGGCGCAGCAGCTCGCGGAAGCTCAGCTCCCGGGTGGCTCGGAGTCGCAGCGCCAGCGTGTTGACGAAGAAGCCGATGAGCCCCTCCGTCTCCTTCACCGTGCGGCCCGCCAGGGGCGAGCCCACGACCATGTCCCACTGCCCGCTGTAGCGCGCCAGCAGCACCTGGTAGCCGGCCAGCAGCGTCATGTACAGCGTCACGCCCTCGCGCCGGCTCAGCTCCTTGAGCCCCGAGCTCAGCTCCGGTGACAGCTTCGCCGTCAGCGTCGCCCCCCGGAACGTCTGCAGCGCGGGGCGGGGCCTGTCGATGGGGAGCTCCAGCACGGCCGGCGCGCCATCGAGCTGCTCGCGCCACCAGGCCAGTTGCTGCTCCAGCACCTCACCTTTCAGCCAGGCGCGCTGCCACACCGCGTAGTCCGCGTACTGCACCGGCGGGGCTTCCAGCACGGCATCCCCGCCCGTCACATGGGCCGTGTAGAGCACCTCCAGCTCACGGCACACCACGCCCATGGACCAGCCGTCCGCCACGATGTGGTGCAGCAGCACCACCAGCACGTGCTCGTCGGCCGTCACGCGCAACAACTCCGCGCGCAACAGGGGCCCGTGCTCCAGGTCGAAGGGCGTCTGCGTCGCGTCCACCACGCGCCGCCGCAGCGCGTCCTCCACCTCTTCCCCGTCCCGGACGTCCAGGTCCTCCACCGGCAGGGGCACCGCCAGCTCCGGGGCAATGCGCTGCACCGGCTGGCCCCGCACCTCGGCGAACGTCGTCCGCAGCGCCTCGTGCCGCCGCACCACCTGTGCCAGCGCGTACGCCAGTGCGGCCACCTCCAGTCGTCCCTTCAGCCGCAGGACGAAGGGCACGTTGTACGCATAGCCCTCCGTGTCGAGCTGCCGCAGGAACCACAGCCGCTGCTGCGCGAACGACAGCGGCAGCGCGCCCTGTCTCGACGCCGGCACCAGGGGTGGCGCCTTGAAGTCCTGCTCCCCTCGCAGCCCCTCCAGCCGCTCGGCCAGCGCGGCCACGGTGGGCGCCTCGAACAGCAGGCGCACCGGCACGGCGCGGCCGAGCACCTCGCGCAGCCGCGACACCACCCGCGTCGCCAGCAGCGAGTGGCCGCCCAGCGTGAAGAAGTTGTCGTCCGCGCCCACGCGCTCCAGGCCGAGCAGCGGTGCCCAGATGCCCGCCACCACCTCTTCCATCGCCGTCCGGGGCGCCGATGCACCACCCTCGCTCGCGCTCTCCGCCTCCGGCGCGGGCAGCGCCTTGCGGTCCACCTTCCCGTTCGCCGTCAGCGGCAGCGCGGGCAGCCCCACGAAGGCCGAGGGCACCATGAACTCCGGCAGCGCCCCCTTCATCGCCTCCCGCACCTGCGACGCGCTCAGGGACTGTCCCGGCGACTCGACGTAGTACGCGACCAGCCGCTTGCCGCCGACACCGTCGCGCACCACCACCAGCCCCTCCTTCACACCGGGGCAGCGCAGCAGCGCGGCATCCACTTCCGCCAGCTCGATGCGGTAGCCGCGCACCTTCACCTGGCTGTCGCGTCGGCCGAGGAACTCCAGCACCCCGTCCCCGCGCCAGCGCGCCAGGTCTCCGGTGCGGTACAGCCGCTCTCCCGGCACCTGGCTGAAGAGATTGGGAACGAAGCGGTCGGCCGTCACGTCCGGCTGGCGCAGGTAGCCGCGCGCGAGCCCGTCTCCTCCGATGAAGAGCTCTCCAGCCACGCCTGGCGGCACCGGCTCGAAGCCGGCGTCCAGCACGTACACCTGCGTGTTGCCGATGGGCCGGCCGATGGGCACCGCCGCCCCCACGTCCTCCAGCCGCGTCATGCGGTGGGTGGATGTGAAGAGCGTCCCCTCCGTCGGGCCGTAGCAGGCCGTCACCGGAATCCGCAGCTCCTCCAGCGTCTTCCTCACGTGCGGCGCGGACACCACGTCTCCGCCCGTCAGCAACTGCCGCACGCCCCGCAGGCCCTCCATGCGCAGGTCCACCATCTGGCTGAACAGGCCCGCCGTCAGGTGCAGCAGCGTCACCCCGTGCCGCGTCAGCACCTCCGTCAGCAGGTCCAGGTCACTGGGCGAGCGCGGGGGGAAGACCACCAGCCTCCCTCCGAGGCACAGCGGTCCCCATACCTCCAGCGTGGAGGCGTCGAAGGAGATGGGCGCGATGAGCAGGAACGTCTCCTCCGGCCCCAGCCGCGCGTAGGGCGCGCCGAACAGGAGACGCAGCACGCCCCGGTGCTCCACGGCCACGCCCTTCGGGCGCCCCGTGCTTCCCGACGTGAAGTCCACGTACGCCAGGTTCCGCCCGCCCACCGCCGCGCTCGGTGCCTCTTCCGGCCGCGACGCCAGTCGCTCCTCCTCCACCAGCATCAACTCCGGCAGCGCCTGCGCCGGCAGTTGCCCGAGCAGCGCGCGCGTGGTGAGCAGCAGGCGCGGACGCGAGTCCTCCAGCATCTGCTCCAGCCGCTGCGCCGGATAGCTGGCCTCCAGGGGCACGTACGCGCCGCCCGCCTTGAGGATGGCGAGCAACGACACGATGAGCTCCACCGAGCGCTCCAGACACACCGCCACCAGCACGTCCGGGCCCACGCCCCGCTCCATCAGTGCCCAGGCGAGCTGGTTGGCGCGCGCCTCCAGCCGCGCATACGTCAGCCGCTCCTCACCGAACTCCAGCGCCACCGCGTCGGGCCGCCGCGCGGCTTCCGACTCGAAGAGGTGGTGGACGCAGGCGTCGCGCGGGAAGTCCACCTCCGTGGCGTTCCACGTCTCCAGGACGCGCTGACGCTCGGCGGCCGGCAGCAGCGGCAGCGCCCCCAGCCGCGCGTTGGGCTCGGCCACCAGCCCCCGCAGCAGTGCGAGGAAGCAGTCCGCCATCCGGCTCACGGTGGACGGTTCGAAGAGGTCCGCGTTGTAGATGAGCTGACCGGCGATGTCGTCCTGCGCGGCGTCGACGAGCAGCAACTCCAGGTCGAACTTGGCGACGGTGCTCGCGAAGTCCAGCGTCCGCGCGGTGACGCCCGGCAGCGTCACGGTGGGAGAGAACCCTTGCAGGGTGAAGAGCACCTGGAACAGCGGCGAGCGGCTCAAGTCACGCTCGGGGCGCAGGTCCTCCACCAGCTTCTCGAAGGGCAGGTCCTGGTGCGCGAAGGCGCCCAGCACCGTCTCCTTCACCTGGCGCAGCAGCACCCGGAAGGAAGAGCGCGCGTCCATGCGCGCGCGCAGGGCCAGCGTGTTGACGAAGAAGCCGACGAGCCCCTCCACCTCCTTCGAGGTGCGGCCGGATATCGGCGAGCCGATGACGACGTCCCACTGTCCGCTGTAGCGCGCCAGCAGTACCTGGAAGGCCGCGAGCAGCGTCATGTACAGCGTCACGCCCTCACGCCGGCTCAGCTCCCGCAGGGCCGCGCCGAGCTCGGGGGACAGCTTCACCGGGAGGCTCGCGCCCCGGAACGTCTGCACCGCCGGGCGCGGCCGGTCACCGGGCAGCTCCAGCACGGAGGGCGCCCCGTCGAGCTGCTCACGCCACCACGCCAGTTGCTGCTCCAGCACCTCGCCCTTCAGCCAGTCGCGCTGCCACACGGCGTAGTCCGCGTACTGCACCGCGGGCGGCTCCAGCGCCGGCGGCTGCCCCGTCACCTTCGCCGCGTACAGCGCTTCCAGGTCGCGGCACATCACATCCATGGACCAGCCGTCCGCCACGATGTGGTGCACCACCAGCACGAGCACGTGCTCTTCGGCAGCCACGCGCAGCAGCGCCGCGCGCAACAGCGGGCCGTGCTCCAGGTCGAAGGCTCCGTGGAACGCGTCCACCACGCGCCGCCGCAGCGCGTCCTCCACCGTCTCGCCGTCCCGCGCGTCCAGGTCCTCCACCGGCACGGGCACCAGCAGCTCCGGCACGATTCGCTGTACCGGCTGGCCTTGCACCTCCGTGAAGACCGTGCGCAGCGCCTCGTGCCGGCGCACCACCTGCGCGATGGCCTCCTCCAGCGCCGCCACGTCCAGCCGTCCCGTCAGCCGCAGGATGAAGGGCAGGTTGTACGAGGCCCCACCCGCGTTCAGCTGGCCCAGGAACCACAGGCGCTGCTGCGCGAAGGACAGCGGCAGCGCTTCCGGCCTCGGCGCGGGCACCAGCGGAGGCCGCTGCGGGGGCGGCGCGCTTCGAGCCAGCTCGCGCAGTCGCTCGGCCAGGGCGGCCACGGTGGGCGACTCGAACAGCAGGCGCACCGGCACCTCGCGGCCCAGCACCTCGCGCAGCCGTGACACCACGCGGGTCGCCAGCAGCGAGTGGCCGCCCATCGCGAAGAAGTCGTCCCTCACTCCGACGGGACGCACGCCCAGCACCTCTTCCCAGACTGGCACCAGCTGGTGCTCCAACGCGTCGCGAGGAGCCTCGTAGCCGCTCCCGAGGTCCTGGCGGCTGAGGTCCGGCGCCGGCAGCGCCTTGCGGTCCACCTTCCCGGTGGGCGCCAGCGGCAGTGCGTCCAGCCGCACCATCATGGAGGGCACCATGTACTCGGGCAGCGCGCGCCCGAGCTGCCGCTTGAGCGCCTCCGCATCCCACGCCTCGTGTGCGCCCTGCACCACGTAGCCCACGAGCCGCTTCGTCCCCACGTCCACCGCCGCCGCCGCATCCTTCACGCCCGGAAGCGCGCGGAGCGCCACCTCCACCTCGCCCAGCTCCACCCGGAAGCCGCGCACCTTCACCTGTCCATCCAGGCGGCCGAGGAACTCCAGGTTGCCGTCTCCCAGCCAGCGCGCCTTGTCGCCCGTGCGGTACAGCCGTCCTCCGAGCTGCGCACTCAGCGGGTCCGGGAGGAAGCGCTCCGCCGTCAGCTCCGGCCTGCCGTGGTAGCCATGCGCGACGCTTGCGCCGCCGACGTACACCTCGCCGGCCACACCCACCGGGCTCGGCTCACCGCGCTCGTCCAGCACGTAGATCTGCACGTTGTGGATGGGCACGCCCACCGGCGGCAACGCGGGCCACTTCGAGGGTGCGCCTCGCGCGCGCCACGCCGTCACCACGTGCGCTTCGGACGGGCCGTACTGGTTCTCCAGCACGCAGCCGGGCAGTCGCTCGAAGAAGGACACCAGCGCCTGAGTCACCTGGAGCTGCTCTCCCGCCGTCACCACCTCTCCCAGCGGGGGGAGCAATTCCTCCTGCCAGGCCGCTTCGCACAGTGCCTGCAACGCCACGAAGGGCAGGTAGAGCCGCCCGACGTGATGCGCGCGCATGTAGCGCAGCATCGCGAGCGGCTCCCGGCGCAGCTCCGCGGTGATGAGCAGCACGCGGCCGCCCAGGCTCCACGTGCCGAAGAGCTCCTGGAAGGACACGTCGAAGTTCAGCGAGGCGAACTGGAGCGTCGTCGCCTTCGGGTCCACCGTGCGCTCCAGCAGCCAGCGCAGCTGGTTGCCGATGGCCCGGTGGGACATGACGATGCCCTTCGGCCGGCCCGTGCTTCCGGACGTGTAGACGAAGTAGCAGGGCGTCTCCGGCGAGAGCGGCCTCGCGAGCGCGTGCGTGGGCCTCGCGCCAATCGCCTGCGCATCCTCCTCCAGTCGCACCACGCGCGCCTGGAGTCCGCGAGGCAGCGCCTCCTCCAGCCGCCCCTGCACCAGCACCACCGGCGCGCCCGTGTCCTCCAGCATCTGCGCCAGTCGCTCGGCCGGGTAGCTCGCATCCAGCGGGAGGAACGCCGCTCCCGCCTTGAGTGTCGCCAGCACCGCTACCGGCATCCGCAGGCTGCCGCGCTCCAGACACAGCCCCACCGTGCCGCCCGACTTCACGCCCAACGCCACCAGGTGGTGCGCGAGCTGGTTGGCCCGGGCCTCCAGCTGCGCGTACGTCAGTTCCTCGTGCCCGTCCGTCACCGCCACCGCGTCGGGCGTGCGCGCGACCTGCTCCTCCACCCACTCGTGCATCAGGCCCGGCCGGTAGGCCGCGTCGACGCACCCGCTCCACTCCCCCACGAGCCGCCTGCGCTCCTCGGCCCCCAGCAGCGGCAGCTCGGCGACGCGCGTGTCCGGCCTCGAGACCGCCGCGTCCAGCAGCCGCACGTAGTGCTCCGCGAGGCGGCGCACCGTCGCCTCGTCGAAGAGGACCGTGCTGTACTCCCAGACGCACACCCAGCCGTCCGCCGTCTCCCGCAGGAACAGCGTCAGGTCGAACTTCGAGACACCGGGCTCGAAGTCCACCTCCTCCGTCACCAGCCCGTCCAGCCGCACCAGGGGCGGCGCGCTCTGCAGGACGAACATCGCCTGGAACAGCGGCGAGCGGCTCAAGTCCCGCACGGGTTGCAGCGCGTCCACCAGCGTCTCGAAAGGCACGTCCTGGTGCGCGTACGCCCCCAGGCACGTCTGGCGCACCCGGCCCAGCAGGCTCCGAAAGCTCTCTCCCTCTTCCACGTCCACGCGCAGGGCCAGCGTGTTGGCGAAGAAGCCGATGAGCCCCTCCAGCTCGCCCCGATTGCGCCCCGAAATCGGAGTGCCCACCACCACGTCCCGCTGCCCGCTGTAGCGCGCCAGCAGCGCCTGGAAGCCCGCCAGCAGCAGCATGAAGGGCGTCACCGACTCCTGCCGGCTCCGCTCCAGCGCCGCGCGCATCAGCTCCGCGGGCATGGGCACGTGCAGCACCGCCCCCTGGATGGACTGCACCGGCGGCCTCGGCCGGTCCAGGGGAAGCTCCAGCATCGGCGACGCGCCCCCGAGCTTCTCCTTCCACCAGGCGAGCTGCGCCTCCAGCACGTCGCCCTTCAGCCACTCGCGCTGCCACAGCGTGTAATCCACGTACTGCACCGGCAGCGCCCGCGACGCGGACTCCGTGCTGTCATGGAAGGTGGCGTACAGCTCGCGCAGCTCCCGCTCCAGCACGCTGAGCGACCACCCGTCGCACGCGATGTGGTGCAGCGAGAGCAGCAGCACGTGCTCCTCCGCCTCCACGCGCAAGAGCCTCGCCCGCAGCAGCGGCCCCGCCTCCAGGTCGAACGGCCGCCGCGCTTCCTCCTCCGCGCGCCGCACCACCTCGCGCTCGCGCGCCTCCCGCGACAACCCTTCCAGCGACTCCACCGGGAGCGGCACCGCCACCTCCGGCGAAATCACCTGCACGGGCTGGCCTGCGACCTCCGTGAAAGTCGTGCGCAGCGCCTCGTGCCGGTGCACCACCCCGGCCAGTGCCCGCTCCAGCGCCGGCACGTCCAGCGGCCCCTTCAGCCGTGCGAAGAAGGGCGCGTTGTACGCGTAGCCCTCCGGGTCCAGCTGCGCGAGGAACCACATGCGCTGCTGCGCGAACGACAGCGGCAGCGCCCCCTCCCTGGGCACGGGTACCACCGGGGGCGGCCTGCGGCTCCGGGACGCCGGGGGCTTCGGCTCGCGCGCACTCATGTCGGGACCTCGTTGTCGTGGAGACTCAAACCGCCGGCACGGAACGGCCCTGCTCGCGAAGCTGCTCCTCGCAAAGCGCGGCCACGTGCTCCAGCGTGTTGAACAGGTCCACCATCGAAAGCTGGACGTCCAGGTCCTTCTCGATGCGGTTGGCGAGCATCGTCGCCATCAGCGAGTTGCCCCCCACCTCCAGGAAGTGGTCCTCCGGGCGGACGACCTCCACCCCGAGCAGCTCTCGCCAGTAGCCGGACAGCCGCTGCATCAGCGGGGTGCTGGGTGGGTCGTTGCTCACGTTGTCACTCCTCCTGGCACGGCGGGGGCCGGGCTCAGCTAGGCTTCGCTGCGGACAGCTCCTTCAGGCGCTCCCTCAACAGGTACTTGCGGATCTTCCCCGAGGGCGTCTTCGGCATCTCCGCGACGACCTCCAGGCGGTCCGGCCAGTACTGGTTGGACATGCCGAGCCCCTTCAGGTGGTTTCGCAGCTCGGCCAGCGTCGGCGCGTCCTCGCGAGGCACCACCACCGCGCACACCCGCTCGCCGCCAATGCGGTCGTCGGAGTGGCCGACGACGGCCACTTCCTTCACCTTCGGGTGGGAGTAGAGCGCTGACTCCACCTCGACGACGGGAATCTTCTGGCCGTAGCGGAAGATGACGTCCTTGAGCCGCCCGACGATGCGGATGCCGCCCCGCCCGTCATCCCGCGCGAGGTCTCCGGTGTCGAACCAGCCGTCCGCATCCACGCACGCGGAGTAGATGTCCTCGCGCTTGAAGTAGCCCAGGCACTGGCTGGCGCCGCGCACCAGCAGCCGGCCCGTCCCCTCCGGGTAGGGCGTGCCATCCTCGGCCAGTGCGGGGACGACCTTCACCTCCATCCACTCCACGGGTCGCCCGTCGCTGCTCGACGGCCACTCGGGCGGGTCCTCACGGCGCGTAATCGTCACCGCGCCGTTCTCCGTCATGCCCCAGAGCGTGTGCAATTGAACACCGAAGTCCTCACGCACCGCGGCGATGAGGTGCGGCGGGACGGGGATGGAGCCCGTGGCGAGCCGCCGGAGCGACGATGTGTCGCGCCCGTGTTTACGCTTCGCGGCAATCACATTCATGATGTACGTGGGAATCCCATACATGAACGTGACGCGCTGCTCCTCGATGAGCCGCAGCGTGAGCTCCGGGTCCCCCACGTCCATGTAGACGGCGGTGGCCCCCAGGAGGACGGGCATCAGGTAGAGATACGTGAAGCCGCTCGACGCGGTGAGCAACGACGGCAGGGACACCACGTCATCGTTCCCCAGACCCAGCGTGTCACTGAGTGCGCGGGTGATGCCGTAGTTCGTGTTGTGGGAGTGGATGACGCCCTTGGGCTCGCCCGTCGTCCCAGACGTGTAGAGCACGTTGCAGAGGTCGTCCGCGCGCGCCGACAGCGCGTCCAGCACACTCTTCGGGCGCTCGTCCTCCCAGTGCCGCTGGATGAAGTGCGTATCGAAATCCAGCTCGCCGTCTTCACGCGGTGTCTGGGTATCCAGTCCGATGAGGATGCGATGTTTCAGTGTCGGCAGCGCGCGCGCCAATTCCCGGGCCATGTCCCGGTGCGAGTGGCCCGTCCAGCTCGCCGGCCCGACGTAGACGGACGCCTCCGTCCTGCCGAGGATGAACTCCACCTCTCGGCGCCGGTAGTCCGGGGGAATGGGCGCGATGACGGCGCCGATGCGCGCACACGCCAGCGCCAGCGCTGTAAATTGCCACCAATTCGGAAGCTGCACCGCCACCAACTGCCCGCGCCCCACGCCCAACTCCAGCAGTGCGCCCGCGAAACGCTCCGTGTATCGGCCCAGCTCCGCGTATGTCAGCTTCGTGACATCCTTCGCGAAGTAGCGGGCAGCCACTATGGCCAGCTTGTCCGGATGGGCCTGGATGGCACGGCGCAAATCGTCGAGCACCGTCTCGTCACGCCACCAACCACGACTCCGATACAGCGTTCCCATCTCCTGCGCCGGGCCCCTGCCGATACCTCCCGCCATCTCGCGCACACTCCCTGGGATTTGGTGGGCCAACGCGGCCGCGCGCGACCATAGCTTTCACACGTTTTTCGTGCAAGGCTGCGATTCCTCACACTCCAGTGCTCTGTATCTCAATCACACACATTGACTTGCGCGCTTCAGGTTTCCTAGCTTGCGCGGCAAAGCCAGGAATCTTCGACAGAGACGATGACGTCCGACCCCTGCGGACGGAATGACACCCATGGCCCAGGCACCCCTCGAGGAGCGCGCGCGTCGCATCCGCCGGACCATCGTCCGGCTCGCGGCGACGTCCACCGGCTGCCACCTCGGCGGCTCGCTGTCCGTGGTGGACATCCTCGTGGCGTTGCTCGGCCGCGTCATGAAGGTGGACCCGAGCGCCCCGCGCGCCGAGGTGAGAGACCACCTCATCCTGTCCAAGGGCCATGCGGCCGCCGGGCTCTACGCCGCGCTGGCGGAGTTCGGCTTCATCGACGTCGAAGAGCTGGTGCGCAGCTACAACGCGGAGGGCAGCCACTTCACCGGCCACGTGAGCGCGAAGGTGCCGGGGGTGGACTTCCCCACGGGCAGCCTCGGGCACGGAATCGGCCTGGGCGTCGGGCTGGCGCTGGGCCACCGGATGCGGCAGCGGCCCAACCGCATCTACGTCGTCTGCGGTGACGGGGAGATGGGCGAGGGCTCGAACTGGGAGGCGCTGCAGATCGCGGCCCACCACCGGCTGCGGAACCTCACCGTCATCGTGGACCGCAACGGCGGGCAGAACGACGGGCCCACGGAATCCATCCTGTCGCAGAAGGCGCTCGGCGAGCGGCTGCGCGCCTTCGGCCTGCAGACGTCCGAGGTGGACGGGCACGACCTGAATGCGCTCTGTACCGCGCTGGAGACCCCTGGCGACGGGCCCCGCGCCCTCGTCGCCAACACGCAGAAGGGCGCGGGCGTGCCCATGCTGCGCGGCAAGGGCCCGCACTATGCCGTCTTCAGCGCGGACCACCTGAAGCGCGCGCTCGCATCCCTCGGCGAGGTGGCCTCGTGACGGCCCCCGCGCAGGGCGGCGCGGACCTGGCCGTGGCACCGGAGGCGTGGCTGAAGGAGAACCCCACCCTGTCCAACCGGCAGGTGTTCCGGCACGCGCTGGCGCGCTTCGCGGACGACGACGCGCGCATCGTCCTGCTGGAGGCGGACCTGGCGGGCGGAGGCGATGCATTCGAAGCGCGCCACCCCGACCGCTTCCTCAACCTGGGCATCTGCGAGGCGACGATGATCGACGCGGCGTGTGGCATGGCCGCCGCCGGACAGGTCGTCTTCGCCCACACCTTCGCGGCCTTCGGGGCGATGCGCGCGTGCGAGCAGGTGCGGCTCGGCATGGCCTACGGGCGAGCCAACGTGAAGCTCGTCTGCGACTACGGCGGGCTGTCCGGCGCGTTCTTCGGCCCCACGCACCACGCCATCGAAGACCTGGCCATTCTCCGGTCCATGCCGGGAATGACGGTGGTGTCCCCCGCGGACGCCCTGGAGACGGTGCAGGCCATCCGCGCGCTCGTGGACTTCGAGGGCCCGGTGTACCTGCGGCTCGGCCGCAACCGCGTGAGCCGGCTGGACGTGCCCCGCCCCGACTTCCAGATCGGCCGGGCCGCGTGCCTGCGCGAGGGCGACGACGTGGGCCTCGTCGCCCACGGCGACGTCGGCGTCTCCGTGGCGCTGGAGGCGGCCGGGCTGCTGGAGGCGCAGGGTGTATCGGCGCGCGTGCTCAACATGCACACCCTCAAGCCGCTCGATGAGGCGGCGCTCCGGGAGACGGTGGAGCGCACGCAGTGGCTCTTCACGGTGGAGGAGCACTCCGTCGTGGGAGGCCTTGGCGGAGCGGTATGCGAGAGTGTCTGCGCGCTGGGGCTGGGCGCGCGAGTGGTCCGCGTCGGCATCCAGGACCGCTACGACCCCACGGCCGGCTCGCACGAGGAATTGCTCAAGCGTCACGGGATTGATGGGGCCAGCCTGGCCGAACAGATTCTGCACGCACTGCCGCGCCCGCGCCGGGCGGCTCTGAAACCTGCCCTCAGGAGGGGATGAGAATGCAGCCGCAGAAGCTCGAGAGCGTCGGAGTCAACGAGTGCCCTACGTGCGCCGCCCCCATCACCGGGGACCGGTTCCAGGTGGGTGAAGTCGTCACGTGCGGAGGCTGCTCGGCCGAGCTGGAGGTGGTGGGCCTGGCCCCGCTGCGCTTCGCCGAAGCGCCGGAAGTGGAAGAAGACTGGGGCGAGTGAGCCCGGTCATGAAGGTCAACCTCGTCTACACGCGCCTGCGCACCGAGGAACGGATGATCGCCGACGCGCTGCGAGCGCGCGGCTGCGCCGTGGACTCGCACGCGGACGCGGGGCTGGTGCTGTCGCTGGACCGGGAGCGCTGGGGTGACGGCGCGCCCGTGCTCATGCGCAGCATGTCCTTCACACGCGCGCGCTACCTCGCCTCCATCCTGGAGGTGAAGGGCTCGCGCGTGCTGAACAGCGCGCACGCCATCGCCACGTGTGGAGACAAGGCGCTCACCACGCTGGCGCTGGCCGCGAAGGACGTGCCCATGCCCTGGTCCTTCCTCGGCTTCGAGGAGCAGGCCAGCGTGGCCGAGGTGGACCGCCGGGGCTACCCCTCGGTGACGAAGCCGGTGACGGGCTCGTGGGGCCGCATGGTGGCACGCATGGACAGCAAGAGCGCGGCCGAGGGGCTCATGTCCATGCGCTTCGAGATGGGCGGCGCGGCGGACCACGTCGCGCTCGTGCAGCAGTACATCGACAAGCCGGGCTATGACTTGCGCGTCTACGTCATGGGCAAGGCCGTGGGCGGCATCCGCCGCCGCTCGGAGCACTGGATTACCAACACCGCGCGCGGCGCCATGCCCGAGCGGTACGACGTTCCGCCCTCCCACGCGAAGCTCGCCGAGCGCGCGGCCCAGGCGGTGGGTGGCGACATCCTCGCCGTGGACCTGCTGGAGACGCGGGACGGCAAGGTGCTGGTGAATGAAATCAACCACTGCGTGGAGTTCGCGCGCAGCATCGAAGTCACGGGCATTCCCCTCCCGGAGCTGATGGCGGACTACGTCCTCGGGGTGCTGCGATGACGCGCGTCGCGGTGCTGGGGGCCAGCGGCTACACGGGCGGCGAGGTGCTGCGGCTCCTGCTGACCCACCCTGGCGTGGAGGTGGTGCAGGCCACGTCCGACCAGTTCGCGGGCAAGCGGCTGGACTATCCCCACCCGCACCTGCGCGGCCTGGGCGCGCTGCGCTTCGTGCCGCACGAGCAACTGGGGCCGTGCGACGTCCTGCTGAGCTGCATGCCGCAGGGCGGACTCTTGCAGCGCTGGCCGCGCGTGAGCGAGCTGGCGGGCCGCGTCGTGGACCTCAGCGCGGACTTCCGGCTGGAGGACGCCGAGCACGCGCGCTGGTACCGCAAGCACCCGCGCCCCGCCAACGCGCCGGAGTTCGTCTACGGCCTGCCGGAGTGGACGGCCGACACGCTCCCGAACGCGCGCCTCGTCGCGGTGCCCGGCTGCATGGCGCACGCGGCGCTGCTGGCCCTGCTGCCGCTGGTGCGCGCGGGGCTGGTAAAGCCAGACATCATCGTCGACGCGAAGACGGGCTCCTCGGGCGGCGGTGCCACGCCGGACCGCGCGTCCCACCATCCGGAGCGCGCCTCCGCGCTGCGCTGCTACAAGCCGGTGGGCCACCGTCACACGGGCGAGCTGGAGGGCATCACCGCGCGCCTCACCGGCCAGCGCCCCACCATCCACTTCAGCGCCACGGCCATCCCCAGCGTGCGCGGCGTGCTGGCCACGGTGCACGCCTTCGCCGCGCGCCCCCTGGACGAGTCCGAGCCGCTGCGCGCCCTGGCCTCCACCTACCGGGACAAGCCCTTCGTCCACGTGCTGCGGCCCAACGCGAGCGCATCCCCCTTCCCCGAGCCGGGCCCGCTGCTGGGCACCAACCACTGCGACCTGGCCGTGGACGTGGACACCGAGCGCGGCCGCATCGTCGTGAATGCCGCGCTGGACAACCTGGTGAAGGGCGCGGCCGGCACCGCCGTGCACGTCCTCAACCTGATGCTTGGCAGACCCGAGACGGAAGGCCTCGGCTTCCGCGGCCTCCACCCCCTCTGACGCGAGAGCGCGAAAGGCACACCATGAGCACGCTGTCCCCGGAGCCTACCCCCCTGTCGCCCGGCGCCGTCTTCGCCGCCGCCGTGAAGAAGGACGGCACGAAGGCGCGTGCCCAGTTCTCCACCACCATCACCGAGGACTTCCCGGGCTTCAAGCGCCGCCCCCGCGTGGCCGTGCGTGCCCTCTTCAAGGTGAAGCCGTCCGACAAGCCGCAGGCCCGCTACTGGTACGAGACGCACCCCACCGTCGCTCCCGGCGCCCACGTGCAGGACGTGACGCTGCGCCCGGAGGCCGGGTTCGAGTTCCACTTCGACCAGCAGCCGCTGCGGCCCACCACGGGCTGGATTCAGGTGCCGCCCAACCTGCTGGACGACCCGGAGGCGCTGGCGCAGTTCATCGACTTCCGCCTGCTGGTGCGCCTGTGCACGGCGGAGAACCAGGCGCTCACCATCGGCAAGGGTGGAGACCGCGTGCGCGGCATCCTGGAGACGCCGGGCGTCACCCGCCTGCCGGCGCGCAAGGACCCCGTGTCCTCGCTGCTCGCCGCGTGCGCCGAGGTAGAGCAGATGGGCGGCTCGGCGGACGGCATCCTCATCAACTCGGTGGACTACTACCAGTACCTCCTCGGGCAGAACGGCCTGCTGGCGGAGCTGTCCGCCATGGGCATCCGCATCTGCCGCACGCGCATGGTTTCGCAGGGCACCGTCGTGGTCGGTGACTTCACCGCGGGCGCCACCATCTACGACTCCGGCCGCTCCGAAATCCGCTTCGCGGAGCCGCCCCCGGGCATCTTCCCGCGCGAGGGCCTGGCGGTCTGCGGCGAAATCTACGAGGCGCTCGCCGTCCACCTGCCCACGCACTTCTTCCTCGCCGCGCTGCGCCCATGAGTCCGCTCACCGTCCTCTACGTCACCGGCTGGTGTCGCAGCGGCAGCACCATCATCGGCAACGTGCTCAATGAGGTGCCGGGGTGCTTCCACACCGGGGAGCTGAGCTTCCTGTGGAAGAACGCCCACGGGAACGGCTCCAACACGCTGTGCGGCTGCGGCGCGCAGTTGGTGGACTGCGCGCTCTGGTCCAAGGTGCTCCAGCAGGGCGTGGCATCCGGTGAGACGCCGCGAGAGCACGCCGAGCGCGTGGTGCGACGGCAGCAGGACACGGTGCGCACGCGCCACACGCTGCGCGTGCTGCGGCAGGACACACCCACGCCGGCCCTGCGCGAGCACGCGGAGCTGCTGGCGAAGACGTACCGCACCATCTCCGACGCCACGGGTGCGAGCGTCATCGTGGACAGCGGCAAGTTCCCCTCCGAGGCGGCGCTGCTGCCGCACGTGGAGGGCATCCGCCCGTACTACCTGCACCTGGTGAGGGACCCCCGCGCCGTCGCGCACTCGTGGACGAAGACGAAGCAGTACGTCGTCCCCATGTCCGCGGCGCGCAGCACGGCGTACTGGCTCGGGTTCAACGTCGGCTCCGAGCTCGTCACGCGGCGCTACCCGGAGCGCTCGCTGTTCCTGCGCTACGAGGACTTCATCGCCGAGCCGGCCGCCACCGTGGACAGCCTGCTGTCGCTCATCGGCGTGGAGCACTCGAAGAACCCGGTGCACGTGCGCACCGTCAACCTGGGGAAGAACCACACCGTCACCGGCAACCCGGACCGCTTCCTCAGCGGGCCCACGCTGCTCCGGGCCGGGGATGACACGTGGCGCAAGGAATTGTCCACGAGGGCGAAGGCCGTGGCCTCCGCGCTGGCGTGGCCGCTGATGGGGCGCTACCGCTATGGTCGCGCGTCGTCCCCATCGCTGCACGTCGTGCACCCCGAGCCGTCAGTGAACGCCGCAGACTCCAGGAGTGACACCTTTGGAACTGGGACTGGCCAATAAAGTCGCCCTCATCGCCGGCGGTTCGAGCGGGCTGGGGCTGGCCGTGGCGGAGGAGTTGGTGAAGGAAGGGGCCCACGTCGCCATCGGCGCGCGGGACGCGGAGAAGCTCGCCCGCGCGGAAGCGAGCCTCAAGGCGCTGTCGCGCGGCGGGAAGGTGCTCGCCACCCCCGTGGACCTGAAGGACCATGGCGCCGCGAAGGCGTGGGTGGAGGACGTCGCCAGCAAGCTGGGCGGCATCCACATCACCGTGACGAACAGCGCCGGGCCGCCGCCGGGACCGGCGACGAACTTCAGCATCCAGGCGTACCAGGACGCGATGAACGTGGTGACGCTGCCCGCCATCAACCTGGCCCTGGCGGCGCTGCCGTACATGAAGGCCGCACACTGGGGACGCCTGCTGCTCATCACCTCCGAGACGGTGGTGCGTCCGGTGGCCCGCTTCGCCCTCTCCGGCATGTCGCGCATGGGGCTCGTCGGCTTCGCGTCCGCGCTGGTGCAGGAGCTGGGCGACTGCGGCGTCACCGTCAACGTGCTGGCTCCGGGCTACACGCGCACGCCTCCGGTGGAGCGCTCCGCCGGGGCGGACGTGGAGGCCGGCCTGCGCGCCATGGCCGCGCACATCCCCATGCGCCGGGTGGGCCGGGCGGACGAGTTCGCCGCCGCGGCGGCCTTCCTCGCGAGCGAGCGCGCCTCGTTCATCACCGGCACGGTGCAGCTGGTGGATGGCGGCGCGAGTGTGATCGGATGAGCGCCACCTCGCAGCCGCACGGTGGGCGCCCCCCGTTGGTGGTGAAGATTGGCGGGGCCGCGGGCGTGGACCTCGACAACGTCTGCGCGGACGTGGCCGAGCTGGCCCGGCGCGGCGAGCGCGTCGTCGTGGTGAATGGCGGCTCGGAGGCGGGGGATGGGCTGCTCAAGGCCCTGTCCATGGAGCGCCCCGAGGCGATGACGGCGTCCGGCAACGTGGTGCGGCTCACCAACGCGGCCACCCTGCGCGTGCTGACGATGGCGTGGGTGGGTGACGTGAACAAGCGCGCCGTCGTGGCACTGCTGACGAAGGGCGTGTCCGGCCTGGGGCTGTGCGGCGCGGACGGGCGCGTGCTGCTCGCGCGGCGCCGGCCTCCCCTGAAGGTTCAGGACGGTGAGCGCACGCGCATCGACCGGGAGCACCTGGCCGGCGAAATCACCGAGGTGAACACGCGACTGCTCGGCCTGCTGCTGGAGCAGGGGCACGTGCCCGTCGTCTGCCCTCCGGCGGTGACGGAGGACGGGACGCTGGTGAATGTGGACGCGGACCAGGCCGCCGCGTCCGTCGCCACGGCGCTCGGAGCGCGGGCGCTGGTGATGCTCTCCAACGTGCCGGGGCTGCTGGAGGACCCGAAGAACCCGGCGACGCTGGTGCGCTGGAGTGATGACCTCGGGCGGGCCATGGAGCTGGCGGGCGGGCGCATGCGCTACAAGATGGAGGCGGCGCGGCGGGCGCTGACGGGCGGCGTGCCCGTCGTCCACGTGAGCGCGTCGCGCAATCCCCGGCCGGTGCTGTCCGCGCTGACGGGCGAGGCCGGCACGAAGCTCACCCTTCCCCAGGCGGTGGTCGATGCGGGCGCGTGAGCAGAGCCCGGACCTGCTCCGGTGGATGGTGGAACAGTACAGCCCCAGCCACCACGAGCAGGCCTTCTCGCGCGCGCTGGCGGGCCGCCTGGAGCAGCGCGGCTGGAGTGCCCACGTGGACGAGGTGGGCAACACGATTGCGAGCCTCGGTGACGGGGACACGTGCATCGCGCTGCTCGGCCACATCGACACGGTGCCTGGCGAGGTGCCCGTGCGGCTGGAGGGCTCACGCCTCTTCGGCCGTGGCGCCGTGGACGCGAAGGGGGCGCTCGGCGCCTTCATCGAGGCCGTCGAGTTGCTGGATGCGCAGGAGCGCGCCGGCAAGCGCTTCCTGCTGCTGGGCTGCGTGGAGGAGGAGGTCGCGATTACACGCGGCGCGCTGCACCTGCGCGAGCACTACCGGCCGGACTTCGTCGTCAACGGCGAGCCGAGCGGCGCGCATGCCGTCACGGTGGGCTACAAGGGGCTCACGCGTCTGGAATTGGAGCACCGCGCGAGCCGGCGTCACACGGCGAGCCGTGACTACCGTGCACCAGCCGAGCACGTCATCGAGGCGTGGAACGCGCTGCGCCGCCGCTGCGATGGGTGGAACGAAGGGCGCACCCTCTTCGAGCAGGACCTGCCGTCGCTGACGTCATTCCACACGGGCACGGAGGAAGCGGAGGAGTGGGCCAAGGCCAGCGTGAGCATCCGCACCGGACCGTCGTGCGAGAGAGACGCGCTGCTCGCGAGCCTGGCCGGAGTGCCGGACGTGAATGTGCATACCCTGTCGAGCAAGGGCGCGGTCAGCGCGGGGCAGAATGACGCCCTCACCCGGGCCTTCAAGCAGGCCCTGCGCGAGCGCGGCGTGCGTCCGACGTTGCGGCTGAAGACGGGCACGTCCGACTGGAACACGGTGGCGTCGGCGTGGCAGGTGCCCATCGTGGCCTACGGCCCCGGGGACTCCGCGCTGGACCACACGCCGAACGAGCACATCGACCTGGCGGAGTACGAGGAGGGCATCGCCGTGCTGTCGCGCGTGCTCGCCCTGCTGCCCACGAAAGACGGGACGCCGGGCTGAAGGCGCGCGTCCCGGCAGGCCTCACGTCTCCGGGACGCCCACCTCGCGAGGGCGCTGCGCGCGCAGCCCGACCACCACCACCAGGAACAGCACCGCGGCGGTCGCGGTGACGGGCCGCACGCCCAGCCGGTCCGCGAGCGCGCCCTGCATCCACACGCCCAGCGAGTAGCCGACGTTGAGCAGCACCGCGCCGAGGCCGCTCACCCGCGCCGCCATCCCGCGGGGAGCACGCTCCTGGCAACGGGTGCTCAGCCCGGCGATGGCCACCATGTACACCGCGCCCAGCACCAGGATGGCGGCCATCGCCAGGGGCAGCGTGGGGGACAGCCAGTACAGCGCCGCCGCCGGGCCCAGCACCAGCAGGGTGGTATCGAGCAGCCGCTGCCGGCCCCATCGCTCCGCCAGCGAGCCCACCATCACCGACGCCAGGAGCGCGCCCACGCCCTGCATGGACACGAGCACCGACGCCGCCGTGGCGTCCTGGCCGAACACCTTCAGCGCGAACACCGGGACCAGGGAGATGAACGGCGTTATCAGCGCCGCCATGGTGAACATGGCCACCATGGCAAGCCACAGGGCCGAGTCCCGCCGCGACACCCGAACCCCTTCCGCGATGTCCGCCCACAGCCCCCGAGAAGGAATGGTGGAGGCTGGACGGGCTTGCGGGCGCACCGTCATCACCGCCCAGAGCACCGCGAAGAAGGTCACCGCGTTGAACGCGAGCACCCAGCCCACTCCGCCCACTGCGAGCAGCGGTGCCGCCAGCATGGGCCCGAGGATGCGCCCCAGGTTGAACTGGGTCGACGTGAGGCTCATCGCACTGTGCAGGTCTTCAGACGGCACCAGCCCGGCAATCAGCGCCGTGTAGGCCGGCATGGACAGCACGTGCACGCACCCGTTGAAGAAGGAGATGACCGCCACCGCCAGCACGGAGAGGTGGCCGGTGAAGGCGAGCGTCGCCAGCGTGCCGGCCAGCACCGCCTGCGCCAGAGCGCACAGCGCGATGAAGATGCGGCGGTCGAACCGGTCCGCGATGGCGCCCCCCAGCGGCGAGAGCACCACGGAGGGCAGGTACGTCAGCGCGGCGATGCCGCCCGTCCACTCGGCCTTGCCCGTCACCGCCGTGACGTACACGCCGAGCGCGACGACCTCCATCCACGCGCCGATGTTGGAGACCAGCGCTCCACTCCACACGGCGACGAAGTCACGGTGCCCGAAGGCGCGGAACGAAGGCAGGCTCGACAGGCGGCGGGCAGTCACGAGAAGCACGTTCTACCAGGGATGACGGTACGGAATGAGTCCCTGGAGGGCGCCGCGAATCGCGTGAGGGACGATAGGCTCCCACAGGACTTCACCTCATGAGGGAGCAGCGCCATGCGCTCGTACACCTACGTGGCACTCCTGCTCCTGCTGTCAGCCTGCGCTGCCTCTACGCCGGCCCCAAGAGCGCTGGCGGTCAGGTCCCCGAGGCTCGCCAACCTCCAGAGAGCCGCGGCGCTACCCTGGAAGGACGAGGGGCGGTGCGTCGCCCAACAGGCTTCCCATTCATGGTCCCTGGTGGTGGAACGGTGCTTTCACGCGCTCGACACCCGGAAGATTCGCTTTCGCGATACCGAACGACGCTGCCCCGTGGCTTCCACGGACGCCGCCAGTCTGGAGATGTTGGTCGGCATCTGCCTCCTGACGCAGCCAGAGCTGGTCGTGGGCGCGGTGGTCATCATCGGCGCGGTGGTGGTGGCGGTGGCTATCGCGGAAGCACTGGATGCGTACGAACTGAGCGGTAGCCATCCCGAGGACGTGAGGCCCGTGGCTGAAACAGGGCCCGCCCCGCGAGAGCCAATGGCGGAGCGGCGGCCCAGACCGGAGCCATCAGGGCAGGAAGGGTTGCCCCCGGTGCCCCCCATGCCACCGGGGCGAGAGCGCAACGCGGATTGCACGCCCCAGCCCGTTCGACACCTGGGCGGCGATGCCCTGCACAATCAGTGCGCCGACAGGGTTCCGTGGAATGGCTTCCCAGGCTCGGATGTGCTCGTCAATGGGAAGCGCTTCGACGCGCTGCAAGTGCGCGCACGCGTACTGTGGGAGGTCAAGACCGACAATTTCGACACGTTCACACCCGCCCTTCAGAGAATTGTGATTCGAAACCAGGTTCCGGAGCTGCGACACGAGCGCAAGCTTGCAAACGCATGTGGCTTCGACTTCCTGGTCGGCGTGCGAAGTGCAGCGCACAAAACCGCGCTGGAAGAAGCGGATCGCAACTTGAACATCGTCGTCATGGACTGGTGCTGAAATGACAGCCATACCGAGATCGCTCATCCTCATCGTCTACGCGCCCGCGCTGGCAGCCAAAGATGAGCGCATTCCTGCAGTCGCCCGTGGGTTGGAATGTGCGCTACGGGGCTTGCGCTTGGAGTGGACCATTACTGACGAGGGGAAGATCATCCCGTTGCCGCGGCACGACTCGTGGATCGCCGAGGCAGGAGCACGAGAGATGCTCCCGATGCTCTGCAACGACGACGAAAATTACCTGGTGACGCTGTCTGGGTGGGAACAACCCGCAGGTATCTCTTCAGGTGGAAGGCCCCTGTTCGAATTTCATGCGGAACTGCCGCTAGAGGCCGCCGTCATCTCAGCGGCAATGGATGTACTGGAGGGCATTGGGGAGGGTGCGCGCGCCTTCTGGGGGCATGCTTCGCCGAATCTCCTGGCACAGGAGTTCGCACGGCAGACGCGTCACTCACCAAGCGACCCGGACGTTACGGAGCGGGGACTGCCCTCCATCAAGCTCTCCGAGGACATCCCCTCCCCCGAGCTTCCGCATTACCTCGGATGGCTCAACTACTGGTCGGCCGCCGCCGCACGGGCCATCCATTTCCCGGACCCGGCGCGCGATGCGGACCTGCTCTCACGGTCGCGGCGAACCGCGACGGGCGGGTGGGTGGTGCGGCTCACGGACGCGCCGCTCGACCTCGACAACCCCGCCCACCTCGACACGCTCAAGCGGGCCTACGAGCGCTTCCCGGAGATTGGCGGACGCGCGACGCCTTGAGCGGAACCAGCGCGCCTCAGACGCCCGACAGCTCCGACTTCGGCTGGCGCGTCATCAGGTCCACCACCGCGCTCTTCGCGTTCTTCCCCTCGTAGGCAATCAGGTACACCTGATGGCAGATGGGCAGCTCCACGCCCAGCTTGACCTCCAAATCCCTCGCGCTCTTCGCCGTCTTCACGCCCTCGGCCACTTCCTTCATCTCCGCGAGGATGTCCGGCAGCTTGCGGCCCTTGCCCAACTCCATGCCCACGTGCCGGTTGCGGCTCAGCTCGCCCGTGCACGTCAGCACCAGGTCCCCCATGCCGGACAGGCCGGAGAGCGTCAGCGGGTTGGCGCCCCTGCGCACCGCCAGGCGCGTAATCTCCGCCAGCCCCCGGGTGATGATGGCCGCGCGCGCGTTGTGGCCCATGCCCAACCCGTCCGCCATGCCCGCCGCAATCGCGATGACATTCTTCAGCGCGCCGCCGTACTGCACGCCCACCACGTCCGTGGACGTGTAGCTGCGGAACGTCTCCGTCTGCAGCGCCTTCTGGCAGCGCACCGCCACCTTGTCCCAGTGGGATGCAATCGTCACCACCGTGGGCATCCGCCTCGCCAGCTCCTTGGCGAAGCTGGGCCCGGAGAGCACCGCGATGTACGGCTGGAACTCCTCCGGAAGGCAGTCCTCCAGCAGCTCCGTCATCGTCAGCAGCGTCTCGTTCTCGATGCCCTTCGCCACCGTGATGATGGGCACGTGGCGCGGCAGGTACGGCTTCGCCTTCGCCACCACCTCGCGCGTCGCATGGCTGGGCGTGGCGAGCACCACCAACTCCGAGCCAGCGAGCGCCTCCTCGAGGCTGTTCGTGGCCCGCACCCGCTCCGAGATGGGGATGCCCTTCAGGTAGGTGGAGTTCTCGTGCTTCGTGTTGATGGCGTCCACCACGGAGGGCTCACGGCCCCACAGCCGCACCTCGTCGCAGTTGACCGCGAGCACGTTCGCCAGGGCCGTACCGAAGGAGCCGGAGCCGATGACACTGCCACGCATGCAGAACCTCGCTGGAGGGGGAGGCAGCCGGGGCGCCTCTAGAGACCGGTGACGATTCCGACGGAAATCACGGGCATGAAGTCCGCGTCGTCGGGGCGGGTGCGCACGTCTCCACCCACCGTCACAGAGTAGGACGTTTTCTCGGTCAGGGGCACTTCGGCACCGAAGCGGATGGGGAAGGCGTTGCCCGACACCACTGAAGGCGGCAGCCCGCCCAGTGGCGTGCGCTGAATCGGCTCGGTGTCCAGGGAGAGGTGGTAGCGCACGTCCAGGAACAGCCGCGACGCTTTCGCGCCCGTCCGCAGGCTGGCCACGAGGCCGGGCTGCACGTTCCAGTTGCGCCGTCCGCTCAGGTAGCGCGCGCCCTTCAACTCCACGCTCGCCGACCGGAGGAAGAAGGCATGGCTCCCCTCCACCACCAGCCCCAGGCTCCAGCGAGGGCCCCCATCCAGCACCATCCACCGCCCGCCCAGCCGCACCTCGTTCATCATCCCGTAGAGGCTGTCCACGCCGACCAGCGCATCCACGCGGGGAAGCACGCCGTAGGCCACCCGGGCGGACAGCGTGGGGAAGCCCAGCGAGAAGCTCGCGCCCAGGCCGCCCTTCCCCATCGTGCGCGCGCCCAGCACGCTCACGAGGTTGTTGATGGGCTGCGACTGCACCTGCGCACGGCGGGGACGGCCCGACGGCCTTCGCGACGGCGAGGCCACGGCGGCGTCGTCCACCGGCACCAGGGGCGGCACCTCCGGCAGCTTCGGCAGCGCCGCCGCGTCCTTCCCCTCCGGCACCGCCGTGGCGCCGGGGAAGTCCTCCCACGAGGCATCGTCCGGAGTGCTGTTGCGCCGGGGGGCCTCCACCTCGCCGGGCACCGCCCAGGACTCGTCCGCGGGCGGGTTGCGCGCGGGCGGCGCCACGGGGGACTGCGCCAGGGCGGGCACGGCCGGGACGAGCAACAGCAGGGACAGGAGGCGGGCGGGGACCATGGAAGCGGGCGGCAGCTTAGTCCACGGCGCCGGATGACACGAGCGAAGCCCGCCCGCTCCCCCGCCCGGCGGGAGAGCCGTCCGGAAGCAGGCACCCGCGCTCGGGAAACGTGGCCGCGCGGGCCCGGCTCCGGTCTACATTCCGCGCCGCGCACGGCGTGCGCCAGGGAGAGACCACGGGATGAGGGCAGGAGGGCGCGCGGCACTGGTGCTGGCACTGACGGTGGGCGCGTGTCGCTCCCGGAGCCCGGATGTCACCTCGGCGCCCGACGCGGGTGCCGGCATCAGGGCCCAGGCCGCGGACCTCCCGCTCCCGGGCTGTGACGTGCTGATGCCCTCCGACGTGCGGGACCTGATGCTCCCCGGCTTCACCATGAAGGAGGAGCGCGCGTGCCCGACGTGCGGGCCGCTGTGCACCTTCCGCTCCACGTCCGAGGCGGACACCTCCGCGTCGGTGGCCTGGGACTGCAACCCCCGCCACACGCAGGCGGACGTGAAGGCGCTGATGGCCCCCACCCTGCGGGCCGGCGGCGAGGAGGTCCCCGCGCTGGGCCGCGCCGCCGTCCGCCGCGCTCCCGCGCAGGGCATGCTCCAGGTGATGACGTGGGACGACGACACGCCCTGCGCCCTCGTCGTCACCTGGCTGGGCGCGGACGCGGACCGGGCCCTCGACGTCGCGCGCTCCGCCCTCGTCGCCACGACGCCGGGCGTGCTCGCCACGCCTCCGGCCCCGGTCGACGCCGGCGAGCCCTGAAACGACAGCGGGGGCCGGCCCCGCATGGCGCGGAAGCGGCCCCCGTTCCGAACATGCCCTCACGGGCCCCGCGCGCTCACAGCGTGCGCAGGTACTCCACGAGGTCGTCGACCTCCGCGTCGCTGAGCTGCGCCGTGGAGCCGTGCCGGTTCGTGTCACGCCCCTGCACCAGGCGGTCCTTCAGCGTCAGCGCGCTGCCGTCGTGCAGGTACGGCGCCGTGCGCGCCAGGCCCAGCAGGGACGGGGTGTTGAGGCCCACCTTGCGCACCTGCGCGTCATCCTGGATGGGGCCGTTGGTGATGAAGGTGCCCACGTCGGCCTGCTTGTTGTTCGTGAGCGTCTCGCCCTCGTGGCAGCTGTCGCAGGAGGCCTTCTTGAAGACGAGCGCGCCGCGGGCCTGCGCGTCGGTGAGGGCCTCGCGCTTGTGCGGGTTGTCCGGCGCGGGGATGACGTCGATGAAGGACGACAGCTGCGACACCATGACGCTGTCCAGCGCCGTGCCGCCCATGCGCCGGCGCACCGTGGCGTCCAGGAAGTCACGCAGCGTGGAGAACTCGCCGCTCCAGTGGAACGGGCCCGTCTTCGTCACCTTGCGGCCCGCGAGGCTGGGCGTCTGGCGCGGGCCGTCCGGGAAGCCCCACACGTGGCCGTCCTCGCGGCCGTCCAGGTGGCAGGACGCGCAGGACGCGCTCACCGAGGCGCTCGTCATGCGCGAGTCCAGCGCCGAGTAGAAGAGCTTGCGGCCGGCGACGGCCTGGGGCTCCAGCACGTCACCCACCAGCGCCAGCGGCGTCCCTTCCGCGCGCACGTTGGCCACACCCGAGGAGCCGTCGCTCACCAGCGTCGTCACCGTGTGGTCGAACGCGTTGTGGACGAACGCCTTGCGCCCGTCGCGCGTCATGGCGATGCCGCTGGGCCCGGAGCCGACGCGCACCAGCTGGCGCACGCTGCTGCCGGTGAAGTTCACGATGTCCGGCCCCGAGCGACGGTCCATGGGGATGATGGCCACGTTGTCCGTCTCGCGGTTCACCACGAAGACCCACAGCCCGGACGGGTCCACCACCGCCGCCACCGGGCCCTGGATGGCGTGCGTGGGCTCCGGGCTGACGATGGTGGACGGCGGGAAGTCCGGCGACTGCTCCGGGGGTGGGCGGCACTGGTCCAGGTCATCCACCACCGGCCTGCCGTCCTCGGTGTCGAAGGTGACGATGCCCGGGGCCACCACGCCGGCCGAGCTGCACGGGCTGCCGCCACCATAGAGCGAGCCATCACCGCCCCCGGGGTTGCCCGTCATGGGCCCGCCGATGGGGTCCTCGCGCGCCCACAGCACCGGCGCCAGCGCGCGCTCGCCGTTCGGCGTCAGCACCACGTCCGACATGCCGCGGGGCCGGAAGCGGATGTTCATCAGCGCCACGTCCGGCATGGGGGCATCCGACGAGCCGGAGCCGCCGCCATTGCTGGAGGAGTCGCTGACGTTGGCGCGCGCGTACAGGTCCGTGCGCTCGTGCTGCACGCGGGGCCGGCCGGAGTCAGCCAGGTCCACCGTCACCAAATCACTGTGCCGGAAGAGGCTGACGAGCGCGCGCTTGCCGTTGTCCACCAGCGCGATGCCGCGCGGCTCCTCGCCCACCGGCAGCTCCCAGCGGACCGTCAGGGAGCGCGTGTCCACGGCCATCAGCGTGCCGTGCTCGCTGGAGTCCAGCGCGGTGCTGTTCACCACGTACAGCGTGTCCCCGCCCGGGGCGACGGCCAGGCCCATGGGCTCCACGCCCACGGAGATGCGCGCCGCCTCGTTCCAGTCACCCCGGCGGATGACGGACACGCTGCGCTCGGCGCGGTTGGAGACGTAGACGGTGTCGTCCGGACCCACCACCACGCGCTCGGGGCCGCGGCCCACCTTCACCTCGCCCACCTTCTCGTTGCTCCCGGTGTCCACCACCGACAGCACGCCGTTGTCGGCGTCCACCACGTACAGGAAGGCGTCATCGCGGCTGAGCGCCACCGAGCCCGACGCGTTGTTCCACGTCGCCTCGGCCTGGCGGTCACCACACGCCGTCAGCCCCAGCATCGAAGCCAGCACCGCGGCAAGAACGTGCCGTCTCATCGGGAAGGTCCTCCTCACAAGCGCCCGGCCCCGTCACCCACGGCCCGAGCCAGACTCCGAGCGCCTGCGACATGTAGCGGTGGAAATGACGGCCGGCCCTGGTCGCTCGCCTCCCCCGCGGGCCCGCATGCTTGCACCAGAAGGCCCCGGAAGTCGATGTCTTACACACCCCGGGTGTGGGTGTTGGACAGTCTCCGGGCGGGCGTTCCCCTTGAAACGTCGCGAGCGTGTCAGCCCGGGTGGGAGTAAAGGAGGGGGGTCGTGTCGCGCTCTCCCCCCGTCATCCTCAACTTCCGGCGCACGTTCGCCCTGCTCATCGTCCTGGTGGTGGTGCCATCCGCCGGCCTGTCCGGCTTCGGCGTGGTGGCCATCATCAACGAGCGCGCCGCGGTGGAGAAGCGCCTGGAGTCCGCCTGGCGCGGCACGCTGGAGTCGCTGTCCTCCGAGCTGCCCAGGGCGCTGGCGTCCGCCCATCTGGAAGAGGAGGGAGGCGCGCTGCGCCTCGTCATGCCGGACGGGCGGGTGGTGTCCGAGCCGGACGGCACCTTCCAGGTGGAGGGCGGCCGCGTGCACACCAGCGACCCGCAACTGGTGGAGGCCTTCAACGCCGTGCTCCCGGAGACGGGCGCGGTGCCCACCGAGCCCACCGCCTTCTCCCTGTCCGCCGGGGGGCGCGCGGTGCTCGTGGCCGCCGCGCGCAAGGGCGACGTGGTGCGCGGCGTGCGCCTGTCGGTGCGGGCGCTGGAGTCACTGCTGGCCGAGCAGGTGGACCCCCGCGCGGTGTCCGGCGAGCCGGTGCGCTTCACGCTGCAGCCCGTGCCGCGCGAGGTCAACGAGGGCGGGCTGATGGGCCGGCTGGTGTCGGAGGTGGCGCAGGCCCGCGCCAGCGCCCTGGGCCCGGTGGGGCTCGCCGAGCGCGTGCTGCCCTCGCCGCTCCAGGACTTCCGGCTGGTGGTGCTGCCCACCGGCGAGGACCCGGTGGCGCGCGCCTCCACGCGCAACCGCGTGCTGTACGGCGTGCTGCTGGGCCTCTTCTACCTGACGCTCACCTTTGGCGTCGTCTACACCGGCCGCGCCCTCTACCGCGAAGCGCAGCTGTCCCGGATGAAGACGGACTTCGTGTCGCTGGTGAGCCACGAGCTGCGCACGCCGCTCACCTCCATCCGCATGTTCATCGAAACGCTCGCCCTGGGGCGGCTGAAGGACCCGGCGCAGATGCAGGAGGTGCTCACCCTGCTGACGCGCGAGACGGAGCGCCTGTCCATCTTCATCGAGCGCGTGCTGGACTGGGCGCGCATCGAAGGGGGCCGCAAGGTGTACCAGCGCGCGCCCCTGCCGGTGACGGACCTGGTGGAGTCGGCCGTGGCGGCCTTCCGCGCCCAGCGGCTGGAGGGCGGCGTGGACCTGAAGGTGGACGTGCAGGACGGCCTGCCGCGGCTGGACGTGGACAAGGACGCGATGGCCGGGGCCCTGCTCAACCTCCTGCAGAATGCCTACAAGTACAGCGGCCCCGAAGACAGGCGCGTCGTCCTCTCCGTGCGTGGGGGACACCGGCACGTGGACCTTTCCGTGGAGGACAACGGCGTGGGGATTGCCCCGAAAGAGCGCAAGCGCATCTTCGAGCGCTTCTACCGCGTGGATAACCTGCTGACACGGCGCACGGAGGGCAGCGGACTGGGGCTGGCCATCGCCCGGCGCATCGTCGAGGCTCACGGTGGACGCATCGGCGTGCACAGCGAGCTCGGCAAGGGCAGCCGGTTCACCATCCACCTGCCGGTGGGGAAGGCATGACGGAGACGACTCGGCGCATCCTGGTGGTGGAGGACGACCTGTCCATCCTCGCCGGCCTGTCCATGAACCTGCGCTTCGAGGGCTACGAGGTCCTCCAGGCCCAGGACGGGCGCACCGGGCTGGCGCGCGCGCTGGACGAAGCACCGGACCTGGTGGTGCTGGACCTCATGCTCCCGGAGCTCAACGGCTTCGAGCTCCTCAAGGAGCTGCGCCAGCGCGGCCGCGACACGCCCGTGGTGGTGCTGTCCGCCAAGGGCATGGAGACGGACAAGATTCTGGGCCTCAACCTGGGCGCGGACGACTACGTGGTGAAGCCGTTCGGCCTCCAGGAATTGCTGGCCCGCATCAAGGCCGTGCTGCGCCGGCGCTACCCCACCGCGGGCGCGGCGCCGCCGCCAGTGACGTTCGGCGACGTGAGCGTGGACATGGCCGCGCGCACGGTGGCCCGCAACGGCACGCCCGTGGAGCTGACGGCGCAGGAGTTCAAGCTGCTGGCCCACTTCCTCGGCCACCCGGGGCGCACCTTCACCCGTGACGAATTGCTGTCCGGCGCGTGGGGCTACCACTACGAGGGCAGCGCGCGCACCGTGGACAACTTCATGCGCCAGCTCCGCCTGAAGTTCGAGCCGGACCCCGAGGAGCCCCGCCACTTCCTCACCGTGCGCGGCCTGGGCTACCGCTTCGAGCGCTGAAGCGGCCTTCCGAGCCCGCTCAGGGGGGCCCGGCGATGCCGATGTGCCGCGAGTCCTCCAGGTCGAAGGGCTTGCCGTCGAAGCGGCCGTAGCGCTCGCGCGGGACGAGGCCCGCGGCGTTGAGGGCGGTGTCCAACTCCTCCGGGGAGAAGTGCCGCAGCTTGAGGCGGCGGATGGGGCTGGAGCCTCCGGGCTGCTTGCGCTCGCGCAGGTGCAGGGCGAACAGCGGGCGGCGCGGCTCCAGGCCGGCACCGGGCTCCTCGTCGTCGCGCGGGAGCACCGGCTCGCGGGGCGTGTTGAGCACGTCGTAGACGAAGGTGCCCCCGGGGGCCAGGTGGAAGCGCACCGTGGCCAGGAAGGCCTCCAGGTCATCATTGCCCGGCATCAGCCCCAGCGCGTGCTGCGGGGCCAGCACCAGCGGGAAGCGGTCCGGCAGGCGCAGGGAGCGCAGGTCCATCACCTGGAAGCGGGCGCGGTTGGACACCTCCGCGGACTCCGAGGCCCGGCGCTCCTCGGCGGAGCGAATCATCACCTCCGACGGGTCCACGCCCACGGTGGTGAAGCCGTGCTCGGCCAGGGCCCACACCACGCGGCCATTGGCGGCGCCCAGCACCAACACGGGCCCGCCATGCTCGCTTGCCTGCCGGGTGTAGAAGAGGAGGTCCGGCTCCTGCCCTACCAGTGAAAGCGGCGTCCGGCCCCGCGCGTCGTTTCCACCCATTCTCCCAGGAACTAGCACGTTTCCAGGGCTCTTCGGGACAGCCACGTGCACACGCTGGGAACCGCGTTGCCCACCGCCTGTCCGGGAGCGGACGGTGGCCCCCCTCCCAGGGACAGGCCGCGCTGGCACCCCGCTTGCGATGCGTCGGCGTGGACGCGGCTGCCCGTCATGGGACGGGGCCGGTTTCCTACGTAGGGGTGGGTGGCGGATATGACGCGCGGATGGCGTTGGGCGGGCGCGCTCTTCATGGCGGGCGCGATGTGGACGGCGGTGGGCTGCGACTCCAAGGGCACCGACGAGTCGGAGCGGGGCAACCCTGGGATGGACGACGCCCATCCCCCGGACGAGCGACCGGGAGACCCGCCGCCGACGCCGGACCCGCTCCCGGACGCCGGTGGGGTGCCGGACAGCGGCACGGTGGACCCGGAGCCCGACGCGGGCACTCCGCCTCCGGACGGGGGCATCCAGACTCCGCCGGATGGGGGGATTGAGCAGCCTCCCCCGGATGGTGGGACGACGCCTCCGCCCGATGGGGGAACAACGCCTCCGCCGGGCAAGAAGGTGGAGATTCCGCCCCTGCCCCCGCCGCAGCCGGGCTGGAGGTTCTACGGCGTGGAGCAGGGCGGCCCGCAGAAGGTGTACGGCGTCACGGCCGACGAGGGCGGCAACGTCTGGGTGGCCGGCGGCGAGGAGGGCCTGTTCCTGCTGAAGCCGGGCTCCGAGCGGCTGCAGCACTTCGGCCTGGAGGATGGCCTGCGGCCCTATGGCTTCATGCCGGACGGCAGCACGCCTCCGGGACCCAAGTACCTCAAGGTCATCTCCGTGTCCGGCGGCCCCGCGGGCACCGTCTTCGTGGGCTACGAGGGCATGCCCGGCACGGGCTCGAACCACTGCGAGAGCAACTGGGACGGCCCCAGCCCGGACCCGGCCCGCTACAAGAGCGGTGACGCGGACAAGGTGACGCTGCAGCGGGACGGCACGCTGAGCGTGGTCCACTACGACATCTTCTCCGGCCCCGGCGTGGTGCGCGACGAACAGCGTGGGCGAGAGAAGCTCTGCAACGTCCTTCGCATCCGCTACGACAAGAACACCCAGAGCGTCTGGTTCGGCGGCAACCACGGCTTCGCGCGCGGCGAGGCCGAGTTCAAGGGCGCGCCCATGTGCAACGGGCAGCTCGGCTGCTCGGGCGTGCTGGAGCACGTGCACCCGCACATCAATGCGCTCAACTCGCAGGGCAACGTGATTCTCCTCACTGACGCGTACTACGGCGTCGGCCTGGACCCCAACGGTGACGTCTGGTTTGGAGGCTCGGACCGCAGCACGCGCTTCCTCTACGGGACGAACAGCGGCAACTTCTGGCACGCCCAGACGGGCACGGAGAACAACGCCGCCAACAAGCTCGACCTCTGGCCGGACGCCAGGCCCGAGTACTCCAAGCCGAACGAGCGCGTGACGGACGGTGTCTCCGGCATGACGGTGGCGCGAGACGGCACGGTGTGGGCGAGCTCGTTCGGCAACGGCCTCGCGCACCTCGACTCGAGCGGCAACGTGACACGGCGCATGGGCAGGGAATCGGGCCTGGTGGACAAGCACCTGTCCGCCATCGCCACGGACCCGCTGGACGGCAGCATCTGGGTGGGCGCGTTCTGGGGCGGTGGCATCTCCCGTCTGAAGGGGGGAGAGGTCACCAACTACGGCCCGAACGTGTTCGGCGACAAGTACAGCATGCTGCGCATCACCGACATCCAGGTGGACCGCTCCGGCGGCAAGCGCCGCATGCTCGTGGGCTTCATCGACTATGAGGACGCCAGGCGCCCCACGTGGGTGGCGGGCGGCATCGGCATCTACTCGGGTGACTGACCCCACCCGAGTAGCCTGAAGGCACGGCGGCCGTCCTCTCTCACCGGGGGACGGCCGCCGTCTTCTTTCACGGCGCCCTACTTCGCCAGCGCCTTGTACTTGTCGAACAGGGCCTGCTGGCGGCTGGTGAGCGGCACCTGCTTCCCGGCCAGCCACATGCCCACCGGACGCGAGGACGACTCCAGCGGGTCACCGTTCCACAGCACCAGGTCCGCGGGGGCACCGGGCGCGATGCGGCCACCGTCGAGGCCGAACGCCTCCGCCACGTCCTGCGTCACCGCGCGCAGCGCGTCCGTGTGCGGCAGGCCCCACGCCACCGCGTTGCCCGCCTCCTGCGCCAGCGTGCGCACCATGGGGGGCTCGCCCAGCACGGAGATGAGCACCTTCACCCCGGCCGCGCGCAGAAGCGCCGCCGAGTCCAGCCGGCTGCTCAGCCGGTCGAAGTCCGCCGGCAGGTTCTGCGTCGGCTGGAGAATCACGGACACCTTCGCCGCCGCCAGCTCCCCGGCCACCATCCACGCCTCGCTGCCCCCGGCGATGATGGGCTTCAACCCGTACTCCTTCGACAGCGCCAGCGCCGCGCGGATGTCCGACACGCGGTCGGCCTTCACCACCACCGGCAGCCTTCCGGCCAGCACCGGCTGCAGGGCCTCCAAATCCAGGCGGCTCGCCGCCACGTCACGCATGCGGCGCTGCTCGAAGTCCGCCTTGCGCCGGCCGTACTCGCGCGCGTCGAACAGCAACTCACGCACCCGCTCCAGCACCAGCGCCCGCGAGCCGGACACCGCCTCCCGGCCCGCCCGGCCCAGGTTGAGGTGCATGGCCAGCGGCGTCTGGCGGACGGTGCCGTCCGTCGTGACGAAGGCGCTCTGCCCCGACACCAGCCCGCCCTTCGGCGCCGACACCGCGCCGGTGACACCGCCCAGCCGCGCCACCGGGAAGACGGCCGACGCGCTGTTGAGACTGTCCACCGCCTGGAGCGCCGCGCGCACGTCCTGCTTCGCCGCGTCCCCGCGCAGCACGTCGTCCTGTGTCGTCTCCTCCGCGCTCACCTCCACCAACCCCAACTCCGTCAGCGGGTCGATGAGCCCTGGCGTGAGCAGCCGTCCCTTCCCTTCCACCACCGCGCAGCCCCCGGGCACCGCCCCGGCCTGCAGGCCGCGCACCTTCCCGTCCGCCACCACCACCGTGGCGCCCTTCACCCACGCGGTGCCGGTGAAGGCCGTCACGCCCTGGAACACGGTGCACGCCTCCTTCGCCAGCGGCAGCGGCGTGGCGCACGCGCGGTCCTTCCCCGCGTCGCAGCGCGAGTCCAGGCCCAGGTCCTCCAGGGACGGCGTGGGCGCGGCGCTGGCCACCAACCTCGCGGCGTTGGCGACGCTGTCACCCACCTCGAAGTCGCTCGGCTCCACCGCGCCGGTGGCCGCGTCATAGGTGACGACGCCGTCGGACCACACGCGCTGCGCCCGCGCGTAGACGCTCAGCGGGTGCCCCTTCCACAGCACCACGTCCGCCATCTTCCCCGGCTCCAGCGAGCCGGTGACGCCCTCCACGCCCATCATCCACGCGGCGTTGAGCGTCACCCAGCGCAGCGCCTCCTCTTCGGCGACGGGGATGCCGGACTCGCGCGCCCGCCACATCGCCTTGCCCGCCTCCTGGTTCAGCCGCTGGATTCCGTACTCGGAATCGGAGTGGATGACGGCCTTGCCGCCCGCCTGCGACACCAGCGCGGCGTTCTCCGGAATGCCGTCCCACGCCTCCAGCTTGAAGCCCCACCAGTCCGCCCACGTGGCCACGCCCACGTTCTTCTCCGCGAGCCTGTCGCGCAGCTTGTAGGCCTCCAGCGCGTGGTGGAAGGCGCGAATCTGGTAGCCCGCTTCGTCCGCCACCTGGAGCATCACCGCCATCTCGTCCGCGCGGTAGCAGTGGTTCTGCACCAGGATGTTGCCGCGCATCACCTCGGCCAGCGTCTCCAGCTTCAAGTCGCGCAGCGGCTCGGGGCCCGCCTCGTCCGGCTTCTTCTCCTTCTTCGTGCGCCAGTCCTCCCACTTGTTCATGTACTCGCGCGCCTGCGCGAAGGCCTGCCGGTAGCCGGCCACGTTGCCCATGCGCGTGGCGGGCGCCATCTTCTTCGCCTCGCCGTAGACACGCCGCGGGTTCTCTCCGCAAGCCATCTTCAGGACGTCTTTCGCTCCCGGAAAGCGCATCTCCGCCGCCGAGCGGCCGAAGTGCAGCTTCGCCGGGTAGCCCCGCCCGCCAATCAGGTTGGCGCTGCCCGGCAGCACCAGCAGCGAGGTGATGCCGCCCGCCGCCGCGCGCCGCAGGCCCGGGTCCTGCGGCCAGAAGGCGTGCTCCGCGGACACCTCGGCCGTCACCGGCGCGGTGGCCTCGTTTCCATCGTCGTTTGAGAAGCTGGAAGGCGTGGCGTACACGCCCAGGTGGCTGTGCGCGTCGATGATGCCGGGTGTCACGTACAGGCCGGTGCCGTCCACCTCCTCTGCCCCCGGGGGCGAGGCCACATCCGCATTACGACCCACCGCGGCAAGCTTCCCGTCCACGAAGGCCACCGCGCCGTCTTCAATCGCCGGCCCGCTGGCGGGCATCACCGTGGCGTGCCGCACCACCACCGCGCTCGGCTGCTTCCAGACGCGGGAGGGCGCGGGGGCCGGAGCGGGCGTTTCCGAGGGGGGAGGCGCTTCGGGGACGGTGGCGCAGGCGGTGGCCAGCGCCAGCAGCAGGAGGGGGGTGCGCATGGGGTGGTCCTCGTAGCAGTTCACCCCGGGTCCGGCCACGCCTGGCTGCTCGCTCATCGGGCACTGCCCCCGAGGACAAAGTCACCATGCGTCGCGAAGCCGTCTACAATCCCCCGCCAGTCATGCCCGTCCTTCCGCCAGCCCCCATCCCCACCCACACCGTCGTCGGCGCCCGGGCCCAAGGGGAGCGGCTGTCCGCTCAGCACTTCCACCTCGTGCTTCTCGACACCGAGCGTGCCGGCACCGTCTTCCCCCTCGCCAACGAGCACCTCAGCGTGGGGAAGGCGCCGGACAACGACGTCGTCATCGACCACCCCACGGTGAGCCGCAACCACCTGGTGGTCCGCCGCCAGGGTGACCGCTTCCTCGTGCAGGACCTCGGCTCCACCAACGGCACCTTCCTCGACGGCGCCCAGGTGCGCGAGGCGTACCTGCGCCCCGGCGCCCTGCTGGAGGTGGGCGACGTGCGCCTGCGCTTCAGCCCGCAGGTGTCACCCGTCCAGGTCGAACCCACCGCCGAGGACCGCCTTGGGGACCTGGTGGGCCGCAGCCTGCCCATGCGGCAGATCTTCGCCCTGCTCCAGCGCATCGCCCCCACCGACTCCACCGTGCTGCTGGTGGGCGAGACGGGCTCCGGCAAGGGCGCCGCCGCCAAAGCCATCCACAAGCTCAGCCCCCGCTCCCCCGGGCCGCTCGTCGTCTTCGACTGCGCCAGCGTGTCCGACTCCCTCATCGAGAGCGAGCTGTTCGGCCACGAGAAGGGCGCCTTCACCGGCGCCGTCGGCCAGCGCATCGGCTGCCTGGAGCGCGCCAACGGCGGCACCCTCTTCCTGGACGAAATCGACGACCTGGCGCTGGACCTCCAGCCCAAGCTGCTGCGCGCCATCGAAGACCGCGAGTTCCGCCGGCTGGGCTCGTCCTCGCCCATCTCCTTCGACGCGCGCATCATCGTCGCCAGCAAGAAGGACCTGTGGGCGGAGACGCAGGCGGGCCGCTTCCGCGAGGACCTCTACTTCCGCCTCTCCGTCTTCACCTTCAGCCTGCCCGCCCTGAGAGACCGCAAGGAGGACATCCCCCTGCTGGTGGACGCCTTCGCGGGCGAGGGGCTGTGGACGCGGCTGCCGGAGAAGATTCGCGAGCAGTTCACCGGACACACCTGGCCGGGCAACGTGCGCGAATTGCGCAACGCGCTGGAGCGCGCGCGGCACATGGTGGACATCCCCGAGCTGGCCGGGGACACCCTGCTGCGCGAGTTCACCCGCGAGACTCCCGCCGCCGCCGGTGACTTCCTCCCGGTGGAATTCACGGGGCCCTTCAAGGTCTGCAAGGACGAGCTGATTCGCGCCTTCGAGCGCGAGTACCTCACCCGCCTGCTGGGCCGCGCCCGGGGCAACATCGCCCGCGCCGCCCGCGAGGCGGAGCTGGACCGCAAGCACCTGTACTCGCTGCTCCACAAGTACGGGCTGGTGCAGAGCGAGGGGGACTGAAGTCCCCTGGCGTCAGCGCGGCGCGCAGGCCGGGTCCAACAGCTCCGGCCGGTACTCGAAGTGCATCGTGTCGTAGTGGTACCAGCGCCCGCCCCAGATGAAGCCCTCCGCCTCGAAGGCCTCCACCACGGACGGGGGCACGGCGTTGCGCCATTTCAGCGGCGCCTTCGGTTGCTGCCACTCCCAGTAGTGCGCGCGCGCCGGGTTCAGGTCGATGGACACGCCGAAGGAGTGCGCGCTCCGCCGCTGCGTGTTGGCGATGGTGCGCCAGTTGAAGGTGCCGCCCAGGTTCGTGAGGAAGGGCTTCAGCGACGCGTCCTTCGCGAGCAGTGCCTCCAGCCGCACCCCCACGCGTTGGAAGGCGGGCGCCACCTTGCGGTGGACCTTCAGCCGCTGGCCGAGGATGCGGATGGGCACCACGTCCACCTCCGCCGCGGACGCGCCATAGGTGGCGTGGAAGAGCGGGTCGAAGCGGATGCGGCCCGGGTCGTCGTCTTCGCGCGTCACCGGGCGGAGCGGGCCGGTGCGGTAGGGAATGAAGAGCGTGTCCTCCAGGTCGGGGGACTCGAGCTTTCGCGCGAAGGACTTCGCCTGCCCGTCGTCGAACGGGTACGTGCGGCCGTCGGGGAGGCGGAAGCCCCAGCCGGACTCCAGCCGCACCGGCACCACGGCGGGGTACCACTTCGCCACGCACGCCAGCGACGCGGGCGGCGGGGCCGCTGTCGCGACGCCCGCCTCCGGGGACGCCGCGAGCAGCAACGCGATTGCAAAGCACACACTCACGCCACCCTCCCGTCATGCACGGGCAAATGCATCACAGCGGACGCAGTCACGAAGAGCGCGTGACAGCCGTGGAACACGTGGCATGTTGGCGCCGCACTCGCAGTCATGCCAACCCCTTGAGGAGGTTTCACGATGAAGCGTCCTTCCCCCTGGCTCGCCGTGCTGTGCGCGGGATTCATCTCCATGCACGCGACGGGCTGCTTCGGCCAGTTCAAGCTCACGCAGAACATCTGGCAGTTCAACAAGGGCATCTCCAGCCAGAAGTTCGTGCAGTGGCTGATGTTCCTCGTGCTCGTCATCGTCCCCGTCTACGAGATTGGCGCGCTCATCGACGCGCTCATCATCAACAGCATCGAGTTCTGGTCCGGCAGCAACCCCATGAGCAGCGCCGACGGCGCCGATGACGGCACGCGCGTCGTGAAGCTCAGCCCCACCGACACGCTGCGCATGTCGCGCGACGCAGAGACGGGCGTCATGCGCCTCGAGCTGGACCGCGAGGGCCAGGAGCCGGTGGTGCGCTTCTTCGAGCCGCTCGAGGACGGCATGGCGGCCCGCGACGAGGCCGGCAACCTGCTCGTCCAGGCCCGTGCGGCGGCCGACGGCGCGGTGGCCGTGACGGACGCGGCCGGCACCACCCTCACCGTCCACGCCAGCGAGGCGATGCAGCTCGCCCGCCGCGTGTACGAAGAGGGCGGCGCGGCGGCCCTCGCGAAGCACGCCGTGGAGCAGACCGCCGTGTCCCGCGGCCTCGCGCTCAACGCCTGCGTGGCCCCGTAGCCACTCCGGCAGCGCCCTGTTCGGAAATGTCGGGACTTTTCGCGGCGGGCGGTCTCAACCGGTGAACGCACCAGTCGGGATGCACGTCATAGTGGCGTGCATCCGGGGAGGTGTCCGGTGCAGAGGCGAGGCAAGCTCGGCAGGATGAGTGCAGAGGACTGGCTGGCGGTGCGGCGCTCGGTAGCTGCCGGGCAGACGCTGGAGGGGGCAGCGCGGGCGGCAGGGGTGAGTGAGCGCACGCTGCAGCGGCTGCGCCCTGGGGCGGGCAGCATGATGCAGAGGGCCCACGTGCGTTCCGCTTTGCGGCTGTCGGTGCAGGAGCGCGAGGAAATCTCGCGGGGGCTGCGGGCGGGCGACTCGCTGCGTGCCATCGCGAGGCGCCTGGGCCGGGCGGCCTCCACGCTCAGCCGTGAAGTGGCCCGTACCGGTGGGCGCAAGCGCTACCGGGCGTGGCGCGGCGAGCGGGGCGCAACGCACCGGGCACGGCGTCCCAAGCACACGAAGCTGCAGGAGTACCCACGGCTGCGCCAGGAGGTGGAGCGGCGGCTGGAGGAGTGCTGGAGTCCTCAGCAGGTTGCCGCCAGTCTCAAGCGAGACTTCCCGCACTGCCCCGAGCTGCACGTGTCCCACGAAACCCTTTACCGCAGCCTCTACGTCCAGACGCGCGGCGCCCTGCGCAAGGAGCTCACCGCGTGTCTGCGCACGGGCCGCACCCAGCGCCGGCCCCAGGGGCGCACGGACCTACGCGGCCAGTTGCCGGACAAGCTGATGCTGAGCGCGCGTCCACCCGAAGTCGAAGACAGGGCCGTGCCAGGCCATTGGGAGGGTGACCTCATCCTCGGTAAGCAAGGCAAGTCCGCGGTGGGCACGCTGGTGGAGCGCCACAGCCGCTACGTCATGCTGCTGCACCTGCCCGAGGGCCGCACCGCGGGCCACGTGCGCCAGGCCCTCACCCACAAGATTGGCCAGCTGCCTGACGCCCTGCGCCGCAGCCTCACCTGGGACCAGGGCAAGGAGATGTCCGAGCACGTGCGCTTCACCCTCGACACCGCCGTGCAAGTCTACTTCTGCGACCCGCACAGCCCCTGGCAGCGCGGCAGCAACGAGAACACCAACGGCCTGCTGCGCCAGTACATGCCCAAGGGCATGGACTTGAGCCACCTCTGCGCGCAGCAACTCGATGCTATCGCCGCCCAACTCAACAGCCGCCCGCGCCAGACACTCGACTGGCACACCCCGCCGAGGTATTCGCCCGAGCCGTTGCGATGACCGGTTGAGACCGCCCGCCAAAACCCCCGACATTTCCGAACAGCACGCCCCCGCCCCTGTTCTCGGGCCCGGAGGCTTCGCGCCGGCCCCGGTCCGCTCCCTTCGGGTGGCGGACAGGTGGAATGAAGCGTCTTTCCGCGCCCATCGGCTGCCGGGCGAGCTGTCTGTGAGCCGGCCCGCCGCCGCAGCCGAGGTGTCCTCCGAGACGAGCTTCCCGCGCCGGGTCCGGGCCCGCCGCCCGGGGTGGTTCCTGCCCCGTCCCCTCGGAGGCGCCTGATTTCAGCCGAGCACGGCCCGCCTGCTACCGTGCGGGCCATGTCGGCGCTGGTGCTCGGTGGTTCGGCGGTCGTCCCGTCGCTGTTGCTCTTCTGGTACGTCTACGCGCGGGACAAGCGGCCCGAGCCGCATGCCCTGCTGTTCAAGACCTTCCTCCTCGGCGCCGTCATCTGCGCGCCCGTGCTGCCCACGGCATTGGCACTCCAGAAGCTCGGCGCGCCCTTCGCCGACGGCGTCTGGGGCGCCGCGATGGTGCGGGCCTTCCTCGGCGCCGCCATCCCCGAGGAGCTCTTCAAGTTCCTCGTGCTGTACCTCTACGTCTGGCGCAAGCCCGCCTTCGACGAGCCGCTGGACGGCGTGGTGTATGGCGCTACCGCCTCGCTCGGCTTCGCCACGCTGGAGAACATCCTCTACGTGGGCGAGCACGGCCTGGGCGTGGCCGTCCTGCGCGCCCTCACCGCCGTGCCGGGCCATGCCTTCACCGGCGTGGTGATGGGCGCCTTCGTCGGCCGCGCGCGGCTCGCCCCGGAGGAGCAGCGCCTGGGCTTCCTGGCCTCGGGACTGGGTTGGGCCACCCTGCTGCACGGCTTCTACGACCTGTTCCTGATGACGGGCACGGGCTTCGCCGTGCTCTCGCTCGGCGTGCTCGCCATCGAGGTGCAGTGGGGCCGCAAGCTCTACCGTGCCCTGCAGACGGAGCAGCTCGCCCTCATGTCCGCGCCCGCGGGGCTGCTCGCGGCGGAGGGCGGACTGATGATGCAGGGGCCGGGTGGCCCGGTGTCCACCGCGAGCGTCGTCGTGATGGGCCCACCCTCCTGGTCGCCTCCGGCCGGACGGCCCGCGGAGCCCCCGCGCACGGTGGGCTCATGGCTGAAGCTCATCTTCGGCGGCCTGGGCCTGACGGCGAGCAGTCTGTGGCTGCTCGTCGTCATCGCCGTCCTGTTCGAAGAGAAGCTCGAGGACGCGGCGAGCTACGTCGCCTGGGGCATGCTGGCGGCCTTCTCCGTCGCCTTCACGCTTCTCTTCCTGTGGCTGTTCCGCTCGGGGCTGCGAGGACCGGAAGCCCGCCCCGAGCGGTAGGCCCTGGACGTCACGGAGGCGGAACGCCCGCGTCGAGCAACTCGCCCGGCTCCGGACCGAAGCTGGCATCCGTCGCCACCGCGTTGAACGCGCCCTCCAGGTTGCGGCCCGCGCCGAAGCCCTCGCCCTTCTGGAAGGACATGGAGAAGTCCCCGCGCGTGGCCTCGCCCGGGTTGCCGCCCGTGTCCAACTGGAGGTCGCCGTTCTCCACCGGCGCGAAGGCGCGCGCGGGCTCGCCCGCGTTGAGGTGCACCACCGTGGCGCGCGCCAGCCCCGAGGGTGTGGTGCCCGCCAGGTCCACCTTCGCACCGGGCCGCAGGTCGAGCCCCTCGGTGACCACCGTGAGGCGCGCCACCAGGTCCACGTCCAGCTCGTTGTTGCGGTAGTAACTCACCTGCAACGCCTCGGCGTTGCGCAGCACCTCCACGCGGGAGATGTCCCCCAGCGGGAAGAGCTCGGACACGCTGCCGGACAGCGAGTTGTCCTCCAGCCCGCAGCCCACCAGGCCCGCGCCGGACGCGAGGCCCGCGAGCCCGAAGGCCACCAGTGCTCGCGCCGCCCGGCTCATTTCTCCACCGCGAGCTTCAGGGTGCCGTTGTCCGCCGCCACCACGGGCGCCCGGTAGAGAATCACGCGCTTGCCGTTGGACAGGTACGCCAGCTTGGGAGACCAGCCGCCGCCCGCGTCCACCAGCGTCTCGCGCCAGATGCCGGAGATGCGCGTGGACACCACCAGCTCGTCGTCGTTCGGGTTGCAGCCCGTGTCGTTGCGACCCGACTCCAGCGCGCAGTTGTAGAAGGCGATGGACGGCTCGTGATTCACGGGGTCGAACGCCAGCGACGGGTACCAGCCCCCGGTGCCGGAGTTGAACACGGGGTCCGGCGAGGACCAGTCCCCGGCCACCGTGCACTTCGAGGCGGAGGTACCGTCGCACTCGATGTAGGTCAGCTTGTCGCCAATCTTCTCCAGCGTGGCGACGCCGAAGCCCACCGTCGCGTCGTACGCCACCGAGGGGCCCATCTGCGTGTTGCTCACCGCCTGCACGCGCGTCGGCGTGGACCAGGTGGTGCCGTCCGCGTTGCGCCGCTGGAACATGACGTCCGTCCCGCTGGCCAGCGCGGACTCGGGGGCCTTGTCGTAGATGATGGCCGGCTGCGTGCCCGCCATGAGGAGCTGGATGTGGCCGCCAAAGCCGAGCTTGTTGTCACCCGACGGCGCCACCATGCGCGGCTGCCACGCCGTGGGGCCACCCACGGCCATCTCCACGTCGCTCGACTCCCAGTCCTGGCGCCCGAAGTTGCCCTGGTGCCCGTCCCGGTAGGCAACCAGCGCCTGGCTGCCGGAGAAGACGATGGAGGGATTGAGCCCCACGAGGAAGCCGCTGTCGCTCACCGGGTTGCCCGCCGCCGCCTGGTTGGAGCGCGTCACGGGGATGCGCTCCGTCCAGGTGCCGTTGGCGGCGCGGTACGCCACCGCCAGGTCGCTCTGGTACCAGAACGTCGAGTCGTCGCGGCCACCGCCCAGGTACGTCACCGCCGGCTGCCCGTCCGCGCCGAAGGCCACGGACACGCCGTACACGCGCTGCACCTTGGCCACCACCTCCGCGGCCTTCAGCGAGCCGCCGTCGAACTCGCGGTAGCGCAGCTCGAAGTCGGGCGCGTTCTGCGTCTGGGTGCCCAGCTTGACGAAGTACGCCATGCCGATGCGGTCCTCGGGGCCCACCGCCATGGCGATGGAGGAAATCTGGTGGAACTCGCTCGGGTCCGAGTCCACCACCAGCCGGGTGAAGGGCGAGTTGGCGTTGGGGTCATCCGGCGGCTTGTTGCCCGCGTCCGGGTTGCCCGGATTGTCCTTGCCGCACCCCACCAGCGCGAGTGCCGTTCCCAATACCCAGGCGTGCCGTTTCATGTGCTTCTCCTTGCGTTGTCGGCCCTGTGCGTCGTTGCCCGCATCCTACGTCAGCGGCGCGTCCTGGGGAGCAGCCGAGCAGGTCTCATCTTCGCGGCGATACACGGGGGGCTGGGTTAGACTCGGCGTCCCATGCCCCGCGCACATTCCCCCCGGAACCGCCTGTCCCGGCGCTCCTTCATCCAGCGACTTTCCTTCCTCGGCGGTGGCGTGGTGCTGCTCGGCCCCGCCTGCAAGCGCTCCGAGGAAAAGGCCAAGGCACCGCCCGCGGACCCGGGGCCCCTTGGCGCCACCGTCAACGGCCGGGCGCTTCGCACCTTCTCGGCATTCGAGTACGCCGCGGTGGCCGCCGCCTGCGAGCGCATCCTTCCGCGTGACGAGGACGCGGGTGCGCTGGACGCGGACGTGCCCGTCTACATCGACCGCATCCTCCAGACACCGGCGCTGGAGACGATACGCGACGACTTCCTCACCGGCGTGGCCGCGCTGGAGCGCCGCGCGCAGCGCATGTTCCAGAAGGGCTTCTCCACCCTCACGCCCGAGCAACAGGACGAGTTGCTCGCCCTCTTCCGGGACAGCCCGCCGAAGAGCGGCGAGGCGCACTTCTTCGAGCTGCTCACCGTCATGACGCTGGAGGGCTACCTCGGGGACCCGTCCTACGGCGGCAACAAGGGGAAGGTGGGCTGGAGGCTGATGGGGTTCGACGCCGTGGGCACCGTGGCCATGGCCCCCCCGGAGGGCCATGACGGCCCGAAGTGCCTGCGCGAGTGCGGGCTCCCCCACGGAGGCGCCCACAAATGAGCCTGCCCGAGGTCGACGTCTGCATCATCGGCAGCGGCGCGGGCGGCGCGCCCATGGCGCTGGAGTTGGGCCGCGCGGGCTTCAAGGTGGTGGTGCTGGAGAAGGGCCGCCACTACCAGCCGAAGGACTTCGTCCACGACGAAATCCTGAACAGCCGCCGCAATTTCTTCATGCCGCTGCCGTGGGAGGAGCCGCACCTGGTGCGGCACGGCGCGCAGAGCCGCTACGAGCGCTCCAACGTCGCGTGGACGGCCAACTGCGTGGGCGGCGGCACCGTGCACATGAGCGGCTTCTTCTACCGGCTCAAGCCGGTGGACTTCCGGCTGCGCTCCACGCTGGGCGCGGTGTCGGGCAGCACGCTGGCGGACTGGCCCATCTCCTACGAGGAGCTGGCGCCCTTCTACGACAAGGCCGAGGCCGAGCTGGGCGTGTCCGGAGAGGCCGTGCCCCACCCCTTCGCGGAGCCGCGCTCGGGGCCCTACCCGCTGCCCCCACTGGACGTGCACCCGGTGGCGTCGGAAATCGACAAGGCCTGCAAGGCCATGGGCTGGCACTCGCTGCCCACCGCGCGCGGCATCATCAGCCGGCCGTACCGGGGCCGCGCGCAGTGCTCCTACTGCTCGCTGTGCGGAAGCTACGGCTGCGAGACGGGCGCCAAGAGCGGCACCAACGCCAGCCTCATCCCCGCCGCGCTGGCCACCGGCAACGTGGACCTGCGCCCCGGCTGCATGGCTCGCACCGTGGAGGTGGACAAGCAGGGTCGCGCGAAGAGCGTCATCTACCTGGATGAGAATGGCGAGGTCCAGGAGCAGCCCGCCAAGGTGGTGGTGGTGTCCTGCACCGCGGTGGAGAGCGCGCGCCTGTTGCTCAACTCCACCTCCGGCCGCTTCCCGCGCGGACTGGCCAATGGCAGCGGGCTGGTGGGGAAGAACCTTCTCTTCAGCTCCTTCGGCGAGTCGTTCGCGACGTTCCGCGTGTCCAAGCAGGGCGAGGCGCGGCCGTGGCTGAAGGACCCGGCGCCCTTCGTCAACCGCAGCGTGCAGGACTTCTACCTCCTGCCCGACAGCCGCTTCGGCTTCCGCAAGGGCGGCACGCTGGGCTTCATGTGGGCGCACCCCAATCCCATCCATGCGGCGGTGGAATTGGCTGGCGACGGGAAGAGCGCGCTCTTCGGCAAGGCGCTGAAGGACAAGATGCGGGAGTACCGTGACTCGCGCATCCTCCAGTTCGAGGTCTACGCGGAGTGGCTCCCCACGTCCGGCACCTACGTGAGCGTGTCCGACGACACGAAGGACAAGTACGGCATCCCCGTGGCGGCCATCACCGTGGAGCGCCACCCCATGGACTTCGCCGCCACGCGCTTCCTGGTGGAGCGCGGCGAAGAGGTGCTGCTGCGGCTGGACCCGGATGACGTGCAGCGCAAGGGCGTCATGGGCGAGACGACGATTCTGCAGCATGGCACCTGCCGCTTCGGCAACGACGCGGCGGCCTCGGTGCTGGACAAGAACTGCCGCGCGCACGAGGTGCCCAACCTCTACGTGGTGGACGGCAGCTTCATGCCCACCGGCGGCAGCGTGCCGTCCACGCTCACCATCGCCGCCAACAGCTTCCGCGTCGCGCACCACCTGGTGCGCGCGATGAAGGGCTGAGCCAGAGCGCGCTACCGGTTGCGAAGGGGCAGCACGTCCACCTTCACGATGTAGCGCGCCTGCATGTCGGACTCGAACTCGATGAGGTGGTCCCCCACACCGGTGAGGTCCGCCTCGCGGGTGAATTCACCGAACTTTTCCATGGTGTCGAGCACCGCGCGCCCGTCTGCCGCCTGGCGCGTGCGCGCGCGGCAGCCCTCCTCGTGGAAGAGGACCACTGTCTCCTCGCCCGAGGACGTCACGTCCTCCAGGTAGAAGCGCACCTTGACGGTGGCGGCCTCCGGCACCTGGACGATGAATTGTCCGCGGCCGGGGAAGCGGCCCTCCGCATAGCTCTCCGTGCCGAGGATGCAACCGGCCACGCGGCTGCACACGGGCCAGGACGCGTCACACGTGTCCTTCACACGCGGGCCGATGAAGTCCTCGCGCGAGCCCCCACACGCTCCCAGGAACACCGCGAAGAGCAGCATCGCGGCCACCTGTGCGTTGCGCTGAAACACTGTTACAAACGACATCATCATCTGACCCTCAATCCGAGGAGTGGACGTCCATGCAACTGCGTACCCGGTGGCTCCCCATATTCTTCTTCGCCCTGGCCGGCTGTGGAAACGAGACGGAGATTCCCAAGGAGCCGACGCTCTTCACCGACCGCGACGAGATGGCCTTCAATCGCGAGTTCGGCAGCGGCACCTTCGTCGGGCAGACGGGCTTCAACTCGCTCGTCCTGGAGAACCGCGGCGAGGGGACGCTGCAGATTACCGGCATCACCGTGTCCGCGCCGTCGCAGTTCAAGGTGACGCTCCCGGAGGGCCTCACCGCCGAAACCCCGCTCGCACTGGAGACGTACAAGCGCGCCTTCGTGCAGGTGGAGTTCCGGCCCACGGACAACATCGAGTACACGGGCACGCTCACCATCAAGTCCAACTCGGCCAACACGCCGGAGAAGGTCATCACCCTCAACGGCCTGGGCGTGGACCCCTGAGTCGGGGCGGGGCTCCCGCCCTCCGGGCGGGAGCTTCCATCCCCCTGGCGGGGGCGTCCAACCCCCTGCCGGGGGCGTCCAACCCCCTGCCGGGGGCTTGGGCTCCCGCCGTACCGCCACCGCGCTCATGGCTGGCGGGTGAAGACGCAGCCCCCGCTCCAGCCCATGGGTGCCGCGCCTCCGTCCGGCAGCGTCGTGCCGCCATCCTGCGTCGGCGCCGGGCAGGACACGCTGGCCCCACCGTCCACCGAGTAGCTCTGGGGGTAGGCGCCGTAGCCGGTGCGCAGCGTGTAGTTGACGCGCTCGTAGTCCAGGCGCTCGGACGCGGACACGTCCACCCGCATGGTGCCACCGTGGATGAAGCGCCGCTCCAGGCAGCCGCACGCGTACGGCGCCAGGGTGACGACGGTGGAGCCCGGACGCTCCTCCAGGGTGTATTGCGGTTGCAGGCTGCTCGAAGACGCGCCGCTCGGCGTGTGCCAGGCGCGCAGTGCGTCCGCGCGGTAGCCCAGCGTCAGCGAGCCGTTGCGGCTGCCCGTCGTCACCGGCGAGCAGCCGCCGACGCCGGCGTCCGCCGCGTCGCCGTCGCAGAAGGTGAGGTCCAGCGCCAGGCCGTGCGGCGTGCCACCGTCCGCCAGCTTCGCCACCTCCCACTGCACCAGCCACGCGCGGTCCTCGGGGGCCGCCACGGTGGGGAGCTGGAACTGGTACGAGTCCACGTCCGAGGGCACCGCGTCGTAGTCCGCCGGCCCGCGCACCCCCAGGCCGCTGAGCCGGTCATCGCCGCTGCGCAGCCGGCCATAGCCGGTTGACAGCTGGCCCGTCACGGAGAACTCGGCGGTGTCCGGCGGGGCCGGGTAGGCGGTGGTGGACGCCAGCGTGCGGGCCACCGGCACCTCCACGCCGCCGGTGTAGCGCGACAGCTCGTCCGCGTCCTCCACATCCCACGCCACGTCCACCCGGTAGTCGCGGTCATCCGCCCAGTTGGTGCCGTCGTCCTGGACGACGAGGTAGTACGTGACGGCGGCGGTGTGCGCGGGCACCGGAATGACGCCGCGGAAGTTGCTCAGGTTGGTGAAGCGCGGGTTGGCCGCCGCCTCCTCGCGGTACGAGTGCGTGCACATGGGCGCCGGCAAATCGCCGCGGGTGCAGTAGCCCTCCACCAGCTGCCGCGCGTCCGGGTTCTCCCCGTAGCCCTTGGGGCAGGCGGTGACGTCGCTGAGGCACGCGGTGCGCCACTCGCTGATGTTGGCGCCCTTGTTCACCAGGGTGAACACCTGCACCAGCCGGTCCGCCGTGTCCGGCAGCGGCGGGAAGCGCCCGCCCGTGCCCAGCGGCACCACGCGGTAGCTCAGCACCGTGGGCACGCTGGAGGCGGGCAGCCGCACCGAGTACCAGTCGCGGTCCGGCACATAGCCCAGGCGTCCGGTGAAGGACGTCGTCGCCTGGGGCGTGCCCGGCGAGGCGCTCTCCAGGCTGCGCGCCGTGGCGCCCTGCACGGTGTCGTTGCCGGTGCCGGTGCGGTCCTGCACGTCATCCTCGTCCATGACGCGCACCTCCACCTCGTAGCGCTGGTTCAGGTCGCCCTGGGCGGTCTCCTTGTCGTTGAGGCCGCGGTAGCCCTTCACCACCAGCATCCACGTGCCCGCGAGCTTCACCTTGCGCGCCGTGGCCAGTTCGCCGCCGCGCACCTGGGGCGGCACCTGGCCCTCGTCCTCCTTCTCCGCGAAGCCCGGGCGGCGCAGCTCGTAGGACAGGCGCCAGTTGGGGACGAACTCCTGGTTGGGCGCGACGATGCGCACGTACGCCACCTTCCCCACCGCGAGGTCGAAGGTGTAGTGGTCCACGTCGTTGTCCGTGGCGAGGTAGCCCGTCATCGTGCCCACCTGCTGGGCGCCTTCGGGGGCCAGCGCCAGCGGGGTGGGCGTGGCCTGGGTGTCGTTGGGCTCGTGCGTGTCCGGGTTGGTGGCAATCTCCACCTTCAGCCGGTACGGGCTCTTCGCGTCGTAGTTGGGCCGAGAGACCACGTCCGGCGAGTCCTGCACCAGCACCAGCAGCGTCTTGCTCTTCAAGTCATTGCGCAGCGGCAGCACCATGTCCACCGGACGCGGCGCGCCCTGGCCGTGCTTGTCCTCCTTCTTCACCAGCGCCGAGTCGCTCCCGTTGGGCAGCGTCTCCAGCACGGTGATGGACAGGTTCACCGCGGTGCTGGACGCGAGGTACGCGCCATTGACGTTGAGCAGGGTGCGCGCGCTGGTGTCAGCGGGAAGGACGATGCGGTACCAGTCCTGGTCTCCCGCCTTCGTCTCGCCCGCCTGCACGAGGAAGCGGTCCAGCGCCACCCCCGGCTTCAGCTCGCACTCGGCCAGCGTCAGCGCCTCCTCGCGGCTGTTGCAGAGGTCCTCCACGGGGTTGGTGCCCGCGTCCGTGTCCCCCTCGCCACCTCCGGACGAGCAGGCAACGAGGGCGAGCAGCGCGAGCGGAAGCAGTCGGACGTGGGTGGGCATGGCGTGGGTTCTCAAGGCGTGGGGGGCGACGCGGTGACCCGGCCGGGGCAGCCGTCGACGAAGTACTCGGGCTCCACGTGGATGACGCCGTCAGCGGGCGACTTGATGCCGCCCACCGGGTAGCGCACCGTGTCCACGCGGTAGGTGCGGACGAGGGTCCGCGCGGTGGGGTCGTCCGCGGGCACCATGGCCACGGACAGGGAGATGTCGTTGAAGCCCGCCCCGCGCACCACCACGCCCGCGTCGTCCGCGGCGGCGATGGTCGGCGCCAGGAGGACGTTGTCCACGCGCAGCTTGTAGCACTGGCGGCCCAGCGCATCCGGGGGCCCGTCCGCCTCGAAGGAGTACCGGTAGCCGTCCACCGACAGGCTCGCCGTGTCCACCTCGAGCGGGCGCGTGTGCAGGCGCAGCTCGGCGCGGCTCGTCAGCCCGTCGTTGTCCGGGTCCTCGTCCAAATCATTGCTGGCGCCCTGGGTGCCGCCGCGCCACTCCACGCCGTCCGGCACGCCGTCGCGGTCGCTGTCGGCCAGGTTGGCGTTGGTGCCGATGAACTGCTCGTCACAGTCCAGCAGCCGGTCGCAGTCCGTGTCCTCCGGGCGCAGCAGCGGCGGGCAGCCCTTGTCCAGCCCGCCGCCGTCCGGCAGCGCAATCTGGGTGGGGTTGAAGTCCACGCCACGGTCCCGGAAGTACACCTCCACGCCGTCGCTGAAGCCGTCCCCGTCCGTGTCCATGAGGTTGGGGTTGGTGCCCACCTCGGCCTCGCGCGCGTCCGTCAGGCCGTCGCCGTCCGTGTCCCCCACGTCCACCGGGCTGCCCGGAGGCGCGGAGAAGTTGGAGGCCACCACCTCCTTCACGATGAAGGAGCGGCGCACCTGGCCGAAGGTGAAGTCCAGGAAGTTGATGGGCTCGTTGTTGCGGAAGTCGCGGAAGTTGCCGCCGCCCAGCGTGGCCATCTGCTCCAATCGGTCCGCGTTCTGGTTGATGATGAGCAGCGGGCAGCCGCCGTCCCCGGCGATGTCACACGACGACACCGGCTGGGTGGGCAGGAAGACGTGCACGGTGTTGACGCGCACCTCCTCCACCAGGTCCCTGAGCTGGCGGATGCGCACCACCGCGTCACCCTGGATGAGCTCGTCGTCCTGGTCGTTGGTGGGCTTGCCGTCCGACAGGAAGATGACGGAGTAGCGCGCCTGCGCCAGCGCCTGGGAGCCGCCCGGCTCCAACCGGCTGCGGGCGATGTCCGTGTTGATGAGCGAGTAGATGTCCGACAGCGGCTTGACGAAGTCCGTCGAGTCGCGGTTCGGCGAGTTGTCCGGGTTGCGGAAGGTGAGCAGCTGCTCGGTGAGACGGCGGCGGGTCGCGTCGTCCATCGTGGACACCTGCACGAAGCCGTCCTGCGGCGGGTTGCCCGGCGTCTGGGTGAGGAAGGCCGTGGTGCTGCCCGCGAAGAGCATCACCGCGATGGAGACCTCGGGGTCCCTCGGCAGGTTCTCAATCAGCTGCACCAGCGCGGTGGCGCGCGTACCGTCCGGGTCGCTCACGCGCATGGACTGCGAGGCGTCCATGGCGACGACGAGCTTGATGGGGCGCACCACCTCGTTGCTGCCCACCGTGCAGAAGCGGCCGTCGAAGGACACGGCCCGGTCCACCGGGACTTCCGCATCGCGGCGCGGGTCGTACAGGTAGCTGTCCGTACAGGCCACCACCACCGCGAGCGCGGTCAGGCCGCACGCCAGCACGCGTCCGGCGCGGCTCACGGGTTGCCCCCCTGCGCGCCCGCGGGCGGAGTTCCGACACAGTCGTTCTGGTTGTTCCACGGGTTGCTCAGCTGGTCGGGACGGCGGAAGTTGGCGTCCGTGAAGGACAGCTCGGGGCCGGCGGGGACGCGCACGCTGGGCGGCGCGTACTGGGCCCAGGCGCAGGCGGCGCGCCACACGCCGTAGTCGGTGGAGACGCCGCTCTCCGGCGCCTCGGCGAACCACACCTTGAAGAGGTTGTGGCCCTGCTTCGCGCCCGCGCGGTCCGGCGGGGTGACGAGCTGCAGGTTGGACACGGTGAAGTCGTAGCAGATGCTGCCGTCCTGCCGGACCTCGGCGATGCGCGTCTCGTACTGGTAGCCGTAGCGCTCGTAGAAGGCGCGGTCCCGATTGGTGGGGTCCGTGCCCGCGCGCAGCTCCACGTCGTCCGGCAGCCCGTCTCCGTCCGTGTCCAGGCCCGACACGCTGGGCTCCAGCGGGTCCAGGCCCCAGCGCGCCTCCATGCGGTCCGGAGCGCCGTCGCCGTCGCTGTCCACGATGCCGGTGCGCGTGTGCAGATAGTCCTCGGCGAACTGCGACAGGCCGTCACCGTCCGTGTCGCGGCACACGCAGTTGCGGGTGAGCGGGGAGGCCGGGTCGCAGCCGCGCGCGTCCAGATCATTGCTCGCGCGGAAGCCCTGGTCCTCGCGGCGGAACTCGAAGCCGTCGTCCAGGCAGTCGCCGTCGCTGTCGGAGAGGAAGGTGTTGGTCTTCAGCGTGAAGGAGTTGTCCTCCGAGTCCGGCACGCCGTCCCCGTCGCTGTCCAGCACCCGCCCATCGTCACCACCCGGGCCGGAGCTGAGCGCCTCCACCACCAGCGACTTCATCACGTTGCGCGAGGCGAACGACGAGTAGTCCAGCGCGCCCAGGCCCAGGTTGGAGATTTCCGCCGTGTCGTTGAACTCCTGGTACACGCCGTTGCCCATCTCCGCGAAGCGCTTGAGCAGCCACGAGGCAATCTTCTTCGCGGCCTCCGGGTACTGGGCCTGCGGCACGCCCGGGTAGATGCCGTAGATTTCCTGGCAGATGGGGCCGCAGGCGCGCACCGCCTCCTGGTTGAAGAGCAGCACCGTGTGCATGCGCACGTCGCCCACGTTGTACTGGTCCTTCAGCTCCATCAGCCGGCGCACGTAGCTGAACAGCTGGTAGTTCTGGTTGCGGTCCGTGCCCACCTCGAAGCCATCAATGGCGTCGGTGGTGCTGGTGGCGTTGCAGAAGTCGACGATGGAATCCGCCCACGTCAGGTCCGGGTTGTCCGGGTTGGCGTAGACGCTGAGGTTGTCGGTGGCGGAGCAGCGCGGGTACGGGGTGCCGTCGGTGAGGAAGACGACGACGTAGCGCGTGCGCGGCAGCAGCTCCGGGTTGGACTGCGCCACCGCGTTGATGTCGCTGGCGATGACGCTGTACGCGTAGGACAGGGCGCCCTGGTAGTCGGTGCCCTTGCCCAGCTGGCTCTGCAGGCCGTCGATGTAGCTGTCGATGTTGTTGTCCGGCCGCGCGAAGCGGCTGCCCACCGTGGTGGGCGGCCACACGTTGCGCACGTTCGTCTCGAACGGGGCGACGGACACCTGCACGTTGCCGCCCTGGGCGTTGACCTGGCGGAACTGCTGCACCAGGCGCTTGAGGGCGCGCACGCGCGCGGGCTCGGTGACGCCCGGCGGGATGACGGCCTGCACCTCCGCGCGCTGGCAGAAGCCACTGTCCAGCTGCGCGCCCGGCGGGTCGGAGATGCACATGCTGCCCGACTCGTCGATGACGACGACCACCTTCACCGGGAAGCCGGAGGGGTTGGGCGGGCGGGTACACACCCGCCCCTGGAGCGTCAGCCGGTCATCGAGGTTGGACTGCACTTCCGCACGCGGCTCGAGCAGCGAGTCGGTGCAGGAGATGAGGCCAGCGGCCAGGAGGCCCGCCGCGAACAGCGGGAAACGAACGAGGCGGCGCATGCGGAACGGTCCTCCTGGCATGGGACTGTGAGTCTACTGCTGACGACGACGGCGGCGCATCAGCACGCTGAGCAGCGCGGCGCCCAGCGCGGTGATGCTGAAGCCCGCGGGCACCGAGCTGCAGTTGGGGCCGTCGCCCGAGCCCTTGCCCACCTTGATGATGAGGTTGGAGGTGGAGACGCGCTGGTCCGGGAAGACGCGGTCGGAGAAGGCCAGGCGCGCCGTCACCTGCAGCTCGTACTCGCCCTCCGCGTCCGGCGTGAAGGTCGGCACGCTGCCGTCCACGTAGGTGTACTGCCAGTCACGGCTGAGCGTCACGGCGCCCTGCGGGTTCTCCACCACCGCGTCGGAGCCCGAGGGGCGCTTGGTCACCGTCCACTTGTACTCCATGGCCGCGCCGTTGCGGTTGGCGAACAGCGGCGGGCGCAGGGCCGTGCCGGTCTCCTCCACCGCCATGGTCTTTCCACCGCTGACGGTGAAGGGCGCCTTCGGGTCCAGGCAGTCATCCGGGCGGCCCTCGTCCAGCACCAGGCAGTAGCGCGTGTCGCACGCGTCGCCGGAGCCGTCGCGGTCATCGTCGAGCTGCTCGCGGTTGGAGACGGCCACGCAGTTGTCCTGCGCGTTGAGGATGCTGTCGTTGTCGATGTCCGCGTCGCACGCGTCGCCCTGGTTGTCCGCGTCCGCGTCCGCCTGGTCCGGGTTGGCCAGGCCGGGGCAGTTGTCGCCGTTGTCGGAGATGTTGTCGCCGTCCGCGTCCACGCGGCACTGGCTGCCGTCCGTGGGCATCACCTGGCTGGGGTTGGAGATGCGCGGGCAGTTGTCCTGGCCGTCGGCGACGCCGTCGTTGTCGTCGTCGAGGTCGCAGACGTCACCGGCGCCGTCGGAGTCCAGGTCGCTCTGGTCCTTGTTGGGCACCAGCGCGCAGTTGTCCTTCGCGTTCTCGATGGTGTCGTCGTCCTGGTCGGCGTCGCAGTCGTCGCCCTTGCCGTCGCCGTCCGCGTCGCGCTGCTGGAAGTTGGAGAGCGCCGAGCAGTTGTCGCACGCGTTGCCCACCGCGTCGCCGTCCTCGTCCGTCTGGTCGCGGTTGGAGACGAAGGGGCAGTTGTCACGGTCGTCCGCCTTGCCGTCGCCGTCGGCGTCGTCCGTGTAGGCGAGCGTGTCGCCGTCATCCGTGTAGTTCACCCAGACGGAGCAGCCGCACCCACAGCCACACCCACCGCCCTCCTCCTGGGGCTTGCCGCAGCTATCGCCGAGGCACTCCGGATTGTCGGGGTTGTTGTTGGACTGCGCCTGAGCCGAGGACCCCAGGAAGAGGAAGGCCCCGAGCGTGAGAGCCGATGCAATGCGAACGAGTGACATGGTGACTCCTTTCAGCCCGTTGCTCCTAGCAAGGAGCGATCCGTAGCCAACACTCGGGCGAAACCCTGGAGAATCAAGTGGTTGGGGATGGGACGAGGATCCAGGCCGGGGGAGTGTGGGGGGTACTCCCCATTGAAGACGTGGGGCGGACTCCACACCAGGGGGATGGATCAGGTTCCGAGGATGAAGTCGTTGGGGTCGAGGGCGACGGTGCCCGCGGGGGTGCGGCCCGCCTCCTCGCTGTACTGGATGGGCTGGATGAAGAGCGAGCCGATGCCGGCACCGCGGGGGTCATTGTCCCGGCCGGCCTGGAGGTAGAGGTACACCTCGTTGGTGCCCGCTTTGATGACCTCGCCCGGGATGAAGGGGTGGGGCCGCTCGCGGGTGGGGACGACGGTGATGTTCTCCGCGCGCGTGGCGTAGCAGGTGCGGCCGTCGGCGGAGGGCTCGGACTGCACCAGGTTGTAGCCGTAGCCACGCTCGACGTGGAAGTCGAGGTCGGCGCTGAGCGGGTCGCCGTGCGCCTCCACCTCCGCGACGTTGGTGATGCCGTCGCGGTCCGAGTCCAGCAAGTCCTCGGGGACGAGCGGGTTGGTCATGGACAGGAGCTCCACCAGGTCCGGCAGCGCGTCCCCGTCCGTGTCGCCGATGCACGGGTCCGTGCCGAGCACGCGCTCCTCGCAGGTGTTGAGCCGGTCTCCGTCCTCGTCGAGGGACAGGTTGCAGCCGTTGATGACATTCGGCACGAGCGGGTCCAGGCCCATGCGGACCTCCAGGCCGTCCATCAACCCGTCCTGGTCCGAGTCCAGCACGAGCGCGTCCGTGCCGAGCGCGTCCTCGTCCCCGTCCGGCAGGCCGTCCCCGTCGCTGTCGGGGAGCACCTGGCCGGCGCGCACCACCACATTGCGGTTGAAGGCGATGAAGCGCTTGAGCTTGAGGGAGTTGGCCCGGGCGGCGTACTTGATGCTGGTGAGGGCGCCGGGCAGGCCGGCGAAGTCCACTTCGATGGGCTCGGTGCCCCCGGCGCTGGCGATGGCGGCCACCAGCTGGCGGGTGAGCGGGTCCGGCGCGGTGCCGCGCACGTAGATGGGCTGCACCACCACCTCGCCCGCGCCGAACTGCTCGGCCAGCGCCTTGATTTCGCCGGTGACGGCCGTCAGCTCGCAGCTGCCGCAGGAGGCGTCACAGGCGTCCCGCGACGGGGAGCCGGCGGGGCCACAGGTGGCCGTGGTGGACAGGGCGAGGCAGCGCGAGTCGAGCCCCACGCCGAAGTCGTCGTTGTCGCGAGCGCGGGCGCACGTCCTGTCCCCGGTGCGGACGATGACCACCACCATGTAACGCGTGCGGGCCACCTCGCCCCGGCAGGACGTCTGCATGTCGCCGGACAGCAGCGTCTTGGCGAGCCGCAGGGAGGCGCGGACACTCACCGGCCCCGACTCCTGGTACGACGCGTAGCGAGGCAGCGTGGCCTGGAACTCCGAGGCGTCGGAGAAGCCGCCCAGCAGGCCGGTGGCCACCGTGTGGTAGGCCACCAGCCCGAACTTCACGAAGGGGCCGGAGAAGCGGCTCGTCAGCGTGGACAGGCCGTCCGTGGCGTAGCCCACCATCTCCGCCTCCACGCCATCCCCTCCTTCAATGGCGAAGAGCACCTTGGTGGGAAAGGCGTCACCACCCGCGAGGGGCACGCAGACGTTGCCGGAGAAGCTGGCGCGGTCCTTTCCATGGGGGCCCCGGCCGTCCAGGGCATACAGGCCCGCGTCGGAGCACGACAGCAACAGCACGGGAACGAGGAGCCAGGCGGAACGCGAGAGGGCGCGCATCTGTCGGATTGTACACCGCAGTTCCCCGAACCGGCGCAAGTCACACCGACTCAGGTCACGGATTCAGGGTGAGAGTGGCACAGCGAGAGCCAAGATTTCGGCCCGCCGTGGAACATCCGTGCCGGGCTGGTTGCTCGCCTGGCACCGAAGGTGGATGGACGTGAGACATGTTTCACAGCGTCAGGAGGAACGCGAGCAGGTCATCACGCTCCTCCGGCGTGAGCGCCTGCGCGTCGCCATGCTTCGGCCCGGACGTCTCCAGCACCGCGCGCAGCGGGAAGCGCGTGCCCACCACCAGCCGGTCGTCCTTCACCGCGTAGCCCGCGGTGGCGCTCGTCAGCATGGGCCACACGTCCCAGGTGCCCACGAGTGACGGTGGCGCCGCGCCGGGCACCAGCGTCTGCTGCTCCAGCCGCAGCGGCAGCGCGATGGGCGTGCCCACGTCGAGGTATTTCCCGCGCGTCGCCGGGTCCTGGTCCAGCGTGTAGAGCGGCGCGGGGTGGCACTCCACACAGCGGCCCTTCCCCTCGAACAGCTCGCGCCCGTGCGCGGGCTTCCCCGTGCGGCCGTCCGGCAGCTCCACCGTCTCCAGTGGCGCGCCGTCCTCGCCACGGTAGGGGTTGGGCGGCGTGGTCATCAGCGCGTTGAAGAGGGTGAGTGCCTCCACCTCGTCGGGAGACGGGTCCGGGTTATGGAAGCGGTTGCGCGCGCCCACGAAGCTCGCCGTATCCGCGAGGCTGTGCTGGCTGGCCGGCGTGAAATACGGGGGCGTATCGCGGCTGCCCAGCACCGTGGTGGAGCGATAGATGCGATTGGGATGTGTCTTCTCGTAGAAGACGCCGCCGGTGTGCCCATCGATGTGGCAGCCGTCACAGGTGATGCCGGTGCGCCCCAGGTCCACGTAATAGAGGACCTGGCCCAGGCGGCGCTTGGCCTGCGCGCGCCCCGGCACCACCGGAAGCTGGCGCACCACGCGGGCCCGGCCTGCTCGCGCCTCGCGCACGTCCACCACCGCCACCGTCCGCGTGAAGCGGTTGAGCACGTAGAGCGTGTGCCCGTCCGGCGACAGCGCCAGCGAGCGCGGGCCGGAGTGGAGCTCCTCCCCTGCCCGTCCCTTCGTCCCGAAGTCCGCGGCCGGGCGGATGCGCGGCGTGCCGTCCGGCGGCGCCATCGCCACCTCCTGCAGCACCGCCCCGCGCGCCACCTGCTCCGCGCCCGCCAGTGCCCGCGCCTCCAGCACCCGCACCCGGCCGACCCCCACATCCGCCGCGTAGAGCAGGCCCGCGGCGTCATCCAGCGCCAGCCCCTCCGTCACACCCGCGCCGAAGCCCCGGTGCCGCACGTAGCCGCCCGTCGCCGGGTCCACCACCGCCACGCCGCTGTTGGCGCTCACCTCCATGCGCTTCGGGTTGGGGCCCACGTTGGGCCCCAGGCTGGCCATGAAGAGGCGACCGAGCCGCTCGCTCGCCACCAGCGCGCGCGGTGCCTTGCCGCCCATCACCTGCGCGCGGAACGGCTCCGTGTGGCCGCCCAGAATCGACACGCCCGGCCCCGGCACCACCGTGGCCACGGACGCACCGTCCTCCTGCCGCAGCAACTCCAACTGTCCCGTCTGGAGGCTGCCCACCGCGAGCAGGTCCTTCCATCGCGCCAGCGCACGGGGGTTGGGGTCCACCGCCGTGGACCAGCGCGTCTTCCCGTCGGCGAGCGACAGCGCGTGGACGCGGTCCTTCACGTGCTCCGCGATGAAGGCCACCCCGCGCGCGCCATCCACCTCCAGCCCGTGGGCGCCGAGCGGCGCGGGCAGCACCCTCGGCGCGCTCCCCGGCGAGTCCAGCGCGTACAATCTCAACTCCGGCTGGAAACGGTACACCACGCCCAGCCACGGCCGGCCCGCCGCATCCTTGAAGGTCGCGAGCGCGGAGGGCCCGTCGCCGGTGGCGAGCGGCTCCACGCGGCCCGACTCCACGTCGAGGGCGAACACCGTGTCCGTGGGCGACGAGGCGAGGAACAGCGTGCGCCCATCCGGAGACAGCGCCATCGCCGTGAGGTCCGCGAAGGCCGCGTCGTTCACCACGGTGAGGCGCGCGGAGCCCTCGGTGCTCGAGTCCCCCGCCAGCCGCGCCTCCACCACCACCTGGGGCACGTCCTCCGGCAGCGTCAGGCCCGACGGCAGGCGGGCGTAGGCGTGGCCCGCGTCCACCACCACCAGCGGCAGCTCGCGAGACAGCGGCGGGCCCAGCACCAGCCGCAGCCCGGGCACGAGCCGCTCACCATATATGGAAAGAGGCTGAGACGTCTCATTGCTGGTGAGGCGGGGCCCCACGGACACGAGCCGTGGGCCTGGAGCGGATTGCGCGGGCGTCGTGGCGACGGGGGCCGCCTTCTCCTCCGAGCCCTGGCGCAGCACCACCAGGCCCGCCGCGGCCAGCACCGCCGCGAGCGCTCCCCACCTTCGAGCCATGCGTGTCACGTGACCTCCTCGCGGCAGCATCCTTCATCCCCTGTCACACCGCGATGACTTCGAGCCCTGCCTGCTCGGCAGGACTCCCACTTCGGGGGCGGAAAATCACGCTCTCTCACGCCATCTTTCCAGCGAGCCGGCAACATCCGGGCCGTTTCGTGGAGCACGCGCCCCACATGGGGGGGAGTGCCCCCCACACATATGTGTGCTCGCATTCCTCACGGCCCCGGAGTGTGCGTTGACAGCTCGGTACACGCATCGCTTAACCTGTTGATGATGCGACGCTTCCTCCTCTGCATGGCCGTCGCCCAGCTCCTCGGAATCGGCACGATGCTCACCCCGAGTGACTCCTGGGCCCAGGGCCGCGGCCGTACGGCGCGCCCTGCGAAATCGAAGTCCAGCAAGAAGGCCAACAACAAGGCCCCGCCGAAGATTGAAACAAAGGGCTCCGCCGTGACGGATCCGGTGACGGGCGAGCCCGAGGCCAGCGCCTCGGCCGCACCGCCCCAGCGCGGACCCGCGCGCATCGACTTCGATGACCGGCTCATCCAGGGACAGACGAACAAGTCCGGAGCCGTCTATCTCTATGACCGCAAGGAGCTGAAGACGCGGTCGATGATCCGCGAGCGCGAGAGCTTCCGGTCCGAGACGCTCTCCACGGTGTACGACCAGTAGGGAAGCACCGCCCACCAGCCCTTGAAGGGAGCGTCACCGTTGAGCGGCCAGCCCAGCGTCCTGCAAGTCGTCATCCTCCGCGACGGCCTCCTCGTGGGGACGGAAGTCTTCGTCCCTGGTACCTACTCGCTCGGCTCGGACCCCGCGTCCGACCTGCGCCTGGATGACCCGTCCGTGGAGCCGCGCCATGCGCTGCTCTACTTCCAGAACGGACGCGCGGCCATCCAGGACGCGGGCTCCACCATCGGCCTCTTCGTCAACGGCCATCGCGTCTCCGCGTGTGAAATCCGCTCCGTGGACGAGGTGCTCTGCGGCCCCTTCGTCCTCAAGACTCGCGTGCTGGCCCAGAGGCCACAGGAAGCCAAGCCCCAGCCGCCGCCAGAGCTCGCTTCGCTGCTCGGCGCCGCGCAGCCTCCTCCTCCGGCCGTGGCCCCTGTCGCGGCGCAGCAGCAGCCTTCGCCCGTGCGACAGCTCCGCCCGGCGACGCAGGTGACCCCGCCCCAGCAGCCGCTCGCCACCACCGTCCCCGCCGTGCGCGCCGTGCCGCAAGCGCCCCAGCAGGCCCAGCCGCAGCTCCGGCCGGTGCCGCCGCAGCAGCCTCCCGCCGCGCGCATGGGCAGCGCCGCGGTGACGCAGGCCGCGTACCCGCCGCCCGCGGCCGTGCAGGCCGCCGCGCCCGCCATCGTCCCCATGCCGGCGCCGCCGCAGCAGGTCGTCTCGCCCATGCCGGTTCCGGGGGCGCACGCGCCGTGGCCCTCGCAGCAGCAGGCCCCCGTGGCCGTGCCGGCCGGCACGCTGCCCTCGGTGCGCCGCCGCGCCACGCAGGACCCACAGCCGAGCGTCAACCCGGGCATCCTGCTCGCGGACGACCTGATGGCGGACGTCGCGCTCGACGGCTTCCCGGAGCCTTCCGGCCCGCTGCTCCAGGAGCAGCGCGTGGCCACGCGGCCCACGCACGCGCCGAAGCTGGCCCCGGGCAAGGGCGCGGCCCAGCTCTACCTGGAGCTGTACTGGGGCGCCATCCGCCGCGACGCGCGCCGCTTCGCCCCGGACAAGAAGAAGCCGGTGCAGGCCTCGCTGGACCTCCCGGAGGCCATGCCCCTGTGGGGCTTCACGCTGCCGGAGACGGGCGCGCCCTTCACGCTGGCCGAGACGCTCAACGGCTCCTTCCGCCTCTTCGTGCCCCCGGGCACCGAGGTGGAGAAGAGCGGCAATGACGGCCGCTTCGCTCCCGTCACCGGCGCCGCGCTCGAGTCCGACGGCAGCCGCCGCTTCCTCACCCTGCGCGAGGGCACCGCCGCGCGGCTGACGCAGGGCCACATGTCGCTGGTGGCCTACGCCGCGCCCAAGCCCGAGCGCGTCTTCGTCAACCCGCTGCGCGGCATGCCGTGGCTGGCGCTGGCGAGCTTCGTCCTGTTCATCGGCGCCTTCGCGTCCTTCATCGTCCTCAAGCCGGAGAGCCCGGAGACGGCGGACTTCACGCAGAAGAACCTGCCGCCCGTGGCCCTGCGCCTCATCGCCCCCGAGCCGAAGAAGAAGGAGGAGGCGAAGAAGAAGCTGGAGGCCATCAAGCAGAAGGCGCCCAAGCCGGTGAAGGAGAAGGTGGCGGAGAAGGCCCCGCCCAAGCCGGTGGAGAAGACGCCCCCGCCGCCGCCCAACAAGGCCGTGGCCGCCGCGTCGGAGAACAAGGCGCTCAAGGCGCTGGCGAAGCTGTCCGCCGCCGGCCCCGCCACCAACGACTTGCTCGCCGCCGTGGACAAGCTGGGCAGTGGCCCTGGCAGCAAGAACGTGAAGAACAGCAACTACAAGCTGTCCGGCCTCATCGGGAAGGCGCCCATCGCCAACGCGGGCCTGGGCACCTTCGGCCTGGGCGGCGGCGGCAAGGGCGGCGGCGCCACGCTGGGCGCGGAGCTGCTTCGCGGCAAGGGCGGCGGCGGCATCGGCGCGCTGGGCGTGGGCGGCGTGGGCAAGGGCAAGGTGGGCGGCACCGTCACCCGCGCCACGGCCCGCAGCATCGCCTCCACCCAGGGCACCGTGGACCGCGAGGCGGTGGCCCGCGTCATCAACAGCCACCTCAACGAGGTGCACGGCTGCTACGAGCGCGCCCTGCTGAAGCAGCCCGGCCTGGCCGGCAAGGTGGTGCTGGAGTGGACCATCGGCGCCGCGGGCCGCGTCGTCGCCGCGAAGACCAAGTCCTCCACGCTCAGCAACGCCGCCGTCGAGGCCTGCATCCTCTCCAGCCTCAAGTCATGGACCTTCCCCGCCCCCAAGGGCGGCGTCGTCATCATCACCTATCCATTCCTCTTCAACTCGGTCGGCTACTGACGCGGGCACCCCCTTCCCGCGTCCGTTCCCTCCAACCTCCAGGAAGCCCCACCGTGCGATACGCCCTGCTCATCCTCCTGTTCCTGGCGCCCGGCCTCGCCCGCGCGCAGGCCGAGGCGCTGGAGAACCCCGGCGCCGTTTCCGCCATCCAGGAGCGTCAGTACCGGATGCACCACGAGCTCCTGCTCGGCGTCGGTGTGCTGCCGGATGACGCCTTCTACAAGGGGCTCGTCGGCACCGTCTCCTACACGTACCACTTCAGCGACACCTTCGCGTGGCAGGTGGGCCGCGGCACGTACAGCTACAACGTGCAGACGGCGCTGCGCACCCAGCTGGAGCGCGACTTCGAGGTGGCCCCCACGGCCTCCGCCTACGAGGAGCAGGTCCAGTGGATGGTGGGCTCGGACCTGATGTGGAGCCCGCTGTACGGGAAGATGGCCGTCCTCAACAACAAGGTGCTGCACTTCGAGGCCTTCCTGCTCGGCGGCGGCTCCGTGGTGAAGATCAACCGCGCGGACGGCTTCCGCCCCGCAGCCAACGTCGGACTCGGCCTGCGCCTCTTCAAGGGCGACACCGTGTCCTTCCGCCTCGACGTGACGAACAACGTCGTCTTCACCGGCACCCGCAACATCAACAACGTCCTCTCGGTCCAGCTCGGCACCGCGTTCAACTTCGGCGCCACGGAATGAATCCCCGCTCACTCGTCGCCGCGCTCGCCAGCGCCGCGCTCCTCGTGTCCCCGGCACCCGCCGCCGCGCAGTCCAGCGGCGCCGCGCTGCCCATGCCCCCGCCTCCCTCCGGTGCCCAGCGCCCGGCCGGCGGCACTGCTCCGTCCGCTCCCGCGGCCAGCGGCAAGCCCGCTGGCGCGCAGGCGGCCCCACCCGCTCCCGCGCCCGCCGCCAACAACGGCAAGCCGGCGGCAACTCCCGCCGAGGGCGACAAGCCCGCCGCGGAAGGCGAGGCCGCGCCGAAGACGCCGGACGCCGCCGCCGAGGCCGCGCCCGCCGCGCCGAAGAAGGTGGAAAACGCCGTCTTCGACAAGGCGCTGCAGGACTACTTCGACGGCGACCCGCGCGCCGCCGCCGGGCCGCTGTACGCCTGGCTGCAGCAGGCGCCCAAGACGGACGAGAACTACGCCTGGGGGCAGTACTTCCTCGCGCGCAGCCTCATCGACCTGGGCCTGTCGCACGCGGGCGCCACGTACCTGTCGCGCATCGCCCGCGAGCGCACCAACCCCAACGTGATTCCCCGCGCGCTGGACTCGCTCAAGCAGCTCACCGACCGGCCGCACGACGAGGTGATGATCGACGAGCAGGTCTTCGGCGCGCTGGACCTGGGCTTCCTCCCGGAAGAGACGGGTGCATACGCCCACTACCAGCAGGGCCTGGTGGACCTGCGCGTGGGCAACGAGCGCTGGGCCAACACGCACTTCGCCAAGCTGGCGGAGACCAGCGCCGAGGCGAGCCGCGCGAAGTTCGCGCTGCTCGTCACCCGCCTCAAGTCGGTGAAGGAGCCCTCCGAGGAGCTCATCGCCGACTTCCTCGGCCTGTCCAAGGACGAGAAGCTCACCCGCGAGGCGCGCAACGAGGCGGCGCTCGCGGTGGCCCGCCTGCGCTACGAGCGCAAGGACTACACGGGCGCGCTGGAGGCGTACAACCTCGTGAAGCTGCCCGAGCTGGACCCGGGCCGCGCCAGCCTCTACCTGGAAGAGGCGTGGACCCGCTACAAGCTGGGCGAGCTGCGCGCGTCCATGGGCATCCTCACCACGCTGGACGCCCCCGTCTTCCGCGACGAGTTCCTCCCGGACAAGTACCTCCTGCGCGCGCTCATCTACCGCGACCTCTGCCACTACCTGCCCGCCAAGCGCGCCGCCAAGGAGCTGACGCGCCGCTTCGCGGACTCGCTGGAGTCCGTGCGCAACCGCGAGGACCTCACCCAGGACGCGCGCCTGCGCCGCGCGGCCGACGCCCACGGCGGCACCCAGCGCGCCGCGCGCTTCATGGAGCTGCTGGAATCGGAGAGTGAGCGCCTGGGCCGCTACGCCGGCAGCTTCGGCGACCAGCTCTTCGCCCACCTCGTCAAGATGTATGCCTTGTCCCGTGCCGAGGCGGTCCGCGTCCACGACGCGCGGCTGGCCGAGGCGGTGCGGCAGGAGGCGGACACGCTGCTGCGCGCCGCCGAGCAGGTGCGCCTGATGGAGTACGAAGTGGGCCTGAAGCTGTATGAACGCGTGAAGAAGGGCGCGAAGGTGGTGCCGCCGGAGGACGCCCAGGAGATGTCCCCCGAGCAGGTCGCCTTCCGCTTCAGCGGGGAGTACTGGAACGACGAGCTGAAGTCGTACCGGGTCCGCATCGAGAGCCGCTGCATCGAGGAGACCCCATGACCGGCCACCTGACCGGCCTGATTGCCGCCGCCCTGCTGGCGGCCGCCCCTGGAGCGCCCGGACGTTTGGGCCCCAACGCCAACCCCATCGTCTCCAAGGCGAAGGAGCGCGACGAGCTCGTCGCCAAGCTCAAGCGCGACATCTTCAAGGTGGACCGCTCCATCGGCGAGACGGAGAAGCTCATCTCCAAGAGCCGCAATGCGCCGTACCTGCCGGACCTCCAGTTCCGGCTGGCCGAGCTGTACGTGGAGAAGAGCCGCTACGTGTACTACCTCCAGGCCGAGACGCGGCCCGAGGGTGCGTCGGGCGCCATCGTCTCTCCCGAGACGCGGCTGATGAAGCAGAAGGCCGTGCAGATGTACTACCGGCTGCTGCGCGAGTACCCGGACTTCAAGGACGGCGACCAGGTGACGTTCTACCTGGCGCACGAGCAGCGCGAGCTGGGCCAGTTCGACGAGATGCTCAAGACGCTCGGCGACCTGACGCGCAAGTTCCCCAACAGCCCGCTGCGGCTGGAGGCGGAGCAGATTCTGGGCGACCACTTCTTCGACAAGGCGGACCTCGTCGAGGCGGAGAAGCACTACCAGGCGATTCTCGAGGCGCCGCCCTCTCCCGTGCACGACCTGGCCCGCTACAAGCTGGGCTGGATTCGCGTCAACCAGGCCAAGCACGCGGAGGCGGTGACGTTCTTCGAGGCCGCCGCCGCCAGCGCGCCGCTGCCGGGCGTGGACGCGAAGAAGGCGCTCAACGTCAAGCGCGAGGCGCTGCTGGACCTCGTCTACAGCTACACCGAGGCCCGCCCGGCCAAGGGCGCGCTCAACTACTTCGAGAAGCTCAGCGACAGCCGCGCCACCTACGCGCTCGCGCTGGACAAGCTGGGCAACCGCTACTTCATCAAGCAGCAGTACGAGTGGGCCATCCCCGCGCTGCGCAAGCTGATGGAAATCCAGCACGACCCCGAGCTGGACATGGAGCGCGGCCAGAAGCTCTATGACGCCATCAAGGCGTCCAAGGGCAAGGTGCTCCCGGAGCCGGAGGACCTGCGCTTCCTCGTGCGCGCCGCGGTGGAGAGCAAGACGGACCCGGAGCTGCCCGACGCGGACCGCAAGAAGCACCTGGTGGAGCTGGAGGAGATGGCGCGAGACCTCTCCACCCAGCTGCACCTGGCCGCGCAGAAGAAGGAGGAGAAGGACCTCTACCTGCGCACGGCCGCGGCCTACGAGGCGTATCTCAGCCTCTTCAGGCCCGAGCAGTACGTGCGGCCCATCATGAAGAACCGCGCCGACGCGCTCTTCTCCGCCAACGCCTTCCCGGAGGCCGCGCGCCAGTTCGAGGAGCTGGCCCGCTACGAGTCCAAGGCGAAGGACGCCAAGGGCGAGGAGGAGGCCCTCAACGCGGCGCTGCTCGCGCACTTCGCGACGCTCAAGCCGGAGGAGGCACAGAAGCGCAACGCCTTCGAGGTGGCGGACGCACGCCAGGCCATGAAGCTGTTGGGCGCGCGGTTCGTGTCGAGCTACCCGCAGAGCGCCAACGCGCTGAACGTGAAGTTCAACATCGCCCGCGCCTACTACGAGGACGGCGAGTACCCGAAGGCGGCGGAGCTCTTCACCGCCTTCGCGCTGACGCACCCGCAGCACAAGGAGGCCGCCGTCGCCGGCAACCTCGCGCTGGACAGCCTGCGGCAGCAGAACGACTTCAAGGGCCTGGAGGAGACGGGCAAGAAGTTCCTCGCCGCGCCACTGCCGCAGAACTTCCGCGCGGACGTGCAGAAGATTCTCACCGAGAGCAAGGCCGAGGCGCTCGACGAGCTGGCGCTGCAGAGCGCCCAGGAGACGGGCGACGTCATCTCGGGCCTCGTGAAGGTCGCGGACCAGAACAAGAACACCGACATCGGCGAGAAGGCGCTGTACGGCGCCTTCACCGCGGCGCGCGAGAAGCGCGACATGCAGGCCGAGCGCGAGCTGGGCGCGAAGCTGGCGCAGGACTACCCGAAGAGCCAGTACCTGTCGGACGTGCTCCTCACGCTGGGCCGGCACGCGGCGGAGTCCGCGGCGTTCGGCGAGGCGGCGAGCTGGTTCGAGCAGGTGGGCCAGAAGCTCGGCGGAGACTTCGCCGCGGTGGACGGCTGGCTGGCCGGCGCTCGGCTGCGTTTGGCGCTGGGCGAGTACAAGGAAGCGGCGCGCAACCTGGAGGCCGCGTCCGAAGTGGCGGGCGCGCGCAAGGCCGAGGTGCTGGTGCTGCTGGCCGAGGCGCGGCTGAAGCAGAAGGACTACACCCGCGCGAAGACGGCGGCGGACGCCGCGCTGAAGCTGGACGGCACCAGCGCGGGCGCCGCGGCGGTGCTGGCCGAGGTGCAGGCGGCCACCGCGCCCACGGCCCCGGCCGACGCGCTCATCGCCAGCCTCACCAAGGCCGTGCAGGGCCCCAACGGGCAGACGGAAGAGGCCGCCAAGGGCCTGTGGTACCTCGGCGAGGTCCTCTACCGCGGCTACAAGGACCTGCCCGCGGACAAGGTGGAGGAGAAGGTCGCCGCGCTGCAGAGCCTGGAGGGCATCTACACGCAGGCCGCGCAGCTGGGCTACCCGGAGTGGGCGGTGGCCTCGCTGTGGAAGCTGGCGCTCGCGTACGGCCACATCGCCGACGTGGTGGAGGCGACGCCGGTGCCGGCGGGCCTGTCCGCCGCGGAGACGCAGCAGTTCCAGGCCGCGGTGAAGGAGCAGGTGGCGCCGCTGAAGCAGCGCTCGGAGGAGGCCTTCAAGGCGTGCCTGTCCCGCGCCGAGTCGCTGGAGGTCTTCAGCGCCGCGGTGCTGGGCTGCCGCACGCGCTCGGAGACGGCGGCGCTGCCGGTGCCGCAGCCGGCCGCGCCCACGCAGCCGGCCGCGCTGGAGGAGCTGCGCAAGAAGGCCGAGCGCACGCTCAGCGCGGAGTCCCTGGAAGCGCTGGGCCTGGCCTACCTGGACGCGCGGCAGTACGGCATGGCGCAGCTCACCCTGGGCCGTGTCACGGAGTTGCAGGACACGCGGGCCTCGGCGCACTCCGCGCTGGGTGTGGCGCTGCTCAACATGGGTGACGCCATGGGCGCGCGCGCCGCGTACGCGAAGGCCATGGACTCCGACCCCACCTTCGGCAAGGCCCGCCTCAACCTGGCCGCGCTGCGTTGCCGCTTCGGCGACGTGGACGGGGCCCGCCGCGAGCTGGCCGTCCTCAAGGACGTCAACACGCTCACCGGCGCCGACGTGGACGGAGGGTGGAAGGCGTGCAAGTGAGCCTGCCACTTCCGCGCGCGGCAGCACGGGCCCTGCTGCTCGGGGCCGCGCTCCTGGCCTCCAGCGGCTGCTCCCCCGAGGGCGGCGAGCTGGAGGGCAGCGCGGCCCCGCTCATGGACCTCCGCTACCAGCGGGCGGAGGCCCAGTGGTCCCCCGGCGAGCTGGCCATCAACTTCGTCACCCCGCAGGGCTCGGGGGTGAACACCGTGCTGAAGGTCAGCGCCTTCGTCGGCGACATGCTTCCGGAGGGCTATGACGGCCCCCTGGAAATCAACCTCGCGGAGCAGCTGGAGGGCGGCGTGCAGCGCGGCGCCATCGGCCGCAGCGTGCTGGACGAGCCGGTGCGGACCTTCCCGCAGCTCGAGGTCGGCACGCTGAAGGTGGACAGCACCTCCGTCGTCGCCAGCAGTCGCATCACCGGCGAGTTCCACGTCACGTTCGTCAACGGCACCGACGTCTTTTCAGGCCGCACCATCTTCGGAAGCTTCGAGGCTACGGTCCAACAATGAAGCGCATCGTCCTGCTCACCCTGCCCCTCCTCGCCGCCTGTGGTCCGCGCTACGGCATGCGCGTGCCCGACTCGATGGAGAAGAAGCTGCCCTACGAGGCGCGCATCGAGCTGCTGGAGGCGGAGAACGACCTGGCCCTCTCCATCGACAAGGTGGACGTGGCCGACAACGAGATTGGCCGCGCGCGCGACAACATCCGCCGCGCCCGCTCCCGCCAGGATGCGGCCGAGGACGAGGTGGACCGCGCCACCGACGAGGTCTCCCGCGAGGTGGCGAAGCTGGCCATCGCCGAGGCCGAGGCCCGCGTGGAGTACCTGCGCGCGAAGCAGCGGCTCAGCGTGGGCCAGCGCGAGGTGGAGAAGCTGGCCCTGCGCTGCGCCTTCGCGAAGTTCGAGCTCGCCCGCCTGACGGTGGCCCGCAAGGCCAAGGTGGAGGGCAGCGAGAAGCTGGAGCCGAAGGAGTTCGAGGAGCAGGTGTCCGAGTGCGAGGCGGAGGTGAAGGAGGAGCGCACCGGCCTGGCCGAGGACGAGAAGGAGGAGAAGGCGGCGCGCGAGGCGTGGGAGGCGAAGAAGGCCGCGCTCGCGAAGAAGACCTTCGACGCACGGGCCAGTCCCTACGTGGAGAACCTCTAAAATGTCGACGACCGCCGGCTTCCTCGTCCTCCAGCTGCTGACCGCGCAGGCCGCTGCTCCCAGCCCGGACGCGGCGGCCCTCGAGCGCGCCGCCGCCGTGGAGAGCGCGCGCCTGGAGCAGTCTCCCGAGGACGCGGACGCGCTCTACCGGTTGGGCACGGCCTTCCTCGCGCTCAACAAGCCGAAGAAGGCGGTGGAGCCGCTGACGAAGCTGGTGGAGCTGGAGCCGGACCTCGTGCCCCCCAAGCTCGCGCTGGCCCGCGCGCTGCGCCTGTCGGGTGACGCGGAGAAGGCGCGCACGGTGCTGGACACGTCCATCGCCGCCTTCCCGGAGGACTCCACGCTGCGCGCGGAGCGGGGCCTCTTGGCACGCGTGCTGGACGAGTCGGACGTGGCCATCAGCCAGTACTCGGTGGCCTCGGAATTGTCCCCGCAGGACGCGGAGCTGCGCTTCAACCTGGGCGAGGCCCTGCAGCGCGCCGGCCGCACCGACGACGCGATTGAGGCCTACCGCGAGGCGCTGAAGCTGGACGGCAAGCTCAACGTCGCCCGCGTCAACCTGGGCAAGGCGCTGGCGGAGAAGGGCCTCAACGGGGAGGCCAAGGAGACGCTGCGCGAGGCCACCCGCGAGAAGCCAGACGACGCGGAGGCGCACTACAACCTGGGCGTCATCCTCATGCGGGAGAACGACCTGGCCGGCGCCATCGCCGAGTACCAGAGCACGCTCGCCGCGGAGCCGAAGCACGCACGCGCGCACAACAACCTGGGCGTCGCGGTGAACGAGATGGGCGACCCGCGCAAGGCCACCGAGTCCTTCCTCAAGGCCATCGCCGCGGACCCGAAGTACGCCGAGGCGCACTTCAACCTGGGGCTCGCGTACTTCCAGCTCGGCGACAACGTGCGCGCCACCAAGTCCTTCGAGAAGGCGCTGGTGCTGGAGCCGCGCCGTGCCAGCGGGCCATACACGCAGCTGGGCCACCTGTACCTCGCGCAGGGCAAGAAGAAGCAGGCGGTGGTGGCCTTCCAGAAGGCGATTGAGAAGAGCACCGAGGACGGGAAGAAGACGCCGGAGGCGTACCAGGGCCTGGCGCGGGCGTACCTCGGGCTGGGCAAGGCCGACGAGGCGGTGGCCACGCTGAAGACGGCGGTGGAGGCCTTCCCCAAGGACGCGAGCGCCCGGGCGGCGTACGGCGACGCGCTCAAGGCGAAGGGCGATTTGGACGGCGCCATTGCCCAGTACGAGGCGGGCGTGGAGCTGTCGCCCACCGTGGAGTACCGGCTGGCGCTGGCGGACGCGTACGCGAAGAAGCGGGTGAGCGCGAAGGCGAAGCCGCTGTACGAGGCGCTGCTGAAGGAAGAGCCGGGCAACCGCGTGGCGCAGCTGGCGCTGGCGGATCTGCTGATGGCGATGGGCGACTACGTCACGGCGGAGGGCCTGCTCAAGCCGAAGGAGGGCGAGGAGCCCGACACGGCGGCGCTGGCGCGGCTGGGCATCGTCCACTCGCGGCGCGGGCGGCCGGACCTGGCGGTGACGGAGCTGGAGGCGGTGGTGGCGAAGGACCCGGCGCAGCTGGAGGCGCGGGCCGAGCTGGGCTTCCTCTACCTGCGCGGCGGCGACGGCGCGAAGGCGAAGAAGGTGCTGACGGCCGTGCTGGCGGTGGAGCCGCGCAACGCGCTGGGGCTGCTGTACCTGGGCCACGCGCTGTACCAGCAGGGCAACACGAAGGACGCGGAGAAGTCCTTCCGCGGCGCCACGCAGGTGGACCCCAACTTCGCCGAGCCCTACAACGCCCTGGGGCAGTTGCTGGAGACCGCGAAGCGCACGGACGAGGCGAAGCAGGCCTACGAGACGGCGCTGAAGCTGCAGCCGGACCACGAGGACGCGAAGGCCGCCCTCAAGCGGATGACGACGGCAGCGGCGGCGGCACCAGCGCCGTAGCACTCAGCCCGGCACGCCCAGCAGCACCGCGCCCACGGCGACGAGCCCCGCGCCCGCGAGCTGCCTCTGCTCCAGCCGTTCGCCCTGGAGCGCGGCGAGCCCCAGCGCGAAGGCGATGGAGGTGTTGCGCAGCGTCAGCACCACGCCCGCGCCGCTGCTTCCCAGCGCGGACAGCAGGAGCGCGAAGGACAGCGTACAGACGATGCCGGTGAAGACGACGAGCCCGGGACGCACCACCGCCTCCCGTTTGAGCGTGGCCCAGCCGAGCTTCCGCACCCGCTCCAGGACGAGCACCGGCAGCGCGACGAGGAGCCCCGTCGCGAACAGGGCCGGCGGCTGCGCGCCCTCGCCGAGCGCCAGCTTGTAGCTCAGGTGGTAGCCGGCGATGCACACCGCCGCCAGCACCGCCCACGCCACGCCCGTGGCCGCGAGGCCTTTGGGACGGGACAGGTTCATCACCACCAACCCCACCCCCAGCAGCGCGGCGCCGGACACCCTCCACGCGGACACAGCCTCGCCCAGCCACAGCACGGACACCGGCCAGACGAGCAACATGGCGCCGCCGCGCGACACCGTGTACGCGAGCCCCAGCGGCGCCTGCTTCAGCGCCCGGGAGAGTGCAGCCAGGTAGATGCTCTCGCAGGCCCCCGCGCCCAGCGCCCATGCGAGGCCGCGCACCGTGGGGAACGCCTCCCCCCGCATCCCCAGCGTCCACAGCCCGCCGCCCACCACCGCGACGGTGATGACGCTCACCACGCCCACCTCGGGATTCGGGTGCCGCTTGAGCAGCGCGTTCCACGAGGCATGGAGGAAGGCGGACGACAGCACCAGCACCAGCGCGACGGTCTCCAACGCGGCTCCTCCACGACGACGGAGGCCCGTGTCTAACCCGGATGTCTCGCGCGCGCAGGCTCCTCGCGACACCGCGAGCGCGAGGCCCGGCTGTGCTCCCGGATGCGGGCCGGGAGTGTGCTGTTCGGAAATGTCGGGGAGTTTGCGCGTCGGCGGTCTCAACCGGTGAACGCACCAGTCGGGATGCACGGCATAGCGGCGTGCATCCGGGGAGGTGTCCGGTGCAGAGGCGAGGCTCATCTCCTGCAGCGGGCCGATGGCCTCCGTCTCATCGAGCCGCGGTTGCTCCCGCTCAAGGCGACGGTTCGCCCGTGTTGGCGTCCTCCCCCATCATGAGCGCGGGGGACAGCGCGGGGCCGTCCGGCACGGGGCGCGGCCCGGCGGTGGGCACGCGTCCGAAGGCGTAGCGCTCCTCTGCGTGGGCACCGAAGGACGTGCCCTCGGCATGTGCCACCAGGACCAGGTCTTCCGTGGGCGGCGCTCCCGTGCCGAAGGTGACGACATACGCGACGGTGCGGACATCCCCTCCCGTGCCTGAAGGCACGGTGAAGTCCTCGGGCCCCTCGAGGAGCGCCGCCTCGCGCGGCAGCAATATGCGCACGGCCACCGGAGCCCCGAAGCCCATCCGCCGCTCCACCTCCGCGACGAGCCGCACGCGCCCGGCGGAAGACTCCACCACCGTCCAGCCCACCCGCATCGGCGCGGGGATGCGGGCGGTGAGCCCGGACAGCGGGGCACCGTGGGCGTGCGCCTCGGCGTGGTCGTCCGGGGCGACTGCATCTGGCGGCGGGACTTCCTCCCCGGCGCCTTCCCTCCACACGGCGTCGTGCCTCGCCCTCGCCTCCACGTGAGCCGCCTTCCGCTCGCTTCGAGCGACAGAGGAGACCTCGGCCACGGCGGCTGCCACCGGCTTCGAGGCCGTGGGTCGCGTCACCTCTGGAGTGGCTCGTGCCTCGGCATCCACGCGAGTCCGGGCCTTGTCCCTCTGGGAGAAGGGCGGCGGCGGCTCGGGCCGTTTCCGCGCCTTGCCCCGGACGCGCTCCACACCGGACGCCACTCCGGCGGACAGCGCTCCCGCGAGCGCCAGGGCGAGCACCACGCCCGCGATTCTCCGTCGCGTCAGGAGCACGTGAGGACCTCCAGCAGAGGACGCGGACGCAGCGGCGTTGTTCGCATCAGGAGCAGCACGAGACCTCACACGGGCGCAGCGGGGTGCGTCGCATCAGGAGCAGCACGAGACCTCACACGGGAAACACGGATGCATCACGCTCACCGGCACAGGGGCGCATGACTGGGGTATGGGAATGCCACGGCGGGCTCGGTGGCCAGGTCCATCACCGAGCGGGGGAAGCCGCGGCACATCAGCGCGTCCAGGAAGTCCGCGAGGCACGGCGCGGAATCGTCCGTCTCCTCCACGTCCACCATCTTCCCGTCCTCCATCCGCCAGCGGTGCCGCAGATAGCCCCGCGCCCACGGCGAGGCCTTCATCGCGGGTGCGGCGAGCGCCTCGTACAGTGGCTGCCGTGACGCCGTACCTCCCGCGAGCCTGTAGAGGATGGCGGCCACCTCGTTCTCGTCGATGCGCTGGAGCAGGCCGTCCCCGGGCTTCGGCCGCGTCCAGGTGCCCGTCGCGGGCGCGCGGGTCGCCAGGTCCACCCAGAACATCGTCCCACCCTGCCGGTCGTAGTAGCGCGAGCTGTTGCGTGTGTCCGAGCTGAACCACGTGGCCCAGCCCTCGCTCCACGCCTGCCCGGGGAAGGTGGGCACGCCGATGAAGTGGGGACCGCCCTCCTCCGGGCTGCTGCCGTGGCTGGCCATCACCCAGTGCCCCAATTCGTGAAGCACCATGGCCTCGGACCACCAAGCCGCGTCCGCATCGCCGGGCAGCCACACCTGGGCCTCCCATCTGCGCCCCGCCGCCGTCACCGGCCGGGGCGCGAAGCAGGCGCCGCAGGACCACGTGGTGCCGAAGCCGAGCCACGCCACCACGGGCAGGCCCGGGCTCCCATAGCGCTCCCGCGCGCGGAGCCACGCCAGGCGCAGCGAGTCGAACACCGCCGCGGCTCCCGAGCCATCCGACTCGTGGATGCTGAACACCGGTCGCTCCACCAGCGCCTGCGTGGAGCGAGACCAGCTCCAGATGCGCGCCGACGCGCCCGGCACCGCGGGCACGCGCTGCGCCCCGGACAGCGCGGGGTCCGCCACCGCGTAGTCCACCGTGACGGGACTGCCCCGCCCGGCCGCGTAGACGACGATGCGGTCCTGCGACTGCACCCCGGACGGCACGCGCACGGTGAAGTGCCCGTCGAAGTCCGCCACCTCCAGGTCCACCACCGTCTCACCCCGGTAGGACGCAATGAGGAAGCCGCCCGCCGGCACCCACTCCGCCTCCGGCGTCCAGTCGTGGAACGTGGCGTCGGGCCGGCGGCGCGCGTAGCGCACGGTGCCGCTCAGCGTGTTCCCCGGCGCGCCACACCAACCCCGGCGCCCCGCCTCCACGCAGCCCGCCGCGCACTCCCGCGAGCGCCAGCGCCCGTCCGCGCACGTCTCCAGCCCGCCGGACGCCGCGCACCGCGTGACGCCATCCACGCACGCCATGCCTTCCACGCAGCGGGCTCCGGCCTCCTCCTCCACGCACGCAGCTCCCACGGAGCAGTCCTCGCGCAGGAGCCTGCCCAGCAGGCACCGCTCCACCACGCGGGTCCCCATGCACCGGCCGCCCTCGGGCAGGGATGAGCAGTCGGTGGTGGCGCGCAGCGCCTCTTCCGGCGCATCGGCGCACGCCTGCTCAAGGCACGCGGCGTCATCCTCCGCGCACGAGGCCTCGCACGGCTCACCGCCCTGCCCCGGCCCGCAGGCCAGCATGAGCAGCACCAGGACCCAGGACGCCCGCCAATCGAAACGCAACGCCGTGGAACCTCCAACCCCGCCAATCCCCGTCAGGGCTCGCGCAGGACAGCACGCGCCGCGCGCCGGGCGGCAGGACCGGGGAGCCCACGGCTCTCCTGCCCGCTCGCTGCCGCCCCTCGGTGATGTCCTGCAACCGACACGCGACGGCCCCTGACGCCTGCCCGCCTGCTCTTCGCATCCCACGTTCGCGATGCGACGTGGGCGCCCCGGGTCAATGTCTGCCAGCGGGTAGCCGGGGACCCGTGGACTCGCGCTTCCGCCCTGTGTTGTTAGAGTCGGCAATTGATACGCCGTCAGGGAGGGGGCACATGACCAGGACCGACACACAGGCCTCGCGGGTGGACCCGCGGTTGGACCTCCCGAGCCTGGGCGTCCATGCGCTCTGGGCCGTGTGGCTGGTGACGACGGCCGTGCTCTGGAGCGGACTGGCCATGCCGGCGCGCGTGGGCGCCATGGTGCTCGGCTGGGCGGTGATGTTCTGGAACTACGCCGTGCTGCACAACCACATGCACGTGCCCATCGCGAAGCCCCGGGCGCTCAAGTGGGTGGTGTCGCGCACGCTGGGGCTGGCGTGTGGCTTTGCGTATCGCGGCTACTACCTCCACCACTTCAATCACCACCGCTTCAACGACGGCGACGGGGACTGGGGGCGGCGCCACCCGGGTGAGGGCGCGCTGCGCTACTGCGTGCGCTGGGCGCTGACGCCGTGGTTCTGGCCCTTCGACGCGGTGACCAGGGTGTGGGGCGCGTGCAAGACGCGCGGGCAGAAGGTGGAGTTGCTCATCGACTTCGCGGTGGTGGACGGCACGCTGCTGGCGCTGACGCTGTGGCAGCCGTCGCTCGGCCTGTCGCTGCTGGGCACGCTCATCTTCACGCAGACGTGCATCCACTACCTCAACCTCGCGGCGCACCTGGGCGCGGATGCACGGGAGCGCTCGCGGCTGGCGGTGACGTCCACGTCGCCCTTCTACAACCGCTGGTTCTTCAACGCCGGCTACCACCAGGCGCACCACCTGAAGCCGCAGACACCGTGGCGCGCGCTGCCCGAGGTGACGGAGGGACTGGAGCGCCAGGGACAGCTCCCCGCCGAGCTCCAGACGGACGTGTCGCCCATCAGCCCCGCCTGGGCCGCCCAGGTGGTCAGCAGCGTGGGCGCCGAGCCCCAGGCCACGCCCGGAGCGAGCACGTAGCCTACGGCGCCACCCGCGCGGTGAAGGCCGCGAGCAACTCACGCCGCTCCGCCTCGTCCGTCACGCTGTCGAGCGCCGGGAAGAAGTACGTCTCCTCCCGCAGCTCGTGGTGATGCGAGAGGTGCTTGAACGTGGTCTCCGCGTCCAGCAGCCGCAGCACGGCGCGCTTGAAGCCCGCGGACTCCGGCTCCAGGGCGCGCAGCTCCGCTCGGAAGCGCGCGAGGAACTCCAGCAGGCGCTGGTGCTCCCCGGTGAAGAGCTCCGGCGAGGCGCCCCGGATGCGGCCGGCCCGCGAGAAGACGGGCAGCAGCAGCGCTTCCTCGGCTTCGAGGTGCCGGCGCAGCGCCGCCTCGTAGCCGTCGAGCCGCTCCGCCGCCAGAGCCACGTCGGAGTCGAGCAGCGCGTCCTGGTGCTGGAGGAAGCGCTCCTCCAGCTCACGATGGAGGGAGGCCAGGCTGGCGAAGTCGGAGAACGGCGGAGTCACGGTGGAAGACCTTCGCCGGTGTCCCCCGGGCGCGCAACCCTCGCGGGCTCCAGCCTCCTCCGCCGGGCACTCCGCGTCCGACGCGCGCTCACGCCTGGAGGAACAGCAGGGACGCGGACAAGCGGGACGCGCGCAGCCGGCCCACGAACAGGTGCCACACCGTGAGGGCGACCACGCCCGTGGCGAAGAGGCCGAGGTACAGGCTGCCCAGGCCCGGGTAGCTCGCCGTCGTGAAGTTGGCGATCTGCTTCGTCCCCAGCAGCGCGGGCATGAAGGGCTCCACCTTCACGGGGGCCGTCGGCGAGAGGTCATGCCCGAAGACGTAGAGCTTGTACGCGAAGCGCCCCAGCCCGAAGAGGGACACGTAGGCGGTGAGGACCGTCAGGTCCAGCAGCGAGCGCACGCTGCCGAGCGCCGCCACGCGCAGGGCCAGCAGCGCCAGCGCGCCCACGGCGAAGGGGAGCCAGTCCAGGTCGGACAGCGCCGCGCGGTCGATGGCGTGCATGCCGATGTAGTGGTTGAGCGTGTTGATTTCCTGGATGTGCTGCCCGTCCCCGCCCCCCTCCAGCTTGTAGGACCAGATCTGCATGGACAGGCCCTCCGGGTACTGCGGGGCGCTCAGGTCGATTCGCCACAGCGGCGCCGTGAAGGTGAGCAGCAGGGGGACGACGAGCAGCGCCAGCACCAGGCGGGCCCGGTCGAAGAGGGGCTTGTCGAGGAAGGCATGGAACTTCGGTGTCATACGAGGTCACTCCTCTGGAAACGGCGCAGCGCATGGGCCCAGGCCCCGAGCCCCACCGCCACGGGCCAGAGCGTCCCCACCGCGAAGAGCCCGGCACTCCCCAGCCGGTTCGCGAGGAAGAAGCCCACGGGGCCGAGCACCGCCAGGTCCGGCGTCACGCCCGACAACAGCGCCATGCGCGCCGCCTGCACCGGGTTGAGGGAGGCCAGCAGGAACACCGTGCGCGGGTCCAGCCGCCACTGGAGCATCAGCCCCACCAGCCCGAAGTCGATGAGCGCCACACCCAGGGCCCACAGCGTGAGCAGCCAGATCATCGCCCGCGCCGGGCTACGCACCAGCGTGCTCACGGCGATTCCCAGTCCCACGAAGGCCAGCAGCAGCGCGGCGCTCACCGCCACCGCCCGCAGCAGGAAGCCCCACGGCACCTCCTGCCCGAAGGCGAGCCAGCCCAGCAGCGCCATGCCCGGCATCAGCACCGCCAGCGGCACCACCAGCGCCGCGTAGCGCACCGCGCTCACCGCGACGAAGAAAGCCCCCCGGCGCACGGGCAGGCTGAAGAGCAACTCCAGCGTGCCGTCCTCGCGCGCGCGGTTCACCACCTGCCCCGTCGCGGTGAGCGCCAGCAGCGGCAGCAGCAGCACCAGCGCGTGACAGAAGGACAGCAGCACCCGCCCCATGCCGGAGAAGCCCAGCAGCGAGGACTCCCGCAGCCCCACCAGCACGAAGGCCCCGGCCAGCAGCGCATACACCGCGCCGCAGAACACCATCCACCGCGAGCGCAGCACCTCCGCCACGTCCAGGCGCGCCACCGCGGCCACCTCCCGGAGGAGCGACGTCATGGCGTGCCCTCCCGCGCGTCCCGCTCACGGCGCAGCCCCGCGAGCACGTCGGCTGGCGCGCGCGCTCCGGGCACCCCCGCCTCCACCGCGCCCACGCCGTAGCCCATGGGCGTGGGGCCCACCGGCACGAAGGCCACCCCTCCGCCCGGAATCCACCGGTCCTCGCGCACGTGGTGGAACCACGCCGCGTGGACCCGGGGGTGCTCCTCGGCCTCGTAGCGCAGCAGACAGCCCGGGTCGTCGAAGTGGAGCACCCGCCCGTCCTGAAGCTGGAGCTGGGCGGCGAAGGCGGGCTCGCCCACGTGCATGCGGCAGTGCGCGCACGCCTCGCGGTCCCACGCCACCGGCGCCGGCCCCTCGGGCAGCCGCTCCGTCCACGACACCGCGAGCGCAAGCCCGCCCACCATTCCCAACACCACCCCGACACGCGGCAGCCACCGCCAGGGGTGCCTAGTCGCCGCCATGGGACACCTCCACCGTTTCCACGTCGCTCACGCGCAAGTCACTCATCCCGCGCCCCAGCGCGTGTGCCAGCTCGGGCACCAGCTCCCGCTTCTCCGCCTGCGACAGCGTGCGCACCCACCAGCCGCGCAGCCCCGCGCGGAAGCCCCGCGCCTGGAGCCAGCCGGCGGCCTCCACCGAGCCGGTGGCCACCTCCACCACCGCCAGCCCCCGGCCCGCGAGCAAGTCCTCCGCCGGCCCGTCGTACGTGACGCGCCCCTCGTCCAGGGACACCACGTGGCTGGCCAGGTGCCTCAGCTCCTCCAGCCGGTGCGAGCACAGCACGAGCGTCCTTCTCGAGGCCCGCTCCTCGCACAGCTCGAAGAAGCGCTCGCGCGCCCTCGCGTCGAGGCTGGCCGTGGGCTCGTCCATCACCAGCAGGCTCGCGTCCGACGCGAGCGCGACGGCGATGAGGAGCTTCTGCTTCATCCCCCCCGACAGCGCGCGGAAGGGCCGGCCCCGCAGCGCGTCCACGTCCAGCTCCAGCCGCGCGGCGAGCCGGACGATGGCCTCCCGGGCCAGCCCCCGCGTCCGCGCCACCAGGGCCACCACGTCCTCCACCGGCGCGCCCAGCTGCGGCGCCACCTGCGGCACGTAGGCCAGCCGGCGCGCCACCTCCAGCCGGTCCTCATAGGGTGAGCGCCCGTCGAGCCGCACCTCGCCCTCGCACTCCACCAGCCCCAGCAGCGAGCGCAGCAGCGTGGACTTCCCGCTGCCGTTGGGGCCGATGAGGGCCACCCACCGCCCGGAGGGCACCGACAGGTCGATGCCCTTGAGCACCTCCGCGCCACCGAAGCGCTTGCGCACCGCCTTCAGCTCAATCCGCATGGCCGGCCTCCAGTGACAGGGGCGCCATGCGCGGCGCCGCGTCCCGCAGCACCGGCTTCGGCGCGAAGAGGGGCAACAGCTCCCCCGCGGCGCGCACCAGCGACAGCGTGGGCGAACCCCGGAAGAAGGCGAGGTCCGGGTAGCGGGCCACCAGGTCGCCGGACAGGCTGCGCAGCTCGTAGGGCACGTCCCCCACACCGTCGGCGTCCCAGTCGTAGCCCGCGTAGTCGTCGAAGTCGTTGCCGCGCCACTCCACCTCCAGCGCGTCCCCGCCGCCCTCCACCTGCACCGGCGCGGCGTTGTCTCGGAAGCTGTTGCCGCGGAAGGCATTGCGCCGCTCACTGCCGTGGAACACCACGCCCACGTCCCCCAGGCGGAAGTGGTTGCCCTCGAAGACGTTGGCGTCCCCGTCCTGCAGCGGCGACGTGTCCAGGTACAGGCCCACCGTGTTGTGCACCAGCAGGTTGCCCACCGCGGTGACGTTGCCACTCTCCTTCAGGCCCAGGCCCATGCCGGCCGCGCCGGTGCCCCCCGCGAGCACGTTGCGCCGCAGCACGATTCCGCGGCTGTACATGACGAAGATGCCCACCTCGTTGCCGGCGTAGTGGTTGTCCTCCACCATGTTGTCGTGGCTGTACATGAAGTGGGTGCCGTAGCGCCCGCCGATGACGGTGTTGCGGCGCACGGTGTTGTGGCTGGAGTACCAGACCACCACGTCGCGCCCGGCCTCCACGAGGTTGTCTTCGACGAGCGAGCGCTGCGTCTCCCACAGCCGGATGGCGTCCCCGCGCATGCCCAGCGCCGGCCCGCCCGAGCCCACCACGTGGTTGCCGCGCACGGCGACGCCCTCCGTACGCTCCACCAGGATGCCGAACACCGCGTTGCGCACGGTGATGCCCTCCACCCGCGCACCGCGCCCGCGCACGTGCACGGCGGCGTCCAGCGTGTCGAACCGGCCGCCGCTGCCGTCCACGGTGAGCCCCAGCAGCCGCGCGCCCTCCCCCTCCAGCCGCACCGTGGTGCCCTCGCCGGAGGAGCGCACCACCGCCTCGCGGGGCCCCCACAGCGTGACGCCCGCAGGCAGGCGCAGCGGGCCCCGGTACGTCCCGGGCGCCAGGCAGAGCGCCTCGCCCGCGCGCGCGCCCTCCAGCAGGGACTTCACGTCGGCCCCTGCCTCCGCGGGCCGGCAGTCCGGTGGACGCGCGGGCGCGGCGGGGACGGAGCCCTGCCGCGACACCTGCGTGGAAGCGGGCCGCGCGCAGCCGGCGAGGACGAGCCCCGCGGCGAGCACGGCACCGGCGCTGCTGTGGAAGAGGAAGGGCATGGCGTGGGAGACGGAAGAAGAAGGTGTCCGGGGCGGGCGGGAGACGGACCCGCCCCGGACACCGGGGGCCCTCACTTCGGCTCGACGAGGAAGTAGCCCGCCATCTCGAGGTGCAGCGCCGAGCAGAACTCCGTGCAGTACATGGGGTACACGCCCGGCCTGTCGGCCACGAAGGTGACGTTGGCGTGCTTGCCCGGCTCCAGGCTCAGGTGGATGTTCTGCGAGCCGATGGTGAAGCCGTGCGTGGCGTCCTTCGCCTGCTCGATGTTCGTGATGTGCAGGTGGACGGTGTCCCCCTCCTTCACGCGGACGATGTCCGGCGTGAAGTGGCTGCGCACCGCCGTCATGTAGACGTGGACGCCGTCCTCCCTGCGCTCCACGCGCTCCTTGCCGCCCTCCACCGCGTGGTCGTCCTTCTGGTGCGTCAGCGCGTTGATGCCCGCGGGCTTGTAGATGTCGAGCGGCTTGATTTTGTCCGCCTTGATCATCTGCGCGTAGTGCGGCTCGCCCAGCGGGATGGGGCTGTCGTAGAGCAGCTGCATCTTCTGCCCGGTGGTGTCCACGAGCTGGAAGTTCTGCGGCAGCAACGGGCCCACGGGCGCGAAGCGGTCGATGGCCCACTTGTTCATCGCCACCAGGAACCTCCCGTCCGGAGAGACGGTGTCCCCTTCGGCGGCCGCGAGGTGGCCGATGTTGTAGTGCGTGGGAAGCTTGTCCACGAGCTTCAGGTCCTTGAGCGACCACTTCGCGACCTTCGACTCGATGAAGACGGACGTGTACGCGTAGCCCTCGTTGTCGAACTGCGTGTGCAGGGGCCCCAGGCCGATTTCGCACTGGCCGCGGATGGCGTCCTGGAACGGGAGGATGGGCACGCCGTACGGGTCCTTCCCCACCACCGTCGCGGCGGAGATGAGGGCCTTTATCTTCTCGATGCTGAAGACGGTGGCGTGCGTGTCCAGCTTGCCGCCGACGATGATGTCCTTCCCGTCCGGCGTGACGTCCACGCCGTGCGGGCTCTTGGGCTCGGGCACGAAGTGGAGCAGCCCCTCCGCCACCACCGTCTCCAGGGGAATGACGCGCATGCCGGCAATCGTCCGCGTCTTGCCCGCCTTCACCACCGCCTCCGCCTTCCGCCAGGGAATGACGTGGAGGTAGTCCATGTCGTTCTGCGACACGCCGGACTCCAGCGGCGGGTTGCCCTCCATGTTTCCGCCGTAGGCGCGCTCGGTGTTGATGGAGTTGATGAAGATGTAGCCATCACTGGCCAGCTTCCCCGCGTCCGCCAGGTCCTGCATGTACGGCGGCAGCTCCATGGCCCACGAGTCCTCGGGGACGATGCGGCCCTTCGCGCGGTCGAACTTCCAGAAGATGACCGCGCCCCGGTACTCGTCGTTGAAGCGCTTCACGTCCGCGTACCGGCCGCCCAGCGGCGTGGGGTACTGGCTCGTCTCGATGACGTAGTCGGTGTCGGGGGTGACGAAGGTGGAGCCGTGCTCGCTCTCGATGAGCTCGCTGGCGACAATCTGCGTGGTGGCGAAGTCCTTGAGGGACACCACGGCGATGCGCGGGTTGGCCTTGTCGTTGACGAAGATGTACTGGCCGTCGTAGTCGCCCGCCGACTCGGAGAGCGCCGGGTGGTGCATGTCACCCCAGGTGAGCATCTTCCCGTCGCGGCTGCCCTGCTTCAGCAGCGCGTTCGTCTGGTCGCCGTAGCCGTAGCCCTGCCACGGCTCGGGCGTGAAGACGCCGATGTACTTGAGGATGCGCATGCTCGGCACCCCCATGACGATGAGGTTGCCGCCGTGTCCGCCCGAGGCGAACAGGTAGTATTCGTCGTGCTTGCCCGAGGGCGTGTACGTCTTCAGCGCGGCCACCACGTCCGCCTCGGACAGCCCGCGCTTCTCCATCATGTCCCGCAGCCCGGTGCTGCCCAGGCTCGCGGAGGCCGTCCCCGGCGGGCTCGCGCCGCCGCCGTTGGAGCCGTTGCATGCCAGGGCCAGCAGCGCCGCGGCTCCGCACCTCCACTTCGCTCTCCAGGTCTTCATGGCCAGGTCCTCGCTCTCGCGTGGGGGTCCGCGGCTACTTCGCCGCGAGCCCCCGGATGTGCTCGCGCAGCCCGCGCACCACCGGCTTGTCCGCCAGGTCCGGGTTGGGTGGCATGGCGGGACTGCGGCCGACCGCGCCTCCGCCGTACGCGATGATTTTCTCGATGTGCTCGTCGCTCACCGCCGCCTGCCAGGCCTTGTCCTGGAAGTTGCGTGGCGGCGGCGTGAGGCCCGCGGACGCGGCCCCGTCTCCCCCGCCCCGGGGCCCGTGGCACACCGCACAGCGAGAGTTGAAGACCTCCTCCGCCTCCTGGCGGACGGCGGGCGTGAGCGCGGGCGCGGACGCCACGGCCGGCGGTGAGCTCGGGGACGATGCCCCCTGCTCGTTGCACGCCAGGGCGCCCCATGCGGCACCCGCGGCGACCACCCCGGCCCAACCTCTGCTTCGTGCGGCTTTGCCCCACATCGCGGACCTCCCGTTCCGAGCTGACTCGACGGTGGCCCCTGCTGCGACGGACGTGCCAGGGCGCCTTGCCCCTTGAAACAAGTATTCAGAATGCATGTTTTGCGCGACACCGGGGCACGCGGCGCACGGGCTGCGCGGCCGCGGGAGGCGAGCGTGGGTGCAGGGAACGGCGGCGCGCATGGAACACCGCTTGCTCTGGGGAGGGCTCGAAGCCGCATCGCCACACCCCTCCTTTGGAGCCGCCGTCATGAAACACAAGAAGCTCTGGGCGCTACTGGGCGCCGTCTTCTTCGCCTCGTTCTTCGTCCTTGGAAGAGAGGGCGTGCACATCTCCCGGACGCTGCCGCCCATCCCCGGCCGGGTGGTGACACCCGACGGCACCCTGCTCGTCGAGGGCGCGTCCATCCAGCGCGGCCAGAATGTGTGGCAGTCCATCGGCGGGCAGCAGGTGGGCTCCATCTGGGGGCACGGCGCGTACGTGGCGCCGGACTGGAGCGCGGACTGGCTCCACCGCGAGAGCGTCTTCCTCCTCGACACCTGGGCGCGCGCGGAGGGCCTCACCGGCTACGACGCCGCCCCGGCCGAGCGGCAGGCGGCCCTGCGCGCGCGGCTGCAGGGCGTCATCCGCACCAACACGTATGACGCCGTCACGGACACCGTGACGCTGGACGGCTTGCGCGCCGAGGCGTACCGCGCCAACGCCGCGCACTACGCGGACGTCTTCTCCCGGGGGCGGCAGGCCTACGCCATTCCGGAGGGCGCGCTGACGGACGCCGCGAAGCTGAAGGACCTGGGGGCCTTCTTCTGGTGGACGAGCTGGGTGACGTCCACCAACCGCCCCGGGGAGACGGTGAGCTACACGCAGAACTGGCCCCACGAGCCGCTGGTGGCCAACGTGCCCACGACGGGCGCGTACCTCTGGACGTACCTCTCGGTGGTGCTGCTGCTCGCGGCGGTGGGCGCGCTCGTCTGGTACGTGAGCCGCAGGCAGGAGGAGGGAGAGGAGGCGCCGCCCGCGAAGGACCCGTTCTCCGGCATGGTGTTGACGCCGAGCCAGCGCGCCACGGGCAAGTACTTCCTGGTGGTGGTGGCGTTGATGCTGGTGCAGGTGGCGCTGGGCGGCATCACCGCGCACTTCGGCGTGGAGGGCGAGGGCTTCTACGGCGTGCCGCTGGGGAAATACCTGCCCTATGCGGTGACGCGGAGCTGGCACACGCAGCTGGCCATCTTCTGGATTGCCACCGCGTGGCTGGCCACGGGCCTCTTCGTGGGCCCGGCGGTGAGCGGCGTGGAGCCGCGCTTCCAGCGGCTCGGCGTCAACTTCCTCTTCGTGTGCCTGGTCATCATCGTCGCGGGCGCCATGGTGGGCCAGTGGGCCAGCGTGCAGCAGCGGCTGGGCGGAGACCTCTGGTTCTGGTTCGGCCACCAGGGCTACGAGTACGTGGACCTGGGCCGCTTCTGGCAGCTCTTCCTCTTCGTGGGCCTCTTCGTCTGGCTGTTCCTCACCGCGCGCTCCATCTGGCCCGCGCTGAAGCGGCCGTCGGAGAGCCGTCCCCTCATCCTCCTGTTCGTCATCTCCTCGGTGGCCATCGCCGCCTTCTATGGCGCGGGGCTCATGTACGGGCAGAGGAGCCACCTGGGCATGGTGGAGTACTGGCGCTGGTGGGTGGTGCACCTGTGGGTGGAGGGCTTCTTCGAGGTGTTCGCCACGGTGGTGATGGCGTTCCTCTTCGTGCGGCTGGGCGTGCTGTCGGCGCGGGTGGCCACGCCAGCGGTGCTCTTCTCCACCATCATCTTCCTGGCGGGCGGCATCATCGGCACCTTCCATCACCTCTACTTCTCCGGCACGCCGTCCTCGGCGCTGGGGCTGGGGGCCACGTTCAGCGCGCTGGAAATCGTGCCGCTGGTGCTGGTGGGCCGCGAGGTGTGGAGCCACGTGCGCCTGTCGCGCGCCGGTGGGTGGATGGAGCGCTACCGCTGGCCCATCCTCTTCTTCATCGCGGTGGCCTTCTGGAACCTGGTGGGCGCGGGCGTGTTCGGCTTCCTCATCAACCCGCCGCTGGCGCTCTACTACATGCAGGGCCTCAACCTGACGCCCGTGCACGGGCACACCGCGCTCTTCGGTGTGTACGGCATGCTCGGCATCGCCCTGATGCTCTTCACGCTGCGCATGGCGGCGCCGGAGGCCCGGTGGCGCACGCGCACGCTGGCGTGGAGCTTCTACGCGCTCAACGGCGGACTGGTGTTGATGGTGGTGCTGTCCATGCTGCCCATCGGCATCCTCCAGACACAGGCGGCGATTGAGCAGGGCACGTGGTGGGCCCGCAGCGCGGAGTTCCTCCAGACGCCGCTGATGAACACGCTGCGCTGGCTGCGCGCCCCGGGAGACACCGTCTTCGCGCTCGGGGTCCTCTTCCTGGCCTGGTTCGTGGTGGGGCTGAAGACGGGCTGGTCGCTGGAGCCCGCCACCACGGCGAAGCCCGAGCCGCGCGAAGAAGGCGCCGGCCCCATGGGCATCGCCGCGCCGGCCCCCGCCGCGCTGCGGCGGCGCTGAGGGCACTCACGGTGGAAGGGACGCCCGTCCCGCCGGGAGCACCCAGGGTCCCGGCACTCCCGGCCACTCGGCGATGACCACGTCGAGGCCGAAGGTCTCCGCGATGAGGTCCGCGCGGAGCACCTGCGCGGGCGGCCCCTCTTCCACCAGGCGACCACCGGCCAGGAGCACCAGTCGGTGCGCGTGGCGCGCGGCGAGGTTCAGGTCATGCAGCACGGCGAGCACCGCACCGCCCTCACGGGCGAAGCGCCCCGCCGCTTCGAGGACGAGGTGCTGGTGGGCGAGGTCCAGGCTCGCGGTGGGCTCGTCGAGCAGGAGGTAGCGGTGCCCCTGCTCCAGCGGCGCGGAGAGCTGGGCCAGCACGCGCGCGAGCTGCACCCGCTGCTTCTCTCCACCCGACAGCGTGGGATACGGCCGCGAGACCAGGTGCCGCGTGTCGGTGGCATCCAGCGCCGCCAGGGCCGCCTCCACGTCCGCGCCCTCCGAGCCCCGGCGCGCGTGTGGACTGCGCCCGAGGAGCGCCACCTCCAGGGCCGTGAAGCCGAAGCCCAGGGAGGACTCCTGGGGCAGCACGGCGAGCCGCCGGGCCCGCTCGCGCGGGAGCCAGCGGTTCAGGGGAAGCCCCTCCAGCAGCACCTCCCCGGCCGCGAGGGGCAGCTCTCCCGCGAACGCCGACAGGAGCGTGGACTTGCCGGCGCCATTGGGCCCGACAACGGCGAGCATCTCTCCGGGCTGGAGCACCAGGTCGATGGGGCCGAGCGCCCTGCCCCGCCCACGCCACACCTCCACACCGCTCGCGGTGAGACTCATGCGGCCCCCTTGCGCGCCAGCAGGCCGATGAAGACGGGAACGCCCAGCACCGACGTCAGCGCACCGACGGGCAGCTCCGCGGGCGCCGCCGCCGTCCGGGCCAGCAGGTCCGCGGCCACGAGCAGCGCGGCACCGAGCAGCGCGGAGGCACCGAGCAGGCGCCGATGGTCCGGCCCCATCGCGAGGCGCAGCAGCGCCGGCACCAGCAGCCCCACGAAGCCGATGATGCCCGTGGCGGACACGGCGGCGCCCACGCCCAGGGCCGCGGCGAGGACGAGCCGGCGCTTGAGCCGCTCCACGTCCACGCCCAGGTGCCAGGCCTCGCGCTCGCCCAGCAGCAGCAGGTTGAGGGCGCGGGCCTCGCGCAGCAGCAGCGCCAGCGCCACACACAGCGGCACCGCGGCGGCTCCCACCACGTCCCAGGACGCGCCGCCCAGGCTGCCCCAGCTCCAGAAGGTGATGGAGCGCAGTTGCGCGTCCGTGGCCACCTGGGTGAGCAGGCCGATGCCCGCGCTCGCGCCCGCGCTCACCGCCACGCCCGCCAGGAGGATGCGCGCCGTCTCCGTGCGGCCGTCTCCCCGGCCCAGGCGCTGGGCCAGCAGGGTGGCACCCAGCGCGCCCAGGAAGGCCGCGCCCGGCACGGCCAGCAGGCGCAGCGTGCCGAGCCGCGTGCTCAGGGACACGTCGAGGACGATGGCCGCCACCGCGCCCAGCGCCGCGCCGCTGGAGGTACCGAGCAGCCCGGGCTCCACCAACGGATTGCGGAACAGCGCCTGGAGCGCGGCGCCGCACGTGGCCAGCACCGCGCCCACCAGGACGGCGAGCACCACCCGAGGCAGCCGGATGGAGAGCAGCACCGCCTCCTGCGCGGACGAGAGCCCGCTCCCGATGTCCACCCCCAGGGCACCGAGGACGCCACCCACCAGCGCCAGGGGTGGCACGTGCACCGCGCCCACGGCCAACGAGGCCAGCGCCACACCGACGAGCAACAGCGCCAGGAACATCCAGGGGCTCGGCGGAGACGGCAGCGAGGCGCGCCCCGGGTACGCGGCGGAGACGGGGGCGACGCCCGAGGCGCTCATCGCCCGCTCCACGCGGGCAGGCCCAGCCCATCCTGCAGCCGCCCCACCGCCTTGCCCAACGAGGACCCCACCGCCATGAAGTGGACGTCCTCCACGGTGACGAGCCGCCAGCCCTTCACCTGGGACAGGCCCGGCACGCGCCCAAGGCCCTCCGCGCCCCCCAGGGCCGTCGCCGAGCTGGCGGGAAGCAGGAGGATGTCGGGTGCGGCCTCGACCACCGCCTCCGCCGTCAGCGGCTTGTGGCCGACGAACCGGGAGACGGCATTCACGCCGCCCGCGAGGCGGATGAGCACGTCGGACGCCGTCTCCGCGCCGGCCACCATGAGGACGCCTCCGCCCCGCGAATAGAGCGCGAGGACGCGGAGCGGCTTCCCGTCCTTCCTCGCGGCCACGCGCTGTGAGGCACGCTCGAGGTCCTTCTCCAGCTCCGCGATGAGTGCGGCCCCCCGCGCGCTCCTGCCGAGCCGCTCGGCCAGGGTCCGGATGCGCTGCCGCGCCGCCTCCACCGTGGGCGCGTTGGGCAGCACCACCACCTCCACGCCAGACTTCTTCAGTTGCTCCAGCACACCCGGCGGGCCCGCCTCCTCGGACGCCAGCAATCGCGACGCCCCCGTCGCCAGCACCGCCTCCGCGGAGAGGGCGCGCTGGTAGCCCACCTTGGGTGTCCGCGCGGCGGCCTCGAGCGCGAGGCTGGTGTCATCCACGCCGACCACCTGCTCTCCGGCGCCCAGGGCGAACACCGTCTCCGTGACGGCCGGGCCCACCGTCACCAGTCGGGGCTCGGCGCCCGGGCCCTTCACGGGTGCGGCGGATGGCGTCGGAGCCTGGACGGCAGGCGCCTCCGGCGGAGCAGAGCCGGTCGCGTGAGCACTGGCCGACACCATCAGGGCAGCGAGAAACACGGACATGTTCCGTGCACCGCTCATGGCAGCACCTCCACCAATTCCCGCATCAGTGCCTGCCACGCGGGCAGCTCGGGGAGCCCCGGCTTCCGCTGCCCGAAGACGAGCGCGATGTTCTCCCCCTCCGCGTCGAACAACTCCAGCGACGTCACCACGCCATCGCGCGTGGGCTTGCGCACCACCCAGGCGGAATGGATGTGGTCCGCGCGCACGTGCAGGTTGAAGCCCGGGTCCAACACATTCAGCCACGGCCCCATCGTGCGCACCGTGCGCACCGGTCCGGTGTGAATCTGGATGCAGCCCGGGTTGCCGACGAAGACCATGATGGGCAACCCCGACGCGGCCACCCTGTCCAACACCCACGCCAGGGACATGGGAGCCACGGGAGTGGCCAGCTCCCGCCCCACCAATCTCAAGGCCTGCGTCCGCGCCACCTTCAACCGCAAGAGGAGCGGGAAGAAGTCATGCGTGTCCTGGAGCGCCTTCCAGCCGGCGCGGAGTCCCTCCACGTCCACCTCGCCATCCGGGCGCGGCGTCTCCACCGGCCTGGCCCGCTCCACGGGAAGGGCCTGGACCTGGTCCACATGGGTCAGCGTCTCCACCAGCGCGTCGAACGCCGCCGCGCCCCCCGCCTCCTCCAGGAAGACCTTGTGCACGGCCGTTCCCGTCGCATCGAAGAACTGGAGGCTGCGCCGCGGCCCGTCCGCCAGGCTCTCACGCAACGCGAGGCCGAAGCGCCAGCGCGACAGGAAGAGGCGCAGGTCGATGTCCGCGTCCAGCACCAGGGCCCGGAGCCCGTGCAGCTCCACGTTGCGCCAGGTGCCCCGCTTCTCGTGGACCGCGTACGCGTTGCGCGTGAGCGACATCACCCGCCCCAGTGACTCCATCCGGGGCAGGAGCACGTCGAAGAGCAGGTCGAGGCGGACGGCGTCCTCGCCAATCCCCGTGGCGAGGAGCTCCGCCTCGCTCACGCCGAGCACTTCCGCGGCATCACGGGTCCGCGTGCGGGGTTGGGATTGTTTCAGCGCCTGCCAGCGCTGGCGCAGGAGGGCGGGCCCGGTCGCCGCGCCCGTGACAGAAGGCTGTTGCACCATGAGGGGCACCTCGGTGTCGGTACGCATCAGCGGGAGCCAGGAGCCGCGTCGACGTGCCCACCCGAGACGGGGCCCGACACCTTTGCCCAGTGCAGCTTCAGCATCGCGGGCGTGCCCGCGTCGTCGTAGTAGGAGAGCAGCTCCACCTTGAAGTACGCGCCCGAGTCCGAGCGCACCACGTAGACGAGCGGCCGCGGACTGAGCTTGTGCGTCGCCGGGTCATAGGCGTACCAGCCGTCCCCCGCCTGGAAGACGGTGTCCGGGTCCGCGCCCACGTCGTCGCCATCCGCCGCGTCGGTGGTGTAGCCGCTCGATGGCGCCTGGGTCACCTGCGCGAACGTCTTGTCGGCGAGCACCGCCACCTGCACTCCGCCAGTGCCACTCACGCCGCCGCGCGAGCGGATGCCGAAGCGCTGGAAGGACAAATCCCAGACGGTGTCCTGCGCCGCATCCACCTGCTTGCCCAGGTCCAGGTCCAGGCCAATCCACGCCTCCTTGCTCGTCGCGTCCACGGTGGTGGTGAACGAGCCGTCACCGTTGTCCTGGTGGCGCACGTGGGTGCCGTTCTCCGGCAGTTCCTGCTCGTCACCGGGCGTGGGCTCGAGGTCATCACCACACGCAGTCAACAGCCCCGCCAGCAGCAGGCCTGCGGCACGACGGGAGACGCGAGAACGCGGGGAGAAGCGGGACATGAAGGCTCCTTCAGGTTTGGGTTGGAACATCACAGGCGGGCGGAGAGCCCGGCCTGGAAGGTGCGAGGGGGAATGGGCAGGTCCGTGGGATTGCCCGCATCCGCGAGGTTGGTGCCCATGACGAAGAGCTGGAGTTGCTCGCGAAGCCTCCAGCCGACACGGGCGTCCACGGTGACGTAGGGACGGGCGTCGTAGGGCTCCACCACTCCGTCGCCGTTGGCGTCCGGGTAGAAGGGCCGCGGGCCCACGAGCGCGCCGCGCGCCCAGGCCTCCACGCCCGACTCGCGGTGGCGCCAGGACACCTGCGCCGTGAGCCGGTGACGGGCCTGTCCCTCCAGCGAGAGCCCGGTGGACTCGGAGCGGCCGTCGGTGAGGGTGTAGGCCAGCTCGGCGCTGATGCGCCCCGGGAGGCCCTGGCGCACGCCCAGCTCGCCGCCGCGCAGCGTGGCCCGCGCCACGTTGACGTAGGTGAAGAGCGACTGCTCGCCCCCCTCCTGGAGCGAGACGCCAATCATGTCCCGCAGCGTGTGGTGGAAGGCGCCCACCCAGAGCAGCGACGTGCTGGCGGGCCGCAGCTCCCCAGACAGCGTCACGCTGCGCGAGCGCTCCGGCCGGAGGTCCGGGTTGCCTCGCACGGCGTAGCCGACGGAGGGGTTCTCGAAGTCGAGCAGCAGCTCCTGGAAGCCCGGAGCGCGGTAGCCAAAGCCGTAGCCGCCACGCAGCGTGAGCCAGGACAGCGGGTCCACGCGCAGCGCCAGCCGGGGCGTGACGACCGAGCCGAACTGCGTGTCCGTGTCCACGCGAGCGCTGGGGACGAGCACCAGCCCCGGGCCCGTCGCCACCGTCCAACTGTCCTGCGCGTACACGGAGCCTCGGGCCCGCCTTCCGCGCCCCGTCTCCAGCCGGTCCGACGACAGCCACTCGCCCAGCAGCTCCGCGCCCGCCACCATCACGTGGCGCGCATGGGGCCGGGCGTCGAGCTGCGCGCCCAGCCGTCCCTGCTGGTCGCGCGTGTCCTCCACCGTGTCCAGCGCGGACGAGCGCCGCTGGTCCCTCAGGTAGCGCCGGTCGAACCAGGCATACGCGGCGTCCGCGCGCAGCGTCGCGCCGCTGCCCAGGGTCCACGAGGGTGCCAGCCGCGCGGAGACGGAGTCATCCCGGCTCGCGCGGTCGAAGATGGCGCCCGCGACACCCAGGTCCACGCCCCGCTGCGTGCGCCGCGCGAAGGATGCGCTCCCCTCCAGCGCGCCGCCGCCGGTACGCAGGTCACCCTTCGCGGAGACGTCGAAGCCCTCAATGCTGCTGCCCGTGGTGCCCACGTCCGCGGGGTCCAAGTCGTAGGCGTCCGCCCGCTGCAGGCCGCCGCTGAGCCTCACGCCCCAGCCGTCGCCCCGTGCCTCGCCCGTGCCGTCCAGCTCCAGCCGGCTCAAGCTTCCGTAGGATGCGCGCAGCTCCGCGCCCAGGGGCCGCCGCGCGCGCCGGGTGATGAGATTCACGACGCCAGCCACCGCGTCGCTGCCGTAGAGCGCCGACGAGGGCCCCTTGACGATTTCCACCTGCTCGACGTCTTCCAGCGACAGCCGGGACAGGTCCACGCCGCCGGCCACGCGCCCGGCGACGCGCTCGCCATCCACCAGAACCAGCACGTACTCGGACCCGAGCCCCTGAATCTGGAGCGTCGCCCCGGAGAAGGAGTGCACCACCTCCAGGCCCGGGTGCGCCGCGAGCAGCTCCGCCGCGTTGCGCGCTCCGCTCAGCAGGATGTCCGCGCGGGTGATGACCTCCGTGGCCACCGGCGTCTCGCCCAGCCGCTCCGCCGTGCGCGAGGCCGTCACCACCGTCTGCTGCGCGGCGGGCCCGTCCGCCTCGACGTCGACCCCGGGCACGGGCACGGGCACGCCGCCATCCGCATCCGGCGGGGCCTCGCCCCACGCCGCCAGCGGCAGGACACACGTCAGGATGAGAAGACACCCGCGCCAGGACATACCGCGTCCTCCGGCTCACGGCCGGCGGGCCTCCCGTGGGAGACCCCGTAGGGCGCTGGGCTCAAGGGCCTCGGGCCTCAGGAAAGACACTGCTTCCGGGCCCGGGAGGCCCGGCTACCGCACGGACTCAGCGACCTTCGCCACGCCCGCCTTCCACCCCGCCCTCCGGCCCCCGCTCCAACGGCACCACGAGCGTGCGGTGGCACCGCCGGCACTTCAGCTCCACGCCCCCGGGCACCAGCCGCGCCAGGAGGCTGCCGCACAGACACCGCAGCTCCCCTTCTCCGCCCTCTGGCTGGCATCCCTCGCGCATCGCGGCTCCGTGGCTCGAAACGGCGCAGACGATATTGATACTGATTATCAGAGTCAACCACCAACCCACACCGGGCTCCTGGAGAACGGAGGCGGGGTGGATCAGTGCACCTTGGCGCGGGCCTGCGCTTCACGGGCCGCGCGGGACTTGCGCGTCACCATGCGGGCGATGCCGTAGTAGAGCTGGTCCTCGGTGTACACGCGGCGCACGCGGCGGTAGGTGCCGGGGACGTAGGCGGAGCCGGGACGCTCCAGCCACTGGAGGACGCGCACCTCGCCGGTGTGGGCCAGCTCGGTGAGCAGCTCCGGCGGGCACAGCTTGAGGTAGCGGCGCACCAGCGGCCCGAGCTTGCGCGAGAAGGCCTTGCCCAGCACCGCGTGGCGCCGGCCGGAGTGCAGCGTCCCGTCGAAGCGGCGCGACAGGTGGAAGAGCTCGTGCAGCACCGTCTCCACCCGGGCCTGCGCGGTGGAGGCGCGGAAGAAGAGGGGCCGCAGGGTGATGCAGTAGAGCATCCGCTTGCCGCGAATCCGGATGATGGGCTTGCGGCGACCGGTGCGGTCCACGCTCTTCCCACCCCGGAAGCACAGCGGCTTCACGGTGCCGCGGGAGGCCCGGCGCGCCTCGCCAGCCACCACCAGGATGCGGCCCGGCTTCACATGGCCGAACTCCGGCATCTTCGCCGCGATGTCCCGGATGAGGGTGCGGAGCGTCTTGTTGAAGTTGGGGCGGCGTCGGGCCACGAGTGGTGGACAGTCTAGCGGAAAAGTCCTTGGGTCGGTCCCCAGGGTGGCCACAATGTCTAACGTCATGCGCTCGACTTCGCCCCTCTTCCTGCTGTCCGCCCTGCTCACCCTGGGCCTGGGGTGTGCCTCGGCTCCCACGAAACCCTCGGGCCCGGCCGTGCTCACCTCCCAGGAGACCACCGTCCTCTCCCAGGGCCTCACCGAGGCCGCCGTGCGCTACCGCGCCCAGGTGGCCAGCCCCGCCCCCGCCGTGGTGGAGCGGGCGGACTACGAGCTCGTCTCGGACGGCCAGGTGGTGAAGACGGGCAGCGCGAAGCTGGACGTGCGGCTGGTGCCGGGCGTGCCCGCGGACGTCTCCTTCGACGAGCGCGCCCCCTATGTGAAGAGCCCCGAGGACCTCGCCCGGCTGAGCACCCAGGGCGGCACGCTGCTGCTCGCGCTGCGGGGCACGCTGGTGGTGCGCTCGGGAGACCAGGAGGAGAAGGTCCCCTTCGCCGCCAGCCGCGCGGCCCGCGTGCCCCGCCTGCCCACCGTGGTGGTGGCGGAGCTGGACGGCGCGCGCTACTCGCCCGAGGAGGTCCAGATCAACCTCCGTCTGGGTGTGCACAACCCCAATCCCTTCCCGCTGAAGTTGGAGGGACTGAGTTTCCAGGTCTCCGTGGCGGGGAAGAGCCTGGAGACGGGGACGCTCGCCCAGGCGGACAGTGTGGATGCGTCCGCCACGGGGGTGTACCCGGTAGAGGTGGCGGTGACGCGGGACACGTACGGCCCGGAGGTGAAGGCGCTCATCTCCAAGGGTGTGCTGCCCTATGGGGTGACGGGCGAGCTGACCGCGCCGCTGATGCGCGTGCCCTACTCGCTGTCCGGTGAGGTGAAGCTGAACGTGTCCCGGTAGAATGCCGCGCGCGTGCCCATCTACCTTCTGAGTGACGAGCACCCGGAGCTGTTCCCTCCTCCGGAGCGTGCCGACAAGAGCGGCGTGCTCGCGGTGGGAGGCGACTTGCGGCCGGAGCGGCTGCTCGCCGCGTACTCGCGCGGCATCTTCCCCTGGTACAGCGAGGGGGACCCCATCCTCTGGCACTCGCCGGACCCGCGCTTCGTGTTGGAGCCGGACCGGCTGCACGTGGGGCGCTCGCTGCGCAAGACGATGGCCCGCGGCGACTACGAGGTGCGCTACGACACGGCCTTCGCGCGCGTCATCGAGGAATGCGGCCGCGCGCCGCGCCCCGGCCAGAACGGCACGTGGATTACCGACGAGATGCTGCGCGCCTACGTCACGCTGCACGAGCTGGGCTTCGCGCACTCGGTGGAGGCGTGGGCGGAAGGCGAGCTGAAGGGCGGCCTGTACGGCGTGTCCCTGGGCGCGGTCTTCTACGGGGAGAGCATGTTCGCGCTGGCGCCGGACGCGTCGAAGGTGGCCTTCGTCGCGTCGGTGGAGCGCTTCAAGTCGTGGGGCTTCCAGCTCGTCGACTGCCAGGTGGAGACCGAGCACCTCGCGCGCTTCGGCGCGGAGCAGTGGCCGCGAAAGCGCTTCCTCGCGGCGCTCGCCCGCGCGCTGAAGGAGCCCACCCGCCGTGGGAAGTGGACGGACCCGGCGCCGACGCCGGCCTGAGCGCCGCCGCGCGCGGCCTCAGTGCCCGGACGCGGCGGACGCGGTGATTTCCTCGGTCATCTGCCAGGTGAAGGCGAAGGGGACCCTGGAGCGCGCCGCGCCGGGCGTCCCCACCGTGAGCCTGCGCGCCTGAGCAGCCCGCCAGCCGAGCACCCCCAGGGAAGCCAGCCCCAGGAGCACGGGGACGACGGTGCGCGCACGCAGGCCCCGCGGCCGGGGCGCACCCAGCCCACAGGCGGAGACCGTCAGCAGGAGGGGAACGGGGAGCCGGCTCGAACCGAGCCAGGCACGAAGCTTCGCGGGGAGGGAGAGGGGGCTCATGGCCCTCAACGGTAGGGCGTGTGCCTGGACCTGGCGGGCCCGGCACGCGAGCCCGGCCGTGGCCCATGCGGTGGAGCAGGCCGTCGCGAGGCCGCGAGCCCCGCGCCTCACCGCCGCCTGCACGGAGACAGCGTGCGCTTCGCCGTGAGGAGGTCCTCCTCGGAGGGGCTGCCGTAGCGCACGGACTTCGGCGCCGCCTTCAGCTTCGCCACGTCGTGCACGTAGACGACGCCCAGGTTGCGGCTGAGCACGGTGCGCAGGCCGGTGCTGTCGTACAGCGCGCCGAAGAAGGCGCCGCCGGACTTGAGTTGCATCGGCGCCATCGCGCCGGGCGGACGCAGCAGCAGAATCGAGAAGTCCTCCGTGTGCCAGTCACACGGGTTCTTCTTCCCCTTGCGCTCCATCCACGACACCGTGAGGTCCGTCACCGCGCTGCCGTCATCCCACCGGCTGCCGAAGCTCTCCCAGAGCCGCACGCACTCGGGGGCCTCGCAGTCGCGCGAGGGCACGAAGTCCATCACCTCCAGCGGCATCCCCACGCCCTGGCGCCCCGTCTCGTTGTCGTTCGCCCGGCGCAGCTTGCACCCGGTGGGCGCGTCCTTCTGGCGCACCGCCACCGGCGTGCCGGACAGCCGGCCCGGAGGCAGCAAATCGCACCCCACCTCCAGCTCCGCCATGAGGTACGTCTTGCGGTCCTCGTCCGTGCCCATGCGCACCGCCCACCACGTGGTGGGCACCGCGCGGCACGGCGCCGTGTCCGCCTTGCCGAACACCCACAGCGGCACGGCCGGGTCCGGCGCGCCCAGCTTGCGCACCTCCTCCGGCGGCACCAGCTTCACGCCGGCACGGTCGGCCTCGCCGCCCCGGAAGAAGGTGTCCTTCGCCGGGGGGATGACGGCCTGGTGTGCCAGCCAGCCCGAGCCGGCCAGCCCCACCAGCGTGCGCGAGGTGAAGGGCACCACGTCCGGCTTCGCCGGGCAGCCCCGCTCCGCCTCCTCCATGGGGACGACCCTCGCCTCGCCATCATCCTGCGCGAGCGCGCCCAGGGGCGTGAGTAGCGACAGGCCCAGCACCAGCGCCTGCGAAGTCAGCCGGACCACGGACATCATCGAGCTCCTTCCCTCGGAGTAGATGCCCGCCGTCATACCTCAAGATGACCACGCGCAAGCAGCGCGCGCACCGCGCTCACGGCTTGCTCTTCCGCTTTCGCGGTGGAGGCAGCACCTCCACCGGAATCGGAGCCTCCGCCTTCACCGCCGGCCCCGCATCCGGCGCCGCCGCGGGCGCTTCCGGGGCCTTCACCTCCACTTCGTCGTTCAGGGGCACGCGGCCCACGGAGCGGCGGAACAATTCCCACAGCGCGCGGTGGTGCACCTCCGGCGTCGCCGCGCCGGACAGCACGATGCCCGCGCCGCTGTAGCGCGCCTCCAACCCCAGGGGTTGGAGCCCCGCCTGCACCGACGCGAGCTGCTCCTGGAGCACGGGCACGTCGAAGGTCAGCTCCAGCTCGCGCGCCACGTACGCGTCCGTGCGCAGCAACTCCATCAGCGCCATGCGGCAGGCGGTGTCCTTCACCGTGGCGGACAGGCTGCGCTCCGCGCCCTCCGTCGTCTTCAAGTCGGGGCACGCCTTGCGCGCGGCGGCCAGCCGGGGCGCGGCGTCTTCCGGCGGAGGCTTCCCCACCGTGAGGCGCCACACCGCGAGGCGCCCCCCGGCATACAGGAGGAGGAGCGTCCGGCCCGTCGACTGCCCGGTGAGCAACAATTCATTGCTCCCGGGGAGCACCTCCGCGGTGGCGATGGAGGCATCCTCCACCTCCACCCAGTCCACGGTGGACAACTTGTGGAAGTGCTCCTTCCCGGGCTCCAGCGGGACGGCCAGGTCCACCGGCCAGGCGCCGGACAGGGCCGGGACGAGGAGGGCCAGGAGTGCTCCAACGGCGTACATGCGAGCGGGCATGGGGGCTCCGGCGGGGTGGTACGTACCCCTAGCACGGGATAAGAGAGAGGCTCTATGCCTACCTGGACCCTCTGGGTCGCCTGCCTGGCCTTGTGCTTCATCCGGGCCCTGGTCGCCGCCGCGGAGTCCGCGCTCTACGGAACGTCGGACCTGCGCGCCCAGGAGCTGGTGGAGACGCAGCCGGGCGCGGCGAGCCGCCGAGTCTATCGGCACAAGACCAACCGCGAGGCCACCGCCACCGCGCTGCGGCTGGGCACCCTGCTCAGCGGCTTCCTCGCCGCCGCCATTGGCGCCTTCGTCCCGCCCCGCATGCTGGACATGACCCAGTACGGCGAGGCCCCGTGGCTGCCCGTGGCCACCGTGGCCGCGGGCGCCCTCTTCGTGGGCGTGCTGGCCAGCCTCATGGAAGTCACCATGCGCGGCCTGGCCAACGCCAACCCGGAGCGCTGGGCGCTGCGGCTGTCCGGCGTGGTGTCGCTGCTGGTCTTCCTGCTCTACCCGCCCATGCGGCTGACGCTGAGCCTGCTCAACCTGGTGGCGCGGACGTTCGGCCGCACGCTGCGCTTCGAGCCCCCGCCCCCGCCGCTGGAGGAGCTGGAGAAGCTGCTGGCCGCGCAGGCCGCGAAGAACGAGGTGGACAAGAGCGCCCCGCAGCTCATCCGCTCCATCTTCGAGCTGTCCGACAAGCGCTGCCGCGACGTCATGGTGCCGCGCACCGACGTCGTCACGGTGGACATCACCGTCTCCACCGACGAGCTGCTGCGGCTGCTGGCCGAGGAGAACCACTCGCGAATCCCCGTCTACCGGGACGACGTGGACCACATCATCGGCGTGCTGCACGCGCGCGACATCATCCCCCTGCTCCAGCACCCGGAGCTCATCGTCCTCCAGGACATCATCCGCCCCGCCCACTTCGTGCCCTGGCTGAAGCCCGTGGGAGACCTCCTCCGGGACATGCAGAAGCGGAAGATCCACATGGCCATGGTCGTCGACGAGTACGGCGGCTTCATGGGCATCGTGACGCTGGAGGACATCCTCCGCGAAATCGTCGGCGACATCGGCGACGAGTTCGAGGTGGAGGAGAAGCAGGTGGAGAAGATGGCCGACGGCAGCTTCCTCGTGGAGGCCTCGCTGGAGGTGGATGCCTTCACCCAGGCCTTCGGCTTCCCCCTGCCCGAGGGCGACTTCGACACGCTCGGCGGCTACCTGTCGTCGCTCGCCGGCCACCTGCCGGACGTGGGCGAGCGCTTCACCTACAACGGCTGGCAGTTCGTCGTCGCCACCAAGGAGGGGCCGCGCATCGACCGCGTGCGCATGTCCCGCCTGAAGTCCGCCACCGGCAAGGACGCCCGGGACGGGAAGGACGGCCGCGAGCCCCGCGACGGCCCCCCGCGCGACGGCAAGGACGCCGGCTCCCGCGACGCGCGCGTGGAGTCCGTCTCCGCCAAGAACTGAGCGTCAGCCCCCTTCCGGGCCGTTCAGCGGCGGCACGTACGCCAGGGGCAGCACGCGCGTGTCGTCGAAGGGCGCGCGCCGCTCCGTGCCGCCGAAGCGCAGCACCACACCGCCGCTCACCCGCACCCGGCGCGCCACCGGCTCCGCGCCGCCCGTGGCGCTCTCGCTGGCCAGCGGGAAGAACACCCGCAGCGGCAGGCGCCCGTCCGAGGGCAGCGCCACGGCCACCTGCTGCACGCCCGCCGCCATGCGCCGCCCGTCCACCCGCAGCTCGAAGTCCACCGAGGACACGCTGGCCGCGTCCGAGGACGGGTTGGCCACCTCCAGCCCCAAATCCAGCACGCCCGAGCCGTCCGGCCGGAAGTCCACGGCGACGGAGTCCACGCGCACGGCCTCGTCATAGGCGCGCGGCCGGAAGGGCACCGAGCCCAGGCACCCGGACAGGACGCCGCCACACAGCAGCGCGACGACGGCGCGGCGCACGCGGCTCAGCCGCCCAGCAGAGGCTGGAGGGCCTCCACCGTCAGGGGCCAGCCCGCGCGTTTGGACAGCGCCTCGAGCGCCTTGAGGAACTCCGCGGCCGTCTGGAAGCGCCGCGCCCGGTCCGCGAAGAGCGCCTTGCGCGCCACCTGCACCGCGTAGTCCGGCAGGTCCGGCGCCACCGACGACAGGAGCGGCACCCGCGCGTCGCGCACCCGGTGCATCAGCTCCGCCTCGTTGTCCCCGGCGTGCAGGCGGCGGCTGGCCCACAACTCCCAGAGGATGACGCCCAGCGCGTACAAGTCGGTGCGCGCGTCCACCGCCTGGCCCAGCACCTGCTCCGGGCTCATGTACGGCAGCGTGCCGCGCAGCGCGCCCGCGTCGCCGCGCATCATCCCCTCCACCTCCGCCACGCCGAAGTCGGTGAGCTTCACGTCGCCGTTGATGCCCAGCAGCACGTTGGCCGGGTTCAAGTCGCGGTGGACGATGGTGGCGCCGTTCTCCCCCACCTTCGCCCGGTGGATGTAGTCGAGCGCCTTCGCCAGGCACCAGGCGATGTAGAGGGCGGACTCGGGCGGCATGGCCGCGCCGGCCTTGATGAGCAGCTCCTGCATGTAGCCGAGCGTCCGGCCACTGACGAGCTCCTGCACCATGAGGTAGTCCGGCCCCGCCTTGAAGAGGCGGTAGGTGCGGACGATGTGAGGGTGGCGCAGGCGCACCGTCAGCTTCGCCTCGTCGACGAACGCCTTGACGTACGCGGTGTCACTGCGGAACGAGGGGTGCAGTCGCTTGATGACGACTTCTTCCGGTTCGCCGGGCGAGCGCTGCGTGGTGACCCGGGCACGTGCCTGGTACACCTCCGCCATGCCGCCTACAGCCAACCGGCCGACCACCTCGTAACCGCCCAGGTCCGGAGCTTCCGCCACGCGACAAGACTACTGCGAATTTCCGTCCGCACCCACTATTCAGCCATGAGGGCGGCGTAGACGGCCTCGTATTTCCGGGCGGAAGCGCTCCAGGAGAAGTCCTTCTCCATGCCCCGGCGCCGGAACTCCTCCAGCCGGGGTGGGTCCGCGTAGAGGGCCAGGGCCCGGCGGATGGCCGCCAGGAGGGCGGCCGGGTGGAAGGCCTCGAAGAGGACGCCGGTGCCGTCCAGCCCGCCCTCCACGGTGTCCACCAGCCCCCCCGTGGCCCGGACGATGGGAACCGTCCCGTAACGCAGCGAATACATCTGGTTCAGCCCGCACGGCTCGTACCGGCTGGGCATGAGGAAGAAGTCCGCCCCGGCCTCCACCAGGTGCGACAGCGCCGCGTCGAACCCGAGGTGCACGGCCAGCTGCTTCGGGTAACGGGCCTGCAACGCGCGCAGGCCGTCCTCCAGCGGGCCCTCCCCGCTGCCGATGCCCACGAAGCGGATGTCCGCCTGGAGCGCGGTGGGCAGCACCTCCAGCAACAGGTCCATGCCCTTCTGCCACGCCAGCCGGCTGACGATGGCGAACACCGGCGCGTCCCCGTCCGGCAGCCCGAAGCGCGAGAGCAATTCGCGCTTGCACACCGCCTTGCCCTGCAAGTCACGCGGGCCGTAGCGGGCCGGGAGGACGGGGTCCGCCTGGGGGTCCCACTCGTGCGCGTCGATGCCGTTGAGGATGCCGTGCAGCCGGTGCGCGCGGCGGCGCAGCAGGCCGTCCAGCCCGTAGCCCTGCTCCGGCCCCTGGATTTCCCGCGCGTAGGTGGGCGACACGGTGGTGAGCGCGTCGGAGAAGACGAGCCCGCCCTTGAGGAAGTTGACCGCGTCGTAGAACTCGAGGCCGCCCTCGGAGGTGAACAAGTCCCAGGGCAACCCCAGCTCGTCCATGACGCCCTTGGGGAACTGCCCCTGGTAGGCCAGGTTGTGGATGGTGAAGACGCTCTTCGCTCGGGACAGCGCGGTGGAGCGGAAGCCGCGCTGGAGCGCCACCGGAACCAGGCCCGTCTGCCAGTCGTTGGCGTGGATGATGTCCGGGACGAAGCGCAGCCGCTGCGCGGCCTGGAGCGCGCCCACCGAGAGGTAGGCGAAGCGCCGCGCGTTGTCGCCGAACTCGCCCCAGGCGTCGCCGTAGAGGCCGTTGCGGTTCCCGTAGAAGAACTCGTTCTCCAGGAAGAGGACCTCCAGGTTCTCCGACAGGCGCGTGGAGAGGATGGGGCCGGACGCCTCGCCGGAGGGGAAGCGCACCACCAGGGACTGGCCGGTGGGGGTGAGCCGGGAAGCGTCGCGCACGTCGCGGTAGCGAGGGGTGACGACCTTCACGTCGTGGCCCAGCGAGGCGAGCGCGGCGGGCAGGGCCCCAGCCACGTCTCCCAGGCCTCCCGTCTTGGAGAAGGGCGTCACCTCCGAGGAGATGAAGAGAATCTTCATGGGCCCACATTGACGTGTGGCCCGCATGAGTCAACCGCGAACGTGCGCCCGGGGCGCCCGTCCCCTATGTTTCAAACGTGCATATTCCACCGGACCCCATCCAGCGTTTCGCGGACCTCTTCGAGCGGGCGAAGAAGGCCGTCCCCGTGGACCCCAACGCCATGGTGGTCGCCACCGTCGGCGATGACGGACGCCCCAGCGCTCGCGTGGTGCTGCTGAAGGACTTCGATGCGCGCGGCTTCGTCTTCTTCACCAACTACGAGAGCCGCAAGGGCCGCGAGTTGCTGGCACACCCCTTCGCAGCGCTGTGCTTCCACTGGGCCCCACTGGAGGAGCAGGTGAGGGTGGAGGGCCGGGTGGAGCGCGTGTCCGACGCGGAGGCGGACGCGTACTTCCGCAGCCGGGCGCACGGCAGCCAGGTGGGCGCGTGGGCCAGCCTCCAGAGCCGCCCCCTGCCCTCCCGCGAAGAGCTGGACGCGCGGGTGGCGGAGGTGGAGGCGCGCCACGCCGGCAAGGAGGTGCCCCGCCCGCCGAACTGGTCCGGCTTCCGCGTGGTGCCGGACCGCATCGAGTTCTGGCACTCCCGCCCCAGCCGGCTCCACGACAGGCACGTCTACCTGCGCGAGGGGGACGGCTGGCGCACGCAGATGCTGTACCCGTAGGCGCGCCGGGCCATGGCCGCTCGCCCCGCGCCCCGCGCCCTACCAGGGGACTTCCGCGCCCTGGTAGTCGAAGAAGCGGCCGGTGTGCTCCGGCCCCATGCCGTCGATGATGCGCAGCAGGCCGTGCACGGAGTCCGACGCCGGCAGGGGCGCCTGCGGCCCGCCCATGTCCGTCTGCACCCAGCCGGGGTGGAGCACCACGGTGGTGAAGCCCTCCGCGCGCAAGTCATTGGCCAGGGTGCGCACGCCCATGTTCAGCGCGGCCTTGGACATGCGGTACGCGTAGGCGCCACCCTCGGTGTTGTCGGCGACCGAGCCCATGCGCGAGCTGACATGGGCCACCTTGCGCGCTGCGCCGCGGCGCAGCGCGGGCAAGAGCGCGGAGGTGACGCGCAACGGCCCCAGGGCGTTGACGGCGAAGGTGCGTGCCATGTCCACGTAGTCCACGTCGGTGAGGGCGCACCACAGGCCGGGCACACCGGCGTTGTTGATGAGCACGTCCACCGGCGCGGCGCAGACGTCCGCGGCGAACGAGCGGATGCTGGCGGCGTCCTCCACGTCGAGCGCGTGGATGCGCAGGCGGTTGCCCACCTCGCGGGCCAGCGGCTCCAGCCGCTTCGCACCCTCGGGCGAGCGCACTCCCGCGTCGACGGTGTCCCCTCTTCGCAGGAGCTGATGGACGAACTCGAGACCGATTCCCCGGCTTGCTCCAGTGATGACGTAGCGCATGAAAGGCATTAACGCGCCGAATGGACCGCGCTGGCAAAACGCGGCTGTTGACGAGTGGGGAGTGTGAATGAGGAGTGCACGCTGGTCACCGGAAGCCCTGCTCACAGGTGAGGGTTGCGTGATGGTGTTTGAATGCACTGGGCATGGAAGGACAACCCGATGAGTGTCGTCGTCGTGGGAGGCGGGATTTCAGGACTTGTTGTAGCGCACCGGTTGCGCTCACGCGGTAGGGATTGCGTGCTCCTGGAGTCCTCGGGACGGCTGGGTGGCGCGGTGGGGACGCGTGCGCGAGGTGGATACCTCGTGGAGCAGGGGCCGAACAGCTTCCTGGACCGCGAGCCGGCCACGCGCGAGCTGGCGACGGCCCTCCACCTGGAAGGTCGCATCCGCGCGGCCGACGCGGCGGCGAAGCGTCGCTATGTGTACACGCGAGGTCGACTCAGGTCCGTACCGGCGTCCCCGCCCGCGTTCCTCGGCTCGGACATCCTTCCGCTCGGCGCGAAGCTGCGCGTCATGGGCGAGCTCTTCACGGGCCGCGCGCCCCAGGGCGTGGACGAGTCGCTGGCGGACTTCGGCCGCCGCCACCTGGGGCGCACGGCGACGCAGGTGCTGCTGGACGCGGTGCAGACGGGCATCTACGCGGGCGACGTGGAGCGGCTCAGCGTGGCCGCGACGTTTCCTCCCCTGGTGAAGCTGGAGCGAGAGCATCGCAGCCTCATCCTCGGCGCCATCCGCTCGCAGAAGGCGCAGAAGGCGCTGCCCGCGGGCACGGCGGGCGCGGCCCCGCCGCCGAAGCTGAGCGGCGCGCTGAGCACCTTCGACGGGGGCCTGCAGACGCTCATCGACGCGCTGGCCACGGCACTGGGCGACGCGACGCACGTGGGTGCCACGGTGGAGGGACTGGAGCGGCACGAGGACGGCTGGCGACTCCGGGTCCACGAGCACGGGCGGAGCGCGGAGCTGTCCGCGAAGCACGTGGTGCTGGCGGTGCCCTCGCACGTGGCCACGGGGCTCTTGCGGCCGCTGGACGCGACGCTCGCCGCGAAGGTGGCGGACATCGAATACGCGCCCATCGCCGTCGTGCACCTGGGCTTCGACGCGGGGACGACGCCCGCGCCGGACGGCTTCGGCTTCCTCGTGCCCTCGGGCGAGAAGCGGCGGCTGCTGGGCGCCATCCATGCGTCCACCACGTTCCCCTTCCGCGTGGAGGGCGGGCGGGTGCTCTACACATGCATGGTGGGCGGGGCGCGCCAGCCAGACCTGGTGAAGCAGGACGAGGAGGCCCTGGTGGCGCTGGCCCGCGAGGAGCTGAAGGCGCTCGCGGGGGTGACGGCGACCCCGTCCTTCAGGGAGGTCATCCGCTGGGAACGCGGCATTCCCCAGTACAACGTGGGACACCTGGAGCGCGTGTCCGCCATCGACGCGGCGCTCCAGCGCTGGCCGGGCCTCCACCTGACGGGCAACGCCTACAAGGGCGTGGGCCTCAACGACTGCATCCGCAACGGGGCTCTGCTCGCGGACGTGCTCGCCGGGGCCGTGTAGGCGTTACGGAAATAGCCCGGGCGACCCTTCGTTGTCCTCCAGCGACCGCTCGGGCCGGGGGCGTCAGCACAGCCAGGGAAGACACGTCAGACTGCAAAGGCATGCTTCCCGGAGTCAGGAGCCCCTCATGCTTGCCCTCCCCTCCCCCCTCCTCGTCCTCGCCGCCATCCTCCTCTTCCCCATCGTCCTCGCCGGCAGCATGGTGCTGGACGTCATGGAGACCGAGCTGGAGGAGGGCCCCGCGCGCTGAGCGCCCCGGCGGGGTAGGCTCCCGCTGGCGCATGTCGGAGAAGTCGGAAGCATCCATCGTCCGTGCCACGTGGCGGGCCCTCGTGGAGCCCCGGAGGCTGTTGCCCATCCTCCTGGTGGCCGCGCCGCTCGTGGCCGCCCAGGTGCGCTTCAGTCGCGAGCCGCTGGCCGTGTACCTGGGCGTGCTGATGTGCCTGATGTTCGTGGCCGTGGCGCCCGTCTCCTACCGCTTCCTCTTCCCGGAGGGGTTGGACCTGAGCCACGGCGGCATCCGCCTGCTGCTGTACTGCACCGTGGGCAGCGGCGTGGTGCTCACCTCCGGCTTCGTGCTGCCGAAGCTGCTCGGCATGGGGCCCACCTTCCTCACCCAGCGCCTCAACCTCGCGGTGTGCGGCGCCCTCTTCCTCGTGGGCGGCTGGGGCCTGGGCCGGGACATCGGCTTCGAGGAGAGCCTGGTGCGCGAGCGGGCCCGCGCCGCGCGCTTCGCGCTGGAGGCGGAGCAGGCGCAGTTGCTCGCGCTGCGCAGCCACCTGGACCCGCACTTCCTCTTCAACACCCTCAACGCCATCGCCGAGTGGTGCCGCGAGGACGGCGCCGTCGCCGAGGCCGCCGTGCTGCGGCTGTCCACCATGCTCCGCTCCGTGCTCGCCGGCGTGCGCAGCGCCACCTGGCCCCTGTCCCAGGAGTTGGAGCTCGTCCGCACCCTCTTCGATTTGCACCTGCTGAGAGACCCGGACCTCTTCCAGCTCGGAATGAACGTTCCTTCCGGCGCGGGGGACGTGCCCGTCCCGCCGCTGGTGCTGCTGCCGCTCGCGGAGAACGCCGTGAAGCACGGCCCCGCCGCCGGCCACCGGGGCCGCCTGTCGCTGGACATCACCGTGCGCGACGGCGAGGTGGAGGTGGCCATCGAAAACCCCGGCGCCTCCAAGGGCCCCCGCGAGGGCAGCGCCGGCCTGCCCACCGTGGAGCGCCGCCTGGCCCTGGCCTATGGCGGCAGGGCCCGCCTCACGCTCGAGAGCGCGCAAGAGCGCACCCGCGTCACCGTCATCCTGCCCCGCTCGGGCCCCCTGCCTGGAGTCGTCACGTGAGTCCGACACTGCGCGTCCTCGTCGCCGATGACGAGCTGCTCGCCCGCAAGCGCCTGTCCCGCCTGCTGGCCGCCTTTCCGGATGTGGAGCTGTGCGGCGAGGCCGCGGACGGAGAGGCCGTCCTCACCGCCGTGCGCGCCGGGGGCGTGGACGTGGTGCTGCTGGACATCCACATGCCCGGCCTCAGCGGCCTGGACGCGCTGGCCCTGATGCCGGAGGGGCGCCCTCGCGTCATCCTCTGCACCGCCCACGCCGAGCACGCGGTGGAGGCCTTCAACCACGGCGCCGTGGACTACGTCCTCAAGCCCGTCGAGCCCGCGCGCCTGCAGAAGGCGCTGGAGCGCGCCCGCGCCCGGCTGGAGGAGTCCGGGCGCGAGGCACCGGCCCCCGGCACCGAGAAGGCCCCGGCGTCACTCCCGGCCGCGCGCGGACTGGGGCGGCTGCCCATCCCCACGCGACAGGGCATCGTCCTGGTGGACCCGGAGACGATTTCGCACGCGGCGCTGGAGGACGAGCTGGTGACGGTGTTCACCGGGCAGGGCGACTTCCTCACCGACTTCACCCTCAACGAGCTGGCGGAGAAGCTGCCCGCGGAGCGCTTCCACCGCGTCCACCGCCGGGCGCTGCTGAATCTGTCCCACGTCACCCGGCTGGAGCCGCTGGACACGGGCGGCTACCTGGCGCGCACCGTCCGGGGCCACGCGGTGGAGGTGAGCCGCCAGTCCGCGCGCGAGCTGCGGCGCATGCTCGGCCTCCGCCGGGGCACCGAGGACGAGGGCTGAGGCCCGACCTTCCGGGCGCCCCGACGTCGCACGTGCCTCACGACGAGAGATGAAGCCGGCCGCGGCGAGGGAGGGCCTCCGTTGCCCCTCCCCACGGGCGCCTGCGCTCCGCTGCTTCCGCGCCGGCCCGCCTGCGGCCACTGCTCTTCATCCCACTGCATTGCTGCCCTGCTTCACATCTCCGCACGCGGCGGCGCTGCCTCGCGGCCCCGCGTCACTGCCACTCAGTCCACGCTGACTTCGATGGTGACGACCTGGCCGTTCACGTTGCGCTGGAAGACGACGGTGCCGTGGTCGGTCCACTTCGGCGCGTAGCCCACGCCCAGGCTGTACGCCTCCTCCACGTTGAGCGCGCGGTCGAAGCGGATGACGCGCACTTCGCTGTCGGTCAGGCTGGTGGTGGTGGTGTAGACGATGATGCGGCGGTCGGCATCCCACTCCACCGTCTCGCTCGAGAGCGGGTTGGGGATGTAGGAGGGGCTGTTCCTCGTGGAGCAGTCCTCGTTCGTCACCTGCTCCAGCGCGTTGCCGTTCTTCTTCACCTTCCAGAGCGACTCCATCCCCGAGCGCTTCTTGGACTGGAACAGCAGGCTCTTGCCGTCCGGCGTCCACACCGGCTCGGTGTCGTCATTGCCCTGCGTCAGCCGCTCGGTGTCGCCCGTGCGCGTGTTGTACACGTGCAGCTCCGCGCGCGTCACCGGGTCGCCCGCCCTCCACGAGTTCGGCAGCTTCGCGTACGCCACCTCGCGGCCATCCGGCGAGACCACCGGCGCGCCGCTGCGCTCCGCGAGCAGCTCGGTGTTGCCCTTCTTGTCCACCGCGTACAGCTGCAGCGTCGGGGTCTGGTACACGATGATGCGACGGTCGTTGGAGACACCCTCGTCACCGCTCTCGTCCAGCCGCTGCGACTCCGTCGCGTACGGCTCGGCACCGCCGGAGGCCTCCGCCCCGCCCGCCTCGCCGCACCCGGCAAACGCCAGGGAAGAAGCCATCCACAGCAGCGCGACGGTCCTTCGGGAAAGACGACTACGGACTTCGGTTGGATGCATACGGTCCTCTGGTTGGAAATGTCCTACGAGAGGGCGGGCTTGACACCACGTCAGGCCCGAACTCGTGGGTATTTCACGTCAGATTTCCTCAACAATCCACACAGTCCTGAATGACACCGGCGAGTCTCCGCCGGGCCGCTGACTTCTCAGTCTGACGCGAAGAGTTGAGGCACTCGCGCTGCGTCATCTCCGAGGACTTCGGAGAGAACACGGTAAGCAGGAGTGGGGAGCGCGGCACCGGCGCGTGCACACCGGGCGGCGTCGTCCAATGTGAGCGTGGGCGGGGCGCAGTAGGATTCGCGCCAGTGCTCCACGAGCCGCTGGGAGAAGACCCTCCCCAGCTGCGCGATGCGCTGCTCGAGCCAGGCGTGCGGGGGCGTGAAGGACACGTGCTGGGGCGACACGTTGGCGTCGGAGAAGGAGACGTCGTGCTCGTAGCCGGACTCGGAGAACTGGTCCTGTAGCACTGCCGTGAGGGGTCCGCGCCGCGCGTCGAGCATGCCGGAGGAGGACAGGGCCACGCGGTGGTCCACGGACAGGCGCAGCGCGTGGTACTCGAAGGTCCTCGCCACGTCGCGGTACTTCGTGACTTCCACGGTGAAGGTGCGGGTGTACGTGCGCGTCTTGGTGACGGTGCGCTTCTTCGTCTCGCCCTTCTCGTCCGTGTACTCCTCCTCCTCCGTATAGGGCTCCGTAATCGTCTCCGTGCGGTCCTCGTGGTCCGTGTATGGCACCTGCTCCGTGTACGGCGCGGTGAGCTCCACGGACTGGCTGTCGCGCTGCGTGGAGAACCGGCCCGCCAGCGTGAAGTCCGGCCGGGGCGTGGCGTTGGGAGAGAACCAGGGCGAGGACTCGAAGGCGCGCGTCAGGTGCTCGCGCAGCCGGTTCACCTGGGCCTCGTCCAGGCCGGAGATGTCGCCCTCGAACGAGGCGGGGCCGAACAGCTCCGGGGCCGCGGGCGGCTGGGGCGCGTACTCGCGCCAGTGGGCGCAGTAGCGGAACACCAGCTCCTTCCAGTGCGGGGTGTCCTCGGTGCTGACGGTGCGCAGCCGCTGGCAGGCGTCCTTGCCGCTCTGGAGCACCGCGTTCTCCATCTCCCGCTGGATGACGACCATCTCCCGGTGGGCCAGCAGCGGCCGCTTGCGAATCAGCGACTCCTCCGCCGTCAGCGCGTGGCCATTCTGGGCGGGAGCGCCGATGAGCGTGCGCAGGTGCTGGTGCGTCCCGCCCATCTCCTCCAGCAGCGAGCTCTCCAGCGCGCCATTGAGGTGCGAGTTCCACTGGACGCGGTGGTTGAGGAAGGTCAGGAGGTCTGCTTCCGCGTCCTCGTCGCGTCCCTCCAGCCGGTAGCGCCGGGCATTGCCCAACAGCTGCTCCAGCGCCTTCCAGCGCAGGTCATCGCGGGCGGAGACCAGCTCCGTCTCGTAGGGGCTCTTGCGGACGAGGTCGTCGTAGATGGCGGCGGCCTCGACGAACTGCCCCTTTCGGGCGAGGTCATCGGCACGGCCGCGCAGGGAGGTGCAGGCGCACAGCAACAGGAAGGGCAGCAGTCGGAGGAGTCGGACCATGAGCGGCCGGGAGGTGAGCGGAAGGCTGCGCGGGAGTACCGCCAGCCCGCTGACGTGGCAGGCGGGCGGATATTCACCGGCCCGTGCCCCTTCCTGCAATCCGCCCCCTGACGGAGGGCCCGGCCTACTCCACCGGCCAGGTATGCAGGGGCTCGCCCGAGTCGGCGTGGTGCAGGTAGCGCTCCAGCATCGCCGCCAGTGCGTCCGCGCGGGGCATCCGCGCCTCCAGCCGCGCCAGCTCCAGCCGCTGCCAGCGCGCGCCCGTGCGCCCGAGCGCCACGCGCCGCTCGATGATGCCCAGCATGGCGTCCGCGTCGGCCGCGTCCACACCGGCCCTCACCAATCCCTGGTGCGCCAGCGGCAGCAGCCGGGGCACCAGCTCCACCACCCGCACCGGCCTGGGACTGGGCGCCGCGTCCGCGGGCCAGAGCAGCTCCGCGTCCAGCCCCTGGCGCGCCGCCCGGATGAAGTTGCCGTACGCGTGGACGAAGGGCAGCGCGGGCAGCAGCGCGTCCACCCGCTCCGCCAGCGCCAGCGTCAGGCCCAGCAGGAAGGCGCCGTTGGCCACCATGTCCACCACGGTGGGGCCCGCCGGCAGGGCACGCAGCTCGATGCGCAGGTGGCCGGAGTCCTTGGGGTCATAGATGGCGCGGTTCCACGTCCACACCGTGCTCTGGTGCAGCCGCAGCTCGTCCAGCCCCGGCAGCCCTCCGGCCCTCACGCACTCCAGCGGCGACTCGCGCCCCACCACGGGCAGCAGCGGCGGGTGCAGGGCCACCGCCTCGGCGAACAGCTCGTGCGCCCCCTCGCGAGCCCAGCCGTGCCCGAAGGACACGCGCGCGTGCGGATGGAAGCCGCCCTCGCCCGGCTCGCCGCGGTCGTCCACCGCCTGCCGGAACAGCGCCACCCGCGTCTCGTCCCACAGCCGGTGCCCGAGGAAGAGCGGCGAGTTGCCGGACACCGCCAGCACCGGCGCCGTGGCCAGTTGTGCCGCGTTGTAGGCCCGCGCGAAGTCACCCGGCGCCACCCTCAGATGGTACTGGAGCGACGTGTTGGCGCCCTCCAGCGTCACGTCGTCCCAGGCGAGCGCCAGCGTGTCCTCGCCGCGGATGGACACGTGGAAGGGCGCGGCGCGGCGGTGGCGGATGGCCGCGGACAGCGCGCGGTAGCGGGCCACTCCCGTCATCGCGCCGCTGCCCAGGTCCGCCTCGCGCAGCGTGGGGAGGATGCCGATGACGGCCACCCGGGCGCCCTGCGTGGCCGCCGCGCGCCGCACCTCGCGCAGCGTGTCCTCGAACTCCGCCGCGAGCGCGGTGAAGGGCCTGCCGGCCAGCGGCCCCGGGCGCAGGTTGAGCTCCAGGTTGAAGCGGTCCATCTCCAGCGTCACCCGCGGGTCCACCGTCTGCGCCAGCACCTGACGGTTGATGGGCAGCGGGAAGCCCGCCGCGTCCACGAGGAACAGCTCCAGCTCCGCGCCGATGGTGCTCGGCCCCACCCCGAAGCCCGGACGCGCCAGCAGCGCGCGCAGCGCCTCCAGGCTCTCCTTCAGCCGCCGCGAGAAGCGCTCGTAGTCGTCCGGGCGGAACTCCTCCTGCTGGATGGCCAGACCCATATGGGTTCAAGGTGGACACGGCTTCATTCCCCGGCAGGCGGACGACGGGGCCCGCCAGCCCGCCCGCTCGGCGCTCCAGGCCCGGGCTCCGGGGCCCCGGCTCCGGGGCCCGGACTCCAAAACTCGCGACCGGCTGATGCCCCCCGCCGGGTGTGTTATCTCCGTCCATGGCCATGCCGTCCGACACGCCCACCAACCTGTACGACTTCACGCGCCCCGCGCTGGGTGAGCTGCTCTCCGGCTGGGGATTTGGCCCCTACTACCGCGACCTCGTGTGGACCGCGCTGTACCGCAAGCAGGTGCGCTCGCTGGACGAAGTGGAGGGGCTGCGCCCGGACCTCCAGGCCGCCCTGCGCGAGCGGGCCCGCCTGGGCCACCTCGCCACGCACACCGAGACGTTCAGCAGCGACGGCCACACCCACAAGCTGCTGCTCAAGCTCGACGACGGGCAGACGATTGAAACGGTGCTCATGCGTTTCAAGGGCCGCGCCACGGTGTGCATCAGCACGCAGGCCGGCTGCGCCATGGGGTGCGTCTTCTGCGCCACGGGACAGATGGGCCTGTCGCGCCACCTGACGCCCGGCGAAATCGTGGGCCAGGTGCTGCACGTCAACCGCATCCTCCGCGAGTCCAACGAGTCGCTGCGCAACGTCGTCCTCATGGGCATGGGCGAGCCCCTGCACAACTACGAGGGGACGATGGCCGCGGTGGACGTGCTGGTGGACGCGCTCGGGCTGGCCATGGGGCCGCGCTTCATCACCCTGAGCACCGTGGGCGTGGTGCCCGGCATCCGCCGGCTCGCGGACGAGGAGCGCCCCGTGCAGCTCGCCGTCAGCCTCCACGGCGCCACCGACGCCGAGCGCGCCGCGCTGGTGCCCGCCGGCCGCCGCTGGCCCCTGGACGAATTGATGGACGCGTGCCGCTACTACAGCGAGAAACGCAGGCGCCGCATCTTCTTCGAGTGGACGCTCATCTCCGGCCGCAATGACACGGCCGAGCACGCGCACACGCTGGGGAAGCTGCTGCACGGCATGGACGCGCACATCAACGTCATCCCCCTCAACCCCACCGTGGGCTACGACGGCGGGCCCAGCCGCCCGGAGTCCGTGCGCGCCTTCCAGGACGTCCTGACGTCCCATGCGGTGCCCAGCACGGTGCGTCAGCGCCGGGGCATCGACATCGACGCGGGCTGCGGCCAGCTCAAGTCCACCGTGGAGCGTCGCTCACGCCGTTCACTTCCGACCAGCCCTTGAGGGCAGGGTGGGAACGACGGGCGGGTGTCACCCGTGTCCGTTAACGTGCGCGGCCTTCTCTCCGCCCAACCCGCGAGGATTGCCTTGTCCACGACTCCCACCGCCGCCGCCGCAGGCACCTTCAAGCTGGGCGACCTCACCGTCAACCGCATGGGCTATGGCGCCATGCGCATCACCGGCGAGGGCATCTGGGGCGAGCCCAAGAACCCCACCGAGGCGAAGGCCGTGCTGCGCCGCGCCGTGGAAATGGGCGTGCAGCTCATCGACACCGCGGACTCGTACGGCCCCGACGTGTCCGAGCGCCTCATCGGCGAGACGCTCTACCCGTACCCCGCCGGCGTCGTCATCGCCACCAAGGGCGGCCTCACCCGCGCCGGGCCCGGCGACTGGCAGCGCGACTGCAGGCCCGAGCACCTCACCCGTGCGCTGGAGGGCAGCCTCAAGCGCCTGCGCGTGGAGCGCATCGACGTGTACCAGCTCCACACGGTGGACCCGCGCGTACCGCTGGAGGAGTCCGTGGGCACCCTCGCGCGCCTGCGCGAGCAGGGGAAGATCCGCCACGTCGCGCTGTCCAATGTGTCCGTGGAGCAGCTTCGCGCGGCGCGGAAGCTCGTCCCCATCGTCTCCGTGCAGAACCGCTACAACCTCACGGACCGGCAGAGCGACGACGTGCTGGCGGAGTGCGAGCGCGAGGGACTTGGCTTCCTCCCGTATTTCCCGCTCGCGGCCAACGCGCTGACGGGGAGCACCAGCCCGCTGGTGCAGGCGGCGAAGCGCCATGGCGTCACGCCGGGGCAGCTCGCGCTCGCATGGCTGCTGCACCGCTCGCCCGTCATGCTCCCGATTCCCGGCACCTCCTCCGTCAAGCACCTGGAGGAAAACGTCGCCGCCGCATCGGTCAAGCTCACCGCGGACGAGCTGCGCGCGCTGGAGCGCTTCTGACACATTCGAAGGTGCGGGCCCTGCCCCACACCCACGTGTGTGCGTCCTGTCGGTGACGGACACGCCCGGGGAAAGCGGCGGGGGGCCCTTGCACGCGACATGGACGTGGGCACATTCTTTCCATCGGCTTCCCCGGGGAGGTGGGCGATGCTTTCCATCCAGGAGCACGCAACGCTGGACGAGGCGAGCAGCGACTTGCTCGACTTCATCCTCGAGCCGTCCAACTGGTTGTCGGTGGCGCAACTGGACCCGGCCGCATGGCCCGGGCAGAACGCCGTCTACCAGCGCCGCGTAGGCACGCTGCGCGTCTGTGCCTCGGTGGACGTAGGCGCCACGCTGGACGTCTACCTGCACGTCGCCTTCCGCGCGCCCGGCCTCACACCCGTGAAGGCCGCGGACCACCTGGAGGGCTTCCTCAAGCAGCGCATGCCGCTGACGCCCAACTCCGAGTGGCAGGTGGAGGTGGACGAGCGCCGGTGGATCCACTTCTCCCGGCGCTACGCGGCCCCGCACCTCAAGGCCTGAGCCGCGACAGGCGCCCGGGCCGTCAGCTCACGGCTTGAGCGACTCCAGCTGGTAGTGGCGCAGCGGCTGCGCCACGTTCTTCACCGGCGTCTCCGTCAACGGACCGAAGCGCAGCCCCTGGAAGAAGGGCTCGCGCGACGTGCCCAGCACCTCGCGCACGCTCTCCATCACCAGCGTCTCGCGGAAGCCCGCCAGCGACTGCAGGCGCGCAGCCTGGTTCATCCCCTTGGAGAAGGCCGTGTACTGCCGGTTGGGGCCGAAGAGGCCGCAGTTGGCGTTGGCCAGGTTGACGCCCACGGCCACGCCCAGCCCGGGCAGCTTCACCCGCTGGCACAGCGCCGAGATCTCCTCGCGCGCGCCGAGTGACGCGGTGAAGGCCTGGATGTCACATGCGGCGCGCACCGCGGCCTGCGTGCGCTCCAGCCGCGAGGACTTGAAGAAGGGCGGGCCGAAGAGGCCGATGACGCAGTCGCCGACCATCTTGTCGAACACGCCGCCGTGCTCCCAGATGCAGCCCACGGCGCGCTCGCTCCACTCGTCCACGAAGCGGCCGATGTTGCGCGGGCTGTCGAAGCCCTGCTCGCAGATGCGGGTGAAGCCGTTGATGTCCGCGAAGAGGATGCCGACTTCCTGGTCCTGCGCGCGCAGGTGCTGGGCGTAGTTCGGGTCCTGCAACAGCGCGTCGATGACGGAGTTGGGGAAGAACTGCGACAGGTGGATGCGCTCGCGGTTGTAGTCCAGCAGCCGCTGGCTGAGCGTGGAAGCCAACACGCGGATGAGGTCCATGGAGTACGCGGAGAAGCCCGCGTCGCTCCAGATGACGATTTTTCCCAGCGGCTCGCTGGAGGCCGCGCCGGAGATGAGCACCGCCTCGGTGGTGCGGCCGCCGAAGAGCTGCCGCAGCGCGGACTCCTCGCTCGCGAGCAGGCGCGGGCCGTGCTGGCGGATGGCCTTCTCCAGCGCGGGGCTGGGCTGCTCGCCGCTCTCGAACTCCAGGTAGCCATTGCGGTAGGTGCGGTAGTGCAGCACCTGGGGCTGCACGGCGTCGCGGTACAGCAGGAGGAAGCCCGGCAGCCGCACGCGCTGCGCCAGCGTCAGCACCGCCTGGTCCATGCCCGCCTCGAAGACGGGGTTGGCCAGGTGCGCGTTGCACTGGATGATGAGCTGGTGCTTCTCCGACGCGGTGTGCACGAGGCACAACACGGTGTCGAGCTGCTCGGCGACGGTGTCCAGCACGCGCAGCGCGCGCGCCGAGGCCTCCAGCGCCGTGAGGTCCCCGGGGAAGAGCATGCCGAAGGTGCCCACGCGGGTGCCGGCCACGTCCAGCGCCTGGGTGACGAGCGTGTCGCCCTCCATGCGCCTCACGCCGGACGGGCCCTCCAGGAGCGAGCCGGGGAAGCGGTCTCCCCAGTCGCCCTCGCTCCAGGTCTGCTCCAGCAACTCCTCGTCGCGGGTGGTGATGGCCACGGCCCGCGCGCCGGTGAGCTTGAGGATGGGCGGGAAGCAGCGCCGGAAGGACTGGGTGAGCGTCTCCCGCTCGCGGAGGCTCTCCTCGAGGAGGTCATCCACGGCGCGCTGGAGGGTGCGCAGGGCCTTGTATTCTTCGAGGGTGAAATCGCTGGGCGAAGGCTGCGGGTGCGGCGCGTTCGGCATGGAACGGGTTTCTACCGCCGCTCGGCCGTGCTGTCACAGGGAGGGCGCATGCGGCTGTCCGCCCACCACTTTTCCGCCCGCGACTTCGATGACCCAGTAGCCCTCGTGGCCGGCCTCGGTGGAGGAGCCGGCGCCGAAGAGGTGGGGCCGGTCGGCGGTGGCCGGGTGGTGGTAGCGCTGGTGGATGTGGCCGTGGAGGACGGCGAAGCGCGGGCCGGGCAAGAGGCGCAGCAGGGCGTCCGCGTCCCGCAGGCCGTGGTTCCACCGGTCCGCGCCGCCCTTCCGGTTGCGCGGCGCATGGTGGACGACGACGAGCACGGCGCGGCCGTCCAGGCGAGCGTCCTTCAGCAGGGCCGCCAGGCCTTCGAGCTGGGCCTCGCCGATTTCACCGTAGGGGAAGGCAGGCAGGGGGGCGCGGCGGGTGGAGAGCAGGCCCACGACGGCGGCGTCGTCTCCGACGAGCCGGACGAAGGGGTACGGGCCCTCGCGCCGGTACTCGGGGAGGTCGCTGTGCAGCAGTTGGCCGAAGTGGCGGGCGAAGCGGTCGGTGCGGATGCTGCCCGGGGTGAAGACGTCGTGGTTGCCGGGGACGATGGTGCAGCGGCGCGGGTCCTCCGCCAGCGGGCCCAGGGCCTTGCGGGCTCCGGCGAACTCGCCGTCGAGCGCGTAGGCGGTGAGGTCTCCAGAAAGGATGAAGTGGTCGACCTTGTGGGCCTCTGCGTCACGGACGATGGCGGAGAGGACCTGGGGTGCGCGGACATAGCGCTTCGCGCGGCCTCCCAGGGAGAGCTCGAGCAGGGCGACCCAGCGCCGCCAGCCGAGCCGCAGCAGGGGGAGCGTGGTGTAGTCCTCGGTGATGTGGACGTCGGAGCAGTGAACGAAACGCATGAAGGTATCCCGCCTGGGGAACGGCTGGCCAGAGGGCGGCATTCTCACGGATGCCGGACCCGGGGAAGCGATTCGTCAGGTGCTCACCGCGAGCTGCGCGGCAGGGGCTGTTTCTCATCGTCCAGCCCCGAGCAGCGCCGCCGCGGACTGGCACCGAATGGCCGCGCCGGGGCTACGGCCGCGTCGACAACGACAGCGACCAGCAACACCAGCCATCCATGAAATGTCGCTCACTGAATGAATGGATTAGCTTTTCCCGACTTATCGACGGGGGAAAGCATGACGAGACAAGGCATCCGGAAATCGCTGTCGCTGGGGATGGTGGCGACCCTGGCGGTGGCCGTCGTAGGGCTCGCCACGGGGTGTCCACCGGAGAAGAAGGTCCAGGGGAGCTGGAAGCAAGCTGGCTCGCTGACGTACGACGTGCGGGAGCAGGACGCTCCGGGGGCGCCCCAGGCCCAGCCTCCGCGCGACTGGGAGCTGAAGCTGGAGTTCCAGGACACGGGCGTGCTGGTGACGGAGATGGGGGTGCCGTTCCCCGGGCGCATGGACCGCTCCGGGCGACTCACCGCGGAGGACCCCACGGCCTCGCCCGTGCTGTACGAGCTGCTGGCGCTGGCGGTCCTCCCGCCGGGAGACGGAGCCCTGAAGGAAGGCCAGACATGGCAGGTGACGCGGCCGGAGGACGCAGAGGCACTGGCCAGCAAGGCGCTGGTGGGCCAGGAGCAGTTCACCTACCGCATCCGGAAGATTGACGGGGGCCGGGTGGAGGTGGAGGTGAAGGGCCGGCTGCGCATCGCCCCCTCCGCGGGGCTGAAGGCGCTGCTCGAGAAGCACGGCTCGCTGCCGGCGGGCCTCACCGCCCCCATGGTGGCGCGCTACGCCCCCTACGCCGAGGGCACGGCCGTCTTCGATGCCGCCACCGGCATCGTGCTCGAGGCGAGGGGCCAGCGCGTGCCCTGGGCCTACATGGGCAACCAGGACGTGGCGGCCCGAGCGGACCACGTCCTCTACACCGTCACCCGCCGCGGAGGAGCGCACCCATGAGCACGATGATGCAGAGGATGGGAGTGCTGGCGGTGGCGCTCGCGCTGGCCTCGTGCGGTCAGATAGAGATTGACCCGGGAACGGAAGGCGGCCGCATCCTGGCGATGCGCTCGTGCCGGGCTGGAGAGAGCGCGGGCTACAAGAGCCTCACCACCGAGTGGCACTGCTGCAACAACGTCGTGTTCTCCGCCAACGGGGAGAATGCCATCCAGGCGGCGCGGCTGGGGGGCGCCGTCGGCTCGTTTCAGATGCAGCTCGCCGGCATGCTCACCGCGGAGCTCAAGGCCCAGAACTACGCCGTCGTCGGCGTGGACGTGAAGGTGGAGGAGATCTTCCTGGCGCAGCACTGGACGCGCGAGCACTGTGCGACCCACACGTCGGAAAGCGCGGGCGGGTGCGAGGGCAATGACTCGGTGGTGAAGCGCAAGTACGTGCTCCGGGGCTCGGTGTCGTTGGCGGAAAAGCTCAACGCAGTCGCCCAGCTCAAGCTGAAGGCCCTGTTCAAGGGCCTGGAGATGGCGGATGCGAACATCACCGTGGGCGAGGGAGGGACGTCCATCGACTCCGGCCGCATCGAGAAGTGCGATGACGAGCCGCACAAGTCGTGCCGAGTGAGCATCAATACCGACCCCTCCCGGAGCGGCGAGCGCAACGATGCGGGAGAGCCGCTCTGGCGCTTCGCCGGCAGCCCCGAGGGCGTCATTCCCCCGGACCGCTCCCAGCCGGACGGCGGCCTGCCTGGGCGGGACGGCGGCGTGGTGCCCCTGCCTGGGCGGGACGGCGGCGTCGTGGTGCCCCTGCCTCCACTGGACGGGGGCGTGGTGCCTCTGCCCGGGAAGGACGGAGGCGCGACCTGGGTGTGCGCGCCCACGGGCGAGGGGTGCCAGGACTGCGTAGGCTCGCGGTGCTGCGCCGAACTCACCGCCTGCCAGCAGGACGCCACCTGCCGGGGGGCCTACACGGAGCTCACCACCTGCCTGCAGCGCGCTCGGGAGGAGAGAACCCAGGAGGTCTGCTGGGAGCTCTTCGGCTCGGGTAACACGTCCCGGGCCCTGGCCCGCTGCGCGACCCAGGGCTGCGCGCAACGCTGCTTGTAGGGACGGGCCGGGGGCCCTGGCGCGCATGCCGCCAGGGCCCTCACGCCGTACAGCATTCCATCTGGCCCCACCGCGTCGGCTATTGTCTTCCCCGACGATGATTCGAACCGCGCTCCTACTCACCCTTCTCATCGGTGCCCTCCCAGTGGCCGCGAAGTCGGGCGCGCCCGGGAAGGCACGGGCCCAAGACGTGAAGGTCGCCGTCCTCTCGTTCCAGGCCGTCTCCGCCGACGTGCCCGCGCGCACCGGGCCTCGCCTCACCGCGCGCCTCGCCGCGGAGGTCCATGCCGCGGCGGGCCTCGCGCTGGCCGAGCTGCCCCGCGCCACGCAAAGCGACGCCGTGCAGGCGCCCACCACCGAGCCGCTCACCGTGGCGCGCGACGCCGTGAAGGAGGCCACCGCCGCGCGCGACTCCCGCGACTTCGCCCGCGCGGAGGCCGCGCTGGGCCGCGCGCTGGACGCCTATGCCGCCGGGGCCGCGCAGCTCACGGACGCCTCCGAGCTGGCCGACACGTATGCCCTGCGCGCCGCCGTGCGCTACGCCACCGGCCGTGACGCGGACGCCGCCGCCAGCCTCACCCAGGCGCTCGCGCTCGCACCCAACCGCCATCTTCCGCTCGCCGCCACCTCCCCCCTCTTCGCGAAGACGGTGGAGCGCGTGCGCGCCGCGCAGGAGTCCGGACCTCGCGGCGGCGTGCGCTTCGAGTCCGTTCCGTCGGGCCTCGCGGTGACGCTCGACGGCAGGCCCGTGGGCACCGCTCCCCTGCGTGTCACGGACGTGCCTCCCGGCGCGCACCTGTGGCGCTCGGTGCTGCCCTCGGGCGATGCGGTGGGCGGCGTGGTGGAGGTGGCTCCGGACAAGCAGGCCGTGGTGCAGGTGCGCCCCTCCGGCACCGGCCCCGACGCGGCGCTCGCCCTGGCCCTCGCGAGCAATCGACTGGACGCCGCCGCGCTCGAAGCGGCCTCGGCGCTGGGACGCGCCGCGGGCGCGGACCTCGTGGTGCTCGGCACGGTGACGCGCACGGTGACGGGGCTCGCGGTGGACGCGTTCGTCCTCGCTCCTGGAGACACGGCGCCGCGCCGCCTGGCCCGCCTGTCGGTCGACACGGAGTTGCTGGAGGCCAGCGCACCGCTGCGCGAAGGCATCGCCGCTGTCGCCACGCGCGGCGTGGAGGCCGGCGTGTCAGAAACCCTGCCCGTGGTGCCCGCGCCCGGCGAGGCCTTCGCACCCCCGCCCTCACAGGTGCCGTACCCCATGAGCGCGGAGCGCGCCCCGGAAGCACCGAAGCCCACCGCTCCGACACCTGACCGCAAGCCCCTGCAGCCCATCCGCAAGCCACTGGTCCGCCCGTGAGCCCGTCTCACGCAAGCTCCGGCCCTCAAGCTCCTGCTGCGCCCGTGAGCCCGTTCCGAGGCCGCTTCGCGCCCAGCCCCACGGGGCGCATGCACCTGGGCAACATCCGCAGCGCGCTGCTCGGTTGGCTCCAGGCGCGCGCCGCCGGAGGCCGCTTCCTCCTGCGCATCGAGGACCTGGACCGCGCGCGCTGCAAGCCACAGCACGTGGACGACCTGATGCGCGACCTGGAGTGGCTCGGCCTCACCTGGGACGAGACGCCCCTCTTCCAGAGCCAGCGCGACGACGTCTACCGCGACGCCCTCGCGAAGCTGGAGCGCGACGGCCTCGTCTACCCGTGCTTCTGCACGCGCGGAGAAATCGCCCGCGCCGCCAGCGCCCCGCATGGCCTCTCGGAAGAAGGCCCCCGCTACCCCGGCACCTGCGCGCACCTCACCGCCGCGCAGGCCGCCGAGCGCGCCCGGACCCGCGCTCCCGCGTACCGCTTCCGCGCCCGCCCCGGCGAGGTGCGCTTCGAGGACGCGCTGCTCGGCCCGTACGCGCAGGACGTGGACGCGGTGGTGGGGGACTTCGTGGTGCGCCGCAACGACGGCGTGGCCAGCTACCAGCTCGCGGTGGTGGTGGACGACGCGGCCACTGGCATCACCCACGTGCTGCGCGGGGACGACCTGCTGTCCTCCACGCCCCGGCAGCTCCAGCTGTACGCGGCGCTCGGCCTCCCCGCGCCGTCCTTCCTCCATGTCCCGCTGGTGCTCGGAGAAGACGGCAAGCGGCTCGCCAAGCGCGAGGGCGCCTTCGCCCTGGCGGAGCTGCGCGAACGGGGCCTTCCTCCCGAGCGCGTCCTGGGCCTGCTCGCCGCGTGGAGCGGGCTGGGCGAGGGCGACCCGGTGACGCTGGAGGAGCTGGTGGGCAGGTTCCGCCTCGAAGCGCTGCCTCGCACGCCCGTGGTGGCCCGCGAGTCGGTGCTCATCGAAGCACTCGGCCTGCGCTGAGCTCCCGCCCCGCCCTCCCCTCCGGATGGACATCCGGGCGACAGCGAAGCGTTGCGGCCCTTGTCACATGCCCATCTTTGCCTCGGACCCGAGCGTCCACCTCCCATGCGGGCGCTCCCTGAAGCAGGAGAGGCAACCATGGCAGCCATCGTGGAGAACGAAAGACCCACCGTCGTTCCAGCCGTCGCGGGAGCTCCCTCCAAGCTGAGCTGGAGCGCCATCTTCGGAGGTACCTTCGTCGCGCTCGGCGTGTGGATACTCCTCTACACGCTCGGCCTCGCGCTCGGACTGTCCGCGGTGGACCCGAGCGACCCGGGCAGCGCGAAGTCGGCGGGTATCGGCACCGGCATCTGGAGCCTCGTCGCGCCCCTCATCGCCCTCTTCGTCGGCGGCTTCGTGGCGGCACGCACCGCGGGCGGGTTGGACAAGGGCGGCGGCGCGCTGCACGGCGCCGTGCTCTGGGGCCTGACGACGCTGGCGGGCGTCATCCTCATGAGCATGGCCCTCTCGTCGCTGATGGGCGCGGCGTTCAGCGTCGGCAAGACGGCGGTGGGCGCGGCGGGCACGGCCGTGGTGGGCGCCGCCTCGCAGGGCGGTGAGGCCGCGAAGACCTTCGGGCTGGACGCCAACGACGCACTCGGCCTCATCAACAAGCGGCTGACCCAGGAGGGAAAGCCGACCATCACCGCCAACCAACTCCAGGCGGCCACCAGCGACGTCCTCAGCACCGCGCTGCGCACGGGCAAACTGGACCGGGAGGTGCTCGTCTCCTCCATCGCGGACAACACGAAGCTGTCCCGTCAGGACGCGGAGGACGTCGCAACGCGTGTTGAACAACAATTCAATCAGACCAAGGGGCAGGTCCAACAACAAGCAGGCCAGATTGGCCAGCAGGTACAGGCGGGCGCGCTCAAGGCCGCGGACACCACCGGCCGCGTCTTCTGGGGCATCTTCGGCGCCTTGCTGCTGGGCCTCGTCTCCTCTGTGCTGGGCGCCACGCTGGGCGTGAGCCGGCGCCAACGCATCCAGGCGGAAGGAGCCGTCCTGCCGGGCCCTCGCCGCGAAGTCTATCCATAGGCGCTCAACGCCAGACGCCTGCCAATTCCAGGCACCCTCCCGCGCCGTGACATGGCTTGGGCAGACATCCCAAATTGACATCCGAAATTCAGGATGTTCTGGTTTGCCCGCCGCATCCACGATGTCGGGAGGGGACATGCGTTCACGGATGAGCAGGCATCTGGAGTCGCTGCTGCGATTCGAGCCGCAGCCGGCGGCGCTCCGCGCGTTGGAGCCGAAGGCCCGGGGCGTGAAGCCCTTCTTCCGCAGCGAGCCGGAGCTGCCTCCCGAGTTCAACTGGCACGACTACTCCGTCCTCCTGCTCCACATCGCCGCGGAGGTGGAGCACGCGCTGATGGCGCAGTACCTGTACGCCGCCTATTCGCTGGGCGGGCCGCTGGTCCCCTCGAAGCACCGCGACAGGGTGCGGCACTGGCAGGAAGTCATCCTGGGCATCGCCAAGGAGGAGATGGGGCACCTCATCACCGTGCAGAACGTGCTGCGGCTCCTCGGCGCGCCGCTCAACCTGGACCGTGAGGACTACCCCTGGGGAAGCCAGTTCTACCCCTTCGACTTCACCCTGGAGCCGCTCACCAAGAACTCGCTGGCCCGCTACGTCTACGCGGAGATGCCGGCCGGCTGGGAGGGCGCGGAGGCGGAGGAGGTCAAGAAGCGCGCGCAGCAGGGCAACCCCTCGCAGCAGCCGCTGCACCGCGTGGGCGTGCTGTATGACCGGATGCAGAAGGTGCTCGCCAACCCCGAGTGGGTGAAGGACGCGGACTTCCAGGCGGCCACCACGACGTTCCAGGCCTCGTGGGACGAGTGGGGCCGAGGCTACATGCGCGGCGCGCGGGGGCAGTCCACGGGCGGGCCCCGCCAGGCCACGCCGGACGTCATCGTCCAGCCCGTCAGCAACCGGGACGAGGCCGTCGCCGCGCTGGCCGCCGTCGGCATCCAGGGCGAGGCGCTCTTCTTCGACGAGGACGCGGACGAGAAGTCCCACTTCCGCCGCTTCCTGGACATCTACCGCCAGTTCCCCGACGGCGAGTGGACGCCCACGCGGCCGGTGCCCATCAACCCGAAGACGGAGATGGACCTCAACGCCAACCGGGTGGTGCGGCTGTCCGCGGCGAAGGCGAAGACGGCGGCTCCCGTGAGCACCGTCATCACCCATCCGGAGTCCGTCACCTGGGCCCACCTGTTCAACGTGCGCTACCGCATGCTGCTGATGTACCTGTCGCACGCGTACCAGCTCGCCGGCGCCACGGGACAGGGGGACGCGCTCACCCCGCGCGGGCTGCTCATCAACCGCACCTTCGGTGAGATGTACAACGTGCGCGCCATCTCCAACATCCTGGTGGAGCTGCCGCTCGACGAGTCGGGCTCGGGCGCGGTGGCCGCGCCGCCCTTCGAGATGCCGTACACGCTGGACCTGCCGGACACGGAGCCGGACCGGTGGCGGCTGCACCGGGACCTCCTGGAGACGGCACTGCAGCTCAACAAATCGCTGCGCGAGCGCTTCCCGGGCCGGCACGCAGACTACCTCCGGGCCCTGGAGGACCTGGACGGAGCGGCGCTGCAGAGCGCCCTACGGATGATTCCGAAGCCCTGAGCCGCCTCACCGGAGGACCTGGCGTGACCATCAAGGAACTGCGAATCCTTCCCCCGCTGGCCATCGCGCGTCTCGGCGAGGCCCCGGACCCGCTGGACAACTACGAGCTGGAAGTCCCGGACGGGGACCCGCTCGGCTACCGGCGCCTGCGCGCCGCCCCCACCTTCCGCGTGGACCCGGCGACGGGCGCCATCTCCGAGGCCTTCCTCCCCACCGAAATCGCCTTCAAGTCCCCCGAGGGCCACATCCGCCCGGTGGCGCCCTTCCTGGAGGTCTGGGCCGTCACCGACAAGGACAGCCTGGTGCCGCTCACCGTCGAGCTGCTCGCCCAGCACGGGCTGCGGCCGTCGGACGTGAAGTGGGAGGTGCGGGTAGGCAACATCAAGATCTTCCGCCGCACGGGGAAGGAGCGGGACAAGATCATCGCCAGCACGGGGCGCTTCTCCGACCACGACGCCCACCCGCTAGACGGCCAGTGCCGCAACTTCCGCGAAGGCAAGGTGCTGCCATTGGGCACGGTGCGGTACATCCGCCCCACCGATGAGTTCCCGGAGATACGCCTGCGCTTCACCCCCGGGGCGGGCCACGTGTACGGCTCCAGCGCGGAGACGCCGGGCTCCGACGGCAAGCCCGTCCCCGACGAGAACCTCCAGCCCGAGCGCATCCTCTACGACCCGGAGAAGGGCGACTGGACGCGCTACCAGGAGAGCGCTGGCCCCGAGCTGACGATGCCGGCCCAAATCTACGCGGGCTATTCGTCAGACAAGAAGGGCGGGTTCGACCCGAGCGGCGCGTACTGGAAGAGCCGTGGGTACTTCGATGACGAGTGCGACGGACTGGTCCACGTCCAGCTCAAGCTCAAGGGCGCCGCCGAGCCGCTGAAGGCCTTCGCTCGCATCGGCGCCGGGCCGCCGGCCTTCGCGCCGGACAGCTTCCCGGTGCGCACCGTGGCGGATGACCTGGACCAGGCGCTGAACGGGCCCCAGACGCGCGAGCGGGACGCCACGCCGGAGGCAGCCGAGGACATCGTCCGCCGCGCCTTCGAAACCATCCGGCTGATGAACACCGCGGTGATGAACGGCAACACGGTGAATGGCCAGGTGGACGTGGCCAGCACCATGGTGCGGCAGGACACCGCGGACACCGGCCGACTCTTCGAGCCCATCATGGCCCCGTCGCTGGTGGACAACCTCACCATCAAGGCCCTGCACCAGAACGTCTTCACCGCGCTGCAGGGAGGGGCGGCGCCCTGGTTCTCGGACGTGCTGCGGCGCCACGACGAGGTGGGGGACTTGAGCAACAAGGGGCGCCGGAAGATGCCGGCGATGATGCGTGGCGCGGACGGGCGCACCCTGGCGCTCACGCGCCGGCAGGTGGACACCGTCAGCAAGGCCGCGCGCAGGGCGCTGTTCAAGCAGGGCAAGCCGGGCCGGAGCGGAGGGGACACGGAATGAAGAAGCTCGACCCGAAGAACCTGTCCGCGCAGCTTCACTACAGGGCCGCCGGCAACCCGCCGGGCACCCTGCCCTCGTCCGCCATCTCCAACTGCTTCCCCGGGCTGGAGTTCGACTTCCGCAACGTGTGGCGCCGCATCTTCGTCGGCATCGAAATGCACGAGGCGGACAACTACGTGATGAAGGTGGACCGGGGCCTGGAGCACCTGCTCCACCACCGGCTGCTGCGCGTGGACGGCCACCCGCTGGTGGTGCCCGTCATGGGCCCACAGCGCCCCGGCTCGGACCCCATCCAGCTCACCAACTCGGCCAATCCAGAGGGCATCACCTTCATGGAGTGGTCCAACGCCCTGGCGGAGGTGCTGCACGCCAAGGCGGGCAAGAAGGTCCGCTGCGAGTTCACCAAGGAGAAGTCCGACCTCCCCGCCGCCATCCCCACGGACAAGAAGCAGCTCCTCGTGGCGGACCTGGAGGTGCGGCACTTCTTCGCCCGGGGCCCGCAGGGGCAGCTCGCCGTCATCGCCGAGGAGCTGGCGCAGCCCGGCGAGCTGACACAGGGGCTGTGCTCGCCCTGGCAGAACGACTACCGCGAGTGCGCCTGCTACTACTGGGCCGCCAGTCGCCCGGACTACGTGAGCGTGGAGCAAGGGCCGCAGGGCACCAGCATCGGCATCAACTGGATGCAGAAGGAGCGCGGCCCCGAGGTGCCCCAGCAGTACATCCTCGACAACCGCTCGGACTCGCGGCTGGTCTCCTACGACGACCTCTTCCGCCACTGGCAGGAGTCGCTGCACTTCCAGATTGAAGGCCGGGACAGCGTCTCGGTGCCGCTGCCGGAGGGAGACGGGGAGCCCCCGGCATGAGCGGCCCGGACGCGGCCCAGGCACGCAGGCTCTTCGCGCTGTCCCTGCCCCACGTGCCAGACGTGCACCTCTACCAGACGCAGGTGGGCCAGCACCTGCTGGTCGTGAATGGCAGCCGCCTGTTCGACGTGGATGCCGAGGCCTCCGACGCGCTGGACCGCGCGCGGCGGGACCATGACGGAGCGGAGGTGCGGCGGCTGCTGGAGGCGCTGGGCGTCTCCGAAGCGCCGTTCATCGACGACACGCCCGTGCAGACCCCACCGGTGCGGGCGCTGTCGCTGGCGGTGGCCCAGAAGTGCAACCTGGGCTGCACGTACTGCTATGCGCAGCAGGGAGACTTCGGCGGTCCGGCGCGCAACATGCCGCTGCAGACGGCGCTGGAGGCAGTGGACCTGCTGCTGCGCGACGCCGGCCGGGGCGAGCGGGTGAACCTGTCGTTCCTCGGCGGAGAGCCTCTCTTCAACCGGGCCGTCATCCGCGCCGCGACGGAGCGGGCCGTGGAGGGCGCACGGGCGAAGGGTGTCTCGCTGACGCTGTCGCTCACCACCAACGGCACGCTGCTGACCGAGGACGATGCCGTCTTCCTGGAGGAGCACGGCTTCGCGGTGACGGTGAGCCTGGACGGGCTCCAGGAGACGCATGACCGGCTGCGCGCCTTCAAGGGAGGCCAGGGCAGCTTCGCGAAGGTGATGGCCCATGTGGCGCCGCTGCTGGCCCGCCAGCGCCAGATGCAGGTCACCGCGCGCGTCACCGTCACGCCGCGCAACCTGGAGCTGCGCCAGACGCTGGACGCCTTCGTGGAGCAGGGGTTCCACGCCGTCGGCTTCTCCCCGATGCTCAGCTCCCCCACGGGCCGCGACGAAATGGGGCACACGGAGCTGGAGCTGATGCTCGAGCAGATGGTGGACTGCGGCCAGGAGTTCGAACGGCGGGTCATCGCCGGGCGGCGCTACCCGTTCTCCAACATGGTCAACGCGATGCGCGAGCTGCACAAGGGCACCCACCGGCCCTATCCGTGCGGCGCGGGCGCGGGCTACCTCGGCGTCTCCGCCAGCGGCGAGCTGGCCGCGTGCCACCGCTTCGTGGGGGACGAGGAAGGCGCGATGGGCGACCTCGTCACCGGCGTGGACCGCGAGCGTCAGTCGAAATGGCTCACGGAGCGCCACGTGCACCGCCAGGAGCCGTGCCGCTCCTGCTGGGCGCGCTACCTGTGCGGCGGCGGCTGCCACCACGAGGTCATCCAGCGGGGACGGCCGGCCTGCGACTACATCCGGGGCTGGCTGCACTACTGCCTGGAGGCGTACAGCCGGCTCTCCCAGACCCGGCCCGACTACTTCGGCCTGCCTCCGGCGAGCGGGTGAGCGGGTTGGACGCGGGGCCGAGCACCGAGGTCTGCGTCATCGGCGGGGGGCCGGCGGGCTCCGCGCTGGCGCTGCGGCTCGCGCGCCTGGGCCATGAGGTGTACCTCGTGGAGCGCCATGCCTTCCCCCGGCCCCAGGTGGGCGAGGCCCTGACGCCGGGCGTGTGGCCGCAGCTCGAGGTGCTGGGCGTGGCCGAAGCCGTCCGGAGCGAGGGCTTCCTCCCGGCGCGGGAAGCGCTCGTGCGCTGGGAGGACACCACCGCGCGACCCGTGCGCGCGCGCATGGGCGCGGACGGGCTGCTGGTGGACCGGGGGCGCTTCGATGCGCTGCTGCTCGCCGCTGCGGCCTCCGCTGGCGTGCGGGTGCTCCAGCCCGCCACGGCCCGGCGCCCCGAGCGAACGGCGGGCGGCTGGGTGGTGCCCCTCCTCCATGAAGGGCGGGAGACGCGTCTTCGGGCGCGGTTCCTCGCGGACGCGGGCGGGCGGAGTGGCTGCCTGGGCGGACGGAAGGTGCCCGTCTCCGCGCCCACCCTGGCGCTCCACGGGTACTGGCGCGGGGAGCGGCGCCAGGGGCCGGAGACGCGCGTGGTGGCGGGGCCGGACGGCTGGTCCTGGGGCGCGCACCTGCCGGATGGCACCTTCAGCGCCATGGCCTTCGTGGACCCGGCGCTGCTGCGCGAGCGGGGCGTCGGACGGCGCTCGCTGGAGCCGCTCTACCGGGAGCTGATGGACGGCTCGGGACTGCTGGAGGCGTGGACGGCGCCCCGCCTCGTCGGCGGCGTGCGCGCCCGCGATGCGACGTGCTACCGGGACGAGGTGCCCATTGAAGAGGACTGCATCAAGGTGGGCGAGGCCAGCTTCTCCATCGACCCGCTCTCCTCCTCGGGCGTGCAGAAGGCCCTGCAGACCGCGCTGAGCGGTGCCGTGGCCGTGCATACGCTGCTCGTCCGGCCCGGCAACGCGGCCGCCGCGCTGCGCTTCTACCGGGAGGACCAGCGCGACTCGGTGGCGCGGCACGCGGCCTGGGCGGCCGGGTACTACGGGGAGCACCGTGCGCATGCGGACCGGCCCTTCTGGAAGCGCCGCGCCGCACGGAGCCCCATGCCGTCGCCCCCGGAGCCCCCGCCGCTGCCGCAGGACGCGCTGGCCCACCGCCGCTGGCGCCTGGCGAGCGACGCCGTCCTGGTGGACACGCCGTGCATCGTCGGAGACGTCATCGAGCTGCGCGGGGCGCTCAGCCATCCCCGGCTCGCGAGGCCCGTTGCCTGGCTGGATGGCGTCGAACTGGCCTCCCTCGTGGAGAGCCTCCGCGAGGGCCTCACGCTCCCGCAACTGGCGGCGGCCTGGGCACGGCGGGTGCCATGGCGCCAGGGCGTCAGCATCCTGGGCTGGCTCTACCGGCAGGGACTCCTCACCGAAGTCACTCCGAGCGGCTCGCGGTGAGCTTCGCGTATGTCGGCCCCGGACAGGAGGCACGGGGTTTTGCGCAACCACGGCAGAGCCATGCGCTAACGTCACGCGAAGCTGATGCGGCGAAGGGGCCGCTGGACCCGGCCGCCCGCGCGCGCCCAGGCCACGTCCCCTCCTGAAGACTCCCGACGGGGGACACGATGACCCGGAGCACCACCTCCCTGCTGTTCCTGGCCGCGCTCACCACGCTCGTGAGCGGCTGCTTCCTGCGGACGGACTATCTCCTGAGCGAGCTGAACAAGCCCTCGGAGCCCAAGTCCGCGCCGCTGCCCATTCCCGCCCGCGAGCGCGTGGCGCGCCTGACGCGCTCGCACCTCGTGGATGCATACGTGGACCCTCAGGAGGTGGCCCGCTGGATGTCGGCGATGGGCAACTCGCCGCAGGTCATCCTCGACCAGGTGGAGTGCCTCCGGAAGACCTCCGGCGGCACCAACCAGGTCTGCTTCCAGACCTTCATGGACAAGGCCGTGTCGGCGTCACTCTGGGGCCTGCCGCCGCCTCCGAAGTCGGTGGACCCCATCAACCCGGCCGCCGCGGAGGTGGACGCCGCGCGCTTCCTCGGCAATGCACTGGGCATCGCCCAGTCGCTGGTGTCCCTGCAGGACTCGCTGCAGGACCCGGTGAGCCCGCACGTGCTCGGCCGCGGCATCCTCGAGGGCGCCGAGTCCGCAGCGCAGTACATCAGCGCCCGCCGCTGGAGCCGCAAGCTGGGGCGCCCGTCCAACGCCGTCGTCCTCAGCGGCGGCGGTGCCAATGGTGCCTTCAGCGCCGGCATCATGTGGCGGCTGCTCGGCATCCTCGAGCAGTGCCGGGGCAAGCCCGCGCCCGAGGGCTGCGGGGATGCCCGCATCGACCTGGCCGCCGGCACCAGCACCGGCGCGCTCATCAGCACCCTCGTGGACCTGTTCCACACGCCCGGCCAGGAGGCGAAGGCCCGGCAGATGCTCCTCGACAACTACACCTGCTCGGTGGAGTCGGACCTGTACTGCGTCAACTCCACCTGGATATGGAAGATTGCCTCGGACCTGCGGGGCCTCGTCCGCTTCGACGGCGTCCAGGCCAAGCTGCGCGGCGCCGTCATCCCCGCGCAGCTCACCAACGACACGGAGCTGGTGACGGTCTCCGTGGACTTCAACACCGGCGACGTCTACGGCATCAGCGACCAGGACCCGCAGGACATCGACCCGAAGGCGTCCGAGCAGCAGCGCGTGGAGGGAGTCATCAACGCCGCGGTGGCCTCCATCGTCGAGCCCGTCCTCGCCGAGCCGGTGCCGTGGCTGCCCTCCAACGCCGGCCGCTTCCGGGGGACGTTCCTCGACGGCGGCGTGCGCTCCGGCCTGCCGCTGCTCCAGGCCGTCCAGCGCGGCGCCGAGCGCGTGCTCATCATCTCCACCGGCGGCCTCCAGGCGGAGACGGCCAACCCGCCGCCCCATGCCGTCAGCACGCTGATGCGCACCATCGACCTGTTCGTCACGCAGCCACGCGTGGGCGAGGTGCAGCAGGGAGAGCTGGCCGCCGTCGGCCGGCGCTTCGCCGAGTACAACGTCTGCGAGGAGCGACTGGCGGACGTGGACAACGAGGGCAACATCGGCCCGTTCTGCCGCCGCACCGGCCCGGGCTTCGTCCCCAAGGAGCCCGTCGCGCTCCAGGCGGCCACCAGCATGTGGCTGGGCTCGGCGCGCTTCGACCAGGTGGCGTCCAGCTGGCGCTCGGCGTGGATGTTCCGCCCGGAGTCCCAGCTGCAGACGGCCAGCGGCTACTCGTTCGCCCCGGCGGTCATGCGTCCGCTCTTCCAGGACGGCGTGAAGACCTTCCAGCAGCGGTGCACGGAGGTGCTGCGCCTCTTCGAAATCCGCGGCGACATCGCGAAGCGCGAGTGCGACAAGTCCGTGGACGCGGCGGTCGCCGAGGCCGAGGCTCGGTTCTCCCCGGTGGGCCAGTGCACGGACAAGAAGCCGGAGCAGCGCGAGTGCGACTGACGTCCGAGCAGATGCGGCGCGTGGTGCACGCCATCTCCGCCGGCACGGACCCGGCCCCGCCGCCCGTGGCCCGGATGGCCGTCCGCTCCGTGGCGACGCGGGAGGTGGCCCCCCTCCTCGCGAAGGAGCATGCGCGCTGGTGGACCGCGCCCAACGTGGTGGGCCTGTGCTTCGCGCCCAAGCTGAAGCGCGGGCGCGTGGACGACCTGGCCCTCCAGGTGCTGGTGCGCCTCAAGCGCCCGAAGAGCAAGGTGGCGGCGAGCCGCCGCATTCCCGACTCCGTGAACCTGGAGGCCCTGGGGCTGCGCGGCCGCGTGCCCACCGACGTGCGCGAGGTCGGCGCGCCATGGCTGGAGTCGCTCATCAGCGGCGACCGCCCGGTGCTGCCGGGCTTCAACATCAGCCACCGGCGGGGCGGCTCCGGCACGCTGGGGTGCGTGGTGCGCTCCGCCGACACGGACGAGTTGCTGGGCCTGTCCTGCGCGCACGTCATCGGCAACTACGGCCGCGGCGTCCCCGGGGACCGCGTGCTCGTCCCGTCGCAGGAGGAGGCGCGGGACCACGGGGGCCTCGCGGCCGCCCGGTTCGGCACGCTCGTGCGCATGGGGCCGCTCATCCCCGGCCGGGAGCAGGCCGCCACCAACGTGGACGCGGCGACGGTGCGCCCGGACAGGGCCGGCCTGCTCGGCACTTCCATCGCCGTGCTGGACCTGACGCCCACCACCCTGAGGGACGACGTCCCCCTGGACCTGCCGGTGCGAATGGTGGGCGCCACCAGCGAGAAGGTGTCCGGCACCATCGCGGCGCTGCACCTCACCATCGGCCTGCCCTACCCCATGGAGGACGGCGGCGAGCAGGTGCTCTGGTTCGCAGACCAGCTCGGCGTCACGCCCTGCACCCACCCGGGAGACTCGGGGGCGCTCGTGGTGGATGACGCGGGCGCGGCGGTGGGCCTCCACCAGGCGGGCGCCGAGGGCCTGAGCGTGTGCACGCCCATCCGCCGCGTGCTCGACAGCGTCGGGTGCACCCTGACGGTGGAGTGAGACTTATCCTTTGCGGTGGGCACCCCTCCCGGGCCCCGCGTGAGCGCATGTCCAACCCTTCCGTCATCCGCTGGGCCGTCATCCCCCTGGTGAGCCTGGGCATCCTGGTGCTCGCCGCCACGCTGTCCTGGTGGCTGCTACGGCCCGTGGAACCCCCGCCCCGAGAGGCCACGCCGCCCCCCGCCGAGGCCGAGCGCCCTCCCGACCCCTCGATTCCCCCCCTCGAAGCGCCCGCCGTCGTCCCGCCCCCGCCCTTCCCCTCCCACCCGACCCAGCTCCCCGCGACAGTGACCCCGACGCCGACGCCGCCCCCTACCGCCACCGGGACGATGCGTGTGGCGGAAGTCGACCCCGTCATCGAGGCCACCACCGGGCGCATCAGCCCCGACGACGTCCGGGGCGCCATCCGGGCCGTGACTCCGCTCGTGCAGCAATGTTTCGAGGACGCAGCACAGCGAAACCGGGGGCCCCAGACGGTGCGGCTGCGTTTCACGGTGGAGGGGAAGGACGCGGAGGGGCAGATGACGGGAGGGGAATTGATGGAGAGCACCATTCCGGACCCGATGGTGCAGGCGTGTGTGCTGGACTCGCTCCTGGACGCCCGGTTCCCCGCCCCGGCGGGTGGGGGGAAGGCAACGGTCGTCTACCCCTTCGAGTTCCGCATACCGGGGGAGGCTGGCCGGTAGGGCCGGGTTTTGCGTAAGGTGGCGCTCCCCCACCCTTCATGCCTGTCACCGTCGAACAGCTTGGGACCCAGGACGCGGAAGCCCTGCGGGCGCTGCTTTCGAAGGACCCGGTCCACAACCTCTACCTGCTGGGGTTGCTGGAGGAGTTCGGCATCGCCCCGCGCGGGCGGGTGCCCTTCGCCTTCTACGGGCGCTTCGACAACCAGGTCCTCACAGCCGCCGTCTTCGTGGGCGGCGAGGGCGGGCTGGTGGTGCCCAGCGCGAGCGACGCCACCGCCACCAGCGTCATCGCCGACGCGCTGGCCTCGTCGCTGAAGCTGCGCGGCACGGTGGGGGACAAGTCCTCGGTGGACGCGCTGGTGCGCAGCCTGTGCCAGGGCAAGCCGCGCCTGTCTCGCACGCAGCGGCTGTTCAGCGTGTCCGCGGATGATTTGGGTCCCTTCACCAACCCGCTGCTGCGGCTGGCGCGCGAGGAGGACCTGCCCCGGCTGTTGCCCCTGGCCCAGGGCTTCGTGCGCGAGGCCCTGGAGAGAGACCCGCTGGCGGAGGACCCGCGCGGCTACGAGGCCCGCATCATCCAGCGCGTCCGCCAGCGCCGCACGTACGTGCTGGAGGAGGCGGGCGGGCTGGTGTTCAAGGTCGACATCGGCAGCCGCTCCCAGTACGGGGCGGAGCTGGAGGGGCTCTACACGCTGCCGGCCGAGCGGAAGAAGGGCCACGCCACGCTGTGCCTGGGACAGATTTCCCGGCACCTGCTGTCCTCGCTGCCGCGCCTGACGATGCGCATCGACGAGCGCGACGAGAGCAGCGCCCGAATCGCCCGCAAGGTCGGCTACCTGGCCGGCCGTACCCAGCGGCTCGTCCTGGTCGACTAGCTGTGCCTGCCCTACAGTCCGCGCCCGCATGAGCCGTCCCACGCCTTCCCGCCGTCCCCTCTCCGGAGAGGGTCCCGTCATCCTCCACGCCGCCACCGACGCGCGCTGGCTGCCGCTGGCGCTCGAGCGCTTCGACGAGGTGCTGGTGGACCACGCCCACTGCGAGAAGAAGGCCGCCGCCAACGCGCTGTCGCTGCTCCAGGTGTACCCGGACCTGCCGGGGCTGCCGGCGCAGATGGCGCGACTCGCCCGCGAGGAGAGCGCGCACCTGGCCAAGGTGCTGGAGTTGATGGAGGCACGCGGCCTGACGCTGACGAAGGACTCCGGGGACCCGTACGCCCAGGCCCTGCAGAAGCTGGTGCGCAACCCGTCCGCGGAGCGCCGCGTGGACCGGCTCCTGGTGGCCGCCGTCATCGAGGCCCGCTCGTGCGAGCGCCTCTCGCTGCTCGCCGAGGGGCTCACCGACCCGGCGCTCGCGCGCTTCTACGGGGAGCTGGCCCAGTCCGAGGACGGGCACCAGTCCCTCTTCTTCCGGCTGGCCGTCACCGCCGCCAACGGCGACGAAGCCACCGTGCGCGAGCGGCTGGAGTGGATGCTGGAGCACGAAGCCCGCGTCATCACCGACGTGGGCCTGCGCGCCGCCATCCACTGAGGCATCACGGCATGGCCGCGACGGCGCTCACGAGCGTCACGGCCCCGTGCCACCTGCTGGCGCCATGACCGTCGGCCCCGGACTCGCGGGAGCGACGGCGCTCACCGGCGTTCCCCGCGCGGGCGCCTCGCGGGCCGCCTTCTGGAAGGGCCACACCCAGGGCACGGCCACCACCAGCGCGGCCAGGAGCACCGCGGTGAGCGGCGTGCCCAGGCGGAAGAAGTCCGTGAAGCGGTAGTGCCCCGGGCCGTAGACGAGCACGCAGCTGGGCTCCAGCGGGGTGATGAACGAGCAGCTCGCCGCCAGCGTCACGCCCATGGCGAAGGCCCGCGGGTCCACGCCGAGCTCGTGCGCGGCATTGAGCGCCACCGGCAGCACCACCAGCGCCGCGGCCTGGTTGCTCATGGGCGCCGACAAAACGATGGTCAGCACCATCAGCATCGCCAGCACCGTGCGCGGCCCGCCGTACGCCCCCAGCTCCGCCACCGCATTGCCGATGTACTTCCCCGCGCCGCTCTCCTCCATGGCCAGGCCCAGCGCCATCATGGAGCCGATGAGCAGCACCACGCGCCAGTCCACCCGGAAGGCGATGCGCGCGTCCACGCACCCGGTGGCAATCATCGCCAGCATGCCGGTGAGCCCCGCCACCGACAGCGGCACCAGGCCCAGCGACCCGGCCCCCAGCGCCCCCAGGAAGAGCACCACCGCCAGCAGCGCCTTGCGGTGGCGCGGCGGCTGGTAGTCGTGCCCGCCCAGCACCACCAGGTTGGCGCCCTTCGCCAGCTCCGACACCTTCTCCTTCGCCCCGCGCAGGAGCAGCACGTCACCCACGGACAGGGGCATCATCGACAGCGAGCGCTCGCCGAAGATGCGCCCCAGCAGCTGCAGCTTGGTGACGCGCTGAATCGCCGGCTTGCGGTGCAGCGCCAGAGCGACGAGGCCGTAGCGCTCCAGGAACAACGTCTCCTTCAGGCTGCGCCCCGTCAGCGGGCTGCCCTGCGGCACGGTGGCCTCGATGAGGATGGTGTCCTTGTCGCTCAGCTCCGTGTCCGACAGCCTCACGTCCGGCCGGATTTCGATGCCGCGCAGGTCCTTCACCCGGAGGATGTCCTCGCGGTTGCCCTCGATGATGAGACGCTCGTCGCCGTGCAGCCGGTAGTTCGGCACCGCGGGCAGCGTCTGCCCGTCGCGGATGATGCCGATGACGCGCAGGCCGAGCCCTTCCGTGATGTCCGCCAGCTCCCTGCCCACGTAGCGCGAGTCCGCCGGCAGCATCGCCTCGGTGAGGTAGTCGCGCAGCGTCCAGTCGTCCACGCTCCCCTGCCCCTCGCGCGACGGCAGCAAGAGCGGTCCCAGCAGCACCACCACGAGGATGCCGATGATGCACAACGGGAAACCCACCGGCGCCAGCTCCGCCACGCCGATGGCCGACATCCCCATGCGCTGCAGCGCCGCGGACACCACCAGGTTGGTGGACGTGCCGTAGAGGAAGATCATCCCGCCCAGCATCGACGCGTAGGCCAGCGGCAGCAGCACCTTGCTCTTGGGCACCTTCGCCCGGTTCGCCGCGCCAATGGCCACCGGCAGGAAGGCCGCCGTCGTCACCGTGTTGGAGATGATGGAGGAGAAGGCCGCCACCGCGACCATCATCGCCATGACGAACGTCTGATGGCCGAAGCGGGCGAAGAAGGCCAGCCGCTGACCCACGAGCTGCACCACGCCCGTGGAGGCGAGCCCCTGCGTCATGGCCAGCAGCGTGAAGATGAAGATGACCGTGTCGTTGCTGAAGCCCTCGAAGGCCTGCTGCGGCGTGAGAACGCCCGTCAGGGCGAGCAGACACACCACCACCAGCGAGCTGACCTCGATGGGGATGGTGTCGAAGGAGAACAGCACCAACGCGACGACGACGATGCCGAGGACGATGGCGATGGTCATGGGTTCCGCCACCAACCTGTGCCCTTTCCCGCCGCGAGGTGAGCCCCCTGGCGCATCGCGCCGTCGACTACTGGATGCCCGGCCGCTGATACGTGGAATCAGGAGAGCCCTGTCCGGAAGGCCGGTTCACCGCCAGACGCCCCCTCGCGAGCACAGCCACCCGAAGGTCTCCCGTCTGGCCCGACGCGTGCTTTGGGCCCGGCCACCATGTCCGGCCCGCACGACCTCTTCGTCCGCTACACCTTCGGCCATCCCGAGCGGGCCGCGGCTGAGCTGCGCGCCGTGCTGCCCGCGCACGTCGTCTCCGCCGTGGACTGGACGTCTCTGCGCAGAGAACCCGGCAGCGTCGTAGACCCGGAACTGCGAGAAACCGAGAGCGACCTGCTCTTCACGGCGCGCCTGCGCACCGGCCACCCGCTGCTGCTGTATGTGCTGCTGGAGCACCAGTCCACGGTGGACCGGTGGATGGCGCTGCGCATGCTGCGCTACGTGGTGCGCCAGTTGGAGCGTTGGCGCCAGGAGCACCCGGACAGCACCGGGCTGCCGCCCATCCTCCCGCTCGTCATGTACCACGGGCCCGAGGGGGCCTGGACGGCGCCACGCCGGGTGGAGGAGCTCTTCGCGTTGCCGGAGAAAGAGTGGGCACGGTGGCGAGCGCTGGTACCGCGCTTCGAGTACCTGCTCGATGACCTGACAGCGGAGCGGGAGGAGGCGCTGAACTCGCGGCCCGGGCCGCCCCTGGTCCGGCTGGCGTGGTTGGCGTTGCGGTACGGGCGCAGCAAAGCGCTGGCGCGGAAACTGCCGGAGTGGGTGGCGATCTTCGCGCAGGTGCAGACAGGCCCCGGAGGCACCGATGGGTTGGCGGTGCTCATCCGGTACCTCATGTTGACAGGAGATGAGGCCACGCGTGAAGCAACCGGGCAGGTGTTACATTCGGTGCTGGGTGAGCAGCGCAAGGAGGAACTGATGCGGGGCTACGGCGAGGAACTCATCGAGCGAGGACTCCAGCAGGGCCTGGAAAGGGGCCGGGAGGAGGGCCTGGCGCAGGGACTGGTTCGCGGACGCGCCGAGGCCATCCTGCGCATCCTCACCGCACGGGACGTGCCGCTGAACGAATCGGCCCGGAAGCGCATCCTCTCCTGCACGGACATGGCCACGCTGGACCGCTGGTTCGACAAGTCCCTGAACGCCACCTCCTTCTCCGCGGTGTTCGAGGACCCGGCGTAGTCGCCGCTGACGGCGTCGTCAGGTGCAGGCCTCTCCGTACGCGGTGAGCCCCCTGGCGCACTGTGTCGTCAACTACTGGAAGCCCGGTCGCTGATAAGTGGAATTAGTAGAGCCCCGTCTGGTGGCCCGGTTGACTGCCGGACGCCAGTTGCATTCCCGGCCTCCTTCCAGAAGGTTTGTCGTCTCTCCCGTTGGTAGGTTCCGGCCCCTTGGGACGGCACGCGGGAATCCCTATTTCGAGACGACACGAGGATACTTCGATGGCTTCGACGCAAGCGGCGGCGGTGGGTGAGAAGGCCCCCACGAAGAACCCCACGCTCCTGGCCTGGGTGGCCAAGATGGCCCAGATGACCCAGCCGGACAGCATCGTCTGGTGCGACGGCTCCGAGGAGGAGAAGAAGCGCCTGACGGACCAGGCGGTGAAGGAGGGAATCCTCATCCCCCTGAACCAGCAGAAGCGCCCCGGCTGCTATCTGCACCGCTCCAACCCCAATGACGTGGCGCGCGTGGAGCACCTCACGTTCATCTGTACGCCCAACAAGACGGACGCCGGCCCCACCAACAACTGGATGGACCCGGACGAGGCGTACACCAAGCTGGGTCAGCACTTCGACGGCGCCATGAAGGGCCGCACCATGTACGTGGTGCCCTACGCCATGGGCCCCATCGGCAGCCCCTCCACCAAGATTGGCGTGGAGCTCACCGACAGCGTCTACGTGGTGCTCAACATGCGGATCATGGCCCGCATGGGGAAGCAGGCGCTGGACATGCTGGGCGACAGCGACGACTTCAACCGCGGCCTGCACAGCACCGGCGACGTGAATCCGGACCGCCGCTACATCTGCCACTTCCCCCAGGACAACACCATCTGGAGCTTCGGCTCGGGATATGGCGGCAACGTGCTGCTCGGGAAGAAATGCCTCGCGCTGCGCATCGGCAGCTACCTGGGCCGCGAGGAGGGGTGGCTGGCCGAGCACATGCTCATCCTCGGCGTCACCAGCCCCAAGGGTGAGACGACCTACGTCGCCGCCGCCTTCCCGTCCGCGTGCGGCAAGACGAACTTCGCGATGATGATTCCTCCGGCCGAGTACAAGGGCTGGAAGATTGAAACGGTCGGCGACGACATCGCCTGGATGCGCCCCGGTCCGGATGGCCGCCTGTACGCCATCAACCCGGAGGCCGGCTACTTCGGCGTGGTGCCCGGCACCAACTACAAGACCAACCCCAACGCGATGGAGACCATCGCCAAGGACACCCTCTTCACCAACGTGGCGATGACGGCCGACGGTGACGTGTGGTGGGAGGGCAAGGACGGCGAGGTGCCGGACGAGCTCACCGACTGGCAGGGCCGCCCCTGGAAGAAGGGCAGCACGGAGAAGGCGGCGCACCCGAACAGCCGCTTCACCGCGCCCATGGCGAACAACCCGGCGCTCAGCTCCAAGGCCAATGACCCGATGGGCGTGCCCATCTCCGCCCTCATCTTCGGCGGCCGCCGCTCCAACACCATCCCGCTCGTCATCCAGGCGTTCAACTGGACGCACGGCGTGTTCCTCGGCGCCACCATGGGCAGCGAGACCACGGCCGCCGCCACCGGCAAGGTCGGCGTCGTGCGCCGCGACCCCATGGCCATGCTGCCCTTCTGCGGCTACCACATGGGCGACTACCTCCAGCACTGGCTGGACATGCAGAAGGCGATTCCGCAGCTGCCCAAGATCTTCCAGGTCAACTGGTTCCGGCAGGACAAGAACGGCAAGTTCGTCTGGCCGGGCTTCGGGGACAACATGCGCGTGCTCGAGTGGATCGTGAACCGCGTCCACGGCCGCGTCCCCACGAAGGAGACGCTGCTGGGCTGGGTGCCGCGCTCCGACGAGGGCCTCAACCTCAAGGGCCTGGACATCTCCGCCGAGGCCGTCGCCGAGGCCACCTCCATCAAGGAGGACGAGTGGAAGAGCGAGCTGAAGAGCCAGGAGGTCTTCTTCGAGCAGCTGGGCACCAAGGCCCCCGAGGCCCTTATGCTCCAGCGCAAGCTGCTCATCTCCCGTCTGGAGTCCTGAGCCTCCCTGTAGCGACCTGAAGCCCTGTTCCGGGGCCGCTTCCTGCCTGCTCATGCCGGGCGTGGGGCGGCCCCGGTGTCTTTTCACGGGAAGTGAAGGCGCCCTCTTCGCCGTGCGGGCGGCTCCGCGCTAGGCTCGGGGTCACCATGAGACTGGCTTTTGTGTTGTCGGTGGCCCTCGCGCTGGCGCCACCGGTGGCGCTCGCGCAGCGCGGCGGCGCCCGGAATCCGGCGGTCCTCATCCGCGAGGGTGAGCGGCTGTACCAGGCTGGGAAGTACCGCGAGGCGGCCGAGGCGCTGAAGAAGGCGCACGAGCTGTCGCCCAATCCGAAGCTCATCTACAACATCGCCGTCGCCCTGGAGAACGCGGGCGAATTGCGCGAGTCGCTCTCCTGGTACCAGCAGTACGTCGGCAACACGGAGGGCACGGACCCCACGCTGCTCAAGCGCAGCGCGCGCGGCATCGACCGGCTCCAGGTCCTCATCAAGAAGGAGGAGCAGGCGCAGGCCACCGCGGACACCGAGCGCGAGAAGCTCCAGGCGGAAGCCGACGCGGCACGCCGCCGGGCAGAGGAGGAGCAACTGGCGGCCCGGCGCGCGGAGGAGGAGAACCTGCGCCGTCAGCAGGCCGAGCACGAGCGCGCGATGAAGTCGTACAAGCGCCAGCGCATCGCCGCCTTCGCGATTGGCGGCGTGGCCGTGGCCGGCGTGGGCGCGGGCGTGCTCTTCGGCATGCAGGCGCGCGACGCGCGCGAGCAGTTCGACGCCGCCCGGAACCTGGAGGACAAGCAGGCCCGCGCGGACGACACGAAGAGCAAGGCACTGCTCGCGGACATCGGCTTCGGCGTGGGCCTGGCCGGGGCGATTACGGCCATCATCCTCTACCCGAAGGATGGACCGCCCGTGGAGGGCGAGGTGCGGGTGACGTTGGCGCCCAGGGGCGCCGGAGCCGGAATGGAGGTCAGCTTCTGATGCGCGCGCTGGGACTGATGACGTGCTGCACCGTGCTGCTGGCCGGCTGCAGCTTCACCACCGCCGGTGGGCTCACCGAGTGCGAGACGAGCGCGGACTGCGACTCGGCGCAGGTGTGCAACGAGGGCTTCTGCCTGCCGCAGCCGGTGGGCTGTGGCGACGTGTTCGGCCCCGTCTCCAAGCCGAACACGATTCCGCTGGGCGCGGCGCTGCCCCTGACGACGTCCGAGGGCAAGGACGAGTCCGAGGAGCAGGCGCTCAACTCCATCAAGCTGGTGATTGAAGAGGTCAACCAGCGCGAGGGCATCAACGGCCGGAACTTCATCCTCTACATCTGCGACACCGGCTCCGACGCCGCGCGCGCCCGTGAGCAGGCCCAGTGGCTGGTGAACGAGAAGGCGGTGCCGGTGGTCTTCACTTCCGGCAGCGCGCAGACGATTGCCGCCTCCAGCGTCACCATCGCCGCCGGCGCACTGATGATGACGCACACGTCGACGAGCCCGGACATCGCCACGCTGCCCGACAAGGCTCAAGGAGCGGCGGGGCTGGTGTGGCGGACGGCGCCCTCGGACACGCTGCAGGGCCGCGTCATCGGCGACCTGCTCCAGGGCACCATCACCGTGGCGGACAACGCGACGGCCTTCGCGAACACGAACAAGGTCGTGCTGTCCTACGTGGACGACCCGTATGGCCAGGGCCTGTCCGGCGTGGTGCTCCGCCGGCTGACGCAGCCGCAGGTCATCTCCGCGAAGTACAACCGCAACGCGGACGTGACTCCGGCGGTGACCGCCATCAGCACCCAGCAGCCCGACATCACGGTGATGGTGGGCTTCTCCGAGGACAACGCGAAGGTCATCAACCAGCTCGCCGCCCAGGGCACCAAGGGGCGGAAGTGGTTCTTCACGGACGCCGGCAAGGACCCGGGCCTGTTCACCAACCTGGGTGCCAACAAGAGCGAGGTCAATGGCGCCTACGGCACCGCCCCGGCCCAGGCCCGTACCGGGGACAACGTGTACAAGCAGTTCGCCAACCGCTTCCAGGCCGCGTACGGCAAGGACCCGGGCCAGTTCTCCTTCACCGCGCACGCGTTTGACGCCATGTACCTCGTCGCGCTGGGCACCGCCTACGCGGCGGGCCCGGACGCCAGCAAGCCGCAGCCCATCACCGGCGCCCGCATCGCCGAGGGGCTGACGCACATGACGCCGGGCGCGGGCGTCACCGCGCCAGCCTTCGACCTGGGCTACAACGACTTCATCAGCGCCCGGGATGCCATGCGCACCGGTACCGTCATCAACGTGAAGGGCGCCAGCGGCGACCTGGACTTCAACAACGACACGGGCGAGGCCCCGTCCGAGTACGAGCTGTGGAAGGTGGAGAACGGCGCCTTCAAGACGGTGCAGCTCATCAAGCCGTCCGCGGACTGACGGGCCCCTCTCCCAACACCCGCGCCAGCACCTCCACGGCGGCGGCGAACACCTCGGGCGTCGGCAGCAGCGACAGCACGAGGAAGGCGCCGCCGCCGAAGTCGTAGAAGTACCCCGGCTGCACCCGCACGCCCGCGTCCAGCAGGGCGAGGCAGGTGGCCTCCTCGCCGGGCTCCGCCGGAATCCTCAGCACCGCGCTCCACCCGCCGTGCGCGGGCACCACGTCCCACGTGGCGCCCGCCGGGCGGGCCTTCAGCAGGCGCTGGCGGTTGCCCCTCACGCGCTCCAGCACCGCTGCCTGGAAGCGGGGCACGTGGGCCAGCAACTCCGGGAGCGCGAGCTGCACGGGCGTGCCCACCGGCAGGTACGTGTCCGCCACCCACTCCAGCCGCGCCAGCGCCTCGTCGCGCAGGGGCTGGGGGCCGCCCACGTGCATCCACCCCAGCTTGAGGCCGGGCAGCCCCGCGACTTTCGACAGGCCGGACAGGGCGAAGGTGAGCGCGGGCAGCGCGCGTCCGGCCACGGTGGCCACGCGCGAGGGCTCGGTGTCCCAGGCGAAGTCACTGAAGACTTCATCGGACACCAGCGCCAGCCCGTGGCGCGCGCACGCGTCCGCCAGCGCCGCCAGTTCGCCCTCGTGCAGGTAGTGGCCGGTGGGGTTGCCGGGGTTGACGACGAGCACCGCGCGGGTGCGGGCGTCGCACGCGGCCTCCACCTCGTCCACGTCCAGGCCGAAGCCGTGCGCGCGGGGCAGGGGGTAGGGCCGCGTCTCCACGCCCTCCAGGCGCGCGAGGTGCTCGAAGAGGGGGTAACTGGGCGCGGGCACCAGGACGTTGTCTCCCGGCTCGCACAGCAGCTTGAAGAGCCACCCGTAGGCCTCGCTGGTGCTGGCCGTCAGCACGAGGTGCTCGGGGGACACGGCCGCGCCGCGGGCCGTCAGGTGCGTGGCCAGGGCGTGGCGCGCGGAAGGAAGGCCGAGGGCTTCCGGCGCGTAGCCACAGGCGCCGGGAGGGGCGAGCAGGCCTGTCGCGGGGGCGGGCAGCCCCACGCGCGTGGGGTTGGACTCGGTGACGTCCAGCAGGGGGAGCCCGCGGGCGCGGTGCCGGGCGAGCGCCTGTGCCAGCGGGTTGGGGGTGCGGGGGAAGTCGGAGCGGGCGGAGAAGCCGCTCACAGGCCCGTCTGCAGCATGGCGTTGGCCACGCGGCGGATGAGCTCCCGGCGCAGCTCCTTGCGGCAGTGCTCGATGGCCTTCTCGTGGGGCCGGGGCAGCGCGGGGTCTCGGGTGCGCAGCGCGGTCCGGAGGACGAGCTCGACCTTCGAGGGCTCGATGTGGAACAGCCGAGGCCCCTCCTTCTGGAGGAAGTAGCTGAGCCCCCTCTGGTCGATGAGCTTCGTGAAGAAGCGCCGGACGTCCGCGTGGAACGTGAGGTCGATGATGTCCGCCATTCGCAACGCGTTCTCGCGCGGAAAAAACGGCCCGTCCATTTCACGGCCGCGTGACTCAAAAACTTGCGCGACCTGTAGCACTCGTCCTTTGGCGAAAACGCGCCGGAGGCCGATTTTCCGGCCTCCGCGCGCTCAGGGCATCAGCGCGCGCAGGGCCTTCCGGAACGCGGTGTGCCGTCGGCGCGCGTCAGGCAGGTACGGCACCGGTCCCAGCACCGGGACGCCGTGACGATCTTCCAGCAGCAGGCGGTTGTCGCGCTCGGACGGGTCCTTCGCCGCGGTGCCGCGCGACAGCAGCACGGCCTTCACGGGGATGCGGCGCGCGGCGAGCGCCTGGAGCGACAGGGCCGTGTGGTTGAGCGTGCCCAGCCCCGCGCGGGCCACCAGCAGTACGGGCAGGCGCAGGGTGGCGATGAGGTCGATGACGTCGTGCCGTGAGTCGAGGGGCACGAAGAGGCCGCCGGCCCCCTCCACCACCGTGATGCCATGGGAGAGCCGCTTCCACGCGGCCAGGGTGACGTCCCAGTCCGGCTCCCGGCCCAGGCGGCGCGCGGCCACGCCGGGGGCCAGGGGCGCTCGGAAGCGGTGGGGGCAGAGGGCGTCCACGGGCAGCGTGCTGCGCGCCGCCTCGCGCAGCGCCAGCGCATCCGCCGGGGCGCGCAGGGAGGCGCAGCCGCTCTCGTAGGGCTTGAAGCCCTGGGGCTGGAGGCCCGCGTCCGCCAGCAGCGACAGCAGCGCGCACGAGGCCTGCGTCTTGCCCACGCCGGTGTCCGTACCGGTGACGAAGATTTGGAAGGGCCGGCTAGCCATGGTGCACTCCCACCCGGCGCAGGGCGTCCAGCGCCAGGTCCACGTGGCCCAGGGTGTGGGCGGCGGAGAGGCAGAAGCGCAGCCGGCTGGTGCCCTCGGGCACGGTGGGCGGGCGGATGGCCTTCACCAGCACGCCCGCCTCGCGCAGGCGGCGCGCGGCGTCCAGGGCGCGCTCGGGTTCTCCGAGGACGATGGGGAACACGGCGCTGCGGGCTTCGGCCCTCAGGCCCAGCGCGCGCAGGCCGGCCGCGAAGCGGCGGATGTTGCGCCACAGCCGCTCGCGCAGGGCCGGGTCGCCCTCCACTGCGTCCACGGCGGCCTCGGCGGCGGCGCACAGCGCGGCGGGCAGCGCGGTGGAGAAGACGAAGGGCCGCGCGCGGGACACCAGCAGGTCCGCCACCGCGCGCGAGGTGGCCACGTACGCGCCCATGCCGCCCAGCGCCTTGCTGAGCGTGCCCATGCGCAGCTCCACGCGCGCCTCCAGGCCCAGCTCCTCACACAGGCCCGCGCCGCGGGCGCCCAGCACGCCGGTGGCGTGGGCCTCGTCCACCATCAGCGCGGCGCCGTGTGCCTCACAGGCCTCGACGATGTCGCGCAGCGGGGCCACGTCGCCGTCCATGGAGAAGACGGTGTCGGTGACGACGAGCTTGCGCCGCGCGGGCGTGTCCGCGAGCGCGCGGGACAGCGCCTCCACGTCCGCATGCGGATGGACGACGACGCGGGCGCGGGACAGGCGGCAGCCGTCCACGAGGGAGGCGTGGTTGAGGGCGTCGGAGAAGACGGCGTCACCGGGGCCCACGAGGGCGGGCAGGATGCCGGTGTTGGCGGCATAGCCGCTGTTGAAGAGGAGCACGGCCTCGGCGCGCTCGAAGGCGCAGAGGCGCGCCTCCAGCCGGTGGTGCGCGGACGTGTCGCCCACGACGAGCCGGCTGGCGCCGGTGCCCATGCCGTAGCGCTCCAGCGCGGCGGCGGCGGCGGCGCGCACGGACGGCGAGGCGGCCAGCCCGAGGTAGTCGTTGGAGGAGAAGTTGACGAGCGTCTCCCCGCCCATGCGGACCACCGGGCCCTGGGGCGAGTCCAGCGGCTCCAGGTGCCGACGCAGGCCGCGCGCGGAGAGGGCTTCCAGGTCCTCCCGCGCCCACTTCGAGGCGACGCTCACGTCTACCCGTCCCGCCGGGGCTCCAGCGGGCGGATGCCGGCCTTCTCGAGCAGGGCCATGTCCTGGCCGTACTCGGGGTTGCCAGTGGTGAGCAGCTTCTCGCCAAAGAAGAGCGAGTTGGCGCCCGCCATCATGCACAGCAACTGCGCCTCCTCGTTCATCTGCTGGCGGCCCGCGGACAGGCGCACCATGGACTGCGGCATGAGGACACGGGCGGTGGCGATGGTGCGCACCATGTCCACCGTCTCGATGCGCGGCTGCTCGGCCAGCGGCGTGCCCTCCACGGCCACCAGCGCGTTGACGGGCACCGACTCCGGGTGGTGCTCCTGGTTGGCCAGCGTGCGCAGCAGGTTGCAGCGGTCGTCCACCGACTCGCCCATGCCGATGATGCCGCCGCAGCACACGGAGATGCCGGCCTCGCGCACGCGGTTGAGCGTCTTCAGCCGGTCGTCATACGTGCGGGTGGAGATGATGTCGCCGTAGTGCTCGGGCGAGGTGTCCAGGTTGTGGTTGTACGCATCCAGCCCCGCCTCGCGCAGGCGCTTCGCCTGGCTGTCGGTGAGCATGCCCAGCGTGGCGCACGCCTCCATGCCCAGGGCGCGCACGCCGCGCACCATCTCCAGCACGCTGTCGAACTGTGGGCCGTCCTTCACCTCGCGCCACGCGGCGCCCATGCAGAAGCGCGTGGCCCCGGCGGCGCGAGCCTTCGACGCGGCCGCCAGCACCTCCGGCACCGCCATCAGCTTCTCCGCCTTGACGCCCGTCTTGTAGCGGGCCGCCTGCGGGCAGTACGCACAGTCCTCGGAGCAGCCGCCCGTCTTGATGGACAGGAGCGAGCACAGCTGCACCTTGTTGTCCTGGAACACGGTCCGGTGGACCGTCTGCGCCCGGTGGACCAGGTCCAGCAGCGGCATGGCGTAGATGGCGCGGACCTCGGCGAGCGACCAGTCATGGCGCACCTCGACACCCGGAGGCGGCGGCGCGGCCGTGTGGGAATGGCCGTGAAAGGACTCGCTGGGGGCGGCGGTGTCGGGCATGGGCTCCTCGGCAGGTTGGAGGAGCGCGAACGTGCGCGGGCGGCGGGAAGTTGTCAACGTCGCTGAGCGGACAGGTTGACGACTTCCCACGACAGAAAAACGGGCCGGCGCCCGCGGGGAAGCCCCGGGGCACCGGCCCTGCCAACCTCAATTGAAGCGGGCGCTAGACGCGGACGCGGCGCCGGCCGCCGGCCATGCCCACCAGGAACAGCACCAGGAGTGCGCCCACGACGGAGAACAGCAGTCCGGTCGGGTGCAGGTCGAAGATGCGGCCGTCGCTGCGGAACAGCGAGCCGATGAAGCCACCCACGAACGAGCCGGCGACGCCGAGCAGCGTGGTGGCGATGAGCCCCATGGACTGGTTGCCCGGCATGACAGCGCGAGCGATGAGGCCGGCGAGAAGGCCGATGACCAGGAAAGCAATGATCCCCATGACTACCTCCCTTGCTTGGGAGCGGCGCGGCTTGCGCTGCTCACGTGGATTCAAGGTGGGCTGCCCCTCCTTCCCGTACAACTTGACAACAGGGGGGTTGACACCGTGCCTGCCTGCTCTCCTGTCTGGCCAACCTGTAAGGGCGTAAAAACGTCAGGGTTCCGCGCTATGGCTCCCCCATGGCGAAGGCGAAGACGCACTACACCTGTCAGGCCTGCGGGTATCAGACGGCGAAGTGGCTCGGGAAGTGCCCGGACTGCGGCGCGTGGAGCTCGCTGCTGGAGGAGACGGGAGCGAAGGACGACGAGAAGCGCCCGGCGTGGGGGGCCTCGGGCGGGGCCTCGAAGCCCGTGCTCCTCAAGGAGGTCACCAGCGAGACGGAGGTGCGGCGCCGCACGGGCATCGCCGAGTTCGACCGGGTGCTGGGCGGCGGCGTGGTGAGCGGCTCGCTGGTGCTGCTGGGCGGAGACCCGGGCATCGGCAAGTCCACACTGCTGCTCGCGGCAGTGGACAGGCTGGCGCGTCACGGGCCGGTGCTCTACGTGTCGGGTGAGGAGAGCCTGCGCCAGACGAAGATGCGCGCCGAGCGGCTCCGCGTGGAAGGGGATGCCCTCCACCTGTTCGCGGAGACGGACGCGGAGCGCATCCTGACGGCCGCGGAGGCGCTCAAGCCGCAGGCGCTGGTGGTGGACTCCATCCAGACCATGTACCTGCCGGAATTGGGCAACGCGCCGGGCAGCATCACCCAGGTGCGCGAGGTGGCGGGCCGGCTGATGGCGTACGCCAAGCGCACGGGGGTGCCCACCTTCCTCGTGGGCCACGTGACGAAGGAGGGCTCCATCGCGGGCCCGCGCGTGCTGGAGCACATGGTGGACACCGTCCTCTACTTCGAGGGCGAGCGCGGCCACCCGTTCCGAATCCTGCGCGCGCACAAGAACCGCTTCGGCTCCACCAACGAGATTGGCGTCTTCGAGATGAAGGGCGCGGGGCTGGTGGAGGTGTCGGACCCCTCCGCCCTCTTCCTCTCGGAGCGCCCGGTGGGCAAGTCCGGCAGCGTCGTCACCAGTACGCTCAACGGCACGCGCCCGCTGCTGGTGGAGGTACAGGCGCTGGTGGCGCCCACGGGCTACGGCACCGCGCGGCGCACGGCCATCGGCGTGGACGGCAACCGCGTGGCGCTGCTGGCGGCGGTGCTGGAGAAGAAGGAGGAGATTCCGCTGGTGGGCTGCGACCTCTTCGTCAACGTCGCGGGCGGAATGCAGCTCAACGAGCCTGCGTGTGACCTCGCGGTGTGCGCGGCGCTGGTGAGCAGCCTGCAGAACCGGCCGCTGGACGCGCAGACGCTGGTGCTGGGCGAGGTGGGCCTCGCGGGAGAGGTGCGCGCGGTGGGCCAGGTGGAGCCGCGCCTGGCCGAGGCCGCGAAGATGGGCTTCCAGCGGGTGGTGCTGCCCGCCGGAAGCGCGCGGCGGCTCGAGGGCGCCGGGAAGATGAAGGTGGTGGGCGTGGAGACGCTCGGCGAGGCGCTGGCGGCGATGTTCGACTGAAGCACCGCGCGCCAGGGGCGCCGAGCCTTGGAGCCTCCGGGCCCGTGGGCCTACGGCGCCGCGGGCATCTTGAACTCGGGGATGAGCCCGCCGGTGAGGCGGATGCTCTTCATCACCTTGTCATGCGGCAGGGCGCCCACCTGGTGGAAGGACATGAGGGCGTCGATGCCCAGGGCCTCGTAGCGCTTCAGTCGCTTCCGCACCTGGTCCTGGGTGCCGACAATCAGCGAGTCCTGCTCGCTCAAGACTTCCCAGACCTGGCCGTCCGGCACGTCCTCGCCTCCGACGATGCGGCCCAGCAGCCGCTGGGCCCGGGACTGCGGCGCGTTGGGGTCCTTGTTGCGGACGTACTGCCCCGTGAGTCCTCCGCCCGCGGGGTCCTTCGCCAGCGCCTCCAGCTCGGCGGCGGTGCGGATGAAGACCTCCTTCGCCTCGAAGAAGGTGAAGGAGCCATTCGTGTACCAGGCCGCGGCCTTCGCGGCGCCGTTCTCCATCGCCTCCTGCTCGGTGTCCGCGCAGTGGACGAAGGTGAAGAAAGCGACCTGGTCGTTGACGAACTCACCCACCGGCTCGCAGCGGGTGCGCAGGGCCTCGCGGTAGATGTGAATCATCTCCGCGACTTCTTCCGGCGAGGCCCACAGCGTCACGCCCAGCGCCCCCACGCCGTTGCGTCCCGCCTGCTCGAACGAGGCCGGGCTGGAGCACGCCTGCCAGAGCGGCGGGTGCGGCTTGCGGTACGGCTTGGGGATGACGCTGATGTCCTTGAGCCGGTAGTCCGGGCTGTCCCAGGAGAACTTCTCGCGGGTCCACATCTTCGGAACCATCTCGAAGGCCTGCTGCATCTGCCCGCGCGTGGAGTCCGGGTCGATGTTGAAGGTGCGCCATTCGGGGATGGTGCTGCGCGCCAGCCCGAGCTGGAAGCGGCCCCCGCTCAGGTGGTCGATGAAGGCTCCGCGCTCCGCGATGCGGATGGGGTGGTTGAAGCGCCCCGGCGCCAGCACCGACGAGTGGCCCACGTGCATCCGCTTCGTGTTCATGGCGATGGCCGTGAGCATGACCTCGGGCGCGGAGCTGTAGCTGAACTCCACGGCGGTGTGGTGCTCCACCTGCCACCAGACGCCGTAGCCCATCTCATCCGCCAGCTTCGCCTGCTCCAGCGTCTCCTGGATGAGCCGATGCTCGTGGTCAGGACCGGTCCAGTGCTCCTTCGGGTGCTGCATCTCCGAGAAGATGTCGAGTCTCATGTCCCCCTCCTCTGCTGCACGGGTATGCGCCGCCCTCCAGGGCAGGGCTCCCGCAGCCTAGACCAGGCGGGCAGGCAACCGAGATACATGTCTCATCCTGACGGTAGGCGGCTGGGCGACATCGCAGACGCTGACGACACCGGTGTACGATTGAAGCGCCGAGGCCCCGCGAGGGAGCGAGCCGTCGCCCCGCCGGCGTGAAACAGGAAATCCATCCATGCAATGGATTGCCTTTCCGCCCGGACTCCAGGCGCATTTCCCTCTGGGAACCAATGCCTTGCACTTCCGCCTTCCCACCGACCTGGCGTCCTCATGGAGTGCCGAAATGACTCACAACATGGCTTGAAAGTCGACGGCGGCATTTGGTGTTTGTGCCCCCACTTGCCAGGCACCCCTTGCACGCCGGTCATTTCCGACGCGGCGGTTGAGCAGGCGAGGGCCCCTTCCGTCCGTCGTGTTCGGAGAAGCGGGGCCCGCGTCGGCTCACATTCCCTGGCTGCTGGAGCACCATGAGAAAGCAGCTCAAGTGGTTCATGTTGGCAGTCGGCGTCCAGGCCTCCGCGTGCGGTGGCGCGTCCGACTTTCAAGGAAGCACGCCCGAGGTCACCACCCCCGAGGTGACCGCCCCCGAGGCCCCCACGCCCTCCGAGTCCGCGCCCCTCGATGCCGGCGCCACCGCGGTGGACCCCAACAGCATCTACGCGGACGCGCTCGGCTCGGGCTGGGTGGACTGGTCCTGGGCCACGCACAACCTCGCTGCCACGTCCCCCGTCAATTCCGGCACGCGCGCCGTGTCCGCGACGTTCAGCGCATGGGCGGGGCTGTACTTCCACCACACGGGCGTCCCCACCACGGGGCTCGAGTTCGTGGAGTTCCAGGTCCACGGCGGCGTGACGACCAACCCCACCCTCTCCGCGTATGCCACCGTGGCCAATGCCAACCGGCCCACGGTGGGGGTGAACCGGTACTGTGACGGCGGCACCATCAAGGCCAACGCCTGGACGCGGTGCCGCGTGCCGCTGTCCGCGCTCGGCGTCACCAACGTCACGATGGACGGCTTCGTCATCCAGGAGGGCGCCGGCCGCTCGCTGCCGGTGATGACCTTCGACAACCTCCGCCTGGGCACCTCCGCGGCCACGCCGGCCGCTCCCACCGGGCTGGCGGCCACGCCGTCCTCGACGTCCGTCTCCCTGACGTGGACCGCCGTCAGCGGCGCGACGGGCTACCACGTGTACCGCGCCACCACCCAGGCGGGCACGTACACGAAGCTGACGGTGACGCCCGCCACCACCGCCACGTACCGGGACACCGCCGTCTCCGCCGGCGCGACGTACTGGTACGCCGTGTCCGCGGTGGGCACCGGCGGAGAGGGCGCCCGCTCCTCGGCGGTCTCCGCCACCGTGCAGTCCCCGGTGCCCACGGTGGCCATCTCCGTGACGCCCACCAGCGCGTCGCTCCTCAAGGGCGCCACGCGGACCTTCACGGCCGCCGTGACGGGCAGCACCAACACGGCCGTCACCTGGTCCGTCCAGGAGGGCTCGGCCGGAGGCACCGTCACCAGCGCGGGCCTGTACACCGCGCCGCAGACGACGGGCACGTACCACGTCATCGCCACCAGCCAGGCGGACACCACGAAGAAGGCGACGGCCACCGTCACCGTCACCGCGTCCACTCCGGCCACAGGCAAGTGGGTGTCTGGCTATTACACCGGCTGGAATGCGGACCTGTACCCGCCGGAGAAGGTGGACTTCAGCGCGATGACGCACATCATCGTCGGCCGCGCCACGCCCCGCACGGACGGCACAGTGAGCACGGCGTTCGACAACTCGAACGGCCCGGCCATGGCGCGCACCCTGGCGACGCGGGCCCACGCGGCCGGCCGCAAGGCCATCATCATGGTGGGCGGCGCCGGTGAGCACGCCAACTGGGTGGGCGCCGCCAGCAGCGCCAACCGCGCGAAGTTCGTGCAGAACCTGCTCTCCGCCATGGACAGCCTCGGCTACGACGGGCTCGACATCGACTGGGAGCCCGTGGAGACGGCCGACAAGCCCAACCTGCTCGCGCTGGTGAAGGACCTGCGCGCGGCGCGGCCGGGCATGCTGCTCACCTTCCCCATCGGGTGGATCAACACCAACTTCGCGACCGACGTGGACCCCTGGTACGCGCAGCTCGCGCCGTACCTGGACCAGATCAACGTCATGTCCTACGAGATGATTGGCCCGTGGGACGGCTGGCAGTCCTGGTACACGTCCGCGCTATACGGCCACACCGGCAACCACCCCACGTCCGTCTCCGCCAGCCTCAACGGCTGGGCGAGCGTGGGCATCCCCAAGGCGAAGCTCGGCATGGGCATCCCCTTCTACGGCATGGCGTGGCGCAACATCACCGGCCCGTACCAGAGCTTCACCAACTGGTCGGACTACGTGGGCAGCGACAACTCCTTCACGTACAAGAAGATCCTCCAGCTCTCCAAGTCCGGCACGTACCACTGGGACGCGGTGGCCGGCGCGAGCTACGTCACCTTCAGCACGCCCGTGGAGGACGGCACCGTGCGGTGGATTTCCTATGACGCCCCGCAGACCATCGCCGCCAAGGGCGCGTACACCCGCGACAACGGCTTCGGTGGCACCATCATCTGGACCATCAACCAGGGCTGCACCGACCCCGCCACCGGCGCCAACCCGCTGTTGGACGCGGTGAAGAGCGCGTTCCTGCAGTAGCGGGGCACCAGAAGGGAGGAGCGGAGCGCCACCCGCCACGCTCCTCCCTCCTGCTTCACTCCGCCAGGGGCAGGCCCGGAGGGGGCATGATGTTCGTCCCCGGGGCGCCTTCAGGCAGCACGGCGTAGCGCAGCAGCAGCACGCCGTTCTTGTAGACCTTGGTGGACAGCAGCTCCAGGCTCCGCGTCCCCTGGAGCCGCGTGACGAGCGGGATGCCCGAGCCGAGCAGCAGCGGGCTCAGCTTGAGCACCACCTCGTCGACGAGCCCCGCGTCCAGCACCTTCGACGCGAAGTCCGCGCCGCCCGCGAGGTAGAGGTCCTTGCCCGGCCGGGCCTTGAGCTGACGGATGACACCGAGGGCGTCGTCAGCCACCAGCTTCACGCGCGGGTTCGGGCTCTCCTTCAAGGAGCGCGTGAAGACGTAGGGCTCCATCATCGGATAGGGGTCCGTCACCCCCACCTTCAGGCCCTGCTCGTACGTGCGACGCCCCATCAGGACGGTGTCGTACGTCGCGAAGGACGCGAGGTAGTCGGTGATGTGCTCGCTGTCCTTCACGAGCCTCTCCTGCATGAAGGCCCCGTAGGTGTCGTCCTCGTGGGCGATGAAGCCGTCGGCGGTGGAAGCAACGTGGTACTTGAGCTTTCGCATACAGAAATCTCCAAAAGCAGCGCGTACGCCCGGAGCACCGGGCGGATGGGAATGGAACTCGCGGCGGGGACTCGGTGAAGACCACACGTCCGGACGGCAGACCTCGACGCACCACGGCCAGGCTGCCGGGGCGACGCAGGGAAGTCTCGGGAAGTGGGTCAGCGAGTGGAGATCATGGGGCGACGCCGTGAGGCGCCGGGCGCGACATTAAGCACGCCCACCGAGCGGCCGCAACCGGGTTGCATGCCCGAGCGTCGCCCATCGTGCGTCACATGCGCGGTCCGGCCTGTCGTTGCCGCACACGTGCTGTGAATATCTGCAGTGAGGGTGCGTCCAGGGCTTCGCGCGCCTGCTCCGCTGCCTGCCGCTGAGCATGGCACCGATTCTCAACCCCAAGGAACCTCGAATGAGCCCGATTGCCCGTGCCGTGATTGCCGTGTCCGTGTTCGCCGCCTCCGTCGCCTCCGCCCAGGACGTCGAGATGAACATGAACGTCCAGGGGGATGACATGGACATGCCCTCGGCCCACATCCAGGTGAAGGGCACGGCGCCCGGCTCGGGCGAGGAAGGCGTGGACATGGACGTCCAGGCCGGCGGTGCCCGCATGCAGATCAAGGTGAAGGGGGACGTGAATAGCGAGACAAGCGAGCGCACGGAGAAGCGGGAGCGTCGCGAGCATCGCGAGCGCCGTGAGGAGGTCCGTCACGAGGAGCCCCAGGCGATGCCCGTGCGGGGCGTCGCGTCGGAGCCGGCGTTCCGCAACTGTGGCACCGGCGAGGACCCGGGCTGCACCATGCGGCGGGATGGCCAGTTCGCGATGGACGCGGAGACCTTCCAGGGCGTCATGAAGTCGCTCAAGGCCGTCTCCAACGAGCTGACCCGCGAGGACATGGCGGAGAAGATGTTCAAGCGGAACTACCTCACCGCGAAGCAGTTCGGCCAGGTGCTGGACCTCTTCAACAACGAGCTCACCCGCCTGGACGTGGCGCAGAACGCGGCGCCCCACGTGGTGAACCCGCAGCACGCGCTGGGCTTCTCCTCCAAGTGGAAGAACTCCCTGACGGGCGAGGACTACATCGAGGTCATGTCCGCCCAGTAGTCGGCCGAGGTGGCCGGGCCCGCGTCACATGTGAGGCCGGCGCAGTCCCTCTCGAAGGGGGCATTGGCGCCTCCCCGAACAGGAGACGCCATGCCCGAACAAGAATCCTACATCCCAAGCATGGGTCGGCCCGCGAAGGCCGACCCCATCCTCCAGCAAGGCTCGACGGGGCCCGCCGTCGTCGAACTGCAGATGCTGCTCACGAAAGCGGGCTTCAGTCCCGGCGCCGCGGACGGTGACTTCGGCGCGAAGACGAAGTCCGCGGTGATGAGCTTCCAGCGCGCACGCGGGCTGACAGCGGACGGAATCGTCGGCCCGGTCACCTGGGCCGCGCTGCGGGCTTCCACTCCCGCCCCCGCCCCCGTGAGCGGGCTGCGCGAGAAGATAGTGGCCGAGGCGCAGTGGGGCCTCTCCAACGCCGCCGGCATCCACTACCAACAACTGCGGCCCATGGACGGCATCAACCAGCGCCACAAGCTGCCGCTGAACACGGACTGCTCCGGGTTCGTCACGCTCTGCTACAAGTGGGCCGGCGCCGGAGACCCCAATGGGCTCGGCTTCAACGGCCAGGGCTACACGGGCACGCTGCTGGGCTACCTGACCTCCATCCCCCAGTCTCAGGTGAAGGCGGGAGACCTCTGCCTCTGGGCGCGCAACGGCAAGGGCGAGCACGTGGCCATGGTCAGCGAGCCGGGCAGCGACCCGCTGCTCATCTCCCACGGCGAGGAGTCCGGCCCGTACACCGTGCGGTTCTCGTCCTCCAATCGCTACCACTCGGGCGCCACCGTGTACTGGCTGAAGCTGCCCTCGGTGGATGGCACCACCCGCGAGATGCCGCCGGGAGCGACCCAGATGCGCATGCGACAGCCCGAGGTGAGCGGCGCCACCGACGCGCCCAGCGAGTCCGGCCTGGCGCGAGAGAACGAGTCCCCGCCCGTCACGCACTGACGCTCCGGCGCGAGGCCCCGCGGGTGGGCGAGGTGCGACGTGGAGCCCCAGGCCCCATGCCAGCGTGCCTTCCTGACGCGGGGCTCGGCTAGAGTCCGCCGTGCACATGGCCGACGGAGCCCAACACACTTCCCGGTGGAGGGACGCACTGGGCTCGCTCTCGGCGCGGCTGCTGGTGGCGTTCCTCGTCCCCACCCTGCTGTTCGTCGCGGTGGCGGGCACGGCGGTGTACCACCTCGCTCGCGCCATCCTCGAGGAGGAGCTGGGCGCCGGCCTCTCCGCCATCGCCGCCGCCACCGCCAGCCAGGTCAACGGCGAGCGCATGCTCACCGTGGAGCCCGGCGATGACGTCACCGGCACCCGCACCTGGCGCAACCTCGTGCGCGCGTTGGAAGGCGTGCGCGAGGCCAGCGGCGTGCGCCGCGTCTACGCCGTGGACACGCAGGGCCGCGTGCGCGTGGACGTGGGCGGCGGCCTGCCCGTGGGCGTGGAGATGCCGGAGCTGGCGCGCGACAGGCTGGAGCTGGCCCGCGTCTTCGCCGGAGAGCGCGCCGCCAGCCAGGTCCTCTTCACCGGCACCGACGGGCACCTCTACAAGACGGGTTATGCCCCCGTGCGCCAGGACGGCCGCGTGGTGGGCGCGGTGGGCGTGGAGGGCAGCGCCGCCTTCTTCGGCCCGCTCCAGTCCCTGTCACGCACCTTCGTCATCATGGGCGCGGGGGCCCTGGCCGCGCTCGCCGCCATCGCCCTGCTCACCGCGCGCGGGCTGGCCCGCCCGCTGCGGCGGCTGATGGACTCCGCGCTGCGCATCGGCCGCGGAGACCTCACCACGCCCGTCCCGTCCGAGCCCACGCTCGAAATCGGCGTGCTGGCCCGCGAGCTGGAGGTCATGCGCGGCGCGCTGGAGAGCCGCGACAGGCAGCTCAAGATGATGCTCGCCGGCGTGGCCCACGAGGTGCGCAACCCCATTGGCGGCATCGCCCTCTTCTCCGGCATCCTCCAGGAGGACCTCCAGGCCGGCGCCCACTCCGAGGCCGGCGAGCACGTGAAGCGCATCCAGCGCGAGGTGGCCTACCTCCAGCGAATCGTCGAGGACTTCCTCGCCTTCGCCCGCGAGCAGCCCCTGGCGCGCTCGCCCGTGGAGGCCCCCGCCCTGCTCTCCGGCGCCTGTGAGTTGCTGGCCGTCGAGGCCAGTGCCCGGGGCGTCGCTGTCGAAGTGGACGCCGCGCCCGCGCGGCTGGAGGCGGATGGCAGCCTGCTCACCGCCGCCCTCGTGAACCTGGTGAAGAACGCGGTGCAGGCCTCGTCCGCCGGAGGCAGGGTGCGCGTGTCCGGCACGGCGGGGGACGGCCGCTACACCATCCAGGTGCGCGACGCCGGGCCCGGTGTGCCGGAGTCCGAGCGCGAGCGCATCTTCGAGCCCTTCTTCACCACGCGCGAGAAGGGCACCGGCCTGGGTCTGCCGCTGGCGCGCAAGATTGCGCTGGCGCACGGAGGTGAGCTGCGGCTGGCCTCCGCGCCGGGCGACACGACCTTCATCCTCACGCTGCCGCTGGAGAGCACCCCGCTCAGTTCGCCGCGGTGAACTGCCCCGCCATCCGCCCCACCTCCTCGGACACGCTGGACAGCGTGGCGGTGGCCTCCTGCGTGGACTCCAGGCGCTTCAAGGTGGAGTCCATGATTTGCGACAGGTCACCGATGGCGGTGAAGATTTGCGAGAAGCCGGCGTTCTGCTGCGTCACCGCGGCGGCAATCTGCCGGGCGGCCGTGGAGTTCTCCTGGGAGATGCGCGACAGCTCCCGCAGCGAGTCTCCGGACGCGCGCATCTGGTCCAGGCCGGTGCCGATGGTGTGCACGCCCTGCTCGCCCATCAACGCCGCGTCGCGGATGCCCTGGCTGATTTCCTGGAGGATGCCGCGGATGCGCCGCGTGGCCTGGATGGACTGGTCCGCCAGTCCGCGAATCTCCCGGGCCACCACCGCGAAGCCCTTGCCCTGCTCACCCGAGCGCGCCGCTTCAATGGCCGCATTCACCGCGAGCAGGTGCGACTGGTCCGCCAGGTCCTTCACCGTCTCGGTGATGTCACCAATCTGCGTGGTGCTCTCCGCCAGCCGCGCCAGCCGCTGCTGGATGCCATCCACCGCGCGCCGGATGTCCGCGAGCCCGGTGACGCTCTGCTCCACCGCGGCCTCGCCCTTCTGCCCCAATTCCTCCGCGCGGCGGGCCACCTGGAGCACCGCGTCCGCGCGGTCGGCCGCCATCAGCGAAGTGCGCTTGATTTCCTCCGACGTCACCTGCGCCTCGTGCAGCGCGGCCGCCTGACGCACGAGGCTCTGCTGCTGCTCGTCGTTGGCCGTGCGCAGGTGACTGCCCGCGTCGCCCAGTTGCGTCGCGGACGCCTGGAGCGCCAGCGGCAGCTTGCGCAGCTTGGCCAGCACCGCGTTCATGCCCGAGGCCAGGGTGCCAATCTCATCCGTGGACACCCACTCGGGCGAGGTGGTGCGGCCATGTGCCAGCGCTTCAATCGCCACGCCCACCGCGCCGGTGCCCTGCGCCTGCCGGCGCGCGAGCATGTACGTGGTGATGGTGGGAAGGATGAGCACCAGGCCGGCCACCCACGCCATGGAACCCAGGAGCTCCGTCACCAGCGAGCCGCCCAGCGTGTCCAACACCTGCCGGGAGGTGATGGCCCCGTCGTGCACCAGCTCCGCGCGGAGCACGTCCCGCAGCCCCAGCATCTTCACCGTCATCACACAGCCACTCAGGAGCAGCGTGGAGACGATGGACGCCACGAAGGTGAAGGGCAGGAACCAGGACTGGCGCGGCCAGAAGAAGCCGCCGCCGCGCGGCACGACGCCCGGGTGCAGTCGCTGCTCCTCCATCGCCAGCGGGACGAGCTGCTTCTCCAGGCTCAGCGCGATGGGGAACGACATCACCACGCCGAAGCAGAAGGCGATGGTGGAGCCCAGCACCACGCGCAGCACCTCCTTGTCGAACTCGAGGCACACCGGGATGCTGAAGCTCAGCCCCCCCAGCGTCCACGCCGCATACGTCGTGAAGACGGTGCTCTGCCACGGCAGCCGGAGGATGCGGCCCAGGCGCTCCCCCGGCGCATCCCCCGGGCGGTGCCGCAGCGCCCGCGCCGCGAGCAGGCGCAGCGCCGCGTACGGGTAGATGGTGCCGAAGAAGAAGATGAGCGCGGGAGCGATTCGCGTGGTGGCCCACAGCCCCTCCTCGCTGTTGAGCCCCATGGACAGCGCGATGAGGTACGCGCAGTTCAGGCCGGGCAACGCCACCCAGCTGATGAACGTCAGCGCGCCCTTCCTGGCGAAATCACCGATGACCTGTTCATCCAAGTTGCCCATGACTCGTGTCCCCCCGGACGTGAGCGCGGCCTCCAGCGTGGCTGTCCCCCCGGACGTGGCATGTAACCGCAGGACTTCCGCGGTCGCGCATGCCTGCGCTCACCAGATACAGCTTAATGAGCAACGCCTCGCGGATACCAGCCACCGGGTCCATCGAGAGTGCTCACAACTGTGTGAAAGGGATGGAATCCCTGCACTCCCAGCACTTCACTAACAAATCAGGCACGCAGTCGCTCGACGCGCATGCGCAGACCGCCGGACGGGGCAATGGTGACCGCTCGACGTTGAGGCCGTACCTGGGTGTCCAGGGGGGTCAGCTCGAAGCGCGAGAGCACGAGTCCGAGCACCACCTTCATCTCATACAGCGCCAGCGCCATTCCGATACATCGGCGCACACCGCCTCCAAAAGGCAGATATTCGAAGGGTGACCAGGCGCGCTCCAGGAAGCGCTCGGGGCGGAACACCTCCGGGTCGGCGAACGTCTCCGGGCGGTGGTGGGCAAGGTAGATGCACGCGGCCACGGTGACGCCCGGGGGCACCTCGTGGCCCTGGACGCGGAAGGGCACCTGGGTGCGGCGCGCGACGACGGGGATGATGGGGTGCAGGCGCAGCGTCTCCTGGCAGACGGCCTTCAGCCAGGGCGCGGCGCTGCTGGCGAGCGCGGCCGGCTCCGGCTCGGCGCCCAGCCCACGCAATTCCTCGTGCAGCCGCTCCAGCGCGCCGGGCGAGGCGTGAAGCCAGTGCAGCGCCCAGGCGATGGCCGTCGCCGTCGTCTCGTAGCCCGTCACCACGAGCGTCATCAGCTCGTCGCGCAGCACGCCGTCCTCCAGGGGCGCGCCGTCCTCGTAGGTGGCGGCCAGCAACATGCCGAGGATGTCGCCGCGCTCGCAGTCCTTCACCTCGCGCCGGTGGCGCACCTCCTCCAGGAGGAGCTGGTCGATGCGCTCCAGGCCGAGCTTGTAGGAGGCCCACGCCTCGGAGTGGTGCTCCTCGCGGAGCTGGCCGAGGTTGCCCAGGTTGAACTTGGAGTCATTGAGGAAGGCCTGGATGCGCTCGCTCAACTCGTCGGCACGGGCGCCGCCGTCCAGGCCGAACACCGCCGTGAGGATGACCCGCAGCGACACGCGCTGCATGACGTCCTGGATGACGACGGACTGACCGGGGTGCCAGCCCTGGAGCGCGGACAGCGTGGCCTCGCGCACCTGCGCGCCATACTGCTCGATTCGCCGCGAGTGGAAGGCGGGTCCCAGCATGCGCCGCTCCCGCTGGTGGGGCTTCTCCTCCAGGAGCAGCAGCGAGTGCGCGCCGAGCAGCGGCCGCAGCACCACGTTGCCCTCGCCCGCATGCAGCACCGCGGGGTCCGCGGAGAAGATGTCCCGCAGCGCGTCCGGGTGGGAGAACATCGCGTACGTGCCGTGGCTGCCGAGGTCGAGCGTGAAGGCGTCTCCCAGCTTCTCGCGGCAGCTTCGCAGCAGCTCATATGGACGCGCGCGCCACATCAGGGACTGCTGCACCGCCGGAAGCTCGACGCGTGGAGGCAGTGGGCTGACGGTCTGCATACGGAAGCTCCCCCCGGACCCCTGACGCTACTCCCCCCGGACCCCAGCGGCTTCGCGCGGCCCGGTGGGGGCCTTCCCGACAGCCAGGGGAGTCAACACCTCGCGTGTCCCCTGCGCGTCGCTTGGGGCACCCATCTGTCTTTCAGTGCGCAAGAAACAAGGAATGATACAGAGTCACGATACACCCGCTTCTCTTGCTTAGACCATCCCTGTATCTTTTTATCATTCGTTGATTTTTGGCCGGGTGGGGGGTGGGTCAGCGCGGTCGGTGGACGTTTCCCGGGCATGGGGCGCAGTGCTGCTCCTGAGTTTGGACAACCGGGCCCTGGTCCTCCAGCGGTCCAGTGACGGGGGGTTCCGCGATGCTGACCGGGAGCGACACCGATTCCATTCTTCACGCCGTGGTGGCCGCGACGCGGGCCGCATGCCGGCTGCCATTGCCCGAGGTCATCGGCCGCGGGCACTGCTTCGTCACGGACCTGGGCTTCGACTCGATGAGCATCGCCCGGCTCGCGCTGGAGCTGGAGGACCGCGTCCAGCAACCGGTGCTGCTGGACGACTGGATTGCCAGCGAGCCGGACCCGACCGCGCTCACCGTGGGCTCGCTCTGCAACTACGTCGCCGCGCTCGGGTAACCCCATGTCCACGAAGCTCTTCGGGATGCAGTGGGCGGGTGATGTCCTGGTGCTGACGCTGGACACCCCGGGCTGTGACTTCAACATCTTCAGCCACGAGGCGGCGGTGCAGTTGCTGGAGCTGCTGGAGGGCGTGGACCGCGAGCGGGTGCGCGCGCTCGTCTTCCGCAGCGCCAAGCCGGGCAGCTTCGTCAATGGCGTGGGGCTGATGATGGCGGGCACCGCCCAGGCGCCCGAGGACATCCCCCGGATGACGGAGACGGTGACGCGGGCCTACCGCGCGGTGCGCGAGTTCCCCGCGCCCACCATCGCCGCCATCCGTGGCAACTGCTACGGCTGTGGGGTGGAGTTCTCGCTGCACTGCGACTACCGGGTCGCGGCGCACACGTACGAGACGCACTTCTACATGACGGAGATTGCCGAGTACCTGTTCATCCCGGCGTTCGGCAGCACGCAGGACTTGCCCCAGCTCATCGGATTGGAGAGCGCCACGGATGCGCTCCTGTGGGGCCAGCGCTGGTCCGCTCCGGAGGCGATGCGCCGGGGGCTGGTGGATGCCTGCTTCGATGACGCGGACTTCGACGGCAGCGTGACTCGCTTCGTGGACGCGCTGCTGGAGTGCGGCGCGCCCAAGCGCTGGCAGGTGGACGCGCCGGCCCGCACGCCCGCGCCGGCCGACTTCGAGGCGCACACGCGCGCCCGCATCTCGAACCTGCCTCAGAGCTACCAGCCCGTGTACACGGAGTGCTTCGACCTGATGCTGCACGCCTCGCGGCGGGCCCGGGCGGACGCGGCGGACTACCAGCGGGAGGTGGAGGCCTGCGGGCGCGCGGTGGTGAACCCCATCGCGAAGGCCGCGCTCTCCATCTTCTTCGTGCGGCGGCTCGCGCAGCACCACAGCCTGCGCGAGCACGAATTGCCGCCACTCACCCACTGGGTCATCGACACCGAGGACGCGCGGCTCGCGGCGTTCGCGGAGGAGCTGCGCACCCGGCGCGTGCGCGGCCTGTCGGTGGAGGTGGCTCCGAGGACGCCTCCTCCTGGCGCTCCGGCGATGCACGTCGCGCGCCATGCCCCCGAGCATGGGCCGCTGCCGGAGGGCACGGTGTCCCTGGCGGTGGACCTGGTGGAAGGCGCACTGCTGGGAGCTTCGGACCTGGTGCTGTACGCGCCGCTGCTGGAGGCGGGGCTGCCGGTGGTGGAGGTGCGCGCGGGGAAGGACCAGCCGCTGGAAACGGCGCGCGGCGTCTTCGCCCTGCTCCACCGGGCCGGGTTCCACCCGGTGCTGTCGCACGCGACGGGGGAGCCGGTGCTCCATGCCCTGCTGGGCGCGTACCTGGGGCCGCTGGTGGCGCACGTGCTCGGAGGCGGCGAGGCGCGCGAGGCCCTGGCCACGGTGCGCACCATCGGCTTCGTGCGCTCTCCGGCGGAGCTCATCCGGACCCTACCGCGCACCGCCCTGGCGATGGCGCTGGCGCCGCACCTGCCGGGACCGGTGGAGCTCGGGGCCGTCGAGCGGGCGCTGGAGGAACTCGCCACCGCCGAGGCTCAGGGGGCCCATGGCTCCGCGCCGCTCGCGGACGCGGTGTTCATCTCGCTGCTGGGCTTCGTCACCCGCGCGCTCGCTGAGCGCACGCTGGGGCACCCCACCGTGGTGGACGTGCTGGCGCGTGAGCTCATCGACTTCCCGCTCGGGTTCGGGAGCCTCTGCCGCTACCTCACGCGGGAGCGGGCCTCGCGCCTGCTGACGTCGGATGTGGTGAGGGCCCTGCTCCCTCGGGGCCCCATGCTGGCGCTGGAAGCGTTCGTGTCCACGGGGCGCGACTTCTATCCGCAGGCGAAGCCGGCCGCGCGCCCCGCCGCCCCGGCCGTGGCCCTGGCGGCCACCAGGCAGGCCACTCCCTCCGCGCAGCCCGTGTCCGAACCGCAAGCCTCCGAGGCCCCGTCCTCCCCACGGGCCCTGCATGTCTGAGCCACGCGTCGCCGTCATCACGGGGGCGGCGGGTGGCATCGGACGAGCAGTGGTGCGGCGGCTGCTGCGCGCCGGGCTGCACGTCGTGGCGACCGACCACGCGGCGGAGTCCCTTCGCGAGCTGGCGGAGGTCAGCGTGGACCAGCCCCGCCTGAGCTGCGAGGTGATGGACGTGGCGGACGTGGAGTCCGTGCGCCGCGTGGCCGCGAGCGTCGACGCGGCCCACCACCGCGTGGACGTGCTCGTCACCTGCGCGGGCGTCTTCCAGCAGGTCTCCGCGCTCAAGGACGACGCGGAGGCCGTGGAGCGAGTGCTGCGCATCAACCTCACCGGCACGCTCCACACCACCACGCACTTCGGCGTCATCATGGCGCGCACCGGCGGGCGCATCGTCCACGTGAGCTCCATCGCCGGGCTCACCGGGGCCGCGCTCGCGGGGCCGTATGCGGCGTCGAAAGCGGGGATGGTGGCGCTCACGCAGTCGCACGCGCGCGAGCTGGCACCGCACGGCATCTCCGTGAACGCCGTACTTCCAGGCTACGTCGACACGCCGATGGCCGCGCCGATGCGCGCCACACTGCAGCAGTTCGTCATGCCTCGCGTCCCCCTGCGCCGCTTCGCGCAGCCGGACGAGGTGGCGGAGGTCATCGAGTTCCTCGCCACGTGCAAGACGCCCTACCTGACGGGCGCGGCCATCCCCATCGACGGAGGCCTGCATGTCGGCTGATTCGGTACGCGGGGACTGCCTGCACGGAGTGAGGCATCCCCCCGGCGGCCGGCAGCCGTGGAAGGAACGTTCATTCCGCGAGTCACCCGCCCGGAGGGGCGCAGCGGTGCCCTCCGGCGGCCGGCAGCCGTGGAAGGAACGTTCATTCCGCAAGTCGTCCGCCCACAGGGGGCAGCGGTGCCCTCCGGCGACCGACAGCCGTGGAAGGAACGTTCATTCCGCGAGGCCTCCGCCCGCTGGGGGCAGCGGTGCCCTCCGGCGGCCGGCAGCCGCGGAAGGAACGTTCATTCCGCGAGGCCTCCGCCCGGGGGGGCGCGGCTGTGCCCTCCGGCGGCCGGCAGCCGCGGAAGGAACGTTCATTCCGCGAGGCCTCCGCCCGCCGGGAGGAGCGGAGTGCCGGATGCCACTTCGCTTTGAGTGAGCCCGTCCTCACCGCCCCGTCGGAGGACACGACGCTGATTCACGACTCGACCGCTGACCCGGACGAATCCACCCACGGAGGTCTGCATGTCGGCCAAGCCCGCCTTGACGGTCCCGCCGGAGGACACGAAGCGGATTCACGACTCGGCCCCTGTCCCGGCTGAGTCCAGTCCTGAAGGTACCGTGAACGCAGCGCGGGCCTATGGCCCGGCCAGTCCGCGCGCGGAGACCGGGTCCACGACCACGGCCTGGCTGCCCGACCCAGCACTGACCTTCCCCGAAGCCTTCGCGCGGCGAGTGGCCCTGACGCCCGACCAGCCCGTGCTCCAAGCAGTCAGCTTCGTCGGACGCGAACCCCAGGCGCGCCCGTTCACCTACGCGGCGCTCGCGAACGGAGTTCATCAAGCCGCCGCGTTGCTCGTTCGCGCGGGCGTGCAGCCGGGAGACACCGTGCTGCTGTGCGTATCCCGGGCGGACGCGTTCTTCTCCTTCCTCGTCGCCACGCAGGTGCTCGGCGCCATCCCCGCCCCGCTTCCGTCGATGGCGGACTTGCAGATGCAGTCGTACCAGTCCCGCCTCCGCTCCGTGGCCCGTGACGCGAAGCCGCGCGCCCTCGTGGTGGACGACGCGCGCGCCCGGCAGGCCGTGGCCGGCGCGCTGGAGGATGGGACGCTCGGCGTCGTGGAGGTGGCGGAGCTCGACGGTGAGTCCGTACTCCTGGAGCGCGCCCTCGACTGGGGCTGCCGCCCGGAGGGCCTCGCCTTCCTGCAGTACACGTCCGGCAGCACCGGAGAGCCAAAGGGCGTGGTGGTGCGGCACGACAACCTCGTCGCCAATCTGCGCGCCATCATCGAGGGTGGGCGGATGGACGGGCGCGACGCCGTCTACTCGTGGCTGCCCGTGTTCCACGACATGGGGCTCGTCGCCGGGCTGCTGCTGGGCGTGTACCTGGGCATCCCCGCCTATGTCGCGCCGCTGAAGAGCTTCGTCTACCGCCCGGACTCGTGGCTGCGGGCCATCCACCGCTTCCGCGCCACGTTCAGCCCCGCGCCCAACTTCGCCTATCACCTGCTCGCGCACCGCATCCCCGAGAGCGCGCTGCGCGAACTCGACCTGTCCTCCTGGCGGCTCGCCTTCGACGGAGCGGAGCCCATCGACCCGCGCACGGCCGAGGCCTTCATCCGCCGCTTCGAGCCCGCGGGCTTCCGCGCCACCAGCTTCCGCCCCGCCTACGGACTGGCCGAGGCGACCCTGGCCGTCTCCTTCGCGCCACCGGAGGCCCCCCTGCGCTGTGACACCGTGGAGCGCGAGGCGCTCACGGCCCGGGGTGAGGCGCGCGCCGTGGTGAGCGGAAGCACCGACAGCACCACCATCATCAGCGTGGGCCAGCCCGTGCCAGGGCACCGGGTGCGCATCCTCTCGACAGAGGACGGACGCGAGCTTCCCGAGCGGCACCTGGGTGAGGTGGCCGTGTCCGGCCCGTCCGTGACGCCCGGCTACTTCCGCGAGCTGCGCGAGGGTGGAGCGCCGCGCGCGGAGCTGCGCACCGGGGACCTGGGCTACCTCGCGGAGGGCGAGCTGTTCATCGTCGACCGGCTCAAGGACCTGCTCGTCGTGGGCGGACGCAAGCATGCCCCGGCCGACGTGGAGCGCGTGGTGGGCGCGCTGGAGGGGGTGCGAGGTGGCGCGGTGGTGGCCTTCAGCGTGCGGGGCTCCGAGGGCACGGAGGAGGTCGTCCTCGCCGTCACTCCGGAGGCGGGTGCGGACCTGGTGGCTCTGGAGGCTACCGTGCAGCGGTCCGCGCAGGAGCACTTCGGCTTCCCACCGCGCGTGGTGCTCGTCCGCCCGGGCGCGCTGCCGAAGACGTCCAGCGGCAAGCTCCAGCGGTCCGCCTGCCGCGCGCGGTATCTCGACGGGACGCTCCAGCGCTTCACGCGCGAGCCGGCACCGACGACGTAGGTCCCCATCGCGTTGGCGCCTCTGGACGGCCATGAGGCGGAGCACGGCCAGGTCGATATGGCACCCGGGCCCGCGCAAGCCTTCCCGTCCACACCGCAGCCACGACTCCGCCCTAACGAGAGGCCGGAGCCACCACGCGCCGCGCCTTCTCCAGCATCCGCCGCAGCGGTGCCTCATCCGCTCGCGCCAGCGCCTCATCCCAGGTGAGCCACTGCACCCCGGTGGACTCGGCCGGGTCGTGCACCAGCGCCTCCGGGTTCTCCGCCACCAGGAGGTAGCGCACGTCCAGGTGGTGATGCTCCGGCTCGTCGCGGCGCGCCGGAATCGTGTGGATGTCCACGTCCAGCGGCTGGGGAGCGGCGGGGTGCACGTGGACACGGCAGCCCGTCTCCTCTCGTGCCTCCCGCAGCGCCGTGGCCGTCATGTCCCCGCCATCCGCCGCATCCGCATGCCCGCCCGGCTGCAACCAGCGCTTCAGCTTCCCGTGGTGCAGCATCACCACGCGCGCGCCTTCCGGGTCCACCACCACCGCGCTGCCGGTGAAGTGGGCGGTGGCCTGCGAGCGGGAGAAGGGCTGCTCCAGCGTGGCGGCGAAGTGGCGCATGCGCTCCAGGTCGTCGCGCTCCTTGTCGTCCGTGGCAACGTGACGCGCGAGCAGGGTCTGCAGGGACGTGGGGACCGGGGAATCCATGTCCATCCACGTACCGTCCCGCGACGGCACGCGCCAGTGCCTTCGCACGGCAGGCGTGCAGGCGGCACGAGCCGGTGTAGGGTGCCGCCCGGGTGTGTTCTCATGCAGGCGCACCCGGGGCGGCCGGTCCCCGCAGTGCATGGAGAATTCGAGCAACGCCATGGCGCGCATCCTCGTCATCGATGACCACGACACCCTGCGCGAGGGCATGGCCGTCACCCTCACCCGCGCCGGGCACTCCGTCTCCGCGGTGCGCAGCGGCGCGGACGGCCTGGCCGCCTGGCGCAAGACGCCCTTCGACCTCGTCGTCACCGACCTGAAGATGGACGGCATGGACGGCATCGAGGTGACGAAGGCGCTCAAGGCGTTGGACCCGGCCGCCGTCGTCATGGTGGTGACGGCCTTCGGCACCATCGAGACCGCCGTGCGCGCCATGCAGGAGGGCGCCTACGACTTCATCACCAAGCCCTTCCCGCCCGAGGTGCTGCGCGCCAAGGTGGACAAGGGCCTGGAGTTGTCCACCACGCGCCGGCAGGTGGAGAAGCTCACCGCGCGCACCGCCGCGCACGACGCGGACGCGGCCCTCACCCACGGCAGCCTCGTGGGCGACAGCGAGCCCATGCATCGGCTCGTCGCCCAGGTGCGCAAGGTGGCGGCGAGCGAGGCCACCGTGCTGGTGCGCGGCGAGAGCGGCACCGGCAAGGAGCTGGTCGCCCGCATGGTCCACCAGCTGTCCCCGCGCAAGGACGGGCCCTTCGTCGTCGTGCACTGCGCGGCGCTCGCGGAGACGCTGCTGGAGAGCGAGTTGTTCGGCCACGAGCGCGGCGCCTTCACCGGCGCGGTGAAGCGCAAGCTGGGCCGCTTCGAGCTGGCCGACGGCGGCACCCTCTTCCTCGACGAGATTGGCGAGATTCCCGCCTCCGTGCAGACGAAGCTGCTGCGCGTGCTTCAAGAAAAGGAAATCCAGCGCGTGGGCGGCGAGGAGACGCTCAAGGTGGACGTGCGCGTGGTGAGCGCCACCCACCGGGATTTGCAGGCCGAGGTGAAGGCGGGCCGCTTCCGCGAGGACCTCTACTACCGCCTGCACATCGTCCCGCTGATGCTGCCGCCCCTGCGCGAGCGGCCCGAGGACATCGCCGTACTCGCCCGCCACTTCGTGGCCAAGCACTCCGCCCGCGTGAATCGCCGCATCACCGGACTGGACGACGGCGCCCTGCGCGCGCTCGCCCGCCACGCGTGGCCCGGCAACGTGCGCGAATTGGAGAACGTCATCGAGCAGGCGCTCGTCTTCGCCGAGGGAGAGGTGCTCACCGATGTGGACCTGCCCTCGCACCTCACCGGCGGCACGCCGCGCATGGACGCGGGCCTGCCCGTGCCCCATGGTGACCGGCCCCTCCCCGACATCCTCGAGGACCTGGAGCGGCAGCTCATCGCCCGCGCCTACGAGAAGGCCGGCCGCGTGAAGACGGAGACCGCGCGCCTGCTCGGCATCAAGACGTCCGCGCTGTATTACAAGCTGGAGAAGTACGGCTTCCTCCCGAAAGGCACGCCCCCCGAGGAGGCTTGAGCCTCGAAAATCCGTGACACCCCGACGCGCCACCATGACTTTCCACCGCCGTCCCACCCCCTCCCACTCCCTCCCGGCGGCTCCAAGCCCCTGGAATCGCCCGGCTTTTCCCACCGGGGTCGTACCGGAGTACAGGGCCGGACTGGCATCCGCCTTGCTCAGGAAGCCCCGTCGATGAACCCCCGCCTCTCCGCCCTCCTGCTGTGCCTGCTGCTTGGCGTGCCCGCATGGGGCGCGTCCGGGCTGGAGGCGGTGCGCGGGCGGGCGCAGACGGCGCGCACGGAGGTGCGCTCGCTGCGCGGCCAGCAGCAGTCGCTGCGCGAGGAGCTCAACGGGCTGGCGGCGCGAATCGAGGCGCTGAAGTCGGCGCGCCAGGGGCGGCTGACCGCGGGGACGGAGCTGGAGGCGGCGCTGCGGCGCTCGCAGGAGCTGAGCGGCTCGCTCACCGGGCTGGCGCAGTCGGTGGCGGCGGCGGAGGGCGAGTCGGAGCGCGCGCACCTGGCGCTGCACACCGCGCTGTCCGAGGAGCTCTCGCGGCTGCGCGCGGCCTGGGACGCGACGACGGAGCGGGGCCAGCGGGCGAAGCTGCTGGAGGCCATGCGCACCGCGCGCGCCGAGCGCGAGGCCGTGCGCGCGGCGCTGCCGGCCTCGCGGGTGCCGGCGCTGGACGCGGCGACCTCCAGCGGGGATGACCCCGAGGACCTGCTGGAGCAGGCGGACACGCTGCGCGACACCGAGGACAAGGTGCGCGAGCGGCTCAAGGCCCTGCGCGGGCGCATCACCGAGGTGCGCGAGGAGCGCGACCTGGACCGGCGCATGAACGACTTCCTCGGCGAGGAGTCGATGTTCGACGAGCAGGACCGCCGGCTCCGCGTGCGCCTGTCCGGCGACCGCGTGCAGGTGGACCGCAGTGGGGGGAGTCGGGGCGGCAGCCCCTCCTTCCAGGAGGACTCGGCGGGCGCCCCCGGCGGAAACCCGGCACCGCCTCCGGAAATCAGCACGCCCGATGACGTCAGCGGCCCCGGCCCCATCTCGCCCACCAACGCCTCGGCGCGCGCGAGCGACCGCCGGCCGCAGGTGGAGTCGGTACGCGCCCAGGCGCTGGCCTCGGGCGGGCCGGTGGACCTGGCCGCCCTGGAGGCCGAGGCCGCGAAGCTGGAGTCCCTGGCCCGCGAGCTGGACGGCCGCGCCTCCACGCTGGAGCACCGCGCCCAGGAGCTGGAGAAGCGCTGAGGCGGCCCTGGGGCTACAGCAGCCCGCCCTCCACCTCGAGCGTCACCACCGCCTGCAGGCGCACCTCGCGCTCCGGCATGCGCCCGCGGCCTCGGACGATGATGCTCATGGTGGGCGCGGACACGAAGGGCTGCAATTCCGTGTCGTCCACGTCCAGCGAGAGGACGGGGTTGGGCGGCCGGAGGTTCAGCCGGGAGATGTCCTGACGCCGGGCGATGCGCTCCTCGCGGTCTCCTGCCCGCGCGAAGAACTCCACCGAGTCCAGGAAGGTGAAGTCCTGGTCATTGGGACTCAAGAGCTTGAGCGTCAGGGACGTCACCTTCGCGGACGTCACGTCGCTCTTCTGGACATCCTGGTTCTTGAAGTCCTGGTTCTTGTCGAAGTCCAGCCCCGCGAAGCTGCTGATGCTGGGGAAGGCGTTGAGGTCGGTGGTGGCGCCGGGAGGCCCCGCGGGCACGGTGGACTCGCCCTTCAGCTCGGTGGTGAAGGAAGAGGGGGCACAGGCGGCGAGCCCGAGGCCCGCCGCCGCCAGGAGGGACAGAAGGCGCATGTATCAAGTGTATCGGGCCGCCGGGGGGGCCGTCACCGTCGAGGCCGACCTGCCGGACGGGCGCGCCCTCCCGCGAGTGGGGCGTGCAGGCTCCGGGCCGGTTATGGTGCGCGCGTCGTGGCCCGCTCCCGCCCACACCTCCTGCTTGCCCTCTGCGTGCTCGCCGCCGGCCCCGCGCCCGCGGCCGAGTGGGAGGGCGCGCTGAAGGCCACCAGCCGGATGATGGTGGACACCAACGCGTCCCGCGACTTCTCCGACGCCGCCACCGCGGCCAACAACGGCCTGGACGGGGCCTTCAGCCTGCTCGGCTCCGCGGAGGGGCGCGGCACCTTCGAGCGCTCGCAACTGGTGGGCCGCTACGAGTTGGGCGTGCGCAAGTACCTGGGCTTCACGGACGAGGACACGCTGGTGCAGGCCGGTGCCCTGGAGGGCTCGCTCGCGCTGGGCGCCGAGTTCGGCGTCGGCCTGGAGGGCCACGCGAAGGACCGGCGCGGTGGCTCGCGGGCGTACTCCGATTTGGGGACGAGCGCCTTCGTCGAGTACGCCCCCGACGTGCGCCTGGCGCTGCGCCTGCGCGCGGGGGCCCGGCGCTTCGTGTACCGGCCGGACGCCACCGCCAACTTCGGCGGCCCGGAGGTGGGCGTGCTGGGCCGCTACCGCTTCGACCGCCGGCACAGCGTGTCCCTCTTCGGAGACTGGGGCTCACGGGGCTACGGCACCCAGGCGCGGCCGCGGCCCGGAACGACGGTGGCCTCCCCGGGCCGGCGCGAGGACGGCGCCCTCACCGCTGGCGCCTCCTACAACTACCGGGGCCCCGTGGCGCTGGGCCTGACGTACGCCTACCAGGAGTCCTCCTCCAACAGCTTCGGGGAGACGGTGCTGCGGCACCGCGTCACGGGCAACGCCGGACTGCGCCTGCCCTGGCGGATGACGCTGCTGGCCCAGGGCTCGCTGGGCTTCAGCACCTACCCGGACGGCATCTTCCTCTCCCCCGAAATCATCCTCGTGGAAGAGGACGAGGGGCAGAACTCCGTCTCCCTGAAGCTGGCCCGCCCCGTGACGGAGAAGGTGGACGCGGAGGTGTCCTGGGGCCTGTGGAGCACGCGGCTGCCCCGCAACGGGCTCACCTACACGCGCCAGGTCTTCGGCATGGGCTTCACCTGGCGCGACTGACGGGGTGACTTCAGCCCAGGTCGGCGATGCGCTCGTCGATTTCCTCGGCGAGGCCGGGGTGTCCCTGGGACAGGGCGTGCGCCTTCGCCCGGCCGAGCACCTCCCGGGCCTTCTCCGTCTCCCCGGCCCCGGCCCAGGCGTCGCCCAGGGCCACGAGGGCGGCGGCGTACCCCGGGTCCAGCCGGACGGCGGACTCCAGGGCCCGGGCCGCCTCGGCGTATTCCCGACGCTCCAGGTACAGCTTCCCCAGGGAGAAGTGGCTCATGGGGGAGTCTGGGAAGTTGGCCACCATCTTCTTGAACTGCTCCAGCCGGGCGTCGCTCATGGACAACAGGAGATAGAGGACCGCTGTCCCCTTGCCAAGGGTGCGGTAGGGTGCGCGGCACATGGCCACAAAGAAGAAGACGAGCGCGAAAAAGAGCGCCGGCAGGACACCGGCGAAGAAGAAGACGGCGGGCAAGGCTCCCGCGGGCAGGGGGCCTGCGGGCAAGAAGGCCCCCGCGCGCAAGAAGACGGCGGGCCGGGCCCCTCTGCGCGCCAAGAAGGCGAGGCTGCCACCCGCCCCGCAGCAGAAGGCGGGCCCCGCGGAGAACCCCCAGGCGAAGGCGCTGGCCCAGCGCATCGGCCAGCTCCTCGTGGACAAGAAGGCACTGGACGTCGTCATCCTCGACGTGCGGGGCATGACGTCCTACGCGGACTACTTCGTCATCGCCTCCGGCGAGAGCGACCGCCAGGTGAGCGCCATGGCGGACAACGTCCAGGTGCAGCTCAAGACGCCCGACGAGGGCGGCCACCGTCCCATCGGCACCGAGGGCCTGGAGACGGGCCAGTGGGTGCTGCTGGACTACGGCGAGGTGGTGGCGCACCTGTTCCTCTCGGACCTGCGCGCGCACTATGACCTCGAGGGCCTCTGGGCCGACGCGGCGCGGGAGAAGGTGGCCTGAAAGTCAGGCTCCTCTCCATCGGCAAGGACCGCTCGGGCCTGTATGAGCCCGCGGTCCAGGAGTACGCCAAACGCCTGGGGCACTACACCCGCTTCGAGCTGGTGGAGCTGCCCGAGGCCAGCGGCAAGAAGCTCAAGCCGGGCGAGGCGAAGGCGGCGGAGGCCGACGCGATTCTCGCGAAGCGCAAGCCGCAGGACTGGCTGATTGCGCTGGACGAGCGCGGCTCGCTGCTCGACTCGGTGGAGCTGAGCCGCTACGTGGCCAAGGCGCAGACGGGCGCCAAGGATCTGCTCTTCATCATCGGCGGCGACGAGGGGCTGGATACGCGGGTGCGTGACGCGGCGAACCTCACGCTGTCCCTGTCGAAGATGACGCTGCCGCACCGGCTGGCGCGGGTGGTGCTCATCGAGCAGCTCTACCGCGCCTTCACCATCCTCAAGGGCGAGCCCTACCACAAGTAGGCGGCCGGGCAGGCCCGGGAACTCCGAGCCTGTCCGGGCCTGCCCCGTCAGGGCGCCGCCAGGCGTGGCGTCTGCGGGGGCATGAGCACCGCCGCCTCCTCCGCCACCCCTTCCTCCGCGCCCCCGGCGCACGTCCGCGTCATCGCCTCGCCCCAGTCGTGGGTGGAGGGCGAGGCGGTGCGACAACTCGAAGCCATGGCGCGGCTGCCCGGCATGCGCCTGGCGGTGGGGCTTCCGGACCTGCACCCCGGCAAGGGCGCACCGGTGGGCGCCGCCTTCACCTCCGAGGGCTTCCTCTATCCCTACCTCGTCGGCAACGACATCGGCTGTGGCATGGGGCTCTTCGACGTGGACCTGCTGGCGCGCAAGGCGAAGGCGGAGCGGTGGGCGGCGAAGCTGGATTTGGAGGGGCCGTGGAGCGGGGACGTGGACGGCTTTCTCTCGGAGCATGGGGTGAAGGCCACCGGCTTCGAGGCGGCGCTGGGCACGGTGGGCGGCGGCAACCACTTCGCGGAGGTACAGCGGGTGGACGCGGTGCACGACGCGGAGGCCTTCGCGGCGCTGGGGCTGGCGGCGGACCGGCTGCTCCTGCTGGTGCACTCGGGCTCGCGCGGCCTGGGTGAGGCGATTCTTCGCTCCCACGTGGACCGGCACGCGGCGGGTGGGCTGGTGGATGACTCGGCGGAGGCGCGGGCGTATCTGACGCGGCATGACCACGCGGTGGAGTGGGCCCGGGCCAACCGGGCGCTGGTGGCAAGGCGGGTGCTGGACGGCATCGGAGCCCTGGGCCGGCGGGTGTTGGATGTCTGCCACAACAGCGTCACCCCGCTGAAGGTGGAAGGGCGCACGCAGTGGCTGCACCGCAAGGGCGCGGCGCCGTCGGACGAGGGCCCGGTGGTGATTCCCGGCAGTCGCGGCGCGCTGAGCTACCTGGTGGCGCCGGTGGGAGACGGGACGGTCAGCGCGCACAGCCTGGCGCACGGCGCCGGCCGCAAGTGGACGCGCACCGCCGCCCGCGAGCGCATCAAGGAGCGCTTCACCGCCGAGTCCCTCACGCGGACCTCCTTCAAGAGCCACGTGGTGTGTGAGAACAAGGACCTGCTCTTCGAGGAGGCGCCGCAAGCGTACAAGACCATCGACCGGGTGGTGACGGACCTGGTGGAGGCGGGCCTGGTGCGGGTGGTGGCCACGCTGGCCCCGGTGCTGACGTACAAGACGCGCGCCCGGGGGGAGTGACGGCTTCCTGGCCGCCAGGTTGAGGGGCTGGCGCTTTTTGTCCTCTCCGCCCGCCGCCCCCATGGTTAGGGTTCGGGCATGACTCCCGCGCACAAGGTCCTGCTCTGCATCCTGGACGGCTGGGGCATCCGCCAGGAGCGAGATGCGAACGCCATCCTCCTGGCCGGCACGCCCCACCTCGACAAGCTGGCGAGCCCCTACCCCTTCACCGAGCTGCAGACGGCAGGACTGGCCGTGGGCCTGCCCGAGGGGCAGATGGGCAACTCGGAGGTGGGCCACACCAACATCGGCGCCGGCCGCATCGTCTACCAGGACCTGGTGCGCATCAACCGCGCGGCCGAGTCCGGTGAGCTGGGACAGAACCCCGTGCTGCGCGCGGCCATGGACGGCGTGAAGGCCGACGGCAAGGCGCTGCACCTGCTCGGGCTGGTGTCTCCGGGGGGCGTGCACTCGTCCATGGAGCACCTGTATGCGCTCCTGCGTGCCGCGCGCGAGCGGGGCGTCCCCCACGTCTACGTGCACGCCTTCCTGGACGGGCGCGACACGCCGCCGCAGAGCGCGCTGGGCTACGTGGAGGAATTGGAGCGCTTCCTCCACGAGACACACGCGGGCCGCATCGCCACGGTGAGCGGGCGCTACTACGCCATGGACCGCGACAAGCGGTGGGACCGGGTGCACCTGGCCTACGAGGCGCTGGTGTACGGCCGCGGCCCCAGGGCGCCGGACGCGCTGAGCGCCATCCGTGCGTCCTACGCGGAGAAGGTGACGGACGAGTTCGTGAAGCCCACGGTGCTGGCCAGCGGCGACGGCACGCCGGTGGGCCGCATCCAGGACGGCGACACGGTGGTCTTCTTCAACTTCCGCGCGGACCGGGCGCGGGAGCTGACGAAGGCGCTCGCGTACCCGGACTTCAAGGAGTTCGACCGGGGCGGGCTGCGGCTGGGGCGCTACGTGTGCATGACCCAGTACGACGAGACGTTCGATTTGCCGGTGGCCTTCGCGCCGGACCAGCCGCAGGACATCTTCCCGGAGCTGCTGTCGCAGAAGGGCCTGCGCCAGTTGCGCACGGCGGAGACGGAGAAGTACGCGCACGTGACGTTCTTCTTCAACGGCGGCCGCGAAGTCGTGTACCCGGGCGAGGACCGGCACATGGTGCCCAGCCCGCGCGACGTGAAGACCTACGACTTGAAGCCGGAGATGTCCGCGCGCGAGCTGACGGCGGAGCTGGTGCGGCGGCTCGACTCGGGGACGTACGACTTCGCGCTGGTGAACTTCGCCAACCCGGACATGGTGGGGCACAGCGGCCGGCTGGACGCGACGATGCAGGCGGTGCGCGTGGTGGACGAGTGCCTGGGCGTGCTGGGCAAGGCGTGCGAGCGCAACGGCTGGGTGATGGCCATCTCCGCCGACCACGGCAACTGCGAGCAGATGGTGGACCCGGTGACGGGCGAGCCGCACACCGCGCACACGCTCAACCCGGTGCCCTTCCACCTCATCCACCCGGACTTCCGGGGACAGAAGCTGCGCCCCGGCATCCTCGCGGACATCGCCCCCACGCTGTGCAAGGTGATGGGGCTGCCGCAGTCGAAGGAGATGAACCGGATGGGGCTGTTCCCTTGAGCACCGAGGGGCCGTGCCGGTGCTGAAGGCGCTGCTGGATTTGCTCTACCCGCCTTCGTGCATCGCCTGCGCGAAGGTGCTGCCGGGCCCGGGGGCGTTCTTCTGCGAGCCGTGTGACACCGCGCTGGAGCGGCTGCCCCCCGCGTGCTGCCGCACCTGCGCGGAGCCCGGGACATTTCCCGGTGGAGCCTGTCCCCGGTGCCGCGCGGCGCCGCCTCCGTTCTCCCGGGGGTGGGCGCCGTTCGCGCATGAGGGGCCCGTGGCGCGGGCCATCCACCGGTTCAAGTATGAAGACCACCCGGAGCTGGCCGCGCCGCTGGGAGAGTTGCTGGCGGGTGAGGCCCGGGCGTTCCTGGGCCGGGCACCGGAGCACGTGGTGGCCCTGCCGCTGCACACGCGCCGCTATCACTCGCGCAAGTACGACCAGGCACAGCTCCTCGCGGGGACGCTGGCGAAAGCCACGGGCCGCGAGGCTCCGGTGGGCTGGCTCACGCGCACCCGCGAGACACAGCGGCAGGTGGGACTGAGTGAAGCGGAGCGCGCGCACAACGTGGCGGACGCCTTCACTGCGTCCGCCGCCGCGAAGGGCCGCGAGGTGCTGCTGGTGGACGACGTCTTCACCACCGGCGCCACCGCACGCGCCGCCGCTACGGCACTTCAGGAAGCCGGCGCCGTCAGGGTCGAGGTGCTGACCGTGGCGCGGGCCTTCAGCCTGGCCTGAGCCGCCCTGAGGCAGGTGAAGTGGCCGGACTCCAGGTGCCGGTCCGTCTGGATGGGACGCGAGGCTGCCGGGTCAGGCGTGGGAGGCCGCCGAATCCCTCCTGAGGACCTTGCGCAGCCAGGTATCCGCTGCCGCGAGGCCGCAATTGCGTACCAGGGAGGATTAGCTGTGACTAGACTCCAAAAGTATAACTGCCCCTGCTTCCGGAGTCTCCATGAAAACCCCTGTGACGCCCGTGGCCGCGCCGCACCCGGTTCCCACCTTCATCACCGAAGAGGAGGATGCCCTCGGAGCGCCGGGCGGGCGCCATACGCTCTTCCATGTGGATGACACGCGCTACGACTTCGTCCGGGTCCTGGAGCAGCGGGATGATGGCGAGGTGCTGATGCTGGCCGAGCGTCACGAGAAGCACGGGCTGGCGGGCCCCGTCGTCATCCGGCGGGTGCGCAGCCCTTCCACCTTCGAGCGGCGGCAACGACTGGTGGAAGAGGTGCAACTGGCCTACCGGCTCAATCACCCGGCCATTGCCCAGGTGCATCTCTTCAAGGTCCGGGAGCGCAAGCCGTACGTCATCATGGAGTACGTCGACGGACCTACCCTGGATGGTGTCCTGAGCCTCATGGCGATGCGGCACCGGCCTGTCTCCATTCCCTTCGCGCTGCACGTCGGCGCGGAGATTGCCGACGCGCTTCACCATGCCCACCAGCTCACCGACGACGCGGGCCGGCCGCTGGGGCTGGTGCACCGGGACGTCAGCCCTCGCAACGTCAGCATCAGCAGGAACGGGGCCGTGAAGCTGACGCACTTCGGGGTCGCCTACTCACGTCTGGTGGGGCGCGAAGTCACGCAAGGGGCCCTCCGCAAAGGGGACGTCGCATATTCCTCACCGGAGTATCTGAGCCTGCGGAGACTGACGCCCGCCGCCGACCTCTTCTCGCTGGGGCTGGTGTTGCTGGAACTGGCCACGGGGCGCAACCTCTTCCAGGAAGCCATGGAGGAGATTGCCGAAGCACCGGAAGGCGCGCTGGCGAAGGTGGCTGTGGAAGAGCAACCCTCGCTGCCACTGACCCGGCTTCTCGCGCTCATGGAGGCCTGCAAGCCGGACGCGGTTGTCCGGGCGGTGGCCGGTCTGCCCCAGGACTTCCAGGCCGTGCTCCAACGTGTCCTGCGACGCGAGCCCGCTGGCCGTTACGCCACGGCCGGACAGATGCGGGACGCGTTGCGCGCATGTCTCGCGCGCGAATGGCAGACCGGCCCCTACGGACGCCAGGAAGCGGCGGCGGAACTTGCGCAGCTCATCAGCGAGGCCAGCGCCGCGCGGGACGAAGTGGACCTGGGGGATGAGCGCCTGTTCCCCGCGGGGCTGGAGTCACATGAACTGGACGTTTCCGCGGGAGGCAGGAAGCGCCGGACATAGCGGGCCGCCACGCGCGCGGCGCTCCAGAAACCCTTGGGGCGACGGCTAGCGTGACAGCGCGCGGGCCATGACGACGAGCGCATCCAGCTTCTCCTCGTCCAGCTCGCGCGCCAGGGTCACCAGCCGGCGCAGCAGCGGCGGCTCCTTCTGCGCGTCGCGCCGGGCCTCCTTGTCGGGCCGGGCCAGTCCCAGCAGTTCGTCCGTGGGGGTGCGCAGGGCCATGCTCAGGCGGCGCAGCATGCCCGTGCTGGGCACCATCTTCCCGCGCTCCACCCGGCTGTAGACCATGGGGTGCATGTCCACCATGGCGGCGACCTCCGCCTGTGTCAGTCCCAGACGCGCCCTCGCTTCGCGCATCGCCTTGCCCACCGTCATTCCCAGTTGTTCGTCCATGCGTGCGAGTAAAGGTAGCGCACTGCCACCCGCGTGACTTCATCCGCCGGGCATTCTTTTCCCGGGGCGCGAGCTATATCAGGGAGGTATAGCGCGTGATAGACTTCCCGCTTGATAGCGCCGCCCACTGCCGCCCCGTGGTGTGGCTGCCTGGGGTCGTGCGCAGCCGCGCTCCTGGGCTTGCTACCGCCCACCCACTCCTGGAGGAAGTCCTGATGCGCCTTGGCGGCGCCGGTATTCATGAGGAAGGCAAGGGCGGCGCCGGCCGCCGGGAAGCGGGCCCATGAGAGACCCCCTCTTCGCGGACGTGGAGCCTGGCACGGATGTGGGTGGCTTCTCGGTGGAGGGGCTGCTGGGCCGGGGCGGCTGCGGCGCCGTCTTCCGCGCGCGGCGCGGGGGCCACGCCTTCGCGCTCAAGTTGCAGTCGCTCTCCGCGCTGGGTGGGTGGGCGCAACGCGAGGTGACCATCCTCACGCGGCTGGGCCACCCCAACGTGGTCCGCTTCCATGCCTGCGGGCTCTGGCCCGACAGGGCGCCTCGGTGGTTCTACATCGCCATGGAGTTGGTGGAAGGGCGGACGCTGAACGACTGGGTGGCGGAGGAGAACCCCAGCGCACGCCGCGCGGGGCGTCTCGTGCTGGACCTGGCGCGTGGACTCGCGGCGGCCCACGACAGCGGCGTGCTGCACCGGGACGTGAAGGAGAGCAATGTGGTGGTGCGCGACGCCACCGGACAGGCGGTGCTGGTGGACTTCGGCGTGGGCTCGTACCCGGGGGCGCCGCGCCTGACGCGGGAGGTGCTGCCTCCCGGCACGCCGCAATACCGCAGCCCGGAGGCGCTGGCCTTCCGGCGGGCACATGGGGAAGGCGCCGACGCGCACTACGTCTCCACGGCGGCGGACGATCTGTATGCCCTGGGTGTCCTCCTCTACTGGGTGCTCACGGACAGGCACCCCTTCGCCGCGCCCTCGTCCGCGACGGAGGTGGAAGCCGTCATCTCAAGGACGCCCACGGCTCCGCACGAGGCGAACCCACGCGTGCCCCCAACGCTGGGCGCGCTCTGCATGCGGCTGCTGGAGAAACAGCCGGAAGCACGCTTCTCCAGCGCGGGCGCTCTGGCCGAGGCGTTGGAGGTGGAGTTGGCCGGAGCGGACGACGCCTGGGACGTGCCGCTCTGTGAGAGCAAGGCCTCCGCTCCCGCCGCACCACCCGAGGTGCCGGAGGACGGCGAGGAAGCATGGATGCTGGAGGGTGAGGCAGGAGGAGGCGTGCCACGCCGGGGCCGGCTGCCTGACCGAATCGTGCCCGATGGGGCCGTCCCCGCCGCGGCTGGCGCGGCGGCACCGCCCACTCCTTTCGCCGAGCCGCCCGTGCGGGCGCGAAGCGGCTTCAAGTGGGCTGTCCTCATGGGCCTTGTGGCCAGCCTCGTCGTGGGGGCGGCGCTGATGATGAGGGCACACGCGCCTCCATCCCTGTCTTCCGGTAGGGAAATGGCGCCGTCCGCCGCGCGGCCAGAAGCTGAGCGGGCCGCAGCCGCACCCTTGTCGGCGGCCTCCACTCCCGCGGTCGTCGCCCCGCCGGCGGCGCACGTGCAGAAAGATGAGTCACCCGTGAAGCAGCCTGCTACTCCTCCTCCCGCCACTCCCGCGCAGCCCCGCCCGGCCCGCCTCTCCGGCTCCCTGGCGCGCGTTGCCGCCGCCGCGGCCGCCTGCACCGCCCTGGCCTGCCCCGGGGGGCCACAGTTTCGTGAGAAACCTCCCGTCGAGCCGTGCCCCGTGGGGGCCGTGGATGCCATGAAGAAGCTGGGTATCGACGTGGGCGATGAGGGTTACGGAGTCATGCCCGGGCGCAGCCCCGACAAGGGAGTGGACGTGGTCACCGTGCGCGATGGCTGGGTCCGCGTTGAAGTAGGCGAGCTGGGGCACCTGGAGAATGGAACGGTGAGCGGGCGGCTCATCGTGGGCGAGCGCGTCTACGGCCGCTTCACCGAGGGCCGGACGAAGAGGGGAGACGTCTTCCCCGTCTGCCTGGAACTGCGTGACTTTGAAGAGCGCGTCCGGGGTGTGCGGCGCGAGCCGGGCAGTACCGCCGTGGACTCCGCGCGCATCATTTCCACCGTGGCCTTGAGTGCGGTGGACCACTTCGAGTGATGCCGTGGAGGTATGCCCTCGTGCTGAGTCGCTTTGGCGCGGTCCTGCTGACGTGTGCCCTGTTTGTCGTGACCAATGCCACCGCTCAGCCCGAAGGTGACCCGTGGGCGCCAGGCACGCGCCGCATCACCCTGGAGCCGCAGCGCGCGGGTCCGCCTCCGAAGGTGCGCATCAGCCCTGGCGTGGGGACGATCCTGGTCTTCGACACGGCCGTGGCGCGCGTGGAGCTACAGGAGCATGAGCGCTTCGGGCGGGTGCGGCTGGACAAGGACACGCTCACGCTGCTGCCCACCTCCAACCTCGAGGCGGAGGAACTGAAGCTCACCGTTCACTTCGAGGACGGGGCGGTCCCCATGAGCGCGGACTTCCTCCTGGTGGTGCACGCCACGCTGGCCGAGCGGCAGGTGGAAGTATTTCGCCACCCGCGTTCTGCCGCCAACCTCCAGGCGGAGCTGGAGGAGAAAGACGCGAAGATGCGGCGTCTGGAAGAGCAAGTTGCACGGTTGCAGGCAGCACAGGCGCAACCGGAAGGCCTCACCGGCCTGCTCGTCACCGGGCACATGGACGGGACAAGAGGTGTCCAGGTACGCGCGCTGGCGCGTGACTTCGTGCTTCACCGGCGCAGCGCGCTGCGCGCCACGGGGGTGGTCACCTACCGCGCCGCGAGGAGCTTCGCGCTCTCGGTGAAGTTGGAGGGCATTGGCGGACCCGAGGCGTGGCAGGCGGAGGGCGCGGCCTTGGAGGCGAGGGATGGAATCGCGCTCCGGGTGCTGAGGGTGTGGCAGTCTGCGCCGCTTCAGTCAGGCGAAAAGGGCCAGGTGGTGGTGGAGACCGAAGCCGAGGACACCACCAGCCCGGGGCCGTACACGCTGACCGTCTGGGCCACGGGCGGCAAGCGCCCGGTCATCCTCGGCAACATCCAGTTCCCATAGGCTTCCGGTAGGACAGCCGTGCACATGATCCAGCGTCAGATCATGCGAGGGCGTGTTGTTGTTTTGTTGAGTTCTTCCATGGTGCTTTCTCTGTTGCGCCGCGCGATTACGACGCACCACGGGAGAGCAGACACCGGGCCAATGCTGGCAACGTGTGATTACGCCAGTTTGCGTGCAAACTCGGGCTCAGCCTACTTCTGCACGTGCAGAAGTGAGAGGTGGTTGCCTGGGTGCCCTACTCAGGTGGCCGGGCCGGACGCGGTGGGCGTGTTGCTCACGGGCATGGGCGACGACGGAGCGGACGGGCTGGCGGACATACGCCGCGCCGGGGCCGCCACGTTCGCCCAGGATGCTGCCACCCGCGTGGTGTACGGCATGCCGCGCGACGCAGTGCTGCGCGGAGCAACCGAGCAGTCTCTGCCACGCGACTCCCTGCCCGAATCCATCCTGAACGCGGCCTCGCGACGCGGGTCCTCACCGGGTGACGAGGAGGAGCCTCGCGGCATGCGCTGGCCCCTCCCCGTCCTCCTCGCATTCGTCGCCCTCCGCCGCGCCCACGCGCCCGAGCCGGCGACTCCCGCTCCCGTGGCCGCGGCGCCCACGTATCCCGAGCCCCAGCCGCCCGCGCCGCGGATCCCCGACACCGTCCGCCCCGCCCACTCCGCGTTGGACTTGAAGCTTCTCCCCGCCGAGCCGTGGCGGACGCTTTCACTGCGTCCGCCGCCGCGAAGGGCCGTGAGGTGCTGCTGGTGGACGACGTCTTCACCACGGGCGCCACCGCGCGTGCCGCCGCCATGGCACTGCGGGAAGCTGGCGCGGTCCGGGTCGAGGTGCTGACCGTGGCGCGGGCCTTCAGCCTCGCCTGAGGACACGCCGCAACTGGGAGTGGAGTGGCCGAACTCCGCGGGCCCGGGTCCGAGCTTCAGGCACCCTGTCCTGATCGACCCGGCCAACCCTCCAAGCAGACATGCAGTCCGGGGCGTTTGGTACCCAACTTGAGACATGCCCGGATTGACGTGTATTTGGAGCACACACGTTCCACGCTCCACCCGGCCCGGTGGTGACAGGACACGCACGTGGACCTGCAGGCCGTCGTACACATCTTCGTCGAGGAGGCGGAAGGACTGCTCCACACCCTGGAGCAGGGCTTCCTGACGCTGGAGTCGTCCCCCGGCGAAGCCAACGCCCTCGCCGGCATGCTGCGCGCGGCGCACACGCTCAAGGGCAGCTCGGCCTCGCTCGGCCTGGAGCGCTTCCCCGCAATCATCCACTCGCTGGAGGAGCACCTGGAGGCCCTGCGGGACGGACACCTCGTGGCGGACGCCGCGCTCGTCACCCGCTTCCTCGAGCTGGTGGATGCGCTGCGCCACCAGGCCCGAAGCACCCGCCTCGGGGAGCCCGAGGCCTCGGCGAAGGCCGAGGCGGTGCTCGCGGAAGTGGAGCAGCTGCGCAGGCGCACGGACGCAGCCTCTCCGGTCGCCACCCCAGCCGCGCAGACCCCGGGTGCCTTCGAGGAGACACCGGGCACCGCCGTCCGGGTGGAGGAGGAGCGGCTGGACCGGCTGCTCGACGTGACGGGGGAGCTGACGCTGGACCACGGGCGCGTGGTGGAGCTGGTGCGCACCGGCGCGGCGCGCGAGGCGCTCCTCACGGAACTGGAGGACATGCGGCAGCGGCTGCGGAGCCTGGAGGCAGCGGTGCTCCAGGCGCGGCTGGTGCCCGTGGAGCCCATCCTCCACGCCCAGCAGCGCACGTTGCGGGACGCCGCCGCCGCCTGCGGCAAGCGCGTGCGGCTCGTCGTGGAGGCCGGGGGCGTGGACATGGACACGCGCGTCGCGGGCCCCCTGCGCTCCGCGCTGCTCCACCTCATCCGCAACGCCGTGGACCATGGCATCGAGTCACCCGAGACGCGCCTCGCGCGGGGCAAGCCCGAGGAGGGGGCGCTCACGCTGCGCGCCGGGCATCGCCTGGGCTGCCTGGTGGTGACGCTCTCCGACGACGGCGCGGGGTTGGACCGCGAGCGCATCCTCGCGCGGGCCCGGCAGCGCGGCCTCGTGGCCGCCGACGCGCGCCCGGAGGACGCGGCGCTCGACGCGCTCATCTTCGCCCCGGGCTTCTCCACCGCCGAGTCCGTCACGGCGCTCTCCGGCCGCGGCGTCGGCCTGGATGCGGTCCGCCAGGAGGTGGAGTCGCTGCGCGGCGGGCTGGACGTGGGCAGTGAGCTGGGACGCGGCACCACCTTCACGCTCCGGCTGCCGCTCCACCTGGCCATCATCCCGGGCTTCGCGGTGGTGGCCGGCGCCCACGCCTACGTGCTGCCCCTGGACGCCGTGGAGCAGTGCGCGCCGCTGCCGGACGGCGCCGCGCGGCCCGGCACGACGGAGGGCGTGCTCCACCTGGGCCGGCAGCCCATGCCCTACGTACGCCTGCGCGACGCCTTCCGGCTCGGAGGCGCCGCCTCCCGCCGCGAAGAGGTGGTGGTGGTGCGCACCGAGGCGGGCCGCGCCGCGCTGGTGGTGGATGCGCTGCTCGGCGAGCACCACGTCGTCGTCAAGCCGCTGGGCCCGCTGCTGCGACGGCAGCCCGGCCTGTCGGGCGCGTCCGTCCTCCCCGACGGGCGGCTGGCGCTGCTGCTGGACCTTCCCTCGCTGCTCCGCTCCCCCTCCGCTGTCCCCATGGCCCCGCCCCCGAGGCCCGTAGGAACCCCCACCCCATGATGCTCAGGAACATTCGAATCGGACCCCGGCTGGCCGCGGGCTTCGGCGTGATGATGGCGCTGGTGCTCGCCGTGGCGCTCGCCAACCACATGGGCCTGACCCAGGTGGAGGAGATGTCGCACCGGCTCGTTGCCGGCGACAACCGCCTCACGGCGAAGTCCCAGGCGGTCGTCACGCTGACCCAGGGCCTGCGCCGCTACGAGAAGGACTACTTCCTCAACATCGGCAACGCCGCGCGCCAGGCGGACTCCTTCCAGCAGTGGACGCAGGCGCGGACGGACCTGGCCGAGGCCGTCCAGGAGTTGCGCGAGAGCACCACCGGGAAGGACCACGAGGACGTGATGCACATGGAGCAGGCACTCCAGGAGTACGCGGACGACTTCCGCGCCGTGGTCGCGGGAATCCAGAGCGGGACGCTGCACACGCCCCAGGAGGCCAACACCACGCTGGAGCAGCACAAGGACGCCATCCGGCTGCTGGAGACCACCGCGGACGCCCAGCACGAGCGCTACGAGGCGATGGTGGAGGGCCAGCTGGAAGGCACCCTGCACACGCTGCGCTCGGAACTGTGGGCCTTCGTCGCCGTCGCCCTCGTGCTGGCCGGCGCCGCATCGTGGCTCCTCACCCGCTCGCTCACCCTCCCCCTGCAGCGGGCCGTGGCGTTGGCCGAGCGCATCGCCTCGGGCGACCTGCGCGAGCGCGTGCGGGTGGACGGGCGTGACGAGCTGACCCGGCTGCTCCAGGCGCTGGACGGCATGGCGGAGCGCATCCGCGAGGTCATGGGCCAGGTCCGCTCCGAGGCGGACGGCCTCTCCTCCGCGTCCGGCCACGTGGCGGCCACGTCCACCTCGCTGTCGCAGGGCACCAGCGAGCAGGCCTCCGCCGTGGAGGAGACGACGGCCAGCCTCACGCAGATGACGGTGGCCATCAACCAGACGGCCGCCCACGCCCGGACGACGGAGCAGATGGCCCAGCAGGGCGCGAAGGACACCGAGCTGGGCGGCGCCGCGGTGACGCAGACGGTGCAGGCGATGCGCGCCATCGCCGACAAGGTGCTGCTCATCCAGGAGCTCGCCTACCAGACGAACATCCTCTCGCTGAACGCCGCCATCGAAGCGGGCCGCGCGGGCGAGCACGGCCGCGGCTTCGCGGTGGTCTCCACCGAGGTGCGCCGGCTGGCCGAACGCAGCCAGGGCGCGGCGCGTGAAATCGCCACCCTGGTCAACAGCAGCGTCGCCACCTCGGAGCGCGCGGGCGAGCGGCTCGGCATGCTGGTGCCCTCCATCCGCAAGACGGCGGACCTGGTGCAGGAGGTGGCCACCACCGCCAGCGAGCAGGCCACCAGCGTGGGCCACGTGAGCCGCGCCATGGGGCAGATGAGCGTGGTGACGCAGCAGAACGCCTCGGCCGCCGAGGAGCTGGCCGCCACCTCCAAGCAGCTCGCCGGACAGGCCAGGAGCCTCCAGCGGCTCCTGGGCCTCTTCCAGCTCCCGGAGCTCCGTGAGCCGCCCGTCGCGTCCACGCCCCGGGAGCCGCCTCCGCCGGCCGCCGGGCTCGACTCCCACTTCCAACCCTTCGCGGTGGGAATGCGATGAGCGCGGAGGGCGCAGGCACCCGGCAGTACCTCACGCAGCACCTGTGTGGTGAGCGTTACGCGCTGCCGCTGTCGCGTGCGCGGGAAGTCCTCCGGTACGGCCCCCTCACGCCGGTGCCCGGAGTGCCGCCGTCCATCCGCGGCGTCATCCACGCGCGCGGGCGCGTGGTGCCGGTGGTGGACCTGGCGGTGCGCTTCGGCCGCCCGGCGCAGGAGCCCACCCCGTGGACGTGCTTCGTGCTGGTGGAGGTGGACGTCGACGGCGAGCCCACGGTGCTAGGGATGATGGTGGACGCGGTGGACTCGGTGGTGGAACTGGCCCCCGAGGACGTGCTGCCGCCGCCGCCCTTCGGCACCGCCATCCGCACCGAGTTCCTGCTCGGCATGAGCCGCCTCGGTGACGGCATCCTCCTGCTGCTGGACGTGGACCGCGTGCTGGCGCATCACGAGCTGCTCGCCGCGGGAGAGCTGGCGGCCCGTGAGCTCGCGACACCGGGCTCCAGGCCCGGCGCTGGAGACGCGCCGGCATGAAGGCCGCGGGGCTCGCGAGCCTGGCGCAGCCGCCACTGCCGGAGCCGGCGGCGCTCTCGCGCCTGCGGGAGTGCTTCTACGCCGAGGCCGGGGTGCGTCTGGGCGAGGGCAAGGCGGAGTTCGTCCGGTGGCGGCTGTCCGCGCGGCTGCGCGCGCTCGGGCTGGAGTCCTTCATGGACTACGCGGCCCGCGTGACGATGGACACCGCCGAGCGGAAGAAGATGGTGGAGGCGCTGCTCGTCCACGAGACGTGCTTCTTCCGCGAGCCCGCACAGTTCACCTGGCTGGAGCGCGAGCTGTTCCCCCGCTGGCGGCAGGACTCGCGCCGCCGCAGCCGCCATGTGCGCGCCTGGAGCGCGGCGTGCTCCACCGGCCAGGAGCCGTACACGCTGGCCATGGTGCTGCTGGCGAACCTTCCCGCCGAGGAGGGCTGGAGCGTGGAGGTGCTGGGCACGGACCTGTCCGGCGACGCGCTCTCCCGGGCCGAGGCGGCGATGTGGCCGCTGGAGAAGGCGTCGGAGATTCCCACCGCGTACCTCCACCGCTTCATGCTGCGCGGCACCGGCCCCGCCGAGGGGTGGATTCGCGCGGGCCCCCAGCTGCGCTCGGTGGTGCGCTTCCAGACCCTCAACCTGCTGCGCGCGGAGGACACCGCCCCCGGCACCTTCGACCTGGTGCTGTGCCGCAACGTGCTCATCTACTTCGACGCCGCGTCCAGCGCTCGGGCGATGCGGGGGCTGGTGCGGAACCTCGCGCCGGAGGGCCTGCTCCTGCTCGGCCACGCCGAGGGCCTGCACGGGCTGCGCGGCCTGCGCGGCGTCCATTCCTCCATCTACACCCGGGCCCCCGAGGCGCCCGCCCCATGACGCCGGCCGGAGAGCCGCTGCGGCGGGTGCTGGTGGTGGACGCCTCGGCCGTCGTGCGCCAGGACGTCGCGGCGCTGCTGCGCGACACCGGCCGCTGCGAGGTGGTCGTCGCGGCGAACGTGCTGGCGGCGCGGCAGAAGCTCCGGCGCGCGTGGCCCGACATCGCCCTCATCGGCCTGGAGCCCCCGGGCCACGACGCGCTGGCCCTGCTGCGGGAATTGGTGGCGGCGTCGGTGCCGGTGGTGGTCTGCGCGAGAGACGCCTCGCCAGGCGCCCCCCAGGTGCGGGAGGCGCTGTGCGCCGGCGCCAGGGACGTCCTCCACTGGCCACGGGTGGGCCTCAAGGCGCACCTGGCGCAGGAGGCCGGCCCGCTCGCCGCCCTGCTGCTGGACTCGGAGCGACGGCCGCCCCGCGTCCCACCACTGCCCCGGGGCTCCAAGCCGAGCCCGCCCTCGACTCCCATGGCGGACCGCGTCTGGGCGCGGCAGGTGGTGGCGGTGGGGGCGTCGACGGGAGGCCCCGCCGCCCTGCGCAGACTCCTGGGCGCGCTGCCCGCGCATGCACCCGCGCTGCTCGTGGTGCAGCACATGTCGGAGCCCTTTGCCTCCGCCTTCGCGCGGGGCCTGGGCGAGGTGTGCCGCATCGAGGTCCGCAGCGCGGCGACGGGAGACCGGGTGCGCCCCGGCCTCGCGCTGCTGGCGCCCGGAGACCAGCACCTGCGGCTCGTCGCGGGGGCCGGTGGCTACGCGGTGGAGTTGTCGGAGGCGCCTCCCGTCCGGCACCACCGTCCCAGCGTGGACGTCCTGTTCCACTCGGTGGCGGAGGCGGCCGGGCCGGACGCGGTGGGCGTGCTGCTCACCGGCATGGGCGACGACGGAGCGGACGGGCTGTCAGCCATGCGCCGGGCCGGAGCCGCCACGTTCGCCCAGGATGCCGCCACCAGCGTGGTGTACGGCATGCCTCGCGCCGCGATGCTGAGGGGAGCAGCCGAGCAGTCACTGCCGCTCGACTCGCTGCCCGAAGCCATCCTGAACGCGGCCTCACGACGCGGGTCCCCACCGGGTAACGAGGAGGCGTAGCCTCGCGGCATGCGCTGGCCCCTCGCCGTCCTCCGCGCATTCGTCGCGCCGCGCTGCGCAAGGCCGGCGCCGTGCAGGTGGAAGTGCTGACGGTGGCGCGCCTTCAGTCTTTTTTGACTGTCCGGTGAAGTCTCGTTTTACCCACTACCGTCCGCGCCACCGGTGTGCTTTTGCAACAACTGCCGTGGGACACGCCGTCCCTGCGTGGGCCGTTGTGCGTCGCGCGCGCGACATCCACGGCGCTGCTCTTCCTCTTCCGTGAATGGAGTTGCGTGATGAAGCAGTCCCTGTGGAGCATGTTCGGTCTGGCGGGCGTCGTGGCAGCCCTGGGCGCACCGCTTCCCGCCTCGGCGCAGATTCCCTCACCCGCCTGGGTGCGGCAGCTCGGGTCGAACCTGGACGAGCAGGCCCAGGCGGTGGCCGTCTCGGGCAGCAGCGTGTACGTGGTGGGCACCACCACGAGCCAGCTCGGGCCGGAGCCGCGCGCGGGCGGCCAGGACATCTTCATCTCGAAGTACGACACCGCCGGCGCGCTGCAGTGGGTGCATCAGCTCGGCACCAGCGAGGGTGACCGCGCCACGGCGGTGGCCACCGACGCGGACGGCAACGTGTACGTGGTCGGCCACACCTTCGGCGGCTTCGACTTCTACGTGAATGCGGGCGGCCTCGACTTCTTCGTCACGAAGTACGACGCACAGGGCAACCGCCTGTGGCTGAGCCAGCGCGGCACCGTCATGGATGACTTCGCCACGGGCGTGGCCGTGGGCGCGGACGACACGCTGTACATCGCGGGCTACACCGGGGGCAGCTACGCGAACGGCGGCAACCCCAACAACTACGACGTGGTGGTGGCCCTGTACGACACGGCCGGCAACCCCTACTGGCTGCAGCAGCTCGGCTCCAGCCAGAGCGACGTGGCGCAGGGCATCGCGGTGACGCCCACGCACGAGGTCTACGTGACGGGCTACACCTTCGGCAGCCTCGACGGCACCACCACCCCGGTGGGCACCGACATCTTCCTGATGCGGCTGGACATCCTTGGCGCCCAGCAGTGGGTGCGGCAGGTGGGCGCGTCCGACCAGGACTACGCCACCAGCGTGGCGGTGAGCCCGGATGGCGGCGTGTACCTGGCGGGCTACACCTTCGGCACGCTGGACGGCAATCCCCAGGCCGGCACCTACGACGCGCTGCTCGCGCGCTATGACGCCCTGGGCAACCGCCAGTGGAGCCGCCTGCTGGGCGGCACCCAGCCGGACTACGCCCAGGCCGTGGCCGTGGCCGCGGATGGCACCGTGCAGGTGACGGGCTACACCAGCGGCGTGTTCGACGGAAACCCCTCCGCCGGGCTCGGCGATGCGTTCCTCGCGCGCTACGACGCACTGGGCACGAAGCTCGGCTCGCGAGTGGTGGGCACCACCCTTCCCGACCAGGGCCGCGGCGTGGCCGTGGACGCCAGCGGCAACACGTACGTGACGGGCTTCACGTACGGCGGCCTCGGCGGCAACACCAACGCGGGCAGCTACGACGCCTTCCTCATCCGGTTCTGAGGCCGGGCTGGAGCACCGGCGCCCGCGCGCCCGCTCCAGGAGGTTGCAGGGAGGCAGGATGACGCAGCCTGCCTCCCGCTTCCCGTTCCCCCATCCACCGGGGAGGCGCGCTAGTTTCGCGGCATGCGCTGGCCCCTCCTCGTCCTCCTCGCATTCGTCGCCCTCCGCTGCGCCCACGCGCCCGAGCCGGCGACTCCCGCTCCCGCTCCCGTGGCGGAGGCGCCCACGTATCCCGAGCCACAGCCACCCGCGCTGCGGCTGCCCGACACCGTCCGCCCCGTCCACTACGCGCTGGACTTGAAGCTCCTCCCCGCCGAGCCGACCTTCTCCGGCGCCGTCGCCATCGACGTGGAGGTCCGCGAGCCCGTGCGTCAGGTGTGGCTGCACGGCCAGGACCTGGAGATAACGCAGGCCCGCGTGGAGACGGGCGCGCGCACCCTGGAGGCCCGCGCCGTCACCGCCAGCGACGGGCGCCTCGGGCTGCTGCTGCCCGAGCCCCTCCCCGCGGGCAAGGCCGTCATCCACCTGGCCTTCACCGGCCACATCGACCGCGAGCGCAGCCGTGGCATCTACGGCGTGGAGGAGCGCGGCGAGCCCTACCTCTACACCTTCTTCGAGCCCGTGGACGCGCGCCGCGCCTTCCCCTGCTTCGACGAGCCGGGCTTCAAGGTGCCCTGGCGCCTGCGCTTCACCGTGAAGACCGGGCACGTGGCGCTCGCCAACCACCCCGTCGTCTCCCGCGAGCCGCTGCCAGAGGGCCTCGAGCGCGTCACCTTCGCGGAGAGCCGCCCCATGCCCAGCTACCTCGTGGCCTTCATGGTGGGGCCGTTCGACGTGGTGGACGCGGGCACCGTGGGCCGCAACGCCGCGCCGCTGCGCTTCATCGTCCCGAAGGGCCGGGGCCCGGAGACGGCGTACGCGGCCAGCGCCACCCCGCGCATCGTGAAGAGCCTGGAGGACTTCTTCGACCAGGCGTACCCGTACGAGAAGCTCGACGTGGCGGTGGTGCCCCGCTACTGGGGCACCATGGAGCACCCGGGCATCGTCGCGCTCGGTCAGCCCCTCACGCTCATCCGCCCCGGCGAGGAGACGCTCGCGCGCCGCAAGTGGTACGTCACCATCGCGGGACACGAGCTGGGCCACTACTGGTTCGGCGACATCGTCACCTGCAAGTGGTGGGACGACATCTGGCTCAACGAGTCGCTCACCTCGTGGTTGGACAGGAAGCAGATGGACGGGTTCGACCCGGGCTGGGGCTTCTCGCGCGAGGCGAGCATGCACGCGCTGTCCTCCGCGCTCGACGCGGACGCGCTCTCGGCCGCGCTCCCCGTGCGCAAGCCGGCGGAGACGCATGACGACGTGCTCGGCTCGTTCGACAACGGCACCACCTACGCCAAGGGCTCGGCCGTCATCGCCATGTTCGAGGCCTGGCTCGGCCCGGAGCAGATGCGAAACCTCCTGCGCGTCCACATCCGCAAGCACGCCTGGGGCGTGGCCACGTCCGAGGACTTCGCCACCACGCTGTCCGAGGCCGCGAGCCCCGACCTCGCCCGCTCGTTCCGGAGCTTCATCGACCAGCCCGGCGCCCCGCGCATCTCCGCCGAGCTGCAGTGCAAGCCGGGCACGCCCACGCGGCTGAAGCTGTCGCAGGAGCGCTTCCTGCCGGCCGGCTCCACCGGCAGCACGAAGCAGACGTGGTCCGTGCCCGTGTGCGTGCGCGCGGGGACGGGCGGCGGCTCGCACCGCGTCTGCACCATGCTCAGCGAGGCCACCGGCGAGCTGTCGCTGCCCATGCGCGACTGCCCGAAGTGGGTGCTGCTCAACGCGGGCGGCACGGGCTACTACCGCGCCAGCTACACGCGCGAGCAGCTCGCCCAGGTGCTGGCCGCGCCGCCGAAGAGCCTCACCGTGGAGGAGCGGCTGGCGCTGCTGGCGGACGTGGAGGGCTCGGTGCGCCGGGGGGATTTGCCGCTCGGCGAGGCGCTGCGGCTCGTCCCCGCCACCGCGCGCGACGAGGACCGCCTCATCGTCCAGCGCGGCGCCCGGCTCCTCCAGCTCGTCAACGAGGACGGGCTGTCCGTGGAGGACCGCACCCGCTTCCGCGCCTGGGTGGGTGAAGTCTATGCGCCCCGCGCCCGCAAGCTGGGCTGGGAGCCGAAGCCGGGCGACAGCGACGACGTGAAGCAGGAGCGCGCGCGGCTGCTGGAGCTGGCGACGCTGGAGGGAGAGGAGCCCGTGCTGAACCGGGAGGCGACGCGGCTCGCGAAGGGGTGGCTGGCAGACAGGAAGTCCCTCGACCCGGAGGCGGTGCCCCTGGTGCTCGCGGCGGCGGCACACCATGGAGACCGGGCGATGTTCGACACCCTGCTCGCCCAGGCTCGCAAGACGGAGGACCGCAACGAGCGCAGCCAGTTGCTCACCACGATTGCCAGCTTCCGTGAGCCGGCGCTCGTGAAGGAGGCGCTGAAGCTCGTGACGAGCAACGAGATGGACCTGCGGGACACGAAGGTCCTGCTCACCGGCGCCTTCATGACGGCCGACACGCGCGAGGTGGCCTGGGCCTTCTACCGGGAGAACTTCGACGCGCTCGCGGAGCGGCTGCGCTCGGACGAGCTGGGCTGGCTCGTCAGCCTGGTGGGCAACCTCTGCGACACGGAGCGCCACGCGGAGGTGCAGGCGTTCCTCGAGCCACGCGTCTCCCGCCTGGAGAACGCGCCGCGCGCGCTGGCCCGCGCCGAGGAGTCCATCCGCCTGTGCGCCGAGGCGGACCGCCTCCACCGCGAGGGCGTGAAGGCCTTCCTGCGCGCGCCCCCCACGGTGCCCGCCCCCACCCGGACGCGGTAGGGAGAGCAGACGGCCAGCCCTCCGGGAAGGAGTCGCCCCGGGGGGCGGGCCCGCGCTACACAGCACGCATGTTCGACGCCGCACGCTACCTGGAGCGCCTGGGAGTGGACGCGAGCACACCCCTCGCGCGGCTGCACCGGGCCCACCTCCAGGCCGTCCCCTTCGAGAACCTCGACATCCACCTGAAGCGGCCCATCCGGCTCGACGAGGAGGCCGTCTTCGAGAAGGTCGTCCTCCAGCGGCGGGGTGGGTTCTGCTACGAGCTCAACGGGCTCTTCGCGCGCCTGCTTCGGACGCTCGGCTACGACGTCACGCTGCTCTCGGCGCGCGTGGCCACACGGCCCGATGGCAGCGAGTACGGCCCGGAGTTGGACCACCTGGCACTGCTGGTGGAGGACGCCTCCGGCCGCTGGCTGGCCGACGTCGGCTTCGGGGAGTGCTTCGTGGAGCCGCTGCGGCTCGACGAGCGGGGCGTCCAGGTCCGGGCCGGTCACCGCTACCGGCTCGTCGAGGAGGAAGGTCGGCTCGTCTACTGGAGCGAGGCGGCGTCGGGCTGGGAGGCGCAGTACGTCTTCTCGCTCACCCCGCACGCGCTCGCGGACTTCGCCGGCATGTGCCTCCACCACCAGACGTCGCCGGAGTCTCCCTTCACGCAGCGGCGCCTGTGCACCCGGGCCACGCCCGAGGGCCGCATCACCCTCAAGGAGGGCGCGCTCGTCACCACCACGCGGGACGGGCGCCACGAGCAGCCGCTCGCGGACGAGGACGCCTGGCAGGACGCGCTCGCACGGCACTTCGGAATCACCTTGCGCTGAGCGCGTGGCGTAGACACACCTACCTCCGTCCCCGGCCGCCACGGCATCGGCGCCCACTTGTCAGCTACCCGTCAAAGCGATACGCCTGCGCCCGCCTGCTCCGGAAGTCACGGAACAACCCCCAGACGCGACAACATGATGAACGCCGGCACAGAGGGCAGAGCCGAGCCGTACCTCCACTTCGTCGTGGGCGGTGAGCACTACGCCACGCCCAGCGCCTGCGTGGCGGGCGTGGTGCCCGAGGCCCGCCTGGAGCCGGTGACGGGCGCGCCGCCCCACGTGCGCGGAGTGCTCGTCCAGGACGGCGAGGCCGTGCCGGTGGTGGACCTCTCCCACCTGCTGGGCCAGGCGCTGCGCACCGTGCGCGCGCGTCCCACCGTGGTGCTGGCCCAGGTGCGCTGCTGTGGTGAGCCCCTGCGGCTGGGCCTCGCGGTGGACGGCGTGGGCGCGCCGCTGGAGCTGTCCTCGCGGGATGTGGTGCCGGCGCCCTCCTTCGGCGCCGCCATGCCGGTGGACTTCCTGGTGGGCATGGGCCGGCACGGCGAGGGCCTGGTGCTGCTGATGGACGTGGAGCGCATCCTCACCGAGAGCCAGCTCCACTCCGCCATCCAGCTGGCGTCGCCCGTCGGCCCCAAGGGCCACGGCGGCTGACGCACCCGCACCTACCTCGTCCCCTACAGTACCCTCCGCGACGTTTTCGGTTGCCTGCCCGCCGCCCGGGGCCGCATGCAGGGGAAGGCCCGGAGAGGGTCACCTGTTCATCGCCGTCGGCGCCCCTGTTTCCCTCGCGGGTGCCCCTACCGTAGACGTCAACGAGGAGAACGGATGTCCCGCTTCACATGGCTGGCCGCGGTTTTCGTGCTCACCTGCCCGCTCTGGGCGCAGGCGAGGCCGGCAGCGGACGAGACGGCGCGCGGGTACGCGGCCGAGGCGCTGAAGCAGGCCTCCTCCCCCCGTGGCGCCGCCGCCCTGCTGCGGATGCACGCCCTGGTGGATGACGTGGAGGACCTGACGCCGCTCATCAGCACCTACTCCCTCATCGCCTCGCGGCGCACGTCGGACCCGAACACCCGCGCCACCGCGCAGATGCTGCTGCTGGAGACGGAGCGCGCCCGCGGCCGGCTGGTGCGCGCCAACGAGGTGAAGCAGTGGCTGGGCTTCGTCGGCGACTACTACGTCGTCGGCGGCTTCGAGAACGAGGGCAAGGCCGGCTGCGACACCGACTTCGGCCCCGAGGCCGCCAACCTGGACCTGGCCGCCACCTGGCCGGGCGCCAAGGGCCGTGAAGCCACGTGGCGCAAGCTGACCGCGAACACGACGGACGGCTACGTGGACCTCGCCACCGCGGTGCGCCCCAACCGTGAGACGGTGGCCTACGCCGTCACCTGGCTGGAGGCGTCGCAGGAGACGCGCGTGGCCATGGGCGTGGGCACCTCCGGCGCGTTCCGCCTGTGGGTGAACGGGCAGCTCGCCGCGAAGGAGGACCGCTACAACCTGCCCCGGCCGGACCAGTCCCGCGTGTCCGTGAAGCTGCGCAAGGGCCTCAACCGCGTCCTCGTGAAGGTGTGCCAGGAGTCCGGCCCGCTGGGCTTCTACCTGCGCCAGGAGACGCCCTCCGTGCGAGCGTCGCTGCCCGCGAAGGCCCCCGCGCTGGAGCGCGGCGCCGCCCCCGCGCCCCAGTCGCTGCCCACCCTCACCTCCGCGCTGCGCACCCTCGTCGAGAAGAACCCCAACGACGCAGAGCTGCGCGGCGACTACGCCCGCGTGCTGGGCTTCTTCCGCGCCTATGACGAGCGCGAGCACACCTCCACCGTGGAGGCCACGCGCGCGGCCGAGGCCGCCCCCGGCAACGCGGGCCTGCAGATGCTGGCCGCGGGCCAGCAGCGTGACGACCTGAACGAGCGCCGCCGCTTCCTGGAGGCCGCGCTGAAGGCGGACCCGGACTCCGCGGAGGCGCGCGTCGCGCTGGCCGACCACGAAATGGACCGCGGCCACCCGGAGCGCGTGGAGGGGCTGGTGGCGCCGGTGCTCCAGAAGGACCCGGACTCCGCCTCCGCCCGGCTGATGCTGGCGAATGCCGTGGAGGCGCTGAACGAGCGTCCCCGCGCGAGCGCGCTGGTGGAGGAGGCCTTTCGCCGGCAGCCCCGCGTGCCCCGCGCGGTGCGCGCCGCGGTGCAGGCGTCCCGGCAGCTCGGCCGCAACCGCGAGGCCATGGACCGGATGCGCGTGGTGCTGGCGCTGCGCTTCGATGACGTGAATACGCGCCGCGGGCTCGCCTCGCTGCTGGCGGACGCCGGCCAGGTGGAGGCCGCCCAGCGCGAGTACGCCCAGCTCGTCACCCTCAACCCCTTCGACAACGGCGCGCGCGTGCGGCTGGCGGAGTTGAAGGCCAACAACGGCGCGGTGGAGGAGGCGGTGGCCCTCTTCGCCGAGGCCCGCGCCCTCTCCCCCGACGAGCCCGAGGTGTACGAGCGCGAGGGCCGCGCCCTGCTGGCCGCCGGCCGCCGTGAGCCGGCGCTGGCCGCCTTCGAGAAGTCCCTGGCGCTGCGCCCGCAGAACCCGGGCCTGAAGGAGACGCTGCGCACCCTCAAGGGCGAGACGTCCGGCGCGGGCATGCAGTACCTGGTGGACTCCAGGGGGCTGGAGAAGGAAGCCGAGGCCTACGTCCACGAGGACGCCGTGTACCTGGTGGACAGCACCTACGTGCGCGTCCAGAAGAGCGGCCTGTCCAGCCGCCTGTCGCAGATGGTGGTGAAGGTGCTCAACGCGCGCGGCGTGGATGCCTTCCGCATGATGCCCGTCACCTACTCGCCGGACCGCCAGGAGGTGCGCATCCTCAAGGCCCGCGTGGTGAAGGCGGACGGCTCCGTGGTGGAGAGCTACGGGGAGAACGACCGCAACATCAACGAGCCGTGGACGGGCATGTACTACGACGCCCGCGCCAAGGTGCTGACCTTCCCCTCGCTGGCCCCCGGCGACCTGCTGGAGCTGACGTACCGGCTGGACGACACCGCGCAGGACAACCTCCTCTCCGACTACTGGGGTGACGTGGAGAGCGTGCAGGGCGTCTACCCGAAGGTGCGCTTCCAGTACCTCGTGGACATGCCGAAGGAGCGGCCCCTCTACTGGAACAAGAGCAAGCTCACCGGCGTGCAGGGCGCGCAGGAGTCGGTGGACGGCGGGCGCGTGCTCTACCGGTGGAACGCGAAGCACGTCTCCAAGGTGGTGCCGGAGCCGGGCATGCCGGGCTGGGCGGAAGTCGCGCAGAACCTCCACGTCTCCACGTACCAGACGTGGGACCAGGTGGGCCGCTACTGGTGGGGCCTCGTCAGGGACCAGCTCCAGCCCAACGCCGAGCTGCGGCAGACGGTGGACCAGGTGCTCCAGGGCGTGGACCGCAAGGACGAGCTGGCGGTGGTGCGCGCCATCTACAGCTTCGTGGTGACGAACACGCGCTACGTGGCGCTGGAGTTCGGCATCCACGGCTACAAGCCCTACCGCGTGGACCGCGTGCTGGCGCGCCGCTTCGGTGACTGCAAGGACAAGGCGAGCCTCATCCACTCCATGCTGCGCGTCGCGGGCGTGGACAGCCGGTTGGTGCTGCTGCGCATGCGCAACCTGGGCGCCATCGGCGAGGAGCCGGCGAGCCTCGCGGCCTTCAACCACGCCATCGCCTACGTGCCCAAGTACGACCTGTACCTGGACGGCACGGCGGAGTTCCACGGCGCGAAGGAGCTGCCCAGCGCGGACCGCGTCGCCAACGTGCTGGTGGTGGACCCGGATGGCAAGAGCACGTTCCTCACCACGCCCGAGGCGAAGGCCGAGGACAACGCCACGCGGCTGACGCTGGACGTGGCGCTGAACACCAACGGCGCCGCGCAGATAACGGGCGCGAGCACGGTGGCCGGGGAGAGCGCGCCGGACTACCGCCGGGCGTACCGGCCGGAGGCCACGCGCAAGTCCACCTTCGAGCGCGCCTGGGCGCAGAGCTTCCCGGGCCTGACGGTGCAGGAAGTGAAGCTGAGCGACACCACGCGGCTGGACGACGACGTGGCGCTGGACTTCAAGATGAACATTCCGCGCTACGCGGAGGTGCTGCCCAACGGCATGCGCTTCCTGCCCTTCGGCACGGGCCGCACGTACCAGCAGGCGTACGCGTCGCTCGCCGAGCGCCGCTTCGACCTGATGATGCAGGGCCCGTGGCTCAACAGCTTCACGCTGCGCTACGCGCTGCCCGCCGGCTGGACGGTGACGGAGCTGCCGCAGGCGGTGGAGGAGAAGACGAAGTTCGGCTACGTGAAGCTGAGCTACCGCGTGGACGGCGGCAAGCTGGTGGCGGATGGGGAGATGGCTCTCACCGCCGCGCGCGTGAAGGCGGACGACTACGCCGAGTTCCGAGAGTTCCTCGGCCGCGTGGACCGCGCCTTCGGGCGCCGGGTGCTCGTCCAGGGCCCCGGCAGCCGCACCGCGTCCGCGGCGCAGTAGCCGCTTCCGGCTTCGCGCTCGCGGTGGCACGGCGGGCGCGAGGCCACCGGAACAGCCCCAGGCAGTGACACGGCCCGTCGGTGGAAGCTGCTTCCACCCGCGGGCCGTCGTCTGTCCGGAGCCCGGCTATGGCTGCTCGGGCGCGCTCAAGGCGGCGACGATGATGCCGCCAGCGATGCGGGGCTGGTCCTGCCCCATGCGAAGCGTGTTGACGGAGTAGACGAGGCGCCGCCGCAAGTCGCGCGTGGCGCCCATCCCGTTGTTGTAGCCGTGCCTGTCCCCGCTCTTCCCCCACAGGGTGAAGCCGTTGACGACGAAGCGGCCCAGGCCCGCGGCGAAGCTGGCGCGGCCTCCCTTCACGTCGGGCACGTCCGGCACGGTGAACATCTCCTCCAACTGCGCGCGCGGCAGCAGCCGCCCCTTGAAGAGCGCGACGAGGAAGCGGTCCAGGTCGGCGGTGGTGGAAATCATCTCCCCCGCCGCCCAGGGCACGGACTGGCTGGCCACGGTGACGTCCACCAGGCACCTGCCCTGGTACGCGGTGGCCCCCGCCGGGCAGCCCTCCCCTTCCGCCGCGACGATTTCGTAGCCATGGGCATGCGGCCCCGGAATCGTCACGTCGTTGCCAGGCACGGAGGTGTCCCGCAGGTGCAGCGGGCGGAGGATGCGCGAGTGCACCTCTTCTCCATAGGGACGGCCCGTCACCTTCTCGATGAGCAGCCCGGCGACGATGTAGCCGATGTTGCCGTACTCCTGCTGTGTGCCCGGCTCGAAGCGGGGCCCCTCCGGGAGCGCCAGCGCGACGAGCTCGCGAGGGCTGAAGCGGCGGTAGCGGTTCTCGAAGAACCACGCGGGGTCCTTCTGCGGCACCGGCACCCCGGGCAGGCCGTGGGTGTAGTTGAGCAACTGCCTCACGGTGATGGGTGCATAGACGCCGTCGGGCAGCAGGCGCGGCAGGTAGTGCTGGACGGGCCGGTCCAGGTCCACGCGGCCCTCGGCGACGAGCTGCAGCACCACGGTGGCGGTGAACACCTTGGTCATGCTGCCGATGCGGAAGCGCGCGTCCGCGGGAATCGGCGCCCCGGTGCGGATGTCCGCCACGCCCGAGCTCCCGAGCCAGTGCCCGTCCGCGCCACTCACCCGGACCAGGGCGCCCGTCACCTCGCCATTCGGAAGGTTGGCGATGGCCTGCCGCAGGGCCTCGCGATTCAGCGGCGGCAGGGGCGACTGGCCCGCCTCCAGCGTCAGCTCACCCGACTCCAGCTCGCCCACCTCCGGCTCGCTTCCGGCCGGAGCCTCGGGTCCGCAGGCGGGGGCCATGAAGCTCGCGAGCAACGCCATGCCGACCCGCAGTCCGCGGTGAAGGACAGCCATGTTCCATCTCCTGTTGGGGGAAGGCCGGCGATGCCGGCTGGCAGATGGAACACCGGCGCCTCGCGGCGCTGTCACCGGGGCTTCAGGAGAACAGTGCGCCGAGCAGCTTGCGGACCTCGCCGGGCCCGTTGACGCGGAAGGCGGCGCGCGTGGGCTTGTGGCCCGCGTTGATGGTGAGCCCGCCCGGGGGGATGGCCGCGAAGAGGTCCTCGTCCGTGCGGTCATCGCCAATGGCCACCACCAGCGTGCCCGGCGCGAGCCCCTGCGTGGCCTCGCCCACCACGCGGCCCTTGTGCACGCCGTGGGGACGGACCTCCACCACCCGGTCTCCGGGCAGCACGTCCATGTGCTGCCCGGCGAACGTCTCCATCAGCAGCAGGCGCAGCTCGCGGGCCTGGATGGCGCCGAACTCCGGGTCCACCATCCGGTAGTGCCACGCCAGCGACGCCGTCTTCTCCTCCAGGAACGAGCCCGGCACCCGCTCGCAGAAGGCGCCCAGCACCGGCCGCGCGCTGGCCTTCCACTCGAAGGACACGCCCTCCAGCATGCGCCATGGCTGGCCCGGCCGCGTGCGGGACCAGAGGCCGTGCTCCGCGTGCAGGCTCATGGGCAGCTCGCCGAACCACGCCTCCAACGTCTCCTTGGGCCGGCCGCTGACGATGCTCAGCGAGGTGTTCGGCCGTGCCAGCAGCTTCGCCAGCAGCGCTCGCAGGGCATCGTCCGGCGCTGCGAGCTCCGGCCGGGACGCGAAGCCCACCAGCGTCCCATCGTAATCCAGTAGCAGGTGCAGCCGGGGTGACGCTTTCATCAACTCCAGCGCCTCGGCGCCGCTGCCCGTCTTCCGCTCCGCCATGGAGGGCAGGGACTGGAGCCGGTTGAGGAAGCTGCCCGTCCACCAGTGCACGTCGTGGGACTTCACGCCCTCACGCAGGGCGCGCATCCGCTTTCGGCGCTCGTCCTCGCCCAGCTCCAGCGCCTCTTCAATCGTGTCCGCCATGGCCTCCACGTCGAACGCGTTGACGATGAGGGCGCTGTCCATCTCCGCGGCGGCGCCGGCGAACTCGCTGAGCACCAGCACGCCGTCCTCGTCCGGGCGGGACGCACAGAACTCCTTGGCCACCAGATTCATGCCGTCGCGCACCGGGGTGACGAGCATGACGTCCGCCGCGCGGTACAGCCCCACGAGCTGCTTCTCGTTGAAGGAGCGGTAGAGGTAGTGCACCGGCACGTTGTGGACGCCGCCGTACAGGCCGTTGATGCGGCCCACCAGCTCGTCCACCTTCTCGCGGTAGGCGGCGTAGGCCTCCACCTGGGTGCGGCTGGGCACGGCCACCTGGATGAAGCGCAGGCGCCCGCGCCAGGCGGGCTCGCGCTCCAGCACGCGCTGCACGGCGAGCAGCCGGCGCGGAATGCCCTTGGTGTAGTCCAGCCGGTCGATGCCCAGGAGGATGCGCTGCCCTTCCGCCTTCCGGCGCAGGGTGGCCACCTCCTCCAGCACACCCGCGTCGTTGGCGAGCGACTCGAAGGCCGCGGCGTCGATGCCCATGGGGAAGGCGCCCACCCGCACCTCGCGGCCGTCCCAGATGACGCGGTCGATGTCCGTGTCCAGCCCGAGCTGCCGCATCAGCGCCCCGGAGAAGTGCCGCACGTAGCTCACCGTGTGGAAGCCGATGAGGTCCGCGCCGAGCAGTCCCTTGAGCAGCGCCTGGCGCCGGGGAAGGGTGCTGAAGACTTCCGACGACGGGAAGGGGATGTGGTGGAAGTAGCCGATGCGCGCGTCGGGCAGCCGCTGGCGCAACATGCCGGGCACCAGCATGAGCTGGTAGTCATGCACCCAGATGGTATCGCCCGGCTGGTAGTGGTGGACGACAAGGTCGGCGAAGCGCTCGTTGACCTTGCGGTAGATTTCCCAGTCCCGGTCCTGCCGGGGAATCCGGTCCACCATGTAGTGGCACAGCGGCCAGAGGACGCGGTTGGAGTAGCCCTCGTAGTAGCGGCTCACCTCGCTGGCGCTGAGGTAGAGCGGCACGCAGCGCATGGCCTCGAGCTGGGATTCGACCTTGGCGCGCTGGGCGTCCGTCAGGCGGGAGACATCGCCGGGCCAGCCCAGCCAGACACCGCCGGAGCGCTCATGGGGACGGCGCAGGCCGGTGGCGAGGCCTCCCGCACTGCGCACCACGGAGACGCTGTCCTTCTCCACCTTGACGGTGACAGGGAGGCGATTGGAGACGAGCAGGAGTCGGGACATAGGCCCCTGACGCTTAGTCACTCCCTCCGGGGATGGCCATGGTTGAAAGGGGCAGCGTGCTGGATGGTGGACCCTCGGGACCGCCCGGTGGGACCCAGCCCAGACGGGTCAACAGCGCGGGCTCGCGGCCCGGCTTCCAGATGAAGGCATCCAGCACGTAGTGCGTGGCCTGCGGCAGCGCCAGCAGCGGCACCACCAGGGCGAGCAGGTCCTCCGGGAGCTCCACGGTGCTCACCCCGAAGAGGGGAGCCCGCTCGTGCCAGATGAGCCAATCCCAGAGCCCCTCTTCCATCAGGGCCAGCACTCCGAGGAACAGGATGAAGCCCGGCAGCCCCGCGCGCAGGAGGGCCCCGCCCACGCCATAGCCGCCTTCCGCGCGCCGCCCGCGTGCGTAGCGAAACAGCAGCGCGAAGTACGGGACGCCGTGGAGCACGATGTTCATCACGGTGAAGGCGAAGTCATCCTTCGCGAGGACGATGCCGCCGAACCACGCCACCCACGTGGCGGCCACCAGGAGCACCTTGCCCGCCTGCAAGCCTTCGCCGCGTGTCACGCGCAGCGCCTGGAAACCCACCCAGACCGCGAGGACGACGGCATGGACGGCCAGAGCCACCGTCCCCACCCCGCGGGGCATACCGGAGAGGAAGTCGCCCTCCACGAACCACCAGAAGTCGCGAGGCAGGTTCGCGTGCCACCAGACGACGGGGCCCAGGGTGGCGGCGTAGATGGCGGCGGCGTCCAGGCGGCGCTCGGCGGTGGAGGCGCGGACCTTGCGGCCGTAGAGGGCCACCCAGCCGTACTGCTGGCGGACGAAGTGCGTGAGGGCCACGTAGGCGAACAGCGTCCAGAAGGCCTGGGGGGACACGAGGTACGCCGTCACGCCCGCGACATACGCGGCGAGCGGTGCGCCCAGGTAGAGGCCGGGGCGGCGGCGCAGCTCGTCGGTGTCCAGATAGGTGCGGAACAACGTGGACCAGACATGGGCCACGTCCACGCAGACGACGAAGAGGACCCAGGCCCACAGCGGCGTGTCTCCCACCGCGCCGAGCCACGGCGCGGTGAGCACGAAGGCCACGGACACCAGCGCGCTGCCGGCGAAGACGGTCAGGTCCACTCCCGGACTGAACAACCAGCCCTGGGAGGGCGAGAGGAGGCGGGGCATCGGAGTCCGCAGACTATCACCGACTCCGAGCCACTTTCTCAGGCCGTTGAGAGCAGGTCAGGCGACTATGCTTCGTCGGCGATAAGCAGCCTTCTTGCGTGAGCACAGATGCCCCGTTTCTTCTGGTTGCGCCGCGATGAGGCCACAGCGACGACGTACGATGGCGAAGTCGACGCGGCGCACAGATGGAGACTGCCCGGCGTGAGCTGCCACACGTGCGGAGCGACCTGGGGCGGAGCAGGTCACCAGTACCCGTGCGTTGACCTATCGCAACTGTCCGAGCGCCACGAGTTCGAGAAGGCCAGACCCGAGCCCTTCCCCGAGTTCGCACGCCTTCGTGAGCTGGTGCGCCCTTTCGCGCCTCCCCATGCAACGCTGCCACCCGGAACAGCCTTCGGGTCGCTGGTCGGTCGTGCCTTCGGGAAGTTCGGCCCCTTCGGATGGTGGGGCAGTTCCATGCTGCTGGTACGCCGTGCCTCGCTAGAACTTCTTCAAGCGGAAGGCGTACGGGGACTGCTCGGCTGCCGCACGGAGCTGCGCTTCCGGCAGAAGGACCCGCCGGAACTGCTGGAACTCCAAATCGAGCCGCACGGCAGACTCCACCCGGACTGCATTCCCCCGGATGAGCCTCCACCGTGCGTCACCTGTGGCCGGTTCGGACTCGCGCGGCCAGATGAGCCCATCCTGGACGCGGCCTCCCTGCCCCCGGAACTCGACCTGTTCCGGCTCGGCAACTTCGCCACGATGATCATCGGCACCGAGCGGTTCAAGGAGGCCGTGCAGCGCCTGGAGCTGCACGGCCTCACCTTCCGCGAGCTCCAGACGCGCTAACGCACGACGATGTTGACCACCTTGTCGGGCACGACGATGACCTTGCTCACCGTCTTCCCGCCCTCGAGCTGCCGGACGACGTTGGGCAGCGCCAGCGCCCGCTCACGCACCTCGGCCTCCGGCGTGCCGCGCTCCACCTCCACGCTGCCGCGCAGCTTGCCGTTCACCTGGACGGCGTACGTCACCTGCGCATCCACCGTCAGCGCCACGTCGAACACAGGCCACTCCTGCTCCAGCAGGAAGCCCTTCCCACCGAGCCGCTCCCACGCCTCGTCCCCCAGGTGCGGCGCGAAGGGGCCCACCAGCTTGACCAGCGTGACGAGGTCCTCGCGCGTGCTCCCCTTCGAGGTCAGCTCGTTCGTGTACGTCATCAGCGCCGCGATGGCCGTGTTGAACTGGAGCCGCTCCAGGTCCGCCGTCACGCGCTGAATCGTCTTGTGGCGCAGCTTCAGGTGCGGGTCGCCCTCGGGGACGCGGGACGGTGCGTGCTCCTCGACCAAGCGCCACGCACGGCGCAGGAATCGGCCGCAGCCCTCGATGGCCCTCGGGTCCCAGGGCTTGGGCAATTCGAACTCGCCCATGAACAGCTCGTACAGACGCAGCACGTCCGCGCCGTGCTCGGCCACCACGGTGTCGGGGTTGACGCCGTTGAGCTTGGACTTGGCCATCTTCTCGACCTGGACCTTCAGCGTCTCGCCCGTGGCGCGCAGAATCGCCGTCTCGCCGCGCAGCTCCACCTCCTCCAGCGCGTGGTAGTGCTCCGCCGCGTCCACGTACGTGTAGGCCAGCACCGTGCCCTGGTGGCGCAGCTTGCGGAACGGCTCCTTCGTGGAGACCTGGCCCAGGTCGAACAGCACCTTGTGCCAGAACCGTGCGTACAGCAGGTGGAGCACCGCGTGCTCCGCGCCGCCCACGTACAGGTCCACGTTCATCCACTGGCGCTCGGCCTCCTTCGACCAGGGCGCCTGCTCGTTCGTCGGGTCCAGGTAGCGCAGGTAGTACCAGCACGAGCCCGCCCACTGCGGCATCGTGTTCGTCTCGCGCCGGCCCGGGCCTCCGCACTTCGGGCACTCCGTCTCCAGCCACTCGGGAATCGTGGCCAGCGGAGACTCGCCGGTGCCGGACGGCTCGTAGCGTTCCACCTCCGGCAGCGTGACGGGCAGCTGGTCCTCGGGCACCGGCACGGCGCCGCACTTCGCGCAGTGGATGATGGGAATGGGCTCGCCCCAGTAGCGCTGGCGCGAGAAGATCCAATCGCGCAGGCGGTAGCTCACCGTGCGCTTCCCCTGACCCCGTGTCTCCAACGTGGCCACCACCCGCTGCTTCACGTCGGCGGTGGGCAAGCCGTCCAGCGCTCCTGAATTCACCGCGACACCGTTGCCCGTGAAGGCCTTGTCCGGCTCGGGCTGCGCACCGTCCACCGGACGCACCACCTGACGGATGGGCAGGCCGAACTTCACCGCGAACTCGTGGTCTCTCGCGTCGTGCGCGGGCACGGCCATGATGGCGCCGGTGCCGTAGGTCGCCAGGACGTAGTCGGCAATCCAGATGGGGATGCGCTCGCCGTTGATGGGATTGACCGCGTGGCTGCCCGTGAAGGCGCCCGTCTTCTCCTTCGCCAATTCCGTGCGCTCCAAATCACTCTTGAGCCGCGCGGCCGCCTGATAGTCCGTCACCGAGGCGCGCTGCTCCGCTGTCGTCAGCGACTCGACCAGGCCGTGCTCGGGCGACAGCACCAGGTATGTCGCGCCGTACAGCGTGTCCGGGCGGGTGGTGAACACGCGAATCTCCGAGCCCGCCGCCTGCCCGTCCGCCACGCGGAAGGACACCTCGGCGCCCTCGGAGCGGCCAATCCAGTTGCGCTGCATGGCCAGCGTGGACTCGGGCCAGTCGACCTTGGCCAGGTCCTCCAGCAACCGGTCCGCATACGCGGTGATGCGCAGCATCCACTGGCGCAAATCCTTGCGCTCCACCTGGGTGCCGCAGCGCTCACACCGGCCACCGGCGGCCTCCTCATTGGCCAGTCCCGTCTTGCACGAGGGACACCAGTTGATGGGCATCACGCTCTCGTACGCGAGCCCCTGCTTGAACAACTGCAGGAAGATCCACTGGGTCCACCGGTAGTAGCGCGGGTCGGTGGTGTTGACCTCGCGCTCCCAGTCGTAGGCGAAGCCCACGGAGTCAATCTGTCTGCGGAAGTTGGAGACGGCCTGCTCGGTGGTGACGCGCGGGTGGATGCCCGTCTTGATGGCGTAGTTCTCCGCCGGCAGGCCGAAGGCATCCCAGCCCATGGGGTGAAGCACGTTCCAGCCCTGCATCCGCTTCCACCGCGTCAGCACGTCGGTGGCCGTGTAGCCCTCGCAGTGTCCGACATGCAGCCCCGCGCCGGAGGGGTACGGAAACATGTCGAGTGCGTAGAACTTCGGCTTCTTCGGGTCGAACGTCGTCCGGTGCAGGCGGGCGTCGCGCCAGCGCGCCTGCCATTTCGGCTCTACCTCACGGGGGTCAAAGGGCATGGTGCCTTTTAGTACGCCCGCGTCGCGGCATTCCTGACCTGACCCGACGGGTCGTCGCCAGCAGGACCGAGCCGCTGATGCGATATGAACGCTCGCACCATGCGCAGCGCCCCGCCGACTCCCGACAGCCCCACCCCGCCGCTCCGGACGGCGGCCGGTAGCGCAACGGGAGCCCTCCACCCTCCCCCACCCCGCTTCCGCCAGCGACTGCTCGTGGTGATGCTGCTCGCGGGCCTCGTGCCACTGGTGCTGCTCGGCCTGCTCGCGCAGGGCGCGCTGGAGCGGGTGCTGTCCGTCTCCATCGCCCCCGTGGAGGGCGTGCTGGACGGCGTCTCCTCGGACCTGGAGCGCCGGGGCCTGCCCCAGGACGCGCTGAACGAAGCTCGCCTCAACCTCGCCCAGGCGGAATTGGCGCGGCGGGCCCTGGTGCGCCGCGTGCCCGCCTTCATCGCCGCGCTGGTGCTCGTCTCCGGCGCAGTGCTCGCCCTGGCCGCCGTGCTGCTCGGCCGTGCCCTCACGCGCCCCGTGGCCACCCTCACCGAGGGCATGTGGGCCTATGCACGCGGGGACCTCACCGTGCGCCTCGCCACGCCCGAACAGCCGCGCGACGAGCTCCAGTTCCTCCTGGGCCAGTTCAACCGCATGGGCCAGGAACTGCTCGCCCAGCGCGAGCGCCTCAAGTCCGCCGAGCAGATTGCCGCCTGGCAGGACGTGGCCCGCGCCCTGGCCCACGAGCTGAAGAACCCGCTCACCGCAATGAAGCTCTCGCTCGCGCGTCTGTCCCGCACGGACGCGAGCATGCCCACCGACTCCACCCGCATCTCAGAGGCCGTGGCCCTCCTCCAGGAGGAGGTGGACCTCCTGATGCGGATGACCCAGAGCTTCTCCACCTTCGCGAGGCTCCCCGCCCCGCGCTTCCAGGACGTGGCCCTGCGCCCCCTCCTGGCCGAAATCTGTACCCTCTACGCGGGCACCTCGCCCGTCCCCGTGGAGCTCGTCCCCGGCCCCGACGCCTCCCTGCGCGCGGACCCGGACGGTCTGCGCCGCCTCTTCGGCAACCTGGTGAAGAACGCCACCGAGGCCTCTCCCACCGGAGCCCCTCCGGTGCGCGTCGCGCTGGAAGCTCTCGACGGCGGCGCCGTGCGTGTCACCGTGATGGACGGAGGCAGCGGTGTGACTGGCGTGCTGGAAGGCCCCGCCCTCACGCGCGGGCTCTTCAGCACCAAGCCCGAGGGCAGCGGCCTGGGCCTGCCCATCTCCCAGAAAATCGTCCACGAGCACGGCGGCACGCTGCGCCTGGAACCGGCCTCGGGTGGCGGTACGCTGGCGCGCGTGGACCTGCCCCTCGCTCCTCCCTCCGCCCCGGCCACCGCATGAAGCCAGGTCCCCGCATCCTCGTCGTCGACGACGACCCCGGCGTCCTCAAGGCCCTGCGCGGGCTGCTGAGCGACGAGGGCTTCACCCCGGTGGAGGCCCGCTCCACCGCCGAGGCCATCCGCCTGCTCGACGCGCCCGAGGGCCCGCCCGCGGCGATGCTGCTCGACATCCGCATGCCCGGAGAGACGGGGCTGGAGCTCCTCGCGCGCCTGCCCAGGCCGCTGCCCGCGCCGGTGGTGGTGCTATCCGGCGAGGCCTCTCCCGCGGAGGCGGTGCAGGCGCTGAAGCTGGGCGCCACCGACTTCGTGGAGAAGCCGCCCTCGCCCGAGCGGCTCCTCACGGCGCTGCGCAACGCGATGGTGCTGGGCGAGCTCCAGGAGGAGCGAGAGCGGCTGCTGGACGCGCTCGCCCGCCCCGGTCACCTCGTGGGCGAGAGCCCCGCCATGGAGACGTTGCGCCGGCTCATCACCCGTGTGGGGCCGAGCGACACGGCGGTGCTCATCACCGGCGAGACGGGCACGGGCAAGGAGCGCGTCGCGCGGGCGCTGCACCTCGCCTCGGGGCGCAAGGGCCGGCTCGTCGCCGTCAACTGCGCGGCCATTCCCTCCACGCTGCTGGAGAGCGAGCTGTTCGGCCACGAGAAGGGCGCCTTCTCCGGCGCGGTGTCCCGGCGCGCGGGCCGGATTGAACAGGCGCACGGCGGCACGCTGTTCCTGGACGAGCTGGGCGACATGCCGCTGGAGCTCCAGGCCAAGCTGCTGCGCGTGCTGGAGACGAAGGAGGTGGAGCGGCTGGGCGGCTCGGTGCCGGTGCCGGTGGACGCGCGCATCCTCGCGGCCACGCACCAGGACCTCGCCCGCGCGGTGAAGGAGGGCCGCTTCCGGCAGGACCTCTTCTTCCGCCTCAACGTGATGCCGCTGCAGCTTCCGCCGCTGCGGGAGCGTCCCGATGATTTGCTTCCACTGGCCCGCGCCTTCGCCGCCGAGCTCGCCGGGCCCAACGTGCCGCTGGTGCTGGCTCCCGGAGCGGAAGTGGCCCTGCACGCGTACGCCTGGCCCGGCAACGTGCGCGAGCTGCGCAACCTCATCGAGCGCCTCAACCTGCTGCGTGGTGACGGCCCGCTCACGCTCGGCCCCGAGGCCATCCAAGGGCCGTTGGCCCCTGCCGCGCCCTCGCGTCCCACGCTGGGGGACAGGAGCTACCGCGAGCACGTGGAGGACTTCGAGAAGGACCTCATCCGCGCCGCGCTCCAGGAAGGCGGCAGCATCGCCGGAGCCGCGCGGCTGCTGCAGGTGGACCGCGGCAACCTCTACCGCCGCATCAAGGCGCTCGGGCTCCCCGTGTCCTGACGGGGCCGAGGTCGCTCCTGGGCGCAATCTGAAGTAAGATTGCATTTGCAACGCCCACCCAGGAGGACACATGAAGAAGGCCCTGTTGCTCCCATGGCTGCTGCTGGTCGCTGCGTGTGGTGGTGCCGAAGTGACGGCGGAGGAAACCGCGCCGCCCACCACGCCCACCCCGCTGCTTGCCTCCCAGGAGGAAAGCGTCATCCAGCCTGCCTTCTGGTACACGTGCAACCTGCCGTGCCGGCCGGGCTACTGCGCCACCAGCTCCATCTACTATCCGGACTGTGCCCCTTTCGGCTCCACGACGCGGTACACCTGTACGCCGTGCAGCGGCGGCCCTGTCGACCCGTAACCGGGCCCGGCGTCCACCGCTCTCCGCGTCCTGCTCCCGCTGAGACCTCCCGTGCGGCCACGCAACCGTGGCCGCATTGCGTCGATAATCCCTCCCGGACACCGGAAGCCCCCACCGGGAGAGCAGTTTCATGTCGAACCGCATTGGCCGCCCCTCGCTCACCTCCACCGTGCCGGCGCCAACCGCGGCCACTCCAGAGCGCGCCGCGCGTCCCGCTGGAGCAGAGAAGGCACCCGTCTCCCGCTCCCTGGCCGACGGGTTCGACTCGGGCGCCACCCGGCCGAGCCAGACGTCCCCGCGCGGTGCTGCGCTGCTGACGGGCACGAGCGCCCCGGCCTCCGTCGCCGCGTCGAAGGCCGCCGAGCTGCAGCCCCAGGTCCACGGCGCCACCGGCTACGAGGCCCACTTCGGCATGGGCGGTCGCACCGCGCGCGCCGTCGTGGAGGGCCAGGGCCAGGTCGCGCTGCCCACCGGCAATGGCCGGGGCCCCTCCTTCCACGCGGAGGCGGGCAAGCCGCTGACAGTCACGGTGGACCCCGCGCGCCTGTCGAAGTCCGCCGAGAAGGCCGAGCTGGTCTGGCGCGTGGCGCCCGGGGGGACGGAAGTGGCCATCCCCCTCACGGACGGCTCGCGCGACGCGAGCGGCCGGCTCAACACGCTGCCCGCGCGCATTGACGTCCCGGAGGACGCCTTCGGCACGCTGCGCATCTCCATCCGCACCACGGGCGCGGACGGCAAGCAGTCCAGCTCGTGGGACCCCAGCTCCGACGCGGCCATTGCCCCGAAGGAGGGCGCGGCCGTCGTCTTCACCGACGACTGGAAGACCCAGGTCGAAGGCAAGCTGCGCGCGGGCGACAAGGTCGACATTGCGTATGACCGGGACAGGCTCGCCGCGATGCTGGGCGGCGTGACGCCCTCGGACGTCGTCGCGTGCGTGTCCTTCAACGGCGAGCCTCCCCGGGAGGTGCCGCTCATGGTGCAGCCGGGTGAGGGAGGCACGCAGGGGACGATGTTCATGCCCTCGCTCCAGGTTCCCGTCGAGGCGACGGAGATGACCCTCTGGTTCAAGGGCCAGGGCCAGGGGAACACGAGCTACGACTCGTCCTTCGGGCAGAACTTCAAGTTCAAGGTGGGCCCCGCGCGCGACGACGCGGACCCGTCGTGGAAGGCGGAGCTCTTGCGCAGCAAGAGCTTCCCCAACCTCCAGGCGGAGGACTTCGTCGGCATCGGCCCGTCGTCGCAGCGCTACAACTGCATCGCCTGGACGCTGGGCATCCAGGACCAGTGGGTGTGGCCGGGCACGCGCCTGGAGGACTTCGACAAGCTGTATGCGCAGCAGGGCTACCAGCCGATGTCCTCGCTGGACCTGAGCAACGACCCCAATCTGGAGAAGGTCGTCGTCTACGGGCTCAAGCCGAAGACGGGCACGGGCCCGATTGAAGTGACGCACGGCGCGCTCATGGACGAGCAGGGACGCCTGACGAGCAAGATTGGCACCCAGCCGCTCATCCGCCACAACAGCGCTGACGACCTCACCGGCCCTTCGTATGGTGAGCCGGTGCGCGTCTACGTCCGTCCCCGTCAGCCCGCGGTGAACAACTCATGAGCAGCGTGGGTGCCCGCTTCGAAGCGCTGGCGAAGGAGTGGGAGGAGCACTGCGCGGAGCACCGCGAGGCGTCCAACCCCTACGTGTTCCTCAACCACCCCTCGTTCGAATCCATCGTCGCCCTGGGCCGGCCCGCCGTGCCCCTGATTGTCGAGCGCTACCGCGAGGGGAGCGTCTTCTGGGGCGCGGCCCTGCGGCGGATGACGGGGGTCACCACGTTCGGTGACGGCGTCGTCGGCAACCTCGACGCCACCCGGCGCGGCTGGCTCAAGTGGTGGGAGGAGAACCAGGCGTCCTTCGGCGGCCGGGCGTCCTGAGCGGACTCACGGCCGGCCCGCATCCACGGGTGGCTCCGGGGCCTTCGCGGAGACGGCTCGCAGCGGCGCGTCGCTTCCGAGGCTGATGAAGGGCGCCCAGTAGTAGGGATGGGGCCGTGACGCCCGCAGCGAGAGCATGGCGTCACGGAGCGCGGCGGAACGCCCGTGGCCCGCGAGGAGCTGGCGGTAGTAGTCCTCCATGAGCGGGTGCGTGGTGTCGTCGTTGATCTTCCACAGGCTCATCACCACCGTCTCCGCGCCCGCGATGACGAAGGCGCGGCGCAGGCCCTGAACCCCCTGGCCGGGACGGGCGGTGCCCTGGCCCGTGTCGCAGGCGGACAGCACGACAAGCTCGGTGCCCCACAGGTCCAGTCCGGCCAGCTCCTTGGCCGTCACCAGCGAGGTGGACCGGGGGCGGGCCCTGCCAGCCGGCGGAGGCGCCGCCCGCGCCTCGGGGAGGACCAGGCCCGAGCGCATCAGCGGGTCTGGCGGGAGCTGGCCGGGGCCCGCGCCGCTCAGCCCGCCGAGCGTCCCCACCGCACGAGCGTCCGGAACACGGGCGTCGTCGTCCAGGAAGAAGCCGTGGGTGGCGATGTGGAGGATGCCGGGAGCGGACAGCTGGAACAGCCGCTCGCGGCTGGCGTCCGCGCCAAGGAAGAGCTGCGCGCCGGGGAAGGAGCGCTGGACGAACTCCGCTTCCCGCCGCGTCCCGGGGAGGGACGCCCAGGGCTGGTCCGCGAGCTCGGCGCGCAGCACGGTGGAGGGCCGCTCCCACTCCTGTGAGGCGGCACGTCGCGCCGGGCCCCGCTTCGAGCCCCTGGAAGCGGCCCGGGCCGGCACGGCGCCGAAGTCCGGGTCCGCGAGGACGACCACCGAGCGCGCCGCCAGAAGGCCCGGGGGACGCGGCAGCAGCTCCTTGCCCGAGGTGAGCCAGGTGAAGTCGAACGTGTCGACGAGGAAGCCCGTGCCGTCGTGCAGCGCGGCGAAGGGAACGAGGCTGAGCTGGCCATCGGGTGCGAGGTAGAGCCTGCGAGTGTCGCCCAGGAGCGGCAGCAGGGGCCGGAAGACGCGGGCGTGGAGCGCCTGCGAAGGGCCCGTGAAATTCACATCACGGTTGCCAATGGCCCGGTTGAAGTGCGAGGCCGCGACGTCGATGGGCGTCGCGGGCCCCAGGTCCACCGCGCGGCTGCGCCCGTCGGGGAAGAGCACCAGCGCCAGGTAGCGGAGCGGGACCGTGGGCTTCGCCGCATCCTTCACGCCGGGCGGCGGCACGAGCGGCCGGTCTCCATAGGCGATGAACTCCACCAGCGCGCCGTCCTTCGGGAGTGAGGCGGCAACGCGCTCGACGATGGTGTCGGGGGACGGCAGCGCGGTGAGCGCGCGCAGCGGCGCGGAGCGCGTGGCGAGGCTGGCCTCGAGCGCATCGGCCTGCTCGCCGAGCAACTGCAGCCGCTGCTGGTGCTCCGCCGGGGGCACCGGGCCGGGGCCGTCGAGCGACAGCCGCGCGAGCTGCGAGCGCAGGCCGCGCAGTTGGAGGAAGCGCTCCCGGTCCGCGTCCCCCAGGCTGCGGTAGACAGCGTGGGAGGTGCCGGCAATCTCCTCGACGGAGCGGCCCTTGCGGAGCAACACGGCGGACAGGGCGAGGCGCCGCACCCGGGCGTCGTCCGGATGCGCGCGCAGGAGCGCGTAGAGGCGCTCCTCGTCACTGCGGATGAACTGGAGGAAGCTCGCCAGGTACGCCTCGGAGAAGCCGAGCGACTCGTGGCGCAGATGCTGCTCCGAGATGTCGAACGCCCGGGCCAGCAGGGGCAGCGCGGCGGAGAGCCGGTGCTGCGCGAGGTACAGCACGGCCAGGCTGTTGAGCGTGAGGGCGACGTCGGGATGCCCCTTTCCCAGCGCCGCCTCCTGGATGCCCAGCGCGCGCTGGAACAGGGGCTCCGCCCGCGCATACGCACCCTGGTCCTGGTACAGGTTCGCGAGCTTGCCGAGCGTGAGCGCCACGTCGGGATGTGTCCCCCCGAGCGCCGCCTCCTGGATGGCGAGCGCCCGCTGGAGGAGCGGCTCCGCCCTGGCGTACTCGCCCTGCTGTCGATGGGTGCTGGCGAGCTCGCTGAGGGTGAGGGCGACATCCGGGTGATTCCCGCCGAGCGTCGCCTCCCAGATGGCGAGCGCGCGCAGGAGCAGCGGCTCCGCCAGGGCATGCTGCCCCCGCGCCTGCCGCATGAGGGCAAGCCGGTGGAGGCAGATGGCGACCCGGGGATGGTTCGCACCGACGGTGGCCTCGTAGATGGCGAGCGCGCGCCGCAGACGCGGCTCCGCCTCCGCGTCGAGCCCCAGCTCCTGGTATGCCACGGCGAGCCGCATGAGCACGTCACCGACATCGGGGTGCGATGCGCCGAGAATCGCCCCGTAGACGACCACCACGCGCTCCCCGCACCGCAGCCACTGCCGGCTCTCCTCCGGGCTGTAGGAGAAGGCCAGGTTGTCGAGTGACGTCGAGATGCGGGGATGAAGTTTTCCAAGCGCGAATGCCTCGCCGATGACGAGTGCGCGCTCATGCATCGGCTCCAACCGGCCGTCGATGTTGATGTTCTGCCTGGCGATGTCGGCGGCGTCACGGGTGAAGGCCGCTTCCAGGATGTCGAGCGCGCGCTCGTAGAACGGCAGGCTCTGCCCATAGAGCCCCTGGGTGTCTAGGAGCTGCGCGAGCATCCAGTGCGCGTCGGAAACCCTGGGATGCCGCGGGCCCAGCGCCGCCTCGAAGGCCGCGAGCCCGCGCGTGTAGAAGTCCTCGGCCCGCGCATACGCGCCCTGCTGCTGGTGGAGGAAGCCGAGGCTGGTCAGCGAGTACGCGACGAGGAGCCGGTCCCCGCCGGCCGCCACCTCGTGGAGCGCGAGGGCGCGCGTGTAGAGCGGCTCGGCCCGGGAGTACTGCCCCTGGAGCTGATACACGGCCGCGAGGTCCTCCAGCGACGCGGCGACGTCGGGATGTCCTGGGCCGAGCGCCGCCTCGCGAAGAGCCAGCGCGCGCTCCAGCAGCGGCGCCGCCCGGGCGTAGCGCCCCTGGAGCTGGTACACGCGCCCGAGGTGGCGCAGCGAGGTCGCCACGTCGAGAGAGCCCCTGCCGGGCACTGCCTCGCGGATGGCCAGCGCCCGCTCCAGCAGGGGCGCCGCCTGACCATAGGAGCCCAGGTCCGCGCGGAGGTTGCCGAGCAGGTCCAGCGAGGCCGCGACGTCGGGATGGTGGGGGCCCAGCGCCGCCTCGCGGATGGCCAGCGCGCGCCGCATCAGGCTCTCCGCGCGGACATACCGCCCCTGCAGCCAGAGCACCTCACCGAGGACGTGCAGGCAGCTCGCGACGTCCGGGTGCGCCCCGCCCAGCACGGCCTCCCGCAACGCGAGCGCGTGCTCGACCTTCGGCACGGCCTCGGCGTACCTGCGGGCGCCCTCGAGGGACAACCCCTCCGCCAGGGCCGCCTGGGCTTCCACGAGGCGCGCCGCGGGGCCCTCCGCGGCGAATCCCACCGCACACCACAGGGTGGCCAGGGCCACGCATCCCAGCATTCGCCCCACGTTCGCCTCCTGCTTCCCCGGCGGCGGACGCCCCCACCCCCTCACACGCAATCGCCGAGGCGGATGTCAGTATCACATCGCTGCTCGACATCAGGATGTGCCCGTGACATCGACGGGCCCGCCCACCCCTCGTCCTTCCAGGCACTTGCCTCATGCCCGTGGTTGGAACGGCATGTGCTCTCCCGTCCGGACATGAACCGCTTCGTCCTCTTCCTCTGCTGCCTCTCCCTCGCCGCCGGTGCGCAGCCCGCCCCGGCCCCGTCCCTGCCCGGCCCCGAAGATGCCGGGACGGCACCCTCCTCCGTTTCCGAACCCGTCACCGATGCCGGCGTGGGGACCATGCCCATCGAGGTGCGGCCCGCCGCTCCCGCGCGCGTCCGGAGCCAGGACCGCGACGACGAGAAGACCGCCGAGGAGCGCAACGAGTCCCGTGACGAGGGCGACGACGAGGACGCCCGGCCCGGCGCCGAGGAGCTCAACGAAGCGCTCGCGGAGGCCACCCGGGACGAGCGGCACGAGTGCCCCGACGACTACTACGGCGACGAGGAAGAGGAAGCGGACACGGAAGACTCCACCATCCTCGCCCCGCTCCAGTTCAGCGTGGACGGGCGCCCGCTCACACCCGGGAGCATGGAGCTCCACGGCCTCCAGCGCCTCACCGACGCGCAGGTGCGCGCGCTCATCGGCGCCCCCATTTCCTCCACTCCGGAGCCCCTCACCCCGAAGCAGGCACAGACCTTCCTCCGCCGCCTCGCGCGCACGGGCCTCTTCGCCCGCGTCGAGCCGCGCCTGCGCGCCTCCGAGCAGGGCCCCGCGGTGCTCGAGGTCCACCTGGAGGAGAACCCCACGGTGACCTCCGTGGAGCTGGAGGGGCTCCAGGACCTCCAGGCCCGCGAGCTGCTGGAGGAGTTGTTCCGCCTCCCCCACCGCTTCCCCTCCGAGGACAACGACGAGGACGAGGACATCATCGCCACGCTGCGCGTGGACTCCCGGCGCGGAACGCTGTCCGTCGTCCGCCCGTGCCCGCCGCCGCGCCCGCCTCGCGAGTGGCTGGCCCGCGAGGAGCGCGGCGAGTACCGCCGGGGCATCATCCTGGGAGGCGTGGCCGTAGCACTGGAGCGCACGCTCAAGGACTTGCGCGACGACGGCTACCTCCTCGCGAGCCTCTCCGCCACGCTGTACCCGGACGGACGGCTGGTGGTGACGGTGGACGAGGGCCGGCTGGAGTCCGTGGACGTGGAGGGCGTGGGCCCGGAGATGGCCACGCGGGTGCGCGACGCGCTGGACCTGAAGCCCGGCGACGTCTTCCTGCGCAGTGACGCGCGGCGCGCCATGCAGCGCGTGGAGTCGCGGCTGCCCTTCCTGGAGCCCGCCGACGTGGACGACGACGACGACGGGCTGACCCGCCGGGCGAGCATCATCGAGGAGCGCGCCGCCGACGGCACGCGCCACTACCGCACGCAGGAGGATGAGCGGCGCCAGCGTCGCCGGCACGAGAAGGTGGAGTTCGAGCTGAGCTGGCGCCAGCTCGTCGACTGGTGGGAGACCGGCCGCGACGGCGAGGGCATCTCCCTCGACGGCAAGCGCCTCGTCGTCCACGTGCGCCCGCGCCGGCCGGACATGGACGTGGACCTGCTCCCGGTCCACACCCAGGTGACGGGCTTCGCGCCGGGCCTGGCGGGCCACCTGCGCATCTGGGACCCGAAGGACCGGGCGCACCTCACCGCGGACGCGGCCCTCTTCATCCCGCTGAGGCTGGGCGGCCAGCGCCTGCCGGACGACCCGGAGGGCACGAAGCACCAGCGCCGGCTGAACCTGCTGGGCGGCGTGAAGGCGCAGGTGCCCTCCGTGGGCCTCGCGGAGCTGGGCATCCAGGGGCATGACTTCACGGACACGATGGACCGCTGGCGGCTGGGCGACATCGACTCGTACATCTACTCGTTCCTCATCAACCGGCCGGACCGCGAGTACTTCCGCCGCAGGGGCTTCGCGGCCTTCGCCACCTGGCGCTGGGCCGACGCGTGGCTCGCGGGCGTCGAGTACCGGGCCGACCGCTACGAGTCGATGCAGAGCTTCACCCCGCCGCTCACCCTCTTCCGGCGCGACTCGGCACCCTTCACCAACGAACCCGTCACTGAGGGCCATTTCAAGTCCGTGGTGATGCGGCTGGAGTACACCAGCAACGCGGAGGCCGGCACGCGCGTGGGCTCGCTCTTCCGCACGCCGGAGACGTCCCTCTTCGAGCGGGATGGCGACTGGGAGCACAGCGCATCCCTGCGCGGGCTCCTCACGCTGGAGGTGGGCGACGGCCCCGGCGTGGATGAGCGCTTCTGGAAGCTGGTGAGTGACTTGTCGCTGGACGTGCCCACCGGCTGGAAGACGGGGATGCACCTGCGCGTGCGCACCGCCGGCGGCGACAACCTGCCCGAGCAGAAGCGCGAGGCGCTGGGCGGATGGACGGCGCTGCGCGGCTACGGCTTCAAGGAGTTCCGGGGGGACGTGTCGCTGCTCACCACCGCGGAGTACCGGTGGCACGTGTTCGGCGTCTTCGCGGACGTGGGCTCGGTGCGCGTGGACGAAGAGTGGACGGAGGCGAGGCTGAGCCTGGGCGGCAGCTTCCACTTCGGTGACGACGTGCGGGTCGACGTCGCGTGGCGCACCGACGACAAGGCCACGGCCACTCCCGAGGCGCGACTGCTCTTCGTGCGGACCTTCTGAGGCGTATGGCACGGACGTGGATACGGGCGGGCAGGAGGCTCGGCGCGGCGTGGGTGGCCGCGGCGGGACTGCTCGCGCCCATGGCCCGCGCGGAGGAGCCGCATGTGTCCTGCACGGCCACCCTCTCCGGGCGGCGCGTCGTGGTGCGGCCGGAGGCGCTCGCCTTCATCTCGCCGGAACTGGACCGGCTGGTGCGGCTGGGTATGGCGGGCCGGGTGGAGGTGGAGGTGACGCTCTGGAAGCGCCGCTCGCTGTGGTTCAACGCGCGGGTGGACAGCACGCGGCTGACGCAGGTGCTCGCCTTCTCACGTGGCGGCTACGTGCTGGATGGACGCTCGCTGCCGGAGGGGCCGGGGGCGCTGGAGTTGGAGCGCGTGGCCTGGACGCTGGAGGACCGGCCTGGAGCGGAGGACGGCTTCCTGGTGCAGGTGGAGGTGCGGCTGCACGTGGTGACGGCCGCCAGCCTCGGCCGGGTGGCGTCGTGGCTCACGCTGGAGAAGAAGGACAGCGAAGGAGAGGGCTCCAGCCTCACCAGCACCGTGCTCCGCTCCGTCGCGGAGGATTTGTCACGCGGCGCCTCGGGGCGCTGTGACGTCAGCCGCGCGCCCTGACCCGCGCGCGGCCCCCAGAGACTCATGACTCATGGATTGCCCGGTGCATGCGCCGAGGCGAGGAGGACCGTCATGTCCCGTTGGATGTCCCTGTTGCTCGTCATGGCGTCGGCGTGCAGTCCCTGGCCCGAGCCCCTCTCGCGTCCCCTCGACTTCGACTCCGTCGCGACGGAGGTCATCGCGCAGGTGCGGCGGTTCGCACGCGTGGAGCCCCGACGGACGGTGCACGTCTACGTCCCCGACGGAGTGGAGTCCGGAGGCAGCCACGTGCCCCTCCTCTACCTGGAGGAAGGACGGGCCCTGTTCTTTCCCGAGGGCGCGGCGAGCACCGCACGCGCGGTGGTGCCCAGGCCGAGCGAACTCGTCGCTCTCGGGCAGCGCCGGGACATCGTCATCATCGCGGTCGACTCGGAGGCGTCCGCCGAAATGGCCGCTGCGCCAGACGGCCGGACGCGCTACGTGACCCATGTCGCCGCGCGCCCTCCGCCGACCTGAGCGGACGGGTGGCTCCATGGCGTGGTGAGCAGGCTCGTGGTACCCGCGGATATCGAGTTCAGAATCGGGAGGGAATGGTGCGCAAAGGTTCGTGGCTGCCGCTGGCGGCGCTGCTTCTGGGGAGCATTCAGGCACAGGCGCAGGAAACGCCGGGCCCGCATGACCGGGCCGAGGCCATCAAGGTCATCTCGGAGCTCCGCAGAATCGTGGCGCCCGAGGGGCTGGAGCGCACCGAGAAGCTGCGCATCGGAGGCATCGACCAATGGGTCTCGGTCCGCAGCCGCGACCTGCGCAATCCGGTGCTGCTCGTGCTCCATGGCGGCCCCGGCTGGGTGGCGATGCCGACGAGCTGGTATTTCGCGCACGGCTGGGACGAGTTCTTCACCGTCATCCAGTGGGACCAGCGCGGCGCGGGCAAGACGTATGTCGCGAACGACGCGGCCACCGTCACCCCGACGCTCACCGTGGAGCGGATGCATGCCGACGCCGAGGAGGTCGTCACGTGGGCGCGCAAGACGTTCGGCAAGGAGAAGCTCTTCGTCCTCGGCCATAGCTGGGGCAGCATCCTCGGGCTCACCCTCGCGCAGAAGCACCCCGAATGGCTCCACGCCTATATCGGCGTCGGCCAGGGCATCGACGCGCGGGAGAGCGAGCGGCGCGGCTGGGCCTGGACGATGGAACAGGCGCGCGCGGCGAAGAACGAGGAGGCCATCCGCGACCTCGACTCGATTGCGCCCTATGCCGTTGGCAAGACGCCGCTTCCGGTGAAGGACATCATGCTCCAGCGCCGCTGGCTCAACTTCTTCGGGGGTGCCGCCTATCGGCGCCCGAATGCGAGCTTCGAGGGTGCGGCGGTGAATCTGTCGCCCGAGTACACGGACGAGGACGTGCGCCAGGTCTGGAAGGCGGAGGGAGTCTCGGTCGAGCGGCTCCTTTCCTCGATACTGACGACGGACCTGTCGCAGGTGAAGCGGCTGAAGACGCCGCTGCTCCTGTTCCTCGGACGCCACGACTACAATGTCTCGGCGACGGTCGCCGCCGAATGGTTCGCGGGCGTCAAGGCGCCATCGAAACAGCTCGTCTGGTTCGAGCAGTCGGCGCACGAGCTGATGACCGAGGAGCCAGGCAAGGTGCTGCTCTCCCTCGTCCGTCATGCCCGTCCGATTGCCGAACGCGCCGGCGATGTCGCACCCGCCAGATAGCTCCGCTGGCGCCCACCTCCCAAGGCAGGCAGGGACTCGTGCCTGCCCGGGCCGCGCCGGGGGGCTGGACCTGGCAGGAAGAAACCTTTCCGTGCGGGGCGCTGCTGGCCATGCACTCGGCATCCTTCATAGGCTCCGGCCATGACGAGCCCGTTGTCGCACCCCGCCCCTGCCCACGCAGAAGCCTCCCCGCACCCGTTGCTGGCCGCCGCCGAGGCGCTCTTCCCCCGCCTGTCCGCGCGCTCGGACGAAATCGAGAATGCCCGCCGGCTGCCGCCGGACCTGGCCGCCGAGCTGGCCCGGGACGGCTTCTTCCGGATGATGATTCCGGAGTCCCTCGGCGGCCTGGAGCTGCACCCGGCCGTGTCCTTCCAGGTCATGGAGGCGCTCGCGAAGGCGGACGGCTCCGCGGGCTGGTGCGTGATGATTGGCGCGGCCACCGCGCTGACCTCCGCGTACCTCTTCGAGCCCGCGGCCCGCGCCATCTTCGCCCGCCCGGACGTCATCACCGGCGGCGTGGCGGCGCCCATCGGCCGCGCCGAGCGCGTCGAGGGCGGCTACCGCCTCAGCGGCCGCTGGCCCTGGGCGAGCGGCTCGCAGCACTGCCACTGGTTGGTGGGCGGCGGCGTCGTGACGGAGGGCGGGAAGCCACGCATGGTGCGCGAGGGCCTCCCGGAGACGCGCATGTTCTTCTTCCCCGCGGAGCGCGCGGTGCTGCACGACACGTGGTTCGCCTCGGGGCTGTGCGGCACCGGCAGCGGCGACATGGAGGCGAAGGACGTCTTCGTGCCGGACGAGTACAGCTTCTCCCTGGTGGCCCAGCGCCCGCACGTCGCCCGCCCGCTCTACGGCTACCCCTTCGGCCTGCTGGGGATGGGCATCCCCGCCGTGGCGCTCGGCATCGCCCGCCGCGCCATCGACGAGATGAAGTCGCTGGCCACACAGAAGACGCTGATGCTGGAGCGGCGCCTGCTGGCCGCGCGCCCCGCCGCGCAGGAAGCGGTCGCCGACGCCGAGGCCACCGTGCGCGCCGCCCGCGCCTTCATGCTGGAGGCCCTCCACACCATCCACGCCGAGTCCACGCGAGGCCCCGTCTCCGTGCGCACCCGCGCCGAGCTGCGCCTGGCGATGACACACGCCACCCGGGCCTCCGCGCGCGCCGTGGACCGCATGTACGAGGCCGCGGGAGGCAGTGCCGTCTTCCGCTCCAGCCCCCTGCAGCGCTGCTTCCGCGACGTCCACACCGCCACCCAGCACGCCATGGTGTCTCCCGCCACGCTGGAGCTGACCGGCGGCCTGCTGCTGGGGCTCGAGCTGCCCACCTTCACGCTGTAGCAACGGCGAGGGCCCGGCCCCACCTGGAAGACAGGTGGACGCCGGGCCCGTGGCTACCGCGGAGTCACGGACTCACTGGCAGCTGCCGCTGTCCTTGTCGAAGAGGGCCGTGAAGTTGGCGCCGTTGTTGTAGACCTGCAGCTTCTTCAGGCCGTACCCCATGGCCGACTCGCTGTTGTACGCGGCCTGGTACCCGGACATGAGCCCGTTGACGTAGACGTGGGGCGCGCAGCCGCTGGCGTCATTGGCGACGTAGGCGAAGCGCGGCGGGCTGAAGGTGGGGTCCGCGACGATGTTCTCCACGTGCAGGCCCTGCGCCGGCAGCGAGGCAATCTCCGACTCGGCGAACGTCTCCGATGCGGCGTAGCGCAGCCAGCGCGTGTTGGCGTCGGTGTTGCTGAAGAGCACCGCGTAGTACTGCACGCCGGCCTCGCGGTACGGGAAGAAGTCCTCCACGCGCCAGCCCGAGTTCACCACGTACGTGGTGTAGAGCGAGTCCAGGCTGGCCTGCGTCAGCCGGTGCTCGAAGCGCGTCAGCTCGTTGGTGCGCAGCTTGCCGAAGATGGTGCTGTAGCGGGCCTTGCCGGCCGAGTCGATGCGGATGCGCGTCTCGCGCGGCACGTAGCTGGACTGCTTCCACTGGTCCACCACCGCGTCGAAGCTCGCGCTGTCCAGCCCGGCCTGCACGCCCCAGTTCCTGTCACTGGAGTACTGGTATGAGCCCGCCACGCGCAGCACGCCGTTCTGCTCGTAGTAGCTGAGCGTCTTCGGGCGGTAGCTCATGCCGCTGTAGTACTCGGGCAGCTCGACGAAGGTGTCCCAGGTGATGCCGTGGAAGTCCGGGTAGTGCGGCATCCACAGGCGCGGGTAGTACGTGGCCTGGAAGGCGTCGTAGCAGCCGGTGGAGACCTTCTCGTAGACGCCGTACGGGTCCACCTCCACGGTGACCTTCGGGTCCGTGGGCGTGGGCGCGCCGAGGTACACGTGCAGGTGGTTGTTGGCGTGGTTGCTGGCGGGCTCGCCATCCGTGGCGAGCGTGCCGGCCGTCATCGTGTTGCCGGACTTCGCAATCTTCTGCCCCTGGGTGACCCACTGGCCCAGGGAGACGGGGATGGCGTCGCTGTCCGTGCCCCACGAGGGGTGGTTCGGGTAGTTCTTCGCCATCAACTGGTAGCGCGCGCAGCCGTCGTCGCCCACGGGGCAGGTCATCGCCTTGACGGCGGCCACGTCGTGGGCGCGGCCGTTCCGCAGATGCATGTAGAAGCTGTAGAGCTTCTTCCCGTTGGCGCCGGTGTGCTCGATGACCACCGTGTTGCCGCCACCGCCCGCGGGGCCGTCGAAGTAGATGCCGATGACCTTGCCATCCGCGATGGCCAGCACGTCGAAGCTGGGGTCCTTGTCGCTGGGGGTGTTGGAGCGGCTGATGTCCAGGCCGCGGTGGATGCCGCCGCCGTTGTAGCGCCAGCCGTGGCCCAGCTTCACCTCGGTGCCGGAGAGGTACGGCGAGTTCGCGGTGAAGGGCAGCTTCAGCGGCAGCGGCGTGCGCAGGTTGCGCAGGAAGCTCTGGGCCTCGGTCGCGGTGGCGAAGGCCGAGTACGGGCTCTTCAGGTGCGTGAGCATCCGGTTCTGGAGGTCCGTCTTCAGCGCGGAGGCCGGCAGGGCGTCCACGACTTCGCGCCACTCGTCCAGCTCGCCACCCGTTGCGGTCTCCAGCGACTCGTAGCCGGAGGGGTCCGGAGTGATGCACGTCTCGGCGATGGTACCGACCAGCTGGGGCTGTTCCTGCTCGCCCAGACTCATCGGCTGACCGTCATCGAGGGGAGCGCCACACGCGGTAAGGACGAGTGGGAGAAGCGCCGCGAAAGAAGGTGATTTGAAATTCATACCCCCTCAACGAGCCCCGCCCGCAATCTTCCTCACGGCGACTATTCGTCAGCTCCGCGCTGCGAATCGTTGAGCGGAGAGCACCTGCGGCCGCTGGACGCGCGGGGTGATTGAGGCACCCGGGCGCCGCTCCTAGGTTGGCCGGCCTCACACACCGGTGTGCGTGCCCGTGTGGCACGGGAGGAGGAGCCATGGGCCTGCAGGACAGCTACAAGGACGTGCTGGACGTCGCGAAGACCGTGGGTGCACAGGTCGAGTCTCGCGAGGAGAACGGCAAGCTCATCATCAAGGGGAAGGCGAACTACGCGTTCGACCGGGACCGCATCTGGGACCAGATCAAGGCGAAGCACTCGAACTGGCAGAGCGAGGTCATGGTCATGCTCGACGTGACCAACAACGAGCACTACGGCGTCTACACCGTCAAGTCGGGCGACACGCTGAGCAAGCTCGCCAAGGACATCTACGGGGACATGAAGCTCTACCCGAAGATTTTCGAGCTCAACAAGGACCAGCTGAAGAACCCGGACACCATCAAGGTCGGCCAGGTGCTGAAGCTGCCGCCCAAGTCCATCGCCAACGCCTGAGGCGGTGCGCCTGAAGTGAAGGGCCCGGGGCCGCGCGCTCCGGGCCCTTCTTCTCGCGGGCGGCCTACAGCCAGCTCGCCTCGCGCCGTCCCAGCTCCGCCAGCACGCGCTCCGCGGCCTTCACGCCGAACCAGTTGGCCTCCTCGAAGAGGGCCATGCCGCCCAGGTCCGTGTGCGCGAAGTGCAGGGCGCGGCCCAGGCTCTCGCGGGCCGCCTTCTTCTCCGCGCCCCACATGAAGCCCGGCGAGGGCCGCACCATGGCATGCCCCCAGCGCTGCACCTCCAGCCGCTGCGCCTGCGCGGCGAGGCCCGGGTGCGCGGGCAGCAGGTCCGCCATGACGAGCGCCTCCCAGTCCGCGTAGCTCGCCGACAGCGCCTTGTCGCGCTCCGCCTTCGCGTCCGCGCCAGCCATGGGCAGGTACCAGGTGAGCACCGTGGGCCCGCGCTCGTCCTGGCGCAGTTGCTGGTGCGTGGAGACGACGTAGCCCAGGCTGCGGCTCTCGTAGAAGACGTTGTCCCAGGCCAGCGGGAAGCCGCGCGAGCGCGGCGGCGAGGACAGCGTCAGGTTGGCCACCACCCAGGGCCCATAGGTGAAGGCGCCCAGCCACTCGGGACGCTGCTTGCGCCAGGGGGCCACCACGTGCGCCGCCACGAAGCGCGGGCAGGCCAGCACCACCTGGCGCGCCTGGAAGGAGCGGGGCTTTCCGGTACCGGCCTCCAGGGCGTCCACGCGGCAGCCACCCTCGTTCGGCTCCACGGTGTGCACCAGCACGTTGCGCTCCACGGCGGCGGGCGGGAGCGCGGACTGGAGCTGCTTCACCAGCCGGCCATTGCCCTCGGGCCAGCTCAGGAAACCCTCGCTGCGCTCACCCTTTCCGTCCTGCCGCGCGGCGAAGTACCAGATGCCCGCCCAGGCGGAGACGTGCTCGGACGTGGTGCCGTAATCGTCGCGGCAGGCGTAGTCCACCAGCCACTTCAGCCGTGCGGACGTGAAGCCCTCTCGCGTGAGCCACGCGGCCATGCTGAGCGAGTCCAGCGCCGTCCACTCCGCGTCGTCGCTGGACAGCCCGGAGGGCACCGCGAAGGCCTTGCGCCCCTTCGCGTCGCGGGCCGCGGCGAAGGCATTCATCCGCGCGTCGAAGCGCTCCAGCTCCGCCACGTCCGCGGGGCTCGCGCCCGCGCGCAGGTAGAGGCCCTCGTACCAGTGGCCCCGGTAGAAGAGGCGCTCCTCCGGCTCATGGATGAGCAGGGTCTCCTCGAAGGTGGGGTAGCCCTCCGCGTCCACGCCGGTGACGGCGCCCATTTCGCGGAGCAGCCGCACCACGGGGCCCCGGTCCTCCAGGGGCGCCGGCAGGTAGTGCGCGCCCCACGGGTACGCGGACACGGCGTTGTGGCCGGAGCGCGACGTGCCGCCCGCCTCGGCCTCCAACTCCAGCACGCGCACGCCCTTCACGCCCGCGCCCGCCAGCCGCCACGCGGCGGACAGGCCCGCCACGCCCGCGCCCACCACCAGCACGTCCACGGGCTCCAGCACGTCCGCGCGAGGCAGTGGTCCGCCCCGCAGCTTGTGGCCCACCTCCACCGCGCGGTCGACGATGGCCCCCGGCACGGGCTCGCGAGGAGCGGCGCGCTTGCACGAACTGGCCACCGCCGAGCCGAGGAACGCGGCGACGAGCTCCCGCCGCGTCAGTTCCACCGCCGCCACTCCTCCTCGTAGTAGTGCACGAGCACCTGGTTGTTCAGCCGGTTCACCTCCGCCGGCAGCGGGCCCATGTCGGGAGCGAACTGCGTGAGCGACTCCAACGTGGGCTCGTCCAGGAAGAGCAGCCCTTCCGGCAGCGGGCGGTGCCGTCCCGGCACGTCGTGCGCCACCAGCACGTAGCCCCACTCGCCGAAGGACGGCACCAGCGCGTGGTACGGCTGCGTCCAGAAGCCCGCCGCCTTCAGCGTCTGCGCCACGCACCAGAAGGAGCGCCGGGCGAACAGCGGGCTGGTGCTCTGCACCACCGCCACCCCGTCCGGCGCCAGCCGCTTCTTGAGCAGCTTGTAGAAGCCCGTCGTGTACAGCTTCCCCAGCGCGAAGTTGTTCGGGTCCGGGAAGTCCACCACCACCACGTCGTACTGCTCGTCACCCTCCGCCAGGAAGCGCATGGCGTCCGTGTTCAGCACCCGCATCTTCGGGTCCGACATCGAGTGCCCGTTGAGCTTCGCCAGCTCCCCGTAGCTCGTCGCCAGCCCGGTAATCGCCGGGTCCAGGTCCACCAGCGTGACGGAGCGCACCTGCGGGTGGCGCAGCACCTCGCGCGCGGCGAGCCCGTCCCCGCCGCCGAGGATGAGCACCCGCTCCACCTTCCCCGCGCGCACCATGGCCGGGTGCACCAACGACTCGTGGTAGCGGTACTCGTCGATGCTGGCGAACTGGAGGTTGCCGTTGAGGAACAGCGAGAACCCGCGCTTGCCGCGCGTCAGGATGATGCGCTGGTACGGCGAGCTGGACGCATGCACCACGTCGTCCGCGTAGAGCTGGTCCTCGTAGAACGTCGTGAGCCGGTCCCCCAGCACGAAGCCCACCAGCAGGAACACCGTGAGCACCACCGCCTTGATGCGCAGCCGCAGCGGGTTGCCCAAGAGCGGCGCCAAGAGCCACGTGCTCCACAGCCCCACGGCCGCGTTGAGCACGCCGAACATCAGCGAGGTGCGCACCAGCCCCAGCTTCGGCACCAGCAGCAGCGGGAAGGCGACGCTCGCCGCCAGCGCTCCCAGGTAGTCCAGCGACAGCACCTGGCTGACCAGGTCCTTGAACTTGAGCTGGTCCTTCAGGATGCGCAGCAGCAGGGGAATCTCCAGCCCCACCAGGGTGCCAATGGCAATCACGCTGCCATACAGCGCCACCTGGAACATGCTGGTCAGGGTGAAGGTGAGGAACAGCAGCGGCGCGCACAGGCCGCCCAGCAGCGCCACCGCCAGCTCCACCTCCACGAAGCGCTGCGCCACCCCGCGCTCGATGTAGCGCGACAGGTAGCTGCCGATGCCCATGGCGAACAGGTAGCCGCCAATGACGGTGGAGAACTGGGTGATGGAGTCCCCGAGCAGGTAGCTCGCGAGCGCCCCGACGACGAGCTCGTAGATGAGCCCGCACGTCGCGATGACGAGGACGGTGATGTACAGCAGCGTTCTGTTCAAGTCGTCACTTCACGTCGAGCGGGGCGGGGCGCGAGCGCCCTCAACCCCCGATGGCGGCCGCCACGATGATGGCCAGGCCGATGATGAAGGAGCCGATGACGATGCCGACCGCCGTGTTCTGGTCGACCTCCAGCTCCTTGTTCACGTCGAAGGGGAGGATGAGGCGGATGACGTAGAAGCCCGCCACGAACACCGCCAGACCGATGAGCGAGTAGATGACGCTCGCCAGCACTCCATCCAGGCTCACCACCACACCGAGCAGCAACATCACTTGCCTCCCTGGTAGCCACCGGTCCACAGCAGGATGCCGCCCGGCCCGCGCCGCACGTTGCCGGGCACCTGGTCCTTCTGCTCGCTGCTGAAGGGCGACCAGCCCGTCATCATCAGCGCCGCATAGCCCAGCAGCACCAGCCCACCGAAGAACTTCATTCCGTGCCTCCGTGAGTCATGGAACTCAATCCGCGAAGTTGCTCTCAGACCAGCGCTGCGTCTCGAAGCCGTGCGAGCGGAACAGCGCCCACGCGGGCCCCACCAGCAGCAGGACGAAGGCGAAGCAGAACCAGCTCCCCCGGGGCGAGTCGTGCGTGAGCTTCACATTGAAGGCGCGCGAGCGGGCCGGCCCCGGGTCGAAGGACGCCGTGGTGCGCAGCACGTACTTCCCCGGCGGCAGCGGGGACAGGGTGGTGCTCCCCGAGCGCGAGCCCTCGCTCCACGAGCCATCGCTGTCACTGCCGCTGTAGTAGCTCAGCTCCTCGTAGAACCCCACCACCTCGCCCGTGTCCTGGTTCACCAGGTCGCCCTGGACGCCCAGCCAGTCGTTGTCGAGCGCGGCGGCGGAGACTTCCACCTCCATGTTGCCGCGTTTGGTCAGCTCGAAGGGCTTGCTGAACTCCATCGCGGCCGGCGTGCCGGGCTGCGCGTCCGGGGGCACCACCACCGCCATCTCCTGCACCACGCGGTTGTCCGCGCGCACGGAGAAGAAGCCCGCCATGACGAGCAGCCCCGCCATCCAGAGCAACGTCCACAGGAAGGTGGAGCGCATCCCCGCCTTGTGCGGGTTGGGCTGACTGGGGGCGATGCCCTGGGGCGGCGGCAGGGACTCCTTCAGCTTGAAGGCGTCCTTCACCACGCCGGGCGCCAGGTACTCGCCGTGGGTGTACGTCACCTCGTCCTCGGTGGCGTCCACGTTCACCGAGTACGGCGGCGCCACGTACTCCGTGGCCTTCGCCCACTCTCCCGCCGTCACCTCCCAGTAGAACTCGCCCTGCACGGCTTCCGTGACGGCGGTGACGTTCTGGAAGGCCTTGTAGCGCCGGCTCTCGTAGAAGGCGGCCACCATGGGTGCCAGCTGCACGTCACCGGCGGCCATCGGCTTGAGGAACACCCAGTGGCCGTTGGAGTGCATCAGCCACGTGAAGCCGCGCGCCGGGTGGTAGAGGAGGTACTCCTCCCACGGGTAGCGCACGCCCTCCACGGTGCACGAGCGCACCAGGTAGCCGATGCACAGCCACTCCGTGCCCTCCAGCGTCCCCTTCGCGCCCAGCGGGATGAGGGGCGCCTCGGTGGGCTTCTCCAGCAGGCGCAGGAAGGACAGCTGCCCGTGGCTGACGTCCAGCAGCGCGCCGCAGTAGGGGCACGCCACGCGCAGCGACTTGTCCGGCGCGCGCAGCTCCAGCGGGCCGTTGCAGTTGGTGCAGCGCGCCTGCTTCATCTCCACCTTGCGCGCACGGGGACGGAGCTGGCTGGCCGCGATGCCGAGCTGCTCCAGCTTCAGCGCCTCGCCGGTGAAGACCTCCGGGTCCTGCCCGCGGGTGCCGAAGTCCAGCGTGAGGAAGGTCCCCTTGCCGCCAGTGGCGTCCACGTACCAGGCGTCCTGCGTGGGGTCCACGTCGCTGGGGAGCTGCCCCTCCGCGGACACCACGCGCCCGTGGCCGCGCTCCTCGATGACCCAGGCACGGTTCCTCAGGCGCAGCCGCTCGCCGGGTTGCAGGCTCTCCAGGACGAGCCCTTCCTCCACGCCCGCGTCGAAGAGCAGGTGGAAGGCGCCCTCGGACTCGCTGATCCACCCGGTGCGGCCGTCGTCGAACTCGACGTACCACTCGTCCCAGGGGCCGGCGCCGTGGTCCTTCTGGAGGTGGCCGATGATGCGGTAGCCCGCCCTGGCGTATCTGCCCTCCGCGCCCAGTTGCAGCGGCGAGTCGGTGGGGACGATGCGGCCAATCTTCCCGTGGGCCTCGAACGTGGCCCCGCTGCGCGCCACCACCGTCTGGCAGTGCGCGCACACCACCACCTGCGCCGAGCCGGCGGTGAACTCGATCAGCACACCGCACGATGGGCACTGTCCCTGCTGCGTCACGCCACCCCTCCCCGCTTCAGCTCTCGCACATGGCTGGACGCCGCGCCCAGGTGCCGCGCCAGCAGGGACTCGAAGTCCGGGCGCGCGCGGGTGCGGCAGCAGTAGACGTTGAGCGCGGCGAAGCCGTGCTCGGGGAAGGTGTGGATGGTCAGGTGACTCTCCGCCAGCAGCGTCAGGCCGGTGATGCCGCCCGGCTCGGGGAAGACGTGCCACTGCGGCTGGCCCACCACCTTCAGGTGCAGCAAGACGATGAGCTCCTCGAAGAGCGCGGCGAGCGCGGCCGCGTCCTTGAGGCGCTCTGGCGCGCACCCACTGGCGTCAACCAGCCACTCCTGTCCGGTGGTCAGCGTCGGAACCCCTCCTGCGTGACGGCTTCTTAGCATGCCACCTGCCCTCGAAGGTGAGCCCATGTCGGCCATCCGGGCAGGCGTGGCGGGGCCGTTGGCGCCCGGGGATGGCTTCCCGGTACGCTTCCGCGGGAGATGACGCAGTCGCTGCCCGACGTCGCCCTTCCGCCGCCCACCCCCACTCCCGCCCCGGCCCGCGAGTCGGGCGCCATTGCCCGCCTGTCGCGAAGCCTGCGCGGCCTGCCTCCCGCGGAGCGCTGGTGGGGCCCCGGCTGTGGCGGCCTGGCCGGCTGGCTGCAACGCTCCGCGCAGGGGCTCCCCGGCGAGGACCTCACCCCGCGCTTCAAGGCGCTGCTGACGCGCGTGCGCGAGGGCGAGCCCGTGCTGCCGGACGCGGCGAAGCGGCACCAGTACGTGCTGGTGCGCGGCATGCTGGGGGACGAACTGCCCGGTTACCTGCTGGACAACGTGCAGCGGCTGGAGCGCCGGGGCCTGGACGTGCTCGAGGCGCCGGTGGACACGGAGGGGCTCATCCGCGACAACGTGGCGGTGCTGCGCGAGGCACTGCTGGACGCGGAGCACTTCGGCCGCTCGGTGGTGCTGGTGGGCCACAGCAAGGGCGGCGTGGAGTGCACGGCCACGCTGGCCCTGCACCCGGAGTTGCGCCGGGTGGTGCGCGCGGTGGTGACGCTGCAGGCGCCCTACGGCGGCTCCTCCCTCGCCCATGACCTGGCCACCACGCCGGAGATGCGGCGGCTCATCGACTTCGCCTTCCCTCTGCTGTTCCATGGGGTGTCCCGGTCCGTGGAGGAGCTTTCCTATACAAGTCGGATGGCGTTCATCCGAAAGCACCCCTACCCGGCCGGCATTCCCACCGTGTCGCTGGCCACCTCGCGCCTGTCGCGCCTGTCCAGCCTGTACCCCCTGCAGCGCTACCTGCGTGACAGGTACGGCTACGCGTCCGACGGCCTGGTGACGGCCCTGGACGCGGAGGTGCCCGGCGCGGGCGTGGTGCGCCTGGACGACATGGATCACGCGGAGGGCGCGCTGCGCGCCCTGCCCGGGTTCAATCGCTATCACCCCGGCGACGTCACCGAGGCCATGGTGGCCCTGGCGCTCGACGCCCGCTGATTCAGGCCGGCGCGGTCAGCTTCACCTTCTTCATCACGTGGTCGACGGTGGCCAGGTGCAGCGCCAGGTCGTACAGCCGCCGGGCGAGCGCCGCGTCCTCCTTCACCGTCTTGCCCAGATCCTGGCGGGACACGCCGGACAGGCCGGCGAGGTCGTTGATGAGCGCATCCGTGGCCTTCTTCTCCGGCTGCACGCCGTCACGCGTGGCGATGGCCCGCAGCGCCAGGGCCAGCGTCAGGCGCCGCACCGCGTCCGCGCGGGTAAGCGAATCCCGCTGCCACCCCTCCAGCGCCTCCTGCAGTTCGTCCGGCTGGAAGGCCTTGCGGGCGAGGATGGGGCGCTCGGTCTCCGCCCAGCGGCGGCGGATCTCCTCGTTCACCAGCGCGGTGGACAGCGACACCTGCGTGCGCTCCACCAGCACGTCCATCACCCGCTCCTGGGTGAGGCGGTCCATCTCCTCGGTGCGCTCGCGGGCCAGCTCCTCGCCCAGGTGGCGCATGACGTCCGTGAGGCTGGCCATGCGCAGCCGCTTCAGCAGTTCCGGCGAGTCATCCGCCAGGAGCTTCAACTCCTGCGCCGCCTTCACGTCCAGGAGGAAGCGCGCCGTCTGCCCGCGCAGCGACTCCACGGGCCAGGTGTCCGGCAGCTTGAGCTCGATGCCGAAGGACTGACCCACCTTCGCGCCGGCCAGCGCCTCGAAGAAGCCCGGCAGTACCGGGTCCGCAATCACATGCGTCCGCCAGTCCTCCCGCGTGGAGAAGGGCAGCAGCCGCCCGTTGGCGAAGCCGAGCACGTCCAGGAGCACCTCGTCCCCCACGCCCACGTCCTCACCCGGCTTGCGCACGCGGCGGTCGGCGTACTGGCGGCGGAGCGCATCGAAGCGGTCGAGGACGTCCTGCTCCGTCAGCGGAGCCGGGGGCACCAGGGCCACCGTCAGCCCCTCCAGCGAGGGGGCGGTGACGGTGGGGATGTCCACCGGCTCGGTGCTGTCCAACGAGAAGGCGGCGGGCATCCGCTTCATGATGCCGAGCGCGTGAAGCTCGGCCAGCGAACGCGCTCCGCCGCCCTTCGGGTCGTCCTTCGTCGTCATGACGCGAGTATGCGTCGGGACGGATGAGGCTAGAAGAAGGAGCCGATGAAGCTGGACACCGTGGAGACGGCGGCGCCCACCTGGCTGACCACCGGGATGTTGGTGGCGGCGGCGATGGAGCCCAGCGCGGTGATGCCGGCGGTGACCTTCTTGCCCGCCGAGGCGTTCGGGTCGGCAATCGTGCTCACGGCGGCGGCGGTGTCCGCCGCGGCGATGGCCACGTTCAGGCCCGGGGCGAAGCGGCCGGCGGCGCGAGCCACCGCGGTGCCGCCACCCTGCACGGCGGCGCGGGCCGCGTTGGCGCCCAGGCGGCCAGCGGTCTCCAGGCCCTCACCCGCGACGCGGGCGGCCACGTTGCGCACCACCTGGCGCGAGGCCCCCTGCACCGCCTCGCGGGCGGCGGCGCCGGCCACGCGGTTCGTCACGGCGCGGGCCGCGTCGGGAGCCGCCTGCGTGAAGGCGGTGCGGGCCGCGTTGGCGGCGGCGCGGTAGTTGCTGACGTTGCCGGCCGTCTCCAGGGCGCCCTTCGCCACGTTGAGGCCGGTGGAGGCGGCGCTGGCCACGGAGCCCGCCGCCTTGTTGGCGCTCTCCAGCGAGGGGTTGCGGAAGAAGTCGCGCGTGTCGCGGAAGGCCAGGTAGGCGGCGCCCGGAAGCTGCGAAACGCTGGCGGCGGTGCCCGCGGCGCCGGCCCAGCGCGCCCCACGGGTGTTGACGCCCTCCACGGTGCCGGCGCTGCCACGGCCCGGAATCTCCCAGGGGCCGAAGCGCTGCGGGCCCGCGGCGTTGCGCACCTGGGTGGCGGCCACGGCGTCGGAGATGGACTTCGCGCCGTTGGCGACCTGGCTCACCCGGTTGTGGGCCGTCTCGAACCGGTCCGCCTGCCCCGGCGCCGGGGCCGGAGGCCGGGGCGCGGGCGCCGTGGGACGCGCCGTCGGCGTGGACGTCGGGGCGGGGCGGGTCTCGTTACGGATGGGCGCCATGAGAAAGGGACTCCAATGGGATCTTCACGAATCGCTACCGGATCATCGGGCCTTCCGCCCCGGAGTTGCTTCGGGGCGGGGCGGTTGTGTCTCTTTTTACTCCAGGTGCGTGACAGTGGACAGAGGCCTCCGCGTAAACCCCTGGAATCCGTTGAAGGTGGCGTCTAGGTTCGCCCGCCATGCGGACCCGAATCCTGACGACCGTCCTCCTCTGCCTCTCCCTCGCCGCCTGCAAGGACTCCGACAAGAAGGAGTCCTCCAGCACGCCTCCTCCGGCCTCGCAGACGCGGCCCGCGCAGCCCGCACAGGCCCCCGCCGCCACGCCGCCCGCCGCCACGCCGCCCGCCGAGGCCGCCGCCTCCGGCGAGTGGACGAAGAAGGTGCAGGCCGGCCAGGAGGTCTACGCCACCCTGACCACCAACCAGGGCGCCATCGTCGTGCGCCTGTTCTCCAAGGACGCGCCGAAGACGGTGGCCAACTTCGTGGGCCTCGCCACGGGCGAGAAGCCGTGGACGGACCCCAACTCCGGTCAGCGGGTGACGGACAGGCCGCTGTACCAGGGCGTCATCTTCCACCGCGTGATTCCGGGCTTCATGATTCAGGGTGGAGACCCCACGGGCACCGGGCGCGGCGACCCGGGCTACCGCTTCGAGGACGAGTTCCAGAGCGGCCGCACCTTCAACAAGCCCGGCCTGCTGGCCATGGCCAACGCCGGCCCCGGCACCAATGGCAGCCAGTTCTTCATCACCACCTCCACGCCGGACTACCTCAACAACCGCCACACCATCTTCGGTGAGGTGGTGCAGGGCTACGACGTGGTGGCGAAGATCTCCAACGTCCAGCGCGACTCGCGGGACAGGCCGCAGACGCCGGTGGTCATCGAGAAGATTTCGATGAGCGACCAGGCCCCGGCGGGCGCGAAGTGATGGGTGGCCGCACCGCTCGACGCCTCGCCACGCGGCTGGGTGAGCTGGAGTGCAACGTCGTCGACGCGCTCCCCGAGGGCGCGGCGCCCGAACTGGCCGTCATCCTCTGTCACGGCTTCGGCGCTCCGGCGACGGACCTGGTGCCGCTCGCGCCGGAATTGATGTCGGTGGAGGCGTCGCTCGCAGACCGCGTGCGCTTCATCTTCCCCGGCGCCCCGCTGACGCTGGCGGAGTGGGGCATGCCCGCCGGGCGCGCGTGGTTCCACCTGCCCGAGGCCATCATGCGCGGGCAGCTCCGCGACTGGGACCTCTTCGCCCGCGAGGTACCTCCGGGCCTGCCGGCCGCGCGCCGGGCGATGATGAGCGTGGTGGACGCGGTGTCCACCTCCACGAAGCTGCCGTATGGCCGCATCGTTCTGGGCGGCTTCAGCCAGGGCGGCATGGTGACGACGGACGTGGCGCTGCGGCTGGAGGAAGCGCCCGCGGGTCTGTGCATCCTGTCCGGCACGCTCACCTCGGAGGCGGAGTGGCGGCAGAAGGCCCAGGCCCGCAAGGGACTGCCCGTGTTCCAGGCCCACGGCCGCGATGACACCGTGCTGCCCTTCTCCGCCGCCGAGCGCCTGCGCGACGTGCTGACGGAGTCCGGGCTGGCGGTGGACTTCCACCCCTTCGACGGGCCGCACACGATTGACTCCGAGGAGCTGGAGCGGCTGGCCGCGTTCCTGCTGGCGCGGCTGGGAGGGCGCTGACGGCATGTACCACGCGAAGGAGCTGACGGTGTCCACCCGGGGCCGCGGCTTCACCGACATCACCGCCGAGGTGCAGCGCGCGGTGACGGAGAGCGGCGCGCGGCAGGGGCTGTGCACGGTGTTCCTGCACCACACGAGCGCGTCCCTGATTCTGTGTGAGAACGCGGACCCGGACGTGCGCCGTGATTTGGAGTCCTTCTTCGCGCGGCTGGTGAAGGACGGGGACCCGCTCTTCGTGCACGACGCGGAGGGGCCGGACGACATGCCCGCGCACGTGCGCACGGTGCTCACACAGAACTCCTTGAGCATCCCCGTGAAGGACGGCTCCGCGGCCCTGGGGACGTGGCAGGGCGTCTACGTCTGGGAGCACCGCACGTCGCCGCACCGCCGCCGCGTCACCGTGTCCGTGGTGGGGTGAGCGCGGCCCGGAAGACCCGCCGGGCCGCGTTCCGGTGACGGCGAATCAGTAGCAGTAGTACCAGTCGGCGCTGAGGTACGTGCCGGTCGTCGCCCCGGTGGCATCCCGCAGCTGGAACTTGGGCTTGATTCGCTCGGAGGGCGGCGTGCCCGGCGGGAGCTCGTCGCAGTAGTACGTGCGGGTCGCGCTCCCCTCGTTCATGGTCGAGGAGTAGGAGAAATCCTCGACGTAGAGGTACCCGTTCTGCCCCCAGAGGTACGTGAAGGGCGCGACGCCGCTCGTCGGGGTCGCCGTGCAGGTGATGGTCGTCGCGGACGTGCGGCTACAGGAGAGCGAGGCCGACAACCCGGCCTCGGAAGTCCCCAGGGTGGAGTCCTCCTGCGTCGCGGAGTCGAGCCCCTCCCGCGGAGCACCACCACATGCCGCCAGCATCAGCGCCGCGGGAGCGAGGAGAAGCGCATCACGAAGGGAGAAGCATCGCATCGGTCTGCCTCCAGTCAGGTGAGGCGCGGGAGTGCGCCTCCCTGGAGGCAGACGAGAACACACTTACTCTTGAAATCCAATGACATGAGCAACAGCCTGATTCCATGGCCGGACGTCCCACGGCCTCGCTACCGCTCGCGATGCGCGGTGGCGGCAACCGTCACCTTGCGCTCCTGGCCCTTCGCGCGCGCCTGTCCCCGGATGCGCACCCAGGAGCCGGGCGCGTCCGGCGTCGCGTGGACCATGGACCAGCCGGTGGGCACCTCGGGCGCGGCCCAGGTGTAGAGGGCGCGGGCATCCTTCGGAGCCAGGTTGATGCAGCCGTGGCTCATCGGGTCGCCGAAGCGGTCATGCCAGTAGGCGGTGTGCAGCGCGTAGTCGTCCTGGAAGAACATGGTCCACGGCACCGTGGCCACGCGGTACGTCTCGCCGCCCGTGGTCCCGTTGCCCGTCATGTCCGCCTCCGCGAACTTGAGCCAGATGCGGTAGAGCCCCTCCGGCGTGTCCGTGCCCGGCTTCCCGGAGGAGATGAGCGTCGCGTACACCGGCCGCTCGCCCTCGTAGGCCACCAGCACCTGCGCCTCCAGGTCCACGTCCAGCCACCGCTCGCCGGGCTCCACCCCGGGCGGCGCGGGCGTGAACCAGGCCACGTGCAGGTCGTCCCTGGCCACCCAGTGGTTCTCCGAGATGAGCACCCAGTTGCCATCCGCGGACAGCTCCCGCACCGCCACCAGCGTGCGCGGCGGCAGCACCGTCTCCCGCGCGGCCTTCGCGTCCGGCGCCACGCGCACGTCCACGTTGGCATCCGGCCGCCGGCGGGACTGCGCCCACGCGAAGGGCGTGGGCAGCTCCGCGAGCAGCTCGGCATTCACCCCCTCGAAGGAGGACGGCCGGTACTCGCGCAGCACGCGCGCCTCCAGGTACTGGCCGTCCGCGGTGCGCCAGAAGGTGCGGCGGCCCACGCGCACCTGCCCGCGCAGTTGCACCGTCACCGAGCCCTTCAGCAGCACGCCCTTCTTCTTCCTCCGCGCCAGGGCGAGGCTCGGGTACGCGCGCACGCGCCGGCCCACCACGCGCGCGTAGATGCCGGGCGTCAGCTCACCCTCGCGCAGCTTTGGCAAGTCACGCACGCGGGGCTCGCGGAAGTTGGGCTCCAGGTAGCGGTCGCAGACCCAGCCGCGCGGCTCGATTTGAATCCACGCCTCGCAGTCCGGCCCGCGCATGGCCGTGTCGCCCTGCCAGCGTACGCGCATGTCCTGGGCCACCGTGCCCAGTGGCGGCGCATCCCGGCGCGGCTCCTGGCGCACGGCGATGGAGCGCCTCACCCGCAGCGAGCCCGCATCGGGCGCATAGGGAATGGCGAAGGGCGCCGTCCCCGCATCCGCGCCGCCGACGGGTTCCGAGTCCGGCTCGAACTCCTCGGGGTCCAGGGACGGGTCGATGTCGCCGAGCACCAGCCCCGTGTCCTCCAGCGGCTCTCCGTCGGGACCGAGTACCAGCTCCGCGCCCGGGTTCTTCCTGTCTGGAATGACGACGAGCTGCTCGGCCGGCGGAGGCTCCACGTCCTCCGCTTCCCCATGTGGCGCGGGCCTGGGCATGGCGCTGAGTGCCGGGTCGTTCGCGAGCGCGGGGCCCTCGGCTCGCGAGTCGTCGGAGCCGGCAGGCGCGGAGGCCACCCCAGGCGACGACTTCACGTCGGTGGAGGCCGTGCCACCATCTGGCGCGGTCCGCTGCCACGCTGCGAGCAGTTCTCCCGAGGTGGGGCCACTACCGGAGGCCTGCGCGCTCGGGCCACCGTCAGCGGACGGCGCCCCCGAATCGGCGGCGGCCTGCACAGCAGCCACCCGCGCCGCGCCTGCGTCAGGCTCGCGGCCACCCTGCGTGGGCACGACGGCCACCGCCACGCCGCCAGCGACACGCGGCTCCTCCGGTTGGGAAGAAGGAGCACACGCGAGACCGGGCAGGAGCAGAGCGAGCGGGAGCCAACGGCGCATGGATGCGACACGCTACGTAGGTGCCCGCCGAGTCACAACGTCGTCCGAGGTGAGGTTGCCTGCGCTCGACTCCGCGCGGGTGTGCATACCGTGCGCCCGGAGCGGCTGTTGTCACATGCAACGGAATGTATCAGCCCGAGCGAGGGGAACCGCCGCTCACTTCCGCGAGCCGACCGTGAGGTACGCGTTGAACAGGCCGACCTGGGGGCCGGTGCCCAGCTCCGAAGAGACCTTGTCCAGCAGGGCCCGCTCGACGCCTCCCCACTTCTCACCGAGCGCCCTCCGCGCCAGCACGATGGGCGCGGCCGAGCGCACCATCGCGTCCACCAGCGCCGCCGTCGAGGCATAGTCCACGCGCGCACTCACCTCGTGCACGGAGACGTCCACGAAGCCCGCTCCGGCCATCTCCCGCTGGCACGTCTCCGGGTCCGACAGCGGCATCATCCCGTCACGCGGCGCCCCGCCTCCGCCCCCGCTCATCAGCTCGGCGAAGCTCCGGTAGAACACGTTCATCGCGGGCGAGCGCTCCAGCGGAATCCAGCTCGACACGACGGCGCGGCCTCCGGGGACGAGCACGCGCAGCAGCTCGCGGAAGCCTCGCGGACGGTCGGGGAAGAACATCAGCCCGAACATCGAGAACGCCGCGTCGAACGTCCCATCCGGCAGCGCCAGCGCCATGCCATCCCCGATGAGCGACTCGACCGCCAGCCCCTCCGCCGCCACGCGCTCGCGCAGCACCGAAATCATCCGGGGCGCGAAGTCCACCGCCGTCACCCGCGCGCCTCCCCGCGCGGCGATGAGCGCCAGCGTCCCGGGCCCGGCCGCCACGTCCACCACGCGAGAGCCCCGTCCCACCGCCGCCCGTGCGAGCGCGTCACGGGCGAAGTTCTCGAACACGGGCTGCAGCTCGCGCACGTACTCCGGCACGACGAGGTCCCAGGCTTCGGGGACGGCGAGAGGCGACGTGGTCGACGACATGGGAAAGGTTTCTCCAGGAAGGGGCTGCGCGGACTTCGACACCACGGGTCACCGCAGGACGCTCACCACGCCCTCGGGCAGCGGAGTGCCCGCCGGCCACAGGACATACGTGGCATGGCGCGAGTGACGCCAGGCCCGCCAGAGCTGCTCTCGCTTGTACGTCACCTCCACCGTCTCGTTCGTCTTGAAGGCGGGGTCGTTGCACACCACGTCCCCTTCCGGCGTGAAGCCCTTCACCACGATGAGGTGCCCGTCCGAGCGGCGCACGGGAGAGCCGGCCAGCGTCCCCTCCTCGTACGCGATGCTGATGCTGACGGGGATTCCCGCGGCGATGAGCCGCTCCACCTGGGCGAAGCCATCCAGGCGCAGCACCAGGCCGTGCAGCGCCCCGTTGCCCATGGCGGCCGCGTACGCGGTGTTGAAGGGCCAGTTGCCGGTGCCCCGGTACGTCCAGTCATAGGTGCGCTCGGCCGACGCGGGCACCGTGGTGTGCAGCTCCGGCCGGCCGAGCTTCTGTCCCCAGTAGCCGAGCAGCATCGTGGTCGACGTGGGCGAGCACCACACCGGCCCGCCCTCCGGATAGAGCATCTGCGAGTAGCCCGGCACGTCCAGCACCGTCCCCCACGCCGCGCGCTCCGAGGCGCCGTCCTCGGCAAGCCCGTGCCTGTCACTCACCGCCGCCGACAGCGCGCGCACGCGGGGCGTGGCCTCCGGCCGAGAGGAGTAGAGCCACACCTTCATCCGCAGCGCATCCGCCCGGCGCTGGAGGTTGAGCGTGTCCGTGGACACCGCGCCGTCCGCGTCGCGCTGGCCCTCCACGCTGTGCCGTGCCACGGGCTCCTTGTCGAAGGCCCACACGCCCAGCTCGTAGTCCTTCGTCCAGGTGCCGTCGATGCGCGCGGCGAGCGTCACCTTCAACCACGTCCCCGGAGGGGTGAGGGCGTCGAAGGAAGGCACCACGGTGGTGAAACCACCCGGGACGAGCTGCGTATCGGAGACCGCCACGCCCTGGCGGTAGTCCCCGCCGACGTAGCGCGTGCCACCCTCCGCATCCAGACCCGAGGCGAACGGCTCGCTTCCCGTCGGCGCCGTCGTGTCCAGCTCCAGCGCCCCATCCGCCGCGAGCACCGTCCCCTCACGGGCGAAGCGCTCGAAGTCCCGCTCCACCGCGCTCCGGCGCCACAGGCGCGCCGGGGGGCCCACGTCCACGGGCGCCTCCTCGGGGCCGCGCGGCTGCGAGACACAGGCCGTCAGGTTGGAGGCCAGGAGAAGCGCGAGCGTCGGCAGGGAGCGGGAATTCACGGCGCGGAGTCTGGAGGGCCCGGCCCCATGGCACAACCCCGTTGTCGAAACCACCCAGGGTACCAGACTTCGCCCGGTCCACTGCTCGCACGCGCCAGGAGGTTCACGGACGAGGCGCTTCTGCATCCAGGTCGTCCACCCCGGGGTACGTTTCGTGCCGGTAGTCCCCCCGGAGGCCGTCCCGATGAAGAAGCCCCTCGCCGCGTGTCTCGTGTTGCTCGCCCTGGCCGCTCCCGCCCTCGCCGCTCCGAAGGGAGAGGAGGCCGCCGTGCTCGAAGCGCTGCACTCGGGCTGCGAGTCCTTCCGCACCGGGAACGAGAGCCTCGCGGCCGAGTTCCTGGCCGACGGCTTCACCCTCACCGACACGTCCGGCAACATCACGACGCGCGAGGAGACCCTCACCGAGCTGCGCAACAAGGAGCCCCGCTACGAGGTCTTCCGCAACCACGACATGAAGGTGAGGCTCTACGGCGACACGGCGGTGGTGAACGGCACCACCTCCGTGAAGGGCGTGGCCGGTGGAAAGCCCTTCGCCGCAGAACTGCGCTTCACGGACACGCTCGTGAAGCGCAACGGCCGGTGGCGCATCGTCGCCAGCCACGTGTCCCCGATGCCGAAGCAGAAGGAGCAGAAGCAGGGCGAGGCAGCACCGGCCCCGCGCTGAGCCGCCCGCCCGCCCCCCCTCCCGTCGAGCCCGTGCCCACCACCGTCCTTCCTTCACGCCCCGCCAGGGGGTATTCAGCGTGGGAATGAAGGACGCCGAGACCTCCCCCGCCCTCCCGGAATCAGCAACGCCGGCCGCCCTGTCGCTGGACGAAGTCCGCCGGTGCACGCAGCTCCTGCAAGCCATGGCCGAGAACCGGCGTCTGGTGACGGAGCTCCCCGAGCCGGAGAAGATTGCCCTCCTGTCCGCCGCCACCCGCGTGGTGTTCCCGGACCGCCAGACGAAGTCGCGGCTCACGAAGACCCTGCGCAGGGAGCGCAAGCAGGCGAAGCAGACGCATGACCGGGAGGTCCGCGCCACGACGGAGATTCGCTCGCTGCGCCGGGCCGCCGTCTTCAACGTGCCCCTGCTCCCTCCCCCGCCCCCTACCGAAGGGCCGGAGCGGCTGCTGGCGGTGCCGCGCAAGTGCTACGTGTGCAAGGCGGAGTACCGGAAGCTGCACTTCTTCTACGACACCCTCTGCATCGAGTGCGCGGACTTCAACTACGCCAAGCGCACCCAGCGCGCGTCGCTGGACGGGAAGGTCGCGCTCATCACCGGCGCCCGCGTGAAGATTGGCTACCAGGCGTCGCTGATGCTGCTGCGCTCGGGCGCGCGCGTCATCGCCACCACCCGCTTCCCGCAGGACGCGGCGCAGCGCTACCTGCGCGAGCCCGACTTCGCGGAGTGGTCCCACCGGCTGCACATCCACGGGCTCGACCTGCGGCACGCCCCCAGCGTGGAGCTGTTCGCGCGGCACGTGGAGCAGACGCACCACCGGCTGGACATCCTCATCAACAACGCGGCGCAGACGGTGCGCCGTCCCCCCGGCTTCTATGAGCACCTGCTGGAGGGGGAGCTGCGCCGGATGGAGGAACTGCCAGAGGCGGCCCGCCCCCTGCTCGCGGGACACGCGGCGTGCATCGCGGCGCTGAACCCGGCGCTCGGCGCTGGCGGCGCGGACGCCCCGGCGCTCGCGCCCACCTGGCGCAGCAACGACCCGGCGATGGGCATCCACTCGTCCGCCGCGCTGTCCCTGCTGCCCTATACACAGGAGCAGGAGGGCGACACGCGCGCCCTCTTCCCCCAGGGGCGTCTGGACGCGGACCTGCAGCAGGTAGACCTGCGCGAGATGAACTCGTGGCGGATGAAGCTGGCGGAGGTGTCCACGGCGGAGATGCTGGAGGTCCACCTCATCAACGCGGTGGCGCCCTTCATCCTCTGCGGGAAGCTCAAGCCGCTGATGATGCGCGGGCGCACCACGCCCGGCCACATCGTCAACGTCTCCGCCATGGAGGGCAGCTTCTCGCGCGGGACGAAGACGGACAAGCACCCGCACACCAACATGGCGAAGGCCGCGCTGAACATGATGACGCTGACCTCCGCGCCCGACTACGCGAAGGACAACATCTTCATGAACGCCGTCGACACCGGCTGGGTCACCGACGAGGACCCGGCGCTGCACGCGGAGCGCAAGCAGCAGGACCTCGACTTCCAGCCGCCGCTGGACATCGTCGACGGCGCGGCCCGCGTGGTGGACCCGGTCATCTCCTCGGAGAACTCCGGCGAGTTCGTGTGGGGCAACTTCTTCAAGGACTACCGCCACACCGCGTGGTGAAGGCGGGCGTCTGCTCGCGCGGCCGGCGGCCGGCTTGCGACGCGGCCCGTTGAATGCTCCGCTTCGCCCCGCCGGGTCCTGCCCGGGCACAACCTCCACCCCTCGTAGCGTCCGCCCGGACCATGTCTCCACGCCCCCGTCATCCCCGGCCACTGCGCTGGCACCTGGTGAGGCTCGTGCTGGGCGCGCTGCTGCCCGTCGTCGCCTTCTCGTGCGGCCTCTTCTTCTTCCTGGCGCGCGCGGAGCGCCAGTCCTCCGAGCGACGGGTGCTCACCTCGGCGCGCTCGCTGGCGGAGGCGTTCGACAGCGAGACGGCCGGCTCGCTGCGCACGCTCCAGGCGCTGGCCGCCTCCTCGTCGCTGGACGCGGAAGACGTCCGGGGCTTCCGGGCGCAGTGCGAGCGGGTGCTTCAGACGCAGCACGGGTGGTTGACGCTCATCCTCACGTCCCCGGAGGACGTCCCGCTGCTGAACACGAGCGTCCCCGAGGGCAGCCCCATCCCTCCCGTCGCGGAGCCGGAGAGCCTCACCCGGGTGCGCGAGACGCTGCGCCCCCTGGTGGGAAACCTCGCCGTGGGACGAAGGTCCCGGCAACTGCTCGCCGTGCCGCTCCGCGTTCCCGTGGTGCGTGACGGGAAGCTGCGCTACGTGCTCACGGCCGTCCTCTCCGCCGACGCGCTCCGGGAGGTGGTGGCACGGCAGGCCTCGGACGACATCGAGTGGACGCGCACGCTGGTGGACATGCACGGCATCGTGGCCGCCCGCACCCGGGACCCGGCGCGCTTCGTGGGGCAGTCCGCGACGGACTCCTTCCTCCAGCGCACGCGCGCCGCGCACGAGGGCGTCTACGCCGACCACTCCATGGAGGGCGAGCCCGTCTATGCCGCGTTCAGCCACACCACGTCTGGCTGGACGGCCACCGTGGTCAGCCCGCGCCACGTGCTGGATGCCCCCGTGCGGCGCTCGCTGCTGGCAGGCGGACTGCTCGGACTGGCCATGCTGCTCTTGAGCGCCGCGGGGGCCTGGGCGCTGTCCCGGCGCATCGGCCGCTCCATCACCGACGCGGCGGACGCGGCGGACGCGCTCGCCAGCGGTGCGCCTCTGCGCGTGGACGCCTCGGACGTGCGCGAGCTGGCGCGGCTCAACGAGGCCCTGGTGCGCTCCGGGCACCTGCTGGAGGCGCAGGACCGCGAGCGCGAAGCCCACCTGGAGGTGGCCGAGGCCGCCCGGGCCGAGGCCATCGCCGCCACGCAGGCTAAGGACGCCTTCCTCGCCATGCTCGGCCACGAGCTGCGCAACCCGCTGGCCCCCATCGTCAGCTCGCTGGAGGTGCTGCGCCTGCGCGGGCTGGCGCAGACGCCCGAGCACGAGGTCATCCGCCGCCAGCTCGGCCACGTGGTGCGGCTGGTGGACGACCTGCTCGACCTGGCGCGAATCGTGCGCGGGCAGATGTCACTCCACCGCGCGCCGCTCGAGCTGTCCACGGTGGTGGGCCGCGCGGTGGAGGCGGTGACGCCGCTGCTCGAGCAGCGCCAGCATGTGCTCGACGTGGCGGTGCCCGCCGAGGGGTTGCCACTGCTGGGCGACGCGGACCGGCTCACGCAGGTGGTGACGAACCTGCTCACCAACGCGGCGAAGTACACGCCGCCCGGGGGACGGCTCCAGGTGCGCGCGGAGTCCGGCGCCGAGGAGGTCATCTTCACCGTCTCGGACAATGGCGAGGGAATTCCCCCCGAGCTGGCGGAGCGCATCTTCGCGCCCTTCGTGCAGGGGCCTCGCTCGGTGGACCGGGGCGCGGGCGGGCTGGGCATCGGCCTGGCGCTGGTGAGCAGCGTGGTGACGGCGCATGGCGGCCGCGTCTCCGTGCACAGCGAAGGGCCCGGCCTGGGGAGCACCTTCACCGTCTGGCTGCCACGCCACGCCGCGCCCCTGGAGGCGCCCGCCGAGCCGGCCCCGCTTCCGCGCCCGGCCGTGGAGCGCGCCCCGCTGCGCGTGCTGGTGGTGGACGACAACGTGGACGCGGCCGAGGCACTGGCCGACCTGCTGGAGATGTCCGGCTACACGGTGGCCATGGCGCATGACCACCGGCAGGCGCTGCAGCGGCTCGACGGCTTCACGCCCGACGTGGCCATCCTCGACATCGGCCTGCCGGAGGTGGACGGCCATGGGCTGGCCGCGCTCATCCGCGAGCGCCTGGGCGACGCGAGCCCCACCTTCGCCGCCCTCACCGGCTATGGCCAGCACGAGGACCGGGCGCGCAGCGAGGCGGCGGGCTTCCAGCGCCACTTCGTGAAGCCGGTGGAGCTGGCCGAACTGGTGGCGTTCCTCGAAGAGGCCCGCCGCCCGCGCCGCGGCGCCGCCTGAGACGAGGCGCTCAGCCCCGGTGGGAGCGGGGCAGGCACACCCGGAACAGCGTGCCCGTCTCCCGCGTGGAGGTCACCTGGACGTGGCCCCCGTGCGCGGTGACGATTTCATGCACGATGAAGAGGCCCAGCCCCACGCCGTTCAGTGCGTCGCCACCGTCGTCCGCGCGGGTGAAGGGTTGAAAGAGCCGGGGCAGCAGCGCGGGCGGAATGGGGTTGCCCGCGTTGGCCACCTCCAGCACCACATCCGTCCCCTCGCCGTCCGCGCGCACCTCCACGGGCACGCCCCGGGCGCCGTGCGTGAAGGCGTTGACGACGAGGTTGCCCAGAAGCTGCGCCAGCCGGTCCAGGTCCCACTCGCCCGTCAGGTCCCCGCACAGGTCCAGGTGGATGTCCCGCTCCGGGTACGCGGCGAGCAGCTCGTCCACGACGATGCGGCAGGCGTCCTCCAGGCTCATGCGCCGGCGCTGGATGGGCAGCGTGGCGCCCTGGCTCACCCGCGCATAGTCCAGCAGGTCGCGGATGAGGTGGTCCATGCGCTGCACGCTCGTGAGGATGCGGGCCGCGCGCTTGCGCTGGGGAGAGTCGGGAGCGCTGTCCTTCAATAGCAGGGCGCTGGAGGTGGCGATGGCCTGCAGCGGGTTGCGCAGGTCGTGCCCCACGATGCCCATCAGCCGGTCTCTCGTCTCGGCCTCGCGGCGCAGGGCCTCGCGCATCTCGTGGTGCGCGGTGACGTCCATGGACACCGCCACGCCCGCGAGCGGCCGCCCCTGCGCGTCGTGGACCCGCTTGGAGCTGAGGTCGAGGTGCTTCGTCGTACCGTCGCTCATGCGCAGGTGCATCGGCTCGCGCAGCACCGTCTCCCCATGCAGCAGCGAGCGCGCCAGGGGCCACTGCTCGGGCCGGTAGGGCGTGCCATCCGGCCGGTAGCCCTGGTAGGCCGCGTACCCGGGGATGCCCTCCGAGGCCACGAAGGGGTGGCCCCAGATGGACTCCACCGCCGCGTTGCCGCGGATGAGCCGGCCGCCGGGCTCGGCGATGACGACGCCCACCGGGAGCTGGTCCAACACGGCTTCCAGGAGGCCGCGCTCGGTGGCCAGCCTGTCGCGGAGCTGCTCGGCCTCCTCGCGGGCGCGACGCTCGGCCTCGTACAGGCGCGCGCGCTCCAGCGCCAGGGCGCACTGCTGGCCGAGCGACTCCATGAACTGGAGCTGCTCCGGCTCGAAGCGCTGCGCGTGCGCGAAGGAGAAGCCGAAGGCGCCGAGGGTGCGCCCGTCCACTCGCAGCGGCAGCGCGGCGAAAGCGCGGCCCAGCAGGGACGGCTCGTCCCGCAGGCCCGGGTAGTCCCGGAAGAGGTCCTCCAGGTCCGGGTACAGCATGGGCCGGCCCGTGCGAACCGCCTCGCGGTACATGACGGGCGTGTCCACGGGGAAGCGCCGCCAGGACTCCAGCACCCCCTCGGGGAAGCCGTGCGCGGCGCGCAGCTCGAAGGAGGCACCGTCCTCGCTCAGCAGCACCAGCGAGGCGGCGACGGCCTCGAGCGCCGCGGCTCCCTCGCGCACCACCACACTGGCCACCTCCTCGGGCCGGAGCGCGCGGGACAGCGCGGACGACACCGCCGCCAGCCTGTCCGCGCGGAGGCGGGAGCGCCGGGACGTGGTGATGTCCTGGAGGATGCCGATGATGCGCAGGGGCCGCCGGTGTGCATCGAAGTGCACCCGCCCGAACGCCGACAGCCAGCGCTCCTCCTTCACGAGCGGCCCCACCACGCGGAAGTCGGTGCGGAAGCATCCGTCGCCTTTGGAGTCGAAGGCCGCCCGCAGGGCCGCGTCCACGCGGGGACGGTCCTCCGGGTGGACGCACCCCATGAGTTGCTCCCTGTCCAGGACGCTCGCGGCGGACAGCCCCAGCAGCTCCAGGCTCCTGGCGCTGAAGTTCCGATGACCCGTGAGGAGCTCGCGGTCCCACGTCCCCAGGTCCGCGCCCTCGAGCGCGAGGCGCAGCCGGTCCTCGCTCTCGCGCAGTTGACGTGCGAAGCGCCCGGCCTCCTCCCCCCGGCGCAGCTCGGTGATGTCGGAGATCATTCCCACGTACCCGGCGACGCGGCCGTCCACATCCACGTGCGGCAGGTAGTCCGCCTGGACCACGCGCGTGCCGCCATCCCGGTACGGCATGGCGCGCTCGAAGCGCACCGGCTGACCGGACAGGGCCGCTCGCAGGTGGGGGAGCGCGGCCTGGTATGCGGAGTCGCCCAGCACCTCACGCACACTCCGCCCGAGGACCTGCTCGCGGGGTACGCCGAACCAGCGCTCGTAGGTCTGGTTGCAGAAGCGGTAGCGCTCGTCGCGGTCCACGTACGAGAGCAGCACCGGCGCGGCGTCCACCGTCACCAGCAGCTTCTCGATGAGGCCCCGGTCGTCCAGCATTCCGCCCTGACGGGGACGCTCACGGTCCAGCACCAGCAACTGGTCGATGACATCTCGCAGAGAGGTAACGGACGGGGATGGAGTCATGACCTGGGGTGAGAAGGGAACAGTAGTGTTCAACCGCCCACCCCACCTGGGGGGTTCGCCGCTTGATTGGCGCTCGACGGGGCGAACCGCAAGACCCCGCACCGCGCTCTGTCAGGCAGCCGGACAGGTGAGGGCCGTGTAGCGGCGCCGCGTTGCCAGAGGTGGCGCTGGAGATTGCTGAAGAAAAGGGGTGAGGGATTTTCGCGGCTTCCTCCGCTCAGCATGTCAGGAGGGCTTCCTAGGCTCTCCTTCGCGTGCAGGGGCCCAGGCCCCCACGACTGACGGGCAATGTCCCGAGGAGACAACCATGAAGCGAGTGTCCCTTTTCTGTGCAGTGATGATGTCGGTGCTCTTCGCGGGTTCGGCCGAGGCCTCGCTCGTCACGGTGTCGGGCTACGTGTGCTCGGCGACGTACACGCGGCAGAACAACGTCAGCTATGGCCAGGGCTACGTGCAGGTGCAGGTGCACAACTCGCCGGGCTGCACCGGCGGTGTCGTCGGGACCTACGTGTACCTGGGCGCCGGCGCGGCCAACGGGGGCTACCAGCACAGCGAGGCCGAGCGGCTGGAGTTCTTCGAGCGAGCCACCACCGCGGCCACCCAGGGTACCCGCCTCAGCCTGTACATCGAGAGCGTGGGCGGGGGCATCTTCAACACGACCTACTACGCGAACTGAGCGCGGAAGCTCCGTGCCACTTGACCGGGACCGCGAGAGGCGGTCCCGGTCGCTCTTCGCGTGACGTGCGCGCCCACCGTTTCCGCGGTGACTGGTGGCGAGTCCGGTTCGACGAAGGCGGGCGGAGCCATTCGCTCCACTGGCATTTCCAGACCGGTCAGGGCGTGGAGACGAACTCTCGCAGGAGGTCACGCTGCGAGGACTCGAGCGGATGCGAGACGCCTGAGACCTCCACCGCCGCCGCATGCGCACGCGCCATGCGGTCCACCACCGAGACGTCCACCTCGACGGTGAGCGTCTGGATGCTCCCCACCTTCGTCCCCCGCGCCTCGTACCCAACACCTTTCAGCGGCACGCGCCGCCCGTCGAGCACCAGCGCCACCGAAGTGCGCTCACTCCAGTCCGACTCCGAGCGGTCCTCCACCGTGAGCCACACCCTCGCGGGCCGCGTCCGGGCGCCGCGCCCCGGCTGGGAGAAGCCCACCTCCAGCCATCGGTCGATAACCTCCGGACCCCAAGGCACAGGCATCACCCCGAGTGTCACCGAGTGCCGCGTCTCACCACCCGTCGCGTCGTACCAGGCCTGGATGCCCTCCTCCGGCACGGGCGGCCCGTACTGAGGCACCGCCGCCACCGGCATGCACCGGGAGCAGGCACTCATCGTCAGCAGCACCAGCAGGAAGGCGCCGCGCACGGCTACGACTCCGCCCCGCCCTCTGACTCCAGCAATTTGTAGAGCGTCTTGCGGTCCACATCGAGCAGCCGCGCCGCCTCGCTCTTGTTCCCGCCCACGTGCTGAAGCACGTGTGCCGCGTACCGGCGCGACAACTCCGCCAGGCTCGGCATGTCCCCCGCCAGCCCCGTGAGCTTCTGTGTCGCATCACCGATGGGCTCCGGGAAGTCCTGCGGCCCGAGCACGCCCGTCACGTTCAGCGCCAGCGCCCGCGCCACCACGTTCTCCAACTGCCGCACGTTGCCCGGCCAGTCGTAGCCCGTCAGCCGGGTCATCGCCTCCGGCGTCACCACCGGCCGCACTCCACCCCGCGCGTGCCTCGCCGCGAAGTGCTCCACCAGCGCCGGCACGTCCTCGCGCCGCTCGCGCAGCGGCGGCAGGTGCAGGTGCACCACGTCCAGCCGGTACAGCAAATCCTCGCGGAAGTGCCCCTCCGCCACCCGCGCCTTCAAATCCTTGTTCGTCGCCGCCACCACCCGCACGTCCACCTTCACCGGGATGCTCTCGCCCACGCGGCGAATCTCGCCCTCCTGCAGGACGCGCAGGAGCTGCGACTGCACCTTCATCCCCACGTCGCCAATCTCGTCCAGGAAGAGCGTCCCGCCGCTCGCCTCCTCGAAGACGCCCCGCCGCGCGCCCGAGGCGCCCGTGAAGCTCCCCTTCGCGTGGCCGAACAGCTCGCTCTCCATCAGCGACTCGGTAATCGCCCCGCAGTCCACCGGGATGAACGGCCCACCCGCGCGTGGCGAGCGCTTGTGCAGCGCCCGCGCCACCATCTCCTTCCCCGTCCCCGTCTCGCCCGTAATCAGCACCGGCACGTGGCTCGCCGCCGCGCGCGCCACGTGTTTGTACACCTCCAGCAGCGCCGGGCTGCGCCCCACCAGCACCAGCGAGGTGCGCTCCACCTGCTGCCGCAGCGAGCGGTTCTCCTCCACCAGTCGCTTCTGCTCCAGCGCCCGCCGCGCCACGCGCAGAATCGCGTCCACGTCGAACGGCTTCGCCAGGTAGTCGAACGCGCCCTGCTGGATGCTGTCCAGCGCCCCCTCGATGTTGCCGAAGGCCGTCACCACGATGACCGGCGTGTCCGGCAGGTGCGTCTTCACCGCCTGCAGGACCTTCAAGCCATCCCCCGGCTCGGGCATGGCCATGTCCGTCATCACCAGGTCGAACGGCCCCTCCGCCAGCCGCTCCGCCGCGCGCTTCGGGTCCGCCGCCTGCGTCACCGTCCCCAGCGTGCCCAGCAACCGCTGGAGCAGGTCGCGAGCCTGGGGGTCATCGTCCACCACGAGGATGCGGGCTGTGCTCATGTGCCGACCTTGCGCATTCCGGAAGCGGCGGAGGCCACCTGCGACTCACCGATGCCACCCGCCGCCACCGGGCGCACCACGCGGGGAAAGCGCACCACCACCCGCGTGCCCCTCCCCTCTTCCGAGCGCACCACCAGCGTGCCGCCGTGCGCCTCCACCACGCGCTTCGTCGTGACGAGCCCCAGCCCATGGCCCGGCAGGGCCCGCACCTCCGGCGCGCGGAAGAAGGGCTGGAAGAGCGAGGCCAGCGTCGCCGGCGCCATGCCGATGCCGTTGTCCTCCACCTCCAGCACCGCCTCCTCGCCCTCGGTGGACACCCGCACCTTCACCTTCGGCTCCGCCCGGCCCGCCGTGTACTTCACCGCGTTCGTCAGGAGGTTGCGCGCGCCCACCTGCAACAACTGCCCCGGGCAGTCCACCACCACGCCCGGCGACAAGTCACGCTCCAGCGCCACGCCCTGCGCCGCCGCCGTCTGCGCCACCTCCAGCAGCACCGTGGTGACGGCCGTGTCCAGCTCGCCCACCGTGCGCTCACCCCGCGTGCCCGCGCGGCAGAAGCGCAGCAGCGCCTCAATCAGCTCGCCCATGCGCAGCGCGCTGGACTCGCACTGCGCCAGCATCTCCAGCGCGCCCGCGTCCTTCACCGCGCCGGTGCGGCGGATGAGCGTGAGGTAGCCCTTGAGCGGCGCCAGCGGCGAGATGAGGTCGTGCGCCACGCGCCGGGTGAAGGCGTCCAGTTCCTGGTTGTGCCGGCCCAGCTCCTCCAATTGCCCCTGAATCGTGGCGTCCTGGCGCTTGAGCAGCGAGGTGATGTGCCAGCCCACTCCCAGGGACAAGAGCAGCGCCAGCAGCGTGGCGCTCGCGCCCAGGGCGGTGTTGCGCACGCGCAGGTCGGCGAGCCGGCCCACCAGCTCGCGCGCCTGGTCCGTGTTCTCCTGGGCCAGCGTGCCGGCCAGCGTGTCCAGCTCCGCGGCCAGCGGGCGGATGCGCTCGGCCAGGTGGCGCCGCGCCCGGTCCGCCTCCCGCCGCTGCGACAACACCGCCGCCGCGCGCACCTGGTCCGCCAGCCCCTGACACCCGGCGTTGAAGCGATGCCACACCGCCTTCTCTCCCGGGGGCAGGTTGCGCGTGTACGCCTCCGACGAGGCGCGGATGTCGCCGAGGATTTCCTCCATCACCGCGTCCGCCGCGCCGCGCTCGGCATCGTCGGTGGCGCGGATGTGCGCTTCAATCGCGGACTCCAGCGACAGCGCGTCCACGCGGATGCGGCCGATGAGGCCCGCGCGCTCCAGCGCCTCCTGCACCAGCGCGTCCACCTGCCGACCCGTGCGCACCTCCGTCCACAGTGTGAAGGAGGTGACGGCGGACAGCAGCACCACCACGAAGAAGAAGCCGGCGCGGTAGCCGCGGATGGGCGTGCGAGAGCTCACGGGGGATGATTCCTCTACCACGGCGGCGCCCGCGGCGCGGGGCCCGCCCGTCCTTCACGGTGCTTCACTTCCACCGAGCCTACGGAGCGCCCGTCTTGCCGCCGTCCCGCGGCGAGGTACCGGACTGCTGCGGAGGCTGCATGCGCCGGCGGGCGCGCTCCAGCGCGGACTCGTACCAGACGTCCGACAGCTCCTCGTGCATCTCCTTCAGTTCCTTCAGCTCGTTGAGCTGCCGCTCCAGCGCCAGCAACTGCGCGTTGTGCTCCTCCAGCGCGTGCCGGTCCGCCTCCGTGCGCACCAGCTCCTCCAGCACCACCGCGCGTCCCTGCTCCGCCTCGGCGCGCTCCAGCGCCAGTCGCTCCAGGGCGGACTCCAGCGCGGCCATCCGCACCGCCAGCGCCTCGGTCCGCTCGCGCTCCGCTTCGTACTCGCGCCGCCAGCGCTCTGCTTCCAGCACCTGGGCCTCGAGCTGCGCGGGGGTGATTCGCGCACACCCGCCTCCCAGACATGCCACCGCCGTCACGAGCCGCAGGTACCGCATACACCGTCTCTCCCGCGCCGCGGCCGCGCGACATGCGCGGCGTGAGGCCCGGGCCTGCCACCTGATGTCACCGGGTAGCGGATGCAGCTTGCTCAACTGCTCCGGTGTCGTCAAAGCGACAGGTGCTCGCCTGGGGAGCAGGCCCCCACTGTTGCTCCGCCAACCGTGGAGTTTCTCCCCAACGAAATGCCGCTTGCGCACGCGCTTCACTCTGAGCGGGGCCCTGGCACGCCGGCTGCTCAAGGGACAGGCACCAACCCGACGCAATCCAGCGTCGCCCCCCGAACGGAGCTTTCCATGAAGACCGTGTTCGCCGCCGCCCTCCTCGCCGCCGCCACCGCCTTTGCCAACACCCCCGCTCCGGCCGCCGAGGCCAAGCCGGCCGCTGCCGAGGCCAAGCCCGCCGAGGCCGCTCCCGCCGCCGAGGTGAAGGCCGAGCCCGCGCCCGCCGCCGAGGCCAAGGCCGAGGCGAAGCCGGAGGCCAAGCCCGCGAAGAAGACCAAGAAGGCCCCGAAGACCGAGACCGCCGCCGACACCAAGTAATTCCAGCTTTCCCAGTTCCAGAAGCAGCCGCGGGGGTGCCTCTCCAAGGGAGGCGCCCCCGTTGTCTTTTTTCTGGGTCCCCGACAACCCGGTCCACGCGTCAGCGCGAGCACGCACTCGGAGAAGGGTGGGAGTCTCTTTCACCCCGCCCGGGTCATTCTTCTCGTTACGCGATTGCGTTATTCAATGAGTCTGAGATTTGACAGGAACAAAGGAATCCTGCTTAATGTGACTTAAGTGAATGACAGCCCGTTCCGGACAGTGACGGAACTCGTTGTTCCCCCCCTCACTCTGGAAAGCCCCCTCCGATGATTGAAGCCTTCGCGAAGGTGTCAGAAGCCTCGAAGATGCTCCTGGACAAGGGCCTGGGCGCGGCCACCGGCGGCGAGGCGCTCCGCATGGTGGGCCACGCGCTCGGCGTGGACCGGGCCTACATCTTCGAGAACCGCGTCCACGGCACGTACGGCCGCTTCATCACCGACATGCGCCACGCCTGGGCGGAGGCGCCCACGCCGTCGCCTCTGGCCAACCCGGTGCTGCGCGCCTTCTCCTTCCGGGACTTCGCGCCGGGCTGGGTGGACATGCTGGAGGCGGGCATGGTGGTGGCCTGCCCCACCCGCGACGCGCCGCCGATGATGAAGGACCTGCTGGAGCGCCAGGGCACGCAGTCGGTGCTGCTGTGCCCCATCCACCCCTCGCGGCAGCAGTGGTGGGGCGTGGTGGGTTTCGAGGACTGCCAGCGTCCCCGCGCCTGGAGGCCGGAGGACATCAGCCTCCTCAAGTCGCTGTCGCGCGCGGTGGCCGCGTCGGTGCGCCACGGACAGATGCGCTCGTCGCTGGACCAGGTCCGCAACAGCCTGCGCCAGGCGGTGGGCCGCACCCCGGTGTCCGGACACTGAAGGCCGCGCAGGTCGCCTGCCTGGGGGGGTACCGGCGACCCGTGAGGAGCGGATAGTACGCCCCCGCGTTTCTGCTACCCTGGCGGCCCCTCGCTCACCGCCATGTCCTCAATCGACCCCACCGCGATCAGCCGGCCACGCTCTCCGGACCTCATCAGCGGCTACCACCTCGAGAAGCTGGTCGGTAGCGGAGGCATGGGAGAGGTACACAAGGCCACCCAGCTCTCGCTGGGCCGCACGGTGGCCGTGAAGCTGCTCAACCCGGAGCTGGCGAAGGACCCGGCCTTCATCGCGCGCTTCCAGAAGGAAGCCGCCGCCCTGGCCACGCTGAGCCACCCGCACATCGTCTCCATCGTCGACAAGGGCAAGACGGAGACCACCTATTACCTGGTGATGGAGTTCGTGGACGGCCCGTCGCTGCGCGAGCTGATCCGCGCGCCGGAGCTGGACGTCATGGGCGCGCTGCGGCGGATGCTCGAAATCTGCCGGGCCATCGAGTACGCGCACGGCCGCGGCGTCATCCACCGGGACTTGAAGCCGGAGAACATCCTGCTGGACCAGCAGGCCGGCGGCATCGCCAAGGTGTCGGACTTCGGGCTGGCCTCGTTCCTCGCGGATGCGAGCCCCTCCTCGCGCTACGCGCTCACGTCCACGCACGTGTCCATGGGCACGCTGTCGTACATGGCGCCCGAGCAGCGCGTGGACGCGAAGAACGCGGACGCGCGCGCGGACATCTTCTCGCTGGGCGTCATCCTCTACGAGTGGCTCACCGGCGAGGTGCCGCTGGGGACGTTCGACCCGCCGTCGCGGCGCAAGCCGGGGCTGGACGCGCGGCTGGACAACATCGTCACCCGGTGCCTCAAGCCGGACCCGGACGACCGCTACCCGTCGGTGACGGCGCTCATCGCGGACCTGGAAGTGATGGTGCCCGGCAGCCTGCCGTCGCTCTTGCCGGTGAAGCAGACGCGCATGCAGCGCTTCCGCCAGGGCGTGCGCAAGGTGGTGCGCCGCGCGCGGCAGACGGCGGAGGTGCTGACGGTGCTCGCGGCGCTCGGCGTGCTGGGCGTCGCCTGGCTGCGCACCACCGAGCGGCCCGTGCAGCTGCAGCCGGGCGCGGCCCTCACCGGGGAGCTGGGGCCCCAGTCGCCGCGCACCGGGCCGGGGCGCCTGGAAACGGGCCAGGAGAAGCGCACGGTGTCGGTGGGTGACGGGCCGGACCCGCTGTCGCTGCTGGTGGCCGGCCGGGCGGTGGAGTTCGAGGAGAAGGCGCTTGTCTTCCCACCGGAGGACGGGCAGTCGCGCATGGGCCTCGCCCGGGTGGACGTGGTGGGGATGGACGGCGACATCGCCTCGCTCAGCGCCCGCGTGCGCGCCGAGACCCCGCCTCTCACGTGGGAGCGCCGCGCGCGCGCCGTGGCCTTCGGGCCCCCGCCGGACCCGGTGGCCACGCTGCTGCTGCTGGGCAGCAAGGGCCGCTATGTGGCGCTGGTCCACAACGGCGCCGGCGAACCGCTGCGGCTGGAGTGGGCGCTCGGTGAGCGCCGCGGCACCATGCTGGGCCTGGCCTCCCCCGAGGGCGAGGCGGCGCTGGAAATCAAGGTGGACGCCGACGGCATCCTCCAGGCGTACCTGGGCCGGGGCAAGGACCAGCGCGCCATCGCCGAGCCGCTCGACCTGGGGCCGGGATGGATGGAGCACTTCGGCGACGGGCCGGAGCGCGGCCCGGGCATGGCGGAGCGATCCTCCGGCGGGCCGGTGCCCGCGTTCGGCTGCATCGAGGGTACCTGCCGCGCCGAGGGGCTCACCTATATCGTGCGGCAGGCCCCTCCTCCGGGGACGACGGCCCCGGTGCCGCCCGTGCCCGTGGTGCGGACGGTGGCGGCCACCACGGTACCGGCCAAGGCGGTGCCGCCCAAGAAGGTGACGCCGCCCCCGCCGCCCAGGAAGCAGCCCGTCAAGGCGCCCCCCAAGGGCGGCAAGCGGCGGTAGCCGGCCCTTAACGCTCGCAACGGACATCCCAGCGCAGGGGAATATGGCCTCCCACGAGGGATTGCATTATCCCTCCGGCCCTCCTATGCGCACCTTCCGAAGCGGTCTCGCCGCGCTCGCAGTCCTCGCAACCCTGACGGGTTGCCCCCGCGCCTCCTCTTCCGTCACGCCGCACGTCCTCGAGTCCGCCGCCGAGCGGGCCCAGAAGGGCACCGACGAGGCGCGCACGCTCGCGCTCGCGGGCTTCCACGCGTACCTGGTGGCGGGTGACACCGCGCTGGCGCAGCAGCGCTTCGACGCGGCCGTGGCGAAGGACGCGGGAGACGCGTACGCACTGGCCGGGCAGCACCTCATGGCCCGGCGCGCGGGACGCACGGACCGGGCGCTGACGGCCGCGCTGGAACTGGCGGCGCGCTCGCCCCAACACCCGCTGGCGGTGTTCGCCGCGCGCTACGTGCTGGACTCGGTGGGCACGTCGAAGGCGCTGGACGACGACATCCTCCAGGGCGTGGACCGGGCGCTGGCGGCGGGCGCGGCGGGCGAGGCCGCGTTCCTCTTGCGCGGCGCGCGCCTGTCCGTGCAGGTGGTGCGGGGCGACGCGAAGGCGCGGGACGCGGCGCTGCGCGAACTGGGCGGCGTGGGCGAGGCATCCCTCGTGGGCCCCTTCTCCCCCTTCCACGTGCTGTCGTGGGAGGAAGAAGACCCGGTGCGCAAGACGGGCTCACTGGCGGGGCCCTTCACCGGTGCCTTCGGTCCGCTCACCCCGCGCACGCTGCGCGCGCCGGACGGGCGGCTGGACCTGGGCGGCGAGCCGGGCGAGGGCGACCTGTACCTGATGGCCTTCGACGCGGAAGTCACGGAGCCGGGCGCGTACGTGGTGCGCTCGGTGAGCGGCACGTCGCACCAGGTGCTGCTGGACGGGACGCCGCTGCTGGAGCGCCGGGGCTGGCAGCGCGCCGCCTCCACCGTCACCGCGCGCACGGTGGACCTGCCCGCGGGCAAGCACCGCTTCCTCGTCCGCCAGCTCAAGGCCGGCACCTCCGGCGTGCTCACCTTCTCCCTGCTGCGCGTGGACGGGCGTCCCTCCGGCGTGCGCTTCACCGCCGCCACCGGGCCCGCGCCCCAGCCGTGGGGCCAGGGGCCGGAAGCCTCCGACGAGACGCCGGGTGTCTACCCCACGGCGGAGTCGCTGAAGGCGGCGCTGGAGGGAGAGGCGGGAGGCCTGCTCGCCACCGTGCTCGCGGTGCGCGACGGCATGGGGCGGGACGCGGACGGCTCGCGGCGGCTGATGGCGGCGTTGGAGGCCAACACGCCGGCCCTGCTGGCGCTGCGCGCGGAGCTGTCCGCCGTGGACCGCACCGTGCCCACCAAGGTGGCGCGCGGCCGGTCCACGCGGGATTTGGAGGCGGTGCTGGCGAAGGACGCGGGCAACGTGTCCGCGCTGCTGGTGCGCGCGGACCTCTTCCTGGATGACGGCCAGCCGGCCGCGGCGATGGAGACGCTGAAGGCGGTGGACGCGACGAAGGGCCCGCCCCCGTACCTCGTGTCGCTGACACGGGCGCGCGCGGCGCTGGCGCTGGAAGTGGAGTCGCTGGCGGAGGAGTCGCTGCAGGCCGCGCTGGATGCGCAGCCGGGCCTGTGCGAAGCGCTGGGCCTCCAGTACAGCCTGGCGCGCCGGCGCGACGCGGTGGAGCGCGGGGACACGCTGGTGGAGGCGCAGCGCGGCTGCCCCGGCATGGTGGTGCGGCAGGCGGAGCACGCGCGCACCCGGGGCGACATGGAGGCCGCGGCGAAGCTGTACGTGGACCTGCTGGCCAGGGACCCGGCCAGCGTGAGCACCGGCACCTCGCTGGCCAACCTCTACGTGGCCCTGCGCCGCTACGACGACGCCACGGCGGTGCTGCGCGAGCTGGCGAAGGTGTGGCCGCGCAACGCGGACCTGGTGAAGCGCATGGCGGACGTGCGCGAGTACGCGGGCCAGCCGGCCGACGCGCTGGCGCTGCGTGAGAAGGCGCTGGCCATGGAGGGGGATGACCTGTCCCTGCGCCGCGCGGTGGAGCGCGCGAAGACGGGCCGCGAGGTGTTGCAGGACCAGGCCATCGACGGGCGGGAGGCCATCCGCGCGTACGAGGCGGAGCCCATCTCCAGCGGCAGCGTGTCGGCCTTCGTGCTGGACGCGGCGGCGGTGCGCGTCTACCCGGACGGCAGCATCGTCAACCGCATCCACACGGTGCAGAAGGCGCTGGAGCAGTCCGGCATACAGGACATCGCCGAAGTCACGGTGCCGCGCGGCGCGCAGGTGCTGGCGCTGCGCACGCTGAAGGCGGACGGCCGCGTCCTGGAGCCGGAGAACATCGAGGGCAAGGACACGGTGAGCCTGCCGGGCGTGCAGGTGGGTGACTACATCGAGGTGGAGTACCTGCTGGCCGAGGGGCCTCGTGGCCCCGCGCAGCCGGGCTTCACCGCGTCCGCGTTCTACTTCCAGATTGCCAACCAGCCGAACGCGTGGACGACGTACACCGTCGTGGCCCCCAAGGGCATCGGCATGAAGGTGGACGCGCACGGGATGAAGGCGCCCGCTCCGAAGGTGGAGGGCGACGTGGAGGTCTTCCACTACGAGGCGCGCCGGGTGCCGCCGTTCATCGCCGAGCCGGATTCGCCGCCGTCCTCCAACGAGTACCTGCCCTTCGTGCTGGTGGGCGCCGGGGCCACGGGCAACGACGGGCTGGTGCGCGTCTACGGCGACGTGTTCCAGGACCGGTGGACGCGCACGGCGGAGGTGGAGGCCTTCGCGCGCAAGGCGGCCGAGGGCAAGCAGGGACTGGAGGCGGTGAAGGCGCTGCACGCGGCGGCGATGCAGCGCTTCTCCGGGCGGGACTCGGGGCTGGGCCAGTCCGCGTCGTCCACGGTGGCGCAGGACCGGGGCAGCCGGCTGATGGTGATGAAGGCCGGGCTGGACGTGCTGGGGATTCCGGCGCGGGTGGTGGCCATCCGCACCTTCAACACGGACCCGGCGCCGTACCTCTTCCCGCAGGACAGCCTCCTGCCGTTCGCCGCGCTCCGCGTGGACTTGCCGGGCAGCGAGCCGGTGTGGGTGGACACGTCGGTGCGCTTCGGCCCCTTCGGCGAGCTGCCGGAGGCGGCCATGGGCGGGCGCGAGGCGTACCTGCTGCCGGAGCCCGGCAAGCCGCTGGAGAAGGTGGAGACGCCGCCCATGAAGGAGGCGCCCGGCAAGGAGGTGCGGCTGAGCCTGAAGCTGGCCGCGGACGGGCAGCTCACCGGCAAGGGCGAGGAGGTCTATTCCGGGTTCGAGGCCGCGCAGATTGCCGAGGCCTTCAGCCAGCTGTCGGCGGAGAGCCGCAACCAGGCGCTCCAGGGCGCGGTGGCGCGGTACTTCGGCGGGGCGTCGCTGTCCGGCGTGAAGCTGGAGCACGAGGAGCAGGTGGGCGCGCCCTTCGTGCTGCACTACGAGTTCACCGTGCCGCGCTTCGGCCGGCAGGAGGGTGACAAGCGGATGGCGCTGGGCCCCCTCACCTTCCCCGCGCAGCTCGGCCGCCGCTACGTGCAGCTGAGCACGCGCAGCACGCCGCTCTTCATCGACAACACCGAGGCCAGCCGCACGCAGGTGGCGCTGGAGCTGCCGGGCGGCTGGAAGCTGACGGACCCGCAGGCGTCGCTCAACGTGGACAGCCCCTTCGGCAGGTTCAGCCGCGCGGAGAAGCAGGAGGGCAACACCCTCACCATCAACGAGTCGCTGCGGGTGCCTCGCACCCGCGTCGCGCCGAAGCAGTACGAGCAGTTCTCCGGCTTCACCGGCGACGTGGACCTCATCCAGACGCGCGAGCTGGTGCTGGTGAAGCAGTAGAAGAAGGAGGTGACTAGCCTTCCGACGTCGGGGGACGTGCCGGGGCCACCACCGCCACGGCCGCCTCCGGGCTGGCGGGCTCCGGGACGACGGACGCCACCGTCACCCGGGCCCCCGCCTCCTCCAGGAGGGACGCGACGGCCGCGTGCCCCTCGGCGCGGGCCACGTCCACGGGCTTCTGCCCCAGGTCATTCGTGGCGAGCGGATTCGCCCCCGCGGCCAGCAGCGCGGACACCAGGTCCTCCAGGCCGCGCAGCGCCGCCAGGTGCAGCGGGGTGAACTCCAGCGGCCCCGGGCATGAGGGCTGGCGCCGTGGGCCACCAGCAGCGACGCCAGCGCGGTGCGCTTGTAGGCCAGCGCCAGCATCAGCGGCGTCTGCCCCAGGCAGTCCAGCGCATCCACCGCGCAGCCCAGCTCCAGCAGCCGCCGCGCCACCTCGACCGAGCCGGAGCGGGCGGCCACCTCGTGCAGTCCCGTGAGGTCCCGCTCGTCCACCGCGTCCCAGGCGGCGCCCTTCTCCAGCAGCACCTCCAGCGCGGCGAGCTGCCCGGCGCCGCAGGCGAAGTGCAGGCCGGTGGCACCCGGCCGGGCCGGCACCTTGTCCGAGGTGGCCCGCCTCGCCCGCTGATTCACGTCCACCCCCAGCTCCAGGAAGCGCCGCACCAATTCCGTGTGGCCGTGCAGCGCCGCCACGTGCAACGCGCTCTGCCCCCAGCCGTCGACGCCCGCCGGGTCCACCCCGCGCGCCAGCAGCAACTCGACGATGTCGCGACTGCCCTGGGACGCGGCGGCCTGGAGCGGGCCGCGCACGGACTCGCGGGCGGCCGTGAGCGCCTCCGGCTTCCTGCGAAGGAGCGCCTCCACCCGCGCGGCATTCCCCTGCCGGATGGCGGCCACCAGGTCCCCGCGCGAACGGAGGACGCGGCGAACGAGCAGCGAGAGGACCACCAGGCCCACCACGGCGGCGACAAGGTACATGCCGGGAGTTTCTTATGATTTCCCCGACTTGCAACAGTAGGCAGGCGACACTTCGGGTTCCGCCTGAATAGAAGCGTCCGGCGGCCGTCTCTTGTTTCAGACCAGGGACCGGGGTTTCCCCCTCACCCCCTGGCGCGGAGAATGTTCCGCACCCAACGGAGATGACGTCATGACTCCTCGATTCTGGGTCTGCCTGGTGGCCGTGCTGGCGGCGCCGATGGTGTACGGGCAGACGGCTCCGGTTCCCGCGCAGGACCCCGACGATTCCCGCTACGCGTCCGACGAGGGCGACTACGACGACGGCGCGCCGGAGGAGGACGACATCCCCACCGCGCCCACCGCCCCTCCCGAAATGCCCGATGAGCGGCCCTCGGCCCGGCCCTATGCGGGCGCGGTGTGGGCCTCCGGCCACTGGGACTGGGATGGCAACGAGTGGCGCTACGTCAACGGCTCGTGGGTGGCCGCGATGCCGGGCTACCGGTTCATCAACGGCTACTGGGAGCAGGACAGCCAGGGCTGGCGCTGGGTGTCCGGGGGCTGGGCGCGGCCGGACTCGAACATGGTGGAGATTCCCGTCGAGCCCTCCGGCGAAGCGCTGACCACCACCCAGGCGCCGCCCGCGCCCCAGATGGAGGAGCCGCCGCCGGCGCCCGCCGAGAACCTCACGTGGACGCCGGGCTACTGGTACTGGGAGGGTGACAACTGGGAGTGGGTGGCGGGAATGTGGGTGGAGCCGCCCCGCGCCGGCCTGGTCTACGTCTCGCCCCGCTGGGTCCCCCGGGGCCCGTCCTGGTATTTCTCGTGGGGCGGCTGGGCCGTCCGCGGCTCGGTCCGGGTGACGGTCCCCGTCTACCCCTACGTGAGCGTCCGCACGAGCTGGGGTTCCCCCCACGGCTACCGCTACACGTGGCACCGCTACCCGGCGTACCACCACGGCTACCGGGTGCGTGACTACGGCTACCGGAGCCGCAACTACGTCTACCGGAACCGGGACCATGGCTACCGGAGCCACGACAGCGGCTACCGGAGCCGGGACTATGGCTACCGGAGCCACGACAGCAGCTACCGGAGCCACGACAACGGCTCCCGGAGCCGGGGCTCCAGCCGCTGGGGCGAGTCCCGCTCACACGGCTCGAACAGCCACTCCGCGTCTCCCGGTGGCAACTCGCGCGGCCGCGGCCACGGCCGCCACTGAGCGAGGGCCGGCCGCTCACACCGGGGGTGGCAGGTCTTCTCCCGGGAGTCGCTCAGCACCGAACGGGCCCTGACACCGCACGTGTCGGGGCCCGTTGTCGTTTCCGCACCCGCCTCACGCCGGCATCAGCGTCCGGGCCACGTGCTGGACGTAGTCGGCGCGGGCGCGGCTCGAGCTCAGCGTCTCCGGGCTGGCGATGGCGAGGTGCAGGAGGCCCACGTACGTGGAATACGCCTGCAGGGCCCAGTTGCGCGCCTCGCGGGCCGGCAGGCCGAGCGCCCGGTACAGCTTCACCAGGTAGTCGATGCGCCGCTGCGACACCCGCGCGAGGACCGGCTGGATGCGCGGGTCCGCGGCGGCACCCGCGACGATGGCGACCTCAATCCTCCCGTGCGGCCCCGGCTCGAACGTCAGCGTCAGCAACTGGCGCAGTCGCTCCCTGGGCTCCGGCAGGGACTCCAGCCGCTGGATGGTGTCCGTGGTCGCCAGTTGTTCCCAGCGCGCGAGCGCGGCCTGGAGCACGTCCGCGCGGTCCTTGAAGTGCCAGTAGAAGCCGCCCTTCGTCACGCCCAGGCCACGGGCCAGCCGCTCCACCGACAGGGCCTCCACGCCGTCCGCGAGGCTCCAGAGGGCGGCATCCGCCCAGTCTTCCGCTGACAGCCCCGGTCCCCGTTGCCGCTTGCGGATGTCCTCGAGGCTCCGGAAGGGCGTGGGCTCCGGCGGGCGGGAAGTAGTGCGTCTCATCGTTGACCCCAGTCTGGCGGCCCTCTTCCCCGGCGTCCAGGGCGCGCCCTCGGAGGCTCCGCTCTATACGGTACCGTATCGGAATACGGTACCGTATCCGAGGACAGGCACGGAGGCCGCACATGCGAGTGACGAACGGGTCGCTGCTGATGATCACCGGAGCGTGGGTCCTCGTTCTGCTGGGCCTCCGGGTGCTCTTCCAGTCGCGACCGTCCACCCGGCTACCGGAGGTGCTGCGCCCCTTCGCGCAGGGCGCGGACCACGTGGACGTGAAGACGGTGGAGTCGGAAGCCACGCTGCGCGAGTTCCTCGCGGGCCTGATGTCGTACCAGCCGGCGTGGGTGACGGCCCTGTACGGCGTGCGCGCCGTCTTCGTGCGGCTGCTGGGGATGCGCCAGCACGGCCTGCCCCGGCCCCAGCACCTGCGGCCGGAGGACATCCCGATGACTCCGGGCAGCGCGGCCGCGTTCTTCACGGTGCGCCACGCCGAGGAGGAGCACGTCTGGGTCGTGGCCGTGGCGGACAAGCACCTGGAGGCCACGCTGGCCGTCGTCGTGGAGCCAGAGCCCACCGGGGGCCCGCGGCGGCGCTTCCACGTCGTGACGCTGGTGCACTACCGGAACTGGGCCGGGCCCGTGTACTTCAACGTCATCCGGCCCTTCCACCACCTCGTCGTCGGCGGCATGGCCCGCAAGGCGGCGAGCGTCGGGTGACAGGACTCAGGGAGGCAGCCCCACCGCGAGAACGTCGCGCAGCTGGGCGGCCGTGTACTGCGTCCCCCAGAGGGCGTTGACCACCGCCGTCACCCAGTCCGCGCCGCCCACCACCTTGCCGGTGGACGGCTCGAACAAGAACACGCGCGGGTCCATGAGCTCGCGGAGCAGGGGCGCCACGGCCCGCACGTCACTGCCAATCCACTGCAACACGCGCACGTCCCACAACCAGGTCGCCAGCGTCACCTCCGTGAAGGGGACGATGAGGAACTGGGTGGGGCGGCCCAGGTCCGTCAGCAGGTGCCCCAGGCTCACCGTCTCGACGACGCTCCAGTACGTGGAGACCAGCGGGCCGTGCGAGAGGTCCCGGCTGTTCCAATCCACGGGGTCCCAGTGCTGGAAGTAGAGCGGCGTCACGCGCGGCCCCGCCAGGGCCGCCAGCGTCTGGGTCTGCTCCACCGGCACGAGGGTGTCCCAGTCCTCGTGGAGCACCAGGAAGGGAACGCTCAACGTCGACGCCAGGTGCTCGCGCGTCCACCGGCCGTAGTCCGTGCCCGGGCCGCCCGGAGGCCCGCCGGTGGTGGCGAAGACGCGGCGCAGGTAGGGCTCGAAGAACGTCGCGTACTGCCCGAGCCGCGTGGGGTCCGTCACCCGCGAGGGGAGGACGTTGAAGAGGTAGTCCACCTCCCGCGCGAAGTCGGAGAGCGGGAAGAGGGCCACGCCCACGCGAGGACGGGATTCGGCCGGCGCATCCACCGCGGCGTAGAGCGCCTCGAAGCCGCCCCACGAGCCGCCGTGGATGCCGATGCGCGAGCGGTCCACGCCCGGTGCCTGCGCGAGGAAGCGCATCCCCGCGTGCATGTCGTCCCGGTCGTTCTGGATGTCTCCGCCTGCGTAGAAGCGGCCGAAGACGGCCAGCACTCCGAAGTCGTGGAACAGGTAGTAGAAGGCCTCCGCCGCGATGGAGTCGGGAGGGGCGAGCGCGTAGGCGATGGACGAGGAGCCCGCGTGGTAGTGCGGCTCGCTGTCGTCGGGGTGGATGCCGTTCCCTCGCGCGGCCCACTTCGCGTCCACCGCCTCCCCCGTCCAGGAGATGCCGTCGTAGGGGCGCGTGAGCATCATCGTGGGCGAGACGCCCGGCTGGCGGGGCGGGAACCACTGGGCATACGTGGCCGCCTTGCCGGGCTCCTGGAGCCGCAGGAGCTGGTACGGCCACACCTGGTCCCCGAACACGGCGTGCCCCGTGCCGAGCACCGTCACCCCGAGGTCTCCATCAGCCGCGAAGGCGGGCCGACCCACGAGGGTCAGCCCCAGCAACGTCAGTAGGAAGAAGCGCATGCCGCTTCAGACACGGCCGAGGCCTTTTCGTGAAAGCGGGGCGCGCGGATTCCTACTTCGCTTCGATGGGCGACGGTCCGTCCTTGAAGATGGCCACCTGCGGCTCGCCGTCCTCGCCGATGTAGCCGCGGTACATGCCGCTGGAGTTGAAGGGCGTGGTGACGTTGCCCTGGCTGTCCATGGCGATGACGCCGCCCTCGCCGTCGACCTTCTTCAGCACGTCGTTGATGACGACGTCGGCGGCCTCGGACAGGGGCAGCCGCTGGTACTCCACGCGGGCGCAGATGTCGCGCGCCACGGTGTAGCGGATGAAGAACTCGCCATGGCCGGTGGCGGAGACAGCGCAGCCCGGGTCGGCATAGGTGCCGGCGCCGATGATGGGCGCGTCGCCCACGCGGCCGAAGCGCTTGTTCGTCATACCTCCGGTGGACGTGCCCGCCGCGAGGTTGCCGGCCTGGTCCAGCGCCACCGCGCCCACGGTGCCGAACTTGTGGTCCCCCGTCACCGGGTCAAACCCGGGCTGAAGAGAAGACGACGGCTGCGTGCTGCGCTCGGCCTGCAGTGCGCGCTGGAGCGCCTGCCAGCGCTCCTCCGTGTAGAAGTACTTCGGGTCCACCAATTCCACGCCCTGCGTCTTCGCGAAGGCCTCGGCGCCGTCGCCCACCATCATCACGTGCGGCGACTTCTCCATCACCGCCCGGGCCAGGTTGATGGGATTCTTCACGCGGCGCAGGCCCGCCACCGCGCCGGCCATGCGCGTCTTGCCGTCCATGATGGCGGCGTCCAATTCGTTGACGCCGTCATGGTTGAAGACGGCGCCCTTGCCCGCGTTGAAGAGCGGCGAGTCCTCCAGCACGCGGATGGAGGCGCCCACCGCGTCCAGGCTGCTGCCGCCCTTCGCGAGCACGGCATGGCCAGCCTGGAGCGCCTGGGTGAGCGCGGCGCGGACCGCGGCCTCGCGCTCGGACGAGAGGTGATCCCGGTCGATGACGCCCGCTCCGCCGTGGATGACGATGCCCCACTTCGGCTTCACCGCGGGTTTGTCGTTCGTGGAGAGCTGGGACTCCTTCACCCGGGTGGACTCGACGCTGGTGCAGCCCATGGGGCCGAAGAGCAGCGCGGCGCCCGCGAGCAGGCCACGGTGAAGGGGAGAGAGCGAGGCGAACATTCGGGGACCTCCGGGAGCATCCGAGGGGACGAGACCGCGCGTCATCAACCGAAACCGCTGGGCAGGAGCGCATTGGCGTGTACGGCCTCCCACCGGCTCGCCGGGTCGGTAGCACGCCCACCAGGGAGGCACAACGCCCCAGCCACGCGAGCCGCGTGGACGGCGGGAGAAGGGCCTCCCTGCCCGCCCCCTCCTCCATTCACGGACCCGCCGGTCATGCACAGGGTCAGTAACGACAACCTTCCTTCCGGATGACAGGGGCGAGAGATGAAGAAGCTCAAGGGGCTGCGAGTGGCCGTGCTGGCGGCGGATGGCTTCGAGCAGGTGGAGCTGACGCTTCCCGTCAAGAAGCTGGAGCGCGAGGGCGCGGACGTGACGATTGTCTCGCTCCATCCGGGGAAGATTCGGGGGATGAACCACCTGTCCCCCGGGAAGAGGGTCGACGTGGACGCGACGCTCCACGAGGTGAAGGCCGCGGACTATGACGCGGTGCTCATCCCCGGCGGCCTCGTGAATCCAGACACCCTGCGGCAGAGCGCGCTGGCGCAGGACTTCGTGCGCGACGCGGACACGCTGGATTTGCCCATGGCCATCATCTGCCACGGCCCGTGGCTGCTGGTGTCCGCGGGCCTCATCGAGGGACGCAAGGTCGCCTCGTGGCCGGGCATCCGGGACGACGTGAAGAACGCAGGGGGAGAGTGGGTGGACGCGCCCGCCATCCGAGACCGCAACTGGGTATCCAGTCCGAGCCCGCAGCACATGCTCGCGTTCCTCAACGGCATGGTGGAGCTGTTCGCGGAGAAGATGCCGGAGGTGGCGGCACGCGTCCCGGCCCACGTCGAGGCGCCCCGGAAGCGGTGGCCGAAGCTGCTCGCGGGGAGCCTGGCCACGGCGGCGCTCGGCGTGGGCGCGCGAAGGCTGGCGGCACTGCGCTGACGCGGACAGCGGCAAAGGCCCGGCACCACCGGGCCTGGGCCGTCACATCCAACCGAGCTGAAGCTTCGCCACGTCCGTCATGCGGTCCTGGCTCCACGGCGGGTCCCACACCAGGTCGATGTTGGCTTCCTTCACGCCGGGCACGGAGGACACCTTCTGGCGCACGTCGTCCACCAGCACCGGGCCCATGCCGCAGCCGGGCGCCGTCAGCGTCATCTGGATGTCCACGCGCTGCCCACCCTCCGGCAGCGGCTCCGCCTTGCACGCGTACACCAGGCCCAGCTCCACGATGTTCACCGGAATCTCCGGGTCATACACCGTGCGCAGCTGCTCCCAGACCTGCTCCTCGTTGAAGGTGCCGTCGTCCGCGGCGGCCTTCTCCTTCGGCGCGTACTCCTCGCCGAGCGCGCCGCCGTCCTTCTCGTCGATGCGGAAGAGCTGGCCGTACGGGTCCTGCACGGTGATGTTGCCGCCGAGCGTCTGCATCACCCGCAGCTCCGCGCCCGCCGGCAGCATCACCCGGTCTCCACTGGGGATGATGGTGGCGGACACGTCCTGCCCCAGCACCGCGGTCATTCCTCTCATGGTGCTCATCCCTTCCCTACTCCGTGGACACGGCCTCGCCGCGTCCCTCCAGCGCCGCGCGCAGCGTGTGCCACGCGAGGCTCGCGCACTTCACCCGGGCCGGGAACTCGCTCACTCCGGACAGCACCGCCAGCTTCCCCAGCGCGTCCACGTCCACGCCCTCCGGCCCCTCCGTCACCAGCTTGTGCACCCGCTCGAAGAGGGCCTCGGCTTCCGCGCGCGTCTTGTCCTTCACCGCCCCCGTCATCAGCGACGCGGACGCCTTGGAAATCGCGCAGCCCTGCCCCTGGAAGCCGATGTCGCGGATGACGTCGCCCTCCACCTTCAGCGTCACCGAGAGCTGGTCGCCACACAGCGGGTTGTGCCCCGCCGCCTCGCGGTTGTGACCCTCCACCACGCGGTAGTTGCGCGGCCGCTTGGAGTGCTCCAGGACGACCTCTTGATAGAGGTCCGACAGGTCCGAGCTCACTTGAACACCTCCAGCACCTTGTGCAGCCCGCGGACGAGCGCGTCCACGTCCTCCGTCGTGTTGTAGAGCGCCAGCGACGCCCGCGACGTGGCCGGCACCTTGAAGTACTGCATCACCGGCTGCGCGCAGTGGTGCCCCGTGCGGATGCAGATGCCCTCGCGGTCCAGAATCGTCCCCACGTCGTGCGGGTGGATGTCCTCGAGGAGGAACGACAGCACGGCCGACTTCTCGCGCGCGGTGCCGACGATGCGCAGCCCCGGCACCGACTCCAGCGCCTTCGTTGCGTACGCCAGCAGTTCCTGGTCGTGCGCCGCGACGTTCGCCATCCCCAGCGCCTCCAGGTACTCGATGGCCGCCGCGAGCCCCACCGCGCCCGCCAGGTCTGGCGTGCCGGCCTCGAAGCGGTGCGGCACCCGGTTGTAGGTCACCTTCTCCATGGTGACGGAGAGGATCATGTCCCCGCCGCCCTGGTACGGAGGCAACGGCTCCAGGCGCTCCAGGCGGCCGTACAGCACGCCGATGCCCGTGGGGCCGAACATCTTGTGCCCGCTGAAGGCGTAGAAGTCGCAGCCCAGGTCCTGCACGTCCACCGGGAAGTGCGTCACCGCCTGCGCCCCGTCCACCAGCACGGGGATGCCCTTCGCGTGCGCCCGGCGAGTGAGCTCCTTCACCGGCACCACCGTGCCCAGCGCGTTGGACACGTGCGTCACCGCGAGGATGCGCGTGCGCTCCGTCATCAGCGCGTCCACCGCGTCCAGCTTCAATTCGCCACGCTCATCCACCGGGATGACCTTCAGCACGGCGCCGGTCTGCTCGCACAACATCCGCCAGGGGACGATGTTGGCGTGGTGCTCGATGTGCGTGATGAGGACTTCATCCCCCCGGCCCAGGTGCTTGCGGCCGTACGTCTGCGCCACCAGGTTGATGGCCTCGGTGGTGCCGCGCACGAAGATGATTTCCTTCGCGTCGCGGGCGTTGATGAAGCGGCGCACCGTCTCGCGCGCGCCCTCGTAGGCCTCGGTGGCGCGCTCGGAGAGCACGTGGACGCCACGGTGCACGTTGGCGTTGTCGTGCTGGTAGAAGCGGACGATGGAGTCGATGACCGACTGAGGCTTCTGCGAGGTGGCCGCGCTGTCCAGGTACACCAGCGGCCGGCCCCGCACCTCCTGCCGGAGGATGGGGAAGTCGGCGCGAACCTTCTGCACGTCGAAACCGCTCATGCCCGCACCTCACGCCGGGCCGCGCCCGGCAGCTTCAGGGCCAGCAGGCCCTCCACACTGTCCCGCACCGGCCCCGCCGGCACCGCGTCCACCACCTCGCGGGCAAAGGCATACGTGAGCAACCGCTCGGCCTCGGCCTGGGGAATGCCGCGCGAGCGCAGGTAGAACAGCGCCCCCGCGTCCAGCCGCCCCACCGCCGCGCCGTGCGCGCACTTCACGTCGTCCGCCAGGATTTCCAATTGGGGCCGTGCGTCCGCCTGCGCCGACTCGGACAGGAGCAGGTTGCGGTTCTGTTGCCGCGAGTCCGTGCGCTGCGCGTCCGGCCGCACCCGGATGAGCCCGTGGAACGTGCCGCGCGACTTGTCGTCCAGCACGCCCTTGTACAGCTCGCGGCTGGTGCAGCGGGGCACCGCGTGGTCCAGCGCCGTGCGGTTGTCCAGGTGCTGCGTGCCCCGGCCCACGTAGAGACCATTGAGCGTGGCGTCTCCGCCCTCGCCCGCGAAGGCCGAGTGCACCTCGTTGCGAGACAGCGCGCCGCCGAAGGAGAAGGCATGCGACGCGAAGCGGCTGTCCCGCCCCTGCCGCACGTGCAGCCCGCTCACGTGCACCGCCGTGTCCGCCTCCGCCTGGAGCTTGTAGTGGTGCAGGCTGGCGTTGTCCTCCAGCGTCACCTCCGTCACCGCGTTGGTGAAGGTGGCGCCAGCGCCGACGCCCGCGTACGTCTCCACCAGCGTCGCCTCGCTGCTCTCACCCGCGAGCACCAGGATGCGCGGGCTCGCCAGCACTGGCGAGTCTCCACGCGTGAGGAAGAGGAGCTGCACCGGCACCTCGCTCACCGTGCCCGGGGCCAGCCGCAAGAGCGCGCCGTCCTCCAGCAGGGCCGCGTTGAGCGCGGTGAGCGCTGAGTCACCGGACAGGGCCCGCTGGCCCAGCACGGACTCCAGCAAGTCACCGTCCTCGCGCAGCGCGTCCCGCAGCGGCTTCAGCGTCAGCCCGCGCGGCAGCCCGGCCACCGACGACAGTTCCGGCGCCAGCCGCCCGTCCACGAAGACGAGCCGAGGGCCCGGCAGTCCGAGCCGCTCCACCATCGCCGACAGTGCCCCCGGGCCGCGCGCATCGGCGGCCGGAATGAACATTCCTTCCGCGAGGGGCGCCAGCCGGGTGTACTTCCACGCCTCGTCGCGATTCGTCGGCAGTCCCTGCCGCTCCAGCTGCGCCAGTCCCTCGGCGCGCACGCGCTTCAGCCACGCCGGCGCGGACGCATCCGCCGCATGGAGGCGCGAAGCCACGTCCAGGTAGTGCGCCAGGGCCGGCGTCATCGCCGCGCCTCCCCGCCCTTCGGTGCGCCCGCCTTGCCGTCCTGCAGGCCCAGCCAGCCGTAGCCCTTCTCCTCCAGCTCCAGCGCCAGCTCGCGCCCGCCCGAGCGGATGATGCGGCCCGCCGCCATGACGTGCACCTTGTCCGGGACGATGTAGTCCAGCAGCCGCTGGTAGTGCGTAATCAGCACCATGCCGCGCTCCGGCGAGCGCAGCGCATTCACGCCGCCCGCCACCGTGCGCAGCGCGTCGATGTCCAGGCCCGAGTCCGTCTCGTCGAGAATCGCCAGGCGCGGCTCCAGCACCGCCATCTGGAAGATTTCGTTCCGCTTCTTCTCGCCGCCGGAGAACCCCTCGTTGACCGAGCGGTTCATGAAGGCCGCGTCGAGCTGCACCAGCTTCGACTTCTCCCTGGCGAGCTGGAGGAAGTCCATCGCGTCCAGCTCCTCCAGCCCCCGCACCCGGCGCTGCGCGTTGAGCGCGGTGCGCAGGAAGTGCAGGTTGCCCACGCCTGGAATCTCCACCGGGTACTGGAAGGCGAGGAAGACACCCGACGTGGCGCGCTCCTCGGGCGACAGCCCCAGCAGCGGCTTGCCGTCGAACAGCACCTCGCCCTGGGTGACTTCGTAGCCGTCACGGCCCGCGAGCACGCTGGCCAGGGTGCTCTTCCCGGAGCCGTTGGGGCCCATGATGGCGTGCACCTCTCCGGGGCGCACCTCCAGGTCGATGCCCTTGAGGATGTCCTTGCCCGCCACGCGGGCGTGCAGATTGCGAACCGTCAGCAATGCCATGACCTACCCCACACTCCCCTCGAGGCTCACCCCGAGCAGCTTCTGCGCTTCCACCGCGAACTCCATCGGGAGCTCCTTGAACACCTGGCGGCAGAAGCCGTTGACGATCATCGACACCGCGTCCTCCTGGGAGATGCCGCGCTGCCGGCAGTAGAAGAGCTGGTCCTCGCCAATCTTCGACGTGGACGCCTCGTGCTCCACCTGCGCGGACGCGTTCTTCACTTCGATGTACGGCACCGTGTGGGCGCCGCACTTGTCGCCGAGGAGCAACGAGTCGCACTGCGTGTAGTTGCGCGCGTTCTCCGCGCTCTTCAGCACCTTCACCAGCCCGCGGTACGTGTTCTGCCCGCGCCCCGCGGAGATGCCCTTGGACACGATGGTGCTGCGGGTGTTCTTCCCGATGTGCACCATCTTCGTGCCGGTGTCCGCCTGCTGCAGGTTGTTGGTGAGCGCCACCGAGTAGAACTCGCCCACCGAGTCATCGCCCTTGAGGATGACGCTCGGGTACTTCCACGTAATCGCCGAGCCCGTCTCCACCTGCGTCCACGAAATCTTGGACCCACGGTGCGCAATCCCGCGCTTGGTGACGAAGTTGTAGATGCCGCCCCGCCCCTCGGCGTCGCCGGGGTACCAGTTCTGCACCGTGGAGTACTTGATGTTGGCGCCGTCCAGCGCCACGAGCTCCACCACCGCCGCGTGCAATTGGTTGGTGTCGCGCTGGGGCGCGGTGCAGCCCTCCAGGTAGCTCACGATGGCGCCCTCGTCCGCGACGATGAGGGTGCGCTCGAACTGGCCCGTCTCCGCCGCGTTGATGCGGAAGTACGTGGACAGCTCCATGGGGCAGCGCACGCCCTTCGGCACGTAGACGAACGAGCCGTCGCTGAACACCGCCGAGTTGAGCGCCGCGAAGAAGTTGTCCGAGTACGGCACCACCGAGCCCAGGTACTTCTTCACCAGCTCCGGGTGCTCGCGCACTGCCTCGGAGAACGAGCAGAAGATGACGCCCGCCTTGGCGAGCTTGTCCTTGAACGTGGTGGCCACGGACACCGAGTCGAAGACGGCGTCCACCGCGACGTTCTGCATCAGCTTCTGCTCGTGCAGCGGGATGCCGAGCTTCTCGTAGGTGCGGAGGATTTCCGGGTCGACCTCGTCCAGGCTGCCCTTCTTCGGCTTCTGCTTCGGCGCCGAGTAGTAGCGGATGGCCTGGTAGTCGATGGGGTTGTACTTCACGGCCTGCCAGTCCGGCTCACGCATGGTGAGCCAGTGGCGGAAGGCCTTGAGGCGCCACTCGAGCATGAAGGCGGGCTCGCCCTTCTTCTCGGACAGCTGGCGGATGACGTCCTCGCTCAGCCCCGGGGGGAAGGTGTCCGACTCCACCTCGGTGACGAAGCCGGCCTCGTACGGGCGGCGAGTCAATTCCTGGAGGGTGTCGGTGCTCATGAACGGACTCCTGTGGCGGAAGCGGAAGCAGGGGGCGCGGCGCTGGCCGGGGCCGCGGGCCGCGACGGCATGCCCAGGCCCACCAGGCGCTCGGGGATGCGGGGCGCGGGGGCGACGAGGTCCGCCAGTGTCAGCCGGCCCAGCGCGTCTTGAATGGCGGTGTTGATGAGGCGCCAGTGGCCGCGCACGTGGCACACGGACTCCAGCTCGCAGGGGGCGCCGCCCGTGGTGTGGACGCCGCACTCGGTGAGGGCGACGGGGCCTTCCAGCGCGGTGACGAGCTCCGCCAGGGTGAGCTCGGCCGGCGGGCGGGCCAGGCCATAGCCGCCGTTGGCGCCGCGGTGGGACACCACGAGGCCCGCCTGGAGCAGGCTCTTGAGCACCTTGCTGGCCGAGGGCAATGGCACGCGCGTGCGCGCCGCCAGCTCGCGAGTGGTGCGCGTGTCACCCTCCGCGCGAGCCAGCTCGGTCATCAGCACGATGCCGTAGTCGGTCATCTTGCTCATCCGAAGCATGGGTGCGGGTGTCTCCTCTCCGGGTCGGATTCCTGCGGGGACCCCGGGGCTCCCGGGGGCGTCATATGTAATGTGGACCAGTTCAGTCCACATTGCATTTTGGAGCACTGCCCGGGAGCCGCTGGTTGGAGGGCAGGTAGGAGAGGGCTAGGGTGGCAGGCCCGTCCCCCGGAGGAGCCCTCACGATGCGCCGTCCCCTGATGCTGCTCGCCACCCTGGCCCTGGCCGCGGTGGCCTGCGAGAAGAAGTCCACGCCCGCGCCCGCGCAGCCCGCGCCGGACGGACAGAGCGCCGGGGCCCAGGCGCCCGGCCCGGCCCCGGTGGATGCGAACACCATCCTGCTGGGTGAGGTGGGCAGCCTGACGGGCTCGGAGGCGACGTTCGGCATCTCCGCGCGCAACGGCATCGAAATGGCCATCAACGAGGCCAACGCGGCGGGTGGGGTGAAGGGCAAGAAGCTGGCCGTGCGCGTGTACGACAGCCAGGGCCGCCCGGAGGAGGGGGCCCAGGCGGTGACGCGGCTCATCACCCAGGACAAGGTGGTGGTCATCCTGGGCGAGGCGGCGTCCTCGGTGTCCATGGCCATGGCGGAGAAGGCGCAGGCGGCGAAGGTGCCGATGATTACGCCCACCTCCACCAGCCCCGAGGTGACGAAGAAGGGCGACTACATCTTCCGCGTCTGCTTCATCGACCCGTTCCAGGGCCTGGTGATGGCGAAGTTCGCCCGGGAGAACCTGAAGCTGTCGAAGGTGGCGATGCTGCGCGACAACAAGAGCGCGTTCTCCATGGGGCTGGCGGACGTGTTCACCGAGAAGTTCACGGCGTTCGGCGGCAAGGTGGTGGGGGACGAGAGCTACTCGAAGGGCGACACGGACTTCCGCGCGCAGCTCACGGCGCTCAAGCAGCTCAAGCCCGAGGCCGTCTTCGTGCCGGGGTACTACACGGACGTGGGCATCATCGCGCGGCAGGCGCGTGAGGTGGGGCTGAAGGTGCCGCTGCTGGGCGGTGACGGCTGGGACTCCGACAAGCTGTACGAGCTGGGTGGCTCCGCACTGGAGGGGAGCTACTTCTCCAACCACTACTCGCCGGACAACCCGGACCCCAAGCTCCAGCAGTTCCTGGCGAAGTACAAGCAGGCCTACGGCAGCGTGCCGGACAGCGTGGGCGTGCTGGCGTACGACGCGGCCCAGGTGGCGATTGAGGCCATGAAGCGCGCGCCGGATACGAGCGGCCCGGCCCTGCGCGACGCGATTGCCGCGACGAAGGACTTCCCGGGCATCTCCGGCCGAATCACGCTCGACGCGAATCGCGACGCGGTGAAGGAGGCCGTGGTGCTGAAGGTGGCCGGCGGCAAGGCGGAGTTCGTCACCACCGTGAAGCCGTAGTCACCGCACTTCCACGTCGCCCACTCCGTCAGGGAATGGGCGACTGGATGATGTAGTAGATGCCCTGGAAGTACCGCTGCAGGCCGTTGATGAGCTGCACCAGGAACGGCCAGCCCAGCACGGTGAAGCCCAGCAGCGCGGCGGTGATGGCCGAGTACTCCACCATCGCCTGACCGCGCGCTCTCGCGAGGAACCCGGCCTTCATTTCCCACCCCCGGTCCCCGGAGCGGGCGCCGGCACCTTGGACGGAGGCTCAGGCGCCTTCGCCGCGGCCTCGCAGCCCTCCAGGCACTTCTTCTTCGTGTCCGCGACGAGCTTCTGGCACTTCGCCAGGGCCGCGCCCGCCTTCGCTATCTTCGTGCAGGTCTCGTCGAAGGCGACCTCGTCGCCGTCACACCTGCGCGTGCACGCGTCCACCGCGCCCGCGGGCCCGGCGGCGAGCCACAGCCCCAGCCCGGCCAGCACGGCCAGCGCCCCCTGGGTCGTCTTCATCGGTCCTTCCCTCCAGAATCCCATCATGGCGCGCCCCCCCGTCGCAGCAGGGACAATTGCAGCTCCACGCCCGGCGACTTCTCGCGCAGCACCGCCCTGCCCCGCGACTCCTGCCGCTCCAGCTCGAAGGCGATGCCTCCCGTCTGTATCGGCTCCGTCGCCCCCGCCTGCCACCCCTTCTCCCGAAGCACCGCCCGGTAGCGCGCCTCCGCGCCCCCGAGCGTGTCCTCCGGCAGCTTCCCGGACACCACCTGGTGCGTGGAGCCCTCCATGTCGAAGGTCATCGCCAGCGGCTCCGTGAGCCCCGGCGGCACCGGCACCCACGCCGGCACGCCCCGGCCCCGCTCCACGAGCCCCTTCACCTGTCCGGACGACACGAAGACCAGCGTCTCCCCGCCCTGCGCCAGCACCGACACCAGCCGCACCTCGAGCGAGTCCGGGCTCCAGTAGCCCACGTAGCCACCGTTGTCCCCGTGCGTCTCCCGGACGACGGGCAGCCCCATGTCCAGCAGCACCTTCGCGTAGTGCCCCAGCACCTGCGCCGGCGTGTCCCGGGTGGAGAACCACGCCACCGCCATGGACGTGTCCGGCCCCAGGTAGTCCGCCGCCAGCACCTCGGGGCGGCTGCCCGCTCGCGGGTAGGGCGGGAAGTGCGACAGCGCCCGCTGGAGGATGGCCTCCTCGGCCGGCGTGCGCGCCAGCTCGCGCGTGGAGCCCTCCTCCCCGTGCCCGGGGAACTCCGGCGGCGCCCACTCTCCCGCCGGGGCGCTGCTTCCATACGAGACGCGCTCCCAGGCGAAGCCGATGAGGCAGCCCACCACCGCCACGGAGAACAGGAGGGCGGGGATGCGGACGGCCCGCCCTGATGCCGCCGCCATCAACAGGGTTCCTCTGGCTTGCAGCCCATGTACCCGGTGCCGCGCGCGTCCCGGGTCTTCTCGTTGCCGTTCTGGCCCCAGTCGCGCCACTCGCTGTTGAAGTAGCTCTGCGAGCTGCCCTGCTGGGTGATGCTCTCCTCCGGCGCGTCGTCACCGAACGTCTTGATGGCCATGCTGGGCTCGCGCGGGTCATCGCCCGCGGGCTTGCCATCCAGGCTCAGGTTGTCGGCGAGTATCTCGTTGTCGATGGCCTCGTCGACGTAGTCGGCGGCCGCCTGCGACATGTCCGAATAGCCCTGGTTGTCCTGGTGCTTGTACAGGTGGGACACGCGCTCGAAGAGGTCCCCCGACTTCGCGCCGGGCCGGATGTCGGCGGGCTCGGTGAGCGCCCAGGTGTCGGTGAGCACGGAGAGCCGCTCCCACGGCAGGAGGTAGACGTTGCCGGCCAGGCCCGTCGGGTCCGCCTGGTAGGTGCCGCCCCTGGCGTTGTTGTGGACGCCCGCGCCCTTGCTCTGCTTGTCCTTGGCCAGGTCCACCTTGGAGAACTCCGCGAAGACGCTGCGCTGCAGGAGGTAGTTCTGCACGCCGATGCGCGCCGAGCAGCGGATGAGGCCGCCCTTGCCGTACTCATCCATGTAGGACTGGTGCATCGACACCCCGTACTCGCCCACCACGGCGCCGCCCGCGTTCAGCGTGCACTCCACCTGCTGGGAGCCGGGGTTGAGCCAGCAGGCGTGGGACACGATTTCCTGGTGGTGGATTTCCTCGTCCCCACACTCGCGGGGGTTGGGCCCGTTCTCGAAGCTGTCGATGCCCGACTCGTGGTCGCAGTACGTCTGGCGCGCATAGCCCTGGACCAGGCCGAAGCCCGCGAACTTCTCTCCGCCCTGCGGCGCCTTGGCGTAGTCCTGGACGACGTAGTCCCAGACGGTGGAGAGCGCGGTCTCCTGCGCGTCCAGGGCGTGGCGCAGCAGGTCGTCCAGGAAGAGCGAGTAGAGGAACACGGGGACGATGACCAGCATGCTCAGCGCCAGCTCCACCGAGGCGGCGCCCCGGGCCGCACGGGCCTGCGCGCGCCTCACAGCGACACCCCCGGCACGCGCGCCATGTCGGCCGCATCCTGGTTGCCCGCCGCCTCCAGCACCCTGCCGGCCTCGTCACCGTCGCGGAAGGGGTGCAGCTTCGCGCGCCAGTAGGGGCCGAAGAGGTTGGGCGGCTCGCGCCAGCCGTTGTCCCCGAAGCGGTGGTAGTAGACCAGCGCCTTGGACAGGCCCACGCCCTCGTCCGCGGACAGCGTGAGCCGGCCCGAGCCCTGCGCGCCGTGCTGGAACTCCAGCGAGGCCGAGCTGTTCAGCTCCCAGGGCGTCTTCTTGGGGTCTCCGCCCCGGAACTGCTTGGTGACGTAGCTGTACACGCGCGGCTGGCCCCAGTCCCGCGTCGCGGAGGGGTTGGCGCGGAACTTCATGAAGCAGTTGCCGGACTGCGAGCAGGCCGTCAGCGCCTTGGCGTTGACGCCCTCGAACGGGTGCTGCCCCGAGTGCGCGCCGCTCGGCTCGTGGCCGCCGTTGCCCTCGTCGCTCCAGACCTCCGCCTTGTAGGGCGACATGCCGATGCCGTGCTTCCACTTGTGGAAGATCATCCCCTCCTCCGACGCCGCCACCACGAGGCCCGAGTTGCCGCCCTGCTGGCCCCCGCCGTTGACCTCGCCGTGGTCCTGCACGGTCTTCGCCGTGCCCACGTGCCGCATCACCTGGTAGTTGCCCTCGTCGGGGATGTCCTCGAACTTGTCCATGAAGTCCGAGTGCAGGTACGCCGGAATCTGGATGGAGGGGATGCCGCCCGTCTCACGGGTGGCGGGCCAGCCGGAGCGGCTCGCGTTGGCCACCTCCGTCATGACCCGTGCGCGCGTCTCGGGGGAGGTGCTCGCCACACTGCCCTGGCAGTCCATGCCATCCACCGCGCAGTTGAACTCGTTGGCGTTCATGCCGCCCACCTGCTGCGCCAGGAAGGTGGCGCCGGGGGCGTTGTATTCCGTCAGCTGCTCCAGCCCGTTGCTCCGGCCGTCCTTCACCGACTTGAGCGTGTTGTCGTGGACCGAGCGCTGGGCGATGTGGAGGTTGTCCACCATGAGGTCCAGGCCCTTCATGGCATTGACGAAGTTCGTCTCCATGCCGCGGACCTTCTGGTCGTAGTCATCGCCCTCCTGGCTGAACTCGCTGGCAATCTGCACGGCCTCGGCGGCGTGGACGCAGTGCTCGATACAGGTGTAACACATACACCTGATGACCTCGAGGGCGGCAATCTGGAAGAAGTTGTTGCGCGCCGCGCGCATCATCTCGCCCGTGACGCTGGCGGCGGCCACGTACGCGTGGATGCTGTTCATGGCCACGTACGAGCCGGCGATGGCCCGGTTGCCCACCGCGTAGTAGTTGAGCGCGCGCGCCTCCAGCACCGCCATGGAGTAGGCCAGCGCGTCGCTGTGCTGCTGCAGGCTCATCTTCTGGCGCAGCGCATGGCTGAGGTTGAAGCTCAGCGTCACCATCAGCGCGAGAATCAGGAAGGACAGGGCGCTGAGCACCATCGCCTGCCCGCGGCGCGCCCTCATCCTCATTTGCCGTAGGAGAACGGGAACTTGCATAGGTTGCTCTCGGGCAGGCTGTTCTTGTTCAGGTAGAAGTTCGACTGCATCCGCATGGTGTAGGTGGCACGGATGGGCATGATGTAGACGCCCTGCGCGGCCGCGTCGTCGTACGTGCCCTCCGACTTGCCGGCGCTGGCGAACCTGCGCCCCTGCACCTTGCTGATCTCCGCCTGCTTCATCTTTCCCATGCGCAGCACGGACGTCACCTCGCGCCCGCGGGCCGCGTGGTAGATGACCCAGTCCGCGAAGGGGATGATCATCCGGTAGTTGAACGTCACCTGGACACGCAGCTTGGTGCGCGCGCTCTCGCGCCACCCGTCCGGGCTGGTGTTCTTCGGGTCGTCGAAGTCCAGCTCCGCCGAGCTCGCGGGGATGTCCTCCTTCGTGGGCCCGCAGATGGTGACTTCGGCGTACTTCAGCGAGACGCCCGGCATCTCGTTCGTCGACAGCTCACTCCACTTGGTCTCGAACTCCTGCGCGGTGCCGACGGGGCGGATGACCTCGATGCCGTCCTGGCCGCCCGTGCGGGTGCCCACCATGGGCAGCAGCACCGCGAGCGCGGCCTTCTCCATCTCGTCCACGTTGGCGTTGTGCAGGGAGCCGGCGCGCACCGCCTTGTAGGCGGCGTACTTCGTCATCAGCCGCGCCTGGTGCATCAACCCCAGCTGGAGGATGCCCAGGATGAGGAAGACGAACAGCGGCAGGACGATGGCGGCCTCCACCGCAGCCTGGCCCGACTGGGTCTCCGTCCCCGCGCGGAGTGGATTCGTCGGACGACGCATGTGCGGAAACTACTTGGGGTTTCCGACGTGGATCAATTCCGACAAGTGGACGCGGGGGCCTTCACCCACCGTGAAGCCTCGCTGAAAACAGACAGGAGCAGCGCATGCGGTAAGGGGTTCCCCGGAAGCTGTAGGCGCCAGGCCCCAACCTTTTCCCATTCACTACGAAAACGGAGCGCGGCCCCCGCCTGCTCGCCTGCCCAGAGAGAAATGGATTACCTGCGTTTCACGATTTCCTGGATGAGCTCCACGTAGCGGCGATTCTTGGGGTTGAGCTTGAAGGCCTTACGGAAGGCGTCCTCGGCAAGAGGCCACTGCGCCTCGCCCTGCGCCACTTCTCCGAGGAAGGCCCAGCCCTCCTCCATGCCCGGTTCCTGACGCACCACGTCCTGCAATTCCTGGAGCGCGAGCCGGCCATGCGCCTCCGGCTTCATCAGGTAGCGCGCGAAGGCGCGGTGGGCCTTGTAGAGCGGCTTCGGGTCGATGTCGCACGCGTACTCGAAGTACTCGAAGGCGCCCGCGAAGTTGCGCGCGTCCAGCCGGCGCTTCGCCTCGTCGAACTGGGTGCTCGCGTCCAGGAGGTCCGTGCGGATGCGGAACTGCTCCGCGGTGCTGGGCCGGTTCGTGCCGCGCTCCTTCTCCCGCTGCGCCGCGCGCCGCTTGCGCCAGAGGAGGTTCTGCTCCGCGTCCGACAGCGCGCCGAAGGCCTTCGCGTACGCGGCCAGCAGGGCCTCCGCCTTCTCGCGCAACTCCGGCGTCTGGAAGCGCAGCGGTGAGTGGCGGTCCGCCCAGGCGAAGAAGGCCTTGCGCAGCGGCACCGGCTGCACGTCCTCCGGCACCTCCAGCAGCGTGAAGGGGTCCTTGCTCCGGTGCGCGAGGAAGGCGCTCACCAGCGCGTTGCGCGCCGCCTCGTCCTCGTCGGAGAAGGGCGTGCCCTGGGGCTGCTGCGCCACGGGTACGGGCGCGGGCGTCTCGACGGGCACGGGCTCGGGCACCGGGGCCGGCGCTGCGGCGGCCAGCTTCGCCGCGCGCTCGTCCACATCCTCCGCGAAGCCCGACACCTCCAGCAGGCACAGCGCGTACAGCCGCCGCAGCACCGTCTCCGTGTCGAAGCCGGTGCGCTCCAGCAACTCGTTGAAGGTGGGACGCTGGCGCAGGGTCTGGAAGAGGCGCGCGTCCTTGGAAGACAGCTTCAGCCCCGCCTCCACGCCGGGCATCTGCCCGAAGCGGCGCTCGTCGGTGAAGGTGAAGTGCGTGGCCACCGCGTCGAAGGGCATCACGTTGGCCACGCCGGTGAGGATGAGCTGCGCGGAATTCATCCGCACGCTCGCGTCCGGCGTCTCCACGTCCGCGATGAGGCGGTACTTCGCGTCCGTCCACCGGAAGCAGTCGAGCAGCTTGTGCGCGAGGTTGGCCTGCAATTGCTTGTAGAGGTCGAAGGGGCTGATGAGCCCCTTCTGGATGAGCAGCGCGCCCATCTGCTGGCCCGACGACACACTCTCCGCCAGCGCCTTCTGGTAGTCCGTCTCGGACAGCCGCCCCTTCTCCACGAGGTACTTGCCCAGCGTCTCGTGCAGCAGGTTGGACTGGCAGCCCACCGGCGCGCCGTCCTCGAAGACGATGCGCTTCTCGCGCTGGCGCACCTTCAGCTCCAGCGTGCAGGTGCGCTCCTCCACCATCAGGGAGTGCAAGAGCAGCGGGAAGGGCGTGTCGGCCAGCGTGCCGTCGCGCTGACGGAGCACCTGCGAGGGCGTGGGGAACATGCGGTGGGTGCCTCCGGTGCGGTGCTACTCGCCCAGGTCTTCTTCCAGGCCCGAGGCCGTGGGCGCCTCATCGTAGTACCCATGGCCGTACACGGGCGGGTTGGACTGCACCTGCCGCATCACCCACCCGGCGGTGCCCAGCACCACCGCCAGCGCCGCCGCGTACATCAGCGGCCGGCTGGGACGCGCGCGCCACGCCCACTTGCGCTCCCGGCGGCGCTGGAAGCGCGGCGCCACCACGTAGTCGCTCCACGACAGCTCGCGCATCCGCTTCGCCTCGTCCGCGCGCCCCGCCTTCGCCAGCGCCTGGGACAGGAGGAAGCGCCCCTCCACCGAGCCATGCCGCACGGTGTTGAAGCGCTCCAGCGCCTCCACCGCGCCCTTCGCGTCCCCGCGCTTCAGCCGGAAGCGGCCTCGCTCCAGGTGGATGGCGCCGAGCTGGTAGCCCTCGTCCAGCTTCTCCGCCTCGTCCAGCAGCAGCTCGCCCCGCTGCGAGTCCCCCGCGCCCAGGTAGGCCACGCCGAGCAGGTACAGCGTGTCCACGTCGTCGTCGCCCGCCTCGAGGTTGGGCTTGAGGATGTCCACCGCTTCCGCGTACCGCTTCTGCGCCACGCGGATGTCCGCCAGCTCGTGCCGGGCGCGCCGCTCATGCGGGTTGGTGAGGATGACGCCGGCCAGGTGCCCCGCGCGCTGGAAGCGCTTGAGCAGCCGCACCGGGCTGGGCAGCACCTGCCACGTGAAGTGGTCCGCCGTGAAGACGATGACCACCATCAGGGCCAGTGCCACCCACGGGCTGCCCGTCAGCATCGTCAGCAACACCCACAACATCCACTTGCTCATTTGCCCTCTCGAATCCTTCTGGCGGGCGCTCCGCTAGAGCAGCCGCGCGCACACGGCGCTGTGCACGTCCGCGCCCTTCTCCGTCAAGGCCAGCCGCCCGTCCTTCAGCGTCGCGAAGCCGTGCTCCACCAGGCGCGCCACCTCCGCGCGCCGGGGCTCCACGGGCTGGCCATACCGCGCGCACACCGCTTCCCAGTCCACCCCGGACACCAGCCGCAGGCCCATGGCCAGCCGCTCCGCGAACAGCTCCTCCGGCCCGAGCGCCTCGCGGCCCTCCTCCGGCAGCCGTCCGGCCTCCGCCTCCACCAGGTACTTCTCCGCGCTGCGCAGATTCACATACCGGTGCGGCGTGGGCTCCAGCAGCATGCCGGACGCGCCCACGCCCAGGGCGAGGTACTCACCGCCCGTCCAGTAGAGCGCGTTGTGCCGCGAGCTGTAGCCGGGCCGCGCGTGGTTGGAGACTTCGTACCGGTGCAGCCCCGCCGCGCCGTACACCTCGCGCACCACGCGGGCCATGGCCACCACGTCGTCGTCCGGGGGCAGCTCCAGCTCGCCGCGCTTCAGCCGCTTCGACAGCGGCGTGTCCTCCGCCAGCACCTCGCGCTCCACCGTCAGCGCGTACGTGGACAGGTGCTCCGGCGCCAGCGCCACCGCGCGCCGCGCATCCGCCTCCACCTGCGCCACCGACTGGCCGTGCACGCCGTAGATGAAGTCCATGGCCACGACGTCGAAGCCCGCCCGGCGCGCCGCGTCCACCGCCCCCTCCACCATGGCCGCGTCGTGCGCGCGCCCCAGCGCCTTCAGCGTCTCCGGCTGGAAGGACTGCACGCCCAGCGACAGGCGATTCACCCCCGCCGCCCGGTAGCCCGCGAAGCGCTCCGCGTCCGCGCGCTCCGGGTTGGCCTCCAGCGACACCTCCACGTTGGGCGACACCGACAGCCGCGCGGCGATTCCCTCCAGCACCTGCGCCACGTAGCGCGGATGCCACAACGAGGGCGTGCCACCGCCGAGGAAGATGGACTCCAGGGGCTTGCCCTTCAGCGCGGGCAGCGCGGCCACCCGTGAGTCCAGTTCCGTGAGCACCGCGCGCGCGTAGCGCTCCTCGGGAACCTGCCGCGCCACCGCCACCGCGAAGTCGCAGTACGGGCACTTCGCCAGGCAATAGGGGAAGTGCAGGTACAGCCCGAAGCGGGCCGCCTGCATTCCCGTGAGTGGGTCCACTGGCGCGTCGAAGGGCATGAAGAGGAACCTCTACTTCTTGCCCTTCAATTGCGCCTCCAGCCGGGCAATCTTCGCCTTGTAGCCAGCCGCGTTCTCGAGCGCTGTCTCGGCTGCCATCAGCTTCCGCTTCAGGTTGGCGACGTCCGTCTTGAGCCCCTCGCGCTCGGACTCCGAGTCGCCCGGGGCCGCCGAGGCTGCCGCCCCCGCGAGCTTCTCCTCGAGCGCCTTCCGGGCCGCCTGCTCTGCCTTCAGGGAGGCCTCCGCCTGCGCCAGCTTCGCCTCGGCCTCCGTGCGGGCCTTGCTGGCCTGCGCCAACTTCGCCTCGGCGTCCGTACGGGCCTGCGCCACCTGCCTGGCCTTTGCGTCGGTCTCCGCTCCGGCCTGTCCCGCCTGCGCCAGCTTCGCCTCGGCCTCCGCTCGCGCCTGGTCCGCCCGCTCCAGCTTCGCCTCGGCCTCCGCTCGCGCCTGGTCCGCCCGCTCCAGCTTCGCCTCGGCCTCCGCTCGCGCCTGGTCCGCCCGCTCCAGCTTCGCCTCGGCCTCCGCTCGTGCCGCGCCGGCCTGCGTCGCCTTCGCCTCGGCTTCCGCCCGGGCCTTTCCCGCCTGCGCCAGCTTCTCTTCCGCCGCCGCGCGGGCCGCGTCTGACTTGCTGGCCGCCGCCGTCTGGGCCTTGGCCGCCTGGAGCGCGCCCTCCAGCATCTTCACCTGCTGTTGCAGGCGCTCCGACTTGTCCGCCTCGGCGCGCGCGCCCTCCAGCTCGTCCTGGAGCTCCGCCAGCTTCGCCTCGGCGCCGCCCTGCCCCGCCGTCAGCGCGTCCACCCGCGCCTCGGCCTCCGCCGCCTTGACCTCCGCGTCCGCGCGCTCGGCCTCCGCCGCCTCGCGCCGCACCCGCTCCAGCGACACTTCCTCCTGAGCCTGCGCCGCGGCGCCCTGAGCCTGCACCGCGGCGCCCTGGGCCTGCGTCAGCGCCCCCTGCAGCCGGGCCAGCTCCGCCTCGCGCTGCCCGGACGCCGCCTCCAGCATGGACACGCGGGCGGCGAGGCCCACGCGCTCGGCGTCCTTGGTGGCGACCTTCATCTCCGTCGCCGCGAGCTGCTTCTTCAGCTCCCCGTGCTCGGCCTGCGCGGCCTCCACGGCGCCGGTCAGCTCGGCCACCTTGGCCTCGGCCTGGTGCACGGCCTCGCCCAGCGCCGCCGCGTCCGACTCCATCCTGTCCCGCAGCGACACCTGCTCGACTTCGGCCACCTCCAGCGCTTCCTTCAGCGCGGCGGCCTCGCCCTCCGCCGTCTGCGCGCGCTCGCTGGCCTGGGACAGCCCCTCCTCCAGGGCCTGCGTCCGCTCCGCCGCCTTGGAGAGCTCGGCCTCCAGCCGCGCGTTCAGCTTCCCCAGCTCCGCGGTGCGTCCCTCCAGCGCCTGGCGCAGCGCGGGCAGCTCCGCGGCCTCCGCGGTGCGCGCGGTGAGCGCCGCCCTCAGGCCGACGATTTCCGCGTCCTTCAGCGCCAGCGCGCGCTCCAGCTCCGTCACCTGCCCCTGCAGGCCGCGCAGCCCGTCCTCCACCACCGCCAGCTGCTTGCGCGCCTCGTCCCGCTCGGACTCCAGCGTGCGGGCCCGGTCCTGCGCTTCCTCCAGCGAGCTCTTGGACCACTCGCTCTCGGACTCCAGCGCGCTCAGCCCGCCCTGCGCCTCCGCCAGCGCCGCCTCGAGCTGCCCGGCGCGCAGCGCCAGCGACTCCTTCTCCGCGGTGACCGCCTCCAGCTCGCCACCCAGCCGCTCCACGTCCGCGACGACCTGCTGGTACTGCTCCTGCACCGCCTCCAGCGCGCCCTGCGCTTCCGACTTCTGCGCGGCCAGCTCCGCCACGCGGTCCTGCGCCAGCGACAGCGCCTCCTTGGCGCCCACCAGCTCCTCGGCCACCGCCCCGCGCGAGCCGCGCTCCTCCTGCAGGTCCGCGTTGAGGCGGGGGACTTCCGACTCCACCTCGGCCAGCGCCCGGGACAAGTCCTTGCGGTCCGCCTCCGCCCCGGCCAGCTCCGCCTCCAGGGCGGACACCTTCGCCTCGGCCTCGGCGGCCCGTGCCTCCGCGCCCGCCAGGGCCTCGGACACCTGGGTCAGCTTCGCGGGCGCGTCCTTCACCGTCGCCAGCTGGGCCTTGGCCTCCGCGGCCTCCTTGCGCGCCAGCGTCAGCGACTGCTTCACCCCGCTCAGCTCACCGTCGCGCTCCGCGTACAGGGTGCGCGCGCGGGCCAGCGTCTCCGTCTTCTGACGGACGACGGCGCGGAAGTACTCCAGCTTGTCCTCCGGAGAGCCCCCCATGGGCATCCGGATTTCGGGGGGCTCGCCGAAGGGGTCATTGCCCGGCACCCGAACGGCACGGGCCGCCGGAGCCACACCCGTGGCCCCGGCCGACGTGGCCGGCTTCGGCACCGCCACCGGGGAGGCGGGCGCACCCGTGCCAGCAGGCGCGGCGGCCAGGGGGGCGGCCGGACGGCGGGGCGGCAGCGGCGGCGGAGCGGCGGGCGGTGGAGCCGAGGGCGGGGGCTTGGGCAGGGGCCTGGGGGCAACGGCGACGGGTGCGGGGGGGGCCGCTCCGGCGCTGGTGTCTTCCAGGCCCAGGCTGTCGCGCAGGTCCGCGAACGGATCCACCTCTTCCGGTGGTGACGGCATGGGCCCGTGCACGTTACCGCCCACAGGCGCGCATCACCAGGGACGCGTGGGGCGGGGGGCGTGGGCGGTCCGACCTTCCGGCCGGACGGCAGCCATACAGTCCCCTCGACGCCGGGGGGGCCGGACGTTAGCCAGTGGGGGAAAACATCACACCTTGTCTTGCCGGCCCCCGGGGCCGGTGACAGCTTCGGACGTTCCTTATGGCCATCCGCTACGCGCTACCCAACGGGCTCACCGTTGTCTTCGAGGAGCAGCACGCCGCCAAGGTCGCGGCCTTCCAGGTCTGGGTCAAGGCCGGGAGCGCCGACGAGCGGCCGGACCAGGCCGGCCTGGCGCACCTGCACGAGCACATGCTCTTCAAGGGCACCGAGCGCCGCGGCCCCGGTGAAATCGCCCGGGACGTCGAGTCCCACGGCGGCGAAATCAACGCCTGGACCTCCTACGACCAGACGGTCTACCACATCGTCATCGCCAGCCAGTTCGCCCGCACGGGCCTGGACATCCTCGGCGACGCCGTGCGCCGCTCCTCCTTCGACGCGGACGAGCTGGCCCGCGAAATCGAGGTGGTGTGCGAGGAAATCAAGCGCAGCCAGGACACGCCCTCCCGGCGCGCCTCGCGGGACTTGTTCTCCACCGCCTACCAGGTGCACCCCTACAAGCTGCCCGTCATCGGCACCGAGCAGAGCGTGCGAAGCTTCACGCGGGAGAAGGTGCTGGAGTTCTACCACCGGCACTACACGCCGAAGAACCTGGTGCTCTCCGTGTCGGGCGACTTGCGCGAGTCGGAGCTGCGCGAGTGGGTGGAGGACATCTTCGGAGGGGACTGGGGCCGCCCGTACGAAGGCGGGGTGAAGCGCACGGACGAGCCGCTTCCCACCGGCCGCCGCGTGCTGCTGCGCCCGGATGACGTGAAGGAAGCGTGGTTGCACCTGTCCTTCGGTATCCCCCAGGCGGACCACCCGGACACGCCCGCGCTGGACGTACTGGCGATGATTGCCGGCCAGGGCGACGCGTCCCGGCTGGTGCGCGAGGTGAAGCGCCGCCACAACGTGGCCAACGACGTCCACGCCTTCGCCTACACGCCGAGGGACCCGGGCCTCTTCTCCGCGTCGCTGACGACGCAGCCGGCACATGCCGCCCGGGCCATTGAAGAGACGGCGCGCGTGCTGGCCACGCTGCGCGTGACGCCCGTGACGGCGGAGGAACTGGCCACCGCCAAGGCGCTGGTGGAGGCCGAGGCCGTGTACCAGCGTGAGACGGTGCAGGGCGTGGCCCGGAAGATGGGCTTCTACCAGTCCGGCATGGGCAGCCTGGAGGCGGAGGCGCGCTACTACGAGGCCGTGCGCGGCCTGACGCCCGAGCACCTGCGCTCGGCGGCGGAGCGCTACCTGCGCTTCGACCGCGCCGTCGTCACCGGCCTGCTGCCCCAGGGCACGGACTTCACCGAGGCGCAGGTGCACGCGCTGCTCGACAAGGTGGACCGCGAGCCGGCCGCAGCCCCTCCCGAGCGCAAGGCGCGCAAGGTGCCCGCGGGCGAGCCGACCATGCGCATCGCCAAGGCGTCGGCCTCCGGCCCCAGCGACATCATCGTGGAGAAGCTGCCCTCGGGCGCGACGCTGGTGGTGCGCGTGGAGCCCGCGGTGCCGCTGTTCGCCATGCGCGCCGCCTTCGCCGGTGGCCTGCGCTACGAGACGCCGGCCGACAACGGCATCACCACCCTGCTCACCCGCTGCCTCACGCGCGGCACGCCGTCACATGACGCGGAGGACATCTCCCACCTCATCGACGCGTATGCCGGCAGCCTGGGCGGCCAGGGCGGGCGCAACTCGGTGAGCCTGCGCGGCGAGTTCCTCTCGCGCCACTTCGAGCCGGCCTTCCGCCTCTTCGCGGACTGCCTCCTCAACCCGTCCTTCCCCGAGGTCGAAGTCACGCGCGAGCGCACGCTGCTGCTCCAGGACATCCTCACCCGCGAGGACAAGCCGTCCAGCGTGGCCTTCGACCTCTTCGGCAAGACGATGTACCGCTCGCACCCGTACCGCCTGCCGTCGCAGGGCGAGCAGGCCTCGGTGGAGACGCTGACGCCGGAGAAGCTGCGCGCCTGGCACGCGGCGCACATGGACCCGTCCCAGCTCACGCTCAGCGTGGTGGGCGACGTGAAGGTGGACGAGGTGCTCGCCCTCGCGCGTGAGTACTTCGGTGCCTCGCGCGGAAAGGCCGCCCCGCCGCCGAAGGTCGCCGTCGAGCCGCCTCCCGAGTCACCGCGCGAGGAGAAGAAGGTGCTGGCCCGCGCCCAGTCGCATCTCGTCCTCGGCTTCCCGGGTGCTCGCGTGGGAGAGCCGTGGCGGCACGCGCTGGAGGTCCTGTCCACGGTGCTGTCCGGCCAGGGCGGGCGGCTCTTCGTGGAACTGCGCGACAAGCGCTCCATGGCCTACAGCGTCAGCTCGTTCGCCATCGAGGGCGTGGACCCGGGCTACTTCGCCGTCTACATGGGCACCAGTCCGGAGAAGGTGGACGCGGCGCTGGCCGGCATCCGCGCGGAGTTGCAGCGCGTGCGCGACGAGCCCATCCCCGAGGAGGAGCTGGCTCGCGCGAAGCAGCACCTCATCGGCACGCACGAGATTGGCCTGCAGCGCAACGGTGCCCGCGCGGGGCTGCTGGCCATGGACACCTGCTACGGCCTGGGCCTGGACAACTTCCTCCACTACGCGGACCACGTGGCCGCGGTGACGTCGAAGGAGGTCCAGGAGGTGGCGCGCCGGGTCATCGACTTCGACCGCAGCGCGCTCTCCATCGTCGGTCCGTAATCACTACTTGCAGGCGCGCGCGTCCACGTGGCGGCAGACGTGGACGCTGCGCGGCACCTCCACCCAGGAGATGTCCTGGGCGGGGTTGTCGTTCTGCCGCAGCGTGTCCTGCGTGGGCGACTTGCCCACTCCCATGTCCAGCGTGGTGTAGCGGATGGCACCCGTGCGCGAGAGGGTAATCACGCTGGCCGGCTCGGCCGGCGGTGACAGCACCTCGCGCGACTTGAAGGGCATGTAGCCCACCAGCTTCCCGTCGTCGTCGAAGAGCTTGAAGCCCTCCGCCTGGTCCGGCCAGCCGGTGATGATGTCCATCTGCCACGAGCGGCCCACGTCCCCCGCCCCCGCCACCTTGCAGTCTCCGGGCACGGTCAGCGGCGGCATGAAGGACGGCCAGGAGACGATGCCGCCGAGGATGCTCGAGCCCGCGGCCGTCTTCTCGTCCAGCCCGCCGTAGCGCACGAACCAGCCGGCGCCCGTGGTGGGCGCGCGCGGCAGCGCGGCCAGCGCCTCCGGGGTGATGTAGCTCTGCATGTCGCCGCTCGGGAGCCGGCGTGCACGCAGGACATTCGGTGGCACGGTGACGTCGCGCAGCCCGCAGCCCTGGCCGGTGGGGCACGCATCATCCGTATCCGTCCATCGCTGACCGTCCAGCAACTGCGCGGAGGCCGGGTCCGAGAAGGTGCGAGCACCGCCGTAGTTGTAGAAGCCCACGTAGGTGTTGCGCGGTACCTGGTTCCGGTCCCCATCACTCAGCCGCAGCTTGCCCTTGCCACCCGAGGCGAGCCGCTGCGTCTCACATTGCCACTGGCTCCCTTGCAGCGTGCACTCGCTGCGCGAGCCCGAGGGCACGCTGTTGTTGGGCGGGAATTTGTAGCTTCCAGAGCCCAGCGCGGCGCCATCGCAGTCGATGGACAGCCGCGTCAGCTCCAGCTTCCCAGGCGCGCACACGTTCACCGGCGCGCCCGACGTCACGTCCTGGTTCCGGGTGAGCACACCGCCGGAGTATTCGAGCTCGTGGGTGCGTGACACGCCGCCCACAGCACCGGCCAGCGTCAGGGAGACGTCGCACTTCATCCGCACGCAGGCCAACAGGTTGTCGGGGCCGCACGCGTCGCCCTCCGTGTCGCGCAGGTGCTGCCGGTCTCCCGTGCCCAGGTACGTGCGCAGCCAGCCCGTCTCCGGCTGGAGCGTGTTGGAGGCGATGTTGAAGAACGGCGTCTTCTGGTGGGCGGGCAGCCCCCTGGCAATCTCGAACGTCCGCGCGCCGTGCCAGTTCGTCACGGTGCCGGTGCTGTCGTCGCCCGGGGCGAAGAGGCGGAACGTCCACACCTGCCCGCCCAGGTCGCCCACCACCACGGTGTCGAAGAAGCCGTCCTGGTCCGCCTTGATGTCCAGCGCCTTGCCCACGTCCACCAGCGCGGGCGCGGCGGCCACCGGCATCAGCGCGTCCGAGCCGAACGTCCACAGCTTCTGCCCCGTCCACGCGTCCAGCACGTACAGGCCGCGCCCCCGGGTGAGGTCCGCGCTGTAGCCGCCATTGAGGAAGACGGCCCAGCGCTCCTCCCAGCCACGCGCCTCACGGAGGCTCTGCAAGCGCACCGGGCCGATGGGCGGCGGCTTGGGCGCGAAGTTCATCCACGCCTGGCCCATGCGGGCCGACTCCGGGTCGCACGCCTGGGGGAACATCCAGCGGAACGGGCCGGCCGCGCCCGCCAGGTTGCCCAGCATTCCGTACGGGTCCGTCACGTCCAGCGCGCTGTAGCGCTGCCCCCCTTCCCGCTCGGTGATGACGGCCAGGGTGCGGAACTCCCCCGGCTGCTTCACGCCGTCGCCCCGGTTCTTCCCCTCGGAGGCATCCACGTGGTTGTCGTCGAGCCCGTCCACCCAGACCTCGCGCGCCATGGCCGTGCCGTCCACCAGGTACTCGTGGCCCCGGACGAGCAGCCCCAGCTTGGGCAGCAGGTCCGGAGGGATGAAGGCCCACAACTCCTGGCCGGTGCCCAGGTCGTAGAGGTCGTCCAGCGCGCTGGCGCGCTCGCGAGCGTCGATGGCCCGCCCCGCGTGCACCGCGTGCAGCATGCCGCCGTTGGAGCCCACCAGCAGGAAGCGGTCCCTGCGGCCCTGGGCCTGGAGGTACTGGCCATAGGCGCCGTAGTCGCCCTCGGCCAGGCGCAGCGGCGGCTGCATGGGCGTGGCCTGGTAGCACGGCTTCGCGGAGTTGCCACCGCCGCACACCGGCTCGGCCGTGGGCGGCGTGCCTTCCTGCACATAGTCCGCGTAGAGCGTGCGCAGGCACTGCGGGGCGAGGCCGAGGTCACACAGGAAGGGCTCCGCGGGCGGCTCCACCAGGATGGGCGAAGAGTGGAAGATGTCCCCCAGCTTGCAGGAGCGGCTGCTGTCCCCGGCGCACGGCCGGTCCTCGTCGCGGTCCCTGTCGCCGTCCGCGTCGAAGACGTCCTGGCCCCGGACGAAGGCGACGACGGCGCGGGCGCACTCGAGCTGCTCCGCCGCGGCGCCCGTCCACACCTTGTCCAGCCGGGTGAAGACGTCCGCGCAGAAGGCGTCACCGCCGGCCAGCAGCAGCGGGCGCAGCTCATCCGCGTGCTGCAGGTCGAAGGGCACGGGCGGGTTGTCCTCCTGGTCATAGCGCCCGTTGCCGTCGCGGTCCTTCAGGGTGAAGAGGCAACGGCCGCCCGTCTCGCTGATGGGCGTGCCGGGGCTGCCAAGCTGCTCGCACGGCGCGGAGGCGCTGCGGCGGCCAAGCGTCTCGCCGAGATTCCAGAAGGGCACCGCCGGGTCTCCGCCCTCCAGCCGTCCCGCGGCGTTGCGGCGGGCCGTGTTGGCCTTCACCCACTCGCCGGAGACGTTCTCCTCGACGATGTTGTTGCGGGCGAAGGCCGTGGGCTGCGGCACCTTCCCGGGACCGGGCGTGAAGCCCGCCGGGCGGTCCAGGTAGAAGGAGTCGTCACAGTCGCCGTCGCCGTTGAGGTCCAGCGGGTCCCCCTGCTGGGTGCGAGCGCGGGCCGCGTCGCAGCCCTGGGCGAACTCGCCGTAGAAGTAGAAGCGGTAGAGATGGCCCTCGTAGGGCTGGCCCTTGCGGGGGATGAAGCGCGGCACGTACGCGGAGGTCTGCGCACTGCCGGCCTGCACGCTGGCGACGCTGGCGGAGGAGAACGAGGTGGCCGTCTCGCGCAGGTCGCCGATGGCCGTCATCAGCGCGTCGCGGAGCTGGGCCGGCGCGTCCGCGCGGTAGAAGTGGCCTCCGCCCGCACGCGCCATGCTGCGAAGCATGGGACTGTTGTCACCGTAGCCAATCGTGTACGTGCGCACCGACTGCATGCCGTCCAGGTCCCCGCGCAGGTCCGCGTTGGCGAGGAAGAAGGCGACGTCGTCCATGAAGTTGCGGTTACGCGCGTCGCCGCCCTTGGGGCCGCTGTCGTCGTCGTCCTTCCCGTCGCCGTCGGTGTCGATGAAGTAGTCGCAGTCCTCCTTCGTCACGCCGTACAGGTCGCAGTAGTTCACCCCGCCCGGGTCCTGCTTGTTGGTGGGATTGAAGGTCAGCGGCGTGCCGTCCGGGTGCTTCGCGCCCGCGCCCACCAGCAGATTCAGCATCCTGGCGACGGGCACGGTGTTGTCGTTGTCCGGGCGGCCATCGGACAGGACGATGACGGCGCTGGCCTGGCACGCGGCGCACACGGACTTCTGGTCACCCGGGCCCTCCAGCGGCAGCGGGTCCGCGTAGTCGCCGCCCAGGTGGGTGAAGTCGAATTCCTTGCGCGCCCACGTCTTGCCTCCTCCGGCCTCGTCGCCGCGCGTGCCGCGGGGCTCACCGGGGTAGCCATTCTCGGCGTCCACCGGGTTGGTGAACCACTTCGCCCAGACGTTGTCCTGCCGCTGCGAGGAGAAGTACGCCCCGAGGCTGTAGAGGGACTCGCCGATGGAGCGCTCACTGTTGATGAACTCCACGGCGTTGACGGCATTCACGAGCCCGGAGCGCTGCAGGTCATCCTCGGAGAAGAGGGGCCACGACTTGTCGCACGTCGGGCGCACGGGCCGCAGGAGCCACGCGGGGTCGAAGAGGTCATCACTGTGGCTGAAGGTCGCCACGCCCATGCGCAAGTCGGGCACGGTGTTGACGACGTCCTTCAGCACCTTGCGCGCGATGACGAACTTGGGCGGCCGCACGTTCAGCACGCGGCCACTGAGCACCCAGCGGCGGCGGTCTCCGCCGTCCTTGTCGCCGCGATACCAGCCCACGGTGCGCAGGCACGCCGCGCAGGCCGCACGCTTCGCGGCGTCGCCGGGCCAGAGTCCGCAGGCGCCCTCGGGCTGGGTGAGGCCCCGGGTGCCCTTGAAGTCGCGCAGGACGGTGTACTGCTGCGTCGAGTCACCGGCGGTGTCTCCGTTGCCCAGCTTCTGCAGCGGCAGCCGCGTGCCATAGGAGAGGTAGTACTGGTCCGGGTCGAAGAAGCCACGCCCACCGCCCAGCGTCGCGTCCGGGTCGAACACGCGCGAGCCGTTGAGGCGAGGGTCGGAGGACTGGAGGTCGAACCAGGCCATGCCCGCGCGCAGCGTCGGGTCATCGCATCCGGTGACGGTGGGAACGGACTCCGGCAGCGACTCGTGGAAGTCCTGCATGGAGGCGTTGTTGCCGAGCAGGAAGATGGCGGCGGGCGGACGCGTCCGGGCCTCGAAGAAGTCCTTGTCCGCGCCGGAGGGGGCCTGGAGCATCGCGTCCCCCATGGCCACGGGGCCCGTGCAGCACGCGGCGAGCGGCGGAGGTGTCAGGGCGCCGGAGACGGCGAGCCCGGCGGTGAGGAGGACGGCGGCCCCGGCCACGGCGCCCACGAGGGCGGTGCGGCGGCGCGGGAGAGGACGACGGAACATGGAGGACAGGCGCATGGGGGCGCTCCTGTGTGGGGAAGGAATGGGAGCTACAGGCCGAAGCGGAGGGTGAACTCGACCTCGCTCTCCGCGCCTCGGGCGTCCAGGCAGTGGACGATGACCTGGTAGGTCTGCCCGCCGAGGCCAGAGGCGGGAGCGACGACATTGGTGAGGTCTCTCGCGCTGGAGCGGCGGCCGTGCGTCACCTGCGGCACCAGTCGCACGCCGCTGACGGTGGGCACTTCGCCCACGTGCCCGCTGCGGATGCAGCGCGCGTCGTCACCGGACACGCTGCCGTTGCACCCGGGCAGGCCCGCCAGGTCCAGGCGCTGGTCCGTGGGTGTGAGCTGCGTGGGTGAGTTTCCGATGAGCCGGAAGCGCGACAAGAGGTACTGGCGGCCAGCGTCGGCGCAGGCCACCAGTTCCTCGCTGGAGCGGAAGCTGCTGGCCGCGCCGCGCTCGGCGCCGGAGAAGCCGATGGCGGCCATGGCCAGCACCGTCACCACGGCGAGCAGGATGACGACCAACAACAACACCGAGCCCCGGGGAGAGGACGTGCGCTTCATGGTTCAGCCTCCAGCACAGAGGAGCCCGTCGGCGGGCATGCGGCCCGTGCATGCGCCGGGCGTGGTGGTGTCCTGGGAGTAGGCCGGCAGCGGCATCTCCGTGGAGCGCAGGTTGCGGGGCACGAGCGTCGTCTCGTAGAGGAAGCGCCGGAAGCCGGCCGGCGCGGGCAACGCCGTCTCTCCGGCCATGGCGGGGATGCGGGCCTCCATCCCCGCCTCGCGCAGCACGGAGTCCGCCAGCGAGGCGCGTGCCACCAGACGCAGGCGCACGGCGCGCACGTTGGCCGGGTTGTCGTTGCGGCGCAGCGGCGAGCCCGCCGGCGTCTCGTAATCGGGTGGCGGATGGGCCACGTCCCACCGGGGCACGAAGGCGTCGCCGTTCTCCCGCAGGAAGGTGACGCGCAGGGCCTCGATGCCCTCGGCCACCGGCTCGCCCACCGCGTCCGGCCGCGCGCCCAGTCCGTGCGCGCGGAACAGGTAGGGCCGGGGCGGCGTGCCCGGAAGGCCGTCGTCGTCCACCAGCCGCACCGAGTAGTCGTGCACGTCCACCTTGAAGACGCGGGCGGGCAGCCCCGCCGCGCCGTCGAAGCAGGGCTCGTCGAACACCGTGCCCAGGTCGGGGAAGGTCCCCGTCGCGGGGTCCAGCGGCAGCACGGTGGGGCCATTCGACGCGGCCACGTCCTCGGACAGCCGGCCATAGCCCCAGCGCATGGCCCCGGGACAGACGACCTGGAGCACCTGCCCCCGCCGCAGCGACACGGGCAGCGACGCCACGCTGATGCTCCCGGCGGAAGCGCCTCCCTGCTCCGCGACGGCGGCGCTGAACATCAAGTCCCGCGAGCGCACCACCAGCCGGTCCGACGCGTTGGGCCCCGAGCCCGCCCAGTCGTCCGGCAGGCCGAAGGCATACGCGGGCTCCAGGCCGTAGCCCGCCATGCGGAGCTGCCGCGTCAAATCATGCAGCGCCTGGCGCATGCCGGCCTGCCCACCCCGGATGCCTTCCTGCGTGTAGACGCCCCGGGCGAAGGCGATGAAGGCCGCCGCCACCGCGAGCACGGTGAGCATGGCCACCGTGGTGCCAATCAACATCTCAATCAACGTGAAGCCCCGCCGAGCGCGCATCACCGCCCCCCGCCGATTCCCGTGAGCGACACCGGGTTGAACTTGATGACCTGGCTGGTGACGCGGCGGACGGTGCGGCCGTCGTTCCACGTCACCAGCACCCACACCACCTTGCGCGCACCGGAGTGCGCCTGCGCCGCCGGCACCGGCTGCCCTTCCGCGTCCACCTCGGTGACGACGAAGTAGCGCCGGTAGCGGTCCCACTGGCCGGCGCCCACGGGGAAGTCCGACTCCGGCAGCCCGTGCCACGGCTGGGAGTGGAGCCGCGCCTCGCCATGGAGGCAGGCGACGTAGGCGGCATGTCCGGGAGCCGCCGCGTCCAACAGCAGGCCGGCCGCGTCGGTGGGGTCCTCCGCGCACGGCGAGCCCGAGGGCACCAGCCGCGCGTCGTCGTACCCCCAGAGCTGCACCTGCGCCACCAGGTCCGTGGCCACGGCCACCGCATGCACGTGGCGGCGGGCGGCGGCGGTGGAGGTGCGCGCCTGGATGATGGCGCCGAGCAGGCCCGTCATCCCCAGCATGAAGACGATGGAGGCAATCATCGCCTCGATGAGCGTGAAGCCGGCGCTCCGGCGTGAGGGCTTGCGAGTCATGGCAGTCACGGGTGGCCGTCGAAGGAGCGGATGAGGCCGGTGCCCAGCAGCACGAGGGCGCGCACGTCGGCGCCCTCGGCACGCCCACCGAAGACGATGGAGCCCGCGCCGCGCGCATCCTCCCGCCCCTCCGCATCGAGGAGCGCCACGCGCCCGTCCGGCTCGAAGAGGATGGCGCCGCGCACCGTGCCCCCGGACGGCGAGCAGAAGGTGCAGGGCGCGTTGTCGGGCACCTGGCAGAACGGCGGCGGGAAGGCCCAGGAGCCATCCGCGCTGCCCGAAGCCAGCTCCACCGAGGGCGCGCCCGCATCGCCACAGCTCGCCTGGATGGGAGGGCTCGCCAGCGAGCGGAAGCCCCTGGGCGCCAGGCGCACGGCGTCGCCGAAGTGGCCCGCGTCCAGCACGCGGAACGCGGCACCGGAGGGCGCGGGCAGCGGCGGCACCAGCTCCTCCGGCGTACGCCAGCGCGGGTGCTCCGCCATGGACTCATCCAGCAGGAACCACGGGTCCACCAGCGTCCAGAAGCGGATGCGTGCGTCCGTCCCCGGGGCGCCTTCCGCCGTGTCGATGATGACCGCCGTGCGCACTCCACGGCCCAGGCTGTGCGCGCGCGCCGCGGACAGCGCGGCATTCAGCTCCATCACACCGCCGGACATCCGCGCCCGCGCGGGCAGCACGCCCAGCGCCATGACGGACAGGGTGACGAGGATGGCGAGGATGGCGAGGACGACCACCATCTCGATGAGCGTGAAACCCCCAGGGCGACTTCGCATCGGCACTCCGCAACGGCTGCACCGCCGTGGACCCGCTGCGGGGGACAGGAACCTGCTTCGAGTACGTCGCGCCGACGCCCCCGCCCCAGCCCCCCGAGCTGTGAGACCTTGTGCGGACCCGTGCTCCCCAATGCGTGCACGTCCGCTCGCCGCCGCCGCCCACCACGCCCGGAATGAACGGTGGACATGGGTTTCGGGTTCCACGCCGTACCGGAGGGCAGGTGCGTGGATTAGCGAACGGTGCTTCGTGAAGCAGGGGTAGCGGGTGTCCACCGCGTGTCGACGCGGGTGTTGGCTCGGAGGCAGGCGCCTATTCAGCGCCGAGGGCCACGTCGAGCGCGTCCAGCAGCGCGCCCGTCGGAGCACCGGGAAGCGCGGAGCACATGTGCACGAGGCCGCGCTTCATGCGCAGCCGGTGCGGGTGTTCCTGCGCCTCGCGGGCCAGCGCATCCGGCGCCACCGGCTGCGCCAGCAGGATGGCGCAGGTGCGGAAGGTCTCCAGCGTGTCTTCACCGTCCTCCTGGAGGGTGACGGGCTCGCCGTCCAGCAGCAGTCCGGTGAAGGACTCCTCGCGCATCTCCTCCGCGGTGAGCACCAGCGTCCCGTTGGACGTGAGGCGGGGCGCGGGTGGCGGACCATGGCCGCCGGCCAGCTCCACCATGCCGTCCACGGGCGTGTGCTGGCAGGGCAGCTCGCGCAGGGCCACCATCTCATCCCCCTTGCGCGTCTCGTGGACCTCGCCGCTCTTGGAGAGCATCACCAGGCCCGACACCAGCGCGGGCACCCCGAGGATGAGGAACCCCGCGCCCCACGCGGTGGCCAGCTTGCGGTTGGACGCGCCGTAGTAGCCTTCACGGTCGATGGCGCTCGTGTGCGGCTCGTCCGAGAAGAGCGAGCGCCCCAGCACCAGGCCTCCGCCCAGGGCCGTGAGGATGCCGCCGGTGCTCACCGACGCCGCCGCGCCCCGCGAGGAGTACGTGGTGATGACGTTGTCCGCGTACTCCTCGTGGTACTCCGTGCGGCAGACGTCCGCCGCGGTGAAGTGCAGGGTGAGGCGCGGCCACTGCGCGTCGACTCGCGCGTAGGCCAGCCGCTCTCCCAACACCTTCTGCTGGGTGTAGGTGCGCACCACGGGGCCGCGCTCGGTGCGCCGCTCCATGTCCAGGGGCGCGCACCCCACCGCGAGGACGAGCACCGCCGCGCCGAGCCGCTTCATGGCTGACCTCCCTCTTCCCGGAAGAAGCCCGCCACGTCCTGGCACTGGTTGAGGAAGCGCACGGCGTCGTCACACGACGTGGGCGTCTCCGTGGTGGTGCCGTTGCTCAGCAAGAGCTCGCGGCAGTCCAGGAAGCGCTCGCGCGAGGGCGCGGTGAAGGCGAAGTCCTCCGCCCCACACCCGGTGCGCTCCTCCAGGGAGAACTGGCAGTCCGACCCCGGGGCGAGCTGCGGGCCCACGCCGGGACAGGTGGCTGTCTGGCACAGCCGGTTGACGACATCCTGACAGACAGCCGCGTCTGGCGCGGAAGGGCCAGAGCAGGCGGTCAGGCAGACAAGGGGCCACAAAACGGAAACGGTTCTCACGGCGCTTCCACGCTAGGCACAGGGGGATTAAACGGCCCGCATGTCCCAGACCTATTTGTCACTCACAGTGGAGTTGCCCGAGGAAGCGTCGGAGGCCGCACAGGATCTCCTCCATGAGTCGGGTGCACTAGGCCTCGAAGTGAGGGATCGCGAGACGCCCCCGATGCCGGGAGTCCGCGGCCCGAAGCCGGGCGAGGCCATCGTCATCGGCTACTTCGAGGACCGCGATACCGCCGAGGCCGCGCAGGCCGAGGTGCAGGACACGTGGCCCGACGCCCGCGTGGGGCTGGAGGAGCAGCCGCAGCAGGACTGGAGCAACCAGTGGAAGTCGCTCATCAAGTCCGTGCACGTGGGCCGGCTGTGGGTGGGGCCGCCGTGGGACGTGGCGAACGCGCCCGCGGACTCGGTGCGGCTGGTGATTGAGCCGAAGATGGCGTTCGGCACGGGAGACCACCCGACGACGGCGCTGTGCCTGGCGGCGGTGGACGCGTACATGAAGGACCACCCCGGCGCGAGCGTGCTGGACGTGGGCACGGGTACGGGCGTGCTGGCCATCGCCGCGAAGAAGCTGGGCGCGGGCCGCGTGGTGGGCACTGACAACGACCCGACGTCGGTGGAGCTCGCGCGGGAGAACCTGACGGACAACGGGACGCCGGACATCGACGTGTCGGGGAAGGAACTGACGGCGGTGGAGGGCACCTTCGACCTGGTGCTGGCGAACATCCTGGCGAACACGCTGATTGAGCTGGCGCCGCTGATTGCGCCCAAGGTGAAGGACCGGGCGATTCTCGCGGGCGTGCTGGCGCACCAGCGCGCCGACGTGGAGGCGGCCTACCGCAACCTGGGCTTCACCGTGCTGGCGGGTGACCAGCAGGGCGAGTGGGTGCGCATCGATTTGAAGCGGTAGGTCCCACTACTGCTTGGGCGCATTCGGCTTCGTGGGGGTGGAGGCCACCGCGGTCTCCACCGCCACGCCACCGGCAGTGGGCTTCTCCTGTGGCGCCTCGGGCAGCCGCCCCATACTGGTGGACAGCGTCTCGGTGGCGGGGCGCGCGGCACGCGCGGACGCCTCACGGGCGCGGGTGTCCTCGCCATCATCCACGAGCTGGTACAGCAACTGGATTCGCTGGGCCTGGGCATCCTGGAACAGACGCTGGGCCACGTTCCGAAGGATGTTCGGACTCAGGCCATCCGTCGTTGCCAGCTCATTGAGACCCGCTGCCTTTTCTTCGACGGCGCCAGTGACGTACCAGACGAGGTCCCTGGCGCCGCGCAGGCCCTTCTTCTCCAGGTTCTCCCAAGCCTCGGGCAGCGCCTGGGCCAGCAGGGCGAAGTCAATCCACCCGAGAATCTGGTGCTTGTCGAAGTTGGTGTTGCGCTGGAGCCGCAGAGGGTCCGCCATCGCCATGCCCACCACGTCGTGGATGCCCTCCTCCTGGAGCCGCTCCTCTATCTGCGGCGTGATGCCGCGAATCATCGCGAGCGGCATGGACCGATCGGGCGGGACATACGCCGGGTCCTTTCCGATTCGCTGCGCCTGCCGTGCGATGGCCTGCGCCACATACCGGGGCGCCATGCCCACCCCCAGGTACACGGCCTGAGTGCCCCACCCCGCGGACTCGCCACTGCCTCCCAACCCCGCGACCCAGATTTTCGACAGGGCCGCGGCCATCAGGGGCCCCAGCGCCATGGTGACCGCGCACCAGAGCGCCGCGCCGCTGGTGATGTCATGACGGAAGCCCCGCTGGCCCAGATACAGGAGCACGTAGACGTACGAGCCCACCGCGCCCAGGCGCGCGGCCTCCAGCGTGCGGTTGGAAATCCACGCCGTCCCATCCTTGCTGACGAGCACGACGTTGAGCGCGCCCTCCGAGACGGGGTTGAGGACATAGGAGGCAACAGCTCCCATGGCGATGATGGCCAGGGCTGGCAGCCCATAGCGCAGCGCGATGTTGCTCGTGTTGAAGTAACGGTCATTCGCCTCGACCATTTCCTTGAAGTTGGCCTGGTCGCGAAGGCTGAACGCGTCGCTCCTCATCACCCCTTGCGAGATGAGGCGGGGCTTGATGAGCCCCAGGTAGAGCCCGTGGTGGATGACCAGCAAGGCGGGTAGCGCCGACAGCGTCCAGGTCCAGAACGCGTACCGCGGAAGCAGGTTGCTCGACAGGGCCGCGAAGATCATGGCCACCAGCACCAGTCCCCACAACGTCCGCTCGCCCTGGAGTTCCTGTCGCAAGCAGAGCATCCCCAGCAGCACCGAGACCACGAAGACCAGGAGCACGCCCGTCCCGCTCGGCTTGTGGTTCTCCTGTGAGGGGGCTTTGCCTGGCGATGGCGCTTCGACTTCCGGTGCCGCATTGCCTTGTGTGGCGACCTCGGTTCCCGGTGCCGCACTGCCTTGGGTGGCTACGTTGGTTCCCGGTGCCGCATTGCCTTGGGTGGCCGCTCCGGCTTTCGGCGGCAGCTTGCCTTCCTTGAGGTACGTCTGAAGCTCTCCGGGCCACTCCCATGGCAGGGCGGCTCCCACGTAGAACACCGCCAGGACTCCCACCGCGACGATGAACAGAAAGGCGCCAAGCGTGACCCGGAATGCATGCCAGATTCTCGCCCCGCGACCACTGGCTGGCTCTGCGTCCAGGACCTGCGCCTCGGCCTGAGGCTCTTGCTGTGTCATGTGTTCCCCCGACTGCCGCATGCGCCCGAGTGTAGGCGCGAAGGAAGGCCGGACGGAAATCCCGGGGATTTCGGCGCCAGGGTGCCGATTCAAGGTCCACTCAATCAGGGAGGGTGCGTATCCACCCCGAGTGCCTGGCCCGACAGCGTTCCGCTCACGGGGACACCACGAGCGCCCAGCCTGGGGTGCCCTACTCGCGCGTCCGCGTGCGCACGGGCCGCAGGTCGCGGTCCAACTCCACCACGGCGGTGCCCAGCCCACCGCTCTGCATGCGCGAGTAGCGCACGTCACGGATGGTGACGCGCCAGCCGTCCGCCGTCTGCGCGACGTCATACGTGGGCAGGCGCAGCCAGTTGGCGAGCCCGCGAATCTCCGGCGCGGCGAGCGCGGCCTGGATGACGGGGCTGGGATTGGGCTCTCGCGGCTGGCTCGGGCCGCTGAAGTGGAAGCGGTTGTCCTTCGCCTCCAGGAAGTCCGCGCTGACGAAATGATAGCGGTCCGGCGCCAGCGCGATGATGTCCCGCACGAAGGGGTTGGCCGGAATGGGGCCGGCGATGGTGCGCTCCACCGGGAGGTTCTGCTCACGCAGCCACGCCAGCGCGCCCGGCGCCGCCACCTGCGAGCCCACCAGGATGGCGCCCAGGTACAGCACGAGCGCCACGCCGCACACCGTAGCCACGCGCTGCGCCGACACCGCGGGCGTGCCACGCAAGCGCAGCCACAGGATGGCGATGACGCCCACGCTCCACAGGACCTTCGCGGGCCAGGGCACGAAGGCGGGAATGGTGATGAGCGCGGTGGTGGCGGCGCCCAGCACCAGCCAGCCCGCGATGGAGCGGCGCGTGCGCGCATCCGCCATCACCACCGACGCCCCCGCGAGGAGCCACACCCACGGGTCGATGATGAAGAGCGCGTCCCCGTAGAACCACGTCCCGTCGAAGGGCATCAGCAGCCGCACGCCGTACGTGTTGAGCCAGTCCAGCGCGGGATGGCTGAGCACCGACAGCACCGAGCACACGAGCAACGGGCCGAAGCGCGCGGGCGCCAACTCCGGGTGCCGCCGCCTGCGGACGTGTTTGTCCCAGAGCAGCATCAGCCCCGTGAGCACGAAGGGCCACAGGGACAGCGCGAGCACACCGTGCGTCCACCCCCGGCGCCAGTACAGCGACGCGTCCGAGCCCGCGAAGGCGATGACGGCATCCACGTCCGGAAGGTTCGCGCCGATGACGAGCGTCGCGGTGGCCAGCGGCGTGGTCCGCTTCAGCCCCGCCTCCGCCATCCACGCACCGACGAGCGAGTGGGCCAGGTTGTCCATGGACGCGAATCACTCCCGTGAGTGGACATCCCGGCACCACGGCCCGGACATCCACGTGAGGCCTGAGTATAGGGGCTCCGCGCCGTACATCCTCGCCACGTTGGGCCCCGCGCCCGGGACGGGGTAGCGTCCCGCCCGCGTGGAGACGCAGACTCCTTCCAGGCCCCCGGCAGACGTCCGGTCCCAGCTCGTGGGCCCGCTGCTCGCGTACCTGCGCGCGACGGGGCATGACCCGGCGCCGCTGGTGGAGCGCTTCGGCCTCCCCGCCAACGCCGCGTCCCTGCCCGAGGTCAGCCTCCCGCTGGCCACGCTGCACGCCTTCCTCGACGCCGCGGAGGCGCTCTCCGGCGACGCGTTCCTCGGCCTGCACGTGGCGCAGCGGGTGCCGCGCGGGACCTACGGCCTGGTGGAGTACATCGCCCGGGCCTCGCCCACGGTGCGCGACACCTTCCGCGCGCTGGCCCGGTACATGGCGCTTCTGGAGCCCGCGTGGCACGCGTCCTTCCAGGGCGCCGATGACGGCAGCGGCACCTTCGCCTACGGCATCCCCGGCGAGCCGCTGGCCTACGGCCGCCACGCCAGCGAGTACGGCCTCGCCCTCTTCGTCCACGTGGGCCGCCAACTCACCGAGCGCCCGTGGAATCCACGCGCCGTCGCCTTCGCCCACCCCGCTCCCATGGACGTGCGCCCCCTGCGGGAGCACTTCGGCGTCACCCCGGCCTTCGGCGGCGGCCTCAACGCCCTCACCCTGGACGCGGCCAGCCTGGACATGCCCGTGGTGGGCGCCGACCCCGTCCTCCTCTCCGTGCTGGAGCGCGCCGCCGGGACACCGCCGCCGGCCGCCGGCCCTCCTCCCGGTCCGCCGGTGCCCGACTTCGTCCAGCGCGTGCGCGAGGCCATCCGCGCCTTCCTGCAGGAAGGGACGCCCCAGGTGGGAAACGTGGCGAAGGGGCTCCACGTCAGCCTCCGCACCCTCCAGCGCCGCCTCACCGAGCACGGCACCTCCTTCCAGGACGAGGTCGACACGGTGCGCCGTGAGCTGGCCTTCCAGTACCTCAAGGACCCGCACCTGGGTGTCAGCGAGGTGGCCTTCCTCCTGGGCTACGCGGAGCTGAGCACCTTCGACCGCGCCTTCAAGCGCTGGACGGGAATGACGCCCCGCGTCTGGCGCGAGGGCGCCGAGGGCTGAGCCTCACGGGCTGGCGTCCGCTGCCAGGAGATTGGCGCGTGCGGCCAGGAAACCCTGGGCGACTTCACCTACCGTACACGTCCCGCATTCGCTTTCCCCCGGAGGACGCATGCTCAAGCCCCAGGTGGTCGCCCTCTTCGACGAGTACTATTCCTCGCACCAGCACCCCACCAACCGCCTCACGCACAAGGTCGCAATCCCTCTCATCATCCTGCACATCGTCACGATGCTGGACTGGGTGAGGCTGGTGGCCGTGCCGGTGCTGCCGGGCGGAGTGCTGACGCTGGGCATGGTGGCGTGGGCGCTGTCCGCCATCTGGTACCTGCGGGCCGACGTGAAGCTGGGCCTGATGGTGGTGTTGTTCATGGCCGCGTGCTTCCCCGTGGGCCGCATGCTCCCGACGTGGAGCGTGGTGGGCATCGCCGTATTCGGCTGGCTGGTGCAGCTCGCCGGGCACAGCGTCTGGGAGAAGAAGTCGCCCTCGTTCCTCACCAACCTCGTCCACGCGCTGGTGGGCCCGCTGTTCTTCGTCGCGGTACTCTTCGGGGACTACGTCCTCAAGCCCGTGCAGCCGGTCGCCGCACCGGTCCGCGCCTGAAAGTGCCACGCCCATGAGCTTCGCCGACAAGCTGCGCGCCTGGATGCCCCTGCATGAGAACGGCGTCAGCCGCGCCGTGCACTTCGTGGGCGCGTACATGTTCACCTTTGCCCTGCTGGTGCCGCTGAGCCTGGTGCGCGTGCCGGTGGGGGGCCTGGAGCTCACCGCGGCGCACGCGCTGGTGGTGGCCGTGGCGCTCTACGCCGTCTCCCTGGAGTGGACGGCGGGGCTGCTGATGGCACTGCCCCTGGTGCCCACGCTCGTCGCCGCGCAGTCGGTGGCGGGCCTCCCTGGAAGCACCGCCGCGGGCGTGGCCGTGGGAGTCATGGTGGTGCGCTTCGCGCTCGTCGTGGGCGCGCACGTCGTCTTCGAGAAGAAGACCCACGGCCTGTCCCTGGGCGGGCCGCTGCTCTTCTTCATCGAGCCCGTGTACCTGCTCACGCTCGCCCTGTTCGCGATGGGGCTGAAGCGGGACCTGCACGCCCGCGCCACGGCGGGCGGCGCGCCCGCGGCCCGGCTGGCAGCGTGACCCGGTGAAGAAGGACGGGCCGCGTCCACCGCGCGTGGATGCGGCCCGCGACCTTCCGGTCCGGCGACGCGTCAGAGACGCTTCGAGCGGGGAGCCCACCCTGGCGCGGCGACGACGCGCCCATGCGGCTCGGACGACCGGCGGCGGCTTCCTCTCGGAGAGCCCACCCTGGCGCGAGCCGCGGCCGGCTAGGTGCCGGCGACGGCCGGGATGACCGGGACGAGGGGTTGCGCCTCCTCCGCGGGGAGCCGGCCCTCGAGCGTGTAGACGACCACCGCTTCGCGCCGGCCCTTCACGTGCGTCTCCGTCAGGCGCTCTCCGGCGAAGCGTCCGCCGCCCTGCCGCCAGGTGCTCTCGCTCACCAGGATGTCCACGCCGAGCTCCTTGGTGAGCCCCTCCACGCGCGAGGCCAGGTTCACCGCGTCACCGATGACGGTGTACTCGTGCTGCTCGGCGCCCCCGAGCATGCCCGCCGCCACCACGCCGGTGTGCAGCCCGATGCCGATGCGCAGCCGGGGCTGCCCCTGCTGCTCGCGGTGCGCGTTGAGTTCCTCCAGCCGCGCCCGCATGTCGAGCGCCGCGCGCATGGCCAATTCCGCGTGGTCGTCGCGGTGGTCCGGCACGCCCCAGCACGCCAGCATCCCGTCACCGAGGAACTTGTTCACGATTCCGTCGCGCGCCATGACGATATGGGACATGTGCCCGAAGTACTCGTCGAGCAACTCCAGCACCTGGCGCGGCTGCAGCGTCTCACTCAGCGCGGTGAAGTCACGGATGTCGCTGAAGAGGATGGTCACCTCGCGCTGCACCGGCTCCAGCGACACGTCCCCGAGCTGCATCACCCGCTCCACCACCTGCTTCGGCAGGAAGCGGGACAGGCTGTCGCGGCGGCGCAGGTTGAGGAACATGCCGCCCACTTCCGCGTTCGTCAGGGCGATGAGCGCGCCCAGGGCCACGTAGCAGAACACGACGAAGCTGACGCGCGCCGGGGAGCCGTGACTCGTAATCCACGCGAGCAGCGCGTACGCGGCGGACGAGAGCGTCGTGGACAGCAGCACGTGCAGCCACGAGTAGCGCGCCACCGAGAAGGCCAGCACCATGCCCAGGCTGGCCGCGAGCATCCCGGCGTCGAAGTGGCTCACCCGATCCCAGGTATGCCACGCCATGTACGAGAAGAAGCCGGTGTCCACCACCGTCGTGGGCAGCGGGAACCACCGGGCCTTGTTGGCATGCGGCTTCTGGAAGCGCAGCACGATGAAGGCGGTGAGGGCGAACAGCGCGTAGGCGCCAATGGCCAGCCTGCGCTCCCAGTCCATCACCGGCCGGTAGGACTCGCCGGTCAGCTCCGCGAGGATGCCCTGGGTGAACGCCAGCAACCCCAGCACGGCGAGGCGGAGGAAGGACACCCGGCGCTCGCCCACCAGCGAGCTCTCCGCCAGCACCACCGCCTCGTTGGCGCGGCCCTGCGCGAAGCGGGCCACCGTGGTGTCGCGGCCCTTCCCATGGCCCTTGCGGCGTCGGCGCATGATGACGTGCTCCTTCAAGTCGTCCGAGAGGGGTCTTCAGTGGAAGCGCAGCGTGCCGGTGGCCCGCAGCTCGCCCACCGGCTCGCCACGGGTGGTGCGCAGCACCGGCTCCGCATGGTGCCTCAGGTCCGCCAGGGGGAGCGAGAGCCCCCGCTGCCCGGCCACCTGCCGCAGCACGGACAGCAGGGCAGGAGGCGAGCAGCGCCCGTCCCCGTCCTCCACCTTCAGCGCCAGGCCCAGCCCCAGCGCCGGCAACGCCGCGCAGTAGATGCCCTCCGCGCCCACCTTCGCCACCACCGCGCCCCGCGCCGCCGCCATGACGTCCGTGCACGGCCGCCCGGTGCCCGCCACCAGTTCCGGGTGCGCCACCATGGCCTCGCGCAGCCGCCGCGCCGCGGGCTCCGAGGAGACGCCGAAGCGCGCATAGGAGGTGGCCATGGCGCTCAGCGACAGCGCGAAGCACACCGCCGTGCACCCATCCACGCCCAGCTTCACCGCGTCGCGGGACTGGCCCGTCCAGCGCAGCACCTCCGCGAGGGCGCGCTCCTGCACGGGGTGGCCGGCGCGCTCGTAGCCCTGCGTGGCCCAGCCGTGGTGGCGCGCCAGCGCGAGCATGCCGGCGTGTTTGCCCGAGCAGTTGCTCCAGCGCGGGGTGATGACGACGCCCGCGCGCAGCGCCTCGTCCGCGACGGACTGCGACAGCGGCGGGTGCGGGCCGCAGGCGAGCTGGTGCTCCTCACAGCCGCACGCGCGCAGCATGGACGCGGCGAGCGCCCGGTGCATCGGCTCGCTGGAGTTGGAGCCACACGCCAGCGCCAGCTCGCGCGAGCCGAAGCCGTAGTGGTCCGCCGCGCCGTCCTGCACGAGCGGCAGCGCCTGGAAGGGCTTGGCCGCGGAGCGCCACCAGGTGAAGCGCCGCGGGTCCCCGGCCTGCGCGACGAGCGAGCCCTCCGTGTCCACCACCGCGACGGACACGGCGTGGACGGACTCGACCAGCCCCGAGCGGGTGGTCTCGATGGTCAGCGTGGACATGGCCCCGCGAGATACCAGGACCGGCGCCGCTTTGCTCGGTCCCTTCCCTGCCCGGGCCGGCCGCCTCCCTGCCTGCCCTACTCCACCCGACAGCCCGAGCTGACAGCGCGGAGAAGCGCGCTGGCGCGGGGCGGCGGCTTGCTGTTGAAGTCGCGCCCCTTTGCTTGTCGCGGGACGCCCCGAGCCCGCTGGAGGAAAGCCGCCGTGGTCCGCCTCTTCTGCCCGCTGCCGGAGCCCGCCCCCGCCGAGGTGGAGCTGACCGGAGAACGCCGCCACTACCTCCTCCACGTGCTGCGTCTGGAGGAGGGCGACGCGCTGGAGGTCTTCGACGGCCAGGGCCGCGCCTTCGAGGCGCGCGTGGCGGGCGTGGGGGCGGAGGCCGTGCGCGTGACGCTCGGCACCGCGCGCGTGGCGCCTGCCCGCCGCGCGGTGAGCGTGCTGCAGGGGCTGCCCAAGGGAGACAAGCTGGAGTGGGTGCTGCAGAAGGGCACGGAGCTGGGCGCCACCGCGTTCCTTCCCGTGGCCACCGCGCGCAGCGTGGTGAAGCTGGAGCCGAAGCGCGCGGAGGAGCGCACCTCGCGGTGGCAGAAGATTGTCGAGGAGGCCTCGCGCCAGTGCCGCCGCGACGACGTGCCGCGCGTGGAGACGCCGCGTCCCCTGCTTGAAGCGGCGCGCGCGCTGGCTCCGGGCACGGTGCTGCTGGTGCTGGATGAAGAGGAGTCCGCGGTGCCGCTGGGCGAGGCCTTCCGCGCGGCGGGCCCGGGCACGCCGGTGGCGCTGGTGGTGGGCCCCGAGGGCGGGCTTGCGCGCGACGAGGTGGATGCACTCGGCAAGCTGGGCGCTCGCAACGTCACCCTGGGCAAGCGCATCCTTCGAACCGAGACCGCGGCCCTGGCGGCTCTTGCGGTGATGATGCACCTGGACGGCGAACTCGGGTAGCGGGCGACCAGACGTGCGCCCGGGTTCGTCGGGTTCCCAATGTCGGATGGTGATTCCTAGGTTTCTGCCGTCCGGGACCACATGGGTCCCTCAACACAGGAGAGACACTCATGGGGATCATCGCATTCATCGTCATCGGCCTCATCGCGGGTCTCATCGCCCGCGCCATCCTCCCGGGGAAGCAGAGCATGGGCCTGGTGGCGACGACGCTGCTCGGCATGGTGGGTTCGCTCGTGGGCGGCCTGATTGGCTCGCTCTTCCAGCGTGACGGCCGCCTGTTCGACCTGCACCCGTCGGGCATCATCATGTCGGTGATTGGCGCCATCGCCGTACTCTTGTTGGTCGGGGCAGCGGGACGCCGCCGCGTCCATGCCTAGGGGTGAAGCGCCCCCCACACACGGAACGTCGCGAACGGGACGTGTCGATACAGCGGTTGACGAGCCCCTGACGGTTCCCCAAGCGAGGAACCTCGGGGGCTCGCACTTTTCTTGCCCCCCGCGCGTGAACGCCCTTTCATGTGGCTGTCGTTCAAGCCGGAGGAGTCCGTTGTCCAAGTGCCTGAAGTGCGGTGCCATGCTTCCGCCCGTGGGGGATTGCACCTCCTGCGCCTCCACACTCCATGACACCCCGGTGCCGAGCCTGCTCGACCGGGACATCCGGATTGACCGTCGCTCGGCGGAGCGCGCCTCGGAGCCGGCCTTCGTCGAGGCCGCGAATGCACCGCCGTCCGTGGCGCCGCTGGCCGCGCCGCTCCCGCCTCCCGCCGCGCCGCGCGCCGCCGCTCCGCAGCCCGGCCATCCGGGTGTCGCCGCGCCGCGCATGCCCGCGCCGCAGCCGGGTGTCGCCGCGCCGCGCGCCGCCGCTCCGCAGCCTCCTCCCGCCGCTCCGCGTGCCGCCGCGCCGCAGCCGGGTGTCGCCGCTCCGCGCGCAGCGGCTCCGCAGCCTCCTGTTCCGCCCGCCGCTCCGCGCATGGCGCCTCCGCAGGCCGCGCAGCCGCCAGCCCCCGCCGCCCCGCGCGTGGCACCGCCGCAGGCTCCCGCGGCTCCGCGCGCCGCACAGCCTCCGGCCGCCGGCTCTCCGATGACGCCCGCCTACGGCACGCCCACGGCCGCCGCTCAGCGCGCGCCCGCGGTTCCCGCGCCTTCGGGCCTGCCCCGCATGGAGGCCCCGGCCGCCGCGCCGTCCGGCCTGCCCCGCATGGAGTCCTCGGTCCCCGCGCCGTCCGGCCTGCCCCTCATGTCCGAGACGCCGGTGAGCGCGGCGCCGTCGGGCCTGCCTCGCATGGAGTCCCTGCCGCCGGCTCCCGCCGCCGCGGCCACCGTGGGCATCTCGCGCTCCGAGGCGATTCGCGCGCCCGCCGCGAAGAGCGTCTCCGCCACCGGCAACCCGGCGGAGGTGCACGCGCGTCCGGCCTCGCTGTGGCGCCGGCTGCTGTCCTTCACCATCGACACGGCGGCCATCGCTGGCGTCGCGGCGCTCTACATCACCCTCGCCTCCTCGGTGACGGGGACCAAGGCGCCCGAGCCCGGGCTGGTGGGCCTGGATGCCTTCGTCGCGTGGCTGCGCGCGTTCCACACCGTCCTGTTGCCGGGGTTTTTCCTGGTGCTGGTCCTGGCGCTCGTGTACTGCGCGGTGGCGGCCTTCCTCTGGAACGGGCGCACGCTCGGCCGGCTGCTCCTCGGCCTGCGGCTGGTGGATACGCACGGCGTCGCCCCGGCACCGGGTCGCGCCATCGTGCGCGCGATACTCGCCAGCCTGTCCTTCGTGCTCTTCCTGGGCGGATTCTGGATGGCGCTTTTCGACCGCCGCGGGCAGACACTGCATGACAAGCTGACGTCCACCTTCGTGGTCCAACCGAGCTGACCCTCCGTTTCATTGTGCCTTGCGGCCGCGGCCGTAAGATGCCGCGCCTACATGCCCGCCCGCCTCGCCCAGCTTCTCGTCTCGCGCATGCTTCTCTCACAGGAGAAGGCGGGGGACGTGCTGCGCCAGCACCAGGCACAGGGCGGGCACCTGGACACGGTGTTGTTGGAGCGCGGCGTCGCCGGTGAGGCGGACGTGCTCGCGCTGCTGGGCGAGGTCTCCGGCTTCCGGCCGGTGAACCTGATGGACTTCGAGCCCAACACGGACGTCGCCTCCTTCATCCCACCGAAAATCGCCGAGCGCCTGTGCGTGGTGCCGCTGTCCCTGGACGGCACCACGCTGCACGTGGCGTGCGGCTACCCGGTGCCGAAGAAGGAACTCGACGAGGTGGGCTTCCTGCTCGGCAAGCCGCTCGAGGTGTGGGTGGCCACCGAGGTGCGCATCCGCGAGTGGGTCTCCACCATCTACCGCCAGCCGCTCCCGCCGCGCTTCGCCCAGCTCGCGGCCGCGCTGGACTCCGAGCGCAACGCCGCCGCCACCACGCCCCCACCCGCGCCGGCCGCCCAGGAAGATTCGCTCACCTCGGACATGGTGGAGCGCCTGGCGCGCTCGGTGGCGCAGGAGCCGCTGCCCTCCGAGGTGCGCTCCGCGCCGCGTGAGCCGGCCGCGCCCGCGCGTGCCGAGCCCCCCTCGCGCGAGCCGCAGCGCCCGCCCCCGCCGCCCGCCGAGGCACTCACCCCGGCTCCGCCCGCCTTCGTCCGTGCACCTCTCCGGCTGAACATGCCGAAGGGCGAGCAGGCCGCGGCGCCGCAAGCGGCCCCTCCGCCCGCGAAGGCCGCGCCGCCCGTCGTCGCCGCTCCTCAGCAGCCCGCGCCGAAGGCCGCGCCGCCCGTGCTCACCACCGGCCCGCAGCAGCCCGCACCCAAGGCCGCGCCGCCCGTCCTCACCACCGGCCCGCAGCAGCCCGCCCCCAAGGCCGCGCCGCCCGTCATCGCCGCCAGCCCGCAGACCGCTCCTCCGGCCGTGGTCGCCAGCGGCCCGCAGTCCCCGGCGAGGCCCGCGCCGGTGGGTCAGCCCGCGGTGTCCCCGACTCCGAGCACCGCGCAGGTCCCCGCCAACGGTGCTCCCAGAGTCGCGACTCCGCCCACGCCTCCGCAGCGGCCCGCCTCGGGCCCGCCGCAGGTGTGGCCTCCCGCGCCCGCCTCCGCGCAGCCGGGTGCCAACGCCGTCACCGCCACGGGCGCGCCGCAGGTGTGGCCGCCGGGCACGCCCGCGCAGCAGCCGGCCCCCGAGTCCCCCGCCACGCTGCGCTTCCCCTCGCCGCTGGGCAGGGCCGACGTCCCGCCGACGCCCGCGCGCGCCGCGGAGCCCGCGTTCCTCGTCTTCCCCAACCCTGGCGCCGCACCGCGCTCGCGTCCTTCCGAGCCGGCCGCGCCCGAGGCCCGCCCGCAGCCTTCGGCGCCCGTGAGCCAGGACGTGCCGGACTGGACGCTGACCCAGGCGCGCGCCGCGCTGAAGGAAGCCACCAAGGACCGGGACCGGCTCATCGACGTCGCGCTGCGCTTCGGCCGCCGCACGTTCGACTACGTGGCCTCCTTCGCCGTGGTGCGCGGAGCCGCACAGGGCCTGGAGGCCCGCGGTGAGGGAATGGCGGGCGAGCAGCTCACGACGGTGTCCGTCCCGCTCGACGCGAGCAGCGTCTTCCGCACGGTGGCAGTCACCCGTGGCAGCTACGCGGGCCCACTGCCACCGGACGCGCTCACCCGGCACTACCTGGAGCTGTTCGGCCGGCAGACGCCGCGCACCGTCTTCCTGTACCCGGTGGAGGTGAAGGGCCGGCTGGTGGCCATCCTCTACGGAGACTGCGGCCAGAAGCCCATCAGCCAGCGCCGCCTGTCCGACTACATCCTGTTCTGCCAGGACCTGCCGGCCGCCTTCCAGGAGCTCATCCTCTTCCGCAAGCAGCGCGTGTCGGAGCTGCGCTCGACGGAGGAGGTGGAGCTGACCATCGACGTGGACGTGCCGGTCGCCGCCCTGCCGGCCCCCGCGCCCGCCGTCGTCGCGGGCCTGGGCTGGAGCCCCTTCTTCGGCCGTGGCGCCACGGGCAACATGGGCCGCGCCGCCGCGCTGCCGCCGCGCGCGCAGTCGCAGGAGGAGCGCCCGCCGCCGGACTTCGCGCCGCTGCTCAAGCGCCTCACCGGCCCGGACGCCGCGCAGCGCGCCAACGCCATGGCGGAGCTGGCGCGCTCGCCCGAGGCCAGCGCCAAGGTGCTGTCGCAGCACTTCCCCGGCCCCACCGCGTGGAGCCGCCTGCCCGTGGTGGAGCTGCCCGAGGCGGACGAGCTGGGCCCCATCCCCGGCGCCCTCTCGCGGCTGGGCCGTCCCGCCGCGCACGCGCTGGCGCCGCTGCTGGACTCGCACGACCCGGACACGCGCTACTTCGCGCTGCTCACCGCGGGCAACCTGCCCTACGTGGAGCTGGTGGACGGCGTGCTGCGCGGCCTGTTCGACCTGGAGCCGGACATCTCCAGCGCCGCGCGCGTGGCCGCTTCCGCCCTCAAGCAGCTCCCCCGGCTGGACGCGGCCCTCCGCGACTTGCGCCAGGAGCTGGGCAACCGGGACGCGATGCGCCGCTCGCTCGCCGCGCGGGCCCTGGGCGCGCTGCACGACCGCGAGGCGATTGAAGGCCTCATCCAGCTCACCGGCAGCGACGACGAGATGTGCGCCCAGGCCGGCGCCGAGGCGCTGCGCGAGGTGACACGCGCCACCTTCGGCCTCAGCCCGCGCCAGTGGTCGACGTGGTGGGCGGAGAACCGCAGCCGCCGGCGCGCGGACTGGCTCGTCACGGCGCTGCGCCACCGCGAGCTGGACGTGCGGCTGGCGGCGATTGAAGAGCTGAGCCGCGCCCTCAACGACACGCTCGGCTACTACGCGGACGCCCCCGAGGCCGAGCGCGAGGTGGCGGTGCGCCGCTGGGAAGCCGCGGCGGTGGACCCGGCCAACGCGCGCCGGCTGGGCATGCTGTAGGCCGCCTGCACGAGATGCCGGGGAGCTTGCCCCGGGCCGATGCTGGTAGCCTCCGGTCATGCTCCTCGCGCAGATCTCCGACCTGCACATCAGCACTCCCGACTCGGACGTGGAACGCACCTCCGACAGCTCCCCGTTCCTGGAGCGCGCGGTCCAGCACCTGTGTCGCCTGGAGCCACGCCCGGATGCGGTGCTGATAACGGGAGACCTCGTCCACGACGGACATCCCGAGGAGTACGTCCGGCTCGCGGCCCTGCTGAAGCCGCTGCCCATGCCCTGGTTCGTCATCCCCGGCAACCACGATGACAGGGAGCACCTGCGGGCCGCCTTCGGGCACCTCGGCTACCTGCCCGCGAAGGGCTTCCTCCACTACGTGGTGGAGCAGGGCCCGCTGCGGCTCATCGGCCTGGACACGCATGTGCCGGGCAAGCCGGGCGGGCTGTTGTGCGGCGAGCGGCTGGCGTGGCTCGACGCGCGCCTCGCCGAGGCCCCGAAGCAGCCGACGCTGGTGTTCATGCACCACCCGCCATTCCTCACCGGCGTGCGCGTCATGGATGGAATGGGGCTGGAGGGCGCGGGCGCGCTGGCCGAGGTGATTGGCCGCCATCCGCAGGTCGAGCGCGTCCTGTGCGGCCACCTGCACCGGCCCATCGTGAAGCGCTTCGCGGGCACGGTGGCCAGCACCTGCCCGAGCACCATGCTCCAGCTGGTGCTCGACCTGAAAGTCCCCGGTGGCCTCTCCATGGTCCGCGAGCCGCCCGCCTGCCAGTTGCACCTGTGGAGCGAGTCCTCGGGGCTCGTGACGCACACGAGCTACATCGACGACTTCCGGTCCCGCGCATGAAGCCGCTGTCGTCGCACTTCACGGCGTACGGGAGCACCGCATGACGGGCGCGATGGGGCTCAGCCTGGTGGCGTGCGTGGGGCTCCTCGCGCTGGCGGGAATCGCGCTCTCACGCGTGGGGCGCAGTCCGCTGGCGCTGCCGCTGTCGCTGCTGTCCATCACCCTGGCCACGTGGAACTTCTCCGGCTTCGCGCTGGAGCGCTCGGGCGACCCGGGCTGGCCGCTGGTGGGCTTCGCCGCGGGGCTGATGACGGTGCCCTGCACGCTGCACTTCATCCTGTCCTTCGTGGGAAGCCGGCGGCGCTTCGCGTGGGCCATGTTCGGCACCTACGCCGTCTCCAGCGCCCTGGGCATGGCGATGATTGCGGGACTGGGCGCCCCCTCGCTGGCGGAGCGCCTGCTCACGCAGCGCTTCGGCCTCATCGTGACGGCGCTGGTGGGGCCGCCGCTCGCCGGAGGCTTCGCGCTGCTGGTGCTGCACCTGCGCCGGGCACAGCACGCGGACGAGCGGGCGAGAGCAGGGCTGGTGCTGCTGGGGCTGACGCTGCTGGTGGCGCTGCTGTTGACGGAGCTGGCGGCGGAGCTGGGGCTCGAGGTTCCCCGGCTGGGCAACCTGGGCACGCTGCTGGGCGTACCGGTGATGGCCACGGTGGCGCTGCGCTTCGGCCTTTTCGGCCGGGACGCGGGCGCGCCGCGCATGGCGCTGCACGCGGCGGTGGTGGCGGGCGCGGGCGTGCTGGCGTACCTCGCCGTCTTCCGCCTCTTCGCCGGGCAGGCCGGCACGCTGGTGGTGTGCACGACGGCCGTGACGTTCTCCCTGGTGGCCGCCACGCGCCGGGGCGTCACCGCCTTCGTCACCCGGAGCGAGCGGATGGAGCGGCTGGCCACGCTGGGCCGCTTCTCCGCGCAGATGGCGCATGACCTGAAGAACCCCATCGCCGCCATGAAGGGCGCCGCGCAGTACCTCAAGGAGGAGCACGCGCGCGGGCAGCCCTGGGACGGGCACGGGGAGTTCCTCGACCTGCTGCTGGAGCAGGTGGAGCGGCTGGACCGGGTGGTGGACACGTACCAGCGCCTCGCCCGCGTGGAGCCACTGCCCCGTCCCGTGGACCTGGGCCGACTGGTGGAGGGCGTGCTGTCGCTCCAGTCCTTCGCGAGCCCGGGCCAGGTCTCCATCGTCCGCGAGCTGACGCCGGGACTGCCGCCCTGCTCGGGGGACGAGGACCTGCTCGCCAACGTGCTGGAGAACCTGGTGCGCAACGCCTTCGAGGCGATGTCGAAGGGAGGCACCCTCACGGTGCGCACGCTGCGGGACGGCGCGGGCGTGGCGATGGAGGTGGAGGACACGGGCGAGGGCATGGACGCCCGCACCCGTGAGCGTGCCTTCGACGACTTCTTCACCACCAAGGCCACGGGCAGTGGCCTGGGACTGGCTTTCGTACGGCGCGTGGTGGAGGCACACGGTGGAGAGGTGTCCCTGACAAGCCGGGAGGGGCACGGTACGGTGGTCCGCCTGCGACTGCCGTCAGGCGTCCGGCACCTGTCGAATGGGGAAGGAGAGGCCGCGTGAGCGAGCCATTGAAGGGGAACGTACTGCTGGTGGATGACGACCCGGCGGTGGCCAAGGTGTTGGGCGCGCTGCTGACGCAGGCGGGGCTGACGACGCACACCGCCCGCGACGGGCAGGAGGCGCTCGCGCTGCTGGGGCGCAAGCCCATCGACGTGGTGGTGAGCGACGTGCGCATGCCCGGCATGGACGGGATGCAGCTGCTGGGCGAAGTCTCCCGAAGCTGGCCGGACGTGCCCGTCATCCTGCTCACCGCGCACGGCACGGTGCCGCTGGCGGTGGAGGCGATGAAGGCGGGCGCGGCGGACTTCGTGCTCAAGCCGTTCGACCGGGAGGAGATTCTCTTCACGGTCCGCAAGGCGCTGCTGCGCGCGCAGGACGACACGGCGAGAGAGCCCCTCCGCGTGCCGGGCCCCTTCATCGGCCGCAGCAAGGCGATGGCGGACGTGCAGACGATGCTCGCGAAGGCGGCCACGGGCACGGCCACGGTGCTGCTGCGAGGCGAGTCCGGCACCGGCAAGGAGCTGGCGGCGAAGGCGGTGCACGACGGCAGCCCGAGGCGCGCAGGCCCCTTCGTGAAGCTGCACTGCGCGGCGCTGCCGGACACGCTGCTGGAGAGCGAGCTGTTCGGCTACGAGAAGGGCGCATTCACGGGCGCGGCCACGCGCAAGCCCGGACGGGTGGAGCTGGCGCACGGCGGCACGCTGTTCCTGGACGAGGTGGGCGACATCCCCCTCTCCATGCAGGTGAAGCTGCTGCGAGTCATCCAGGAGCGCGAGCTGGAGCGGCTGGGCGGCACGCAGCCGGTGAAGGTCGACGTGCGCTTCGTCGCGGCGACACACCAGCCGCTGGAGGAGCTGGTGAAGGCGGGCCGCTTCCGCGAGGACCTCTTCTACCGGCTCAACGTGGTGCCGGTGGAGCTGCCGCCGCTGCGCGCGCGCCCTGAGGACATCGAGCCGCTCGCCCGTCACTTCCTGGAGGCGCACACGAAGGCCAACGGCCGGCCGCCCTTCACGCTCACCGCGGAGGGGCTGGCGGTGCTCCAGGCGCAGCCGTGGCCGGGCAACGTGCGCCAGCTCCAGAACTTCCTCGAGCGACTGGTGGTGCTGTCGGACAGTCAGGTGCTCACCGGCGAAGAGGTAACGCGCGAGCTGGCCCGCCAGCCGGGCCTGTCCCCTGCCCCCGCCGTGGCCGCGCCCTCCGCACCGTCAGGAGGCGGCACGGATTCGGGGCTCACGCTGGAGTCCCAGCGCAAGGGCATGGAGCGCCAGGCGCTGGTGGACGCGCTGAAGCGCGCGGGCGACAACCGCACGCTGGCGGCGCGGCTGCTCGGCATCAGCCGGCGCACGCTCTACAACAAGCTGGAGGAGCACGGCCTGCTGTAGCCCACGCCTTCACCCCGGAGTCACCCCCGCCAGCGCCGCCATCTCCTCATGGAACGCGCGGATGAGCGCATGCGGGTCCGGCATCCGGGCCGCGTCCGCGGCCACGCCCACCGTCACCTGCCCCGCGTAGCTGAAGAGGCTCACCCCCAGGCCCAGGTGTCCGGCCTGGGGCACCCAGAACGTGAGCCCGCCCAGCTTCGTGCCCGCGACGGACACCGCCTCGCGCGGGCCGGGGACGTTGGTGGCCACCAGCGTGGCCTTGGAACCGAAGGCGTCCACCATCGCCCGCTCCACCGCCGCGGGCGCATACCCCAGCACCTCCAGCGCGCCGAACGTCAGCACCGCCTCCGGTGACTGCTTCACCTGCCCCATCCGCCGGGCCAGTTCGCGCAGGCGCCGCTGGGGCTCGGCGAGGTGCACCGGCAGTCGCAGGAACACCACCCCGAAGCGGTTGCCCAGCTCGCGAGGCACCGGCTCGTCCAGCGGCCGCAGATTCACGGGCACCAGCGCATGGACGTCCTCCGTCGGCGCCTGACGCGCTTCCAGGTAGCGCCGCAGCGCGCCCGTCACCGCCGTCAGCAGCACGTCGTTCACCGTGCCGCCCAACGCCCGGCCCACCGCCTTCACCTGCTCCAGCGGCACCGGGTCCGACCACGCCGCGAGTTTCTCCGTCCCCAGCGGCCCGCGCAGCGGCGTGTGCGGGTCCGGAGGAATCACCAGCAGCTTCCCCAGCGCCGCAGCGCCCCGGGCCCCCTGGCGCACCAGGTCTCCCGCGAGGATGGGCTCCGCCGCCAATTCCGCGCCCTTCTTCAGCACCGTCCTCGCCGTGCCCGCCACCAACCGCGCCCCGCGCATCCACCGCGCCAGCCCGCTCGACGACGCACGCCGCGGCTCGCGCAACTCCGCCGCCACGCCCTGCTCCGCCCCCTCGGTATCGGTGAGCGTCAGCAGCACCCGCGCCAGCGCAATCCCATCCGCGAGGCAGTGGTGCAGGCGGCACAGCAGCACGTCTCCGCCATCCGCGCCCTCCAGCACGTGGAACTGCCACAGCGGCCGCGAGCGCTCCAGGGGCGTGCTCATCCACTGCCCCACCAGCGTCTCCAGCGCGGCGCGGTCTCCCGGCGCTGGCACCGTCAGGCGCGGCAGGTGCGCGTCCAGGTCCAGCCCGGCCATGTCCTCCCAGTACGGAGCGGCCAGCCGCCCCAGCACCACGCGCTGGCGGAAGCGCGGGTAGCGCTCCACCAATCGCTCACGCACCACCGCGCGGAGCCGCTCGAAGTCCAACCGGCCCTCGAACCAGAGCACGGCGGTAATCATCATCAGGTTGGCGGGTTCCTCCATGTGGAACCACAGCGCATCCACGCTCGCCATCCGCTCCTGCGCCGCCATGGCTCCACGTCCCTCCGGGTGTGCCGGACTGCTCATGGACTCAGTGATTGAGCATCATGCTCAACATGAAGCCGCCCCAGGCCAGCGTGCCCAGTGCGCCAAGGATGATGCCCGCGATGGCCTGCCCCTTCCTCCCGATGGGAGGCGTCGCATCCGGGTTCACCCTCCGCAGTCCGATGATGGAGCAGATGAGCGCGAGGACGCCGACGCCAGGAATGAAGCTCAGCACGCCCAACATGACGCCCGCGCGCGCCATCGTGTTGTTCATGTAGAGGTCCCACGCCGTCTTCAGCGCCCCGGCCGGAACCTCCAGCTTGAAGAAGAGCTTGTTACGGGTGTCGTTGTAGATGGCGATGGTGACGAGCAACGGGATGATGCCGCGGGCCAGCGCCGACGGGGCGCCCCCCGCCATCCCCAGCGCCATGGAAGCAATGGGCACGCCGATGATGGCCGTGCGGGCCCAGGGGATGCCCAGCCAGAAGCAGGCCCCCACCACGCCCGCCACGAGCCCGAAGACACCGAAGACAATCGCCTCCTCGGTCACACCCGACGCGAAGCTGGCGAGGCCGCTGATGACGTTGAGCACCGAGCCGAAGCCCACGAGCCAGGCCCAGGAGTCACGCTTGCCCCAATACTTCAGCCGGAAGCCCTCCAGGTAGTCCACCTCCGGGCGGACGGAGCACGCCTCGCAATAGGTCTTCCCATGCACCACCTGGCGGTCCTGCTCGCAGTAGAAGGTGCCACACCGGGCACACGTCCCCAGGGCGGGCCGGTCCGGGTGGGCATGGCAGCGGCTTCCCTCGACGTCGGGCGTGTTGGACAGCGGCTGTGCGTTCATCGCTTCCCCCCTCCAGAGAGTCACGAGAGTTTCGCACAACCCACGGCCCGTCCGCGTCCCCTACTTCTTCTCCGGCTCCGGGGGCCTGCGCTCGAACTGGAAGGTCTGCTTGCTGGCGTCATCCACCATCAGGGTGAGGAGCTCCTCCTCGATGTCCCAGCGGAACGTGCCGCCGCGGAACTTCAGCTTCTTTCGGGTGAGCGGGATGACGCGCTTGTCGCCGCACACCGGGCCCACCGCCTGCCCGTCCTTCGTGCGCAGCGTCACCCGGTCCTTGCCGGACAGCTCCACCGTGCCCCAGGCGCGGACCACCAGCTCATTGCCCCGCCCCAGCGTCGCCTCCTCCAGCGTGGTGCGCAGGATGAAGCAGCCGCCGGGCGTCACCTGCAGCGAGCGCTCGTAGTCCGCGCGCGGCTGCGCCTCGATTCGCTCGGGCCCGCCGTCCACCTCCTCCGGCAGGCTGGCGGCGGACAGCGTCCAGATGCCCACCAGCTCCTCGGGAAGCTTCGTGGTGGAAGCGGGCAGCCCCTGGCATGGGTCCGCCCTCTCCTTTTCCGGGCTCGGGGGGGCCGGCTCGAAGGAGCGCTGGCAGGTGTTGCCACACGTGCGCTTCGCGCACTGCGTGTCGTCCGGCGCGCAGCCCGCCTTCTCCGTGCACAGCTTGAGCTGCGCCAGCGCCTTCTCGCAGTCCTCGCGCAGGCACCGGTCCACGCACTCTGCGTCGATGCACTCGGCCACGCACGCCCAGTTGGTGGCGCCGCACACGCCGGCCACTGTGCGCGGGCGCTCGGCGCTTGTCTGGGCGGCGGCCAGCACCGCGACGCCCAGCGACAGGGACACGACGACGAGGAGGACTCGGGAAGAAGGCATGCCTCGGTTCAAGCTAGCCACGCCCCTCCCGGCGCTCAGCCTCGCGTCTCACGGGCTGTCCACCCGCGAGCACTGGGAATGCCCTCAGGTGAACTGCCAGCGCCAGGTGCGCACGTCGCCCGGGTCCACCAGCTCCAGCTCGAAGGAGAGCGTGTCGAAGCGCTCGAACTCGCGCGAGTCCACGCGCAACAGCGTCATGCCCGCGTGGTTCTGCCCGCGCAGCGGCGACACGGTGAAGGACAGCTCCGCGTCGAAGGCCACCTTGTAGAAGAGGCAGAAGCCGTCCACCCGGCCCTCGTCCACCACCGGCCGCTCGTAGCGCACGCGGTGCGGCAGGCCGTCCGCGGCCATCGTCTCCAGATCGAAGGCGAAGGCGGGCTCCGGGTCGCACAGGAGGTGGTCCACTTCATACGAGCGGATGACGCGCGTGAAGTAGGACGGGTTCATCGCCTCGCGCAGCGTCTGCAGGCAGCTGTAGTCCACGCTGGGGAAGCGCTGGCTCCAGATGAAGGGGATGCACGCCTCGTCGCGAAGCTGCACCGGCTCCACGAAGACCTCGAAGCGGTTGGGGAGGATGCGCCCGCCCGGCTTGAGCATGCGGGTGCGCAAATCCAACATCCTCGGCACCAGCCCCGCGTCGAAGAGGGCGTCGCCCAAAAGCTCGTGCAGCAGCACGTCCACCTTCTCCGGCGGGTGGTACTGCCACGGGTGCGAGCGCACGAAGTCGATGTGCTCCAGCCCGTTGCGCCGCGCCACCCACTGCGCCGTGTCCAGCAGCCGCGAGCCGTCCACCGCGTACAGCTTCTTCGGATGGCGGCTGGCCGCCAGGAAGGTGCGCAGCCCCGTGCCGGTGCACGCATCCATCACCACCTGCCCGGGCCGCACGTAGCGCTCGCACGCCTTCTGCCAGACCTCCACCCGCTCCGGGTCCGCCAGCGCGTGGTCCTGCGGCGCCGGGCTGGAAAGGGACAGGAAGTCCGGCGTCACGTTCCGCAGCGGGAACTGTGACACCAGCGGCAGATGGCTCAGGCGTGAACGCAGGTCCATCAATGCCTGTCGAGGCAGGTCGAGCAGATTCGGCATGGCATCCCCCCGGATGCTTGGATGTTTCGAGCCACAGACCCCGGCCGGTCCTGGCACCGGGATTTCCTACCATGCGGGACTTACCAGCCAGGGCCCATCGAGCGAAGGGGCAGGATGACTGTCCCCGTGTGAACAGGCCTCCGCCCCTCCGGCCTACGAGGGCGAGCGCAGCTTCGCGCCGAAGGCCAGCAGCCGCTCGCGGGCCTTCAGCAGCTTCTCGCGGGGGATGGAGAATACCGCGCGCACGCGCTCCGAATCACCACACCACGGACCACCGTTGAGCACCACGTGGGTGTGCGCATAGACGAGCGCGGGCAGGTTCTCCGGCGTGAGGCGCTCGCCGTCCACCTCGCGGCCCAGCCACGCCGTCATTCGAGGCGCCAGGAAGAGGCCGCCCGCGTCGCTCGCGTCCGAGCGCCCGTCGCCCGGCAGCGCCTGCGCCAGCAGCTCGCGCTTCTCCGCCAGGTCCCGGCGCATCTTCGCCAGGAAGGTGCGCAGCGCGCGGTGCCGTGACGGGTAGAGGAGCTGCCCGTCCGGGCTGCGCGCATAGGCCGCGTAGAGGTACGCCGCGGCGCGCGCCGTCACCAGGTGCAGCACGCCCGGGCCGCTGTCGCGCACGGCCGCGGCCAGGGCCCTGTCGCGCGTGGCGAGCCAGCCCACGCGCAGGCCACCCGCGGCGAACTCCTTGGACAGGCCGCCCAGCAGCACCGTACGCGCGCCCACGCCGGGCACCGCTCCCTCCAGCGTCACCGGGCTGTGCACCGTCTCCGCCGTGGGGCTGGTGAGGTTGACCAGCCCGAAGATTTCGTCCGACACCAGCAGGCAGCGCTGCTCCACCACATAGGTGGCCAGCGCCACCAGTTCCTCCTGTGCGAGGTAGGCGCCGGTGGGGTTGGACGGCTGCGAGACGACGACCGCATCCGGGGCCGCACCGCCCTGCCCCCGCCGCGCGAGCAGGCCGGACAGCGGGCCCTGCTCCACCTCACAGCCGGCGGACACGAAGGTGGGCGGCAGCACGCCGTAGCAGGGCGTGACCAGGAACACGCGCGGCACGCGCCCCAACCGCTGGCGCAGCGCCACGCCCAGGTGGTGGATGAGCGGCCAGACGCCGGGCGCCACCGCCAGGTCCTCCGGCGCGTAGCGCGCGGCGCGCGACTCCAGCAGGAAGGCGGCCACCGCCTCCGTCAACCCCGTCTGCGAGCCCGAGTCGCGCGGCGCCGTGCCCGCGGCGATGAGCCCCTCCACCAGCGGCGCGGGCAGCGGCCCCTCGTTCTCCCCGTAGTCCAGCCGCACCAACTCCGCGTCGTCCTCGCGGAACACCTTCGGCGCGAAGGCGGGGAAGCCCGCGAGCTTCGCGATGCGCTTGGAGCGGGGCAGCGGTACCGCCGGAGGCTTCCGGGCCGCGGGCACCTCCGGCTCCTTGAAGGAGATGCGGAAGGACAGCAGGTCCGCGAAGGTGCGCTCGTAGAACCACTCCGCCAGCGTGCTGATGCGCGAGTACGTCACCTCCGCCGCCACCTCCAGGTCCGCGCGCAAGGGCTCCGGCACGGGCAACAGCAGGGTCAGCTCCAGGTCCGGCCACACCGCGTTCTTGATGAGGCCGTAGAGCACGACGAGGTTCGGCGCGTACGGCTCGCGCGCGAGGAACTCGAAGAGCGTGCGGGGCTCCACCGCGCCGGTGATGTTGAAGAAGGCGCTCTCGTCCAGCACCACCCAGATGCCCCGCCGCGCCGTCTCCGCGAGGATGTCGCGCAGCACCGCCAGGTTGGTGCGCTCGCCCGGCTCCACCGTCAGCAGCACCAGCTTCACGTCGAAGGCGGCCAGGAGCCGGCGCACCTCCTCCAGTGTGGTGTGCGTCACCGTGGCGCGCACGCCCGCCTTCTCCAGCGCCCGCGCGTAGAGCGGGTGCAGGCTGCGCGACACCAGCACCTCGTCGCCCGCGTCGCACGTGGCCATCAGCAGCGAATAGACGGCCTGCTCCCGCTCGGGCGCGACGAACAGCTCCTCCTCCGCCAGCCGCAGCCCGAAGTACCGCTCCAGGTAGCGCACCACGCGGCGGCGGAAGGACGCGTCCCCCGCCTCGTGCGCGTACGGCATCAGCGGCCCGCGCGACAGCCGCGCCGCCAATTCCGCCACGAAGCCGAGCTGCTCCGCCGACGCCGCGCCCAAATCGAGCTCCTCCTGCAGGGACGCGGCGCCCAATTCGCGCAGGGCCGCGCGCAGGGCCAGCGTCTCGCGGGGCAGCGCGAGCTGCGCTTCCCACACCGCCACCTCGTGCCACACCGGGTGGCCCGCCTGCAGCCAGCCCAGCGCCGTGGCCGCGCGCAGTGGCTCCGGGCTGCGGGCCTCCATGAAGAACTCGAACTCGCGCCCGGTGCGCTGCTCCAGCGCCACCAGTGGGCGGATGTCCGTGTCCGCCGCCTGCATCACCCGCCGCGCCACGCGCACCTTCGGCGTGAAGCCGCGCCGGGTCAGCATGCGCTGGATGATGGGACGTCCCGGCCGGCCCGCGAGGTTGAGCAACAGCCGCCCGCCCGGCGCCAGCCGCTCCGGTGCTTCATCCAACAGTCGCGCGATGAGCCCGAGCCCGAAGTGGTCCTCGTAGACGTTCTGCAGCGTGCAGTAGTTGGACAGGTCGTACAGCGCCTGCTCGTCGGCCTGGGACAGCTCGGCCGGCAACTCCTGCTCCTCCCCGCGCAGCACCTGGGGGATGCAGCCCACCACGAAGTCCCACGGGGCCTCCGAGGGTATGCCGCGCAACAGGTCGCTCTCCCCGAAGGACAGGCGCGACACCAGCGCCTCGTCGCCGTTGAGCCACGCGTTGCACCGCGCCACCACGGGTGAGTGCGGGTTGAGGTCCGCGCCGTGCACGTGCGCCAGCCGGGTGAACTTCGCGAGCGCGATGCAGATCCACCCCGAGCCCGCCCCTACTTCCACCAGCCGCTTTCCCGCGTACTCGTCCAGCGGCACGCTCATCAGGCCTTCCATGAACGTGTAGGCCCACGCCTCGGGGGCGAAGATGGACGGCAGCAGGAACAGCTCCAGCCGCTCCTGCGACGCCCCCACCGCCACCGTCACCGTCACCAGCCGCAGCGGCGCCGTCTCCGGCCGGTTGCGGGCGGCGTCGGCCAGCTCACGCAATTCCGTCAGCGCGCGGGGACGTCGGTCCGGGTGGGACAGGTCCTCCGACAGCGCGCGCAGCAGGTGGAAGGCATCGCGAGGTGAGGCGGGGTAGGTAGCCATGGCGCGCGGACTGTCCCGGGGGACCAGGGCCCTGTCAACGACGACACCCATCCCCCGTCCACGAGACTCCTGGCGCCCCGACGCAACAGGTTGGCGCCCAGGGGCGAGTCAAGAATTCAAGGCATGGCCGTAATAAGGGGTGAGCAGTCCGGCGCGCGGGACTGACGAAGAAACATCGATGTCGCTCATGCCTGTGGATGGAACCCCGTAGTGGAGAGGGGGCAGTGATGGAGATGAACATCTGGTCGCCGGTGTTGACCGGCATGGTGGGGATGACGAGCGCGCAGCCGTTGAAGCAAAGGGTCCCGAGGGACCCCGCGCGCAAGCGGTGGGAGGCGCAATCGTGGCGTCGGCAGCTTCGCAACCCGGGGGAGTACGAGACACCGGTGGCGCGTGGCGCGTTGGTGCAGGCGCTGGTGGCGGAGGGTTTCACGGTGGACGCGGAGGTCGCCCGTTTCGCAGGGGCGGCGGAGGACCGGGCCTGCATCAGCATCGCGCAGGTGGTCCGCTTCGCGGACACGCTGGCCCTGCGCATGGCGCTGGCCCGCACGGATGACCAGGTGCTGCAGCTTGCGCACCTGCGCCGCAACGCCGAGGAGCTGGCGGAGCGGATGATTGAGTGGGCCAACGTCGGCCGCCTCTAGAAGGAGGCACGGCGGGCGCCCACATGAGGAGCAGCGGCATGATGAGGGCAGCCCGTCCCAGACAGACGCGCCGGGAAGTTCCGGCGAGCAACACACTCGCGGGGCCACGCGCCACCCGGCCACACGCGCCCGGTGCGCTGCGGCGGCAGGTGCTGCGGAGCGCTGCCGGGGAGAAGACGGCCGGTACTCCGGACGGACTGGCGCCGCCCTGCTGGCTCGCCCGCCTTCTCTCGAACGGGTGACACTCCGGGAGAGGGAGCGGGCGCGTCATCCTTGACAGCCCCGGAGCCCGGCTGTTCTCACGGGGACATGTTCTCCTCGCTCGTCCTGGCGGCCACCCTGGCCGCGGCTCCCGCTCCCCGCTCCGCCGCGTCGGCCCAGACTGTCGTCCACGTCCCGAAGCTGGATGCGATGGCGGGCCTGTCCGCCTTCCTGGAGCGCGCGGGCACCCACGCGCCGGTGCTGCGTCCGTCCGCCTGGCGCGGGGAGCTGCACCCCTTCCTCGTCATCGACCCGACGAAGCCCGAGACGCTCTCCGCGGCCGGGTTGGACGCGGCGGGCCCGGCCACGGTGTCCCTGCGCGAGGACGGCCGCGTGTCCTGCCTGCGCGTGAAGGACGCGAAGCTCTTCCAGACGAAGGCCGCCGAGGCCATCACCGCCGCCGGTGGCGACGAGCCGAAGCCCGCAACGTCGAAGGGCGTGACGACGGTGAGCGTGTCGCGCGCGGCGGGCGGCGCCATGGGCTATGCCCTCAAGGGCCAGGACGTGTGCTCTTTCGGCGCCACCGATGCGGGCGGGCCCGCGCTGCTGAAGGAGGCGGTGAAGCTGGTGGGCAAGGCGCCCACGCCGGACGCACGGCTGGGCAAGGTGACGGGCGTGGCGTACCTCGCGACCGGCGGCACGGTGGTGGGGCTGGACGGCACGGGCACGGCGCTGAAGGTGGATGGCACCGCGTTGAAGCTGCCGCTGCCTCCCTTCCAGGCGAAGAGCACCAGTCCCTACGGGGCGATGAAGGCGGACGGCATGTTCTTCTCGCGCGCGGCGGTGGCGCCCGCGGGCGTGGCGCAGGCAGTGGGCTCGCTGCGCGCCACCATCCAGTCCGTGTGCCCCGCGTGCCCGAAGGAGCAGGTGCAGGCCATGACGGACACGGTGGCGAAGCAGCTCACCGGCAACCTGCTGGTGAACATGATGGACACCGTGCAGGTGCGCGGCTCCCTGCGGGCGCCGGAGACGCGCTTCTTCGCCGTGCGTCAGGCGCTGGCCGCGGAGGTGACGGACGCGGCGGCGGTGAAGTCCGCGCTGGCGCCCATGGGCAGCTTCCCGGGCGCGAAGGCGCTGGCGGACGGCTGGGCCCTGACGGTGAAGGGCGGCAGCCTCTTCGTGCGGCTCAAGGACAAGCAATTGGTGGTGGGCAACGACGAGACGGTGACGCAGGCCACGCTGGCCGCGCTGCCGGCGGCGGGCGCGAAGCTGGAGCGCGCGGCCGACTTCTCGCTGGACCCCAAGCGCCTGACGCGCGGGCTCAACCAGGTGTCGCTGGCGGACGTGCTCGCGGACGAGCAGCTCGCCGCGCTCTTCGCCATCAGCTCGGAATTGGGCCCGCTGCTGGAGCAGAGCGAGCGAATCACCGGGTGGATGGACAGCGTCCCCGGCGGCGCGCACCACTTCTCCCTCACCTGGACGCTGCCGGCGGCGAAGTAGGCCCGCCCGTCTCCCCCCCACCTGGAGCGCCGCCCCGCTGTGACGGGGCGTGCCAGACGCCAGGGAAGCGCGGCATGATAGACGACGGGAGCGCACGCGCCGGGAGACTCCGGGCATCGCGTGACTCGTGGGGCGCCGTTGCCGCCCCTTGGGGGGACCTGCCGCGATGATGATCTTCCTGCCACTGGGTGTGGACGGAGCGGAGCTGGACCGCCTGCCCCGCGTGTCCATCGGCATCGCCGTCGTGTGCGCCCTCGCGTTCGTCGCCACGTGGGTCATCCCCTCCGAGCCCCTGGGCGTGGGCGATGAAGACATCAACCAGTTGGCGGAGCAGTCGCTCACGCACTCCGAGCTGGTGTTCCCCGCCGCCTGCTCCGAGCGCTTCCTGTCCGACCACGGCCGGAAGCTGATTGCGAAGCTGCGCCAACAGGCGAAGGAGAACGACGACCCTTCCGTGGACGTGGCGAAGCGCCAGCAGCAACTGGACGCGCGCTGCGATGAGCTGATGGTCAGGACCGACAGCTCGTCGCTGCGGCGCTTCGCGCTGGTGCCCGCGCGAGGAATCGCCCAGCCCGGCTGGCTGACGTGCATGTTCCTACACCTCGGGTGGATGCACCTGCTGGGCAACATGCTCTTCTTCTACGTCGTGGGCCTGCTGCTCGAGGACGCCTGGGGACGGCCCCTCTTCGCGGCCTTCTACCTGGCGGGGGGCCTGGTGGCGAACCTCGCCCACTTCGCGATCGAGCCCTCCTCGCAGGGGGTGATGGTCGGCGCGTCCGGCGCCGTGGCCGCGTGCATGGGCGCGTTCTGCCTGCGCTTCGCGCAGCGCCGGGTCCGCGTGGGCTACTTCATCTGGATTCTGCGCATCTGGCGCGGAACCGTCCCCGTGCCCGGCTGGGCCTGGGCGGGCCTGTGGTTCGGCAACGAGGTGCTGAACTACCTCCTCTGGGGCAACGACACGGGCGTGGCGGTGATGGCCCACATCGGCGGCTTCGCCTTCGGCTTCGCGGGGGCCTCGCTGATGCGGGCCACGCGCCTGGAGGAGCGCGTGGTGGCGCCCGCGCTCGCGGCGGCCCAGGGTGGCTGGGTGGCGGACCCCCGCGTGGCGGAAGCGCAGGCGGCGCTGGACCGGGGAGACCTGAAGGAAGCACGAGAGGGCTTCACGCGCGTGCTGTCCGGCCAGCCGGACCACACGGACTCGCTGCTGGCCCTGGGCCGGATGGACCTGGAGGACGGGAAGCTCCAGCTCGGCCTCACGCGGGTGGAGCGGGCGCTGAACCTGCTGGCCGGGCGTGCGTCGGCCGAGGCCGTCTGGGGCGCATTGGAGCAGCTCGGCACGCTGCTCCCCCTGGAGCGGCTGCGCCCCGCCACCGCCTGGCGCGTGGCGCAGTCCCTGGAGGGAGAGGGCGCTCCGCCCACCGCCGCGCCCACGACGGAAGCGCTGTACTCCGTGGCCGGCACGGGCTCGGGCACCGTCGCCGTGCGCGCCCTCATCCGGGCCGCGGAATTGCGGCTGGCGCAATACAAGCACCCGGAGAAGGCGGGCGAGTACGTGGCCCGCGCGAAGACGCTGCTGACGGGAGACGCCGCCACGCTGGCCGAGCACGTCCAGGCCCTGGAGCAGCAGGTGGAGCGCTCGCTGGACGAGCGCGGCCGGCGTGGGGTGGAGCCGGGACAACCCGTGCCCGCCATCGACGCGCCCGCCGCGCCTCCGCGCATCATCCCCTGCCGCATCCTGGGCCTGAGCGACAAGGCCCTGAGCCTGGAGTCCGCCAACGGCCAGCGCCGCACCCTCGCGGTGACGGAGGTGCTGGCAGTGGCCGTCGGCATGCTGCCCATCGCTGGGGCTCCGGGTGCGCCGCCCCGCCAGACGGTGCTCACCGACCTGGTGGTGTCCTGGGGCAGCGGCGCCCAGGGGCCGCTGGTGCTGCGCATCAACGTCCCGGGGCTGTCGCTGCCGCAGCTCTACCCGGGCCTCGCCCAGCGCGACGCGTTCGCGAAACTCATCAGTGACCTGCTGGAGTACTCCTCCGCCACCGCGCTGCCGGACAGCACGTCGCTCAAGCAGGGGAAGTACCCGAAGTTCGCCAGCGAGGCCGAGCTGAGCCAGCAGTTCTACGGCGTGGGCTCCGCGGCGGCCTGACGCATCGTCACGCCGGGCGCTCCTGCTGGAAGTCCCGCGGCCTGGGCCCGGCGCGCTCCTCCCGCGCCTCGTACAGCGCCAGCCCGCGCTGCACGTCCGCCAGGTCCAGGGTGCCCACCAGGCTCCCGTTCGCCGCCACCACGGCGAGGTGCGGCACCTCGTTCTCCGCCATGCGCCGCAGCGCGGTCCACCCGTCCTCCTCCATCTCCGCCACCAGCGCCGGCCGCATCAGCTCGCGCGTGGTGCGCGTGGCCCGCTCCGCCTCCGGCACCTGCTGCACCGGCTCCAGCCACACCCAGCCCACGGGCCGCCCGTCCTCCGTCACCGGCAGCACCAGTCGCCGCGCCTGCCGCAGCGCCCACATCGCCTCCCACAGCGAGGACGACGCCTCCACGCCCGCCAGCCGCGGCGTCATCAGCGCCGACACCGGCACGCGCGCCAGCGTGGCCTTCATCCGCACCTGCCGCGCCTCGCCCTCCGCGCCCAGGTAGATGAACACGGCGATGACCATCATGAACGGGTTGAGCGTCAATGCGCCCCCCAGGCCGAGCAGCACCGCGAAGCCCTGCCCCATCAGCGACGCCACCCGCGTCGCGCGCACCGCGCCCAGCCGCCCCGTCAGCGACGCGCGGACGATGCGCCCGCCGTCCATGGGGAACGCGGGCAGCAGGTTGAACACGCCCAGGAAGAGGTTGAGGCTCGCCAGGTAGAAGCACGCGAACTGGAGGTTGAAGGAGCGCGTGCCCTGCAGGAGCCACGTCACGGCCCCGAAGACGGCCGCCAGCAGGAGGCTGGTGAGCGGCCCCACCAGAGCCATCAGCGCCTCGTCCCTCGGGCGCGGCGGCGCCTCCGTCAGCTCCGACACGCCGCCCACCATCATCAGCGTAATCGAGCGCACCCGCCCGCCACGGGCCAGCGCGTAGACGGTGTGCGCCAGCTCGTGCACGAACACGGAGAAGAACAGGCCCACCGCCACCCCCAGCCCCCACCATGCGGGTGAGCCGAGCAGCCGCTCCGGTGGCACCTCGGCCACCTCCGCCGCCCGGCGGAAGGCCCCGCCGAAGCTGAACGCCAGCAGGGGCAGGATGAGCAACAGCGAGAAGTGGACGCGGATGGGAATGCCGCGGAACGCGCCCACCTGCAGAGAACCTCGAGCAGCGCGCATGGCGGACCTCCAGACTCGAAACGTCCGTCCCCCCAACCCGGTCCGCACGGACCCGGGAGTTGCCCGTTCGGCCGCCCGCCTCCTGAGTGTCCGCTCCCGGGCGCTCGGGATGTCCGCCCGCGAGCACCGCTCCGACGCATGCGCCCTCCTCCGCCCCATCCGGCGCGTACCCTGGGCGTCGGACCCCACAGCTCGAGAGGCAGGCATGCGCAACCCCGTCGCGTATGCCCGGACGGCGTGGCGCATGGCGCGCGCGCTCCGGGACCCGGAGCAGCTCCAGGACATCCTGGAGCTGGCGGCGGTGCTGGCTCCGCCCGCCGCCATGCGCAGGCTGGTGGAGCGACTGATGCGGCACGACTCCGCCGCCCGGGCCTTCGTCGAGCGCCCGCGCGTGGGCTTCCTCCACCCGGCCTCGCTGTGCCACCTCCCGGAAGGGACGCTGGGCCGCGCCTACGCGGACCACCTGTTGGGGAACGGGTTGGACCCGGACGCCCTCCCCGCCCTGGAGGCCCACACGGACGAGGAGTACGTGCGGGCCCACATGCTGGAGTCCCACGACGTCTGGCACGTCCTCACCGGCTTCCACACCGACGTGGCCGGAGAGCTGGGCATCCAGGCCTTCAGCCTCGCCCAGGTGGGCAGCCCCTTCGCCCTGGGCATCCTCGCGGGGGGGCTGGCCAACACCCTCCTCTACGCCTTCTCCGAGCGGGACGTGCGCATGCGCGCCATCGTCCGGGGGTGGCTGCTGGGCCACCGCTCCCGCCTCCTCTTCGGCGCGCCCTGGCGCCGGATGTGGGAGTTGCCCCTTGCCGAGGTGCGGCAGCGTTATGGCCTGGACCTCGCGGCGGTGGACGCCATGCTTCCGGGGAGCGCGGACCCCGCCCAATCGTGCTAGAGGGGGCGCACATGGACGAGACCTCCGAGAACCCCCTCCGCGCACGGCTCCAGCAGCTGGAGAAGCAGGCCGAGCTGGGCGGCGGTGCCGACCGCATCGCCAAGCAGCACGAGGCCGGCAAGCTCACGGCCCGCGAGCGCATCGACCTGCTGCTCGACCCGGGCTCCTTCTGCGAGCTGGACAAGTTCGTCACCCACCGCTCGAGCGACTTCGGCATGGGCGACAAGAAGATTCCCGGCGACGGCGTCGTCACCGGCTACGGCACCGTGGAAGGCCGCAAGGTCTTCGTCTTCGCCCAGGACTTCACCGTCTTCGGCGGCTCGCTGTCCGGCGCCTATGCCCAGAAAATCTGCAAGATCATGGACATGGCCACCCGCGTGGGCGCGCCCGTCATCGGCCTGAATGACTCGGGCGGCGCGCGCATCCAGGAGGGCGTGGAGAGCCTCGCCGGCTACGCGGACATCTTCCTGCGCAACACGCTGGCGTCCGGCGTCGTGCCCCAGATTTCGCTCATCATGGGCCCGTGCGCGGGCGGCGCGGTGTACTCGCCGGCGATTACGGACTTCATCATGATGGTGAAGGACACCTCCTACATGTTCATCACCGGCCCGGACGTCATCAAGACGGTGACGCACGAGGAGGTGACGAAGGAGGCGCTGGGCGGCGCGCTCACGCACAACCAGAAGTCCGGCGTGGCGCACTTCGCGGCGGAGAACGAGCAGGCCGCCATCGTCATGACGCGCGAGCTGCTGTCGTTCCTCCCCTCCAACAACCAGGAGGACCCGCCCGTCCAGCCGTGCGAGGACGACCCGTTCCGCGCCGAGGCGTCGCTCAAGGACATCGTCCCGAGCAACCCCAACAAGCCCTACGACATCAAGGAAGTCATCAAGGCCGTCGTCGACGACAAGCACTTCTTCGAGGTGCAGGACCAGTTCGCGAAGAACATCGTCGTCGGCTTCGCGCGCATGAACGGCCGCAGCGTGGGCGTCGTGGCCAACCAGCCCGCGGTGCTGGCCGGCGTGCTGGACATCGACGCGAGCGTGAAGGCCGCGCGCTTCGTGCGCTTCTGCGACTGCTTCAACATCCCCCTCATCACCTTCGTGGACGTGCCCGGCTTCCTCCCCGGCACCTCGCAGGAGTGGGGCGGCATCATCACCCACGGCGCCAAGCTGCTGTACGCCTACGCCGAGGCCACCGTCCCCAAGGTCACCATCATCACCCGCAAGGCCTACGGCGGCGCCTACGACGTCATGGCGTCCAAGCACATCCGCGCGGACATCAACTACGCCTGGCCCACCGCGGAAATCGCCGTCATGGGCCCCGAGGGCGCGGTGAACATCATCTTCCGCAACGAGCTGCTCAAGGCCCCCGACGCCGCGGCCGAGCGCGCGAAGCTCACCGCCGAGTACCGGGAGAAGTTCGCCAACCCGTTCAAGGCGGCGGAGCTGGGCTACATCGACGAGGTCATCCGTCCGGAAGACACCCGTTCGCGCATCATCCGCGCGCTGGAGATGCTGAAGGACAAGCGCCAGGAAAACCTGCCGCGTAAACACGGCAATATCCCGCTGTAGGGTGTTCCCTCGGCGGCAGGGCTGCCCTCCCCTGGCTGGAGGGCAGGCAGGCACGCGCCATCCTGGAAATTTGAGGGTGGCGCGCGGGCTTTCAGGTTGCCAGGAAAGGAACCCATTTTGTCCCACCGCCGACTCATCCTCTTTCTCTCCGACGTTGAAGGTAACCTCACCGCGCTGCGCCAGACGCTGAAGCGCGTATGTGAGGCGGTCGACCTGCCCACGCCTGAAGTGAAGTGGCTGGAGTCACCGCCCGAGGGCCTTTCCGAGGCGGGCTGGCACGCCGCCGAGCTGGAGCTGCCCCCCGCCCCCGGCCGCAAGGCGCGCAAGTCCGAGCAGCCCTTCCTGGAGGAGCAGCTGGACGCGATGACGCAGGCCCTGGCGCAGGACTTCCGCGACAGGGCGCTGGGCATCTTCGTGGACCGGGAGCACAGCTACGCCCGTACGTGCGTCAGCGGCCCGGGCCGCCCCTCGAAGGCCGTGGAGGGCGAAGTGCTGGACGTCATGCGCCAGGCCGCGCGCTGGCTGGACGTCGAGACGGGCATGCTGGCAAAGCTGTTCGGCGGCGGCAACGCGGCGCGCAATCTGCTGGCCGCCGCGGTGGACTTCGGGAACGAGCCGGGCAAGCCGATGCCCCCGCCCGAGCCGGACGAGGATGACCGCTTCGTGGAGGCCAAGCTGGCGCAGGCCAAGGTCTACATGGAGCAGTACCTGGGCAACCGGAAGTAGGGGCGCGAAATCCGGGTCGCCCCGTGCTAGAGGGGCGACCATGCCCAAGATCCGCAAAGTGCTCGTCGCCAACCGCGGCGAGATCGCCATCCGGGTGATGCGCACCTGCAAGGAACTCGGCATCGCCACCGCGGCGGTGTACTCGGAGGCGGACCGCTCCGCCCTTCACGTCCGCACCGCGGACCAGGCGTACTTCGTGGGGCCCCCGCCCTCGCGTGAGAGCTACCTGGTCCAGCAGCGCATCATCGACGCCGCCAAACAGGCCGGCGCGGATGCCATCCACCCCGGCTACGGCTTCCTCTCCGAGAACGCCTCCTTCGTCCGCGCCTGCGAGGCCGCCGGCATCACCTTCATCGGCCCGCCGGCCTCCGCCATGGACGCCATGGGCGAGAAGACCCGCGCCCGCGCGAACATGATCAAGGCCGGCGTGCCCGTGGTGCCTGGCTCCACCGAGCCCTTCGCCACGCTGGAAGAGGCGCGCGCCTACGCGGAGAAGATTGGCTTCCCCGTCATGCTCAAGGCCGCGGGCGGTGGCGGCGGCAAGGGCATGCGCAAGGTGGAGCGCGGCGGTGACTTCGACTCCTCGTGGCGCGCCGCCAAGAGCGAGGCGATGAACGCCTTCGGCAACGACGCCGTCTACATCGAGAAGTACCTGGAGAAGCCACACCACGTGGAGATCCAGGTGTTCGCCGACCAGCACGGCAACACCATCCACCTGAACGAGCGCGAGTGCTCGGCGCAGCGCCGGCACCAGAAGGTGGTGGAGGAGACGCCCAGCCCCATCCTCACGCCGGAGATGCGCGCGAAGATGGGTGAAGTCGCCGTGAAGGCGGCCAAGGCCGTCAACTACGTGGGCGCGGGCACGGTGGAGTTCCTCGTCGACGTGCACCGCAACTTCTACTTCCTGGAGATGAACACCCGCCTCCAGGTGGAGCACCCGGTGACGGAGTGGGTGACGGGGCTGGACCTCGTCGCCCTGCAGATTCGCGCCGCCGAGGGCGAGAAGCTCCCGCTCACCGCCGCGCCCGAGCCGCGGGGCCACTCGATTGAAGTGCGCGTCTACGCGGAGGACCCGTCGCGCAACTTCATGCCCAGCCCCGGGAAGATTACGTACCTGCGCGTGCCGGGCGGCCCCAACGTGCGCGACGACTCGGGCGTGTTCCCCGGGTACACGGTGCCCAACTTCTACGACCCGATGATTTCCAAGCTGTCCGTGTGGGCCCCCACGCGGCGCGAGGCGATTGCCCGGACGCAGCGCGCGCTGTCCGAGTACGTGGTGAAGGGCATCACCACCAACATCCGCTACCTGAAGGCGATTCTCGCGCACCCCGAGTTCATCGGCGGCGACTACGACACCAGCTTCCTCACCCGCGAGCACGACACGCTGCTCGGCGTGGAGGACGCGAAGCTGAGCGAGATGGCGCTGCTCGCCAGCACGGTGCACGCGTACCAGAGAGACCAGAAGCGCGCGAAGTCGCTGCCCTCCGCGAGTGGCCAGGGCGGCGGCAACGGTGGCGTCTCCCCGTGGAAGCTGGCGCTGCGCCGCCGGTAGTCCCTTCCCCTTCGAGCTTTGGAAAAGACCTCCATGCGTTACTTCACGAAGCAGCAGGGCCAGAAGGAAGCCGTGCCGGTGGACCTGGAGCCACTGGGCAATGACCAGTACAGGGTGACGGTCAACGGCAAGACGTACCAGGTGGACGCGCTCATGTTGGAGCACGGCACCATGACCATGCTGGTGGACGGCCAGTCCTACGGCGTCGAGTTCGAGGAGAACGGCGACGAGGTGGGCGTCCTCCTGCGCGGCCAGGTGAACCGCTTCGACGTGGCGGACGAGCGCCGCCTGCGCCTGCGCGCGGGCAACGCGGCCTTCTCCGTGGAGGGCAAGCAGCTCGTCACCGCGCCCATGCCCGGCAAGGTGGTGAAGGTGCTGGTGAAGGTGGGCGACGAGGTGAAGGAGGGCCAGGGGCTGGTGGTGGTGGAGGCGATGAAGATGGAGAACGAGCTCAAGAGCCCCAAGGCCGGCAAGGTGACGGAGCTGTTCGCCAAGGAAGGCACCGCCGTGGAGAACAACGCGAAGCTGGTGGTGGTGGAGTAGCCGCCGGGCCCGGACGCGCGGGGACGGCTTCCTCTGTGGAAGCCGTCACCCGTCCGGGGAAGCACCTCACGCCCAGAGCTGAGCGGCCAGCGTGTCCACCAGGGACGCGGCGACTTCCGGCGCCGGCATGCCGGCCTCGGTGACGAGCGCCTCATCGAGCGGCGCGGCCACCTCCGCGCGCAGCTTCTCCACGGCCTCCCGCTGCGCGGCGCGCAGGGCTTCGAGCTCGGACGCGGTGAGCCGCTCCCGCGCCCAGCCGTCAATGGCCCAGGACAGCTCGGCGTGCCGCGTCTCGTCGTCCGCGATGCGCACCATGGCGCCGCGCACCTCCGCGTCCCGCGCATGCAGGGCCTGGTGATGCGCCACCAGCGCGCCGAACGTCTCCCGCACGCAGCCCTCCACCGCGTTGTCCAGCGCCACCTCGAACAGCGAGCGCAGCGGCAGCGCCTCCACCTCGGGCGGCCGGGGCGTGCCACCGAAGCGGCGGGCCAGCCGCGTGCTGACGTCGGTGTGCAGCACCTCTTCCATCGCGCTCTTCAGCGCCGCGTCCCGCAGCGCGACGTCGGCGCCGTGCAACTCCAGCTCCTCGCGCAGTCGCAGGAAGGCGTTGATGGAGGCCGCCTCCAGGTGCGCCACCACCGCGAAGTGCTGCCCCAGCGCGTCCGAGCAGGCCACCGGGGCCGCGCCGCGCAGGCCCACGGGCCGCCGGCCGATGGAGCAACCCGGGTCCCCCCGCTCGAGCACCTTGCTGCTCACCTCCCGCACCGAACCATCTGGCGACACCTCCAGCACGAAGCGCGTCACCGCCGTGCCCTCTCCGCAGGCGAAGCCCGTGGTGCCGATGACGCTGAAGCGCCCGTCGGGCTCCGCCCGCACCGCCCCCCGCGCCAGCGTCTGGCAGGACAGGTCATAGCCCTCGGCGAAGGCGAGCAGCGCCGCCTCCTGCGTCGTGTCGATGGTGCCCAACAGGGCCCGGAGCGCCTCCAGGGACGCGTGGGCCTTCACCTCGTCACCCCGCGTCGTCGCCACGTAGAACGCGGAGCACACGTCCAGGCAGGACGTATTGAAGCCCGTCTCCGAGGTGAGGCTGGCCAGGGCCGACGTGCAGGCCGGCACGTTGGAAGCCGTCGCGCACGGCGTCCCCGAGGAGCTCACCACCGCCTCGCGATGAGGGTCTGCCGAGCCGGGGTTGGACCCGATGCCGCGCAACTGCACGACGTCCACCGGCGTCGCGAGCGACAACCCGCTCACCGCGAGGGAGCCATCCTCACATGCGGGCGCGGAGTAGCCCGTCAGGTCCAGGTCGTCCCCATCACACCCGGCGAGCACCAGCGGCGTTACGAGCGAGGCGCGCAGGGCGCGGGAGAAGAGTCGGCGCAGCGACATCGGGGTCATGGACGGACTCCAGCAGGCGGAGTGAGGCCTCCCGTAAGAGCAACACGGATGCCAGGGCCCCTTCCCAGGAGGAGCAGGCACCGGGTGGCCTGGCGCCTGCGACGGAGGAGGCGCTCCGGCTCAGATTTCTGAAGCCCACGGTCCGTGGCCAGCGTGCCGGGCCAGGGCGCGACGTTCACAGTCGAGCTACCGCTGAGCTCGGACGCCTCCCTTGTTGTTCCGTTGGTGAGCAGCGGGCGGTAAGGTCCGCCCCGCGCTCGTCGACTCACGCGCCCCCGAGGTCACCGCATGGAGATGCTCTGCACCCTTCGCAGCGCCACGGAGGCGCAGCGCAACGCCCTGCTCCAGGCGCCCCAGAGCCTGGAGGCCTTCCTCGACGACGAGGAGGACTTCGGCGATTCGAAGGGCGCGGCATTCGTGGAGCTGGACATCGGCGAGGCGTGGCACGGCCTCCAGTACCTGCTCACCGGCACGCCCTGGGAAGGCGCGGCGCCGCTGGACTTCCTGGTGCGCGGCGGCGAGGACGTGGGGGACATCCCCTCGGACGAGGGCACCGCGCGCATCTTCACGCCCGCGCAGGCGAAGGCGCTCGCCCAGGCGCTCCAGAAGGTGCCCGAGGCCACGCTGCGCCGCCGGTATGACCCGGTGGAGATGCAGGCCCAGGACATCTACCCCGGCACCTGGGAGGAGCCCGAGGAGGACGTGGACCCGCTGGAGGAATTGCTCTCCTACTTCGAGGAGCTCCAGAAGTTCGTGGCCACGGTGGCGAAGCGCGGGGACGCGCTGCTGGTGCACATCGGCTGAAGGGGCGTCAGCCCATCACCACGTCGCGCCCCAGCTTCAGCACCAGCGCCAGCACCACGCCGAGCACCACCCTGCGCACCAGCTTGTCGCCGCCCTTCACCGCGAGGTGGGCGCCGACGTACGCGCCGGAGAACTGGGCCGCGGCCATGGGCAGCGCCACCTTCCACAGCACCACGCCCTTGAGGGCGAACATCGTCATGGAGGCGAGGTTGGAGGCGAAGTTCACCACCTTCGCGTCCGCGGACGCGCGCGCCAGGCCGTGGCCCAGCAGCGTGGAGAAGGCCACGATGAGGAAGGTGCCGGTGCCCGGCCCGAAGAAGCCGTCATAGGTGCCCAGCCCCAGCGCGATGAGCGCGCCAATGGCCTGCGCGCGCGGGCGCGGCCCGGGCTCGGGCGCGTCGCCGGGGCGCGGGGCCTTGCGGAAGGTGAGGAACACCGCCACCGCGATGAGCAGCACGAGCACCAGCGGCTTGAGCACCTCCGGCTTCACCAGCAGCACCAGCGCGGCTCCCGCGAGGGCGCCCGCGAGGCCGAAGGGGAACGTCACCCGCGCCAGCTTCCCGTCCACCAGCCCGGCGCGGGAGAAGCGCACCAGCGCGGCGAAGGTGCCGAAGACGGACTGGCCCTTGTTGGTGCCCAGCGCCACGTGGGGCGGCAGGCCGGCGGCCAGCAGCGCGGGCAGGGTGATGAGCCCGCCGCCCCCGGCGATGGCGTCCACGAGGCCCGCCGTCATCGCGGCGAGACAGAGCAGGATGATGTGCAGCGTGCTGACGTCCACGTCCACCGGGGCCTACCTCCGCGTGGGAGGGCGCCTGGGTACCACGCCCCGCCCGCGCCGTCGCGGCCGCCCGCTTCTTGCGTCCCCGCGCGCCTTGGGCGTCAATGGCCGGGCCCCACCGCTTCTCCCCCGCCCGAGGTCCCCCCCGTGCTCGCTTCCCTCGTCACCGTACTGGCGCTCACGCTCGCCTCGGTTCCGCAGTCGCAGGACCCGTCCGCGCCCACCTGCCGCTCCATCGACGGACAGGTGTCCTGCGGCTATGGGTGCAAGTCGGACGGACAGCGGGTGCGGTGCGCGCAGACGCCGCAGGGCCGCTGCCAGGTGGTGGACGGGCAGGCCGTGTGCTTCGACCCGCCGGCCTACGTGCTGAAGGCGTACGGCGACTCGCTGCCCGCGCCCGAGTGCAAGAACATCGATGGCGTGGTGGCGTGCGGCTACAACTGCGCGACGCAGCCGGGCAAGGTGAAGTGCGCGAAGTCTCCGGCGGGCGTGTGCAAGGGCCGTAGCGGGGACGTGGAATGCTTCGACCCGCCGGCCATCGTCTTCGCCGTGTACGGCCGCGAGACGCCCCAGGCGGACTGCCGCAGCAATGGGATGCAGTTGACGTGCGGCTATGGCTGCGTGAATGCGCCGGAAGGGGTGCGCTGCGCCCGGACGCCCGCGGGCGTGTGCAAGCTGGCCAGCGGCCGCATCACCTGCTTCGACCCGCCCGCCGCTGCGCTGTGCGCGTGGAAGCGCACGCTGCCCGCGCCCGAGTGCAAGAACAGCGAGACGGGGCCGGTGTGCGGGTATGGGTGCACGACGGCGTTCTCGAAGGCGGCGTGCGCGGCCACGCCCGCGGGGCTGTGCAAGGTGTTCGACACCGAGGTGTTCTGCTTCGACCCGCCCGCCGAGCAGAAGGCGGATGCGGCATGTCTCGCCGCGTTGGGGCTGGCGGCGCTGGACGGTGCGACGCCCTGACGCGGAGTGCGGGCCTGACGCCCGGTCGTATGCTTTGAGTCGAGGGAGGACGGCGGTAGGGTTCTCCTTTCCCTTTTCTGAACACCTACTGGAGTCGAGCGGCGCATGGCCGAGGGTGAGGTCCGGCAGTACTGGGTTCGCAACGACAGGGGCACCATGTGGGGGCCCCTCACCCTGCCGACCATCGAGCTGCTCGTGGAGAGCGGCTCCATCAAGGGCAAGCTCCAGGTCTCCGAGGACGGGCTCAACTTCGCCTTCCCCTGGCGCTTCCCCGAGGCCCGCGACGCCTTCCCCCGCGCCATGTGGGGCGATGGAGCGCCAAACGCCCCGGCTCAGGCGCCGGGGGCCAGCTCGCCCGGCCCCACGCCCGAAGCAGGCACCGGAGGGATGCCCGGTGCCGCGACGCCGGGTGCTGCGCCCATGGCCGGTCCGGGTGCGGCTCCGATGGCAGGTCCCGGTGCGGCACCCATGGCTGGGCCCGGCACAGCTCCGATGGCAGGTCCCGGTACGGCGCCGCGAGCAGGCCCTGGGGCCGCTCCGATGGCAGGCCCCGGTGCGGCGCCGATGGCCGGCCCGGGTACCCGACCGATGGCGGGTCCGGGCGCAGCGCCGATGGCGGGCCCGGGCACCCGTCCGGTGGCGGGCGCCGCGCCCATGGCCGGTCCGGGAACCCGACCGCCCGTGGCCGGTCCGGGAGCCCAGCCCAACGCGGACCCCGCGCGCCGTCCTGCTGTCCCCCCTCAGCCCGGTGTCGCCGGAGCCGTCCAGCGGCCGCCCGTCGCCGGAGCAGCGCCGGGCGCCCCGGGAGCCACCGCTCCGGGCGCGGGCCCCGGCACACCGCCGGGAGTCGCCGGGGCGCCAGGGGCCGTGCCGGGACGACCGCCGGTGCCGCCAGGCGCGCCTCAACCGGCCGGGCCCGCCGCCGCGCGCAGCGCCACTGCGCCCACCCCTGCTCCCTTTCCGAACCCCATGGCCGCGCCGGCCGCGCCCGGCCCCGCCGTCGTGGCGGCGGACGCCTCGCCCTTCGCGGTTCCGTCCCAGGGACAGCTCGACCAGCTCTCCCCCATCCGCCTCTATGGCCGCGTCGCCGCCGGGGAGCAGACGGGGCTGCTGTTGCTCACGCTGCCGGACCGGGTGGTCCACATCCACTTCCGCAAGGGCAACCCGGAGTTCGTCGACTCGTCGCATCCGGAGGACGCGCTCGGCACGTCCCTGATGGGAGCGAAGCTCCTCACGCCCGAGCAGCTCCAGCAGGCAGAGTCCGCGCGAGCGCGCTTCGGCGGGGACCTGCTCGCGGCGCTCTTCGGGCTGGGCCTCTTGCAGCCGGCCAGCGCCTTCACGCACCTGGCCCAGCGCGCGGTGCTCATCCTGGCCAGGGGCCTGCGCGCCGACTCCGGCTCCTTCACCTTCGAGCCGCGCGACCTGCCGGGGCAGAAGGCGATGCCGCTCGGGAACCGCTGGGCGGTGCTGAGCGATGCCGTGCGCCGCCTGCCGCCCACGGACCTCAAGCGGCGGCTGACCCCGGTGCTCCAGCTCCCCATCATGAAGTCCGGCGGGCTGGTGGCCGCGAGCGAGCTGCGCCTCACCCCGCATGAGGTCCGCACGCTCGCCGTCATCGACGGCGTGCGCTCGGTGACGCAGCTGCTGAACGACTTCCCGCAGGACGGCGACCACCTGCTGCGCATCGCCTTCCTGCTCCGGGAGCTGGACGCGGTGTCCTTCGCCGCGCCCGCGAGGAGCGCCGCTGTCGCGCCGCCTCCCGGGGCCACGCCCCAGCCCGCCGCGCCCCAGCCCGCGGCCGCCGCAACGCCGCAGCGCCCTGCCGCGCCCCAGCCCGCGGCCGCCGCCACGCCGCAGCGGCCCACCGCGCCCCAGCCCGCGCCCGGCGCGCCTCGCCCGCCGCCTGTCGTGGGCCCGACCGCCGCGAGCCCGCCCCGCCCCGCTGGCGCCGCTCCAGGCGCACCCGCCCAACCCGGCGCCGCGCGTCCCGCTCCGCCCGTGATGCACGCGGCCCCCGGAGCCGCCGCGGCGCCCCGTCCCGCGAGCCCGCCGCCCGGAGCCGCGCGGCCTCCCGGAGCGACGCCTCCCACCGTCACCGCGACGCAGCCCCGTCCCGCCAGCGCGGCGCCCACCGCCCCGGCGGCGCCCGCGACAGGCCCGGGCGCGGAAGAGATTCCCGCGCTGCGCCAGCTGGTCATGGCGCTGAAGCAGCAGAACCACTTCCAGCGGCTCGGGCTGACGGAGCAGACGAACTCGAGCGCGGTGAAGATTGCCTACTTCCGCCTGGCGAAGCTGTACCACCCGGACACGCTGCCGCAGGGCGCGCCGCCGGAGCTGGAGAAGCTGAAGGCGGAGGTCTTCGCGTACATCGGCGACGCCTACCGGATGCTCTCGGACGACAAGAGCCGCGCGCAGTACATCGAGGATTTGAAGGCGGGTGGCGGCGCCGGCACCGAGGTGGACATCAACTCCATCCTCATGGCCGAGGAGCTGTTCCAGAAGTCCTGCATCCTCGTGAAGGCGCGCAAGTTCGCCGAGGCCGTGAAGATGCTGGATGAGGCCATCAGGCTGAACTCGGAGGAGGCGGAGTTCTACGCGTGGCGGGGCTACGCGCGCTTCTTCACGGCGGCGGACAAGAAGGCGGCGCAGCCGGAGGCGTCCCGCGAAATCCAGAACGCCATCAAGCGCAATGAGCGCTGCGCGCCCGCGCACTACTTCCTGGGGGTGATTGCCAAGCTGTGTGGCGACGCTCCGGGAGCCCTGAAGCACTTCAAGCGGACCGTGGACCTTCAGCCAGACCACATCGACGCGCAGCGGGAGATCCGCATGGCGACGCAGAAGAAGTAGGGTGCGTCCCCCGTCGCTGCCGGCCGGGGCCAGGAGCCCCGGCCACACACCCAGAAAGAGGAGTCGAAGAACGTGCCGCTCACCGGGAAGCAACGTCGCGCCCTGCGCGCGCTAGGACACCACCTGGAGCCGGTGGTCATCGTCGGTCAATCCGGCGTCACCGACGGCGTCATCGCCGCGGTCGATCAGGCCCTGAATGACCACGAGCTCATCAAGGTGAAGATCAACGAAGGCCCGGAGACGCGGCAGGAGGCCGCGGCGAAGATGGCCGAGAGCACCCACTCCGAGCTGGCCCAGCTCCTCGGACGCACCGTGCTCCTCTTCAAGAAGCGCAAGGAGAAGTCGAAGTTCGAGAAGTTCTAGGAGGCTCTCCTGGCCCCCCCGGCCGGATGACCCCGTGTCATCCGGCCGTGCGGGTCCCGCTCAGCGCCCGGTGAAGCGGGCCTCGCGGCGCTCGATGAAGGACTGCACGCCCTCGGCCGCGTCCTCGGAGCCGACCAGCTCGAGCAACCTGGGTAGCAGGGACTTCGCGGCGGCCTCGGGGCCCTCGTGGAGCGTCTGCCGTGCGGAGGCGAGCGTGGCCTGCACACCGAGGGGCGCCTGCTTCGCCACCGTCGCCGCCAGGGCCAGCGCGCGCTCCAGCTGGCGGCCGCGCTCCACCACCTCCTGCACGAGCCCGATGCGGTGCGCCTCGCGCGCGTCGAACTCGTCACCGGTGAGCAGCCAGCGCATGGCGTTGCCCCAGCCGGCCACCTGCGGGAAGCGAATCGTCGCGCCACCGAAGGGGAAGATGCCGCGCTTGATTTCAATCTGTCCGAAGCGCGCGTCCTCGGAGGCCACGGCGATGTCCGCGGCGAGGACGAGCTCGATGGAGAGCGTGAGGCACAGCCCCTGGACGGCGACGATGAGCGGCTTGGTGCGCACCTCGCCCTGGGTGGCCCACGGGTCGATGGAGCCCTTCGGAGCCAGCCCCTCACCCTGGGCGAGCGCGGGCGCCACGTTGGCCAGGTCCAGGCCGGCGGAGAAGTGGTCTCCGACGGCGTAGACCACCATGCAGCGCACGTCGGGGTTGCGGTCCGCCTGCGTCATCGCCTCGGAGAACGCGCGCAGCATGCCCACGTCGAACGCGTTGCGCTTCTCGGGACGGTTGATGCCGATGACGGCGATGTGGCCACGCACTTCCAGGGTGATGCGGGGGTCGGTCTGGCTCATGGGGCTCCCGAGGGGTGAAGAGTCGGCCCGCATCTTCACCCGGCCGGAGGACGCCGCGCACCGCCTCGTGGGCGGAACGCGGTGGAGCATCGTCCACGGCACATCACTCGCGCCCCGGCGTCAGCGCGTGAAGCCCGCAGTGCGCGCCGCCAGCTCCGCCGCCACGGCCAGCCGCTCCAGCAGGGCCGGCCCGAAGTACTGGCGCATGGACTCACCACGCCCGTCCTGCACCAGCGCCGGCGCCTCCACATAGCCCACGTACCCGTCCGTCAGTCCCAGCACGCCCGTGGCGCCGGTGCGCCGCACCAGCTCCGCGCCCGCGTCCACCGTGGGCTCGCCCGGCACGGCCAGCAGCTCCAGCGGCCCCAACGCCAGCGCCCCCACCTCCGCCACGCGCTGTGCGGAGCCGCACAGCAGGTTGTCCCCGGCGGCGCGAGTCAGCGACGGCACCAGCCGCGACGCATCCGGCCGCGGCATCGCCACCTCCACGCGCGCCAGCGACAGGCGCACCGGGTCCCCCACTGGCGACAGCGCCACCTTGCCCGCCAGCGCCGCCAGCGCCCGCGCGAAGCCGGACACGCGCTCCAGCCCCTGCCCTTCCGAGAAGGCCACGGAGGCATTGCCCACCGTCCCCTGCAACAGCAGCGTCACGCCGCTGCCCTCGGACTCGCGCAGCGAGCTGAGGCGCCCGGGGTAGTCCGGGTCCACCGACGTCCGCTGGCGCGGCACCATCGTCGGGTGCGCGGCGAACAGGAGCAGCTCCGCCACCGGCCCCGCCGGCCCCCGCAGCACCGCGCGCGTCAGCGCCCCATCCGGAGCCGTCCCGCCGCTGCGCGTGTAGACGAGGCCCGGCTCGCGCACCTCCCCCACCTCCAGCTTCACGTCGGTGAGCGACGCCGCCGCCCGGGTCAGCGCCGCCACCGCCGCGGTGGTGATGGCATCCACCGACTCCTGACGGTACCGGCCGGTGCCCACGAGCTGCGCCACCAGCCGCGAGTCATAACCTCCCATGGACGAGTGCGTGTGCGTGGCCATCACCAGCACCTCGCCCAGCCCCGACGCGGAGGCCTGCGCGCGCACGCGCTCCAGCACCTCGCTGGTGACGGACAGCAGCTCCAGCGACACCAGCCCCACGCGCGTCCCACCCGCCTCCAGCACCACCGCGCGCGCGTGCAGCGGAGGGTCCGCCTGGCCTGCCTCGGGACGGGGCGGCGCGTAGCCGGCCACCACCACCGGGAAGGGCGGCACGAGCGCCACCCTCGCCGCGCCCGCGCGCAGCGGCCCTTCGCCATGGGCTTGAGAAAGAAGCACGGGCGCGCGCTCCGCCCAGACGCCACACCAGTTCCAGGACGCCAGCGAGTACGCGGCGCCCACCGTGAGCAGAACCAGGGGAATCAGGGAACGCCAGGGAACGCGTCGCAGGAAGGACATTCGCTGGCCAGACTAACCGCACACCGACGGAGTCGGGAGGCTCGACTGCCCACATCGGACGACTCTGGCGGCGGGTGGAATACCCACCAGAGAGGCATGCGTTCCTGTTCCGCTCACCGCCTGAAAGGAGTAAGGCACCGCGCCATGTGCGGCATCTTCGGAATCGTGGGGCACGCAGAGGCCTCCAACCTGACGTACCTGGGACTGCATGCCCTCCAGCATCGCGGGCAGGAGTCCGCGGGCATCGTGTCCTCTGACGGCAGCTCCCTGCGCGCACACCGGCAGATGGGGCTGGTCGCGGACATCTTCGACGCGCCGGTGCTTGCTGGCCTGCCTGGGCAGGCGGCAATCGGGCACGTGCGCTACTCCACCGCGGGCGGCAGTGCGCTCAAGAACGCGCAGCCCCTCTTCGTGCAGTACGCGGGCGGCCAGTGCGCCATCGCGCACAACGGCAACCTGGTCAACGCGGCCGAGCTGAAGGGACTGCTCGAGGCCGACGGCGCCATCTTCCAGTCGGACGCGGACACGGAGGTCATCATGCACCTCCTGGCCCGCTCCAAGCAGCCGACCTTCGAGCAGAAGCTCGTGGAGGCGCTGCGCCGGGTGAAGGGTGCGTACAGCATCCTGGTCCTCACGGAGAACAAGCTCGTCGCCGTGAGAGACCCGATGGGCATCCGCCCGCTGGTGCTGGGGCGGATGAAGGAAGGCGCGTACGTGCTCGCCAGCGAGACGACGGCGCTGGACCTCATCGAAGCGGACATCGTGCGCGAGCTGGAGCCGGGCGAGCTGCTCGTCATCGAGAACGGTGTCATGCGCACCAGCCGGCCCTTCGAGGAGCCGAAGCGGCTGGCCCAGTGCATCTTCGAGCACGTGTACTTCGCGCGCCCGGACTCCACGCTGTTCGGCAACAACGTGTACGAGGTGCGCAAGCGCCTGGGCATGCAGCTCGCGCGCGAGCAGCCGGCCGAGGCCGACCTGGTCATCGCGGTGCCGGACTCGGGTGTGGCGGCGGCCATCGGCTACTCGCAGCAGAGCGGGATTCCGTATGACGTGGGCCTCATCCGCAGCCACTACGTGGGCCGCACCTTCATCGAGCCGCAGCAGTCCATCCGTCACTTCGGCGTGAAGCTGAAGCTGTCGGCGGTGCGGCAGGTGCTGAAGGGCAAGCGCGTGGTGGTGGTGGATGACTCCATCGTCCGTGGCACCACGAGCCGCAAGATCGTGAAGATGATCAAGGCCGCGGGCGCGGTGGAGGTGCACCTGCGCATCTCCTCTCCGCCGACGAAGTGGCCCTGCTACTACGGCATCGACACGCCGAGCCGCCAGGAGCTCATCGCCGCCACGCACACCACCGACGAGATTGCGAAGTACGTCACGGCGGACTCGCTCGGCTACATCTCCATCGAGGGCCTGGGCGAGGCGGTGGGCGACAAGAAGCGCGACAAGTTCTGCACCGCGTGCTTCTCCGGGCAGTACCTCATGGGCGAGCTGACCGCGCCCGCGGAAGCGCCCACCAAGCTGATTGCCTGAGGCCCCGCGCGTCCCGCGTGAATGGCCCTACAAGGCCCCCTGCCCTCACGGGTCGGGGGCCTTGGCGTTTCCGGGCTTCAGTGCGCGTTACACGTGGACACAGCCACGAGGCCCGCCTGCCCTCACAGGGCAATGGCCCTGGCGTTTCCGGGCCTCAGTGCTGGTTGTCGAACTTGATGCCCTCGCGGACCTCGTTGAGGGCGCCCTCGGTGAGTTCGATGGCCTTCACGCGGTGGCCGCCCTTGTCGGCGTTGGCGTTCTTCAGCGACGTGAGGGCCCGCTCCAGGTGGGCGAGCGCATCGCGCATCTTCGGCTGGCGGTCGGCGTACGCGTGGTTGGCAAAGCCGCCCAGGAAGAAGGCGGCGGTGGCGGCGACGAGGGTGCGGCGCATGGTGGGCTCCTGGAGGAAAAAAGGGTGTCTTCCCTCCTGAACCCGGGTGCCCGCCGGAAGTTGCGCGGCGCGCTCAGGCCGCGTCCGTCTCCGACTCCGGCCGGGCGCCAGGAAGCGGCCTGCCGTCGATGAAGTCGGTGAGGTCCGCGGGCAGCGGCGCCTCGAAGACGACCTCCTCCCCCGAACCCGGGTGCGGGAAGACGATGCGCGCGGCGTGCAGCGCGTGCCGGGGCAGGCGCAGGCGGGGCCACGCCTCGGGCTCCAGACAGTGCTTGCTGAAGCGGTCGAAGTAGCCGGGGTCCGGCCCGTACATCTTGTCGCCCACGAGCGGGAAGCCGGCCTCGCGCAGGTGGATGCGAATCTGGTGCTGCCGTCCCGTCTCCGGGAAGCAGCGCAGCAGCGCGAAGGGCTCGCCGTCGCGGGTGAAGCGCTGGAGCACCTGGAAGCGCGTGCGGCTCTCCTTCCCCTCCACGGGGTCGATGCGCACGGCGATGCGGATGAGCTCGGTGCCCTCGGCGATGGGCGCGTCCACGACGAAGGAGTCCTCGGGCGGGTGTCCCTCGCAGATGGCGACGTATTCCTTGTGCACGTCGCGCGACATGAAGAGCCGGCCCAGCACGCGACAGGACTCGGTGGTGCGGCCGCAGACGACGAGGCCGCTCGTCTCCCGGTCCAGCCGGTGCGCGGGCTCCGCGTGCCGCTCTCCGAAGCGCTCGCGCAGCAGAGTGACGAGGGTGCCCTTGTGGTAGCGCGCCGTGGGGTGGATCGGCAGCCCCGCGGGCTTGTCGAGCACCATCAGCCACGCATCCTGGAAGACCACGGGCAGCGTGGTGGGCGTCTCGGGCTCCTCGCTGGCGCGGCGGCGGAGGCGGAAGGTGAGCCCCGGGTAGACGGGCGTGGACGGCTTGAGGCGCCGCTCATCGCAGAGGATGCCGCGCCGGATGACGCCCTGCAGGCGCTCGCGCGTCATGCGGCGGATCTTCTGGCCCAGGTACCGGTCCAGCCGCCACCCCGCGTAGTTGGGCTCCACGACGAAGACGATGTCGACGTAGCCGTCGGGCGCTTCGGTGGGTATGTCCTGCTCGCTGTGCATGGGCCGTTACGCGCGCTCTAACACGCCCGGCCCCGGCGCACAGTCCACCAGACATGCGAACGGGCACCACCCCGCTCCCCCGTGGAGGAGCGAAGCCGGTGCCCGTCAGGTGAGTCCGAGAACCTCCGGCCTCAGGCCAGGGCCACGCGCAGCGGAGCGCCCTCTACCTTCAGGTAGCGCGCGAACAGGTCGGCGATGCGCTCGCTGGCGCGACCGTCCCACAGGTCCGGGATGCGGCCCTTCTTGCCCTGGCCATCGAGGACGCGGTCCGCGGCCTGGCGGATGCGGTCCGGGTCGGTGCCGACGACTTCGTTGGTGCCCTGCTCCACGGTGATGGGGCGCTCGGTCTGCTCGCGCAGGGTGAGGCATGGCACGCCCAGCGCGGTGGTCTCCTCCTGGAGGCCGCCCGAGTCAGTGAGGATGAGCTTCGCCTGCGACGTCAGCGCGACGAACTCCATGTGGCCCATGGGGTCCACGGGGCGCAGGTTCGGGTGACGCTCGAACCAGTGGCCCAGGCCCTGCTCGGCAATCATCTTCCGCGTGCGCGGGTGCACCGGGAAGATGACGGGCAGCCGCGTGGACACGTGGGCCACGGCGGACAGCAGACCGCCGAGCAGCCTCGGGTCATCCACGTTGGAGGGCCGGTGGAGCGTGCACACCGCGTAGCCGCGCGGGGTGATTCCCAAATCCTTCAGCGTGGACAGCCGCTCCGCCTTCTCCTTGGACGCGATGAGCGAGTCGATCATCACGTTGCCCACGAAGTGGATGCGGTCCGGGTCGCAGCCCTCCTTGAGGAGGTTGGCGTCCGCGTCGCGCGAGGGCGTCAGCAGCAAATCGGACAGCCGGTCGGTGACGACGCGGTTGACCTCCTCCGGCATGTGCTGGACGAAGCTGCGCAGGCCCGCTTCGACGTGGGCCAGGGGAATGGCCAGCTTGGACGTCACCAGCGCGGCGGCGATGGTGCTGTTCACGTCGCCCACCACGGAGACGAGGTCCGGCTGGTGTTCCAGGAAGACCTTCTCCAGCTCCACCATCATCCGCGCGGTCTGCTGCGCGTGGCTGCCCGAGCCGATGCCCAGGTGGACGTCCGGAGCCGGCAGGCCCAGGTCGGAGAAGAAGACGTCGCTCATCTTGACGTCGTAGTGCTGACCGGTGTGGACGAGAATCTGCTGGAGCGAGGTGCGCGCGGCGATGGCCTTGTAGATGGGGGCCACCTTCATGAAATTCGGACGCGCACCGACGATATGGATGACCTTCTTCATGTCGAATCCGAAGCTAGGCACTGCCTTCCAGGTGACCAGTGGTTGAAGGTGGGCACTCCGGGGAGTGGCGGAGATGCGTCCTGAATCTGATAGACGGGGTGTGTCATGCCCGCGTCGCCCGCCTCCAGGACTGTCGCCGTCATCCCCGCCCGCCACGCCAGCACGCGCTTTCCGGGCAAGCCGCTCGCCCTCATCGCCGGCCGGCCGATGATTGAGCACGTGTGGCACCGCTGCCAGGAAGCCACCGTCTTCGACGAGGTGGTGGTGGCCACCGACGACGAGCGCATCCGCGCCACGGTGGAGGGCTTCGGCGGCCGGGTGGCCATGACGAGCCCCGACTGCGCCACCGGCACGGACCGCGTGGCGGAGGTGGCGCGAGGGCGTCCGGACGTGGACGTCTGGGTGAACGTGCAGGGCGACGAACCGCTGGTGGACCCGGCCGCCCTCCGGGTGCTCGCGAAGCTCTTTCAGGACACCACGGTGCGCATGGGCACGCTGGTGCGTCCCCTGGAGCCGGACGAGGCGGGCAGCCCCAACGTGGTGAAGGCGGTGCTCGCGCTCAACGGGGACGCGCTCTACTTCAGCCGGAGCCTCGTGCCCTTCGTCCGCGAGCCGGGCACGCCCGTGAAGCGCTGGGGGCACATCGGCCTCTATGGCTACCGGCGGGACGTGCTGCTTTCGCTGGCGGGCCTGGCGCCCACCCCGCTGGAGGAGGCGGAGAAGCTGGAGCAACTCCGCGCGCTGGAGCACGGCATCTCCATCCGCTGCGCGCAGGTATCCTGGCGCACGGTGGCGGTGGACGTGCCCGAGGACGTGGCGAAGGTGGAGGCCGTCATGCGCGAGCGGGGACTGTAGCCATGGGTTTCTGGAGCGACCTCTTCGGCGGCGGAAAGAAGCAGGAGCCTGACGCCGGCACACCGGGCACGGAGCCACCGGCCGCGAAGGCGGAAGGCGCCCCGGCGCCGAAGCCTGAACCCGCACCGAAGCCGAAGCCGAAGCCGGAGCCCCGCAAGCAACAGCAGCAGCAAGAGGAGGACGAGGACATGGAGGGCGTGCAGCGGCTGTTGTCCCGGAAGGTGGAGCGGGTGCTGGAGCAGCTCGGCGCGCTGGCGGCGCGGGCGCGCACGGGTGAGGAGGTGCCGTCGCTCACCGTCACGCTGCACCTGGCGCACGGGCACTCGATGACGGGCGAGGTGGTGGACTACGTCCCGCGCGAGTCGGTGCTGATGGCGCTGGGCAAGGAGGGACTGCTCCGGTCCGCGTCGGTGGCCTACGTGGACCTGACCACGGTGGTGGCGGTGTCGGTGGGCAACGCGGACAAGCTGCTGGACCTCGCGCCGCTGGTGCGGCCGAACCCCACGCGGCAGGACCTGATGTCGCTGATGGAGAAGCTGCCGCACGCAATCACCGAACAGTTCTGGCCGGGCGAGGCGGCGCTGGGCGGCCGCCCGCTGCGCTTCGAGGTGGACTGGGTGGGGCTGGACGACGAGCCGGGCCGCCGCGCGCTGGAGGCGGCGATGAATGTCGCGGGCCACGCGCTGCGCGCGCTCGCCCAGGAGCAGGGGCGCGAGGTGTTGCGCCGCATCATCACCGTGCGCTTCATCAAGGGGCGCGACACGCGCGCCGCCGTGGAGGGAGAGACGGGCACGGTGACGGTGGCCCCGGGCTCCGCGGACCCGACGGTGTCCAGCTTCCGCAAGGCCTTCGCCGCCGCCCTCAGATGACGGGCAGCTCGCCGCTGTCGGGGCCGAGCGGGAAGGCCGCGTCGATGCGGGCCAGCTCCTCGGCGGACAGCTTCAGCGACGCGGCCGCGGCGTTGTCGCGCATGTGGGCCTCGCGGCTGGCCTTGGGAATGGCGAACAGCGAGGGCCGGCGCACGAGGAACCGCAGCGCCACCTGGTACGGGCTGACGCCGTGCGCGCGGGCAATGGCCCCCAGCACCTTGCCGCCCTTGCTGTCAGGCTGGGGGAAGTTGCCGTTGCCGAAGGGGCTGTAGCCCACCACCGCCACGCCCCGCGCCTCGCACCACGGAAGCACTCCGTGCTCAATCGCCCGCTCCTCCAGGTGATACAGCACCTGGTTGCAGGCGATGCGGCCCGGCCCTGACAGGGCGAGCGCTTCTTCCAGTTCCTCCACGCCGAAGTTGCTCACGCCCCACGAGCGAATCTTCCCGTCCGCCACCAGCTTCTCGAAGGCGCGCACCGTGTCCTCCAGCGGGTGCGGCCCCGGCCAGTGCAGCAGGTAGCAGTCCAGCCTGTCGGTGCGCAGCCGCTTCAGGCTCCGCTCACACGCGGCCAGCGTGCCCGCGTAGGAGGCGTTGGAGGGCATCACCTTCGACACGAGGAACACCTCGTCGCGGCGGCCGGCAATCGCCTCGGAGACAATGGTCTCCTCCACCCGGCCGTGCCCGTACAGCTCGGCCGTGTCCACGTGCGTCAGGCCCAGGTCCAACCCGGTCCGGAGCGCGCGGATGGCGCCTGCCCGGTCGTCCTCCTCCATCTGCCACGTCCCCTGCCCCAGCACGGGAACCCGCACACCGGTGCCACCAAACGGGTGCTTCTCCATCACACACCTCGCTGTCGAGCCATCCGCCCGAGAAGGATTAACACCGCCCAGGAGGACTGGCAGCCCCCTGGAGTGCACGCCCGGAGGGCCCGCGTTAGTCTCCTGCGGTGTCTTCCCCAGAAAAGTCCGCCACGCCCCAGCTCCCCGCCAGCGTCACAGTGAGCCGCCTGCTCGCCCTGGCGCGGCCGGAGATTCCCACCCTCATCGCCGGCACCTTCTTCCTGCTCGTGAGTAGCGCGTCGATGCTCGCCTACCCGCGCGCCGTCGGCGACCTGGTGGACGAGGCCCTCCACACGCGCAGCCAGCAGATGCTCAACGGGCTCGCGCTGACGATGCTCGCCGTCTTCGTGGTGCAGGGCGTGGCCATGGCGCTGCGCGCCTACTACTTCAACACCGCCGGCGAGCGCGTGGTGGCGCGGCTGCGCAAGGACCTCTTCCGCGCGCTGCTGTCGCAGGAGATTGCCTTCTTCGACGGGCGCCGCACCGGCGAGCTCACCAGCCGGCTCGCCTCGGACACCACCGTCCTGCAGAACACCGTCACCGCCAACATCTCCATGGCCCTGCGCTACACCATGCAGATTGTCGGCGGCGTGGCGCTCCTCTTCTACACGTCCGCGCAGCTCACCGGCGTCATGCTCGCCACCATCCCCGCCGTGGCGGTGGGCGGGGTGGTCTACGGCCGCCGCGTGCGCGCCATCTCTCGCCAGGTGCAGGACGCGTTGGCGGCCAGCAACGAGGTGGCCGAGGAGGACCTGTCCGGCATCCGCACCGTGCGCTCCTTCGCCGCCGAGCACACCGAGGTGGAGCGCTACGGCACCGCCATGGACCGCTCCTTCTCGCTCGCCCGGGAGCGCACGCGCCAGTCCGCCATCTTCATGGGTGTCGTCTCCATCGTCGGCTACGGCGCCATCGCCGCGGTGCTCTGGTTCGGCGGCCGGCTGGTGGTGCAGGGGCAGTTGAGCGTGGGCGAGCTCACCTCGTTCCTCATGTACACCATGCTGGTGGCCTTCTCCTTCAGCGCCCTGGCGGACCTGTGGGCGGACTTCATGCGCGCCAGCGGCGCCGCGGACCGCGTCTTCGAATTGATGGACCGCAAGCCCGCCATCGCCTCCGGCGGCGCGAGCCTGCCGGAGGTGCGCGGCCACGTGGAGTTCCGCGACGTGCGCTTCGCCTACCCCACGCGCCCCGACATCACCGTGCTCCAGGGACTCAACCTGGAATTGCGCCCTGGTGAAGTGGTGGCGGTGGTGGGCCCCTCGGGCGCCGGCAAGTCCACGCTGGCCTCGCTGCTGTCGCGCTTCTATGACCCACAGGGCGGCGCGGTGCTGCTGGACGGCCACCCGCTCACCTCGCTGGACCCGGAGTGGCTGCGCCGCAACATCGGCATGGTGGCGCAGGAGCCGCAATTGTTCTCCTGTTCCATCGCGGACAACATCCGCTACGGCCGGCCGGACGCCACCGACGCGCAGGTGGAAGAGGCCGCCCGCGCCGCCAACGCCCACGCCTACATCCAGCGCTTCCCGGAGGCCTACCGCACCCAGGTGGGCGAGCGCGGCGTGCAATTGTCCGGCGGCCAGAAGCAGCGCGTGGCCATTGCCCGCGCCGTGCTGAAGGACCCGCGCCTGCTCATCCTCGACGAGGCCACCAGCGCCCTCGACGCGGAGAGCGAGCACCTGGTGAAGGACGCGCTCGAGCGCCTCATGAAGGGCCGCACCACCCTCATCATCGCCCACCGCCTGTCCACCGTGGCCAACGCGGACCGCGTGCTGGTGCTGGAGGGCGGCCACATCATCCAGAGCGGCACCCACTCCGCCCTCATGGGCCAGGACGGCCTCTACCGCCGGCTGGTGGAGCGTCAGTTCGTCGCCGCCTGAACGCTTGCCCTCCCTACAGCCCCGGTAATGGGGCCAAGGAGTATGGCGCGGGATTTCGGGCGGGATTAGATCCGGGTCCTCGAAAGGAGGTGATGCCTTGACCGACAGCAACTCCAAGGCGTCCACCTCCGCTTCGCTGGCCTGAAAAGGCCGCGCAAGCGGTGGCAGACGCTGGCAGTTCGGGCCCGTTCCCGCCTCGGTGGGGACGGGCCTTTTTACGTCTGCCCGGGAATGCCCACCCGACCTCCCTGTTCCGACGCCCCGGGGGGAGTGGCCGACCCATCACGTTCCAAAGCCGGGAGTCTCCGCCGTGTCCATCACCCCTTGCCCCAGCCCCCTGCCCACCGCCCTCCGTGACGAGGAGGCCGTGGATACGCAGCGCAACCTGTTCTGCCCCAACTACGACGCCTGCCTGCACCTGGTCGTCAAGCGCGGCTGGGAGGGGTGGAGCTGCCGCAACTGCGACCTCCGCCAGTTCCGCGTCGGCCAGCCGACCGCCCGGGAATTCGCCCAGTCCCGCCCCGGTGGTTGGGACGGCAACTGACGCCGACCTGCCCGGTCGTCCGCCCGAAACAGATTAATTGACGCATCCCTACCTGAGTTGGCAGAACGGGACATGCGCTCCAAGAAAACCAAGTTCATCTTCGTGACGGGCGGAGTGGTCAGCTCCCTCGGCAAGGGCCTCGCCTCGGCTTCCATTGGCGCCCTGCTGGAGAACCGCGGGCTGGCCGTCACCCTTCTCAAGCTGGACCCGTACATCAACGTGGACCCGGGCACGATGAGCCCGTTCCAGCATGGCGAGGTGTTCGTCACCGAGGATGGCGGTGAGACGGACATGGACCTCGGCCACTACGAGCGTTTCACCAACGCCCGGATGAGCCGGCTCAACAACTTCACCTCCGGCCGCATCTACAACTCCGTCATCATGAAGGAGCGGCGGGGCGAGTACCTGGGCAAGACGGTCCAGGTGATTCCGCACGTCACCGACGAAATCAAGGCCAACATCCGCCAGGCCGCGCAGGACGCGGACGTCGTCATCGTCGAAATCGGCGGCACCGTGGGCGACATCGAGTCGCTGCCCTTCCTCGAGGCCATCCGCCAGATGCGCTACGACGTGGGCAGTGAGAACGTCGTCTACGTCCACCTCACGCTCTTGCCGTACATCGGCGCGGCCGGCGAGGTGAAGACCAAGCCCACGCAGCACTCGGTGATGAAGCTGCGGGAAATCGGCATCCAGCCCGACTTCCTCGTGTGCCGCACGGACCGCGAGGTGTCGCGCGAGCTGAAGGACAAGATTGCGATGTTCTGCAACGTGGACACGCGCAGCGTGTTCACGTCTCCCGACGTGAAGAGCACCTACGAGCTGCCGCTGGAGCTGCACCGCCAGGGCCTGGACGAGCGGCTCGCGGAGGTCCTCAACATCTGGAGCCGCGCGCCCCACCTCGAGCGGTGGGAGAACATCATCCGCAAGGTGTACGAGCCCGGCCGCGGCCAGGTGCAGGTGGCCATCGTCGGCAAGTACGTGAACCTGACGGAGAGCTACAAGAGCCTCAACGAGGCGCTGCTCCACGGCGGCATCGCCAACGACGTGAAGGTGAACCTGCACTTCGTGGACAGCCAGGACGTGGAGGCGCAGGGGCCGGAGAAGCTGCTCGCTGGAGTGGACGCCATCCTCGTGCCCGGCGGCTTCGGCGTGCGCGGCACCGAGGGCAAGATTGCCGCGGTCCGCTACGCGCGTGAGAAGAAGGTGCCCTTCTTCGGCATCTGCCTCGGCCTGCAGATGGCGGTGGTGGAGTTCAGCCGCACGGTGCTGGGGCTCGCGCAGGCCAACAGCCTGGAGTTCAACGAGCACACCCCGCACCCGGTGGTGACGCTCATGGAGAGCCAGGTGAAGGTGCAGGACAAGGGCGGCACCATGCGCCTGGGCAGCTACGCATGCGCGCTGAAGCCCGGCTCGCTGGCGCACAAGCTCTACGGCGAGGACCACATCCAGGAGCGCCACCGCCACCGCTACGAGGTCAACAACGCCTACCGCGGCCGCCTCCAGGAGGCGGGGCTCGTCATCTCCGGCCACAACCCGGAGCTGAACCTGGTGGAGATGATTGAGCTGGCGGACCACCCGTACTTCGTCGGCTGCCAGTTCCACCCCGAGTTCAAGAGCAAGCCCTTCGCTCCCCATCCCCTCTTCTCCGGCTTCATCCGCGCGGCGCTCGAGCAGCGCGACGCGAATGCGGCGGCCGGCCAGGTGCGCGCATGAGCAGCAGCACGCTTCCCATTGAGCTCTGTGGCTACAAGGTCGGCCCGGGGCAGAAGCTCTTCGTCATCGCCGGCCCGGACAGCATCGAGTCCGAGGACATGGCCCTGCGCCACGCGCGCATGCTCAAGGAGATTACGGGCAGGCTGGGCGTGCCCTACGTCTTCAAGTGCTCCTACGACAAGGCCAACCGGACCAGCGGGAAGTCCTTCCGGGGCCCGGGCCTCAAGGAAGGGCTGCGAATCCTGAAGCGCGTCCGGGATGAAGTCGGTGTCCCGGTGCTCACGGACGTCCACGAAACCAGCCACGTCGGGCCTGCCTCGGAAGTTGTGGATATCATCCAGATACCGGCCTTCCTGTGCCGGCAGACAGACCTGGTGGAAGCCGTGGCGAAGACTGGAAGGGGCGTCAACCTCAAGAAGGGCCAATTCGTGGCCCCCAAGGACATCGTCCACTCGGCGCGCAAGGCGTTCGAGACGGGCAACCCCAACGTGCTCGTCACCGAGCGCGGCTCCACGTTCGGCTACAACAACCTCGTCGTGGACATGCGGGGCCTCGCGCAGATGCGCGAGGCGGGCCTCGCCGTCTGCTTCGACGCCACCCACTCCGTGCAGTTGCCCAGCGCGGGCAACGGCGAGACGGCCGGCGAGCGGAAGTTCGTGGCGCTGCTCGCCCGTTCTGCCGCAGCTGCCGGGATTGACGCGTTGTTCACGGAAGTCCATGAAGATCCGGACCGTGCCCTGTGTGACGGTCCGTGTTCCCTGAATCCACAGATGTTCGAGGACGTGGTACGAAACGTGCTGAACATCCGCCGGGTGTTGGGACACGAGCCCGGTTGATGCGGCTGCGATACGGGGAGGAGCCAGGCAAGCCATGGTGACGGAAGCGCCTTCCAAACCTGGAAAGGAAGAGCTCACGTCTCGCGCGGCGAGGGTCCGCCTGCTCGTCTTCGACGTGGACGGGGTCCTCACCGATGGCGGCCTGTATTATGGCGCCCAGGGTGAGCTGATGAAGCGCTTCGACGTGAAGGACGGACACGCCCTGGTCATGGCCCGCCTGTCGGGCCTGCCCGCCGCCGTCCTCACCGCCCGCACCTCGAGCATCGTGGAGGTCCGCGGACGGGAGCTGGGGTTGGCGGCCGTATTCCAAGGCCGCCGCGACAAGGGTGCCGCACTGGACGAGCTGCTCCAGCAGCTCGCTGTCCCCCCTGAGGCCTGCGCCTACATGGGAGACGACCACAACGACCTGGCCCCGCTTTCACGCGTGGGGCTGGCCGCGTGTCCCGCGGATGCGGTTCCAGAGGTGCGTCAGGAGGTCCACTTCGTTACGCAGAGTCCAGGCGGCAGAGGGGCCGCTCGGGAGCTCGTGGAGCTCTGCCTCAAGGCCAGTGGCCGCTGGGACGACGCAGTGGGTCTCATGAGAGGGGCTGATGGACGCGGTGCGCAGAGAGTTGAACAAACCCCGTATTCAAGGTAGGTGAATTACTCCATGGGCAGCGGAATGATGCAGCAAGAGGGGAGTACGGCGATGACGGACCAGCTCTACACGACGCACGACATCAGTCGTTTGCTTCAGGTGGATCCGTCCACGGTGAGCAAGTGGATTGACCGCGGCATCCTGATGGCTTTCAGGACGCCGGGTGGCCATCGCCGGGTGCGCTCGGCGGACCTGCGCACGTTCCTCATCACCCATCAGATGCCGGTGCCCGAGGAGCTGGGCAGCGGGACGGTGCGGCTCTTGGTGGTGGACGACGAGCGTCCGGTGCTGGAGGCCATCAAGCGCGCGTTCAAGCCGTATGCGGCGCAGGTGGAGCTGCAGACGACGACGAGCGGCGTGGAGGCCCTGCTGCTGGTGTCCGAGCAGAAGCCGCACGGCATGATCATCGACCTCAACATGCCGGACATCGACGGCCTCGAGGTCTGCCGGCGCATCCGCGCGCGCAAGCAGATGGAGGGCGTGCGGCTCATCACCATGACGTCCCTGCACTCGCCCGAGGTGGTGGACCAGTCGAAGCAGGCCGGCGCGCTCGCGTGCATGGCCAAGCCGCTGGACGTGCAGGAGGTGCTGGAGCTGTTCCGCGTGCCGCTGGCGCTGAGCGCCAAGCGCTAGGAATACAAGGCTTCCGCAACCCCTCGCGGAAGCCCCAGGGAAGTGGAGAGGAAGCCGCGCCCGTCATGCTGGCAGCGGCCTCCGTGGAACGGGTCTGCGCGCGGGTCAGCCCTGGACCTTCACTTCGATGACGCGGGGCTTGGACTCCTCGCGCCGGGGCAGCGTCAGCGTCAGCACGCCCTGCTCGTACTTCGCCTCCACCTTGGAGGCGTCCACGGTGTCCGGCAGCGCGAACGAGCGCGCGAAGCCGCCGAAGCCGCGCTCCTGGCGGCGCACGGTGACGCCCTCGGCCTTCGGCTCCGCCCTGCGCTCGGCCTGCACGGTGAGGACGTCGTTCTCCACCTTCACCTGGATGGCCTTCGCGTCGAGCCCGGGCATGTCGAGGTGCAGCGTCAGGCCGGCCTCGGACTCGAGGATGTCCGCCGCGGGCACGCGCTCACGCGGGGCCTGGCGCCACACCGGCTGCGTCAGCTCGCGGAAGAGGGAGTCGAAGTCGCGCATCAGCGGGTTGACGACGACGGCGGAGTTGAACGGGTTGCGGGTCTGCATGGTCTTCTCCTGTTCGTGTCGCCCGTTCGGGCGCACGTCATGAACGGCAAAGGGTTGTCCTGGTTCGCGGTCGCCGCGGCCCCCACCGGGCTCCAGCGCCGCCTCACAAGACTCAAGAGAACCATGGTTGAAGACGTGTCAAGCAACGCCCCCGCGCCGCGGGGCGCCCCCTCCACGCGCGTCCTGCCCGCCCGCCTGCCCTCCTGCCGGGCCGCCTCAGTCGTCGTCGCGCCCCAGGTGGACGGAGACGCTGTCCTCCTCGCGGGACACGTGGACATTCCAGGGCCGGCAGCACACCGGACAGTCCTCGACGTACGTCTCCGAGTGGGCGCCAATGGGGTCCACGTCGACCTCCACCTCCTCACCACAGTAGGGACAGACCCGGGAGGCGGCTTCCGCGAAGGGTTGCATGGGGTGCTTCCTGCCTTTCGGGGCGGGCATGTGCGTCATGGACTGAGCGTCCGCCCTTTCAGACGGTAGACTCCCGGACCATGGCTGCTCCTTCCCGGAATCGCATCGGAGAAATCCTCGTCAAGGCACGCGTCATCGACGACCTGCAGCTGCGCAGCGCGCTCGCCACGCAGGACCAGTGGGGCGGACGCCTGTCGCGCATCGTCGCGGACCTGGGGCTGGCCAGCGAGGAGACCATCGCCGAGGCCATCTGCCAGGGCATGGGCATGCAGCGCGTGCAGTTGGGCAACATCACCCGGGACGCGGGCGCGCTCGCGCGGGTGGACGTGAGCCTGGCGGAGCAGAAGGGCGTCTTCCCGGTGGGCCTGAAGGACAACGGCAAGACGCTGGTGCTGGCCATGGCGGACCCCACGGACCTGGCCACCATCGACCAGGTGGTGGCGAAGAGCCGCGCCCGCGTGGTCGTCATGGTGGCGAGCGAGCGGGAAATCGAGCACGCCATCCTGCGCCACTACCGGGGCCAGGAGCCGGTGTCGAGCACGCGCGCTGGCGGCTTCCGGCCCCAGAAGAACAGCAGCGAGTTCGAGGACCAGGGAGACGACGACGACTTCAAGGTCGTCGACATGAGCGGCAAGACGGTGGTGAAGCGCATCGCCGACATCCTCCCGCCGGAGTCACCCGCCGCCGCGCCCCCGCCTCCTCCCGTCGCCGCGCGCGCCGCGGAGAAGCCCGCCCCGCCCGTCGCCAACTCGAGCGCCGCGGACATCCTCGATGAAATCCTCGCGGGCGGCACGCCCACGTCCGAGTGGACGGACGAGGACCTGCAGCGGCTCCAGACGGTGCAGCAGAACCAGGAGAAGAGCTCCAAGATTCTGCGCGCCCTGCTGGAACTGCTCCTGGAGAAGGGTCAGCTCCAGCAGAAGGAGCTGGCGGCTCGGATGCGGATGTAGCTCGCGCAGGACTTGCGCGTGCACGCACGGACGCGCAGGACTTGCGCGCGTCGCTTCAGCCCGCTTCCTGGAGCTCCCGCGCGGTGAGCCCCAGGAGGTAGAGGATGGCGTCCAGGCCGCCCGCGGAGATGGACGTGTCGGCCGCCTCGCGCAGCTTCGGCTTCGCGCGGAAGGCGATGCCCAGCCCGGCCTTCTCCAACATCAGCAAGTCATTGGCGCCGTCGCCCACGGCGATGACCTGGTCCAGGAGGACGCCCTCCTGCCTTGCGAGCGACTCCAGCAGCTCCGCCTTGCGGCGTGCGTTGACGATGGGGCCCACCGTACGGCCGGTGAGCTTCCCGTCCTGCTCCTCCAGCACGTTGGAGTACGCGTGGTCGATTCCGAGCCGCGCCTTCAGCGCCTCGGCCGCGACGGAGAAGCCGCCGCTGATGACGGCGGTGCGGTAGCCCAGGCGCCTGAGCACGCGAATCAGCGTCTCCGCCCCTTCCGTGAGCGGAAGGTTGTCCGCGATGCGGCGCAGCACCGAGACGTCCAGGCCCGCGAGCAGGGACACGCGCTGGCGCAGCGACTCGTCGTAGTCCATCTCCCCGTGCATGGCGCGCTCGGTGATGCGCGACACCTGCTCGCCCACGCCGTGCGCGCGCGCCAGCTCGTCGATGACCTCGATGCGGATGAGCGTGGAGTCCATGTCCATCACCACCATCCGCTTGCCGCGCCGGAAGAGGCTCTCGCGCTGCAGCGCCACGTCGAAGGAGCCCGCCTCCATGGACAGCGCGAGCAGCGCGCGCTTGAGCGCATCCGGTGCCGTCCCCGGAGGCAGGGTGAGGTGGAACTCCACCGAGCCCAGGTGCGTGTCGGTGAGGCGCGTAATCCGCTCGATGTTGGCGCCGTGCGCGGCCAGCCGCTGCGCCACCGCGTGCAGCTCGCGGGCGCCCAGCGCGCGGCCCACGGCGGTGACGACGTAGCGCACGGGCCCCGTATCCGGGGCGGGGGCCGGGGGCGGCGCGTCCACCACCTGGAAGTCCAGCGCCACGCCCAGCTCGTGCGCGGCGAAGAGCAGCTCCTTGAGGACGCCGCGCGCCTCGGGCAGGTGCACCAGCAGGCAGAGGGTGAGCCGGCCCTGCACCACCACCTGCTCCACGTCGAGCAGCTCGGCGCCGGAGTCGGCGAGCAGGCCGGTGAGGCGGGAGGTGATTCCGGGAGCGTCTCTCCCGGTGACGGTGACGAGCACTCGCTCGGACGACGGGCGCGGAGTCATGGGCGGCCGTCAGTGTGGCAGCCCCGCCCGCGCCCGGCGAGCCCGGAGTGGGGCGCCAGGCCCCCTCCCGACGGTTACTCCTTCGGCGCGTCCGAGGAGAGGACGAGGTCGCCGCGGCCGAGGAACTCCCGGTCCGGGAAGGCCTTGTAGAAGTCCTCCAGCATGGCGTCCACGTCCGGGTAGCGCTGCTCGCGCTTGTCCTGGGTGGCCTTGTCGAAGAGCTGGTCCAGGCCGCTGGGGGCCTCGGGGTTGACCTCGGAGGGCAGCGGCGAGCGGCGGCCCGGAATCTGCCCGGTGAGCATCTCGTAGAGGAGGATGCCCAGTCCGTACACGTCCGCGGCGGCGCCCGGCTCCTTGGCCCCCCGGTTCATCAGCTCCGGCGCCATATAGGCCATGCCGCCGGTGCCCACGAAGACCTGGGGCATGCCCTTGGTGGCGTCCACCTCCACCACGCGGCCGAGGCCGAAGTCGGCCAGCTTCGCGTTGCCGTACGCGTCGAAGAGGACGTTCTCCGGCTTGAGGTTGTGGTGCGTGAGGCCGGCGGCGTGCGCGGCCCTGAGGCCGTAGGCCATCTGCAGGAAGGCGCGCAGCGCGAAGGGCACCGGCACGCCGTTGCCACCACCCGCCTCCAGTCGCTCCTTGAGGCTGCCGTGCATCAGCTCCAGCACGAAGTAGGGCCGCGACGCTTCCACGTTCTGGTCCACCACCTGCACCACGCCCGGGTGGCGCACCTGGGCCTGGGCGCACAGCTCCTTCTTCAGGCGCTTGAGCACCTCGCCGCGCTGGAGGAAGGAGAAGTAGCCGAAGATGTCCTTCAGCTCCTTGAGGCAGATGTCCAGCCCCAGCGCGGTGAAGCGGCCCTTGAAGACGGTGCCGAGCGGCCCGGTGCCGATGGGGTCGAACTTCTGGTAGCGCAGGTCCAGCTCCGCGCCCTTCGAGGCAGCAGGAGCAGCGGCGGCCGGCGCGGCGGCGGGGGCGGGAGCGGCGGGAGGAGGCATGGGGGCGGCGGCGAGCGGCGAGGTGATGGAGGGCAGCGGCGAGGTGCCGGGCGCGGGCGTGGTGGGCGCGAAGGGCGCGGGAGCGATGATGGTCGCCTCCCTGCGCGGTTCGGGGGCGGGCGCTTCCACCCGGGCCACGGGCGCGGGCGCGGCGACCGGGGCGGGAGCCGCGGGCGCGGGGGGCGGAGGCAGCGGGAGCGGCGTGGCCTGCGGCACCGTCACCTCCAGCGCGGGCATGGCGGTGCGCGAGGGGCGCTGGGCCGGGGGCACGGGCGGAGGTGGCGCGAGCGGAGCCGGCGGCTGTGGCGGCGCCATCACCTCCGTTTCGTCCAGCAGCAGCTCCGGCGGGGGAGGCGGCACCAGCATCGGCTCGTCGGCGGTGCCCTGCGCCACGGGGGGCTCGTCCTCGTCGGCGGGCACGAGCTGATCCGCGAAGAACTCGCCCACCTCGGTGGTGAAGCGGTCCTGCATGTCCCCACCGACCACGCGCTCGCCCTGCTCGGTGAGCTTGAGCTGGGCCTCGCGGTCCATGGCGATGTAGTGGAACTTGCGCAGGAAGAAGAAGTAGTTGTCGAACTCCAGCGACACGGACGGCTCGAGCGCGGCCTTGACGTCGGCCAGCTTGTTCGAGCGTCCAAGACGGCCGTTCTCCCTCAGGTTGCGGAGGATGAACAGCGCCTCGCCACTGACGGTGTCGCGGTTGATGGCGGGCTTCGGCATGGGTGGGAGACTCTACGCCGTCCCCGCGCCACCGCTCAACGTGGGACTGCCGGTAAAACGCGCAGGGCCGCTACTTGATGCGCAGCAGCTGCTTCACCGTCTCCAGCACTTCCACGAAGCGCACCGGCTTGCGCAGGTAGATGTCCACGCCCAGTTGCATGGCGCGATCCTGCGCCTCTTTGCCGCCAGCGGAGATGGCGATGATGGGGATGGCCCGCAGGGCCTCCTCCTCGCGGATGCGCTCCACGAGCGCGAAGCCGTCCATCACCGGCATGTACAGGTCCGTCATCACCAGGTTGAAGCGGCCCTCGCGCAGCATCAGCAACGCATGGTGCCCGTCCGGTGCGAAGTGGACCTCCAGGGGCACCTTGCCGTGCAGCTCCCCGCTGGCCAGCTTCTTCAGGACGTAGCTGTACATCTCGATGATGTGCGGGTTGTCCTCGACGATGAGCACACGGTACCCCTCGTGCTCGGCGTGGGACACGTGGCTGTCTGCTCCTGCCGCACTCAAGATGTCACCCAGTTTCCGCCGGTCCTCTTCGCGCTCCACGCGGACGCCAACGCCCCCGGGATGATCGGAGGCCGCCGGCCTGACCCAGGCCACGATTCCGGTGACTTCTACCGGATCCAGCAGTCCCGGGAAAGAAAGTGCGAGCCGCACCGGGTCGCCCAGGGTGAATGCCTGCTCGGTCTGTACGAAGAGTCCCGTATGGGACAGGTTCTCCGTCACGTCCCGGGCCTGGCGCCCGTCCGTGTAGTCCACCCTCAGCACGGCCGGGACCCGGGTGTGCTGGCGCTTGTTCTCTGGTCCCGGGCTCATAACAAGGCGTTGAAATCGCTCGGCAATTTGCTGATGGCCGCCCAGTGTAGCGTCGAGGGTTTATGTTGACAACGCAGCCATTGGGGCAATACGTACGCCCCGCCATGGCGGAGCCCCTGTTCACCCCTGAAGAGCAGAAGAAGTTCGACGCGGGAATCGCGGAGATCATCTCCCACTACCCCCCGGATCGCAAAAGCGCGGGCATGCTCCCGGCGCTGCGGCTGCTCCAGGAGCTCAAGGGTTGGCTCCCTCCGGAAGGCCTGCGGCTGGTGGCGAAGAAGCTGGACGTCACCCCGGAGCGCGCCATGGAAGTGGCGAGCTTCTACGTGATGTACCACCTCAAGAAGCCCGGCAAGTACGTCATCGACGTCTGCACCAACCTCTCCTGCTCGCTGTGGGGCGCGGAGAAGATGCTCGCCTACCTGGAGGAGAAGCTCGGCCTCAAGGCGGGTGAAGCCAACGAGAAGTTCACCTTGCGGGAGACCGAGTGCCTCGCCTCGTGCGGCACCGCGCCCTGCCTGCAAATCAACGAGGATCATCACGAGAGCCTCACCAAGGCGAAGCTGGACGCCATCCTCGCCAGGCTGAGCTGATCCTCCACCCCTTCCCTTTCAGGACGTCATCCATCATGGCCTCTACGGCAAAGGCGATTGAACCGATCATCTCGGCGGCCTGGGGCAAGCCGCAGTCCTGGACCCTGGACAGCTACCGCAAGCGGGGCGGCTACGAGGCGCTGAAGAAGGCGCTGGAGATGCAGCCGGCCGCCATCATCGACGAGGTGAAGAAGTCCAACCTCCGCGGGCGCGGCGGCGCCGGCTTCCCCACCGGCCTCAAGTGGAGCTTCGTCCCCAAGGACAGCCCCAAGCCCAAGTACCTCGCCGTCAATGGCGACGAGTCCGAGCCGGGCACCTTCAAGGACCGCTACATCCTCAGCGACGACCCGCACATGATGCTGGAGGGCATCGCCATCGCGTCCTACGCGCTGGGCGTGCACACCTGCTACGTGTACCTGCGCGGCGAGTTCAAGCACGAGGCGCAGCGCACGCAGGCCGCCATCGACGAGGCCTACAAGGCGGGCATCTTCGGCAAGACGCTCCTGGGCAAGGACTTCGAGCTCAACTGCTACCTGGTGCGCGGCGCGGGCGCGTACATCTGCGGCGAGGAGACGGCGCTGCTGGAGAGCCTGGAGGGCAAGAAGGGCTGGCCCCGGCTGAAGCCTCCGTTCCCCGCGGTGGTGGGCCTGTTCGGCTGCCCCACGGTGGTGAACAACGTGGAGACGCTCGCCAGCGTGCCCGCCGTGTTCCAGAAGGGCGCGGACGCCTACGCGAAGCTGGGCACCGACAAGTCCGGCGGCACGCGCCTCGTCTGCCTCTCCGGTTCGGTGAACCGGCCGGGCGTGTACGAGGTGTCCATGTTCACCACGCTCTCCGAGCTCATCTACGACGACAAGTACGGCCGGGGCATGCCGGCGGGTCGCAAGGTGAAGGCGGTGATTCCGGGCGGCTCCTCGGCGCCGGTGCTGGGCGCGGACGAGCTGGACGTGGCCATGGAGTTCGAGGCCCTCAAGGTGAAGCAGACCATGGCGGGCTCCGGCGGCGTCATCGTCATGGACGACGCCACCTGCATGGTGCGCAGCCTGTGGCGCGTGGCCCGCTTCTACGCGGAAGAGTCCTGCGGCCAGTGCACGCCGTGCCGCGAGGGCACGCCCTGGCAGACGCGCCTGTTGCGCAAGATTGAAGAGGGCCGTGGCGAGCCGGGCGACATCGACATGTTGTCCAATGTCGCGTCCTCGATTGCCCCCTACCCGCCCATCGGCCTGGGCAACACCATCTGCGCGCTCGGCGACGCGGCCGCGCTGCCCACGCACTCGTTCCTCATGCGGTACCGGGACGAGTTCGAGGCCCACATCCGTGAGCACCGCTGCCCGTTCGGCGACAAGCCCTGGGGTTCGTTCGGAGACTGGTCTTGAACATCGAGCTCATCCTCTTCGGGGCGTTCGCGCTCCTGACGCTGCTGTCGGCCGGCATGGTCATCTTCGCCCGGAGCCCCATCAACTCCGCCATGGCGCTGGTGTCCACGTTCTTCTTCCTGGCCGGCCTCTACGTGCTCTTGTGGGCGCACACCGTGGCGGTGATGCAGGTGCTCGTGTACGCGGGCGCCATCATGGTGCTGTTCCTCTTCGTCATCATGCTGCTCAACCTGGGTGAGTCGCCCACGCGCGGCCGGCCCACGCTGGCGCGCCTGGCGGGCGGCGCGGCGACGGTGGGCCTCCTGGCGGTACTGGCCATCACCCTGCTCAAGCTGCCCGAGGGCTCCAGCGCCATGGGCCCGGAGGCGCAGGCCTCCTTCGGCACCATGGCGACGATGGGCGAGGTCATCTTCACCCAGTGGCTGTTCCCCTTCGAAGCAGTGAGCCTGCTCTTGCTGGTGGCCATGGTGGGCGCGGTGGTCGTGGCCAAGTCGCGAATCTGATCGCCGTTTCCGGACAACTTTCTGTGCTACATGGCGGCGCACGGTTGCCGCTCGCGAGGCCCCGAATCGGCCCATGGTCCCCATCACCTACTACCTCCTGCTTGCCGCCGCGCTGTTCTGCATGGGCATGTTCGGCGTGCTGGTGCGCCGCAACGCACTGGTCGTCTTCATGTGCGTGGAGTTGATGCTCAACGCGGCGAACCTGACGTTCCTCGCCTTCGCGCGCATGCGCGGTGACAGCATCGGCCACGTGTCCGCCTTCTTCGTCATCGCCGTCGCGGCGGCGGAGGCGGCCATCGGCCTGGCCATCGTCATCGCCGTCTTCCGCAGCCGTGGCAGCGTCCTGGTGGAAGACATCCGGACGATGAAGCACTGACGCCCGCCCCGCCAGGAGCCTTCTTCCCATGAACCTTGCCGAATTCTTCCAGGTGGCGCCCGTCGCTCCGGAACTGCTGGCGCCCTCTCTGGGGCTCATCATCGCGCTGCCGCTCTTGGGCGCGTTCATCTGTGGCGTGTTCGGCAAGATGCTGGGCCGCGCCAACGTGCACCTCATCGCCTGCTCGGCGGTGGCCGGCGCCTTCGTGCTGAGCGTGCTGGCCTTCTGGGCCACCAGCCACACCGCCCCCGGCACGGGGGACGGCGCGCGGCGACTGCTCGCCTTCTACCGGAACCCGTTCGGCATCGAGGCCGACTTCGTCCGCTACGCGCTGACGTATGACTACGGCACGTGGTTCGCCGTGGGCGACTTCCGGGTGAACTTCGGGTTGGCGGTGGACCACCTGTCCGGAATCCTCCTGCTGGTCATCACCGGCGTGGGCTTCCTCATCCACCTGTACTCCACCAGCTACATGGAGCACGACGACGGGTACTGGCGGTACTTCGCGTACCTCAACCTCTTCGTCGCGGCGATGCTGACGCTGGTGCTGGCCGACAACCTCGTCCTGCTCTTCGTGGGCTGGGAGGGCGTGGGCATGGCCAGCTACCTGCTCATCGGCTTCTGGTACACGGACCCGGCCAAGGCGTGGGCGGGGCGCAAGGCCTTCGTCACCAACCGCATCGGCGACTTCGCCTTCCTCATCGCCACGTTCCTGATGGTGCTGCTGGTCTCCGCCTTCACGCGCCAGGCGAACGCCGGCGACTACGCCAACGCCGGCAGCAACAGCCAGCGCTACCAGGCCGCGCTGCAGGAGAAGGGTCCGCTCACCTTCAAGGGCCTGGAGAAGATGGCCGAGGGCCTGGTGGACACCAGCAGCGACACGGTGGACCTGTCCACCCCCATCGAGGCGGGCCCGCTGGAGGGCTACACCTTCGGCGGGGTGATGACGGCCGCGATGCTGCTGTTCCTGCTGGGCGCGGCGGGCAAGAGCGCGCAGCTTCCGCTCTACGTCTGGCTGCCGGACGCCATGGCCGGCCCGACGCCGGTCTCCGCCCTCATCCACGCGGCGACGATGGTGACCGCGGGTGTCTACCTCTTCAGCCGCATGTCCGCGCTGCTGGTGCTGAGCCCCACCGCGATGGCCACGGTGGCCATCATCGGCGCGCTCACCTCGCTGCTGGCGGCGCTCATCGCCTTCGCGCAGGACGACATCAAGAAGGTGCTCGCCTACTCCACCGTGTCCCAGCTGGGCATCATGTTCATGGGCGTGGGCATGGGCATCTTCTGGGCGGCGGTGCTGCACCTGGTGACGCACGCGTTCTTCAAGGCCTGCCTCTTCCTCGGTGCCGGCAGCGTGATGCACGGCAACGGCGACGAGACGGACATCAAGAAGCTGGGCGGCCTGCGCCACGAGATGAAGTGGACGTGGGGCACCTTCCTGGTGGCCACGCTGGCGATTACGGGCATCTTCCCGCTGTCCGGCTTCTTCTCGAAGGACGCCATCCTCCACGGCGTGCACCACAACCATCTGGAGGGCCTGCACTGGGTCTCCAGCGCCGTCTACTACCTGGGCCTGGTCATCGCCGCGAGCACGGCCTTCTACATGACGCGCCTGTACCTGCTCACCTTCGAGGGTCCCCGCTCGAAGGAGGCCCGGGTGGCGCACGCGCACGAGAGCGCCTGGCAGATGACGCTGCCGCTGGTGGTGCTGGCGGTGCTCAGCGTGGTGGCCGCGGTGTACGCCTTCCCGCTGATGCGCTCGTCCTCCGGCCAGCCGCAGGCGGTGTTCGAGAACTTCCTCAGCCCGGTGTTCGGCGGCATGAACCGCATCGTCAACGGGGCGAAGACGGTGGAGCTGGACACCAGCGTCCCGCACCTGGCCGACTACGTCTTCGCCTGGCTCGTGGCGCTGTCGGGCGGCGGGGCGGCGGCCTTCCTGTACCTGCGCTTCTTCCCGGCGCGGGCGGGCCAGCCGGCCCCGGCCTTCGCCCGGGCGGTGCGCCGCACGGCGCAGAACAAGTTCTACGTGGATGAGCTGTACGAGCTCATCGTCATCCGGCCCGTGAAGTTCATGAGCTTCATCCTCTTCCGCGTGGTGGACGCGCTCCTCATCGACACCGTCGCGGTGCGCGGCACGGCGTGGGTGACGGCCCGCGTGGGCAGCGCGCTGCGCTACGTGCAGACGGGCGACGCCCAGGCCTACGCCGCAGTGATGGCCATCGCCCTGCTGGGCGGCGTGGCCTACGCCCTCATCCAGGTGATGCAATGAGCTTCTTCGACACCCACCTGCTCAACCTCGTCGTCTTCCTGCCGCTCCTCTTCGCGGCGCTGGTGCTGGTGCTGCCCGGCAGCGAGCCCGGGCAGATTCGCACCGTCACCTTCATCGCCATGTTGGTGGACGCCGTCTTCGGGGTCTGGGCCTACCTGCGCTACGTGCCGGGCGGGCCGGAGTTCCAGCTCGAGTACCGGGTGCCCTGGTTCGAGATGTTCGGCACCAGCTACCACATCGGCGTGGACGGCCTGGCGGTGAGCCTGCTGCTGCTCACCGTGTTCCTGGGCCCCCTGGTGGTGCTGGCCTCCACCACGTACATCAGCCACCGCATCAAGGAGTTCCACCTGGCGCTGCTGGTGCTCCAGACGACGATGCTGGGCGCGCTGGTGTCGCTGGACGTGCTGCTCTTCTACGTCTTCTTCGAGGCCATGCTCATCCCCATGTACCTGATGGTGGGTGTGTGGGGCGCCGAGGACCGGCAGATGGCGGCGGTGAAGTTCTTCCTCTACACGCTGGCCGGCTCGCTGCTGATGCTGGTGGCCATCATCGCCGTGTACTTCATCAGCACTCCCGTGGGCGGCCGCTCGTTCGACTACGCCGCCATCTACAACGGCCTGCTGGACGCCAACCGACAGGTGACGGCGTGCATGGGTGGGCCGGCGGGCGCGTGTGACTCGCTGAGTGGCCTTGCCAGGACGCTGCACACCTGGGGCCCGTGGCTGTTCGCCGCCTTCGCGCTGGCGTTCGCCATCAAGGTGCCGATGTGGCCGGTGCACACGTGGTTGCCGGACGCGCACGTGCAGGCGCCGGTGGCCGGCTCCATGATTCTGGCCGGCGTCATGCTGAAGATGGGCACCTTCGGCTTCTGGCGCTTCGCGATTCCCTTCTTCCCCGCGGCCGCGCAGAACGCCCGGCCGTTCCTGGCGGTGCTGTCCGTCATCGGCATCGTCTACGGCGCGCTGATGTGCCTGGCGCAGCGGGACATCAAGAAGCTGATTGCGTACTCGTCCGTGAGCCACCTGGGCTACTGCATGCTGGGCATCCTCGCCGTGACGGCCGAGGGCGCCACCGGCAGCGCGTACCAGATGCTCAACCACGGCGTGTCCACGGGCGCGCTGTTCCTCCTCTTCGGCTTCCTCTACGAGCGTCGCCACTCGCGGCTCATGGCGGACTTCGGCGGCATCGCGAAGGTGATGCCGGTGTTCACCGCGTCCTTCCTCATCATCACCTTCTCGTCGGTGGCGGTGCCGGGCACCAACGGCTTCATCGGCGAGTTCCTGGTGCTGCTGGGCACCTTCAAGAGTGATTTGGGCGTGGCCGCCGGCAACCCGCACCTGACGTTGGTGTTCGGCGCCTTCGCCACGCTGGGCGTCATCCTGGGCGCGGCGTACATGCTGTGGATGGTGCAGAAGGTGTTCTTCGGCGGGCTCACCCACCGGGAGAACCAGCACCTGCGCGACATGAACCTGCGCGAGGGACTCACCGTGCTGCCCTTCATCATCCTCGTCGGGGTGATGGGCCTGATGCCGCAGCCCTTCCTGGACCGGCTCGCCCCGTCCACGGACCGCTTCCTCGCCCGCGCCCGCGTGGGCACTCCCGGGGCCCCGGTGCAGGACGACCAGGTGCGCGTGGAGGTGATGTCGCTGCCTTCGAGCGTCACCGCCGCCGCGCCGTCCGCGCCCGTTCCGCTGGCCGCCGTCCCCTCGCAGCGGCAGTAGGCCGAAAGAGCTTCCACCATGAACCTGCCCAATCTCGTCCTGGCAGACTTCCTCCCGCTGCTGCCCGCCATCATCATGGTGGTGGGCGCGTCCATCCTGCTGTTGTCCGAGGTCTTCCTCTCCGCGACCTCGTCGCGCGCCTACCAGGCCGTGCTGACGGTGGCGACGGCGGTGGCGGCCGGCGCGGTGGCGGTGGCGGTGATGTTCGAGCCGCCGCGCGAGGTGATGCTCGGCTTCGGCGTGCTGGACCCGTTCTCCAGCTTCCTCACCCTCGTGGTGTGCGTGGGCCTGGCGCTGGCGGCGCTCAGCGCGGTGAGCTTCCTGCGCAAGCGCGGCGCGGAGCGCGGTGAGTTCTACGCGCTGATGCTCTTCGCGTCCGCGGGCATGAGCCTGCTGGCCATGTCCAACGAGCTCATCACCGTCTTCGTCAACGTGGAGGTGCTCTCCATCGCCACCTACGCGCTGGCGGCGTACCTGCGCCGCGGCACGCGGCCGAGCGAGGCGGGCTTCAAGTACTTCATCCTCGGCGCCTTCTCCTCCGCGGTGCTGCTGTACGGCGCGGCGCTCCTGTACGGCGCCACCGGCACCACGCAATTGACGGCCATGGTGGGCCCGCTGGGCGCGGCGCTGCGGAGCCAGCCGGCACTGGTGTACACGGGTGTGGTGCTGGTGGGCGCGGGCTTCGCCTTCAAGGTGGCCGCGGTGCCCTTCCACATGTGGACGCCGGACGTCTACGAGGGCGCCCCCACTCCCGTCACCGCGCTGATGAGCGCGGGCGTGAAGGCGGCGGCCTTCGCCTCCATGGTTCGCGTGTTCATCACCGTGGGCAAGGGCATCGACCCGCAGATGCTGCTGGCCATGTTCTCCACCCTGGCCTTCCTCACCATGGTGGCGGGCAACCTGCTGGCCATTCCGCAGCGCAACGTGAAGCGCATGCTGGCGTACTCGTCCATCGCCCACGCCGGCTACCTCCTGGTGGGCGTGGCGGCCCTCTTCGTCACCGCGCCGGGTGAGAGCTTCCGCCTGCTGGGCGCCTCCGCGCTGACGGGCGGCACCGCGCTGGACGTGGCCCGCTCCGAGGCGCTGCGCGGCATCCTCTACTACCTGCTGGCCTACACCTTCAGCGCGGTGGGCGCCTTCGCCATGGTGTCCGCGCTGGAGCGCCGCGAGGACGAGGAGAAGGGCACCGCGTGGGATTTGGAGCGCTTCAGCGGGCTGGCGCAGCGCCGGCCGGGCTGGGCCTTCGCCATGGCGGCCTTCATGCTGTCGCTGGGCGGCATTCCCCCCACCATCGGCTTCATGAGCAAGCTGCTCATCTTCCAGGCGGCGGTGGACGCGGGCCTCATCGGCCTCACCATCGTCGGCGTGCTCTCCAGCGCCGCGGGCGTCTATTACTACCTGCGCGTGGTGGTCTACATGTTCATGCGGCCGGTGCCCGAGGGCGCGCAGACCCTCGAGCGCAGCTGGTCCACCGAGCTGGCGCTGGTGCTGTCCACCGCGGCGGTGGTGGTGCTGGGCATCATCCCCGGCCCCGTCATGGGCTGGCTCGTGCAGGCCAGCACCATCTTCGGCCAGTAGCCTCGCGCAGGGCCTGTGCCCTGCCCGTCCAACGCCCGCCCCGGCCTCGTGCCCGGGCGGGCGTCGTCGTTTCAGGGCAGCGGGCCGCGCAGCTCCAGCGTCTCGTTGCGCACCTCCGCGCCCGCCGCGCGCAGGAGCGCGTCCAGCGGCGCGTCGTCCGTCACCACCACGTTGAGCGACTCCACCGCGTCCCCGCACCGGGCGAAGGCGTCCTCCAGCAGCGCCCGCGCATGGCCGGGCGATGCCGCGAAGAAGGGGAAAAGGAGCTGCGACGAGGCGCGCACGTCCATCAGCCCCGGCGGGCCTTCCGCGCCCCGGCCCGGTTCCTCCAGCCGCAGCAACCGGTGCGACGCCTTCGTGGCGAAGCGCGCCAGCTTGCCCGGCATCAGCCCGAAGGCGGCCGTCAGCGCGTCCTGCTCCGCCGGCGCCACCGGCACCACCCGCAGGCCCGGCGGCGCGGCGGGCAGCCCCGCCACGTGGGCCCGCGTCAGCTTGAGGTTGGCCGCCTGGCGCGCGGGCAGCAGTCCCACCGAGGCGTAGAGGCGCAGCGCGGGCGTGTTGTCCCGCTTCACGTACAGCGCCCACCGCTGACAGCCCTGCGCCCGGAGGCGCTCCGCCAGCCGCGCCATCATCCACCGTCCCAGCCCCTGTCCGCGGGCGGACGCGTCCACCACCAACTGCCCCACGTAGCCCACCTCGCCCAGCGCCTCCGTCACCCCGTAGGCCACCACCCCACCCGGGCCTTCCGCGAAGACGGTGAGCGGCGCGAACTCGGCCGCCCACAGCGGCGGTGGAGGTGGCGGGTCATCCACCCCCAGCTCCCGGAACAGCCGGGTGAAGAGCGCATGGTCCTCGGGCCGCGCGGGCCTCAGCACCCACGGTGGCGCCTCTTGTCCCACTTGCACTGCCATCAGTCACCTCTCCAAGCGCATTGGAAGGGCAACGACGGAAACCCGAAAACTTTTTGGACGTAGAAAAGAAGGCGGCCCGGCACCCCAGAAGGGTACCAGGCCGCGGGTCTTCTCAAGGTGACTCACCGGAAGTGCTGAAGGGGTGGGGGGGAACCGCCTTCAGCCTCGCTTCGATGTGTCCCGCGCATTCCTTTAGCAGCCCTCGTGCCAGCGCCCTTTTGGGAGCAAAGTCCAATTTTCTCAAGGGCTTAGCCCATCACCTGACGTTGCTGGCACCGGCCCTTTGCATTTCAGCCCTGAAATGGAGTTGCAGATGTGAAAATACCAAGCAAATTCAACCCTTTGGCCTTTTCACCGATGAACCCCGCCCATTTCGGATCTGAATCCATGAGTGCGGAAAAGTTACACCGGTATGCCCAGGCCCCACCCCGTCGCTATTCGCGGGCCAGATCTGTGGGCGGGCGGAGGTTGAGGCGCTTCATCTTCCTCCAGAGGGTGGTGGAAGAGACGCCCAGCTCATCCGCGACGCGGGCGAGGTCCACGCCGTGCCGCTCCAGGGCCTGGGTAATCGCGTGGCGCTCGGCCTCCTCGACGACCTGGGCCAGGGTGGGCCCGGTGCCAGCGGGGCGGCTGCCCTGCCCGTCCAGGAAGGCCACGCTGGGGGTGCCATGGGACGGCGTGAGGCGGCCCTGGCGCAGGGGGAAGTCCTCGGGCAGCAGCTCGTCACCCTCCGAGAGGGCGGCGGCCTGCTCCACCAGGTTCTCCAGCTCGCGCACGTTGCCGGGGAAGTTGTAGCCCATCAGGTGCGACACCGCGGAGGCGGACAGGCGCTTGGGCTTGGGGCTGCGGGCGTTGGCGCGCTCCAGGAAGTGTTCGGCCAGGGCGGGCACGTCCTCCAGGCGCTCGCGCAGGGGCGGCACGCGCAGGGCCACCACGTTGAGGCGGTAGTAGAGGTCCTGACGGAAGCGCTTCTCGCGCACCTCCAGTTCAATATCGCGGTTGGTGGCGGCCACGGTGCGCACGTCCACGCGCAGCGCGGTGGACTCGCCCACCCGGCGCACCTCGCCCTCCTGCAGGGCGCGCAACAGCTTGGACTGGAAGGTGGGGCTGGTCTCCGTCACCTCGTCGATGAAGAGCGTGCCGCCGTCCGCCTCCTCGAAGAGGCCGCGGCGGGCCTTCACCGCGCCGGTGAAGGCGCCCTTGGCGTGGCCGAACAGCTCGCTCTCCAGCAGGGACTCGCTGATGGCGGCGCAGTTGACGGGGACGAACGAGCGCACCTTGCGGCGGCTGTGCGCGTGGAGCGCGCGGGCCACCAGCTCCTTGCCGGTGCCACTCTCGCCCTGGATGAGGACGGTGGCGTCGCTCTGGGCCACGCGCATCAGCCGCGAGGTGAGGTCCCTCATGGCGGGGCTGCGGCCCACCAGCGCGGACAGGCCGTGGCGCTGGTTGAAGTCGGTGGCGAGGTTGTCCACGTCGCGCAGCAGGCGGGCACGCTCCAGGGCGCGCTCCACGCGGTAGCGCAGCTCGCTCTCCTTGAAGGGCTTGGTGACGTAGTCGTAGGCGCCCAGGCGCATGGCCTCCACCGCGCTCTCGATGGAGCCGAAGGCCGTCATCATGATGACCTGGAGGCGAGGGGCCACCTCCAGCGCGCGCCGGAGCAGCGTGAGCCCATCCATGGGCTCCATCTTCAAGTCCGTCAGCAGCAGGTCGATGCTGCCGCCGGCCAGCTGGGCCAGGGCCTCCTCGCCGGTGGCGGCCTCGAAGGCGATGTAGTGCTCCGCCCGCAGCAGCATTGCAGTGGTGGCGCGCAGGTTGCGCTGGTCATCCACGACGAGGATGCGTCCACGAGAGGGCGGGGTGTTCGCGTCGGTCATGGGAAGGACGGGGGCTGCGACAGGGGCAGCCGGAAGGTGAAGGTGGTACCGCGGCCGGGCGTGCTCTCCACGGCGATTTCTCCCCGATGCTCCTCGAGGATGCGCTTGACGACGGCCAGCCCCAGTCCGGTGCCCTGGGCCTTGGTGGTGAAGAAGGGCTCGAAGACGCGGTGGAGCAGCTCCGCGGGAATGCCCGGCCCCTGGTCCGCCACGTCGATGCGCAACTGGTCCTTGCCCGCGTAGGCCTCGCGGCGGGCGCGCACCTGCACCATACCTCCCTGCGGCATGGACTGAATCGCGTTGACGGCCACGTTGACGAGCGCCTGGCGGATGAGCCGCCGGTCCATGGGCACCGGCGGCAGCCCCGGCTCCACGTCCGATTGGATGTGGACGGGCCGGTCCGCGCCCCCACCCTGCACCCGCGCGGCCTCCAGCGAGTCCTGTAGCACGCGGCCCAGATCCTCGTGCTGGAGCACCGGGTCTCTCGGGCGCGTGTAGTCCAGCAAGTCACCGACGATGCGGTTGAGCCGGTCACTCTCCTCGCCCAGGATGTCCAGCAGCATGGCCGCGTCGCCGCCCGGGTCCAGCAAGCGGCGCAGCGAGGCCACCGCGTTGAAGATGACCCCCAGGGGATTGCGCACCTCGTGGGCGACAATCGCGGACAGCTCGCCCAGCGCGGCCAGCCGCTCGCGCTTCACCATCTCCGCGCGGGTGGCGGCCAGCTCCGCGTAGCTGGCCCACAGGGACTCGTACAGGCGCGCGTTGGCGATGGAGAGCGCCAATTGGCCGCAGGTGGCCTCGGCCAGCTCGATCAACTCCGGCCCGAAGGCGCGCGGCCGGCGCGTGTCGTCCACCACCACCACGCCGATGAGCTCCTCGCGCGAGGTGAGCGGCAGGGCGAGCAGCGCCTTCTCCCCGAAGCGCTGGGCCAGGTGCGAGTCGAAGCCGCTGCCCGAGGCGGCCACGTCCTCGACGGCGATGGGCCGGCGCTCACGGGCCACCCGCGTGGCCAGACTGTCCCCGTGCAGCGGCAGCACCACCGTGCGGAAGAAGTCGCGGTGGGCCGTGGAGGCGGCGGCGCCGCGCAGCAGCTTCGCCCCCTCGTCGTAGAGCATGATGTAGCAGTTGGACACGTCCAGCAGGTGGACGAGGAAGTCGGACGCCACGTCGAGGATGCTGGAGGTCTCCAGCACGCCCGACGTGGTGCGTGCCAGGTCCAGGAGCAGGCGCGTCTCCGCGAGCTGGCGCGAGGACTCCGCGCGCAGCCGCCGCTGCTCCAGCAGCGTCACCAGCAGCTCCGCCAGCGTCCCCAGGAGCCGCACGTCCCGCGTGTCGAAGGCGTGGCCGGCCGCACGCAGCACCTGGAGGGTGCCGCACACCTCGCCGCCCCGGGTGAGGCGTGCCACCGCGCCACACCCCAGCCGCCCGCCGGACAAATCGCCCAGCGCCGCGCCCTGGGCCTGCGTGGACAGGCCACCCTCCCCCGCCGCCGCTACCGCCAGCAGGCCGGTGAGCCGCGCCGCGTGCTCGCCGTCGCGCACCAGGTCCGCCAGCCCCACGTGGGTGGCCAGCGCCAGCGCGCCGCCCTGCGGGGGCGTCAGGTGCAGTGCCGCGGCGCTCCCCTGCAGCAGGTCCGCGACGCGCGCCAGGAAGTCCTCCAGCGAGGGCGGGACGGGCTGCGCGACGAAGCGCGCCACCTGGGCCACGGCCTCCATCTCCCAGCGGCTGCGCGCGCCGTCCGCCTGCACGCGCGCGTCCGTCAGCGCGGCGCCCACCACCTTCGCGAAGAGCGTCAGCACCGAGCCATGGCGGGGTGCCACCCACGACCCCTGCACCCACAGCACCTCGTCCTGCGGGCCGCCCACCGGAATGTAGACGTGCGTGGGCGAGGCGCGGTCCGCGCCGCCGAACACGGGGCGCCCGTCGGACAGCGACTCCAGGCCCAGGCGCACGTCCTCCGGCAGGGGCTCGCCGTCGCGCGCCAGCAGCCGCTCACCGTCCCAGCGCAGCAGGCGGACGCGGAAGCCCGCGTCCTGGAGTCCCTTCAGCGCCACGCGGCGCACCGCGTCCTCGGAGTGCGCGGACACCAGGCTCGCGGACGTGTCCACCAGGCACTCGGCGACGGTCATCTCCGGCTGCCGGTCCTGCATGAGCAGGCAGTTGAGCAGCAGCGCGCTGCCGCCGCCCTCCAGCTGCACGCGCGTCGAGAAGAGGGCCACCTCGCGGGTGATGCCGCCCGCGCAGGGCACCTGGTAGACCTGCGTCTGCGGGACCATCGGCGCGTCGCCGGACTCCAGCAGGCGGTAGCGCTCGGACAGGCGGCTGCGCTCCTCCGGCTGGACGAAGTCCATGACGGAGCGGCCCTCCACCTGCTCGCGAGGAAGCCCCAACATCGCCAGGTAGGCCGCATTGACGGCGGACACGCGCCCGTCGACGACCGCCACCATGGGGTTGCCGAAGGGCTCGATGAGGGCGCGCAGGTCGGCCTCGCTGTAACGCTTCGTGCTCATCCGCGACGCAGCACCCGCTTCTCGCCCACCCTGAGTGTCACCTTCTCCCGGTCGAAGTACTCCGACAGCGGGATGACGAACTTGCGGCTCTGGCCGACCATTTCCTTGAAGGCCTGGGTGGTAATGTCCTTCTTCTCGCGAAGGTGGGCAACCAGGCGCTCCCGCAGGCCCGCGAGCGCCCCCGCGTCGAAGCACAGCTCGTCGCTGACGCGCACCGCCATGCCCCCCGCCACCATCACCTTCAACAACTCCTGGAGCCGGGGCATTGGCAGCTGGAGCTTCTGCGCCAGCTCATTGAGCGTGGGAGGCGCCAGCCCCGCCGCGGACAGCTCCGCGGCCAGCTTCGTCCGGGCCGCCTCGTCCCCCAGCGACAGCGTGCGACCCCGCCCCTTGAGGCGCACCACCTCCTTGTCCAGCTCCACCTTCCCCGCGTCCACCAGCGCCTGCGTCACCCGCTGGAAGGTGCGCGAGTCCAGCTCGGCGGACAGGCGCTGGCGCAGCTCCTCGCGCGGCAGGCCTTCACGCAGGGGCTCGCGCTCATGGAAGGCAGCCAGCAGGGCCAGCGCCCGCCCCTGCAGTCCCTCGAACACCTCGCCGGAGAGGTACAGCCGCCGCTCGCGGTCCACCAGCAGCGCCCCGCCCCGCGCGCCCAGCAGCTCCAGCGCGCGCGTCAGCGCCTTCGGCCCCAGCCCGGAGCGGCCGAACAGCTCCGGCTGCGTCAGCCCCCGGTAGCCGGCCTGGCGCAAGAGCCACGCCACCTGCTCCGACGGGTCCGCCTCCAAGAGCGGCGCCACCACTGCCGAGCCCCCCTTGCGGCGCCGGGGCGGCGTAATCGACAGGATGCGGCCGCCCGCCACCGTGGCCCCGCGGCCGGGCAGCGCGCGCGAGCCGCGCAGGATGAAGCGCTGTCCCACCAGCGCGCCTACGGGCCCGTCCAGGCGCAGCTGCGCGAGCGCCGTCTCGCCGGGCTCCAGCCGCTCCACGTCCAGCAGCGCCACCGTGGCCTCCACCTGCGCGGTGCCCAGGTGCAGCAGCAGCTTCCGGCGGCGTGGCAGCGCCGCTTCCGCCGCGGGCAGCAGCGCCAGCTCCACGTCCAGCATCCGCGTCTCCGGCAGCTCCCCCGAGCGCACCAGCACCATGCCCCGGTGCAGCGCCTCCGGCTCCACGCCGGTGACATTCACCGCCGCGCGCTGGCCCGCCTCCACCCTGGGCACCGCCTGCCCGTGCACCTGCACGCCGCGCACGCGGAAGGGGCCGGGCAGCCCGGGCAGCAGCGCCACCGCGTCCTCCACCGCCACCGCGCCCGACAGCAGCGTGCCCGTCACCACCGTGCCGAAGCCCTTGATGGTGAAGACCCGGTCCACCGGCAGGAAGGCGGGCCCCTCCGACGGGCGCTTCGGCAGCGCGCGGGCGGCGCGGGTGAGCGCGGCCTTCAGCGCATCCAACCCCTCGCCCGTCTTCGACGAGCAGGGCACCACGGGCGCGCCCTCCAGGAAGGTGCCGGCGGTGAGCGCGACCAGGTCCGCCTCCACCAGCGCGCGCCACTCCGGGCCCAGCTCCGCCAGCAAGTCCGACTTGGTGAGGGCGATGACGCCGGCCCTCACGCCCAGCAGCCGGCAGATGTCCAGGTGCTCGCGCGTCTGGGGCATGACGCCCTCGTCCGCGGCCACCACCAGCACCGCCAGGTCCACGCCGCCAGCGCCCGCGGCCATGGCCTTCACGAAGCGCTCGTGGCCGGGCACGTCCACCACGCCGGCCACCGTGCCGTCGTCCAGCGTCAGGTGCGCGAAGCCCAGCTCCAGCGTGATTCCACGCCGCTTCTCTTCCTTGAGCCGGTCGGTGTCGATGCCGGTGAGCGCCTTCACCAGGGACGTCTTGCCGTGGTCGATGTGCCCCGCCGTCCCGACAATCATCGCCCCACCGCGCCGGGGTTCACGCCCCCGCCTTGTCCGGGTCCTCGTCGAAGCGCGCGTCGCCGGTGGCCGGCTCGTAGTCCCACGGGAAGACCACCAGCGAGGCGGTGGCCAGCGCGCAGTAGTCCGGCGCGAAGCCCTCAGGCCGCGCCACCAGGCACGCCGTCTCCACCTGCTTCGCGCCCACCTCGCGCGCCAGTTGCGACGCCAGCTCCAGCGTGTCGCCACTGGAGGCCACGTCGTCCACAATCAGCACGCGGCGCCCCTTCAGCTCGCGCGGCATCTCCCCGGCGACCTTCGGCTTGCCCCGGGCCCGGGCACCCTCGCCCCTGTCGCGGCTGCGGCGGCTGATGCGCACCGGGAAGAACTCGCAGCCGAGCGCCGACGACAGCGCCCCGCCCACGAAGACGCCGCCGTGGGCCACGCCCACCACCGCCTGCGGTGCGAAGGACTCGCGGATGGCGCCGGCCAGTCCCTGCACGGCACGGTCGAACTCCGCCCAGGTCAGCTCGCGCACGCCCTTGGACTTCTTGCGCGACTGGTCCTTGCCCGTGGGCTGGCGGGGGGCCTCCACCTGCGGCGCCAACACCATGTCCGCGGGAATGGAGACGAGCTTCTCCGCCTGCCTCCGGTCCGCCTTCGACGCGGGGGTGGGCTGGGTGGAGGACTTCTTCGGAGAGGACTTCGCGGTGGGCTTGCGCTTGCCCTGGGCCCTGGGCCCGGGCGCTGCCCGCTTGGTGGCCACGGCGTTGACTCCGGCTGGGGTGCGTGCGGGCCCCGTCATACCCCGAGCCACACGCCCTGGCCACATCCGGCCGCCTCTTCGGCGTCAGAAGCCGAAGAGGCGACTCGCGGCCCGCCTTCAGGCGCTCAGCTTCTCTTCCACCATGCGGTCGGCCACCTGCTCGGGGCGAAGGCCGGAGTCCTTCGCGCGGGCCAGCACCGTGTCGATGGTCTCGAAGATGAGCGCGGCGCGGGCGTAGGCCTTCTCCCGGTCATACCCCGCCCACTCCTGGGCCACGTTGATGAGGCCGCCCGCGTTGGCCGCGTAGTCCGGCACGTACAGGATGCCGCGCTTCGCCAGCTGCTCGCCGTGGCGCGTGGTGAGGAGCTGATTGTTGGCCGCGCCACACACCGCCTTCACACGCAGCATCGGCAGGGTGGTGTCGTTGATGGCGCCGCCCAGCGCGCAGGGGGCGTAGATGTCCGCCTCCATGCGGTGCAGCTCGTCGGCGCTCACCGAGGTGGCCCCGTACTGCTTCACGGCATGCTCCACGCTCGCGGAGTTGATGTCGCTCACCCACACCTTCGCGCCACGCTCGTGCAGCTCCTTCACGAGGTACATGCCCACGTGGCCCACGCCCAGCACCGTGACGCGCAGCCCCTTGAGGCTCGGCCGGCCGAAGAGGTGCTTCGCCGTGGCCTCCATGGCGCGCGCCACGCCGTACGCCGTCACCGGCGACGGGTCCCCGCTGCGCTCCTTCAGGCCCACGACGTACTTCGTGTGCTTGCGCACGTGCTCCATGTCGTCCGTGCTGGTGCCGCTGTCCTCGGTGGTGATGTACCGGCCGCCGAGCGACTCCACCGCGCGGCCGAAGGACTCGAAGAGCTTCGCCCGGTCGAAGTTGCCTCGGGGCAGCATGATGACGGCCTTGCCACCGCCGTGCGGCAGCCCGGCCAGCGCCGCCTTGTACGTCATGCCCCGCGCGAGCCGGAGCGCGTCGGCGACGGCTTCCTCCTCGCTCGTGTAGGTCGACAGCGCGCGCGTGCCGCCCAGGCCCGGCCCCAGCCGCGTGTTGTGCATGCCGACGATGGCGCGCAGGCCCGTCCGCGAATCACTGAGAAGGTGGACGGCCTCGTAGCCGCCCTCGAGCAGTTGCGTGAAGTAGCTCATGGCGCGGCGGCAAGTACCGTTGAGGCCCCCTCAAGTCAAATCCCACCGGCCTCCAACATGGCCCGAATTTCCTCTCCTGGAATGACATAGCGCGTCGTGCAGAACTGGCACGTGGCCTCCGCCTGCCCTTCCTTCTCCAGCAGGTCCGTCAGCTCCTCGCGCCCCATGGCCAGGAGCGCGCGCTTCACGCGGTCCTTGCTGCACGAACAGCCAAAGCGCAGTGGATAACGCGACATCACCTCGAAGTCCGACTCGGGCAGCAGCGCGCGCAGCACCGCCGACGCGCCGGACGCCGCATGCGCCTGGAGCACGGGCACGAAGTCGCGGCGCAGGCGCAGGCCCAGCGCCTTGAAGGCGTCCATGTCCCCGCTGGGGAGCGGCTGGACGAGCAGGCCCGCGACGATGCCCAGCGACTCCGCCGCGCCGTCGCCACCGGAGGGCAGTTGGGCGAGCAGCAGGTGCGAGGGGAGCTGGTCGGACTGGTGGAGGTAGCGCTCCAGGTCGGCCGCCAGGTCGAAGTGCACCAGGTCCACCGAGGAGCGGTAGAACTCGCCGCCACCCTGATCGCGCAGCACGGACAAGAAGCCCTTGTTTCCGAACACGGGACGCCAGTGGTACTGGCCCTCGCCGCCCACGTACTCCACCTGCGGGTTCTTCACGTAGCCGCGCACGAGCCCGGAGGCGTCGCCATCCACGAAGAGGCCGCGCAGGGGGCCGTCACACTCCACCTGGAGGTTGATGCGCGAGTCGTGTTTCTGGAGGGCGCCCAGGAGGGCGGCGGCGGTGAGGGCCTGCGACAGGAGGGCCGCGGCGGCGGGCGCGGTGCCATGGGTGGCGCGCGCCTGGCGGGACAGCTCCGGGGTGGTGGCCAGCACCACGCGCAGGTCCGTATTCTTCAGCAATCCACTGACGAGCTCATCGGACATAGGCAAGCGACTAGCGTGCCCGAGCCCGCATTGCCCGCCAACGACAGAAGGCGGGCGCCCCTCCGCCCGTCGGGGGAGCAGCAGCCTGCCCCGGGGTGACGCATAAGGTCAGCCTTATGCCTTCGTGTGGGGCGGCTGGTATCCGGGGATGCGGAAGAAATCCAGCCCCCCGGCCGGAACGGTTATAAACCGCCGTCCGACTTGTCACCTGACATTGACTTGGACGCGGTACCCGCCCGCGCGCCGTCGCTGGAGACCCGATGAGCAGCCAAGCCGCCGCAGCCGTTCCGACGAAGACACCGCTCCTCAAGTCCCGCCTGGGCTCGTTCCTGGCAGTGGTGCCCCTGTCCATCTGGGTCATCAACCACATCTGGGACAACCTCTCCGCCTTCAAGGGCGCGGCGGCATGGGAGGCGTCGGTGACGACGTACTCCAACCCCTTCGGACAGGCCTTCACCTTCGTCATCGTGATTCTGCCGCTGCTCATCCACACCTTCTGGGGTCTGGCGCGGCTGTTCAGCTTCAAGCCCAACAACGCGAGCTACAACAACTACGGCAACCTCAAGTACATCGTGCAGCGCATCAGCGCGGTGGGCGTGCTCTTCTTCCTCGGCGCCCACATCTGGCTGGCCTTCCTGCACCCGCGCCTGGTGGAAGGGCACGCGGAGCCGTTCTCCGACATCTCCCGGGAGATGCACCACCACCTGCCCACGCTCCTCGTGTACCTGCTGGGCACGCTGGGCACCGCGTACCACCTGGCCAACGGCCTCCAGGGCTTCGCCATGTCCTGGGGCATCTTCGCCAGCGACCGCTCCATGCGCCGCTTCGAGCCGGTCGCCATCGGCCTGTTCCTGCTCCTGACGGCGATGAGCTGGGGCGCCATCTACGCGCTCTACACCGCGGGCGCCGCCTTCAGCCCCGAGCTCGCCTCCCTCATTCCGTGACGTGAGGCCGGGCCCGGGAGCACGGGCCCTCGCAGCGCCGCGAAAAACAACCGGCCGCCCCCCAGTTTCGGGGAGCGGCCGGTTTCATTTCCAGGGGCTCGCGCGGGTCAGAACGGGATGTCGTCGTCACCACCGGCGTGGCCACCACCCATGTTGTTGCTGTCATCCATGGGGGGCGGCTGGCCGAAGTCGGTGTCCATGCCGTTGCCGCGCTGGGGACCCCCGGAGGAGCGGCGTCCGCCACCACCACCGCCGGCGCTCATGCCCTCTCCGGCGTCACGACCGCCGAGGAACGTCACGGCGTTGGCCACGACTTCCGTGGTGTAGTTCTTCCGGTTCTCCTTGTCGGTCCACTCGCGCGTCTGCAGGCGGCCCTCGACGTAGCACTGCCGCCCCTTCTTCAGGTACTCGCCGCAGAGCTCCGCGAGCTTTCCCCAGACGACGATGCGGTGCCACTCGGTCCGCTCCTGCTTCTGGCCATTCTTGTCCGTCCAGCTCTCGCTGGTGGCGATACGGAAGTTCGCCACCGCCTGACCGCCCGGGGTGAAGCGAACCTCGGGGTCCGCCCCCAGGTTGCCGATGAGAATGACCTTGTTCACGCCTCCAGCCATGACTGCGTTCCTTTCGTCGATAGCCGACCCACCACGGGCCGGCCACTTCCCGCCAGGACAGCTCCTGGCAGGTTGGCTTCCACCTATAGCAGTGCACACCGACATCCGGTCGGGCGCCAGAAATGTTCCGGGGGGCTTGTCAGCCTGCCTGCTCCCCGGGTGTGGAGGCACACACCCGGGGTCGTGAAGCCAGAGGAACGCGGGCCTACCCGCCGGGACGCGTCTCGGCGGTGCGCGACTCGGGCGGGTTGCCGGGGCGCGGGGCGTTGCCGGCCGGGGCCACCACATTCACGGGGGTGAGGCCGTCCTTCGGCGGGGCCTTGGCCTCGGCCACCTTCTGCGACAGGGTGGAGTCCAGCCCCTTGGCGAAGGCGGCGAGCTGCGGGTCCGAGGCGCCCAGGGTGCGGCGCAGGGACTTCCAGAAGGGATGGTCCGCCTGGCCGGCCTGCACCAGCGCACGGGCCAGCAGCGTGGTGGAGGCCTCGCGGTCTCCAGCGTTGGCGCCGCGCAGGGCCACCACCAGCTCCTCGGGGGCGGTGCGGGCCACCTCGCCCAGCGCCTCGGACATCTCCTGCTGCGACTGCACGTCCGCCCCGGTGGCGCCCGCCAGCTCCAGCACGCGGGCCAGCGCCTCGGTGTTACCGCCGGCGGCCAGCTCCACCATGCTGCTGACGCCCGGCACGTCGACGGAGAGGACGCGGGCCACCTCCCTCAAGCGGCCGTACACCTCGCCGGTGGCGGCGTAGCTGTCCAGCAGCGTGCGCGCGCCCAGGTAGTCATGCGGGTTGGACTGGTAGAGGCTCTCCGCCAGCACCGCGCGCACCGCCGGGTCTCTTTCGCTGCGCCACGCGGTGCGCAGGAAGCCGATGTTGCGTTGGTCTCGCTGCCTGCCCAGGTCCAGGTACGTCTTGATGCGGGCGGCCACGTCGTTGATGGCTCCGGCCGGACGGCCGTTGTCGGCCAGCGCGGCCACCGCGTTGGACGGCCCCAGGCTGGAGCCGGTGGCGGCCACCGCCGCGCCCAGCGCGTCCAGGCCGGCGACGATGGGGCCGGCGCGGCCCGCGAAGTCGTTGGCGATGATGGAGAAGGTGAAGCGCTCACCGCCCGCGCTCGTCACGTAGCCGCTGAGCGCGGAGACGCTCTCCAGCGTGCCCGTCTTCGCGCGCAGCTTGCCCACCGCGTCGCTGCCCTCGAAGCGGTACTTCAGCGTGCCGTCCTTGCCGGCAATCGGCACGGAGGACATGTACTCGGGCGCGAAGGGGAAGCGCTCGTACATGTAGCGAAGCAGCCGGTTGAGCTGCGCGGTGGAGAAACGGTTGGCGTCGTTGAGGCCGCTGCCGTTCTTCATCACGTAGGTGCCGCGGGAGATGCCCACCTCGCGCTCGAGGAACTGCTCCACCACCTCCACGCCCTTGGTGAAGGAACCCGGCGTGCCCTTGACCTCCGCGCCCATCGTCTTGAGGAGCTGCTCGGCGACGAAGTTGCTGGAGAGCTTGTTGAGGCGCTTGAGGATGACGTCGAACGTGTCCGACTGGGACACGTACAGCATCTTCGCCTTGGAGGGCGTCAGGCCGACCTTGACCTTGCCCTTCATCTTCACGCCCCGGGTGGTCAACATCTGCTTGAGCGTCTGCCCGTAGTACATGGGCGGGTTGTCGATCTTCTTCCAGACGCTGACGGCACCACCGCGCTCGCTGGGAAGCTGGCCGCGCACGACAATCTTCTGCACCGGGCCGGACGGGTCGGACGTCACGGACACGCGGCGCGCGCGCGCCGAGCCCGTGCTGAGCTGGTTCTCCACGACGAAGTAGTCGCTGGGCGGCTCCATCTCCACCGTGCCCTTGGCACCGGGGGCGTTGCCGGGGCGCAGGTAGATGGCGGCCGCGTTCCAGTTGAGGCTCAGCGCGCCGGTGGGCGCCATGTACGCGCGGTCCGAGTCCTCCTGGTCATAGCCGGGCGGCGTGCGCTCGGCGTCGAACCAGGAGTCGTCCACGACAATCTCGCCCACCTCGCGCACGCCGGCGTGCCACAGCTCGGCGACGACGCCCCAGAGGCGCTCGGACGTCATGGATGGATCGCCCTTGCCGCGCACGTAGAGCGTCTTGACCTTGCCGTCCGCGCCCAGCTCCGGGTCCACGAGGAACTCGGTGTCGTAGCGGAACTCGGGCCCGAGCGACGCGAGCGCCGCCGCGGACGTGACGAGCTTCACGTTGGACGCCGGGTTGAGCAGTTCGTCTGCGTTGTGGCTGAACACGATGGCGCCGTCGTCCAGGCTCTGCATCTGGACGCCCACGCGACTCGCCTTCAACGGCGAGCGCTGGAGCACCTCCATCAACGCCTGCTTCAACGCCTCACGGTCCGCGCGCTTTTCCGCGGATGGAGGCGCCGACCATGCGGCGCTCGGGAGTGTCAGGAAAATGATGGCTGCTGCGGCCAAGTAGGGGCTGGCTCGATGGACCTGCACACTCTCTCCGGGGAAGTCGCTGGCCATTATGCGGAAGGGGGTGAAAGCCCGGCAAGGGAGAGAGGCAGCGGGAGTCCACGGTTGGGCGCTCGCTCTACCACCAGGCAGCAAGCGAGTACCTGGCATGTGGACTTCTTTTCACTGCCTCACTCTGAGAGTCCGAGACTGCACGGGCGAAGAATGGCCTTTCCCCCTGACATCCGACCTGTAACCGTGTGACGGACAGGTTCCGAAGGATGCCCCCTCTCCCCACCCGGGCCCTCATGCGCGGCCTCCGCGGTCGCTTCGTGCCGTGCCTGCTCGCCCTGTTCGGGACGGTGGGGTGCCGGGCGGAATCGCCCGTGGACGGCATCACGGTGCTGCTGGAGTCGCCGCCGGACAGCCTGGACGACCGCTTCGCTTTGACGGCCAACGGTCAGCGGCTGGCGGCGCTCATCACCCCGGGGCTCCTGGCCTTCGACGACGCGAGCCAGCCGGTGCCGGTGCTGGCCGAGTCCTTCCGCGAGGTGTCCCCCACCCTCATGGAGTTCACGCTCCGCCCGGGCCTCACCTTCCATGACGGCACCGCGCTCACGGCCGAGGACGTGAAGGCCACCTTCGACGGGCTGCGGGACGCGAAGGTCCGCAGTCCCCGCGCGGAGCGGTACGCGGCGCTGAAGTGGGTGGAGGCGGTGGACGCGCGCACCGTGCGCTTCCACCTGGAGCGTCCCTACGCGCCGCTGCTGGCGGAGCTGTCCGCTGGAATCATCCCCTCGGAGCGGACGGGCGCGGACAGCGTGGCGGCACAGGGCGAGCACCCGGTGGGCGCGGGGCCCTTCCGCTTCGAGTCGCATCCGGATGAGGAGCACCTCACGCTGGTGCCCTTCGAGGGCTGGTACGCGGGAGCGCCCTCCCTGCCCCGGCTGCGCTTCCGCGTGGTGCGCGACGAGACGACGCGGGTGCTGGAGTTGCTCAAGGGACGCGCGGACCTGGCGGTCAACGTGGTGTCTCCCGCGGTGCTGCCGGTGCTGCGGCGCGAGCCCCACCTGCGCGTGCTGTCGCGCCCGGGGACGGGCTTCGCGTACGTGGGCCTCAACCTGCGTGAGGGGCCGCTGGCGGACGTGCGGGTGCGGCGAGCGCTGTGCCACCTGATGGATGTGGGGCCGGTGGTGGAGCACAAGCTGAACGGGCTGGCGCGGCCTTCCCAGGGACTGCTGCCTCGCGCGAACTGGGCGTGGGCACCGTCGGCCGGGTGCCCGTATTCGCCCGAGGAGTCCGCGCGGTTGCTCGATGAGGCCGGGTATCCGGACCCGGATGGGCCAGGCGGCAGGCCGCGACTCACGCTGTCCTTGAAGACGAGCACGGACCGGCTGCGCCGCGCGGTGGGGCTGGTGCTGAAGGAGCAGCTCGCTCGCGGTGGTGTGCAGGTGGAGGTGCGGGCGCTGGAGTTCGGCACGTTCTTCGACGACGTGCGCAGGGGACGGTTCGAGCTGTTCACCCTCAAGTGGGCGTCCGTCATGGAGCCGGACCTGCTGCGGGGCGCGTTCCACTCGATGAACATCCCCACGGCGGAGAACCACTGGGGTGGGTTCAACCGGGGTGGCCTTCGCGACGCGGCGCTGGACTCGATTCTGGAGGAGGCGGCTCGCGCGCCGCGTGAGGAGCGCAAGGCCCTGTATGCGGAAGCGCAGCGGCGACTGGATGCGCTGATGCCGATTCTTCCGCTGTGGCACGAGGACAGCGTGGCCGTGGTGTCCACGCGGCTGGAGGGCTTCGAGCCCAGTGCGCATGGCCTGCTCACTCCGCTGGCCCGCGCGCGGCTGGCACCGGGCGCGCGCGAGGGCGTACCGTGAGGCGGCGGCTCGACTCCGAGGCGACAGCACACGTGGGCACCGTCCCCGTGAGGGAGGCCACTTCGTGAGGCGGCGCATCGGGTCCGCTGCGGTGGCGCTGGTGGGCGCGCTGCTCCTCGTGTCGCTCTTCCTGCATCTCGTTCCGGGAGACCCGGTGGACGTCATGCTCGGAGAGCAGGCTACCGAGGTGGACCGCGAGGCCCTGCGGCGCGCCGTGGGTCTGGACCTGCCGTGGTACTCGCAGCTCGGCGTCTTCTCGCGGCAGCTCGTCACCGGGGAGCTGCGCACGTCGCTGCCGCCCTTCCAGCGCAAGGTGCTGCCAGCCATTGGCACGGCGCTGCCGTACACGCTGGTGCTCACCGTCGCGTCCATGCTCATCGCGCTGGCACTGGCCCTCCCGCTGGGCGTGGCGGCCGCGGCACGACGCGGCACGACGGTGGATGCGGTCGCCATGGGCACCTCGGTAGCGGGAGTGGCGCTGCCGCGCTTCTGGCTCGGCCCCGTGCTCATCATCGTCTTCGCGCTGAAGCTGGACTGGTTGCCCGTCTCGGGCGCGGAGTCGTGGCGGCACCTGGTGCTGCCCGCTCTCACGCTGGGCACCGCGCTGGCCGCGTTCCTCGCGCGGATGACTCGCGCCTCCATGCTCGATGCGCTGCGCGAGGACTACGTCACCGTCGCCCGCGCCAAGGGCCTGTCCCCGCGCGTGGTGCTGTGGAAGCACGCCTTCCGCAATGCACTGCTGCCGCTGCTCACCGTGCTGGGCCTGGAGTTCGGCACGCTGCTGGGCGGCGCCATCGTCACCGAGAAGGTCTTCGCGTGGCCGGGCATGGGCACCCTGCTGCTCATCGCGATCGAGAAGCGCGACTACAACACCGTGCGTGCCACGGTGCTGGTGTTCACGCTCTGCTACGTGGCCGTCAACACGCTCACGGACGCGGCCTACGCCCGGGTGGACCCACGCGTGCGGAGGCGCGAGTGAGCCACGTCACGCGCGGCTCGGCGGCCGACACCCGGCTCACCCACCGGGTGTGCTCTCGCGTGCGGAGGCGCGAGTGAGCCGCTTCCGCCTGTCCTCCTGGGGTGGCCGCTTCGGGCTCGCCGTGGCCGCGCTGTGGGTCCTCACCGCGCTCTTCGCCCCACTGCTCGCGCCGTACGCGCCGGACCGGGTGGACCTGCCCTCCGAGCTGGCACCTCCCGGCGCCGCGCACGTGCTGGGCGCGGGGGAGAACGGCATCGACGTGCTCACCCACGTGCTGTACGGGGCCCGCGTGTCGCTGCTCGTCTCCGTGTTCGCGGTGGTGCTGTCCGGACTGGTGGGCGTGACACTGGGAGGCATCGCCGGCTACGCGGGCGGCTGGGTGGACGAGGTGCTGATGCGCATCGTCGACGTGCTGCTCGCCTTCCCTGGAATGCTCCTCGCGCTGTTCATCACCGCAGTGCTCGGCCCCAGCCTCGCCAACGTCGTCTTCGCCCTCTCCTTCACCGGGTGGACGGGCTACGCGCGGCTGGCACGCGGGCAGGTGCTCACCCTGCGCGAGCGCGAGTACGTGCAGGCCGCGCGCGCCCTGGGCAGCGGGCCCGGACGCATCCTCTTCCACCACCTGCTGCCCAACGCCGCGGGGCCGCTCCTGGTGCAGGCCACCTTCGCGCTGCCGGGCGCGATTCTGGCCGAGGCCTCGCTGAGCTTCCTCGGCCTCGGCGTCCCACCCGGCACGCCGTCCTGGGGCGCACTCGTGGACCAGGGCACGCAGTACCTCCTCGTCGCCCCGCATGTGGCCCTCTTCCCCGGCGCGGCCCTGGCCCTCACCGTGCTGGGCTTCAACCTGCTCGGGGACGCGCTGAGGGATGCGCTGGACCCGCGCCACCTGGAGCGATAACGGAAGGGATTTGGACGGCCGGCCATGGCGCCCGGCCCGGGAGAACAGTTCGATGCGAGCCGTGGTGCAGCGAGTGCTGGAGGCGTCGGTGACGGTGGAGGGCCAGCGCGTGAGTGAAATCGGCCCGGGCCTGCTCGTGCTGCTGGGCGTGGGCAAGGGCGACACCGAGGCGGACGTGGCGTGGATGGCGGAGAAGCTCGCCACCCTGCGCATCTTCGAGGACGCCGCCGGGAAGATGAACCTCTCCCTCGAGGACACCTCGAAGCAGCTCATTGTCGTCAGCCAGTTCACCCTCTACGGCAACGCCCAGAAGGGCCGGCGCCCCAGCTTCATCGACGCCATGGAGCCCACCGTCGCCAAGGCCCTCTACGAGCGCGCCTGCGAGTTGCTCCGCCAGCGCGGCCTCACCGTGGGCACCGGCGTCTTCGCCGCCGACATGAAGGTGGCGCTCGTCAACGACGGGCCCGTCACCATCCTCCTGGAGAGCCCCGGCCCCGCCGCACCGAAGCCCGCCTAGATTCGGACGCCGGAGCTCTTCGTCACCATCGCGGCCAGGCCCTGCTTCGCCAGCGCGGCGTTCCTCACGTGCGCCGTGAGCGCACCCAATTCGCGCATCCAGTTGGCCGCGCGCGGCCCCAGCCCGGAGAAGGCCACCGTCAGGGGCGGCGGCAGGGCCACCTTCCCCATCCAGTAGGCCAGCACCTCGTCCTTCTCCGGCAGCGAGGACAGCTTCATCCGCTCCTGCTCTCGCGCGAGCAACCGCTCCAGCTTGCGCGGCAGGTTCACCTGCCAGTGCGCCACCATCCGCGACGGGCGCCAGGCCCAGTCCGCGAAGGCGAAGCGCCCGCCCGGGAAGTACTCCCCGCGCCCCTGGGTGCTGAAGACGCGGTCCGGGGGAAACTCCGGGAAGGGCTCCCACTGCCCCGCCAGCAGCGAGGCCAGCCCCATGTCGGCCATGGGCCGGAAGCGGATGCCGTCCCGCACCTCGCGCGCCCCGCGCGCGTCCCAGTACGGATAGCCCGGCTCCTCCAGCATCAGCGCCAGGTGCAGCGCCTCGTCCCAGACGTCCGCGTAGCCGGCCTGCACGCCGCCCACCTCCCAGCCCGCCGGGCCCTCCTGCCAGAGCAGGAAGATGAGCCGGTCCATCAGCTCCGCCCAGGGCTCCGCGTCCACCCCGCCCAGGCCTCCGGGCACCGCCGTGGACAGCATGCGCTCGCAAAGCACGCGGGCCTGGGGGTCCCCCAGCCCGTCGAGCAGGGCCTCCAGCGCACCCGGAGCATCCGCCATGGCACGGGTGAGGAACGGCAGCACCTGCTCGTGGAAGAACCGATCGTTGATCGGCCTCAGGACGACGTCCATGTTGCTCCCCCCGGAGAAAGCCTCAGGGCCGTGCGTCTTCCTGGATGATGAGGGCGTGGATGTCCGCGGCCGTGGGCGCCTCGAGGATGGCGGTCCGGAAGCGCGGGTTCTTGAAGAGCCGGGAGATGCGGGCCAGCGCCTTGAGGTGCACGCCCGCGCTGTTCTCCGGCGCCACCAGCGCGAAGAACAGGTGGGTGGGCCGCCCGTCGATGGCCTCGAAGTCCACCCCCGCGCGGGACACGCCGAAGGCGGCCTGGAGCTGGGCCATGCCCGGCAGCTTGCCGTGCGGAATGGCCACCCCCTCGCCAATGCCGGTGCTGCCCAGCTTCTCCCGCTCGCGCAGCACCTCCACCAGGCGGTCCGCGGGGAGCGCCGGGTGGGCGCGCACCAGCGTGGCGCTCAGCTCGCGCAACACCTCCGGCTTCGTCCGCGACTGCATGTCGGCGATGACGGCTTGGGGGCTGAGGAACTCGGCGATTCTCACTGACGCTCCCGCGCTGGCGCTCCTGATGGCCGCAATTACTCCTCGCCCTTCCATAGCGCAAGGGTCGCCTGTCTTCCGGAGACCATCTGCGCCCACTGCGCATCATGGCGGACGGGCCAAGGGAGCGCCACACGACGCGGCAGCCCTCCCGTACTGGGGGGCGATATGCGATTCACGGCGCGGCGTTTTTCGGAGCGAGTCCACCACGCACCACTGGACGCGAAGGAGCCGCCATGAAACGCCTGCTGCTGTCGACCGCCACTGCCCTCTCCCTGCTCGGCACGGGCTGCGCCGCCACCTCGGGCGCCCATGCCTCCACCAGTAGCGTCGCCCTGGGTGACGCCTCCGGCGAGCCCCTGCGCATCGAAGGTCCGGCCATCACCGGTCCCCACTCGTCCCTCGTCATCGGGGAGGACGGCATGCGCGGCCGCTTCCGGACCCGGAACGTCTCCCTCAAGTGGGACTACCAGCAGATGACCGGCTCGGTAGGGGACCTCGCCACCGACCTGCAGCTCGCGGAAGGGGACGACACCCGCGTCTGGGGCACCTTCGGTGGCCTCGCGGTGGACCTCACCGAGGACGGGACGTGGCTGCATGGCCGCGTGGGCGAGTGCGCCTACGCCCTCAAGCGCGAGGGGGACGGGTTCAAGGGCATGCGGGAGTGCGGCCAGGTGCTGGAGAAGGACATCGACGTATCCTTCCCCCAGGCGCTCGCCACCCGGCCGGTGGGCGAGCGGGCCGCGCTGATGACGCTGATGCTGGTGAACACCAAGGCGAAGCCCGTGGCGCCCCGGATGGGCATCGCGCCCAGGGGCGGCGTCGAGCGCAACAACAAGTTCAGCGACTGCCGCTACGCCAGCTTCTGAGGGGCCCCGCGACAGTCCGGCAGATATGCGCCCGACGGGCGGGCGTTCTGCTGGGGGAAGGTTTTCGAGACATGCCCTGGCCACACACCGGGCCAGGGCTCGCGCGCTCCGTCACCTTGAGGGGGGTGACGGGGCGCGCTTTTTTTCAAGCCCCGGGGCTCAGGTGCCCGTGGCGGCGGCGGGCGTCGCGGGCTCGTGGGGCTCGATGAGGCCGTACTGGCCATCCTTGCGCCGGTAGACGATGCACAGCGCATCCGACTCCACGTTGTGGAAGACGTAGAAGTCGTTGTTCATCAGGTTCATCTGCATCACCGCGTCATCCACCGACAGCGGCTTGACGGCCAGGTGGGTGGCCCGGACGACGCGCGCGGAGGGCGGCACGGAGTTCGTCGTCATGGGCGCCACGGAGGCCGGCCTCGGCTCGGGGGCCGCGCCCTGCGCCTCGTCGGTGTACGTGGCCACCTCGTCGGAGTCCGGAGGCATCTCGAACACCGCGTGACGGACCTTGAGGTGATTCACCAGGTCCTGCCGGTGGTGGACGCGCTCCTTGCCGTGATGCGTCTTCAGCTTGTCCCGGTAGCGCCGCAGCTGCCGCTCGATTTTGTCCATCGCCAGGTCGATGGACGCGTACATGTCGTCGCTCTTCTCACGCCCTCTCAAGACCCACGCGCCCGAATGGATGGTGATGTCCGCGTGGTGGAGGTGCCGCTCCAGCGAGAGCACCACGTGGGCTTCCCCGGCCCTGTCCAGCAATCGGTTCACCCGTTCGACCTTCTCTCGGGCGTACTCCTTGAGGGAATCCGACGTGCCGAATTGACGGAAGGTGATGTTGAACTGCATGCGCGGCTGCCTCCTAGGGAGAGAGGGGAGCTCCGTGACAGATCAGAAACGGTCTGACCCCGCGAAAGCAACCCGCCCCCCCAGGTTCCCTCTTCCCGAGCGCACCGCGCGTCCGAGGCCGGACATCCGGAAGCAACCGGGCGTCGCTGGCCTCGGCCCGCATTGAGTCCCGGGCCCGCGAGCCTGCTAGACTCACGCGCCGCGTCAGCTCGGACTACTGGATGGTGACGACCCGCTCCTCCGAGTGGAACACCGCTCCGCTGCACGAGGCCACGCCCGCGCATTCCAGCACCGTGGCGCTCGCGCTCCCGCTCAGCGTCAGCAGGTGGTTGGCCACCGGCGTGCTCGCGGGGATGGTGAAGGTGACGAGCCCTCCGTCCTGCGTGGAGGGCACGGTGGCCGCGGCCGTGCCGCCCTCGCGCAACAGGGTGACGGTGACGGGGCCGGGGACTTCGTCGCTCGGCTGCCAGCGGTACGAGTAGGCCTGCCCGCGCGACAACCGGTCCGCGGCGCCAGCGCCCTCGAAGGAGAAGGTGCGCTTGGCCTTGCCGTTGTCGAGGACGAGGGACACGGTGCCGCTGCCGTCCTGGATGACGAAGCGGGCGTCCTCGACGGGCTGCTGCGCCCAGACGTTGGGGTCCACGTCGAGGAAGGCGCGGGTGGGCTCGCACACGTCCCGGCCCGCGGTGCCGTTGATGCCCCCGAGCTCCAGCGTCATCGGCTGGCCGTTGAAGGTGGCCGTGGCGCCGTCATTCAGGCGGGTGCAGCGCTCACCGCCGGCCAGGGAGAAGTCGAGCGTGACGCGGTGGGCGCCGGGCGGCTCCACGCCCTCGAAGACGTCCACGTCGCTGATGGCCCAGGTGAGCGTGCGGTCCGCCAGCCCGGTGAGGGAGAGCGTCTCGGATTCGGCGTCGTCACCGCAGCCCGTCAGCAGGCCGACCGTCACGAGCGAGCCCACGACGGTGACGGCCGCACGACGAAGAGAGGAGAGGAGGTGCATACGTGCCGCACCCTATACCCACCGGGCCCCGGAACCGGGAGCGAACGGCGGGGCAGGTGTCCGGTTTCAGCGGGCGAGGAAGCCCTCCAGGCGGGCCTTCACCTCGGGCCACTCGGTGTCGATGACGCTGTAGTACGCGCTGTCGCGCACGAAGCCGCCCCGCACCAGCATGTGGTTGCGGAGGATGCCCTCGAACTTCGCGCCCATCCGTTCAATGGCCGCGCGGGAGCGCACGTTGCGCCGGTCCGTCTTGAGCTGGACACGCATGCACCCGAGCGTCTCGAAGGCGTGGCGCAGCAGCAGGTATTTGCACTCGGTGTTGATGCGCGTGCGCCAGACGCGGCGGGCCAGCCACGTGAAGCCAATCTCCAGCGTCCGGTTGTCGCGCTGGATGTCCAGGTAGCGCGTGCTGCCCACCGGCTGGCCCGTCTCGCGCTCCAGGATGACGAAGGCCTGGTCCGTGCCGCGCTCCGCCCCGGCGAGCGCGCCGGAGATGAAGTCCTCCACGTCCGCCCGAGTGCTCAGCACGCGCGAGAACCAGGTGAAGATTTCGGGCTCGCACAGCGCCGCCAGCGCCGGCGCATGCTCCCGCCGCAGCGGCTCCAGTCGGACGGCCTGCCCCTCCAGGACGACGGGCGGGACGACGAGCGGCACGGGCTCGCGGCGGGGCGAGTCAGCGGAATCAGACGGGGAAACGCTCATGGCACGGCACTGTGCCGCCATGCGGGCACGGTGACCAGGGACAGTCTCCCGAGGGGGAGGCCGTCACAGTCACCGGCCCGGACTTCGGAGCCTGTTCGAGGCTCAGTAGTACCGCTTGCGCTTGCTGCTCGGGAGGATGCCCAGCACCTCTCGGTACTTGGCCACCGTGCGGCGGGCAATCTCGGTGCCCTGCGCGCGCAGGAGCTCCACAATCTTCTGGTCCGAGTACGGATTGCGCGGGTCTTCCTGCGACACCAGCTGCTTGATGTGGTGCTTCACCGCCTCGCTCGCGGTGTCCTCACCGGAGACGCGGGCGATGGACGAGTTGAAGAAATACTTCAGCTCGAAGATGCCCTGCGGCGTGTGCACGTACTTGCTGGTGGTGACGCGGCTCACCGTGGACTCGTGCATGCCGATGTCCTCGGCCACGTCGCGCAGGATGAGCGGCTTCAGGTGGGCGATGCCCTTGTCCAGGAAGTCCCGCTGGAACTTGATGATGCTCTCGGTGACCTTGTAGATGGTCCGCTGGCGCTGGTGGATGGAGCGGATGAGCCACATCGCGCTGCGCAGCTTGTCCTGGATGAAGTCCTTCGTCTGGCCGGGGCCCACGGCGCCCGTCTTCAGCGCGTTCCGGTAGGTGCCGGAGATGCGCAGCTTGGACAGGCCGTCGTCGTTGAGCACCACCGTGTAGTCTTCCCCCATCTTGTAGACGAAGACATCCGGGGTGATGTACTGCGCGTCGTCGCCGCTGAAGTTGCGGCCCGGCTTCGGGTCCAGCTTGGGCAGCAGCTTCACCGCCTCCACCACCTCCTCCATGGGGACCTTCAGGTCCTTGGCGATGGCGGGCAGGTTCTTCGACTCCAGGTACTTCATGTGGCGCTTGATGATGAGGCCGAGCAGGGCCGCGCCCTTCTCCTTCATCCCCTGGAGCTGGATGAGCAGGCACTCCTGCAAGTCACGAGCGCCGCAGCCGCGGGGCTCCAGCCGCTGGATGCGGCTCAGGGTCCGCTCCGCCACGTGCATGGGCACGTCCGCCTCGTTGGCCAGGCGGATGAGCGGGTCTCCGTCGACGTCCGGCAGCTTGAGGTAGCCGTCGTCATCCAGGTTGCCGAGGATGAGCATGGCGACGCGGCGCTCGGCGTCGTTCAGGCGCAGCGTGCCCAGCTGCTCCTGGATGTGGTCGACCAGGTCCTCCTTCTTCACGAGGTTGGCCTCGAACGACGGCAGGTCGTCCGTGGCCACGTTGCCCTTGTTGGAGGCGGTGGTCGGCTCGTTGAACTGGTAGCTGTTGAGGTACTGCTCCCAGTCGATTTCCGGCGGGCCCTCGCCGTCGGCCTTGAACTCGGGGGCGGTGTCGGCCGTGGCGGCCGGCATCTCCATGTCGCGGGGCACCTCGGCGTTGTCCGCCTCCAGGGAGGCCTCGCCCGGCTCCTTGTCGACCAGGTCGCCAGGCGCCTGCTCGTCCGGCTGCTCAAGGAGCGGGTTCTGCTCCATCTCCTCGCGGACCTGCTCGAGCAGTTCCATGCGCGAAAGCTGGAGGAGCTTGATGGCCTGCTGCAGCTGCGGCGTCATCACCAGCTGCTGCGCAAGCTTCAGGCTTTGTTTCAGTTCCATCGCCATGAGACGGGGCTCCCGAGTTGACTCAGTCCCTCACAATCTGGGACCACAATCAAAGACCGTGCCAACGTAACAAGATGCCCCGGGTTCGTCTAGTGGCGAAAAGGTGGTCCCTTGCTTGCATAGTTCAAATTCTGCAAGGAAACCAACATGTTACACACACTCCGCGTGAGGCGCGGGTGTTCACCGGCCGACGCAAAAGCGAGGCCAACCCATCTTAGTCACTCGGTTGGCTGGTGGGGAGTCGTGTTCAGAGCGCCTGTTGCAGGCGGAAGCGCTCTCCCAGGTAGACGGCGCGCGCCTTGGGGGAGGCGGCAATCTGGGCGGGAGTGCCCTCTTCGAGAATCTGCCCCTGTGCGATGATGTACGCGCGGTCGCAGATGCCGAGGGTGTCCTGGACGTTGTGGTCGGTGATGAGGACGCCGAGGCCGCGCTCGCGCAGGAGGAAGATCTGCCGCTGGAGGTCGCCCACGTTGATGGGGTCCACGCCGGCGAAGGGCTCGTCGAAGAGGATGAAGCGGGGCTGGGGAATCAGGCTGCGGGCAATCTCCGCGCGGCGGCGCTCGCCACCGGAGAGCGTCTCGCCCAGCGACTCGGCGACGTGCGAGAGGCCGAACTCCTCCATGAGGGCGTCGGCGCGCTGCTCGCGGGTGCGCTTGTCCAGGCCCTTCTGGAGCTCCAGCACGGACAGGAAGTTGTCGCGCACGGTGAGCTTGCGGAACACGGAGGCTTCCTGCGGCAGATAGCCCACGCCGCGGCGCGCGCGGCGGTGCATGGGCAGGTGGGTGAGGTCCTCGTCGCCCACGCGCACGCGGCCGGCGTCGGGCGTCACCAGGCCCACCACCATGTTGAAGCTCGTCGTCTTGCCGGCGCCATTGGGGCCCAGCAGGCCCACGACTTCTCCGGGCGCGACGGTGAAGGACACGCCCCCCACCACCTTGCGCTTGCGGTAGGTCTTCTCCAGGCCTTCAGCGGAAAGCTTCGCGCTCACTTCGCCGTGCCTCCCTGCGCCGCGGGCGGCGCGGCCGGTGCTGGTGCCGCCGGTGACGGGCGGGCGGGAGTGCCAGCGCCCTTCCGCCGGGGCGGCGTGGGGGCCGTCGAGGGCGGCGGCTCGAAGATGATGACGGCGTTCTCCACTTCGAGCCGTTCGCTACCCAGCGTGAGGCGAACCTTCGTCCCCCGCATGTACGTGGTCCCCTGCCGGGCCTCCGGGGAGCCCGTCACCACGAGCGCACCGCTGGCCACGTCGTACTCGGCGCGCTCGCCGCGGGCCATGCGGTCGCCGTCCTCGGCCTGCACGCCGCCGGTGCACACCACGCGCGTCACCACGCGGGGCTGGGTGTAGTAGGCAATCATGCGGTCGCAGCGCAGGTTCATCGTCCGGTGCGTCGCCTTCACGTTGCCCGTCAGGGTCGCCTGGGTGCGCTCGCCCTCGATGCGGTCGGCCGAAATCTGCACCGGCTCCTTCAGGTTCGTCGGCGCCAGCGAGCTGCCCGGGCGCGAGCCCGCGTCGGCGGCGGGCGGCACTCCCCCGTCGACGGGAGCCGCCGCGGCGGCGGGCACCGGTTGGGCGACGAAGAAGGCCATCACGAGGAACTCAATCACTCTGCCGCTCCCAGCACGGTTTCCACCGAGCCATCGAAGATGAACGTCTCGTCCTGCGTGGACAGCTCGAAGCGGTCCGAGCGCAGCCGGTAGTCCGGCCCCTTCACCGTCACGCCCTCGTTTCCTCGCGCCTGCCCGGTGGTGGCGTCGTACGTCAACCGGGGCGTCTCCACCACCATGCCCTCCCCCGTGCGGATGACGACGCCGCCGGAGGCCACCAACTGCTTGGACGCGAGGTTGCCTTCCATATTCGGGGCGCGCACCACCATGCCCCCCGAGGTGCCGGCCGGGCCCTTCACCGCACCCTGCCCCGGGGGCACCTTCAGCACCGCATTCGTCCCCTGCACGTCGCCGCCGGCCCGCTGGTACGTGAGCCGCTCGGCGGTGCCGGACAGGGTGAGCTGCTCGCCCTGGTAGGACTCCAGGCGCGCGCCGTGGAGCACCACCTGGGGTGGAGGCTGCTCCTGGGGCCCTTCCTCGCGGGGACGGGGCGTGCAGGCGGCGAGCATCAGGACGGCGAGGCTGGCGGCGGGCAGACGCGGCACGGGCCCCTCCTTATCACCGGGCCGGGGCCGGCGCCGCCTCGGGAAGCGGCGAAGGTGCGGCGGGGGACGGACGCGTCTTCCAGCGCTGGTGCATCCACACCCACTGTTCGGGCGTGCGGCGGATGGCGGCCTCGATTCTCGCGGACAGCGCCGCGGTCAGCTCGAGGGCCGCGGTCTCGCGGTCGTCAGCCTGGGGCACCGGCACCTCTTCCATGGACAGGCGGTACCCACCCTCCACGCGGTGGCAGAAGCCCGTCACCACCGCGGCGCCGGTGCGGATGGCGAGGTCCGCCGCCGCGCGGGGCGTGGCCGCCAGTTGTCCGAAGAAGGGCACGAAGAGCGACTGCACCCGCGTGTCCTGGTCGATGAGGATGCCGAGGATTTCGCCACTGCGCAGCGCGCGCAGCATGGCCCGCGCCGCGCCCTCCTGGCCGCGCCAGATGCTCCGCACGCCGCCGCGCTCGCGAAAGCGCCCCACCAGCTCCGTGAGCCGGGGGTCGGTCGTCTCCTTGGCGATGCTCTGGCTGGGGTAGCCCGCGCGCGCCACGCGGCGGGCGAGCAACTCCCAGTTGCCCACGTGCCCGGAGACGAAGACGACGCCGCGCCCTCGGGCCAGCGCCGTCTCCAATACGCGACGGTCCTCCTCCGGCCAGGCGACGAGGCGCTCCAGCCCCCGGTCCAGCGCGCCGGTGCAGGCCACCTCCAGGGCGGCGGCGCCCAGGTGGCGGAAGGCGGCGCGGGCCACGGCCTGCCGCTCCGCGTCGGACTTCTCCGGGAAGGCCACGGCCAGGGACTTCAGGGCCTTGCGCCGCTCACCGCCGGCCAGCGTGTAGGCCAGTGCCCCCAGACGTGCGCCCAGGGCCCGGGCGACGCCCAGGGGGAGGGGTTGAAGGAGCAACAGCACTCCGCGGATGAGCACGTAGCGGAGGAAACGTTTGAGGCGCTTTGCTAAGGGTGGACGCTCCACGAGGCGTTCAATATCCCATGCGCGAATACAACTTCGACGGGCTCGTCGGCCCCACCCACAATTACGGCGGCCTCTCGCCCGGCAACCTGGCGTCGCAGAGCCACGTCGGAGAGCCGAGCCACCCCCGGGAGGCGGCGCTCCAGGGCCTGGAGAAGATGCGCTTCGTGTCCGGCCTGGGCGTGGGCCAGGCCGTGCTGCCGCCCCAGCCGCGCCCGTCCCTGCGCGCCCTGAGGGCGCTGGGCTTCACCGGCACCGACGAGGAAATCATCACCCGCGCTGCGCGCGAGGCGGAGCACCTGCTACGGCTGACCTCCAGCGCGTCCGCCATGTGGACGGCCAACGCGGCGACGATTGCGCCGAGCGCGGACACGGCGGACGGCCGCGTCCACCTGACGCCCGCCAACCTGTCGCAGATGTACCACCGCGCGATCGAGGCGGAGACGACGCACGCGGTGCTGCGCTCCATCTTCGCGGACGAGCGGTACTTCACCGTGCACCCGCCCCTGCCGGGCAGCGGCCACTTCGCGGACGAGGGCGCGGCCAACCACACGCGGCTGGCCACCCCGGGGCACCCCGGCATCCACCTGCTCGCCTGGGGCCGAAGCGCGTGGCAGGACGTGCAGGGGCCAAAGCGCTTCCCGGCGCGGCAGACGCTGGAGGCGAGCCAGGCGCTGGCGCGGCTCCACAAGCTGGACCCGAAGTCGGTGCTCTTCCCGCAGCAGCACCCGGCCGGCATCGACTCGGGCGCGTTCCACACGGACGTGCTGGCGGTGGGCAACGAGCGCTTCCTGATGCTGCATGAATTGGCCTTCGTGGACCACCCGGGGCTGCTCCAGGTGCTGCGCGAGAAGCTGGGCCCGGACTTCCGCGCGGTGGTGGCCAGCAGCGCGGAATTGCCGCCGAAGGACGCGGTGAAGTCCTACCCGTTCAACTCGCAGGTGCTGACGCTGCCGGATGGCACCATGGCGATTGTCGCGCCCATGGAGAGCCGCGAGACTCCCGCGGCGCGCCAGTTCCTGGAGCGCGTGGTGGCCGAGGACACCCCGGTGAAGGCCGTGCACTACCTGGACGTGCGCCAGTCGATGAACAACGGCGGCGGCCCGGCCTGTCTGCGCCAGCGGGTGTGGCTGACGGACGCGGAGCGCAAGGCGGTGACCGCGGACGTCTTCTACACGCCCGCGCTGCACGACTCGCTGGCCGCCTGGGTGCGGCGCCACTACCGCGAGGTGCTGCGGCCCAAGGACCTCCAGGACCCGCAGCTGGTGCGCGAGACGATGAACGCGCTGGACGACCTGACGCGCCTGCTCAAGCTCGGCAGCGTCTACGACTTCCAGCGCTGAAATCCGGCTCCCCCGCTCCCCTGCCCTACCGGCGGGCCTCCAGGCCCCCGGTGGGTGGGAATGCCCACGGTGGAGCCAGACGGCGGCGTCGTACCATGGTCTCAACCGGCGGGACGCATCACCTTCTCCGACAAGGAGGTGACATTCCCCATGATTCCGGAATCCATCCAGCATTACCTCCAGCGCCACCGCGTGCGCTTCGAGCGCTACTGGCATCCGCATGCGGTCAGCGCCCAGGAGTTGGCGGAAGCGCTGCATGTCTCAGGCTGGCGCGTCGCCAAGTCCGTCATCGTGCTGGCGGACCGGCAGCCGTGGATTGTCGTCGTGCCCGCGGCGGGCACGGTGGACCTGCAGCAGGTCCGCGACATCCTCAGCGCGCGCAGCGTGCGGCTGGCCACGGAGGCTGAGTTCTCCAGCCACTTCCCCGACTGCGAGGTGGGCGCGGAGCCCCCCTTCGGCGAGCTCTATGGCCTGCCGGTGGCGGTGGACGAGTCCCTCAGCCTGACGGAGCGCCTGCTCTTCCGGGCGGGCTCGCATGAGGAGGCACTGGAGATGCGCTTCCAGGACTTCGCCACGCTGGAGTGGCCCCTGGTGGCGTCGTTCATCCGGCGTGAGCAGCGGCAGGCGGTGGGCATCCCAGCGGTGGCGATGGAGTCCCACGCTCCCGCGTGACGACGCGAGCGGCACGGGCTACGGGATGTCGGCCGCTTCGCCCGCGCCACCGGTGTTGCCCAGCAGGTGCTGCAGCTCCTGGGCGTGCGGGTCGTCCGTGAGCTCCTTGCGGCGCGTGTCCACCCGGGTGCGCTCCTCGGCCTCCAGCCGGGCCGCCCAGGCCTCGGCCTCCTTGCGTGAGCCGGCAGGCAGCAGGCGCAGGCCCTCGTGGACCGAGCGGGCCGCGGCGTCATACCGGTGCAGCGCCTCCTGCGTGCGGGCCACGGCGAACCAGGCATCCGGTCCGGGTGCCAGCCGCGCGGCGGTCTGCCGCAGCTCCACGGCGCGGGACAGCAGCCCCTCACGCTCCAGGCACGACGCCTCCATGGACAACAGCCGCGCGCGCTGCGCGTAGTCGGTGAGGAACGGGGACACCGCCTGCAGCGTGTCCTTCGCCCGCCGCGTCAGCCCCGCGTCCAGTTGCTGCGAGGCCAGCGTGAAGGACAACTCCACATGGCCCGGGAAGCGCGCCAGCAGTCGCTCCAGCGTCTGGAGTGCCTCGTCGCGTCGGCCCTGGGCCCGCAGCACCTCCGCGCGCAGCAGGTGCGTGTCCAGGGACTCCGGCTCCAGGCGCTCCACCTCGGCGCACGCCGTCTCCGCGGCCGGCAGCTCGCTCTTGCGCAGCCGCAGCCGCGCCTCGCGCGCCCACAGCGCCGCCTGGCCCGGGCGGCCCTCGAAGTGCTCGCGTGCCCAGCCCGAGTAGGCCAGCGCCGCGCCCAGCCGTCCCGGCGTGTTGCCCAGCGAGTCCAGCAGCCGCACCGCCACTTCCGGCGCGTCCGGCGTCAGCGCGGCCAGGTCCTCCAGCGAGCGCACCCGGCGCAGGGCCTCGCCCTGGAGCACGGACAGGTCTCCGGCCTCGTACGCCAGCCGGTACTCCAGGAAGCCCTGCGAGCGGCGTCCCAGCTCCAGCAGCGCCCGCGCGGCCACCCGGTGCGCGACGGCGTCATGGGGCGACAGGTACAGCGCGCGGTTGATGAAGGCCAGCGCCTCGCCCGCGACCTCGGGGCCCCGGGCCGCGTAGGCCGAGGCCACCAGCCGGTAGAGCAGGTAGTCCGAGGGGTGCCGGTCGATGAGCGTCTGCCCGCGCGCGCGCACGTCGGACTCCGGCGCTCGCGCGGTGACGAGCCCCGCCAGCTCCGCCTCCGCGTCGGACAGGTGGTGCCGGCCGGGCACCAGCGCCACCAGGGCCAGCCCCGTCAGCGCCACGCCCGTGCCCAGCACCCAGGCGGAGGGCTTCACGCACCCCGGCTTCGTGGCCCCGGTGCGCTCGCGCTCGCGAGGCCGGGCCACCGCGCCCAGCACCACCAGCGCCGCCACCGCGCACGCCGGCAGCTCCAGGCTGAAGTCGAAGAGGTCATGCAGCGCCAGCGCCGCCACGCCCGCCAGCGCGGACAACTCCAGCGCGTCCAGGCCCTCACGGCGCAGCAGGCGCGCGAAGCCCCATGCGGCCACCGCCAGTAGCAGCAGGCCCGGCACGCCCAGCTCCACCGCCCCTTGCAGCACCGCGTTCTCCGGGTGCGTGAAGGTGTTGGGGTTGGGCTCGGACTGGTAGCGCGGGAAGGCCGCCTCGAAGGCGCCGCGCCCCATGCCCAGCACGGGGAAGGCGCGCGCCGTCCGGGCCATCATCGGCCACAGGCCCACCTTGGAGTGGCGCAACTCCTCCACGCTGTCCGCGCTGCGCGCCTCCGCCCACAGCCGGTCCGCCGCGGTGTACGCGCCCACCGCCAGCACGGCGAGCAGCCCCAGCAGCGCGGCGGCGCTTCGAGCCCACACCGGGGGCGTGCGCCCCGCCGTTTCACGACGCCGGCGCAGCAGCAGCACCGCCAGCAGCGCCTGGCCGAAGACGAAGAAGGCGATGCCGCCGCGCGACAGCGTCAGCACCACGCCCAGCCCGCCCGCCCCCGCCGCCAGCGCGTACGGCAGCGCGCGCGAGCGGGGCCGCGTGGTGAGCGCCAGCCCCAGCGCCACCGTGGAGGCCAGCCCCAGGAAGCCCGCGAGGTGGTTGGGGTTGCCGAAGGGCGTCACCAGCGTGGGCCGCGCGTCGACCCAGGGCAGCACGCCGAAAAGGGACTGCACGCCGAGCAGCGCGTGCCCCAGCCCCACCACCACCAGCGCCGCGCCGGTGAAGGCCAGCACCGCCAGCAGCCGCTCGCGGCTGAGGCGCGCGCGGCACACCTGCACCGCCGCGAGGAAGGAGAGGAGATACGCCACGTGCTTCGCCAGCTCGCGCCAGGTGGCCGGCGGGTCCAGCGACACGGGCCGCGCGCCGCCCAGGCCCATGGGTACCAGGGCGAAGTCGCGCAGCGCCGCGGCCTCCGGGCTCAACACGTCCAGCACGCCCGCCGGCAGCGGCACCAACTGCACCGCGCACAGCACCGCGCCCGCGGCCAGGGGCACCGCCAGCAGCGGGAAGCGCAGCGACTGGCCCTGCCGCCTCGCGGCCACCGCCGCCAGCACCGCCGCCGCACCGGAGAGCGCCACCAGCGGCCACAGCACCCAGCGCGCCGCGCCACCGAGCGCCACCGGGCCCAGCACCACGAGCGCCGCCAGCGCCGCTTCGGCGAGCAGGGTGAATCGGGACGTGCCGCGGTGGGAGGATGACATGGGGGGCGGGGGGCCGGCGGAGTATGTCACGGCCCTTCACACCCGCCCGCTTCCGGCCCCTCCACCCGGCCGTAAAGGGGCCGGGCGTGCGTGGGGCGGCGCGTCAGAAGCGCAGGGCCACCAGGGGCAGCGTGGGCCGGGGCTGCCAGCGGCGCGCCTGCAAGGTGCTGCGCGCGTCGCGGCGGGCCTTCAAGTCCCGCAAGTCGTCCTCCATGCGGATGCGCTCGCGGACGAGCTCCTCGCGCCGGGCCCGGTTGGCGCTGGACTCCTGATAGCCGGTGACGAGGCCCGCGATGAGCAGCCCCGCGCCCACTGCGCCCGCCACGGTCAGCCCCGTGCCCAGGTTCACCAGCGTGTCCCGGTCATCGACGTTGTCCTCATCAACGCCGATGATGATGAGGGGGATTCCAATCAGCGCCAGCGGCGTCAGCACGTAGCCGAAGTACGCCATCACCAGCGAGCCGATGGGGAAGTTCACGTCGATGGAGCGAATCTCGCTCTGGAGCAGGCCCACCTGGGTGGTCAGCTCGCGGATGCGTGCGTCCAGCTCCGCGTCCCCGGGAAGCGCCGCGGGCGGCGCGGAAGGCGGCGCGGGCGCCACGTCCGGGGCGGTGTCCTGGGGGGCCTGGGCCACCAGCAGCCGCGCGGACAGGTGCCGGCCGGAGGTCGGGGGCTCCGGGGACAGCAGGGATGGCCGTTGAGAAGCGGGCGAAGCGGCCAGCAGGACGGTGACCAAGAGTGACAGCATGAGGCGGGTCCCCCCGGAGTGTGGAGCAGGCGGGCAACCCTAGCATCCGCCCCGCCACTCCTGACCTCGCGGGCTGCTTGCATCCGGGGGTCCTTCTGGCATCTTCGCCGCACACATGCGCCGCCTCCTCATCACCGCCGCCCTCCTGTGCTCCACCCTGACCGGCCTCGCCGGCTGCAAGGGCGCCTGCCGCGAGCTGTCGGAGAAGCTCTGCGACTGCTCCACCAACTCCGTGGAGAAGGAGCTGTGCCTCCAGCGCGCCGCCCAGGAAGAGAGCCGCGTGGAGCCCACCGAGGAGGACGAGGCCGTCTGCGAGGGGCTCGTCGAGGGCTGCGACTGCCGCGAAATCGAGACCGAGGCCGGCAAGCGCGCCTGCGGCCTGTCCCGCTGACGTTCCTCCGCGAGGCCGGGGCCCGCGAGCCCGAGGCTCAGGCCCCCGGCACCACCGGCCGCGCTGACACGCGCGACTCCCCGTCCACCCACGGCTGAAGCGCCCTGCGCACCCGCGAGCGGGAGGGCGTCTCCACGTAGCGGTGCACCACCACCGAAGCCAGCACGCTCAGCGCCAGCACCAGCAGGGGCGACTGCAGGTCCACCCACTGCCCCAGCGCGACGAAGCCCTCCCATAGCGGAAACTGGAGGAGGTAGAGCGCGTAGCTGGCCCCGCCCAGTTGCACCAGCAGCGGGCGCGACAGCAGCCAGCCCAGCGGCCCGCCTCCGCGCGCCAGCCCGTACACCAGCAGCCCCGACGCGGGCGCCAGCAGCGCGTTGTGCATCAGCGGGTACGGAATCCGCGGGCCCGCCGCGCCCGCCGCCACCAGCAGGGCCGCGCCGGTGAAGGCCAGCACCGCGCCGCTGCCCTGCTTCACTCCCTCCGCGCGCTCACGGACGAAGCACCAGCCGAGCAGCACGCCGAAGAGGAACTCCGGCAGGCGCAGCAGCGGGTTGAACTTGATGATGGCCAGCCCCGTGGACCAGGTGGACGCGTCCACCGGGGGCGCCTCGTCCGGGCGCAGCGCCAGGAACAGCAGCGGCGGCACCAGCCCGAGTACCCACACCGCGCCCATCAGCGCCGGCAGCCTCGAGGGGCGCAGGCGCGGCAGCAGCCCGAGCGCGAGTCCCGGAAAGAGGACGTAGAAGAAGGCCTCCACCGCCACGGACCAGCCTGGCGGGTTCCAGTACAGCGCCAGCCGGGGCACCCACGCCTGCACCAGCGCCAGCGAGGTGAGGCCGCCCACCGCCAGCTTCCCCGCGGCCACCGACCACCCGTTGGCTTCCACGGACAGGGCGATGGTGGGCGCCGCCGACAGGAGGAACGTCAGCAGGTAGACGGGGTACACCCGGGCCACGCGCGCGACGAAAAAGGCGCGCGGCCCCGTCTCCATGCGGCCGTCCCGGTCCAGGTAGTTCCAGGCAAGGACGAAGCCCGACAGCACGAAGAAGACGCCCACGGCGGAGTAGCCCGCCCCCACCCAGTTGCGCAGTCCCTCCGGCGCCGTCACCAGGTACGGCCGCGCGAAGTGGAACAGCACCACGTGAAGGGCCGCGAAGAAGCGCAGCCCCGTGAGGGAGTCGAGCGACCCGCCCCGGCTCATCGGCGGCCGATGCCGTAGTACGTGAAGCCCAGCTCGCGCATGCGCACCGGGTCGTACACGTTGCGGCCGTCGAACACGACGGGCGACTTCATCAGGCCCTTCATGCGCTCGAAGTCCGGGTGACGGAACTCGTTCCACTCCGTCACGACGAAGAGGCCGTCCACGCCCTCCAGCGCCTCGTAGGGCACCGTGGCGTAGCGGATGCGGTCACCGAAGACGCGCTTCGCGGTGTGCGCGGACACGGGGTCGTGCGCCACCACCTGCGCGCCCTTGCCGATGAGCCCCTCGATGACCTCGATGGCGGGCGCCTCGCGCATGTCGTCCGTCTTCGGCTTGAAGGCCAGGCCCCACACGCCGAACTTCTTCCCTTCGAGCGTGCCGTAGTGCTTCACGGCCTTGTTCACCAACAGCTTCTTCTGGCGCTCGTTGGTGCGCTCCACCGCGCGCAGCAGGTCCAGCTCCAGGCCGTAGTCGCGCGCGGTGGCCACCAGCGCCTTCACGTCCTTGGGGAAGCAGGAGCCGCCGTAGCCCACGCCCGGGAAGAGGAACGGGTAGCCGATGCGCTTGTCCGAGCCCAGGCCCTTGCGCACGAAGTCCACGTCCGCGCCGACCTTCTCGCACAGCGCGGAGATGTCGTTCATGAACGAGATGCGCGTGGCCAGCATCGCGTTGGCGGCGTACTTCGTCAGCTCCGCCGAGCGCGTGTCCATGTAGATGACCGGGTTCTCGGTGCGCACGAAGGGCGCGTACAGCTCGCCCATCACCTTGCGGCCGCGCTCGGAGTCCACGCCGATGACGACGCGGTCCGGCTTGAGGAAGTCGTCCAGCGCGGCGCCTTCCTTGAGGAACTCGGGGTTGGAGACGACGTCGAACTCGATGCTCGTCACCTTGCGGATGGCCTCGCGCACCTTGTCCGCGGTGCCCACCGGCACGGTGCTCTTGTCCACCACCACCGTGTACTGCTTCATCGCCTTGCCGATCTGCTCGGCGGCGGCCAGCACGTACTGGAGGTCGGCGTCGCCGCTCTCGCCCTCGGGCGTGCCCACGGCGATGAAGACCACCTGCGCGGGGGCCACGGCCTCGGCCAGGTCGCGCGTGAAGAACAGGCGCTTCTCACGCACGTTCTTCTTGATGAGCTCCTCGAGACCCGGCTCGTAGATGGGCACCTCGCCCGCCTGGAGCATGCGGATCTTCCGCTCGTCGATGTCCACGCACGTGACGTCGTTCCCCGAGTCCGCGAAGCAGGTACCCGCGACGAGGCCGACGTAGCCCGTTCCGATGATGGCAATACGCATTGAAAGAGTCCCAGTTGGGAAGTGTCCGGAGCAGGACTCATACGCCGGGAGGCGCACCGAAAGGAAGCCCGTCCCCCAGGGCAGGAGGGCAGGCGGGCGGACTTACTGGCCTGTGAGAAGCCGGCGCACCCGCTCCAGCCCCTTGAGGGCCGTGGACCGGCCGGGGGTGCTCACAGGACCCACCACCGTCCTGTCGAGCAATTCACGCGTGGCCCGGCGCAGCGGGGGGAAGGCGGCGGTGGCGTCCGCGGCGGCCTCCGGGAAGAGCCGCGCGACAATGGACAGGGACGTGTACAGGGCACGCTCCAGGCGCCACTCCGCGGCCCGGGCCAGCAGGGCGCCCACGTCCACCGGGCGCGAGTACGGGCCCCCCATGGCCTTCGCGCCGGTGACGAGCTCGCGCACGTCCAGGAACGACAGCCAGGGTACCTCATAGCCCTGACGTGCCTGCTCCAGGACGGCCAGGAGCAGCGCGTCCTCCAGGTCGGCGCGGAACACGGACGGGCCGTACATCTTCATGGGCCGGGCCCGCTCGAGGATGCCGGAGACCTGCTCCTTGCGCTGGGGACCGAATACGTCCGAGTAGAGGAGGATGAGGGTGCGCCCGTCGGACACCACCTTCGTGGCGCCGGAGCCGGCGGCGTCCTCGGGCTTGAACTCGTGGTTGGAGAGGAAGCCCGCGAAGCCGTCCACGTCCAGCCGCCGCATCAGCAGTTGCAATTCCGTCACCGGGCGGAAGGCGACGTGGGGGTAGAGCGAGTCGGCGAAGGCGGCGCCGCCGAACAGCACCAGCCTGCGGCCCTGAAGGTCGTCCACCATCTGCTTGAAGTTGACGAGCTTCATCACATTGTCGTTGGCCGAGCCCTGGTAGATGGCCAGCAGCCTGTCGCGCACCCACTCCGGCACGGCCGCGCCGCCCAGCCGGTACTGGAGGTTGTACGCGGCCAGGGGCGCCAGGCCCTGGGCGATGGCCCAGTCCACGTACTCCTCCCACGGCGCCCCCCGCAGCGAGACCCGGGGTGGGTCGAAGGAAGCGAGGACGCGGAAGGTGTCGAGGAGGCTGGGCGGCATGGGGGCCCCCTTTAACGGGCCGGACGCGTGGGCCGCAACGCCCGCTTTCTGTTGGTGGCCGGACGAAATCGAGGGCGAATGATGCCCGGATGACAGGGCGCGGCCCTTCGGGGTGGGTCCGGGAGCCGGGTCGAATGAATACCTGGGCCCCTCGGTACGTCGCGGGCCGGGCAGGCAGCCGAGGGAGGTCGTTACATGAGGCAGCAGGGCTGGACGGACAGGCGGGCGGGCCAGTGGTGTGTCCTGGGGGCGCTCGGACTGGTGGCGTGCAGCGGCACGGCCTCGGAGGCGCCCGCGGCGCAGGGCTCCACGGCGGTGGTGGAGGTGGAGGCAGAGGCCCGCTGCGAGGTGCGGCCCCCCTTCGACCCGCACTTCGAGCCGGAGGTCGAGTGGGCCTGGACGGACAGCCCGGTGATGCCCACGCACACCAACGTGGAGAGCACGCCCGTGGTGGTGGACGTCAGCGGCGACGGCGTGCCGGACGTGGTGTTCAACAGCTTCGAGGGCTGGAACTTCAAGACGAACGGCGTGCTGCGCGCCATCAGCGGAGCGGACGGCTCGGACTTGTGGGCGGTGACGGACCCGGCGCTCCGGACGCGGGGGGCGTCGAACGTCGCGGCGGGAGACATCGACGGCGACGGGAAGGTGGAGCTGTGCACCGTGCCGGAGAGCGCGGTGGGCATCATCTGCTTCGAGAACACCGGCGCCTTCAAGTTCCGCGCGGACGGGCCCCGGCTGGACTGGGGAGGCGTGTCGCTGGCGGACCTGGACGGGAACGGGACGGTGGAAATCATCGCCGGCAACCACGTCTACGACAGCACGGGAGTCCTGAAGTGGGTGGGCAGCGACGGGGTGGGAGGCGCGCCGAACGGCATCGGCCCGCTGGCCTTCGCGGTGGACCTGGACGGGGACGGCAAGCAGGAGGTCGTGAACGGCCGCAGCATCTACCGACATGACGGCACGCTGAAGTGCCGGGCCGAGGCACTGGGCCATGGCCTGTCGGGCGTGGGCAACTTCGACACCGACCCGCAGGGCGAGGTGGTGGTGGTGTGGACCGGCCACGTGTCGCTGATGGAGGCCGACTGCACGGTGCGCTGGACGGCGGAGAACCTGGGCCTGGGCGTGGGCGGGCCGCCCAACATCGCGGACTTCGACGGGGACGGGCAGCCGGAAATCGGCGTGTCCGGCATGGCCTTCTATTCCGTCTTCGAGGCGGACGGGACGCTGAAGTGGCTGACGCCGACGCAGGACACCAGCTCCAACAGCACGGGCTCGACCACCTTCGACTTCGAGGGGGATGGGCACGCGGAGGTCATCTACGCGGACGAGACGGCCCTGCGCATCTACGACGGCGCCACCGGTGCGGTGCGCTTCGAGGCGCCGCACAGCTCCTGCACCGCATTCGAGAATCCGGTGGTCGCGGACGTGGACGGTGACGGCAACGCCGAAATCGTGGTGGCGCAGAACACCGCGTGTGACTTCGGCCCGTTCCACGGCATCCGCGTGTTCAGGGACAAGAAGGATGGCTGGGTGAACACGCGGCGCATCTGGAACCAGCATGCGTACTCCGTCACCAACGTGGGGGACGACGGCTCCATCCCCGCGCACCCGGCGGCCAACTGGCTCACGCCGGGGCTCAACACGTTCCGCACGAACAGCCAGGGGGCGGGCTCGGTGGAGCCCTTCGCCGCCCCGGACCTGGTGGTGGAGGCGGTGAGCGCCACGTGTGACAGCGAGGGCGTCGTGAAGCTGGGCGCGCGGGTGAAGAACGCAGGGGATTCGCCGGCCTCGGCGGGGGTGCGGGTGGCCTTCTACCGGGGGCCCGCGAGCGGGAGCGGCACGCTGCTGGGTGTGGCCACGCTGACGGACAAGGTGGACGCGGGCGGCGAGGCGTGGGCGGAGCTGGAGCTCGGCACCGCGCCCGGGGGACGGGGTGAGGTGTCCGCGGTGGTGGATGACGACGGCACCGGGACGGGGCGCGAGCTGGAGTGCCGCGAGGACAACAACACCGGCTCGGCGCTGGTGGGGCTGGAGTGCGGCGGCGAGGCCAACGTGCCTCCGGTGGCGGTGTGCCGTGACGTGACGGTGAGCGCGGATGCCATGTGCCGGGGCTCGGCCAGTGTGGACGATGGGAGCCATGACCCGGACGGACAGCCGGGCCCCTTCAGGGTGACGCAGGTGGCGCCGGGACCGTTTGGACTGGGGAGCCGCGAGGTGACGCTGACGGCTTCGGACGGTGAGGACAGCGCGGTGTGCACGGGCACGGTGACGGTAGTGGACACGACGTTGCCGCGCATCGTGTGCCCGTCGCCGCAGGTGCTGGAGTGTGTGTCGGGCGGGGCGCAGGCCACGTATGCGGCGCACGCGGAGGACAACTGCGGCCCGGTGTCGGTGACGTGCACGCCGCCGACGGGCGCCGTCTTCCCGCTGGGGCGGACGGTGGTGGACTGCAATGCGGTGGATGGAGCGGGCAATGCGTGCGGGTGTGGCTTCACGGTGTCGGTGCGGGACACGCGGCCTCCGGTGCCGGGGAGCTCGCTGGGGGTGAAGCTGTGGCCGGTGGACCACCAGTACCGCACGGTGACGCTGGCCGAGTGCGCGGGCCCGGCGAAGGACGCGTGCATGGGTGACCTGCCGCTGGAGCAATACGGCCGGATTGTCCGGGTGACGTCGGATGAGTCGGAGGACGCCGGAGGGACGTGCGACGGCGACACTTGCGACGACATGGCGGTGCGCGTGAATACGACGTCGGTGCAGCTGCGTGCCGAGCGCGACGACACGGGTGATGGCCGTGTGTACACGGTGCACTACGTGGTGGAGGACCCGTCCGGCAACAAGGCGGCAGGCAGCTGCACGGTGGGCGTGCCGCGCGACACGTATGGACAGCAGCCGCCGCAGGACAGCGGGCCGGAATACTGCGTGGGCCAGGGGTGCCCGTACGGCATGGGTGGCAGCTACCTGTGCCCCTGAGGCGGTCGTAGCTCAGCGCGCGGCCCGCACTGCGTTCCCAACCCGGCGCAGCGCATACCGCGCCATGGCCCCGGTCCGGGGCGCCAGCAGCAGCTTCGCCGCCACCCACGCCGGCTTGCTGCGCGCCAGGTCCGCGCCCAACAGCCGCGCGTCCGAGAAGAACCGCCCCGCCAGCACCCGCTGCCACCGGGGCGGAGCCAGCGCCTCCAGCACCTCCGACGGCACTGGCGCATCCAGCAGCCTCCGCGCCACCTCCCAGCCGTACCACGCCAGGTGCGGGAAGGCCGTCCCCCGCGCGCCTTCCACCACGCCTCGCCAATCCAACCCCTTCAGCGCCAGCAACTTCAAATCGAACACCCACGCCAGCCGCTGCAACAGATGGTTGCTCGCATGCAGCGCCAGGTACACCGCCTCGTCCTCTGGCCGCAGCCACCACACGCGCCGGCCCTCCACCTCGCCCTCCACCGCCCGCGCCATCAGCGCGTCCCCTTCCAGCGCCTCGCCCCACCCCGCCAGCGCGCGGAAGTGCAGTTCCACCAGCCCCGCCGGCCCCACCAACTCCACGTGGTGCGAGTCCTCCTCGCCATGCCGCGCGCCATCCCCCGCCCGCACCGCCAACCCCAGCCCCGTGAGCGCCCGCATCGCCGCGTCCACGTCGCCGCGCGCCACCAGCAGGTCCACGTCCGTCGTCGCCCGCTGCAACGGGTCCGGGTACAGCCGCCGCGCCAGGCCGTACCCCTTGAGCAGCACCGGCACGCAGCCCACGGAGTCCAGCGCCTCCAGGCTGCGCGTGAGCAGCACCTTCACCCGCATCACCCGCGCCGCGCCCAGCAGCGACTCGCGCCGCAGGACCGCGCGAGGCTCCTCGGGCAGCACCCATCCGGCCCGCGCCACCGCGTGCTCCACGAAGCCCGCGAGCCCATGGTGCACCGCCGCGCGCACCAGCCCGTCGGCCTCCGCACCCACCGGGGCTTCACGTGAAGGGGCCTGGGGCCAGGACCGCAGCAGCGCCCCCAGGGCGCGCGCGTCCACCGCCGTCACCGCCGCAGCGCGATGACGCGCCCGGGCTCCACTTCCACCGGCGCATGCAGCCGCGCGGCGCGCTCGGCCACCGCGTCCGCCACCACCTCCAGCGCCAGTTCCTCATCGCGGCTGATGGCCGCCCGCCCGTCGCGCCACACCAGCAGCAGCGCCCCGAGCACCTCCTCCTCGTCCTTCACGTCGATGCGCACCTCGAGCGGCAGCGCGGTGCCCGACGAGCGCTGCGTCTCGAAGACGATGCCGTCCGTCTGCCCGCCGGACACGCGCTGGAAGCGCAGCTCCTGCCGCGCCACGTCCATCGCCTCCGCCAGCGGCCGCAGCGCATTCCACACGTCCTGCAACGACGGCGACTGGCGGACCCCGCGGGTGACGTCCTTCACCAGCGTGCGCAGCCGGATGTTGCGCTGCCGCACCTGCTGCACGTCCGACGCGCGCCGCAGGTCCAGGTAGCCCAGCTTGCGCATCAGCACGAAGATGACCACGCCCATGCCACACAGCAGCATGGCGCTCTGCGCGCTGTTGGCGAAGTTCAACCCCAACGCCGTCAGCGTGAACAGGCCGCACAGCCCGTAGAGCACCAGCACCGTGGAGCGGTGGCTGAGCACCATGCGGCTCATCACCCGGTGGTGGATGTGCTCCTTGTCCGCGCTGAACATCGGCCGGCCCAGCATCGAGCGGCGCACCATGGCCAGCAGCGTGTCCATGATGGGCAGCCCCAGCGCCATCACCGGCACCAGCATGGCCACCGTCGTCCCGCTCTTCGTGCTCGTCTTGATGGCCACCGCCGCCAGCACGAAGCCCAGGAACATGCTCCCCGTGTCCCCCATGAAGATGGAGGCCGGGTTGAAGTTGAACACCAGGAACCCGAGGATGGCGCCCGCCAGCGCCGCCATCAGCAGGCACAGCAGGATGTCCCCTCGCGACAGCGCGAGGATGAAGTTGGTGCTCACGCCGAAGAAGGCCACTCCGCCCGCCAGCCCATCCAGCCCGTCGATGAGGTTGAGCGCGTTCACCACGCCCACCATCCACAGCACCGTGAAGGGCAGGCTCAGCGCCCCCAGGGACAGCTCCGGGCCGAACGGGTTGGCGATGACGTCGATGCGGAAGCCCATCGCGTACAGGCCCAGCGCCACCGCGAGCTGCACCCCGAACTTCAGCCGCGCGCCCGCGCCCCTCAGGTCGTCATACAGGCCCAGCGCCGCAATCACCGCGCCGCCGATGAAGAGGCCCGCCACCAGCTCACGGTGCGAGCGGAAGTTGTGCCCCACGCCCGAGTCCACCAGGAACAGCGCGCACAGCGGCGCGAAGAAACCGCCGACGATGCCAATGCCTCCCAGCCGGGGAATGGGACGGACGTGCACCTTCCGACTGGAATTGGCCTGGTCCAGCCACCCCCACGCCACGGCCCGGTTGCGCACCAGCAGCGTGAGCACCAGAGCCACCATGAGCGAGACGAGGAACGCGACGAAGAAGGTGATCATTCGGTTGAGCCACTCACCACTGTGACGGCCACTGGCCTGGCGCGTCAATGCACGCGAGTGTGTGCTAACAAATAGACCCTGCGGTCGCTCCTCCAGCCACCAACCAGGCAGAATTCATGGCTTTCTTTGGTTGCGGAGAAGCGTCTCGTAGAGCGAGAGGGTGCGAGCGGCGATGTCTCGCCACGTGAGACTTCTCACCTCGGACTGCGCCGCCTGACGCAGTGACTGCAATTGTTCACGGTTCTCCGCGAACGCGCGCAACGCACCCACCAGACCCGACACGTCGCCAATGGGAATGAGCATGCCTGTCTGCCCATTCCTCACCACCTGCGGGGCCACGCCCACTGGCGACGACACCGGTGCCAGCCCGCAGGCCATGGCCTCCACCAGCGCCATGCCGAAGCCTTCCGAGTGGCTGGGGAAGAGGAGCACTTCCTCGGCCTCCAGCAGCCGCGGCAATTCGGTGCGCGGATAGCGAGGCACCACGCGCAGCCGCTCCCGTACCTGCGCGGGGAAGGCCGCGAGCACCTCGTCCTCCTTCGCGCCCGTGCCGTACAGCGACAGCGAGAAGGCGACGCCCTCCGCGTGCAGCCGCGTGGCGACGGCCACCATCTCGTCGCGGCCCTTCAGCGGCAGCCAACTGCCCACGCAGGCCACGCGCAGCGGCGCACCGGGAGCCGAAGGCCGGGGAGCTGGCAGCCCGTGGAAGGGCGCATCCAGCCCATGCGGGATGACGCTGAGGTGGTCCGCGGGCACGCCCAGGTGCTCGCGCGCGTACGCGGCGTCGAGCGTGTTGAGGAGCACCGCGTGGTCCGCCAGCAGCAGCGACTGGCGCACCTCCCAGAGGCGGAAGCCCCCATGGTAGAGCGGGTACTTCCAGCTCAGGCGCAGGTGGCCCTCGCGAGCGGACGCGCGCAGGCGCTCGGAGAAGGTGTGCTCCAGGCCATGGCTGCGCGTCACCAGCGCATGGCGCTCGCGCGCACCGGGCCGGCCCAGCCGCGCCCAGGCCCACGCATCCCCGGTGGTGATGTCGAGGACATCGTACCTGCGGGCCTCGCGCGCCAGGTGCGCGGCGACCTTCCACGGGAAGCGCACGCCGTGCAGCGAGCCGTGCTCGCGCGTGCCGGGAAACGCCTCGTGGTAGCTGTAGTAGTCCACCTCGCAGCCCAGCGCCGCCAGCGCCTGTCCCAGCGCGAGCGTCACGCCCGGGGCGCCCAGGTTCGGGTCCAGCGGATGGTGGATGCCGAGGAGGACTCGCATGCGAAGGCGTGCCTTCTAGGCCATCGCGCCAGGGAATGGGGACCTCTTCGTTCCCTCCTTCCCTGCGGACGGCCGCCTCCCTGGTCGCTATTGACGCGCTGGCCCCCCGGACGACAATGGGCGGCCCGCCCCTCCATGTCCCCTTCCTCCCGACCGACGCTGCAGGCGTGCCTCGAGGGCCGCCGCAACAACCTCGACTTCCTCCGCTTCGCGGCGGCGGCGGGCGTCATCCTCAGCCACGCCTTCCCGCTGGGCGAGGGCCGAGGCACGGTGGAGCCCCTGGACGTCTTCACCCGCGGCCAGCTCTCGCTGGGGCGGCTGTGCGTGGCGGTGTTCCTGGTCATCAGCGGCGTGCTCATCACCCGGAGCTGGGAGCGCACGCCGGACCTGGCGCGCTTCACCTGGGCGCGCGTGCTGCGCATCTTCCCGGGCCTCGGGGTGATGCTGGTGCTGACCACCCTGGTGCTCGGCCCGGCCTTCACCACGCTGCCGTTGCGCGACTACTTCACGGCGGCGGACACGCACCTGTACTGGCTGCGCAACTTCACTCTCGCCTTCCCGCAGTGGAACCTGCCCGGCGTCTTCGAGACCAACGTGTACTCGAATGCCGTCAACGGCTCGCTGTGGACGCTGAAGTACGAGGTGGGCTTCTACCTGCTGACGCTGGCGCTCGGGCTGGCGGGCCTGCTGCGCAAGGGCATGGTGGCCTTCGGCTGGGTGGGCGCGGCGGTGGCGCCGTTCGTCACCGGGCGGCTGGGCTTCTGGCCGGAGCTCTACCTGTACTTCGGCGGCGGCGTGGCGCTGTACCTGTGGCGCGACAAGGTGCGGATGAGCCCGTGGCTGGCGCTGGCGTGCACGGCGGGGTGGCTCGTCCTGGCGCGGCTCGGGTATGGCCGCATCGGCTCCGGCCTGTTCGGCGCGTACGTCGTGCTGTACCTCGCCTACCTTCCGGCGGGCGCGCTGGCGGGCTTCGGCCGCTGGGGTGACTTCTCGTATGGCGTCTACGTCTACGCCTTCCCCGTGCAGCAGGCCGTGAGCGCACTGTACGGCGCGAGCATGCCGTGGTGGCTCAACGCGGCGGTGTCCCTCCCCGTGGTGGTGGCGCTGTCCGCGCTGTCCTGGCACCTGGTGGAAAAGCCCGCGCTGAAGCTCAAGGACCGGCCGCCCGCGCTGCTCCAGCGACTCCAGCTCGGAGGCTCGCGCCGGCTCGCGGAACTTCAGGCCGCCGCGCCCCGGTCGCCGGGCTCGCACTGAGCGCCCCGCGCTCTTCCCTCCAGCCAGTCGCGCCGCGGCCGAGGTCGCGCTGAGCGCCCGCCTACTTCCCGCCGGCCAGCTGCTCCCCATGCGCTGCCGGGGCCACGCTGAAGCGCTCACCCACCAGCCGGTCATACGTGAGCAGGCGGTAGCGTCGCAGCCACTCGGCGGACGAGCCCGGTGCCGGTGACACGGCGTCGCGCTCCGTCAGCGGCAGGTACTCACCCGCCGCGCTCTTGAGCAGGTCGCCCCGCACCACCGGAACGGCGCGGGACAGCCCTTCCAGGAAGGCGAAGAAGCCGTGGGGCTTCATCCCGGCCGCTTCGAGAATGCGCGGCGCGAGCTGCCCCATGCTCAGGTGCACGTCCTGCTTCGGCAGCGTGAAGTTCGACCAGAGGAGCACCGGCACCTCGGCCATGCGCTCGCGCTGGGCGTCCGTCCACGGCTCCTTCAGGAACCCCGTCTCCCGGTAGAGGGCGTAGTTGGGCCCGAGCATGGGCAGGTGGTCGCCGAAGACGACCAGCAGCGTCTTGCGCGGCCTCGCCTCCAGCGCCCGCACCAGCCGCTCCAGGGCGCGGTCCGTCTGGCGAAGCTTGTGCGCGTAGTTCGTCAGCAGGAGCGTGTTGTCGGGCGACAACTCCCCCAGCACCTGCACCTCCTCTCCGCCAGTGAGCGGGAGGCTGTAGGGGCCATGCGTCGACATGGTGATGGCCATGATGAACCGCGACCGGTGCTCGTCCGAGAGCTGCGCCAGGATGTGGTCCACGACGGCCTCGTCCGACACCCAGGGCCCCTCCAGCTTCGCGTCCGCGAAGTCGGTGAGGGACTGGAACTCGTCGAAGCCGAGCAGCGGGTACACCACGTCGCGGCTCCAGTACCAGGCATGGAAGGGATGGATGGCGGCCGTGCGGTAGCCCGCCTCGCGGAACAGCGAGGGCAGCGCCTCCACGGGCTTCATTACATAGTGCTGGTAGGGGAAGGAGCCGTCGGGGGCGAACGACGCCGACATGCCCGTCAGCAGCTCGAACTCCGCGTTGGCCGTGCCTCCACCGAACGTCGGGCTGATGAGGTGTCCCGAGCTGTGCGAGGCCATGAGGCCGCGCAGGAAGGGCAGCGGGTCCGTGCTCAGGCGCACACCGAGCTGCGTCGGGTCCCAGAGCGACTCGGCCATGTAGATGATGACGTCCACCGGCTCCGGGGGCGTGGCGGCGGGGGGCTCCGCGTCACGGCCCAGGGCCGTGCGCACGCCGTCCGCCGAGTACGCGCCGCCCGGCTCCAGGCGCAGGCCCTCCCAGTTCCAGAGCATCATGAGCGGCAGCCCGTTGATCTGGAAGTTGGAGCGCTGGTCCCACACCTGGTGCATGACGCCGAAGCGCATGAACGCCTTCGGCAGCAGTGGCACGTGCGCGTAGAAGGTGATGGCGAGCAGGTACACCAGCGACGCCACGGCGAGGCCCCCGCGCGCGAGCCCCGGCAGCGGGAAGCGGGGCCGGCCGCGCCGCACCGCGCGCACCCCGGCCACGAGAGCGGCCAGCACGAGCAGTCCGGCGAGGATGGCGAGGAACGTCCCGGCGCCCGGCAGGAGCGTGGGCGCGAGCGACGTCACCTGCCGCCACTCGAGGAAGTCCCACGGCAGCAGCGGCCGGCCGATGAGCTGGAGCTTCCGGATGTGGAGCGAGGAGGTGAAGAGGAGTCCCGCGCCCACCAGGGCCAGCGCGACGCCGAGCCGGTTCGTCGCCGTCCACAGCAGGCCCGCCACGGCGGTGATGACGCCCACGCTGATGGCCATCGACCACGGGTTGCGCTCGTGGATGCCCTGGAGGCCCGCGGGGGAGAACGCCGCGATGGCCAGCTCCGTCGCGGCCACGAGTCCGGCGGCGGCCAGGATGACGGCAACGCAGGGCCAGAAGACGGACCGCGGCTTCTTCGCGAAGAAGAACGCGTCAGGACTGTGTGGACGGCGGGTCAACTCCGGCAGCTCCAAGCGACAATCAGGCGAAATCCCGCCAGGACGCGAGCCTATATCCTCACAAGCACTTGCTCCACCAATCAAAAGCAGCCGCAATGACTTTCACCGGCCCCCCAGTCGCCTGACTGCCGTCACGGCTGGCGGCCTTCACCGGCCGGCACGGGTGACAGTCTTTCGTCCCGAGCGCGGCCCTCGAAGCGCTCCAGCAACCGGTCCCGCCACCTCAGGCAAGGCTGCTCCACCGCGACATACGTCACCCAGGCCACCGCCAGCGTGGCACCCAGGTAGGCGAGCAGGTCCAGGGGCCATGCGCCCAGGGAGAGGTGCGTGCGCTCGAGGACCCGCACCACGGAGCCGTGCCACAGGTACGCCCCATAGGAGAGCACCGCCACCTGGTAGATGCCCCAGCGCGGCCCGGCGGGAAGCCGCATCGACTCGGTGCCCACCAGCAGCAGGCCAAAGCCCACCGACAGTCCCGTGAAGACCCACAGCGCGCCCACTCCCGCCAGCATGGGGCCGCACACGCCCACGGTGACGGCCAGCACGACGGCGCCCAGGACGCCACAGGCCGCGCGCCAGGAGGCCGCCCACCGCTGCCAGACGGGCGCGGTCTTCGCCAGGAACACGCCCACCGCGAGCCCGTCCAGGTGGTGCAGCGTGGGCCAGGAGAGGAGCGCGGGGAGTTGTGGAAGCGGCAGACCCTCGGGGAGGTCCCTCCAGGTCAGCCAGCGGGCGGTGAAGCTCACTGCGATGGGAAGGCACCACACCCAGGCGGGCCATCGCCTTCCCCGCAGTCCGAAGGCCAGCAGGGGGAGCACCAGGTAGAAGTGCTCCTCCACGCAGAGCGACCAGCTCTGCACGAAGTCGCTCAGCCCGGTGAAGTTCTGGAGGAAGAGCACGTAGTGCCAGCCCCCGCCGGAGAAGGGCGTGCCGAAGGTCCACGGCTTGAGCGCATAGAACGCGAGCACCCCGTAGTAGAGCGGCAGCGTGCGACCCCAGCGCTTGAGCCAGAAGGTGCGCAGCTCCGCCCACCCACCCTGCCCCTCGTGCCGGCTGAACACCTGCCGTCCCACGAGGTAGCCGGAGAGGACGAAGAACAGGTCCACCCCCATCCACCCGTGCGCGAAGGCCACCCGCAGGCCCATGGGCAGCGCGTCGTGGACGACGGCCGGCGCATGGAAGGCGAGCACCGCCAGGATGGCCAGGGCCCGCATCACATCCAGGCCATCCCTGCGCGGAGCTGTCGGTTGAGCCGGTGAGGACATGAAGTGGGGGCCCCAGGGCAGCGGGCGCGCCATTGTCGTCCACGGCCCCTCGCGGTCAACAGCGACCAGACGGGCGTCCGGCCGGAGGAGCGATTGCGCGCTTCACGTCCTCACTTCATCGGAGGCTGGGAAAGCAGCGCGGCGCCAATGGCCCCGGACAGCTCGCCCAGCTCGACCACCAGCACCGGAGGTTGCCGCTCGGGGACGAAGATGTGCGGGCGCATGGCGTCGCGGATGCGTCCGGCATAGACGGGCCCCAGTCGCGTGCCCAGCCCTCCGCCGAGGATGACGGCCTCCACGTCCAGCAGGTTGATGGCGGAAGCCAGGCCCGCGCCGAGCATCCGCACGGCCCGGTCGATGAGCCACGTCGCCAGCCCGTCCTCCTCCGCGAGCGCCTTGTCCCAGATGCTGCTCGTCAGGCGCGGGCGTCCCTTCTTGCGCATCAGGTCGAAGAGCACCGTCTTCTCGCCCTGGCGCTCGGCCTTGCGCGCCCTGCGCTCCATGGCGGCGCGGCCCGCGTAGGCCTCCATGCAGCCGCGCCGGCCACAGCCGCACCGCGCGCCTCCCGGCTTCACCACCACGTGGCCAATCTCTCCCGCCGCTCCGCGGCCCCGCCAGGGGACGCCATCCAGCACCAGCCCGCCGCCCACGCCCGTGCCCCACCACACGCCCAGCACCGAGCGGTACGGCCGGCCCGCGCCCAGGCGGTACTCCGCCGCCACGGCCACCTGCACGTCATTGCCGAGCACCACCCGGCTCCCCACCAGCTCTCCCAGGTCGGCGGCCACGGGGTACGGCTCCGTCCAACCCCTGCCCACGTTGCTGACGTGCCTCAGCGTGCCCTCATTGGCGTCCACCGCGCCGGGCGCGCCCACGCCCACGCCCGCGAGCTGCTGCGGGGTGGTGCCCGCCGCGCGCGTCGCGTCCACCAGCGCGCCGTACATCGCCTGCACCACGTCCTCCACGCTGCCGTCCCCCGGCGTCGCGTGCCGGGCCCGGCCGAGGACGGCGCCCGCCGTGTCGATGACCACGGCCTCTATCTTCGTCCCGCCCAGGTCGATGCCTCCCCAGGCTCTCGACGTATCGACGACCGGCCCCTTCTTCGCCTCGACGCCCACCGAGGTCGCCTCGTCCATCACTCGCCTCCGGCTCCGGCTGACTGCTTCACACGAAGATGCGCATTCCCATGTCGGGACGGCTGGGAGCGCCCGGAGGGCAGGGGGGCAGCCGTCCCGGGACGCGGGAGGCCATGGCAGGCCCAGGGCGCCTCGTGTGCTTTCTCAACGCTTCCGCGTCAGTCATTGCGTGGCCGGGGGCGATTCTCGCTAAAAGGCACCTTCCAGGCGGACGCAGGCCTCGTCACACGGAAGGAGCACGGGATGGACCTCATCGGACAGCTCTCGCAGCAGCTCGGAGTGAACGGTACGCAGGCGCAGGGGGTGGCGGGCTCGCTGCTGAAGCTGGTGCAGGGCACGGTGAAGGAGAAGCTGGGCCCGGACGCCGCGAACCAGCTGGGCAGCGCCATTCCGGAGATGGACTCCTGGCAGCAGGCCGCGGGCGCGGCGGCGCCCTCGCAGGGCGGCGGGTTGATGGGCGCCCTCGGTGGGCTCGTGGCGGGGAACGACGGCGGAGGCGGCGGAGGTGGCGGCGGCGGCATGGGCGCCATGCTGGGCGCCATCGGCGGCGTGGCGACGCAGGCCGGTGAGGTGGCCGCCGTCGTCTCGCTGCTGGGCCGCTTCAACATCGACTCGAGCAAGGCCTCGCTCGTGGCCCCGCTGCTCCTCAACTTCCTCAAGTCGCGGCTGGACCCGGGGCTCGTCGGGAAGATTCTCGCGGTGGTGCCCATGCTGGCCGGCGCGGGCGGCGGTGGCGGCAACACGCCGGGCGGCGGTGGCCTGGGCGGAATGCTCGGCGGACTGCTGGGCTGAGGCCGCTAGAAGCGGCCCGCGCACTTCACTGCTTCGATACGCGCTGGCGCACGGTGGTGGCCACCGCCCACGGCGGGAAGCCCAGCACGTAGCGCCAGCGCGGAGCGGCCAGGTGGAAGGGCAGCCCGCGCCGATACAGCGCCAGCGCCAGGTCCACCCGCCGCAGCGACAGCAGCCACTGCGACACGTGGCGGAGGTTGTAGAGGAGCATCTCCAGCCGCTCGCGCCTGCGGGCGGCACCTCCCGGGTAGAGCCCCTGCCGCTCCTGCTCCAACTGGTACAGCGTGCCCTGGTAGCTCAGCTCCAGCGCGCTGGACGACGAGCCCCCGTGCTGGCGGTAGCCCACCGTCACCGGCGCGCGCACCCACGCGAAGCCAGGCTCCGTGCCCAGCCGGTAGAGCAAGTCGTAGTCCTCGCCGTTGATGCGCAGCGGGGTGAAGCCGCCCACCCGCCGCAGCGCGTCCGTGCGCACCGCCACCACGCAGGCCGTGCGCGGCGTCCGGTCCTCCGCGCTCGCCAGGTAGTCCGCGAAGCGCACCACCTTCGGAGGCTCGCGCGTCACCCCGGCCAGTTCCTCGCGCCGCGCGAAGGACGCCGCCGTGCCCATCACCACCGAGGGCCCGCCCTGCTCGCGCAGCACCTGCCGGTACGTGGCCAGCGTCCACGGGAACCACAGGTCGTCACTGTCGAGGAAGACGACGTACTCGCCCTGGGCCTCCTGGATGCCCAGGTTGCGTGCCGCGCCCGGGCCCGCGTTGCGCTGCTGGAACACGCGCACCCGCTCGCCATACCGGGCCAGCGTCTGGAGCGTGTCGTCGGTGGACCCGTCGTCCACCACGAGCACCTCGTAGTCGGTCTCCTCCTGCGCGAACACGGACGCGAGCGTCTCCTCCAGCAGCCGCGCCCGGTTGTACGTGGGGATGACGATGGAGAAGAGCGGCATGCCGGGACGACCTCACACCCGGGCGCGCAGGCCCATCTCGGAGATGCGCAGGAAGGTGGAGAGCTGCCGGCGGTACTCCGTCAGGTTGGTGCGCCCGCGCAGCAGCGTCTGCGTCAGCACCGCCGCGTTGTACGGCAGCGTGCCCACCAGGATGGCCCGCATCGCCACCTCGTGCAGCCGGCCGTGGTGCTTGCGGAAGTACGCCAGCCGCGTGCGCCACAGCTCGATGCGCACCTTGTCCGGCCCCGTCGCGGACGGCCGGAACGAGCGGCTCGCCAGGTGCGTAATCACCGCCTCCGGACAGAAGGCCACCTCCCAACCCGCCTTCCACGCCCGCACGCACCAGTCGGTGTCCTCGGTGTTGCCCAGCGGGGACATCGCCTCGTCCAGCAGGCCCACCTGGGCCAGCGTCTCCTCGCGCACCACGATGCAGGCGCCGAGCACCCAGTTGACCCGGGCCTCCTCGTGCCCGTACTGCGCCGGGTCGATTTCCATCCGCTTCAGGAAGTGCAGCGGGCGCGGCAGGAAGACGAGGTCGAAGAGCTGCCCGGACAGCGACATGGGCCGGAAGGTGCAGTTCTGGATGGTGCCGTCCGCATTGAGCAGCCGCGCGCCCGCCATACCCACGCGCGGGTGCTCGTCCATGAAGCGCACCAGCGCGTCGAAGGCCCCATCGTGGACGATGGTGTCGTCGTTGAAGATGCAGATGTAGCGGCCTCGCGCGGCGCGCAGCACCTGGTTGTGGTTGGCGGAGAAGCCCTTGCGCTCGGTGTTGAAGAGCCAGCGCACCTGCGGAAAGTCGCGCCGCATGGCCTCCACGCCGCGCCCGTCGGTGGCGTTGTCGACGATCCACACCTCGAAGGTGATGTCGCGCGTCGTCGCGTAGAGCGTGCGCAGGCAGTCGTGCAGCAACTCCGGATTGGAGTGGTTGACGATGGAGATGACCAGGTCGACCTTCTTCATCGAATCGCTCGCGTCCTTCATCACGAAGCCGGGCTCACCGGAGCGGACCGCTCGGCCCGCCGAGCCCGGACGAATCCCAGGATGCCCTTCAGCTCGCCGAGGAGCGACAGCGTCCCCGGCAACCGCTCGCGCGCCAGCACCAGCCCCGCGAACAGCACCGCCCCCACCAACGCCCTCATCCAGTTGCCAGCGCCCGGCAGGGACAGCACCGCCGCGCACGCGCCCGCCAGCAGCAGCCCCACCGTGACGAAGGGCTCCACCACCTGCGACACCAGCCCGCGCAGGGCCGGGTTGAGGCGCGCCACCAACCACGCCGTCACCCACAGCTCCGCCAGTCCCACCAGCACGCCCACGGGCCCGATGGCCGCCAACCCGAAGCGCTGGATGGCCCACGTCCCCACGCCCCACTTCGCCGCGCCCACGCCCACCACGACGGCCAGCCGCTCCCACGGGCGCCCGCCCGCGTTCTGCGCCGTGGCCAGCAGGCCCGTCAGCGTGGTGAGCACGCACTCCAGGCTGAACCACTGCACCAGCCCCACCGCGGGCACCCAGCGCTCGCCGAAGAACAGCGGCACCGCCACCGGCAGCACCAGCACCACGCAGGGAATGGCCACCAGCAGCACCGCGGACAGCCGGCGCAGCGACGTGCGCAGGTACTCCGCGAAGCCGGCCGGGTCCTCCTGCATGCGGCAGTAGGCGGGGAAGGCCACGCGGTTGAGGACGATGCTGAGCATCATCGGCGTGGAGGCCAGCGCCCAGGCCCAGTTCACCAGGCCCACCGCCTCCTTGCCGAGGATTCCGCCCACCACCAGCGGCACCCAGCCGGCCACCATTGCCGCCACCAGCGGCGGGAGCTGGAACGCCAGCCCGAAGCTCAACAGCCGCTTGAGCACGTCCAGCCGGAAGGCGCCGTGCGGCCGCCACGGCGAGGCCCACCAGACCAGTACCAGCCCCACCGCCCCGCGCACCAGACCGCCCAGCGCCAGCGCCCACGCGCCGAAGCCGAGCGCCGCCAGGGAGATGGTGGTGATGACCTGCACCACGTTCTCAATCAACTCCGCGCGGGCGATGACGGGGAACGCGAGCTTGCGCTCCAGCGCCATCAGCGGAATCACCCGCAGCGAGGACAGGAACAGCCCCAGCGCCAGGGCGCACACCATGGGCACCGCGCCCTCGCCCAGGGCGTAGCCCTCCGTGAGCCGGGGTGCGAGCGCGCAGACGGCGGCGACGATGACGGCGGTGAGCGCCTGGTGGCACCAGAAGATGGTGAACGTCTCATCGCGGGTGGGCTCGTGCGGCTGGCGCACCAGCGCGGCGCTCAGGCCCAGGTCCCCGAGGAACACGCCCAGCGACGCCGCATAGGACACGATGCCGAACAGGCCGTAGTCCGAGGGGAAGAGGAGCCGGGACAGGAACAGCGCGCTCACCACCCGCAGCCCCTGCGAGGCCACGGTGCGCGCGGCCAGCACGAACATGCCCTTCAGGGCACGCGCCTTCACCTCTCCAGTGCTCACCTCGGGTACCGCTGTCACTGTCATGTTCCTGGGCGGCCCGCGCCGGGCGTCCTTCGTTCAGGAGGGCCTGTCCGAATCGACATGCCTCCGAAAGCGCGCGGCACGAGCAGGGGGCGAAATGCTACCGGTGGCGCTCCAGGCCCACAAGCAACGCGAGGCGTCCATGTGGAGGCCGGAGGCTCGCCTGCCCTGCGTGTGCGCACCGCCGGACAGGCGCGAGGGCGGGGCGCGGACGCCCGCCTGGATGCTCGCGCGCTTGTTGCGAGGGATGGAGCGGCGGGGCTACGGTCCGCGCCGCATGCTCCCTGGCGGCAATCTCTTCCAGTTCCTGAAGCGCGAGGTGCTCGTCGGCGAGCACGAGGTCCTCCACCGTACGCTGAAGGAGGCGTTGGTGGGCACGTGCGACAGCGTGCTGGACATCGGCTGTGGTTCGCGCTCGCCACTGCACAGCTTCTCGAACCAGATTCCCCACACGGTGGGCATCGACGGCCACGCGACGAGCATCGAGCGCAGCCGCGCCGCGGGCATCCACCGCGAATACCACCAGATGGAGTTGATGGACGCGGGCCGCCGCTTCGGGCCCAAGAGCTTCGACGCCGTCGTCGCGCTGGACGTCATCGAGCACTTCGAGAAGCCGGACGGCTTCCGGCTGCTGGAGATGATGGAGTCGATGGCCCGCAAGCGCGTCATCATCTTCACGCCCAACGGCTTCCTCCCGCAGGACGAGTGGGACAGCAACGTGCACCAGGTGCACCGCTCCGGCTGGGAGGTCTACGACTTCGAGCTGCGCGGCTACCGCGTCACCGGCATGAGCGGGTGGAAGCCGCTGCGGGGCGACTACGCGCTGCCGACCATCCGTCCCTTCCGACTGGGCAGCCGCCTGTCCATCCTCACCGAGCCCTTCGCCACGCGCTTCCCGCAGTACGCCTTCCAATTGCTCGCCATCCGCGACATGGAGGCGTCCTAGCTCCGGCCCGGTGGCTGGAGCCGTGGCCCCATGCCCTCCTCCTCCACCGCCCCCGCGTGGCACGTCCTCACGGGCGAGTACCCACCCCAGCCGGGCGGCGTCAGCGACTACACGCGCCAGGTGGCCACCGCGCTCGTCCGCGCCGGGCAGGAGGTCTACGTCTGGGCGCCGGGTGACTCGGGCGTGCACGTGGAGGACGGCGTCACCGTGCATCGTGTCCCCGGCCTCTTCACGCCCGTGGGCCTGACGAAGCTGGCGCGCGGGCTGGATGCGTGCGCGGGGCCTCGCCGGCTGCTGCTCCAGTACGTGCCGCATGCGTTCGGCATGAAGGCGATGAACGTGCCCTTCTGCGCGTGGTTCGCCGCGCGCCGGAAGGACGAGCGCTGGGTGTTCTTCCACGAGGTGGTGTACCCGTGGAGCCCGCGCGCACCGCTGCGGCACCAGGTGCTCGCGGGCACCACGCGGGTGATGCTGCGGCTGGTGGCCGGGGCCGCGGACCGCGTCTTCGTCTCCATCCCCACCTGGGCGGAGCACCTGCCCGCCCGCGTGCGTCGCCGCGCGGAGTGGAGGCCGGTGCCCAGCACCCTGCCTCCCGAGGCTGCCGAGGGCGCGGTGGCGGCGGTGCGCTCGGCGCTGGGGCCCGGACCGTGGCTGGGGCACTTCGGCACCTATGGCGCGCTCACCGTCGGGCCGCTGGAGGCGGTGCTGGTGCCGCTGCTGCGCGCGGGCGCGGAGCGCAAGGCGCTGCTGCTGGGGCGCGGGAGCCGGGCGTTTGGTGAGGCCCTGGGCGCGCGCCATCCGGAGCTGGCGGGACGGTGGGTGACTCGGGATTCGCTCGCGCCGGAGGACGTGGTGGCACACCTGGCGGCGTGTGACGTGCTGGTGCAGCCCTATCCGGATGGCGTGAGCGCGCGCCGCACCACCACCATGGCGGGGCTGGCGCTGGGGAGGCCGCTCGTCACCAACACGGGGCACCTTACGGAACCGATGTGGCGCGGGCTGGGCGCGGTGGAGCTGGTGGAGGGCACGGCGCCGGAACCGCTGGTGGCGGCCACGGAGCGGCTGCTGTCCGACGTGGCCGCGCGCACCGCGCTGGGCGAGCGCGCCGCGCGGGTGTACCGCGAGCGCTTCGCGCTGGAGCGCACGCTGGAGGCGCTGCTGCGTCCCGGGGTGGAAGGGACGCGCTCGTGAGCCAGGGCTCCAGGCCTGCTTCGCCGCCGCGGCTCGCGCTGCTGATGGACCCGCGCGAAGAGGGCTGGCCTAGCATGGACCTCGTGGGCGAGGCGCTTCTGGAAGGACTCGCCGCACACCCCACCGAGGTCTCCGCCGTCAGCGTGCGTCCGTCGATGCCCTCCGTGGCGCGCCGGCTGCCTCGGCTGGGCACGCGCAACGCGGCCTTCAACGTGGACCGCATGCTCACCCGCTTCGGCCTGTACCCGGGCCACGCGCTGCGCTCGCGCACCCGGTACGACGCGTTCCACGTGGTGGACCACACCTACGCGCAGCTCGTGCACGCGCTACCGGCCGGGCACACCGGCGTCTTCTGCCACGACCTGGACGCATTCCGCTCCGTGCTGGAGCCCGAGCGCGAGCCGCGCCCGGCCTGGTTCCGCCTCATGGCCCGCGCCCAGCTCGCGGGGCTGGAGCGCGCCGCGCTCGTCTTCCACAGCACCCAGGCGGTGCGCTCGGAGCTGCTCGCGCGCGGCGTGGTGGACGCTTCGCGGCTCGTCTGGGCGCCCTACGGCGTGTCCCCGGAGTACCGCCCCGAGCCGGTGCCAGGAGACCGGAGCGAGGAAGTGCTCGCGCCCCTCGGCAGCCGGCCCTATCTGCTGCATGTCGGCAGCGCGATTCCCCGCAAGCGGCTCGACGTGCTCTTCGCCGTCTTCGCCGCGCTTCGCGCCCGCCACCCGGAGCTGCGGCTGGTGCAGCAGGGCGGCACGCTGAACCCCACGCAGCGCGCGCAGATAGAGGCGCTCGGCATCGGTGATGCGCTACTCCAGCCTCCGCGACAGGAGCGGCCCACACTTTCAGGACTCTACCGGCGCGCCCGGGCCGTGCTGGTGACGAGCGAGGCGGAGGGCTTCGGCCTGCCCGTCATCGAGGCCCTCGCGTGCGGCGCGCCCGTGGTGGCCAGCGACCTGCCCGTGCTGCGTGAGGTGGGCGCGGAGACCTGCGCCTGGTGTCCGGTGGGTGAAGTGCCGGCGTGGGTGGACACCGTGGACGCGCTCCTCACCGGAAGCCACCCTCCCCCGCCGCGCGAGGCCCGGCTCGCCCGTGCCGCGCGCTTCACCTGGACCGCGCACGCGCGCACCGTGCTGGATGCGTACCTGCGACTGCTGAGCGGCGCATCGCGAGCAGCACGCCCATCACCGCCAGCACGGTGAGCGCCAACGAGCCTGAGCTCCCGCCCGACGCGCAGGACCAGCCCAGCGGGGAGCGGGGGTCTCCCTCGTCCTCGCCACCATCGGTGCCACCATCCGTGACGCCTGCATCCGTGCCCGTGCCGCCGTCGGACGTCCCACCATCCGAAGAGGTGCCACCGTCGGAGGTGCCGCCATCGGACGTGCCCGCGTCGGTGCCCGCATCCGAACCGGCGTCCGGCTTCGGCGTCACCATGAAGGAACTCGACGACGCGGTGACGGACAGGCCCACGGCGTTGGTGGCGCGCACGGTGACGTAGAAGGGCCCCGCCTGGGCCGGCTGGAACGCGGGAAGCCTGGCGGTGAGCTCGCCGCCCACGAACTCGTAGTGCCGCACTCCGTCGGTCCCCGGGAACATGTCGATGCCCCACTCGTAGGTGAGTGACAGCTCGGAGTCATTGAAGCCCGACCACGTCGCGGTGAGTGCCCCCTCCGGAGAAACCTGAACGGACACCGTGCCCGGGGTGGGCGGAGTGGAGTCCACCGCCACGCTGAAGAGGAAGCCGTCCGTGCCACCGTTGGAGGTGAGGTCTACGCCCGCATTCGCGATGAGCACGTCGGGCGCGTTGGAATGGCCCCCCAACGTCAACCGGCCCTCGCGACCCGCGGCGAGGCTCCGCACCCATTCATCACTCGTGGCGAGCCCACCCACGTAGGACTTCCAGATGACCTCCTCCGCCGCCGGGTTCACCATGGCCGCGAACCCGTCAGAGTTGTTGTTGACGTTCCCGGAGAAGCTGGAGTCGAAGGCGTTGAAGGCGAAGCCCGACTGCGTGGTCGTCCTGCCACCCACGTAGATGTTGCCGTACGGGTCCATGGCGGCATGGCCCTCGGTCCGCTCGGTACCGCTGCTCCCGTCGCCCACGCGAAGACCGACGCCAACCGGGACGCCCTCCGCGCTCAGGTTGAGCACGAAGACGTCCGTGCCGCTGCCGGACACCGGAGCGCTCGTGGAGTCGGTGTTGCCCACGACAGCGACGCCACCGGCCGGCCGCGCCAGCACCGACCTCACCTCGTCATCCCCGCTGCCACCCACGTAACGGAACCAGGAGATGCCGGCATCCACTTCCACCCGCGCGGCGAAGCCGTCGTTGTCTCCCGAGCCGAAGGAATTGAGGATGCCGACGGAGCCACCCGAGTACGTCGACCCGATGATGCCACCCACGAACACCACGTCCCCCCGGGTCGTCACCGAGTACGCGAGGTCGTTCTCGTCGCTCTTGAGCATGCGGGTCCAACGGACGACCGGGTCCCCCGGCGCGGAGACGTCCACCTGGGAGACGAAGGCCTCGAAGGCGCGGAGCCGCTCATTGCTCAGCGCATTGTTCGGAGGAAAGGGGATGGGCGTGTCGTCGGACCTGTTGCCGATGCCATCGTCCCTGCCCGTCTTTCCGACGATGTAGACCAGGCTCGACCCCGGCGGCCCCAGGGCGATGTCGCGAGCCTCGTCATCGAGCGTGCTGCCCAGGTACATGAACCAGTCCAGCGTGCCATCCGCGGTCACTCGCGCGAGGAAGCCGTCCACCCGCCCCAGGAAGCCGTACTGCACGGAGCGCGGGGCCTCCATGCCCGGGGCGACGTTGACGGTCTCCGAGCGCGTCGTGCCCACGACGTACGCCGTGCCGTCGGGCGCCACCACCACGCGCGTGCCGACATCGTCCTCGGAGCCGCCGAAGACGCGGGTCCACCGCAGCGTCTGTCCATCCGCCGAGTAGCGGGCGACGAAGACGTCCTTCTTGCTCGCGGAGGCGGTGGGCAGCCCCGTGTCCCCCGGGAAGGTGCGGGCGTTCGTCCAGCCCGTCACCACGACGTCGCCGTCGAGCGCCAGGGCCACGGACTCAATCTGGTCGTCCTTGTTCGACTCGACGCCGCCGTCCGGCAGCGTCCCGCCGCCGAGGTACGTGTTCCAGGTGACGGAGGGTTGCCAGGCCTGCGCCGCGGCCAGGACGGGCAGCAGCAGGACGAGCGCGAATGAAGAGGACACGGCGGCCACGAGGGCGCCACGGAGCGAGCGCGGGTGCACGGACATCCCTTCCTTCACGGAGACAACAGGTCGAAGCCGAGACCCGTGGACGCGGTCAGCGCGAACTTGCGGTAGTTCTCGTCGGAGACGTTGAAGAGCTCGGCGCCCACGTCCACCAGCGCGGTGAAGCTCGGCCCGAGCCCGAAGCGCGCGCCCACTACCGGCCCGCCGCCGTACGCGGACAGCCCGGGGATGGCCGTGGCTCGCAGCGCCACATGCGGACGGAAGGCACCGTCACCCAGCACGAGCCCCACCTGGAGCCCCGCCGCCACCTGGGTGCCCATCAGCGCGCGCGCGCCTACTTCGAATGCGCCGCTGCCGTACGTCAGCCCGCCGCCCACGCCCACCGACCTGCCCGAGGGGTCCGTGAAGCCGAACACCTCGGGTAGCAGCCGCGAGCGGCCCGACGACGGAGCGGGCTCCTCCGACACCTCGGGCGGCTCCCCGGGAGTCGCCGTGCTGTCCACCTGGGGAGCCTTTGGCTCCGGAGGCGGCCGGCGCTCAGCCACCACGTGTTTGCGGGCCTCGGCGGCCAGCACCACGAACTCGGGCGGGAAGAGGGCGGGGGCCACTGGCTGATCCGGATGGCTGCGTGCCAGCTCCTCCAGCTCGGCGCGAGTCGCCGCCAGCTCGCCGAGCTCGTGCAGGGACGCTGCGAGGTACAGACGCGCGGTGGCCCGCTCGCGCTCGGCGAGGCCCGGAGTCTTCAGCTCCGCCTCCAACGCGCGGCGGGCCTGGGCGTACTCGCCCCGCTCGTACAGCGCGACACCTCGGGACTGCGCCAGGGCCGCCGACGGCAGCAGCCACAGGACGCACAACAGGATGCTCGGCCTCATCTGGCTCTCGATGCGGGGTTCACGGGATGGGCTCGAGCACCACGTGGTGCTCGGTCCGCTCACCGGACAGGATGGTGACGGGGCTGCTGTAGGGCAGGGTGAAGGTGTTGCCACGTACCTCGAGCTTGTGGACGCCCGGGGACAGCTCCAACTGTCGCGTGCGCCCCTGGCTCTGGCCATCCACGAGGACTTCCTTCACGTAGCCCGTCACCTGGAGCGTCAGCACGCCGGGGACGGCGGGCGCGGGCTGGGTCTCCGTGCTGGAGTGGGTGCGGGCACTGGCGCGGCCTTCGCGCGTCGCGCCCACCGCGCGCGCCGGCCGGCGCGTGGGGCGGGCAGGCTCGTCCTCGGAAGCGCGCGACGGCTGCGTGTCCTTCGCCAGGATGGTGGCGGCCAGCACCGGCTTCTGCCCGCCCGCCGCGTGGACGTCGCCCAGGGTGTCCTGGGGCGCGCTGTCCTCGGACGGCCGTGCATCGGACGCGGGCATCTCGAGGCGCGGGGCACGCGGCGCCTCCACCGGCACCGGAGGCGTCGCGGCAGTCGGCGCCATCTCACGCAGCGGCGGCATCGTCGCGGCCGGCTGCGTATCGCGAGACGTCCAGACCCCACCCACCGCGAGCAGGGCGAGCAGCACGGCACCGCCCGCGCCGAACATCACCGCGCGCGAGCGACCCGAGCCGACGGCCGACAGGTCCAGGTCCGTCGCATCCACCGCCAGCAGGTCCGGGGCCGTGGGGGCCGTGGGGGCTGGCGTGGCGCGCCGGGGCCCCGGGGCCGACCCCGGGCGGCGGCCCGGCGGCGCCGCGAAGCGATCGGTGCGCACGCGCGGAGCCGGCGCCGGGACGGCCACGGCCTCCTGGGAGACAGTGGAGGGCGCTCCGCCCCGGGGCTGCTGCGACAATTGCGTGGCGTCGCCGGAGAGCTGCTTGAGGATGACCTTCAGCTCGCGGCGCACGGCCTCCGCCGACGCCGGGCGCTCTTCCGGCGTCTTCGCCAGCAGCCGCATCACCAGCGACTCCAGCTCCGGATTCAGGTCCACGTACTGCGAGGGCAGGGGCGGTGGCGTGCGCACGTGGTGCACGGCGATGGCCATGGGCGAGGGCCCCTCGAAGGGCAGCCGCCGCGTGAGCATCTCGAAGGCGATGACGCCCACCGCGTACAGGTCCGTGTGCGGCCCCACCTGCTGTCCGCAGGCCTGCTCCGGAGCCATGTACTCGGGCGTGCCCACCATCATGCTGGCGCGCGTCTGCGGCGTGGTGCTGTTGGGCGCCTCGGCGCGCTTGGCCAGGCCGAAGTCCAGCACCTTCACGTACTCGTTGCCGCTGCCGTCGCGCACGACGAAGACGTTGCCCGGCTTGAGGTCGCGGTGGATGACGCCCGCCGCGTGGGCCGCGCCCAGCGCGCCCAGCAGGTCGTCCAGCACCGTGACGACCTCCACCTCCAGCATGGGCGCGCGCTGCGCGATGATTTCGTCCAGCGGCGCGCCGTCCAGGTACTCCATGACGAGGTACTGGCCCAGGCCGGGGATGCTGCCGAAGCCGAAGATGTCGATGATGCCGCGGTGGCGGATGGCCGCCGCCGCGCGCGCCTCCGAGGCCAGGTCCCGCGAGCGCGCGCCCTCGGCGAAGTCCGGGCGGAGGATCTTGATGGCCACCTTGCGGCCGATGACGGGGTGCTCGCCCTCGTAGACGATGCCCATGCCGCCCGCGCCGATGCGGCGCTTCACCACGTAGTCGCCGAGCTGCTTGCCCACCAGCACGTCGCGCGCGACGGACTTCTCCCACGAGCCCTCGCCCTCCTCCACGTCCGTGAAGGCCGCGGGAGCCCCCACGACGAGCGGCCGCGCGGTGGCGGGAGTCGGGACAGGCTTGCGCGTGAAGGTGACCTCGTTGTCGTCGAAGTCGTAGGAACCGGCGGACACGGGCTCGGAGGTGTCCCGAGGACAGCGCGTGACACCCGCCGGGTGGGCCGACCCGCAGCGGGGGCACTTACGGAGATTGCTCGTCGTCTCGGTCATCATCGCCCGTCCCGATGCGCGCTGGCCCTCCCCGGCTTGAAGGGTCTCACCTGACCCTTTCCCCTCTGGTCGAACCCACACGCCTTCCCAATGCAACGAAGCCCGGTGCGGGAAGTCGCACGGAATTTTCGAAAATCACGCCGGCCCCCTGGCGGGGCCAGAATGAATTCCCTGTTTCACCCATGGCACAGGGCTGATTCATGGAGCGGCGCTAATTGCGGGAGAGCGGGCGGGCGAGCCGGAGCGGACTCCGCTCCGGGCCGCGCGGCGATGCCTTGACCCACCTGGAGGGGTCTGCTTCGGTCCAGGCCACCGTGCGCATCCTCTTCCTCAACCCGGTGGGCATCCTCGGCGGAGCCGAGCGCGCGCTGCTGGACTTGATGGCGTGCCTGAAGCGGCTGGACGCGGGGCTGTCGCTCCACCTGCTCGCGGGCACGGTGGGGCCGCTGGTGGACGAGGCTCGCGCACTGGGGGTGGAGGCGCGCGCACTGCCATTACCGGAGCGGCTGTCCGCGCTGGGGGACAGCGCGCTGCGCGGGCGGGGGCCGCGAGAGGTCTTGCGCTTCGCATGGGGACTGGCGCCGACGCCGTTGCTGCTCGCGGACTATGGCCGGGCGCTGCGCCGTGAAGTGGCGGCGGTGGGGCCGCACCTGCTGCACTCCAATGGCATCAAGACGCACCTGCTGAGCCCGGTGACGGTGGGCCTGCCGCTGAAGCGGGTGTGGCACATCCACGACTTCCTGGGCGAGCGGCCGCTGGTGCGCCGGGCGATGGGGACACTGGCGCCGCTGGCGGACGCGGCCATCGCCAACTCGGGCGCGGTGGGTGAGGACACGCGCGAGGTGCTGGGCGGAGTGCCCGTGCACGTGGTGCACAACGGCGTGGACGTGGAGCGCTTCTCCCCGGGCCCCGGGGATGGCGCCCGGCTGGACGCGCTGGCCGGACTGCCTCCCGCGCCCGAGGGCACGCTGCGCGTGGGACTGGTGGCCACGTACGCGCGCTGGAAGGGGCATGACGTCTTCCTGGAGGCGGCGGCGAAGTTGATGCGGAAGCACCCCGCCCTGCCCGCGCGCTTCTACCTGGTGGGGGCGCCGTTGTACCGGACGCCCGGCTCGCAGTTCTCCGAGGAGGAATTGCGCGGGCTCATCGAGTCGAGCGGGCTTGGGGGCCGCGCGGGGCTGGTGCCCTTCCAGGCGGAGCCGGCCGCCGTGTACCGCGCGCTGGACGTGTTCGTGCACGCCAGCACGCGGCGCGAGCCGTTCGGACTGACCATCGCGGAGGCGCTGGCCTGCGGGCGGGCAGCGGTCGTCTCACGCGCGAGCGGCGCGGCGGAGGGGCTCACGGATGGCATGGACGCGCTGACCGTGGCTCCGGGAGATATGGGCACGCTGGTGACGGCGCTGGAGTCGCTGCTGGAGGACGGCGCGCGAAGGGCGCGGCTGGGCGAAGCGGCGCGGCGCACGGCGGTGGAGCGGTTCTCCAGAGAGCGGTACGCGCGCGAGGTGCTCGCGGTGTACCGCTCGCTCGTGCCTGGGGCCTAGGGAAGGTTGTCGGGCTGGCTGTCGAAGAACACTACCGCGCGCTCTGCTTCGCCTTCTCCTCGGCGGGCCGGGGCTGCGGGCGGTTGGGCCGGGCGCGCGTCGTCCGCTCTATGAACAGCAGGCCGTCGTAGTGCTCCAGGAAGTGGGCGTTGCTCATCTGGTAGCCCTCGTCCGAGTAGATGGCGCCCGGGTCTCGCGTGCGGTGTGCGCGCCGCCACCACTCCCGCACCGGCCCGGTGGCGGGCACCGCTCGCAGGTCCAGCGCCAGCAGCGGGAGCCCCGCGCTCGCGAGCGTCGCATCCAGGCTGTCCTCCGGCGCCGGCGGCACCGTGAACTCCACCAGGCCCTGACGGCCGGGCTTCGGCGCGTTCGATACGTTGAGGGCCTGGAACGAGCCCTGGTTGAAGGCGAACCCGAAGACATAGAGCCCCTTGCCGAAAACGTCGCCCAGGTGCCGGCCCATCGGGGCATCCGCCCACTCCCCCGCCGAGCGGGCCACGTGGGCATTGTGCGCCCACACCACTGCCTTCGTGCCCGGCCCCTCGTGGTCCAGAATCCAGCGCAGGTTGTCCGCCATCGCCCGGTCCCGCAGCTCGTAGTTCTCCGGGTCCAGCATCGTCTCCACCGCCTGCGTCGCCACCGTGAGGTCCTGCCTCGCCACCGCCGGGTCCTCACGGCTGGAGCGGCGCGTGTACTCCGCGCGCCGGGCTTCGAGACGCCGGGCCACATCTCGCAGCGTGTCCCGCGCCGCCTCCTTCTGTTCCTTCGTCAGCTTCGACGTATCCAGCTCATTCAGCGGGGTCAGCGACGGCTTCACCTGCGCGGCATACGCAGCGTCCACCGTCTCCAGGTACTCGAGCATGCGCGCGGTGGCCACCTTCGCGACCTGCATGTCCACGCCGTAGAACTTCACCTTCTTCTTGTGCGAGGGGTCCTCGTTGTAGCGCCGCATCCAGCGGATGAGCTCCAGCACCTCCTCGGTGTTCCACGTCCAGAAGTACAACCCCGCCAGCGCCAGCGCCGGGTCCCCCTTCCCCGTGAGCACGTACTCGTTGACGGCGCGCGCCTCGGTGAAGTTCGCCTCGATGGCGAACACCGTGAAGCCCAGCTCCGACACGAGGAACTCCAACATGCGGTGCTTGAGCTGGAAGAACTCGCGAGTGCCGTGCGTGGCCTCTCCCAGCGCCACCACGCGCGCGTCCTTCAGCACCGGCGTCAGCTTGCGCAGGTCCTCGAAGCCCGCCCCCGCTTCCACCGACTTCAGCAGCACCCCAGCCCCCTTCACCCACTCCACCGTCGCGCGCCGCTCGTCCGCGGTGGGCAGGCGCTCCAGGCGCACCTCGACGGGCTCCCCCGGCCGGGGCTCCACGCGCATCATCCGAGGTGCGAAGCCCGGCGCGGAGCCGACGAGGCTGTAGTTGCCGGCCCCGAGGAACACCTGGAAGCGCCCCTCCGGGAGCGGCGGCAGGAGGGCCACCTCGTCGAAGGGAATCACGGGCCGCACCACGCGCAGCACCGCGCCGGGAAGAGGCTGGCCCGCCTCGTCCACCACTGCGCCCTTCAGCGTGACGGGAGTCTCGCCTGGGCGCAGCTCCATGGGCGGCACGGCCTTGCCAGCCTCCAGCTCGACGGGCTCGGCGAAGACAACCGTTCCGTCCGCCAGTGACGCGGCGACACCGTACGTGCCGGGCGCCAGCGGCCCCACCTCGAAGCGGCCGTCCGGCCCCGCCTGAACGGTGGCCGCGAGGGCATCCCTGCGCAAATCCCACGACACGTCATGCAGCAGAACGTCCACCTTCGCGCCAGCCGAGGGCGCTCCGTCGCGGTCCAGCACCTGACCGGAGAGCGGCACCTTCTCGGGTTCGGAAGGCCTGGGCTCCGGGGGCGCCGCCTGCGTCGGCTTCGCATTCACGACCTCTGCCCCCGGCGCGGTCGCTGCGTGTGTGACCGCCGCGGGCGGCGACTCCGAGCGAGGCGTCGTGGAACAGCCAACCAGCACTGCAAGCAGCACGAGCGGGGAGCTTCGCACGGGAGTCCTCCTGACGCGGGAAGAGGCGTCAACCATGCTCCGCAATCCTGGAGCCCGGCCAGGAAAACGTCTCCGCGTGGGATGTCTGGCGCAGGCACCCTCCCAAGGCCATGCCTTGACCCGCCCCGGCGGCTCTGGTTCGGTCACACGCGCACCCGAGGTCTCCCACGTGAAGCGGCCACGCAGGCTCGTCACCGTCTCGCATTCCTACGTCGTCACCCTCAACCGCCGGCTCGCCAACGAGCTGGCGCGCGTGGGTGGAGGCGACTGGGACGTCACCGCCGTGGCGCCCCGCTTCTTCCATGGCGACCTGAGCCCCCTCACCCTCCAGCGAGAGCCGGGCGAGCCCGCGCGCGTGGAGGACGTGCGCGCCCTCTTCAGCCGCTCGCTGCACGGCTTCGTGTACGGGCCGGAGTTGCGCGCGCGGCTGTCCGGCGGCGTGGACCTGGTGCACTCGTGGGAAGAGCCCTACGTGCTGGCGGGCCTGGAGGTGGCGCTGCTCACCCCGCGCCGGGTGCCGCTCGTCTTCTGCACGGCGCAGAACCTCTCCAAGCGCTACCCGCCGCCCTTCGCGCAGATGGAGCGCTTCGTCGTCCAGCGCTCCGCGGGCTGGGTGGCCTGGGGCGAGACGGTGAAGGACAACCTCCTCTCCCGTCCCGGCTATGCGCAGCGGCCCGCGCGCTACATCCCCATGGGCGTGGACACCGAGCTGTTCCGCCCGGACCGCGCTTCGGGGGAGACACTCCTGCGTGAGCTCGGGTGGGAAGCCTCGGGGCCGCCCGTGGTGGGCTACCTGGGGCGCTTCGTGCCGGAGAAGGGCGTGCCGCTGCTGATGGAGGCGCTGGAGCGGCTGACCACGCCGTGGCGCGCGCTCTTCGCGGGCGGCGGCCCGCTGGAAGGAGCGTTGCGGGCCTGGGGCGCGCGTCACGGGGACAAGGTGCGCGTCGTCACCGGCGTGCCGCATACCGGTGTGCCGCGCGTGCTCAACGCCATGGACATGCTGTGCGCGCCCAGTCAGACGGCACCGAAGTGGAAGGAGCAGTTCGGCCGCATGCTCGCGGAGGGCTTCGCCTGCGGAGTGCCCGTGCTCGGCAGTGACTCCGGTGAGGTGCCGCGCACCGTCGGCGATGCCGGCCTCGTGCTGCCCGAGGCGTCCCCGCACGCGTGGACCGAAGCGCTCGCCGGACTGCTGGAGAGTCCGGAGCGCCGCCGCGAGTGGTCCGCACGAGGCAGGGAGCGCGCCGTCACCCGCTTCGCCTGGCCGGTGGTGGCGCGCTCGCACCTCGACTTCTTCACGGAAGCGATGGACGCGCGATAGCGGTGCCTCAGCCCTCGCGGTCCACCACGTCCACAATCGCGGCGGCCATGCCATCCCACGTCTGCGCGCGCAGCGACTCGGACAGCGCGGCCACGTGAGGCGCCCAGGTCGCCTCACTCTCCCGCCACGCCTCCAGCCGCAGCACCAGCCCGTCCACGTCGTCCGGGTCGTCCAGCAGCAGTCCTTGCAGCGCGGCCGGGTAGCGCTCCGCCACGCCCGCCGTGCGGCTCACCAGCGCGGGCAGCCCCGCGCACAGCGCCTCGTGCACGCCCAGCCCGTAGGCCTCGTACCGCGTGGGCGCCACCAGCAGGTCCGCAGCGGACAGCAGCACGGGCACGTCCTTGCGGAACCCCAGGAACTGGATGCGCTCACCCAGCCCCTTCGCCTGCGCCTCGCGCTCCCACGCCTCGCGCTGCGCGCCCACGCCCACCACCTTGAGGTCCACGCCCCAGTCCCCGCGCGCGCACAGCCGCGCCCACGCATGGAACAACGTGTCGAAGCCCTTGCGCCGGTCTCCCAGCGCGCCCACGAACAGCGCCACCCGGCGCGACTCCGGCCAGCCCAGCGCCGCCCGTGCCGCGCGCCGCTCCTCGGGCGAGGCGGGCCGGAAGCGCTCCGGGTCTCCACCGTAGTAGACGACGCGCACCTTCGACTCCGGCACGCCCGTGGCCGCCACCAGGTCCGCGCGGGTGCGCTCCGAGTTGGCGATGATGACCCGCGCGCGCCGCAGCGCCTCGCGCTCCCCGCGCAGGTAGAGCCGGTGACTCAGCTGCCCCTTGAGCCGGCGCAGCGCGCCGCCCACGGGCTCGGAGACATAGGCCCCGTGGACGTAGTGCACCCAGTTGGCACCGGGCACCGGACAGTTGCCACCGTTGGCCAGCACGCGCCCGCCCTCGGCGCGGGTGCGCAGCGCCCACGCGCGGCCCACCACGTCCAGCAGCGGCTCGCCCAGGAGATACGCGTTGCCCGGCTTGGGCACGCGCACGAAGCGCACGTTGGAGTAGCCGAGCAATTCGTCCGCCACCCGGTGCGCCACCAGCCGCACCGGGCCGCCCTGCTTCGCCAGCCAGAGCGCCAGCGCCAGGTTGGCGCGATCCATGCCACCGGTGGCGACGAAGTCACCGGCGATGAGCGTGTACGGTCTTCGCATGTGCCATGGCGCCGAAGAGCGCCGCGTTGAGCAGCCAGAACTCCATGCCCGTCTGGCTCAGGAAGAAGGCGTAGCTGAAGGTCAGCGCCAGGGCGCCCAGGTTGTACGCGAAGATGACGCTGCCCCACAGCCAGAACTCGTCGCCCGTGTCGTCCTTCCGCCGCGCGACGCGGAACACCCACCACAGCGTGGCCAGCATCGCCAGCGGGTAGAGCGCCACCACCAAAAAGCCGCCGTCGTAGACCCAGGCCGTCCACTGCACCTCGGCCCACAGCGACGGGTACTCCGGGTCGCTGTTGTCACCGAAGTACGCGTTGGCCATGCCGTAGCGGCCCAGGCCCGCGCCCAGGGGAAACTCTGGCAGCAGGTGCTCGAAGGTCCGCGTCACGAAGCCACCGCGGTTCTTCTGGTAGACGTCCTCGGGCCGGCCCTCGAGCAGGGTGCTCCAGCGCGCCGTCACCGCGTCACCGCCCACCGTCACCGCCCAGGCGAAGGCACCCACGCCCGCGCCGCCCACCACCGCCAGCAGCGCCACCATCCGCACCAGTCGGCCGCTGAGCGCGAGCACGCACGCCATCGCCAGCAGGCACACCCCCAGCGTGACGAAGGTGGCGCGCACCTGGCAGAGGTAGACGCAGAGCAGCCCCATCAGGATGCCGCCCGCGGCCAGCACGCGCACCAGCCCGCGCCGGGACGACAGCAGGAAACCGCCGCCCAGCAGCACGGCATAGAAGCCACCCGTGGCCGCGCCGCCCGGCGTGTCCGTCAGGCCCATGGGACGGAACACGCGCTCGCCGCTCGCCGTCTCGAACTCAAGGCTGCGCACGTAGCCTTCGCCCAGGCCCTGCACCACCTGCGACACCGGCGGCTGGAAGCGGCCGGGGAAGTACACCTGCAGCACGCCCACCGTCGCGCTCGCCACGTTGAAGAGGAAGAGCAGCGCCAGCGTGCTGCGGAACGTCTTCCCGTCGATGGACAGCCGCGTCACCCACAACAGCGGCGCGATGATGGAGAGCTGGATGCCCAGTTGCACCAGGCCCGCCAGCGGACTCGACGTACCGGGGTGGAAGAAGTTGAGCGCGGTGACGGCCATGGCGCCCAGGATGAAGGGCAGCGCCGGGTGCTTGAGGCTCCGGCCCCGCACGAGCACCAGCAGCAGCAGGCTGACGCCGAAGGCCAGGATGCGCACCACCACGCGCAGCGGCGCAATCGCCGGCACCAGCAGCGCCAACTGGCAGGCCATGAGCAGGCCGATGAAGAGCGGCACCAGCTTCCCCGACGCGAGCAGTCCTCCGCGAACGGGAGTCGGAGCCGCCGCCGTCTCCGAGGCGGCGGACTCCACTCGTGCGCCGGGCGCCAGGGCCTCCAGCGGAGCCCCCGGTGCGCGGCGCACGTACCGGCGTCGCAGCACACCCGGGCCCTGCAACTGCGGCCTCACCACGCCGGGCGCCATCGGCGGACGCGGGCTCCTCATGATGCGCGCAGCCCTCCGGCGACGACGTCGCGCAGGGCCTCGTCCAGGTTGCGCAGGTAGACGGACGGGTCACACAGCTTCGCCGCGCGAGCCGGCCCCGCCGCGCCCAGCCGCTGGCGCACCTCTGGATGCTCGATGAGCTTGCGCAGCTCCGTGGCCAGGGGCGCCGGCCGGGGCGGCACGAGCACGCCACACGAGTAGTCGACGATTTCCAGGGGCCCGCCCATGGCCGTGGTGACGACGGGCAGCCCGGCCTGCAGGGCCTCCACGAAGGCGATGCCGAACGGCTCCGCGGAGACATTGGGCTGGCAGTGGATGTCCGCGGCCCGCAGCAACTGGGGCACGTCCGAGCGCTGCCCGAGGAAGCTCACCCGGTCCGTCAGCCCCAGCCCTTCGGCCTGGGCCTTCAGCCCGGCGAGGTAGGTCTCCTCCTCCGGACGCTGCGCGCCACCGGCCACCCAGGCCCGCCAGCCCGGCACCTGGCGCAGCCGCCCGAGCGCCTCCAGCAAGAGCCGCTGTCCCTTCCACTCCTGCATGCGGCTGGTCTGGACGATGACGACGTCACCGTCGCCCGCGCCCAGCTCCGCGCGCAACAGGGCCCGGCCCTCGGTGTCCGTCCGCGCCGGCGCGAGCACCGGGCAGTAGGCCAGGCGCGAGCGCGCATGGGGATAGACGGCGGCCAGCGTCCCCGCCGAGTAGCGGCTGTTGGTGATGACCAGGTCCGGCGCGGTGACACGCGCCCAGCGCTCCAGCCAGTGCCGGCCATTCAGCGCGTCGTGCTGGTAGAAGACGAGCGGCACACCGGCCGCGCGCGCCACCGGGCCGAACAGCGCCTGCGGCCAGATGGCATGGCAGAGGACGGCGTCGTAGCGCTCGCGCTTGAGCAGCTCCCGAAGCGCCACCCGCGCGCGCCACACCGTCCACGGGCGGCCCACCCGCGCCTCGCCCAGCAGGTGCAGCTCCGCGCCCGTCTCGCGCAGCTCGGCGGCCAGCCGGCCCTCGAAGCAGAGCGCGAAGGCGTGCGTCAGCCCGGGCTGGCGCCCCTGCTCCCGCGCCACGGTGTGGAGGAAGGTCTCCACGCCGCCGTAGAGGTTGCCGCTGTAGACATGAAGCACGCGCATGGGACGCCTCACGCCCTTCCCGCGGCGGCGCGCTGCGTGACGGGGGCTTCCGCCTCCACCACCGGCGCGGGCCGCCCGAGCGCTTCCGCGTACAGCGACAGGCTGCGCATGGCCATGACGTCATGACCGAACTCGGCCGCCGCCCGCTCGCGCGCCGCGTGGCCCAGCCGCTTCGCGAAGCCCGGGTCCTCCACCAGCCGCCGCGCGGCGATGGCCAGCGCCGGCGCGTCACCCACCGGCACCGTGAGCCCCGTCTCCTCGTGGCGGCTCACCCACGGCACGCCCGAGTGCGGAATCGCGGTGTTGAGCACCGGCAGCCCGCTGGCCATGGCCTCCACCTGCGACAGGCCATACGCCTCGCTGCGCGCGTTGCTCGGGAACCACAGCGCGGTGGCCGCGCGGTAGGCGCCGGTGAGCGCGTCCGGCGGAAGGTAGCCCGCCCACGTCACCCGGTCCTCCACACCCAGCGCCCGCGCCCGCTCCCGGCCTTCCGCCTCCAGCGGCCCCTGGCCGACCACCACCAGCCGGCCCGGCACTCGCGAGAGCGCCTCCAGCGCGGTGAACAGCCCCTTGTAGTAGACGAGCCGGCCCACCATCAGCCACAGCGGGCCGCCCGAGGCCTGGGCTCGCCAGCGGGTCTCCGCCGCCAGCGCCTCGGCGGACGGCTGCAGGTACGGCGTCAGGTCGATGCCCAGCGGCAGCGCGCGCACCCGGCTCCGGAAGGTGCGCAGCAGCGGCGAGCCCGGCACGTACGCCTCGCTGGTGGCCAGCACCCGCCGGGCGCGCGCGTACAGCAGCGCCTCGAAGGGACGGAAGAGCGCGCCCGCCACCCGCTGGCGGATGACGTCGCTGTGGTGGGTGATGAAGAGGGGCGGCAGCCGGGGCGCCACGTCCAGCGCCAGCAGCATGCTGGGGTTGGGCGTGTGCAGGTGCAGCACGTCCACGCCCCGCGCCAGCGCGCGCCGCAGCACGCCCGGCAAATCCGGCATCACGTCCATGCGCGCCACGGAGGCCGCGCGGCCCAGGCGCACCACGCGCACCGGCCCGTCCCAGTCCTCGCGCGTGGGGCTGCGGCCGTGGAACTCGTGGCTGGTGCCCGCGCCGTCCGCCGAGTGGTTGGCGCACAGCACCTCCACCTGCGCGCCCAGCTCCGCCTGGGCCCGCGCCAGCGTCTGCACGTGGCCTTCCATGCCGCCGGAGGCGGGCGGATAGAACTTGCCCAGGTGGAGGACCCGCAGGCCCGCCCCGGCTGACGGCCCGCTCACGACTGGGCCACCCCGTCCTTGGACTCCTCGGCGTACTGCCCGTAGCCCTGGTAGGCCAGGTACGAGTCCCCGTAGCGCGGCGCCTTCAGGTCCACGTCGTTGAGGACGGCGCCGTACATGCGCGCCTGCACGTCCGCCAGCGAGCGCAACGCGCGCCGCGCCGACTCCCGGTTCGTCTTCCCCGCCTTCAGCACCAGCACCACGCCGTCCGCCTGCGTGGCCAGCACCGCCGCGTCCGCCACCGCGTTGATGGGCGGGCTGTCCAGGATGACGCGGTCGAAGCGCTCGGCCATCGACTTGAGCAGGTCCGCGAAGGCCTGCGTGTGCAACAGCTCCGCCGGGTTGGGCGGCAGCGGGCCGCACGGCAACACGAAGAGGCCGGGCACCTCCGTGCTCTTCACCGCCTTCTCCAGCGTGCCCTCCCCCACCACCAGCGAGGAGATGCCCATTTCGTTGGGCACCCCGAAGGCGCGGTGCAGCCGCGGCCGGCGCATGTCCGTGTCCAGCAGCAGCACCCGGTTGCCACTCTGCGCCATGGCCACGCCCAGGTTGATGCACGTGGTGGACTTGCCCTCCTGCGGGCCGCTGGACGTCACCACCAGCGTCTTGAAGGGCTTGTCCGGCGACATGAAGAGCAGGTTCGTCCGGATGGCCCGGCAGCACTCCGCCACCGACGACTTCGGCTCGCGGTGCACGTGCAAATCCCTGTCACGCGGCGCCTTGTTGCCTTCGATGCGCGGCACCACGCCGAGGAAGGCCAGCCCCAGCCGCTCCTCCACGTCCGCCTGCGTGGCCACGCTGTTCTCCAGCATCTCCAGCAGGAAGGCCATGCCCAGGCCCGCCAGCAGCCCCATCACCAGGCCCAGCGCCAGGTTGCGCTGCACGTTGGGCTTCACCGGCCCGTAGATGGGCCGGGCCGGGTCCAGCACGCGCACGTTGCTGGTGCGCAACAGGCCCGACAGCTCGATGTCCTTGAGGCGCTTGGCCACCAGCTCGTACAGGCGCTGGTTGCTGTCCGAGTCGCGCTTGAGCCGGTCGAACTCGATGGCCTTCTTGTTCACCACGAAGGCCTCGGCCTTGGCCGTGTCCAGCAGGCGCACCAGGTTCTTCTCCTGCGCCACCGCCTCCGCGAGCGACGTCTCCGCCGCGCGCACGATGTTGCTCAGGCTCTTGAGGAAGTCCTCGCGCACCACCGACAGCTTGCGGCTGCACTCCAGGAGCTTCGGGTGCTCGGGGAGGTAGCGCTCGCCCAGCTCCGCGCAGTTGACGCGCAGCTCGGTGTAGCTGCGCTTGAGGTCCTGGATGGGGCCCTCGTTCATCCCCGTGAGCGCCTCCGCCCAGGTCTCGTCCTCGGGCGACGCCTTGCGCAGCTTGCTGATGGCCTCCACGCGCGCCTGCTGGGCCGCAATCTGGATGCGCACCTCGGTCAGCTTGAGGTTGTACGAGTTGATGCGCTCGCTGACGATGCTCATCCGCGACTCGAGCGACGTGGACAGCATGTCCGCGTCCTTCTTGAAGTCGTAGACGGCCATCTCGCTGGTCTTGGACTTGGACTCCAGGTCGGCCAGCCGGCCTTCCAGCCAGGTCCGCGCGTCCTCGGTGATGCGCAGCTTGAGGGCCAGGTTCTCCGCCATGTACGCGGAGGCGACCTCGTTGGCCAGGAGCGCCGCGCGCTTCGGGTCCAGGTCATCCACCGCGATGTCCATGACGCGCGAGTCCTTCGCCGGCACCACGCGGATGCGCGACTGGAGCGCCGCCACCGCGTCCGTGGACTGCATGGCCTGCACGCGCAGCTTCTCGTCCTGCACCTGGGAGAGGCCCAGGAAGTCCGCGTCCATCGCCAGGCCCAGCTTGTCCACCACCCGGCTCGCCACCGCGCGCGAGGTGATGATTTCGCTCTGCGTGGCGTAGTACTCCTTGTTGAACCAGTAGTTGCTGCGCTCCTCGCCCATGACCTCCTTCACTTCCCCGTCGAGGAAGCGAGGCGCCATCACGTCGATGATGAGCGAGGTGCTGGCCGAGTAGACCTTGGGCTGACGCAGCGTGTACGCGGCCGACAGCGCCGCCACCACCACCGCCACGCCGAGCACGACCCACTTGCGCCGCCACAGCGCGCGCACGTGCTGCATCATGCCCGCGGGCGTCAGGGCACCGGCACCACCGCCGGCCGGGTCGAACACGGTTCCGTCCACGTCTCGTCTCTCCTGGAATGCCTCTGCAGCGGCCCGGCCCGAGGGGCCTCCGCCCGACCTTCACCCACACGAAAAAAGCGCCGTCGAGCGTGCCGGTTCCACGCCGGGTTGTCCATCGTTCCACCGTCGCCTGGACGCCCTCCATCCATTCATCTTCCAGGCCCGCACGTCCCAAGACGCGCGCGTCCTGGCGCCCTGTGCTACTCACCGCCGCGTGAATTCCTCGCTCTCCTTCGTCCTGCCCTACTCGCCCCGCAACGCCGACACCGCCGCACGCTTCGCGCGGGAACTGTCACGGCATGCCGAGGTGGTGCTGGCGGGCGAGGGCCCCGTGGAGGTGGACTCCCACCCGCGCCTGCACGTGCTCGCCGTGCAGGGAGGCAAGGGAGCGGCCATCCGCGCCGCGCTGTCCCGGGTGACGGGCGCGGTGACGGTGCTGCAGGACCCGGACACCGACTGGTCGCCGGAGGTGTACGACACGCTGGTGGGCCCCATCCGCGCGGACACCGCGGACGCCGTGTTCGGCCGCCGCACCTTCCAGGGCCTGGGCCAGGGACTGGCGCCCGAACAGCTCGCGGACCGGGCCCTGGGACACGTCACCCGCTTCGTCACCGACGTGGCGCTGGCGGACCCGCTCACCGGCCTGCGCGCCTTCCGCACGGACGCGCTGCGCTCCGTCACCCTCACCAGCGACGACGACGCGGTGGACGCGGAGCTGGTGGTGAAGCTGGCCGCGCAGCTCTTCCGCCTCACCGAGGTGGACCTGCCGCCCACGCCGGTGGTGCCGCGCCGCCCGCGCGCCGCCCAGCACCTGTCCCGGCTGCGCACCCTCTTGCGCTACGCCACCGTGCGCGACGACGCCGACAACCAGCACGAGGGCTACACCACGCTGGAGCGCATGGACGGCGCCACCCACTACAACCAGTGGCTGGCCCGCCGCTTCCGCGAGCACCTGGGCCGCCGCGTGCTGGAGATTGGCTCGGGCATCGGCACGATTACGCGCGAGCTGGAGTCGGGCCTCGAGCTGCTCATCGCGCTGGAGGTGGACCGCTTCTACGTGGACCGCCTGAAGAACCTCTTCCGCGGCAAGCCCCACGTGCGCCCCTACCTGTCCGACGTGGCGCTGGCGGACTGGGAGTCCCTCAAGGCCGAGCAGCTGGACACCATCGTCCTCTCCAACGTGCTGGAGCACATCCCCGACGACGGCTCGGCGGTGCGGCGCTTCCGGCAGATTCTCTCCCCCGGCGGCCGGGTGGTCATCCTCGTCCCCGCGCTGCCGCAGTTGTTCGGCGCCATCGACGAGGCGGTGGGCCACCACCGCCGCTACACGCCCGCCACGCTGCGCGCGGTGCTGGAGGAGAATGGCTTCGCGGTGGAGAAGCTGGAGTGGATGAACCTGGTCGGCATGCCCGGCTGGTTCGTCAACAGCCGCCTGCTTCGCCGCCGCTCGGTGCCCAAGCTCCAGCTCAAGCTGTACGACACGCTGGCGCCCCTCTTCGCCCAGGCGGAGTCCCACGTGAAGCTGCCGGTGGGCATGAGCCTCTTCGCCGTGGCCCGCGTCACCGGGAGCGACGCGTGATGGAGCCGCGTCCATGAGCGCCGCGCCCGAGCCCACGTCCCCTCGCGAGCCCCCACCGGCGGAGGCACCGGCCAGTCCCGCCGAGCGCCCCGTGTCCCCGGAGAAGGGCGCGCCCCGAGCCGTCTGGGCCGCGCTGGCGGCGTTGTACGTGCTGCTGTTCCCCTACCACCCGGGCCTGCGCTCACCGAACGAGCTGTGCCGGCTGTGGCAGACGCGCGCGCTGGTGGAGTACGGCACGCTCGACATCAACGGCGCGCTGCGCGACTACGGATACGTCGGTGACCTGTCCGTGAAGGACGGGAAGTACTACCCCAGCAAGGCGCCGCTGCTGTCGTTCGCCGCCGTGCCGCTGTACGCCGCCCTGCGCGCCGTGGGCGGAGGCCACCGCCACGCCGTGCCGGAGGTGCCGCTCGTCTTCTTCTCGCGCCTTTGGCTCACCGTGCTGCCCACGCTGGGCATGCTGTGGCTGGTGCGCAGGTACCTGCGCGCGCACCTGACGGCGCCCGTGGCGGACGCCCTCACGGTGACGTACGGGCTGGGCTCGCTGGCCTTCAGCTACTCGCTGCTCTTCATGAGCCACCAGACGACGGCGGTGCTCCTCTTCGCCGGCTTCTATGCGCTGTGGCGCTGCGCGCGCGGCGACTGGCGCGAGCGGGGCTACGTGGTGGCGGGCGCCTGCGCCGGAGCCACCGTGGCCGCCGAGTACACCGGCGCGCTCGGCGTGCTGGGCCTCGTCCTGTACGCGGCGCTCACCGTCCTCTTCCAGCCGGCCCCCCTGCGCGAGCGCCTCGTGCGCCTGGGCCGCGCCGCGGGGCTCGCCATGCTGGGCGCGCTGCCCTTCGTGGTGGCCCTGGCGCTCTACCACCAGGCCGCCTTCGGCCACCCGCTGACGACGGGCTACAAGTACCTCAACGACGCGGCCTACCAGCCGTGGCACCTGGGCGGATTCCTCGGGATCCGCACCCCGGACCCGCGCGCCTTCGCCCTGTCCTTCTTCTCGCCGCTGCGCGGCCTGTTCACCCTGTCCCCCTTCCTCCTGCTGGCGCTGCCGGGCCTGGCGCGGATGCAGCGGCGCCCCCCGGCCGCGCCCGAGCCGCGCGCGGTGGCGTGGATGGGCGTGGCGCTGCTGGCGGGCTACACCTACTTCACCTCGTCCTTCTCGTATGACTCGTGGGGTTGGACGACGGGGCCGCGACACCTCACCGGACTGGTCCCCTTCCTCCTGCTGCCCGCCGGCCTCTGGCTGGAGCGGCTGCGCTCCTCCGGACGAACGTGGGTGCTCGGCGCCGCCGCCATGCTGTGCGCGGCGTCCGTCCTCACCACCGGCGTGGCCACCTTCGTCAACTACATCCCCGACGACGTCTCCAACGCCGTGGGCGGGCTGGCGCTGCCGCTCCTGGACGCGGGCTACTTCCCCGCGGGCGGGCTGTCCTTCCTCGGGCTGCCCCAGCCCGCCGCGGGACTGGTGCTGCTCGCCGCGCTCGTGGCCGTGGCCGCGTGGGTGTACCGCGAGCTGGCGCGCGGCCCCTCCCGGCGGTGGCCCTCTCCCGCGGCCCTCGGCGCGGGCCTCGCCACGCTGGCGCTCGTGGCCACCCTCCACGCCCTCACCACCGAGCACGACGACGCGGACCGCAACGCCGTGCGCTTCCTCCAGTCCGTGTGGCTCTCCCCGCCCGGGCGCCACGTCCCCTTCTGGCCCCGCTCCGGCACCTGAAGTGGCACCGGGATTCCACCGCTTACGGCGATTCCGGTATCTCACATTTCAAGAGAAACCCAGTTGCAAGGGCTGAGCTCCGTCCATCCTGCCTCGCAACTTTTGCGGACCATGCAAAAGGTTGTCAGCTCAACACGTGTCACCTTTCACCCAGGTCCGTGCCAAAGGGCTGAAAAAATTGAAGTCCGCACGCCCTTTCCGTGGGCCCGGGGATTGCTGAGCGTGTGACACCGCTCTTCCCCGTTGCCTGTCCGGCAAGGAGCCTCAGGTGAACCGTCCCCCGTCCCCTTCGTGCGTGCCCACGCGCCAGCGCTTCCGGCGCGGCTTCACGCTGTTGATGGCCATGGGGCTCATCGCCATGACCACCGTCGCGGTGATGGTGGCGCTGCGCGCGGTGACCATGGAGAGCAACCTGCAGGCCCACGAGCGCCGCGCCCGCGAGGCCTTCTTCGCCGCCGAGGCGGGCATGGCCGAGGCCCGGGTCATCGTCCAGGCCATCGTGGGAGACAACCAGCAGTACAACGGGGTCTTCACGGAGCTGGGCAACCAGTTCAACGGCACGGGCCTCGCCGGGTACATCAACGAGGCGGGCCTGCCTTCGGGTCCCTCCCCGGCCGCGCAGTGGTTCCAGGTCATCCCCTGGACCGAATACAAGATGACCCGGGGCACCGTGGGCGCCGGAATCGACCCGGGCATCACGGCCGCGAACCAGGAGCTCTACGGCCCGGACGGCCTCATCACCAACTACCCTGAGCCCAACAACGTCCGCTACCGCGTCTTCGTCGTGGATGACGCGGACGGAGACCCCAGCCGCACGACCGACACCAACAATCAGGTCTGGATTGTCTCCGTCGGCGAGGTGAGCTCGAACGGCGGCCAGCCCTACCGCACCATCGTCCGCTCGCTCGTCACCAACGAGAACGGCGTCGGCGGTGGCGGCGGGTACGGGACCAAGCTTGGCGGCGGCAGCAACGGGGGCGTCTACGCGGGCACGATGCCCACCTGGACCCCCTGAACTGAACTCTCTTCAATATCTCCTTGCCCCGAAAGGGGAGACACCATGCGCTTGAAGCGGATCATGATGGTCGCGGTGGCCCTGGCTTCGGCCGGCGGAGTAATCGCCCAGGCACAGACCGATGCGGGAACGCCTCCCGCCACGGCCGACGGAGGCACCCTCCAGAGCCTCTGTATCGACACCACGGGTGATGACAAGCAGCCCGACTTCCGCGCGGATGCCGGCATCCCCTCCGCCATCCTCGTCATCGAGAACGAGCCACCCGGGAGCAAGCCCAAGCTGCGGTTGAACACCAACCTCAACAAGCTGGACCCCGAGCGCATCATCCTGCCGTTCGACCAGAACCTGGACGCCCTCATCGTGGACGACCAGGCCGGCAACGGCGCGTCCCACACGCTGGGCTGGTTCTATTACGACGAGCTCGTCGCCGCCGGGTATGTCGACATCCGCGACGCGGGTGACCCGAACGACGACGTCCTCCGGGATACGAACAACAACCGCGTCCCCGACTTCCACGAGGACCTGTACAACGTCTCCGCGGGCGCCAATGCGCGCCCGTACGTGGGCATCTCGCCCCGCTGCACCGGCCGCACGTTCACCCATAACCTAGCGGACGGCGGCGGTACCGTCACCCTTCGGGACCCGGACCTGCTCACCGGCCCCTGCACCGCCACCAGCAGCTACATCGCCAACTACGGCCCCAAGCGCTGGGACGATGGCCCGGGTTATCCGGCCCAGCCCACCGGCAAGGGTGGCGTGGTGGGCCAGCGCGTCCGCGACTTCACCGCCGCGCTCCTCGACGGCAGCGGCAACCTGAAGGCGGGCGCCATCCCCACCCTCGTCGACACGTACTTCAGCGACCAGGGCCTGTTCCCCCACATCCCCAACCTGCTGGAGCCCCGGCACGAGCTCAACGGCAACCGCGGCATCGGACACTTCGTCTTCATGAGCACGGACGACGACGACAACAAATGCAACGCGTCCAACACCTCCGAGTGCTTCGCGCCGCGCATGGCCTGGAAGCGGCTGGAGGACGGCGGCACGACCTTCGTGGGCCCCATCTGGGACACCGTGACCAATGCCAACGGCGTGCCCGACTACAGGGCGAGCGCCATCGACCCGTCCGGTCAGGTCATCGGCGACGAGAGCGTGACGGTGCCCGCCACCAAGGCCGAGGACCAGCGCGTGCAGTTGGGGAGGATCGATGGCAACCGCGAGATCGTCTTCTTCCTCAACACCTACGTGGAGCAGATCTACGGCGGCACCGACTCGTGCCTCATCACCCGGCCCTCCGGTGATGCGCGCCAGCTCCAGTGCGACCTGTGGCTGCACGGCGACATCAACACCTTCTTCTCGAAGTCGCTGCTCAACATGGACCTCCACCAGAGCACCGACCCGCTGGTGGTGGACGACATGAACCTGAGGGACAGCTGGCTCGGCGACCTGGGTTACGACCGGCTCCGGACCGACCCGGCCTACGGCGGTCTCACGTTCCCCGCGGGCCAGACGCAGGACGTGAAGTCGTACAACCGCCGCGCGGCGCACACGCTGGTGGGCGCGCCCAGCAACAACCCGCTGGTGTGGCTGCTCGGCTGGGAGGACCAGGTCGGCGGCGGTAACCGCACGTACAACGACATCGTCGTCCTCATCAACAAGCAGAACAACGGCTCGTTCCGCTCGGACGTCGTCTCCGACATCCCCATCGACGTGGCCGACGACTTCACCATCACCGAGGTGGCGTTCGACGTGGTGGACCAGCCCTTCTTCGTGCCGGACGGAGGCAGCCTCAGCAACTGCACGAAGACGGTGCCCCTGGCGGACGGCGGCACCGGCCCGCTCAGGCCGGACATCCGCTACGAGGTGGCGCTCGACTGCCAGGTTCGCGGCGCCGACGGCGGGCTCATGACCAACCCGGAGCCGAACTGGCTGGAGGTCAACCTGGGCGGCAGCGACGGCGGCATCCGCGACGCGGGCACGGTGATGACGGACCTGATGGAGCGTGGCCGCGTGGGCACGCAGCTGTGCTGGCGCGCCGTCCTGGAGAGCCCGGGCGAGGCCTGCCAGCCCACCATCGTCAACGTCAACGTGTCCTACAAGGCGCAGCGCAGCGGTCAGTACGGCCGGGCCTCCGTCATCCCCATGGCCAACGTCGTCGTCTACGGCGTGCGCGAGACGCCGGGCCGCACCTGGTTCGACGGCGGCGTGGACGAGGTGTCCACGCGCGTCTTCGACGGCTACGCGGACACCGTGGACCGCGGCCACCTCCACCTGAAGAAGCTCTACAACCCGGACACCACCAACCTGCAGCCGTATGACCCGGCCGACCCGGTGTGGGACTCCGGCAAGTGGCTGCGGGACCTGATGGACACCCTGGAGGGACCGAGCACGGTGACCGACCCGGCCACCCGGCGCCACCTGCTCACCCGGGACCCGGGCGGACAGACTCGCGAAGTGGCGACCTACCTCGAGGCTGCCAACACCACGAGCCCCGCCTTCCCCAACACGCTCTGCAACGCGCCCTACCGGAGCGGAACCACGTACCTGTACGACCTGGACCAGAACGGCACGTGCAACGCGGCCGACCGCACCTTCCTGCGCGACTGGCTCTATGGCTGGGAGAACCGGGCCGCGGCGAACGTCAACGACCGGCTCCGCACCTGGCCCATGGGCGGCATCATGCTCTCCACGCCGGCGGTCATCGGCCCCGCGGGCGTCCCGGCCTGGGTGCTGCGGACCTCGAACCGGACCGAGCAGGACCAGTACCTCAACCGCTTCATGCGCCTGAGCACCGTGGCCAACCGGCCCACGGTGACGTACGTGGGGACCACGCAGGGCTACCTGCACGCGGTGAAGACCGGCTCCTACAAGCCCGCGGACGACGCGTGCACGCCCCGCCCCGACGGCCAGGGCTACTTCGGCCGCGCGGGCGCGTGCGGCACCGCCCGCGACTACGGTGACGGGACGGAACTGTTCGCGTACCTGCCCTACAAGATGCTGCCCTACTACGTGGAGAACTACCGCCGCACCAGCAGCGTGACTGGCAACACCACCGTCGACACGCGGGCGAAGCTGCGCGCCAACATGGATGCCACGCCCAACGTGGCGGACGTCGACCTGGGCCAGGGCACCGAGTACGACGTCGCGACGGGTTACACGCCGACCGACGCCCACGCCTGGGTGCTCAACAACACCGATGTGAACCAGGGCGCGAAGACGGTGCTGGCCAGCGCTACCGGCCCCAGCCAGAGCGTCTTCTTCGCCATGGACGTCACCGACCCCACCAGCACCACCAACTACCCGAAGGCGCTGTGGGAGTTCGACATGCAGAACGACGCCTTCGGCGCGACCGGCACGCCGTGCTCCCCCGTGAGCGCGACCTGTCAGACGCTGCCGACCCGCTTCACGAACGCCGGCGCCCTCGTGAAGCCGGACACCGTGGGTTCGCGGCACGCCCCCGCCATCACCCGCATGGACTTCGGTCCCGGCGGGAAGAAGTGGGTGTCCATCTTCGCCACGGACTACGTGCCGGCGTCCGGCACGGTGGGCACCGTCTACATCATGGACGTGAAGACGGGCCTGCCGGTGCAGGTGCCGGGCGCCAACCTGCAGTCGAGGCTGGCAGGCGTGGTGACGCTGGGCAAGAACGCGGCGGAGGACCTCAACCAGGGCATCGGCGGCGAGCCGGTGGCGGTGGACATCAACCAGGACGGCATCGATGACGTCATCTACGTCGCGTCCACGTCCGGGAAGGTCTACCGCATCAACCCCACGATCGTCGTCAACAACAACGCGAACAAGCTGGGCAAGGTGCTCTCCTCGTGCGTCGTCGCCGATGCCAAGACGGCGCCGGGCGTCAAGCCGACCTCCAAGACCTTCCAGCGCATCTTCTCCAGCATCTCCGCGCAGGTGGTGACGAGCGCCGGCGGCAACTCGGTGCGGCTGTACTTCGGCACCGGCAACAACCCGGACCTCGCCAACGAGGCGGCCGACACGGCGGTACCGCGCCCGAACTACTACGTGATGGCCTACGACGACCGCGACCCGACGCCCAGCGGCAGTCCCGCGGACGGCAACTGCTTCGCCACCCACGCCTGGAGCAATGAGCTGGATGCCGGCCAGGTGGTGTGGGGCGGCGTGGCGGCGACCGACTCGGGCGTCTTCACCACCACGGCGGTGGGCAAGTCCGCCAACGTCTGCGGCCTGAGCAGCTCCGAGAGCGGCAAGGCCTACGCCTTCACCTCGGCGGGCACGGCCTCCGCCGGCAACGGCACGGACCTGGGAGGCCATGGCACGCACGCCCCGGTGGTGCACGACCGCCACCTCGTCTTCCTCACGGCGGACGGCAAGGTGGTGTCGAAGGGGAGCGAGAACTACGGCAGCAATGGGAACGGCGGCGCCGGGCGCAAGTCCAACATCCTCATCTGGGACGTGCGCTCCGGCACGCGCATCCAGGAGGCGGTGCCGTAATGCCGCACGCTTCTCCCCGCTCCCGCCGGCACGCGCGCGGCCTCACCCTGCTGGAGACCATGGCGACCACCGCGGTGCTCATGGTGGGCATCCTCGGGGTCCTCACGGTGCTGGTGGCGGCCTCCCGGCAGAACCGCCGGAACAACAACCAGACGCAGGCCACGCTCATCGCCGAGCAGGAGCTGGAGCGCATCGTCGCGCTGCGCTGCATGGGCAACGACGCGGCGCCCTGCTCCAACATCCAGGCCCTGGATGACAGCGTGCGCAGCGTGTGGTGGTCCGCCAACGGCGAGATGTCCGAGGTGGCACCCGCGCCCGGCACGACGCCGCAGCTGCAGTACACCGTCGCGGTGGACGTGGATCCGCCCGTCGAGGGCGGTGAGGAGGGCTCGCCGAGCCTCACCCGGATTGTCGCCGGCCAGACCCTGCCGGCGGGCATGGTTGTCAACGTGCGCGTCACGGTGAGCTGGCGGGAACCCTCGGTCGCACGTCGCGCCGTGGCCTTGCAGACCCGGATGGCCCGATGACCCAGAAACGCCAGTCCGCCCCGCGCGGCTTCACCCTCATCGAAGTGCTCATCGCCACGACCATCTCGCTGATTGTCCTCAGCATGGCCGTGGTGGTGGGCGTGCAGCTCCAGCACCGTGGCTTCATGGAAGAGCGGACGGTGGAGACGCAGAACGCGGCGCGAGCCGCGCGCGACCTGATTGCATCCAGCGTCCAGCGCGCGGGCGCGGGCGCGGGCAGCCTGCCGCTCGCGGTGGGCACCAACGGCGCGGGCGCGGCGGACCTGCGCTATGCCGTATGGCCCGTCACCAACGCGAACTTCACCGACGGAGGCTTCTCGCTGCCGACGGGCCGGTACGCAAACCTCGCCTCGGACGTGCTGGAGGTCTGGGAGACGGACCCCGGGGTGCTGATTCCCCTGAAGACGTGCGATGGCACCTCTTCGCCCTGGCAGGGAACCAAGCTGTGCACCTCGGTGGCGCCCCCCAATTCAATGCTGGGACGGATGGCGGCGGTGGTGGCTCCGGAGCCTTCGTCGCGCACCTCGGTCTGCGTGGGCGTCGTCGGCGCGCTGGACCAGGCCATCAATCCGCCGGGTGACCGCGACTACGGCCTCGATTGGACGCCGGGCATGCCGGGCAACGCCCTTCCCGGCGGCCACCCCTGCGCCAGCTATCCCGCGAGCACCAACGGCACCGTCTGGGGGGCCGCGGACATCTACCTCATGCCGCTGACGGCCCGCTCCTTCCGCGTGAACTGGACGGGCGACCAGCCGGCGCTGGAGATGGACCCGGACGGTTTCGCCGGCCCTCAGGGCTACACCGTCGTGTCGCGAGACATCGAGCAAATCAAGGTTCGCATGGGCGTGGTGAACCCCGAGGTGGCGGGCGGTGCCGTGCTCTACTTCCCCGACCCCGTCGCCGCCCGCCCGGCGCTGGACACGTGCACGCACGCGACCTGCGCGCCCCTCATCACCTGGGACGCCGGCTCTCCCGTGGCCGGCAACGAGGGGCCGGGCAGCGCGCGCGACGAGCTGATGAAGCGCGTCCGGCTGGTGGAGGTGGAAATCACCGCGCGCTCCCAGCGGATGGACACGTCCGGCCAGACGTCGGACGGTGGCGTGGACGCGGACGGCAACCTGATGGACGGCTTCAAGCGGCGGCACACCGTCATCCGCCTGGCGCCGCGCAACTTCGGCTATTCGGGGTTCTGAGATGCGAACGCGTCGGACTCAGTCGGGCATGACGCTGATTGAAATCATGGTGGTGGTGGCCATCCTCGGCCTGTTCGCCACCCTCGCGGTGGCGGGCATCCAGGGGATGATGGACCGGCAGCGCGTCAGCAGCGCGCAGCGGGAGCTGCTCATGGTGGCGCAGGAGGCCCGTCAGAAGGCGCGCTCCACGCTCCAGCCGGTGCGGCTGTCCGTGACGACCACCGTCGAGCCCGGCGGCAGCGTGACGCGCCTGCGCTGGGAGGCGCTGGCCTGCTCGAATGCGTGGGGCTCGGTCTGCCCCATGACGAACTGCGAGAGCAACGCCTGCGGAGCGAGCGGGTGCACCTGCACGGAGACGGGGACGCCCGTGGTCGTCCCCCGGGGCCTGGACGTCACCCCCCTGGACGGCCTGTGCTGGCTGGGCACCCAGGAGCCCGGCGGCGCCACGCCGCCCGCCGTCGTCCGCACCGGTGGGCGGGCCTGCCTGCCCGGCAGCCCCCGCCCCACCGACGGACAGCTGGTGCTGAAGCGCAACCGGGGGTCCCTCCAGTCTCCCCAGTGGCACAACGATACGGTGATGGTGGTCGACGGGCTCACGGGCGCCGTCCGCTCGGTGGACTGCGGCAAGACGCCCTTGGCCCCCGGCTGCACCTGAGCCTCCGGGCTTGCCTCACGAGCCCGGACCGCCTTGACTCTCCAGTCCCCCGTTCCCTTCGAGGAGACAGCAACGATGATGAAGCGGCTCGCCCTGGTGATGGCCCTCAGCCTGGCCACGACTGCCCACGCGGAGGACGTCGGCGACGTGTGGAAGGCGAAGTGCAAGTCCTGCCACGGCGAGGACGGCAAGGCGAAGACGAAGATGGGCCAGAAGGAGTCCATCGACGACTTCTCCTCGCCTGCCTGGCAGAAGGCCGAGTCGGACGCCGAAATCCGCGAGGTCATCTCCGACGGCTCGTCCAAGAACAAGAAGATGAAGGCCTTCAAGGACAAGCTCACCCCCGAGCAGATTGACGCCCTGGTGGGATACATCCGCACAATGAAGGCGAAGTAGCCGGCTTGAATTTCCCCGCGAGGCCGCACGTCATGGGAGGTGAGAATTGGAGCCGCCCATGAAGAACCTCACCGTTGCCCTCGTGTTCTGCGCATCCATGGCCAGCCTCTTCACCTCGCTGCGCGCGGACGCCCTGTCCTCCGTGCGCATCGAGCAGGGGCTGTCCCGGCCCGCGCCGCTCTCCGCGCTGCACAAGGGCGACGGCAAGGGTGGGGGCAAGGGCGGCGGGGATGACGACAAGAAGGGCGGCAAGGACGACGACGAGGAGGACGAGGAGGAGTACCGCGCCCGCTACTCCGGCCTGTCCCAGCGCGCCGCCCTGGAGATGGTGGACCCGGGCGGGCTGGAAGACGTGCTCCGCGTCCGCGCGGGCCTGAGGTTCGGCGCCCGCTAACGCGGGCCTGGAGGCCGGGCGACGCGGGGCAGCGTTACCGCGAAGCAGGTGCCGGCGTCCACCGACGACGCCACGTCCACCCAGCCTCCGTGGGCGGTGACGATTTGCGACACGATGTAGAGCCCCAGGCCCAGCCCGTGGTGCTGGGGCTTCGGCTGGCCCGGCTCGGGCGTCGCGCGGTGGAAGGGCGCGAAGAGGCGCGGGCGCAGCGAGTCCGGAATCGGCGGTCCCCCGTTGTGCACCTCCAGCCGTTGGAAGTGCGCGTCCGCGGCGGCCAGCCGCACCCGCACCTGAGTCCCCTCCGGGCTGTGCTGGAGCGCATTGCCGACGAGGTTGGACAGCACCTGCCCCAGCCGCTCCTCGTCCCAGATGCCGCTCGAGTCGCCCTGCACCTCCAGGCAGACGCCGCGCTGCGGGTGGGCGGGCTCCAGCTCGGAGATGATGCGGCGGCACACCTCTTCCAGGGACACCTCGCGCGGGCGCAGGGGGATGCCGCCCGCCATGCGCGCGCGGGTGAAGTCCAGCAGTTGCCGCACCAGCCGGGCCATGCGCCCGGCGCTCCCGTCGATGCGCTCCACCACGCGGCGCACGTCCGGCGTCAGCGTGTCCCTGGCGAGCAGGGCCGCCGCGGACAGGCGCACCGCGGCCAGCGGGTTGCCCAGGTCATGCCCCAGCACGCCGATGAAGCGCTCCTGGAAGCGCGCCTCCTCCTGGCGCTCCTGCTCCACGCGGTGACGGGCGGTGACGTCCCGGCTGATGCCGAAGAGGGCGTAGATGGTGCCGTCCCCGCGGCGCAGCACGCCCTTCGTCGTCTGCCAGATGCAGTCCGTGCCGGGGCCGCCCTCGGAGTCCTCGTAGGTGGCCGTCTGCCCGGACTCCGCCACCGCGCGGTCATGCTCCAGCGTGGCCACGGCGGCGTCCGGTCCCAGCAATTCCGCGTCCGAGCGCCCGAGGATTTCATGCGGCTCGCGGTTGAAGGCACTCGCGGTGGCGGGGTTGAGGAGCACGTAGCGCCCGTTCAAGTCCTTCACGTAGATGGCGTCGGTGGCGCTCTCGATGACGGCGTGCAGCAGGTCATGGTCCCTGCGCAGCGCTTCTTCCGCGGCCATGCGCTCGGTGAGGTCCTCCAGGAAGACGACGGTGCCGTCCTCCCAGGGGGACACGCGCGCCTGCAGCCACACGGTGCCCACGGGGGACTGGCGCGACAGCCGCGTCACCTCGGGCTCGCGGCGCACCGCCACGCGGACGCACACGGCGAACAGGCCGCACTCGCCCACCCACGGGGCCTCCTCCAGGAGGCGCTGGCGCACCAGCGGGCGTTCCTCGCGGCCCAGCCAGCGCTCCGCGAAGCCATTGGCGGAGACATACTCGAAGTCGAGGATGCCCCCCACCGCGGAGCGGACGCTGCGCAGCACGACGACGGCCTCGGACGGAGAAATCTCCGCCACGCCTGGCGGGCGCTTGTTGCTCCCACGAACGGATTGCATGGATGGAACGGCACCCCCCAGTGATGCCCGTTGGAGGGAAAGCCTAGCCCCTCCTGCGGGCGGGCGGCCAACCGGCCCCCGGGGTGGCTGAAGCGTGCCGGACCGAACCTGGCGGGCGGTGTACCCCCTGGCGATACGACAGGCGCCGCGCTCTGTCGTTGATTTGGTCCAGGCGGGCCCCTAATTACCCCGGGGCCCTCAGGGGTCCACTCATGGACACTCCTTTCTCTCAGACGCTGGATGCCGAGGCGGCGGTGCACGGCGCCGTGCCTCCGGTGGCAGGTGATCCGCTCGCCCAACTCCTGGATGCACTCCAACCCGGCCGCCGCGTGCGGACGCAGGGCTTGAAGGGCGCGGCGCGCGGCCATGTGCTCGCCCGCCTCCACCAGGCGACGAAGGCGCCGCTCGTCTGCCTGGCTGTGGACGAGGAGGCAGCCGACGCCCTGGCCGCCGACCTGGCCTTCTTCCTGGGAGGCAACGGCAGCCTGCTGGAGCCGCGCGTGCTGCGGCTGCCCGCGGACGAATTGCTGCCCTTCGACGAATTGTCCCCCGACACGCGCACCGTCACCGAGCGGCTGGGCGCGCTGTTCCACCTGGGCCAGGGCACGCGCTTCCCGGCGCTGGTGCTGTCGGTGCGCGCGCTGTCGCGCCGCGTGCTGCCGCTGGAGGTGATGACGTCGCTGTCGGAGCGCGTGGTGGTGGGGCAGGACTTCGACCGCGACTCGCTGGCGCTGAAGCTGGCACGCATGGGCTACCAGAACAGCCCGCTGGTGGAGGACGTGGGGACGTTCTCCGTGCGCGGCGGCCTGCTGGACGTCTTCAGCCCGCTCTACGACAAGCCGGTGCGCCTGGAGTTCTTCGGGGACACCATCGAATCCATCCGCGCCTTCGACCCGCAGTCGCAGCGCACGGTGGACTCGCTCAAGGAAGTGTCGCTGGTGCCGGCGCGCGAGGTCATCCTCACGGACGAGACGCGCCCGCGCGCCGAGGCCGCCGCCCGCGCGGTGGCGGACCGCATCAACCTGCCCACCATCCAATTGCGCGAGCGGCTGGACGCGCTGCGCGAGGGGCTGCCCGGCTTCGGCCTGGAGGGGCTGTTGCCCGGCCTCTTCGAGGGTGGGCTGTCCACGGTGTTCGACTTCCTGCGCACGTGGAGCAAGGAGTCCCCCGTCTTCTACGTGGACGACCCGCTGGGCGTGGACCGCGCGGTGGACGAGTTGTGGTCGGAGCTGGAGCGCTCCTTCACCGCGGCCCAGGAGCGGCAGGACCTGGTGTGCCCGCCCGGCGAGCACTTCCTCACGCGCGACGCGGTGGCGGAGCGGCTGGGCGCCTTCCGCGTGGTGGAGGGCGGCGGCCTGTCACTGGCGCAGACGGAGCGGCCTCCGGTCCTCTTCAACTTCGGAGGCACCCAGGATTTGCGCGAGGCCATCCTCGCGCACCACGGCGAGGAGGGCGCGCTCAGCCCGCTGGTGGAGCGGCTGCAGCGCTGGCGCGACATGGGCGTGGCGTGCGCGGTGGCGTGCGGCACGCTGAGCCAGGCGGACCGGCTCAAGCGGCTGCTCTTGGACCGCAACGTCATGGTGAAGCTGCACACGGAAGCCCTGGAGGACGCGTCGAAGCTGTACGAGCCGTCCATCTGGGTGCACCTGTTCACCGGCGAGGTGAGCCACGGCTTCGTGGACGGCGCGGGCGGGCTGGCCGTGCTGGCGGACGAGGAAATCTTCGGCGTCCGCGCGCGACGGCGCCCCAAGCGCAGCAAGAAGCTGGACGCGTTCGCCTCGGGCTTCGGGGACCTGAAGGAAGGGGACCTCATCGTCCACACCGACTTCGGCATCGGCCGCTACGCGGGCCTGACGAAGATGGAGGTGAACGGCGTGCCCGGGGACTTCCTCGTCCTGGAGTACGCGGGGCGGGACAAAATCTACCTGCCGGTGGGCCGCATGCGGCTCATCCAGAAGTTCTCCGGCGGTGACCCGGACAAGGTGCAGCTGGACAAGCTGGGCACCACGAGCTGGGAGAAGACGAAGAAGCGCGTCAAGGAACAGCTCCTCAAGATGGCGGCGGAGCTGTTGCAGATTGCCGCCGCGCGCAAGGCGCACCCGGGCCATGCGTTCAGCGCGCCGGACCGGTACTTCGCCCAGTTCGAGGCGGACTTCGAATTCGAGGAGACGCCGGACCAGGCCAAGGCGATTGAAGACGTGCTGGCGGACATGCAGAAGCCGCAGCCCATGGACCGGCTCGTCTGCGGCGACGTGGGCTATGGCAAGACGGAGGTGGCCATGCGCGCCGCCTTCAAGGCCGCGCTGGACCGCAAGCAGGTGGCGGTGCTGGTGCCCACCACGGTGCTGGCGCAGCAGCACTACCTGTCCTTCAAGAAGCGCTTCAAGGACTACCCCGTCACGGTGGAGGTCATCTCCGGCATGAAGAAGGCGCCGGAGGTGCGGGAAATCCTCAAGCGGGCCAAGGAGGGCAAGGTCGACATCCTCATCGGCACGCACAAGCTGCTCGGCGGCGACGTGGCCTTCAAGGAACTGGGCCTGATGATTGTCGACGAGGAGCAGCGCTTCGGCGTGAAGCAGAAGGAGTCGCTCAAGAAGTGGCGCTCCCAGATTGACGTGCTGACGCTCACGGCGACGCCCATCCCCCGCACGCTGCACATGAGCATGTCGGGCGTGCGCGACATGAGCATCATCGCCACCCCGCCGGAGGACCGCCGCGCCATCCGCACCTTCGTGATGAAGCACGACGACGCGGTCATCAAGGAGGCGATCGAGCGCGAGGTAGGGCGCGGCGGTCAGGTGTTCTTCGTCCACAACCGCGTGGAGTCGCTCCCGTCGATTGAACAGCAACTGAAGACGCTGGTGCCCCAGCTCAGCATCGGCGTGGCGCACGGGCAGATGGGCGAGGGCCAGCTGGAGCAGGTCATGCTGGCCTTCACCGAGCGCAAGCACCACGTGCTCCTGTGCACCTCCATCATCGAGAGCGGCATCGACATCTCGAGCGCCAACACGATGATTGTGAACCGGGCGGACCAGTTCGGCCTCGCGCAGCTCTACCAGCTCCGCGGACGCGTGGGCCGCAGCAAGGAGCGCGCGTACGCGTACCTGCTGGTGCCGTCACGGCGCGCGGTGACGAAGGACGCGCAGCGGCGCCTGGAGGTGCTCCAGAACTTCACCGAGCTGGGCGCGGGCTTCTCCATCGCCAGCCACGATTTGGAGATTCGCGGCGCGGGCAACCTGCTGGGCGACAAGCAGTCGGGCGCCATCGCCGAGATTGGCTTCGACATGTACGCGCAGCTCCTGGAGGAGGCCGTTGCGGAGATGCAGGGCCAGCCGCCGCGCACCCAGGTGGAGCCGGACGTGACGCTGCCCATGCCGGCGCTCATCCCGGACGACTACGTGAGCGACGTGCACCAGCGGCTGCTCTTCTACAAGCGCTTCAGCCAGGCCAGTCACCCGGACGAGGTGACCGACTTGCGCGCCGAATTGGTGGACCGCTACGGCGAGGCGCCAGACGAGGTGGACTCGCTGTCCGAGCTGACGCTGCTGAAAATCGACATGCGGGATTTGCGGCTGCGCGCGCTCGAGGTGGGCACCGGGCGGCTGGTGGTGACGCTGGGCGCGGACGCGCTGCTGGACGGCGCGAAGGTGGCCGGGCTGGTGCAGCGCTCGAAGGGCGTCTACCGGCTCACCCCGGACATGAAGCTCATCGTCCGCATGCCCCAGGGCGCCAGCGGGCATGACCTCATCGCCGAGGCCAAGAAGGTGCTGAGGGACTTGAGCCACTGCGCCCTGCCGCAGGCGTAGCGCGGCCGTGAAACGCGCGGAGGCTCGGGACCTCACGGCTCCGGGCCTCTGTCATGTCGAATGCGCACTCACCTCAGGCGGCGCGCGGCTCCACCGTGATGGGACGCACCAGGAACTCACGGGCCGCTTCGAGCGCGCGGCTGTCGGTGAGCACCTGCCCCGGCGCGGAGCCATGGCCGATGAGGGCCCCACGCCAGCGCAGGCCCAGGTAGTCCGCGGACAGGCTCAGGCTCTGGATGGGCGGCTGCGCGACGGCGTCGTCCTCCTCGGAGGAGTGCGCGGTGACGAAGGACAGCACCTTGCCGCGCATCCGCTCGCGGAAGCGCAGCTCCGGCACGCGCAGCCACCAGGACCAATGCTCCAGGTAGTGCTGCGCCGTGGAGGACAGGTTGTACCAGTACACCGGCGACACGATGACCAGCTCGTCCGCCGCCAGCGTGCGCTCCGCCAGCGCGAGCAGCTCCGGCCCCGGCTTCGGATAGCCGCCCGGCGCGTGGCGCAGGTCGCGGAAGGGCTGGCGCAGGTGCTCCTCCAGGCGCAGCCAGTCCACCACCGTGCCGGACGGAAGCGACCGCGCAGCCTGGCGCGCGAGCTGCTCGGCGTTGCCGCCCTCGCGGGAGCTGGAGAGAAGGAAGAGGACGTTGCGGGAGGTCGTGCTCATGGCGGGCCCGAGGCGAAAACCGGCCGCTCTCTTAACAGCGCCCACTCGCGGGCGCAGACCCCCGTTGACACGGGCGAGCCCTCCGTCGTTTACCCGGGCCATGACCCTGAATACACGACAGACCAGAACACCCAGAAGACTTGGAGTCCTTGGCACCCTCGCCGTCACCCTCGCCTGCCTCGCTGTGTCCGCCTCCTCCGCGCACGCACAGGCGTGGACGCTGAGCACCGCGCAGCGGCAGGCGTTCCTCCAGTACTACGCGCCCATCGTCTTCAAGCGCGGCAACGGAAACGACAGCCGCCATGGCTACGACTGGATTACGAACTTCGACTTCGACCAGGACGGGGACTTCTCCAACAACAAGCTGCACTGGAAGAGCATCAACCAGTACGTGGATGCGGCGCGCGCCGGGACTGGCGCGTACAGCCACTGGCGCATCCGCCCCACCCTCTACACGTCGCTCATCGAGTTCATGGACGGAGGAGCGAAGAACCTCGTCCTCACCTTCCACATCTACCACGCGCTCGACAAGAACGCGGCCGGTGACTGGCAGCTCCACGACTGGGAGCGGGTGGAGATTCTGGTGAAGAACGTCGTCGGCTCACCAGGCAACGGGGAGTCCGTCGCGTACGCCGTCGTCACCCAGCACAAGCGCAACGTCATCCGCGACCAGGGCAGCGCGGAGCTCAACTTCATGCAGACGACCACGGGCAAGCACCTGCTCATCTGGCAGGCCGAGTGGTCCGACAAGCTGCTGGCCCCCCACGGTCAGGAGCTGCGCTTCGTGGGCGACACGTATGCGTGGATTGCCACGCAGATGGCCTCGTCCACCGCGAAGGCGGAGGTCGACGTCAACAACGACGACGGCCGGAAGAAGGTGCACTACGCCTTCGTGCCGCAGGGCTCGCCCGCGGCGGTCTCCGCCTTTGGAGCGCGCGGCATCACCTACGCCACGGCGGACTCGCTCGCGAGCCGTACCGACAATGGCACCTCCGTCACGTGGCCCAACTTGAAGCGCGTCACCTACGAGCTGCAGGACCTCGCGGACATCCTTCCCACGCATTGGCAGTACGGCGGCTATGCGACGCACTGGCTGACCACCGACCCGGTGGTGGACGTCTGGATGGAGAGTCCCATCGCGAGCGAGTCCGGCGTGACGCAGGTCAGCAGCGGAATGAATCGCTTCTTCGCGAAGACGCGCGACATCGAGAACGAGGACGACCGCGAGGGCTACCCCGCGAAGAGCTGGTTCTTCGGCACCTACGAGCTGAATGCCAATGCCTCGGACACGGGCGGCGGCGGCTCGGGCGCCTTCAAGGACAACTCGTACGCCAGCACGGCGGTGGACTCGCGCGGCCAGACGCGCGCGAGCGCCAGCGGCTACAGCACGTCCCCCAACTCCTTCTGGTGGCAGCACGACTACTTCGTCCACGCCGGCACCGTCGACTCCACGGACGGCGTGGAGGCCGGCTTCTGGCTGCCGGGGCCGTGGTACCTGCCGGCGTCCGGCGGCTTCGACGGCCGCTGGGTGCAGCTCTTCGACGACCGTCCCGGCCAGGAGCCCTGAGCGCGCGGGCTCAGCGCGCGCCGCAGAAGTGAGCCACGGCGCGCGACAGCGCGGCCTCGCAGCGCACCAGGTCTTCCATGGGGACGTACTCCCCCGTCTGGTGCGCCACGCGGATGTCGCCGGGGCCGAACACCACGGCCTCGGCGCCCAGCTCCGTCATCTGCGGGGCCTCCGTGCCGAAGGACACCGTGGTGGACGCATTGCCGCTGGCCTCCGCCAGGAAGCGCACCACCTCCGCGTCCGCCCGCGTATTCACGCCCCGGTCCGTGCGCACCACGCGGATGTGGGCCTCGAAGGCGGGCTCGTCTCGCACCAACTCCTGGCGGATGGACTCCAGGAGCAGCGGCACCCGCTCCGTCGGCTGACCGGGGATGGGGCGCCACTCGACGATGAAGCGGCACGCGCCGGGGATGATGTTCTTCGCCTTGCCGCCCTGGATGACGCCGACATTCACCGTGGTGAAGGGCGGCTGGAAGCCCTCGTCGCGGTCGTCGCGCAGCACCGTGGTGGCCAGCTGCTCCAGCCGCTGGAGGAAGCGCCCGGCGCGGAAGATGGCCGACGCGCCCGACTCCGGATACGCGCTGTGGCCCTCCTTGCCCAGCACCTCCACCTCCGCCAGGCAGTAGCCCTTGTTGGCACGCACCGGAGTGAGGCGCGTGGGCTCGCCGACAATCGCGTGGCGCGCGCGGCCCAGGCCCGCCTCCACCAGCTTCTTCGCGCCCACGAGGCCCACCTCCTCGTCGGCGGTGAGCACCACCATCAGTGGGGCCCGCACGCGCTCGGCCTTGAGGGCGGCGTGCAGCGCGCAGGCGATGAAGCCCTTGGTGTCACACGCGCCGCGCGCGTAGAGCTTCCCCTCCTTCTCCGTCAGCCGCAGCGCGTCCTTCCACGCCGGGTCGAACGGAACGCAGTCGGTGTGCCCCACCAGCGCCAGCTCGGCGCGGCCGGAGCCGGAGCCGCCCTTCACCGCGACGAGGTTCACCTTCTCCACGCCCGCGTCGTCGGTGTAGCGCTGGCGCTCGGCGGTGAAGCCCGCGGCCTCCAGCTTCGCCTGCGCGTAGTCCACCAGCGGTGCATTGGGGCGGGCGGACGTGGTGTCCATGGCCACCAGCTCCGTCAGGGTGGCTCGCAGCGCGGGCAGCGTGTCGCTCATGGGGGACGACCTCCAGGAGCCGCGTCATGCCACCGCCCGGCACCGCGCGCCAGCCCCTGGAGGCCCCCTGCCCTTCAGCGGACGGATGCCACCGGGTACACGGGCACCGGGTGCACGGAGTCCTCGCCCTCGCCCGGACGGCCCAGGCCCTTGAACACCGCGGGCGCCGACGCGCTCACCGGCCCCACGTAGAAGACGCCGTGGTAGCCCGCATCGTTCGCCCCGTCCCACACGTGGACGAAGAAGCGGTCGCCATTGTCCCGGCCCTTCGCCTCGCGCACGCCGCAGTCCAGCCGGTCCTTCGCGCCCTTGCTGTCCACCGCGCAGATCCACGCCGAGCCGCTGTCGTACGCCATGTCCAGCGCCACCACGCCCTTCACGTGCTTGGACAGCAGCAGGCCCATGGGCTGGTACTTCCCGTCCCACGGCAGCCCGGGCTTCGTGCGCGGATGGATGTTGCCGCTGACCACCAGGAAGAAGCGGTCCGGCGCGTGCTTCACGCGCGCCATCACCGTGGCCGCCATGGCCTCCTCGCGCATCTGTCCCTGGAGCTTCGGGTGGTCGAAGACGAAGACCTCCACGTCCAGGCCGCGGGCGCGGAGCTGGCGGAGCTGCTCCAGCATGTTCGCCATCGCCTCGCTGCTCCGCCCGTCGGGGTACGGGCTGCGCCAGAAGGGCGCGTCCATCAGCTTCAGCCAGTCCGAGTCCGTGCCCTCGCTGGTGAGGAAGCCCGCCACGCGCTCCTGGCTCTCCACCGGCAGCTCCAGCCCCACCGTCACCGGCGTGCCCGCCACCACCGACTGGCAGGACGCCTGCGCCAGGAAGCGCGGCACCTCCTGCGTGCCGTGCAGCTCTCCCAGCAAAAGCACCCCGCCCTTCTTCACCTGCTTGCCCAGCCCGATGATGGGCAGCCCGCACTCCATGGCCGCGGCCCCCGGCGCCTGCTTCGCCTCCGGCGCCTTCGCCACCTGCACCGGCCTGGGTGCGTTCTCCGCCTTCGCCAGCTTCGGCGCCACGACGCGGAACACCTTCCACTCCATGGTCAGGTCTCGCGCGCCCTGGCCGGACTCCGCGAAGAAGGAGTTCTCTCCTTTCGGCGCATCCAGCATCTCCTCCCAGTCCTCGGGACTCGTGGTCGGCGGGGAGAACTCGCCGCCGGTCGAAGCCCCCCCGTTCTCGCTTCCTCCGCCGCCATGCCCTACGCGGCTGACACCCCAGTCCAGCTCCTTGCCCGCCTGGGACAGCGCCTTGTTCGCGCTCTTGGTGATGCGGATGACCCACAGCTTGCTCTTCGTGGGCGACTCGCGCTTGCCCAGCACCAGGTAGCGGTGCCAGTAGCCCGACACCTTCGAGCCACCGAACTCCTCGCGCCACTCCGTCTGGAGCACACGGCTGCCCTTGTCCTCGCGGAAGGGGAGGTTGTTGTCGGTGAAGAACTGGCGGACCTCCGGCCAGACCTCTTCCAGCGGCCGGTCGTAGATGGCCTCCCGGTCCGGCAGGTCCAGGTCTCCCTGGCGGGCCGCACAGCCCGCCAGGGCAATCATCAGCATTACCGCCGCATATACCCTCGAGCGCATTCGCCCCTCCGCTTCTGACAGCCCCGCGCAACAAACGCAGCGCTCCACGCGGGCATATCGGGTGCGGCAGCGGCCTTACGGGTACAGCAAACGGGACAGCGCGTGGAAGGCGCGGCCGCACTCCTCCGCGAGCGGGTGACGGCCATCGCTCACCACCACGCGTCCGGCCACCGCCACCTCGCGCACCGCCGCCTTGTCAGCGCCGAAGACGATGGCGGCGAGCAACGACTCCACGCTCGCGCCGGTGAGGGACGGGTGGTGCAGGTCCACCGTGAAGAAGTCGGCGGGCTTCCCCGGCTCCAGGGTGCCCGTGGACAGGCCCAGGCTGTGCGCGCCCTGGGCGGTGGCCATGTCCAGCAGCCGCGCCGCCAGGCCATCCATCGCGCCCCGGCCCGGGTCCAGCACCGCGCGCCGCAGCCGCGCCAGCCGCAGGTGGCCTTCCAGTTGTCGTGCCTCGTCCAGCAGGTCCACCGTGGCCTGGCTGTCCGAGCCAAGGCTGATGCGCGCCCCCGCCCGCACCAGCGCGTCCGCGGGGACGATGCCGTCGCCCAGGTTGCGCTCGGTGGAGGGACACGCGCACACCGTCGCCTTGGCCCCGCCCAGCAGCGCCACCTCCGCGTCCGTCAGGTGCACGCCGTGCACGGCGGTGAAGCGCGGCCCGAGCAGCCCCAGGTCCGCCAGCAACTCCACCGGACGCCGGCCATGCTCGGAGAGACACGCCTCGATTTCCTTCGGCTGCTCCGCCACGTGCATGTGCACGGGCCAACTCCGGGAGGCCGCGCTGGCCACCGAGGCCAGCCACTCGCGAGTCACCGCGCGCACGCTGTGCGGAGCGAGGCCCACGCTGACCGCCGCGTCGTCCCGCGTCTCGCGCTCGAGCGACTCCGCCGAGGAGAGGAAGCCGTCCACGTCCCTGTCGATGAAGCGCCGCTGGCGGGGGTTGGCCGGGACGTTGAAGCCGGCGCGCGCATAGCCCACGCGCAGCAGGCAGATGCGCAGGCCCACGTCCCTGGCGGCGCGGATGACGGCGTGCGCCAGCGTGTTGCGGTCCGCGTACGGGGTGCCGTCCGCCTGGTGGTGGAGGTAGTGGAACTCGCCCACGGTGGTGATGCCGGCCAGGGCCATCTCCACGAAGGCCTGCCGGGAGGCGGTGTACACATCCTCCGGTCCCAGCGACTCGGCGGCGCGGTACATGGCCTCGCGCCAGCTCCAGAAGTCGTCCGCCTCGCGGCCGGAGGCCACGTACTCCGTGCGGCCGCGGATGAGGCGCTGGAAGGCGTGCGAGTGGCCGTTGACGAGCCCCGGCAGCAGCGCGCGTCCTGGCAGCCGGACGGTGCGCGCCCCGGCGGGCACGGGGCCCTCATGAAGGACGAGGCCGTCCGCACTCACGCCCAGGGCGCGGCCTTCGTGGAACCGGCCTCCGGTGTAGAGGAGGTCTGGCTGGTAGACGATGGTTTCGCTCACCCGGTCAGCGTATGCCAGCCGACCGGGGGCCGCAGCAGCGGCGAGGCCCCCCGCCGCGTGCCACCGTCAAGGCCTGGACGCGAACGCGGAGCCCTCGTCCTTCAGCGGATGCGCCGAGTTGTCATTGCTCCCCGGGCGCCCCAGCCCCTTCTGCACCGCGGGTATCGACGCGTTCACCGGGCCCACGTAGAAGACGCCGTCGTAGCCCGCGTCGCTCGTGCCATCCCACTGGTGCATGAAGAAGCGGTCGCCGTTGTCCTTGCCCTTCGCCTTGCGGATGCCGCAGTCCAGCTTGTCCTTCACACCCTTGCTGTCCACCGCGCAGATCCACGCCGAGCCACTGTCGTACGCCATGTCCAGCGCCGCGACTTCGTCCAGCTCATCCTTCAGCAGCAGGCCCATGGGGCGGTACTTCTTGTCCCAGGGCAGCCCCGCCTTCGTGCGCGCGTGGATGTTGCCGGACAGCACCACGTAGAAGCGGTCCTTCCCCGACTCCACCTGCTGCTTCACCGTGGCGGCCATCGCCTTCTCGCGCTCCTGGCCCTGCGCCTTCGGGTGGTCGAAGACGAACGCCTCCACGTCCAGCCCGCGCGAGCGCAACTGACGGAGCTGCTCCAGCATGTTGGCCACCGCCTCGCTGCTGCGGCCATCCGGGTACGGGCTGCGCCAGAAGGGAGCTTCCATCAGCTTCAGCCAGTCGTCCTCGGTGCCGGCGCTCTCCAGGAACGCATCCACGCGCGTCTGGTTCTCCAGCGGCAGCTCCAGCCCCACCGTCACCGGCGTGCCCGCCACCGTCGTCTGGCACACCGTCTGCGCCAGGAAGCGCGGTACCTCCTGCGTGCCGTGCATCTCTCCGAGCAGCAGCACCCCGCCCTTCTTCACCTGCTTCGCCAGGCCGATGATGGGCAGCCCGCATTCGATGTCCATGGCATTGGGCGCTTCCTTCGCATTCGGCGCCTTGGCCACGCGCACCGGCTTCGCGACGTTCTCCGCCTTCGACAGCTTGGGGGCGATGCCGCGGAACACCTTCCACTCCATCACCAGGTCTCGCGTGCCCTGGCCCGACTCCGCGAAGTAGGAGTTATCCCCCTGCGGCGCATCGAAGTAGGCCTCCATGTCCTCAACGCTCAGGAAGCCGCCGTCTCCATCGGGTCCCCCAAGGGCCCGGCTGACGCCCCAGTCGATTTCCTTCCCGGGACGGGACAGCGCCTTGTTCGCGCTCTTCGTGATGCGGATGATCCACAGCTTGCTCTGCGTGGGCGACTCGCGCTTGCCCAGCACCAGGTAGCGGTGCCAGTAGCCCGCGATTTTCGAGCCGCCGAACTCCTGCCGCCACTCCGTCTGGAGCACCATGCTGCCCTTGTCCTCACGGAAGGGCAGCTTGTTCTCCGTAAAGAAGGTGCGCACCTCCGGCCACATCTCTTCCAGGGGCCGGTCATAGATGGCCTCCCGGTCCGGGATGTCCAGCTCACTGCGGTGTGCCGCGCAGCCCACCATCATCCATGTCAGTGCAACAGCCGCGTATGCCGAGAGGCGCATCCATCGTCTCCTTCCAATACCTGACCTGGGAGGTAACGAGAGCCTACCAACGGCATATCGGCCACGCGAGCACACCCGCCCGCGTGGCCCTGGAAGACATGCTCAGTGGACAGAAGCGTACGACGCGCCCTCGTCCTTCAGCGGATGCGCCGAGTTGTCATTGCTCCCCGGGCGCCCCAGCCCCTTCTGCACCGCGGGTATCGACGCGTTCACCGGCCCCACGTAGAAGACGCCGTCATAGCCCGCGTCGCTCGTGCCATCCCACCGGTGCATGAAGAAGCGGTCGCCGTTGTCCTTGCCCTTCGCGTTGCGGATGCCGCAGTCCAGCTTGTCCTTCACACCCTTGCTGTCCACAGCGCAGATCCACGCCGAGCCGCTGTCGTACGCCATGTCCAGCGCCGCGACTTCATCCAGCTCGTCCTTCAGCAGCAGGCCCATGGGACGGTACGTCTTGTCCCACGGCAGTCCCGCCTTCGTGCGTGCGTGGATGTTGCCGGACAGCACCACGTAGAAGCGGTCCTTCCCCGACTCCACCTGATGCTTCACCGTGGCGGCCATCGCCTTCTCACGCTCCTGCCCCTGCCCCTTCGGGTGGTCGAAGACGAAGGCCTCCACGTCCAGCCCACTCGAGCGCAACTGGCGGAGCTGCTCCAGCATGTTGGCCACCGCCTCGCTGCTGCGGCCGTCCGGGTACGGGCTGCGCCAGAACGGAGCCTCCATCAGCTTCAGCCAGTCGTCCTCGGTGCCGGCGCTCTCCAGGAAGGCGTCCACGCGCGTCTGGTTCTCCAGCGGCAGCTCCAGCCCCACCGTCACCGGCGTGCCCGCCACCGTCGCCTGACACACCGTCTGCGCCAGGAAGCGCGGCACCTCCTGCGTGCCGTGCATCTCCCCCAGCAGCAGGACTGCGCCCTTCTTCACCTGCTTCGCCAGGCCGATGATGGGCAGCCCGCATTCGATGTCCATGGCATTGGGCGCTTGCTTCGCATTCGGCGCCCTGGCCACGCGCACCGGCTTCGCGACACTCTCCGCCTTCGCCAGCTTGGGGGAGATGCCGCGGAACACCTTCCACTCCATCACCAGGTCCCGGGTGCCCTGGCCCGACTCCGCGAAGTAGGAGTTATCCCCCACCGGCGCGTCGAAGTAGGCCTCCAGGTCCTCGGGACTCAGGTAGCCGCCACCTTCACTGGGTCCCCCGAGGGCCCGGCTGACGCCCCAGTCGATTTCCTTCCCGGGCCTGGACAGCGCCTTGTTCGCGCTCTTCGTGATGCGGATGACCCACAGCTTGCTCTGGGTGGGCGACTCGCGCTTGCCCAGCACCATGTAGCGGTGCCAGTAGCCGGCAATCTTCGAGCCGCCGAACTCCTGCCGCCACTCCGTCTGGAGCACCATGCTGCCCTTGTCCTCACGGTAGGGCAGCTTGTTCTCCGTGAAGAAGGTACGCACCTCTGGCCACATCTCTTCCAGGGGCCGGTCATAGATGGCTTCCCGGTCCGGGATGTCCAGCTCACTCCGGTGTGCCGCGCAACCCACCATCATCAACGCCAGTGCCACCACCGCGTGTGCCGCAGAGCGCATTCCATCCCTCACGAGAGCAGGCTTTCGTGAGGGAACGCGGGCATGGCCCTGGCATATCGGGACCCACAGGTCGGAGCCCGAAGCCCGAAGGCGGCCTCAGGCCTGGGCTTCGGAGCCGTGGGTGACGGCCGCGCGGTCCTTCTCCCAGGGGCGGCTGCGGACGGCCTCGCGAATCCAGATGACATGGCGCCGCTCGTCCTCGCGGTGCTTCTCGATGAGGGCACGGACCTCCGGGGTCCACTCGAAGCGCAGGGCGACTTCGTAGGCGCGGTTGGTGAACTCCTCGTTGCCCATCATCGCGACCAGCGCGGCCTCGGTGCCCATCATGCTGGTCATCGCCGTCAGGCTCTTCATCGCGGCGCCCTTGAGGTCCGGGCGCAGGTCCACGGGCTCTCCGCCGAGCTGGGTGATGAGGACGTTGAGGTCCTGCACGTGCCGCATGTGGTCGATGCGGTACGCGTTGAGCCGCTCGCGCACCAGGGGCTCCGGGATGCGGGACAGCGCGGCGTCGTACGCCCCCACCGCGTCCGCGTCGAGCTGGGCCAGGCTGCGAAGCTTCGCGACTGCGGAATTCTCGGCCATGTCGACCTCCTCGAACGGGGGACCTCGGGCAATGTGAGATGGCCCTTCCCGACGGCCAACCCGTCCCCGGGGACTGGCCTCTACCCGGCCCGAGGGCAGGCGGGCAGGCACGCGAGGGTGCACGGATGGGGCATGCGCACTTTTGTCCCGCAACCCCTTCCGCCGGAGGAAGCCATGAAGAACGAAGACCTCGCCACCACCCGCGTCGAGGAGGCGACCAGGCACATTCCTTCCATTGGCCTGCTGGGCTTCGCGGTGGGCTCCGTTGTCGCCAGTGCGACGCTGATGGCGCTGGGCCGCAAGCAGGCGGCGCTCTTCGTCGGCCAGTGGGCGCCGACCGTGCTCGCCTTCGCCGTCTACAACAAGATCGTGAAGACCTTCTCCGCTCCCTACGACGAGGACCAGCGCCTGAAGCACGGCGACAACGCGTCGTTCATCAAGTCGGCGGAAGAGGTGCGCCGGCAGGAGTCGCTCCGCCCCCTGAGCTGAGCGCCGTCAGGCATGGACGGGCCGGGCAGGCTCCCGGCCCTCCGCGCCGCGCTGTGGCGCCCCACGCCTGCGCTCCGCGCGGCGGTGCCTGAAGACGATGAAGACGCCCACGATGGCGCTCAGCAGCAGCAGGGCGTTCGTCACCACGAACACCCAGTTGTGCACCATGACGCTGTAGAGGGTGAAGCCCGCGGAGGCGGTAATCTGCCCCACGAAGAGCCACTTGGAGACACCTTCGCTGGAGCCGGACTTCCACTGTTTGTGGACCTGCGTGCCGATGGTCAGCACCAGGACGAACGAGCTGAACCAACCAATGGCTTCGGGCCCCATGCACCCTCCGGGCACAGAGGATGCTCACGCCCGCACAGGAGGGCATCCTCCGGGGCCCGCTTCCCCTCCGGGCATGCCGCGAAGCTCCGCGTGCAAAACGCGCCGGAGCCCCTACCCTGAGGAGTGAGGGGTGAGCAGTAGACGCGGACACGCGCTCCGAGCCCGGTCTCAGCGGGGCCCGGTCGGCTGGCGGCTCTCCGGACAGTGGGTGGGGGCCCGGGGCGCGTGCCACTCCTCCATTCCTTCCATCGCGTGATTTGCCGCTCGCAGGCTGGATGCCAAACGTTGAGGCGTGAGCCGCCCCAACGCACGCCTCAAGACCTACCGGAGCAAGCGCGACTTCGCCCTCACGCCCGAGCCGGCCCCCGACCTCGAGGCCCGGCCCCATACGCAGACGGCGGTCCGGACGCCGGAGGCGCTGCTGGAGCGCGTCTGGCCTCCCATGCTCGCGAGGCTCTCCGTGCCGGAGGCGGTCAGCGACACCACGCACGTGTACGAGGTGAAGTACGACGGCTTCCGCGCGGTGGCCTCGCTGGTGGGCGGGAAGCTGGCCTTCCACAGCCGGCGGGGCAATGACCTGTCGGCGCGCTTCCCCGCGCTCGCGGAGGCACTGCGCGGACTGGACGTGCGCGACGCGGTGATGGACGGGGAAATCGTCGCGCTGGACGCGAAGGGGCGCTCGCGCTTCCAGCTCCTGCAGAACCAGGCTGGGGTGGAGCAACGCTACGTCATCTTCGACCTGCTCTGGCTGGACGGAGAGGACCTGCGCGGGCTGCCGCTGGAAGAGCGGCGCGCACGGCTGGAGCAACTGTTGAAGGGCGTGAAGCCGCCGCTCCAGCTCTCGGAGCGGGTGGAGGTGTCACTGACGCGAGCGCTGGCCACGGCGCAGCGGCGTGGGTGGGAGGGACTCATCGCGAAGCGGAAGGGTTCCGCGTATGTGGGCACCCGCTCCGACGACTGGCTGAAGCTGAAGGTGCTGGCGGGCCAGGAGGTGGTCATCCTGGGCTACCTGCCCATCCAGAACGAGCGGGCGAAGACGGAGATTGGCGCGCTGCTGCTGGGCGTCCACGACGAGGCGGGCTTCCACGACGTGGGCAAGGTGGGCACGGGCTTCTCGACGAAGGACCGGCGCTCGCTGCGCAAGCTCCTCGACAAGGACCGCGTGAGCCAGCCGATGGCGGCGGACGCGGAGCCTCGCAAGGGCGCGGTGTGGGTGCGGCCGAAGCACGTGGCGCAGGTGCAGTTCACCGAGTGGACGGAGGATGGGCGGCTGCGCCACCCCGTGTACCAGGGCCTGCGCACCGACAAGCAGCCGGTGGAGGTGGTGCGCGAGCTACCCGCGCCCGTCGCGCGCAAGGCACGGCGGGCCGAAGCAGGTGCATTGCCGGAGGCCGCGAGGAACAACGTTCGCCCGGTGCGTGAGGGCACGGCGGGCCGCGAGGGAACGTCAGTGGCCTCGCTGAAGGCAGCGCGTGCGGGGGCGCGGACGACGCGAGCCGGTACGGCAGGCAGGCAGGAGCGCGCCACCACCGGAACCCGACGCGCGCCGACGGCACTGGCCGCTCGCACGGCGGCGGTGCATGCGAAGGACGTGGAGACGGAGACGAGCGTGGGGCGCGCGAAGCTGACGCACGGCGACCGCGTCATCTTTCCGGACAGCGGCCTCATGAAGGCGGACGTCTTCGCGTACTACCGCGAGGTGGCGCCACTGCTGGTGCCCGTGCTGGAGACCGCCCCATCTCCATGCAGCAGTGGCCGGCGGGAATCAAAGCGCCGGGCTTCTTCCGGCACGAGATGTCCGGCATGCCCGCGTGGCTGCCCACGCTGCGCGTGCGCCACGAGGAGAAGACGCTCCGCCACGTCAACGTGAAGGACGAAGAGGCGCTGCTGTGGCTGGCGAACCAGTCCGCGCTGACGCTGCACATGTGGCTGAGCCGGGCGCCGAAGCTGGCGCAGCCGGACATGCTGGTGCTCGACCTGGACCCGGGCACGGGCGGCTGGTCGGACGTGGTGACGGTGGCCATGTCGCTGCGCGAGAAGCTGGAGGCGTACGGGCTGCGCGGCCACCCGAAGACGTCCGGCAAGCGCGGCCTGCACGTGGTGGTGCCGCTGGCGCCGGGGCACACGTACGCGCGGACCCAGGCCTTCGCGGACCGGCTCTTCTCCGAGCTGGAGGCCGACCTGGGCGACATCGCCACCACGGAGCGCTCCATCGGCAAGCGCGGCGGGCGGCTCTACCTGGACGCGGGACAGAATGCGCGCGGCAAGACGGTGGTGGCGCCCTACTCGCTCCGCGCGAAGGACCGCGCACCCTTCTCCGCCCCGGTGAAGTGGAGCGAGGTGACGAAGAAGCTGGACCCCTCGCGCTTCAACCTGAAGACGCTGCGCAAGCGCCTGGACGCCGTGGGCGACCTCTTCACCGAGGCCATGAAGGACAAGCAGACGCTCCCGAAATGACACGGGCGCATCCGGCCGTGCTACTCCGTCGCGCCCATGTCCTCCGCCTCCACAACAGGTCCGGTGAAGCCGGGTGGCCCGCTGAAGGTCGCCCTCGCCTACTGCACCTGCTTCCTGCTGTGGGGCTCCACGTGGTCGGTGGTGAAGGTGGGCCTCCAGGATTTGCCGCCGCTGCGCTTCGTGGGCATCCGCATGCTGGTGGCGGGATTGGCGCTCCTGCCCTTCGCCCGCTCCCGCGGCGCACCGCTCGGGCCGGGCATGGGGTGGCGCATCGCGGGACTGGGGCTGTTGCAGATTGGCATTCCCTTCGGCCTGCTCTTCGTCGGGCAGCAGTGGATTCCCTCGAGCTGGGCGGCGCTCCTCTTCTCCACCTTCCCCATGTGGCTGCTGCTGGTGGGCCGGGTGATGATGCCGGACCAGCACCTCACGGGCCGCAAGCTGCTGGCCGCGGGGCTGGGCGTGGCGGGCGTCGCGGCGCTCCAGCACTCCGGCCTGGGCGCGCTGGAGGTGACGGGGCAGATGCTGCTCGGGTGCCTCCTGTGCCTGGGCTCGGTGGCCGCCATCTCCGTGGCCAACGTGCTGGCCAAGAAGCACATGGGCCAGGTGCCCGCGCACGTGCTGGTGTTCGGCCAGACGTTCAGCAGCGCGCTCCCGCTGCTCGTGCTGTCGTTCCTGCTGGAGGCGGGACAGCCCTCGCACTGGAACTCGCGCTCGGTGCTCGCCGTGCTGTACCTCGCGCTGTGCGGCACGGTGCTCACCTACCAGTGCCTCTACTGGCTCCTGCCGCGCATCTCCCTCGCGGCGCTTGGAGCCATGGCGTTGCTGGACACGCTGGTGGCGGTGGTGCTGGGCGTGGTGTTCCTCGACGAGCCGCTCACCCTGTCGCTGCTCGTCGGCGGCGCGCTCATCCTCGGCGGGGCCGCGCTCGCCAACCTCATCCCCGCCGAGGAGCCTTCCGCATCGAAGGCCCCTTCGCGCTGAGGATTCAGCCGGCCTGTCGCGCCTGCGCCCCGCGGTGCTGCTCAATCCACGCGCGGGCCTGCTCCAGCGTGTCCACGTACACCACGTCCAGCGGCTCGCCGCCGCTCAGCATGGAGCGCACCATGAGGCTCTTGGTGGTGGCCTTCTGGTCCAGTCCCGCGCCGATGTAGACGATGCCGCGGAACCAGTCCGGCTTCGCGTGGTTCACGAGGTAGCCGCGCGACTCCGGGCTCAGGTGCGAGCCGGTGATGTCCGCCGCGAGGTAGAAGCGCCCCGACGTGGACATCTCCCGGTACACGGCGCAGGACCACTGCGACGTCTCCAGCGTGACGGCGCCACGGAACTTCGCCCAGAGGATGTCCGGAGCCTCCACCCACGCCCGCTGCTCACCAAACGCCCACTCTGATTGCCGTGACATGGGACTCCTACGATTTGAACGGAACAATACTAGGGCCGTTCTCACGCGGAGACCAACGGTGTCACGGCAGCCCCGTTAGAAGGCGAGCGGAAGGGCGAAGGCCGTGCCGTTCTGCGTGCCGGTGCGGTAGCTGCGAGGCGCGCCGATGACGAGCATGGGCGGAACTCCGGTGGAACCCGGAATCAGTCCCACGTCTTGTCCGAGAGCACTGCGCTCCGCTCCATCTCCCACCACCATGAGGAACGGGGAAAGCGCGCCCTGCTGCGTCTTTCCGCCCGCGTAGAGGAACACGGCGCCGCCGCCGTCCGAGGCATCCGACGCGCCCGGCGCGCCCACCAGCAGGTCCGGCACGCCGTCGCCCGTCAAGTCACGGCCGCCCGCCAGCGAGGTGCCGAAGCTCACCGCGCGCGTGCGGTGCACCAGCGTCACCGGCTCCACGCCGTCACTCAGCGCACCAATCACCAGCGGCTGGCCGGCGGACTGCCGGGCGTTCATCTCCGCCAGCAACTCCGCCTTGTCGTAGAGGAGCACCACCGGCTGCGTGACGCCCTCGAAGGGGATGCTGGTGGCGCTGACGGCCACGAAGTCGCGCGCGTCGTCGAGGAACTTCCCCGCGCGGGTGATGGCCACGCCCAGGCCCAGGTTGTTGAGCTGCGATTCAATGTCGCCGGCCAGCCGCAGCACGGTGGCCGTGGTGCGGGCGCCGCAGCGCGTGCCGCCCGTGTCGAAGCCGAAGAGGATGGCCACGCCGGAGCGCGTGCCCTCCGCGTAGCGCCAGGCCAGCTCATCGCAGTTGTCGCCGTTGAGGTCTTCCAGCGTCGCGGGCGAGGACGTCTGGAGGCCCATCGACGGCCACGAGTAGACGGGGTCACACCCCATGGTCAGCTTCGCCAGCGTCGCGTCCTCCGGCGCGCGGCCCAGGAACACCTCCATGCCCCTGTCGCGCAACACGCCGAGGTCCTCCTTGCCGTCGCCGTTGAAGTCGAAGCCGCCCACCAGTCCGCGGCCGATGACGGTGCGCTTGCACTTCGCGTCCGTGTCCGGCGTGCAGCCCGGAATCAGCGAAGGCGCCCACAGCCGGTAGGCCGGCTTGAAGGTGCCGTCCGCCTGGCCCAGCGACACCAGCACGCCGCCCACGGACAGGGTGCCGCTGGTGACACACGCGGCGTTGACGCTGGCGTAGGTGTTGGTCAGCTCCGTGTTGCCGGCCGCCGTGCCCGTGCCCGTGACGAAGAAGCTCGGCGCGCCCACCACCAGGTCCTGCCGCCCGTCGCCGTTGAAGTCGGTGAAGGCCACGTCCGTGCCCACGGCGCGGCCCGCCTTGTGCGGCGAGGGCGCGCCCTCTTCCGCCACGCGGGCCGTGGCCGGCTGCGCCGCGTCGTGCACGTAGGCGCGGCCGATGGACAGCGCATCACCGTCCGTGTTGGAGCCGGCGCCCGACCAGCCCGGCGCGCCCACCACCGTCAGGGCCTGGTTCTGCGGCCCCCGCGCCACGGCCACTCCCTCGCCGTAGCGCTCCACGCTCGGCTTCGTCGGCACCATGACGCCGGTGCGCGGCCACTCGGCGAGCGACGCGCCCGCGGGCCGGTACAGCTCCACGCGGCCGGTGAAGGCGCCCTGGTCCGACGAGGCGCGGCCCGAGAAGGCCACCAGCACCGGGCCGTCCGGCAGCGTCCACGCCGCGAGCCCCGAGCCCAGCGTGTCCGACTTCGCCGTGCCGTTGAGCGTGGTCAGCGGCTTGTTGATGACGCTGCCCTTGGCGAGCGTGGTCAGCGGATACACCAGCACCTTGCCAATCCAGCGCTGCGCGTTGTTGGCCGCCGTCCCGGACGCCTTCGGCGCGCCCAGCAGCAGCTCCGGCCCCGCCGAGCCGTCCACGTCCAGCACCGCCCAGCTGCGGCCCGCGTTGATGCCGCCCGCGTCGCCGTAGATGCGGGCGAAGGCCTCCTCGCGCTTCACCTGCGGGGGCGTGGCCGGCGGCTCGCCCGAGGGCCTGCGGTCGCTCAAGTCGAACAGCAGCGCGCCGCCCGAGTCACCGCCGGACTTCACACCGCCGCTGGTGCTCAGGTCCGGCGAGTCCAGCAGGTCCGCCACCGCCATCAGCAGCGGTGGCCGCGAGCCCTCTCCCGGAATGGCGCTCAGCCGCCACGTGCCCTCGTTGCTGTCCGCCGTATTGGCGGGCAGCAGGTACACGTCCGGCGAGGCCCGGAAGCGCGTGCCCTCCGGCCGCGCGAAGAAGACGGAGATGGCCACCTGCGAGCCCGACACGGAGCCGTCCGTGGCCGAGTAGCGCGACACCTTGCCGAGCGCCGCCAGGTCCACGCGGCCGTCCCCGTTGAGGTCCGCCGCCACCACCGCGCGCCCCAGGTCCGAGTTGCTGCGCGCCACCAGCGCGCCCTCGCGCGTCAGGTCCGCGCCGCCCAGACGAATCGCCGGCAGGTCCGGCACCGGGCTCTTGCTGTCGGAGAGGTACAGGTCCACCGTGCCGCGCCGGTTGATGGCCTGCGTGGGCGCCAGGTCTCCCAGCGGCGCGCCCGCCACCAGGTCCAGGTCTCCATCCCCGTCCATGTCCGCGACGGACATGCCCGCGCCGAACGCGGCGTCCTTGAGCAGGCCGGTGAGCCCGTCACGCAGCGGGGCCGGCGTGCCGCCCTTGAAGGTATAGAAGTACACCGCGCCCGCGTTGCTCACGGCGACGTCCGCGCCCGGCGAGGACACCACGAGCTCCGCGAGCCCGTCCCCGTCCAGGTCGCCAGCGGCGAGCGCATCACCGAAGGCCGCGGTGTCCGAGCTGCCGGTGAGCACCCACGTGGGCGCCGACGGCAGCCCTCCCGTGGCGCCCTTGAAGATGAAGACGGCGCCGCCCGCGGGCCGGGACAGGTCGCTCTCGCGCTGGCCCACCGCGAGGTCCTGCGTCCCGTCCCCGTCGAAGTCCGCCGTCACCATGCTGGCCACGTCCGAGAGGCGGCCATGCGCCACACCCGGGCGCGTCAGCTCGTCCAGCACTCGCACGGACACCTGCGCCGTCTGCTTCGTGAAGGGGTCCGTCGCCGTCAGCACCGTCGTGCCGGTGGCGCCCGCCTCCACGGAGAGCCGCCCGTTCGCGAGCGTGCCCGGGCCGGACGTCTTCGCCCAGCTCACCCGGTCCGTGCCACCGCGCGTGGCCAGCGGCACGGAGGCACCCGCGGGCACCGCGAGGAACGCCGGGTCCCCGACCAGCTTCACTCCCGCGCGGACCTGGTACTGGAGCAGCGCCTCGTCACCCGTCTGCGAGTCGCGCACGGTGAGCAGGTCATTCCCGTCGCGCGTGCCGGCCGTGTAGACGCCCTCGGGCGAGAGGGTGGCACCGGAGTCGCTGCGAGTCAGGGTGTACGTGGGCGCTCCCAGCGCGCCGGCCACGGCAACCTGGAACGAGATGCCCGGCGGCAATTCAGCGCGCGCGGGGGCCGCGTCGAAGGCGGCCACCACCGACACCCGGGCGCGCGCGTCTCCGGGACACTTCGCATCCTCCACCACCAGCGTGTCGGTGGCCGGCGTGCGCCCCGCGACGAAGCGGTTGCCGACGAGCGCTCCGGACGAGCCGCCCGGCTCCAGCAGGTAGCGGTAGTGGCCACTGCCGCCGGAGGCCACCAGCGCCACCGGGCCGGACACGCGCACGCGCGCGGGCTCCGCGGTGAGGGTGAGCGCCGGCAGGCCCGTGCACAGGTCCACCGTGGGCGGCAACGGAATCACGCGCGCGGGCTCCAGCTCTTCCGAGCACGCGGAGGCGAGGAGCGCGAGGAGGGGGGCCGCGCGGGTCAGTCGAATCATGTTCAGGTGCCTCGAAGAGGGGGTGCGGCCGGAGCTTCAGGGCAGCGCGCCGGACGCGGCCCAGCGCTGGATGCGGGTGATGAGCTGCGGGTCCAGGGGCCCGTCGGCGGGCATGCGCTTGTCGCGCACGGCGGCGGTGATGAGGGCCGCGTTCGCCTTCCACAACTGGTAGGTGTTGAGCGGCCGGCCCGGGCTGGTGGTGTGGCACTTCGCGCAGCGCGACTCGTGGATGGGGCGGATGTCCGCCTGCCAGCCGAGCGCCGCCGTGGCGAGGGGCTGATACTCGAAGGGCACGGTGCGCTTCGCCTCCGTGCCGTCCGCGAAGCGCGCGACGACGGCCAGCGCGTGACGCCCGGCCTCCAGGCCCGCCAGCGAGTACGCCTTGGGCGTGCCGTCCGACTCCGAGCCGCCCAGGCTGTACTGCGGACCCGACGTCGGCACGTCATTGCCGTCGACCTGGAAGACGAGGCTCTCCGGAGGCGCGCCCGGAGGGAGCACCGCGTGCGCCACCAGCCCGTCCTCCACCACCTGCATGCCCTGGTACAGCCCGGACACGCGAGGCACCGGCGCGCGGCTCACCGCCACCGACTGGCCGCCCAGCTGCACCCACGCGGTGCCGGCCTCGTCCGCGGCGAGGAAGCGGAACTCACGCGTGTCCAGGTCCGTGGCCACGCCCCAGGTGTTCGCATCCGCGTCGAAGACGAGCAGCGCGTCGCTGGACTTCACCCAGAGGAAGCGGCCCGAGGCGAGCAACTGCACCGGCCGCTCGCCCAGGTCCACGCGGCGCCAGCCCGAGTTCGCCCGGCGCAGCAGGCCCTGGTTGGTGAGCAGCCACAGCTCACCGGAGGTGCCCACCGCCGGGCCCAGGCCCGCGAGCGACTCCACCACCTCGCCCTCGTCGAGCGGCGCACTGGCCTCGCGCACCTGGTACGTGGTGGCGCCAGTGGCCACCGCCACGTTCAGCGTGCCGTCGCGGAGGAACCAGACGCCGGGCGAGCCGTCCGCCGCCGGTGCCGCCGCCAGCGCGGTGATGCCGGTGATGGGGCTGCCGCCCACCTTCAGCGCGGCCAGCGTGCCTTCCTGCAGGCGGTATAGGCCGCTGGTGTGCGCGAGCCAGCCCGCGCCGTCCGCGGACTGCGCGGTGGCGGTGACACCCGCGCCCAGCGCGTCGCGCCACGGCGGGGCGATGAGCCAGCCGGACTCCGCGACGAAGAGGCCGTTCTGCGCCTCCACCACCGCGCTGTGCGGCCCCATCCGGAAGACGCCTTTCACGGTGCCCGCGGCCACCGTGTTGCCCGGGTGCGGCTCCAGTGCGCCAAGCGAGCCGTCCAGCCGCAGCCGCACGAGCGAGCCCGAGGCGGTGGCGAAGACGCCTCCGCCGGCCTGGTCGGCGAAGCCCGGCGTAGAGGCCAGCTCCGCGTTCGCCGGGACTTCCGTCGGACGGAAGGCCGTGGGCTTCGGCCGGTCCAGCGGGAGGGAGTCCTCCCCGCACGCGCTCAGCAGCGCGGCGGAGAGGAGGAGGGAGACGACGGAGGAAGAAGCCCTCGGATGTGGACTCATGCGGATGACGGCTCAGGCGAGGATGGGACGCAGCGGGTCCACGCGGGTGATGCTGTAGTCGAGGCCCGCCGAGGCGAGCACCGTGGCGATGATGTGCTCGGGGAAGATGTTGGAGCCGTTCGGGTCCGCGGCGCCGGTGCGCAGGTCGAACGTGCCCGGCGACATGCCGATGTCGCCGCTCTTGCCAAAGACCTGGTTGTGCTTGATGCCCGCGCCCATGAGGAGGGCGGAGCTGCACAGGTGGTGGTCTCTTCCGCCGGAGGCATTGATGAGCGGCGTGCGGGCGAACTCGGAGAACACCATGATGGTGGTGTGGTCCATGAAGTTACCACCCGACGGGTGCGGGCTGGCGCGCAGGTCGTCCACCAGGCTGGCGAGCGCGTCGAAGCCGCGGCGCTGGTTGCTGGCGTGGGTGAGCTGGGTGCCGAAGTGCGTGTCCAGGCCGCCCGTGAGGTTGATGGTGACGCACTGGGCGATGCCCTTCTTCAGCGCGGTGGCCACCGTCGCGGCGCGGCCCGCCTCGTTGTCGATGGAGCCCGTGGTGGCCAGGCCGTAGCGCGTGCGCACCGCCTCCATCTCCGGGTTGGTGGTGTCCTGGAACTGGAAGGCCTTCTCCAGCCCCTGTGACAGCACCTGCTGCATCTGGTCCCGGCTGTTGGAGTAGGTGGTGCCCACGCCGCGCGTGCCGTACGCCGCCTGCTCGCAGTTGATGGGCTGGCCGCGGAAGTCCACGAGCTGCTTCTCGATTTCGCTGTCCAACTGCTGGCTGGCCGCGCTGGGCCGCAGCGTGAGGAGCAGGTCATCCCGGCGGCTGACGCGCAGCGCGTTGGCGTAGCCCCCGTAGCGGTCGTTGTACGACTCGACGTTGTAGGAGATGGACGCGATGGGCACCCGCGGCTTCATCTGACCGACGATTTCCGTCGCCGTGGAGGAGCCGCGCGCGGCGCTGCCGATGGGGAGCTTGCCGGTGAGGAAGTACCGGTAGCCCACCTCGTGGCCCAGCGTGTTCATGTTGATGCCGCGCACCACCGTCATCAGGTCGTAGTGCGACGCCAGCCGCTCGCCCACCGCGGGCCCGAAGTCGATGTTGGGCCGGCCCGCGCCGGAGCGCTCGGCCGGGAGGATGGGGCGCGTGGAGAAGCGCGAGTCGTTGATGAGGTTGTAGCCGGGGAGGATTTTCGTCTCCGACGCGCGGTCGGCGGTGAACTCGTCCGGGTCTCTCGGGTCGAAGGCGAGGAGCTGGTCCCAGCCGCCGCTGAAGTACACGAAGACGAAGCACCGGTCCGCTGGGGCCAGCTCCGCGGCCTGGGCGAAGGCGCGGAAGGGAATCCCGCCCAGCAGCGTGGAGCCCATGAAACCGGCGGCGGCCTTGAGGAAGGTGCGGCGCTCGGGGAGGACGTTCTCGTCGCGGTTGTTCTTCTTCATCGCAGGCTCTCCCAAGCTCAATACGTGATGAAGCGCGGGTCGGTCAGCATGGCGATACACACCAACGCCAGGACCTGGTCCCGCTTCTTCGTGGTGCCCGCCAGCGTCTCCACCCGCGTCGCCGCCTGGGTGAAGAGGCCCACCCACTTCGTCAGCTCGTCGCCCGCCAGCGGCGAGCCCCAGAAGCGCGTGGAGTTGTAGACGAGGTACTCGCGCACCTGCGCGTCGGTGAGCTTGCGCAAATCATCCCACTTGCCGGGCAGCGTGCGGCTGAGCGTGCGCAGCGCGGGGTCCGCCTGCGCGATTTCCGCCTTGGACTGCTCCAGGCAGACGTAGCGCGCGCCGTCCTCCAGGAACTTGGCGAAGACGAGGTTGGGCTCGGTGTTCTCGCTGGAGACGAGCGCGTAGTCCGCGCGGCCCAACGACGGGGCACGCACGTCGATGCCGTCACGGCCGTCCGCCGTCAGCCAGCGGCGGCCCACCGCGGTGAGGATGGCGGCGTCCAGCTGGGACACGGTGAGCCGGCGCGGGGCGCGGCCCACGCTGCCGCCCTGGGCCTCGGGGTCCGGCAGCGGCTCGTAGTTGTCGTTGGTGTGGGGATTGGGGACGGGCTCGAGCTGGCCATCCAGGGGCGGAGGCGTGGCCTTCTCCTCCGACTTCTGGCAGCCGGAGGCCAGCGCGAGCAGCGCGGCGGTCAGGACAAGGCGGCGCATTTAATCAATCCTCCGGTAGGCGTCCGTCGTCACCACCCGCTCGATGAGCGACTTGAGCTTGTGGCCGCTCTTCGCGAAGTCCTGCGACAGCGGCGTCAGGTACATGCGCTGCTCCTCGGTCGTCATGGGCCGGCCGAGGAACTCGTTCCAGATGCGCTTCACCGTGCAGCGCTCCAAATCACCCGTCTGCAGCATGCGCTGGACGAGCAACTGGGGGCCGGCCTCGATGTTCTGCTCCTCGTCGGCCGTGCGGTAGAGGTACGTCTTGAGCATGCCCAGGCTGTTGGCGCCGTCGCCGTCATACGCCTGCATGACGTACTGGCCGCACTCGCCGCCGCAGTTGGTGTCGCCGTTGAGGGCGCAGTCGCGGCACTTGGGGTCGAAGCGGGGGAACTGGTCCCCAGGGAGGAACTGGGCGGCGCGCTCGGCGTAGCGGCCCCAGTGCGCGCCGGTGGGTTCAATCGTCGCGTGGCAGTAGTTGCAGCCGCAGCGCACCGCGAGGTTGTTCTGCCGGTTGCAGGAGTCCTCGGGGGGAGGCAGCGAGGCGTCCGCCGGCGGGGAGAACGTCTTGCAGAGGAAGGCCTCGTAGAACTCGTTCACCCGCGCGCGCTGGGTGGGGAAGCGGTAGAGGAAGGCGGGGGTGGTGAGGACGCCCGCGTGCTGCGCGTCGCGCGTGTACTCCACCCAGGCGCCGTTCTCCTCGTAGGGGATGGCGGGGATGGTCTGCGCGTCCGCGGGGGACGTCACGCTGAAGACGCCCACGCCCTGCTTCTGCCGGTAGTACTCGGCCAGGGTGCCGTTCACGAAGGAGCGGCGGGTGGTGAGGATGTTGAAGTAGGGCTCGTCGCGCTTCACCACCGACTCGGCGATGCGCAGCGGCTCCTCGTTGAAGGCGGCCACGCGCATGTCGTGCACGGAGCGGACACCCTGGGCCGTAATCGCGTTCACCTCGCAGCGGCGCAGGCGGTCCCCGCAGCCGCAACTGCGGTCACTGGCGAAGCGCGCCGCCTCGCACGAGGCCATGGTCCACGGGTTCTGCGCGCGGTCCTGCGCTTCAATCGCACACACCTTGACGGACGCGGGCGTGGTGGCCGTGGCCCAGTACGGCGGCTTCGCGGTCATCACATAGCCCTCGCGCTGGACGCAGCCGCGGCGCGGGGCGTAGTTGCCCTTCACGTTGTCCTTCAGCTCCAGGTCCAGCGTGCAGCGCTTGAGGTCCGTCAGCGTGGGCTTGGAGGGGATGTTCGGGTGCTCGAAGGCGGTGACGCGGCCGCTGGCGTCCGTCACCTCCACCGTCAGCGCGGCGGTGGTGCTCTTGCCCGGGTCCGGCAGGCAGAGGAACGAGTCCATGGCGGCCCCGCGCCTGTCACAGAAGTACGTGTACTTCTTCCAGGTGGCGTTGGCGGCCAGGTCGGCGCACGTGCTCACCGCGTTGCTCGTCGCGGTGGCCAGCGCCGTGCACTTGTAGAAGTTGGTGTCGTAGTCGAAGGACACGGGCATGGGCACGCCCATGTCGTCCCGGCACTTGAGCACCTTCTCGCGCAGGGGCGCCGCGTGCGCGTCCGGCTGCGTCGCGGTGAGGCAGGCGTCCTGTTCAATGGCGGAGTCACACCCGGCGCCGTTGACGCCGCGCAGCCCGGTGGAGCTGTTGTTGCCGAAGAAGAGGATGCTGTCGGCGGCGCCCGAGCCGTTCAGGCGCGAGTTGCCGTTGTCGAAGACGCTCGCGGAGAGGTTCGAGCGGAGCAGCGCCCGGTGGTAGTTGCGGATGCGGGCGTAGAACTCGTCCTTGCCCATCATCGCGCGGATGTCCTCCACGTCGACGGAGCCCTTGGCCTGGGCGGCCTTGTACTCCTCATAGCTGGGGGGGCGGCCGAGCAGGTCCAACGACAGCTGACGGAGGTGCCGCTCCAGGGGCACCTTCGCGACGGGCGCACAGACGGCTTCTTCAGCGGAAGCCGGCAGGGCCAGAAGGAAGGCGGCGCCAGCCAGGGCGGCGAGGCAACGCACACGGTCCAAGAGGGACCTCCGAGAGGGGGGGTCGGGGGTGACCACTTCCGAGTATGCTGGGTTTCCCTGTTGAAGATCAAACGACGGTGCAACAAATCCTCATGCGACATGTATGAGCAGGTCGTTCCTGCAAGGCGGTGGCGGTTGCAACGGGGTGGGCGTCGCGAGAGATAGGGGACTCATGTCGAACGCCGCCCCCGCTGCCCTTCCCTCTCGCGTGAGTGACAGGACCTTCTTCGCCTTCACGGCGGTGGTGTCCGTGGCCGCGCTGTCGTTCCTCGCCTGGCTGCTGCTGGTGCGGCGCGGGGGCGCGGGGGGCGTGGATCTGCGCTTCCTGCCGGCGGTCAACGCGGGGCTCAACGCGACGGCGGCGGCGCTGCTCATCGCCGGGTGGGTGGCGGTGAAGCGCGGAGCCAGGAAGGTGCACCAGTACCTGATGGTGTCCGCCTTCGTGGCGTCGTCCCTGTTCCTGGTGTGCTACCTGGCCTACCACTACGCGCACGGCAGCACGCGCTACGTGGGGGACTGGCGCGGGCTGTACCTGGCCATCCTGGCGAGCCACGTGCTGCTGTCCATGCCGGTGGTGCCCATGGCGCTGGTGTCCTTCTACTTCGCGTGGCGCAAGGAGTTCACCCGGCACCGCAAGGTGACGCGGTGGCTGGCGCCCATCTGGGTGTACGTGTCGGTGACGGGCGTCGTCGTCTTCTTCATGCTCCGCGGCAGCGTGCCCGCGGTGCCGTAGGGCGCGCGCTCACCGGGAGTTCGCGGACGAGGAGCCCTCGCCGGCTTCGGCGTCCGCCCCCTGCGCTCGCGCCGGCTCCGCGCTGTCGGGCATGCCACGCGGCAGGCGCACGATGAAGGTGGTGCCACGGCCCTCCTGGCTCTCCACCTGGATGGTGCCCCCGTGCAGTTCCACCATGCGGCGCGCGCTGGCCAGTCCCACCCCGCTGCCGGAGACGTCCCGGGACACGTTGCGCCCGCGCCGGAAGCGCTCGAAGACATGGGGCAGGTCCTCGGCGGGAATGCCGATGCCCTCGTCGGACACCTCCAGCCGCACCCCGTTCGACGGGTTGCCCCGCTCCTCTGCCAGCATCACCGTGACGGTGGTGCCGGGGGCGCTGTACTTCACCGCGTTGCCCAGCAGGTTCTCCAGCACGCGCTCCAGGGCGCGGGCGTCCCAGTGGCCGGTGAGGTCCCCGCCCTCCTCGTTCAGGATGAAGCGGTGCCGGGCGGACGCCTCCAGCGCGTGCACCTTGGAACCCACCAGCGCGCGCAAATCCAGGCGTTCGCGGCGCAGCGGCTGCTCCTGGCCGCGCGTCGCCTCCAGGAAGTGGTCGATGAGCTCGCCCATGCGGTACGCGGCGCGGACGATGTGGTCCAACCGCGACTCCTGCGTGGGCTTGAGGGTGCCCTCGGGGAACTGGCGGCGCAGCACCTGGGCATTGAGGGCGATGATTTGAATGGGCCCCTTGAGGTCGTGCGTGGCCAGGGCGAACAGCTCGTCGCGCACGGCCAGCGCCTCCTGGGCGGCCCGCTCCGCGCGCTCGGCGCGCACGCGGCGGTCCTCCAATTCGCGCGTCATGCGCACCGTGTCCACCGCGCCCCGGAGGCTGCGGCGCAGGCGCTCCGCGCTGTAGGCGTCCTTGATGAGGTAGTCCTGCGCGCCCGCCTTCATCGCATCCACCGCGACGCGCTCGCTGCCGCTGCCGGTGAGCACCACCACCGCGGGGGCCGCCCCCGGGTAGCGCGCGTGCAGCTCTCGCAGCAGGCCCAGGCCCGTCATGCCCGGCAGGTGGTAGTCCACCAGCATGACGTCCGGCGGCGCGGCGGCGATGCGCGCCAGGGCCTCCTCCGCGGACATGACGGACTCCAGCAGCCAGGTCGCATCCGGGTCGCGCTCCAGGGCGCGGCGCACGGCAAGCCGGTCTGAGGGACTGTCGTCCACCAGCAGCACGCGAAGGCTCATGTCGGTGAGTCCTCCGGGCCCGGCAGCCGCGCCGCGGCGAGCCAGAAGGACTGGAGCGCGCGCGCGGCGGCCTCCAACTGCTCGCCGGGCTCCGGCTTGAAGAGGTAGCTGTTGGCGCCGTCCGCGTAGGCGCCCTCCACGTCCTGCCGCTCCGTCGAGCTGGAGAAGATGATGACGGGGATGCAGCGCAGCACCGGGTCCGCCTTGAGGCGGGACAGCACCTCGCGGCCGCCCATGCCCGGCATGTGCAAATCCAACAGGACCAGCGCCGGCCGCGTGGCCCCGGCGTAGCCGCCGCGCTGGTAGAGGTAGTCCAGCGCGCTCTCGCCATCCCTCAGGCGCACCAGGGGCAGCGGGAGGGGAAGCCGCCGGGCGATGCGCTCGAGCGCCACCGCGTCCGCGTCGCTGTCCTCCACGAGGAGGAGGGGCCGCCGCTCCGTCATTCCGCCCCCCGGCCGAGCGTGAAGTAGAAGGTGGAGCCCTGCCCCGGCGCGGAGTCCACCCACAGCTCGCCGCCGTGCAGCCGCACCAGCCGGCGCGCAATCGCGAGCCCCGCGCCGGAGCCTCCGCCATACGCCTGCGCGGGGTGCAGCCGTCGGAACATCTCGAAGATGGTCTCGTGGAACTGCGGAGCGATGCCGATGCCCGGGTCTTTCACATAGAAAACGTAGGGCGCACCCGGACGGTCCGCCGGGCCGGGCCTGGATTCCCCCGGTCCGAAGTAGCCCAGCTCCACCCAGTGCGGCTCGGCTGCCTGGTACTTGGCCGCGTTGGAGATGAGATTGGCCCACACCTGATGAATGCGGACGGCGTCGCAGGAGACGCGAGGCAGGCGGCGCGGCAGGCGCACCTCGGCACGCCCCTCCCGCAGGCGCGCGGAGAGGGTGATGAGCACCTCGTCCACCAGCTCCTGCATGTCCGTCTCGCCCCAGGCCAATTCCAGGCGGCCGAGACGGCTGAACTCGAAGAGGTCTTCCAGCATCGCCTGGGCGCGGCGGGCGAGCCACCCCACCGCATGGAGGTGCTCGCGGCCCTCCGCGTCCAGTGTGGCCTCGTGGTCCTCCAGGAAGAAGGCCGTGTACTGCTGGATGCCGCGCAGCGGCTCCTTGAGGTCGTGCCCCACGGTGCCGCTGAAGGACTCCAGCTCCTCATTGGAGCGGGCCAGGGCGCGCGACAGGCGGGACAGCTCCGCCGCGTGACGCAGCACCACGCCCGCGAGCGCGCCGCGGAAGGACTCCGCCGCCTCCACGTCCGCGGCCGTCCACGGGGTGCTCGCGCCGCGCACCTCTTCGCGCCACGCGTCGAAGGAGGCGCGAGGGTGCAGCCGCGCATGGCCGGCCTCGGGCTCCGCGGGCTTGCGCGGATTGCCCGCCCAGGTGACGGTGCGCGCCACTTCCGGGCGGAACCAGAGGGCGAAGCGCGGGGCCTCGGGGTCCAACCGCACCGCGAGCAGGCCCGCGGCCACGTCCGCGCTCGCGGCCAGCGGTGTGTACCGCGTGCCCAGGCGCTCGGTGTGGAAGGTAGCGCCCATGCCAAAGTCCTTCGCGAGCCACGCGGCCAGGGCCCGCACCTCGGCCTCGCCGGGCGTCTTCCCGAAGAGGAGGGGTGCTTCTCCCGCATCCCTGTCCGCGTGCGCCCCCGACTCGAGGACGTCGCCGAGCAGCAGCGCCGCGCCGGAGGCGCCGGTCAGCTCCAGCAGCAGCGCGCCGTTCGCCTCCAGCGCGACGGGGAGCGAGGGGCCCTCGCCCAGTCGGGTGACGAGCTGGCCCTGGAGGCCCGCGCGGCGGGCGCGCGAGACAGCCTCCGCGCCGCGCTCCTCGGCGCCGAGCTGGAGGGCCAGCAGCCGCGCGAGCACCTCGCACGCCTGGCGCCGGGCGGCGGACACGTGGCGCGGCGAGAGGTGGTGGCAGGCGATGAGGCCCCACAGCGCGCCGTCCTTCAGCAACGACACGGAGAAGGACGCGCCCACGCCCATGTTGCGCAGGTACTCCAGGTGCACCTCGGACACGCTGCGCAGGGCGGCGCCGGACAGGTCGAGCGGGCGCTGCGTGTCCGGCAGCGTGGGTGGCACCAGCGCCACCGGACGCGCCGCCGCATCCGCGATGAGGCGCAGCGGGTTGCGCGTGTAGAGGGCGCGGGCCTGGACGGGGATGTCGGTCGCGGGGAAGTGCATCCCCATGAAGCTGTCCACACCCTCGCCGCGGCTCTCGGCCACCACCTCGCCGTGCCAGTCTGCGTGGAAGCGGTACACCATGACGCGGTCGAAGCCGATGAGCGCGCGCACCGCGTCCGCGGTGGACTGGAGGAGCGAGGACGTGCCCCGCGCGAGCCCCAGGGGCGACACCAGCCGGTGCACGGCGTCGAGCGCGTCCTCGTCCGCCCTCGCGTCAGCCGTGAGGGGCTCCAATTCCAGCACCGTGAGGCCGTCACTGTCGTGCAGCAGCGCGGAGCAGGGGCGGTCTCCCGCCTTCACGCGCACGGGCCCGGAGGCGGTGCCGGCGCGCACGCGCCGCAGCGAGTCCGCGTCCAGCACGCGCGTGACGGACTGGCCTCGCAGCGCGGCGGGTGACAGGCCGAACAGCGCTTCCACGTTGGCGCTCACCACCGCCACGGTGAGGTCGGACTCTCGGAAGGCCAGCAGCACGCCGTGCGGCTGCACTCCGCCGAGCAGGTGGATGGGCTCCCTGTCGCACTGGGTGAGGTCCAGCTCAGGTGCGGGAAGAGGCATGGGCCGTCTCCCGCAGCAGCCACGCCCCGAAGGCGTCGAAGGTGTCCTGAGCGCCCTTCACCACCCGCGCGTCGAAGTCACTGGAGGCCGCATGCGCCGCGGCCTCCGTGACGGACTGGCCGAAGGCGCGCCACATGGGGCCTACCTCGTCACCGTAGGCCTGGAGAAGGCGAAGTCGCCCACGGTGACGTCCGTGAAGTGGCGCTTCAGGTGACGGAGGATGAGCTGACCTCCCAGGGTGGAGCCCTCCAGCACGTAGAAGCAGCCCAGCGCCTCCGGCACACCGGACAGTGACGGCAGCAGGGCGCAGCGGGGGAGCCGGGCCAGTGAGCCGTCATCATGGCCGAGCGTGCGCAGGTCCTCCTCCAGCAGCGGCACCTTCCAGCGCTCATGCGCGCGCAGGGCGGGCACGGCATCCTCCAGCCGGGCGGCGAGCTGTGCCTCCAGCGGAACGTAGAAGCCGTACAGCGCTTCCAGGTGGCGGCGGTAATCGCCGGGTGTGAGGCCCGGGTCCATCAGTCGGACCGCGGCCTCGGTGCGCTCGTGGTGCGGGCGCGTCTCCGTCTTCAATCGCTGCAGCAATGACAAAGTGCCCGGAAGATGGCCCCAACCCCGGACGGTGGGAACCGGGTTCTTCCGCCGACTGTCCACCTTGTTACCCCTGTATGCACCTCACGACAGTCGGCGGACGGACGCCGCGTGACGGGGAGCTTGGGCTCACCGTGTGGCTACGGAAGTTGGCGCTCCAAGCGAGCCCGGGAGGGATGCGGTGGGCCGTGGAATGACGACTGAGTACAGCGTGGACTGGATTGGCGGCGAGCGCGTGTTTCGACTGTGGGGTTGGCACACGCCGCTCATCGTTGACGGGGAGATCAAGGACGCACTGGAGCGGACCGGCATCGTAGGGGGCGGTTCGACGAGGTCTGAATCAGTCGTCCCGGGGGGGCCGTCAGGAATGCGGGCAGCCATCCGCCCCTCGGGCCCATGCGAATCCTGACACTCGACACGGTGCCGACCCAGACCTGGCCCTATCAGTCCGCGGCACCGCGCGGCGGGGCGGAGATACGCCACTTCCCACTGCTGCGTGGCACGGTGGACGCCCTGCCCGAAGGCGTGGAGGCCCTGCTGGTGCTGTCGGACCTGCAAGGCGTGGCGCCGCACGCGCTGCATGACGGCGCCGTGGCGCTGCTGGGCGAGGTGCTGGCCGACACGCTGGCGTCACTGGGCGATGCGGGAGAGTTGCCGCTCCCGGCGCACACAGGCGTAGTGCTCGCGGGTGACCTGTACTCGGACGACAGCGCCACTGTCCGCGGAGCCTCCGGTGACGTGCGCGAGGTGTGGAACGCCTTCGCCGCGCACTACCGCTGGGTGGCCGGCGTGGCGGGCAACCACGACTCCTTCGGAAGTCCTCGGGACGAGGCGCGCTTCAAGCAGCAGCCCGGCGTGTACCTGCTGGATGGAGAAGCGGTGGAACTGGACGGCCTGCGCATGGGCGGCGTGGGCGGCATCATCGGCCGGCCCGACAAACCGGGACGGCGCGAGGAGGAGGAGCACCTGCGCTCGATACGTGCGGTGCTGCGAGAGGACCCGGCCCTCCTCGTGCTGCACGCGGGGCCGGACGTTCCCGGCACGCGCGTGCGCGGCAGCGCGCCCATCCGCGAGGTGCTGGAGCAACGCGAGGGTCTGCTCGTGGTGTGCGGCCACGCGCACTGGGAGGAGCCGCTCGCCACGCTGCACGGAGGCACGCAGGTGCTCAACGTGGACAGCCGCGCGGTGCTGCTCCAGCGAGCGAGCTGAGCGCCCCGCACTCCCGAGTAGCGAGCCCCCGGCCACTGCGGACCGGGAGCTCCACGAAGCAACGCTTCAGCGGCAGAAGCCGTCCGACCTGCACGTCAGGCCCGAAGCACAGTCAATGCTTGGGGCGAGGCAGCTCGGCTGGCACGCGCCCACGCCCGTCCCGTCGCCGTAGCAGCGGTAGTCGGTGCGGCAGTCCCCCTGCCCCGTGCTCACTTCCTCCGTACACGTGGCCAGACACGCCTTCGCGCCCGAGGCATTCACCGTGTAGCACTTGGAGCCCGCCGGGCACGCCGTGGTGGAGCACGCCTGCGTGCAGTACCCGCCCGGGTAGTTCGTCAGACACGTACCACCGGGACAGGAAGCGTCGCTCGTGCACGCGCCGCCCACGTCCAGCGTCGGGTCGTCGTCCACGGGCGCCAGCGGCACCAGGTCGTAGCTCACGCCGCTGAGCGTCTCGTCGTCCTCCAGCTCCAGCGGCTCGAAGGAGTCCAGGTTGCGCCAGAAGCCGGTGCGCTCTCCTTCCTCGAAAATCTCACCGTCCTGGTCGTCATCGATGGTGGCCAGCGAGTAGTACGTGCGCGGCTCCAGCTTGATGGAGTACGCGTAGTTGTCCACGGCGCGCGCGAAGGTGATGGCCTCCTCCGCCGCCTGCCACTCACCCGACCTGTCCTGCCACACGAAGGCGACGATGGCGTCCAGGTCCTGCGTGGACCCGACGCTGATCTTCACCGCCACCGAGGCCGTGCCTGCCGGGCCCGACAGGGTGGAGCCCGCGAGGTTCAGCGTCACCGTGTAGTCCCCGTCCGCCAGCCCCGTCGTGTTCACCGCCACGTTCAACGTGGACGAGCCGAACGCCGGCACCGGCACCGTCGCGCCGCCGGGGAACGACACCGCTCCGGCCTGCGTCCCCGTGGCGGTGGCCGTCACCGTCAGGTCACCGCCCTGGTTGCCACCCACGTTGCTCACCGTGAGCGCCTGCAGGCCGCTGCCCCGGAAGAAGAGCGAGTTGGTGGTGACGCTGAGCTGCGGCGGTGTCGTGGCCGGATTCAGGTCGGCGATACGGGCCAGTGCGGAGCGCGCGTTGATGAGGCCCGCGCCACACCCACCCGGGCACTGCGACGAGGGGATGGCGGTGGCCGTGGCCTTCAGCGTGCTCTCCGCCAGGGTGGTCGTGAGGCCCGGCCTCTTCGCCGCCATCAGCGCCACCACGCCCGCCACGTGCGGCGCGGCCATGCTGGTGCCCTGGAGGAAGATGTACGCGGGCTGATTGCTCTCATCCCGCGCGGTGGACAGCACGCCGTCCGGGTAGCTGTCGCCGTTGAGGTCCTCGGTCATCTCACCGCCCGAGGCCATGACGTCCACCTTCGCCCCGAAGTTGGAGAAGCTGCTGCGCCGCCCTGAGAAGCCGGTGGAGCCCACGCAGATGATGTTGTCCTGGTTGCACGGCGTGCTGTTGGTGGCGTCCACGTTCTCATTGCCCGCGGCGATGACGAAGATGGCACCGCGCAAGATGCCGCCGTTGATGGCCTCCTGGTAGATCTGCTGCGGTGGCGCGCTGCCGCCCAGGCTCAGGTTGACCACCTTCGCGGGGTTGGCGTTGGCCGGCACGCCCGTCACATCGCCGCCCGTGGCCCACGTCATCGCCGCGGCGATGTCGAAGCTGGTGCCACCCTGTTTGCCCAGCGCGCGCACCGGGAGGATGCGCGCATTCCACGCCACGCCCGCCACGCCGCTGGTGTTGTCCGTCTGCGCGGCCACGGTGCCCGCCACGTGCGAGCCGTGCCACGAGGAGCCACCGCTCGGCTCGTCGCCGCCCTCGTCCAGCGGGTTGGCGTCACGGCCGTTGGCATCGCCCGCGTTGGCCGAGTCCTGAATCATGTCGTAGCCGGGGAGCCTGCGGTTATCCAGGTCCGGGTGCGGGACGATGCCGGTGTCGATGACCGCCACCACCACGCCCGTCGCGTCGGACTCGATGTCCCACGCGGAGGGCAGGTTGATGGTGGGGTAGTGCCACTGGATGCTGTAGCCCTTGTCGTTCGGAACCTTCAGCTTGTACATGCGGAGGTTCCGGTCCGCGTAGCGAACACCCGGCAGCTTCGCGAGCTGCGTCACCAGCCCGCGCGTCTCGTCAGCCGTCACCGCGTGGCCGTCGACCGCCTCGAAGCCCACCAGGTGCAGGTACTCACTGGCGTAGCCCTTGTGCACCGCGCGGTAGCCGGAGAGCTTCGCGGTCTCCAGCACGTGCTCGGGTGACAGGCCCGCCTCTTCGAAGCGCAGGATGACGTCCCCGGGAATGGTGGGGTCCGTCTGCGGAATGCGCGCCAGCGGCGGCGCACCCGTCGGCGGCGGAACGATGGGCAGGTCCGGGTCCGTCACCACCGGACCGTCCTTGCGCAGGTGCATGCCGCGCAGCTTCTCCTTCAGCTTCGTCAGCTCGGCCTTGCTCAGCGGCGAGTGCACGACGCGGGAGACGCCACCCTCGGAGGACTCGTCATTGCTGCGGAACGGCGTCAGCTCGCCCTTGATGGTGGCAGTCGCGTTCGGATTGCCCGCGTCGGGACGGTCATCATCGTCGTCCTCGCCCGGGCAGGCGGTGGCGGTGAGCAACAGGAGACCCAGCAACAGCAGGCGGCGCATTCGGACAGACCCCCTCGGAACAACGGTCAGTGGGGGCAGCCTAGCATCGCCCGTGCGAGCGAAAACCGATTCTCAGCTCGCCATCACCTCGCCGCTTCCGCCCTCCGTGTCCTCCCCAACGTTGCCCTCGGCCTCGTCCTCCAGCTCGTCAACGCCGCGGGGCACGCCGTCCACATACGTGACGACGTTTCCCGGCATCGCGGGCACGCGGGGACCCGGTGTCACCACGCCGGTGAGGTTGAGCGGGTCCACGCCGGACAACTGCACCCGCACGCCCGACGGAGCCTGACGGCGCACCGCGCGCGCCACGTCCACCGCCTCCGGCAGCGCGAACTGCTCGCCCACGAAGCCCGCCACGAAGCGGCCACCGCGCACCTCGCCGCGCGCCTCCATGCGCCGGTAGACGAAGAGCAACTCGCGCCACGTGGGCGCCAGCGCCTCGCGCATGACCAGGTCCCTCCAGACGATGCCGTAGCGCTGGAGGAACAGCCGCGCGAGCTGGTCCATCACCTCGTCCTGGGGCTTCGGCTCGGCCGGGGCCAGCAGGCTCCAGCGTCCCGGGCCGCCGCGCTGCAACAGCTTCTGTCGCTTGCGGTGCGCCGGGCTCTGGAGGATGCGCAGGTTCTGCACCGCGTCCGCCGTCACCAGCCCGCGCGCCACCAGCTCCCACAGCGCGTCTTCAATTTCCGCGGGCAGCCGCCGCGCGCGCGACACCAGGTCCTGGAAGAAGCACGCGCCCCGGCGCTCCAGCACCGACACCACGTCCTTCGCGGGCACGCTCAAGTCGGGCGGCGTCCACACGTCGCCGTCGGCCAGCACCGCATGCGGGCGCGCCGCGGTGAGCATCCACTCCAGGTCCTCGCGCAGGGTGAAGGTCAGCGGCGCGTTGCGCGTGGGCGAGGCCCGCGAGCGCGGCGGCGGCGCGGGCTCCGGGTCCACCGGAGCGCCCCGGCGCGGGCCCGGCGGCGGCTTCGCGTCCTTCATCGTCAGCCGGCCCCAGGCCACCTCGCCCGCGTAGCAGGCCCGCTCCAGCATGTCCGGCGTGTAGCCGCGCATGCGCGCGGGCAGCAGGAAGCGCTCCCACGCGGAGGCCGGCGCCTCGTAGCCTTGCAGCAGGCGCACCGCCTTGAGCAGACCGGTGGAGCCGCGCAGCGCGTCCACGTCCTCCATGTGATGCCACCGGAAGAGGAAGCGCATGAAGTCCTGCGCGCTCAGCGGCTCGATTTCCTTGCGCAGCCGGCCCACCGTCATCCGGTGGATGCGCTGGAGCAGGCGCCTGTCGCACCACTCCAGCGGCGGCGTCTCGCCCGGAGCGAGCGGGGACTCCAGCGCGCGGAAGCGGCCGCGCAGCACGGAGCCCTGGGACTCCAGGCCGTGCAGGGCCACATTCACCTCGTCCTCGGAGAGCACGGTGAGCCGGGCCAGTTCCGCGACGGTGGTGGGCCCCAGCATCTCCATGCGCCCGCGCACCACCTGGAAGATGGCGGCGTCGCGCTCCACGGGCCGGTCGTACTCCAGCACCGGCAGCGGCGGCTGCGTCACCGCGTCCGGGAAGAGCGCGCGCACCGCGTTGCCCCGCTCCGCCGACACCAGGAAGCGCCCCGCCGGCAGCTCCAGCCACGCCACCCGCCCCTGCTTGAACAGGGGCACCTCCAGCCCGCGCGGCACCTCGTGCGCGTGGACGAGAATCAGCTGCAACAGCGCGTCGTGCAGCTCGTCCTCGTCGCGCATGGGCGGCGCGGCGTCCTCCACCACCGTGGCGATGGCCGCCGCGTCCAGCGCGCCGAAGGCCGCCGCGTCCTCGGCGGGCATGGCGCGGCGCAGGGCCACGTTGCGCACGCGGCGCTCCTCGGCCGGCGCGTCGTCGAGGAAGGTGTACGGCTGGCTGTGAATCATCGCGTGCGCGAAGACGCTCGGCTCCGGCACGTCGCGCGCTTCCAGCTTGATGCGGCCGTCGCGCATGCGACGCAGCACCTCGCGCAGGCCGTCGATGTCCATCGCCTCGCGCAGGCAGTCGTCCATCGTCTGCTTCACCAGCGGGTGGTCCGGCAGTTCAATATCGCCGCCCCCGTGGTTGTCCTGGCAGCCCACCTGCGCGGGGAAGACGGCGGCGAGCAGGTCCTCGCTGCGCGCGCGCTGGAGGTTGGGCGCCACGCGCTTGCCGCCCATCATCCGGTGCAGCGCCAGCGCCCGCGTGGCCACCCAGCGGAAGCGCGTACCGAAGATGGGCGCCTGCAACACCGCCTGCACCAGCACCTCCTCCACGTGGTCCGGATGGAGGAAGTCGAAGATGTCCGCCAGCGGGAAGGAGTGCTGCTCACCCAGCGACAGGAGGATGCCGTCCTCGGTGGCCGCCGCCTGCAACTCGAAGTCGAACGAGCGGCAGAAGCGCTTGCGCAGCGCCAGACCCCACGCGCGGTTGATGCGGCTGCCAAAGGGCGCGTGGATGATGAGCTGCATGCCACCCGCCTCGTCGAAGAAGCGCTCGGCCACAATCGTGGTGTGGCTGGGCACCGCGTCGAGCATCTTCTTGCCCAGTCGCAGGTAGCCCATGAGCGCGTCCACCGCGGGCGGCGGCATGCGCAACTGTTTCTCCAGGAAGGACTGCGCGTCCTCGCGCTCGAGCAACTCCTGGCGCAGCCGGCCCACCTGGGAGGACAGCTCGTCGGTGCGGCCCGGCGCCTCGCCGCGCCAGAAGGGCACGTTGGGCGGCGCGCCCCTCGCGTCCTCCACCACCACCGTGCTGCCCATGACCCGTTGAATCCGCCACGCGGTGCTGCCCAGCAGGAAGATGTCCCCGGGCGAGGACTCCACCGCGAAGTCCTCATCCAGCGTGCCCACCACCTTGCCCTCGGGCTCGGCGGTGACGCTGAAGGTGAAGGTGTCCGGGATGGCGCCGCCGTTGGTGAGCGCCGTAATCCGCACGCCCCTGCGGCCCTTGAGGCGCTGGTTGACGCGGTCCCTGTGCAGGTGGATGCCGGCCCGGCCCCGCGCGGCGGCGATGCCCTCCGACAGCACCTCCAGCACGCCCTGGTACTCCTCCCACGTGAGGTCGCGGTAGGGGTACGCGCGCTGGAAGAGACTGAAGAGGGCGCGCTCGTCCCACTCCTCGCAGGCGCACGCGGCGACAATCTGCTGCGCCAGCACGTCCAACGGCTTCTGCGGAATGCGCACCGCGTCCAGGTCGCCCTCGTGCACGGCGTTGAGGAGCGCGGCGCACTCCATCAACTCGTCGCGCGTCATCGCGAAGACGATGCCCTTGGAGATGGCGGCCTTGTGGTGGCCCGCGCGGCCCACACGCTGGAGGAGCACGGAGATGGCGCGCGTGCTGCCCAACTGCACCACCAGGTCCACGTTGCCCACGTCGATACCCAACTCCAGCGACGCGGTGGCCACCATGGCGCGCAATTGCCCGGCCTTCAGCTTCTCCTCCGCCGCCAGCCGGATTTCGCGCGACATGCTGCCGTGGTGGGCCGCGACGGTGCCTTCACCGAGCCGCTCGCCCAGGTCATGCGCCACGCGCTCCGCCATCTTCCGCGTGTTGACGAAGATGAGCGTGGTGCGGTGCTGCCCCGTCAGCTCCACCAGCCGGTCATAGATCTGGCCCCACATCTCGTGCGTGGCGAGCGAGGACAGCTCCGCGTCCGGAATCTCCAGCGTCAAATCCCACGGGCGCAGGTGGCCCACCTCCACGCGCCGGCACTCGCGGTGGGAGGCGCCGGTGAGGAAGCCGGAGATGGCGTCCAGCGGCTTCTGCGTGGCGGACAGGCCGATGAGCTGCGGCCGCACCTCCGTGAGCGCCTTGAGCCGCTCCATGGACAGGGTGAAGTGACTGCCCCGCTTGTCGCGCGCCAGGGCGTGGATTTCGTCCACGATGACGGTGCGCACCTTGCGCAGCGTGGCGCGGGCGCGCTCGGCGGTGAGGTAGAGGTAGAGCGACTCCGGCGTGGTGATGAGGATGTGCGGCGGGCGGCGCACCATCTGCGCGCGCTCGGAGGCCGGTGTGTCCCCGCTTCTCACCTGCACGCGGAGGTCCTGGGGCGTGTAGCCCTCTCCGCGCGCGCGGGTAAGCAACTCCTCCAGCGGCTGGAGGAGGTTCTTCTGCACGTCGTTGCCCAGCGCCTTGAGCGGCGACACGTAGAGCACCTGCGTGGCGTCCGGCAGCGTGCCCTCCAGCGCGAGGCGGAAGAGGGAGTCCAGCGCGGCGAGGAAGGCAGTGAGCGTCTTGCCGCTGCCCGTGGGCGCGGCGATGAGCACGTCCTGGCCGGCCTGGATGAGCGGCCAGCCCTCCACCTGGGGGCGGGTGGGCTCGCCCAGCCGCTCGGCGAACCAGCGACGCACCACGGGATGGAACGACGCCAGCGCGGGATGCGCCGCGCACTGCTCGGCGAAGTCGAGGCTGATCTGCGGGGCCATGCGCACCTCTCTAGGAGCAGACTGAACACAGGTGCAGCCCGGCGTCAACGCGCCGCCAGTGTCCCCGGGCGCTACGTACGGCCCGCATCCCCGTGCCTCGGCCCCCGATATGCATCGGGCAAACCCTGAACACGCGTCGTCTCGCGAACGGGTGCACGGGCGGCGGTGTCACCTACTCTCCATGAGCGGCGACGCGGCGCGGCGGTACGAGGGAGTCGTTGCACCTCGCGTGCTAGCCCTTCTCCACCCGCCATGCGCCCCTCTCCCAGCCTCTACGCGCTCGAAGCGCTCAACCCGGATGGCTTCCTCGCCCTCCGCCCCCACGGAGGCGGCGCCGCGGCCCCCGACGACTTCCTCTGTGACTATGCCAACCCCGCCGCGGAGGCGCTGCTGGGCACCGGACTGGTGGGCCCGCCGCTGCTCGCGAGCCGGCCCGCGCTGGGCGGCATGCTCGCACCATGGACGGCCACCCTCGTCACCGGCGCGCGCACCGAGCACGCCTTCAGTCACGGAGAGGGCGAGGCGGCGCGCCAGGTGCGGGCCCGCACGGTGCGCCTGGAGGACGGCCGCCTGGCCGTGTGGCTGGCGGACATCACCGAGGAGGCGCGCTTCGTCGTGGACGCGGAGGCCTTCGAGGAGCGGATGAGCGCCTACGTGGAGTGCATGCCGGACGCGTTCCTCGCGCTGGACGGCGGCTTCCGGGTGCGCCACGCCAACCGCGCCGCGGAGAAGCTCTTCGGCCAGAGCCGGGACGAGCTGCTGGGCCGTGTGCCGTGGGACGCGTACGCGGAGGAGCCCGAGTCCACGCTGCGCCGCCAGTTGCAGCGCGCGATGAGCACCGGACGCACGGTGGAGTTCGAGGAGTGTCTCCCCACGCCGCAGCTCCACGTCCGCGTCACGGCGGTGCCCGCGTCGGGCGGGCTGCTGGTGTACGTGGCGGACATCACCCTGCGCCGGCGCACCGAGGACTCGCTGCGCCGCACCAGCGCCCTCTTCACCGCCGTGCTCCAGGGCTGCACGGACGCCATCTTCACGAAGGACCTGGCGGGCCGGTACACACGCATCAACCCGGCCGGCGCGCGGCTGATGGGCAAGACGGTGGACGAGGTGCTCGGCCACACCGACGCGGAGCTGTGGCCGGACGAGGCACGCACCACCGCCTCGCATGACCGCGAGGTGCTCGCCTTCCGCCATACCTTCACCTACGAGGAAGCGCAGCGCGGCGCCAGGTCGCGCGTGTGGCTGTCCACCAAGGGCGTGCTCAAGGACGACACGGGCACGGTGTTCGGCCTGTTCGGCATCAGCCGCGACATCACCGACCGCAAGGCCATGGAGGAGGCGCTGCGGCGCAACGAGGCGCGGATGCTCCAGGCGCTGTCCGCCGCGTCGCTGACGCTCTTCGACCTGCGGCTGCCGGAGGGCCTGCTGCACTGGGAGCGCAACGCCGCCTCGCTCTTCGGACAGGCGGAGCTTCCCGTGGAGGAGGCGCTGGGCTCCTTCCTGTCCCGCATCCACCCGGAAGACAGGCTGGGCGTGGCCGAGCGGCTGGCCCGCTGCGCCGAGGCCCCCGGCGAGGTGGTGCTGGACTACCGCGTGCTGATGACAGACGGACAGGTGCGGCGCCAGGCGCTGCGGGCCCGCTCGCGCGCGGAGGACGGGCGCATCGGCCGAGTGCTCGGCGTGCTGGCGGACATCACCCACCGGCAGCCCGGCGCCAACGGCGTCATCCAGGCTGCTTGAGCTTCACGCGCGCGCCCGGGTGGCGCGCCACGGCCCCGGCGGGTGCTCGTGGCAACGGAGTGAGGCTCCCGGCGGAGCGGGGCCTTCAGCCGCGCGAGCCAACCACGGCGACCGGGGCTCGCGCCGCGCCGCGCGCCCAGGTGAGACGGAAGGTGGCGGCGGTGCCGTCGAAGGCGATGGGCTCCACCCGCACCTGCCCCGCGCCCGCGCACCGCAGCGTCTCCGCGAGGAAGCCGGCGGCGAAGTACGGGTTGTCCGCCGTCACGTCCTTCATCCACAGCGTGGCCGAGTCCTGCGTGGACTCCTCCACGCGCACCTCGTTGAAGTTGTTCCCGGCGCGGACGTTGTAGGGCACCCGCTCCAGCGTGCGGCGCGGGCCCAGGTGGGTGACGAGCGCCATGCTGGCCCGGCCCACGGACGTCTGCCGGAAGCCCTGGAGGTAGCGCGCGCCCAGCTCGAAGAGCGCCTCGTGCGGAGGCAGCGCGGGGTAGGCGTCCTGCGCGGCCACCCGGAGAAAGCCCCGCCACTGCTCCACCGTGTAGTGCGGACGCAGCGACTCCGACAGGTCCAGGCCCACCGCCTTCAGGCGCTGGCGGCCTTCACGGGTGAGGTGCGGGCCCAGGGCGCGCACGAAGAGGGCTTCCACGGACTGGGCGAAGATGAGCTTCTCGGACGGCATGACCGAAAGGTGGCAACAACCCCGTCCGGCGGCGAGGCTCAACGCATCGCATCCGTCCGCTTGTCATCATCGAGGCAGACGTACCGTGAAGGTCGTCCCACCCGGAGCGCTGGAGTCGACGTCCACGGCTCCCCCATGGCCCCGGATGATTTGCGAGGCGATGTAGAGCCCCAACCCCAGTCCCCCGGCGGAGCCTCCCTCCGGTCGGGACTTCCGGCCCCGACGCCAGGCGCTGAAGACGTGCGGCAGCTCCTCGGCGGGAATGGGCGGCCCCTGGTTGTGCACGCGCAGCACCGCGCCCTTCGGACCGCTCTCCGCGTGCACCGACACCAGGCTGTCCTCGGGGCTGTACTTCAGCGCGTTGGCCAACAGGTTGCCCACGGCCTGCTCCAGCCGGTCCGAGTCCCAGTCGCCCCGGCCGTCGCCCAGCACCTCGAGCTGCACCAGGCGTCCGGGATGGCTGGCGCGCAGCTCGTCCACACTGCGGCGCACCACGTCGAACACGTCACACGGCGCGCGCGTCACGGGGATGCCGCCGCCCAGCCGCGCGCGGGCGAAGTCCAGCAGCTGGCGGATCATCCGGTCCATCCGCTCCGCGCTGGTGAGGATGCGACCGGTGAGGTTGGCCTGGCGCTCGTCCAGCCCGCCGCGCCGCTGCAGCTGCTGCGCGGACATGGACAGGGCGTTGAGCGGGTTGCGCAGGTCATGCCCGAGCATGCCGATGAACTGCTCGCGGAACTCCTCCGCGCTGCGCTCCTCGGTGACGTCGCGCAGGGAGGTCGTCACCGCCAGCACCCGGCCGTCCGGGCCCACCGCGGGCGAGATGACGAAGTCGAAGGAGCGCGGGCCCCGGTCCGACATCAGGGAGATGGAGCCCCGCTGCACCTGGCCCGTGCCCAGCGACGCCTCCACGAGACGGAGGTAGGGCTCCAGCGCGGGGTCCTTCGCGCGCAGCTCCGCCAGCGTCAAACCCGGGCCGTGCGCGACATGGCTGCCGCGCGCCGCATAGAGCGCCTGGTTGGCGAAGAGCACGCGCCCGGCGCCGTCGTAGAGGACGATGGGGTCCGCCGCGCTGGAGATGGCCAGCTCCAGCAGCCGGCGCTGGTGCTCGACTTCCTGCGACAGCGCGCGGACCTCGCGCTCCGCCTGGCGCAGCCGCAGCAGGGCGTGGACCTGGGCGACCAGCTCCTCCGGGTCCACTGGCGCCACCAGGTAGCCATCCGCGCCGTGCTCCAGGCCCAGCGCCCGGTCGCCCGGCCCCACGGCCTGCGCGGACAGGTGCAGCACCAGCACATTGTGGGTGCGTGGCGCCGTCTTCAGCAGCCTGCACACCTCCAGCCCGCTGATGTCCGGCAGCCGCACGTCGAGGATGACCAGGTCCGTGTGCTCGTCCGCCAGCGCCAGCGCCTCGCGGCCGGCGGCGGCCTCCACCACGCGGAAGCCGGCCAGCCCCAGCACACGGGAAGTCACGTACCGGCTGGCGACGTCGTCGTTGACGTTGAGGATGACGGCGGGCTTGGAAGTCATTCGGTGGCCGGAACTCTTTCGTATCCGCGCCCCCCACCGCACGCCAAGCGTTACCGCCCTGGGAATGTCCGCTTCCCGGGTAGCCGGGCTGGCGGCGGTCATCAAACCGGCAAATAGTTCGGAGACGCTCCCGCCAGGGTCGGTTTCGGGGTAGTGAAGGCCGCATGCGTCCTCCCTGTCGCCCCCTCCCCGCGGATGGCCGCTTCCTCCAGGCCGTCGGCCCCACGCCGCTCGTCCCCGTCCGCCTGGAAGAGGAAGGCCCCACCATCTGGTGCAAGCTGGAGTTCCTCAACCCCAGCGGCTCCACGAAGGACCGAATCGCCCGGTACATGCTGGAGAAGGCGTGGCGTCTGGGTGAGCTGAGCCCGGGCGGCGAGGTCATCGAGGCGTCCAGCGGCTCGACGAGCATCGCCCTGGCGCTGGCCTCCGCGCAGATGGGGCTGCGCTTCACGGCGGTGATGCCGGAGGGCGTCACCGACGAGCGTCTGCTCACCATCCGCGCCTACGGCGGCGACGTGGTGCTGGTGCCGCGCGAGACGGGCGTGCGCGGCGCGATTGCGCGGGCGGAGGAACTGGCGCGCGAGCGCAAGGCGTTTGCCCCGCGCCAGTTCGAGAACCCGGACAACGCCGAGGCGCACCGCGTGTGGACGGGGCAGGAAATCCTGTCGCAGGTACCGGGCGGGCTGGTGCACGGCGTGGTGAGCGGCGTCGGCACGGGCGGCACGGTGGTGGGGCTGTACCAGGCCTTCGCGGAAGCGGGCTGCCCGGTGACGGCCTTCGTGGCGCGGCCCATCGCCGGGCTGGGCTGCGACATCGAATGCTGCAGCTTCAGCCCCCGCGTACCCGGCGTGGTGGACGGCATCTCCAAGCTGTACCGCGACGCGGACATGCCGGGGCGCGTGGAGCTGGACGTGTCGGACGAGCTGGCCATGTGCACCGCGCGCGCGCTCATCCGCCGCGGCTTCCCGGTGGGACCGTCCTCCGGCCTCAACTACGCGGCCTCCGTCGAGGCCGCGAAGCGGCTGGGCCCCGGCGCCCAGGTGGTGACGGTGTTCCCGGACCGGATGGAGCGCTACTTCTCCACCGAGCTCATCCAGCCCAGGCCCGCCGCCCGCGGCGTGGCCTGAAGGGCACCACCCCATGGAAGCCGCGCCCATGGAGAGCCGTGAAAGCTCCGGCCTTCCTTGATGACGCAACTTCCCAAGGCAACTCTCGATAATGGGGCAAGCTTTCCCACTATTTGAGAGTGCCCCCCATGAGCGTCCGCCTCCCCCCCGTCTCCACCGCCACGACGTCCCGTACCGCGTCGGCGGCGCTGACCCGCACCGCCGCCGCCACCGTGACGGCCCCTCCCGCCGGCCTGCGCAAGGGGGATGAGGGCCCCAAGGTGAAGCAGCTCCAGGACGCGCTGGTGAAGCTGGGCTACATGACCAAGGCCCAGGTCTCCACCGGCCCCGGCACCTTCGGCCCGAAGACCGAGGCGGCGGTGAAGAAGTTCCAGGCCGACAAGAAGCTGCCCACCACCGGCTTCTACGGGGACCTGACGCACGCGGCGCTGAAGAAGGCGCTGGCCGGGAGCAAGCCGCCCGTGGAGGGGCCGACGAAGCCGCCTCCGTCCACGCCGGGCACGTTCAAGAAGCCGCCCGTCGTCAGCGCGCCCTCGCCCAACTACAACGAGCGCGGCGGCAAGGACATCGACACCATCGTCCTGCACCACACCGCCTCCAACAACGGCGCGGGCGACCTGGCGTGGATGCGCAACCCGAAGAGCGAGGTGTCCGCGCACTACATGGTCGACCGTGACGGGAAGATCTACCAGCTCGTCAACGACCAGAAGCGCGCGTGGCACGCGGGCAAGGGCGAGCTGCACGGCGTGCCCAGCGACATCAACGGCCGCTCCATCGGCATCGAAATCGTCAACGCCGGCGACGGCAAGACGCCCTTCACCGAAGCCCAGTACAAGGCCCTCACCCAGCTCACCGGCTACCTGAAGCAGGAGTACAAGGTGCCGATGAAGAACATCGTCGGCCACGCCGACGTCGCGGTGCCCAAGGGCCGCAAGAACGACCCGGCGCCCAACTTCGACTGGAACCGGCTGCGCAAGGGCATCTCCTGAGCCAGGGTGCTCCCCCAGGGGCCGGCCGCGGTCCGGTAGGCGGCCGGCACCAGATGCGATAGGGAGCGCCCATGCTCTCCCTGCCCCTGGTGATGCTGGCGCTCGGCCTGTCCATGGATGCCACGGCCGTGGCGATGACGAGCGGCTTCTCGGCGCCCCGGGTGCGGGTGCGCGACGCGCTGCTGCTCGCCCTCTTCTTCGGCGGCTTCCAGGCGCTGATGCCCCTCATCGGCTGGGCCGCGGGCGCGCGCTTCGCGGACGCCATCGCCGCGTGGGACCACTGGCTCGCCTTCGTGCTGCTGGGCGGCATTGGCGCGAAGATGCTGCACGAGGCCTTCACCCATGAGGAGGGTGCCGAGGCCCCGCGCGCGAACCCGTTCAGCCTCCGGGTGCTGCTGGTGCTCGCGATCGCCACCAGCATCGACGCCCTGGTGGCGGGCCTCACCCTGCCGACGCTCGACGTGCGCCCGCTGCTGGCGGCCGCCTTCATCGGCGTCACCACCTTCGTGCTCTCCTTCGCGGGCGTGGAGGCCGGCCGGCGCTTTGGAGACCGCTTCGGACGCAAGCTGGACGCCATTGGCGGGCTGGTGCTCATCCTCCTGGGCGCCCGGACACTGTTCGAGCACCTGACAGCGGGCTGAGCCTCCGGCCGGATGGCCCGCGGGGAGTCCCCGTTCCAACGTCGCCTCGCACTGGGAGGCGGCACATGGGGATGCTTCAGTTCGCGAACGCCCGCATCTTCGACGGCAAGGGTGGAGGGCTCTCCGAGCCCTCGAACGTCCGGGTGAGGGACGGACGTATCGAGAAGATCTCGACCGCGCCCATTCCGGTGGAGCGCGGCTCCCAGACGACGGTCATCGACTGTGGGGGCCGCGTGCTGATGCCGGGGCTCATCGACGCGCACTGGCACTCGATGTTCGCGACCATGCCCGCGGCCGTCGCCGTCACCGCGGACGTCGGCTACCTGAACCTGGTGGCGGGGAAGAGCGCCGAGCGGACCCTGCTGCGCGGCTTCACGAGCGTGAGGGACCTGGGTGGCCCGGTGTTCGGCCTCAAGCGGGCCATCGACGAGGGCATCATCCCGGGGCCGCGCATCTACCCGTCGGGCGCGTTCATCTCCCAGACGGGGGGACACGGTGACTTCCGCCTGCTCAACGAGCTGCCCCGCGACGCCTCCGGCACCCTGAGCTACACGGAGCGCGTGGGGGCCGCCGCCATCGCCGACAGCCCGGATGAGGTCCGCCTGCGCGCCCGCGAGCAACTGATGCTGGGCGCCAGCCAGCTCAAGCTGATGGCGGGGGGAGGCGCCTCCTCGGAGCACGACCCGCTCGACGCCACGCAGTACACCGAGCCGGAGCTGCGCGCCGCCGTCGAGGCCGCGGAGAACTGGGGCACCTATGTCGCCGTGCACGCCTACACGTCGAAGGCCATCCAGCAGGCCATCGCGGCGGGAGTGAAGTGCATCGACCACGGGCAACTGGCGGACGAGCCCGCGGCGAAGCTGATGAAGGAGCGGGACGTCTGGTGGAGCCTGCAGCCCTTCCTCGATGACGAGGACGCCATCCCGATGCCGGACGAGGCCCGGCGGGCGAAGCAGTTGCAAATCATCGAAGGAACGGACAGGGCATACCAGCTGGCGAAGAAGCACGGCGTCCGGTTGGCCTTCGGCACCGACGTGCTCTTCACCCCCAGGCTCACCGAGCGGCATGGCGCGCAGCTGGCGAAGCTGACCCGCTGGTTCACGCCCGCGCAGGCGCTGAAGATGGCGACGGGGGACAACGCCGCGCTGCTGGCGCTGTCCGGGCCGCGAAACCCCTACCCCGGCAAGCTGGGCGTCATCGAGGAGGGCGCGCTCGCCGACCTCCTGGTGCTCGATGGCGACCCGCTGAAGGGCCTCACGCTGTTCGACGACCCGGACACCCACCTGTTGGTCATCGTGAAGGACGGCAAGGTCTACAAGAACCGCCTCGCCCCCGGCGGCACGGGGAGATGACGCCTGCTCCCCCGCGTGCGGCGGGGGCCATCCGGGCGCCCCCACCCTGCCCTTCACACCGCCCGTGAGGCCCGCTCGCGCGTTCCGTCCAGAAGCGTGCTAGGAACGGCCCCGTGCTGCGCATCTGGCTCTGCCTCAGCCTGCTGTTGTTCGCCCCGAGCGTGGGAGGGCTGCTGCCCACCCTGTCGGGTACGGCGGGTGAGGTGTGTGCGCAGCGCTGCGCGGATGACGACGAGCGCGGGCAGTGCGCTCCCGACTGCGCCGACTGCACCTGCTGTGGCCATGTGCGCTCCGTGGCCGCGGCCGACTTCGCGCCCTTCCTCCTGCCGCACGTGGAGCGGCCGCCCCGCTTCGCGCACGACGAGGACGCGCCGTCCTCCGCCGACCTGGGCGACATCCTGCACGTCCCCATAGTCGTCCTCGCGTAGCCCGAGTCCGTCGTCTTGCGTTCTCACGCGTCCATCAGGGCGGGTGTGCCCATGAGGCATGCCCGCGCCGGATGCTCGCCGACTCTCCGCGAGGTCTTCCCCGTGTTGTCCCATCGTCTCGCGACGGCCGCCCTCGGGCTCGCCGCCGCATTGCTCCTGCCTCGCACCGGCGTGGCGCAGTCTTCCGAGTCCCCTCCCGTCGAGCTCACCCTGGAGGAGGTCCTGTCCCTGGCCCGCCAGCGCGCTCCCGCGTTGCTGGAAGCCACGGGCCGTGTCGCCGAAGCCCAGGGCCCCGTGGCCGGCGCCGCGCCCCTGTTGCGTGACAACCCCACCGTCGAAGTGGAAGCCGGGCCGCGTACCCTCGGCGATGGCACGCGGGGGTTGGAGGTGGGCGTGGGGCTCGTCCAGCCCTTCGAGCTGGGCGGCAAGCAGGGCGCCCGCCGGGAGTCCGCGCGCGCCGGGCTGTCCCGGGAGCAGGCGAACCAGCGCGACGCGGAACGCCGCGTGCTGGGCGAGGTGGCCTCCACCTTCCTCCGCGTCCTGCATGCGCGCGAGCGGCTGAAGCTGGCGCGCGAGGCAGAGGAGGCCGCCGCGAGCATGGCGCACTCCACGCAGCGCCGCTTCGAGGCGGGAGACGTGCCGGTGGTGGACGTCAACGTGGTGCGCGTGGCGCTCGCGCGGGCCCGCGCGGCCGCGGTCGGCGCGGAGGGAGACGAAGCGTCCCTCCTCCACCTGCTGCGCGCGCTGCTGGGAATGGGGCTCGCGAAGCCCCTGGGCGTGCGGGGCGAGTTGCGGGCCCTGGCCACCGCCGCCGCGCCGGTGCCGCTCACCAGCGAGCGCCCGGACCTCGTCGCGATGGAGGCCGAAGTGGCCCAGGCCGAGGCGGAGCTTCGCCTGGGCCGGAGCGGCGCCTGGCCCGACGTGCAGGTGGGCGTGCGCTACCAGCGCGAGGTGGATGAGACCGCCGTCCTCGGCACGCTCGGCGTACCGCTGCCCCTCTTCTCACGAGGACAGGAGGCGCGCGTGACGGGCGAGGCCCGCGTGCGCCGCCTGCGCACCGTACTGGACGCGGCCCGCTCCGCGCGGGAGGCCCAGGTGGAGGCCGCGCGCGTGCGGCACCGCAAGCAGCAGGAGGCGGTGGACCTGCTGGAGCGCGAGGCCCTGCCGCTGCTGGCCGACAACGCCTCGCTCGCCGCACGGTCCTACGAGGCGGGGGAGATGGGGCTCGCGGAGTTCCTCCTCGTCCGCCGCGACACGCTCGAAGCCCGCATTGCCTACGTCGACAGCCTCCTCGAGGCCGCGCTCGCGCGCGTGCAGCTCGCCGTCGAGACAGGAGCCCTGCCATGAAGCCCGCCTTCCAGTTGCTGGCCGCCCTGCTCCTGCTGACCGCTTGCAAGTCGGAGTCCCCGAAGCACGAGGATGAGCACGCGCACGAGGGAGTCGAGGGTGCCGAGCCTCACGGCGAGGGCCATGACGAATCCAGCGTCCACATCGCCGCCGAGATGATGCGCGACCTGCGCGTCACCACCGCCCGCGTGAGCGAGCGACCCGGCGGGGAAAGCGTCACCGCCCTGGGCGAGCTGACGTTCAGCGAGGATGCGTACGCGGAAGTGTCCTCCCCCATCGCCGCGCGCGTGGGCACCGTCTTCGCCACCACCGGCCAGCAGGTGAAGCAGGGCGACAAGCTCGCGGAGCTGCGCAGCCCCGAGCTGGGCAAGGCCCGCGCCGCGCTCCAGGCGGCCCAGGCCCGCGCCACCGCCGCGCGGCAGACCGCGGAGCGCAAGCGCGCCCTCGCCGCCGAGCGCATCGTCGCGCAGAAGGACGTGCAGGCCGCGGAAGCGGAGGCGGCTTCCGCCGACGCGGAGGTCGCCTCGGCCCGGGCGGAGCTGACGTCGCTGGGCGCGAGCGAGGACGAACTGCGCGGCGGGCAGGGCGCGCCGGGCTTCGTGCTGCGCGCGCCGCTGTCCGGCACCGTCATCGAGCGGGACGCGCGGATGGGGCAGATGGCGGACCCCTCGCGCCCCCTCTTCCGCGTGGGCGACCTGTCCTCGCTGTGGCTCATCGTCCACGCCTTCGAGCGCGACGCCGTGCGCATCCAGCGCGGCGCCCAGGCGCGCGTCACCTTCGCGGCCTTCCCGGGGCAGGAACTCATGGCGAAGGTGGGCCATGTGGGGCAGCGGGTGGACGCGGCCTCGCGCACCATCCCCGTGCGGCTGGAGTTGGACAACCGTGAGGGGCTGCTGCGTCCGGGCATGTCCGCGTCCGCGTCCCTCCCCCTGGGCGTCGAAGGCGCCACCATCACCTCCGTCCCGGCGGCGGCGCTCCAGCGGCTGGAGGGTGGCTGGGTCGCCTTCATCCCCACGGACACGAAGGGCGTGTTCGAGCGGCGCGAGGTGGGGCGCGGCCGCACGCTCGGCGGCGACGTAGAGGTGCTGTCCGGGCTGAAGGCCGGAGAGCTGGTGGTGGTGGAGGGCGCGTTCCTCCTCAAGGCCGAGGTGGAGAAGTCGAGCGGTGGAGGGGACCCCCATGCGCACTGACGGCCCGGCTTCCGCCTCGGTGGTGGACCGCGTGCTGCGCGCGTCCTTCTCGCGGCCGGGGCTCACGGTGGTGCTCGCGCTGGCGCTCTCCGCCTTCGGGGCCGTGGCGCTCCACGGCCTGCGCCGCGACGTGTTCCCCGACCTGTCCGCGCCCATCTTCAACGTCATCGTGCAGAACGCGGCCATGGGCGCCGAGGAGCTGGAGACGGCCGTGGCCATCCCCATGGAGGTGGCGCTCGCGGGCCTGCCGGACGTGCGCCGCATCCGCTCCACCTCGCAGCTCGGCGTGACGCAGGTGACGGTGGAGTTCGAGCCCGACGCCGACTACTTCCGCAGCCGCCAGTACGTCGCCGAGCGCGTGGCCCAGGCCCAGGCCGAGCTGCCCGCCGGCACGGACGCGCCGCTCGTCTCCAGCCTCACGGGCCGACTCAACGAGGTCTTCGAGTTCACCCTGGAGGCCGAGCCCGGCGCGGCCGACCTGATGACGCTGCGCGACCTGGCCGAGTTCGAGGTGAAGAACCGGCTGCTCGCCGTCCCCGGCGTAGCGGGCGTGGAGCGGCTGGGCGGCTACCTGCGGCAGTTCCAGGTGCAGCTGGACCCGGACCAGATGGTGGCGCGCGGCATCAGCCTGGACGCGGTGGAGCACGCGCTGGAGGGTGCCAACCTCAACGCCTCCGGCGGCTTCGTGGTGCAGGGGCCCATGGAGTGGACGGTGCGCGCGGTGGGCCGCGCGCAGACGGTGGAGGACCTGAGCGGCACCGTGGTGGCCCTGCGCGACGGGACACCCGTGCTGCTCGGCGACGTGGCGGACATCCGCGAGGCCCCCGCCGTGCGGCGCGGCATCGCCCACCGGCTCAAGGGCGAGGTGGTGAGCTGCCGGGTCATCAAGCAGTTCGGCGCGGACACGGAGCGGGTGGCGGCGGGCGTGCGCGACGCCATCACCGAGCTGAGCCGCGCCCTGCCTCCGGGCGTGCAACTGCGCATCGTGTATGACCAGTCGGTGCTGGTGGACTCCGCGCTGGGAGGTGTCAGCCGGGCCATCCTGCTCGGCGCGTTCCTGGTGGTGCTCGTCCTCTTCGGGCTCCTGGGGGACTGGCGCGCGGCGCTCATCGTCACGCTCACCCTGCCCCTCTCCCTGGGAATCGCGGGCGTGCTGCTGAAGGCGGCGGGCATCGGCATCAACACCATGACGCTGGGCGGACTGGCCATCGCCGTGGGCCTGCTGGTGGACGCGGCCATCATCGTCACGGAGAACATCGTCCACGACTTGCGCGAGGGCGCGGGGCGCCGTTCCCAGCGCGAGGAGTCGCTCGCGGCCGCGCTGGAGGTGGGCCGGCCCATCGCCTTCGCCACGCTCATCGTCGTGTCCGTCTTCATTCCCCTGTTCGCGATGACGGGGATTGAAGGGCGCATGTACCAGCCGCTCGCGGCGGCCGTGGTGGCGTGCCTCGCGGCGTCACTCGGGCTGGCCCTCACGCTGGTGCCGGTGGCCTCGGGATTGTTCCTCCGCGCGCCCCGGCCGGACACGCCGGAGGACGTGTGGCTGGTGCGCAAGGTGAAGGCCTTCTACGCACCGCTGCTGGAGCGCTGCATGCGCCGGGCGGGACTGGTGCGGCTGGTGGCGCTCGCCATCACCGTGCCGGCGCTGGGACTGGCCTTCGCCGTGGGCAGCGACTTCATGCCCCGGCTCGACGAGGGCGCGCTGCTGTTGCAGACGGTGCTCCCCGCGGAGGCTTCGCTGGAGGAGGTGGACCGGCTCAACCACCTGGTCGAGGACGTGCTGCTGGAGTTCCCCGAGGTGGACGACGTGGTGCGCCGCACCGGTCGCGCCGAGCGCACGGAGGACCCGATGCCACACACGCTCTCCGACGTGCTCGTGGTGCTCAAGCCGGACCGGGGGCGCTCGCTGGAGAAGCTGGAGGCGGACATGCGCGAGGCGGTGGAGAAGGTGCCCGGTGTCACCACCCTCTTCACCACGCCGCTGGGCATGCGCATCGACGAGGGCCTGGGCGGCAGCCCCGCCGACCTCTCCGTGCGCATCTTCGGGCCGGACCTGGAGGTGCTCTCCGGACTGGCCGAGCGGACCCGCGCCATCATGGCGAAGGTGGACGGCGTGGAGGACCTGCGCGCGGAGCAGCTCAGCGGACTGCCACAGCTCCGCATCACCGTGAATCGCGCCGCAGTGGCCCGCGTGGGCCTCACGCCCGGAGACGTCATCCGCGCGGTGCGCGTGGGGCTGGTGGGACAGGAGTCCTCTCAAATCTGGAAGGGACAGCGGCGCTATGACCTGGTGCTGCGACTGGCGGACCACCGGCGCGGGGACGCCACCGCCATCCGGAGCCTCCTCGTGGATGGGCATGACGGCACGCGCATTCCGCTGAGCCAGCTCGCGCGGATTGAGGAGACGTTCGGCGCGGGCAGCATCCGCCGCGAGGCGGGCAGCCGGCGCATCGCCGTGGAGGCAGGGGTCTCCGGGCGGGACCTGGGCAGCACCGCGGCCGAGGTGCGCGAGCGACTGGCGGAGGAGCTGAAGCTGCCCACGGGCTACTTCGTCGACGTGGGCGGCAAGGTGGAGAGCCAGGAGCGCGCGGCGCAATCGTTGATGGTGGCCATCGCGGTGGCGCTGATGGCGGTGGCCATCCTGCTCTACCTTGCGCTGGGCTCGCTGTCGGAGGCGCTCGTCATCCTCGCCACGCTGCCGGACGCCTTCGTGGGCGGAATCATTGCGTTGCTCATCGCCGGGGAGACGTGGAACGTGTCCAGCCTGGTGGGGCTCATCGGCCTGTTCGGCATCGCCGTGCAGAACGGACTGGTGCTGGTGGCGCAGACGAAGCTGCTGGTGGAGCGGGGCCGGCCCTTCGCCGACGCCCTGCGCGAGGCGAGCATCAGTCGCGTGCGGCCCAAGCTGATGACGGCGAGCACCGCCATCCTCGGACTGCTGCCCCTGCTGGTGCTGCCGCTGCACGGCACGGAGGTGGAGCGGCCCCTCGCGGTGGTGATGGTGGGCGGGCTCGTCACATCCACCCTCTTCACCCTGCTGGTGCTGCCCACCTTCTACGCCTTCGTCCACGGGCTGCGCGAGCGCGTGGGCCAACGGCTGGCGGCGCGAAGGACGGCGCAGTGAGCACGGAGCTCCAGCGCATGTGAGGCGGGCCGGGCCCGGGGCGCACGGGCGTGGAAGGAAGCTTCATTCCACGCCCGTGCCGGAGTGACGCGGGCTACTTCGCGTAGGTGACGACGTCCTCGCGCACCTTGCTGACGATGCCCTGCCAGTTGCCGTTGGCGCCGTGGCTGAAGGCCTCGGCGTCATCGCGGAACGACACGGTGTGGTAGCTCCACTTGGCGTGGTTCTCCTCACAGGGGCCGGAGCCCAGCGTCAAGTCATTGCAGAACCAGTCGGACGGGTTGCAGTACGCGCCGCCCGCGCTGCCCGCGACGCCGCCCGTCGTGTGGTACGAGACGGCCTCGTCGTCCTGGCCCGGGAGCAGCCCCGAGTACAGCGTGCCCTTGGCACCGGCGAACATGTAGAACCAGATGTTGCGCGTGGTGTTGTGGTTGTACATGGCGCGCGCCGTCGTGGTGACCAGGTCGCCTACGATGGCGTCGCTGGTGGCCCACTCACCCTTGTCCGCCAATTCGCTGCCGCCGCCGGCGCCGGACGCCACGTTCACCCACTTGATGTTCCAGCCCACCTGCGTGGTGCCGTCCGTGTTGCCGCACACGCCGCTGGAGTTGGGGACCGCGTTCTTCTTGTAGCGCGCCGAGCCGCCGTACAGAGACAGCGCGTAGCCAATCTGCAAGTCACCCGCGCTGTGCACGGCGATGTAGCACCAGTTCGTTCCAGTGCAGAAGCAGTCCAGCGCGTCGCGCACGCGGTAGTTCTGACCGCCAATCTTCTGCCGCCCATCCCAGTTGACGGCCTTCTTGTTCACACCGGCCGCGGTGGAGCTGGGGCCCCAGTTGGAGAAGTCGGCGTAGTTGCCGGGCTGCGTTCCGCCGGAGTTCTTCCCGTGGATCCACAGCGTGTAGTTGGTGGCCTGGGCTTGCGAAGCGGACAGCAGGATGACGGCGACCGAGGCAACGAGCGCCGTGCGGACAGCGAGCAACATGAAGACTCCGGGGAGGATTGCGAGGGAATACCCCGAGCGGGGGACGGGGTGCGGCAAACGCTACCAGTCGTCCGTGAAGCAGTCGTGAGACCGGCCCACTTTTCCCTCGCACCACCATGGGTCCAACTCGCCCTCCCCCTCGTGCGACGGGCCATGCACGTCGCGACGAGAGCACCGTTCGACATGCACGCCGGGGAAGCGCGTCTCGTGAGCGGGTGAACACCCGGCCGCAACGCATGCAGTCACAGTGTGATGACCCCGGTTACACATGGCACTCGTCCGTCGTCGGCCGTTCCGCTTCGGCAGCTCGTTGATTCACGCGGTTGCAGCGGCGGGCTTCGTGGCGCGCGGCTTGCTCAATGGAGCTTCGGTCCTGGACCACCGTCACCTCTCGAGGCCTGCCATGCGCCGAATCATCTGTGTTCTCACGAGCCTGCTCACGCTCGCCGCCTGTGCTTCCGAGCCGCGCAGGCCACCGTCTGCCCTGGACCCGTCGAGCCCCGATGCGCCCGAAGCTCCGCCTGCCTCGCTCCCGAGCGCGCTCGCGGCGCCTGTCGCTTCCGAGCCCGCGGCTCCGTCACGGGGCCAGGCGGGCACCGCCACCCTCTACACGTGCGTGATGCACCCGGAGGTGCGCTCCGACAAGCCCGGCACCTGCTCCAAGTGCGGCATGAAGCTGGTGCCGGAGCAGCCCGGGGCTGGCGGCGCCACGGACGCGGGGCAGCCCCCCTCCGGACATGACCACGGAGCCCATCCGTGAGAGCAGGTGGACTCATCTGGCTGACGCTGCTCGCGAGCGGCTGTGCATCCATCCAGAAGGAGCGAGGCCATGCCGAGGTCGCCGCGCTCGTCGAGGAGCGGCTGGGCCGCAAGACGCGCTGGAACCAGGGCACTCCCGAGGACGCCGAGGTGCAGCGCCACCTCGACGCGCTCTTGAAGGAAGACCTCACCCCGGACCGCGCGGTGGAGGTGGCGCTGCTCAACAACCCCTCGCTCCAGTCCACCTACGAGGACCTCGGGGTGTCGCAGGCCGACATGGTGCAGGCCGGACTGCTCAGCAATCCCACCCTCAGCGGGAGCATCGGCTTCCCCATCTCCGGATTCGGCGTCCCCGAGCACGAGTTCTCGCTGGTGCAGGAGTTCGTGGACCTGTTCACGCTGCCGCTGCGCAAGCGCGTGGCCCAGGAGCAATTCATCGCCGACACCCTGCGCGTGGCGCATGAAGCGCTGAGCACCGCGGCCGAGGTGCGCAAGGCCTTCAGCGAGCTGCAGGCACGCCAGCAGCTCGTGGAGCTGCGCCGCAAGGTGCTGGAGGCGGCGGAGTCCACATCAGACCTGGCCGCCCGTCAGCGCGAAGCGGGCAACATCACCGAGCTGGAGCGGGCCATCGAGCAGGCCGGCGCGGAGGAGGCCCGCCTCGTCCTGGCGCAGGAGGAGCTGTCGCTGGTGGAGGACCGGGAGCACCTCAACCGCCTGCTCGGACTCTGGGGGCCCCGCACGCAGTGGAAGGTCGCCGAAATGCTCCCGGCGCCGCCTTCCGAGGAAGCGCCCCTGGAGCGGCTGGAGTCGCTCGCCATCCGGCAGCGGCTGGACATCGACGCAGCGCGGAAGCAGGCGTCGCTGCTGTGGAATGCGCTGGAGCTGGCACGGAGCACGCGCTACTTCGGGAGCGTGGAGGTGGGCGTCCACACGCACCGCGACGCGAACGGGCCCCGGCTCTTCGGGCCCACCCTGTCGCTGGAGCTGCCCATCTTCGACCAGCGGCAGGCCCTCATCGCCCGGCTGGAGGCCCAGCATCGGCAGGGTGAGCAGCGCCTCGTGGAGCTGTCCGTCAACGCCCGCTCCGAGGTCCGCGCCGCGCGCGCACGGCTGCTGTCGCTGCGCATGGTGGCCGAGCGCTACCGGCAGGTCGTGCTGCCCCTGCGCGAAAAGGTCGTCGAGCAGTCACAGCTCCAATACAACGGCATGCAACTGGGCCTCTATCAACTGCTCACCGCGAAGCGAGAGCAGGTGGAGGCATACCGTTCCTATATCGAAGCCGTCCGTGACTACTGGATGGCACGCGCGGAGCTGGAGCGGCTCGTCGGTGGACGGCTGCCCGGTGGCGCGAGCTCGCAGCCCCCGGCCCCAGGACAGGCGGCACAACCCTCACAGCCCGAGCACGGACAGCCGCGTGACGGCGGCACGGAGACTCCCCATGAGCACGGACAACACTGACCACGGACAGGCTCCCGGTGCCGCACCGGCTGACGGCCGGGAGCGCACCGACGACACGGGGGCCCTGAGTCGACGGAGCATGCTGGCCACCGCGGGCGCGACGCTCGCGGGCGGCGCACTGCTGCTCCGGGGTGCTCCGGCCCGAGCTCAACCGGCCGCTCCGGGGCCACGCGAGGGCTCCGCCGCGGACACGGGCCGGCGGTACGCGACCCCGGGGATGCCGGGCCGGGACTACCAGCCCGTGGTGGTGCCCAATGGCGCGACGCTGCCGTGGAAGGTGGTGGACGGAGTGAAGGTCTTCCACCTGGTGGCCGAGGAGGTGGAGCACGAGTTCGCCCCCGGCCTGAAGGCGCACTGCTGGGGCTACAACGGCCAGGTGCACGGGCCCACCATCGAGGCAGTCGAGGGCGACCGCGTCCGCTTCTACGTCACCAACCGACTGCCCGCGCCCACCACGGTGCACTGGCACGGCATCCTGCTGCCCAACGGCATGGACGGCGTGGGCGGCCTCAACCAGAAGGCCATCGCCCCGGGCGAGACGTTCCGCTACGAGTTCACCCTGCGCCAGTCGGGCATGGGCATGTACCACTCACACCATGACGAGATGACGCAGATGGCGCTCGGCATGGTGGGGCTGTTCGTCATCCACCCGCGCCGGCCGGTGGGTCCTCGTGTCGACCGCGACTTCGCCATCATGCTGCACGAGTGGCGCATCGACGCCGGCACCCGTCGGCCGGACCCGAACGAGATGACGGACTTCAACGTGCTCACCCTGAACGCGAAGGCGTTCCCCGGCACGGCCCCGCTCGTCGTGCGCAGGGGCGAGCGGGTGCGCATCCGCTTCGGCAACCTCTCCGCGATGGACCACCACCCCATCCACCTGCACGGCTACCACTTCCACATCACCGAGACGGATGCCGGCCGCGTCCCCGAGTCCGCGCGGTGGCCGGAGACGACGGTGCTGGTGCCGGTGGGCAGCACGCGCACCATCGAGTTCGTCGCTGACGCGCCCGGCGACTGGGCCCTGCACTGCCACATGACCCACCACGTGATGAACCAGATGGGGCACGGATTCCCGAACATGGTCGGCGTGAAGCCGGGCGGGCTGGACGCGAAGGTCCGCACGCTGCTGCCCGGCTACATGACCATGGGCCAGACGGGCATGGGCGACATGGGGGACATGGGCATGCCCGTCCCCGACAACTCCATCCCCATGGTCGGCGGCAAGGGCCCGCACGATTACATCACCATGGGAGGCATGTTCACCGTGCTCAAGGTGCGCGAGCGGCTGGAAGGCCACGAGGACCCGGGCTGGTATGAGAATCCGCCCGGCACGCAGGCGGTGGCCGCGAGCACGGACGAACTTCGGCGGGACGGCATCGACGTGAGTGCCCCGCCTCCAGTTGAACCTGGCACTCACGGTAGCTCGCGACGGGGGTGACGGGACGGGGCCCCATGTCGGCCAGAGTCCTCCGCTCCCCCGCGCGGTGAGCGGAGGCTCAGGTCCGCATCTTCAGCCGCGTCTCGTGGACGGTGTCACCGACGGCACCGGGCTTCTCCTTCTCCGCGGCGCGCAGCAGGCGGAGGATGCCGGGCCCGAGCACGTCAATCTCCGTGGACGCGTACGACTCCGTGCCGAAGCGGCGGATGGTGTCCGTCTGGAGCTTCAGGATGCGCGCGTCCTGGCCGAAGATGTGGAGCGCCACCGGCATGGCCAGCGGCAGCACGGCGCGCGTCAGCCAGCGCGGCAGCGGCAGGCGGAACGTCACCACCGCGTACACCAGCGTGTCCCAGTCCGACACGGGCGTCATCGCCGAGGTGACGATGATGTGGCTGCCCGCGCCGAGGCGGTACTCCACCTGGGCGATGGACGGCATGAGGAAGCGGTCGAAGTGCTGCACCTCACCGCCGCCGGGGGCCAGCAGCCTACCCACCACGCCGCTGGGGCGCGGCTCGCCGATGTACTCGGCCTCCACCTTGTCGGCGCTGCGCCGCACCACCACGTCGATTTCGTTGCGCTTCTCCTCGGTGCGGAACAGGCCGCCGTGGAGGTACGCGGTGTGCGGCACGTCGAGCGTGTTCTCCAGCGTGGAGTGCAGCGAGCCGGGCGCGCGGAGGGTGCGGCGCACGGTGGTGTAGTCGCCCGAGTCCAGCAGCGGGAAGCGGTAGGGCTCCGTCGTGGGCACGACGCCGGGCGTGGAGTACACCCAGACGAAGCCGTCCTGCTCGCGGGTGGCGTGGGACGTGGCGCAGCGGGCCCGGGCGCCGGGCTCGCCGAGGAAGCCGGGAATGGCGCGACACTGGCCTTCCGTGTCGAAGCGCCAGCCGTGGTAGCCACACTGGAGCTGGCCTTCCTTCACGCGGCCCAGGGACAGCGGCACGTTGCGGTGCGGGCAGCGGTCCATCAGGGCCGCGGCCTTGCCGCCTTCCCCCCGGAAGAGGACCAGCGGGGTGCCCTGGAGCGTGCGGGCCAGCGGCTTGTTCCCCAGCTCGCGCGAGGCGCAGAGGATGAACCAGGCGTTCGGCAGGTGGACGACGGAGACGTGACCTGTGGGCGCGCCGGGGGTGCGCGCCTCCTCGCGAGGGCTCATGAGGGCAGTGTAACCCGTGCCCACGCCAGGCGGGACCCGAGATGCACGGGTGCCCGCCTGGCCGGGCTACAGCTTCAGCTTCCGGAGCCGGAGCGCGTTGGCGATGACCGACACGGACGAGAGGCTCATCGCCGCGCTGGCGAAGATGGGGCTGAGCAACAGGCCGAAGAAGGGGTACAGCACCCCCGCCGCCAGCGGCACCCCCAGCAGGTTGTAGATGAAGGCGAAGAAGAGGTTCTGCCGGATGTTGCCCAGCGTCCCCTGGCTCAGCCTCCGCGCCCGGGCGATGGCCCGCAGGTCCCCCTTCACCAGCGTCACGCCCGCGCTCTCCATCGCGATGTCGGTGCCCGTACCCATGGCGATGCCCACATCCGCCTGCGCCAGGGCCGGCGCGTCGTTGACGCCGTCACCCGCCATGGCCACCACGCGCCCCTCCCGCTGGAGCTTGCGCACGGCCTCCCCCTTCGCGTCCGGCAGCACCCCGGCGATGACCTCCGTGATTCCGAGCCGCCGCGCCACCGCCTCCGCCGTGGTGCAGCTGTCGCCGGTGAGCATCACCACGCGCAGCCCCTCCTGACGGAGCAACTCCAGCGCCTCCGGCGTGGATGCCTTCACCGGGTCCGCTACGCCGAGCAGCCCCGCGAGCCTCCCGTCCACGGAGACCATCACCACCGTCTGTCCGTCTTCGCGCAGTGCCTCGGCACGTGGGCCCATCTCGCCCGCGTCCACGCCGCGCGCCACCATCAGCGCCGCGTTGCCCAGTGCCACCGCCTCCCCGTCCACGCGGCCGGTGACGCCCTGCCCGGTGTGCGAGCGGAAGTCCTCCACCGGCGACAGCGACACGCCGCGCTCCTTCGCGCCCCCGACGATGGCGGCTGCCAGCGGGTGCTCGCTGCCGCGCTCCAGGCTCGCGGCGAGCTTCAGGAGACGGGCCTCGTCGAAGCCGGGGGCCGGCACCACCGCCGCGAGGCGCGGCTTGCCCTCGGTGAGCGTGCCCGTCTTGTCCACCACCAGCGTGTCCACCGCCTCCAGCCGCTCCAGCGCCGCCGCGTCGCGGATGAGCACGCCCGCCTGCGCGCCCCGGCCCGTGCCCACCATGACGGACATGGGCGTGGCCAGGCCCAGCGCGCACGGGCAGGCGATGATGAGCACCGCCACCGCGTTGACCAGCGCATGCGCCAACCGGGGCTCCGGGCCCCACACGCCCCACACCACCGCCGTCACCACCGCCACCGCGATGACCACCGGCACGAACACCGCCGCCACCCGGTCCGCGAGCCGCTGAATCGGCGCGCGGGTGCGCTGCGCCTCGCCCACCCGCTGGACGATGCGCGACAGGAGCGTGTCCCTGCCCACGCGCTCCGCACGCATCACCAGCGAGCCCGTGCCGTTCACCGTGCCGCCCGTCACCTTGTCGGCCGGCCCCTTCTCCACGGGGAGGGACTCGCCCGTCACCATGGACTCGTCCACCGCGCTGGCACCCTCCAGCACCTCGCCGTCCACCGGCACCTTCTCCCCGGGACGCACGCGCAGTCTGTCGCCCACGTGGACGTGCGTGAGCGGCACGTCCTCCTCGTGTCCGTCCTCGCGGAGGCGCCGGGCGATGGCGGGCGCCAGGCTCAGCAGGGCCCGCAGCGCCCCCGAGGTGGCGTGACGCGCGCGCAACTCCAGCACCTGCCCCAGCGCCACCAGGGTGACGATGACGGCGGCGGCCTCGAAGTACAGCGGCGCCGAGCCTCCATGTCCCGTGCGCAGTCCGTGCGGCAGCGCGCCCGGGAAGAGCGTGGCGAAGACGCTGAAGAGATACGCCGCGCCCGTACCCAACGCGATGAGGGTGAACATGTTGAGGTGCCGGTTGCGAACCGAAGCCCAGCCGCGAGCGAAGAAAGGCCACCCACCCCAGAGCACCACCGGCGTGGCCAACACGAGCTGCGCCCACGCCAGCACCGACGCGGGCACCGCGTGCTGCACCGGCTGGCCCGGAATCATGTCCGACATGGCGAGCGCGAGCAGCGGCACGGTGAGGCCCAGGCCCACACGGAAGCGCAACCGCATGGATTGCAGCTCCGGGTCCGGCGCCTCCTCGGGCAGCACGGTGCGAGGCTCCAGCGCCATGCCGCAGATGGGGCAGCTTCCCGGCCCGTCCCGCACCACCTCCGGGTGCATGGGGCACACGTACTCGACGCGGGCTTCGAGCGCGGGCGGGGACTCGGGCTCCAGCGCCATGCCGCACTTCGGGCATGCGCCCGGGTGGTCCTGGCGGACCTCCGGGTCCATGGGGCACACGTACAGCGTGCCCGGCGCGGCGGACGGCTCGGGCTCGGTGGACACAGGCGCGAGGTAGCGCGCCGGGTCCGCGCGGAAGCGCTCGCGGCACTTCGGGTTGCAGAAGAAGTAGCGGTGGCCCTCGTGCTCCAGGCTGCCCCCCTTGGGGGCGAGCGGGTCCACCTTCATCCCGCAGACGGGGTCGATGGCGTGCGCCTCCCCGCTCGTGGGGGGAGGCGGCGTGTGGGCGTGAGGGTGCGAATGGGAGGGGTGCATGGTGCGTCCGTGCTCCTTTCGCCCAGGCCAACGAAGCACCCGGCCGGCTCTTACAGGGGACCTCTTCCAGGAGGGTGGTGACCCCGGAGGGGAAGTGCCCGCCCTACGCCGGAGGGGGCCCGTTGTAGCCCGCGTCACCGTAGGGCTTGAGCCGGTCGAGCCAGAGCGCCTCCAGCACCTTGAGCTCTTCCTTGGGGTCTCCGCCCGGCTCCTCGGCGGGAGGAAGGACGTCGAGCACCTCGAAGGTGAAGCTGTCGGCGCCGTGGCGCTTCCAGTCCTCCAGCAGGCCGGGGATGCGGTCCATCCCGGTGCTCAGCTCGAACTGGATGCGATTGAGCGCGCCCTGGACGTTGAGGCTCGACCCCACCAGGACCTTGCCGTTCGCCTTGTTGCGGACGGCGAACACGCCCATGGGGGGCGGCTTCTCCTTGTAGGCGCGTCGGACTTCGGCGCGCTGCATGCGGCTTCCAGGCTGCGGGGAAATATCATCAGCGGACATGCGGGCCTTCTTGTGGGTGGGAGAGGGAGAGCGATTCAGGGTGGTGGGGCCGGCGAGACGGGCGAGCCGCTGCTCGAGCCGGGCGTGGGCGGCCGCGTCGCGCGGTGCCACCCAGTCGGGGCCCGCCAGCGCCCAATCGGGGTCGGCCAGGTCCACCCCGAGCGTCGTCAGCAGGCTCGCCTCGCAGACGAAGAACTGCTGGCGGAATGGGAAGAGGTAGCCGCCCTGCGCTCGCAGCGAGTCGAGCGCGGCCTCGTAGGTGGTGAACCACCGGTTGAGGAACAGGCCGCCGACGCGAGAGAGCAGCGCCTCGAAGTCGACAGTCGGCGGAGGCGCCTCCTCCCGCGCGGCCTTCAGCTCCACCCAGGAGGCATACCCCTGCTCATGGGCGATGACGGCCAGCGCGTGCTTGCGCTGCACGTGGTCTCTTCGAGCGAGCAGCTCGGCCAATGACAGACGGGCGAAGGTGGGGAGTGCGCGCAGGCGCTCCGCGGCCCGGCTGGCGCGCGACGCGTCAGGCGAGCACAGCTCCTTCAGCAGGAGCGATGCGCGGACCTTGCACTCGTGCAGCGGGAGAGGCGGGGCGGTTCCCATGACAAGCCCTTCGTATCCGGCCCTCACCCGAGAATGGGCCGTGGAAGGAACTCATCAGGAACTGTCGCACTGCCGGGAGAAGCGAGGGTGACGTCGTCTTTTTCGGGCACAGGCGCCCCTCGGCACCTGGGTGAGAGTTAACAGGGGGCCCCGGTTGTCGGCAAGGCGTGTGTCATCCACTCACACGCGGGACTGCTTGCACGAGCAGTCCAGGCAGCCGTGCGAGGCGCAGGTGCCACAGCTCCGCTCGAGCTGCTTCTTCAGGGCCTGCCGCGCCCGGTGCAGACGCACGCCCGCGTTGTTGGCGGTGATGCCCACCTCCTTCGCCACGTCGGGCACGCCGCGCTCCTCCAGGTCCACCTTGCGCACCAGCTCCGCGTACTCGGGCTTGAGGGTGGGCAGCAGCTCGCCCACGCAGGCGCAGACAGCGCTCTTGAGCTCCGGGTCCTCGGTGGCCTCCGTCGCCTCGCGGGCCTCGCGCTCCAGTGCGCGTCCCTCCGCGGCCTGACGGCGGTAGTGGTCCACCAGCGCATTGCGCAGCAGCCGGTAGAACCACGTCACCGCGCCCTCGCCGTCGCGCAGCGCGCCGCCCTTCTCCAGCGTCTTCACGAAGGCCGACTGGAGGAGTTCCTCCGCCACCGCCCGGCTGCCCACACGCCGCTCCAGGAAGCCGAGGAACTGGCGGTGGTTGCCCACCAGCGCCGGAATCACGTCCTCGCCCGCCACCTCGATTGTGTCCCGCGGCTCGCCGCTCATCGCACCACCAGCGTGCCCTTCATCATCTGCATGCCGCAGGTGAAGGCGAACGTCCCCGACTTGTCCGGCACGAAGTCCACCACCGTCTCCTTCAGGCCCGGAAGCGGCGTGCGCACGCCGAAGTCGGGGATGAGCAATTCGTCCCCACACCCGCCGGTGTCCTTGCGCACGAAGCGCAGCCGCGCCGGCACGCCCTGCTTCAGCGTCACCTCACTGGGCTGGTAGCCGCCCTGCACGGTGATGGTGACCTCCTGCACTGCGCCGTCCGCCGGAGCCTTCGCGACGGGCACCTTCGCCGCGTCCACGGGCGTGAGCAGGAAGCCGATGAAGTACTCGGAGTCCTCCGGCATGGGCAGGCGCACCGTCACCTCGCGCTCACCATCGGCGGGAGGAAGCGTGCCCGAGAGGAACTCTCCCGCCGCTCCGGGGACCAGCGACGCGGTGGCCCCCGCGGCCTCCACCATGCCCTTCTTCCCGGCCAGCGGCACCGGCTGCCGGAACGCATCCGTCACCCAGACGCGCACCTCGCCGGACTTCAGCGACAGGACCTCCAGGTGCGTGTCCCCGCTCATCGCCACGATGCCGCCGTGCAGGGGCGTGTGGTCGTGCGCCTGCATCGGCGCGGCGGAAGTCCCGCCGTGCCCGTGCTCCTCCAGGTGCGCGGAGAAGCGCGCCACCTCCGGCTTCCCGTCCCGTACCACCGTCACCACCAGGGTCAGGTGGTCGTCCGAGTGCTCCGGCCCCTGCCCTTCCAGATGGTCTCCCGCTGGCGCCAGCTTCACGTCCGGATGGCCGCCCTTCGCCACCTTCACCGTGCCGCTGGCACCCGCCACCGGACGCACAGCAAGCGCGTCATCCAGCAGGTAGACGCGATAGCCGCCCGCGCGGGTGGCCACCAGCTCCAGGTGGCCCTGCGACGTGGACTCCACGACTCCACCATGCGGCGCGGCGTGGGCATGCGGCTGCGCGGTGGCGTGCGACTTCGCCGCCGGAGCCTGCGCTTCAACAGGCGCGTCCTTCTTGCTGCACGCGGCCACCAGTCCCACCGCCATCACCGCCGCGATGATTTGCTTCCTCATCTCGAACATCCTCCAAAGGTTCCTCACGGTGCCCGCCTTCACAGCGAGCTCGCGAGCCGCTCCCCTGGCGGCACTGCCGCCGGGAGCTGGGGGTCTTCTTCTTCGGCGCGCGCCGCCGCCTTGCGCGCCAGGTAGCGCTCCAGGGCCGGGCGCCCGAAGCGGAAGAACACGGCCGGCGTGACGAGCAGGTCCAACAGGGTGGAGCTGATGAGCCCCCCGAGGATGACCGTCGCCACCGGGTGCAATATCTCCTTGCCCGGCGCACCCGACGCGAGCGCCAGTGGCACCAGCGCCAGCCCCGCCGTCAGCGCCGTCATCAGCACCGGCACCAGCCGCTCCAGCGAGCCGCGCAGCACCAGGTCCCGGCCGAAGTGGTCGCCCTCCACCTCGACGAGGTGCAGGTAGTGCGAGATGAGCATGATGGTGTTGCGACTGGCGATGCCACACAGGGTGATGAAGCCGACCAGCGTGGCCACGGACAGCGGCTGCCCGGTGAGCACCACCGCCGTCACGCTGCCCACCAGCGCCAACGGGATGTTGAGCATCACCTGGAGCACCAGCCGCACCGAGCGGAAGTGCGCGTACAGCACCAGGAACATGCCCGCCAGCGACAGGAGCGACAGCAGGGCGATGAGGCGCGTCGCGGACTGCTGGCTCTCGAACTGGCCCTCGTACGTGACGAAGGCCCCGGGAGGCAGCGTCACCTGCGCGGCCACCCGCTCGCGGACCTGCTCCACTGCGCTGCCCAAATCTCTCCCCGACACGTTCGCCATCACCACGATGCGCCGCTGCAGGTGGTCATGGTGGATGACGTTGGGCCCCTGGGACTCCACCACCTCCGCGATGGCCGCCACCGGCACCCGCGCCCCCGAGGGCGTGTCCACCAGCGCCCGACGGAACGCCTCCGCGTCCACGCGAGAGCGCTCGTCGTACCGCACCAGCACGTCGAAGGTGCGCTGTCCCTCCAGCACCTGCCCCACCACCACGCCGTTGAAGACCTTCTCCAGTTGCTCCGCCATGGCGCCGGGCTGCACGCCCAGGCGCGCCGCCTCCTCGCGCTTCAGCCGCACCTGGAGCTGCGGAATCAACGTCTGCTGCTCCACCTGGAGGTCGACGATTCCGGGCACACCCGCCATGACGGCGCGGACCTCCTCCGCCTTGCCGCGCAGCACGTCCAGGTCCTGCCCGAAGAGCTTCACCGCCACCTGCGCGCGAATGCCCGACAACAGGTGGTCCAGCCGGTGCGAAATGGGCTGCCCCACTGAGACGGACATGCCCGGAAGCTGCGCGAGCCGCTCGCGGAGGTCCCCGAGCACCACCTCCCGCACGCGCCCGTCCCCCGCCTTGAAGTCCACGTCCAGCTCCGAGTAGTGGACGCCCTCCGCGTGCTCGTCCTGCTCGGCGCGGCCGGTGCGCCGGCCCACCGTCTTCACCTCGGGGACGGCGGCGATGAGGCGCTCGGCCAGCAGCCCGAAGCGGTTGGACTCCTCCAGCGACGTGCCCGGCGGCGCAATCAGCGTCACCGTGGCGGTGCCCTCGTTGAAGGGTGGGAGGAAGGAGCGGCCCAGGAAGGGCACCACCGCCGCCGCCGCGAGCACCAGCACCGCCGCGCCCGTCATCACCGGACGGGGGTGCGCCAGCGCCACCTTCAGCACCCGCCGGGCCCGTGCCTTCAGCCAGCTCACCAGCACGCCGTCGCCGTGCTCCAGCAGGCGCCCCTTCGGCAACAGGTACGCGCACAGCGCGGGCGTCACCGTGAGCGACACCAGCAGGGACGCGAGGATGGACACGATGTACGCCACGCCGAGCGGCGCGAAGAGCCGGCCCTCGATACCTCCGAGTGCGAACAGCGGGATGAACACCAGCACCACGATGAGCGTGGCGAAGACGATGGAGCCGCGCACTTCCGAAGACGCCTTGAAGATGACGCGCAGCGAGGGCTCGGGCTCGGCCTTCGCGCGGTTCTCCTTGAGGCGGCGGTAGACGTTCTCCACATCCACGATGGCGTCATCCACCAGCTCGCCGATGGCCACCGCGAGGCCCCCTAGCGTCAGCGTGTTGATGGACAGGCCGAAGGCCTTCATCACCAGCGCGGTGATGACGAGGGACAGCGGAATCGCGGTGAGGGTAATCGCCGTGGTGCGCAGGTTGACCAGGAAGAGGAACAGCACCAGCACCACGAGCAGCGCGCCGTCGCGCAGTGCCTCCGCCACGTTGCCGATGGCGGAGTGGATGAAGTCCGCCTGTCGGAAGAGTGTCTCCACCCTCACGTCCGCGGGAAGCGTGGCCCGCAGCTCCTTCAGCGCGGCGTCCACCTTCCCGGTCAGCTCCAGCGTGCTGGCGCCGGGCTGCTTCTGCACCGCGAGGATGACCGCGGAACGACCGTTCATTCCGCCGTCGCCGCGCTTCACCGCCGGGCCCACCGCGACCTCGGCCACCTGGGACAGGCGCACCGGCACTCCGTCCCGCACCGCCACCACCGTGCCCGCCAGGTCCTCCACGGAGGCACTGCGCGCGAGGTTTCGGACGAGGTACTCGCGACCGCCCTTGTCCACGAAGCCACCCGTGGTGTTGCCCTGGGCCAGCCCCGCCGCACGCTCCACCTCGTCGAAGGTGAGCCCGAAGGCGAGCAGCTTCTCCGGGTCCACCCGCACCTGGAACTGCTTCACCCCGCCGCCCAGCACCGTCACCTGGGCGATGCCCGGAATCGTCAGCAGCCGCTGGCGGAGCGTCCAGTCCGCGAGCGAGCGCAGCTCCAGCGGCGATGTGCGCCCACTCTCGCTCTGCACGCCGAGCAGGAGGATTTCGCCCATGATGGAGGACACGGGGGTCAGGTGCGGCGTCACGTCGCGAGGCAGCCGCTCGCGTGCCACCTGGAGCCGCTCCGACACGAGCTGCCGGTCCAGGTAGATGTCCGTGCCCCAGTCGAACTCCACGTAGACGATGGACAGGCCCACGCCCGACGACGAGCGCACGCGCTGCACGCCCGGCGCTCCGTTCATCGCCGTCTCGAGCGGCGTGGTGACGAGCGTCTCCACCTCCTCCGGCGACAGGCCGCCCGCCTCCGTCATCACCGTCACGGTGGGACGGTTGAGGTCCGGGAACACGTCCACCGGCAGGCGTGTGACGGCCCAGCCGCCGTAGAGCAGCAGCGCCACCGCCGCCAGCACGACGAACAGGCGATGCCGCAGCGCGAGGAGGATGACGCGGTCAATCACCTGCCGCCTCCCCTCGCCATGCGCAGCGCCGCCACGCCGCCCACCACCACCCGCTCGCCCGCCTTCAGGCCCTGGCGCACCTCGCGCCACTCGCCGTCGCGCCCACCGAGCACCACCGGACGCAGCTCGAAGGCCTCGGGCGAGGTGTGGATGAAGACGAAGGCACGGCCCTCCTCCTCCACCACCGCGGACAGGGGCACCGCCAGCGCGTCCCTCCGTCCGCCCTCGCCGATGGCCACGTCCACGAACATGCCCGGGCGCAGGCGGCCTTCGCGGTTGTCCACTTCGAAGAGGACGCGGACGCTGCGCGTGGACTCGTCCACAAGTTGTCCCACGTTGTAGAGCCGTGCGGCGAAGTGCTGGCCCTCGTACGCGGGCGTGTCCACCAGCGCTCCCGAGGCACCCTCCACCCGCGCCACGTCGCCCTCGTAGACGCGTGCTTCCACCCAGACGACGGAGGCGTCGAGCACCGCGAACAGCGGGCGTGCCGGGTCCACCTGCTCGCCCACGGTGGCGCGCGCCTCCACCAGCACGCCGTCGATGGGCGCCACCAGCGGGAAGCGCGCCGTGCCCTGCCCCTGGCGCGCGCCGGACAGCACGTCTCGCGAGTCCTTCGCCCGGCCGAACTCCTGCTCCGCCGTGCTCACGGTGAGTCGTGCCTGCTGGACTTCCTTCTCCGCCACCACGCCTTGCAGGGACTCCAGGCGCGCGAGGTCTCTGCGGGCCTGCTCCAGCGCGGCCTGCGCGCGGGACACCTCCGCCTCGGCCTGGATGTAGCCCGTCGACAGGCCCGTGGCTTCCGAGGTGGAGAGACTCTGCTGCACCAGCGCCAGCACCTCGCCGCGCTTCACGCGCTGGCCCACCAGCGGCACCGAAGCGCCCGAGGCCAACACGCGGCCCGACACCGGCGCGGAGACCTGCGCGTAGCGGTCCGTGCGCGGCACCACCTTGCCGGGTGCCACCAGCCGAGACTCCAGGGGACGCACCGCCGCGCGCTGCGTGCGCACCTCGAGGAGGAATTGGGTCTCCTTGGGCACGGTGAAGCCCACGCCGCCGGGGACGATGGACGGTTGTTGCTGGGCGGACTGCGCCTGGACGTGGCCCTCGTGCGCGCCGGCCCGGGGGCTCGCGAGGAGACCCAGACACATGACGGACAGGACCACGGACAGCGTCATCGCGTCACTCACAGCAACCCCCTTTTGCGACGCGACACCCACCATGCGCCCACCGCCACCAGCAGCGCCACACCGCCCGCGACGCTCCAGCCGAGCCAGCCATCGCCGACCTCGTGAGCATCCTCGTGCTCCGCCTCCACGTGCACCGTGCCCAGCGCCAGCACGTCCACCCTGTCGCCCCGGGTCACCGTGGCGACGGCGGCCAGCTCCACCTCGGGTGCCAACTCCGCCTCCGCCACGTAGATGCCCGGTGACTCCATCTTCGGCACCAGGGACTGCACGGACGCTCCGGTCAGCGTCAGCTCCACCTGCGCCCCGCTCACGGGCGCGTTCGTCGCGCTGTCGGCCACCAGCACGCGCACCGGCGTCTTCGGACCGTCCGCATGCTCCGGGTGCTTGAGCACCACTTCGAAGAGGTCTCCCGTCGCCGCCAGCACGTGCAGGGCTTCGCCTGTCGTGGCCACCGGGGGCGGCGCACCGTGCGACTCGCCCTCGTGCGCGCCCGCGACCATCGGCAGGGCGAGACACACCGCCAGCATCCAGGTCCTTGTTCTCATCGCGGCACCCCTCCCGTGGGCAGCCGACCTTCCGCGCGCAGCAGGGCGGTGCGTGCCCGGGCCAATTCCGCCGCCGCTTCCACCGTCTCGGCCTTCGCGGCGAAGGCCCTGTCCCTCGCCAGCAACAGTGCGTCCAGGCTCAGCTCTCCCGCCTCGTAGGCACGGCGCATCAGCTCCAGGTTGCGCTCCACGGCGGGCCGGGCCGCTTCCAGTGCGGTGTATGCGGCTCTCGCGGCTTCGAACGTGCTTCGCGCCACGGTCGACTCAGCGTCCACCTGTCGCTCGCGGGCCACCCGCTCCGCTTCACGCGCCGAGCGCCTCGCGCTCGCCTCCGCCAGCTCGCGCTGGTTCCGCTCCCACAGCGGCAGCGGCAGGGACAGGCGCGCGACCAGCAGGTGCTCGGTGTGCAGGTCCGTGAGGGCGCCGTGCGACTCGACGCGCCGCTCGCGCTCGTAGCCCAGGCCCAGCGTCGGGTCCGGAAATCGCTCTCGCCGCAGCAGCTCCACCTCCGCCTTCGCCGCGGCTTCCTCGGCGCGTGCCGCCTGAAGTTCGGGCCGCTCGTTCAGCAGAGGCGATGGCAGTGATGCCCGCGTGGCGCGCAGCTGCGGCCGGTCCTGTATCCCCATCGGCGCCGCTGGCGACGTCACGTTCGCAACCCCAGCATCTCCACGTGCCTTCTCATCCGTCACCGGTCCCGCTTCGGCCCCGGCCTCCGCCAGCACCGACACGCTCAGCGGAGCCCCGGCCGGGCGCCCCAGCCTCCGATTCAGCGCCGCGCGCGCGCCCGCCGACTCCGCTCGAGCCATCGCCGCCCGGGCCTCCGCGCGAGCCCGCTCCAGCGCCGCGCCATTGCGGTCCAATTCCGGTACGTCTCCGGCCGCGAAGCGGCGCGCAGTCGCCTCCTCCAGCGTCCGGGCCAGCTCCAGCGCCTCCTCCGCGAGCCTTGCCCGCGCCTCGCGCCGCTCCAGTTCCGCCGCCGCGCTCACCGCTTCCGCCGCGGCCTCCAGCACCACCGCGCGCCTTCGCGCCCGGACAGCGTCCACCGCGGCTTCCGCCCGGGCCACGCGCAGTCCCCGCTGTCCCGCCACTTCCACCGTCTGACTCAGCATCAGCTCCACGCGCTGCTCGCCCTGGTCGTCCGTGAGCGCGTCGCTCGCGAAGCCCACGTCCAGCTGGGGATTGTCCTGGAGCCACCGTCCGTCCGCTGATCGCGCTCCCTCGGCGGCCGACTCCTCCGCCCGGGCCGCCGCCACCTCCGGCGCGCGCTCCACGGCCTCCGCGACCACGCGCTCCAGCGACCAGACTTCCGTGGGAGCGGCGGCCAGCATGAGGGACAGCGCTGCGGAGACAGCGAACATGTCCTCGTCACAACGCAAGCCGCATACCTGCCCGGCGCCCAGTGATTTCGCACACCTGCACACCGCGAACGGCTTCCAGGTGTGACCGCCGCCGTCACACTGTGACGTGCCCGGTCCGTTCCTTCCTGGCCGCGGCCTCAAGCTCCGCGCTCGCCTCCCTCCGCACCCACATGGGGGAGCACCTGCGATGGCTCGGTCACTTCACCGTGGGGTTCGACGTGGCAGGACGAGCGGTCCGGAACACCGGCGCGTAGCACTCCCCGTCCTTGTACAGGTAGCCGTTCTCGTCACAGCGCTTCTGGTCCAGGGCCAGCTTCAGCCAGCAGCGCCCCTGGAAGGGAACCTGCCCCTGGCTTGGACAGCGGCCTTTGGAATCCGTCTGCTGCTGTCCCGGAAAGGGCTTGGGGGGAACGTCCAGGGCGATGGCCGCCCACGCGGAAGGTGGCGCGGCGGAGGACGAAGGCGCCGTCAGGGCGGAGTCCCCGACGGCCACCGTGCCGGCGTCCCTTGCCTCCAGTCGTATGGCGACTGTCGCCTCCGTGGGGACGGCTCCGTGCCGCGTGCTCAGCAACCACGTGATTCCCACTGCCACCACGGCTACCGCGGCGGAGGCTGCGATGCGCCAGTGCCTCCTGCTCCCGATTCGCTCCCGCGACGAAAAGCGCCACGAGGATGCGCTCACCTTGGCGGGCCGGGCTTCTTCCGGGTCGAAGAGAGGCACGTCCGCCGTCGGCCCGGCTTCACGCGCGGCGTCCTCCATCGCTTCGGCCAGCTCACCTGCGCTGCCGCGCGCCTCCGGGTGCACGGAGAGCATCCGGGAAACAAGGGCATCCAACTCCCCGCAGCAGCGCCCATTGAGGGCTCGCGCAGCGAGGTGGCTCATGCCTTCCGGCCGCCACAGGCGAGCTCCCTCACCCGCCAGTCCCAGCGCGCGAGAGTACTCCCCGGTCACCAACCGCCAGGCGGTGACGCCCAGCGCGAAGACGTCATCTGCCGGCCCGGGCGCATAGGGCACGCCCGGGTCGGGACCGGGACGCAGTACGGAGCGCCACGCCTCCGGCGCACGGTAGGCCGGCGTCCCTGGAGGAAATGGCGGCCAGGTGATGGTCGCGGCGCCAATGTAGTGGCCGGAGCCGAAGTCGGTCAGGAAGGCCTGGCCATCTCCATCCCTCACGACAACGTTGTCGCCCTTCACATCGCGGTGGACGCCGCCCGCGGCATGCGTGGCCTCCAGCGCCCGCGCGAGACTGGCGAGGCACGAGAGCACCTGCCGGGAGGTGGGCCGTTGCTCCATCGCCCAGACATAGAGAGGTACGCCGTCCACCCACTCCATGGCGAGGTACGGGTAGACAGTGCCAGCCGGGTCCTGCCATTCCCCGTGGCCGAAGAAGCGAGGGACGTTGGGATGATGGATGCGTGAGAGCAGCTCCGCTTCTCGTGTGAAGCGTTCATCCCGAGGACGCAGGGCCAGCTTGAGCGCCACGAACCTGGGGTGCCCGTCCGCCCTGGTGGCGCGATAGACAGCGCCATAGACGCCGCGTCCTCGCCGTTCCAGCACGCGCCACGGCCCCACGCGTGTGCCCGGGCGAAGCCGTGCCAGGTCCAGGTTGCCAGGCGCCATGAGGGTCTCCTGAGGAGGCATGCGGTCCATCCACCCGCGGCGAGAGCCTACCCTCGTTTCCGGTAGCTCATCCGCGCGCGTCCCTGGGCGCACCGCGGTGGCGGTGCTCGTGGACGCACGAACCCTGGAAACGCTTTTTGCGCCCGTCCGTACGTGAATTTGAAGAGACGGCGCAGCCCCCATCAACCCGCTCCGTGAGTTCCTTCCGTCAGGGCGGCGCCGACGCGCCGCACCTCGCTCCTGAGGTGCGGCCTTCAGCCAATCCATCCATCCATTCATGGGAGAGAAACATGCTGAGGAGCTTCTGGAGGAGCCGCGTCCTGGTGGCGGCGCTGGCCGCTTCGATGTCCACGCTGTCCGCGGGCTGCGGCGAAGGCGATGACAAGGACCCGAACGACCGGCCGGACACCAAGACCGCGAGGCTGCGCGTCATCCACGGGTCGCCCGACGCCCCGGCGGTGGACATCTATGCCGAGGGCCAGGCGACGCCGCTGTTCACCAACGTGAAGTACGGCGACACGACGAGCTACGCCTCCGTGCCCGCGGGCACGTACAACGTGCAGGTGCGCGCGGCCGGCGCGGCGGCGAGCTCGGCGCCCGCGTACTCCACCGGCCCGCTGACGCTGGGTGCCAACGCCACCGTGAGCGCGCTGGCCTCGGGCCTGCTCGGCTCCACCAACACCCAGCAGGCCTTCCGCGTGCTGCCGCTGGCGGAGGGCTTCGGCGCTCCGGCGGACGGACGGGCGCGCGTGCGCATCGTCCACGCGGGCGCGGACGCGCCCACCGTGGCGCTGGACGTGGGCAATGACGGCTCCTCCGAGGTGACGGGCCTGCAGCGCTTCCAGGACACCGGCGCCGCCGGGGTGGACCTGCCCGCGGGCCAGTCCTTCCAGGTGGGCGTGCTCGCGGGAGGCACCAAGGTGACGGCCTTCACCCTCCCCGCCCTGCCGTCTCGCGGCGAGGTGTTCGTCATCGCCACCGGGCAGCTCTCCGCGAAGCCTGGCGCCACCAACGGCTTCGGCCTGCTCGCGGCCGGGGTGGGCTTCATCCGGCAGAACCCCGTCGTCTACGCGCTGCACGCCTCGCCGGACGCGCCCCCCGTGGACATCTTCGCGGGCACCACCGAGCTGGTGGACAACCTGACCTTCGGCCAGCTCTCCAAGCCCATCCAGGTGCCGCCGGGCACGTACACCCTGGACGTCTTCGCGAATGCGCACGGCGCCTCGCGCCCGGCGGGCCATCCCGCCGGCTCCGACAGCACGCCCGCGCTGGAGGCCGGAGGCCGCTATCTCGTGGTGGCCGCGGGCTTCCTGTCGCCCGGCGCGGGGGACCCGGCGACGTCCACCTTCGAGCTGCTCGCCTTCGCCGACAGCTTCGCCCAGGACAACGACAGCATGAGGCTGCGCGTGGTGCACGCCTCGCCGGACGCGCCCGAGGTGGACGTGGCGCCGCTGGAGAACGGGCTCGTCCCGACGCATGCGGCCTTCAACGACGTGACCTTCCGGCAGGCCTCCTCGCCCGAGGGCCTGGAGCTGCCGGCGGTCCAGGCCCGGGTGGGCGTGGCCGCCGCCTCCGCGAGCGACCGCACACCGGTGGCACGCTTCGACCTCGACACCGGGCTCTTCATCGGCAGGGGCGTCTTCGCGGTGGCCGCGGGAGCGCTGTCGCCCACGCACGGGGAGAACGAGGCGTCCTTCCGGCTGGTGGCGGTGGACACCAGCGCCTCGCCCTGGGTGGCCGTCACCCTGCTGCCCGTCGTGCATTAGCCCCCCTCGCGAAGGCCGGGTGTTCCGTCCCCCGTGACTCGGTGGGAGTCGGGGGACAACAAGGCGCTGAGGCTCGGGCCATCGCGCGCGACGTCCAGCGCGAGGCGCCCTCGCTGTGGCGCAGCATCTTCGAGGAGTCGCTCCCCCGCGCCGGCGAGAGCTCGCGCGGGAGCGTCGTCGTCACCGCGGAGCCAGGCGCTGGCGGCTTGCTCCGGGCGGCCTACGCGGGGGAGCCATTCACGGCGTCGCGGCGTTGTAGGCCGTGGCCAGCACGCTGCACGGGCTCGTCGGCGTGTCCGAGTTGATGATGAGCGAAGCGTCGATTCCGTTCGGCAGGCGCATCACGCACGTGTGCGTTTCACGCCCAGACGTCGCGAAATAGTCGCCATAGTGCGAATAGGCCATGCCGCCGTCGACCGCCGTCGAAGAGCTCCAACCGGCCCGGTTCGCGTCCATGTACGCCTTGCTCGACGCGGACAGGATGTGGTCGCTGTAGCGCACGCCCGTGAGGAACTCCGCGAGCTGCTGCGCGTTCATCTGCAGCCCATCGTGGCCGCCGCAGCCACTGCTCGTCGTGGCCCAGGACCTCCCGCCGAGGGTGGCATCGGCGGTGTTGTACGAGAGGGCCTCGATCTGCCCGGCGGCCGGCTGGCACGAGATGTCCTCGATTCCGAGTCGCTCGAAGGCGATCGAGTCGAGCGCTTGCAGGTACAGCTCGCGCGAGTTCGTCTCCGTGACGACCGGAATCGACGCGCCCTCCAGCTCTCGCCGCAGGGCGGGAATGAGGACCCGCAGCAAGGCGAGGTTTGCGTTCTTGAATTCGCGGCTCGCGCCCGGCATCGCGCCCACCTGCTCCACCATGACTTGCAGGCCGTCCCAGTCGTTGCCAGCGCCCTGCACGCTCGTCGTCGCCAGGAGCTGGCTGAACCCCGAGGTATGCGTCAGGAGGTGCTCGAAGGTCAGGCCGTCGAACGTCGAATCGGGCGACCACGCGCTCGGCAGGCGCGCGAGGACCTTGGCGTTTGGCGTGATGGCATTCCGCTCGAGCAGGGCGAGCGTCGCCACCCCCGTGAGATGCTTCGTCACGCTGGCGACCGTCGAGGGTGTGCGCGACGTCATCACGTGCGTCGGGTTCGGCGCGCGCTGCGCGAAGCCGCCTGCCCCTGCGATGGCGAGCTGCGATTGGTCGGCGACCGCGTACGAGAATCCCGCGACGTTCCCGGACAATGCATTCTGGATTTGCGTCGCCATCAGCGCGGTGTCGGTGCGGCTCACGGGGTCAGCGGGCGCGCTCCCCCACGTGCCAATGTAATAACGGCCACCGGCGGGGCGAGCTATCACCTCCACGTCGCGCAGGGACCGGCCGGCCTCCGCCTGGTCTGCCCATTGGCGCTTGAAGACATCCCAGCTCGTGTAGACGTAGTAGGCCCAGCTGTCCGAGGCTTCGTCCGTGACGCCGACGTATTCCTGGCTCTGGTCGGCCCGGGTCACGCCGCTCAGGTGCCGCAGGCGTTGCCCCTGCCCGCGCGCCACCGTATACGCGTCGCCGAAGGCCGTGAGCGAGGTGCCGCGCAAGAGGTGCTGCGTGGGCGTCGTGCCCATTTCCCACACGCCCCAGTACCTCGGCTGGTCGTTCTCGAGCGCCATCTCGAGGTCGACCAGACGCTGCCCTTGCGCCGTGCGCTGCGCGTGCAGGCTCTGGAAGGCCGCCCACGACGTGCTCTCGGTGACAGGGGCGTTGTTTCCCGTGCCAACCCAGACGCCGTAGTACCACGTCGTCCCGCCGATGGTGACGATCTCCAGCTCGACGAGCTGGCTGTTCTGCAGGCGCTGCGTCTCCACGCGTTGCAGGAACGCCGCCTTGCTCGTGTAACGGTACAGGGCGGAGCCACCGGTGCCGGGCGCCCACGTCCCGTAGTACCGCACCGTTCCGTCCGTATCCTCGTAGACGTCGAGGTCGATCATCCGCATGCCGGCCGCATGGTGTTGGCGCCAGCGCTGCACGAGTTGCTCGAACGTCTTCGATTCGTGCGTGCCGTGCCGCGCGGCCGCACCTCGCGGGCTCAGCGTGTCGTCATCGCTGCTCGGCGGCGGGGTCGTGAGCATCTCGGCGCTCTCGTTCGACGCGCCTTCCACGTGATTGTCGACGTACTCGCCGGCGCAACCCGCGACCGTGAGAATCAGAGCCAGATTGCCGATCAAAGCCATTTTGCTTGCGTTCGTCTTCACGGATAGACCCCTACCTGATGTGTCGAGAGGACGGCTCGTCCCCATGCTTGTCGCGCAGGCCGCCCGTCGCGCTTGCTCCGGGCGGCCTACGCGGGGGAGCCATTCACGGCGTCGCGGCGTTGTAGGCCGTGACCAGCACGCTGCACGGGCTCGTCGACGTGTCCGAGTTGATGATGAGCGAAGCGTCGATTCCGTTCGGCAGGCGCATCACGCACGTGTGCGTTTCACGCCCAGACGTCGCGAAATAGTCGCCACCGTGCGAATAGGCCATGCCACCGTCGACCGCCGTCGACGAACTCCAACCAGCCCGGTTCGCGTCCATGTACGCCTTGCTCGACCCGGACAGGATGTGGTCGCTGTAGCGCACGCCCGTGAGGAACTCCGCGAGCTGCTGCGCGTTCATCTGCAGCCCGGCGTGGCCGCCGCAGCCACTGCTCGTCGTGGCCCAGGACCTCCCGCCGAGGGTGGCATCGGCGGTGTTGTACGAGAGGGCCTCGATCTGCCCGGCGGCCGGCTCGCACGAGATGTCCTCGATTCCGAGACGCTCGAAGGCAATCGAGTCGAGTGCTTGCAGGTACAGCTCGCGCGAGTTCGTCTCCGTGACGACCGGAATCGACGCGCCTTCCAGCTCTCTCCGCAGGGCGGGAATGAGGACCCGCTGCAAGGCGAAGTTTGCATTCTTGTACTGGCGGCTCGCGCCCGGCGTCGCGCCCACCTGCTCCACCATGACTTGCAGGCCGTCCCAGTCGTTGCCAGCGCCCTGCACGCTCGTCGTCGTCAGGAGCTGGTTGAACCCCGAGGTATGCGTCAGGAGGTGCTCGAAGGTCAGGCCGTCGAACGTCGAATCGGGCGACCACGCGCTCGGCAGGTGCGCGAGGACCTCGGCATCTGGCGCGATGGCATTCCGCTCGAGCAGGGCGAGCGTCGCCACCCCCGTGAGATGCTTCGTCACGCTGGCGAGCGTCGAGGGCGTGCGCGACGTCATCACGTGCGTCGGGTTCGGCGCGCGCTGCGCGAAGCCGCCTGCCCCTGCGATGGCGAGCTGCGATTGGTCGGCGACCGCGTACGAGAATCCCGCGACGTTCCCGGACAATGCATTCTGGATTTGCGTCGCCATCAGCGCGGTGTCGGTGCGGCTCACGGGGTCAGCGGGCGCGTTCCCCCACGTGCCAATGTAATAACGGCCACCGGCGGGGCGAGCTATCACCTCCACGTCGCGCAGGGACCGGCCGGCCTCCGCCTGGTCTGCCCATTGGCGCTTGAAGACATCCCAGCTCGTGTAGACGTAGTAGGCCCAGCTGTCCGAGGCTTCGTCCGTGACGCCGACGTATTCCTGGCTCTGGTCGGCCCGGGTCACGCCGCTCAGGTGCCGCAGGCGTTGCCCCTGCCCGCGCGCCACCGTATACGCGTCGCCGAAGGCCGTGAGCGAGGTGCCGCGCAAGAGGTGCTGCGTGGGCGTCGTACCCATTTCCCACACGCCCCAGTACCTCGGCTGGTCGTTCTCGAGCGCCATCTCGAGGTCGACCAGACGCTGCCCTTGCGCCGTGCGCTGCGCGTGCAGGCTCTGGAAGGCCGCCCACGACGTGCTCTCGGTGACAGGGGCGTTGTTCCCCGTGCCAACCCAGACGCCGTAGTACCACGTCGTCCCGCCGATGGTGACGATCTCCAGCTCGACGAGCTGGCTGTTCTGCAGGCGCTGCGTCTCCACGCGTTGCAGGAACGCCGCCTTGCTCGTGTAACGGTACAGGGCGGAGCTACCGGTGCCGGGCGCCCACGTCCCGTAGTACCGCACCGTTCCGTCCGTATCCTCGTAGACGTCGAGATCGATCATCCGCATGCCGGCCGCATGGTGTTGGCGCCAGCGCTGCACGAGCTGCTCGAACGTCTTCGATTCGTGCGTGCCGTGCCGCGCGGCCGCGCCTCGCGGGCTCAGCGTGTCGTCATCGCTGCTCGGCGGCGGGGTCGTGAGCATCTGCGCAACAAAGGGCGACAGGGGCACGACACCTGCGACGCCGTCTGCCGTTTCGTTCAAATCGCCGCGCGTGATGAGTGCTTCGGCACTCTCGTTCGACGTGCCTTCCACGTTGTTGTCGGCGTACTCGCCGGCGCAACCCGCGGCCGTGAGAATCAAAGTCAGACCGCTGGCCAAAGCCATTCTTCTTGCGTTCGTTTTCATGGACAGACCCTCGTTTCAAGGTTCGATGGGTCGTTTTGCAAGGGACTTGCCACGCCGAGCTGGGCCTCCGCGCAGAGGCCGCCCGGGAGCCCGACTCGAATCCGTGGAACCATCGCGCGACACGTGTCATGCGCGCGTGACACGGCTCGGGCTCAGCGTCGGGCCAGGACTACGACGGGCGGACTCCCGGCGGACCTCGAGAGGAAGGGCAAGACCTGCCCCCCCGGGCAAGAACGGCCTCATCAGGAACGCCGTTGGGGCAATCCTTGCCTCACCATCCTCCGCCGGAACGCGCAGACGCCCCACTGCATGCGCTTCGCGGTCCGGATGTCGCTGCAGGTGGAGCTCGGCCTGCGCGCGCTCAATCGCCGCGCCGCGCGGCTCGACGGGCCGCTCGAGGGCAGGCTCGACGCCATCTTCCACGACGCGCGCCTCGCGCACTGGAGCTTCGGCGCCGCCTTGATTCAGTTCCAGCGCCTGGACAACTGGGCGCTCCCGACCGGGCTGGAGGTGCAGGAGCGCGCGCCATCCACCTGAGGTGGACAGGGCCTCGGCCCGGCGGCTGGGCGCGAGGAAGCCGGGCTGACGGGCCGGAGGCACGCGCTGGGCGTGGCCTCCGGCCTGGTGCTGCAGCTCTCAGTCCCGGAAGCAGGCCAGGAAGACGTCGTAGGCGCCGAAGCCGCCGTGGGCGGTGAAGAGGTCGCTCCCGGAGATTCAGGGAGCAGACACGCCCGCCGGGGTCCGTGCAGGCAGCCCCGGCGGTGGGATTCGACTCTTCAGCGACGGGAGGCGGACTTACGGGGCGCGGTCCGGCTCCCTGCTGAGGCAGGGCTCCATCTTCTCGGGGGCAACGAGGAAAGGCTCCTCGCGATCCAGGTACCGGGAGATGCCCGGCGTGGCGAAGCCAATCTGGCCGCCGCCGTCGTACAACAGGGCCGCCCAGTCGTTCTGCGACGTGGGGAACACATCCGTCAAGTCGCCGTCGCGGTTGAAGTCCAGCGCATAGGTGTTGAAGTCGTATTGGCGGTTGTTGTTGAAGTCGACGAAGTCGGTTGCAGAGAACATAGACACCTGGGCGCCGTTGAAGCGCAGCCCATAGATCTTGCCCAGGTCCGACTCGGTGGTCGGGGCGACGGGCGCGAACGCGGTGAGATCGTAGACGGCCGCCTCGCTGATGGAAGCCACCCGCACACGCGAGTAGTCGAGCGCGCCGACATTGCCGCCAAGTTCGAATCCATAGAACTGGTATTCGTAGTTCATGATGCTCAGGTAGTTGGGCTTGTAGTTGGCGTCGTCATTGCCACCGTGGAGCAGGCCCAGGTTATGCCCCAGCTCGTGCATGAGGGTGCCGGCATTCTGTTGCTCCGTGCCATTGAAAGAGGCCACCGTCACCACGAAGTCCTGCGCGGGGGCGCCGCGAGAGATACCGCTGGAGAAGCCTCCGTTGTATTGGTTCGCGAACACCATGTAGTGAAAGTAGGGCGCGCGGGCGGCGGCGAAGTACTTCGCCTTGATGACGTCGAAGTCCGTCCAGACGGGGCTCAGGTTCATGTCCGCGTCCGCGGCGGCGATCTGCTGATCCACCACCAGGTGCAGCGTGATGCCTGTGGACCCATTTGGATTGCTCACCGGCGCGCTGGCGAAAGCCGTGACGACCTTGTCCAGCGTGGCCTGGCTGGGCCTGAGGTTGGGATAGTAGTCCACCTCCACGAAGACGTCCTTCTTGCGCGGGTTGGCGCCGAGGGCACTCAGATCCAGGCCGCCGAAGCCGAACGACTCTACGTAGTCGCTGAGGCGGTCCCCATCCGTGTCAGCCTTGTTGGGATCGGTGCCCAACACAACCTCCACGACGTCACAGATGCCGTCACTGTCTGTATCCAGTGAGGTCAGGAGGCAGCCGACAGGGAGCGGGAGAGGCACAGCCTCTGCCACCATCTCAGCCTGGCGGGTGCTGGGCTGTGCCGCGTCCGGAGGGGCCTCGTCGCCACAGGCGCTCAAACCAAGGAAGGCCAGGGAGGCTGTCAGCAGACACTTATGAAGCTGTGACATAATTATCCTCTTGCATCAATGATTGGCATTGCGCCAATCGCCGCCAGCATCGCTGGCTGCGTATGAAATTGAAACAAGCATTGGGCCGATTTCGGCAGTCCTGATCATGCCTGGCCAGAAGCACTGGAAAAAGACATACGGCCTGTCGCGCCGAGTGTGGCGCATTTCATTCCAGACTCCGACATCCGTCGAGTGGCGTCCGCGCTCCGGGCACGCGCCACGTCATGCGCGCGTCCAGGCCCGCCTCTTTGAAGACCCGCTTTGCCTCGTCGAGCGGCTGCCGGAAGTGGCTCCAGCCGTCGTAGTGCACCGGCACCCTGCGGCACGCGCCCAGCGCCTCCGCCGCTCGCACTGCTTCCCTTGTGTCGAACGTGTAGCGGATTTCCGCGGAGTGGCTCAGGAGGACGTTCGACTTCGACGTGATGGGAGCGCGGTCTGGGCAGGCGTGTACCCCAAGGGGGCTCAAGCGGCCTGTCCACCGGACGGGAGCATCACTCGGGCGGCCCCGTCAGCGGCCCTCCTCGGCCCCTCTGCACCCTCCCTCCCCCTCGACAGGGTCCCATCCCTCTTATGCGTTCTCCTCCAACGGCAGGTCCTACTCGGCGGAGTTCGGCTCGCGGCCGGTGACGAAGCGCACTCGCGCGGGCTCGGACAGTGACTCGCCATCCACACTCCGGGCCCGCACTGTCACGGTGTACTCGGTGTCCGGCGCCAGCAACGCGAGCGGAATCACGACCACGACGCGCTTGATGTCGAAATCTTCCAGCGGGGCCGACGTCGGGAAGACGTCGAACTCCATCTCCGGGCTGATGGAGACCTCGGGGGGCTGGGAAGGAGGAAAGTCCACCTCCTGATTGAAGACGAACGCGATCTGGCGCATGCGCGACACGCCGGTATCGCCGTCGTAGGGGTCGGTGTACAGGAGCGTGAAGGCTTCCTCGTCACAGCCCGCGAGCAGCAACACCAGTGAGGCCAACAGCGCGCGGGGCAAGGCGCGGAGGGTCAATTGCGTCATGCGGCGGACGCTATCACCCGGAACATGGAGGCCCAGCCACGCGGCGTCACGCCGTTCGTGAGGCCGACTGTCCCGGCAGCCGGAGGGTGAACCGCGCCCAACCCGCGTGCCGGCGACGTTCCAGGAGAAGGGCCGGCCTCCGGCCCTCGTCGGGGACCACAAGCGTGAGACGGGCCTGGGCGTCGGCGGCGACTGGCTTCAGCGCTACACCTGGACCCGCAACGGCGTGGACACCCCCAACAAGTAACGGCGTCCTGAAGCACTGAGACAGGCCCGGCGGTCGCCAGGAGCGGCCCCGGGCCTTCGTCTTTTCAGCACGACGGCTGGGATGCGAGCGCCCTCGGCCTCTACGGCGTCCATGGGCTGACCCGCGCAAGGGCCCGGGGACGCACAGCAGGCCTGCCCAGCGCATTCCCTGCAGCATCGACTGCGCTGGACTTCGTACGGCGACGCCTCCGACGCTCGTTTCCGAGGCAGTCTCTTCAGGGTGGCCCCATCCAACGGCCGGGTCCCGGGAGACCGCTGGACGGCCACGGCCCGCCGCGGGCCGGCGGAGAAAGCGGGTTATTTCTTTTTTTGAGACGCCGCGAGGTGGCCAGCACTCACTTGCGTGGGAGCGGCCCTCCCCTCGGCCAGGTGTCGTCATCCACCCCCTCAGTCGTGCCTGGCGGAGCCAGAGGAGAAGACAATGAAAAAGAGTTCCGTGCCCGGCGCGCTGCTGGGAGTGTTGGTGGCCATTGGCCTCGTGGTTCCCACTGTCGCGCAGGCCTTCGCCGCGCCCCTGGTGCGCGTCCCCTTCGTGGGCCGTGCCTGGCAGACCGGCGTCGGCATCTGGGCAGGCACCTCGGCGACCTTCGGGGACTCCACCAGTGAGACGCTGACCCTGCGCGTGCGCGAGTTCACCGCCTGCGACACGTGCTGGCTCACCTCGGTGCAGATGACGTCGACGGGAACCGGTAGCGGCTTCCGCTCCTGGCTTGGCGAGGTCGGCGGGCTGAAGCCCGGCACCCGGTACATCTATGGCATCTACGCCTCGGGCCAGACGGGCGAGGTCGGGGGCTTGAACTTCAGGACCGAGCCTGCTGGGCCGTCGCGCTTCAAGGTCGCCGTCGCGTCCTGCATGAACGGCGAGAACGCGCCGAGCCAGCCGTCGTGGAACATCATCGAGGAGCAGCTCAACACAGGTGAGCCCAACTTCCAGGTGCTCCTGGGAGACAACATGTACACGACGCAGAACCCGCCCACGAAGGACCACTACTGGTTCAAGTACTTCCAGCAGCGCAACGTGCCGGAGTTCGCGAACGCCTTCCGCGCCTTCCCGACGGTCGCCATCTGGGATGACCATGACTACGGTCCGAACGACGAGGATGGCACCTTCGCCCAGAAGGACATCGCCCGCTCTGCGTACCTGGACTTGTATCCCCACCACCCGCTCGCCGGAGACGGCATCTACCACACGTTCGCCTGGGGCGGAGACTCGACCGGGGCCGGCGGCGGCGTGGAGTTCTTCATGATGGATGACCGCTGGGGCCGCGACTGCCCCCGGTCCATGCCCGCGGGGTACGCGGCGAAGATGTACGGCGCGACGCAGTTCAACTGGCTGAAGACCTCGCTGCAGGCCTCCAAGGCGACCTTCAAGGTGATTGCGAATGGCTCCACCCTGAGCAGCAGCTGCTGGGGAACCCAGAAGCAGGCGCTCTACGACTTCATCACCGACAACAAGATTGGAGGCGTGCTCTTCATCACGGGTGACATCCACCGGAGTCTGGTCAGCTCTCGGACCCCCGCGGGGGGCTATCCGCTGTATGAGCTGACCTCTTCCGGAATTGGTTCGCCCAGCACGCCCGCCGAGTGGAGCTTCGGCCTCATGGAGTTCGACACGACGCTGGCGGACCCCACCGTCACGCTCAAGGTCGTCCAGAACCCCGAGAAGCGCTCGAGCATCATGGGAGCTGGAGTCACCGTCTCCACGACGGTGTTGAAGCGCTCGCAGCTGCAGAACTGAGGACGGCTCCCGCGTGTGGATGAGCTCCTCCCGGTGCTTCGCCGGGAGGAGCTGTTTTCGTCCCCACCACGGCGGCGCTGGGCATGGGCATCCGGCTCACCCTCAACACCCCTCCCATTCGTCCTATGCGTTGGTGGAGGCACAGACGCTCTGGGACCCACTGGACGCTCTGGCCACCCACCTGCGGCAGTCCTACCGAGGCGCTGCTGGCCGAGGTCTTCACCTCGCCCCTCATCCACGCGGATGAGACGCATTGGCTGCTCTTGGACAAGGGCCCCGGCACCAGGTGGTCTTGCTGGAGGGTTTCTCCCTGCACGCCAACACGCACCTGCCTGCCAACGACAGGCAGGGACTGGAACGGCGATGCCGCTACGGGAGCGCGGTCTGGGCAGGCGTGTACCCCAAGGGAGCTCAAGCGACCTGTCCACCGGACGGGAGCATCACTCGGGCGGCCCCGTCAGCGGCCCTCCTCGGCCCCTCCGCACCCTCCCTCCCCCTCAACAGGGCCCCCATCCCTCTTATGCGTGCCGGGAGACGCCCTACCCTTCGCTCCAACGCCCGGCCGTGCGTGGCGGGAGTGGGACTTGAAGACCCCGTGGCGCCTGGCCGCCGCGCGCTGAAGCGGGCCGTCAGTGCTTCGGAGTCTCGGGGGGGAACTCCGCGAGGAGCTTGGGGACGGCCTTGCCCAGCCACTCCTGTATCTCCTGGTTGCTGGCCCCGGGCGACAGCTCCCCCTGGGCCGTGCCCCGCCACACGAGCTTCTGCGCGCGGGCATCCATGATGTCGAGGTCGAGCACGCCCTTGGAGAACTCCTGCTTGATGGGCTTGGGCTGCATGCTCGGGTAGGGGTTCTGGTACGGGTCCTGGTAGGGCGTCCTCGGAGGGTTCGGGTCCAGCCCCGGCATGAGGGCGCCCTGGAAATTGATGGAGCTGTCCCACCGGATGAGGAGGTCCGGCGTCGCGCCCGCCTCCACGCGATGGTAGCCGCGAGACGCGAGATAGGCGTCCACCGACTTCTCGACGCCCGTGTCCGCGGCGCCCTCACCCGCGTTCTTCGCAGGGGGCAGCCAGGCATAGGTGCGGTAGCCGCTCGCGGCCTTCATGGCGTTACCGTCGTACTGGGTGCTTACGTCGATGCCCGCGCAGGCGGTGAAGACGAGGGCCAGGAGCGGGACAAGGCGTCGGGTCGGCATCCACATGGACATCTGGGTCATCCCCATTCAGAGAGGGCAGACGGGCGAGGTTGAGCGCCAGCATCGCACGCTTCTCGAGGAGAGGTCCTTCGCGAGCACCGGGTCTGTCTCCAGGCCGATGCATCATCGTCACGCGACCGAGGGCCTCGAGCGGGCCGATGCCTACCTCTTTGGCCGGGTGACCTACGAAATGATGGAGGCCGCGTTTCGGCGGCCGGCGGGGACGGTAGCCACGTGGAGCTTCGCCATGGGCAACCCAATTGCTCATGTTTAATTCGGCTTAATCCCGGTTAATCGCTGGCACGCGTAGGGTGACAGCGCTGACAACCGGGGAGTCGAACCATGTCGAAGAAGGTCTTGCGTCTGCTGTTCCTGGGTGTGCTGGTGGCCTGTGCTTCCGCTTGTGGCGTGGACGTGCAGGAGGAGCCGTCCACCGCCGTCTCGCCGGAGGACCTCGGGGCTGCGGAGCAGAACATCTGCCTCCTGGGCAGCCCCATCGGTACCTGTCGCAAATACGTGGGCAGCGGCACCACGGACCCCAACTGCGCCATTCCGGCTCCGTATTTGTGGACCTACTCGGAGTGCTATCAGTACCAGTCTGGCTCGGCCCCCAACATCAAGTACTACGCCGATGGCTGCGTCTCGACGCAGAAGCGGGTCTGTGGTGGCAGCAGCTCGGTTCCGCCCGCCGGGGCATGCCTGCAGACCTGCTAGCAGGCACGGGGGCGCGCGCGTGTCATCGGAGCGCCGGAATCGAGTACGGCGCCCACCGGTCCTTCCACGGGCGCGCCTCCTCGATCTGGTACGCGAGCCCCAGCAGCATCGCCTCCTCGCCCCGTGCCGCGGCGAAGTGCATGCCGATGGGAACCCCGCCCTCCGGGAAGCACAGCGGCACGGACATGGCCGGGCAGCCCGCGATGTTCTGGGCGGTTGTCACCTCATCCGGGTGGCGCGTCGAAGCGGCAATCGTCCGCGCTCCTTCTGGATGTGGAGGCGGCGGAAATCGAAGCCACCGCCGGAAGCCCACCCGTCAGTCCACCTTCGCCACGCGGCTCCGGTCGTCGAGGAAGGCCTCGACACCCTGGGCGATGGCCGCTGCTCCAGTCCCTGCCTGTCGTTCGCATGCAGGTGCGTATGGGCGCGCAGGGAGAATCCCCCCAGGAACGCCGGGCGAGCAGGCGCCCACACGCTTCGTCAGGGCGGAGCGTGCGCTTCAGTGCTAGTCCATGCTCCCATGTCCGGCGACTCACCCGTCCCCACCCCCGGCGGCTTGCCCACCCTGCACTTCCCCCCCGAGCTCCCCATCTCGGCCCGGGTGGAGGACATCACCGCGGCCATCACCGCCCATCAGGTGGTCATCGTCGCGGGGGCCACCGGCTCGGGGAAGACGACGCAGCTGCCGAAGGTCCTGCTCGCCATGGGGCGCGGCCGCCCGCGCCAGATTGGCGTCACCCAACCCCGGCGCATCGCCGCGACGAGCGTGGCGGCGCGCGTGGCACGCGAGCTCGGCACGGAGCTGGGCACGGACGTCGGCTACCAGATTCGCTTCGAGGACCGCTCGTCCCGGCAGACGGCCGTGAAGTTCATGACCGACGGAGTCCTCCTCGCGCAGATTCACAGCGACCCGCTCCTGCGCCGCTACGACACCATCGTGCTCGACGAGGCCCACGAGCGCAGCCTCACCATCGACTTCCTGCTCGGGTGGCTCAAGCGCATCCTCCCCAGGCGCCCCGACCTCAAGGTGGTGGTGAGCTCGGCCACCATCGAGACCGAGCGCTTCTCGCAATTCTTCGGGGGGGCTCCGGTCATCCAGGTGGAGGGCCGTACCTTTCCGGTGGACGTGCTCTACGAGCCGCCCCCCGAGGACGACGAGCTCGCCGACTCCGTCGCCGATGCGGTGGCCAACGTGCTCTCGCTCGACCCGGACGGGGACGTCCTCGTGTTCCTCCCCGGGGAGCGGGAAATCCGCGAGGCCGAGAATGCCCTGAACGCACGCGAGCTCCGCGGCACGGTGGTGCAGCCCCTGTATTCGCGCCTGTCGGCCGCCGAGCAGTCGCGCGTCTTCGCCACCATCCCCGAGCGCCGGGTCATCCTCGCCACCAACGTCGCGGAGACGTCGGTCACCATCCCGGGCATCGTGTACGTCGTGGACACGGGGGTGGCGCGCCTGTCGCGCTACGAGCCGCGCTCGGGCACCACGCGCCTGCACATCGAGCCGGTCTCCCAGGCCAGCGCCGACCAGCGCAAGGGGCGCTGCGGCCGCGTGCGCGAGGGCATCTGCGTGCGCCTCTACGACGAGGCGAGCTTCACCACGCGGCCCGCCTTCACCGACCCGGAAATCAAGCGCACCGGGCTCGCGGGGGTCATCCTGCGGATGAAGTCCCTCGGCCTCGGTGACGTCGAGGACTTCCCCTTCCTCGACCCGCCCCAGCCGAAGGCCATCGCCGAGGGCTGGCGGGTGCTCGAGGAGCTCGGGGCCATCGAGGGCAAGGAGCGCACCTTGACGCCGCTCGGGAACCAGCTCGCGCGCTTCCCGGTGGACCCGCGCATCGCGCGGATGATTCTCGCCGGCGCCGAGTACGGGTGCCTGGACGAGGTGCTCATCGTCGCCGCGGCGCTCAACCTGCAGGACCCGCGCGAGCGGCCACGGGAGCTCGCGCAGAAGGCGGACGAGCTGCACCGGCGCTTCCGTGACGAGCACTCGGACTTCACGGGGCTCCTCAAGCTGTGGGCGTTCGTGCGCGAGGCCGAGGGCCGGGGGACGTCCCATCTGCGGCGCGTGTGCCGGGACAACTTCCTGTCCTTCCTGCGGGTGCGCGAGTGGCGGGACGTCCAGCGCCAGCTCGAGGAGACCGTCCGCGAGCTGCGCCTGCCGCGCAAGGGCCGGGGCGCCCCGGCGCGCGGGGACGCCCTGCACCAGGCGCTCCTCACCGGGCTCCTGTCCCGCATCGGCCAGTGGAATCCGGAGCAGCGCCACTATACGGGTGCGAAGCAGACGCGCTTCATGGTCCACCCCTCGTCGGCGCTCGCGAAGAAGCCCCCTGCCTGGGGGATGGCGTTCGAGCTCGTGGAGACGTCCCAGCTGTTCGCGCGCACCGTGGCGAAGCTCGACCCGGAGTGGCTCGCGGCGGCGGCCCCCCACCTGCTCAAGCGCAGCTACTCCGAGCCGCACTGGTCGGAGAAGTCCGCGCGCGCCGTGGTGAAGGAGAACGCGACCCTCTTCGGGCTTCAGGTCTTCAAGGAGCGCCCCGTGGCCCTGGCCAGCATGGACCCCGCCCGGGCACGGCTGATGTTCCTCGAGCATGCCCTGGTGCGCGGCGAGTACCGCACCCGCGGGGCGTTCCAGGAGGAGAACCGCCAGGTGCTCGAGCGCGTGGCGCGCCTGCGGGACAAGGCCCGGCGCAGCGAGCTGCTCGACAACGAGGCGCTGCTGACATTCTTCGACCAGCGCCTCCCGGCGGACGTGACGGACGGAGCGGGCTTCGAGGTCTGGCGCCGCAAGGCCGAGGCGGCCGACCCCGACGTGCTCGTCCTCTCGATGGAGGATGCCCTCTCGCACGACCCGGGCCTGTCCCCGGCGCACTACCCGGACGCCATCACCCTGAACGGCGCGTCCGTGCCGGTGACGTACACCTTCGACCCCTCGGCCGAGGACGACGGCATCACCCTGAGCGTGCCGCTGCTGCTGCTCGCACAACTGGTCCCGGGTGAGCTCGACTGGACCATCCCCGGGTGGCAGCGGGAGAAACTCACCGCCCTGCTCGAGGAGGTCCCCCGCGCCCTGCGCAGGCAGCTGGGGCCGCTGCCGGACCTGGTCGACCGTCTCCAGAAGGAACTCGTGCCCTTCCGCGGGCCGATGATTCCAGCGCTCGCGCGTGCGGTGTCCCGGCTGTGCGGCGTGGACGTGCCCGAGGAGTCCTTCCGGGCGGATGCCGTGGCGCCGTACCTGCGCATCACGCTCCGGGTGCTCGACGAGAAGGGAAAGGAGCTTGCGCGGAGCCGCGACGCCGACGCGCTGCTCGAGCAGTACGGGGGACGTGCACGGACGGCGCTGCGCAGCGCGGCACCGACTTCGGACTGGGAGCGCAAGGGGCTGACGGCCTGGACCTTCGGCGAGCTGCCCTCCGTGGTCACCCGGCGGATCGGCGGGCTCGACGTCCGCAGCTACCCCGCGCTCGTCGACCGGGGCGCTGCCGTGGACCTGGTGCTGCTCGAGACCTCCGCCGCCGCCGACGCGGCCACGCGCACGGGGGTCCGCCGGCTCCTGATGCTCGCCGCGCGCGGACACGTGGCCGTCAGCGCCGCGCGCATGCCGCTGCCCTTCCCGTCCCTGGACGGCGCGCCGCCCGCGCGGGGCCAGGCCGAAGCCTTCCGGGCGGTCGTCCTCGCACGCAGCGTCGACGATGCGTTCAAGCTCGCACCGGGTGCGCCACTGCCCCGCACGAAGACTGCCTTCGAGGCGCTGGTCCGTGAGGGCTCACCGCGCATCGAGAGTGCGGCCCGGGACTGGGCGAACGCCGTCGTGGTCACCTCCTCGGAGCTCGCAGCGACGCTCGCTGCACTCAAGACAGCATCCAAGGGGCCGAGCGGCGCGGCGGCCGTGCGGGACATCCGCTCGCAGCTCGGACACCTGTTCCCCGCGAACCTCATCGAGTGGATTCCCTTCGTGCGCCTGCTGAACTACCCGCGCTACCTCAGCGCGGCCCAGGCACGGCTGTCGCGTGCGGTGGCGAACCCCGGGAAGGACGCAGGGAAGGCCGCGCCCTTCACCCCCCTGTGGGAGACCTTCCTCGCCAGGCGCGCCACCGTGCGTGACCCGGAGGCGGCGCAGGAGCTGCGGTGGGCCTTCGAGGAGCTCCGCGTGGCCATCTTCGCTCCGGAGGTGACGACGCCCGTGTCGGTGACGGTGGCGAAGGTCGGCGCGGCCCTCGCGGCGCTGCGCTAGACGCGAGTGGCTGTGCCGCCGCCCGGCTGGGAGGGGTGACGAGGCGGAGGAGGCGTGGGCGGGGGCAAGGGCTACTGCTGACCCGGCTGCACACACAGCTCGGCGGCCAGCAGCTCGCGCACGCCGTCCCCGTCCAGGTCCGCCAGCAGGCCGGAGGCCACGGTGTCGGACGCGCCGTCCTGCGAGCGGCCCAGGGCCATGCTCCAGCGCACCGAGAGCTCACCCCGCCGTCCCCAGGACACCACGCCGAGGCCACTCTCCCGGCGCACCACCAGATCCCCGAGCTGGTCGCCGTCCAGGTCCCCGGCGGGAGCGAAGGCGTCGTCGTGCTCCAGCGTCCAGCCCCCCACGTCCTCTCCGCGACGCCATACCGACAGCGGCTCCGGATGGCCGTGGGCCAGGGTGGCCAGCGTGACGCCCTCCTTCCCCTGCACCAGCAGCTCGTCGCGTCCATCACCGTCCACGTCGCCCGCGCGCAGCACGCGGTGGTCGGGCTCCAGCGGCCACTCGCCCACGGGCTCCCCGTACGGGATGAACGTCACCGGCTCCAGCATGCCCTGGACCGGGCGCACCAGCGTAAGGCCATGGTGGCTTCGGACCAGCAGCTCACGGCCTTCGAGGCCCAGGAAGCGGCCCGTCGCGACCACCGACGTCTCCGGGTCCAGCGGGTCCTCCCCCAGCACGTCCCCGTACGGAATGAAGCCCACCGGCTCCAGCCCCTTGGGTGTGCCCGCCAGCATCGTCCAGCCGGCCTCGCCGCGCAGCACCGCGTCCGTGCGGCCGTCGCCGTCGTGGTCCGCCACGGCCTCCAGGCGCGCTTCGTGATGCAGCCGGTTGCCGCCCAGCTCTGTCTCGGGGGGGTACACCGCCAGCGGCTCCAGCCCCGTCTGGCCCAGGCGCAGCAGGCCCAGCGCGCCCTCCTTGCTCGTGAAGAGCAGCTCCACGCGCCCGTCGCCATCCACGTCCCCCGTGCCCTCCAGCCGGTCATCGGGGCGCGGCGTCCAGTCCCCCACCGGCAGTTCCCAGGCGTGCGCCTGGCGCAGCCGCTGTGTGCCCTGGCCGTCGTCTCCGAGCACGGCCAGGCCGCGCCCGTCTCGCAGCACCAGCTCGTCCCGCCCATTGCCGTCCAGGTCCACCGCGGCGAGCAGCTCCTGGGCCCGCGTCCAATCCCAGCCGCTGTCGACCGCGTGCTCGGCCAGCAGGGCGCGCACCCCCGTCATGCCCTGGGCGTCCACCCGCAGCGAGGCGAGCAACCCCGAGGACTTCCCGCCGTTGGTGTCCTTGCTCGTGAGTGGGATGGCCCACCAGCACCCGGGGACCCCCCCGCACAGGCGCTCCAGCGGGTTGGCGAGGCCCCATCCGGCGTGCTTCGAGATGTATGCGATGATGACCGACGGGTCGAAGACCTCGCTCGGTGTCCCATCGGAGAAGGGGAGGTGCGCGGTGGTGCTGAGGACGGACAGCTTCACCGTCACGATTGCGTCGTCGATGTAGAGGGCGTCCGCCTTCTTGTCGCCGTTGACGTCGGCGAAGCGGGCGAGCTCTCCCAGGGGGCCGCCGGTGGCGTGCAGCAGCATGGGGCCGAAGCCGCCCTCCTCGCGGGCCAGCTTCACGTAGACGGCTCCGGGGTCCTGCGCGACGAAGTCCGCGCGCCCGTCCCCGTTCATGTCCACGAGCGTTGCGTCCCGCTTCTCCCATTCGGGCCAGAACTCGATGGGGGTGGCGAGCATCGGCGCGAAGTGCCCCAGCGTCGTCGCGGGCTGCCTGTAGAGGACATGACCCCGGATGGCCACCCAGTCCGCCTTCCCGTCGGCGGTGATGTCCGCCAGGTGCACGTAGGGCTCCCAGGGGCCCGCGTACAGGTAGGGCGTCTTCATCTCGGGGCCAACGTCACCGGAGGCGTTGAGCGCATACGCCCAGACATTCGCTTCGCCCGGGAAGACGAAGTCCGCGCCGTTGAAGCCGTCCACCTGGGCGAAGTGGGGGCGCCGGTCCCAGCCGGTGTCCGTCCACTTCTTGCGCAGCGTGGGCGGGAAGACGGTGCCGTCTCCCTTGGAGAGCCCTACATAGAGGGCATCCGTGCCCACCCAGACGAAGTCCGCGCCGTTCTTCCCGTCCACGTCCGCCAATTGCGCGCCCTTCAGCCAGCCGCCGCCGCCCAGCGGGGTGGCCCTGGGCGCGTCGAAGGTGCCCGTGCCGTTGGACTTCGCCACCCAGAGCTGTGTGTCCGAGATGAAGGCGAAGTCGGCCTTGCCGTCGCCCGTCATGTCGACCATTTGCGCGTTCGTGTCCCAGCTGGCGCCGGGAGACAGCGGGGTGGGCTTCAGTTGCTGGAACTCACCATTGCCCTTCGCCAGGGCGACCTGCACGCGGGTGCTCTCCGGGAAGATGAGGTCCACGCCGTTGACGCCGTCGACGTCCGCCACCAGCACCTTCGCACCCGTGCCTCCGGCGGGGCCGGGGGACAGCAGCGTCACCATCTCCTTCAGGGGGTCCGGCTCGACGACGGTCTTCGCGTAGACGATTTTCGCCATCCACTCATCGAAGCGGTCGGCGCGGACGATGTAGCTGTCGAACGTCTCGCTGTGGAACTCCGCGATGACGCCAGCGAGCCGGAATGTAGCGCCCTCCATGACGTAGCACGGGCCTCCGGAGTCTCCCTTGAAGACGGACTGGCCCGCGGAGTTCCTGGGCAGGACGTACTGATACGGGTTCACGGTGCCCACCGTGAGCATGGCCTCCCGCAGCGTTCCAAACGTGTCCGCCAGGGTCTTCTGCGAGTAACCCATGCAGCGCAGTGGGGTGCCCAGCGGCACCGGGCCTGCGTAGAGTTGCTGCGCCACCGGCGGCACCACGACGTCCTTGACGAGGCGGAGGAGCGCCACGTCCAGCGAGGAATGCGGCATCACCCCGCTGGCATTCACGCCGACCGTTTCGCCGGTAGCAAGGGTGACGGTGTTGCCCGTCACCTTCTTGATGCAGTGCCTGGCGGTGAGCACCCAGCGCAGGTTGATGAGAGTGCCGGTGCAGTCGTCGATGTTGACCTTCACCACGCGCGTGACGATGGGGAACGGGATGTCGGTTCCGTTGAAGATGGGGGCGGTCTGGCTCCCGAGCCCTGCCTCCGGAGAGGAGGGCGGAGGAGAACCGCAGGCCGTCACGGCGCAGGCCAGCAGGAGGGAGGAGAAGAGTCGGAGGTGCATGCAACGGGCTCCCGGAAGGGAAGGGGTGCCCGGTGCCTACTCAACCTTCGTGCCAGGACTTCTGCCCCCCTGGCGCCGGTGCCGGTGTCACGGCTGGATGCGCGGGTGTCACACGGTCCGCCGGCACTGTCACGGCGGCGCGGCCACGCATGGAGGGATGGGGTCGAGGAGGGCCGCTGCCTCAAGCCCCGCGCTCGCCTCCTCCGCACCTGCTTCAGGGAGCAGGCAGTTCTGGTTCAGCTCCAACACGTCGTCATACGCGGCGGAGGAGCCCGGGTTGGACGAGGCGCCCAGGACAGGAGCTTCCCGGTGCCGTCGCACTGCACGGCATGCGGGTCGATGCGGCCCCCTGCGCTGCACGCGAGCGCCTGGCGCACGGGGGGCCGCGGGCCCCTCCGCGCCGGACTACCGCCGACGCAGCCGCTTCTCGTAGCGCGCGCCCGGCTTGCCCTGGAAGACCTCGGAGGAGGGCAGCGGTGAGCCCGTGGGGAGGGGCTGGCCTCTACACCAATCGTAAAAACCAAGTGACTCGCCGTCTGCCCTGCTGGCACCAGGTCCGGTGAAAAAACCAGATTCTAAGAAACTCCGAGCCCGCGCCGCCGACAATCCAGCCAAACACCTTCGGTTTCAGGAGTACCCCGAATGATCACGTCCAAGGTCCGGTCCGGAGACACGCTGAGTGGAATCGCTGCCAGGTCCAGCACCGGGGAGAAGCCGGCCTCCAGGAAGTTCGTCGACTACACCGTGAAGAGCGGTGACACGTTTTCGGGCATCGCGGCGAAACACGACCTCTCGCTGGCCGCATTGAAGAAGCTGAACCCCCAGGTTGAGAACATCAACGTCATCCACCCGGGCCAGAAGCTGCACGTGAAGGTCGTGAACACGCCCGCGCCCGCGCACGAGTCGAAGCCAGCGCCGAAGCCCCAGCCTGGCAAGAACACCAGCGTGCTCCCCAAGGGCATCCCGAACACCGAGGGCATGTCTGAGGCGAAGGAGTACGCGCTCTACTCGAAGTACGTGGAGAAGCACGGCGACGCCAAGGCGAAGCAGGACCTCGCGGCCGGCAAGCGCGTCATCGTCGGCCTGAGGGTGAACACGCCCTTCACCAAGGACCAGCCCTCCCGCGGCACCTACGACGATCGGCTCGTCGTCATGTGGAAGGACAGCAGCGGCAAGCCGCACGTCGAGGAGTTCAAGGCCAACACCGAGCCCAACCGCCGCTGGGCCGATGACCCGAGCCAGAGCACCAAGCCGGTCGGCCGCCTCGTCGGCAACCAGACCTACCACTACAAGAAGAGCTTCAACGGCAACTTCGGTGGCAACATCCTCTCGCCGGACCTGCGCTACGGGAACCCGACCGTGCGCCGCGACACGAACCGCGACCACCGGATCAACTCGAAGGACGACGTGTTCAGCGGCGACTGGGGCGGACAGGCCTACTACTTCCATCGCGGCGGAACGAACGACACGTACTCCGCCGGCTGCCAGACGATGGACCAGGGCCGCTTCAACAACTTCTGGGCCGCGCTCGGCCCTCAGAAGGAGTTCAGCTACGTCCTGGCCCAGGTCGGCTGACGTGGCCTGGCGCAGAGGACGGATGGGGGGTGTAGCCCCCCTGAAGAGCCGGTCAGGCTCCGCGCAAGGTCCTCGACTCCCGAAGCGATGTGACCCTGGCCGCGGTGGGCGACATGAACCCGGACGGCCACACGTCGGCTACTCGTACCAGGTGGGCACGATGCGCCGGACCTCCGGCAGCGCCGCGAGCTGGCAGAGCTCGTTCCACGCGGTGTCCGTCAGCGCGCCGTGGCGCGAGGTGCAGGCGGCCTCGTGGGTCGGGTAGAGGAACAGCGTCTCCGTGGCCGTGTCGCAGCCCGCCCGCCCGCCTGACGCCATGGTCGACACCGACGGGGCAATCCGCTTCACCTCGGCGTGCGCGGCGGGTGCGTCCTTCGGCACGCAGAACTCGACCGCCCCGTCGTTCTGGCAGCCCGTCTCCTGCGTGAAGGCGAGCTTGTGGGTGGGGCAGCCGGCCGTGCCGCGCGTGGCGGCCGTGTCCGGGGATGCTCGCGACGCCGCGCCAGCGGGGTTGCCGGTGCGAGACGTGCCGCAGGCCAGCAGCGCGAGCAGCACCAGGGACGAGACCACCGACCCGGAGGGACGACGCACGATGACCACCTTCCTTCGAGCGGACGGCCTCCCTCCTACCACGCCCCACGCGGGCGAGCGCTCCTCGGTCCAACGCTCCTGACACCGGTGTAACGCACCGAGCAGGGTGCACCGCGCAAGTCCACTCGCGAGGTCCTCTCCGTCCGCGGCTCCTGCTGGGGGCTGCCTCGGCGCCACCCGCGTTGGCGCAAGCATTGCGGTGGAGTCAACTCGCGAGCTGACGCCGGGGAACGGCGGCGGCCAGCACCGCCAGGCTCGCCAGCAGCCACGAGGAATCCCCCGGGCCCGCCGAGCATCCGCCGCCCTCCTCTGGATCCGGGGAAGGCTCCGGCGCCAGTTGGTAGATGAGACTCACCACGCTGGCGGTCGCCGACCACACCTCGGCCAGCGCGCTGAACGTGAGCATTCCCCTGCTGGGTCCGGGGAAGGGATTGACAGACGCCCGAGACACGTCTATCTGCTGTCTCAGCATCCAGAGCGGCCTCCGCCTCGCGCGGTGGCCCGACAACCTGGGGTCGGACCTCCAAGGTGTCCAAACGATGCGGCTCGGGGAGAAGAACCTCCACGGGCAATCCAAGAGTCCGAAGCAGAGGCCACCCCTCAGCTTCGGTGAGAGAGGACCCCCGTGGTTCCATCCACCCGTGCCGCATCCCTGAACGCCAGCGCTGACCGCCTCACGTCGTGCCGTGTCCCGGCCGCGTGCCGGTGTTGCGCCCGAATGCGCCAGCCCGGCGGCCACCGCTAGTCCGCGTCCGCCAGGGCCCCGCCTCCCCCAATTCCTTTCTCTTGCCGTGGGCGCGCGTGCGCCGCGACGGGCCTTCGTGTGCCCGGAGCGCGGGACGTGTCTGCCTTTGACTGTCTTCAGGGGCCCAAGCGGCCCTCACGAGGTTCGCAGATGAGCAGCGCTCCCTTCCAGGTGATGAAGTTCGGAGGCTCCTCCGTGGGCTCTCCCCGTCGGCTCCGTCAGGTCGTCGAGCTGATTGGCCGACACGCGAAACAGGGGCCCCTCGCCGTCGTCGTCTCGGCGATGGGTGACACCACGGACTGGCTGATTGAAGCGGCGGGGCTCGCCACGAAGGGAGACCTGGAGGGCGCGCTGACGGTGGTGGCGCGCATCGCCCACCTCGCCAAGACGAACGCCGCCGCGCTGGACCCGGCGCGCTCCACCGCGCTCGCGGCGCGGGTGGACACGCTGCTCTCCCCCTTGCAGCAGTTGCTCCAGGGCATCTCCCTCACCCGCGAGTGTTCGGCGCCTTCGCGCGACAGGGTCCTCTCCTTCGGCGAGCTGGTCTCCGCCACGCTCCTCGCGGATCTGCTGACGGCGTCGGGCACCGAGGCCACCTTCCGCGACGCGCGGCAGTTGCTGGTGACGGATGACCGCTTCGGCGCGGCGCGGGTGGACGTGGCCCGGACGCGCGAGCGGCTCCAGGCGTCGGTGGCGGGCTGGAGGGCCTCCGTGCCCGTCCTCCCCGGCTTCATCGCCGCGACGCCGGACGGGCGCACCACCACGCTGGGGCGCAACGGCTCCGACTACACGGCGGCGCTGGTGGCCCAGGGAATCGACGCGACGGAAGTCACGGTATGGACGGACGTGCTGGGCCTGCACACCGCCGACCCGGACCTGGTGAGCGACGCCTACCCCGTCGCGCACCTCACGCACGCAGAGGGGCTGGAGCTCGCCGCCGTGGGCGTCCGCATGCTGCACCCGCGCACGATGATTCCGCTCATCGAGGCGGGCAGCTCCCTGCGCATCCGCAACACGATGCACCCGGACCACCCGGGCACGCTCATCGACGCCATCGGCTCGCGGGACGGCCAGCGCCCCACGTGTATCGCCACGCGCGAGGAGCTCGCCCTGCTCGGCATCGAGGTGCGCAAGCTGTCGGACCAGTTCCAGCTCGGCGAGCGCGTGCTGGCCGCCCTGCGCGAGGCGGAGGTGACGGTGTGGCTGTCCGCGCAGTCCGCGAATGGCCAGTCGCTTGCCGTCGTCATTCCCCGCCCGGACGTGCTGCGCGCCCAGGGCGCCCTGGAGAACGAGCTGGCCCAGGAGCTGGCGCGACACGAGGTGGAGCCCCTCGCCATCCGCGAGCCGGTGACGCTGCTGACCCTGGTGGCCGAAGCGATGGGCCACGGCGTCAACGTCGCCGGGCGCTTCTTCAGCGCGCTGGGCGCGGTGGGCGTCAACGTGCGGGCGAGCGCCCAGGGCGCCAGCTCGCGCTCCATCTCCTGCGTCGTGGATGCGGCGGACACCGCCATCGCCGTGCGCACCACGCACGCGGCCTTCAACCTGGCGCACCAGCAGGTGAGCCTGTTCCTCCTCGGCCGGGGCACCGTGGGCGGCCAGCTGTTGGCGCAGCTGCGCGCGCAGCAGGCCCTGCTCAAGGACAAGCACGGCATCGCCCTGCGAGTCGTCGGCCTCGCGGACAGCCGGCGGGCGCTCTTCGATGCGGCGGGCCTGCCGCTGGAGGGCCTGGAGGAGCGGCTCGCACGTGTGGAGCCGGTGGACCCGGAGACACGCACGCTGGTGCCGTTGCTGGACGAGCTGCGCCGGCTGCCGGTGCCCATCCTCGTGGACTGCACCGCCGCGAGCGGAGTCGAAGCCCTCTACACGGAGGCGTTCCGTCGCGGCATCCACGTGGTGGGGGCCAACAAGAAGCCGCTGGCGCTGCCGTGGAATGACCGCGAGGCACTCCTCTCCGAGGCCCGGCGCCACCACGTGGCCTACCACTACGAGACGACGGTGGCGTCCAGCCTGCCGGTCATCGACACGCTGGCGAACCTCGTCCGCACGGGCGACACGGTGCGCCTCATCACCGCATCGCTGTCCGGCAGCGTGGGCTTCATCTGCAACGAACTGACGGCCGGCGTGCCGCTGTCGGTGGCTGTCCGCACCGCGAAGGAGCGGGGCTTCACGGAGGCAGACCCACGCGAGGACCTGAGCGGCACGGACGTGGCACGCAAGGCGCTCATCCTCGCCCGGGAGCTGGGGCTGCCCCTCTCCCTCTCCGACGTGGCGCTGGAGCCGTTCGTCCCCGCCGAGCCTCGGCCTGGCACCACCGTCGACGCGTTCCTCCAGGGGCTGAAGTCTCAAGACGCGGCGTACGCGGACCGCGTCACGCGCTGCCGTCACGCCGGCACGGTGCTGCGCTACCTGGCGCGCATCGACCCGTCGAAGGTGGGCACCGGCTCGCCCGTCATCCGCGTGGGCCCCGTCGCCGTGGAGGCCGGCCAGCCCGCGGCGGACCTGCGCGGCTCCGAGTCCTTCGTGTCCTTCACCACCACGCGCCACAGCGACTTTCCGCTCACCGTGCGCGGCGCGGGCGCGGGCGGCGCGGTGACGGCCTCCGGCGTGCTGGCCGACATCCTCCGCATCTCCCAGACGCTGCGTGGCCGCTGACCCTGTCTTCACCGAGAGAAAGAGCCCCTTCCATGAAACTCGCCACCGCGCTCGTCCACGCGGGCGTACGCAGAGACCCCACCACCGGCGCCATCGCCGTCCCCATCTACCAGTCCGCCACCTACCAGCACCCCGCGCTCGGCCAGTCCACCGGCTATGACTACTCGCGGACGAAGAACCCCACCCGCTCCGCGCTCGAGGACGCGCTCGCGGGTCTGGAGGGCGGCAGCCGAGGCCTCGCCTTCAGCTCCGGCATGGCCGCGCTGCACTGTGCGCTCCAGCTCTTCGGGCCGGACGACCACGTCATCCTCACCGAGGACCTCTACGGCGGCACCTACCGGCTGGTGGACCGCATCCTCCATGTCCCCTACACCTTCGTGGACACCACGCGCCCGGAGGCGGTGCGGGCCGCACTGCGTCCCAACACGCGGGCCATTCTCGTGGAGTCGCCCACCAACCCGCTGATGAAGACGGCGGACCTCCCGGCGATTGCCGCCATCGCGCACGAGGCCGGCGCGCTGCTCATCGTCGACAACACCTTCCTCACGCCGTGGCTGCAGCGGCCGCTGGAGCTGGGCGCGGACATCGTCGTGCACAGCGCGACGAAATACCTCGCCGGGCACAACGACGTGGTGGCCGGCGCGCTGGTGGTGAGGGACGCGGCGCTGGGCGAGCGCCTCGCGTATCTCCAGAACGGCATCGGCGCGATTCTGGGCCCTCAGGATGCGTACCTCGTGATTCGCGGGCTGAAGACGCTGGCCCTGCGCATGGAGAAGCACCAGGCCAACGCGCGCGAGGTGGCCGCATGGCTGGCCGCGCACCCGCTGGTGGAGCGGGTCTTCTATCCGGGCGTTGGCGGCATGTTGTCCTTCAACGTCATCGAGGCGGCCCTGGTGCCCGGGGTGCTCGCCTCCGTGCAGGTGTGCCTGTTCGCCGAGTCGCTCGGCGGCGTCGAGACGCTCATCACGTACCCAACGACCCAGACCCACGCCGACATCCCCGTCGCGCGCCGGGAGCAACTGGGAATCTCAGACCGACTGCTTCGCCTCTCCGTGGGAATCGAGGACTGTCATGACATCATCGCCGACCTGGCCCAGGCGCTCGAAGGAGCCCGCCGTGCGAACCCGCTTCGCGACGCGCTTGCTGCACACGGGTCATGAGACCGACCCCGCCACCGGCGCGGCGGCGGTGCCCATCTACCAGGTGTCCATGTTCGACCAGCCGGGCTTGGACAGGCCCGGCGAGTTCGACTACGCGCGCTCCGGCAACCCCACGCGCAAGGCGCTGGAAGGCGTGCTCGCCGAACTGGACGAGGCACACGCCGCCTTCGCCTTCGGCTCCGGCATGGCCGCCATCTCCACGGTGCTGATGCTCTTCAGCGCGGGGGACCACCTCGTCGTCACGGACGACTGTTACGGCGGCACCTACCGGGTGCTGACGCGGGTGTTCAGCCGCTTCGGGCTCAAGGCCACCTTCGTGGACACGAGCAACCCGGACGCGGTGCGCGCCGCCATCCGGCCGAACACGAAGGCCCTGCTGGTGGAGAGCGTCAGCAACCCTTTCCTCCGCCGCACGGACATCACCGCGATGTCCATCATCGCGCGCACGTGCGGGGCGCTGCTCATCGTCGACAACACGTTCCTGTCGCCGTACGTCTCGCGGCCTCTCACCGAGGGCGCGGACATCGTGGTGCACTCGGCCACGAAGTACCTCGGGGGCCACAGCGACGTCGTCGCGGGGACGGTGGCGGTGAAGACTCCGGCGCTGGCGCAGGAGGTCTACTTCCTCCAGAACGCGGTGGGCGCGGTGCTGGGGCCACAGGACTGCTTCCTCCTCCAGCGCGGCATCAAGACGCTGGGGGTCCGCATGGAGCGGCAGGTGCGCACGGCGGCGGCGCTCGCTCGCTGGCTCGCGGACAGGCCCGAGGTGCGGGAGGTCTTCTACCCGGGCGCGGGCGCGGTGGTGTCGTTCAGGCTGGCCCAGGACGCGTGGGCGGCGCCCTTCGTGGAGGCGCTGCGGTTGCCCCTGCTCGGCGTGTCGCTGGGCGCGGTGGAGAGCATCGTCACCGTGCCTGCTCGCCACTCGCACGCATCCGTCCCCGCCGCCGAGCGGCAGCGGCGCGGCATCACCGACGGACTCATCCGCTTCTCGGTGGGGCTGGAGGACCTGGAGGACCTTCAGGAGGACCTCGCGCTCGCATTGGGCCAGGCCATCCGGGCGGCGGCGTGAGCGGCACGTCGGGTTGACACGCTCCCGGCGGTTCGTTACCTCAAGGGCCCGATGCTCATTTCCGTCGCCACGTCCGGTTCCTGTCGCGGAGGCATGTGTTGCCATGCCCCCACGGGTCCGTCCGTTCGCGCGCGCTGAGCCTCTCTCACGCACCACGCGTCGTCCGGCCCGTTACCCGCCTCTCGGGAACGGGCCGTTTCTTTTCCCCTCCTCCGCGCTCCGGCCGGAGGCGGGGCCTTCCACCACGCGGTGACGACACGTCACCCAGGAGTCCTGGATGTCTCGCAGTCCCGATGAGGTCGCGGCGCCGTGATTGAGCTTCGAGGCGTCAGCAAGGTGTACGGACAGGGCGCTCGGGAGGTGCCGGCCCTGCGGAACGTGTCGCTGCGGGTGGAGTACGGCGAGGTGTTCGGCGTGCTCGGGCAGAGCGGCGCCGGCAAGTCCACGCTCATCCGCTGCCTCAACCTCCTGGAGCGCCCCACGACGGGCGAGGTGCGGGTGGACGGGCGGGACATGCTCTCGCTCGGCCCCGACGAATTGCGCGCGGCGCGACAGGGCATCGGGATGATCTTCCAGCACTTCAACCTCTTCTCCTCGCGGACGGTGGCCGGCAACGTCGCCTTCCCGCTGGAGGTGGCGGGCTGCTCGCGCGCGCACATCCGCGAGCGCGTGGACGAATTGCTCGAGCTGGTGGGGCTGTCCGACAAGGCGGGGGCGTACCCGTCGCAGCTCTCGGGCGGGCAGAAGCAGCGGGTGGGCATTGCCCGGGCGCTGGCCCCGCGTCCGCGCGTCCTGCTGTCCGACGAGGCCACGTCCGCGCTGGACCCGGAGACCACTCGCTCGGTGCTCGGGCTGCTGCGGGACATCAACCGGCAGCTCGGGCTGACCGTCCTGCTCATCACCCACCAGATGGAGGTGGTGAAGTCCATCTGCGACTCGGTGGCCGTGCTGGAGCGCGGGCGGGTGGTGGAGCAGGGCAAGGTGGTGGACCTCATCGCCCGCCCCGGCACCCGGTTGCACGACCTGTGCTACCCGCCCTCCGCGCCACCCGCGGGCACCGCGTCTCCTGGAGGCCGGAGGGTGGAGTTGTCCCTGGTGGGCGAACACTCCACACGGCCCATCCTCACCACACTGGCGCGGCGCTTCGGCGTGGACGCATGGCTGCTGGAGGGCTCGATGGAGCGCGTGGGGGAGACGCGCGTGGGCCGGCTCCTCTTCGAGCTCACGGGTCCACCGGAGGCGGTGGACGGAGCGCTGGGATTCCTCCGCGAGCAGGGCCTGACGCCGGCGGTGCCCCATGTCTAGCGAGCTGCTGCATTCCCTGTGGGTGGCCACCGGTGAGACGCTCTACATGACGTCGGTGGCCGCGGTGCTGGTGCTGCTGGCGGGACTTCCGCTGGGCGTGCTGCTGGTCATCACCGACAGGGGCGGACTGTGGGAGCGGCCGGCGCTGGGCCGCGTGCTGGGGACGCTCGTCAACGTGGGCCGCTCCGTTCCCTTCATCATCCTCATGGTGGCCATCGTCCCGCTCACGCGCGTGCTGGTGGGCACCACCATCGGCACCACGGCGGCCATCGTTCCGCTGGTGGTGGCGGCGATTCCCTTCATGGGCCGCGTGGTGGAGCAGGCCCTGCGTGAAGTGGACTCCGGGCTGGTGGAGGCCGCCGTCGCCATGGGCGCCACCCGCCGTCGCGTCGTCTTCGGCGTGCTGATTCCGGAGGCACTGCCTTCACTCGTGCGCGGCACGGCGCTCGTGGTCATCAGCCTGCTCGGCTACAGCGCCATGGCGGGCGCGGTCGGCGGCGGCGGGCTGGGCGACCTGGCCGTGAAGTACGGCTACATGCGCTTCCGCACCGACGTCATGCTGGGCTGCCTGGTGGTGCTGCTGGTGCTGGTGCAGCTCGTCCAGTGGCTCGGTGACGGACTGGCCTCGCGCTTCGAACGCGCGTCTTCCTGAACCTCTTCCTGGAGTCCACAACCGTGAAACGCTTCTTCATTCCCTTCCTGCTCTCCGCTGGCGTGCTGCTCGCCGGCTGCAAGGCCCCCGCTTCCGATTCGTCCACCGAGGTCGTCCGCATCCTGAGGGTGGGCGTCAACCCGGTGCCACATGCGGAAATCCTGCGCGCCGCCGCACCCGTGGCCCTGCGCGAGGGCGTGCGCCTCGAGGTGGTGGAGTTCACCGACTACGTGCAGCCGAACATCGCGCTGTCGGATGGCCAGCTCGACGCGAACTACTTCCAGCACGTGCCCTACCTGGAGCGCTTCAGCGCGGACCGGAAGCTGTCCCTGAGCAGCGTGGGCCCCGTACACCTGGAGCCGCTGGCGCTCTACTCCACGAACTACCGACAGCTCGCGGAGCTGCCCGAGGGCTCGCTGGTGACGATTCCCTCCGACCCCAGCAACGCGGCCCGTGCGCTGCGGCTGTTGGAAGCGCAGGGACTGGTCCGCCTGCGAGAGGGCGCGGGCGCCACCGCCACCGTGCAGGGCGTGGTGGGCAACCCGCGCCGGCTGGAGCTGCGGGAAATCGACGCGGAGCAGCAGCCTCGCACCCTGGAGGACGTGGCCGCCGCCGTCATCAACGGCAACTACTTCCTGGAGGCGCAGAAGCACCTCGAGCTGAAGGCGAACGTGCTGGCCCGCGAGGCGCCGAAGGGCAACCCGTACGCCAACGTGCTCGCCGTGAGGAAGGGCGACGAGGCGCGGCCCGAGGTCCAGGCGCTGGTGCGGGCGCTCCACTCCGAGGAGGTGCGGAAGTTCATCGAAGCGCAGTACGGCGGCGCGGTGGTGGCGGCGTTCTGACGGACGGCGAGGGCTTCGCCTCGCGGGGTCTGGGGCAGAGCCTGACCCGTCCTGTTCGGAAATGTCGGGGGTTCTGGCGGCGGTCTCAACCGGTGAACGCACCAGTTGGGATGCACGGCATAGCGGCGTGCATCCGGGGAGGTGTCCGGTGCAGAGGCGAGGCAAGCTCGGCAGGATGAGTGCAGAGGACTGGCTGGCGGTGCGGCGCTCGGTAGCGGCCGGGCAGACGCTGGAGGCGGCAGCGCGGGCGGCAGGGGTGAGTGAGCGCACGCTGCAGCGGCTGCGCCCTGGGGCGGGCAGCATGATGCAGAGGGCCCACGTGCGTTCCGCTTTGCGGCTGTCGGTGCAGGAGCGCGAGGAAATCTCGCGGGGGCTGCGGGCGGGCGACTCGCTGCGTGCCATCGCGAGGCGCCTGGGCCGGGCGGCCTCCACGCTCAGCCGTGAAGTGGCCCGTACCGGTGGGCGCAAGCGCTACCGGGCGTGGCGCGGCGAGCGGGGCGCAACGCACCGGGCACGGCGTCCCAAGCACACGAAGCTGCAGGAGTACCCACGGCTGCGCCAGGAGGTGGAGCGGCGGCTGGAGGAGTGCTGGAGTCCTCAGCAGGTTGCCGCCAGTCTCAAGCGAGACTTCCCGCACTGCCCCGAGCTGCACGTGTCCCACGAAACCCTTTACCGCAGCCTCTACGTCCAGACGCGCGGCGCCCTGCGCAAGGAGCTCACCGCGTGTCTGCGCACGGGCCGCACCCAGCGCCGGCCCCAGGGGCGCACGGACCTACGCGGCCAGTTGCCGGACAAGCTGATGCTGAGCGCGCGTCCACCCGAAGTCGAAGACAGGGCCGTGCCAGGCCATTGGGAGGGTGACCTCATCCTCGGTAAGCAAGGCAAGTCCGCGGTGGGCACGCTGGTGGAGCGCCACAGCCGCTACGTCATGCTGCTGCACCTGCCCGAGGGCCGCACCGCGGGCCACGTGCGCCAGGCCCTCACCCACAAGATTGGCCAGCTGCCTGACGCCCTGCGCCGCAGCCTCACCTGGGACCAGGGCAAGGAGATGTCCGAGCACGTGCGCTTCACCCTCGACACCGCCGTGTAAGTCTACTTCTGCGACCCGCACAGCCCCTGGCAGCGCGGCAGCAACGAGAACACCAACGGCCTGCTGCGCCAGTACATGCCCAAGGGCATGGACTTGAGCCACCTCTGCGCGCAGCAACTCGATGCTATCGCCGCCCAACTCAACAGCCGCCCGCGCCAGACACTCGACTGGCACACCCCCGCCGAGGTATTCGCCCGAGCCGTTGCGATGACCGGTTGAGACCGCCGGCGGCGCAAATGTCCCGACATTTCCGAACAGGACGCCCCCGAAGTGCCACCCGGGCCTGAATCAGTCCGGACGTTTGAAGTCGTCCGAGCGCACACCATAGCGCTTGAGCAACCGATGCAGGCTCTCGCGCTCCATCCCCGCACGCTCGGCGGCGTGGGTGACGTTGCCGCCGAACTCCTGCATCAGCGCGGAGAGGTACTCGCGCGACACCGCGTCCCGCGCGCTGTCCACCGCCTCGCGGTAGGGCAGCTTCGCCAGCGCTTCAGCAGGAACGCCGCCAGCAGGGGCACCACCGGACTCCGCTACCCGAGCCGCGCCCAGCTCCGGCGGCAGATCGTCCACGCCGATTGTCGGTCCCTGTGCCACCGCCGCCGCCCGAGCCACCGCGTTCTCCAACTGCCGCACGTTGCCGGGCCACGCGTACGCAGTGAGGGCGCGCAGGGCCTCCGGCAAGAAGCCCTCCAGCTCCGGCCGGCCCGCTCGTGACAGGAAGTGCAGCGCCAACAACGGAATGTCCTCACGCCGCTCGCGCAGGGCCGGCAGCCGCACCGTCACCACGTTGAGCCGGTAGTAGAGGTCCTCGCGGAAGCGCCCCGCCGCCACCTCCGCGGCGAGGTCCCGGTGCGTGGCCGCGACCACGCGCGCGTCCACCTTCACGGGCGAGGTGGTGCCCACGCGCCGCACCTCCTTCTCCTGCAACGCGCGGTTGAGTTTCACCTGCACCGGGAGCGGCAGGTCGCCAATCTCGTCCAGGAAGAGCGTCCCGCCGTGCGCCTCCTCGAAGAGGCCGGCCTTCGCCATGGTGGCGCCCGTGAAGGCGCCCTTCGCGTGGCCGAACAGCTCGCTCTCCACGAGGTCCGCGGGAAGCGCCCCGCAGTTCACCGCCACGAAGGGCTTCGCCTTGCGCGGGCTCTCCGCGTGCACGGCGCGCGCCGCCAGCTCCTTGCCCGTGCCCGTCTCCCCCGTGAGCAGCACGGTGAGGTCCCTCACCGCCACCTGGGACAGCAGCGCGTGCAGGCTTCGCATCGCGGCGCTCGAGCCCAGCAGACCATGGAGGTCCGGCGCCGTCGCGAGCCGCGACTTCAGCCCCGCCGCGTCCTTCCGCTGCCGCCGCTGCTCCAGCGCCCGCGCGACGAGGAGGGCCACCTCGTCCGGGTCGAACGGCTTGGAGAGGTAGTCGTACGCGCCCTCCTTGATGGCCTCCACCGCCTTGGGAATGCTCGCGTACGCGGTGACGAGCACCACCTGCGTGTCGGGCGCGCGCCGCTTCACCTCACGCAGCACCGCGAAGCCGTCCGCCCCGGGCATCTGGATGTCCGTCACCACCACGTCGAACTCGCGCTCCGCCAGGCGTGCCAGCGCCTGCGTCCCGTCCGCCGCCTCCGTCACCGCGTAGGCGTCTCCGAGGATGCGTGCGAACAGCTTGCGCATGTTCTCCTTGTCGTCCACCACGAGGACGGCCGGCTTCTGTGGCGTACTCATGCCATGGCCTCCTGCGCGGGCGACGCGGGCGGCAGCCGCAGCGTGAAGCGCGCGCCTCCCAGCGCCCCCGTGTCCGCATCAATCCGCCCGCCGTGTGCCTCCGCGATGGCCTGACTCACCGCGAGCCCCAGCCCCGTCCCCGACGGCTTCGTGGAGAAGAACGGCTCGAAGAGGCGAGGCCGGTCCTCCGGCTTCACCCCAGGCCCGGAGTCCGACACCGCGACGCTCGCTCCACCGTCCGGCGCCGCTTCGATGTGCAGTGCCACCGTGCCACCCTGTCCCGCGGCTTCCGCCGCGTTCTTCACGAGGTTGAGCAGCACCTGCCGCAGGCGCGGAGGCCACGCCCACGCGGGCGCATCTCCCTCCACGCGCACCTCCACATCGCCCAGCCGCGAGGACTCGCGCAGTCGCGCCACCACTTCCTCGCAGACCTCGCGCAGGGGCACGCGCTCCATCGGGCCGCGTCCCGGGCGGGAGAGGTCCAGCAGCCCCTCGACGATTTCCTGGCAACGCACCGCCTCCTGCTCCATCACCTCGAGGTCCTCCGCGAGCGCCCCTTCCGCCTTGCGCTGAAGCAGCCGCACATAGCCGAGGATGACGCCCAGCGGGTTGTTGATTTCGTGCGCGACGCCCGCCGCCAGCCGGCCGATGCCCGCGAGCTTCTCGTGCTGGACGAGCTGCGCCTGGTGCGCGCGGAGCGCCTCGGTCATCCGGTTGAACTGGGCCGCGAGCTGGCCGAGCTCGCCCGGGTCGCCCTCGGGGATGCGGGTGTGGAGGTCGCCGCGCGCCAGCCGTGCCGCGCCCTCGGAGAGCCGCGCCACCGGCCGCGCCACCGAGTTGCCGATGTAGATGCCCACGCCCACGGCGAACAGCGTGGCCCCGCCGAGGAACAGCAGGGCCCAGCGGAAGCTCGCGTGCTCCACCGCGCCCACGTGCGCCTCGAAGGAGCCGATGGAGGTGTCGAAGCGCTGTGCCAGCGAGTCCGCCCGGGCCTGGATTTGCGACACCAGCTCCAGCGCGCGCCCGTGTGCGGCGGTGATGGCGCCCTGGTCCTTCGCGAGCACGGCCGGGAGGAGGGTGTCGTGGTAGAGCCGGTTCAGCGCGTCGCCGTTCTGCTGGATGTCCGCGACCCACGTCTGTTCCTGCGCATCGCGTGCCTGCTCACGGAGCTTGCGGGTGAGCGCCTCCACGCGGGCCCGCGCCTCGTCGTGGAAGCGCACGTGGCTGGCATTGCCGAGGATGATGGTGTGAGCGAGGTGCGCGTACTGGTCCCTCACGGCGGTGGCCAGCTCCAGCGCGTCCCGGACGCGGCCTCCCGCCTCGCGGAGCGCATGCGAGCCGTCGTGGATGTCCGTCAGCCGGGCGAGCGCGAAGCCGGACGCGGCCGTGAACAGCGCCACCAGCGCGCCGAAGGCCAGGAGCAGCTTGCGAGTGGTGGAGCCGGAGGGGGAGAGCATCTCGCCTCTATATAGGGGAGTGAGGCCCGGGCTGCTCACTGCGCGGCGGCGGAGATGCCCTCCGGGGTGGGTACGGGCCTGGGAGGGCCCCGGTAGGCTCGTCAGGCTGCTTCCTCTGCCTGGAGGAGCCCCGATGCGCTGGCCGGCCACGTGGGTCTGTTCGCTGTCTCTCGCCGTACTTGGGTGTCCCGAGGTGCACAAGCCGGGAGGCCTTGCCGACAAGGCCGCGCACAGGGATGCGCTGGAGAGCATTCCCGAGCGGTGCACGACAGAGGACCGACTGGAGTTTTGCGCTGGAGAGAAGAAGTTCAGCGAGGAGTGCCGCATCCGGTGCGGTGAGGCCGAATGAACTGGCGCGCGACCGCTGGGGCCTTCGTCGGATTGCTCCTGCCGCTGCCCCTGGTGCTGCTCATGGGGAGCGTGCTCCGTCTGGGAATGCCCGAGCATGAGGTGGTCAATGGGCAACGGGTCAGCCCCATGCTCGCATCACAGGAACGCGCCCGACGGCAGACCTATCATCGAGACTGCGCGCTGAGTTCCGAGTGTGAGTTCCCCCTTGGGTGCCTGCTGGATACCCGAGCCGGAGCCCAGTACTGCGCCGACAGCCAGTGCATGACGGATGCGCAATGCCAGGATGAGCAGGTCTGTCGAACCCTGACAACCTCGGGCAACGGCCCCTTGGTGCGCATGTGCGTCCCGCAGGGTCTCCGCGAGGAGGGCGAGAGGTGCGTCCCCATTGGTAGAGCGCTGGATGACGCATGCGGGCCCGGCCTTATCTGCGGTGGAGAGGATGGTTTCTGCGCACGCCCCTGCAGCAAGGACGCCCCATCCTCCTGCCCCGAGAACTCTTTCTGCGCGGACACAGAGCTTCAGCCACTTTGCCTGCCGACATGCGAGAAGTCCGGGTGCCCCGAAGGCCAGGAGTGCATCCAGTACGAAGACGGGGCGTCGGCATGTGCCAGGGTCTACGGCACCAATTGCCAGCAGACTCCGTGTCCTGAAAAGCAGAAGTGCGAGCTGGACCACGAAACGAGTCACACGGCCACCGTGTGGATGCGGTGCGCGCAGTACTGCCGCAAGGACCCGACCTCCTGTCCTCCCGGCCTCATTTGCGACAACTGGGCCTGCCAGCCTCCCTGTGAGCCGAACGGCCCCAACAGCTGCGCTGCGGGCTACCGCTGCAAGAAGGCCCGTCCCACGCGGCCGTGGGTCTGCCTCCCGGACTGGTAACTTGCGCGCCGCGCCCCTCCCGAGCATGACAGGGGCAGGCACCATCCCCGGAGCGGAGGAACAGTCCCATGGCCTTGCGGTTCAAGAACCTCGACGGCAGCGGTCCCCAGTCCTTCGACCGCGTCCTCAAGTGGGCCGTTGGCGACAAGCTCACCGGCCGCCGCCGCAAGTCCCCGGACCGCGCGCCCGTCCCCCGAGTGGAGCCCGACCTCGCCCTGCTCCGCACACCCCCGGCGCCAGGTGACGGCGCCCGCCTCACCTGGCTCGGTCACGCGAGCTGGCTCGTGCAGCTCGACGGCCTCTCCCTCCTCGTCGACCCCGTGCTCCGCGACGCCATCAACGTCGTCATCCACCGCAACGTCCCGCCCGGCGTCCCCGTGGAAAAGCTGCCCCCCATCACCGCCAGCCTCGTCTCGCACAACCACTACGACCACCTGGACCTGCCCACGCTGAAGCAGGTCGGCGCCCCCATCGTCACCGGGCTCGGGCACACGCCCGTCTTCAAGGGCTCCAACCTGCCCGTCACCGAGCTGGACTGGTGGCAGTCCACGAAGCTGGGCCCCGTCAACGTGCACTTCGTCCCCTCGCAGCACTGGAGCCGACGCGGCCTCAACGACGTCAACGACATGCTCTGGGGCGGCTTCGTCATCGAGGGCTCCAGCGCCCGCGTCTTCCACTCCGGCGACACCGCCTACTTCGACGGCTTCAAGGAAATCGGCCGCCGCTTCCCCGGACTCGACGCCGCGCTGCTGCCCATTGGCGCGTATGACCCGGCCTGGTTCATGAGCCGCCAGCACATGAACCCCGAAGAGGCCGCGCAGGCCTTCGAGGACCTCGGCGCCACGCGCTTCCTCGCCATGCACTGGGGCACCTTCAAGCTCACCGACGAGCCGCTCGACGAGCCGCCCCGCCGCCTGGACACGGAGTGGACCCGCCGCGGCTGGCCGCGCGAGCGCGTCCACGTCCTCCCCGTGGGGGGCACCCTCACCGTGCGCAACGGTTGAAACCCACCGGGGCCTGTGCTGTGGGGAGGACATGCTCCTGCCCACCCTCGTCGCCCTGGCCCTCGCCCAGGCCCCACCGCCTCTCACCACCGTCTCCGAGCAGAGCGGCTGGACGCGCACCGGCCGCTACTCCGAGGTGGAGTCCCTCTGCCGCGCCTTCCCCAAGGCCTTCCCCGGCAAGGCCCGCTGCGACACGCTCGGCACCACGCCGGAGGGCCGGCCGATGCTCGCGCTCGTCGCCAGCGCGGATGGCACCCTCACCCCCGCCGCCGCCGTGAAGAAGGGCCGCCCCGTCGTCTTCTTCCAGGGCGGCATCCACGCGGGTGAAATCGACGGCAAGGACGCCGGCTTCTGGCTGCTGAGGGACATGCTCAACGGCACCGCGCTGCCCGGCGTGCTCAAGGGCGTCACCGCCGTCTTCGTCCCCGTCTTCAACGTGGACGGGCACGAGCGCTTCGGGAAGAACAACCGCCCCAACCAGGTGGGCCCCGAGGAGATGGGCTGGCGCGTCACCGCGCAGAACCTCAACCTCAACCGCGACTACGTGAAGGCGGACGCGCCGGAGATGGTGGCGCTCCTGAAGTACCTGCACGCGTGGGACCCGCTCGTCTACGCGGACCTGCACGTCACCGACGGCGCCCAGTTCGAGCCCGACGTGTCCGTGGGCCTGGAGCCGCAGAAGTCCGGCCCGGCGGCCCTGCGCGAGCTCGGCGTGAAGCTGCGCCAGGAGCTCTTCACGGAGATGGAGTCCCAGGGCCACCAGCCCCTGGAGTTCTACCCGTCCTTCCGCGAGGACGATGACCCGGCCTCCGGCTTCGCCTACGGCGTGGCCCCGCCCCGCTTCAGCCACGTCTACTGGTCCATCCATCACCGCTTCGGCGTGCTGGTGGAGACGCACTCGTGGAAGCCGTACGCGGAGCGCGTGAAGGCCACGCGCGACGCGGTGGCGGGCCTGCTGCGCCTGGTGGCCCGGGACGGCGCGGTGCTGCGCGCGGCCGCGAAGGCGGCGGACACGGAGGCGGAATCCGGCAAGGTGCGCGAGGTGGTACTCGCCTGGCAGAACACGGAGAAGAACCACTCCATCGCCTTCCGGGGCTACGCGTACGAGCGCGCCCCGTCCGAGGTGTCCGGCCAGACGTGGATTCGCTACGACGTCACGAAGCCGCAGGTGTGGAACGTGCCGTACTTCGACGAAATCCGCCCGGCCCTCACCGCGTCGCTGCCCTCGGGCGGCTACCTGGTGCCGCCCGCCCACGCGGCGATGGTGGCGCAGAAGCTCACCGCCCACGGCCTGCGCTTCCAGCGCCTCACGCGCGAGGTGCCCTCCACCGAGGCGGAAGCCTTCCGCGCCACCGACGTGAAGTGGGGCGCCCAATCCGTGGAGGGCCACCAGACGCTCACCGTAAAGGGCGCCTGGGAAAAGGGCACGCACGCGCTGCCCGTGGGCACGCTGTACGTCCCGGTGGCGCAGCCGGGCATCCAGATGGTGGCCCACCTGCTGGAGCCCACGGCGCCGGACTCGCTGCTGTCGTGGGGCTTCTTCAGCTCCCACTTCGAGCAGAAGGAATACATCGAGGACTACGTGCTCGAGCCGTTCGCCCGTGAGCTGCTGAAGGACCCGGCGGTGAAGGCCGAGTGGGACGCGAAGCTGAAGGACGCAGCCTTCGCGAAGGACCCGCGCGCCCGCCTGCGCTTCTTCTACGAGCGCCACCCCGCCCGCGACGTCCAGCTGCGTGTCTACCCCATCCTGCGCACGCAGGCGGCCCCCGCCGGGCTGGCGGCCGCGAAGTAGCGCACCCGGGCGCCTCGACGCGCCGACGCCCGCGGGCGCCCAAACGCGGACGCCCCGCGAGCCGAGGGGCTCACGGGGCGTCCTTTCACTTCAGGCTCCAACCGGGCCCCTCAGGTGACGAGGGGCCCGGAGTGACGGGCCACCTCAGCCGAGGATGGGGTCACACGTACAGGTGCTCGGGTTGCAGACCTCGCGGCGCCCGCAGCCACCGCAGTCCGCCTTGCACGCGCACGAGCACGAGTTCGCATCCGGCTGGTGCTGCGCGTCGCAGTTGAGCGCCGCCGTGTTGCACGCGCAGGTGCACAGGTTCGGGTCGAAGTCGTAGCCCTCCACGCAGGTGGCGTCCTGCACGCAGGTGCAGGCGCAGGCGGACTGGCTGCACGTCTCATACGTGCCGCACGTCCCGCCGCAGTCCGCCGTGCAGGTGAAGGCGCACACCGCCGGGTCCGTGTTGCACACCTGCCCCGGCGCTCCGCCGCCACCGCAGTCGGCCGGGCACTCGCACCGGTCCGTCGTGCGGTTGCACGTGAGCTTGCCCCGGCACGAGTCCGCCTCGTTGGCGTCGTAGTACGGGTCCGACTTGCACGGGGGCGGCACACCGTTGGGGTTGGTGGTGCGGTCGCTCCAGTACCGGTAGGACACCGCCGCCTGCGTGGTGCCCGCCGCCTTCGGACGGCAGGCGCCGTAGAAGGACACCGCCCGGCTGATGCCGTCCACGTCGAAGCCGTTGGTCCGGCTGCGCGGCAGATCACCCGCGTTCGGGCAGACCGCCGCGTCCGACACCTCGGCCACCGCCACGCGCAGCGAGGCGCCGATGGGCGGCTTCAGCGTCTTGTAGCCCACCGAGGCGATGACGCTGTCGACGATGGCGTTGATGGTGGTGGTGATGGAGGCCGCGTCGCGGATGCTCCCGTACACGCCGCCCGTGGCCTGGATGATGTCCAGGTGCCGCGGGCTGGTGTTGTTCTCGTCCTGGTGGCAGCGCGCACCATCCGGCGGGCAGATGATGCCATGCACCTGGATTTGCTGGTCCACCGGGTTGTTGCTCGTTCCGGCCGTCGGGCCCGTGTCCAGGAAGTACTGATTGAAGGTGCTGATGCTGTCACCGGACTGGTCTCGCGTGTCCGTCAGGATGACGACCACCACCTTGGCACCGTCGCGGATGCGGGTGTCCGCCGTGCCGCCCGCGGCCTTCAGGTCGTTGATGGCCTTGCGCGCGGCGTCCAGCGACTTCTCCGTGCCGTCACCCTTGAGGTTGACCCAGCACTCGGCGTTGCTCGAGCACGTGGTGGGCGCGCCACCCGTGGGAATGGTGACGCCGGAGCACTGGCCGCTGGAGCACACGCTGTTCTCGGTCAGCCACGCCCGGAACTGATTGACGTTGCGGGTGAAGCCGCGCAGCACGCCCGTGTTGGCCTTGCCGGCGATGCTGTAGCTCGACGTCACCATGGACAGGCGCCAGTCGAGCGTCGCGTTGGCCAGCTTCTGCGCCACCGCGGTGGCGGCGTTGGCCAGCGACTGCTGCGAGCTGGCCATGGAGCCGCTGTCGTCCACCACGAAGAGGAAGTCCACCACCGCCTGGCTGGCGGTGAACTTCTCGCACTGCACCGCGTCCGCGTCGCCGAACTGCGCCAGCGCCGTGCCGCCCGCCGTGTCCGCCAGGGTGAAGAGGCTGCCCGTCTCGGTGTAGCTGGCCGCCGGCGTAATCGCCAGCACCACCACCACGCTCTGGTTGGAGCGGTGCACGTACTGCGCCTGCATCTTGAACGGGCCCGTGATTCCGGCCGTCCCCGTCAGCGCTCCGGCGCTGCCCGGCACCAGCGAGCGCGCCAGGGTGTTGGTGAAGGCCTTCAGGTCCGTGGTGTCCGCCTGCGAGTAGCGCGCGGCCAGCGCCGGGAAGCCGTCCCAGGTGCTGAAGGTCTGCGTGTAGTCGCGCGTGGCGGCGTTGAAGGACGCCGTGCGGATGCCCGCCTCGTCCGCGGTGGGGTCCGCGGCGGTGCCCACCTGGCCGCGCTTGTACGCAATCAGCGTCACCTGCTTCGTGTCGTCCCAGCCGATGAGGCCCACCGAGCTGCCACCCACCGTGAGATTCGTGAGGTTGGCGTCCTTGAAGGTGCTGGGCAGCGCCAGCCGCAGGTCGCCACCGGAGTCCTCCTTGAAGGTGACGGTGCGCAGGTTGGTCGTCTTGCACACCTGGCCCGCCGGAGTGCCCGCCGCGCCGTCAGTGGGGTCGCGCGGGTCCAGCTCGCCCGGGTCCACCTGGCCGTTCTGGTTGGCGTCCTCCGCGCCGTCCTGGATGCCGTCGCCATCCGCGTCGGGGTTCAGCGGCGAGGTCGTGGTGGTGGTGTTGGAGTCGCCGGAGTAGCCGCAGTTGGTGCGGGGGGCCGCCGCGGTCGCCACGCCGCGCTCCAGGCCGTCGCGCAGGCCGTCGCCGTCCGTGTCCGGGTTGGTGGGGTCCGTCTCGTTCGCGTCCACGCGGCCGTTGTTGTTGGGGTCCTCGCCCAGGAAGCCGCCCTTGCCGGGGCCGTCCTGCAGGCCGTCGCAGTCGGTGTCCGTCAGGCGCGGGTCCGTCTCGTTCGCGTCCACGCGGCCGTTGCGGTTCTCGTCCTCCACGCCGTCGGGCGTGCCGTCACCGTCCGTGTCGGCGCTGTCCTTGTTGGTGCCGGTGGTCGTCTCCACCGCGTCGGGGATGCCGTCGAAGTCCGCGTCCGGCACGGTGGCGGCGCAGTCGGACACCTTCGGGTCCGACTCACCGGTGTCCTTCACGCCATTGTGGTTCTTGTCCTCATCGCCGTCCTTGCACGAGTCGCCGTCGGTGTCCGGCTTGAGCGGGTCGGTGCCAATCTGCTTCTCGAGGCCGTCCGGCAGGCCGTCGTCGTCCGTGTCCCGCTTGCGCGGGTCCGTCTCGCCCGGGCTCACCGTGCCGCTGTGGTTGGCGTCCTCGTCGCCGTCCTTCAGTCCGTCGCCGTCCGAGTCGAGCGCGTTCGGGTCCGTCTCGCCCTGCTGCCTCACGCCGTCGCGGTTGGTGTCCTCCAGGCCGTCCTCGAGGCCGTCACCGTCCGTGTCCGCCTTCACCGGCGAGGTGCGGGTGTTCGGGTCCGCGTCCGCGCGGAAGGCGCACCCGGTGTTGAGGGTGGTGGTGCGGCCCACCTCCAGGCCGTCGCGCAGGCCGTCGCCGTCGGTGTCGCGCAGGCCCGGGTCCGTCTTCAGTCCACCGGGGTATACGTTGGCGAACTCCTCGGAGTCCGCCAGGCCGTCGCAGTCCGAGTCCTTCGTGGGGTTGCTCTCGTCGCCCGCGTCCGTGGGCACCTTGCCCGGGTCGGGGTCCGGGTCCGGCTCGATACCGGCATCTTCTTCTTCCGTGGGCTCGACACCGGCGTCAAACTCGTAGCCCGGGCCCGCGTCCACGACGGGCTTCGCATCCTGGGTGTCATCGCCACAGGCCGCCAGCAGCGAAGCCGCCAGCAGCACACAGGTGACGAGTTGTCTGAGAGGGGTGCGCATCGTCTTTGACTCCAGTGGCTTCGACTCCAAGGGGGGAGCTGGGTCGAAGCCGACATCGATTTTAGAGGCCCATTCGCGTCCTGCCAGAGTGTATTCCCTTTAGGGCAAGAGAGGGTCGGCGCCCGGTCGCTTCCCATGCAGCCACATGAGCAGATTGTGGCAGAACTGTGAGCGGATCAGGGTTCGCGGAGTGGGAGGGCTCGGCTATCGTCGCGGCCGTGCCCGTCTTCGGTCTTGCGGCATTGTGGAATGGCTCGGCCCTGCCGGAGCGTGTCGCGGCCTGGGTGGAGGGGCTGGGCACGCTGCTGTCCACGGCCCAATCCCTGCAACTCGTGGTGTCGCTGCGCGCGGAGGAAGCGGGCCTCGAGCTGAAGGTGGAGGCGCCCGGCTACCCGCGCGCCGCGGTGGAGAAGCTGGCCGAGGAGGCGAAGCGCAGCCGCGGCACCTTCGTGGAGCTGTGGCGCATGCCGAAGGCCGAGCGCGATGCCTTCCGCACCGCCACCTTCGGCGGAGGCACTCCCTACCCGGGCGAGGAGCGCGCCGCCGCCGCGCGCGCCCTGCAGCAGCACGTGAGCAAGCTGGCCGCGAGCGGCGAGCGACCGTCCGTCCCGCCCGCAAACCCCATGGACGCGCCCCGGCCCGTGCAGGCGCCCCGGCCCGGCCCGGAGGCCCCGCCCGCGCGTGCCGCCGCGAGTTTGCCAGAGGGCGGCGCCGCGACAGCCGCCGCGAGCATGCCGGAGCCCTCTGCCCCGCAGCCCCGGGCCATTGCCCCCTCGCACCGGGTGCCCACCGCGCCCCGGGACAGCCCGCAGCGGCGCGGGCGGCGCTTCGCGGTGAAGCTGGAGCTGGAGTTCCGCACCGAGCTGGACTTCGTGCGCGAGCACGCGCTCAACATCTCCAACGGCGGCCTCTTCGTGCGCACCGCGCACCGGCCGCAGCCCGACAGCGTCGTCACCGTGGACGTGAAGCTGCCCAACGGGAACCGGCTGCAGGGCGACGCGGTGGTGGTGCACGTGGTGGATGACCCGTACACCGGTGGCGTGGGGCTCGCGTTCCTCAACGACGACGCCACCTTCTCCCAGACGCTGGACGAGTACCTGGCGAGCCTGGTCGGCGGCACGGGCTGACGATGGACGGCACGTCGGAGACCTGGCCGCGAGACTGTGGCCGCTTCGAGCTGCTGTCGCGCCTGGGGCGCGGGGGCATGGCGGAGGTGTTCCTCGCACGGATGCGGCAGGGGCCCCGGGCCGGAGAGCGGGTGGCCATCAAGCGGGTGCGCCCCGAGCGCGCGCGCGACGCCGAGGCCCGCGAGCAGCTCCTCCACGAGGCGGAGCTGGCGCGGTGTTTGAATCATCCGCACATCGTCGGCTTCGTGGAGTACGGCGAGCTGCCGGATGGCGGCTACCTGGCGATGGAGCTGGTGGAGGGGCCCGACCTGGGCCGCGTGCTGGCCCAGTGCCGGCGCCGCCGGATTCAACTGCCCATCGACATCTCCGTGCACATCGTCCGGCAGGTGCTGGAGGCGCTCGCGCATGCGCACCATGCCACCAGCACCACGGGGCGGCCGCTGGGCGTGGTGCACTGTGACGTGTCCCCGCACAACGTGCTGCTGTCGCGCACGGGCGAGGTGAAGCTGGCGGACTTCGGCGTGGCCCGCTCGCGCGCGGGCCTGGCGCTGGATGCGCGGCGCCTGGGCAAGCAGCACTACCGCTCGCCGGAGCTGATTGCGGGCGATGTGTCCGTGGCGGTGGACCTGTGGGCGGCGGCGGTGCTGCTGTACGAATTGCTGTCGCTGGAGTCCCCCTTCCCCTCGGGGCCCGGTGACGAGGTGGAGTCCTCCATCCGCGGAGGCCGGGTGACGCCCATCCGCCAGCTGGTGCCGGGGGTGTCCGACGCGCTGGCGCTGGTGCTGGACCGCGCGCTGGCACCCCACCCCACGCAGCGCTTCAAGTCCGCGGAGCAGTTCGCCCGGGCGCTCGCGCCGCTGTGCGATGACCGCGTGGCCACCCCGCTGGCGGTGGCCGCCGTGGTGCGCGGGTTGATGGGCACGGAAGCCTGAGGCGACAGGCCCCGCGCCTCACGCCACCTGCTGTCCCACCGCGGGCGGCACCATGCCCGGGTCTCCCTCCACCACCAGCCGGCTGCGGCCTCCGCCCTGCTTCACCACGCGCACCTGGACGCCGATGCGCTCGGCCAGCCCGCTGACGTGGGAGATGATGCCCACCTGCCGCCCCGTGGCCTGGAGCGCATCCAGCGTGGCCAGGGCCACCTCCAGCGTCTCCGGGTCCAGCGTGCCGAAGCCCTCGTCGATGAAGAGGGTCTCCACCTGCGTCGTCTCGGACGACAGCGAGGCGAGCCCCAGCGCGAGCGCCAGCGACACGAGGAAGCTCTCTCCGCCGGAGAGGCTGGCCACGCTGCGCACCTCGTCGCCCATGTCCCCGTCCACCACCTGCAGGTCCAAATCGTGCCCCGGCACGCGCATCAGCCGGTAGCGCCGCGCCAGCTCCCTCAAGTGGGCGTTGGCGTGCAACAGCAGCGCGTCCAGCGTGAGGCTCTGGGCGAACACCTTGAAGCGCTTGCCGTCATGCGAGCCGATGAGCTCCCCCAGCGCCTTCCAGACCTCCGTCTCGCGCTGGCGCTCCTCCAGGGCCGCGGCCTCCGTGCCGTGCCGTGCCCGGGCCGCGTCGTCGGACTCCAGGCGGGCGCGCAGCGTGGCCTCGGCGCGGCGGCGGGCCTCCACGTCGGCGCGCAGCCGCTCGCGGGCGGGGAGCGCCTCGGCCTCGGACAGGGACGGTGGGCCGGACTCCTCGTGCCGCGTGCGCCGCTCCCGCCGCTCGGCCAGCACCGCGCGCGCCTGGGCGAGCGTCTCGCGCAGCGCCGACAGGGCGCGCGCCTCCGCCTCACACCACGCGGCGTCGTGGGCCAGGAGCGCCTTCACCGCGTCCAGGGTGGTGCCACGGGCGGAGAGCTGTTCCGCCAGCGCGGCGCGGGCGGACTCCCTCGCCTCGACGGCCTCGGTGCGCGCGCGCACGGCGTCCTCGGCGCGGGCGGTGGCCACGCGCTCCGCCTGCTTCGCGGCCTCCGCGGCCTCGCGGGCGCGCTCGAAGGACTCCACCGCGGCGTCCAGCCGGGCGCGCAGCTCCGCGCGCACGTCCTCGGTGGAGCGTCCGTGCAGCAGCGCGGCGCGGGCCCGGGCCACCTCGCTCCGCTCCTCCTCCTTGAGCGCGGCGAGCTTCGCGTGCTCCTCGGCGTGCTGGGTGCTGACGTCCACGAGTCCCTGGGCGCGAGCGCGGTGCTTCTGCTCCTCGGCCTCGCGGGCCTCCGCCTTCAGCCGGGCCTCTTCCTTCGTCTTCCACAGGGCCACGCGCTTCGCACAGTTGCCCCGGAAGGTGGCCGGGTCCGCCTCCAGCTTCGCCTCCCAGCCCTCGTCCTGGGAGAAGACGGGCGCCACGTCCGCGAGCACCTGCCGGCGGAGGGCCTCCGCCGCCTCCACGCGGGCCAGCACCTCGTTGAGCGTGCCCTCCGCCCGGGTGAGGGACTCCTCGGCGCGTCGGAGCATCTCCGCCGCCGCCTCGCGCCGCGTGCGCTGCGTCTCCAGCGCGGCCCGGGCCTCGCGTGCCGCGCGGGCGAGTCCCTCCGCGGCCTCTTCCTCGGCCTTGAGCGCGGCGAGCCGCTCCTGCACCTCGGCGCGCGCCGCTCGCAGCCAGGCGCCCGCTTCGGTGGTCTCACCCGCCTCGGGAGCCAGGGACGCGTCATGCGCCGCGCCCTGCCCTGCCCCCGCCACCGAGCGCAGCCACTTCCCGCGCGCCCCGCCCCACGCCGCGCGGTGCTCCGCGCACCGGGCCGCGGCCGTCTCGCGGCGAGCCTCCGCCTGGCCCGCGCGAGCACGGGCCGCCGCGCCCTTCGCGCTGGCCTCCATCTCGGTGCGACTGGCCTCGGCCCGCTCCGTCTCCAGCGTCTCCACGCGCGCCGTGGACTCCGCCACCAACCCGTCCAGCGCGGACACCTCGCGGGCATACGGATGCTCGGTGGCGCCGCACAGCGGGCACGCCTCGCCCTCGCGCAGCAGGGTGCGGTGGGACGCATAGCTCTGCGTCGCCTGCGCCATCGACAGGGCCCGCCGCGCCTCCTTCAGCGCGGCCTCGCGCTCCGCACGCCGCGCCGCCGCCTCCCGAGCCACCCCCTCCGCGGCCTCCGCCTCCGCCTTCGCCTTCGTGGCCTCGCCCTCGGCGGCGCGCTCCTCCGCTCCGTCAGACGTCAGCCCCTCCCGCGCCACCTCCAGCGCCCGCAGCACGTCCTGCCGCGCCAGCAGTGTCTCGCGCAGCGCACGCCGTGCCGCGCCCGCCTCTCCACCCTCCGCGGCCTCCGCGTGTGTGGCCGCCGCCTGCGCCATCTCCTCCGCCTCGGCGACCGCTGCCTTCTCCTCCCGCCGCAGCGTCACGTCACCGCGCAGCCGGTCCACGTCACCGCGCAGCCGCCCGGCCTCCTCGCGCGCCTTCCGCCCCTCGCCCAGCGCCGTCTCGTAGCGCTCCAGCTCGCGCTGCCACCGGGGCCACTCGCCCGCCAGGGCCACCCAGTGCGCCTTCTCCGTCAGCCACCTGCGCGCGCCCTCGCCTTCCGTGCGCGCCGCCGCCTCACGGGCCAGCACCGACTCCAATTCCGCCTTCGCCGTCCCCGCCGCCCCCCGCGAAGTCTCCGCGCGCCCGCGCGCCTCCTCCGCCTCCCGCGCCACCACGGCCAGCCGGGCATCCAGCGCCGCCGCCGCCTCCAGCGCGGGCCTCGCCGCCACCTCCGCGTCCTGCGCCCCCGTCCTCGCCCGCTCCGCGTCCCGCAGCACGACCTTCCGGGCCGCCGACTCCGCTAGCGCCTTCTGGGCCTCCGAGGCCCGAGCCCCCTGCGCGGCCTCCGCCTCCGTCCACCGCCGCTCCGCGCCCTCCGCCGCCGCCACCGTGCCGCGGAAGGACTCCGCCGCGCGCACCTCTTCCAGCCGTGCCGCCCGGGGTGCCGCCTCCTCCAGCGCCTGCGCGGCCTCCGCCGCCTTCGTCTCCGCCGACAGCTCCGCCCCCAGCAGCCCCACCCGCTCCGAGTGCCAGGCCGCCGCCCCCTCCGCCGCCTCCAGTTGCGACTCCGCCGCCGTCCGCGCCCCGGCTTCCTCGCCGAGCCGCGCCTGCGCCGCCTCGCGGTCCGCCTCGGACATGAGGGCAATCGCCGCCAGTCCCTGCGCCCGCCGCGTCAGCTCCTCCTGCTCCGCCCGGTTCTTCTCGTGCGCGGCGACGGACAGCCGGCTGTACACCTCCGTGCCCGTCATCCGCTCCAGCAACTCCGCGCGCTCGCTGGCATCCGCCTTGAGGAAGGCCGCGAACTCGCCCTGCGCCAGCAGCGCCGAGCGGCGGAACTGGTCGAACGACAGCCCCAGCCGCTCCTGAATCGCGGCGAGCACCTCGCCCTTGGTGCGGCCGAACTGCTGCGCGCTGGCCACCTCCGTCAGCGTCATCTCCTGCGGCCGGAAGCGCCCCTCCGCGCGGCTGCGCGCGCGCCACACCGACCAGCGCGCCCGGTAGCGCTTCCCGTCCTTTCCCTGGAAGTCCACCTCGGCGTAGCCTTCGCCCGCCCCGCGCCGCAGCATGCCGCGCACGTCGTACGCCGACAGCCGCGCCTCCTCCTCTTCATCCGCCCGGCCCACCGGCGCGCCGCCACGCCCGCCCAGCCGGGGCGTGCGGTCGAACAGCGCCAGGCACATCGCGTCCAGCAGCGTGCTCTTCCCGGCCCCCGTGGCACCGGTAATCGCGAACAGGCCCAGCCTGTCCAGCGGCGGCCGGTCCAACTCGAGGGCGAAGTCGCCCGCGAAGCTCGTCAGGTTGGAGCCGCGGATGGCGAGAATCTTCATGACGCCTCCTCCACCTCGGCCAGCAGCGTGTGGAAGGCCTCCAGCAGCACCGGGGACGGCGGCTCCTGGAAGTCCCTCGCGTAGCGCGCGCGGAAGACGTCCTCGGGCGTGCGCTCCTTCAGGGACAGGCCCGGCTGCGCTTCGGCCAATGCGCCGCCGATACCCGTGTACGCCGGGGTCAGCTTCACCAGTCGCACCGCCTTGCCCTCCAGGACCTTCTCCACCTTCTGCCGCAGCGACGGCTCAGGCCGGGGCAGCGCCACGCAGACCTCCAGGTAGGGACGCGTCCACTCCGGCGAGCCCTCCTCGCGCTCCGGCAGTGCCTCCAGCAGCGACACCACCTCCTCCAGCGGTACCGCCTCCCGCGCGGGCACGCGCACCATGTCCGTGGTGCGAGGCACCGTCAGCGGCCGCACGCCCTCCAGCGCGTCACCCTTCAACTCCACCAGCAACACCTGGTGCCGGTAGCCCGCCTCCGACAGGGACAGTGGCAGCGGCGAGCCGCTGTAGCGCACTCCCTCGCGCCCGCCCACGCGCTGCGCTTTGTGCAGGTGGCCCAGCGCCGCGTACGCCACGTCCTCCGCGAACAGGTCCACCGGCAGCGCGTGCTGGTTGCCACCCAGAATCTTCCGCTCGCTGAGCGCGGAGAGCTCCGTGCCCGTCATGTAGCAGTGGCCCATGGCCACCAGCGCCTGTCCGGACTGGCGCCTGCGCCGCGCCGCGGACAGCACCTCGCCGTACACCGCGCGCACGCCCTCCACCAATCGGTCTCCCGCCTCCACCGGCACGGGCGGCAGGTCCGCGGGCCGCAGGTAGGGCACCGCCGCCACCCACGCGCCCACGTGCCCCTTCGCGTCGTGCAGTGGCACCAGCAGTCGCTCCAACTCAAGTTCCCCGCGCGCGCGCGGCAGGCCGCCCACCACGCGCACGCCGAGCGCGGCGAAGAGCGGGTCCGGCGCGTCCAGCCGCGCGGCCGAGTCGTGGTTGCCTCCGATGACGACCACGTCCAGCCGGGGCAACCGCCTGCGGGCGCGCGCGACGAAGTGGTACCAGGCCGCCTGCGCATCCGCGCCGGGGTTGGCGGTGTCGAAGATGTCGCCGGCCACCAGCAGCGCATCGACGGCGTGCGCCTCCAGCGTGTCCAGCAGCCAGTCGAGGAAGGCCGAGTGCTCCGCCTCTCGCGAGACGTCGTACAGCGTGTGCCCCAGGTGCCAGTCCGACGTGTGCAACAGGCGCATCCCGCGTCCACCCTCCCTCGCCCCGCGGCGCAAGGGCCGCGGGCAGCCTCCCCTGGGGAAGCCACCCGCTCCAAGCGGCAGGCGCTTGCTCCCTTACTCGCTCCCTCTGACATGCGCGCAAGTTCCTGGAAGTTCGCGCAGTTACGAAGGCGACTCCCCTGGCGGGTCCTGCCACCCGAACGGACGTGGGGTGTAGGTACCCTTCACGCCCGGACACCTTCGACGGCCGCGCTGGCACCCTGTCCGCGTGCCAGCGGCTTCACGCCCGAACGTCGGTCCGAGCGAGGCGGCTCACCCCCCGCGCGCCCGCCTCCGCCGCAGCGCCAGCGCGCCCAGGGCCAGCCACGCGAGCGGCGCCACCGGGGCCGCGCCGCAGCCGCAGCCGCTGTCGTCCCCCGGCTCCTGCGGCTCACCCGTCCCCGCGTCCGGCTGTGACAGCGCGCAGCTCCCGTCACCGGCGCACACCGTCACCTGCACCTCGGACTGCATCCCCGCGGTGTCCACCACGACGAAGCGGACGAGGTGCCCGCCCGGCGTCAGCCCGGTGGTGTCCCAGCGGTTGTGCTCGCCGCCGAAGTGGAAGTGGTTGTCCGTGCGCGTGTCCGTGTATTGCAGCACGCCGTCCACGTAGAACTCGGCGCGCGTGCAGCCCACGTCGTCCACGCAGTCACCGAAGAACTCGCCCGTGGCGCCGCCGGACACGCGCTCACCCTCCTGGGGGCGCGTGAGGACGGCGCGCGGCGCCTCGTCCGTCTTCACGGTGATGCGGAAGGACTGCTCCGCGTCCGGAACCTCGCCGTTGCTCACCCGCACGACGACGTCCACCGAGCCCGCCGCCGAGGGCGTCCAGGAGAGCAGGCCCGTGGCCGCGTCGAGAGCCATCCCCGCCGGCACCGTGCCCACCAGCGAGTACGTCGGGGCCGGCCGGGCCTCCGCCTCCACGTCGTAGCGGTAGGGATTTCCCACCACCGCGGTGGTGATGGGCGTGGAGGTGATGATGGGGGCCAGCGGCTCGTCATCCACCTCCGTGGCCACCACCGAGCGTGCATCCAGCCCCGGCGCGGCCACGGTGATGGTGGCGACGCCGCCGAGGCCGTCCGCGTCTGGCGCGGCCGCCAGGGTGACAGTCCTCGGCGTGTTCCAGTTCCCGGCCGTGAAGGAGAGCGAGGCCCCGTCCTGCACCGTGATGTCCGCGTCGCCCTGCGTGGGAGCCACGTTGACGGTGACGTTGCCCGAGGGCTGCTTGGACAGCGACACGTCGAAGGTGGCGGTGCCGTTCTCCGGGACGGACACCTGCGAGGAGGACAGCACCAGCCTCGGGGCGTTGTTGTCGATGGTGGTGACCACCACCGCCTCCTCTCCGAGCCCCGCCGCCGTCACCGTGAAGGTGGCGACGTCCTCCACGGCGTCCACATCCTCCACCGCCTCGAGCGTCACCACGCGGGGAACGCTCCAGTCCGTCTGGGAGAAGGTGAGCGAGCCGCCACCGACGACGCTCAGGTCCTCCGAGCCCCCCAGGGCCCGCGTCACCTGCACCGTGACGGCCGCGGTGGGGGCCTGGGCCAGGCGCACGGTGAAGGCGGTGCGCCCGCCCTCCACCACGCGCAGGTTGAGCCCGGACACCACCAGCTTCTGCCCGGGCGCGGAAGGGACGATGCGGCGCACGGTGCCGTTGGTGTACCCGAGCGCGTACAGCGCCCCGTCCGGCCCCACCGCCATGTCCACGTTCGCCGAGAAGCCCGTGCCCCACTCGTCCACCGTGGCCACCGAGTTGTCCGCCGCCAGCGTGGCGCGCGTCACCTGCGCGGAGTTGTAGTCGCCGAAGAAGAAGTTGCCGCGGTACTCCGGAGGGAAGAGCGTGGCGTCATAGAAGGTGCCGCCGGTGAGGGAGCCGCCCAGCGCCTGCGTCGTCGCGGTGCCGCCTCCGCTGCTCGCATCCGGCTGCCCCGGCTGTGCCACGGTGAAGGTGGTGGCGGTGGGCTCGGCGGGCGCGCTGGCGACGTAGAAGGTGCCGTTGAAGCTCGCGTTGCCCACGCCCGCGAGGGTGAGCTTCTCGCCCTTGCGGAAGCCGTGCGCCCCGGTGGTGGTGAAGGTGGTGACGCCCCCGCTGCGCACCGCCCCGGCCCCGGTGAGGTTGCGCGTGTCGACGCTGTTGGTGCGGTACTTGATGACGGGTTGGATGTAATCGTTGGTGGTGGGCTGGTTGTTCTCGTAGTCGTTGTAGCCGGCGTGGTTTCTCCTACCCACCACGAAGACCTGCTCGTAGCCCGTGCCCACGGTGTTGCTCCACAGCTTCCCGGTGGACGGCTGGAAGGTGAGCGTGAAGGGATTGCGGAAGCCGCGCGCCCAGATGTACTCGTTGTTGGGGCCCACGCCGTCGTTGAAGGGGTTGTCGTTGACGGGCGTGCCGTCCAGGTTGGCGCGGCCCACCTTCGCCGCGAGCGACGTCAGGTCGGCATCCACGCCAGTGCCGTTACCCAGGTCGCCAATGGACCAGTACAGCTTCCCGTCCGGGCCGAAGCCCAGGCCTCCGCCGTCATGATTCTGCCCGACGGTGGGCAGCCCGGTGACGACCTGCGTGCGCGCGGTGCCCACGCCATTGGCATCCGTGTAGCGGACGATGCGCTGCTCGGAGGCGGAGACGGTGACGAAGAAATAGACGTACCGGTTGACCACGTAGTTCGGGTCGAACGCGATGCCGATGAGACCGCACTCGCTGTTGGTGTGGACGTTGAGCTCCGTCGCGAACACGCGCGAGATGGGCGTATTCGTTCCCGACTGCGTCTCCAGGGCGCCGTCCTTCATCGCCACCGTGCGCACCACGCCATTCTTGAGGATGATGAACAGGCGGCCCGAGCCATCCGGCGCCCACGCCATGCCCGTGGCGGGTGACAGCGCGCTGGACGTGTAGGCCGTCTCCGTGAAGCCGGCAGGCACCGAGGCCGCCCATGAGGGGGAAGACCAGAGCAGGAACAACAGCGATGTCATGAGGGGGGTACGCATGACCGACGAAGCTAACGCACGGGAAGCGCGGCTTCAGTCCGTCATCTTGTCCGCGCCCATGCCGTGCTGCACCTTCGTCGGCTTTTTACAATCCGGTTGCCGGCGCAACGCCTCACCAACTGATGAAGCCCTCCAGGTACAGCGCGGCCTGACCGGCGATGCGCACGCGAGAGCCTCGCTCCTCGCAGCGCAGCTCACCCCCGCGCGCGGACACCTGCCGGGCGGAGAGCGCTGATTTGCCCAGGCGCTTCGCCCAGTACGGCACCAGCGAGCAGTGCGCGGAGCCCGTCACCGGGTCCTCCGGCACGCCCGCGCGCGGCGCGAAGAAGCGCGACACGAAGTCCACGTCCCTGCCCGGCGCCGTCGGCACCACCGCGAAGGTGTCCAGCGTCGCCAGCCGCGCCAGGTCCGGACGAAGCGCGCGCACCTGCTCCTCCGAGTCGAAGACGGCCACGAGGTCTCTCGAGGCGAACGTCTCACGCGGCGCCGCGCCCAGCGCCTCCACCAGCCCGGCGGGCACCGGGCACGGCGTGGGCGGCCGCGAGGGGAAGTCCATGGCCAGCCACCCATCCGCCTCCTGCGTCACCACCAGCGGCCCGGAGCGCGAGGCGAACTCCACGCGCTCCAGCCCCACCTCCCGGCGGTGGAAGAGCACCCACGCCGCCGCGAGGGTGGCGTGGCCGCACAGGTCCACCTCCTGCGTGGGGGTGAACCAGCGCAGCCGGAGGCCGCCAGACTCGCGGACGAAGAAGGCCGTCTCGGAGAGGTTGTTCTCCAGGGCGATGGCCTGCAGGTCCGCGTCCGGAAGCCACGCGTCCAGCGGGCACACCGCGGCGGGGTTGCCGCCGAAGACGCGGGAGGTGAAGGCATCCACCTGGAAGAGGGGCAGGCGCATGGGGCTTCCTTTCATTCACCGCCCCGCCGGCTCAGCCGGTGGCGGACAGGGTCTGCTCGTACAGCGAGCGCACGCGTGAGGCCAGCGCCACCGGGTCGGGGCCGAACGTCTCGGGCGGCAGCGGCGGCAGCACCCGTACGCGGATGGAGGCGCGCGGGTGCATCCAGGGGCCATCGCCGTCCAGCAGCTCCGGCGTGCCCTCCACCACCACCGGCACCACCGGCACGTGCTCCTCCAGCGCCAGCTGGAACGCGCCGCGCTTGAAGGGCAGCAGCTGGCCTCCGGTGGAGTAGGTGCCCTCCGGGAAGATGAGCACCGGCATGCCCCGGCGCAGCCACTTCCGGCACGGGTCCATCAACTGGTGCAGGGCGGTGGAGGTGCCGCGAACGATGGGGACGTAGGCCAGCAGCGACATCATCCACCCCACCAGTGGCAGGGAGAACAGCGACGCCTTGGCCACGAACTTGTACGGGTAGCGCAGGCCCATGACGGCCAGGATGTCCACGGCGGACTGGTGATTCACCACCAGCACGCACGGCCCGCGCGGCAGCAGCTCGCGGCCCTCCACGCGCGTGCGCCAGCCCGGGGACAGGTGCAGCCACAGCCCATGGCACCAGCGACACACCAGCGAGTGCAGCAGCCGGCGGTCCCTGTCGAAGGGATACGTGACGAGCAGCAGCAGCGCCCCCAGCGTGAAGAGCACCGGGGCGGTCAGCGCGAAGACGAGCCAGAACCAGAGCGTGACGGCGTACTTCATGGCGAGGGCCCAGGGCATAGCATCATCCGCCCCCCCGGCGCTCCAGGGCCTCCCCGCCCCGCCCGAGGACGCCTGCCCGGCATCACTCGCGACTGGAAACCCCGGGGTTCCTGACATACACGCACCGTGCATGGAGCTGTCCTCCCCCCCGGCCACTGGCCCTCTCCCCGCCCGGCCCACGTCCGGCGTGGAGACGTGGCTGACGGCCGGCCTCGTCCTGGCGGCGGTGGCGGCGCTGGCCTATCTCTGCGGCTACATGGCCGTGCCCATCGTGGACGACGCGGCCATCTCCATCGCGTACGGCCACACCTTCTTCAGCGGCGGAGGCCTGCGCGTCACTCCGGCCTCACAGCCGGTGGAGGGCTTCTCCAATCCGCTCTGGACGCTGCTGCTGGGGCTGAGCCACCCGCTGGGCCTGCCGCCGGACACGTACGCGCACACGCTGGGCATCATCTTCGGCCTGCTGGCGCTGCCCCTCTTCGCGCTGTGGGGCCCTGCGTCGGAGCGCCGCGCCCCGCGCCTGGAGGACGCCGCCGCGCCATGGGTGGCCGCCTCCAGCGCCACGTACGCCTCGTGGATTTCGAGCGGCATGGAGACCGGCCTCCAGTCCTTCCTCCTCGCCGCGGCCGGAGTGCTGCTGCTGCGAGCGCTGCGCACCGGGACGGGCGCGAGCACGGGCCTGGCGCTGGGCCTGCTGTGCCTCACGCGTCCGGAAGGCATCCTCTACACCGCCGCGGCCGGCGCGCTCTGGCTCGTGCACCGCGCGCTGGAGCGGCGCTGGACGGGACGGCAGGCGCTGGGCATCGCGCTGTGGCTGCTGTTGCTGGTGGGCGGGTGGCTCCTGGTGCGCTGGGTGTACTTCGCGGACCTCCTGCCCAACACGTACTACGCCAAGAAGCTCTGGCAGTTCGACGGGCCCGGCTACGTGCGCAACTACTTCGCGGAGCACGAGCGGCTCTGCCAGCTCGCGGTGATGGGCGTGCTGCTGGGCCTGGCGGGAGGCGCCGCGCGCGCGAGGACGGCGGCGCTCGCGGCGCTCTTCCTCGCCAGCGGCGGGTACTTCGCGTGGCGCTCCGGCGACTGGATGCGCGAGTGGCGCTTCCTCGCGCCGCTGGTGCCGCTGCTGGGCGTGGGCGTGGCGGCGGGACTGTCCGGCGTGCGCGCGTGGGCCACCTGGCTTCGCGAGCGGGGCGCGCGGTGGACGTGGCCGGCGCGGGGCGTGGTGGCCGTGGCGGGGCTGGGTGCGCTCTTCCTCGGCGTGCCGGCCCTGAAGGCGTCGGTGCTGCGCGCGCCGCGCATCAAGGCCTCGCCGGAGCTTCCGTACGACTTCATCGCGGAGCGCTTCCGCCACGTGAAGGAGATGGCGGACAGGCTCGGGCAGGCGCGGCCGCTGGTGGGGTACCCGGACCTGGGCGGGCAGGCGATGGTGCTGCGCCACGCGGAGGTCATCGACGTGGCGGGGCTGGCGGACTACGCGCTGGCGCACCACGCGGGCAACTACCCGGCGCTGGAGGACTACCTCGTCTCGGAGGGACCTCCCGTGTTGCTGGACGCGCACGGCCCCAGCGGACACCTGCGCGGGTTCCAGCAGCTCATGTCTCAGTTCCACCCCATGGGCAGCGACCACTGGCTGCTCAACGGCCTCACCGACAGGGAAGACCCGCGCTGTCCCGGGGGCAAGGACGCGGCCCTGGCACCGGACCGTGAGGCGCTCGCCCGTCTGTTCGAGCAGGACATCCAGGAAGGTGAGGCGGAGCGGGGCCTGAAGCGCTGGCGCTGCGTCTTCGCCTACAAGCCGTGGAGCGCGCTGCCGGACGGTGACACGCGGGAGCGGCTCGCGGACCTGGCCGAGGAGCGCGGCAAGGCGCTGGAGCGCGAGGGGAAACTGGTCCCCGCGCTGCGCCACTACTCGCTGGCCACGTTGCTCGACAGGGGCGACGCACACCGGCGCCGGAGGACGGAGGCGCTGCGCGCCCGCGTGTTCCCACTGCAACCGGGCGGATGACCGCTGGCCGCCCGTTCTTGCTCAGGCGGCGCGCGGTGCCCTAGAACCCGAGTGAACCCCATGCTCCCGCTCAAGCCCGCCCTCCAGGCCGCCCGCATTGCCCACAGCTTCTTCCCGTTCAGCCAGCTGCGCACCGCGCGCCTGCTGCTGGGGCTCAACGGGCAGCGGCCGCTGGAGGTCGAGCGCCAGTTGTTCGGCTATGACGTCTCGCTGCGGGCCCACCGCAGCACCACGCACCTGCTGCTGTATCTCCAGGGCGAGAAGTTCCTGTCGGACCTGGTGCTCATCGCCCCGCACGTGCGGCCGGGCATGGTGGCCTTCGACGTGGGCGCCAACATCGGCTACCTGTCCCTGTACCTGCGCAGCCGCATCGGCCCGGACGGGCAGCTCCACAGCTTCGAGCCCGAGCCGGACAACTTCGAGGAGCTGGACGCCAACCTGCGCCGCAACGGCCTGGACAACTGCCACGCGGTGCAGGCCGCGGTGGGCTCCCAGGAAGGCACGCTGACGTTCGCCCCCGGCCTCAACGGCCACGTCCCCGAGGACGGCGCGCCCGGCATCTCCGTCCCCGTCGTCACCCTGGACGGCTTCATCGCGAAGCACGGCGTGCCGCGCGTGGACTTCGTGAAGATTGACGTGGAGGGCTTCGAGCTGGACGTGCTCAACGGCATGAAGGACGTGCTGTCCCGGCGCGACAAGCCCATCCTCTACATCGAGGTGCACGGCCGCGGGGAATTTCCCCGGGGAGACCCGCGCCGCGTCTGCGAGCTGCTCGAAGGCCACTACCGGAACATCCGCGCCTACGTGTCGCCGGACGACTTCAAGGCGCGGCAGGGCCGGGTGGCCCGCGTGCTCAACCGCCTGTCCCCCTTCGACAGCATCGAGCGCCAGTGCCGCGTGGAGCTGTCCGAAGTGAAGCAGCGCGACACCCTGCGGTACCAGCTGCTCTGCCTGCCCTGAACGACGACATTTGAACGTCCCGCTGGCGCCCGCACGGTCCGCCCGTTAGCAGAGGGCGGAAAGCGCGGGTGGGGACTGATGTCCAGGTCACTCCCCGGTCGGAGCGGACGTCACGCCCTCGTCACTGCGCGCACTCTCATCTTGCCCGGCGGCGACGAAGGCGGCGAAGGTGCCCGCCCCAGTCGAACCCCGAGGAGGCAGCGGCATGGACGCGCAGGGGCTGCACATCGAGACCCATCCCCGTGAAGGAGACCCGGTGGTGCGCGCGGGCCGTCCGGACCCGTGCACGGTGGTCATCTTCGGCGCCACGGGGGACCTGGCCGAGCGCAAGCTGTTCCCCGCGCTGTTCGAGCTGGCCCGCGCCAACCTCCTCCCGGACCACTTCGCCGTCGTCGCGTACAGCCGCTCCAAGCTGGAGGGGGACGCCTTCCGCGAGCACGTGAAGGAGGGCCTCCAGAAGTTCTCCCGCACGCAACCGCTGGACGAGGCCACCTGGAAGCGCTTCGCCCCGCGGCTGGAGGTCGTCTCCGGCGCCTACGACGACCCGTCCTCCTTCGCCCGCCTGAAGGAGAAGCTGGAGCAGGTCGCCAGGAGCCACGGCACCGACGGCAACCAGCTCTATTACATGGCCACACCGGCCTCCACCTTCCCGCAAATCCTCCAGGGCCTCGCCCAGGCCGGCCTGCTGCCCCGGCAGGAGCAGCCCCACCAGAAGTCCTGGCGGCGGCTGGTCATCGAGAAGCCCTTCGGGCACGACCTGGAGAGCGCGCGCGAGCTGAACCGCCAACTGTCCGCGGTGCTGGACGAGAAGCAGGTGTTCCGCATCGACCACTACCTGGGCAAGGAGACGGTGCAGAACATCCTCGTCTTCCGCTTCGCCAACGCCATCTTCGAGCCGCTGTGGAACCGCAACCACATCGACCACGTGGAAATCACCGCGGCGGAGAAGATTGGCGTGGAAGGCCGCGGCGGCTTCTACGACGAGACGGGCGTCATCCGGGACATGGTGCAGAACCACCTGCTCCAGGTGCTCGCGCTGTGCGCCATGGAGCCGCCGGTGTCCTTCGGCGCGGAGGACATCCGCGACGAGAAGAACAAGGTGTTCCGCGCGCTGCGCCCGCTCGAGGGCCGCGACGTGACCCAGGCGGTGGTCGCGGGCCAGTACGAGGGGTACCGCCAGGAGAAGGGCGTGAAGCCCGACTCGCGCACGCCCACGTACGTGGCCATGAAGATGAACGTGGACTCGTGGCGCTGGCAGGGCGTGCCCTTCTTCCTGCGCGCGGGGAAGAACCTGAAGGGGCGCCTGACGGAGGTGTCCATCCACTTCAAGTCGGTGCCGGTGGGCCTCTTCGCCGGCGAGGGTGCCACGTGCCAGCGCCTGCAGCCCAACGTGCTCACGCTGCGCATCCAGCCGAAGGAAGGCATCGCCCTGTCCTTCGAGTCCAAGGTGCCCGGTGAGGACGTGAGCATCGCGGGCGTCACCATGGACTTCAACTACGCGGAGAGCTTCGCCAAGCCGGTGCCGGAGGCGTACGAGCGGCTGCTGCTGGACTGCATGCGCGGCAACGCCACCCTCTTCGCGCGGCAGGACAGCGTGGAGCAGGCGTGGAGCTACGTGACGCCCATCCTCCAGGCGCTGGAGTCCGGCGAGGGCGGCGAGATACATCCGTACGCGCCCGGCACGTCCGGCCCGGACGCCGCCGCCGCCCTGCTGGCCCGCAGCGGCCGCAGGTGGACACCGCTATGAGCTTCGCCCCACCGCACATCGTCCCCTCCGAGTCGCTCGCGCAGGAGGCCGCCGCGTGGATGGCGCGCTCGCTCCGGGACGCGCTCGCCACGCGCCCGCGCGCCAGCCTCGCCCTGTCCGGCGGCGGCACGCCGGTCCCCGCGTACCGCGCGCTCGCGGAGGCGAAGCTTCCCTGGGAGCGGGTGGACGTCTTCTTCGTGGATGAGCGCTTCGTGCCGCCGGACCACGCGGACAGCAACTACCGCATGGTGGAGGACACGCTGCTCAAGCCGCTGCGGCTGCCCTCCTCGCAGGTGTTCCGCATGCAGGGTGAGCGCGAGGACCGCGACACCGCCGCGCGAGAGTACGAGGCCACGCTCCCGCCGGTGCTGGATGTCGTACTGCTCGGCATGGGGCCGGACGGGCACACGGCCAGCCTCTTCCCCGGCCACCCGGCGCTGGAGGAGCAGCAGCGGCGGGTGCTGGCGATAGTGGGCCCCAAGCCGCCGCCGTGGCGGATGACGTTGACGCTGCCGGTGCTGCTTTCGGCGCGCGCCGTGCTCAACCTGGTGGCGGGCGCGGGCAAGGCGGAAGCGGTGCGCCGGGCGCTGGCGGGGGACGTGTCCCTGCCGGCGGCACGGGTGACGAACACGCAGTGGATGCTGGACCCGGCCGCCGCCGGACGGTGAGCGGCAGGCGGGACAGGACTTCTGGAGGAACCATGGGTGACACAGCGGGCGCGCAGTTCGGCGTGGCGGGCATGGGAGTCATGGGGGCGGCCCTCGCCCTCAACATCGCGGACCACGGCTTCCGGGTGACGGCGTGGGACCGCCACACCGAGCGCATCGACGAGATGCACAAGAAGTACGGCCACGAGGAGCTGAAGGGCACCGCGTCGCTGGAGGAGTTCGTCCAGCGCCTGGAGCGCCCGCGCCGGGTGCTGCTGATGGTGACGGCGGGCGCGGCGGTGGACCAGATGATGGAGCGGCTCTTCCCGCTGCTGTCGCCCGGTGACGTCATCATGGACGCGGGCAACTCCTGGTTCCTCGACACGCGCCGCCGCGAGGAGCTGTGCAAGACGAAGGGACTGCACTTCCTGGGCATCGGCGTGTCGGGCGGTGAGGAGGGCGCGCGCCACGGCCCGTCCATCATGCCGGGTGGCCCGCCGGAGGCGTACGCGCTGGTGCGCCCCGTGCTGGAGGCCATCGCCGCGCGCGCGGAGTCCGGCCTGTGCGTCACCCACGTGGGGCCGGACGGCGCCGGCCACTTCGTGAAGATGGTGCACAACGGCATCGAATACGCGGACATGCAGCTGCTGGCGGAGACGTACGACGTGCTGCGCCGGGGCCTCGGCCTGAGCGCGGAGGCGGTGGCGGACCTGTTCTCCAAGTGGAACCAGGGCATCGCCGAGTCCTTCCTGCTGGAGACCAGCATCCAGGTGCTGCGCAAGAAGGACGCGGAGACGGGCAGGCCGCTGGTGGACCTGGTGCTGGACAAGGCGGGCCAGAAGGGCACGGGCAAGTGGACGGTGCAGGTGGCGTTGGACCTGGGCGTCCCGGTGCCCTCCATCGCCTCGGCGCTGGACGCGCGCAACCTGTCCGTCATGAAGGACGAGCGCGTGGCGGCGAGCGCGAAGCTGAAGGGCCCCACCGAGGCGCTGTCGGCGGAGGAGAAGGCGCAGCTCGCATCCTGGGCACATGACGCGCTCTACGCGGCGCGGGTGGTGACGTACGCGCAGGGCATGCGGCTCATCCAGGCGGCGTCCACCGAGTACAAGTGGAACATCTCCCTGGCGGAGATGGCGCGCATCTGGCGGGGCGGCTGCATCATCCGCGCGAAGCTGCTGACGCCGCTGCGCGAGTCCTTCGAGAAGCAGCCGGCCCTGCCGAATCTCATGGTGTCGGACGCCTTCGCGCCGGTGCTGGAGAAGATGGCTCCCGCGTGGCGCAGGCTGGTGGGCGTGGCCGCGAAGGCGGGCATCCCCGTGCCGGTGTTCAGCGCGTCGCTGGCGTACATGGACAGCTACCGCAGCCCGGAACTGCCTCAGAACCTCACGCAGGCGCAGCGCGACGCCTTCGGCGCGCACACGTACCAGCGCCGCGACAGGCCCGAGGCCGGCTTCGTCCACACGGAGTGGAACAAATAGCGCGCGGTGCTCACCAGGGCATGCGAGGCCGGGGGTGCGGGAAGCCCTCGGCCACGAGCGCGCCGGTTTCTCCGTTGTCGGAGATGGAGCAGATGAGGGCCCGGTTCGAAGAGGCGTAGCCCCGCGTGAAGGAGCGGGTCGCGAGACAAAGCGCGGCCACCCCACTGGCCGCGCCGATGTCGCCGAACGACACGGCGGGAAACACGGCCCGTGACGCGCTGAAGTCGACGTGCTCGTGCAGCAACTGCTGGGCATGACCCCAGACCCGTGCCTTCCACTCCTCGCCATTGAGGTCCAGGAGCAGCTCTCCCCGGAAGGGCTCACGCAGCCCCGCCGCCCCCAGGGCCGTCTTCACCGCGGTGGCCAGGTTGCGTCCCCACCCGGGCGCGAGGTGACTCCGGGAGCGCGGGGGAGCGTCTTCATCGTCCACCTCCAGGGGCTCGGGCGCGGGCCCTCGCACCGCGGCGAGGATTCGGGCTTCAGCCCGGGCCTCTCGCTGCTGCGCGGGCCAGGCCTTCTCCACCAGCACGCCCGCGGCGGCCTCTCCCGGACACAAGCCCACGGGACGCTCGGCGGTCTTCAACCGCCCCTGCTGGATGAGCTGGCTCATGCTGAGGTGGTCCAGCCACGAATCAGCCCCCAGCAGGAGCACGCGCTCCAGGCGGCTCTCGCGGAAGAGCTCCTGGATGTGACTCATCGCGATGGCGGCCCCCGCGGCGCCGCTGGTGATGAATCCGTTGGGAATCATCCGCAGGGGCAGCCCTGACAGGTCCGCCAGCAGCTCCGCGCAGTACTTCGACAACAGCGAGGGGACCTCCGGCTCGGGCCAGAGGAATCGCTCGAACGAGACCTCAGGAAGCACCCAGGCGACGCCCGTGCCCGCCCAGAAGCGGGAGTCCTCGCTCCCCGGCAGCCTCCCATAACGGACGAGGTCCTCCAAGGCCGTGGACGCCAGACGGACCCAGGCACCGGACTGGATGAACCCTTCGCTGAAGCCCTTGATGGGGGCCCCGGGCACGGGAGCCTCAAGCTCGCCCTGGTCGAATGACGTGTAGCCAGTCAGGGGATGACGCCCAATCAGTCCCGCCCGCTGCGCCGCGCTGGTGGTCACCACGTCGAACCCCAGGTTGGACACCATTCCCAGACCGCTGATGACCAGACCACTCGCGGATGACATCAGCGCCTCGGCTTCGGCAGGGAACGGAACGACTCGGGGACCTGCCAGCTCTGCGGTGCCGGGAGCTGACGGAGGTGGAACTTCCGGGCGATGCCGGGCGCGAGGGGATGCTCCGGCGCCACGGACAGCCGGGCCCGCCGGGCCAGCTCCAGCAGCGCCAGCACCTCCGTGGACACATGCGCCGTGGTCGCCGCCTCATCGGCGTTCAGCTCCTCGAATCGCCGAGCCTTCTCATAGGCCTTGACCTTCTGTTCGATGAGGCCTTCCAGTCCCTGGTCGAACAAGCGCTGATCGGCGTCCAGGAGGCCACGGCAGATGTCGAGGCGTGGGTCGGGGTTCTCCTCCGCCAGCTTCGCGAAGCGCTCCAGCTGCGGCTGCAGGGACTGGCGGGGGACGTTCCCGAAGAAATAGGCCATCGGCAGCCACACGGCGAAGAAGTCCTCCTCGTACTCCCGCGTGGTATCCGGCGCCGGTGGGCAGAGGGAGGCCATCTCCCGCGTCGCTTCGTCATCCCCGCAGGCGACGGCGTCGAAGAAGGCCTCGGCCTTCGACGTGAGCTTCTCCTTCTCGGGCGCGGTGCGGAGGAAGTGCACGAAGGCCCGGGAGCTCTTGAAGAGGTACGTGAAGAAGGGACGCGGGTCGCTCGTCGCCAACAACGAGCCGACAGCGAGCCGGCGGTAGAGCATGCAGACGTGCTGATAGTAGCGAAGCTCGGGCGCCGCCTTGATGACGTGCGGGAGCACCTCCTCGAGGGCGACACCCGAGTTCTTGATGGCGATGGGCAGGAAGTTCGGCTTCATGTTTCACAGCTCGCCTGTTGGCGTTTTCCCGAGCCGGCGGCCCGCGGCCCCACAGCGTACTCCCTGGGGCCGTCACCTGTCTTCTCCACGAGGCCCGCTTGCTTGACGCTCTCTCGTCGTTCCGGAACACTCGTGGCTCGGACACACGCAGCCCCGAGGCCACTTCATGTCGAAGAGCAAGGACTCTGGTCATTTTGGAGACGCGAAGCTCGACACGCTCCATGACATCCAGAAGAACACGACGGAAGGAGGCGCCTGTCTCACGGGGCACTCAGCGGACTTCAAGGACTTCAAGAACAAGGTCTCCTGCAACTACCGGTATCAGGGCCACGAGCAGGCGGACTCGAACGGCGACATCAAGTCCCGGCTGCACAGCTACAACGACAATCTGCCCGAGCGCCGCATCGAGACCTCGGCCTACCAGGCCAAGAAGGGCGGCATGACGCCCGACCGCTACTGCGCCCACCTCGCCATCCCGGAGCCGGGTGACTGGGACGTCCGCGGTCCGTTGAAGTCCGTCCGGCGCAGGACCTTCGACAAGTCGAAGGTGCGAATCCCCGCCGGCTACAACTTCACCCAGGACACCTGGCCCTACTGGAACAACGCCCACCACCTCATCCCCAAGGGGACGTTGGAGAAGAAGATTTTGGAGCAGGAGTACAAGGTCAGCAACATCATGCAGAAGGCCCTGCTCAAGGCCAAATACAACGTCAATCACAAGCGCAACATGTTGATGATTCCCCAGGACCGGGAGGTCGCGGCCCTGCTCAACCTGCCGCGACACATCCAGCTCAAGGATGATGACGCGCCCTCCCTGGCGGCCAGCTGCACGGACCACCCCATCTACAGCGCGATGGTCAAGGAGGTCGAAATGGGGTTGAACAAGATCATCGACGACTACAAGAGCATCTGCGACGGCGCGAAGCCCAAGCCGGGCGAGGAGCACGAAATCCCGGACGTGGACCTCGACAAGTCGAAGCTGGAAGACCTGTCGGAGCTGCTCCTGCAGATGCACTTGAACTGGGGCAAGCCAGGTGGCACCGGTCCCTCCCTGGACAAGAAGGCGACCCAGGTCCTCAAGAAGATTGGCCGGCTCTAACCCGCCACACGGAAACGCGTACGGATGCTCTACTACCTCATCTACCTGGACACCGATGAAGACCCGGCCTTCTGCTTCCTCGATGCTCCCCCCGAGGGACTCGGCATCAAGAGCTACAAGCTGGGGCACGGCAAGGAAGTAGGGGCGGACTACCCGGCGGACGCACGCATCTACATGGCCGACCGGTACAAGGGCATCCAGGTCCCCGACCTGGTCGGCAACACCTGCGGCATGCTGGTGACCAGCAAGCGCGTCAAGGACGCCTTCGCGCGGGTGAACCGGGGGCCCGTGGAGTACCTCCCCGTGGCCATCTACAACCACAAGAAGCGCGTCGCCTCCCCGGACCACTTCATCCTCAACCCGCTGGGCACGGTGGACTGCCTGAACCAGGAGGCCTCGGACATCGTGTACAACCAGGACAAGGTGGTCCGCGTCCGCAACTTCGTGCTCGACCCGGCGAAGCTCCAGGACGCGCCGGACCTCTTCCGGGTGCGCGAAGATTCGTACGCGTATGTCATGAGCGACCGGGTGCTCCAGGAACTGAAGGGCATCCAGCCGCGCGTCACCAACTTCGTCTTCGAAGAGCTGGACCAGGTCCCCTCGAAGGCGTCTGGGGCGCGGAGCTCCTAGCGAAGGGGCCCTGCCCCCCCGGCACGCGCCCCGGTGCGCTGTCACCCCGACTTCGGCGGAGTGGACCGCAGCTCCGCGCGGCGAATCTTCCCACTCACCGTCTTGGGCAGCTCGGTGACGAACTCGATGTCGCGCGGGTACTTGTACGGCGCCGTGGTGTGCTTCACGTGCTCCTGGAGCTCCTTCGCCAGCTCCTGGGACGCGGAGTGCCCGGGCGCCAGCACCACGTAGGCCTTGATGCGCTGGCCAATCTTGTCGTCCGGCACGCCGATGACGGCGGACTCCGCCACCGCGGCGTGCTCCAGCAGCGCGGACTCCACCTCGAAGGGGCCCACGCGGTAGCCGGACGTCTTGATGACGTCGTCGGCGCGGCCCACGAACCAGAAGTAGCCGTCCGCGTCCCGCACCGCCCGGTCTCCCGTCACGTACCAGTCGCCCCGGCGGCAGGCCGCGTTGGCACCCTCGTCGTTGAGGTAGCCGTGGAACAGGCCCACCGGCCGCTCCGGCGCCACGCGCACGGCGATGTCGCCCTCCTGCCCGTCCGCCACCTCGCGGCCCGCGTCGTCGATGACGCCCACCGTGAAGCCCGGCGACGGCTTGCCCATGGAGCCCACGCGCGGCTCCACCGAGGGGAACATGCCCACCACCACCACCGTCTCCGTCTGCCCGTAGCCCTCGCGGATGTGCAGGCCCGTGGCCTCCTTCCACGTGTCGATGACCTCGGGGTTGAGCGGCTCGCCCGCGCTCACCGTGTGCCGCAGCGAGGACAAATCGAAGCCCTTCAAGTCCTGCAGCACCAGCGCCCGCCACGCGGTGGGCGGCGCGCAGAAGGTCGTCACCTTCTGCGACTCCAGCACCTTGAGCAGCTTCGCGGGCTCGAAGCGGCCGCGGAAGTCGTAGACGACGTTGCACGCGCCCTGGCTCCACGGCCCGAAGAGCTTGCCCCACGCGCACTTCGCCCAGCCGGTGTCGCTCAGCGTCAGGTGCCTGTCGTCCGGCGTGAGGTCCAGCCAGTACCGCCCGGTAATCACGTGCCCCAGCCCGTAGCTGGCGTGCGTGTGCAGCACCATCTTCGGCATGCCGGTGGTGCCGGACGTGAAGTAGATGAGCATCGGGTCGTCCGCGCGCGTGGGCGCGAAGCCCTCTCCGTGCGCGCCCGTACCCGCCGCCCCCGGCGTGTAGCGCACCCACGGTGACGGCGCGCCCTCCCCCACCGCCACCCAGGTCTCCACCCGGCCCGTGCCGGCGAGCCCCTCGAAGCGGTCCAGGCAGCTCACGTCGGCGATGACGGCGTTGGCGTCCGCGGCCACCAGCCGGTAGCGGATGTCCTTGACGGTGAGCATGGGCGTGCCGGGCATGAAGACGATGCCGGCGCGGATGCAGCCCAGCACCAGGAACCACCACTCCGGCACGCGCGGCATGATGATGAAGGCCCTGTCGCCCTTGTGCAGCCCCAGGCCCGTGAGGAAGCGCGCGGCGTGCAGCGAGTGCCGCCGCACGTCCTCCCACGTGAAGCGCTGCTCCCGCCCCGCCTCGTTGGACCACAGCAGCGCGAGTGCGTCTGGCCGCTCGCGCGCGTGCCGGTCCACCACGTCCGCCGCGAAGTTGAAGTGCTCGGGCCGCTCCCACCGGAAGTCACGGCGGGTGGCCTCGTAGTCGCGCGGGTTGCGCGGGGCGGATGGGGGCATGAGTCACTCCTGGGGAAGGACCTCACCCAGGAGCCTGCCACGTGCCCCCCCGCGCCGGCCTCGCCTTCCGGGGCGCCTTCGCCCGGTGGACGACACGCGCGGGTCCCCAAAAGCGAAGAGGCCGGCCCTGTGCAGGCCAGCCTCTCCGAAGTCCACCTGCCTCCGTCACCGGAGGCCGCGCGTCAGTTGATTTCGGCGCAGTGGAAGAGATTGAGCCTTTCGTACGCCTCGCAGCTGCGCAGCGTGGCCAGCAACTGCTGCTCGGCGGCGACCTTGCGGCCCGTCAGGCCCTCGCTCCGCGCGAGCTCGCGCTCCACCACCAGGCTCAGCCACGGGTCCCTGGAGTCGCGAGCGAACCGCTGGAGCGCCTCGAGCGCCTCGGCGTCCTTCTGTGCCTCGCCCGTGTACACCAGCGCGCCGAAGTAGAGGTCCCACTCCTTCGAGCGGCGCAGCGCCTCCAGCATGCCCGGCGGCGGCTGTCCCTCGGACACCAGCTTCGCGTACTCGCGGGCCAACGGAGCGCGCGCGCTGAAGTCACGTGCCATCATGTCCCGGACGTAGTCCTGCAGCACGGCGCCGCCGCCCACGCCGTCCAGCTCGACGGCCAGCGGCCGCAGCGCCGCCACCTGGTCCGGCGTGGTGGCCGTGCGCACGGACTCGTAGAGCGCCGCGCGAGCCGCCGCCGGCTGCTTCTGCGCCAGCTGCTTCACGTCCGCCGTGCCCGCGGCCAGCTGCTGCCACGACTCCTTCACCTCCTTGCGCCACCGCGCGTCCTCGGTCTCCCGCAGGGTCTTCAGCTCGTTCGCCCGGGTCAGCGCCTCTTCCACCCATCCCGCGTCCTGCCCCGGCACCGCGGCCGCCTCGCGGAAGGACTCCTCCGCCTGCTTCGAAAGCCCGCGCCCCTGCAGCGCCAGCCCGCGGTTCCACAGCGCCTGCGGGTGCTTCGGCTCCTGGCGCAGCGCACTGTTGAGGAACTCCAGCGCCTCCTCGTACCGCCGCCGGCTCAGGACCACCGCCGCGCGGTCGTCCTTGTCCTTGCCCTCGTACCGCTGCCGGCTCAGGGCCACCACCGCGCGGTCATTGTCCTTGTCCGCGGACTCGGGGGCGCGGGCCAGGAAGGCCTCCGCCTGCTGCCAGTCCCCGCGCAGCCCGTACGCCGCGGCGATGCCGCGGAAGTCCTGCCGCTCCTCCAGCTCCGCCAGCGGCCGCAGCGGCAGCGCCTCCGAGGAGGTGCTCGTGCCGCGCATGGGCTCGAAGCGGCGGAAGTGGTCCGCGTTCGGATGGCTCAGCCGCGCCGCCAGCGTCCGCGTGTCCGCGCTGGCCAGGAAGACCTCGGACGGCATCCGGGGCTCCGCCTGCATCTGGTAGACGCCCACCGCCGCCAGGCCCGCCGCCAGCGCCACCGGCACCGCCGCCCGGTAGGCACGGTGCAGCCACGGGCGCAGCGGCGTCACCTTCCCACTCCCGGCCTGCTCGGCCCCGGTGCCCGCCAGGGCCCGCGACGCCAGGAGCTCCAGCTGGAGCAAATCCCTGAGGCCGACCTCGCACTCCTCACAGCGCGTCAGGTGCTGACGAAAGGCGTCCGCCTCGGTGGCGGACAGCTCCCCGTCCACGAAGAGGTGCAGCTTGGTGCATGGCGTGTTCATGAGCTCGTTGCCCCCTGCTCCCGGGCTACCGCCACCTGGGGCAGCAGCAGTTCCTTCAGGTCCCTGCGCGCCAGGGTGAGCCAGCTGCCCACCGTGCCTACGGGAACGTTGAAATGCTCGGCGATGGCCGTGTAGCGCTTGCCCTCCGCGTGGAGCCGGTAGGCGTCACGCAGGTGCGGCTTCAGTCGCTCGATGGCCTTCTGGAACTCGTCGGTGTTCACCAGCTCCCAGTTCTCCTGGGAGTCATCCGGCGACAACGCCGCGTCCTGAACCAGCGCCAGGTGAGGCAGCCCCCGGGTCTCCGTCCGCTGTCGGCGGCAGTAGTCCAGGAAGCGATTCGTCATGGTGGTGCAGAGCCAGGCCGCCGCCGCCGAGTCCGTCCTGTCCTTCAGGTGCTCGAACTCAGGCATCGCTCGCTCGAACGTCTCCTGGACCAGATCTTCCGGCTCCAGGCTCGAGCGTGCGCACAACCGGCGTGCCAGGCCCAGAAGGCCCGGACGATGCTGGCGGATGAACGCTTCGAAGCGCCGCCGCTCCCGGTTGAAGAGGTTTGCCATGATGCCCCACGCTTGCGCAGCTGGTGGTTTCCCACCAAAGACGCGCGGCGGCCCAATCCTTGAGAAGAAAAAAAGCTGCCGCCAGACAGTAAAATGCCCGGGAGGGTGAAAAACCCTTTCCGGGCAGGAGGATCAGCCGTTCTGGGCCGCGTCGCCGCTGGCGTCCGCCAGGGGAGGCGTGGCCGGCGGGGGCAGCGGCTGGCGCGGGCGCTGGACGTCCGCGTTGGTGGCGCAGTCCACGTAGGTGTTCTTCACGTTGGGCTCCCCAGCAATCGCCGCAAGGGAAGGGCTCTTCTTCGTTTCATTGGCACCGGGCGTCATGGCGCTCGCTCCTCGTGCTGGCGACAGGCAGCACGGACAAGTTGCGGATGTATGTAAAACGCAAACGGTCGCATTCCTTAACATGCCGATTGCGATTTCGTGAGTAGCCCCGGGTCGGACTGACTCCAGGAATCCAGGGAGTTCCAAATGAGCAGGGAAAATTCGCGGCTGACACCCGAGTGGCAATCGTGGCTGGTGGAGAACCTGGCGCTGGGGGTGAGTCACGACGAGGCGGTGCGGGCCCTGACAGGCTCGGGCGTGGCGGAGGACGTGGCGCGCGAGGAGGTGGCCTCCGTCCTGGCGCACCCCTACTACCAGGCGGCGCTGCGCGTGGGACGCCGGTATGGCTGGCTGGAGTCCGTCATGGACACCTACAGCTCGCTGCACCGGCAGGCGGGCGGGCACCAGACGCTGGAGCGGCGCGAGGGGCTGAGCCCGGAGGAGTTCTTCACGCGCTACTACTTCGGGCACCGTCCGGTGGTGCTGCGCGGCTTCATGGAGGACTGGCCCGCCCTGCGGCGCTGGACGCTGGCCTACCTGGCCGAGCGCGCGGGGGACGTGGAGGTGGAGGTGATGACGGGGCGCAACGCCAACCCGGACCATTCACCCGAGTACGAGAAGCACCGCTCCACCATGCGCTTCCGGGACTACCTGCGAATGATTGAAACGGGGGGCGAGACGAACGACTACTACATGGTGCCGCGCAACGAGAACTGGGCGCGGGAGGGCTTCGGTGCCCTGCGCGAGGACGTGCGAGCGCCCCGGGGCATCATCGACGCGGACTCGGGCCCGGACATGATGACGCTGCTATTGGGCCCGGCGGGCACCGTCACCCCGCTGCACCACGACAACATGAACGTGCTGCTGGCGCAGGTGATGGGGCGCAAGCACGTGAAGCTCATCCCCTCCTTCCAGCGCCACCTCATGTACCCGCGCTTCGGCACCTTCAGCGAGGTGGACGCGGAGCGCCCGGACCCGGCGCGCCACCCCCTCTACGCGGAGGCGAACGTGGTGGAGGCGGTGCTGGAGCCGGGGGACCTGGTCTTCATCCCCGTGGGCTGGTGGCACTGGGTGCGCGCGCTGGACGTGAGCGCCTCGGTGACGTTCCACCACTTCCGGGTGCCCAAGGGGAACACCTTCCTGCCCACGCCCCGCTGAGCCTTCGCGGCGGGCTACTGCGACGTCTCCACCAGCAGCACGAACTGCGTCCAGGCGTTGCGCGAGTCGCGGGCCAGCCACTTCTGCCGCTCGTCGCGCAGGGCCACGGCGGGCGTGGAGCCGGCGCGGATGCGCTGGCGCACCCCGTCGAAGAACCGGCCCGCGGCGTCCGGGATGTCCACGGTGGAGGCGAGCACCGCCCGCGCGCCCGCGTCGATGAAGGCGGCCGGCAGGCTGAAGGGCTCGTGGGTCGAGGAGGAGGCCAGCCGCCCCGCGCTGCACGCGGCGAGGAAGACGAGCGGCGCGCCCGCCAGCTTCTGCTGCCGGACGATGTCCGCGGTGAGCGCGTAGCGCCCGTTGCCCTCCGGCGACAGCACCACCAGCGACGCGTCCGACAGGGCGGGGTCGCTGATGCCGTGCGCGTGAATCTCGATTTCGGTGGCGTCCGCCATGCTCGACAGCACGCGCGAGGGCGTCGCCTCGGAGCCCGACAGCAATTCCGGCGGCGTGGGCTCCGGCTCCGGGGAAGGCGTCCACGAGGGCAGCCGGGGCAGTTGCAGCAACGAAGGGGCCTCCACGCTGGAGACGACGAGCCGGCGCCCGCTGGACGCGGTGCGCGGCTGGGCCGTCTTCCCCATGCGGAAGCTCCAGGCCATGTCCGGCGGCAGCAGGTCCGTGCGGCCGAAGACGGGCGCCCAGGCCAGCACGTCCACCCGCTCGCAGCCCCGCAGCACCTGCCGCAGCTTCTCCGGGACGAGCTTCGACGTCGGGCTGCGCGAGAAGGGCTCCTGGCGGTTCCCCTCGTATGCCCCCTCCACCTGGCCCTGGGGGCCGCGGGCCACCACCACCGCGCGCTCGTGGTGCACCGCCGCCGCCAGCGCGCACCGCTCGGGCACCGACGTGCCGAGCTGCGCGGCCATCAACTCCAGCACCCGGGGGTAGTCGCCCGTGCGCCCCGCGTCGGTGACGAGCGACGAGTAGCTCAGCGTCCACGACTCGCGCGCCATCGTGTCCGCGCGCGGGAGCTTCTGCGCGTCGCTGATGACGCGCTCGAGCAGGGCCTGGCCCTGGGCATGCTCACGGTCCAGGGCGAAGCGTCCCTCGATGTAGTGCGCGTAGACGGCGTCGCCGGGCGTCGGGTTGGAGACGCGGGTGGCGGCGAGCACCTGGCGAAGCTGCTCCGCGTCTCCCGGCGCGGGGCGGGCGCGGGCCATCTCCGCGAAGGTGGCGCCGAACACCACGTCCAGCGGCGCGGAGGGACACGCGGTGGCGGCCTCCAGCGCGCGGCGCGCATCTTCCGGCCGCATGTCCAGGTAGTGGATGTGCGCCAGATGGATTTGCGGCCAGTAGCAGGTGAGGCTGGCGCCCTTGCGCCCACCTCGCGCGGACCACTCCTCCACGTAGGCCCGGGCGCTCGAGAAGTCGCCGCGGTCTCTCGCGATGTGCGTCAGGTTTTCCAGCGACGTCAGCTCCAGCTCCCACTCCCGCAGCTGGCGCGCCCACGTCCACCCGGTGCGGGCGTGCTGCTCGGCCTCGGTGAGGCGCCGCAGCCCGGCGTAGAGGATGCCCAGGCGCAGCTCCAGCTCCACGCAGCCCGCGGAGAAGGCGCCCTCGCGGCAGCGCTGCAGGGCGCTGAAGAGCCGCTGCTCGGCCTTCCACCACTCGCCGTCCGCCGTCTCCTTCCGGGCCTGCTCGCGCTCCAGGTAGAAGTTGAACCAGGGGTCCTGCTGGCGCCGGCCGCGCTCCACCGCGTCCGCCACATACCCCATGGCATTGCCGCGGGTGCGCAGCAGCGCCCCCGCGAAGAGGTCGTCCTCGCTGGAGGCGCGCAGCGTCTCCAGCAGCGCCTCCGGAACCGGGCCCTGGGTGCGCACCAGCTCCGCGTAGCCCTTCGCCAGCGGGGCGCGGCGGGTGAAGTCCCGCGTCGCCACCTTGCGCACGTAGTCCCCCAGCGTGGAGCCGCCCTGCAGCCGGTCCAGCTCCTGCGCGAGCGGGAGCAGCGCCAGCGCGCGCTCCTTCGACTGTGCCGAGCGGACCACGTCATAGAAGCTCTGCCGCACCACGCCCGGCTGCTGGCGGGCCTCCTCGAGCGGCAGCGGGGCCCGGGGGTCCTCCATCAGCGCCAGGGTGGCATCGCGGGCGCCCTTCCACTTCCGGGCGCGCTCCAGCGTCTCCTCGCGCAGGGCGAGGGCGTGGGCATGGGCGTCGCGGCCCCAACCCTGCTCGTTGAGCGTGGCCACCTGCTCGTAGGTCTCCGACGCCTTCATGGTGAGCCCCATCTCCTGGAGCACCAGCGCGCGGTTCCACAGCGCCTGCGCGTGCTTCGGGTGGGCGGCGAGCACCGCGTCCAGCAGCCGCAGGGCCTGCTCGTGTGCCCCCCTCGCCAGGTGGACGGCCGCCAGGTCGCTGTCCCGGTTCGGGGAGGCGGGCATGCGCTCCAGGAAGGAGGCCGCCTGGTTCCACTCGCCCTGGAGGGCATAGGCCGCGGCGATGCCGCCCCAGTCACCCACCTCCTCCAGCTTCGCCAGTTCCTTCAGCGGAATGGGCTCCGGGGGCACGGGACAGCCGCCGGACGAGACGCGCGGCCGGTACTTGTCCGCCTCGGGGTGGGTGAGCCGGGCCTCGATGCGTGCCGCCGCCCGCCGCTCGGCCCAGAACTGGGGCGTGACGCCTCCGCCGTCCCCCTTGGAGGGGCTCCGCGCGAGCAGGACAGTCAATACGAGCACGGGCGTCGCCAGCGCCAGGACCAAGAGCTTGTCGTACGCCGGCTTCAACATACTGCCCCCTCGGGCGCCACCCCCAAGCAGTCGCCCACCTATCTGGTTCTACACCAACATCCCCTTGCCGCCGACTGCGCCGCCGGGCATCCCCCCATGCCGCGGGGCGTCTCGACGTTCCTCAACCCACGGAATTCCCGTATGCACGGGCACGAGCCCGTCCGGTTCCGGTATTTCCCAGGGGCTTTTCGAGGCCCTCGCGAAACACCCTCCCCTGCGGACGGGCCGCGCTGGGCCCCGTGGCCAGGCCGCAAACCGACCGGCCTTCACTAGAGACGATGTGCGCCGGAATCCTTGAATGACTCCCTGCGCGCATCCCTCTGTAATCATTGCATCCGCAACGTTGAGACGAAGGCACTAGCGGGGGCCCGCAGGGCAGGTCGCCCTCCGAAGGAGAGCGCGGGCGCGAGGCCGGGTGGGGGTTGGCAGACGGGCGTTGGCGGGAAGCGACACGCCGGCCCGGCTGTCCCATTGCGCCAACCCGAGACGAAAGGACCTCGCTTGCCGCATCTCCTTCGCCATGTCGCCCTGTTGTCCCTGCTGCCCATGCTCGCTTCCGCGGACGTGGCGTGGAAGGGCGACTTCGAAACGGGAAACATTTCACAGTGGACGCGCTCCCAGGCCGTCGCCAACAGCCGGCTCCAGGTCGTGTCGGACGTCGTGCGCGAGGGCCGCTATGCGCTGAAGGCCATCGTCCGCCAGGGGGATGACCCCATCGGCGCGAGCGGCAACCGCAACGAGCTGCTCTACATCAGCCAGGAGAAGACGGGCTCCACGTGGTTCTACAAGTGGAGCACCCAGTTCCCGAAGAGCTACCCCAGCTCCGACGCGTGGCAGGTCTTCGCCCAGTGGCACCAGGAAGGCTGCTGCGGCTCCCCGCCGCTCGAGTTCTTCGTGAACGGCGAGGAGATGAACATGCGCGTGGGCGGCGCCACCGGCACCGTGCTGTGGCAGGCGCCGCTGGACCGCGGCACGTGGCACGACTTCGTCCTGGAGGTGAAGTGGTCCTCCAACAAGAAGGTCGGCTACGTGCAGATGTGGCACAACGGCAAGCTGGCGGTGCCCAAGACTTTCGCGGCCACGCAGTACGGCAGCGAGTTCAACTACCTCAAGCTCGGCCTGTACCGCGACGACACCATCCGCCCGGAGGCCTTCGTGTACCACGACGGCTTCACCATGGCCTCCAAGCTGGAGGACGTGATGCCCCCTGCCCCCGCGCCGACGCCGGAGCCCACGCCCGCGCCGACGCCCCAGCCGCCGCCGGTGGTGACGCTGCCGGACCCGAGCCCCGCGCCCGAGACTCCGGCGGAGGAGGAGCCCGAGGCGCCCGTGGTGCAGACGCCCACCCCCGGCACCCAGCAGCCCGGCCTGGGCGCGCTTCCCGGTGACGACCTGGGCAGCGGCTCGCCCGCGGACGGCTCGCGTGTACCCGGCACGGCGCCCCAGGGCTGCGGTGCCTCGGCCACCGGCACGGGAGGCGTCCCCATCATGGCGGCCGCCGGCCTGCTCGCCGCCTTCGCGCTGCTCGGTCGCCGGCGGAAGCACGCCCACGCGGCCGCCCGCTCGCGGCGCTGACAGCAGCGGCCAGCCCCCCTGACGCACCCGGCGGGTCCATCCTTCGAGGATGGACCCGCCTTCTTTTTTCCGGGGCCGGGAAAAAGAAGCCAAAAAGCCGTGTCGATCTCCCGCGACGTCGTTCGTCGCAGGGTTGGAACCCACACAGGAGACTTGAAGCCATGGCGACCAGCATCTTCGTGAACCTGCCCGTGCAGTCCCTCAGCCGCTCCGTCGAGTTCTTCAAGCAGCTCGGCTACACGTTCAATCCCCAGTTCACCAACGAGAGCGGCACCTGCATGGTCATCAGCGAGAACATCTACGCGATGCTGCTGGTGCGGGACTTCTTCAAGACCTTCACCGACAAGGAGGTCGCGGACCCCTCCAAGGTCGTCGGGGCCATCATCGCCCTCTCCGCGGACAGCCGGGCCGCCGTGGACACGCTGGCGGACAAGGCCCTGAAGGCCGGCGCCACGAAGGCGAAGGACCCCCAGGACTACGGCTTCATGTACCAGCGCAGCTTCCTGGACCTGGACGGCCACCACTGGGAAGTCTTCTGGATGGACCCCAAGCACGTCCAGCCGCAGCAGTAGCCCGCGAAAAGCAACGGGCCCGTCCCCCGGAAGAGGACGGGCCCGTCAGGGGCTCCCACGTGACGACGGCGCGGTCAGTGCGCGCCTTCCACCTTCACGCCGGCGGCCGGCTTCTTGAGCATGAACACCAGCACCAGCGACAGGGCGAAGATGGCGGTCAGCACCGTGAAGTTGGCGTTGAACGCGCGCACCAGCGCCTGGCCGTTGATGCGCTGGCTGAGGATGCTGTAGGCGGCGCCCAGCGGGTCCGCCACGCGTGAGCCCACCGCGCCCCGGATGGCGGCGACCTGCTCCTGCGTCACCTGGCTGTAGGCGTCCACGTGCGACGTCAGCGCGGTGAAGTTCACCTTGGTCGTCCGGCTGAGCGCGCTGCTCATCCACGCCGTGCCAATGGAGCCGCCCAATTCACGCGTCAGGTTGTAGAGGCCCGCCGCGTTGCCGCGCTGGTCCGGCCGCAAGTCACTGAGCGCCATCACCGACAGCGGCACGAACACCATGCCCAGGGAGCAGGCGCGGATGAACACGGGCAGGATGAGCGTGGCCTCGTCCGCGGTGCTGGACAGGTGGCCGTTGGTCCACAGCGACAGGCACATGCCGATGATGCCCAGCCCCACCAGCATCCGCCCATCCACCTTCCCGCCGAAGCGGCCGATGAGCGGCATCAGCAGCAACTGGATGACGCTTCCCTTGAGGAAGATGAGGCCGATGTCGAGCGCCGAGTAGCGCATCACCGTGCCGCAGTAGAGGCTGAAGAGGAACGAGCCGGCGAACAGCGCCGTGCCGACGATGAAGTTGATGCCCGTGGCCGCCGTGTACGAGCGGTTGGCGAACACGCGCAGGTCCACCACCGGCTGCGGGGTCTCCAGTTCGTGGACGATGAAGGTGATGAGCGACACCCCCGCCACCACCGCGAGCAGCGTGATCTTGGCGCTGTCGAACCAGTCCTCGCGGTTGCCCTCCTCCAGCACGAACTGGAGCGAGGCCATGCCCACCGCCAGGAGGCCGATGCCATACCGGTCCACCTTGTCCTGGGTGGGCTCGAAGGCCGGCTGCTCGATGTGGCGCCACGCCATCCAGGCCGCGAACAGGCCCACCGGCAGGTTGATGAGGAATATCCAGTGCCAGCTCGCCGCCTCGATGAGCATGCCGCCCACCGTGGGCCCGAGCAGCGGCCCCGTCACCGCGCCCAGGCCGAAGAGCGCGCCCGCCATGCCGTGCTCCTGGCGCGGGTAGCGGGCGAAGAGGATGGCCTGCGAGGTGGGGATGATGGCGCCGCCGCCGATGCCCTGGAGGATGCGGAAGACCACGAGCGACGGCAGGTTCCACGACAGGCCGCACAGGACGCTGGCCGCGGTGAACATCAGGATGGAGGCGGTGAAGTAGCGCCGGTAGCCGAAGCGCCGCTGCAGCCAGCCCGTCATCGGGATGACCACCACGTTCGCCATCATGTAGCCGGTGGACACCCACGCAATCTGGTCCAGCGGCGTGCCGAAGCTGGCGCGGATGTCGCTGAGCGCCACGTTCACGATGGAGATGTCCAGCACGGACATCAGCGCCGCGGCCATGGCGGCGATGGTGATACCGGCCTTGGAGCCGGTGATGGTGTCGCCCTGCATGACTAGCGGCCCTTCGTATTCACGGTGACTTCGGCGCTCATGCCCGGACGCAGGCCCGCATCCTTCAGCTCACCATCGAAGCGGATGAGCACGGGGATGCGCTGCACCACCTTCACGAAGTTGCCGGAGGCGTTGTCCGGGGGCAGCAGCGCGAAGCGCGCGCCGCTGGCGCCGGCCAGGCTGTCCACGTGGCCCCTGAACTCGCGGCCGCCGAAGGCGTCCACCGTGAGCTCCACTTCCTGGCCGGGCTTCATCTCCCCGACCTGGTCCTCCTTGAAGTTGGCCACCACCCAGAGGTCGTCCTGCGGCACCAGCGCCATCAGCGGGCGCGCGGGGTCCACCACCTGGCCCACCTCCACCGTGCGGCGGCTCACCACGCCCGCCACCGGCGCGCGCACCTGCGTATAGGACACGGCCAGCTCCGCCAGCTTCAGCGCCGCCTGGGCCTGCTTCAGCTTCGCCTCGGAAAGCCGCACCGCCGCCTGGGCCGCCTGCACCTGCACCGCCACCGTCTCCGCCGCGGCCAGCTTGCCCTGCGCTGCCTCCAGGCCACCGGACGAGCCCTGCACACCGGCCTCCGTGGACGTCAGCCGCGCGCGCGACACGTCCAGGTTGGCCCTCGCCTGGTCATACCCGGCCTGCCGCGCGTCCAGGTCCGCCTGGGTGACGGCGCCCTCCGTCTTGAGCGTCTTCACGCGGCCCAGGTCCGACTCGGCCAGCTTGAAGCGGGCCTCGGCCGACTGCACGTCCGCGCGCGCCTGGTCCAACGCCGCCCTGGACGAGCTGATGCCGCTGGAGGCCTGCACCACGCCGCCGCGTGCCTGGCGCAGGTTGGCGCCGGCGTTCGTCTCGGTGAGGGCGAGCTGTGCCTGGGCGCTGGCGAAGCCGGCCTCCGCGCTCAGCACGTCCGCACGCGCCACGTCCAGCTTCGCGTTCAGGTCCGTGGCGTCCAGCTCCACCAGCACGTCGCCGGCCTTCACCGGCTGGTTGTCGCCCACCAGCACCTTCGCCACCTGGCCGGAGATGCGCGGCGCCACGTTGGCGATGCGGCCCTCCACCTGGGCGTCGTCGGTGGACTCATGTCCGTACGTCAGCGCGTAGCTGACGCCGCCGCCCAGCAGCGCCACCGCCAGCAGCGCGGGCAGCACCTTCTTCGCCCGCGACGAGCGCGGGGCGGCCGGCTTCGCCACGACGGCGGCGGGGGCCTTGGGTTCGATGCTGGGGATGTCCTTGTCGAGATTCGCGGTCTGGGTGCTCATGAGAGGCTCGGGTGATGCGGTGACAGATGGTTCGGTGGCTAACCATCCGGCCCCGCGAATACATCCGACGGGGCCAGAAGGAAGGAATCAGGGGTGTGGAAGGGAGGGCTTCAGGGGTCCCGGAGGGCGGGGATGCCCGAGCTGACCTTGGACATCAGCTCCTGGAGGGTGGCTCGCTCGGCCTCGCTGAGAGGAGCCATGAGGCCGGAGATGCGGCGGTAGTGGTCCGGCAGCATGCCGTCGAGCAGCTTGCGCGCCTTGGCGGTGAGCTTCACCGTGTACATCCGGCGGTCCTCGGGGTGGTCCTGGCGGGAGATGAGGTCGTCCTTCTCCAGGGTGTCGAGGAGGCCCGTCATGGTCGCCCGGCTGACGCACGAGCTCTCCGCCAGCTCCGCCGGGGTGAGGCCCCGCCCGCTCTCCGCGTCCTCGCTGGAGAAGAGGCGGATCAGCACGACGAAGCGGCCCATGGAGAGGCCGTGCCGCGACAGGTGCGCGTCGTAGGCCCCCGTCAGCTCGTGCGCCAGGTGCAGCATGGCGATGCACGTCTGGATGGCGCTCATGTCGAGCTGGGGGAAGCGCTCCGCCAGCCGCTTCAGCCGCTCGTAGCGGGGCACCGGAGGGAGCGATAGGAAAGGTGGGTTTCGTGCGGCCACAGTAACCTTACAATAAGGGACCTAACTAAATTCGCAACCCGAAGTTCGGAGCGCTTCTCATGGGGCGACCGGGCCGTCCAGGCGGGATGACGAGCGCCCGCCTGCCCGTCTGATGGGAGGCATGCCACGGCTTCACGGGAGGGGCGGGAGGCGTGGCGTTAGGAAGGGCTGAGATGGACGTGAAGGACCCCACGGTGCAGGCGGCGCTGCGGCGCGCATGTGAGGAAGCCGGACTGCCGGACTCGCTCCGGGGCTGCGTCTACCCGCTCCTCAGGGACCCGGAGGGCGAGTGGCCCGCGTGCTGCGGTGGAGGCTGCCTGCCGTGCTCCTCCACGCTGGCGGACGTGGCGGTGCGCACGCTGGAGCTCCTGGGCACGCCGCGGCGCGCGCCCGTCTGACGGGGTGGGCCCGGACCTGGGGGCGCGCGTGCCGCCTGGCGACATACGCTCACGGGCATGAACCCCATCGTCCATGGCGAGCTCGCGTGGCTCGCCGCCCAGGGCCTGCGCGAGCGCAGGGACCGCATCCTCGTCGTCTGCGCAGGGCTGGCTCCGGACCTGGACGGGCTCAGCCTGCTCGGAGGCAAGGACTGGTACGAGCGCTATCACCACGTCCTCTTCCACGGGTACGTGGGCGCGCTCGTCACCATGGCGGTGTGCACCGCGCTGGCGCGGCAGCGGGCGTGGGTGGCGGGCCTGTCACTGCTGGCCTTCCACCTCCACATCGTCTGCGACCTCGCGGGCAGCGGGCCCGGCTGGCCCATCCACTACTGGTGGCCGAACAGCATGCGCGAGTGGTTCTGGGACGGGCAGTGGGACCTGGCCTCGTGGCAGAACAGCATCATCGGCCTCGCGGCCACGCTGGCGTGCCTGGCGTGCGCGCTGCGCTTCCGGCGCACCATGGTGGAGGTGTTCTCCCCGCGCTGGGACGCGGAGGTGACGCGCACGCTGCGGCGCCGGTTCCTCGGGGAGGTGGACTCCCCGAGCTCCACGCCGCCGGTGCGGTGAGTCACTGCGGCTGCTTGCACTCGCGGCGCAGCGCCTCCACGCGGTCCTTGGGCATGGCGCGCACCGTGGCGGGCACCAGGGCGCGGAAGCGCTCGCAGCGCTCCGTCACGTCCTGCTCCTGCTCCAGTTGCTTCAGGGCCACGTCCGCCGCTTGCGACGGCTGGCCCTTGCGCTGGTAGAGCCGCTCCAGCAGCACGTACGAGCCCTCCGGCCGCGGGTTCTCCGCCACCTGGCGCTTCGCCGCGTCAATCGCCTCGTCCACCCGGCCCTCGCGCTCCAGGTCCGACGCGCGCTCCAGGTCCTCCGTCTGGGTGCAGTACGGAAGCAGCGACCGCACCTTCTGCATCATGTCGCTCTTCGACTGGTACAGCTTCGAGTCCACCGAGCGCCAGATTTCGCAGCGCGTGCCGCGCCGCTCGCCCTGGATGAGCTTCGACACCTTCTCCGCCACCTTCGTCGCCGCATCCGTCCGCCCCAGCTTCTCCAGCCGCTTCGCGAAGTTCAGGTGGTCCATCGCGTCCTGCGAGTCCCGGTACGGGCTCACCTCCAGGTGCTTCTCGTAGCTGCGCACCGCCGCGTCCACGTCGCCCTCGTTCAGCTCCGCCTGGGCCAGGTCCTTGTTCGCCTGCGGGTGGAACGGGTTGAGCGCCACCGTGCGCTTGAGCAGCGACACCCGCAGCGACTCGCTCTTCTGCCTCAGACTCAGCTCCCAGTAGGCCCGTGCGTCCTTCGTGCCCTTGTCCACCAGTCGCTGGTAGATGCCGAGCGCGCGCTGCTTCAGCTCGCCCCGTGAGCGCGCCTGCGGGGACTCGCGGAAGGACGTGTTCCAATACCCCTGCGCGAGCGCGAGCTGCACGTCGTTGTTGTCCGGGTCCCTGCGCTCCGCCTCCTGCAACAGCTTCACGGCCTTCTCGCAGCCCGCCTTGTCGAAGCCGTCCGATGCGCAGTTCTCCTGCGCCAGGCGGATGCCCTCCTTCGCGTCGCTCGACAGCACCGAGGGGGCCGCCACGGAGGGCGTGAGCGCGGCCGATTGCGGCGAAGGGGGCGCCGCCTGCGCGCGCTCCGGAGGAGGCAGGGCCTGGGCCTGGGCGTGGGACGGCAGGGGGACGAGCAGCGCCAGCAGGCACACGCAGCGGACATGAAACGCGGTCATGGAGGGTTCCTTCCTCATCGCTGCACGTGGACGTGGTCCGCGGCCGGGTCGTTGCAGTCGAGGAACGTCACCGGGCCGTTCTCGCTGAAGCTGTTGTCCTCGCCCGCCACGCGGATGCCCGCCAGCTCCACCACGCACATGAGCTGCCGCGCGTCCTTGCCGGGAATGGAGAGGCTGCGCGGGTCCAGATCCAACGCCAGCCCGCGCGTGTGCCGGCTGTTGATGGTGCCCGAGCCGATGAACTTGTTGCGCTGCGGGTTGCGGAACGCGCTGGTGATGATGCGCTCCAGGCTCACCCGGGTGGCGCGGTTGTTCGCGGGCGTGTCGGCGATGCCGTTGGGCCCGGCGCGGATGACGCCCGCGCAGCCGCCGTTGACGCGCGCGCCGACGCACACGTCGTCTCCCTTCGGCTCGGTGTCCCCCAACGCTCCCATCATCAGCACGGCCTGCCCGGGCGAGACCACGGTGGAGGAGGGACTCGCCGCCCGCGTCCCCACCGGCACCACCTGCACGTCGTCGTTGAGGATGCGGTTGACCTCCGCCTCCACGTCGCTGAGCAGCTTCTCCAGCTCGCCCGGCTTCTCCTCGACGATGATGGAGTAGTTGCCCCGGTTGAGCGTGGTGCGCCCCGGCACGCTCACGTTCGTCAGCGTCGGCTGGAAGGTCGTGCCGTAGTCCACGTACTCCTGCCGGAGGATGTCCGCCTCCTCCTGGCGGATGAAGGAGGTGGGCGGCAGCTTCGCCTCCAGCGTCCCGCCCTCCAGCACCAGCGTGGCCACCACCTCGTACTCCAGCGGAGGGTTGGGGTCCCTGCTGCCCGTCCTGGGCAGCGCCGAGGTGCCCTTGAAGACCAGCTCCGGGCCCGTCGCCACCGCGGGCACCGCGGGCCCGGACTGCGTCCCCACCGGCTTCACCGTCCAACGGATGCGGTCCACCAGCCCCGGCTCGCCGCCCTCCACCCGTGCGTGCGCCACCATCTCCTCGCGCGTAACGAAGGACGTGCGCGCCGTCGTGCCCTCGCGCCGGGTGAAGATTTCCGTGAGCGCCAGCGTCACCGGCTGGCCCCCAATGTCCTTCGTGACCTCGACCAGGGGGGGAGGCGGCGCGCCGCTGCCGCCCGTGGCCGGGCCGGCATCCTCCTTCGCCTCCTCGGTTCCGCACTTGCAGCCCGTGGCGAGCACGACGCAGGTCAGCCCCGCGGCCAGCCACCAACGTGGATTCCTTTTCACGAGCGCTTCACCCCCCGCCGCGCCGTCCGAGGTGACTCCCGTCGGGCGCGGCCGTGTAGCGACGCGCGCATCTTGCGTGAGCCGCCACGCGCCGCCGCGCGCTCCCGGGTCGCGGATGTCCGTGGGAGGACGCGCTCGCGCGAGACGACGCACTGCCCGACGCTGCGCCCGTCCCCGGGGGCAGCGCGCCCCTCTCCGCCGCCCCTCCCCGCGAGTCACCCACACGGTGAACGGAGCGACAGTTGCACCGCGGGCGGGCTGCCTGCGCGCCGCGAAGCAGGCCCTTCCCGCCCCGCCGCGCCGGGGCATCCTGCCCCCGATGGGGCGATGTGCCCCACTTCGACGGGGCCGGGCGCCCCGGGCCGCGGCCGCTTCCCGAGGGATGCTCCCTCCACGGGAGGCTGGCACGGCCAATGCTCCTGCTCCGGTCAGCCGCGCGAAACCCCGCGCGGCGCACCGGAGTGAAACCTCATGAAGCGCACCCTGTCCCTCGTTGCTGGCCTCGGACTTTCCCTTGCGTCGCTGGGAGCCTTCGCGGCCCCGCCGAAGGCCGCCACCACCGACGGTCAGAAGCCCGCCGCCGCTGCCCCGGCGAAGCCCGCCACCAAGGGCAAGAAGGCCAAGGCGCACGCCGCCGCCCCCGCCAAGCCTGCCCCGGCACCCGCCGAGGGCTCCAGCGGCAACTAACCGCCGCTTTCCTTGCAGCACTCGCGGTACGTTGTGAGTACCTACCTCCGGTCCGTGAGCTCCACCCCCTCGCCCACGGACCGGGGAAGCCTCTACAGACCTCCCGTGAGACTCGCTCGCAAGTTCACCCTGGCCCTCGTCCTGCTCGCTGTCGCCGTCATCTCCGGCCTGCAGTACATCCAGGTGCGCCGCGAGCTGGAGCGCTCCGCGCTGGACATGCAGCACGACCACCGCCTCCTCGGCCACACGCTCGCCGGCGCCATCGGCAAGGCGTGGCAGCTCGCCGGTGAGCGGGAGGCCCTCACCCTCCTCCACCAGTCCAACCGCTTCCAGGAGCAGGTGCACCTGCGCTGGGTGTGGCTCGACGGTGGCCCCGGCACCCCGTCCCTGGACGGCTTCCCGCCGAGACTGCTCGCCACGCTGCGCGCGGGGCAGGACGGCTCCATGGTGGACCCGAGCCCGGAGCCGGGCCTGCTGCACTCGTACACGCCGGTCATCATCAACAACCAGCGGCTGGGGGCCATCGAAATCACCGAGTCGCTGGGCGACCAGCAGCAGCACGTGCGCACCGTCGTGGTGGGCACCATCGCCGCCACCGCCGCGATTACGGCCGCCTTCTTCGTGGCCGCCATGGCCATGGGCCGGCGCCTCGTGGGCGAGCCCGTGGACCGGCTGGTGAAGCTCGCGCACCGCATCGGCCAGGGCGACCTCACCGCGCGCGTGCAGCTCCCCCAGCGGCGCGGCGACGAGCTGACGACGCTGGCCAGCGCGATGAACCGCATGGGCGAGCAACTGGAGGAGACGCGCGCGCGCCTCGCCTCGGAGACGGCCGCGCGGCTGTCCGCGGTGGAGCACCTGCGGCACGCGGACCGGCTCACCACCGTGGGCAAGCTGGCCTCGGGCGTGGCGCACGAGCTGGGCACGCCGCTCAACGTCGTCATGGGCCGCGCGAAGATGATTTCCAGCGGCGAGGCCGAGGGCGAGGAGGTGAACGAGTGCGCTCAAATCATCTCCCAGCAGGCCCAGCACATGACGGGCATCATCCGCCAGCTCCTGGACTTCGCCCGGCGCCGCGCGCCCCACCGCGCGCCGGAGGACGTGCACGGCCTGGTGGAGCGCTCGCTCAGCCTGCTGCGGCCCATGGCGTCCAAGCGCAGCGTGGCGCTGGAGGCCCAGGTGCCCGCGGGGCTGGCGCTGGAGGCGGATGGAGGACAGGTACAGCAGGTGCTCACGAACCTGGTGATGAACGCCCTGCAGGCCATGAAGCGCCCGGGCACCGTCCACGTGCGCGCCGAGGAGGTCCGCGCCACACCGCCGGCCGCGGAGGGCGGCGCCGAGGCCGACTACGTGCGGCTGGACGTGGAGGACCAGGGCGACGGCATCCCCGCGGACGTGCTGCCCCACGTCTTCGAGCCCTTCTTCACCACCAAGGACGTGGGCGAGGGCACGGGCCTGGGTCTGTCCGTGTCCTACGGTCTGGTGAGAGACCATGGGGGCTGGATTGGCGTGCGCAGCGAGCCCGGACGCGGTAGCTGCTTCTCCATCTACCTGCCACGAGGAGGGAACTGATGCCGGGCCGCGTCCTGGTCGTCGAGGACGAGCGCGAGATGCGCGCCATGCTGGAGAAGGGCCTCACGCGCCGGAGCTTCACGCCGGTGGCGATGCCCTCCGCGGACGAGGCGCTGGCGAAGCTGGCCGCCGAGGACTTCGACGTGGTGCTCACCGACTTGCGCATGCCCGGCATGGACGGGCTCGCGCTGTGTGAGCGCATCGCCCTCAACCGCCCGGACATCCCGGTGGTGGTGGTGACGGCCTTCGGCAGCCTGGAGACGGCGGTGGCCGCCATCCGCGCGGGCGCGTACGACTTCGTCACCAAGCCCATCGACGTGGACGCGCTGGTGCTGGTGCTGGAGCGCGCGGTGCAGCACCGCGCCCTGCGCGAGGAGGTGCGCCGGCTGAGGCAGGCGCTGGGCCGACGCGACGACGGCGGCGCGGTGGTGGGCGAGAGCCCGGCCATGAAGCAGGCCTACGCGCTCATCGACCGCGTGGCGGACCTGGACTCCACGGTGCTGATTACCGGCGAGAGCGGCACCGGCAAGGAGGTCGCCGCGCGCGCCGTGCACACGCGGGGACGCCGCAAGGACGGGCCCTTCGTGGCCCTCAACTGCGCGGCCATGCCGGAGGCGTTGCTGGAGAGCGAGCTGTTCGGCCATGCGAAGGGCGCCTTCACCGATGCGAAGGCGGCGCGCACCGGACTCTTCGTCCAGGCGCATGGCGGCACCCTCTTCCTGGATGAAGTGGGGGAGCTGCCCCTCACGCTCCAGCCCAAGCTGCTGCGCGCGTTGCAGGAGCGCGTGGTGCGCCCGGTGGGCGGAGACACGGAGGTGCCCTTCGACGCGCGCATCGTCGCGGCCACCAACCGCGACCTCGAGCTGGCGGTGGAGGAAGGCCGCTTCCGCGAGGACCTCTACTACCGGCTCAACGTCATCGGCATCGAACTGCCGCCGCTGCGCGCACGCGGCAACGACGTGCTGGCCCTGTCCCAGCGCTTCATCGAGCAGTTCGCCGCGCGCACCGGCAAGCGCGTGGAGGGCCTGTCCCCCGCGGCGGCGCAGCGGCTGCTCGCCTACGGGTGGCCGGGCAACGTGCGCGAGCTGCAGAACTGCATCGAGCGCGCAGTGGCGCTCACCTCCTTCGAGCAGCTCACCGTCGACGATTTGCCCGAGCGCGTGCGCAACTACAGCCAGCCGAAGGCGGTGCCGGAGAACACGGACCCGTCGGAGCTGGTGACGCTGGAGGAATTGGAACGGCGCTACATCCACCGCGTGCTGGAGGCGGTGGGCGGCAGCCGCACGCTGGCCGCGCGGGTGCTCGGCGTGGACCGCAAGACGCTCTACCGGAAGCTGGAGCGCGACGACGAGGCGAAGAAGCCCTGAGTCAGGGGAGCGACTGGAGGACGAGTCGCGCGAGGGCCTCGAAGTCCCCGTCGAAGTGGTGGCCGCCCTTTCGTGCCACCACGCGCCAGCCGGGCCTGGGCGGCAGCTTCGGGCACAGGCTCTCCGACGCCTCCTTCGCGCCGTAGACGCACAGCAACGGTGTGTCGCCGAGCGCCTCCACGTCGGGGAGGACGGGAAGGCTGGGGTGCTTGCCGATGCCGAAGAGGTCGGTGACGTGCACCTCGAACTCCGCCTCCTGTCCTGGAGCGATGAGGGCCACCAGTCGCAGCCGCTCGCGCAGCTCCGGTGGCAGGCGGGCCGCGATGGCCGGCACCAGGTCCGCGCCGCGCGAGTACCCCACCAGCAACACGCGCTGCCGGCCCCACGCGGGCAGGTAGTGCCGCAGCGCGCGCGCCACGTCCGCCGCCGTCTCCTCCGGCGTGCGCCGCTTCCAGAAGTAGCGGAGCGAGTCGAGCGCCACCACGGGAATGCCCGCGTCCGAGAATGAGGTGGCCAGGGCCCGGTCCAGCGCCGCCATGCCGCCGTCGCCCGTGACGATGAACGCCAGCGTGTCACTGCCCTGCGTCTTCGCGGCCACCTCCACCAGCGGCAGGTCCTTCACCGCATCCGAGGCCGTGGAAGGCAGCGGTGCGGGCACGGAGGCCGCGTCATAGGCGGACAGCAATTGGGGCAGCGTGCGCGCCGGCACCAACTGCTGGCCCGAGGTGTGCCCGTGCTCGCGCCCAGGCCCCGCGCAGAAGGTGACAGACAGGGACTTCGCCGGGTGCACGTCCATGCCCACCGCGCCGGTGAACGTCCCCGCGGGAGCCTGGGCCAGCGCGGCGTCCGCCAACCCCGCGCCGGCGCCCACGCCGACGAGCGTCGGGTGGAGGTACTCGGGCAGGCCCGCGTGCTGCTGGAAGCCCTGGCTCAGTGCCTCCAGGTCTCCCGCCGGGTACGCACAGCCGGACTCGCGCTCCAGCGCGCGCAGGTATGCCCGCGCGTCCACGCCCAGCACCAGCGCGCCGTGCTCCGCCAGCACCGACGCCAGCTCCGCGCCGCGCCCGCTTCCCGGGGGTCCGTCCGACAGCAGTAGCGCCACCGACGCGGGCGGGGCCCTGGGGCGCGTCACCACCACCGTGCCCAGCCGACCGAAGCGCGCGGTCTCCGAGCTCGCATCCACCGGCACCGCGGCGCACGTGGCGAACAACAACCCCAGCACTACGAGTCCCCTGCGTCTCATCGCGCCACCACCCCGCCCAGTCCTCGCGACACCAGCGCGGAGACGTTGGCCAGCACCCGGGGCAGTGCCAGCCCTCCGGGCGATGCGAGGAAGCGGGGCGCCCATGCCGGCTTGAACTTCTCCTTGTACTGCCGCAGCCCCTGGAAGTTGTAGAAGTGCTCGCCGTGCCGGAAGAGGAACGCGCCCATCCGGTTCCACATCGGCGCCAGGCTCCGGGCCTCGAAGCCGCTGAAGGGCGCCATGCCCAGGTTGAAGCGGCCATAGCCCTGCCGCCGTCCCCACAGCATCAGCGACACGAAGAGGAAGTCCATCACCCCGTGTGGACTGCCCGGTCGGTAGCGCATCAGGTCCAGGCTCAGCTCGTCCTTCACCTCCGGCGCCCACACGTTGGCGAACCCCCAGGGCCTGCCGTCCCGGCGCACCACGGCCACCGGCCCCTCCTCCAGGTAGCGCGGCGAGAAGTAGCCCAGGCTGAAGCCCTTCTCGCGCGTGTGCTTCTCCTCCAGCCACGCGTCGGAGATGGCCTTCAACTCCGGCAGCAGCGCCGGCACCGCCTCGCGCGGCAGCACCTCGAAGGTGAGGCCCTCGCGCTCCAGCTTGTGCACGATATGGCGCAGCCCCCTGCGCTCCGGCCCGTCCAGGCCGAAGTCCGCCAGTGGCACCGTGGCCTCCTCGCCCAGCTTCAGCAGCGACAGTCCCAGGTCCAGGTAGCGCGGCAGCGACCTCGCGCACACCTGGTAGAAGCAGGCCTGTCCCTCGTGCCGGTCCGCCAGCGCCTGGAAGTGCCACGCCAGCTCCGTGGCCTCGCCCTCCGGCCCCACCGGGTCCCCCATGGACACCCAGCTGCGCCCGGCCACGCCGTACATGAGGAAGGCCGAGCCCCCGTTGTTGAAGAGCAGCGACTTGTCCCCCACCAGCGCCAGGTACGCCGCGGACTCCGGTGAGTGCGACACCAGTGGCCGCACGCGCGCCAGCGCCGCCGCGTCCGGAGGCCGGGGACGTGCGGACGCGGGCCGCAGCAACGCGGCCACGCCGAACAGCAGCCCCGCGCCCAGCACGCCCACCGTGGCCCGCATGAAGCGCGGCGCGTCCCCGCCGAAGGTGAACTGCCACCACAGCGCATGGCTGTAGGCCACGTGCCGGTACGCGAGCAGCCCCAGTCCCACCGACGCGGCCACCACCACCCCCGTGGCCAGCAGCCACCCCGGGCTGAAGACGTCCTCGAGCAGCGACGCGCGCCGGTGGAAGCGCGCGCGGAAGGGCACCAGCGCCAGGGCCAGCGCCAGGAGCAGCGCCGCCTCCTCGTAGTCCACGCCCTTGATGAGCGAGAACACCGCGCCCGCCACCAGCGCCACCTGCGTCATCACGTAGGCCCCATCCAGCCGGCGCTGGAGCCCCTGCGCCAGCACCAGCAGCGCCAGTCCGGCCAGGCTGCCCAGCAGGTGCGACGCCTCCATCAGCGGCAGCGGGACGAGGTCCTTCAGGAAGGACAGCCGCTCGGGCACCGTGGGCGTGGCACCGGAGAAGAGCAGCACCGCACCGGCGATGAAGGCCGCCGCGGACGCCATCCACGGCACCACCGGAGCGAAGGTGTCCCGCGTCACACGCGCCGCCCGTCCCAGGCGCTCGCGGTGCAGCCCCACTTCGTGGAGGGCCAGGAGCAGCACCGCCACGGTGAAGGGCAGCAGGTAGTAGACGACGCGGTAGACGAGCAGCGTGCCCAGCACGAGGGGCGCCGGCACGGCGGGCGACAGCGCCGCGAGGATGAGGGACTCGAACACGCCCAGTCCTCCGGGCACCTGACTGGCGATGCCCGCCAGTTGCGCCAGCGCGAAGAGTGCCACCAGTCCCGGCAGCGACACGCCCGCGCCCTCGGGGAGCAGCACCCACAGCACCAGCGCCGCCAGCGCCCAGTCCAGGCACGACACCGCGAGCTGGGCCACCGCCAGCCCGGGCGTGGGCAGCGTCACCTCCACGTCGCGCACCCGCAGCGGGCGGCGCACCCACGCGCAGGCCCCGAGGTACACCAGCAGCAGGCCCAGCATGCCCAGCCCCAGCGCTCGCGCCACCTCCGGCGGGAGTGACAGCAGCGCCGACGCCCCGCGGCCGGCCACCAGCGCCGTGCCCGCCACCGCCAGCAGCCCCGACCAGAACGTGAGCGCGTTGAAGGTGGCCACCTGCGCGACGTCCAGCGCGGACAGGCCGTGGGCGGAGTAGAGCCGGTAGCGCACCGAGCCTCCGCTGAAGAACGACATGCCCACGTTGTGGCCGAAGGCGTAGCCGATGAAGGACGTGAAGCCCACGTGCCGGTACGGCAGCCCCCGGCCGACGTGCCGCAGCGACAGCACGTCATACAGCGTCAGCGCGAGGTAGTTCGCGCCGGTGACGAGCAGCGCCAGCAGGACGCGGCCCGGGGGAATGGCCGCCAGGCCCGCCCGCACCTCCCCGCCCCGCAGCGTCGCCAGCTCGCGGTGCAGCACCCAGGCCGCCACGCCCAGCAGCACCAGGGGCAGCAGGGCGAGGGCCACGCGCCGCAGCCTGTCCATGCAGAAGCCCTCCCCTCCACCAGCATGCGCATGCCACGCCCGGCGGGCACTGCCAGCCAGGCAGGGGCTCAGCGCGGCGGCGGCATGAAGCCGGGCGGAAGGCTCAGTTCTCGCCCGGCGCGGGCTCCAGGCGCACCTCGAAGAGCTTCGGCCACAGCTTGCCCGTCATGAACATGCGGCCGGTGCCCGGCTCCACGGCGATGCCGTTGAGCACCGCCTCGTTGCTGCGCAGCTGCGGGGCCACCGCGCGCGTCAATTCGGACGCGTCGATGACGGCCACCACGTGGCCGGTGTGCGGGTCGATTTCGAGCACCTCCGAGGTGTGCCAGACATTGGCGTAGATGACGCCGTTGGCGCACTCCAGCTCGTTGAGCTGGTCCACGGGCTGGCCCTGCAGCGTCACCTCCACGGTGCCCAGCGGACGGAAGTCCTCGGGCGCGTGGAAGGTCAGCGTGGAGCTGCCGTCGCTGCGCACCAGCTTCCCCTCCCAGTAGCACAGGCCCCAGCCGTCACCCTCGTAGCGCGTGGTGCGCTCGCGGCGCGGGGGCATGCCACTCCACGTGAAGAGCAGCCCCTCCGTCCAGGTGAGCTGGTAGAGGCGCTCGCCGTCGCTGGCCAGCCCTTCCGTGAAGATGTCGCCCAGCTCCTCCATCCACACCGGCTCCGCGGAGTCGAAGGAGAGCTGGCGCAGGGTGCCCTCGTGGCCGGTGCTCTCGAAGAGGTGGCCCTGGTGGAACACGAGCCCCTGCGTGAAGGCGTCCGTGGAGTGCGGGTACTCGCGGACGATGCGCGCCACGCGCCGCAGGGGCGTGGCGCCCTCCGGCACTTCCGCGACGGACCGGTGCGCGGGCGTGCACGTCGCGCTCAGCGCGCACAGCGGCAACAGCCAGGAGGACTTCCGCAGGGAGGGCTTCATGGGTGCGCACCTTATCGCGCGGCACTGGCCGCGTTGACCAGCGACTCAGCGCGGTGGAGGGACGAGCGCCTCCACCGCGGCGCAGAGGTCCTCCATGGCGAAGGGCTTGTTGAGCACGCACGACGCGCCGAGCTGCTTCGCCTCCTCATGGAGCTGCGCGTCACCAAAGGCGGTGATGAGGATGACCGGTGTGGTCCACCCCTCGCGCCGCAGCCGGGCGAGCACCTCCAGGCCGGAGTAGCCGGGCATGCGCACGTCGGTGACGATGAGGTCCGGCACCAGCGTCTGCGGCGCCAGCAGCCCATCCACAATCGCCTGCACCAGGTGCGGCCCGTCGGGCGCGTCCACCACCTCATAGCCCCGGCGCATCAGCGCCCGCCGCAGCAGCACGCGCATCTCCGCCTGGTCCTCCGCCACCAGGATGCGCGGCGCTCCGCGCCCGTCCGCCCACTCCCGGGTCGAGCCAGGCCGCTGTCGCGACGCCGCCTGCTCATTCACGTTGTCTTCCGGCCCCATCATCAATGTCGGCTCCTTGGGAATTCGTGGTGGGCTCGTCAGACAGAGCATTCGCCATGCCACGCCCGCTTCCTCGGAGCGGGGCGCGTTTCCCGCGGAGAAATGCCCCGACCGGGGCACTTTGCCCCGCCCCATCCCGCCCCATCGGGGCGCTCGCACCCGCCCATCTAGAGGAAGACACGCCCTGTCTTGGATTGGCCCGGGGCCTGCAATGACTCGCGGCATCGGTTCGGGCGTGGGGAGTCGCACGAAGGTCCCCAGGCACCAATGACCGCCGCGTGGAGTCGGGGGACGCCTCGCGCGCGGTCATCGCGTCCACCCTGCGCCCGGACCGAGATTTCCACCCTTTTGAGGCCGGACTCCCTCCGGCCCACATGGAGAACGAACGATGCCTTGCTCGCTCCCGACCCGCCGCCTCCTCGGTGCCCTGGCCCTGCTTCCCGCCGCGACGTTCGGCAGTGCCTGCGGCCAGGCCCTGGGCACCGCGTCCGCCGCGACTCCCACGGCCGCACTCTCCGCGCCCGCGAAGCCTGCCGCCTCGCCCAACGTGCCCGTGCAGCAGGCGCTCTACAGCCCTGCGGCCTCTGGCGCGCCGGGCACGCTCACCTCGCTGGCGCCGCTGGTGGACGCGGTGAAGGGCGCGGTCGTCAATGTGGAGGTGACGTCGCGGCCGCGCCGTGTGTCCGGCATGCAGGGCCTGCCGCCGGGCATGGCGGAGCGCTTCGGCCTGCCGCCCGGCATGGGCTTCGAGGGCCAGACGCCGTCGCGCCAGGGCGCGGGCTCCGGCTTCATCATCGAAACGGGCGGCATCGTCCTCACCAACAACCACGTGGTGGAGGACGCGGACGTGGTGCGCGTGAAGCTGGACGACGGCCGCGCCTTTGATGCCGAAGTGCTCGGGAGGGACCCGCTCACCGACGTGGCGCTCATCAAACTCAAGGGCGCGCCGGGCAACCTGCCCTCCGTGCCGCTGGGGGACTCGGACGCGCTGCGCGTGGGCGACGCGGTGATGGCCATCGGCAACCCGTTCGGCCTCGCGTCCAGCGTGAGCGCCGGCATCCTCTCCGCCCGGGCGCGCGACATCCACGCGGGGCCCTATGACGACTTCCTCCAGACGGACGCCGCCATCAACCCCGGCAACTCCGGCGGGCCGCTCTTCAACATGAAGGGCGAAGTGGTGGGCATGAACACGGCCATCATCGGCGGCGCCACCGGAATCGGCTTCGCGGTGCCCAGCAACCTCATCCGCAACCTCCTGTCGCAGCTCCAGGACACGGGCGCGGTGCGACGCGGCTGGCTGGGCCTGTCCGTGCAGGACCTCACGCCGGACATCGCCAGGGCGCTGGGCGTGCAGGCGACGAAGGGCGCGGTGGTGGCCGGCGTCAACCGAGGCAGCCCGGGCGCTCGCGGCGGCCTGCGCGAGGAGGACGTCATCACCTCCGTGGAAGGCAAGCCGGTGGACTCGGCGGGCGCGCTCACCCGCGCGGTGGCCCAGCTCAAGCCCGACAGCAAGGTGAAGCTGGAGCTGCTGCGTGACGGCAAGCCGCAGACGCTGGAAGTCACGCTGGGCACGCGCCCGGCCATGGAGGGCGAGGAGGAGGTGGCGCCGCGCAATGGCACCGCGTCCCAGCGCCAGCGCATCGGTGTGCAACTGAGGGACACGGAGAACGGCCCGCAGGTGATGGCGGTGGAGCCCGGCAGCCCCGCGGACAAGGGCGGCTTGGTGCCCGGCATGGTGCTGGTGCAGGTGGGTGACCAGAAGGTCTCCAGCGCGGCGGAGGCGGTGCAGGCCTTCACCTCCGCGAAGCCCGGCGCGCCGGTGCTGCTGCGCGTGCGCGCCCCCAACTCCGACACCGCCCTGCTGCGCGCGGTGGAAGTGCCGGAGCGCTGAGGTTCCGCGTTCAGGCTTTGCTTGGACAAACCCCGCACAAACGGGAAGGTTGTCCAAGCCCGGGGCGGCGCGGTGGGGGACGACCCACCGGGTCGCCCCGCGGCCGTCCGCCCGATTCTGAATTGGCAGTGGACCTGACGTAGAGTGTCGTCCCGTGCCGCGCTGCCAGACATGCGGGCGGCGCTGGGAGGGTTCCCACGCGCCGTGTCCGCCAGGCCCACCCCTTCCCGGGGGAGGCCCCGCGCCGTCCGCCGTGCCCTCCGCGCCGCCCACCGTCCCGGGCTACCAGGTGGAGCGGGTGGTGGCGCACGGGGGCTTCGGCGTGCTGTTGGGCGCGTGGCGCGCGTCGGATGGCAAGCGGGTGGCCATCAAGGTGGCGCGCAGCGGCAACGTGCTGGGCAGCGCGCAGCTCGTCCGCGAGTCCGAGGCCCTCAAGGTGCTGGGCCCGCCCACCGTGCCCGCCCTCTACGAGTTCGGCACGCTGCCGGGCGGCGCGCGCTTCCTCGCCATGGAGTACGTGCCGCTGCCCACGCTGGCCGAGCGCCTCGCGCACGCCTCCGGGCCCCTGCCCGCGGACGAACTGGCCGCGCGCGCCCTGGCCGCGGTGGACACGGTGGCCGCCGTCCACGCGCGCGGGCTGGCCCACTGCGACTTGAAGCCGGAGCACCTCTTCCTGGACGAAGTCGCCGGCCGCATGCGCGTCTTCGACTTCGGGCTGGTGCGCGGCACCTCCACGGAGGGAATCGCCCTGCCGGTGGGGGCCACGCCCAGCGACACGTCCGGCTTCGCCGGCACCGCGGAGTACATGGCGCCCGAGCAGTGCGCGGGCAACCTGGACGTGGACGCGCGCACGGACGTGTACGCGCTGGGCGTGCTGCTCTACGAGATGCTCACCGGCCGGCCGCCCTTCTTCGGCGTCACGCCGGACGTGCTCCAGGCCCACCTGTCCCTGCGGCCGCCGCCGCCGTCGGACTTCGCGCAGGTGCCGCCCGCCCTCGAGGAGGTGGTGCTGCGCTGTCTCGCCAAGGAGCGCGCGCGCCGCCCGGAGGACGCCGCCGCGCTGGGCACCCTGCTGCGCGGGGCCTTCGAGCACGCGCACCGCGCCTCCGATTCAGCCTCGCAGCGGCCGGTATCCCCCGGCGAGCCGCGCCCCGCCCAGGTGCGCCGCTCCGTCGCCGTCCTCTTCCTCACCTCGCGCGCCAACCCCGTGTCCCTCCAGAAGGCGCTGGGCTCCTACGGCGGACACATGGCCTTCACGGACGGGCCGCGCATCGCCGCCGTGTTCGACCCGGACGTGGGAGAGAATCCGGTGCGCCGGGCCATGCGCGCCGCCGAAGGGCTGGCCGAGCGCGGGCTGGCCCCGGGCGCGCTGGTGGACGTGTCCGCCGTCACCGTGCAGCGCCGCCCCACCGGCGCGCCGCGCTACCTGGGCGCCATCTTCTCGCGCGAGGACCACTACCCCACCGGGCCGGACGCGCACGGACTCCTGCTGACGCCGGCGGCCGCCGAAGCAGTGCCGGAGGTGCCCTGCATGGAGGTGCCGGGCCTGCGCGGCCTGGTGCGCCCCGCGCCCCCGGGGGCCGCGCCGCGTCCGGACATCACCGTCCTCCAGCTCGGCAGCGAGGTGCTGGTGGGCCGGGAGGTGGAGCTGGCCTCGCTGCTGGAGAGCGCGCGCTCGGCGGTGGGCGAGGCCGCGCCCACCGTCGTCACCGTGCTGAGCGAGCGGGGCCACGGCAAGAGCCACCTCGCGGCCACGCTGGCCCGCAGGCTCCAGGCGCTGCTGCCGCACACGCGGGTGTACTCCACGCGCTCGCGCGAGCCGGTGCAGGGCGACCCGGACGGAACCCTGCGCACGCTGCTGCGCTGCGCGCTGAGCGCCTTCGAGCACGACGACACGGACTCGGAGGAGCAGGGCTACGCGGCGATTCAGCAGCGACTGGGCCCCACGCTGGGCACGGAATTGTGGCCCGGCGTGGCCGCGACGCTGGGCTGGTACGCGCCGGGTGGGCCGGAGCTGCAGAGCTGGGCCGCGGCGCCCGGCGCGCTGCGCTCGCTGGCCATGCGCGCCGCGGGCGAGTTGCTGGCCGCCAACGCCCGCGAGCGCCCGCTGTGCCTCATCGTCGACGACGCGCACTTCGCCGAGGAGACTGCGCTGGACGCGCTGGAGTACGCCTGCCTCGCGGAGGCCAGCGTCCCCCTGTGGGTGTGCGTGCTGGCGCGCCCGGGCTTCGAGAAGAGCCGCCCCACGTGGGGCACCCGCGCCGCCCGGCAGGCCACGCTGTCGCTGGCCGCGCTGCGCGCCGACCAGGCCCAGCAGTTGTGCCGCATGCTCCTCAAGCCGGTGGAGAACGTGCCCGCGCAGGCGGTGGAGCGGATTGTCGAGCGCGCCCAGCACGTCCCGCTCTACGTGGTGGAATTGGTGCGCGGGCTGAAGCGCCAGGGACTGGTGCGCCAGCGCGCGCCGGGCGGCAGCTGGTACCTCGTCACCGACGGGCTGGAGAAGGTGCCCGAGCTGCGCCTCGTGGAGTGGCTCGCGGACCGTGAACTGGGCGCGCTGCCTCCGTCGCTCGCCGCGCACGCGCGCCTGTGCGCGCTGCTGGGCACGGACTTCACCGCCGCCACCGCGGAGGGCGTGGTGCGCGAGCTGGAGCGTGACGGCGCCGCGGGCGGCTTCCCGCTGGACGCGGGCCACGCGACGAAGCGCCTCCTGGACTCCGGTCTGCTGGTGGCCCACCGGCAGGAAGGCCTGAGCTTCCGCAACGAATTGCTGCGCGAGGCGGTGGCCGCCACCCTGCCCGCCGCGGAGCGGCTGCGCATCCACCACGCCGCCTACCGCTACTACCTGGGCAACGCGGGCGCCAGCGAGCGCCAGCGGCTGCCCCGCCTGGCGCTGCATGCCGCCGCCGCCGGCCTGCGGGACGAGGCCGCCGCGCTCTCCATCGACCTGGCCGAGTCCGCGCGCGGCCGCCACGCCTTCCTCGACGCGGAGGCCATGTACACGCGCGCGCTGGAATTGCTGGAGCCGACGGACGAGCTGCGGTGCCTCACCGCGCTGCGCGGCCGGGGCCTCATGCGCATCCGCATCGGCCGGTATGACGACTCGCTGGCGGACTTCGCCGCCGCGCGCGAGAAGGCCCGCCGCCTGGACGACACGCGCACGGAGGTGGAGCTGCTGCTGGACGAGGCCATGGCGCTGGACTGGACGAACGACTACGCGCGCAGCGAGGCCCGCGCGCTGGACGCCCAGGCCCTGGCGGCCCGCGTGGAGTCGCCCTACGTGCAGGCCCGCTGCTGCTGGCGCTGGGCCGCGCCCAGTTCCGCAAGGGCGAGTGGCAGGAGGCGCGCATGCCCCTGGAGGCCGCCGCCGAGCGCGCCCGCCGCCTGGGCGACGCGGGCTACGAAACGCAGGTGGTGGCGCAGTTGCTGCTCGCCGTCATCCTCCCCAACCTGGGCGACATCGACGAGACGGACCGGGTGCTGACGGAGGTCATCGACGCGTGCACCGAGCGCGGAGACCGCTTCCACCTGGGCAGCGCCATCAACAACCGCCGCAACCTCTGGGTGGCGCGGAAGGACCTGGCCAGCGCGCTGAAGGACCAGGAGCGCTTCATGCACCTGGGCCGCGAGCTGGGCATGGTGGGCTGGGAGTACTTCGCCGAGCACAACCTGGGCGAGCTGCACTACCAGGCCGGCGACGTGGAGGCGGCCACGCCGCACATCGCCCGCGCGATTGCGCTGGAGCGCCGGCACCCGGAGGTGGCGCCGCGTCCGTGGGCGCTCTTGCTGCAGGCGCGGGCCATGGCGTGGACGGGCCGGCACGCGCGCGGGCGTGAGCTGCTGGCGCAGGTGCGGCAGGTGCTGGCGGACGGCCGGCACGGCGTGGACCTGAGTCCCTCGGAGGAGGTGCTCTTCGCCATGGTGGAACTGGCCACGCGCGAGGCCACGGCGGACGCGTGGCGCGCGCTGCGCGAGCGCTCCGCCCAGGTGTCCGTGGAGCAGGAGCCCCTGGAGGTGCTGGAGATGATGGGGCTGGCGGCGCTGCGGCGGAACGACTTCGACGAGGCCGCCCGCGTGCTTCAGGAGGCGCTGGAGCGCGCCCTCCACGTGCCGAACCTCATGGAGGGCCGCATCCGCCGCTCGCTGGAGCGCGTGAGGGACCTCACCCCTGCTGCATGAGGCCCAGCGCCATCAGCGCGGCGATGAGCACTCCAGTCAGTGACTCGCCGGCAATCGCGCCCGCGCCGAACCTGACAATGCCCCTTCAAACTGAGCGGGCCGCTATCCGGTCCTGCTTAGCATGTGCGCGGACCACAACTCCGCAACAGGATGGTAGGGGGTATCAAGAAACCCACTCCCCGTTGAATGCGATCTTATTGACCCATACCGCCAAGGCTCCCACTTAGATAATTACGATGCCAGAGCCGCTTTGACACCCTGAAGTCCACACAGAAGCATCCCACACCACACCATTCTCCTAATTAAGACGAAGTCCCCATAAAGACTTCACCATCAAGAACTACCAACATGAACCGAGCTCACAAACCATGCGCCTAATCAATTTCAACGCATCCAAAGTCCACGGATACTTAAACTTCAACATAAACTTCAACGACAACATAACATTTCTCGTCGGACTAAACGGCTCAGGCAAGACAACTGCACTACGCCTCATAATGGGCCTAATAACTCCCTCCCTGGAGAACCTTGCCGAGATTGAATTTGACTCCTGCTCAATCAAAGTTCGCGCAGAGCAGGAGTTTGAAATCATCGCCACAGACAAGGATGACCGCATCTCCGTTAGCATTAGCGGCCATTCCGAGACGTTCGTCTTTGACAAGCCAGACCCCAGCATTCTTGCTGGCTCGCGATCTCGACACGAATACTTCACGAGGCTCCAGACCGAATCACGACTGCATCCTGTTGTCATGAAGATCGCCCGATCCGCCACCCCCATGTTTCTTGGGCTCGATCGGCGATTCCTCGCACAAGAGCGCGCTATCACAGAGCGGACTTTCGACGAGCCCATCTATGAGGCCAGACAATCAGTCGTATCTGCACGCCACTCACGCAGAGACCTAGGTGCAAGTCTTCAGGATGTTCAACTACTAGTTCGAGACACGATGGCGGAACTTCGCACAAAACAAGAGGAAATTGACGGCGAACTTCGACGCAAAATCATTATCGATGCCTTTGCATATGTCCCTACCAATTCCGGCATTGTCTTCCAAGGCCCTTCACCAGAAGTAATTGCTTCTTTCAAGAAAAAGAAGGCGTCAATCGAGCAAGCCGTTGGCAGCCTTGGAGTCAACCCATCAGAAGTGGAGGAACGCCTGACGGAGTATTTTAATCGAATGGAGAAGGTCATCGGGGCGTTCGACAGTTTCGAGCACGCTCGAGGAACAAAGAAACAGCGCACTCCTCCTGCCGATCTCGTCATGGAGTGGATTGTCAACAAGCCACAAGTTGACCGAATCAACACTCTATTTCAAATGATCGAGCGATATGTGGTCATGCGAGCAGGAGTTTCTGCCCCCATAGACAACTTCCTTTCCCTCATAAATAGATTTCTCGCACAAACCAGCAAGAAGCTTGTCCTATCCGCTCAGGACTACCTAGCTGTTCAATTCGATTCTGGCGAGTCACGCCCCCTCTCCGCGCTCTCATCAGGAGAGCGCCAAATCGTAGTAATGTTGGCGCATTTGTCTCTCAATAAGCGTTCCGAAACCGAGGGAGTCTTCATTGTCGACGAACCGGAATTGTCACTCCACATTGCTTGGCAAGAAATGTTCGTGGATGCCATCCGCCAAGCCAACCCTTCGGTACAATTAATCCTAGCAACACATTCACCCGCGATTATTCTTGGCAGAGACGACCTCTGCGTCGTGGTTGGTGGGGTAAACTAAATGCTCAAATGGCCAGCAAAGGCACTGGAGAGCATTGCTACACTCTTCCAACCACTGCAGGACATTGACGTATACGTCGAAGACGAAGGTTCTGAGATTTTCTACCTAGAACTGCTATCGCGACTAACAGACGGCGAATTCAAGATCGTGAGAGTCTTACCACTTGGCGGACGCAAGCGCGTTATCGAGAAGTGCCAAAGCGCCCAAGGCAATGGTCGCCCATCTATTTTCATTATTGATGGAGACCTTGAATGGGTAAGAGGAGGCAGCCCCCCTCCACTGAAGGGCCTTTATCACCATGATGCCTACTGCATCGAGAACTACCTATTCTGTGCTACTGCCGCCACAGAACTCATAGCCGAGTCCCACGGCAAGCTTTCGAGGCAGCAAGCTCGTGATTTGCTTTCTTGGGATTCGTTCTTGAGCCAGACCATCACCCCACTTGTCGAACTTTTCTGCGTCTTTGCAGCAGCTCAGAAGCTGGCACCCTCAGTACCGACTGTAAGCAGAGGAGTCGGAGCCATACTGACACCAAGTAGGAAAGGGGCTCCGTCTCAAGTCGACAAGGACCGACTCAATCAACTTCGAAACGAGGTAAGCGCAGAGGTCATTTCCGCGACTGGCAAAGAAGCATTCGATGCAGCCGTCAAGGAGATCAGCGATCGAGTCAACTCCCTGTCTGCTAAGCATTCGGCTATTTCAGGCAAGGACTTTCTACTACCACTACTCCGATTTCGCATCATCACCCTGGCAAAGTCACAACACCCTGATGACTCATTTCGATTCAGACTTGCAAAGCACTGCTCCCTTGAACGACTCACCCCTCTCAAATCGGCCCTAAAGAGCGCCGCACAGAAGAAGTAGGGACCGTTCAAAGACGATTGTGCCTCCGTGAAAACACACGTTCGTCAGAACACTGCTTAATCAGAATCCTGCTCAAGACGGGCGACTGTAGAGGCGTCGGCAGGAATGAGATGGCGGGGCCTCTGCGCACAACCAGGCCAGCTGCTTCGGCAAGGCGAGTGCGTCCGGCCGTCTCCCTCTCGACCACCATTCGCCGGTCGCGGTAGGGACGGCCCTTCGCCGTTTCCGGCTGAGGCCGCCCCCCGCACAGATCCCAGCGAGCGGAACTACCGCACTGGGCTCTTGCCTCGGGTTCTGACGTCAAACCGCTCCTCGGGCCAGGGATGCAGGATGCGGGCGGGCGGAATCCACCGTCGAACGAGCCTGGCCATCTTCTCCCAGTTCGTCCGGTCTCTCTGGCCGCGTCGCCGCAGCGTATCCGTACGGCGGATGACGTGCCGGGCCGCTTGAGGACGGGCGAGTGCTGTGCTCAGCGGTGTTCGCGAGCCTGGGCGTGAGCGGTTGGGTGGGTTGAAGCCGAGAGAGGAGACTCAGGAAGAGTTGACGGCACGCAGGTGCTTCCACTCGTGCGGCAGCAGCTCACCGATGGTATCCGTACGGCGGATGACGTGCCGGGCCGCTTGAGGACGGACGAGTGCTGTGCTCAGCGGTGTTCGCGAGCCTGGGCGTGAGTGGTTGGGTGGGTTGGAGCCGAGAGAGGGGACTCAGGAAGAGTTGGCGGCACGCAGGTGCTTCCACTCGTGCGGCAGCAGCTCACCGATGCGCGAGTCGGGGTGGGTCTGCACACGCAGCAGCACGTCCGCGAGATACGCCTCGGGGTTGACGTCGTTGGCCTCGCAGGTGGCCACCAGCGCGTAGAGTCCGGCGAGGTTCTCGCCCGCGGCCTCGTGGCCGACGAAGAGAAAATTCTTGCGGCCCAGAGCTGCCCTACGCAGGGCACCCTCGCTCCGGTTGTTATCCAAGGGCAGGCGCTCATCGGAGACGAAGCGGCTCAGGGCGTCCCATTGCTTCAGCGCGTAGGAGATGGCCCCGCCCAGCGGCCCCTTCGGCGGATGCCGCGGAGCCTGCTGCTCGAGCCAGACTCGCAGACGCGCGAGGACGGGCGCGCTGTGCAACTGGCGCAGCTCTCGGTGGGTGGCCGTGCGCACCACGTCCGCCTCGCGCGCCTGGGCCTCCACCCGGTAGAGCGCGAGGATGAGGTCCATGGCTTCGCGCGCTTCGGGCGCGGTGGCGAGCGCGTCGAAGAAGCGGCGCCTGCAATGCGCCCAGCACCCCACGCGCTTACGCCCGTCCGGCAGCGTCACCGGGTTGTAGCCGGTGTACCCGTCCACCACGAGCGCGCCCGTCGTGCCACCCAGCACGTCCAGGGGCGTCTTGCCCCCGCGCCCCATGCTGAAGCGGTAACCGATGAGCCACTCGCCCTTCTCGTTCTGTGTGAGAAACGTCCAGAGGTAGCCCAGACGCGTCTTCTTCACGTCCAGTACGCGCAGCGGCGTCTCGTCGGCCCACACCACCTCGGCGGACGCAATGCATTGCAGCAGATGCCGGGACAGCGGCAGCAGCACCGAGGCGGACAGGTGGAAGAGGTCCGTCAGCGTGCTGCGACTCATCGGCACGCCGCCCCTCTCAATGCGCTGGGCCAGCCGGTGCAGGGGCATGGCATCGGCGCACTTGGACGTCACCACGTGGGCGAGGAAGCCAGGGCCATACTCGCCCTTGTCCACCACCTTGGCGGGTGCGGGTGCTGTCACCACGCCCCCGCCGCACTTGCACGAGAGGACTTCCTGCACGTGCACCTGCCGCTCGAAGCGGGCCGGCAGGTACTCGTACACCTCGGTGGTGCGGCCCTTGCCCAGCAGCTTCAAGTCCTCGCTGCCGCAGGCGGGGCAGTGACGCGCCTCGGCCGGGACGGTGTGGTGAATCTCACGCGTGGGGCACTGCTCCGCCCTGCGGGCCGCGCGCTCGCGTCGCTTCTTCAGCGCCGCCTCGTCCCGTGCCGCCTTCGACTCCGCACTCGCCTCTTCCCCGCGCAGCTCGGCTGCCACGGTCGGCAGCTTCTCCGCCTTCTTGCCGAAGACGTGGCGCTGGAGGGCCGCCATCTGGCCCTTGAGAGTGTCCAACTCCCCGCCGATGCGGCCCACCTCGGCCTTGAGTTCCTCGGCTTCCTCGCGCCAGGGGCAGTGGTGGTCGAGTGGCAGCGGACGGGGCACCCGCGAGGAACAACCCGTCGGGTGGGCCATTGCCCGCGTGACGTGCTCAGCTCCCTGGCCGTCCTGGGGGCGTCCAGGCGGGCTGGCGCTTCACCTCGGCCACGTCGATGCCGTCCAGCAGCATTGCCAGCTGCGTGGCGTCGAGCGCGACGGACTGCGCGTCGGCGTCCACCGGCGGCAGTCGGAAGCGGCCCGTCTCCAGGCGCTTGTAGTACAGGACGAAGCCGCCCCGGCTGAAGGTGAGGATTTTCACCCGGTCTCCTCGCCGGCTGACGAAGGCGAAGAGGTGGCCCGAGTAGACGTCCTCGCCCCAGCCGGTGCGTACCAGGGCCATGAGCCCGTCTATCGACTTGCGCATGTCCACCGGCCCGGTGGCCAGCAGGATTCGCACCGAGGCCGGCAACGTCAGCACGCCGTACGCCCCAGGGACGCCACCAGTCGCGCCACGTAGTCGACGTCCGTGCCCGACGCGAAGCGCACGCGCGCCCCACTGACGGTGAGCACCTCCAACGGCATCCCCTCCGCCATGGGCGCTCCGCTCATCTGCACGGGCAGCAGGCGCACGGGCGGCTCCGCCTCGGTACTCACCTGGCGTCGACGCCGGTACACCCACGACTGCAGCGTGCTCAGCCGCAGCCCCCGGCTCTCGGCGAAACCCCGCTGCGTCTGCCCGCTCGCTTCGAACTCCTCGGCGACGCGCGCCCACTCCGGCTTCTCAGCTCTCTTCGGCACCCGACAAGGGATGACCTGACTTGCTCATCCCCTCAAGGCCCTGCGGCACGTCGTCCGTCGTACGGATACCACCGATGAGCGAGTCGAGGTGGGTCTGCACACGCAGCAGCACGTCCGCGAGATACGCCTCGGGTTGACGTCGTTGGCCTCGCAGGTGGCCACCAGTGCGTAGAGTCCGGCGAGGTTCTCGCCCGCGGCCTCGTGGCCGACGAAGAGAAATTCTTGCGGCCCAGAGCTGCCCTACGCAGGGCCCCCTCGCTCCGGTTGTTGTCCAAGGGCAGGCGCTCATCGGAGACGAAGCGGCTCAGGGCGTCCCATTGCTTCAGCGCGTAGGAAATGGCCCCGCCCAGCGGCCCCTTCGGCGGATGCCGCGGAGCCTGCTGCTCGAGCCAGACTCGCAGACGCGCGAGGACGGGCGCGCTGTGCAACTGGCGCAGCTCTCGGTGGGTGGCCGTGCGCACCACGTCCGCCTCGCGAGTCTGGGCCTCCACCCGGTAGAGCGCGAGGATGAGGTCCATGGCTTCGCGCGCTTCGGGCGCGGTGGCGAGCGCGTCGAAGAAGCGGCGGCGGACATGCGCCCAGCACCCCACGCGCGTACGCCCGTCCGGTAGCGTCACCGGGTTGTAGCCGGTGTATCCGTCCACCACGAGAGCGCCCGTGGTGCCCCCCAGCACGTCCAGGGGCGTCTTTCCCCCGCGCCCCATGCTGAAGCGGTAGCCGATGAGCCACTCGCCCTTCTGGTTCTGGGTGAGAAAGGTCCAGAGGTAGCCCAACCGAGTCTTCTTCACGTCCAGCACGCGCAGCGGCGTCTCGTCGGCCCACACCACCTCGGAGGCCGCAATGCATTGCAGCAGGTGCCGGGACAGCGGCCGCAGCACCGAGGCGGACAGGTGGAAGAGGTCCGTCAGGGTGCTGCGGCTCATCGGCACGCCGCCCCTCTCAATGCGCTGGGCCAGCCGGTGCAGGGGCATGGCATCGGCGCACTTGGACGTCACCACGTGGGCGAGGAAGCCGGGGCCATACTCGCCCCTGTCCACCACCTTGGCGGGCGCGGGCGCCGTCACCACGCCCTGGCTGCACTTGCACGAGAGGACTTGCTGCACGTGCACCTGCCGCTCGAAGCGGGCCGGTAGGTACTCGTACACGTCGGAGGTGCGTCCCTTGCCCAGCGGCTTCAAGTCCTCGCTGCCGCACGCGGGGCAGTGGCGCTCCTCGGCCGGCACGGTGTGGAGAATCTCGCGCGTGGGCGCTTGCTGGGCCTTCCGGGCTGCGCGCTCGCGTCGCTTCTTCAGCGCCGTCTCGTCCCGCGCGGCCTTCGCCTCCGCGTCCGCCTCTTGCCCACGCAGCTCGGCTGCCACCGTCGGCAGCTTCTCCGCCTTCTTGCCGAAGACGTGGCGCTGGAGGGCCGTCATCTGCCCCTTGAGGACGTCCAGCTCCCCGCCGATACGGCCCACCTCCGCCTTGAGCTCCTCGGCTTCCTCGCGCCAGGGGCAATGGTGGTCCAATGGCAGCTCTCGTGGCACCCGCGAGGAACAACCCGCCGGGTGGGCCATTACCCGTGTGACGTGCTCAGCTACCTGTGCGCCTCGGGGGCGTCCAGGCAGGCTGGCGCTTCACCTCGACCACGTCGATGCCGTCCAGCAGCATCGCCAACTGCGTGGCGTCCAGCTGCACCGACTGGGCGTCCGCGTCCACCGGCGGCAGCCGGAAGCGGCCCGTCTCCAGCCGCTTGTAGTACAGGACGAAGCCGCCCCGGCTGGAGGTGAGAATCTTCACCCCGGTCCCCACGGCGGCTGACGAAGGCGAAGAGGTGGCCCGAGTAGACGTCCTCGCCCCAGGCGGTGCGTACCAGGGACATGAGCCCGTCTATCGACTTGCGCATGTCCACCGGACCGGTGGCCAGCAGGATTCGCACCGAGGCCGGCAACGTCAGCACGTCGCACGCCCCAGGGCCGCCACCAGTCGTGCCACGTAGTCGACGTCAGTGCCCGACGCGAAGCGCACGCGCGCCCCGCCGACGGTGAGCACCTCCAGCGGCACCCCCTCCACCACGGGCGCTCCGCTCACCTCCACGGGCAGCAGGCGCACGGGCGGCTCCACCTCGGTCCTCACCTGGCGCCGACGCCGGTACACCCACGACTGCAACGTGCTCAGCCGCAGGCTCCGGCTCTCGGCGAACTCCCGCTGCGTCTGCCCGCTCGCTTCGAACTCCTCGGCGACGCGCGCCCACTCCGGCTTCTCGGCTCTCTTCGGCATCCGACAAGGGATGACCTGACTTGCTCATCTCCTCAAGGCCCCGCGGCACGTCGTCCGTCGTACGGATACGAGCGGTCCGACAACACGTCCCGCACGCAGTTCGCTTCCAGGTCGACGAGGATGGAGCCGTAGGTGAGTCCGTTACGCATAGCCCAGTCGTCAATTCCCAGGACGCGGGAGGGACTAGGAGGGGGCAACGGCGCGCGGCGAATCAGTCGCAGCAGGTTGCCTAGGCTGGGGTATCGCCAGCCAGAGGAGCAGCCTGCTCCCAGCTTCTGCACCGACCGTCATGGCGACGGCGCACTGAGCCGTGGCCAGCCTCCAAGTCCGCCGGGATTTACGAGGCAACAAGCGGGGCACACGCTCTGCGAAGTGCGTCGAAGGTATTGCGTGTTTCAACAGAGGAAGCGGCGCATGTGCAGTTCTAGCTACACAACACGCCCGGCAGAGGGCTGGTCCTGAGAAGCAAGCCGCAAGCATGTGCTCAGGAAACGCTGGAGCGCGTGAGGGACCTCACCCCTGCTGCATGAGCCCCAGCGCCATCAGCGCGGCGATGAGCACACCCGTCAGTGACTCGCCGGCAATCGCGCCCGCGCCCAGCGGGGCCACGTTGCGGTCCGTCGCGTCCGGCCAGCGCCTGCGGGCCAGCGCCATGCCCACCGCCCCCAGGCAGATGGACACCGCGTAGAAGGCCGGAAGGATGAAGCCGATGCCCATGGCCAGCGGCAGCGGCAGCCACTTCGCCGCCCGGCTCTTCGCCGCCAGCGTCAGCGCCGCGCCCACCACCGCCGCCACACCTCCCGCCAGCCCCGCGTGCGGAGGCAGCCCGGCCAACCCGCGCACCGCCAATTCCGCCACCGCGCGGAACTGGGTGGCGAAAGGCGCCGGCAGCGCCTGCGAACCCAGGCCATAGGCCTTCGCCAACAGCAGGTAGGCCGGCACCGCCACCAGCGAGCCCGCGAGCACGCCCACCAACTGCGCCACGAGCTGCCGGCGCGGCGAGGCACCCAGGAGGTGCCCCGACTTGAGGGACCACATGCTGACGCCCGTCTGCGCCGCCGCGCCCGACGTCACCGCGCCGGACGTCACGTTGGGCGCCATCGCCCCGGGCAGCAGCGCGCCGAACACCACCTGCGTAATCTGGCCCATCTGCGACACCGGTGACACGTCCGTCTGCCCCGCGCCGCGCGCGCACACCGCGCACAGGGGCAGCACCAACACGAGCGCCAGCAGCATGTACGGCACGCTCAGGCCGAAGACGAACGCGCCCAGCCCCACCGCCAGCGCGCACGCCGCCAGGCCCACGCCCACGGCCCAGCGAGGCAGCGCATCCGCGCGCCCCAGCGAGCCCACGTCCTTCGCGGCCCGCAGGAAGTCACGCGCCTGCACCGCCAGCGCCGCCAGCGCCGAGCCCACCAGCAGCCCCACGCCCGGCCAGGTGAGCCACGTCACCATGTCTCCCTCGTAGCCGGCGGCCTTGAGGATTCCCGAGCCCTCCAGCCACGGCGCGAGCACGCCCCACCCCACCACCGCCCCGGCCAGCATGCTCAGCCCCAGGCGCAGGCCCGTCATCATCCCAATCGCCAGCAGCATGGGGCTCCAGCCGATGCCCCACGTCAGCGACGCCGCCGGCACGCCGCCCAGCGAGCCCGGCATCGCCGTCATCCCCGGCAGCACCTTGAACGCGTCCCGCAGCGCGGTGATGGCCACGGACACGCCGGCCACCGCCGCCAGCAGCCACCCGCGGTGCCCGGTGCGGACCTCGGGCTGGGTGGGCGCATGCATGGCGGTGATGAGCTCCGCGGTGGCGGTTCCAGTGGGAAAGGGCAGCGCCTCCTCCACCACCAGCCTGCGCCGCAACACGTGCGCGGCCAGCACGCCCAGCGCGCCCAGGGCCACGCTCCAGGCCACCACGCCCCAGCCGGGCACGGACAGGCCCAGGAGGCTCAGCGCGGGCAGCGCGCCCAGCAGGCCCGCCGCAGCGGGCATGGCGCCCACCGCGGACGCGGCCGTCTGGGTGACGTTGTTCTCCAGCGGTGTGTACGGCGAGCCCCGCCGCCGCGACACCGTCGCCAGCGCGCTGAAGCCCAGCACCGCGGCGGTGACGGAGCCGCTCTCCCACCAGCCCGTCTTCAACCCCATGTACACGTTGGTGACGGCCAGCAGTCCACCGATGAGCAGCCCCATGCCCAGCGCGCGCGCCGTCAACTCCCGGGGCGCCTCCGGCGTCGGGGCCACGGAGGACAGCAGCGGCCGTCCGTCGGAAGGAGCCGGCTCGGCCACCGGGAGGCCGGAGGCGGAGGGGCGCACGGGAGGACTCATCGCACCGCCGCCTCGGCGGAGCGGCCCACCAACTCGCGAAGCTGCGTGAGGTCCAGCGGCTTGGAAATCTTGAGGTTGGGCACTTCGCGCAGGAAGGAGACCGTGCGTGGGGTGAAGGCGCCGCCCGTCATGAACACCATGCGTCCTGCCTGCTCCGGGGCACAGCGGCCCAGCTCGTTGTAGAGGTCCATGCCCGTCATGCCGGGCATCATCACATCGCACAGGATGAGGTCGTAGCGGCTGCCCTCGCTCACCAGCCGCAGCGCGGCCTGCGCGCTGTTGGCCGTCGCCACCTCGTGGTCCGCCGCCAGCGAGCGCTGCAGCGCCAGCGTCACGTTGGGCTCGTCGTCCACCACCAGGATGCGCGCCCGCGCGTTGTTCTGTACCGCGGCGGCCAGACGCGGCAGCACCTCCAGCTCGCGCGTGGCCGCGCGCAGCACCACGCGGAAGGTGCTGCCCCGGCCGGGCTCGCTCTCCGCCTGGATGGAGCCGCCCATGGACTCGATGATGCCGTGGCAGATGGACAGCCCCAGCCCCGTGCCCACACCCACCGGCTTGGTGGTGAAGAACGGGTCGAAGATGCGGCCCAGCACCTCCGCATTCATGCCCACGCCGGTGTCGCGGACCTCCACCACCACCCGGCCCCGCTCCTCGGCGCGGATGACGACGCGGATTTCGTGCTCGTTGGCGTGCGGGCCGTCCTCCGGAATGGCCTGCGCCGCGTTGAGCAGCAGGTTGAGGAACACCTGGCACAGCCGGGACTCGCTCGCCTCCACCGGGGCCACCGGCTCGAACTCCGTCACCAGCCGCGCGCGGTGGCGCACGACGTTGTCCGCCATCTTGCACGCCAGCTCCACCGCCCGGCGCACGTCCACCGGCATCAGCCGCTGCTCCTGCTCTCCACGCGCGAAGACCTTCAAGTCCCTCACAATCGTGGCGATGCGCTCGGCGCCCTCCGTCGTCTCGCGCACCAACTGCTGGAGCGACGCGACGGGCGCCGCGGGCACCACGTGCTCCAGCCGGTCCAACCCCTCGCGGATGAGGTGCAGGTTGACGAGCATGTAGGCCAGCGGGTTGTTGATTTCGTGCGCCACCCCCGCACCCAGCGTGCCCACCGACGCCAGCCGGTCCGCCACCACCAGGTGCGCCTGGAGCTGCTTGCGCTCCGTGGTGTCGCGGTGGACCATGATGTTCGCAATCGCGCGCCCCTCGCTGTCGCGCAGCGGCACCACCACGGACTCGCACCAGCACGTGGTGCCGTCCCTCCGGCGGAACTCCAGCTCCCCGCTCCAGCGTCCCTGCTTCTCCAGCGCGGTGAGCACCTGCGCGGTGGTCTTGTCGGACTCCTCCGGGTGCAGCACGCTGAAGAGCGTCTGTCCCAGCGCCTCGGACTTGTTGCGCCCGAACATGCGCTCCGCGCTGGTGTTCCAGTCGATGATGCCTCCGCCCAAATCCGTAATCACCACGCCGTCGTAGATGCTCTCGAAGATGAGCGACTGGCGCTGCAGCTCCTGCTCCGCCTGCTTGCGCGCGGTGATGTCCATCACCGTGCCCGTCACCCGCGCGGGCGTGCCGGACGCGTCGCACAGCACGTCGCCTTTGCACGAAATCCAACGCCAGCCACTGCCCTGCGGTTCGATGCGGTATTCCACATCCACCTGCGTCTTCTTCTCCAGCGCGGCGCGCAGCACCTCGCGCACGCGGGGCAAATCGCCGGGATGCACCACCTCGTCCAGGTCCATGGCCCGGCCGGACAGCTTGCCCACCGCGAGCCCCAGCAGCCGGTCCACCTGCTCGCTCCACGTCACCCGGCCGCTCTGCGCATTCCAGTCCCAGATGCCCACGCGCGCGGCGGACAGCGCCTGGCGCAGTTGCTCCTCGCGATGCTCCAGCACCTCGCGCTTGGAGAAGCGGAAGACGGTGACGGTGCCAATCTGGAGCCTGTCCCCCTCCTGCAATTCGGCGGTGGTGACGGGCACGCCGTTGAGCAGCGTGCCGTTGGTGGACTCGAGGTCCGTGACGTGGCAGCCGCCGTCGTCGGTGCGGATGATGCGCGCGTGCTTGCGCGACACCCCGTGGTCGTCGATGCGCACCGTGGCCTCGGAGCCACGACCGATGGTGTGCTCGCCCGGCTCCAGCCGATACGCCTTGCCGATGGCGGCCGGTGTCGTCGTGCTGATGAGGATGAGGCAGGCACCGGTGGAAGACGGCGGAGCCAAGGCAAGGCCCGCGCACGTCGTGAGGTCATCCAGCGTCGTCATGTCCACTCCCCCCGGCGCCCACCCGCGGCCCCGAACGACCCACCCGACCCCTGCCGCTGCGCGTGTCGCCACGTCCCGAAATCCAGCAGCCCCGGGCACTTGCCGTCCAATCCCCCCGGGTGTGGTGGGAACCCCGAGCATATGCCAGCCGACACCCGGCCTGCCCGAAGGGCACCGGGCTGACAGGTGGTGAACGCACGGACGGTATTGATGCAACCAGACGAGCCTCAGGGGCCCGGGCCGTGCAGCGGGTACATGGAGGAATGGTGGTAGAGTCGTCCACCCATGGCGGCGGATTCCGAGAGTACCTTCCGCATCCAGGCCCGGTCTGACCTCGGCGCCTTCGAGCGGGAGCGTGGAGAGACGACCAAGGCCGAACGCGGCCCGGGAACGCTGGCCGGTGAGTACGTCCTCAAGGCGCTGCTGGCCTCGGGTGGACACGGCAGCGTCTACGAGGCCGAGCACCGCATCCTCGGGCGCCGGGCCGCGGTGAAGGTGCTGCACCCGCACCTCGCGGATCAGGGCGAGATGCTCAAGCGCTTCGTGCGCGAGGCGCGGGTGGTGAACCAGATTCACCACCCCAACATCGTGGATGTCTACGACTTCGGCCTGATGCCGGACGGCAGCCCCTACTACGTCATGGAGCTGCTGACCGGGCGCACGCTGAGCCAGGTCGTCCAGGAGCGCGGCAGGCTGTCCGCGTCCCGCGCGCTCGCGTACCTGGAGCCGGTCTGCGCGGCGCTGGATGCCGCGCACAAGGCCGGCGTCGTCCACCGCGACTTGAAGGCCAGCAACGTCCTCGTCATGGAGGAGGGCGAGCGTCCCCGGGTGAAGCTGCTCGACTTCGGCATCGCCAAGCTGCTGTACGCGGAGCCTTCGCAGGAGGGGCTCACCATCGCCGGCCAGCGACTGGGCACCGCGCACGCCATGGCGCCCGAGCAGTTCCGCGGCGGCCCCATCGGTCCGCACACGGACATCTACGCGCTGGGCGTGCTGCTGCACCAGTTGCTCACCGGCCGCTACCCCTTCCAGTGCGAGGACCGCATGGAACTGGAGCGGCTGCACCTGGAGGCGCCCGCGCCCCGGCCCAGCGCGATTGCTCCCGTGTCTCCGGCCGTCGACGCGGTGGTGCTGCGCTGCCTGGAGAAGGACGGCGGCCGGCGCTACGGCAGCGTGGGCGTCTTCCTCGCCGCGCTCAGCGAGGCCGCGGAAGAACCCGTGCAGCCCGCCCGCCGCACCCGCCTGGCGCTCGCCGTCCACTGCGAGGTGGTGCTCGCCTCGTCCGCCCAGGACGACGACGCCGTCTACGCCGTGCTGGCGGACGTGCTGGACGGACTGGAGCAGGGCCTGCGCGGCGGAGGCTTCCTCCTCGCGCTCCAGTCCGGCACCACGCTGCTCGCCATCCGCCCGCTGGAGAATGGCGCCCCCAGCCCGGAGCGCACCGCGTACCTGCGCGAGGCGGAGAACTCGCTGCGCATCCTCCAGCAGGCCGCGCAGAAGCTCGCCGACCCCGTGAGCGCCCACGTCCACCTGTGCATGCACCTGGGCCAGGCCGAGACGCGCGGCGACTCCGGCGAGTCCGAAGTCGTGGGTGGCCCCGTCACCGACGTCGGCGCCTGGAGGCTGCGCGCCGCGGACGGCTTCGCCCTCACGCCAGCCGCCTCACTCGCCCTGGAATTTCCGGAGCCTGAGTAATCACTGGAACACAGGCGAATCTGTGAGTCCAAGACAACCCGTTTCGCACCACACACACCGGGTGTCTGTGTTTTAACCCAGACGGCAATATTCCATCTGGTCGCATTTCATCTCACCGCCTCGCCTCGTCACACTTCCCTTACCTGCCAGCGACAGCGTTTTTGTTTTTCGACGCTGGAACTGGTGGGCGCCACGGCGACCGGCCGCAAGCCGGGCGCTTCAAGCGGGGGGAGTCATGCGCCTCACACCAGCATCGCAGTCTCGCAGTGGAAGTCGTGTCAGCCGTGAGTGGAGCCAACGCTGGCTCACCTGGGGCCTCCTGGGACTGACACTGGGGGTGGGAAGCGCAGGATGCGGTTCAGCAGACGTGCCCGACACGAGCCCCGACGCGAGCCCCGGAGACGAGCTCGGGGTGGTGCTCGCGGCAGAACAGACAGACAACGGCCTGTCGACGAATGGCTTGTCAACAAATGGCCTGTCAACGAATGGCCTGTCAACGAATGGCCTGTCGACGAATGGGCTCTCCACCAACGGCTTCAAGACGTGGTTCAACCAGGACGTCGCCACCGCCAACGCGGTGATGCAGTACGTGGTGAAGTGCGCGGTGCCGGCGGGGCAGACGCGCAGCTTCACCAACCCACTGACGGGGGTGACGTACACCTGGGCCGGCAGCCTGGGGCTGGCGTCGGCCTGGGCCTCGGGCTCGACGGCGACGGAGCTGGAGCAGGAGGTGGTGTCCGCCTGCCTCGCGGCGCACGCCAACAAGTACGGCATCCACATCCCCATCTCCGTGCAGGGCCGCACCGCGCAGGGCGCGGTCATCCCCTACACGAGCTCGGAGCTGTCGACGTACAGCGAGCAGGAGGCGTGCTTCTTCGGCAACCTCTTCGACGGCACCGGCATCTTCGCCGCCAACGACCGGGCCTACCTCAGCTCCGAGGAGAGCACCTCGCGCGCCTGCGGACTGTCCTCCAGCGCGACGGCCTCCGACTGCCCGCCCATCGTCCACATGGGCTCGTGCGCGAGCCTGTGCGAGCGGGCCGGCCCCTCCTCCGACCCGAAGCCGTACTACCTGCGGTGCACGTACAACGGGAAGAACTACCGGCCCATCTCCACGCGCATCCGGCCGCAGGAAATCTACCGGTGCGGCGACGGCACGTGTCAGTTCACCGAGAAATGCGGCACCGGCACGGCCTACAACAACTGCCAATCCGACTGCGGCACGTGTGGGCCCTGAGCGGTGCGAGGCCTTGACGTGGCTCGAAGTCCGCGCCGCGTGTCTCGTGACGCCGCGCGGCCCCGCTACCGCTCAATCACAAACACAGGCCCGCCGGAGCGGCCCCTCCGGCGTGTTGCGCGGCGGACACCCTCCTGCCCGGGGGCCCGATGCCCCGCCGGACAGCTGGAGACCTCTCGGGTTTTGATATAGCGAGACCCTCCGCGGGTTGTCTGGCGAAGCCTCCAGCGCCTGGGGGTCTGGATGAACACGGAACACATGCTGGAAGCGCCGGAGGGCACCGACCTCGCCGGCGTCGCGGTGGACGGCCTGCTGTGCGAGGCGCCACCGGAAGCGGGGCCCTCTCCCGATGGCCACCCCGAGTCGCTGGAGTCCTGGCTTCCGGCCCGTGAGGCCTGGGAGGAGGAGGGCGCGAACCGCGACAGTCCTTCGCGACGAGGCCAGCGCGCGTGGAGGGGGGAAGAGGCAGAGCCGCTGGAGGCCAGGGACAGGCCGACGTTGAGAATCCGGGCGCCACTGGTCCCCGAGGCCGCGACTCCGGCGAGCGTCATGTTCCGCGCCACGGCGGTGCTGGGCATGGCCCTGGGGCTCGCAACGGCGGTGCTGGCGGTGCTCGGGTGGCGGCCCTCCGTGAAGCTCTCGGACCTGGTAGGCCCCCAGCCTGGGCGGGACGCAGCCGTGACTCCGAGGAAGACGCCCGAGCCTCCAGCCCTGAAACCACAAGCCCGCCAAGGTGTGGCTCGCCCCCCGGACAAAGCCGCTGTCAGTCCGTGACCTGTCTGTACCCGCGCTCCTCCACGGCCATGCGCCCACGATAGCGACTCCATCAGAGCGGCCATCCACGCGCCTGATGCAACCACTCCCACGCGTCAGTCTTTACTACTATCTCCCGAATTACCGGGAGAAGACGCATGACCGGTGGTTGCGTGGGTGCCCGAGCTGTCGCGGCGTTGGCGCTGATGGGACTGGTGCTGCTGTCGGGTTGCCAGGGCTGGGGAGGCCAGCGGCTCGAGCCCTGGCTGGAGAGCACCCCGCTTCGCTACCGCCCCGCGTCGCCTCCACCGTTTCCCCGTGCAGCGCCGCGCGATGATGGCGGAGGCGGCACCCTGGGCGGCGCCGAGCTGGGCCGCTTCATGGCCTTCGTGCGCGAGAAGCAGGTGGCACTGCGCCGTCCCCGGGTGACGGAGGCCGAGCGCCGCACGGGGGAAGCGGCGCTGCTGGAGCTGCTGGCCTGGCTGAATGAGCGGAGCGAGGAGCAGCTGGCGCGCGAGGAGCCGGAGGAGGTGTACCTGCGCTTCAAGGTGGCGCGGGTGCAGCGGGGCCGCGAGGCGGACGCGCGCGACAGGGCCGTGGAAGCGAAGCTGGAGGAGCACTGGCAGTGGGCGCGGGAGCGCAGCCGGCTGCTGGCCTCGCGACACTTCCGCAAGGCGGGCCGCGAGTGGCTGGTGACGGAGAGTGCGCTCTACGAGGGCGCGCAGGACGCCCTTACGTCGGCGGTGCTGGCCTGGGCCTACGCGCACACGGAGGACCCGGACTACCTGCGCAAGAGTCCGCAGGAGGTGGCGGTGTACCTGCTGGCGAAGCGCAGCGCACTGGCCACGGCGCTGGAGTTGGGCCACGCGTCGCCGCCGCACCTGGACTGGGTGCCCGAGTCCATGGAGGCCGTGCCCGTCGAGGAGGTGCTGGTGGAGGTGGCGGTGGGGCTGGTGCCGCTGGTGGGTGAGTCGGCGGACCTGCTGGGCGCGGCGACGGGCGTCAGCGTGCTGGGCCGGGAGCTGAGCCCCGAGGAGCGGCTGCTGTGCGCGGTGGCGGTGCTGATTCCCGTGGTGGCTGGCAGCGCGCTGGCCGAGGGCGCTGGTGCTTCAAGGGCGGCGCTGCTGACCGGGCGAGGATTGCAGGAGGCGCAGGTGCTCCAGCGCGTGGCGCAGCATTTGGCGCCCGGGGAGGGAGAGCGGGTGCGGCGACTGCTGCGGCTGGCCGGGCAGGGCAGGACGGTGCCCGCCGAGGAGCTGAAGTGGATGCACGCGCTGGCGCAGCGGCTGCGCGGCCCGTTGGCGGAAGTCGCGGAGGCGGTGAAGGCGGGGGCCCGGGTACCGCTGCTGGGCTCGCGCGCCACGGCGGAGGGCATGAGACTGGTGCCGGGCAGTGCCGAGCACCTGGCGCAGGCGTGGGTGGACTACCAGTTCCGCCACCCGGGCAGGTATCCACACTTCGAATTCGCACCGGACTCCACGTGGGAGCGGATGTACCGCACGGTGCTGGAGAACAAGGGCAAGGGAAGTGAGTTCGAGCAGCAGGTGCTCAAGGCGCGAGGCTACGAGAAGAACACGGCCATGATGCTGCCTCCGCCCGGTAGCAGTGTGGAGCAGGGCTTCATCCCGGACTCGGTGGTGGGGAGTCCCGAGGAGCTCGTGTGGGGCAGGCCCTACCGCTTCGTCGAGGTGAAGGGCCGAGCGGAGATGTCCCTCACCGGCAATCTCGAAGCCATGCTCGACTATGTCGAGAGATATGGCGGGCATGTCGAGGTATGGTTTCGCTCGGCGCGACACTCCAGCGGACAGACCCGCCTTTCGGAGCCTCTGCACAAGCGACTCACCGAGCAAGGCACCCGAAGCGAGGCGTTGGTCCGGTGGTACCCTTGAGTCAGTGATGGCACCACGCCACCTCAGTACCTCCATCCATTTGCCGCCAGGCCCTCCGTCCTCGGAAGCCATGCGCAAGCTCGTTCATCTCCTGTTCAACGAGTACCGCTGGTTCCGGCCCGTGCACTTCGGACGGGCACGCATGGTCGGACGTCTGGACGCCGCCGACCAGGACTACAGCGCGCTGCTGACCTACTTCGAGGAGTTCCAGAACATCACCATCACCGCGCACACGGACCGGGACTACGTGATGGTCTTCCCAGCGAAGAATGCCGCTCAACCCTTTGCGGGAAAACTCATCTGGGGAACCTCCATCACCGAGGCGAAGAAGCCTGGATGGCGAGGCGCGCACCTGAATCAGGTGGCCGAGGTCATGAAGCTGCTGGACTCGCCCCTGGCCCAGACGGGAATGGCCGATGACATGGACCGCAAGACCCTGCGGCTCGTCCCCAGCCCTGACGGCTTCGGCTCCATCGAAACCTTCACCGTCCGAGACCCCAGCGAAGGCCTCGCCGGGCTCTACTGGCGCAACTTCTTCGGCCCGCCCTTCGTGCGCCTGTTCGGAGACCACCTCCTGTCCCTCCCTCCGGACACCGTCCAGGAGCTCGGCGGCGGGCGCATCCTCGTCCAGCCCTACGCGCTCCCCACCCAGGTGATGACGCCGGAAGGAAATGCCGCCGAGCAGCGCCTCATCACCGTGCTCGGTCCCGAGTGCTTCTATGACCACTCGCGGCACCGGAAGCCCACACGCTGCCCGGAGCTTTCTCTACCCACACCGTGATTCGCCGCGCGCAACGGACGCGAGAACATCCAGTCGCCAACGTCGCGGCATCCCGGTAGAGCGCCACCTGACAAGAATCCGAGCAGGGCAGCGGGGGGCACGCCGGTTCCTCACCTCTGCTCCCTTGCCGCCACCCCCATCCCGGTGTTGACTGCACGGGTCTGCCGCGACTTCCGGGCCCCGTTTGTGGGCAGGCACCGACCGCCGGAGCAGGATGTGATGACGCTACGAGCGAGGGTGTTGCTGATGGCGGCGGTGGCGCGGAGGCGCGGAACGCTCCGGCGCGCCTTCGACGCGGTCCACGGCCCCACCGGCCGGCCCCGTCGCGAGGACACCACGCTGCTGGAGGACACCGTGCGGGAGCGGACGGCGGAGCTGGAGGCCGCCAACGCCAAGCTGTCCCGCAGCCTGGAGCAGCTTCGCGCCACCCAGGCCCAACTGCTCTTCGCGGACCGGCTGATTGCCCTTGGCCGTATCGCCGCCGGCGTGGGTCACGAAATCAACAACCCGCTCGCCTTCATCCTCAGCAACCTCGAGTACATCCACCAGGAGCTCCAGCAGAAGGCGCAGCTGTCCGAGCAGGAGCGCCAGGAAGTCCTGGAGGCCCTCGCGGAGACGCGCGACGGCGCCGAGCGCATCCGGCTCATCGTCCGTGACTTGCAATCGCTCTCACGCGCCGAGGACGTGGGCACCGGCCCGTCGGACCTGGCCTCGGTGCTGCGCACGGCGGCGAAGATGGCCATGCACGAGCTGCGTCCCCGCGCGCGCCTGGTGGTGGAATGCGAGGGCGTGCCGCCGGTGCAGGGCAACGGCTCGCGGCTGGGCCAGGTGTTCCTCAACCTGCTGCTCAACGCGGCGCAGGCCATTGCCCCGGGCAATGTGGCGGAGAACGTGGTGCGCGTGGTGGCCCGGACCGCCCTGCCCGGCCGCATCGAGGTGGAGGTGAGCGACACCGGCTGCGGCATCTCCCCCGAGCACCGCGAGCGCATCTTCGACCCGTTCTTCACCACCAAGCCGCTGGGCGTGGGCACCGGCCTGGGGCTCGCGGTGTGCCATGGCATCGTCACCTCGCTGGGCGGCACGCTGACGGTGGACAGCGCCCCGGGCCGGGGCAGCACCTTCCGCGTCAACCTGCCCGTGGCGGGCGCCTTCGCGCAGCCCTCGCGCCCTCAGGCGGACGCGGCGGCCTGAGCACGCCCCGCAGCGCCAGCTCCGCGTCCAGCGTCGGCGTCACGCTCGCGTCGTACCGCGTCATCCCCACCATGGGCGGCGCGTACAGGTGCAGCGACACGGCGCCATGACGGGATGCGTTGTGGATGCGGTGGATGGTCTCCGCGCGCTCCAGGAGGAAGTCCCCCTCCTCCGCGGCCGAGCGCTCGTCGGGCAGCAGCCGGTCCCCACCCCAGGCGTAGCGCGTCTCCTGGAGCTGGCCGCGCACCACCCAGGACACCCCCGAGGAGCCGCCATGGTCATGCACCCGGGAGACCTGTCCCGGCAGCCAGCAGACGAGCAGCAGCTCACACGCGTCCGTCCTGTCGAGGACGCGCCGCGCATAACCCGCGGCGTCGTAGCGGACGAGCGACTCGAGGAGCCGCCAGTCGGGCCGGCTCGAGCGGAGCCGCTCCACCAGCCAGTCCAGGGACGGCACCTCATGGGTCTGCTCTGGGAGCGACCAGCCGAGCACGTCCATGGCCCTGGGACAGCCCTCGCTCCCTTCCTCGCCGGAGTGCTCGCGCATGGTGTCCTCCCGGGTGTGCGTCGGAGTGTGCGCATCGTCTCCGACCCTGGCCAGGGTGGATTGTCACCTTGTCGCTCGTGACGCCTGGACGGTGGGCAGCCTCCGAGGGTGCCCCCGGGGCGGACACGACATACGATTGCGGCGTGCGAGCACAGATGGGTTGTTGGGACGTGGCCATCGTTGGAGGGGGGGCCAGCGGGACGCTGCTGGCGTTGAACCTCTTGAAGAGCGCGAGTGCGCCCCTCCGCGTCGTACTCGTGGAGCGGAGCGGACGGGTGGGCCGGGGCCTAGCGTACTCCACGGACAGCTCGCGTCACCTGCTCAACGTTCCCGCCGGGAGGATGGGCGCCTTCCCGGACGACCCCGAGCACTTCCTGCGCTGGATGCGGCGCGAGGCCCCCGACACGGCCCCCGGCGACTTCGTCCCGCGCCAGCGCTACGGCCACTACCTGGAGTCGGTGCTGCGGGACTTCGTCGCGCACGCGCCGACGGGCATCCACCTGGAGGTGGTGGCGGCGGACGTGGTGTCGGTGCGCGAGGACGCGGGCCGGGTGCTGCTCTCGCTGTCGGGCGGTGGACAGCTGGAGGCGCGCGCGGCGGTGCTGGCGCTGGGCAACGCGCTGCCGGCGGACCTGCGGGTGCCGGACGGAGGGCTGTACGCGAGCGCGCGCTACCACCGCTCACCGTGGGCGCCGGGGGCGCTGCTCGACGTGGGTCCCCGGGACACGGTGCTGCTCATCGGCACGGGGCTCACCATGGTGGACACGGTGCTGTCACTGGAGGAGCGCGGGCACCGGGGCATCATCCACGCGGTGTCACGGCACGGGCTCCTGCCGCACGTGCACCGGCGCGGAGCGCTGAGCTACTCGACGACGTATTCATCTCCCGGCATCCGGGACGTGCTGCGCGCGCTGCGCCAGGAAGTGCTGCGGGTGTGCGAGGAGTGGGAGGGCGCCGACGGCCGCATGCACCCGATTCCCATCCGCATCCGCGCGGTGCTGCGCATCATGCGCCAGGAGGTGAAGCGGGCAACGGACGCGGGGGCGGACTGGCGGACGGTGGTGGACGCGCTGCGCCCGGCCACGGTGCCCCTGTGGCACCGGCTGACGGAGGGCGAGCGGCGGCGCTTCCTGCGCCACCTGCGCTCGCACTGGGAGGTGCACCGGCACCGGATGGCGCCGAGCATCGGCGACACGGTGGAGCGGCTGCGCGGCGAGGGCCGGCTGTTCCTCCACGCGGCGCGCGTGCGGAGCTTCCGGCTGGAGGACGCGGGCGTGGAGGCGCGCCTGCGGCCGCGCGGGGACACCCAGGAAACCGTGTTGCACGTACAACATGTAGTCAACTGTACCGGACCCGAGGGCGCCATCACCCGGGGCCACCCGCTGCTCAAGGCCATGGCGGATGCGGGGCTGGTGAGCCCGGACGTGCTGGGCATGGGGCTGGCGACGGACGGGGACGGCGCGCTGCTCGACTTGAGCGGCCGGGCCTCCGGGCGGCTCTACACGCTGGGCCCGCCGCGCCGGGGCGAGCTGTGGGAGACGACGGCCGTGCCCGAGATTCGCACCCAGGCGCGGGCGCTGGCCGAGCACCTGCTGCAGCGGCTGGGGCCCGCGCCGGTGACGCGCGCGCCGGTGGAACTGGAGCACGGCGGGGTGCCGCTGGAGCGTTGAGCGGAGGACTCCGGCGGGACGGTGCGCCCGGCCCGAGCGGCGAACCAGGGCGGGAGGACGCCTCGGGACTTCCGGCGCGCTGCTCGTGCGGAGGGCGCCCGGACAGGCGGTGAAGTCCTCCAGGCGACAGGAGGGAACCCCGGTGCGCGGCATTTCGTGAGAACCTCGGGGCGCCTCGCTGGAGTCCCCCCGCATGCCCTCCCCCCGACCCCTCCTCGCCCTTGCCGGCGGCGTGCTCGCCATCATCCTCGCGAGCCTTGGAGGCGTGGCGTACGTGACGCTGCGCACGGGACCGCTGGCCGAGCGGCTGGTGCGGGACGTGGAGGCGATGGCCCGGACCCGCTACCCGCGTCCGTCGCATGTGACACCCGCGGTGCCCGGGACGTTCGCGCAGCACCTGGACCCGCTGATGGGAGAGGTGCTGCGGCTGTACCGCGAGCGGTCCGTGGCCTTCCAGTCCGTGGCCCCCGCATTTCCGTGCCGCGCCGTCATCGAAGGCCGGGAGCCTGTCTCCGCGCTGCCCACGCCGTGCCAGGAGGAATGGAAGAAGGGACGGGAGCTGGTGGCACGGGTGCTGGCGGCCACCCACGCGGAGGAGGGCGGGCTGCCGGAGGGGATGGGAGACCTGGCGTCTCCAACGCATCCGTACGCGGACACGGGTATGCCGGCGCTGCTGCATGTGATTCAACTGGCCGCGCTGGAGACTCGGTTACTGCTGGCGGAGGGACAGGCGGAGAAGGCGGTGGACACCTGCCTGGACACGCTGGCGCTGAGCCGGGAGCTGACACTGGGTGGAGGGCTGATAGGACAGATGACCTCCGCGACGGGACAGGGGCTCCTGTACCGGCCCTGCGCGGCGGCGCTGGATGCAGCGCCGATGGAGCGCAAGCGGAGCGCGGTGGCGCAGCTATCGCGGCTGGCGGAGGGGCAGCTGCCCTTCTCGCAGATGCTGAAGCAGGAGTCCGTCGTGATGCAGCTCATGCTCTTCGGCGAGCTGATGCCCGCGGAGCTGCTGGCCGCGCTGCCGGAGGGTGCTCGGGAGGCCGCCACGAAGCCGCCCGCCCTGTCGATGGCCCTGGAGGATTCCCTCACCACCCGGTTCATGTGGCGGAAGGTGGTGGAGGGATTCGACGCGCTGATTGCAGTAGCGGACCGCGAGCCCGCGGCACGGCGGCGAGCCTTCGAGACCTTCGACGCACAGAGCGCCAGCGCGCTGTTCCCCGTCGATGGCCCGAGCGGCGTCAACTACAGCGAGTACGCGGAGCGGGTGGACCTGGCCCGGCTCCAGCACGACGCGCTCATCTCCCTGGTGGAGGCGGACCTGAAGCGCACGGAGGAGGGCCGCTGGCCGGAGCGGGTGACGAGCCGGGCGCACCGGTCCTTCGTGCTGGAGTCCAGCAACCTCGGCGAGGCCCGGCTCAAGCCCTGCGCGCCCTCGCAGGCGGAGCAGGCGCTGCGGGTGACGGCGGATGTGCCTTCCGGCGTGTGGGTGCGACAGACGCCGTGATGAGGAACGCCGCGGCCGCTTGAGCCCCGCCCGCCCCCTCCACCCCCGAGCAGGCAGGCCACGACCGCCAGCCTGTCCGGGTGCGCCTCGAGGGCTACCTTCCTGGCGGACCTCACACAGCCGGGGAGCGAGCATGGGCCTGTTGGCACACACGAGTCTGCGCCTCGCCGAGCGCGCGGGAAGTCGTCGGGCACTGGAAGGACTGGGCGGGCTGCCCATGGGCGCGCTGCGCAGCACGTGGCACCAGGTGAACGACCTGCGCATCCACACGCGCGTCTCCGCCCAGCCCGTGCCGGGCCGCGCGTGGAGCGTCGTCCTCCTCCACGGCCTCGTCGCGTCCAGCACGTACATGGTGCCCACCGGCATGGGCCTCGCGCCGTACTTCCGCGTCTACGCGCCGGACCTGCCCGGCTTCGGCCGCAGCCAGAAGCCCCGCCGCCCGCTCGACGTGGCCGGCCTCGCGGACTCGCTCGCCGCGTGGATGGACGCCGCCGGCCTCGAGAACCCCGCCCTCGTCGCCAACTCCTCCGGCTGCCAGTTCGCCGTGGACTTCGCGTCGCGCTACCCCGAGCGCTGCGGACCGCTGGTGCTGCTCGGGCCCACGCTCGACACCCGCCACCACGGCACCCCGAAGCAGGTGGTGCGCTGGCTCGCGGACGGCGTGCGCGAGCCCCCGTCCCTCAACGTCATCATGGCGCAGGACTACCGCACCTTCGGCCTCCTCCGCGCCCTGCGCTCCCTCCGCTCCGCACGCAAGGACGTGCCCGAGGAGAAGCTCCCCCACGTCCGCTCACCCGTGCTCGTGGTGCGCGGCGCGAAGGACCGCATCTTCCCGCGCACCCGCGCCGAGGCACTGGTGCAAAGCCTCCCCCAGGGCCGCCTGGAGGAGGTGCCCGGCGCCGGCCACACACTCAACTTCAACGCGCCGGAAGCCGTGGTGAAGCTCATCCGCCGCTACCTCTACGAACTGGAGGCGCGCGGCGAAGCCCAGCCCTGACTCAGGCCGACGACACCGCCACCGAGCCCAGCCCCTCCACCGTCAACTGCACCCTGTCTCCGGGCCGCAGCATGTGCGCGGCCGTCGCGGCGCCCGCCAGGACGATGCTCCCCGCCGGCAGCACCTGCCCGCGCTGCGCCAGCAACTCGCAGAGCTGGATGACGGACACCACCGGGTCCCCGGAGATGGCATCCGAGCGCGCCGCCTGCACCACCTCGCCGTTGACGGACATCTTCATCTCCAGCCGCGTCAAGTCGAGCGCGCGCGGCGGATGCTCCGCGGTGCCGAGCACGAACAGCGATGACGACGAGTTGTCCGCCACCACGTCCGGCAGGGAGAAGTACTTGAAGTCCCGGTAGCGTGAGTCGAGGATTTCCATCGCCGCGAAGACGGACGCGCACGCATCCAGCACCTGCTCGCGCGTCACCTTCCCGCCCAGCTCGCGCGAGGTGCGGAAGGCAATCTCCGGCTCGATTTTCGGGTGGATGCCCTGCCCCACCTGGATGACGCCGTCCGCCGGCACCTGCATCCGGTCCGTGAGGACGCCGTACACCGGCGAGTCCAGGTTCATCTGCCGCCGCTTCGCCTCCGAGGTGAGCCCCATCTTCAGGCCCACCACGCGCTCACCCCGCGACAGGCGCAGGCGGATGCCGCCCTCTTGGATGGCGTAGGCGTCCGCCAGCGCGAGGTGCGGCAGCTCGCGGGTGAGCGGCGCCACCTCGCGGCGCTCCAGGCGCGCGGAGTCCAGCGCGAGGGCAAGCTGCTCGTGGTCCACAGGTGCGGTCATCCCCGTCCCTCTCTCTCTCGTCAAAAGTGGCCGGCGAGCTTCTGGCACCCGCGCGCGGGCGCGCAAGCACACCGTGCCGCACTGTCAGCGGTTGAAGGCAACCAGGGTCATGAAGGCCAGAAGCGCGAGCGTCCCCAGGGCGACGAGCCCGTACGCCCCCACGCTCACGAGCCGCGCATTCCCCGGCACGCCCACCCGGCCCAGCCCCCGGTAGACGACGGCGATGCCCGCCAGGAAGGTGGCCGCCGTCAGGCCGAGCGTCACCATCATCCCGAAGCCCGCGCGGGCGCCCAGCGCCTTGCCCGCAATCAGGAGCCCCACCATCAGCCACGCACCGGAGATGAAGAGACTGCCCGCGAAGGTCGCAGCCGCGACGAGCAGCCCCCGGACGGCGGTGTTCATGACGGCACCACCCTGTCCAGGGTCAGCGGCTCCAGCACGCGCGCGTCCGGGGTGTTCACCATGCGCCGGCAGGCTACCCGAGACGCCGGGAGGACTCACGGCGCCCCGCGTGAATATTGGCCTTCGCCCTCCGTCCTGCTGCATAACGTCGATAGCCCAGGCCGGACGGGCCCATTCGGTTCAAGGAATCTCTTCATGCGACACACTCCATGGATTGTCTCGGCAGTGCTGCTCACGGCGACCGCGGCGAGCGCCCGCGACGAGGACCGCCGTGACGACGGCTTCCACGAGCACGACGGCTTCTACCTGCGCCTGCAGGTGGGCGGTGGCTACAACCGCGCCTCGGTGGTGGGCGAGGACGTGGCCGTCAAGGGCGGCGCGGCCGGCGTCAACGCCGAAATCGGCGCCGCGCTGACGCGCAACTTCATCCTCTACGGGAAGCTCTTCGGCACGTCCGTGCCCAGCCCGGACATCGAGGTGGGCGACCTGACCATCGAGGGCCAGGACGAGGACGTGAGCCAGAACTACGGGGCGCTCGGCGTGGGCTTCACGTACTACATCATGCCCGCCAACGTGTACCTGTCCGGCGCGCTCTCGTTCGCCCAGCTCACCATCAACGAGAACGGCGAGAAGATTGCCGAGACGGACGTGGGCGGCGGCCTCCACCTGGGCATCGGCAAGGAGTGGTGGGTGAGCAAGAACTGGGGCCTGGGCCTCGGTGCCGAGCTCGCGCTCGGCCGCGTGCCGGAGAAGGACGAGAGCGCGAAGTGGAACGTCGTCAACGGCATGGTCTTCCTGTCCGCGACGTTCAACTGAAGTGACGGCACGGTGGGCGGCCCCGTGCCGCCCGCCTCAGCCCTGCTGGTTGAGGTTCGCCGCGACGGAGCGCACGGCGAAGCGGGGGCTGAAGCGCACCATGAATGCGCCCAGCCAGTTGAGCACGCCGTGCACCGCGAGCACGCTCCCGCGCATCATCGCCGCGTAGGCGTGGGCGGCCACGTCCGGCGCCTTCGCCACGCCGGACCGCTGGAACAGGCGCGACTTGTGGTTGCCGGCCCGCTGGGCGAACTCGGTGTGCGTGGCGCCGGGGCAGTGGCACGTCACCGTCACCCCGGTGCCATTCAGCTCGTGCGACAGCGCCTCCGACAGCGACATCACGAAGGCCTTGGTCGCGTAGTACGTGGCCATGTACGGCCCGGGCTGGAAGCCGGCGGTGGAGGCGACGTTGAGGATGCGCCCGGCGCCGCGCTCGCGCATGGGCCGCGCGAACAGGTACGTCAGCTTCAGCAGGGAGGTGCAGTTGACCTGCACCATCTCCGCCTCGCGCGCCAGGTCCTGCTCCAGGAACGCGCCGGCGGAGCCGAAGCCCGCGTTGTTGACGAGGAAGTCCACCGTCAGCCCCTTCGCGCGCACCGCCTCGAAGAGCTTCTCGGGCGCGTCCGGCTGGCCCAGGTCCGCCGGCAGCACGTGGGCCTTCACCCCGTGCTCCTTCTCCAGCTTCTCCGCGAGCGCCTCCAGCCGCGCGGCGCCGCGTGCCACCAGGATGACGTCGTGTCCGTCCCGGGCGAAGCACTGCGCGAACTGCTCGCCGAGTCCGGCCGAGGCGCCGGTGATGAGGGCCACTTTGCGCGACATGAGTATTGCCTCCTGGGGCACCTTATATCTTTTGGCATTGCATTCATGCACGCGGGCGGGAAAGCCTTCCCCCATGTCCTCTGACAAGACTGACGCGGAACTCGAAAGTCCCCAGCTCGCGCGCGACGGCTTCGACGTCGCCAGCTTTCGCGACCTGCTCGCCCGGCTCAAGCGCGGGGAGCTCGCCGAGGCCGCGGCGCCCACGAGCGCGCTGCAGCCGCTCCACGAAGGCGACGTCCAGCCCCTGCCCCGCCCGGGCACGCCCGACTACGAGAAGTACCGCGCGCGCGGTGAGGAAGCGTTCCGCAAGGGCCAGGTGGCCGCCCTCATCGTGGCCGGCGGCGCGGGCACGCGCTTCGGCGGCGCGGTGAAGGCGCTGGTTCCCGTCTACGGCGAGCGCACCTTCCTGGACATCAAGCTCGAGGAGGGACGCCGACTGGAGGCGCGCTTCGGGCGTCCGGTGCCCATGGCGGTGATGACGTCGTACCTCACGCACGACGGCATCGAGGAGCACCTGAAGAAGACGGGGCAGACGAAGAACGTGCACCTGTTCCGCCAGCGGATGCTGCCGCGCCTGACGGCCTCGCATGAGCTGTGGCGGGACGCGGAAGGCCAGCTGTCCTTCGCGCCGTCGGGCCACGGCGACGTCTTCCGCGCCCTGCGCGACAGCGGCGTGGGCGAGGCGCTGCGCAAGCAGGGCGTGCGGCAGGTCTACTTCTCCAACGTGGACAACCTCGCCGCCACGCTGGACCCGGCCGTCATCGGCATGCACCTGGAGCTGGGCAAGCAGATGACGGTGGAAGTCACGCCGCGCGCCAACCCCGGCGGTGCGCTGGACGCGGGCGCCGCGCCGGTGCGGCTCAACGGCATGCTCCAGCTCGTGGAGAAGGTGGACCCGACGAAGCACGCCACCATCTCCACCAACAACATCACCTTCGATTTGGAGCCCCTGCTCGACAAGGCCATCCCCATCCCCTACCGCGTCGTCACCAAGAAGGTGGACGGCCAGTCGGTGATTCAGTTGGAGCAGGTGACGGCGGAGGCCAGCAGCCTCACCCGGACGGACGGCCAGCCGCTGCTGCCCGTGACGTTCATCGAGGTGGAGCGCGTGGACCCGGCCAACAGTCGCTTCGAGCCGGTGAAGGCCCCGGAGGACTTCCCGCGCGTGAAGGACCGCCTCCGGGCGCGGATGGGGAGCTGACGCTCACCGGGGGAGGACCACCTCGAAGCGGCTGCCCTGTCCGGGCGTGCTGTGGACGTGGACCTCCCCACCGTGGGACTCGACAATCTGCCGGGTGATGTAGAGCCCCAGCCCGAGTCCCCCGTAGTGCCGCTCACTGACAGCGCGGCCGAAGCGCTCGAAGATGCGCGACAGGTGCTCGGGGGCGATACCGATGCCCGAGTCCTCCACGACGATTCGCACGTGGGCCTCGTCCCCGCAGAGCGACAGGTGCACGGGCTTGCCCGCGCCGTACTTCAGCGCGTTGGTGAGCAGGTTGGTCACCACCTGGTCCACCCGCAGCCGGTCCCAGCTGCCGCGCATGTCGTCCCGCGCGTGCAGCGTCACCGGGCACCCGGCCTGGTTGGCGGGGAGCGAGAAGCGCGTCACCACGTCGCGCGCCAGCTCGGCCAGGTCCATGGGCTCGCGGTCCAGCGTCAGCCGCCCGCTGGAGATGCGGGACACGTCCAGCAGCCCATTCACCAGCGCCGACAGCTTCGTCACCTGCCGCTGCACCACGTCCAGCTGCGAGGCCACCGTCGCCGTGGGAATGGTGGGGGCGCCCTTCTGCGTCTCCCGCCGCAGCGACTGGAGGCGCAGCTGCATCGGCGTCAGCGGTGTCTTCAACTCGTGGCTGGCGATGGAGAGGAACTCGTCGCGCAGGAGCACCGACTTGCGGGCCTCGCGGTAGAGGATGGCGTTGTCCAGGAGCAGCGCGGCCCGGCGCGCGAGGTCCTGCGCGGTGACCAGGTCCGCCTGCGTGTAGCGCCGCGAGGGCTGCACCGCGAGGAAGGTGAGCGCGCCCAGCGAGCGCCCGCGCGCCAGCAGCGGGACGGACATGATGCAGTGGAAGCCCACGGCGCGCATGACCTCGTAGTGCCGCTCGCTCACCGATACCTTGCGCAGCCACGCGTCGGAGACGTCGTCCACCAGCACGGACTCGGCGCTGCGCACCACGCGCGTGGTGGGGTGATTGGAGCCGGGGGCGCCGGGCGGGAAGTCGCGCACCTCCCGGGCGAGCGCCTCGTCCGCGGTGTCCGCGTGGGCCACCGACATGCGGTGCACGGTGCCCGAGTCGTCCACGACGTCCACGAAGCACCAGTCCGCCATTGTCGGCACGGTGAGCCAGGCGAGCGCGTCGAGCGTCGCCTTCGGGTCGAGCGAGGAGGAGGTCAGCACACGGCTCGCCTCGGACAGGAAGGCCGCTCGCTGCTCGGCCACCTCCGCCAGGGTGCGCGCCGCCTGCTCCTCGCGCAGCAGCCGCTCCAGCTTGCCCTCGGCGGCCCGCATCGGGGCGAGGTGGGTGTTGATACCCACCCACTCGCGGGCGGTGCCGTCCTCGTTCAGCAGCGGCACGCCGCGCGCGAGGGTGGGGAAGTACGAGCCGTCGCTGCGGCGCAGCCGGTACTCGCACTCGTAGTTGCCACCCATCAGGGCGGTGCGGCGCACCACGTCCGCCACCCGGGCCTGGTCCTCCGGGTGGATGGCGGACATCCATCCCCAGCCGGAGTATTGCTCGTGCTCCTGCCCGGTGAAGTCGCCCCAGGCGGTGCACAGCCGGGTGATGGTGCCCTGCGCGTCCGCCATCCACACCACCTGCTTCGACGCGCGGACGAGCGCCTGGAAGCGCTCCTCGGACTGGTGGAATTGCTGGCGCAGGGTCGCGTTCTCCTCGCGCAGCCGCACGGCCTCCAGCGCCATGCCCGCCAGGTCCGCCAGGCTGTTGAGCGCGGCCTCGTCCTCCGGCGTGAAGTCCCTCCCCGACTCCGCGTCGAAGACCTGGAGGGTGCCCGTGGCGCCCTGGAGGGGCACCGACAGCCAGCCCCGCGACGGGGCCGGACGGGCCTCCCAGGAAGGGAGCGGCTCGCGCCTGCCATGCTCCAGCCTGAGCCGCGTCTTCTCCGTACGGGGGAGCGGCGTGCTCGAGCCCGGGGGCGGAACCAGGTAGCCGCCCCACGCCTGGTAGGCCTTCGACAGCGACGTGGCGAACAGGGGCTGCGGCCGGCCGGCGTCAGCCCCCACCGTCACCGTGGCCTGGTGTGCCCGGACCAGGCCGCGCGCCGTCTCCGCGAGGAGGAAGAGGGCTTCCTCGAGCGTGGGCGCGGTGGAGAGGGACCGTGGGCCCTCCCCCTCGGACGGGACCTGCGGCAAGGGCACGGCGGGTTCCATGGGCATGGTGAACGAATCCCCTTGAGCCAGAACCCCTACGGGACACGTCCACCTCCGCCGGGGCCGCCCCGGGCACGGGACGGCCGCACACCAACCGGGCAGGCGCGCGGAGACCGCGGACTCAGCGCGTGTCGAGGACCCCCAGGTCGAGCTCGCGAAGACTCGCCGGCTCGGCGACCACGTCAATCTGTACGACCTTCCCGTGCAGGAGCGTGAAGCGCAGGGCGAGGAGCAGCCGCCCGCGCGGAGCCACGACGATGCCCACCGCCCCATCCACGAGCGCGGGCCGTGCGGAGACGGCGCCGCGCGAGACGTTGAGCGCCAGCGTGGCCGCGGTCCGTGCACCGCGAAGGTCCGTCGGTACACCCGGGGGCACGGAGGCGCTGTCGGCGCGGAGCACGACGTCCGGGTCCAACACCGCGAGCAGCGCGTCCAGGTCCCCGGCGCGCAGGGCCGCGAGGAAGGCGTGGACGGCGGCGCGCTGAGGGGCGAGCTCGGCCTCGGGAATCGCGGCGGCGCCCTGCACGCGTCGTCGCGCGCGGCTCGCGAGCTGCCGGGTGGCGGCCGGGGCGCGCCCGACGATGGGGGCAATCTCCTCGAAGGGCATGGAGAAGAGGTCGTGCAGCACGAAGGCGACGCGCTCGGCGGGCCCCAGGGTGTCGAGGACCACGAGCAGCGCGAGGCCCACGGAGTCCGCCATCAGCGCCTCCTGCTCGGGGGAGGCTCCGCCCTCGCGGTCGAGGAGGGGCTCAGGCAGGTGCACGCCCTGGGGCTCCTCGCGCCGTGCCTCGCGGGCGCGCAGCAGGTCCATGCACACCCGAGAGACGACGGTGGTCAGCCAGCCCCCGAGGTTCTCCACGCCGCTCGTGTCGGCGCGGCTGAGCCGGAACCAGGACTCCTGGACGGCGTCCTCCGCCTCGCCCAGCGAACCAAGCATCCGGTAGGCCACCCCGCGCAGGTGGGCCCGGTGTGCCTCGAATCGCTCCGCCAACCCCTTTTGTTCGTGCATCGGTCACATCTCCTTTTCGCGATTCGTCATCCCCGTGAAAGCCCGATGAACCCCGAAGGAGATGGCCATGCAAGCACGAATGAAGAACCCCGCGATGCTCCACCCCGAGGCCCTACAGGCGCTGATGGCACTGGCGAAGGCCTTGAAGCAGGGCGGCGTGCCCGCACACACGCTCGAGCTCGTCCACCTGCGCGCCAGTCAAATCAACGGCTGCGCCTTCTGCGTGGACCTGGGCGTGCGCGAAGCCCGCAAGGCGGGCGAGACGGATGAGCGCCTCTTCGCGGTGGCGACGTGGAGGGAGTCGCCGCACTTCAACGACGCCGAGCGCGCGGCACTGGCGTTCGCCGAATCCGCCACCCGGCTCAGTGACCGCCCGGACCCGGTGCCCGACGACGTCTGGAAGGAGGCCGCGCGATACTACGAGGAGCCCGCGCTCGCGCAGCTCGTCATGTACGTCGCCATGACCAACATGTGGAACCGCCTCAACGTCCCGACGCGGCAGGTGGCGGGCTCGGGCTGGTGAGCGGCAGCTCCACCGTGAAGGTCGCCCCCTGCCCCGGCGTGCTGTCCACGAGGATGCGGCCGCCAAGCCCGCGCACCACCTCGCGCGAAATCCACAGCCCCAGCCCGAAGCCCCCGTAGTTCTCAGACACCGCGCGCTCGAACTTCTCGAAGATGCGGGGCTGGTCCTCGGGGGCAATGCCCATGCCCTCGTCGCGCACCACCAGTCGCGCATGCTCTCCGTGTTTCCGGATGGAAACGTGGATGGGCTTGCCGGGCCCGTACTTCATGGCGTTGCCCAGCAGGTTGTCGAGCACCTGTTCCAGGCGCAGTCCATCCCAGCACCCGACCACCGGCTCGGGTGCCTCCAGCGTGGATTCGCACTTCGCGCGCACGAGCTCGTCCTTCCACCGGTCCACCGCCTCCACCGTGAGCGCGGCCAGGTCCACCGGCTCCCGGCGCACCGGCAGCCGGCCTTCGGACATGCGGGACACGTCGAACAGGTCCTCCACCAGCTTCGCCAGCCGCTGCAGGCGCGTGTTGGCCGTCTCCAGCTTCGTCACCCAGGACTCCAGACCCGCGGCCCGGGCCGGGTTTCGCAGCGCGCCCAGCAGCCCCTGCATGTAGAGGCGCATGGGCGTGAAGGGCGTGCGCAATTCATGCGAGGCCACGGCGAGGAACTCGTCGCGCTTGCGCAGCGCGGCCTGGGCCTGCTGGTACAGCCGTTCCCGCTCCTCGGAGAGGGCATTCACTTCGGCGAAGCCCCGCGCGTTCTCCAACGCGGCGCCAGCCAGCGTGGCGATGTACTCCGCGATGCGCAGCTCCTCCGGCCCGAAGGCTCCCGCCAGCTTGTGGTTGGTGACGCGGAAGACGGCCGCGACTTCACCGCGCACCAGGATGGGGGCGCACAGCACCGAGCGTGCCTCCACGCAGCCCGCGCGCTCGAGCTCCTCCGTGGAGGGAACGAAGGGACGCCGCTGCTCCAGCGCGCGGCGCATGAAGGGGCCGAGCCTGTCATCGGACAGGGCGGGAACGAACGACCCCTCCGGAGTGACTTCGACGAGCACCGGGTCCTCGCCGCGCAGCAAGCCCGACACGGCCTCGCACACGGCCAAGCACACCGCCCCCCGCGTCAGCGCCGAGGCGATGGCGCGCCCTGCGGCCAGGATGCGGGGGAATCGGTCCACCAGGGACAGGCTCGCCGGGACTTCCTCGACGGTTGCGGGCTCCAGCGCCGCGCGCATCGGCCGCATCGCCTCTTCGCCAGCGGCGGCATCCCCGGCTGCCTCGGGCCACCCCACGGCCGCGCCCACCTGGGCGCGGGCCAGCAGAGTGCGGGCCCGCTCGTAGCGCATGTCCAGGCGCTCGGCGATGGCGAGGCTCCGGCCGAAGTACCGGCGCGCCCGGGCATTGCGTCCTTCCATCGCGGCCATCAGCCCCAGCTCACGGAAGATGCTCGCGAGGTTGTTCCGGAAGGGCAGCGGGTGACGGCACTCCCTCCGGGCAATGGCCCTGGCCTGGCGCAACAGCCCGGCACAGACGGAGAAGGCCCAGGGTGGCACCTGGGCGGCCTGCTCCCTGAGGGCCCTCACGAGCAGTGCCCGGAGCTCGGCCAGAAACAGGGTGACGCGAAGCTTCGAAGCCGTCGCATGTTGGAGGGCCTGTCTCAGGGCGGCCACGGCCTGCCCGGCCTGTCCCACGCGGAGGAGCCGGAGTCCCTCCGCCTGAAGAAGCTCGGCCCTGCCGAGCTCGAAGCCATACGTGGGGGCGTCACCCGCGGAACGCGCAAGCTCCGCGGCGATGGCTTCCGCTGGCAGCAGCCCTTCCGATGCGCTCGCCCAGAGCTTCAGTCCGAGGCCACACATGATGGGGTTGTCGCACGCCAGACCCTTGCGGTACCGCGCCTGACCGCGGGAGACGGCAGCCGGCAGGTCCCCCAACAGGTAGAGCCCGATGCCCAGGAAGTCATGGGCATTGCCGGACCGCCACTCATGGACCCCACCCGTCTGCCGGCGCAATCGCGCCGCGCCAAGACCGGCCTCGACACTCTCCTGGTACCGCGCGCAGGAGAGCAGCGTGAACTGATACGCGAAGAGCGTGCCTCCATGCTCGTAGACGTCACCGAACGACTCTCGCAAGGCCAGCGCCCGATGGAAGTACGTCTTCGACCAGGCCAGGGCCAGGACCGCGAGGAAGAGGGGCACCCGCGGAATGAATTGCACGAGCAGCGCAAGCCCGGCGCCGTGGTTCGCGTAGGCCGTTGCCAGCTCCGAACCGGGGGCGTACTGCCCGGCGGTGTTCAGTCCACGCAGGTGGGCCCACAAGGCGGTGGCCAGCGGCCGGACCCGGGCCCAATACGTCTGTGAGAGCCTCGCGAGCAGGTGTGCCGTGAGCAGCGCCTCCCCCTCCAGGGAGGGCGAGCGGTGGACCCACCTCTTCAGCCGGGGGATTCGCAACACGTGGATGAGCAGCTCCCAGAGCAGGAACACGGTACGGGACGCGAGGCTGCGTGGAACCCACCGTCCAAGGATCCGGAGCGCGGACTCCATCCGGTCCGCGGCGTCCTCTCCTTCGAACCGGCCGAACAAGACTTCTCCCCGCCGTCCCTCCAGTCGGGCCCGGTCCAGGCGCGTCGTGGCGAAGGCTTGCGCCCGTGCATAGGTCGGCTCGGCCCCCGGGCATCCCCGGATGCGCAGGACGTCCCCCAGTCCTTCCAGGATGCGCATCCGCGTCGCGTCGTCCGCGTCCACCGCCCCGCGGTCGGCCAGCCGGTAGTAGCGCTCGGCGACATCCAGTGTGTACCTGCGCCGGGCCTCTTCCGCTGACTTCAAGGCATGGGGCCACGCACGCTCCGGAGCTCCCGCCTCGTCGAAGTGCCACGCCAGCTCGAAGCTCCGCTCGGGAGCCCTGCGCTCCAGCTCCATCGCGGCCGCGAGGTGCAGCGCCCGCTGCTCCTCCGCCGGGAGTTGCTCCAGCAGGGTCTCCCGGATGAGGTCGTGCGCGAAGGTGTACTGGCCCCGGGGCAGCTCCGCCCAGACGAGGCTGCGCCGCCGGGGCTCCTCCAGCAGGGCGATGGCCCGCTCCCGGTCCTGCTTCACGAGGACCGCCACCTGGTGCACCTCGAACTCCCTGCCGAGCACGGCCCCCGCGGCCAGCAGGGAGCGCGACTCCTCCGGCAGGTGCGCCAGACAGTTCAGCAGCAACGAGGCGGCCCTCAGTGAGGAGCGCACCTCCGCGAGCCGCTCCGGCACCACGTGCCATCCGGAGGCCACGGGCTCCATGGCCCCGCTCTCGACGAGCCCTCGCACCAGCGCGGCGGCCATGAAGGGGTTGCCTTCGGAAATCCTGACGACGACCTCCAGCGCCGCGTCGGGCAGACGCCCCGCCATGGACTCCGCCAGGTCCCGCAGGTCCGGCGCGGTGAGCGGCGGCAAGGAGAGGTGGAGCATGGGAGCCCTGCGGCGGAGCAGGTGTCCCTCGGGCACCGCTTCCGTCCGGAAGGCCGCCACCACGGTGACGAACTGGCGGGCTTGCGGTGCATCCTTGGAGGGCGTCCCCAGCGCGGCGAGCAGCTTGAGGGTCAGCTCATCCGACCACTGGCAGTCATCCAGCAGCACGAGGGCCGGAGTCTCCGCGTCCCCCAGCACCCTGACCACTGCGGCGAGCGCCCGCACCATGCGGGCTTCTCCCAGGCTCTCCGGCCCTTCGACCTGACATTCGGCGGCAGGCATCTTCAACATCTGTTCGAGCTTGTGAGAGTCGGCACAGAGTGCACCGAGGGTTCCCCCACCCGCTCGCAGTGCCTCGGCCAAGGCGGGGGAGCGCTCCACGGCCGAAGCCAGGTCTTGCAGGACGCCCAGCAGCGCCTGCAGCGGCTGCGGAGCCGCGTGGTTCATGGCCTGGCCACGGAAGACCCGTGCTCCATGCGCCAGGGCCCGCCGCTCCAGCTCATCCAGCAGCATCGTCTTGCCTCCACCCGACACGCCCTCCACGAGGACGAGTCCCCCTTCCCCCCGCGCCGTTGCTTCCCGCGCGCGCTCCAGCGCCGTCAGCTCCTGGGCCCGACCGACGAAAGCGGGCTCGATGATTCGGGGGTGACGGTCGGTCCTGCCCACCACCACGGCCGGGTCCGCGAGGCCGCGCGCCAGCTCCACGGCAATCTCTTCGAGGTCTCGGAGCGCAGCCTCCGCCGACTGGTAGCGCTCGCGCGGCTCCTCGCACAGCAGATGCTGAACCACCTGCTCCAGTGCGCGAGGAACAGGCAGCCCCCGGGCGCGCAGCTCCGGGACGGTGCTGAGGTGCTGCTGGAGGAGCTCTCCCAGCGTCTTCCCCGGAAACGGGAGCGTCCCGGCGAGGCACTCGAAGAGCATCAACCCCACGGCGTAGAGGTCGGAGGCCGGGCCTGGCTCGGCGGCCATGAGGCCCAACTGCTCGGGAGCGAGGTACTGGATGGCGGGAAGGGGGAGCGCCAGGAGGGACGCTTCCCGGAAGTCCTCCAGCGCGAGCCCGAAGTCGATGAGCGCCGCCTCCTGGAACGTCCCTTCCGAGGCGATGACGACGTTGGAGGGCTTGAGGTGGCGATGAAGCACCCGCTGGGCATGGGCCTCGTGCAGCACTCGCAGGAGGCCCTGCCCCAGCATGAGGGTTTCGTGGAGCGCGAGCGGACCCCGCGCCAGCCGCTCAGCCAGCGTTCCGGACGAAGCGTCGGGGCGCACACGGAGCAGCGACTCGCCTTCCACCCCGCTGTGCAGGGGAGGCGAGAGCCAGGGGCTGCGCAGCTCGCGCAGGACGTCGTCGTCTCGCGACATGCGATCGAAGGCCCCCACCTTGAGCGCGTGAAGGGGCGCCGTCTTCATCACCACCGCGGCGCCCGTGGCGAGGTCCGTCCCCTGCCACGTCTGGAGCGCGCCCTGTTGGTGAAGACACTGCTGCTTCAGGAATCGCTCATCCCCCCGCGGGGAGGAGCAGTCCTCGGTGGCACGGTTCCGTTCGCCGGTCATACGCATTGCAAGGCCTCCAGCGGTCCTCGAAGGCAGACAGCGCACGACGGGGATGTGATGCGCCCCGGAGAAGGACCTCCGGCCAGCTATGCGCCCGGAGTGCCGAGGAGCGCTGCCCGGTGCGCGCGCACCCAGGACTCGAAGGAGCGCCAGCCAACCTCGGGAAACTCCCGGCGCAGTCCGGCGACGTCCGCGCTGAAGCCCGTGCGGGCCATCCACGCGAGGGTGGCCGCGACGTTCTGTCCCAGCTCGCCCTGCGCCGGAAAGGAGGCCAGGGGCAGCTCGACGGGGTGGATGGGCCTGCCCAGCACGCGGGAGAGAATCGCGGCGGCCTGGGTGCCATCGAGCGCGTCGCCCGCGAGGTCGACCCTGCGCCCGAGGAACGACTCGCGCCGCTCGAAGGCGAGCACGCAGAAGCGTCCGATGTCCTCCACGGCGATGTACTGGACGCGCCGCTCCACCGGCATCCAGCGGGAGAACGTGCTGGCACCCAGCGCGGACACGCTGAAGGGCGTGAGGAGGTTCTCCAGGAAGTACGCAGGCGCGACGATGGTGAAGGGCACGCCGGAGCGCGCCAGGTGCTCCTCGACGCGGCGCTTGCTCTCGAAGCTGGGGATGCCGGTGCCCCGGTCGGCATTGCACGCGGAGGTGAGCACGAAGTGCGCGACCCTGACCTCGCGCGCCGCATCGACGAGCGCCAGACCCTTCATGGCCTCGGCGGCGATGCCGTCGAAGGGCGTGGTGACGCCGAAGACGGCATCCACGCCCGCCGTGGCGCGCACCAGGGACGCGAAGTCCTCGAAGCGGCCCGGGACGAGCACCGCCCCGAGGCGCTCGAGCTCACGGGCGGCCGGCGCCTCCGGGAAACGGACGAGCGCGCGGACCCGATGGCCCCGCTCCAGCAGGCAGCGAGCCACGGCGCCGCCCTGCTGTCCCGTGGCCCCTGTCACGAGCACCTTGCGTGGTACCGACATCACATGCCTCCCGCGCCCGAACCCCACGGCGCATTCCCTGTTGGGGAGGACTGCCCGCGGATGTGACGGGGACTCCACCAGCATGGCTGCTGCCCCTCAGAAGGAGGCGTCCTGGGGCAACGCGTCATCCCCGGGTACACGAGTGGACGGCGCGTGTGCGCGGCGCTGGTGACAACCCCCTCGGTTTCATACATTGCGCCGCGTCCTGCACAGCGCGGCGCGGCCCCCTCCCCTGCGAGCGACCAGGGAAGCGGGAGTCCGTGGCCGGGCCGTGGGGTTGGCACACACAGAGGGCCCGGCCATGGAGAAGGTACTCAACTACATCGGCGGTGAGCTGCTGCCCGCCAGCAGCGGCACGTGGCTGGACAAGCCCGAGCCGGCCACGGCGGAGACGTACGCGAAGGTGCCCGACTCGGACGAGCCGGACGTGCAGCGCGCCGTGGAGGCCGCCTCGCGCGCCTTCCCCGCCTGGTCCGCCACCCCGGCCACCGAGCGCTCCCGCATGCTCCGCCGCATCGCGGACGCGATTCGCTCCCGCCTGGACGCGTTCGCCCGCGCGGAGTCCATCGACACGGGCAAGCCCCTGTCCGTCGCCTCCACCGTCGACATTCCGCGCAGCATCCTCAACTTCGAGTTCTTCGCGGACGCCGTCACGCAGTTCTCCAGCGAGGCGCACCAGACGGACAACGTCGCCCTCAACTACACCCTGCGCTCGCCGCTGGGCGTGGTGGGCTGCATCTCCCCGTGGAACCTGCCGCTCTACCTGCTCACGTGGAAGATTGCCCCGGCGCTGGCCATCGGGAACTGCGTCGTCGCCAAGCCGTCCGAAGTCACGCCGATGACGGCCTATCTGCTGTCCCAGGTGTGCCGCGAGGCGGGCCTTCCGCCGGGCGTGCTCAACATGGTCCACGGCCTGGGCCCCAAGGTGGGCGCGGCGATGAGCCGCCACCCGGACATCAGCGCCATCTCCTTCACCGGCAGCACGCGCACCGGCGCGGAGATTGCCCGCGTGGCCGCCCCCGCCTTCAAGAAGCTGTCGCTGGAGATGGGCGGCAAGAATCCCAACGTCATCTTCGCGGACTGCGACTTCGACGAGGCGCTCGCCACCACGGTGCGCTCGTCCTTCGCCAACCAGGGGCAAATCTGTCTCTGCGGCCCGCGCATCTTCGTGCAGCGCCCCATCTACGAGCGCTTCAAGGAGGCGCTCGTCGCCCGCACCCGCGCCCTCAAGGTGGGTGACCCGCTGGAGGCCGGCACGGACCAGGGCGCGCTGGTGTCGCAGCAGCACTTCGACAAGGTGCTCGGCTACGTGGACATCGCGAAGCAGGAGGGCGGCCGCGTCCTCACCGGTGGCAAGCGCGCCAGCGTCCCGGGGCGGTGCCGCAACGGCTGGTTCGTGGAGCCCACCCTCATCGAGGGCCTGGACGCCGCGTGCCGCACCAACCAGGAGGAAATCTTCGGGCCGGTGGCCACGCTCATCCCCTTCGACCAGGAGGAGGAAGTCCTCGCCTGGGCCAACTCCACGAAGTACGGCCTGGCCGCCAGCGTATGGACGCGCGACTTGCAGCGCGCGCACCGCTTCGCTTCGCGGCTGCACAGCGGCATCGTCTGGGTGAACACCTGGATGCTGCGCGATTTGCGCACACCGTTCGGTGGGGTGAAGGACTCGGGCGTGGGGCGCGAGGGCGGCTGGGACGCGCTGCGCTTCTTCACCGAGCCGAAGAACGTCTGCATCAAGCTGTGAGCCGCAAACCCGTCAGGAGCGCATCGTGAGCAGCGAGCGAGTCGATTCCCAGAAGGCCCCGGAGCCGGTGGGCCTGTACCCCCACGCACGGCGCGTGGGGAACCTCCTCTTCCTGTCCGGCGTGGGCCCGCGCGAGCGCGGCACCAAGCGGATTCCCGGCGTGACGCTGGACGCCGAGGGCAACATCTCCTCGTACGACATCGAGGCGCAGTGCCACTCGGTGTTCCGCAACGTCCGCTACATCCTGGAGGACGCGGGCTCGTCCTGGGACAAGCTGGTGGACGTGACGGTGTACCTGACGAACATGAAGAAGGACTTCCCCACGTACAACCGGCTGTGGGCGGAGTACTTCAAGGACAACCCGCCGTGCCGGACGACGCTCGAAATCAACTGTCTGCCCACGCCGATTGCCATCGAGCTCAAGTGCATCGCCACCATCGGAGATGAATGAATGGGCCGTCTGACTCCCATCAACTTCAAGAAGTGGATTGACGAGCACCGCCACCTGCTCAAGCCGCCCGTCGGCAATCAACAAGTCTGGGCCGATCGCGAGTTCATGGTCACCGTCGTCGGCGGCCCCAACGCGCGCACGGACTTCCACATCAACGAGGGCGAGGAGTTCTTCTACCAGCTCGAGGGCAACATCACCCTGCGCGTCATCGACGAGGGCGAGGTGCAGGACATCCCCATCATGGAGGGGGAAATCTTCCTGCTGCCGCCCAACGTGCCGCACTCGCCGCAGCGGCCCGCGGGCACGGTGGGGCTGGTGCTGGAGCGCCGCCGCCAGCCGAAGGAGATGGACGGCTTCATGTGGCTGTGCCCGAAGTGCGGCGACAAGCTCTACGAGGAGTTCGTGCACGTCACCAACCTCGTGACGCAACTGCCGCCCATCTTCGAGCACTTCTACGGGAACCCCGACCACTGCACGTGCAAGAAGTGCGGGACGAAGGTGACCAAGGGGAGCCCGGCGCGTTGAAGATCGACATCCATACGCACCTGCTGCCGGAGAAGCTCCCCCGCTTCGCCGAGCGCTATGGCTACGGCGGCTTCATCACCCTGGACCACCACGCGCCCTGCCGCGCGCGCATGCTCCGCGATGACGGGAAGTTCTTCCGTGAAATCGAGAGCAACTGCTGGGACCCGGTGAAGCGCATCGAAGAGTGCGACACCCACGGCGTCCACGTGCAGGTGCTGTCCACCGTGCCGGTGATGTTCAGCTACTGGACGAAGCCCGAGCACGGCGCGGACATGGCGCGCTTCCTCAATGACCACCTCGCCGGCATCGTCCGCGAGCACCCCAAGCGCTTCGTCGGGCTGGGCACGGTGCCGCTCCAGTCGCCGGACCTGGCGGTGCGCGAGCTGGAGCGGTGCGTGAAGGAGCTGGGCTTTTCGGGCGTGCAGATTGGCAGCCACGTCAACGACTGGAACCTGAGCGACCCGGCGCTGTTCCCCTTCTTCCAGGCCGCGAGCGACCTGGGCGCCGCCATCTTCGTCCACCCGTGGGACATGATGGGCGAGGCGAAGATGCAGAAGTACTGGCTGCCGTGGCTGGTGGGCATGCCGGCCGAAGTCTCACTCGCCATCTGCTCCGTCATCTTCGGCGGTGTCATGGAGCGGCTGCCGAAGCTGCGCTTCGCCTTCGCGCACGGCGGCGGCTCGTTCCCGATGACGCTGGGCCGGATTCAACACGGCTTCGAAGCGCGGCCGGACCTCGTCGCGGTGGACAACAAGGTCGCGCCGAAGGACTACGTGGGCCGCTTCTGGGTGGACTCGCTGGTCCACGACGTGGAGGCGCTGCGCTACATCGTCCGGCTGTTCGGCCAGGACAAGGTGGCGCTCGGCAGTGACTACCCCTTCCCCCTGGGCGAGGACCGCCCGGGCACGCTCATCGAGTCCCTGAGGGAGCTGGAGCCGGCCGCGCGCGAGCGGCTGCTCTGGCGCAATGCCCTGGAGTGGCTCGGACGCTCGCGCGAGGACTTCGCACCATGACGACGCCGTACTCCTTCGAGGACACCGAGGCCTTCGCGCGCAAGCAGGACGCGGAAGACCCCCTGCGCGCCTTCCGCGACGAATTCCTCTTCCCCAAAGGGCCGGACGGCAAGCCCGTCGTCTACCTCGCGGGCAACTCGCTGGGGCTCCAGCCGCGCAACGCCGCGCGCTACATCCAGGAGGAGCTGGAGGACTGGGCCCGCCTGGGCGTGGAGGGCCACCACGAGGGCCGTCACCCGTGGCTGCACTACCACGAGCTCGTCACCGACCTGGCCGCGCGGCTGGTGGGCGCGAAGCCGCGGGAAGTGGTGGTGATGAACACCCTCACGGTGAACCTCCACCTGATGATGGTGTCCTTCTACCGGCCCACGAAGGAGCGCTTCAAAATCCTCGTCGAGGGAGGCGCCTTCCCGTCGGACCAGTACGCGGTGGCCTCGCAGGTGCGCTTCCACGGCTACGACGCGCGCGAGGCGGTGCTGGAATTGAAGCCGCGCGCGGGCGAGGAGACGCTGCGCACCGAGGACATCCTCGCGACGATTGAAAAGCACGGGCACGAGGTGTCCCTGGTGCTGCTGGGCACGGTGAACTACCTCACCGGGCAGGCGTTCGACATCGCGGCGATTACGAAGGCGGCGCACGCGAAGGGCTGCTTCGTGGGCTTCGACCTGGCGCACGGCGCGGGCAACCTGAAGGTGTCCCTGCACGACGACGGGCCGGACTTCGCGGTGTGGTGCTCGTACAAGTACCTCAACGGCGGCCCGGGCGCCCTGGGCGGCGTCTTCGTCCACGAGCGCCACGCGCACGAGAAGGACCTGCCCCGCTTCGAGGGCTGGTGGGGGCACGACAAGACGACGCGCTTCCAGATGGGCCCGACGTTCGACCCGCTGCCGGGCGCGGAGGGGTGGCAGTTGTCCAACCCGCCCATCTTCCAGCTCGCGGCACTGCGCGCGTCGTTGGAGCTGTTCGACAAGGCCGGCATGGAGGCGCTGCGCGCCAAGAGCGAGCGGCTCACCGGCTACCTGGAGTTCCTGCTCGACAAGCTGCCCCCGGGCTTCGTGCGCATCACCACGCCCCGGGACGCGAAGCAGCGTGGAGCGCAGCTCTCGCTGCGGTTCAAGGGCGAGGCCCAGGGCATGCTGAAGCGGCTGGCGGACGCGGGCATCGTCTGCGACTTCCGCAAGCCGGACATCATCCGCGCGGCGCCCGCGCCGCTGTACTGCAACTACACCGACGTGTACCGCTTCGTGAGGACGCTCGAAGGCCATGCCCGAGACTGACCGGAAGGAAGCCGTCACCGTGGTGGGCGCGGGCCTCGTCGGCTCGCTGCTCGCCATGTACCTGGCCCGCCGGGGCTACACCGTGGAGGTGCTGGAGCGCCGCCCGGACATGCGCCGCGAGGTCATCGACGCGGGGCGCTCCATCAACCTCGCCATCTCCACGCGCGGCCTGCACGCGCTGCGGCAGGTGGGGCTGGAGGCGGAGGCGCTGAAGCACGCCATCCCCATGCGCGGAAGGATGATTCATTCCGCGAAGGGCGAGCTGACGTACCAGCCCTACGGCAAGGACGACTCGCAGCACATCAACTCGCTGTCGCGCGCGTGGCTGAACAAGTTCCTGATGACGGAGGCGGAGGGCACCGGCCGCGTGCGCATCCGCTTCAAGCAGCGCGTCACCCACGCGGACTTCGGGACGGGCGCGCTCACGGTGCACGACGAGGCCACGGGCGAGACACGCCGCGAGGAGGGCCGCGTGCTGTTCGGCACGGACGGCTCGGGCTCGGCGGTGCGGCAGGAGCTGGACCGGGTGCCGGGCTTCCACGCGTCGAACGAGCAGCTCGGGCATGGGTACAAGGAGCTGACGATTCCGGCGGGTCCGGGCGGCGCGTTCCAGATGGAGAAGCACGCGCTGCACATCTGGCCTCGCGGCACGTACATGCTGATTGCCCTGCCCAACGAGGACGGCAGCTTCACGTGCACGCTGTTCCTCCCGTGGAAGGGCGGCGCGGTGAGCTTCGAGACGCTCGACACGCCAGCGCGGCTGGAGGCGTTCTTCGAGGAGCAGTTCCCGGATGCGAAGAGGATGATTCCGGACCTGGTGGACGCGTTCTTCTCGCGGCCCACGGGCAGCATGGTGACGGTGAAGTGCGCGCCGTGGCGCGTGGGCGGGCAGGCGCTGGTGCTGGGCGACGCGGCGCACGCCATCGTCCCCTTCTTCGGACAGGGGATGAACTGTGGCTTCGAGGACTGCGTCGTCCTGGACGGGCTGCTGGACACGCGCGGACGGTGGGAGGACGTGTTCGCGGACTTCGAGCGGCTGCGGAAGACGAACGCGGACGCCATCGCGGACATGGCGGTGGAGAACTTCATCGAGATGCGCGACAGCACCGGCAGCCCGCGCTTCCTGCTGGAGAAGGCGGTGGAGAAGGTGCTGCTCAACGCCTTCCCCGGTGAGTTCGTCAGCCGCTACACGCTGGTGAGCTTCAGCCGCGTGCCGTACCGGCTGGCGTACGAGGTGGGGGCGATTGCCGGCGGCATCGTCTCGGAGCTGTCCGAGGGGCTGGCTCGGGCGGAGGATGTGAACCTGGAGCGCGCGGGGCAGCTCATCCGCGGCCGGCTGGTGCCTTTCATGAAGGAGCACGCGGATGGATTTCGGACTCAAGGGTAGGCGCGCGCTGGTGATGGGCGCGTCCGCGGGCCTCGGCTACGCGATTGCCCAGGCGCTGGTGAAGGAAGGCGCCACGGTGGCCATCTGCTCGCGCGGTGGAGACAAGCTGGAGAAGGCCGCGAAGGAGCTGGGCGCGGCGCTGGCGGTGCCGTGTGACTTGACGCAGCCCGGAGCGGCGAAGCGGCTGGTGGAAGAGACTGTCGCGAAGCTGGGCGGCGTGGACGTGCTGGTGGTGAACACGGGCGGGCCTCCGGCGGGCGGCTTCGAGTCGCTGACGGGCGAGCAGTGGCAGCTCGGCTTCCAGAGCCTGTGGATGGCGGCGGTGGATGGCATCCAGGCGGCGCTGCCCGGCATGAAGGAGCGCAAGTGGGGCCGCATCGTCCTGGTGACGTCGCTGGCCGCGCGCGAGGCGATGCCGAACCTGACCATCTCCAACGGCCTGCGCGCGGGCCTGCTGGGGTTGGTGAAGTCGGTGAGCAACGAGGTGGCGCAGCACGGCGTCACCCTCAACGCGGTGCTGCCGGGCTTCCACGCGACGGAGCGGATGACGCAGCTCGGGCTCACCGACGAGAAGGTGGCGCCGCAGATTCCCGCGCGGCGCCTGGGACGTCCGGAGGAACTGGCCGCGCTGGCCGCGTTCCTGTCGTCCGAGCAGGCCTCGTACATCACCGGCCAGTCGATTGTGGTGGATGGCGGGGCGGCGCGCGGGTTCTGAGTGACGCAGGGTTGGGTTGGGCCAGCGGCGGAGTTCGGTCAGGCTCCGTGGGTGGCAGCCATGAAGGCTGCCCTCCTCGGAGGTAGCGATGCACCTGTCGAGACTTCGCTGGCTGGCGCTCCTGCTGTGTGGTTGTGGCGCCACGGCTTCGGAACCCAGACCTGATGCGCTGACGTCACAAGGTCAGGCGGTGGTTCCCGTCGAGTCCTTCCGGGACTCCTTCAACGGCGCCAACAACGCGAACAACACGGGCCTCAACGACAACCTGGCGGCCCGGCAGTCCGGCACGCTGGCACCGGCGACGTACACGCGAGTCCCCGGCCTCTGGTACCCCGCGCCACCTCCGAGCATCTGGTGGGCCCAGGTCAACCACATCTGGCACCCGGACACGCTGTCCTTCCACGTGTCCACGTCGGCGCTGCGGATGGACAAGTCCTTCTCCCGGGACGCCTCGGGGGCCTTCCGGCTCTCCTTCGTGACGGAGCCCGTCGTCGAGGACGCTCGCGACAGCTCCAACTGGGCGTCCGTCATGCTCAGCGCGTCGTCCGCCTCCAGCGGGTTCGTGTCCAACACGGACATCGACTTCGCCTTCGCCATCCGCTCCTACGGAGGGCTGGAGATCCATGACAACGGCGTGCGAATGACGGTGACGCCGGGAAGCGTGCCCGCGGCGGACCGGTACGTGGTGAGCCTGGCCGTGCGAGACGGACAGGTGCTCGGCACCGTCAACGGCACGTCCTTCTCCGCGCCCCTGAGTGGACCCGGCGCGCTTCCCGGCTCGGCGTATCTGTACCTGGGCGCCTATGTGGACGCGGGCCAGGTGACCCGGTTCGATGACGTGGTGGTCTCTCCCGTGGTGGAGCACCTGAAGCACTACGGCTACTACTGGGCCCAGTCCGGCACCTACGGCGCCCACCTGGACGAGGTGACGGCCCACACCAACCTCAACTTCGTCCAGCGTCCCGAGGACCTCGCGGTGTGCGCCGCGCGCGGCGTGAAGTGCCTCCTGGAGACGCGCTGGCAGTTCTTCAACGGCTCGACACTGCGCCTGGATTACCCGCAGGCGTGGGGTGCGCTCGTCAGCGCCATCAGCCCGTATATGGGAAGCGTGGGCGGCTTCTACGTCATCGACGAGCCGTACTGGAATGGCGTGTCCGTGCAGGACCTCACGACGTGCGTGAACACCATCAAGGACACCTTCCCGTCCATCCCGGTGATGGTGGTCCACGCGGTGCCGTCGCTGTCACCTTCCCTCGTGACTCCGGCGCGGGCGGACTGGGTGGGCTTCGACCATTACGGCCCGCTGTCGGAAGTGGTGGGCCACCTCAACACGCTGCGCTCCACCCTGGCTCCGAATCAGAAGCTCTGGCTGATACCGCAGTCGTACCGCCTCAACACCTTCACCAGTGACGCGGCGCTCGCTCGCGCGAACTGGGAGTACTACGACCTGGCGCGCACCGACCCGCGCATCCTGGGGCTCCTCAACTTCGGCATGTGGAGCATGGACAGCCCCGCCGTGATTCCGCAGACGTTCGCGGCACAGCGGACCATCGGCAACGAATTGCTGCGGCGGTGAGGGGTGCGTTGCCGGAGTGGAGCCTCGTGCATCGAGCGAGGTGACTCCGGCAACGGCGGACATGGCGCGAAGTGTCCGCGTCATGCCCGCGCCGGGTCAGGGATTCAGCCGCTGGAGATAGAGGTCGCCCTCGGGGTCCACGGCAACGGAATCTCAGAGGAGTGAGCGCACCGCTTCCACCACCTGCGGCCACTCGCGCGAGCGCGGGCCGATGACCTCGAAGTGTCCGGCTCCGGGGAGCACGACGAAACGCACGGGGTCACCCAGTTCACGGCCTCGTGCGTGGAAGGCCTCACTCATGGACACGGGCACGGTGTCGTCCTCGGTGCCATGCACGAGCACCTGCGGCAGCCCGAGCGGCTGAAGCGCCGCGGGTGACGCCAGGCGGTAGCGCTCGGGCACCCGGGCAGGCGAGCCTCCGAGGAACTCCTCCACGATGCCCTCGCTGAGCCGCAACTCGAAGGTGCGCTCCAGGTCCACGGCGCCCGCCAGGGACACCACCCCGCGCAGGGGCAGCGGGTCCGCGCGGTGGAGCGGTCCGCCCGCGGGCAGCCGGTGACGCGCGCCGAGCCACACGGCCAGGTGCCCACCCGCCGAGTGCCCCATCGCCACCACGCGCGAGAGGTCCAGGGGATGGGTGCGCGCCAGCGTGCGCAGGAAGTCCGTGCCAAGCGCCACGTCCTCGAAGGTTCCCGGCCAGCCGCCGCCTTCATGGCCCACGCGGCGGTACTCCAGGCTCCATGTGGCGAAGCCCTGCCGGGTCAATTCCGCGCAGAGATGACCGATGTGCTCCAGGTCGTACTTCGCGCGCCAAAAGCCACCGTGGATGACGACCACCACCGGATGCGGCCCGGGGCCCGCGGGCAGCCTCAGGTCACCGAACTGGTGCTCCAGCGGACCATAGGGAATCCGCGCATCGGCGGCGGGCGGAGGCGTGTCGAGAACCCACATCGAAGTCATGGCGGCATTCATACGAGCCGCCCCCACCATCGCAAGCCCGCCCGTCTACCCCCCAGCCGGCCATACAGTCCGTGTAGCCCGTCCTCTGTCCACCGCCCATCACTCCAGGCCCCCGGCGGACATGTAGGTCTGTCCTCCAGCGAGCTACAAGCTTTGTGGACCCAGGTTTTAAGGCTTCATGGCTTGAATTTTAGGCTTGATTTCTGAACGTCAAATGTAAATACCTGCGCCCACGGATTTGACCCGCCGCGTTTACGGCGTGGAACCCGGCCTGGGAGGCACGGACATGGAGACGAAGGGCCTGCGGACGTTCCTGGAGATTCCCTACGACGAGCTCGAGGAGCGCAACCTCCGCGTGAAGGAGCAGCGCCTCAAGCACGAGTCGCCGGACAAGGTCCGTGAGGAGCGGCTCAAGTACCTCACCGACGAGCGCAACCTGAAGGCCGTCACCGTGTGCTTCACCGACCTCGAGGGTCGGATGCACATGCTCGACTACGACAAGAAGTTCCTCCTCAAGAGCGCCGACAACCTCACCTTCGACGGCTCGTCCATCCGCGGCTTCTCGCAGCAGGCCGAGAGCGACCTGCGCCTGAACGTGGACTGGGGCTCCTTCTACTGGCTGCCCTCGGACATCTTCGGGCCCGGCAAGGTGCTGGTGTTCAGCGAAGTCCTCGAGCGCGACGGCACGCCGTACCACGCCGACCTGCGCGGCCAGCTCAAGCGCGTCACCGAGGCCATGTACCAGAAGGACGGCACCGTGTTCCACGCGGCGCCGGAAGTGGAGGGCTTCCTCTTCAAGGGCCGTGACGCCGAGCGCCACTACCACGAGACGGGCAAGTTCGAGTTCATCTCCACCGGCGGCTACTACCACTCGCTGCCCGGCGACCCGCTGCGCGCCTTCATCGACAAGGCCGCCGAGGCCCAGCGCGCCATGGGCTTCCAGAACGAGAAGGACCACCCCGAGGTGGCCCCCAGCCAGTTCGAGATGAACTTCTCGTACAGCGAGGCGCTCGTCTCCGCCGACCAGATCCAGCTCTACAAGCTCTTGTGCCGCCAGGTGGCCGCGCAGATGGACACCACCGCCTGCTTCCTCCCGAAGCCGGTGACGGGCGTCAACGGCAACGGCATGCACATGAACATGTCGCTGTCCAAGGGCGGCAAGAACCTCTTCTACGACAAGGGCGGCCAGGACGGCCTGAGCGCCATGGGCTGGGAGTTCATCGACCGGCTCCTCACCAACGCGAACGACATCTGCCTGACGCTCAACTCCAGCGTCAACGCGTACCGCCGGCTGGACCCGCACTTCGAGGCGCCCAACCAGATCAAGGCCAGCGCCAACAACCGCGGCGCCATGGTGCGCATCCCCTACGGCAACGAGCGCAGCGCGCGCGTCGAGTGCCGCTCGGTGGCTCCGGACGCCAACCCGTACCTGGTCCTCTACACGCTGCTGCGCACCGGCCTGGAGGGCCCGCAGCCGCAGGAGGACGCGGAGACGAAGCGCAGCCGCACCCGCTTCCTGCCGGACAACATCTTCGACGCCGTCCGCCTCTTCAAGGGCAGCCAGTTCATCACCAGCATCCTGGGTGAGAACGTGCAGGGCAAGTTCGCCGAGCTGAAGACGGCCTCCGCCGAGCGCTGCCCCAAGCAGCTGGGCACCCGCGTGAAGGAAGCCGAAATCATGTTCCACCACGAGGTCACCAACCAGTACCTCTGGAGCCAGTTCTAGGAACCCGCCGTCGCCGAGGCTCCGGCGCTCCGGGGCCTCGCGACGCGCAGCAGCACCAGGCCCGCCACCACCGTCAGCGCGGTGGTGGCGGCCTCTCGCACGGTGGCCCCGTACGCCACCAGCGTCAGCCCCAGCACCAGCGTGGGCACGGCCAATACGGCATGCAGCGGCTTCAGGCCGCGCTCGCGCCGGAAGGCCAGCGTGGCCAGCGCGGCGGCGGTGACGCCGTACTGCATCAGCACCGCGATGCTGGAGAGCGCGAAGAGCTCCGACAGGTTGCCCAGGTTGACGAAGAGCAGCACCAGCGCCCAGGTGACGGCCAGCGCCCGCACGGGCACGCCCGCCGGGGACATGCCGTCCAGGCCGAAGAGCGTGCGCTCGCCCGACGCCAGGGCCGACAGGTAGCGCGGCGTCGTCACCATCATCCCCAGGCAGATGCCGAGCGCGGAGATGCTGGTGCCCGCCCCCACCCACCACTCGAGCCTCGCCCCGCCCCAGACACCCGCCGACGCGGCCAGCGGCGCCGGGGACGTGGCCAGCCCCGGCAGCGCCGCGACACACGCCCAGGCGAGCCCCACGTAGAAGAGCACCGCCACCAGCAGCGAGCCCACCGTGGCCAACGGCACGCTGCGCGAGGACGAGCGCACCTGGCCGGCAATCACCGGGACGATTTCGAAGCCCTGGTACGCGAACATCACCGTCAGCCCCGCGCGCAGCCACGCGGTGTCGGTGGCGCCCGCGGCCACCACCGGCACGGGGCCCGAGCCCGCCACCGCGAGGAAGGCCACGAGCAGCGCGGCCAGCGGCAGCAACTTCAGCACCGTGAGCGCCGTCCACGCCCGCGCCGACACGCGGATGCCCGAGGCCACCACGCCCGCGAGCACCGTGGCGAGGACGGACGACAGGGCGCGCTGCCCCAACGGTCCTTCCAGACCCAGCGAGGGCGCCAGGGCCTGCGACAGCCCGGCCACCACCGCGGAGGTGCTCAGGAAGGCGCTGACATAGGCCACCCAGCCCACGAGGAAGGAGGCCCGCTCGCCGAAGGCCGTCCTCGCGAAGAGCACCGGCCCGCCGTCCGCGTCGAAGCGGCGACCCAGCACCGCGAAGGCGAAGGCCACCGGCACCAGCGCCAGCCCCGTGAGGGCGAAGGCGAGGATGGCGGCCGCGCCGGGCGCCTGGGCAGCGACCTCGGCGGGGGCGAAGAAGATGCCCACCCCGACGATGCCGTTGACGCCGAGCGCCAGCAATTGGAGCGGGCCAACGGGGCGGTCCTGCGGCGCGGCGGGGGCGGTTGCGGAGGCGGGCACGACCGGAGTTCACTACAGGCCCGCCCCCGGCACCAACCCGCCAGGGACGGACGGTCCGATATGTCGGGAGCCTCCGAGCGTTGCCCGGGCAAAGGGGCACTGGCTCGAGGCGGTCCGCCTGCCCGGCTGCCAAGGAGAACGTGATGCGTCTGTACGGGATGCTGCTGGGGGTGGGACTGGTGTGCTCGGGCTGTGCGACCCTGACCCGGCCGCTGGGGGCGGTCCGCGACGACGAGACGGGGGAGTACGAGACGCCGAAGGAAGAGACGGTGTACCTGGTCCCCATCGAGGACGCGATGATGATGACCCGTCGCATCCTCGAGGACCAACGCTACGACGTCCTCGAGAAGGAGGGCGGGATGGAGATGTTCACCTCCGCCCAGGAGCCCGGGAAGAACGTCGTCGGCTCGCGCACCTTCGAGCGCTACTACATCCGGGGTGAGAAGGTGGGCCCCCGGCAGTCGCTCGTCCGTGTCTTCCGGCTCCGCTACGACGAGACCAATCGGGTGCTGGAGATTCCGAAGCAGGCCCTGGGCCCGTCCGATGAAACGCACGGCGCCGTCAACGACCCCGACCACCCGTTCGACGCCAACCGCGCCATCAAGTCGTCGCCCGCCTCGCAGGCGAAGATGCACGACTACAACGCCAACCCGTTCCCGGACGCGCCGGGCATCGAGGGCTTCCAGCTCGTGCGCGGCAACCGGGACGTGGGCATCGAGCACACGCTGCTGGAGCGGCTGGAGATGGTGCCCTCGCTGGAGCTGGTGGGTGGCAACACCTCCGTCCCCGCCCGCTCGGTGGTGCTGGAGGGCTGGGCGGAGCCCTCCGAGACGGAGCCCATGCCCCAGCCCGACTGCGGCGCGCCCGTGGACGGCGCGGCGCCGCTGATGGCCCAGGGCCAGACGCTGCTGCTGGCCGACCCGCTGGGCACCCGCGAGCTGCCCGCTGCCGCCCTGCGCATGCTGTGCGAGGCCGCGTCCAAGGGGATGCCGGTGACGCTGGCCCTCTCGCTGCCCGTCGCCGAGCAGCCGCTGCTGGACACGTACCTGGCCAGCGCGGGCTCGTCGCAGGACGCGCAGGAGCTGCTGCGGGGCAGCTCCTTCTGGCGTCGCACGCACCAGGATGGGCGCAGCAGCCGCGCCATGCTGTGGCTCGTCGAGCAGGCGCGACGGCTGCGCGCGTCCGGCAAGGCCGTGTCGCTGGTCGCCTTCGACGTCGACAAGGGCAAGGGCAACGAGCGCGAGGCGCAGATGGCGCAGAACCTGCTGGACGCCCGGAGCAAGGCTCCCGACACGTGGATGCTGGTGCTGGCCGGTGGCACGCACGTGCGGACCTCCAGCGTGGGCTGGGACAGTGACTACGAGCCGCTCGGCATGCGGCTGGCGAAGGCGCTGCCTTCGGTGAAGGCGCTGGACGTGGGCTTCACGCGCGGCTCGCAGTTCTCCTGCCGCTACAACGTCTGGGACGCCGTGGAGTGCGACGTCTTCGCCATCAGCCCGACGAAGCAGGCGCGGCAGGGCTCGAAGGTCTCCGCGGGCGTGCAGCTCTACTCCGAGGCGCAGCGGGAGGGATTCAACGGGCGGCTCTACGTGGGCGCGCTGAATGCCTCGCCCCCGGCGCTGCAGGCCGGCGCCGCCGCCGTCAGCAGCGCCCCCGCGAGCCCCGAGAAGTAGGGCTCGGCGGTGATATGCCGTGTGTCTTCCGGGCGTTGCCTCGTGTGAGCGAGGCAACGGAAGTGAGCCAGAACTCACGGAGGATGTGATGCGTCTGTACGGGATGCTGCTGGGGTTGGGGCTGGTGTGCACGGGCTGTGCGACGGTGTCCCGGCCGCTCGGGGCCGTCCGCGACGACGAGACGGGAGAGTACGAGACGCCGAAGGAAGAGACGGTGTACCTGGTCCCCATCGAGGACTCGATGATGATGGCCCGCCGCATCCTCGAGGAGCAGCGCTACGACGTGCTCGAGCAGGAGGGCGGGCTGGTGATGTTCACCTCGACCCAGGAGACCGGGAAGAATACCGGGGGCTTGCGCTCCTACGAGCGCTACTACATCAAGGGCGAGAAGGTGAGCCCCCGGCAGTCCCTCGTCCGCGTCTTCCGGCTCCGCTACGACGAGACCACCCGGGTGCTGGAGATTCCGCACCAGGCCATGGTCGCCGGCACCGCGGAGGAGAGTTTCAGCGCGCTGGTGGACGAGCACCCGTTCGACGCCAACCATGCCACCAAGTCGGCGCCCAGCTTCCACGGCAACCGGCTGATGAAGACGGACAACCCGTTCCCAGAGGCGCCGGGCATCGAGGGCTTCCAGTTCGTGCGCGGCAACCGGGACGTGGGCATCGAGCACACGCTGCTGGAGCGGCTGGAGATGGTGCCCTCGCTGGAGCTGGTGGGCGGCAACACCTCCGTCCCCGCCCGCTCGGTGGTGCTGGAGGGCTGGGCGGAGCCCTCCGAGACGGAGCCCATGCCCCAGCCCGACTGCGGCGCGCCCGTGGACGGCGCGGCGCCGCTGATGGCCCAGGGTCAGACGCTGCTGCTGGCCGACCCGCTGGGCACCCGCGAGCTGCCCGCCGCCGCCCTGCGCATGCTGTGCGAGGCCGCGTCCAAGGGGATGCCGGTGACGCTGGCCCTCTCGCTGCCCGTCGCCGAGCAGCCGCTGCTGGACACGTACCTGGCCAGCGCGGGCTCGTCGCAGGACGCGCAGGAATTGCTGCGGGGCAGCTCCTTCTGGCGCCGCACGCACCAGGATGGGCGCAGCAGCCGCGCCATGCTGTGGCTCGTCGAGCAGGCCCGCCGGCTGCGCGCGTCTGGCAAGGCCGTGTCGCTGGTCGCCTTCGACGTCGACAAGGGCAAGGGCAACGAGCGCGAGGCGCAGATGGCGCAGAACCTGCTGGACGCCCGGAGCAAGGCTCCCGACACGTGGATGCTGGTACTGGCGGGCGGCACGCACGTGCGGACCTCCAGCGTGGGCTGGGACAGTGACTACGAGCCGCTCGGCATGCGGCTGGCGAAGGCGCTGCCTTCGGTGAAAGCGCTGGACGTGGGCTTCACGCGTGGCTCGCAGTTCTCCTGCCGCTACAACGTCTGGGACGCCGTGGAGTGCGACGTCTTCGCCATCAGCCCGACGAAGCAGGCGCGGCAGGGCTCGAAGGTCTCCGCGGGCGTGCAGCTCTACTCCGAGGCGCAGCGGGAGGGATTCAACGGGCGGCTCTACGTGGGCGCGCTGAACGCCTCGCCCCCGGCGCTGCAGGCCGGCGCCGCCGCCGTCAGCAGCGTGGCGCGCTGAAGCCGCGGGGGCGCCGGATGGACTTCCCGGCGCCCCGCGAGCGGGCCTGCTACGGGCTGACGTAGACGGGCACGAGCACCTCGGCGAAGTTGCCGGCCGCGTCGCGGGCCTGCACCAGCACCATGCTCCAGTCCGTGTTCACCAGGTCCACGGTGTGGGTGACGCTACCGGTGCCGCTCTCCACCGTGGAGGTGTGCACGAACTGCGTCGTCACCGTCACCGGGCTGTCGTCCTCCACGGCCGTGGTGACGTCCACGATGGGGCTGTCCAGCGTCGCCTGCGCCTCCGGAGACACCACGGTGACGACGGGCGGCGTGAGGTCCACGCGCATCACGCCCTCCTTCGTGGTGGTGCGCCCGTTGGCGTTGCGGGCGGACAGGGTGATGACGTGCTCGCCCTCCTCGAAGGTGTACGGGAGGCGGACGAAGCCGGCGTTCAGGTCCGGCGTCACGGGGATGGGCTCGCCGCCGTCCACGGAGAACCACGCCTCGACGATGCCGCTGTCGTCACCGAAGGACGTGGTGAAGCCGCACAGCTCCCGCTCCGTGTCGCGCGTGTAGCGCGGCAGGTTGCACAGCGCCACGTCCGAGGCGTACGCCTGCGTCACCTGGGCGCTCGCGGACACCGACGAGGTGCCGTCGTTCGCCGTCAGCGTCACCGTGAAGGTGCCGGCCGCGTCGCACTGGAACGACGTGGTGAGCTGGTCCGGCGAGCCGAAGGTGCAGGTGGCACCGGCCGGCACGTCCTCGCCCGGGGTGACGCTCCACTGGTACGTGAGGGGCTGGCCGTCCGGGTCCGACGCGGAGCCGTTCAGCGTCAGCTCGCTGTTCACCCAACCGCTGGAGTCCGGGCCCGCGCTCACCACCGGCGGCTGCTGGCTGACCCGCCACGCCGCGAAGCCGTACTCCACCTGGTCATTCACCGTGGCCTTCAGCAAGTCGAAGGACTGGCTGGTGCGCGTCTGGCACCACGCGGCCTGGCCCTCGGCATCGGTGGCAACCGTCACCGCCTGCACCGGCCAGCGCAGCGCGGTGAAGCCCACGTTGATGTCGGGGACGCCCTGGCCATTCACGTCCGCCACCTTCGCCGTCACGCACACCTCGCCGCCCACCTGGCCGATGCGGTAGCGCGGCGTCAGCTTCAGGCCCTCCACCGCCGCCACGGGCACCAGCGACATGCCGCCCGGGTAGGCGTACGTCACGTCCGTGCCCACGCCGTAGACGGAGACGCCGAAGGGCAGCGGCGACGTCAGCCGGTGCGTGCCCGGCGTCACCTCCAGCTGCGCGCCGTAGTAGTTCCAGGTGATGTAGCGGAGCTTCGTGAGGGGAATCATCTTCCCGTCCACCATCACCTGGTGCCACGTGTTCCCCCGCACGATGACGTTGAGGTAGCTCTTGCCGGACGCCGTCGAGGCCGGCGCCGTCACCGTGTACTCGTTGAGGAACTGGGCGACGGGCGGCACGAGCATCATCGACGGGCCGCCGTACGCGTACTGCGCCACCAGCACGGGCTTGTTGGCGCTGATGACCGCCGCGGACTGGAGGCTGGTCTGGTACGTCTGCCCGCGCCGCAGCGACACCTCCTTCGCGTTGACGCGCACCCGGGTGCCGTCCACCGAAGCGGTGATGCGGAAGGTGTCCGCCCCGCGCGAGCCGGCCAGCGGCAGCGTGAGGAAGTAGCGGCCCCAGGACTTCGTCGGCGGGAGCTGCTCCACCTGGAGCCCGCAGGGGCCCGAGGACGCGCCGGGCGCGCTGGCGCACCGGCTGCCGCTGAACACCGCCACCGGCTGGTCCGCCGTGAGGAAGCCTCCCGTCAGGTCCGCGCCGTTGCTGGTGGTGCCGGCGTACTGGAAGACCTGACCCGCGTTGAGGGTGAAGGAGGACGTGACGCCCTGGCGCGTGAAGGAGACGTGCGTGCCGGCCACCGTGCCCACGACAGAGACCTGCGTGCCCTGCGAGGCCTGGGTAGCGCCGGAGGAGAGCACCGCGTACTCCGTGCCCAGCGCGGACACCGGCAGCGCGAGGAAGGCCTCCGTCGAGCGGCTGTTGCGGCTCTGCACGTGGACCGTCACCTCCGCGTCCGCGGTGACTTGAAGCCCCTTGTTCTCCACCCCGTTGGCCGTGGCCAGCGCGGCGCCCGAGGGCACCGTCACCGACGTCACCTGCCCCGGCGTCACGGAGAAGCCCTGCGCGTGGACGAGGCCGGGGATGCGCACCGTGCCCGTGGCCGCCGTCTCTCCGCTGATCTTCAACGTCAGCTCCGCCGACGTGCCGCTGGTGACGTTCGTCGGGAACGCAATCCAGAACTCACGCCCCCGGCTGCCCGGCTTCACGGGCGCGGGGCCCGCCTCCAGGGCCTGCCCCTGCCGGGACGCGACCTCCGCCCCCTCCTGCCCCGCCGCTCCGTCCTCCGCGCCGCCACAGCCCGCCGTAAGCCCCAGGAAACAGGCCCAAACCAGTCCCTTCCACATCGATGTCCGCACGAAAACCCCCGAAGAATTCGGTCCCGCGCCCCCGTTACAGGAGCGACTCGATTTCAATTGACCGAAAACTTTCCGATTGGATCACCCGTCTGACTTTGACGTTCCGGGCCCACTCCGGGTGTCAGGCGGGGCATGCGGCAGGTGGAAGGCGGCAGTCACTGCCGGGGCCGGCAAGCCTTGCCGGGCCAGGGCACCCCGATTGCGGCAAGGGTTGCCGGAGGCGCGTGGGTCCCCCTGGGAAGGCGCGCCGTCCGGGGCTGGCATCGCGGTTGCTCTAGGGGTCTGCACGCACGCATCCCCGGCCCGCATGACGCGGCTTCACACGGGAGACGCGCGGCTCAAGGAACATCCCCATGAAGAAGACCCACGGTTTCGTGTCGAAGTCCGTCGTTGCCCTCGCGATGCTGAGCGCCCTGCCCGCCGCCGCCGGTACGGCGAGCTACCCGGGCTCGCTGTGCACCTCCGTGTCGGGCTTCGGCGCGCCGACCATCTTCCGCAGCGGCCGCCTCCTCAACCAGTCGGCCAGCGCCATCGAGGTGGTCTGCCCCATCCAGCGCAACATCCTCTCCCCCTACACGGAGGACATGTCCCTCACCGTCACCGTGAGTGACCCGCACCTCACCGCGGATGTCTGCTGCACCGGCTACGTGGCCGACAACGATGGCTCCACGCTCGCCTACGACGAGGCCTGCACCCCGGCGGGCACGGCGGACATCACCAATCCCCGGCTGCTCAGCATCAACCTGCCCGCGGTGAACGCGACCTACAACGGCTACCTGAGCCTGCGCTGCGAGCTGCCGGCGCAGTCCACCACCGCCGGCGTGAAGTACTCCTCCGTCCTCGCCAGCTTCGTCGTCTACGAGTAACCGCCATGCGACAGGTCCGCTGGGGAGTCCTGGGTTCGGCCGTCGTCGTGGTAGCCGCCGCTGGAGCGTGGAGCATGAGGGGGAGTGCGCCGGAAGCGGCCACCGCGCCCCCGGTGGCCGCCGAGGCCCGGGCCCCCGCGGAGCTGGAGCGTGAGCTGCGTGCATTGCGCGCGGAACTGGAGTCGCTGCGTCAGGGACAGGGGCGCCTGACGCGGCAGGTGGAGTCCGCCGCCGTGCCCGCCCCGGTGGCCGCCGCCCCGGCCGGGACGGAAGCACCGCCGACGGGCGCGCGGTCCGCCGAGGAGGAGCGGGCCGCGGCGGAGGAGGCCCGCAAGGAGCGGCTCATGGAGCTGGACGCCCGGCTGGAGGCCGCCGTCCAGACGGAGGCCCGGGACACGACGTGGGCGGGGCCCACCGAGGACAAGCTCAGTGGCGCCTTCCACGCGCCGGAGCTCGTCGGCTCGCACCTGACCCGGGTGGACTGCCGCACGAAGCTGTGCGTGCTGGAGGTGGAGCATGACACGCCGGAGGCCCGCGCGGAGCTGCTGATGTCGCTCCAGCGCTCGGCCGGAATCCGGGGGGCGCAAGCGGTGATACGGCCCGCGGGTGACGGCACCCGGCTGGCGTCTCGCGTCTACCTGTCACGCCCGGGCGAGCGCCTGCCGATGAAGTCCCACCCGTGAGCTTCGCGGCCCCACCTCCCTGGAGGCGGCGCGCGGCCCCGCCGCCCCCGGGTTGCTCCCTTCGTCGCGGGCGTGCCAGCATGGACGCCCGCGCGATGTCCGTCCCGCACCCCAGCGCCCGCGACACCCGGCCCCTCGGGGCCACATCGGAGTCGTCCGAGTCTGGCGCCGCGTACCTGCTGGTGCTGGAGGGCGACTCCTCCTGGCGCTTCCCCCTCCCCGATGAGGGCATGGTGCTGGTGGGCCGCGACGAGCAGGCGGACCTGCGGCTGCGAGACGACAGCGTGTCGCGCCGCCATGCGCGCATCCTCCTCACGGACGACGGCGCACGCGTGGTGGACCTGGGCAGCCACAACGGGACGTCCATCAACGGCCGGCCCGTGGACAGCGCGCAGCCGGTGCTGTCCGGAGACGTGCTCTCCTTCGGCGCGGTGGTGGCGGTGGTGCGCGCGCGCACGCGGCCCACGCCGGCTCGCCGGGCCCTGGAGGCGGAGCGGCTGATGGGGCAGCTGCGCGAGGAGGTGGAGCGCGCGCTGCGCTACAGCCGCCCCCTGACGATGCTGGTGCTCGCGCTGCCGGACGCGGGCACTGCGGGCCGCGAGGCGGTGGAGGCGGTGCTCGCCACCGACGCGGGCCCGGCCGAGGCCGCCGGCTGGCTGGACGCCACGCACCTGCTCTGGGTGCTGCCCGAAGTCTCTGGCGAGCCGGGCGAGGAGGGCCTGGGCGAGCGCGTGGAGGCGCTGCTGGGCGCCTGTCCCCAGGCACGGCTGGGGCTCGCCGCGTGCCCCGCGGATGGCTGCGACGTGGAGTCGCTGGTGGCCGCCGCGCGCACCGCCGCGCAGACGGCCGCGCCCGGGGCGTGGGCCTCCGCCGACGAGGGCATCACCCGGATTGCCCTGGGAGAGCGCACCGTGCTGGTGGCGGACCCCGCCATGGGCCAGCTCTACGCGCTGCTGCGCCGACTGGCCGCCAGCGAGCTGCCGGTGCTGGTGTGCGGCGAGACGGGCGTGGGCAAGGAGAACGCCGCCTTCGCGGTGCACCACTGGTCGCCCCGCTCCGCCGGCCCCTTCATCGCCGTCAACTGCGCCGCCCTGCCCGAAGCGCTGGTGGAGAGCGAGCTGTTCGGCCACGAGCGCGGCGCCTTCACCGGCGCCACCACCACGCGCACGGGCCTCTTGGAGAGCGCGCAGGGTGGCACGGTGTTCCTGGACGAGGTGGGCGAGCTGCCGCCTTCCGCGCAGTCCAAGCTGCTGCGCGCGCTGGAGGTGCGCCGCATCACCCGCGTGGGCGACGTGCGTGAGCGCCCCATCGACATCCGCGTGGTGGCCGCCACGCACCGGGATTTGGAGGCGGAGGTGGCGGCCGGGCGCTTCCGCGAGGATTTGTACTTCCGGCTCGGCGCGGCCACCGTGCTGCTGCCCCCGCTGCGTGAGCGCCCGCGCGAGGTGCCCATGCTGGCGCGCGACTTCCTGGCCCGGGCGTGCCGGGCGCTCGGGCGGGGCGAGCTGGAGCTGGCGGCGGGCACGCTGCTGGCGCTGGCTCGCCATGGCTGGCCCGGCAACGTGCGCGAGCTGCGCAACCTGATGGACTACGTGGCGGCGGCGGTGACGGGGGACGTGGTGGAGCCGCACCACCTGCCGGCGCGCATGCTGGGACGAGGGGCCGCCTCCACGGCCGCGCCGCCGCAGCCGGCGCCGTCCGCGACTCCGGTGGCGGAGACGTCGCGGGAGTCGCGGGTGCCGCTCGCGCAGGAGATTCGCGAGCTGGAGCGGCGGCGGATGCAGGAGGCGCTCGACGAGGCGGAGGGTGTGCAGACGCGCGCGGCGGCGTCGATTGGGATGCCCATCCGCACGTTCTCCTTCAAGCTGAAGCAGCTGGGCCTGCAGGCGCGTCCCTCGCGGAAGGGGACGCCTACCGGATGAGCGCGGGCCCCGGGCTGCTGGAGCCTCCTCGCGAGTTCGAGGAGTACCGGCTGCTGCGCCCCCTGGGACGCGGCGCGATGGGGCAGGTGTTCCTGGCGCAGGACACGCTGCTGGAGCGACTGGTGGCGGTGAAGTTCATCGCCACGCCCGCGGGGAGGCTGCCGGACGCGGCGGCCCGGGCGCGCTTCTTCCAGGAGGCCCGCGCGATTGCGCGCCTGCAGCACCCCAACGTGGTGGCCATCCACCGCGTGGGCGAGGTGCGCGGGCAACCGTATCTGGTGTCCGAGCTCGTGCGCGGCGAGCCGCTGGACCGGCTGGTTCGGCCCGTGGACGGACGGCAGGTGCTGCGGCTGGGGATGGGCCTGGCGCGAGGGCTCGCCGCCGCGCACCGGTGTGGCGTGCTCCACCGCGACATCAAGCCGGCGAATGCCATCCTCTCCGAGGATGGTGAGGTGAAGCTGCTCGACTTCGGCCTGGCGGAGCAGCGCGAGGTGGCGCGGGAGCGTCCGGACGGAGCGGCGGGGCACGCTGTTCCTGAGCGGCCCGTGGATGCGAAGGCGCGGGAGACGCGGCCCGTGGATACGCGCCCGCTGCCTGGCTCCAAGCCGGAGGACGCGCATGGCGGTGGAGCGCGGTCCTCGCCTGGAGTCGAGGCGGGTGGAGCGCGGCCGGTCCACGAGGGAGTCGGGCAGTCACCCCTCGCGGTGGACACGCACCCGCTGCCTGGAGACATGCAGCCTGCTCCGCCGCGCGCGGGCGAAGCTCCGAGCGCGCTTGCGGTGGACACGCGCCCGCTGCCTGGAGACATGCAGCGTGCCCCGCCGCGTGCGGGCGAGGCTCCGAGCGCGCTCGCGGTAGACACGAGGCCGCTGCCCGGTGACTTGCAGCGTGCTTCACCACGCGCGGGCGAGGCGCCGGGCGCGTTCACGGTGGACACGCGCCCGCTGCCTGGAGACATGCAGCGTGTTTCGCCTCGCGCGGCGCATTCGACGCACCCCGTGCGCGCTGAAGCCGACGCCGCGTCGGACACACGACCCCGGCCCGGGGACGCACCGCCGAGCTTCGGCACCGCGCCGACCGGCGACGTAACGCGCACCTCATCTCCGGAGCAGTGGAGGATGGTGCCCGGCACCCCGCTCTACCTCGCTCCGGAACTCTGGCGCGGAGAGCCCGCCAGCCGCGCGAGCGACGTGTACGCGCTGGGCGTGGTCCTCTACGAGCTGTGTGCCGGCGCTCCGCCCTACCAGGACGTCTCGCTCGAAGACCTGGGCCGCACGGTGCTGGAGCACGCACCTGCGCCGCTCGCAACGCTCGCGCCCGGACTTCCACCAGGTCTCGCCGCCGTGGTGGACCGCTGCCTCGCCGCCGAGCCCTCCCGCCGCTTCGAGTCCGGGGACGCGCTCCGCGAAGCACTGGAGGCGCTGTCCGTCCCCGAGCGTCCCGCCGGCGCCCTGCCCTCCGGCAACCCCTACCTGGGCCTGCGCGCCTTCGACGCCGAGCACCGGGGCGTCTTCTTCGGCCGCGAGGCCGAGTTGCGCGAGGTGGTGGACCGGCTGCGCGGTGACGCCTTCGTGCTGCTCGCGGGCGACTCCGGCGTGGGCAAGTCCTCGCTGTGTCGCGCGGGCGTGTTGCCCCTCGCCGCGACTTCCGGCCTGGAGGAAGGCGGGCCCCCTCGCGTCGTCGTCTCCTGCACGCCCGGGCGCCGCCCGCTGGAAGCACTGGCGGAAGCGCTGGCCCCCGTGCTGGATGAAGGCCCGGACGCCCTGCTCGCTCGCGTGGCCACCGAGGAGCCCGGAGCCCTCGCACGAGCCCTGCGCCGCCGTCCCACGAGCGCTCCACCCGTGCTGCTCTTCCTCGACCAGCTCGAGGAGCTGGTCACCTTCTCCGAGCCCGCCCAGGCCGCGCGGCTCGCCGAGGAGCTGGCCCTGGTGCTGCGCCGCGCCCCGCGCGTCCGCGTGCTGGCCACCGCGCGCAGTGACTGCCTCACCCGACTGGTCGCGCTGCCCGGCCTGGGCGAGGAATTGCCGCGCGCGCTGTACCTCGTGCGCGCCCTGACGGAGCACGGCCTGCGCGAGGCCGTGGAAGGCCCTGCCCGCGCGCTGGGCGTGCGCTTCGAGTCCCCCGCCATGGTGGACGCGCTCGTCGCCTCCGCCGCTCGCGCCGACGGGGGCCTGCCCATGCTCCAATTCGCGCTGGAGGCGCTGTGGGAGGCACGCGACAGGGAGCGCCACCTCATCCCCGCCGCCGCGCTGGAGTCCCTCGGCGGCGTCGAGGGCGCGCTGGCCCGCCACGCGGACGCGGTGGTGGCGCGACTGCGGCCGGAGCAGCGCCCCCGCGCGCAGGCGCTGCTGCTGGAGCTCGTCACGCCCGAGGGCACCCGCGTGCGCCGCACCCGCGAGGAGCTGCTGCGCGGGCCCGACGACATCACCGGGCGCGCGGTGCTGGACGGACTGGTGCGAGGCCGGCTGCTCACCGCGGGCGAGGCCGAAGGCGGCGAGGGCGTCTACACGCTGGCCCACGAGAGCCTGGTGACGGGCTGGGACACGCTGCGCGGCTGGCTCGGCCAGGACGAGCAGCGCCGCGCCGCGCGCCACCGCCTGGAGCGCGCCGCCGCCGAGTGGGAACGCCTGGGCCGCCCCGTGGAGCTGCTCTACGGCGAGCGCCAGCTCTCCGAGGTGCGCTCCGTGGGAGCCGCCGCCAAGGGGGCTCGTGAGCAGGACTTCCTCACCCGCTCCGACCAGACCTACCGCCGCCGCCGCGCCGCACGCTGGGCGGTGGCCGTCGCGGTGCCGCTGGTATTGCTGTCGGCCGTGGGTGTCACCCGCGTGCAGGCCCGCGCGCAGTTGGAGGCCCGCATCACCGGGCACCTGGACGAAGCACGCCGGTACCGGGACGCCGCCCTCGCGCGAGGCGCCGAGGCGGACCGGCTCCGAGACGAGGCCTTCGCCCTCTTCGACACGCCGGGACAGGCCCGCCGCGACGCCGCCGAGGCCCTGTGGTCCCGCGTGTTGACGGAAGAGCGCGGCGCCGAGGCGAGCGCCCTCAAGGCCATGGCCGCGCTGGAGACGGCCTGGGGCCTGGACCCGGGAAGTGCCCGGGTGAAGGAGCCGCTGGCGGACCTGCTGGCCGACCGCGTCGAGTGGGCCACGCAGCGGCGCCAGCCCGAGCAGCGCGCGCAGTGGCTCGCGCGGCTGGCGGCGTACGACGACTCGGGAAGTCGAAGCCATCAACTGGAAGCCCCGGCGCGGCTGGCCCTCGTCACCTCGCCTCCGAGCGCGCGCGTGCAGTTGCTCGGCACCGGGCCGGATGGCCCCGAGAGTCGCGTCCTGGGCGAGACACCGCTGCGCGACACGGAGCTGCCGTCGGGCTCCCATCTCCTCCTGCTGGAGGCACCGGGACGCGTCCCCGTGCACGTGCCCGTCCTGCTCGAGCCTGGGGAGCACCTCTCGCTGGAGCTCGCGCTGCCAGAGGCCTCCGCGGTGCCGGAGGACTTCGTCTACGTGCCCCCCGGGCGCTTCCTCCAGGGCGTGTCGGAGAGCGAGTACCTGCGCCGCTCCTTCTTCTTCGCGCCGCCCCTGCACACGGTGGAGACAGGCGCGTACCTCATCGCCCGGCACGAGGTGACCTTCTCCCAGTACATCGCCTTCCTGGAGGCACTGCCCCCGAGCGAGCGCGCCGCGCGCATGCCGGGCGCCCGCCTGCGCTCCAGCGTGGTGGACCTGTCACGGGAGGCGGATGGCCGGTGGCGCCTGGACCTGCGCCCGGCCTCCGCGAGCTACAGCGCGCGCGACGGAGAGCCGGTGCGCTACGGCAAGCGCAGCCGCCGCGCGGTGCAGGACTGGCTGCGCTTCCCCGTGTCGGCCATCTCCTTCGACGACGCGCTGGCGTACGTGGCCTGGCTCGACAAGACGGGGCGGGTGCCCGGCGCGCGCATCTGCACGGAGCGCGAGTGGGAGCGGGCCGCGAGGGGCGCGGACGGGCGCCGCTACCCCTCGGGTGAGTGGCTGGCCCCCGACGATGCCAACCACGACGTGACGTACGGCCGTGAGTCCTGGGGCTTCGGGCCGGACGAAGTGGGCAGCCACCCGCGCTCGCGCAGCCCCTTCGGCGTGGACGACCTGGCCGGCAACGTGTGGGAGTGGACGCGCTCCGATGTGGAGCCCGAGCAGCCCGCCGCGCAGGGCGGCAGCTGGTACCAGAGTGACTTGACGGCGCACTCCGCCAACCGGGACCGTGTGGAGCGAACCCAGCGCGAGGCCCTCATCGGCCTGCGCGTGTGCGCCACGCCCCGGCCCTGAGCCCGGCCCCCCCCCGGCAAACCTTGCCGACAGGAACCGCCGCCACCCCGGCAAACCTTGCCGGCAGGCACTGCCCGCGAGAACCACCAGCGAGTCACTCCAGACCGATGACTTCCGCGTGAGGACGTTGGTGTCGGTGGCATGCCGGATGCTCCGGAATTGCCGACAAGAACGAGAACGAGGTCCTCACGTGACGCCCTTCCTCCGCCTGCTGTCGACGTGTCTGAGTGTCTGTCTCCTGGCCGCCTGCGACGTGCCTCCAGAGGGGGCCGAGTCTCCTCTGGAGGCGCAGTCCCTCGCCGTGAGCAACGACGGCTTCCACACCCAGGGTACCCAGCTCCACGGCACGCCGATGACGTCCGTGTCCTTCACGGGGGCCACCGTGAATTTCGAGGGTGCCGACCGGAGCGCCACGCTGAAGCTCATCCAGGGAGAGCTGGCCGCCACCATGCCGCTCCAGGTCGCCAACACCACGGCGAGCCTGCAGGCCTGCGACGGCATCTACGCATCAGGCACGTCACGAAACTGTGGCTGGAAGGTGGAAGGACAGGGCACGTGTACGCCGGGCACCACCATCCAGCTCACCAGCGGCGCTTGTGGAACCGAGGCTGGAAGCTGCCTGGGCAACCCCATGGTGCGCGTCTGCGCGGGCGAGCGGACCTGCGAGTACCGGGGCCATGACTACCTCGCCTCGGGAGACAATGCCTCCGCGTGCGTGTCGTCCTGCCCGGACGTCTCGTTCGTCTGCCCCCCGAGCGGCGTCTACACGGCGCTCTCCACTTCGGCCTCCTCCACCACCCTGCGCTGGACTCTGACGCTAGCGGCGAACAAGGGCCGCTACCCCGCGACGACCAAGGAGCTGCGCGGCACGGAGCTGATTGGCGCGACGATGCTGACGCAGCCCGGAGCCACCACGGGCTTCCACATGGAAGTGGTCGACGCCATCAACGCCGACAGCGTCGCCAGCCCCGAGGCAGACGGGCCGTGGGACTCGACGGGTGACACCTTCCTGTATCGGGTGCGCTACGGGCCCAGCTACGGCACGCCAACGACGGAGCTGTGTGCGCCGAGCGCGGGCCCGGCGGGCTGGGCCTGGGCCGTGCCCATCAAGGGCGTCTTCAACAGCGTGACGGGAAACCGGACCGACAGCACCACCGTCTTCACGCTGGGATGTGAGTCGGGCGTCATCGCCAAGTGCTACCGCTGGGGCTACAAGCCGTGGCTGGATGGTTCATCTTCGTTGCCGAAGGTGACGCAGGCGCACCATGCCTGCACCCGCATGGCGCGCGCGGACTACTGCGGCAACGGCATCTCGCACACACAGAACGGCACGCCCATCCGCCCCTGGGACAGCCTGGTGCCGAACATCATCCCCACGCCTCCCGCGGATGCCGGGACGTTGGGTGTGACGTTCGAGGCGGGCTGGAAAACGAGCGGCCCCGCGTGCCTCAGTCACTGGCGCTGGAAGCACCTGCCTGCCCAGAACTGCATCGAGCTCAACCCGCCCATCTACGAAAGCGACGGCGGCATCACGAACGACTGCCGGAACCCGGGCAACCTCTCCGGCCCCTATACCGGCCCCGCCAGCAAGTGCTCGCAAATCTGCGACAGCGCCGCGGAAGCGCAGCAGGTCTACGGCAGCCAGGTCTTCAACGAGTCCGCCAGCAACACGCTGGACGGCGGCGTGGGGAACTGAAGCGGCCTACTCCGCCAGCTTCACCCAGTCCTCCTCGTCGGAGAACACGTGCACCCCCAGGCGCAGGCTCACCTCCGGCCAGGCCTGCGCCGCCGGGCCACCCAGCCAGAGCGGCACGCCCGGGGGCAGCGCCTCCACGAGGCGCGACAGCGTGTCCTGGAACACCTCCGCGCCCTTGTTGTTCACCGCCGACAGGCCCACGAAGTCCGGCCGCAATTCCGCCACCGCGCGCCCCAGGTCCACCGCCGGCATGCGCTGCCCCAGCAGCGTCACCCGCACGCCCGAGTGCCGCAGCCGCAGCGCCACGCCGAGCAGCCCCAGTTCGTGCTCCTCGTCCGGGAAGCACGCCAGCACCGCGTGCTTGCGCCCGACGTTCGGCGCCGCGTGCAGCAGGCTCACCACCCGCGCCCGCACCACCTGCGTCACCAGGTGCTCCTGCGCCACCGACAACTGCCCCGCGTGCCAGCGCTCTCCGACTTCCCGCTGCAACGGGGCCAGCACGTCGTCGAAGGCCCGCAGCGGCGGCAGCGCGGCGAGCACCTCGTCCATCACCGCCGACACGCGCGCCTGGTCATACGCTTCGGCCGCGGCCAGCGCCGCCTCCAGCCACGCGTCCACGCGCGTCCCCTGGACGTCGCCCGTGACGGCGGGAGCCTCCGCGCCCAGCTCCGCGCGCAATTGCGGCAGCAGCTTCGCCGCCTCGCTGATGGCGACGCCCTCGTCGGTGAGCTTCTTCAGCCGCCTGAGCAGGGCCACGTCCCGGTCCGTGTAGACGCGGTAGCCGGCCGGCGTGCGCCGCGGCTGGAGCACCCCGTAGCGCCGCTCCCAGGCGCGGATGAGCTCCACTCGCACTCCGGAGAGCTCGGCGGCGATGTGGATTCGGTAGGTGCGCTCGGCCATGTCGCGAGTGAAGTCAGGTACGACGATTCTGGGCGTTGCGCACCTGGTTCCAGATGGCGACGAGCTCTTCCGAGGACTCCGCGTACTGCGCCCCGAGCGTGAAGAGCGTCTTCAGGTGCTCGCGGGCGCCGGCCCCTCCTACCACGACGGGGAAGGGCGCACAGGCCCGCAGTGCGTCCCCCAACACCTCCAGGAACTCGTCCGGCTCGCGCCGGCGCACGAAGGACAGCGCCACGACGTCCGGCCGCACCTGCGCGCAGGCGCCGTGCAGCGCCTCGGCCGGCGTATCCGCGCCCAGCATCGTCACCCGCCAGCCCTTGCGCTTGAGGTGCAGCGCCAGCGCCAGCAGGCCGCCCTCGTGGTGGTCCCTCGCCGGGCACGCGAGCAGCGCGCGGGGCCCGTCGTCCACGGGCTCCACCGCGTCCAGCACCTGACGCAGCCGGTGGCGGAGGAAGGCGGACGCCAGGTGCTCGCGCGCGATGTCCAGGCGCACGCCCATCTCCCGCAAGAGCGGCATGAGGAAGCGGTCGCAGTACGCCTCCACGTCCATGGCGGCCTGCGCCTCGTCCAGCACGCGCGTCACCTCGTCCCCGTCCAGCACCATGACGGCGGACCAGAAGCGCTCGTTCAACTGCACCGGCGGGGGCAAATCCCGCAGCGGCGTGGCGCGCACCTGCGCAATCGCCTCGCTCACCGACAGGCCGTCCTGCTGGATGAGCCGCGCGACGCGGCGGATGGCCTCCACCTCGTCGCGCGAATACACGCGGTAGTTGTTGCTCTCGGTGCGGTGCGGGCGAGGGAAGCCATAGCGCCGCTCCCACGCGCGCAGCGTGGCCTCGCGGATGCCCGTGAGTCGGGCGATGGTGCGGATGCGCAACGTCATGGCGCCAGCCCCCGGGCCGCATCCCAGCGCTCCGCCACGCCCCGCGCTCCGGACACCTTCTGCGTGAAGCCCTCCAGCGACGTCGCCGCCGCCACGCGCTTCACCACCGACTCCAGCCCCTGCTGGAAGAGCGCCAGCGGCCCCGGCGGATGCGGCGTTCCCACCTCCAGCAGCACGTCCGGGCGCTCGTGCTCGAAGAACGCGTAGCGCACGGCGATGGGCACGCACTCCACCTTCGACACGCGCGCCAGCAATTCCACGCCCCGCTCCAGTTGCAGGGGCAGCACGCCGAAGGGACGGTGCTCGCCTTCCGGGAAGACGTACAGCGCGGAGCGCGGCCGGCGCAGCAGCGCCTTGGCGTAGCGCAGGGACTCCACCGACGAAACCGCATCCTTGCGGCGGATGCTGAAGGCGCCGATGCGCGCGAGGAAACGGTAGCGCCGCAGGTTCTCCTCCTCCATGAGGCAGTAGGAATCCCACCCCGCCGCGCGGCCGAGCTGGTGCAGCATGAAGCCGTCCCACCAGTTGCAGTGGTTCAGGTACACGAGCCGGCCTTCATCGCCCGTGGGGAGCGTGCCGCGCACCCACAGGCCGCGGAACGCCGAGCGGAACTTCCACCCGATGTACGCGTCCAGGGCCCACCCGAAGGGGCCACCTTTGGCATCGCGAATCAAGACGCCCGCGCCTCCCGCGCCCGGGACACCAGCGCGGTGAACAGGGCCAGCCCCAGCGACACGAGGATGCTGGTCAGCAGGAAGAAGAGCACCTCCTCCAGCGGGACGAGCCCCAGGTACACACCCAGGTGCCGGCCCTCGCCGAAGTTCCAGATGCCCGTGGAGATGGCCAGGTGGTCCGCCACCGAGAGGTACACGCCGATGACGAGCGCCGGAGGCAACACCGCCCTCAGCACCGCGCCCGAGCGCTCCTTGTAGTGGCGCACCAGCGCGATGGACTGCAGGAGGATGAGCGGCAGCGTCCACGCGAGCAGGTGGATGAGGTAGGCCCACTGCGTCTCCATCATGGCGCCGCCTCCCGGGCCGTGAGCTTCCTGCCTTCGGAGCGGGGCTCGGGCTGACGGGCCGCGGGCTTCTGCTCCAGGGCCCGCGTCAGGCGCGCGCGCGCCCACAGGCCCACGAGCAGCGTCTGCAGGCCGAAGAAGAGGTACTCCTCCAGCGGCAGGTAGCCGAGCTTGATGCCCCAGATGCGCTCCGGGTCGAAGCCCCACAGGCCCCACTTCACCGCCAGGTTGTCCCACGGCGACGTCGCCGCGTAGACGACGACGAGCAGCAGTCCCATGGGCGCCAGGCTCCGCGCGGTGAAGGTGCGGCGGTAGCGCCACACCAGGAAGAGGATGGGCAGCACGACGAACAACCCGAGGAATCGCGCGTAGGTCATCCCGGTCCTCCGCTCAGCTCCGGCGACACGCGGACCATCCGGCCCCCGGGTTGAAGTGCATAGGTGCGGCCCCGCCACGTCACCGTGCCCTGCTGCCACAACGAGCACAGGAAGGCCGCCAGCAAGAGCCCTTCCCCAAGTAACCAGTCCGTCAGCGCGTACGCCCGGCCCGTGTCCGCGCCCGGAGTCCCCGTGGGCGCACTGAGCGAGGCCAGCCGCAGGGCCAGCAGCGTGCGCACCACGACGAGCAGACCCACCGTGCCCGCGAGCACCGGCGAGCCGAGCACCGTGGCCAGCAGCACCAGCGGCAGCGTGGGCGTGAAGAGCAGCGGCACCGTGGGGTAGAGCGCGGGACGGTGGCTGGCGAGCACCTGCATCCACCGCGTGAAGCGCGCCAGCGGCGTGCCCCAGGACTCCACCGTGCCCAGCGGCACCACCGCCGGGGCCGTGCTCAGGGCCACGTCGAGCCCTCGTGCATGCAGTCGCTTCGACAACTCCAGGTCCTCGCCGATGTGGTCCGCCAGTTCCTTCAGCGCGTCCATCGCCACGGGGGACAGGCCCAGGGCCTTGCCGCACACCGCCTTCGCTCCGGCGCTCATCACATCCAGCGCGCGAAAGCTGTGGTGCGTGTAGCGCAGCAGGCCGGCCATGGCGCGGCTGGCTCCATCCTCCGGCCCCACCGGCGTGGGCGCCGCGGTGCTCAGCGCCGCGCCCGAGGCCACGGGGGCCGCGAGCCCTTCCACCAGCGCGCCCGTCACCGCCACGTCCGCGTCCACCGCGAGCACCACGCGGCCCTGTGTCTGGAGCACCTCCAGCGCGTAGAGCAGGTGGCCGACCTTGCGGTTCGGGGTGAGCGGGTCGCTCGGAAGCCAGCGCACGCCCGGGGCGAGGCGCGGACGGTACGGAGACACCACCACCTGCTCCAGCGGCCCCGCGTAGTCGATGGGAGTGGCCAGGTTCTCCAGCTCGCGTGGCGTGGGTGCGTCCACCGGGCGAAGGAGCAGCACGGGGACCTGTGTGCTCGCCGCGGACGCCGGACGCCGGGAGCGCAGCAGTCGCGCCAGCGCCACGCCGCTGAAGCCCGTGGCCAGTGCGGCCCACGACAGGGACATGAGGACCCACGCGTTCATGCCGCCCGTCCCACGCGCGTGCGGAAGTGCGCCATCCAGCGGATGAAGGGGGAGTGGAAGCGACGGAAGTCCGCCACCTCGCCCAGCGAATCGAACCGGCCCTTGCGCGCCTCCAGCCGTGCATAGAAGGGCGACGACTCCAGCAGCCGGGCCTCGCCCACCACCTCATTGCCCGCGTGCAGCCGCGACGGCACCCGCAGCCCCCACCCCGTCATGCTGGTGGGCCGTGCCTCCTGTGCCGGCCCCCGCTCGCACCGCACCCCGCCCTCCCCCGCCACCATGCTCAGCGGCGGCACCCCGTCCGGCAGGTGGTAGTCCACCACCGTCGTGTCCTCGCGGTGCGTGCGTGCCCAGTGCCAGCCGGACAACCTCGCGCCCAGCAACTCATCACCGTGGTTGGTGTCGTGGTAACCCAACCCATCCGCCTCCACGCCCAGCGACGACACCTCCAGTCGAGCCCGCGCACGCGGCGCCAGCGCCTGCCAGTAGTGCGGCAACTCCGGCATCAACCGCACCACCTCGCCCACCGGCGTCATCGGCTCCAGCGTGAGGCTCGCGCGCACCGGCCGACCCCACGGCGCCGTCCAGTCCTCCACGTCCATGCGCACCGTGCCCGCGCCCGAATACGTCAGCGTGGACCGACCAATCCGCAACTGCCCCGGCGACACCAGCTCGGCCCTCGGGTACTCGCTCAGCACCCAGAGCCGGCGCACGCCCTCGTGGTACAGCGCGAAGTTCACCGCGCTGTGCTCCTGCGGCCGTCCGCCGCGCCGCGCCGCCACCGAGTAGCGCGGGGAGAAGAGCGAGCCCAGCATGAAGATGCATACCGCGCTGAACGGCCCCGCGGTGACGTCCGCGTAGAACCAGCGATATGCGCCCGCCGCGTCGGGCAGCGCGGGAAGCTCTCCCAGCGGCCTCATGCGCTCCTCCGCAGGTGCTGCGAGGCCAGCTCCGCCGCGAAGCGTCCGGACAGCATCACCAGCGGCACCCCGCCGCCCGGGTGCGTGCCTCCGCCCGCGAAGAACAGGCCCGGCGTGCAGCCGCGAATCCGCGGCCGGCGGAACGGACCGAACTTCCCGTGCGGCAGGAAGCCGTAGATGGAGCCACCCGGAGCCCCCTGCGCAGCCAGGTCCACCGGCGTGCGCTGGCCGATGACGCGCGTGCGCCCTCGCAGCTCCGGGAAGTGCTGGTAGAGCTTCTCGAACATCTGCGCCTTCGCCCGCTCGGCGCCCAGCTCCCAGGCCCGCTCGGCGCGCTCCGCCTCCATCTGTCCCACGGGCAGTGCCGGCGCGTTCACCATGACGAACAATCCCGTGCGCCCCTGCGGCGCCATGGTGGCGTCCGTCGCGGACGGGTTGCAGAAGTACACCGTCGGGTCCGTCGCGAGCTGCCCGCTGAACAGCTCCTCGAACTCGCGTCGGTAGTCCCCGCCAAAGAGCACCGTGTGGTGCGGCAACCGGGGGCGCCCGTCCACCTCCATCAGCAGCACGAAGCCCGACAGCGCGAGCGGCTCGTCGGCCCGGTGCAGCGACTCCAGCGGGTCCGCGTTCACCACCACGCTGTCATAAGGCTCCGCGTCGCCCTGGGGCCCCACGCGGTAGCCACCTGCACTGCGCTCGAAGCGTGCGCGCGTGTTGAGGTGCACCGTCACGCCCAGCCGACGCACCGCCACGCCCAGCGCCTCCACCAGCGCGCCCACGCCGCCGCGCGCGTGGTGCACGCCGTAGGCGTGCTCGATGTGCGGAATCAGCGCGAAGGCCGCGCTCGCCTGGTACGGCGACGCCCCCGCGTAGGTGGCGAAGCGCCCCGCGTACTGCTGCATGTGCTCCGTCTTGAAGTGCCGCACCGCCAGGTCATGCAGGGTGCTGAGCTTCATCCCCGCCATGATGGCGCCCACGCCGCGCTTCGCCACGCGCGCCATGAAGCCGGCCATGCCCTCGAAGGGAGCCTCCAGGTACGGCTCCCCCGCCGCGCGCCAGATGGCCGCGGACTCCTCGTAGAAGCCGTGCACGCCGCGCCGCTCACTCGGCCTCAAGCCAGAGGCGCTCTCGGCCATGCGCTCCAGGTCCTTGTACGCGGTGAAGCCGCACCCATCCGAGAACCGGTAGGTGCACTGCGGCTCCAGCTCCGTGAGCGGGGGCATCAAGTCCAACGCGTCCAGCTTCTCGAAGGTGCCCCGCACCAGCTCCGGCAGCGTCAGCAGCGTGGGCCCGGTGTCCAGGGTGAGGCCGTCCACGGTGACGGCCTGGGCCTTGCCGCCCAGCGAGGCGCTCCCCTCGAAGAGCGTCACGGCGTGGCCTTCCTTCGCCAGCAGTCCGGCCGCCGTGAGGCCACCGATGCCACCGCCCACCACCGCGACGCGGGTGCGCTTCATCCCCGAGCCTCCTTCCGCCGGGCGACTTCCGCCGCGAGGATTTCCCTCGCGCGCTCCGGCCGGTAGACGCGCTCGCGCGCCAGCCGCTCCGCGACGATTTCGATGAGCTCGCCCTGCGCCCCCGCCTCCGCCGCCACGCGCCGCGCGTGCAGCGCCATGTGGCCCTTCTGGATGCCCTCGGTGGACAGCGCCTTCAGCGCCGCCAGGTTGGTGGCCAGCCCCGCCGCCCCGGCGAGCCCGGCCAGGTCCAACGCACCCGAAACCCCCGCCAGCTTCAGCGCCCGCTGTACCCCCGGGTGCGTGCGCGCCGCGCCGCCCGCGGTGGAAGTGGCCAGGGGCATGAGCAGCTCGCCCTCCAGCATGCCGTCCCCCGCCGCGCGCCACGTGGTGAGGGGACGATAGTTGCCCGAGCGTGCCGCCCACGCATGCGCCCCCGCCTCCACCGCACGCCAGTCATTGCCACACGCCACCAGCACGGCGTCCACGCCGTTCATCACGCCCTTGTTGTGGGTGACGGCCCGGTACGGGTCCAGCTCCGCGAAGCGGTGCGCCGCGAGGATGCCGTCCCGCACCGCGCCACCATCCGCGAAGCGCTCGGACACCAGCGCCGACGCCGGCACCCGGGCGCGCACGTGCACCTTCCGGCGGTCCGCCAGGTTGGTGAGAATCTTCAGCCCCGGCCGCGCGCGGGCCAATTCCGCCAGCCGGGGCGCCATGCCCTCCGCCACCGAGTTGACGCAGTTGGCGCCCATCGCATCGCGCGTGTCGATGTGCAGGTGCACCACCAGCGTCGTGGCGTCCAGCACACGCACCTCCAGCTCGCGCGTGCCGCCTCCTCGCGCGCACATGGCGGGGATGAGCGCATCCGCCTCCGCCAGCAGCAGGGCGGCATGCGCATGCAGCGCCGCGCGTGCGTCCTCCAGCGAGGGCACATCCAGCAACTCCACCTGCGCGGTGGTGATGGGCGCGTCCGCCTCCACCGTGAAGCCGCCGCCCTCCGCGCACAGGCGCGCGGCATACGAGGCCGCGGCGATGATGGAGGGTTCCTCCACCGCCATGGGAATCAGCCGCTCCCGCCCGTCCACCACGAAGTTGAGCGCCAGGCCCAGTGGCAGCCCGTGGATGCCGACGACGTTCTCCACCATGGCGTCCGCGCACGCCTCGTCGAAGCCGGCCAGCCCCGCCAGCGACTCCGCGTCCTCGGGAGCCACCCAGCGCGCCTCCACCAGTCGCGCGCGACGGCGCTCCGGGGACTGCCGGTAGAAGCCCGACAGGCGGGAGGTGCGCTTTATCTGGAGACTCTTCACGCGGTCATCGCTCATCGCGTCCTCACCCTCCCGTCCCCGTGGGCAGCAGCGGCGCGCCCGCGTCACCCCGGGGCACGGGCAGCGCCGTGCCGGGTCGCATGAAGACGCCCGTGGCCAGCGCCAGCTTGCGGCGCGTCGTCACGTGCGCCCGCGCGCTGAACACGTCGTAGTCGCGCGCCTCGATGTCCCTCAGGATGTCGCCATAGATGGCGCCCATCATCCGCACCATCCGCTGGCTGCCGAAGCCCTGGAGGTAATGCACGCCCGCGGCGGCCCGCGCGTAGTACACGCGCGCGCGCTCCACCTGGAAGCGCATGAAGGCCCGCCACCGCTCGTCCACCTTCCCGCGCCGCAGGTCGCTCTTGCTCAGCCCGAAGGCGGCCAGCTCCTCGGAGGGCAGGTACACGCGGCCCCGCTCCAGGTCCTCGCGCACGTCGCGCAGGATGTTGGTGAGCTGCATCGCCCGACCCAGGTCCGCCGCCGGTTGGGACGCCTTCACATCGGCGCAGCCCAGCACCGGCGTCAGCATCAGCCCCACCACGCCCGCGACGCGGTAGCAGTAGAGGTCCAGCTCCTCCCACGTCGTGTAGCGGCTCTTCGTCAGGTCCATCTCCATGCCGGAGATGAGGTCCTGGAAGGGCTGCTCCGGAATCCGGTAGTGGCGCACCGTGTGCTTCAGCGCGGCGAACTCGCTCGGCTCCCACGGCGACTGCGCCTCCGCCGCCATCAGTCGCTCGGCTGGGGAGCCCAGCTCCTGCGACGCCAGCTCCGGCATGGGCAGGTACAACTCCGCCACCATCTGCCGCGCCTTCGCCAGGCGCACCGACAAATCAGCGGGCACCACGTCGGGCCCGTCACCGTCCACCATGTCGTCCAGCCGCCGGCAGAAGGCATAGAGGGCGAACGCCGCCTTCCGCCGCTGGCCGAAGAGCAGGTACGAGGCGAAGAAGAAGCTCTTCGCGTGGTGGCGCGTCACCTCCTTCGCGCGCCGGTAGCCGTCGTCCACCAGGTCCTGCGGGTCGTGCGGGTTCATGCGGCCACCTCTTCCAGCGAGCGGGGCGCGCTCTCGCGCGGAGTCAGCGAGACGCCCGCGTCACGGGCCCAGTTCAGGAGCCGCTCGGTGACGAGGCGCGCGGAGATGAGCACCGTGGGAAGCCCCGTGCCGGGCTGTGTGGAGGCGCCCACGAAGAAGAGGTTCTTCACCCGTGCGTCCTGGTTGCGCGGGCGGAACGGGCCAATCTGCGTGAAGTTCTGCGCCAGCCCGAAGGCACTGCCGCGCGCGAGGTTGAAGGTGGACGCCCAGTCGTCCGGGGTGAAGATGCGCTCCACCTCGATGTCGGACTCCAGCCGGGGGAAGCCCAGCTCCGCCAGCCGGGCGAACACCTTCGCCCGCACCTTCGGGCCCTCGTCCTTCCAGTGCACGTCCGGGTTCTGGTGCGGCACCGGCACCAGTACGTAGAGCGCATCCTTGCCCTCGGGCGCGAGCGACGCGTCGGTGCGCGTGGGCACGTTGACGTAGAAGCTCGGGTCTTCCGGCACTCGGAAGCGCTCGAAGATGTCGTCGAACGAGCCCTTGTAGTCCCGGCCGAACACCACGTTGTGGTGCAGCAGCCCCGGGACCCTGCGCTTCATGCCCAGGTACAGCATGTAGCCGCTGGACGTGTAGCGCAGCTTCTCCGGGCGCTTGAGCCTGGTGGCGTTCGGGTCCAGCAGCTTCTCGTACGCGTAGGGCAGGTCCGCGTTGCACAGCACCGCGTCCGCCTCCACCACCTCGCCGCCCGCAACACGCACGCCCGTGGTACGGCCGCCGTCGGTGAGGATGCGTTCCACTGGAGTGCCGTAGTGGAACCTCACGCCCTCCTCGCGCGCCAGCCGCTCCAGTGCGCGGGGAATGGCATACAGGCCGCCCTTGGGGAACCAGATGCCCACGCCCAGCTCGGTGAAGGGCAGCAGGCCGTAGACGGCGGGCGACGCGAAGGGCGACACGCCCAGGTACATCGTCTGGAACGTCATCGCCGCGCGCAGCCGGTCGTCCTGGAAGTAGCGGCTGACGTCCGCGTACATGCGGCGGTGCGCGCGGACCTTGAGGATGCGCGCGAGCACCTTCGGCGAGAAATAGTCGGAGATGCCGTCGTAGTTGCGGCCCACCAGATGGTCCAGCGAGGTGCGGTACTGGACGCGACCCTGGGCCATGAAGGCGAGATAGCGCTCGTAGCTGCCCGGCTCCACGCGCTCCAGCTCGCGGCCCATGGCGCACAGCTCGGAGGTGAAGGTGACGTCCGAGCCGTCGCGGAAGTGAACGCGGTAGTTCGGCTCGCACCGCAGCAGCGTCAGGTAGTCCTCGATTCGGCGGCCCAGCGCGCGGAAGGTCTCCTCGAACACCTCCGGCATCAGCACGATGGTGGGGCCGATGTCCCACGTGAAGCCCTCCACGCGCAGTTGGTTGCAGCGCCCTCCGGGCCCGTCCGTCTTCTCGAAGACCTGGACGTCGAAGCCCTGGTGCGCCAGCCGCGCCGCGGCCGCGAGGCCTCCGACGCCCGCGCCCACCACCACCACCCGCCTGCCCTGGGTCCGTGCGCTCGTCATGGCGTCCTCATGCGGCGCGCCGTGCCAGGCGGGAGATGAGGGCATCCAGCAAATCCCTCACCCCGTGCGGGTTGGGCAGCGACTGGAGCGAACGGCGCGCGGCGCGCGAGGCCCGGTCCACCATGCGCTCACAGGCGGCGCGGCCGCCCCACTGCTCCACCAGCACGCGGGCGCGGTCGAGCGCGGCCTCGTCCTTCTGCTCCACCGACAGCGACCAGAGCGCCTCCAGCTCCTCGCGCGCGGCGGCGTCGGCGCGCGCGTAGGCGGCCAGCACCGGGAAGGTGCGCTTGCCCTGCGTGAAGTCGCCGTCCGCGGCCTTGCCCGCCACGCTCGAGTCACCGAAGAGGCCGATGAGGTCATCGCGCAACTGGTAGGCGAGCCCCACGTGGCGGCCCACGCGCTCCAGCCCTTCCAGCAGCTCCGCTCCGGCGCCGCCGAGCATGGCGCCGCACACCAGCGGGGCGCAGAAGCCGTAGCGCGCCGTCTTGAGGTACGCCACGCGCAGCGTCTGGAAGAGCGTCACCTCCGACAGCGGCGCGCGCCCCAGGTCCAGGTCCAGGTACTGCCCGGCCGCGGTGTGACGGCACACGCCCAGGTAGTACTGCATCACCCTCGGCGCACCGGGCAGGTCGGAGGCGAGCATGGCCTCCAGTGAGCGGGCGAAGAGGTGGTCTCCCATGACGACGGCGAGGTCCTCTCCCGCGCGACCGGGCGACAGCATGCGGTGCAGCGCGGGCCCTCCGCGCCGCAGCTCCGCCTGGTCCGCCACGTCGTCGTGGATGAGGAGGAAGGTGTGCAGCAGCTCCAGCCCCGCCGCGAAGGTCCACAGGCCGGAAGGCACCGCCGTGCTCCCCCGCGCCAGCGAGTGCCCCGCCATGACCAGCGCCGGCCGCAGCCGCTTGGCCGGCCGCAGGGCATACGTGCGGGCCTGGTCCATGGCCGCCGCCCAACGCGGGTCCAGATTGGACTCATCCGGCAGCTCGAAGAGCGCCCTCAGCGAGGACTCCACCTCCGTCTGCACGAGCTGCAGCCAGGCCTGCTCCAGAGGAAGCGCCCCCGGCAGAGGCCAGGCATTGCGAACCGAGAGTGCCATGCGGCGATCCTCCAGAAAGCCCGAGCTCTTCATCCCAAGAGGTAGCGTTTGCGTCCAGAGCTTGTCAAGGGTATGTCTAAGGTTTACAAGAACCTTGTACACGGGGTTCCCTCATGAAGGCGTGGATCGCGGGTGCGTTGACGGTGTCCCTGGCGGCAGGGAGTGCGTACGGAAGCGAACCTGCGTACGGGCCAGTCGACGCGACGTTACGGACCTCGGCCGGACAAGAGGTGCGCCTGTCCAAGTGGCGGGGGAAACCGGTCGTCCTGTTCTACGAGGACAAGGACTCCACGACGCTCAACCTGTCCCTGAAGGAGGCCCTCTTCTCCCGAGGCAAGGAGAAGGGCCTGCTGGACTCCGCGTGGGTGGTGGCGGTGGCCAACCTGGAGAAGTTCGACTTCTTTCCCGCCCGGCAGATTGCCCTCTCGTACGTCCGGGACGAGGAGAAGAAGGTGGGCGTGCCCATCCTCGTGGACCTGGACGGGACGCTGGGTGACGCGCCCTGGGATTTGCCCAAGAAGACGTCCAACGTGCTGCTGCTGGATGCGACGGGGGCGGTCGTCTTCCGTCACTCGGGGAAGATGAAGCCGGAGGAGCAGGAGGCGTTCTTCGCCGCGCTGAGCCGGCTCATCGGCGTGGACCTGTCGGCGCCCGCGGCGCCGCCGGCTCCGGCTCCGGGAGGCCGTCCATGAAGGTGGCCGTCACCGGGGCGACCGGGTTCCTGGGTCCAGGCCTTGTTCAACGTCTACGGGCCCGGGGGCACGAGGTGCACGTGCTCGCCCGCGACGTTGAACGGAGCCTGAGCCGACTTCCGGCGGGCGTGACGGGCGCCGTGTACGACGCCGGCAAGCCGCTGGCGCCGGAGGCCCTCGCGGGCGCGGAGGCCGTGGTCCACCTGGCGGGCGAGCCGGTGGCGCAGCGCTGGACGAAGGAGGCGAAACACCGCATCCACGACAGCCGGGTGCAGGGCACGCGGACGCTGGTGGAGGCGATGAAGGCCGCGGGCACGGTGAAGCGCTTCGTGTCGGTGTCGGCGATTGGTTACTACGGCGGCACGCGCGCGGCGGAGCCGCTGACGGAGGAGAGCTCGCCCGGGGACGACTTCCTCGCGCAGGTGTGCCGGGCCTGGGAGGCGGAGGCCGCGCGGGCGCGCGAGGCCGGCATCCGCACGTCGGTGGTGCGCATGGGCGTGGTGCTGCACCCGGAGGGCGGCGCGCTGCACAAGATGCTGCCGCCCTTCCGCATGGGCGCGGGCGGCCCGGTGGGCAGCGGCAAGCAGTACGTGAGCTGGGTGCACCGCGAGGACGCGCTGGACTTGCTCCTCTTCGTGCTGGAGCACCCGACGCTGGAGGGCCCCGTCAACGCCACCGCGCCCACGCCCGTCACCAACGAGGTCTTCGCGCATGCGCTGGGCCACGCGCTGGGCCGGCCGTCGGTGATGCACGTGCCGGCCTTCATGCTCAAGGCGGCGATGGGGGAGATGGCGAAGGTGGCGCTGGAGGGCCAGCGCGTCCTGCCCAGGCGTGCCCAGGAGGCCGGCTTCACGTTCCGCCACACGGACTTGGAGGCGGCACTCAGGGAGTTGCTGACGTAGGGTGCGCCGCATGGATGCGAAGACGCTGGAGGCGCGGGCTCGCGCGGAAGGCACGCCCGTCATTGAAGGAGACACCGCCACCTTCGTGTGGCGCGGGCGCGGGCCGGTGTCGCTGCTGGGAGACTTCCAGGACTGGCGCGGCGAGCCGCTGCCGCTGGAGCGCGTGGCCCCCGGCCTGTGGGCGCGCACGGTGACGCTGCCCCGGGACGCGTATGCGGAGTACGTGCTCCTCGACTCGCGCGGCGACAAGGTGGAGGACACCTTCAACCCGCGCACGTCCGACAACGGCTTCGGCGACACCAACCACTGCTTCTACATGCCCGAGGGCGCCCCGCCCGAAATCCTCCAGCGCCCGCGCGGAGCGCCGCGAGGCCGTGTCACCCGGCACATGCTGGAGACAGAGGACATGGCGGTGGGCGGCAGACGCTCGGTGGCGCTCTACGCGCCGCCCGTGCCCGGCCCGGTGCCGCTGATGGTGGTGTTCGACGGGGACGACTACCTCAAGCGCGTGAAGCTGCCGGAGGTGGTGGAGTCGCTGATGGCGCGGGGGCTGATGGGCCCGGTGGCGCTGGCCCTGGTGTCCAACGGCGGCGAGGCGCGCAGCGTGGAGTACTCGTGCAGCGAGTACACGGTGGACCTGCTCTTGAAGCGCGTGCTGCCGCTGGCGCACGAGCACCTGTCGCTGGTGGAGGAGCCCGGGGCGCACGCGGTGCTGGGCTCGTCCCTGGGCGGGCTGATGGCGCTCTTCACGGGCATGCGGGTTCCCGAGGTCTTCGGCCGCGTGCTGGCCCAGTCCGGGGCCTTCGCCATCGAGGGCCGCGACTTCGTCGTCTTCGACCTGGCGCGGCAGACGCCTCGCCGCCCGCTGGACGTGTGGATGGACTGCGGCCGCTTCGAGGTGCTCCTGGAGGGCAACCAGCGAATGGCGCCGCTGCTCAGGTCTTCCGGGCATCGCGTGGAGTACCGGGAGTACAACGCGGGCCACAACTACCCGGCGTGGCGGGATGATCTGTGGCGGGGATTGCAGTGGTTGTTCCCGGTGTCGTCCGCCAAACGCCGGTAAGCACTGCGGTTTACAAGTGTCAGGTGGTGAAGGTCCGGGGGTGCGCGGGGGCAGGGTCGGCCCCACCCTTCCGAGAGGGACGCAACTGGCGTCGCACGCGTCCGATAACCTACATGTGAATTCCCCTGGCCCTGTCCGCCAGGGGGTTCCACTGCTGGAGTTCCCCCATGTCGCGCATTGATGGTGGCAACCGCTCGTCCTCCCCCAAGGGCCCCGTTGCGGAGCGCTCCGGAGCGGAGCGTCCGGACACCGCCGCCAAGGGTGCGCAGCCGGGCGCGGGGACGAAAGGCGGCCAGACGCACCGCGCGGTACAGCCCTTCCAGGGGCGCAGCGACTTCGAGCCGGACCGCCGTCCCACGCCGCGCGCCACGCCGGCCGTGGCCTCACCGGGCACCGCGGCGCAGGACCTCGCGGCCGCCGCCGGGGCCGACGCGGAATTGGAATTGCTCTCCGAGTTCCCCGACCAGGCGGATGCGCAGGGCGGCCTCGCCTCCGCGATGCTCCACGCGCACGCGGACGAGCCCGCCTCGCAGGCCCGCATCGTCGAGCGCCTGAAGCAGGACGGCCGGCTGGAGTCCCTCTTCGGCGAGGTGTTCCGCGAGGGCAACCCGTTCGTCGAGCAGCCGCACCGCAACGCCGTCGTGCGTGCGCTCGACACCGCGCTCGCGCGGGGCACGGTGACGGGTGAGGAGCTGCGGGCCTTCGCCCGTGGCGCCTATGCACAGGAGTGGCAGCAGATCGGCTCCGAGCTGGCGGGGCCCGCCGCATCCGGCAAGCCGTAGCTGGCACTCCCCCAGTGCTCGCGTAACGCGTCCCCTCCTTCGGCGGCCCCTCCGCCCTCGCGTCGTCCCCCATGCACGTTCCTCGTCGACGAAGCTCGGTGCCAGGCCGGAGGACTCCAACGTCCTGCCGTCCCGTCGTGGTGCGCCGCGCACAGGGCCCCCACCATGCCCGGCTCCGCCCGCCTCCTCCGAGCCGGTGCGGCGGGAGGACGCGCCCCGCACGCCGCTCGGTGTGAGGGCTGTCCGCGCGCGTTACGGAGCGCCGAGCGACAGGAGCAGGAGCGCACCGCGAAGCGAGGGAGCGCGCATCGTCATCGCCTCCGCGTCAGGTGCCGAGGCGCCCCACCAGCGCGCCTCGCACCGACTGGGCGATGACGCGCGCGTTGGCGGAGAGTTCCTCGGGCAGCCAGTAGTAGAGGACCTTGCCGTCGGTCTCCACCTTCGAGCGAAGGAAGGTCAGGCCGCCCGTCCCGGCGCGCTCGGGGCTCTTCGGGAAGCACCGTCCGCACAGACACGGCAGCTTCGGCTGCGTCTCGTGCGAGGTGAGGTTGGTGGGGCCGCCTCCGGTGTCCTCACCGCCCGCGGTCTGGAGCAGCAGCGCGGCGTCCGCGGCGGAGAGGGCCCGAGGCGTCTGCAGTGACATGCCCAGCGCGCCCTTCGCGGCCTGGATGCCCTTGCCGGACTCGAAGCGAATCTTCGGGATGAGCGAGGTGACGTCGGTGATGGGCACGGTGTTGGGACGGGAGCGCCAGCCCTCGGCGTCGGACTTGAGCCCTTCGAGCACCGCCACCAGCCAGAGCGCCTCGTTGGGCGGGCGCACGGTGAAGAGGAAGAGGCGCCCGCCCGAACTCAGCGACGCCAGGTGCTTGCTGTTGCTGCGGTAGCGGTCCATCGGAAGCACGTCACCGGGCTTCTTGCCGGCGGCATCCTTCTCGAACACCGCCTTGCTGATGATGGCCAGCATGTCGGGCATGTCCGTGAGTGTACCAGGGCGCATAGAGTCCACCGCAATGCCCGACCTGGACCCGGCCATGGTGCGGTTGCTCGACGAGGACGTCGCGGTTCGGCGCGAGGCGGTGGGAGAGGTCGGCACCTCCACGCTCCCGGGACGCTACGCCCTGCGGCAGGCCCTGCTCACGGACGAGGACGCGGAGGTGCGCGCCACGGCCGCACAACGGCTCGGTGGGACGCGGGATACGCGCTTCGTGCAGGCCCTGCTCGATGCGCTCGCGGACCCGATGCCGCTGGTCAGGGACAGGGCATGGCGCGCGCTGGCACGGCTGGGGGCACAGGCGCTGCTGCCGCATGCGGTGCGCGCGGTGCGGGAAGAGCCCGTGTGGTGGGTGCGCCGGGCGGTGGTGCGGGCGTCTGCTTCCGTCGCGGGCTCGGGTGCTCTGGACGTGCTGCTCGGCGCGCTGGAGGACCCGTTCTGGCGCGTGCGCCATGCGGCGGTGCAGTCGCTGGCGTGGATTGGGACAGGCAACCCGGCCGTGCAGCAGCGCGTGCGGCAAGCGGCGGAGGGCGCCACGCAAGGGCCGATGCGCTCCGCGGTGGCGTGGCTCGAGACGGCGTGGAATGCGGCGCCTTCGCCCCAGGCAGCGGAGCACGTCGGGGATGCGCCGGAGCAGAACGAGCCCCCGCGCACGGAGCGTCTCGAATCCCCCGGCAACGAAGACCCGGCGGTGACGACGGCGCGACTGGAGGCCACTCCCGCCTCGGCGCTCGCTGCTCGCGAACTGGTGGAGTGGCTGGGCGACCCGCATGAGCCGCTGCGACTCCTCGCGCGGCGGCGCCTCCGTGAGCGGAAGGACTTGGACGCCCTGCTCCTCGCGATGCGCTGGCTGGACGAGCCTCGCGTGCCGCATGCGGCGGAGGAGGCCCGCTCGCTGCTCGAACGCCTCGACTTGGAGGACGTCGAGCTCGCATCCCGTGTCCTCACCGCGCCGCCCCGCCCGGGCGCGGTGGCCTGGGCCTCGCGCGTCGCGGTGCGCGAAGGGCACTCCGAATTGCTGGAGCGCGTGCGCCTCCTGCTGCGTCACCCCGAGCCCGCCCTGCGGCGTGCGGCGCTCTCCGGCCTCGTCTACGACCCCGACAGTCTCGACGACGTGCTCGCCGCGCTCGAAGACCCGGACGAGCGCGTGCGCGCGGAGGTCATCGCCGCCTGGGAGCGCAGGCCCCCGGCACGCTCCACCGCCGAGGCCTTCGCACTGGCACTGGCGCGCTTCGCACCCCGCGCCGCCACCCCTCGCGAGCGGCGCGCCGTGGCGGTGGCGGCCATGTTCCTGGAGGAGCCCGAGCTGCTCATCCACACCTCACACGACGAGGACCCGGCCGTGCGCGCCGTGGCTCTGCGTGCCCTCGCGTCGCTCGACCTGCTCACGGAGACAGAGCGCCAGGAGGCCGAGGAGCACGAGGACCCATGGATTCGCTCCGCGGTGCTGGACGCGGACTCCGCGCTCCGGGTCTGCGCGGAGGACCCGGACCCCACGCTGCGCCGGACCGCGCTCGAATTGCTGCTCCCCCTGGGCCGTCGGCTCGCGGCCAGGCCAGACTGGGCAGACCACGGCTTGAGCACGACCGCCCTCGCCTGCTCGCAGTCCTCCGACGCGTGGATGCGCGCCCGCGCCGCCGAGCTGCTCTCCCCCACCCGTGGCCACGATGACCTGCGCGCCCTGCTGCGCCTGTCGCTCGACACCACGCCCATGGTCCGCGCGGCGGCGGCCTCCATCCTGGAGCCGTGCGCCACGCTCGACACGCTCCTCGACGACCTCCTTCACGGCCCCACGCGGGAGCGGGATGAAGCCCTGCGCACCTCCGCCTGGACCTGGCGCCTGCGCCTCGCGGACGCCTCCGCCTTCGAGCACCTCCGCGCTGCCCTCCTCGGCGACAAAGAGCCCGAGCGCGTCGTCTCCCACCTCCAAGCCCTCACCCTCGTCTTCCCCGACGAGCTCATCGCCTCCGAGCCCGCCCTCGCGCGCCACCGTCCCTCGCGCCCCGCACAGCCGCGCACCGCTCCCGCACCGCGCCCCGCCGTGCCGCTCCACACCTCCTCGCGCCCCCTCGGCCGCACGGGCCTCACCGTCTCACCGCTCGTCCTCTCCGGTGCGCACCTCACCTCGCCCGAGCCCTTCTTCGAGGCACGTGAAGCCGGCCTCAACACCTTCTTCTGGGAGCCGCGCTACACCGCGCTCACCACGTTCCTCCGCAGTGGCCGCAACCTGCGCGACGGGCTCGTCATCGTCGCCGGCAGCTACTCCTCGGGCGCCGCCGCCCTCCGCCGCGACGTGGAAACCGCGCTCCGCCGCCTGCGCACCCCGTGGCTCGACGTCTTCCTCCTCTTCTGGGTGCGCTCCCCCGAGCGCCTCAACGCGGAGGACTTCGCCGCCCTCGAACGACTGCGCACCGAGGGCAAGGTCCGCACCTTCGGCTTCTCCACGCACCTGCGAGACCTGGCCCGCGACGCCCTCCGCCAGCACCCCTGGCCCGTGGTGATGACCCGCCACAGCGCCGCGCACCCCGGCGCGGAAGGAACATTCCTTCCGGAAGCCCGGGCCCGCGGCACCGGCGTGCTCACCTTCACCGCCACCTGCTACGGCCGCCTCCTCCAGCCCGCCCCCGGCACTCCACCGGACGCGCCGCTGCCCACGGCCGTGGACTGCTACCGCTACACCCTCTCGCAGCCCGGCGTCAGCGCGTCCCTCACCGCGCCGCGCAGCCGCCGCGAGCTGCTCCACAACCTGGACGTGCTCTCCCGCCCGTACATGGAACCGGACGCCCTGCCCGCCATGCGCGTCCACGGCGAGCGCGTGCGTGCCCGGAGCCGCCAGCTCGACGCGCTCGTCCGCCGCGCGCCGGGTGGGCCGCGTGACGCCCTGCTCGCGCTGCTCGAGGAGGACGGCCCTCCTGACGCGGGTGACCTTCCCTCCTCCTGACGGATGTGATGTGCTTCGCCTCGCTCCTGGGGCCGCGTGCAGCCAGCCTTCCGTCCGCGATGTCACGTCGCGGCTGCCTGTGACTCCCATTGAAGGACGAAGCGGTGCGAGGTCCGCCTGGCGGGCTTCCCCGACCTCGCCCGCATCTGCCGTGCAGGTGGCGGTGGCCCCAGGAGCCTGCAGTCCTTCACCGCGGTCGGAGCGCCGGAATGGACCTCGTTGGCCTCATCCTCGAGCTGAAACCCCTGCTGGCCGACCCCGAGTCGAACTTCGACCGCATCGTCGCGCTGCTGGAGCGCCACCAGGGCCTGGCCGAGTACGAGGTCGCCCGCTTCTACGTGAGCCGCTCCTGGCTGGAGCCCGTCTCCCGCCGTCTCAAGAGCGTGGACCCGCGTGAGCGGCTCCAGGCCGTGCGCCTCATCCCCCTGCTCTTCGCCCGCGCCAGCGCCGCCGGACAGCTCCGCCGCCGCGTGAAGGACCCGGACTCGCGCGTGGCCGCGCATGCCCGCGCCGCCGTGCGCCGCCTGGGCCTCGCGGACGTCTCCCCGCCCGACACGCGCGCCGACCCGCCGCGCCACCCCAGCGCCACCTCCGTGGGCGGCTGGAATCCCACCGGCTGGAACTTCGGCCTCTACCCGAGCATGAACCCGCCGGTGAAGCGCAAGGCCGCCCTCACCGCCGCCCTGCCCGTGCTGAAGTCGCGCGCGGACGTGGCGAAGCTCGTGGGCGTGCCGGTGGCGGAGCTGGACGCGCTGATGCGCCCGGGCTCGGAGGCCGGCTCCGGCTACGTGGAGTTCGACGTGCCCAAGCGCTCCGGAGGCGTGCGCCGCCTGTGCGCCCCGCGCGCGAAGCTCAAGGCCGTGCAGCGCGCCATCCTCGACAAGCTCCTCGCGCACCTGCCCACGCACCCCGCCGTGCACGGCTTCGTCCCCGGGCGCTCCACGGTGACGAACGCGACTCCGCACGTGGGCTCCACGGTGGTGGTGCGCGTGGACCTGGAGGACTTCTTCCCCACGGTGCACTACCGCCGCGTGAAGGGCCTCTTCGAGGCGCACGGCTACGGCGACGAGGTGGCCTCCGTGCTCGCCGGCCTCACCACATGGCGCCCCCGGCTGCCGGACGGCACCGTGGCGTGGCCCGGCGTGCTGCCGCAGGGCGCGCCCACGTCGCCCGCCATCGCCAACCTCGTCTGCCGCCGCATGGACGCGCGCCTCACCGCGCTGGCGAAGAAGGCGGACGCCACGTACACGCGCTACGCGGATGACCTGACCTTCTCCTTCCAGAGGCCACCGGAGAAGCCGGGCCGCTTCCTCTGGTGGGTGAACGCCATCCTCCAGCAGGAGGGCTTCGCGGAGAACGCCGCCAAGCGCCGCGTGATGCGCCAGGGCGGACGCCAGCGGGTGACGGGCCTCACCGTCAACCAGCAGGTCTCCATCCCCCGCGAGGAGCGCCGCCGCTTCAAGGCCATCCTCGCCAACTGCCGCCAGCACGGCGTGGAGTCGCAGGCGCGCGGGCGCCCGGACTTCCCCCAGTGGCTGACGGGCTACGCCGCCTACGTGCGCATGGTGCATCCCGAGCTGGGGGAGCGCTGGCAGCGCGAGGTGAAGGAGCTGCTCGCCCGATGAGTACCTGGCAGGAGCTGGTGGCGCGCGTGGCCGCCGAGCCCGAAAGCAACGATGCGCGGCTGGTCTGCGCGGACGTCCTCTGTGGCACCGACGACGCACGCGTCGAGCTCATCCACGCCCAGGTGGCGCTGAGCGGACGCATGGACCCGGCTCGCAGGCAGGCCCTCACGAAGCGCGTGAAGGCACTCCTGTCCGAGCATGGCAGCCGGTGGCGCCAACCGCTCCAGGAGGCCCATGCGAGCGATGGGGACTTCTCCCGGGGCTTCATCGAGGAGGCCACCCTGTCCGAGGGCCACCTCGCGAAGCACGGCGAGGCGCTGTTGGCGCGCGAGCCGCTGCACCGGCTGACGGTGGAGACGAAGGACGGCAAGGGCCTGGCGCTCGCCGCCGGGCAGCCCTGGTTCGAGCGCATCCGCCAGGTGAGGCTCATGGGCTCCGGCGTGGCTCGCGCGGCGAAGGCACTGGCCTCCGCGCCGCACGCGGGCCACCTCGCGAGGCTGATGGTGTCCGGCGCCAACGACGAGGCCGTCGAGGCAGTGGCCGGAGGCAGGGCGCTGACGGGGCTGCGCTCCTTGAGCGTCTCCAGCGCCGAGCTGTCCGACGCGTCCGCCGAGGCGCTCGCGAAGGGGCCGCTGTCGCTGGAGGCGCTCTACCTCTCCGGCACTGGCCTGTCCGACGAGGGCGCCCAGGCGCTGGCGCGGGGCACCGCGCTCGCCTCACTCAAGCTGCTGGCCCTCAACCGCAACAGCCTGTCCGACGAGGGCGCCCAGGCGCTCGCGGCCAGCAAGACGCTGCTCCAGGTGGAGCGGCTGGAGCTGTCCCGCAACGAGCTGAGCGAGGAGGGAGTGCTCGCATTCCGCTCCGCCAAGGCGATGCCGAAGCTGCGCCGTCTGGAGCTGTTGGACATGGGCCTGGACCGGCGCGAGCTGGAGCCGGTGCACAAGCGGCTGGGCGCGGGGCTGCGGCTCTGACAGCCCCGCACCCGGCACTTCGCTACATCTCCTCGAGGATGGGCTCGCCCTCCTCGTCCAGCAGGAGCTCGCAGGAGATGCGTCCGCCGGAGTCACACTGCACGAAGCCGGTGCCCGCGGGGCCGTCCACCCTCCAATAGCAGACGCGCGCGCCGTAACAGGACACGGTGGAGCCATCCACACACTTGACGCTCACCGTGCAGGGACCAGCCTTCTGCCCGTACGCCCACGCCACGGCCGGTACCAGCGCGCCCGCCGCGGTGAGCACCGCAACCACCACTGCCATCCACTTCGACATGGACTCCCTCGCTTTCGGACAACCGGAGTTGTCACGACTCATGGTGAGCGAAGGACGGACGCACGTCAATGCAACGGGGTTGCGCATGTTTCCGGATGGCCTGCGCATCTCCATGGCAACGCGGGGTGCACCGTGTGGGCCCCCGCGCACCCGGCTCCAGGCTCAGGGCATGACCACGGTGCCGGGGGAGCCGCGGGTTCCGCGGACGCCCTGCCCCAGCGTGCCGTAGAGGTTGCTGCCCCAGCTGAGCACGGTGCCGTCCTCCAGCATGGCCATGGAGAAGTCGCTGCCGGCGGACACGTGGCGGGTGGAGGCCAGCCCCTTCACGAGCACGGGCTCGGGGTGGGAGATGCTGTCCCCGTTGCCGAGCTGGCCATGGGAGTTGCGGCCCCACGTCCAGACGGCGCCCTCCGGACTCACGGCGAGCGAGTGCCGGGCTCCGGCACCAATGGCCGTCACGCCCGCCACGCCCGAGACGGCCCCTGGCACCAGGCGGGGCTTGCCGATGGCCGTGCCGAGCTGGCCGTAGCCGTTGTCGCCCCACGTCCACACCGTGCCATCCTCGCGCCGCGCCAGCGTGTGGTACGCGCCGGCCTGCACCTCCACCACACCGTCCAGCGCCAGCACCGATACCCGCGAGTAGCGCGTGGTGGTGGTGCCGTCGCCCAGCTGCCCGCTGGCGTTGTAGCCCCAGCCCACCAGCGTGCCGTTGTCGAGCAGCGCCAGCGAGTGGTGGTCTCCGCCCGCGACGAGTCGCGCGTCCTCGACACCCTCCACCTGCACCGGCATCAGGCGCGACTCGGCGGTGCCGTCCCCGAGCTGCCCGAAGGCGTTGTAGCCCCAGGTCCACACGGTGCCGTCCTCGCGCACCGCCAGCGAGTGGTAGCTGCCCGCGGCGATGGCCTTCACGTCCGACAGGCCTTCCACCCGTACCGGCAGTTGCCGTGAAGACGTGGTGCCGTCACCCAGCTGGCCGAAGCCGTTGCCGCCCCACGCCCACACCGTGCCGTCCGAGCGCAGCGCCAGCGAGTGGTACACGCCCGAGGACACCGCCTCCACGTCCATCAGCCCAATCACCTCGGCGGGCGAGGACCGGCTCACCGTGCTGCCGTCGCCCAGCTGGCCGTAGGTGTTGTCACCCCACGCGTGCACGGTGTGGTCCGCCAGCAGCACCAGCGCGTGCTGGTGCCAGGCGCGCACGTCGAGCACGGGCGGCCGGATTTTGGGCCCCTGCACCTTCACCGCCACCGGCTCCAGGCGCGGGCCCGAGGCCACCTCTCCCAGCTGGCCGTACTCGTTGCTGCCCCAGGAGCGCACCGTGCCGTCGCGCAGGAGCGCCAGGGCGTATTGCTCGCCCGCGGCCACGGCCAGGGCGTCCGCCATTCCCGGCACCTGCTTGGGCACGCCCGCGGACGTGTACGAGCCGTCACCCAGCTGGCCGAGGCTGTTGTCGCCCCAGGCCCACACCGTGCCGTCGTTGCGCACCGCCAGCACGTGGTGCGCGCCCGCGGACACGGCGGTGACACCCTCCAGGCCCGGCACCTGCTTGGGCAGGTTGTGGCCGACGTTGGTGCCGTCGCCGAGCTGTCCGGACGGATTCGTCCCCCACGACCACAGGGTGCCGTCCAGGCGGATGGCCAGCGAGAAGGCCCGCCCCGCCGCCAAGGACATGACCCCCTCCAGCCCCTGCACCCGCACGGGCACGGTGCTGTTGACGGTGGTGCCGTCACCGAGCTGCCCGGAGGCATTGGCGCCCCAGGCCCACAGCGTGCCGTCCTCGCTCAGGCCCAGGCCGTGCGTCTCGCCCAGCGTCACCGCCACCATGCCCCCCAGCCGCTTGAGTTGGAGGGGGGTGGAGCGGTCCGTCGTGGTGCCGTCGCCGAGCTGCCCGGTGAGGTTGCTCCCCCAGCCCCAGACGGAGCCGTCCGCGCGCAGCGCCAGCGACGAGTCCCCGCCCGCCGCGACGGACACCACGCCCGACAGGCCATCCACCATGGCCGGCGTGGAGCGCGTCACGTAGGCCGTGCCGTTGCCGAGCTGTCCCCGGTTGTTCGCGCCCCACGCCCACACCGTGCCGTCACACGCCAGCGCCAGCGTGTGCTGCTGGCCGGTGGAGACGGAGCGGACGCAGGGCACCCCGGGCACGGAGACGGGCGCCGCGCGGTGGACGCTGGAGCCGTCACCGAGCTGGCCGGAAGCATTCTGCCCCCACGCGAGCACCGTGCCGTCCTTGCGAACCAGCAGCGAGTGAGCGCGGCCGGCCGCCAGCCGGTCCTCGCGACCGAAGCCGCGCACCTGCACCGGCACCGGGCTCCAGCCGGCCACGCCGAGGCCGAGCTGGCCGAAGCGGTTGTAGCCCCACGCGCGCACCGTGCCGTCCTGGCGCAGCGCCAGCACGTGCAGGTAGCCGGGGCACAGCGACTTCACCCCCGACACGCCCGGCACCGCCGCGGGCAGCGAGTGCGAGGTCAGCGTGCCGTCCCCCAACTGGCCATAGCCATTGGAGCCCCAGGCGCGCAGCGTGCCGTCGGACAGCAGGGCCAGCGAGTGGGAACGCCCGCCGCTGACACTGGTGACGCCCTCCAGGCCGGACACCTTCACCGGGCGGAAGCGGTCCGACCACGTGCCGTCGCCGAGCTGCCCGTCGGCGTTGTCACCCCAGGCCCACACCGAGCCGTCCGTGCGCGCCACCAGCGCGTGCGCGGAGCCCGCGGCCACCGCCGTCACGCCCGTCAGCTCGGCCACCATCACCGGCGTCGTGCGCTGCACCCCGGCGCCGTCGCCCAACTGCCCCTCGTAGCCCTCGCCCCACGTCCACACCGTCTTGTCCGAGCGCAGCGCCATGGAGAAGTACGTGCCGGCCGCCACCGCCGTCACGCCCGTCAGCCCCGACGCGCGCACCGGCGTGGGCCGGTTCACCGTGGTGCCGTCACCCAACTGCCCCAGCGCGTTGTAGCCCCAGGCCCACACCGTGCCGTCGCCGCGCAGCGCCAGCACGTGGCTGCCGCCCGCGGCCACCGACACCACGCCCGTCAGCCCCGGCACCTGCGCGGGCACCGCGCGGTCATTCGTCGTGCCATCGCCGAGCTGCCCGGAGGCGTTGCGCCCCCACGTCCACACCGTCCCGTCCGAGCGCAGCGCCACCGAGTGGTGGCTCGCCGCGGCCACGGCGATGACGACACCGGACATCGCCACCCGCACCGCCGCGGTGCGCTCCGTCTGCGTCCCGTCCCCCAGCTGGCCATAGGTGTTGCGCCCCCACGCCCACACCGAGCCGTCCGAGAGCAGGCCCAGCGAGTGGAAGCTGCCCGAGGCCAGCGATGACACCCCGGTCAGCCGCAGCACCGGCTCCGCGGAGAGGTGCCGCTCGGAGCCGCCGTGGCCGAGCTGGCCGGACGCACCGCCGCCCCAGCCCCACAGCGTGCCATCCGCGCGCAGCGCCACCGCATGCTGCGCCCCCGCCGCCAGGGCCGTCACCGCGCTCAGAGACTGCACGGCCACCGGGGCGCCCCGCTCCGTGGTGGTGCCGTCGCCGAGCTGCCCGGAGGCGTTGTAGCCCCACGCGAGCACGGTGCCCGTCTTGCGCAGCGCCAGCGAGCCGGAGTCCTGCGCGGCCACCGCCTTCACGTCCGAGAAGCCCGGCACCTGCACCGGCGTGGGCCGGTCCATCCACGAGCCGTCCCCGAGCTGGCCGGCGCCGTTGGAGCCCCACGCCCACACCGTGCCGTCCGTGCGCAGCGCCAGCGTGTGGTAGGTGCCCGCGGCCACGGCGGTGATGCCGGTGAGCCCGGCCACCTTCACCGGCACCAGGCGCTGGGTGGAGGTGCCGTCCCCGAGCTGGCCGGAGCCGTTGGCGCCCCAGGCCCACACCGTGCCGTCGTTGCGCGCCGCCACGGTGAAGTCATAGCCGGCGGACAGCGCCACCACTCCCGTCAGGCCCGGCACCGGCTTGGGCTCGGCGTCGCTGCTGGAGGTGGAGCCTCGGCCGAGCTGGCCATTGAAGTTGATGCCCCACGTCCACACCGTGCCGTCCGCGCGCAGCGCCAGCGAGTGGAACTCGCCCGCGGCCACCGACACCACGTCCGCCAGCACCTGCTTCGGCGTGGCGCGGTCCACGAGGGTGCCGTCGCCCAGCTGCCCGGAGGCGTTGCTCCCCCACGTCCACACCGTCCCGTCCGAGCGCAGCGCCAGCGAGTGCGAGTCCCCCGCCGCCACCGCCACCACGTCCGTCAGCCCCGGCACCTGCGCCGCCGCCAGGTGCTGGAAGGAGACGTCCCCCCCACCGAGCTGCCCCGCCGTGTTGCCGCCCCACGCCCACACCGTGCCTCCGGGGGCGATGTAGAGCGAGTGCTGCGCGCCCGCGGCCAGCCGGGGCAGGTTGCCCTGGGGCACCACCAGCCGGGAGGCCCGCGTTGTGGAGGTGGGGGCCTGGGGCGTGGCGGCGTCTCCAGCAGGGCCCGGCTCCCGCTCGCAGCCGGCCATCAGCAGGGCTCCGAGCAGCAGCCCCCACAGGGCGCGAGCTCCCGCGTTCATGTCCTTGCGCATCGGTTCTTCCTCCGGGTGAGTGCGAGCACGTCCGACTGGCGGCTCGCGCCGTCTCACGAGAGGCGAAGCGCCAGGGGCCGTCCGGCGGGGGCGGTGTATACGGCCAAACCTCGTCTACTTGTACCGCGAGAACGGCTCTCGGCGCCCCTCCAGGCAGCCAGCTGTTTCAGGGTTGCAGGAGGACGGGGTCGTTTAGCCCCATTTCGCTCGCGGTCCACACTTCTTCACACGGATTGCATTGCGGTGCGCCCCGGGGGGACGGCTATTGGAAGTCCATGGATTCGCCGGTTCGCTTCATCGTCTTCGCCGTCGTGTCAGCCGTCGTCACGCTGCTCGCCCACATCTACCTGTACCGGCGCCTGTTCGTGGATACGTCGGACAACCCCCGGTGGCGTCGGCTGGGCGGGTGGGTGATGGCGGCGCTGGCCGTGCCGCTCGTGCTGTCCTGGTCCGTGACGCGCTTCCTGCCGCTGGACGCCACCTTCGCCGTGGCCACCGCGGTGTGGACGTGGATGGGCGCGGCCACCTACCTGCTGTTCGCCTTCTGGGTGGCGGGGGGCATCCGCCGGGTGGTGGGGTGGGTGGCCCGGGCGCGGGGGCGGAGGGAGGCCCTGACGACGCCGCCGGGGGCGGGTCCGGCGATGCCGGCCCGGGCGGCTCCGATGACGGTGGCGCCAGGGGCGGGTCCGGTGATGGTGGGAGCGACCCGGCGGGCGGAGTCGCTCGCCATGGCGACAGAGCCACGGACCCTCCCCACCGAGGCCGTGGCCCCCATGTCCGTCGTCAGGGCACCGGAGCCCTCCCGGCCCGTGGACGTGGAGCGCCGCCGCTTCCTCGCGCGAGCCACCGCGGGCGGCGCGCTGCTCGCCACGGGCGGCGTCACGGGCTTCGGCATGTGGCGCGCCTTCCACGAGCCGGTGGTGAGCGAGGTGGCGGTGCGCCTGCCCGGCCTGCCCCGCGCGCTGGACGGCTTCACGATTGTGCACCTCAGCGACATCCACGTGGGCCCCGTCATCCAGCGCCGCTTCATGGAGGAATTGGTGGCGCGCTGCGACGCGCTGCGCCCGGACCTCGTGTGCATCACCGGAGACCTGGTGGACGGGAATGTGAAGTCGCTGTCCCCCGCCGTCTCCGCGCTGCGGGACTTGAAGTCACGCCACGGCACGTACTTCATCACCGGCAACCACGAGTACTACTGGAACGCCGCCGCGTGGGCGGACGCGCTGGAGCGCATGGACATCCACGTGCTGCGCAACCGGCACGTGCGCATCGGCGACGCGGCCGCCTCGTTCGACCTGGTGGGCGTGGATGACTGGGCCGCGCGGAACACCCGGCAGGGCTACGACCTGAACGCCGCAATCGCTGGCAGGGATGTGGAGCGCGCCTCCGTGCTGCTCGCGCACCAGCCGTCGAACTGGGTGGAGGCGGCGAAGGCGGGCATGGGACTGCAGCTCTCCGGCCACACGCACGGCGGCCAGTTCTTCCCCTTCACGCTGGCGGTGTCCGCCATCTGGCAACACGACGCGGGCCACTTCCAGGAGGGAGACCGCCATCTCTATGTCAGCCGGGGAACAGGCTTCTGGGGTCCGCCGCTGCGAGTCGGCTCACCGCCGGAGATCGTAAAGGTAACCCTGATGGCATGAGGTATAGAGTTGCATTGATATGGGTAGGGAACCTGCACAGCGGGAAATCAAACAGGAACGGGCGGCGCGCACGCGGGTGGAAATCCTCGAGGCAGCCATCACCCTGTTCTCCCGCCGCGGCTTCCTCGCCACGACGATGGCGGACCTGTCCCGCGCCATCCGGATGACGCCCGGGGCGCTGTACTGGCACTTCCCCACGAAGGAAGACCTGCTGCTGGCGGCCATCGAAGAGCTGCACCAGCGCTGCGTGCGTGAGTTCAACAGCCACCTCCAGGAGGCCCGGAGCCGCCCGGCCCGGGAGCAGCTCCAGTCCTTCACCGAGCGCACCCAGGAGTTCCTGCGCTGCCACCGCGAGTACGGCATCTTCTTCGCCATGCTGGCGGCCGAGGCGGCGGAGTCGAATGACCGCGTGGCGGACGCCATCCGCGAGAAGCTGGCCGTCTACGCGAAGGTGCTGGAGGGCATCATCCGCCACGGCCAGAAGACGGGCGAGTTCCGCCAGGACGTGGACGCGCTGCACGCGGCCCACGGCCTCTTCGGCGGGTACATGGGCGTGCTGGTGCACCAGAACCTCTTCCGCGCCACGCTGGACTACGCCCCGCTGGTGGGCGCGCTGCACCGCCTGGTGACGGACGGGACGCAGGCGCGGTAGGCCACGCAATCCCTCTCTTCCGGCCCGGGGGCCCGGAGCACCGGAGCCCTGAAATGCAACGGGCGACCCCTGACATCGCAGGGGCCGCCCGTCTCAATTCCTCTCACCTGCTCGCGCGGCCACCTGCCGCGCCAGCGTCACGGCGCCGGAGGAGGCGGCGTGGTGATGGCGTTGACCGCTCCCGGGGTGATGCTGGTGGTGAAGTGGAAGTCCGCGAAGTTGACGTTGGTGTCGGCGGAGTCCGCGCCGCGCGACAGCGAGCCGGCCACCGTGCCGCTGTCCTCCAGCTTCGCCGTGTCCGCCGTCCCCTCACGCAGGTCGAACTTCTTCGTCGAGCCGGCGATGGTGGCCTGCGTCACGTTGCCCTCGTAGGAGATGGAGTCGATGAGCGCGTCCTGCGCCGAGTCGTAGATGGCCGCGGCATCCGGAGCACCGTTCTGGATGTAGTCCGTGGTGCCCTTCTGCAGCGTCTTCACTCCGGGGCGTCCGGCCAGGGGGCCGACCACGTTGGCGGAGCCGATGACCAGGTACTCCCCGGCGCCGAGCGCGCCACCCGCCACCTCGGACAGGGCCACCTTCTGGTAGCTCGTCATGTTGCTGCCGTTGACGAGCACGAGGAACAGAGTGGTCAGCGACACGGACCTGGAGGACGAGTTGTAGATCTCCACGAACTCCATCGAGTCACCGGCGCCGGGCATGTCGTAGTCCACCTCGTTGATGACCAGGCCCGCGCCCGCGGGGACGTCCACCGTCACCTGGGCCGTCTTCTCCACGCCGCCGAAGCTCGCCTTGAGGGCGACCTGCGCCGGGGCATCCACGTTGTTCGCCGTGAAGGTGAACGTGGCCGTCGTGGCATCACGCGCCACGCGCACCGTGGCCGGCACCGAGCCCACGCCCGTCGCGGGCTCCAGCGTCAGCGCCACGTCCGTCTCGTCCGTCTGGGCGGGGCGGTCCAGCGTCACCGTGAAGGTGAACGTCTTGCCCGTCATCACCGTCGCCGTCGCCGGAGACAGCGTGCTGAGCTTCGGCGGCGGCGGCGTCACCGTGAGGTCCGCCTGCCGGGTGATGCCGAACAGCGAGGCGGACACCTTGCCCGCGCCCCCACCGTCCGCGTCGGCGGTGAAGGTGAAGGTGGCCTCCGTCTGGCCCGTGGTCAGCGTCACCGTGGCGGGCACCGAGCCGTAGCGCGCCCCCGCCGTGCCCGGCGTGGCCGCCAGCGCCACCGCCGTGTCCGCCGTCACCGGGCGGTCCACCGTCACCCGGAACTCGCGGGTGCCACCGGCGGGCACCGGGCCCGCCTCGAGCGCCTCCACGGACACCAGCCGCGGCGCGTCCTGGTCCAGCGTCACGGTGGTGCTGGCGCTGCTACCCAGCGTCGCCGTCACCGTGCCCGTGGTGCCCGTGGCGTCCGCGTCCGCGGTGAAGGTGAAGGTCGCCCGGGTGGCATCCGTCGCCACCGCCAGCGTCGCGTTCGCCACCCCGAAGGTGCCGAAACCCGTCGCCGGGTCCACGCTCAGCGCCACGGTGGTGTTGGCGGGCGCCGGCCGGTCCAGCTCCACCGTCAGCGTCACCGTGCCACCCGGCACCATCGTCACCGCGGCCGGGGTGAGCTGGTGCACCGTGGGCTGCTCGTTCTGCCCCAGCACGCGCACCGTGTGCTGCCGCGTGGAGTCACCCAGCGTCGCCGTCAGGGTGACGGCGGCGGCCTGGGCCAGCGGGTCCAGCCTCACCGTCGCGGACGTCTGGCCCGCGGGGATGAGCACCCCGCCCGCCACCGCGGTCAGCGCCGTGGAGTCACTGGAGGTGATGGCCACGGAGACTTCCTCGGGGAAGGTGGAGGCCATCGTCACGGTGAGCACGGTCGGGAAGGTGTTCCCGGAGGCGGAGCCCACGCGGATGAAGTCCCCGCCCGTGAAGCCCGTCAGCGCGGGCAGCGGCGGCAGCGGGACGCGCATGTCATTCGCGCTGCGCGGCAGCAGCCTGTACTCGTTGAAGCTGAAGGTCAGCACGCCCGTCAGCGAGACGTACTTCGTGCCCGGCGCCTGCAGCGGGTAGTCGAAGGCCTGGTCATCCACCTTGAGGCCGGTGGTGGCGCCGTCGCCGCTCGGGTTCTCGTCGACGATGAACTCGTCGAAGCTGTTGGTGGCACCCGTGAGGGTGACGTCGCGCACCTGCAGCAGCACGCCGTCCAGCTTCTCGGCGCGAGGCCCGCCGGTGCGCACCTCCTCGGTGCGGACCACCACGGGGGCCGGCAGCACGTTGCCCGCGCTGCGCTTGGTGAACGTCACGTTCGTCAGCTCCAGCAGCCCGCGGTAGAGCGCCAGCGTCGCCTGGCTGATGTCCAGCCGGTCGCCCACGGCGACGTCCGCCTTGGGCCCGAAGACGTAGATGGCGGAGTAGTCCGCGCTCTGGCCCTGCGGCGCGGCCTGGACGAAGTAGCCGCTGGTGCCGGTGGCGTTCAGCGCGGTGACGATGACGTCGGACAGCGCCACCTTGGTGTTGAGCAGCGTAATGGCGCCGTTCACCGGCGTCTTCATCTCCTGGATGGTGGTGGGGCACGAGGCGCCGTCGGGGTTGGCCGCCGCGCACGGGTCACACGCGTCGCCCTGGCCGTCACCGTCCGTATCCTTCTGGTCCGGGTTGGCCAGGTACGCGCAGTTGTCGCCGGGCGTCAGCACGCCGTCGCGGTCGGGGTCCGTGGGGTCCGGGTTGGCGCACGTGCCGCCGGCCTGCGCGGGGCAGCCGTCGCACGCATCACCCTTGCCGTCCGAGTCCCCGTCCGCCTGGCCCGGGTTGGCCAGGAAGGGGCAGTTGTCCTTCCAGGTGGCCACGCCGTCGCCGTCGTCATCCGCGGGGTTCGGCGTGGTGCAGGTGGTGGTGTTGGCCGCCAGCGGGCACGGGTCACACGCGTCGCCCACGCGGTCCCCGTCCGAGTCCGCCTGCGCGCCGTTGTCCACCGGCCGCACCGGGTTGAAGATGGTCGGGCAGTTGTCCGCGCTGTCGGCGATGCCGTCGCCGTCCTTGTCGTCCGCGGTCACCTCGCTCGTGTAGACGGTGGAGTTGTTGCGGGACGCCAGCCACTTCGGGTCCGTGGAGGCGCGGCGGGGCGAGCACACCGGCTCGTTCTCCGGCGGGCCGTTGCAGGCGAACAGCGGGTAGGCGGTGCTGTTGGCCGCCTTCAGGGCCGTCAGGTCCTTGCCCACCTCGCCCTTGAGGCACACCGCCTTGGCGGCGCCGCAGACGTCCAGGGTGTCGCAGGTGTCCGTGCCCTTCAGCCCGTCCACCAGGGTGCCGTCGCCGTAGAGCGCCTTGCCGCCGCGCATGGTGAGGACCACGTCCTCCGGGTTGGCGGTGATGACCGCGCGGTGCGGCGAGGCGGCGAAGGTGCGCAGCCGGTAGATGGACAGGTCTCCCACCTTGCCGTTGGCGATGCGGCCCACCTTCTCGAAGATGTCCGTGGCGTCCGCGGCGTTGGCCGTCACCATGCGCCACATCTGCTCGTCGGACAGCGTCTTCGCGAAGTACGTGGCGTTGAGGTAGTCCGCGCACTGCAGCTCGCGCAGCAGGTTCATGGAGCCGGACTGAATCCAGTCGGTGCCCAGGGCGATGTTCACCCCCAGGTGCTTGAAGGCCGGCACCATGGCCGTGTCGCCGTACAGCGCGATGTTGGAGCGCGGCGACCAGATGAGGCCGGTGCCCCGCGCCGCCATGCTCGCCATCTCCTTCGCCGTCAGGCCGATGCCGTGGATGATGGACGTGCGCGCGAAGAGCACGTCGGAGTTGCCCGCGGACAGACAGCGGAACTCGTTGAGCGCCCGCTCGTCGATGCCCTCGGCGATGTGCGGCAGGTAGGCGCCCACCTTCGGCAGCCCGGAGGACGACGGCAGCGCCGGGTAGCTGCAACCCGTGGTCAGCGTCTCACCCGCGGAGTCGCCCAGCGGGAAGGTGTCCGAGTCCGCGTAGCCCTCCTCGAGCCCCTCCTGGCGGGCCAGCGTGCTGACGTCCACGTTGCGCAACAGGCCCGGAGAGCCACCGGCGCCCGCGACGGAGGTGGTGCCGGCCATCAGCTGCCGCAGTTCCTGGAAGCCGATGATGTCGCTGGCCGTCTTGCTGCCGTTGTTGTCCACCCGGGTGTGCCCGCCCAGGCCGCGGCGCCAGTCCTGGCGCTGCTCGAAGCGCTCCTCCGTGCCGACATACGGCTTGTCGGGGAAGGTGATGTGGTCGTGCGGGTTGATGAGGCCCGGGGAGATGACACCCGTCGGGCACGACACCTGCGTGGCCTCGGCCGCGCCGGCCGCGCCGGCGCAGTCACATGCGGAGCACTGGATGATGCCCTTGTCGTCCACCAGCACCTGGCCGCCCAGTAGCGTCTCGCCGTCCTTCAGCACCACGCCCGTGAAGAGGCGCGCGCCGTTGCCGGCCTTCGTCACCTCGCAGGTGGCCCCGCTCGGAAGCGCCGGCGCGGACGCGGCGGCGCAGCGGGTGGTGGCGAACGAGCAGTCCGAAGCGCAGGCGTCACCGTCGGCGATGTTGCCGTCGTCGCATACCTCCAGGCCGTCCACGCGCCCGTTCCCACATTGGCCGCCCCCCGTCGGCGTCGGCGTACAGTCCGCCTGGCAACCGTCACCGTTGGTGGTGTTGCCGTCGTCGCACTGCTCGCTTCCCTCCTTCACGTTGTTGCCACAGACGGGCGGGGCAACGCCGCAGCCATCCCCCTTGCAGGCGGGGTCGTCCGAACATCCGGCGTGGAAGAGCAGGACCGCGCCAAGCGCGGCCAGCAGGAAGCGTGGGGACATTCGCATTTCGTGGGTCTCCCGGCGGACACCGCCACGGGGAAGGTGGCAGGTCCTTGGCACGCACGGAGCGTACCCCGTGAAACATTTCAGCGACACCTTACGTACTGAGTCCAGCGCCCTGGAGTCCCAGCAGGCATCCTGGTCGCGCAGTGCGTTAGCCTCACACGCATGGTGTCGCAATCTTTGGTACTTCAGCCTTTGGCACGCCATCCATTCATAAGAGCACCCACATCATGACCTCCCACACCCAGACGAGTCCCGTCTCGCGCTTCCTCGACAGCCACCTGCGCCGGGACGCACAGGGTCGGGAGCTGTCCGTGGCCCGCTTCATGGCGGGCCTGTCCGGTGCCTCGGTGGTGGTGGCGGCGGCGCTGGGGCCCTCGCTGGGCTGGGGGCTGACGCAGGCGCTGATGGGGCTCTCCGCGGTGCTGTGCGTCTGGTACACGGTGCTGTGGCGGGTGCTGCGCTCGGGCGTGTTCCACCCGGTGGTGCCGTGGATCAACGTGGCCATCGAGGTGAGCATCCCCGCGGTGGTGCTGGCCTTCGACCTGCGCTACCAGGGGCCCGTCTACGCGCTCACCGCGCCCACGCTCGTCATCTGGCCCACGCTGATTACGCTGGCCACGCTGCGCAGCAACCCGCGGCTGGCGCTCTCCGCCGGCATCCTCGTCGCCGCGGAGTACCTGGGCATCTACTTCCTCTTCGTGCGGCCGCTCCTGCCGGACGAGACGCTCATCACCCTCACCCCGCGCTTCATCGCCACGCGCGCCTTCTTCTTCGTCGCCGCGGGCGTCTTCACCGCCATCCTCGCGCGCCACTTCCTCCAGCTCACCCGGGGCGCGCTGTCCGCCCTGCGCGAGCAGGAGGTCATGGGCAAGTACGTGCTGCACGAGCGCATCGGCGCGGGCGGCATGGCGGAGGTGTACCGCGCCACCTACTGCCCCGAGGGCGGCTTCCAGAAGGCGGTGGCCCTCAAGCGCATCCTCCCGGCCTTCACGGACAACGAGGAGTTCGTCACCCTCTTCCGCCACGAGGCGGAGCTGTGCTCCTCGCTCAACCACCCCAACATCGTCCAGGTGTTCGATCTGGGCCGCCACGGCGGCACCTACTTCCTCGCCATGGAGTTCGTGGACGGGCTGCCGCTGAGCAGCCTCTCCAGGTCGCTGGGACGCAAGCCCCTGCCGCTGGCGGCCGCCACGTACGTCGCCGCGGAGCTGGCGTCCGCACTGGACTACCTCCACCGCAAGACGGGCCCGGACGGCCAGCCGCTGCACCTGGTGCACAGAGACCTCAACCCACCCAACGTGCTGGTGTCCCGCTTCGGCGACGTGAAGCTGTCGGACTTCGGCATCGCCCGGGGCGCGGCGCGCGCCCAGCTCACCATGGCCGGCAGCGTGCGCGGCAAGCTGGGGTACATGGCCCCCGAGCAGGCCATGGGCCGGCCCTTCGACGGGCGCGCGGACCTCTTCGCGCTCGGGCTCACCCTCTATGAAGCTCTCACCGGACGACGCGCGCTGCACGCCGCCACGGATGAGCTGCTGCTGCGCGCGGCGGTGGACCAGCAGGTGGAGCCGCCGTCGCGCCTCAACCCGGAGGTGCCCGCGGCGCTGGACGCGGTGGTGATGCGCCTCTTGGAGAGGGACCCGGCGCGCCGCACCGCCACCGGCGCGGAGCTGCGCTCGCAGTTGCTCGCCCTGGAAGGCGCGGCGGCACCCTTCCCCCGCGGGCAGGCGCTGATGGCGCAGGCGGCGCGCGAAGCGCAGGAGCAGGCGCGCCGCGCGGTGGCGGCACAGGAAGAAGCGGACCACGTGCCCACCAGCCGCAAACTCACCGCACGGGCCTGACGTCCGCCGTCCTCGTAGGGGCGGGCAGGCGAGCAAACCGCTGCGTCCCCGCGCCGTCCGCGCTATCAAGGCGCCGCCGATTCCCCACCAGGAGCCCGCACCTTGGACGTCGCCGTCCTCACCTACTCCGGCCTGCCCCAGCTCGACGCGTTCGATTACCCGCTCCTGCCCGCGCTGGCGGACCTGGGCGTGGACGCGCGCCCCGTCGTCTGGGACGACCCGGCCGTGGACTGGCGCACCGTGCGCGTGGCCGTGGTCCGCTACACGTGGGACGCGCACCTGCGGCGCGACGAGTTCGTCGCCTGGGCGGAGCGTGTGGGCCGCCTCACCCGCCTCTACAACCCGGCCGACGTCCTGCGCTGGAACACGCACAAGCTGTACCTGCGCGAGCTGGAGGCGAAGGGCGTCCCGGTGACGCCCACCGTCTGGGTGGAGCGCGGCGGCGGCCTGGACGTGGGCGCGCTGGCCCGCGAGCGCGGCTGGGACGCGGTGGTGCTCAAGCCCGCCGTGTCCGCGGGCGCGCTGAAGACGTACGTCTTCCCCCGCTCGGACGCGAAGGAGGCCACCGCGCGCGTCACCGAGCTGGCCGCCGGGTGCGAGGTCATGGTGCAGCCCTACCTCACCTCCTTCGAGACGGAGGGCGAGCGCAGCTACATCTCCTTCGACGGGGCCTTCAGCCACGCGGTGCACCGGCCGCCCACGCTGCCGAGCGCGCCGCGCGGCTTCTCCGAGCCCCGCACCTTCACGCCCGACAACCCGGCGGAAGTCCGGCTGGCCCAGTCCGTGCTGGAGGCCATTGGCCAGCCCCTGCTCTACGCGCGCGTGGACGTGGCCACCGACAACGCCGGCCACCCGCGGCTCCAGGAGGTGGAGGTGACGGAGCCTCGCCTCTTCCTCTCGCTCGACGCGGGAGCCCCGGGCCGGCTGGCCCGGGCCATCGCCGCGAAGCTGTGAAGCGCTGACGGCCTACAGGCCGCACACCTTCGGGTCCGCGTTGCGGAAGGAGCACAGGAGCTTCGGCAGGCGCTTCTTCCAGAAGGACCAGTCGTGCGCGGCGCCCGGCTCGTTCCAGTGCGCCACGGTGTACCCCTTGCCCTTGAGCGCCGCGACGAACTGGAGGCTGGACTGGCAGTCGTCGCCGCCCTCCTCTCCGTCGCGGGTGCAGCCCGCGGTGGGCGAGCCGTGGTCCACGTAGAAGCGCAGCGCCACCACCGGGTCCTGCCCCGCGCGGACCACCATCGCGTTGCCGTCATCCCGGTCAATCTGCCCGTCGTGCGGCCAGAAGAGCGAGCCGGACTGGCAGCCCACGAAGCCGAAGCGCTCCGGCATCTGGAAGCCCGCGTACACGGAGATGAGGCCGCCCAGCGACGCGCCGGAGATGCCGGTGTCCTGGGGCCCCGTCTTCACCCGGAAGGCCGCCTCCACGCGCGGCATCAGGTCATCGCGGAGGAAGCCCAGGTACTCGTTGCCCAGCGGCGTGGGCCAGTTCGGGTCCTTCTTCGGGGGAAAGGTGTACTGCGCCAGGCGCACGTTCTGGTTGGGCAGCGCCACGAAGACGAGCACCGCCGAGTCCCCCGGGTGGGCCGCGTACCAGCCGTCCGCGGCCTCGGCAAAGGACTCGCGGGTGAGGCTCTCGTTGCCGTCGTGGAAGTACATGACGGGCAGTGACGGGCAGTCCGGTCCGTCGTACGCCGCGGGCGTGTACACGAAGACGTCTCGCGCGTCGTCCAGGGCGGTGGCGTGCACGCCGTACCACGCGGTGAGCCGGCCCTTCGTCTTGTCCTGCAGGCCCGGGTACACCAGCGAGTTGAACTGCCCCACGTCGTTGCGGTTGAGGCCGTCCCACACCACGTGGTGCGCGGCCGGGTCCTGGAAGTAGTTGCCGGCCTTCACCAGCTTGTACGGCTGCGGGCCGGTGCGGGGGATGTCCACCTCCGCCACGTACAGGTCCGTGTCCCGCACCTGCACCAGCGGCGTGGCGGTGGCGGACCACTCGTTGAAGGCGCCCGCCACGAAGGTGTCCCGCCCGGCGTCGCCGCGCACGAAGAAGGCCACCCGGGGGCGGATGGAGCTGGCGTCATTCACCAGCGGCGCGCCGCCCTGCTCGGCCACCAGCGCCACGAAGCGGTCGATGGCCGCCACGCGCGCCTCGCCCGTCGTCGCGCGGCTCATCTCCAGCTGCAGCTCCGACAGGAGCGACATGGGCGCGCCGTGCACCACCGTGTCGCGCTGGCACGCCGAGGGCTCCTGGGGCCCGGCGTCCGGCGTCCCTCCGTCGGGGAACGTCTGGGTGAAGGGCGGGGGCGGCGGGGTTCCGGAGGCCGGAGAGTCTTCACAGGCGACCCACAGGGTCGCGCACAGCACGACGGCGGACAGACGGCGCATCACGTTTCCAGGAGGCTGGGGGCCTTGACGGAGGGGCGATCAGCAGGCGCCGCATGGGACCTGCGACAGCATGTGGGAGTGGGTGTACTACAGGCCCCGGCCCGCGCGCGAGTGGGGGTGCCCCGCCGATTCGTGGACCCGTGGACAACCTGTTGCGGCTTGTGCCGCACGCTGCCCTGAGGGAGGTTATGAGTCCTCATGGCCCGCGCTCTGTTGCTCTCGCTGCTCGTGCGTCAGCACCTGGCACTCAAGGAGAAGTTTCGCGCCAAGTACCCACACCCGTGGCTGGTGTGGGAGGCGGGTGCGTGGAACGTCCCGGAGACGCTGGAGGGCAACGTGGCGGCCACGCGGCTGCCGCTGACGGACCTGCGCGACTGCCTGCCCGCCGGGGACGCCATGTGCTTCGAGCTGGTGGCCATGGCCGAGCGGGGCCCCATCGGCCTGGGGCGCGCCTCGCACAACGCCATGGTCGTCAATGACGCCACGGTGTCCCGCGAGCAGCTCGTCCTGAGCCCCACGCCGGACGGGCAGTGGCAGGTGACGCGCCTGCCCGGCTCGCGCCCCGTGTCGCTGGAAGGCGTGTCGCTGGAGCCCGAGCAGCCCGCCGTCCTGCGGCCGGGCCTTCAGCTCCAGGTAGGCGACGTGCGCCTCACCTTCCATGACGCGGAGGGCTTCAACGAGCGCATCGGCCGCATCGCCGCGCAGGTCATGGCCCAGGCCGCCGCGCCCCGCTGAGCGTCCGACGTCCGGCCCCGAGTGGTGCCGAGGGAGCGGACCCGGCAGGACGCCCCACACTCCCCAGCGAGGTGGAAGCCAGGTGGACCTGGAAGGATGCCTCACGCCGCCCATGCGGACGACGGCGCCACCACCACCAGCAGCACCCGCGGGACCCGCGACAGACCGCTACGGGGCCGCGAACGGGTCGATGACCCTATCGCGCCCCTTTTTCTCCTTCCGGGTTTCCGGCCGCGAGGGGCCCGGCGCGTGCCGGGGCGCCGTCTGGGCCTTGGCGAGCGGAAACTCCAGCGACGCATGCTCGTCCAGCCGCACCACCCGCTCCGCCGGGACGTAGCCGGCCAGCTCCACCCGCAGGCCGATGGGCGCGTTGCCCCCGGGGAGCTCCTTGATGAGCGGCGTGACGCCCAGCACCTCGCCCGTGTCCGCGCGCAGCACCTTCGCCCCTTCCGGGAACGAGCGCACCGTGAGGGTGACGGGCCCGTGCGCCACGGCCGTGGGCGCCTCCGCCGCCGCCACCACCGACGCGGCTCCCGGCATCAGCGGCGCGGGCGCAAGCGCGGGCTCGCGCGCGAGCCGGAGCCCGGACCAGGTGAGCACGCCGGACACCAGCGCCAGCACCGCCGCGCCGGCCGCCAGCGCCACGCGGGGAGGCAACCGCCCCACCGCCGCGCGCATCCGCTGCGTGGGCCGCTCCGAGGGGTCCACCGCCTCGGCGGCGGACGCCGTCTGCGCGGGCGTCGTGGGCAACATCAACAGCGCCGTGGTCACCTCCGCCAGGCTCTGCGGCCGCGCCTCCGGCTCCTTGGCGAGGCAGCGGAGGACGAGCTCGGACAACTTCGGCGGCAGCGGCTCGCCCGAGGGCAGGTGCGTGGGCAGCGGCGGCGGCGGCTGGGTGATGATTTGAACCACCAGCTGTCCGAAGGCCGGCGCCAGGAAGGGCGGCCGCCCGGAGAGCAGCTCGAAGAGGATGTTGCCCACCGCGTAGACGTCCGCGCGCGGGTCCACCTGCAGGCCCGCGGCCTGCTCCGGGGCCATGTATGCGGGCGTGCCGATGATGGTGCCGTCCAGCGTCCCCGTGGTGTTGCCCTCGGACGTGAGGAGCTTCGCCACGCCGAAGTCCAGCACCTTCACGAAGTCCGGCTGGCCCGCGCGGTGGATGATGAAGAGGTTGTCCGGCTTGATGTCCCGGTGCACCACCCCCACCTGGTGCGCCGCCCCCAGCGCCGCGCACACCTGCACGACGATGCGCTGGATGCGCGCGAGCGTCAGCTTCTCCTCCTGGGCAAGCGATGACAGGCTCTGCCCGCGCAACAGCTCCATCACGCAGTAGACGTGCCCGCCCTCACCCTCGTCCACGAAGTCGAAGATTTCGACGATGTGCTCGTGGTTGATCTGGTTGACGGTGCGCGCCTCCTGGAAGAAGCGCTGCACGAAGCCGCTGTCCCGCGCGTGCTCGGCCTTGAGCACCTTGAGCGCCACCTGACGCCCCAGCCGCGCATGGCGCGCCTGGAACACCTTGCCCATGGACCCCTCTCCGAGGAGTCGCTCGAGCTGGTAGTTCCCCAGCATGGAGCCTTCCCGCAGCTCCACGTCGGACCGGTTCACGACGCCAGCCACGGCGCCCCCGGCGGTAGACAGGACGGTCTGTGCGAAGAGGTCATCGGAGCCCATGATGGGAAGAACTTTCCATGATCGGGTCCAACGGCAACCCTCTCACGACAGTCTGTCTTCCCAGGGACGGCGAACTTGTCGGGCTGTGAGAATTCGCGATGCCTCATGTGGGGAGTTTCCGAGGGAACGCCCTCGGAGCAACACCCACCCGCCCCACCAGGGCTGTTCGCCAGTCGCCATGCCGGGGCCGCATCCGCCCATCGGTGACTGACGACCAACGAACAGTGCGGGAGTGACGGATTCACGACGCGGGGGCTCGGGAGTCGAAGCAGGGTGGATGGCGGGGGTGCGCGGCGGGGACTCGGGGGAGGACCCCGCCGCGGGTCAGGCGATCACCCACACGTCTTGTTGGCCTGGCAGGTGCCCGCCGTGCCGTTGTTGCGCGTGCAGGAGGTGCCCTGCGGGCAGTCCGCGCTGTCCGCGCAGTCAGCGCCGTTGTTGTTGTCGTTGTCGACGCGGTCGTTGCAGATTGTCTCCTTCTTGATGCCGGAGCCGCAGACGCACCCGGTGCCACACACCTGGCCGTCGCAGTCGGCGAGGTCCGCGCAGTCGATTTCCGGGTCGCCGTCGTTGCTGAGGCCGTCGGCGCAGTCCGTCTCCGTCCGATTGCCGCCGCCACATGTGCAGCCCTGGCCGCAGGCCTCGCCGGTGCAGGACACGGTGTCCGCGCAGTCGATGCCATTCTTCCCGTCGTCGTCCACGCCGTTGGTGCAGTCACCCTCGACGCACGCATTGACCCGGCAGATCTTCCCGGCGCCGCACGACAGCCCGTCACAGTCCGAGTCCAGGCAGTTGGCGGAGCCGTCGCCGTCATCGTCGATGGGAGTGCTCTGCGCGGTCTGATTGCTGCACTCCGTCTCCTCCTTGCGGCCATTCACGCACGCGCAGCCGGTGCCGCACGACTTGTTGTCGCAGTCGTCGCGGTCCGCGCAGTCGGTGAACCCGTCGCCGTCCTCGTCGCCACCGGCGCCGCAGTTGGCCTCGGTCCTCCGGCCGTTGCGGCACACGCAGCCCTCGCCGCACGCCTGGTTGTCGCAGTCGTCGCGGTCCGCGCAGTCAGCCGGGCCGTCGTTGTTGTCGTCCACGCCGTTGCCGCAGTCCAGCTCCGTGCGCCGGACGCACTCCCCCTTCACGCAGCTCTGCAGGGAGGTGCAGACCACGTCGCACCGGCCGCAGTGGCCGGGGTCCGTCTGCAGGTCGAAGTCCTCGTCGATGCTGTTGTCGCAGTCGTCGTCCTTGCCGTTGCACGTCTCGGTGCGCGGGAGCACCTGATTGATGCAGACGATGGCGCTGTTGCGGTCGCACACGGACTGGCCGGTCTTGCACAGCCCCACGCCGCCGGTGCCCGCCGGGCCCGTGTAGCAGGGCGTGTCCAATTCATCGACCGCGCCATCGCAGTCGTCGTCCACGTTGTTGCAGCGCTCGGCCTCTTCCGGGAGGCAGCAGTACTTCGCCCCGTCGTTGGGCAGCGCCGCGCACAGGTAGCCGTCGCCGCCACAGTCCGCGTCCGCGTCGCAGGTGTAGGGCACGTCGTTGGGGAACTCCACCTTGCAGCCCGCCGCACCGGACAGGAGCAGCAGGGCGCAGAGCGCGCGCAGCCAGGGATTGAAGGTCTTCATAAGAGGCTCAGAAGCTCCCGCCGACGACGAGGTGGAGCGCCGTGGAGGACGAGGCACCGCCGCGCCCGCCCGGCTCCAGCGAGGTAGAAGAAGAGGCACCGCGCGCGGGCACCACCACCAGCCACACCACGCTGCCGGCGGCCACCACGCCGCCTCCGGCGATGAGCGCCGTGGCGAGGTTGGCCTGCGCCTGCGCGTCCAGCCGCTCCTTGCGGCTCAAGTCGTAGATGCCGTCCCCGTCCGCGTCGGTCGCACGGGCCTCCACGTCCTGGGCGCTCTTGCCCATCACCATGCCCACGCCCACCGCCGCCAGGCCCACCAGCGCGGTGTAGAGCGCCGGCCGCTTGAAGATGGCCGGGACACCGCCGCCGCGGCCGGAGGCCTTCGCCACCGCGTCGTCACCGGGCCCTTCCGGCGCCGGGCCGGAGATTTCCAGCTGCACCTCCACCTCTTCGCGCGCGCCGGGCTTGAGGTTCAGCGTCCGGGTGAAGGTGCTGTACTCGTCCGCGGACACCTCGAGCTGCGCGGTGCCCGGGGGCAGGCGCGCCTCCACGCCGCCCACGCCGAGGATGCGCTCGCCCACCTTCACCACCGCCGTCGTCACGTTGACGCTCACCTTCAGCACCGCGCGCGGCCGGGCCAGCGCCATCATCCGGTTGGACAGCTTGGTGGTGGACTCCTTCTGGAAGGCGGCGTCCTTCGGGTTGCGCCCCGTCACCACGTCCTCGTGCACCACGCGCTTGTCCCGGTCATACGTCCACATCCGCAGCGTCCAGCCCGCGTCCTCCAGGGACAGGCGCGCGGTGGTGAGCAGGTCCGCGTCCAGTGACTCGGCCGGCTCCGCCAGGCACGTGGCCTCCGTGCAGCGCACCGCCGCGTCGTAGCCTTCCGCCAGCCGCTCGCGCGCCTCCTGGAGGCTGGCCCCCAGCGTCACCATGCCGGAGGACATCGCCCCGCGTGCCAGGGCCTTCAGCCAGACGGCCGACTGCTGCGCGCCGGCCCGCTCGGGCGTGTCCAGCCCCAGCAGCACGAAGCGCGGCATCAACTCCGTCTTCGGGTCTTCGGCGCGCAGGTCCAGCCCCATGTCGCCCGGCTGCTCCTGCGTCGAGGTGTCGCTACTGAGGTCCAGGCCCAGTCCGCCCTGCGCCTGGGCCCACGCGGGATGGACCCACAGCGCGAGCGCCAGCAGGGCGACGGAAGAGGCGGCGGGAATACGCATGCTGAACGTTTTACCCTGTCACCTCCCACAACGGAATGATCCTCGGCCGTTACGGCCGCCGTCTCGGGAGCACCCCCTGTCAACCCGGGTGGGACATGGCCGCCTGCCCTGCGCACGGCGGGGGCGCGGCTCGGTGACGGAAGCTTGCCGGGCGCCATGCCGGTCCTCATCTCCCTTCCTAAAGGAGAGAAACGACATGGCGGATGGAACGCTCTGGATTCTCGTGGGGAACTCGAGCCGCGCGCGGCTCTTCGCGACGGACGCGAAGGCGCAGGGGGACTGGCGACTGGTGGAGGAGTTCCAGCACGAAGAGAGCCGCACCAAGGCCTTGGAGCTGCTCAATCAGCCGGACAACCCGAACGGGGGCACGCTCCACGGCCCGCCCCCGGAGAACGAGCCCGGCGGCCGCAAGGAGCTGGAGCATGACCGCTTCGCCCGCGAGCTGTCCGACTACCTGGACAAGGGGCATGATCGCCACGCCTTCGACAAGCTCGTCATCGCGGCGCCTCCCGTTTTCCTCGGACGCGTGCGGCGGTTGCTGAGCTCGCGCGTAAAGCAGCGCGTGCTGCTGGACGTGGACGCGGACTACTCCAACGTGCCGGCCAGGGATTTGCCTGACCGAGTGCCTGTCCTCTAGGCAGGCGAGCGCGGAAGGCACTCGCGCGGGCGGCTCTGGTGTATAGGGCGGGGGCAACCTCCTCGGAGGGCCCCCGTCCCCCGAGCCCCGAGACACATGTCCCCTCGCCTCCTCGGCACCCTCTCGCTTCGCGGGCGCCTGACCCTGTACGTCACCCTGCTGTCCGTCGTTCCGCTGCTGACGCTCAACTGGCTCCAGACGCGCAATGCGCGGCGGATGCTGGAGGAGCAGATTCGCGCGTCGCTGCTGCGGGAAGCCGAGGGCGTGAAGGACCTGATGGAGGCGACGCTCGCCGAGCGCGAGTCGAGCCTGCAGAACTGGGCGGAGGACTCGGACGTGCGCTCCGCGCTGCGCACCGGCAACACCCGGTCCGCGGACGTGCTGCTGACGCTGCTCCAGCGCCGCTACCTCACCCTCAACGGCATCGTCCTCTTCAACGACGAGGGCCACACCGTGTCCGCCAGCATGCCGGCGCTGCGCGAAGCCTACGCGGCCGTCCCGGAGCTGGTGAGGAGCAGCGCCTGGTTCCGCGAGGCGCGCAAGGGCCGCACCACCGGCGAGGGCGTCACCACGGAGGACCCCATCCTCGGCGTGCGCGTGCTGTCGCTGGCGGTGCCCGTGGTCGACCCCGCGACGAAACACCGCATGGGCGTGCTGATGGCCGCCTTCGACTGGGCCCAGGTGGACGAGCTGGTGCGCCCCTCGCTGACCCGCGCGGGCCAGCGGGACTTGAAGAGCTTCGCCCTGGTGCTGAGGCAGCCGGACGACACGGTGCTCTACGACTCGCGCGGCGCGGAAGGCGGCACGGACGCGGGGCTGCTGGCCGTTTCGGCCGTCAACGGCACGGACGTGAAGGACGTGGGCGACGGCTGGCGCTTCGAGGCGCTGGTGTCCCCGGACGAGGCCTACGCGCCGGTGAGCCGCGCGCGCACCGAGGCGCTGCTGATGGCCGTCGGCTTCCTGGCGGTGGGCGTGGTGGGCGCGTGGCTGCTCGCGCGCGGCGTCACCCGGCCGGTGCTGGCCCTGCGCGAGGCGGTGACGCGCATCGTCCGCGAGGGCGACCTCACCCAGGCCCTCGACGTGAAGGCGGGCGACGACGAGGTGGGCGAGCTGGCGGACGCCTTCGGCCAGCTCGTGAAGCAGCTGCGAGACACGGCGCACAGCCTGCACGGTGGCACCCGCGTGCTCAGCGACACCGTGGCGCAATTGCAGAGCGCCGCCGCCCAGCAGGAGCGCAACGTGGCGCGCCAGGCCGCCGCCCTGCAGGAGACGCAGGTGACGGCGCAGGAAATCAAGCAGACGTCGCTGCTCGCCGCGGAGAAGGCGGACGCGGTGCTGACGGTGGCCGTGCGCGCGGAGAAGGTGGGCCAGGCGGGCGAGGAGGACATCCGCGACAGCCTCGGCGGCTTCCAGTCCCTGCTGGACCAGTCCCGGCAGATGACCGACCGCATCTCCCAGCTCAACGAGCGCACGCGGCAGATTGGCGGAATCACCCAGACGGTGAAGGACCTGGCGGACCAGTCCAACATGCTGGCGCTCAACGCGGCGATTGAAGCGGCGCGCTCGGGCGAGCACGGCAAGGGCTTTGGCGTGGTGGCGCGCGAAATCCGCAGCCTGGCGGACCAGTCCATCGACTCCACGGTGCGGGTGCGCGACATCCTCAACGAGCTGGGCAACGCCATCCTCTCCACCGCGCGGATGACGGAGGCGGGCCACACCCGCGTGGCGGCGGGCCTGGAGCAGGTGCGCAGCAGCGGAGACAGACTGAAGGAGCTGGCCACCATCATCCAGGACAACGCGTCCGCGGTGAGGCAGATTGCCGGAGCGGTGGCCCAGCAGAACGCGGGCATCGCCCAAATCTTCGGCGCGGTGACGGACCTGTCCTCGATGATGAACGACACCCAGCAGGGCCTGGCGGCCACCACCCAGGCGGCGACGCTCCTGCGAGAGGTGTCCGAGCAGATGCAGGTCGTGGCTCGCGCCTACCGAATCTGAAGGAGGCTGCATGGCGGCGGTGAAGGCGGTGCTGTTGGATTTGGGCAACGTCCTCGTCTTCCATGACAACGCGTTGCTCTTCGCGCGGCTGGCCGCGCGCGCGGGGCTCTCCGGCCCGGAGGTGGGCCAGCGGCTCGCCGGCGCGGGCTGGACGGCCGCCAACCGGGGCCTGCTGGACGCCGAGGGCATCCGCCAGGACGTGTGCCGCGCGCTCGGCGTGGACCTCCCCATGGCGGAGTTCGCGCCGCTCTGGAGCAGCCACTTCACCCTGCACACCGCGGTGCTGCCGCGCGTGGAGGGGCTGGTGGGCCGGGTGAAGCTGGGGCTCGTCTCCAACACCAACGCGCTCCATGCCGCGTACCTCAAGCCCCTGCTGCCGCTGCTCGAGCGCTTCGACAGCGTGGTGATGAGCTGCGAGGTGGGCCACGTGAAGCCGGAGCCGGAAATCTACCGGCTCGCGCTGAAGGGCGTGGGCTGCGCCCCGCACGAGGCCGCCTTCTTCGACGACCTCCAGGAGTTCGTGGACACGGCCAATGCGCTCGGCCTGCGCGGCCACCTCTTCACCACCGCGGACGCGTTCGACGCGCAGCTGAAGGGGCTGGGACTGTGAGGCTCGGCGGCTACGTCCTGCACCGCGACAACCGCGACACGCTGGAGCCCTGCCTGCGCGGGCTCCTGGCGCTCTGCGACGACGTGGTGGCGCTGGACTCCGGGGCCACGGACGGCTCCGCGGACCTGGCGCGCTCGCTGGGGGCGCGCTCGGTGCCGCATGCGTGGCGCGGCTACGGGGCGGCGCGCGAGGCGGCGGTGGCGGCGCTGGAGCCGTGTGACTACGTCTTCTTCCTGGACTCGGACGAGGCGCTGTCGGCGGAGGCGGTGGAGACGCTGCGCGCGTGGAAGGCGTCCTCCCCCACCGAGGCCGTGTACCGGCTGCCCCGGCGGGACTGGGCGGAGCTGGAGGGCCACCGCTTCCTCTTCCGCACGCAGTGGCGCGCGCGACTGGTGCGCCGGGACAGGGCGGTGTGGCGGGCGGAGCAGATTGTCCACGAGGCGCTGCCGAAGATGCCGGGCGGCCGGGTGCACGCGCCGATTGAGCACCGTTTCGCCACGTCGGTGGCGCGGCGCTCGGCGAAGGAGGAGCGCTACGCGCTGCTCTGGGCCCTGCGCGCCCATGCCGAGCACCGGCGGCTCAAGCCCGTGGGCGTGCAGCGCGTGGCGGCCTGGGTGCGCGACTGCGTGCTGAAGGGCGCGCTGTGGCGCGGCGGAGGCGATGCGTCCCGCCTGGCGTGGGCCGTGGCGGGCTACCACGCCGCGAAGTACGCGTACCTCCGCGAGCTGCGCCAGGGCCGCTACCCGGAGCTGGCGCGCGCCTACGCGGAGGGCCGCTACGACGAGCTCTTCACACGCGTGCGGGAAGGCTCGCTCGGCTGAAAGTCAGTCGTACTTCGCCACCGGCTTGTCGTGCTGCGCCGCCTCGGCCCACTTCTGGAAGGCCGGCAGGGCGAGCACCGCGTCGCGGTACGCGGCGCACACCGCGTCCAGCGTCACGTCATACGTCACGAAGCGGGTGACGACGGGCGCGTAGAAGGCGTCCGCAATCGAGAACCGGCCGAAGAGGAAGGGGCCGCCCTGGCCGAAGCGGGCGCGGCACTCGTTCCAGATGGCCTGGATGCGGGTGATGTCCTCCGCCACGCCGGGCGCGCGGCCCTGGCCCGGCTTGCGGGCGCGGATGTTCATGTTCATGTGGTTGCGCAGCGCCGTGAAGCCCGAGTGCATCTCCGCCGTCACGGAGCGCGCCACCGCGCGGGCCGCCTTGTCCTCGGGCCACAGGCGCGCCTCGGGGAAGGTCTCCGCGAGGTATTCGCAGATGGCCAGCGAGTCCCAGATGGCCAGCTCGCCGTGCTTCAACAACGGCACGCGCCCGCTGGGCGAGTGCTGGAGGATTTTCTGGGTGGAGTCCGGCTCCCCGAGATGAATCACCACCTCCTGGAACGGCTGCCCGGTGTGGGCCAGCGCCAGGTAGGGGCGGAGGGACCAGGAGGAGTAGTTCTTCGTACCGACGACGAGCGTGAGCGGGGCGTGGGACTGGGACATGGCGGCACCCTAACGCCGTCCGGCCCCGCGCGCGCGAGCTTCAGTTCGCCGGCCCCATGCGGCCCAGGAACGAGCGCATGCGTGACAACAACGGCACCCGGTTGCGGCGCTCGGGCGGGTCGATGCGGTAGACGGCCACCGGCAGGCGGATGTTCTTCATCTCCCCGCGCCCCAGCCGCACCGGCGGCCTGGGCAGCCGGCCCTCCACCTGCCGCGCCACCGTCTCGCTGACGTAGAGCGTGCCGGGCCGGGCCAGCGCTTCGATGCGGGCCGCCAGGTTGACGCCCTCGCCGAACACGTCGCCGTCGCGGTGCACCACCATGCCCAGGTGCACGCCCACGCGCAGCACCATGCGCCGCTCGGCCCCGACGCCGCCGTTGCGCGCCGCCAGCGTGCGCTGCAATTCCAGGCCGAAGTCCACCGCGGCCAGCCCGCCCTCGAACTCCAGCAGGAAGCCGTCCTCCAGCCGCTTCACCTCGCGGCCACCGTGGCGCGGCAGCAGCTCGCGCACCAGCGAGGCGTGCTCGTCACGCAAGAGTTGTTGGAGCGCATCATCGCGCCACGAGTCCCGCCCCGGGCCTTCGATGCCCGTGAACAGGATGGCACAAAGCTTCCTGGGTTCCGGTGCCTCCATCACCATCGCTCAGCTCCCCTCCCCCCGGCACAGACAGTGGACGACGTTACTTCACGACGGGGTTCCCGGTCCCAGCCGGGCCCCCCGTCCCGGCTGGGACCGGGCCCCGGACGACCCTTCGCCACCGGGAGCGCGGCCGTACGACAGGCGCATCCCCACCACCCCCGCGAGCCCCGGCAGCGGAGGCGGGAGGCAGGCCCCCCGGCGTCAGCTCCGACCTGGACTGCGAGGTGGTGGACATTGCGTAAACCATCCTATTCGGTTCTATCAGGATAGGTCATCACTGACGCAATGCACCAACCTCCCGAGCGGTTCGCACGTGGGGTGTCCAGGGTCGGACTCAGGAGGTCGGGTGAGGTCCGAGCCCGAACAGTGCGGAGGTTGGCTACAGGTCGTCGCAGGGCGTGCCCAGGCGCGCGCCGGTGTAGACGCCCAGCTCGTTGTAGATGAGCAGGCGGTTCTCCTCCACGGGCACGGGGCGCAGCTCCCTGCGCTTCTTCTTCACAATCCAGAACGAGGGCTGCTCGCGGTCCAGCACGAGCTGCAAATCCCCGCCCTTCGTGGAGAAGATTTCGCCCTTCGAGTCCTCGACGACGTTGAGCATCCGCTGCGGCTTGAGCCGGCCGCGAGGGCCGATGGAGACGCGGTAGCCCTTCAGTCCAGACGTGGGCGTGCTCTTCTCCACGAGGTAGTAGGCGCCCTTCGTGTCCCGCAGCAGGGCATGCGGCTCGTACTTCTGCGGGCTCGGCTCGAACGCGGCCTTGAGCAGCAGCTCACGGGCCTGGGCGGGCTCCACCAGAGAGAAGGGCGTGGTGCGCCGGCCGCAGGTGACGGCACACGTCTTCGCCTTCGGGTCGACCACGACGCGCGAGTAGGGCCGCAGGTCGAGGCCACTGTCGTTCACGTTGCTGTTGGCCTCGGGGTTCTCGAAGCGTGGATCGAGGAACGCGCCCGGGGGCATCCAGATGCTGTTGGGCGCCAGCGGCATCTCGTTGAAGCGCTTCCCGTCACCGTAGAAGAGCTGGACGTGGGACTTCCCCGGGAAGGGCGTGGACGCGACGTAGTGGCCGCTGCCGTCGGTGCACAGCGAGGTGCGCTCGAGGGCCATGCGCTGGCCCAGGTTCTGCCCCGGACCCCAGGGTGGCTCGAGGGCCAGGGACCCGCCGGAGGAAAGGAGCACCGCCAGGGCGAGGACTCGTGAGGGTGACATGCGCGGGCTCCGCCTAGAGGGTGTCCATGAAGAACTGGGCAATCTGCTCGGCGCCCATGCTGTCCGCGCCGGGGGCGATGCTCCACTGCACCGTGTCCGCCTCGACGCGGCCGGAGAAGCGCTCACCGGCGCGGCAGTCCACGCGCTTCACCTTCGCCTGCACGGTGCGGCGTGCCTCCTCCGACTCGTCGCACAGCGACTTGAGCGCCTCGAGCGGCCTGGCGCAGTAGTCGCCGATGGCCTCTCCGTCATCGAGCAGCTTCTGGGGGACGGCGTCCCAGGTGATGGCCGCCGCCACCGAGGAGCCGCATGACGTGTTGAGGGCCTTCAGCGCCTCGGCGAGCCGCCGGTCATGGTCCCTGGACCAGAAGGCCTTGTCGAAGGCCTCGCCCCTGGCGAGCGTGCCGTCCGCGAACTGGCGCAGGTACAACTCCTGGACGTCCTCGGACTTCAGCGCGGCGGTGCGCTCCGCGTCGGGCTTCATGTGGATGGCGTCGTCCTTCAGGAGCGACGACACCATGAAGTCGCCCGTCTTCTTCCGGAAGCTCTTCCGCTCCTGGAAGAGGCGCAGGTTCCGGCCGCGCCAGCGCGCCCAGAACTCCGTCCCATCCTCCGTGGCGGTGTGGAGGAGCACCTTCCCGTCGTGGTCATCGCCGGGGACCTGGAACTGGATGAGGTACTTGCGCTCCTCCAGGGGCAGCAGCGGGACGACGCTCACCGACTCGCCGCTCGGGGCGGAGTAGACGGTGCCCTTTGCCACGGGATGGGTGCCCGGGCCGGTGGGGCGGGCGCCGCGGGCACAGCCCAGCGCGACGGCGAAGACGACACTCATGGCCAGCAGGTTTCTCAAGACAGCTCACCTCGGAGTGGAAGCCCGGCGCGGGCCCGGCGCGCGGGCCCGGCGCTCAGAGCGCGATGTCGTACTGCTTGCAGTACTGGCGCACCCGGGTGCGCTCCCAGGCGGGGACGCGCGGCCACGTGGTGCGGGCATTGGAGAGGTCCTTCTGGAGGCAGTACGCGCGGACGAGGAGCGCGTGGGAGGTGCCGGTGACCTGCACCCGCTGGCTGCGACGGACCAGGTGCAGCGCCTCGTCCGCGTCTCCGCGCGCCAGGGCCCGCTCCGCCGCCATGAGGTCCGCCAGCGCCGCTTCGGAAATGGGCGCGGACGGGTTCTTCGGCTTCTGGGTCGGCGGGCGCGCTGTCACGGAAGGGCCGGGCGGCGGCGCCACACCGGGCGCGCCGGAAGGGGGCGAGGTGGTACCTGCGTCCACGGAAGGGAGTGCTGCCATCGGCTGCGACGGTACCGGACCGGTCTGTCGCGGCTCCGGCTGCGCCGTGCCGGGCGGCTCGGCGGGGTTCACCTGCGCCGTGCCGGGCGGCTCGGACGGCCCCGGCTGCGAAGGCGCGACACCCGGCGAGGGCTCCTTCTGCGCGGGACTGGCCGGGTCGGCCGAAGGCGCTGCTCCAACCTGCTCGGGCCGCGCCGGCGCGGGCTGCGACGGCACACTCCCCACGTTCGCGACGTCGGGGCGGGGCGGCGTCATTCCGGGAGGAGCATCTGCTGGCGCGACGGGTGCGTCGGGCTTCGGCCCGGTGATGCCCGGCCGCAGCCCCATGGCGAGCCACACGGCACCGACGAGGACGAGCACCGCGGCGGCCACCCACCACCGCTTCCCGGAGCGCTTCGTCTCGATGAACGGCGCGGGGCCCTGGGCGACACCGACGTCCGGGCGCACCACGTGCGTGGCGCCTCCGGGGGGCGTCACCAGCAGCTCGGGCTCCGGCCGGGGAGCCATGGCCTCCGGCGGCGGCCCATCCACCGTCATGGTGACCACCTCGTGCAGGGGCACGTTGACGACGGGCCGCTTCGCCGAGGCCTCCACCGACGCGGATGACTGGAGCTGCCCCCGCTCCGACACCGTCTCCGCCCTCGACGGGGGCGCCTTCGCCGCCGGGGGCTCACGCCTCCCGCCCACCGTCTCGAGCTGGGACGGACGGACCGACAGGGCGGGCACCGGAATCGCGCTGGGAGGCAGCGTCTGCAGCGGGCTCCCCGTCAGCTCGGCGATGAAGCTGCCCACGTCGGGGTAGCGGTTCTCCGGCTTCTTCTCCAGGGCCCGCTCAATCGCATCCACCACGTTTGGCGGCACGCCGGGGACCAGCGACGCCAGCGGCTGCGGCGGGTCATAGACGATGCGGTAGATGAGCTCCGGCAACGGCCCGTCCTTGAACGGGAGCCGCCGGGCCAGCATCTCGTACACCATGCACCCGAAGGCGAAGATGTCCGTGCGGGGGTCCACCTCCTGGTTCTTCCCCTGGGCCTGCTCGGGCGCCATGTACTGCGGCGTGCCCAGCAGGATGCCGCCCTGGGTGTTGATGCTCTGCGAGTCGATGATCTTCGAGATTCCGAAGTCGAGCAGCTTCACGTGCTCCACGACGACGCCGCCCATCTCGGTGGGCATGAGGAACACGTTTCCGGGCTTGAGGTCCCGGTGGACGATGCCCGCGCGGTGGGCCGCCTGCAGCGCCGAGCCCATCTGCCGCGAAACGGAGAACACCTCCTCCAGCGTGAGGGCGGCCCCCCGCCGCAGCCGCCGGGACAGGGGCTGCCCGCGCAGGCACTCCATGACGAGGAACGGAGAGCCGTCCTCCAGGTTGTCGAAGTCGAGCACCTCGACGATGTTCGGATGCCCCAGGCGCGAGGCGATTTCCGCCTCGCGGCGGAAGCGGACGAAGACTTCCTTGCCCAGGCCCCCGTCGCCGCGCAGCACCTTGATGGCCACCTGCCGGCCGGGAAGCCGCAGGTGGTTGGCCAGGAAGACGGTGCCCATGCCTCCCCGGCCCAGCACGCCGACGATTTCGTAGGTTCCCCTCAGGACGGTGCCGAGGGGGATATCGCGAGTCACGGAGGAAGGCATGAAGGATGGGCTCTCAAACCCGAAAGCCAATTCTATCCTGTCCCCCCCGACACCCCTTGGCGAGTTGTCCGACCCGCCCGCGCCCTCCAAGAGAGGGATTAATGCTTCTGACTTTTGAGAAAGCAGGAGGCCAGCCCGGGGAGCCGACCTCCTGCGTCCCGAGGCCGGAGCCTACTTCGCGGGCGGGGCGCTGGCGTCACTGGCGGCGCGCAGCTCGCCCACCACGCGGTTGGCGCCGTAGATGTGCTCCAGGGCGGCGAGGATGCCGTCCCCGTGCACGGCGACGGCGCGGTTCGTCTCGGGCACGTACGCGTACCGGCCGCCGAGCGAGTGCAGGTTGCCGTCGAAGATGAGCCCCACCACGCGTCCTTCCCGGTTCACCATGGGTGAGCCCGAGTTGCCGCCGATGATGTCGTTGGTGGTGGCCAGGTCCAGCGGCGTCCCGGCGGGCACCTTCCCCTGCGCCTTCATCCAGGAGTCCGGCAGCTTGAACGGCTCCTTGCCGGTGTGGCGCGCATAGGCGCCGCCGAAGGTGGTGAGCGGCGGCACGGCGCGGCCATTCTCGTCCCAGCCCTTCACCTGGCCGTGGTTGAGGCGCAGGGTGAAGGTGGCGTCCGGATAGCCGGAGGTGCCGTACACCGCGACGTGCGCCTTGGCGATGCGCTCGCCGTTGCGCTTGAGCACCGCCTCCACCGTGTCCTCGTAGCGCTTGCGGACCGCGCGTGCCTCCGCGTCCACCTTGCGCGCGAGGAGAATCATCGGGTCCTTCGACGCATCGACCGCCGCCTTGCCGCCCTCGAGCAGCGCCTGGCGCACCTTCACGTCGCCCAGCTTCGTGCCCTTCACCAGCGAGCGGGCGAGGTCCGCCGGCGCCTCGCGGCCGAGCACGAGCTGCACGAAGGGGTCATCCGCGCCCAGCGTCTCGCGCACGCGGTTGAGGCCGAAGGCCAGCTGCGCCTGCTCCAGCTCGACGGCGATGGGCGCGCCGCGCAGCAACTGCTGGCGCAGGGAGGGCAGCTGGGCCTCGGTGTACTCGCGCAGCCGCTCCGCGTTGGGCTTGGGCTGCTCGTCGGCGGCGCGCACCAGCTGCCGGGCCAGGGTGAACAGCTCGCCGGGGTACGCGTCTGCTCCCTCCTTCATCTTGTACTCGGGGAGCATGCGGCGGTACGCGTCGAGCGCCTGCGCCGTCTCCTCCCACGCGCCCGCGGTGGCGGCCTTCACCTGCGCGTTGGCGTCCACCTTCCTGCGCAGCTCGGCTTCTTCCTGGCGCTTGCGGCCGAGCAGCGCCGGGTCGGCCAGCGCCTGCTGCCGGCCGCGCAGCGCCTTGAGGCCGTTCTCCACGGCGCGCAGCCGCGAGCGCGTGGTGCGGTAGCGCTCGGGCGAGGTGCTGGCGAACTCGCGCAGCATGCCGCGCAGCTCCGCGAGCTGGAGCAGCGTGTACGGCAGGTTGACGTCACGCTGGAACTCCAGCTCGGCGACGGTGGCCTTGCGCTCGGTGCCGCCGGGGTGGCCGGAGACGAAGACGAGGTCCCCCTCCTTCGCGCCCTCCTTCGCCCACGGCAGGAAGTCCGGACTCTTCGCGGGCGCGTCGCCCTGCCACACGCGCAGGAAGGCCGCGTCGAAGCCGAAGCGCGGGAAGTTGAAGTTGTCCGGGTCGCCACCGAAGGCGGCCATGGAGAACTCGGGCGCGAAGACGAGCCGCACGTCCTGGAAGCGGCGGTACTGGTACAGGTGGTACTTCCCGCCGTTGAAGAGCGTCACCACGTCACAGCGCCGGTCCACGGAGGTGGCGCACTCGGACTCGGCCGCGGCCATCTCCTTCTTGAGCGCGGTGTTGAAGGCCGCGCCGGTGAGGCCCTTCGTCGCCGCGTTCATCCGCTCGGTGACGTCGGTCATCTTCTCCAACTGGTTGGCCTCCACCTTGGGGCAGCGGCGCTCCTCGGCGGGCGTCTTCGCCACGAAGCCCTTGGCCAGCAGGTCCTCCTTCGGCGAGGACAAATCCTCGATGCACTCACGGACACAGTGGTGATTGGTCATCACCAGGCCGTCGGGTGACACGAAGCTGGCGGAGCAGCCGCCGGCGAGCCGCACCGAGCCGAGGCGGACCTTGTCCAGCCATGCCTGCGTGGGCGCGAAGCCGTAGGCCTTCTTCACGGCCTCCGAGGGAAATGCGTCGTAGGTCCACATGCCCTCGTCCGCCGAGGCGGGGAGGGACAGCAGCAGGCCGAGTGCGAGCAGTCTGCGGTCCACGTGCGGTCGTCCTTCTGGAATGACTGGGAGTAGGAGACCCGTTCTCGTCATGAGGACAGGCGCGCGTCAACCACCGTGCGCGGGGTGCATTCCCGGCGGGGCTTCACGCGTCGCGTCAGGTATGGTGGGGGCAATGCCCGCGAAGCACCACATCTACCTCGTCCCCGGCTTCTTCGGCTTCATCAACCTGGGCGAGCTCATCTACTTCGGCCACGCGTACGACTACCTCAAGGCGGAGCTGGCCCGCCGTGGGGTGGAGTCCGAGGTGACGATTGTCCTCTCGCACCCGACGGCCTCCATCCGGACGCGCACGGCGGACCTGCTGAGGGCCGTGCAGGAGACGGCGGCCGGCGACGACGGGCCCATCCACCTCGTGGGCCACTCGACGGGCGGGCTGGACTCACGGCTGTTCGTCAGCCCCGGGGCACAGCTGGCGGAGGGGCTGGATTTGGAGCCCTTCGCGCAGCGGGTGCGCTCGGTGGTGACGGTGTCCACGCCGCACGCGGGCACGCCGCTGGCCACGTTCTTCATGGGCCTGTTCGGTCAGAAGATATTGAAGCTACTGTCGCTCTTCACGGTGTACGTGCTGCGCTACGGCCGGCTGCCGCTGCGGGTGGCGTTCCGCTTCGGGCACGTGCTGGCGCGCGCGGACGACAACCTCGGGTGGAAGCCCACGCTGCTGGACCAGCTCTATGACCAGCTTCTGGGGGACTTCTCCTCCGAGCGGCGGGACGCGGTGGCGAAGTTCCTCAGTGACGTGGGCAACGACACGTCGCTGATTCCGCAGCTCACGCCGGAGGGCATCGACCTCTTCAACGCGAGCACCCTCGACCGGCCGGGGGTGCGGTACGGCTCGGTGGTGACGCAGGCGCGGCCGCCGTCGTTCCGCACGCGCATGGCCGCGGGGCTGGACCCGTACGCGCAATTGACTCACACCATCTACGCGCTGGTGTACGGGCAGACGCAGCGGATGCCGCTGACGTCCCTGCCGCCGCACACGCCCGCCCAGACGGCGGCGCTGGTGCAGGCCTACGGGGCGCTGCCGGGGCCCACTGCGTGTGACGGCATCGTCCCCACGCGCTCGCAGGTGTATGGCCGCGTGCTGGCGGCGGTGCGCGCGGACCACCTGGATGCGATTGGCCACTTCGACCAGCCAGCGCACCAGCCGCCGCACGTGGACTGGCTCATCTCCGGCTCCGGCTTCCGCCGGCCCCAGTTCGAGTCCATGTGGAAGAGCATCGTGGACTTCCTGATGGAGGAAGAGGCGCGCTGAAGGCTCAGCCGTTCCGCGGTCGCGTGAGCATGCGCACGGCCGCGCGCAGTCCCGCGGGGCTCGCGCCGGAGAAGCCCAGCACCAGCCCCTGCTCCGCGTCGCGGCCCAGGTAGAGCGGCGACAGCCTGCGAGCCCCGAGCCGCTTCGTCTCCGCGCGCCGCACGACGTCCTCGTCCCGCGCGCCCGACGCGAGGAAGGTCGTCACGTGCATGCCCGCCTCCGCCGCTCCGGGGCGCAGCCACCCGTCCGCGTCGCGACGCAGGGCATCCAGCAGCGCGTCCCTGCGCTCGGCGTAGGCCAGCCGCATCTGCCGCAGGTGCGCGGCGTAGTGCCCGGCCTCCATGAAGTGCGCCATGGCCGCCTGGGAGAGCAGCGGCGCATGGCCATCCGTGGCGGCCCGCGCGGCGGAGAAGGCATCCACCAGCGCCTCCGGGACGACGAGGAACGCGAGCCGCAGCGAGGGAAACATCACCTTGTTGAAGGTGCCCGCGTAGAGGACGCGCCCCGCCACGTCCAGGCCCTGAATCGCCGCCAGCGGGCGCGTGGCGTAGCGGAACTCGCTGTCGTAGTCGTCCTCGAATACCCAGGCGCTCGCGGCCCGGGCCCACTCCAGCAGCGCCAGCCGCCGGGGGAGGCTCAGCGTCACGCCGAGCGGGTACTGGTGCGACGGCGTGACGTAGGCCAGCCGCGCCCCGGGCGCGCGACGCTTCCCCACCTCGACGCGCAGCCCCTCCGCGTCCACCGGCACCGGAAACACGCGGGCCCCCGAGGACTCGAATGCGGCGCGGGCCCCGAGATACCCGGGCTCCTCCAGCCAGACCGGGTCCCCTTCATCCAGCAGCAGCCGCGCTGACAGGTCCAGCGCCTGCTGCGTGCTGGCGAGCACGAGCACCTGCCGCCACGTACAGCGCACGCCGCGTGCCGTGCCCAGGTGGGCGGCAATCGCCTCTCGCAGCGGACGGAAGCCCGCGGGCTCCCCCGCTGTCATCGACTCCGGGCCGAGCAGCCGGGCCTGCCTCGCCACCGCGCGTCCCCACAAGCGCGTGGGAAACAGGTCCAGCGCGGGCAGGCACGGGGTGAAGGGCTGGACGTCGCGGGGCTCCGGAGGGAGCACGTCGCGCGACAGCCGCTGGCCCCGACGTGACAGGCCCGGACGCGCTGGGACGCCATTGCGACGGCCCGGCGCCGCCGCGCCGCTCCGGGGCAGACGCGCATGCTCGGGCAGGGCCACCACGCTGCCGGAGCCCACGCGCCGCGCCAGGAAGCCCTCCGCGTCCAACTGCGCGAATGCGCCCTCCACCGTGCCTCGCGAGACGCCCAGCTCGCGCGACAGCGTGCGCGTGGAAGGCAGGCGGCTGCGCGGCGCGAGCGCACCGGAGAGGATGGCCTCTCGGAGGCGCTCGTAGAGCTGACGGTGGAGGGGCGCCCCTCCGCCCGTGTCCGGCTGCAAGAAGGGAAGTGGCACCCCGGCGGCCCGCTTCGGCATGGCGCCATGAAGCCAGGGCCTGGACCTTCAGGCAACCGTCGCCACCGCCATAATGGCCCATGCCCATGACACGAAATGGAGCTTCCCGCCGGACCACTCCGGGGGCACATTTCCCCGCGTCGAAGTCACTGGAGGTTTCGTCATGACCACTGCCGCCACCCCGTTCTCCTTCGTCCTCGAAACCCCGGCCGCCGCACCCGAGGAGGCGCGGCGTCACTTCCTCGCGAAGCTGTCCGTCGAGACAGACCCCGCCGATGTCCACCTGGACCTGGAGCGCGGCAAGAAGGGCTTCGTCGTGGTGGACGTGCGCTCGAAGGAGGCCTACGCCGAGCGCCACGTGCCCGGCGCACTCAACCTTCCCTCGCGGACCATCACCGCGGAGACGACGGCGCACCTGAACAGGGACGACGTCATCGTCACCTACTGCTGGGGTCCGGGCTGCAACGGCTCCACCAAGGCGGCCGCGCGCTTCGCCGCGCTGGGCTTCCGCGTGAAGGAGATGATTGGCGGCATCGAGTACTGGGTGAAGGAAGGCCACGCCACCGAGGGCACGGCCCCGCGAGGCGCCCCCGTGTACACGCATCGCGGCGACACCTGATTCAAGGCGCGAGACACGGCGGGAGGACGCGCCAGCCGTCGATTCCCCTGGCGCCGTCGAAGGCGCCACCGTGGGGCCGCCAGGCATCATGGAGGGAGGCTGGGTGGTACCTGAAGGAGGAGCATCCGTGCCCCGAGGCCCGGAGTCCGCGGCAGGCGCCAGGGCTCGCCAGAGAAACGCGGCCGAGGCGAGGACCTCGGCTTCAGTCACCTGCACGCCCTCCTCGGCCGGCGCGCGTACCAGTTCCATCAGCGCGCCCCATACCAGGCCCTCGCCCACGCGGGCGCTTCCAGGAGCCAGCGCGCCCTCACGCTCGCCCTGCTCCAGAATCTCGCGCACCAGCGCCCTCGCCGCCCTGCCGTGTGACTGCGGCCCCAGGGCGCGCGGCGCGCGAGGTCTGGAGGACTGGAGCGAATGCGTCCCCAGGTCATCTGCCCCGGGGCCGTCTGGCGCATACGGCTCCAGGACATCTGGCTCGGAGTCATCTGGGGCATACGCCTCCAGCGCCTCGGGCCCGAAAGCCTCGGGCGCATGCGCAGCGGGAGCGTCGGACGGGAGTGGCCCGAGGGAGCGCGGCACATACGGCGTGAGAGCGTAGCGCGCATGAGGTCCAGGGACCTGCGGGTGCCAGTGCAGGAACGTGAAGGCGAAAAGGCCGGGTTCATCCAGGGCCGCACCGACCAGCTCCCACCAGAAGGAGAAGAAGGCCTGGCGGAAGTCCACGCCCTCCCTGCCGTGCTCACACTCGAAGCCGCTGCGCGCCCGGATGCACAGGGCACTCTCCGCGAAATCCCGCACCGCCAGCGCGAAGCCATGCTTGCTGCCGTAGCGCCGGTAGAGGGTGCCCACCGACATGCGCAGCGCCCGGGCCAGCTCCGAGGCCTGCACGTGCTCGTACCCCCGACGCGCCAGCAACACCGCCGCCTCGCACATGGCGTCGGCGCGCATCTGCTCCAGAATCCCCATTCCCCTTCCCCTTACCCCGCCCCCGCGGGCGACCGACGGCTGGAAGGAACGTTCCTTCCACGCGCTCCTGTCTACCGGGTAGGTCTGACATGGAGGGGCAACCGGTGGCGGAGGCCTGGGCGGGAACAGCTCGCGACGCTGGCACAGGCACGGCGTGTTCCACGTCTCACCACCTGTGTGGACCGTGAGAACTCGAGAGCCCCGCAGCCCGGCGCGGGCCTCCTTCGAGCCCTGGGTCAGTAGACGCCAATCAGGTGGATCTGCACCCTGGGGTTGCCGAGGAACTCCTTCAACCGCCACCGGCTCCGCATCCCGTCGTCGTGGATGCCCACGCCGCCGTCGCTGGGGGCGTCTGCCTGGGCGAGGGCCTCGCGGAGCTGGGAAACGGCCCACTCGTCGAACTTCGGGTCGCCGGAGCCTTCAATCACCTGCAGGTCCAGCACCTTCCCGTCGCGGGCCTGGCGGACCTCGACGACGGCGGCGAGCGCCAGGATGGGCTCGGTGACGTCTACCATGAACATGTTCGCGGCGCGTCCCGCCTCCACGGCGGCCTGGAACCGGTTGCGCTGCTCCAGGCGATGGTCGCGCTCCTTCGGGGCGTAGGGGCTGCCCGTCTTGCCAAAGCGCTCGATGGCCTCCACCTGCTCGCGCTTCATCCGCGAGGCGAGCACCTTCAGGTCCGGCGGCGGTGGATTGACCAACTCCTTCGAGAAGTCCTTCTGCAGCTTCGCGAAGTACGGCGAGGGCGCCCCGCTCTCCGCGCGCGCCGACGCCAGCGAGTCCTTGGCCCAGCCATCCACCTTCTCGCGCGCCTCCTCCGCCTGCTGCCGCGCGATGACCTTCGGGTCGGGCACCTCTCCCGTGTTGCGCAACGTCCGTCCCGTCGAGGGTGGCTTTCCCGTCAGCCCCTCACCCAGCAGATGCCCCGGCACCAGGATGGGCCGCTCCGCCCGCTCTTCCGCGGGAGCATACGGCGCGTCCGACTTCGGGGGTTCCGCCTTCGCGGTCGCGTCGTCCTGTCCGGTCTTCGCTTCCGACGGCGTGTCCTGCCGGGAAGCGCCCGACTCCGGGGGCGAGGTCGCCACCTGGGGTTCCGGTGTCCCTGACTCCGATGGCGAAGGGCGCTCGGCCTGGTGCCGGGGAGGAGCCGTCACACGGCCGGGCGGCCGCACGGCCGCACCGGGAGCAGCCGGCGCCGTCGTCTTTGGGGGCGTGTGCAGGACTTCGAGCTCCACCACCTGCGTCGACGGCTGCTCCGGAAGCCGGGCGGACGGGACCCGCGACAGCGCGAACAAGAGCGCTGCGTGCAGGAGCACCGAGAGCAGCAGTGTGAGGCCCAGCCGGGAGCGACGCGACACAAGAGTCAGCTTGCCTCGCCGGGCCATCCGCGTGAAGCGCCCCGAGGTCCGGGTGTTGACCCGTCACGCCGTCCTGCCTGCCGGGCAGTTCCGCCGTCATATTGCGCCGCTCCCCGCAAGACATCCCCTGCGTCCCCGCCCGCTCCGAGGTACGCGAGCTGTCCCGACGATTCCCCAGACCCGGAAAGCCAGCATGGGGTCGGCCGCGGGCAGCCAAGAACCGGGCGCGGTCCGCGTCCACCGGAGGTGCCGCCTGGCGCCGGCCGCATGCGGTTTCTTGCGTGCCTCGAGCGCGGCGCCGGCCGCGTCCATGGGCAGTCCCGCCTAGAGTCAGCCGCATGCAGTCCTTGCTCCGTGTCCTGCTCGCGTTGCTCCTGCCTGCCCTGTCGTCCTGCGCGACTGGCGCCCCTCCCGCGGATGACGCGGGGGTGCCAGATGCGGGTGCGAGGCTGGAGGGTCCACGCGCGCTCCAGGTCCGCGTGCTCGGCCCCGACGGAGTGCCCCTTCCGGGCAGCCATGTGCAGGTCGTCTCCGAGTCGCTGGACGCCACCAACGTCTGGCTCCAGACGAACGACCGTGGAGAGGCGGGCCACGCGGCTCCCCCGCCCGGCCGCTATCGGGTGCTGGCCTTCTGGGTGGAGAAGGAACAGTTCCAGCGCTACGCGTGGCAGGACTTCGAATCAGGCCCCGGCACGGACGACCTGCGCATGGAGCTCCGCTTCCCGCAGCGCTCCGCGACCCCCATCTCGGGACGGGTGCGGAGGTTGGATGGGCAGCCCGTGGCCGGAGCCACGGTGGAGGCCTGGCAGCATTTCCCCTCCGTGCCGCTGGACGGAGACCTCCTCCGCAACACGTCCGCGCCTCGGGAGCTGGCAACGGCCACGACGGACGCCGAGGGCCGCTTCACGCTGGAGCCCTTTCGAGAGGGAGAGTACGGGCTCCACATCCAACACCAGGAGGGCCTGGGTGATGCCACGGCTCGAACGGGAGGCCCCGCGCCCGACATCGTGCTGGCCCCCCGCTGCGTGAGGAGCGCCGCCGGCCGCGTGGTCGACGAGCAGGGCACTCCGCTCAAGAGCTTCGAGGTGGGCTCGAGGCGCGTGCGCGACGCGAAGGGGCGCTTCCAGCTCGGGTCCACCTGCTTCACCCACATCGAGTCCGCCGGCTTCGTGTCCCAGGAACTTCCGCTCCTCGGCCTGAAGTCACTGCATGCGGAGCTGCCAGACATCGTGCTCGAGCGGGGACGCCCGCTCACGGGCCGCGTCGTGGGCCCGGATGGCAAGCCGGTGGAGTCGGTGGACCTCCGCGCGAGCTGGAATGGAGCCAGGGGCGGCGCCGACTCGACGAGCACGGATGCCTCCGGCCGCTTCTCCCTCGGACCGGTGCCGGTGGGCCGGGAAGTGGCACTCTGGACGAAGTGGGACGACCGGCTCCTGCGGCAGCGCATCCCCGCCGGGAAGGACGGGAAGGTCGAGGTCCAATTTCCCTCGGAGGACTCCCGCCTGGAGGTCCTCGTGAGGGACGCGCGGGGAGCGCCCCTCGCGGGCATGAACGTCATGGCGGAGGGCACGTGGGGCCTCCTCACCTTGCGTACGGACGGCGCGGGCCGTGCCGTCCACGGCGTGCCCGCGGGGAGCTACGAGGTCCGCGCCACCCACAAGCCCTCCATGCGCCGGGCGGGGCCGCGCGTCCCGTACCGCTTCGCCCCGGTGCGCGTGGAGGTCTCCCCCGAGAACAGCGCCACCGTCGTCGTCCAGGCCTCGCAAGGCGCCGGGCGGCTCCGAGTGCTGCTCCCCGAGTCGACGCACTACGACGCCATCTTCGTCGTTCCCGGCGCGCACGACTGGCCCGCCGACATCCCGGGCTGGGTCAAGCTCGTGGAGCACCCGCTGATCGAGAACATGAGCACGGACATGCGGGAGCAATACTCGGGGGGCATCATCTATTACGAGTCGCAGAACGACTTCAGCGAGCTGGTGCCGGGGCCCTACACCATCTTCGCCAGGAACCCGCGCGATGACGGCCCGGGCCTGCTCCTCTACCGCGAGGTCGTCCAGGTCGACGGCCGTGGGCGGCAGGTCGTCCAGGTCCGCTTCGAGGGTGATGGCTCGCGCAGGCTGCCTGAAGCGTCCACGCCTCAGTAGCGCTTGAGGACCGCGAGGAAGCGCGCGTCCGCGATGTGCCTGCCCTCGAAGTCCTCCAGCCGCACGGGCACCCACTCGCGGGCCTTGTCGTTCTTCTCGCGGAGGGCGGCGTCCAGCGTGGTGAAGAGCTCGGCGGGCGGCTCGCAGATGGCGCGCACGCCGCCCTTCGCCTTGGCGTGGAAGGACACCTCCACCTTGTCCACCAGCGCGTTGTAGCGGCCCGGCGGGAAGCGGCGGAAGAGCCACAGCCCCATCGTCAACTCCATCACCGTCACCTGCACGCCCAGGTACACGCCGCCCACGTGGTTGCGCGTGCGTCGCTTGAGGGGCACGGACGCGCGCGTCCTCGCGTCGGACGCCTCCTCCACCTTGAAGCCCATCACCGCCGACAGCGGGATGATGTTCTTCACCGCCACCGTCATCAGGGCATTCGCCGCCGCCGGCGACACCTGGCGCAGCCGTTCCACGAGGTCGAGCGCGAGCATGGCTCCTCACCATCCATCCACAACGAAGGGCCACCATCGTAGCGCCAGCACGGATGGAAGCACGGCCTCGAGTGGACCCCGGCACTCCATGTCCGGTGCGGGCACCCCGTGGCGCGCGCCTCTTGCGCCCGGCATAGAGTCCCGCCCCGGAGGGCACATGGACGCGAGCGGAGCGGATGTCGTCATCGTGGGCGCGGGGGTGGCGGGGCTCACCGCCGCGCGGGCGCTCTCGCGGACCGGGTTCTCCGTCGCCGTGCTCGAAGCCCGGGAGCGCGTCGGTGGACGCACGCTCACCCAGTCCCTCGGGGGTGAGGCCGTGGACCTCGGCGGCCAGTGGGTGGGCCCCCAACAGCGCCATGTGCTGCGCCTCGCGGACGAACTGGGCCTCAAGCGCTTTCCGCAGCACCACCAGGGCACCAAGGTGCTCGACGTGCGCGGGGCGCTGCGCACCTATCGCGGCCAGGTACCGTCGCTGCCACTGCTGTCGCTGCTGGACCTCCAGCGCATCATCTGGAAGCTGGACGGCCTGTCGAAGCGCGTCCCCCGCGAGCGCCCGGACGCCGCGCCCCGCGCCGCCGAGTGGGACGCCCTCACGCTGGAGGAATGGAAGCAGCGCCACGTGCCCACGTGGGGCGCCCGCGCCGCGCTGGACATCGCCACCCGCGCCGTCTTCGGCGCCGAGCCCTCGGAATTGTCCTTCCTCCACTTCCTCTTCTACATCCACTCCAACAACGGCCTCATGCCCCTCACCACCATCGAGGGCGGCGCCCAGGCCGAGCGCTTCAAGGGCGGCGCCCAGACGCTCAGCCTCCGCATGGCCTCTGAGTTGGGCGGAAGCGTCCACCTCTCCACCCCCGTACACGCCGTGCTCCAGGACGCGGACGGCGTCACCGTCACCGCCGGGGATGGCCGGACGTGGCGCGCGCGCTACGCGGTGGTCGCCGTACCGCCCGCGCTGGCCGAGCGCATCGACTTCGGCGCCGCCCTCCCCGCCGGGCGCCGCCGCGCCCACGCGGACATTCCCATGGGCAGCGTCATCAAGGTGGTGGCCACTTACGAGCGCCCCTTCTGGCGTGAGGCCGGCTTCTCCGGCGAGGCCGTGAGCGACACCGGCCCCGTGCGCCTGTGCTTCGACGACTGCGGCGCGGACGGCCACCATCCCGCCCTGGTGGGCTTCTTCCTCGGAGAGACGGCGCGCGCGTGGACGGGGCGTCCTCCGGAGGAGCGGCGGCGCGCCGCGCTGGACTCCTTCGCGCGCTTCTTCGGCCCCCAGGCCCTGAAGCCCACCGCCGTCGCGGACCTGGACTGGATTGCCGAGCCCTGGAGCAAGGGCTGCTACGTGGGCCTCCCCCGCCCCGGCACCCTCACCGCCATTGGCGAGGCCCTGCGCGCCCCCTTCGGCCGCGTCCACTGGGCGGGCACCGAGACGGCCCTCGAGGGCTGTGGCTACATCGACGGCGCGGTGGAGTCCGGCGAGCGCGCGGCCACGGAGTTGTCCGCACGGCTGGCCGCTCCCGGGGACGTGGGCGTCCGGGGCCGCGCCGTGTGAGGCCTGGCCGCCTGCCCTCCAGCCGTCGCGGCGTGGATTGGCGTCCCCCGGGGCCATCCCCACCCTTGGGGGGCCCTCTGGAGGAGGCCGGAACATGAACTTTCCCAGTCACGTGAATCTCCCCGCCGACGCGCGCGAAGAGCTCATCGATTCCCTCAACATCCTGCTGGCCGATTCCATCGACCTGCACTGGCAGATAAAGCAGGCCCACTGGAACATCCGCGGCAAGCACTTCTACAGCCGCCACGAGTTGTTCGACGAGCTGGCCAAGCACGCGCGCAAGCAGGCCGACGCGTTCGCCGAGCGCGCCGGCACCCTGGGCGGCTACGCCGAGGGCACCATCCGCCTCGCCGCGAAGAACAGCGAGCTGCCCGAATACGACTTGCAGGCCGTGGACGGCGACGCGCACCTGCGCGCCCTGGTGGACCGCTTCGCGCGCTACGGGGCCAGCATCCGCAACGGCATCCACCGCTCCGAGGAGCTGAATGACCCCGTCACCGTGGACCTGCTCACGCAGTCGCTGGGCGAGGTGGAGTTGGACCTGTGGTTCCTGGAGAGCCACCTGCACGGCGACGTGCGAGCCAACGCGCGCCGCGGCGCCGGGGAAGAAGCCGGCTCCCGGCCCCCCAACGCCTGACGGGCAATGAGCAGAAGGCACCGCCGCGCTCGCGGTTGGGCGAGCGCGCGGGCCGGCTCCGGCGTATAGAAGGCGTCCTCTCGCGACGGAGGACGCTTTTTGACTTCACAGACGCGGATGGACGGGAAGGTCTGCCTCATCACCGGAGCCTCCGGCGGCATCGGCCTGGAGGCGGCCAAGGCGCTGGCGGGCCTGGGCGCCACGGTGGTGCTGGTGGGCCGTGACGCGACGCGCACCGAGGCCGCCGTCAGCGCCGTGCGCGCCGCCGCCCCCGGCGCGAAGGTGGAGTGGCTGAAGGCCGACCTCGCCTCGCTCCAGTCCGTGCGCGAGCTGGCCGCCACCTTCAAGGCCCGCTACCCGCGGCTGGACGTGCTGCTGAACAACGCGGGCCTCATCCTCGACAACCGCGAGGTGACGGGGGACGGACTGGAGGGCACGATGGCCACCAACCACTTCGCGCCCTTCCTCCTCACGAATCTGCTGCTGGACGTGCTCAAGGCCAGCGCCCCGGCTCGCGTCGTCACCGTCTCCTCGGACGCCCACCGCGTCGGCAGGATGGACCTCGCGGACCTCCAGAGCGAGCGCGACTATGCCTCCTTCCGCGTGTACGGCACCTCCAAGCTGGCCAACATCCTGTTCACCCGCGCGCTGGCGAAGCGGCTGAAGGGGACGGGGGTGACGGCCAACTGTCTGCACCCCGGCGTGGTGCGCACGGGCTTCGGCCACAACACGAAGGGTTTCTTCCGCCACATCGTCAAGCTGGGCGCGCCGTTCATGCTTTCGGCGGAGAAGGGAGCGCGGACGTCCATCTACCTGGCGTCCTCGCCCGAAGTGGAGTCGGTGTCCGGGGAGTACTTCTACAAGTGCCGACCGAAGAAGGCGTCCTCCGCGGCCCGGGATGACGCCCTCGCGGAGCGGCTCTGGCAGGTGAGCGAGCAGCTCACGGGAGTGAAGGCATGATTGACCTGTACACGTTCGCTACGCCCAACGGGCGCAAGGTGTCCATCGCGCTGGAAGAGATGGAGCTGCCCTACAACGTCAAGGTGGTGGACATCACGAAGGGCGACCAGTTCAAGCCCGAGTTCCTGGCCATCAACCCCAACAACAAGATTCCGGCCATCGTCGACCACGCGCCGGTGGACCACCGGCCCCTGACTGTCTTCGAGTCCGGCGCCATCCTGCTCTACCTCGCGGAGAAGACGGGCAAGCTGCTGCCCTCCCACCCACGCGGCAAGGCCGAAGTCACGCAGTGGCTGATGTTCCAGATGGGCGGCATCGGCCCCATGCTCGGGCAGCTCGGCTACTTCACCCGCTTCAGCAAGGCGTACGTGCCGCACGCGATTGAGCGCTACCGCAATGAATCCAGGCGCATCCTCGGCGTGCTGGATGCGCAGCTCGGCCAGGGTGACTATGTGGCGGGCAAGTTCTCCATCGCGGACTGTGCCATCTACCCGTGGGTGGCGGGCGCGCGCGAGTACAACCCGGACCTCTTCCAGGGCCTGCGCAACGTCCCGCAGTACCTGCACCGCGTGGGCAGCCGTCCCGCCGTGCAGCGCGGCATGAAGGTGCCGGAGCTGAAGAAGTAGCAGCGCCCGGGTGCAGGGCGGGCGGGCAGGCGGGGCAGGCGCGGGGCAGCGGAAGGCCGGTGCGTAGCTTGAAGCGCATGATGGAACCGTCTGTCCCCTCGCGTCCCCGCCTCCTGCTCCGTGCCCTCGGGCCGGGGCTGGTGGGCGCCACGTCCCTGACGCTCGTCCACGAGGGTGCCCGCCGCGTGCTGGAGCACCCGCCCCGGATGGATGTGCCAGGCAAGCGCGCCCTGAAGAAGGGCCTCCGCTGGCTCGGCGGCAGGCCCGCGCACGGCCTGCGCCTGCACCGGCAGTCGCTCGCGGGGGATGCGTTGACCAACACCCTCTTCTACTCACTGGTGGCGCTGGGCCGGCCGAAGCGGCCGTACCTGCGCGGCGCGGTGCTGGGGCTGCTCGCGGGCCTGGGCGCGGTGGTGCTGCCGTCGTACCTGGGGCTGGGCCGAGGGCCCGCCCGCGCGCGGACGTCCACGTCGCTCTTCACCGTCGCCTGGTACACGCTGGGCGGGCTGGCCGCGGCGCGGGCCACACGCAGGCTCCTGGACGCGGCGCCACCCCTGGAGACGCATGGCCCTGGCTGGTAGGCCGCGCTCCTCGGGGGCGAGGGGTGGGTGCTTGCCCCGGGCGGTGATGCGGCCAACCTTGCCCGCATATGGTGACGGACCTCACCCGCCTGCCCCTGCGCGGGCAGAATGGCGCCTTCCACGTGGTCGTCGAGTCGCCTCGCGGCTCGACGGTGAAGCTGAAGTACGAGCCCACGCTGCGGGCCTTCTCCATCTCCCGGCCCCTCACGCGCGGGCTGCGCTACCCCTTCGACTGGGGCTTCATCCCCTCCACGAAGGGGCCGGACGGGGACCCGCTGGACGTCATGGTGTACTGGGACGACACGACGTGGCCCGGCGTGGTGCTGCCCAGCCGCGCGCTCGGCGTGTTGCAGGTGGACCAGAAGAAGCGCGGCGGCAAGCCCGGCGAGCGCGAGCGCAATGACCGCATCCTCGCCGTGCCCGTCTCCTCCACCCGCGCCGAGCACCTGCAGACCTTTCAACAGCTCTCCAAGCGCGAGCGCGAGGAACTGGAGCACTTCTTCCTCGCCGCCGTGCACTTCGAGGACAAGGACGCGCGCATCCTCGGGTGGGAGGGGCCAGAGGGCGCGGAGCGGATGCTGCGGCAGTACGCGCTCACGGAGGGCTGAGTGGCACACCCCACACCCATCCGGGGCCTGGGCCCCGACAGCCAGTTGGGACACGCCGCGCGGCGCATCCTCGCGGGCCGGCTCGCGGACGTGCGCAAGCCGGAGGCCGGGCTCGAGGACGGCGTGGATGACGAGTCCGTCCATGACATGCGCGTGGCGACCCGCCGCCTGCGCGCGGCCCTCCTGGTGTTCCGCTCCCTCGGGGGACTGAAGAAGCTGGAGCGCGACGTGAAGCGCCTCCAGGACGCGCTGGGGGGCGTGCGGGACTTGCACGTGCAGGCGGCCTGGCTGGAGGGCGCGGCCGGCAAGGCGGAGAAGGAGAAGCGCGGCACGCGCGCGGGCGTCCTCGCCCTGCGCGACGCGCGGATGGCCTCGCTGGACGAAAAGGAGCGCCTGCTGCGCGCGGAGCTGAAGCGCTGGGTGAAGCGGACGATTCCGCGGCTGCTGGAGAAGGTGGATGCGCTGGACGACAGCGCGCACCGCTTCGGTGGCCGGCGGGTGCGGAAGGTCCTGCGCGCGCGCGTGCGCACCGTGCGCAAGCGGATGGAGGCGTACGCGGACGCGCCGGACGCGGAGTCCGCGCATGCACTGCGCAAGGACTTGAAGAAGCTGCGCTACGAGCTGGAAATCTTCCAGCCGGCCTTCCGCCGGACGATGGACGCGATGCTGGAGGTACTCGTTCCCTTGCAGGACGGGCTGGGCGAACTGCACGACGCGGACGTGCGGCTGGAACTCTTCGAGCGGCTCGCCGCCGAGGCCGCGCCGACGGAGCGCAAGGCCGCGCGGGCGCTGCTGCCGCAGGTGCAAGATGAGCGCGCGGTGCTGGCGAAGGAGCTTGCGCGCGAGGTTCAGCGCTGGCACTCCGAGGAGATTCCCCGGCGGCTGCGCCGGATGCTCGCGTGACGGGAGCCCTACCCCACCGGCTCCGGAGTCACCGCCCCCTCGGGGAGTGGCCGCCTCGCGACGGCCGCTGCCTCCACCGCGGACAGCCCGAGCGTGCGCAGCACCATGGTGGCGGCTCGCTCCGGCACGCCTTCCGCGTCCAGACCGAGGCCACGGAGCAGCTCCGCCTGCGGCGCGCCCGGCACACCGAACTGCAGCTCCACGGAAATGGCGCCCAGGACGGTGCCGCCCACGGCGACGAAGGTCATCAACGGGTCGTCGGCCTTGAAGCGCCGGGCCTCGAGGCCCCTCTGGATGTCGCGCAGCAGGCGCTGCCCGAGGCCGCGTGACAACACGCGGGCCGAAGAGCCCTCGCGCATCAGGAAGCGCCCCCAGATTGGCTCCCGGCGCGCACGCCGGAGGGTGTGACGGATGGAGACCGCGATGATTTCCGCCGGGTCGGTGGTGTCCACCGTGAGCCGGTCGAGCGCATCGGCGAAGCCCTCGAAGACGGTGTCCATCACCGCGCCGTGGATGGCCTCCTTGGACTCGAAGTGGTTGTAGAAGGACCCGAAGCCGACGTCGGCGGCCTCCGTAATCTCGTTGATGGCCACCCCTTCCATTCCCCGCTCCGACATCAGCCGCAGCGCCGCGTCCATCAACCGCGCGCGCGTCTCACGCTTGCGGCGTGCGCCACGCGGCTCCTTCTCCGGCGGGACAACCTTCGCGGGCTTCGGGGACGGGCGCGTTCGCTGGGGACGCTTCGGGGCGGCGGGCTTGGGCATGGCTTCGAGCGGGCGGGCGGCCTCCAGCATAGCAGGCCGTCAAAGTTGACAAAGTCATCAGTTTTGACCAATACATTCAAATCATGGTGTCCCTCCCCGCGAAGGTCGAGGTGCTGGTGGTCGGCTTCGGTCCGGTCGGAGCCGCGGCGGCGAGCCTGCTGGGCGGGCATGGCGTGCGCACGCTCGTCGTCGACCGCTCGCGGGAGCTGCTCATGCATCCGCGCGCCATCGCGCTCGACAATGAAGCGCTGCGCATCCTCCAGCTCTGCGGCCTTCCGGAGGATGCCTTCCCCACGCTCGCGATTCCCTACGTGCGGATGCACTCGCCGTACTGCGGCGAGTTCGCGCGAATCAACACCGGTGGCGCCATCAACGGGCACCCGAAGCTGGTCACCTTCTTCCAGCCCGAGCTGGAACAGGCGCTGCGCGCGAAGGTGGCGTCGCACCCCACCGTGGACACGGCCCTGGGGGTGGAGTTGACGGAGCTCGAGGAGCGGGGTGGGGCCGTCGTCGCGACGCTGAAGCACGCCGACGGGAGCACGGCCGAGGTGGAAGCGGCCTATGTCGTCGGCGCGGACGGGGCCGGCTCCGCCGTGCGCCGGCTCATCGGGCTGGACTTCGAGGGGCGCACCTACGCCGAGGACTGGCTGATTGTCGACGCGAGGCACGTGCCGCGGCCCATCGACCACGTGGAGTTCCTGTGCCACCCGCGGCGGCCGACGCCGCACATGGTGGCGCCGGGCGGCCGCGAGCGCTGGGAGTTCATGCTGCGGCCCGGAGAGTCGCGCGAGGAAGTCACGAGCGACGAGGGCGTGCTGCGCCTGCTCTCACGCTGGGGCCGCCCCGAGGAGCTGCACATCGAGCGCAGGGCCGTCTACCGCTTCCACGCGCGCACGGCGGATGCCTTCCGCCGCGGCCGCGTGTTCCTGGCCGGCGACGCCGCCCACGTCACGCCGCCGTTCGTCGGCCAGGGGCTCGTCGCGGGCCTGCGAGATGCCGCCAACCTGTGCTGGAAGCTCGCCTGGGTGCTGCGCTACGGCGCCGCGCCCTCCATCCTCGACAGCTACGACGCCGAGCGACGCCCGCATGCCCGGAGGATGATTGCGCTCGCCCAGCGGATGGGCCGGCTGGTGATGCCGGGCAATGCCGCCATGGCGATGCTCACGCACGGACTGATGCGGCTGCTCCGGCTGGTGCCGCCCGTGCGCACCTGGCTCGAGGAGCTGGGCGTCAAGCCCCGGCAGCACTTCGAGCGGGGGCTGTTCGTCCGGGGACGCTCGCGCTCGCGCCTGCGTCGCGGCGGCATGCTGCCCCAGGGCTGGCTGCGGGGGGACGACGGCTCGGTGCGACTGAGCGACGACGTGCTCGGACCTTCGCTGACGCTGCTCGGCTTCGGCCCGGACGCCGGCGGGCAACTCGACGCGGCGGCCCGGGCCGCCTTCACCGCCGCGGGTGGCAGGGTGGTGCAGCTCCGGCACCGCGGCCAGCGGCTGCACCGCGCGGCCCACGGCGACTCCTGGGAGGACCTGCATGAAGCGCTGACTCCCGGCGCGGCGCCCTTCGGCTGGGCGGCCATCGTGCGGCCGGACCGCACCGTGCTGACCGACGGCCCCGTCAGCGAGGTGAACCGCCTCGTTCGCGAGGCACTCCTCCTGCTCGGCGCCCCGCGCGCGGCCGGGCCTTCCCCCCACCCCTGAGTGCCGGAGCCGCTCCCATGCCGCCATCCCCGCCCACTCCCCTGTCCCGCCACCCGCACCCGACGGTGAAGGCCCGGGCACTCGCCTTCCTGATGTTCGAGCGTCCGGAGCTCGACCTCACCGAGCGCTTCCTCACCGACTTCGGCCTGCGCGTGGCCGCGCGGACGGACGTGGCCCTGTTCCTGCGCGGCACGGCACCGGCGCCGTTCTGCTACGTGGCCTTGCAGGGCCGGAGGCCGCGCTTCGCCGGGCTCGGCCTGCGCGTGGGCTCGCGTGAGGACCTGGAGAAGCTCGCGATGCTCCCCGGCGCCTCCGAGCTGGAGCCCTCACCCTGGCCCGGAGGTGGCGAGCGCGTGCGGCTGACGGACCCTTCCGGCTTCGCGGTGCACGCCGTCCATGGCGCGGCGGAGGCCGAGGCGCTGCCCCACCGCGCGCCCATGCCACTCAACTCCGTGGACGCGCATCCCCGCATCAACGGCACGCAGCGGCTGCCGGTGGCGCCGCCCGACGTCATCCGCCTGGGCCATGTGGTCCTCGAGGTGGTGGACTTCCAGGCGACGGCCCACTGGTACCTCCAGCACTTCGGCCTGCTGCCCTCCGACGTGCAGGTGCTGCCGGACGGCTCTCCGGCCGTCGCCTTCCTGCGCCTGGACCTCGGCCCCCATCCAGCGGACCACCACACGGTGGCCCTGGCCCAGGGAGTGATGCCCACGTACAGCCACAGCGCCTACGAGGTCGTGGACACGGACGCCGTGGGCATGGGCCACCGCGTGCTGCGCGACAGGGGCTGGCGGCATGCCTGGGGTGTCGGCCGTCACATCCTCGGCAGCCAGATTTTCGACTACTGGCATGACCCCTACGGAGACAAGCACGAGCACTACACCGACGGGGACCTCTTCACCGCCGACGTGCCGGCCGGCGTGCACCCCACCTCGCGCGAGGCGATGGCGCAGTGGGGCAAGCCCATGCCACGCAGCTTCTCCCGGCCCCCACTCACGCCGCGGGTGCTGCTGCGCATCCTGCGGAACCTGCGCCGCAGTCCGGACCTGAGCCTCGGCAAGCTGCGCACCCTCGCCCGACTCTTCGGCTAGCACCGGCCTGACCTTCGAGGAACACCTCCATGCCACTGCACGTCATGCGCTTCGAGCATCAGGGCCGCGCCCAATGGGGCGTGGCGCGCGAGGACCGGCTCACGCCGGTTCCGGGCGACTTCCCGACCACCGGCGACTTCATCCGCGGCCACACCGTCGCCAGCCTCTGCGCGCTCGAGGGCCCCAGCCTCGCCAGGGAGGAGGTCCGGCTGCTGTCACCGGTGACGCGGAACCAGCAGTTCCTCTGCCAGGGCGCGAACTACCGGCAGCACATGCTCGAGTCGGGGATGGACCCGGACGCGAAGACATTCAACATGTTCTTCACCAAGGCGCAGAGCTGCATCGTGCCCGCCGACAGCGAGCTGGTGAGGCCCTCGCACGTGCGGTTCCTCGACTACGAGGTCGAGCTGGGCCTGGTGCTCAAGCGGGATTTGGACCGCGGGGCCGTCGTCACGCCGGCCTCCCTGCACGAGTTCATCGCGGGCATCGTCATCGTCAACGACTACTCGGCGCGCGACGTCCAGATTCCGCAGATGCAGTTCTACAAGGGCAAGAGCTACCGCACCTTCGGCCCCGTCGGCCCCCGGCTCTGCCTCCTGGAGCCCCGGGACATTCCCCGACTGGAGCAGCTCCACCTGGAGCTCACCGTCAATGGAGAGGTCCGGCAGCGGGACTCCACCGCGAACCTCGTGTTCGGCCCGGCGGAGACCCTGACCGAGCTGTCGGGACTGCAGGACCTCTTCGCCGGAGACCTCATCGCCACCGGTACGCCCGCCGGCTGCGCGCTCTCCATTCCCTCGCCCGCGAAGCAGCGGCTCGCCGCGTTCCTGCCGGAGAAGAAGAAGTGGGAGCTCTTCCTGAAGGCGCAGGCGAAGCGCTCCCAGTACCTGAAGGCCGGCGACGTCGTGGAGTCCCGCATCCACTGCCACGACGGAGCCATCGACCTCGGCGTGCAACGCAACCGCGTCGTGGATGAGGGCGCCTGAAGGCCCTGCCGTGGCATGCACCGCGCCCCGCCGGCCTCCACCGTGTAGCGGCGGGACCCAGGCGGGGCGCGGGGATACCACGGTTACTGCTGCTGCGTCGGCGCGCCCGGAGACGACTCGCCGCTCTCCGGTGAGGCCGGCGCGGTGGGCTTCACCTGCGACGTGGCCTCGATGCGCACCGCCTGCGGCTCGCCGCTGCTCTGGTCCGTGCGGTACGAGGCGCGCACCTGGCTGCCCTCCTGGATGTCCGCCGCGCTCGCCTGACGGCCGTCCACCGTCACCTGCGTCTGGGGGCCAATCTGCAGGCGGAGCTGCGGCTCACCGCGCGAGCTGAGCAGCACCTCCTGCTCGGTCGACGTCAGCACCTCGCCGACAATCTGCTGCTCGGAGCCCTGCGCCTGGGTCTTGGCCTGCGCCTGGGCCGGCTGCTGCGAAGGCTGGGCCGGCTGCTGCTGCGAGGGCTGGGCCGGCGCGGGCGCCGCGGCTACCGGCTGCTGCGCCTGTTGGCGGAGCTGCTCGGACTGCTGCTGCGCCTGCTGCTGGTTCTGCTGACTCTGCTGCGCCAGCTCCTGCTGCTGCTTCTTCTGGGCCTCCAGCGCGCTGGCCTGTGCCGACTGCGCCTCCTGCTGGGCCGCCTGCGTCTGCTGCTGGGCGGACTGCTGCGCCTGCTGAGCCTCCTGTGCCTCCTTCCCGGCGCGGGCCTGGGCATCCTGGAGCTCCTTCTGCTTCTCCTGGAGGTCCTGCTGGGCGTTGGCGGCCTCCTTCTGCTGCTCGGTGGCCTCCTCCTGCGAGTCGCGGGCCTTGCCGAAGGCGTTCTCCGAGCGCTCCTGCGCCTGCTCTGCCTGGCTGCTCGCGGACGCCTGCTCGCCCGATTGCTCGGTGCGACTCTTGCTCCGCTCCTCACAGCCCGTCCCCAGCACCAGCGCCGCCGCCCCGGCCATCAACCATCCCGCGCGGAATTTCATGGATGTCTCCTGTCGTGAAAGTGACAGCGCAAAGATGGCGAGCCCTCCAGCGGAGCCAACCCACACCCCATGCATGCGCCCGCCAACCCGCCCGGTCACCAGCGGGCGGCCCCCTCCACGCGGCGCTACCCTTGAGAGGACTTTGAGGGTAAGGGGCGCACCCCCATGCGTGCCTGCGGACTCGACTTCGGAACCAGCAACACCGCCGCGGCGCTGCCCGACGGCACGGTGCTGCCCCTGCAGCCCCACACCTCGGAGCCGCGCCTGTTCCGCTCCGTCCTCTTCTTCCCGGACGACGAGCAGCAAATCTACGCGGGCGCGGACGCCATCCAGCGCTACCTCGAGGACAACACCGGGCGCTTCATCCAGTCCGTGAAGTCCTTCCTCCACTCCAACTCCTTCCGCGCCACCCAGGTGAAGGGGCGCACGTACACGATTGAGGAGCTGGTCGCCGTCCTCCTGCGCCGCGTGCGCGAGGCCGCCGGTGTCCACATGGGCGGCCCGCCCGAGGCCGTCATCCTCGGCCGCCCCGCCGTCTTCACCCCGGACCCGCAGGCGGACGCGCTCGCCCAGCAGCGCCTGCTCCGCGCCGCCGAGCTGGCCGGCTTCCAGCAGGTGCAGTTCCTCATCGAGCCCATCGCCGCCGCGCTCGCCTACGAGGCCCAGCTCACCCGTGACGAGCTCGTCCTCGTCGCCGACTTCGGCGCCGGCACCACCGACCTCACGCTCATGCGCCTGGGGCCCTCGCGCCGCGGCAACGTGGACCGGCGCCCGGACGTGGTGGGCTCCACCGGCGTGCGCATCGGCGGTGACCGCTTCGACGCCGAAATCATGCGCCACAAGCTGCTGCCCCGCTTCGGCGCCGGCTCCACGTACCGGGTGCGCGGCTTCAGCGACAAGCGACTGCCGATTCCGCAGCACGTCATGGCCAAGCTGCTCTCCTGGCACGAGATGTCCTTCATCCGCGAGAAGTCCACCCAGGAACTCCTCGAGACGATGCTGGAGACGAGCGACAAGAAGGCCGAAATCCAGGCGCTCCATGACCTGGTCATGGACAACCTGGGCTACCGGCTCTTCCGCGCGATTGAGGCGGCCAAGGTGCGCTTGTCGCGCGACGAGCAGGCGACAGTGGACTTCGAGGAGGGTCGCATCCACCTCCATGAGCCGATTACCCGCGCCGAGTTCGACGCCTTCAGCAAGCCCCTGCTCGACGAGCTGGAGCAGTGCACCGAGGGACTGCTCGCCCGCCATCCGGAGGCGGCAGCCATCGACGCGGTGTTCCTCACCGGCGGCTCATCGCAGATTCCCGCGGTGCGTCAACTCTACGTGCGCCGCTTCGGCGAGGAGCGCGTGCGCACGGCGGATGCCTTCACCTCGGTGGCCGAGGGCCTCGGGCGTGCGTCAGCCCACCTGACCTCCTGAAGAGGAGACGGACTCGGGGCGAGTACGGGCGGACTCATTCCGCCCGTCCCGATGCGTGCGTCATCATCGTGCGCAAAGGGATGTCCTTCGCGAACCCCTCGCGCGAAGGCGGACACACCACATGGCTGGTCAGATTCTGGGCGCCTACTGCAGGGCCGTCATGAGCTCCATGCTCGACGCCACCGCGACGCTGCTCTTCCCCCAGCACCGCAAGCGCATCGCGGAGATGAAGGACGACGCGTGGTACCCGATGGAGGACTACGTGCGGATGATTCAAGACCTGCACGCGAAGCTGGGGGACACCACCATGACGGCGCTCGGCCAGGCCGCCGTCCAGAAGACCTTCCACCTCACCAAGGCCCAGGGCTTCGACACGCTGGAGAAGGTCTTCAAGGACTTCAACGCGCTGTCGTCGGCCGTGGTGAGGAACGCCACCCCTGATGAAGCCGTACGCACGGTGTCCCTGACGAAGGACACCGTGGTGATGGAGAGTGAATCGAAGGTGCCACCCTCGCTGATGGTGGGCTACTTCCGCGGGCTGTTCTTCGCCTTCGGGAAGCTCGTCACCAGCGAGACGGTGGAGCGCAAGGGCGACACCGTGCGCTACACGCTGAAATGGCTGTGAGGCACCAACTCCACGACTGAAGCCTAGGGGCCCACGTCCACCGTGCGGCTCAGCCACCCCACCCCACCGCGCCCGTCGCGCGCCACCACCCAGAAGGTGACGCGCTGGGGCGCGGCCGGCGTCTCGTACTTCGACGTGGGGTCGCCCGGCTTGTCGTCCACCGACTCAATCGAGCGGAACTCCTTCACCTCGCCGTCGCCGGTGGCGAACCAGCTGTAGAAGACCTGCTCCGTGCGCGGGCCGTCCTCCGCCTCATAGACTTCCGCGCTGCCCTCCGCGAGCACCGGCCGGAAGGTCACCTCCGTGCCCACCGGCAGCGGGCCCACCAGCGGCGCGCCCTCCCAGAGGACGTCCGCCATCTCCGGGTTCTGGTTGGGCGCGGCCGCCGCCCGAAGCGTCACGCGGCGCACGCCGCGCTCGGTGCCCTCGGGAGTGCCGGTGCCGTCCGTGGCCTCGTAGCCGACGAAGAGGGGAATGCCCTCCTGCAGTGCCGCGAGCAGCGCCGGGTCGTTCGGGTCCACCGGGCCTCCGCCGGGATTGGCCGCTTGCAGCGCCTCGGACAGCACCGCCTGCACGTTGGGGTCCTGGAGCGACAGCACGCCTTCCGGCAGCGGGACGCCGTTGTCCCCCGGGCAGCGACCGTCGTAGGGGTTGCCGGTGAAGCGGCACAGCGCATAGCTGACGGTGACGGGGCGCGCGTCCGCGGCCACCGCCAGCGCGTCGAACGTCATCGGGCCCGGGAGCGTGGGGGCGTTCGGGTCCAGCACCAATTCCGCGGGCTCGGCGCGAATCGCGAGCACGCGCACGCGGCGGATTTCACTCTGCAGCTCGAGGTCGGGGCCACACGCGGCCACGAGCGCGGCCAGCAGGACGAAGAGGGACGGGCGCATGCGCTAGAAGCTCCCCTTGGCGCCGAGAATCGGGAGGATGGGCAGCCCCTCGAAGTACGCGCTCTGCGAGTAGTTGTAGTTGTAGGCGATGCCTTCCACCGCCGGGTTGTTGTAGGCGTTCGTCAGGTCCAGGTAGACGTCCAGGGTCCACCGCTCGAAGACGAAGTTCTTGTCCACGCGGATGTCCAGTTGGTTGAAGGACGGCAGCCGCACCGAGTTCACCGCCGCGTAGAGGGGCACGAAGACGTCATTCACATCGTCGCGCACGGCGCCGACCACGGGCGTGGTGGGGTTGCCCGAGGCGAAGCGCAGGCGCGCGCCCACCTCCCAGCCCCTCGGCAGCTTGTAGGACGCAATCGCCGTCAGCACGTGCGTCTGGTCATTGTCGAAGAGGCGCCACGCCGCGTCGGGCGAGTCGCGGCGCTCGCTGCGGCTGAGCGTGTAGGAAATCCACCCGAAGAGGCGGTCCGTCAGCGAGCGGCGCACCAGCACCTCCAGGCCGTAGATGCGGCCCACCCCGCCGTTCTTCAGCCGCTCCGGCACCGGCTCGCCGTCGCGCACCACGGTGCCGTTGGAGCGGACGATGAGGCCATCCAGGTCGTTGTAGAAGACCTCGCCGCTGATGAACCACTCCGGCCTCGGCTGCCACTCCGCGCCCAGGCCGTACTGGAGCGAGCGCTTCGCCGCGAGGTCCGGGTTGCCGAAGGTGGCGCTCGGCTCATCCTGGATGGGCGGGCCGTGGTAGACGCCCGCGCCGCCCTTGAGCGACACCGTCTCCGTGAGCGCGTAGCGCACCGCCAGGCGCGGGTTGAGGGTGCGCTGCGGCGACGCCTGGTCCGTGAAGACGTAGCTCTCCGCGCGCACGCCCGGCACCACCAGCAGGTCCTTGATGGGCCGCCAGCGCGCCTCCACCCAGACGGAGGGGAAGTACTGGACGAAGTCCCCGTCGGTGACGAGCAGCTCGTCGGTGACGGTGGGCGTGGGCGGCTCGCCCTCGCGCGGTGGGGATTGGATGCGCGCGGTGACGTGCGCGAAGCTGCTCACCACGTCCAGGCCACCGGCCAGCGTGAGCGCGTCGCCGAAGGCGTACTCGGCGGTGGAGCGCAGATTCAGGTCCGTGGAGTCGATGCGCAGGCCGCGCTCGCCGATGGCGAACTCCAGGAGCGTGCTGCCCACCAGCGCCTGCGTGTCCAGCGTGAGCTTGTCGCCGCGGTACTGGTGGCGCAGCCGGAGCTGGTTGAAGCCGGTGGTGACGTCCAGGTCGCCGGTGACGGTGGGGTCATTGTCCGCCGGCTGGTCGAAGACGAGGCCCAGCCTGTCGCGCGAGGTGAGCCCCTGCAACGAGAAGGTGTGCCGCGACAGGGGCTTCCACACCAGCTTGAGCTGCGCGTCGTAGTAGCGCGGCGCCACCTGGAGGCTGGGCCCGTTGTCGCCCTCGGGCACCAGCCCCAGCACCAGGTCGATGTACGAGCGCCGGCCGCCCACCACGAAGCCCAGCGTCTCGGTAATGGGCCCTTCGATGACCGCGTTGGATTCAATCAGGCTGACGCCCACGGTGCCGTGGATGCGGTCCATGCGCGGCTCGCGGCTGCGCACGTTGATGACGCCGCCGGTGAGGTCGCCGTAGTAGGCGGAGAAGTTGCCGGGCAGGTAGTCCACCGCGTCCAGCAGCTCCGAGTTGTACACGGAGGTGAGGCCACCGAAGTGGTACAGCAGCGGAATGCGCTGGCCGTCGAGGAAGACGCCAGACTCCTGCGGGCTGGAGCCGCGGATGATGAGCTGGCCGCCGTTGAAGGCGGGGCGCGCCACGCCGGGCAGGTTCTGCACCACCTTCAGCGTGTCGCCCTGAGTGCCGGGGATGCGCTGCACCTCGGCCACCTGGATGGAGGTCTGCGTCACCTCCTTGCGCTCGCGCTCCGTGCGCACCACCGTCTCGTACTGGCTGAAGATGCGCTTGCGCACGTAGTACGTGACGCGCGTCTCCTGCCCTTCCGAAATCGTCTCCTTCGTGCGGTAGCGGTCGTACCCGCCCTGCACCACCAGCACCTCGTGGGTGCCCGGGGGGACGCCCCTGAACGAGAAGCGCCCCTCCGCGTCCGACACGGTGGACAGGTCCAGCTCCGGCAGCACCACCTCCGCGCCGTTGAGCGGGTTGCGCGTGCCGCGCTCCAGCGCCTGGCCGCTGAAATTCACGGGGGCCTCGGGCGTGGCGGCGCCGCCGTCGGTGCCCTCCGGCGGCGGGGCCGGGCGGAAGACGAACTGGTAGGCGTACTGGATGCGCACCGGGGCGGGGACGTTGTCCACCTCGGCGGGCTCGAACTGGAACTGCTTCACCGCCTCCACCGCCGCCTCGTCGAAGCCGTGGCCGGCGGGCTGGGTGACTTCGACATTCGTGACGGTGCCCGTCTCCGAGATGTCGATGAACATCACCACCGTGCCCTCGAGCTGCTGGGCGGCGGCGTCCGGCGGGTACGGGGCCTCCACCTGGCGCAGCAGGGCGGGCGGCTTCGTCAGCACACCGGTGGGGACACCGGCATCCATGGTGCCGGCGTCCTCCGGAGACTGGGGAAGCCAGGCCCGGGCTTCGGCCGCGAGGAGACAGAGGACGAGTGCGAGTGTTTTCATGAGGGGCGGGGAAGTGCCGAGCCCCTCATATACGTCCCTGCGCTTCGGGTGTTACTTGGGCGCGAGCACGATTTCGATTCGCCGGTTGAGCGAACGATTTTCCGGCGAGTCATTCGCGGCGATGGGCTGGTACTGGCCATACCCCGCCGCGGACAGCGTCGTGGGGTCCACGCCGGCGTCCTGGAGGCTGCGCACCACCGCCATGGCGCGCGCCAGGCTCAGCTCCCAGTTGGTGGGGAACTGGGCACTGCCGATGGGGACGTCGTCCGTGTGGCCCTCCACGCGGATGATTTTTCCCTGCACCGTCTTGAGCGCGTCGGCGATCTTCGCCAGGGCGTCCTCACCCTCCTTGCCCACGCGCGCGGAGCCGGAGGCGAAGAGAATCTTGTCCTTGAGCTGGACGGTCATCTTCCCCTTCAGCTCGGACAGCTGGATCTTCCCGTCGGAAATCTCCTGCTTGAGGCTCTGGGCGAGGTTCTCGTACTCGGAGCTCTTCTTCTCCAGCTCCGCCTTCGCCTGGCTCAGCTGCTTCGTGTTGCGCGCCAGCTCGTCGTTGAGGGCCTGGAGCTGCGCGTTCTTCTCTTCCAGGGCGCGGCGCTCGGCGGAGCCCGCGGTGAGGCGCGACTCGGAGGTGGTGAGCCGGGCGTTGAGCGCGTCCCGCTCCGCCTCCAGCGCCTTCACCTTCTCCTCGGCGGCCGCGCGCGCGCCCTTCTCGTCATTGAGCCCCTTGGCGAGCTGCTCCGCCTCCAGCGTCTTGGCTTCGAACTTCCCCTTCGAGACGCAGCCCGTGGAGAGCGCGACGAGTGCCGCCAGAACCAGCCGTGTCCGCATGTGTACGTGTCCTCCCGACAGCAGTGAATGAGCTGCCAGACTACCGCCAGCAGCGGCCCGGGTCAGGAAGAACCTCCACTTTGTTTTGAACACAAATGAACGCCCGCCAGGAGGGGGCTCGCCCGTGCTCAGCGGGGGAAGATGGGGTGGGCCTCCAGCCACACGGAGAAGAGGGCGTCGGCGAAGCTCTTGCCGGGGATGAAGGCCCCTCCGCTGGCGCCGCCGCCAATCTCCAGCCCGGCGCCGGGCAGGTAGGTGATGACGAGGTCCTCGCCCTTCCGGACGTCCTTGAGCGAGGACAGCATGACGCGCAGGTGGTCGGCCATGGGCCCCTGCTTCATGTCCGGGTTCTTCTGGAGGCCGTCGCGCAGGCTGCCCACGAGTTGCTCGCGGCTGATGTTGCGCAGGAAGCGGAAGTGGAGGCGCTTGACGGAGTTGGAGGCGATGGCCTCGGACGCGCTGCGCGGCTCGTTCTCCAGGTAGAGGCTCCACACGTAGACTTTGAAGAACAGTCGCTTTTGCAACTGCATATGCGCGAGGGCAATCCTGCGCCCCTGCAGCGTCAGCGAGTCCGGCATGTCGACGCCGCCCACCTGCTTCTGGCCCGCCTGGGCCGTGCCCACGGCGAGCACCATGCCGAGCACGAGCCACCGCGCACCTGTACGCCACGCCAGAGTTCTCATGCGTTGGACCCCCGAACCCCTCTCAATCCGGTACCGCGTACGGTGCGCACGGACGCGCCGGACCGCCACCGTCTGAAACCCCGGGGCTGTGCGGCAGTGGACGAGGACCACGGGTGGTGAAGCGCGGCACACCTCGGGTGCCAGGACGGTGAACACACCCATGTCCCGTAACACGCTGGGGCGACATCCCGGACAACTCCACGCAACGGCACGGGCCTCGCGCCCGCGAGTGCTGGAGTGGTGTTGAAAACATCCAGCGCCCCAGTGCACAAGGCGCGCGCGGCGGCCAGCAAGGCGCACTCCATGTGCCGGGGCCGCCGCTCATCCGGGAGAAGGAATGCTTCGCACGTTACTGGCAGTCACCCTGGCGCTGGCCGTGGGCTGTGCCACGCAGGAGGAGCCCGCGCCGTCCGCGCCGGCCCCCGTGAAGACGGAAGGCCAGGCCCCCGCGCGGCCCGAGGTGGCGCCGCTGAAGGAAAAGGTGTCCCACCTCAACGCCCGGCTGCGCCGGAGCGCGGCGAGCGTCACGCCCGTGCTGAGCGAGCGCGCCGAGGCCCTGGCCGCGCTGATGGACGTGGACGCGGGCGCCGCCCTGGCGCTGGCCCTGCCGGAGTCGGTGCGCGCGAGCCTGGCCCGCAAGCACCCCGATGCCGCGCCGCTCCTGGAGGCGCGCGGCACGTTCGAAGGTGAGTGGGAAGTCCTCGTCGCGGACAGCCCCGCGCGGACCGAGGTGCGCACGGAGCACTTCCTGCGCGTGAAGGGAGAGCGGCTCCAGGTGCGCTTCGCCCACGCCGCGCCTGGGGAGCTGCGCAGCGGCCTGCGCGTGCGCGTCCAGGGCCTCAAGCTGGGGACGCGGCTGGCCGCGGAGGAGGCCCAGGTGGTGCCGGTGCGCTCGGCGCTCTCCGCCACGTCGGCATGCACCTCCACGGGGGACCAGCGCACGCTCGTCATCCTGGCCACCTTCCCGGGGCAGCCGCAGGCGCTCACCGTGGAGCAGGTGCGCGAGGTGTTCTTCTCCAGCACGCAGCGCTCGCTGACGCGCTTCTGGAGCGAGGCGTCCCAGGGCCGCACCACCGCCAGCGGTGACGTGGTGGGCTGGTACACGCTGGACCGTGGGTACTCCTGCAACGAGTCGGACGCGATGCGCATCGCCGCCATCGCCGCCGCCGACGCGGACGTGGACTTCCGCCAGTACGACCGCGTCTTCATCGTCCACCCGCAGGCGACGGGTACGAGCTGCTACTACGGCGGCCTGGGCACGCTGGCGTGCGGCACGCAGCAGACGCAGGACGGCCCCATCACCGCCTCCACGTCGTGGCTGCGCGCCGAGTACATGAGCCCCAATGACCTGGGCGTGGAGCTGGTGACGCACGAGGCCGGCCACAACCTCACCCTGCACCACGCCAGCTCGCGCGACTTCGGCGCGGAGGCGCTGGGCCCCGTGGGCGTCACGGGCAGCCTCACCGAGTACGGAGATTTGTTCTCCACCATGGGGAGCTGGAACCTGGGCCAGTACGCCGCGCCCCACAAGGTGCGCATCGGCTGGCTGGAGCCGGGCGCGGTGACCACGGTGGACGGCACCGACGGCACCTTCACCTTGTCCCCGCTGTCCGCGCCGCTGGGCAGCGGCGTGCAGGCGCTGAAGGTGCGCCGGGGCTTCCATGGCGACGGCTGGCTGTGGCTGGAGGCCCGCCGCCCCGTGGGCGACTACGACGTCACCCTGCCCTCGCAGGTGTTCGGCGGCGCCGTCATCCACTACGAGGACCCGTCCACCAGCAGCTACACGCACCTGCTCGACTTCACCCCGGAGACGCCCTCGTGGTTGGACCCGGCGCTCCTGCCCGGCGCCACGTGGACGGACCCGTACACCAACCTGCGGCTGACGGTGGACGGCGCCACACCCGCGGGCATCACCGTGAGCGTCCACTACGAGCCGGTGCCGTGCGTGCGCGCACCGCCGACGGTGGAGTTCGACACCTGGTACGAGTACGCCGTGCCGGGCTGGCAGGTGGAGAGCGGCCTCACACTCACCAACAACGACACGGTGGGCTGCCCCGCGTCCACGTTCGCCTTCCAGACTTCGCTGCCCGCGGGCTGGCCGACCACGGACCTGCCCGCCAGCATCACCCTGGAGCCCGGCAAGCAGCGCTTCCTCTACTTCTCCAAGCAGGTTCCAGAAAGCACGCCGTATGCCACGTACACGGTGGACCTTACCGTCTCGCGGGACTCGGAGAGCGTCACCGCGGATGACACGCTGGACGTGATTGCGCCGTGCCAGACGGCGCCCATCGAGGTGCGCTTCGACCGGCAGTCGCAGGTCGTCACCGCCGGAGACACCGCCGCCTTCGGAGTCACCCTCATCAACCACGACTCGCGCGCCTGCGGCTGGGTGTACTTCGAGCCCGCGTCCACGCTGCCCCAGGGCTGGATCACTGAATATGACCAGTTCGGCTTCGACATCGAGGCCGGCGGCTCCTTCGAGTTCACCATGTACAAGGCGGTGCCCACGGATGCGCAGGGCACCTACGACGTGGACGTGCAGGTGCTGCGGGACGGCTACACGGTGGAGGCCACCACCACGGCCACGGTGACGGTGAATCCGTGCGTGCGCACGGCGCCCACGTTCACCGTGCTGCCCGCGACGGTGGACGTGGAGCCCGGCGGCTCGGCGAGCTACACGCTGTCGCTCACCAACCACGACCCGGCGTCGTGCGGCGCGTCCACCTTCACGTTGGATTTGACCGACACCGACCCCTGGGCGTCCGTCCTCTCCGCGCCGTCGCTCACCGTGACGCCCGGGGGTACTGCTACCGCCACGTTGACTGTCACGGCGCCCACGAATGCGGGCAGCGGGAGCCGCTACTTCGAACTGGGCGTGTTGCGCGGCGACACCTCCGTCGGTGGCGCGGAACTGGAGGCGCGCGTGGTGTGTCGGCGCAATGCGCCCACCGTGAGCTTCACGCCGGCTTCGGGCACCGTGGAGGCGGGCAAGCCGCTCACCTTCACCATGAGGGTGACGAACACCGACAACAGGGCGTGCACTGCGAGCAGCTTCACGGTGGGCGCCACGGTGCCGTCGGGCTGGACGTACGGCTTCGCGCAGACGGCGCTCACGCTGGCGGCGGGCGCGAGCGGCACGGTGGGTCTCACCGTGACTCCGCCGGAGACGGCGGCAGGCAGCTACACGCTCAGTGGCCTCGCTTCACACCCGGGCGCGAGCACGACGACGGGCGCCTTCACGGTGAACGTCACCCCGCCGCCGCTCAAGGCCACGCTGTCCGTGCCGGGCACGAGCTACAAGCGCAACAGCGCGGTGCCCCTCACCACCACCGTGACGCGAGGCACCCTCGCCGCGCAGGCCAGCGTGCGCTTCAGCGTCAGCCGGCCGGATGGCGTCACCGCAGTGCTCACCGTGTCCACGGCCGCCAACGGCAAGGCCACGTGGAGCTACACGGCGCGCGTGCGCGGCACCCACAGTGTGACGGCCACGGCCACGTCGGGTACGGAGACGGCCACCAGCAACACGGTGAGCTTCTCGGTGCAGTGAGGCCCGTGCCTCCTTGAGCGCGCCTCGCGGTGCACCGCGGCTCATGCCCTCACGGGTGCGCTTCTCGGTGCAGTGATACGCCGAGGTGGGGAGCAACCTGGGCGTGCTCACGCTCCGACGCGGACGGCGGGCTCCTCGCGGTGGCAGCGCGACGCCGTAACGCTGTGTGAATGAAGGCCGGGCCCCGTTGCTCCGGGCCCGGCCTGTCATTCCGTGGGACTCGCTTACAGAGGAGCGGTGAGTTCCGGGACACGCGTGGGCTTGCGGTGATGCTCGTGGTCGTAGAAGCACTCGGGGCCGAGCACGGTGATGAGGCGCTGCTCGATGGCGTCCCCCTCCGGTGTCATCGCCTGCGTGGGGAGCGCGTAGGGCTGGACGAGGACGATTCCGTTTCCGAGCTCCTGGCGGGTGTCTGGCGGGAGGGAGAGAAGGCGCTCGCCGAACATGCGGATGAAAGGCGGGCCGAAGAAGTTGCGCCAGAAGAGTCCGGCAAGCCCTTCGCTGGGGTCTCTCACGGTGAAGGTCTGCTCGGTGCCGAAGCCATCGGGGTTGGGGATGAACCGCTCTTCTTTGCGGTACACGTCATCAATCATTCCGGACTGCGCCAGTGAGGACCCCACCAGTCGCATGAGCTCCACCACCTGATGCAGGTGAGTACCGAGCCATCCCGCGAGGCGTTCCTCTTCAATCGAGACGGCCCAGGTGAGCCCGCCGACAAAAGGATATTCCGTCCGCGCCGACGTGGAGATGCTCAGGAAGTCATGCTCCATGCGGTCCATGACGGAGACGCTCTGGTACTCGTCGTACTGGGCGAGGAGGGCTTCGTAGTCAGGGCTCCCAGGCTCCAGGCGTGCCGCATCTCCGAAGCACGACGACAAGGCGGGTGGGAACCAGCGGTACTCCTCGAAGGCAAGCTGAAGGAGCCTCCGCACGACCGTCGTGGGCGGAGGTCCCGGTGGAAGATGGATGCTCGTCGAGATGGAGCACAAAGCCATCGCGGGCCCGGTAGTACCCTCGCGCTACGGCTTCGCGGCCGCCGTGCGCTCCAGCAGCGCGCCCGCCCAGGTGAGCCCGCTGCCGACCACGCTCAGCACCACCGCATCGCCCAGCGACGCATCATCCCAGTGCTCGCTGAGCACGCCCGGTGCTCCAGCCGAGCCCGTGTTCCCTCGCACGTTCACGTTGTAGACGTGGCGCGCGTCAGGCACCTCGCAGCGCCGCTGCACCGACTCCAGCATGCGCAGGTTCGCCTGGTGTCCGATGAAGGTGACGTCCCCCTGCCCCTTCGCCGGGTGTTTCGCCAGGTAGCGCCCGCGCAAGTCCTGGAACGTCTCCCCCGTGCGGCGGATGGCGAACTTCTGCACCTCGCCGCCCTGCTGGGTGAAGTGGCCCACGCGCGGCACGCGCACCTTGTCCGCGCCCGCCGGGTCTCCCGCGAGCAGCGTCTCCGTCACCTGCCAGCGACCCGGTATCCTCGGGGACAGAATCGCCGCCGACGCGCCGTCACCCCACAGCACCGCGCTGGAGCGGTCCGTGTAGTCCACCACGCGCGTGGAGTTGTCCATGTTCACCACCAGCACGTAGTCCGGCAGACGCTCCGGCCGCATGCCCGTGAGGAAGTGGAGCTGCATGCAGAACGACGAGCACGCGCTCTGCAGGTCCACCGCTGGCGCGTCGATGCCCAGCAGCTGCGCCACGCGGTTGGACTCGGCCGGAATGCACTCGTCCGGGCTGCACCCGCCCGCCACCACCAGGCCGATGTCCGACGGCTTCAGCCCCGCTCGCTCCAGCGCCATCAGCGCCGCCCGCCGCCCCGTCTCCGCGTTGCTGAAGAGGGCCGCCTCCTGCGCCGCGCGCACGTCGCGGTTGCGCGTCTCGCGCAGGTAGTCCAGCGGCAGCCCGTGTGCCGCGTCCGGATGCCCACCCGCTCCAGAATCCACGCGTCGTTCGTCTCGAGTCCGAGTTCCTCGAAGAAGGCATTCGTCAGGAGGTTGGGCGGGTGGAAGTGGCCGAGCGCGTGCAGGAACATGTGAAACCCTCTAACCCCCGACACTGACAATTCTTTGTCAGCCTCATGTCACGGCCCCGCCGTGTCGGTGGGCCGTCGGCCATGCGAGCAGGGCACCGCGGCGCGGCAGGGTCACGGCAACGCAACACGTCATCCCCGTGAGACGATGACGGGCCTACGCTGCACGCCGTCCAGGAAGGCGGGCGTGGCGCGCCCCGGAAAGGGAGACGGATGACGACCTCCACGACACGAGACGGCTCGCTCGGCCTCTTCTTCCCGCAGTGGCAGGGCGCGGGCGAAGTGCCAGCGCTGGAGACGGGCGCGCGGCGGCTGCGCGCACGACTCGACGGAGTGGGCCCGTGGGCCCGGGTGGACGTGCCCTCCGTGCACCCACTGCGCCGCGAGGCGGGCGTGTGGGGACATGGCGAGCTGGTGGAGCAGCTCGGTGCGGCCCGCCGGTTGCTGGACGCCCACCAGCCCGCGCGAGTGCTCACGATTGGCGGCGACTGCGGCGTGGAAGTGGCCCCCGTCAGCTACCTCAACGCCCGGCTCGGCGGAGACCTGGCAGTGGTCTGGTTCGACGCCCACGCCGACCTCAACACGCCTGACAGCTCGCTCAGCGCGCACTTCCACGGCATGGCGCTGCGCGTGCTGCTGGGCCAGGGCGCTCCCGCCTTCGTCGAAGGCGCGCGGCCCCACCTGGAGCCCCGGCAGGTGTTCCTCGCGGGCGTGCGCGAGCTGGACCCGCCCGAGGCCGACTTCATCCGCGAGCACGCGCTGCGCCGCTTCACGCCCACGGACCTGCGCTCACGGCCGGGCGCCCTGGCCCAGGCCCTGCGCGACTCGGGCTTCCGCCACGTCTACGTCCACATGGACCTGGACGTCACCGACCCGGGCGAGCTGCCCGATGTCGCGTGTCCCACGCCCCACGGGCTGGAGCTGGCACTGCTCGTCGCCCAGCTCCGCGCCCTCCGCGAGTCACTCCACCAGGTGGGCGCGAGCCTCGTCGAGTACGCGCCAGGAGACTCGGCCGGCTCGCACGAGGCGGTGATCTCCGCGCTCCTCGACGAGGTGCGCACCCTGCTGGTCCCGATTCCTCACTGAGGAACCGAGCACGTCAGGTGCAGCTTCATCTCTCCCTCGCCCGCCACCGTCACGCCGTGGTTGCGAAACTCCTCGCGCACCGCCACCTGCGCGGGGCCGGCGAGGGAGAACTCGAGCAAGCGGGCGCCTTCCGCCAGCATGGACAGCCTTCCCTCCAGGGGAATCGTCATCACCACGGGCGAGTCGGCCTGCTTGAGGGTCATCGTCGTCGACACGCTGAAGATGCCCACGGGGCCCTTCGCGTCCTGGGTGATTTCGGAGAGACGGATGCGAGTCCCACGGAAGCGCGTGGACGGGTCCTCCGTCTGGAGGACCTCCTCGGTGAAGACCTTGGCGAAGCGGTCCAGGCTGTCCCCCACGCGGATGGGCTTGTCGGGAAGCGCCGCCTCCAGCGGGTCCGCCTTGCCCAGCTCCGGCAGGTTCTCCTTCACGGCGGCCTGTTCCTCCTTGGAGACGGGCTTGCCCGCCTCGTCCGTCACCACCAGGCGCCCCTTCGTCATCCCGGCGAGGTACGTCCTGCCGCTGATCGGGCTGCCCTGCCGCTCCTTCTTGCCGCCCTCCTCCGTCTCGTCGGACATGTCCCCGAAGGCCACCTTCACCCGGTCGACGATGCCCTTGCGCGCGGCGAGCACCGTGGTGGTGCAGTGGCTGGCCGTCGTGCTCGACACGTTCAGCGGCTCGGGCTCTATCTCCGGCCCGGTCAGCTCGAAAGCCAGCCGCAGCGCCACCAGCAGGTCCACCGTCTCCACGTCGCCGACCGCGGCCTGGCGCTTCTTCAGCTGGAAGGACTGTTCCTTCCGGGCGCCCTCGGCCTGGGCTCCGGCCTGGGCTCCAACGACGGACGGCGCGAGCAGCAGTCCCACTGCGACGATGAACGACGAAACGCGATGCATGTCGGGCTCTCCCTTTCGCGACCATCCTTCCACGGCTCCGCCGCGTGGGACTGGGGATTCCAGTTTCGCCAGGCGGTACACCGCCGTGGCCAGCCAGGGTGGAATCGAGCAGTGGCTCTCGAAGACCTTCCGTCTGGAGTCCGACTGAAGGGCACCTCGCCGTGTCGGCCACCCGGAGCGTTGTAGAGTCCGGGGCATGAGCGCCACCGCCGCGTCCCGGGTCCACTTCCGTACCTGCAACCTCTGCGAGGCCATGTGCGGCCTGCGCATCGAGCTGGAGGGAGAGCGCATCACCTCCATCCGCGGCGACGAGGAAGACGCGTTCAGCCGAGGCCACATCTGTCCCAAGGCGCTGGCCCTCAAGGATTTGCACGAGGACCCGGACCGGCTGCGCCACCCCATGCGCCGCACCGCGAGCGGCTGGGAGCAGGTGTCCTGGGAGGACGCGCTGGACGAGGTGGCGCGCCGCCTCCATGCCATCCAGAAGGAGCACGGCCGCGACGCGGTGGGCGCGTACCTGGGCAACCCCAACGTCCACAACCTGGGCAGCATCATGTTCGGGCCCGAGCTGCTGCGGACGCTCCGCTCGCGCAACCGCTTCTCCGCCACGTCGGTGGACCAGCTCCCGCACCAGCTCGTCGCCTACCTCATGTTCGGCCACCAGCTCCTGGTGCCGATTCCGGACATCGACCGCACCCGGTACATGCTGGTGATGGGCGCCAACCCGCTGGCCTCCAACGGCAGCCTGATGACGGCCCCGGACGTGCGCACCCGCCTGCGCGCGATTCAGCAGCGCGGCGGCCGCGTCGTCGTCGTCGACCCGCGCCGGACTGAAACAGCCCGCATCGCCGACGCCCACGTCTTCATCCGTCCCGGCACCGACGCGCTCCTGCTGCTCGCCCTGCTGCACGTGGCCGTGGTGGAGGGCACGCCGCGCCCCGGCCACCTCGCCGCGCACGTGGACGGCCTGGACGCGGTGCGCGAGCTGGCCCGCGACTTCACGCCCGAGCGCGTGGCCGCGCACACCGGCGTGGCGCCCGAGACGGTGCGCGGCATTGCCCGGGACTTCCTCGCCGCGGAAGGCGCCGTCTGCTACGGCCGCATGGGCCTGTCCACGCAGCCGTTCGGCTCGCTGTGCCAGTGGCTCATCAACGTCCTCAACACGGTGACGGGCAACATGGACCGCGAGGGCGGCGCCATGTTCACCCTGCCCGCCTTCGACATCGTCGGCGGCCCCAAGGCGCTGGGCCTGGGGCGCGGCAGCATCGGCCGCTGGAAGAGCCGCGTGCGCGGGCTGCCCGAGTTCGGCGGCGAGCTGCCCGTCGCCGCGCTCGCGGAGGAAATCCTCACCCCGGGCGAGGGCCGCATCCGCGCGCTCGTCACGCTCGCGGGCAACCCCGTGCTGTCCACCCCCAACGGCGCGCAACTGGACCGTGCGCTGGGCGGGCTGGACTTCATGGTGAGCATCGACCCGTACCTCAACGAGACGACGCGCCACGCGCACCTCATCCTCCCGCCCGTGTCCCCGCTGGAGCGCAGCCACTACGACATCGCCTTCCACGTGCTCGCGGTGCGCAACACGGCGAAGTACTCGCCCGCCCTCTTCGAGCCGGGGCCGGACGCGCGCCACGACTGGCAGATTCTCCTCTCGCTCCAGCACCGGCTGGAGGTGCTGCGCAAGGGCCGTAGGTCACTTCGCGCCGCGCTGAAGTACCAGGCACTGTCACGCATGGGCCCGGAGCGGCTGCTGGACCTGGGCCTGCGGCTGGGGCCCCATGGTGCCCACTTCCACCCGCTGAAGCAGGGCCTCTCCCTCGCGAAGCTGCGCGAGGCGCCGCACGGCGTGGACCTGGGCCCGCTGAAGCCCTGCCTCCCCCACCGCCTCCAGACGAGGGACCACCGCATCCACCTCGCCCCGGAAGTGCTGGTGGCGGACGTGAAGCGGCTGCGCGAGCGCTTCCTCGACGCCGCCACGCCAGAGGTGGCGAGCGGCGAATTGCTCCTCATCGGCCGGCGCCACCTGCGCGACAACAACTCCTGGCTGCACAACGTGCCCGGGCTGGTGAAGGGCAAGCCGCGCTGCACGCTGATGGTGCACCCGGAGGACGCGACACGGCTGGGACTCACCGACGGCGAGGACGTCTCCGTCACCTCCCGCGTGGGCGAGGTGACGGTGCCCGTCGCGGTGACGGACGACGTGATGCCCGGCGTGGTGAGCCTGCCGCACGGCTACGGGCATGGACGCCAGGGCACGCGGCTCCAGGTCGCCACCGGGAGCGCGGGTGCCAGCATCAACGACCTCACGGATGAGCGGGCGCTGGACGCGCTCAGCGGCAACGCCGCCTTCAGCGGCACGCCGGTGCGGGTGAAGCGGGCCGGGTCGCCCGCGCTCGCCACACCAGCGGCGTGAGCGCGCCCGCCGCGACGAAGAGCAACTGCACCAGGTGCCCGAGCAGCGCCACCGACATGGCGCGCGCGGCCGTGGTGTCCAGCACGCCCGCCGCGAGCGCGAAGGCCCCGTCACTCACCCCCACCTGCCCCGGCACCAGCGAGCCCACCGCCAGCGCGCAGAGGTAGAGGCCCTGGGAGAAGAGGGCCTGCACCACCGAGGTGTCGATGCCCACCGCGTGCGTCAGCACCGCGTACTGGCACACCTGGAGCAGCCGGCTGCCCAGGAAGGCCAGCGTGGGGCGACAGGGCAGCAGCGCACCGCACCGCGCGGAGGCCTGGAACTGCTCCGCGTGCGAGGCCCACCGGCGGAAGCGCCGCGCCATCCACGCGCCGGGCCGCTTCGCGCGCATGCACGCGCGCACGCCCGCCGACAGCGACACCAGCAACACGCCGTGCGCCAGCATGGCCACCGTGAAAATCGAGAAGCCCGTCAGGAGGTACGACGCCGCCGCGCACGGGAAGGAGATGAAGCCCCCCGCCGCCAGGGACGCGGACTGCGAGGTGGCCGCCGCCGACGTGGCGTTGGCGCCGCCCATGTGGGGCGCGAGGAGGGCCGCCTTGGTGGCCTCCGCCGCCGCGCGCCCCGCCGGGGCCATGCTGGACACCGCCGTACCGATGAGCTGCGCGCGCGCCAGCACGGACAGGGGAACCTTCTCCGCACCCGCCCCGTACGAGAAGCGCGTGGCCAGCGCGTCCATGCACTGGCGTCCCATCTCCAGCAGCACCACGCAGGGCAGCCAGCCGGCGGCGTCCGACAACACCGCGCCCAGCTCATGGGGGCCCGCCTTGCGCACCAGCAGCGCCAGCATCCCCAGTCCGGCCAGCGCGAAGAGGGGACGCAGGAGTCCCGTCATCCGCCGGCGCACGTTTCCAGGCAGCGCGGGCACCGTCATCACGGCACCCATCGGCTGGCCCAGGGACACCTCCCCGTGCGCGTCGCTCACCCTCGCCCCCTCTTCGCCGTCCCACCCATCCTTGGGCCAGGAATCAAGGTGAGCAGCGTGATCGCCGGAGGGGAGGGCGGACTGTCAGAAGGCGTCCGCTGCCTGCCCTCCCCGTTCGAGGGTGGACACCCGGGCCTGTCCCACACGGCCTCCGGAGGTGAGAACCACCGGGCGACAGTGCCTGCCTGCACGCTCGGCTCCCGGACGGAAGGTCGCTAGGGTGCGCCTGCGTTTTCCCCCTCGGACACGGAGCGACGCATGAAAGCAGTGCGGTTCTCGACCTTCGGACATCCCATGAAGGTGGTGGAGGTGGTGGAGGAGCCGGACGTGGCGCTGAAGCCCGGCGAGGCGCGGCTGGAGGTGCTGGCCAGCCCCATCAATCCCTCCGACGTGCTCACCATCACCGGCCAGTACGGCCAGCTCCCCAAGCTGCCCGCCACCCCCGGCAACGAGGGCGTGGGCCGGGTGGTGGAGGTGAAGGACTCCACCGCCGTGCGCGTGGGAGACGTCGTGTTCCTCCCGCTCGGCGCGGGCACCTGGCGCACCCACCTCACCGCTCCCGCCGAGGCGCTGACGCCAGTGCCCCCGGGCACGGACGTGCTGCAGGCGTCGATGATGTTCGTCAACCCGCCCACCGCGGACATCATGCTGCGGCAGTTCGTCACCCTGCAGCCCGGGGACTGGGTGCTGCAGAACGCCGCCAACTCGGCGGTGGGGCGCTACGTCATCACCCTGGCGAAGCTGGCCGGGTACAAGACGGTGAATGTGGTGCGCCGCGAGGAGCTGGCGGCGGAGCTCACGGCGCTGGGCGCGGACGCCGTGCTGGTGGACTCCGACAAACTGTCCGAGCGCGTGCGCGAGGTGACGGGCGGCGCGAAGGTGCGGCTGGCCCTGGACGGTGTGGGCGGCGACTCCACGATGAACCTGGGCGACTCGCTCGCCACGGGTGGCACGGTGGTGAACTACGGCGTCATGAGCGGCAAGGCGCCGAAGCTGTCCGCGGCGGCCACCATCTTCAAGGACGTCACCCTGCGCGGCTTCTGGCTGGTGCTGTGGATGAAGCGCACCCCGCGCGAGGAGCAGCGCGCCCTCTTCACCCGGCTGGCGGGGCTGATTGCCAATGGCACCCTGAAGACGGCGGTGGAGGGCACCTTCGCGCTGGAGGACATCAAGGACGCGCTGGCGCGGGCCATGGAGGGCGGCCGCGGCGGCAAGGTGTTGCTCACCCCCAACGGAAAGGTCTGAGTCATGAAGCGAGTCGAAGGCAAGGTGGCACTGGTGACGGGCGCCGCGGGCGGGCTGGGCAGCGCGGCGGCGCGGATGCTGGCGCGCGAGGGCGCGAAGGTGGTGGTGACGGACCGCAAGGAGCGCGAGCAGGACGGGCTCGCGCTCGTCGCGTCCCTGGGTGAGGGCGTGGGCCTCTTCCTCCCGCTGGACGTCACGAAGGAAGCGGACTGGGCGAGCGCGATGGAGCGCACGCTGGCGCACTTCGGCCGGCTGGACGTGCTGGTCAACAACGCCGGCATGGGCATCCCCAAGGACATCGAATCCATCTCCCTGGAGGAGTGGCGCATCGTCCACGCCGTCAACCTGGACGGCGTGTTCCTGGGCTGCAAGCACGCAATCAAAGCCATGCGTCAGTGCGGGGCCAAGGGCTCCATCATCAACGTGTCCTCGGTGGCGGGCCTGCTGGGTGTGCCCACCATCGTCGCGTATGGCTCGGCCAAGGGCGCGGTGCGCATGCTCAGCAAGTCGGTGGCCATGCACTGCGCGTACAAGGGCTACGGCATCCGCTGCAACTCCATCCACCCCACGTTCATCGAGACGGACATGGTGGACGCGCTGGCGAAGAGCAGCGGTGACGCGGCCAAGGCCCGCGCCAACATGGCGCGCACCATCCCCCTGGGCCACCTGGGCGAGCCGGACGACTTCGCCTACGCCGTCGTCTACCTCGCCTCGGACGAGTCGAAGCTGATGACGGGCTCGGAGTTCGTCCTCGACGGAGGCGCCACCGCGCAGTGACGCCGTTCGGAGCGGCGGCGCCCTTTGGACGCCGCCGCCCTCCCCTTCCCGACGCCGCCTGGACATCCTCGCGCCTCTTCATTAAACACGTTCATTGAACGTGTCCAACGAATCCAGGAAACAGCCCGGCGTCCGGGCGACGCAGAAGGAAGCCACCGGCAAGGCGGTGCTGGAGGCGGCGCGGGAGGAGTTCGAGCGCGTCGGCTTCGAGGCGGCGAACCTCCGCGCCATCGCGGCACGGGCGGGCGTCTCCGCCGGGACAGTCATCCACCACCACGGCGACAAGCGGGAGTTGCTCCACGCGGCGCTGTTCGATGACCTGGACGAGACGCTGCGGCGCGCGCTCTCCGGGATGGGCCCGGGGCCGCTGGAGTCCCAGCTCTCCGCGCTGACGCGCACCGTGTTCGGCTACTACCAGCGGCGGCCGAAGCTCTCGCGCACCCTGCTCAAGGAGTCGCTCTTCGCGGACGCGCCGTGGGCCGGGAAGTTCACTGCGCAGGCGGGCATGGTGCATGGGGCGCTCGCGAAGCTGGCCACCGAGGCGGCCGCCCGGGGCGAGCTGCGCCCCGACGTGAACGGCGCGCTGTTCGCCGTCGCGTACCTCTCCTTCTTCTACTTCGCCCTCATCTCGTGGGTGCAGGGCGCGCACGGCACTCCGGTGTCGATGGTGGAGCACCTGGTCCTCCAGCACCTGGAGGGCCTCCGTCCCACGAAGAAACCCTCCCGGAGGAAGTCCCGATGAAGTCCGCGTTTCGAGGCGAGCAGGCCAGGGGCGTGCTCCTGAAGTGGTACGAGCATTTCCGCAGCCGCCTGAAGGTGCCCACCGAGAGCCGCACCGTGCGCACGCGCTTCGGAGACACCCACGTGCTCGTCGGAGGACCGGAAGCCGGCCCCAACCTGGTGGTGCTCCACGGCGCGCTCGCCAGCTCCGCGCACGTGCTCCACGAGCTGGCGCCGCTGTTGGAGCGCTTCCGCGTCCACGCGGTGGACATCGTCGGGCAGTCGGTGAAGAGCGCGGACGCGCGGCCCTCGGTGTCCAACAACGAGTACGGCGCGTGGCTGACGGACGTGCTCGACGGGCTGTCGCTCCAGCGCACGCACGTGGTGGGCGTCAGCTGGGGCGGCTTCGTGGCCATCCGCCTCGCGGCGTCCGCGCCCGAGCGCATCGACCGGCTCGCCCTCCTCGTCCCCGCGGGCGTGGTGAATGGCTCGCCGTGGGCCGGGTTCACCCGGCTGGCCCTCCCGATGATGCTCTACCGCCTGTTCCCCTCGGAGCGGCGCCTGGAGGCGTTCACCCGGAACCTGCTCACCACCCGGGATGACGACTGGAGGCCCTACCTGGGCGACGCCTTCCGCGCGTACAACATGGACATGCGGGTGCCGGCGCTCGCGAAGCCGGAGGAGCTCTCACGGCTGAAGGCACCCACGCTGGTGCTGGGCGCGGACCTGGACGTGAGCATCCCGGGACAGAAGCTGCTCGACCGCGCGCCCCAGCTCTTTCCCACGCTCGCGGACCGGGAGCTCCTCAAGGACTGCCTCCACTGCCCGCCGACGACGGACGCCTTCCGGCGCTGGCTGTCGGAGCGCATCAGCGGCTTCCTGCTCGCGAGCTGACTCGGGGGCCCGCTAGTCCTTCATCACCTGCGCGGCCTTCAAGAGACGCACCGCCTCCGCCGCGCCGGGGGCCTTCTTCTCCACCAGCGCGCGCAGCCGCGTGGCCACCTGCGGGGTGAGCGATTCCATCAGCGCCTGGTGGAGCGCCTCCCAGCCGAGGCCCGGGTTCTCCAGCGCCGGGCCGAGCAGCTCCACGGCCCGCCGGTCCTTCAGCCGCACCAGCGCCGCCGTGGCGTCCGCTCGGGCCCGAGGGCACTGGCGCCCGAGCTGGTACGCCGTGTCCGCAGCCTCGCGCCCCTTCACGAAGCCGAGCAGATTCACGCCCGAGCCGCCACCGGTATCCCGACAGAACACGGTCTGGAGGATGGTCGCCTTCGCCTGCGGGTGGCCCTGCCGCGCCGCCGCCTCCAGCTCCGCCTCCTGGACGAAGGCGTGCTCCACCTTGAAGGTCACCTTCACCGGAACGGTGAAGCCCGCATTGACGAGCTTCGCCGCCAACCGGTTGCGCTCGTCCTCGGGGTAGCGCTCCAGGTCCTTCACCGCGCGCGCCCCGGCGGCCTGCCGGCTTCCCATGGCAATCCACTGGCCGGTGGCCACCGGCATCAACAGCTCCGGCAGGTACCGGCCGCGCTCGGCCACCGCCTCGTACAGCGCCACCGCGCAGCCCGGAGCCACCTCCAGCGACTCGCCCGGCCCGGCGCGCGCCGTCACCCGCAGCTCGTCGTTGGAGCGGGACCAGCCCCGCGCGTTGGCCGTCCCCGCCGCCAGCATCTCCACCCACCGGGCGTCGACCTGCGCCGGCTCCTGGCACGTCTTCTCCTCCCGCAACGTCCGGGCCCGCTCGGACAGCGACTTCAGCGACTCGCCCAGCGACGCCGCCTTCGCGCCCTGCCGCATCACCGTGCATTGCACGAACGACTCCGCCCAGAGCACGAGCCAGGGCTCCTTCTCCCGGGCCAGCCGCTCCACGGCGCCGGGCAGCGCGTCGGGCACGCCGTCCGCGGCCAGCAGCGCCAGGGCGCGGTCGAACGGCTCCGCGGACGCCTCCGCGCGCTGGCGCAATTCCGGGGACTGCACCAGCAGCTTGAGGGCCAGCTTCGAGGTCTTCTCCGGCAGCCGGGACTGCCCCATCTGCCCCCCCATGCTCATCATGTGCATGGCGAACATCGGGCAGGCCCTGATGCCGGCGGCCAGCGCCAGCGCCCGCTCCTCGCCACTCACGCGCGCCAGCTTCACCAGCACGTCGTACGCGGCGGCGCCTCCCTTCAGCAGCACGGCCTCCGCCTCTTCTCCCTTCCCAGGCTTGTCCAACGCGTACGCGGCCTGCCACAGCGTGGCGTCGTCCGCGGCATGTGCCGCACCCGCGAGCACGAGGAAGGCGACGAGGAACGTGAGGCGGTGCATGGAACCTCCTGGGGTCAGCCAGTGACGCGGCGACATCGTACACCCGGGTGCACGGCGCCCCATTGGCATTGGCACGTTTCAAGTGATTTACCCGGAATACACACCTTCATCCCGTAGCACGGCGGCGATGAACCTCCGGGAGAGCACCATGCTTTGGAAGTCCGCTTCGCTTCGGCGAGCCCTCGCCACCGTCCTCTGCACGTCGGCCGTCATCGGCTGCGAGCCACTGCCTTCCGAGCCCGACGTCGGTGACGCGGACCTGGGTACCGCGCAGGCCGGCATCCGCTCCGCGTCCGGGACACTGGGCGGCAAGGTGGTATGGGCGCACTTCAACAACCCGCCCGCGTACAGCGGCCGGGACTACACCATCACCGACGAATTGAAGCGGCTCATCAACGAAGTACCGGCGGGCGGCACCATCCGCGGCGCCATCCACTCGCTGAGCATCGACGGGGTCGCGGATGCGCTGCTCGCGGCGCAGAACACGCGCGGCGTCACGGTGTACCTGGTGCTGGACGGGAAGAACGCGCCGTCCACGGACCCGGCGGTGAACACCATCCGGCAGGTCGCCAACACGCGCTTCTGCACCAACTCGAGCGGAGGCGGTGGCTGCATCAGCACCACGTCCGCCAGCAACATGCACACGAAGATGTTCACGTTCAGCGCGACCAAGGACCCCAACGGGGTGCTGCGCCCCTACGTGTCCTGGTTCGGCTCGGCGAACCTGACGTACACGAGCGGCACGGACGCGTTCAACAACACCCTCACCGTGTACGACGCCGTCACGCTGTACGACGGCCTCAACGCCAACCACTCCGACATGTGGAACCGGCGTCACTACTCCGGCAACGACTACTACGACTCGGCGAGCGGCCGGGGCTACTACCTGGCGAACCCGGCGGATGCGTACGCCTCGCCCGAGGCGGCGGGACAGACGGACACCATCGTCACGCGCCTGAATGACGTCACGCCGGATGGTAACTGCCGGGTGCGCATCGGCATGGCCTTCGTCACCACCGGGCGGCCCGCGCTGCTGTCGCAAATCAAGAGCATGAAGGCCGGGGGCTGCGCGGTGTGGATGGTGGTGAGCGGCAACCCGACGGACGGCATCGACATGTCGCAGTCCGTCTACAACGAACTGCTCGACGCGGGCGTTGCCATCCACCGCCGCGACAAGGTGCACGACAAGTTCTTCCTCGTGTACGGCAAGTACGGCTCCAGCTACGCGTACCGCGTCTACTCGGGCTCACAGAACTGGTCCCAGGACGCGCTGAGCGAGAACGAGGAGCTCTTCGTGAAGATGGCGCCCGAGACAGGCTCCGTGCACCCGATGTACGACGCGTATTACACGCACTTCAACGACGCCTATAACGGCGGCGTGGCGTGCACGAAGAGCAACTACCCCTGCCGCTGAGGCGGGCGAGCCTCCCCCATCATCAGCGTGCCGGCAGCTCGCGGAACTCCACTTCTTCGAACCCGAGCTGCCGCACCGTTTCCACGAACCGCTCTGTCCCGATGATGGCCGTTGTGAAGTTGGCGAGCCGGAAGAGATCCCGCCCCTCGGGAAGAGCCATGACATCAAGGATGGGCTCCCGGGGAAAGGTGAACGCAAGCCGGCCGCACGTCACGCACGGAGGAGGCAGGCCCCGGGGCAGGCAATCGGGATGCAGCCGTCCACGTAGTTCAAGCTGCAGTTCCTGCAACTCGATTGGGTCCTTCTCCCTCAACCGCAGCTCCGTTCTACAACCCAGCAGACCACGCAGACCCGCAGCCTGGAGCTGCTGCAACGCCTCCCTGCGCATGACCAGTTGCCACGGAGTGGCAAAGAAGAGCTGCGGAAGCCGGCCTCGCCCGGAGCCAACCAGCGGGCCGAAGTTCGCTCCTGGCTCAAGCGGCGCACCTTCAGGAGCCAGAGGGCGCACCAGTTCTCGCAGCCGCGTGAACTCCTTGAAGTCCTCTTCCACGCGGGCCTTGAACTTCCTGTGCTCTGACAGCTCCGACAGGTCCACCGCCGGATACGCCTCCCCCGTGCCACTCCAGACTTCATCGCACGTGGGACAGTGGATGCCGGGAAGCCACCATTTGGAGCTTGCTCGAACGCTCCATGAGGAGCGCGATGGGAACACGTTCCCGACACGAAACAGCCGCATGGCTAATGGATGTCCTCTTCGATGTTGGGGAACAGGGGAATGGCCTTCTTTCGCGAGTACGGCACGACGGGCCCCGAGAGGTCGTAGCGGAAAATCATCTGCGTCGCGAAGAGGTGGATGGCCTGCGGATTCCCCAGTGGATTATCGATGATGTAGAGGTACCACTCTGCATTCCAAGGTCCGCCCGCTGCGCCTCGATGAATCTTCAAGTGGACCTGCTTGTCGACGACCAGCGTCCACTCATGGATGTTCACTCCCCTGGCGTTGAACCACGTCTTGAACGCCCGGGGGAAGACATGATGCTTGACCCAGGTTCGTTTGGGTTGGTCCTCCTGTTCCTTCCTGAGCCGAGCTGCGTACTCCTCCTCGGTCTCATGCCAGGGGATGATGAAGATGGGTGCCGCATCCCTGGGTAGCCCCTGCATGCTTCCCCAGTAGCGCTGGGGGTTGGCCGGCGTCGGGAACGGCGCTGCGACTCCAGGCATCGGAGGCCGGATGGGCGCCACGGCTTGCGCCCGAACGATGCCGCCCGGGTCCACGTCCTTGCAGTAGTAGAGGCCGCACGCCCCCACCCCGCAGATGAACATGGTGCATCGATCCGCTCCGGGGTCGTCACACTCCTCGGTCTCCGGCTCCGCGTCCGCCGTCTCCCAGCGTTGCTGAGCAATGTTCGTTGAAGCGCACGCCGTCACCAGCAAGCCACACACCAGCAATCGCCAGTTTTTCATGGGGCTCACCTACCAAATCCCCCGCCAGTCCCGTGCGGCACCACTGCGATGCCGACGGGAAGACACCAAGCCATCGAGGCGGCGGAGGGCCCGCACCGCCCTTCGCCGGAGCGACTGTCACGACACCAGCACGGGCCTGCGCCGCTGGCGCGTGGCAGCGCACGCGGCGCAGACGCGCAGCTCACGGGCAATCTGAAGCCCCGTGCCGCCCGGGTCGTCATTCCACTTCACGCGCCTGCCCTGGGCGTAGCGCTGGGTGCTGGGGCGAGCGGGGAACTCAGTGAGCCGCGTGGCCACGGTGACGAGCTGACTGGACACTCCCGGACCGACGGACTTCTGACACGACTGACAGCGATACATCGGAACAGCCGAAGGAACGACGAGCCCGCGAGGTGGCTGAATCCCCGAGGGACGGGTGACCGGCCGCGATGAGCGGCCGGAGTAGCTCCGCGCACCTTCCTGGACACGGAAGGACGCACGAAGCCGGCGAGGCCCTCATGGCCCCGCGAGCGTGCGAGCTGGGATTGGGAAAGACGCGAGCCGCTCACGCCGTGCTGCCACGAGGAGGCGGCGCCGGGAGGCTTCAGCTCAAGCTGTGGAGGAGTTCACGCGAGAGGCGCTGCGGCGCCACGTCGAGAGGATGCGCGCAAGGTAACGACACCTCGCGCGCCCGTCAATCCCCCGTCACAACGTGAAGTTCACCACCACGTCCACGGTGCCGGTGGCGCCCGAGGACTCCAGGGGCAGCAGGTGGACCTGCATGGTGCCCTTGAAGCGGTACGACACCACGGTGCCGCTGTCGATGTAGTCCTCCACCTGCGTGAAGGTCAGCGTGCAACTCCCGCGCAGGTGCACGCCCGCAGCGGGGTCCTCGTAGTACGGATACCAGGCCTTGCCGCCGTCGCGGACCGTCACGGCGCAGTCCACCTCGGAGGTGGGGCCGACGAAGTCCCCCACGAAGGGACGGCCATTCGCGTTCGGGCGTACCTGCACCAGGGGCCTGGAGCCCGTCCCCATATCCAGGGTGAGGCTGAAGTCGTCAGTCGTCTCCCTGTAGGTGAGCGACGCGTCCTGGCACGCGGGCGTTCCCGTCACCGCGCCCGAGACGGTGACGTTGCAGACCGCCTGGGGCAGCGGCTCATCCTCCACCAGGGCCCCGCCCGCCCCTCCACAGCCCATGAGCAGCGCCGTGCTCAACCACGTCAGTCCAGGGATTCTTCGCATGCGAGTCTCCGCTGCCAGGAAAGTGCGGCGGAATCTACCCCGGCCTCACAGGCGCTGGAACATCACGTGCAGTCCCACCGGGCCCCGGTTCGGCCCGGGGAGGGCCTCCTCCAGCGAGAGGCCCTCCGATTGCGTCCCTCAGCCCAGCTCGCGCAGGTTCGTCTCCGCGATGCGGGTCAGCGCCACGACACGCTTGTAGAGCCAGAGCCCGAACGGGACGATGCGCTCGGGCTTCACCGGCCTCGGCAGGTCCTGGAGGTTGTCACCGAACGGGATGACGGCGTACTCGCCGCCAGGTGAGCTCACGCGCTGGTCGAAAGCCCAGGAGCGGTCCTGGTGCCAGCCGCCGTGGAACACGAAGAGGTTCTCGAGCTCCTCGTTGCCCGTGGCCTCCACCTGGTCGTCCATCGAGTAGTCGCTGTCGCTGTCAATCTCCAGGCAGCTCCACCCGCCCCCCGTCACGTTGCCGCAGTAGAACATCTCGAGGCCCGCGTCGGCCGCGCCGTCGAGAATCCAGGTGATGGAGCCGTACACGTTCGCGAAGTAGTCCCAGCTCGACTCGTTCTTCTTCGGCTTGCGGGGCTTCGCCTTCGCCCACCGCCCGACGCGCGCCTTGTGCATGCGCAGGAAGAAGGCGGCATGCTCCTCGACCGAGGCGACGCGCTTGCGGTCGGCCTCGAGGTCCAGGCACTCGGTGACGAAGTGCGCGGTCGGGATTCGCTCATGCAGGTCCTCGAGCATCGCCACGGCCGCGTCCACGGCCTCGTAGGCGTCCTTCGGCTTCGGGACGGGCGCCCGCTTCGGCAGGGGGTTCCGGGCGGGAGCGCCCTTCGGGGGCTTGGGCTCGGGATTGGGATGGTCGGAGGTCATCAGCTCGATGAGGTACAGCCTGAACCCGGCCTTCTCCTTCGCGCGGATGCGCTTCTCCGCGAGCGCGATGGCTGCCTCATGGCTCGGAGCGGGAGTATCCCGCGCACTATCGACGAGGACGTTGCCGTGCACCTCCACCGTCCACGCGGCGAACGGCTTCTGCCGGTGGTACTCGCGCCGCGTCGCGAGCGTCTTCGTCGCGTTCCACGGGAAGCCATCCTTGAAGCCGAACGCCCGGTAGCGCGCGAGCAACGGCTCCACCTCCGAGGGGGCGATGCGCGTCGACACGTCGGCGCCGTTCAGGATGCCCCGGCGGACCACTGCCTGCTCACCACGCACCTCCACGTCGACAAAGAGCTTCTCTCGCAGCCTGTAGAGCGTGAAGCGCCCGGTGATGGGCCCCTTGGCCTCGTGCGCCTTCTTGTCGAACTTGTGGAGGACGCCGGCGCTCGACACCCGCAGCTCGCGGGTGCCCACGAGGAACCAGACCTCGTCCTTCATGTCGAACTTCGGCTCGCTGTTGTAGATGGGCTCGCCGCCGTTGAGCTTCTGGATTTGCTTCCAGTGAGTCATGGCCACTGCTCGTACCGCACCCGGCGGGCCATGCCCACCCTCAACGGCTCAGTACCCCACGTGCAGGCGTCCGGGTGGCAGCGCCGCTTCCAGTCGCTTCACCTCCGGCTCGGGGACGCGGTCCAGCCCCAGCTTGAACTGCTTGAGCCGGGCGAGCGGCGCGAGTCCCCCCGGCAGCGCGGACAGCTCCCCCTGGAAGAAGCCGGCATGTGTCAGCTTCGGCATCCGCCCGAGCCCGTCCACCAGGAGCTGGACCTGGCCCGGCGTCGTCTTGAAGAAGCGCCAGAACCAGAGCTTCTTCAGCCGGGGCAGCCGCGTCAGCACCTCGGGGAAGCCCTCCAGCGCCATCGCGTCCAGGTACAGCTCCTCCAGCGCCTCCAGCTCACCGAACGCGTCCGGGAGCCGGGTGAGGTTGTTGCAGTAGCGCAGGCTCAGCTTCTTCAGCGCGGGGAGCCGGCACAGCTCCACTGGGAGCGTCGTCAGCGGCAGGCTCTCCAGGCTCAGGCTCTTCAGCGCCCGCAGCTCGCCGATGCGCGGGGAAATCTCCGCGATGTCATTGGTGTCCAGCGTGAGGCTCTCCAGCCCGGTGAGTGAAAAGACCTCCTCGGGGATGGTCTTCAGCTTCTTCTGGGCGAGCCCCAGTCGCATCGCCTTCTCGCCCCGCGCCGCCTTCTCCTTCACGGCGGCGATGGCCTTCTCCGCCGGGCCGAGCCGGGTGTCCGCCAGCACGGGCGCCCCCGCGCGCAGCTTCGCGAGGAGCCCCTTCCGGTCCAGCGTCGAGTCGGTGACGTCGCCCTCGTCCTCGTCCTCCACGGTGAAGGTGCCCGGCAGGAGCGCCTCGTGCGGCTCCAGCTTCTTGCGGGGCTTCTCCGTCGCGGTGAGCTTGCTGCCCACGAGGGCGTCCACGTCGAGCGCGCCGTACACGTGAAGGTGGTGGTGTTCCTCGACGAGGGTGCGCGCCTTCAGCCCTCCGCCGACACAGAAGACGTCATCCCCGAGCGAGTCACCGAAGAGCATCCCCCGAATCCGGACGTTGCCCGCGATGAACATGGCGGAGAACGTCGCCACGTTCTCCACTTCCAGGTCTCCCAGCACCACCAGGAGGGTGTGGTCGGCCTCATGGCCATCCTCGAGCAACCCCTTCAATCGGACGCTGCCGGTGACGACGAGCGGCTGGGGGCCAACGACGAGCGAGTCGGCCTCGAGGTCCCCCTCGTGGATGAGGACGACCTGCTCGGTGGTGCCCTTCCACCACGGGGCCAGCTTCGTCCGCCACTCGGGCGTCCCCGCCGCCTCCACGCGTGCCCATACCTCTTTCACCGGGGCGTCTCGCCCCCAGTCCTGCTTCGCCGCCATGTCCCGGTGCTCCCTTCGGGAGACATCACGCCATGGAACCGCGGCGAGGAACAGTCAGCGGACGCGGACGACGAGCTTGCCAAAGGGCCCACGGTCCAGGTGCTCCAGCGCCTTGGGGAACTCGGCGAGGGGATACACGGTGTCGATGACCGGCTTGAGCGCGAGCGCGTCCACCGCGCGCACCAGGTCCTCCAGGCCGCGCCGGTGGCCGACGAAGATGCCCTGGATGATGCCATGCCGTTGCATCAGTGGCACGGTGGGGAAGCGCACGTCGAAGCCCTCGAACACGCCGATGAGGGAGATGCGTCCACCGGGCGCCAGCGCCTTCGCCGAGCGGCCGAGGTTGTCGCCCCCAACCAACTCCAGGATGTGGTCCGCCCCCTGGCCCCCGGTGAGCTCCAGCACCGCCGCATCCCAGTCGGGCGTGTGACGCCGGTGCAGGCCATGCGCCGCGCCCAGCGCCTTCGCACGGACGAGCTTGCCCTCGTCTCCTGAGAGCACGATGACCTTCGCCCCCATGGCCGAAGCGAGCTGCACCGCGAACAGGGACACACCTCCCGTGCCCTGCGTTACCACCGTCTGCCCTGGCAGCGGCGCGCCCGAGCCCGTCAGCGCCGTCCACGCGGTGAGCCCCGCACAGGGCAGCGTGCTCGCCTGCGCGTCATCCACCGTCGTGGGCGAGGCGACCAGCCAACCCTCCGGCATGGCCACGTACTCGGCCAGCACGCCGGGGGCGGAGGCGCCCAGGCTGCGCATCTGGCGGGGCGGCGGCCCGTCCACCCAGTCCGTCTGGAAGTTGGCGATGACTCGCGCGCCCTCCTGGAAGCGCCGCGCGCCCGCGCCGGTGGCGACGACCTGGCCCGCCATGTCGGACGTGGGGACGAGGGGCTCCGTCATGCCCGCGTAGCCACCGCCATCCAGCAGGAGCTTCTCGCGGTAGTTGAGGGAGACGGCCGAGACGCGAACCAGCACCTCGCCCGCGCCCGGCTTCGGAATCGCCACGTCCGCCAGCCTCAGGTGCTGCCGGCCGGGCTGCTCCAACCGCCACTGCTTCATCGTGCCGCTCATCGTCTGCTCCCGCGTCATGCGTGAAGGCCGCACGGCGGATATAGAGACGCGTCCCTTTCCTCAGTGGCGACACTTCGTTGACTCACTGCGGACAGGGAGGCACCAATCGGAGCAGCGCCATGACGGACCGACTCAGCGGAGTGCTCACCTTCGTCCAGGCCGCGGAGGCCGGCAGCTTCGCGCTCGCCGCCGAGCGCATGGGCCTGTCGCGCTCGGCCATCGGCAAGAGCATTGCCCGGCTGGAAGAGCGGCTGGGCACGCGCCTGTTCCAGCGCACCACGCGCAGCCAGAGCCTCACCGACGACGGACAGGCCTTCTATGAACGCTGCGTGCGCGCGCTGGCGGAATTGGAAGCCGCCGAGGCCGCGCTGGACTCCGGCCGCCGTGCCCCCACCGGCCGCCTGCGCGTGAGCATGCCCGTGCTGTTCGGCCGGCACTGCGCGGCGCCGCTGCTGTGGGAGCTGACTCGCGAGCACCCGGGACTGGAGGTGGAAATCTCCTTCAGCGACCGCGTGGTGGACCTCATCGAGGAGGGCTACGACATGGCCGTCCGCGTCGCGCCGCTCGCCGACACCGCCAACCTGACGGCGCGCCGGCTGGGAGTGCAGGAGATGGTGGTGTGCGCCTCACCGGCGTACCTCGCGAAGCACGGCAGCCCCCGGACGCTGGACGAGTTGGAGCGGCACGAGGCCGTCGTCTACGGCCGCAACGGCGTCTCCAAGCAGTGGTGCTTCCCGGACGGCCAGGGTGGCATGAGACAGGTGGCCGTGCCGTCCCGCCTGCGCCTCGACGACGTGGAGACCATCGCCGACGCCGCCGTGCAGGGCGCCGGGCTGGCGTGGCTGCCGTGCTGGCTCGTCGGAGAGCGCCTGCGCAAGAAGCAGCTCACCCTGGTGCTCCGAGACATGCCCCGCTACGGCAATGAAATCTTCGCCGTCTGGCCGCAGAACAAGCACCTGCCCTCGAAGGTGCGCACCGCCATCGACGTGCTGGTGGCGCACATCCCCGGGCGGCTGAGCGCGGTCCACCGTTAGCGGCCGTCCTCCCGCTGCCGGCGGCGGAACTCCTCCACCTTCGCCTTGTTGCCGCAGCCGGACATGGAGCACCAGCGCCGCTGGCCGGAGCGCGAGGTGTCCACGAAGAGCAGCGCGCAGCCCTCCCCTTCACAGTTGCGGATGCGCTCCGCGAGCGGGCCACCCAGCAGCTCCACACCGTCCCGCGCCACCGCCGCCAGCAGGGAGCGCACGCCACCGCTCGTCCAGGTGAGCCCCTCGGGACCCAGCTGCGGCGCCGGGGGAGGCTCCGCCGCCCACCGGTTCACCAGCGCCCGGTCCTTCGAGTCGAAGTCCTCTCCGCGCACGCACGCCCGCGCCAGCCGGTAGAGGGCCTCGCGCAGCTCACGCGCCTGATGCAACTCCTCGTCCGAGGGCCTCGGGTCCTTCGCCGCCAGCCCAGCGGCCACGAGCCAGCGGCCCAGGTCCCGCGGAGTCTCCAGCAAGTCCCGCGGCTCGGCCTTGAGCCGCGCGGCCAGCGACGCCGGCAGGTCCAGGGCCAGCCGGCCGGAGCGGAACTTGAACCCTTCCCGCAGCTCGCCTGTTGGCGCCACGTGCGGCTCCGGGGTGGGACGTTTCGAGCGTGCCATGTGCGTCACCAGCAAATCATGAAACCGGATTGACAGGTTACAGATTCCAGCCCATATCCACACCACGTAACCAGTCAATACGGTTACAAACTCCACCGACACCGTCCGCGCCATGGACGGCGGCGGGCCGCTCATGTGAGGAACCTCATGCACCTGTCCCGAAGCCTCACCCTCGCCGCCGTGTCCCTGCTGCTCCTGGCCGCCGCCCCTCGTGAGAAGGTGTCCACGAAGGAGCTCGCGGGGACGTGGACGCTCGTGCTCTGCGACAACGTGTATCCCGACGGCCGGCGCGTGCAGCTCTACGGCCCCCAGCCCCAGGGCCTGCTGATGTTCGACGGCCAGGGCCGCTACTCCCTCCACATCCTCCGCACGGGCCGCGCCCGCTTCGCGTCCAATGACAAGAGCCAGGGCACGCCGGACGAGTACAAGGCCACGGTGCAGGGGAGCAACTCGCACTTCGGCCGGTACACGGTGGATGGCGCGGAAGGCACCCTCACCTTCCACATCGACCACGCCTCGTTCCCGAACTGGGAGGGCACCGAGCAGCGGCGCGGCTTCACGCTCACCGGCGACGAGCTGACGTACACCGTCCCCGTCCCCACGAGCGGCGGCACGGCGGCCGTGGGCGAGGTAAAGTGGCGGCGCGCAAACCAGGCGCCCTCACCGGCGCCGTAGGTAGCGCAGCAGCAGGGTGACGAGCTCCTCGGTGAGCGCTCCGCTCGCGAGGTCCTGGGGACGCTCGATGACGCCCCGGTGGATGACGGCATGCGAGACGGTGTCCACCATCCACAGGGCCCGCTCCAGGTCCTCGACGCCCACGGCGAGGCGCTCGAACAGCTTGCGCGCCTCGGCGAGCACGGGGTCCTCCTCCGGCTGACCCACTCGCGAGACGCGGGCCGGCAGCTCCTCCGTGAGCGCATGGTGGAGCTTCGGGTTCACCGCGTGCGCCGCGACGCCCATGGAGACGAGCGCGCGTACCGTCGCCTCCAGCCCCTCCCCTCGCAGCTCCGTCATGGCCTCTCGCATGGCCACCTGCTGCGCGTCCACGTGGCGGCGGCGCACCTCCGCCACGAGCGCCTCCTTGCCGGGGAAGAACTGGTACAGCGACGCGATGTTGACCCCGGCGCGCTCGGCCACGCGATTGGTGGTCAGCTTCTCGTAGCCGTCGCGCACCAGGAGGTCCGCGGTCGCCTGCACCAGCGCGTCCACCGTGGCGCGGGAGCGCTCCTGGGTGGGCGTCTTCCGCGGCGCGAGCTTCGTCCTGCGCGGCATGGCGCCTCCCTCAGCGAGGCCGCTTGCTCTCCTGGAACGTCACCTCCAGCGGCACTTCCTTCCCGTCGCGGAGGACCACGGCCCGCACCGTCTCGCCGGGCTTGGAGGTGTTGAGCACGAACATCAAATCCTCCACGCCACCAATCACGCTCTTGCCGAGCCGCACGAGGATGTCGCCCCGCTTCATGCCCGCCTGGTCCGCCGCGCCCCCGGCCCGCACGCCCGCGAGCAACATGCCCTTCTGCCCCTCCGGCGGGCCCGCGTAGTCCGGCACGGTGCCGAGCGAGGCGTTGAAGCTGCGCATGTCTCCCCGCGGCGCCGGGGACGGCACCTTCCGGTAGGTGAGCGCCGTCTTCCCGTCCAGCGACAGCGCCACGGTGGAGACGATGCGAGCCACCCGCTCCGTGCCCGCGACGTTGAGGGTGTCCACCGTGTCCGAGGGCTTGTGGTAGTCCGAGTGCGCCCCCGTGAAGAAGTGCAGCACCGGGACGCCGGCCGCGTAGAACGGCGAGTGGTCGCTCGGGCCATAGCCGTCGCCACTGGGCGAGCAGGGCACGCGGGCCTGCTCACAGGCGGCGGAGATGAGCGGCCCCCACTCCCCGGCCGACTCGGCTCCCAGCACCGTCAGCCCGCCCGAGCGCAGCCGGCCCACCATGTCCAGGTTGAGCATGGCCGCGATGTCCTTCATCCCCGCGTCGCCGCGCTGCCGCGTGAAGTACGTGGACCCGAGCACGCCCGTCTCCTCGCCGGAGAAGGCCACGAAGAACACGTCGCGCTGGAGCTTCGTGCGCTGCTCCGCGAGGGTGCGCGCGATTTCGAGCAGGCCCGCGACGCCAGAGGCGTTGTCGTCCGCTCCACCATGCGGCTCGTGCCGGTCCGGCGCGAGCGAGAAGCGTCCGCCCAGGCCCAGGTGGTCGTAGTGCGCGCCAATCACGATGGCGCCGGGCAGCTTCCCCTCTCCCGCCGACAGCAGGCCCACGACGTTGAAGGCGTCGCGCTTCTCGAAGTCGAGCCGCGTCTCGACGCGGGCCTCGACGCGCTTGCCCCGCGTCAGCGCGTCCATCAGCGGCGCCAGGGCCGCGCGCTTCACCACCACCACGGGGATGCCAGCGTCACCGTGGCCCTCGGGCGACAGGCCGGGCAGCGACGCCTCGGACGGCAACTGCCAGTCCTTCTGGGGCGGCGTGGGGGCCTCGGGCCAGTCGACGACGAGGAGCGCCTTCGCGCCTCGCTGCGCGGCGACCCACGCCTTGTAGCGCAGGTCCCCGAAGCGCCGCTGCTTGTCGGTGTCGGAGAACGTGGCCGTGTCCGGCACGAAGCGCCGCACCACCACGAGCTTCCCCTTCACCGACTGCTTCGCGTAGTCGTCCACCTTCAGCGACGGCTCGACGATGCCGTAGCCGGCGAACACCAGCGGCCCCTGCGCCACGCCCTGCGCGGAGAACCCGAGCACCGTGTACGCGTCCGCCGGCACCTGCGTCCCGCCGAGCGTCACCTGTGTGCCCGCACCCGGCTTCACCGCCGTCGTCACCGGGAACACCTGGCGGAACGTGCCGCCGTCCCCCGCGGGCGAAAGGCCGAGCGACTGGAAACGCTGCTCGATGTGCTGGCCCGCCGCCTCCAGTCCGGTGGTGCCGATGCCGCGCCCCTCACGCTCCGGGGCCGCGAGGAAGGTGACGTCCTGCTTGATGCGGTCCGTGGCCGTCGCCTCGGTGACGGGCTTCGCGTCGTCCACCCAGCGCGCGAGGAAGAGGTTGGTGTCGCTCTTCCCGGGCGCGGTGGCGCGGTTGCTGGAGAACGCCAGCCACTTCCCGTCGGGGGAGAACATGGGGAAGCCGTCGAAGCCGGGGGCGTGGGTGATGCGCTCCAGGTTGGAGCCGTCGACGTCCACCGCCCAGATGTCGAACTCGCGGCCCTTCGGGTCGCCGTAGTTGGACGAGAAGAGGATGCGCCGCCCGTTGGGGTGGAAGAACGGCGCGAAGGAGGCGGCGTTGAGCCACGTAATCTGCTTCGCTTCCGAGCCGTCCGCGTTGGCCACGTACAGCTCCAGCTTCGTGGGCCGCACCAGCCCCCGGGCCAGCAGACCCTGGTAGTCCTCCAGTTCCTTGCCCGCGTGCGGGCGCGAGGCGCGCCAGACAATCTTCGTGCAGTCCGCGTTGAAGAACGCGCCACCGTCATAGCCGGGCGTATTCGTGAGCCGCCGGACGTTCTTCCCGTCCCGGTCCATGCGGTACAGCTCCAGGTCTCCATCCCGCACGGAGGTGAAGATGATGGAGCCGTCCTTCGCGCAGACGGTGCCCTCCGCGTCGTAGCCCTTCGTCTCCGTCAGCCGGGCCAGCTCGCCCGTGCCGTCCGCGCGCGTCTTGAAGATGTCGTAGGTGTCGTAGAGCGCCCAGACGTAGCCCATGGAGTGGTCCGGGCGCGGCGGGCACGCCTCGCCGCCCAGGTGCGTGGAGGCGTAGATGAGCTCCTGGTCTCCCGGCAGGAAGTGCGAGCACGTCGTCGCGCCCTGCCCGCTCGACACCGGTGTCACCGTGGGCTTCGCGCCCGCCGGGTCGATGGCCATGCGGTAGATGCGGTCACACCCCATCCCCTCGTGCCGGGCCTGGAGGGAGAGCTGCGTGCCGTCGAAGGACCAGTAGGCCTCCGCGTTCTCTCCCCCGAAGGTGAGCTGGCGCAGGTCGGCCAGCCGAACCTCCTGGGGAAGCGGCGACGAGGTGGCCACGGGCTCCACGGTGGGCACGGAGCTCGGCGGCGTGGCGCAGGCAACGAGGACGAGACAGGGCAGGAGGCAACGCTTCATGGGGCAGACCATCGCAAAGCCCCCCGCACAGCTCAATCCTTTGCCTGCGCAACCCGATTGCATCCATGTGGGGGGAGCTGGCACCCGGCTCCGTCGCGCGCCCTACCCGCCTTCCACGTCGAGCAGCGCCGCGAGGAACAATGAATAGGTCAGCTCCGCGACGGGCCGCTTCTCGCGGCGGGCCTGGGTGCGCAGCGCCTTGGGCAGGGAGCACGGCCTGCCGCGCTCACCCTCGCGGAGCTGCACATAGCCCCGCTCGGAGTACCCGAGCACCTGCCAGCCCCGCTGACGGAGCGCCTGGCTCAGGTCATCGGTGAGCTGATGGTGGAGAGCCCTCGCCGTCTTGTGCAGGCCGAAGATGTCGCTGGACCAGCCACCCTCCTCCTCGCGCCAGCCGCGCGAGCGCAGGTAGTGGGCCTTCCGGGCGAGCGAGAGCCCTCCGACGTGGCGCTCGAGCTTCACGGAGTGGAGCGGGTGAGCGGACCGTCGAAGCTCTGCCCCTCGCACTCGACATAGGCGTGGTCGCCGACGAAGGTCACCGACAGCTTGATGCGCCGCGAGTCGAACTGGGAGAGCTCGCGCAGCAGGTCCGCATCCACCGCGACGAGCTCCGCCCTGGAGACGCGTGCCGCCTTCGCCTCTCGCGCCTCGGCGAGGAAGGCCTCCATGCGCTGGGTGGACTCGAACACCACGGCGACCTTCGCGTGCGGGTTCTGGTCCACGGCGCGCTGGACCTTCAGCGGGTCCGCCTTCCCCACGCGCACCCAGCGGGTGACGAGGCCCGTGTAGTCGCGGCATTCGATGTCCGGAGAGTCGGGCTCGGCCAGGCCCTTGCCGAAGGCCAGCCGCTCCTCCCACAGCCAGCAGAACGCGAGCACCCGCAGCCACGCGCGCTGCATCGTCTCCGACGGGTGGCGCGCGAGCTTGATGACCAGCGTGGGCTGGTCAATCGAGCGGTCGACGTGACTCAGGGCGACCTGGAAGTCGTACAGCGTCGGAACGAGGGTCATCAGGGCGTGCGGTATAGCCCATCCCCCGGGTTGTCGGTGTGCGGCCGCCTGGACGAGACTGCCGGCCGTCCACACCCTGGAGGCCACATGGGAATCGCCGAGCGCAAGGCCGCGAAGCAGTTCGAGGAGACGCACTACCCGAAGCTGAAGAAGGACGTCGACGCCGCCGCCCGCTTCGACGTGCCGGTGGAGGTGGACTGGACGAGCCTCGCCGTCGAGGGCTACGAGCACCTCTACGAGGAGACGTGGCCCAAGGTCTTCTTCGCCCCGCTCATCGGCGCACTGCGCGCCATCAGCCAGGATGACCTCGGGCGCGAGTCGCTCCAGGGCTCGCTCAAGCGCGTCGTCATCCGCAACAGCGCCGGCAACTCCTCCGCCTCCAGCGTGGCCAGCTTCCGGGACGGCGTGCTCACGCTGGACCACGAGCCCGCCACCAACGTGGACGAGGTGGAGGACCGGCAGCAGGCCATCCAGAAGGCGCTGGAGGCCGCGCCCGAGCTGCCCAACGTCTACAGTGCGAAGGACCCGCTGCGCGCCTTCCTCGACTGGGACGCGAAGGGCCTGGACGCGACGCTGCAGGCGGTGCTCCGCATCACCTGGCGCCAGCAGGCCGGCATCCCCCTGGTGCTCCCGCGCATCGGCCTCTCCCTGCGCAGCGGGCGCGCCGCGTCCGGCTTCGTCCGGGAGATTCTGGAGGACCGCCGCGAAGGCCGCGCCGTGCTCCTCCACGTGCCCGCCGAGAGCGGCACCCCCTACGAAGGAGCCATCGTCATCCCCGTGGGAACCATCGAGTCCATCTCCATCCTCGACGTCCCCGCCTTCGGCGCGCTGAAGCGCGACTCGGTGCCCGTCCCCTCGCTGCTCCAGCTCCGCCGCCAGCTCGCCGCCGTGGAGGCCCGCGTGCGCGCCGCCACCGAGACGTCCGTCACCCTAGGCCTCGCGTCCGGCGTCGACGCCACCAGCGCGGAGGAGCTGCGGGCGCTCGGCTTCCTGGCGGAGCGCGCCCGCGAGGTGCTGGAGGCGCTGGTGAAGGACGACCTCGGCCGCTCCACCCTGCGCGAGAAGGTGAAGCGCATCCAGCTGCGCACCGACAAGCACGCCTCCGTGGCGTTCGCCGACGGGACACTGGAGCTGGTGACGGGGCGCCGCCCCGTGGACTGGCACACCCGCGCGGAGCTGGAGAAGGCCGTCGAGGCCGCCCTCTGAGCAGTCAGGCAGGCCCGGGTTCGAGCCACCGTCGTCAGCTCGGACCCAGGGTGGCCTGGCTGAAACGTTGCAGCGGATTTCCTTGCAGGTGTGGGAATCCCCTATGCTCGTCCAGGTTGTCCGGGAGGTGCGCCGGGCACCCCCCGGAGAAGGCGTATGAGGCACAGCGTGAGCGAGACCAACTCCCCGTCAGACCGCCGCCGCTTCCCCCGACTCGCGGCGCCACTGTATGCACGCCCGGCACGGCTGAGGCGCGTGGACTGGCAGCAGGTGCTGGACGCCAGCCTCGGCGGTGTGCGCATCTACTCCGACGAGGAGTTCAGCGCGAAAATCCCCCTGGAGCTGGACCTGTTCCTCAAGGACGGCACGACGCTGAGCTGCGTGGCGCGCGTGGCATGGACGAAGAAGCTCCCCGTCGACGCGGTGGCCCGCTTCGAGGTGGGCCTCGCCTTCACCGAGGCGTCGCCCGCGATGCTGGACCAGCTCAAGACGGTGCTCGTCCCCGAGGAAGAGGGCAGCCCGGACTCGCCGTAGCAGGCTGGGGCCATGAACCTCGCGCCCCACCCCTTCACGCTGCGACAGCTCCAGTACGTGGTCGCGGTGGCGGACTCGCTGAGCTTCCGGAAGGCGGCGGAACGCTGCCACGTGTCCCAGCCGTCGCTGAGCGCCCAGATTGCCCAGCTCGAGGGCGTGCTGGGGGTGCAGCTGTTCGAGAGAGACCAGCGCCGCGTGTTGTTGACCGCCGTGGGGACGGAGCTGGCCGAGCGTGCGAGGCGGCTGCTGGTGGACGTGGAGGCCCTCACCGAAGCGGCCCGGCGGGCGGGAGACCCGCTCAGCGGCACCCTGCGGCTGGGCATCATCCCCACCGTGTCGCCCTACCTGCTGCCGGCGGTGACGCCCGCGCTGCGCAAGCACTTCCCCCGGCTCACCGTGCGCTGGCTGGAGGACAAGACGGAGGCACTGACACGCGAGCTGGAGCGGGGCGGGCTGGACGCCGCGCTCGTCGCGCTGGAGACCGGGCTGGGTGACGTGGAGTCAGCGGTGCTCGCGGAGGACCCGTTCTTCCTCGTGACGCCGAAGGACCACCCGCTGGGCCAGAAGAAGGGCGAGGCCTCTCCATCGGAACTCCGCGGACAGGACGTGCTGCTCCTGGACGAGGGGCACTGCTTCCGGGAGCAGGCGCTCGCCCTGTGCTCCAAGGCGCGCGCACATGAATTGGAGTTCCGCGCGACGAGCCTTCCCACGCTGACGCAGATGATTGCCTCGGGCGCGGGCGTCACCCTGCTGCCGTCGCTGGCGGTGGCCACCGAGGTGAAGCGCTCGGAGCTGCGGGTGCGCCCCTTCGCGGACCCGGCCCCCAAGCGGACGCTGGCCCTCATCTGGAGGAAGCGCTCGCCCTTCACGGGCGCGCTCAAAGAGGTGGCCGGGGCCATGAGGGACGCGTGGCCCCGGAAGTAGCGCGTCCGGCCCTCAGCCCAGCAGGCGGTTGAGGCTCAAGTCGAGCCGGCTGCGCACCAGGCCCAGCAGGCTCTCCAGCTCCGAGCCCTCCAGCCGCATCCGCGCGGCCAGCTCCGCGCGGGTGAGTTTCAGCAACCGCTCGCGCGCGTGCGCCACCTGGCGCTGCAGGCCGGAGCGCGACTCGCCATACAGCGCGGAGAGCCGGTCCATGGTGAAGCCGTGGAGGTGGTGCAGTCGCAGGAGCGCGCGCTCGCGCTCGGGGAGGGACGCGAGCACCTTGCGCAGCACCTCGACGAGCAGCTCGCGCGAGTCCTTGCGCACCATCTCGTGCTCCGGGTCCCCGGTGGAAAGCATCCGCGCGAAGGCTTCCGGGGGCTCGTCGAAGAGCTCCTCGCGCCCGTCCCGGTGCGCCAGTTCGCCAGCGATGCGCGAAGCGGTGATGCGCACCCAGGCCACGAGCGGGCCCCGGCCTGAGTAGTCCGCGACTTTCGGAGGCGCCTCGCCACGGCCCATCAGCAGCCGGGCGCGAAGCACCTGGAGCACCTCGTCCACGGTGGCGCGCGGCAGGGCGCCCAGCTTCGGGGGCACCTTCTGGAGGACGTGCTGGTCGAAGGCACGCAGGGCCTGCGGGTTGCCCTCGGCGCAGGCGCACGCGAGATACAGGTCCGCGCCGTGCAACTGGCGCAGCACGTCCGCCGTCGCCTCGGCGGGCAGGTGCCGGGCCACGTGGCGCAGGAAGGACTCCACCGGGAGCATCACCGTGGGCCACGCGGCCCGGGCCGCCGCGAGGTGCTCGTTCAGCAGGGCGTCCAGGCCCTCCACGGCCGCCACCTGCGCGCGGCGCTCCAGCGGGACGTACGCGCGGAGCAATTCGGCGAGGGAGTCGGGTTCCGGGGTGTCACTCATTGCAATCCCTCACGTCGCTGCCAGGCCACGACCTTCTCCAGCTCCGGGCGGGCCATGAGGCCCAGGGCCTTGAAGCGACTCCGGGCCTCCTCGGCCAGGGCGGCCGCGCGGGCGCGGTCCGGAGGTTTCAGCGCCCACAGCGTCCTGGCCAGGACGAAGGTGAACCAGGCCGTGTCCATGCCCTCGAAGGAGGAGGTGCCCAGGCGCACGCGGGCGCGCTCGACGAGCGACAGGGCCTTCTCGGGCTCGCCCAGCAGGAGCCAGGCCTCGCCCATGCAGCCCCCGTCCCTGGCGACGTCCAGGGAGTCCGCGCCCCCGGCGCGCTCGTGCATCGTCAGGGCGCGCTGGCAGCGCGCGAGCGCCTGTCGTGGCGCGCCCGTACGCATGTCCACCGACGCCAGCTGCACGAGCACCGTCCCCCCCAGGTCGCTGTCGGCGCCCTGGCCCTTCTCCACGAGGGCCTGCAACCGGAGGAGGTCGCGTCGCGCGTCCTCGAAGCGCCCCACCCGGACGTAGGTATTGGAGCGGTGGAGCAGCACCGTCGCGATGCGCGGCGAGTCCGGCCCCAGGGCGCGCTCGAAGCAGGCCAGGGACTCGCGGTAGAGCCCGAGGGCTTCCTCGATGTGGTCCGCGTCGCTGACGAGCCGCCCCAGGTTCGACAGCGCCACGGCCGTCTGGGGGTGGTCCAGGCCATGTTTCTGCCTGGCGAGGTCGAGCGCCCGCCGCAGGAGCGCCGTTGCCTCTTCAGTCTGGCCCAGGATCCGCAGTCGCAGGCCCAGGTTGGCGAGCAGGGCCGAGCGTGCCTGCTCCGGCGCCCCGGAGGCCTCGTGGACGGCGATGGCCCGCCGCTGGGTGGCGATGGACTCGTCCGCCTTGCCCAGGGCCGCATAGATGTTGGAGAGGCCGTTGAGGCAGGTGGCGAGCATCTGGTGGTCCTTCCCCAGGTGGTGCTCGTACAGCGCGAGCGCCTGAAGCTGCAGCTCCAGCGCCTCCGGGTACTTCCCCACATGGTAACGGGCACTGCCGAGCCCGGAGAGGAACCGGGCCATGCGCAGGCTGTCCGGGGCGTAGGCCCTGCGCGCCAGCTCCAACCCCCGCGTGATTTCCACCTCCGCCTCGACGTACTTCCCCTGCCCCATCAGCACCAGGGTCAGCCGATGATGCAGGTCCGCGGCGATGCCCGGGAAGCGCTCGCGCCCCAGGCGGTCCACCGCGGCCTGGGCGTGCTGGACGATGCGCTCCACGTCCGCGGCGCGCGCGAGGTCCACGCCCACCACAAAGATGAGCGAGTTCCACGCGCGCGCCGCCGTCTCGTCGTCGCGCCCGGCCTCGGCGGCGAAGACGGCCTTGTAGAGGGTGTCCTGCGCCTCCTTCGGCTTGCCGCTCAACTCCTGGAGCTCGCCATGGGCGAGCAGCACCTCTGCTTCGAGCGGCTTGTAATCCAGGCCCTGGAGGTCCCCGAGGAGGGTGGACGTGAGCCCGAGCCCCTCGCCGTACCGCCCCGCGACGCGCAAGGCCTCGACGTCCGCCAGCCTGCGCCGGATTACGTCCACGCGAGGACGGAGCGCGTCCGGCGGCTGCGGACGGGTGGACAGCTCCGGAGCATCCCGGCACCCTCCCAGCCCCTCGAGCGACGCGGTGAGCTGCCCCGCGTTGCGCACCGTCTGCGTGTCCGCCTTCTTCAGCACGTCGGTGACGGCGGCGAGCTGCCACAGCCGGGCATCGAGACAGGCAGCCATCTGCCACGCGTTGCTCGCGGGCTGCTCGTGGGACATGACACAGGCCTCGGTGCGCAGCTCGCGCCACTGCGAGGCGTGTGCGTCCAGCATCCCGGCCACCTTCTCCCAGACCTCGGCCGCGGCCGGCACGCCCGTGGCGAGGAAGGCCGCGCGTGCCTGCTCCCGCCGCGCGCTCCCCCACGCGCCCTCGAGCTTCTCCGTTTCCTGCGCGCAGCGCGTCTCGGTCCGGTGCGCCACCGAGTACGCCACGCCAGCGCCCAGAAGGCAGGCCGCACCGGCCAGCGCCGCCACCCGGGTCCATACACGCCGCGGCGGCGGAGCGAGCGCCGCCAGCAGCGGCTCCATGGACGGGTGGCGCTCCTCGGGACGCGGCAGCAGTCCGCGCAGCACCGCGCGCCGCACCCAGGCGGGCACCTTCGCGCCAGGGCTCGCCGGGCGCACGCGGCCCTCCAGCGCGGCGCGGGCCACCTCCTCCAGGCTGCCGCCCTCGAAGGGGCGCACGCCGTAGAGGGCCTCATGCAAGGCGACGCAGAAGCTGAACTGGTCCGACAGCGCGTCTGCCCGCCGGCCGCCGAGCAACTCCGGGGCCATGTACGCGGGCGTGCCCAGCAGGGCGCCCGTCCGCGTGAGGGGACTGGCCGTGGACGCGGCAGGGCCGGGCTCCGACCCGGGGGCGGCCCCCTGTCCCCGGTTGAGTGGACGCGCCATGCCGAAGTCCGTCACCCGCACCCGGCCGTCCCGCCCGACGAGGACGTTGGCGGGCTTGAAGTCGCGGTGCACGAGGCCCGCCGCGTGCGCCGCCGCCAGCCCGCGTCCGGCCTCGCTGAAGATGCGCAGCACCTCCTTCCAGGAGCGCGGCTGCTTCAACCACTCCGCGAGCGTGACGCCGTCCACCAGCTCCATGGCCAGGAAGACGCAGTCGCCATGGGTGCCCACGTCGAACACGGAGACGACATTGGCGTGGGAGAGGCGGGCCAGCGCCTGGGCCTCCAGCACCAGCCTCAGCCGCAACTCCTCCACCTGACGTCCCTCGGGGCGCAGCACCTTGAGGGCCACCTGGCGGTCCAGCTCCGGGTCATAGGCCGCGTACACCACGCCCATGGCCCCGGCGCCGATGCGCTCCAGCACCACGTACCGCGACAGCGTGGCGCCGCGCTCCAGCGGCGCGGCGGACACGTCCGGATCCGCCTTCGAGAAGATGGGGTCATCCCCCGCCGCGGCCAGGGCCCGCTGACAGTCGGTGCAACCCTCGAGGTGCGAGAGGACTCCGGCCCGCTGCTCGGGTGGCAGCAACCCCGCCAGCAGGTCGCTCAACGTCGTCTCGGCCGGGCACTCCGTCATACCGTGGCAAGCGTACCAGGATTCCCGGAGGGCCCCGCCCGACGGTTGCGCGACGGAGGTGACAGGGGGACGCGAAGATTTCTGGGACGGCGATACGGACGGTGGCTCCTCATGTGTGGAGCCCCCCGACGTCATTGTTTTGCATGTCCCCGAGGATTCGCCATGACCTCCATCAACCCGAACTCGTTCACCGCCGCCGCAGAAATCCAGCGCCGCGCGCGAGAGGCGGCCGAGGCTGCCGCACGACAGGCCGCCGAGGCCGCCCGCCGGGCCGCGGAGGCCCAGGCGAAGCTGGCCGAGCAGGCGACGAAGGGGCAACAGCCCCAGCCGTCGCGCTCCGGGTTCCAGGCCGGGGTGAAGCCGAAGGGGCCCGAGCTCTCCGCGGACCCCACGCCGCCGGCCAGCTCGCTGCTCACCGAGGACGTGCGCGACGGCCGGGCCAACTGCCTGGACCAGGCGGCGGACTGGCTGGACCTGGCGTCGCCGGAGATTCGCGCACGCTCGGAGATGGTCTTCCTGAAGGACAGCCGCCCGGGCGTGGAGGGTGAGTCGGGCCACGTCGTCATCCGCCAGGGCAACGGCGTCTTCGACCCGGCCTCGCGCAAGAGCTACGCGTCGATGGACGCGTACCTGAAGGACCAGCCCCACTATCAGCCGGTGGGCACGCTGAAGGCCGGCGCGGCGAAGCGCATCTTCGACACGCCTCCCGGGAGCCCCGCTCGCGCGGACGCGCTGGTGAAGGAGAAGGTGTCCCCCGAGCTGCAGCGAATGATGGTGGCGGATGCCGCGCCGCCTCCCGCCGAGCAGAAGCCGTCGTACACCCAGGAGCAGGCCACGAAGGACGCCGCCGCTCTTCACGACGCGATGGAGGGAGGCGTCACCGGCTGGGGCACCGACGAGGAGAAAGTCCACAAGACGCTGGCGGGCAAGACGCCCGAGCAGATTGAAACGCTCCGCAAGACGTACAAGGACCAGTACGGGAAGGACCTGGACAAGCTCATCCGCAAGGAGATGAGCGGCGCCGACCTCAAGAAGGCGGAGGCCCTGCTCAAAGGTGACGGCGCGAAGAGCGACGCGGTGGCCATCCAGGCGGAGCTGGACGGGACGTTCGGCTCGTCGGAGGAAATCCTCAAGACGCTGGAGAAGAAGTCCCCCGAGGAGCGGCACGCCATCGCCGAGAAGTACGCGGAGCTGAAGGGCGGCGCTCCGGCGGGCCAGTCGCCCGAGGACTTCATGCTGTCGAAGCTTGAGAAGGAGCTCGACAAGGACGAGATGGCGCGGGCGCGCAACCTGCTCGGCGTCAGCCAGGCGAAGACGCCCGAGGAGGCCGCGAAGCTGGAGGCCCAGGCCATCAAGGACGGCCTGCGCGAGGACATCAGCGGCCTGGGCACCGACGAGGACCGCATCTTCCAGCGACTGGAGAAGGCCACGCCCGAGCAGCGCGCCATCCTGCTCCAGGACCAGGCCCTGCTGAAGGACCTGAAGGGCGACCTGTCGAAGGAGGAGTACGACCGGGCCATGGGCCTGCTCCAGGGCAACAGCGCCCAGGCGGACACCGCGCGCCTTCGCGACTCCATGGATGGCGTCTTCGGCGCGGACGAGAAGGCCGTGCGCGGCGTGCTGGAGGGCAAGACGCCCGAGCAGCTGGACGCCATCAAGGCCGAGTACCAGAAGCAGACGGGCAAATCGTTGGAGAGCGAGGTGCGCAAGTGGGGCGGCGCGGACGCGGAGGTGACACTGCGGCTGCTCAACCCGCCGAAGGAAGGCGACACGAAGGCACAGGCGGAGGCCTCCGCCGAGCGACTCCACCTGGCCATGGACGGCGCGGGCACGGACGAGGACGCGCTGCGGAACGAGCTGCAGGGCAAGTCCAAGGCCGAGCTGGACACCATCACCGCGGCGTACAAGGAGAAGTACGGCAAGGACCTGCGCAAGGAGCTGGACTCCGAGCTGGATGGCCGCGAGCAGCTCGAGCTGCTCGAGCAGATGTATGACCTGGGCGCGGTCGACGCGAACGACCCGAATGCCAACGCGGAGCGCGTACGGCGGCTTCGCGAGCAGCAGGCGAACGAGAAGGGCTTCGGCACGTGGGTGCTCGACAACACGCAGCGGGCCATCAAGGGCGAGTCGGACAACGACCGGCTGGACCGCAACCTGGAGCGGGCGGACACGGCGATTGCGACGGGTGACACGGAGCGGGCCACTGCGCTCACCGGGTATGCGACGGAGGACGTGAAGGCGCTTCAGGCGAGCAAGGACTCGCTGGCGGAGGGCGCGGCGACGGCAGCGGTCATCGTCGTCACGGGCGCGGCGGTGATTGCCACCGGAGGCGCGGCGGCGCCGCTGGCGCTCGCGGGGTACGCGGCGCTGGGCGCGGGCACGCGGGCGGCGACGTACGCGGCCTTCCAGGGTGGCGCGGCCGGAGCGCAGGACCTGGGGCGGCAGGCGCTGATTGGCGCGGCGGAGGGCGCGACGGCCGTCATCCCCGTGGGCCGAGGTGCGAGCGCGCTGACGTCCGGAGCACGCGCGGGTGGCACCACCCTGGCGAAGGAGGGGGCCGCGACGGGAGCCCGGACGGGAGCCACCACCGTGGCGAAGGAGGCGGGCACCACCGCCGCGAAGGAAGCAGGCACCACCGCCGCGAAGGAAGCAGGCACCACCGCCGCGAAGGAAGCAGGCACCACCGCCGCGAAGGAGGCGGGCACCACCGCCGCGAAGCAGACGGCGGGCAGCAGCATCAAGCAGGCCGCGAAGGAAGGGGTGAAGGAGGGCGCGGCGGGAGGCGCGGCCGGCGGGGTGATGGACGCGGCCACGCGCAGCGAGACCTGGGACAACGGCGTGATGAATGCCCTGGGAGACATCGCCACCCGCGCGGTGGTGGATGGCACCATCGGCGCGGTGGCCGGTGGCCTCACCGGGGCGGGCCTCGCGGGCGGTCTCCACCTGGCAAAGGGAGCCCGGAGGTCGGGCAGCGAGGCCACGAGCCGGGCGGATGGGAGCAGGGATGGAGCGCCTGAAGCGCTTCAAGCCGACGGCATGCCTGCCAGAAGGAAGGCGGCGTCGGAAGGCAGCAACCCACCCTCCGTGTCGAACAGCACCGACGCGAGCGGCCCCACCCGAGCCGGGCCCGCGGCTCGCACCGCGCAGGCGCGCGCGAAGCTCGACAAGCAGCTCGAGGGCCTCTCCCCCGAGGCACAGGCCGCCGTGAAGGCGAGGCTCGCCCGGGAGCCGGTGGCCGCGGACGCCATCCACGACATCATGTCGCAGCCCTCCTGGTCCAGGCTCTCGCCGTCCCAGCGGGAAGGACTGTGCAAGGTCATCGCGGAGACGACTCCGCGCGGGCTCCGGGACCTCAAGCTGCTGGCGAGGGACGCGAACCGGCTGACCACTCCGGACAGCCAGGGCAGGGCGCTGGTGGACAACCTCACGGACCTGGCCACCCAGGCCCAGCACCCCAGCCTGGCGAAGGCGAACATCGGCCGGGGGGAGCTGCTGGAGTCCGTCCTCGGCGACGTGGCCGCGCCCCAGCGAATCCATCAGGGCCAGGTGAACAGCTGCCAGGTCGCCACGCTCCAGCGGGAGCTGGCGGCGAGAGACCCGTCGGAATACGTGCGCCTGATGAAGGGGCTGACCTCCACCTCGGGCACGGTGAAGATGCGCGGGGGCGCGGAGCTGAAGCTGGAGCAGTCGCTGTTCGACCGCGCCAAGTTCCAGCAGCCGCCCTCCGGCCTGACGCCCCAGCAGCAGCGCGCCAACATCTACCGGACGCGGCGGCTCCCCTACGAAGAGGACCTGCGCACGCCGTCCGAGGGCATCTTCCAGAGCTCCACCCTCCAGCGTGCGACCGGCGAGAACACGTACGACGCGCGCGCCGACCGATGGCGGGACAGCCAGGGCGAGTGGCAGCAGGGACTCGCGCCCAAGGAGACGGCGGAGCTGGCGAGCCAGCTCTACGGGCGGCCCTATCGCTTCGTCACGTCCGATACCAACATCGCCGTGGTGCGTGCTCGCATGGGCAGGCTGGGCGAGAATCCCAACCCTCCGTACCTGGCCCACCTTCGCGCCTCCCCCGAGCCCGGAGGCATGGGCCACGTGATGAGCATCTCCCGCTTCGAGAACGGCAGGGTCTACTTCTCCAACCCCTGGGGCCCCATGGAACCGGATACGACCTTCGGGCAGTTCGTGCAGGAAAACCCGGGCAAGGGTGAGTGGTCCATCGACGAAGCCATCTTCAAGGACTACCTGAAGGGCATCTCTGCCCCCGCGTGACGCGCGAAGGCGGGCTTCCACACCGCGATGAAGCCATGACAGGCGTTGTGTGCCGGCCGTGCGTGCCGCAGGCTCGCCCCATGGATGCCCCCACTTCCACGGAAGCGCCCTCCCGCACCGGACGCGCCGGCTTCGCGCGGCTCGCCTTCGAGCGCGCGGGGCCGCGCACCGTGGTGCGCACCGCGCTCGCCCACAGTCCGCTGCGGCTGCTCACCCCGCGCAACCACGGCCATGCCGCGTGGGCGTACACCAGCTCGCTGGGCGGCGGGCTGGTGGACGGGGACCATGTCTCGTTGGAGGTGGACGTGGCACCGGGCGCCTCCGCGCTCGTGTCCACCCAGGGCGCCAACCGCGTCTACCGCTCTCCCAACGGCTGCCGCAGCGAGCTCACCGCCCGCGTGGAGGAAGGTGCGCTGCTCGCCGTGGTGCCGGACCCCACGGTGTGCTTCACCGGCGCGCGGTATGCGCAGGCGTTCGACCTGCACCTGCACTCCAGCGCCTCGCTCGTCTTCGTGGACCTCGTCACCTCCGGCCGTGACGCCAGCGGCGAGCGCTGGGCCTTCACGCACTACACATCCACACTGCGAGTCCGCGTGGACGGCCGCGCCCGCGTGGACGAGCGCTGGCTGCTGGACCCGGCACACGGGCCCCTGCCCGAGCGCCTGGGCCGCTTCAACGCGCTGGCCTCCGTGCTCCTCCTGGGCCCGGCGCTGGCCTCCGCCCGCGAGTCGCTCTCCACCCAGCTCGCCGCGCTGCCCGTGTCCTCCCGCGCGGCGCTGATTCCCTCCGTCAGTCCGCTCGGCACCGACGGCCTGCTGCTGCGCGCCGCCGCCGTCTCCGTGGAGGAATTGCTGCGCGCCACCCGCGCCTGGCTGTCCTTCCTGCCGACCCTGCTGGGCGACGACCCGTGGGCGCGGCGCGTGTAGGCGCCAGACGCGGCGCGGCAGGGAACTTTTTCTCCCTCCCCACGACAATGCGGGGCCTGCTCGCACGGCAAGGTGCGGGCCGGAATAGAGGGGGAAGTTCAAATGCGAAGCATTCTCTGGATGTGGACGGCACTCGTGTGCCTGGCGGTGGGGTGCGAGCCCACTCAGGGGGACTCACAGGAGCCACTGGAATCAACGCCCCGGGCCCGCGCGGAGCAACTGGCCGTGGAGCGCGGCTTCGACCTGCGCGAGGCGACGCTGGTGGAGAAGCCCGGGGGGACGGGGCTGCGCCATCAACTGCAACTGCGGGGCGTGCCCGTCTGGGGCCTGGAGGCGAAGACGGCGCAGGGCCAGACGCACTTCACCAACGCCCGGCTGGCGCCCGGCGTGCGCGCCGAGACGAAGCCCCGGGTGACGCAGGAGCAGGCGGTACAGGCCGCCCTGGAGCGGCTGGCGGACGCTTCCGCGCAACTGACCGGCGCCCAGCTCGTGCTGCTGCCCCAGGAGGAGCGCCGACGCAGGGCGGATGCCCCACCCGCGACCGTCGCGCTCCCCAATGCCGCGCACTACGAGCGGGTGGTGACGGGCTTCACGCTCGTCTACCGGCTGGAGCTGTCCACGCGTGACCCGGACCTCCCAGTCGAGACGCCGTGGATTGCTGACGTGGACGCCCTGTCGGGGCAGGTGCTGAAGCTGACCCCGCTCCGGTTCGATGCGGGCGATTTCCGGACCGTCACCGGGTACGGCCTCAACTCCGGGACCCATTCGTTCCTCACCTTCTACGACTCGAGCGAGCAGCTGTACGAGCTCCGGGACACGCACGGGAACATCTTCAAGAGCACCTCGTCCGACTCCGACATCTACTTCAGCTACACCCCGAGGTTCGGCGACGGGAAGGTGTTCACCACCAGCAACGAACCGGACAGCGTGAACGGGGAGACCGCGGCGGTGGACGCGTTCTACGCCGTGAACATGACGTGGACCTTCTTCAACACCATCCTCAAGCGCGACGGGCCCAACGGGCGCGGCAGGCCCATGCCCGTCCGGCTCCACCTCCCCGACGCCAACGCGTACTACTCCCCCAGTCCCACCAAGCCGCAGCTCCTGGTGGGCTATACTTGGCTCATCACCTTCCCCATGAAGCCGTACCGCGTCCCCCTGACGGCGACCGACATCATCGCCCACGAGCTCGGGCATGACTTCTTCTGGTCGGAGCTCTCTTCGGACGGGATGGCCTCGGACCTCAGCAATACCGAGCTGAACGGCATCAGCGAGGGCACGGGGGACATCATCGGATTCCTCACCGAGCTCACCCGGGATGCCATCAGGGGCGGACGCCAGCCCAGCTACATCGACCAGATGGTGCCCCAGACCTCCAACTACACCCTTGGCGAGCAGGTCGGGCAGGTCTCCCGCAACCTCCTCATCCCCACCTACAACGAGTGGTACGACGGCATCGGCAGGCAGGACGAGCACAAGTCCTCCGGCCCCATCTCGCTGATGTTCCTGCGGCTCGCGTACGGCTGTGAGCCCATGCCCTCCTCGGGGAGCTGGACGGAGAAGAACTGCCCGCGAATTCCCGAGGGCTTCGCCGGCATCGGTCCCGTGCGCGCGGCGCGCATCTGGGCGCTGACGCTGGCGAACATGCCCATGGGCGCGGACTACCTCCAGACCCGGGAGCTGGCCCTCGAGGTGGCGCGCCAGGAGGACAGCGTGACCGGAGAGCAGCAGCGCAAGGCGGTGGCCTACGCCTTCGCGGCCATCGCCGTGGGCGGCCGGCCCGACGAGGACCCTCCGCGGACGACGCTGTCCTGCCAGCAGGTGGCCCTCGACATCCGGTGCACCGGTAGCGTCACCGACGCCGGGCAGATTCCCGGCGAGCCCCTGCGGCCCGCCCAGCTTTCCGTGCTGGGCACCTCGCTGAAGAACTCGCTGCTGGACTGGCAGTTCACGCAGACGTTCCCCGGCACGTCGCTCTCCACCGCGAGCTACGTCATCCAGCTGAAGGCCTGGGACGGCTGGAACAACGTGGCCACCCGGACCGTCACCGTCGCCTTCGACAAGACGGGGCCGCAGGCCACGCTGTCCCGCCTGGGCACCCCCAAGCAGCCCCTGCTCAGCGTCACGGCCACCGACCCCTCGGGCATCCTCAAGGTCGAGTTCCTCGAAGGCACCCAGCTGCTGGCCACGGTGCTCACCCCGCCCTACGACAAGACCTTCGACACCTCCACCTGGAGCGACGGCACCCACGCCATGGTCGCGAAGGTGTATGACTCGTTCAACAACGTCACCGTCCTCAACCACGCGCTGCTGGTGGACAACACCCGGCCGGTGGTGACAATGACCGTGGGCGGCGGCACCACCCCGCCCTTCCCCGTCAACGCCACCGCGACGGATGCCTCGGCGCTGGTCCGCGCGGACTTCAAGGTGGACGGGCTCGTCTTCGCCACCCGCACCACGGGCTCTCCCTACTCGGCGACGTACTCGCCGGTGGACCCGCTGCCCCACAACCTCACCGTGGAGGTGACGGACTCCTTCGGGAACAAGGGCACCGCCACCGTGGCCGCGCCGCTCGACAAGGCGCCTCCCGCCGTGACGTTCAGCGCCCAGCAGGGCTACACCGGCACCATGACGCTCACCGTCGGCACGTCCGACACCTGCGGCGTCCAGTACCCGTATGCCCTGTACGTGGACGGCACCCTCGTGGGCCAGCCCACCACGCCCGGCTACGTCGTGGTCATGGCCGCCGAGGCGGTATCCGTCGGAGTGCACGCCTTCCAGGCCCTGGTCCGGGACAACTGCGGCAACCTGACCCAGTTCCAGACGACCTTCAGCAAGGTCTACACGCCCCCCGGCATCTCCTCCATCGCCCGCGACGACACCCAGCCGAAGAAGCCGAAGTTCACCGTGCAGTGCAACGACTTCGACGGCGTGCACCACGTGGAGATGCGGGAGAACGGCGCGGTCCTGCAGTCGGACAGCACGCCGCCCTACGAGTTCGTGGTGGACACCACCACGCGGGCGGACAGGGACTACTCGATGCTGTTCCAGTGCTTCGACGTCTACGGGGCCTGGAGCCCACCGGAGTCCCGGACAGTGACCGCCGACAACACCGCGCCCGTCATCCAGGGCTTCACCATGTACGGCTCCGGCCACTCGTACCAGGTGGCCGTCTCCACCATCAGCGACCCTCGGGGGCTGAAGACTGTCGTCCTCCGGGGAGGGCTCGGCATCGACCCCACGTTCAGGACCACGCTGACGCAGCCCCCCTGGTTCTACAACCTCCTCTTCGCCGCGAGCCTGGACCTGAACACGAGCTACGCGGTCTGGGTCGATGCCACGGACAAGTGGGGCAACCTGCGGACCGACATGTACTTCTGTCCCCTGGACACGGACACCACCCAGAATGCGTACCTGCCTTGCACGCTCTACAGCTCCCAGACCCAGAGCTCCCAGCTCCAGGCCTACGTTCCGTTGAGCTGGGGTGGGTGAGGCGCTGGCCCCACTCATCGGCCAGATGACGTCGTCGCGACAGTCACCGAACCTGAACGCAGGCTCACCTTGGAAGTGACTGACGCAGCGCGCTAGCCTGCGGGCGTGCACCTCTCCCCAAGAGACGTCGACAAGCTGCTGCTGCACCAGGCCGGCTTCCTCGCGCAGAAGCGCCTCGCGCGAGGCGTCCGGCTCAACTACCCGGAGGCGGTGGCGCTCATCGCCACGCAGTTGCTGGAGTTCATCCGTGACGGCCGGGGCGTGGCCGAGCTGATGGACCTGGGCCGCCGCCTCCTGGGCCGCGCGCAGGTGATGGAGGGCGTGCCGGAGCTGCTGGCGGAGGTGCAGGTGGAGGGCACCTTCCCGGACGGCTCCAAGCTGGTGACGGTGCACCACCCCGTCGTCGCCGAGCACGGCGATTTGGAGTTGGCCCTCTACGGCAGCTTCCTGCCGGTGCCCCCGCGCGAGCGCTTCAGCGTGCCCGCGCCCACGCAGGAGGGCCCGCCCGGCGAGGTACGCGTGCTCCCCGGCGAGCTGGTCCTCAACGACGGGCGCGACGCCATCTCCCTGCGCGTGACGCACAAGGGAGACCGGCCCATCCAGGTGGGCAGCCACTACCCCTTCTTCGAGACGAACCGTGCGCTCGTCTTCGACCGGGCGAAGGCCTACGGCCGGCGCCTGGACATCCCCGCGGGCACGGCGGTGCGCTTCGAGCCGGGGGAAACGAAGACGGTGCCGCTCGTCTCCATCGCCGGGGACGCGGTGGTGCGCGGCGGCAACGCGCTGGGCAGCGGGAAGGTGTCACCCGAGGGCCGCGAGCGCGCCATGGACGCGGTGCGCGCGCAGGGCTTCGGTCACCAGGAGGAGGGCTCATGAGCCGGAAGATGGACCGCCGCCACTACGCGGACATGTTCGGCCCCACCACGGGAGACCGGGTGCGGCTGGGCGACACGGGGCTGTGGGCCGAGGTGGAGCGCGACGCCACCGTCTACGGCGACGAGTGCAAGTTCGGCGGCGGCAAGGTGCTGCGCGAGGGCATGGGCCAGCAGGCCGGCGTCGGCGACGACAGGGCGCTCGACTGCGTCATCACCAACGCGCTCATCCTCGACTGGACGGGCATCTACAAGGCGGACATCGGAATCAAGCACGGCCGCATCGCCGGCATCGGCAAGGCGGGCAACCCGGACGTCATGGCCGGCGTCACGCCGGGCATGGTGGTGGGCGTCACCACCGAGGCCATTGCCGGCGAGGGCCTCATCGTCACCGCGGGCGGGCTGGACACGCACATCCACTTCATCTGCCCGCAGCAGGCGGACGAGGCGCTGGCCAGCGGAATCACCACGTGGGTAGGCGGCGGCACCGGCCCCGCCACCGGCACCAAGGCCACCACCTGCACGCCCGGCGCTTGGAACCTCCAGCGGATGCTCCAGGCCACGGACACCATTCCGCTCAACATCGGCCTCACCGGCAAGGGCAACACGTCCCTGCCCGAGGGGCTCGTGGACCAGATTCGCGCGGGCGCCATCGGCCTGAAGCTGCACGAGGACTGGGGCACCACGCCGGCCGCCATCGACACCTGCCTCTCCGTGGCGGAGGGCGAGGACGTCCAGGTCACCATCCACACGGACACGCTGAACGAGTCCGGCTACGTGGACGACTCGCTGGCCGCGTTCAAGGGCCGCACCATCCACACCTACCACTCCGAGGGCGCGGGAGGCGGACACGCCCCGGACATCATCCGCGTGTGCGGCGCGCCCAACGTGCTGCCCAGCTCCACCAACCCCACGCGCCCATACACGGTGAACACGCTGGATGAGCACCTGGACATGCTCATGGTGTGTCACCACCTGGACCGCGAGATTCCCGAGGACGTCGCCTTCGCGGAGAGCCGCATCCGCGGGGAGACCATCGCCGCGGAGGACATCCTCCATGACCTGGGCGCCATCAGCATGATGTCGTCCGACAGCCAGGCCATGGGGCGCGTGGGCGAGGTCATCTGCCGCACGTGGCAGACGGCCCACAAGATGCGCGAGCAGCGCGGCCGGCTGCGCGACGAGCGCGGCGACAACGACAACCTCCGCATCCGCCGCTACGTGGCGAAGTACACCATCAACCCCGCCATCGCCCATGGGCTGGCGCACGAGGTGGGCTCCGTCGAGCCAGGGAAGCTCGCGGACCTGGTGCTGTGGCGGCCGGCCTTCTTCGGCCTCAAGCCCGAATTGGTGCTCAAGGGCGGCTTCATCGCCTGGGGGCAGATGGGTGACGCCAACGCGTCCATTCCCACGCCGCAGCCGTACCTCATGCGACCCATGTTCGGTGCGCGCGGCCGGGCGCTCGGGGCCACGAGCCTCGCCTTCGTCTCCGCCCGCGCGCTGGCGGAAGGCACCACGCGAGAGTTGGGGCTCACCAAGCGCCTGTCCGCGGTGAGCCGCTGCCGGGGCCTGGGCAAGCGGGACATGAAGCTCAACGACGCCCTGCCCATCCTCACCGTGGACCCGGAGACGTACGAGGTGCGCGCGGACGGCGAGCTGCTGCGCTGCGAGCCCGCCCGCATCCTCCCCCTGGCCCAGCTCTACTCGCTGTTCTGATGGAGGGCTGAAAGCCATGGGCGCGTCGTGGAGGGTGTTGCAGCTGGCGGACTCGGGCTTTCCCACCGGGGGCTTCGCGCACTCGGCGGGGCTGGAGGCCGCCGTGCAGCAGGGCGAGGTGCGCGGGGCTCCGGAGCTGCGGCGCTTCGTGCGCGAGCTGCTCTGGCAGGCGGGGCATGGCGGGCTGCCGCTGCTCGGTGCCGCGCACCACGAGCCCACCACCCTGCCCGCGCTGGACGCGCGCGCGGACGCCTTCCTCACCAGCCACGTGGCCAACCGCGCCAGCCGCACGCAGGGCCGGGCCCTGCTGGACACCTGCGCGCGCATCTTCCCCGGGCCGGTGGCGCCGCTGCGCGAGGCCGCTCGCGCGGACAAGCTGTGCTTCCACCATGCGCCCCTCTTCGGCGCGGTGCTGCGCGCGCTGGACGTGGCGCTGCCGGACGCGCAGGCGCTCTACCTGTCCCTGACGCTGCGGGGCACGCTGTCCGCGGCGGTGCGGCTGGGCATCGTCGGCACGCACGAGTCGCACCAACTCCAGCATCAGGCCACGCCGCTGCTGGACGCCGTCCTGGAGCAGTGCGCCGGGCTGGGCGTGGACGCCCTGGCGCAGCCCTCTCCCCTGTTGGATCTGCTCGGGTCCACGCACGACCGGCTCTATTCGAGGCTCTTCCTGTCCTGAGGTGAAGCGCACATGCACGACGACCACCGCGGCCACGGCCACGACGACGACCATGACCACGAGCACGAGGAGTGGGACCACCCGGGCCACTTCGACGAGCGCGAGGAGCCGAAGAAGCGCGACTACAAGGCCCGCGCCTTCACCATCGGCATCGGCGGGCCCGTGGGCAGCGGGAAGACGGCGCTGGTGCTGGCCCTGTGCCGCAAGCTGCGCGACCGCGTCCGCCTGGGCGTCGTCACCAACGACATCTTCACCAAGGAGGACGCCGAGTTCCTCGTCCGCAACCAGGCCCTGTCCCCCGAGCGAATCAAGGCGGTGGAGACGGGCGGCTGCCCCCACGCGGCCATCCGCGAGGACATCAGCCACAACCTGATGGCGCTGGAGCAGCTCATGGAGGAGCTGTCGCCGGAGCTGCTCATCGTGGAGAGCGGCGGCGACAACCTCGCGGCGCAGTACAGCCGCGAGCTGGCGGACTACACCGTCTACGTCATCGACGTGGCCGGCGGGGACAAGGTGCCGCGCAAGGGCGGCCCCGGGATTACGCAGTCCGACCTGCTGGTCATCAACAAGACGGACCTGGCGCCACACGTGGGCGCGGACCTGGGCGTCATGGAGCGCGACGCGAAGAAGATGCGCGGCAACGGGCCCTTCGTCTTCACCCAGGTGACGAAGGGCGTGGGCCTGGACGAGGTGGTGGAGCACCTCCTCGGCGCGTGGCGCCAGCGCACCGCCTAGCGCTGGCGGATGGCGCGAAGGCTCACGTCGATGGGCGCATCCGGCGTGGACGCCTTGAGGCGCTCGCACAGCGCACCGGTGAAGAGGACGCCTTGGTCCGTCAGCTCCCAGGTGTCCACTCCCGGGGGGGTGCGCACTTCTTCCACGTAGACGACGATGAGCTTGGGGTCCGACGGGAGCTGTGAAGGGTCCAGCGCGACGAGGCAGGGCTGCGGGTTGACGACCTCCTTGCTGATGGCCTCCAGCACCTGGGCCAGCTCGGTCTGGTTGCCCGCCTGGTAGAAGGGGCGCTGGCACAGGTGCGTGACGGCGTCACACGGGTCATTCGGGCCGCAGGACGTCTGACCCTCCTTGCAGGTGCGGGCGAAGCCGCCAGCACGGGCCATGGCGTCCAGCACCGCGGGGCCATCACCCTCCGCCGTCTCCGTGCCGAACCCGATGACGATGGTGGTGATTTCCTTGCCGGCCAGCTCCCGCACCGCCTCCACCGAGGCCTCCATGTCCAGGCAGCCCAGCTTCTCCGCCGCCCCCGCACAGGTCGAGGCCGTGCACCGGCAGCGCGGGTCTGTGCCCTTGTAGATGTTATCGCCGTTGCAGTTGGGCAGGCCGTCCGTGAGCAGCACCACGAACTGCTTGCGCTCCGCGTCCTGGAGCCCGGGCAGGTTCTTCACGAAGCGCAGGCTCAGGCTCGTCGGCGTGCCGCCCAGGGGACGCCCCGTCCCCGCGTTGGGGATGCCCTGGATGATGTCGTTGATTTGATTCGCGTTCGCCAGCAGCGAGGCATCGTCCTCCGCCACCGGCAGGTCCTTGCGCACGGTGGTCTCCGACGCGGTCCGGCAGGACGCGAGGATGCCGGCTTCTCCGCGCGGGTCGGGATAGGTCGTCAGGCCGAAGCGGACGAAGGCCCCGGTGTCGGCGAGGAACTTCGGCACCGCGGCCTGCAGCTCCGTCCAGCGCGTGGGGCAGACTGCCGGGTTGCAGGCATCCGTGTCCCCGCAGACCTTGCCGTCATCTCTCCCGGGCACGAGGCAGTCGGGGTCCGACGTGTCCACCGGGTCCGTCATGGAGGCGGAGGTGTCCACCAACAGCATGACGTTGGGCTTGAGCCTGCGCCCGACGAAGGGCTCCTCGAAGGTCGTCTGCGCGATGGCGAGGGGCTCCACCGGCTCGAAGTCATAGGTCTGGCAGGCTCCCGCGAGGGCACTCAGACAGGCGCCGAAAGCGAGAGCACTCAGCAGGGTCGGCCGGGTGCGCATGGACGAGGGACTCCTTCGTTCGGGGGCGCGTGCAGGGTAGCGCGCCATTTCTCCCCGAGGGCAAGGACTCCGCACGCCGCGCGGCGATCACCACCGCATTGCAACTACCACTCACATGCACACTGAAGTTTTTGAAGAGACTGGGACGGGGCGAGGTTCCTGTGAGACGTCAGAACACCGCTCTATATTTTGTCCCACCATGACCACCACGACCCGTCGTGCCCTGATGCTGCTGTCCTTCCTGTCCCTCGCCGCCTGCGGAGGGCCGGTGGAGGAGGCCTCGTCCGAGTCCGCCTCCAGCGAGGCGTCCCAGGAGCAGGCCGCCACCCTCATCTGTCCGGACTTCGTCCTGAGTGCTCCCGAGTGCACCAACCTGCCCGCTACCTCCCCCTGCGTGCGGAGCAACGGCGCACCGGGCACCTGTCACGCGTACATGAGCAAGCCGGGACTCGTCTGCTCCTGTTACTAGCCTCCCGCGCCGTCAGCGGGTGCCGGTGGCCTGGCGCTGGGGCGTGAGTACACGCACCAGCGCCTCGGCCACGGCGGCGGCGGACGCCGGGTTCTGCCCGGTGACGAGCCGCTCGCTCACCACCACGTGCCGCTGGAAGTCGGGCGCCTTCGTGAAGCGCGCGCCGCGCTCGATGAGCTTCGACTCCAGGAGGAAGGGCACGACCTGGGTGAGCTTCACCGCCGCCTCCTCCTCGTTGGTGAAGGCGGACACGTCCCGCCCCGCCACGAGGTAGCCGCCGTCCGGCAGCTTCGCGTTCACCAGCGCCGCGGGGCCGTGGCACACCGCAGCCACCGCTCCGCCGCGCGCGTAGAGGGCGCCGATGAGCGCATTGAGGCGCGCGTCTTGCGGCAAATCGAACATCGTCCCGTGCCCGCCCGGCACGTAGATGGCGGCATACCGCGCGGGCTCCACCTGCTCCGGGCGCAGCGTCGTCTCCAGGCGCGCCAGTTGCCGCGCGTCGTCGAGGAAGGCGCGATTGAGGGCATCGTCGCGTGACACGCCGTCCATCGGCGCCCGTCCGCCCTTGGGGCTGACGTAGTCCACCTCCAGGCCGGCGCGGGTGAAGACGTCGAGCGCGTGGGTGAGTTCGGACAGGTAGAAGCCCGTCTTCCGTCCGGTGTCGCCGAGGGTGTCGTGGCTGGTGAGGACGATGAGGATGCGCATGGGTTTGTTTCCTCGAGGGGAAGGGGAAGCCTGGGGACCTGCGCCCGTGGCAAGGAGCGCCACGGCGAGCAGGCCGAGCCAGCGGAGTGAGTGGGTGCCGTTCATGGCGCTGCAAGGTATGAGGCGGGGACGCCGGGCGCCCATCGGCCTTCCGACTGCGAGCGATAGGATTTTTCATGGCTGAGCTGGACCTGCTCCACTCGTTCCTCGCCATCTACCGGGCGGGCTCCATCTCCCGCGCGGCCACCACGGTGCACCTCACGCAGCCGGCGCTGTCCGCGCACCTCCAGGCGTTGGAGGCGCGGCTGGGACGGCCCCTCTTCACGCGACGGGCGCGCGGCGTGGTGCCGACGCCCGCGGGGCACGACCTCGCGCAGGCGGCCGCCGCGCACGTGGACGCGCTGGACACCCTCGTGGACGCGATGCGGGCGGGCAACACGGCGCTGGAGGGGACGCTCTACCTGGGCGGACCGGCGGAGCTGCTGGCGGCGAAGGTGCTCCCGGCGCTCGCGCCGCTGGTGGCCCGGGGCCTGACGCTCCAGGTGCGGCTGGACGTGGTGACGCCGCTGCTCGAGGCGCTCGGCGCGGGCGAGCTGGACCTGGTGGTGGCCTCGCGCAAGGTGGCCGCGCGCGGGCTGGTGTACCAGGTCCTCTATGACGAGGAGCTGGTGCTGGTGGGCGCCCCGGACTGGGCGGAGCGGCTGCCACGCAAGGCGCTGGAGGCGGCGGGCGGAGAGGCGCTGCTCGCGGACGTGCCGTGGCTGGCCTACGCGGGCGACCTTCCGCTGCTGCGGCGATTCTTCCGAGATGCTTTCGGCGCCCGTGTCCGCGGAAGCGCACGCGCCGCCGTGCCAGACCTCCGCGCGGTGATGGCCCTGGCCGAAGGAGGCGCGGGCATGACGGTGCTGCCCCGCTACCTGTGCGAGGGCGCCTTGCAGCGGGGCTCGCTGGTGGAGCTGATGCGGCCTGCCCGGCCCGTGCTCAACCGGCTCCACCTGGCCACGCGCGAGGCCCGGGGCCTGGCGCCCCGAGTCCGGGCCGCGGTGGAGCTGCTGCTCCGCTCGGCCCCGGGGTGGTAGCGCGAGGGCCCCCATCCGGAGGCCGAGCGCCACCTGTCCCCATGAAAGACACCGTGCCGGGCGAAGTCCCACTTCCCCGCCCGGCGCGGCTGCGTTCCTGCTTCAGTGCCCCGGTGCGCCCGTGGCTCCGGGAGGAACCGGCGCGGGCTCCGGCTCGGCCCGGCGTAGCTCCAGCTTGCGGATGACGATGTAGAAGATGGGCGTCAGCACCAGGCCGAAGAGCGTCACCCCAAGCATGCCGGCGAGCACCGCCACGCCCATCGCCTGCCGCATCTCCGAGCCCGCGCCCGTGGCCGTCGCGAGCGGCACCACGCCCATGATGAAGGCCACCGACGTCATCAGGATGGGCCGCAGCCGCAGCCGGCATGCCTCGAGCGCCGCCTGCGCCACGCCCATGCCCTCGTCCTCCTTGGAGCGGGCGAACTCGACGATGAGGATGGCGTTCTTCGCCGCGAGGCCGATGAGCACCACGAGGCCAATCTGCGTGAAGATGTTGTTCTCCCCGCCCGTGAGCCACACGCCGACAATCGCGCTGAGCAGCGCCATGGGCACCGTCAGCAGCACCGCCAGCGGCAGCGTCCAGCTGTTGTACTGCGCCGCGAGGATGAGGAAGGCGAGCAGGATGGCCAGCGGGAAGACGAGCAGCCCTTCCTTGCCGGCGAGCTTCTCCTGGTAGGTGAGGTCGGTCCACTCGAAGCTCATCCCGGCGGGAAGCGTCTCCGCCGCGACTCGCTCCATCGCCGCCACCGCCGCTCCCGTGCTGACACCCGGCCGGGCCATGCCATTGAGGTCCGCGGACGGGTAGCCGTTGTAGCGCATCACCTGGTCCGGTCCGAAGGACGGCGCCACGTTGACGAGTGACGCCAGCGGCACCATGCCGCCCTGCGCATTGCGCACCTGGAGCCGGCCGATGTCCTCCGCCTGCATGCGGTACGGCGCGTCCGCCTGCACATTCACCTGGTAGGTGCGCCCGAAGCGGTTGAAGTCATTCACGTAGAGCGAGCCCAGGTGGATTTGCAGCGTGTCGAAGATGTCCCCGAGCGGCACGCCCTGCGTCTTCGCCTTCACCCGGTCCACGTCGAGCTGGAGCTGGGGCACGTTGATTTCGAAGCCCGTCATCAGCCCCGCCACCTCCGGCTCCTGGGCGGCCCGCCGCGACAGGGCCTGCGCGGCCTCGTAGAGCGCCTCGGGGCCCAGGCCCGCGCGGTCCTCCAGTTGGAGCTTGAAGCCCGCCAGCGCGCCCATGCCCGGCACCGGCGGGGGCGGGAAGATGGCGGTGAAGCCTTCCTGGATGGTGCTGAACTTCGCCTGGAGGCGCCCGGCAATCGCGTTCGCCGACAGCTCCGGCGACTGCCGCTTCTCGAAGGTATCGAGCGCGGTGAAGACCACCGCCGCGTTGGGCGCGTTGACGAAGCCATTCACCGACAGGCCGGAGAACGCAATCACGTTGGCCACGCCGGGCTCGGCCAGCGCAATCTCCGACATGCGGCGCACCACGTCCGTCGTCCTGTCCAGCGACGAGGCCGGCGGCAGCTGGGCAATGCCCACGAGGTAGTACTTGTCCTGCATGGGGACGAAGCCCTTGGGCACGTGCGCGAAGCCCGCCCACGTCAGCCCCAGCAGCCCGCCGTAGATGAGCAGCGCCACCGCGCTGACGCGCACCACGCGCTTCACCGTGCGCACGTAGCCTTCCGACGCGCGCTCGAAGAAGCGGTTGAAGGGCTTGAAGAGCCGGCCCCCCAGCGACCAGTCCATGAAGCGCGTGAGGGCGTCCTTGCGGCCATGGTGCGAGCGCAGCAGCACGCCCGCCAGCGCCGGGCTCAGCGTGAGCGAGTTGAAGGCGGACAGCAGCGTGGAGATGGCGATGGTGAGGGCGAACTGCCGGTAAAACTGGCCGGTGAGGCCGCCGAGGAACGCGGTGGGGATGAAGACGGCCGCCAGCACCGACGTAATCGCGATGATGGGCCCCGTCACCTCCGTCATCGCCCTGCGGGCCGCCTCCTTCGGACTGGCCCCCAGCGAGATGTGCCGCTCGACGTTCTCCACGACGACGATGGCGTCATCCACCACGATGCCGATGGAGAGCACCAGTCCGAAGAGTGACAGCGTGTTGAGCGAGAAGCCCAACAGGTGCATCACCGCCGCCGTGCCCACCAGCGACACCGGCACCGCCGCGAGCGGGATGATGGACGCGCGCCACGTCTGGAGGAAGAGCACCACCACCAGCACCACGAGGAACACGGCCTCCAGCAGCGTGGTCACCACGTTCTTGATGGAGGCGCGCACGAAGAAGGTCGGGTCATACGCGACGCGGTACTCCATGCCCTTCGGGAAGGCCGCGCTCAACTCCGCCACGCGCTCGCGCACGGCGGCAGAGACTTCGAGCGCGTTGGAGCCGGAGGCCTGGTTGATGCCAATGGCCACCGCCGGCTTGCCGTCCAGGAGCGCCTTCAGCCCGTAGCTGCTGGCCCCCATCTCCACCCGGGCCACGTCGCGCAGGCGCGTCACCTGGCCGCCCTCGCCCACCTTGAGGACGATGTCGCCGAACTGCTGCTCGTCGGCGAGCCGGCCCTGCGTGGTGACGGTGATTTGAAACGCGGAGCTGGCGTCCGGCTGCTGCCCGACGACGCCCGCGGCCACCTGCACGTTCTGCTCACGGATGGCGGCCACCGCGTCGCTCGCGGTGAGCTTGCGCGAGGCCAGCTTCTGCGGGTCCAACCAGATGCGCATGCTGTACTCGCCCGCGCCCCACACCACGACGCTGCCCACGCCGGGGATGCGCTGGAGCACGTCCTTCACCTGGAGCACCGCGTAGTTGGAGAGGTAGAGCGGCTCCAGTGACGCGTCCGGGGAGACGAGGTGCACCACCATCAGGATGTCCGTGCTCGTCTTCTCCGTGAGCACGCCCAGCCGCTGCACCTCCTGCGGCAGGCGCGGCAGCGCGCGCGCCACGCGGTTCTGCACCTGCACCTGCGCGAGGTCCGCGTCCACGCCCTGGGCGAACGTCACCGTGAGGGACACGCGGCCGTCGCTGGTGGACTGCGAGGACATGTAGAGCATGCCCTCCACGCCGTTGATTTCCTGCTCCAGCGGCGCGGCCACCGTCTCCGCGATGACGCGCGGGTTGGCGCCGGGGTAGGCCGCGCGCACCACCACCGTGGGCGGCGCGACGGCGGGGTACTCACTGAGGGGAAGCTGGACGATGGAGAGCCCTCCCGCGATGAGCAGGAGGACGGAGAGCACGGCCGCGAAGATGGGCCGGTCGACGAAGAAGTGGGCGAACTTCATGGCCGGGCGCTCCCCGCGCGCTGCGTCTTCGCCATCGCCACGAGCTTCGGCGTCACCTTCATGCCGGGCCGGGCGAGGCCCTTGAGGACGATGCGCTCGCCGGGCGACAGGCCCTTCACCACCGTGCGCAGGCCGCCGTCGCTGGCGCCCAGCTCCACGCGGCGCTGCTCCAGCGCCCCGTCCGCGCCCACCACGAGCACGTAGCGGCCCTGCTGGTCCGTGCCCACCGCCAGGTCGTCGATGAGGACCGTGTCGCGGGACGGGCCCGTCTCCAGGCGCACGCGCGCGAAGAGGCCCGGGGTGAGCCGGCCGTCGGGATTGGACAGGACGGCGCGTGCCCGCGCGGTGCCGGTGCCGGAGTCCACCTTGTTGGACAGGAAGTCGAGCTTCGCCTCGTGGGGGAAGCCGTCCTCGCCCAGCAGCGCCACGCGCACGGGCACGGGCTGGATGCGCCCGTCGGCCTGGCGGCCCGAGGGGCCGGCGCTGGCGAAGCGCAGGTAGGTGGGCTCGTCCACGTCGAAGTAGACGTAGAACGGGTCCACCGAGACGATGGTGGTGAGCAGCGTGGCCCCGGCGGTGCCGCCGCTGACGAGGTTGCCCGGCGTTACGAGCGCCTGTCCCACGCGGCCGTTGATGGGCGCGCGGACCTTGGTGTCCTGGAGGTCGATTTCCGCGGAGCGCACGGCGGCGCGGGCGGACTCGACGCGGGCGAGGCTCTCGGCGTGCTCGGCCTTGAGCACGTCGAAGTCACTCTGGGAGATGACGCGCTCAGCCACGAGCTTCTCGCCGCGCTCGAAGCGGCTCTTCGCCAGGGTGCTGCGCTCCTCGGACTGGCGCAGGTCGGCCTGCGCGCGAGAGAGCGTGGCCTCGTAGGTGCGCGCGTCGAGCTGGAAGAGCACCTGCCCGGCCTTGACCAGCCCGCCCTCGGCGAAGCGGACGGAGTCGATGTAGCCGCCCACGCGGGGACGCAACTCCACGCTCTGCACGGCGGCGAGCGCGCCGGTGAACTCCGCGCTCTCCGACAGGGGCTTCGTGACGACCTCTGCCACCACGACTTCGGGGGCCGCCGGTTGCGCGGCTCCCTGCCCTGACTGCTCTCCCTTGCCGTCCCGGGCCAGGACGAAACCACCCACCACCAGCGGGGCGACCAGGGCCGCTCCCACCACGACACGTCTGAGCTTCATGGATGACTCCTCTGCTGCGAAGGCACACGACGGCACGAGACGACTCGCGCTCCCGCGAGCCGCCGCGTTCTGCCGGCGTCGAGATTCAGGGCGTGAGCAGGGCTCCGCCCGGGCCCCTCCCGCGGAACACGTGTGTCCGCCGGGGAGCCGGGATGTGGATGGAATTCAGGGCCGCGAACGAAGGTCCGCGCGGGCTCTTACGGGGAATCGACCGGGGCGCGAGTCGCGCCGCTGCGTTGTCGACGACAACATGGGTGCGCCGGGAGCGTCCGGCGTTCTCGCGCACCGTGGCGGAACGTCGGGACAGTGGCGGCCATCCGCGCCCCATCCATGGGGGCGAGGGAATATCCGGGGGTGTAACCGGCCACGAAATGAAACATGGCGGGTTACTAATCACCCCGGAGCAAGGGGCGCAATGGATTCTTCCTTCCCTCCAGGACGGGGGCGGAGACCTCCCGCGAACCCTTTCCGGGTCGTGGCTGAAACGACACGTCCGGGCCCGCGGTGGCGCGGGCCCGGACGAAAATAGTCTCGCTGCTGGAAGGACTTGACGCAGGGCCACTCAGAGCTTGAAGCCGCCCGTCACCTCGATTCGCTGGCCGGTGAGCCAGCGGGTCTCCGGGGCGAGCAGCATGGCCACGATGCCGCCGATGTCGTCGGGCACTCCCACGCGACCGAGCGCCGTCTCCGAGGCGACGAATTTCTGCAGCTCGACGTCGCGCATCGCTCCGCCGCCGAAGTCGGTCTCGATACCGCCCGGAGCGATGACGTTGACCGAGATGCGCCGCGGTCCCAGCTCCGCGGCCATGTATCGCGTGAGGACCTCGACGCCGCCCTTCATCACCGCATAGGCCGAGTAGCCGGGGAACGTGTAGCGCGCGAGGCCGGTCGACACGTTCAGAATCCGGCCGCCGTCCGCGATGAGCGGCAGGAGCTTCTGCGCGAGGAAGAACGTGCCCTTGAGGTGGACGTTCAAGAGCTCGTCGAACTGCTCCTCCGTGGTGTCGGCGAAGGGGGCACCGATACCCGTGCCGGCGTTGTTCACCAGGTAGTCGAAGCGCTCGCGCTTCCACACGCTGGCGAGCTCGGCCTTCACCGCCATGGCGAACGCCTGGAACCCCGCGCTCTTGCCGACGTCGAAGGGCAGAACCGCGGCCTTGCGTCCCTTGGCTTCAATCCGCGCCGCCACCTCTCGCGCCTCCTTCACCGAGGTCCGGTAGGTGAGAATCACATCGACGCCGCGGTCGGCGAGGGTCAGGGCCATGCTCCTGCCAAGCCCGCGACTGCCGCCAGTGATGAGGGCAATGGGGGCAGCGGTGCTGCCGTTCGTCGTGCTCATGAGGCTCCCTTTCAAACGGCTCACGGTGTGCCGTGAAAGAGATGTGCCGTACGGCCCTGGTCGTCGCTAGATACTCTTTCGTCCCATACGAACCGGTTCGCCCCATACGAACCTGGCGGTAACCATGCCGACACTCTTCAAACAGCTTCCTCCCCTGCCAGCGGAGCGCGCACTCAAGGTCATCGGCGGCCGTTGGAAGGTGGTCATTCTCTATTACCTGTTTGAAGGCCCGAAACGCCTCTCGGAGCTCAGGCGCCTGGCGCCGCTCGCGAGCCAGAAGGTCCTGGTCCAGCAGCTTCGGGAGATGGAGGAGCACGGCATCGTTGACCGCAAGGTCTTCGCCCAAGTGCCTCCGCGCGTGGAGTACTCGGCGACGAAGCTGGGCCTCAGCCTCCAGCCCATCATCGCGTCGCTCTGCGAATGGGGCCGCCATCACGCGTCGGAGCTGAGCGCGCTCGATGCACCTGAAGTACAGGAGCGACCGGGTGGCGTCCGCAAACCCCGGCAGGCTGCGATTGGCATCAAGCCGGCCGGGCAGTCCCTCGACTGACGCCGGGGCCGCAGGGGCGTGCTCCCCTGCCCGCCCTCCGGTCTGCGGTGGGAGGCCGCTGGTCAGCGGCGCCTGGCCGTCCCACCTTTGAGGGCATGAGCCCGCCACGGGGTACGAGCCCGTTCGAGGACGAGCAGGACGCCTCGCCTGCCCTGCTGGAGGGTGTGCGAGCGGCCGCGCTCCCGCTGAGTGGCAGGTCCGAGGACCTGGAGCCGCTCCTCGAGAGCATCGGCGACGCGCGCTTCGTCCTCCTGGGCGAGGCCACCCACGGCACCCACGAGTTCTACCAGGCCCGCGCCGCGCTCACCCGCCGCCTCGTCTCCGAGCACGGCTTCACCGCCGTGGCCGTGGAGGCGGACTGGCCGGATGCCCTGCGCGTCAACGCCTTCGTCCACGGTGAGGGCAACGACAGGAACGCCGCGAGCGCGCTCGGCAACTTCCAGCGCTTCCCCAAGTGGATGTGGCGCAACCGCGACGTGGAGGAACTGGTCACCTGGCTGCGCGCACACAACGCCAGCGTGGGCCCGGAGTTCCGCGCCGGCTTCTACGGGCTGGACCTCTACAGCCTCCACGCGTCCATGCGCGAGGTGGTGGCCTATCTGGAGACGGTGGACCCCGCCGCCGCCCAGCGCGCCCGCGAGCGCTACTCCTGCTTCGACCACTTCGGCTATGAGCCACAGGCCTACGGCGCGGCCACCACCTACGCCCATGCGGAGACCTGTGAGGCCGCGGTCCAGGCGCAGTTGATGGAGCTACAGCGGCGCGCGCCCCTCAACACGCGGGACGAGGATGCGCGCTTCTTCGCCGAGCAGAACGCCCAGCTCGCCGCCGACGCGGAGGGCTACTACCGCGCCATGTACGCGGGCCGTCACGAGGGGTGGAACCTGCGCGACACGCACATGGCAAATGCCGCGGACGCGCTGCTGAAGCACCTGTCCCGCAAGGGGCGCAAAGCGCGCATGGTCATCTGGGCGCACAACTCACACCTGGGCGACGCACGCGCCACGCAGATGGGCGACCAGGGCGAGCTGAACCTGGGGCAGCTCCTGCGCGAGCGGCACGGCGACGCCACGTACAACGTGGGCTTCACCACGTACACCGGCGTCGTGATTGCCGCGCACGAGTGGGACGAGCCGGGCCTGCGCCGCCGCATCCAACCCGCCATGGCCGGCAGCTACGAGCACCTCTTCCACGAGGTGGGCCTGCCGTCCTTCCTGCTGCGCATGGAAGATTTGGGCGAAGCGGCCGGCGGCCTGCACGAGCGCCGGCTGGAGCGCGCCATCGGCGTCGTGTATGCGCCGCGCACCGAGCGCTGGAGCCACTACTTCCACGCGGACCTGCCCGCGCAGTTCGACGCCGTGCTGCACTACGACGAAACGCGCGCCCTGCGGCCGCTCGACGCCGACTCCGGCCACGAGGAGGAGGACGCGCCCGACACCTATCCCTTCGGCTTGTGAGGAGCGGAGTGGGCGCCACGACCCGGGTCCGACCCCAGGGGCCGTGGCACTCCCACTCCCTTCCTCACCCCGGAAGAGGGCTACTTCTTCGGCGCGGGCGCGGGCGTCGTGGGAGCCGGCGTGGCGGGGGCGGGCTTCGCCGCCTGCGCCTTCTCGTAGGCGGCGACGCGCTTCGTGACTTCGCCCATCAGGTCATTGGGAATGGGGACGGAGAGGTTGTACTGGGCAATCTTCCAGGCGTTGCCCTCCTTCACCAGCACGCCGCTGCCGCGGCTGGGGCCCAGGTTGGGCGTGTCGAGCGTCTCGTCGAACCAGGCCACCGTGCCGTCCGCCGAGAGGGAGATGAAGCGCTTCACCGGCTTGAAGCTCCACGCCTTGCCCTTGGAGAAGTAGGGCTTGGACCAGGCGCGGAACTCGTCTCGAGTCCACCGCTCGGTGGCATCGGTGCCCATGAAGACGCCATCGGCGGTGAAGTGGCCGAAGTAGCGCGGCTCGTCCGCGGCGGCGGCGGCCTTGTGCCAGTCATCCAGCACCGCGGCGACGGCGGCCTTCGGGTCGGCGGGGGAGGTGCCCACGGGGGCGGCGGCGAGTGCGAGAAGCAGCAGGGAGACAGTGGTCACGCGGAGAGACCTCGTCAGGCAGAAGGTTCGCGGTATGAAGCGGCACGCGGTGCCCCGGGTCAAGGCGCTCGGGGGCGGAATAGAAAGGTGTCTCGCAGATGGTCCTCGAGAGCTTCGGGGTGGGTGAGGGCGACGTGCCCACGGTGATGCTGCACGGCTTCCTCGGGACGGGGCGGAATCTGCGCTCGCTGGCGGCGGCCTGGAGCGCGGCGGACCCGCGCCGGCGCTTCCTGCTGCCGGACCTCACCGGCCATGGCAGCTCGCCGGCCCTGCCCGCCAGCGCGGACCTCTTCACCCTGGCCCGCGACGTGGTGGACACGGCGCGCGCGCAGGGCATCTCCGGTCCGTTCGACTGGGTGGGCCACTCGCTGGGCGGGCGCGTGTCGCTGGCCGGCAGCCTCCACGTGCCCGAGGCCGTCCGGAGCGTCACGCTGCTGGACATCACCCCGGGCCCGGTGCCGGGCGACCTGTCGGAGAGCGGCAAGGTGCTGGGCGTGCTGCTCCAGGCGCCGCCGCGCGCGGACAACCGCCGGGCGATGCGCGCGGAGCTGACCGGGCGCGGCCTGTCCGAGCCGCTGGCGGACTGGCTGCTGATGAACCTGGTCACCCAGCCGGACGGCGTGAAGTGGCGCTTCGACCGGCAGGCGCTGGCGGAATTGCACTCGCGCGTCAACGGCACGGATTTGTGGGAGGCGGTGGAGCGCCAGGGCCGCCCGCCCATGCGCTGCATCCGGGGTGGGAAGGCGAAGTACGTGTCGGACGCGGACGCGGAGCGCATGGTCGCCGCCGGCTGTCCCGTGGCCACGCTCCCGGACGCGGGCCACTTCGTCCACGTGGACGCGCCACAGGCCCTGCTGGAGTGGTTGATGCAGGAGGCGTGATAGGGGGCCGGGCGCCCGACCGAGGGACTACTGCTGCACCTTGAGGATGCGCCACCCCCGGACGTCGATGACGTAGCTGGCGCCCACATCGAGGATGGGCGGCCCACCGATGTCACACGCCTCCGGGTTGGGGACGATGCTGACGTACATGACACCTTCCGGGCCCGGTGCAGTCGCCACATCGTAGGACTCACGCCGCGAGAGACATTCCTGGAGTGGCGTCGCTCCGGTCGGGAGCTTGTGGTCCCACGGAAGGTAGTCCTCCATCGCCAACTGGATGGCTCTCAGCGAGGTCCCCGCGATGATTTGCCGCCCTTCGAGTGGGAGCGCGAGGGGGAGCTCCACGGCTGCCGCCTCCTCCGGAGGCGCATGTGGCGGACGTGGTGGGCGCTGGAACAGCGCACAGGCGGGGAGAAGAAGGAAAAGGACTGGCAGCGCGCGCTTCATGGAAGGTGCCTCGACTGAAAAGTCCGCACGTCGTGCGTCATTCATTCCCTACCGCCGTCACCAGACCGTACCTCTTGTCCTCCGGCCTGATGATGCCCACCAGCTTCCAGCGCTTCTCCTTGCGCAGATAGACCTCGCCAGGACGCTCATCATTTTCGACATAGGGGATGAGCTTCATGATTGTGCAAGCCCTGTCGAACTGGATGCGAATGCTCCAGAGTTGCGTCGCAGAAATCCGGTCGCCAGGACTCATCTGCGATGGCGCCCAGGGGTGGCTATGGAAGTCCCCCAGGACGGCGGGACGGCCGCGCTCGTCAGCGACGTAGCGAGGAGGAATGCACTTCTTCCGCTTCGCGGGTCCCACGAGCACTGGCTCTCCCAAGGGCGATGGCATGCTGGCGTAGTACGTGCCATCACCCAGGGAATAGATGGCTCCGCAGTACGCTTGGCCATATTCGCCATCCTGCGAGCGTGGCAGCTTCATGATGGCAGGGCATAGCTGGTCGATGACGTCGTCGACATTGGTCGATGGAGTGACAACGGCCCAGGGCCCCCTCACATGGACATGGTCGCCCGTGCGCCAGTAGCTCTCGGTCACACTCGCCGCCGGGGTGCTGGAAACGCAGCCCACCAGCAGGCCCAGCATCACCGCCCAGCTCGGCTCGGCGCGCATGAACGCCCTCCCCTCCGAACCATGCGACGCCGGGCTGGAGGCCGTCCACGCATGGCCAATCCCCGGAGCGATGCATTTGGATTCACGCGGCTCAGATTCGTACGCCGAGCAACAGGCCGGGCCACATCCGCGTCGCGTCCGGCCCGCGCCCCAGCTTCCACTGCGGCAGCGGGCTGACGTCCGGGTCCTCCTCACCGGAGGAGGGCTCGTACACGTTGAGGGAGACGCCGACGAAGAGGGCGAAGCGCCGCTTCAGCTCCCAGCCCACCATGGCGCGCAGCCGGCTCAGCGAGCCGTCCCAGTCCTCGCCGATGAACTGGGTGCCGACGTCCACGTCCAGGTAGTACCGCTCCGAAGCGCCCAGTGGGAAGTGCACGCCCAGCCCTATCAGCGTGAGCGTGCGCACGGAGCGGTCCTCCAGCCGCGCCCCCTCCGTGACGAGCACGTACACGGTGCGGCTGCCATACTTGATGCTCACCGACAGCGGGAGCACGTCATCGGCGGACACCTCGAAGGCCAGCCGCCCCTTGCGCACGATGCTCAGGATGCCGATGGGCACCGACACGTCGTCCGCGATGTTGATGAGCCCCAGCTGCACGCCGCGCACGTTGGCCGCCACGTTGATGAGCCCCACCTGCGCGCCCGCCACGTCCCCCGAGATGTTGATGAGCCCCACCTGTGCCCCGGCAAGCCGCTCCGCCAGGTTGATGCCCCCCGCGGCCTGGAACCCGCGCAGCTTCGCCGACGCGCGGTTGGCGGTGGTGCTGAGTTGGAAGCCCGTGTAGTCGCCCTCGGCGCTGTTGAAGACGGCGGACACCTGGCCTCCCGTGCCGCCCGCGAACGCGAGGTTGCCGCCAATCGCCGCCTGCAGCCCGAGCACCTCGCCGCCCGCGACGTTGGCGATGCCGGAGACCTGGAACCCCTCCATCGTCCCGTCCACCCACCCCAGACCGCCGGCCGCCCCCAGCCCGCGCAGTTGGAGCGAGCGCACCGCCAGCGCGCCCAGCGCCACGTGGTTGAGGCCACTGCCGCCCCACAGCGCGGTGCTCGCCAGCGGCGGCACCAGCGACAGGTTCAGCGGCACCGTGGGCACGTCCACCGAGGGCATGGGCGCGTCGGCCACCGCGGCCATGGGCTCGCCGCCGCCGCGCGCCGCCGTGCGCGTCAGCGTCACCGGGACGAAGTGCTCCGCGCGCAGCTCCGCGCCCCCCTTCGAGGACACCGCCAGCTCCGCTTCGAAGCGCTGCGAGGGGCGCTCCAGCACGAAGGTGTAGCGGCCGGCCGCCAGCCCTAGCGCGAGGCGCCGCCCACCGGGCTTCTGCAGCTCCGCGACGAGCTGGTTGCCCCAGTCGCGCACGAAGAGGCGGCCCTGCACATCCTCCGCCACCGCCAGCCGCACGCTGGAGCCGCGCAGGTCCGTCATCACCAAATCCCCGCTGCCCGCGAGCTGGATGTCGTAGGCCGCGTGCTGCGGGCCTCCCTGGGAGCGCTCCGTGCGCGCGAGCGTCTCGTGGAAGGCGAACTGGTAGGCCTCGTGCAGCGTCACCCGCCCGTCGCCGCTGGCGTCCGCCGCACCGCGCAGGCCGGTGACGAGGAAGTGCGTGAAGAAGGACGCGCCGATGCTGTCCGACTCCTGCGCGACTTCATCCGCCGAGCTGGACGCGAGGTAGGCGTGGCCCCGCACCTGCGACGACGCGTCCGTGAGGAAGGCCGGCCGGCGCACGCCGCCCTTGTAGCGGGTGAGCGCGCCGGAGCCGCACGAGTCGAGGATGGCGATGCGCACGTCCGCCGGCACAGCGCCCAGCGCGCGCCGCAAGTCGTCGTAGGAGAAGCGCTCGCCGCGCGGCAGCAGGCCGTCCCCGTCCGAGTGGCCCGAGTAGTACAGCACCAGCTCGCGCCGCACGCCCGGCGCCTCCGCCGCCTCCACCAGCGTCTTCGTCTGCTGCAGCGCCGCTTCCAGCGCGTGTTGGTCCGCCTCCAGCAGCAGCACCCGGTCCGCCACCGCCACGCCGCCCAGCTCCTCCAGCACGCGCGACATCGCCAGCGCGTCCGAGCCCGCATAGCGCAGCCGCTCGCGGCCCGGGCCGCCCTCGCTGGAGCCGACGACGAGCGCGAAGCGGCGCAGCGTGGCCCCGGGCTCCTCCACCGATTGGACGGCGGCGGCCTCCGGAGCGAAGAGGCACAGGCCCAGCCACGCGGCCGCCACCAGCCCGGCCACGCGTCCCCACCCATGCCCTGTGGTGCGTCTCATCATCCGCATCCCGCTCCGTGCCAGCCCCGGCCCGGCGTCACATGAGCGCCGGTGGCATACCTCGTTTGGCCGCCCCCCGCGCCCCCCCCCCCGCGCGCTACGGACTCCAGCGGGCGCGGCGCACCAGCCAGGAGCTGCCGCCCCGGCCGTCGCGCACCACCGCCCAGAACGTCACGTCCTGCGCCGTCGCGCCCTCGGCCGGCTCCCACTCCGTGCGGTGCCGCCCCTGCTGGCCGCCGAAGTCCGCGCCGCCCGTCACCTGCGGGGAGAACTCGCCCAGCGTGGTGTGCCAGGAAATCTCCCAGGCCTCCTTGAGCGTGACGGCGTTGAGCCGCAGGCCCGGCACCACGTACGTCTCCTCCAGCCCGGACACGTCGTCGGACGTCATGACGAAGGGGCCGGGGCCGCTCAGCTCCAGCGGCGTGCCCTCCTCCCAGGGCGCGTCGTCCACGCGCAGGCCCGGAAGCACCGGCTGCACGTTCTCCTTCATGCCCTCCACCAGCGGGCACCAGAAGACCATCAGCTTCTGCGCGTAGACCTCCTCGTCGCCCGCCGTCACGTGGAGCACCAGCGGCATGCGGATGCCGCCCAGCCCCTTGTACGGGTCCTCCTCGAGCACGCGCTCCAGCAGCAGCCGGTCGTCCCCCACCCGGACCGCGCCGGGACGGATGGGGAGCACCAGCTCGCCCACCGTCGTCGTGCCCTCCGCGAGCTTCGCGCGGCTCGCCGCATCCGAGCAGGTGGTGTCGTCCGTGTCCGCGCACGCCCACAGCTCGTAGCGGATGGGGCGTCCCTCGCCAGCGGGGTCCACCAGCAGGGCGCGGTAGGTGATTTCCTCCGCGAGCTGGTCAAACGCCTCCGGCGTCTGCTCGCAGGTGGAGGCATACAGCTCCGGCTTCTCGGTGGAGATGCCGAGCACACGGAAGTCGTGCACCTTCGACGGCTGGTCCTCGGGGTCGATGCAGGCGACAGCGCCGAGCGTGAGCAGGAGGCTGGCGCACTTGAGCAGGGCCTTCATGTCAGAAGCTTCCTTTCAGGCCCACCACGGGGAGGATGGGAATGCCGGGCACCTCGTACTCGCGCCGGCCGCGGTAATCGTTGAAGACGAACTCGGCGTTCTCGGCGTTGTAGAGGTTCTGCACGTCGAGGTAGGCCGTCAGCGTCCAGTTCTGGAACTGGAAGCTCTTGTCCACGCGCACGTCCAACTGGTGGAAGCCGGACGAGCGAGCCGACGCGTACGGGCCGAACGTGGGGCTGTAGTTGTTCGGGTCGGACTGGTACACGTCATACTGGTGGTCGAGCGGCGTCGACGGCCGGCCGGTGGTGTAGCGGAAGCGGCCGCCCACCTCCCAGCCGTTGCCCAGGATGTAGCTGCCCACCAGCGTGAGGATGTGCGTCTGGTCCCAGGGGCTCAGGCCATACGTCTCGTCCGAGTTGTCGCCAAACCCTCCTCCGCCGAAGCCCCCGCCGCCGTCGGGCATCGGCCCGGCGCGTCCGTCCAGGGCGCGGCTGAAGGTGTACGAAATCCAGCCGGACCACTTGTCCGTCGCGGACGCGCGGTCCTTCTTCGCCATCAGCTCGATGCCCCAGGCCTGGCCGATGCCGTCGTTGGAGTAGGGCAGCTGGACGATGCCCCCGCCCTCGCGCTCCACCAGCTGGCCGGGCAGCGCGATGTTCTTGAAGCGGCGGTTGAAGAAGCCCGTCACGTCCACGTTGAGCACGTCGGTGAAGCGGTGCTCCACGCCGAGGCTGCTCTGGAACGCGCGCTGGTAGATGAGGTCCGGGTTGCCGTACGGCAGGCTGATGAAGCGGAACGTCTCCGGCGGCTGGCTGTAGAGGCCGAGCGAGCCCTTGAGGCTGGTGCGCTCGGTGGCCGCGAAGCGCACCCAGAGCCGTGGATCCAACGCGATGTTCTGCGTGTCCCCCACCAGCTGGAGGTTGCCGCGCACGCCCGGGGTGAAGGTGAACTTCCCCACCTTCATGTCGGCTTCGAGGAAGAGCGCACCGTCGAAGCCGCCGAGCGCCAGGTGCTCCACCAGCACCTCTCCGACGGACTCGGCGCCGGGGAAGGCCACGTACTCGAAGTCCTCCGGGGCGGGGAACTGCACGTCGTAGGACTGGTGCTCGTAGACCATGTCCAGGCCGGTGCGCACGGTGAGCGCGGGGGACAGCTCCATGCCCACCACCTCGCGCGCGCCCACCGTGTACCCCACGCCGTCCTGCTTCGCGGCGCCGAACGCGAAGCTGATGCCGTCGTAGCCCACGTACGGCGTGAAGACGGAGGTGAGCGCGCCCTTGCGGTATGTCCAGTCACCCTTCACCCGGTGGAAGAGGGTGCGCGTGTCCAGCGACAAATCACGCTCCGTCTTCGGCCCCCCGGACACCACGCGCAGCTGGTCGTCGCTGCCGAAGGCCATGACGTAGCCGCTGCTGCGCGCGCCGCCCGCGTCTGTTTCGGTGGGGGCGCCGCGCTTCGCGCCGAAGTCCACGCGCAGCTGGTAGTCCCAGTACTTCGGCACCACGGAGAGCGTCGAGCCTTCATTCTTGGGAAGGAAGGCGGGCAGCAGCGTGTCGATGTACGAGCGCCGGGCCGCGGCGGCCACGCTGATGCCATCCGTAATCGGGGCCTCGAGGAAGAAGCCCGCGTCCAGCACGTCCACCTTCACCGAGCCGTGGAGCGTATCCGCCGCGCCCTTGCGCGTGCCCACCTCGACGACGCCGCCCACCGCGCGGCCGTACTGGCTGCCGTAGCCGCCCGGGTAGAAGTCGAGCTGGTCGATGAACTCGGCATTCACCACCGAGGGGCCACCGAGCAGGTGGAAGAGGATGGGGATGCTGACCCCGTCCATCATCGTCGCCGTCTGGCCGGGGTTGGAGCCACGCACCAGCAGCTCGCCGGAGATGAAGGGGGCGCGCGCCACGCCCGGCAGCGCCTGGATGACGCGGATGGGGTCGCCGAAGGTGCCCGGCGTCTTCTGCGCCTCCTCGCGCGTAATCGTGCGACGCACCACTTCCTTCTTCGGCCGCTCCGAGCGCACCACCGTCTCCAGCGCGCCACCCGACGGGGCGAGGTAGAAGTTCACCTCCGTCGTCTCGTTCTCCTTGAGCAATTCCTTCGTCTGGTAGAGCTGGTAGCCGGACGCCACCACGCGCACCGCGCACTCGCCCGGCGGTACCTCGAGGGTGAAGCGGCCTTCCGCGTCGGAGGTGGCCTCGGGCGCCTCCGGGTCGTCACCGCAGCGCACGGTGGCGCCCGCCACGCGCGAGCGGCTGCCGCGCGAAATCAGCTGGCCGGTGAGGGTGGCCTTCGGAGCCTCCTGCTCGGCCGCCGGAGTCTCGCCCTCCGCCGGGGGCGGGGCGTTGAGGGTGAAGTGGTAGACGTACTCCACCTGCACCGGCGAGGGGACGCCGTCCACCTCCGCGGGCGAGAAGCGGAACTGGCGCACGGCGGCGATGGCCGCCTCGTCGAAGCCGTTGCCCACCGCTTCCGTGGGCTGCACGTCCGACACCGCGCCGTCCTCGGCGATGGTGATGATGAGGCGCACGGAGGCGGTGAGGCCCTGCGCGAGTGCCTCGGGTGGATACTGCGCCTCCACCGGCTGCACCAGTTCGGGAGGCTTCGTAATCGTGGGCTGGTGGGCCTGCGCGGCTTCCGCGGGAGGCGCGCCGGCCTGGGGTTCCTGCGCGAGCGCGGGGGTCGTCAGCAGCAACGAGGCCGCGGCGAGCGCACTTCGGGCTTTCAGGGTCGAGGACATGGCGTGGGCGAGCATACGGGGTGATGGGACTTCCTGCTCCCGCTGAGGGAGGGGCGGAGCGAAGGCCTTGGAGAAGGGCCGCGCGGTGTGGCCGAGGAGGGGAAATCACCGGCCCGCGCAGCCCTTCCTCGCTCCGCCCCTCTCTCAGCGGGAGAGGGGGCGTCAGTCGAGAAGAAAGGTGTAGGAGTACTTCATCTCCGTGGAGACCGCCTCGCCGCCCTTGATGGCGGGCTTGAAGCGGAAGCGCCGGATGGCGTCTCTCGCCGCTTCATCCAGGCCGTAGCCCGGCCCCTTGAGAATCTTCGCGGCCACCACCCGGCCCTCGTTGTCGATGGTGATGGACAGCGTCACCGTGCCTTCGATGCCGGCGCGGCGCGCCTCGTCGGGGTAGGGAATCTTCACCTCGGAGGCCACGGTGGGCTCGGAGTCCACCTGGTAGATGGGCGTGTACTTCGGCGCGCTGTACGCCTTCACCTCCTGCGGCGCCTTCGCCTTGTCGGCGGTGCGGCCATAGAGGGTGTTGCCCACCGGCGCGGCGAAGCTGCCCGCGCTCGTGGTGGAGGACATGGACATGCCCACCACCAGCGGCGCCGGCTTCGCGGCCGGGGGCGTCTCGTTGGGCGGGGGCGGCGCGTCCAGCGGGGGAGGAGGCAGGGGCTTGGGCACCTCGGCCACCTTCACCGGCGGAGGACGCACGCGCACCTTCGGCGGAGGCGGCGGCTCGGGCTTTGGCTCCTCCTTCACCACGGGCGGCGGCGGCTTCTGCACCTCCACCATCACCAGCTCCACCGGCCGCTGCACCACCGGACGGTCCACGCGGCGGTTGTGCAGCACCCACAGTGCCAGCCCGTGCAGCGCGAGCGAGCCGACCACGAAGCCCACCAGCAGCCCGTTGCCTCCGCGCCTCGGCGCCACCCACGCCCTGTCGTCGAGCACCAGCTCACTCATGGGATTCGCGTCAGCCCCGCGGCGCGGTGGGCGCGACGTCCTTTTCGATGTTGAGCGCGAACTTCGCGATGCCCTGGCCCTTCACCACGTCGATGAGCTTCATCACGCGGCCGTAGGGAATGGACTGGTCGGCGCTGATGATGGCGCGGGTGTCCTTGTCCTTCGCCACCTGCTCGGCCACCTTCACGGACAGGTCCGCCTCGCTGACCTCGGCGCCGTCGAAGAAGAGCTTGCCCTCCTTGTCGAGCACCACGTTGACCAGGCCCTGCACCGTCTCGCCGCCGTTGGCCGCGCGGGGCAGGTCGACTTCCACCGTCTCGCGGACGATGAAGTTGGCCGTCACCATGAAGATGATGAGCAGCACCAGCACGATGTCCACCAGCGGCGTGACGTTGATGCCGGTGATTTCCTCGTCGTTGTCCTGCGCGCTCCCGGCCATGACTAGCGGACCTCCGCGCGCAGGCTGCCCACCAGCGCGTGGCCCAGCGCATTGGCGCGGCTGGTGAGCGTCTTGAGTTGGCGGTTGAAGACGTTGAAGGCCACCACCGCCGGAATCGCGACGGCCAGGCCCACCGCCGTGGCGACGAGCGCCTCGGAGATGCCCGCCATCACCGTCTGCTGAATCGCCGCGCCCTTGGCCCCCATGGAGCCCAGATCGTGGAAGGCCTTGATGATGCCGAGCACCGTGCCGAACAGGCCGATGAAGGGCGCGTTGTTGCCCAGCGTGCCGAGGAAGGACAGGAAGCGCTCGTACTGGGGACGCTCGCGCGCCATGGTGGAGGCAATCACCTGCTCCACGGTGTCCGCGCCCTGCGAGGAAGAGGCGAGGCCCTCGCGGATGATGGCGGCCTCCATGCCCTTCTTGCCCTGGATGGCAACGCGCACCGCCTCCAGCTCGCCGCGCGCCAGGCGCACCGCCAAGCCTTCCGAGTCCGACAGCCGGTTGCGGGAGAAGTACACCGCCCGCTCCAGCATGATGGCAATGGAAAGCACCGAAAGGCACACCAGCACCCACAGCACCCACTCGGCGGAGCTGAGCGTCACCCCGAGCAGCTTGCTGCTGAGCCAGCCCAGGTTTTCGGGCGCCTGGGCGAAGACGGCGATGGACGACATGTTTTTCCCCTCTTGAACCACGTTGGCGCGAAGGGAACACCGGCCGCCCGGAAATGTGTCACCCGGGACTTTTCAGCCCTTCTTTCCCGCCTTCGTCTCCGCGGCCTGGATGAGGTCCAGGTGCTGCTGGTCCTCCGGCGTGAGACGTGCGTCCGTGTAGGCGGGGTCCGGCTGGTACCAGGGCTCCTGGGAGAAGAAGTCCTGGAGGTCCCTGGCCTGGAAGACGCGGCCGCGGCGGGCATACACGGCGTTGCGCAGCAGGCGCAGCTGCGCCGGGGACAGCAACACGAGCGCATCCGCCGGCAGCTTCCCCTCCAGCGAGCGGATGGCGGCAGCGAGGAGGAGGTTCTGCCCGTACGGACAGGACAGGCGCTTGCGCGCGTCCGCGGGCTTCAAGCCCGGGGGCAGCGGCCAGAGCTGGTCCAACGTCACGTCCTCCAGGGCCAGCTCGGAGATGACGGTGTAGTGCTCGCAGTACGCGTAGAGCGCCCGGGTGAAGGCAGCGGCGTCTCCCTCCGTCGCCTTCACCAGCGTGTCCCACAGCGGCGCGCGGCCCGCGGACACCATGACGGGGCGGACCTTCGCGCGCACCGGGCCGTCCGCGTAGGACTGCGAGCCGAGCAGCAGGTTGATGGCTCCCTTGGACAGCGTCTTGTCCTTCGACACGGCCACCAGCGCGTCCACGCCCAGGCGGAAGGACTCCGGCGCCTGGTCGCCCTGCTTCACGTTCTTGTACGAGAGACCCCGCATGCAGCTGAGCGCGTCGACCTTGCTGGGACGGCCCTCCTCACACTTCGAGAGTTCCTCCGGCGTGGCCCTGCCCAGCAGCACCCGGGGGTACAGGTCGACCTCGCACAGACAGCTGCTCGCGAGGGCGCTGGGGGCGGCGAGCGACAAAGCGAGCACGGTGAAACATCCGAGGGGACCGGTGGGCAGTTTCATGCGCGGGGAACGATAGCCTACGCTCCGCGCAGGAGACTTCCCCTTGTCCTTCCTCCTCTATCCCTCTCGGGAGCGCACCGTCTTCCAGGATGGCGCCCCCCTGCTGTGGCAGCTCGGGCCCTACGTGGCGCTCTTCCAGCGGCCGGAGCTGGGGACCACGGGCGCGCTGCTCGCGCGGCGCGTGGAGGAGGACGGCAGCGAGCACGGTGACGTGCTCATCCACCAGCTCCCCGCCGGCTCCGCGCGCACCCAGGATGCGGCGGACGTCTTTCACGAGGAGTGGCGGCTGGCGACGCTCCTGTCGCATCCGAACATCCTCCGCACGCTCAACACGTGGCTCGACACGCAGGAGGGCGCGCCCCGGCCGCTGTTCTTCCAGCTCGTCACCGAGTACGTGCCGGGCGAGACGCTCTCCACCGTGCTCGCCGCGCTGGACGCGAAGGGCACACGCCTGCCCATGTCGGTGGCGCTGGCCCTGGGCGCGCAGGTGGCGCACGGGCTGCACGCCGCGCACGAGGCCACGGACGCGGAAGGCAGGCCGCTGGGGGTGCTGCACCGGGACGTGGCCCCCGCGCACGTGCTGCTCGCGTACGACGGCGGGGTGAAGTTGTCTGGCTTTGGCATTGCCCGCACCGCCGTGCGGCTGATGAGTGGCCCCATCTTCAAGCATGTGGGCTCGCAGCCACCGGAGGCGCAGCGCAAGGGCAGCGGGCAGGTGGACCGGCGCGCGGACGTGTACGGGCTGGGCGTGACGCTCTACGAGGCGCTCACCGGCGTGGACCCGTTCCGGCGCCCGCTGGACTACGACTCGCTGAAGGCGGCGATGAGCGGCGACGCGCCACCGCCGAGCAGACACCTTCCCGAGCTGTCGCCCATGGTGGACGCGGTGGTGATGCGCGCCATGGCACCCAAGGCCGAGGACCGCTACGCCACCGCCGCCGAGCTCGCCCGCGCGCTGGAGGCGCTGCGCACCACGCTGACGACGGTGGACGCGCGCGAGGAGCTGGCGGCGTTCCTGCGGGAGCTGTTCGGGGAGGAGCGGATTCGCGCTCGCACGCGGGTGCCGACGCTGGAGGAATTGCGCGGACGGGCCGCCGCGGCCGCCGCGCTGGAGGCCCTGCCCCCTGCTTCAGAGCAGGAGCCGGAGGACGCGGGGACGCCCGCTCCGGGCCGGGGGACGCGCTTCGTGCCGCACTCGCGGCTGATGATTCTCTACGGCGGCGTCCTGCTGCTCATCGTGTCCGCGGTGCTGACGCGGGTGGCGAAGACGCGCGAGTCCTTCGTCGCGGAGGTGGCGGAGGTCGCCCACGCGGGACAGGTGCGGGCGGTGTCGTGCCTGGACGGAGGCGGGGCCGAGCGCGTGCCGGTGCAGCTCACGCTCGACGGCCAGGGCCGCGCCGAGGCGAAGGTGGCGGGTCCGCTGGCGGGCACCGTGGCCGCGCGCTGCATCGAGGATGCGATGACGGCGCTCCCCTACCCCCACAAGCGCGGCATGCCGGTGACGGTGGAAGTGGCGGCCAGCGGGCCGTGAGCGCGGCGGCTCAGGCCAGGCGCTCTTCCCGGCCGCTTCCGCCACGGAAGTAGTCGCTGAGCTTCGCGCCCTCGCTGGAGGAGGTGCGTGCTACGTCCGTGGGCTTCTCTCCCGTAACGGCATCCACCGCCTTCTTGAGGAGCAACGGCAGGGCGGCGCCGACGATGAGGTACTGGCGCGCGGGCAGCTCTCCGTCCCCCCCGAACCACGCCCAGACGGCCAGGCCGGAGCCGATAATCATCAGGCCGGTGACGATCCAGTACCCCACGGACTTGATGAGCTTTTTGTAGCGCGGCGTCGCGAGGTGCTCGCGCAGGCCATACCAGTGCAGCAGTTCCTGGAGCGCGCTGCCCAGCGCTCCGACAAGGATGATTTCCAAGGTGCTCATGACACCCCCCGGTCTGTGTCTCCATGTGGCTGAGGGGACGGCCGGAGGATGTGACGCGGGGGGCAGAGCTTCCGCCCGGACGCCCGCCAGCTCAGTTGCCCGAGGCGCCCTGCTTCTCCACCCGCGTGAGCAGGCCGGTCAGTCCCTCGAAGGTGGCATTGCCCACCTGGTGCAGGCCGAAGCCCCAGAGGAAGGCCGTCATGCCCGCGCCGAAGCCGCCCCACGTGGGCGAGAAGATGTTGAGGAGCTGGAGCCCCAGCGCCACCGCCACGCCGGTGAGCAGCAGCAGCACGCCCAGCTCCACCACCCACATGTGTCGCGGGGACGGGAGCGGTATCCCCTCGAAGTCGCCCAGCACGGGCAGGCCGGCAGGTGCTTCCGGCAGCGCGGGGAGGCTGCCGCCCGTGGGAGCGCCGGGACTCGCGACTGGCGTCGGGGCACCCTCCCCCGCGTCCGCCAGCGACTCCAGGACGACGCCGGTCGCGGCCCGGAAGGGCCGCTGGTAGCGGGAGAAGGCGACGCGCGCCTCGTCGTACCGCAGCGCGGCCTCGTGTGGCGCCTCCGACGCGAGCGCCTTGTGCGCCTCGCCCAGCTTCGCGCTCACGGCGTCCAGCGTGGCCCGCTGCGCGTCCGTGGTGGCCTCCTCGCGCGCCTGCTCCACCTCGCCGCGCAGCTCCTTGACGAGCCGGCGCACGTAGACGGCGTGGGCGCCCTGGTACAGGCGGAAGGCGTCATCCACGCTGGCGTCGGCCATGGCCCGCGCCTGCCGCAGCCGCTCCTTCACGTCCGTGGTCAGCTCGCGCCACTCCACGTCGTCGAAGCCGCGCGGCGGATGGATGGCCGCCACCGCCGTGGACAGCTCCTCGCACAGGATGTCGAAGTACGAGCGGCGGGCCAGCTCGAGCTGCTGCCGCGCCGTCGCCACGTCCGAGCGGTCGAGCCTGTCGCCCACCGTGTCGAGCAGCGGCAACAGCTCGTACGTGAGCCGGAAGCCCAGGGAGTCGTCCTCTCCGCGCTGCTTCACCAGCGCGCGCGCCTGCCGGGTCAGGTCCTCCAGTTGCGCCTTCAGCCCCGCGCTCGCGAGCCCCACCACGTCCAGCTCCCGCACCGACTTGAGCCGCGCATCGAGCTGCTCGGTGGAGGTGTCCTCGCTCCGCAGCGCGTCCTCGACCTCGTCGAGCAGCTTGCGGGCCTGCGGGGGACGGACGCCCTCCGGCAGCGCGCGCAGCTTCTTCGAGGCGTCGCACCACGCCTCGTAGAGCCGCAGCCGTGGCTCCACCGCGGCCAATTCCGCGTCGCCCACGCGGATGCCGCGCACCGGCTTGCGAATCTCCGACACCAGCGTGTCCAACTGGGCCCGCACCGCGCGGCCCACCTCCTGCGCGTCCTTGTCCTGTCCGGACATGAGCGACTGGAGGCGGCGGCGCAACGCGAGGGCCCGCTGCAGGCGCTGCGCCCGGGGGCGGATGCGCTGCGTGTACAGCCGCACCGCGTACGACGAGAGCGCCCCCAGCGCGATGAGCAGCGCGCCCCACGTCCACGGCGAGCGCACCCAGACGGTGAAGGTCTGCTCCACGGGCACGCCCGCCGGCACGGCCACGCGCACGGTGCCGGTGTACTCGCCCGGCCCGTCCAGCCCGCGCAGCGTCAGCACCAGCGCGCCGCTGCCATGCGCGCCCACGGGAATGCGCCCCTGCAGCGAGCCCATGTCCTGGACGCCCCCGTCCGCCAGCACGCCCTCCACCGCGAAGTCGGCGCCCTCGAAGTCCGGCTGCACCAGCGCCGTGCCCAGGTCCGGCGCCTTGCGCTGGAGGTTGAGCAGCCGGGGCGTGGAGATGTGCCCCGCGACACCCGCCGTCTCCTTGAAGGGCAGCCGCACCGTGGCGTCCACCGAGCGCCAGCCCCACCCCGACGAGGCCACCGCCGGGGACGCCGCGACGAACTGCAGCGTGGGCGCCGCCTGCACGCGCGTGACGGTGAGCGCCGTCGTCTCACGCCCTCCCGCGTGCACCAGCACCACCTGCCCCGTGTAGTCCCCCACCGCCGGCAGCTTCCCGGACACCTCGACGTGCAGCGGCTGGCGCGCGGTGAGGCTCGCGGTGGCGCCGCCGTCCGCGGCCCCGCTCACCGTCGCCGTCAGCGGCACCTGCACGCCGTCCTGGGACTGGAGCGGGTCCACCAGCACCGTCACGCCGCCGGGCACCTCGTCGTCCACGCTCACGCCGCCATCCGTCGCCACGGTGGACAGCAGGTCCACGCGCAGCACGTGCCGGAAGTCCTCCGACGGCGTGCGCAGCTTCACCTCGTTGCTGGCGTTGGCGCCGGCCACGCGCAGCCGGGACGCCTGCGCATGGGCGGACATCCACGGTGCGGTGAGCAGCAACGCCAGGGCGAGGCGCGCGAGGCCCGTGCCACGGAGGAAGACGGAGGAACGGCGGGAGGCGGGTTCCATCCACCGACGATAGCAGGCGCGCCCCACGGCTCCAGTTCACGCCCCGGGCGGCCCGCCCCTTCAACTCCAGCCGAGCACGTCCAGCACCTCCCGGGACAGGCTGTCGCGGATGGTGTCGGTGGGGATGCCCTCGTTGTGGCCCAGCGAGGACGGCATGCGAGGGCCGCCGCTGTGGTGCAGCGCGGCCAGGCGCAAGTCACGCGTGAAGCACGGCGCGCCGGAGGAGCCCGGCCCCGTGCAGGGGCGGTAGGCCACGCGCGTGCGGGACGCGTTGACGCCGAGGAACTCGTCCACGGCCACGCTCATCGGCCGGCCCTCCGGGTGCTGGACGATGAGCACGAGGCTGCCGGGCAGGAAGGGCTCGCGCGCTCGGGGCAGCTCCAGCCAGCCGCGCTGCTCGCCGTCCACGTGCGCCTCGCCCGGGAGGCCCTCCACCTGGAGGAAGGCGTAGTCCAGCTCGTCCGTCCGGGCGTCGCGGGGCCGGGGGTGCATCAGGTCCGCGGGGCTGTAGCGGCTGTGGGCCAGGCACTTCGTCACCCGGTACACCGTGCCCGACTGGAGCAGCGTGCGGCCCGGCAGCACCTTGTGGTCGAAGCGCACGCGCAGCGACTCCAGCAGCTTGTTCTCGATGACGTGGAAGTTGGTGAGGACGACGTTGGGCGACACGAGGAAGCCGGTGCCCAGCGCCGCGCCCACCTGGGGCTCCACGCGGCACACCCGCCGTTCAATCGCCGCCAGCCGCCGACGCCAGGCCTCCGGCGCGCCGCCCATCCGCCCGGGGCCGAAGAGACGCTCCAGGCTGACGCGGGGAATGCTCCGCTCCACGGACGAGAGGTAGGCCTGGACGAAGCGCAACAGCCGCCGGTGGCGGGGATGGGCCTCGTACGCGCCCGTCACCAGTTCCCGCGTCCACCCCTCCGATTCCGCCCGGTGGATGAGCTCGAAGATGCGCTCACGCGCGCTGCCGGAGGACACGAGCGACTCCAGCCCCTGGCGCCGGGCGGACTCCACCACGCGGCGCAGCTCCTCCAACGAGGGGAAGGCACTGGTCAGCACCCGCAACAGCTCGTCTTTTTCCGCGCCGTCGAGCTCCATGGTTGTCACCCGAGACGAGGCCACCCACGAGGCAGGCCGGCCTCGTGACGCTCACGAAAATGTGCCGCATCCCAGGAGTGGAATCACGCGGGGCCCATAGCCAGACGGTGCTGATCGGACACTTTCGCGAGCCCGGTGTCCACGGCAGTGCCCTTGGGGGCAGGGGTGGGTCGCTCAGCGCACCGCCCATATAGTGGGAGGTACGTAGGAGACGAGGTCCGGCCGCGACACCACCTTCAGCGAGGAGGCCCCTCCCTGCAGCGTGCCGGCCAGCGTGGGGATGACGCGGAAGCGGGCCTGGAAGGGCTCGCCCGCTCCCCGGGGCGGAAGCTTCAGCGTCACCGCGCCGTCCTCGGCGTCCCAGGACGACACCCGCCCCTCGGCCACCAGCGCGTCGAGGCTGGCCGGGTCCACCTGCACGCCGGCGGGCAGCCCGTGGCGCAGCTCCAGTGCCAGGCCGGACGGCGTGGACGCCTCCACCACCACCTCCGCCGGCTGCCCCACCTTCGCCTCCGTGGGGCCCTTCACCACCAGTTCCAGCCCGCCCTGCGACTCCGGCTTCCAGGGCACGGCGGCGGCCAGCGCCAGCGAGAAGCCCAGTCCCGGCACCGCGGGCTCCGCGCGCACCGTCCACGCGTGCGCGCCGCCCGAGCCCGGTGCCGCCACCTCCAGCGCCAGCACCTCGCGCAGCGCCTTCGCGTCGTAGGTGCCCTCGGTGATGGCCTGGCCGTCGCGCTCCAGCACCACGCGCACCTTCGCGGGCAGCGGCTCGCGGAAGAGGGACACCACCGCGCGCAGTGCCAGCCGGTTGGCGCGGCCGCCGCCCCAGCCCAGGGCCGGCGCGTAGGTGGAGAGCAGCGACGCGCCCAGGTCCGCCAGCGGAGCCTTCGCGTCGCCCTCCAGCGCCAGCACCGCCAGCGCCGTGGCCTCCGCCTCCGAGGGCGTCCCGCCGCCGGCATCCACCACGCCCTGCTCCACCGGCAGGTACGCCGTGCCGCCCTCGCGCGTCTTCACCGCGTCGCGCACCTGGGTGCGCAGGTCGTCCTTCAGCGAGCCCGTCACCGCGCCGCTCGCCAGCAGCGCCGCCGCGGTGTAGCCGTCCTTCACGTGGGCCCGGTTGCGCTCCAGCGCGCCCGTGGCCTTCACGGTGAAGAGGGCCGCCCGGCGCTTGCCCTCGGGCGTTCCCGCCGCCGCATTCACGGCGCGCGTACAGTCCGCGGTGGCCACCAGCAGTCGCTGCAGCGTCCAGCCGTCACCGCCCTGGCAGGTGCCGTCCGGGAGCTGCGCCGCCGCCACCTTCGCGGCCAGCCGCTCACCCAGGCGGGAGAGCACCACGTTGTCCGGGTGGGCCAGCGCGCCTTCCGCCAGCAGCGCCGCCGTGGCCACGTCCGGCGCCCGGCCCTCGCGCAGCGCGCGCTGCGTGGCCTGGGCCAGCACCTTGCGCATCGCCTCCACGTCCACGACGGCCTCCACCGGCTGGGCCGGCGTCGCCATGCGCTTCGCATTCCCCGAAGTGAGCGCCTTCAGCGCCTCCGCGGACTGGGTCTCGCCCAGCGCGGCGAGCAGCCCCGGAGAGCGGCCGATGAGCATCAGCGTATAGGCCACATCGTCCGCGCCCTCGCGCCCGCCCGAGGCGGCCAATTCCGAGCGCAGCACGCCCAGCGCGCCGGGGTACACGAGCAGCCGCACGCGCTCACTGCCAGCCTGCGCGTCGGCGGGTCCCTCCAGGCTCACCGTGCGCGGCGCCGCCAGCGTGCCGCCGCGCTGCCGCACCACGGGCCGACCGGTGGGCCACACGTCGAAGTCCCGCACCACCGTGTCCGCGCTCCCCAGCGTCGCGCGCACGGCCACGGCGCCCGGCCCGGCCACGCGCACCGTCACGTACTCCACCACGCTGCCCCGCGCCGGCACGCGCACCGTGCGGCTGCCACCTTCCACCGTCGCGCCCTGGGCCTCCACCTTCAGCGACGCCTCCACGGCGGCGTCCGTCGTGTTCACCACCTGCACCGGCAGCCGCGCCGCGTCCCCCGCACGGAGGAAGGGCGGCAGCACCGGGTCCACGTACGTGGGCAGCGTGCCGGCGAAGCCCGCCACCGTGCCCGCCTGCGCCCCCGAGCGCGAGTGCGCCAGCGCCAGCACCCGCCAGCGCGTCAGCCGGTCCGGCACGCGCACCGGCACCGTCGCCGCGCCGGAGGCATCCGTCACCACCAGCGGCTCGAAGAGGAACGTCTCCGGGAACCAGGCGCGGCTCGGCGCTGAGCCCTCCGCCGGCTCGGCCTTCGTCTCCTCCCGCCCACCCCGGTCCGCCTTCTTGGCCATGTCGCCGTTGGCGCTGCGAAGCTTCCCTCCTCCGCCGGGCGCGCCGGCGAAGGATTCGGCCACGCCCTCCTCCATCTCCATCGGCGGTGAGGAGGGAGCCGGGGCGGCGGCCATCACCGGAGCCGGAGCACCATCCATGCCGCCGAACAGGGCATCGGAGGGCGCCGACTTGAAGGAAACGGTCTGCCCCGCGGGCTCCGCGGAACGGGTGACACTCCCCACCAGCCGGAACCCGAGCAGCAGCAGGAAGGCCAGCACGGCCCCCAGCACCACGCCCACCGTCCCCATCATCAACGTGCGCTTCATGGCGCCTCCCGGGCGACCCACGCGTTCCAGTTCTCCACGTCCTCCGGCAGCCGCGTCCCACTCGTCACCACCGCCCGTGGGTCGGTGAGGGACAGCAGGTCCTGCGGCAGCCGCGACAGCCGCAGCCGGCGGCCGAAGGCGTCCGTCACCTTCTCGCCGCGCTGCTCACACGCCTCCAGCGCGCCGTCCCACTGCTTCGCGAGGTCCTCCGGGTCCAGCGTCTCGCCCTCGGGCGCCTTCTCCTCCCACGTCCGCACCCGCGCGTGCAGCTCCGCGAGCACCGCGTAGAAGGGGTCCGTCAGCTCCGCGGACGGGTCGAAGGGCATCGCCGCGCTCACCGACACCGCCGGCTCCCCGTCCTCGCGCCGGGGCACCGCGCTCACGCGGAGCAGCGCCGCGGCCGCGGCGTTGGAGCCACGGATGCGCCCCATGGCCAGCGCCTGCCCGTCCAGCACGCCGAAGGCCGACGAGGCCATGCTCGGCGCGAGCCGCACGGAGTCCAGCGACTCCGCCCCCGGCAGCGGCGCGAGCTGCGCCAGCGTCTCGTCCACGCCGAAGAGGCCCACCGCGGCCGGGCCCTCCTTGCCGTCCACCCGCGTGCGGAGCTGGAGGCGGGCCAGCTCGCCGGGCGCGTACACCGGCTTCTCCGGCGACACCTCCACGGAGAGCTGTGCACGAGGCGGCACGTACACCCGCGCCACCGCGCCCTCCCACTGCGCCTCGGCCCAGCCCTCGAAGTCCGCCGGCAGCCGGAAGCGCACCGAGCGCGAGCCTCTGTCCACCTTGGACTCCAGCGCCGTCGCGCCCGCCTGGAGCACCAGCTTCTCCGGCAACTGGCCCACGTAGTGGGGGCCGCGCATCAGGTCGATGCGCACCTCGTCCCCCGCGCGCGCCTGCACCGGCGTGGCCCGCAGGCGCGTGTTCGGCAGCTGCGCGGGGCGCAGCACCAGCTTCGTCGCGCCCGCGTCCTTCCCGTCCACCTTCGCGCTCACGCTCAGCTCGTAGCCGGGGAAGACGGTGGCCAGGGCCGGCCCGTCCTCGCCCGAGACTCCCGCCGGGTACGCGGTGAGACGCACCACGCCCAGGGCCTCGCCCCGGTTCGCATCCTCGCCTCGCGCGGGCAGCCGCAGCCGCGAGAAGCGCTCCTGGATGCACGGCAGCACCGAGGCCGACAGCGCGCCCTCCTGCTTCGGCAGCGACACCCACGAGGCCGCGACTTCCGGCCCCGTCTTCGCCAGCCGCCAGCTCAGCGCGACGGGCAGCGGCGCCTCCGCCGCGAGCTCACGAGGCAGACACGCGCGGGCGTCCTTCGCCGCCTCGGCCAGCACGGCCGCCAGGCTCGAGCCCTCGCCAAAGGCCTCCTCCAGCTCCACCTCCAGCCGGGGCAGGCCCGCGTCCCTGACTTCGAGCTGCAGCGCCAGCACGCGCTCCCGACCGGGCGGCAGCACGCGCGAGCGCAGCGCCGTGGCGAGACACGCCGCCAGCGGCCCCGCCTCGCCCGCCACGTCCACCACCGCGCCGCCCGCGCCCACGCGCACGCCCAGCGCCACGCTGGTGTCACCCTCGTCCGGCTCCACGAAGCGCGCGCAGGGGAAGAGCGACGGCAGCCAGCCCTCCACCGCGAGCTGGTCCTTCAGCGACGGCTCGGTGTTCTCGTTCAGCAAATCCCGCAGGCCGTTCAGCTCCACCGAGGGCGGCGGAGGAGGCCTGCGCACCGGCATGGGCGGCACCACCACGTTGACGGGCGGGCCCGGATCCAACTGGAAGGCGGCCACGCCGTCCTCGTCCGCCACCGCGCGCACGCCCTCGTCACGAGCGTCCCACGTGCGCTTCACCGTCAGCTCCGCGCCGGGCAGCACGCGGCCATCCGCGGTGGTGGCGCGCAGGTAGACGCGGTTGCTGAAGCCCGCCACCAGCCCGTCCTCCAGCTCCGTCACGGTGGACACGGCGATGGCGTCCTCGGACAGCAGCAGCGACACCGCGCCCTCCACGCGGTCTCCCGCCGCGTCCTTCGCCGCCACGCTCGCGTGCAGCCGTGCGTTGCCGCGCAGGTCCGCCGGCACGCGCGGCAACGCCACCCGGAAGCGCCCCGCGGCGTCCGTGCGCGCGTGCTGGGGCAGCCCGCCGTCGAGCCAGCCCACCGGCGGCGGCCAGGCCCCCGACGCGTCCCAGTCCAGCTCCACCTCAGCGTCCGCCACCGGCGCGCCCGAGGCGTACACCACCTGCCCCTCCACCTCCGGCGCGTCGCCGGCACGCCAGAAGGGCCGCGGGCTGCTCGCCTCCACGCGGAAGCGCGGCAGGGTGAAGGGCTCCACCTTGAATTGCGCCTGCGCCGGGGTGCCGTTGCTCACCCAGCTCACCGTCCACGTCCCGGTGGCGGCGCCCCGGTCCAACGGGAAGCTGCCGGCCACCACGCCCCAGGGGCCCGCGGGCGCGCGCTCCTCCAGCACCACCTCGCCGGACGGGTCCGTCAGCGTCCACGTCCCGGGCCGGCCGTCCAGCGGCGACAGGTCCTTCGCGCGCAGCGCCACCGCGCGGAAGCGCACCTCGTTGCCGGGCTCGTACAGCGGCCGGTCCGTCAGCACGTGCACGCGCGCGGGCGCATATAAAGGTAGCGCCGCGTCCACCGTGTCCGTGCCCAGCGGCGTGGTGACGCGGGCGCGCAGCCGGTAGTCGCCGTCCGGCACCTGCGGCAGCGCCACGCGCGTCACCAGCGGCCCATGGTCCTCCCGCTTCCAGCCGTGCTCCTTGTCCGGCGGCAGCGGCGTTTCCTTGTCGTCCGCGTCCACGAGGAACAGCTCCGCGGAGCCGCGCAGCACCGGCACGTCCATCATGCCGCTGTAGCGGGGGCTGGGCGCATGCGCCTCCGCCACCACGGACACCTGGCCCGTCGCCCCGCGAGACAGCCCGTCCGCGCTCACACGCACCGTCTGCCGCATCTGCCCGTCCGGGCAGTACGGCATGGGCACGCCGTGCAGCAGGTAGGAGGACAGGCAGACCTCGAACGAGAGCACTGTGAGAAAGCCCCCGGCGAGCAGACCGGCGAGCCCCCCGATGAACAACGGGAGCCGGCCTCGGAAACGTTGCGTCATGCATCCTCCCCTGCCCCGCACTCTATGCCGGGAAACACACGCTCTGCCGAGCCCCCCTCTTTTCGCGCTCCGGCGGCGGTGCGCTAGGGTGCCTCACTCGCCTGCCCTTCACACCCCACCATGCCCGCGCCGACCCCCAAGTCCCGCCCTCCCCAGGACGCCCTGCCCTCGCGGCTGGAGGCGCTGCTGGAGTCCCTCACCGACCGACACCTCGCGGACCGGCTGGAGCGCGTGCACCGCGCGGCCGCCGTGGCCATCGACCGGCTGGGACACCTGAGCATCGCGAAGTACGAGCCGACGTCGGTGGAACCGGACGGCGGCGCGGACCTGTCCCTGTGGGAGACGATGGCGCCCGCCATCGGCGACACGCTGGTGGGCGTCAACCAGCTCGTCGCCGCCGTCCACAAGGAGTTCCCCCCGCCCTCGCGCCCGGCCGGCACGAGCGAGGGCTGGGCGCCTCCGCCCGCCAGCTCGGACGAGCGGCTGGCGCAGGAGGTGGAGTCGGTGCTGCACTCCATCGCGGCGCTGCTGGCGAAGCGCGTGGGTGAGCTGGGACTGCAGATGCGCCGCCCCGAAGTCGTCAGCGACCGCTGGACGCTGATGGCGGAGCTGCAGGCCTCCCGCGCCGACTTCAGCGTGCGCATCGGCGACCTCGTCTACCTCACCGCCGCGGCCTTCGAGGACGTGCGCCGCGAGGACGTGGTGCCCGGCTACGTGCACCAGGTGGGCGCGCGGGCCGCCCTGCGCGCGGCGGCGGCGGACCTGCGCCGCTCACTGCAGGGAAGGCTGGAGCGTGCCGCGAAGGCGGAGGCCCGCGCGCGCCCCGCACTGGCGAAGCAGGTGGCGGAGAGCCTGTCGGCCTTCGTCTCGCTCCCCGCCTCGGTGGCGCTGCGCACGCCGCAGAAGCACCAGATTCTGGAGCTGCGCGCGCGCCTGGTGGAAACGGCCTCGAAGCCCGAGCTGGAGCCGGACGCGCTGCCGGCGCTGGTGGAGCCCTTCCTCGCGGCCATGGAGGGGCACATGGAAGAGGTGACGCGCACCTGGCTCATCGTGCACGACCGCGCGGTGTGGGCGGCGTGCGGGGTGAAGCTGGAGCAGGGGGAGATGCACCTGTCGCTCGGCTCGCCGGGCGCGGCGCGGGCGGTGGCGGACGCGGTGGAGGCCGCGGGCGCGCTCCAGGGGCGCGTGGGCGCCTTCGACGTCTTCCTGCGCAAGGCGCGCCAGCAGACCACCGAGGGCCTGGACGAGGCAGGGACGCGGGAGCTGCTCGCGCTCTTCCGGGAGCGGCTCTCGGCCCTGCCGTTCAGCTGAAGCGGACTACTTCTTCGCGGCGTCGCCGGCCGGAGCGGCCGTGGCCTGCGCGGGCAGCGCCGGGACCAGCGGCTTCGGCGGCGTGACGCGGAGCTCGTCGAAGCGCGCGGCGAGCGTCTCCGGCGTCATCTCCTCCTGCCACTGCTTGGGGTTGGTGTTCCAGCCGAAGTCCGCCGGCACCTTGCCGCCGCCCTGGCTGGCGTAGCCAATCATGTCCGGGAACTGCGTGGACCAGCGGCCCGCGGGGTCCGGCTCCTTGGTGATGTGCTGACGGTTGGGACGGTGGAGGAAGGGCTTGGGTGCGTCGCTCATGGGCGAAAGCCTCTCCGAAAGCAGCCCGCAAGGGTAGAGGGAAGCGGAGGCCCGAGGCCTCAGGCTGCCCGCCGGGTGCGCTTGCGGCGCACGGACGTCACGGGGGGCAGCACCCTCGGCCCCAGGGCGAACACCGCCGCGAAGTACCGGGCCTGGGCCTCGCTGCCATAGCGGTAGCGCCGGACGTCCCCATCGCGCGTCCGCACCTCCACGCCCCAGCCTCTCCTGTCGTGGAGGAGCTCCACCTGTCCCACCTCGCCCATGCCATCCCCTCCCACATCCATGTCCCTCCGCTCTTGAAATCCCCGTGCCAGCGCCGCGCCGTAACGACTCCGGGTTGCGGTGTCGGAGAGTCATCACTCCCCGTGGGGGCGGTAAGGATTGCAGGAGGGCCCGGCTGGTCGCCTGCTGTCGCCGGGGCGCCGTGGAAGCGGGCACGGGTGTACGTCCCGGGCTACAACCCCGGGTCGCCTTGTGCCTTGCGAATCCTGCGTTAACTCAAAGGCATGACTCACTTCGAGAGCAGCAACGGCGACCGGTTCGCCGAATTCGTCCTTCCCGACGGCTGCGTGCTCTGCGGCGGCGAAGTGACTGTGCGCGCCTCACAGGCGGGCGCGCACAGCTACTGCCCGCAGTGTCACTGGCTGTCCAAGCCGAGCATGCGCGTGCACGACAACAGCGTGGAGCTGTCCTTCGCGACGACGGCGCAGGCGTAGCGCTCGACATCCTTCTCGGGTGGCGCGGAGGCAGTCCTGCCCCGCCACCCTCCGCCGCTTCAGCCGGGGGCCCCGCGGGGCCCCCTTTTCATTCACCGCGAGCGGCTGCGCGCGCGGGCCTCAGTGAGGCCCGTGCATGCTGCTGGAGTGCCCCGTGGCGAGCACCTCGTCGCCGCGCTGTCGGTCCTCTTCGTCCCAGGTGCGGCCGTCCTCGTAGCCCCACTCGTTGAGGTCGACCTGGTACTGGACGTGGGACAGCAGCCGGCCACGGCAGAGCTTCCGCTCCCAGTTGCCCTCCTGCACCGAGCCGCTGGCGCGGGACAGCAGCTCCTGCATCAGCCACTCGGGGACGATGGCGCGGTCCGCGGGGTAGGCGAAGCGGAAGAGCATGAGGTGCGAGAGGAGCACCTCCCAGTACCTGTCGAAGCGCTTGAGGAGCCGCGGCCAGTCGAAGTTGGCGCCCGCCTTCACGAGGAGGTGGGTGAGCTCGTGGCCGTCGAAGCGCTCGCGCTCCAGGACGAAGGCCTTGCTCCAGAAGATTTCCTCCGCTGGAGGCACCTTGCACGCACAGCCGAGGAGCTGGGCGCAGACGGCGTGCTCGAACCAGCCGTCGTCGACGACGGTGAGGCCGTTGCCGGAGGCGAAGATGATGTCGACGAGGTAGTCGTCCCAGAAGGCCTTGTGGAGCCAGCCGTGGACGTTGCTCTCGGTGCGCCACTCGTTCCGGGCCAGCAGCTCGAGGGCACGGTCCGCGTCGGCCTTGCGGATGAAGAGGTCCAGGTCCTTGGTGTCGCGATAGATGCCGGTGTAGTGCGCGAATGCGTACGCGCCGCCGACGAGGAATGGAATGCCGGCGTCATTGAGTAACTGGATGGCGTAGGCGCGTGCGCCCAGCTCGGCGACAGGTCGCCGGACCTCCATCCGCCGCGGGTCCCCCCCGGGTGCTCCCGAGGCCTTCGGTGGTTGCTCAGCCATGCGCAAAAGATAGGAGGACAGAGCCTGCACGACAGCGGTACGGCCGCGTGCCCGGATGAAGGGCAGGCAGGGAGGCACAGCGGTTGGTCCGGGGCTCGCGGTGGAGTGTCGGATAGCGCGCGATTCTCCGTCTCAGCGAACCAGCAACTCTCCGCGATGCGTGACTCAGCGGGCTGAGCGACCGCCTATCTCCGGGAAGCGCTCGTAAGCGCGCAGCAGCGCGTCAAGGTGGGCGGGGTCGTCCAGGTCGAGCGGCGCATCCGTCAGCCGGACAATCCACCCGCCCGTTGCGGTACGCCGCGCCCGCGATAGCAGGTCCGCGTCGCGCGAAGGGTCTGGGAACCCGAGGGTCCGCGCGGTGGCGGACGACCAGTAGTTCAGCCACCCCAGGTACTGCGGGATCTCCGGGGAGCGGATGTGCTCTGACTTCTTGAGCACTGGTAGCCCCCGCGGTGGGCGATGCGGCCCATGAAACGGGCGACTCGTCTGCTCCGCGATGTCCCCCGCCGCGCGCTTCGGCGTGGCATGTCCCCAGTAGGAGAGCGCGCCGTCCGCAACGCCTTCCAGCACGGCCGCCGCCGCCGCGATGCCGGCTGCGTTCAGCGGCAGTGCCACGTGGATGTCGAACAGCGGCTGACCTCCAGGCCCGCTGTCCGCCGGTATTTCCAGCCCGTAGGTCGTCACGCGATAGCCCTCATCGCCGTTGCAGAGGAGCGGGAATCCCCCGTCCGACCTCCCTTGGGCGACCCATGCATCGCGCTGCGGCAACGGAACGAGTTCTCCCTCGTCGGAGATCGTCCACTCCAAGCGCAAACCAGGGAACGCCCGTTCCATGGCACGAACAACGGCCAGGGGGCGCGCATCGTCGCCCACGAGCGCGGGCGCGTAGACGAGGATACGAAGGTCGTTTCGCTGCGTGGCTGTCACTTCAGCACCAGTCCATGACGACGATATCGAGGGAGCGGTCCGCGTCGCGCAGAGCAGCCCGATGCTCGGCGCTGCGAACGCCAACCCAGAAGTTGAATCCACAGGCCCTTGCGAGATCACGCTCACGCCGCAACTCCTTCACCTGCTTCGCAATCACGATCTCCTGAAGCTCGGGCGGGTACGTGTCGAAGTTATCTGTCTTGACCTCCCACAGCACGCGGGCGCGAAGTTGCAGCGCGTCGAAGCGCTTGCCGTTGACGAGCACGTCAAAGCCGCGAGCGTCGTTCTGCGGAACCCTGTCGGCGCACGTGTTGTGCAGAGCATCGCCGCCCAGGTGCGGCACGGGCCGGGGTGCACACTCCGGGCGGCGGTCTTGCTCCGCGGATTCGGGCGGCGCTGGGGGAAACCAGTCCTGACCTGATGGGGACCCCTCTGGCCCAGGCCTCGGTTCCGTCACCGGGTCCTGCGTGGCGGGCTTCGTTTCAGGCCGTGGCCTCGCAGGCTCACGGGATGCCTCTGCCTCGGGGCTGGCACGACGCCTCCGCGCATACTCATCCAGTTCCTCCTTGATGACGACGGCCACCACCACTGCGCTGGTGATGATCACCGCACCCACAACGATTTCCGGTGCCACCAGGATGCAGACTCCCAATCCCATGGCAGCCGCACCCGCCGAGGCGACAGCGCATCTCCCCGTGGGATCTCGAAACCGAACCTTGTCGTGGTCGAGCGCATGAAAGCACCGCTCCACCAGGACGGGCCATTCGTTGGAAGCCTCATGCACCACGCACTGCCCGTCATCCGCCCAGGGCAGCGTCGCCGCCCTCTGAAGGTTGGCGAGCCTCGGGCTCCGGGCCACCGGCGCTTTCGGGCCCGGCTCTGTCGTAGCGCAGGCCGAGAAGAGGAACAGCAGCACGATGCAGCTGAGGAACCGCATGGTCACTTCCGTTCAATCAAGCGAGGGAGCCGTAAATCAAGGCCGCACCAGTCTGGAGGATGTCAGCACGTCCTGATGGCGAGTCGGCAGCCTCAACCAGCGTCTCGCAGGAATCCCCTGCGCCCCTCACCGCACCAGCCACAGCATCAACGGCGCGGTGGCGAAGGACAGCGGAATCCCCACGCCGACCATCAGCACAGCCAGCTCCGGGTCCAGATTGTGCTCGGCGGCGAGGATGGCCGCGCTCACCATGGGCGCCATCGCCGCCTGGAGCACCGTGGCCTGCACCACCACCGGCGCCAGCCCCGGCATCGCCAGCAGTCCCAGCGCCACCAGCCCCGGCACCAGGAACAACTTGTAGGACAGCCCCAGCGCCAGCGCCGGAATCCGGTGGCTCACGCCCGTCAACCGCAGCTGCAACCCGACCGAGAACAGCGCCAGCGGCGTGAGCAGCGCGCCCAGTCGCTCCAGCACCGTGTCCACCCAGACGGGAAAGCCCCACGGCCGCAGTGCCAGCGACACCACCAGTGCGAGGAACGGCGGAAACGTCACTACCTTCCGCGCCAGCTCGCTCCACGGCAACTCCTTCTCCGCACTTGCCCTCGTCGCGGCCAGCGTCGCCAGCGTGGACAGCACAAGGAACGAGCCGAGCTGGTCCGCCACCACCGCCACCGCCAGGCCGCCCTGCCCCAGCAGCGCCTCCGCCATCGGCAGGCCGACGAAGGCCGTGTTGCCCAGCCCCGCTGTCAGCACCAGCGCCACCACCGACTGCCGCGTCAGCCCCAGCCGTGGCCCCAGCAACCGGAAGAACGGCCCCGCCGCCACGTAGTACAGCCACGGCACCACCGCGGCCACGATGAGCTCCGGCACGAACTCCAGCCGGTGCATCACCCGCAGCACCAACGCCGGCAGCGCCACGTACAGGATGAACGTGTTGAACGCGCTCGCCGCGCCCGATGAGAACTTGCCGCTGCGCCGGGCCAGCACGCCCAGCAGCAGGCACGTCCCCAGCAACCCGATGACCGCACTCATGACGTCCGCGCCTTCCCTCGCCGCGCCTGTCCCGCCCGAGCACGCGACGCCGCCTTCTTCACCGACTCCGCCGGATTCACCCGGGCGTCGGTCTCACCGACCCACTCCGAAGCCAATCCACCACCCGCCAGCAACGGTCTGTCCCTCTGGATGACCTCCGACAGGAAGTCCATCACCGCCCGCACCCGGGCGCTCTGCTGCAAATCCGGATGCACCACCAGCCAGATGTCCCGCCGCAGTGCCGCCACCGGAGGCAGCAGCCGCCGCAACCCCGGCAACGTGTCCCCCTGGAAGCACGGCATCAACCCCAGCCCCACACCCGCCCCCGCCGCGGCCACCACCGACAGCAACGAATTGCACCGCACCACCACCCGCGCGGACGTGGCCACCTCGCCCATCCACCGCGCCTCCGGCCACTTCGCCGCCGCGTCCGCATACCCGATGACGTCATGCCCCGCGAAGCCCACCGCCGGGTCCGGCAGCCCGCGCCGCGCCAGGTACCCCTCCGACGCGTAGAGGGAAATCGCAATCTCCCCCACCTTGCGAGCCACCAGCGACGCCTCCTTCGGCCGCGTCAGCCGCACCGCCAGGTCCGCCTCGCGCCGCGCCAGGTCCAGCGCGCCATAGTCCGTGAGGAACTGCACCTCGATGCCCGGGTGCCGCTCGCGAAACACACCGAAGCGCGGCAGCAGGTGATTCACGGCGAACGCCTCCGTCGTCGTCACCCGCACCACACCCTCCAGCCGCGCGTCCTCGCCGCCCGCCCGGCGCTCCACCGCGAGCACCGACGCCTCCATCTCCTCCACCGTGCCGCGGATGCCCTGCCCCGCCGCCGTCAGCACGAGCCGCCCCGGCGTCCGGTCGAACAGCCGCGTCCCCAACTCCTCCTCGAGCACCGTCAGCCGGCGCCCCACCGTCGTCGCATCCACCTTCAGCGCCCGAGACGCCGCCGCGAGCGTCCCCTCGCGAGAGATGGCCAGGAAGTAGCGCAGGTCATTCCAGTCCGGCATGGCGCCCTGCAAGATTGCAGGCACCCCCGGCAAACTCCAGCGTTTCCGCACGGCCGCCTCCAGGGCATTCATGTCTCCGCCAACGGGCCGCGACGCAAAGCGACCCACACCCCACGGGAGCACCGCCATGAACGCCACCACCCGCCTCGCCCTCACCCTCGTCACCCTCTCCGCCGCCGCGTGCGGTGGCGCCAAGACGGCCGTGAAGCCGCAGGACCTCGCCGGCAACTGGAACAGCGCCACCTGCGAGGCCATCCCCAACGGGGACGGCTCCAACAGCTACATCCAGCGCCACTTCCAGCTCACCGAGGCGAAGTGGACGCTCGACCTCGACGCCTTCGGCGACGCGCAGTGCCAGACGAAGCTCTTCACCGCCCGCGTCGCCGGCCCCTACACGCTGGAGCGCGACTCGGAGAAGGTGACCGGCGCCACCGAGGGCAACTTCGTCTTCGGGGAGCGCTCCCTCACCGCGCACGTGCAGCCGCTCGCGGACGCCTTCACCCAGTCCGGCTGCGGCGCGGGCGCGTGGACGGTGGGCGCCGAGCAGTCCGTCCCCGGCGCGTGCCTCTTCTTCAAGCCCATCAGCCAGTGCGGCACCGACCACGACGTGGTGAAGGTGGACGGCGACAAGCTCTTCTTCGGCCAGCGCCCGGCGGACAATGACATGTGCTCCCCGGACAAGCGCCCGCAGGCACTCGCGTCGCACCCCGTCGTCAAGGGCTGAGGCCCCCTCGCCATCAGGTCGTTGCACGTCCGCAGTCAGGGAGCGGCGGCCCTGTCGACTGTGCCAGACTCCCACGAGCGGACATGTCGACTCCGGACGCCAAAGAGACCCTGGATGCCCATCAACCCGACTCGCCTCCGGAGAAGGAGGCGGCGGAGCGGCTCTACCTGCTGGTCTTCGAAGGGGACTCGAGCTCGCTCTGTCCCCTGCCGCGCGAGGGAGAAATCCTGATTGGCCGTGGCAGCACGGCGGACCTCCGCGTGCAGGACGCCTCGGTGAGCCGCCACCATGCGCGGGTGAGCGTGACGGACGGCGTGGCGCGCATCGCGGACCTGGACAGCCACAACGGCGTCAAGGTCAACGGCGTCCGGGTGGAAGGCGCGCAGCCCCTGCGCAACGGCGACGTGGTGGAGCTGGGGGACGTCACCCTCGTCCTCAACTGCGAGGCCCGCCCCCGCGCCACCCCTCCCCTGCTGGACGCCAATGCCTTGCAGTCCCGGCTCGCCGACGAGCTGGAGCGCGTGGTGCGCTACGAGCGCAGCGTGGGCGTCGTCGCGCTGGAGCTCGGCCCCTTCACGGCCTCCCTCGCCGAGCTCGTCCGCGCCGCGAGCGGAGGCGGCCTGCGGCGGATGGACGTCGTCGGGCAGCAGGGCCCCGGTCAGCTCGTCATCCTCCTGCCAGAGCTGACGCGGGACGAAGTGGAGGACTCCGCCCGGCACCTCGTCGAGGCGCTCCTGCCGCTCGTCCCCGGAGCCCGCGCGGGACTGGCGACGGCCCCCCGGGATGGGATGGACGCGGACGCGCTCCTCTCCGCCGCGCGGGCCGCGGCGCTCGCGGCGCCCACCGGGGGCGTGGGCGTGAGCGGCCCCAACCTCTACCGGCTGGAGCTGGGAGAGCGCTCGGTCATCGTGGCGGACGCCGCCATGGTGCGCATCTACGAGCAGCTCCGGCGGCTGGCCTCCAGCTCGATTGCCGTCCTCATCCACGGCGAGACGGGCTCCGGCAAGGAGAACGCGGCCTGGGCGGTGCACCACTGGTCCAAGCGCGCGAGCGGTCCGTTCCTCGCGGTCAACTGCGCGACCCTCGTCGAAGCCCTGGCGGAGAGCACACTGTTCGGCCACGAGCGCGGCGCCTTCTCCGGCGCGGCGACGTCCCAGGCCGGTCTGTTCGAGCAGGCCAGCGGAGGCACCCTCTTCCTCGACGAGGTGGCCGAGCTGTCCCTCCCGGTGCAGGCCAAGCTGCTGCGCGCGCTGGACCAGAAGCGCATCACCCGGCTGGGGGACACGCGCGAGCGGCCCGTGGACGTGCGCATCGTCGCCGCCACCCACCAGAGCCTCGCCGACGCGGTGAAGGCCGGGCGCTTCCGCGAGGACCTGTTCTTCCGCCTCTCCACCGCCGTGGTGCTGCTGCGTCCCCTGCGCAGCCGGCCGCGCGAGGTGCCGCTATTGGCGCGCGCCTTCCTGGAAGAGGCCTGCGCCCGCGAAGGCCGGCCGCCGCTCGACATCTCCGCCGCCGCCATGGAGCTGCTATGCGCGTACCACTGGGAGGGCAACGTGCGCGTGCTCAAGGGCGTCATGGAGCGCGCCGCGGCCATGGCGGACGGCCCCGTGCTGGAGCCCTCGCACCTGCCGGACGCCCTCCAGCGACAGGAGCCTGACGACGCCGAGCCGCCCTCCCCACCGAAGGCGCCCGAGGCGCCACGCACCTTCCGTCCCATCGCCGAGGAGCTCCGGGAGGTGGAGCGGCAGCGGATGCTGGAGGCACTGGAGGCGACGGGCGGCGTGCAGAAGCACGCGGCGCGGCTCATCGGCATGCCGCTGCGGACCTTCGCGCTCAAGTACAAGCAGTATGGACTGTCTCGCTGGACCCGACCCGAGACATGACCGCCAGGGCCCCCACCTCCACGTGGCAGCCGCCCACCGACTTCGAGGAGTACCACCTCCTGGAGCCGCTGGGCCGGGGGGCCATGGGCGAGGTCTTCCTGGCGCGGGACACCCTGCTGGACCGGCTGGTCGCGGTGAAGTTCATCGCGGGACTGGCGCCCCAGGAAGGCCAGCGCGAGCGCTTCCGCAACGAGGCACGCGCCATCGCCCGGGTGCAGCACCCCAACGTGGTGGGCATCTACCGCGTGGGCGAGGTGCTGCGCCGTCCCTATCTCGTCTCCGAGTTCGTGCGGGGGCAGAGCCTCGACCGGCTCACGCTCCCGCTGCCGTGGACGCGCGTGCTCACGCTCGGCATCGGCCTGGCGCGGGGGCTCGCCGCGGCGCACCGGCGCGGTGTCGTGCACCGCGACCTCAAGCCCGCCAACGCCATGCTGGCGGAGGACGGCGAAATCAAGCTGCTCGACTTCGGGGTGGCGAAGCTCGTCGACGCGGCGGCGGGACTGTCCGAGCCACCGGGCGCCCCGGACGTGGAGTCCCCGCTCCGGCTTCCCGACTCAGGGGACCGGGACGCGAGCACCGCGGACCTCGTGCGGACCGGCACGCCTCCGCCGCCCGCCGGAGCACCGCCCATGCCACCAGCAGTCGCCGCCAGGACGGGGCTGGTGGGCACGCCGAGCTACATCGCACCGGAGACGTGGCGCGGCGCCGCCGCCTCCCCGCGCGGTGACGTCTACTCCTTCGGGGTGATGCTCTACGAGCTGTGCACCGGCACCCCACCGTACCGGGCGGACTCGGTCCAGGCCCTGCGCGAGGCGGTGCTCCAGGGGCCGTACCGTCCGCTCGCGCAGGTGGCGCCCCAGGTGGACCCGGCCTTCGCCGCCATCATCGACCGCTGCCTGTCACGCGAGCCGTCCGCGCGCTTCGCCTCGGGCGATGCGCTCCGCGAGGCGCTCGAGGCGCTGCGCGAGAGCACCGGTGACGCGGCGCCCTCCAACGAGCCGCCCTACCCCGGCCTCCACCCCTTCAGCGCCCGCAACCGCGCCACCTTCTCCGGCCGCGCCGCCGACATCCGCGCGCTGCTGGACCGGCTGCGCGCCGAGCCGCTGGTGCTGGTGGCGGGTGACTCCGGCGTGGGGAAGTCCTCACTGTGCCGCGCGGGCGTCCTGCCCCGCGTGGCCGAGGGCGCCCTGGGCCCGGGCACGTGGACGACGTGCGAGCTGCTCCCGGGGCGGCACCCGCTCGCGGCGCTCGCGGCGGCGCTGGCTCCACTCACGGGAGGAGACGAGAGCGCGCTGCTGTCCGAGCTGCGCGAGGCACCGGCGGAGCTGGGGCGCCGGGTGCGCGCGGGCAGTGACACGCGAGGCGTGCTCGTGCTCGTGGACCAACTGGAGGAGCTGCTCACCCTCGCCCCGCACGAGGACGCGGAGCGCTTCGCCGTCGCGCTGGAGTCGCTCACGGCGGGCGGGCCGAAGCTGCGGGTGCTGGCCACGGCGCGCGGCGACTTCCTCGCGCGGCTGGCCTCTCTGCCCGGCCTGGGGGAGGTGCTCTCGGGCGGTGGGCTGTACCTCCTGCAGCGGCCCACGCCGGAGGGACTGAGGGAGGCTGTCGTCGCGCCCGCGCGCGGCCAGGGCTTCACCTTCGAGTCGGAGGAGCTGGTTGAAACGCTGGTGAAGGCCGGTGGCGGCGACGGTGGACTGCCGCTGCTCCAGTTCGCCCTGGCGGAGCTGTGGGAGCGCAGAGAACGTGAGCGCCACGTGATTCCGGCGGCGGCGCTGCGGGCCCTGGGCGGAGTCGACGGCGCGCTGGCCCGCCATGCCGACGGCGTGCTGTCCACCCTGCTCCCGGTGGAGCGGGGTGCCGCGCGGCGCCTGCTGCTCCGGCTGGTGACGGCGGAGGGGACGCGCGAGCGGCGCACGCGGGCGGAGCTGCTGGGCGACGCGGGCCGCGAGGAGCGCCCTGCCCGCGCGGCCCTGGAGGCCCTGGTGCGAGGCCGGCTGGTGGTGGCCCGGGAGGCCGCGGGCGAGGAGGCGGGCGCGGGCACCTACGCGCTGGCGCACGAGGCGCTGCTGGTGCGCTGGGACACGCTGCGCGGCTGGCTCGCGGGAGACGTGGAGCAGCGCGTGCTGCACCAGCGGCTCGAGCGGGCCCGCGCGGAGTGGCAGCGGCTGGGGCGCGCGGAGGACCTGCTGTGGCGCGGCCCCCAGCTCGCGGAAGCCGCGCGCCTGCCCACGGAGGCGCTGGGAGATGCGGAGCGCGCGTTCCTCCGGGAGTCGCGCCGGCAGGGCATCCGGCGGCGCATCGCACGCGTTGCCGCGGTGCTGTCGCTGCCCCTCGTCGCGGCCGCCGTGTACGGGGGCCTCCAGCTCCAGGAACTGCGCGCACGGGAGCGGGACATCGCCCAGTCCGTGGCGGTGGCCGAGCGGGCGATGGCGCTCGCCCACGCGGAGCAGACGCGCGCGGAGACGCTGCGGCGCCAGGCCTTCGCGGCCTACGACACGGGCCGCAAGCAGGAAGGCGAGGCCACCTGGGCGGACGCGCTGGCGTCCCTCGGCACGGTGGAGCGCGCCCATGGCGAGGCGAGCACGGCGCTGGACACCGCGCTCCGGAGGGACTTCGGCCACGCGGACGTGCGCCGCCGCTTCGCCGCGGTGCTCTTCGAGCGAATCGAGCTCGCCGAGCACCTGCGCCGCCCCGCGCTGCATGCCGAATTGCTCCAGCGCCTCGCCAGCGTCGACGACACCGGAGAAGTCCAACGCCGCCTCCAGGCGCCGGCACGGCTGGACCTGGAGACCACCCCCACCGGCGCCACGGTGCGCGTCGAGCGCGTGCTGCAAGAGGGAGGCAGGCAGCGCTGGTCCCATCCCGAGCCGCTCGGCACGACACCGCTGCGGGGCGCCCCGCTGCCACCGGGCTCCTACCGCCTGACGTTCCACCTGCCCGGCCGCCCGCCCGTCCTCTACCCGGTGCTGCTGGAGCGCGAGGAGCACCACGCGGCCCGCCTCGCGCTGCCCGCCGCCGTCCCCGAGGGCTTCGTGTACGTGCCCCCGGGGCGCTTCCTCTACGGCAGCGCGGACGAGGAGACCATCCGCCGCAACCTGGTGCGGGCCCAGCCCCTCCACACCCTCGCGACAGAGGGCTACCTCGTCGGACGCACCGAGGTCACCCACGCGGAGTACCTCGCCTTCCTGCGCACGCTGCCGCCCGCGGAGCGCGCCGAGCGCCGTCCCCATGCGAGCAACTACTTCGGGAGCATCGACGTCGCGGAAGGAGCCGACGGCCGCTGGGAGTTCCGCCTGGAGCGGCCGGGCAACAGCTACCGCGCCCGGGAAGGCGAGCCCGTGCACTACCGCGAGCGGGAGCGCCGCATCGTCCAGGACTGGCTCCGCTTCCCCGTCTCCGGAATCTCGTGGGAGGACGCCCGCGCCTACGTCGCCTGGCTGGACTCGACGGGCCGTGTGCGCGGAGCCCGTCTCTGCGACGAGCGCGAGTGGGAGCGCGCCGCGCGCGGAGCGGATGGCCGCAACTATCCACACGGAGACCGGCTCGAGCCGGATGACGCCAACTTCGACGCGACCTACGGCCGCAAGTCCCTCGCCTTCGGCCCCGACGAGGTCGGCTCGCACCCCGAGTCCGACAGTCCCTTCGGGGCGGCGGACTTCACGGGCAACGTCTGGGAATGGATGCGCTCGGCGACCTCCGCCGACCTGCCCATCTACGGCGGGGGCGGCTTCTATCAAGACATCTTCACGGCCCGCAGCCTCAACCATGGAGACGGCGAGCCGCGCCTGCGCAGTCCATGGACGGGCCTGCGCCTCTGCGCCCCCGCTCCCCCGCCCTGACGTCCGCGCCCGTTGGCAGGGTTCCTGCTTTGGCGTGAGGCCGCAGTGTCTGGATGGCAACTGCAAGGAGAGAACATCCATGCGACGATTCATCAGACCCGCGTTGGGGGCGTGGGCGGTCATCATGGGAGGGCTGTCTGCCTCCATGGCCAGGGCCGATCCCCCTCCGCAGAGCGACCAGGGCACCCGCCTCCACGGCACCGGCGCCGTGGAGGACGCGCACGTCAACATCCGGCTCGAACCCACCACGCCGCCACCGGGCTGCCAGTCCGTCACCCTGGAAAAGGGCGGCTTCAAGGCCCAGGCCTGCGTTCCGACGGACTTCGCCGGAGCCACCTTCACATCGGTGGATGGCGACTGGACCTTCAAGGTCAACTCCGTCCACACCCACGAGAGCATCTACCAGGACTGCACGCCACCGAGCGTGTGGCTGCAGGACACGACCTGGGAATACGACGTGACGGTGTCCCGCGGCAGCCGCTCCTCGAAGCTGTGCCCCGACGGAAGCGGCGCGCTGGCCGTGCCCCTGATGTGGGCGCCGGGCGTGCCTCCCGAGGCGTGGACGGTCCGTCCCCCTACCCCGGTGGAGAACACCTTCACCTTCGCCTGTGTCCCCAGGCCCGTCGCGCAGGGGAGCTGCGAGTTCACGGGGGGCGGCGTCATCGCCAAGTGCATCGACTGGGGCTACCCGCCCTGGGAGCACATGGGCCAGTCGCTGACCGGGCAGTTCCTCGTCGGTGACACCGTCGCCATGAAGCAGCTGTCAGGGAACAAGACCGAGGCACAGAGCTTCCACCAGGCGTGCCTGCGCATGGCCACCGCGGACTACTGCGGCGTGGGCCAGAGCAACACGCTGGATGGCACGCCCATCGCCTTCTACGACACGAAGTACGTGCCCCTCGGCGCACCGAATTCCCCCGCGCCAGGCGACGCCCCCATCGTCACCACCCTCGCGGAGCCCGACAATGACCTCGCCTTCGAGGCCGCCTGGGCGGACTGCAGGTTGCTCGAGAGGCCCGTCGCGAACTCGGCCTGCGACACCATCGAGAAGCTCCGCCTGGGCTTCGGCGCGGTGTGCCTGAGCAAGAAGCGCTGGTCCAGCCTCCCCGTCGCCGGCACCTGCTTCGACCCCAAGGCCTTCCAGGGTGCCTCCAAGCCGGACATGGCGGGCAAGCCGTGCGAGGACTACACGGAAGCGGAGCTGGAGGCGCATGGAGCGCGGTTCTTCTCCTTCTCGCGCTTCCTCGACACGGGCCTCTACCGGTTCACCAAGGTCAATGCCCCGGCGGCCTCCATCACCACGACGAAGTACGACGTACCCTCGGCCTTCCCCTCGCCCGGCACCGTGAGCCTGAAGGCCGGAATCGACCCGGGCCAGCCCTATCACTTCACCCGGTTCGAGGGGGCCATCCTCTCCCGGAAGCTCTCGCCGGCGCTGCAGACCCGGTTCAACCTCAGGGGTCTCTATCGCTGCGTGAGCCAGACCCAGAGCGGACTTCACTACCTCCTCAACACCACGAGCACCGCCTTCCCGGAGGACGCCTGTGCTCCTCTGCCCCACGGGAGGCTGGACACCCTCCATGTGAATGCCCCCGAGGAGGCGCTGGAAGGCTTCGTCTCGCAGCTGAGCATGGGCTTCTCGGACACGGAGTTGCTCCTGTGGCGCGACGTGAATGGGAACTTCATCACGGCGACGGTGCAGCCAGGCTCCTCGTGGACGAACGCCGGGTCCCTCGGGTTCATCCCCGGCAACAACTGACACCGGGGGGGGCGGATGCAGTTCTTGCACACTCGTGCAGCCGCTGCTTCGCCCCTCGCCCGTCATCGTGCAAGCGCTGCATCCGGGGCGCGTACATGCAGGGAGCGCGGAGGATGACAAGGGCCCCCGCCCGGGAAGCGGTCCCCCCGGGCGGGCACCTGCTCATGTGCCATGTGGCGGCAGGCCTCCGCGCCACACCCGCCTCCTGGCGCCTTCCCTTGCAGGCGGCCAGTCCCGGAGGTGGCGCAATGGCCAGCCACCCTGTCAGGTGGAGGGCTCCCGCACCGTCGCCCCAGGTGCGGGCGTCACCGCCACTCCCGGCGACTTGGAGCGACAGCCCCGCTGCCCCATGCTCCGACCCCTTCATGCAACCCCACCGCACACCACCCCGTCCGGCCCCCTTCCCCGCCCTTCCAGAGCCGCGGCCATGACCGGCGCGCTGCGCGAGGCGATACGGGAGATGGCCGGCGGGCTGCCCCGCACGTACTGGGTGCTGTGGACGGGCACGCTCGTCAACCGACTGGGCAGCTTCGTGGTGCCCTTCCTCGCCCTCTACCTCACGCGCGAGCGCGGCTACTCCGTGGCGCAGGCGGGCCTCGTCGTCTCGCTGTACGGAGCGGGCACGGTGCTCGCCGGGCCGCTGGGCGGCACGCTCGCGGACAAGGTGGGCCGCCGCTTCACGCTGGCCGCCGGCCTCTGGCTGGGCTCGGGCGGCATGCTCTTCCTCGGCTTCGCCCGCGAGCCCCAATGGATTGCCGTGGCCGCCTTCACGCTCGGCGTCCTCGGAGAGCTGTACCGGCCCGCGGTGTCCGCCGCCATCGCGGACGTGGTGCCGCCCCTGGACAGGGCCCGCGCCTACAGCCTCTTCTACTGGGTCATCAACCTGGGCTTCTCCATCTCCCTCCCGCTGGCCGGGCTGATGACCCGCTTCGGCTACGTGGCGCTCTTCATCGCCGACGCCATCACCACCTTCGTCTACGGCTGCTGCGTCTGGCTGTTCCTCCCGGAGACGCGTCCCCCACGCCAGGCCACCGCGGCAGGCACCGCCGCGCACAGCTCGCTGCTCGCGCCCTTCAAGGACCCCACCTTCCTCGCCTTCGGCCTGCCCATCTTCGCGGTGGCCCTCATCTTCTTCCAGGGACAGGTGGCGCTGCCGCTGGACCTGGGCCAGAAGGGGCTGACGCCGGCGCAGTTCGGCTCGGTGCTCGCCGTCAACGGCGTCCTCATCGTCGTGCTGCAGCCCTTCACGGGCCGGCGGGTGGGCCGCATGCGCCGGGCCCATGCGCTGGCCCTGGCCGGGGTGCTCACCGGCGTGGGCTTCGGGCTGCACACGCTCTCGGCCAACATGGGGCTGGCCATTCTCGCCGTGGTGGTGTGGACGCTGGGAGAGATTGCCCAGGCTCCGGTGGCCTCCACCGTGGTGGCGGACCTCGCTCCGGCCGAGCTGCGCGGCAGCTACCAGGGCGCCTACCACATGCTCTGGGGGCTGGCCGCCTGTGCCGCGCCCGCGGTGGGCGGACAGGTGCTGGGCCGCTTCGGCGCCACCTCGCTGTGGCTCGGCTGTCTCGTCGTGGGCGTGGCCGCGGCCGGCTGGCACCTGGCCATCGCCGGAGCGCGGCGCCGCCGCCTGGACACGCTGCGCACCCTGCGCCCCGAGGTGAGCGCCAGCGCGGACTGAGCCTCACGAGAAGCAACGGGGGCCCGCATCCGGACAATCCCGTTACAGCAGCAACGGGTTTGACGTCACACACCCCGGTCAGGTCGGGATGATGGCGAGCAGGGTGAGGATGATGAAGGCGACGAAGATGAACAGCGCGGCGGCGAGGTTCAGGTCGCTCTCGTGGAGCAGGTAGTTGAAGTCGAGTCGCATGGCGGTGTCCCCGTGGAAGCCCCTTCAAGAGGGGCTACGGGAGGCACCGTCTGTGATTGCGAGCACGCACCGGCCTCGCCCCTGGGACGCCCGTGTGACGGGCGACGGGGGCGGGGCTTCACGCGCTACAGGCCGAGGAGGGCCTCGGGGCGGTTGAGACCGCGCGCGCGGCCGAGCGGCTGGAGGATGTCCGGCGGGGGCGCGTCCGCGGTGAGCAGCAGCGCCCGCACGGCCGTCTCCACCACGTCCTCGGCGCCCGGGCGCACCATGCCCCGGCGCGCGTCCTCCACGCGCTTGCCGCGGTAGGTGTCGAAGCGCTCCTTCACCCGGCGGGCCACGTCGGCCACGGCCTTGTCGCCCACCTCCACGCGCAGCTCCAGCTCGTTGCGCAGCTGCACCGGGTCCGCGAGCACGCCGTAGCGGTCATAGCCCTTGTGCGCCACGTCCTCGTGCGCCACCGCGTAGTCCTGCGTCTGGGGGGCCACCACGCCCGCGTCCTTGATGAGGTCCTTCATCACCGCGGTGACGGAGGCGGTGACGGTGAGCCGGTGCAACTGCACGTCGTAGACGAAGTCCGAGTACATGGGCTCCTCCACGGTGACGGGCTCGCGGAAGGCGGTGTCGCGGTTGCGCTGCACGTCGATGCGCTGCGTCTCCGACTTGTCCAGCGCCGCCTCCAGCGCCTTCTCCTTCTCCTTCACCGCGGTGGCCTTCTGCACGAGCAGTTGCTCCTCCTGCGCGCACACGCCGCTGGCGCAGCGGGCGGGGTTGCAGTCGCCCGGGAGCTGTCCCGGCTCCTTCGCCTCGCGGGCCGCCTCGCCGCACTCCTGCAGGGCCTCGCGGCACTCGCGGCGCTCGCGGTCCCGGCAGCGCTCGGCGCCCTCGCGCACGGTGAGCAGCTCGGCCTGCATGCGCAGGTACTCGCGCAGCGCCGCCGCCTGCTTGCGGTCGGTCTCCTCCAGGGTGCGCTCGGACTGGAGCAGCTTGCCCTCGAAGCCCGCGCGGCGCGGGTTGGGCACGGAGCGGTTGCCCGCGAGGTAGCGCTGCGTGCGCTGCGAGTCCTCCGTCACCTTCAGCGGCAGCACGCGCTCCAGCGACAAATCCAACCGCACGCCCTCGCGGCCCTCGGGGGCTTCCGTCACCACGCGCAGGGGGAGCTGCGTGGGCAGCATCGTCGCCAGCCGGCCGGCCGACAGGCGCTGCACCACGTCCGGCGCTCCGGCGCGGTCCTCCACGGGCGCGGCCACCACGAGGAAGGCCACCTCGTCGCGCAGCTTCTGCCGCACCGCCTCGGCCCGCTCGCGAGCGGCGGTGGCGCCCACGCGCTCCTGGTCCGCGCGCACGTACGCCACCAGCGCGTTGCCCAGCTTGCCCGCCTTCTCCAGGGTGTCGCCGGTGCCGAACCAGCGCTTCGCCCACGCCACCTGCACGCCGTCCACGCCCCGCTTCGCGCCCGCGTGGTCCGGGGCCACGGCCAGCACCGCGTCGAACTCGGCGCGCGCCTCCTTCAGCCGCTCCTCCTTCAGCGCCGTCTGGCCCACCGCCACGCGCTGGTCCAGCGTCTGGCCCAGCAGCTCGCGCGCGGGCCCGTTCTCCGCGTTGAGCTCCAGCGCGCGCACCAGTCGCTTCATGGCGCCGTCGAGGTCACCGCTGGCGTGGACGCTCCGGGCCTCCTCCAGCACCACGTCGCTCCAGGCCGTGCGCACCTTGCCCAGCTTCACCTTCACCTCGGACGCCTCGGGGTCCGCGGCGAGCGCGCGCAGGTAGGCGGCCTCGGCCTCCGCCCACTTCTGCTGCTGGCTGGCGGTGTCGCCCTCCTTCACCGCGCGGGAGAAGGCGGAGCAACCCGTGAGGGCGAGCAGCGTGGCCAGGGCCAGGGCTCCCAGCCAGCGGGAAGCGGCGGGAGCGGAGTGGGGACTTCGGGCGGGGGTAGGCACGGCCGCATCTTCGGGGAAAGCTCTCCCCGGGTGAAGACTTCGACCGCATGCCCGCCTGCCCCCCGGCCCGGGAGCAGGCCCTGTTGCCCCTATCCGCCACCCGCCCGGGCCGGCTTCCGTGACACCCGTGCCGCCATCGCGTCCACCAGGACGCGCAGCTTGGGCAGGCGCTGGGCCCGCGCGGGGAAGTACAGGAAGAGGCCCGGCACGACGGGTCCGTAGTCGGGCAGCACCTGCTCCAGCGTACCCGCCTTCAGGTCCTGCGCCGCGGCCTGCTCGTTGACCTAGGCCAGCCCGGCGCCCCACCGCGCCGCGGACACCATCAGCACCGCGTCGTCGGTGACGAAGGGCCCGCGCACGGCCATCTGGCACTCGCGCCCGCCCTTCTCCAATTCCCAGACATAGCGCTGTCCCGAGGAGCTCATGCGGAAGCCGATGCAGTCAGGCCCCAGCAAATCCCCGGGCCGCCGCGGCCGTCCCTTGCGCGCGAGGTACGCGGGAGCGCCCACCATGATGAAGCGGACCGGTGGGGACACCCGCACGGCCCCACCAGGTCCTTCTCGATGAACTCGCTCAGGCGCACGCCGGCGTCGTAGCCGTCCGCGACGATGTCCACGTTGCGGCCGTCCACGGACACGTCCACCGACAACTCCGGATGGCGGGCCAGCAGCCCCGGCACCACCGGCTCGATGACGAGCGGCACCGCGATGCGCGGCACCGTCAGCCGCAGCGTGCCGGCCACATGGGACATCCCCTCCTGCACCTCCTCCACCGCGGCCAGGGCCTCGTGCAACGCGGGGCCCGCACGCTCCCGCTCTCGCACGCCGACCCGGGTCACCCTCACTCCATGCCTGGGTTCGACCAGACCTGATTGTCGAGGCGCACACGCAAAATTACAGCGATATTGCCCGGGTTTATGCTGGCTGGATATATTTGCCCGCAGCCCCGCATGGCCGGTCGCCTCCCTGCCCGGTTCGCCATCGACCTCACCATGGATCCTGCTCTCCGAATGGTGTCACCCCAGCCCCGGCAGATTGTACGAACGGTGCTCCACGAGGCCCTGGAGAGTCGGCTCGGAGGCGAGGTGGTGGTGAAGTCCGCCGCCGTCTCCGGGCGCATCTTCGTGGTGGAGCGGAAGGTGGCCTGGGCCGTCATCACCGAGCCCGCCACGCCCAACTTCGCGGCGCTGCTCGTCGAGCAACGGCTGGTCAGCCGCGAAGACCTGGAGCAGGTGATGACGGAGTGCCGCAAGAGCGGCGGCAACTTCTGCGAGATGCTCGTGTCCTGGGGCCTCGTGGCGCGCGAGCGCGTGCGCGAGCTGCTGCGCGGGCACCTCGCCGGCCAGCTGGAGACGCTGCTGGCCACTCCGGACGCGCAGGCCCTCTTCGTCCCGCAGACTCGCGCCTACTCCAGCCAGCTGACCTTCGGACTGGAGGAGCTGGTGTCCCCCGTTTCGCAACACCCCACCCCGCACGCACAGCAAGAAAGAGCCGTCATGCCGAACGTGAAGCAGTCCCTGGAAGAGTCGCTGAAAATCGATGGAGCCTTCGCGGCCTGCCTGGTGGACGCCAAGAGCGGCATGAGCCTCGGCGCCATCGGCGGCGGCCCCGCCTTCAACGTCGAAGCAGCGGCCGCGGGCAACACCGAGGTGGTGCGCGCCAAGCTGAAGACGATGAACGCGCTCGGCCTCAAGGACAAGATCGAGGACATCCTCATCACGCTCGGCGAGCAGTACCACGTCATCCGCCCGCTCGCGTCTCGCGACGGCCTGTTCCTCTACGTCGCCCTGCACCGCGCCAACGCGAACCTCGCCATGGCCCGCTTCAAGCTGGCGGACATCGAGAAGGGGCTGGCGCTCTGAGCGAGCGGCCTCCCGCTCTCCTCACGGCGTGAGCCCGTCCGCCCCACGAGCGAGGCGCCGCGCCCCCACCGCGCGGCGCCCCCGTGCATGCACAGGTGCACCCGGGACGTTAGACAGGACCACCCTCTCTGCTGGACCCCATGAGGCAGGGCCCGCATATCGCGCGGACCGCCCGGGGGTGCGTCGGGAATGACGCGTCGCACCAGCCGGTAGAGGAAATCAGCATCCCGGGAATCAGCACCCACGAGGGGGGCGAGAGAGTCACCATGTCCTGTCCACAGCCGCGACCTACCGAGTTCCGTCTTCCGCTACGCGCCGAGACCTTCTCCATCGAAGAGCACCGCAACGTGCACTGCCGCTTCTACGGCGGCTGCATCGACGTGGCGGTGAAGAAGGACTGGGACAGCTTCACCTGCGCCAAGTGCCCCATGTTCCGCCAGGACCGGGCGCCGGGCGCGGACACCTACGCCTTCAATCAGCCCGCGGATGCAGGCAGGCCGTAGCCTGCCCGGCAGTCGGAGGGACGGGCCCGGGCCCCGAGCGCTCCCATGGGACGAGCACGCGCGAGCGCCGGGGTTCTAGCGCAGCGGCGGAGACGAATCTCCGGAGCCCTGCCCCTCCTTCCGAGAAGTGAGCCCTTGAATGCCCCGCCGTCCCGTCATCGTACTGGCCGAGGATGATGCCGCCCTGCGCGAGACGATGACGGAGGCCCTCGAGCTGGAGGGCTACCGCATCCTCGCCTGTGAGAACGGCTTCGCCGCGCTGAAGGCCTTCTTCGCCGAGCCCTGCGTGGACGTGCTGGTGCTGGACTGGAGACTGCCCGACATCGAGGGCGGGGACCTCATCCGGCTGCTGCACGTGCAGCGTGAACTGGCGGAGCTTCCCGTCGTGCTGACCACCGGCCTGGACCTGGAGCTGCCTGGCTTCGAGGGCGCGGTGTGCCTGCTGCGCAAGCCCTTCGCCCCCGGCGAGCTGTCGCGCCTCCTCAGCCGCCTCACCCACCCGGGCCGCTGCGAATGCGCGCCGCCGCACGCCGCGCGCGTGGCCTGACGCCGCGAGGGTGACACCCGCGCACCCGCTTCCGTCCTCCAGTTCCCCTCCCACCGCCCCGCTGTGCGCCAGCGCACCTCGTCCTGTCTCTGGAGACAGTGGGCATGGGTGTGTTGCGGCTCCAGCTTGCCGGGCAACCGGCTTGGGCTCGGGTACGCCGCCGGACGGGAGGCGCCATGCTCCGCCAGTTGCTGCTGTCCGACTACGGAACCGAGGGCCCCTGCGCGGGCAACGGCTGGGCCCTGGTGCAGGCGGAGTTCCCCACGGTGGTGGTGGCCCCGCTCTCCGCCGGCCGGGGCATGCGCGTGCTGCGCCTGGACGTGTCCGAGTGGGGCTCACTGGACTTCGACCCCATCACCTGGGACGCGCGCGTCTTCGGCGCCGACGAGGCCTCCGAGCAGCTCGCGCTTCACCTGGAGGGCGCGCGGGGCGAAGCGCTCGTCCTCGCCGCGCTCGAGGTCCTCACCCGCTACCAGGGCCTCGTGGGCCGCCGCAACGAGGCGTCCGCGGCCCCGCTCTTCGACCGGGTGCTGGCGCGCCACCGCGCGCTGCATGACCTGGCCCGTCCCCTGGTGCGCGCGGACTACCAGCACGCGCTGGACGCGTGGCAGTGGGTGCTGCGGCTGCGCCCGGACGCGAACCTCGCGGTGCAGGCCGCCGCCCTCTTCCACGACGTGGAGCGGCTGGTGTCCGAGGCGGACCGGCGCGTGGAGCACCGGGCCCAGGACGCCCAGTCCCTCGAGGACGCCCCCGGCGCGGAGCTGGCGCGCAAGGTGCTCAAGGAGGTGGGCACGGACGTGGCCATCTGCCAGCGCGTGAAGGAGCTGGTGACGCAGCACGAGCGCCCCGGAGACGACCCGGACCTCGCGCTGCTCAACGACGCGGACGCGCTGTCGTTCTTCTCCCTCAACGCCTCCGCCTTCATCCGCTACTTCGACGCGGAGCTCAGCCGGCACAAGGTGGCGAACACGCTCGCGCGCCTGCGCCCGGAGCAGCGGCGGCGGCTGGGGCAGATGCGCTTCGCCCCGACGGTGAAGAACCTCCTCGACGTGCAGCTCGCCTCCGCGTCGCTCTACGACGACGGACCGGCCTGAAGCAGCGGGAAGTCCCGCTCTCGCGCCTGGCCGGGATATACGCACCGGGACGCCGTGTTTCGTCATGCAGGACACGGGCGGAGGGACGGGCACGCCATGCGGGAGCAACGGGTCGGCACATGGCTGGAGCTGCAGGACGCGCTCTTCGCGGGCTCCTGGAACGAGCGCCTGGGACGGCACCGCCCCAGCTTCGTCTTCCGGGGCATGCCGCACGTGGAGCACGATTTGTCCACGGCGCTCAACCGCCAGGGGATGTTCGTGCGGCAGGAGCGGGACTTGCTGCGCGCCTTCCGCAAGTACGCGCACGCCTCGGCGCAGCAGCAGATGACGTCCGTCTGGGACTGGCTGGCGCTGGCCCAGCACCACGGGCTGCCCACGCGACTGTTGGACTGGACGTTCAGTCCGAATGTCGCGCTGCACTTCCTCACCGAGGACTCGGAGCTGGCGGGCCAGGACGGCGTGGTGTGGTGCGTGGACTACCACGAGACGAACCGCCTGCTGCCCAGGCCCCTGAAGGCCCAGCTCCAGCAGGAGGGCGCGGACGTCTTCACCGCGGACATGCTGGCCGCGGTGGCTGGTGACTTGAGCGCGTTCGACCGGATGACGAAGCACCCCTTCGTGCTCTTCTTCGAGCCGCCGTCGCTGGACGCGCGCATCGTCAACCAGTTCGCGCTCTTCTCGGTGATGAACGGGCCCGCGCTGCGCCTGGACGAGTTCCTCGAGGACCAGAAGAAGGGCGTGCGCAAGCTCATCATCCCCGCCGCCCTGAAGTGGGAGGTGCGCGACAAGCTGGACCAGGCCAACGTCACCGAGCGCGTGCTCTTCCCCGGCCTGGACGGGCTGAGCCGCTGGCTGCGCCGCTACTACAGCCCGCGGCCCCGCTGAAGCCTTGCGCCTACGCGGGCACGTGGCGCTGGTCGTCGTAGTCCAGCGCGTGGGGGTCGTTCATCGTGGTGTCCCCCGTCAGGCCCGCCGCCCGCTGCTGCTCGACGAGCTCGCGTAGATCCTTCACGCGCTTGTTGCCGAAGGCGCCGCCGATGATGACCGCCAGGATGAGCCCGTAGAAGATGACGACGCCCAGCAGCGTGAATCCAAGAAGCGCCATGCGGTAGACCTCCGTGTCGGGGGCCGCGCGCCAGGGGCGGGCGGCCGCGTTGACTCCACCCCGCCAAGATGTGTCCTGCCGCCGTTCGCGGCTCCGCCTCCCCGGACGCTCGCCCGCTGGCCGCCCGCCACCAGGGCAGGCGGCCGGCCGGGAGCCCGTCAGCGGTTCGCGATGAAGCTCGTCATCAGGTCGGCGCAGACCTCCGGTGCCTCGTGCTGCGGGCCGTGTCCCATCTGGGGGAGGACCATCAGGTGCACCGACTGCGTCCGCGGCGTGACGTCGAACCAGTTCTCCACCGGGAAGACGATTTCCTGGTCGCCGGAGATGACCAGGACGGGGATGTCCGTCGCCATGAGGAAGTCCCGGTAGCCGTTGTCGTCCACGAAGAGGTCGTCGCCCTTCGTCTCGGCCAGCAGCTTCATCACGGTGTCGATGGGAATCGCCGGGCTGGTGTCCGTGGTGCGCGCCGCGATGCGGTTGTGCGAGGCCACCGCGGCGGCGCGGGACCTGCGGGACGGCGGATGGAAGAACAGCACCGTCTCGTCGTCCAGGTCGTTCACCGGCTTGAGGGCGCGCTCGAAGAAGATGGGCTTCGGTCCGAAGCGCACCTTCCCCGGCGGGGTGGTGCCAATCAGGATGAGCTTGATGACGCGCTCGGGGTGCAGGCGCGTCATCACCTGCGCCGCGATGCCGCCCAGCGACCAGCCACCGATGACGAAGCGCTCCAGGCCGAGCGCGTCCGCCAGGTCGAGGGCGTCCTGCGCCATCCGCGTGCGCACGTAGCTGGGCGTGCCGGTGGACTGGCCCAGGCCGGAATAGTCGAAGGTGATGACGCGGTGGTGGACCGCCAGCGCATCGAGGAAGGCGGGGTCCCACGAGTCGAGGACGCCACGAAACCGCAGGCACAGGATGAGCGGCACGCCCTGGCCCAGTTCGCGATAGGCGAGGCGGCGGCCCTTCACCTCCACGAAGCGGGTGGGCACGTTGACGGCGGTATGGGGGGAGGCGGGCATGTCCATGGCGTTCTCCTTCAGGGGTTGAGTGCGGACAGGGCCTCGAGCAGACCGGCCGTGTCGGTGATGGCGTGGGCGTAGTTGGGGCCGTTGAGCGCGTGCGCCGCGTGCATGCGGTCGGCGCTCATGGCGGCGGTGGCGTCCGTGACGAGCGTCACGTGGTAGCCGAGCTCCATTGCGTAGCGCGCCGTGGCCTCGATGCATGTATTGGCAATCATGCCGACGAAGATGAGCTTGCGGATGCCGTGCTGGGTCAGCAGCAGGTGCAGGTCCGTGTTGGCGAAGCTGTTCTGGCCCCAGTGCTCCTTGATGACGATGTCGCCCTCCTTCGGCGCGAAGTCCGGGTGCCACTCGCCGCCCCAGGTGCCGGCCTCGAAGGGGCGCAGCCGCATCACCCCCCGCTGGTCCGGGCTGGGGAAGGCCCAGTCCGAGTAGTCCCCGGGCTGGAAGCGCCGGTGCGGCGCGACGAAGACGCGCAGCCGCGCCTTCCGCACGGCGGCGGTGACGGCGCGCAGGTTGTCGAGCAACCCCACGCGCTTCGCCACCTCCTGGACGAACGGCCACATCTTGCCGCCCTCCGCGAGGAAGTCGTTGTACGGGTCGATGAAGATCAGCGCGGTGTCCCGACTGGAATAAATGGATGTCATTCTCAGGCTCCGTGGTGGACCTGAGCGGAATCATGCGGAGGGAACCCGGCGCCGTCTTTTGTACTGTGGGCTGGCCAACCTGAACCTTCGTATGAGGCACCCCAACCCCCGGTACGATGGCGGGGCATGATTGCGACGCGCATCCTCCCGGCGCTTCAACTCCCCCTCGCCGAAAGGAAGCGCGCATGGATACCAAGACGCGTCCGCATACCGTTTCCGCTGGCAAGCTCGACGGCAGCTACCTCACCACCCGGGACGGCACGCAGCTCTACTTCAAGGACTGGGGTCCGAAGGACGGCCAGCCCATTGTCTTCTCCCATGGCTGGCCTCTCAGCGCCGACGCGTGGGAGGACCAGATGGTGTTCCTTTCCGAGCAGGGCTATCGCACCATCGCGCATGACCGCCGGGGCCACGGCCGCTCGTCACAGCCGTGGGGCGGGCACGAGATGGACACCTACGCGGATGACCTCGCCCAGCTCACCGCCGCGCTCGACCTGAAGAAGGCCATCCATGTCGGCCACTCGACGGGCGGCGGCGAAGTCACGCGCTACCTCGGTCGCCACGGCACCTCGCGCGTCGCCAAGGCCGTGCTCATCAGCGCCGTGCCGCCCATCATGCTGAAGACGGACTGGCACCCCAATGGCCTGCCCCGTGAGGTCTTCGACGGCATCCGCGCCGGCGTGCACAATGACCGCTCCTCCTACTTCAAGGAGCTGAGCCTGGCGTTCTACGGCTTCAACCGCCCGGGCGCGAAGATCTCCGAGGGCCTGCGAGAGAGCTTCTGGATGCAAAGCATGATGGGCGGGCTGAAGGCCGAGTACGACTGCATCAAGGCCTTCTCCGAGACGGACTTCCGCGCCGACCTCGCGAGCTTCGACGTGCCCACCCTGGTGCTGCACGGCGAGGACGACCAGATCGTCCCCATCGACGGCGGGGGAAGGCTCTCCGTCACCCTGGTCAAGGGCGCGAAGCTGAAGACCTATCCCGGCTTCAGCCACGGCATGTGTTCGGTCAACAAGGACGTCATCAACAAGGACCTGCTGGCCTTCATCAAGGGCTAGGCGCGGGCCCTACCGGGCGAACGGCAGGGTGAAGACGAAGCGCGCGCCGCCATCTGGGATGTTTTCCCCCCAGATGCGGCCGCCGTGCGCCTCGATGATGTTGCGGCAGATGGACAGCCCCATGCCCAGGCCGCTCGCCTTGGTGGTGAAGAAGCTCTGGAAGAGCCGGTCCTGATGCTCCGGCGGAATCCCCGGCCCCGTGTCCTCGATGGCGAAGCGCAGCTCACCGGAGCTCGCCAACGTCATCAAGTCGAGCCGCGGCCGGGGGCAGCCAGCGCGCCTCATCTCCTGCATGGCATTGAGCGCCAGGTTGACCACGGTCTGCTGGAGCTGCACGCGGTCGGCCTCGATGTCGGGCAGGCCGCTGGAGAGCACGAGGCGCAGGTCCACCTCGTGCGCCATCAGCTCGTGGCGGAGGAACAGCACCGCCTCCTCGATGACCTGGTTGGGCGACAGACGCTGCCGCTCCACGGCCTTGTTGGACGCCATGGCGCGGATGCGGGCGATGATGTCGGCGGCGCGTCTCGCGTCGCTCACCATGTTGGCGTGGATGGCGCGCACCTCGTCCAGGTCGGGCTGGGGCCGCGACAGCCAGCGCGCCCCCGCCGCGCCGTTGGTGACGATGGCGGCCAGCGGCTGGTTCACCTCGTGCGCAATCGACGCCGTCAGCTCTCCGAGCATCGACAGGCGCGAGGCATGGGCGAACTCGCTCTGCAGGCGGCGCACCTCCCGCTCCGCCGCCACGCGGTCCGACAGGTCGATGACGCCGACGAGGACGGTGCCGCGCCCATGGTGGCCCGACGGCCAGCAGACGGTGAACAGGGCATCAATCATCCGCCCGTCGAGCGCGGACAGGCGCGTCTCCCGCGACAGGCTGGGCAGCCGGTCCACCGAGGCCAGCAGGCTCTCCGCATAGACGTGGCGGCTCTCCGGCGGCCAGAACGGGGCGACGGTGCCACCGATGAGGGCCTCGCGGCTGCCAGCGCCGAACAGCATCGCCGTCTTGTCATTGACGTCCACCACGCGCGTGACGGCGATGGCGGCGTCGATGAACTCGGGATGCGCCGCGAAGTACGCGCGGAAGTCCGCCACGCCCTCATGGATGCGCTGGCGCAGCATCTCGCGCACTTCGGAGAAGTCGAGCTCCCAGAACGACGCCGCCATGGCCTGGAACAGGTTGCGGTAGCGGTGCGCCTGCACGCGGGACTCCGCCTCCAGGTCGCTCAGACGCGTGAGGTCGCGGCCATACTCGAGGATGAAGGCGGGCTGGCCATCCGGACCGCGCTGCACCGTCCACCGGACCTCGACGCGCTTCTCCTCTCCGGAGGCGGTGGTCCGCTTCAGCTCCCCTTCCCAGTGCCCCTGCTCCAACAGACTTTGCTCGATGCGCGCAATCGTCGACGGGGGGTGGGCGTTGAGGCTGTCGTGGAGGTGGCGGCCCAGCATGGCGTCGCGCGCGTGGCCATAGAGCGCCTCGGAGGCCTTGTTCCACAGCAGGACGTGGCCGCTCGGGTCACGGACGATGATGCTCTCGGACGCTCCGTCGATGAGTGGGCCGAAGACGGCCTCTACACCTCTTGCTTCCGCCATCAGCCTGCTCCGACAAGAGTCCTGGAGCGCTCCGGGGCGAGCGCCGAAGCAAGCTACATTGCCAGGGCGCGCTCGACGCAAGCAACGAACTCGTCGCTGTCGAACGGCTTCTTCAGCAGGCAGGACGGATTGCACGCCCGCGCCCGCTCCATCACGGATGATTCAGTCTGTGCGGTAATCATGATGACGGGCACGGTGGAGCCCCGCGCATCGAGCCGTCTCTTGAGGTCGATGCCGCTCATGCCCGGCATGTGGATGTCGGTGATGACCAGCTTCGTGCTCTCCAGCTCGCCCGACTCCAGGAACGCCTCGGCGCTGTCGAACGCCAGTCCCTTCAGTCCGAGCGAGCGGAGCAGACTGAGGACCGCCGTGCGGACCGACGCGTCGTCGTCGACTACGGAGATGTGGGACTCGGGCGACATGGCCTTCTTCCAGACTAGGGTTTTCGCGCCTGGGAGGGAGTCGAGGCCGTGTCCAGGGTCTTCGGGAGCTTCAGCGCCTCGGCCATGCGCACCAGGTCGGCGAGGGAGTCCGCCTCCATCTTGCGCATCACCGAGCCGCGGTGAATCTTCACGGTGATTTCACTCAGGCCCAGCTCGCCGGCCACCTGCTTGTTGAGCTGCCCGGCCGTCACCAGCGTCATCACCTGCTGCTCGCGCGGCGACAGGCTGTCGAAGCGCCTGCGCAGGTCCGCCTGGTCCTCGCGCACCGCGCGCTGGCCGCGATGCTTCTCCACCGCCACCGCCACCGCGTCGAGCAGGTCCTGCTCGCGGAAGGGCTTGGCCAGGAAGTCGACGGCGCCCGCCTTCATCGCCCGCACCGACATGGGGATGTCGCCGTGGCCGGTCATCATGATGACCGGCAGGTCGATGCCGAGCGACTCCAGTTGCCCCTGGAAGGCGAGGCCGCTCGTCCCGGGCAGGCGCACGTCGAGCAACAGGCAGCCCGGTGCATCTCCCCGCTCGGCGTCGAGGAAGGCCCTCACCGAGTCATAGGCGTTGGCCTTCATGCCCACGGAGCGGAAGAGGGTCTGCAAGGCGGTGCGCAGCGACGAGTCGTCGTCCACGATGTGGACCAAGGCTTCCTCACCCATTCCATCAACTTGGCATGGTGAAAATGAGGCGGCAATCACTGCCGGCTCAGGCCGCCGCGTCCAGCCGCTGCGTGCCGGCCGCGGCCGCGGCCCAGTCGAGGACGAAGTCGGCCACCTCTTCCCAGCCCTCCTCGAGGCACAGGAAGTGCGAGCGGTCGGGGAACATCTTGAACTCCGTCTTGGACGGCGACTTCGCCTGCTTCTTCGCGTTCGTCCGGACCATGGGCAGGGGAATCGTGCGGTCGAACTCGGCGGCGGTGAGCAGCAGGGGCGCCCGCTCCGGATTGCCCGTCTTGATTTTCGAGCCCTTGCCCAGCACGGCCTGGAAGAAGATGCGGCCCGGCGTCGGGACGATGTACTTCTCCCAGGCCGCGCGCATCTCCGACTCCGGCAGGGTGTTGGCGAAGCCCTCGCGGAAGCCGTCGAGGCTCATCTTCAGCGCGCGGTTCCACCCGTTCCACGCGGTGAAGACGGACCGCGACGTCCAGACGGCCCGGGGATGCGCCGGGACGCCGAACGGCGGCCCCGGGTCGATGGCCACGCCCGCCACGCCCAGGCCGCGGTCCAGCAGCACCTGCACGATGAGGCCGCCGAACGAGTGGCCCATGAGGATGGGCTTCTCCGGCAGGGCGCGGATGATGGCGTCGTAGTGGTTGACGATGTCCTCCAGGTTCAGCTTCGCGAACCGGGGGTCCACGCCGTCACGCAGCTCGGCGACGGGCCGGTCCAGGTAGGGCCAGGCCGGGGTGATGACCTTGTAGCCCCGGGCCTCGTAGCGGGCGCGGAAGCCCTCCCAGGACACGGGGGTCAGCCAGGCACCGTGGATGAGCACAATCGTCTTCGAAGGAGCGGGAAGCGGCATGGCGCAATCTCCTGAATCGTTGATGGCAGGAGAATGCGCCGGGGCCTCGCCGAAGCCCATTCTACGTGCGGTTGTGCCGCCTATACCTTGGTATGGGTCCGCGGCAGGTGCAGCCAGAAGCGCGTGCCCTCCTGCGGGGTGGACGTCACCCGCAGCAGCCCGCCATGGGCGCGCACGATTTCGTGGGTGATGTAGAGCCCCAGCCCCAGCCCGTTGCGCTGCGCGCTGCGCATGTCCTGGGCGCGCACGAAGGGGTCGAAGATGTGGGGCAGGCGCTCGGCGGGGATGGGCAGCCCCTGGTTGTGGACGTCCAGCCGCACGCCGTCGCCTTCGTCGCGCAGGGACACCGTCACCGCCGTGTCCTCCGGCGAGTACTGCACGGCGTTGCCCACCAGGTTGGAGGCTGCCTGGGCAATCCGGTCCGCGTCCCACTCGCCCCAGCCGTTGCCGGACAGGCTCAGCTCGAAGCGGCGCTTCGGGTGCGCCACCTCCAGCTCCTCCACCACCTGCTGGACGACGTCATGCACGTTCATCCGCGCGCGGTTCAGCGCGTAGCCGCCGCCCAGGCGCGTGCGGGTGAAGTCGAGCAGGTCGTTGATCATCCGCGCCATGCGGTCCGCGGAGATGGAGATGCGGTTGACGGACTTGCGCTGCGGCTCGGCCAACCCGCCGTAGCGCAACAGCAGCGCCGCGTTGCCGGAGATGGCCTGCAAGGGATTGCGCAAATCGTGCCCGAGGATGCCGAGGAACTGCTCGCGGAACACCGCCGTCTGCCGCGCGGCCTCCTCGCGCTTGAGCCCCTCCTCCACCCGCTTGCGCTCAATCGCGTAGCGCAGGGCGCGCACCAGCAGCGGGCCCGTCACCTGCCCCTTCACGAGGTAGTCCTGGGCGCCCTGGTGGACGGCCTGCACCGCGAGCCGCTCGTCGTCCGTGCCGGTGAGCACCACCAGCGGCACCGAGGGCGCGGCCTGCAGCATGCGCGAGATGTTGCCCAGCCCGTGCCCGTCCGGCAGCGACAGGTCCAGCAGCACCGCGTCCACGCGCGCCTCGGACACCACGCGCAATGCGTCTCCCAGGCGCTCCACATGGACAACCTCGAAGCGCGTCGAGGAGGAGAACTCCCGCAACTCCTCCTGGAGCAGGCGCGCGTCGCCGGGGTTGTCCTCCACCAGCAGCACGCGCAGCGACTGTTCGTCCAGCACGCCCGGGCTCATGGCGCCTCGGGCTTGGGCGGCAGCCGGACCACCGACAGCCAGAAGTCGTCGATGGAGCGCACCACGGAGATGAACTGCTCCAGGTCCACCGGCTTGGCGATGTAGCAGTTCGCGTGCAAATCGTAGGTGCGCAGGATGTCCTCCTCCGCCTTGGAGGTGGTGAGCACCACCACGGGGATGCGGCGCAGCAACGTGTCCTGCTTGATTTCGGCCAGCACCTCACGCCCGTCCTTCCGGGGCAGGTTCAGGTCCAGCAGGATGAGGTCCGGCCGGGCCGCGTGGGCATGCGGGCCCTCCTTGCGCAGGAAGGCCAGCGCCTCCACGCCGTCGCGCGCCACCGACAGGGTGTTGCGCACCTTGCCCTCCTTGAGGGCCTCAATCGTCAACCGCACGTCGCCGGGGTTGTCCTCCACGAGGAGGATTTCAATCGGGTGTCCAGACTCGTCGTGACTCATGGCGTCTCAGGCTCCTGGGCGAACGGCGCGGCGGGCAGGGTGAACCAGAAGGTCGTCCCCTTCCCCTGTTGGGACTCCACGCCGATGCGCCCGCCGTGGCGCTCGACAATCTTCTTGCAGATGGCGAGCCCGATGCCGGTGCCCGGGTACTCCTCCTTGCCGTGCAGCCGCTGGAAGATGACGAAGATGCGGTCGAAGTACTGCGGGTCGATGCCGAGGCCCCGGTCCTTCACCGTGAAGCGGACCTCCGTTCCCTGCCGCTCGCCGGCGACTTCCACGTGCGGCGGGGCGCCGCCGTGGAACTTGAGCGCGTTGCCGATGAGGTTCTGGAACACCTGGGCCAGTTGCGTCTCGTCCGCGAGCACCGGGGGCAGCGGGCCCGGGAGCACCGTGGCGTGGCTCTCCTGGATGGCCGCCTGGAGGTTGGCCGTCGCCCGCTCCAGCGCCCGCCGCGCGTCACACGGCTTCGGCTGCAGGCCGCGCGTGCCCACGCGCGAGTACGTCAGCAGGTCCTGGATGAGCCGCTGCATGCGGTTGACGCCGTCCACCGCGTAGCCGATGAACTCGTCCGCGTCCGTGTCCAGCTTCCCCTTGTAGCGGCGGCCCAACAACTGCGTGTAGCTGGCCACCATGCGCAGCGGCTCCTGCAGGTCATGCGAGGCCACGTACGCGAACTGCTGCAACTCCTCATTGGAGCGGGCCAGCTCCTGCGCGTGCTGCTTGAGGGCCTCTTCCGCGCGGCGGCGCTCCACGCCCTGGGCGATGGCGTCCGCCACGGCGGCCAGCGCCGCCACCGCGTCCTCGCCCAGCGGCTGACGGTTGTAGACGCCCAGCACGCCCACGAGCTGGTCCTTCACCAGCAGGGGGATGCCCGCGAAGGCGCGGATGCCCGTCTCGCGCACCCACGCCGGGTCCAACGCGCGCGGGTCCAGGTCCATGCGGTCCACCCAGAGCTGCTGACGCCTGCGGGCCACCTCGCTCACCATGCTCGGGCCGCCGAAGGACACCCGGCTCCACTTCTCACGGGGCGGGGCCAGGGAGCCGGCGTTGCCCGCCAGCTCCAGCGTCTCCGTGGCGCGCACGTGGAGCCACAGCCGGGCCACCACCGCTTCCAGGTGCTTCGCCAGGGCCTGGGCGCAGTCCTGGAGGAGGTCCGGGACGGTGCCCTCGCGGGACAGTGCGTGGCTCACCTCCGCGCGCAGCGCTTCCAGCCGGCGGCCGGCCTTCTCGCGCTCCAGCCGGCGGGCGGCCTCCTCGGCGCGCAGCTGCGAGCTGATGTCCGAGTTGGTACCCACCCACTCGCGCACGCTTCCATCCGCGTTGAGCATGGGCACGCCGCGCGCCTTCGTGGGCGTATAGGTGCCGTCCGGGCGGCGCACGCGGTACTCCACCTCGTAGGGCCCGCGCGCCGCCACCGCGGCGCTCCAGGCCCGGGCCGCCCGCTCGCGGTCGTCCGGGTGGATGGCGTCCAGCCACCCCTTGCCCCGCCACTGCTCATACGTCTGCCCGGTGAAGGCACGCCACGAGGGGCTGTCCTCCACGATGTCGCCCTCCGGGTGCGTCACCCACACGGCCTGGGCCGTGGCGCTGACCAGCGAGCGGAAGCGCTCCTCCATCCGACGGGCGTCCTGGATGAGGCGCGCGTTGTCCAGCGCCACCGCCGCCTGGGACGCCACACCCTCCACCAGGCGCGCGTGCTCCGGCCGGAAGCGCCCCGGCTCCGGGTGCCCGAAGAACAATCCACCGAGGACCTCCCCCGAGCGGCTCCGCACCGGCACGGCCAGGTAGCTGCGCACGGGCAGGTGCCCCGCGGGCATGCCGTGGTAGGGCGCGTTCTTCCCGTAGTCGGAGTGCTTCGTCACGTCGTCCAGCAGCCGCGTGCCCTCGCCCCGGAACGTGGGGCCGAAGATGGCGGTGTTGCGCGGCATGGGCATGTGCGCGAAGGCCTCGCGGGGCGCGCCGGTCAGCGTGTAGAGCAGGTACGAGTCGCCGCGCTCGTCCACGCGGTTCTCGAAGAAGGCCCCGAAGGCGGCGCCGGTGAGAGCCACCGTCTCGTCGGTGATGCGCTGCACGAGCTTCGTGACATCCAGCTCGGAGGCGAGCGAGCCGCCGATGCGCATCAGCAGCTCCGCGAGGTTGCGCTCGGACTCGCTGCGCCGCAAAGCCTCCTGCGCGTCGCGGTACAGGCGCGCGTTGTCCACCGCGAGCGCGGCGCGCGCGGCGAGCTGCTCGGCGAGCGGCATGTCCGCCGAGGAGTAGCGCCGGCCCGACTCGGCGGTGACGAGCGTGAGCGCGCCCAGGGTGCGCCCGCGCGCCTTCAGCGGCAGCACCAGCGCCGAGCGCAGCCCCAGCTCGCGGGCGATGCGAAGGTGCTCCGCGTCCCGGGCACCGGCCACCAGCACGTCGTCCGGGATGTCCGCCATCAGCACCGGCTGGCCCGTGCGGATGACGGACAGCACGCCGGACGGGTCCTCCGGGCGGGGCGGGTAGCGCACCCGCAGCTCTTCGGCGAAACGCACCTTGGCGGGGTCCACGTGCGCCACGCCCACCTGCCGCGTGGAGCCGTCCTCGCTGGCGATTTCGATGGCGCACCAGTCCGCCAGCCGGGGCACCGTCAGCCGCGTCAGCGCGGCCAGCGTGGCCTCGTAGTCCAGCGGCGAGGCGGACAGCAGCGCGCTGGCCTCGTCCATGAGGCGCATCGAGTCCGCGGCGCGCTTCTGGTCGTCGATGTCCGTGCTGGTACCGAACCAGCGGACGATGCGGCCGTTGTCGTCTCGCACCGGGCGCGCGCGGCCGAGGAACCAGCGCCACCCCCCGTCGTGGCGGCGGCAGCGGAACTCCACCTCGTAGGGCTCGCCGGTGCGCAGCGAGTGGGCCCAGCGCCTGCTGGCCTCGCCCAGGTCCTCTGGGTGGAAGACCCGTCGCCACCCCTCTCCCGCCGCCTGCTCGGGGGTGAGGCCCGTGTACTCGTACCAGGGCGCGTTGAAGTACTCGTGGTGGCCGTCCGGACGCGCAATCCAGATGAGCTGGGGAATGCTCTCCGCGATTTGCTGGAAGACGTCCCCTGGGAGCAGACCCGTCAGCAGGTCCGTCGCCACGGGCTCCGGCGTCCTGACCGGAGGACTGGAGACTGGGTGTGTCATGGGAGGCACCCGACGTTAACAGCGCGTCCGCGCCCCACCCTTTCGCCCGGGGACGGCCTTTCCGGCAGCCGACAATCGCCCCCGAGGACCGTCCCCTCTCCGGGCGTGCAGGCGTCAGTCGCCGCTCACGCCCACCTGTCACCCGGGCTCAGGCCTCCTTCGCGGCCGGGTCCTCGTGCGCGAGCAGGGCGCGCAGCACGCGCTCACCCGTGGCTGGAATCTGGTGGATGCGCGCGCCCGTGGCATGGCGGATGGCATTGATGATGGCGGGAGCCGCGCCCACCACGCCCACCTCCGCCACGCCCTTGGCACCGAAGGGCCCGGGCCCGAAGGCCTGCTCCAGCAGGACGGCGTGGATGGCGACGGGCACGTCGAGCGCGCCCGGCACCTTGTAGCCACCCATGGAGGGATTCACGAGGTGGCCGTCCTTCCACACCAGCTCCTCGGTCAGCGCGTAGCCGAGCCCCTGGACGAAGCCGCCCTGCACCTGTCCCGCAGCCGCGGCGGGGTTGAGTGCCCGCCCCACGTCGTGGACGCACCACGCCTCCAGCACGTCCACCTTGCCCGTCACCTCGTCCACCTCGACCTCGGCCACCTGCGCGGCGAAGACGAAGAAGCCGTTGCCCATGGAGGGCAGCCCCTCCACGGTGGTGCGGCGCGTGTCGAGCTGCCACGCGGGGAACAGCCACCGCGAGGAGGCGATGATGGGCCCGCCCGCGACATAGAGCGCATACCCGGAGATGGCGCCGAAGGTGGTGGACAGGCCGGGCTCGCCCCGCACGCCCACGATGCCGCCGGGCCGCAGCTCGAGCTGCTTCACGGGACGCTCCAGCATCGAGCTGGCGTGCTCGAAGAGCTGCTCGCGCACCTGCTCACACGCCTCGGCGATGACGTGGCCCACGGTGAAGGTGGTGCGGGTGCCGCCAGTGCACCAGTCATACGGAGAGGTGTCCGTGTCGGGGCGGCTGAAGTTGATTTGCTCCAGCGACAGCCCGAGCGCGCCCGCCGCCACCTGCGCGAGCGCCGTGTCCGAGCCCTGGCCGGTGTCCACCGCGCCGGTGCTCACGTTGACGGTGCCGTCCTCGTTGAGCCGGACGGTGGCGCTGGAGCCCAGCAGCGCGGACACGTGGCCCACGGCCGCCATGCCAATGCCGCGCCGCTTCCCGGGGGACGTGGTGGACGGGCGCTCCCGGCGCCGGTGCCAGTCCGAAACTTCGCGGGCCTTCTCCAGGCAGGCGCGCAGCGTGCCGCTCTCCACCGGCGCGCCGCCCAGCCACTTCTCCCCGGTCTCCAGCGCGTTGCGAAGGCGCAGCTCGATGGGGTCCATGCCCAGCGCCTCGGCGAGCCGGTCCACCTGGATTTCGCTGGCGAAGTGGACCTGCGGGTTGCCGAAGCCGCGGAACGCGCCGGCGCGGAGCTTGTTGGTGTAGACGCTCCAGCACTCCACGTCGACGTGGGGGATGCGGTACGGCCCGCGCGAGAAGTAGCTGCCGATGGCCGCGACGAAGGGCCCGTCGTCCGCGTACGCCCCGGTGTCGTAGTGGATGCGCACCTGGCGGGCGAGGATGCGTCCGTCCCGCGTCGCACCCGTGCGCATGTGGATGCGGGCCCCGTGGCGCGAGCGCATCATCCGCATGTCGTCCGTGCGGGAGAAGGTCAGCCGCACCGGGGCGCCGGCCGCCTTCGCCAGGGCCACGGTGATGGGCTGGTTGGTGGACTCCACCTTGCCGCCGAACGCGCCGCCCACCCGGGGCACCTGGACGCGGATGCGGGACATGGGCACCGCCAGCGCCTCGGCGGTGATGGCCTGCACCCGGAACGCCGTCTGCGTGGACGTGTGGATGGTGATTCGGCCGGTGTCGGGGTCCACGGCCGCCAGCGTGGTGCACGGCTCCAGGTAGACGTGCTGCTGCGCGGGCGTCTCGTAGACGTCCTCGATGATGGCGTCGCACCGCGCCCACACCTTGTCGGGCTCGCCCTCCACGAGCCGGATGTGCGTGGCGACGTTGGGGTGCCCCTCGCCGCGCGGCGCGTGAATCACGGGCGCGTCCGGGCTCAGCGCCGCGTCGACGTCGAGGGCGGCGGGCAGGACCTCGTACCGGATGTCGATGAGCGCCAGGGCCCTGCGCGCGGTGGGCAGGTCCACCGCGGCGACGGCGGCCACGGGCTCGCCCGAGTAGCGGACCCTGCCCCGCGCGAGCAGCGGCTGGTCCTTGATGACGGGGCCGATGTCGACGGGCGGCAGGTCCTCGGCGGTGAGCACGGCGCGCACGCCGGGCAGCGCCTTCGCCCGCGAGGTGTCGTACGACAGGATGCGCGCATGCGGGTGCGGGCTGCCCAGCAGGGCGCCGTGCAGCATGCCGGGCAGGACGAGGTCGTCGGTGTAGAGCGCGCGCCCCGTCACCTTCTCGCGCGCGTCCGGCCTGGGCACGGACTGCCCCACGACTTCGCCCACGGGCCGCGGTACGGGCTTCGGCTTCGCGTCGTGGCTCATGGACGCCCTCCTACCGAGGCAATGGCCTCCACGACGCGGGCATATCCCGAGCACCGGCACACGTTGCCGCCGAGCGCATGTCTGACTTCGTCCACCGTGGGGCACGGGTTGCGCGCGAGCAGCGCCTTCGCGGCGAGGACGATGCCGGACATGCAGAAGCCGCACTGCACCGCGCCGTGCTGGACGAGGGCGCGCTGCACGGGGTGGAGCTCGCCGCCGGACTCCACCCCCTCGATGGTGCGGATGTCGCAGCAGCCCAGCCGCGCGGGCAGGGACAGGCACGAGAGCACGGGCAGGCCGTCCACGAGGACGGTGCAGGCCCCGCAGTCCCCCGCGTCGCAGCCGCGCCGGGTGCCCGTCATGCGGAGCTCCTCGCGCAGCACGTCCAGCAGCGTCCGCTCCGGGGCCACCGTGAGCGCGTGCTGCGCGCCGTTGATGGTGAGTGAGAGGGAAACGGTGTCAGCCATGGGCCAGCTCCCGGGCCTGGGACAGGGCGCGGCCGAGCAGTCGTGGAATGAGCATGCGCCGGTATTCCGCCGAGCCACGGACGTCATCGGGCGGCGCCGAGGCCTGGACGAGGAGTCGTCCCGCCTCGGCCACGTCGTGCGCGTCCAGCCGGCTGCCCACGAGCACCGCGTCCGCGGCGTCCACGTGGAGCGGCACGGGGCCACACGAGCCCAGCACCACGCGAGCGTGGCGGCACGTGTCGCCGTCCATCGCGAGCACCAGCGACACGGAGACGGTGGGGTAGTCGGAGGACACGCGGCTGAACCGGAGGTGGTGGCCCACCGCGCCGCTGACGCCCCGGGGGATGAAGACGCGGGTGAGCAGCTCGCCGCGCCCCAGGGACGTCTGGTGTGCGCCCACGAGGAACTGCTCGACGGGGAGGGTGCGCCGGCCGGAGGGGCCGGCGACTTCGACGCGGGCCGAGGCGGCGACGAGGGCCGAGGGCAGCTCCGTCCTGGGGTCGGCGAGACAGAGGGAGCCGCCCAGGGTGGCCATGTTGCGGATGGCCGGGTGCGCGAGCTGGCTCGCGGCACTGCGGACGACCTCCATGGCCCCGCGCAGGCGGGCCTCGGTGGCCACGGCGCGGTGGGTGGACATGGCGCCCAGCCAGAGCCCCTCGGCTGTCTCCGTGGTGGTGGCCAGCTCGTGGATGCGGTGCAGGCTGACCAGCATCGCGGGTGAGGCCTGGCCCGCGTTCATCATCGACACCAGCGAGGCGCCCCCGGCGAGGCAGCGCGCATCCTCGGTGGTGGAGAGGAGTGAGAGGCCCTCCTCCACGGTCTCCGGCTCCGCGTATCTCATCGCGTCACCCCCAGTGCTCCACACGACGGTTCGACCCGCCAGGGTAGCGCAATCAAGTTACGAGAGAAAGAGACTGTCGCCCGGCGGACAGGAAAGCCAGACACGAGGGCATTCCCTTTCAAAGCCTTGCAGTACAATTGCGATGGGCCTTCAGACGCGGGCCAGACTAAGGGCAATCCACTACAAGCGTTTGAGGGGCCATGCACCCGACCCGCCGACCCAAGTCCTCTCAGTCAGGCCAGGTGGCCGTCGAAACCGCGCTCGTGGTCCCGATGATGATCTTCCTCGTGCTGGGCATCATCCAGCTCGGCATGGTGCACCACGCAAGGCTGATGACGGAGTACGGCGCCTACCGCGCCGTCCGGGCCGGCATCGTCAACCATGGCGACTGCGGCATCATGGAGCGGGCCGCACTGGTGGCGCTGACTCCCACGCTGGGGCCGCTGAAGGGCATGTCTGGCCGCGTAGATACCATTGAGCAGGCTGTCAACCTCAACGAGGCATATGCCCTGGTTGTTCTCGGACCCGGGGCTCCACCGCCATTCTACCCAGCGGGCCCACTCCCCTTGCTGCGGGTGCAGGTTGTCAACCCCAGGGCGAGCCAGCTTATCAGTCTGTTCAACACCTACGGCTCCCATATGCGTGGACAGGAAATCGATTACGACGACATTCGGGATGACCAGGTCATCGGAGCCAACCTTCTCTCCGTGCGGCTCACCTACTTCTATGAGCTGCGCATCCCCTTCGCGAACTGGCAACTCCACAGCTTCTACATGGGCCGTGAGTACCTGGATGAACTGCGAGGCATTCAGTTCGAGAACAAGCGCGTCGGGGGACAGTCCGCCACGCGATACCTGGAGCGCCGGGGCGCTGAGCGAAGTGAGGACCACAAAAGCGCGGCCAGCCTGGCGGAGAGCGGCCGGTATGTCATGCCCCTGGTCGCCACCTGGTCCATGCGCATGCAGTCGAACTACTTGAACAACCCCCGGCACGGTCCAGGTCGCTGCGCCACCGACAACTGAGTCGCGCTCCCCGCCCACGGAGAATGTGAATGTTCAACCTCTTGAGAAGGATGCGCCGCGACGAGCGTGGGCAGGCCATGGTCATCGCCGTCGTGGCCATGCTGGTGCTGGCCGTCAGCGTGATGGCCTCGGTGAGCATCGGGCATGGGGTCTACGAGAAAATCAAGCTGCAGGATGCCGCCGACGCGCAGTCCTACACGTTCGCGGTGAAGGAGGCGCGAGCCTACAACTTCCTGGCCTACACCAACCGAGCCATGATCGTGCACTACTCGGCCATGCTCACGGTGATGTCCTATGTGAGCCATGCCGTGTACCTGGACCAGACCATCAAAGCCACGTCGAAGGTGCTCAAGGCCCTTCCAGGAATAGGCGCCCTCCTCACGGCGGTCTCACAGGCCATCAAGGTCTGGAAGGGCGCGGTGGACGCAGCAGCCCAGGCGCTCATCCCCATCCTGACGGAGCTCAATGTCGCACTCTGGCTCGCTCAGGAATCCATGATGGTCGGCACATTCCTGGGCCTGTTCCTGGATAAGAACACTCCGGATGTCTACAAAAGCACGGACCCCAAGTCATTCCCAGGCTTCGATGGCGTTGTCTATCAATCGGAATCCGGCTCGGAAATCACCGTCGACTCCTTCAATTTTTCGAACCTGAAGAATTTCCTCCACGTCATCGACGATGGTCCCCGAAGCCGCGATACCCAGGTCAGCCTGGACGATCCTACAGGACTCAGAAAACGCGCGGCATTGCTTCAGCGCAATGCGCTCTCCAACGCCAACATGGCGAAGTACCGACTGCTGATGGGCAACCTGGCCAACTCCGTACGCCGTGAGTGGACCGCCGTAGGGACAGGCCCGTTTCTCCTTGGACGCCAGTGGGAACTGGACCTCTGTGTCGCCATCGGGCAGGTGCGTATCAAGAAGACGGCCGACAGCCAGATCAAGAGCTTCGCGGAGGACTTCCAGGGCAATCGCAAGGACCAGCTCTACGCCGCCGATGACATCACGATTGACGTGCGTCCGGGCTGCGGCTTCCTTCCCTGGAATACGGTGTTCGAGTTGCACGCCCGTGTCGCCGCGGACGCGCGTGATGGCTTCCACAAGGATGACGGTGCGCGCATGAGCCACCGGCATCACCCCTGGACCGGCATCACGCCCTTCCTGACGTCGGATACGAGCTTCATCAAGCCCTGGGAGAACCACTTCGGCTACCCATGCAACATTGTCATCCTGTCCAAGGACATGAGGCCTCAAGACATGAGATCTCAAGAAGACGGCCAGGAGCAGGACAAGCCATTCCAGATGACCTCCCTCTCAAAGAGCGGCTTCATGGAGGAGAACAGCTCAGGCACCTTCGATGACCCGGCGAAAGGAATCAGGGGAGGCCTGCTCGACATGACCTGGCGCCATGTCGGAGATGACACGAGGTCCGATGGCTGGTCCTTCCTGGGTAGAACAAAAGGGATGATGGCCATGGCGGTGGGGCGCGCCATCTATCACCGTCCGGGTGACTGGCAGGAGGAGCCGAACTTCTTCAATCCACTCTGGACGGCCCGGCTGGCCTCTGTGAAGACACATTGGGAGCAGAAATTGATTCAAATGGCTACTCCTGAACTGGACCTCAACCAGCCTCGCTTCAGCGACACGCTCAACTACTGACGGAGACACCATGAATGGGCGCAAGCGCGGAGCTCAACGGGGCGCAGCGACGGTGGAACTCGCGCTGGTGGCTCCCATCCTGGTAGTGCTGGTCCTCTGGGCCAACTACTTCTGGGAGTTGCAGCGAGTTCGCCTCAAGGCCGCGGAACTGGCTCGCTTCATGGCCTTTGAGCGCACCGTGCGGACAGACCTGACGGGCATCACCGTCGAAGCAAGGAAGCGCTACCAGGACCTCGATGGATCGACCCGGACGGGTGAGCTTGGAACGGCCTTTCGCAACCGGCTCACTCTCGAGGTCGTCCAGGTTGAAAATGAACCTGCGCCCCTCATTGAAGTGCCCCTGGAGAACCGCGCCAGAGTGGGCAACGCGAGCAGGTTTCTCACCCCGGTCACGAGGGAGCTTGGCGCCAATGCGGAAGACGTTGCCCGGGAGATGGAGCTGAACCTTGATGAAGGCGCCGTCCTGGCGAAGGTGAGGTTCGAAATCAAGAACGGCATCATCCCCGACCACATCGCCCTCTACACGACTGGCTTGGGCGGCGACTGGCTGGACCTCTCCATGACCGAGCAGTTCTTCCTTGTCCATGACACCTGGCGGGCATGGGCGCCGGGAGACAATCCGCTCGACAGCTACGCGGCCGTGGAGCAGCACACCTTCGACCGCACGCAACACATCGTCTACAAGGGTGTGAAGCAACAGGCAGGTGGAGCATTGAGCGCCATTGGCGGCATGGCGTCGATGTTCCGCTTGGACAACATCGACGCCAAATCCTACATCCGGGAGTCGGTCAAGATTCTGCCAGTGGGTGTGGCGGCCGACTATTCCGCGGTGACCGCAACCTACACAGTGCCTGGGAATGTGCTTCACGCGGCTTATTGGAAGGACGACACCACTCCCTGTTTTGGGACCTGCGAGCCGGAGGGCATCAAGCAGAAGCGCGGCCTCATCAGCGGCGGCGCAGACGGCGAAAACTGGCCCATGCGGGCCTACAACTGCCGCGGTGAGTTCTTCCAGGGCGCCGCGAAATCCGAGCTTCCTGAGTCGGTGTATGGCGCGCACAACACCGAAAACAATGTCGGTCGTGAGTATCACAACTATGGAGACCGAGCGTGTCAGTAATGAACCTGGCCTCCTGCACCGCACGCCTCGGAGTCGCAGGAGCATGAAGTCATTCCTGGACCGGACAGGCACCCTCACGCGAGTGGTCGGGCTGGGAGGCCTGCTGCTCCTGGTCGCGACCGCGGCCACGTTGCGCGAGCCTCCACCCGAACCGACGGCGAAACCTCCCCCATCACCCCAGGACCTGCCGCCCGTGCAACCCGTGCCGCAGGTCGGGTCGGGGCGCATGCAGCGCATCTTCCCCGAATACCCGAAGGCGACCGTCATCCCCATGGGACGACTGGAAGCCAATGGCAATCCGATGGAGATGGCCTACTTCGAGACGCCGGGCTCCGCCCCGGAGGTGCTCGAGTTCTACGCCCGCGAGTTCCGTAGGCGCGGCCACCGCGTCGTCAACCAGCCCGACGGCGCCGGAGGCGGAGCCGTCAACTACTACGACGCGACACGCGGCGCGCTCATCTCCGTCACCGCCATTGGCGTGGGAGGCAAGCAACCGCGAACCCTGGTGTTCCCCTCCATCGTCGATGCGCCCCAGGGAGTCCATCTCAAGAGCAGCGTGCCGGACTCGCTGCCACGCCCTCCCGGAGCCGTGACGGTGCTGCGTGTGGATGACAGCAACCCGGGCCCCGCCGAGGGAAGCACCACGGTCACCGAGGTCGCCACCGGCACTCCGCGCATGCTCGCGGATTTCTACCTCGAGCAACTCCGGGGACGCGGCTTCTCGCAGGTGGAGTCGCGCTCAGGGGCCCAGGGCGTGGAGTCGCGGGATTTCGAGCGGCCCGGTGAGCGCATCTCCCTCTCCATCTCGCCCGTTTCGAAGGACGGGGTGCCCGAATCGTTCGTCACCGTGGTCCTGGAGCGGACCACTCCTACCGAGGAGCACCGACCATGAAGGGATGGATGTCCCGCCCGTACCGCTGGCTGAGGCGCTCCCGCTCACGCGGACAGGCGGCGGCGGAGTTCTCCCTCCTGCTGATGGCCCTGCTGGTCCTCATGGGCGGCATTGCCTCCTTTGCTCCCGACATGCTCGCGGCCTTCACCATCTACGTGCGCGGGTTCTACATCGTGCTCGGGTATCCGCTGGGTTGAGCGGCGTCGGCACCTCACTGCCCCTGCATCCGGGGGATGGCAATGGGCACGGTGCCCAGCTCGGGGCGAGCACCCGTGCCCGTCTTCCGGGCCACCCAGGTGGCCTCGGCATCGCGAACGGACTCCACGCCGAACACCGGCACCTTCGCCGTGCTGACCACCACCACCGTGCCGCCCTGCTCCCGCTTGAAGGTCCGCTGGTGCGCCCGTCCCGCGAAGACGCCTCCACGCACGTCTGTCTCCTTCTCCGCCGACAGCGCACCTCGCAGCTCGGGCTGGTCCACGTACAGGTCGACGGGGATGGAGATGGGCGCGTTGGGTGGAACGGAGACGGCCAGCCGCTCCACCCTGGGGCGCTTGCCCCCGATGACCCAGACCACCACCAGCGTGCGCGGCGTCGTGCCGTAGTCCAGCTCCACCTGGTACAGCGGGCTGCCATCCTCGCGGCGAATCGTCTCCCCCACCACGGCGGCGCGCACGGGGAAGCGCCCCTGCTTCGAGCTGAACTCGTACTCCACCCAGGTGCCGACCACGGGCTGGAACTCGCCGTAGAGCAGCGGTGGAGGCACCAGGGCCCGCGCCTCGGCCAGGCGCGAGGGGTCCACGATGGTGGCGCCATCCCCTGGAGCCGGAGTCCCGGCGTCGGCAGGGGAAGCAGGCCCAGGCCCTCGCGAACCGCCGTCATCGGGCGGCGCCGCGCCAAGCAACAGATTGCAGCAGAGAAGCACCGTCGGGAGGCGCGCCATGGAAGCCACACTATCAAGAGCGCTGTCTCGGGTTCGAGGCAAAAGCCAGACATGAAGGAACGCACATGAGCAGGGCATGGATTGTCATGGGAGCGCTGCTGTGCCTCCTGGCTTCACCCGCGCGCGCCCAGGACGTCGCTCCCGGAGGGATGCTCGGGCTGCCGCTCGTCGTCCGCTCGGGCGGCTGGGCCCGCTACGTGGCGGAGTCCTCGGACGGCCCCACGCAGTTCGTGGTCAAGGTCGGTGCGCCCGGGAAGCACGGCGGCCGGAGCGGCCGGTGGCTCCTCCTCGAAATCGAGGTGCCCTCCACGGGCCGCGTCGCCCTGCACTTCCTCGTCGAGGGAGAGCGCTTCACGGCCGACAAGGTGCTCCTGCTGCGGGTGCTGGTGCCCGGCCAGACGCCGCGCGAGTCCTCGGACGCCTTCGCCGACGCGAAGAAGCCGCCACGTCAGCCTCGCGTGCTCCGGAGAGGCACGGAGACGGTCGCTGGCCGGAAGCTCGAGGTGACGGAGTACTCCTATCCGGAAGGGCTCACCGCGGAGTGGTCTCCCTCGGTGCCCGCGCTGGGACTGGTCCGGGTCTCCGGGCCCCAGCCCTTCCAGCTCGTCGCCTTCGGCACCGGGGGCGACCCCTGGAGGGGCGCGGCGACGCCCTGAGCGTCAGGGGCGCCCCGGGCGCGAGGCGAGTCCCACCTGGAGGAGCGTCCCGCGCACGGTGCCCGCATCCGCGTCCGCGAGCCGGGCCTCCAGGCGCAGCACCATGCCGCGCCCCGCATGGAGGAGCACGCGAGGCGGCTCGCCCTCCTGCTTGCGCAGGCTGAACCACTCCAGCTCGGAGAACCGCGTCCGCCGGCCCAGCGGGTCGATGAAGCTGTCACCGCCCAGGAAGAGGGCGGGCACGACGCGCAGGCCGATGCCGCCAAGCCACGCCGCCAGCCCCAGACAGAACGTCCCCAGGGCGGGCCGCCCCTCCGTGTAGAGGAGGTGGAGCCCCAGCAGCCCCAGCACGCCCATCGCCATGAGCACCTGCACATAGGTGCCGACGCGCGCATGGGCATCGAGGACTCGCAGCACGCGGGCCCGGGACAGCATCCACGCGCCATGGAGGGACAGGAGCGCGAGCCCCACCGCCGCCACGGCCACGCCCAGGTCAATCATCCCCCGGCGCCCGCCCAGCGCCTGCGACTCCCGGACGAGCCCCGCCGCGCAGCCGCCGAAGAACACCAGCGCCAGCACGTGGAAGCCGACAGCGAAGCGGGGGAACGCGGGAGTCCTCATGCGGAGCCGTGAGCGCATCACACCGCGGGCCTGGAGAGGCGCGGAATGTGTCGGCTCCCGTCGGGTAGCCGACCTGGCAGGCGCCAGCCCTGCTTCCCCCCCTGCCCACGGACGGACGGCGCCGGGGCACCCCTACATGGCGGGCCTGCCTGCCCGTCATCAACCTTCCCAGACGGATGTCCCGCGGTGAGGGGGCCTGCGTCCGGGGGAGTGTGAGTCCCATGTGGAGTCCTTCGTTCCGCAGAGCGAAACGCACGCCCTGGCGGCCGCGAGGTCCGCGCGCGGGAGTGCTGGGCCCCAGGACGGCGGCGGTGACCTTCGCGCTGCTGGAGGTCCTGTCCCTGCGGCGCGCGCCAGGTGGCGGAGCGACGCGCGCCCGCGTGAATCGCGGCCTGGCCTTCGCCGCCCTCGGAGGCGCGACGCTGCGGCTGCTGAAGGCCCGCCTGGAGAAGCACCTGGGCCAGGGGAGTCGACGGGCCCACCGCTGGGGCTCTCGCACGGAGACCCTGCGGGAGCCGGTCGAGACGGCGCTCACCGTGGCGCTGCTCGGCGCGCTGGCGCTGCCACTCATGGTGGAGCAGGAGCCGAAGGCGCCGACCGGAAGGAAGCCGGTACCTCCGCGTGGGACGGAGACGGCGTCCGCGCGCTCGGTAGATGACGGTGAGGAGGACGGGGACGACCTGGGCCTCAATGGGGCCATCGCGTCCTGGTAGCGCTCCTGTTAACACCGGGGGCATGACCGCGCCTCGCCCCAACCCGCTGCTGTCGGACCGCGACGTGGACTTCCAGCTCTATGAGGTGCTGGACGCCGCGTCCCTCTGCGCGCTGCCTGCCTTCTCCGAGCACTCGCGCGACACCTTCACCCTGCTGCTGGACAGCACCCGCCGCTTCGCCCGCGAGGTGCTCTACCCCACCTACCGCCCCATGGACGCGGAGCCGCCGGTGTTCAAGGACGGCCGCGTCCACGTCCATCCGCTGATGCGCAAGCTCTACCCACAGATGGTGGAGCTGGGCCTGCTCACCGCCACGCGGCCACCGGAGGTCGGCGGTCAGCAACTGCCGCTCACCGTGCACGCGGTGTCCAGCGCGTACCTCATGGCGGCCAACCTGAGCGCCTTCGCGTACGTGGGGCTGACGCTGGGCGCGGCGCACCTGCTGGAGGTGTTCGGCTCGCCCGAGGTGCAGGAGATGTTCATGGCGCCCCTGTACCGGGGCGAGTGGACGGGCACCATGGCCCTCACCGAGCCGCAGGCGGGCAGCAGCCTCGCGGACGTGAGGACGCGCGCCACGCCCGCGCCGGACGGCACCTGGCGCATCCAGGGCTCGAAAATCTTCATCAGCGGCGGCGACCAGGACTTCACCCAGAACGTCGTCCACCTCACGCTGGCGCGCACCGAGGGCGCCGAGACGGGCGTGAAGGGCATCTCCCTCTTCGCGGTGCCGGCGCGGCGGCTCGAGGGCGGGAAGCTGGTGGACAACGACGTCCGCGTGGCGGGCGTCATCCACAAGATTGGCTGGAAGGGCATCCCCAGCCTCGCGCTCAACTACGGCGAGGAAGGCGACTGCCACGGCTGGATGGTGGGCCCGCCCGGGCGCGGGCTGGCGTGCATGTTCCAGATGATGAACGAGGCCCGCATCATGGTGGGCATGAACGGGGTGGCCACCGCGCTGGTGGCCTACCACGAGGCGGTGGCCTACGCGCGCGAGCGCCCGCAGGGCCGTCCCGCCGGCATCCGCGACGCCACGCGCCCGCAGTCGCCCATCATCGAGCACGCGGACGTGCGGCGCATGCTGCTGCGGCAGAAGGCGATTGTAGAGGGCGGCCTCTCGCTGCTGCTCGCCGCGTCGTACCAGGCGGACGTGGCGCTGCACGGGACGGACGAGGACTCGCGCAAGCGCGCGCAGCTGCTGGTAGACCTGCTGACGCCGGTGGCGAAGACCTTCCCCGCGGAGCGGGGCTTCGAGGCCAACGCGCTCGCGGTGCAGGTGCACGGCGGCTACGGCTACTCCAGCGAGTACCCGCCGGAGGCGTGGCTGAGGGACCAGAAGCTCAACAGCATCCACGAGGGCACCACCGGCATCCAGGGCCTGGATTTGCTCGGGCGCAAGGTGGTGGCGGGAGGAGGCGCGGCGCTGCAGTCCTTCAGCGAGGAGGTGGCGGCGACGGTGGCGCGGGCGCGCAAGGCGGGCGTGGAGGCCGCGTGGTGCGACGCGCTGGAGGCGGCGCTGGGCGAGGTGGCGGAGGTGGTGGGAGCGCTGGGCGCGCGCGGCATGTCCGGCGAGGTGGAGTTGATGCTGCGCCACAGCGCGGACTTCCTGGACCTGTTCAGCGTGCTCGCGGTGGCGTGGCGTTGGTTGGCCCAGGCGGCGGCGGCGAAGGAGGGCCTGGCGCGCGGAGGCGACGGGGACTTCTACGAGGGCAAGCTGGCGGCCGCGCAGTACTGGTTCGCCGTGGAATTGCCCCGCGTGCCCCTGCTGGCCTCGCTCTGCCGGACGGGCGAGGACTCCTACGCTCGCATGCGCCCCGAGTGGTTCTGACCGGTTCGCACGCCTGCCCGGCTGCCCTCTGCTCCCTGCGCATGAGCAGGCCTGCACGTTTCTGATGCACCGATTGTTGGTGCTCGTAAGATGTAAAGGGTGACTGTTTCTTTCCACCTGTGCCAACCCGGCGGCGGCGCTTCGTGTGGCGCCTGCTGTGGCCTGTACAACTTCCGGGACCACTCGCGCGCGGCGCTGACGGAGCAGCTCGCGATGCAGACGGAGCGGTTGCGCCGGGTGCCCTGGGAGGCGTCGGCCTGGCAGGAGGCGGCGCGCGAGCTCATCGCGGCGCGGCGCGCGGAGCCGATGTTCTCCGCGGTGCGGGTGTGCCCGTTGCTGGGGTTCCTGGACAAGGACCGCAAGCAGGTGGGCTGCCTGGGGCACCCGCTGGTGACGGGCGGGACGGACCTGCGCGACTGCGGCGTGTACCGCGCCTCCGTGTGCGAGACCTTCACCTGTCCGTCCTTCGGTTGGCTCACGGACGCGCAGGCGCGACTGGTCCAGGCAGCGTGCGCGGACTGGTACCTGTACGGACTGGTCATCACCGACGTGGAGTTCGTGCGCGGCTGCCTGCGACTCATCGAGTGGGAGCTGGGCGGGCCGGCAAAGCCCGAGGTGCTGGTGGAGAAGCCGGAGGTGCTCGCGGCGGTGCGCAAGCTCTTCGCGCTGAAGGAGACCGCGCCCCGGCGCGACGCGAAGGCCACGGTGTTCGGCCGCTTCGGCCGGGACACCGACGGCGAGCCGGTGCCGCGCACGGTGGACTACGTGCGCCTGGGCATGCGCGCGTCGCCCGAGGACGACGTGGTGCTGTGCCTGGGCTACACGCCCCAGGACTCCACCGAGCTGATGGCGGCGAGGGAGCTGGTGCGCTCGCACGTGAAGGCCGTGTCGCGCCTGCTCGCGAGCTGAGCCGGGCCGGGAAGGAACATTCCTTCCACGAGTCCGCCTCCCGGAGGAGTGGGTCCCGGGTGCCGTGCCATTCCGGGGCCTGAAGGAGTCACGCCATCGTCCGCCACCGCACATCCCAGGTGGCCACCGTCCACCCGCCACCGTGTTACCGGTGACGTCGCTCCCACCCTGACGGGCAAGCACGCAGCTTGCAGCGGCAAGCCGCGAGTCAATTCGGATGGGAACGCGAGGTGGTCGGATGGGCAGTCGATGGGTGTGGGTGGGAATGGTGGGACTCTGCGCGTTGACCTCGGGGTGTCACGAGCGTGGAGAGGGCAACACTTCTTCGGCGGCTCCGCGCGTGGAGGCGGCGACGCCGGACACCGCGGAGGCGGGGGCACTGGGGGTCCGGGCGCCGGTGACGAATGCGGTGGCGCAGGGCCCGGTGGCCCAGCCCGGCACGGCGGAGCGGCGCGCGCCGCCCACCGGCACGCAGGTGCGTGAGCCGACCGGAGCCGGCTCGACGGCCAGCGCTCCGGCGGGAGCCAACGCGGCGACCCCGGGCAGCCAGCCCGCGGCGTCCGGAACGGCGAATACGGCCCCCCGGACCACGACACCCGGCACGGCGAACGCGAGCACGGGCACGGCAGGCACACCCGCGACGGGCACGGCCGCGGCCGGCGCTGGCACCGCGACCCCGGGAGCGACCGGCACGGCGCAGGCTCCCGCGCGAGGCGGCAGGGTGATGATTGGCTCCGAGGCGGTGCAGGCGAGCGACGATGAAGCCTGGCACCTGGGCGCGGCGCGCGCGGCGAAGGACGCGGCGACGGGAGGCAGCGGCAACGCGGGCGCGTCGCTCGAGGACGTGGTCATCGCTTCCAGCTCGGTGAGCGGGCGCGTCACGAGGGTGGGCAATGACGTCATCACCGTGAGGGACCAGGAAGGCGGCGTCTACGAGCTGCAACTGGACCGCCGCAGCCGGGGTCTGCGCCAGGGCCGCAAGGTCTCCCTGCGCGGGCTCGAGGAGGGCACGCCGGTGCGCGCGCAGTTCGTCCTCATGGGCGGCCGCACCGTCGCGCGCGACGTGCAGATTCGCCGCTAGCGACACGCTTCCTCCACGCGGCCGGGGCGTCACGCGGTATGACGCCCCGGTTCATGAATTCGCCCGGCCGCCCACCCGTCGAAGGAGCGGGCGGCATGTGGGCGATGGCACTCCACCGGCTGTTGCAGTGTCCGAGTGGGGAGCCCTGGAGGCGAGCGCATGGAGGCAGCAGCACCCCGGCAGTCCGGGACGCGGTGTCACCCCTGGCTCGCCGTGCTGCTCGCGGCCTGCGCGCTCACCGCGTGCAGGCGCGGGGCGGGCACGCTGGAGCCTTCCGTGCCGCCGCCGCCGCGGCTCACCGTGGAGCAGGTGGCGCGGCTCCTCCCACCCAACGTGAAGGAGCGCGAGGGCTGGGCACGCGACGTGCTCGCCGCGCTGGAGGTGGAGGAGCTCGCGCCCTCGCCACCCGCGGTGTGCTCGGTGCTGGCCGTCATCGAGCAGGAGTCCGGCTTCGAAGCGGACCCGGCGGTACCGGGCCTGCCGAAGCTGGTGCGCACGCGGCTGGAGTCGCACGCGGACAAGCTGGGCCCGCCAGGCCGCAAGGTGCTGGCCTCCGTGCTGGAAGGAAAGGCGCCGGGCCAGAAGCGCACCTTCGACGAACGGCTCAGCACGGTGCGCACCGAGCACGACCTGGACCTGCTCTTCCGCGACATCCTCGCGTACTACGAGGACAAGTACCCGAAGACGTACGCGCTGGCGGACCTGGCCAGCTCGCTCTTCGCAACGGGGAAGCTGGAGGACCTCAACCCCATCACCACCGCCGGCTCCATGCAGGTGAGCGTGCGGTACGCGGTGGAGAAGGAAGGCGACGACGCGGACCCGACGGAGGTGCGCGAGCGGATGTACACGCGAGCGGGAGGCGTGCGCTACGGCACCGCGCGGCTGCTGGGCTACGAGGCCGCCTACCCGGAGCCCCTCTTCCGCTTCGCGGACTACAACGCCGGCGTCTACGCCTCGCGCAACGCGGCCCTGCAGGTGCAGGTGAGCCGCCTCACGGGCCTGGCGCTGGCGCCGGATGGGGACCTCCAGCTCTACGACAAACAGGGCGAGCCGCTGGACGACGACAGCAAGTCACTCAAGGCACTGCTCGTCTTCCGCCAGCGCTACGCGCCAGAGGTCAGCGAAAGGCAGGTGCGCCGCGACGTGCGCGAGGAGAAGGAGCAGGGCTTCGAGGACACCGACACGTTCCGCGCGGTGAAGCGCGTCTACGCGCGGGAGACGGGTGAGTCGCCCGCCTATGCCCAGCTCCCCCAGGTGACGCTGCGAAGCCCCAAGCTCAAGACGGAGCGCACCACCGCGTGGTTCGCGCGCTCGGTGCAGGGGAGATTCGACAAGTGCCAGGCCCGCTACCGCGCGCTGGCGAAGTAGCGGGCCCGGCGACTCAGCTCACGGCGTGGTGAAGAAGGAGCTGATGGCCTCCGAGGAAGCGAAGGGCAGCGACTCGCCGAAGGTGAAGGGCTTGCGCTCGATGTCGGACCCGGGCGAGTCCATGGCCGCCACGCGCAGGTAGTAGATGCCCCCCGAGGGCAGCACCCCGGGCGGCAGCCGCACCTGGGTGGCCGAGCCGGGCAGGTACAAGCGGACGGACGACGTGCTGAAGAAGAGCTCCGGGTCGAACTTGTAGATGGTCACCCGGTACGCGTTGGCCGCGCCCAGCGTGGGCGCCTGCCACGAGATGACGGGGCTGGCCGAGCCCACCTCACGCGCCACACTCGCGGGCACACCGTCGATGTTCAGCTCGCGGGGCGGAGACACGCGCGGCTGCACGGGCCCCGCGACGAGGTTGTCCAGCCGGTCGTACATCACCATCGTCCCCGACAGGTAGAACTGGCTGCCCGAGCCATTCGGAATGGGCTGGAGGGTGCGGAACGAGTACTGCGCGGCGGCCACCGTGCCCCAGCTCGACGGGAACGGATTGCCGTACGTCAGCCGGCGCGTGAAGTCATACGACGCGCCCCGGGGAAGCTGCAGGGTGAGCAGCTCGCCCGAGTAGCCCACCCAGCCGTCCGACAGGCCGTGCGCGGCGGGCGTGACGTAGAAGTACGGGATGGACGGCGTGGCCGACGGGTGCACCTCGGTGGCCCGGGCGGTGTACTGGGGCAGCCGCCACTCGATGGGGAACTCCGCCATGGGCACGGGCTGCATCACCCCGGTGACGGGAAGGGGCGTGGTGCCGTCCGGGGTGAAGTCGAAGGCGCCCATCTCCACGCTGCGCACCACCGTGGAGTACGCCAGCGCGCCGCCATCCGGCAGCGTGCCCGCATCCATGGGGTGGAGCTGGTTGACGACCAGCCGGTCCCCCTTGTCCGCCTCGAACACGGGGATGGGGCCGGTGCCGGCCCACAGCTCGGAGCCGGTGGAGAGGACGCTCGTCTGCCCGGTGGGGTCGAGGTCGAGGATGTCCACGCCGCCGTACAGGTCCACCTGCCGGGAGGCCACCTGGAGGCTGGAGCCGGGCACCGAGTTGCCCTGCCACTGCGCCCACGGCGCCAGGCCCACGAGGTTGAGCTGCACGGGCGTCGTCGACTCCTGGCTGAACACGGTGTCCGCGCGGCCCAGGCGGTTGCCGCCAATGTCCACCCGCCGCTCATCGGTGACGACGTAGCTGCTGGAGCCGGTCTTCAGGTAGTACGGGCCGGAGGGCACGCCAGCGAACTGGTAGCCGCCATCCACGGCCGTGCCGGTGATGCGCGTGAAGGTGACCCCGTTGGGGACCAGCACCTCGAGCGCACGCGTGGACAGGTCATCGGTCCGCTCCGCGATGCCCACCGCGGTGTGGAAGCGGGTGGTGCTCGTCACGAGCACCGTGTCGCCGGAGGAAGTGCCGCCGTCGGACGCGCAGCCCTCGGTGATGGGCACGCCCATCCAGGTGCCGTCGCCGCCGGTGGAGTCGGTGTCCACCGGGGACTGGCCGTCCTGGAGCTGTGGCGAGGTGCCGGGCTCGCCGCCAGCACAGCCCAGCCACGTGGCACAGAGCAGGAGAGAGAAGTGACGCAGGTACATGAAACCCCCGAAAGAGTGGGAAGGGTGGAGCACCCTACCGGGGGCCTCTGACGCCGACAGGTGAGCAACCTGACATGCGCCGGCCCGAGAGGAATCGGGCCGGCGCGGTGCGAAGCGCCTCAGTTCTTCGCGGGGGCGGCGGGCGGAGCGAAGCGCTTGTCGGAGATCTTCATCTCCGTGACGGTGCCGTACTTGCGGGCCACGTCGCGGATGGCGGACGCCTTGCCGATGAGGACGACGGTGAGGTCCTGCGGCGAGGGCAGCGTGCGCTGGATGACGGCGCGCACACTGTCGCGGGTGGCGGCGGAGACGTCGCGGGCGAAGCCGTCCACGTCGCTGGAGTCGAGCCCGTAGAAGGCGAGCTCGGACAGCTTGCCGGCCACCTGCGTGCCCGTCTCCAGCGTGGGCGGGAACTGGCCCAGCACGTACGCCTTGGACGAGGCGAGCATGGCGTCGTCCATGCCGGACTGGCGGTAGCGCGAGAGCACGTCCAGCGCGAGGTCGATGGCCCGGCCGGTGGACTCCGTCTTCGTGTACGAGCTGATGACCACGGGGCCCGGGCGCGAGTTGCGGATGAAGTATGCGGCGGCGCCGTAGCTGAGGCCGGACTTCACGCGCAGCTCGGTGTTGAGCAGCGAGGTGAAGCGGCCGCCGAACACGGTCTCCGCCAGTTCCACGGCGACGCGGTCCGGGTCGTCACGGGAGATGCCGGTGTTGCCAATCCAGAAGTACGTCTGGGTGGCGTCCGGCTTGTCCACGAGCAGCACGCGGCGGCCCTTGGACGCGGTGGTGGCGGGCACCTCGGGAGCCGGCGAGGCGGCCTTCGCCCAGCCGCCGAGCGCGGACTCCAGCTTCGCGGCGAGCGCCTTCGCGTCGAAGTCGCCCACCACGGAGAGGATGAGCCGGTCCGCGCCGAGCTGGTTCTTCGCGTACGCGAGCACGTCCTCGCGGGTGAGGCCCGGGAGGGACGCCTCGCTGCCCTTCACGGGAGCGCCGTACGGATGGCTGGTGAAGTGGAACGCCTGGAAGTACGAGCCGATGAGGGCGCGCAGGTCTCCGTCCTTGGCGGAGGCGATTTCGGACACCATGCGCTCGCGCGTCTTCTCCAGCTCGTCCTGGGAGAAGCGCGGGCGGGTGAGCATGTCGGTGAGCAGTTCCACCATCAGCCCGGTGTCGCGAGACATGAACTGGCCGTTGATGATGAGGGCCTCGAGGGTGGGCAACACCTCGAGGGTGGCTCCCACGCCGTCCACGGCCTCGGCGAACTGGCGGGCGTCACGAGGGCCGGCGCCCTTCTGCATCAGCTCGCCGGTGAGGGCGGCCAGGCCCTCCTTGCCGGCGGGAGCGCCGAGCGCACCGCCGCGAATCCACGCGCTGAACGAGACGAGCGGCAGATTCCTCCGCTCCACGAGGAGCAGCTTCGCGCCGTTCTTCAGCGTGACGGTGGTGGGCTTGGGGAGCGTCACGCCCTGCGCCGGAGCCGGAGCAGGCGTCGCCGGCTTCGGAGCCGGAGTGGCGGGGCCCTGCGCGGCGGAGGGGAAGGAGGAGAGCAGCAGCGAGCTGAGCAGGACCTTCCAGGAGAGGGGCGCCATCATCGCGTGGCCTCCTTGCGGGTGTCGGGGGTGGCGTCCTTCTCGTCGGTGGGCACGAGCCACCCGACGGTGCGGCGCTGGGAGTTGAAGATGCGCGCGGCGACCTTGCGCACGTCCTCGCGGGTGACCTTCTCGAACCGTGCGGGGGCGTCGAAGAGCTGGCGGTAGTCGCCGCGGAAGACCTCGGCGGTGCCGAGAGCGCGGCCACGGCCGTCATTGGTCTCCAGGCCGCGCCAGTAGCCGGCGAGGGCGATGTTGCGCGCCTTGCGCAGCTCCGCCTCGGTGACGCCGTCCTTCACGACACGGTCGAGCTCCTCGGTGAGCATCGCCTCCACCTTCGCGAGGTCACCGCCGGGGGGCAGGTCCGCCTGAATCCAGACGAGCGACGGGTCGAAGCCGGGGGAGAACAGGGGCTCGACCTTGATGGCGACGCGGGCCTCCTCGACGAGGCGGCGGTGCAGGCGCGAGGAGTCGCCGTCGGCGAGGATGCGCAGGAGCAGGTTGAGCGCCTCGGCGTCCGCGTCCTTCCCGGAGATGCCGTGGTAGGCGAGCTGGAGGATGGGGGACTGGGCCAGCTTGCGGACGACGACGCGGCGCTCCCCGTGCTGCTCGGGCTCCTGGGTGCGGACGGGAGCGGGGGCGGGCTGGGAGGGGATGGGCTCGAGGTACTTCTCCGCGAGCGCGAAGATTTCGGCGGGGGTGACGGCGCCGGTGACGATGAGGGTGCTGTTGTTGGGGGCGTAGTACGTCTTGAAGTAGCGCTGGAGGTCCTCGAGCTTCCAGGACTCGATGTCCGACGGCCAGCCGATGACGGGGAACTGGTACGGGTGGGCGACGTAGGCGGTGGCCTGGACCTGCTCCTGGAGGGCGCCGGCGTTGTAGTTGTCCACGGAGGAGCGGCGCTCCGAGTAGACGACGCCGCGCTCGGACTCGATGACCTTGGGGTCGAAGGCGAGGTTCTGGAGGCGGTCGGCCTCGAGGTCGAAGATGAGCTCGAGGGCGGAGCGGGGGAACCACTCCATGTAGACGGTGACGTCCTCGGAGGTGAAGGCGTTGTTGGCGCCGCCGTTGGCCTCCATGACGCGGTCGAACTCACCGGGGCCGTACTTCTTGGCGCCGTTGAACATCATGTGTTCGAAGAAGTGGGACAGGCCGGTGATGCCGGGGTACTCGTTGCGGCTGCCGACGCGGAACCAGTTGTAGAGGACGGCGTTGGGGATGTCCTGGTCGGGCCAGACGATGACCTTCATCCCGTTCTTGAGGGTGCGCGCCTCGATGCTGGCGCCGAGCTTCTGCGTGGTGGCCGGGGAAGGCTTGGACGCCGCCCTGCCCTGCCCCTGCGCGCCCGCGACGGGGGCCGCGAGCAGGGCCAGGCAGGACGCCCAGAGTAACGACTGACGGAACATCCGTACTCCTGTCGTGAGGAAGACGCCCGGGAACGGACGCGCGGGCACCATATTCCAGGTGCCGTCCTCCCGTGTGACTCAGCGGGGTGGTCGCGGCCCCTCGCCTCCCCTCCGCCGGAAAATCCCTGGATAATCCACCTCGGAGCTGGCGTCCGTCCCCCTCCCGGGGCGGCGCCGCCGCACACCCCAGGGGAGCGCCGATGCCGAACATCCGGGTGATGAACTGGAACATCCAGGACCTGAGCTGGAACAAGATTCAAATCAACGGCATGGCCACCGCCATCGCGCGCACGGTGGTGGCCCAGCAGGTCGACATCCTCGTGGTCGTCGAGGTGTGCAAGACGAACGTCGCACTCCTCATGAACCACCTGTCCGCGGCGCTGAACGCGGCGGCCGGTGGCGGAACCGCGTACCAGTCCTGGTTCCTCTCTCATGAGACCGGCACCGAGCACTATGGCTTCATCGTGAAGGACCTGGGGCTGGTGCGTCCCCTGCGATACCAGCCGAACGTGAACACGCCGGATGGAACGGCGGCCAGTCCGCTGCGGAACCTGGAGCAGGTGCGCTGGACCTCGTGGCCGGACAACAACACCTGGGGCCAGGTGCCCGCCCCGCTGCCGAACCCGCCCCGCATTCCCCTGGTCGATATCCACTCCCGGAGGCCCCGGGAGCGCCAGGCCAGCGCGAAGCAGTTCCGCGGACAGACGCTGCAGCACGGAGGCTACTCGGAGGGGCTGGGCTACCGGATGCCCTGCCTGGCGCTCTTCAAGGTGAGGACCGCCAACGGCGCCTACATCCTCCCCATCGTCTGCTGCCACTACGCGGCCGTGCGCAGCAGCACGCAGAACAACTTCCTGGCGCAGTCGCAGGTGAAGCAGCTCCCCCAGTTGCACATCGCCCGGCTCTACTCGAAGGAGCAGCACCTCTACGTCAACCCGGCCCAGAATCCCCCTCCGCTCTCCGGCCACCTGGACATCGACGGCGGCGCCAACCCGAGCCCTGGGACGCTGGTGCAGAACATCCTCTTCACCGGGGACTTCAACCTCGACTTCCAGTCGAACTCGGGTGCGGTGAACGCGGCGCACATCCCGCGCGCGAACCGCCTGGCGTACGACGCCATCACGCCGACGCAGGAGGCGGGAGGCTCCGCGACGCCGGCCGCCCAGCCCGGCAACGCGCCCCAGGGCAACGCCCCCAACGTGCCCTTCACCGCCTTCAGCGACCCGCCCGTCACCAGCGACATCCTCCCCCAGCGGCTCCGGGCCGCGGTCACCACGGAGGGCACCATCTTCCGTGAATACGACCCCGCCAACCCGCCGGCCAACGTGCCGGTGAACACCCAGGTCATCCGGGGGGCGACGTACGACAACTTCTTCTATGGCGGCGCCCAGGTCCGCAACACGGTGGGCAACTTCGGCGTCGGCAACGTGGACACGGGCCACGTCATCGACCTCGCGGCCAACATCATCCAGCCGGGAGCCGTGCCCGCCGCGGGACAGATTGACGTCTCCGGTCCCGCCGCCCACTTCGCCGCCCTGGGAAGGCGCAACGCCACGCACGCCCCGAACCTCCAGGCGAACGTCAACGCCAACCAGCCGCTCAACAACATCGACCGGTGGATTGGCGCGGGCCTGGTGAGCGACCACGTGCCCGTCGTCCTCGAGTTCGTCTGCCCCTGAGCCCGGCGCGTCCGGCTTCCCCTTCCTTCCGAACAGGAGTGCCCCATGCTCGCCATGGCTCCCATCGACGTCACGACGCTCAAGGCGCGCCTCTCCGCCGCGCTCGCGTCCTCCCCCTTCCAGGTCGGCGGTGCCGTCCTCGGGTCCGAGCCCCTCTCCCAGCTCCTCACCCGCCACCTCGGTGCGGACACTCTCGTGATGGAGCGCGCGAGCAGGACGTCCGAGACGGCCACCTCCGTCACCGTGAGTGGCACGCTCGCGCAGCCGTACCGCGGCCTCTCCGGCCTCAATGCCACCGCGACATTCACCGTCGTCGACGGCGTGGCGCACGTCTCGCTCCGCCTGACGGGGCTGCCCGCCGGCTGGAAGCCCTCGAACACGTTCCCCGCGCTGAAGGGCACCCACTTCGACCTGTTCTCCTACGCGGCGCCCGAGCTGACCCTCGCCTCCACGGGCGCGCCGTCGCTGCCTCCGGACTTCGCGGAGCACTTCGGCTTCCCGGCCCTGTCCCAGGGTCTGCGGCAGCAGGCCGTCACGGGCCTCGGCCTGCGCGCCACGCTCTCGCCGCTGCCGGCGCTGGGGAACCTGAGCTGGCTCCTGGGCGACAGCTCGCGCTGGGAGGCCACCGGCGCCATCGTCTTCCACGGAGAGCTGCCGAGTCTCTGCCTCACCGCCGCGCCCCAGAAGCCGCTGAGCCTGGCGGGCTATGACATCCCCTTCGCTCCGAGTCTCGGCAGCACTCCCGTCGAGCGGCAGGATGGTCAGCCGCCGGGCTTCGTCTCCACCTGCCTGCGGCTGGGAGCGGAGGTGTCGAAGGACGTGGGCGGTGCGCAGCCGCTGCGGCTCCCGTTCGTGGTGCGGCTCCACTCGCGCACGCTGGACGTGCTCACCGTCGAGTGCCGCCCACCCGCCGGACAGGGCCTCACCTTCGGCCAGCTTCCGCACCTGCTCGCGGGGTCCGCGCTGGACGCGCTCGTGCCGGACAGCCTGCCGGCGATGGACGACCTCCAGCTCCAGGAGCTGATGCTCTCGGTGGCGCCCGGGAGCCGGCGGCTGGTCGCCCTCGGCGTGACAGTCGCGTACGCCCGGCCCCAACCCTGGGTGGTGCTGGATGGACTGCTCACCTTCGAGCAGCTCGCCGTCACCTTCACCTACGCCCCCTCCAGTCCCAGCCCCCTCACCGCGGAGGTGGCGTGCCTGGGCACGCTGGGCGGCGGCACGCTTGAGGCCTCCATCGACCTGCCCTCGCTGGCCTTCGCCTGCAAGCTTCGAGAGGGGAGCACCGTGGACGTCGCCTCGCTGGTGCGTCATGCCGCGGGCGACTCGCTCTCCATGGAGCAGGTGCGCTGCACCGGGCTGAGGCTGCTCGGCAACGTGAACCAGAAGCAGTTCCACCTGCAGGCGCTCGTCTCGGACGTCTGGTCCTTCTCGCTGGGCAGCACGCCGCTGGAGCTGACCGGCATCTCCCTGGGGCTGGGCTACTCGCCGAGCCGGGGCTGCACGGGTGGACTGGCGGGCACCTTCTCCATTGCCGGCACGGAGCTGCGCGTCAGCGCCACGTACGAGGGCACCGGCCAGGGCTGGAGCTTCGCCGGCGGCACGGAGGGCGAGCAGAACATTCCCCTGACGAAGCTGATGGATGCGGCGCTCGACTTCTTCGGCCTGTCGCTGCCCGCCAACGCGCCGGAGCTGACGCTGCGCAACCTGAAGATGTCCTTCGACACGGGGACGCGGAGCTTCGGCTTCCAGGCGCTCAGCACCACGGAGCTGCTGGGGACGGCGTTCGACCTGGGTGTGGAGCTGGGGCTGTCGCGCACGCGGGAGGGTGCCTCGACGAAGACGTTCCAGGGCTACCTGTGGCTGGGCGACAGCGCCTTCGTGCTGGACTATCTCACCACCCCGCAGACGCAGATGCTCCACGCCATGTGGAGGCTGCAGGACCCGGCGGAGCGCCTGGGCGTGGACGACCTCGCCCGCGCGCTGGGCCTCACGCCGCCGTCCCTTCCCGGCGGCCTGGACGTGGGGCTCACCTCCGCGTCGCTCACGTATCGCTCCGCCACGGCGACGACTCCGAGCCAGCTCCAGGTGCAGGGCACGCTCGGAGCGTCGTGGAACCTGAAGTTCGGCGGCGGGGCGCCCGTGGAGCTGCGCACCATCACCGTGGGGCTCGACAGCGGGCCCACGAAGCAGCTCACGGGCCGGTTCGGCGGCACGGTGGAGGTGCTGGGGGCGAAGACGACGTTCCAGCTCGCGGTGCCGGGCGCCTTCCGCGTCGCCGCGGCGCTGCCCCGGTTCGAGGTGGACCTGTCACGCCTCATCTCGGACGTCGCTGGCAGCAGCTTCGACCTGCCGGAGTGGTTCCCGAGCTTCACACTTCCCCAGACGGAACTGTTCGTGGAGCAGCGCACGGACGCGGGCCGCTCCACCTTCAGCTTCGGCCTCTACGCGCGCCCCGAGTCGCTCGGCGTCATCGCGGTGCAGGTGCTGCGCACCGATGGCCGCTGGGGGCTCGCGGCGGGGCTGAACCTGGACATGGTGCGGCTGTCGGACGTCCCGGGCCTCGACATGCTCGCGCCGTTCGACGAGGTGTTCGCCTTCGAGAAGCTGCTCCTCGCGGTCGCCACGCAGACGCTGCCCGGCTTCACCTTCCCGGACCCGAAGGCGCTGGCGAACCCCACGCTCCAGTCGAGCCCCGTGTCCCTGCCTGTCCTGGCGGGCGGACTGCTGGAGGGCTTCACCCTCTACTCGCGGATGCGGTTCGGCGGGGACGCGACGGCGAACATCCTCCGGAAGTTCCTGGGCGTGCCCGTGGACGGCACGCTCGACATCACGCTCCAGATTGGGAGGGACCCGAAGAAGAGCTCGCGGCTCTCCGCGGCCGTGGCGTGCACCATCGATTCGAACACGCGGCTCACCGGCAGCTTCGGCGCGCTGATGGAGAACGGCGCCTTCGGCCTCTTCCTCGACGGGCTCGTGAAGACGACGGTGGAGGGCCAGCCGCTCACGTTCGACGTGAGGATGTCCGCGGTGCCCCTGGGCGTGTACCTCACCGGGACGATGAAGGGGACGCTGTCGTTCTCCTGCGTGAAGCTGACGAACCTGGCGCTCATGGTGGGCATCAACACGCAGGCCATCCCCACGCTGGGCCTGGCCGCGACGGTGGACGTGGCCCGCTTCAACAGCTCCATCGCGGTGCTGTTCGACTCCGTCAACCCGAGCCGCAGCATGTTCGCCGGCGCGGTGAGCGAGCTGACGCTGCAGGACGTCGTCACCGCCCTCGCCGGCGCGACGGTGCCCGCCGCGCTGGGCACCGTCCTCTCGGGCTTCGGCCTCCATGGCACCCGCACCTTCCTGCTTCCCGACACGGTGGCGGGGGCACTCGATGCGCGGGACGTCGCCACGGTGTCCGAGGCATTCCAGAGCCACGGTCAGGTGCGAATCCCCGCCACGCTCCAGTCGGCGCTGCTGACGGTGAACGCGCGCGGCCAAGTGTGGCACCTGACGGACCTGACGACGATGACGCACTACGAGCTGAAGCGCGACGGGACGAACATCCGCGTCTCGCTGCAGCCGCAAATCTACTGCGCGCCGCAGGCCACCTCGATTGGAGCGCTCTCCTTCCCCATGGGCTTCCAGGTGCATGGAGGCCTGGAGTTCTTCGGCCTCCGCGCCGAGACGGACGTCATCATCAACCCGATGAAGGGCATCGCCGTGGACGCGGACGTGGAGCCGCTCGTCATTGGCAAGCGCGAGCTGCTCTCCATCACCGGCTACCAGGGGAAGAGCCGCCCGCGCCTGTCGCTGTCCACCTTCTCGCAGCCGCAGCTCGAAGCGGCCTGGCGCGAGCCGCACGCCTTCCTGTCCGCGGGCCTGAAGCTGCTGGGCCTGGAGGTGGCCGGGCTGTTCATCTCCATCTCCGAGGGAGGCTTCGCCTTCAGCGTGACGCAGCGGCCGAGCCCGGTGCTGCTGTACGAGCTGGACGCCCGCTTCAAGAACCCGAGCGACTTCCGGTGCACGGGCCGGGTGGAGCTGGGCATCGACACGACGCTGGACCTGGCGGTGCGAGGCACCGTGAAGCTACAGACGCGGGTCGATGGGAAGCTCGACCTGGGGTACTCGGGCGGCAAGCTGTGGGCCCGGTGCACCGGTGGGTTCAGGGTTGTGGGGATGGGCTTCGATATTGCCGCGTTCGACCTCGCCATCGAGGACGACACGCTGGTGGCACTGCCGAAGGTCCTCCAGGACAAGGTGGAGGCACTCGTCCGGAAGGTGCTCGAGGAGGGGACCCAGTGGCTGCTGTGGGTGCGCCAGGGCGCCATCCTGGGGGTGGAGACGGCCGAGGCCGTCGCGGGCGTGCTGCTGAGCCACTACCACTACGCCCCTGACGCGGCGGCCGAGGGCCTTCGCATGCTCAACTACGGCGGCGCCGAGGCCGCGCAGGCGCTGGAGACCGTCTACAAGCTCGGAGGCGACGCCGCGGGCAAGATGCTCAAGGCCGCGGGCTACAGCGCGAAGCAGATCGCCGCTGGCCTGAACACGGCCTACGGCTGGACGGCGACGCACACCGCGCGGTTCTTGAAGGACACGCTGAAGTACGGAGACGACACCGTCAACGCCGCGCTCGAGGCCGCCGGGTACGCCTCGAAGGACATCAAGAAGGCGATGAAGTCCGTCTTCGGCTGGTTCGAGGACCTCTTCGACCTGTAGGAGTCCGTGCCGCGAGGGCGCAGGCGCCGAGCACGCCGCGGAGTGGCTGGGCTAGGGTGACGATGTGTCGTCTCCCTTCCTGTCGATTCCTGAATCCCAGTGGGTTGCGTCCAACGCGTTTGCCTTCGCCATCCGGGACAGGTTTCCCGTCAGTCCCGGACATACGCTGGTGATTCCCCGGCGGCTGGTGGCCACCTGGTTCGAGGCCACCGCCGAGGAACAGCGCGCCCTCTTCGAACTGGTGGAGGTGGTGCGGCGCGGGCTGGAGGCTGAGCTCCATCCGCACGGCTACAACATTGGAATCAATGTAGGCGCGGCGGCCGGACAGACGGTGTTCCACCTGCACGTGCATGTCATTCCGCGCTTCGAGGGAGACATGGCGGACCCCCGCGGCGGCGTCCGGCACGTGATTCCGGGCAAGGGCAATTACCTCACCGGGCAGGCGAAGCCACTGGCTACAGGGGGCCAGGAAGACCCCTTCCTGACGCACCTGGAGCCGCTGTTCTCGAACGCGATGGAGGTCGCGGTGCTCGCGGCCTTCGTCCAGGACAGCGGATTGGAAGTGCTGCGCGAGTCCGTGGATGCAGCCCTGGCCCGAGGCGCCAGCGTGCGAATCCTCACGGGCGACTACCTCGCCATCACCCAGGCCGACGCGCTGCGGCGGCTGCTCGACTGGATGGATGAGGACACCGCCCTCCAGCGTGAAGGGCGAGGCCGGTTCGAGGCACGAGTGGTGGAGGTGGAGAAACAGGGCGTGCCCTCGTTCCATCCGAAGTCCTGGCGCTTCCAGGGCAATGGATTCGCAGTGGCCTACGTGGGGTCGAGCAACATCTCCCGGGCCGCACTGAAGACAGGCATCGAGTGGAACCTCCGCCTGGAGAAGGACCGAGACCCACGAGCGTGGCAGGAGGTGGTCAACGCCTTCGAGGGCTGGTGGATGCGAGCCTCCCCGCTGGAGGCGGAGTGGGTGGAGCGCTACGCACTCCGCGCCAGGGATGCGGCGCGCGCGCTACCGGCAGGCGAGCTGGAAGCGGAGCCAGCGCTCCCCAGGCGCGAGCCTCATGCCTTGCAGCAGAAGGCCCTGGAGGAGCTGGCGCGCAGCCGGAGGGAGGGGCGCCGCCGGGCGCTCGTCGTCCTGGCGACGGGACTGGGGAAGACCCTGCTCGCCGCGCTCGACGTGGAGGCGTTCGGGAAGGGGATGGAACGAGCACCGCGAGTCCTCTTCCTCGCGCATCGGGAGGAGCTGCTCGTCCAGGCGGCGGAGACCTTCCGGCGGCAGTTGCCAGCACTGCGCTTCGGTTGGTGTGTCGGTGAGCGTTCCCAGCTCACGGGAAACGTGGTCTTCGCGTCAGTGCAGAAGCTCTCTCGCCCCGAGCTGCTCCAGCGGCTTCGGGAAACGGCGACGTTCGACTACGTCATCGTGGACGAGGTGCATCACGCCGCGGCGGCGAGCTACCGGGCCATCCTCGCGTGTCTGGAGCCGCGGTTCCTGCTGGGGCTCACGGCGACCCCCGAGCGCGCGGATGACGGGGATGTGCTCGGACTCTTCGATGACCATCTCGCCTGGCGCTCGGACCTCGGAGAGGGAATCCAGGCAGGACTGCTCGCACCGTTCGCGTACTTCGGCCTGAAGGACGCGGTGGATTACGACAACATCCCCTGGCGGAACCGGCGCTTCGACCCCGAACGGCTTGCCGAGGCCGTGCAGACAGAAGCACGCATGCAGACGCTGTGGCGCGCGTGGCGGGAGCACAGCGCGAGCCGCACCCTGGTGTTCTGCTGTTCGGTGAACCATGCCCATTACGTCCAGCAGTGGCTGGGGCGGCAGGGTGTACGCGCGGTCGCGGTCTACGCGGGCGCGGGCTCGGCGGACCGGGCTCAGTCGCTCCGGCAGCTCGCCGAGGGCACGCTGGACGCGGTGTGCGCGGTGGATTTGTTCAACGAAGGAGTCGACGTCCCGAGCATCGACCGGGTGGTGATGCTGCGCCCCACGGAGTCGCCGGTGGTGTTCCTCCAGCAGCTCGGCCGGGGGCTGCGGAAGTTCGAGGGCAAGGAGCAGGTCACCGTCATCGACTTCGTGGGCAATCACAAGGTGTTCCTCGACCGGGTGCGCACGCTGCTCGCGCTGGGACGAAGCCCGGTGTCGCTGCGCGACTTCCTGGTGGACGGCAAGGAGCCCGAGCTACCCCCTGGATGCGCCGTGCAGGTGGAGCTGGAAGCCAAGGACCTGCTCAAGCGACTGCTCCCTTCCGGAGGCTCGGAGGTCGAGCGCGTCTACCGGGAGCTTCGAGACGCACGCGGAGCACGTCCCACCGTGGGCGAGCTGTACCGGCGAGGCTCGCCCCCTTCGACCCTGCGCAAGGCCCACGGGAGCTGGTTCCACTTCGTGAAGAGCGAGGGGGACCTCGAGGAAGGTGAAGCCCGCGCATTGGAGAAGGGGCAGGACTGGTTCGAAGAGCTCGAGCTCACCGCCATGAGCAAGTGTTTCAAGATGGTGCTGCTGGAGGCACTGCTCGAAGCAAACGCCCTGGAGCAGGGGATGGCGTTGCCTGAGCTGGCGCGACGAAGCCTTGCCATCATCCAGCGCTCCCCCGAGTTGCTCCAGGACCTGGAGGGCGTAGAGGCACTGGACGACCCTCGCAACCCGAGCGCCGCGAAGTTCCTCGCCTACTGGAAGGCGAATCCCATCAAGGCCTGGACCCAGGGCAGCAACTGGTTCCGAGAGGAGGAGGACCGGTTCGTCCCTCGGCTCCCGATTGAACCTGGCATCAGACCGTCCTTCGAGGAGATGACCCTCGAGCTGGTGGATTACCGACTCGCGCAGTACCGGCGTCGACGGCAGCCGCAGACGGAGGGAACGGCGTTCGAGGCCAAGGTCTTCTCGAACAAGCGAGACCCCATCCTCAAGCTTCCGGACCGGGACAAGCGCACGGACCTCCCGCTGGGGCCCACGGACATTCGGCTTCCGGATGGCGGCATCTGGCGCTTCGACTTCGTGAAGATCGCCATCAACGTGGCACGGCCACCCGGGTCTCAACGCAACCAGCTCCCTGACCTCTTGCGGCAGTGGTTTGGTCCCACCGCGGGCATGCCGGGCACGGCCTTCCGTGTTCGCTTCACCCCAGGGCCAGACGGCTGGTGGGTGGAACCGTTGCAGGCGGAGGTGATTCCATTCACGCGTCCCGGAACGCTGGTGGCCTTCCCCAGCCTGAAAGCAGCCGCCGGTGCGGTGGACGCCGCGGTGTCGCTGGCGAGCGCACCGGAAGCGGAGCGCGTCCGGCTGCCAGTCCAGGCACGCGGTGAAGGACTGTTCGCGGTGCGGGCCTTCGGCGACTCGATGCAGGGGGGAGAGCAGCCCATCCGGGACGGCGACTGGCTGGTCATGCGCTACGCGCGAGCGGCTGGCGCGGGCTCCGTGGAGGGGAAGGTCGCCCTCGTGCAGGTGCCGGACTCCGCAGGCTTTGGCTATCAAATCAAACGGCTCGTGCGCGTCGAGGGGCGATGGATTCTTCGCTCTGACAATCCAGAGCGCCCGTCCTTCGAGGCGGGCAAAGAGGTGGTACCCATCGCCCTGCTCGCGGAGGTCGTTCCACCCGAGCGAATGGGCCCGGAGCGTGGGACTCCACTTACGGATGAGCAGCTCGAGGAGCACTTCGGTCTGAGCGCAACGCCCAGGACGGGCCGCCATGAAGGGCACCTGTTCCTGTGCATCACGAAGCAGGGAGTACTCACAGAACCAGACGCCCTCGACGTGAGAATCGCGGACCGTCGCCCTGCGGAAACCGCCTTCGTGCTGACGCGAGACACTCCTCAGAATCCTTGGCGATACTGGGGTGTGGCTCACTGGCAAGAAGACAAAGGCCAATGGACTCTTGCGGAACCAGTGGACCATGACACCTGGCGTGCATTGGGGCACGGACGCGGCAGCTCGAGACGGCTGCCCGACAAGGCAACACCCCAGGCGGCAGCATGGGTCGACCGCTTCCTCGCGGAGAATCCGCCGGGCCGACTCATCGAACACAGCGGGAAACGGTGCCGTTTCGTAGGCAGGGCTCCAGCAGGAGGGCTGCGTATCGACGGTGGACAGGGTGGATTCGCGGAGCGGACGGTCAGCCTCACCGACCTCGCATGGGCGCTTGTGGCACAGCAGAAGGCACGTGACTCCGGCGGCGCGCTGGATGAAGCGCTCGTGAATCGGCTGCGCTACCTTGAAGGCACGCCCAAGGAGTCCACCCGGTGGATTGATACCGGCTGGGCCTTGTACCTCCTAAGAGCATTCGCCTCCTGACCGTGCCTCCAACACGCCGTAAACCTCACGAACAGAAGGCCATGCCGCTCACCTGCTCCTGGCGCTGGTGGATACCTGCGGGATGCGTGCTCCTTGGAGGATGTGCAGGCACGCCCAACCAACGCCGTGCCGAGCCCTACCGCTTCGACACGGTGTCCAACTCCTGCCGGCAGAGCCCCGCCAACTGCGCGGCACTCGCTGGAAAGGAAACGGTGGGCACCACCCTGGCCGCGGCGGCGACCACGGGCTACGTGGTGGTACGCGCGCTGGAGGACCCCGCCAGGGACCTCGTCGAAGCGATACTGGTCGAGTGCGCCGACCTGGCGCGCTCCGAGGTCCTGCTCCGCCATCGCCGGGACTTCGCGGCGCAGAGCCCCACGAGAGAAGAGTGCAACCAGCAAGTGAGGGACGCGACGGGCAGGCGTGTCAACCGGGCCGCGCTGCTCGGCACGGAGATGCACCTGGTGGCACTCAGGTGTGCGAAGGAGCGGCTGGGCATGCTCCGGCCTGGGGGCTTCAGCCTGGAGCCGCACTACCGCTACGACTCGGAATCTGGAAGGACGACGCACATTCCCGAGAAGGATGTCGCGGCGCTACGGGAGTCCGGCAATGCGTCGGAGCTGTGGGGGACGCTCGCTCCAGATGTCGTCATCCATGCGGGGAGTCCCTTTCAAATCCAGGCGGTCTATGACTTCAAGTTTCCCTGCTTCCATCTGGATGGCATGCCTCGTTGGGACACATACCCACCAGAGCATCCGCACCAGAAGCTCAATCAAGGGCAGCTCTATAAAGCAGCCTTGAGAGTGCCACCCCTGCGTGTCGCTCCCAGGATAGGAGTCGAACGATGAACAGGCCTCCTCCCCGGATTCGACTCCGGAAACCCAACGGCGTTCCCATCGCGCGCGACGCCCTGAGCATCAACCTCTACATGCGCCATCCACATCGAGAGGTGGCTCCCGCGCTCCTGCGCTCCATCGACCGCTACCGGCGTGCACTGGGCAGCGATGTCCTCAGCGACTACTCATTTGAAGGATGCGGTTGGGATGAGCTCGACGACTCCGGCTGGGAGCGCCTTCGCAGAGAGGTGCTCGAGTCCCCAGGCCCCATCCTTGAGTTGATGGATACGACGAGCGGAGAGCAGCGATTTCGCCTCGACTACTTCGGCTCCTACGGCGCGCTCATAGGTCCCCCCACAGAGGGGCCGACGACGGTGTGCGCGGTCAGCTTCTGGCTGCCCACCGAGTACCTGGAGGAGCACGGGCCGGGGCACGTGCGCGAGCTGGCGCTGGAGCTGGCCGCGCCCCTGCCCTTCTGCTCCGGCCACGCGGGGCTCGCCTTCAATACCGGGCAAGACCTGCTCTACGCGAAGCCCGAGCTGCGCAAGCTGCTCTTTCTCCACCCGGGCATGGATGCCCCCAGGCTCGACACGCTCGCGCTGCATCTGGGTGCGAAGGTCCGCACGCCCTCCTGGCTCACCTTCCTCGGACAGCCCGTGCTGGGTGAACTCGGCGGTGCCTCCGGCCTCCGCGCCCGCCTCCACTCACCCGACATCACCGTGCAGGAAATGGAGAGCGAGCGCGTCGTCGTCACCTGCGGCCCCGAGCCGGAGGCAGGCGAAGACGGGCGCATGCCACCGGCCTACCGCGAGCTGGCGCGCGTCCTGGAGCCCTGGCTCTTCCACGAGCAGTACCTCATCGACTCCACCCTCACCGCGGATGAGCTGCGCCGCTGGGAGCGGCGCCTGCTCGACTGAGCGCCGCCTCACCCCTCCCCACCGAACCGCAGCAGGGCCAGCAACTGCTCGGGTGAGAGTGCCGCCGCGCCGTCGGCCTCGGACAGGAGGCTGTCGGCCAGCTCTCGCTTCTCCGCGTGCAAGGCGAGGATGGCCTCCTCCAGCGTCCCCTCGGACACCAGCCGCGACACGGTGACGGGCTTCGTCTGTCCAATCCGGTGCGCGCGATCCGTGGCCTGGTCCTCCACGGCCGGGTTCCACCACGGGTCCAGGTGGATGACGTGGTCGGCCGCGGTGAGGTTGAGGCCAGTGCCGCCCGCCTTGAGCGAGATGAGGAACAGCTCTCCCTCCCCACGCTGGAAGGCCTCCACCCGCGCCTGCCGCTCCGCCGGTGGCGTCTGCCCGTCCAGGTACTGCATGGACACGCCTCGCGCCTCCAGCGCCTGCCGCACCAGGGCCAGGTGCTTGACGAACTGGCTGAAGACGAGCGCCTTGCCGCCTGCGGCGCGCACCGCGTCCACTAGCTCCAGCAGTTGCTCCAGCTTCGAGGACGGCAGCGGCGAGTCCCCGTCCACCAGCCTCGGGTGGCACGCGGCCAACCGCAGCCGGGTGAGGGCCGCCAGCATCGCGAAGCGCTCCTCCGGCCCCGGCCTCTCTCCCAACCGGGCCAGCGCCGCCAGGCGCACGTCGTCGTAGAGGCGGCGCTCGCCCTCGGACAGGGAGACGGGCACCACCGTTTCGAGTCGCGCGGGCAGCTCGCGCGCCACCTGGGCCTTGGTGCGGCGCAGCAGGAAGGGCCGCACCACGCGGGCCAGCGACGCGCGGGCATGCGCGCTCCGCTCGCGCTCGATGGGGACGGCGAAGCGCTCGCGGAAGGACTCGCGGCTGCCGAGCAGTCCGGGGAAGAGCAGCGCGTAGAGGCTCCACAGCTCCGACAGGCTGTTCTCCACGGGCGTGCCGGTGAGGGCCACGCGGGCCTCGGCCTTCACGGCACGCACCGCGCGAGCCCTCGCGGTGTCCGGGTTCTTCACCGCCTGGGCCTCGTCCACGATGAGCGTCGCGAAGGCCACGCCGGCGAAGCGCTCCGCGTCGCGCACGAGCAGCCCGTAGCTGACGACCAGCACGTCACCGGGCCCCAGCGCGTCCAGCAGCGCCTCGCGCTCCGCCTCGCGGTAGGAGTGCACGCGCAGCGAGGGCGCGAAGCGCGCCGCCTCGCGAACCCAGTTGAAGCCCACGGAGGTGGGGGCCACCACCAGCGCGGGCCCCTCGCCCGCGCGGTGCAGCAGCAGCGCCAGTGCCTGGAGCGTCTTGCCCAACCCCATGTCGTCCGCGAGGCATGCGCCCGCGCCCCACTCGGCCAGCCTTGCCATCCACGTGAAGCCCTCGCGCTGGTAGTCGCGCAGCTCGGCCTTCAGCTTCCGGGGCACGGGCACCTTCCGCGCCTGTGCCTCCCGGACGCGGGTGGCCAGCCGGCGCCAGTCGGGCGGGGCCTGCACGCGGGCTCCCGCCTCCGCCAGCGCATCCAGCGCGGGAGCCGCCGCCGCGCTCACCTCCAGCCCGTGGCGCGTGGGGTGCACCAGGTCCGCCAGCGGGGCGAGCCGCTCCCGCAGCTCCTCGGTGAGGCGCATCCACCGGCCCGGCCCCAGCCGCGCGTAGCGGTGGCCCCGGCGCAGGGCCTCCAGCAGCACCGCCAGCTCCACGCGCTCTCCATCCACCTCCGCCCCGCCCTCCACGCCGAACCAATCCCGCCCCCGCTCCACCCTGACCTTGAGACGGGACATGTCCGCCCAGTGCGACACCTTCCAGGGCTGCTCCTCCCACTCCACCGTCACGGCGGGGCCGGCAAGCGGCTCCAGCGCCTCCAGCAACGCGAGCGAGGAGGCCGCGTCCTCGCGGGTGAAGCGGTGCGCGTCGGTGGGCAGGCCCAGGCGCTCGAGCAGCGCGGCGGCCTCGGCGCGCTCGGACTCCAGCTCGCGGCGGACCCTGACGCGCTGGCGGCCCCGCTGGCCGCGCACCACCGGAGCGCCCTCACCCGGAGGCTGCGGCGGGGCTTCCGGCAGCGGCCGGACGAGCACCACGCCCTCCAGGGCCTCCTCTCCCACCGCCCGCAGGCGGACGAGCAGCCCGCGCACGGGCTCCACCTCGGCGGCCTCCAGGGACTCGGGCAGGGACAGCGGGAAGCCAGCCTCCAGTCCGCCCAGGCTCGCCAGCAGCGGGCGACGCGTGGAGGCCGGCAGCCGCGAGCCGTACTCCCGCAGCGTGGCGAGCAGCGCGCGCGCCTCGGGCGGCACGGCCACCAGGGTGACTCGCGGCACCTCGGGCTGCACGAACAGCCACGGCTGCGCGGCGTGGAGCGCCAGCGGTGGCGCGTACAGGTCTTCCGGTCGGAGCGCGGCCCCCTCGACGGAGGGCCGCACACGCAGGGCTCCTCCTTCATCCTCCTCGAAGGTGAAGCCGAGCGGGGCCTCGCGAACATGCAGCGGCACGTCGGAGCGCTCCGCGAGGCGCAGGCGGGGGCTGTGCGCGAGCGCGCGCAACACCTGGAGGAGCAGCGGCCAGTTCTCCCCGCGAGAGGAGGTGAAGCCCGAGGACGACAGCGCGGAGCCCGCTTCAATCAGGGTGAGCGCCTCCTGCTCATCCGGCCGGGTGAGCGCGGCATGGACGTCGTCCCTCCAGCCCACCTGGGTGCCCTTGGAGAGTCCGCCCTTCTTCATCATCCGGTGCATGTAGGTCCGCACGGTGGGGGGACCTCCGGTGAGGACGCCCTCGAGGCGGAAGGTGATGTGCGGGACGGGCGCCGGGGCCTCGCGGGCGCGGGAGGCGAGCGACGCCTTCTCCAGGGCGGTGAGGATTTCCTGGCCGGGGACGACGAAGAGCAGCTCGGCCAGCCGCGCGTTGCCCCCCGCGGCCTGCTCCCGGCAGAGCGCATCCAGCACCGCGTCCAGCGCGGTGAGCGCGTGCACGCATTGCGCTCCGGCGTCGTGGGGGAAGCCCTGGGGACAGGGGCAGACCAGCGCCGGTCGGCCTTCGAGCAGCATGCGCGGCTCCAGACGGACGCCCGCGAAGGCGTCACCGTGCACACCGGACGGCTGCGCTTCTCCCGCCGACTCCGAGATGAGCAGCCGCAGCGGGCGCTCCTGGAGGTGCACCTCGGCCCTGACCTCCAGCGCGCGAGGGGGCGCATGGGCCCGCACGCGCTCGCGCTCCCGCTGGAGGGCGTCCACCAGGGGAGCCAGCCGCGCATCCGTGGGTGGCCCACGCGGCGCCGCGGCTGCCTCCTGCTCCAGCCCCCGGCGCACCCGCTCCACCTCCGCGAGCAGCCACGCCCACGCCGCGTCCTTGAGCGCGTCGCCGTCACCGGCTCGCAGGTAGCGGCTGGCTTCGTCGGACGTCAGGACGGAGAAGACGGAGCTCTGTGCCAGGTAGTGGAAGACGTGGTGCCGCTGGAGGGGAACGGGCAGGTGCGGCCGCAACACTCCAAGACGGGCCAGGCCCGCGTGCGCGACGTGGTGGGCGTCCAGCCATGCGCGCAGCGCCCCGGAGGTGCTGGGGCGAGCGGCATCGGAGGCGTCAGGCGGGGGACCCGGAGCGTCCCGCGTCAGGCTCAGCCAGGCGAGGCCCACGGCGACGACGTGCTTGCAGAAGAAGAGTCCCGCGAAGTCGGGGCACTGGCAGTCGAAGACGTTCCCCACACCCGTGGCGGAGAGGCGAACGAGATACGGGCCCCGGCTGCCGGCCGCGACGACTCCCTCGACGGATTCCCCCGCCGTCCGCACCGACAGGACGCGCTTGCGGACAAGCAGGTCCCTGCCCTGCGCGTAGAGGTCGGGGCCCCCTTCGTCGCGCAGCAAGCCATCGGTCAGCCACTGCCGGAGGGCGGAAGAGGACGCGAGGGATGAGTCGAGCATGTGGGACGCGGAAGCTACCTGCCGGGTCATGAGGAAGCGAGCCCTACCAGTGGGTCACTTCCTCAAACTCCGCGTCACCGCGCTCCATGTCCACCGGACGTCATCCGCGCCGTGCACGGCCCCGCGCCCCGCGAGCAGGCCGGGGAGCGGAGCGAGCCGTGGTGGGACTCCGGGATGCTCAGGCGCCGAGCACGCCGCGGAGCACTTCCTGGAAGTAGTTGATGCTGCCCGTGTGCGTGGAGAAGTGCCGGGCGGACTGGTGGAGGCGCTCGACGACGGCCTCGAACTCCGCCTGGCTGACTTCGCGCAGGGACATGTAGAGACGGACGGCGCCCTGCAGGTAGGAGAAGAGCGGGTTGCGGTCGGTGCCATCCGGGCGGCGCAGGAGGTGGCGGTAGAGCCGCTCGAACTCCTGGTCCGTCTCCGTGTTCCGGGTGGCGCGGCAGTAGCCGGCGGCCGTGGCCTCGATGAGCATGAAGAAGGGCTCGTACTCGGCGGGCGGGGCCTTGGCGAAGCTGGGGGGCTGCTTGTTGCCAGTCCACAGCTTGGAGATGGGTTGGAGGCCCACGTGCGCGAGCAGCTCTCCGTCGCGCACCTGGGCACGCTCACCCACGGGAACCACGTGCTTCCCGTCCTGCCACTCCACCGCCACGTACAGGCGGTCCGGCTGGTCCACCTTCACGCCCGCCTTCTGCAGCTCCGCCACGGCATTCGCGTCCATCTCGGTCCATCCCTCCGACGAACGCTGCGTATCAGGAGCCGCTCCGGTGCGCCACGCGGTATCCGGGGGCGCGTCGGTTGCCCGACGGGGGCTTGTGACACCCTGTCTTCAAGAACTCGACCACGAGAAGTACCTTCTCGATTCGAGCCTCACCGAGGACGAGCTGCGCCGATGGGAGCGTCGGCTCCTGGACTGAGCCATAAACGTCAAAGGCCCCCGGACTTGCGTCCAGAGGCCTCGGAATCTGCGGGAAGTGCCCAGAGCCGGAATCGAACCAGCGACACGGGGATTTTCAGTCCCCTGCTCTACCAACTGAGCTATCTGGGCGTGTGGGTCGCCGCGAGAAACAGCGCCCTCATAGCGAGCCCATCCCTCACCCGTCAACATCCATTTTGACGGGCCCGCTCGCTCTGCTCTCAGGCCGCCAGGGACATCGCCTCGCCGTCCCAGCGCGTGAGACTCGCCGTAAGCCTGCGGCGCAGCTTCGCCCGCAGCGCCTGCTCGATCTGCCGGATGCGCACCGCCGTCACCCCGAAGCGGCGGGCCAGCAGCTCCGCGCTCGCTCCCTCGTCCACCAGCATCCGCTCCTCCACCAGCGCCCGCTCCCGCGCGTCCAGCTCCGGCCAGGCCTCCTCCACGCTCTCCCGCAGCTTCACGGCCCACTCCGAGCGCTCCACCACCTGCTCCTGCGACTCCCACTCCGACTCCAGCCCCTCCAGCCGCGTCACCTCACTGTCCGGGGTCACCGGCGCATCCAGCGACACGTCCCGCCCCAGCGACTCCGCCGCCCGCGCCACGTCCTCCTCCCGCTTCCCCAGCGCCTCCGCCAGCCGCCTCGACACCTCCGGGTGACCCTCCCCCCACCGGGCCTCCAGCCGCGAGCGCTCGCGCCGCAGCTGGAACACCACCCACGGCGCACGCCCGCCCGCCATGCTCCAGTTGCGCCCCACGTACGCGCGGATCCGCGCCCGGATCCACTGGCTCGCATACACCGCGAAGGGGATGCCCCGGTCCTCGAACCGCCCCGCCGCCTCCATCAACCCCACGTTCCCCTCCCCCACCAGCTCCTCCAGGGGCAGACCCGTCCACCGGTACTTCCACGCCAACCGCTGCACCAGCTCCAGGTGCTGCCGCACCCGTGCCTCCACCACCTCGTCCGATGCCCTCGGCACCGACACCTCGAGCTCAGGGGACTCGCTGGACATGCTCTGGTTGACGGCTTCCATGGACCTCCTCCGGTCTGCTCCCCGGGGGAATCCCCGCGGAACGCAGAGAAACCTAAGGGCAGGAGGTCCATAAGAAAATGAGGTAGTTTGAACGCAATACTTAGGTTATCTCTATGAATATGAGCTGGCTCAACTACCACCATCTCCTGTATTTCTGGACGGTTGCGCGGGCGGGCAGCATCGCCAAGGCGAGCGAGGAGCTGCATCTGGCGCAGCCCACCATCAGCAGCCAGCTCAAGCTGCTGGAGGAGTCGCTCGGCCACAAGCTCTTCGAGCGACAGGGCCGCAAGCTCGTCCTCACCGACGTGGGCCGCACCGTCATGCGCTACGCGGACGAAATCTTCCGCCTGGGCAACGAGCTGAAGAACGTCGTCTCCGGCATGCCCGCCGGCCAGCAGCTCCGGCTCAACGTGGGCGTGCTCGACGTCATCCCCAAGCTCGTCGCCGAGCAGCTCCTCAAGCCCGCGCTCGAGGCCGGCCCGTCCCTGCGCATCATCTGCCGCGAAGGGCCCCTGCCCCAGCTCCTCGCCTCGCTCGCCCTGCATGAGCTGGACGTCGTGCTCGCGGACGCGCCCAGCTCCGAGCCCGTCAGCGTCCGCTCCTTCAACCACCTGCTCGGCAAGAGCGGCGTGTCCTTCTTCGCCGCCGGCAAGCTCGTGCAGCTCAAGAAGGACTTCCCCCGCTCGCTGGACGGCGCGCCCGTGCTGCTGCCCTCGGACGAGTCCTCCGTGCGCCGCTCGCTGGAGCTGTGGTTCGAGCGGCAGAACCTGCGGCCCGTCATCGCCGGGGACTTCGACGACAGCGCGCTCCTCCAGGCCTTCGGGCAGCGCGGGCACGGTGTCTTCGCCATGCCCACCGCCATCGAGGCCGAGGTGGAGCGCCAGTTCAACTGCTCCGTCATCGGCCGCACCGAAGAAATCGAGACCTGCTTCTACGCCATCACCGTCGAGCGCAAGCTGCGCCACCCCGCCGTCGTCGCCATCGCCGAGGCCGCGCGCTCGCAGATGTTCGGCGGGTGAGCCCCGCCCCCGAGCCCGTCAGCTCGCGCCCCGCGCGCGGTACACCTCCGCGCCCGCCACCACCGTGGCCACCACCTGCGCGTCCACCAGCGCCCGCGCCGGGCCCTCCAGCGGGTCGGCCGACAGCGCCACGAAGTCCGCGTCCAGGCCGGGCACCAGCCGCCCGCGCCGCGACTCCTCGAACGACGCCCACGCCGGACCCACCGTGAAGCCCTCCAGCGCCTCGGGCGCCGTCAGCCGCTCCTCCGGCCTCCACCCGCCCTCCGGCCGGCCCGCCGCGTCCTGCCGCGTGACGGCCGCGTACAGCCCCGCCAGCACGTCCGGGTTCTCAATGGGGAAGTCGCTGCCCAGCGCCAGGTGCGCCCCCGCGTCCCGCAGGCTGCGCCACGCATAGGCGCCCTTCAGCCGCTCCGCGCCCAGCCGCGCCTGGGCCCACGTCATGTCGCTGGTGCAATGCGTGGGCTGCACGCTCGCCACCAGCCCCGCCGCGCCCAGCCGCTGGATGTCCTCGAGCGTCAGAATCTGCGCGTGCTCCACCCGGTGCCGCAGCGCCTGCGTGCCCGTCTCCGCCGACGCGCGCAGCAGCACGTCCACGACCAACGTATTGGCACGGTCTCCAATGGCGTGGATGCACACCTGGAAGCCCCTCGCCATGAAGGCCCTCGCGCGCGCCTCCAGCTCCTCGGGCGGCATCAGCAGCAGGCCGCGCTGCCCGGCCTCGTCGCAGTAGTCCTCGTGCAGCGCCGCGCCCCGGCTGCCCAGCGCGCCGTCCGCCAGGAACTTCACCGAGCGCATCGCCAGCATCCGCCCCTGCCACGGGCCCTGCTCCAGGTACACGTGCCGCTCGTCACCCTGTCCCGCCGCCATCGCGTACACGCGCAGGGGCAGCTTCCCGGCCGCGTCCCACTCCTGGAGCAGGCGGAAGGCGTCCAGGTCCATGCCCGCATCGTGCACGCCCGTCAGGCCCACCTGCGCGCAGCGCTCCAGCGCCGCCCCCAGCCGCGTCTCCAATTGCACCCGCGTGGGCGGCGGAATCACCGCGGCCACCACGTCCATCGCGTTGTCCACCAGCACGCCCGTGGGCTCGCCGCGCGCGTCCTTCAGGATGCGGCCTCCGGCGGGGTCCGGCGTGTCTCGCGTGATGCCCGCGCGCCGCAGCGCTTCACCATTCACCCACGCCGCGTGGTGGTCCACCCGCGTGAGGAACACCGGCGTCGTGGGGAAGCACGCGTCCAGTTCCGCCCGCCCGGGGAACGCGCCACCGGGCCACTCGTTCTGGTCCCACCCCTTCCCCAGCAGCCAGTCACCCTGGAAGCTGGAGGCCGGAGCCTGAGACAACCGGCGCACCACCTCGTCCACCGAGGGCGCCTTCTCCAGGCGCGCCGTCGTCAGACTGCGCCCCAGCCCGTGGATGTGCGCGTGCGCGTCCACCAGGCCCGGCACCACCGTGGCCGGCCCCAGGTCCACCTCGCGCGCGCCAGGCCCCGCCGCGGCCTGCACCTCCGCGCGCGTGCCCACCGCCAGGAGTTTCCCGTCGCGCACCGCCAGCGCGCGCGCCAGCGGCCGCTCCGCGTCCAACGTCCAGACCCGCTCCGCCAGGTAGACCGTGGTCTCCACCGTGCTCCCTCCGGTTGTCCTTCGGCGCACCCGTGCCCGGGCGCCGAGCGCGAACCGTGCCCGAGCCGGGCGGTGGTGTCACGAGCGCGGTTGGAGACGCGAGCCGGAGCGCTACTCCGTCTCCGACGGGCCGCCGCTGCCGCCGTCCACGTCGGGCAGGGGCCCGACGGGCCCGGCCGGTTCGGCCGGCACGTTCTGGATGGGCTCGCGCACCTCGGTCGGGCCCTGGATGGGCTCCTGGTTCTCCGCCCCGGGTGGCTGCGTCGTCTTGCAGGCAAGCGGGATGGCGGCCAGGCACAGTGCAATGAAAACGACGCGACGCATGGAGCCTCCAATATCAGGTGGAGGGCCGAACCCTGGGAAGCACGCCCTCCAGCCACAATCTGCGGCGTGGGCCCAACGTCCACCAGCGGATGCGCGTCCCGCCAGCCAGGCCCTCGCTCCGCGCGTCCGGCACCGACCCACCACCGGAAGAGTCCGGAAGCGCTTTCGCACCATGCGCACCGTTTCCTCGGAACGCACTTCCTCCCGGGGAGCAGGGTCCATGCTGGACGTCGTGGATGTCGGCAAACGCTCACTCGCGAACTACCGCGGCGTCGCTCCCGACTGGCAGCTCGATGAGGTGCAGCACCTCGCGGAGCGCCTGCGCGGCGCGCGCTGCATGCACCTCAACGCCACCTCCTACGGCGGCGGCGTCTCCGAAATCCTGCGCTCGCTGGTGCCCCTCTACAACGACCTGGGCATCACCACCGACTGGAAGCTCATCCACGGCGACGAGGCCTTCTTCCAGGTCACCAAGCGCATCCACAACGGACTCCAGGGCGCCCCCGGCGAGCTCACCGAGAAGGACAAGGCCATCTACCTGGCCAACGCGCAGCTCAACGCCAGCCGCCTCATCAGCGACTCCGAGGACTACGACTTCATCTTCGTCCACGACCCGCAGCCCGCCGTGCTCGCCGCCATGTCCTCCCTGCGCGATTCGCGGTGGATATGGCGCTGCCACATCGACACGTCCCATCCCAACCCCAGCTACTGGGACTTCCTCTCGCCGTACCTGCGCGCGTACGACGCCGCCGTCTTCACCCTCGACGACTTCATCCCCCCGGGGCTGCCCATCCAGGACGTGCACGTCTACGCGCCCTGCATCGACCCGCTCAGCCCCAAGAATCACCCGCTGCCGGAGGCGCTCGCCAAGGACGTGCTGGAGTGGATTGGCATCCGCACCCACCGGCCCCTCGTCACCCAGGTCGGCCGCTTCGACCGGTGGAAGGACCCGCTCGGCGTCGTGCGGGCGTACCAGCGCGTGCGCCCCCATGTGCCGGACCTGCAGCTCGCGCTCGTCGGCTCGCTCGCCCTGGACGACCCCGAGGGCTGGGACGTCTACGAGGAGGTCCGCGCCGTCACCGCGGGCGACAGCCTCATCCACGTCCTCACCAACCTCGTCGGCGTGGGCAACGTCGAGGTCAACGCGCTCCAGTCGTTCTCCAACGTCGTCATCCAGAAGTCGATACGCGAGGGCTTCGGCCTCGTCGTCTCCGAGGCCACGTGGAAGGGCACTCCCGTCATCGGAGGGCGCGTGGGCGGCATCCCCCTCCAGCTCCCCGAGGGAGTCGGCGGCGTCCTCGTGGACACGATTGAAGAGTGCGCCGAGCAGCTCCTGCGCCTGCTGCGCCAGCCGGAGGAGGCACGGCTGCTCGGTGGTCGCGGGCGCGAGCACGTCCGCGAGAACTTCCTCATGCCCCGGCTCCTGAGGGACCACCTGTTGCTGCTCGACCACCTGGCCACGGTGCGGCCCCTGCCCGCGCGCGAAATCATTCCCGCCGCCTTCGCCCCTGCGGCCCTGCAGGGGGTGTGACATGCGGACGCGCTCTCAACACAGACTCCACGGGGCGGCGCTGCTGGGCGCCCTCGCCCTGGCCCTGCTCGCGGCGGCGCCCCCTTCCGAGACGCCGGTGGCATCCGCGGGCGCGCGGCCCACCGTGGCCCGCTGCGAGCTGGATGGCGTGGTGGATGCGGGCTCCGGCGGCTACCTGAAGGACTGCGTGGCGCGCGCGGAGGCGGAAGGGCACGGCGCGCTGCTGGTGCGGCTGGACACGCCGGGCGGCTCGCTGGAGTCCACGCGCGTCATCGTCCGGGCCTTCCTCGCCTCGCGCGTGCCGGTGCTCGTCTGGGTGGGGCCCTCCGGCGCGCATGCCGGCAGCGCGGGCGTGTTCATCACCCTCGCGTCCAACCTCGCGGCCATGGCCCCGGGCACCAACATCGGCGCGGCGCACCCCGTCGTCGGAATCGAGGGGCAGGACCCGGAGGCGGCGGGCGGCAAGCAGATGGCGCGCAAGGTGGAGAACGACGCCGTGGCCTTCGCGGAGGGCATTGCCCGGCAGCGCGGGCGCAACGTGGCGTGGGCCGCGTCCTCCGTGCGCGACAGCGCCAGCGTTCCCGCGGAGAAGGCCCGCGAGCTGCGCGTGGTGGAGCACGTGGCCCCCACCGAGGCGGAGTTCCTCACGTGGGCCGACGGGCGGAGCGTGGAGGTGGCGGGCGGTGACAGCGTGCGGCTGGCCACCGCGAAGGCGTCCGTCGTCACCCTGACGCCGAGCCTCTCGCAGCGCACCGTGCATGCGCTCGCGCACCCGTCCGTCGTCTACCTGCTGTTCCTCGTGGCGGCGCTGGGGCTGGTGGTGGAGATGTCGCATCCGGGCGCCATCGCGCCGGGCCTCATCGGCGGAGTGGCGCTGGTGCTCGCGCTGGTGGCGTCCTCCGCGCTGCCGGTGCGCACCGGGGCACTGGTGCTGCTGCTGGTGGGCGCGGCCCTCATCGTCGCGGAGCTGTTCGTCACCAGCGGCCTGCTGGGCGCGACGGGCGTGGTGCTGCTGGCGCTGGGCGGCCTGTTCCTCGTGGACCGCTTCGACCCGGGCTGGTTCGTGGACCGCTCCTTCCACCTGGGATGGGAGTGGGTGGTGCCCACCACCGTGGTGCTCGCGGGGGCCGCCGCCTACGTGGCGTACCGGAGCGCGCAGACGCGCCGGCTGCCGCAGCAGGGCGGCGACGCGGGCCTCGTGGGCGAGCACGGCACCGCGCTGGCCTCCGTCAACCCCGAGCAGGGCGAGGTGTTCGTCCACGGCGAGCGCTGGCGCGCCACGTCCCCCGCCCCCATCCGCCCCGGCGCGCCCGTGGTGGTGCGGCGCGTGGAGGGGCTCATGCTGTTCGTCGACGAGGTGAAGACATGATCAACATCACCGGGCTCATCGGAACGCTCATCCCCGTCGCCATCGTCCTGCTGCTGTTCCTCTCCGGGGTGCGCATCGTCAACGAGTACCAGAACGGCGTGGTGTTCCGGCTCGGGCGCTTCGTGGGGCTCAAGCGCGCCGGCTTCCGCTGGCTCATCCCCTTCGTGGAGCGCATGGTCATCATCGACCTGCGCACGGTGGCGCGCGACGTGCCCCCGCAGGACGTCATCACCCGCGACAACGTCAGCGTGAAGGTCAGCGCCGTCGTCTACTTCCGCGTCATCCACGCCGACAAGGCCGTGCTCCAGGTGGAGGACTTCCTCTACGCCACCAGCCAGCTCGCCCAGACGACGCTGCGCGCGATTCTGGGCCAGGTGGAGCTGGACCAGCTCCTCAGCGAGAGGGACCGCGTCAACCGCGACATCCAGCGCGTGCTCGACGCGCACACAGACCCGTGGGGCATCAAGGTCTCCAACGTGGAGGTGAAGCACATCGACCTGCCGGTGGAGATGCAGCGGGCCATTGCACGACAGGCCGAGGCCGAGCGCGAGCGCCGCGCGAAAATCATCGCCGCCGAGGGCGAGCACCAGGCCGCCGAGAAGCTCGCCATGGCCGCCGACGTCATCAGCCGCAACCCGGCCACGCTCCAGCTGCGCTACCTCCAGACGCTGGTGGAAATCACCACCGGCGGCAACCACACCATCCTCCCCATCCCCCTGGACCTGCTGCACATGGTGGGCCTGCACCGGCCCGTAACGGGCATGGCCGGGCGTCCGGGTGACGGCCAGGGCGCCGAGGAGGAGGAAGGGCCTTCACTCGGGGGAATGTCCTCCTGAGCCCGGGCGCGGCGCTTCAGTCGGACGGGGGCGGCTCCGACTCCTTGAACAGCTCCCGCCGCTCCAGCGCAATCGCCCGCCGGCCCAGCCGCACCGACGCGAGCGCGAGCAGCGCCATGCCCCCGAGCAGCACCACGCCCACCGAGAAGGACACCATCGGCAGCATCTCCGGAACCTCGGTGTGACGCTTGGCGAGGTACAGCATCGACGTCACCACGAAGGACAGCAGCGCCCAATAGGTGATGCGAATGGCCCGCGAGAGGATGGCGTGGCGCCGGTCCAGGATGGCCACCTGCTCTCGCAACATGGCGCGCCTCGGGTCCCCTTCTGGCAGCAGCCGCCAATCGCGCACCATCTCCCGGACGAGCGAGGACATCCGCGCAATCTGGTTGTCCAGCCCCGACACCAGGGTGCCGCAGGCCGACACCATCACCGCCGGCGTCACCGCCATGCCGATGAGCCGGATGGACGAGAAGTCCAGGCCTTCCGAGCCGCCAGTCATGCCCTCCCCTGTTCCACCCCTCCCCCCGGCGGCGCAACCCCGCCCGCCGCCGGCTCGCGGCTTCTCGACAGTAGGAGGGGCCCCATCCCGACAGTAGGACTGGCGAGGCCCGGGACGGAAAGAGCTGGAAGACCACCTGCCAGCACGACCGACAAATAGACAGTGATAACTTGACACCAAAACTGTCACCTCTTACTGTCCAGGTTGTGAGCACGCCCAAGACACAGACCGAATGGAAGTTGGCGGAGCTGGCCGAGGCGGCGGGCGTCTCGCCGCGCACGGTTCGCTACTACGTCCAGCGGGGGCTGATTCCCGCACCGCCCTTCCGGGGGCCGGACACCGTGTACGGCGAGGAGCACCTGCTGCGGCTCAAGGCCATCCGCGTCCTCCAGGCGCGGTTCCTTCCCCTGGACGCCATCCAGGTGGAGCTGCAGCGCCTGTCCGCCGACGAGCTGCGCAGGCTCGCCGAATCGGACACCACCCCGACACCCCCGACGTACGGGCCCGCGACGCCCGGCGTCATCACCGACGTGCGGGTGCTGACGCCCCCGGTGGTGGGCTCACGACAGGCGGTCATGTCACGCTACCAGCGGTGGGAGCTGGCCCCGGGGCTGGAGCTGCACGTGTCGGAGGGGGCCGACGCGAAGGTCCGGGCGCTCGCCGAGAAGGTGCGCGCCCTCATCGAAGAGTTCCAGGAAAGGGAGAGGTCATGAAGACGACGGAGCAGGCCGGGCTGTACACGCGCGAGGGCGCGCAGGTTCCCCTCCAGGGCGTCGAAGTAACGGGTGAGCTGCTGGGAGGCCATGCGCGGGTGCGCGTGCGCCAGCGCTACCGCAACGATGAGAAGCGCCCGGTGGAGGCCGTCTATACCTTCCCGCTGCCTTCCGACGGCACCCTCTCCGCCTTCTCCATGACGTGCGCCGGGCGCCGCGTGGAGGGCGTGGTGAAGGAGCGCGAGGAGGCCTTCCGCACCTACGACGACGCCGTCACCGCCGGCCATGGCGCCGCGCTCCTGGACCAGGAGCGCCCCAACGTCTTCACCGCGCAGGTGGGCAACCTCCTCCCCGGCGAGGAGACGGTGGTGGAGGTGGAGTTCCTCCAGGCCGTCACCGCCGAGGAGGGCTCCGTGCGCTGGATGCTGCCCACGCTGGTGGCCCCCCGCTACATCCCCGGCACCCCTTCGGGGGACCGCACCGGCCACGGCGGCATGGACCCGACGAGCCGCGTGCCGGACGCGGACCGCATCACGCCGCCCATCGGCGAGGTGCACTACGGCCTGCGGATGGACCTGCTGGTGGACCTGGGCCGCGAGGTGGTGGTGGAGAGCCCGTCGCACACCATCACCGTCAACCGGGAGAGCGGCACGCGGATGCGCGTGGGCTTCTCGCGGGGCGAGGTGTCGCTGGACCGTGATCTGGTCCTGAGCCTGCGCAGCCCGGACTCGAGCGCGGTGTTCACCCCGCTCGTCACACACCGCAAGGATGGCGCGGAGGCGGGCACCTTCGCGCTCACGGTGATTCCGGACCTCTTGGCCATGGCGTCCGCGCCGCCGAAGCAGGAGGTGGTCTTCGTGGTGGACGTCTCCGGCTCCATGGCCGGTGAGTCGCTGCCCCAGGCCCAGGCCGCGCTGCGGCTGTGCCTGCGCCACCTGCGCGAGGGCGACCGCTTCAACGTCATCGCCTTCGAGAGCAGCTACCGCTCCTTCAAGCCGCAGCCGGTGCCCTTCACCCAGCGCACGCTGGAGGAGGCGGACCGGTGGGTGGCGGCGCTCCAGGCCGACGGCGGCACGGAGCTGCTCCAGCCCATGCAGGCCGCGGTGCGGACCGCGCCGGACGGCGTGGTGGTGCTGCTGACGGACGGGCAGGTGGGCAACGAGGACGAAATCCTCAAGGCCGTGCTGGCCGAGCGGAAGACGGCGCGCCTGTACTCGTTCGGCATCGGCACCAACGTGAGCGACGCGCTCTTGCGAGACCTGGCGAAGCAGACGGGCGGCGCGGTGGAGTTCATCCACCCGGGCGAGCGCATCGACGACAAGGTGGTGGCGCAGTTCTCCCGTGCGCTCGCGCCGCGCGTCACCGAATTGCAGGTGAGCTTCGACGGCGTGGAGGGCACGGAGCTGTCCCCGTCCGAGCTGCCGCCCATGGTTGACGGTGTGCCCTGGACGCTCTTCGGCCGCTACCCCACGCCGGGCACCGGCAAGGTGACGCTGCGCGGGCGCTCGGGCCGTGAGCCCTTCGCGCTCACCGTGCGCGTGGACTTCCCCGCGCTGTCGGACCGGCCGGCGGTGGAGAAGTTGTGGGCGGCGGAGCGCATCCGTGGCTGGGAGGCGGCGGGGCTCACCGGCCGCCGCGCCGAGTCCATGAAGAAGCGCATCGTCGACCTGGCCGTCGCGCACCAGATTGTCACCCGCTACACGTCCTTCGTCGTGGTGGAGGAGCGCACGGCGGAGCGCCGGGCGTCGGGACAGCCGGAGACGCGCGTCGTCCCGGTGAATGCGCCGGCTGGCTGGGACATGTTCGGCACGGCGAAGCAGGAGGAGGCCGCGGACGGCGGCGCCGTGAATGTGCGCCGCCGGGGCGGTCCCCTGGGCAGGACCCAGGGGGCTGCCATGCCCTCCAGGCCCGGGGGCAGGCCGATGCCCGCGCCCGCCTCGGCCGGGGCTGCCTTCGCGCCTCCGCCTCCGCCCGCCATGGCTCCGGCACCCTCCCCCGCGAGGGCGGCGGCCTCCGTCGCGCCCATGAAGGAGATGAAGGACCTGAGCAAGTCCGCCCCCGCGAAGAAGCGGAAGGGCGGCTTCCTCTCCGGCCTCTTCGGCGGCGACGCCGAGGCGGAGCAGGGCACCTCCCTGCGGCAGTCCGTGTCAGCCCCGGAGCCCATCATGATGGAATCGGCCTACAGCCAGGACGACGACGAGCGGGAGGACACCGGGAGCAGCCTGCCGATGCTCGACGGCCTCTATGCGGCGGAGGCGCCCGCGGCCCTGTCCCGCGACGAAGGCGGCGTGGGCGTGGAGGCGCTGCTGGGGCGGCAGCTCGCCAACGGCCTGTGGGACGGCGCCGGGGCGGGTCCGGAGCCGGTGCGCCAGGCGCGCGCCACGGCGCTGGCGCTGCTGGAGCTCTTGCGCGAGGGCATCACCAGCAGCCACCCGCTGCACGGCGCGCAGGTGAAGAAGGCGGTGGAGGCGCTGCTGTCGCTCGCCGCCAGCCTTACCGGTGAGCCGCAGGTGGCGGAGCTGGCGCTGGGGGTGGCGTGGCTGGCGGCGGCGGGCCCGCGCACCCGCGGCCGAATCGAGCAGGCCGCGAAGCCGCTGTCCGGCCTCAGCGGCCGCATGGGCAACGAGGTCGCCCTGCGGCAGCACGTGGACGCGCTCGCCGCGCGCTGAAGCACCGGGGCGCGGGGGGCCCTTCCGGGCCACCTGACGCCTCGCGTCCGCGGGCCCCGGCCCCTTCGCACGGAGTTGCGCGAGGGGGACGGGGTCCTCGCATAGAGTGCGCGCCCGATGACGCTCACCACGCTCCTGCTCGTCGCCCTCTCCGCCGCCCAGGCCACGCCCTCCACGGACGCGCCCCGGGACGCCGCCACCGTCACCGCGCCGCCCCTGGTCCCCACCCCCGAGGCGTGCCCCGCCACCGCCGAGGCCGACTACACGGAGGGCTTCGATGCGCTGGTGGATGGCAGGGACGAAGAGGCGCTGGAGGCCTTCCAGCGCACGCTGGCCGCGTGTCCCCAGCACCCGTATGCCACCGAGCTGGTGCGGCTCACGCGGGCGCGGCTCGCCCCGGGCGGACGGCTGGCGCAGGCGGCGGTGAGTGAGCTGGGCCCCGAGGGCCGCTCGGACGCCGGGCTCGCGGCGATGACGGTGGTGCAGACGCTGCACGGCGCGGCGCAGGGCGTCCTCCTGTGCGCCATCGCCGATTGTAGCGGGCAGGGCTACGCGGCCGCGTCGCTGCTGGGGGCGGGGGCGGGCGCCGCCGCCACGCTGCTGCTCGCCCGGGAGGACGGGGTGACGTCCGGGCAGGCGGCGGTCATCAACTCGGGCACCATCTGGGGCTTCTGGTTCGGCGTCTCCTCGCTGCTCGCATTGGATTTGGGGGGTGACGACGCCATCGGCGCGGCCATGCTGGGCGGCGCGGGCTTCACCGGCGTGGGCATCCTCCTGGCCACCACCGTGCGCCCCACCTCGGGCCAGGTGTCCATGGCCAACTCGGGCGGCCTGTGGACGGGCGTGGTGACGGCGCTGCTGCTCGCCACGTCCGACAGCGACGACTCGAAGACGTTCTTCGCGGTGGAGCTGGGCGCCACCGCCGTGGGCATCGCCTCGCTCGCGGCGCTGTCCACCCAGGTGCCGGTGTCGCGCGGCCGCATGCTCATCATCGACGCGGGCGGCATCCTCGGCGGGTTGCTGGGGGCGACGGCCACCTTCATCGTCGCGGGCGACGACGCGGGAGACTCCATCCTCGTGGGCAGCGCCGCCGGCGTCCTGAGTGGCCTGGGGCTCGCCACGTACCTCTCGCGCGACTTCGACGTGCGCGGGGCGCCCCAGGCGGTGCTCACCCCCACCCTCCTGGGCCGCGACGGCGCGGGCGTGGCGCTGCTCGGCCGGTTCTGACTCCACGCGAGCGCGGGCCGTGGCGGCGCTCAGTCCCGGGACAGGCCGTAGAGGGACATGACGAGCGCCTCGAAGGCGCGCGAGGGCAGCATCCACTTCGCCATCACCGCCGCGCGCTGCACCAGCTTGCCCACCGAGTAGCGCACGCGCACGGAGCCGTGCTCCAGCAACTCCAGCACCGTGCGCGCCACGTCCTCCGGGGGCACGCCGTCCCGCTCGTCGGCTTCGATGGTCTTCAGCGTGGTCTCGAAGGGCGCGCGGTACGCGGAGCCGGGGCCGGACTGGCTCGCGAGCACGCGGTTCTCCGTGATTCGCGTGTGCACGTCACCGGGCTGCACCAGGGTGGCCTGGATGCCGAAGGGGGCCACCTCCTGGCGGAGGCTCTCCGTCAGCCCCTCCAGCGCGAACTTGCTGGCGCTGTAGAGCCCCTGGAAGGGCAGCCCCACCGCGCCGCCCAGGGAGCTGATGTGGATGAGGAGGCCGGTGCGGCGCTCGCGCATGGACGGCAGCACCGCCTTGCACACGCGCAGCACGCCGAGCAGGTTGGTTTCGAACTGCTGCCTCGCCTCCTCGATGGAGGTGTCCTCCAGCGAGCCGGCGAGCGCGTAGCCCGCGTTGTTCACCACCACGTCGATGCGCCCCTCCGCCGCCAGCACCGCGTCCACCGCGCGCCGCACGGACTCGTCGCGGGTGACGTCCAGTTCCAGCCAGTGCCAGCCCTTCGGTGCCTCTGTCAGAGGCTGGCGGCTGGTGCCGTAGACGGTGTGCCCGCGCTCGCTCAGCAGCTGCGCGCAGGCCCTGCCAATTCCGGAAGAGGCCCCGGTGATGAGTACGACCCTGCCCTGGGATGCGACCATGTCATTGCTCCGCAATCCCCCCAGAGCCCCGCACAAACCATGGGCCTCGCGTGGGGACAAGGCACTGGAATGAACTGAAACGAGGACGCGGAGTATGGGTTCGCCAGCTGCGACAGGGCCGGGGGCTCGTCCGTTCGGTGGGTGGAAGGGTATAGAATTCCCAGGGCCCCCCTGTCCCGCCTGCTCCCGCTGTTGTGTCGGGTCCTGCTCGCAAGCCCGCGGGCCCGCGCGGAGGACACGTCCGCGTCGCGGCGCGGGTGAAGCCCTCCATCGTCCAATGGGAGGCACTGGGGCCGGCTTCCGGAGGAGTCCCGGAACCGAGGGCTACACGGACTTGCGCACGCTGGGAGGCAGGCGCGAGCGCCCCTCCTCGTCCAGCGGCAGGCCGTCCGTGGCCTTCCACGGCTGGTGGCGCTGCACCTCGCGCACCATGAAGAAGGCCGCGGCGGACAACACGCCGACGTCGTCCAGCCAGCCGAGCACCGGGATGAAGTCCGGGAGCGCGTCGATGGGCGACACGAAGTAGACCACCGCCAGCACGCCAGCGAGCTTCCGCCAGAGCGACACCCGCGGGTCGCGCACGTAGCTGAAGAAGCGGGTACTCATGCCACGAAGGCCTGCGATGTTCATGCCCACCTCTACGCGTGAGGGGCCCGGGTGATTGCAGCCCCGGCCCGTACCCAGCGTACGACGGTTGCTCGGCCGAAGGGCAGCCGGCCTCAGTCCGGACTGTCCTCCAGCACCACCGCGCGGCCCACGACTTCCAGCCGGGCCCGCGAACCCGGGCGCAGCGGCAATTCGGGTGAGCCGCGCACGGTGAGCTCCATGCCGCCGCAGGCCACGGTGTACTCGGCGCTGGCGCCCTGGAACTCGCGCGCGAGGACTTCCGCGCGCAGGGCGCCGCCCACCGCGACGGTGTCCGTGTCCGGCACCAGCCGCAGGGCTTCCGGCCGCAGCGACAACAGCACGTTGCCCTTCGCGTGGCCCGTCACGGGGAGGATGCCGAGCATCGTCCGCGCCCCGTTGCCGAAGCCCACGCCAGGCAGCAGGTTGGTGCCGCCGAGGAAGTACGCCACGAAGGCGGTGCGTGGCGTGGTGTAGACGGCCTCGGGCGTGCCCACCTGCTCCACCCTGCCGGCGCGCATCACCGCGAGCCGGTCCGCGAAGGCCATGGCCTCGCCCTGGTCATGCGTGACGAAGAGCACCGTGGTGCCCAGCGACTTCAGGGCCCGCCGCACCTCCACGCGCGTGGAGGCACGCAGGGTGATGTCCAGGCGGGAGAAGGGCTCGTCCAGGAGCAGCACCCGCGGCCCCGGCGCGAGCGCGCGCGCCAGGGCCACGCGCTGCTGCTGTCCGCCGGAGAGCGCGTGCGGCATGCGCGGCTCGAAGCCCTCCAGGCCGAACAGCTTCAGCAGGGCACGGGCGCGTGCGTGGGCCTCGGGACGCGGCAGCGCGGTGAGGCCGAAGGCCACGTTGTCGAGCACGGACAGGTGCGGGAAGAGGGCGGCGTCATGGAACACCATGCCCACGCCGCGCTGCTCCGGCGACACGAAGGTGCCCGGGCCCGCGAGGGTGCGGCCGTCCAAGGTGAGGGAGCCTGCGTCGGGGCGGTCGAAGCCGGCGACGAGGCGCAGTGCCGCCGTCTTGCCGCAGCCGGAGGGGCCGAGCAGCGCCACCACCTCGCCCGGCTCCACCGCCAGCGTGAGGCCATCCACGGCAGGGGCACCGCTGGAAGTGCGCAGGGAGAGGGCGTCGAGCGAGAGGAGGGACATGACGGAGCGCGGCGCACCCTACCGCGTTCCCTGATTCGAGCGTACCGGCGCGCGGCGGGATAGCCTCCGCGGCCGCAGCCCACCCGCCGTCGCGGAGACACGCCATGCTTCGCCCGCTCATCGCAGCCTGTGCCGCCGTCCTGCTCGTCGCCCCGCTTGCCTCGGCGCAGCAGCCCTCGCAGCCGCCGTCCGCGCAGCAGCCACCGCCGAAGCCGCAGGCCGCGCAGCCGCAAGCCGCGCAGCCGTCACCGCCGAAGTCGCAGGCCGCGCAGCAGCCGCCGCCCGCCGCGACGGACACCACGCGCCCCAACTCGATGAAGACCGCGGGCGAGCGCACCCAGGCCGCGCTCCAGCAGGCGCCCACCGCGAAGCCCGAGGACGTGCGCTCCGTCGCGAGCCTCATGGCCGCGCTCTACGACGTCATCAGCGGCCCGGCGGGCCAGGCGCGCGACTGGCAGCGCTTCCGCTCACTGTTCTATCCGGGCGCGAAGATGATTCCCGTCCGGCGCCCGAAGCCCGGCGCCGCGGGGCCCGGCATCTCTCCCATCACCCCGGATGACTACGCCACGTGGGGCGTGGACTTCTTCAACAAGCACGCCTTCTACGAGAAGGAGACGCACCGCGAGGTGTCCGGCTACGGCGACCTGGTCAACGTGCTCAGCGCCTACGAGACGCGCGAGGCCGCCAACGGCCCGACGACGTCCAAGGGCGTCAACAGCCTGCAGCTCGTCTTCGACGGCCAGCGGTGGTGGGTGCTGAACATCGCCTGGATTGACGAGAAGACGGCCGGGACGCCGGTGCCGAAGGACTTCGCGCGCAAGGAGTAGAACCCACCGCATGAGCCCTCGCGCCTCGTGTGACGTGCTCGTCGTGGGCAACTACTGCCACGACCTGCTGCGGCTCGGGCCGGGCCGGGAGACGCACGCGCTCGGGGGCTCGTCGGCGTACATCTCCTCGGTGCTGGAGGCCATGCGCGTGGACTACGCGGTGGCCGCCGTCGCGGGAGAGGACTTCCGGTACGCGGACCACGTCCGGCATCCCCCGCGAATCGTCCCGGGCACGCGCACCACGCAGTTCACCGCGGAGCTGGGCCAGGGCGAGCGGGTGCTGCGAGTGAGTGCTCGCGCGGAGCCCATCCGACCCGAGGACATCACCGTGGACGCGCGCGTGGCGCTGGCCTGCGGCGTCATGGGGGAACTGCTGCCGGAGACGCTGGTCCGCGTCTCCGAGCGCTCCCGGCACGTGGTGGCCGATGCCCAGGGGCTCCTCCGGGCACTGGATGGCGAAGGGCGCGTGCTCAACCAGCGCATCGAGGCGACGCCGTATGCCGCGCTCCTGGAGCGCATCCACGTGCTGAAGGCCAGTGAAGAAGAGGCGCGCGCGCTGGACGTCGAGCAGGTGCGGAGGCGGACGTGCCTCGTCATCACCCGGGGCGCGGACGGCTGCACGGTGCTCACCGAGAAGGAGCGCATCGACGTGCCCGCCCTTCCCGCCGAGGAGGTGGACCCCACGGGCGCGGGAGACTGCTTCCTCGCGGGCTTCGCGCTGGGCCTGCTGCGGGAGTTGCCACTCGCTCGGTGCGCGGAGCTGGCCAACTGGTTCGGAGCGCAGGCGGTGATGCAGGTGGGCGTGCCGAAGCTGGACGTGTCCGCGCTTCCGGCGTCGCTGCGCTGACGCGGCCGTCACGGTGAGCGGCGTACCGGGCTTTGCTGGTACAAATGCAACCCATGAACCTGGCCCGCCCCACCGTCCTCGCGCTGCTGCTGGTGTTCGTCCTCGTTCCCACCGTCTCCGCGCACGCCGCCACCGCCATCGTGAAGAGGGGTGACGGCTGGCAGCTCCAGGTGGATGGAAAGCCCTACCTCGCCAAGGGCGTCACCTTCAGCGGCAGCCGCTCCGCGGACTACGAGAAGGACTGCGCGCGGCTCGCGGCCCTCGGGGTGAACACACTGCGCACCTGGGGCACCGGGACGGAGACGCGCGTGCTGCTCGACGCCGCGCACAAGCACGGGCTCAAGGTGCTCGTCGGGCTCTGGCTGCGGCAGGGCCGCCCCGGCGCGGAGAGCGACGACTCCTTCGACTACCTCCACGACTCCAAGGGCATGAAGAAGCAGTTCGCGGACACGCTCGCCCAGGTCCGCGCCTTCAAGGACCACCCCGCCGTGCTCGCCTGGGGCATTGGCAACGAGGTGCTCCTCAACTCGCCCGATGACGCCTCCAAGGAGGCCTATGCCCGCTTCCTCGAGCAGGTCGTCCGCGAGGTGAAGAAGCTCGACCCGGGCCATCCCGTCATCTCCGTGGACGCGTGGACACTCGGCGTGCCGTGGTGGATGAAGTACACGCCGTCCCTCGACGCGTACGGCCTCAACGTCTACGGCGGCGGTATCCACGTCCTTCCTGGCGAGCTCCAGAAGGCCGGTGTCACCAAGCCCTGGCTCATCACCGAGTTCGGCGCCCAGGGCGAGTGGGACGCTCCCAAGGATGCGAATGGCATTCCCCGCGAGCCGGATGACACGCAGAAGTACGACGCCATCGTCGACGGCTGGAACAAGGCCCTCGCGCCGTACGTCCAGGAGGGCCGCTGCCTGGGCCTGTTCGTCTTCAACTACAGCGCGTCGTTCGACCACACCGGGCTGTGGCTCGGCATGATGTCGGGCACGTCCACCCGGCCCGCGTGGCACGCGGTGCGCGAGGCCTATACCGGCCAGAAGCCCGCCACGGCGCTGCCCGCCATCACCCGCATCACCGTGGGCGAGGTGAAGCGCGAGAAGTCCGGCACCTTCGCCCAGGTCCAGGTCGAGGCGAAGGACGCCGAGGGCACACCGCTCGACGTCTCCTTCGCCTACAACTTCCGGGGCGCCGCCACGCGCCACGAGCGAGACGAGGTGGTGCGGCTCCAGGCCACCCCCAGCCCCACGCCCGGCGCCTGGCTCGTGCGCCTGCCCGCCGTGAAGGGCCCCATCAAGCTCTACACGCTCGGCAAGGACCGCGCCGGCAACCTCGCCGTCGCCACCACCTCCGTCGCCCTGCCCTCCGTGCCCTGATTCGAGGCGCGGCGGCCCTGCGCGCTGCGCCGGAGGATTCGCGGAACGAACATTCCTTCCACTGCAGCCGGCGACCGGGCGGGCAGTCCGGGCCCGTGCATCCCGCATCTGCGGCATGACACCTCCTGCTGGGGATTCGCGGAAGGAGCATTCCTTCCACCGCGACCGGAGACCGGGAGGGGACGGCCCGGGTCGGTTCATCCCCCGCAGCCCGTCAATGCTGCCCGCCCCTTCGGGACGATTCGCGGAACGAACATTCCTTCCACCGAGACTGGCGGCCGGCAGGGAGGCCTGGGCGACTCACTCCGTGCATCCCGCCTCAGCGGCCTGCCTCTCCGTTCGGGAGGCTTCGCGGAAGGAGCATTCCTTCCACCGAGACTGGCGGCCGGGAGGCAGGCCCGGGTCCGTTCATTCCGCGCAGCCCGCCCCCGCGTCCGGGATGAGAACGCGGCTCGGCGCTCGACGCACGCGCACCCACGGATGGCCCACCCATCCCGGCCAAGGAAAAACGCCCCCTCCCAGGTGGGAGGAGGCGTCGTTCACTTCAGCCGTCCCGTCGCTCAGCCCTCTTCTTCGGGCGACTCGGGGCCAGCGGCGCCAGTGTCTTCCGGCGTCCCGGGCTCCTCCGACGAAGCAGGAGCCTCGGCCGCCTCACCCTCCGCCGAGGCACTGGCCTCGACCGGGGGCGCCGCTTCCACCGGGGACACCGTCTCCTCGTCCTCGGAGGCCTCGCCCTCGGGGAGCTTGGAGATGGCCATCACCTTCTCCTGCTCGTTCTCCAGCGCAATCAGCCGCACGCCCTGCGTGTTGCGGCCGATGACGGAGATTTCCTTCACCCGCATGCGGATGAGCATGCCGCCGTTGGTGACGAGCATCACCTCGTCCGAGTCCTTCACCTGGAGCAGGCCCACCACCTTGCCGTTCCGCTCGGTGGTCTTGATGTCGATGATGCCCTTGCCGCCGCGGCCCTGCTGCCGGTATTCGGTCTCCTGGGTGCGCTTGCCGTAGCCATTCTCCGTCACCGTGAGGATGGTCGTCTCCGGCTCCACCACGTCCGCGCCCACCACCTCGTCGCCGTCCTCCAGCGTGATTCCCTTCACGCCGTAGGCCTGACGCCCCATGGAGCGGACCTCCGTCTCCGGGAAGCGGATGCTCATGCCCGTGGCCGTCGACAGCAGGATGTCCTTGCTGCCGTCGGTAATCATCACCGACACCAGCTCGTCCCCGTCGTCGATGCCCAGCGCGATGATGCCGCTGGAGCGCACGTTGGCGAACGCGCTCAGGTCCGTGCGCTTCACCACGCCCTTCTTCGTCACGAAGAAGACGTACCGGTTCTCCGGGAAGTCGCGCGTCACCAGCACCTGCGCCAGCCGCTCGCCCTCGCCGAACTGCACCAGGTTCACCATGGCCTTGCCGCGCGACGTGCGGCTGGCCTGCGGAATCTGGTGCACCTTGAGCGAGTACAGCTTGCCCTTGGTCGTAATCGGCATCAGGAACGCGTGGGTGCTGGCCACGAAGAGCTTGCTGACGAAGTCGTCCTCCTTCGTCGCCGCCCCCGTCTTCCCACGCCCACCGCGCTTCTGCGCCCGGTACTCCGAAAGCGGCGAGCGCTTCACGTAGCCGGTGTGCGAGAGCGTCACCACCATCGTCTCCTCGGCGATGAGGTCCTCGCTCGTAATCTCATCCACCGCGCCGGTGATTTCGGTGCGGCGCTTGTCGCCGTAGCGCTCGCGAATCTCGAGCAGCTCCGCCTTGATGACGCTGAGCAGGCTGCGCTCGTTGGCGAGGATGTCCTGCAGCCGGGCGATGTCGCGGATGAGGTCGATGAGCTCGCGGAACAGCTCCTCGCGCTGCAGGCCGGTGAGGCGCTGCAGGCGCATCTCGAGGATGTTCTGCGCCTGCTCCTGGCTGAAGCCCGCGCCCTCGTACTTGTGCGCCAGGCCCTGGTAGGACGGCTCCTCGTTGCGGGCGCGCGAGACGAGCAGCTCCATCTGCGCCTTGGCCGCCGCATAGTCGATGCGGTCCAGCTTGCCGAAGCGCTCGTGCTCGTACAGCGCGGGCGACAGGATGTGCATCAGGCCCCAGCGCGCCTCGTCCGGGTCCTTCGACGCGCGGATGAGGCTGACCACCAGGTCGATGAGGTCCTGCGCGACGAGCAGGCCCTCGACGATGTGCATGCGAGCGAGCGCCTTGCGCAGCTCGTAGCGGCTGCGGCGCGTCACCACGTCGCGGCGGTGGGCGACGAAGCGGTCCAGCAGCTCCTTCAGGTTCAGCGTGCGCGGCTGGCCCCCGTCGATGGCGAGCATCACGGCGCCGAACGTCGTCTCCAGCGGCGTCATCTGGTACAGGTTGTTGAGCACCACCTGCGCAATCGCGTCACGCTTCAGCTCGATGACGATGCGCATGCCCTGACGGTCGCTCTCGTCACGGATGTCGCTGATGCCCTCCAGCTTCTTCTCGCGCACCAGCTCGGCGATCTTCTCGATGAGCCGCGCCTTGTTCACCTGGTACGGAATCTCCGTGAAGATGATGGCCTCACGGTCCGCCCGCTTCGACGTCTCGATCTCCGAGCGCGCGCGGATGGTAATCTGGCCGCGGCCCGTCTCGTAGGCGCGGACGATGCCCTCGCGGCCGGTGATGATGGCGGCGGTGGGGAAGTCCGGGCCGGTGATGAACTCCATCAAGTCCCGGACGGTGCAGTCCGGGTTGTCGATGAGGTGCAGCGTGCCGCTGACGACCTCGGTCAGGTTGTGCGGCGGGATGTTGGTGGTCATGCCCACCGCGATGCCGCTGCTGCCGTTGACCAGGAGGTTGGGGAACTTGGCGGGGAGGACGAGCGGCTCTTCGAGCGAGTCGTCGTAGTTGGGACCGAAGTCGACGGTCTCCTTCTCGATGTCCGCCAGCAGGTCCTCCGCCAGCCGCTCCATGCGCACTTCCGTGTAGCGCATGGCCGCGGGCGAGTCGCCGTCCACCGAGCCGAAGTTGCCCTGCCCGTCCACGAGCAGGTAGCGCAGGCTCCATTCCTGGGCCAGGCGCACCATGGCGTCGTACACGGACGCGTCGCCGTGCGGGTGGTACTTGCCGATGACGTCGCCGACGACGCGGGCGCTCTTCTTGTACGCGCGGTTGTGGGTGTTCCCGAGGTCGTTCATCGCGAACAGCACGCGGCGATGCACGGGCTTGAGGCCGTCGCGGACGTCGGGCAGCGCGCGCCCGATGATGACGGACATCGAGTAGTCGAGATACGAGCGGCGCATCTCGTCTTCGATGTTCACGGGGATGAGCTCCCCGGCGCTGCCAGGAGGCGGAGGCGCGGGGGGCGTTGCCGGCTTGTCGGTAGTGTCGTCAGCCATGAGCTCTGGAAGTGTCTGGGAGGGGCCCTCCGAGGGGCCGCCGTCCGGTGGGTGAGCGTTCGTAACCCCTGGATTTCCCTACGTCAACAAGGGAAACGAGGGGGTGTCGGCCTGGATGCCCGGATGGTTGGAAAGGGGGTCTGGAAAGGGCCTTCCGGCGCTCCATTCTGAACGCTCGGGAAGGCCGTTTTCAGCCCATGAAAACAGCTCAGGCGGAGCGTGCGGAGCCCTGGGGCCGCAGGGGGGCGGCCAGCCGTTCGGCCTCGATGCCGATGGCGCCTTCCGGGTCCTTTTCCCTTGCCTTCTCGAAGGCCGCCAGTGCGCCCTCGCGGTCGCCCTTGAGCTTCAGCGCCACGCCCACATTGAGGTGCGCGGAGGCGAGGTCGCGGTCCATGGACACGGCCTCGCGGAAGAGCGTGAGTGCCTGGTCCACGTCACCCGACAAGAGCGCCTCCTTGCCGGCCTGCACGCGCTTCTCCGCGTCGTTGACCAGCTCCACCTGGAAGACGCTGCCGCCCACCACGTTGGCGATGAGCATGCGGAGGATGCCGCCCCAGTAGAAGGTGAGCCCCTCCGCGGCCACCACGGCGGCCAGCGGCAAATCCGGCAGCAATTGCTTGCCGCGGAACTTGAAGCGCACCCGGGTGTAGCGGCCCTTGTTGGCCCAGTGGACCATCTCCCCCTGGAGCTTGCGCAGCCCCTCCTCCATGCGCTTCGGGTCGATTTCGAAGGGCAGGACGCGGCCCCCCGCGGGCTCTCCCGCCGGCAGGGCCTTGCGGGACCCGGCCATGGGCTCGGAAACGGGCTCGGTGTCGAGGACGGGCTCCGCCTCCAGCACGGGCGGGCGCGGCTCGGACTTCGGCGCGGGTGCCGGGGCCTGGCGCGCAGTGGGCGTCTTCGCCGGAGCGGCGGGCTTCTTCGCCTTCGCGGGGGCGGCGCGGGCCGCGGACTTCTTCGCCTTCGCCGGGGACTTGCGGGAGGAGCTCTTGGCCATGTCTCCACCTTAAACGAGCCACGGCGCTCGCGCTTGCATGACCCGGCCACTCCGGGCCTCCCGGAACACTTCTTCGCACTCGCACCACACGACTTCACGCCGGGGCCGTGCCCCGCGCGGGCGACCTCGGGGAAGATGGAGGCACCCTCCTCCCGAAAGGACCTTCCACCGCATGACGCGCGCCCGGCCCGTGGTGCTCTCCGCCCTGCTCTCCTCCGCCTGCCTCTGGGCACCGCTCGCGAGCGCCGCCGGTGGCGCCGACATCGCCAGCCCGGAGGCCTGGCCCCGCATCCGCAAGGAACGCATCCAGAAGCTGCTGCCCCAGGCCATGGCCCGCGCCAACGTGGACGCCTGGGTGCTCCTCTGCCGGGAGAACGACAACGACCCGCTGGCCGACCACGTGGGCGGTGAGAATGCGGGTGGCACCGCCGCCTTCCTGTTCTTCCGTCAGGGCGACGGAGTGCGCTCGCTCGCCCTGTCCCCCGCGGGCGAGGCCACGGCGCTCAGGGACGTGGGCCCCCTGGACGAAGTCGTCCCGCTGGAGCGAGGGACGGACCTCTACGCGCAGGTGGCGGCGCGGCTGGCGGCGGCGAAGCCCGCGCGCATCGCGGTGAATTCGTCGGACAACGTCACGGTGGCGGACGGGCTGTCCGCGTCGCAGCGCGCGGCACTGGAGAAGGCACTGTCGCCCGCGCTGCGAAAGAAGCTGGTGTCCTCCGAGGACCTCGTCTCCGAGTGGCTCTCCGTGAAGCTCCCCGAGGAGGTGGACATCCTCCGCAAGGCCGCCGCGCTGACGTCACAACTGGAGGTGGAGGCCTACCGCGCGGTGGTGCCGGGCAGGACGCGTGACGTGGATGTGGCTCGCTTCCTCAAGCGGCGCATGGCGGAATCGGGCGTGGAGGACGCGTGGGCGCCGGACCAGAACCCCAACGTGCAGAGCGGGCCCACGCGGGGCCACTCGCACGCCACCGAGCGAGTGATTCAGCCCGGGGACTTCATCCAGACGGACTTCGGCATCCGTGTGGGCGGCCGGTGGGTGACGGACATCCAGCGCTTCGCGTACGTACTGGCCCCGGGCGAGACGAAGCCCCCGAAGGAGGCGCTGGAGAGGTGGGAGAAGGGCAAGAAGGGCAGCCGCATCGCCCTGGCGGCGCTGAAGCCCGGTGCGCGCGGCTGGGACGTGGACAAGGCCCAGCGCGACTGGATGCGCGAGGCCGGCTCCGAGCCCGTCATGTGGGGCACCGGCCACCCCGTGGGCTACTGGGCGCACGACGTGGGCCCGGCGCTCTCGGGGGCCCAGAAGGACCAGCCCGCGAAGGGACAGGCGGCTCGCGTGGTCCGCCCCGGGCAGGTGTTCGCCTTCGACGGGTTCTTCGCGTGGAAGGACGGCGGGCCGGACCTGATGCGCATCGTCTCCGTGGAGGAGATGGCCGTCGTCACGGACACGGGCGCGGAGTACCTCATCCCACCGCAGGAGGACCTGGTGCTCATCCCCTCCCCGGCCCCGAGCGGGGGGCCGTCCGGACCCGGCCCTACGCGGTGAGTGGGGTGCCCCTGTCGGCAGCGCCCCGGGGGCTCGGCTAGGATGAACGATGAACGAGCTCTTCTGGAGAACCCCGCGATGCTGACTGTGCTCGTAATCGACGATGACCTCTTCGTGCTCACGATGGTGAGGGACATCCTCCAGAGCGCGGGCTATCGGGTCGTCACCATGCAGACGCCGGAAGAGGCGTTCAAGACGAGTGTGACGGACGTCTCCGCCATCCTCTGCGACTACAACATGCCGGGGATGACGGGCGCCGACGTGCTGACGGCCATGCGCGAGCTGCAGAACTGCCACGTGCCGTTCGTCTTCCTCACCGGGCACGAGGAGCTGGACGACATCCTCCCCGTCGCCATCCGCTACGGCGCGGAGCTGCTGCCCAAGCCGATTCAACCCGTCGAGCTGATACGGCTGCTCGTCAAGCAGCTCGGCACAGCGGCGGCCTGAGACTCAGCCCAGCAGCGCGAAGAGCTGGTGGCACTGCGCCAGCAGTTGGCCGTCCTCGGTCCAGAGCTGCTGGGAGTCTTCCGCGTAGCCACCGGCGGCATGGCGCGAGCGGCCGGTGCGAAGGAAGTGCGCATCCTCGCGCAGGCCCGGACGCGGCAGCGCGTGGAAGAAGTCCACCCGAAGGTCCACCGTCGCCGCCGCCTGGAAGCCGTCCACACGCGTGAGCGCCGACGGCGGGTACGCATCCATCAGCCCCACGCACAGCGGCGCGTCCAGCAGCAGGTGCTCGCGGGGGCGAATCCAGCCGCCCGTCTCCGCCACGGGCCCGCCGGAGTACGGGGCTCCGCCAAGGCAGAAGCGGTACTCGAAGAACTTGCAGAACGTCGGCATGGGCACGTCGTCCGGCACCACTGGCACGTCGTGCGGCGGAGGCACCTCCGGGCGCGGCACCTCGAAGTACTCCATCGTCCCGCCGCGTGCCGCGCCGAAGGTGGCGCTGGCCACGCACACCACGCCCGACGCGTTCTCCACCCGCGCCGTGGCATGCGTGACGAGCTTCCCCGCGCGCTCGATGCGCGTCTGGATTTCCGCCTCGCCTTCCACGGCGGGCGCGCAGAAGTGCGCGGTGAACGAGCGCACCGGCCTCCCCGCCGCGCCCACGTGGTGCTCCAGCGCACGCAGCGCCGCGCCCGCCACCACGCCTCCGAAGGCACCACGTCCCTGGTACCAGGGCGCGGTGAAGTGGATGCGATAGCGGCCAGGGGCGAGCGGCTCGGGCGAGGTGGCGGCGAGGAAAGCAGCGGTCATGTCGCGGCGCACCGTATCAAGTGGCCGGGCCTCGCGGACCCCACCGTGCGCACGGCCATCGTGCGGTGCTTTTCACTCAGCGCGAAGCGGCGGTGTCCGCGGCGAGTCCCACCGCGGAGAGGGCGACTTCGTACAGGTCTCCCTGGCCGTTGCCCGGAGCGCGCAGGCGGGCGTCGAACTCCTCGGTGGTGTACGGCGTGGCGCGCGGCTCCACCTGGAAGGGAAGGCGTGACGCGTACACGAGCACTCCGCGTGCCGGCACCACCACCGGTGTCAGCACGTCGCCCCGGTTGACGGCCGCGCCCAGGTTGCGCGGCGTGCGCCAATTCGTGCCCTCGCGGAAGGACACCCAGAGGTCGTACGTGCCCAGGCTGCCCGGCCGGCCCTCCGAGCTGAACAGGAGGTAGCGCTCGTCGGGGGCGATGAAGTGGTTGCCCGCGCCCTGCTCCGTGTTGATGGGCGCGGGCAGCTTCTCGCCCGGACCGTAATGGCCGTCCTTCCACGGGTAGCGATGGATGGCGCGCTTGCCCCCGGGCGTTGCCGGCATGCGCGTGACGTAGAGCGTGCCGTCCGCGGTGACGGAGGTGTTCGTCTCCGTGTCGTCCGTGCTGACCTCGGGCACGTGGCGCGGTGCACTCCAGCCCGGGCCTTCGCGCTCCACCATCCAGACGTCGAAGTCCTTCCGCACCGGCTCGCCTTCGTTCACGGGCCGGTTGGACGCGAAGAAGAGCCGCCGGCCGTCGGGGGACAGCGCCGGGTCGATGTCCCTCCAGCGTCCGGAGAAGGGGGCAACCTCCGGCTTCGTCCAGCGCCCGCCCCGGAAGTGGCTCACCATGATGAGCTGGAAGGTGTAGCGCGTGGGGTCCGCGCGGTTGAAGTAGACGGTGTTGCCGTCCGGCGAGAAGGCGGCGCCGAACTCCTCGTGCGCGGTGGACACGACGTCGGAGGCGAAGACGCGCGGCGCCTGGGGAGCGGCCGGCGCGGCGGACAGCGTGGCGAGCAGCGTGAGTGATGCGACGGCGGACATGGCTCTCCCGTGCGCCCCGTGTCCTCGGTGAGAGGCCACGGGCGCGAGTGTGGTGGTGCAGGGCTTCAGGAAGGACGGCGGCGCAGGCGCGATGCGGTACGAGCCGATGGCAGCGAGGGCATCAGACCCGGCACCGCATGAGCCCGGTGGCGGTGCGCCTGCTCAGGCCCGGCGCAGCACCAGCATGGGAGTGGACGCGAGCATCAGTCCCAGGCCCACGCCGATGACTCCGGACGCGCCATAGAGGACACAGGTGAGCGCGCCGCACAGCGTGGCCAGCACCCCGGCCGCGAGCACGAAGCGGGCGCGCCCCTCCACCGGTGCCGCGCGGGTGATGAGAACACCCGCCAGCACCCCACCGCCCACGCATGCCCAGAGACAGAAGGCCCGGCAGCCCGAGGCACATACGTGCCCGGAGGCCACCACCAGCGGGGGCACCAGCAGCGGCATCACCCCGCCCAGCACCCCCGGCACCACCGCGCGCCCCAGCACCCCGCCCCACCAGCCGTACCCGATGAGCAATGCCGTGAAGACCGCGCCCAGGGCCAGCGTCCCCGGGCCCACGTTGGAGCGCAGCACCACCGCGCACAGCACCAGCACCACGCCGTAGCCACCGAGCGGCAGCGCCCGCACCAGCCGGCCCTTCTCGTACGCCCACCTCGCGCGGCGGGCGAGCTCACTCGACTCCATGTCTCGTCCTCCAGGCGGCCCTCAGCCGCGTCATGGCCCGCTCCACCCGCTTGCGGAAGGTGGCCGGCGGCACCGCCGGGCGTTCCGCCTCCCCCATGGCCGCGGCGAGCGTGGCCACGTCCTCGGGCTTCAAGTCCTCCAGCACGTCCCGCAGCACCGCGGCGAGCTGCGCCCCCGCGAGCCGCGCCTCCGGCCCCTCCGCCGCGTCGGCGAAGTCCTCGTCCGGGGGCGCCTCCTCGCGCCGCCGCTGCCGCGCCTTGCGGTACGTACGGCACTCGTACGCCGCCAGGGCCAGCACCCAGGGCAGGGCCTCTCTCGAGGCATCGAAGTCCGACGCACGGGTGAACACCTTCAGCAGCGCCGCCTGCGTCGCGTCCTCCGCGTCCGCCCCGTCCGGCAACAGCCGCGCACAGAAGCGCGCCACGAGCGGGTGCAGCACCCCGAAGGCTGGAGCGAACGCACTCCGGTCGCCCCCGGCGAGCCTCGCCATCCACTGCTGCAACGCCTGTCGCGCCGCGGAGTCCACGTCCGTGTCCGCCTCGTCAGCCTGCCCTGTCAGCCTCCCACCCCGCCCGCTCCCTCATTAGGCGCGCGCCAGGAAAGCGTGACAGGGCCCCCCGATTTCGAGGCCCCGAGTCACCCGCCACCTCAGGCGGAGAGCTTCCAGTCCACGGGCGGGCGTCCCTTCTCCTCCAGCGCCTCGTTCACCGTCGAGAAGGGGCGGCTGCCGAAGAAGCCGTTGCTCGCGGACAGCGGCGAGGGGTGCGTGCCCTCAATGACCACATGCCGCTTCGCGTCGATGAGCTTCTTCTTCTTCTGCGCGTAGCGGCCCCACAGCAGGAACACCACCGGGTCCTGCTTCGCGCTCACCGCGCGGATGACCGCGTCCGTGAAGTCCTCCCAGCCGTGGCCCGCGTGGCTGTTGGGCTCGGCCTGCCGCACCGTCAGCACCGCGTTGAGCAGCAGCACTCCCTGCTTCGCCCAGGGAATCAGCGAGCCGCTTTTCGGGCGCGGCACCTTCAAGTCGCTCTCCAGCTCCTTGAACATGTTCACCAGCGAGGGCGGCGCCGGCACCCCGGGCTGCACCGAGAAGGCCAGCCCATGCGCCTGTCCCGGCCCGTGGTACGGGTCCTGCCCCAGCAGCAACACCTTCACGTCCCGGTACGGCGTCAGCCGGAACGCGGAGAAGAGGTCCTCCTCCGACGGGAAGACGGTGGCTGACTTCCGCTCCTTCTCGACGAAGCGCTCCAGCTCCAGGAACGACGGCGACGCGAGCGCCGCGCGCAGCTCGTGCTTCCAGTCCTCGGGCAACCTGTCCGCCAGCATGGCTTCCTCTCTCCCATCCGGGGGTGGGGGTATTGAAGCACCTACCCGGCGCGTAGGCCCACTGCTTTCGCGGCGAAGGGGGACGGCGATTGCGACCCGGGGGGGGGCCGGGCCCTCCCGCGAGGGGCCTCGTGGGGGGTGGAGGGTCTCCGCCAAGACGGGCGGCGGCCGGGCAGGCAGGGTGGGTTCTTGGGGCCCACCGGCCAGGCGCGCTAGCCTGGGGCCCGCCATGACGATGTACACCGAGTCACTCCGCGCCTTCCTCAAGCCCGTCCTCGCCTACCTGGACGACGAGGCGGTGTCGGAGATCATGATCAACGGTCCGACGGACATCTGGATTGAGCGCAAGGGCAAGCTCACGCGCACCGATGCCACCTTCACGGAAGAAGGTCTCCTCGGCGCCGCGCGAAACATGGCCCAGTTCGTCGGCCGCCCCCTCAACGACGAGCGCCCCCGCCTGGACGCGCGCCTGCCGGATGGAAGCCGCATCCACGTGGTGATTCCGCCCATCGCTCGCATGGGCACCACCATCTCCATCCGCAAGTTCTTCAAGGAGAAGCTGACCGTCCAGTCGCTCATGAAGTTCGGCTCGCTGACGCCGCAGATGGCGCGGCTCATCGAGGCGGGCATCGCCACCAAGCTCAACATGCTGGTGGCGGGCGGCACGGGCTCCGGCAAGACGACGCTGCTCAACATCGTCTCCTCCCTCATCCCCGACGAGGAGCGCATCCTCACCATCGAGGACTCGGCCGAGCTCCAGCTCAACCAGTCGCACGTCGTCGCCTTCGAGAGCCGGCCGCCCGACAAGTTCGGCAAGGGCGGCGTGGACATGGGCGACCTGCTGCACTCCGCCCTGCGTCTGCGTCCCGACCGCATCGTCGTCGGCGAGGTGCGCGGCGGCGAGGCCTTCCACCTCATGCAGGCCATGAACACCGGCCACGGCGGCTCGCTGGCCACGACGCACGCGAACACGCCCACGGACACGCTGCGGCGCATCGAGTCGCTGTGCCTCATGTCCGGCGTCGAGCTGCCCATGGTGGCGGTGCGCGCCCAGGTGGCCAGCGCCATCAACTTCGTCATCTGCTGCGAGCGCCTGCACGACGGCAGCCGCAAGACGATTGCCCTCTCCGAGGTGCTCCCCCTCAACGAGAAGGGCGACTACCGCACGCAGGACATCTTCGTCTTCACGCCCGTGGCCAAGGACGAGGACGACCACATCCTCGGCTACCACGCGCCCACCGGCATCATCCCCAACTTCGTCGCCAAGGCGCGCGCGTACGGCTTCCCGGACCTGGACGAGTCCTTCTTCGACCCGACCACCTACGGCCTGCCGCCACCGCCCACCTTCCATGTCGGCGAGGCCTACCAGGTGCGCTGGGCACCCTCGCTGAAGCACCGCCAGGAGGGACGACCGGACCCCTCGCACTTCAAGGAGGAGTGGGCCGCCTTCGAGCAGAAGCTCAAGCAGGAGGCCCGCGACGCGAAGAGTGGCAAGCCCGCCGCGCCCGCCCCCGCGCCCGCGCCCGTACAGGTGCAGGTGCCGGCCAATCACCCCGCTCCGCATCCCGCCCCGCGCCTGCGCCCGTCCGAGCCCGTCGGCGCGAAGCCCGCCGCGCCCACGCCCCCCGCTGGGATGAAGCCCGCGCCGCGCCCGCCCCCTCCGTCGTCGAGCATGGGCGATGACGACAAGACGCCGCCGCCCAAGCGCAACCCCTTCGCCGGCCCGCCCGAGGACACCCACGCCGCGCCGGTGTCCGAGTCCAACGTGGAGGTGGACGCGGAGCTGCTCACCGAGGCGGGGGGCTCCCGCCCCATGCCCGCGCGCCGGCCCCCGCCCGCCACGCCGTCCGCCCGGCCCGTGCCCAACGCCGTCTCCGGCATGCGCCCGTCCACGCCCGTACGCCGGCCCCCGCCCTCGACTCCGTCACATGCGCAGGAAGAGGAGGACGAGGACGAGGACGCGACGGCCGGCTCCGCGGAGCGCAGCGGCGGCTCCGAGAAGACGCAGATCCGCCCCGCGCCCGAGCGACCCCGGCGCTGATTCCAGACGGCGTTCCCGCCGCGCGGAGGTGTCCGGGCCTCCCGGCTCCGGCCTGAACGGAAGCGGAGCCGCCGCGGATTCCAGACGGCGTCCCCTCCCCACCGAGCGCGGGTGCCGAGTCCCACCGGCACCTGCCCCACGGGGCTCGCGCCCCGGTCGGTGGGCTGTTCTCCCACCGCGCCATCCGTGGAGCGCGCGCCCTCACCGCGAGCGCAGACGGCGATTCCCGACCTTGCGAGGAGCGCGTGTCAGGGGGAAAGTGGCCACCGTGTGGATCTCCCTCCTCGTCGCGCTCACCCTGGCCGCTCCGGCACCTGCCGCGTCCCCGCAGGCGCCCATCACCGTGATGGTCGCTCCGCCTGACGCCGCGGGCGCCCCGCCCCACGTCATCGAGTTCGCCCAGGAGCACGTGTCCGAGCAACTCAAGTCCCGCGGGCTGAAGGTGGTGCGCATCGAGGACGTCACCCGGACAATGCCCTCCTCGCGACGCCGCGCCCTGCTGCGCTGCAACCGCACGGAGCCCGCGTGCCTGCGCTCGCTCGGCGCGGCGGGCAAGGCGGAGGTCGTTCTCGTGGCCGAGCTGGGCCAGTTCGTCAGCGGCTACCGCGCCGGCGCCCGCATGTACAAGGCCACGGACGGCACCCTCATCACCGAGCACCTCATCCCCGGCGTCAACGAGGACCAGCTCCTCGACGCGCTCACCAAGGCCCTCGATGTGGTGGTGCCCCGCACGCGCACCGCGCTGCGCGGCGCGCCGTCCATGCCCTCCATGCAGGACGTCCCGCCGCCCGTGGGCACCCGCCCCTCCGAGACGAAGCCCCCGGAGGCGAAGCCCCCGGAGACGCAGCCGACGACGCCCCGGGTCCAGACGCCGGAAGTCACTTCCGGGAAGGAGCCCGCGCCGCGCGCCTACCCGCTGCGCCGCTGGGCCTGGCTGCCCGCCGCGGGGGGTGTGGCGCTGGCCGGCGTGGGGACGCTCTTCTACCTCCAGGCCGGCGACAAGTACGACACGCTGAACCAGGGCGGCACCACGGGGCCCACCGTCGCCGACCCGGACGGCGTCGCGGCGGACGGCCGCCGGGCGCAGACGCTCAGCCGCGTGGCCTACGGCCTGGGCGCGGTGGCCCTGGGCGCGAGCGTGGTGATGTTCCTGCTGCCCGGTGACGGCGACGCGAAGGTGCAGCCCTCGGCCGCGATTGTCCCCGGTGGGGGCATGGTGGGCCTGTCCGGGACGCTGCCGTGAATTCGAGGAGACCCATGCGGAAGACCTGGACGCTCGGCGCTACTGGCGCGGCGCTCGCTGCGATGCTCGCCGCGGGCGGGTGCTACGACTTCGACAAGGCCACGGAGCAGTGCATCCAGGACGGGCGCTGCGAGCCGGAGGGCGTCACTCCGGACGCCGGTGACGCGGGCGACGCCGGTGACGCGGGCGACGCCGGCTTCGACGCGGGCTGCACGCCCGTCCCCGGCGTGGACCTGCCGGACGACGCCTTCGCCGACACCGACTGCGACGGCGTGGACGGCCAGGCCGACGCGGGCCTCTACGTCGACCCGGCGAACGGAAGCGACCAGGGCGCGGGCACGCGCGCGTCGCCGCTGCGCACGCTGGGACACGCGCTGGACCTGCTGCGTGCGGCGGACGGCGGCGGGGCGACGCGGCTGTACCTGGCGGGCGGCGCCTACGACGAGGCCGGACTGGAGCTGGACCTGCCGGTGTCGCTGCATGGCGGCTACGTCCGGGGCACGGGCGACACGTGGGCGCGCGCGCAGGCCAGCGCCGCGCGGCTGAACGGCGGCAAGGTGGGCCTGACGGTGCGGGGCCTGACGGATGCGGGCATCGTGCTGGAGTACGTGCACGTGAGCTCCACGGACGGAGTGCAGCCCGGTGAGCCCTCCATCGCCCTGCGCATGCTGAATGCCTCGGGCGTGGCACTGCGCCACGTCACCCTCGAGGCCGGCCTGGGCGCCAGCGGCGGCGATGGAGGCTCCGGCACGGCGGGCTCGGGAGGGCGGGAGGGCGGCGGCGGTGCCTCGGCGACGACGACCACCACGGGCGAGGGCGGGCAGGTGCAGCCGACCCTCTGCGGGTCCAGCGACCGCTCGGGAGGCCCCGGCGGGGATGGCGCGTTCGGCCGCAAGGACGGCAATCCGGGCGCGATGGGCCAGCCCGACGCGGGTGGAGGCAAGGGCGGCACGGCGGGGACCTTCGGGGCGAACTGCGCGGCAACGCTGCGCTGCAACTGCAACGGCTTCCCCGGAGACGAGGGTTCGCCGGGCGTCCCGGGCGCGGATGGCCCCTTCGGTCCCCCGGGCGGAGGGCGGGGGGAACTGGACGTGACGGGTGGGACGTGGCGGCCCAACCAGTCGGGTGGCCCGGGTGACGACGGCCTCCCCGGTGAGGGCGGTGGCGGCGGTGGCAGCGGCGGCACCTGCGTCGGCACCACCCGCACCGTGGCGGCCAGTGGGGCGGGCGGCGGTGGCGGGGGCGGCGGCTGCGGCGGCACGAGTGGAGGGGGCGGCAGCGGTGGCGGTGCGTCCATCGCGCTGCTGCTCATCAACTCGCAGGTGGCGGTGGGCGCGGGTTCGGAGTTGCGCACCCGCGGCGGAGGCCCGGGCGGCGCGGGTGGACCCGGCGGCGCGGGCGGCGGTGGCGGCAACGGCGGCGGTGGCGGAGACGGCGGTGTGTACGACGTGCAGGAGGTCCCCGTGCTGTACTCCACCACCGGCGGCAAGGGTGGCACCGGCGGCAGGGGTGGCGACGGCGGCACGGGCGGGCCGGGCGGCGGCGGTGGCGGCGGCCCCTCCGTGGGCGTGTGGTGCGGGCCGCAGGCGCAGGTGACGCAGGAGCAGGGCGGCGTCACCTACACCCTCGCCAACGGCGGCGCGGGCGGGTTCAGCACCGGCAACCGTGGCACGGAGGGCGAGCGGCGGGAGACGGTGGACTGCACCCCGTAGGTCACCGTGTGTTGTCCGACGTTGGGGGGGCATGTCAGGGCGACTCGGCGTGCGGTGCTTGACCGCCTGCTGGGTCGCCGGTCCCGGCACATCGCGTCACGGGTTTCGACCTGCTACGCTACTTCCCCTGGTTGAGATGGCATCCGAGCTGATCTGCGAGACCTGCGGTCTTTCCGTTCCTCCCGACACCGCCGTGTGCCCGCGCGACGGGACGGTGGTGCTGACGTCGTTCCATCTTCCCACGCCGGCCCCCGTGCTGGAGGAGCCCAAGGTCGTGGTGCACGCGGCGGACGCCCGGTCCATGGACACCGGCCACAGAGACCCGCTCGTCGGCCTGCGGCTGGGTGAGTACGAGCTGCGCACCCGCGTGGGCGTGGGTGGCATGGGCCTGGTGTACGAGGGCATCCAGCCGCTCATCGGCAAACGAGTGGCGGTGAAGGTGCTGCGCCCGGAACTGGCCCACTCCACCGAACAGGTGGAGCGACTGCTGGCGGAGGCCCGCGCGGTCAACGCCATCCGCCACCGCGGCATCATCGACATCTTCGGCTTCGGGCAGGTGCCGGACGGGCGGCAGTACATCGTCATGGAGTTCCTGGACGGCCAGGCGCTCGACGCGGTGCTGGCGGAGAAGAACCGGCTGCCGGTGCAGGAGGCCCTGTCCATCCTCGACGAGGTGCTCGCCGCGCTGGCGGCCGCGCACGGCGCGGGCGTGGTGCACCGGGACCTCAAGCCCAGCAACATCTTCCTCGTGCGCCAGCCGGACGGCTCGCGCTACGTGAAGGTGCTGGACTTCGGCCTCGCCAAGCGCGCGCAGACGCCCACCGGCCGCAGCGCGCAGACGCGCACGGACATGGTGGTGGGCACGCCGGAGTACATGGCGCCGGAACAGGCCCGGGGCCAGGAGGTGGGTCCGATGACCGACCTCTACGCGCTGGGTGTCGTCACCTTCGAGATGGTGACGGGCCGGCTGCCCTTCATCGGCACCTCGCCGGTGGACCTGCTGATGAAGCACGTGGAGGCGCGCCCGCCACGGCCCTCGGAGTTCGTCTCCGACCTGCCGCCCGCGCTGGACGCCTTCATCCTGCAGATGCTCACGAAGGACCCGGAGACGCGTCCCGGCTCGGCGGACGCGCTGCGCCAGCAGCTCCACAAGCTGCGCCGCACGCTGCGGTCCTCCACGCGCTCCAACCCCAGCGCGCTCGCCCCCGTCGAGAAGCCGAAGTCGAAGGACGACGTGGACTCGCGCCGGCCCACCACTCCCGTGCCCGTGCCGCCGGAGCTGAACGCGGAGCTGTCGTCGCAGGAGCTGCGCGCCGCTGGGGTGTCCCCGCCGGGCCGCCGTCGCATGGTGCCCATGGCCGCGGCCATCGGCGCCGCCGTGGTGCTGCTGGGCGGAGCCGTGGCCCTCATCAACCGTGACTCGGGAGACAGCCCGACGCCCGCGCCGGTGGCCGGCACGGGCGCCGCGAGCGGCACCCCCGCGAGCGCCGCGGCCGGCGCCATCGCCAACACCGCAGCTGGTGCCGCGAGCGGGCCTGGCGCCATCGCCAACACCGCAGCTGGCGCCGCGAGCGGGCCTGACGCCCTCGCGAACGCCGCGCCCGATGTCGCGAATGGCTCGGGCGCGGCAACTGGCACCAACGCCGCACCCGGTGCCGCGAACGGCGCGGTCGCGACAGCTGGCGCCATCGCGCCCGGTGGTGCGAGCGACTCGAGCGCCACCACCGCGAAGCAGGCAGCCCCGACGACGGAAGTGACTGGAAGCGCGACGTCGTCGGGAGCCCGGGGAGAGGCGCTCGCGGCGCGTACCACTCCGTCCTCGGCCGTGGCCCGGGCCGAAACGCAGGCGTCCCACAGGGGGGGTCGCGACAGGGCTAACAAGACCACGCGGGACTCGACGGCCCGGGAGCCGCGCGCACTTTCGGAGGACGCGCTCGACCAGGATCCGCTGCAGCGGCGCATCAAGTGGCTGGAGAGCAAGATTTCCGACCGCTCGGTCGCCGGAGAGCTCGAGGACGCCAAGGCGAAGGTGGCGTACAACATGCTGGACCGGTACCGCGCGGACGCCCGCTCGGCGAACAACGCCCAGCGGAAGGAGATCTCCGAAGGGCTCGATTACCTGGAGCGCACCTACCTCAAGCACTGAGCGGTGCAGGCCCGCTGCTCACCCTGCTCACAGGGAGCGGGTGCAGAACACGGGCTGGGCCATGGCGTTGCGCGCCCGGTCCTCGCTCACCAGCTTCCAGCCGGCCAGGTCCTCCAGCAGCATGTTGCGGTTCTGCCGGATGACCGTCGGGTTCTTGCAGACCTTGAGGTCGCCGTAATAGCCGAACGGCGGCAGCGCGAGCTGCAGCTCCGCCAGCTCCGCGAGCTGCAGCTCCCCCATGTCACGCCCGAAGAGCGACCAGGACGCGTCCTCCACGCCGACGATGCCGCGCTCGAAGTAGATGATGGCCAGGTCGTACGCGATGAGCTGGTCCTTCTGCATGAAGGAGTGCAGCCGGTGCGCGGCCACCGACTGCTGCAGCGGCCCCTGGATGTTGAGCGCACTGGCGATGCGCATGGCGAGGATGCGCTCGCACCCACCGTCCCCCGGCGGTGCCCCGCCCGTCGTCACGCCCGTGAAGAGGCGCCAGGCCCACGCGGGCCCGTCCTCGCGCGGCGTCTGGAAGTACCGCGGGCAGCCCATGTGGCGGATGTAGAGCGCCACCAAATCCTTGGGCAGCCGCGAGAAGTCCGGGGGCCCGAAGGTGATGGGCCGCGGGTTCTTCTCGTACTGGCCCGCGCGGAGGCTCATCCGCTCGCCTTCGATGCTGTGCTTGAGCTGCTTCTGGACGTCGAACTCGCTCTCCAACGGCGGCAGCTTGCTCGCCGTATAGAGATACGTCAGCGGAATGACCACGCCGGCCAGGCCCAGAAGGAACAGCACTATCCAGAAAAGACTCTTCACAGCCCCAGGTTACCAGGGGACGCACTCACCCGGCGCAACGGGTTAAAACCGAGCCCACCATGCCTGACTGGCACCCGGCCACCGTCTCCGACACCTCGCCCGCCGCTGATGGCCTCACCGACCTCGTGCTCGACATCCAGGGGACACCCCTGGTGGGTACCCACGCGCACCCCGGGCAGTACGTCCGCCTGCGCCTGACCGGGCAGGAAGAGGGCATCTTTGCCATCGCCTCCCCGCCCGACCCCCGGGGGACGCGGTGGGAGTTCCTCCTCAAGGACGGCAGCCCGCTACCCGACGCCCTCATCCGCCTGCGGCCCGGCGCCCGGGTGGACGTGACACCGCCCGAGGGCAAGGGCTTCCCCCTGGAGCGCGCCCGGGGGCATGACCTGCTCCTCTTCGCCACCGGCTCCGGCATCTCCGCCATCCGCTCCGTCATCCGCAGCATCCACCGTGAACGAGGCGCCTACGGCCGCGTGACGCTCTACTTCGGCGCGCGCACGCCGAGCGCCTTCGCGTACTCGGATGAGCTGCACGAGTGGGAGGCCGGCGGCGTCCGCGTGGTGCGCACCGTCAGCCAGCCCGGCGCCAGCGGGTGGCAGGGCCTCACCGGCTACGTGCAGGCGCACCTGGGCGAGGAGCCCCCGCGGGACGTGGTGGCCTTCCTCTGCGGCCAGACGGAGATGGTGCAGGGCGTGAAGGCCACGCTCCAGGCGCGCGGCGTGCCGAAGAGCGCCATCTACCTCAACTACTGAGGCGGGGCGGCGGCGCCCTCGATGGAGGGCTCCGCGTAGCGCACGCCGAGCAGCACCGCGGCCGGGTCGCTGTCCCCGCTGCTGCTGGCCACCTGCGGCGTCCACGCGGCCACGCCCACCTGGCGCCCGTCCGCGCTGAAGCGCACCCGGCGCACGGACCAGTCGAACACGTGCTCGGCCCGCGCGGCGTCGGCGCCCTCCGTGAAGAGGTACACCTTCTTGTCCCAGCCACCCGTGGCCAGCGAGCGCCCATCCGGGGAGATGGCCGCGGAGGACACCACGCCCCGGTGCAGCGGCCACTTGTGCAGCACCTGCCCCGACTGCGCATCCACCAGCGCGCCCGTGTTGAAGGGCCCCTGCGGCTCCTCCACGTGCTTGCGCTCGCGCTCGTACACGGTGCGGTTGCGCTCGGGGAGCTGCTCCGAGAGGCCCACGCCCAGCCGCTGCCCGCGCGCGTCCACGGTGACGTCACTCACGTAGGCCGGGAAGGTGAAGTCCGAGCGCGTCGACAGCACCAGCGCTTCCACCGGGCGCGTGGGCTCCACCGGCGCGCCGCCCTTCAGCGTGAGGACGGCCTCCTGCGTGACTTCGTCGAAGGCCACGTCCACGCGGTCCGTGAAGGTGCTGCCCAGCACGCCCTGGCTGCCCTGGGGCACGCACGAGTCGCACACCGCCACGTCCATGCCCTCCAGCAGGAGCGACTTGAAGCGCAGGGACTGGTTGCGCGCCAGCCGCGCCGCGGTGGTGCCCAGCGCGCCGGGGAGGTTGAGCGTCTCCTTGAGGAAGGCCACGTCGATGCCCGCCGCGGTGGCCGCCGCGCTGGTGAGGATGAGCGCCGGCGCGCGCGCGTCCAGCGACAGGGACACCGGTGCCTTGTCATTCACCGTCGCACCCAGCACCGCGGAGCCGCCGCGCCGCTCGAAGTGCACGCGCGCCACGCCCGGCTTCAGCGCCTCCACGCCCGTGCGCCACGCGCGCAGGTGCTTGTCCCAGCCACCCGAGTACAGCGTCCCGTCCGGCGCGAAGGCCAGCGCGCTCACCACGCCCACGTGGCCGCGCTCCTCGGAGGCGTACTCCAACCCCGGCACCGCCAGCACCGTCAGCAGCCCCTTGAGGCTGCCCACCACCAACCACTTCCCGTCCGGGTGGAAGGCCACCGCGCCCAGCGGCTCCTCGGTGCGGCGCTCACCGCGCAGCGCACCGGTGGCCGCGTCGAACAGGCGCACCACCCCGTCCTTCCCCGCCGTGGCCACGAGCGCTCCGTCCGGAGAGAAGGCCACGCCCTCCACGTCGAACTCGTACGGATTGATTTGGGGATCCGCGAGCAGCTTCGGCGGAGGCCCCAGGGACCAGAGGGACAGGAAGTAGAACTTGGAGCCCAGCCGCGTGTACGCCACGCGCCCGCCCCGGGGCGAGAAGGCCAGGCCCCAGATGAAGTCCTGCCGGTTGAGGACGGCGTCCACCTCCCACCCCACCACGCTCCCGGAGAGGTAGCCGCCCGGCGTCGCCGTCAGCCGCGCCTCCACGTCCGGCGCCAGCGTCGGCGGCGCATGCACGCAGCCCGCCCCCGCCGCCAGCCACCCGAAGGCCAGCAGCGCCACCGCCCTCCGGCCCGGCCTCATGAACCCGAGCCTCCCGAGGCCGCCTTCTCCTTGTCCACGTTGATTTCGGTGATGCCCTTGTTGTCGATGGACAGGAGGAACAGCTGCTTCACCGCCTCGCGCTTCTCGTTGAAGGAGGTGCGGCCGGTGGCGCCGTCGAAGTCCTTCAGGCCGGCCAGCGCGTCGCGCATCTCCGCGCGGGTGCGCGGCGCGCCCTCCTTCTTCTCAATCAGCTGGCGCAGCATGCGGCCGGAGTCATAGCCGATGGCCTCCAGCAGCCCCGGGTCCTTGCCCGTGTCGTCCTTGTACTCGGCGCGATAGGCCTGCACGAAGCGGCGCGTGGCCGGGCGCTGCGAGTCCACGAAGAAGCCGTCCACGTACACCGAGCAGGTGACGAACTTGCCGCCGCGCTCCACCAGCTCCGGCAGCCCCGAGCGCCCCTTCGGGCTGCTCCACTGGTTGGCGCCGAAGAGCGTCACCGTCTTCAGCTCCTTCTTGCCCGTCGTCTTGCGGATGCGCTCCAAATCGCGCGGGTCGCACGCGTTGGTGACGATGTCCTCCACCGCGAGCGCCGGGGCGACGAGGCTGACGCGGCGCCAGTCGTCCGGCATGAAGATGGCGTCGAAGTCGATGATGGGCTCCACGCTGGCCTTCACCTTCTCCAGCGCCTTGCGGCGGCGGTACGCGTCCAGGTTCTCCCCCTGCACGTCCCGCACGCCGCCCACGTAGTCGCCGCGGTCCTCGAGGTAGTAGCGGCCCACCAGCTTCTTGGCCTCGGTGGTGAAGGTCGTCTGGTCGTGCGCGTAGCGCTCCGCGCCGCGGATGGTGCCGCCGCGCTCCACCACCTGGTCCCAGAAGGTGTCCGCCAGCTCCACGCCGTAGGGGATGTTCGGGTACAGCACCGCGAAGCGCTTGTAGCCCTTCACGTTCATCGCGTAGTCGGCGATGGCGGCCGCCTGCGCGGTGTTGGTCAGCATGTTGCGGAAGACGTACGTGCCCAGGTCGGTGACGCCCTCCTGGCGGCTCATGGTCAGCAGCGGAACCTGGAGCTCCTCCGCCACCAGCGCCGCGCGCTTGGTGTCGTCCGCGAGCAGCGGCCCCAGCACGGCGATGGCACCGTCGTCGAAGGCGAGCTGCTCCATGGCCTGGCCCGTCTTGTTGACGTCGCCCTGCGTGTCCTTCACCACCAGCTCCACGTTGCTGCCCTCCAGCCCCAGCTGGATGCCGCGCAGCACCGCCTCGCCAATGGGCTGGTAGCGGCCCGTCATGGGCAGCAGCACGCCCACCGTGCGCGGCTTCGCCTCCACGCGGCGGGTGGCGCGGGCCAGCAGCTCCCGGGCCTGCGGAGCGAACGCGTGGTTGGGCGCCTGCGCGAGGAAGCGGTTCAGCGTCTCCTCCAGCCGCGTCCAGTCGCGCAGGTGGTAGTAGACGCGCGCCAGCTTGAAGGTGATGACGGGCCACGCCGGATTGGACGTGGACAGCCCCTCCGCCACGCGGGCGATGTCCACGAAGTCCGCGCGGCCCTCCACCAGCGACTCCACGCGGGCCACCGCGGCGGCCTGCTCCTCGGCGCTCCGCGCCTGGCCGGCCTGCTCCACCGCCAGCGTCAGCGCCTGCCCGTACAGCCCGGCGCCCGCGGCGGCGCGTGCGGCCTCGGCCTGGAGCTGCTCCTTCTCGGCGCCCTCGGCACGCTCGGCGAGACTGGAGAGCGTCTGGTACGCGTCGCGGTACGCGCCCACCTCCATCGCGGACACGCCCAGCTTGTGCTTGGCGTCATCCGCCTGCGGGTAGAGCGGGTTCTCGAAGAGCAGCTCGTTGAAGGACTTGCGCGCGTTGACGTAGTCCTTCGACTCGAAGAAGAGGACGCCCGCGCGGTAGAGGGCCTCCTGGCCCGCGGTGGTGGCGGGGTACGCCTTGCGCACGGACAGGTAGGCCTCGGCGGCCTTCTTCTTGTCCGGGGCAGCCTGGGCCGTCTGCGCCGCCTGGGCCAGCGCCGCGTCCGCCGAGGCGTCCTTCTTCGCCTCCACGGTGGGGCGCGTGGGGAACTGGTCGCCCGTGGGCACCTCGTCCCCCGTGCCGCCACCAGGGGGCGGGGTGCGGGTGGAGCGGGGGCAGGCCGTCAACGACAGGGCCAACGCGACGACGAGCGAGCGGCGCAGCAGGGAAGAGACGTCCATGGCAGGGGCGTGCATAGCAGTGGGGTGCGCCTCCGTCGACAACGGAGCGGGGGGAAGATTCCTCTGGGAAACCCCTCCCCCTTGCAGCCCCCGTACCCGTGCCCGCCAGCCGCGCGGACGTCAGGTGCTTCACGCTTGCGAGGCCCGCCGGACACGCCTGGCGCGGCCCGATGCCCACGTCACGTCCTCAGCCGAACAACTCCTTCACCTTCGCGAAGAAGCTCTTGGACTGCGGGTGGGCCTCCTCGCCCGCGGCCTCGGCGAACTTCTCCAGCAGCTCGCGCTGCTTCGAGCTCAGCTCCGTGGGCGTCTCCACCACCACGCGCACGTGCTGGTCTCCCCGCTGCTGGCTGTGCAGGTGGGGGATGCCCTTGCTCTTGAGCCGGAACACCTTGCCGGACTGGGTGCCGGACGGAATGGTCATCTTCACCTTCCCGTCGAGCGTGGGGACGTCGATCTTCGCGCCCAGCGCCGCCTGGGTGAAGGAGATGGGCACCTCGCAGAAGACCTCGTACTCCTCGCGCTGGAAGAGCGGGTGCTCCTTCACGATGACGGTGACGTAGAGGTCGCCGGCCGGGCCGCCGCGGTCTCCGGGCTCACCCATGCCGCCCAGGCGCACGCGCGTGCCGTTGTCCACGCCGCCCGGAATGGCCACCTCGATGACCTCTTCGGAAGGGACCTTGCCCGAGCCCTTGCAGCGCGGGCACGGGTCCGGCACCACCGCGCCGGTGCCGCCGCAGTCACCGCACGGACGGGACACCGCGAAGAAGCCCTGCGTGTAGCGCACCTCGCCCGCGCCGCCGCACGTGGAGCACGGCCGCGGGCCGGCGCCGCTCTTGCTGCCGCTGCCCGTGCACGTCTCGCACTTCTTCGGCCGCGGAATCGTCACCTTGGGCCGGCAGCCGAAGGCCGCCTCCTCGAAGGTGATCTCCAGGTTGTAGCGAAGGTCGGCGCCCCGCGCGCTGGTCCGGCGGCCACCCCGGGCGCCCCCGAAGATGTCGCCGAAAATCTCGCCGAAGATGTCGTTGATGTTGACGCCCTGGAAGCCGCCCCCGGCGCCGCCGAAGCCCTCGAAGGGGTTGCCCGAGTGCCCGAAGCGGTCGTACTTGGCCCGCCGCTCGGGGTCGCTCAGCACTTCATACGCTTCCGAGGCCTCCTTGAACTTCTCCTCGGCCTCGTGGTTCCCCGGGTTGCGGTCCGGGTGGTACTGGAGCGCCACCTTGCGGAACGCGCTCTTGAGCTCCTGCGCGGAGACCGCCTTCTGGACGCCCAGGACCTCGTAGTAGTCCCGCTTCTGACCCGCCGCTCCTGCCATCGATTACAACCCCTGGAAATTGCTGTGCTTTTCGCTGACGCGTAGAGCTCTGAGCCACTATAACGCAGCGAAACGCACCAGCAATCCAGGGGCGCAACCTAGACAGTCCAGACGCGGTTGGCCGTCAGCTCCATTCGGGCCAGCCGGCGTTTGAGCCCCGGGTCGACGGGTCCGTTGGCGGCCCACTTGGGCACCACGAAGTGCAGCTCCGCGTTGTAGAGCTTCGCGGCGCTGGCCAGCAGGCTCCAGCGGTTCTCCGCCGTCGGGTCGTCCACCATGTGCGGGGTGACGATCTCCAGGATGATGGGTGTGCGCGCCGAGTCCGACTGCCGGCACGTGAAGTCAGGGCGGTGGTCCTCGATGGTGCCCGACAGGATGGGCGGTGGCATGAAGCCGGGAAGGCGGGCCTTGATGTCCGTGTACCCGATGGTGCGGAAGTACTCGGCCATGAGCCACAGCAGCCGCCGGCGCTCCTCTTCCTCTACCACCGGCTCACAGCCCGGATTGAACAGGGCCTCTTTTTCGTTATTGGTTTCCATGGCTCCCATGAAGCTGTCCGCAGGGATGGAGGGGGGCAATGGAACTGGGCTGCCTGCTCTCGGCGGCAGGTGGCAGGGCAGGCGGCAGGGCATGAAAGAAGGTGCCCCTCTGGCCTTGGACGTCGCGGCGACTCGGTGACAGAGTCCGCCGCCGAACAGTGGCTCCCCGTCCTTCTCCCCACGTCTACCGCCGACTCCTCGGCTACCTGCGTCCGTACCGCCCGCTGCTCGCGGCGGGAGTGGGCGCGTCCCTCGTCGCCGCGGCGGCCACGTCCGCCTATGCCTGGGTGGTGGGCCCGCTCTTGCGAGCGGTGCTCACCGGTGAGCCGATCACGGTGGCCGGGGTGTCACTGCCGGGAGACGCGCTGCTCGAGCGGCTGCCCCTGCTGGTGGTGCTGGTAGCGCTGGTGAAGTCCACGGCCCAGTTCCTCCAGGGCGGGTTGATGCAGCGGCTGGGCCAGCGTGTCATGGCGGACCTGAGAGGCTTCCTCTACGGCCGGCTGCTCGGGCAACCGCCCGCGTTCTTCGAGCGGCGTCACTCGGGAGAGCTGCTCACGCGCTTCACCTCGGAGGTTCCGATGGTGGAGTTCTCGGTGACGCAGGCGCTCACCTCGTACATCAAGGATGGGCTGCAGATTGTCTCCCTGCTGGTCACCTGCTTCCTCATCGATGGAAGGCTTTTCCTCTTCACGTTCATCGTGGTGCCCGTCACCGTGCTGCCCATCAACCGCTTCGCCCGCTCGCTCAAGAAAGTGGCGGCGCGCTCGCAGCAGCGGCTGGGGGCGCTGACGGCGCTGACGGCGGAGCAGCTGCAGAACCTGCCGGTGGTGCAGGCCTATGGCGGACAGGCCCGGGCGCTGGAGACGTTCGAAGGCGAGGCGGAGCGCTACCTGACGGAGATGCGCCGCTCGCTGTTCCTGCGCGGCGCGGTGAGCCCCACGGTGGAGCTGCTGGGCATCGCCGGGGTGGCCATGGCGGTGGCGTGGGGGGCGCGCGCGGTGGCGGCGGACCCGGCGCTGGCAGGAAGGCTGCTCTCCTTCATGGCCGCGGCGCTGCTGCTGTACCAGCCGGTGAAGTCGCTGAGCGGCACGTTCTCCCAGGTGCTCACGGGGCTGGCGGCGGCGGAGCGGCTGTTCGCGCTCGCGGACGAGCCCGCGCCGCCCGACGTGGGCGAGCCCGCGCCGCCGCTGTCGCAGGCGCTGGTGCTAGAGGGCGTGCGCGCCACGTACCAGGACGGGCGCGAGGCGCTGCGCGGCGTGGACCTGGTGGTGCCCGCCGGGAAGCGCGTGGCGCTGGTGGGGCCGTCGGGCGCGGGGAAGACGACGCTGTTCTCGGTGCTGCTGGGCTTCCTGCCCACGTCGGGCGGACGCGTGCTGTGGGACGGGGCGCCGCTGTCGGGGCTGAAGCCGTCGAGCGTGCGCGGGCAGATGGCGTGGGTGCCGCAGGAGCCGGTGCTGTTCTCCGGGACGGTGCGCCACAACCTGCGGCTGGGCCGGCCGGAGGCGACGGACGCGGACTTGTGGGAGGCGCTGCGGCTGGCGCACGCGGAGGACTTCGTGCGCTCGCTGCCGGGCGGGCTGGATGAGCCGGTGGGTGAGCGCGGCAGCCGCCTGTCCGGAGGCCAGCGTCAGCGGCTGGTGCTGGCGCGCGCGTTCCTGTGCAGGCCGTCGGTGCTGCTGCTGGACGAGCCCACGAGCGCACTGGACGCGGCGAGCGAGGCGGCGGTGGGCGCGGGCCTGGCGGCGCTGATGAAGGGGCGCACGGTGCTGGTGATTGCACACCGGCTTTCGACGGTGCGCGACGCGGATGTGATTGCCGTGGTGGAGGGCGGCCGGGTGGTGGAGGCCGGCACCCACGCGGAGCTGCTCGCGCTGCGCGGGCGGTACACGCAGCTGCTCGGTGAGGGCGCTGTCGCCGCCTGACGACTCGCGGGGTTCTCCAGGCAACGGCGGCACCTCCGTCCTTGCCTCACCCTCCCCGCTCTGCCACCGTCGCCCCCGTCCTCATGCGTTTCCGGGAGCCCCTGTCCCTCAACGCGCTGCTGCTCGTGCCCGCGCTGGCGCTCGCGGCCCTGGCGTGTGTGGCCGTCTCCGCCCGCCACGTGGAGCTGGCCGTCGCGGCCACCCTCACCCTCGTCCTGCTGCCCGTCGTCTTCCGCCTGTGGACACGCACCTGGTACCGCGGCCTCGTGCTGCGCGGCGTGGGCGTCTTCCTCCTCGGCATGCACGTGTCGGTGCTGCTCGGCGGCGCCCTCGAACACGGCCGCATCGGGTGCGCCCAGGGCGGGTGCCCGAAGCTCTACCTGTTGGGTGTGCTGGTGTCACCCGTGGTGGGAGCCCTCGCCAGCGTCGTCTACTGGCTGGTCGGTCGTCCCCCGGTCTGAATTCACAGATTTAGCCGGAGAGACTACTCTCTCTTGAAATGCTCGTTCCATTGCGGCTCCGTCTCGCGCCCGGGCTCTCCGTGGCGTCGGCCGTGCCTGTCACGGTGTTCCTGTGGTGCTTCACACTTGCGCCACTGATGCACGGCTCCGCCGAGCTGTCGCACACCGTGGACGCGGCCGGCCCGTTCGCCGCGCTGGTGGCGCTGGCGCTGCTGGTGGAGCTGCCGCTGTTGTCCCTGGCGCTCGCCAGCACCAGCATGGAGCGCAAGGTGCCGCTGCCCGTCATGCTCGGAATGGCCACGCTGCCGTGGATGCTGGGGTTGATGGGCACGGAAGTCCTCGTCGAGCGCGCCACCGCCGTACTCCCGCACCTGGATGAGATGGAGGCCGGCCTCGCGCTCGCCTCCAGCACCGGCCAGGCCATGGCGCCGCGGCTCCTGGGCGCCTTCACCAGCGCGGCGCTGCTGCTGGGACTCTCCCTGGGGCTGGCGCTGGCGCGCTTCGGCCCCACCCACGCGACGAGGGCGGAGTGCACGTGCCACCGCGCGCGCGGCCTGCTGCTGGCCAGCGGCGTCTGCGCGTCGCTCGCCTCGGTGGCACTGGTGGGCGCGATGGAGGCGCGGCACCTCTTCGAGCTGCTCACGGGGCTGGCGCACGTGCCCGAGTCGGGACGCCAGGAGTTGGTGACGGCGGGTCTCGAGGTGGCGGCGACGCTGCGCACCGTGCGCTGGGCCTGCACCGGCGTGCTCGCGGTGCTCGGCTTCACCCTGCTCGTGCGCCGCACCGCCGGTGACGGGCACTCGCCGCTGGGCTGGTCCGCGCGGCTGGTGCCCGCCGCCGCGGTGGCGGCCCTGCTGGTGCTGGACGCGCACCCGGTGAGCTCCGTCACCGCGCGCGCGCCCGTGGCCATTCCCGCCGGACAGGGCGTGCACCTGCCCGGCTTCGAGGCGCCGCGTCAGCCGAGCAGGATGAACGCGAGGATGGCCAGCCCCACCAGCACCCCCACGCCGAGCACGGCCACCATGACCAGGCCCTCGGAGTTGCGCACCACCGGCGGCAGCACCTCGTCCGGCAGCGGCTGGCCGAACGCGAGCTGAACCGGCGGCGGCGCGGGCTGAAGCGACGGCAGCGTGGGCTCCGACGGACGCTGCCCCGGGGTGATTCCGCCGCTGGCCATCTCCAACCCCTCGCGCGCCAGCGCCAGCACGCGCTGCATGTGGATGATGTAGCGGTCCTGCCCCGTGTACGTGCCCATGGCCGACGCGGCCTTGAGCAGCCGCTGCGGGACGAGCTCCGGGTCTGCCTTCACCACCACCGCGGGCCCGGCCTTCTGCGCGCCTCCGCGCTCCAGGCTCCCGGTGCGCACGCCCTGCCCGCTGGCCCAGATGTAGTGGTCCTCCAGCAGCGTCAACTCCTGCCGTTGCACGCGCCCGTCCACGTCCACCAGCGACAGCAACTCCGCGCCGTCCGGGCACAGGTGCCACACCGTGCGCAGCCCGTTCTCCCCCGGGGGGCCCTCCACCGCGTGGACGCGGTAGAGCGCCTGTACCGCGGTCCTCAACGTCTCCACCGAACTGTCTGCCATGTGGAGCCGAGACTAGGAGCGACAGGCCGGAAACGGAAGACGGCCTGGCCCTCGGCTGCCTGGCGCCACACGCTCCTCTCCTGTACGGCGCCTGCCTAGGTTTGCTGGAGACAGGAGGACCCTGGCCGCGTGTGGCAGCGGACATCCGCGCGCGCCGGGCCTCCTCGGAGGCAGCCGCCCATGGCCATCATCATCCCCGAAGAACCCATCGACGCGCCCTTCACCCTTCCCGCCAACCGCCGGGCGGTGACGGAGGAGGACTCCGAGGACTTCCTGCACGGCCAGGTGAGCTGGGACGGGCAGGCCGCGCACGGCGGCGGCCACGTGCCCGAGGACTACGCGTGGCCCACCAACCCGAAGGAGCACCAGGACGCGCTGATGGGCGAGTGGCCCACCGGACACTGAAGCTTCGTGCGCCCGCTCGCCCGGTGTGGTTAGCGTCCCCTCCACCATGAGCCGCTCCCGTGACAGAGGTGCTGACTTCCAACGCCAGTTCGAGGGCGCGCAGACGCTCGACGGACTGCTCGACCTGGCCGGCAGCCCGCTGGACAGTGCCGAGGTGCTCGCCCGCATGCAGGCCGCCCGGGCCGATGGCACGCCCTACAGCGACCTCATTCCCACCTTCTTCGAGGAGGAGCCGCACTTCCCCTCGCCTGAAATCGCCCGGCGCCTGTACCAGAACCTGCTGGGCCTCTGGGACCTGGTGGAAGAGGGCAAGGCGGTGCGGCTGGAGGATGACGGCCCGCGCCCGCCGCGCCCGAAGAAGGTGAAGGCCACGCCGCCCACGCCCTTCCACCCGGCGGAGCCCACGGCCGAATTCGTGGAGGCCGCCTGGCGTTACCTGGAGGACGACGAGAAGTCGCGCACCCGGCTCACGCATTCCTTCGAGAACCGCCAGGACGCGCTGCTGGGCGCGCTTGACGCGGCGGGGCTCACGGACGAAGGATACGGAGTCGCCCGCCACCTGCTCTTCGAGCTGTACGCCATGCTGGAGCTGGGGTGGCCGCCGGGACTCACCGCGGTGAGCCCTGCGGCGCTGGAGGCGGACACGGACGCTCCACCGCTGCCCCAACCGCTGCAAGCCTACGCGGACGAGGCGCTTTTCGAGGCGGAGCAGGACGAGGAGCAGCCCCTGTCCTCCCAGGAACTGGAGGCGGTACGGCGTCTCGTCCGTCGCGGACTGGCGGCGCTGTGGAGCGCGCGCAAGGGGAGATGAAGGATGGCCAAGGACAAGGACGACAACGGCGGCGGCTTCTCGGGGAAGCGCAACAAGAGCTGGCGCGAAATCGACGCGGGGCGCGGCAAGGGCAGCAAGTACGCCTCCCGCCAGGATGACCCCGCGCAGCAGAAGCTCGAGCGCAGCGCGAGCTACCAGAAGTACAAGGCCGCCGCGGACGCGCTCTTCACCGGCGGCGAGCTGCCCGAGGGCCTCGCCAAGACGTTCGACCCGGAAGGCAAGCGCAAGGCCCAGAAGGCGGCCATGCAGAAGGTGGCGGACTCCGAGTCCCGCGCCGACTGGGTGAAGGCCGTGGTGGACTACCTGGAGAAGTACCCGGAGCTGCCCGAGGACGCGTACTTCCTCGACAGCCTCCTGGACCACCCGCGCGAGCGCATCGTCGACAAGGCGCTGGCGAAGCTCGAGCTGATGTCCGAGGAGGGCAAGCTCAAGGTGAAGGTGCCGCAGAGCCTGGATCAGCGCCTGAAGTCCGTGGAGCTGACCAGCATGGACCCCGACATGCAGGGCCGCGCCAAGGTGCTGCGCGAGAAGCTGCGCGCCTGAAGCTCAGGGCGTCGCGGGCGTCGAGACGGCGGCCACTCCCCGCCGGTACACGAGCACCACCGCGCGCAGTCCTCCCGCGCCGGGCTCGTGCACCACGCGCAGCTCCTCGCCGGAGCGCGTGAAGATGCCCGACTCATCCTCGACACGCTGCCAGCCGTGCTGGGCCAGGGCGCGCGCGTAGAAGGCGTCCACGTCCGCGCCGGACAGGGGGACGTGGAAGGCCATCGTCCGTGAGCTCTCGCTGCCCACGCGCAGCACCTGGCTCGCGCCGGGCGGCAGGGGCGCGAAGTCCCCCGCGGCGACGGGCTCGCGACGCAGCATGTGGTTGGCCTCACCGAGGTAGAGCACGGTGGTTCCGTCCGGCTGTGGCTGGAGGATGGCGGTGTACGTAATCCGCCGGCGCATATCCACGGCGGTGAGCATCACCGCGCCGCTGGCGAGCTGGGGCTGCTCGGGGCCCGGTGGAACGTGGAGCCCGCCCTCGTGGAACGCGTCCGCCAGGCGCTGCACCACTTCGGGCAGCCGCTCCTTCACGCGCACCGCGCGCAGGGCGACCGGGATGCCAGCGGCCTCGATGATTTCGCTCGATTCGACGTACTCCAGCACCTGGAACCGGGGCCATGCGAAGCGCGGCGCACCGGCGTTCTCGGGAGGTGGAGGCTGCACCCTCCGGTCCGTGGACGACGCGCCCGACGCCGCCGCGCCTTGAGCCAGAGTGCCTGCCGCCGGGCGTGCCGGCGCCGCCGGGCCCGAGGACGCCCTGCCCGGAATGAACGTTCCTTCCGCCGCACCGCCGCGAGCCGGGGGCGCCGCGCCGAGGAGCCACGCTCCACACAGCACGACAGCAACCCGCCTCACCGGGGCATCCCGAGCCAGTGGTTCCCCCGGCCGGCGTTGTAACTGGGCACGTTCGGCGCCTGGAACGGCGTCGTCTCCCAGCGCGCCTGTCCTCCCGCGTGCGTGGAGCCGAGGTTCTCCTCGTAGTCGGCCTCCGCGCCCCGGAAGCTCATGAAGAACTGGTCCTCATTCACGGACTCCGCCCCCACCAGCCCCGCGAGCGCGGACCCCGCGCCACCACCACCGCCGTTGGCCCGGTAGATGCGCTCCGTCCACCGGTAGTAGTCCACGTTGGCGCACTCCGCCCCGCTGTCGATGCTCAGCGGGCACGAGCGCCCCTCCGCCACGCCCGACAGTCCCCAGTCATCCAACAGCATCGTGAAGCGCCCCGGGCACCTGCCATTGTTCGCGCGCCCCGCCGCGCACACGGTGAAGACCGTGGCCGCGCGGCGGTGCGCCTCCTGGAAGCGCTCCTCCATGAACCGGCCCACGCGAGAGCCCCGCATCCGCGAGGACGCCGTGCACGACATGCCCTCCGTGCCCACGCTCATCGCATCGCCCAGGGGGGAGACTCCGGGTGACACCTCCGCCGCGCTCGGAGGAAGGCCCTCCACGCGCCCGGCCAGGGCCGGCCTGCAGTCGACCTGGATGGCCTGCGCCCGCGCAATCGCCTGTTGAATCGGCATGCCCGTGCCACCCATCCGCTCGCGCCCGTCGAAGTCCACGTAGCGCGCGGTGGCCTCGGCCTCTGCGTCCGCCACCACGCCGCGATGGCCCCAGTCGCCTCCCGCCGGGTTGTGCATCACGCGTCCGGTGGCGTCCCACATCGCGAAGTTGGCGGCCTCCTGCACCTTCAGCGTCAGCGCCCCCACCTCCGCGAAGTAGATGCCGAAGACGAGGATGGTGACGAACACCATCAACGCCAGCGCCGTCTCCACCAGTGCCTGTCCGCGTGCATGGCGCGAGCGCATGTCAGTACCCCCTCCCGCCCGGGCCACCGCCCCGGTAGCCCTCGCCCACCAGCCGGCGCAGCGCCCGCGCGTGGCCGGTGAAGCCCGCCCCCCCCAGGCTGTCCGCGGGCCGGTCGTCGACGGAGCCCTCGGGGCTCGCCAGCGTCGCGCGCCAGAAGGGGTTGAGGAAGTTGGGAGGCTCGTTCCAGCCGCCCCCCACCGCCGCGGGGCGGGGCCGGTGGTAGTAGACAAGGCCGGCGGACAGGGCCACCTGGTTGCGGTGCACGTCCTCGCGCCCGGTGGGGCCGACGCGGCCCAGCGGGCTGGCGTTGTCGAACTCCGCGTCGCTGTCCTCCGTGAAGCGGAAGCGGAAGAAGAGGTTCCACGGGTCCGGGTGCGCCCGCCGCCGGGGGCTGGCGTAGTCCCGGTAGAGCATCGCGTACAGCTTGGGCTGGCCGTACTGGTTGGCCGCTCCCCGCTGCAGCTCGGCCGTGTTGTAGCTCATCGAGAACGGCCAGATGCCCGGGCAGACGACGCACTCGCCCAGCGTGTGCATCTCCCAGACGGGGTTGGCATTTTCAGGCGCCTGGCCCGGGGGCGCGCGGGCGCCGTACACGTGCTGGTCCTCGTGTGTCTGCCGCTCGTCGGACATCACCCATGCGTCGTTCGCGACGGGCAGCACGGGGGGCGGCGTGGGACAGAGCGCGGGCGTCACGGTGCGCCCATGGTCATGCGCATTCGAGTTGCGCCCGGAGACGGTGTCATACCGGGACGAGTCCATCTGCGCCGAGGAGTTGTAGTGCTTGAAGCCGGTGGACACCGCCGCACCACCGGTACCGAAAGCCGCGCCGCCTCCCGGACGGTTGTGCACCCACGTCCAGCCCATGCTGCCCATGGTGGCGTTGAGCGCGGCCTTGCTGCCGCCGGACGGGCACACCGCGCCGTCCCCGACGCCGCAGTTGTTGGTGCCCGACAGCATCGCGTTGATGACGTCGTCGCGCGTGCGAATCGCATTGTTGCCGTTGAGCTCGGAGAAGCTCTTCTCCGCGCCCGCCGGCGGCGCCTCCAGCTCGGGGTTGACCGCCTCGGCGACCCGCTTCGCGAGCTCCTGGCCCGCGATGTGGTCGCCCAGCAGCTTGATGTAGAGGGCCATGCCGCCCCGGTACATGTTGCCCGCCTGCCCCTGCAGGCTCAGCACCTGGGAGGCCGCCGCCTCGTCCGCGGTGAACCAGTCGCTGGGCAGGATTTCACCCGGGCACACCACGTTGTGCGCGGCGTAGTCCTGGCTGCTGTGGCTGATGAGCGCCTGCGTGCCGGCCATGGCCACCATGTGGGCCACCTGCGCGCGGTTCATCACCGAAATCGCATTGAACGTCCGCGCCGTGGCCACCGCCTGGCTGTAGGCCGCCGCGTCCGCCGCCATCTGGATTTCCACGCGCTCCTTCGCGCGCATGCCGAAGCCCAGCGTCATCAGCACCAGCACCGCGAGGAGCAGCAGCGTCAGTGCGAAGAGCACCAGCGCCTGTCCCCGCCGCGCGCGGGTCATGAACCGTGAAGGGCGCAAGCGGGGCCTCCCTGGAAGTACTCGGACATCACGGGCGTCATCATCCGCATGGCCGCATTGACCTGGATGGGGAAGAGGAAGTGCCCGTCGTTGCTCCAGCGCACCATGCGGGCGCCCAGGTCTCCGCCCGGCCACCTGTCGCGCCCAATCGTCTCGTCCGTCTCGCCGTACCAGGCCGCGCGCTTCTGCGTGGGCATCAGCGGGTTGGTGGCCGTGTAGCGCTGGAGCTGGAAGTGGGCCAGGAACATCCGGCTCATCACCCAGTTCGCGAAGGGAATGCGCATGTAGTACCAGGCCACCATCCGTATCTCCAACGTGCGCCGCCCCAACTCACGGGCGTTGTTGGTGGGCTGGTCGAACATCAGGTCCTCGTCGCCCACCAGCCCCTGCACCCAGCCGGCGTCCGGCGACTCGCGGACGATTTCAATCATCGGCTCGTTGAAGCGCTCGCCGGTGGAGCCGCGCACCCAGAAGTGGTTGTGGCGCCGGGGCGAGAAGGCGTCCGCGAGCCGCTCCGCGGTGTCCGTGCGCGCCACCGTGGGCAGCATCGTCACCAGCGCCGCGTGCGTCATCGGCAGGCAGTTGCCGTGGTTGAGGCTGCCCGCGCGCACCGCCCGGTACACCGCCACCTGCGCGAGGATGCGCGCCTGCAGCATCAGGAACAGCTGCAGCGTCCCCAGCACCAGGAACACCACCAACGGCAGCGTCAGCGCGGCCTCCACCGCCGCCTGTCCCGACTGTCGTGTCCCTACGGTGCCCCGGTGTGCCATGGCTATTACCGGATTCCTCTTTTCTGGTTGATTGAGGAATCGGTCAAATGGACGGGGCTCGCACATTGACGCACAGCACGACTGTTGCAGGTGCAGCCGGACTGTGCACGGCCGGGGAGGGGGACCCCGGCCGTTGAGGGGCGGACGTTGCACCGTCCGGCCCGAGCCAGCCGGTGCAGCGCCTGCCCCGAGCGTCAGCGATTGATGACGAAGCCGCAAGCGGAGTCGAGAATGACTCGCGCGCCCGCCAGCGCCTTGAGCAGCCGCTCGTAGTGGGTGCGCTCGGCGTCCAGTTGCGCCTCCACCGCGTCGGCCTTCAGGCCCTGGTGGGCCAGGGAGAGGCGCAGGCGCTCGGCCGCCGCGTCGCGCTCGGCTTCAATGGCCTTGCGCGCGCGGGTGGCCAGCTTCGCCAGGTCCGCCTCCGCGGCCTTCTGCGCCACCGGCACGGCCGCGTCCACGAAGGGGCCGAAGCCCGGGAAGGCGCGATTCACCTCGTCGCCCTTGAGCGCGCGGCCGTCGGTCTCCAGTGCGGGCAACACGGTGGTGTCCGCCTTCGGGCCGCTGGCGCCCTCCACCACCGCCACGTGCAGCAGCGTGCGCTCCAGGAAGCGCGCCAGTTGGCGGCTGGGCACGCGCGCGCCCGGGGAGGTGTCCTCCGGCTCCGGGAGCTGCACGTGGTACAGCACCTCCAGCCCGCGCGCCTTCATCGGCCCGCGCTTCTCGATGAAGCGGAACCCGCTGCGCCCGTAGGGGCCGTCGCGCAGGAAGCCGAAGAGGGCCTCCACCAGCGAGTGGCCGGTGGCGAAGTATTCCAATTCCTCCGCCTCCACCGCCGTGTCGCGCCAGAAGGTGCCCAGCAGCGTCCGGTCCTCCATCACGTCGATGCCCGGCAGCCCGTCCACCTTCAGCGCGTGGCCGAACTGGAAGGCCACCTGGAACGCCTCCACCTGCTCGTCCACGTCCACGCCGATGCCCACGCGGCGCGCCAGCTCGGTGACGCTCTCCTCCAGGCGCTCGTCGAGGTCTCTCGCCACGCCCCACAGGCCGTCCTCGACGCTCGGGGCCTCGCCGTCCTCACCCTCGTCCTCGTCGGCCTCGATGCCCATGCGCTCCTGGGCGCGCTTCACCAGCCGCTCCACCGCCGGCTTGTCGAAGCTGCGCACGTCCAGCAACGGGTCATACGCGCGCTTCACCTGCGCGCGCGCGGCCTCCACCTTCGCCTTCAACTCCTGGGCGTACGCCACGCGCGCCTCGCGCGGCAGCAGCGCCAATTCCGCGAGCCGGTCCTCCACCTCTTCCAGCACCGCGTCCAGGCCGCCCACCGTCTCGCCGAAGACGCCCACGGCATCCGCCAGCAGCATCAGCACGTCCGACGCCAGCGTGCCCGCCGGGTCGAAGACGTGGATCTCCACCGGGTGCGTCTGGCCGATGCGGTCCAGGCGGCCGATGCGCTGCTCCACCGTGGCCGGGCTCCAGGGCAAATCGTAGTGCACCAGGTGGTGCGCGAACTGGAAGTTGCGGCCCTCGCCGCCCACCTCCGTGCACAGCAGCACCTTGGGGCCCTCCGGATCCCTGAAGCGCGCCACCTGCCTGTCGCGCTCCACCAGCGGTAGCTCACCGTGGTAGCCCAGCGCCTCCACGCCCTCGCGGCCCAGCTCGGACTGGAGCGCGTCCAGCGTGTCGCGGCTCTCCGTGAAGACGAGCACCTTCGCCGCCGGCTCCGTCTTCCAGATGCCGCGCAGCACGCCGAGGAACGCGGTGAATTTCGCGTCGCGCGTGGGCAGCCGCAGCGCGTCCGCCCTGCCCTTGAAGACGGGATTGGCCTTCACCGCGCCCGCGAAGGCGGCGGGGCTGGACTCCAGCCGGCGCAGCACGTTGCCCAGCGGCGCGCCGCGCAGCGAGCCCTCGGCCAGCGTCGCCAGCGCGGCGTCACGCACCTTGAGCTCCTCGGCGGGCAGCTCCACCGGGTGCCGGTGCAGCCGGCGCGTGGAGAAGCCGCCCACCACCGCGCGGCGGTTGCGCACCAGCCTGTCGCTCAGGCTGTACGTCTCCGCGAGGTGCTGGAGCAGCGCGTCCCGGTCCTTCAGCGCCGCGAGCTTCGCGTCCTCGGGGAAGCGCTTCGCCAGCGCCTGCACGGCGGTGGAGGGCTTGCCGCCCTCCATCAGCGCGCGCACCGCGGAGGACAGCTCCTCCTGGCGCTTGAGCCGCTCCTCGAAGCCCGCCACCGTGGGCGCGGTCCCCGCGTCGATGAGCGTGAGCAGCCCGTGGTACTCCGCCGGATCCAACTGCATGGGCGTGGCGGTGAGCAGCAGCAGGCCCCACGAGTTGCCGGCGAGCACCTTCGCCGACTCGAAGGCCTTCTCGCCCTTGAGGTGGTGCGCCTCGTCGACGATGACCAGGTCCCAGAAGGCGTCCTCGCCGGCCAGCTCGCGGCGGTGCTCGGCGCTGCGCGACAGCAACTCCAGGCTCGTCACCACCAGCGGGAAGCGCGCCCAGGGGGAGACGCCGGGCGCCTCCTTGAGGGACTGCTCGTAGCGGTCCGAGTCCATCAGCGTGAAGAGCTGGTTGAACTTGTGGAACAGCTCCACCAGCCACTGCACGGTGAGGTGGCTGGGCGCCACCACGAGGCAGCGGCGCGCCAGGCCCGACAGCCGCAGCGCGCTGAACACCATGCCCGCCTCAATCGTCTTGCCCAGGCCCACCTCGTCCGCCAGCACGAAGCGGGGCCGGCGCGCGGACAGCACGCGCTGCACCACGCCCACCTGGTGCGGCTTCACCATGATGCGGCTGGCCAGCAGCGCGCCCAGCGCGTCGCAGCGGCGCTCGTCGTCCAGCACCAGCGCCTGCTTGCGCAGCATGAAGGCCTTCGAGTCGCCCACCCGCCCCTCGCGCAGCGTGGACAGGAGATCCGAGCGCGGCGGCAGCGCGCGCACCTCGGACTCGGGGAGCTCGTCCTCCTCGCCGTCATCCGCGTAGCGCAGCACGTAGCGGCGCAGGCCGCGCGCGCCCGGCTCCTCGCGGATGACCAGGGCCAGCCGTCCCTTGTACGTCAGCACCGGCTCGCCCGGCGGCAGCGCGTACTGGACCAGCGCGCCGCCCTTGGTGGACACCAGCACCGGCGCATCCTCCCGGGCCGGGAAGGAGACGAGCGCCTTGGCGCCCTCCTCCTGAAAAGACATCAGGTGTCCCACACCCCATTCGGGCTGCGGGAGGTAGCGGACCTTGGAACCTTCGACGAGGGACATGGGCTTGGACGCAGGGCCCCCTGAAATGGGGGGTTCGCCTCATAACCCCCTGGCATCACGAAGGCCATTCCGTCGACGGCGCCTCGCGAGCATCCAGGGGTGCCGCCCCGGGCTGATCACAAAGCTCACGGGTCGGATCCGCCCCGTCCAATGGGGTGATGTTTTCAGTGCTTCACATCGGTGATGCTGACCTTGCCTGCCGTACGGGGTTTCCCGGAGCGGCTGGGGGGGAGTGCCAAATGATGCGCCGTTGGACGTTTGCTCAGCGAGTAGGGGCAGGTCTGTCCGCATGCCTGCTGGCCGGGGTGCTGCTCCTCGGGACGCTGCTGTCAGCAGTCTACGGACACCTCATCACCCAGGAGGCCACGCCCGGCGCGCTGCCCCAGGCGCTGGTGGCGGGGCTGGTGGGACTGGCCGGAGTGGGCGCGCTGGGCTTCGTGCTCCACCGCTCCCTGGCGCCGCTCCATGCGCGGCACGAGCACAGCGAGCAGCGCCTGCAGCTCCTCATGGACGGCGTGACGGACTACGCGCTGTGCTTCCTCGACAGGGCCGGCCGCGTCACCGCGTGGAGCGCCGGCGCGGCGCGGCTGAGCGGCTGGTCGGAGGCGGACGTCATCGGCCGCGAGGCGGACCGGCTCTACCCGGAGGACGAGGTCGCCGCGGGTGTGCCCCGCGCGCACCAGGAGCGCGCCGCGCGCGAGGGGCGCCTGCTGGCCGAGGGCTGGCGCGTGCGCCGCGACGGCACGCGCTTCTGGGCGGAGACGCTGCTCACCGGGCTGCACGACGGCCGTGGCCGGCTGCGCGGCTTCGCGCAGGTGACGCGCGACATCACCGAGCGCCGCCGCATGGAGCGCGCCCAGTCCCTCTTCGCCGAGGCCGGCCGCGTCCTCCAGCCGCTGTCCGGCGCACGCGAGGTGGGCGAGGCCCTCACGCGCCTGTGCGTGCCCGAAGTGGCGGACGCCTGCATCCTCTTCGTCCCCGGTGAGGACGGCACCGTGCGGCCGCAGGCCGTGGCGTGCGCGGACATGGAGGCCGCCGGCCGCATCTGGGAGCCGCTCCTGCGCTGCCCGGATGACGGCGAGGTGGGTCCCTCGCGCGTGGTGCGCACCGGCCGCGGCGAGCTGCTGCCCGAGTTGGACGCGGCGCGCACGTCGCAGGCGCTGGCCGGCACCGCGTACGGCGAGCTGCTGCGCACGCTGGGCGTGACGTCCGCCCTCACCGTGCCGCTGGCCGTGGGCACGCGCGTGCTGGGCGCGCTGTGCCTCATGTCCACCGGCCCGCTCCGCCGCTTCGGCGAGGTGGACCGCGCCTTCATGGAGGAGCTGGCCGCGCGCGCCGCGCTCGCGCTGGACAACGCGCGCCTGCTGGCCGAGGCGAAGGACGCGCTCGAGCTCATCGGCGTGGCCGCGCACGATTTGGGCAACCCGCTCAGCTCGCTCCAGCTCCGGCTGCGGCGGCTGCGCATGCTGGAGGGCGCCAACTCGCATGACCCGCGCATGCGCGACGGGCTGGCCGGGGCGGAGATGGAGACGCGGCGCCTGGGCCGGCTGGTGCACAACCTCCTGGACCTGTCGCGCCTGTCCGCCGGCCAGATGGTGCTGGACACCGAGGAGCTCGACCTGGCGAAGCTGGTGCGCGAGGTGGTGGAGCGCCACGGCGACCAGGCCACCGCCGCCGGCTGCTCCCTCACCCTGCGCGTGGACGAAGACGCCACCGGCCTCTGGGACAGGCAGCGACTGGACCGCGTCGTCACCAACCTCGTCAGCAACGCCCTCAAGTTCGGCCGGGGCCAACCCGTGGAGGTGCGCGTCCACGCCGACAGCGACCATGCCCGCTTCACAGTGAAGGACGCCGGCATCGGCATCTCCACCGAGGCCCAGCAGCGCCTCTTCCGCCGCTTCCAACGCGTCCACGACGGAGGCCACCACGCCGGCACCGGCCTGGGCCTCTACATCGTCCGCCAACTGGTGGAGGCCCACGGTGGCTCCATCCACGTGCAGAGCCGCACCGGGGAGGGCGCGGAATTCACGGTTGAGCTGCCTCGGACGCCGTGCACCGAGGCCTGCCTGCCCACTGAAGCCCGAGCGTGACTTTGGAGCCCGACTTCACGCTCGGTCGCACGCCTATCCACCCGGCAACACTAATGGTTTGGATTACAGTGGATCTTTCGCCCCTAAGTTGAATCGCTCTGTTCATTGCAGATATTCTTCGTACGGCTAAAAAGGCTCGAACCGGGGAAACCCGGAAACGGGAGAGACCCCGCCCTCACCGCCCTTCGGGCGACGGGCCACAGGGTCCGCTGGCCGGGGGCGCCATGAAGGCGCCTTCAATCAACGTACGAGGAGATTCACCATGGGTGGTCTTGGAGCCCCCCGGGCGAGCCGCGAGCCGTGTGCTTCGCGCATGCCCTCCGTCCTGGCGACCTGCCGCGCAACCCTCCTCGCATCCCTCGCGAGCCTGATGCTCGCCTGCGGCGGTCCGGACGTTTCAGGCGATCTCGGAAGCGACGTCGGGTTGGAGGCGCAGGGGCAGGCGGTGACGGAGTCGGACGCGGAGCGGTCCGGCGCCATCAAGCCGGTGGCGCTCGCCCTGGAAGTGAACAACGGCGAGGGCAAGCTGGTGCGCGTGCGCGCGGGCGGCACCTTCTACATCAACCAGATCGACATCCGCGCCGTGGTGCAGGCCACCACGGACGAGGGCCTCAAGTCCCTGCGCACCGACAGCGACTTCGCGGGCCTGGGTTGGACGGGCGTGCGCGTGGCGGACCAGGAGTCCACGGGCCTGGGCGCGCCCTTCACCCGCCGCCGTTTCTACCGGGGCGCCGCCTGGATGGACGTGCCCAGCTTCTTCACGGTGGAGCCGGTGGACCAGCACGGCCGCCTCACCGGCGCGCCGGTGCTCGTGAATGCGGGCAGCGAGTACACGCGCCGCACGGAGAGCGACGACTTCTTCGTCCGCCGCTTCCGCGCCATCCAGACGGCCACGGGCTGCGCCACCAGGACGGACTGCTCGGGCTCCACGTCGTTCGAAGAGGAGGCGCTCGTCGAGCTGCGCAACGCGTATGACCACGCCAGGGCGCACACGCTCACCTTCCAGCCGAACACCCGCGCCCTGCGCCTGCGCTGGAGCCTGCGCCCGTTCGCGCCCTACGAACTCCCCGTCGAGCAGGTGAAGAACCCCGAGTACTCCTACGGTTTCAAGGTGGAGCTCGCGGCCCTCACCCCGCCGCGGCCGAACGGAACCTATGCGCCGGGCAGTGACATCACCTTCCAGCTCACCCTGCGGGACGGGGCGGGCAAGCGCCTGCACCCCAAGGGCGTGCTGCCGCCCTACAACGAGGTGGCACCGGACGGCACCGAGTCCGGCCTCCAGTACTACCGGGCCTTCTTCGACGCGACGACGACGTACTACCGCCGCAAGCACCGCGAGCGCATGTTGATGGCGCAGGTCATCGGTCCCGCGCAGAACATCCAGCCCATCCGCTCCATCGTCGGGCTCGGCGCGTTCCTCGACCCGGACATCGACGCGCAGGTGGTGGGCCTCCCGCAGCGCGACGGCGTCTACTCCCAGTTCACGACGTTCCCCTTCGCCAACGTCCTGTTCGGCGGCGCCTTCATCGACCCGAACCTCTGGAATCAAATCAACACGGACACCTGGACGTTCACCATCCCCTCGAACGCCGCCCCCGGCACCTACCTGGTGACGGCCAAGGGCCGCCGCGTGTACCTGGGGGAGGACCTGCCCGGCTCCACGACGATGGAAATCCAGGTGGGCACGAAGCAGCGCACCCAGGCCACCCTCCCCACCGGCCCGTGCAACACCTGCCACAGCCAGGGTGGCGAGCTGAGCCAGGTGCTGCACGCCAATGACAACCGCGCCGCCTGCTCCGGCTGCCACGCCCCCCTGGAGTTCGAGCTGGAGGGCCCCATCTTCGTGCGGACCCACTTCATCCACTCGCGCTCCAACCGCTTCGACGCCCCCCTGGAGAAGTGCTCCTCGTGCCACCTGACGAAGGCGAGCATCCAGCGCACCAGCAAGGCCGCCTGCCTGTCCTGCCACAAGTCCTACCCGGAAACCCACGTGGCGCAGTTCGGACCCATCGAGAGCATGTATGTAGGTGGCGGGCAGGAGTCGTTCCAGCAGTGCACCGGGGCCTGTCATACTCAGCACCCGGGCAGCGGCCTCTAGCCGCCACCCGTAACAACCCGGAGGTCCCCCATGGCTCAAGTCAAGATGCACACGGCCCGCACCACGTTGAAAGAGCCGGGTGCCGCCGCGGAGGACCTCCTCAGCCAGCTGGGGGGCACGCACCCCCGGCTGGTGACGATGTTCGCCTCGCGCGAGCGCGACCAGCAGGCCCTCAACCGCGCGGTGAGAGAGCGGCTGCCGAAGGGCACGCGCCTCGTCGGCGCCACCACCGCGGGCGAGCTGGACAACACCGGCATCCACGAGGGCAGCGTGGTGTTGTCCGCGCTGTCCGGTGACTTCGAGGTGGGCCTGGGCCTGGGCAGCGGCCTGTCCGTGGACGCCATCGGCGCGGGCGCGGCCGCCATCAAACGCGCCTGTGACGACCTGGGCGTGCGCCAGCAGGACCTGGACCCGCGCAGGTACGTCGGCCTCGTCATCGACGATGGCTTCCGCTACAAGAAGGAAGAGCTGCTGCTGGGCATCCTGGAGAAGAGCCAGACGCTGGTGCTCGTCGGCGGCGGCGCCAGCGACGACAACCGCGACCCGGCGAAGCAGTCCGCCCTCATCCACGTGGATGGCGAGGTGGCCGGCGACGCGGTGCTGGTGGCCCTCTTCAAGACGAATGCTCCCTGGGCCGCGCTGCGCTCGCACTGGTACGTGCCCACCGGCGAGAAGCTCACGATTACCAAGGTGGACGAGAGCCACACCCGCGCGCTCGAAATCGACGGCCAGCCGGCCGCGAAGCGCTACGCGGAGCTGCTCGGCGTGGAGGACATCCGCCAGCTCGAGTTCGGCACCCCGCAGGGCTTCGCGGTGCGCCCCACCGCCCTGCGCGTGGGCCGCGAGTACTTCATCCGCAGCGCCTGGAAGCCCCTGGACGACGGCTCCATCCTCTTCGCCAACCTCCTGGAGGAGGGCACCGAGCTGGAGCTGATGAAGATGGGCGACATGGCCGGCATGACGCGCGCCTTCTTCACCGAGGAGCTGCCCCGCCGGGTACAGAACCCCCAGGCCGCTCTCCTGTTCCACTGTGGTGGGCGCATGTGGTACGCGAGCGCCACCAACAGCGTGTCTCAGCTCGCCGAGACTCTCCGAGCCGCACCCACCGCCGCTGGGATGAACGTGCACTTCGAGATCTACTCGGGCTTCCACATCAACACCACGCTGACCACGCTGGTGTTTGGGGCGAACTAGAGCCATGCAGAACTCCGACACTTCGGACAACGCCTCCGTCCTGCTGGTGGCGAGCGAGCGCGAGTGCCAGCAGGTGGAGGCGGCGCTCGCCAGTGCGGGCGTGTCCGTGAAGACCGAGCGAGCGACCACCGCGGCCGGGGTGGAGGCTGCGCTGTCGAAGACCTGGTCGCTCGCCCTCTGTGGCTCCGAGCTGCCGGGCCTGGGCTTCGCCGAGGTGCAGGCGCTCTGGCGCAAGTACGGCAAGGAGCTGCCCTTCGTGGTGCTCTCGCGCGACTGGAGCGAGGACACGCTGGAGGCGAGCGTGCGCGCCGGCGCGCTCGACTACGTCACCGAGGACCGCTTCAGCCGGCTGGCCCCGGTGGTGCGCCGCGAGCTGCGGATGACGGCGGACCGCCTCCGTCACAGCAAGACGGCGGAGGACCTGCAGCGCACCAACTACCTGATGGAAAACATCATCGACTCGCTCCCCTTCGTCCTCTTCGTGAAGGACGCGGAGACGCGCCGGTTGGTGGTGGCCAATAAAACCTTCGCGGACATCTTCCGCGTCACCAAGCAGTGGCTGCTCGGGAAGCTGGACCACGACTACTTCCCGAAGGAGCAGGCGGACTCCTTCGTCGCCATCGACACCGAAATCCTCACCACCAAGCAGATGAAGTCCTTCGAGGAGGTGGCCCGGGCCGACGGCGTGGACCGCATCTTCGGCACGCGCAAGATTCCGCTGATGGACGAGCACGGCGAGGCCCGCTTCGTGCTCGGCGTCACCGAGGACATCTCCGAGCGCAAGCAGCGCGAGGAGATGCTGCGCGCGTCGCAGGCGGAGCTGCTGGCCGCCAACAAGCAGCTCGCCGCCAGCCTGGAGGAAATCAAGCGCACGCGCGCCGTGTCCGCGCGCTCGCTGGCGTCCTACCAGCAGCGCGCGCTGCAGATGGAAATCATCCGCCAGCAGAACGAGGACCTGGACCGGCTGGCCCAGGAGCTGGCCATCGCCAAGCGCAACGAGGAGGAGCGCGCCCGCGAGGCCGAGGCCGCCGCCCGCCTCAAGAGCGAGTTCCTGGCCAACTTCAGCCACGAAATCCGCACGCCCCTCAACGGCATCATCGGCTACTGCGACCTCCTGATGCGCGAGGAGGGCAGCCGCCTCACCGCCCACGGCCGCAGGGACCTCAACGTCGTCAAGACGAACGCCAAGACGCTGCTGGCGCTCATCAACGACATCCTGGACCTGTCCAAGATTGAAGCCGGCCGCGTGGAAGTCGTGACCGAGCAGGTGGACGTGCAGGAGCTGGCCGACGAGTGCATGGCCACGGTGAAGGAGTACCTCAAGGGCAAGGACGTCACCCTCTCCACGAACATCGACCCCGAGGCGCGCCTGCTCCGCTCGGACGCGCTGAAGCTGCGGCAGATCATGCTCAACCTCCTGAGCAACGCCGCCAAGTTCACCGACTCGGGTGAGGTGGCCCTCAACCTGGTGCCCGCCGGCGACGAGGTGGTGATGACGGTGGAGGACACCGGCGTCGGCATCCCCGCCGACCAGCTCCCCTTCATCTTCGAGAAGTTCCGCCAGGTGGACGGCTCCACCACGCGCAAGGTGGGCGGCACCGGCCTGGGCCTGGCGATTGTGCGGGAGCTGTCGCGCGTGCTGGGCGGCACCGTGTCCGTGACGTCCACCCTGGGCCGCGGCTCCACCTTCACCGTGCGCCTGCCCAACCAGTTGGAGGCGCCGGCCGGCATCGCCTCGGCGACCCACCCGTCCGAGCGCGCGGTGCCCGTGTACGAGGTGGCCCAGCACCTGGGCGCCATGGCCCAGCCGGGCAGCACCGTGCTGGTGGTGGACGACGACCCGCTGATGCAGCAACTGGTGGCGGGGCAGTTGGAGCCTGCGGGCTTCAAGGTGGTGGGCGCCGAGGACGGCATCGCCGCCCTCAAGCGTGCCCGCGAGCTCAAGCCGCAGGCCATCCTCCTGGACATCCACCTGCCCAAGCTGGACGGCTGGTCCGTGCTCAGCCAGCTCAAGGGCGAGCCCTCGCTGTCCGGCATCCCCGTCATCCTCATCTCCGTGGAGGAGCAGCGGGCGCGCGGCTTCTCGCTGGGCGCGTGCGAGTACCTCGTCAAGCCGGTGGAGCCCGAGCGGCTGGTGGAGGTGGTGCAGCGCAGCCTTGGCCAGACGGCGGGCTCCTCCGCCCACGCGGGCGAGGTGCTGGTGGTGGACGACGACTCCGCCACCCGCGAGCTGGTCAGCCGCAACCTGCGCCGCGCCGGCTTCTCCACCGCCGAGGCCCGCAGCGGCGAGGACGCCCTGCTCAAGGCGCGCGTCTCGCCGCCAGCCCTCGTCGTGCTCGACTTGATGATGCCCAACCTGGACGGCTTCGAGGTGCTGCGCCGGCTGCGCGCGGAGAAGCTCCAGGTGCCCGTCGTCGTCCTCACCGGCAAGACGCTGTCCTCCGAGGAGGAAGCGCTGCTGCGCGACGGCTTCGCCGGCTTCGTGAAGAAGGGCGGCCACGCGCTGGAGGACGTCATCGCCCAGGCCAAGGGCCTCCTGCTGTCCCAGCGCGCCGCCACCGCCGGCAAGCTGCCGCGCATCCTCTACGTGGAGGACAGCGCGCAGAACCGGGACATCGTCCGGCGCTACCTCGGCGGCTTGTTCGAGGTCATCGAGGCCGAGGACGGCGAGCACGGCCTGGAGCGGGCCACCCGCGACAGCCCGGACCTCATCCTGATGGACCTCTCCCTGCCGCGACTGGACGGCTGGGAAGTCACGCGCCGCCTGCGCGCGCTACCGTCCGCGGCCAACGTCCCCGTCATCGCCGTCACGGCGCACGCGGGACGCGAGTACCAGGACAAGGCACACGCGGCCGGCTGCACCGCGTACCTCACGAAACCCCTCGATCGTGACCAGTTGCTCGAGATGATTCGCAAGCATCTAGGGAGAAACAATGGCTGAAGAAAAAGCACGCGTCCTGGTGGTGGACGATGACCCGGACCTGCTCGACCTCGTACAGCGCTCGCTGAGCTCCTACGGGTTCGAGGTGCTGACGCACACCTCGGCGCTGGGCGTCTCCAACCTCGTGCGCTCCGTGGAGCCGGACTTCGTCCTCATCGACGTGAACTTCCCCGCGCTCAAGGGCGACAAGGTCGTCAACCTGGCCCGCCAGTACGCGTCCGCGAAGACGAAGTTCATCCTCTACTCGGCCTCGGACGAGTCCAAGCTCCGCTCGCTCGCGCTCGCCTCGGGTGCCGACGGCTACATCTCCAAGAGCGTCCAGGGCGAGGAGCTTGCCCAGCGCCTCCGCGCCTTCCGCCTCAAGCCCCGGCCCCCCACCCCCAACCCGGCCCCGGTCACCTGAGACTTCAGTTCAGCCGTAGACATTCCGAGTCCCCTACCGGCTCGGAGGTATAAGCAGCACCTTCCGAAGTCCCCCTCCGGAGGGCCCATGAACACGGCCTCTGATTACAGTCCTGCTGAAAAGTTGCGCCTTGAACTCTCGGAGCCTCTCTTCAACCCCCTGCTGAAGAAATGGGTGGGGCGGGGCGAGCTGGACTACGAGGTGTACCTCAAGACTCCGGTGTTGCTGTCCCTGCAGGCGGGGGAGGGAGAGCGCGTCACGCACGACGAGCTGCTGTTCCAGGTGGTGCACCAGGCACAGGAGCTGTGGCTGAAGCTGGCCTCGCGCGAGGCGGTGGAGGTGGTGGCGGAGCTGGACGCGGGGAAGCTGTGGGCGGCCTCGGCGCGGCTGGAGCGCATCCAGCGCGTGCTGCGCTCGATGGTTTCCGAGATGGCCGTGCTGGAGACGATGACGCCGGACACGTACCAGGTCATCCGGCGCAGCCTGGGCAACGGCAGCGGCCAGGAGTCTCCTGGCTACAACATGCTCCGGCATGCGGCGGGTGGGCTGGAGGCGGCGCTGGAGCGACTGCTGGCGCTGCGCGGGGTGGCGCTGAAGGCCGTCTACACGGCCGGTGGGCCGGACGACCTCAAGCGGCTGTGCGAACAGCTGATGGATGTGGACGAGGCGTTCCAGAACTGGCTGTACGCGCACTTCCAGCTGGTGCGCCGCACCATTGGCGTGGACCGCTCGGTGAAGGCGCTGGACGGGCTGCCCTCGCAGGTGCTCGCGGGGCGGATGACGCTGCCGCTGTTCCGCCAGCTGTGGGACGTGCGAGTGGAGCTGACGTCCTCGTGGAAGCGCGAGGGCGGCATCGCCCCGGGCGCGCTCCGCGACGGCTGCATGCACGCGGGGCCCGGGGCCTACGCGGCGGCGGCCCGTGCCGCGGGGTGCCCGGCGCACGCCGGGGCCTCGTTCCCTCCCGCGGAGCGGTGAAGACGCCGCGCATGCGGGAAGCGCCGTGCAGGAGGACGGCGCCTCGCATGAAAACCGCGCCGTGCATGCGAACGACACCTCGCATGTAAGCGGCGCCTCGCATGCGAACGGCACCTCGCATGCGAACGGCACCTCGCATGCGAACGGCATCTCGCATGCGAACGACATCTCGCATGTGAACGGCGCTTCGCATGTGAACGGCACCTCGCGTGATGGAGAAGCCATGACCGCGGACAGTCCGCCCCCGTCTCCCGCCCCGCCCTCCCCGCGCGCGCTGCTGCACCTGCTCTTCAACGGCGTGCGCGCCGTGGACGTGGTGGAGACCTCCCTCCAGCTCGGCCTGCTGGACGCGCTGGAGCCGGGCCCCGTCACCCTCGGCGAGCTGGCCTCCCGCCACCACCTCATCCCGGGGCGCCTCTACAAGCTGCTCGACTGCCTGGAGAGCCTCGGGCTCGTGAAGCGCGAGCAGCCCTCGGACGCGCTGGAGTCCGCCACGTACCGCGCGGTGCCGGGCCTGCGCGCGGCCGCGGACGCCGTGCTGGGCCCGCGCTCGCTGGAGAGAGACCGCGAGAAGTACGCCTGGAGCGAGCTGCGCGGGAAGCTCCCCCAGGTGCTGCGCGGCGAGCACGCCATGCCCGCCGCCGCCTTCGACTGGCCCCCGCGCACGCCCGAGCAGGTGGAGGGCTTCGAGGCCAGCATGGCCGCGGGCCTGCCCCCCATCCTCGAGACGTTCCGCACCCACGGCCCGCGCCTGTGGAAGCACGGCGCGCGCCTGCTCGACGTGGGCGGCGGCGACGGCACGCTGGCGGCGCACCTCGTCCGCGAGCACCCCGGCCTCGCCGTGGACGTCTACAACCTCCCCGCCACCGCCCCACTCGTGGCGCGCACGCGCGAGCACCACGGCCTGCCACCGGAGCGCCTGGGCTTCGTCGGCGGCGACTTCCTGAAGGAGCCGCTGCCCCGCGGCTACGACGCGCTGTCCTTCGTCCGCGTGCTGCACGACTGGCCCGCGGACACCGCCCGCGCGCTGCTGGAGGCCGCGTGGGAAGCGCTGCCCTCCGGAGGCCGCGTCCTCATCTGCGAGGAGTTCCGCACCCCGGAGCGGCTGGCCGCGCAGTTCTTCTGGTCCTACTTCCTCATCGGCGTGGACTCCTGCGTCAGCCGGCTGCGCGAGGTGGAGCACTACCTGCGCGTGCTGCGTGAGACGGGCTTCACCGGGGCCGAGGTGCTCCCCGGCCCCTTCGAGCTGGTCGTCGCCACGAAGCCCTGACGGCGGCATGTCAGGCCCGCGTCGTACGAAGGGGTGATTACCCGCTCCTGCAACGGAGCCCACGCTGGTCGGAAGACCGAGGTGCGGATGCTCTCCAAGAACCAGCTGGACCTGTTGCGTGAGCTCATCTTCCTGGACGCGGACGCGGCGGCCTCCCATGCCGCCGCCCTCCAGCGCGTCGAGCTGCCCTCGCTGCGCCCCCACCTGGAGGCCTTCCGCGACGAGCACCTCCAGCACCTCGCGGCCCTCAACGCCTTCCTCGTGCGCCAGGGCGAGCCGCCGCTGGTGCCGTCCCTGGAGGTACGCCACGGGCCGCTGGTGGGCCCTCCTTCCCCCGTAAAAACGAAAGCCCCCATCCGAATCGAGGCGGCCCTCACGGCCGTGACGGGCTGCGAGCATCTGGTGGACCACAGCTACGCACTCGTACTCCGGGAGGAGTGGCCCCCGGAAGTCGCCGCCCTGCTACGCTGTCACCATGAGGAGGAACGCCAGCACTCGCTCTGGCTTCACCGCACCCTGGGCAGACGCCCCTGGGAGCCGGCCCGCCTCGCCCTTCCCTGAGGCCGCCCGCCTGCCCTCCCGCCCCCCGACGGGATGGCACGGGCCCTGCAGTCCCACTCACTCGTGGAGTGGGCAACTTCGAGGCTGACGCAGTCCGACAAAAGGAAGGACTCCGCATGAAGAAGCAGGGTTCACGCAGGTCGGATGAGGGTGCTGGGAAGGCGGTTCGAGGACTCGTGACTTCGGTGGGGAGCCCGGGGACGTGGACGCCGCCCGCGAACAACGGCGAGGTACGGGTGCCGGTGGACGAGGGCGTGGAGCTGCGCGGCATCCTCCAGGTTCCGCCGGCCGCCTCGGGCGTCGTGGTGCTGGCGCGAGGCCATGGCAGCAGCCGGCGCGGCGCCCGTGACTTGACGGTGGCCCGCCTCCTCCAGGCGGAAGGGCTGGCCACGCTGGCGGTGGACCTGCTGACGGCGGCGGAGGAGGAGGCCTGGCGCGAGCGGGACCTACGCTTCAACGTGGGCCTCTTCGCCGGGCGCATCGCGAGCGTGGCGCGCTGGCTGCGGCGCGCGCCCCGCACCAGCGGCCTGCGGGTGGGCTACCTCGGCAGCTACACCGGCGCGGGCGCGGCGCTCGCCGCCGCGGCGCTGCGCCCCGAGTCCGTGGACGCCGTGGTGTGCCGCGGCGGGCGGCTGGCGATGTCCGGCACGGTGCTGTCGCGCGTGCGCGCGCCCACGCTGCTCATCGTCGGCGGGGACGACACGTCCGCGCTGGAGCCGCACCGCCGGGCCTTCGCCGCGCTGAAGTCGGAGAAGCGACTGGAAGTCATCCCCGGCGCCACGCACCGCTTCGAGGAGCCCGGCACCCAGACGCAGATGGTGGAGCTGGCCGGGCTGTGGTTCCTCCAGCACCTGGGCGCGCCCCGCTGGGAGACGCAGCCCGAGTCACGGGCCCTGGGCGTGTAGCGAAGGAACGCGGGACCGGGGCAGCCCATCGGGTCTGCCCCGGCCCACCTGGGGACATCCAACGAGCCCACGGTTCCCGCCGCCGGGGGGAGACTCACGGCGGGCTCCGAGGCTGGGTCCACGATGCGCTCCTCGCGAGCGCGCGGATACTGGCCCGGAGTCGAATGCCCTGGAGGACTCGTACGCCAGGGTGATGGGGCTCCCGCGACACCCGGCCCCGGAAGCGAGGCCTCCCGTCACGCGGTGGGCGCCGCTAGACGCTGGCCGGGCGCTGCACGCCGAGCTGACACGCGAGGACGGCCAGCTGCGTGCGGTTCTCCGGCCCCAGCTTCTTGTAGATGCTGGTGATGTGCGCCTTCACCGTGCGCTCGGTGATGCCCAGGCACGCGGCAATCTTCAGGTTGTCCGCGCCCGCGGCGATGTAGCCCAGCACCTCGCGCTCGCGCAGCGTCAGCTTGCCCAGCTCTCCTCCGGTGGACACCGGCTCCTGCTGCGGCTGGAAGCCCTGGAAGGGAGAGGTCCACGCGAGCCCCAGCGGCATCAGCCGTTCGCCGCGCGCCACCCGCTGGATGGCCTCCACCACCTCGCTGAGGCCCACGCCCTGCTTCCAGAGGTAGCCCGCCGCGCCCACGCTCAGGCACTGCTCCACCACCGCCGAGTCCCGGTCCCCCGACATCACCAGCGTCTTCACGCCGGGGTAGAAGTCGTGCAGGCACTGCAGCGCCGTCAGTCCGCCGGCCTTCTCGTCGCGCCCCGCGACGTCCAGCCGCAAGTCCAGCATCGCCACGTCGGGCACCGACTCCCGCACCCGCGCCAGGAAGGGGGCCGTCTGGGAGCAGCTCGCCACGACCTCCATGCCGACGCCTTCCAGCACCGCCCCCAGACACTCCCGGAAGACCTGCTGGTCATCCAGGATGGCCACCCGGATTCGCGCCCCATTCATGGATGTCATCCTCTAGGAATCCCCGCCCTCGACGTGCTCCGTGGCACCGCACGAGCACCCGAGATGTATCCCTCCAGGGTGAGGGCGCACGAGTCCCCCGCCCGGCGGGCCCGCGCCCGCTGTTCAGGAAAGGATGTTCAGGAGACGTCCAAGGTTGTCTGGACAGGACAGCGAGGCCCGGTTCCAACGCGCCACGTGTGCCGGGCAGCCGGGCGAGCCCCCGCACATGGGCGGGCCGAAGACTTCCTGGACGCTCATGTTTTGCGTGATTTATTCCCAGGGCGGTGTCTCCCGACCCGGGGCAGTCCCCGGGGGGTGGCGACAGGAGACCACGGGTGCGGGATACTTCGAGCACGCAGCCCATCCGCACGCTCAAGGGGGAGGAGCCATGCCGGAGACGAAGATTCGCGTCCTCATCGTAGACGACGACCAGGATCAGCTCGCGCTGGCCGAGCGCACGCTGTCCGCATACGGCTTCGAGGTCCGCACCCACCGCTCCTCGCTGGGCGTGTCCAACCTCGTGCGTACCTCGGCACCGGACCTGGTGCTGCTGGACGTGAACATCCCCGCGCTCACCGGTGACAAGGTGCTGGCGCTGGCGCGCTCCCAGGCTCCAGCGGGGACGAAGTTCATCCTCTACTCCGCCTCGGACGAGTCCAAGCTGCGCGCGCTGGCGCGCGAGTCCGGCGCGGACGGCTACATCACCAAGAGCGTGCAGGGCGAGGAGCTGGCCCAGCGGCTGTCGGCGCTCCACCAGAAGGCCCGCGCCGCCGCCGAGGCCACCCCGGCCGCGCGGTAGCGCGCGCCCGCTCGGGCCCTTCAGCCCAGCAGCGCCGCCACCTCCAGGAAGACGCCGCGGAAATCCCCCCGCGCGCCCAGCAGCCGCAGGTTCTGCACCAGTCCTCCGGTGGAGCGGAAGAACATCACCGCCTCCGCGGGCGGCTTGATTTTGAGGAAGCGCGGCGCATTGCGCGCGAAGTGGTTGCGCAAATCCCTGCTGATTTCACACGTCGCGTAGTCGTACGGCGTGGTGCGCATGGGGCGCCCGGCGATGTGGAGGATTTCCCGGATGAGCGCCTCGGCCTCCGCGTCCGGCAGCTCCGTGGTGAAGCCCACGTCGCGGGACAGGCCCAGCACGTCCATGGACTCCATCCGCGTGGCGTGACGGAACATGCGCTGGTTGGCGTCCACGAAGCGCGGGCTGAAGCGCTTGATGCTGCCGAAGTCGAGCAGGCCCAGCCGCCCGTCCGGCATCACCATGAAGTTGCCCGGGTGCGGGTCCGCGTGGATTTCGCCGGTGCCGAAGAAGGGGCCGTAGGTGGCGCGGATGAGCTGGCCCGACACGCGGAAGCGCTCCTCGTTGGACGGGCCGGTGGGCACCCAGTCCTTGAGGGTGAGCCCCTCCAGCAGCTCCAGCGTCAGCACGCGGCCGGCGCTGTGGCTGGAGAAGACCTCCGGCACATACACGTCCTTCAGCGGCGCCACGGCGCGCGCGAAGCCCTTCGCCAGCTCGGCCTCGCGGCGGTAGTCCAGCTCCAGCAGCAGCTCGTCGCGGAACTCCTGGAAGTAGGCGGAGCCGTCCATGAGCTTCGACGCCATGGACACCGTCTTCACCACCATGCCCACGTTCTGGAGGTCCTGCGCCATGGACTCGGCGATGCCGGGGTACTGCACCTTCACCGCCACGGGGCGGCCGTCGGGCAGCACGGCGCGGTGCACCTGGCCCAGCGACGCGGCGGCCAGCGGCTCGCGGCTGAAGTCGCGGAAGGCCTCTTCCGGCGGCGCGCCCAGCTCCTCGCGCACCACGCGGGCCACCTGCTCGTACGACATGGCGGGGGCCTGGTTCTGGAGGCGGGCGAGCACCTGGCGCACCTCGGGGGTGAGCAGGTCCGGGTCCATGGAGATGGCCTGGCCCAGCTTCATCGCCGCGCCCTTCAGCTCCCCCAGCGTGGACACCAGCTTCTCCGCGGCGCCCCTGCTCAGCAGCTCCGGCGTGCCTCCGGCCAGCCGCTTCGCACTGCTCTTGAGCACCTCCGAGCCCACCTGCATGGAGAGGCCCGCCAGCTTGCGCATTCGGGTGAACCGCCCCCGAGGGGGCAGCGTGTCGTCGGAGTCGGAGGGCATGGGGATGGCCGACGATTAACGCGGTGCCGCCGCCGGGACGCAAGGCACGACGTGTTTCGCCCGTGCCCGGCCGCCCTCCGTGGAGGCGGGCTCGGCGGCGCGTGCCTGCTACCGGGGAACCGGCGTGTTGCGCAGCCGCGCACGCAGCGAGCGCCAGCGCTTGAGCCCTTCCAGGTCGAGCGGGTCCAGGCGCACGGCGGACTCGTAGGCGGCGAACGCCTCCTGGAGCCGCCCCACGGACGCGAGCGCGTCGCCGGACAGCCGGTGCACGGCGGCGCGGCCGTCACGGCCGGGGTTGGACGTGAGGAAGCGGCGGCGGCAGCCCTCCAGCAGGGTGACGGTGAGGCCGGCGGCGAGGCAGCGCTCCACGCCCTCCACGTTGCCCAGCGCCGCGTCGTACTCCGCGCGCCGCTCCACGTGGCCCAGCACGTGGAAGGCCGCCTGCATGCGCTCCTCGGCCCGCTCCAGCTGGGCGCGCTGGGCCATGGAGAGGGTGCGCGTCTTCAGCGGCTCCAGCGCCGCGCGCGCCTTCTGGACGGAGGCGCGCACCGCCTCGGAGGAGGCGTCGCGCGGCAGCTCCAGCGCCGTGTAGTGGTCCCCGGACAGCCGCGAGCGGAAGCCCTGGAGGGCGCGCTCCGCCATCGCGTCCTCCTTCCCGGAGACGGGCACCGGCGTGGGCGGCTCCAGCCGCGCGCCGGACTTCATGCGCACCAGGGCCTCCTGGAACTCGGGGGACGTGTCACGCAACTGCACGCCGAAGCCGGGCACCATGCGCCAGGCGCGAGCCTGCTCCGCGGTGACGTGGCGCACCACCTGGCCTGTACAGGCCAGCTCCCCGCCGGGCAGCCGCAGGAGCAGCCCCACGTCGGACAGGAGCGGTGGAGGCGCGCCCTCCAGGTGGAGGAAGAGGCCCGCGCGGCCCATCCACTCGCAGCGCAGCTCCTGCGAGTGGGGCGCGCCGGCCAGCCGCACCCGGGCGCGGAAGGTGGCGGGCGCGGCGGACTCCGGCGCGGAGGTGAGCGACGCGACGAGGGCGGCGCGCAGCTCGGCGGCGTTGGCGTAGCGGTCCGCGGGGCGCTTGGCCAGCGCGCGCAGCAGCACGCGCGAAAGCGCCGGAGGCACCGCCGGGTTCACCTGGTGCGGCGGCACCGGCGTCTTCTGCAGGTGGCCGATGAGCACCTCCGCCGCCGTGCGGCCCGCGAAGGGCACCTGCCCGGTGACGAGGAAGTAGCCCAGCACGCCTGCCGCGTAGATGTCCGTGCGCGCGTCCACCGGCGCGTCGCCGCACTGCTCCGGCGCCATGAACTCCGGGGTGCCCAGCAACATGCCCGCTTCGGTGGTGAGCTGGCCCGCCGGCCGCGACAGCAGCTTGGCGATGCCGAAGTCCAGCAGCTTCACCCGCTGGCGGCCGTTGGGCAGCGGCACGAGGAAGACGTTGGCGGGCTTGAGGTCGCGATGGACGATGCCGTGCACGTGCGCGGCGCCCAGCGCGTCACACACCTGGGTGAGCAGCTCCACCGCGATGGCGGGGGCCAGCGCCCCCTTCGCGAAGGACGCGAGGCTCTGCCCCTCCAGGTACTCCATGACGAGGTAGGGGCGCCCGTCGCGCGTGTCCAAATCGTAGAGCGTGACGACATTCTCGTGCTGGACGAGCGTCAGCGTGCGCGCCTCGGACAGGAAGCGCGCGACGAGGTCCGGGTCCTGTGCGAGGTGCGCGTGGAGCACCTTGATGGCCACGCGCTTCTGGATGAGGGCGTGCTCCGCGAGCAGCACCGTGCCCATGCCGCCCCGGCCCAGCTCCTTCAGCAGCCGGAAGTGGCCGAGCTGCTTGCCCACGAGCTGGAAGGGCGCGGGCACCGGCGTGTGGGCCGCCACGACGCCGGCCGGCGTGCCCCCGGCGAACAGCATCGTCCCCCCGTCCACGGGCGTGTCTCGATGCGCGCGCACCCAGGTGGGGCACTCACTGAGGTCGGCGTGCGATGGCACGCAGGAGCAGTTGGCGATGGCGGATTGAGCGAACACAGGCGGGGGTGGAGACTGCCGGGTGGAGCGTGGCGGCGGGGACCAGTGCGAGACACGTGCCAGGGGTGATTCAAATCGCTCTGCGCGGAGGGTCCACAGCAAGGCGTTGATCTGGTTCGGATTTCGGACAGTGTCGCCAGCAACTCATCTCGCTGAGTCTCATGGGCCCCCGCTCCCGGGTTGCAGAAACTACAGCCACCCGGTTGAAAACATTACCGCCACCTTCGCCCTCGCGCGAAAACCATCCCACCCTCCCTAAACGCACCCGGCGCACATTGTTGTGCGGAACACGCCACCTCCCCGCATGGACGCGGGGCTTCCAAACCTTTCCGACCTCGTGGGGGATGGAGCGGTGGCGCGGTGGACGCGCGGGCGCCGTGTGCTGGCTGCGTCCGCGCGGGACGCGGCGCGGGGATTCCAGGGTCCGAGCCGAGGACACGGGCGGACTTCGCCCACGCGTCCTGCAAGGCTTCTGACGCGTCAGAAACGCGCCCGGGTGGGCGCCGGAAGGGCCGGCGTCCGGGGTCTACGCGCACGCGTCGTGAGTGGACGCGTGCGGTGGGGCCTCCCTGTTCAAGACGTAACAGGGAGGCTCCGGGCGATGCGTGGGACTCAGCCGATGATGGGCTCGCAGGAGCCCTCGGAGCCACACGTCAGCCCTTCGCAGCAGACCACGCCGCCGCCGCAGGCGGAGCCCACGGGCGCGCACTCGGGAGTGCCCGCGTCCGTCTCACCGCCGGTGCCCGCGTCCGTCTCACCACCGGTGCCCGCGTCCGTCTCACCACCGGTGCCCGCGTCCGTCCCACCGCCGGTGCCGCCGCAGGCCCCCAGCGTGTCGCCGTGTTTCGTGTGCGCCTTCAGCGCGGGCAGGCCCACGGTGATGGTGTGCGCGTTGGCCGGATTGCCAGGGGGGATGTGGCAGATGGTGATCTTCCCGGCGCTCGCCGGATTGCCCGGGGCGTCGGCGGCGTCACCCTGTCCGTCGGAAGAAGCAGGGTCCTCGGACGTCGGGGGCGCGCCCTCCAGCCCGCCGCTCTGGGGGTCGTCCGGGGTGGGCTCCCCGGTCTGCTGCGGCTGCCCACCGCACGCCAGCAGCGTGCACAGGGCCACCATCAGGGCAGACGAGGAAACGAGGTTGAGACGTCGCATTCGCGTTCTCCAGTGACAGGTGTTCGGGCGCTGCAACAGCGACGGGGACACCCCACCGTCAGGCGTTCCATCCGAGCGCGCACGTCCGGATGCCCCGAGGGGCAGCGGGTCGAGCGTCACGTCTGGAGCCGCCTGCGCGGTCCATCCAGGTGCCAGCCCCCCGCCGGTACAGCCACCACTGGCAAGAAAGACCCTCCGGCCCCGCCACCGGCCACGCGCGTCACCCTCCATGACGCGGACAGATGTGCTGGAAAAATGAACCCTTAGCTCACACTCTCGGCGCTGTAGCGGGCGATGAGGCCGGTGCGCACGGCGTAGCGGTGGACGCGTGAGAAGAAGGCGCTCGCGAGCACGATCTGCACGACGGCGAGCCCTCCGCCCCACACGAGCGCGGTGCCGGAGAAGGCGCCGCCGGAGACGAGCGTGCGCATGCCCTCGAACACGTACGAGGGCGGCAGGAACTTCGCCACGACCTGCATCCACGCGGGCAGCGTGGCCAGCGGGTAGAAGACGCCAGCGAACGGGGAGATGAGCGCGGGGATGGGCCAGACGAACCACTCCGAGGCCGGCCCCAGCCGCAGCACCACCGCGCAGCCGAAGATGCCGATGGCGATGCCGAACAGGAACAGCACGAGCAGGAACGGCACGAACATGACGCCGTACGCGGCGAAGGACAGGCCGAACACGGTGCTCGCGAGCAGGAGCATGACGGCGAGCCCCACCACGCTCGTGGCGATACTGGAGAGCACCAGCCCGCCGATGTACTCGGAGATGGAGAGCGGCGTGGCGAAGACGTTGAGGAAGTTGCGGGACCAGACGTCCTCGAAGAACACCATCGTCACGCCCTGCATGACGCGCGTGAAGAAGTCCCAGAGGAGCACGGCGCCCAGCAGCGTGTGGACGAAGTCGTGCCCGGGAGCGGCGGCGACGCTGTTGAGGTAGCGGCTCATGAAGCCCCACAGCACCATGTCGATGGCCACCCACGCGAAGAGCGGCAGGAAGCGGGCGACGCTGCCACGCAGCAGGTAGAAGTGGCGGAGCGCGATGGCGTAGGCGCGGGACGGGCGCATGGCTCAGGCCCTCCCCAGCGCGAGCGGCTCGCGCGCCACGGCGATGAAGAGCTCCTCGAGGGACGCCCTGCCGTGCTCGTGGGGCAGCGTCCTCGGGTCTCCTTCGAGGAGGACCCTGCCGCGCGACAGGAAGAGCACGCGGTGGCAGACCTCCTCTACCTCATACATGTTGTGGGACGTCCACAGCACGCCGCCGTGACCTTGCGTGGCGAAGTCGCGGATGCGGCCGCGGATGTCGCGTGCGGTGGACGGGTCCAGCGAGGCGGTGGGCTCGTCCAGCAACAGCAGGTGCGGGCGGTTGAGCATGGCCTTGGCCAGGGCCACGCGCGTCTGCTCGCCCGAGGAGAGCACGCCGCAGCGCGTGTCGCGGAAGCGCACCAGGTCGAACTGCTCCAGCAACTCGGAGATGCGCGCGGACAGGGACTTCACGCCGTAGATGAGGCCGAAGACGCGCAGGTTCTGGAACACGGTGAGGTTGCCCGGCAGCGGTGAGTACACGGCGGCGAAGTTGGTGCGCTCCAGGGCCTGGGAGCGCTGGCGCGCGAGGTCCACCTCCTCGATGCGGATGGAGCCGGAGGTGGGCTCCAGCACGCCGAGAAGCATGTTGATGGTGGTGGTCTTCCCCGCACCGTTGGGCCCGAGCAGCCCGACAATCTCGCCGTGGCCCACGTCGAAGGAGACGCCGTCCACGGCGACCGTGTCACCGTAGGACTTTCGCAGCGCGGAGACGGAGAGCACCTTCGACGCGGGAGGCACCCGCGAGGTGCCGGGTGTCGTCACTGGAGTTGTCATATGGGGGCGGCATTGTTCCCCAGCTCCGGTGTCCACGTTCCGTAAACCGGGGTCGCGGACCGAGTCCGGTGGCGGAACCGTGGAGTGGAGCACCCCTTGTGGACGCGGGTTGGGGGTTTCACGTCACTGCCGGTGGACCTGGAGTCAACGGTGGCGGGCCGGGGCGATGAGGTCCGGCCCCACGGCGGAGACCTCCGCCACTCCGGCGAGGGCGAGCGCATGGGCGGTGTCCACGCGCAACCCATCGAGCACGCCGCGCACGCCGTCCGCGCCACCAGTGGCGAGGCCCCACAACACGGGCCGGCCCACGAGCACCGCGCGGGCCCCCAGCGCGAGCGCGCGCAGCACGTCACGGCCGGTGCGCACGCCGCCGTCGACGAGGACGGGGACGCGGCCCCCGGCTGCCTCCACCACCTCGGGCAGGGCCTCCGCCGTGGACACCGCGCCGTCGAGCTGGCGCCCACCATGGTTGGAGACGATGAGGCCGGCGGCGCCGTGGTGCAGACACTCGCGCGCATCATCTGCGCGCAGCACGCCCTTCACGAGCACCGGCAGGCCGGACAGCTCGCGCAGCCAGTCGATGTCCGCGAAGGTGACATCGGGGGCCTGCTCGGCCAGGTCGCGACGGGTGAGCCCTTCCAGGTTGGCGAGGAAGTCCTCCTCGGGAAGGGCCAGGGCGGAGTCGCCCCTGTCGCGGCGCTTGCGGCCGACCACCGGCGTGTCACCCGTGAGCACCAGCGCGCGGGCGCCCGAGGCGACGGCACGCTGCACGAGTGCGCGGGTGAGGCCCCGGTCCTTGAAGACGTAGACCTGGAGCCACCACGGGCCGGCGAGGGCGGCCACGTCCTCCACGCGGCGCGAGGCGCGCGAGGAGAGCACCAGCAGCGAGCCGGCCTCACGGGTGCCCCGCGCGGTGGCCAGTTCTCCTTCCGGATGCGCGAGCGAGTGGAACGCGGTGGGCGCGACGAGCACGGGCGCGGCGAGCGGCGTGCCGAGCACCTCGGTGGCGGTGCGCACGGAGGACACGTCGCGCAGCACGCGCGGGCGAAGGCGCACGCGCGCCCAGGCGGCGGTGTTGTCCGCGAGCGTGGTCTCCTCGCCGGAGCCGCCGGCGTAGTAGTCGAACACCGCCTCGGGCAGCCGCGCGCGGGCCTCGGCCTCCAGCGCTTCGTACGGGAGCATGCGTGGCGGGCTACCACGGCACGGCGGGCGCTTGAAGCCACGGACGCGAGCGGGGGTGCGTTCGCACGAGGACCGGGCACGCGCGTCGGCGGTCCGGGAGCGTCCTGTTCGGAAATGTCGGGGGTTTTGCGCGGCGGTCTCAACCGGTGAACGCACCAGTCGGGATGCACGGCATAGCGGCGTGCATCCGGGGAGGTGTCCGGTGCAGAGGCGAGGCAAGCTCGGCAGGATGAGTGCAGAGGACTGGCTGGCGGTGCGGCGCTCGGTAGCGGCCGGGCAGACGCTGGAGGCGGCAGCGCGGGCGGCAGGGGTGAGTGAGCGCACGCTGCAGCGGCTGCGCCCTGGGGCGGGCAGCATGATGCAGAGGGCCCACGTGCGTTCCGCTTTGCGGCTGTCGGTGCAGGAGCGCGAGGAAATCTCGCGGGGCTGCGGGCGGGCGACTCGCTGCGTGCCATCGCGAGGCGCCTGGGCCGGGCGGCCTCCACGCTCAGCCGTGAAGTGGCCCGTACCGGTGGGCGCAAGCGCTACCGGGCGTGGCGCGGCGAGCGGGGCGCAACGCACCGGGCACGGCGTCCCAAGCACACGAAGCTGCAGGAGTACCCACGGCTGCGCCAGGAGGTGGAGCGGCGGCTGGAGGAGTGCTGGAGTCCTCAGCAGGTTGCCGCCAGTCTCAAGCGAGACTTCCCGCACTGCCCCGAGCTGCACGTGTCCCACGAAACCCTTTACCGCAGCCTCTACGTCCAGACGCGCGGCGCCCTGCGCAAGGAGCTCACCGCGTGTCTGCGCACGGGCCGCACCCAGCGCCGGCCCCAGGGGCGCACGGACCTACGCGGCCAGTTGCCGGACAAGCTGATGCTGAGCGCGCGTCCACCCGAAGTCGAAGACAGGGCCGTGCCGGGCCATTGGGAGGGTGACCTCATCCTCGGTAAGCAAGGCAAGTCCGCGGTGGGCACGCTGGTGGAGCGCCACAGCCGCTACGTCATGCTGCTGCACCTGCCCGAGGGCCGCACCGCGGGCCACGTGCGCCAGGCCCTCACCCACAAGATTGGCCAGCTGCCTGACGCCCTGCGCCGCAGCCTCACCTGGGACCAGGGCAAGGAGATGTCCGAGCACGTGCGCTTCACCCTCGACACCGCCGTGCAAGTCTACTTCTGCGACCCGCACAGCCCCTGGCAGCGCGGCAGCAACGAGAACACCAACGGCCTGCTGCGCCAGTACATGCCCAAGGGCATGGACTTGAGCCACCTCTGCGCGCAGCAACTCGATGCTATCGCCGCCCAACTCAACAGCCGCCCGCGCCAGACACTCGACTGGCACACCCCCGCCGAGGTATTCGCCCGAGCCGTTGCGATGACCGGTTGAGACCGCCCGCCGCGAAAAGTCCCGACATTTCCGAACAGGGAGCCTCATCACCATGCCCGGGAGCCTTCAGCGCCGAGCGGTGACGCTCCCCGATTGCGCATGCCGAAACCATGAGGGTTCCGTGACGATTGCCGCGCCCCCCTCCCGTACCGTCCCGGCGAACACTGACGAAGGGAGCACCCATGGCGGCATGGAGACTCAGCGTGGCACTGGTCGCGGTCCTGGCGGTGTTGCTTCCAGGAGCGGGGCATCCCTGTCCCATCATGCCCATGACAACCTGGGAGCTCACGCAACAGGCCGAGCACATCGTCCTGGGCCGGGTGGTACGAAGCTGGCGCGCGAAGCCCACCCCGTGGGACGTCGCTTCTCCCCTGGAGACGGAGGACGCCCGCATCTTGCGCGAGCGACTCCGGGACCTCGCGCCCCGGGACCGGGTGGAGCTCGAGGTGCGCGAAGCATGGAAGGGCGCCCCCGCCAGGACCTTCACCATCGTCTCGGATGAGAATTGGGATGACCTGCTCCACGCCCAGGAGCGTCATGGAAAGGACCACACGCTGCTCGTCTTCCTCAGCCCCGAGGATGATGGCTGGCACACGACGGGCTACGAGTCCGAGCGGGTGCTCGCGAACGAGGACGTGGCGGCCTGGAGGGAGCGGGTGAAGGAGGCGCTCGCGCTCCAGGCGCTCGCTTCCGTGCATGAGCAAGCTCTCGTGGACTGGAACGTGCTCGCGGTCTCGAACCTCGCCACCCGGCTGGATGGACTGACCTCCCTCTTTGACCAGTACCCCCTGTGGTACTCCGACCGCGACCATCCCCTGGAAATCCCGCACCCGCACCCGCTCCACTCCGCGGCGCAGCGACGCATCGCCGACAGCTTCATCGCGCACCCGGGCCCACCGTCGATGGTGTGGCTGATGCTCCTGGCGTTGGACGGGCAGGGGCATCCGGACGTGGACCGTGTCGCGGCCGGGCTCATCGACCAGCAGCTCGCGAATGGCGGCGACGATTTCCTCGAGCTCCAGGGGGCGCAAGACGCCATGGACCTGCTGAGCGCACGGCTCGGAGCGAGCAGCCCCGGGACGGACCGATGCAGGCATCACCAACTGGAGGCCATGCACCTGGCGACGCTCACGGCGTGTGTCCGGGCGCGCTGGGACCACCTCCGCGCGATGCTCCCGGAGCCGCGCCCCTGAGGCCCTCCTCCATGACACGACGCGGCTGACCACTTCCGAACGAGGGCCGGCCCTCGGGTGCCAGGGACGTGCGACTGCGGGACGCCCCATCCTCGCCAGTCCTCACCCACACCGCCGACGCGGGAGATTGCACATGTCGAAGGTCTATGAAGCTCCGGGGCAGCCGGGCAGCCTGGTGCGGTTCAAGAACCGGTATGGGAACTACATCGGCGGTGAGTTCGTCCCGCCCGTGCGAGGCCAGTACTTCGAGAACATCAGCCCCGTGAACGGCAAGCCGTTCTGCGAGGTGGCCCGCTCCACCCACGAGGACGTGGAGAAGGCACTGGACGCCGCGCACCGGGCGAAGGACGCGTGGGGTCGCACGTCCGTCGCCGAGCGTTCGGACATCCTCAACAAGCTCGCCGACCGCATCCAGCAGAACCTGGAGATGCTCGCGGTGGCCGAGTGCTGGGAGAACGGCAAGCCGGTGCGCGAGACGCTCGCCGCGGACCTGCCGCTGGCGGTGGACCACTACCGCTACTTCGCCGGAGCCATCCGCGCGCAGGAAGGCGCCCTCAGCCAGATTGACGACCACACCGTCGCGTACCACTTCCACGAGCCGCTCGGCGTGGTGGGGCAGATCATCCCGTGGAACTTCCCGCTGCTGATGGCGACGTGGAAGCTCGCCCCGGCGCTGGCCGCGGGCAACTGCGTGGTGCTCAAGCCGGCGGAACAGACGCCCTCCTCCATCCTGCTGCTGATGGAGTTGGTGGGCGACCTGCTGCCACCCGGTGTGGTGAACGTGGTGAACGGCTACGGCATCGAAGCGGGCAAGCCGCTCGCGAGCAGCAAGCGCGTGGCGAAGGTGGCCTTCACCGGCGAGACGACGACGGGCCGGCTCATCATGCAGTACGCGTCGGAGAACCTGATTCCAGTGACGCTCGAGCTGGGCGGCAAGTCGCCCAACATCTTCTTCGAGGACGTGCTCTCCAAGGACGACGACTTCGCGCGCAAGGCGGTGGAGGGCTTCACCATGTTCGCCCTCAACCAGGGCGAGGTGTGCACCTGCCCGTCGCGCGCGCTGGTGGCCGAGCGCATCTACGAGGAGTTCATGCACCACGCGCTGGAGCGCACGCGCAAGCTGGTGCAGGGCAACCCGCTGGACACGGCGACGCAGGTGGGCGCGCAGGCGTCCAACGACCAGTTGGAGAAGATTCTCTCGTACATCGACATCGGCAAGAAGGAGGGCGCGAAGGTGCTCACGGGCGGCGGCCGCAAGGCGCTGCCGGGCGCGCTGGCCGAGGGCTACTACGTGGAGCCCACGGTCTTCGAGGGCACCAACCGGATGCGCATCTTCCAGGAGGAAATCTTCGGCCCGGTGGTGTCGGTGACGAAGTTCCGGGACATGGAGGACGCGCTGGCGGTGGCGAACGACACGCTGTACGGGCTGGGCGCGGGCGTGTGGACGCGAGACCAGAACATGGCGTACCGCATGGGCCGGGCAGTGCAGGCGGGCCGCGTCTGGGTGAACTGCTACCACCTGTACCCGGCGCACGCGGCGTTCGGCGGGTACAAGCAGTCGGGCATCGGCCGTGAGAACCACAGCATGATGCTGTCGCACTACCAGCACACGAAGAACATGCTGGTGAGCTACGACCCGAAGCCCACCGGCCTCTTCTGATGCGCGTGGAACGAGTCACCGTGACACCGGCGGCCGAGGCCCTCCTGCGCAGGATGCAGGGGGTGCACGGGCCGCTGCTGTTCCACCAGTCCGGGGGCTGCTGTGACGGCAGCGCGCCCATGTGCTTCCCTCTCGGCGAGTTCCGCGTGGGGCAGCAGGACGTGTACCTGGGCACCGTGGTGGGCACGCCGTTCTACATCTCGGGGCCGCAGTTCGAGTACTGGCAGCACACGCACCTGACGGTGGACGTGGTGCCGGGACGCGGCAGCGGCTTCTCGGTGGAAGCACCCGAGGGCGTGCGGTTCCTCATCCGCTCGCGGGTGTTCGAGGACGCGGAGTACCACGCGTTGCAGGAGCAGGGGCCGCCACCACGAGGGCCCCAGCACGAGCAGCGCGGCTGACCAGGGGCTGCGTGGCCCGCACCGCGGACCCGCTTCGGGGGGCCCGGGAGCGGTGTCGGACCGCCCTGTTCGGAAATGTCGGGGGTTTTGCGTGGCGGCGAAATGTCCCGACATTTCCGAACAGGACGCCTCCAGCCTCAGCCTGGCCCGGCGTCCCGAGGCGCCGTCACTCGAGCTCCATGTCTTCGGTTCCGGGAAGCGGCCCGGCCCGGAGAGCGGCCCGGGAGGACTCGCGTTCCGCCTCCCTGGCAACCCGGGCCTGCTCGGCCCGAGCGAGGTCGGGGCCCCTGCGCGCCCGGATGACTTCCAGGTAGGGGGCCATCGACGTCCCGACGCGACAGATGCCCGCGAAGCGCAACAACTCCTCCTGTGAGCACCGGCCCGTCAGCAAGGCATCGCCCAGGGCGCGCACCGCAATCGGGTAGCCCAGCTTGCCGCGGTACTTGAAGAGGTCGGCCACCGTCTTGGCCACGCTGTAGACGGGCACCTGGACGCCGTGGATGGAGCGGTACTCGATGCCCTCGGACAGCGCGAGGCCGGAGAAGCGCACCACCTGGAGTGGCGGTTCCTCCCAGCGCGGCTTGCGTGCCTTCTCGTCGATGGCCATCCAGACCTTGTCGGGCTCCTCCCTCGAGAGTCCGTGAACCCAGAGCGCGGTCTTCAGGCACAGCACGCCTCGGGGAACACGCCTGGCGGCCACCGCCGCTGCCGGGAACTCGAACCGGTAGGGGCGCCAGAGGCCACGAGCCACCTTCGTCAGGGAGCCCATGCGCACCCGTAACTGGAGCTCCGAGCGGGGCATGCCGCGCGCTTCCAGGTCACGCCAGCGCAGCAGCCCCATTTCCTCGGCCAACGTCATCACCGCCGGCCGGTTCTTTCGTCCTGGCCGGAGTCTCGTTCTGCTCACCATCCCCCACCCCCAAAACCCCCGACATTTCCGAACAGCACGCCGCGAAACCTACCGGGGTGGGCTGACACGCCTACCTGACAGGCGAAGCTCGGGGTGCCCGTAGGAGTGCAGAGAACCGCCTCGCTGAGCAGTAAGGAGCCGCCCCGGCGATTACGCGCCGTGAGGGCCACCAGGGCGTCCGCGAGGAGGCGTGTCCCTCATCACCAGGTACGGCATGAGGTGCCTGCCTGCTTTCGTGGAACTTCCCGCGGGCCCACGGTGTCTGGGCCGGCCACCAGGAGGCAGATTTGGAACGCGTCAGTGGCCGGCGTGCGCCGGCGGGGTCGTGGTGCGCCGTCATGTTCGCGGTCGTTCTCGGCGCCGTCTCCGCGGAGGCAGCGGGAGGCGCTCCCTCCGCGACCCGCGCTCCCGCTGCCGACAGCAGGCCCGAGCCCGCGATGGAGAACGCCGCCGCCCTGGGCCGCGTCTGGGGCACGGTGAAGTACGCGCACCCCGCGCTCGCCTTCCGCGAGGTGGACTGGGATGCCGCCCTCATCGACGCGCTCCCCAGGGCCACCGCCGCGACGACGCCCGAGGCGCTCGCCGAGGCCGTCCAGTTCATGCTGCGCCGCCTCGACGACCCGCTCACCCGCGTGGAGCGCGACGCGCCGCCCGCTTCAGCCCAGGAGTCCACCAGGGCCCCGGGCCCCTTCTCCCGCGGGTCCGGTGACGTGCTCGTGGTGGACCTGGACCGCCGCTACTCCAACCTCAATGAACTCTTCCCCGCCATGGCGGCGCTCGCGCCCGAGCTGGCGAAGGCCCGCCGCGTCCTCGTCGACCTGCGCGCCAGCGGCCCCGACGAAGCCATCTGGATGGACATGGCGCTCGGCTTCCTGGAGCGCTCGCTTCCCTCGGAGAAGGTGACAGCGCCCGCCGAGCGCTTCCGCGTGTACTCCGGCTTCCCCGTGCAGCTCGGCCCCAGCTCGGGCGGCTACAGCGCCTCGGTGGAGACGCGGCTGGCCCGCACCTTCGCTCCCGCGCCCGGCACTCCGAAGCGCTCCGTCGCCTTCCTCGTCAACGGCCGCACGCCGCTGTCACCGCTGCTGCTGGCCCTGCGCGCCTCACCGCGCACCTTCCTCGTGTCCCAGGGCGCGCTCGACGAGTCCTCCGCCGTGCAGGTACGAAGGGTGCCGCTGCCGGGCGGCCACCACGCGGTGGTGCGCGCATCGGAGCTCGCCTTCCCTCCCGGCTCCCCCGGACTGCGCGCGGACGTCACCGTGCCCGCGGGTGCGGACGAGCAGGACTCCGGCCCCGCCTTCCAGGCCGCCCTGCGCCTGTTGCGCTCGGGCTCCGCTAAGCCTTCCACCCGTACCTCCACCCCGAGCACGACGCTGCCCACCGGCGGCCCGGACGACGCCTACGCGTCTTCCCCTCGCGCCTCCACCCCGAGCACGACGCTGCCCACCGGCGGCCCGGACGACGCCTACGAGGCCATGCCCTATCCGGCCGAGCCCTACCGCATGCTCGCCGTCATCCGCTTCTGGAACGTGATGCGCTTCTTCCATCCGGACCCGAAGGCGCTGCGCCACTGGGACCATGTGCTGCCCGCGTTCCTCGCCCGCGCCCGTGAGGCGGCCGACGCGCCCGCGTACACGCGCGTCCTCTACGCGCTGGCGGCTCGCGTGGATGACGGCCACATCTTCGTCGCGGAAGGCGGCGTGCCGCTGCGCTCGCTCGCGGAGGCCAGCGCGCCCCTCGGACTCCAGGCCGTGGAGGGCCGCTTCCTCGTCACGGAGCTGCCCGTGCCCGAAGCCGCCCGCGCCGCCGGCATCTCCATCGGCGACGAGGTGCTGTCCGTGGCCGGAGAGCCCGTGGCCACCCGCGCCGAGCGGCTCGGCGCGCTGCTCGGCGCGTCCCACGCCGCCGCCCGGCAGGCGCGCGTGGCGAGCCTCCTGCTCGCGGGCGCGGATGGCACTCCCGTGGTGATGATGCTCCAGGGCGCGGATGGCCGGATGAAGGAGTCGAAGCTGCTGCGCTCGCGAGACTTCCTCCCCTTCCTCCGCACGCCTCCGGAGAGCCCCACCCCGTGGAAGAAGCTGGAGGGCGGCGTGGGCTACGCGGACCTGCGGCTGCTGCGCGCGGAGGGCGTGGACGCCATGCTGGACGCGATGAAGGACACGCGCGGGCTCGTGCTGGACTTGCGTGGCTATCCACAGGGGAGTGCGTGGGCCCTGGCTCCGCGCCTCAACACGCGCGGCGCCACCACGTCCGCCCTCATCGCCCGGCCACTGCTGTCCGCGGGCGAGGTGCGCGAAGTGCGCCACCCGGAGGCCCTGCCCACCACCGACAAGCCGCTCTACCGGGGCCGCGTGGTGGTGCTCGCCGACGCGCGCACGCTGAGCCAGGGCGAATACACGGCGATGATGATTCAGGCCGCCTCGGGCGCGAAGCTGGTGGGCAGTCCCACCGCGGGCGCAGTGGGTGACACCACCAACGTGTGCCTGCCCGGCGCCGTCTGCGTCCTCTTCACCGGCCAGCGCTTCGAGACGCCCGACGGCCGCGCCGTGCAGGGCGTGGGCCTGCGCCCCGACGTGGAGGTGCAGCCCACCGTGAGCGGCCTGCGCGCCGGCCGCGACGAGGTGCTCGAGCGGGCGCTCACCCTGCTGCGCGAGGAGCTTCGCGCGGAGCGCTGAGCACGGGAGCGACCTGCCCCCGTGGGCCATACCTGCTGCGCGAGGAGCCTCGCGCGGTGCGCTGAGCACGAGAGCGACGTGCCCTCGTGGGCTCGACCTGGACCGGACCCGCGACACGACGCGCGGCCGCCGCTCACCGCCCCGCGTCGAGCCCGCGCGGCAGCCGCACCGTGAAGATGGAGCCCGAGCCCGGGCGACTCTCCACCTCGATGCGTCCGCCCATGGCGTCCACAATCTGCCGGCTGATGTAGAGCCCGAGCCCGAGCCCGCCATAGTGCCGCTCCGACACGGCGCGCTCGAAGCGCCCGAACACGCGCGCCAGGTCCTCCGCGGCGATGCCGATGCCCTCGTCACGCACCGACAGTCGTACTTCTCCGGCGCCCTCGGGAGCCGCCTCCACCACCACGGGCCGGCCCGCGCCGTACTTCGCCGCGTTGGTCAACAGATTCACCAGCACCTGGTCCAACCGCAGCGAGTCCCACCGTCCCGGCAGCGGGCCCGACACCTCCACGCGCACCGAGCACCCCGCCTGGGCGAACACCTCCTCCATCCGGTCCACCGCATCGCGCACCGCCTGGCCCAGGTCCACCTCCGCGGGCTCCAGCGCCAGCCGGCCCAGGGAGATGCGACTGACGTCCAGCAGGCTGTCCACCAGCGCGGTGAGCCGGTGCACCTGGCGCATTGCCGTGGACAGCCGCGGGCCCACCTTCTCGTGCGACTCGGCGCCCAGCGCGCGGCCGATGAGCCCGTGCTGCAGCTTGAGGCTGGTGAGCGGCGTCTTCAATTCGTGGCTGGCCACGGAGAGGAACTCGTCGCGCAGCCGCACCGCCGCCTGCGCGTCCCGGTACAGCGACGCGTTCTCCAGCGCCACCGCCACCCGCCGCGCCAGTTCCTCCGCCATGGTGACGTCCGAGGTGCCCAGCCGCCGCTGCGGGGGCGCGGTGCCCAGCGTAACCACGCCCAGCGTGCGCCCGCGCGTCCGCACCGGCGCCGAGAGCAGCGAGTGCGGGTCCAGCACCTCCAGCAGCGCCCGGTGCTCGGGCCCCTCGCACATGCGCTCGCGCAGGTCCTCGCCCACCTCCGGCAGGTAGCGCGTCTCCCCCACCCGGAAGCAGTCGCGCGCCAGGTGCAGCGTGCCGTCGCTCAGCGTGGGCGACAGCGTGGACAGCACGAAGGCGTCGCGCGTCGCGTCCCGGTGGGCGGCGGCCACGCACCGCAGGGCACCATCCGGCCCCGCCAGCTCCACCAGGCAGAAGGTGGCCACGCCTCGCGCCGCCGCGCGCGCCACGTGCTCCAGCGTCCACTCCACGTCGTCCAGGTGCTCCGCCAGCGCGCGGCTCGCGTCGAGCAGGAAGAACAGCCGCTCCTCGGCCTCCTTCCCCATCTCCAGCGCATGGTGCAGCCGCTCGCCGCGCTCGCGCAGTGTCTCGTACAGCGTCGCGCGCTCCAGCGCCTGCGCGCACTGGTACGCCAGCGCTTCGAGGAAGGCGCGCTCGGCGGGGACGAAGGCGCGCGGCGCATCCCAGGCCAGCACCAGGAAGCCGCGCGTGCCCCGCTCCACCAGCAGGGGCAGGAGGGCCCGCGCGCCCTCGCCCAGCGCCACCACGGTGTCCCTCGCGGGGTCCGACTCGGAGAACATCGGCTCCAGGTGGGTGAACCAGTGCGCCTCGCGCCGCTCCCGCGCCCGCCGCAGCAGGGTCTCCTCGGAGACCTTTCGCGACCGGAAGTATTCGATGAGCTCCGGCGTGTAGCCGAAGGAGCCCCGCACGGTGATGCCGTCGTCCTCCCGGACCTCGAGGACGGCGCCGCGCACCGCGCCGCTGGTGCCCAGCCCCTCGCGCATCACCACCTCGGCGACCTCTTCGCCGCTGACGGCGCGAGACAGGGCCGCGGTGACGGCCTGCAGTCGCTCGGTGCGCACCTGGGCCTCGCGCGCCTCGGCGTACAGCAGCGCGTTGTCCATCGACAGGCTGGCGCGGCGAGCCAGCTCCAGGGTCAGCTCCAGCTCCGCTTCCTGGAAGCTTCCGCCTTCGTCGCTGCGTATCAGCGCGACGGCGCCCAGCGTCCGGCCGCGCGCCCGCAGCGGGATGATGATGCCGGAGCGGATGCCCAACTGCTTCGCCACCTCGAGCTGCTCGGGGACGCGCATCATTCCCGGCAGCATCACGTCCGTCACCTCGGGCAGGAACACCGGCTCGCCCGTGCGCAGCACCTCGGAGACGGCGCCCGGGGTGGACAGGTCCGGGGGCCGCAGGCGCCACAGCTCATGCACCAGCGCCACCTGCTCCGGCTCCCGGTGCATCGCGGCCACGCGCTCCACCTGGCCGTCGTCGGTGAGGACGTCCACGACGCACCAGTCCGCCAGCACCGGCACCGCCAGCTCCGCCAGTCGCCGCAGCACCGTGCGCCACTCCAGCGACGAGGACAGCAGCTCCCCGGCGGTGGCGAGGAAGGCGATGCGCTCCTCCGCGTCGCCGCGTCCATCGAGGCGCACGGACGTCCCAGCGCCCTCGCGCGGGCGCACGGCCCCACCCCCGGTGGGAACGGAGGCTTCAGAGGTCTCGCGCGAGAGCACGCCTTCACCACCTCCGGAGACGAGCGCTTCGGAGCCCTCGCGCACGAGCACGTTTCCACTGCTGACGGGAACGGGCGCCCCGGAACCCTCGGGCGGAGGCACGCCTCCACCGTCGGCGGTGACGGGCGTGGGCGGCTCGGCCACGGACGCGGGCCGCGACGAGGACGGAGGGCGGCGCGACATGGCGGCCCCAGATAATGACGCACCCGCGAAGCGGCCACCGGCCCCCTCCCCGGAGTACGAGACGAGTGTCAGGTGGCGGACCCGCAAGCTCACGCTTCGCGCAGGCGGGCTCACCGCGAGTGCGGGACTCAGCCCACGCGACGAGCCCCGCCCGGCGGGTGACAGGCCCGGAAGGAACGTTCCTTCCACGGGTCCGCCATGAGGGCGCCTCGGCGGAGTGCCGCGTCCTCTGGTTGCTCGGCTCACCCCGCGCCGGGGGCCGCGGCGGGAGGGTCCCACCACACGGCGCCCTTGCCCTGGATGGCCTCGCGGGCGTGCTCGCGCACCCGCGCCAGCTCCTCGGTGGACAGGGGCTGGAAGGCGGCGGCCGCGCGCAGCGCCGCGTCCTGCTCGTTGGGGTGGCTCATGCCCATCAGCATGACGTCCGGATCCAACGTGAGCGTGTAGCGCACGCAGGCCTCCACCGTGAGGTGCGGCAGCAACGGTGCGTCCCGGTCCTCGCGCCCGCCGGAGCCCACCTTGCCGCGAGGCCGTGCCTCCAGCGGCCGGCCATAGCCCTCCGTGTCGCCCAGCAGCTTCCCCGCGCCGAACGTCTTGAAGGACACCACGCCCACGCCCAGCGAGCGCGCCAGCGGCAGCACGTCCTCCACGTAGCGCGCGTCCACGAAGGGCCCCAGGGGGAACATCACCACGTCGCACAGCCCCGAGCGCAGCGCCGCGCGCAACACGTCCGGGTGGTGACTGGAGATGCCACGGAAGCGCGCCTTGCCCTCGCGCACGCACCGGCCCAGTTGCTCCAGGCCACCACCGGGCGCGGCCAGCCGCTCCCACGCCGCGGGCTCCGACACCGCGTGGAAGACGAACAGGTCCACCGCGTCCAGGCCCAGCCGCCGCAGGCTGCCCTCCACCTGGGGCGCCACCGGCGCGTCCAGCACGTCCACCTTGTCGATGAGGAAGACGCCGTCGCGCCGCCCGCGCAGCGCCTCGCCCACGGTCTCCTCGCTCAAGCCCTCCTCGTAGTTGGGCGCGGTGTCGATGACGTTGAGCCCGGCGTCGAGCGCACGGCGCAGCGTGCGGACGAGCGCCTCGCGGGGCGTGGCGCGGTCGGCGATGTCACCGATGCCCACCGCCGTGGCAATGAAGCCGGTGCGCCCCAGGGCGCGGCGCGGCGTGAAGCGGGGAAGCGAAGAGGCGGCCATGAGCCACGAGTTGTCGCGGGAGCCCCCGCCACCGTCAAGCAGCTCCATGGCCCTCCGGGTGACACCGTGCGCCGCCGGCCACGGTGCCCCCTGCACAACGTCAGCGAGTCACCGGAAGCTTCGGCCCCGGCCTCACCGGAAGCTTCGGCCCCGGCCTCACCGGAAGCATCGACCCCGGCCTCACCGGAACGGGCCGCTCACCTCGAACGTCATGCCCCCATCGTCCATGCCGGTGACGCCCCGCTGCGAGCTGAAGTACAGCCGCCGCCCGTCCGGACTGAAGGCGGGGCCGGTGATTTCCGAGCTGTCGTGGCCCACCAGTCGGATGAAGGGCGCCACCACGCGATTGGGGCCCGGGGTGATGATGCAGATTTCCATGTTGCCGCCATCCTCCGCCACGTAGAGGTCGCCCGAGCGCGACACGGTGACGTTGTCCACGCCGGTGAGCGGCGAAGTAGAGGAGAGGTCGTCGTAGATGACCTCCAGCTTCCCGGTGGCCGGCGTGTGGGCCCACACGCGGTTGTCTCCCTTGGTGGTGAAGTACACGACGCCGCTGTCGTACCAGCAGCCCTCGCCGCCATCGAACACCGTCGTCTTCGACGCCACGGACGACTGCGAGGACGCCGGGCTGGCCGCGGAGCATTTCACCCAGCTCAGCGTGGCCGTGCCGGCGACCGGGTCTCCCGTCACCTTCGCCGCCTGCAACGTGCCCGCCGTCAGCGAGGGCCACGCGGACGGCGTGAAGCGGTAGAAGCGCCCGCTGCCGCTGTCCTCCGTGAGATACAGCCGCCGGCCCACCGGGTCCACCGCCACCGCCTCGTGCGGGAAGGTGCCCAGCGCCCCGCGCGCCACGCCCTGCGACGGCCGCGTCGGGTCGCACTCCCACACCTTGCCGTCGCTGTGCTCCTCGCACGACAGCCACGTGCCCCACGGCGTCGGGCCGCCCGCGCAGTTGACCTGCGTGTTGGCGAGGATTCGCCACGCGCCCACCACCGCGCCGCCGCCGTCGAAGCGCACCGCGCTCGCACCGCCCCCGTCGTACAGCTCGCTGTTGGACGCGTACACCCAGCCACCGGCGGGCAGCGGGAAGCACGCCCCGCCGTCCGGCGCGCCGTGCCACGTGTAGCCCGTGCCCGCCACCACCCGCCCCGAGCCGGCGATGAAGCGCGACGAGAAGCCCGCCGGCAGCCGAATGCCGTTGGCATCGGGCGAGCCGGACATGGCGCCATACGGGCTCGGCCCCGGCCGGGCCGGCGCGGCGTACGCCTCCTTCCAGAAGGCGGGTCCCAGGGCCAACGCTCCGCCACCCAGCGCGGAGAGACGAAGCAAGTCACGACGGTTCAGGCGCATCCATGCTCCTCCAGAAAGGTCTGAAGGATTAGTATTTCATGGATTCGCGGAACCAGGGTGACGTCGGTGCAATCCGTCGCTGACGGGCGCGTGTCGTGCCTACGCGCTGCTGCGCGCGGCGCGGTTCTTGTCCCAGATGGCGTAGAGGATGAGGAGGAAGGCGAAGAGGCGGACCACGTAGATGAAGTAGCGCCGCTCGTCGCCCACGTCGATGAGGGCGCCCGCCACCGCGTTGCCTCCGAGCAGCGCGAAGGCCAGCGCGAAGAAGCCGAAGAGCCTGTCGCGCGACTGCTTCCAGAAGCGCAGGAAGAACAGGGCGCACGCGAACCACGCCATCGCCGTCGCGCCGTTGAGCATGGGGTTGATCATGCGTCCACCTTCACGAGGCATCCCAGATGAGGCCGTAGAGCAGGATGGCCGCGCTGGCCATGCCGGTGACGAGCCGGGGCACGTACAGGTCCACCGACGTGGGCAGCAGCACCAGGTCCACGAAGAGCAGCATGTTGTTGACGACCAACCCGGCGAAGCACAGCCCGCTCCACAACAGCAGGCGCGACTGGGTGCGCTTGTAGGCGCGCAAGAGCAGCACCGCGCAGGCCACGCTGGTCAGTGCGCAGAGGATGTAGACGGCCTCAGCCATGGCCACCGTCCTTGTCCTTCTTCAACACGAAGGCCTCGGCGAAACCCCGGACCTTGTCCAGGGGCCGGGTGAAGATGAAGGTGATGACGCTCACCCGCTTCGCGCCATACACGGCCGCCAATTCCGTCACCGCCTGCACGTCCTCCGAGTCGGTGGGACTGAAGCGCCAGGCCGGCGGATTCGCCCCGTTGCCCACCAGCAACCCGCGCGCGGCCAGGTCCACCAGTCGCGCGGTCGCCGAGGATTCTGTGATTCGCAGCTCCAGGCTCACCTCTGACGCAGTCCACTCCCGGTCCGCTCGGGCACGAAGCAGGAGGAGCACCTCCAGCTTCTCGAGGGAGTCGATATGCGTCGTGATGAAGCGCTGGACCCGCGGTGGAAGTCCGGCATCGCTCACGCGCCCACCTTGCCCATGTTATTTTGTGCGTCAACCATTTCCCTCGCGAGGATGTTCAGCGCTGGGGGTACCGGGGTTGGACGCCTGGCCGGTGTCCACCGCTGGAGGGGAGCCGTCCGGTGGCGGCAGGTTGCGCAGGCCCTCGACGAGGCGGTCCGCATCGAGCGGGGCGTCGCGCGACAGCAGGGCCCGCCGCAGCTCGCGCTCGGTGGCGCGCAGCGCCGTCACGTCCAGCAGCGCCAGGAGCACCGTCTCCGGGCGGCCGTGCATCTGCGGCATCAGCGCGCTGAAGGCGAGCGCCGCGCCGTGCTGCCCGTTGAGCTCCCACTCCACCGTCACGCCCTGGAGGGCCTCGCCCCGGGCCGCGCGCATCAGCGGCATGGCCGCCTCCGGCAGCGGCTGCCCATCCGGGCCCCGGAAGATGGCGTCGGCGTAGAGGTCCTTCGCCTCGCGGTAGGCCAGACACCCGCCGGCCAGTCCCTGTGCCGCCCGGTTGGCCAGCAGCGTGCGGCCGCTGTCCGGCTCCACCAGCGCCAGCGGCGTGGGCAGCGCGGCCAGCACGGCCTCCAGCCAGCGGTACTGGCTGCGGCTCGTCTCCATCTCCCGCCGCAGCAACTCCTCGCGCACCCGGCCGCGCTCCACTTCCGCGCGCCGGTTCGCCTCCGCCAGCTCGCGCTCGTGCTCGTGCCGCTGGACTTCGCGCAGCGCCTCGGCCTGCCGCCGCACCAGCTCCGTCTTGCGGAACAGGTCCACGAAGACGCCCACCTTGGAGCGGAGGATTTCCGGCTCGTAGGGCTTGAGCAGGTAGTCCACCGCGCCCACCGCGTAGGCGCGCAGCTCCGGCAACTGTCCCTGCGACAGCGCGGTGAGGAAGAGGATGGGGGTGTCGCGGCTGCGCTCGCGCTCGCGGATGAGCTGCGCCGTCTCGAAGCCGTCCATCTCCGGCATGACGACGTCCAGGAGGATGACGGCGAAGTCGCGGGTGAGCAGGTGGCGCAGCGCCTCGCGGCCGCTGCGCGCGGTGACGAGCCGTTGCCCCAGCGGCGCCAGCGTCGCCTCCAGCGCCAGCAGCCCTTCCGCCTGGTCATCCACCAGGAGGACGGAAGCCGGCTCCAGCGTCACCGCTGGCAGGCGCTCTCGCGTGGGCGGGGTGCTCAAGACTGCACCTTGGCGCGCGGCACGTACGCCAGGCGCGCCAGCCAGGCGCCCACCGTGCCCAGCGACAGCCGCTCCAGCGGGCCGTCCTGTCCACCGCCGCCCTCCCCGTCCTCGCCCACCACGGCCACGCGGCCGCCGCGCGCCTGGAGCAGGGCCAGCCCCGCCGCGCCGTCCTCGTGCCCGGTGAAGAGCAGGCCGGCGGCCCGGGGGCCGTAGCTGTCCGCGGCGGACTCGAAGAGAGCGTCCAGACAGGGCCGCTGGCCGTGCTCGGGCGCCTCCACGGACAGGGCCACGCAGCCCCTGTCCACCAGCAGGTGGTAGCCCGCGGGCGCCAGGTACACGCGGCCGGGCGTCAAATCATCCTTGTCGTCCGGCTCCACCACCGGCAGCGCGCAGCGGCGCCCCAGCGGCGCGGCCAGCGCGTCATGGGGCCCCCGGTGCAGCGCCAGCACCACCGGCGCCGACAGCTCCCGGGGCAGCAGCGTCAGCAGCGTCTCCACGTCCGCCGCCGCGGCGCGCGGCGCTCCCACCACCAGCATGCCGATGGAGCTCATTCCACCCTCCGGAAGATGCGGCCCGAACCCTCCAGCTCCTCGTACGCCGCGGCATGCGGCGTGCGCGCCAGAGACTCCTTGCGACCCAGGCACAGGAAGCCGAAGCGGGCGAGGCTCTCGAAGAGGCGCCCATGCACGCGGTTGTGCAGCGTGCGGTTGAACGTGAGCAGCGTGTCCCGGCAGACGATGACGTGGAACTCGTTGAACGAGCCGTCCGTCGCCAGGTTGTGCTGGGTGAAGAAGATGCCGTCGCGCAGCTTCGGCTGGAGCAGCGCCCAGTTGCCGTCGCGCATGTAGTAGTCGGCGAGGGCGCCCTTGCCGCCGCCCTCCACGTACCGGCGCGCGTCGTCCTCGGTGGGCAGCGGCAGCACGCCGGTGCGCGCGTCCGCCAGCAGCCCCTCGCTGGAGTCGGACGCGTACAGCCGGCACTTCCCCCACAGCCCTTCTTCTTGAAGGAGGATGGCCAGGGCGTAGGTGTCCTCGCCCGTGCCGCAGCCCGCATGCCACACGCGCACCGACGGCCAGGTGCGCAGCACCGGCACCACGCGCGCGCGGAAGTCGCGGAAGAAGGCCGGGTCCGAGAACAGCGACGTCGGCGTGCAGGACAGCGTGCGCAACAGGCCGTCCATCGCCTCGCCGTCATGCAGCACGCGGGCCTGCAGCTCGGAGAAGGTGTCCAGCCGCTCCTCGCGCAGGTGCCGCCGCAGCCGCCGCAGGAGCAGCGGCCGGGCATGGCTGCGCAGGTCGAAGCCCCACTGCCGGGCCACGCCCTCGAGGAGCAGGTCCACCTCGATGGACTCCAGCTCCGCGCTGGGAGTGGCCGAGCTCAACTGGAGACCTCCGTGCGCGGGCCGCGAGGCTGCGCACCGCGCGGCGCGTGCAGCCAGACGCGCAGCAGGCTGAGCAGCTTCTCGATGTCCACCGGCTTGGTGATGTAGTCGGACGCGCCCGCCTCCAGGCACTTCTCGCGGTCTCCCTTCATCGCCTTGGCGGTGAGGGCGAGAATCGGCAGGTGGCTGAAGCGCTCCATGCGGCGGATGGCGCGCATGGCCTGATAGCCGTCCATCTCCGGCATCATCACGTCCATCAGCACCAGCTCGATGTCGGTGTCCTTGTCCAGCAGGCCGAGTCCCTCTCGCGCGCTCTCCGCGAAGGCCACGCGCATGCCGTAGCGCTCCAGCACCGTGTTGAGGGCGAAGATGTTGCGCACGTCGTCGTCCACCACCAGCACCTTGCGGCCGACGAGCAGCGGGTCCCTCTCGCGCGCCTTCTCCAGCATGCGGCGCTTGGGCTCGGTGAGCTGCGCGGGCGCGCGGTGGAGGAACAGGCTCGTCTCCTCCAGGAGCCGCTCGGGGCTCTGCGCGTCCTTGACGACAATCGCCTCCGCCACCCGCCGCAGCTCCGTCTCCTGGGAGCGCGTCAGCTCGCGGCCCGTGTACACGATGATGGGCGGCCCGCCGGCGCCGTGCAGCTCACGGATGCGGCGGATGAGCTCCGTGCCCGACATGTCCGGCAGGCCCAGGTCCAACACCATGCAGTCGAACCGGCGGTCGGCCAGGGAGGAGAGGGCGTCCGCCCCGGTGCCCACCGCCGTCGTGCGTACGTCCTCGCTGCCCAGCAATTCCAGCAGCGTCTGCCGGTGGACGTCGTCGTCCTCGACGATGAGCAGCGCGCGGCCCTTGCGCTCGACGAAGCTCTTCAGCGACGCCAGCGCCTGCGCGGCGATGTCCGGGTCAGCCGCCGCCCGGAGGTGGCCGATGGCGCCCAGGTTGAGCGCGCGCTCGCGGTGGTCGGCATCCGACACCGTGTACACCGGCAGGGCCCGCGTCGCGGCGTCGTGCTTCAGCCGGTCCAGCACCACCCAGCCCGCCATCTCCGGCAGGTCCAGGTCCACGGCCACCGCCACCGGCCGCGCGTTGCGCACGGCGTCCAGCGCTCCCTCCACCTCCGTGGAGACGAGCACCTTGAAGCCCGTGCCCTGCGCCGCGGCCCGCAGCCGCGCCGCGTGGTCCGCGGTGTGCGTCACCGCCAGCAGCACCCGGTCTCCCGGCTGGATGGAGCCGCGGTCGTCCTCGATGTCCAGCCGGACCACGGGGAAGGTGCCAGGAATGTCGAACGTCAGCGCGGGCTGCGCCGGGGCCGCATGGAGCGGCTCGCGGGCCCGGGTCTCCTGCGCGGGGCGCTGCTCCACCACGAAGTCCAGCGGCAGGTACAGGGTGAACATGCTGCCCTTGCCCACCTCGCTCTCCAGTCGGATTTCGCCGCCGAGCAGGCGCGCGATTTCGCGACTGATGGACAGGCCCAGGCCGGTGCCGCCGTACTTGCGCGCGGTGGAGCCGTCCGCCTGCTGGAACGCCTCGAAGATGATTTGATGCTTGTCCTTCGGGATGCCGATGCCCGTGTCCACCACGGAGAAGGACACCACCGACGGGGCCGTGGTCAGCACCGCGTGGTCCGTCGTCCAGCCGCTCTTCGCCATGCCGATGCGCAGCGCCACCGTGCCGGACTCGGTGAACTTGAAGGCGTTGGACAGCAGGTTCTTGAGCACCTGCTGCAGGCGCTTGGCGTCCGTCTCCAGCTCGCCGGGCAGCGCTTCCGCCAGCCCGATGGTGAACTCCAGCCCCTTCTTGTCCGCCACCTGCCGGAAGGTGCGGTCCACGAACTCGCGCAGGTCGCTGAAGCGCAGCGGCCCCACGTCCACGGCCATGGTGCCGGACTCAATCTTGGACAGGTCGAGGATGTCGTTGATGAGCTCCAGCAGGTCCGCGCCGGAGGCGTGAATCGTCTTCGCGAACTCCACCTGCCGCGTGCTGAGGTTGCCGTCGACGTTGTCGCTGAGCGTCTGGCTGAGGATGAGCAGCGAGTTGAGCGGCGTGCGCAGCTCGTGGCTCATGTTGGCGAGGAACTCGGACTTGTACTTGGAGGTGAGGCTGAGCTGCTCCGCCTTCTCTTCGAGGGCGCGCTTGGCCTGCTCCACCTCGCCATTCTTCCGCTCCACCTCCGTCTTCTGCTCGGAGAGCAGCTTCGCCTTCTCCTGCAGCTCCTCGTTGGTGCTGCGCAGCTCCTCCTGCTGCCGCTTGAGCAGCTCCTCGGACTGCTGGAGCGACGTGGCCTGCTGCTCCAGGCGCTTGTTCGTCTCCGTGAGCTCCTCCTGCTGCTTGCGGAGCTCGTCGGTGAGTGCCTGCGACTGCTTCAGCAGGGCCTCCGTGCGCATGTTGGCGGCAATCGTGTTGAGGACGATTCCGATGGACTCCGTGAGCTGCGCCAGGAAGCCCAGGTGCACCTCGCTGAAGCGATGGAAGGAGGCCAGCTCGATGACGGCCTTCACCTCACCCTCGAACAGCACCGGCAGCACGACGATGTTGCGCGGCACCTCCTCGCCCAGCCCGGAGGAGATGCGGATGTACGAGTCCGGCACGTCCGACAGGAGGATGGGCTCCTTCTCCAGCGCGCACTGCCCGACGAGCCCCTCGCCGTACTTGAAGGCGTTGGCCAGCCCCTTGCGCTCGCGGTACGCGTACGACGCCAGCAGCTTGAGGACATGCTCCCCGGCCTCGGCGCGCTCGGAGATGTAGAAGACGCCGTGCTGCGCGTCCACCAGCGGCGCCAGCTCCGACAGGATGACCTTGGACACCGTGAGGAGGTCGCGCTGCCCCTGGAGGACGCGGGTGAACTTGGCCAGGTTCGTCTTCAGCCAGTCCTGCTCCGTGTTCTTGCGCGTGGTGTCCTTCAGGTTGCGGATCATCTCGTTGATGTTGTCCTTGAGGGCGGCCACTTCGCCCTGCGCGGACACGGTGATGAACCGCGTGAGGTCACCCTTCGTCACGGCCGTTGCGACCTCGGCAATCGCGCGCACCTGTGTGGTGAGGTTGGCGGCGAGCTGATTCACGTTGTCCGTGAGGTCGCGCCAGATGCCGGCGGTGCCGGGCACGCGGGCCTGGCCACCCAGCTTTCCTTCGATACCCACCTCGCGGGCCACCGTGGTCACCTGGTCGGCGAACACCGCGAGCGTGTCAATCATGCCGTTGATGGTGTCCGCCAGCTCGGCGATTTCGCCCTTCGCGTCCACCACCAGCTTGCGCTTCAGGTCGCCGTTGGCCACCGCCGTCACCACCTTGGCGATGCCGCGCACCTGGGTGGTGAGGTTGGAGGCCATGCTGTTCACGTTGTCGGTGAGGTCCTTCCACGTACCGGCCACGCCCTTCACCTCGGCCTGACCGCCCAGCTTTCCTTCCGTGCCCACCTCGCGGGCGACGCGCGTCACCTCCGAGGCGAACGAGGAGAGCTGGTCCACCATCGTGTTGATGGTGTTCTTCAGCTCCAGGATTTCTCCCTGCACGTCGACGGTGATCTTCTTGGACAAATCACCGCGGGCCACGGCCGTCGTCACTTCCGCGATGTTGCGCACCTGCGACGTCAGGTTGGACGCCATGCTGTTCACGTTGTCGGTGAGGTCCTTCCACGTTCCGGCAACGCCCTTCACGACGGCCTGCCCGCCCAGCTTTCCTTCGGTGCCCACCTCACGGGCGACGCGAGTCACCTCCGAGGCGAACGAGTTGAGCTGGTCCACCATCGTGTTGATGGTGTTCTTCAGTTCGAGAATCTCTCCGCGCACGTCCACGGTGATCTTCTTGGAGAGGTCACCATTGGCGACGGCCGTCGTCACCTCCGCGATGTTGCGCACCTGCGCGGTGAGGTTGGACGCCATCGAGTTCACGTTGTCGGTGAGGTCCTTCCACGTTCCACCGACACCGCGCACGACGGCCTGTCCACCCAGCTTTCCTTCCGTGCCCACCTCGCGGGCCACGCGAGTCACCTCGGAAGCGAAGCTGTTCAGCTGGTCCACCATCGTGTTGATGGTGTTCTTCAGTTCGAGAATCTCTCCGCGCACGTCCACGGTGATCTTCTTCGACAGGTCGCCCCTCGCCACCGCCATCGTCACCTCGGCGATGTTGCGCACCTGCGACGTCAGGTTGGACGCCATGCTGTTCACGTTGTCGGTGAGGTCCTTCCACACGCCGGCAACACCCTTCACGTCGGCCTGACCACCGAGCTTCCCGTCGGTGCCCACTTCCTTGGCGACGCGCGTGACTTCGGAGGCGAAGGCGCGGAGCTGGTCCACCATCGTGTTGATGGTGTTCTTCAGCTCCAGCACCTCACCCTTCACGTCGACGGTGATCTTCTTCGACAGGTCACCGTTCGCGACGGCGGTCGTCACCTCGGCGATGTTGCGCACCTGCGACGTCAGGTTGGACGCCATGCTGTTCACGTTGTCGGTGAGGTCCTTCCACGTCCCACCGACACCGCGCACCACGGCCTGCCCACCCAGCTTTCCTTCCGTGCCCACCTCGCGGGCGACGCGAGTCACCTCGGAAGCGAACGAGTTGAGCTGGTCCACCATCGTGTTGATGGTGTTCTTCAGCTCGAGAATCTCACCGCGCACGTCCACGGTGATCTTCTTGGAGAGGTCACCGTTGGCGACGGCCGTCGTCACCTCGGCGATGTTGCGCACCTGCGACGTCAGGTTGGACGCCATGCTGTTCACGTTGTCGGTGAGGTCCTTCCACGTACCGGCAACGCCCTTCACCATGGCCTGACCGCCGAGCTTCCCCTCCGTGCCCACCTCGCGGGCCACGCGAGTCACCTCCGACGCGAAGCTGTTCAGCTGGTCCACCATCGTGTTGATGGTGTTCTTCAGCTCCAGCACCTCGCCCTTCGCATCCACCGTGATTTTCTTGGACAGGTCGCCGTTCGCGACGGCGGTCGTCACCTCGGCGATGTTGCGCACCTGCGCCGTGAGGTTGGAGGCCATGGAGTTCACGTTGTCCGTGAGGTCCTTCCACGTACCGCCCACGCCCTTCACGACGGCCTGGCCGCCCAGCTTGCCTTCCGTACCCACTTCACGCGCCACGCGCGTCACTTCCGAGGCGAACGAGGAGAGCTGATCCACCATCGTGTTGATGGTGTTCTTCAGCTCGAGAATCTCGCCGCGCACGTCGACCGTAATCTTCTTGGAGAGGTCGCCCCTGGCCACCGCCGTCGTCACCTCGGCGATGCTGCGCACCTGGGCGGTGAGGTTGGAGGCCATGGAGTTCACGTTGTCCGTGAGGTCCTTCCACGTGCCGGCCACGCCCTTCACCTTGGCCTGTCCACCGAGCTTTCCGTCGGTGCCCACCTCGCGGGCCACGCGCGTCACTTCCGAGGCGAACGCGCCGAGCTGCTCCACCATGCCGTTCACCAGCCGGGCGGTGCGGAGGAACTCGCCCTTCAGGGGCCGTCCGTCCACCTCCAGCGCCATCGTCTGGGACAGGTCGCCCTTGGCCACCGCGCCGATGACGCGGCCCATTTCCGTGGTGGGCTGCACCAGGTCCGCCACCAGCGTGTTGACGGACTCCACGCAGTCCGCCCAGGAACCCACCGCGCCCACCACGTTGCCACGGTGGGTGATGCGGCCCTCCTTGCCGACGACGGTGCCGATGCGCTCGAACTCGCGAGCCATGCGCTCGTTGAGCTCGATGATTTCATTCAGCGTGTCGGCCACCTTGCCGGCGCTGCCCACCTTGTCCATGGGCATGCGCTGCGAGAAGTCGCCCTTGCGGACGGCGGTGAGCACGCGCAGCAACTGGCGTGAGTCCAGGGAGTTGGCGTCGTCTTCCTCACGGGCCCGTGACGGCGGAGGAGGGGCCACCGCGGGGGGGCGGCGGGGAGAAACCTTCTTGGTGGTCATGTGAGCCCCTGGTCGGTCCGGGAACGGCGGAGCCTTCGACTGCCGTGGGACGGGAATCTCTTGGCGTGGCGGTGTTCTCCCGCACTGGCGCGGACTTGAGCCAGCCCCCCAGGCAGTGCTGCCTGGTCACCAGGCGACAGTGCAGGGTCCGTCTGTCCGGCAGCGGACAGCGATGCACTCCAGGGATGGGAGGGTCCTCAGGAACCCTTCGCGCGGAGTCGCTCGATGAGCGCGGGCAGCTCCTGGAGGAGCTCCGCGTCGGAGCGCTCCACGGTGGCCTTGATGTACGCGGGCGTGACGGGCTCGACGGCCGCCGCCATGGGGGGAGGCGTCCCCTTCAGCATCTGCCCCAGCATGCGCAGGCGCTGGCCGCGGTCCGCGAGCCGGCGCGTCAGCACCTCCAGGGCCTCCACCGCCTCCGCGTCGAGCTGCTGCGTGGCCAGCACCTCGCGCAGCAACTGGAGCTGGCGATTCAAGGCGCTGTCGTAGACCGACCGGGAAAGGGTCTCCATGTTGCCTCCAGGCGCCACCGGCCCCACGCGGCCCGCAAGCTAGGTCCTGCCTCATCGGGTTGGCTACCCGCCCCCCTCGCGTTATTCGTCCAACCGAGGACAGCGGCCCCGCCGGCTTGCATGACAGGGCAGCCCGGCTTCACAATGCCGCTGTCAGCGCATGTCATCGACCGAAGATTCACCGGGTGCCCGGCGCGACGAGTCCACGCCACCACCACTAGACGCTCCCACCGTGCACGCCACGCCACCACCGGCACGCACGCTGGGCGCGTACCTGCGTGGCTTCGGTCAGCTGTCGTCGCGCGAGGTGCTGGAGCTGGTCGAGCCGCTGAGCTGCTTCCTGGAGCAGGCGGGTGCGCCCTCGGGGAGCGCGCTGACGGCGGACCGGGTGGTGCTGGAGGACGGGCTGGCGCGGCTGTCCGCGTCGCTCGCGCCCGGTGTGGGGGCCGCGCCCGCGGAGCCCCGGGAGTGCGTCCGGCAGCTCGGGGCGCTCCTCTATGAAGCCGCGTCCGGCAGGCCGCCCGGCGCGCCGCTGCGGCCGCTGGAAGGCGAGGTGGCGTGCCTGAATGCGCCGCTCTTCCGCTGTCTGGACGCGGAGCCGGAGGCGCGGTTCGCGGACCTGGAGGAAGCGCGGCGGGCCCTTCGCGCCGCGCTGGACCTGGGCGGGCTGGAGGCGACGTGGTTCCGCACGCCTCCACCTCCGGCGACGCCTGTGCCCCCGCCGCCCACGGCCGGGACGAGCCCGGTGGCGAACCTCGGCGAGGTGCTCGGCACCTACCGGCTCGAGCGGATCATCGGCGAGGGGGCCATGGGCGTGGTGTTCGAGGCCCGGCACGTGCGGCTGGACAGGCCGGTGGCGGTGAAGATCCTGAAGCCCCAGCACGTGGTGGACCACTCGCTGGTGCAGCGCTTCTTCCAGGAAGCGCGGGCGGTCAACGCCATCAACCACGAGAACATCGTGGAGATTTTCGACTTCGTGGAGGAGCCCGCTCCCGCCCAGGCGCTTGCGCGCATCTACTGCGTGCTCGAGCTGCTCCAGGGCGCCAGCCTGCGGGAATTGCTCCAGCGCGAGACGCTCGCCGTGCGTCGGTCGGTGCGCATCGTCGAGCAGCTCTGCGCGGCGCTCGGAGCGGCGCACCGCACGGGCGTCGTCCACCGCGACATCAAGCCGGACAACGTCTTCGTGACGACGCGGGGCAGCGAGCCGGACTTCGTGAAGGTGCTCGACTTCGGCGTGGCGAAGCTCACTACGGGGCGGCTCGCGCAGAACCCGGACACCTTCGCGGGCGCGGTGATTGGCACCCCGGGCTACATGGCGCCGGAGCAGGCGTCGGGCCTGGAGGTGGATGGGCGCGCGGACCTCTACGCGGTGGGCACGGTGCTGTACGAATTGCTCGCCGGGCGGCGCCCCTTCGAGCCGACGAACCTGGGCACGTGGGCGGTGGACCTCATCGTCCGGCCCCCGCCGCCGCTGCCCGAGGTGACTCCGGCGGGTGAGCCGATTCCGCCCGGGCTCGCGGCCGTGGTGCTGCGCTGCCTGGCGAAGGCGCCGGAGGACCGCTTCGCTTCGATGGACGCGCTCGCGCAGGCGCTGCGGCTCTTCGCGCATGAGCCCATTCCGCTCGTGATTCCCGCCGTGCCGGTACCGGTGCGCGGAGAGCCCCCCGCCCCCATGCTGGTGCGGGTGACGGGGCCCGCGGCCCGCAAGCGCCAGCGCTGGCCCTGGGTTGCGGCGGCGGGCGTGGCGCTGCTCGCCATTCCGGGCGCTGTCGTGTGGTCGCGCGCGGAAGCACCGGGCGCCCCGATGCCGCCGGGCGTCTCCGTGCAGGGCACGGCGGTGGAGCCGGGAGCAGCGGCCCCGCGAGGCGCGGCGGGCCCCCAGGGTGCCCTCGCCGCGCAAGGCCCGGCGACCCCGGCCGTGCCTCCATCCGCCGTGGCTGAAGTCGTGCTCCAGGTCCGCACGACACCGGCCGGCGCGCGGGTGATTCAGGACGACACGGGCGAGACGCTCGGCGTCACCCCGCTCCAGCTCCCCGTGACGGAGCCGCGCACCCTGCGCTTCGAGCTTCGGGGTTATCAGCCGGCGCAGGCGGTGGCGAAACCCGAGGAAGGCGCCCACGTCGAGGTGACATTGGCTCCCAATAAAGCCGCGACGGGCGGCAAGGCACCGGCGGGGCCCAGGCGAGGCGCTAGACTCCAGTCCACCGATGGCCTCCTCAATCCGTTCCGCAAGTAGCTGGCTGCTGGTCGCCCTGCCCCTCTTCGTCGCCGCCGCGTCCGCCGCGCCGCCGAAGCCGGGGGCCGCCGGCAAGGAGGACCCCAAGGCCGCCGCCCGCGTCCTCTTCGACTACGCGCAGCGCGAGTACGACCTCGGGAATTTCAACGACGCGCTGAGCGGCTACTCGGAGGCCTACCGGCTGGTGCCGGAGCCCGCGCTCCTCTTCAACATCGGCCAGTGCCACCGGCAGCTCGGCCAGTACGAGCGTGCCGCGTTCTTCTACCGCCGCTACCTCGCGCTGGACCCGGAGTCGCCGGACGCGCCGCTCGTCAATGAGCTCATCCAGACGATGGAGGCGAAGCAGGCCGAGCTGGAGCAGCAGAAGTCCAGGCAGGGCCCGCCGCTCGCCGTGCCCCTGACACCCGAGGCGCAGCCCGCGGAGCGTCCTTCCTCCGTCCCCGCCTTCCTGCGCAGCAAGTGGTTCTGGGCGGGCGTGGGGGTCGTCGCCGTCGGGGCCACCACCACGGCGCTGCTCACGCGCTCGAATGAGCCGCGCGCCAACCTGGGCACGGTGACGGTTCCATGAGCCGCGCCTCCCGGGCACTCCTCGCGCTGCTGCTGACCGCCGCCGTGTCGTGCGGCGATGACAGCACGTCCCTCTTCCTGCGCGTCGAGGGCGCGGATGGGGCCACCCAACTGGAGCTGCGCGGCCTGCGCGACGGCGAGCCCTGGTTCGGCCCCGAGCGCCGTCCCGAGCAGGAGGGAGCGCCCTTCTCCGGAGAGCAGACGCTGCGACTGCGCTTCAACACGCCGCCCGGCGTTCCCTTCGAGCTCCAGGTGGACGCGCTCACCAATGGCGTGCCCTTCGCCCGCACGCGCGTGGAGGCCACGCCGCGCAAGGGCGAGGAGCTGGAGCTCCGGCTGACGCTGTCGCCCATTCCCGACGAGCCCGGTCCCCAGCCGGATGGAGGCACGCCGGACGGAGGCACGCCGGACGGAGGCACGCCGGACGCCGGAGAGCCCGACGGGGGAACCACGGACGGAGGCAACCCGGACGCCGGGGAGCCGGACGCCGGAACGCCGGACGCCGGAACGCCGGACGCGGGCCTGCCAGACGCGGGCGGCAGCGTCTGCACCACCTGCGTCCAGCCTGGCGGCGCGTGCGTGCCCACCACCTCGGCGAGGGCCTGCGGTGGCAGCGGCCTGGAGTGTGTCGACTGCGTCGCCGACGGACGCGCGAACCAGTGCACCGCGAGCGGGGCCTGCTCGTGCGGCACCCGGGGCACGCCCTGCGGCGAGGGCGAGCGCTGCGAGGGGGATACCTGCGTCTGCGACCCGGACACCTGCGCCGGCTGCTGCCAGGGCAATGTCTGCCGGAACGGCACCACGAACGACGCCTGCGGCCGCAACGGCGCCACCTGCGCTGCCTGCGGCATCCTCACGTGTCGCAACAGTCAGTGCTCGCTGTGAGCAGCGCCCGGTGACTCAGTGCCGGACGCGCGGGGCGGGGGCGCGCACGCGCACCTCCATCTGCGCTTCCCCCGCCACCACGGTGCTGAGCACCTCCTGCTGGGCGGGAGACAGCCGAGCCACGGCGCGCAGGGCGGCCACCAGCAGCACCGCCTCCGTCGGGTTGGGCACGCTGATGCCGTCCGGCCCCGTCTTCAGCGGCATGGGCAGGCGGGGCACGCGGCCCGCGGAGGAGAGCGCCTCCACCGCGTACGCGGGGGACGTGTCCAACGTGACGGCGATGGCGGGCAACTGCGTGGCCGCCTCACCCTGGCCGCGCGCCTGCATCTCCATCAGCATCTGCAGCGCACCGGGCTTGTAGTACAGCGCCAGCCCCGCGCGGCCGTCCCCGGTGTGGAACACGCAGCCCTCGAAGGTGTGCGTCAGCGGCCCGGAGACCGCCACCTCGAAGGGCTGGCTGTCGTCCCAGTGCGTCCACGGCTTCGCATCCCAGTACTCCGTGGACGCCTGCACGAAGAGGAGGGCCTTGTCCGAGCCGAGCCCGGACAACCCCCGCTGGCCCCACGCGAGGAAGGTGGCGATGGCCGCGCGCGACGAGAGCGCCGCCTGGGGCGGCTCCTCCACCTGCACGCCGAGCGTTGCCCCCGCCTCGGCCAGGTCCGGCTCGCAGCGCACGTCCGCGACGTCCACTCCGTCCAGCAGCGCCCGCATTCCCGCCTCGTCTTCCGCCTCGAAGACGGGAGCGGACGGCTCCCCCGTGTCGGAGATGCGCAGGTAGACCTGGGTGGTGCCCTGGCTGAGGGGCACGGGGCCAAGCTTGAGCAGGTAGAGCATGGGGCCTTTCAGAGCCGCCGCGAGTCCAGGGCCTTTCGGACCTGACGCATGAGCGCGGTGATGTCGAAGGGTTTCTGGAGGAAGGGCACGTCCGGGTACAGGCGGCGCAGGGACGACACGTCCACCGCGCTCATGCCCAGCAGCGCCACGCCCTGGAAGGCCGGCTCGGCGCGGATGCGCCCGATGAGGGCCGGGCCGTCCAGCACCGGCATCATCCAGTCGGTGAGGACGAGGTCGGGACGAAGCTCCGCCATCCGCTCCAGCGCTTCGCGGCCATGGGAGGCCGTCACGACGCGGTAGCCCTCCTCTCGGAGAAGGTCCGCCAGGGCCTCCAGGATGCCCTGCTCGTCATCCACCACCAGGACCGTCTCCATACGGGCGGCGCTACTCCTCGAGGTTTGTTCAGGAATGGCCACCACCCGGGTGCCGGGCAAGGCCCGTCAGCAGGGTGTCCACGGTGACGCTGAAGGGGGGCATCACTTCGATGCCCTGACGGGAGATGACGAACTCTCGAAGGGTCGGGTCGTAGTCGGTGTCTCGGAGCTTGAAGATGGACAGCAGCCTGCGCAGCCGGCCTTCGAGCTCGACGTGTCGCAGGAAGAAGAGGTTCTCCGCCACAGCAGAGGGCCCCGTCTCCAGCGGCACGTCCAGCACCGGACCGAAGAGCCGGGGCGTCTCCAGGCCGAAGAGGGTGGTGGTGCCCTCGCAGCGCAACTCCTGGGTGAGCGCGGCGAAGAACGACGCCATCCGCGACGACTCCGGCGTGGACTGGCTCATCGCGCTCAGCCCGTCCACGAAGACGCGCTTCACCTTGCGCTTGCGCACGTCCGACAGCAGTTGGTCCGCCAGCACGTCGAGGATGCACTCCGCGGGCGGCTGCCAGATGAGGTTCAGCCGCCCATCCTCCACCGCCCCCTTGAGGTCGATGCCCGCGGACGCCACCTTGGCGAGCAGGCGGTTGGGCGGCTCGTAGAAGCCCATGTAGAGACACGGCTCGCCCTGCCTCAGTCCCTCGGCGAGCAGGCTGCTGCCCATCATCGTCTTGCCGACCCCCGGGGGGCCGAGCACGAGCGTGGTGGAGCCCGCCGCCAGCCCCTCCGGGAAGAGCGCGTCCAGCGAGTGGATGCCGAAGTGCACGCGGTGCGCGCCCGGGTCCGGCGGCGGCGCGCGGCGCACGCGCGCCTCCAGGCGCGGGAAGACTTCCAGGCCCGCGCTGGTGACGCGGAAGTTGTGGACGCCGGACAGCGTGGCGCTGCCGCGGAACTTGCGCACCTGGAGCTCACGCCAGGAGCGCACCCCCGCGGTGCGCTCGCGCAGCTCCAGGATGCCGTCCACCATGGTGTACTCGGGGTGGAGGGTGGGGCCGTCGCTGGTGAGCATCAGCGAGGTGAAGCGCGCCAGGCTCGCGGCGACCTGCAGCTCGTGGATGAACTTCTTGAAGTCGCGGTTGCTGCCGGCCGCCTCCTGCGCCTGCACCAGCCCGTCCAGCACGAGGATGCTGGCGTTGTGGTTGCGCACCTCGCGCCGCAACAGCTCCAGGAGCCCCGGCAGCCCCTGCTCCTCCAGCGTGCGAAAGCCGCTGACGTAGTAGACGCCCTCGGGCAGCAGCGCGGGGTCGAAGAAGGCCATGTCGCGCATGTTCGCGAGCATGCGCGCGTGGGACTCGGCCAGCAGCGTGACGTAGAGGCAGCGGGCGCCCCCTCGCGCCTGGTGGTAGCAGAGCTGGTTGGCGAGGAGTGTCTTCCCCGCGCCGGGCTCGCCCACGACGATGTAGACGCCGGATGGAACCAGGCCGCCGCCCAGCACGGAGTCGAGCCCTGGCACACCCGTGGACACACGCGCATCCGCTCTCGCGGGCTGCTCGGAAGAGGACATGATGGCCGCTCATACCGTAAACGCCCACGACGCGCCCCTCTATTGAAACCGAAACGTCGCACACCGGTGGGCACGTGTTCGCCACGCGCCCCACTGGCCGCCTGGGGCCCGGGGCGGCGCCCGTGAAACGCGGCCATGCGGCGCCCCCCTCACCGACGGAATGTTGGTGCATGGAGGACGCGAGCCATGGCGGACATCCAGCCAGCCCCGGCGGGCCCCCCTGCGTCAGGTCCCCCGGACGGCCACGAGACGGCGCGGGAGCTGTCCCAGGTCTGGCGCGAGCACGAGGAGCTCATCGACAGCATCGACGGCATCGTCTGGGAGGCCGACCCGTCCTTCCGCTTCACGCTCGTGAGCAAGCAGGCGGAGCGGCTGCTCGGGTACCCGGTGCGGCGCTGGTACGAGGAGCCGGACTTCTGGGTGGAGCACCTGCACCCGGATGACCGCGAGTGGGCGGCGTCCTACTGCCGTGAAGCGGCGGAGCAGTGCCTGCCCCACGAGTTCGAGTACCGGATGCTGGCGGCCGACGGGCAGGTCGTCTGGCTTCGAGACCTCGTCACCGTGATGACCGACCCGGACGGGCGGCCCGCGCGGCTGCGCGGCATCATGGTGGACGTCACCGCGCAGCGCGGGACGCAGGAGCACCTGGAGCGCACGGTGGCGCTGCTGGAGGCCACGCTCGAGTCGACGGCGGACGGGCTGCTGGTGGTGGGGCTCGACGGCCGCATCCGGGCCTGCAACCGCCGCTTCCATCAAATCTGGGAGCTCGACATGACACAGGTGGGCACGCGGGACGCGCCGCTGCTCCGGGAGGTGAGAGGCAAGCTGAAGGACCCGGAGGGCTTCATGGCGCGCGTGCAGGCGCTCTATGACACCCCGTGGGAGGAGAGCTTCGACACCGTCGAGCTGCGCGACGGGCGGACCGTGGAGCGCTACTCGCTGCCCCAGCGGCAGCGCGGCGTCATCACCGGCCGCGTCTGGAGCTTCCGGGACGTCTCCGCGCGCGTGCAGGCGGAGCGCGAGCGCGAGCAACTCCTTCGCGACGCGAACGAGGCCATCCAGGTGCGCGACGACTTCCTCTCCATCGCCTCGCACGAGCTGAAGACGCCGCTGACGCCGCTGCGGCTGAACCTCCAGTTGCTGAAGCAGGCGCTGGAGTCGGACCAGCCCGTCACGCCCGGGCGCGTGGACAAGGCGCTGGGACAGGTGCGCCGGCTGTCGGCGCTGGTGAACGACCTGCTGGACGCGTCCTGCGTGGGCGAGGGGCGGATGGAGCTGCAGCGCATGCCCATGTCGCTGCCGGAGCTGGTGCGCGAGGTGTTCTCCGACTTCCGCGCGGTCAGCGACGCGCAGCACCCGCTCACGTACGAGGGCCCCGAGGAGGACGTGCTCATCCAGGGGGACCGTGGCCGGCTGTCGCAGGTGCTGACGAACCTGCTGGAGAACGCGCTGAAGTACAGCCCGCTGGGCGGGGCGGTGCGCGTGTCGCTCACGCACTCCGGAGGGGATGCCGTCGTGACGGTGGCGGACTCGGGCATCGGCATTCCGAAGGAGGAGCTGGCGCATCTCTTCGAGCGCTTCTTCCGTGCGCGCAACGCGCCGGTGTCGGGCTTCGGAGGGCTGGGGCTGGGGCTCTACATCTGCCGCGACATCATCGACCGGCACGGCGGGCACATCTGGGTGGAGAGCGAGCTGGGGCGCGGCTCCGCGTTCCACGTCTCCCTGCCGGTGCTGGCCACGCGCATGCAGCAGGAGGAACGCGTCTGAAGCAGGCCGCCCGGAGAGCGCCTGACGCGCCCGGGCCCTGTGTGCACGCGTGGAGACACGGGAGCGGGCCTGCGGGCGCCCGGTGTCCACGGGCGGGGAGACCGCGAGGTGGTGTCCGGCGACCGGCACATGCCTACCGTGAGGACAGGGCACACGGCATGGGAGGAAGACATGGTCCAAGCGGGTGGGCATCGGGTCCTCGCGGGACTGCTGGGCGCGGTCCTGCTGGGGCTGGGGGGCTGTAGCTCGGAGCGGGCCAGCACGAAGGTGGACGAGGCGTGGCTGGCACGCGTGCCTCCGGCGCAGATGGAGCCGGTACACAAGGCGCGAATCACCCAGAGCAAGGCGGTGGACGAGACGACGCGCGCCCGGGTGTCGCTGGAGGACGGGAAGCGCGAGCTGGAGGTGGCGAAGACCAACGAGAAGGCCGCGAAGGCGAGCCGGGAAGCGGAAGAAGGCGCGCTGAAGGCGGCGCGGGAAACGGGCCAGGCCAACGACAGCGCCCGGGCACAGCAGGGGCTGAAGGATGCGGACCTGGAGTTCCAGGCGGCCCAGGCCGAGGTCGAGTTCCGCGAGCAGGTGGTGGCGACGCGCGAGGCGATGGAGAAGATGCGGGCACGCGAGCTGGCGGTGGCGGACGCGGAGCTGGCGCAGACGGAGTACCAGGCGCTCCTCCACAGCGGCGACGTCCGGGCCCAGGAGCTCGACGGCAAGACCTTCGCGGACAACCTCGCGAAGGCGCGGAGCGAGGCGTGGGAGACGCAGCGCGAGGTGGATGCACTGCTCCAGACCCAGCGGCAGTCCCAGGCAAGGTGGCAGCAACTGGACTCGCAGGTGAAGGCCTACGGCGGTAGCGGGCGCTGAGCGGCGGGCGGACGCGGGCGCCTCACGCAGCGCCCGCCGAATCCCCACCCACGGTGAACGGCGCGGAGTGTAGAACTGCCCTCCCCTGCCTGGTCCCGGCCAGGCACCGCCAGGAGCGCCCGCCGCGTGGAGACCCTCGTCCGCATCGCAGAAGGACTCGGCCGCTTCTCCGCGCGCTTCGTGCCCAGCGCCTTCGCCATCGCCGTCCTGCTCAGCCTGCTCACCATGGGCCTCGCCATGGGCTGGGCGGGCGCGGCGCCCCCTGCGGTCCTCGACGCGTGGGGCGGCGGCTTCTGGGAGTTGCTCACCTTCTCCATGCAGATGGCGCTGGTGATGTTCACCGGCTACCTGCTGGCCCTCACCCGCCCGGTGCGCACGCTGCTGGAGCGCGTGGCGGGGCTCGCGCACACGCCCCGCGGCACGGTGGCGCTGATGGCCTTCGTCTCCATGGCGCTGGCGTACATCAACTGGGGCCTGTCCCTGGTGGCCAGCGCCATGCTGGTGCGCTTCATGGCGCGCCGCCGGCCGGACGTGGATTACCGCCTGCTCGTCGCGTGCGCCTACTTCGGCCTCGGCGCCACGTGGCATGCGGGCCTGTCCGCCTCCGCGCCGCTGCTCGTCGCCACGCCCGGCCACTTCCTGGAGAAGAGCATCGGCGTGCTGCCCATCGACAGGACGCTGTTCTCGCCGTTCAACGTGGGCCTCACCGTCGTCGTCGTGGCCGGGCTGACGCTCCTCGCATGGGCGCTCCATCCGAAGCCGGAGAACGTGGTGCGGGTGGACCCCGCGGTGCTGGAGAAGCTCGGAGACTTCGTCCCGCCCGAGCGTCCGAAAGAGACGAGCCCCGCCCTCTGGATGGACCACTCGCGGCTGCTCAACCTCATCTTCGGCGGCCTCGGCCTGTTGTGGCTGGGGCGCCACCTGTGGATGAACGGCGGCTGGCGCGCGCTCAACCTCAACGTGGTGAACTTCACCTTCCTCGTCCTGGCGGTGCTGCTGCACGGCACGCCCGCGCGGCTGTTGAAGGCCAGCGAGGAGGCCGCCGGCGTGCTGCACGGCATCGTCCTCCAGTTCCCGCTGTACGCCGGCATCTACGGCATCTTCAAGGCCACCGGCCTGACGGACCAGATTGGCGAGCTGTTCGTGTCGCTCTCCACCCGCGAGACGTTCCCCGCCATCGTCTACCTCTACAGCGGCGTGGTGAACTACTTCGTCCCGTCCGGCGGCTCCAAGTGGGCGATTGAAGCACCCTACCTCCTCGACGCGGCGAAGACGCTGGGCGTGGCGCCGGAGAAGGTGGTGCTGGCATACGCCTGGGGCGACATGGCCACCGACCTCATCCAGCCCTTCTGGGCGCTGCCGCTGCTGGGCGTGGCGCGGTTGGAGTTCAAGGACATCCTCGGCTTCCTCCTGGTGGCCTTCCTGGCCTACCTGCCGTTGGTGACGCTGGCCTTCTTCCTCTTCGGGTGAGGCACGGGCACACACGGGCTGTTCCGTGGTAGACAGCGGGCAGACAGGCAGGCCCGGGAGGCAGGCCCGTCACCAACACAAACGAGGGGACCCCGAGACATGAAGAAGATGCTGACCCGGAGCGTGGTGTGCGCGGTGCTGGGAATGTCGTCGCTGGCCATGGCGCAGGACGCCGCCGAGGCGCCCGCCAAGGAGCCCGCGAAGGTGCCGAGCGCGGACGCGATTCGCGACACCTGGAACTACTTCTACAAGGGCCAGAGCCAGGGGCCCGTGCTGGTGGAGGCCAAGCTCTGCACCGAGGTGGCCAAGGAAGGTGCCAACAAGTTCGAGTGCACCGCCGAGGTAGGCGCCGACGGCATCAAGGCCGGCACCAACGTCATGCTGTGGCAGGCCTACCTGGTGCCGCAGGGTGACTCCGTCGAAGACATCATGGTGCAGACGAAGCAGGGCAACGTCGTGCGCGAGACGAAGGACGTGAAGGTCAAGGGCGACGGCTGGCGCGCGCGTCAGTGGACCGGCGTGCGGCTGAACAAGCCGGGCAACTGGACGGTGGTGGTGATGCGCGGCGACCAGGTCCTCAAGGAAGTCCAGGTCAAGGTCAACTGAAGCACGCAGCACCCTGACGTCCACGACGCCCGCCCGCGAGCCCGAGAAGGCCCGGGCGGGCGTCGGTGTTTCAGCTCACTGGAACACGTCGAACGGCGCCACGCCGGACCAGCTGTTCTCCCGGACGTTGAAGCCGAGGAACAGCAGGAAGCCCGTGTCCCAATCGCCCAGCAGCACGACGAAGTGGGGCCGCTCCATGGCGTTGCCCGCCGCGCTCAGCGCGGTGTCGCTCCCGGGGGCCCGCAGGCCGTAGTAGCTCAGGGACGTCCCCGTGGTGACGGGCGCGGGGAAGACGACTCCATTCTCGGGCCCGGTGAGGTCGCCGTACTTCACGCCGGTGAACATGGGCGTGAAGGTGTTCCCCTTGTCCGTGCCGTTGGCGATGTCGAAGTAGCCGAAGTCCGCGCCCTGCGCCGGGGTGTTGGGGATGGCGTTGAGCAGCCGCAGCCGCGCATCCGTCGCGCCTTCGGCGAAGCGGTCCTGGACGACGAGGAGCCGGGATGCCAGCGCGCCCGTCTGGCCCGCGCGTCCCGTCACCACCGCGAGGTAGCGCCCGCCCGCCTGGAGGGGCCCTGTGTCCGCGCTCGCGAGCACGGTGGCGTCGACGTCGTCGTTCCGGGCAAACCGCAGCGTGTGGCCCGTCTGGGTGACGGGCAGGTCGCCAATGGCCGGCGAGTAGTTGAACTCCATGCCCACCGCCACCTTCGCCGTGCCCTGGAGCGCCTGGAGGACGAACGGGTCATTGTCGGGCGTCGTCGGCAGCAGCGCGTTGAAGAAGTAGACCAGCGGATCTCTCTTCAGGCGGAGCACCTGGGCCTGCCCGGCACGCACCAGCAGCATCGCGGGCTGGCCCTCGTCCGCGAGCGGGCGCCGGTCATCACCGGTGAGGATGGCGAACCACGCACTGCCATCCGCCAGGGTACTGGCCGGCACGGTGAAGAAGAGGCGCTTGCTGACGGACGGCGCGAAGCCCGTGTCACCCGAGGAGGAGATGACCAGCCGCTGGGTGGTGATGGGAATGGCGACGCCCCCGGCCGCGTCCGCCGCGTAGGGATTGACGGTGGAGACGGGCGAGGCCGCCGCGGTCTCCAGCCCCAGCCGGCGTGTGCGCCCCTGCTCCGGGATGAGCGTCACCCGGTCCGCCGCGACGAAGCGCACCCGGGCCCGCCCGGAAGCCGGAGCATCGAAGGCTTCCCTCAGCGCCAGCAGCCGGGCCCGCTCCACGCGGTCCGGCTCCACGCGGTCGGAGAAGCCCAGGGCCACCAGGGTGAGCCGCTCGCCCGTCTCGAGGGTGACGGAGCCCGAGGTGGCGAGCACCGCCGCCGACGCGCCGCCCCCGGCGTTGCGCAGGGTGAACTCGAGGGCCGTGCCGGCGGGCACCTCCTTGTACTCCGTCACCGCCGCGTCCCCCGGCTCCACCGCGTCGAACAGCTCCGTGCCGCCCTGGTGGACGTCCAGCGCGTACGGTCTCCACGGCGCGCTGTCGCTGTCGCTGGGGTTCTCCTTCAGCCCCAGGGACGCATTCACGAAGCGGACATAGGCCACGCTGCCCGCATCCGGGCCGGCGTCCGTCCCGGCGTCGGTGCCGGCATCCGTCCCCGCGTCGACTCCGGCATCCGTCCCCGCGTCGGTGCCCGCGTCGACTCCAGCATCCGTACCGGCATCCCGCCCGGCGTCGGTGCCCGCGTCCGTCCCGGCGTCGGCGACGACTCCCGCGTCCTCCTTCGGGTCGTCATCGCCGCAGCCGGTGCCGCCGACGGCGAGGCACAGCCCCAACGCCAACAGCAACCCTCTCAAGTCATGTCTCATCGCACGTACTCCCGCTCCAGGAAGAAAAGTGGGCGCTCCAGGCCTGGGGCTCACGGAGGAGTCACCGTGGCGGCCTGACGCTTGTGGCACTCACTGCGCAGCAGGGCCGGGGGCTTGCCCTGGGAGAGGTGGTCCTTCAGGTAGAAGTAGGCCATGACGCCCGCGTTGAACTCCGCGCGCCGCAGCCACGTCTCGTAGGCCGGCGAGGCGCCGCTGCGAACCGCGTCGGTGAGCGGGTTGTCGACGGTGCAGATGTCCTTCCACATGGTGGCGCCGCCGAGGGCGCGCGGGTTGCCGCTCTTGGGCTCGGAGGAGGTGCCGGTGCCGAACCGGCCCACGCGGACCAGGTCGCACGCGCCACGCGCCGCGCCGAGCATGTTGGCCCCCCACCGGGCCCAGTCGACGGCGTCGCCCGAGAAGTCGATGTCCACCTCGCCGTACTTCACCCAGGCCTGCATGAAGGCATCCCGGAACTCCACCTTCGTGCCGCCCGTGCCCATGAACACGAGGTACTTCGCGCCGCCGTGGGGGCCGAGCGCGTCCTCGAAGGGGCGCAGGTGGCTCTCACCGCCAGCGCCCCGGCCGGAGAAGCCGGCAACCAGGTTGGCCACGCGCGCGCCGCTGGTGGCCATCAGCGCCTTGGCCGCGCCGCTCTGGCCGTTGCCCGTCCGCCCGTGGCAGTTGGAGCAGATGCCCTGGAAGACCGTCGCGCCGGGCGTGGAGAAGTAGAGCTCCCCCCAGGGCTGCCGGGGATTGCCCAGGTCGTCCACCATCCACGGCTCCACCGGCGCTGGCGGCGGCGCGTCCTCGAAGACGCACTCGGGCCGGGCGACCCAGAAGCTGGTGGGGAAGAGCTTCGTGGCGAGCTGCACGTGGCGCTCGCTGATTGCGTAGTCCAGCAGGTGCCGGTGCGAGCCCTCCTGGATGGACAGCCGCCAGTCCAGGTTGCGTGGCTCATAGGGAACCCGGTCGGTGAAGTCCTCGGAAATCCACCGCACGTCCTTCGGGTCCTTGCAGGTCTCCCAGACGACGTCCTCGGCCAGCTTCACGCGGGCCTTCCGGGCCGCCTCGCGCTCCGCGGACGACAGCGCGGCGTCACCGGGACGCTCCAGCGAGCCGAGCCACTTCGCCACCAGCAACACCAGCCGGCAGTCCCGGCCCGGCACGTTGGCCGGCATGTGGAGGTAGACTTCGTGGGCCTCCTGGGTGACGCGCTGGTACAGCGTGCTGTTGGGCGAGCCGGCGCGCAAATCGCGCTCGAAGTCCACGCCGGCGCGCATGTCCGCGTAGTACTTCTGCTTGTTGCTCTCCATGCGGTTCGTGTCGAAACCGGGCAGCACGCCGCCGGCGGAGAAGTCCAGGTCCGCGATGGAGGGGTTGCTCTGCACCGCGAAGCCATTGGGGTTGTGGCACTGCGCGCAGTTGCCGACGAAGTAGCCCTGCAGCGCCAGCTCGTGCGCGTTGCGGTACTCCCTGCCCCTGGGCTTCAGGTCCTCCAGCTTCGGCAGCTCCGCCGCCGAGCGCAGGCCGGTGAGGACGCCGTAGCGGATGAGCCGGTCCACCTGGGACAGCTCGTCCTCCAGCACGTCCACGCTCGCATCCTGCCCGCCCTCGCCCTTCGCCCGGCGGTTGAGCTGGAGCGGGGTGAAGCCGAGGACGAAGTCCTGCCCCTCGGCGCCGGTGTGGCAGTTGACGCAGCGGTGACGGCCGGGGATGGCGTAGTTGCGCGTATCCTCCCGCCCCTCGTGCGAGGTGTAGACGAGGACGCGGTCGGAGAAGGGCGAACCGTCGCGGTAGCGCAGGTCATGCAGCTCGGCGGACGTCCCCGCGTCATTCCAGATGTATGTCCCGAAGAGGGCGTCCTGCCAGCGCTCCCGGGTGACGATGAGCCGCGTCTCGATGCGCCGGTACTCGACGCCGCCGTTGCGGTCCGTCACCGCCTTGAAGAACGTCTTGTAGAAGCGGGTGTTGGGGGGAATCTTGAAGCGCTTCGTCGCGGCGTCGTACGCGATGGACTTCCCCGCCGGCACGTGGACGAGCCGCAGCTTCTTCGCGTGGTCGGAGAAGAGGGGGTAGGTGGGCGCGAAGGCGAAGGTGCCGTGGCGGGCCAGCTTCAGCGCGTTGAAGGTGGTGATGTCGGTGTCCGTCTCGGACAGCGAGCGCGGCAGCTCGGTGAGCCCCGCGAAGTACGCGTCCTTCTCCGCATCGCCGCCCAGGCGCGCCATGTCGGGGATGCAGTGCCCCAGGTCGGTCATCCCCAGCGCCACCGGGAACGCAAGCCGGGCGCCGCCCGTGCTCCCCTCCTGCCCGCACTTCACCTCGAAGGGCTCCGTCTCCGGGCTGCCCTGCGCGGCCCAGGCCTCGAGCGCGCAGCCCAGGGCCGCGGCGTCTCGCGCCTGGTCCGCCGTGGCCAGCGGCGGCATGGCGCCTTGCGAGGCCAACGACGCCATGCGCGGGGCCGCCACCTTCAAGCCCTCGGAGTCTGAAACGTACTGGAAGCCGCCCCGCGTCTCCGGAGCCCGGTGGCAGGAGCCGCACTGCGCGTCCACGCGCGCCTTCAGGGTGCCGAAGACCTCCTTGGGCGCGGCGCTGGCCGGCGTGGTGATTCGCACCGGGAAGTGCTCGCTGGAGCGCGCGGGCGCGTCACAGAGCGCATCCGCATCCACCACCACCGGCACCTCCGGGCCCTTCCCTTCCCCGGACGAGCAACCCACGGCCACGGACAGCGCGAGCAGGCCCCCCCAGAGCGCCCGACAGCGGGCGTGCCAATTCCTCTCAAACAACATGAGCTGTCCCTCCTTGGGAATCCCGATGTCAGGCATTCCGCGAGCGCGGCGCTCTGTACCGCGTTTGCTTCTTGGAAGGCGAGGGCGCAGGCCCCTCGAAAAGGGGCCTGCTGTCTGTTTTCACCGAGCCGTGACAGCCAATTCCTGTCAGGACAGCGACGTGAAGCCAGACTGTGTCACGGTTTCATTGTCACGGTTTCACGGGACCGTGACGGCGCGGATGCGGCCCAGCTTGTTGCCGGCGCGCTCGGTGAACCACAGGTGCGCGTCCATGCAGAGGAAACCCGGCGGGGCGAAGACGATGCCCGCCGGCTGGCTGCCGGCCGTGGGGATGGCGTGCTCGGTGATGCCGCCGTTCAGGGCGATGCGGCCCACCTTGTTGCCGCGAAGCTCCACGAACCAGAGCGCGCCGTCCGGCCCGGGGATGATGTCCACCGGGGCGCTGCTGGCGTCCGGGAGGGCATACTCGGTGAGGGTGCCGTCCGCGGTGATGCGGCCAATCTTCCCCGCGAACTGCTCCGTGAACCACATGGCCCCGTCCCAACCGAGGGTGATGCCCGAAGGCCCCGCGTTGGCGGTGGGGAGCGGGTACTCGGTGAGGACACCGTCGGTGGTGATGGCTCCCACCTTGTTGCCGCGCAGCTCGGTGAACCACAGCTTGCCTCCGGCGCCGAGGGCAATCGCGGTGGGCTGGGCCTCCGAGGTGGGCAGGGCGAACTGGGTGACGACGCCGGCGGGGGTGATGCGGCCGATGCGGTTGCCGGCCACCTGGGTGAACCAGAGGTTGCCATCCAGGCCCGCGGCGATGCCGTACGGCGCGGAGCCCGGGTTGGGCAGGGGGAACTCCGTCACCACGCCCTGCGGGGTGATGCGGCCCACCTGGTCCACGCCGAGCTGGGTGAACCAGAGGTTGCCGTCGAAGCCGAGGGTGATTTTCTGCGGAATGGAAAACTCGGTGGGCAGAGGGAATTCCGTCACCGCGCCGTCACGGGTGACGCGGCCGATGGTGCCCGAGCCCGTCTGGGTGAACCAGAGGTTGAGGTCCGGACCGACGGTGATGCTCGTGGGGCCGGCCTCCTCGGTGGGCAGCGGGAACTCGGTGAAGGTGCCGGCGACGCCGGACGGACGGCGGCACACGAAGGGGTTGTTGAGGGTGGCGCCAACCTCCTGGGCGAGGACGGGCGTGCCCAGCAGCAGGGTGGAGGCGGCGAGCAGCGACTTCTTCAGGAAGGAACGGGCAAGGACAGACATGAGGTGTTTCTCCAAGGTGGACGGCGAACGACAATGACAACAAGGGACGAACACGCCGGAGACCTCCCGGCGTGTCCGTCCCGACTTCAGGATTCAGGGAATGGCGAACTTCAGTTCAGGCTCAGTTGCCCTTGCAGAGGCCCGCGCCGCGGCCGTCGTTGGCCGCGCCACCGCAGCGCAGCGCGCCGGTGGTGCTGCAGGCGATGAAGCCCTGACCCGTGAGGATGTTCTGGAAGGAGCTCTTGTTGCTGTAGACCCAGTCGTACAGCGTCTGCTCCTTGGGGTCCTTCGTGAAGTTGACGTTCTCGTTGAGGAAGAGCGGGCGGGACAGGGGGTAGGCGCTGGCCGGGTTGGTGAGGAGCAGGCGCACGTTGGCGGCGGTGGGCGCGATGCCGTCCACGCTGAGCTTGAGGTTCGCGACCGCGGTCGGAGTGGTGGCCGGCGGCACCACCAGGGAGCCCGAGAACGACGCGGGGTCACCGGAATAACCGATGGCGGTCGGGTAGGAGGCCGTCAGCTTGCCGATGCAGACGGTGGCGCTGTCGGAGGCGGTGCAGGGCAGCGGGTTGGTGGCGGCACCGTCGGTGATGACGATGACGTCGGAGCAGAAGGTGGCGCTGGAGCCGCCGCCGACCTTCTCCTTGAAGACCTCCGTGGTGCCGGACAGGTCGTCACGGCGGTACTTCACGATGGTGCCCGTGCGGGTGCTGCCCGGCACCTGGCTCCAGTCCGTCCAGCAGGCGCCGTTGTTGGAGAAGTAGATGTTCGCCAGGTTGGCCTTGGTGATGTTGGTGAGGCCGTTGTCGGACTTCACGTACGCATTCACCGAGTCCAGCCCGATGATGTTGCTCTTCTCACCGGGGCAGCAGGCCGCGTCGCGCCCCGTGCCGCCAGACGCGGTGCCGCCGGCACAGGCCGTGGCCGTCGACTTGAACTCGCGCGACATGGGGGCCAGCGTCTGCTGGCGGCCGCTGCAGAAGGTGCCGGAGCCGGTGCGCACACAGCCCTCGCCCACGCTCGAGCCCTTGCCCTCGATGGACAGGCCGGCGAGGGAAGACGCGTTGGCGCTGATCAACGCGCCCTTGAGCGTGTCGGAACCGAAGAACTTGTTGCCGTCGGTCAGCTCGGCCTGGATGGAAGCCGGGACGACCTCGTCGGCGGACTGGCCACCGCAACCCACAACCGAAACCGCCATCACCGCGGCGGACATCACCATCTTCATCATCTTCATGGACGACTCCTCTGGTGTTGCACTGGGTTGACACGCCACTCGCCGCCCGTGACGCATTGGCAGAACGGTGCCTCCCCGCGCTGCGGGACCGGACTGGAAGGAATTGCCTGGGGGAGGACCATCGGACCCGGCTCATCCCGGATTCGACGGGACGCAAGGTGCCTCAATGGCCAGACATGCGGTGACTCAGTTGCGTCAAATCTCTGCCAGCACCGGGTCACACCGCTCCGCGCGAATCTTCCCGCGCGCGACCGTCACGTTCCTGCAAGTCATTGCATGACGGCGACCGTGACAATCCATGCAAGGACTTGCACGGGCGTGACGTTTCACATCCGTGATTTCCGGCCGGGGGGGTGACGCCACTCCGCTCGCGGCGCGCTCCTGCCCGCCGTGACGGAAGGTGAGCCGGGTGCCCGCCCAGGCGCACCCACGCGCCTGGCCGCGAGGCCCGCCAGAGCCAGAACAACCCTGTAGCAATCGCAACGCGGCCACATCAGCCACCGCCGTCGCACACGGGAGGACCTCTGTGTCAGCGCCCGGACACGTGGGGCGTGGAGGCCACGCCCGCTCGGCGGCGCGCTCTCGCCTGCCCTGCTGGCGGAGGAGTCCGTCGCTTTTTCTCCGGCGTTCTCCGGAGGACAGGGAGTTTTTTCAGCACTCCGGACAGCTGTCTCGTCCCCGGGGGCCGGAAGCCCGGGCCGCGTCAGAGGGGAAGGCGCGCCGCGGCGCATCCTGGCAATGCCCTTGCACTAGAGCTTCCGCGGTTGAGGGGCAGGGGGCTGTCGGGCAGGGGTGGGGGAGAGGCCGGGGCGGTGATGGGGTGGCGGGGGTGGACATTCGCGGTGTGCGCAACAGGACTTCTCCTCGTGGGGTGCGGGGAGAAGGCACATGCGTCACCGCGTGCTCCGGGCTTGGAGGTGGCGGGGTCGGTTGGCGGTGAGGGCGAGGGGGCCATGGCGTGGTCGCGGTCGCTGGTGCTCGGGGACAGCGAGGCGCCGCACACCGTGGTGGCCCCCGACGGGGACGTCCTCGTCGCGGCGACGTACCGGGAGCCTCTGGATGTCGGGGGAGGCCCCCTGCCCTTCAACCATGTTTCAAAGACGCCTCACCTGCTGGTGGCGCGCTTCTCTCCGGACGGGGCCCTGCGCTGGGCGCATGGCTGGGTGCCCCGGGAGGGAGCGGCGCGCGCGCGGGTGGGCGGGCTCGCGGTGGACCGTGACGGCAACGCGTGGCTGGGAGGCACCTCGGCGGGCTTCGAGCTGGGCTCGGAGCGGCTGCCGGAGGGCCCCTTCGTCGCGCGGCTGTCACCTCGAGGCGCCGTGGAGCGGATGCGAGGCTTTGCCGGAGACGGCGCGCTCAGCGTGCAGGCCGTGGCGGCGGACGGCGCTGGCGGCGTGGTGCTGGTGGGGGACTTCACCGGGCGCCGGGACTTCGGAGATGCAACGCGCGAGGCGGGCCCGGGCGGCCGCGCCGCCTTCGCCGTGCGCCTGGACGCAGACGGCGTCACGCGCTGGAGCCGGGGCTGGGCCGCGGGGCCGCAAGGGCTGGTGACGGCGCGCGCGGTGGCGGTGGACCTCTTCGGCGGCATCCACGTCGCGGGCGGCTACGCGGGCGCCGTGAGCTTCGGCGGCTCCACCTTCGTCACCGTGCGCCAGCGCACGCCCTTCGTCCTCAAGCTGTCGCCCGAAGGTGCCCACGCATGGAGCCGCGACTTGCGCGGCGCGGAGGGCATGGCGAACGCCGTGGCCGTGGGGCCGGACCGCGTCTTCGTGGGCGGCAACTTCTCCGGGCGCTTCTACTTCCATGGGCAGGCCCACGCCGCGGGCGGCTACCAGGGCTTCCTGGCCGCCTTCAGCGCCGGGGGCCAGCAGCGCTGGGCCCGCTCCTTCGCCGCCACCGCCAGCGCGCTGGCCACGGACGAGTCCGGCCAGCTCACCCTGGCCGGCACCCATGACGGCGGCCTGGAGTTGGGTTCCGGCCGGGGCCGCACGCCCGCCGGTCTCTACGTCGCCCGGCTGCTCCCCGAGGACGGGGCTTCACTCTGGGTCCGCGGCTTCACCCACCCCGGCGCCGCCCTGGCGCGGGCGGTATCCGTGGACCCGGGCGGCCACACGCTGGTGGCCGGCGCCCTGACGCGCGCCCTCCCCGAGGAAACCCCGTACCCGCGCCCGCAGGACGGCTTCCTCTTCCGGCTGAGACCCTGAGTCCGGCCCGGAGCCGACTTCAGGGGTGGATACAAACCCGTATTCCCTGAGAAGTCGGGCGTAGTAGGAGCGCCAACACCCCTGGAAATTCGACTTTACAGTCGCGTCCATGCTATTCGCGGGCCCGCCTTCAGGGCGTGCGACTCTGCGCCGTGAAGGGCGAGGCTGAGCTGAAGCGCAGGCGCGCGGTGTCCCCGTTCGCAGGCGGCCAACCCCTCGACACCACTCCCTGTTTCCCATGGCACGCGGAGCACCCAATCCGCGCGCCTGGACTTGAGTCTCTGTGAGGAGTTGCACCCCCATGACATCCACCGTTTCACCGATGGACGCTCTCCGGAAGAGCGTCACCGGCGCGGCCGCTCGAGCCCTGGGGCTCCTGACGGTCCTCGCCGCCAGCGCCGCCCACGCCAGCGAGGCGGACCTCGTCCTCCCCAACTTCGCCGAAGTCACCTTCTTCGGTGGCCTCAACGGCTATCAGCTGCTGCTGTCCGGCATCGCCGTGTGCGTCATCGGCCTGGTGTTCGGCTTCCTCCAGTACGCCAGCCTGCAGAAGATGCCCGTCCACAAGGCGATGCTCGACATCTCCGAGCTCATCTACGAGACGTGCAAGACGTACCTCGCCACGCAGATGAAGTTCATCGGCATCCTGTGGGCCCTCATCGCGGTGGTGATGGTGGGCTACTTCGGGTTCCTGCGGCACATGGATGTGGGCCGGGTGGCCATCATCCTGGTCGCCAGCCTCGTCGGCATCGCCGGCTCGTGCGGCGTCGCCTGGTTCGGAATCCGCGTCAACACGTTCGCCAACAGCCGCACCGCCTTCGCGTCGCTGCGCGGCAAGCCCTACCCCACCTACGCCATTCCGCTCCAGGCCGGTATGTCCATCGGCATGGTGCTCATCAGCACCGAGCTCCTGCTGATGCTGGCCATCCTCCTCTTCATCCCGGCGGACTTCGCGGGCCCCTGCTTCATCGGCTTCGCCATCGGTGAGTCGCTCGGCGCGTCCGCGCTGCGCATCGCCGGCGGCATCTTCACCAAGATTGCCGACATCGGCTCCGACCTGATGAAGATCGTCTTCAAGATCAAGGAAGACGACGCGCGCAACCCGGGCGTCATCGCCGACTGCACCGGCGACAACGCGGGCGACAGCGTCGGTCCCTCCGCGGACGGCTTCGAGACCTACGGCGTGACGGGCGTGGCGCTCATCACCTTCATCCTGCTGGCCGTCGAGGTGCCCTACCGCATCGAGCTGCTGGTCTGGATCTTCATGATGCGCATCGTGATGGTGCTCGCGTCCCTGGCGGCCTACGGCCTGAACAACGTGTACCAGGGTGGCAAGTACAAGAACGCGGACCACATGAACTTCGAGCACCCGCTCACCGCGCTGGTGTGGGTGACGTCCATCATCTCCGTGGCCCTGACGTTCCTGGTCAGCTACCTGCTCATCCCGAACCTGGGCGGCGACAACACCCTGTGGTGGAAGCTGTCGGCCATCATCACCTGCGGCACCCTGGCCGGCGCCATCATCCCGGAGGCCATCAAGGCCTTCACCTCCACCGAGAGCCGCCACGTGCGCGAGGTCGTCACGGCCAGCCGCGAGGGTGGTGCGTCGCTCAACGTCATCTCCGGCCTGGTGGCGGGTAACTTCTCCGCTTACTGGATGGGCCTCATCATCGCCGCCCTGATGGGCCTGGCGTTCTGGTTCAGCGGCGCGGGCGTCGAGGGCCAGGGCGTGGGCCAGCTGATGCTCGCCGCGCCGGTGTTCGCCTTCGGCCTCGTGGCCTTCGGCTTCCTCGGCATGGGCCCTGTCACCATCGCCGTCGACTCCTACGGCCCGGTGACGGACAACGCGCAGAGCGTGTACGAGCTGTCCCTCATCGAGAACGTCCCCAACGTGAAGGAAGAGGTGAAGCGCGACTTCGGCTTCGACCTGGACTTCGAGAAGGGCAAGCAGTTCCTCGAGGAGAACGACGGCGCGGGCAACACCTTCAAGGCCACTGCCAAGCCGGTGCTCATCGGCACCGCCGTGGTGGGCGCCACGACGATGATCTTCTCCATCATCGTGCTGCTGGTGGGCATCACCACCAACGCCGCGGGCGAGCAGATGCTCAACGCGGACAAGGCGCAGTTCCTGTCCCTGCTCCACGCCCCGTTCCTCCTGGGCCTCATCACCGGCGGCGCCATCATCTACTGGTTCTCCGGCGCGTCCATGCAGGCCGTGTCCACCGGCGCCTACCGCGCGGTGGAGTTCATCAAGGCCAACATCAAGCTGGAGGGCGTGGAGAAGGCCAGCGTGACGGACTCCAAGAAGGTCGTGGAGATCTGCACCCAGTACGCGCAGAAGGGCATGATCAACATCTTCCTCGCGGTGTTCTTCAGCACCCTCGCCTTCGCCTGCCTCGAGCCGTACTTCTTCGTCGGCTACCTCATCTCCATCGCCATCTTCGGCCTGTACCAGGCCGTGTTCATGGCGAACGCGGGCGGCGCCTGGGACAACGCGAAGAAGCTGGTGGAGACGGAGCTGAAGGCCAAGGGCACGGAGCTGCACGCGGCCTGCGTCGTCGGCGACACCGTCGGCGACCCGTTCAAGGACACGTCCTCCGTGGCGCTCAACCCGGTCATCAAGTTCACCACCCTCTTCGGCCTGCTGGCCGTGGAGCTGGCGGTGGAGCTGAACACCACGGCCTCGGGCAAGCAGCTCACCACCATCCTCGCGGCGGTGTTCTTCGTGGCCTCGACGGTGTTCGTGTACCGCAGCTTCTACGGCATGCGCATCCAGAGCCCGGGCGGCACCTCGGACGTGAAGTCCGACGCCGCGGTGAAGACGGCCTGAGCGCCGCCCTTCACGCCTCGCTGAAGTGACATGAGCGGCAGGGTGCCCCCGGGTGCCCTGCCGCTTTGCTTTTCAGGTCAGCCGGTGACGCGGAAGGCGGGCGGGTCGATGCGCGTCGAGCGGCACTGGGGGCAGGCCCCCGGCCGGGTGAAGCGCTTGCGGTCCTTGAAGGCGAAGCCGCACTGGATGCAGCTGGCGGGCACCACCTCCAGCCGCAGCCCCTGCGCCTTGAGGGACTTCTCCAGATGGACCAGGTGGTCGGCGACGTCCTTCTCGGAGATGCCGACCAGGCTGGAGAGGTCCTTCGCGGTGAGGCCGTGCTCGGGCGCCGAGGACAGCGCCGCCTCCAGCGCGCTGCGCACCGTGCTGCCGCGCGCGGGAGGGACGGGGGCGCTCACGCGCCAATCCCCTCCGGGTCCGTCATCAACTCGCCACCCAGGTGCATGCCCGTCTGGCACCGGTAGTCCGTCACCAGCGAGGCCAGAATCGTGGACAGGCCCACGATGACGTGGAGGGCCGCGGCCACGGGGCTGCGCCGCGCGTAGCCCAGCACGAAGGGCGCGAGGATGGCGGCCGCGCCGTAGGCGTAGTCCGCGATTTCGTGCGCTTCGATGGGGATGAGTTTGGTGAGACTCATGCGGTAGTCGGTGAGCAGCGACACGCCGATGACGGAGGAGCCCAGCGCCAGCCCCGCCGCCTTCGCCACCGGGTCATCCGACAGCAGGCCCGCGAGCGCCATGGCGGTGCCGCCCTTGTAGTCCATGAGCGAGTGCACGTCCTGCGGTATCCACCGGCGCAGGGGCAGCCGGTCGAACAGCGGGCGCGAGAGGATTCCCGCCGCGGCGCTCTTGTCCAACGCGCGGTGCACCACGCGGCGCAGGCCGGTGTCCGGCCCCAGGGCCGGCGGGGTGAGGGAGGTGGGGAGGTGGGGAATCTGTGGCTCGGCCATGGCGGCGCTCCTTCCGGACATCCGTTCGTGAAGCTGCCGCCAAGGTAGGCACGCGGCCCCCGACGCAGGGCGCCAGAACCCTCGCCTGCCCGGACTCCGGGGGCGGGAAACCCTCCACCCCCAGCCTTCCCGCCCGGTCAGCGAGCAGGGGGGCTTCCACTCGGCCGCCCGCCCCGGGCAGACTAGGGGCCGCAGTAGGGGCCTTCGGTTTCTCAGAGGGCGAAACGCCGCGGCGCGAGCCGCCTGAAACGAGAGAACGCGATTCATGGCAACTGGTACCGTCAAGTGGTTCAACGATGCGAAGGGCTTTGGTTTCATCGTGCAGGACGGCGGCGGTGAGGACGTGTTCGTCCACCACTCCGCCATCAACATGGACGGCTTCCGCACCCTGGCCGAAGGCCAGAAGGTGGAGTTCGAGGTCGGCCGCGGCCCCAAGGGCCTGCAGGCGCAGAACGTTCGCGCCGCCTGAGCTGAGCCGTCTGTAGACGTCACGGAAGCCCGGTCTCGTCGCACGCGAGGTCGGGCTTTCTCTTTGCGGGCGACGGGTGCCTCTTGAGAGGCTTACGGCCCATGCGCCTGCCCCGCCTTCCCCGAGTCATCGGCTTCGACGATGGGCCCTTCTCGCGCCGCCCCGGCGTCGCCGTGCCGCTGGCAGGCGTGGTGTGCGGCGGCACGCGCTTCGAGGGGCTCGTCTGGGGGCGCGTGCGGCGCGACGGCTGGAATGCCACGCGCGAGGTGTGCCGGCTGCTGGAGGGCGGCAAGTTCCTGCCCCAGCTCCACCTGGTGCTGCTGGACGGCATCGCCTTCGGCGGCTTCAACGTGGTGGACCTGCCGGAATTGGCGGCGCGGCTGAAGAAGCCCTGCGTGGCGGTGATGCGGCGGCCGCCGGACCTGGACGCGGTGGAGCGCGCGCTGCGGCGCCTGCCCCGCGCGGACGAGCGCTGGGCGAAGCTGAAGCGCGCGGGCCCCATCCACCAATTGGGAGGCTTCACCTTCCAGGTCCAGGGCGCACAACCCGCCGAGGTGGCCGAGGCCCTCACCCGCGTGACGGACCGGGGCCGCGTGCCCGAGGCGCTGCGGCTGGCGCACCTCATCGGCTCGGCTGTCGTGACGGGTGAGAGCGGGCAGCGGGCGTAGGAGCCGGGCCTACCCCCCGCATCGGGTGCCACGCGAGGATTGCACCCGCGCGGGACGCGACTGCGCAATCCATTCCCACAATTCCAGCCGGGCCAGAGCGTCCGGGGGTGGCGTGCGTTTCAATGTCTATCTTTGTTAATCTTTGCCCTCGTGGGGAGGGCGCACGCATGTTCGAAGTCACCAATGACGCGAATCGCCGTACCGTCACCGTCCGCTTGAGCGGGTTCGTCCGGCCGAACGAGATGAAGGACTTCGCCGCGGCCTACAAGACCGCGACGGACACCTACGGAGGAGGCAGGCACCTGGTGCTGGCGGACATGCGCGGACTGCGAACGCTGGAGCCGGAGTCGGCGGCCCTCTTCGGCGAGGTGGTGGCGTATGGCCGGCAGAAGGGCTGCCTGATGTGCGCGCACGTGTCGGACTCCACCATCTCCCGTCTGCAGACGGCCCGGGTGGCGTCCGAGGCCGCGCCCGGCGACGACATCACCATCGACTGCGTGTCGCTGGACGAGGCGCACACGCAACTGGCGAAGGCGCGCGCGAAGCACTTCCTCGGCGCGGAGCCGGTGCCGATGGCGCGGGCGGCCGGACGCTGAGGGCGGCCGGGCCCCAAGGGCCCACTCCCGCCGGACCTGAGGCACGGCGCCAGCAGTGCGGGCGCCGCGCGTGGTGCTTCAGCCCCGGCGGCGCTTCGCGTCTTCCAGGTAGGCGCGCACGAGCGCCGAGAGGTTCAACCGCAGGGCCGTGTCCAGGTCGATGAACGCGGCCCACGTCACCTCGCGGCGGTCGATGGTGACTGTCGGCTCTGCGTCCACGTCCACCTCGACGAAGGTGACGTGGTCGTCCTTGTTCTCCTCCGAGCCCACCGTCTCGAAGACGGTGCGCAGGACGGAGGGCGCCATGGCCACGCCCACCTCCTCGCGCAACTCACGCGCGCCGCACTCGGGGGCGGACTCGCCCGGGTGGTAGCCGCCGCCCGGCATGCTGAGGCGGTGCTTGTAGGAGTTCTGCAGCAGCAGCACGCGCCCCGCGTGCCACACGCCCACGAAGACGCCGCGCGTCCGGGGGCGGCGCACGAACCAGTACACACACGCCAGCGCATACGCGCCCCGGTACGCCGTGCGGGCGAGCGGGTCCACCCACCGGTTCAGCCCCTCGCCACGGGGCACGTCGGTCTCATGCACGGGGCGCTGCTCGGGCGACTGGGCCATGTCTCGCATCATGGAGGACAGCCGGCCCCGTGTCCCGCGAGGTACGGGCACGGCGTGGGCAGGTGTTCGCTTCAGCCCGGCGCCTCAGGACCCACGCCAGTTGAGCCGGTAGGTGACGTGGTCGTCGTTGAAGTCGCGCACCCGCACCTCCGGCTGCCGGGCGCCCACCGCGCGCAGGCCGGCCAGCAGCGCGCCCCGGGTGAAGTAGCGGATGGTCCCCGCCTCGTTCATCCAGAGGTCCACCTCCGTGGGGGACACGTCCTCCAGCCGCACCTCGGTGTAGTTGTTCCCCGAGCGGAACATCTGCCGTGCCCGGCTCACGCCACGCCGAGGCCCCAGCAACTGGATGACGCCAAAGGCCGCGCGCCCCAGCACCGTCTCGCGGTAGCCGTCCACCATCCGCTCGCCGAGCAGGCCGTAGCCCACGTCGTCCGGCACGTCCGGGTGCAGCTCACGCGCGGCCACCCGCACCGCGGAGCACCAGGTGTCGAAGCCGTAGGCGGGCTGGAGCTTTCGCTCCAGGTCCACGCCCACCTCCTTCAAGCGCTCCCGGAGGGTGGGGGTGACGCGCCCCACCAGACCTCTCACGAAGAGGCCCTCCAAGGTGTGCTCGAAGACCAGCTTCTCCGGCATGCTCCAAGTCTACCCCGGTCCAGTTAGGATTGTGTGGGGAGGGGGAACGAATCCCATGGGACTGCAAAGACAACTGGCCATCATGGCCATGAACGCCACGCCGCTGCCGGGGAAGACGAACTTCCTGGAGGAGGTGGGCCTCGGCACGCCGGTGCCAGCCATTCCGGGCTCGATTGGCGCGGTGGCGCACGAGCCCTTCCTGGCGTTCGACACGAAGCGGCTGATGGATGTGCTGGTGGCCTTCACCATCGGCGACTTCCCGTCGGGCGTGGGGTGCTCGGAGTACTTCAACCCGAACAGCCCCTGGTACAACGTCTTCTACGGCGCCTACGGCGTGCGCTCGTACAAGCGCAACGGGAGCCCGTGGGGCTTCAAGCGCGACGGCCGCCCGGACGTGGACGAGATGCTGGAGGTGCCGCAGCTCGACTACAACTTCCTCACGGCGGGGGAACTGGGGTGTCCCGCCTCGAGGATGTGCTTCGAGGTGCTGGAGGTGGCGCCGGGCCGCGAGGGCCCGTGGCACACGGCGGACGTGGCCTGCCTCATCCCCAGCGGACTGCACCGGGTGGAGGACGCCGAGGCGCCGGACCTGACGTACTACGCAGTGTTCGGCGTGCCGGAGGAGGACTACCTCGCCGGAGGGCGCGAGAGCTACGAGCCGGTGCGCATGCGCGGGCGCATGTACTGGCGCCCCGTGGCCGAGCGCCTCACGCTCGTCTGGGGAGGGCTGTGCCCGGACACGCCCGACGGCCAGCGCCTCATGCACACCATCATCGACGCGATGACGCCGCTGTACGCGGTGAAGTGAGGCGCCTCCCATCGTGGGATTGGAGATGTCCATGAAGCATGTGGTTCCGCTCCTGCTTCTCACCGGAGGGTGTGCGGCCCTGCCTCCGCCCAACACCACTGCGCAGGACGCAACCATTACAAAGGGGCCATGGTCAGAGGTTCCCGCTGTCGAAATGACCGTGGGAGACAGCTCCATTCCCATCGCGCTGCTGCGTGACGTGGCGGACGCGCTTCTCAAGCGCCCTGGCGCCAGGGTGTGTGACCCACTGACGCAGCGGCCCATCGCAGGGCTTTCCACGGAGTATTGCTCGACTGTCTACGTCGCGGGAGACCACGGCTCACTGTCCTGGCGGGTGAGCGAACCCGTCAGCAGCGACCACAGTTCATGCACCCCGTTCTTCGAGGTGAAGGATGAGGACCATCCCACTTCGAAGGTATGGGTGGTGGGGTACGTCCACAACCATCCGTGTGGCGCGCCACCGTCATCGAACGACCTCGCGGCCTGGCCGACGGACGTTTTCAAACCCTATGTCGCCATGGCCTCGGTTCGACTGATACCTGGCAACCCGGCGCCAGCCCTTTACGGCAACACGGCCATTGAAATGGCCTCGGCCATCGTCGCGGAGCGGCAGGACGGCACCCGCCTCTTCCTGCGCTACTTTCCAACGGGCGAGGTGCAACAGTGGAGCAATGCCAGGGACAGGTGGGTCACTCTCGGGACCTGCGCCCCTCGCAGTAACAGCCGGAGTCGAACGCCGCGCTGCAGTACCGAACCTCTACCGTTGTTGAGGGAGTAGGCAACTGACATGCGGCGACAGAAAGCGCTGGCGCTCCTCATCACCGGAACGCTCACGGGATGCCACCTGCACTCCTCGAGCCGAAGGCAGATTGAGTGGCCCGACGAGACTTCGACGCAGCTCGTTGCCCCATCCATGGAGGCGGGGGCCGCGCTCGCGGCAGCAGCCGCCATCCGCGAGCTACTCAAGACCAACAAAGACCCACGCCTCTTCAGGGGCTGTTCCAGTCCCGAGCAGGGCTTGAATGCCGTCGTCTTCAAGCACCCGGCATCAGGCCTGTACTTCGTCGTCCTCGAGCAACGCTTCGACCGATGCGGCGGCTCGAGCGGACGGGTACTCGACTGGTGGTACGAGTACGCGGTCACGCCTCAAGGTGAAGTGGTCGCGGAGGCGCCAGCGGGAGAAGGAGAGGCTCCAGCGCCATCAAGCCCTCCGAGCCCAACACCTCCCGAGCAGGCACCATCTCAGCCCCCGGGAACCGAAAGCGAGACGCCGGCACCCGCACAGGAACCAGCGCCTCTTCCCGCCCCTGCGCCTCAGCCCCAGAGCTCCGAACCAGCCCCCTGAGCGGACCGTCACGCGGAGCACCGGGCCCGTGGCGGACGCCACGGGCCCGAGGCTTCGTCAGGCCGCCCTGCCCGGGCCCTGCTCCACCGCGGGCACGGAGGGCACGGCCGGCGTCTGCGTGACACGGCGGCGGAACCCAATCCGCTCCATGCCCGCGAACACCACCGGCACCACCAGCAGCGTCAGGAACGTGGACGTAATCACGCCGCCAATCACGGCAATCGCCATGGGCGCGCGGAACTCCGAGCCCACGCCCTTGCCCACCGCCGTGGGCACCATGCCAATCGCCATGGCCGCGCTCGTCATCAGGATGGGCCGCAGCCGGCGCGGGCCCGCCTTCAACAGCGCCTGGTCCACCGTGTCGCCCTCGCGCAGGTGCTGCAGCGCACCGTCGATGAGGAGGATGGCGTTCTTCGTCACCAGGCCCATCAACAGGATGATGCCAATCATCGCGCCCATCGACAGGTTGTAGCCCGTCACCACCAGCGCCAGCAGCGCACCCACCAGCGCCAGCGGCAGCGACACCATGATGGTGAACGGGTGCTTGAAGGACTCGAACTGGCTGGCCAGCACCATGTAGATGAAGACGAAGGCCAGGCCGAACGCCAGGCCGAACGCGTCGTTCTGCTCGTCCAGGTTCTTCATCTGCCCGTCGTAGCGGATGGCGTACCCCGGCGGCAGCGGCTGCGCCGCCACGCGCGCCTTCAGCGCCTTCGCGATGTCACCCAGCACCGCGCCCTTGCCCAGCTGCGCGTAGACGGCAATCTGCCGCTCGCGGTTGTCGTGCTCGATGACGCTCGGCCCGTCCCGCAGCGCCACGTCCGCCAGGTCCGACACCGGCCGCAGGCCCTGCGGCGTGTACACCTCCAGCTCGCGCACGCGCTCGGGCGTGGCGCGGTCCTTCTCCGCCAGGCGCACGCGGATGTCCGTCTCTGTCGTGCCCTCGCGCAGCTTCGCCACCACGTCACCGCTGATGGCCAGCCGCAGCTGCGTGGCCAGCCCCGCCGCATTCACGTCCGCGTCGCTCGCCCGCGCGCGGTCGATGCGCACCTGCATCTCCGGCTTCGGCGGGTTGGCCTCCACCCGCACGTCCGCCGTGCCGGGCAGCTCGCGGAGGATGCCGGCGATGCGCTCGGCCTCCTGGGTGACGCGCGGAATGTCCGGGCCCGTAATGCGCACCATGATGGGGTAGTAGTCGCCCAGGCCCTCCAGCATCGGCGGGTCGCTCAGGTTGACCCGCGTGGCCACCAGCGCCGGGGCCAGCCGCGCGCGGGCCTCCTCCTTGAGCGTCTGGATGCCCCGCTCACGCGCGTCCTTGCCCACCGTGAGCACCCGCAGGCGCGACTTGTTCACGTCGCCGTTGATGCCGACGATGGCGTAGATGTCCACCACCTCGGGGATGCCCTTGAGCAGCGCCTCCGCCTCCGCGGTGCGCGCCTGCGTCTCCATCAGGTTGGCCGAGTCCGACAGCGTCAGGTCCACGATGAACTGCGAGCGGTCCTCCGGGGACATGAATTCCGCGCCCAGCCGGCTCGCCGCGCCAAACGACAGCACCAGCGCCAGCAGCGTGAGCCCCGCCGTGGACCACTTGTGCGCGAGCACCCAGCGCAGGATGCCCTCGTAGACGCGCTCGGTGCCCTCCAGGAAGCGGCGCAGCGCCGCGGCCACCGCGTTGTCGCGGTGCACCTCGCCCGGCACGCGCGCCTTGGCCAGCCGCGCGGACAGCATCGGGTCCAGCGTGAAGGAGATGAACAGCGAGACGAGCACCGCCACGGAAATGGTGATTCCGAACTGCTTGAAGAACTGGCCGACGATGCCGGGCATGAAGGCCACCGGGACGAACACCGCCACCAGCGACATGGTGGTGGCGAGCACCGCCAGGCCCACGTCCCGCGTGCCCTTGGACGCGGCGCTCACCGGGTCCTCGCCCTGCTCCAGCCGGTGCGTAATCGCCTCGCGCACCACCACCGCGTCGTCGATGAGCAGACCGATGGCCAGCGACAGCGCCAGCAGCGTCATCTGGTTGAGCGTGTAGTTCAGCGCGTACATCACGAAGAACGTGCCGATGACGGAGGTGGGCAGCGCCAGCGAGGAGATGAAGGTGCCGCGCGCGTCCAGCAGGAACATCAGGATGATGAGCACCGCCATGGCGCCGCCGAAGACGAGGGCAATCCACACCTCGTGGGCGTTGGCGTTGATGAGCACCGACTGGTCGATGAGCAGCGTGGCCGCGAAGCCGTTGCCCACCGCCGGCGCCATGCCCGCCATCACCTTCTTCACCGCGGCGCTGACCGCCAGGGTGTTGGAGCCCGGCTGCTTCACGATTTCGAGGATGACCGCGTCCTGGCCATTGAGGCGCGCCAGCGTGCGCCGCTCCGCCACGCCGTCCGTCACGGTGGCGATTTCCTCCAGGCGCACCTGCGCGCCCGTCTTGCTGCGCGCCACCGGCAGCGCGCGAATCTCCTCCACGTCCTTGAACTGCCCCAGCGAGCGCACCGTCAGCTCATTGGCGCCAAGCTGGAGCCGGCCCGCCGGCAGGTCCAGGTTCTCCGCGCCCACGCGCTGGGCAATGGCCAGCGGGGACACGCCCGCCGCGCGCGCCTTGTCCAGGTCGATGTCGATTTGAATCTCGCGCGTGTCGCCGCCGGTGACGCGCACCTCCGCGGCGCCCTCCAACTGCGCGAGCGCGGGGGTGATGCGGTCGTCGATGAGCCGGCGCAACTCCTGCGAGGGCAGGTTGGCGGACACCGCGTAGGTGAGGATGGGCGTGGCGGACAGGTCCACGCGGCCGATGACGGGCGCGTCCGCGTCCTGGGGCAGCTTGTTGGCGATGCCCGCCACCTTGTCGCGCACGTCCTGCACCGCCCGGTCCAACGGCGCGGTCAGCTTGAACTGGACCACCACCGTGCCCAGGTTCTCCCGGCTGAAGGAGTGGATCTTGTCCACGCCGCTGATGCCGGCGACGGCATCTTCAATCGGCTTGATGACCTGCGTTTCGAGCTCACCCGGGCCCGCGCCCTTGTAGACGGTGTTGATGATGACCACCGGGAAGGACACGTCCGGGTACAGGTCCGTGCCCACGCGCCCCAGGCCCATCAGGCCCAGGACGATGAGACAGAGCGACAGCATGGCCGTGAAGACGGGCCGGCGGATGGAGACGTCGCTGAGAAGCATGGGGAGGCTCCAGGTGGGCCTTGCGAAAAGGGGCGGCTACTTCACGGAGACGCGGGTGCCCTGCGAGAGGCCCGGCGTCGGGTAGTCGATGACGGACTCCAGCGGCGACGAGGCCAGCACCACCACCTCGCGCTCACGCCGCTCCAGCACCTGCACGTCCACCCGGCGCACCTCGCCGCCCGTCACCACCCAGACGTGGTCGCCGTTGCTGGAGGACAGCGCGGTGCCCGGCACCACCTGGGCCGCCTGCGACTCGCCCATGGGCAGCACGGCGCGCGCCAGCGTGTGCGCCACGAAGCGGCCGTCCGCGTTGGGGACGGCCAGGTCCACCGGCACGCGGCGGGTGGCGCCGTCCGCGGACGGGAGGATGGTGCGCACCACGGCCTCTTCCGTGGACGCGCGCGCGCCGATGGACTCCACGCGCACCTTCACGCCGGGCTTGAGCCGCGAGCGCATGGACTCGGCCACCGTCGTCTTCAGCAGGAGCGTGTCCAGGTGCTCCAGCGTGAAGAGCGGCGTGCCCGGGGCCACCGTGGCGCCCGTCTGCTCCGGCGCGTCGATGATGGTGCCGGCGAAGGGCGCGCGCAGCTCGTGCCGGCGCCGCGCGGCGCGGGCCTGGGCGAGCTGCGCCTTGGCGGCCAGCACCTGCGCCTGGGCCTGGGCGGCGGTGGCGGTGGAGGAGCGGTTCTGCAAGTCACTCACCCCGCCCTCCTGCTGGAGCTTCACGTTGCGCGCGGCCACGTCCGCGGCCATGCCGGCGGCGGCCTCGGCGGCGGCCACCGCGGCCTCGGCGCCGGCCACCTGCGCGTCGGAGATTTCCGAGTCCAGCTGCGCGAGCACGTCGCCCTTCTTCACCACCTGGCCCTTCGTCACCTTCACGGCGGCGAGCCGGCCCCCCACTTCGAAGCCCACCTGCAGGCCCTGCGCGGGGAAGAGCGTGCCCGTCACCTGCTCGCTGGGCGCCGCCTGGACGGTGCGCGCGGCGACGACCTTCACGGCGGTCGTGGCCTCGGGCGTGGCGACGGGCACCGTCGGCGCCGACGAGGCATCCGCCTTCTGGCAGGCGGACAGCGACAGCGCGGCGACGGCGAGGCCGCAGGCGGCGAGCGCGCGGACAGCGGACGGCTTCCGGGTGGAGTTCACTTGGGTTTCCTCGGGGTGCGGCGGGTCTTCGCGCGGGCGCGGGGCCGGCGCGTGGAAGGGGATGAGAGATGGGGGGCGCGGGCGGACAGGGCCCGCACCGGCGCGGGCGTCTCCTGGCGGGGCATGGTGCCCTCCTGGAACAGCTTCTGCAGCGTGCGCGCCCAGGCCCTCAAGTCGGGCTTGTGCTGCATGCGCGCCATCTGCTTCGACAGCAGCAGGTACGCGCCGACGATGACGGAGCCGAACAGCTGCGGGTCCATCTCCCGGTCCACCGCGCCGGCCCTCTGCAGGCGCTCGACGTTCCGGGCGATGCGCTCCACCTGCGCGTCCGTCACACGCCACAGGAGCGACTCGAACTCCGTGCCCTGGCTGCCGCTGAGCAGCACCAGCGAGACGTCACGGTGGGCCCATACCCACTCCATGGCCTCGAGGTCGCTCGCGGACTCCAGGTCGATGAGCTGGCGGAAGCGCTCGCTGTGCTCCTGTCTGTCTTTCGGGCCGGGCACGCCGTGCTCCTGGAAGAAGCACTCCACGGCCTCCATGCGCCGCGCGTTCAGCGCGTCCAGCCCGGCCTGGAAGGCGCCCACCACCTCACCGAAGAGGGCCTCCTTCGACGGGAAGTGCAGGTAGAAGGCGCCCTTGGACAGCCCACACGCGGCGGTGATGTCCTCAATCCGCGCGCCCCGCAGTCCCTTGCGGGCGAACTCCGCCCGGGCGGCGGCCACCAGGGCGCTGCGAGCATGAGGGTCCGCGGGACGGGGCATGACGGGCGGTTACTAACCCGCCGGTCAGAAACAACGCAAATGTCGCTGACCACCGGGTCACAAACCCACACGGCGCGGCTTATCTGCCTGTGAAGTCGCAGGGGGTGGACTGGCGCGCACGGGCATGTGCGCTCCCGGGAGTCCTGGACCCACAGGCCCAGGGGCGCCCGGGCACCGCCCCCGCGCTCACGCCCCGTCGGGGCGGGTCTTCACGGGCGCGACGAGGGCGGTGCAGAGGGGACAGGCGCTGGGGCCGTGGGGGACGTCGCGGCGGTGGAGGTCCAGCACGGCGCGGGAGATTTCGGCCAGCTCGCGGCGCACCTCGCGGCGGGCGCCCTTCACCCGGGCGATGCGCATGTCGTCGTAGGTGGTCGTCTGGTGGCGCATCCAGGCGATGACGGCGGCCTCGGCGCGCCGTTCAATGGGAATCCGCTCGGTGCGGGCCACGGTGCCGCTACCCACGGGGGTGGCATGGGCGGCCACGAGGACGGCCAGCCGCTTCGCGTGGGGGAGCCAGGCCGGGGAGAACGCGAGGAAGCGCAGCACGGAGTTGGCGAAGTCCACCTCGTACTGCTCCTGCTCGCGGGCGCGGCGCTCGCGGCCGGCGGCCAGCTTCTTCTCGTAGGCGGGGGTGGCGCGCTCTGCGTCGAGCACGGCGCGGGCCCGGACGATGTGGGCCTCCGGCGCCCACACGCCGCGCGAGAAGAGCTTGCGGCCCACCTTCTCCACCACCGTCCAGGTGGGGCCGGCGGCCTTCACGCGGCGGGTGAGTCCGGCATCTCCGGGAGGGAGCAGGGCCCAGCCGTCGGGCACGGTGAGGACGCGGCCGTCCTGGGTGCGCACGCGGCGGGGGTCTGCGGTGGGGCCTACAGTCAGGGAGTCAGACATGCGAGTGTCGGGGGGGCGGCCTCATAACACGCGGGCGCCCAACCCTGGTAAATGGCCGCCTCGCGCCCGCGGCCCTGGCGCACGGAGGTCCTCTCACGCGTGGGAAGCGCCGGCATGTCCCTCCTCAGGCTCACCTTCCTCGGCACCTCCGCCGCGCAGCCCACCCTGCACCGCAACCTGTCCGGGCTCGCGGTGAAGGCGGACGCGGACCTGCTCCTCTTCGACTGCGGCGAGGGCAGCCAGCGGCAGATGGTGCGCTTCGGCACCGGCTTCACCGTGGACGCGGTGTTCTTCACGCACTTCCACGCGGACCACTACCTGGGAATCATCGGCTTCCTGCGCACGCTGGGGATGATGGGGCGCGCCGAGCCCATGCGCCTGTACGGGCCGCCCCCGGCGAAGCGGCTGCTCCACCAGGCCGTGCACCTGGGGCTGGAGTCGCTGGCCTTCCCCATCGAAATCCACGAGGTGAAGGACGGGGACGTCGTGCAGCGCGGCGGCTACGCCATCCACGCGGTGGGCGTGGACCACCGCATCAACGCGCTGGCGTACGCGCTGGTGGAGGATGACCGGCCGGGGCGCTTCAACGTGGAGAAGGCGCGCGCGCTGGGCGTGCCGGAGGGGCCCAGCTTCGGGAAGCTGCAGAAGGGCGAGCCGGTGACGCTGCCGGACGGGCGCGAGGTGAAGCCGGAGGACGTGCTGGGCGCGGCGCGCTCCGGGCGCCGGCTGGTCATCTCCGGGGACACGCGCCCCTGCGCCTCGGTGGTGAAGGCGGCGAAGGACGCGGACCTGCTCATCCACGAGTCCACCTTCTCCGACGACGAGCAGGAGCGGGCGCTGGAGACGCGCCACTCCACGGCGCGCGAGGCGGCGCGCGTGGCGAAGGAGGCAGGGGTGCGGCGGCTGGTGCTCACCCACCTGTCCAGCCGCCACGACACCGACCCCGGCAAGCTCCTCGCGCAGGCACGCGAGGAGTACAAGGGGCCGGTGGAGGTGGCCTTCGACGGGCTCACCGTCGAGCTGCCGCTGCGCGACTGAAGGCTACTGAATCTTCTCCGCCTGGGCCTTCAGCGAGGTGGCGGACTCGACGTCCGCGCGCTGGATGAGCTCCCACTCCAGCTCCTCGTCGCGGTTGAAGTTGCCGGTGTCCGTGCGCGGGGCCGCCTCGTTGACCTCGTTCTGGCGGCCGGTGGTGTTGTCGGCGCCGCGCGACTCGGTGGAGATGCGCTTCCAGTACTCCAGCGAGCACTGGCCGGGCCCCTTCTGGACGCCGCGCACGAGGTAGGCCACGTAGGTGGTGCCCAGCGAGGACGGGGCGCCTTCCATCTTGAACTCGGTCTGCGCCTCGAAGCCCTCCTTGCCGGCGCGGAAGGAGAAGCCCTTCTCCTTCAGCAGGGCGACGGCCTGGGGCCACACCTCGCCAATGGGCTTGCGGTAGACGTGCTCACGGGACTTCTCGTGGAGGAAGGCCTCCTTGCGGTGGCCGGCGCAGCCAGCGGTGGTGAGGGAGACGGCGGCCAGCAGGAGCAGCGCCGTGGCGCCGCGACGGGTCAACGACAGGTTCATTCTCAAGACTCCGCGGGAGTGTGAGGTGGGCAACCATCCCTCACCCTCCGCCCGGCGCCAAGTGCCCGGACAGACAGTTGCCCAGGGCAACTATCCATCTCCCACGCGCAGTGTGTGGCCCCGGCCTCGGGCCGGGTGCTCCCCCGGCAGGACGCGCGGGGCGGCGGGTGGCGCCATGCGTCGTGCCCCGGGTGGCCACACAACCTCCGCCATTCCCGTGCCACCCGTGGGAAGCCGTGCTCAAGATGGGGGCCAGCGATGATTCCCATCAGCGACGACAACCCGACCCTGCGCACCCCCGTGGTGACGTACCTGCTGCTCGGCGCCATCTTCTTCACCTGGGTGGTCATCCAAGGTGCGGGGCTGGACTTCATCAAGCTGGCGGACAGCGTGTGCACCCTGGGCATGGTGCCCGCGAAGCTGACGGGGATGCTGTCCTCCTCCGGCCCCATCCTGAAGCTGGGCGACGGCCTGTCGTGCGGCGCCAACAGCCCGACGCTGGACAGGCTCACCCCGCTCACCTCCATGTTCCTGCATGGCGGGTGGCTGCACCTCATCGGCAACTGCCTCTTCTTCTGGGTCTTCGGCAACAACGTCGAGGACAGCATGGGGCGCCTGCGCTTCCTCGCCTTCTACCTGCTGTGCGGGTTGGCAGCCGCGGCGACGCACGTGCTGGTGGACCCGTCCTCGACGACGCCGACGGTGGGGGCCTCCGGCGCCATCTCCGGCATCATGGGCGCATACCTCGTGCTCTACCCGCGCGTGCGGGTGAACATGCTCTTCGTCATCCTCATCTTCATCCAGATCATCCCGGTGCCCGCCTGGGCGGTGCTGCTGTGGTGGTTCGTGGTGCAGGTCATCAGCGGCCTGCCGCAGTTGATGACCATGGAAGAGATGGTGTCCGGCGGCGTGGCCTTCTGGGCGCACGTGGGCGGCTTCGTGGCCGGCGTGGTGCTCATCAAGCTGTTCCAGAACCCGCGCTACACCACGCAGCGGACCTCGTGGCGGCACCGGCTGCACCCGGACCACCCGTGAAGCCCTGAGGTAAAGACAGACGCACCGCGCAATGCCTTGCATGCCAGGGCACGCCGCGCGGCAAGTCGCTGGCCCGCCAACTCCGACTGCGCCAGAGTGCTCCCCGCCGCCCGCCCCAGCCACGGGGCGGGCCTCCTACAGCGGGTGCGAGACACGATGCTGCGACGAATCGGCGGACTCTTCGGTGCGGTGCTCCTTCTGACGGGCGTGGCCGGCTGCGCGCGGCGCGGCCCCGACGCGGGGAAGGACGCCTCCCAGGCTTCGGGCACCACGGTGTACGTGGCGGCCCGCGTGCGGACGCTGGACGCGGACCGGCCGGTGGTGACGGCGCTCGCGGTGCGCGAGGGCAAGGTGCTGGCCACGGGCACGAAGGACGAGGTGCTGGCCGCCGCGGGTGAGGGCGCGCGCGTGGTGGACCTGGGCGACGCCACGGTGGTGCCGGGCCTCACCGACTCGCACGGCCACCTGGCGGGGCTGGGCGGCGGGCTGGTGACGGTGGACCTGGAGGGCACGGCCACGAAGCCGGAGGCGCTGGCGCGCGTCACCGGAGCGCCCCAGACGGCGTACCAGGGCGAGTGGCTCATCGGCAACGGGTGGGACCAGAACGACTGGCCGGAGAAGGCCTTCCCCTCGCGCCAGGATTTGGACGCGAAGTACCCGACGACGCCCGTGGCGCTGAGCCGCGTGGACGGGCACGCGCTGTGGGTCAACAGCGAGGCCCTGCGGCGCGCGAAGATTGGCCGCGACACGAAGGACCCCTCCGGCGGCCGCATCATGCGGGGCCCGGACGGCGAGCCCACCGGCGTCCTCGTGGACAACGCCATGGACCTGGTGTTCGCGGTGCTGCCGCCGCCCTCGGAGGCGCAGCACGAGGCGCGGCTGCGGGCGGCGCTGGAGCGCTGCGCCCGGGCGGGCCTCACCGGCGTGCACGACGCGGGCATGGACCTGCGCACCTTCCGCCTCCTCCAGCGGTGGGACGCGGAAGGAAAGCTGCCCCTGCGCGTCTACGCCATGGCGGACGGACAGACGGCGGAGCGCGAGACGTACCTGAAGGACGGCCCCTACCAGGGGAAGATGCTCACCCTGCGCGCGGTGAAGCTCATGCTGGACGGCGCGCTGGGCAGCCGGGGCGCGGCGCTGCACCAGGACTACAGCGACGAGCCCGGCCACAAGGGCCTGCTGGTGCTGGCCCCGGAGGAGTACGAGCGGCGCGCGGCGGCCTTCATGGGCCGGGGCTTCCAGGTGTGCACGCACGCCATTGGAGACCGGGCCAACACGCTCGTCCTGGACGCACTCACCCGCGCGGCCGCGGCCACCGGCACGAAGGACGGCCGTCACCGCGTGGAGCACGCGCAGGTGATGCGCCTGGAGGACATCGACCGGCTGGGGAAGAACGGCTTCATCGCCAGCGTGCAGCCCACCCACGCCACCAGCGACATGCCGTGGGCGGAGGCGCGCGTGGGCCCGGAGCGCATCCGCGGCGCGTACGCGTGGCAGCGGCTGAAGGCGTCCGGCGCGGTGCTGGCGCTGGGCAGTGACTTCCCGGTGGAGCACCCGGACGTGCTCGCCGGGCTGTACGCGGCGCGCACCCGGCAGGACGTGCGGGGCCAGCCCGCGGCCGGGTGGTACGCCGACCAGCGGCTGAGCGGCCAGGAGGCGCTGGAGGGCTTCACCGTGGGCGCCGCCTACGCGTCCTTCGCGGAAGGCCAGCGCGGCCGCCTGAAGCCGGGCATGGACGCGGACTTCGTCGCGCTGTCCGTGGACCCGGTGGACGCTCCCCCCGCCGACCTGCCGGGCGCACGGGTGCGCCTCACGGTGGTGGCCGGCGCGGAGGTCTTCCGCGCCCCCGGCACCTGAACCACCCCTCAAGTCCGAGCCCGAGACGGGGAAGGATGTTTCACTCCCAGTCCTTTACCTGACATCCGACAGGGCTTTCATCAGCCCTGTCCATGTCTGTCTTTCCGGGAATACATCTCTAGAATTCCCAAACAGTCAGCAAAAAGGCAGCGACACTGTAGTGTTGCAGCCCGGTGGCCATGAACCCCGGAATACTCCGAGAGCAATGCGTGCCCTCGGAGTCTCTCCCAGAGAGCGGGCGCTGGATTGCGACGCGCTCGAGGGGTTCACGGCCAGCTATTTTCGCTGGCTTGCAGGGTGCTCTAGCATACAGATTCACCGCCTACTCCGGTCGGGCTACATCAGCCCCACCGGCTGGCGCGGGGGGCAGCGAGCCGTGACATCTTCACTGTCTGGGGTGCATTACAAAGGCTTCACCGTCCAGAACCTGCTCGCCTATGTGCATGAGCGGTTTGGGGAAGAGACGGCGCGCCAGGCCGTGGAGTCGCTGGCGCCGGAGCTGAGGAAGCACACCGACCCGCGCACGACGCTCGCGGTGGGCTGGGTGCCGGTGGAGACGTACTTCGGCATCGTCCAGCACGTGGTGGACCATCACTTCGAGGGCAAGGCCGCGGGCGCGCAGACGATTGGCTACGAAGTCACCCTTCGCGACATCCACTCCATCTTCAAGATGGTGCTGCGCTTCACGACGCCCAGCATGGTGCTCGGCATGGCGCGGCGCATGTGGCGCTCGTACTGCGACCAGGGCGAGCTGCTGCACTCGGATGAGAACGGCATGGGCGTGCTGACGCTGCGCCAGTTCTCGTACCAGACGCCGGTGTCCATCAACGAGCTGGCGGGGGGCTTCAAGGCGTACCTCGAGTGCTCGAGCGCGAAGAATCCCCGCGTGGAGGTCATCGCCCCCGGGGCCGACGGCGCCCTGCGCTGGCGCATCTCCTCCGGGTGACCCGGGGCCTTCCCGCGAAGGCGCTGTAGGCGCCGCCCGCACCCGGCGGAAGGTGACAGTCGGGTGGCAGACGCTTCACCTCCGCGCCAGGGGTGTGACGGCGGTGCCAACAGTGGTGGTTACCCGGCAGATGAAGCGTTGTGCCTTGAATGGGGGGCGCGGGGTGTGGCACACGCCGGCCACCCTTCCGGACCGACCGTCGTTCCGAGACCCACACCCCAGGAAGTGCGCAATGCTTCGCAAGCGGTTGCAGTCGTGGCTGGTGCTCCCCGCGCTGATGCTGTGGGGCTGTGGGCCCGCGCAGGAGTCGGAAGACGGCGCCCCCTACGGCGAGAGCGCGCAGCCCATGCTGTACGCACCGCCCGCGACGGCGAGCGGCAACGTCCTGGACAGTACGGCGTACATGGGCCGCGTGGAGCTGGGCGGCGCGGCGCAGACGCGCTTCACGGCGAACCCGCAGTACCTGTCCTTCGGCTTCAGCGTGCGCCCGGGCGCGCAGGTGAAGCTGGAGGTGACGCACCTGGGCAGCAGCATGTACCTGGACACGGGCCTGTTCGTGTACGGCCCGCGCCGGGCGGACGGCAGCTACGGCGGCGCGGCGCTCGCGCAGGACGACGACTCCGGCTACGGGCAGCTCAGCCGGGTGGACGCGCTCACGCTGGCGCAGGGCGGTGACTACCTCGTGGTAGTGAGCACCGGCACCGGCGCGGGCAAGCAGTTCCGCCTGCAACTGGACTGCGCCAACGGCGCGTGCGCGCCCGTGGTGGACCCGGCGCTGTACCGCCGGTGTGATTGGGAAGTGGCGCTGCCCATCAAGGAGTGCGTCGAGAGCACGGTGGACGAGTACGGCGTGTCCCTGGCGGAGGCGTACGACAGCTGCACCGGCCCGGACGACGCGCACGCCTTCTACCGGGAGGCGTGCCAGGCGGGCGGCACCGCCCCGGACTGGTGCCAGGGCGGCGAGGCACAGTTCACCTTGCGGATGTGGCCGGTGTGCCAGGACCACTTCCAGACCGATTACGGCCTCTGAAAAGGCCCCCTCACCCGCCGGCCCACGTGACGCCACGTGGGCCGCCGGGCCTTCCGGCTACAGCTCCGCCTGGTAGCTGATGGACTGGACGCGGCGGTTGAGCTCCTCCTGAGCCGCCTGCCGCTCCTTCATCAGCCGCTCCAGCTCGCGGCCGATGGCCTCCAGCCGGTCCTCCTGCTCGTTGAGCTTCCCCACGAAGCGCTCCGCCAGCTCGCGCTGGGACGCGCCGCTCTTGAGTGACTCGATGTTGGAGCGGATGCGCTCCTGGTCCTTGAAGAGCTGCTCGCGCTCGGCCGTCAGGCGCTGCTCGTCCCGCGCCAGCGCGGCCACCCTGTCGCGCAGGGCCACCACCTCGCGCAGCGCGTCCGCCACCTGCCGGTCGATGTAGTGCGCCGACACGAAGTACGTCACCTCGTCCAGGCCCACGTTGGAGATGAGGTACTGGCGCTGGCCGCGCGTGCGCTCGGCGACCACCAGCTCGTCGTGCGCGCTCGGGGCCAGCTCGCGCTTGAAGCGCCAGAAGCCGTCCGTCGTCTCCGCGGGCTCCGGCATGTCCTTCATCAGCTCCCAGCCGGTGCGCGGGTGCTCCACGAAGAGCACCTGCGGCCGGGGCGCCTTGTTGCGCACCAGGTACTTCGTCTGCCGCACGTGGAAGTACTCCACCACCAGCGTGCCCCGGTTCACCACCGCGCGGAACACCGGCCCGTCCTCCATCTTGTCTTCCACCGACACCACGCACCCCAGCTCCACCGCGTACGGCACGAAGCGCCTGTCGTTGGGCTTCATCGTGTCCAGCATCGCCTCGCCCACGTAGCGCTCGTCCTCGGACACCGTCACCGGGCCGCCCTCCAGCGTCAGCCCCGTGGTGTTCTTCAGCTCGATGCAGGCCATGGGGTTCTTCTCGCGCGTGGCCCGGTTGTAGAGGAGCACCCGCCGCCCCTCGAAGGGCTTGTGCAGAATCGGCACCAGCGCGCTCTGGTTGCGGTGCACCGTCACCGGCCGGTCCACGCCGTACTCGAAGAGGTCGCCCACCTCCTTCGTCAGAGTCGTCACCGCCGCGGCCTGCTGCTCCAGGACGTCGCGAATCCGTGGCCCGCCTCCGCCCGGCCCTCCGACGAGCGCCTTCTCCGCCCGGGCCCTCCGGGGTGCGCCCGGTGCGGCCATGGCCGGCGCGGGAGACGGCGGCCCCGCCACGGCCACGGCGCCCCCGCCCACCATCATGTCCATGCCGCCGAAGCTCTCCTCCGGAATCACTGGCGCGGCGGCCGCCTCCGTCCTCACCTCCACCACCGGCCGCTTCATGTAGCGGGGGTTGTAGAGGTCGTGCACGAAGGACACAGGCAGCCCGGCGATGAGCGACAGCTGGACGTCCACCCAGTCCTCGTCACCGGTGTTGTCCACCAGCGCCCAGCCCTGAAGCAGCGGTGCCTCGCCCTCGTCCAGGAGGATGCGGTAGCTCGTCTTCCACACCGGAGCCTCCACCACGTAGCTGACGAACAGCTCGCGCTCGCCCTGGCCCGCGGTGAGGATGGCCATCCGCTTGCTGTCCTTCTTGTACGAGGACAGCACCGTGGCCAGGTAGAACTCCAAATCCTTGCGCACCGCTTCGTCGAGGAACTCCAGCTCGGAGATTTCCAGCACGTCGAACGTCCGCAGCGAGCCACCCACCAGCAGCGACAGGAAGGGGCGCGCCACGCTCGTCTCCCCCGCCGCCACCTCCAGCGAGTCCAGGCCGATGATGGAGCCCTCCACCTGGCCGCCGCCCACGCGCGCCCGCACGCGCGCGCCCTTTATCTGGCCCAGCAACGCCACGAGGCTGCCGTCCGCGGGAATGCGGATGGTGGCCTCCGCCAGCAACTGCTCCAGCGGCTTGGTGGAGTCGTAGCTCACCGCCGACACCGAGCCGCCCGACAAGTCGAGCACCGTGAGGGACTTCAGCACGTCGTTCATGTCACGCGCCTTGAAGTCCAGGTTCAGCGTGTCGCTGCCGCTCACCTTTCCCCGGCGCTCGAAGTAGCCAACTCCATGCTTGTAGAGGACGACGCGGCGGATGGGCAGGTTCGTGGGCATGAGGCGCGCAACTCCAGAATTGTTGGGGACGTCCTGTCCCCCCGGTGTATCAAGCCCCGCCCGGGGTCGCGCAATGCCGGCCCGGATACGAGGTCTCCCGTATGAGAAAGAGTCCCGCCCCCTTCTTGTCGCGCTCCGTCCTGCTGTGCGCGGCGCTGGCCCTCGGCCCCGGCTGCAAGAGCATGGAACCGAAGCCCACCCCACCCTCCGACGGCACGCCCTCCCCGGGCCAGGACACCGGGGCGGTGTCCACGCCGGAGGCCGTCACACCGGAAACGCCCACGCCCGCGCAGGGCACGTCGCCCTGGCAGCGCGCCCGCGTGGGGGACCGCGTGACGTACGCCTTCTCCGCCAACCGCAGCCGGCCCGGCGCGCGCGGTGGAATGAACGTTCCTTCCGCGGCGGTGGCCGGCGTGGTGACGGTGGAGGTGGTGGCGGTGAAGGCGCCCTGGGTGTGGCTGGGTGTCTCCTTCACAGGCGACGGCGGGGCGCCGCTGCCGCAGCCGCGCCTGGCGCGCTCGCTGGTGTTGCCCATGCGCTCGGACGAGACGCGGAAGCTGGAGCCCGTCCGCAAGGGCGTGCAGAGCACCGAGCAGCTCACCGCCGTCGGCCGCACCTGGGACGCGAAGCGCTACCTCCATGACCAGCGCATGGTGGACGGCCCCCAGGAGAGCCGCCTCTATGCCATCGACCCCGGGCCGCTGTACCTCACCAACGGCCTGCTGGACGCGAGCACCACCCTGTCCGGCTTCGGCGTGGCCGGCGGCTCGCAGCTCACCCTGACGGAGGTGCGCCAGGGCAGCGCGGACGCCTCCGCCCCGCTGCCCACGCTGGCGCTGCCCATGGGCCCGGGCACCTGGTTCGACCTGCACATGGACTCGGGCGGCACGCCGTCCGTGATGCGCACCTGCATGGGCGCGGAGCGCGGCTTCGTGTTGCGTCAACAGTCCACCGAGCCCGCGAGCGGCGCGGAGGCGTGCCCGGACTTCTCGCAGGCGGAGCCGGTGCCGCTGGAGGAGGCCGTGCTCGCGCTCGCGTGGGAGGCGCTGGACCTCCAGCAGTGGCCGCCGCAGCCGGTGGGGACTGCTCCGGCGGTGCGCGGAACGCTGGAGCTGCAGGGGCACAAGGTGCCGGTGCTCCAGTTCGAGAAGCCCGAGGACGTGGGCGGCACACGGGGGGCTCGCGTCGTGACGTACGCCGCGGACCCGTGGGACGGCTCGCTGTCCGGGCTGGCGCTCGAGGCCCGCCTCCAGGCGCTGAGCGACACCCTCTTCCGCGCCCCCCAGCGTGGCAAGCGCGAGCCGGTGGACGGCACGCGGCTGGTGGACTGGGGCACCTGGGTGCCGGGGACGAAGCCATGACGCTCGCGCTCTACGTCGTCGTCATCGACGTGGACCCCGCCTCCGAGGAGGCGTGGAACCGGTGGCACGAGGACATCCACGTCCCCGAGGTGCTGCGCGAGCCGGGCTTCCGCTCCTGCCGCAAGTGGCGCGACACCGAGCCTGCCCCGGACGGCTGGGCACGCTACGTGTGCCATTACGAACTGACGGAGCTGGACGCGATGCGCCGCTACGCGAGCAGCGAGGCAGCGAAGCGCCTGAGGGAAGAGTCCCTGACTCGCTTCGGCACTGTCACGCGCTACTCACGCCAGGTACTCACCGAGGTGAAACGTTTCTGATTCTCGGGAAATGGGTTTCCCATGAAGCCACCGTGAATCGCCGCGGCCCGCTCAGGCGGAGAGGGCCGCGGACGGCGTGCGGGAGGCCGACCGGGCGCTGCCGGCCATGAGGAAGTGGCCCTTCGAGTCGGTGGGCAAATCCAATCGCAGACAGAGGTGACCTGGGGGCGGCCCGTCCACGGGCGAGCAGGAGGACTCGCGCGCGCGGAAGCCCATGGACTCCAGCACGCGGCGCGCGGTGTCGTTGCCGGTGCGGACGAAGGCTTCCACATGGCGCAGGCCGTCCAGTCGGACACCGCGGCGGATGGTCTCCGTCGCGGCCCAGTGGCCCGCGCCCGCGAGCCGATACGGCGCCGCCACCATGCAGCTCAGCCGTGCGTAGCGCGCTTCGCTGTCGATGTGGGAGAGCGCGGCGAGGCCGATGATGCCGCAGCCCTTCTCCGCCACCGCGAACAGCCGCGTGCCGCGCATGGGGCCGGCGAGCGGCGTGTCCGTCTCGGGCCGCAGCCACCAGAACACCTCGCCGATGTCCGGGTCCTCCAGCAGCAGGTCCACCGCGCCGGAGACGGCGCTGCCCGCGACTTCGATGGGAATCAGCTGGCGCTCACGCATGGGTTCGTCCCCCTACACACTGTCGACTTCAAGGGACGTGCCATTATTCAAAAAAACTGAAACATGACGGCATCTTGCACGTGAGTGCGGCACCGGTGTGCGAGCACGGCACACGGGCCCGGGATTTCAGTCCGGGCCCGTGCCAACTGCGTTACTCCGCGACAGCGAGCTTCACGTCGATGTTGCCGCGCGTGGCCTTGGAGTACGGGCACACCTCGTGGGCCGCGTGCATGAGCTTCTCGGCCTCGTCGCGGGGCATGCCGGGGAGGATGCCCGTCAGCACCACCGCGAGGCCGAAGCCGCCGTCCGGCGTCTTGCCGATGGTGACGGCGGCGGTGATGCCCACGCCCTCGCCCAGCGTCTTGCCCTGCATGCGCCCCACGAGGCGCAGCGCGCCCTCGAAGCAGGCGGAGTAGCCCGCGGCGAAGAGCGTCTCCGGGTTGGCCTTCGCGCCGCCCGGGCCACCCATCTCCTTGGGCAGGGCGAGCTGCAGGTCGATGACGCCGTCGGCGGACTTCACGTGGCCGCTGCGGCCGCCGTGGGTGGTGGCGGTGGTGGTGTACAGGGGGCTGACGGTAACGGGGGCCATGGAATGCTCCTATGGGATTACTTCGAGGGTTCAGACTGGGACTTCGACAGCGCTTCGAACAGCCGCTGGACGTCGCGGCGCATGCGTGAAAGCTCTTCGAGCGACAGGCCCATCTTGCAGACCATCGCCTCGGGAATGGACACGGCCCTGCGCTTCAGCGCGCGTCCTTGAGTCGTGAGGTGGACGTGCACCGAGCGCGCGTCCTCGGTGGACCGCTCCCGCTTCACCAGCCCCTGGGCCTCCAGCCGCTTCAACAGCGGCGTGAGTGTCCCCGAGTCCAGGAACAGCCGCTCCCCCATCCCCTTCACCGTCACCCCATCCGTCTCCCACAGGACCAACATCACCAGGTACTGCGGGTACGTCAGCCCCAGCTTCGACAGGAGCGGCGCGTAGGCCTGCGTGACAGCCCTGGCCGCCGCGTAGAGCGGGAAGCAGAGCTGCGCGTCCAGGCTGAGCGGGTCATCCACCGACATGGCCAATGAATAGGGCGCAATTAAATTGCGCGCAACCAATTCGAACACGAGGCCGGGGTACCCCGGGATGCCGCGACGGGCCATGGCGTGTTACAGGGCGGCGCGCGGCCGGCGTCAGGGCCGGGCGAGGACGGGAGCAAGGGATGTTGAGGACTGTCACAGCCACGCGCTACGTGACGCCCCTGCGGGAAGGCGGCTCGCTGCCCGCCATCATCGAGGCGGACGACGCGGGGCTGTATGTCGTGAAGTTCCGGGGCGCGGGCCAGGGCGCCAAGGCGCTCATCGCGGAGCTCATCTCCGGCGAACTGGCGCGCGCGGTGGGCCTTCGCGTCCCGGAGGTGGTGCTGGTGGACCTGGACCCGGCGCTGGGCCGCAACGAGCCGGACTCTGAAATCCGCGAGCTGCTCAAGGCGAGCGCGGGGCTCAACCTGGGGCTGGACTACCTGCCCGGCTCGGTGACGTTCGACCCGCTGGCCGGTCCCTTTCCGGAGGCCTCGGTGGCGTCGGCCATCGTCGGCTTCGACGCGTACGTCACCAACGTGGACCGCACGCCCAAGAATCCCAACATGCTGAGCTGGCACCGGGACTTGTGGCTCATCGACCACGGGGCGTCGCTCTACTTCCACCACTCGTGGGAGGACTGGGAGGAGCGCAGCCAGAGCCGCTTCGGCCCCATCAAGGACCACGTGCTGCTGCCGTGGGCCAGCGCGCTGCCCGCCGTGGAGGCCACGCTGCGCGCGGCCCTCACGCGCGAGGTGGTGGAGCGCACCATCGCCGCCATTCCCGAGGCGTGGCTGACGGGCACCGAGTCCCCCTTCCCCACCGCCGACGCGCACCGCGCGGCGTACGTCACCTGGCTGCTCAAGCGCGTGGACGCGATGCCGGCGTTCCTCGAGGAGGCGGCCCGTGCCCGCGCCCAGCTCGTTTGACTACGCCATCATCCGCGTCGTCCCCCGCGTGGAGCGCGAGGAGTTCATCAACGCGGGCGTCGTCCTCTTCTGCACCACCCAGCGCTACCTCGGCGCGCGCGTGGAGCTGGACGAGGCGCGGCTGAAGGCGCTCGCGCCGGACGTGGACCTGGACAGCGTCCGCAGTCACCTGGAGAGCTTCCGCCGCGTCTGCGAGGGCGGGAAGGACGCGGGCCCCATCGGCCGGCTGCCGCAGAAGGACCGGTGGCACTGGCTGGTGGCTCCGCGCAGCACCATCATCCAGACGGGCCCGGTGCACTCGGGCCTGTGCAAGGGTCCGAATCCGGAGCCCGGGCTGGCGCTGGAGCACCTGCTGGACACCGTGGTGCGCGTGAAGCGCTCCGCGTAGCGGGGGCTCCTCGCTCCCGGCCAGTGTCGTTGCCGGGCTTGCCGGGCTTGCCGGGCGGACAGGCGGGCATCCGCTCCCGGACTCGGGAGCGTGGGGTGTCGGGCGGAGCGCGTCCGGACGCGGAAGCGAGCAGGCAGGCAGATGTCCCGAAAGTGCACAAGCGGGCTCGGGGCCAGGGCCGCGCGGCTTCGCGGTTGGTAGTTTCACCGTACGGCCCGGGACGGGCCCCCACTCGCGTATGAACGACTCCGCATTGCGAATCGCCACGTACAACGTCCGCTACTTCGGCCACATGCTGCGCGGCCTGGCGAGCACGGTGGGCCCCAAGCGCCGGGTCGCCGCCGCACTGTCCTCGCTGGACCCGCTGCCGGACGTCGTCTGCCTGCAGGAGGTGGAGACCTCCTCGCTGCGCAGCACCATCGCCCACCGACCCAAGCAGCCAGGGGAGACGCAGCTGGCGGCCTTCATGGACCGCATGGTGGAGACGTTCGGCGCCCAGGCGCGGGACATGCCCTACGAGGCGTTCTACTTCCGCGCCCACAACTACAAGCTGGGCGAGGTGTCGCTCTACACCACGGGGCTCGCGATGCTCGTGAATACGCGCACCCTCCAGGTGGACACGCACAACGTGGCCGCGCCCCAGCACATCACCCACCACCACGTGCAGCGACTGAAGGACCGCAAGCAGAGCCGCATCTGCGCGCACATGCGCCTGGTGCGGCGCTCGGACGGGCGCGGCTTCCACATCTTCAACACCCACCTGAGCCTGCCCACGCCATTCGCCAAGGAGTTCTGGGCGACGAAGGACAAGATGGGCGGCGGCCCCAACCAACTGCACGAGGCGCGCAAGCTGGCGGAGTTCATGCGCGTGCACTCGGGCAACGAGCCGTACATCGTCTGCGGGGACTTCAACTCGCCGCCGGCGTCACCGGTGTTCCGCTACCTCACGGGCGAGGCGTGCCTCACCTGCGCCCAGGCCGCCGTGGGACAGATTGACCCGAACACGTCGCGCGGCTTCCCCACCGCGGGCTTCATGCACATGCGCATGCACCTGGACCACATGTTCTCCGGGGGCGGCGTGCGATGGCTGGACACGCAGGAGACCTGCCCGTTCGGAGACGCGCAGAGCCGCTTCCACGGACTGTCCGACCACATGCCCATCATCGCCCGCTTCGAGCTGGACGCCGCGCCCGGCGCGGCCGTGTCGTCCGCGGGCTGAGGGGCGCTCCGCTCACTGGAGCGTGGAGCCCTCGCCTTCCTTCCTCATCAGGAAGGTCACCTTCCCGTCCGGCTCGAGGTACGCCAGCCGGACCTCGCGAAGGGACTCGGTGCCGTGCTCGCGCAGGCGGCTGAGCAGCTCGTCGTGGGACATCAGGCTCCTACGCAGGTTGGCCTCGTTGACGCGGCCCTCACGCACCAGCTCCACCGGCTTGCCCGTCAGCACCTTCGCCGCCTTCTCGCTGCGCATCGAGAGCCACGAGAAGAAGCGGTCCCAGGCGCCCAGCGTGCCGAAGGCCACGAAGGCCGAGGTCAGGCTGTCGTCCTCGGCCACGATGCTCCTGCGCAGGCACACCGAGATGATGAGCAGCAGGACGATGTCGAAGGTGGAGGAGCGACCCAGTTCCTTGCGTCCCGCCAGCCGGAGCACGAGCTGCGCGAAGAGGTAGACGGCGGAGGCGCGGAAGACCACCTCGAAGGTGTTGAGGTCGGGCGTCCACATGCCCTGCCAGTCGAAGGGCGCCATGCCCTGAAGATGCGCACCGCGTGGTGGGCCCTGGCGCGCATGCCCGTGTGGCAGGCAGGGGTGCTCAGCTCCCGCCTTCGCCCTCGTCCGAGCCCCTGCCCGAGAGGGCGCGCTCCACCGTGTCCCACGCGTCCAGGATTTCGCGGGTGCGGCGCTCGGCCAGCTCGTGGAACTCGGGCGCGAGGTGGGAGACCTTGTCCGGGTGGTACTGCGTGATGAGCGCGCGGAAGGCCTTGCGCGCGTCGTCCAGCGAAGTGTCCCGGGGGATGCCCAACACCGTCCAGGCGTCCTTCACCGCGGCGGGCGGTCGCGGTGGAGGCACCCGTGTGCCTCGGGGCGGCGTGGCTTCGTCGTCCCAGGCCCGTGCGCCCGTGTCTCGTGTGCCGGTACTCCGCGTGCCGGTGCTCCGCGCGTCGGCGTCACGTGCGTCCGTGTCTCTTGCACCGGGGCTCCGCGCGCCGGGACGTCTTGCATCACCGTCCCAGGCGAACTCCTCCTCGCGCGCGCCCGAGCTCGCGGGACGCCGGGGCGAGCGGGGTGGAGGCTCCGGCCTCTTGTGGCCGGGGCGCTTCTCCGGGTCCGGCGCGGGCACGCGCGGGGTGAGGCGGCTGAGTGCTTCCTGGAGGAACCAGAGGTCCTCGACCGGCGTGCCGTGCTTGCGCACCACCGCGCGCGGGCGGCCGTCCTCCAGGAGGAGGTAGCCCGTGGATGCGGCGTAGGCGTCATCACGGCTGGCCGGGTAGAGCCGGTCGCCCAGGTCGCCCAGCGGGTCCCTCCACATGCCCTCCGTGGTGCCCTCGTCGGCCACGAGCACCTGGGAGAGCACGTCACCGTGGAGGCGCTCCAGCGTGGCGAAGGGCTCGCGCGCCTCCGGGGTCCGCATGGCCGGCCCGTGCCGCACCCCCGTCACGAGCAGCAGCCCGCGCGTCCCGTCCACGCGGGCGAAGAGCGCCTCACGCACCTGCCTGTCGGAGAAGAAGAGGACGGACTGCACGATGACGGGAGCCTACCCGTCTCAGCGCTGCATGGCGCGCAGGAGCTTCTCCGCGTCCTCCACGCTCACCTTCCCCTCGCTCACCAACTGCAACACCCGGCGCAGCTCCTCGTCGGGGATGCCCGCCGTCGTCGGACGGGGCTCCGGAGGACGGCCGTGCGCGGCCCATGATGGCGGGCCGCCCCAGCCCGGCGGACGGGGCTCCGGAGGACGGCCGTGCCCGTCCCAGCTCCGCGCCCAGCGCTCGGCGTGACGCTCCGCGCGACGCTGCCACCGCTCCGTCTGCCGCTGCCAGCGCCGGGCATCGTGCTCCCAGTCGTGCCGGTCCTCGCCGTCCGCCTCGCGCCCCGCCTTGTGGGACTCGCGCACGCGCACCGAGCCCAGGTCCGTCTCCAGCCGCAGCAGCGTGGGCGCGCCCGGACGCGACGGGTAGCCGTTGCGCACCGAGCCCAGCGACGTGCGCGCTTCAATCGACACGTCCAGCCCCGGCACCAGCCGCACGTCCACCGCGCCCATCTGCGACACGATGCGGTGCTCGCCCGGCGTGAGCGCGTCCACCTCCAGTTTCACCGAGCCGGCCGCCGCCTGGACGTCGAACGTGCCGCCCACCCGCTGGCCGAAGATGCTGCCGGCGCTGGTGCGCAGCGTCAGCTTGCCGTGCACGTCGCGCACGTCCGCCGTGCCCGCATCCGTCGTCACGTCCAGCTCGCAGTCCTTCAGCCCCGCCACGCGCACCATGCCCGCATCCAGCTTCAGCCGGGCCTTCGCGTTGGCGGGGAGGAACAGCTCCACCTGCGGCATGCTCCGCCACAGGAAGGCCCAGAAGCCGCCCTCGCGGATGTTCAGCTCCACCCGCGTGATGCTGCCGCGCTCGCGCACCTGGACGTCCACCGCCCCGTGCGCCACGAGGTAGGGCTTCTCGCCTTCGGGAAGGGGCGTCAGCGTGAGGGCCGCCGCGCTCGCGTGCAGCTCGAGCTCGGCCCGCTGGCCCCACGGAATCAGATGACGCTCCCCCGGACGCGGCGAGGCACCGGGCGGTGTATCCGACGTGGCTTCGGAGGACTGCGGGGAGGGCTCCGACTCGAACATGGCCTTCACTCCTGGGCCTTCTTCAGGCGCCGTGCGGCCTCGTCTGCATCGATGAGCCCGGCCGCGAGGTCATCGAGAATCTGGGCGCGGCGCTGACCGCCGCGCGGTGGATGCGAAGGGGGTGGGGGCGCGGCGGGCGGGACGTCCTCGCCCAGCGCGGCGACCACGGCGTCCAGCCGCGACACCACGGTGGGATAGGAGAGCCCCAGCACCTGCTCCACGTCCTTGATCTTCCCGCGGCAGCTCAGGAACACGCGCACGAAGGCGAGCTGCTCGGGCGACAGCGCCTGCACCCAGCCCGTGGTGAACCGCCCCTCCACCGCCGTGTCACACGCCCCACAGCGCACACGCTCCACATGCGTGCCCTCGCCACAGACGGGACACCGGGTGGGAAGGGGATGAATCGAGGTCCGAGGCGCCATAATAACCGTAAAATCAATATCGACCTTGAGAATATTGAGTTCCCAGGGTGTTTGCAAGCAATCCGGGCCGGACGGGGTGGAGCCGGGCCGGCGGGCTCCCGGAGGCCGCGGACGTTCCCTGGTCGACTTCGTTGATAGCCGACGCTGGGGTGCCCTTTGGTGCGCTCCCGCTCGACGGTGGAGCAGGCATGCGGAAGAGTCGTCAACGCTTATGCGCTGCTGCCACCGTCATGCGTCCGAGTCCGCCTCCAGCGACCTCCACCCGTTCTCCCTTCCTGGCGCCACCGAGCACTACGCCGCCGAGCGGCCCGTCCGCGCCGAGCATGTGCGCATCGAACTGGACCTCGACTTCGAGCAGCAGCGCCTCTCCGGCGTCTGCACCACGCGCGTCTCCGCGCTGCGCCCCGTGTCCACCGTCACCTTCGACGCGGCGGACTTCGACGTGGCGAAGGTGCTCGCGGACGGGCGCCCCGCACGCTTCTCCAACTCCGGCGCGCATGTCCGCGTCGAATTGCCCTCGCAACTGGACCCCGGCCACGCGTGCGAGGTGGCCATCCACTACACCTGCCGCCCGCGCCGCGGCCTCTACTTCTGGGGCCCCGACGCCGGCTACCCCGACCGTCCCCGCCAGGCGTGGACGCAGGGCCAGGACATCGACGCGCGCGCGTGGTTCCCCTGCCTCGACACGCCCGCGCAGAAGGCCACGTCCGAGGTCCTCGCCACCTTCCCCTCGGAGATGACGGCCCTGTCCAACGGCACGCTGGTGGGTGACAGCACCCACGGCGCGCGCCGCACGCAGCACTACCGGATGGAGCAGCCCGTCTCGCCCTACCTCGTCACGCTCGCGGTGGGCGAGTTCGAGGAGGCCACCGACACCGTGGGCACCGTGCCGCTGCGCTACCTCTTCCCGAAGGGCCGCCGCGAGGATGCGCTGCGCTGCGTGCGCCGTACGCCGGAGATGGTCCGCGTCTTCCAGGAGGCCACCGGCGAGCCCTTCCCGTGGAGCGGCTACGCGCAGGTCTTCCTCACCGAGTTCATCCTCGGCGGTATGGAGAACACCACCGCCACCAGCCTCACCGACGGCGTCCTCCACGACGCGCGCGCCCAGCCGGACTACAACGCCGAGCCGCTCGTCTCGCACGAGCTGGCGCACCAGTGGTTCGGTGACCTGCTCACCTGCCGCGACTGGCCGCATGGCTGGCTCAATGAGGGCTTCGCCACCTGGTGCGAGGTGCTCTGGAAGGAGCGCGCCGACGGGCAGGACGAGGCGGACCAGCACCGGAGCGCGCAGCTCGACGGCTACCTGGGCGAGGTGCGCGAGCGCTATGCCCGCCCCATCGTCGCGCGCCGCTTCCACGCGCCCATGGACGTGTTCGACCGGCATCTCTACGAGAAGGGCGGCCTCGTCCTCCACGAGTTGCGCCGCCGCCTGGGTGACGCGCTCTTCTTCCGCGCCCTGCGCCATTACGTCGCCCGCCACCGCCATGGCGCCGTGGAGACGGTGGACCTGTCCCGCGCCTTCGAGGAGTCCACCGGCCACAACCTGGACGGCTTCTTCGACCAGTACGTCTTCGCGCCCGGCCACCCGGAGCTGAAGGTGGAGGTCCGCTACGAGGCCGAGAACGCGCGCCTGCGCATCAAGGTCCGCCAGACGCAGCGCACCGACTCGGGCACGCCCGTGTTCCGCCTGCCGCTCGACGTGGTGATGACTTCCGACGGGCGCGACACGCTGCACCGGCTGGAGGTGACGGACGCGGAGCACTCCTTCCTGCTGCCCTGCCCCACCGCGCCCACGCAGGTGCGCGTGGACCCGCGGCGTGAGGTGCTCGGCACGGTGGACGTGGACAAGGGCGCGGGCCTCTGGCTGGAGGAATTGCGCGCCGCGCCGGAGATGCGCGCCCGCACCGAGGCCGCAGTCGCCTTGGGCAGGCACGGCGGGTTCCGCGCCGTGGAGGCGCTGGGTGAGGTGCTCGGGGACGCTCGCGTCTTCTGGGGCACTCGCGCCGCGTGCGCGAAGTCGCTGGGACGGCTGCGCACGCCCGAGTCCCGCGCCAGGCTGCTGGCCGCGCTGTCCACCGAGCATCCCCGCGTGCGCCGTGCCGTCGTCGCCGCGCTGGGTGAGTTCCGCCGCGACACGGAGGTGGCCGCCCGCCTGCGCGCACTGGTGGAGGGCGGGGACGCGAGCTACTTCGTGGAGGGCGAGGCCGCGCGCAGCTATGGCCGGGTGCGCGCGCCGGACGCGGTGGGTGTGCTGGAGGCCGTCTCCACCCGGCCCTCGTTCCAGGACGTCATCGCCGTGGGCGCGGTGGACGGGCTCGCCGAGTCGCAGGACCCGGCGGCGTTCCCCATCGTCGCGGCGCGCACGGCGTATGGGCAGCCTCGCGTCCTCCGCCGCGCGGCCACGCAGGCCGTGGCGAAGCTGGCGGAGGTCGCCGGCCGCAAGCGCGAGGCCGTGGACCTGCTGGCGGAGTTGCTGAGGGACCCGCTGTTCCGCGTGCAGATGGGCGTGTTCGAGGCGGGGCGCACGCTCGGCGACCGGCGGCTCATTCCCGCGCTGGAGGGCACGCCGCTCGAGGACCCGCGGGCGCGCCGTGCCGCTCGCGAGACGGTGCGCGCGCTGCGGGAGGGCGAGCCCCAGGCGCGCGAGGTGGCGTCGCTGCGCGAGGAACTGGACCGGCTGAAGGAGGAGACGCGCTCGATGCGCGAGCGGCTGGAGGCACTGGCGCTGAAGGGAGCGGAGGAGCCGGGCCCTCGCGGTGGCGGGGGTGGTGCGAAGGCCACCAGGCTGGACGGCGCGGGCCGCTCGCGCACCACGGCACGGAGCGCGGAGGCCACGAGCGGAGGTCGCGACGCGAAGTCCCCTCGCGGCCACGCGAGCGCGAAGCCCGCGGCGAGGAAGACGAAGCGAAGGTAGCGACGCGAACCGCAGCACCAGGGTGGCGCCCGCTCCGCCGCCTGCCTCACGAACGGACCCCGGTGGGGGGGCTTGATGTACGCCGGGAGGCGCGGGCCACGCCGCCGATGGCTACCTGTATGCAAAGGGGACGCGCCCCCCGCGTATCGCGATGCGGGCGCCAGGGCCCCCATGTCCCGGCTCGCCAGCCATTCATGGGCCGGGAGGGCCCAGGGGAGCAGATGGCCGGAGCCAACGATGAGCTCAGCGCCTGGCTGGACGCCGCCGTGGACCCGTTCGTGGCCTGCGACGCTGGCGAGCACGTGTGCTTCCTCAACAGCGCCGCCGAGCGACTGCTCGGCTGGAAGCGCGAGGAGCTCCAGGGCCAGCCCACCTCGCGCCTCTTCCCCCAGCGCCTGCACCAGTATGGTGGCAAGAGCCTGCTGCGCTACCTGCTGTCCCGCCGCAACGCGCTCGGCGGCCGTGCCATCCGCGTGCTCGCCCGCCGCAAGGACGGCGTGGAAGTCCTCGTGGAGCTGACCGTGGGCTCCAGCGGCCGGGGCGCCGCCGAGCGCATCGTCATCAACTTCCGCCGCCTGCACGAGGTCATCGACACCGTCAGCGAGCCCATGGAGCAGACCCTCCAGACGGACGCGGGCCCCCTCCCCGAGGGAGGCAACGGCGATGCCCTCTACCGCGTCGTGGTGGAGAACGCCCCGCTGGGCATCTTCCACTTCGACAAGACCCCGGTCATCACCGCCTGCAACGAGCGCTTCGTGCGCATCATCGGCTCACCCAAGCGCATCCTCGTGGGCCTCAACCTGCTCTCCATCCGCGACGAGCACATCATGCACTGCGTGCGCAAGACGCTCTCCGGACACGGCTCCGACTACGAAGGTATCTACCGCTCCGTCACCGCCAACAAGTCGACGCCCGTCCACATCCGCTTCGCCCCCTGCTTCGACGAGACGGGCCACGTCGAGGGCGGCGTGGGCATCGTCGAGGACATCAGCGAGCGGCGCCGCACCGAGAACGAGCGCGACGAGAGTCTCGCCCAGCTCGGAACCCTCTTCCGCACCGCGCCCATCGGCCTGGGCTTCCTGGACCTGGAACTGCGCTACGTGCGCGTCAACGACGTGCTCGCCGCCATCAACGGCGTCCCGCCCGAGGCCCACACGGGCCGCCGCCCCCGCGAGGTGCTCGGCCCCATCGGCCTCGAGGTGGAGAAGATGATGCGGAACGTGCTGGAGACGGGCGAGCCCATGGAGAAGCGGGAGACCACCACCATGGACCTCGGGGTGCCGGGCGAGGCCCGCTACCTGGAGGGGAGCTTCTACCCGGTGCGCGCCACGGACGGCCGCGTGCTGGGGCTGGGCATCATGATTGAGGACATCACCGACCGCAGGCTCGCCGACGAGGAGCGCGGCCGCCTGTACCGCGAGGCGCAGGAGGCCATCCGCGTGCGCGATGACTTCCTCTCCATCGCCTCGCACGAGCTGAAGACGCCCCTCACCCCGCTCAGCCTCCGGCTGGCCACGCTCGAGCGGAAGATGGAGCGCGGCGAGCATGTGGACCCGTCCACCCTGCGCCACGCCCGCCAGCACCTGTTGCGCATCACCGGCCTCATCAACGACCTGCTGGACGCGTCGCGAATCGAGGCGGGCCGGCTCGCGCTGCACCCGGAGGCCACGCGGCTGGATGCCCTGGTGGAGCACGTCCTCCAGGCCATGGAGGTCCACCGCGGCAGCCACTCCGTCCACTTCGAGCGGCCACCCGAGCCCGTGCTCGTGCGGGCGGACCCGTACCGGCTGGAGCAGGTCATCTCCAACCTGGTGGAGAACGCCTTCAAGTACAGCCCCGACGGCGGGGCCATCCGTGTGGACCTGCACACGCGCGGCGAACTGGCACTGCTGTCGGTAAAGGACCCGGGCATCGGCATTCCTCCGGACCAGCAGAAGCTGCTCTTCGACCGCTACTTCCGCGCGCGCAACGTCTCGTCCCGCTCGTACGGTGGGCTGGGGCTCGGGCTCTACATCAGCCGTGACATCGTCGAGCGCCACGGCGGCCGCATCTGGGTGGAGAGCGAGGTGGGCCAGGGCTCCACCTTCCACGTCGCCCTGCCCCGCCTGACGGGCACCAGCGCGCAGCCGCCCGTGGAGCAACCGGAGCGGCACGTCCACTGAAGCTCCGTCACCCCGGGGTTCGCAAAACTTACAGTCGGGGCTGTCTTCCATCGGCCAACAGGGCAGGGGAAGCGCCTGGATTCGCACGCTTCCGGCCCTGGCATGGCGGCTGCTCTACCCGGGGGCGGAGGATGCAACCAAGGATGGAGACCATGACGACGGACACGCCCGCACTGACCCGAGACAATGAAGGTTGGATCGTCCGCGTGAGGATGGGCGGTCGCATCCAGGAGGTCCGCTGCACCACCGAGAGTCAGGCACGCTACTTCGCGGCGGTGCTGGCGATGAACCCGCCCAAGCCGTCGAAGCTGCGCAACTAGATTGGAGGCATGGAACAGCCCCAGCTCCTCGGCCGCCTGCTGCTGAAGTTCGACCACGGTGACGCCGCGGTACCCGAAGACCTGTCCGCCGCCGCGCGCGCCCCGGATGGCAGCGTCTGGGTGGCGTCCGACGAGCACGGGGTGCTGCACCGGCTCAGCCCCGAGGAGCCTCGCGTCTTCTCCCACCAGCAACGCCATGACGTGGCGGGCCAGCTGGGCGTGAAGGGCAGCGAGGAGATGGACATCGAAGCGCTCGACCTGCAGGACGGCCACCTGTGGCTCGTCGGCTCGCACAGCTCGGTGCGCAAGAAGCCCAAGGGCAAGGGCGTGGCGAAGGACCTGGCCCGGCTGGCCACCGTGGAGCACCAGCCCGCGCGCTTCATGCTGGCGCGCCTGCCCCTGCCCACGAAGGGCAGGGGGAAGGCCCCCTCGAAGAGCGGGCGCGCGAAGAAGCAGGACGCGGTGGCGCTCGAGCCGTCCGAGGGCAGCCGGCTGGTGGAGCTGCTGCGGGAGGACGAGCACCTGGGGCCCTTCCTCGTTCCAGCGGGCGCGGGCGCGCCTCCCGGTGCGCTGGCCATTCCCAGCAAGGACAACGGCCTGGACATCGAGGGGCTCGCGGTACACGGCGACCGCGTCTTCCTCGGGCTGCGCGGCCCGGTGCTGCGCGGCTGGGCGGTGCTGCTGGAAATGGCGGTGGAGGCCACCGGCCACGGCGTCCTCGAGCCCCACCACAAGAAGAAGGGCGGCTGGTACCGCAAGCACTTCCTCGACCTGGACGGCCTGGGCATCCGCGAGCTGAGCCGGCACGGGAATGATTTGCTCATCCTCGCCGGGCCCACGCTGCCGCTGGACGGCACCATCCGCCTCTACCGGCTGCGCAACGGCCTGACTCTCACCCGGGACTCCATCCACCCGCAGGAGCCGGGTGGACTGGAGCCGCTCTTCGACGTGCCCCGCTCGGAGAAGACGGACCACGCCGAGGGCGTGGCCCTGTTCTCCTACTTCGAGCCGGATGACTCGGTGCTCATCGTCTACGACTCGCCCGCCAGGCAGCGCCGCTACGGACCGTGCGGCGTGCTGGCGGACGTGTTCCGGTTGTTCTGAAGATGTGAGGCGCCTACTGCATGAACTCGTGCACCTTGTAGGCGTTGGTCCACGCCACCTTCCACGCGTTGTCGTGGATGCCGGGCTGCGGGAGGATGGGGCCGCCCACCTGGCCGCTCATGCCCCACGAGAACTCGCTGTCGGTGCCGGTGTCCTGCTCCAGGTTTTCGATGTCCGTGATGAGCTTGCTGAGCAGCAGGCGCAGCTCGCGCGCGTTCTGCCCGGACACGTAGAACACCTGGCGGTAGCCCCTCACGTCGAAGCCGATGGCCAGCCAGCTTCCCGACGGGTTGGCCGGGTCCGTGAAGATGACGGTGTGCGCGCTGCGCAGGCCCGTGCCCGTCGGGTACAGCGCCGTCGTGGTGTAGGAGGTGATGGGCGTGGGAATGGAGGGCAGCGTGCCCGGCGGGACGATGATGGCGCTCGGGCAGTAGTTGGGAATGGTCGGCGGCGGCGTCGGCGGGCCGGAGATGATGATCATCTCCTGCGACTGGGAGTCGAGTGCGCCCGACTCCGCCTCGGCGAAGTCAGGGTCGACGTTGCAGGCGGCGGCGGACAGGGCGAAGGCGGCGAGCAGCGAGAAGCGGATGGTCTTCATGGTGTGGACCTCGGTGTGAAGTGACACGTACGGCGTTGCCGGCGCTGGGGCACCGGGGTGGACGAGGGAGACTGGACTGTGAGGGGAGGGGAACTACGGTCGGGCTACTCGAAGACGACCACTGTCTTCACCCAGCTGTCGGGGCGCGCGCCCAGGGCACGCATGCGCTCGTCCCGGAGTGCGCTGGCGGCGGGTGCGCCAGCGCGGATGCGCTCCATGACCCGCTCGAAGAAGGGCCCGGCCTCTGCGTCCGGGATGTCGATGGGCGAGGCGAGGACGGCGCGTGCGCCCGCCTCGGCGAAGGCGACGGGGAGGCTCCACGGCGCGTGGAGGTATGGCGCCGTCCGCGCGGCCTGGCAGGCGCCGAGCACCACCACCGGCGCGCCCTTCAGCTTCTGCCTGCGCACCTCACCGGCGGTGAGCGCGTAGCGGCCGTCCGCCTCCGGCGCCATCACCAGCAGCGACGCGTCCGACACGCCGAGGTTCACCAGGCCATGGGCGTGGATTTCCACCTCGGTGGCGTCCGCCAGCTCCGCCAGCAGCCGCGACGGCGTGGCCGCGGAGCCCGTCAATTCCACCCGGCGGGGTGAGGCCGTGCCCGACAGCTCCCAGCTGCGCAGCCGGGGAAGGTTCAGCGAGGCCGGCGCATCCACGTCGTGCACCACCAGGGGCCGCGCGGCCGTCACCGCCGGCGCCGTCCGCTTCGCGCCCGTGTGGTAGCTCCACGCCAGCTCCGGCGGCAGCAGGCCGGCCTGCCCGTGGACGGCGTAGCGGGCGAAGACGCGCACGTGCTCGCAGGGCTTCAGCGCCGCCACCACCGACTGCGGCACCAGCTTCGTCACGTCGAAGTCCGGCGAGCGGCGGCTCGAGTCGAAGTGGCCCAAGAGCTCCCCGCCCGGCCCCTTCGCCGCCACCAGGGTGCGCTCGTCGTGCACCTCCACGCCCAGCTCGCAGCGCTCCGGAGCACCGGCACCGGACTCCTCCGCGAAGAGGGCCAACGCCCCGGCCCAGTCCTGCGCCTTGCCCGCGTCCAGGATGAGCGACGAGTAGCTGTACGCCCGCGCCTTCCAGGCCACCGGGTCCTCGGAGCCCAGCCGGTTGCCCTCGGCAATGGCCTTGCGCAGCAGCGCGCGGCCCTCCTCGGGATTCTTCTCGATGACGGCGCGGCCCTCGACGTGGGTGGCCAGCGCGCGCTCACCGGGGCGCAGCAGGCCGGAGGACTCCAGCTTGCGCAGGCCGTCGCGCAGCGCCTCCACGTCGCCCGGGCGAGGGTCCAACCGGGAAAGGTCCGCCTGCACGAAGGCGCCGTTGATGAAGAAGGGCACGTCACACGCGGGGGCGTGCTCCAGCTCCTCGCGCGCCTGCTTCGGGTGCAGGGCGAAGACCTGCATCGCCGCCAGCCCCTCCTGCACCTGGCGCCGGGCGGCGCACCGGCCGTCGCGCGCGGCCTGCTCGCCCAGGTACGCCCGGGCCAGCGCGAAGGCGTTGCGGTAGCGCGCCACGTTGCCCAGCACCATCAGCAGGTCCGACTGCTGCGTCCACTCCTGCGCCTGCCGCGCCAGCTGGAGGCCCGCCACCGCATGCTCGCGCGCCTCCACCAGCCGGTGCTCCTCCGTGTAGATGTGGCCGAGCACGTACTCCATCTGCCCACAACGGTAGTCCGCCTTCGCCGCGCGGCACGCCGGCAGCGCGCGCAACAGCCGCGCCTCGGCGCCGGCCAGGTCGCCCCGCGCGAACTCCGCCCGGGCCGCCTCGCGCTCCACGTTGAGCGTGAACCACGGGTCCCCCAGCGCCTTCGCGGCCTTCTCGTACTCGGGCAACCGCGCCGGGAGCTGGCCCGTCAGCGGGAGCACGGCCAGCAGGAAGTCGGAGTTGCCGGAGGCCTCCAGCTCGCGCACGTACGCGTCCAGCCCCGAGGCGTCGAAGGTCCCCAGCACCACCTGACGGTAGCGCTCCGCCAGCGGGCCCCGGCGCTTGAAGTCCAGGCCGGCCACGTGGGAGACGCGGCGCTCCAGCGTGTCCCCGCCGTAGTGCGCGTCCAGCACGCGCGCCAGCGGCAGCAGCGCCTTCACGGCGTCCGCGGACGGCGCCGCCCACAGGGCCGAGTAGAGCGAATTGCGCGCCGAGCCCGGCACCGCGCGGGCCAGGCCCTCCGGGAAGGGCGTGCCGTCGGTGGCCAACGCCTTGCCGGCCTTCTGCGCCTCGTCCCACGTGCCGCGCTGGACCTCCAGTCGGCGGCGCAGCGCCGCCGCGCGCTCCTTCGCCTCCTCCGCCCAGCCCGGCTCGCGCAGGCCCGCCACCGCGTCGAACGCGTCGGCCGCCAGCGCGTCCAGGCCCAGCTCGCGCAGCACGAGCGCCCGGTTCCACAGCGCCTCCGGGTGCTGGGGGTGCTTCTCCAGCACGCCGTCCAGCAGGATGAGGGCCTCCTCCAGCTCCCCCTTCGTCAGCGCCACCACGGCCCTGTCGCTGTCCACGTCCGGCGAGGCCGGCGCGCGCTGGAGGTACTCCGCGGCCTGGTCCCGCTCACCGCGCAAGAGGTGCCCTGTCGCCAGCCCGTGGAGGTCCCCCGCCTCCTCGAGCTTCGCCAGTTGCTGCAGCGGCACCAGCTCCCTCGGGCGCTCGTCGCCGGAGCGCAGCACGCCGTAGGGCCGGTGCGCGCTGGCGCCGGACCAGCTCAGCCGCGCCTCCATGGAGCGCGTGGGCGCCAGCGCCATCACGTCGTGCCCTTCCTGGGGCACCCCGTCCGGCGAGCGCAGCACCACCACCGCGAGCACCGCGGCCAGCGAGCCCGCCAGGGCCAGCGCCGCCACCCGGTTGCCCCGGCGGCTCCACGCGGGACGGAAGGCCCGCGAGGGCGCGGCGTCCTGGTGCGGGTGCGTCAGCCGCACCGGCTGCGCTTCCATTTCGCCCAGCCGCCCCCCGAGGGCCTGGAGCTGGAGGATGTCGTTCAGGTCCTCCTGGCACTGCGCGCAGGTGCCCAGGTGGGCGCGGAACACGTCCGCCTCCTCCGGGGACAGCTCGCCGTCCGCGAAGGCGTGGACCTGGTCGTGGATGTCCATGGGCTCCGGCGCGCTCATGTGCCCTCCCCTCCACCCTCGGGCGTGGGCATCAACAGCTCCTTCAGCTTGCGGCGCGCGCGGATGAGGCGGGTGCCCACGGTGGCCTTCGGAATCCCGAGGCGCTCGGCGATTTCGATGTACGAGCGGTTCTCCAGCGCATGCATCCGGTACACCGTGCGGAACTCCTCCGGAATCTTCTCCAGCGCGTCGCGCAGTTGCTCCGGGCTGATGGCGGCCCAGGCGGGGGCGGCCTCCACCTCCGGCGCGGCGATGCGCTCCTCCACGTCCTCGGCGGACACGTCCGCGCGGCGCTCACGCGTGCGGGAGCGGCAACGGTCGATGAACAGGTGGTGGAGGATGGTGAGCAGCCACGCGCGCCCGTCGGTGCCGACCTTGTACCGGGCCAGGTTGCGCAGACCGCGTTCGAAGGTGTCCTGGACGAGGTCCCTGGCGTCGGTGGCGTTGCCACACAGGCGCAGGGCGGTGGCATGCAGCGCCGCCTCATGCTCCCGGGCGAATGCCGCGAACCACCGGCTGTCCAGGGTCGGCGATGAAGGAGGCCTGCTTTCCACTCGGGGTGCAGGCTGACCCGTCCGCTCCTGCCCCGTCAAGCTCGGCTTGAGCAGCAGGCGGGAGAACAACGAGGATGGTTGCAGGGCGAAAGCATCCATGGCGGTCGCTCTCTCAACGGCCCCCACCTCCCATCTTCCCGAAGCAGAATTTCGCCGGGAATTTTCCAGCCTCCTCCACAAGCCCCCGGACGGGCGGTTTCCCGCCTCCTTGCCGGTACTTACGGGCCCGCTGTCTCCTTGGGGGCCTACGCGTTGCGACGGACGATTTCGGCGTTCAGCACGTTGGCGAAGCCCACCCAGGCCAGGTAGGGCGCCACCATCCAGGCAGCCGGGCGGTCCACGTTGCGCGTGGTGGCCACATAGGCGCCGATGCTCCCCAGCAAGGCCAGGTTGTCCGCCAGCGCGCGGCGCGGCTGGTGCCTGCCGAAGAAGAGCCAGGACCAGGCGGCGTTGAGGCCCAACTGCACGCCCCACAGGGCCAGCGCCCTGGAGCGTCGAGCCCCCGCGGGCGCCGTCCACACGCGCCACCCGGAGAGGGCGATGAGGCCGTACAGCACCGTCCACACCGGGGCGAATACTTTTGGCGACGGCTGGAAGGCGGGCTTGCGCAGGCGCTTGTACCAGAGCGAATCCGCGGAGCTCTGCCGTCCGCCCAGCACCGCCGCGCCCACGGTGAGCGCGCCGAAGGTGCCCAGCGCCACCACCGACTCCGTGCGCAGCGTGGGGTTGAGGGCCGTGCGCTTCACCGGACCCGGCACCGTCCGCGTCGTCGGCTCCTGCGTCGTCGTCTCCATCCGAATCCTCCCGTGGCCGTGGCCCGTCAGGCCCCGCGACTGTCCGCTGGAAGGTGGTGCCGCCCCGTCCCCGCCGCCAGCCCGGGTGTTGGCGGTGTACAAAGAAGTGCCCTCACGGCCCATCCCAGAGGAGTGACATGGCGAGCGCGGAGGAAGTCCTCGGCTTCTGGTTCGGTCAACCACCGGACCCCATCCTCAACCCCGCCAGCGCCCGCCCCCGGGAGCGCTGGTTCTCAGGCGACGCGGCCTTCGACGAGGAGTGCCGCCGCCGCTTCCTGGCCGCCCACGAGGCCGCCGCCTCCGGAGCCCTGAGCGCCTGGTGCGATGAGCCGCGAGGCTGCCTCGCGCTGGTGCTGCTGCTGGACCAGTTCCCCCGCAACCTCTTCCGGGGCACACCCCGGGCCTTCGCCACGGACGCGCTCGCGCGCGAGGTGTCACGGCAGGCCCTGGCGCGCGGGCTGGACCTGGCGCTGCCGCCGGTGTGGCGGTGGTTCCTCTACCTTCCCTTCGAGCACAGCGAGGAGGGCCATGACCAGCGGCTGGCCGTGGCCCTCTTCGAGATGCTCGCCCTGTACCACCGGGACAGCCGCGAGCCGCTCGACTACGCCCGGCGACACCGGGAGGTCATCGAGCGCTTCGGCCGCTTCCCCCACCGCAACGTGGCGCTGGGGCGCCCGTCCACCCCGGAGGAAGAGCGCTTCCTCCAGGAGCCGGGCTCGTCCTTCTGAAGCACGTCTCCATCATCTGCGGGAGGAAGTGGCCCTGGGCGGTCGAGACGCCAGGGGCACGCCTGCCCGTCAGGTGGGTGGAGGAAGAGCGGCTTTTGAGGGTCTGGAGGGAGGAGTGCCGTACCGGGTGGGGACTGGGCTAGTGTGAGCTCCAGCACGCTTCGCAAGAGGGGGGCCGTGGCAGGCGAGCGCTGGAAGATTCTCCGGTTGCGGTGGCGCAACCACTGGAAGCGGATGGTGGGCGTGGCGGCGCTGGCCACCGCGCTGGCGGCCGCATGCGAGCTGCTGGGTGGCTCGCTGGGCGGCTGGCTGGAGGAGGCCGAGCGCGGCGCCTACGACAAGACGGTCACCACCTTCACCAGAATGCAGGGGAAGTCGCCCCACGTGGTGGTGCTGGCCATCGACCAGCCCAGCCTGGACGGCATCCGCGCCAACCCGCAGTACGCGCGCAACTACGGTAACTGGCCCTACAGCCGCAACCTGTGGGCAAGAATCGTGGAGCAACTGGAAGCCGAGGGCGCGCGCGCCATCGTCTTCGACGCGGTGATGGACGAGCGCTCCACGGACCCGGGCATGGACCTGGCCTTCGCGCAGGTGCTGCGCGACACGCGGGTGCCCTTCTTCCTTGGCGTGTCCACCAACGCGGAGGCGAAGCCCCTGCCCCGCGCGAGCTTCGACACCCCGCCCCCGGCCGCGCCCTCCGCCGCGCCGGTGGCCTCGGCCCTGGACGCGCTGCCTTCGGAGGCCCTGCCGTCGGCTCCGGACGACGCTCAGGCGCCGGCCGGGGAGGCCTTTCCCGACGAGGAGGCCTTTCAGGACGTGGAGGAGGAGCAGGCGCTCCCGCCCGTCACGCCCGAGGCCATGGCCCGCGCGCTGGCCTTCCCCATGCGCACGGAGCGCCACCCGCTGACGCCGCTGGTCCGCGTGTCCGCCGACGGCGAGCAGGTGCCGTACTACCCGGTGCAGCCCATTCCCGCGCTGGTGGGAGCGATGGATGGCTTCGGGCTGGTGGACCAGGAGACGGACCCGGACGGCTTCATGCGGCGCACGCGCTTCGCGTACACGGATGGCGCCAACGCGTACCCGACGCTGCCGGTACGGGTGGCGGCGGGCCTGCTGGGCGCGAGCGCGGTGGAGCTGTCAGGGCGCACGCTGCGGTTGGGCTCGCGCACGTACGCGGTGGATGCGGAGGGCGGCACGGGCATCGACTTCGGCGGCGAGCTCCACGAGCGCTTCGAGGTGCGGTCGCTCCTTCAAGTCCTGGACGCATGGGTGCTGCGCAGCCAGGGCCGACCCACGGGGCTTGCGCCGGACACCTTCCGGGGCAAGGTGGTGGTCATCGGCGGCAACGCGGTGGGGCTGAACGACGTGAAGGCCACGCCCTTCTCGCCCGCGGCACCCGGCGTGGTGAAACAGGCGGCGGTGCTGAACACCCTGCTGGGCGACGGCCGCTTCTTCACCGAGGCGCCGCTGTGGATGAGCCTGGTGCTCGTCTTCGTGGTGGCCTTCACGTCCGTGGTGCTGCTGATGACGACGCGGTGGACGCCGCTGGAAATCGCGTGGCCGATGGCGCTCTACCTGGGCATGCACTGCGTGACGGGCCCCATCCTCGCGAAGACAGGGACGTACCTGCTCACCGCCCTGCCCTCGCTGGCGGGCATGCTGGCCAGCGTGGCCGCGGTGGCCTTCAACCACCTGGTGGCCAACAAGGAGACGGAGTTCATCCGCCAGGCCTTCAGCCGCTTCATGGAGCCCAAGCTCGTGGAGCAGATGATTTACGAGAACGAGCTGCCCCGGCTGGACGGGGAGAATGTCGAAATCACCGCCTTCTTCAGCGACATCCGCGGCTTCTCCACCTTCAGCGAGCGCTTCAAGGAGAACCCGCGCGAGCTGGTCCGCATCCTCAACACGTACCTCACCCGGGTGAGCGGCGCGCTGCTGAAGGAGGGCGGGTGCCTGGACAAGTACATCGGCGACGCGGTGGTGTGCCTCTTCGGCGCGCCCATGCGCCAGCCGGACCACGCGGTGCGTGCCTGCCGGGGGGCGCTGGCGGCGAAGGCGGAGGTGGATCGGCTGCGCGAGGAGTTCCGCGCGAAGGGCCTGCCGGACATGTACACGCGCATCGGTCTCAACAGCGCGGTGAACTTCGTGGGCAACTTCGGCAGCGAGCAGCTCTTCAGCTACACGGCCATCGGCGACGGGATGAACCTGGCCGCGCGGCTGGAGGGCGCGAACAAGGCCTATGGCTCGGTCATCATGATTGGCCCGCGCACCTACGAACTGGCGAAGGAGCACATCGAGGTGCGCGAGCTGGACCGGGTGCGCGTGGCGGGCAAGACGGAGGCCGTCACGGTGTACGAGCTGCTGGCGCTCAAGGGCGGCCTGGACGTGCGCAAGCGGGTGACGGTGGAGCGCTACCACGCGGCGCTGGCGCTCTACCGCGAGAAGCGCTTCGCCGAGGCCGCAGCGGTGCTGGAGGCACGACGGTTGGAGGACCCGGAGGACGGGCCCACGCAGGCGCTGCTGGAGCGCTGCCACAAGTACGCCAAGGCGCCCCCGCCGGAGTTCGACGGGGTGGCGAGCCTGGACAAGTGAGTTGAAAGGAGTGCGGAACCCATGAGGACGAGGACGAGAGCGGCCGTCACCGCCGCCGTGCTGGCGCTGGGCCTTCCGGGCGTGGCGGCGGCCGTGAAGGTGAACGAGCAGCTGTACGTGAAGGCGAAGAACACGCGGGTGCAGCAGGGCCCGTCCTCCACCGTGGACACGGTGGTCATCCTTCAGCCGGGAGAGAAGGTGACCTGGAAGGGCGCGGACCCGAAGAACAAGCAGTGGCATCAGGTGGAGGTGGACGGGAAGAAGGGCTTCGTGTTCCAGACCAACCTGTCCACCACCCGGCCCAACATGGAGCTGGTGACGGACAAGGACGGCACGCAGCAGCTCGACCCGAAGAAGTTCGTCGCCAGCGGCGCCGCGGTGAAGGCGCTCAGCCCCGGAGCCGAGGCCTACGGCAAGGGAAAGAAGGGCGACTACGAGAAGGCCGTCGCGGACATCAAGGCGCTGGAGAAGCGGAACGAGCAGCTGACGCCCGAGCGAATCGCGGCGCACGCAGCCGAGGCCGGGCTCTTCCCGGTGGTGGGGCCCAGCGACAAGGTCGCGTCGAAGAAGAGCTCCGGGAAGAAGGGAGGCAACTGATGGGCTGGCGACTGAAAGTGCTCGCGGTGCTGGGCGTGGGCACCCTGGCGGTGTCCTGCCGCGGCGTCGACCTCAACACCTTCGTCAAGGGCGCAAACGTGGCCTCCCACGTGGGGACTGGCGCGGTGGAGGCGGCGGAGTGCAAGAAGCTGGATGTCGAACCCAGCGTGGCGGAGGAGTATGCCCTCGGTGGCGCGCTGACCGTCCATTTCGTACAGCGCGGCGGCGGGCTGATGTTCTCCACGGCGGAAGAGAAGAAGCTGCACGACTACGTCAACATCGTGGGCAAGAACCTGGCAGCCCAGTCGCTTCGGCCCACGCTGGACTGGACGTTCGGCGTGCTGAACGACACGGAGCAGTTCAACGCGCTGTCCGCGCCCGGCGGCTACGTCCTCGTCACGCGGCGCTTGCTGATGGAGGTGGACAACGAGGGCCAGCTCGCCGGCGCGCTGGCGCATGAAATCGCCCACGGCGTGCTCAAGCACGCCATCCGTCAGTACAACGAACAGAAGGTCGAGGCGTGCAAGACGGCCCGGTGGGCCGAGGCGGGCGGCAAGGTCCTCTTGTCCGTGGCGAACGCGAACACCCTGCTCGCCGCCCTGGAGACGGGTGGAACGCTGGACCTGGACAACGAGCCCGGACTGCTCGCCTACCTCACGGAGAAGACGCTGGCCGCCTTCGACGATGGCAACAAGCCGGAACTGGAGTTCGAGGCGGACCGGATGGCGGTCCAGCTCATGCTCTCCGCGGGGTACGACCCGGCGGCCTACCTCGGACTCATCTCCAAGATGACCGACGTCAAGAACCAGAAGAACCACCCGAAGAAGCAGGAGCGACAAAGCAAGCTCGTCGCCTACCTCGACACGCTGAAGGGCAAGGCGGGCGAGTTCCCGGAAGTTGCCAGCGAGGGACTGCGCTCGCCGAAGATGAAGCAGCCGGACTACGCCGTCATCCGCCCCGCCAGCGGCACCGGCGTGGCGAAAGACAGCGTGAAGTAACGAGACGGCCGGGGCGCGCGGCTACTTCGAGTCGCCGCCCCCGCCGGACCACTTCACCTTGAGCACCGGGTCCAGCTTGTAGGCGCACGTGGCGCCGTCGAGCTTCGTCGAGTCCTTTATCTTCAGATTCACCAGCGCGCGGTACCTGCCGCCGGCCTCGATCCGCATCGCCGGGAGGAGGCCGGAGAGCTTCAGGCCCGGCTCGATGACGCTCGCCGGCACGCTCAAGTCGCACGCCGTGCCGTCCTGCTCCAGCACGGCGCCGGGAAGGCTCGCGCGCTCGACGGCCGGCGCCACATAGGCCTTCAGCTTGAGGCGGACCTGCGTCAGCCTGCCCGTGGGCAACGGGAAGTCCCCGAGCTGCCACGCGGCGCCGCCGCGTACCGTCATCAAGTCGAAGGAGTGGTCCTCGGCTGTCAGCAGGTGCCAGCCGTCCGCGCTGGCCTCCACGTCCTCGGCCACCACCACGTCGGGGATGTCGTCACCCGAGACGTGGACCCAGACCTCGTCCACGGTGATGTTCAGCGCCCTCACGGTGGTGAGGTCCGCCGGCGCGGAGAGGGAGCGGGAGTTGTCTCCCAGGTCGTCGCTGGTGAGGGAGAGGCTGAGCTCTCCACCGCCACAGGCAGCGAGCAGCAGTGGAGCGACGAGGAGCGGGCGCTTCATGGGGGACCCCCGGTGCATCGCGTTGCGGCGACACCAGAGGAGACCCCGCGCCCGACATGCCGGCCACCCGCACCGGATGGCGCGGCGGCAGCGAGAGCAGACAGGCAGCTTCTTGAGGTGACTCGTGAAGCCGGGACGCCCGCACCGGGCAGCGCCGCTTCAGCGGGAAGCAGACGGCTCCGCGAGGTGACTCGCGAAGCCGGGGCGACGGTCAGCGCAGGGTGGCCTGGCTGAGCGCGCGGTGCACGGACTCGAGCGCCTTGCGGGCCTCCAGCAATTCGGCGCGCTCGGCGGTGAGCGAGGCCACCTGCTGGGCCAGCACGTCACGCTCGCCCTGGAGCGCTTCCACGGTGCGCCGCAGAGAGATGGACTCGTCCTTGGCGGACTCCAGCTCACCGGCGAGCCGCTCCTCCTCCGCGAGGCTGTCCACGAGCGACTGCTTGCCGCGGGCCACCTCGTCCTCCAGCTCCTGACGCTCCCGGGCCGCGGCCTGCAGCGCCTGCCGCGTCTCCTGGAGGGACAACAGCGCCTCGTCGCGCTCGCCCTCCAGTGCGGACAGCTCGCGCTCCAGGTCGGCCAGCAGCTTCACGCGGCCTTCCATCTCCGCGGACAGCCGGCGCGCCTCGTCCATGCGCAGCCGGGCCTCCTCGGTGGCCTTCTCCGCCTGGCGGCGCGACACCTCGAGGTCCTGCGTGAGGGAGAGGTTGAGCGCCTTCACCTTCACCAATTCGGCCTGGAGGTGGGTGATGCGCTCCACCGCGCGCTGGCCCGCCTCGGCCACGGTGGCCGGCAGCGGCTCCGGGCGCGGATTCTCACGCACGGCCTTGAGCCGCGCCTTCAGCCGCTCGCGCCGCCCGGCGGAGTCCTGCGTGTCGTCATGGGGCGGAGCGGGCGTCTGCACCTCGACTTCCGTGGGCGGCGCCTCCACGCGGGCCATCGGCTCGGCGACGGTAGCGGTGACGTGGGGCAGCGAGGCGTGGGCCGAGGCCTGCGTCATGGGGTGCGCCTCCGGCGGGTGTCCGGCCGCGAGGCCGTCCAGGTGCAGCGCCGTGGGCGGCGCGGCGAAGGTGACGGGCACGGCGGCAGGCGCTGAATCAACCAGGGCCTCCGGCGACGGAGCCGGCGACGCGTAGGTGACGGGCGCCGCGTACGGGGCCCCGGTCTCCGGCGCGCGCAGGGCGGCGTCCATCGCCTCGGCGGCGGTGGGGCGCGGGGCGCGGGCGCGCTCGATGCGGGCGCGGACCTCGGCGGACAAATCCGGGGCCTCGGCGGTGGGGGCCGGGGGGGCCTCGGCGGAGACGTCCGACTCCTCGGGGGCGGGCTCGGCCGCCGGGTCGATGAGGCCGGTCAGCGCACCCAGGCGGAGGCGGGGCTTGGCGCGGGACACGTTCTGTTCGAAGGCTTTCTTCATGGCGGTTCTCAGCCGGCCTGCTGGGTGCCCTTGTTCGGGGCGGCGGCTGCCGCGGCGACCAGACGCGGCAGGATGTTGTCAATCATGGCCTGGATGTCGGAGGCCCCCTTGGACGTGGGGTCCGCGACGAACACCGGGCGGCCCTCGCTGGAGGCCTGCGCGAACTTGGTGCACTGCCGGATGATGGTGGGCAGCAGGAACTCCGGGTAGTGCGTCTGCAGGGCCTCCAGCGCTTCCTTCGCCAGCTTGAAGGTGGCGTTGAAGGAGTTGACCACGATGAAGACGTGGTCGAGCACGTGGTTCAGGTCCTCCTCCAGGCTCTGCACCGTTTCGAACAGCAGCTTGAGGCCGTGGAAGGACAGGAAGTCCGCGAGCACGGGGACGAACAAGTCGTTCGCCGCCATCAGCGCGTTGAGGTTGAGCAGACCGAAGGACGGAGGCGCGTCGAAGACGATGACGTCGTACTGCGCCTCCACGTCCTTGAGGGCGTTGCGCAGCTTGAACTCGCGGCCGGACATGGGCATCAGCGCCAGGTCCATGGTGGACATGGTGAGGTTGGACGGGACGAAGTCCAGGTTGGGCAGGGTGGACTTCTGGATGACCTTGGCCAGCGGCGTCTTGCGGACGAGCACGTCCAGGAGCGTCTTCTCGAAGTCCTCACCTTCGTAGCCGAGGCACTTGGTCGCGTGGCCCTGACTGTCGAGGTCGATGAGGAGCACCGCGTAGCCCAGCTCCGCGAGGCGCCAGGCGTAGGAGGTGGACAGGGACGTCTTGCCGGTGCCGCCCTTGAAGTTGAGGAAGAGCTGGCGGCGGTGGCCCAGGCGCGCGGGGAAGGCGTTCAGCGTGGTGCGCAGCTCCCAGATGTCATCCGGGGTGTAGATGTCCTTCCGCGACTCCGGCGGAATCTGCTTCGCGGACACGCCGAGCATCTCGGCCACCTGCTTGGAGCTGTACGTCGGCGCTTCCATGGACGACCCTTCGCAAGACGTGCGGAACGGCTACCTTGCCTCAAGCGGCGAAGTATTTGTGCCCCCTTCGAACCACCGCTCCCCGTGCGGACAGGAGGGTGAGCGCCTCCTGGGCGAGCTCCGAGGGCGCCGACAGGCTGAGCGCCAGCTCGACGAGCGAGCGGCCACGCACCGCCGCGCGGACCTCCGCCAGCATCTTCGAGCAGAGCGCCTCGACGGGGGAGGCTGTGGGACGGCCCGGCGCGGCAGGAGGCTCCGCGGGGGCGCGCGACGCGGCGGCGGCCTGCCCGGGCACGGCGCCCATGGCGACGAGGGCTGCCTGCACGGGCGAGAGGCGTGAGGCCGGAGCCTGCGGGGCCGGCGGGTTGGCACGAGCCGGGGGCGGCGGAGAGCCGGGACGGGGATTCTGCACGGGCGCCACCGCGCCGACCTGCGGGGGCGGCGGCGGAGAACCGGGACGGGGATTCTGCACGGGCGCCACCGCGCCAACCTGCGCGTGCCCCACGGTGGCGACGGCGTAGACGGGCTGTCCGACGGCGCCCTGCCCGTTCATCGCCTGCACCGGCGCACCATTCGACGCGGCGGCCATGACCTGCACCGGCGCGCCGACGGCGGCGACCAGCGCCTGCGCCACGGCCAGCACCGGAGCCACCGTCACCGCCCGGGGCTGCTCCAGCCGCGCCCGCACGGGCTTGATGGGCAGCGTCGCCAGCCGGCGAATCTCCCGGCGCCGGTGCGTGTCGTCCAACGCCACCACCGCGGACACGTCGTGCCCGAGGATGCGCGACAGGCTCTGCGCGGCGGCCTTGCGCACGCGCGGCTCGCGGTCCGCCAGCGCCCCGAGCAGCAGCGTGCGCGCGTTCTCGCCACTCCCCGCCCCGAGCGCCAGCGCGGCCAGCGCGCGCGCCTCCGGGTCCTCGTCGTGGATGGCCTCTTCGCCCAGCCGGCGCGCCGTCTCGCCCTCCAGCCCCAGCGCCAGCAGCGACGCGCGCCGGCGCACCGAGCGGTCCGGGTCCTTCATCGCCTGTGCGAGGTGCGGTGCCGCGTCCATCGGCGCCAGCGTCAGGAGCGCCTTCAGCGCGGCGATGCGCACCTCCGGCACCGGCGAGGACAAGAGCGGCGACACCACGGACGCGCCCTGCTCACGGCACAGCGAGGCGAAGGCCTGCAGCAGCGCCACCTGCGCGGAGGAATCCGTCTCCGCGTGCAGCGCGGCGGCGAGCGCGGGCGCGGCGGCGGGCTGGGCCAGGGCCTTCAGCCGCTCGGCGGCGCGCACGCGTGCGGCGGCATCCTGCGCGGACAGCTCGCGCACGGAGAAGCCGAAGAGCGTCTCGTCGGTGGTGCTACCGAAGCCCGCGTGCGCGGACAGCTCCGCGTGCTGCGCCGCGCTCACGCCCAGCCGGCCCGCCTGGAAGAAGCGCTGCGCCTCGCGCGCCACCGGCGACAGTCCCTCGCGCCCCTTCTCCGACTCGCGCTCCGTGGCCGCGACGGGCGGCTCGCTGTCGGAGCCCGTCGGGGCGTGCGCGCGCAGCGGCACGGCCGGCCCGCGCACGGCAGGCACCACCACGCCGTGGGCCACCGGCCCCGCCTCGCCGCGCAGCAGCACCTCGCTGCGAAGCTGGGAGATGAACGAGGCCAGATCCAACCCGAGGTCGTCGTCCTCCTCGGCGCGCTCCTGCGCGGACGAGCGGATGCGGCTGGCGTCCAGCAGCTTGTCCATGAGCTGGTGCCGCTCACCGCGCAGCGCCTGGTTGAGCCGGGTGAGCTCCTCGCGCTCGGCCTGCATGCGGCTGATGCGGACCTCCAGCTCCGCCACCTCGCGCCGCAGCTCCAGCTCGCGCTGGCCCGTCTCCGCCAGCTCACGCCTCAGGTGCGCCATCTCCTCGCGCGTCGAGTCCAGCTCGCCATGGAGCTGCTCCGCACGAGCCTCGAAGTACACAATCTTTTCGAGTGCGCTCTTGAGCAGCGCGTCCGGACGCTCGTCGCTCACGACCTCAACATCCCTCCCCGCGAGGCGCGTTGCACCCCCGGCTCCGTGTCACCGGAGGCATGCACCGGTCTCCCAGTACCCACCGGGGCGCCCAACCTATGTCAGACCTCCCGCCTTCGTAAACCCCGGAAACACCAGGGCTTTTCCAGCCCGCACCTCGCGCATCATTGACAACGCCGCCCAGGCCGATTTTTCGGCCTCCGCCTCCATTCCCGACTCGCGCTCCGCGTGTCCTCACCGGGCGGAAAACGCTCCCGATTCCGGACGCTTCCACACGCCTTCCCGGATGCACCGGAATGTCAGACCCGACTCGTAGTCTGTGTTCCACGAGACAGCCAACAGCAGCTCCTTCTCCCCGGTGTCTCTCCGCTCGAAAGCGGGGGGTGAAGCCCTCTTTTCGACAGGTTTCCGCACGCCATGGAACAACGACTGGCAACCATCATTGGAAACGCGGTTCGCGCGGCGCGGCAGCGGCTGGAGCTGACCCAGGCCGACGTGGCCGAGCGCGTCGGCATCGCCACCGAAGTGTACGGCCGCCTCGAGCGCGGCCACATGCTCCCCAGCGTCCGCACGCTGAGGAAGCTGTGCCTGGTTCTCAACTGCTCGTCGGACGTGCTGCTCGGCATGGCCGGCGTCGAGGGCGCACCCGCGCTGGCGGAAGATCCGCCGGAGTATCGCGAGCGCCCCGAGGTGCGCCGCCTCCTGCGCACCGTGCGCAAGCTGGATGCGCCGCGCCTGCGACTGCTCGGGCAGGTGGCGCACGCGCTGGAGAACTGACGTCCCAGCTCTGGGACGCCGGACGTGCCCTCTCTTCCAACACACGCGGAAGAGAGGGAACCAGATTGGACTTCAGCCCGGGGCGGGGGGAACCCGGGTGAGTCATCCGAGGGGGGATGCGACAAGGCGGATTTCGCTTTGATGCAAGCGCTTGGCGCGTGGAGTGAAGCGGCGCGGCGCGGGCAGGCGTACTGAGAGTGTTCATGACTCGCGCCCCCCGCCCGCCGCCCCCCACCTTCGACTTGCCGCAGCTCGCGGTACACGCGCTGTGGTGGGTCTGGTTCCCGTCCTTCATCCTGAGCTGGGACGCGCTGGGCCTGGCGGGGCGGCTGGGGATGTGCGCGCTGGGCTGGGTGGTGCTGTTCTGGAACTACGCCGTCCTGCACAACCACATGCACCTGTCCACGGCCCGCCCGAAGCTGGCGAACTGGGTGGTGTCACGGACGCTGGGCATGGCGTGCGGCTTCCCCTACCGCGGCTACTACATCCACCACTTCAACCACCACAAGTACAACGACGGCCCGGGGGACTGGGGCCGGCGGCGCCCGGGCGAGGGGGCCCTGCGCTACTGCGTGCGCTCGGCGCTGACGCCCTGGTTCTGGCCCTTCGAGACGGTGGGCGAGGTGTGGCGCTGGGCGAAGAAGCGCAACCAGCGCCTGGAGCTGGTGCTGGACTTCATCGCCGTGGACGGCACCCTGCTGGCACTCGTCCTCTGGCGGCCGGCGCTGGGGCTGGCGTGGTGGGGCGTGCTGCTGGTGGGACAGGTGTGCATCCTCTGGCTGAACCTGGCGGCCCACTTCGAGACGGACGCCAGCCACCGTGACGCACTGGGCAATACTTCGACGTCGCGCCTGTACAACCTCTTCTTCTTCAACGCGGGCTACCACCAGGCCCACCACCTGAAGCCCCAGGCCCCCTGGTACGAGCTGCCGGAGACCACCCGGGAGCTTGCCGCCTCGGCCCTGGTCCGTCCGGCTCTCATCACCCCGCTTTCGCCCATTAATCCGTTCTGGGTGGCCCGAATCATTCGGCGCTATTCTTCCAGGCCGTGCGATCCGCAGACGGACTCGACGATTACCTCCGGGACCCCCTCGGCCGTTACGTAGTCGGGGAGGGCTTCCTGCACTGGTACGCCACGGCGGACCTGTGCGGCTTCATTCTCTGGGGGCGTCCGGGAGAGTCGCAGGTGCGGCGGCTCGTCCAGGTTCTGGACGTGGAATTGGCGCCCGCCAAGCCCCATGCCTCGCTGGTGGACGCGCGCCGGCTGGAGGCCGCGGACCCGTCCGCCTTCGCGGTGCTGGTGAAGTACATGCAGCCGCGGGAGAAGGCCTTCAGCACGTCCGTGCTGAAGCAGGCCCTGGTGCGTCCGGAGGGCGTCGTCGGCGCGGTGGTGGGCGGCTTCTACACGCTCCTGTCCGGGGCGTACCCCAGCCGCGCCTTCAGCGACCCGGCCCAGGCGCTGGAGTGGCTGGGCCACCCGGAGGCGCTCGCCGCGCCGCTGCTGGCGAAGCTGAACGACCTGGTGGCCGAGGCCACCGGCCAGTCGCCGCTGTTGCGCGAGTTGCACCAGGTGATGAGGGGCAAGCTCCCGGACGTGAACCTGGCGGACGTGGCCCGGGAGATGGGCATGTCCGAGCGGACGATGCAGCGGCGGCTGAAGGAGGCGGGCACGTCCTTCCAGGCGGAGCTCAACGCCGTGCAGGTGCGCATGGCGCAGTCGCTGCTGCTGGAGTCGGACATGAAGCTCACCGCGGTGGCGGTGGAGGTGGGCTGCGCCTCGCTCCAGCACTTCAGCAGCCTGTTCCGCAAGGTGGTGGGCGCGTCCCCCAGCTCGTGGCGGGACATGAAGCTGGGGAAGACGCCCGCGCTCGAGACGGCGGGGACTGTCCGGGCCGAGGAGGACGAGGCCCCGGAGCCTCCGTAGCCTGTCGTGTCAGCCCGGGCGGCGGCCCACGGCGCCGGGCAGGTTCAGGGTGAAGCGGGCACCGCCTTCCGGGCGGTTCTCCACCGCCAGCGTGCCTCCGGAGCGCGCCACGTACTCGCGGCACAGCGCCAGTCCCAGGCCGGTGCCCTTGCCCGGGGGCTTGGTGGTGAAGAAGGGCTCGAAGAGGCGTGGCAGCACGGACTCGGGAATGCCCGGGCCGTTGTCCTCCACCTCCAGTCTCACGCCGGCTTCCGCGGCCGAGGCGCTCACGACGACGCGCGCCGGGCGCCGGGGCGTTGCCGTGTCCATCGCGTCCGCGGCGTTGAGCAGCAGATTCACGAGCACCTGCACCAGGTGGCGCTGGCTGATGCGCACGAGGGGCAGGTCCGGGGCCACGTCCACCATCACCTCGCCCAGGCTGCGCAGCCGCACCGACGCCAGCCGCTGGGCCTCGTCCACCGCGTCGCCCACCGCGCAGCGCTCGTCGGTCTCCGCCGTGTCGCGCGAGAAGCGGCGCAGGTCCGCGACAATCTGCTGGATGCGCATCACCCCCTGCCGCGTCTCCTCCAGCACGCGCCGCAACTCCTCCACGTCCGGCGCGGGCTCGCCCAGCTCCTCCTCCAGGAAGCCCAGGTTGGACTTCACGAAGGCCAGCGGGTTGTTCACCTCGTGCGCCACGCCCGCGGCCAGCTTGCCCACCACCGCCAGCCGCTCCATCTCCGCGCGGTTGCGCTCGGACTGGGAGCGCAGCCGCTCGCTCTCCGACAGCCGCTGCAGCGCCTCCACGCGCTCCCGGTCCGCCTCGCGCTCCGCGTCGCGCAGGCGGCGGAACGTCCTCCCGCCGTACGCGGACACCCACGCGACGAAGGCGAAGGAGAAGACCTGCGCCAGCGTCTCCTGGGGCGTCGCGCCGGACCACCAGCACGTCACCAGCAGGGACACCAGCGTCAGCACGCACGCCACCAGCGTGGGCTGCCGGCGCCCCGGCGTGAAGACGGCGATGATGAGCGGCACCGCGTACAGGCCGGGGAAGAAGGGACTGGCGAGCCCCCCGGTGAAGCGGATGTCGAGCATCAGCGCGGCGAGGCTGACCAGCGCGGCGAGCGCGCCCGTCATCCGGGACGGCACCCACCCGGCGCCCACCGCCAGGCCCAGCACGACGAAGATGGCGCTCCACGCCGCGTGGACGACGAGGACCTCCGGAATCATCCGGCCGAGCGTCAACTGGTGCGAGGCGCCGGACAGCAGGAGCCCCCCGGCGCACAGCAGCAGGTTGCGGCGCCGCAGCCGCAGATAGGCGTCCGACTCGTAAGACGGCTTGGAAGGGGCGTCCTTGCGCAAGGAAGGGTTCCGGAGGACGGAAGGCGGCCGGGGCGCGGCCCTACTTCATCGCGCGCTGTGCGGCCGGACGGGCCATGTGCCGCTGCACGTAGGCCTGGAGGCCGGGGAAGTCCGCCAGCAGCCCGGAGCCCCGGGCCCAGCCGAGGATGGAGGCCAGCAGCACGTCCGCGGCGGTGAAGCCGTCACCCACGAGGAACTCCCGCCCGCGCAGCTTCTCCTCCAGCATGCGGGCCAGCTCCGCGAAGCGCTTGCGGCCCCGCTCCGCCTCCGACGGCACACGCTCGGCCTCCGGCAGGAAGTGCGTGTGCGAGGCCACCGTGGCGAGCGCCGGCTCCAGCGTGGCCATGCAGAACATCATCCACGCGTAGTACTCGCCGCGCGCTGGCGTGCCCACGGCCGGGGCCAGCCCCTTCTCCGGGAAGCGGTCCGCGAGGTGCTCGAGGATGGCGGCGGACTCGAAGACGGCCTGCCCGTCGTCCTCCAGCGCGGGCACGGAGCCCATGGGGTGGACGCGCAGATAGTCGGGACGCTTGTGCTCCCCCTTCGACAGGTCGACGGTGACGAGCTCGTAGGGAATGCCCAGCTCCTCCAGCATCCAGCGAGGGCGGGTGGAGCGCGTCTTCGGGGCGAAATAGAGCTTCATCATCAGCGGGTCTCCGAGGTGTGGCGCCTCAAGCGTCGCGCCTTGCCCAGCCGAGCGGCGCCCCGCTTTTGCTCCAACCTCCCGCCAGCCGGCAAGATTGGGTCAGGGCAGACCGCGCGCAGTCGACACGTGCGGCACTCGGCGCCGCTCCACACCGCCTCGTAGAGCGCCGTCACCCGGTCGATGACGTCGAAGTCCTCGGTGACGAAGCCCAATTCGAAATTGCGCACCGTGTCGCTCTTGGCCCCCAGCCCCGCGCCGGTGAGGTTGGCGCTGCCCAGGTACGCCCACGCCCCGTCCACCACCACCGCCTTGAAGTGCACCCGCGGGCACACCTTGAGCCCCAGGCCCCCCTCGACGAGCCGCGCCTTCTTGTCGAAGGCCGCGCGGAAGGGGCGACTCGGCAGCTCCGCGTGCAGGAGCCGCAGCGCCACGCCCCGCGCGGCGAGCTTGTCCAGCACCTCCACCAGCGGCACGAAGCGGCCCCCGTGCTCCACGAACATCGCCTTCACGTTGGCCGTGGCCATCCACACCGACTCGCGCGCGTGGAGCAGCTTCTCCAGCACCACCTCGCGGTACAGCGCGCTGCCGGCCAGGAGCTCCGCTTCAATCGGACGCATGGGACACAGCTTCGCACCTGCACCCACATCCAGCCAGTCAACGGCCGTTTCCGTCGGGCGCCAACAGATGACCGCGAGTCACTTGACGACTGACCAGGGGTCATCTGAAAATGACTCATGGTCAGCAACACGGCGGCGAAGGGGAAGCGGGCCGTGCCCCTGCGGGCGCGGAAGGACGAGGACAAGGAGGCGCGGCGGCGGCTCATCCTCGATGAGGCGCTGGCGCTGTACCAGTCCACGTCCTACGCGGACGTGAAGATGGCGGACGTGGCGGCGCGGGCGAAGCTCGCGAAGGGGACGGTGTTCCTCTACTTCCCCACGAAGGAGGCGCTGTTCCTGGCGCTGCTGGAAGATTTGCTCTTCTCGTGGTTCGCCCGGCTGGACGGGCTCCTGGAGCACGGCGAGGGCCGGTGGACGGGGACGCGGCTGGCGCGCACGGTGGCCGAGTCGCTGGAGGGCGAGGAGTCGCTGACGCGGCTGTTGGCGATGCTCCAGACGGTGCTGGAGCAGAACGTGACGGCGGAGCAGGTACTGCCGTTCAAGGAGCGGCTCCTGGGTGCGCTCCTGAGCACCGGAGCCCGGGTGGAGCAGCGGCTCTCCTTCCTGAAGGAGGGAGACGGTCCGCGCTTCCTCATCCACCTGCACGCGCTGGTGACGGGCCTGCGGCAGATGGCGGACGTGGCACCGGTGGCGCGCGAGCTGCTCGCGCAGCCGCACCTGGCCCCGCTGCGCGTGGACTTCACCGGCGAGCTGACCGCCGCCCTCACCACCCTGCTGCGCGGGCTGGAGTCCCGCTGAGCCCCTTTCCTCGTTTCCACACCCCTGAATCCGAACCGGAGCGCGCCCATGCTTGAAGCCGTCCCCTCCCCCATCGACATGAAGCCTTCAGCCGAGCTCAAGCGCCTGCGCTCGGTCTTCGAGGACCAGCGCGCGCACCGGTGGAACATGTCGCGCACCACCGCCGCCGAGCGCATCGCCCGCCTGAAGCGCCTGCGCGAGGCGATTGTCGCCCGGCGCGTGGAGCTGGCGGACGCCATCCACCGCGACTTCCGCAAGCCCGCCATGGAGGTGGAGCTGACGGAGGTGCACCCCACGCTGGAGGAGCTGAACCACACGGTGAAGCACCTCAAGTCGTGGATGAAGCCCACGCGCGTGGGCACGCCGCTGCTCCTGGCGGGCTCGTCCAGTCACGTGCGCTACGAAGCGCGCGGCGTGGTGCTCGTGTTGTCGCCGTGGAACTACCCCTTCCAGCTCCTGATGGCGCCACTGATTGCCGCCATCGCCGCGGGCAACACCGTCATCTGCAAGCCCAGCGAGAAGACGCCGCACACCTCGCGCTTCATGGCGCGGCTGGTGAAGGACGTCTTCCCGGAGAACGAGGTGGCCCTCTTCGAGGGTGGCGCGGACCTGGCGGAGGCGCTGCTGGAGCTGCCCTTCGACCACATCTTCTTCACCGGCAACCCGCGCATCGGGCGGAAGGTGATGGAGGCGGCGGCGAAGCACCTGGCCAGCGTGACGCTGGAGCTGGGCGGCAAGTCGCCCGTCATCATCGACGAGACGGCGGACCTCACCGCCGCGGCGGAGCGCATCTGTTGGGGCAAGTTCCTCAACGGCGGCCAGACGTGCGTGGCGCCGGACTACGCCTTCGTCCACGCCTCGCGCGAGCGCGCGTTCCTGGACGCGCTGAAGGCCGTCATCACCCGCTTCTACGGCGACACGGAGACGGAGCGGCAGGCGAGCCCGGACTTCGCGCGCATCATCGAACCCATGGCGTGGCGGCGGGTGAAGGACATGGTCGACCGCTCGGTGGCCGTGGGAGCGAAGGTGGAGGTCGGAGGCCTGGCGGACGGGCCCTCGCGCTACGTGGCCCCCACCGTGCTGTCGGGCGTGAAGGCGGACATGGCCATCATGGAGGGCGAAATCTTCGGCCCCGTGCTGCCGGTGATGACCTACGAGAAGCGTGAAGAGGTCTACGCCCACGTGCAGGCGGGCGGGAAGCCGCTGGCGCTCTACGTGTTCAGCCAGGACAAGCGGGCGATTGAAGACGTCTTCCGGAACACCACGTCCGGGGGCGCGGTGGTGAACAACGTCCTCATCCACGTGGCCAACCCCAACCTGCCGTTTGGCGGGGTGGGAATGAGCGGCCTGGGGCACTACCACGGCATCTACGGCTTCAAGACGTTCAGCCACGAGCGGGCCGTGACGGTGCAGTGGATGAAGTCGCTCGCTTCGGTGTTCTTCCCGCCGTATCGCGGAAAGGCGCAGGAAATGGCCTCCCGCGCCACCCGGCTGATGGAGTAGGCAAGATGGCCGGTTCGGGCGGTGTTCTCGAAAGGGACACCGCCGGAAGGAGAGCCGGTCCATGCACGTGGTGAAGCTGGCGGAAGAGCGGATGCCGGAGGGTGTGCGGGAGGCGTTCGACCGCCTCCAGGCGCGCCGCTGGGACGTGGCGAGGCGGGGGGCGAAGGAGCGGCTGGCCCGGCTGGACACGCTCAAGGCGCTCATCATCGCGCGGCGGGAGGCGCTGGCGGACGCCATCCACGCGGACTTCCGCAAGCCCCGCGCCGAGGTGGAGGCCACGGAGGTCATGCCCGTGCTCCAGGAACTGGCGCACGTGCAGAAGCACCTCAAGGGGTGGATGAAGCCGCGGAAGGTGACGACGCCGCTCCTGCTCACCGGCACCTCCAGCCACGTGCAATACGAGGCGCGGGGCGTGGTGCTCGTCATGGCCCCGTGGAACTACCCCTTCAACCTGCTGGTGGCTCCGCTGGTGGCGGCGGTGGCCGCGGGCAACACCGTGCTGTGCAAGCCGAGCGAGAAGACGCCGCACACCGCGCGCTTCATCTCGGAGCTGCTGCGCGACGCCTTCCCCCAGGACGAGGTGGCGGTGGTGGAGGGCGGCCCGGAGGTGGGCGACGCGCTGCTGCGGCTGCCGTTCGACCACTTCTTCTTCACCGGCGGGCCGCGCGTGGGCCGGCGGGTGATGGAGGCGGCGGCGAAGCACCTGGCGGGGGTGACGCTGGAGCTGGGTGGCAAGTCGCCGGTGGTGGTGGACGCGACGGCGGACGTGGAGACGACGGCCGAGCGCGTGGTGTGGGGGAAGTTCCTCAACGCGGGGCAGACGTGCATCGCCCCGGACCACGTGTGGGTGCACGCCTCGAAGGAGGAGGCGCTGCTGACGGCGATGAAGGCGGCGCTGGAGCGCTTCTACGGCAAGTCGGAAGAAGCGCGGCGCGCGTGCCAGGACTTCTGCCGGCTGGTGGATGACGGAGCCTTCAAGCGGGTGCGCGGGCTGATGGACCGCACGGTGCAGGCGGGGGCGCGGGTGGTGACGGGCGGCGGGGTGGACGCGGAGACGCGCTACATCGCGCCCACGGTGCTGGCGGACGTGACGCCGGACGCGCCCATCATGGAGGAGGAGATTTTCGGGCCAGTGCTGCCGGTGCTCCGGTACGAGTCCCTGGACGACGTCGTCGCGCAGGTGCGCGCGGGTGGCAAGCCACTGGCGCTCTATGTGTTCAGCCAGGACGAGGCGACGGTGGAGCGGCTCTTGCGCGAGACGAGCGCGGGCGGCACCTGCATCAACACGGTGGTGCTGCACAACGCGAACCCCAACCTGCCCTTCGGCGGAGTCGGGCAGAGCGGCCTGGGCGCGTACCACGGCGAGACGGGCTTCCGGACGTTCAGCCACGAGCGCGCGGTGCTGCGCCAGGGGCGCACGTCGCTGGCACACCTGTTCTTCCCGCCGTACTCGGGCAAGGCGCAGAAGCTGGCACGGCTGGCGAGCCGGCTGTTCGAATAGGGCCCGCCCGCTTTTGAAGCGGCCCGGCGTCGCTTAGACACCTTGCAATGAAGTCCCCCCAGGGCCGTAGTGTCTGGGCGGACCCCTTCGCGGGAGTTCTTCGGGTGGGCCGCACATGACCGATTCACATTCGTCCTCGCCGCCCTCGGAGTCGGCCTCCGCGGAGGTGGCGCTGCTGTCGCGGCTTCCCGCCGTGCTGCGCCCGCACCAGAACCTGCTCACGTACTACGTGCTCACCTCGTTCCTGGCGGGGCCGGGCTTTCCCATCCTCCTGCTGCTGCACTACTTCCGCTTCCAGACGCTGCGGTACGACTTGGACTCGGAGGGCATCACCGTCCGCTGGGGCATCCTCTTCCGGCGCGAGGTCTCCCTCACCTACGCCCGCATCCAGGACATCCACCTGTCCAGCAACCTCGTGGAGCGGTGGCTGGGGCTGGCGAAAATCCAGGTGCAGACGGCGAGCGGCAACGCCAAGGCGGAAATCACCATCGAGGGCCTCCAGGCCTTCGAGGCGATGCGGGACTTCCTCTACTCGAAGATGCAGGGTGCCAGAGACCGCACATTGCCCACGGCTCGCGACGCGGCGCAGGCGCTCCCGTCCAGCGCGGAGGACGCCCTCGCCGCCACGCTGCGCGAGGTCGCCGCCGAGGTGCGCGCGCTCCGGCAGGACCTGGGCACTCCGTCAGCGCCTCCGGAGAAGACGGATGGCTGAGCTTCCCCACGCATGGCTCCTGCGGCTGTTGAAGGTTCCTCCCGCGCCCGTGATTCCGTCGGGCGACGTGCGCGTCTTCCGCTCCGCTCCGGCCTATCGCAGCTACCGGGTGTTCCTCTGGGCGGTGCGGCAGGTGGGCCTGGTCGCGGGCCTCACGGTCGGCGCGATGTTCCTCAGCGCCGTCGTCCCGCACATCAACTTTCCCCTGTCGGAGAAGATTGCCTGGGGCCTGGAGGCGCTGGCCTGGCTGGGCTTCATCGTCCAGCTCCCGTTCGGCTTCCTCGTCGCGCGCATCGACTACGCGTTCCGCTGGTACGTCCTCTCCGACCGGAGCCTGCGGCTTCACGAGGGCATCGTCTCCTTCCAGGAGAAGACGATGACCTTCGCGAACATCCAGCAGGTCTCCATCCAGCAGAACCCGATTCAGCGCCTGCTCGGCATCTCCGACGTGAAGGTGGAGACGGCCGGCGGCGGTGGCTCCTCGGGCTCGAAGGACGGCGGCTCCGGCCACGGTGAGCACCTGCACGAGGCGCACTTCCGCGGCGTGAGCAACCCCGGGGAGATTCGCGACGTCATCCTCGCTCGCGTGCGCATGCACCGCGACGCGGGCCTGGGGGAGCACTCCATGCCGGAGCGGAATGAGCCCGCCAGCGCCTCCGCCGCCTCGCTCGAGGCCGCGAGGGAATTGCTCACGGAGATGCGGGCGCTCCGGCAGGCACTGCCCTCCCGCAGGCCGTAGTCGCCTGCGGGTACCGCACTCCAGCTAGCTCCGAAGGCCGGGAGCCTCGTGGCCGGTGCGCGCCACGTACTCGGTGTAGCCGCCGCCGTACTGGTGGATGCCCTCGGGCGTCAACTCCAGCACGCGGTTGGACAGCGCGGCCAGGAAGTGCCGGTCGTGCGAGACGAACAGCATGGTGCCCTCGTACCGCGACAGCGCGGTGATGAGCATCTCCTTCGTCGCCATGTCCAGGTGGTTGGTGGGCTCGTCGAGCACGAGGAAGTTCGGCGGGTCGAAGAGCATCTTCGCCATCACCAGTCGCGCCTTCTCACCGCCGGACAGCACGCGGCACTTCTTCTCCACCTCGTCCCCGGAGAAGCCGAAGCAGCCGGCCAGCGCCCGCAGCGAGCCCTGCCCCGCGCGGGGGAACGCGTCCTCCAGCGACTGGAACACCGTGCGCTCGCCGTCCAGCAGGTCCATGGCGTGCTGCGCGAAGTAGCCCATCTTCACGCTGCCACCCAGGGCCACCGTCCCGTCGTCCGGCTGCGTGGAGCCCGTCACCAGCTTCAGCAGCGTGGACTTGCCCGCGCCGTTGACGCCCATGACACACCAGCGCTCCGTGCGCCGCACGAGGAAGTCCAGCCCCTCGTAGATGCTCCGGTTGCCGTAGCCCTTGTGGACGTTCTTCAGGCTCACCACGTCCTCACCGGAGCGCGGCGCCGGCAGGAACTCGAACAGCACCGTGGTGCGGCGCTTGGGCGGCTCCACGCGCTCAATCTTCTCCAGCTTCTTCACGCGGCTCTGCACCTGCGCGGCGTGCGAGGCGCGTGCCTTGAAGCGCTCGATGAACTTGATTTCCTTCGCGAGCATCGCCTGCTGGCGATCGAACTGCGCCTGCTGCTGCTTCTCGTTCTGCGCCCGCTGCTGCTCGTAGAACTCGTAGTTGCCCGTGTACGTCGTCAGCGAGCCACCGTCGATTTCGATGACCTTGTTGACGATGCGGTTCATGAACTCGCGGTCGTGCGAGGTCATGAGGAGCGCGCCCTCGTAGCCCTTGAGGAACTCCTCCAGCCAGATGAGGCTCTCCAGGTCCAGGTGGTTGCTGGGCTCGTCGAGGAGCATGGCGTCCGGACGCATCAGGAGGATGCGGGCCAGGGCCACGCGCATCTTCCAACCGCCCGACAGCGCGCCCACGTCGCCGTCCATCATCTCCTGGGTGAAGCCCAGGCCCGCGAGGATTTCCCGCGCCCGGCCCTCCAGGGCGTAGCCGCCCAGCTCCTCGAAGCGCCCCTGCACCACGCCGTAGCGCTCGACGAGCTTCTCCATGTTGTCCGCCTGGTCCGGGTCACCCATGGCGGCCTCGAGCTGCTTGAGCTCGGCGGCCACGGTGCTCACCGGGCCCGCGCCGTCCATGACCTCGGAGGCGGCGCTGCGGCCCTGCATCTCACCCACGTCCTGGCTGAAGTAGCCGATGGAGACGCCCCGGTCGACGGCCACCTGGCCCTCGTCCGGGTGCTCCTGGTCCGTAATCATCCGGAACAGCGTCGTCTTGCCGGCGCCGTTGGGGCCGACGAGGCCCACCTTCTCGCCCTTGTGGAGGGCCGCGGAGGCCTCGATGAAGAGGATCTGCTGGCCATTCTGCTTGCCGATGTTGTCGAGACGGATCATGTGCGTGCGCGGGGGGCCCGGAAAGCGGGTGCGGCGCCCTTATCACGGAGGGCGCGCCGGGGAGAGTGTTCCGAACCCCGGGGATGTGGGTTCTCATTCCGGGGGCGGGCGGGCGGACGGGCTCCCACCCGGGCGCCAGGGGCACGACCTACATCCGGCTCACCGCGCGGTAGTAGGTCACCAGCTTGTCCTCGCAGCCGGCGGGCGCGTCCTTCAGCGCCTTGCACTGCCCCTGGGCGAGCTTCTTCAGCGTCGCATTCGTCTCCGCCAGCTTCTTCTCGAAGGCCTTCAACTCCTTCGGCTCCAGGCCGACGAGCGGGTTCTCGGCGTCGTCATCGGCGCCACCGGCCTTCGCCGCCGCGAGCATCTTCGCCGTCCCGGTGGCGCTCTCCTGCCCCTGCTCCCGCAGGGCGTCCACCACGGTCCAGAAGGGCTTGAGGTCTCCAGCCGCCAGCAGCTTCGCGAACCAGGCGCGGTGCGCCCCGACCTCTTCCGCGCACGACAGCTCCCCGAAGCCCGCCATGCTGCCAGCGTTCCCCGAGGCGCGCTCGTACAGCTCACAGACCGCTCGATTCCAGCGGTTGAAGTCCGCCTGGAGCGACATCCAGGTCTTGAAGGCCGCGCGGTCCTTCTCCTTCAGCGGCACCAGGAAGGCATCCAGCTCCCGGTCCATCACCTTCTTCAAGCAGTCGACCTGCGCGCCCGCGGCGTTGCGCATCCCCGCCGTCGTGGGCGTGCCGTCGTCCGTCGTCTCCGGCTCCTGCGCGGGACAGGTCTCCGAGACGTAGGCTTGGACCGGGGCGTCGGGCCTGGGGGCTCCGTGAAGGGTCAGCGACAGGGCGAGGAAGACAAGACTCATGGAATGTCATCTCCAGGTGAGAGGCGCCTTCTACTAGTCGACATGGCGGCCACCGTCATCCGCCGTGCGCGGCGACGGACGCTTCACCCGCGGTGACAGGGCGCGCCCCGGGCACCCCACGTGGCATAGAGTCCCCCGCCGTGCTGACCATCGACCCGCATCCGTCCCTGGACACGCTGGCCTTCACCACCACGTTCCCCGCGGCCCTGGGCTCGCTGCCCTCGCCGGAGTGGCTGGTGGCCCTGCTCAAGCCCGGCGCCTCCGCGCCCCTCTCCAGCGACGACACCGTGCGAGGCACCGTGCGCGACATGCTCCGCCACGGCGGCTACAAGCCCACCGGGCGCGGCAAGCCCGCCTCCGAGTACCTCGTACGGGCCTCCGGCGACGGCTCGCTCGGCTCCATCAACACCGCCGTGGACGCGTGCAACGCGGTGTCCCTGCACAGCGGCCTGCCCATCAGCGTCGTGGACCTGGACCGCGCCCGGGCGCCGTTCCGCATCGGCATTGCCCCCGCCGGCTCCCAGTACGTGTTCAATGCGTCCGGGCAGAGCATCGACCTGGAGGGGCTCTTGTGCCTCTTCGACGCGGAGGGGCCCTGCGCCAACGCGGTGAAGGACGCGCAGCGCACCAAGACGAACGCGGAGACGCGCCGCACCCTCACCGTGCTGTGGGGGTCGAAGGAACTGGGGGACCGCACGGCCCGGGCCTTCGCCTGGTACCGCGAATTGCTGGAGCGCGCGGGTGCCAACGTGGAGCGGCTCCCCTGAGCGCCCCGGACCTGGAACTGCTCCTCGCGGACGGTGCGCGTGCGCTCTCCGCCGCGTGGGGACGGCCCGTGCTGCTGTCCGGGCCCCAGGTCCTTCGCACCGAGTCCCGCTGCGACGTCGTGCGCGCCTCCGTGCGCGGTGGGGACATGGCCACCGTCGTCCTCAAGCACTTCCGCGACGACCCGGTGCTGGGCCTGGACGAGTGGACGGGGCTGGAATTGCTCGGCCGCCTCAACCTCACCACCGCGCCGGGCCTCATCGCCGGGGACGTGGCCACGCGGCTGTTCGTCCTGGAGGATCTGGGCTCCGGCCCCAGCCTGGAGGACCTGCTCAACGGCAATGACCCGCGCGCCGCCACCAGCGGGCTGCTCGCGGTGGCGCGCCTCACCGGGCAGATGCACGCGCGCACCCTGGGTGTGCAGGCGGACTTCGACCTCATCCGCCACACGCTGAGCCCCCGGCCCTCGCGGGCGCGCATCGACAACGCGCGCTACCTGCTGGACCACGAGGACCGGCTGCACCGCTGGGTGACGGCCACCAGCGCAGTGGAGGCGCCCGGCACCCATGAGGATTTGGAGGTGCTCGCGCGCGAGCTGGCCGACCCGGGCCCCTTCCTCGCGCTGACCCATGGGGACATGGCGCCGGGCAACACCATCTTCACGCCGAATGGCGCGCGCCTGCTCGACTTCGAGTACTGCGGCATGCGCCATGCGCTCTACGACTGCCTGATGTGGCTGCTCGTGGTGCCGCTGCCCGAGGAGCTCATCACCCGCGCGGAGTTGAGCTACCGCATCGCCTGCTCGCAGGCCTGCGACGCGGCGCAGGTGGACGCCTCGTGGATGCGGGCGCGCGCCGTCATCACCGCGGCGCGCACGGTGAACCTGTTCCAGTGGATTCCACCGAAGGCCCTGGAGAGAGACCGCGAGTGGGCCCCGGGCTTCTCCGAGCGCGCGGCGCTGCTGCGGCACCTCGCGCGCTGCCGGGCCGTGCTGGAGCCGCAGAATCCCGTGCCCGCGCTGGCTCGCACGCTGGCGTCGCTGGAGTCTCGGCTCAGGGAGCGGTGGTCGGAGACGCCCGCGTTCGTCTGGCCCGCGTTCCAGTAGCGCCCTGCTCCCGACGACAGCGGTCCGGTTGATTCCATGCCGGGCGGGAGACCGGGGGTCCGGCTGCCTCCCCGTGGAAGGAACGTTCATTCCACGGCCCGCCCATGCACGGGGGCCGCGGGGGCTTTATCGCCAGGGGCACCCACTTCCTGACGCAGCCCACGCATGCCGCTCCTCTTCCTCCTGCTGACGCTGGCCACGATGCTCGGGCTGGGCACCGCCGCACTCGCCGGCCGTCCCCAGACCGCGCTGAGCGAGCCCACTCCGGCCGAGGCGCCACTCGCCCCGGCCGCCCTGCGCACACCCATCCGCTACGCCGCGCTGGGCGCTTCCGACACCCTCGGCGTCGGAAGTGGCTCGCCCACGAGCGAGAACTGGACCGCGCGCCTCCGCGCCGCGCTGCCCGAGGGCACGGTGTATGACCGCTTCGCGCGCAGTGGCATCACGCTCGCGGAGGCGGAGGACGCAGAAGTGCCCCGCGCCATCGCCTTCCACCCGACGCTCGTGACGATGTGGCTGTCGGTGAACGACGCCCTCCGCCCCGTGCCGCTGGCCACCTACCAGAAGACCCTCCAGGCCACGCTCGAGCGGCTGATGCGCGAGACGGATGCCCGGGTGGTGCTGCTCAACGTCCCGGACCTCGCGGCGCTCGCCGGCTCGCATGCCACGTCCGAGATGCGCGCAAAGCTTCGCGAGCAGGTCAGCGCATGGAACGCGGCCATCAACGACACGGCCCGCACCTTCGGCCCGCGCGTCCTCGTCGTGGACCTGCTGCCCGCCTCGCGCGAATTGGCCGAGCACTACGAGTGGCTCTCCTCTGACGCCTTCCACCCGAGCCCCGCCGGCTACCAGAAGCTGGCCGACATCACGCTCCAGGCCATGCAGCGCGCCGGTTGGCTGCAGCACTGACCTCCCCGCGCCTCACCGCATCCAGCGCGCGCGAATCCGGCCGTTGACGACCTCGATGGACATCCAGTCGTCCGCGAAGGCGGCGGAGCAGTCACAGCGCACCACCGACAGGGACTCGCGTACCAGCTGGAGCTTGTAGCCACGGGGCGTCTTCAGGATGGCCACCATGCTGTCCTTCGACTGCCCGAGCCGCTGCTTCACGTCGAGCACCTTCCCCGTCGCCGTGTCGATAAGAACCACGCCCACAGAGTCGTAGCCGGGGCGGCCATCCTGCGTGAAGAACACCAGGGCTCGATGCTCATCCACCGCGAAGGCGGAGACCGCACTGTCGGGCCCCCGGGCTCCGGTGAGATGGCAGATGGACTCCCCATCCGCGAGGTTCGAGATGGAGCGGTACCAGGCCTTCTCCAGTGGAAGCTCGACCTTTCCTCCCGAGGTCTCCACGAAGGCCCGCATGTCGTCCTCGACGCACTCGCCCGACTCGGAGTCGAAGCCCACCGAGAACGCGTGGGCCCCGAGCTGGCACTCCAACTTGAAGTCACAGTTGTCAGCCGGAGCGGGAGCCGCGGGCTCGGAGGCGTGCGCCGTGAAGGCGCCAGCGGCCAGGGCTCCACTCCACAGCATCGCCACCACCCGCCAGCCGCGCGTCATCGGGGCCTCCACGCAGAGGCCCCGTGTGGGCCCCTCAGTGGCCAGCGTCGTAGACCGCGTCGCGGAGGGCAACGGGGAAGGCGCCCCACATGCCCTCGAACGTGGTGTTGGTGAGGGCAATCACCGTCAGGCCCTGCTTCGGGTCCACGAACCAGCTGTGGCCATACGCGCCCATCCAGTTGAACGTCCCCACCGACTGCGGGCTCTTCGCCTTCACCGGGTCCACGAGCACGCCCACGCCCAGGCCGAAGCCCCAGCCCGGCCCGTTGCTCGCCGCCTGCGGGCCCACCTGGTCCGTGGTCAGCCGCTCCACGGTGGCGGACTTCAGCACCGGTGCCCCGCCCGTCCGAACCGCCTCCAGGAACTTCAGATAGTCCGCCGCCGTGCCCACCATGCCCGCCCCTCCGGAGGCGAAGGAGCGCGAGTCGAAGACACGGCCCGGCACGAAGGTGACGCCACTGGCCCCGTTGGGCACGAAGAGCGACTCGCCGATGCGCACCGGCTCCGGCTTCCCATCCGCGTACGGCGTCGCCAGCCGCGCCACGTCCTTCACGCTGAAGGCCGTGTCCGCCATGCCGAGCGGGCGCGTGACGAACCGCTCCACCACCGCGGGCAGCGGCGCACCACCGGCACGCGCAATGACTTCCCCCAGCACATCGGTGGCCATCGAATACCCCCACCGCGTCCCCGGCGCATACGTCAGCGGCGCCGAGGCGAGGCGACGCAGGTTCTCCTTCATGGACAGGCCCGGCTGGTCGAGCCCGTTGGACACGCGGGCCTGGTGGTACGGCCCGTCCGGCGGCTCCATGAAGTCGTACGTCAGGCCCGCGGTGTGCGTCAGGAGGTGGCGCACGGTGATGACGGGCTCGGTGCCGTCCGCCAGCTTCGGCCGGAAGGTGGGAATCCACTTCGTCACCGGGTCTTCCAGCCCGAGCTTCCCCTGCTCGACGAGCTTCAGCGCGGCGACGGACACCATCGCCTTGGTCAGTGAGGCCAGGCGGAACAGGGCGTCCTCGCGCATGGGCTTCTTCGCCTCGCGGTCGGCGAAGCCGGCGGCGCGCTGGTAGACGACCTGGCCGTCCTTCGCGACGACGACGACGGTGCCAACGATGCGCTTCTCCGTGAGGGCGCGGTCGATGACGGAGTCCAACCGCGCCTGGAGGGCGGCGTCTTCAGGAGGTGCGGCGGGGGCAAGTGCGAGGCTGGCGGCCACCACGAGGGCGGCGAATGCGGAAGTCATGGGGTACTCCTGTGAGCGGTGACGACGACGCTCACGATGTACGTGGCGCCTCCGAGCCCGGCAGCCCATGATTCCGAAGGGTGCCTATACGAATCCGTATAGGGCGACAGGGAGCACCGTGGACTGGGACGATTTGAGAATCGCGCTCGCCGTGGCGAGACACGGCTCGCTGAGCGCCGCCGCTCGGGCCCTGGGGACGACGCAGCCCACGGTCAGCCGCCGGCTGGACGCCTTCGAGCGCCGCACCGGCGCGAAGCTGTTCGAGCGCGGAAAGCACGGGCTCTCGCCCACTCCGCTGTGCGCGGCCCTCATCGAGGGAATGGACCGCATGGAGGAAGGTGCGCTCACGGTGGAGCGCAGGCTCGCGGCGCGCGACACGGGACTCCAGGGCAGCATCACCGTGACGAGCCTGGACTGGCTCGGGGACCACGTGATTGCGCCCATCATGGCCCGGTTCGGCGGACGTCATCCCCGGGTGAGCCTGGCCCTCATCAACGACGGGCGACGCTTCAACCTGTCCCGCAGCGAGGCCGACATCGCCTTCCGCCCCGGGCTGTTCGACCAGGAGGACGTTGTCGAGCGCAAGGTCGCCGACGTCGCGTATGGCCTCTATGCCTCGCCCGCGTACCTGGAGCAGCACGGGCCTCCGGACTTCGCCTCGGGCTGCGCGGGTCAGTCCATCGTCACGCTGCACGAGACGCCGCCCCGGGCTCCCATGACGGAATGGATGCGGAACGTCGCGCCCCATGCGCGCGCCATCCTGCGCACCAACAGCATCTGGTCCCAGCTCGCGGCCGCCGAGGCAGGCGAGGCGCTCGCCGCCCTGCCCCGGGTGCTCGTGGACCGGAGGCTGACGCTCCGGCGCATCGAGACGCCGCGCCCGGGTCCGGTGCTCGCCGTCCGCATGGGCGTGCACTCGGACATGCGGAAGACGCCGCGCGTGCGGGCCTTCATGGACTTCGCCGTGCGCGAACTGGAGAAGCGCGCCGCCGAGCTGAACCCGCGCTGATTCAGGGCGCGGCTGGGGCCTGCAAGGAAGGCGTGGGCGTTTCCCACGTATGCCGGGGCGGGCACTGCACGAGGAAGCATGGGCAGCGATGGAGGAGACGTTCCGCTCGACGGAAGACCGGCGCCTGGCCGAGCGCTGCCAGGCGGTACTCACTGGCCGGATGAGCGGTCCGGACACTCCAAGCACCGTCCTGTTCGGAAATGTCGGGACATTTCACGCCGCTATGCCGTGCATCCCGACTGGTGCGTTCACCGGTTGAGACCGCCCGCCAAAACCCCCGACATTTCCGAACAGTACGCCCCACCCCCTGCCCGAGAGCCCCACCGCGGGGTTTGGGAAGGGGCTCCGCTCATGCAACTCGAAGCCGCGTCCTGATTGAGTACCCCGGCGCGGTACATTGCGCGCATGTTCGACCCCGCGCCCCTGCTGGCCCGGCTTCCTGATGTGCCCGACCGGGTCTGGGCGCGCGGCGCGCTGCTGGACGCGGGCGCCAGCGCCATCGAGTGGAGCGACGGCCGCTCCGCGCTGCTCAACGATGACGGTGAGGCCTGCATCGTGGGCCGGCCGCCCAGGCCCCAGCTCCTCGCGTTCCTGGAGCGACTGGCTCCCGGGACGGAGGTGGTGCTGTCACTGGAGGATGCGCGGGCGCTCGGGCCGGTGCCGGGCTGGGGCGAGGAGGTGGCGGTGGTCCACGTCCAGCACGACCCACCACCGACGCCGCCCGTCATCCGGGGCACGGCGCGAGTGCTCGAAGCGGACGAGCCGCTGAACCTGGGCCACCTACCGGATGACCTCGCCCGGGAGCTCACGCACGCGCGCGCTTCCTCGCCGCTCGGGGTCGCCTTCACGGAGGAGGGCCTGTCCGTCGCATTCAGCTACGCCGGCAGCACGACGGAGACGTGGTGGGACGTGTCCATCGACACGGTGGAGGCGTGGCGACGGCAGGGGTACGCGTCGGCGGCGGCGCACGTGCTCATCGAGTCCATGCGCGCCCGAGGCAAGCGCGCGGTGTGGGCCGCCTTCGAGTCCAACACCGCGTCGCTCCAGCTCGCCGCCCGGCTCGGGTTCACCCCCGTGGCCCGGGTGGTCTCCCTCTTCCGCGAGGGCAGCGAGCGATAGCCGCCGCTCACCCGATGAACGCGGTGAGCGCCTTCAGCCAGACGACCACCGCCGCCGCGCCGGCATCGGGCACGCCGAGCGCACGGTCGCCCAGGTAGCTCGCGCGCCCCAGGCGCGGCTGCATGCGCGTCGTCGCTTCCGCGCCCTGCTCGGCCTCGCGGACACAGACGGCCCAGGCGTCGGCGGCTGAGCGACCCGCCTTCACCTCCCGGGCAAACGCATCCGCCGCCGGCCTCAGCGCATCCAGCATGGTGCGGTCTCCGGGTCGAGCGCCGCCCAACTCCGACACCGCATCCACCGCGACACCGAACGCTTCAGCCCACGCGGTGGCGTCCGGCGTCCGGTCCACCAGGTGACGCGCGGCGCGCAGCAGCGCGGTGGCATAGAACGGCCCCGAACTGCCACCGATGCTGCGGCGCAACGCATGCCAATCGCATTCAGTGCCCGAGTGGGACTCGTCCACGCCGACTCCGGCAGCTCGCGAATCGCCGCCGCGCCGCGCGCGAGACTGAGCCCCAAATCTCCATCCCCCGCCGCGCTGTCCAGCGCCGTCAGCCGAGCCTCCGCCGCGTCGAACGCGTCCGCCACCGCCAGTGCCGCCTGCTGGAAGCGGTCCATCCCCGGCTGCCGCTCCCCGGCCTCCACCGGCGGCTCCCGCTCGGGTGACACGTGCCGGGGCTCACGCACCGGCGCCACGCTCCCCGCCCCCGGCCAGGCCGGCGCCGTCGTCGCACTGTCCAGCCACGCCAGCCGCGCGTCGTCCACCTTCAACAGCGACAGCGAGCACCCCGGCATCTCCAGCGCGGAGAGGAACGTCCCGCTCCACGCCCGCTCCACGCGCACGCCCGCCTGGCGCAGCACCGCCAGCGCCCGCCTCGCGACGATGGCCAACTCCATGGGCGGTGTGCCCCCCAGGCCATTCACCAGCAGCGCCACCCTGTCGCCCGAGGAGATGCGCCGGTCCTCCAGAATCGTGGTCAGCAGCGTGTCCACCAGCGCATCCGCCGACTGCATCGGCACGCGCCGCACGCCCTGCTCGCCGTGGATGCCCAGGCCCAATTCCAGCTCGTCCTCGCCCAGCGTGAAGCCGGGCCGCCCCGCAGCCGGCACCGTGCACGGCCCCAGCGCCACCCCCATGGTGCCCAGTTCCGCCGCCGCGGCCACGGCCTCTCGCGCCACCTCCGCCAGCGACGCGCCTGACGCCGCGGCCGCCCCCGCCACCTTGTGCACCAGCACCGTCCCCGCGATGCCCCGGCGCCGCGCGGGCTCCACCGTGTCGTGCAGGGCCACGTCGTCGGCCACCACCACCGTCTCCACGGGAATCCCCTCCGCGCGCGCCAACTCCGCGGCGAGCCCGAAGTTCAGCCGGTCTCCCGTGTAGTTCTTCACCACCAGGAGCGCGCCCGCCGGGCCGGACACCGCGCGGATGGCGGCCAGCACCGCGTCCGTGCTCGGCGAGGTGAACACGTCCCCCGCCACCGCCGCGTCCAGCATGCCCGCCCCCACGTAGCCCGCGTGCGCCGGCTCGTGCCCGCTACCGCCTCCGGAGATGACAGCCACCTTCCGCTGGTGCACGTCCGGCGGCGTGTCCGCGCGCACCACCACCGTCTCCCCCTCCAGCAGGGCCTGTCCCGGAGCGAGCGCGACCAGTCCTTCGAGCATCTCCCGCACCACGGCGCGGGGCGCGTTGACGAGCTTCTTCACGGCGGTGTTCTCCTCGGTGAAGGGGGACGCCCAAGGTGGACGCGCCGCGTGGGCCCGTCAAGCACGACGCGTACGGCCGGTCTCCAACACGGGCCCGAGCGTCACAATCCCATCCGCGAGTCCCGGTGATAGGGTCCGCGGCATGGCCAAGTCCCCGTGCCCCGTGACCCTGTCGCAGTTCCTCGAGAAGGCCGAGCCGTTGAAGGTCGTCATCAACGGCCAGGAGATGCTCGCCGAGGTGAAGTCGTTCTCCACCGGCTCGTTCGGCTGGTACATCAACGGCAAGACGCTCGTCACCGTCGATGGCAAGCCCGTCTCGGTCCAGATTGGAATGAACCTCACCGTCGTCGGCTCCAAGGAGGCCGACCGGGGGACGCCGAGCACCCCTCCATCCGCGACGTAACACCCGGAGTGCGCGGAGGAGCCCCACGCTCCCCGCGCACCACGCGGCGCTTGTAGGATGGCGCCGCCTCTTCTTCCTGGAAGTCATCGTCATGTCCCTGCTGGAGCGTCTCCGGTCCCTGTTCTCCGACTCCGCCGCCCCCGCGTCGTCCACCGACGCCGGGGCCGCGCCCGCGCAGTCCGGCATCCCGGGCGCGGCGGAGCCCCCGACGCCCGTGGTCACCCGCTTCCTCCAGAAGGGCGAGGTGGTGGTGAAGGAGGGCGACTCCGGGACGTCCATGTTCGTCGTCCTGGAGGGCCGCGTCGCCGTGGCCCGCGAGGCGGAAGGCCAGGAGCCCCGCGTCGTCGAGCAGCTCGGCGCCGGCGAGTTCTTCGGCGAGCTGGCGCTGCTCACCGGCACCCCGCGCACCGCGAGCGTGGTGGCCCTGGAGGATGCCGTCGTCCTCGAGCTGGCCCAGACGGGCGACCGCGCGGCCTGGGCGGACTATGGCGTGGAGGGCGACAAGGTGGAGCAGACCGCCCGCGAGCGCTTCATGGCGGAAGCCATCCGCGTCAACCCGCTGCTCGCCACACTGTCACCCGAGTTGCAGAAACAACTGGGCCACGCCTTCGTCCCCGTCACCGTACCAGCGGGCGAAACTTTGCTCACCAGAGGTAAACCTGGTGATGCGTTGTACCTGTTACTGCGTGGCCAGTGTGAAGTGTTCCACACCCACGACGACGGCACCCAGACGGCCTATCCCCGCCTGGAGGAGGGCGCCCTCTTCGGGGAGATTTCCCTGCTGCGCAGCCGCCTGGCCACCGCCACCGTGCGCACGCTCATCCCCTGCACGCTGCTGAAGCTGGAGCGCGAAGTCTTCGAGAAGACCATCATGACCCAGCCCAACCTGCGCGGCGCCCTGGTGCGGCTGGGGCTGCAGCGGCTGAAGCAGACGGTGCAGGTGATGGCCGAGCCGTCCCGTGCACCCGAAGACATGGAGCCCTGAGACGCCCGGTGGTTGGCAACCCGTTTGCTATAGCCCCCGCCGGGCAGCACGGGTTGGCGAGGTGGGCGATGGCGGCGCAGTCCGAAGTTCGCAGTGCGTTGGTGGCGAAGGCAGTGACTCTGTTCCCGAATGACACGGTGGTGCGGGCGCTCGCGGTGATGAAGCGCTACGGGCTGGAGCGGATTTCCGTCGTGGACGAGACGCGCGGGGAGCTGCTCGGCAATGTGACGACCGAGGACCTCCGGCAGGTGTGGGAGCACTCGCCGCTGGCCTGTATGTCGGAAATTCTTTCCCTGAAATCCTTGCAGGAGGGTGAGGACGGCTCCTCCTGGCGCCCACGGGTGACGCTCATCTCCCCCCTGGTGGACGTGTATCAGACCAGCAAGCGCTGGAAGCAGTAACGCCCGCTTCACCGGAGCTGCTTCAGCCTCGCGCCGACCTCGACGATGGCGCGGATGGCCGGGAGCAGCTCCGCGCCCAGCTCCGTCAGCGAGTACTCCACCGACGGCGGAGAGGTGGGCAGGGCCCGGCGGCGCACGACGCCTCGCTGCTCCAGCGTCTTCAGGCGGGCGCTGAGGACCTTGGCGGAGATGCGGGGCATGTCCGCCCGCAGCTCGCTGAAGCGTCGCGGACCGGCGCTCAGGTGCCAGAGGACGTTGGGCGTCCACGCCCCGCCGATGAGGGACATGCACTCCGTCAGCGCGCAGGGGGGCGGCGGAGCGGGAGCCCTGCTCTTTCGCCTGGGCAACGACATGGGCGTCCTCCAGTAACCGTCCGGTTACCACGAAGTGAAGTAACCCCTGCTTACGAGTGGCGCGCGCAAAAACCAGCGGCGCTTATCCTTGCCCCATGAGCGAGACATGGAGCGGCAAGGCAGGCAGCCAGACGGAGGCCGTGCGCCGGCTGGGCGTGAAGTACCCCATCGTCCAGGGACCGTTCGGCGGTGGACTGTCCACCACGCGACTCGCGGCGACGGTGTCCAACCTGGGAGGGCTCGGCTCCTTCGGCGCGTACGCCCTGCCGCCGGACGAGCTGGGCCGGCTGACGAAGGAGCTTCGGTCGCTGACGTCCCAGCCCTTCGCCGTGAATCTCTGGGTGTCGGACCATGATCCAGGCGGGCTGAGCCTGAGCCCGGAGGCGTTCGACCGCGCCTACGCGCTCTTCGAGCCCTTCTACCGGGAGCTGGGCGTGGACAAGCCCGAGCGGCCCGAGCGCTTCAGCCAGCGCTTCGAGGACCAGGTGGACGCGCTGCTGGAGGCCCGGCCGCCGGTGTTCAGCTTCGTGTTCGGCGTGCCCTCGGCCACCATCCTCGCGGAGTGCCGCAGGCGCGGCATCGTCACCGTCGGCGCGGCGACGTCGATTGCGGAGGCGCAGGCGCTCGACGGCGCGGGCGTGGACCTCATCGTGGCCACGGGCTTCGAGGCGGGCGGACACCGGCCGTCGTTCCTCGCGCGGGCGGAGGACTCGCTCATGGGGACGCTCGCCCTCACCCCGCTCGTCGCGGACCGGGTGAAGGCGCCCGTCATCGCCGCTGGTGGAATCAGTGACGCGCGCGGCCTGCGCGCGGTGATGGCGCTGGGCGCGCAGGCCGGACAGCTCGGCACCGTGTTCCTCGCGTGCGAGGAGTCCGGCGCCACGCCCGAGCACCGCGCCGCGCTGTTCAGCGACAAGTCCCAGGCCACGGTGCTGACGCGGGCCTTCTCCGGGCGGCTGGCGCGCGGCCTGCGCAACCGCTGGAGCGACGAGATGAACGCCCGCGCCGCGGAATTGCTCCCCTTCCCCGTCCAGGGCTGGTTCCTGTCGAAGCTGAGGCCCGCCGTCGTCAAGGCGGGGCGCACGGACCTCATCTCCCTCTGGAGCGGACAGGGCGCCCCCAACCTGAAGCACCACACCGCGCCGGAGCTGATGGAGTCACTGGTGCGCGGCCTGACGCAACCAGGCCCGTGACACCAGGGCGCTCCGGGTTTCAGTCCTCCCGGAGATGCCCTCCATCTGTCAACAATCCCACCACTGAGTTGCAATAGCCACGGCCCGACGGCGTTCCCCCTCTACCCGGAATCTCCCGGGGATTGCGGACAGGGACTCTCGAAGCCATGCAGAAGCTCATCCGACGTCCATTCATCGCACTGGGCTGCGCACTCGCGCTGGGACTTCAAGCCTGTGGAGGCGCCGCCGCCTTCCCCGAGGGAGAGGCTCCTCCCCCGGAAGCCGCGGCCGTCGCGCCCGTCGAGGCCCGTGCGGCACTCGACGGCGAGACGGACATCCTCGTCGCGCTCCGGTCCATCCCCGGCCTCACGGTGGTGAGCGAGGGCACCACGCCGCAGCCCGGCTGGCGCTTCTTCATCCTCTCCTATGACCAGCCGGTGGACCACCGGCACCCCGAGGGCGCGCGCTTCCAGCAGCGCCTGACGCTGCTGCACCGCTCGACGCAGAGGCCCATGGTGCTGGCCAGCACGGGCTACGGCATCAGCACGTTTCCGGGCCGGACGGAGCCCACCTGGCTGCTCGACGCGAACCAGCTCCTCGTCGAGCACCGCTTCTTCGGCCCCTCCACGCCGGTGCCCGCCACGTGGGAGCACCTCACGCTGGGTCAGGCCGCGGCGGACCACCACCGCATCGTCACCGCCTTCAAGACACTCTACACCGGCAAGTGGGTGGGCACCGGCGCCAGCAAGGGCGGCATGACGTCCATCTACCACCGCGCCCTCTACCCGAATGACGTGGACGCCACCGTCGCCTACGTGGCGCCCAACAGCTTCGGCCCGCAGGACCCGCGCTACATCCAATTCCTCAGCCGCGTGGGCGACGCGGCCTGCCGCGAGCGCATCCGCGACTTCCAGCGCGACGCGCTCACCCGGCGCGCCGAATTGGTGCCGCACATGGTGCTGGCCGCCGCCGCGCAGGGGCTGAGCTACGACTTCCTCGGCGCGGACAAGACGTTCGAGTTCTCCATCCTCGAGCTGCCCTTCGTCTTCTGGCAGTACAGCACCGCCGCGGAGTGCTCCCTCATCCCCACGCCCGGCGCACCGGCGGACGAGGTGATTGCGGCGCTGGACTCCTTCCTCGGCCTCTATTCCTTCAGCGACGGCAGCATCGACTACTACGCGCCCTACTACTTCCAGGCGGGCACGCAGCTCGGCAGCTACCGCTCCGACGAGCGGCACCTGCACGGGCTCCTGCACTACCCTCGGCAGTACGCGCCGGCCAGCCTCGTGCCCTTCTCGCTGGAGCCCTACCCGTTCGACCACCTGGCCATGCCGCTCATCGCCGCGTGGGTGAAGACGCGGGGCGAGCGCATCCTGCTCGTCTACGGAGAGAACGACCCGTGGTCCACGAATGCCTTCGACGTGCGCGAGCGCAATGACTCGTTCCGGTTCTTCATGCCCGGCGGCAACCACGGCTCCTTCATCTCCGGCCTCCCCGAGGCCGACTACGCCCTGGCATTGGAACGGCTCACCACGTGGGCCGGCGTCTCGGCTCCGGGCCTCGCCTCCCATGGGGCTCCCGCCCCGCTCTCCGCCGAGGAGCGCGCCGAGCTGCTCCGCGAGCGCCGCCGCGGGCCGCCCCGGGAGTAGGCCCAGGGCCGTGACGGGCGGGCGAGGTGGGTCCGCCCGTCATGGGACTTCCGGTAGCCGTGTTTCTTTTGCACTTCACATTGAATTTCGGACGCACTCCGCCGTCCGTCCCCTCCCTCGCACTGCCGGGCCGGCGGTATTTCGCGAGGTGAAGAGATGCACTACCGAAGTGTGAGAAGCAGATGTGTCACGGGGCTCGTGGCGTGGATGACGCTTGCCGCATGTGGTGAAGCGCCCCAGGCGTCGCAGGCTCCCGAGGCGGAGTCTCCAGAAGTCGCGGCGCAGGCCCTGGCCACCGGGCCGGACTTCGTCGTGACGTCGGTGACGGGGCCCACGAGCGTGTCGCCCTATCAGCCGCTGTCCCTCTCGGTGCGGGCCTGCAACCAGGGCACGCTGCCGGGCAGCGCCGTCGTGGAGCTGTACCTGTCGAGCGACAACGTCATCACCCCCAACACGCCGACCACTCCCTCCCCTGACTTCATGGCGGGGTACGTCTTCATGAACCTCGGCGTCGGCGAGTGCCGGACGGAGCAGGTGCGGGCCTCCTCCCCGATGGGCGCCGATGCGACGTACTACCTGGGCGCCGCCGCGGACCCGATGAACGCGCTGCCCGAGACCAAAGAAAACAACAACCTCCGGCTGGGGAGCCGCATCGGCGTGGGCTACCTGCCGGACCTGGTGGTGTCCTCCGTCACGGGCCCCACCAGCCTCCAGCCGTATCAGACGCTCTCCGCCTCCGTGGTGGTGTGCAACCAGGGCACCCTGCCCGGCCAAGGCGTGCTGGAGCTCTACCTGTCCCAGGACGCGGTCATCACCCCGCCCGTCCCGCCGAACCCGACCACCGACGTGCCCGTGGGGAGCGTGTACCTGCAGATGCTGCAACCGGGCCAGTGCCGGACGGAGCAGGTGGCGGGCTGGACCTCCGTACCCGCCGAGGCCGTCTGGTACCTGGGCGCCGCGGTGGACCCGGGCAACTCCACCGTCGAGTTCATCGAGGACAACAACACCCGCGCGGGCAACCGCATCGGCGTGGGCTACCGGCCGGACCTGGTCGTCACGGCCCTCACCGGGCCCACGAGCGCGCTGCCGGGCGAACTCGTCAGCCTCACCGCGACGGTGTGCAACCAGGGCACGCAGTCGGGCAGCGCGCCGGTGGAGTGGTACCTGTCCCAGGACACCGTCATCACCCCCAACGGCTCCACGGACTATTACATGGGAAGCTCCTCCTTCCTCTTCCCGCTCAACCCGGGACAGTGCGAGACGCGGACGTTCGCGACGACCGTGCCCTCCAACTTCCAGGGCACGTACTACGTGGGCGCCGTGGTGGACCCGGCCAACGGCCTCCAGGAGTTCTTCGAGGACAACAACACCCGCGTGAGCAGCCGCATCGGGTTCGGCAATGCGCCTGACTTCGTGGTGTCGTCCGTCTCGGGCACCACCACCGTGCAGCCCGGCGGTGGCATCAGCGCGACGGTCCGCGTGTGCAACCAGGGGACGGCGTGGGACTCCGCCGACGTGGAGCTGTACCTGTCGCAGGACTCCGTCATCACCCCGACGACGACGCCGGGCCCGGGCTCGGACCAGCCGGTGGGCGTGGGCCACGTCGACCTCGCGGCCGGAGCGTGCGGCACGGTGACGGTGACAGGGGGCGCGAACACGGAGGGCACCTTCTACCTGGGCGCCGTCGTGGACCCGCGCGGATGGAGGACCGAGCTCTTCGAGGACAACAACACCCGCGCGGGCAACCGCATCGGCGTGGGCTACCGGCCGGACTTCGTGGTGACGTCCGTCACCGGGCCCGCGAGCGCGGCGCCGGGCCAGTCCTTCAACGTCACGGCGACGGTGTGCAACCAGGGCACCGTGCCTGGGTACACCACCGTGGAAATCTACCTGTCGCAGGACTCGGTCATCACGCCGCACAACGGCCCCGGCTCGACCACCGACTACCACATCGGCCAGATATACACGGGCATGCTCGAACCGGGCGTGTGCCAGACGATGACCCTCCCCGCCTCCGGCGGGGGACCGATGGATGGCACGTACTACCTGGGCGCAGCCGCGGACCCGGGCGGCGTGGACACCGAGCTGTTCGAGGACAACAACACCCGCACGGGCAGCCGCATGGGGTTGGGCTACCGGCCGGACTTCGTGGTGACGTCCTTCACGGCGCCCGCGAGCTCGAGGCTCTCCCAGCCGTTCAACGTCACGGCGACGGTGTGCAACCAGGGCACTCAGGCGGAGTCCGCCGGGGAGGTGGAAATCTACCTGTCCAAGGACTCGGTCATCACCCCGAGCCAGTATGGCCCCGGGCCGGACTTCAACGTGGGCTACGCCCCCATCGACATGCTCGCCCCGGGCCAGTGCCAGACGGTGACGATCTCCACGTCCCAGAACGTCGAGGAAGGCGTCTGGTACCTGGGCGCCGTGGTGGACCCGCGAAACATGAGGATGGAGTTCCTGGAGGACAACAACACCCGCACGGGCGGCCGTATCGGCATCGGTGACCGGCCGGACTTCGTGGTGACGTCCGTCACCGGGCCCGCGAGCACGCAGCGGGGCCAGTACTTCACCGCCTCGGCGCGCGTGTGCAACCAGGGCACCCGGGACGGAAGCACCGACCTGGAGCTGTACCTGTCCGAGGACACCGTCATCACCCCGTACGGGCCGTCCACGCCCACGTCCGACCTCTCCGTGGGCCTCGTGTTCATCGGCAGTCTCGCGCCAGGCCAGTGCCAGACGGTGTCGGTCAATGCCTACGCGGGCTACAGCCTGTATGGCTCGCTCTACCTGGCCGCCCTCGTGGACTCGCACGGCCCCAGCGGCAACGAGCTGATTGAAGACAACAACACCCGCGTGGGTGGCCGCGTCAACGTCCTGCCCTGAGTCGCGCACGGTGGCTCGTGGAAGGAACGTTCCTTCCACGATGCCTCGGGCCGCTGGGCGGGTTGATGCGCGCGGTGGAAGGCCCTCCTCTCGCGGTGCGGGAGGGGAGGGCCGGGCGTCAGAGCCCCAGTCCCTCGCGGAGGTGCTGCACCACCACGTCGGGCGGCGGCGACACGTCCACCTCCAGCGCGTCCGCGGGTATCTCCAGCGTGGCCAGCTGCGAGTCCAGGAGCGACGGCGGCATGAAGTGGCCGTGGCGCTGGGCCAGCCGGCGCGCCAGCACCTCCCGCGGCGCATTCAGGTACACCCACCGCATCCGCGAGGGGTCCACCTCCAGCACCGTCCGGTAGGAGCGCTTGAGCGCCGAGCACGCCATCACCAGGTCCTCGCCGCGCGCCAGCGCATCCTCCATCACCCCGCGCAGCACCTGGAGCCACGGCCACCGGTCCTCGTCCGTCAGCGGCACGCCCGCCGCCATCTTCGCGATGCTGGCCTTCGGGTGCAGGTCGTCCGCGTCCACGAAGCGCCAGCCCAGCGCGGCCGCCAGCGCCCGGCCCACCGTGGTCTTCCCCGCGCCCGAAACCCCCATGACGATGACGACCATCTCGTGCGGCCTCCGGAGGCGGTGAAAAGCCCCGCCATCATTCGGCCATGGGCCCTCGCGCGCCACCCCATTTGACGCCGAATGCCCACCCCATCACGTCCTGGGAATGTCAGACCCCCCAGGTACTCTTCCTTTCGTCGCCGCGAGAGACGCGGCACGGAGGGGGAAGTCATGGCGGACATCGCGGACGGCGCGAAGCTCGAGCTCCAGGGTTCAGGTTCCAAGCCCTACATCCTCAAGAACACCGGCGGCGTGTACTCGTGCAGCTGCCCCGCGTGGCGCAACCAGTCGATTGCGATTGAGCGGCGCACCTGCAAGCACCTGCGCAAGGTGCGCGGGGACGCCGCCGAGGACGCGCGCACCGGCGCCGCCGCGTCCGGCACCGGCGCTGCTCCCGCCGCGAAGAGCGCGGGCAAGGCGAAGAAGGCCGGCGCATCTCCGGACGCCGCGGAGGCCAAGGAGGCCAAGGAGGCCAAGGACAAGGCCCCGCCGCTGCTGCTGGCGCACTCGTGGGAGACCGACGTCGACCTCACCGACTGGTGGATGAGCGAGAAGCTCGACGGCGTGCGCGCGTACTGGGACGGCCAGCGCTTCTGGTCCCGCCTGGGCAACGAGTTCTTCGCGCCCGCGTGGTTCACCGCCGGGCTACCGGACTTCCCGCTCGACGGCGAGCTGTTCGGCGGCCGCAAGCGCTTCCAGCGCACGGTGAGCATCGTCCGCCGGCAGGACCGCAGCGACGACTGGAAGGAATTGTTCTTCGTCGCCTTCGACGCGCCGTCCGTGGACGCGCCCTTCGAGAAGCGGCTGGAGCACTGCCGCAAGTGGATGGAGGACGCGAAGCCCGCGTACGCGAAGTGGCACACGCACGAGCGCTGCAAGGGCACGCCGCACCTGCGCGAGGAACTGGAGCGCGTGGAGGGGCTGGGCGGTGAGGGGCTCATGCTGCGCAAGCCGGGCTCGCGCTACGAGGCGGGCCGCTCGCACACGCTGCTCAAGGTGAAGAGCTTCAAGGATGACGAGGCGCGCGTCGTGGGCCACGTCGCGGGCGCGGGCCGGCACAAGGGCCGCCTGGGCGCGCTGGAGGTGGAGCTGCGCAATGGCAAGCGCTTCAGCGTGGGCACCGGCCTGTCCGACGCCGAGCGCGAGGCCCCGCCGGCCATCGGCACCGTCATCACCTTCCGCTACCAGGAGCTGTCCGACGACGGCGTGCCCCGCTTCCCCTCGTACGTGGGCGTGCGCATCGACGCGGCCCCGTTCGCCGCGGCGCCCAAGGCGAAGTCGAAGGCCCGCGCGTAGCGGCGCGACGCCTCCCGCGCCCCCGGGTACAGTCCCCGGTCCGGTGGTCGACGGTGCGGCCTCACAGTGCCCGCTGGCGAAAGGCAGGCGGGTTCAGCGAGCGGATGCGCGCACGAATGCGCTGGACGAAACGCGCGCGCGCCGTCTTCTTGGAATCCGGCACATACAGCAGACGACCTCCGGACGGGTGTGCGCTAGCGGTCATCGCAACAGCGCGAACCGGCGTCTCGTACCGGAGGCCATCGTCCCGGGACGGCGTGCGCGGTCTACAGACCAACGGTGCACATCCCCCGCGCGGACACGGGAGCCCGCATCCTGGTGTCTGCTTGAGCCGACCATGCACTGCGAGCTCTGTCTGTCTGACCATCCCGAGGACGTGCTGTGCGAGAACGTGCACTGGACGCAGGGGGCCCGAGCCACCCACGAGGTGGAGCCACCGTCCGTGGACCTCACCGGCCAGACGCTGGGCCACTACCGGCTGATGCGCCGGCTGGGCGCCGGCGGCATGGGCACGGTGTACCTGGCCGAGCAGACCCGCATCTGCGCGCGGGTGGCGGTGAAGGTGCTGCATCCGCACCTGGCCCATGACGAGAGCCTGCGCGCGCGCTTCTACGCGGAGGCCCGCACCGTCAACGTCGTGGGCCACCCGCACATCGTCCACATCTTCGACATCAACGAGGCGCCGGGCGGCATCCACTACTTCGTCATGGAGTACCTGGAGGGCGTGCCGCTGTCACACCTGCCCCGGCCGCTGGACGCGGGGCAGCTCGTGCTGCTGCTGGCCCAGGCGTGTGACGCGCTGGACGCCGCACACCGCTGCGGCGTGGTGCACCGCGACTTGAAGCCCGACAACCTCTTCGTGGTGCGGCACGCGACGGAGCCGCCGTCGCTGCGGGTGCTGGACTTCGGCGTGGCCAAGGCGCACCGCCCGGACAACGAAGACGTGACGGCGGCGGGCATCGTCCTCGGCACGCCCGCGTACATGGCGCCGGAGCAGTGGGCGGGGCAGCCGGTGGACGGGCGCGCGGACATCTACGCGCTGGCGGTGACGGCCTATTACATGGCCACCGGGCAGCTCCCCTTCGAGCGGGGACAGATGGCGGAGCTGGCGCTGTCCCTGGGGCCGGTGGGCCCGCTGCCGCCACACGTGCTGGTGCCCTCGGTGCCTCCGGCGCTGTCGGAGGTGCTGCTGCGCGCGCTGGAGCGCCGGTGCGATGACCGCTACGCCACCGCGCTGGAGTTCAAGGAGGCGCTGCTCGCCGCGGCCGCGCCCCCGCCGGCCCGGCAGCATGTGGACGTGCCTCCCATTGGAGACACGCCGGTGCCCGCGCCCGCGTTGGCGGTGCTGGACGCGGACGCTCCGGCGCGGGAGCCGAGCGACGTCACCCCTCCGCTCACCTGGCTGGCGCGGGTGCGCCGTCGCTCGGGGACGGACGTCGTGGAGGTGCGCTGCACGGAGCTGAGCAAGGGCGGCCTCTTCCTGTGCTGCGCGGAGCCCTTCCCGCGCCTGTTCCACCGGCTGGAGTTCACCCTGCTGCTGGCCGGCGAGGAGGTGGAATGCACGGGTGAGGTGGTGCGGCACGTGGACTCCGCCCAGGCGCGCGCGTGGAGCATGTCTCCCGGCGTGGGCGTGCAGTTCATCAACCCCTCCGCGCGGCTGCGCGAGCTCATCCACCGCGTGCAGCCCCACCGCCCGGGCACGCCCGCCCCGCCGGCTCCGCCCCCGGAAGCCCACCTCTAGGCCACAAGCAGGACGCGCGAGGGCCGCCCCCCGGTGAAGAGGGGCGGCCCCGGTGCGCGTCCGGTGCGCCCTACTGCTTCGGCTTGTCCATGTCCTTGTCCGTCTCCGGGTACTGGGGCTCGCCGGAGCCGCCGACGCCGGAGGCCGGCTGGTCACCCCAGCCCGCCTCGAAGAAGCCCTTCCACTTCCACGCGTCGCCCTCCTTCACCAGGAGCCCGGCGTTGCGGCCGGTGCGCTTCACCCCGCCCACCGTCATGGTGAACTCGTCGGTGAAGGTGGCGAGCGAGTCGGACAGCACGGTGATGGTGCGCTTGTGCTTCACGTCCTTGACCTCGGGCCCCTGCTCCATGGGGCCCTTCATCATCTCCGTGTACTTCTGCTGGTCGTACTCCTCGGCCTTCGGGACGCCCTTGCTGTCGTCGGTGGCCATGAAGATGGGGAACGAGCTCCGGGTGATGGTCGCCTGGAAGTCGCGCCGCTTCATGATGGCGTCCTCTTCATTGAGGAACGTCTCCACTTCCTTCTTCGTCTTGGACTCACTGGTCGGCTTGCGGGTCCACGGCCCCGACTTCGACAGGTCCATGGGCGCGCCCGAGCCGCCGGTGGCCGGGGGCGCTTCCTGCTCCTGGGCCCAGACGGGCGAGGTCAGCACGAGCGAGACGAGACACACTGCGATTCGACGCATCATGTGATTTCCTCCTCGCCCGAAGGTGGTGGCGGCCTGCGTCCCGGCAAGCCGGCCCACGACGGCCGCCCCGGACTGGAGGGCCTCCCGGGTGCGAGCTACCGCACGGAGAAGGCGCGCGACGCCCCCGAGTAGGGGCGCACGCGCCCATCCCACCCGGACTTCCAGTTCCCCTCGTGGACGAGCCGGTACGTGCCCGGCGCGGCGTCCGCGGGGACGTCCCACTCCACGGTGACGTAGGAGCAGGCCAGCGTGGGCACGCAGTTCTCCCGCCGCCACCGGTAGCGCGTCTCCCATGCGCTGTCGTCCGCCACGTCCCGCCAGGCGCCGTCCGGCTCCCGCCGCTGCACGCGCAGGTAGGTGCCCTCCAGGCGCAAGTCGTTCTTCGGGTGGCCGCCCCAGAAGGTGACGCTCACCGTGTCGCCCCGCGCGTAGGTGGCGCGTGCGTCGGTGACGATGTCACCGAAGTCCACCCACAAGAGCTTGTCGTCGAACACCACGCCCGGCTGGAGGCTCGTCTGCACGGAGCGTAGGTCCCGGGGCGTGGGGCCCGGCGGCACGGGCTGCCCGTCCCGCAGCGCCGCGGCGAGCCCGTCGAAGCCCTGCTGGAGCGCGGCCAGCGTCCACGGGCCGAAGTGCGTGGAGGCGCCCTCGTAGGCCTGGCGCGAGTACTCCTCGCGGGTGGCGACGTAGCCCGCGTAGTCGTTGGCGAGCCCGGCAATGACGACCTCCGTCACGCCCATGGGGGCCAGCCGTTCCTGCACGGTGCGCCGCAGGCGGCGCCCGGCCATGGTCGTCAGCTCGAAGGGCACCGCCACCAGCGCCAGGTTGCCCACGGTGACGAGCTGCAGGGGCAGCACCTCGGGCGTCCACGGGTAGGGGCGCAGGCTGCCCGTCTCCAGCACAATCGGCTTCTCCCCCTGACAGGGCGTGGTGGTGACGGCGCAGGTGAACTGGCTCCAGAGGTCATGGATGGCGGCGCACGAGGCGCCCTCCGCGCCGAAGCCCGGCCCGTCCTCCGCGCCCGCGAGCATGGACAGGCCAATGGCGGCGGTGCAGGTGCGGCGCGGCATGCCGTCCGTCCACCAGGGCGCAACGTCCACCGCGTCCAGCTTCACGTACGTGTGGCGGTACTCCACGCCACCGGTGACGCGGGCGTTGGCGGTGGCCCACAGCCGCGCGGCGAAGTCGTACTGCCGGCGGGCGGAAATCTCCGTGTCCTCGAAGTCATCCGCGCCGCCGCCATTCGTACCGCCGAGGACGTTGGGCGTGACGTCGCCCTCGTTGGAGTTGGCGAAGGCGGCGACGAAGGTGGAGCCGCCGCCGGTGGGGCGCTCGCCGCGCGCGCCCTCGAAGAGGTACGCGGCCAGGCCCTTGTTGTCGCCGCTGATGAGCGTGTTGTCGTTGCCCATGGACGTGGCGTGCACGGCGAACCAGTTGATGAGGCCCACCTCGGTGCCGTCCGCGCGGGTGAGGCGCAGCAGCGTCATGCGCGTGTCCACGTCGGAGGCGTAGCGGGCGCGCTCCGAGGGCGGGTTGAGGCGGTAGGCCTCCGGCGAGCGGTTGCGGCTGGCGCCGAGCAACTCACCGGAGGACAGCCGCAGGGTGCCCTCGGCGAGGCGGCCGTCGGCGCGGACGATGGAGGAGACGATGCCGGAGACGATGGCGTCGAAGTTCTGCGGCACGAAGCCGAACGACGTCAGGTTGTAGAAGGTGTAGTGCGAGAAGCCACCGGGCCCCGAGTGCGTGTGCGTGGCGCTCAAGAGGACGTTGTCGTCCGTGTAGCGGTCGCCGAAGCGCGCGCGCAGCTTCTCCAGCACCTGCTGCTTCACGCCCTGGAACACCATGCCCAGGTCGGCGATGACGAAGGCCACCCGCCGGCCGTTGCACGGCGAGGCGATGACGAAGGCGCGCGAGCGCAGCCGCTGATGGATGCCGGACGTCTGCTGTCCCACCTGGCCGTAGCCCATCATCCCCACCTCGGCGGCGGGGCCGGTGATGTCGCCGGTGCCGGCGCCGATGAGGAAGCGCTGCTGGCCCGCGCACGCGCCCGCCAGCCCGGCCCCCGCCCCCTCCTGAGGAGGCGGGGAGGCGGGGCTCGCGGCCCCGGACGCCGTGGCGAGGACGAAGGCGAGCGCCAACGAGAGCCGGACGTGTGGGGTGCGCATACGAGCCTCCGGGGCGCCTGGGGAGGACGCCACCACGGGACAAGGTGGTGACGGCTCCGGCGCGCGTGCAGGGCCCGCGAGGGCGCGCCGTCAGGCGGCCTACAGTGTCCGGACTTCCCAGCCCCGGCAAGGACTCCGGGCGTCCGCGCCTCTCGCAAGGGCGCGGGGCTTCAGCGCGCCGACAAGGGCGTCAGACTTCCGGGCCCTGCCGAGGGCCTCCGACTTCCGCGCTCTGCCGAGGGCTTCAGACTTCCGCGCTCTGCCGAGCGCTGGAGGGAGGCGCCGCTCACACGCCCGGCCGGCTCGCCGTTTCCTTCGGCGGGGCGACACTCAGGGCCACGCGGAAGGTGGTGCCCGCTCCCACGGACGACTCCACGGAGATGTGACCGCCCATCCCGTTGACGATGGTGTCGCAGATGGACAGCCCCAGGCCCGTGCCCACACCCGCGGCCTTGGTGGTGAAGAAGGGGTCGAAGATGCGGCGCAGGTGCTCGGGGGGAATGCCGTGGCCGGTGTCCCGCACCACCACCATGACGTGGCCCCCCTCGTCCAGGTACGTGGTGAGACGGATTTCATTCGTCTCGGACTGGCCCTCGTCGATGGCGTGCGCGGCGTTGATGACGAGGTTGAGGAACACCTGGAACAGCTTGCCCTCGTTGCCCTTCACCGTGGGCACCTCGCCGTATTCCTTTATCAACCGCGCGCGGGCGCGCACCGTGCTGGCCGCCATCTGCGTCACCGAGTCCAGCACCCGGTGCACGTCCACCGCCTCCTCCTTGCCGTCCTCCACGCGGGAGAAGACGCGCAGCTGGCGGACAATCTGCCGCATGCGCTCGGCGCCCTCGCGGGCGTCTTCCAGCACCTGGCGGCACTCCACCAGCTCGTCGTGCGTGAGCGGCCGTGAGCGGGGCCCCACCGTGCCGTGGAGGTAGTCCAGGTTGGACAGCACGTAGGCCAGCGGGTTGTTCAGCTCGTGGGCAATGCCCGCGGCCAGCAGGCCCATAGAGGCCATGCGGTCGGTGAGCATGAGCTGCGCCTGGGTGCGCTTGCGCTCGGTGAAGTCGCGCGCCACCGTCACCCGCGCGGGCGCCCCGTCGACGACGACGGCCAGCGTCACCAGGTCCGCCACCACGACCTCGCCGTCCTTGCGCATCAGCGGCATCTCCACCGCGCGCGCCGAGCGCTGGCCTTCCATCGCCTGCCCCAGGTGGAGCTGCGCCGCGCTCCGGTCCTCCGGCCGCACCAGCTCCAGCACGTGGCGACCCACCAGCTCCGAGGGCTCGCGGTAGCCCAGGTACTGCACCAGGGCCGGATTCACGGACAGCAGCACGCCGTCCCCCACGTGCACCATGACGGGGTCCGGAAAGGCTTCGATGAGCAGGTGGACGCCGGCCTCGGTGCGCCGCAGCGTCGTCTCCGTGCGCACGCGCAGCGCGTTGTCCGTGCGCTGCTCCAGCGCCAGCGACAGGGCGCCGGCCGCGCCGGACAGGAGGTTGACTTCAATGGGGCCCCACGGCCGCGCCTCGCGGCAGTTGTCGAAGCCGATGACGCCGAAGAGTTGCCCGTGCACGCGCAGCGGGATGAGCAGCACGGAGCGCACGCCCTGCGCCTCCACCACCGCGGCCAACATGGCGGGGAAGTCCCGGGGCATGCCCTGCACGGGGTCCCCGCGCAACAGCCGCGCCGCCTGGTGGGGGTGCAGCGCCTCCATCAGCGGGAGGCCGTGCATCTCCGGGTCCTCCAGGTTGGGGGTGATGCCGGGCGCGCACCACTCCGCGCGCTGCGAGCCCAGCAGCGTGCCGTCCGGGGCGCGGTGCATCTCGAAGACGTAGACGCGGCTGGCGGCGGACACGTGGCCCAGCGGCTCCACGACGGCGCCGTACAGGTCGAGTGGGAGCTGGTGCGGCATCATCCGCCGCTGCACGTCCACCATGGTCTCCAGGTAGCGCTCGCGCGTGGTGATGGCCTGCTCGGCCTGCCGGCGCGAGGTGACGTCCGCCAGCGTGCCCACCACCTCACCGGGCGAGTCCGGCAGGGCCCGGGCGGACAGCACCACCCAGCGGGTGCCCCGTCCCTCGGCCGCCTCCATGCGCAGCTCCTCGCGCGGCGCCAGGCTGCGCTGGGCGGCCGCGGACTCCAGCAGTGCGCGGGCGCGCTCCCGGTCCTCCGGGTGGAAGGCGTCCCACAGCGGGCGGCCCAGCCACCGGGACACCAGCATGCCCGTCAGGCGCTCCCAGGGCTTGGAGAGCCAGATGACGCAGCCCTGGGCATCGAGCTGGAAGGGCACCTCGCGCATCAGGTCGTCGAGCACGCGGATGTGCCGCTCGTCGAACGGAGCGCCGGACATGGTAGCGGGCCTCAGCGGCGCACGCGCTCCGCTCCCTCCGGGATGCGGCTCGGGAACCGGCCCTGCGGGGGCCTCATCAGGCCCCGTTTCCCGCTGCTCGTCCGCCAAATCCGGCCTCCTGCGCCCTCGGAGAGGGGCCGGCGTCCTGACAGCGCACACGGCTGCCGGGAGCGATACCAGACCCTGTCCCCTCCCGGTGGCGACCTCACCCCGAAGCATACGGCGACCGAATGTCTGGAAGTCAATGAAGGCGCAAGCAGTTCACGCTCCGTCGTCGGGCTCCCACCCACCGGGAGCACCCGAGCGAGGGCGCAGTCGGCGGTCTCCCATGACTCGGGCGGGCACGCCACCGACGATGGACCAGGGGGGCACGTCCCGGGTGACGACGGCCCCCATGGCCACCACGGCGTGGTCTCCCACGGTGACGCCGTCGGTGATTCCGGCGTTGGCGCCCACCCAGACATCCGCGCCGATGACGACGCCACGCGACGTCACGGGTTGCCCACGCACGGGCCGGTCCGGGGCGAGCCCGTGGTCGAAGGCGTACACGGTGACGCCGGTGGCGATGCGCGTGCCCTCACCGATGCGGATGCCGGCGGAGCCGCCGTCCAGGCTGGCCCGGGCGTTGATGCTGACATTGGGGCCCAGCACCACGGGCCCGTGGAGGAAGACCTCCGCGGCGATGCTGCAACCGGGGCCGATGGACACGGTGCGCCCGGGCTCGGCGAAGATGCGCGCCTCCGGGGCGATGAAGCACCCCTCCGCGATTTCGACGGTCTCCAGTTCGCGCAGCCATTGCTGCACCTCGCGCTGCCAGGCCTCCGCCCAGCCGCGGTGGCGGGGCTTGAGGACGAAGTAGAGCCAAGGCATCCAGGAGAGCCGGAGCTTGTGCTGCTCGCGGCGGCGCGCGTTCAGGTCCACGGCGCCTGACTACCACGCCCGTGGGGCTCGCGGGCCATGCCCGCTCGCCCGCTCCTGCTGCCGCCCGGGCCCCGGGCCTGCATGGCCACGCGGCCATCCCCATCCTTCCGTCCAGGAGGTCCAGGGACATGGCACCCGCACTGCCGAAACGAGCCTGGGGATGGGGGAAGGCCCACGTCTTCGCGGTGGGCCATTCCACGCGCACGGCGGATGAAATGGTGGCGCTGCTGGAGGCGCACGGCGTCCGGACGCTGGCGGACATCCGCACGGTGCCGCGCTCACGCACGAATCCGCAGTTCAACGTGGACACCTTCGCGCGGACGCTGGCGCGGGTGGACATCCACCACCAGCACCTGCCCCGACTGGGCGGGCTGCGGAGGCCCCGGCCGGACTCGCCCAACACGGCGTGGCGCAACCGCAGCTTCCAGGGGTACGCGGACTACATGCAGACGGAGGAGTTCGCGCGAGGGCTGGAGGAATTGCGCGTGCTGTCTCGCGAGGGGCCGGTGGCCATCATGTGCGCGGAGGCGCTGCGCTGGCGCTGCCACCGCTCGCTGGTCGCCGACGCGCTGTGGGCCCGTGGCGTGGAGGTGCGGCACCTCTCGAGCGCCACCCGCTCCGAGCCGCACCGGCTCACCGCCTTCGCCCGGGTGCATGGCACGCAGGTGCTGTACCCGGGCTCACCGGACGAGGCGCGACTGGTGCCGGAGCACGGCGCGCATGCCTAGCTCGCGCCATCCACCGTGAAGCGGCAGCGCTCGCGCTCGGCGGCGATGACCTCCACGTCCGCCGCCGCGGGCTCCAGGCGCGACACCATGTCGTCCGGCTCCCAGGAGTACGGCTGGCCGTTGAGGAGCACCCGGCCGTCCACCACCGCGCGCGTCATCTCCAGCATCGGGTGGCTCGACAAGTCCCGCACCATCGCCTCGAAGCGACCCTGCCGCAGCGGGTCCGCGAAGCGGAAGCGGAAGCGCGCCAGCGCGGCCAGGTGGAACCACATGGGACGGAAGGCCACGCCCGCCAGGCCAATCCGCTTCGCCATCAAGAGCAGCATCTCCGTGGCCTCGCGGGACAGCCCGAGCCCCGGCACGTCCTGCCCCGGCAGCTGCGGCCGCCGCTCGCTGAAGCGCGCGCGCGGGTGGCGCAGGCTCAGCCAGTTGACGAAGAGGAAGGGCTCGCCCGCCACCGGGCGCCGCTCCACCACGCAGTCCACCAGCAGGTGCTCCTGCCCGCCCGTGCGGCCCAGCACCTTGATGCGGTCCCCCGCTCCCGTGGAGCCCACCTCCACGCGCAGCCGGCTGTAGCCCAGCCGCTCCACGTGTGACAGCAGCCCGTAACGGAACAGCGTGTATTCCAGCGCCTGCGCCGTGTAGTAGCCGAGCACCCGCGGTTGCAGCGCACCGCCCAGCCCCAGCGAGCCCTCCAGGTCCTCCAGCGTCAGCGACTCCTCCAGCGGTGTCCCCTCCTGCGTCAGCAGCCGGGAGATGCGTTGGTAGCGCGCGCTCAGCGGGTCATACCGCGCGGTGATGCGCCGAGAGCCCTTCCCCGCCAGCACCAGCACCGAGCCCGCGAACACCTTCCACGACTCGGCGTGGTAGCCGCCGCCCGGCAGCCACACGCTCGGCACCCCGCGCAGCGCGTGCGCCAGGGCCATGTCGCGCCGCCGGGCCCCGTCCAGCGTCAGCCCCACGCGGCCGAAGCGGTCTCCCGCCAGCACATCCCCACCGGCAATCACGAAGGCCACGTCCGGCCGGGGCATGCGCGCCAGCAGTCCCTCCAGCAGCGCGAGGTAGTCGCTGTCACCGGTGCCCTCCGGCACGCGCGTCTCGTCCACCTCCAGCGGGAGCGCGCCCCAGTCGCTGCCGGACAGCGAGCCAATCCACGCGCGCTCCTGCCCCGCCAGACACTCCGCCGTGCCGTCCGGCGGGTGCGCGTCCAAATCCAGCACCACCGCCTGCCCGTCGAAGCCGTCCGCGTGGAGCGCCGCCAGCGCCACCGCGATGTCGTTGACGGCGCAGAAGCCGCCGCCCCGTCCCGGCGCCGCGTGGTGGAAGCCGCCCGCCATGTTCACCACCGGGCCCCGGCGCGCCAGCGCCAGCCGCGCCGCCCCGAGCGTCCCGCCGCACACCAGCCGCACGTTGGACAGCAGCGTGTCCACCGGTACCTCGGACGGGTCCGCGGCGAAGATGCGCGCCAGCGTCTCCGGGCGGCCAAGCGACTCCAGGTACTCGGCGTCATGCACCCGCGCCAATTCCGCGTAGCTCACCGGCAGCGGGCGGTGCACGTCCTGCGCGCGCACCACGCCCTTCTCCAGGAGGTACCAGGTGGTGAAGTCCACCCCGCGCGGTTCGATTCCCACCGTGGACTCGATGCCGCTGAGCGGCAGGCGGTAGCTCTCGTCGTAGAAGATGGGCACCGTCGGCTTGCTTCCCGGCACCCAGCGCCCGAGCCAATCCCAGACGCTCATGCGAGGCACCTCACGCGGAACCGGACGAAGGGCGACGGGGACGGTGGCGAGCGGAGGACGTGCACGGAGGCGGCAAGCTTCGCGCAGTGAACGGCGCCCCGGGGCGTTTTTCACACTCGCCCGGAGGTTGGCTTGCGTTTCACTTGAGGTGAAAGGTAGGCACGCGCCCCGGCGGGACCGCCCTGCTGGCGGCCTGCACACCCGGGGGTATTCCATGCAGCCGTTGCGTTCGCTGTGTCTGGCCGTCGTGGCGTTGTGTCTGGTCGCCCTGCCCGCTCGAGCCGCGGATACGTACACGAAGACGCGCTATCCCCTGGTGCTCGCGCACGGCATGGCGGGCTTCGACACGCTGTTCGGCGTGCTGGACTACTTCCACGGCATCCCGTCCACGCTCACCGCGGGCGGGGCGCGCGTGTACGTGACGCAGGTGCCCTCCTTCCAGTCCACGGAGGCGCGCGGCGAGGCACTGCTCGCACAGGTGGAGGACATCGTCGCGCGCACGGGCTGCGGCAAGGTGAACCTCATCGGCCACAGCCACGGCGGCCTCGACGTGCGCTACGTGGCGGCGGTGCGGCCGGACCTGGTGGCGTCGGTGACGACGGTGGGCTCGCCGCACAAGGGCGCGGACCTGGCGGACTACCTGCGCCGGAACCTGGCCCCGGGCGGCTTCACCGAGGGCGTGGTGTCGTACTTCGCCAACAGCCTGGGCACGGTGCTGGGGCTGCTCTCCGGCTACAGCCAGCCGCAGAACGCGGTGAAGGGCCTGGAGGCGCTCACCCGCACGGGGCTGACGCGCTACAACACCACGTTCCCCGCGGGCGTCCCCGCCACCTCGTGCGGCCAGGGCGCGGCCACGGGGCTGAACGGGCAGCGGTACTACTCGTGGTCGGGTACCGGCGTGCTCACGAACATCCTGGACGTGGGTGACGGCTCGCTCGGGCTGTCCTCCTTCTTCTACAGCGAGTCCAACGATGGCCTCGTGGGTCGGTGCAGCTCGCACTTCGGCACCGTGCTGCGTGACAACTACGGGATGAACCACCTGGACGAGGTGAACCAGGTGCTCGGCCTCACCAACCTGTTCGAGAGCGACCCGAAGTCCGTGTTCCGCACGCACGCCAACCGGCTGAAGAACGCGGGGCTGTGAGGCGCGGGGCTGTACGGCCGGGACCTGGGGGCACGCCGGCGCGTGCCGAGCACGGCCGGGGTCGAGCACACAAGCTCACGGGCCTGAACGTCAGGTGTGCAGGAGGGTCCGGACGCGTTCCGGGGGCGTGCTGTTCGGAAATGTCGGGACTTTTCGCGGCGGGCGGTCTCAACCGGTGAACGCACCAGTCGGGATGCACGGCATAGCGGCGTGCATCCGGGGAGGTGTCCGGTGCAGAGGCGAGGCAAGCTCGGCAGGATGAGTGCAGAGGACTGGCTGGCGGTGCGGCGCTCGGTAGCGGCCGGGCAGACGCTGGAGGCGGCAGCGCGGGCGGCAGGGGTGAGTGAGCGCACGCTGCAGCGGCTGCGCCCTGGGGCGGGCAGCATGATGCAGAGGGCCCACGTGCGTTCCGCTTTGCGGCTGTCGGTGCAGGAGCGCGAGGAAATCTCGCGGGGGCTGCGGGCGGGCGACTCGCTGCGTGCCATCGCGAGGCGCCTGGGCCGGGCGGCCTCCACGCTCAGCCGTGAAGTGGCCCGTACCGGTGGGCGCAAGCGCTACCGGGCGTGGCGCGGCGAGCGGGGCGCAACGCACCGGGCACGGCGTCCCAAGCACACGAAGCTGCAGGAGTACCCACGGCTGCGCCAGGAGGTGGAGCGGCGGCTGGAGGAGTGCTGGAGTCCTCAGCAGGTTGCCGCCAGTCTCAAGCGAGACTTCCCGCACTGCCCCGAGCTGCACGTGTCCCACGAAACCCTTTACCGCAGCCTCTACGTCCAGACGCGCGGCGCCCTGCGCAAGGAGCTCACCGCGTGTCTGCGCACGGGCCGCACCCAGCGCCGGCCCCAGGGGCGCACGGACCTACGCGGCCAGTTGCCGGACAAGCTGATGCTGAGCGCGCGTCCACCCGAAGTCGAAGACAGGGCCGTGCCAGGCCATTGGGAGGGTGACCTCATCCTCGGTAAGCAAGGCAAGTCCGCGGTGGGCACGCTGGTGGAGCGCCACAGCCGCTACGTCATGCTGCTGCACCTGCCCGAGGGCCGCACCGCGGGCCACGTGCGCCAGGCCCTCACCCACAAGATTGGCCAGCTGCCTGACGCCCTGCGCCGCAGCCTCACCTGGGACCAGGGCAAGGAGATGTCCGAGCACGTGCGCTTCACCCTCGACACCGCCGTGCAAGTCTACTTCTGCGACCCGCACAGCCCCTGGCAGCGCGGCAGCAACGAGAACACCAACGGCCTGCTGCGCCAGTACATGCCCAAGGGCATGGACTTGAGCCACCTCTGCGCGCAGCAACTCGATGCTATCGCCGCCCAACTCAACAGCCGCCCGCGCCAGACACTCGACTGGCACACCCCCGCCGAGGTATTCGCCCGAGCCGTTGCGATGACCGGTTGAGACCGCCCGCCAAAACCCCCGACATTTCCGAACAGGGACCCTCCCCCCCGCGCCCGGACCCCTGTCGAGAAGAGGGACATCGCCGTGAAGATTCGTCCTGTCGCTGTCGTGCTCGCGCTGGGTGCCGCCATCGGAGCCGGTGTGCTCGGGTGGCTCGCCTTACAAGGCGAGGTGCGCGACGAGATGCGAGCCGCCTCCAACGCCACGAGCCCCGTGCGGGATGCTGCGCGCCTGGCGTCTGGCGCGGCGGTGGCCCGGTCCGCGGCGGGCCTGCAGGGCGACGCGCGCCGGGGCGACGCAGCACTCCCGCCGACGCCCACGTCGCTTCAAGACACGCAGGAAGACGGTGCGCTGCGGGTGGATGCCGAAGGGCATCTCGTGCTGTCGGCCGACGTGCGCCTCCTCTTCGACTACTACCTCTCCGCGACGGGAGAAGAGCCGCCCGAGGTCATCCGCGCGCGCATCCTCGCGGCCCTCCGGGAGAAGCTGCCACCGCGGGCCGCGGAGGAAGCGGTGCGGCTCCTCGATGACTACCGCGCCTATCGCGAGGCGACGCGCGCGCTGCGGGTGCCTCCCGGCAGTGCACAGGACGACCTGGGCAGCCGGCTGGAGGCCCTGCGCCAACTGCGTCGTGAGCATCTGGGCGATGCCGCTGCGGATGCCTTCTTCAGCGCGGAGGAACAGGTGGACTCGGTATCGCTCGAGCGCATGAAGCTGGAGCGGGACACCTCACTGACACGGGAAGAGCGCGAGCGTCGCATCGCCGCACTGGAGGAGCAGCTCCCGCCCGCAATGAGGGCCCAGCGAGAAGAAGCCCTGCGCCCGCTGCGACAGCAGGCCGAGGAGCGCGAGTTGCTCGCCACCGGCGCCACGGCCGAGGACCTGCACCAGTACCGCCAGGCCACCGTGGGCACGGAGGCCACCGAGCAGCTGGAAGCGCTGGACCGCCAGCGGGCAGAGTGGAAACAGCGGCTGGAGGCGTTCCGCGCGAAGCGGGAGGCCCTGCGCCTCTCCGAGCCGGATGCGGCCGTCCGAGAGGCCGCGGTGCAGCGGCTGCTCGTCGATTCCTTCACGCCCGAGGAGCGCCCCCGCGTGCAGGCCGCGGATGCGCTCGACGCGGAGCGCGCGAGGCAGCAGGGCGGCACGAGCCCATAGTCGAAGCGCATGGAGGCGGCGGATGCGCTCGACGTTGCGCGGACGAGGCAGCAGGGCACCGTCGGTCGAGCCCGGCTCCGCCGCGTGGAGGCTTCGTCCGCTGGGAGGCTTCACTCCACCGGCTTGCGCGCCTCCGCGCGAAGGGCCGGGCTCCGCCGCCGCAGGGCGCGGGCCAGCACCACGGTGAGCAGCGCCCACGCGAGCCCCGCCACCCAGCCGCCGAGCACGTCCGTGGGGTAGTGCACGCCCAGATACACCCGCGTCAGCCCCACCAGGAACGGCAGCAGCAGCGACAGGCCCAGGATGTACGCCTTGAGCCGCCGCCGCTCCGCGAGCTGCGCCAGAATCCCTCCGAGCGTGAGGTACACGGTGGCCGACAGCATGGCGTGCCCGCTCGGGAAGCTCTGGGTCATCACCTCCGTCAGGTGCGGCACCACCGAGGGACGGGGCCGTGCGAAGAGCTGCTTGAGCAGCATGTTCAGCCCCGCCCCGCCCACCGTCGCCACCAGCACCAGCACCAGCGTCCGGTAGCGCCGCGCCAGCAGCAGGAAGCCGCACACCATCAGCGTGACGAGGGACAGCACCGTCACCCCGCCGAGCGACGTCACCTCCTCCGCCGCCACCGCCAGCCACCACGGCCCGCGAGGCACCGCCGGGTCCTCCGGGCTGCGCAGCGCGCGCAGCACCCGCTCGTCGATGTCCTGCGTCTCGCCCTCGGACACCTCGTCCGACAGCGCGATGAACCCCAGCAGGCACGCGGCCAGGAGCAGCAGCATCCCGAGCAGCCGCGTCACCGCCACGTCCAGCCCCGACATCCACTTCCACCATCTTCGCCACATGTCCGCGACACTATGCACCCGGGGCCCATGAGCGACTCCGGAGTGTTTGGACTGTCGGCTGCTGCCCACGGCCGCTACTCGGTGAGGACGCCCAGTTCCTCCGCGCCCGCGGCCTTCGCCCCGTCCAGGGCCGCCACCAGCCGGCCGTAGCCCGCGCGGTCCGCCATCTTGAAGAACACGTGCCGCTGGCCCCGGGGCCGCGCCTCCAGGATGCCCTTCAGGCGCGGCACATAGTCCGCGTCGTCCACGGGCTCGTCGTTCAGCGTGAGCTTGCCCTCGGGCGTGAGGCCCACCACCCAGAGCTTCTCGTCGGGCCGGGACGGTGGCGCAGGCGCCTCGGTCTGCTCCGGGAGCTGCACGGCCAGGTCCTTGTTCATCAGCGGCGTGAGGACCATGAAGATGATGAGCAGCACCAGCACCACGTCCACCAGCGGAGTGACGTTGATGTCCGAATTCACGTCGGCCTGGGGCCGCACGAAGCTTCGCTTCTGAGCACGCATGGGGTGACTCCTCACTTTGCCTCGAGCGATTCCACGCCGAACGACACCCGCTCCACTCCGGCGGCCCGCGCCAGGTGGATGACCTTGCGCACGTCCCCGCACGACAGGGACTGGTCGGCCTTGAGCAGGAAGCGGCGCTCGGGCTTGCGGAGCAGCTCCTCCCGGAGCCTCGCCTGGAAGGCGGCGTCATCCGGGTAGGCGTCCGCGTCGACGAACACCTTGCGGTCCGGCGTCATGGAGAGGACGAGCGCGTCCTTGCCGGCCTCGTGTTCCACCTGGGCCGCCTTCGGCAGGGCCACGGCCTTCCCCGACTGCATCATCGGGGTGACGACCATGAAGATGATGAGGAGGACCAGCACCACGTCGACGAGCGGGGTGACGTTGATGTCACTGCGGATGCCACCCTTGCGACCACCACCGGACATTCCCATGCGCGGCTGCTCCTTGCTGGAAGGGACAGCCTCATGGGAGCACGGACGCGGCGGCGCGATGGCGGGCGCCCGGCCAGCGTTCCGTCACGATTGCGTCATGGCGCCGGAGCCGGCGCCGGAGCGCTACCGGATGAGCCGGACGCGGTCCGACCCCGCGTCGCCGAACGCCGCGCCCGCCACGCAGAGGACGTGGAGGATGATGCCCGGCACGACGAGGAGGAAGTAGCCGATGCCCACGACGCAGAACCACACCAGCGCGCGGATGAGCTGCCCCTTGTAGAGCTGGCCCAGGCCCGGAATCAGCACGGACAGCACCCCTGCGACGAGGGGGTTGAAGCGGCGCTCACGGATGGCTTCGATGTTCATGGCGGTCTCCAGTCCTTGCCCCGCTGCTTATAAGGGAGGTGACAGCCGGGCGAAAATGAAGTGCGCGGCTGGACGCTCGGCCGACGAGCGGCGTTGTCTCCCCGCGCCCGGCTGCTATCACACGGCTCCAGGAGGGAAACCATGGCCATCGCCACCATCGACCCGACGACGGGCAAGACGCTGCGCACGTTCGCCTCGCACACCGCCGAGGAGCTGGAGGCGAAGCTCCAGCTCGCGGAGGACACGTTCCGCACCTACCGCCACACCTCGTTCACCGAGCGCGCCACGTGGATGCGCCGCGCCGCGGAGTTGCTGGAGGCGGAGGCCCCCCGCTACGGCCGCATCATGACGGAGGAGATGGGCAAGCCGCTGGAGGCGGCGAAGGCGGAGGCCCGCAAGTGCGCGAGCGCGTGCCGCTACTACGTCTCCAAGGCGGAGGGGCTGCTGAGGGACCAGCCGATTGAAGTGGGCGGGGACAGGGCCTTCGTGCGCTACCAGCCGCTGGGGCCGGTGCTGGCCATCATGCCGTGGAACTTCCCCTTCTGGCAGGTGGTGCGCTTCGCCGCCCCGGCGCTGATGGCGGGCAACGTGGGGCTGCTCAAGCACGCGCACAACGTGCCGCAGTGCGCGCTGGCGCTGGAGGAGCTGTTCGTCCAGGCGGGCTTCCCGCGCGGCGCGTTCCAGGCGCTGATGATTGAGACGTCGGACGTGAATCGCGTCATCGAGGACCCGCGGGTGAGGGCGGTGACGCTGACCGGCAGCGAGGGCGCGGGCCGGGCGGTGGGCGCGGCGGCGGGCAGGGCCATCAAGAAGGTGGTGCTGGAGCTGGGCGGAAGCGACCCGTTCATCGTCATGTCCAGCGCGGACCTGGACAAGGCGGTGGAGACGGCGGTGACGGCACGGCTCATCAACAACGGCCAGTCCTGCATCGCGGCCAAGCGCTTCATCGTCGCGGAACCCATCGCCGCGGACTTCGAGCGCCGCTTCGTGGAGCGCATGAAGCGCGTCACCGTGGGAGACCCCATGGACCCGAAGACGGACCTGGGGCCGCTGGCCACCGAGGGCATCCTCAAGGGGCTGCACGCGCAGGTGGAGGAGAGCGTGAAGGCCGGCACGCGGCTGCTGCTGGGAGGCACGCCGCTGGAGCGTCCGGGGAACTTCTACCCGGCCACCGTGCTGGCGGACCCGCCCCCGAAGGCCCCCGCCTTCCATGACGAGCTGTTCGGTCCGGTGGCCACGCTGCTGCGGGCACGGGACGTGGACCATGCCATCGAGCTCGCCAACGCGACGCCGTTCGGCCTGGGCGCCAGCGTGTGGACGCGCGACGAGGCGGAGCAGCGGCGGTTCATCGACGGCGTCGAGTCCGGCATGGTCTTCGTCAACGAGATGGTGGCGTCGGACCCGCGGCTGCCGTTCGGCGGCGTGAAGCACTCGGGCCACGGGCGCGAGCTGGCGGACGTGGGCATCCGCGAGTTCGTCAATGCGAAGACGGTGCGCATCGCGGTCAGCACGGGCGCGCAGCAGCCGCCCGCGCCTCGCCACTCGGTCAGCGAGTAGCGCCGCCTACCGCGTTCGCACCCGGCCGTCGGGCGGGCGGTGGACCTCTTCCAGCGCCTGCGTCACCGCGTCCACCTCCGAGCCGAGCTTCTCCACGCTCTGCCTCAAGCCCGCGCCGGCGAGGTCCTCGCCGGCCGTGTCCGCCGAGCGCACCCGCAGCACCTGCGCGTACAGCCCCTCCAGGTTGTAGTAGAGGCGCGTGTGCTCGGCCTCCAGCCGGTTGGCCGCGGTGACCAGCTCGGCGCGCTGGCGACGCTGCTCGTCCAGCGCGGTCAGCGCCCCGGCCAGCCGCTCGCGCACCACCGTGTCCTCCTCGGTGGACACGCGCGTGGCCAGCGCCTCGCGCTCGGACTCGAGCCGCCGGGACTCCTCGGGCGTCGACAGCGCCCGCAGCTCACGCTCGCGGCGCACCAGCTCGTGACACCCCTTGCGCAGCGCCTCCACCGTGCGCTCCGGCGCGTGCACCACCTCGCGCAGCACGGCGGGTCCCGCGCGCAGCTCCTCCATCAGCTTGCCGCACAGGGCATCCACCTTCGCCACGCGCGGGTCCACCGACGCATCCGCGCCGCGCCTGGCGTCCGCCTCTCGCGTGGAGGTCCGCTCACCGCTTCTCCCGGAGTCCCTCCGGACGGACTCCGCCTCGCGCGCGGACAGCTCCGCGCCCTCCCCTCGCCGAAGCTCCAGCTCCCGCGTGGAGCGCTCCGCACCCTCGCCCAGCCTTCGCGCCTGCGCCTCGGGCCCTTCCACCGCGTCCCGCAGCGCATCCCTCCGGGGCCGCCCCAGGTGCCTCGCGGCCGACATGAAGAACGACAGCGCCACGAAGACGAGCCACCACAGCCGCGCGGGCTGCGCCATCGCTATCAGCACGCACGCCACGGCCACCGCCGCGAAGATGCCCCCGCGCACCGGGTCGCGGGTGCGCTCCAGCCGCGCCTCCCGCTCGGCCCGCTGCGCCTCGCGCCGCGCGTCCCGCCGCCACTTCTTCTCCCACTTGCGGCGCACCTTCCGGGACGGCAGCTCGCCGGTGCGCCGCACCCACTCCTCCACCCAGGCCTCTTCCCTCGCGCGCCCCTCGGCGAGCGCCGCCTCCAGGCGGCGCAGGCGCTCATCCTGGATGCGCTGAGACGTAGGGAGAGGTGGCTGATCGGGTCCGCTGGGCACGAAGTGACGATAACGACTTCTCCGGTGTTGAGGGAGGCGAAGCGCTCCCCCCACCGCCCGCTCCACGGCCGGGCCCTTCCAGCAAGAGGCCGAGACTTAAGAATCGGAAATGCTCAATCGTTTGCTTTCGCCCTCGAAAAGCATGAAAGAGAAGGCGGCGGGCCGGGGGGATTAAAAGGGGATTAGTGTGGTGAGCTTGGAGGAGAAGGAGGAGCCCCGCGGTCTGGGCCCCGATGTCATCCGCGCGCTGCGCGGAGAGCAGAGCCGGGCCGCGTTCGCCCGCCTGCTGGGCGTCACTCCCCTCACCGTCTACCGCTGGGAGCTGCCGGACGAGGCCGCGCAGGCGCGCCGCCCGCGCGGCCGGGTGGCCCAGGCGCTCCGAAACCTTCTCGAAGGGGGCACCTCTCCCGCCGCCTCCACCTCCCAGCGCCAGGAGCTGCGGCCCGAGGAGTCCGCACGGCTGGCCCCCTGCCTCGCGCACTTGAAGCGGGCGGAGTGGCGCGCGGCGGAGGAGGGATTGCTCGCGCTGCTGGCCTCGGGCGTGCTGCGGACACCGGGCGCCCGGGCGATGGCGGCGGTGGGCCTCTCCTACCTCCAGCGCTGGGGACGCGGAGACCCGCGGAGCGCCTTCGCAACCCTGTTGCCCCATCTGGACGAGGCCTCCTCGGGCCTGCTGCCGGAGGACGTGGAGCTCCAGGTCCACGCCCTGGCGGCCCACCTCTACGCCTCACCGGACGGCAAGCTGCTCGACGTGGCCCGGTCCGCCGCGCACGTGGCGCGCGCCGAGGCGCTGCTGGCCGTGCGCGACGACCCGGAGGTGCGCTGCCACCTGCGCATCGCCGAGCTGGCCAGCGCCTTCTACCTGGGTGAGGCGGAGCGGGTGGCGCGCCACACCGGGCGGCTCGCGGCGCTGCTGCCCTCCGTGACGGACCCGGTGCTGCGCCTGCTGGCGGAGGACGCATGCGCGCACGAGGCCACCATGCGCGGCGAGTCCGCCCAGGCCACGCGCCGCTTCCGCGAGGTGGCCGAGGGCGCCGCGCGGCTGGGCTACCCCTACCTCGAGGCGCGCAACCTGGCCTTCCTGGCGCAGCGCCGCCTGGAGGAAGCGTGCGAGCCGGCGGAGGCGCTCCAGTTGGTGCGCCGCGCGCGCGACGCCGCGTATGGCGGGCGCATGGTGCGCGGCTTCTCCTTCATCTTCGCCGCGCGCGCGGAGGCCGAGGCCCTGCTGCGCCTGACGCGCTACGCGGAAGCCGAGGCCGTGCTGGACGAGGCGGACGCGGTGGTGGAGGAGCTGAGCTGGACGCCCATGCACCTCGTGGTGCCGCGGGTGATGGTGTGGCTCATCAGCGGCCGCCACGCGGAGCTGCGCCGGTACGCCGAGCGGCTGGCCGCCTATGACGGCCCCATCCAGCGCAACCTCACCGGCGCCTACGCCCTCTTCGCGGAGGCCATGGCGGACCTCGCGGACGGACAGCCCCGGCGCGCCGCGGACCGCCTGGCCGAGACGGGTGCGCGCGTGACGGAGCTGGGCGGCTGGCCCTTCCTGCGCCGCGAGTGCCTCGTCTACGAGACGGGCGCGCGCGCCTTCGCGGGCCAGCTCGCCGAGGGGCGCGTCATGCTGCGCCGCGCGCGCGTCTTCCTGGAGCGGATGCCGTCCGCCGGCCACTCGGCGATTCTCAACCGCTTCGAGGGCATGCTGCTGGCGCTGGAGGGCCGCCCGCGCGAGGCCCGCGAGCAGATGGAGGCGTCGCTGGGCACCTTCCGCCTCGCGGGCGACCTGTCCATGGCCCTCTTCACCCGCCACCTCCTGGCGCTGGTGGCGAAGCTGGAGGGAGACCCCGCCGCCGAGGAGATGCTCGCGGCCAGCGAGGCGGAGTTGCGCCGCGCGGGCATGGCGCCCCCCCAGGACTTCACCCGCGCCATGCCGCGCCCGCTGCACCCCGTCACCGCCGCGCCCGCGGGCCCGGCGCGGCTGGGCGCGGAGGCGCTGGTGGTGCCCTTCGAGCGGCTGTCCGTGCGCGGCATGGGCGCGTCGCTCCTGCAGCGCGAGCTGCTCGGCGTGGTGGAGGGACTCTTCCCCGGCTCGTCGCCCCGCCTGGAGGAGCTGGACTCGCAGGGCCGGGCCACACTGCTCGCCGGCCTCGCGGGAGTCCCGGCCACGGACGAGGTGGAGTTCGGAGACGGGTGCGGCCGGCGGCTGCGCCTGGGCGTGGTGGGCCCGCTGCCAGCGGACGGCCGCGCGCTGCTCACCGCGCTGTCCCGCCTGGGTGGCTTCGCGCTGGAGGTCGCGGCGCTGCGCGGCTTCGCGGAGGTGGACGGCCCCGTCGCCAACGTGGGTGACGTGGAGTCGGTGCGCGACTCGGAGCTGCCGGGCTTCATCGCCGCGTCACCTTCCATGAAGCGGCTGCGCACGGAGCTGGCGCGCCTGTCCTCCAGCCGCGCCACCGTCATCGTCACCGGCGAGTCCGGCTCCGGAAAGGAGCTGGTGGCCCGCGCGCTCCACACCCTGTCCACGCGCTCGCAGCGGCCATACGTGGCCTTCAACTGCGCCGCCGTGCCGAGGGACCTCTTCGAGGGCCAGCTCTTCGGCTACCGGCGCGGCGCCTACACCGGCGCGACGACGGACCACCCCGGCGTCATCCGCGCCGCGCACGGCGGCACCCTCTTCCTCGACGAGATTGGCGAGCTGCCCCTGGAAGTACAGCCCAAGTTGCTTCGCTTCCTGGAGAATGGGGAGGTCTTCCCCCTGGGGGAGATGCGGCCGGTGGAGGTGGACGTGCGGGTGGTGGCGGCCACGCACCGGGATTTGGGCCAATTGGTGCGCGAGGGCCGCTTCCGAGAGGACCTCTACTACCGGCTGCAGGTGGTGCCGGTGCGGGTGCCCCCGCTGCGCGAGCGGCGCGAGGACGTGGTGGCGCTGGCCCGGCACTTCGTCCGGATGCTCACGCCCGAGGGAGAGGAATCGCCGCAGCTGGGGCCGGACGCGCTGGCGGCGCTGGTGGCCCACCCGTGGCCCGGCAACGTGCGCGAGCTGCGCAACGTGATTGAGCGCTCCATGGCGTACGGACCGCTGCCCGCCGTGCTGGGAGCCGAGCAGATGCGCATCGCGGGCTGAGTACAGAGGAGAAGACCCCAACCCGCGATGCGCTCCGCCCTGTTTCCCCACACCCCTGTGGGAATCGGGTCAGAGGTCGCACTCCGGGCCGAGGAGGGGGGAAACCCCGACCCGGAGCGCCTTGCTGCCAGTGCCTCTGAAAGAACACACCCGCGGGACGAAGAGGGGGGAACTCCGGCCCGGGGTGCCGGGGCCACCGAAGCGGCCACCAACGAAAGCTTTGTTGCTGTTGGGTAAAGCACCTCGCGTGCCAGCGCGCGGAGGCCCTCGGGCCCAAACGGAAATCATCCTTCGAGGTAGGTGCAGGGAGCAGACATATCCAACCGGCCGGGTGGGATATCCGACCGACTCTTTCCGGATATGTCGGACGGTGGAGAAAGGGCGGGAAGCGAGCAACCGCGCTGATGGCCGGGGTGAGACTGGATGAGGGGGGCCGGGCAGCACCCGGGGGCGAAGTGGGTTAAGGGGAGCGCGATGACTCACGCTGCCTCGTCCCGCCGGTTCCAGGTCTTCAGCCTGGGGGTGCTCGCCTACACGCTGGGCGTGATTCTGTGGGGTGCCTTCGTCCGGGCCACCGGCTCGGGCGCGGGCTGTGGAGCGCACTGGCCGGTGTGCAACGGGGAGGTCGTCCCGCGCGCGCCGACGGTGGCCACCCTCATCGAGTACACGCACCGGCTGACGAGCGGCCTGGCCATGGTGCTCGCGGTGGCGATGTGCGTGTGGGGCGTACGGGCCCACATGAAGGGGCACCCGGCGCGGCGCGCGGCGGTGTGGGCGCTCGTGTTCATGGTGACCGAGGCGCTGGTGGGCGCGGGCATCGTCCTCCTCAAGTACGTGGCGGACGACGCGTCGGTGGGCCGCGCGCTGTGGATGGGCGTGCACCTGGTGAACACGTTCCTCCTGGTGGGCGCGCAGACTCTGGTGGTGTGGTTCTCGCGCGGGCGCGCGCCGCTGGCACTGCGCGGCCAGGGGCTGGTGGGGCTGCTGCTGGGCACGAGCGTGGCGGGGTTGCTGCTGCTGGGCGTGAGTGGCGCGGTGGCGGCGCTCGGCGACACGCTGTTCCCCGCGGAGAGCCTGGCGCACGGGCTGAGCCAGGACGTTTCCGAGACAGCGCACGGGCTCGTCCGGCTGCGCGTGCTGCACCCGGTGCTGGCGGTGGGCCTGGGCGCGCTGGTGATGCTGCTGTCGCGGTGGGTGGCGAGGCTGCGGCCCTCGGCGGAGGTGCGGCGGGCGTCCACGGCCATCGTCATCGTGTACGCGGCGCAGTTGTGCGCGGGCGTCGTCAACCTGGTGCTGCTGGCGCCGGTGTGGATGCAGTTGGTGCACCTGCTGCTCGCGGACCTGGTGTGGATGGCGCTGGTGCGGCTGTGCGCGGCGGGGCTGGCCTCGGATGCGCCAAGGGCCGTGCCCGTACCCCGGTCCGCTTCCCGCGCCGAGCCGGTGTAGGGCTCAGCGAGTCTCCGACTCCGCTCGCAGGCGCAGTCCCTCCGGCACCACCGCGCGCTCGATGATTTCGAACAGGCCGCTGGCGAGCAGCGCCAGCGCGGCGGCGGGCACGGCGCCTTCGAGGATGAGCCCCACGTCGTCGAGCCGGATACCGGTGAGGATGGGCTGGCCGTAGCCGCCCGCGCCAACGAGCGCGCCCAGCGTGGCGGTGCCCACGTTGATGACGGCGGCCGTCTGGATGCCGGCGAGGATGGACGGCGCGGCCATGGGCAGCTCGATTCGCCACAGCCTCGCGAGCGAAGGCAGGCCGAGCGCCTCCGCGGACTCGCGAACTTCGAGCGGAATGCCCGCGAGCCCGGCCGCCGTGTTCCGGACGATGGGCAGCAGGCTGTAGAGGAACAGCGCGGCGATGGCCGGCCGCGAGCCGATGCCCAGCAGCGGAATCATCACCACCAGCAGCGCCAGCGAGGGCACCGTCTGGATGATGCCGGCCAGTCCCAGCACGCCCTGCCCCAGCCGGGGCCTGCGAGCGGCCAGCACCCCCAGCGGCACCGCGAGCGCGATGGCCGCGAGCAGCGACACGCCCACGAGGAACAGGTGCTCGCGGGTGCGGCGCCAGACGCGCGTGGAGAGGCCCTCGCCGTGGACCTCGGAGCTGATGCCGAGCGCGCTCGCGAGGAAGTCGGAGGCCACCTGGGCCTCGGGCACGCGCTCCAGGCGGGCGCGGGCATTGAGCTTCACCATCTCCGACTCGGACAGGCGCCCCGACAGGCGGAGCATCGCGGCGAGCGCCTCCGGGGCGCGGGACTCCACGTCGGCGCGGTAGAGCAGCACGGCGTCGTACGCGGGGAAGTGGTGCAGGTCGTCCTCCAGCACGCGCAGCCCATACGCCGCGATTTCGGCGTCGGTGGAGTAGAGGTCGGTGACTTGAATGGCCCCGCTCTCCAGCCCGCGATACGCGAGGTCGTGGTCCAGCCCCCGCACGTCCTTCTGCGGAAGCTGATACCGGTCCCTCAGGGCGGGCCAACCGTCGGCGCGGTCCATGAACTCGTTGCTGAAGCCGAAGCGCAGCTCGGGGTGCGCGCGCAGGTCGGAGATGCGGCGAAGGCCCAGGCGCTCGGCCTCGGCCTCCTTCATGCCGAGGGCGTAGGTGTTGTTGAAGCCCAGGGGCGCGCTCAGGCGCAGGCCCTCCGCGTTGAGGGCCGTTCGCAGGGCGCCGTCGTCCTGCAGGTTGCGGTCGGACAGCAACTCCTGACGGAGCGTGCCGGTGTACTCGGGGTAGATGTCCAGCTCGCCCCGGCGCAGGGCCTCCCAGAGCACGGTGGTGCCGCCCAGCTCGCGCCGGTGCTCCGCTCGCGTGCCCGTGCTCCTCGCGAGCTGCGTCACCATCTCCCCGAGGATGACGGACTCGGTGAACTTCTTGGAGCCCACGCGCACGCGGGGCTCGTCGTCAGCGGAAGGCGATGGGGCCGCGCCGCATGCGGAGAGCAACAGCATCAGCACTGCAACAAAAGAAATCCTCACGCCGCCGCCCCTCCGCCAGGCAGGGGCCGCTGCGCCTGGATGAAGCGGGTGACGAACGGGTCCGCCGGCCGCGCCTCCAGGTCCGCGAGTCCGCCCTGCTGCACCACGCGTCCGTCGCGCATGAGGAGGATGTCGTCTCCGAGGAAGCCCGCCTCCGCCAGGTCATGCGTCACCAGCACCACCGTCTTGCGCAGGCGCGCGAAGATGGCGCGCAAATCGCCTTGCAGCTCGTGACGCACCAACGGGTCCAACGCGCCCAGCGGTTCATCCAGCAGCAACACATCCGGGTCCAGCATGAGCGCGCGCATCAGTGCCACGCGCTGCCGCTGTCCCCCGGAAAGCTGCGCGGGATACCGGGCCAGCGCATCCGCCGGGAAGCGCGTCAACTCCACCAGCGCCTCCAGTCGCTCGCGGGTGCGTGCCCCGGCCCAGCGCAGGTGCCGCGCCATGAGGGTGACGTTCTCCTCGCCCGTCAGGTGCGGGAAGAGCCCGCCGCCCTGGAGCGCGTACCCGACGCGGTGACGCACGGCCAGCAGAGCATCTCCCTCCAAGGGCAGCGGCTTCCCGTCGAACAGCACGCGGCCCGTGTCCGGATGCAGCAGGCCATTGAGCAGCCGCACCAGCGTGGACTTGCCGCAGCCGCTCGGGCCGAGCAGCACCGTGGTGCGTCCGGTGGGCAGGCGCAGGCTCAGTGGGTGCAGCGCCAGGGTGGAACCGAAGCGCTTGGAGACGTCCTGCAGTTCGTACACGAAGGACCCGGAGTCAGGGCAGCGAGAAGGCGCCGTTGCAGGCGGCGGGGAACGGGGCTTCGGAAGACGGGAAGATGCACGAGGCGAAGAGGGCGCGGTCCTCCCACTCCACCGCGGCGGCCCACACCACCAGCAGGCCGTGCTCGGTGGGGGCGGTGAAGCGCGCGCAGCGCGTGGGCTGGTTCTCCAGACGGCACGGCACCTCCTCCACGGGCCCGGCGCCCGGCAGCGCCTCCGCCAGCTCCGCCACGCCCTGGCTCCTCCAGCGCGCCGTCACATTCTTCCGCGCGGGCCGGTAGACGTTCCAGTCGAAGGACGCATCCCCGCAGCGGATGCGCCCCGCGCGGGTGGTGGACATGGTGAGCTGACAGCCCCGCGGCGTGGCCAGCGTGCGCCACGGCAGGCGCGGCGGGAGCACCAGCGCGTCCGGGTCCAGCACGTCGCCCTCGGGATTGCCATGGGACGCGACGGACTCGAGCAACTCCAGGCAGCGCGCCAGCAGGGGCCGCGCATTGCCCCGCGCGACGCACCCGAGCCCGCGCAGTCGCCCGCCCGTCGCGGTGACGGCCGTGGCGTAGCCCCCGGCGCGGCAGTCCCCCTCGACGTCGGTGCCTCCGTCCGCACGCGAGCACGCGGCGAAGCGACTGGAGGGCCATGAGCTTCCCGCGAGCGGCAACTCCCCCTTCACCTCCACCACGTCCTTCCCATAGCGCCCCGTGACGCGCTTCCGGGTCCGGGTGAACATATCGGCGAGGCTCCCGCTCTTCGCCTCGGCCATCCACACCGCCACGTCGCCACAGAGGTACGTGCGCGAGTCGGCGCTCTCGGGCATGGACGTGCAGCCCTCGAAGAGGGCCCGGGCCTCGGGAACGAAGGGGCCCACGGAGGTGGCGCCCTCGGAGGGAGTCACGGGAGGCACCTTCGGCGTGGGCGCCGTGCACGCGCACAGCACCCCCAACAGGTACGCCGGCAGCAGCCACGCAGCGGTCCGCATGCCCACGGGATTAGGCGCCACCGAGAGCCACGTCAACCCGCCCGGAAGCACGGCGACCAGCGCCGTACACACTCAGGCCGCCACGGCCTCGGTGATGCTGAGCGCGGCTGGCGTGTGGATGACGCGAGACAGCCGCAGCCCCGCCTGGGCGAACAGCTTCCCGAACTCCTCCTCCGTGCGCTCACGCCCCGGCAGCGACGCCATCATCATCACGTCCAGCACCTTGCCTCCGTGCGGCCCGTTGCCACGCGGAATCACGGTGTCCACCACCAGCACACGCCCGTTCGGAGCCATGGCCGCGCGGCAGTTGCGGAGGATGCGGACGCAGACCTCGTCGCTCCAGTCGTGGAGGATGCGCTTGAGCACGTACGCATCCGCGCCCGAGGGCACCGACTCGAAGAAGTCCCCTTCCGCCAGTTCGCACCGCTCCCCGAAGCCGGCCTGCGCGATGCGCGCCTCGGCGAGGACATGGCGGTGGTCGAACAGCACGCCGCGAACCCCGGGTGCGGCCTTGAGCACCTCGATGAGGAAGCCGCCGTGTCCACCGCCCACGTCCACCACACGCTGGAGCGGCGTGAAGTCGTAGGCCCCGGCGATGGCGCCGTTCTCCAGGTCGGAGAGACTGGACATGCCCCGGTGGAAGACGGCCCCCTGCGTGGCGTCGCTCGCGAGGTAGTCGAAGAAGGGCTTGCCGAAGATGCGGTCGAACGGGTTCTTCCCCGTGCGCACCGTCTCGGTGAGCTCGCCGGTGGGCGCCCAGAAGATGCGCTGGGTCAGCATCAGGACCGCGCTGCGCAGCGAGCCCGGCACATCCGAGCGCAGATACTCCGCGGCGGGCGTCAGCGCGAAGCGGCCGGTCTCATCCTCGGTGAACACGCCCGCGCTCGCGAGCAGGCGGAGCACGCGGTACAGCGACTGCGCATCCGCGCCCAATTCCTCCGCGAGCGAGGCGGCACTCCGAGGGCCCTGCACGAGGCGGTCGGCCACCCCCAGCTCCGTCGCGGCTGACAGCGCTCCAGAGAGGATGAAGCCAAAGCCGATATCGACAATCTGCTGCGCGGGATGGACGGTGGGTGAAGTCATGCCTCGCATTCTGGGCCAGGGCCCGAGTGCAAGGTCAATGTGAGCGCACACCCACCGTGAATCGCTCTCGCCCCGCGCCGCACCGGAAAGCCAGGCGGGGCGCGGCGGCGGACGACGCCTACTTCACCAGGTCAGACGCCGTGGCGTTGGAGAAGATGTCCTGGGCAATCTTCTCGTACATGGTCTCCACGGCGCTCTCGGCGATGAGCGTGGTCTCCTTCGGCCGCGAGGTGGAGCGCTTGGAGGACACCGTCCCCGTGGAGCGCCGGACCACATTGCCCTGCGCGTCCACCAGCCGGGCCTTGTAGCGGACCTGCGCCTCGGTGGAGACCACGCCACCGTTGTCCTGCACCTCCGCGGGGACCAGTTCCAGCTCCGCCTCGACAATGTGCAGCACGAGGTCCTTCCCACCGTCGGTCTTGAACGCCGAGCGGAAGCCGTTCTTGAAGCCACGCTCCAGGGTGGTCCGCCACGCCTCCACGTTGGTGGGAGCGACGCCACTGCGGCTGGGGACGTGGAACACGTCGCGGACGCTCGGGTCCATCTCCAGCGCCAGCGAGGCCTGGCTCTCGGGCAGGTCGATGTTCGGCCGGGGGTCACCCGCGGCGACGGAGAAGGTACAGCCGGTGGCGAGCAGCACCGTGGTGAGCGACAGGGCGGCAAGGGACCACGACGAGCGGCGCATGACGGTCTCCACGTGAGAGGGCTGGGGAGCCGCCGTCGTAACAGTCCGCTCAATCGAGTTGCAAGAACCCCTCCCCGTGGGCCGTCCACCCGCACCGCCCAAGACGGTGCGGAACGGTCCGCGCCATGTCAGTCGACGACCTTCTCGACCTGCTTCCCACGCTCCAGCGTCTGATCGATCTGGTTGTACGTGTGGTTGAGCAGGAGGCCGAAGGAGGCATCGGCGCGGTAGGTGTCCAGCCCGTCGCCCACCAGGTCCTTTCCGTCCTTCTGGTCATCGACGACGCGCGAGAGGAAGGCCTTGTCGAAGTCCCCGCTCTCCTTCTCCCGGAGCTCCTTCAGGTCCTCCTTCGCGTCGACAATGGCCTCGTCGAGCCGCTTGTCCACGCCGACCATGCGCTCCTCGTAGCCCTCCTGGACGCCCGCGCTCCCGGAGCCGCCCGTGCCCTGCTCGGACTGGGTGGACAGGTCCACCGCGGCCACCTCGATGCGCTTCTGCTCCGCCCAGGCCTCCAGGTCCTTCAGGTGCTTGCGATGGTCCGCCACCAGCTTCTTCGCGAACTCGCGGACCTGCGGATCCTTCGACTGCTCGAGCGCCAACTCGCCGAGGGCAATCTGCTTCGCGTCGAAGACGACGAGCTCGCCCACGTACTCCTCGCGGTCCGCCGCGGCCTCGCCGATGCGGCGCTCATGCTTCTCCGAGTCCTCCGCGTGGGCCGAACACCCGACCAGCAGACCGACCACCAGTGCGGCCGTGAGACCCGCCGCGCCAACGCCGCTACGCACTCCAGCCATGTCTACCTCCAGACGAAGCCATGCCCGAAGGTGGCCCCCCATGTGGAGGAACCGCAAAAGCACGCAGCCTGTCCGGGCCTCCCCACGGGACACGCGGACCGGGAGTCCGTCCGCCCGCCCTCCTGCTCGGAAGGAAGCAGCCGCCTCCGTCCCGTGTCCCCACAAGGACCCACCAGGACCACGTTCTCCTTGACCGGACACGGGCCCTGAATGAATACTCCATCCGGATGAACGGATTGAGTCTCCACCGCCCATGAGCGCCGCCGCCCCCGCCATATTGGGCTGGATGACGTCACTGGCCGACCCCACCCGCGTGCGCCTGCTGCGCCTGGTGGAGCGGCACGAGCTGACGGTGGTGGAGCTGTGCGCGGTGCTCCAGCTCCCCCAGTCCACGGTGAGCCGGCACCTCAAGGTGCTCGCGGATGACGGCTGGGTGGAATGGCGCCCGGAGGGCACCAGCCGGCTGTACCACGTGGCGGACGGACTGCCTCCCGCGGCGAAGCGGCTGTGGACGCTGACGCGCGAGCAGATGTCCCAGGCGCTCGCCGCCGAGCAGGACGACCAGCGACTCGCCCCCGTGCTCGCCGAGCGGCAGAGCCGCAGCCAGGCCTTCTTCTCCAGCGCCGCGGGCCGCTGGGACAAGCTGCGCCGCGAGCTGTTCGGAGAGCGCTTCGACGTGCTCGGCCTCCTCGCGCTCCTCGACCCGACGTGGCGCGTGGGCGACCTGGGCTGCGGCACCGGCCAGACGTCGGAGATGCTGTCGCCGTACGTGCGCAGAATCGTCGCCGTCGAGTCCTCCGCCGCCATGTTCAAGGCGGCGAAGACGCGGCTGGGCGGCGTGGCCAACGTGGAATTGCACCGGGGGGACTTGCACGCGCTCCCCGTGGATGACGGCACGCTGGACGTGGCGATGCTGCACCTGGTGCTGCACCACGTGGCGGAGCCGCCGGCCGTGCTGGCGGAGGCCGCGCGCGCGCTGGTGCCGGGCGGCCGCATCCTGCTCATCGACATGCAGCGGCACGAGCGCCGCGAGTATCAGCAACAGATGGGACACGTCTGGCTGGGCTTCGAGCCGGAGCAGCTCACCGGCTGGCTCACGGACGCGGGCTTCACCGACGTCCGCATCCACCCCCTCCCCGCGGACCCCGCTGCAAAAGGGCCCGCGCTGCTGTCCGCCGTGGCGGTCCGCAGGAAGTGAAGCAGCACCCTTTGAACCCGTAGCCCTCTCATGGAGTCGACGATGAGCACTGCGCTGAAGACGAAGACGGACACGGCCCGCCCGGCCTTCAAGGTTGCGGACCTGAGCCTGGCCGAGTGGGGCCGCAAGGAAATCATGCTGGCCGAGGACGAGATGCCCGGCCTCATGGCGCTGCGCGCCCGCTACGGCCAGACGAAGCCCCTCAAGGGCCTCAAGGTCATGGGCTCGCTGCACATGACGGTGCAGACGGCGGTCCTCATCGAGACGCTGTCCATCATGGGCGCCGACGTGCGCTGGTGCTCGTGCAACATCTTCTCCACCCAGGACCACGCGGCCGCCGCCGTGGTGGTGGGCCGTCCCGAGACGGGCGGCACCGTGGAGAACCCCAAGGGCACGCCCGTGTTCGCCTGGAAGGGGGAGAATCTGGAGGAGTACTGGTGGTGCACGGAGCAGGCGCTCATCTGGCCCGACGGCTCCGGCCCGGACCAGATTGTCGACGACGGCGGTGACGCCACGCTGCTCTTGCACAAGGGCCTGGAGTTCGAGAAGGCCGGCAAGGTTCCCGACTTCAACGCCGCCACCGAGCCCGAGGAGTGGGGCTTCATCATCGCGCTGCTCAAGGACCTGCAGAAGCGCGACGCGAAGCTGTGGCAGCGCGTGGCCCCCGCGGTGCGTGGCGTGAGCGAGGAGACCACCACCGGCGTGCACCGCCTGTACGAGATGCAGAAGGCCGGCACGCTGCTGTTCCCCGCCATCAACGTCAACGACAGCGTCACCAAGAGCAAGTTCGACAACCTCTACGGCTGCCGTCACTCGCTGGTGGACGGCCTCAACCGCGCCACGGACGTGATGCTGTCCGGCAAGGTGGCCTTCGTCTTCGGCTACGGCGACGTGGGCAAGGGCTGTGCCCAGGCGTTCAAGGGCCAGGGCTGCCGCGTCATCGTCGCGGAAATCGACCCCATCTGCGCCCTGCAGGCCGCGATGGAGGGCTACCAGGTCGACACGATTGAGAACTGGGTCGGCAAGGCGGACATCTTCATCACCGCGACGGGCAACCGCGACATCGTCACCGCGGAGCACATGTCGAAGATGAAGGACAAGGCCATCGTCGCGAACATCGGCCACTTCGATAACGAAATCGACATGGCCGGCCTGAAGAAGGTGGCGGGCATCAAGCACACCAACATCAAGGCGCAGTACGACATGTGGACCTTCCCCAAGGGCAACAGCGTCCTCATCCTCGCCGAGGGCCGCCTGTTCAACCTGGGCTGCGCCACCGGCCACCCCAGCTTCGTGATGTCCACCAGCTTCACCAACCAGTGCCTCGCGCAGCTGGAGCTGGCGACGAATCTCAAGACCTACGAGAAGAAGGTCTACACGCTGCCCAAGAAGCTCGACGAGGAGGTGGCGCGGCTGCACCTCGAGAAGCTCGGCGTGAAGCTGACCAAGCTCTCCCCGGAGCAGGCCTCGTACATCGGCGTGCCCGTCGAGGGCCCGTTCAAGCCGGACCACTACCGCTACTAAACCCGTAGCGCGCAGTCCCCGTCATGACCGCAGGCCCGGGATGCCGAAGAGGCGCCCGGGCCTGTTGTGTTTCCGGCGCCCTGGCAGGGCTCGTGCAATGTGAAGAGTGATTCACTCTGCGTGTGCCTGGAATTGTGGCGCGGAGGGTTACGAATGGCGTGAAGCTGTGACAGGCCGCGCTACTCGGCATGGGGTTCTCACGGGGACTCCAGAGGGAGCGACGCATCGCGGCGGACATGGCTCGGAGGGTGCATTCGCGCGCGGCGGGTCTTCAGCAGACCCGGCATGCAGTCGTCCCCCCAACGAGAGAGGTTCATCCATGACCAGCAAGATGACGGGCCGCATCCTGGCAGCAGCGTTCTTCAGCCTGACCGCAGCGGGTTGCCAGGGCGAGGAGCAGATGCCCGCCGATGATTCGCTTGCGACGCAGGAAGCGAAGGCCGAGCAGCAGTGCATCGAAGGCTTCGGGGGCATCAAGAACTGCGCGACGGGTGGCGCGTCACTGAAGCGCGACTCGAAGGGCATCGCGGTCTCCGGGCTGGCGGACGTGAAGTCGGACGGCTTCTCCAGCGAGTTCTCGAAGGCGACGAGCTGGAACCTGACGGCCGACCTCGGCGGCGTCGGCGCGAAGGGGCAGGGCCTGACGCTGGCGGCGCGGGATGGCGCCCAGGTGGTCAGCTCGATTCGCGTCGGGATTGGCGCTACGCAGGACCAGGTCTTCTTCGCGCCCTCGTTCACGGGCTCGCCGGGCGGCTCGGCGTACCGGATGAACGTGTACCAGAACGGCCGGCTCGTGCTGGGGCAGCACTACCAGATCGACTACTCGGTCGGCGGCTGGTGGTACAACCTCCACATCGGCCTCACGCGCATCGACATCGGCTTCAAGAACCACAACGCCATCAGCGCGCTGGACCCCATCACCACGGGCGCCTGCATGTGGACCTTCCGCGGCGCGCCGGGAGCGTTCTCCATCGACGCGAACGGCAAGAAGATCAGCGGCGACTACATCGAGTTCATCGAGGAGATCGCTGACGGCGCCTACCCGTACACCAGCTTCTCGGGCATCGACGTGAAGGCCGCCGCGAGCGGCTTCAACATCGTCGGTGAGTCCATCGTCCAGGAGAAGTAGTCGGCTCTCGGCGCCGGGCGGGAATGTGTCCCCGTCCGGCGCTCAGCTCCCGCTGTCGTCCTTCGGCACCGGGCGCTCGCGGCCGTAGGCCTCCTGGAGAATCGCGTCGCTGCCGAGCCTGCTCTCCTTCGCGGCCTCCACATCCAGCCCCTCTCCGTGGCCCCGCCCGCGTCCCTCGAAGATGATGCCCGCACCGTCGAACGAGGCGGTGCGTGGGCACGACGGGAGCTTCAGCCCGGAACGCAACAAGTCACAGGGCAGAGAGCCCGCGGACTCGAACGTCGAGTCGCCCTCCGTCTTCGTGAGGATGAACAGCGCGCGCCCCTTCTCGAAGCGCAGCGACACCAGCGAGCGGCCCACCAGCCCCTCCACGTCCGCGCGCGGACGCACTTCCTTCCACGGCTCCTGCCCGCCCTGCGAGAAGAGCAGCCACTCGTCCCACTTCAGCGGCGACAGCCCCAGCGCCTTTGCTTCGTCGCGCTGCACGCGCACGGTGCCTCGGAAGGCCTGACAGTGCGTGGTATCGCAGACGGGGCGTCCAGCGTGACGGCTGTGCCGCTCGTTGTGCGCAATCACCCGCGCCAGCGCCACGCGCGCCTCTCCCTTGAGCGTCACGTCCTCCGCCGCCACCACGCCCGCCGTGTACTGCAGGCGCGTGGTGCGGAAGACGAAGTCGGAGCCACGCCGTGCCTTCAGCGCGCTCGGTGACGTGGGCACGCCCGGAGGCGGCCGGTATGGCGGCGGCGTCGACCAGGTGAAGACTCCGGCGTAGTCCCGCCCCTGCGTGGGCCCGTTGGGGAAGCGTACGCGCCAGGGCATTCCCAGACACACCGCCGCTCCGCGCGTAGTGAGCCCCTCCAGCCGCGTCCACTCCGCCGACGCGGCGCGGGGTGTGCCGCCGTCCAGAGCGAAGCCCGCACCGGGGCACTGCGCCTCCACGTCCCTCGCGGGCACCAGTCCCAGCACCTGCACGCGCGCGGCCTCCAGCCCCGCCTGCCGGCGCGCACGGAAGAGGACTTCGGGAATCTCCTGCGCGAAGTGGCGCGGCATCTTCCCCGGCCGCACCGCCACCACCACCAGGTCCGCGTCCACGGCGGCAATCCAGCCGAACTGCGGCCGGCTCGCGGCGTCGCGCACGGTCCCCGTCTTCGTGGCCACACCGGTCAGCGCCTTCGACGCGGGCAACTCCGACAGCGTGCCGCGCGCGGCGTTGTCCGTCAGCAGCGCCAGCACGTCCGGCCGCGCCTCCGCCAGCAACCGGTACGCCTGCGCCATGCCCCACGGCGACAGCGCCAGCGTGGAGCGCAACCCAATCGCATCCGCCATGTCCGCCGGCGTCCCCGTCAGCCCCACAGCGCCCAGCACCGGGCCCCACGCACCGAAGGCTTTGGGCGCCGTGCCCTTCGCCTCCCAGTCCATGAAGTACCCATTGCACGAGCGAAGCAGCGCGGTGCCCCCATCCACCTTCGCGGGCAGGTTCGGCCCGCACGCCCACTCCTGCACGCCCGCGCGCGGCGCCAGCACCGGGTGCTCCGCGCCCGCCGCGTAGAGGAAGGGCTTCAGCGTGGAGCCATATGGCAGCGCACGCCGCACGTCGCCCTCCGACAACAACACCTCACCCGAGTGGCGGCTCAGCACCACCGTGGCGGGCCCGGCCGCGCGCACCTCCACCTCCGCCAGTTCGTCGATGGACAGCGGCACCACCCAACGCGCCCCGTCCTGGCACTTCCGCAGCCGCCGGGACAGCGCACCGGGAAAGCCCACCGTCTCACTCAAGAGCCGCGCCAGTGCCCGCCGCGCGCGCGGCGTGTCCACCGCCGGAGCCGAGGCCACCTCCGACGCCGCGCGCGACAGCGACTGGTAGGGCGCATCCCTCCACGCGGCCAGCTCGCCGCTCACCGCGACGGCGAAGGCCTCGTGGAACAACCGGTCCTCGCTGGACTGGGGACAGGCCCACCAGAGGAACTGGTGCGCCAGTTCATGCCGCAGCGCCACGCGCAGCCGCTCGTCGAGGATGCCCGGCATGTTCTGCCGCAACTCCACGCGGCCCGGCCGGCCCTGCGCGTTGCGCTCGGGGGCCAGGGCCGCGCCACGCTCCAGGAGGACGGTGCCCGGCGCCTTCGCCGGAGCCCCGCCCACCTCCGCCACGTAGCGGGCCTCCAGCGCCTTCCAGGAGGACTCCGCCTCGCGGCGCAGCTCCGCCTCGGGCGTCACGTCACCGCGGGTGACGAAGGTGGGGGTGGCCGCCAGCAGCGCGGCCACCGTGGCGACCCACACCATGGGCTACAGGTCGCCCGTGCCCTTCTTCGAGGGCACCACCTTCAGCGAGTCCGCGGCCGTCCGCCCGTGGATGCTGGCGGCGTACATGTCCTCGATGCTCGCGGGCGGCGCGGAGAACGTGCCAGGGAACTGCGCACGCATCACGTAGCCTACCGTGCGCGGGCTGTTGCTCCACCACGCCGGCTCCTCGAAGAAGAAGGTGGCGCGCTCCGGGTTCAGCACGCGGCGGCGGAGCGCCTCGGGCACCAGGGGCAGCGAGTGCGGCGGACCACGGAAGGCCTTGTCCTCCTGCAAGGGGACGAAGCCCGCCGGCACCGCGTCCTCCACCACGTAGTACGCAGAGCGCACGCGGTTCTCCCCGCGCGCGTCCATCGTCAGCTCCACGTAGACCTCTTCACCCTGGGACACGGTGTCACCGGGGGCGAGCTTCACCTTCCCGCCCTCGCGCAGCACGTAGTAGCCGCGCTGGATGGACATGCCCTCCGCCTTCGGCTGCACCGCCGCCAGCGGGGTGAGCGCGGTGGCCTGCAGGGTGGCCACACCGTCGAAGCCGCCCACGTCCACCGAGCGCGTGCCCGGCGCCAGCACCGCCACCAGGCCCATGCCGCGCGGTGAGAACTTCACGTCCTTCGCGCCCTTCACCTCTGGCGGCTGCATGCCACGGAAGGCCTTCGCGTCACGCTCCAGCAGCCACAACGAGTGCAGCAGCGCGGTGCTCCGGTCGAAGGTGGACAGGTCCGGCTCGGACAGCATCTCGAGGATGCGGCGGCGGGTACGGGTGATGTCCAGCGTGCCGAACGACGCGGCGTGCGCGGCGATGGCCGTCATGCCCACGCGCCGCAGCGGGAAGCGGAAGAACGCCTCGTTCATCTCCATCTCCTGGCCCGGCTTGTACGCGGCCAGCGTGGCGAAGCCCTGCGCGCTCTTCGACACCAGCGAGTTGATGCGCGCCTGGAGCGCGGGCTCCTTCATGATGCCCGCCTTCTCCGCGGCCAGCACCGCCAGCGCCAGCGGGTACAGGTCTCCACCCTCCGAGCCCTCCACCAGCGCACGCACGCGAGCGGCCTGCTTCGGGCCCTCCAGCCGCGCCAGCACGTAGGCACGGGTGGCCTCGTACTCGGGCGGCAGCCCCTCCTGCGCCTCCAGCCAGCGCGAGCTGTCGATGATGCGCGGGTCATTGCGGTCCACCAGACCGGCTTCCGCCGCGTAGGCCAGGCCGTCCAGGGCAATGAGCGTCAGCGGCAGGCTCGGCGTGTCGTAGCCGCCGAACCAGGTGAAGCCGCCGCCCTTCACGGAGAGGTTGAGGATGCGCGCGGTGCCCTGCACCGAGCGGCTGCGCGCCTCGGCCAGCAGCGCCTGCGTGTCCGTGTCCAGCTTCGCCAGCGCGCCCGCCTGCTGGAGCACCTGGTACACCGCCACGTTCGGCACGGTGGTGGACACGAGCTGCTCCAGGCAGCCGTACGGGTACGTCAACAGCTCGCGCACGTTCGAGAGCGCCGCGTCGACGATGGACGGCTGGAGCACCAACTCCACGCTCGCCAGCGTCGCCTCCTTCGCCGCGGGCACCTCCAGCGCGCCGCCGCCCCAGGCGCTCACCTTCACGGTGTCCTCGACGGCAGCTGGCTCCACCTGGAAGAGCTTGCGGTCCTTGAGCGGGTCCTTGCCGCCCGTCACGTCCACCGCGAGCTGCGCGGAGCCCGTGCTGGTGGCCTTCAGCGTCACCGGAACCACCTGCTCGCCGCCCTTGGCCAGCTCCACCTTGTGCTGCGACTGGTCCGCCTTCAGCGAGCCCAGCGACGCCAGCTTCACGTCCAGCAACTGGCTGCCCTGCGACTTCTCGCCCGCGGACAGGCGCACCGAGGCGAGCGCCTCGTCGCCCTCACGCAGGAACTGCGGCAGCGCGGCGTAGAGGTTGAGGCCGCCACGCGTGGCGAACTCGGAGGTGCTCTCGCCGAAGCGGCCGGACGTGTCCGCCGCCACCGCCGTCACCACCCACAGCGTCTGGTTGGAGGGCAGCGTGAAGCGCACCGTCGCGCGGCCGTCGCGGTCCGTCACCACACCCGGGTCCCAGTGCGCGGTGTCCTTCTCCAGGTCCTTCGCGTTGCGGGTGGGGGGCTTGATGGACGCGAAGGCATGGTCGGGCAGGCCCGCCATCTTCCGCGCCAGCTCCTCGCCGTAGCCGTAGCCCTGGAACTCCGACGAGAAGAAGTTGGACACGTTGTTGCGCGCGGGCGGGTAGAAGAAGTCGAGCACCTTGGGGCGGAACTCGCTCTGGATGGCGTAGACGGCCTTGTCCACCACGCCCACGGACACCTGCGCCACCACGCCGTGGCCCTCGTGGTCCACCACGCGCACGTCCAGCGTCTGCTCCGTCAGCGGCGCGGCCTCCGCGCGGCGGGGCTGCACCTCCACCGTGAGGGTGCGCTCGCGCGGGACGATGCGGAACGCCACCGTGCGCTCCTCCCAGCGGCCCGTCGCAGTGGGGTACGCGACGGACGCGTACACCGCGCTGCCGAAGCGCTTCTCCACGTTGAAGCTGTGCACCAGCGTGCGGCCGGTCAGCTCCACCACCTGCGTGGCATAGAGGCTGGCGCCCGTCAGCGTCACCCACACCGGGCCCGCGTCACGGCCGCCGGGGCCCCAGCCGTCCGGCATCAGCGCCACCAGCCGCGCGGTGTCGCCCGGCTCCAGCGAGCCGGACAGCGACGCCAGCGTGAGGTTGGGCACCTGCGCCACCGGCTCGTCCGCCGCGCCGATGACGAGCAGCGACTCCTCGCCCTCCCACGTCTCGCCCTTCTTGTCCTTCACCACCACGCGCGCCACCACCGCGCCCACGTCCGAGGTGGGCACCTTCTCGCGATGCGTGCCGTCCGCCGCCGTGGTGAACGAGCGCTTGCCCAGGCTCTTCTCCTCGCCGTCCGCCTTGCGTGAGACGAACTCCACCTCGCCCTGCGTGACGCCGTAGGGCTTGCCGGACAGCGTGGTGGCGCGCACCGACAGCGTCGCCTCGCCGCCCTTGGCCACCACCGGGTCCGAGTACCGCGCCACACCCATCACCTCCACCTTCGACAGGAAGAAGGCGGTGGTGGAGTTGGCGAAGGTCTCCTGGTCGTCGCGCGCGCGGATGGTCAGCGAGTACCGGTACGGAATCCGCTCCTCGCCCGCCGCCAGCGCCGGCACGGCCACTTCGATTTCCGCCTCGCCGTTCGCGTCGAACGCGCTCGCGCTGGACCACGGGTCTTCGGTGGCGTCGCGCGCGGCCACGGAGGAGTAGAGCCGCTCGGGGACGCTCAGCTTGCCTTCCGTGCTGGAGGACGAGCCGTACGTCACCGCGCTGCCCCCACCGCCCTTGCCGGCGTCATCCACCCACGCGGGTGCGTCCAGCAGGCTTCGGTAGAGGAACACCTCGTACTTCGCACCGTCGGGCGTGCCACCCGCGTAGCGGCGCGCGCGCACCTTCACGCGCAGCGTCTGCCCGGGCACCACCGTCTCCGACTCCGGGTCCACCTCCAGGTAGAACGTGGGCTTCACGTAGTCCTGCACGCGCGCCTCGCCCTGGTGCGGCTGGCCGTCGACCTCCGCCTCCACGCGCAGCACGCCGGTGCCCAGGTCCTCCGGAACCTTGAGCGTGCCGCTGAAGGCGCCGAACTCGTCCACCGGGGCGCGCGTGGTGATGGCGCGGCCTTCCTGGGAGACGAGCTTCACCGACACCTCGCGCTTCTTCGGGGTGAAGAGGCGCGCGAGGAACGTGTCCGGCTGGCGCACGAGGCCGCGGTACTTCACCTCGTTGCCCGGCTTGTAGATGGGCCGGTCGCTGTAGATGAACACGTCCGGCGCCACCGCCAGCGCGGAGTAGAAGTCCGTGTCGACAATCGCCGTGTCGCCCTCCACGGAGGCCGTGGCGATGATGCGCGGCTCGGCCACCTCGAGCGTCACTTCGCCCTTGGCGTCCGTCGTCCCCGCCGGGCCCTTGCCCTTGGGCAGGTACACCTGTACCTGCGCGCCCGAGCGCGGCTTCTGGTCCCTGCCGGCAACGCGCACCAGCACCTGGCCATCCGTCTGCTTGAGCTGCACCGTCAAGTCACTGACGACGAGCACCACCTGCCCCTCCACCTTGCCCTGCACGAGCTGGAGGACGTAGGTGCCGGCCGGCAGCGGCGCGAGCACCACGCGGCGCTCCTGGAAGCCGCTGCTCTCGTCCGACGTGTTGAAGCCGGGGACGTTGAAGTCGCGGTCGGCGCCGCCCAGGTCCAGGTTCAGCCACTGGCTGCGCGCCACCGTGAAGCCCGGGGGCACACCGACGAGCTTCTTCGGCCCCTCCGCCACCTTGGCCAGCGGCTCGCCCGAGCCCGGCACGTCCGACGGCTTGGGCAGCACGTCACCGACTTCCGCGCGGAAGGACGGGTTGAGCGTGTCGAGCAGCCACATGCCCGGCGCATTGAGGGCGTTGAGGCCGCGGCTGAGCGCACGGCCCGGGTTGTTCAGCGTGGGCGGCGTCTGGTACGCGCGCCGCAGGTCTCCCTGCGCGCGGATGAAGGCGTCCACGTTGTCCGGCTTGAGGACCCGCAGCTCCACGGGGCCCTTGTCCTCGAAGGCCACGTCCACGGCGACGGGCTCCTGGCTGCCATAGGAGCGCGGGACGGTGATGTAGAGCGGCTTGGCCACGGCCACGCCGGACAGCACCAGCGCGGTCAGCGCCACGAAACGAGCAAAGGTCTTCATGACCCGAAACCTCCAGGAACCAGCGAATCACCCTGCACGGTGCCGCGCAGGCCCAGGAACGGCAGCGACTCCAGGTCGCGCCGCGCCGCTTCGATTTCAGGGGGCGCCGCGCTCGGAATCGGCGCGTTGCGCCCCACGCGGGACTCGGACAGGAAGCCGTCCATGGTGAGGCCGCTGAGCAGCCGTCCCGTATTCACCCCGAAGGCCAGCGACGTCGGCGCGCGCAGGCCCGCCACCACCGGACCCGCCGCGTTGAGCAGGTTGGGCGTCTTGCCCTCGCACGCCTTCTTCAGCCGCTCCAGCTCCGCGTCGTTGGACGCGAGCACCACGTGGTTGCAGGCCGTGCCGGAGACGAGCTTGTTGTAGCCGCCGGAGAACAGCCCCTCCAACGCGGCCTTGTCCTCGGGACGGCCCCAGAGCAGGGCCATCTCCAGGGGCAGTGACGTGTCGCCGCGCGGCGTCCACACCAGCGCCACCTGGCGCGTGCGCGTGGCGCCCTTTCCGCCACCCTCCTGCCAGAACTCCTTCAGCGTCTCGGGCTCCAGCGACTCCGGCAGCTTGAGGTGGAGCGCGAGCAGCACCGGCGTCTCCTCGGGCACGAGCTTGAGCAGGTCATCGGACAGGGGCGCCGCGTCCAGGCGCGCGGGGCCGTCCATGAGCTGGCCGGCGATGCCTCGGCCCACCAGCTTGTTGCCCTCCACGCCGAACTGGAGCCGCGCGCCCGGGGCGATGCCCACCACGCTCGTGAGCAGCTGCACCTCGCGGCCGTACGCGTCCGGGTCGAAGCCCAGCTCCACGTCGACGTTGTCCGCGGCCTCCAGCTTCGGCAGCTCCGTGCACAGGCCCTGGAGCACCGCCACCGGGTGACGGGCCAGCACCATGCGGTCCGCCGAGCGCGCCGCCCACAGCGTCTGCTCCGCCACCAGCCAGCGCTTCATCTCGTACGTGCCAGCGGTGCCACCCGGGCAGCTCGCGGCATTCATGCCGCCGCGGTTGGCCACCTGGTCCAGCGCGTCGAACGCGGAGGTGGTGGCGCCGCCCGGGCTGGGAAGGACGAAGGCCGGCGTGCTCGCCCGCGCGTCACCGGCGAACCACACCACGCGGAACGGCGCGTCCAGGAGCTGGTTGGCGACGAGGTCCAGCACCGCGCCCTTGAACTCGCCCTTCAGGTCCTCGCCGGTGGAGCCGAAGAACGCGGCCCACCCGCCCACGAAGCCCTGGCCCAGCGGCTTGCCGAGCTGCTCCTTCAGCCACGCGTTGCCCGCCATGGCCTCGCGCACCTTGCCGGGGTGGTGCACGTCCACCCAGACGGCGGCGGGCGCGGCGGTGCCCGGCACCTCCATGGTGGCGACCTCGGCGTCGGGCATGCCCTCCACCTCGGCGCCCGCGCTGGGAGGCCCCTGGCGCTCACCGGTGACGAGCGGCGCGCTGCTCCCCGAGACACCGCCTGACTTTCCACGGCGGCCCAGCAGGAAGCCCCCCGCGACGGCGGCGCCGATGAGGGCGGTGAGCAGACCAATCAACATGGCCTTGGGCGGGCCCTGCCGGGGAGGCGGAGCCGCCGGAGGAGGCGTGCCCGGAGGCGGGCTCGACGGAGACGTCATGGCATCCACTCCTTGAAGCGGAAGAAGCCGAGGAAGCCGGCGTTGTTCGGCACCGGGCGCCACTCCAGCGGCGCCTCGGTGGCCAGGTTCTGGAGGAGGCCGGTGCGCACCGCGGCGCCCTTCTCCCCCGGGTGGTAGACGACGCGAGCGGGCGCGTGGGCCCGGTCCTCCGGGCGCACCACCAGCATCAGGTGGAAGACGGTGCCGGAGTCGTGCTCCTGGCGGAAGGCGAGCACGTCGCCGGTGCGCACCGCGTCTCGCGCGGCGTCGTCGCGGCCCAGCGGCGTGAAGCTCTGTTGCAACAGGGTTTCCGCATCCGCGAAGTCGGCGGGCTGGCCGCGCTCATTGCGCCACAGCGGCGTTGCGAGCCGCTCCGGGACGACGTTCTTGTACGCGATGCGGAAGGCGAAGCGGATGAGGCCCGCGCAGTCGCGCTGGCCCGGATGCCACGCACTGTCCTGCTTGTGTACCTGCGCGAGCGCCACGCGCGCCACCTGCCGCCGCAGCAGCACGTCGCGCGTCTCGGGCGCGGGCGCCGCGAGCACGGCCGCTCGAGGCGGCACGTCGCGCGTCTCGGGCGCGGCCGCCTGGAGCAGCAGGAGCAGGGACAGGGCGAGCATGGGGGTCTGGGCTCGGGGACTTCAGCCGCCTTCGCCCTCGCCGCTGTCGCCGCTGGCCTGGAGCTCCTTGAGGGCCTCGGCGAGGTTGGTGGGCCAGGCCGCGTGCTTGGGCTTGGGGTCCTGCGCGGGCACGTACACCTCGGCCTGCCCGTCGCCGAGCACGTTCACCCAGGCCAGCACGCGAGTGGTGCCGGGCGTGGCGAGGGGGATGCGCACCATGCGGCGGATTTCGTTGGGCGTGCCCTCGAAGAGCGCCAGGTTGAGGGTGGCCACGGTGTGGGCCTTGTCACCGCTGGGCCAGTAGTTGGTGGCCACGAGGTACACGCCCTGGGGCGGCGCGCGGTGGATGTAGAGGTACGGGCCGTAGGCGGGCTGGTCGAAGTCGCCGCCCTGCTCGTTGAGGAAGAAGGTGCCGCCGGAGGGGCTGGCGGTGTCGGCCCAGTACACGTGGGCCATCTCCGTCACCTTGAGCTGGTCGCCGGCCTCGCTGGAGTCGGTGGGCTCGTAGATGTGCAGGTCGGTGTAGACGCCGTCGGTGTCGCTGGTGAGGACGACCTTGAAGGGGACGGGCGGAATCTGCGCGTAGCTGGTGGCCTGCGTGCGCGCGGTGCCGGCCTGGTTGGTGGCCATCACCGTGACGATGTTCTTCCCGCTGGCGGCGGGGAACTTGCGGCTGAAGCGACCGCCGTAGGTGCGCATGAGGTAGCGGTCGCCGTTGATGGAGACCACCACGGGGTCGATGGTGGTGTCGCTGATGGTGCCCTCGACGAGCATCATCCGGTCCACCGTCCACCCGCCCGAAGGCGCGGTGAGGCGGACGGTGGGCAGCGTCTTGCCCTTGCCAATGGGCACGCCCTGCTGGCGCGGGTTGGGGGCGGCGGCGGGCGCTGCCTGCGACAGGAGCACGGCCAGGATGACGGGAAGCATCGCGCGTCCTTGTAGGGAGGAACTCCGCCGGAGCGTGTAGGCGGGCGGACAGACTGCGGCAGCACGGGCCTCCATTTCAAGTCGCCTGCCAGCCCTCCCCGGGACTCCCTGAGAGGGAGGCCGTGGTTGGACCCCCTATCAGGCGCGGGTGGGGGGACACATGAGGGGCGCCAGCCCGTGGCCCTTCAGCCGCGCCGGGAGCCGGGGGGGTCATGGGACAGCCTCCCCACGGCCCTCTCGGACGCTGACAGGGGGGCCTCCGGGCGGCGCGTGGCCATCCCCGGCTATGGTTCACGGGCTGCTGCTGAAGCGCTCCCCTGAAGAGGTCCATCCCATGAGTTCCCCCGACGGTTCTTCGAAGAAAGAGGGCGGGCAGGCCACGTCCGTTACCGAGCGAGTCTGGGAAAGTCAGACGGGGTGGATTGTTCGGGCACGCGAGCAGGGACAGCTCATCATCGACTTCGAGGGCAATACGGCAGGTCCCCTCGAAGCCCGCACCACCGTGGAGCTGTCGCCCGAGGAATTGAGGACCGCCATCGCGGGCCGCCGGCCCGTGGAGCTGAGGTTCGAGAATGGCGACCCCCGGCTCCCCGTGGTGGTCGGCATCGCTCCAGTCATCTCACTGAACGACCTGCTCCAGGGCCTCACGCGCTCCCATGAGGATGAGGAGGAAGCTTCCGGGGAACCCGCTTCCGAGGAGGAGGGGGTACGGATCATCCAGGCACGTGACGAGCTCGTCATCCAGTGTGGCAAGGCCAGCATCACCCTGCGGCGCAACGGCAAGGTCATCATCAAGGGCACCTATGTGGAAACCCATGCCGAGGGCGTCAACCGCATCAAGGGTGGCTCGGTCCAGGTCAACTGACGATGCCGGTCATCGAGGAAATCCTCGAGGAGCACCTGGACGAAGCCAGCTTCCACTGGCTGCGCTGGGAGAAGGCGCTGCTCTCCGCCGAGCATGACCTGCCGGACGCGGCCGCCCAGGAAGAGCGGCTGATGGCGCACCTGGACGGGCTCGTCGTCGCCGGACTGGAGGCTGAGCCGCTGCTGGTTCCGGCATTCGAATCGGAAGAGCCGGGGCGCATCGCCTCCGCGGCCTTCGCCTTGATGAAGGGACACCCACGGGGCTTGGAGGAGGTCCTCGCGCGCCTGAAAGACGGTCCCCCGGAGCTGCGCGCCGCCCTCGAACGCGCCCTGGAGCTGGGCACCTCGCCAGGACTCGACTCCCGACTGATTCCCCTGCTGGACTCGGACGACGCCGGGCTGGCCGCCTCCGCGCTGCGAGTGCTCACCTCGCGAAGCGCCGTGCCCGTGGAGCCGCTCGAACGGCTGCTCCGCCATGAGGTGGCGGAGGTGAGGATGGCCGCGCTCGCCGCTGCCGCGGCCCCCGCGCTGCCCATTCTTCCAGAGTGGCTGCTGCCGGCCCTCGCCTCCACGCACCCGGGGATTCGCGCCGCGGCGGTCGAGGCGGGAATGACGCGTCACCTGCGGCCCGCGCTGGCCACCTGCCGCGAGCTTGTCGGGACGGAAGCAGACGCAGCCCGCGAGGCGATGCTGCTGCTGGCGCTGGGTGGGGCGGAAGCGGATGCCGCCCGCCTGGTGGAGAAGGCCGAAGACGCCGGGACGCGCGCGAGTGCCCTGTGGGCCCTGGGCTTCACCGGGCAGCCGTGCGCGGCCGAGGCCGCACTTCGGTGGATGGAGGACCCGGCCGTCGCGCCCCTGGCGGCCGAGGCCTTCTCCGCCATCACGGGACTCGTGGTGAGCGGCCCCCACGCCCTGCCGCCGCGGGAGGACGCCCTTCACGACGAGGAGGAAGACCTCGACGCCGACCTGGTCCCTGGCCCCGAGGCCGCGCTGCCACGGCCCGACGCGCAAGCCATCCGGGAATGGTGGACGCAGCACGCCTCCCGCTTCCAGCGGGGGACCCGCTACCTGGAGGGGCGTCCTCTCGATGCGGCGGCACTGCTGGCAGCGCTGGAGGGCAGCACCATGCGGCGGCGGCACGCACTGGCCCGGGAGCTCGCCATCCGAAGCCGGGGGGCCCACCGGGTGCCCACCCGAGGCCCCACCTGGCGCCAGGACGCGGAGCTCGCGCGGGCCCGCGCCGCTGGCGCCAGACTCGACATGCGGCCGTGGAACCGGCTGATGGGATAGCGCCGCCATGCTCCAGGTCCTCAGAGACATGCCCTTTGTCCCAGGCCTCTTCCTTTTTCCCGACGAGAAGGGCGTGGAGACGTTGTACGCGGTGGTGAAGGCCACCTTCTCGCTGCAAGGGGACACGGTGCGCGTCGCGGAGGAGCAGAGCCCCATCCTGGCCGCCGACGAACACTGGGGCGCGCCGGAGACCTCCAGCCTCAAGTACGCCAGCGAGGCGCATCTGCTGAAGCCCGGCACCGACGTGGTGCTGGTGGGGGAGGCCCATGCGCCCGGGGGCAAGCCCGTGTCATCGTGCGGGGTGTCCGTCTCGGTGGGGCCACTGAAGAAGGTCCTCCAGGTCTTCGGTGAGCGGGTCTGGACGGGAGGGCTGCTGTCTCCCAACCCCTCCAGGCCCGAACCCTTCGTGAAGATGCCGCTCGTCTATGAGCGGGCCTTCGGTGGCCTCCACGTGGTGGACGCCGAGCAGGGGCGTGTCCTGGGTGAGCCCCGCAATCCGGTGGGCCGGGGCTTCCGTGGGAAGCGTACCGCCTCGGAGATGGTGGGCCAGCCACTGCCGAACGTGGAGGACCCGGGGGCACTCATCGGAAGCATCTCGGATACGCCTGTGCCCATGGGGACGGGCTTCGTCGCGCCCGGCTGGGAGCCCCGGCGGTCCTTCGCCGGCACGTACGATGAAGCGTGGCAGCGGCGGCGCGCGCCCTTCTTCCCCGTGGACTTCAAGCCGGAGTTCTTCCGGGCCGCCTCGGCGGGACTGGGGACGCCGTCCTTCCTGCGGGGTGGCGAGCCGGTGAACCTGGTGAATGTCTCACCTCGAGGTGTCCACCGCTTCGCCCTGCCTCGCTGCGGGCTGGACGTGCGGCTCACCGTCGCCGGGAAGAGCTCCCCTCTGGAGATGCGGCTGGAGACCGTGCTGCTGGAGCCCTCGGAGTCCCGCTTCTGCATGCTTTGGCGGGGGGCGCTGGCGTGTGACAAGAAGGTGCTTCAGGTGGAGGAGGCCGTCTTCCGGCTGGACTCCCTGGAAGGCGTCGCGGACTGATGACGACACAGCGAGTGGATATCCTGGCGGTGGGCATGACGACGCCGGTCGGGCTGAGCGCGCTGGCCACCGCTGCGGCCGTCCGTGCGGGCATCACCCGCACCCGGGAGTCCACCGTCCACCTCAGCGCCTGGGACGGGCAGCGCCTGGGGATGGTGGATGAGCGGCACCTGCATCCGCTCGCGCCCGCGCTCGAATCCGCGGTGGGACTCTCCGACCGCCACCGCCGGATGCTGCGGCTGTCCACGCTGGCCTTCCGGGAGCTGCTGGCGACCTGGAAGCCCTCCACCCCACCGCCGCTGATGCTGGCGCTGCCCGAGCCCCCGCCCCAGGGGATGATGGACCCGGTCGGCCCGGGCTTCCTCTCCCACCTCTCACAGCAGACCGGCGTCGGCTTCGACGCGAAGAGCAGCCGCGTCTTCCGCCAGGGGCGGGCGGGAGGGCTCCTGGCGCTGGAGGCCGCGCTCGCGCTGCTCGCCTCGCGGCAGGTCGACTGTGTCTATGTGGGAGGCGTGGACTCCTACCTGGACCTGGGCCTGCTCGGCCGGCTGGACGCGGAGGAGCGCCTGCTGTCGGAGGGGCGCGCGGAGGGCTTCATCCCCGGCGAGGGCGCCGCGTTCCTGCTCCTCACCACGCCGAAGCGCACCCAGTCCTTGGGGCTTGAGCCGCTGGCCCACCTGCTGGGAACGGGGACTGGGAAGGAAAAGGGCCACCTGTACAGCGGCTCGCCACACCTGGGCGAGGGGCTGACCGACAGCATCCACACCCTCTTCGCGGCGGTGCCCCGGGAGCTTCCAAAGGTGGAGACGGTCTACGCCGGCATGACGGGTGAGCGCATCTGGGGCAGGGAGTGGGGCATTGCCTACCTGCGCAACCGCGACCGGCTCCAGGAGAAGTACCGCATCGAGCATCCGGCGGAGTACCTCGGAGACCCGGGGGCGGCGCTCGGGACGCTGATGGTGGGGCTGGCGTCGCTGGCGCTCCACAAGGACTACCGCAAGGGCCCCTGTCTGGTGTGGTGCGGCTCGGACCGGGAGGAGCGGGGGGCCGCTCTGTTACACTTCGCCTGAGCACGAGGAGCCGACATGCCAGTCTTCGCCAATGGCCGTGGTATCGCCCATGCCGGAACGTCCGGAATGAGCACCGTCCTGCCGGACGTCTGCAAGACGCCGTCACCGGCGGGGCCGGTTCCCATTCCCTATCCCAACATCGCGAAGTCCTCGGACACCTCCAAGGGGCCCAAGTCCGTCACCATCGAGGGGAACATGCCCGCGGTGAAGGGGGCGCAATACCAGACATCGACGGGTGACGAGGCCGGCACGGCCGGCGGCGGCGTCATGAGCAGCTCCACCAAGGGCCCGGCCGAGTTCATGATGTATTCGTTCGACGTGAAGTTCGAGGGGAAGAACGTGTGCCGGCTGGGGGACCCGCTCTTCCACAACAAGAAGAACACGATGGGCTAGCCGCCCTGGCGCCACGGCGTTCCACCACGAGGTCGATAGATGACACACTTGATGGAGCCCGCGCTCGTCAAGATGCCCGGCGCCAGCAAGGACGTGCACGACAAGAACTGCGTCTTCTGCAAGGACGCGAAGGCCAAGGGCCCGAAGTCCTTCATCGGCGACGACAACAACCCGGACACGCTGGAAACGCGGTTGACCGCGCAGCGCGTGCCCCGCCGTACGTTCAAGCACCGCAAGCACGGCGCCTTCTCCTCCGAGCCCCACCACCTGATGCCCGGCAAGGAGGCGCTCAAGGGGCATGACGTCGAGAAGTGGCTGGCCACACGGGCCTCGGGCTCACAGGTGGAGGCGGACACCGGTTTCGACATCAACTCACACTTCAACGGCGTGTGGCTGCCCTCCGTTCCCGTGAGCTACGTCGGGGTATCGGGCTGGAGCTGGCGGGACCCGGACTGCCAGAGCATGGCCATCGACCTGATGATGACGACCTGTCTCCAGTTCCACAAAGGCAACCACACAAACAAGGGCGGCCTCGACAGGGCCAGTTCCGAGCCCGACCGGTGCTACATCACGATGGTGGAGAGACGGCTCGATGATGTCGTCGAGCATGTAGAGGCATGGGTGGACAAGTTCTGCCCCATCGCGAAGAAGGCCAAGAAGGGCAAGCGTCCCCCTCCCTTCTTCCTCAATGACCTCCTCTACCGGTACGTCTCCGCCCACATGATGAAGGAAGTCTCCGGCGCTCCGAAGAAGTGGACTGTCTTCATCTCACGTGTCGCGTTCGCGGCGAGCGAGGAGGCCAAGACGAAACCCAAGAAGCGACCGAAGCCGGCAAGCTCGTCGGCGAGCAAGCGTCGGAGAAGATGAGCGTGGGCGGGGCCTGCAGCCCACGCCCCGAAGCATGCTCCATGCAAGCCATGTACTACAGACTGTGTCCCACTCCGGTGCTCGAAGGCGTCTACGACGTCCGGAAGCCCGACCTCGAGGTGCGCTGGCTCTCGGGTCAGTCCATTTCCACCCCTCTGCCCAATCCCATCGAACTCGAGTTGGACGACCGGTTCGGCACGCGCATGGCGGACATCTTCGAGCGCGGCATCCTGGTCATGAGTGACCGGCTCGTCGCCGCCATCCAGCGCGCGGGAGTCACCAACCTGCAGACCTTCCCGGCCGTCCTCAACGACGCCCGGCGTGGGTTGCGACTGCCCGGCTTTCAGGTAGTGCAGATTCTTGGACGCATCAAGGCGGCGGACCCGAACGAATCCACTGTCTATGATCCGGATGGCATCGGCCGGGACGTCATCGGCTTCGAAAAGCTGGTCATCGACGACGAGGCTGCCCACGGGCTCCTGTTGTTCCGCATGCTGGAGTCCGCCTCCACCATCATCGTCCATGAGAAGGTGAAGCAGGAGCTGGACAAGGAGCAGTGGCAGTTCGTCTCCGTGCACCCCACCGACGAGAATCCGGACCCGCTCGACCTGAATGGTTATGCGGGTACCCAGCGAACCACTCCGAGGGACGAAGAGGACGAAGAGGACGAAGAGGACGAAGAGGACGAAGAGGACAACACTGACGATGACGCAGAAGACGACAACGTGTCGTAAAGCGAAGACGAACCGTAATGGCTCCCAAGAAACCCCTGACCTCCTCTCCCGTGTACTACCAACTGCAGCCCACTCCGGTGCTCGAAGGCGTCTATGACGTCCGGAAGCCCGACCTCGAGGTGCGCTGGCTCTCGGGTCAGTCCATTTCCACCCCTCTGCCCAATCCCATCGAGATAGAGCTGGATGACCGGTTCGGCACCCGGATGGCCGACATCTTCATCCGCGGCATCCTGGTCATGAGCGACCGGCTCGTCGCCGCCATCCAGCGCGCGGGAGTCACCAACCTGCAGACCTTCCCGGCTGTCCTCAACGACGCCCAGCGCGGGTTGAGGCTGCCTGGTTTTCAGGCCGTGCAGATTGTCGGCACCATCAAGGCGGCGGACATGAAGAAGTCCATCGCCCATGACCCGGACAACATCGGTCGCGACATCGTCGGCTTCCAAAAGCTGGTCATCGACCCGAAGGCGGCCCGCGGCGCGCTGATGTTCCGCATGCTGGAGTCCGCCTCCACCATCATCGTCCATGAGAAGGTGAAGCAGGAGCTGGACAAGGAGCAGTGGCAGTTCGTCTCCGTGCACCCCACCGACGAGAAGCCCTTTCCACTCGACCTGGAGAATTGGGCCGCCGACTTCCAGGAAGTGCTCCAGGCAGGGAGAGCGGCTCGTTCGAAGAAGAAGCCCGTGAAGAAGAAGGGCGCTGCCAGGAAGAGCAAAGCCACTTCGAAATCGAAGCGAGCTGCCTCCAAGCCCAAAGCCCCATCCCGGCCAAAGGGGCGCTCCCGGAAGCAGGCCTCACCCGCGACGCGGCGTCCGCGCGGCAAGCGCTGAGCCGCGAGGGCGCAGGCATGTCCACGCAGTCACGCTGGGAGCGCCGACCCATGGCCCTTCAACCACGCCGGGAGCCGGTACAGACTCCCCGACAGCGCTCACACGGAGGGACGGACGGCCATGATTCAGGGATTGGATCACGTTCAGCTCGCCATGCCCCGGGGGCAGGAGCCCCAGGGGCGGGCCTTCTACGGGGGACTGCTCGGGCTGGGTGAAGTGCCCAAGCCACCCGAACTGGCGAAACGCGGGGGCCTCTGGTTCGAGCTCGCGGACGGGCGCGGGCTGCACCTGGGCGTCGAGGACCCCTTCCTGCCCGCGAAGAAGGCCCACCCGGCCTTCCGCGTGTCGACGCTGGATGCGCTCGCGGAAGCGCTGCGCGCGTCGGGGCACCCGGTGTCATGGGACGACTCGGTGCCGGAGGTGCGGCGGTTCCACAGCGCGGACCCGTTCGGCAACCGGCTGGAGTTCCAGGCCGTGGGGCCTCACGGAAGCTGAACCTTCCCGTCACACGGGTGCGGTCAGCCGTTCTCCTCCGCGCCCCCTGCCTCCCGGGACGGCCGGTACGGTGCTGCTCCGGCCCGCTGCCTGCGCTTCGCCTGCCCGGCCCGAATCTTCACGGTGACAGGAGCCCAGCCATGCCCACCACCTACTGCCTCACCCGCTCCGAATTCGTGACGGTCCGAGAGCACTCCCCCGACGCGCTCGTGGTGGAGGTCGAATACAGCCCGCAGGGCCCGCCGCCGCCGCCCCACTTCCACCCGTCGCAGTACGAGCGGTTCGAGGTCATCGTCGGCGCCCTGCGTGCCGTGGTGGATGGGAAGGAGCACACGCTGCACGCCGGGGACGTGCTCGACGTTCCCCAGGGCGCGGTGCACCAGTTGTGGAATCCCGGCGACACGCCCACGCACGCCACCTGGAGCACGCGGCCCGCCGGGCGCACCCGCGAGTGGTTCGCCGCGTTGGACTCCCTCCAGCGCCAGGGCCGCACGGGAAGCAAGGGCACTCCCGGTCCGCTCGCCCTCGCCGTGCTGCTCACGGCCTACCGCGACACCCTCCGGCTCGCACTGCGGCCCCGGTTCCTGGTGAGCGCGGCGCTCGGGGTGCTCGCGGCGGTGGGGCGCCTGCGAGGTCACCGCCTTCCCACTCCGCCACGCCCGACGCCCGTTCGGGCGGTCTGAAGAGCGCGGCGGCCCATTGCGCGAATTCGCCACACGCGGTGGACCGCTCCACCGCGTGCCAGCGACTGTCCGTTACGGAGTGGCGGGCTGCGTGTCCGCGGGCTTCGCTTCCTGCGGCTGCTCGCCCTGCGTCTCACCGGCGGGAGCCGCCGCGACGGCCGGCTTGCCAGCGGGCTTCTCACCAGCGGGCTTCTCGCCAGCGGCCTTCTCACCAGCGGGCTTCTCGCGCTTCGCGGCCACGGCGGCCTGGCGGACCAGCTCGCGGGCCTTCTGGGCGACCTTCGGCGTGGGGGCCAGAATCATGAACATCAGACGCCCTTCCATCCGGGGCGGCTGCTCCACGATGGCCACTTCCTTCAGGTCCTTCGCCACGTCGTCGAGGATGGCGGTGCCCTGCTCCTTGTGCGTGATTTCACGCCCGCGGAACTGGATGACGACCTTCGCCTTGTTCCCGTCCTCGATGAACCGCCGCATGTTGCGGACCTTGAACTCGTAGTCGTGTTCCTCCGTCTTCGGGCGGAGCTTCACTTCCTTGAGCAGGACCGTCACCTGGGCGCGCTTCGCCTCGGCGGCCTTCTTCTTCTCCTCGTACTTGAACTTGCCGTAGTCCATGATCTTGCAGACCGGTGGACTTGCCATGGGGCTGATTTCGACGAGGTCGAGCCCCTCGGTACGAGCAAGGTCGAGAGCCGCTTCGAGCGGCATGACCCCGAGCTGCCCGCCGTCGGACCCCACGACGCGGACCTCGCGAGCGCGGATACGGCGGTTGGTTCTCTGATCGCGGCTCCCGCCGCGGCTGCTTCTCTGTTCGCGAATGATGTGAAGCTCCTTTGAAATTCGGTTTCAGCCCTGTCGCCTCTAAAGGTGTGACAGGTCACTCCGGTACAACAAGCTGCCGGACAGGGATGTGAGGCAGCCCACCCTTCCCGCGTCCAGCGCCCGGCAGGTCGCTCTCCTAATACAAGAGCGCCTCCAGGTGCCCGCTCGCCCGGAAGGAGGGGGTCGCCGCGCCGGACTCTCCCCGACCCGGGACGGTAACGCCAGAGATAACGCAGCACCCGCCCCCCTGCCGTGGAACCCCACGACGGGTGACAGCGCCGGAGCGGCGACGGACGGCACGGTGCTGGAGTGGACAGGGCCCATTTCGAGGCCCGCCATCATGGGCCCCTGAAGCGCGCTGTTCCAGGACCCCCCAGGAAATCCCGCGCGGTTTGTCGCGGGTCCAGCGTTCCCTCATACCCAAGGTCATGGTTCAGGACATGCGGCCTGTAGCCCAGGCACCTACCCGTCCCAAATTTTCCTGAATTCCTGGAAGTTGAGCTTTCGGGTCGGAGGCCCTTGCAGGCGCAATGGCCTGCCGGGAAGCAGAGGGCCCGCCCACCCGCCGTGGGACGGGCGGGGAGGCGGGCCGGCTCACGTCGGGCGCGAGCGCTTGGGGACTTCGACGCGGTCGAGGTCCCTCGCGGCGACCACGTCCGCCACCAGGGGCTTCGCCTCGTCGACGAAGGGCGCGGTGTCTTCGTAGCGCTGCGAGAAGTGCGTGAGGACGAGGCGGCGGGCTCGGGCCTCCCGGGCCAGCTCCGCGGCCTGGAGCGCCGTCATGTGGAAGTGGTCGTGCGCCTCCTTCCGCTCGGTGTCCAGGTAGGTCGACTCGCAGACCAGCAGGTCCACGCCCCGGGCCAGGCGCGTGGCGCCGGCGCAGGGACGGGTGTCCATGACGAAGGCGAAGGCCTGGCCCGCGCGCGACTCGCCGACCTCCTCCACGCGCACCGTGCGACCGCCCACCTCCACCGAGCCGCGCCGGAGCAATTCGCCCGTCAGCGGGCCGGAGACGCCGGCCTCCGCGAGCCGTCCCGGGTGGAGCTGCACGCGCGCGTGCTCCTCGAGCCGGAAGCCATAGGTGTCCACGGCATGCTCCAGCTTCGCGGCGGACAGCTTGAAGCCCTTGGTCTCCGCGAGGACGCCGTCCTCGGAAATGGGGCGGGGGATGATGGTCGCCGCGTCCATGAAGATGGTGGCGTGGCGGAGCCGCTCGAAGAAGGCCTGGCCCGACGCCGGGTAGTAGACCTCCACGGGGTGCTTCGCGCGGTCCAGCGACAGGCGCTGGATGATGCCGGGCAGCCCGAGCGCATGGTCCCCGTGGAAGTGGGTGACGCAGATGCGGGTGACCTGGGTGGCGGACAGGCCCGCGAGCGTCATCTGCCGCTGGGTGCCCTCTCCGGGGTCGAACAGGATTCCCTCCTCGTCCCAGCGGAGGAAGTACGCGTTGTGGTTCCGGTGGCGCGTGGGCACCTGGCTGGCGGAACCGAGGACGATGAGCTCGCGGCTGGACATGACAGGTGCTCCCCCGTGCGAAGAATGGCACCCCGACGGGGCCTCGCGCACGGGCCTGACAGCGGGAGGGGACGCTCAGGAGAAGCCGCGCGGAGGCATCGCCGGCGAGCGGTGCAGCCAGTTGTCCTCGGGATACGTGGCGGTGCCGTCGACGAGGTGCAGCGAGTAGGCGTGGCGGCTCTTGGGCGACGTGTTGGGGCCACTGCGGTGGGGCAGCAGTCCGTGGAGCACCACGAGCGTGCCCTTCTCCACCTCCAGCGGCACCATGCCCTCCTCGGGCACGGGTGTGGGGTCGAGCACGCGGAAGGCGGTGCCTCCGCCCTCGGCGCGGACGAAGCGCTTCTTCAGGCCCAGGCGGTGGCCTCCGGGCAGCGCCCACAGGCAGCCGTTCTCCAGCGTCGCGTCCTCCAGGGCGAACCAGAAGCCCAGGCAGGTGAGCGGCTCCGTGTAGAGGAACGTGGAGTCCTGGTGGGAGCCCACCTCGCCGCCGATATGGGGCTGCTTGAAGATGTACATGGATTGCAGGAGCAATGGCTTCCACAGTCCCAGCTCCGAGGTCAGTGACGCCAGCGCGGGCGTGCGGGAGAACCGGTCGAAGCGCGGGTCCAGGTCGTGGAGCGCGTGGCCTATCTTGTTGATGGACAGGGCCTTGTCCTGTCGCAGCGAGCCGTCCGGACGGAAGGCGCCTTCCTCGAAGAAGAAGCGGATGTGGTCTCCCGAGGAGAGGAAGTACTCGTCGGACGTCCGGGTCTGCTCGCGGGTGGTGAAGACGGAGACGGTCTCCGGCTGGAAGCCGGCGACGAGCTCCTCCGCGCGGGCCTTCAGCGCGTCACAGTCCGCCGCGGGGACGAACCCCGGGAGCACGAGGTAGCCCTGCTGCTCGAACTGTCCGGCCCGGTCCGTCATCACAGCCTCCCGAGCGCCGGGAGGGGCTCCTCCGGCGCGCTCGGGACTATCTCACGGGAGGCAGGGGCACGGCCCTGTGGGCGAGAACAGGGCACACGGATGGGGACAGGGTCGAATGCCCCGGTCCGAGCTGAAATCTTACTCCATGGAGAGGTTATCAAACAGTTTACCCATGAGGTAGTGTCCCTACCCGGGCGGAGCGGACCGCCCCATTCCGGCAGGGACTCTCATGGCGACACGACGGGCAATGCAGGACCTGGCGCCAGCCTCCCTCCCACCGGGTACGGAGGTCGGTTCCTGGCGCGTGCTGGAGCGACGGGGCCGGGGCAACTACGGCACCGTCTACCGCGTCGAGTCCGCGGACGGCTCCGGGCCCTTCGCCCTCAAGCTGGCCACGCACCCGATGGACCCGCGCTTCGACCGCGAGGCGGAATTGCTCTCGCGCATCCACCACTCCGGCGTGCCCCGTCTTCATGCACACGGCCTGTGGCCCCACCCCGCGGGCCCGTTCCCCTTCCTCGTCATGGAGTGGGTGGAGGGCCAGCCCCTCTATGACTGGGGTGAGGAGCAACACCCCACGTCGCGGCAGGTGCTGCGGCTGCTCGCGCAGGTGGCCCGCGCCCTGGACGCCACGCACTCGGTGGAAGCCGTCCATCGAGACGTGAAGGGCGACAACGTGCTGGTGCGCGTGAGCGACGGGCAGGCCATCCTCACCGACTTCGGCGCGGGACACTTCCGCGGAGCACCCACGCTGACGGCCCCCCCACTGCCGCCCGGAACGCCGCCGTACCGAAGCCCGGAGGCCGTGCGCTTCCAGTGGGGCTACCGCAGCCACCCCACCGCCCACTACGCCGCCCAACCCGCGGATGACGTGTTCGCCCTCGGCGTCACCGCGTACCGGCTCGTCACTGGAACCTATCCGCCACCGCCGCGAGGCACCGACACACATGAAGGCGATGTGGAGCCACTGACTCCTCCGCGCCTGCGCAACCCCGCCGTGTGCGAGGAATTGGACGCGCTCATCCTTCACATGCTCGCGGACCCTCCGGAGGAGCGCCTCGGAGGTGGCAGCGCGGCCGCGGTCGCCCGTTCACTGGAAGAGGCGATGCGCACGGCAGGCTCCCAGGCGGACCTGCCGCTCTCGGTGCCAGTCGCGCGGCCTGACGTGAAGCGTGCCGGGCACGAGCCCGCATGGGTTCGCACCGGGGAAGGCGCCGCTCACGCACAGGACGCCGGGCACGTGCCGTCTCGAAGCGACACGCCGGTCATCGAGCTCGCCCCCGCGCCTTCACCACACGACGAGGGCCGGTGGCCCGGGCTCGCGGTCGCCACGGTCGTCGTGTCCCTGCTGTCCGCGGCGACCGGCTGGTTCCTGCGCCCCACCCATGAGGCTTCCCCCATGGCCCAGGCTTCTTCGCCCCAGGAGGCCCGCGACGGCGGCACGGTGGCCGTGGGCGACGCCGCCGTGACCTCACCGGTGAGCATCCTCGCGCCGGTGCCTTCCTTCAGCCTGCCACCCGGCCTGAGCCTCCCCATGCCGGACCGCCCCTTTCCCGGCCAGCGCAAGCCCCCCTGCAACCGCAAGGGCGAGGTCGAGCTGCGCGGCGGCTGCTGGTACGAGCTGGCTCGCGTGAAGTCTCCCTGCGACGAAGACGCCTACGACTACAAAGGGGCCTGCTACCTGCCCTCCTTCCCCGTCCAGCGACCACACACCTCCGCCCCCGCCACACAGCCGAACCCCTGAGCCGAGCGGGCGTCCTCCTTCCCACGGAGCCACACCTCCGCCCTCGCGCGAGCCAGGGAGACTGTGAGAGACCCACGGGCATGAAGCGTCATGCCCAGGCCACGGAACGCAACCGGGAGCCCCTGCTCGCCGTCCTTCGCGAGGTGATGCCCGCCTCCGGCACGGTGCTGGAAATCGCCAGCGGTACCGGCCAGCACGCCGTCTTCTTCGCCCGTGCCTTCCCCGGCCTCCGCTGGCAGCCCACCGACATGGAGCCCGAGTCACTGGAGAGCATCGCCGCGTGGCGCGCCGAGGAGCCCCTGCCCAATCTGGCGCCGCCGCTCGTGCTCGACGCGAGCAGCGATACGTGGCCGGTGACCTCGGCGGACGTCATCCTGAATGTGAACATGATTCACATCTCTCCCTGGGCCTCGTGCCAGGGGTTGATGCGCGGCGCGGGCCGGGTGCTCACTCCGGGCGGGTGCCTCGTCATGTACGGCCCCTACTTCGTCGAGGGCCGCGAGACGGCGCCTGGCAACCTCGCCTTCGACGCCTCCCTGCGCGAGAGGAACGCGGCGTGGGGCGTGCGCCAGCTCGGCGCCGTCACCGCCGAGGCCGCTCGCCACGGCCTGGAGCGCGAGCGCGTGGTGGACATGCCCAGCAACAACCTCACGCTCGTCTTCCGCAAGCGCCCGAGCCCCTGAACGGCCCTCCAGGGTACACCGGCCCCGGCAATGAAGCCCCGCTGACATCCGCCGGGAAAGAATGCGGACCGGCGCACATGGACTGAGGTCTCCCCCCCTTTACGGGGCCACCTGCCGCCACTAACACCAGGAGGTGGCGGCCGGGCCGTCATGGCAACGAGGTGGAGAGGGGGAGGCATCCGATGCCGGATTCAGGCGCGAAGGCCGGCGGCCACGAGGGCGCCCTGTTCGCCTCCGTCGTCCACTCCCGCGCGCGTCAGGCCCGGGACCGCCAGCGCGCTCTCTGGCTCCTGCCGCTCGCCCTCGGCTTCCACGCCCTGGTCCTCGTGGGCCTCACCACCGCCTGGCATGGAGACCCCGGGGCCAGGGCACACGCCACGGTCGACTCCGGGGACCTGGTGCTCCGGCTCGTCCCGGCGCCGCCTCCACCGCCCGCATCCACGGCGACCTCCGCCCCGTCCAACGTCGCCCGGAAGACGGTGGCGCGCCGGCCCCGCCCCTTCCCGAAGCCCACCCTCCCGACGCCCGGGCCCGCGCCTGTCGCGTCACCGACGCCTCCCGCCGAGGAAGCACCGCCGCCCACTCCGGACACCGCCGACAAAGGCGGCACCGACGTCGCGGCAGCGGCCCCCGCGGGCATGCCCGGCGGAATCGCGGGGGGCGTGGTGGGCGGCCTCGTGCGCGGCGTGCTGGGCGCCAGCAACCCGGGACTCGTCCTGTCACCGCCGCCGCGCCCCACCGAGCAGCAGCTCGCCACGTGGCGCGAGCAGTACTTCGAGACGATGTTTCGAGACCGCTTCGAGAACGTGCGCTACCCGCACCAGGCCGCCATGGCCGGCATCCAGGGCCGGCTCGTGGTGCGCATCTCCGTGGGTGCGCGGGGCCAGATTCTCGACCTGGGCGTGCTCGGCTACTGCCCGCACTACGTCCTCTGCGACGCCGCGATGAAGGCCGTGCGCGACGCCGCGCCCTTCCCGCCGCCACCGCCGGAGCTCGGCGGGCGCGTCACCGTGGAGCTGCCCTTCAACTACCACCTGCGCTGAAGGGGCTGGCCGCGCTGGAGCTCCACGGGGAAGTCCCATGTCACTGCTGGTGCCCGAGCGCCCCCGCGCCCTGGAGTGCGTGCCGTGCCCGCGCGTGCGCGAGGTTCCACTCGGGCCACGAGCCCTCGGCGGGCAGTCGCTCCTTGTACTGGAGCAGCAGCCCGGTCCGCCACCCCTGCGCCGGGGCCGTGTCACGCACCAATTCGGGCACCGCGTCCGAGGAGAGGCCGGAGAGGTAGCTCACGTCGGGGCCGCTCGAGTCGGTGGCGCGGGCGATGTTGAGGCGGACGATGAGCGCATCCGGGTTGACGGCATTCACCGCCACCACCGCGCCCAGCGCCGTGACGAAGGCGCCGATGGCGAAGCGCTCGGGCCGCCACCACAGCGTCACCGCGCGCCACGTCAGCACCGCGCCCAGCGCGAACATGAACACGTGCGTGAAGAGGCGCAGGCGCGTGTAGCCGAAGGCGTCCTCGTAGAGCGTCATGCGCTTCACCGCCGAGGCGACGATGACCACCGTGAGCGCCACCATCAGCGTGGCCCCCACGCGGAAGGCCCCCTGCGCCAGCGGAGACTCGCGGCGCGTCCACCGCGCCAGCGCCATGACGAGCCCCAGCGTCATCATCGACACGAGCAGCAGCTCGAAGAAGCCGCGGCGCGCGTACTCCGCATAGGTGTAGCCCTCGGCCGGCGACGAGGCGCCGCCGATGAACAGGTACGCCACCTGGAAGCCCGCGAAGACGAGGAAGAGCGCGTCCACGCCGAGGATGAGCGTGAGCGCCTCGGTGAGCCCCAGCCTCGGCACGGCCGGAGCAGCCTCCGCCTCGCCCCGCTCCTGGCCCCTGCGACGGCGCAGCGCGTGGCCCAGCGCCGCCGCCGCCACGCACGCGGAGAACCCCACCCCGAGCGCCCGGCCGATGGCGCTGCCGAACAGCGTCCACACGTCGACGTCGAAGAGCCGGTTCATGGCCCCGGCGAAGGCCGCGTCGGCGGACTGCAGGAGGACGCAGAAGACGAGCAGCACCGGCAGGGCGATGAGCACCCCGCGCGCGAAGGGCAGCAGGCGCGGCGCATGCTCGCGCGCGGCCCGCAGGTCCACCGAGTCCCGGACGAGCGCGGGCGGGTACAGCAGGCCGCGGAAGGTGGCGGACAGCGCCACCAGCGGGTAGCCCAGCAGTCCCAGCCGCTGCACCCGGCCCGCCGCCCAGAAGTGCGTGAGCAGGAGCAGCAGCGCGGCCGAGGTCAGTAGATTTAGCGCCAGCAACCACGAACTGGCGCGCACCGCGACGAAGCCGGAGATGACGAGCAGCGGTGCCGCGAGCCACGCGTTGGGCCGCGCCCGCTGCCAGCTCTCGCGCCCGCCGAGCAGCACGAGCGTCCCCAGCAGGGCCGTCACCACCAGCGGGAAGGACACGCCCCACAGGGGCCGGTCCAGCAGCACCTCCGCGAGGACACCCAGGCCCAGGGCCGCCGCCAGCGTGGCGCGCGGCGCACGGACGTTCGGCAGCAGCGGCGTGGAGGGAGCCGCCTGTCGGTACGACGCAATGGCCTCGCTGTCGTCGGGCGGGGCGCTCCTGGGGGGCATGGGCCGGAACGACGGCGCTCTCGACGGAGCGGAAGGGGGTGCCCCGAGGGGCGTGGAATCAGGCGGAACGAACGTGCTCATTGACGGCGCACCTCGGACTGGAGACGACTCCAGGATGCGCATGTCCCCGGCGCGAAGGGACGCGCCCGGGGTGAGCGGTCGCGCCCGGACGCCGGGCGGTCCGTCTCCTCCCGTGGCCGGCGCGCCCGCCACGCCGGTACGGCGGCGCGCGCTAGCCGGCGCGCATCCAGCCTTCGCGCTCCAGGAGGTCCGCCACGCGCGCGGCCACCTCGTCGCGGATGCGCTCCACCTGCTGCACCGAGCGGCCCTTCGGGTCCTCCAAGGGCCAGTCCTCGCGCTTCAGCCCCGGCACGTTGGGGCAGGCCTCACCGCAGCCCAGGGTGATGAGCCAGTGCGCGTCCTGCGCCAGCGCATCCGTCAGCAAGCGGGGTTTCGCATCTGCCAGGTCGATGCCGATCTCACGCATCGTCTCCAGCACCGCCGGGTGCAGATGCTCCGCGGGCTGCGTTCCCGCGGACACGGCCCGCGCCTTGTCCGGGTCCGCCATCACATTGAAGAACGCCGCCGCCATCTGCGAGCGACCGGCGTTGTGCACACAGGCGAAGATGACCTTGTTCATCTCACTACCCCCTCCACTTCCTGCACATCTGCGCGCCCCTCCCCGCACGCAATGTCTGGTTGATGCCGCCCCCCACGGGCGGCGTGCCGCGTGAGGCTGTCACATCTGGCGGTCGGATGCTCGCGAAGAGAGCCGGCGAGCCCCTGCCTGCCCGCCCGTGTCTGCCTTTACGCAGTCCGTCATGGATGCCCGCCGACGCCCGCCTGCCCCGGGGGCGGGGTGACGATGCCCCTACCGTTCCCCACCTGCGAGTCGGAGCGCCGGAGGCTGGCCGCCCGGGGAGATGCATAGGTTGGACGGAGCCATGCACCACATTCCCACATGGATATGGGCGGTCTTCTGGGCGGTGGTGCTCGTGCTCATCGTCGTGGACCTGATTGCCCACCGCGGGCGCCATGGCGAGTCCCACCGGGCCGCCATCATCTGGAGCGGCGTGTGGATTTCCGCGGGGCTGCTCTTCAACGTGCTCGTCTGGCGCGTCTTCGGCGCGCGCGCGGCGCAGGAGTACCTGGCGGCGTACTTCATCGAGAAGAGCCTCAGCCTCGACAACGTCTTCGTCTTCCTCGTCATCTTCCGCAGCCTGGGCATCCCCCCGCGGGCCCAGCACAACGTGCTCTTCCTGGGCATCTTCGGCGCACTCGTCTTCCGCGCCCTCTTCATCTTCCTGGGCGCGGCGGCGCTGGAGCGCTGGAGCTGGGTGGCCTACGTCTTCGGCGGCATCCTCCTCGTCACCGCCTGGCGCGTGTTCCGCGAGGACCCGGCCCAGCAGCAGGAGAACAAGGCGGTGAGCTGGCTCGCGCACCGGCTGCCGGTGACGCAGGAGGTGCATGAGAAGAAGTTCTTCGTCCGGCTCGCGGACGGCCGGCGCGTGGCCACGCCGCTGCTGCTGGCGCTGATGGGCCTGGAGCTGACGGACATCCTCTTCGCCGTGGACTCGGTGCCCGCCGCCTTCGCGGTGACGCAGGACACCTTCATCCTCTACAGCTCCAACGCCTTCGCCATCCTCGGCCTGCGGGCGCTGTACCTGCTGCTGTCCGGCGCCGTGGGGCAGCTGCGCTACCTCCACTACGGGCTGGCCGGCGTGCTGGCCTTCGCGGGACTGAAGATGGTGCTGGAGCCGTGGCTCCACGTCTCGCCACTGGTGTCCGTGGGCATCATCGTCGTGCTCATCGGCGCGGCGGTGTGGGCCAGCCTGCGCGCCCGGCGACGGGAGGCGCCAGGCCCGAAGCAGGAGCGGGAGCATCGCGAGCCCAGGCACCCCACCGAGGCGGAGGCCTGAGCCCGGCGCGCCCGTGACGACTGTCAGTCCTCGTCCTGCGCGCTCGCGCCCGGCTGCGCGTCCGTGCCGGAGCCGCCCAGCAGGAAGGTGTCGAAGGCGGAGCTGGCCATCGCCTGCACCTGCTGGTCGTACGTCTTCAGCAGTGCCACGTTGGCGGCCGCCACCTTCCGGCCCTCGGCGGACAGGTTGCCCAGGCCCGGGTTCGCCTCACCCTTCTCCATGGCCTCGATGGCGGCGCGCAGGTGCGTCTGCGCCTCCTCCGTCTGGGTGCGCTCCTCCTCGGAGAGCGAGTCGCCCTCCAGCTTCTCGTCCAGCGCGGCCAGCTGCTTCTCCATCGCCTCGCGGCTCTGCTTCAGCGCCCCCTGGGCCTGCTCCATGCCGTCCGCCATCAGCGAGGTGTAGACGGTGGAGGTGATGGTCTGGAACTCGGCGGGCGACATGTTGTGCTTCTTCAGGCCCTCGAGGTACGCGGCGCGCACGTCCACCGTCATGGCCATCATGATGTTGGCGGCATCCATGGCGGCGCCGAAGTTGGGGTTCTTCTTGTTGTCCGCCCCGCCGTGCTCCTTCTCGAAGGCGTCGGCCTTCTGCTCCATCGCCTTGAACGCCGGCAGCGCCCCCTCGCGCACGGCGAAGTAGGTCTCCAGCCGCTTCGCGTCCAGCGCGAGCACCTCACCCTCCGCGGGCGCCTGGAAGCCGAAGCTCTGGTTGAGCTTCGCCAGCTCCTCTTCCTGGGCGGCAATCTTCTGTCCGGCCTCGAAGGTGCCGCCGAACGTGTTCTTCGCCCACAGGCCACCAGCCACCAGCAGGCCCACGCCCACCAGGATGATGAGACCGCACCCAACGCCCACGCCGATGAGGACCTTCTTCATGAACCCCTCCACGAGAAATGCACCGTGTCGCCCCCGTGCTAGCCGGGCAGGCCCTCGGGGTGCAAGGGCCCTCCGCTCCCCGGAGCGCGCCAGCTAGGCGCTCGCGTGGGGAACGTCCGGCGCCGCGACTTCCCGCCCGAGCAGGCGAGGCAGGCGCACCAGGAAGGTGGTGCCCTCGTGCGGGTTGGAGCGGACGCGGAGTCCCCCGCCGTGCGCGTCCACGATGTGCTTCACGATGAACAGGCCCAGCCCCAGGCCCCGGCTGTCGCGCGCTTCCTTGCGCTCGGCGCGCTTCATCGGTTCGAACAGGCGCGTGCGCAGCTCGGAGGGAATGGGCGGCCCCAGGTTGTGGACCGCCAGCGCCACCGCCCTGTGCGTGCCGTGCGTGCGCACCCGCACGGGCCCCTGCTCCATGCTGTGGTGGATGGCGTTGTTCACCAGGTTGGTGATGACCTGCGCCAGCCGGTCCGGGTCCCACAGGCCGCGACCGTCGCCGCTGCACTCGATGACCAGCCGTCGCTCCGGGTTGGCGAGCTGCACCTCGTCCACCACCTGCCGGGTCAGCTCGTGCAAATCGAGCGAGCGGGGCTGCATGGGGATGCCGCCGCCCAGGCGCGCCTGGGTGAAGTCCAGCACGTCGCGCAGCATGCGCGTGGCGCGCTCGGCGCTGGAGAGGATGCGGCCGATGACCTTGCGCTGCCACTCGTCCAGGTTCTCCTTCCGCAGCAGCGTGGTGGTGGCCATGGTGATGGCGGAGATGGGGTTGCGCAAATCGTGGCTGACGATGCCGATGAGCAACTGCTCGAACTCCGCCCGGCGCTTCGCCTCCAGCTCCGCGGCACGCCGCTCGGTGATGTCCTGCATGGCGCCCACCATGCGCACCGCGCGGCCCGCGACGTCGCGAATCACCTGGCCCCGGTCCGAGATGACGGCCCACGTCCCGTCCCCGCGCAGGAAGCGATACTCGTCGGCCCAGTGGCTGTCGCCATCGTCGATGACGGCCTGCATTTCCCGGCTCACCCGCTCGCGGTCCTCGGGGTGGATGCGCCGCGTCCATGCGTCGATGTCCAACGACTGGTGGGGCTGCAGGCGGAACTGCCTGGCGGCCAGCTCGCTCCACTCGATGTGGCCGGTGCCGAGCTCCCAGTCGTAGATGACGTCGCTGGTGGCCTGGGTGGCCAGGCGGTAGCGCATCTCCGACTGGCGGAGCACCTCCTGCGCGCGGTGCCGCTCGGTGATGTCGAGCGACACGCCCGCCACGCTCGCCACCCCGCCGTCGGGCCCCAGCACGGGGGAGACGCGCGTCAGGAACCAGGAGCCGCCCATCTCCAGCTCCAGGGCGAAGCACTCTCCGGCCTGCGCGCGACGGGTGGCCTCGATGAGGTCCGGCCGGTCCGCGTACACCTCGAAGATGTTGCGGCCCACGAGCTGGCTGCCATCCACCCCGACGACCCGCAGCCCCTCGCCCTCGCAGAGGGTGATGATGCCCTTCGCATCCGAGGCCCAGATGATGATGGGCAGCTGGGTGATGATGCGACTCAGGTGCTCGCGGGCCTCATCGCGCTCGCGCCCGGCGCGCCGCACCTCGGTGACGTCCGTGGAGATGCCGCAGATGGCCGCCACGCCGCCCGCTGCGTCCGGCAGCGGGAACTTGACCGACTGGAAGATGTGCGGCCCGTCCGGCTGGAGCTGGTGCTCGTCGGTGACGAGCGTCTGCCCGGTGGCGAGCACCTGCCGGTCGCTGAGCTCGCAGACCTCCGCCAGGTCGGGCGGCAACATCTCCTGGTCCGTGTGGCCCACCACGTCGCCTCGGGACTTCCCGAGGTTCTGCGCGAAGGTGTGGTTGATGAAGAGATAGCGGCCCCGCGTGTCCTTGGCGTAGATGGCGGCCGGCGCGTGGTCGAGGATGCCGAGCAGCGTCGACTCGGTGGCCCGCAGTCCCCGCTCCTGCTCGCGGCCATACTGCGCCACCGCGTCCGCCAGCCCCACGTCGAGTGCCTGGTTGAGCATGCGCAGCCCGGACAGCTCCGGCAGCCAGCCCGCCTCCTCCAGCACCTCGAGGATGGCGTCGCGCAAGAGGCCGAACTCCCGCACCAGCGTGCCGGCGTCCACGCCCGCCTGGTAGCGCTCGCGGCCGAGCCGGCCACCAAAGGCCCGGGCCCTCTCCAGGTCCAACGCCACGTGCGCCCCGCGCAGCAGGTCCACCAGCGAATCCACCAGGCCGGGCGGTCCGCGCACCCAGGCCACCCGTGGCGGCGACCCCTCCCCGAGCACCTCGCCCACTCGCAGTTCCCAGCGCCGGAGGATGTCCTGCCTCCGCGCCTCCAGCAGGTCCGGGAGTCGGCACGACGGTGTGGCGCAGGGGGTCATGCAAGCGCCTCCCCTTCGGGAACCCCGAGTGGGGACACGCCCACATTCCCTCGCGAGGAGGTGGGCTTCCTGAATGGATGAGCGGGGGACATGGGGCTCCCCCATTGGATACGTCCGCCAGTGCATGGGGGCTGCCCACCCGCACATCGGGCCCGAGTGATGCCCCGCCCGGGAGGCGGCCACGGGTGCGCCCCCCGTGCCGGGCAGACGCTCACCGCTGACAGGGGACCGGCGAGCAGGCGCCCCATACGCCCCGCCTCGCGCGCCGGGCCTCTGCCTCCAGCGACTCGAACTCCGCGCGCCGCGCGCTCCCCGCGGGTGGCACGTGCAGCACACAGGCATGGCCCCGCTCCACCAGGAGCGTGTTCACCTCGCGCCCTTCCACGGACACGTACGCGAGGAGCCGGCCGAAGCGGTCCGTGCACGCCTCACCGTAGGCCAGCGTCACCCGCCGTCCCTCGACGAGGCCGCGGTTGAAGGCGTGGGCCTCCGGGCCGAAGCAGTCCCTCGCGCCCCCGGTGCTCTCGGGAGTGTCGACGAGCAGGTAGCGGACGCGCTCGCCACCTTCCAGGAGGAGCGTGTCCCCGTCGATGGCCTCCGTGACTCGCGCCGTGACGGGGCCGCAGGGAGAGGCCGGCTCCCCTCCACAGGACAGGAGCACGGCGGCGAGCACCGCGGGCATCCACCTCCTCATGGCACGCATGGACGGTTCTCCACGCCCGGAGTCCCCCGGTCTCCGAGGCCATAGCGCGCCCCGGTAGGCGCGGGACAGAAGCTCCCCGCCAGGTCGTTCCGGGTGGAGTCACTCCGCGACGGGTCCACCTGCGAGGACACGCCCGGCACCGCCGCCGTCGTCCACGTCACCGCGTCCAGGAGCCGCCCGTCCACGGAGAGCCGGAGCATGCGATTGCCCGCGCTGTTCGCGAGGTTGAAGGAGAACGTGCCGAGCACCGCGGGCAGTCCGCCGTTGACGGACACGTCCTCGCTGCGCGCCAGGATGGCGCGGCCGCCCGCCTTGAGGGACAGGCACAGCGTCGCGGTGAGCACCGTGCTGCTCCCGCCCTCGTTGGAAAGGGTGACGCCGTTGAGGTCCACGTCCCGCAGGGCGAGGACTTCGACCCACTCGCCCGTCGCGTCCGCCACCGCGCTCGGGTCGGCCATGAGCTCGGTGAGGACCAGCGAACCGCCGTCTGGAGCCCTCGGTGCGCGCGTCTTCCCCGTCGACCGGTCGATGCACCCATTCGCGGGAGTCCCCGCGTCGACGGAGCCCGCATCGGGAGCCCCCGCGTCGGGTCTGCCTCCGTCCGGTACGCCCGCGTCCGGGACACCTCCATCCGCGCCGCCGCTGCACACCCGGTTCGCACGGCCGGGCGTACCCAGGTTGCCACGTGTCCCGTAGACCTCCGTGGCCCGGCACCACGCCTCCTGTGAGTCATTGCGCTTCGCGTCCGCCAGCGGCGCGGACACCTGCGTGGCCACTCCCTCCTCGGCGAGCCCATACACAGCTGCATCCACGAGCACGTCCCCCGCCCGCACCATCACCACACCGCCCGAGTTGCGCAGGTCCACGCCGAACGTGGCCACGGGCGGGGGCAACCCACCGTTGAGCACCGCGTCCTCTCGGCGTGCCAGCACCGCATGCGCGCCCGCCGCGAGCGACCTGCACACCCGTCCCTCCACCTTCGTCCCCGCCGAGTCCGAGCCCACCGTCAGTCCATTCAGGTCCACGGGCGCGGAGGCCAGCACCTCCACCCACTCGCCCAGCGTGTCGTCGCCTCGGGGATTGGCCATCAACTCCGTGATGACCAGGTCTCCCGGACGTGGCCACACCACGGGCCGCGCGGTGGTGGCTCCCACCGGGACACAGGACTCCACGACGCCCGCGTCCTCCGTTGCGGGGCTCGACGGCTCGGCCGAGTCACACGGGGCATTCGCCACTCCCGGGCTTCCACGCCCCGGCGCGGCGTCCTCCGCTCCGCTCCCGTCACACCACCGCTCCGGGTCATCATTGCCAGCCGAGTCGGGCACGAGCTGGCCGTCGTAGACGCGGGCCACGCCGCTCTTCGCGGGCGCGGTGAGCTGCACCTCATCGACCACCCGCTCCCCACACCGCACACCCAGCTTTCCGCCCGTGTTGCCCAGCGCTCCGAGCGCCTCGCCATACGCGTGGTCCACGTGCGCGGGCAGCGGCCCCTCACGCACGTCTCCCAGCACGAGGTAGCTCCCCGCGGCCAGCGGCACGGGGCCGGTGAAGAGATAGGCCCGTTCCTGCGAGCCATCCACGCGGGCCGCGTAGAGCGTCAGCCCATGCAGGTCCACGGCGGCGCGCGTGGGGTTGTGCAGCTCGACGTACTCCTGGCCGGTGTCCGTCCCCACGGGGTCATTGAGGTACTCGGTGAAGACGAGGTCCCCGGGCAACAGCACGGCGCACGCGGCGTCCACGCCCTCGTCCGGTGGTGTCCCTCCACAGGCGCATGCGCCGAGCAGCACCACCCCTCCGAGACTCCTTCCCCATCCCCTCATGTCGGCAACCCTCACGTTCGACGTCCTCCGTTTCACGGCACATCCGCGACGCGTCAGAACCGCGTCTCCAGCTCCAGGTGGAAGAGGTGGCGCGGCTGGTCCGGCGGCACGCGGGCCACGCTCGCGTCCTTCAGGTCGAGCACCCACGCGTACCGGGCCCGGGCCGTCACCGCGCTGAAGGCGACCCAGCTCGCGTCCACGGCGGCGCGCAGCTCCTGACGGAGCCGGCTGCGCTCGGAGAGGTCCTCGTCCTTCCACACCACGCGCCCGCCCAGCTTCAGGGACTCCGAGGGCGCGAGTCGCACGTCGAGGACGGCCTGTCCGTCATACCGGGGGCCCCCGGCCTCGGGCTCCTCCACGCGCGCGTGGCCATACTGCACCGCCACCGTCACGCCCTCCGCGAGCTCGGACCGCACCCGCGCCGTGACGCCGTACCGGCCCCGCGAGCAGGAACCCGCCCCGTCCTGCTCGGAGTCCGTCCCCGAGTCCCCTGAGCAGGCACCCATCTCCGAATCGCGCAGCTCCCCCTGGAGCGATGGCTGGAACCGCGACCACGCGAGCCAGTCCGCCCGGGCAGAGGCACGCAGGTGCATCGTGCCCGCCGTTCCCGGCGTCGCGCCGTCGGCTGGCAGCGTCCAGGCATCCACCTGCCCTCGCACGCGCCACGCGCCTTCCTCTCGCTGGAGGTAGCGCATGCGAGCACCCACTTCGTTGCGAACGCGCAGGCCCTCCAGTGAATCCGGACCGGACGGCGCGCCACTGTAGGGATTGGCGAAGTCGCGTCCGTAGTAGCGCAAAGCCACCTCCAGCTCGCGCCGCGCGCTGGAGAGCACGGTGCGCTGGAGTGCGGCGAAGCCACCACCTCCCTCGGGAGCGGCATCGAAGCTGCGCGCCCCCTCGAAGAAGAGGTCCACCGCGCCACGGCCCCACGCCGCATCCAGCCCCACCGCACCGAAGCCACCACCCGCCGGGTAGCGGGCTCCCGGCTGGAAGTCGAGCCGGCCTCCCTCCAGCGACCACACCGGTCGGGCAGCCCAGCCCGTCACCCCGACGTGGGCACGCGGGGACAGGGACAGCGTCACGTTGCCTCCGCCCGCCCACTCGTGGAAGACACCCGGCAGGGTGCGCGCGGTGAGCTTCTCCACGTGGGAGCCCGACAGCGGCACCAGCACGTCCGGAGCCCTACAGGTGCTTCGCGGGTCCACGCACACCGAGCGGTCCAGCACCGCGCTCCGCTGGAGTGAGCGAAGCTGGTACGAGCCGAAGCCCGTGAGCGCCAGCTCCGCGCCCGTCCCCACCGGGCCGCGCACGGTGCCCGCGAGCCCCCGGAAGCCTTCATCCCAGGCGAAGTCGGGCGTGACGTCGGACAGGCGCTCCTCGGGCTCACACCCGGTGCCGCCCACGAGGCACTCCCGCTCCAGCGCGCCGGGTGGACGCACGCCATCGTCGGGGAGGAAACCCTCCGGAGAGGGCAGCGACGTCGTGTCCAGCGTGAGGCGCTGGCCGAAGCCGAGCCGGTACGTGCCCGCGAGCACGGAGGCACGCTCCCCCGTCCACTGCGCGTAGAGCTTCGGCAGCAGCACCGCCGCGCCAGGCGCTTCCACGATGAGGGCACGTCGGCCCTCATCCCTCCGGAGTGTGCCCAGACGTCGGCGTGCGAGGGAGAGCAGCACGCCCGCTCGCAGTCCCGCGAGTCCTCCCGCGCGAACCTGCAACGCGGCGGGCGGCGGCAAGGAATCAGACGTGGCGAAGGCCATCAGCAGCCGCGCATCACCGACAAGGTGTCCGGGCTCACGCCGCACGAGGAATGACGCGAGCCGCCGCTCCTCCTCCTCAGTGAGCCCCCCGGTGGACACTTCACGCGAGCCATCACCCGAGACGGGCTGCCGGGGCGCACCGGCCCGCAGCATCCGAGCCCGCAGCAGCGCATCCACCTCCGCGTACGTCAGTCCGGGCAGTCCATAGAGCGTGGCCCGCGTCGCGAGCCTCGGGTCCACTCCGGCCCGCCGCAGCGCCAGCAGCGCCGCGAGCGTCTCTCCGGAGATGGCCCCCTCTTCCGCCAGCGTGAGCAGGTCCAACTCCCCCACCGCCTCCGGCTCCACCTCATACGGCGCCGCCTGCACCGGAAGGCACAGCCAGCACCCCAGCAACCCCAGTGAGAGCACGCGACGCACGCCGCGCACCCTCTGCACATCCAGGACCACCGTTCCCTACAGGAGCCTCAATCCCTCACACCGTCCGCGCCACGGACGCGGCGTCCACGGGAGAGACACGCCTCACGCCCGCGCGGCCCGGGGGTCCACCCGCAGGAAATCCTCGGCGACGGACTCCGCCGCCACCGCGCGGGCCTGGGCGGCGGCATGGCGGAGCCGTGCTTCCTCCGAGCCGTCCAGCGCGGCCAGGGCCTGGCGCAGGTCGGAGTCGGTGGTCAGCAGCAGTGCCGCGAGGTGCATCCGGTCCAGTTCCATCAGCGACCCATCCAATAACAACCACCCTGACATGCGGGCCCGACGCCCGTTCAACCCTGCCCTGTGCAGACCCGGGGCCAGCCTGCCAGGCCACCAGCCAGACACCCGTAATCCCCTCACAACCCGTGCACCGGGAAGCGGCCGGAGCGGCCAGGGGAAGGTGTCGCCCCATCCATGTATGCTGTCGCTCCGCACCAATGGGATACGTCCACATCGTCCGAGACTTCCCCTCCCCCCAGGAGGGCTTCGCCCGCACCGTGCGCGTCTACACACCCGACGCCTACGACGCGCTGCCGAACCACCGCTTCCCCGTGCTCTACATGCACGACGGGCAGAACGTCTTCGCCCACCCGGAGTCGGCCCGCTTCGAGACGTGGTGCGCCAACCTCGCGCTGGAGCAGGGCGTGGGCGAGGGCCGCCTGGAGCCGTGGATCATCGTCGCGGTGGACTCGGGCGTGGGGCGGCTCCAGGAATACTCCCCCTGGGATGAGCCGCGCGGCCAGGTGAAGGCCCGCGGCGAGGCCTACGGCCGCTTCCTGGTGGAGCACCTCAAGCCGCTGGTGGACCGCACCTACCGCACGCGCCCCGAGCCCGAGTGGACGGGCGCCATGGGCTCGTCGCTGGGCGGGCTCATCTCGCTGTACCTCGGCTGCCGCTACCCGGACGTCTTCGGCCGCATCGGCGCGCTGTCGCCCACCGTCATGTGGAGCGAGGGCCGCCTGTTCCAGGAGTGGTCCGCCCACCGCCGAAGCTGGACGCGCATCTACCTGGACGCCGGCGAGCAGGAGTTCATCCACACCGACGGCGTGCCCCTCAACTACGGCGAGGCCACGCGCGCCTTCTACGAGCACCTCCAGCGCGCGGGCTACGCGTCCCACGAGCTGTCCCTGGTACTCGAGCCCGGCGGCGAGCACCACGAGCGCGACTGGCAGCGCCGCCTGCCCCAGGCCATGCAGTGGCTGCTGGGCTGAGGCGCCTGACTTGAGGCTCCGCAAGCCTGTCCCGCTGGAGCAGCGGCTCGTCTATGTGCAGGTGGTGGAGGGGCTGCTCCAGCACGGGCTCTACGGCAAGGTGTCACCCCGGCTGAAGCAGCGGCTGCGACAGGTGGGCGTGGACCTGGACCGACCCCTGCTGCCCGCCTACCCCGTGCCGCTGTGGACGCACTGCCTCTCCGTCATCGTCGAGGAGACGTACCCGGGCGTCCCCCGCGAGGAGGCCTTCCGGAAGCTGGCCGAGGCGCACGTGCAGGGCTACGGGCGCACCGTCATCGGCCGCGCGGTGTATGGCGTCATGCGGCTGCTCGGCCCGCGCAGGCTGGTGCAGCGGCTGCCGCAGACGCTGCACGCCACGGACAACTACACGGAGGCGGAGCTCGTCGAGCGCGGCCCCACCACCTACGAGATGAAGATGAACTCCCTGCTGGACCAGCCCGGCTACGTCGAGTCCCTCTTCGAGTCCATGCTCCGCGTGGGCGGCGCCGAATCACCGAAGGTGACGCGCATTCACGTGGACCCGGCGGAGCCGAGCAGCACGTACCAGCTCACCTGGACGGAGCGCTGAAGCCCTACTCGGTGGCCTGGATGAAGCGCACCGCGTCGTGCATGGCGTCCAGGTCCGCGTGCCGGGTGAGGTACATCTCCTCGCCCATGAGGCTGTGGTAGACGGGCGGCAGGTGCTCCTGGTGCTGGAGCAGTGATTTGCCCAGCTTCTCCACAATCTGTTTGTGATTGTGCTTGTAGCGGCGGCTCTTGCGGCGCGCGCTGTGACAGACGTTGTAGCGCGGCGTGTAGCGAAAGTCCGCCACCGGGTCCCCCGTCACCACGCGCGCCCAGAGCCGGTACACGTCGATGTCGCACGTGTAGTTCATCATGTCGGTGATGAAGCCGCCGGGCGGGCGCAGGTTCACCTCCAGCACGATGAACTTCCCATCCGGCAGCTTGAAGAACTCCAGGTGGAACCAGCGCTCGCGCAGGCCGCACGCGGCCACCACCTCGCGGCCCAGCACGTCCAGGCCGGGGGGAATCTCCTGGAGGCTCCAGAAGGAGATGTCGCGCTTCTCCAGCACCGTCTCCATGCCACCATCGCTGTACTGGTGGCTGAGGCTGAAGACGATGGCGCCGTGCCGGTCGACGAGGCCGTCGTACGTGACGATGGTGCCGCGCACGAAGGGCTGGGCCACGTAGGACGTGGGCAGCGGGTGCGACAGGGCGGCGTCCACCTCCTTGTCGCTGGCGACCTTGAACGTGTGCGCCGCGCCCACGCCCACGTCGGGCTTGAGGACGAGCGGGTAGCCCACCTTCTCCGCGAAGGCCTTCACCTGGCCGGCGTCGCGCACGCGGATGAGCTCCGGGTGGGGCACGCCGGCGGCGTGGAAGACCTCGGCCATGCCGGACTTGGAGCGCAGCCGGTGGATGTCCGCGGGCTGCAGGCCGGGGACGTGGAAATCCTCGCGCAGGCGGGCCTCCACCTCCAGCCAGGACTCGTTGAGCGAGTCGATGCGGTGGATGCGCCCGTGCTTCCAGGTGAGGTAGCCGGCCGCGCGGACGAGGGCGTCCTCGTCATGGAGGTTGGGGACGAGGAAGTACTCGCGCAAGGACTCGCGCAGCTCGGAGCGCAGCGAGTCGAAGGGCGCATCGCCGATTCCCAGCACCGTGACACCGCGCTCGCGCAGGGCGGTGACGAAGTGGAAGTACTGGGGCGGGAATTGGGGGGAGATGAAGACGAAGTTCATGGCTCCTCGGGGCGGGTCCCGACGAGGGTGACCATAGCGGCGCCCCGGGTCGAGTCCTACTTCCTTGCCACCCCTCCAGGAGGGTGTACGACACTTCACTCCCGGCATGGAGTGCCTGGGAATGGCTCCCAGGGGAGCAGGCGAGCCCGCGAGAAGGGGGATGGCTCCCACGAAGCGCGGGCGCCTACGCTCGGGTGCACACCCCCGCAGCGAGGTCCGTCACGAACCGCTTCACAGGAGCCGCGACTCCACTCACGACCCAGGGAATCGACGCCTGCGCCAGCCGGCTGTCCGTCCATCCCGCGGAGCTGTGGACGGTGCTCCAGGTGGAGACGCGCGGCTGCGGCTACTTCGCCGACCGCCGGCCCGTCATCCTCTTCGAGCGCCACATCTTCAGCCGCCGGACGAAGGGCCGCTTCGACGCGCAGGCGCCGGACCTCAGCAACCCGAAGGCCGGGGGCTACGCGGGCGGCGTGGCGGAGTACGAGCGGCTCGAGCGGGCGCTCGCGCTGGACGCGTCCGCCGCGCTGATGAGCGCGTCCTGGGGCCTGGGCCAGGTGATGGGCTTCCACGCCACGGACCTGGGCTACGGCTCCGTCGAGCAGTTCGTCGACCGGATGATGGCGTCCGAGGACGAGCAGCTCGGCGCGCTCGCCGCGTTCATCGAGAAGAACGGGCTGGCGAAGGCGCTGCAGAGCCACGACTGGGCCACCTTCGCGAAGGGCTACAACGGCCCGGCCTACGAGAAGAACCAGTACGACAAGAAGCTGGCGTCGGCGTACCTGCGCCTGTCCACCCAGGCCTCACCGGACGTGGGCGTGCGGGAGGGACAGCTGCGGCTCATGTTCCTCGGCTTCGAGCCCGGTACGCCCGACGGAGCGCCAGGCTCGCACACGAAGGCGGCCCTCAAGAAGTTCCAGGCACAGCAGCAGCTCCCCATCACCGCCGTGTTCGACGCGGCCACGCTGGACGCGCTGCGGAAGCAGCAGGCCCTCCTCCCGCGGAGCGATACGGGCACCGACGCTGCGGCGAAGCAGGCGAGCGCGCCCGTCGCCGTGAGCCAGCCCGCTCCGGTGCCGGTGCCCACGGCGGCGCCCGCCACCAGCGCTCCCGCCGTCGCCGTCAGCGCGCCCGTCCCCGCCCCCGCGCTCCTGGCTACGCCCGTCGCATCCTCGCCCGCCGTCACCGTCAGCGCGCCCGTCCCCGCCCCCGCGCTCACGGCCCCACCCGCCGCGTCCTCGCAGGCCCTCGCCGTCAGCCCGCCCGCGACAGAGTCCGCGCTCGCCGCCACTCCCGCCGGCACGGAGCTCCAGCCCGCGCGAAACACCGTCGTCACCGCGCCCGCCTGGACGCTCGCGCCACGCAGCAGCCCCGGCACCGCGGCCACGCTCGAACCCCTCACCGTCATCCCCTCGGATGCACCGGCGATGCGGGAAGCCCCACCGCTCCAGGAGCCTCTGGCCACGCAGCTCCGCGAGCGTCTCTCGCAGCCGATGGAGCCGGACCTCCAGGCCGAGCTCTCACGCGTCCTCGTACTGCGTGGCAAGGCCGCTCCGGAGCTGGGCGCGCCCGCCGTGGAGACGCTGGACCTGTGCCTCACGGCCCTGCTGGGAGACAAACCCAACCTCTCCTTCGCGAAGAGCACGCGCCTGCGCATCGCCTCCGCGCTCGCGGACCGCCTCTACCCGCTGCGCCCGCTGCCCATCCTCCGCTCCAGCTCGCCCTCCATGCAGGTGGTGCTCGGACTGGGGCTGTTGCTCCTGTGCAGCCACGGCCTCGCCACGCTCGTGCACCAGTTCCTCACCACCGAGGCCACGACGTTCCTCGGCGTCCCCGCCCGCACGCTGCTGTTGGTCGGGCTGTGCGGCGCCGTCGGTGGCGTGGTGAGCATCCTCATGCGGCTGGGGGACTTCGAGAAGATGCGGGGCGCGAGCCGTGTCTCCATGCTGATGCAGGGCTTCTTCAAGCCGCTGGTCGGCATGTACTCCGCCATCTTCGGCTTCGCGCTGATGAAGTCCGGGGTGCTGCCCCTCCAGCCGGCGACGCCGGAGTCGGCCCTCTACCTCCACATGTCCGTGTGCTTCCTGCTCGGCTTCAGCGAGCGGCTCGCGCAGGACCTGTTCATCCGCGCGGGCGAGGGCCTCGTCACCGTCGGCGCGGACCGTTCCTCGACTCCCTGAGCCCAAGGGGCGGGCCCCTCCCATGCAGCGGAGGGGCCCGGGGACTCACGGAGGAGCGTGGACGGCACTTGCGGTGGGGCAGGCGCGGCGTGCTATCTCGCCCGGGCATCCCGAGGGCTCCCGGTGGCCGCGCACCGTGCATGGGATGCCCTGGAGTCGTGAGCGTTGGAATCCCCTGCCGTCATCGAGAACGTCTCCCCGGCCTCCTGGGCGCGCTGGGGGCCGTGGCTCGGCGCGGTGCTCGGCATCCTCTGGTATCTGCTGCTGGGCGGAGGGGGGACACTCGACCCGACGAACCTGGACTGGGTGGGTGGAGGCGACCACGAGCAGCACGTCCTCGGCTGGCTCCACTTCCGCAACGGCCCCTGGCGCTTCCCGCTGGGGAGCACGGACTCCCTCGTGTACCCGCTGTCCACGTCGGTGGGCTTCACCGACTCGAACCCGTGGGTGTCGCTCGCGCTGAAGCCCTTCTCACGCTGGCTGCCCCGGGACTTCCAATTCATCGGCCCCTGGTTCGCGCTGTGCTTCGCACTCCAGGGGTGGATGGGTGTGAAGCTGATGCAGTGCCTCACGCCCGGTCCGGGGAAGCAGTTGCTGGGGGCATCGCTGTTCATCATGTCGCCCGTGCTGCTCGCCCGGAGCGGCCACGACACGCTCTGCGCGCACTGGCTGCTCCTGGGCCTGCTGTGGCTCCACCTGCGCCCGCGCGCGGACAGCCGGGCGGCATGGAGGGACGTGGGCGGCGCGCTCGTGCTCAACGTGCTCGCGGCGGGCATCCACCCGTACCTGGTGGTGATGGTCTTCGCCCTCACGGTGGCGCTGCTCTACACGCTGGTGACGCGGGAGCGGCTCCTCTCCTGGCGCGCCGGTGGCCTGGCGCTCGCGGGCGTGCTCGGTGCGGTGGGCCTCCTCTTCGTCCTCTTCGGCTACGTGGGCCAGGGTGTGGGACTGGCGCCGGAACTGAGCTTCGGTGACTTCAGCGCGGACGTGCTCACGCTCTTCAACCCCCAGGGCATGTCGAAGCTGCTGCCGGACCTGCCCATGAGGCCCGGGCAGTACGAGGGCTTCGGCTACCTCGGCACGGGAGGGCTCGCGCTCGCCCTCGTGCTGCTCTTGCAGCCCTCGCGCTGGTGGCCGCACGCGAAGGAAGGGCTGCGGGCCCGGCGACCGCTGGTGCTCGTGGTGCTCGCCTTGACGCTTCTGGCCCTCTCCACGCTGGTGACGGTGGCGGGCCACAAGGTGCTCTCGCTGCGGGGCGTGACGCAGGCGCTGCTGCCGGTGCTGGCGCCCTTCCGTGCATCGGGGCGGTTCATCTGGGTGCTCGACTACGCGCTGCTGACGGGCCTCCTCGCGCTCGTCACGTGGCGCTGGAGGCAGCGCCCCCGGGTCCTCACGGGCCTGCTGCTGGGCGCCGTGCTCCTCCAGCTCCTGGACACGACTGACGTGTGGTGGCGGGGCCGCTTCGATGGCGCGCCCTGGCCGAGGCTGACGGCACCGGAGTGGGAGCAGGTGGACCCGACCTACCGGCACGTCGTCCTGTTCCCTCCGGCCATCCCCTTCAGGGGCGAGCCGTGCGTTGCACAGTCGTTCCCGTTGAACGCCTACGTGCGCTTCGGGGACCTCGCGTATCGCAAGGGGATGACGACGAACAGCGCCTATCTGGCGCGCTTCGACGCGGCGAAGGTGCGGGCTGCCTGCGAGGCCCTGCGCGACGACGTCCGCGACGGCCGCTTCGCCACGGACACGCTCTACGTGGTGGACGCGAAGGAGGTGTCCGCGTTCCAGCGCCCGGAGGCGGGGCTCACGTGCGGAGTGCTGGACGGGTACACCGTCTGCGTGGCGGCGAAGGAGGGCCGCTTCCGCGAGGCCCTCATGCACGGGGAGCGACCATGAGCCGGGGCACCGCGCGCCGCGTGTGTGCCCTCTTCACGGCCGCGCTCCTGACGGGGTGCGCGAGCACCACCACCATCCGCAGCACCCCGCCGGGCGCCACCGTCTACGTCGACAACGAGCGCGTGGGCACCACGCCCTGCAAGTACTCCGACCGGCGCACCTCGTTCTCGAAGGTGACGGTCCGCCTGGAGAAGGAGGGCTACCAGCCCCTCACCGCGGTGATGCGTCGCGACGGGAGCGTCGAAATCCCCGCCCTCCTCTTCGGCGGCCTCCTCTTCCCGCTCATCTGGGTGGCGGGCTATCCCGGGCAGCACAGCTACGTGCTCCAGCCCGTGACGGACCTGGAGGACGTGGACTGGGACAGGCCGCCCGGGCCCGACACGGACGACCTCTACTGACTAGAAGAGCCAGCCCGCGCCGATGATGGGCAGCAGCTGCAGGTGGGGGCTTCCGTCCTTCGGGTAGATGGCGAGCCCCAGCCCCGCGTCGATGAAGAAGCCGCCCTGGGCCACGTACTGGAGGCCGGCGTCGAGGTGCAGGTTGAGGTTGAAGACCTCCTCGGCGGGGATGTCGCCGGGCCGCTTCGGGTCGGTGGTGATGGTGTTGCCGCCCACGCCGATGCTCGCGTTGTCGCTCTCGAGCCCGGGCACGCCCACGTGCACGCCCGCGCCCAGGAAGGGGCTGAAGCGCGAGTTCACCAGCGACCACCGCGTGCCCGCGTCGATGCCGCCGAAGCCGATGTCCAGCGCGACGTAGGGGAACAAGTCCTTCCGCGCCACGTAGGTGGCCGCGATGACCATCACCCCGCGCGAGCTGAAGAGGTCCAGCCCCACGCCCCAGATGCGGCCCAGCCGGGGGTTGCGCTGGAACTCCAGCAGGGCCTCGGCCCGCTGTGCCTCCTCGCGCGCCTGGGTGGCCTCCTCTTCCTGGAGCTGTTGATACCGGCGCAGGAAGTCCGGGTCCTCCGGCAGCGTGGGGTCCGCGGCGATGGCCGCGCGCAGGGCCCGGTGCTCGCGGGCCTTGTCCCCCGTGCGCTCATACGCCTCGGCCAGACGCACCAGCCCGCGCGCCCGCCCACGCAGCGAGGCCGCGTCGTCTGGCACCTCCTTCAGCACCTGGTCGAAGAGGCGCAGCGCCGCGCGCGCCTCGCCGGCCGCCAGCAGCCGCAGTGCCTCGTCGCGGCGCCAGTCGCGCAATTCCGCGGGGTCGCTCGTGTCCTCCGGACGGCCCTTGAGCAGGCCCGAGGACAGCGGCCGTGGCTCGAAGGCCAGTCCACTCACCGCCACGCGTGCGCCCGCCTCCAGCTTCACGGCGGCCGACTCCACCGACTCCGCGCCCACGCGCTTGACGTGGTAGTCGCCCGGCGCGAGCGCCAGCGGCAGCTCCCGTTCCGGCCGGGTGCGGCCCTCGGCGGCCAGGCGCCGCTCGGCGCGGTCCACCACCACGTAGCGCTCGCCCTCCACGCGCGGCAGCACCAGCGTGGCCGAGGCGCGCTCCAGCCACGTCAGCACCACCTCGCCCTGCCCCTTCAGCTCATAGCGGAAGGCGGGCCGCTGCGGCACCGGCGTGGCCGCGGTGTCCGCCTCCGTGCGCTGGAAGGCGTGCTGGTACGCCTCGGAGAGCGTCACCCGGCCGTCCTCGTTGGCATCCGCCGCGCCGCGCAGGCCGGAGACGAGGTGGTGCGTGAAGACGGAGCCCGCCAGGGCGCGCCGCTCCTGTGACAGCTCATCCGCGCCGCTGGAGGTGAGCAGCGCGAGCCCGTTCACCTCCAATTCGTCCACCACCTGGGACTCGAAGGTGGCCACGGGCCGGCCGCCCTTGGTGTCGACGATGGAGCCGCTGCGGCACGCATCCACCACGCCCAGGCGCACGCGGCCCGGCGAGTCGCGCAGCATCGCGTACAGCTCCTCATGGGACATGGGCTCGCCGCGAAGGTGCAGATGCCGCGCGTCCGCGTGGCCCGAGTAGTAGACGAAGAGCAGCGTGTCCCCGCGCCCGGCACGCAGCCAGCCGCTCACCTTGCGCAGCAGCGCGCGCACCTCGGTGGTATCCGGGTCTCTCAGCAGGTGGACGCGGTCGGCCGAGAAGCCGCCCAACTCCACCAGCACGTCGCGCACATGCTCCGCGTCGGACTCCGCGTGGCGCAGTGGCTTGTCGTTGGCCCAGCCCACGTTGGCGCCGATGACGACGGCGTAGCGCTCCTCCGCGAGCGCCGCCGAAGGGGCAGCCAGCAGCGCGGCGGCGAGCAAGGCCCAGGTGATGCGAGACATCCGTGTGACCCCTGCCATGCGTTTCCAATACCACGCCGGGCTCACGGGCCGCTCACACGGTAGAGTCCGCGCATGGGCCCTCCTCCCGTCTCCACTGTCACCGGCATCGGTCCCCGCGACGCCGTGCTCCAGACCGCGTTCTGCGACTACGTGCCCCAGGTGTTCCGCCGCGCGGACTTCCGCCACTGGCGCGAGTGGGGTGAGTGGGACGACGACTACCGCGCGTTCGCCCTCTTCGAGGACGGCCACGTGGTGGCCAACGCCTCGGTGATGCGGATGCGGCTGCGCATGGACGGGCGGGAAGTCCCCGCCTTCCAACTCGGCGCGGTGGGCTGCATCCCCTCGCACCGGGAAAGGGGCCTGTCGCGCGTGGTGATGGACGCGGCGCTGGAGGCCTGCGGCGACGCGCCGGTGCTGCTGTTCGCCAACCCCCGGGTGCGCGAGTTCTACCCGCGCTTCGGCTTCCAGCCATGGAAGCAGACACTCTTCGCCGCCGAGCACGAAGCCGTGCCGGAAGGCCCGCCCGCCCCCACACTCGATTTGGAGGACGCGAAGGTGCGGGCCCGATTCGCCGCGATCTCCCGCGAGGGACTTCCCTCCACGGAGCGCTTCGGCGCGCGAGGCTACGCGACGGTGGCGAGCTGGCACGTGGCGAACGGCTTCGCGCGGCCCCTGCGCCAGCTCGGCCCCGACACGTGGGTGTCCGCGAGCGTCGACGGCGACACGCTGCACCTGGACGATGTCTTCACCCGCGAGCCCTTCGACCTGCGCGCCAGCCTCCCACGCCTGATTGACCGCCCCATCCGGAGCATCCGGTTCGGCTTCACACCCGAGCGCTGGTGGCCGGGCGCGGTGGAGGCCGGCGAGGACACCGAGGCCGACCTGTTCGTGCGGAAGCTGACCCCGTCACCCGACGCGCACCGCTTCCCCGTGCTGGCGCACACCTGACCTCCGGACTACTGACAGCCGACGGGCTCGTTGCAGGAGTAGGTCGCGCTGATGGTGAACCGGAAGCCGTCCAGCCGGCTGGGGCCGAGCGGCTCGCACTCGCCCAGGCTCTGGCTGACGTTGCACGAGCCGGACGGGCACTTCGCCGCCATGGAGGCCTGGAGCAGGCTGCGGGCCTGGGTCGCCGCGCTGCCACAGCCGGCGCCCTCGCCGTACCGCGTGCTGGTGTAGCGCGTCGTGCCGCACGTACACAGTGAGGCCTCGGACGCGCCGAGCGACTCCTGCTCGCCCGGCTCGAGGTCCCCCGCGTTGCAGCCGCCCAGTCCCAGGGCGGCCACCACCACGGCACAGCGCCACAGCCAGCTCGCTCGTCGGCTCATCCCGACAGCTTAGCAACAGGTGCAATCCAGTATCAAACCACCCCATCCGTGGCGAGGCGTGCGCCGCCGCGCCAGCTCCCGTCCACGAGCCGCTGGATGCGCTGCTCGAGCGGCGGGTGGGTGGAGAACAGGGCCAGCATGCCGCCCCCTCGGATGCCGAAGGCGCGCATGTTGGACGGCAGCAGGGCGGACTCGTCCTGCAGCTGGCGCAGCCGGTTGAGGGCGCGCGCCATGGAGCCCGCGTCCACCAGCGTGGCGCCGCCGTCGTCCGCGCGGAACTCCCGCCTCCGGCTGAACCAGGCGACGATGAGGCTGGCGCCGATGCCGAGCAGCAGCTGCATCACCAGGCTGGTGATGAAGTAGGCGGGCCCGGTGCCGCCGCGCTCCTCGCCGTCGTCGGAGCGGTTGAGGAACCGGTCCACGACGAAGCCCACCACGCGGCTCACGAAGATGACGAAGGTGTTGAGCACACCCTGCAACAGGGTGAGCGTCACCATGTCGCCATTGGCGACGTGGGCCACCTCGTGGCCGAGCACCGCCTCCACCTCGTCGCGCCGCATGCCGTGGAGCAGACCGGTGGACACGGCGACGAGCGCATTGTCCCGCCGCGCGCCCGTGGCGAAGGCGTTCATGTCCGGGCTGTCGTAGACGGCCACCTCGGGCGTACCGATGCCGGCATCACGCGCCAGGCGGTGGACGGTATGCACCAGCCACTGCTCGGCCTCGGTGCGAGGCGAGTCGATGACGCGTGCGCCGGTGCTCCACTTCGCCATCGTCTTGGAGAGCAGCAGCGAGATGATGGAGCCACCGAAGCCCATCACGGCCGACATGATGAGCAGCGCGGTCAGGTTGAGCCCCGTGCCCTGACGGGCCAGGAAGCTGTCCACGCCGAGCAGCCGACCGACGATGGCCAGCATCGCCACCACCGCGAGGTTGGTCAGGATGAACAGCGCAATGCGACCGACGAAGCTTCTCTTCATGGCCCTCTCTCCGAAAGAACTCGTTGACCCCAACATTCAGCGGCGCGGAGCAGATGCAAGTCGCCGCGGACGGGAAGTGTCGGGGCACACCAGGAACAGCGCTGGGGTGGGGGCCTTCCAGAGATTGTTCCTTCGTCGAAGTGAGGTTTTCTCTATGGCTGTAGGGGTTGCGCGGCGTTATCCACCTTCCGTGCGCGTGATGTACGGCAGCTCCAGGCCGTGCGCGCGAAGCGTCTCCTCGTAGACAGACAGATACCCGGCGAGCTTCTCCTCAAGCTCCGCGATGACGTCAGCCAACCCCTCCCGCGAGTCCGCCGCCGCGCCCGCCAGCTCGCGCGCCGTGCGCACGTCATCGAGGAGGAGCTTGAGCGAGTCCCCCTGGATGACCACACCCGGAAACCGCCTGCCGGGCACTCGCACCACGGCGGTGTTCGACGCCGTGGAGAACACCTCCACTTCCTTGCGCTCCATCTCCCCTCCCTTCGCCTCCATCCTCGCGGAGGGGACGGCTCCCTTGAAGGGGGATTGACGCGACCTATGTGGGCGTCGCGGTGAGTCGCTCACCGAGCAGCTGAACGTACCGGGCCCGGCTGATGTTGCGGCCGGTGATGACCACGGCGATGTGGCGGAAGCCCTCGGGCGGGTGGCGCAACAGCGCGGCCACGGTGGCGGCGCCGGAGGGCTCGACGACGAGCTGGTGTTCCTCCAGCAACCACGCCATCGCGTCCCGGAGGTCCTCCTCCGACACGAGCAGCACCCGGTCCACGTACTCGCAGGCGAGGGGCAGCGTGAGGGTGTCGGGCTCGGGCTGCGCGCCCAGGCCGTCGGCGATGCTCTGACGGGACTCCACGGGAACGGGCCGGCCGTGGCGCATCCACCCGGCGAGCACCGGGCTCACCTCGGGCTGCACGCCCCACAGTTGCATGCGCGGGTTGCGTGCCTTCATCGCCACGCCCATGCCGCTGATGAGGCCACCACCGCCAATGCCCACCACGGCAAGGTCCACCTCGGGCAGGTCGTCGAGCACCTCCAGCCCCACGGTGCCACCACCGGCGATGATGTCCGGGTCGTTGTAGGCGGAGACGAAGAGGCGCTGGTGCTCGCGAGCGTGGGCCCGGGCAGCCTCGCGCGCGGCGGGTACTGAATCGTGGAAGTGGAGCCGCGCCCCGTCGCGGCGCATGACCTCCACCTTGCGAGCGTCCGCGGTGTGCGGAAGAAACAGCTCCACGGGGACACCGAGCCGCCGCCCCGCATGGGCGAGCCCGATGCCATGCCCTCCGGCGGTGGAGGCCACCACGCCCCGTGCCCGCGTCGACGCGTCCACGGACAGCAGCTTGTTGAAGGAGATGCGCGGCTTGAAGCTGCCCGTCACCTGGAGGCACTCCAGCTTGAGGAAGACGCGGCCGCCCGTCCGTGCGGAGAGCGCGGCGGAGGGCTCCAGCGGCGTGTGACGGATGAAAGGCGCGATGCGCTCACGCGCCTGGAGGATGGACTGGGGCGTGACGGCCCGGAGCTCGGAGGACACGGGGACTCCTGTCTGCCGCGCGGCACGACGACGACCGCGCGCGGCTCCATGGATGTGCCAGCAGGGGTGTCCACGCGGAAGAGGCAGGAGCGCGGGGGCAGGCATGCGAGAATGCAGGCGTGGACTGGAATGACCTGCGCTACCTGCTGGCCGTGCATGAGGGCGGCTCGCTCGCATCGGCGGCTCGCAAGCTGCGCGTGGACGCGGCAACGGTGGGCCGGCGACTCACTGCGCTGGAGCGCGCCGTGGGCGTGCGCCTCCTGGAGAAGGCCCCCGGAGGCATGCGGCTGACGGCCGCGGGCGAGCAGGCAGTAGACGCCGCCCGGCACATCGACGACACGGCCACCACGCTGGAGCGGCAGCTCGCCGGAGCGGACGTCCAGGTGTCCGGCAGCGTGCGCATCACGGCGCCGGAGACGGTGGTGAGCCACGTGCTCGCGCCCCACCTGCCCGACTGGCGAGAGCGCCATCCCGCGCTGCGTCTGGAGCTGCTCGCGGCCACGCAGGTGCTCAACCTCTCGCGCCGGGAAGCGGACCTCGCCGTGCGACTGTTCCGCCCACAGGAGCCCGCGCTCACTGCGCGCAAGCTGGGAGACCTCTCCTTCGCGCTGTACGGCTCGAAGGCGTACGTGCGCAAGCACGGGCGTCCGAAGCTGGAGGCCCTGCGCGAGCACGTACTGCTCGGCTACGACGACTCCCTGTCGCAGACGCCGGAGCAGCAGTGGCTGGAGCGCGCGGGGAACGGAGCCCTGTTCGCCCTGCGCAGCAACAGCCGCTATGTACTCCTGGAGGCGGCACGCAAGGGACTGGGGCTCACGGTGCTGCCCTGCTACCTGGCGGATGGAGTGCCGGACCTCGTGAGGCTCTCTCCCGTGGACGCGCTTCCCACGCGAGAGGCGTGGCTCGTCGTACACCCGGACCTCCAGCACGCCGCGCGCGTGCGGGCTGCCATCGAACTGCTGGTGGACGCCTTCCAGAGGGAAGCACCCCGGCTGCGCGGTGAGCGCCCGTGAGCACCTGGAGCGCCCATGCCCTATGAGCGGCTCAAGAAGGGCGAGCTGGTGGTCATGTCCCGAGTGCCCGGGTTCGAAGACGAGCTCCACGGCATCGAGCTCCGGCTCGCATCGTCGGGCCGGGCGTCGCATACACACTCGTGGTTCGCCTACGGCGCGGGGCGGCTCTCCGAGCAGACGAAGCACGTCTTCAATGCCTCGGTCATGCGGAGGATATCGAGCCTCCTCCAGGGACTTCCGCCCCAGGGCCCTCCGCACGTCGTCATCGACGACTTCCCCTCGTGGGAATTCGAAGTCTGGAGCGGCGAGGAGGTACGCACCGTCCGCATCCACGAAATCTTCCTCGAGGAGCGCAGGCGCCAGCACTTCGAGCGCCACTTCGGCGCGGAGACCTACCCCGCCATCCAGCGCATCCGTGCCCTCTGGGCCCTGCTGAACTTCCCCTTCAAGCGAGCGTGGTGAGCGCTACGTCCGCGCCGTCCCCACGTCGAGCGACGCCGACGAAGCCGGGCGCGCGGGCGCGGCCAGCCGGCTGCGCAACCAGCGACGAGCGGGCTCCTCCACGCGGCGGAAGACGACGAGCGAGACGGCCACGCACAGCAGCGCGTAGCCAGTGAAGAAGACCGGCCCCCGGGACCACCAGCCCAGCCGCAGGTACACGTCCACGGCGTGCAGCCAGTTGTTGAGGGGCGAGTGCAGCAGGTACAGCGCATAGCTGGCCTCACCCAGCGCCACCATGCCGGGCCGGGCCAGCGCGCGCGCCAGCGGGTCCGTCCCACCCGCGAGTCCCCAGATGAGACACGCGAAGCCGGGCAGCAGCGCCAGGTCCTTGAAGTACAGCGCGAGATGGCCCCACTGCACTCCGAACAGCACCAGGCTCCCCCCCACGCCCACCACCACCATGGCCCTGTCGAAGGGCACGGAGACACGCGGGCGCAGGCAGTACAGCCGGCCCAGGAACACGCCACAGAGGAACTGCGGCAGGCGCAGGAGCGGGTTGTACGCCCCCACTACCTTCCAGGCCGCGGAGTCCAGGCCGCTGCCGGGCTGCGACGCCACGTACAGGCCGTACAGCCAACCGCCCATGAGCACCACGCCCGCGAGCGCCGACAGGCCCAGCGCCACCCGCAGCCGCCTTCGCCCCATGCGCAGTACGGGCAGCGCCGCGAAGGGGAACACCAGATAGAAGAACGCCTCCACGGACAGCGACCAACCGGGGCAGTTCCACTCGCACGCCGCGCCGGGCAGCCACGCCTGGAACAGCCCGCCTACCGCGGTGCCGATGCCGGCGATGGTGAGCAGGGACTCGCCCGTGAGGCCCTGCTGCTGGAGCACCCTGCCCACGAAGACGGGCGCGGCGAGCACCAGGCCGAGCAGGTACACCGGATACACGCGGGCGAAGCGGGCCACCCAGAACGCGCGCCGGGGCACGGTGGCGTCCGGCTCGGCGCCCAGGTAGCTGTAGGCGAGGATGAAGCCGGAGAGGACGAAGAACAGCGTCACGCTGTTGGGACCGCTGTCCACCGTGTTGGCGAGCCACGCCGGCAGGCCGTCCCGGTCCAGGTAGTGGAACAGCACCACGTGGAAGGCCGCGAGGAAGCGCAGGCCGGTGAGTGCGGGCAGCGGTCTGAGAGCGGTCCTCATGGATGCAGGCGCGCCAGCATGCATGAGCGCTCCGGGTGCGGCAACGCTTGCCCGCCCTGCCCCGCCGCCTGGCTGCCTGCCTCGCGGAGAGGGAGCCGTCGCTACGGGTAGCCCTGCCGCTTCACGAACGTCAACGCGCCCGAGGCGCTGATGCGCACGTACGGCCAGCCATCACTGAGGGCGAAGCGGTCACAGGATTGGAGACGCGTCTCGTTCGGATAGAAGAGCGAGGTGAGGGAGACGAAGAACTGGCCCTGCGAGCCGGCCGCATAGGCCGCGTAGTCGGCGATGCGGATGACCGTGTCGTTCGGTTTCTCGGTGTAGATGTACGCCCCCGGGTCGCGGGTGTTGACGACGTCATCGGCGAGCGACACCCAGGTTCCAGGCGTGGACTCCATCCACATCTTCTGCTCGGCGGTGCTCCCGATCCGGATGGCGGCCACCTTCCAGCACGAGCCCGTCCCGGACACGCTGTCGGAGATGGCGAACGTCTCGTACGGAACCGAAGCGCCGCTGTTCGGCGAGATGAAGGTCGGGTAGATGGGCGTGCCGGACGGACTGCGCGAGTTCAGGTCGACGTAGTAGCGCGAGAAGAACGGGCCATACACGCTGCCCGCCTGGGCGGCGGATGCAGTGACGAACACGACCAGGGCGGAGAGCTTCCAGAAGGCCTTCACGATGGGCTCCTTGATAGGGGAGTCCTCCGGTATTGCACCTTCCGAACCACGCCGCCCACCGTGCGCCGGTCCCGCTCCTCCGGGCGGCTGTCACACGGTGCGAGGCCCGGTGTCACGCCACCTGTCCACGAAGTGCCGGCGGTGCCGAGACTCGCTGGACGAACGCGAGGACGCGCCGCCACGCGTCGGTCGAGGCGTCGGTGAAGTCCCGCTGCTTCACGTCGAAGAAGCTGTGCGGAGCACCGGCGTACGTCACCACCTCGTGGTCGACTCCCGCCTGGCGGAGGGCCGCTTCGAAGGCGGCGACGTCCGACGCGGGGATGCCCGGGTCGTCGCCCGCCATCAGCGCCAGCACCGGAGCGGCGAGGTCCGCCGCGCGCTGGGTCGGCCCCGGTGCACCGTCCCGTCCGGCCGCGGGCCAGCAGTAGAAGCCGACGACGCCGGCCAGCGCATACCCCTGGGCTGCGGCGAGAATCGCCACGCGCCCACCGAGGCAGAACCCCACGGTGATGAGCGATTGGCAGGCGCCTCCCTCGGGAGCACGCAGATGACTGACGGCGGCGGTGAGGTCTGTCCACAGCCCACGCGGGGTGAGGCGGGCCATGTGCTCCTTGTACGGGAAGTCATCGCCCCGCTCACCGGCCCCGGCGGTGCGCCCGTAGTAGTCGAGCACGAGGGCGGTGTGCCCACTCTCCGCGAACCGCAGCCCGAGCTCCGTGTAGAAGCGGTGGAGGCCCCGGACGTCCGGGAGGATGACCACGCCCACGCCGGACGCGCGCTCCGGGGCGGCGAGGAACGCGGCGAAGCGGTTGCCATCGGCCGCAGCCAGCGTGAGCCGCTGGGAATTCACCGTCACGTGCGGGTTGCTGGCGATGGGAGGCGAGGAGTCGACGTCGAAGCACATGGAGTGGCTCCCGAAGTGGGTTGCCACGCCAAGGTAGGAGTGAGCCACGGCGAGCGATTGGAGGAATCGGCCACGCGCCGGGTCTGGAATCAGGAGCGGGGCTGGGAAACACTGGCGTCACCATGGTCCGGCTGGAGACAGAGACGCGGCTCGACGCGACACCCAACGAGGTGTGGCAGGTGCTCAGCGACTTCGACCGCTATCCCGAGTGGAACCCGCTCCTGCTCGAAGCCCGGGGCGAAGTGAAGCCGGGTGGTCGTGTCGCGATGAAGGTGACCGCACCGGACGGCTCGGGAAAGCGGTACGGCTTCAAGGCCACCCTCGTGCGCTGCGAGCCCGGTCAGGCGCTCGAATGGAGGGGCGGCGTGCCGGGAGTGCTGGCCGGACTCCACTACTTCCGCCTGACTCCCGACGGCGCGGGAACGCGGCTGGTCCACGGCGAGGAGTTCTCCGGCTTCATCACCCTGTTCATGGGGCGCAAGCGCATCGAGAGCTTCCGCCCCGCCTACGAGGGCCTCAATCGCGCGCTCGCGGAGCGCCTGCGAGCTCGACGGTAACGAAGGGCAAGGCACAGCCTCGTGCACGCGGCCCCGGTACAGTTCTCCAGAAGCGACGGGAGCCCTTTCCCCGGTCATCCGGCAATGGCTATAGCCATGCCATGTCCTTGCTGAATCTCGTCTCGGAATCCGCCGCGCTGCCCCAGGCGTGGCGCTCGCGCGTGCTGGGGAAGGTGGGCCCGGCGAACGTGAAGGTGCTGCGCATGGATGCGCTGCCGCTCGAAGAGGAGTCGCATCCGTACGACGAAGCCCTCCTGGTGCTGGAGGGAGTCATGGAGCTGTCGGTGTCCGGTGTCCCCACCACCGTGCGCGCGGGAGAGCTGTATCTCGTGGAGGCGCGGACGCCCCACACCGTGCGCGAGGGCAGCCAGGGCACGCTGGTCATCATCGACCTGTAACCGGCGCGGTCTCCTCCCGACTCTTCACCCGCGAGTCCGTGGCAATCCAGTTCACTTCCCAGGTCTTGCCCCCATCGGCGGAGAAGGCCTGCTCGAACCGGCATGACTCCGGCGTGATGTCCGAGATGACGAAGCGCACGAAGATGGCCCGGCCATTCAGCGTCTCCTGGGCGTAGAACTCGCCCCGCCCATTGTTGAAGCCGCCAATCGTGGGCAGGGTCAGCGTGCCGCTGGCGCTGTTGGAGAAGTTGAGGCTCCACTGGCGGGACTCGGGGTTGTACAGGCGCAGCGACAACCCTTCGATGTGCCCTGCCGGACCGGTGACATCCAGCTCCACCAGATTGGCGCGCCCGTTCCAGACCTTCCGAACCACCGTCGTGCCCTCGTACTCGACCCAGTCATTGGAACCGGTCAGGGGACGCAGCCGGCGCTTCAGTCGGGTCGTCCAGGTCCCCAGCTCCCAGTCGAAATCACGTTGCCCGTCTCGCATTGCGGGCTGTGCAGGCTTGGGCTTCGCCGCACTTGAACCCTCCTGTGCGCTCGCCTGAAGGGGTTGCGAGGCGATGGCCAGGAGGGACAACAAGAGAGACGTTCGAAAGAGCCTGGACGTATTCATCAGCGCCCATGGTCGATGCGACCTGGCATCGTCGCAATATCCACTTCCGCTTGGGAAGACATGGCCACTCACCACGGGGACGAGTAGGACCGGGCTTGAGGAGACGCGTTGACGATGACGATCTGGCAGAGCCGAGCCCTGAGAGAGACCCGCGCCTTCATCGAGCCCCTGCTGGCGGGACGTCGCCGCGTGCTCGACGTGGGCTGTGGGAAGGGAGAGCTTGCCGCCGTGCTCGCGCGCGCCGGCCATGAGGTGACGGCCATCGACGTGAAGCAGCCAACGAAGCGTGCCGCCGCTCCAGGAGTGACGTGGCATGAGACAGGGCTGCTTGAGTTCGAGTCGGCTCCCTTCGACGCCCTCCTCTTCGTGACGTCGCTGCACCACATCACCCCGCTCGCCGAAGCCGTCGAGCATGCGCGGCGGCTGCTCGTGCCAGGGGGCCTGCTCATCGCCGAGGAGTTCTCCGTCGAGGCGCCGGATGCCGCCACCGCGCGCTGGTACTTCGAGACGCAGGAGTTGCTCGCCGCCGCGGGCCGCTACCCGCCATCACGCATCCACGGCGCTCCGTCCATGGAGCCCGTGTCACGCTGGCGTGAGGAGCACGCGCACGACGGAGAGGTCCTCTCGGAAGGGTGGCGGATGAAGGAGGAGCTCGGCCGGCGCTTCGAGCTGCTCGGGGCCCAGGCGGGCCCGTACCTCTACCGCTACATCGGCGCTGGCGCGGCCGCGCATGCCGAAGCGGACGCCATCACCGACCACGTCTACAGCGCGGAGCAGCGAGGCATCGAGGCCGGCACGCTGAAGCCGGTGGGACTGCGCCTGTGGGCCCGGCGCCCGGCGTGAGGCCCGCGCCTCATCCCGGGAGCCACTGGATGAAGACGCTGGTCATGCCCGTGGCGATGCTCAGGAACACCGTGAGGATGGAGACGAAGCACAGCACCACGGCCTTGCCCCACGTCGGCAGCCAGGAGCCGCCGTACACCCGCCGCAGGGCCACGGTGAGGTAGACGAGGAACACGCTGTTGGCCAGCAGGATGCTCGGCAGCCACGAGCCCGTAAGCAGATGGAGCTGCTGGCCCACTGCGCCGATGAGGAACCGGAACACCGACGCATGCAGCGCGAAGGTGAGGTGCTCGCCGAAGTAGCGGCGCGGCCTCCGGTAGAGCAGGGGCAGCGCTCCGGCCAGCAGCAGCACGCCGCCGAGCTGCGCGAGCTTGTTCACCCGCTGGAAGCGCGCCTCCATGTGCTCGCGGTGCACCGCGGGCGCCACGCCGAGCTCTCGCGCGGAGTGCTCGACGAAGGTGTCGTAACGCTGGGCGCGCTCTCCCAACATCCGGTCCAACCGGAAGAACGTCCCGCTGCCAAAGAGGAAGTACGCGGCGCCGACGAGGAGGAACAGCTTGCGCGCCGACACGTACGGCCCGAAGCGCCCCGAGTGCGCCTCCACCGTGAGGAAGCCGGGCCGCGTGATGAGCAGCCACAGGGTGCGCCACAACCGGCCGTCCAGGTGGAGGCGCTCCTGCAGCAACTGCTTCACGTACGGCGTGAAGCGCTGCTCGTCGCGCGCGAAGCGCTTCGCTCCGCACTGCGCGCAGTAGGCGCCGGTCAACACGGCACCACAGTCGGCACAGGGTGCCTCGGGAGCAGCCGGGACGGCGGCATCCGGCTCGGACGGCGGCGACGGCTGTGCGACGGACATGCCCGGGAGTCTACAGCCTGCCCGACCGCGAGGTACGCTCGGGTCGGCAATGCCCCAGGACCCTCGTGACTACCTCCCCGACGTGCGTGACGGGCTCACCCGGGTGGAGCGCCTCATCCTCCACACGCTGCACCAGTTGCAGGAGCAGCGGGGCGGCCGCAACGTCCCGACGGCGATGCTCTACGGGTACGTCGTCGAGCACGTGAATCTCCGCCCCGACGAGTTCCAGGCCATCCTCGCGCGACTCGTCGGCCGCGGGAGCCCCTGAACAACCAGCCCAGGGGCTCCGTACAACCACTTCAGTTCTTGGTGATGGGCCGGTACCGGATGCGGTGCGGCTCCAGGGCCTCGGGGCCGAGGCGCTTCTTCTTGTCCGCCTCGTAGTCCTGGAAGTTGCCCTCGAAGAAGAACACCTTGCTGTCCCCCTCGAACGCCAGGATGTGCGTGGCGATGCGGTCCAGGAACCAGCGGTCGTGGCTGATGACCACCGCGCAGCCCGCGAAGCTCAGGAGCGCGTCCTCCAGGCTCCGCAGCGTCTCCACGTCCAGGTCGTTCGTGGGCTCGTCGAGCAGCAGGAGATTTCCGCCGCTCTTGAGCATCTTCGCCAGGTGCACGCGGTTGCGCTCGCCGCCGGACAGGTCCTTCACGCGCTTCTGCTGGTCCTGCCCCTTGAAGGCGAAGCCCGCCAGGTACGCGCGGCTGGGAATCTGCCCGCCCTTGCCCAGGTCCAGGTGGTCCAGCCCGCCGCTGACCTCCTGGAACACCGAGTTGTCACCATTCAGCGCGTCGCGACTCTGGTCCACGTAGGCCAGCTTCACCGTCTCGCCCATGCGCAGCTCGCCCGCGTCCGGCTTCTCCACGCCCGTCATCATCCGGAACAGCGTCGTCTTGCCCGCGCCGTTGGGACCAATCACGCCGACGATGCCGCCCGGCGGCAGCTTGAAGTTCAGGTCGTCCACCAGCAGCCGGTCGCCGTACGCCTTGCGCAGCCCCTTGGCCTCCACCACCAGCCCGCCCAGCTTCGGCGCGGGAGGGATGATGATTTCGCCCGTGGGCTCGCGCTTCTCCTGCGACTGGTTGAGCAGATCCTCGTACGCGGCGATACGCGCCTTGCTCTTCGCCTGGCGTGCCTTGGGCGACTGACGCACCCACTCCAGCTCGCGCTTGAGCGTCTTCTGCCGGTGGCTCTCCGACTTCTCCTCCAGCGCCAGCCGGTTCTGCTTCTGCTCCAGCCAGCTGGAGTAGTTGCCCTTCCAGGGCACGCCCTCGCCGCGGTCCAGCTCCAGAATCCACTCGGCCGCGTTGTCCAGGAAGTACCGGTCGTGGGTGATGCAGACGATGGTGCCCTTGTACTCCTTCAGCGCCTGCTCCAGCCACGCGACGCTCTCCGCGTCCAGGTGGTTGGTGGGCTCGTCCAGCAGCAGCAGGTCCGGCTTCTCCAGCAGGATGCGGCACAGCGCCACGCGGCGCTTCTCACCGCCGGACAGCTTCGTCACGTCCGCGTCGCCCGGAGGCAGGCGCAGCGCGTCCATGGCCATCTCGATGGTGCGGTCCAGCTCCCAGCCGTTCACAGCGTCGATGGCGTCCTGCAGCCGCGCCTGCTCGGCGAGGAGCTTCTCCATGGCCGCGTCGTCCATGGGCTCGGCGAACTTGGCGCTGATTTCGTTGAAGCGGTCCAGCGTGCCGCGAATCTCCTTCAGGCCCAGCTCCACGTTCCCCTTCACGTCGAGCGTGGGGTCGAGCTGTGGCTCCTGCGCCAGGTAGCCCACCTTGGCGGACGGGTCCGGCTTGGCGACGCCGAAGAACTCCGTGTCCACGCCCGCCATGATGCGCAGCAGCGTCGACTTGCCGGAGCCGTTCGGGCCGATGACACCAATCTTCGCGCCCGGGAAGAACGACAGGTAGATTCCCTTGAGGATCTCCTTGCTGTTCTTGACCTTGCGCAGGTCCTGCATCGTGAAGATGAAATTCTGGGCCATCGCGGCTTTCCTGCCTCCGGCGGGGTGAGGGGCTCAGCGGATACCAGGGTGGAACAGCGCACTCAAGCCGCGCGCGTCCCAGACTTCCCACCCCCAGGCGGGCCACGACGCCCGGCAGGCGTGCCCCGCCTGGAGGGGCCTGGAGCCGGGAGGTCGGGTGGAGCGTCCGGTAACGGGCACTTCCCTGGTCCCCCGGTGGCCGTGAGCGGCTCGTGCGGTGAGGGGCTCAGGTGCCGCTCAACAGCACCCGGAGCAAGAGGGCCAGGGAGGCGACGGAGCAGGCCGTCACCAGGGCCATCAGCGCCAGGGCGGCCACGCGCTCCCGGTGCTGGCGGCTCGCGGCGGACGGGTCCTCGGCGCGCTCCAGCGCGAGCCGGCGCGCCGTGACGCGCGGCAGGTAGACGAGCACCAGCCAGTCCCAGGTGAAGATGAAGCCCGCCCAGAGCCCGATGAACCACGGGAGCGGGAGCGAGAACACGGTGGCCACGCCCATGCCCACCACCGCGATGCTGGCGGCGGCGCCGGCCATCAGGCCGTAGCGGCCAATCCCCCGCCGCTCCTCCTCGTCGCGCGCCCGGGCCCGCAGCTTCCGGACGGAGAAGGATATACCCCCCAACGTCCCGGCGAGCATGGCGAGCGGAGCGACGAAGGAGAGCCACGTCGCGCCCGCGCTGGTCGCCGCCTTGAAGGACGCGCCGACAGCGGCGCCCGAGCCGAGCGTCGACGGCAGCAGGGCCATGACATTCGCCGCCAGCTTCGAGTCCGGGGCCGTGCTCACGGCGAAGTCGCCCAGCCGCGCCTCGACGCCCTCGCGCAGCCGCGCCCGGGCCCGGGAGAGCCGCTTGCGCGCGGCCGGCTCGGACAAATCCAACAGCGAGGCCACCTGCCGCAGCGACCTGCCCTCGCGGTAGTAGACGAGGAGCACCTCGCGGTCGTCCACCTCGAGTGCCATCAGCGCGTCGTCCAGGACGGAGTCCCGCTCCGCCGCCAGCAACTGCTCGGTCGCGGTGGCCCGCTCATCGGCACGGCCCGCGAGGTGTTCCTCCGCTGTCGGCACGTGCCTGTCACGCAGCATCCGGAACGCCAGGTGGCGCGTCATGTTGCGCAGCCACGGGAGGAAGGTGCGGGGGTTGCGCAGCCGGGCGAGGTCCTTCCACGCGGCGACGAACACCTCCTGGGCCACGTCCTCGCTGCGCCCCACGTCGTGGACGATGGACAACGCGATGGCGCTCACCAGCCCGGCACAGCGCCGCACCAGCCGCTCGTAGGCGGAGCGGTCCCCCGCGGCGGCGAGGCGGACATCGGTTTCACTGAGGGTCGGTGGCGTGAGCATGGCTCTCCTGGCGTGGAACGGGGACACCCTCAAGTGCCACCCGGGCCGGAGATGTGACCTGGGAGTCTACCGGACCCGTGTCGCCGTCCAACCCCGCGAAACCATGGGGGACGAAGGGGATTGGAGCCCCGGGAAAATCCCGCCGAAAATGCCGGTCGATTTTCACGGACCTTGTTCGACCCTTCGTCGGGGAGGCTCCACTCCCCCCGAACTTCAGAGGAACACCATGCGCTACGTGCTGGCCATCTACGAGAACGAGAAGGTGTGGGAGACCCTGCCGAAGGACGAGGCCGAGCGGGTGATGGGCGAGTACATGTCCTTCACGGACAGCATCCGCAAGAGCGGCAACTACAAGGCGGGCGAGGCGCTGCAGCCCGTGGCCACCGCCACCACCGTGCGCATCCGCGACGGCAAGCGCCTGACGACGGACGGCCCCTTCGCCGAGACGAAGGAGCAGTTGGGCGGCTTCTACCTCATCGAGGCGGAGAACATCGACCAGGCCATCGCCATCGCCTCGCGCATTCCGGCCGCGCGCACCGGCAGCATCGAGGTGCGCCCCGTGGTGGACTTCACGAAGCAGGGCTGAACGCGCGCGAGTGAGCACCCCGGGCTCCACCCTGGAGCAGACCTACCGCGAGCACTACGGCCGCATCGTGGCCACGGTCATCCGTGTGCTCGGCGGAGACTTCGCCGCGGCCGAGGAGGTGGTGCAGGAGGCCTTCGCGGATGCGCTCATACAGTGGCCGCGGCAGGGGACTCCTCACGAGCCGCGGGCCTGGGTCATCCGCGCCGCGCGCAACAAGGCGGTGGACCGCGTGCGGCGCGGGGTGCGCCTGGGGGCTCGCGTCAACGAAATGGAGGTGGTGGCGCGCATCGAGCAGGAGCTCGCCCCGCCTCCGGATGGCACGGAGTGGCAGGCGCTCCCGGACGACACGCTGCGCCTGCTCTTCACGTGCTGCCATCCCGCGCTCGCGCCCGAGGCCCAGGTGGCGCTCGCGCTGCGCACGCTGTGCGGCCTCACCACGGAGGAGATTGCACACGCCTTCCTCGTGCCGCCCGCGACGATGGCGCAGCGGTTGGTGCGCGCGCAGCGCAAGATTCACGCTGCGGGCATTCCCTACTCCGTGCCGGAAGCGGAGGCACTGCGCGAGCGCACGCACGGGGTATTGCACACGGTGTACCTCGTCTTCTCCGAGGGCTACGCGGCCACGGATGGACCGGAGTTGCTGCGGGTGGAGCTGTGCGCGGAGGCGCTGCGGCTGGGCCGGCTCGCGCGCTCGCTGCTGCCGCGTGACGCGGAGGTCGCCGCCCTGCTCGCGCTGATGCTGCTGCACCATGCGCGCCGCCGCGCCCGCGTGGCGGCGGATGGGGGCCTGGTCCTGCTGGACAGGCAGGACCGCGCGCTGTGGGACGGCACGGAGATTCAGGAGGGACTGGCGCAGCTCGACGCGGCGCTCGCGCTGGGGGCCCGGGGGCCCTACACGCTACAGGCCGCCATCGCGGCGCTGCACGCGCAGGCGGCGCGGGCCGAGGACACGGACTGGGCGCAGATTGCCGCGCTCTACGAGAAGCTGTGTGAGCTGTCGCCCGGCCCCGTCGTGGAGCTGAACCGCGCGGCGGCGGTGGCCATGGCGCGCGGACCCGAGCACGGACTCGCGCTGGTGGACGACCTGGAGACGTCCGGAAGGCTCACGGACTATCACCTGCTCCCCGCCGCGCGCGCCGAGCTGCTGCGGCGCCTGGGACGCAACGAGGAGGCGGCAGCCAGCTACCGGCGCGCCCTGGCACTGGTGCGCACCGCGCCGGAGCGGCGCTTCCTGGAGGAGCGGCTGCGCGAGCTGCTCGACGGAGCAGGGCCTGGCACCGGCTAGGGTGCACAGGACATGAAGACCATTTCCTGGCTGTTCTGTGGCCTGCTGGTGACAGCGTGCGCATCCACGAGCCTCACCCAGCAACGCTGGGAGACTGCAGAGGCAACCGCCGGGGAGTGTGACGACCCGGCTGCGGACCGATGCACCCTGTTCATCTGCGGGGTGGGGGCATGCGGCCTCTACTACTGCGAGGACGTGGAACCGAACGGCATCGTGCGCGCACAAGCCATGGTGCCCGTTCGGCCACCCGCTCCACCAATGCCGGCGCCGGGACCCGCGCGTCCATTTCCGACACCCGCCAATCCCCAGCGCTACTGGGGAAGCATGCAGGGCCTGCCGGAGAACGCGGAACCCATCTTCATCATCCCCTGGAATCAATCGAGCGAGGAGTACGCGGCGCGGCTCAGAAAGGAGCTGGAGAACCAGCCTCGACGGACCTGGGTCAAGCACCACGTGTTCCCCCAGGCTTTCAAGGAGTGGTTCCTCTCCAGAGGGGTCGACATCCACGAATGGACGTTGGTGCTCGACAAGCAGGTTCACGAGAACATCCACAGAGGGGGCATGGGTGGCCCCTGGAACGCGGAGTGGGCGCGCTACATCGAGAACAACAGGCGTGCACACCGGCAAGCCATCCACCTCTTTGCGACGCAGATGATTTTCCGGTTCGACCTCGCGGGACCCGTTGTGCCGTACTACAGCAAGAAAGCCATTCCCCTGTTCCCCGTCGTGGAAGAAGACATCTACTGACCATGCGGCTCTACCGACTCCGAAACGTGTCTCCGTCGAGCTACTCGTGGGAGCTGCGGACGGAGCACCAATGGTTGTTGCCCGGCGTCCACTGCCCGACCTGCGATGACATCTGGAGTGGAATTGGCGAGGCGTATCCAGCGGTGGACCTGTCCGGACTGCCGGACGCCAGGAAGTTCAGGGCGCGTGTAGAAGAGGACTTCGAGGAGTTCACGCGCCTCCGGGAGCTGGTGCGGCCCCTGGTACCAAAGGGCGTGCCGCTGGAGCCGGGAACGACCTTTGGCGCGCTCGTTGGAAGAGGCCACGGGCAGTTCCCTCAGCTCGTCTTTCCAGCGCCATGGACGTTGCTTGTCCGCCGGGAGGCACTGGAGCGGCTCCAGGCGGAAGGCCTGCGCGGCCTGAACGGCTGCCGCACGGAGCTGCGGTTCAAGCAGAAGGACCCACCTGAGCTGCTGGAGCTTCAAATAGAGCCGCGCGGGCTGCTGCATCGGGACTGCCTGCCCCGAGGCCTGCCCGCGCCATGCGAAACGTGCGGAGGGCCCGGCTTCAGCTTGCCAGCGGAACCCATCCTGGACGCCGCCTCTCTACCGGATGACCGTGACCTCTTCCGGCTCGCCAACTATCAGACGGTCATCGTCGGTACGGAGCGGTTCGCGGAGACGGTGCGGCGACTCGGCTTCGAAGAAGTGAAGTTCAGCGAGCTACCAACGCGCTGACCCGTCCGCAGCAGTCTTCACGCCCGCCGCAGCGTGATGACCGCCAGCTCCGCCGGAGCGCCCAGCCGCACCGGCGGCCCGGTGGTGCCCGCACCGCGATTCACATACAGCCACGAGCGGCCCTGCCGGTACATCCCCGCAGTCCACCGGGTCATGAAGCGAGCCAGCGACAAGCGGCGGACCCACGGCACCGCGAGCTGCCCCCCGTGCGTGTGCCCCGACAGCGTCAACTCCACGCCGCGCGCCTGCGCCTGCGGAAACAGGTCCGGGTCATGCGCGAGCAGCACCGTGGGAGCACCGTCCGGCCGTGCAGCCAGCGCCCGCTCCACGTCGTGCCGCGACGTCCACGTGTCGTCCACGCCCGCGACGTAGAGGTTCGCCCCATCCCGCCTCACCACGACGCCCCGGTTGCGCAGCACCGTCAGCCCGTTCCGCTCCAGCTCACGGACCAGGTGCTCGCCGTCCGTGAAGTAGTCGTGGTTGCCCATGCACGCGAAGGCGCCGTCCCTCGCGCGCAGTCCCCCCAGCGCCCGCGCCACGGCCTCCACGTGCGACGAGCCATGGGCAATCAAGTCTCCCGTGACGGTGACGAGGTCCAGCCCCAGCCCGTTGAGGCGCGTCACCCAGGCGGCCACCTTCTCCTCGGGCACGTGGGGCCCGCAGTGCACGTCGGAGAGCTGGCCGATGCGATAGCCGTCGAGCTCCTTCGGAAGGCCCGCCACGCGCACCGTCCGCTTCCGCAGCCGCGGCCGGCCGAGCACCGCGTCACCGCCCATCACCAGCGCGACGGCCCCCGCCATTCCCCACGTCACGCCCCCCGGAGCACCCGCCTGGATGGCCAGCGCGGCCGGCAGCATCAGCAGGTCGAACACCAGGCAGGCCGACCACCAGCCCAGCGCCACATAGGTGGACGCCGCGCGAGGCGTCGTCGTCCACGGACTCTGGAGCTGCTTCAGGTACGGCCACGACACACCCAGCGCCACGAGCGCAGGCAGCGGCGTGCGCGTGAGCCAGCAGAGCCAGAGCACCGGCGGGAGCTGGACGACGGTGACGAGGGCGGCCGCCAGCAGGTGGAAGCGGCCCTGGAGTCGCGTTCGAAGGGACATCGGACCGCAGTGTCTAATCGCCCCCTGACCTCCGTGCCGCAGGCCGCACGGTGGGCGGGCGGCCGCCACACCCGCCCCGTGCCTTGACCCACCCGACGCAATCCCCGATATACCTTCCGCCCACAGTTGAGATTGCGTCGCAAAACCAAAAAGCCCCGGATTGCGGATGTTCTCGCCTCTCACGTCTCTCGCCCTGCTCCTCTCCGTGGCCTCCGTGCCCCAAGGCCCTTCCGAGCCTCCGCCTGCCTCGGAGGCGGCGCTTCCGGGAGAGGCACCAGCCGCCGCGGACGCGGCCACTCCGACGGAGCCGGTCCCCGCGCAGGAGGCGACGCCCACCTCCGGTGTCATCCCCCCCCAGCGCATCGACGACGTCGCCGTTCCCTATCCGGAGGCGGAGCGCACGGCCGGCCGCGAGGGCGAGGTGGTGCTGCGGCTCACCATCGACGAGCACGGCGCGGTGACGGAGTCCGAAGTCGTGCGATCCGCGGGCCCGGCCTTCGACGAGGCCATCCGCACCGCCAGCCTCGCCTTCCGCTTCGAGCCCGCGCGCGTCGACGGCGAGGTGGTGGCCTGCCAGATTGAGCTGGTCCACACCTTCCGGCTCGACGCGCCCCCGGACGCGCCGCAGCAGCCGCCTCCCGCGGAAGCCACGGCGGAGGCGCCGGTCCCCGGCACCGGAGCCGCCACCGAAACCCAGCCCCCCGCCGACAGCAAGGGCCTGGAGACCACGGTATCGGGCCGCACGGAGGCGGAGCGGATGCGCCAGTCCGCCGAGGCCGTGAAGGTCATCAGCACCCGGCGCGCGAAGGCCCGCGCTGGAGACCTCGGGCAGGTGCTGGCCTCGCAGGAGGGCGTGGAGGTGCGCCGCACCGGCGGGCTCGGCAGCACCGCGCTCTTCTCGCTCAACGGCCTCACCGACGACCAGATTCGCTTCTTCCTCGACGGCGTGCCCCTGGACCTCGCGGGCTATCCGTTCGGCGTCGCCAACGTCCCGGTGAATCTCGTGGACTCGGTGCAGCTCTACCGGGGCGTGGTGCCGGTGCGGTACGGCGCGGATGCGCTCGGCGGCGCGGTCAACCTCACGTCCGCTCCGCTGGAGGACGGCCTCCACGGCGCCGCGTCGCTCCAGGGTGGCGCCTTCGGGACGTTCCGGCTCACGCTCGGCGGCAGCTACAAGCCTGGCTCCGACGGCTTCTTCGCCCGGGCGCACTTCTTCGCCGACACCACGGACAACGACTACTCCGTGGACACCGAGGCCGCCGACGCGCACGGCAGCGTCGTCCCCGTCACCGTGCGGCGCTTCCATGACGGGTACCAGGCGCTCGGCGGCGGACTCGAGGCGGGCTACTCGGGGCTCGCCTGGGCCGACCGCATCACCCTGCGCGCCTTCGGCTCGACCCACGACAAGGAACTGCAACACAACCTGGTGATGTCGGGGGCCCCGTACGGCGAGGCGCGCTACGGCGCCTCCGCACTGGGTGCCCAGCTCCTCTACGAGAAGGCCCTCGCGCCGCGCGTCCACATGGACGTGCTGGCCGGCTACGGCTGGCAGCAGACCGAGTTCGTCGACGTGTCCGAGTGGGTCTACGACTGGTTCGGCAATCAGGTGTACCTGGGAGGTGCGGGGGAGATTACCGACAACAGCCCCGCCGACCAGACCGTCTGGCAGCAGGCGGTGTACGGCCGCGCCAACGTCGCCTGGGACGTGGCGAAGACGCAGCAACTGCGCCTCGCCGTCGCGCCGACGCTGACGATGCGCACCGGCGAGGAGCGGCGACGCGTCAGCCCGGATGACCCGGACCCGCTCTCGGCGGACCGCTCCATCCTCTCGTTCGTCACCGGCCTCGAGTACGAGGTGGACCTCCTCGACGAGGCACTCGAGGTCATCGTCTTCGGCAAGGACTACGTCTACGCGGGCCGCGCCCAGGAGCCCGCCGAGACGGGAGGGTGGCGGAACAAGGACCGGGAGCTGCACCGGCTCGGCGGCGGCGCGGCGCTGCGCTTCCGGCTGAGCGAGCCCGTCTACCTCAAGGCCAGCTATGAGCGCGCCACGCGCCTGCCCCGCGCGGACGAGGTCTTCGGCAACGGCGTCCTCATCAATGAGAACCTCGACCTGGAGCCGGAGCAGAGCCACAACCTCAACGTCGGCGTGGCCACGGTGCCGCTGCGCACACGGCTGGGCGCCTTCCGGGGCGAGCTCAACGGCTTCGCACGGCTCGCGGACAACCTCATCCTGCTCGCGGGCCGGGACAGGGACTGGAGCTACCAGAACGTGTACGCGGCCCGGGTGCTCGGCGTGGAGGGCGCGGCGGGGTGGAGCTCACCGGGCGGGCTGTTCAGCTTCGACGCCAACGCCACCTTCCAGGACCTGCGCAACGACTCGGACCAGGGGACGTTCGGCGCCTTCGAGGGACAGCGCCTGCCGAACCGGCCGTGGTTCTTCGCCAACGCCACGGCCCGGATGTCGCTGCGCGCGCTCGCCACCGCGGAGGACGAGCTGTCCCCCTTCTGGAGCACCCGCTACGTCCACGGCTTCTTCCGCAACTGGGGCGGCCTGGGCGCCGTGGACTCCAAGGAGGCCATCGACGCCCAGCTCGTCCAGGCCGCGGGCGTGGGCTACCGCGTCCGGCGGGGCGGCCTCACGGTGGGCCTCACCGCCGAGCTGGAGAACGTCACCGACGCCAGGGTCTTCGACTTCTTCGGCGTCGAGCGGCCCGGCCGCGCGGGCTGGCTCAAGGGCACGCTGGAGTACTAGCGCACCTTCACGAACTGGTACGCCCAGCCGGTCGTCTCGAAGCGCTTCACCGCCGCGCCATTCACGCCCAGCTCCCACACGGACGTCTTCGCGTAGTCGGCCGTGGGCAGCAGCAGGAAGGTGCGCCCTTCAATCAGGAACGCGTAGTAGCCGCCCGCGATGTAGTCGAGCCCCTCGACGGGCGCCCCGGTGCCCGTCTCCAGATTCACGCGCCACAGCTTCCAGTGGTTGCCGCCGGTGACGACGTTCGGCTGGGACTCCGCGGTGATGCCGGCGTGCTCCTTGTCGAAGGCGGCCACCACGCCCACGCCGTTGCCCAGGTAGCGGAAGGCCGCCGTCTGCCGGCCGCCCACCATGGCGGACAGCGACTTCGTCCACCCCGTGTCCAGCGCCAGCTCGCCCTTCTTGATGCGCACCGCGCAGGTGGCGGGCGCGTCGTCCTCGAGGACGGGCGCGGCGGCGCTGAACACCCAGTTGCTGAAGTAGAGGTTGCCGGCCTCGTCCTGCGTCGCCACGTCGAGCCCCGGGCACGGCGCGTCGATGAGCTTCACCAGGCTGTCGTCCGCGTTGGAGTAGACGGCAATCTGCGAGCTGGGGAGGAAGTCGTAGTAATTGCCGTCCGTCCAGTAGAAGGCCTGGAACGAGTAGCCGTCCCGCACCACGCGAGCGCGGTCATAGCTGGACTTCGCCACCAGCCCCTCGCGCTCGCGCGCCAGGCCCGCCGCCTCGGCGGTGCCGGCAATCTGCATCGTCGACGGGTTCCAGACGATGCGCTTCGTCTCCTCCAGCGACATGTACGCACTGGACGAGTCCACGAAGGTGTTGAGGTACAGCGGCGAGGAGGTGAGGCCGTAGCTGGCGAAGCTGAGCTTCCCCGCCTCCGTCAGGCTCCCGTCGTCGCCGACGGTGTAGCGCGTGAGCTCGGGTCCCTCGCCGGCCCCGACGAAGAGCATCCCGTCCACCGCGCCAATCGTCGCGAAGCCGGAGTGCTCGCGGGCCTTCTCCAAATCCAACCCCGTGACGTCGAGCGAGTCGAAGACGCTCACATACGTGGCGCTGCCCGCCTGCGAGAAGACGGAGGTGGCCAGGCTGTACACCGGCTTGTCCTCGGTGCCGGCGTCCGTCGGCGTCTTGTCGGGGTCCTCGTCGCAGCCGGTGAGGACGGCGGCGAGGACGAGGGTGGATGAGGCGATGCGGCGCAGCCTGCTCATGGGGGTTCTCCGTTCAGTGAAGAGGGGAAGGCACGGTGAATCAGGTCGGCACGGGAGCGGGCGCGTCCGGGTCCACCGCGGCAGGTGAAGTCGAGGGTGTCGTCCGCTGGAGCCGGCGGATGCCCCGGGCCGCGCCGGCCAGGAGCAGGCCCAGCGCGATGAGCCCCACCTCCGTGGCCAGCACGAAGGACGAGCCCGAGGCGAAGGGAAGCCGGCCCGTGCGCACCGCGTCGATGAGCGGCACGGCGAGGAGCAGCACGCTGGAGACGACGAGCAACCTGCGCGCATGCCGCGCGGCGGAGCGCTCGACGAAGGCCGTGCCCACGGCCAGGCCCCACGCCGCGAGGAAGACGCCATGCTCCCAGCGGGGGCGCGAGTCGAGCGTCGCGGGCAGCAGCTGGTTGGCCACGAAGAGGGCGGCGACGGCCAGGGGCAGCCCCGCGCAGACGCCCGACGTCAGCTTCGCGAGCGTCCAGTCGAAGCGGCCCGGCTGCTTCACGCGCCGCCGCTCCAGCCAGAGCAGGTTGCCCGCGAGGATGCCGAAGGAGACGAGCAGCGCGAGCAGCGCGTAGAGGACCTTCGCGGGGAAGCCGGCCCAGGTGGCGAAGTGCAGGCCATAGAGCGGGTCCATGACGCGCGTGTAGGCCGTCGCACCGCCCGCCTCGCGGGCCCAGATGACGGCTCCGGCCTTCGACACCCGCACGTGCGTGAAGGCGTGCAGCGTGCCCGCCTGCTCTCCGGGCAGGTGGACGATGCCGTGCTCGTCGCCGAGGTTGTCGAAGAAGAACCAGTGGTGTGAGGACTCGGGGAAGCGCTCCTTCGCGAGGGCCAGCGCGCGGGCCAGGTCGGGCGCACCGGCGGGCCTGCCCGAGGCGGCCGGCGGCGAGGGCCAGTCCACGGCCTGCTCCTTCGCCTTTGCATCCCCGGCGAGCGACGTCTTCACCACCGCCGGCTCGAACCAGTCGTCCACCCAGAGGATGCCGCCGGTGAGCGCGAAGACGAGCAGGAAGGGCGCGCTGACCACGCCAATCACCTTGTGCGCGTCGGACCAGAACACCCGCCGCGCGGCGCCGGGACGGAACTGCACGAACTCCCGCACCAGCCTGCCGAGCTGGAGCAGCAGCCCCGTTCCCATCAACAGCACGAGCACGACGGAGGCCAGGCCCGACACGTGCGTGCCGCCGGGGAGCGGCTCCAGGAAGTGCATCGCGTTGAGGAACTCGCCCAGGTCGCTGCGCTCACCGAGCTGACGGCCGGACACCGGGTCCAACCAGGTGTGCCGGATGGGCCCTTCCGGCGACAGGCGCCAGATGCGCAGCCACGGCTCCTCGTCGGTGGGCAGCGAGAGGCCGAACCACGCCGGCCGGGAGGGCGCCTCCGCGTCGGCGAGCTGCTGGGCGAGCTGGACGGCCCGCGCCTCGGAGACGGCGATGGGCGCGCGGAACGTCGGCTCCTGCCAGGGGGCCATTTCCTCGGCGAACAGCGCGAAGGCGCCGAGAAAGAAGGTCACGAAGAGCACGAGCGACGAGAGCACGCCGGCCCAGGCGTGCGCGTCCCAGAGAATCGCGTAGGCGCGGGGCGAGAGCTTCACGTGAGCACCAGGACGACGGCCGCCACGGCGGCGACCAGGGCCGAGCCCACCCACGCGCGCACCGCGCTCCGCGCCAGGAGGGCGAGACACGCGGCGGTGGCGACCGCGGGCAGCACGGCGAGCAGCGCCAGCAGAAGCCGCACGTCACCCGGAACAGGGAGCACCGCCGCGAGCGCCAGCGTCGCGAGCACCGCGGCCCCGGGAGCCCCCGTCAGCGCGGCGGCAATCCGGCCGGCTCCGTGCACGTGCGCCATCAGGCCGCCCCCAGCCACAGCAGCGCGAGTCCCACGGCGCTCAAGGGAAGCACGAGCCGCGTGGCGCGCGGCCACAGCGGCGCGCACAACGCGAGCAACGCGGTGGCCAGCATGGCCAGCACCAGCGCGCACGTCAGCCCGAGCGCCAGTCCCTGCGCCTTCACCCCCAGCGCCACGCCCGCCACCAGGGCCACGCCACCGCTCGCCCTCCCCCACCCGCGGTGAAGCGCATGCCACCCCGCCGGCACGGCAGCCCCGTGAAGCACGGCGATGCCCAGCAGCAACAGCAGGGTCGAAAGCGCCATCGCCTCCTCACGCGCAGTGATATTGAGAACAATTCTCAATACTGAAAACGAAGTCACTTGAACCGCACCGTCGCTCCGAAGTCAAGGCGAGCCCCGGGGCTCGACGCCTTGCTTCCCCGCGCATGCACGGAGTTCCTGGTTCTCTCGAACGAAGCCAATCGCTGACACCATGGCCCCGCTCGGCCCGGCTGCCACGCCGCCAGCGTTGTGCGGCGCGCAACGGACAGCGCGGGCGCATCCACCCTCTCCGCGAGAGTCGGGCGCGCCCGCCTCGAAGGTGTTATTCGAGGCGCCGCCATGTCGACGACGCCGGCTCTCGAGCTCCAGGGACTCACCAAGCGGTACGGCACCTTCACCGCGCTGCAGTCGATGGACCTCTCCATCCGCCCGGGCGAAATCTTCGCCCTGCTCGGCCCCAACGGCGCCGGCAAGACGACGATGATTGGCAGCGTGTGCGGCCTGGTGAAGAAGACCTCCGGCACCATCCGCGTCTTCGGAAAAGACCTGGACCAGGACCCGGTGGCCCCGCGCTACGAAATCGGACTGGTGCCGCAGGAAATCAACTTCGACCCGTTCTTCTCCGTGGCCGAGTCCCTGCGGATTCAGCTCGGCTACTACGGCCGCCCCCGGGACGAGGCCCGCATCGACGAGGTGCTCACCGCCCTCAACCTCCAGGCCAAGAAGGACGCGATGACGCGCGCCCTCTCCGGCGGCATGAAGCGCCGGCTGCTCATCGCCAAGGCGCTGGTGCACAAGCCCCGCCTCGTCTTCCTCGACGAGCCCACCGCGGGCGTGGACGTGGAGCTGCGCCGCGACCTCTGGACCTACGTGCGCAGGCTCGCGGCCGAGGGCACCACCATCGTCCTCACCACGCACTACCTGGAAGAGGCGGAGGAGCTGGCCGACCGCGTGGGCATCATCAACGAGGGCAAGCTCCTGATGGTGGAGGACAAGGCCACGCTGCTGCGCCGCTTCGGCGAGCGCCGCGTCGTCGTCACCTTCGAGCAGCCCCAGACCGCCCTGTCCGACGCCGGCCGCCGCTTCGCCGCCAGCCTCTCCGCGGACGGCCGCGCCCTCACCTACGTCGAGCGCGAGGGCTGCGCGCCCTCCGGCGAGCTGCTCCGCGCGCTGTATGCGGAAGGGCAGCCCATCGCCGACGTGGAGACACGCCGCTCGCGCATGGAGGACGTGCTCATCGAAATCCTCCGCGGCCGTCCCCAGGCCGCCTGAACCCACCGCGCCCACTGACCATCATGAACGTCCTCGGGATGCAGACGCTGTTCGCGAAGGAGGTCCGGCGCTTCATGCGCGTGCCGGGCCAGACCGTCCTTTCGCCCCTCATCAGCACCACGCTGTACTTCATCGTCTTCGGCTACTCCATCTCCGGCCGGGTGCAGACGGTGGATGGCACGCCCTACCTGCACTTCATCGTGCCCGGGCTCGTCTTCCTCGGCATCGCCAACAACGCCTTCCTCAACAGCTCCTCGTCCCTGTTCATCACCAAGATTCAGGGCACGGTGGTGGACCTGCTGGTGTCGCCCCTGGGCCCCGGCGAGCTGATGGCCGGCTTCATCGGCGGCGCCATGGTGCGCGGCCTCGTGGTGGGCGGCCTCACCTGGGCGGTGGCCGCCATCTTCACCGGCTTCAGCCTGCAGCACGCGTGGGTGGCCGCGTACTTCCTGCTGCTGTCGTCCTACGTCTTCAGCGTGCTGGGCATGCTGGCCGCCGTGTGGGCGGAGAAGTTCGAGCAGATCAACTTCTTCCCCACCTTCGTCATGCTGCCCCTCACCTTCCTGGGCGGCGTCTTCTACTCGGTGCGCACGCTGCCCTCGCCGTGGAAGGAGGTCAGCCTCTTCAACCCCATGGTCTACATGGTGGAGGGGCTGCGCTACGGCATGCTGGGCCAGAGCAGCTTCTCCCCGGTGGGAGGCGGCGCCATCCTCGCCGGCGTCGCCGTGGTGGCCACCGTCGCGACGTGGCTCGTGTTACAATCCGGTTACAAAATGAAGGCCTGACCCCTACATATTGATTTGCCAATCACCCCGGAGGACGGGGAATCTGTGGGGTATTGGCTGACTGGGCATTTCCCACCCGGTGAGAAAGGGGGATATCCTCAGGGCACATCATGGCTGTGCCATTCGGTAAGTACGAGCTGCTTCGAAAGATTGCCTCTGGGGGGATGGGGCAGGTGTTCCTCGCCCGCGAGCATGGGACGGGCTTCGAGCGGCTCGTGGTCCTCAAGCTCATCCTTCCCCACCTCGCCGAGGACGATGAGTTCCTCAGCATGTTCCTGGACGAGGCGGGGTTGGTGGCGCGGCTGACGCACCCCAACCTCATCACCATCCTCGACCTGTCGGAGATTGAAGGCCGGCACTGCCTGGCCATGGAGTACGTCCAGGGTGACGACGTGCGTCGCCTGGACAAGTTCTCCCGGGCGCAGGGCAAGCCGCTGCCGGTGGGGCTGATTCTGCGCGTCATCGCGGACGCGGCGGCGGGGCTCCACTACGCGCATCAGGCGCGTGACGCGCAGGGCAAGCCGCTGCGGTTGGTGCACCGCGACGTGTCCCCGCAGAACATCCTCGTCGGCTTCGACGGCGGGGTGAAGGTCATCGACTTCGGCGTGGCCAAGGCGGCCACCAGCAGCCAGAACACGGCCACCGGCGTCCTCAAGGGGAAGTACCCCTACATGTCTCCCGAGCAGGCGAGCGGGCAGAGCATCGACGCGCGCAGCGACTTGTTCGCGCTGGGCATCGTCATGTGGGAGCTGCTCACGGGCAAGCGGCTCTTCAAGGGCGAGTCGGACATGATGACGCTGCGGCTGGTGAAGGACTGCCAGGTGCCGCGGCCGTCGCAGCTCAACCCGCGGCTGCCGCCGGGGCTGGATGAGATTCTGCTCAAGGCGCTGGCCCCCACGCCGGAGGCTCGCTTCCCGGACTGCGGCGCGTTCCGGCTGGCGCTGGAGGACTACGCGCTCAACCTGCGGCTGCCCTCCAGCAGCGCGCACCTGTCCGCGTACCTGCGGGAAGTCTACGCGGAGCGCATCGCCACCGAGGCGGACCCGGCGAAGCTGGACCAGCTCGCGGAGGACGCGGACCTGGACTCGCGCTCCAACTCCTCGCTGAGCGGCGTGCCCGGAGGCCCCGGTGCACCGCGCTCCGCCGCGTCCCGCGCCGTCGCGCGCCCGTCGCAGGGCCCCGCCCCGAGCACGCGCTCGCGCCAGGCCCTGGCCGCGCCGCCCGCGCGTGAGAAGTCGCGGGGCACCGCCGCGCTGGACCGGCCCGAGGCGGCGCGCCGCGTGCCCTGGATGCCCGTGGCCGTCGCCGGCGTGGGCCTGCTCATCGCCGGCGCGGCGCTCGTGTTCCTGCGCGGGCCCGGCGGAGTGACGCCGGTGCATCCGCCTCCGCCGCCCGTCACCGTGACGCAGCCGGCGCAGCCTCCCGCGCAGCCCACGCCCGAGCCGGAGCGGGCCGTGGAGCTGCCCGTCCTCTCCGAGCCGCCCGGCGCCACGGTGAGCATCGACGGCGAGACGCTGGACACGAAGACGCCGACGACGCTCACGCTCAAGCCCGGCACCTCCTCGGTGGAGGTGACGCTCGCGCTCAACGGGTACGAGCCGGTGACGCGGCGGGTGTCCGCCACGGACAGCGAGCTGAACCTGGCGCTGCGGCCCCAGGGTGGGAAGCCGGGCACCCCGCCGGGCACGAAGAAGCCCGGCACGGGCACCGGCAACCTGGGCATCAAGACGGGGCGCTGAAGACGCGGCGGGCCTCCCGTACGGCGGCCCCGCCCTGCGTCCGATGCTCACTTCAGGGAAAAAAGCGGCTTGAAGACCTGGATGTTCGTCGTGCTCAGCGTGGCGTTGGGCGGCTGCTCCGCCCGTGACGTCGACAGTGATCCGGCGCAGGACGTCTCCGAGCGCGGCGACGTCCACCTCGACCAGGGACACGGCCTGTGGGTAGAAGAACGGCCATGCACACCCTGCTCCGCACCTCCGTTACCGCCGCGCTCTGCCTCTCCGTCCTGTTCGTCCTCGGCGGCTGCGGCAACCCCCTCAAGGATGCGCTCGAGGGCGTGTGGCGTGGCGTGGACGGCCTGACCATCGAGTTCGAGGGTGACACGGCCGTCGTGACCGACTTCGGCGACTCGCCGCTCGGGACCAACCGCTCCGTGTTCGACACCGGCGATGCCTTCATCCAGGACATCGAGTGCGATGACACCGAGTGCCTGGGCCAGCTCGTCAATCCAGAGCTCGTCGACGGCATCCTCGCGAGCTACACCCGGACGGTGGTCAGCATCGAGACGGAGGGCACGCTCATCACGCTGCGCAGCCAGGCGCTCTCGGGCTCGGTGGCGCATTTCACGCAGGTCAGCGGTGGCGACGAGGACGAGGATGGCGGCGCCTCCACTCTGCAGCAGTCGGCGAGCTGCTCGCAGTGGTGGGCGGCCGTGAAGGCCGGCGGGCCGTGGACCGTGACCGAGGTCAGCGACAACGGCACCACCGGGGCGCCCTCGCAGACGGTCAGGCTCACCTTCTCGGGCACCGACCACTACACCCTCACCAACTCGGTCGCGGTGGGCGAGGCCCCGGCCAACGGGGGGACGGACACCTTCGGGGACATCATCTTCACCGAGAACTTCTCCGGCTACTGTCGCTTCGCCTTCTGGTCCCAGGGCCAGCACCAGGTGCGCGTCTGGTTCATGCGCTCGCTCTCCAGCAAGCGGCTGGAGGTCAAGCTGAGCACCGAGGCGGGCGAGACGCCGCGGTGGGTGCTGCAGGGGAGCTGAGGGCGCGCGGGGCGCGCGTCCTCCTCAGTCCAGCGCAGCCGCTGCCGCAGCGCCTGGTTCGATGACAGGCCCTTGATGCGCAGGTGCGTGAGCGAGGCGCTGTCGGTGCGCGCCTCGTGCCGGATGAGGATGGCGCGCCGGGCATCGCTGTCGGCCACGCCGCTCAGGTGCGCTCGAAGCTCAGCACGTACTGGTACGGAAGGTCCCGCTCGCCGACCTTCCTGTAGCCGGCGGTGGCCATCTCCTCGCCCACCTTCTCCGGCGTGAGCCTGTGCTCCCTGGAGGGCCCCATCGGCGAGTCGAGCTTGAAGTCCACCACGATGACCCGGGCCCCCGGTCGCAGCGAGCCCGCCAGCTTGCGGAAGTAGGCCGGGCGCTCGGCGAGATGGTGGTAGGTGTCGACGAGGAGGACGCGGTCCACCGGCTCCGGAAGCTTCGCGTCGGCGGGCTCGCCCAGCACCGCCTCGAGGTGGGTCAGCCCCTCCTTCTCCGCGCGCTCACCGAGGTAGCGAACCATGTCCGGTTCGATGTCCACGCCGTAAACCGTTGCGTCGGGATGGGCCCGGGCGATGCGCACCGGGAAGTAGCCCGTCGCCGCCCCGATGTCCGCGACCTTGCCCCCAGGCGGAATCTCCATCGCGGCGATGACCTCGGCGGGCTTCTGCCATGCGTCGCGCTCCGGGTCCTCGAAGAGGGCCATCGCCGCCCAGGATGCGCCAGGATGGCGGGGTTTCCTTGTGGCTTGCGATTTCACGCATCCACTAGGCTGAGCTTTTTCACCCTGTATCAGCCCCCGGTGTCTCCATCCACCGGCAGAAAGAAGGCTCATGCCTCAATACACTTTTGAAGACCTTGTTGGCATCAACCAGGAGGTCCGGAAGATCACCGAGCTGGAGTCCGTCTTTGGCCATGACATGGCCCGAAAGCAGGAGGACTTGAAGAAGATCATCTCCAGGGCGAATGAGATGACAAACGACTACGAGAGCGCCGCGTACCTCGCGCTGACAATTTATCTCGCCCAGGTCTTCAACGATGGAAATACCCGCACCGGCGCCATTGCCATCCACCAACAGCTTCAGGCCCAGGGCATCCCCCTGAACCGCAGTGTATCGGAAATCAAAAATTGGCTGACGGCCAACGAAATTCCAAACCTGAGGGACAGCCAGAAGACGCAGGGCGAATTCGCGATGTGGCTGCTGATGTGACGCTCACTGGAAGCCGGACTCGAAGAGGAGCTTCGGCTCCTCGGGCGCGTGCGCGTCCTCGCCGTACAGCTTGAAGTTGAGCCGCACCTCGTCCCCGTCGAGTTCGACTTCAATCGTCCCCACGTTGAGGCCCCCCACCGGCTGCTCGAAGACGCGCGACATGCTGCCGCCCAGCAGGTGGATGCGCGCCCACTTCCCGTCCAAATCGGACAGCGCGAAGTGCGTGCGGGGGATGTGGCGCGCCATGTGCCAGTCGAGCGAGGACATCTTGTGGGTGATGGAGCTCGACACGAACTGGAAGAGGGACGTCGCCGGCTCGGTGCGCCAGTCACAGCGGGCCACGTAGCCCACGTGCACGTCGCCGCCCACGAGCACCACCTTCTGGCGCGGGTGGCGCTGCTGGTGGTGCTTGATGAGCTCCAGCATGCGGCAGCGGTCGGCGCGGTACTGCGGGTGCATCCACCGGTCGTGCGCGTCCTCGCGGAAGCTGCCCGGCACGTAGCGGGCGATGCGTGACAGCCAGGCCGGCATGAAGAATGGCGGCACGCTCACCACGATGAAGAGCACCGGCGCGTCGGCATTCGCATTCAGCCAGGTGGAGAAGTGCTCCAACTGGTGCGGCGCGAAGATGCGCGCGTGGTCTCCGTCGGTGGAGCGCCGCTCCGAGCGCACGTCGAGCACATAGCCCGCGGCGGCGCCGTACTCGAAGCTGTAGTCGTAGGGGCCCTCGAAGCCGGGCGTCAGCGGCACCACCCGCGACTGCTGGTAGTGGCGGTAGGCCGCCTCGGCCGCGTCGCGCAGGTGGCGCCACTTCGGCTCGTGGTGCTCGGGCAGGGAGCCGTAGTTGTCCACCACCTCGTGGTCGTCGAGGATGGGGTAGCCCGGGAAGCGCGCCTGCAGCGCCTGCCAGTCCGGGTGTCCCCAGTTGCGTCGGTAGCGCGCGTGGTACACCGCGAGCGCCTCGTCGTGGGTGCACTCCAGCAGGCTCCTACGCCCCGGGAGCCCCACCGTCTTGAAGTACTCCGGGTCGAACAGCGACTGCTCCTCCGGGAAGTCCGCGTAGAGCTGGTCGCCCACCCACAGCACCTGCTTCACGTCACAGCGCTCCCACGCGGTCCGGGCGACGCGGAGCATGCGCACGCCCATCTCGTGCATCTGTCCCTGCTGGTCGAAGGGCTGGTGGCAGCTCGCCACGCCAATGCAGAAGCGCTTCGGCATCTGGCTGCGCCGGGAGGGAAGCGTCTCGAAGCGCCCCTCGCCCACGAGCACGCCGTCCGCGCGGCTCAGCCGGAAGCCGTACTCCGTCACCGGCTCCAGCGGCCGGGCCCCGGGGAGGTCATCCGGGAAGGCGAAGGCATGGGTGTGGTCGCTGTACGAGCGGTCCCCCACGTCGAAGTCGTACGTGACGCGCTCCGACGGCGCGGCGGCCAGCCAGAGCTCCAGGCGGTGGGGCCCTCCACCGGGAGAGCGCATCCACAGTCGCACGCCCCGGGGGCTGACCCGACCCACCGCCACCGCCCGCTCCATCTGGGGCTGCTCCGTCCGCATGTACTGACAGTGGTGTCGCCCGAGGCTTCGGACCAGCAGCCGAAGGCCCGAACCGCCGGAAAGCACCTGCCCGAAGTGGAGGCTCCGCTCCACCGCCCGTGGGGCAGGCGGGGAGGCGGCACGGGAAGACACGCGTGCCCGCCCGATTCCGTGAGACGGCGGTGGGGGGTGGGGCCTCTTCCACCGCGGACCGACGAACGGTCCGAAAGGAACCCCCCGATGCGAAACACCCTGAAGGCAGGTCTGGCGGCGCTGGCGCTCGTGCCCATGGCAGCTCCCGCGCACGAGGTCCGCTCCCCGTTCCCCGGCACCGTGACGGCCACCACCTACTACCCGAGCGGCGGCTACCACGGCGCAGTGGATATCGGCCCCGGCAGCTGCAACTACTGGGGCGCCGAGACGGGCGTGGTCGGCTCCGTCTCGTGGACCGTCTCCATCAACACCACCGGCGTGGTCTGCAACGGCAACGGCTACGAGAACGCCAACGAGGCGCGCCACCTCTGGCAGAGCGGCTGGACGTTCCGCCAGAAGCACTGGATCAAGACGGCGGACTCGCGCAACCGCACCTGCGACCGCTGCCAGATTGGCAACGCCGGCGGCACCGGGCAGGCCACCGGCCCGCACGCCCACCTCATGCAGGACAAGCTCGGCACCAAGGACACCGGCTGGTACGACGGCTACACCGTCTACGGCGAGGCCGTGGACCGCAGCGAGACCATCGGCTTCCTGGACTGAGCGCCCAGCCCCCCCGTGTCGCGGTCCGGCCCCCGGCGGACATGAAATTCCGGGAGAAAATCCTCCGGAAATCATTTTTCAAGACGGCGGCGGCCCCGAGCCCTCCAGGGAGGCTGGAACCCTCCCCAGGCCCCGGACCGCCATGACTCCCGAATCCGTCCACCGCTCCGCCGCTCCCGTGACGGGCCCCCAGGGCCGGCGCATCCCGCTGGTCCTGGCCGGGCTCGGGGCCGCCGTGCTGCTCGCCGGCGTGGCGCTGCTCGTCCGCGGCTCCGGTGGGGACGAGGCAGCCTCCCCCGGCGAGGCCGCCTCCACGGCCCACGCCCGGAGCCCGTCGGGCTCGGGCGGGGGCGGAGGCCACGGCGGCCAGGGCGCTCCGGAGGAGGAGGCGGCGCCGCCGCGCTACGAGGCCACCACCTGCTGGAAGGACATCGAGCGCTTCAACGAGGCGGTGACGATTGGGAACTTCCGCGACTGGGCCGCCCCCCTGCTCGCGTCGAGGGACCCCAACGTCCGCAACTACCTGCGCGAGCGCCTCACGGAGCTCATCGGCAACGACGCGGCCAAGGCGACAGAGGTGCTGGGCTGGAGCCGCGACGCCGGGCCCCGGGAGTTCAACGTCATCATGATGGCGCTGCGCGACTCGGAGGCCGTCCACCAGCCCCAGGTCGCCGCGAAGCTCCTGGAGCACGGGATGGACCCCACCCTCGACGGCCAGCGCCGCGCGGGCATCCTCTCCGCGCTGGACACCCAGAAGAAGCTGGAGCCGGGGATGCTCGGCACGCTGGCGGACTTCGCGAAGGACCCCGTCTCCGGCGAAGCGGGCTGGGCCGCCGCGCGCACCATCGGCCGGGTGATGAAGCGCGACTTCAACGCGAAGGGCAACCTCGCGCCGTACATGGACAAGCTGCTCACCATCGGCAGCGAGTCGCCCGACGAGCAGATCCGCTACCTCGCGCTGTCCATGCCCATGCACACCACGCCGGTGATGGACGCGACGACGCACGAGCGCTACGCGAAGGTCCTCACCACCGAGGGCAGCCCGGAGGGCCGCGAGGCGGCGGCGCACAACCTCTCCGTGGCCACCGGTGACGACCGGGCGAAGACGCTGGAGCTGTTCGCCCAGGCCTTCACGAGGGAGCCGGACGTCTGCGCGCGCTGGGCCTACTTCCGCTTCGCCGCGCGCGTGTCCGGCAGGGACGCGCTCCCCACCATGGCGAACATGGCCATCACCGACCCGCGCTTCCAGCCCCTCTACCAGGTCTTCGAGGCCATCTACGCGAGCGGCACCCTCGACTTCGTGAGGGTGTGGAACAGCCTGCCCGACCAGGACCCCTTCACCTGCCTCGACCGCCACGAGTGAGCACGGGAGCCACCTCCATGATTCGCACCCCGTCCCTTCCCCTGCGTGCGCTCGGTCTGGCCGCGCTCCTGCACCTCGTCCCCACCGCGGCCTCCGCGCAGGCGGCCTCGTCGGCCCCCATGCCCACGCTGCGCGCCGAGGCGTGCTCCGTCGAAGGGCTGATGGACAGCATCCGCCGCGGGCTCGGCTCGAAGTCGGCGGCCTACCGCAAGTACCTGCACACGCTGCTGCGCGAGTCCGCCGTCACGCTGCCCGAAGCCGAGCTGCGCGCCGCCTACGAGCGGGAGACAGACCCCGTCATGGCCGAGCACCTCGCGGCCGCGTTGGTGGCGCGCACCGAGCGCGGCGCGGACCCCGCCGCCATGGGCGTGGTGGCGAAGCGCATCCTGGACGAGCGAGAGCCGGCCCTCCGCGTCGCCTCGCTGCGCGCCCTGCGCCGCACCAGCGCCACGGAGAACACGGGAGACCTGTACGAGCGCCTGGCGCGGGACGCCTCGCCCGAGGTGCGCCAGGAAGCAGCGACGAACCTCATCGAGGACAACCAGTTCGTCTACTCGGGGCACCACGGCCCGGCCGCGGACGCGGCGGTGACGAGCGCGGCGGCCTCCCCGGACCCGAAGGTGACGGCGCGCATCCTCGACAACGTCTCCACCGAGCACATCAGCGCGGAGTCCGGTGAGCGCCTCAAGTCGCTCTTGCGCAGCGACGACGCCAGCGTGCGCGCGGCGGCGGCCAACGCGCTGGGCGCGGTGCCCTCCGAGCAGATGGCCGGCTCGCGCGAGGCGCTGCTCGCCATGTACCGCGACGAGCCGGACGCCGGGGTGCGGAAGATGCTCCTGCAGAGCATTGCCCAGCTCGGCTTCGCCGGTGCGATTCCCGACCTCCAGCGCCTGCGGGGTGTGGACCCGAGCCTGGCGCCCGAGGTCGACGCGTGGATTCGGGCTCTCGGCCTGGGCCTTCAGGAGTGGAGCCTGATCCTGAGGGAGAAGCAGCGGTTGCAGCAGGCTCCTTAGAAGAGCAGTCCCATTCGGGGGCCGCGGAATGCGGCCCGAAAGGAACAACGATGCGTAGCTTCATGAAGATGGGTCTGGCGGCGCTGGCCTCGCTGGCGCTGGTCCCGGCCGCGGTGACGGCGCACGAGGTTCGCGGTACGCACACCGGCACGATTACGGCCACCACCACCTATCCGAGCGGCGGTACCCACCGCGCGGTGGACATTGGCGCGGGCGGCCGCTGCAACTACTGGGGCGCCGAGACGGGCGTGGTCGGCTCCGTGTCCTGGAACGTCACCATCCGCAAGGTGGGCACCTACTGCGCCGGCACCGGCAGCGGCACGCAGAACGAGGCGAAGCACCTGTGGGAGAACGGCTACACGTTCCGCCAGTGGCACTGGATCAAGACGAGCGACTCGTACGACCGCACGTGTGACCGCTGCCAGGTGGGCAACATCGGCGCCACCGGCAACGCCACCGGCCCGCACGCCCACCTCCAGTACGACAAGCTCGGCACCAACGACACGTCCTGGTACTCCGGCTACACCGTCTACGGCGAGGCCGTGGACCGCTCCGAGACCATCGGTTACCTGGACTAGGCGCCTTCGACCTGCCGGGAGGCGGGGCCCCCCCATTCCCCCTCCCCCCACCCTGCCTCCTGGCGGGTCACCAACGCGTCCCGGCTTCAGCCCATCTTCATGCCCTTGGGGCGGGCCTGGAGCCGGTCGGCGTAGGCCTCGATTTTCGGGCGCCCCGTCTTCCCGCCCAGGATGCGCATGTAGAGGAACATCGAGCCAATCATCACGTCGGCCGCGGTGAACCAGTCACCGAAGAGCCAGGGCCCGTCCCCGAGCTCGCGCTCCACCGCGTCGAGCGCGCTCTCGTAGTCCGTCCAGCCGCGCTGGGGCGGCGTCTGCTGCTTCATCATGTGGTCGCCCATGGAGGGCTCCAGCTGCGACGTCGAGTACACCACCAGCGACAGGTAGCGGCCCCGCTCCGGCGCGCCGATTTTCGGCGCGAGCTTCGCCTCGGGGAATTTGTCGGCGAGGTACAGGCAGATGGCGGCGTTCTCGAACAGGCGCGCCTCGCCGTCCACCAGCGCGGGCAGCTTTCCGGCGGGGTTGATTTTGAGGAACTCCGGCGTCTTGTGTTCGCGCTTCTGCAGGTCGATGGGCACGAGCTCGTACTTCGCGCCGCACTCGTCGAGCATCCACTTCGCGACGACCGCGCGGCTCCTGGGATTGAAATAGAGCTTCATCGGGACTCCTCCGGCCGGAAGGGTTGTTTCCATCATGTTGCTGGTGCAGCGGGGCTCTGTAGAACGAAACGGGCTTCACTCCGACCAACAAGGAGCACCATCGTGAACATTCGTTCGTGGGTTGTCGTTTCCGTCCTGGGTCTGTCTGCTTCCGCCCTCGCGCAGGGCACCACCGCGCGGCAGTACGTGGACACGTCCGCCTATCTGACGTCCGAGGCGGACATCAACGCGTGGTACCAGCTCGTGTCCACGCTGAACCAGCAGTTCGACGATGTCTGTGGGGACACGTTCTGCGAGGGCGACTACAGCAACATCCAGTCGCTGCGCTTCCGCTGCTCCGTCGACAACCGCAACGGCGTCATCGGCGAGTGCGTCTGGGTCTTCGCCGCCAGCAACGAGGACATCAACCCGACCACCGGCGCAATCACGGTGGACGCCCAGTCCTCCACCTGCCGCGTGCCGCTGGCGCCCCGCACCACCATCAGCGCATTGCTGGCGGCGCTCTCCGGCCCCGACCCGCTGCGCGCGCCGCTGCCGAAGTCGACGCGGTCCATCTACGACGGCCTGGCGGACTGTCTGTAACGCGAACGTGACGGGAGCGGGGCCACCTGCCCCGCCCCGTCTCCTCGCGGGCGCCTACCGCTTGAAGTGGTCGGCGATGATGTTGGCCACGCAGCAGGTGAGCTTCTTGCCGGTGGGGATGTGCAGGAACTCGTTGGGCCCGTGCGCGTTGCTGCCCGGCCCGAGCAGGCCGGTGATGACGAACTGCGCCTCCGGGAAGCGCTCGCCCAGCATGCCCATGAAGGGATGGTGCCGCCCTCGCCCATGGCCATGGCCGGCCGACCGAAGAACGTCTTCGACGCGGACTCCACGGCCTTGGACAGCCAGCCCGCCAGCGGGGGCGCGTCCCAGCCGACGCTGGTCTTCTCGCCCTCGAACGTCACCTTCGCGCCGTACGGCGGGTCCTTCTCCAGCGTCGCCTTCAGCGCCGCCATGCCCGCCTTCGGGTCCAGGCGCGGGGGAATGCGCATGGACAGCTTGAAGGTGGTGAAGGGCCGCAGCACGTTGCCCGCGTTGCTCAGGGCCGGCATGCCGTCCACGCCCGTCACCGCCAGCGCCGGGCGCCAGGTGCGGTTGAGCACCAGCTCCGCGCCGTCCTCGGACACCGGCTTCGCGCCGGGCACCCAGGGGAACTTGGTGAAGACCTCCTCTTCCAGCACCTTCGCGGCCTCGCGCGCCTGCTCGCGCCGCTCCTTCGGGATTTCGACGTGCAGCGCGTCCACCTTGATGTGGCCCGTCGCCTCGTCCTCCACGCGCGACAGCACCTGCCGGAGGATGCGGAAGGACGACGCGACGATGCCCGTCGCGTCACCCGAGTGCACGCCCTCGGTGAGGATGTCCACGCGCAGGTTGCCGCCCACGATTCCGCGCAGCGACGTGGTCATCCACAGCTGCTCGTAGTTGGCACAGCCCGAGTCCAGGCACACCACCAGCGACGGCTTGCCGATGCGCGGCGCCAGCGCCTCGATGTACGCGGGCAAGTCGTAGCTGCCGCTCTCCTCGCACGCCTCGATGAGCACCACGCAGCGCGCGTGCGGCAGCCCCTGCTCCTTCAGCAGGCGGATGGCCGCCAGCGACGCGAAGGCGGAGTAGCCGTCATCCGCGCCGCCGCGCCCGTAGAGCTTGTCGCCCTCGCGCACCGGCGTCCACGGCGTCAGGCCCTCACGCCAGCCCGTCATCTCCGGCTGCTTGTCCAGGTGGCCGTACAGCAGGACGGTGTCCTCGCCCTTGGTGCCCGGCACCTCCATGTAGATGACCGGCGTGCGGGGCTTGCCCTTCTCGTCCTTGAGCTGGATGACCTCCAGCTCCAGGCCCGGCAGGTGCGGGGCCTGCGCGCGGCACCAGTCCGCGATGAGCTGCACCGCGGCCTCCATGTGGCCGGACTTCACCCACTCCGGGTCGAAGGAGGGCGACTTGTTGGGGATGCGGATGTAGCGCTCGAGCGCCGGGAGGATTTCCTTCTCCCAGATGCGGTCGGAGGAGTCGGTAGCGGTCTGGACGTTCATGGCCATGGCGGGAGGATGCAGAGCACGGAGTAGGGGTCCTGTCGACTGTGGGAACCCCGGAGCGGTGCGGCAAGGGACTCGGCCCCCAGCCTACCCCGCCGCCGTGCTGATGGCGCCTATTGGGCGCCTTGTCAGCCGCCGCTCAGACGAGCGCGTGGTACAGCCCCAACAACCCCGCCAACCCGTACAACACCGGGTGCGTGTCCCGGTGACGCCCCGTGAGGAGCTTGAGCACCGCGTAGCTGACGATGCCCGCCGACACGCCGTGGGCAATCGAATACGTGAAGGGCATCATCGCCACCGTGAGGAAGGCCGGCAGCGCCTCGTCGAAGCGCGTCCACGGCACCTCCACCGCCCCGGACATCATCATCGCCCCCACCGCCACCAGCGCGGGCGCGGTGGCGACGGCGGGAATGGCGGACAGCAGGGGGATGCAGAACAGCGACAGGAGGAACAGCCCGGCCACCGTCACCGCCGTCAGCCCGGTGCGGCCGCCCTCCTCCACGCCCGCGGCGGACTCGATGTACGTCGTAATCGCGCTCGTCCCCAGCGCCGCGCCCGCCATGGTGCCCACCGCGTCCGCGACGAAGGCGCGGCCCGCGCCCGGCAACTCGCCCCTGGGCGTGAGGAACCCGCCCAGGCGCCCCACGCCCAGGAGCGTGCCCGCCGTGTCGAACACGTCCACGAAGAACAGCGCCAGCGTCACCCCCAGCACCTTCATGCTGAAGAGGCCGCGGAAGTCGAGCGCCCCCAGCGTCTCGCGCGGCAACGAAGGCCAACGGAAGACGCCGGACGGCCCTGGCGACAGCCCGAGCACCCACGCGCTCACCGCCACCACCGCGATGCCGATGAGCAGCGCGCCCTTCACCCGCCGCGTCACCAGCGCGCCAATGAGGAGCAGCCCCGCCAGCCCCAGCAGCACACTGCCTTCGTGCAGGTTGCCCAACTGCACCAACGTCTCGGGGCTCGCCACCACCAGCCCTCCGTTGCGCAGGCCGATGAGCGCCAGGAACAGGCCGATGCCGGTGGTGGTGGCCAGCTTCAGCGACTGGGGGATGGCGTTGATGAGCAGCGTGCGCACGCCGCCGAAGGACAGGACGAGGAAGATGAGCCCTTCGGCGAAGACGGCGGTGAGCGCCACCCGCCAGTCCACGCCCAGCCCCTTCACGATGCCATAGGTGAAGTAGGCGTTGATGCCCATGCCCGGCGCGAGCGCGAAGGGGAAGTTGGCGTACACGCCCATGATGAACGTGGCCACCGCCGAGCCCACCGCCGTGGCGAACACCACGTCCTCCGGCGGCATCCCCGCCTCGGCGAGAATCTGCGGATTCACGAGCAGGATGTACGCCATGGTCAGGAACGTCGTCACGCCGGCCCGCAGCTCGGTGGCCACGGTGGTGCCGCGCTCCCGGAGGTGGAACCAGCGCTCGAGGGATTCCATGGCCGCGCATCTTCGCCGCGCCGGCCCGCAAATGCGAAAGGGCGCGGAAGGAATGCTCCTTCCGCGCCCTTCCCAGGTCAGCTCATCCGGCCTGGACTACGGCTGGATTTCGCGGACGGACAGCCACTTGAAGTCCACGTCGTTGGCGTTGTCCCAGCGGAACGTGGCGATGGGGCCGCCCCAGGTAATGGGCATGGCGCCGACGGCACCACCGCAGTGCTGGGCGTCGCCGCCCCAGGTGCCGGAGTCCACCATGTCGTAGACCTTCTTCCAGGTGACCTTGTCGGCGTTCTCGTTGACGTACATCTCCAGCCGCACAGCCTCCTTGCCGCTGACGGTGGTGTTGCGCATCACCGCCTTGAAGCCCACCCAGCGGCCCTTGAGCGCCGAAGTCGCGGGCTTGTAGGACGCCTGCTCGTAGGAGACGTGCCACGTCTCCTTCTGCCAGCGGGCCCGGCCGTCATAGTGCAGGCCGCCCTTGTAGCTGCTGCCCTCGCAGCCCGACTGGTCGTCGTTGTGCTTGCCGCCGCGCGCGTACCAGTCGAAGTTGTCCGAGCCGTCCTGCGCCGCGTTGAGCTTCACGAAGCCGGTCATCTCGATGTTCTTCCAGTCGTTGGCGGCCTGCATGTAGCCACGGCTGGCGAGCACGTCGCGGTCGTACGTGGGAATCTTCGAGGCGCTGTAGCCCGTGGACGTGAAGACGCTCATGCGCACCTGGCTGTCCTTCATCTTCCAGGAGCCGTCCGAGTTGCGCGTAATCGGGTTCTGCGGGTCGAAGCGCGAGTCGCTCGTCGCATTGTCCGCGAGGGCCCACGTCTCACCGCCGGCCTTCGTCGGGTAGAGCATGGTGACGCCGAACTTGTCCTTGCCGTCGCCAGGCGTCGGCGGGGGGTCGGTCGGCGGCGGCGTGGTGGTGCCGGTAATGGCCGCCAGCTCGGCGATGCTCGCCCAGGTGTTGAGCGTGTTGCCGTTGACGGTGACGCGCACGTAGCGGGCGTTCACCGTGGGGAACGTGTAGCGCTCGAAGGACGCCGTCTTGCCGGACGAAGTGCCGGCGAACACCTGCGTGAAGGTGGTGCCGTCCGACGAAGTGGCGATGACGAACTTGTTGGCGCGCGTGTTGCCGGCGTGCCACGCGATGTCCATCGCATTGATGGCCTTCACCGCGCCCAGGTCACCGCGAATCCACTGGCCGATGCCGCTGCTGGACCAGCGCGTGGACAGGTTGCCGTCGATGGCGTTGGCCGGCACGTTGCCGTCGTTCCCGCTGGCGGTGACGGAGGTGAAGCCCCCGGCGGCCAGCGCGGGTGTCGCGGCCACGAGCGCGGCCAGCGAGAGCACGCCCATCGGCATGCGGAAGCGCTTCCATCCCCCTCTGGATGAAGTCATGTGCTGTCGATTCAATTCACTACCTCAGGTGAGGCCGCGTGGTGCCACGACTCACCGGGACGGACGGTGCCACCCCGGCGCGCCGCGTTCCCCCCGCGGCGCGTTGGCTTCCATTCGCTGACCGCCACACGGCAGGCGCCCCCACGTTCGGTGCGTGAGGCTCCCTGCGAGCCACGGTCAGCAGCGTTGGTTGATCAACGTTCGGACTGCGGGCGCCAATACCCTTTGAGCCGATATGGAATTCCCACCGCGTTTGTGAATCGAGGCCTGCTCCCCCGCCCGGGCAGTACCCGCGCGGAGGAGCGCCTTGCGTCCCGCTCAGCCCTTCGGAGTGAAGCGCACGACGGCGGCCGCCGGCCCCTGAAGTCGCAGCATGCCGTCCTTCAGCGGCGCGGCATCCAGGGTGCCGCCGAAGCGCGGCGCCTCGCTCCACAACACCACTTCCGCACCGGTGGGCACGCGGTGCTCCAACGTGCCGCGGACGGAGACGATGACTTGAAAGCCCTGCCCGCCGCCGCGCCGCTCCAGCATCAGCGCGTCCGGCCCGAGCGCGCGGGCGTCATGGGCTCCCGCCCTGACGTCCTTCAGCGCGGGCTCCGACACGCGCAGGTGGAGCAATTCGCGGTACAGCGCGCGCACCCCCGCGTGCTCCGGCTGCTCCGCCTCGCTCCAGTCCAGCTTGGAGCGGGTGAAGGTCCGCGGCGCCTGCGGGTCCGGCACCTCGGCGCCGGCGAAGCGCGTGAAGCCGGCGAACTCCTTGCGGCGTCCTTCCGTGACGAGCCGGCCCAGTTCCTCGTTGTGGTCCGTGAAGTAGAGGAAGGGCGTGCTCGCGTTCCACTCCTGCCCCATGAAGAGCAGCGGCGTGTAGGGCGACATCAGCAGCAGCGTGCTCATGGCGCGAAAGGCCGCGGGGGACACGTCGTGCCCCAGCCGCTCGCCCAGGGCGCGGTTGCCCACCTGGTCATGGTTCTGGATGCAGTGGACGAAGCGCCAGGGCTCCAGCCCCTCGGCCTTCGTGCCGCGCGCGTGGCCCAGGTTCTTGGACACCTGGCCCTCGTAGAACCAGCCCTGGCGCAGCGTGCGCGCGAGGTCCTCCGTGCTGCCCGTGTAGTCCTGGTAGTAGCCCTCGCTGTCCCCCGCGAAGGCGCGCCGCAGCTGGTGGTGGAAGTCATCCGCCCAGACGCCGTCCAGCCCGTGGCCCTCCGGAGAGGGACGCAGCAGCTTGCGCTCGTTGCGCTCGTCCTCGGCGATGACGAGCACGCGTCGGCCCGGTGCGGATGCGCGGGCACGCTCGGCGATTTCGGTGAGCAGGTGCGGCGTGCCCTCGTCGACAATCGCGTGCGCCGCGTCCAGGCGCAGGCCGTCCGCGTGGTAGTCGCGAATCCACATCTCCACGTTGGAGAGCACCAGCGAGCGCACGTACGCGCTGCCCTCGCTGTCGTAGTTCACCGCGTCGCCCCACGGCGTGTGGTGGCGGCCCGTGAAGTAGTGCGGCGAGTACGCGCGCAGGTAGTTCCCGTCCGGCCCGAAGTGGTTGTAGACGGCGTCGATGAGCACCGCGAGCCCGCGCGCGTGCGCGGCGTCGATGAGCCGGCGCAGCCCCTCCGGACCGCCGTACGCGTGCAGCGGCGCGAAGAGGTCCACCCCGTCGTAGCCCCAGTTGCGCACGCCCGGGAAGGCGGCCACCGGCATGATTTCCAGCGCGGTGACGCCCAGATCCTTGAGACCGGGCAGCCGGGAGATGAGGGCCTCGAAGGTGCCCTCGGGCGTGGCGGTGCCGACGTGCACCTCGTAGATGACGAGTGATTCAGGCTCCACGCCCTTCCAGCCCGCGTCCGTCCACTCGAAGTCCGGCACCCCGACTTCGGACGGGCCATGCACGCCGAGCGGCTGCGAGCGGGACCACGGGTCCGGGAAGGGGCCCTCGCCATCCACGCGCAGCTTGTAGAGCGTGCCGGCGCCGTGCCCCTCCATCAGCGCGCCGAAGCAGTCGCCGGACTCCGGCGCCAGCGGGACGATGCGTCCGGGCTGGCCGCGCGCATCGTGAATCACCGCCTCCACGCGCTGGTGGCCGGGCGCCCAGACGCGCCACCGCACCCCATTGCCCTCCACCCACGCCCCCAGTCGGGGCACTGCCGTCCGTGTCGCTCGAAAGCCGTCCTCGGGAACCATGTGGCCGCTTCTGTAATGCCCCTGCTCCAGGTTGGGAGGAGGGTTCCGCCCCCGCCCGGCGGAGATGTTCACGGCTGGGCAGGCGTCCCATCCGAATGGGAACCGGAGGACGGTGGAGCCCTGGCCCGCCCGCCAGCCCGGGGGCGGATGCCACCTTCACGGTGCACCTCGCCGGGCGGGCGGCCAGGGGAGCGCGCGGTGCGGTCCGGGCAGGCGCCGCGCGGGCGTCACGCACCTTGTGGATGCGCGGCTCCGCCGGGATGATGCGCCCCTCCCGAGAGCGCCTGGAGCCCCCTGGAATGAGCATCGCCCGCACTGGCCTGGAGCCGCGGTCCATCCCGCGAGGAGTGGACGTGCGCTCGCGCGTTGCCGCCCTCGAGGTGCTGTCCCCGCGCGAAATCGACGCGCGCCTGACGGACCTGGGCTACCGCGGGCAGGACGAGGCGCGGCGCGCGGCCGCGGTGCTTGCCTACCGCCACCTGCGCCGCATCCGCCGCCTCCACCTGGAGGGGCTCGCCCCCGAGCCGGGCCTGCGGGAGAACTGCCTGTTCCTCGGGCCCACCGGCTCGGGGAAGACGTTCCTCGTGGAGTTGCTGTTCCGCGAAATCCTCGCGGTGCCCACCGTGCTGGCGGACGCCACCCAGTTCTCCGAGACGGGCTACGTGGGCGACGACGTCAACACCCTGCTGTCGCGCCTGTACGAGGTGGCGGACAAGGACGCGGAGTGGGCCGCCTGCGGCGTCATCTGCATGGACGAGTTCGACAAGCTCGCCACCAGTCGCTCCGACAGCCGCTTCGCCGGACAGCAGACCACCAAGGACGTCAGCGGCTTCGGCGTGCAGCGCAGCCTGCTGCACCTGCTCTCCGCCTCCAGCGCGGACTTCCCGGCGGACTTCGGCTTCACCAGCCGCCTGCAGCCGGAGAACATGGACCTGGCCTGCCTCACCTTCATCGCCTGCGGCGCCTTCAGCGGACTGCGCTCCACCGCCGAGGGCATGGCGCGCGAGGAGCGGCTGGGCTTCGGCCGGGAGCCGCGCGCCTTCCAGCAGGAGGCCATCGCCTCGCAGGTGTCGCAGGAGCAGTTGGAGCAGACCACCGCCTTCGCCCGCTACGGCTTCATCCCGGAGCTCATCGGCCGCTTCAACCGGCTGGTGTCCTTCGCCCCGCTGGACGCGGCCACCCTGGGCGACATCCTCCAGCACAACGTGCTGCGCGCGTATGAGCGCGAGTTCGAGCAGGAGGGCTTGCGCCTGCTGGTGGAGCCCGCCGTGCGCGAGCACGTGGTGGCGCGCGCCCTCAAGCGCGAGACGGGCGCGCGCGGCCTGCGCACCACCCTGGCCCCGCTGCTGGAGGGCGCCGCCTACGAGCACTTCGGCCGGCACGACACGTCCGGCACCGTCCGCCTGGTGATGGCGGGCGACGAGGTGCGGGCGCTCGCGGAATAGTCCCGCCCCTGGCCACCGGCCGACGCTGCGAGGGCGTGGAGGTGGCCTCCCTGTCACGCCGGGAGGGCAGGCCCGCTGCTCACGGCGCGCGCGCACGCCTTACGGTTTCCTCGGAGCGACGGAAGCCGGAGGCAGCGCACATGCACCACACGCGAGAGATTCCCCGGGAGGGGTGGGCGGACTACCTCGCCCTGCTGAGCAACCTGGAGAAGGACCACTGGGTCCGCATCGAGATGGAGAGCCCGGAGCTGGGTGAGCAGCCGCTCGCCAGCCGCCTGCCGCTCATCGAGATTGCCCTCGAGGAGAAGGGCAGCGACAAGGGCTCCGTCGAAATCATCGTCGGCCGGCCGGGGGACGAAATCACCCACCGCATCAGCACGCCGGACCACATCTACGCGGACGAGAGCGAGAGCGGCGAGCTGGAGTGCCTCGACATCGAGACGTCGGACCACGTGAAGACGCTCATCTTCTTCGAGCAGTCCAGCGCCGGCGACGAGCGCGGCGCCAGCGCGCCGATGTGAAGCGCGAACGACGAAGGCCGGAAGGCGCCCCCTCGTGAGAAGAGGAACCCTCCGGCCTCGGGGCCCTACGCGGCCCGCCAGGGCTCACGCCGTGGCGGGTGCGTCAGCCGTGTACCCGGTGATTACGGGTACAGCGAGCGGGCGCCCGTCTTGTCCAGGCTGGTCAGGACGAGGTCGCCCGTCTGCGTGCCGTTGCACTGGGGGTAGTGCATGACGGACGAACGGTCGTAGGTGGACGTCAGCGCGCGCCACTGGCTGTCCTCGTAGCAGCCGCTCGCGGTGGAGCGGGTGTGCTCGTGACGGAAGCCGAGCGTGTGGCCCAGCTCGTGGCGGAGCACGCCGGTCAGCGTCCAGGGCGCGATGCTGCCGAACGCGCTGGTGGAGATGAGGATGTTGCGGCCCGAGCGAGCGGAGTTCGGGAAGAACGCGCGCGCCAGGTAGGACGTGTCAGACGTCTGACGCACGTCGAACAGCACGCCCGTCTGGGACGCGGTGCAGTTGCTGTCGTAGGTGGTGCTGTGGACGAAGTTCACGCTCGCGGTGGCCTCCCAGGCCGCCGTCGCGCTGTTCATCGCGTTGACCACGGCGGTCTTGCGCGTGCCAAAGCTGCTGGTGCTCACGCAGTAGGTGAGGTTGCTCTTCTGCGTGGAGCTCCACTTGATGTCGCCGCCGATGTAGTACACCGCCAGGCCGCCGTGGGTCGTGCCCTTCTCCTCGGCGATGTTGTTGTCGTAGAAGCCGCGCAGCTCCTCCTTCGAATCGAAGGCGAGGTCGCCGTCGATGATCCACTTGCCCTCGGCGTCCTGGAAGGCGTTCGCCTGGAACTCCTCCCACGACATGACAGGGGCCTGCGTCTCGGAGGCCTCGGGGCCACCGCACGCGGTACCGAGAAGGGCAACACCAGCCATCAGCGCAAAGGTGCGAAACTTGAGCATCGGAATCCTCTGAAAACGACTGCGGGGGACGCACCGGCCGCCTGGCTTCCACCAGCCGCGGTCCGGCGCGCCCCGCCGATGAGCAATTGATGGGCCAGTTGACACTCAGAGGGTGAAAACGGAAATCGCCGCTTAACCTGGACTGCCCGTACTCCATGTCCCCATGCGGCGAATGTAAACAAGATTGACAATCAAGGCGTCAAGTCCGCATGGGCATGAGGAAATCACCTCACGCGGGCGAGCGTTTGAAAAAAGTACAGCGCTGTCGGGTTATCAGTCACCTGCACGGGGGTCGCAGCTCCCCGGAAGTCCGGGAGCACGACACACTCGCGCGCGCAGTGTGGGTCATTCTCGGTCGTCACCCAGACCCGCTGCGTCAGTCCTTCGACGCAGCGCGCCCGGCAAGAAGGAATATCGGCGCACCGCGCCAGAAGTTGCTTCGCGCGGCTACAACAGGGCGCGGCGCACCTTCCAGAAGGTCTCCTTCGCGGCGCGGAAGGCGGCGGAGTCGGCGGGCAGCAGGGCGCGCAGCAGTTCCGCGGACTGCGTCTGCAGGGGTCGCACGCAGTGGGCCTCCACCTTGGCGCGCAGGAAGCCCACCGGATCTCGGTTGCGGTAGTCGGCGAAGTACGTCTTCAGCTCGTTGCGCGTGCGGGCGCGGCCGTTGTCCGCGTACTTGGCCACGTAGGGGCTGAAGTCCGGGTACAGCCGCCCCTGGCCGAAGTCGCCGTGCAGGGTGGTCTTCATGAAGTTGCCGATGAGCAAATCGTCGAAGACCTGGTAGCGCACGGCCGTCATCAGCGAGTTGCGCGGCGCCTCGAAGGTGATGCCGCGGCGGAAGCGGCGCGTGTGGAACTCGACGACGTGGTCCTGCCCGCCCACGCGGAAGCGGAGGAAGTCCAGCGCGCTGCCCAGGTGCTCGATGGAGCCGAAGTAGTCCTGCAGCGCCTTCGCCTCGTCGGGCTCCAGCAACTGGCTCCAGTCGTCGCCGAACTCCTTCGGGTCCACCGGGCGCAGGGCGCGCTCCTTCGGGCGGATGAGCTCGGTGCTGTCCTTGATGAAGTCCTGCTGGATGAAGGCCGGCAGGAGCGCACAGGACTGGGACTCGAAGCCGCGGCCGTAGTCCTCCAGTGTGGTGGTGTACTCGGAGGCCCAGACGCTGTCGGCGCGCTGGTACTTGTGCATGGAGCTGAAGGGCACGAAGTAGCGGGCGCCGTAGAACTCGGCCTGGCGGGCGATGGTGCGGCCCACCGGGTTCTTCGCCGCGGCGTAGGGGGGGATGCGCTGCCCGTCCTCGGTGAAGTAGTTGATCATGTCCGCGTCGCCGTAGCCGGACAGGGCGAGGAGGTACGACTCCTTGTAGCCCCGGACGATGCTCCGCACGTAGCGGCCCCAGCCGCGGTCTCCCGCGTCGTTGAGGTTGATGACGAGCCGCCCGCCCACGTCCACCAGCAGCACCGCGTCCTGGTTCATGTCCGGCAGGCACATGACGCGGATGCGCGGGGACAACTGCGTCCACACCCGGTCCGGCAGCACGTGGGCGCTGAAGCCCTGGCCGCGCAAGTCGTCACGGATGCGGTTGCCGAAGTGGTTGGGCACCAGGAGCGTGGCCTTGCGCAGCTTCTCCAGCGACTCCGTGCTCAGGTGGTCGGGGTGGCCATGGGACAGCCACACGTACTCGCACCGCTGGATGGTGTCGCGCTGGGCCTCCGGGACTTCGTGCGACAGCGTCCAGCTTCCGAAGTACGCCCCACCGTCCGTCCACGGGTCCGTCACCAGCACCGGACCGCCGTCGTGGCAGATGAGTGTGGCATTCCCAATGGTCTCGAAACCCAGTTCCATCTCGCGCTTCCCCCTCGCCTGCGCTCCCCCGCGCTGGATGGGCCGAAAGGTGAAGCCCGGGCACATGGAGGCACAGTGCCCTCCCGTGCAGGGAAAATGATTTCCCACCTGGCCGGCCGCTCCGGGTGAAGGAGGGGACGGCCCTACTCGACGACGAGGCGGCCCACGCCGTGCTCAAAGTCGCGGTGGACGGTGCAGAAGTAGGGGACCATGGAGCCGGGGACGGCGTCCTCGGGGATGGTGAAGGAGCGCTCCTCCCCGAGGAACGGGCCCGTGTCGAAGAAGATGCCGTCCGACTCACCCGGGACGAAACTGCTGGGGTGCGAGGCGCTCGTCGCCGAGTGCGGCGCCGTGTCCAGGTTGAGCACCGTCACCGTCTGCCCGGGCGCCACCCGGATGTGCGTGGGCGTGTAGTGCCAGTCGTAGATGGTGACGCGGACGTAGTCGCCCGGCAGCGGTTCGCAGCCCCCCACGAGGGCCGCCACCAGCCCCACGCCCCACCCCTTCCCCCACCGAGCTCGTCGCATCCACGGCCTCCCGTGTCACCACCAACGGGACAGGTGGGCACGAACGGGGCGTACGGGGAGTACGGGGAGAGCGTCCGGGGCCGGACACCTGTCGGGCGCACGACGCGGCGGGGCGGCGAAGCGCGGAGCCGGTGACACCCGGCCCCGGGCGTCCAGGCGTCCAGGCGAGGGGCGGGCGAGGGCGACAGTCGGCCCGGGCACGGGGGCGACGGTGCCTCCGGGCCCTCAGCGCCGGCGCGAGACGAGGGAGAGGATTTCCGTGCCGTAGCGCTCGGTGAGCGCGGGGCCCACGCCGTGGATGGCCATGAGCTCCCGGCCATTCTCCGGCCGGGCCACGGCGATGGCGCCCAGCACCTTGTCCGTGAGGATGCGGAACGCGGGCACCCTGCGCTTGCGCGCCTCCGCGAGCCGCCAGGCCTTGAGCGCCTCCACCAGCGCCGGAGACGCCTCCGCCCCGTCCGCGTCGCTCAGCACGGCGCGCCGCCCGCGTGACGTGGGGGCCGGCGCGTCGTCGTAGACGATGTCCGCGCGCCCGCTCCGGGAGGCATTCCACGAGGAGCGGCCCTCCGAGCCTCCCGCCGGGGCATTGGCGCGCCAGTGCTTCGGCCGGGCCTCGTCCCCCGCGTCCGGCGCCGAGCCGCGCGAGCGCGAGGACCGGCCCGCGCCCGCCTCTGCCGCCGAGCGCGAGGCGCGCTTGCGCGTGGGGCGCTTCGTCCCGGTGCCCGACGCGTCCGCCTTGCGGCGCTTCTTCTTCGTCGCCTTCTCCAGCGGGAGCGGGAGGAACACCTGGCCGGGGTCCACCGCGCGGGTGCGCCGGCCCTCGTCCGTCAGCGACAGGCGCTGGAAGTTGATGACCTGCCCGTCCTTGTCGAACGAGTCCACGTCCAGCCGGGCCAGCCCCGCGCGCACGAGCCCGCCCGCCAGCCGCTCGAAGTCTCGGCGCGGGAGGGCCTCGCCGAACAGCTCGCGGTGGAGCCGGCCCATGGCCTGCCCGTCGCGCTCGTGCAGCGACTCGAGGATGCGCTCCAGCCAGTGGCGCTCCGCGGAGGTCGGCTCGACGAAGCGCAGGGTGGCGCACGTCTCGGGCGCGCAGACGTCGCACAGGCCGCACGCCTCGCCGGAGTCCTGCACGTCACCGAAGTGCGACACCAGCTGCTTCATGCGGCACCCGTGGGCCTCCGCGTAGCGCCCCATCTGCTCCAGGTGCAGCAGCTTGCGCTCGCGCTGCGAGGTGTACGAGGCCATCCACCCCGGCCGCCCGCGCGCCACCGTCTCCTCCGGCGTCATCACCACGCCGCCGTGAATCCAGAGCTGCTCCAGCGCCTTGTCGAACACCTCCGGGTCCCCGCGCACGCGGCCCTGGAGCACCACCTTCGGCTCCAGCTGCGTGCCCGTGGACTGGAACAGCCGCTCCAGGACGTGGGGCTCCGGGTAGTCGCGGCGGTGGAAGAACTCGTGCGTGCGCCGGTCGATGTACGAGTGCAGCAGCACCGCGCGCGACGGTTTGCCATCACGGCCCGCGCGGCCCAGCTCCTGGTAGTAGCCCTCCAGGCTCGCCGGCAGCGCGGCGTGGATGACGGTGCGCACGTCCGGCTTGTCGATGCCCATGCCGAACGCGGTGGTGGCCACGATGACCTCCAGCGCGCCCTTCAGGAACTCGGACTGCACGCGGTCGCGCTCGGCGGGCTGGAGGCCCGCGTGGTACGCGACGGCGGGGAACTCGCCCGCGAGCGTGTCCGCGAGCTGCTCGGCGTGCTTGCGCGTGGCCGCGTAGACGATGGCGGGCCGGTTCTCCTCGTCCTGCAGGAGCGAGTGGATGGCGTCGCCGCGCGCGCCGGGGTTCAGCTCGCGCACTTCAATGGCGATGTTGGTGCGGCGGAAGCCGTGGATGAAGGTGCGCGCCTTCCCGCCGGGTCCGTGCAGCACGAGCTGCTGGACGATGTCGCGCTGCACGTCCGGCGTGGCGGTGGCGGTGAGGGCCACCACGGGCGCGGGGCGCAGGAGCGGGAGCCGGGCGCCGAGCAGGCGGTAGTCCGGCCGGAAGTCGTGGCCCCACTGGGAGATGCAGTGGGCCTCGTCGATGGCGATGAGCGCGGGAGTGCGGCGCGCGAGGAACTCCACGAAGCCGGGCACGCCGAGCCGCTCGGGCGCGATGAAGAGGAAGTCGAGCCGTTCCTCCAGGTAGTCCGCGCACACCTGGCGGGACGTGGCCCTGTCCCGCCCGGAGTGGATGCGGTCCGCCGCGAAGCCGAGCGACTGGAGCCGCGCCACCTGGTCTTCCATGAGCGCGATGAGCGGGCTGACCACGAGCGTGGTGCCCGCGCGCGCCAGACCCGGGAGCTGGTAGCAGAGCGACTTGCCCGCGCCGGTGGGCATGACGAGCAGCAGGTCCTCCCCCGCCGTGGCCGCGCGGCAGACGGCCTCCTGGTAGGGGCGGAACTCGGAGAAGCCGAAGGCCTGCTTCAGCAGCGGGCGGAGCTGGTCCGGCGGCGTGGGCGCGCGAGGCACCCGCGCGGGACGCTGTCCGGACGACGGCGCGGTGGGGGCAGCACTCCGGCGCGAGGGCGTCCTGCTTCCCGCCGGGCCCGCGTTCCACGCGGCGGCTTCCGGCGCGGGGCCGCGCCAGGCCCGGGAGCCCGTCGGGTCCACCTCCATGGCGGCCGGGGCCGGAGCCATGGACGCGGCGGAAGCGCGCCCCGGCGACATCACCACCGAGGCATCGGAGAACGCGTTCGAGGCGACCCGGCGCGGCCCGCCCTGACTCGCCAGAGACGGACCCGGGGAGAGCGGACCGGGCGGGGACGCCTGGGGGAAGGCGCGCGGCGGCGCGGCGGCCGGGCTCGTGGGCCCCTGCCCCACCACGTCGATGACGTACTTCTCGATGCCGCGGAGGAACTCGTCCAGCTGTCCCTCGCCGCTTTCGATTCGCTGGAGCCACGCCTCCCACTGCCCCGTCATGGCGGGCGACTTCACGTGCGGGTGGACCACCTGGATGAGGTGGATGCCCTTCTCCGTGGCCTCCATCACCTTGCCCGTGCGGCGCAGGTACTCGCGGTCCAGCAGCACCTCGATGATGGCCGCGCGCGTGGCCGGCGTGCCCAGGCCCGTCTCGCGCATCGCGTCCGCGAGCTCCTTCTCGTCGAGTGCCTTGCCCGCCGTTTCCATGGCCGTCAGCAGCGACGCATCCGAGAAGCGCGGCGGCGGGCGCGTGCGCTTCTTCACCGCCTCCGCGTCCTCCACCGTCTGCGGCTGCCCGCGCTCCAGCCCCGTGGGCAGCGACTGCGGCTCGTCGTCCGGCTCGCGCTCCTCGTCCTCGCCCTTCTTCCCCTCCGCCTTCGGGCGCGGGGCCTTCTTCCCGCCGCCGATGTCCAGCACCTTCCAGCCCACCCGCTCCACCTGGGTGCCGGTGCTCTGGAAGCGGTCCACCAGCCGCGCCGCCGCGTCCCCGGACGTCACCGCCGTGATGACGGTGGTGACGCGCCAGACGTGGTCCTCGTGCCAGGCCTGGAGCACCCGGCGGCACACCAGGTCGTAGATGCGCTGCTCGTCCGGCGACAGGCGCACGCCGTCCGGCGACGTGGGCGTGGGGATGATGGCGTGGTGGTCCGTCACCTTCGCGTCGTCCACGTACCGCTTGCCGAGCGGCCGCGAGCCCGTGCCCGGCGCCAGGTCCTCCTCGAAGGGCGCGCGGATGGCGTTCACCACCTCCGGCAGCGTGTCCGCCACCGTGCGCGACAGGTGCCGGCTGGCGGTGCGCGGGTAGCTCAGGAGCTTGTGCTTCTCGTAGAGCGCCTGCGCCACCTCCAGCGTGCGCTGCGCGCTGAAGCCGTAGAGCCGGTTGGCGTGCCGCTGCAGCTCCGTCAAATCGTAGAGGAGCGGAGGCGGCATCTTCTTCTCCTCCGCCTCCAGGGACTCAATCGCGGCGCTGCCCTTGCGCACGCGGTCGATGATGGCCTGGGCCTCCCTGCCGTCCGCGTCCAGGCGGCGGGCCTCGCGCGGGGGCTCGCCGTGCGGCACCACCGGCCTGCCGTCCGGCCCCGAGCGGAACCACGTGCCCTGGTACCGGGCCCCCACGGGCACGGCCTTGGAGCGCGGCACGAAGGTGGCCACCACCTCCAGGTAGTCCCGGGGGACGAAGTCGCGGATGGCCAGCTCGCGCTCCACCACCATGGCCAGCGTGGGCGTCTGCACGCGCCCCACGCTCAGCATCTCCCCATGGCCACCGTGCGCCAGCGTGTACAGGCGCGACAGGTTCATCCCCACCAGCCAGTCCGCCCGGCTGCGCCCCATGGCCGCGGCGGCCAGCGGCTCGTAGTCGCGCCCGTCCGCGAGCTTCAGGAAGCCGTCGCGGATGGCCCGCTCCGTCAGCGAGGACACCCACAGCCGGCGCACCGGCTTGCGGCACCCGGCGGCCTCGTAGATGTAACGGAAGATGAGCTCGCCCTCGCGGCCCGCGTCCGTGGCGCACACCACGGCGGAGACCTCGGGCGCGTTGAGGATGCGCTTCACCACCCCGAACTGGGTGTGCGTCTCCTTGGAGACGACGAGCGGCCACTCCGCCGGCAGCATGGGCAGCAGCGCGCGGCTCCATTTCTTCCAGTCCGGGCGAATCTCGTGCGGCTGCGCCAGCCCCACCAGGTGGCCGATGGCCCACGTCACCACGTAGCCGTTACCCTTGAGGTAGCCGTCCCCGCGCTCGTTGGCCCCCAGCACCCGGGCGATGTCGCGCGCCACGGCCGGCTTCTCCGCCAGCACCGCCAGCACGGAGGCGGAGCCCCGCCCTCCGGCGCGAGCGTGCGCGCCGTCATTGCTCCCGAGCCTGTCCTCGCGGGGCGACTCGCCCATCTCGTCCCACCTCATGAAGCCCTGTCCCCTCCCGCCCGTTCCGCCCACGCCCTGGGTAGAGGCCCTGGCGCGCCGCGGAAGCCCTCTCCCCTATCGCGACAGGCTGACATGGTCGGGCCCCGCTGTCCCTACCCGTCACGCCTGCCCGCTCCACGGCCGGCCGAGGGAAACCCAACGCGCGCCATGTCACATCCGCGTGCGCCGGGTCCCAACGCTCCAGGTCTGAGGAAATGGGGAAACCACCGGAGCCTCCCGCCCTCGCATGGCGGGTCAGCGCACGCTGGCGCCTTCGCGCAAGCATTTGGCGCGGCAGAAGAAAACTGCTCCCCGTGCCTGGGTCAGTATGCCCTTGTTGCCAGTCGCCAACGGCGCCTGACGACAGGGGGAAGCAGCTTCACCATTGGTGCAGGGGGGAAGCAGATGTCACACGTCGCGCATGAGTCGGGCCAGGGGATTCCGGGGGGAAGCATGAGGCCCGGTGGCATGTCGCGCGGAGACACAGGGGCCACGATTCGCAGGCCAGGGCGTCAGTCCTGGATGGAGTGGCAGAGGGCGGTCGAGGGGGAGACAGGGGGAATCGCGGTACCGGCACTGGCCGTCTTCGCGGGGGCGAAGCGGACGCAGCTGGGGGTACTCGCGAAGTCGACCGCCACCGAGCCACTTCGTGAAGTCATGGGGGAAATGACGCGGGTGGCATCTCTGCGCCCGCAGACGTTCGGACGGGCCCAGACACTGGCGCGGCTGCGGGCACTCTCGCGGCCCGCGGTGGCCTGGGAGGACGCCGGACGGTTGAAGGGGGAATCACGGCTCGTGCGGGTGTCGGTACAAGGGGTACCGGACCCACGCCGCATGGAGCCCTGACGCGCACCGGGGGGATGCGCGTCGGCAAAAAAGTTCGCTGGAGGGGTCCAAGGCCCTCCGGACACATCAAGGGCGGGTCGGAGGACGTTGCCGCGGGGGCGGTGGCGTCTGCGGTAGGGGGACCCGGGGTCACGCTCGCCAAGAGGGGGAGAGCGAACCCGAGAATGGGTCATTTCCGGGGGGTGCTCCGAGTCCATCGGAGCACCCCCCGTAGCTTTTCAAGGGCCTGGCGCCGGCCGTGCGCGCCTCACTCCACGTGCAGAATCATGCTGCCGGTGAGGGTGCGGTTCACCGTGAGCCACAGCGCGTCTCCGGCGGCGTCCACCGAGGCGAAGTAGTCCACGTCGGCCGTGAGCGCCTGCCCGTCCAGGGTGACGCGGCCAGGCGGCGTCGACGCGGTGTAGCCGCGCAGCACCACCAGGGGGTGCGTGAGGGTGCGGGCGCCGGCCTCGAAGCGGAGCGTGGCGCGGTTGCTGGCGGCCTGGGCCTCCCAGGTGGCGTAGACGGGGTTGTAGCCGGGCACGTCGTACGTCACGGAGTCGGCACGTCCCACGCCTCCGGGGCCGCGGGTGGCCACGGTGCCCTCGGTGGCCGTCAGGCGGACGGCCTGCCAGGCCTCCACTTCGGCCACCCGCTTCAGCACCGGGTCCTCGGCGTGGGTGCCCAGCACCAGGAAGGTGGAGTAGCTCTGGTAGGGGTGGCCGGAGAGGTTGGCGTCGTCGCCATAGCGCGGGTACTGGCGCTGCCCCACCGCGCCGAAGTTGCTGCCCCACGCCAGTCGGTGCGAGTGGGTGGTGGTCGGCAGCTCGTACTGGTTGAGCTGGTACGTCCAGTTGTAGTCCACGGGCATGGGGCCGTCCGCGTCGCGAGTGCCCCGGCTGGGGTAGAGCCAGTAGCCGCCCGCGGGCTTCTGCTCCCACGTCTGCGTCTGCACCACGCCCATCTCCGCGTCCGGCGCCGCCGTCCACATGCGGGTGTAGGGGACGACGTTGGGCGCGGCGTAGTCCCAGCCGGTGTTCATCGTCACCGGGGAGGAGAGCGTGACGAAGCGGTTGCGGTCCCCCCAGCCCAGGCCGGCGATTTCGGCGTTGGCGTTGTCGTCGAAGAGCAGGTCGCCGTAGGGGGAGCGCACGTCGGCTTCGATGAGGTCGGCGGCGAAGCCCGAGGCGTCGTGCGTAATCGCGTAGAGCGGGTGGCTGCGGCCGGTGGCGAAGAGGTAGTGCACCGTCACGTTGACGACGTGGCCGTCGAGCGGGAGCGGCCAGCGGAACTCGTGCAGCGCGTGGTGGCGGCCCTCGAAGAGGGTGCGGCCGGTGCCTCGGATGCCCTCCGTCCAGTTGCCCCAGGTGGCGCCGTCCTTGAGGTGGCACACCACCATGCCCCAGCCAGGGACCTGGGAGTGCGCGCCGTCGCAGGTGCGCGTGGCGCCCTGCGCCTCGTAGGTGTAGCGACGGAGGTAGCCGCCGTTCCACCCCGCGGGGTCCGTGGCGTCGTTGCGCACGAGCGCGGCCGAGCGCGGCCGGCAGTCGTCGTCCCGCCACGTGTAGCGGTCGGTACGGAAGCCCTCCAGTTGCAGGTCGCGCTCGAGCTTCAGCGGGGCGCAGGTCCCTGACTCGACGGTGCCGGCGTCGGTGTCGTCCGTGCCCGCGTCCGCGACGTCCGTGCCGGCGTCCAGCGGGTCATCATCTCCGGGCTTCACCTCCTTGCCACCGCAGGCCGCGAGGACCAGGGCCAGCAGCAGGCCCAGCGCGCGGGCCCGCGGAAGGAAGACGGAGAGGTTCAGGTCGGGCGTCATCGTTGCTCCCTCGCGGCGGACAGAGGCTCCACCGTGAGGGCGAGCCGTGCCGCTCACCTCTCCTGCCAAGCTGTTAATCTGGTTGCAAGAACTGGCGGGTGTGGACTGCGGAGTGTCCGGGAGGCGACGGCGAGGCAATCAGGCGTCGCGGAACGGTGGATGGTAGTACCTTGCCCTCATGGCTCGCTGGTTCAACACCGCCGGTCCTTGCAACCCGGTCGACCACTACATGCTACCGGCACTTCGGCGACTGCCGGAGGTGCAACGCCTCATCGACCAGAAGGGCTACTTCGTCGTCCATGCCCCCAGGCAGGTGGGCAAGACGACCGCGTTGCTCTCGCTGGCCCGGGACCTCACCGCTGAAGGGCGGCATGTCGGCGTCCTGGTCTCCATGGAAGTGGGAGCCGCCTTCCTCCATGACGTGGGAGCAGCCGAAGCAGCCATCCTCCAAAGCTGGCGCAATGCGATGCGCGCCCAGCTCCCCCCCGAGTTGCAACCGCCGGTGTTTCCCGAGGCTCCGCCCGGAAACCGCATTGCCACCGCGCTGACGGCCTGGTCCGAGGCCGCGGGCAAGCCACTGGTCGTCTTCCTGGATGAAGTGGATGCACTCCGCAACGGCGTGCTGATCTCCGTGCTGCGACAGCTCCGCGATGGTTATCGGAACCGTCCCGACCACTTCCCCGCGTCGCTCGCGCTCATCGGCTTGCGAGACGTACGCGATTACAAGGTGGCATCCGGAGACGGCGACCGGCTGGTCAGCGCGAGTCCCTTCAACATCAAGGTCCGCTCGCTCACGCTGCGCGACTTCACCGAGGACGAGGTGGCCGAGCTCTACGCCCAGCACACCTCGGAGACAGGACAGAACTTCGAGCCCGGGGCACTCACCCTCGCCTTCGAGCTCACGCAAGGCCAGCCCTGGCTGGTCAACGCGCTGGCCAAGGTGGCCGTGGAGGAGCTCGTTCCCGACGTGTCTCGGCCCGTCCGTCGTGCCGACATCGAGAAGGCCAGGGCCATCCTCATCCAGCGCCAGGAGACCCACCTGGACAGCCTGGCGGAGCGCCTGCGTGAGCCGCGCATCCGCGCCGTCCTCGAGCCCATGCTCGCGGGCGACATTCCCGGCGCACTTCCTCCAGATGACGTCCGCTTCGCGGTCGACCTCGGGCTCATCCGTATCACCTCCACCAGTGGAGTGGAGGTAGCCAATCCCATCTACCGCGAGGTCATCGTCCGCGAGCTGGCCTATTCCTCACGGGCCGCCCTCCCCGCCATCCAACCCTCCTGGCTGAAGCCGGACGGACGCCTCGACGCGGAGCGCCTGCGCGAGGCCTTCCTCGCCTTCTGGCGCCAGCACGGCGAGCCGCTCCTTGCCACCGCGCCCTACCACGAGATCGCGCCCCACCTGGTGCTGATGGCCTTCCTCCACCGGGTGGTCAACGGCGGCGGCACCATCGAGCGCGAGTACGCCATCGGCCGTGGTCGCATGGACCTCTGCGTGCGCTACGGACAGGACACGCTGGCCATCGAAATCAAGGTCTGGAGGGACCGCGAGCCGGACCCACTGGCCGAGGGCCTCACCCAGCTCGAGGGTTACCTGCACGGGCTCGGGGAGCAGCGCGGCTGGCTCGTGCTCTTCGACCGCCGAAGCGGCCAGCCGCCCATCTCCGAGCGCACCCACGCCGAGGAGGCCCGTACACCCTCGGGCCTCCCCGTCACCGTCATCCGCGCCTGAGGGACTTCAGCCCGCCTTCGCGGTGCCCTTCTCCTGGTGCCAGGCCGCGAGCACTTCCTTCTCGCGCTCGGCGGTGATGCCCGCATCCAGCTTCGCCTGACGCTCGGGCGGCAGCGTCTTGAACCACGCCAGCGTGTCGCGAATCGTGTCCGCCGTGGGCCGGAAGGTGAGGCCCGTGGCCACCGCCTTCTCGATGCTGATCCGCCCCAGCCCCTTCTCCTCGCCCGTGCGCGGCACCCACACCGGCATGTCCGTCCAGGCCGCCACCTTCTGCTTGTCCAGGAAGGCCGTGTCCGCCCAGGTGAAGGTCGCGTCGCCGCCCGTGGTCTTCTTCGTCAGCTCCAGCAGGTCCTTCATCAGCACCGGCTGGCTGGGGCCCGTGGCATTGAAGACGCCCTTCGTGCGCCGCTCGACGCCGAGGATGATCCACGCCGCCAGGTCCCGCGCGTCGATGAACTGCACGGGGTCCTGCCCGTCACCCGGCGCCAGCACCTCGCCCCCGCGCGCTACGCGCACCGGCCAGTAGGTGAAGCGGTCCGACGGGTCGTCCGGCCCGACAATCAGGCCCGGGCGTACGTTGAGGACGCGGCCGGGCATGGCCGTCTCCGCCGCCTTCTCGCACAGCGCCTTCAGCGCGCCGTAGTTCTCCATCACCTTCTCGTTCGTCTCGTCCGGCATCGTCGCCACCGGCGAGGACTCGTCGACGCCGTAGTTCGACAGGTCCTTGTAGACGGAGATGGAGGACACGAAGACGTAGTGCTCCACGTTCGGCGCCAGCAACTCCGCCGAGGCCTTCACGACGCGCGGCACATAGCCGGAGGTGTCCACCACCGCGTCCCACTTGCGGCCCTCGAGCGCCTTCAGGCCGGTGTCCTTGTTCGGGTCGCGGTTGCCCTGCAGCTTCTCCACGTCCGGGAACAGGCCCGGGTTGGTGCGGCCGCGGTTGAACAGGGTGACGGTGTGGCCGCGCGAGCGCGCGAACTCCACCAGCGCCGGGCCCAGGAACTGGGTGCCACCGAGGATGAGGATGCTCTGCGGCTTGCCGGGCGGCGGCACCTTCGCGGCCTGCCCCTGCGTGTCCGCGTCCGTACCGCCCGCGCCGGACTTGCTCGACGAGGCACAGCCCAGCGCCCAGAGCGAGCCCACCGCGGCCGCTCCCTGAATCACTCCTCTACGGGACAGCTTCATGCCGTGTTTCTCCTGTTGCCCTGTTGCTTCGAAGGACTGCGTGCGGAACGGGCCGCTTTCAGCGGGCCGGGACATTATCGGGAACCGCGGGCCCGAGCGTGGCCGGAGTTCCCGTCTGCTTCCGCTGATGTCGCGCGAGGTACAGCGACACCGCGAGCCACAGCCCCGCCAGCGGCACCGCCACCAGGGACAGGCCCGTCATGCTCATGCCCAGGGCCTTGAGCCCCTCCTGGAGCCACCCGCTCACCGTGTCGCTGCCCCGGTACACCACCGTGTCGATGAAGCTCTTGGACTTGTAGCGGGCCTCGCGGTCCACCGTGGTGAAGAGGATTTCCCGCGACGGGCGCTCCAGCGCGTAGTGGCTCGCCCCGCGCACCGACTTGAAGGCGATGAGCACCCCCAGCACCGGCACCGCCGCCAGCCCCAGGAAGCCCAGCGCGGTGAGCACCGGCGCCACCGCCATGGCCGCTCCCAGCCCCAGCCTGGAGATGAAGCGCCCCGTCACCAGCGCCTGCAACAGCAGCGTCGCCAGCTGCACGTAGAAGTCGATGTCGCCGTACAGCGCGGTGCGGTGGGCGGCGTCCTTGCCCACCTCGGAGACGAGCCGCACCTCCTGGAAGTTGATGAACGTGGACGTGGCCGCGTACAGCAGCACCTGGAGCCCGAGCGCCAGCAGGAACGGCGACGTCATGATGAGCCGCAGCCCGGCGAGCACGCCTCCGCCCACGGGGCCCTCCGCGGCCGGGGGCTGATGCTGGACGTCATGGGCCCAGTTCGCCAGCCGGCGCACGCACTGCGTGCTCACCTCCAGCAGCACCACGGTGATGAGGATGAGGTTGACGGGGCCCAGCGGCTTGGCGAGGCGCCCCACCAGGAAGGGCCCCACCAGCATGCCCGTGGTGCCTCCCGCGGCGATGAAGCCGAACAGACGCTTGCCCTGGCCGCTGGCGAACACGTCCGACATGAAGCTCCAGAAGATGGAGACGACGAACAGGTTGTAGACGCTCAGCCACACGAAGAAGACGCGCGACACCAGCACCGGCGCCACTTCCAGCTTCAGCAGCGCGAACAGCACCAGCAGGCACAGCAGGAAGAAGCGGTAGACGAGAGGAATCACGACGCGGCGCGGCCAGCGCGCCACCACCGCCGAGAAGGCCGGCACCACCGCCAGCATCACCAGGAACGTCGCCGTGTAGAGCTCGGGCAGGTCCTTCACGCTGCCCGCCGTGCCCAGCTCCGTGCGGATGGGCTTGAGGATGGCGTAGCCGCACATCAGCGTGAAGAAGTAGAGGAACGAGCCGAGGACCGCGCCCACCTCCTCGTCCCGGACATCCACGAATCGCTTGAGCATGGGGGGTGATGGTCGCGCGCGTTGAGGGAAGCCCGGAAGCCTGAGTCCCGGCCGGGCACGTGCCCGGACTCCTGAGGTCCAGCCGGGCACTGCCCGGCCAACGAAGGCCCGGGCAGTGTATTCCCGGGTTCCCCGTCCGGAGAACGTCCCAGGTCGGACCGAAAATGCCGTGCGACGCGGAGCCCCGGGGTCCGTTCTCCAGACTTCGTTCCCCGGGCCCGCGGCGTCCCGAATCCGGGAAGGGTGGGGACCTCACTTCGTACGGACAGGTCCCCACGGATGGCTGGGACGGACTACTTCCCGGCGGCGAGCGCCTCGCGGAGGGCGGCCTCCACGCGGGGCAGGGCCTCCTCGATTTCCTTCACCGAGGTGGCGCCGACGGACAGGCGGAACCAACCGGTGTCGGCGGGGAGGCCAAAGGCCTGGAAGGGCACCACCGCGAAGCTGGCCTTCTCCAGCAGCAGCTTGCGGATGTCGTCGTTCGTCTTCAGGCCGCCCTTGCCCACCAGGTCGAAGCGCACGGAGAGGTAGATGGCGCCCTGCGGGGCGATGTGCTGCACGGGCAGGCCCGCCTCGCGCATCCGCGTGAAGCCCTTGTGCAGCGCCTCCAGTCGCTCGTCCACGCGCTGGCGCATCACCGTGAGGAAGGACTCGGTGGCCTGCGTGTCGTCGAGGTAGCGCGCCACCGCCACCTGCTCGGCCTTGGGCGCCCAGGCGCCCACGTGGCCCAGCACGTCGCGCATGCGGGCGATGATGGTCGGCGGGCCCACGCCCCAGCCCACGCGCACGCCCGTGGCGGCGAAGGCCTTGGAGATGCCGTCCACGAAGACGGTGTACGGCGCGATTTCGGGCACCAGCTCCACCGGCGTCACGTGCTTCACCGCGCCGAAGCTCAGCACCCAGTAGATGTGGTCGTACATGAGGATGAGCGGCTTGTGGCCGCGCTTCTCACGCTCGCGGTTCTCCGCGACGACGCGCTCGCAGATGGCGGCCAGCGCGTCCGGCGAAATCATGGTGCCGGTGGGGTTGAGCGGGCTGCACAGGCACAGCAGGCGCGCGGAGGGCAGGTGCGGCGCGAGCTGCTCCACGGTGGGCATGAAGCCGTGCGCGGGGTCCGTCTCCACCACCACGCTCTTCGCACCCATGATGTACGCGTAGTGGTTGTTGTTCCACGAGGGCACCGGGTAGACGACCGTCTCTCCCTCGTCCAGCACCGCGCGGTAGGTGCCGTAGATGATGGGGCGGGCGCCGCCGGCGATGACGATGCCCTCCAGCGGATACTTCAGGCCGAGCGCGCGCTCGTAGAAGCGCTGCACCGACTGGCGCAGGTCGAGCACGCCGTCGGACGGCGGGTAGTTCGTCTCCCCGGCCTGGAGCGCGGTGGCGATGTTCTGCCGCAGCCCGTCGGGGATGGGGAACTCCTTCGGCGCGAAATCGCCCACCGTGAGGTTGCACACCTTCTGGCCTTTGGCGACGAGCTCCCGGATTTGCGCGGCGATTTTGAGGATTTCGCTGCCGACGAGGCCCCTCGCCATGGTGCCCACGGTGGAGTCATCCCGTGACGGGCGGGGAAGGGAGGTGAGGTCGATTGCCATGAGGTGTTGCTCTCCGGTTCGTTCGCGTTGAAGGGGGCCACGCGGACTGCGGCCGGGCGCGCACCATAACCGCGGCCCGGCCCCCCGTGTGTCATGCATTTGCATCCGGTGGCCGAAGTGCCGCTGTTTCCATTTTCCGGGGGGGGTGCCCTACCCCGGCCCACCGAGCCAGGGGCAGCCAGGACGCCGGGCCCTCTCCGGAAAGGTCGGAGCGACGCGTACGCCGAGCCTCCGCGCGAGGCCCCCGCGCGTATTCCCCGGACGTCCCGTGTCGCCCGATATGAGCAGGGAGCTGCGTCGTTTTCCGCTCCGACAGTGACCGGGGGCGAGCGGCATCGCGCCCCTGACTTCCACTCCACACCCCATCCGCGAGGGCTCCACCGCCGTGCCGTCTGGCGCGCGCGGAGCGGGCACCCTCGTCCCGAGGTTCCGACGATGAAGCTGTTCGAGCGCAGCCTGCTGGTCCTCTCGTCCCTGCTGCTGGCGTCCTCCACCGCTGCCGCGGCGGACCGTCCCGCGGTCAACCCCCGCCTGTTCGGCACGCGCGCCATCGTCGCGTGCGACCCGGTGGAGAAGTCGTGCGGCATGGCCGTCATCTCCTTCCCCAGCGGCGTCAGCGGGCTGGTGCCTTATGGGCGCTCGGACGTGGCGGTGGCCTCCATGTACATACCGTCGGTGGATGATGCGAACGCCATCATCGCCCGCATCGACTCGGGCGACGCGCCACAGGCCGCCGTCGACACCGTGATGGCGGCGGACCCGTATGGCGCGTACCGCCAGCTCGCCGCGGTGAAGCTGAACCCCGACGGCAGCGTGACGGTGGGCCAGCGCACGGGGGAGGAGAGCAGCGACTTCCGGTGCGCCGTGAAGGGCGCCACCTACGTGGTGCAGGCCAACAACCAGACCACCGCCGACATGTGCACCGTCATGGCCCAGGCCTTCGACCGGGCCCGGGGCAGCCTGCCGCAGCGTCTGTTCGCCTCGCTCAAGGCAGGCTCGCGCGTGGGCAGAGACCGCAATGGCGACCGCTCCGGCGTCGTGCGGGTGTGGAACAGCACGGACGACTCCGCCTTCTACACGCACATGATTGCCGAGGCCGTCACCCACGGCAGCACCACGGCGATGCGCGATTTGGAGGTGCAGCTGAACCGCTACCAGGCCGGCCTCGCCGTGACGTACGCGGCCGACCTGGTGCCGCTGGACCGGGAGAACGCCAAGGTGGTGAAGCGCGCGCTGCACAAGCTCGGGTACTACCGCGGACCCATGGATGCCAGCTGGCCCCAGAGCGCCGAGCAGGCCCTGGCCGACTTCGTGTGGAACAACCTCTTCTTCGAGAAGCCCACCGTGGTAGTGGGTGGCGTGCGGAAGATTGACGGTGTGCTGGTCAACTTCCTGCGCGACGCGGACCTGGGCGCGCTCCTCGGCCCGACGCCGGGGCAATGAGGCGCGCGGTAGGGCTGGCACCCGGGCGCCGCTCGTGAGAGAGGGAGGCCGCCGGCCCTCACCGAGCGGGCCGCCAGGAGAGGGACGATGCGCAGGCTGACGTCGCTGTGGCTCGCGGGGTGTATCGGAATCGCCGGGTGCTCGAAGAAGGAGGAGGGGCCTCCGCATCCCGCCGCGGAGCTGCCCGCTCCGGATGACTCGCCCGCCCAGCCCTCGGGCCCGCCGCCGGGCACCCTGCCCCGTGAAGGCGAGGCCGCCGCGAAGCCGCCCGTGCATGTCGTGCTCCCCGGTGACGGGGGCACCGTGCCGGTGGCCCAGGCGGGACAGCCGGACGATGTTCCCGAGGCGGAGCCCACGCCTCCCCAGGGCCAGGCCCCGGTGCCTCCGACTCCGGCGCCTGCTCCGGGAGCCGCGGCGGGTCAGCCTCCCGAAGACCTGAAGAACCGCGAGTGGACGGCGGGCAACGTGACGCTGAAGCGCGCCGCGGGCATGCCGGTGACGCTGCGCTCGGTGCGCGCGGGGCAGCACCCGGACTTCGACCGCGTGGTGTTCGAGTTCGACGGCGCCAGCCTCCCGGGCTACCGCCTGGAGTACGTGGACAAGCCCATCATCAAGTGCGGCTCGGGAGACCCGACGTCCGTGGCCGGCCAGGGCTGGCTCCAGGTGACGCTCACTCCCGCGCGAGGACACGACGACAAGGGCCAGGCCACCGTCGCGGAGCGGGAGCTGAAGCCCGGCCTGCCCGTCATCCTCGAGCTGGAGCGCACGTGTGATTTCGAAGGCGAGGTGACGTGGGTGCTCGGCAACAAGGGCCCCAACAAGTACCGCGTCATGGAGCTGCACGAGCCCACCCGCCTCGTGGTGGACGTGCAGCACTGACGTCACGACGTGGGGCGCGGCTCACGGCCCACGCCGCAGCCTGCTCGCGAGCCGGTCCAGGCCCGCGAGCAGTGCGTGGTGCCGCTTGTGGGTCTCCGCGCCTCTCGCTCGCAGGGCCATGGCCAGCGCCGCGGGCACATTCAGCGCCGCGTCGCACTGGAGCCGCTCGCGGTACTCGCGGGCCCAGTCCGGCGGCACGCGCAGGGACCAGTTCCGCGCGTCCACGGTGCCGGGCGTGTTGTACGTCTCCGTCATCCCCAGCAAGTCCGTGAAGAACACCATGACGTTGCGCGCACGGCTGGCGAACAGGTCCGCCAGCTTCGCCTGCGCCAGCAGCCCGGGGTCCGCCGCCAGCTTCCGCGCGAAGGCCTCTCGCTCCGCCTCCTCCGGACACAGTCGCCACGCGAGGTAGTCCGCCTGCGCCTTCAGACTGCCGCTCCACTGCCACTCGCCCACCAGTTGCCACAGGGACTTCGTGTCGTGGTTGCCCACCATCACCCAGTCCTCGGGCGCCACGTTCTCACTGCGGTACACGTCCGTCGGGTTGTTCAGGTCCGCCTTCTGCGTCACACGGAAGCGCCCCAGCCCGTACTGCGCCAGCACCCGTTCCAGCGGATACGGCAGCGTGCTGAGTACCTCGCCGAGCAAATCGCCGAGGTCCCGCCCGTTGCGCCGCGCCGCGCTCACGATGGTGTCGAAGAGGACGCTGTAGCGGCGCACCTGCTCCGGCGTGAGGGACTTCACCTCCCGGTCCGCGTACCGGGGCACCGTGCGGTCCAGTTGCTCCGGGTGCACCAGCGCGTAGCGCGCGAGCTCCGGGTGGTCCGGCAGGTCCGGTGACGAGAAGAGGCGCGCCCCGTGCTGCACGGCCCACAGCGCATCCATCGCGTCCGCGCGGTACACCCACGGGCACACGAGTCCGTGGGGATGGTCCAGCCGCAGCCCGTCGTACTCGCCGAGCATCTTGTCCATGCGCGCGTTCATGAAGCGCAGCACCGGCCCGGCCCGCTGCCCGGCGGCCACTCCCGCGTCGTCGTCCTCGAAGTACTGCTCCGGGTCCAGCACGGGGTAGTTCCACGGCTGGCCATCCGGGTTGGTGCGGCTGGGCGGCGCGCCCATGAGGTAGCTGCGCAGGAAGAGGCCCTGCCACGCCCACGTGTCGCGCGGCGAGAGGCCAATCTGCAAATCGCCATACAGCTTCAGACGCAACCCCGCCGTGCGCTCCCGCAGGGACTGGTGCTGCGCGTGCACGAGGAACTGGAAGAAGGCGTAGCGTTCCAGCGCGTCCGCGTACCGGGCCTCCAGCTCCACGAGGCGCGCGGCGGCCGCGCCTTCCTCCCCATGGCGCGGGCTCCACAACCGTCCGTCGAGCGAGTCGCCCCAGCGCCTCCAGTCCGGCTCGTGCTTCTCCTCGCACAGCACGTCGAAGAGGCCGTCGCGGAGGAGCCACGCGTGGTGCTGCTGGCGGAAGGTGGCGAAGCGCCCGGCCAGCGCGCGCAGGGCGGGAGACGCGTCCGGGGCCTCGCGCTGGTGGCGGAAGGACTCCCACGCCTCGTTCAGCGCGGCGAGCTGCGTGCGGAAGGCGTGGCGGTAGCGCGCTCCCGGGCTGGCGTCGCGGGGACGGCTCGCGGCGAGGGCGGCCACGCGCCCGCGCGGCAGCAGCGCGCCCCAGGGCTCGGGCTCCTCCAGCGGCGCGAGCGCCACGTTGAGGAGGTTGCGTGAGAAGAGCGTGCCGTCATACGGCGACGCGTTGTACTCGGTGGTCTGTCCCTGCGGCCCGAGCTGGATGCCGTTGAAGCCCAGCTCCCGCGCGAAGGCGAGGAAGCGCGCCGCCCCTTCCGAGTACGGCGAGCCCCAGCCCGTGTCCTCCTCGGGGAGGCTGGGAAAGCTCGGGTCGTGGATGCTCAACACGCAGTTGCGGACATCGAGCGCGGCGAGCGCCTCGGTGACGAGTCGGCGGTGGTCTTCGGGCAGCGGCGCTGGAGCCATATCGGGCAGCGAGCGACCCTAGGAGCCTCCGCGCGAGTCGCCAACCGTCCTGGTGGGCCAGACGTTCAACATCAACGCCCGGCGGTGCCAGGCCCCTCAGTCCTGACGGGCCTGGGGCACCGGACGGGGCTCGCCGCCGCCACCGTGAGGCCCGTGTTCCTGGGGAGGACGCATGTGGAAGACCTTGCGCAGCCTGCGGCTCATCCAGTTCCGGCCGTCCACCAGGATTTCGTACACCGTCGGAATCACCAGCAGCGTCAGCAGCGTGGACGTAATCGTGCCGCCAATCACCGCGCGGCCCAGCGGCGCGCGGAAGTCGCCGCCCTCGCCCGCGCCAATCGCCACCGGAATCATGCCGGCCACCAGCGCCAGCGTCGTCATGATGATGGGCCGCAGGCGGATGCGCCCCGCCTCGATGAGCGCCTCACGCAGCGGCATGCCCTTCGCGTGTGACCACTTCGCGAAGTCGATGAGCAGGATGGCGTTCTTCGCGACGATGCCCATCAGCAGGATGACGCCGATGAGGCTCATGATGTTGAGCGTGTCACGCGTGACAATCAGCGCCAGCACCACGCCGATGAGCGACAGCGGCAGCGACAGGAGGATGGCCAGCGGGTCCAGGAACGAGCCGAACTGGATGACCAGGATGAGGTACATCAGCAGCACCGCCACCCCGAGCGCGATGAACACGCGCGTGAAGACTTCCGCCTGGTCCGCGGACTCGCCGCCCGTCGTCAGCGTATAGCCCGACGGCAGCTGCACACTCTTCACCCGCTCCTGGATGTCCGTCATCACCTCCGTCAGCGAGCGCCCCTGCGTGTTCGCCTGGATGTTGATGACGCGCTCGCGGTCCAGGTGCGTAATCTGCGCCGGCCCCAGCGTCTGCCGGATGTCCGCCACCTGTCCCAGCGGCACCAGCTGAATCGGGCCGCCCTGCACTCCAGCCACGCGGATGGGAAGCTGCGCGAGGTCGTTCGGGTTGTCGCGGGCCTCGGGCGCCAGCCGAATCATCACATCGCGCGTCTCGCCAATGGGGTCCACCCAGTCCCCCACGTCCAGGCCCGCGAAGGCCGGGCGCAGCACCTGGGCCACCTGCCCCACCGTCACCCCGAGCTGCCCCGCCAGCCCGCGGTTCAATTCCACTTCGAGCTCCGGCTTCTGCCCTCGCGTGGACAGCCCCACGTCCACCGCGCCCGGCACCGCCTCCATCTCCTTCTGTACCTGCTGCGCGAGCTGCGCCAGCACCTTCTGGTCCGGCCCCCGCAGCTCCAATTGAATCTGCTTGAAGGCACCGCCGAAGCCCGAGGTGAACACCGAGACCTTCGCGCCACCCAGGGTCTTCAATTCGTCACGGAAGATGCGGCCGAGCGCGTCCTGACTCACGTCGCGGTCCGCCTTCGGCTTGAGGCGCACGTACACCAGCGCCTGGTCCACGCCCGGCGCGCTGAGCGGCAGCGGCACGCCGATGGTGCTGTACGTGTACGCCACCTCCGGGTGCGCGCGGGTGAGGCGCACCACCTCTTCCACCTTGCGCCGCGTGTAGTCCAGGCTGGAGCCCGGCGGCGTCTCCACCAGCACCTCCACCTCCGCGCGGTCACTCACCGGCACGAAGCCCGCGCCGCCCACGGTCCCCTGCAATACGAGCGCGCCCACCAGCGAGCCCACCGCCACCAGCACCATGGCCAGCCGGTGGTCCAGCGCCCAGGCGATGACGCTCTTGTAGCGGTCCGCCTGCCGGTCGAACCAGCCGTTGAAGCGCGTCAACTGCCGGGAGATGAAGCCACGCCGTGCGCCCTTCTCCACCTGCGGGTCCGGCCAGTACGCGCTCAGCATCGGGTCCAGCGAGAAGGAGACGAACAGCGACACCAGCACCGCGCACGCAATCGTCAGGGCGAACGGCTTGAACCACTGCCCCGCGACGCCGTACATGAAGGCCACCGGGACGAAGACGGCGACGATGGAGAAGGTGGTCGCCGACACCGCGAGCCCGATTTCGGAGGTACCCTCGCGCGACGCCGTGTAGTGGTCCTTCCCCATCTCCACGTGGCGGACGATGTTCTCTCGCACGACAATCGCATCGTCGATGAGGATGCCGATGGCCAGCGTCAGGCCGAGCAGCGACATGGTGTTGAGCGTGAAGCCGAACACCCAGACGCTGATGAAGGCCGCGAGCACGCTCACCGGAAGCGCCAGGCCGGTGATGACGGTGGAGCGCCACGAGTTGAGGAAGATGAACACCACCAGCACGGTGAGGAGCGCGCCCTCCAGCAGCGCGGACTGCACGTTCTCCACCGCGTTCTCCACGCGCACGCCCGCGTCGCGGACGATGGCCAGCTTCACTCCCGCGGGCAGCCGCGTCTGCAGGGCCTCCACACGCGCGCGCACCGCATCGGCGACCTCGGTGGTGCTGAAGCCCTTGGACTTCAGCACGTCGATGCCCACCGCCTCCGCGCCGTCGTAGAGCGCCAGCGTGCGCGGCTCCTCGGAGCCCACGAAGACGTCAGCCACCTGCGACAGGCGGATGGCCTGTCCGTTGCGCGTGGCCACCACCATGTCGCGGAAGTCCTCCACGCGCTCCAGACGGCCCCGGAGGCGGATGGACTGCTCGGACAGCTTGGAGTTGATGCGGCCCACCGGCGCCGCCAGGTTCTGCGCCTCCAGCGCGCCCACCACATCCGCCACCGACACGGCCGCCGCCTGCATCGCCCGCGGCTTGAGCTGCACCGTCATCTCCCGCTCGACGTCGCCCACCACGTTCGCCTGCGCGACGCCGGGCACCGAGCGCAATTCGCCCACCACCAACGGGTCCGCCACGCGCGACAGCGCCGCCACGTCGAGCTGGTCCGAGGTGAGCGTCAGCGAGACGATGGGTTGGTCCGCCGGGTCGAACCGCGTGAGGATGGGCTCCTCCATCTCCTGCGGCAGGTCCGCGCGCTTGCTGGAGATGGCGTCGCGGATGTCCTGGGACGCTTCCTGGATGTCCTTCTCGAAGTTGAAGAACACCGTGAAGGTGGCCAGGCCGTCGGTGGCCGTGGACGTCGTCTCCTTCGGGTCCACCCCGTTGATGGCGAAGATGGCGTCTTCAATCGGCTCGACGACTTCGCGCTCCACCGTGTCCGGCGAGGCTCCCGGGTAGGCGATGGTGACGTTGATGACGGGCTGCTGGACGTCGGGGAACTCGTCCGTCTCCAACTGCCAGAGGGCCACGAGGCCGAAGACGACCAGGGCCACCATCGCGGTGATGGTGACGATGGGACGCTTGATGGCGAAGTCCGAAATGAACACGGAGTGACTCCCGACGAGTGCGATGGGACGAGGGCGGCCTCAGCGCGCGGGCGACGTCGCGCCCTCGGCGGTGCCTTGCGTGCTCGGCTGCGTGGAAGGGGCCTGTCCCTGCTGCTTCGGAGCCGGGGGCGGGGCCTCCGAGCCGCCCACGCCAGGGCCGTCATCCGCCACCGGCTTCGACTCCGGACGCGGCGCCTCCACCTTCACGCGCGAGCCCTCTCGCACCTCGTCGCGAGCCGAGCCCAGCAGCACCAGGTCTCCCGCATGGAGCCCGGAGCGAACCTCCACCTGCTGCGCGACGTCGTCCCGCAACCCCAGCGTCACGGGGACGCGCTGCACGCGCGCGTCCTGGATGCGCATCACCGCGGGGCCGCCGTTGGACGCGTCGATGACATCCACCGGCACCGCCAGCGCGCGCCGCTCCTGAGAGACGACGCGGCCTTCCGCGAAGAGGCCCGCAAGCAACTCGAGGTCCGTGTTGGGAATGGCCACGTAGATGCGCACCTGACCGGTGGCCGGGTCCACCACGGGGTTGATGCGCTCCACCTTGCCGCTGAAGGAGCGCTCACCGTAGCCGGTGACCTGGAACTCCACCGACGTGCCTGGCTTCACCTGCTCCAGCCGCGCGGCGGGTACGGAGGCCTCCAGTCTCAGCGTGCGCGGGTCCACCACCGTGAAGAGCGGCGAACCGGGCTGCACCACGTCGCCCGCGCTCGCCTGACGCTCGCTCACCACGCCGTCGAAGGGCGCGATGATGCGCGAGCGGCCCACCTGCTCCTGTGCCAACGCCAGCCGGGAGCGCGCCTCCGCGAGCTGCCCCTCCGCCTGTGACACACCGAGCTGGGCGCGCTCGTAGTCCCGCTGGGTGATGACGCCGGCCTTGGCGAGTCCCGCGCTGCGCTCCTCCTCCGCGCGGGCCACCTGCAGCGCGCTGCTGGCGCTCCGCACGGTGGTGCGCATGGCGAGCAGTTGGTCCCTCAGGGTGGCCGCTTCGATGCGCGCCAGCTCTTCGCCCTTCTTCACCCGCTGGCCCTGCTCGGCCTTGATGTCGAGGATGGTGCCGCCGACCTCGGCGCGGACCGCGGCCGCCGTGCGCGCCTGCAGGGTGCCGGAGATGCCGGGGCCCGATTGCAGCGCTCGCGCCTCGGCGCGGGCCACGTTCTCCTGCCCGAGCGTCACCACCGGCTCCACGGGCTTCGCGTCCGCTCCGTCCGGGTCCTTCTTGCAACCGGCCACGACACAGACCACGCCCAGCAGCAGCCCGAGCCCCCAGCTTCGCGTCCTCCCGCTCACGTGCGCGCGTTTCACGGCGAGTCTCCCGTCCTCCGCCGGGCCGGCCTCCGGGCCCCGGCGAGCCGGCTAACCATGGTGCCGCCCCCCCGCCTCCGGTAGCCGCACCCGGTGTCGTTCCGCACCCGGAAGCCCCCGCGTGTCTACTGCCTGAAAGCGGGGCAGGCAGGCGGGCGAGCCGCTCAGGACGCGCTCCGTGGCGCCGCGTCGTCCGGGAGACGCCGCTTCACGGCGTCGCGGGCGGCACCTCGCTCATGATGAGGGTGCCGGTGCGGAAGTGGCCCGGCTGCCCGCAGCCCGACAGTTGCGGCTTGTTGGGGCAGCTCACCGGCTGGGTGGAGCGCGTGGACGACGTGGAGCACAGGGCGCCATCGGTGTTCCACTCGGCCTCCAGCTGCCACGACTCGGTGTCCTGCTGCACGCCGCGCGCGTCGTAGAGGTTCACCCAGTTGCCATCCTGCGTGTGCGAGGTGCCGTCGCCGCAGAAGTCCGCGCGCACCATGCGCGTGCAGGCCTGGTGGTGGTCCGCGAGGCTGCGGCCGTCCGCCGTCGTCGCCCACGGCCGGTAGCCGAAGTGGACGCACTTGGCGATGGCCGCGCCCTCGCAGGCGAAGGTGAAGAGGGTGGGGTCGTCCAGGTGCGCACCGCCACCGGGCACGCCCTCCCGGTGGTTCCAGGTGCCGGACACGGGAATGGCCTCCAGCGCGGAGCCATCCGCCGCGGGGCACGCGGGCTTCCAGGTGCCGTCCGTGTTGTCGAGGAAGGAGACGCGGTAGGACCAGATGTCGCCGCTCGCACCGGTGGCCGGATTGATTGCGTCCACACGCAGGTCCACGCGCTGGCCGCCGTCGAGGTTGCCGACGAAGCGCGCGCCGAGGAAGTCCAGGCCGGACACCTCGCGGCCCCCGTTGAAGCCGTGGAAGACGCTGCCCTGCAGCCACGCCGAGCTCATCGGGTCATCCACGCTGTCCGAGGCCATGACCCCGGACAGATTCACGGAGACGAGCGGCCCCATCGCGGTGCCGTTGAGATTGCGCCCATTGAGGTTGCGCCCGTTGAGGTTGCGCCCGTTGGGAGAAGCCAGCTCCGCCACGCTCGACTGCAGCGTGGACTCAGGCTCCGTCACCGAGCCGCCCGCACACCCCACCAACCCGCAGGCCAGAAACACCGCCCGCACCACCCGCCGCTCGCCCATGACCCGACCTCCCCGACCCGACCACCCGTCCTACGGCTTGCAAGATTTGCAGTCCCGCCGTGCGCCGCAAGACTCCCGCATGCGGACGTGCACTTGCAGCGTCCGCTCGCGAGCAGTGCATTGGCACGGCAGGGAGGACCAGGGGTTCCAGCGTCGGGTAACGCGGGGTGTACGGAGGTTGGCAGGATGCCCGGCGTGCAGGCAGGCGGCTCAGGGCCCCGCGCCCAGCGGGTCCGCGCACACGCGCAGGCCCATCGTCACGTCGCGCAGCTCGGGCTCCGGCAGCTCGCGGTTGGTGGCCCGCGCCGAGGTGGCCGCGAAGGCGAAGCTGCCGCCGCGCGCCACCGCCTTGCCCGGCTCCAGCCAGGAGCGCGTCCACTCCCAGACGTTGCCGGCCAGGTCGTCCACGCCGAAGGGGCTGCGCGAGCCGGGGTGGCTGCCCACCTCGTCCGGGCCGAATCCCCCGGGCTGCTTGCCATAGGTGGTGTCGATGTTGGCGTCGTCCGGGCCCAGCGTGTCGCCGTGCGGGTACTCGCGCCCGTCCACGCCGCGCGCGGCGCGCTCCCACTCCAGCTCCGAGCACAGCCGCGCACCGGGCACGCGGCCACTGGAGGCCAGCCAGGCCGCGTACGCCTCCGCGTCCGCGAAGGTGACGCCGCTGACGGGAAAGCGCAGCCAGTCCTGCTCCACGCGTCGCGTGCGGTTGGCGTAGCGCAGCTTCTCGCCGGCCCGCGCGACGTAGGGCTCGCTGCCGGGCTGGAAGCGCAGCCGCCAGGTGCCGTCCACGCGGTCCAGCGCGAGCAGTCCCGCGTAGCCACCGGTGCCCACACGGGGCAGGCGCTTCGCGCGCTCGTCGGGCGGCAGGGACTCGAGGAAGCGCAGCCAGTCCGCGTACGTCACCTCGTGACGGGCGATGAAGAAGGCCGGCACGTCCACCGGGTGCAGCGGCACCGCGTTGAAGAACTCGCGCACGCTGGCCTCGGCCGCGCTGCCGAAGCGCACCTCCCCTGGCGGGACGAAGACGAAGTCCTCGGGCACCGCGCCCGCGCGAGGCAGGGGCACGCCGAGCTTCCGCGCCTCCCCGCGCCGCAGCAGCACGGGCTGCACCACCGGCTCGTGGCCCAGCGCGCGCAGGGAGAGCTGGTAGCGCCCCGGCGGCACCGGCACGTCCAACCACGGGCCCGCGACGAGCGGCAACGGCTCACCGGGCTGCTCGTGTCCCTGCGCGTCCCGGCCCAGCGGCCGCAGCTCCACCTGGACGCCGGAAACGGGCGTCTCCAGCGTGAGGCGCGCGGGCGCGTTCCACTGCTGCCAGCGCGTGCCCGAGATGTCATAGAGCTTCAGCCGCTGGAGCAGCGTGGGCAGCGTCGCGGTGTCGCCGTCCTGCTCGGCCCACAGGGCGCGCTCGTAGAGGAAGTCCGCCAGCGCCTCGCGCACGTCGGGGCGGCCGGGCGCCAGGGCGAGCGCGCGCTCCAGCCGGCCGGCGACGGCGTCATAGCGGTGGCGCACCGCCACGGCCTGGGCGCCCGCCCTGCCCCAGAGCTTGTCGGCGTCCGCGCGGTGGCCGCTGCCATAGAGGCGGAAGGCCTCGGCGCGCTCGGAGCCCAGCGCCGCGCGCTCGTGAGCCACCGCGCGCAGGGCGAGCGCGGCCTCCTGGAGCTCGGCGCGCACCTGCGTGTCGAGGCCCCAGCGCTCGCGCAGCTTGAGGCCGCCGTAGACGAGCCCCAGCGACAGGATGAAGCCCGCCGCCAGCCCCTGCCGCATGCGCCGGCTGCGCACCATGGTGCGGCGCGAGGCCTTGAGGAAGTCCTGCTCGCGGCGCGTGAGCTCGCCAACGTCGAGCAGCTTCGTCTCGGCGAGCTGACGCGGGCCCCACAGCGCCTCGCGCGCGTGGCCCAGCTTCTCCCAGTGCGCGGCGGCGGCCTCCAGCCGGGCCTGCACCTCGCGGCGCTCGGCGGCCTCCGCCAGCCAGCGCGCCAGCGTGCTCCAGCCGGCCAGCAGCGCCTCATGGGCCAGCTCGTACGAGGTGCCATCCTGCGCCTCGCGCGCCACCAGCAGGCGCGCGTGGACGAGGGCCTCCAGCGCGGCCCGGTAGCGCACGTCGTCGCCCACCAGCTCGCGGTCCGTCTTGCGCGCGCGGGTGCCGTCCGCGGTGACGAGGCGCAGGAGCACGCCCCTGGCGGCGCTGCGCTGGTCCGGCAGCAGCCGTGCCACCGCGGCGTCCGCATGCCGGGCCAGCGCGCCGGCCACACCGCCCAGCGAGTCCAGTGCCGCCTGGGTAATCACGCGGCCTTCCGCGTCGCGGGCCTCCCAGAGCTCCGCGAGCGCGAACTGGAGCAGCGGCAGCCCGCCGTCGGCGGAGGTGGTGGAGGCGACGAGCGCGTCCACCAGCGCCTCGGACTCGAAGCGCACGCCCTTCACGCGGGCGGGGCCGGTGACGGCCTCTCGCGTCTCCTCGGGCGTCAGGGCGCACAGCAGGTACAGCGCGCGCGGCACCTCCGTGCCCAGGCCGGGGACGGAGGTGAGGCGGGTGAGGAAGTCGCTCCGGCCGGTGGCCAGGAGCCGCACCCCGCTGGCCCCTTCCGCGAGGGCGCCCAGCGCCTGGCCCGCGAGCGCCGCCTCCACGGGAGAGGCCAGCGTCACGAGCTCCTCGAGCTGGTCCATGTAGAGCAGGAGGCCGTCGCGCGCGCCCAGCCTCGCGCGCAGCCGGCGGACGAGGGACGCGGGCTCGCTGCGCAGCGCCTCGGCGAGCGGCTCCTCTTCGATTTCCAGCAACGGGGCGAGCGCGGCCGCCAGCGCCGCCATGGGCCTGCGGCCCGGCACCAGCCGCGCGGTGTGCCAGCGGCGACCGTCCTCCAGCCCGCCCTCCACCACCGCGGGGAGGATGCCGGCGAGGCACAGCGAGGACTTGCCCACGCCGGAGTCGCCGGTGATGAGGAGGAAGGACTCGGCGCGCAGCCGGTCCAGCACCGCGCGCTGCTCGCGCCGGCGGCCGAAGAAGACGGCCCGGTGCTCGGCTTCGAAGGCCTGGAGGCCGCGATAGGGATTGCCCTCGGGGACCTCGGTGGTCGCCTCGTCTCGGGACAGGGCCTCCAGCGCGTCGAGGAGGTGCGCGGCGGAGGTGTAGCGCTCGGCCGGCTCGCGGCGCAGGCACCGGTCGATGACGGCCGCGAAGGCGGCGTCCACGTCGGGCGCGGCCTGGACCAGGGGACGGGCGTCCTTCGTCTGCACCCGCTTGGGCAGATCCCGCCAGGGCACGTCGCGGAAGGGGCCGCGGCCCGCGCACAACTCGTAGAGGACCACGCCCAGCGAGTACACGTCGCTGCGGGCCGTGAGGTCCTCGCCCGCCCAGGCCTCCGGGGACATGTAGTAGGGCGTGCCCACCAGCGCGCCGCTCGGCAGCGAGGGGAGGAAGACGCCGTCCAGCGAGCGCGCGGAGAAGTTGGGGCTGGCCTCCGGGTCCAGGTCCTCCGGCAGCTTCGGCGTCACGGCAGAGCCCGCGCGGGAGGGGGCCTCGCCCGGCTCGGCGGCCTCGTCCAGCAGCTTGGCGAGGCCGAAGTCGAGCAGCTTCACCTCGCCGGCCTCGGTGAGCACCGCGTTGCCGGGCTTGATGTCCCGGTGGAGCACCCCGCGCCGGTGGGCGGCGCTCAGGCCGCGCGCCAGGTCCCTGCCGATGGACAGCACCCGCTCCCAGCGCTGGGGCTTGGAGAGCCGGTCCAGGCTGACGCCCCGGATGAACTCGGAGACGAGGTAGGGCTGCTCCTCCAGCTGCCCCACCCGGTAGAGGGTGACGACGTTGGGGTGCTGGATTCGGGCGGCGGCGCGGGCCTCCACGAGGAAGCGGGCCAGGGCGTTGGAGCCGAGCGCGGGGATGAACTTCACCGCCACCGGGCGCTCGAGGAGCGTGTCGTGGGCCAGGTACACCCGGCCCGTCCGTCCGCGGCCGATGGGGCGCACGAGCCTGTACTCGTCGAACTCCTGCGGGGGAGTCCACGCGTCGGGCGGCGACGGGGAGGCGGCGGGGGAAGAGCCCACAGGGGGTGCCTATGCATCCTCCCGCCAGGGGTCAACCGGACGGGGGCAGGGAACGATGCGCAGCGGAACAGCAGTGCCCCGAGTGTCCGATGCCGGGCAGTGGGGATGTCGTGTGGCTCAGCTCCCCTGCCCGCCCTTGCCCTTCGCCTTGCTGGGCTTGAGCACCTGAAGCCCGGGGCTCCGGTTCCAAAATCTGGATGGTGCATCCACCGCCTAGACGCTACGCCCGGCCTACGTCATTCGCCGCTGTGCTCCTGCTCTAGATGCGCGACACTCGGGCATCCCCCATGGAACGTTGCATGCAGAGCGTTCATTCATGCTTACACGCGCTTGGTTCACGTTCATCATCCTAGGCCTTGGAACTTTCGGCTGCATTGAGCTCCCCGAGGTCGTTACCGTCCCTCCAGTTGATGACGCGGATGCGGGCTCAGACGCAGGCACGGGCTCAGACGCGGGCACGACCTCGGACGCAGGCACGGGCTCAGACGCGGGCACGAACTCGGACGCAGGCACGAGCTCAGCACCCGACACGACGCCTCCTACCCTGACATCGACCCATCCTCACGACGGAGCCATCGATGTCTCGGACTCTTCGATTCTGGAGCTCGATTTCAGCGAGGAGATGCGGAGCGACTCGATTCGTGTTTCGGTCGATCCACCCATGGCTGTCACCCTGACGGGTTGGAACGCTGCTGGGACGCAGGCGTCCTTCGCGCCATCCAATGCATGGTCCAGAGAAACGAACTACACCGTCACCGTGGAAGGGCGAGACCTCGCAGGCAACCTGTTGATCGGCTCTCGTGCTTTCAGCTTCACGACGCGATCTCCGACTGCGCCCACGGATACAACCGCACCGTCCGTTACATCCATGTCTCCCAGCCATGACAGCAACGGGCATCCGCGAGACGCGTCCCTGCGACTGACGTTCTCCGAGCCCATGGACAGGGTGTCTGTAGAGGAGGCTTTCACGTTCACCAGCCCGGAGGAGCACGTTCCTGGCTCCATTGGCTTCACATGGAACGCTGAAGGCTCAGACGTAACCATCAACCCAGGCGACGACTTTCCCTATGCAGCCAATGTCGCCTGGACTCTTCGTGCCGGAGCGAAGGACCTCTCGGGCAACACGCTCTCCAGTGCCATTTCAGGGCAGTTCTCCGTCGTACAGCTCGTCTCCAAGACACTCATCAAGTCCGGGCATGGATCCATCATTGGACCCGCTCCATTCGAGACAAGCGGAAACTTCCGAATCGGAGAGATCAACAATCAGTCATTCAGTCGGGCTTTTGTCGCCTTCAGCCTTGCGGAAGTCCCCATGGAAGCCACCCGCATCATCTCAGCTGACCTCAGCTGGATGGGAGGATCGGCAGGGAATGCCTTCTACAGTCTAGGCGATCTCATCGTTGAGTCCGTCGACTACGGACAGTCCCTGGAGCCCGCCGCACGCGATTTCGACGCTCCAGCGAGAGGCGAGCCTATCGTTATCTTCAGGGAGAACTATCCTGGAGATGGCACCTTCATCCACCTCTCCGTGACGTCGCTGGTCTCCGCGGACCTCGCCAATCGCGGCTCACAGGCGAACCGTTCTCAGTTCCGCCTTCGGTTCACCGTGGATACCAATCACGACCAGCAAACGGACTCCTTCAACATCAATGCGGAGGCGTTCCCGCCCAAACTGGAACTGATGTACGAGCAGCCCTGACGGGCTCAGCCCACATCTCACCGGCTGCGCTTGCTCTTGCTGGGCTTGAGCATGTTGCGGATCTTGTTCTCCAGATCCTGCGGCAGGCACGGCTTGGCGACGAACTCGTCTGCGCCGGCTTCCCGGGCATGCTCCGCGTTGCCGGCGAGCACATGGCCGGTGAGCGCCATGACGGGGATGTCCCGCGTCCGGGCATCCTGCTTGATGAGACGCGTGGCCTCCCAGCCGTCCATGATGGGCAGGGACAGGTCCATCAGGATGATGTCCGGGTCTCCATCCTGCGCCTTCTCCACCGCCTCCTTGCCATTGGAGGCGGTGTCCACCTCGAAGCCGACGAACTCCAGGTACTCCGCGTACATCTCCCGAGCGTCATCGAAGTCGTCGACGACGAGGACCCGCTTCTTGTTGCCCGCGGGGGTGGGGAGGGCGTTGGCGAGCGCCTCGTCATCCGGGGCTGTCATGGCCGTTCGCTTCATGGAACCGACGCCTCACGTGTAGGGAAAGGGCGGTAGGCAATCTATACACGACTCTTCCAACGCGCCCGTCCCTGGAGCACCTACATGGGTGAGACCCAAGCCCCATGAAGCTGTCAGCAAGGGAACAATGACCGGTGGTGCAGGAACGACAACGCCCCCGTGGAGGTCTCCTCCACGGGGGCGCCGCGAACCATTCAGTACTGAAAACTCAAACCCGGTGCGGGTGAAGCATCAGGGCGTCGGGACGTTCTGGGTGGCGACCACGCCCACCGTCATGTCGTTGGTGACGGGCTGACCCCAGATGCTCTCGTAGGTGCCGTTGGTGCTTCCCGAGGCGCGATTCGGCAGCTTGGAGAAGGCCACCTGCACCGTCAGGTTGTTCGGGTTCAGGGGGAACGCGCCGCCGTAGAAGAAGGAGTAGCGGCTGCTGTACCTGGACAGCGTCAGTCCGAAGGCGGAGGTCTCCGCGGGGGTGCGGGTCTGGATGGGAGCGGTGGGCTCATCAATGATGAGGTCGAAGCCGTTCGCATTGCCCAACTCACCCTGGACATCGCCGATGATGTTCAGGGAGCTGGCGCTCGCGTCCGCGATGTTCGCGTTGAAGAACACCTGGACGAACGGGCCGACGGACGGGCTGTTGACGTTATAGGCCCGGGCGATAGGCGCGCTGAAGTTCACGTACACCTTCTCGCCGGGGTTGAGCTGCGAAGCCGTGGGAGCCGACGTCGAGGTCTCCTGATAGCGGACCTCGGCAATCGAGACAGTCCGCGGGCTCGTCTGATCACCCACGAAGAAGAAACCCGTGATGCTGTAGACGCTGCCGCCCTCGGCGGACACCGCGCGCATGTCCAGGTTGTACTCCTTGCCTTCCTGCAGGGAAACGGCCGGGGTGATGGTGGCGCTATAGCCGCTGTTATTGACGGCGGTGCTCACGTTCAGCAGCTCGCGCCCATACTCATCGGTCAGGCGCGCCAGCATCGAACCCGCCTGGACCGGCTGGTTGAAGAACAGATGGATGGGCTCGCCCGCGCGGACCATGTTCCGCAGCGGATCAAAGTCGGTGGCCCCCGTCAGGCTGGCCACGTTGCTGCTCTCGACATTCAGCGCGCCCGCCTGCGGCCGCGTGAAGGGCAGGTTGATGATGCGCAGGGTGCTGTTCGCGACGATGTCCGAACCCGCGTAGCTGTTCACATAGCCGCCGGTCTCCGGGACGCCGTTGTTGTCGGTGTCCATCGGGGAGACCCACAGCTTGTACTGCCCCGAGCCACTGCGCAGCCGCGCCATCTCCGGCGCGCTGGGGACGCCCGTGAACACCAGGGAGCCCTGCTCGTTGGAGGTCGCCTCGACCACCACCGTGCTCACCACCAGCGAGGTGTTCTCGTTGTTGGACAGGATGATGGAGCCCGCCGGCGTGGCCTCGAGCGTCGCCTTCACGTTGGCCGCGGGACGGCCACTCGGCGTCACCAGCAGGAAGTTCAGCGTGCCGTCCAGCTTCGCCAGGGTGATGGGGCCGAAGCTCGCGTTGCCGTTGTTGATGGGCACGTTGCCCGCCGACGACGGAACCGTCGCGGTGGCGCGCAGCGTGGCGTAGCCCTGCTTGGTGAAGGTCAGCAGCACCTGCGAGCCGGCGGGCACATCCGTGTACTCGAAGTTGCCCTCGGCATCCGTGGTGGTCGCCACCGGATCCGCGGAGCTGCCGATGGTCATCTTCACCGAAGCGTCGCCCAGCGGCTTCAGGTCCGTGCCCAGCACCTGGCCCGAAACGGTGCCCTTCGGATTGGCGGGCGTCACCACCGTCACACTGTCCGGCTCACGCACGCCGTCCGCGATACCGTCGCCGTTCTCATCCTTGAGATCTTCGCCACAACCCAGGACCAGGAACGGAACCACGGCAAAAACCAGATGCTTCTTCATCATCCCCACCTTTAAAGGAAATTCCCCAATATCGGCGCCCCAACACTTGGAAGGGCGTGGAGCGGACACTCTCCGACCCGAGCCCATCCCGTCAAGACGTGGGTCCCCGTACTTCCAGCCCGCACCTACATCCGTGACCCCACCCCGAGCCGGATCAGCACCTGCCCTTCCCTCCCAAGAATCCGAGAGAGCAGTCGAGGGCGACCCACCCCCTCCCGGGCCCTGTCCCCGTCCGCGCCTGCTAGGGTGGGGCCATGTCGGACGTGAATGATCCATGCCTCGGCTGCGCCATCGTGCGCGGGGAGACCCGGCCGGTGGGGGGCGTACTCGCTCGGGCTCCCGGGCTGGTGCTGCATGGCGTGGCGTCTCCCAGTCCCGTCCCCGGCTGGGTGGTCATCTCCAGCGAGCGGCACGTGCGCGCCTGGTACGACCTGGACGAGGACTCCGCGCGCGAGCTCGGGCCCTTCGCCGCCCGGGTGATGCGCGCCCAGCGGGAGGTGCTCGGCGCCGAGCATGCCTACGCCTTCGCCATCGGCGACGTGCTCCGCCACTTCCACCTGCACCTCATCCCCCGCTTCGCCCAGACGCCCCAGCGCCTGTGGGGCCGCGCCGCCTTCGACGCCGCCCCCGCCGACCACCGTCCGGCGGAGGAACTGGAGGCCGCCGCACGCTCGCTCGCCGCCGCGCTGTCGCGCTGAGCCTCGCGCCCGATCCGCGTGGTAGACAGCCGGCCTTCCTCCCGTCGAGAGGTGCCGTCCTGCCGACCGAGCCCCGCAACCGAGTCCTGGAGAAGATGCTCGAGCGGCTCTACGCCGCGCTCGCGTCCGGGCCAGGCCTCAACTGTCGCCCCCACAACAGTCGCCAGCGCGTGGACCTCGCCGCGCTGGGCCGGCTCGATGGCACCACGCCCCACACCGTGCTGGCCGCCCTCCTCGGGGACAAGGCCGGGGTCCGGCTCGCGGTGAAGCCTCCCGTCGCAGCGGATCCGCGCAGTGCCACTGCCTCGCTCGCGAGCAACGCCACCGCGCCAGACACGGACGCGTTGGGCACGGACGGCGAGCACGACGAAGACGCCGCCTCCCCCACCCGCGCCGAAGAGGAACAGCAGGCCCTGCTGCGCAAGCTGGCCACCATCGTCGAGGACGCTCGCACCTTCGAGCAGGACACCGGCGCCCACGTGCTGCACGTGGGCTTCCCCCTGCTGCACCTGCCCCCGGGCGCGAAGGACAAGCGCGGCTTCGGCACCCGGCGCATCCTCGCCCCCATCGCCTTCGTTCCGGTGCGTCTCACCCTCAAGAAGGGCCGCGCGCCCTCGGTGGAGCTCGAAGGCGCCGAGGAGGGCGTGGACCGCGTCGCGCCCAACACCGCACTGCTCGCCTGGGTGGAGCAGCAGACCGGCCAGCGCTTCGGTGACCTCTTCGCGGACGAAGAAGGCGCCGACCCCTGGCGTGAGCTGAACGAGCTCGTCGCCGCCGTGGCGAAGGCCCTGGACCTGCCCGCCCCCCCGCCCTTCTCCGCCACCACGCCCCTGTCGCCCGTGCCCCGCTCGGACGATGACGCTCGCCCCGCCATCCTCTCCAGCGCCGTGCTCGGCCTGTACCCGCTGTCCAACCAGAGCCTCGTGGACGACATGCGCGCCCTCGTGGAGGGCGAGCCCATCTCCGGCCCGCTGGAGAGCTTCCTCCGCGTGGACGTGTCGCTCGGCGCGCCCTCGGACCATGGCGGCGGCGAGCCCAACCTGGAGGGCTTCAAGCGCGCGGACGAAGAGCGGCTCGTCACCGTGGCCGACCCATGCCAGGCCCGCGCGGTGCGGCTGGCGCGCAGCAGCCGGGGACTCGTCGTGCACGGGCCTCCGGGCACCGGCAAGTCGCAGACCATCGCCAATGCCATCGGCGACCACCTGTCTCGCGGCGAGCGCGTGCTGCTCGTCTGCGACAAGCGCACCGCGCTCGACGTGGTGAAGCACCGCCTGGACCACCTCGGCCTCGGCAACCTGTGTGCCGTCGTCCATGACGCCCAGAGAGACCAGCGCGACCTCTACATGGGCATCCGCGAGCAGCTCGACTCGCTGCCGGAAATTCGCACCGACGCGGCCGTGTCCACCGAGCTGTCCCGGGTGAATGCGGAGCTGCAGTCGCTCCATGACGAGCTGGCCACCTCCGACCGCGCCTTGTCCGAGCGCCCCGCCGGCGGCACCGCTCCCTCCTTCCACGAGCTGGTGGGCCAGTGGTTCACCCTGGAGCCCTCCGAAGCGCTGGCCCCCACCGTGGCAGGCCTTGCCTCCGCGCGGCTCGCCGACGTGTCGCCTCGCGAGCGCGAGGTTCGCGAGGTGCTCGAGCGCGGCGTGCGCGAGGGCTACCCGGACAACCCCTGGCGCGAGGCCCTCGGCACCGACCTGGCCACGTACCTCGCCCGGCCGCTGGCCACGTACCGCGAGCGTCTCGACACCGTGGCCCTCACCGCTCGCGACGCGGACGCGCTGGCCACTCCCGACGTGCCTTCCTTCGGCGCGGACCCTCGGGCGGAAGGCACGGCGCGCGCCGCGTTCGCGGAGAAGCTGGCCCCGCTGCTGGAGACGGCCAGCCCGGACATGCTCGCCCGCTGGGGCACGGCGTCACCGGACTCCGTGCGGGCCGCGAAGGCCCAGCTCGACGGGCTGGCGCCGCAGACACAGGTGCTCGCCGAGGGGCCGCTGGACACGGAGCTGGCCCTGGTCCACCGCGAGCAACCCCAGGCACTGGGCGCGCTGTCCACGGCGCTCGCCTCGCTGGGCACGTACCTGGACATCGCTCGCAGGTGGTACGCCTTCTTCTACTTCGCCCGGAAGGCCGGCGCGCGCAGGGTGCTCCAGCAGTTCGGCCTCACCCTGGGCATCGCCGCCGCCGAGCGCGTCAACCGCTTCCTCACCGGCGCTCGCGCCCGGGCGCTGCTCACCGAGTACCACCGCACCACGCTCGCTCCCGGCGCCGCCGGGCCGCTCACCGACGAAGCCCTCTCGCGCGGCCTGCGCACGCATGCCGCCCTGTTCGAATTGCTGGGCGAGCTGGACAGCACACCGCTCCTCGCCTCGTGCCGCGAGGCCGTGCGCCGGGCCCTCGAGGGCGACGCGGACGCGCGCGCCGCACTGCTCTCCGGCCTGCGCCAGTCCGCGGCCCGGGGCGAGGCCGTGGCCCGGCTGGAGGCGCGGCTCTCGGAGACAGGGCTGCTCACCACCGCGTGGCTCCAGGCCCGCACCCGTGAGCTGCGCTCGGGCGGGAAGCTCTCTCCCGCCGTCTCCGCCCTCCAGGCCCGGCTGTCCACGGTGGAGGGACTGCTGCGCCTGCGCACGCTGCTGTCCGGCATGCCTCCCGCGCTGGAGGCCGCGGTGGAGGGACTGGCCCGTCAGGGCGCGGACGTGGAGGGCGGCTGGCGCGCGGTGCTGAAGGCGACGCTGGCCGCCGAGGTGTCCTCCCGGCTGCGCGAGGACCCGGCGCTCCAGCACATCGACGCGGACCGCGTGCAGGCCACCCATGCCCACTACCGGGCGCTGGAGGAGAAGAAGCGCGTCCTCGTGCGCGACGCGCTCGTCCACCGGTGGACGCAGCGCCAGCGCGAGCGGCTGCTCGCGGCCACCGGCGGCCGGCTCAACGGCCAGGGCGCGGAATTGCGCCGCCGGCTCATGCTGCGCGGCGAGCGCGCCATGCGCGTGCGCCAGGTCATCGCCACCGGTCAGGGCATCGACGGCGGAGACCCGCTCTTCGACGTGCGCCCCGTGTGGATGGCCAGCCCGCAGACGGTGGCTCAAATCTTCCCCCGCCGCCCCATCTTCGACGTCGTCATCTTCGACGAGTCCTCGCAGTGCCGACTCGAGGAAGCGCTCCCCGTGCTCACCCGTGCGAAGCGGGTGGTCATCGCCGGAGACCCGAAGCAGCTCCCGCCCACGCGCTTCTTCGAGTCCGCGGTGGTGCAGAGCCAGGAGTTGGAGGCCGAGTCGGAGCAGGGCCTCTTCGAGGAACAACAGGCCGAGGTGGAGGACCTCTTGTCCGCCGCGCTCAACCTGGACATCGACCAGTGCTACCTCGACGTGCACTACCGCTCGCAGAACGCGGACCTCATCGCCTTCAGCAACGACCACTTCTACGACAAGCGGCTCCAGGCCATTCCCGCGCACCCGTCCCACCGCGCGCCGCACGCCCCGCTGCGGCTGCTGCCCGTGGCCGGCACCTACGAGAAGCGCGTCAACCCCATCGAGGCCCGCGCCGTGGGCACGCTGGTGAAGGAATTGCTCGCGCGGCCCGAGCCTCCATCCATCGGCATCGCCTGCTTCAACCTCGCGCAGCGCGACGCCATCACCGACGTGCTCGATGAGATGGCCGCCGAGGACTCCACCTTCGCGGCCCGGCTGACGGCGGCACGCTCGCGGCGGGGGGCAGGGTCGTTCGAGGGCCTCTTCGTCAAGAACCTGGAGAACGTCCAGGGTGACGAGAGAGACCACCTCATCATCAGCACCACCTACGGCCCGGACCGGCAGGGCCGCTTCTACCGGCGCTTCGGCCCGCTGGGCAGCGCGGGCGGTGGCCGCCGCCTCAACGTGCTCGTCACCCGCGCGCGGCAGCAGGTGCACCTCGTCACGTCCATTCCCCGTGAGAGCTACCTGTCCCTGCCCCCGGTGGAGAAGGGCCGGCAGCCCAACGGCGGCTGGCTGCTCTTCGCCTACCTCCAGTTCGCGGAGGCCCTCACGGACGCCTACGCCCGCGATGACGCCGAGACGCAGGCCGGCACGGCCGTACCGGTGGCTCGCGAGACGGTGGTGCGCGAGCGCGAGACGCAAGCCGGGTCCACGTTCGCCCGCGCGCTGGCAGGGCACCTGGCGAACCAGCACCGCGTCTCGTCCGACGTGCACTGGGGCAACGACGGCTTCTGCGTGGACCTGGCGCTGCACCACCCCACCAACCCCGGCGACGTCACCGTGGGCGTGCTGTGCGACGGCACCCGCTACCCCAAGGCCGCGGACCGCGTGGAGTGGGACCTGTTCCGCACCGCCGTGCTGGAGGGCCAGGGCTGGACGCTGGTGCGCCTGTGGACGCCCCACTTCTTCCGGGACCCCGAGGGCGCCACCACGCGCGTCCTCCAGGCCACGGGCACCGCACGGCCCGTGGTTCACTGAGAGGAAGACTCCGAGTCCCGGCATCCGGGCTGCCAACCGGCAGCCCCCCATGGACCTGTCCTCCCAGAGAGGGAAGAATGGCCGCCGCGCCATGCTTCCCTCCCGTTCCGGCCTGCTCCTCCTGTCGCTCCTGCTCCTGTCCAGCCCCGTGCTCGCGGACAACAACGCGGACGAGGCCGACATCGCCTTCGAGTTGGGCAACGACGCCTACGCCAGGGGCCAGTACGCCGAGGCGCTGCGCTCCTACTTCACCAGCTACCGCCTGGTCCCCAACCGCAACGTCCTCTTCAACATCGCCCGCTGCTTCGAGGCGCTGAACAAGTTCAACGAGGCGTACCGCTACTACAACGACCTGCTCACCGAGGACCTGCCCTCCGACGACGCCGCCGAGGTGTCCCGCTCGGTGGAGCGGCTCCGCCCCAAGGTCGCCCTCGTCAAGGTGACGACCAATCCCAAGGGCGCCGAGGTCTTCGTGGACCGCATGGACCTGGGCAGCCGCGGCCGCTCGCCCCAGACGCTCGCGCTGACACCCGGCCGTCACAAAGTCATGGTGAAGAAGGACGGCTACCGCCCCGCCGAGGCCACCCTCGCCCTGGTGCGCGGCCGGGAGACGGAGCAGACCTTCGAGCTGGCCCTCATCACCGGCGGTGTGGAGCTGACCGGCACCCCCGAGGGCGCCGAGGTGCGCGACTCCCCCAACGGCCCCATCATCGCCCGCCTGCCCGGGCGCGCGCGCCTGTCCCCCGGCCAGCGCGTCCTCTATGTGCGCGCCCCCGGCTACGCCCCCGGCCAGTACGTGGTGGACGTGCCCCCCGACGGCAACGTGCCCCTCGCCGTGTCCCTGCGCGTGCAGGACCGCCCCACCGGCCGGCTCGTCGTCACCGCCAACCGCGACGGCGCCGCCGTGCGCGTGGACGGCAAGCCCACCGGCTTCACCCCCACCGTCGTCACCCTCCCCGAGGGCGAGCACACCCTCGAAGTCGAGAGCCGCGAGGTCCGTCCGCTGCGCCAGACGGTGACGGTGGTGGCCGACCAGGAGGTCAAGATCCACGCCGAGCTGCGCTACGCGCCGCCCCCCGTGCGCGCGGCGTCCAAGAGCCTCGTGTCCGTGGACGACGCCCCCGCCTCCACCACCGTGCTCACCCAGGAGGAGCTGCGCGCCTTCGGCTGGCGCACCCTGGCCGAGGCCCTCTCCGGCGTGCGCGGCATCTTCATCACCGACGACCGGACGTACACCTACCTGGGCGTGCGCGGCTTCTCGCCCCCGGGCGACCTCAACACCCGCGTCCTCATCCTCTGGGACGGCCACTCCATGAACGACGTCTGGGCCGGTCAGGGCTACGCCGCCCATGACCTCAGCGTGGACCTCCAGGAGGTGGAGCGCATCGAAGTCGTGCGCGGCCCCGGCTCCGCCCTGTACGGCACCGGCGCCTTCTTCGCCGTCATCAACGTGGTGCCGCGCGAGTCGCTCGGCCCGGACCAGCACCTGGAAGTCACCGGCGCGGTGGGTGCGCTGGGCACCACGCGCGGGCACGCCACCGCCGCATGGGAGAGTGGAGACCGCTCCGTGCTGGTGAGCGCCTCGGCCCTGAGCGCGTCGGGCGCGGACACCACCCGGCTGGGGAGCAACGACCTCATCGTCACCGGCCTGGACGCGGAGAAGTCGGCCGGCGGCTCGCTGAAGGCCCGCCTGGGAAGCTTCTCCGCGCAGGCCCAGTTCAACATCCGCTCCAAGCAGCTGCCCACCGCCCCGTACGGCACCGTGCCCGGCGTCGAGGGCAACATCGTGCAGGACCTGCGCGCCTTCGCCGAGGCCCGCTATGAGCGCGACTTCTCCGAGCGCATCAGCCTGTCCGTGCGCGGCGCGTTCGACCTCAGCCGCTACGAAGGCACCTACGTCTACCCGGAGGCAGAGGGCGGGCCCACCCGGGAGGAAGGCGACGCGGACTGGCTCACCGCCGAGGCTCGCGCGCGGCTGGGCCTCTTCGAGAACAACCGCCTCACCCTGGGCATCGAGGGCCAGGCGCAGCTGCGCGTGCGGCAGACGGCCAAAGGCGAGGAACTGAAAACGCAGAATCGCAAGCTGCTGTCCGCCTACCTGCTCGACGAGTGGAAGGTGCACCCGCGGCTGAGCGTCTCCGCCGGCCTGCGCCTGGACAAGTACCTGGACCTGGACACCACGCCGATTACGCCGCGTCTGGCCTTCATCGCCCGGCCCTACGACGCGGGCCTCACCAAGCTGGTGGCCGGACGCGCCTTCCGCGCGCCCAACGTCTACGAGCTCTACTACGAGGACGGTATCTCCCAGGGCGCCGCCGAGTCGCTGGAGCCGGAGACCATCACCACCTTCGAGCTGGAGCACTCGCACGACCTGACGGACGAGCTGCGCGTCACCGTGGCCGGCTACCACAACCGCATCTCCAGCCTCGTGCAGCTGCGCGCGGAGGAAGTCCCTTCCAGCGACTGCGGCACCACCGCGTGCCTGCGCTTCGTCAACGCCGACGACACCACGCTGGCCTGGGGCGCGGAGGCCGGCGTGCACTGGCAGCCGGGCCGCTGGCTGCTGGTGGACGTCAGCTACTCGTACGTGACGCTGAAGAACGCCACCGACGACGTCGCCGCCTCGGCCCCCGCGCACCTCGTCTCCGGGCGGCTGCTGATGCCGCTGGGCGGCGGTGACATGCGGCTGGCCACGCAGGCCACCTACCAGAGCGCGCGCGCCTCCGGCTCGGGCGGCGCCGACAACGGCGAGGCGCTGCTCGTCGGCTTCGGCCTCTCCGGCGACTACGGCCCGCTGCGCTACTTCGCCGGCGTGCACAACCTGCTGGACACGCGCTACACGCTGCCGGTGTCGGACGAGAACTCCATCGCCCCCGTGCCGCAGTACGGCCGCACCTTCACCCTCCAGCTCACCGGCACCTTCTGACCGCTTCCATGTCCGACGCCGCGCTGTCCTTCAGCTTCATCCGCCCCGGCCACGCCCTCTACGCGGGCGAGCTGGAGCTGCGCTTCCGCGTGCTGCGCGAGCCGCTCGGCTTCACCCGCGCCCAGGTGGCCTTCCCCTTCGAGGCGGACAGTGTCCACCTCGTGGCGCACCAGGGCGACGCCGTGCTGGGATGTGTCCTCTTCAACCCCGAGGACGCGCACGGCGGCCGCCTCTTCCAGATGGCCGTGGCGCCCCACCTCCAGGGCCAGGGACTGGGCGCCCGGCTGGTGCGCTCCCTGGAAGAGGAGCTTCGCCGCCGGGGCTTCACCCACGTCCACCTCCACGCGCGCGCGCCCGTCGTCCCCTTCTACGAGCGGCTCGGCTATGCCGTTTACGGAGAGCCTTTCACCGAGGTCGGAATTCCGCATCGGCACATGCGCAAGGCGCTCGACACCTAGGGTGGGACAGCTGTCACCCGCCCACCAGCCCGGGTGGCGTCTTCCCCACCCATGCGCATGATCCACGGGGGTGCTGGTAACCTCTGAATTCCCGATTCGCCGCCACCGCCAGGAGACACGATGAACGGCTCGAACGATGGACGTTCCCCGGAAGACAGCGCGTCCGAGGCAGACGACGCCGCCGACGGGCCCCGGCGGCCCATCTACGTGCTGGAGGGCAACACGCTGCACACGCGGCTGACGCGCGAGCTCGGCGTTCACTATCCGTTCGTCAGCGCCGGCATGGGCTTCGTCGCGCTGCCGCCGTTGGTCATCGCCGTATCGGAAGCAGGCGGCATCGGCATGCTCGGCGCCGCGCCCGAGCCGGCCCCCTTCCTGCGCGCCCGCCTCCAGGCCATCCAGGCAGGCACGAAGCGTCCGTATGGCGTGAACTTCATCGTCGCGAGCGCGGGCGGCCAGGACTTCACCACGCGCGAGCACATCGACACCTGCATCGCCGAGCGCGTGCCCGTCGTCTCCTTCCACTGGGACGCGCCGCCCGCGGAGTGGGTGAAGGCGCTCAAGGCCGCGGGCACGAAGGTGTGGATGCAGGTGCCCTCGGTGGAGGCGGCGAAGAAGGCGCTGGACTGGGGAGCGGACGGCCTCATCGCCCAGGGCCGGCAGGCCGGCGGCCACAACCGGGGCACCGTGTCCACGCTGAAGCTGGTGCGTGAAGTGCGCGCGCTGGCCCGCGACGTGACGCTGCTGGCCGCCGGTGGCATCGCCGACGGCCCGAGCGCGGCGCGCGCCCTCTTCCACGGCGCCGACGGCGTCTGGGTGGGCACGCGCATGGTGGCGTCCGTGGAAGCGTACGCGCACGCCGGCTTCAAGCAGCGACTGGTGGACGGAGACGCGGGCGACTCGGACTTCACCACCCTCTTCGGCCCGGAGTGGCCGGGCCAGCGCATGCGCGTGCTGCGCAACCGCGTGGTGCGCGAGTGGGCCGGCCGCGAGGGCCTTGTCCCAACGCCGCCGCCTCCGCCGGAGCGCATCGGCACCACGAAGCTGTTCCCCGGAGCACCGGGCGGCGACGCGCCCTTCCCGATGCCCAAGTTCTGCTCCTTCATCCCCACCCCCGGCACCGAGGGCGACCTGGAGGAGATGTGCATGCCCGCCAGCGGCGCCAGCATGGCGCGCATCGAAGGCGTGCAGCCCGCGGGTCAAATCGTCGTGGAGATGATGGAGCACGCGCACCGGGTGCTCTCCGGGCCGCACGGCCTGGACGGCGACACCGAAGAGGACGAGCGGGGCTGAGTTGGAGTAGGAGCGCCTCCATGGGTTCCCTCTGGAGGCGCGCGTCGCTCGCGGGTTGGCTGGCCTTCGCGCTGTGCGGCGCGACCGCGGTGGTGCGGGCCTCCACCTCACGCGTGCCCGGACCCGAGCAGCGCCTGTCCCCCGCCGAGCGCGCCGAGGTGGGCCGCGCCGCCGCCGCCGAGGAGCCCGGCTGGCGGCTGCGCTCCCGCCATTCCTTCCCGGGAGACCACTGGTCCCAGGACGACGACTTCGGCGCCTCCGAGCGGAGCTGGGCCGTGGGCGAGGCCCGCAGGCGCGGGGTGCCGGTGACGGACGTGTTCGACGCCATCGACGCGGAGTTGCACTCGGCGCCCGTGCAACCTCCGCGCAAGGCCACCGCCAGCCCGTGCAAGCCCCGGCCCTTCTACGACTGACGCGCGCACCCCCATGACGCCCTCGTCCCGCCGGCTGCTTCGCACCGCCCACCACGCCGCCTCGCTCACCGGCCCTCGCCTGGCCCTCTTCGGCGTGCTGGCCCTCGTGGCCTGCTGGTACCCGCTGTCGCGGGCCGGAGCGCTGAACGACTTCCGCGACTCACACCTGCTGCACTCGTACGAGGACGCCGGCACGCGCACGCTGACGCGCTACGGACAGCTCCCGCTGTGGAACCCGTGGTCCTGCGGCGGGCAGTACGCGCTGGGCAGCCCGCAGACGCGCGTGGCGTCGCCGACGCTGTGGGTGTCCGCGGCGCTGGGCGCTCGGCGCGCGGAGCCGGTGGTGCTGTGGACATTCCTCGTGCTCGGCATGGAGGGCTTCTTCCGCTACGCGCGGCGGCGCGTGGGCTCCGCGCTGGGGGCGCTCGGCGCGGCGCCGCTGTTCGGCCTCACCGGCTTCACCGCGCTGTCGTGGTCCATCGGCTGGCTCAACTTCGCGGGCTTCCTGCTGCTGCCATGGCTGCTCGTGGGCACGTACCACGCCGCGCGAGGGAGGGTGTCCGGCGCGGCGCTGGTGGCAGGCGTCTTCGCCTTCCTGCTGGGCTTCGGCGGCACGTACCCGGTGCCCATGGGCGCCCTCTTCGTCGCGCTGGAAGCGGGGCGCACGCTGTACGGGATGCGCGGCACCGCGCGGTGGCGCACGGCGCTGTGGGGCCTGGGGGCCACCGCCCTGTTCACCCTGGCCGCGTGCGCGTACCGACTGTGGCCCCTGCTGGAGACGATGCGCTCCTCGCCGCGCGTGATGGCGGGCACGCCGGGACATTCGATTGAAACGCTGGGGCGCATGCTGCTCGAGCTTCCGGCGTCCTCGGGGCACAGCAACCCGGGCAACTTCTTCCTCGTGGCCGTGGCCCTCGCGCTCGTCCCCGTCGCCGTGGCGCTGGGCCGACACCGTGCGCGGTACCCCCTGGTGCTGGCCGCGCTGTGCGTGTGGATGGCGGCGGGCTACTCGGCGCAACCTTCGCTCTTCGCCGGGCTGCGGCTGCTGCCCATCTTCGGGACGCTGCGCTACCCGGAGCGGTTCCTCGTCCCCGCGGGCCTCTTCATCGCCGAATTGGCCGCGCTGGGAATCGCCGTGCTCCTGGTACGGGCGCGACGCTCGCCTTCGCCTCGTTGGAGCTGGGGTGCGGCGCTCGCGTGCGGACTCGTGGTGGCGGGCTGGGGCGTGCAGGTCCACGCGTTCTCCCGGCTCACCCACTGGGCGACACTGCTCGCCGAGCCTCCGCCCACGCCCTCCGAGGCGGAGCGGCCCTTCGCGCAGGCGCGTGGCAACCGGTGGGCGCAGGGGTACTTCCTGGCCATCAACCGGGGCTCCATCGCCTGTGGTGAAGCGTGGCCGGTGCCCATGTCCGAGCGCCTGCGCGGTGACCTGCCCCAGGAGGAGTACCTGGAGGACACGGCCTCCGGCACCGCGCGCCGCGTGGAGTGGACGCCCAACCGCGTGGAGGTGGACGTGGCGGCGACGCGGCCGACGGTGCTGCTGGTGAATCAGAACTGGCACCCGGGCTGGAAGGCGTCGGTGGGCGAGGTGGTGTCGCGGGACGGACTGCTCGGGGTGCAATTGCCGGAGGGAGAGCACCGCGTGGTGCTGCGCTTCCTGCCGCGCTCGGGCATCGGTGGGGCGGTGGTGTCGGCGCTCGCGTGGGTGGGGTTGGTTTTCCTCGCGTGGAGGCAGCGCTCGCGGGGTGGGCGGCTGGGGCCTGAAGCCCTGATGGTGGCGTCCGTGCCGCTGTTCATCTGGGCCGCGCTGCTGACGGCGTGGCGCGAGCCGGTGGCGCGGGCGGTGCCTCGCAACCCGGATGGCTCGTCGATGCAGGTGGCCTCGCTGCCTCCAAACGCGCGGCGCCTGGACGTGCGATTCGACGTGCCGGTGGAGCTGGTCGCGGCGGAGGTGCCTCCGGCGCCGGACGCGGAGGGCCTCCTCCACATGGTGCTCTACTGGCGGGTGACGGGGACGGTGCCGCGCTCGGCCGGCGTCTTCGTGCACCTGCCGGGCCCCGAGGGCAGCAAGCGCAAGAACGCGGACCACGCGGTGCTGGGCGGCACCTTCTTCTTTCGCGAGGCGCCAAGGAACACGCTCCTGCGCGACGCCTTCGCCGTGTCCACGAAGGACTGGGAGTCCGGCGAGTGGAAGGTGCTGGTGGGCCTGTGGCACGCCAGTGGCGACGGCTCGCGCATTGGCGCCCGTGGAGCCGACGGGAAGCCCCTCACCGAGTCACGCGTGGAGGCGGGCGCCTTCACGGTGCCGGCGAAGACGGCTCAATAGACGCGGCGTGCGGGACAGCGGACAGCGCGGGACGGACGGCCCCGGAGTGCCGAGACGCGACGCGTCCGGGACGCTATGAAGCGCGCATGAGAATCCTGCACACCATGCTGCGCGTTGGAAATCTGGAGAAGTCGCTCGACTTCTACACCCGCGTCATCGGGATGAAGCTGCTGCGCCGCCATGACTACCCTGATGGGAAGTTCACGCTGGCGTTCGTGGGCTTCGGTCCCGAGGACGCGCACCCGGCGCTGGAGCTGACCTACAACTGGGGCGTCGAGAAGTATGAGCTCGGCACGGCGTACGGCCACGTGGCCCTGGGCGTGAATGACATCCACGGTACGTGTGACGCCATCCGGAAGGCCGGGGGCAAGGTGGTGCGCGAGCCGGGACCGATGAAGCACGGCACCACGGTGATTGCCTTCGTCGAGGACCCGGACGGGTACCGCGTGGAGCTGATTCAGCAGGGGACGTGAGGGCACGGGTGAGCGCTCCGGCAGCCCCGGAGCGCTACGCGGGGTCCAGGCCCCACGTGCCGTTCTCCCAGTTCTTCAACACCTGCGCGGCCTCGAACGCAGCGAGGCCCTCGCCTCTGGCGGCGGCCATCAGCACCGCCTTCGCCTCCTCGGTGCGGTAGCGAAGCAGGCATGCAGCGGCGCCGACCCGCACATCCATCCGAGGATGTGTCAGCAATACAGCCAGGGCATCCCTGCCAGCGTCTCCCGCGGCACGTAGCTGCTTGAATGCGGCGATGTAGCGGCCCGCATGCTTGTTGCCGGTCCTGGCATCCCCCTGAAGGATGGCGTCGGACTGCGCGGCCACGTGCCGTGCGAACTCCTCGACGAGTTCCTCGAGAGTCACCGCCAGATTCCCTTCTGGATGTTCTGGATGGCCATCAGCCCGAAGTCGCGCTGAGCAGCGAAGGACTGCGTGCTCAACCACTCCCGTACCGTCAACGTTTCGGAGTTGGTGATGAAGAAGCGCTTCGAGGAAAAGTAATCCATGAAGGGACGGCCCTCACGTCTCCTCCGTCGCCGGGAACCGCTCCGACGCCTTCGCTGCGATGAAGTCCAGGAACGCACGCACGTGCGCGGGCATCGCGGTGCGGCGCAGGTACACCGCGGAGACGAAGCGCGGTGCGGGACGGAACGGGGCCAACACCCGCACCAGCGCTCCGGACGCCAGCTCCTTCGCGACGAGGTACTCGGGCAGCACCGCGATGCCCATGCCCTCGAGCGCCGCCCGGTGCAGCGCCGGCAGGCTGTTGCACCGGAAGCGGCTCTTCGGCGGGCGCACCTCCTGCGTCCGCCCTCCGTGCCGCAGCTCCAGCGGCCGTGCCGCCGGGCCTCGCTGGGGCAGCAGCACCTCGTGTCCCGACAGCTCTCTCGGCCGTCTCGGCGTCCCCTGCTCGCGCAGGTAGCCCGGGCTCGCGCACAGCACGTACGGCTGCATGCCCAGCCGCCGCATCACCAGCGCGCTCGGCTCCAGCTTCGGCGCGATGCGCAGCGCCACATCCACGCCGCCCTCCACCAGGTCCACCATCGCGTCCTCCAGCACCAACTCCAGGCTCACCGCCGGATGTGCTCGGAGAAACTCATTCATCATCGGCACCAGCACGTGCTGCCCGAAGAGCACCGGTGCGGACACCCGGAGCGTGCCTCTCGGCACTCCCTGCTCCGCCAGGTCCCGCTCCGCCTCGTCGAGCGCTTCGAGGATGCCTCGCGCGTGCCCCAGGTAGCGCTCCCCCGCCGCCGTGAGCTGCAGCCGCCGCGTCGTGCGCTGCACCAGCTCCGTACCCAGGCGCTCCTCCAGCGCCGCCAGCTCGCGGCTCACCGCCGAGGGCACCCGCCGCAGCGCCCGCGCCGCCCCGGCGATGCTGCCCGCCCTCGCCACCTCCACGAATGTCCGCAGTGCCTCGAAGCGGTCCCGGCTCGCCATGATTCGTGCTCCTCGCGCACGAATGTCGTGCATCCCTGACGCCTGTTCAAGCCGGACGTCCAGGCGCATTCAAGGCGTGTGTCGACGGACTCCATTGCATCCGTCGACTGCGCCCGCCTGTCGGTGGGCATGGAGGAATCTCATGAAGGCAGAGATGCATCTGAGTGACAGCCAGCTCGCGCACGGCGTGCTCCGCCTGGTGTTCGGCACCAACATCACCGTGCACGGCCTGGTGCGCGTGGGCGCGCCCGGCAGCTTCGCCGATGCGCTGGTGCCGGCCTTCGCCAACACCCCGCTGCCCGAGTGGAGCGTGCGCGCCTTCGCCGTGGGCCTTCCCTTCGTGGAGCTCGCCGTGGGCCTGTGCATCCTCCTGGGCCTGCGCCTGCGCCTCGCGCTCGTCGCCGGAGGCGTCGTCCTCGCGTCCCTCACCTTCGGCGAGTGCCTGCGCCAGGAGTGGAGCGCCGTGGGCCTGCACCTCAGCTACGCGCTCGCCTACTACGTCCTCCTCGCCCGCGCGGCCGATGCCCGCTTCACCGTCGATGGCCTGCTGCGCTCCCGCCACGCGGTGCCTCCCATCAGCGCCCCGTCCCGGGCCTGAAACCCCATCCGAATCGGAGTCCCACCACCATGTCCCTGTCCCGCCGTGAGTTCGTCACCCAGACCGCCGTGGCCGGCGCGGCCATCGCCGCGACCTCCGTTGCTTCCCCCCGTCCCACCCCCAGGGCCCGCAAGGCGGAGGCGTGGCCCAACGGCGCCCGGCTCGCCATCTCCATCTCCCTGCAGTTCGAGGCCGGCGCCCAGCCCGAGCGCGGCGCGAGCGGGCCCTTCCCGCCCATCGACTCGCGCTACCCCGACCTGCCCACCTCCACGTGGTACGCGTATGGCTACAAGGAGGGCCTGCCCCGGCTGCTCGACGTGTTCGACCGCCAGGGCGTCAAGGTGACGTCCCACATGGTCGGCGCCGCCGTGGACCTGAATCCCGCGCTCGCCCGCGAAGTCGTCCAGCGGGGCCACGAGGCCGCCGCGCATGGCCAGACGTGGACGCCGCAGTTCTCCATGACTCGCGAGGAGGAGCGCGCGTCCTACGAGGCCAACATCCAGAGCATCCTCCGCGCCACCGGCACCCGCCCCGTGGGCTTCAACGCCTTCTGGCTGCGCGGCACGCCGAACACGCTCCCGCTGCTCCAGGAATTGGGCTTCCTCTACCACATCGACGACGTGAGCCGGGACGAGCCCTTCCTCGTGCCCGTCAACGGCAGGCCCTTCGCCGTCATCCCCTACACGCTCGGCCTCAACGACATCGTCCTCTTCGAGGAGCGCCACTTCAGCGCGGACCAGTTCGCCAGCGAGCTGCGCCACGAGTTCGACGCCCTCCTCGCCGAGTCCGCCACCCGCCGCCGCATGATGTCCATCAGCATGCACGACCGCATCGGCGGCCGCCCCGCCCGCGCCCGGGTGCTGGAGGAGTTCATCGCCTACGCGAAGCGCCAGCCCGGCGTCTGGTTCGCGCGCAAGGACGAGCTGGCCCGCATCGCCCTGGAGAGCCCCCTCACCCCGCGCGAGGGCGCACTGTCCGCCGCTTCCCAGCCTTGAAGCACGGGACACCTGCACACCGGCCTCGCGCCCGTTAAGGTGCCCCCGTGAGCACCGTCCCGCACTTCGTCCCCGGCCACGAGCCGCCAGCCCGTCCCCGCGACGGCGCCCTCCTCTTCCTCGCCCGAGGCATGGATGTGGTCGTCCAGGAGCAGGAGGGCTCCGTCTCCATCCCCACCGGCGCCGCCTTCCCGGAGCTCATCGCCGACGGGCACTACCTCGGCGCCCTCGACGGGCAGGACTGCTACGCCGCCGTCCTCCCCGAGGACTTCACCCCGCCCGACGGCTTCAAGAAGGTCCCCGGCCGCTCGCTCTACCGACGCCTGGACGACGTCCGCTTCGCCGTGGTGGGCCGCTCCATCTCCATCGCCGAGTGGGACCTCACCCACCGCTTCTGCGGCCGCTGTGGCACGCCCACCCAGCTCGTCCCCGGCGAGCGCGCCCGCCGCTGCCCGGTGGACCACACGCCCTTCTACCCGCGCATCGCCCCCGCCATCATCGTCCTCGTCACCCGCGGTGACACGATGCTGCTCGGCCGCAACGCCACCTTCCCCGAGCCCATGTTCAGCACGCTCGCCGGCTTCGTGGACCCCGGCGAGACGCTGGAGCAATGCGTCGCCCGCGAGGTGAAGGAGGAGGTCGGCATCGAGGTGAAGAACATCCGCTACTTCGGCTCGCAGCCGTGGCCCTACGGGCGCTCGCTCATGGTGGGCTTCACCGCCGAGTACGCCGGGGGCGACATCCAGGTGGACCCGAAGGAAATCGCCGAGGCCCACTGGTTCACCCCCGACAACCTCCCCCGCATCCCCCCGCGCATCAGCATCGCCCGCCAGCTCATCGACTCCTTCGTGGAGCGGGTGAAGGGCCCACCCGCGTCGTCCTGACGGCGAGCCGCCTCCAGAGGGCCCGCCCGCTCCCCTGCCCCGGGAATGAATGCCGGGCGTCAGCGCGGACGTTACCGTGCGTCTTCAGGGTTCCACACTTGACGGCGAGCACCCGGTGGGGTTGAAGCGCCGCTCCCCCGACGCCCCCGAAGACGAATCGAAGAAGCCATGCCCGCCGCGCGCCCGCACATCGAGCCCCGCCTCGTCCCCACCGCCGACTCGGTGGTGGTGAAGGAGGTCTACCTCTCCGTCCAGGGCGAGTCCTCCCACGCCGGCCTGCTCTGCGCCTTCGTCCGTCTCACCGGCTGCCACCTGCGCTGCACGTACTGCGACAGCGAGTTCGCCTTCCACGGCGGCCAGCGCCGGAAGAACGCGGACATCGTCGCCGAGGTGAAGGCCCTCAACACCCCCAGCGTGGAAGTCACCGGCGGTGAGCCCCTCCTCCAGCCCGGCGTCTACCCGCTCATGCAGGGCCTGCTCGACGCCGGTCTCAAGGTGCTGCTGGAGACGAGCGGCGCCATCGACGTGCGGCTCGTGCCCCCGGCCGTCCACAAAATCGTGGACATGAAGACGCCCTCCTCGGGCGAGCACTCGCGCAACGACTACCGCAACTTCACGTCGATGAACGCCAACGACGAATTGAAGTTCGTCATCGGCTCGCGCGAGGACTACGACTGGTCCAAGGCGCTCATCGCCGAGCACCGCCTGCTGCAGAAGCCCTACGGCATCCTCTTCTCCACCGTCTTCGACAAGCTCCACCCGCGCCAGCTCGCCGAGTGGGTCATCGAGGACAGGCTCGCCGTCCGCTTCCAGCTCCAGATGCACAAGTACCTCTGGGACCCGAACGCGCGCGGCGTGTGACGCGGTTCAGCCGCCGCGCGGCAGGAACAGCCACAAGAGCCACAGGCCGGACAGCGCCACGTTCAGCGCCCCCAGCCCCAGCACCACCTGCGCCTGCGTGCGGCCGCGCTCGGCGCCTTCACCCCGGCGGATGCGCCGCAGCTCGCGCGAGCCCAGCACCAGCCCGGCCACCCCCGCCACCAGCGTGGGCAGGGGCATCGCCAGCGAACACGGCAGACACGCCAGGCCCAGGATGTTGAGCGCCAGCGCTCCCTGCACCACGCGAGACGGCCGCGCCTCGCGGCGCAGCAGCACCACGCAGGGCTCGCAGTAGGGGGACTCGCCCACCACCTCCGTGCAGTCGCCGCACAGGAAGTTGCCGCAGCGTGCGCACGTGGCCACCGCCGCGACGTCCGGGTGGGTGGCGCAGCGAGCCCCGCCAGGCGTGGACATCACGGCGAGGACGCCTTCAGAAGCCCGGGGGCGGGACGTGGGAGGACAGCTCGCTCAGCCCGTGCGCGCCCAGCCCCAGGAACACCGCCGCCAGCACCGTGCTGGCCATGAAGCCGGCGACGATGAGCCCCTTGCGCGGGTGCTCGAACTGGCTGAAGGCGTAGAACAGCACGTAGCAGGGGATGAGCAGCACCATGACGCCCGTGCCCACGCTCCGGCGGAACGCGTGAATCAGCAGGGTGACGGCGCAGACCAGCGCGAGGAGGCCGAAGAGGATGGCGAGCGGAAGCAGCGGCACGCTCTCCCCTTAGCACGTTCCATTCCTGGCCACCGCACCGTGCGCATATTAAGCACGGCCCCAAGTCAACCCGCCGAGGGAGGTGCCTGCCATGAACACCGCCAAGACACTGTTCAACTTCGTCCTCGCGGGCGCCCTGCTGGGCATCGTCGTCGCCTCGTGGGTCGGCCCCGTCTTCCTCGGCTGGTACAACGAGACGCCCTTCGCCACCCAGACGGTGTGCAACCTGCCGCAGGTGATTCGGGGCACCACGTCCTCGCTGCTCACCTACCAGGCCATCGGAGCGGGCATCGGCGCCTTCGTCATGCTCATCCTCGGCGTGCTCTTCGTGCGCCGCGCCGGCCGCCGCGCCCGGGAGCAGGCGGAGATGCCGCCGCCCCCCACGGCCCCCAGCGCCACCGCCTGACGACTACTGCACCCGCACCAGCACCGGGGGCGAGGTGCCCAGCACGCCACCGCCCTCGTTGTCCGTCACCGTGACGGTGATGTTGAACGTCGACGTCTCCGACACCTGCGGCGCAATCCAGGTGGGGTTGCGCGCGTGCGCGTCGCTGAAGTGGCCCGCGGGCTCGGCCGGAATCTGCACCCAGTCGTACTGCATCTCGTCCCCGTCCGGGTCCATCACCTCCAGCTCCAGCAACACCTCGCCCCCCGGCACCACACTGAGGGGATTCGGGCGCGGCCCCACCGTGACTTCCGGCGGCTGGTTGACCAGGCACCCGAAGCTCATGGCCCCCAACGCCAGCGCCACGATGACTCCCGAAGACGACCGAAACATGGACTTCCCCCTGCGAAGATTGCTCCTACCCTAACGCGTCCCCACCGTCGGGTGTATCGGAGCTGCTTCCGGAAAAGTCCTGGAATCCATGATGGAAGTCACACGCGCGGCTGAAAGGTCCACCACCGGTAGTCCGCCCCGCTCGCCAGTCCGAGAGGAAACGTCGGATGGGCTCACTTCCGGCGGCGCGCGGGCGGCTTCCGGCGGGTGGCGACCAGCAGCAGCTTGTCCCCCCGGGACAGGCGCTTGATGGCGGCCTCGCGGCGCAGGGCCGAGCCCCGGTCCCCGACGGACTCGCTCCACACCAGGGTGACGGGGAGGCGGGCTCGCGTATAGGCGGCGCCTCGGCCCCGCCCGTGGGTGGCCAGCCGGCGCTCCAGATTGTTGGTGGCGCCGGTGTACAGCGTGCCGTCGCAACAGCGCAGCATGTAGACAGACCAGATGGGTGTTTCGTCCGACACGGCGGGCGCACTGTACCGCCCCCGCCGGCCGGACGCGCTACCCCTTCCCGGGTGCCGGAGCCACGGGGCCGCGCGACTTCCGGCGCAGCCGTGGCAGGTGCAACTGGAACCTCAACAGCCGCAGGCGCGGCCGCTCCCGGGGCGGCGGCTTCACCCTCGCCATGACCCGGGAGACTGGCGAGAGTGGATCCTCCCCCCACGCCGCGAGGATGTGCGCCTCGCTCACCAGTCCCAACAACCCCCCCCCCTCACCCACCACCCCCAACATCCGCACCTGGTGCCGCTCCATCTCGCGAAGGGCACGCAGGAGGGTATCTGTGGGAAAAACGGTGGCGATGAAGGAGGACAACGCTTCCTTGAAAGCCCGGTTTTGCCTCATACAGCGTCCTCCCGCCATCACGCGCACATCTCCCTGCAACAGCCCTGCCGGGAGTAGGTGAGGGTGACCATTCAACACAGCATGGCGCCACGGACGCGCTTAGACTGGTTGGGTGACACGCAGACAGGTAGCGCGGCTGGGACGGATGGCGGACCTCTTCTCGCGGACGGTGGCCCGCGGCAAGGAGGGGCTGCTGACGCTGAGCTTCCGGCCGGACGAGCTGTACCGGGTGCCCACGGACGACGGCGCCGCCATCGCCATGGGGCGCTACCACCCGAGAGGAGAACGGCGCTTCGCGGAGCCCGTCATCCTCTGCCACGGGCTGGGCGCCAACCGCTTCCACCTGGACTTCGACGAGCAGTACAGCATGGCGCGCTACCTGGCCCGCGCGGGCTTCGAGGCGTGGGTGCTGGAGCTGCGCGGCCGGGGGCTGGCGGGCGACTGCACGGACTTCAATTTTGATGACCAGGCGGAACACGACGTTCGCACCGCGGTGCGAACCGTCCTGTCCACAGGGGCGAAGGAAGTGCTCTGGGTCGGTCATTCCAAGGGAGGACTGACCCTCTACGCGCACCTGGCGAAGAACCCGGAGGCCCCGGTGCGCGCGGCGGCCGTGCTGGGCAGCCCGTTCACCTTCGCGGTGCAGCCGGGGCTGCGCACCTTCATCCAGAAGGTGGAGCCGCTGTTGCAACTGAAGGTCATCCCCACCGGACGGGTGACGAGCCTCGCCCTCTTCGGGGCACCGCCGGGGCCGCTCAGCCGGTACATGATGCTGGCGGAGAACATGGAGCCGGACGTGGTGCGCAAGGCGCTGGCCAACGTGCCCGCCAACGTGTCCGGCGGCGTGGGGCGCCAGTTCGCCCGCTGGATTTCCACCAACCGCTTCACCTCGTATGACGGCGGCTTCGACTACCGCGAGTCCCTGTCCCGGGTGCGCATCCCCTTCCTGCTGCTGGCCGGGAGCAAGGATTTGCTCGCCCCGCCCATGGCGGTGGCGCGCGCGAAGGAGGCGCTGGGTGGGCCGGTGAAGTTCCTCGTCGCGGGCCGGGCGCATGGCTTCGGGGCGGACTACGGGCACGCGGACCTCATCCTCGGCCGCAAGGCCCCGGACGAAATCTTCCCCCTGGTGGAGGCGTTCCTCTCCGCGCACGCGACCCGGTCGTGAGCCGGCGCACAGGGCCCTTCCCCCCGGGTTGTCCGGCCCTCCTCGCCGTGCTACCGGGAAGCTCCTTGCGCATGTCCGTGTCCGCCCGCCTCATCCCCCTCGCTCTGCTGGTGTCCGCCGCGTGCGGCCGCGCTCCCGGCGAGGGCCGCGCGGAGCTCGACCTGCGGCACACGCGGCAGGCGGGTGGGCAGGCGGTGGCCCGCTGGAGTGGCGACTCGGTGACGGCGGAGGAGCTGGCCCGGCGCTTCGAGGAGCAGAGCCCCGCCCTGCGCGAGCGCTACCTCGCCCCCCAGGCCCGGCGCGAGTACGTGGAGTCCATGGCCCGCTTCGAGTTGCTGGTGCGCGATGCGCTCGCCCGCGGGCTCCAGGATGATCCGGAGGTGGTGGAGGCCACCAAGCGCGCGCTGGTGAATCGGCTGATGCGCACGCAACTGGAAGAGGCCCCCGTCCACGTCACCGACGCGGAACTGGAGGCCGCCTACGCCGCGCGCCGCGAGGACTTCGTCCGGCCCGAGGCCGTGCGCGTCTCCCACGTCTTCCTCGCCGCGCCGCGCTCGGATGCGGTGCGTGTAACGGACGCGAAGCGGCGGGCCGAGGACCTGCTGGCACGCGCGAAGGCGCTGCCTGAAAGCGACTTCGCCGGCTTCGGCGCCCTCGCGCGAGAGCACAGCGAGGAGCCCCGCACGGCGCCGCTGGATGGTGATTTGCGCTTCCTCTCCGACGATGCCCTGGCCCACGCGTACGGGCCGGAGGTCGCCGCGGCGGCGCGGGCGCTCTCCACCGAGGGCGGCCTGAGCGGCGTGGTGCAGACGGACGCGGGCCTGCACCTCCTCAAGCTGCGCGCGCGCCGGCCCGCGCTGAACCTCGCCCTGGACGACGTGCGCGAGGAATTGCGCGTGCGACTGGAGGGCGAGAAGCGCTCCCGCGCCTGGGCGGAGTACCTGGCGCGCGTGGAGCAGGGGCTGTCCCTGTCGGTGGACCCGGACGCGCTCGCGCGGGTGCCGCTGGACGTGGCGGCCCCCATGCGCAAGCCCTCCGGCCCCCTGCCCGGCACGGTGCCCGCGCCATGACTGCCCGCTTGCCCTTCCGGCCCGCCGGCCCCACCTACGGGAGTCGCCCCCTCCCTTCCCCGAGGCACCCGAGCATGCGCCTTCATCCCACCCGTGCGCTCTTCGTCCCACTCGCCCTGCTGTTCGCCCTGGGGCCGGGACTGGCCTGCAACAAGCCGCCGAAGGAGGACCCCGACGCCTCGGTGGTCGCCAGCGTCAATGGCGAGGTGCTCAGCCGCGCCGACTTCGAGCAGGAGCTGTGGCGCGAGCTGGCCTCCACGGAAGCACCGCAGCGCACGCCCGAGGAGGTGGAGCCCTTCAAGCGGACGCTGCTCGACACCTGCATCCACCGGATGCTGCTGCTCCAGGCGGCGCGGGGCAACAACCTCACCGTCACCCCCGAGGAGGTGGACCGGGGCGTGCTGCGGCTGTCCGGCGACTACCCCGCGGGCAACTTCAACGAGGTGCTCGCCCAGGGGCGGCTGTCCATGGCGGAGCTGCGCGAGCGGGAGACGAGCCGGCTGACGATTGAGAAGCTGTTCGCCAACCACGTCTACTCGCGCGTGGCGGTGACGGAGGAGGAATTGCGCGCGTACTACGCCGCCAACGAGGCGGAGTTCAACGAGGCGGAGCAGGTCCACGCCGCGCAGATGGTGGTGAAGGGCCTGGACGACGCGCGCAAGCTCCAGGTGCAGCTCAAGTCGGGCAAGAAGTTCGCCGACCTGGCCCGCCGGTATTCCCTCAGCGCGGACGGCAAGGTGGGGGGGGACCTCGGCTTCTTCCCCCGCGGGCAGATGCCCCCGGCCTTCGACGAGGTGGTATTCAAGCTCCCCGTGGGGCAGGTTTCGGATGTGGTCTCCACCGAATACGGCTACCACCTGTTCCGCGTGCTGGAGCGCAAGCCGGCACGCAAGCGGGAGTTCGCCGAGGTGCGGCAGTTGGTGGAAGCGAAGCTGCTGGAGAGGAAGCGCACGGAGGCACAGGAGGCGTTCGAGAAGGAGCTGCGCGAGAAGGCGCAGGTCCAGGTGAACGAAGCCACCCTGCAGGCCATCCGCGGGAAGCCGGCGCCGCAAGCGGCGGCGAAGTGACGGAATGCACGGCCGGGACGGTGGTTGGACGGACCCGGTGGAGCTCGGAAGGATGCTCGAGATGAAGAAGCTGGTGGCGGTCATCGCGGCGGCGGCGCTCTTCGGGGGCGGCACGGCGGCACGCGCGGAGATGGTGGACAGGGTGGCCGCGGTGGTGAACCGCGACATCATCGCGCTGTCCGAGGTGCAGCAACGCGTGGCCCCGGAGCTGTCGCGCATCAACAACCCGGACCCCAAGAAGCGCGCCGAGCAGCGGGCCTTTCTGATGAAGACGGCCCTGGACACCCTCATCGGCGAGAAGCTGATGGAGGGGGAGATTACCCAGCTCGGCATCACCGCCACCGAGGCCGAGGTGGACGAGCTCGTCGCCGACGTGCGCCAGCAGAACAACATCACCGAGCCGGCGCAGTTCGAGCAGCTCCTGGCGGGCGAGGGCCTCACCATGGCCGCCTACCGGGACATGCTGCGCAAGCGCATCCTGAGAGACCGGCTGCTGCGCGTGAAGATTGGCCCCAAGGTGAAGGTCACCGAGGAGGACTTGAAGGCCGCCTACGCGCAGTTCGCGCGCATGGAGAGCGAGGACTCCGAGGTGCACGCGCGCCACATCCTGGTGCAGGTGGACCCCAAGGCCACGCCGGAGCAGGTGGAGGCCGCGCGCAAGAAGGCGGAGGCCATCGCCGTGGAGGCGCGGCGGCCGGGCATGGACTTCTCCGCCCTGGCGCGCGCGCGCAGCGAGGGCCCCAGCGCGTCCGACGGTGGAGACCTGGGCTGGTTCAAGCGCGGCGTCATGGTGCCCGCCTTCGAGAAGGTGGCCTTCACCCTCAAGGAGGGCGAGGTCAGCGAGCCGGTGCGCACCAACTTCGGCTGGCACGTGCTGAAGGTGGAGGAGAAGCGCGCGGTGGCGGCCACCTCCTACGAGGAGATGCGCCCGAAGCTGGAGGCGAAGCTGTACCAGGAGAAGACGGACAAGTTCCTGGAGCAGTACGTCGCCGAGCTTCGCTCGAAGGCCAGCGTCGAAGTGAAGATGTAGTCCCTGCTTCCGCACTGGCGTCCTTGGGGAGATGCTGCGAGGCCGTGAGCCTTCCTCTCGTCGGCATCTCCCTGGGTGACGTGTCGGGCATCGGGCCGGAGGTGACGGCCTCGGCCCTGGCGCTCGCCTCCGTGCGCAAGGTCCTCGTCCCCGTCGTCTTCGGGGACGGGCCCACCCTGGAGCACTTCCCCGTCTTCCGCCGCTATGCGCGCGTGACGCCGGAAGGCCTGGGCCGCGTGGATGGCCCCACCGTGGTGGAGGTGACGCGGCTGGCCCAGAAGGACCGCACGCCGGGGCGCCCCTCCAAGGCGGGAGGCCGCGCTCAGTACGACTACGTGACGGCGGCGATTGAAGCGATGCGCGCGGGACACGTGGACGCGCTGTGCACGGCGCCGGTGTCGAAGGAGCAGATTTCGCGCGCGGGCATTCCCTTCATGGGCCACACGGAGGTGCTGGCCGATGCCTTCGGCGTGGACGTGCTGATGATGATGGACGGGCCGCGCGTGCGGATTGCGCTCGCCACCAACCACGTGCCCGTGGCGAAGCTGCCGAAGCTGCTCACCGTGGAGGGACTCACCGCGCAGCTCAAGCTGCTGTCACGCAGCCTGGAGCCGGTGGTGGGCCGGCGCCCGCGCATCGCCGTGCTGGGGCTCAACCCGCACGCGGGCGAGGGCGGACTCCTGGGACGCGAGGAGGTGGAGGTGATTGGCCCCGCCATCCGCAAGGCCCGCGCGGCGAAGGTGGACGCGCACGGGCCGGTGCCCGCGGATGGACTGTTCGCGCGGCCGGATGAGATTGCTGGGAAGTACGACGCGGTGCTGGCCATGTACCACGACCAGGGCCTCATCCCCGCCAAGGCGCTGGACTTCGAGCGCACCGTGAATGTGACGCTGGGACTGCCGGTGCCGCGCACGTCGCCGGACCACGGCACCGCGTATGCGATTGCCGGGAAGGGTGAGGCGAGCTGCGTACCCATGATGGAAGCGCTGCTCAAGGCAGCGCAGTTGGCGAAGGCAGGCGCGCGAGGTGCTCGGCGAGGTCCTCCCCGTCCTTCTCGGGGTCGATGAGCTGCACGTGCGCACCGGTGCCGCTGCCCGGGAGCACCAGCACGCTGACGCGCCCCATCGGGCAGTAGCCCAGACAGCCGGAGGGAATCACCACCGTGCTTCCGGCGAGGCCGTGCGCGGAGAGGGTTTCCTTGAGCCGGCGCGGCAGGTCCACGCCCCCGGCGCTCGCGTCCAGGCGCACCAGGCAGCGGTGGCAGACGTGCAGCTCCGTGGGCTCGGGCTCCTGCGGCGGCATGGCGGGGGAAGCATAGGGTCCGAGATGTCCCGTTGCTCGTCCGTCAGGACCCGTTCTTCGGGCTGGGGGGCCGCGTGCTCCCACGGCCCCCGGCCCGTCAGCCCGGCTCAGAAGACGAACGGGAAGAGGATGGGCTCCTGCATGCGGACCTGGTGGGCCGGGAACTTCCAGCGGCGCACCACGTCCTCGATGCAGTGGCCGAGCTCGGTGGCCTTCAACGTGTCCGTGTCCATGGAGACGCTGGACGTGTCGCCACTCGGGAGCACCGACCAACGCACCAGGAAGCGGCCGCCCTTCTCCACCGGCGTCCCCTGGGCGTGCTGACGGATGCAGGCGGTGATGGCCGGCTGGTTCGCCACCACCACGGCCTTCACGTCGTCCGGCGTGAGGTGCTCCTTCGCATCCGGAGCGGGCGGAATGTAGACGGTGCGCTCGGGGGCCTTGGGCGTCGCGGCCTTCTGCTCCGCGTCCTCCGTGAAGCCGAGCTCCCGCGCGAAGTCCTCGTCCAGCTCGGACTCCGGCTCCTCGGCCTCGGTGGCCTCGGCGGGAGTGGACTCTTCGTCGGCGCTGGCGGACTCGGTCTCGTTGAAGGCGAGCTCGCGGGTGTCCGCGACCTCGGCTTCGTCGGTGGTGCTCGACGGCAGGGCCGTCTTCGTGGCCGCCTTGCGCGCGGAAGGAGCGCGCGTCGCCACAGCGGGGGGCTGGCCACTGGTGAGGGTGAGGCCTCCCACGGGGGGCCCGCTCACCCGCCCTGTCGTGGGCGGCTGCGCGCGCAGGCCGTTCGCGGCGCCCTGCACATCACCCTGCGCCGTGGAGAGCACGGTGCCCGCGACCGAGGCCGCGGCCTGCTGAGCTCCCGAAGGCTCGGACGTACCGGACTGCGCGGCGGAGGTGCCTGGGAGGGGCTGGCCCTGCGCTCCCGTCGCCGTGCCGGGCAGGCCCTCGATGCCGGCCTGTGCCGTGCCGGGGATACCAGGCAGGAACGCGCTGCTGGCTTGCGCCTCTCCACTCACGCCTGGCCCCGTGCCACTCGACTGCGCCGCGCCGGCCACACCCGAGAGCGACACGGTGCCAGCCTGCACCTCACCGCTCAGACCTGACGGCACCCGCGCGCCAGGGTTGCCAACCTGGGCCTCCCCATTCACGCCAGGACCGCCCTGAGCCGCGCCGGCGATTCCGAGCACGCCGGAAGGCAGCACGCCAGGACCGCCCTGAGCCGTGCCGGCGATTCCGACGCCTCCGGCCTGCGCTCCCGTCGGATTCGGCGCACCCTGGAGGCGTCCCACGTCCTGCCCATTCGCCACGGTGGCCTCGTGCGTTCCCGACAGGTGCTCGCGGAAGTGCAGGCCCGCGACCACCAGCAGCCCCGCCGCGAGCGCGCCCACGGCCGCCGCCCCCAGGAAGGCGCCGGTCTTCATGCCCGCGATGCGCTGCGGCTCGGCCTGCGGCGGCATGCCCCACTGCTGGGGATACTGCGCCATGGGAGCGGCGTGCTGGGACGCCCACGCGGGAAGCGGCACGCCGTGCGGCGGCGGTGCAATGCCCGGGAGCAGGTTGCCGTGATACGCCGGAGCGCTCGCCAGCGGCGCGGAGGCCGGCACGCTCCACGGCGTCGCCGGCAGGCCCTCGGCGTCCGTCCCCACACTCCCGTGCGACTCGGGGTGCGCCTGCACCGTGGCCGGGTCCGCGGGGGAGAGCATCGCCGCGAAGGGCGTCGTCACGTTCGCACCGGGCGACATGCGCATCCACTCGGGAATCTCCACCGCGGGCGCTTCGGGCTCGGGGAGTGCTTCCACGGAGGGCGACGGCGCGGGCAGCGTCTTCAACCACCGCGACTCTTCCTCGGCCAGGTCGAGCAGCGCGCGCATGCTCCCGGAAGCCGTCGCGGCGGCCGTGACGGCAGCCTGCTCCGAGTCCGAGTCCGGCCGCTGACACACGAACAGCTCGCGGTCCAGGTATGCATCGAGATCACCGTCGAGCGCGTCCTCCACGCTCAGCGGCGCGCCCGGCACCGGCCCGTGCTCGCCTCCCGCCGGCCCCGTGCCCGGCGTCCCCATCCCCTGCCCCCGGAACTGCCCCTCGGCCCCTGACAGAAGCTCGCCCACACGCCCTCCCGCGCCCGCGCTGACATCCCGGCCTTGTCGCGCCAGGGCCAGCAACGTAGGGACGGGTCTCCGGCGCGCCACCCACGAGTGTCCTCCCACGAACGCTCTGCCCCGTGGACGGACCTCGCCTGTCCAATGCCCCACCGAGCCCGCACACGTCGGGGCCGAGCCGCGCACGCATGCCGACATCACGCTTCGGGCCTCAGCGGTTTTTCACGCTCGCGGCGCAAGAAGGAACTTCACGTACAGGTACAGGGCGGCGGTCGGCGGCAACACGGTTGCGATAGCGCGGAACGGAACGTCCATTCCGCAGGCGTCGCGGCGCGGGGCTACCCGCGCACCTTGCCAACCCGCGCTGGCCCGGGTGGACCCGCGCGGCGCGGAATGGAACGTCCATTCCGCGAGCGTCGCGCCACCGGGCTCGCCGCGCTCCTTGCCAACCCGCGCTGGCCCGGGTGGACCCGCGCGGCGCGGAATGGAACGTCCATTCCGCGAGCGTCGCTGCGCCTGACTCCCGGCACTCCTTCTCGCTCACGCCGGCCCCTGTGGACCGGCGCGGCGCGGAATGGAACGTCCGTTCCGGGGACATCGAAGCGCGGGGCTACCAGCGCTCCTTGTCGGACTTCGGCGCCATGGGCCACTCGGGAGCGGTGACGCCATTCACGGTGAGGCCGCCGTGCATGAACGTGGGCGCGCCCTGGAGGAAGCCAGCGGGGAAGTTCAGCGTCGGAGTGGAGGCGTCGTCGAGCGCCTTCACGTGCTCGGGCTTGAGCCGCACGTCCAGCGCGCCCAGGTTGTTGTCCAGCTGCTCCAGCGTGCGCGCCCCGATGATGGTGGACGTCACCCCCGGCCGGCCCTGCACCCACGCCAGCGCCACGCGCGCCACCGTGGTGCCCAGCTCCTTCGCCACGCGCTGGAGCACGTCGATGATGCCGTAGGTCTTCTCGTGCAGCGCGCTCTCCGCCCACGCGCCGCGGTCCGCCTTCACCTTGCCCGCGTTCTCCCGCGTGTACTTGCCGCTGAGCACACCGCTCTTCAGCGGAGACCACGGCGTCACGCCGAGCCCCAGCTCGCGAGCCATGGGCAACAGCTCGCCCTCCACGGTGCGCTCCAGCAGCGAGTACTCAATCTGCAGCGCGGCCAGTGGCGCCCATCCGCGGAAGTGCGCCGTCACCTGCGCCTGCGCCACCTTCCACGCCGGCGTGTCCGAGACACCCACGTAGCGGACCTTCCCCGAGCGCACCAGGTCGTCCATCGCCCGCAGCGTCTCCTCGATGGGCGTGTGCATGTCCCAGCAGTGCATCCAATACAGGTCGATGTGGTCCGTCTGCAGGCGGCGCAGCGACTCCTCACACTGGGAAATCATCGCCTTGCGGCCCGCTCCGCCGCCGTTCGGGTCACCGGGGAACAGGCCGCTGAAGAACTTCGTGGCGAGGACCACGCGCTCGCGCCTGCTGGAGTGCCGGCCCAAATGGTCACCGATGATCTTCTCCGAGTGCCCCCGTGTGTACGCGTTGGCTGTGTCGATGAAGTTGCCGCCCCGTTCGAGGAAGCGGTCCATGATGGCGTTGGACGCCTCGACGCTGCTGCCCCAGCCCAGGTCCTCGCCGAACGTCATGGCACCGAGGCAGAAGGGACTGACGCGCAGGCCGGAACGGCCCAGGGTGACGTAGTGATTCAACGGCATGAGTGCTCCCATGAGGGGATGGGTTCAAAGCGCGGAGGACGGGCCCGAAGAGAGGCCGTGCACTAGCGCGCCGCCGCATGCCCCGCTACCGCGGCGCGGAACGACTGACGCGCACGTGACGCCTTGCTGGCGCTCGCACCGCGAAACGTGCTGAAAACGCCGCATGCCCCGCCTGCTCCTGCTCCTCTCCCTGCTGGCAGCCTGCGCATGCAGCCACCCGCCCCTCCGGAGCCCTTCGCCCATGAGCCCCGAGCCCGCCCATGCCCACCGTGAGCTGCTGGAGCTGGAGCGCTCCGTCACCCAGGCCATCCGCGAGCGCAACGGCGCCCGGCTGCGCGAGCTGCTGAGCGAGGACTTCGTCTTCCGTGGCACCGGCGACGTGGAGACGGACCGCGAGGCGTTCATCTCCAGCGTCGCCGCCATTCCAGGAGACATCCTGGACCTCGAGATGACCTCCCTGCGCGCCCACGCCTTCGAAGACACGGGCGTACTCACGGGCGAGCAACGGGCCCGCGTGCGCCTGGCCGACGGCACCGAGGTGACGGACACGCAGACCTTCACGGACGTGTGCAGATGGCGCGAGGGGCGGTGGCGAATGGTCCTCGCCCACAGCGTCCCGGCCGCGCCTGAAACTCCAGCGGACGGCACCGCTCCCGCACCCGAGTCGCGCTGAGCCTCCAGGCACGGCGCCCCGTGTCCCGGACGCGCGTTCGCGTGCCGCGCCGCGCAGACACTTCAGTGCTGGCGAGACGTCTCTTCGAGCACGGCCCTCGTGGCCGGGGCCGCCGTCCCACCGTGCACATCCTGGCGAAGGCCCGTCGTCTCGTCGGTCAGGCTTGACGTCCGGCGACGCACACGCGAGCGCGGAGTCGCAACCTGCCGGACAGGGCCGTTGCGCCCCAGCGGAGCCGTGGCGGAGCCCGCGAGTACCTTCCTGCGGAGGGGAGGTCGCTGTCATGCCGCAATCAGGGGGGGAGCGCCGGTGGCTGTTGCCAGGCCGGGGCGCGGATTGGCTCGTCGTCCCATCCATGGGCCACGAGGCGCGAGAGTCGAAGCAGCACCGTGTACCCGAGGTATTCGTCACCTCGTCGCTCGACCATCTGCTGACCACGTTCGCCGCGCGTACGCTGCATGGGATGTACGAGGCACTCGGGGGCGGTTCTTCACTCGGGCTGTCCAGGCTGGAGCGCGGCCGGTACGAGCAGCGGCTCAAGCAGCGCCTCGCCGAGGCCTTCACCCATGGCGAGCTGGTGGCGCTGGAGGTGGAGCGTCCCGTGCTCGTGCCGCCGCCGTGGGTGGAGCCACCGATTCCGACGCCCGTGGAGGTGCCGGTGGCGGAGCCGACGTGGCTGGCCGTCGAGCTGCGGGACGAGGAGGGCCACCCCGTGCCGCACGCGCGCTACGTGGTGACGTTGCCGGACGGCTCCACGCGCGAAGGCACGCTCAACAAGAATGGCTACGCTCGCGTGGACGGTGTGAATCCCGGACAATGTCAGGTCAGCTTCCCCGAGCTGGATGAACAAAGCTGGAGCTGACGCGGCCAGGAGGCTGGGATAGCGTGCGCGCCGCCATGGCGACCTCGGACAGCGAGCGGACGGACTCTCCCTCCTGGACGTTCCTCACCAACCACGCGCACGTGCTGCTGTGCATCGCCGCGGACCCCGAGGTCCGCCTGCGCGACGTGGCCATCCGCGTGGGCATCACCGAGCGCGCCGTGCAGCGCATCGTGAGTGACCTCGAAGACGCGGGCTACCTCCAGCGCGAGCGAGAAGGCCGCCGCAACCGCTACACCGTCGCGAGGGAGCAGCCCCTGCGTCACCCCATCGAGCGGCACCGCAACGTGTCCGCCCTCATCGCGCTGGTGGAGGACGCGGCCGCGCCCGCTCGACGTCACGGCAAGGCGGAAGAGGAAGCGGCCCCACCGCCGGCCCCCTCCGCGCGAGGCCGCGGCAAGCGCTGAAGGCGGCGGCGCGGCAAGAGCGCCGGGCGCACGCCGCGCCATCACCGCCTCGACGTCCGAGGCCGCCCCCGCATCACGGCTCGCCGCCGTGCTGACTACCGCCGTGCCATCACCGCCTCGACGTCCGAGGCCTCCTTCGGGATGGCGGCCGTCAGCACCTCGCAGCCCTCCGCCGTGACGAGCACGTCGTCCTCGATGCGGATGCCTCGCACGTCCGCGTAGCGCGCCAGCACGTCGCGATTCAGCCGGTCTCCGGCGCGCGCGGTGAGGCGCGCGTCCTCCAGGATGCCGGGCACGCGGTAGAGGCCCGGCTCAATCGTCACCGCCATGCCGGGCTCCAAATCGCGGTCCAGCCGCAGGTACCGGTGACCGAACTCCTTGGAGCGCGTGCGCCCCGGCGCATACCCGGCCCGGTCTCCCAGGTCCTCCATGTCGTGCACGTCCAGCCCCATCAGGTGGCCGATGCCATGGGGGAACAGCAGCGCGGTGAGCCCGTCCGCCACCAGCTCCTCCACGTCGCCCCGGAGGATGCCCAGCGCCACCAGTCCACGCGCCATCTCCCGGTGCGCGGCGAGGTGCACGTCGCGGTAGCCCACCCCCGGACGCACCAGGGCGATGCTCGCCTTCTGCGCGCGCAGCACCACCTCGTACAGCTCGCGCTGCGTCGTGCTGAAGCGCCCCGTCACCGGCCACGTGCGCGTCACGTCGCACGCGAAGCCGCCCGGGCTCTCTCCACCCACGTCCGCCAGCAGCAGGTCTCCCTCGCAAAGCACGTGGTGATACTTCAGGTTGTGCAGCACCTCGCCGTGCACCGTGACGATGGGCTGGTACGCCGGGCGCACGTCGCGCACCACGAACTCCGCCTCCATCGCCGCGCGCACCGCCGCCTCGAGCACCCCCGGCCGCGTCGCGCGCATGCCGGCCAGGTGGGCCGGCGTCGTCGCCTCGGCGGCGCGACGCAACTGCGCTACAGCCGCATCATCGTGGCGAAGGCGCAGGGCCACCATCGCCTCCGCGAGCGGCTCGTCCACCGGGAGCAGCTTCCCGGGCCGCACCTGCCGGCCGAGCAGCACCTCCACATCCAGGCACGTCTCCACGTCCGGCGTGGGAAGCGTGGCCACCGCCCTGCCCTTCAGCACCGGGGGCAGCTCCGCGCGCGAGCGCACCGGGCAGCCCGTCCGCTCCGCCACTTCCGCGAAGCCCGGCACCGCGCCGTCCCACAGCGCGTCGTCCGCGCCGGGCTCGGGCAGGTACAGCGTCCACGTCTGGCCGTCGTAGAAGCCCAGCCCGTCCTGCGCCGCCAGCCCGAAGAGGTAGAGGAAGTGGCTGGACGCGCGGAAGGGGAACTGGTCCGCGGCGTAGTTGCGCGGGCGCGGGCGGCCCGACGCAATCAGGGCGGGAGCGCTACCCAGCGCATGGGCCAGCAACTCGCGCCGCCGCACGAGGGCGGCGCGTTCGGAAGACTCGGGAAGCATGAGGCAGGAACTCCGGCGCTACGCACCCAGCGGACGCTGGGGCAGCAACTTGAAGAGGAAGGCCAGCAGGTCGTCGAAGTGGCCGCCCTTGCGGAACACCGCGTCCACCGGCATGTCGATCTTCCCGTCGTGCCCGGTGACGAAGACCACCTTCGTCTTCGGCATGTGGTGGCGCACCAGCGGAATCAGCCCGGTGCCGAAGCCGTCACCCAGGCTCTGGTCCAGCAACACGGCGTCGTAGGCGCGCGGACGGGTGAGCAGATTCGCGGCCTCCGCGTAGGAGCCGGCGGTGACCACGGCGAAGCCCGCGTCCTCCAGCAGCGCCGCGAGCGTCATCCGGTTGGAAGGGTCATCCTCCACCAGCAGCAGGCAGCGCCCGAAGGTCCAGCTCGTCTCCATCACTTGCTCCCCTGATTCTCATCGCGGCCCACGGGCCTCGAGCGGGGCCCCACGTCCGGGCCCGTGAAGACGACTTCAACGAAGGTGCCTCCCGAGGGGCCCGCCCCCACGTCCACCTGCCACCCATGCCGCTGCGCCACCCGGTGGACGATGCTCAACCCCAACCCCGCGTGGCCGGGCTTCGTCGTGTAGAACGGCTCGAAGGCCCGCGAGTACGCTTCCGGCGCCAGCCCCTCGCCCGTGTCCTCCACCCGAAGGGACACCCCGTCATCCTCCAGGTCGCGCGTGCGCACGGTGAGGGTGCCGCCGCGCGGCATGGCCTCCACCGCGTTGTCCACGAGGCAGCCCACCAGCACCGCCAGGTCCTCCCGCTCCAGCGCGACCTCGGCCTTCTCCGTCAGCTCCTTCTGCACCCGCACGCCCCCGGGCACGTTCGCCTCGGACAGCGCGCGCTCCACCGCCTCGCTCGGGCGGCAGTGGGGCTTGGGGCCTGCGACCGCGGGCGGGCTGCGCTTGGAGAGCATCTCCTCGGCGGACGTCAGCTCCTTCTCGATGAGCTGGAAGAAGGTCTCCACGCGGGGGTCCGTGGTCCAGACCTCCGTCTTCTTCATCTGCCGCATCAGGTAGAAGGAAGCGTTGCGGATGCTGGCGAGCTTGTTGCGTAGGTCATGGCGCAGCGTGGACGCGACCACATCCGCCACCGCTGCCCGCTCCCGTGCCTGCAGGTCTCCACGCCCGGACATTCCGTCAGTTCCTCGCGCCGAAGGGGCCCTGCGGCCGGCCTCGCACCCGGGCGATGGCCTGCACCAGCTCGCGCAGGGGCACTGGCTTCGTCATGCACACCACCGCGCCCTGGGCCGCCACCACCCGCAGCATCTCCGGCACCACGTGCCCGGACACGGCGATGATGGCGACGGACAGGTCCGCCTCACGCACCTTCTTCACCAGCTCCGGCCCGCTCATCTCCGGCATCACCAGGTCCAGCACGCACACGTCGTAGGCGCCCGAGCGCAGCGAGGTGAGCGCCTCCTCGCCGCTGTAGACGGACCGGGCGCGCAGCCCCACCGTGCTCAGCGCCCGCACCATGGCCTGGGCCACCTTCTCGGTGTCGTCCACCACCAGCACCTGGGGGGCCCGCATCGCGCGCAGCACCGTGTCCAGCGCGTGCGCCACGTCGAAGGGCTTGGGGAGCACGGTGAAGGCGCCCTCGGCGAGCGCGTCGTCCACCAGCTCCTCCGCGGTGAAGGCCGTCATCAGCACCACCGGCATGTCGGGGCGCTCCTGCTTGATGCGGCGCAGGAGCTCCACCCCGTGCAGCCCGGGCATGCGGATGTCGGTGAGGACGACATCCACCTGCTGCTCACTGAGCAGACGCAGGGCGTCCTCGCCGGAGGAGGCCTCCAGCACGGTGTGGCCCTCCAGCTCCAGGTTCGCCGCGAGGGTGATGCGGAGCGACTCCTCGTCGTCGACCAGCAGGATGCGAGCGGGGCCCACTGCCACTTCCTCCATCACGCGGCCTGTGCCGCCGCGGACGCGGGGAGCTGAATGGTGAATTCGCTCCCCCGACCCGCTTCACTGCGCACAGAGATTGTGCCCCCGTGACGTTGCACCATGTTGGCGACAATGGCCAGTCCCAAGCCCGTCCCGCGCGTCTTGGTGGTGAAGAGGGGTTCGAATATCTTCGGGAGTACGTCCGGAGGGATGCCCGAACCGTCGTCCACCACGCGAACGGACCAGGGCCCCGCCTCCCCGCCTTCCGCCAGCACTGAAACCTCCCCCGTCCGTCCCGAGGGCATGGCCTCCACGGCGTTCTGTACCAGGTTGACCAGGACCTGGCGGAACTGCTCCTTGTCCAGGTTGGGGACGGGGAGCGACTCGGGCACGCCGTTGACGATGCGGACCCCCTCGCGCGGGGGCACCACGCTCAGGGCCTCGTCCACCAGCGGCCGCAGCGGGCAGGGCTGGAGCGCGGGGGGGCGCTCGCGGGCGAAGTCGAGCAGGTCGGAGATGATTTTCGCGCAGGCGTTCAGCTCCCGCTCCATGACGCCCAGGAACTGGGAGACGCGCGGGTCCTCGGCGGCACCGACCGGGTCCTTCGTCAACTTGCGGGACAGGTAGGCGTGGGCGTTGCGCACGGCGGCCAGCGGGTTGCGCAGCTCGTGGCCCACGCTGGCGGCGAGCTGGCCCACGGCCGCCAGCTTCTCCACCCGGATGAGGTGCTCCTGGAAGCCGCCCAGCTCGCGCAGGGCCCGGTCCAGCTCGCGCGCCTTCGTGCCCTCGCGCTCGCGGGCCAGCTCCAGCTCCGCGCGGCGCACCGCCACCTCGCGCAACTCGCGCCACATGCCGCGGCAGGCGTGGAGGAGCACCAGGTCGAAGGCGGCAATCCAGAAGGCGTGCTCCAGGAAGCGCCACCACTCCGGGTGGAGCACGCCGTAGACGGACTCCGGCCACAGCGCGCCTCGCACCGCGAGGTCCGCGACGAGCATGGCCGTCGCCGACAGCAGCACCCGCGGGTCCCGGTAGAGGGAGAGCAGGGCCAGCGAGGCGAAGATGAGGAAGTGCGTCTCGATGCGGCCGCCCGACAGGTGGATGAGCAGCGCGGACCAGAGCGCCTGGGACACCGCGATGGCATGCCGGGTGAGCAGGGCGCCGGGGCGCCAGCGGGAGAGGAAGACGGGGACGGCGGTGAGGACGGCGCCCAGGAGGACGGCGGTCTTCAGGAAGGCCAGGTCGACCCCGTGCTCCTTCCCGAGCCAGCCCTCGGGCGACCAGAGCGCCGCCACGATGATGGCGATGGCCCACTGCACCACCGCCAGCCCCGCGAGGAGCCGGTCCGTCCGGCTGCGCACCCGGTCCACGTGCTCGTTCAGGAGCAGCGCTGCCCGCTCCTTGAGCGCCCTCCCGGAGCCGCGGTCTTCCTCCTGCGAAGGCATCATCGAATGCATCCCGCCCGGACTGCGGACGGGCCCTCCTCCATCGGCGTGCGACGTGAGACGGTGGATGCGACCTCCACGGCTGCCTGCCCGGGTGTGTCCGCGAACCGCCCTCGCGCCCGGGTGGGGCTGACAGCGACGCGGCGCGGGTCGGGCGGATGATAGAGCAACACCTGGAGGGGAGTGGCGCTCCCCGGGGAGGATGCCTGCCTGCTTCGTCCGACGGCGGGGCACGGCGCGCCTGCCTGCACGCCGGGGCGGGCATGGAGGCCACGGGGAGACGGCGTCATCGCACCCCCCGCTTGCGCTCGGCCAGGCCGGAGGTGATGAGGCTCATCTCGCGCTTGAGGCGGGTGGCCTCCGCCGCGCGGCGAATCATCGCGATGAGGTCCGGGGGCCGGTAGGGCTTGAGCACGAGGTAGAAGAGGCCCTGGGCCTGCTGCTGGTCCTTGCGGTCCAGGTACTCGCGGTAGCCGGTGACGAGCACGCCGGCGAGGTGCGGGTGCAGCCGCGTCGCCTCGCGCAGCAGGTCCATGCCGTTGCGCCCCGGCATGTGGAAGTCGGTGCAGAGGACGTCGAAGCGATGCAGCGACAGCAACCTCAACGCCGAGCCCGCGTCTCGCGCGGGATGGACGTCGAAGTCTTCGGAAAGCACGGCCGCGGTGGTGGCGAGAACGGGCTCCTCGTCGTCCACCAGCAGCACCTTGAGGCGCTGGGCATTCATGGCGTGGGGGCACGCACGATAGCGCCCGCCGCCCGTGCTCCGTCAGGGGGTGGCCGCTGATTCTTCGCCAGGCCCTGGCATCCAGCGCCGGGACGCCAGGGACTGGGCACCTTGACCTACATGAAGCGGCGCTCCCGCATCAGGCCATGGCTGAGTTTTGCCGTGGGGGGGAAGGCCGCGCCCGTCACTGCCCGTGGTGCGCGTGCAGTGTCTCCGCGTAGTGCTGGAGCTGGCGCCGGGCGGCGTCGAAGGCATCCGTCACCGCCTGGTAGGCGTCCTCGTGTCCCGTGCGCTGCTCCGGGTCTCTCGCCGCGATGATGTTCCTGCCGGGCACGCTCACGTCGACGCGCACGTGGAAGTGCTTGCCCTGCTGCTTGTGGCGATGCGGCTCCTCCACCACCACGTGGCACCCCACGATTCCGTCGAAGAACTGCTCCAGCTTGTCTGCATGGTCGCGGATGTGCTCGTTCAGGCCGTCGCTCGTCGCCATCCCGCGATACGTAATCTGCAGCGCTCGCTTCATCGTCCGCCTCGGGTTGTGCCCCTGTCGGGCCTCGGGTTGCACTGCTCTTCCATTGCATGGACGCGGCCAGCGCCAACTCCGCGGAATCCCGTGGGAGTCGCACCTCCACCCCGCAGCGTTTGCGGCGAAATGACCCACCGCCGCAGCTCCTGCGGGGCGCAATGCCCCTTCGGAGCGCGGCGTTGCGCTCAGCTCGGCGCGGGGATGGGCGCGCGACCGGCGTCCAGGGCTTCCGCGGACGTACTCACGCTGGGGAACTGCACGCCCTCTTCGCGGTCCGTGCGTTCCTTCAGCATGCGGACCTCCTCGCGCGTGCGGTGCAGGCCCGCGCCCACCCACTCGTAGGCGCGGTGCAGGAACGAGGACGCGGCGGAGAGCGCGAGCACGGAGCCCAACCACCGCGCCTGCCTCGGCGCCACGGCGCGCGCGGCCAGCAGGCCCGCGGCCACCCAGGGGCCCAGGCAGAAGGGACAGCCCAAGAGCTGCCCCAGCGCCTTCTGCATCCCCGTGCCGCGAGCCACTTCCTCCACCTCGCCCGCGGTGGAGCTCTCCTGGAAGCGCACGAAGGGCGCGCGCAGGAAGCTCGTCACCTGGTCCTTCGCCAACAGCCGCGTCACCGAGTGCGTCGCCACCGTGAACAGCGCCAGGTCCGCCAGGCCCGTCCGCTCCGGCAGCCGGCGCCGGCTCCGCGCCGTCCAGCCGAGGAAGCCCGCCACGGACACGCCATAGGCGCCGACGAGCACCGCGTACGAGCCCAGGGGGTGATGCGCATCGTCATAGCCGGCGAAGAGGCCGGTCTCCTGCGGAGCCTTCATGGGACGGGTCGCCTCCAGATGGTCCTTGAAGACTGCGCATCCCCTGGGACGGGCCCAAGGGATGGGCAGGCGGGCGGACAGGCCCTCGTCCCGAAGTTCCACCGCGAGCTCAGCTCCGCGCGTCCACGTCCAGCACGGCCGCGCCGCGCACGTGGCCCTGTCTCAGCGCGGTGAGCGCCTCGTTCGCGGCGGACAGGGGGAACACCTGCACCTCGGTGCGCACCGGCACGCCCGGCGCGAGCGCGAGGAAGTCCAGCGCATCCGCGCGCGTGAGGTTCGCCACCGAGCGCACCACGCGCTCCTGCCAGAGGAGTGCGTAGGGAAACGCGGGGATGTCGCTCATGTGGATGCCGCCACACACCACCACGCCGCCCCGGTCCACGGCGCGCAGCGCGGTGGGCACCAGGGCGCCCACGGGCGCGAAGAGGATGGCGGCGTCGAGCGGCTCTGGCGGCAATTCGTCCGAGCCTCCTGCCCACTCCGCGCCCAGCTCCCTCGCGAAGCGCTGGCCCCCGGTGTCCCCGGGGCGGGTGAAGGCGAAGACGCGCCGTTGCTGGTAGCGCGCCACCTGGAGCAGCACGTGCGCCGCAGCGCCGAAGCCGTAGAGGCCCAGCCGCTCGGCGTCTCCGGCGAGGCGCAGGCTCCGGAAGCCGATGAGCCCCGCGCACATCAGCGGCGCGGCGTGGACGTCGCTGTAGCCGGCCGGGAGCGGAAAGCAGAAGCGCTGGTGCGCCAGTACGAACTCGGCGTAACCGCCGTCGAGGTCATAGCCGGTGAAGCGCGCCCGCTCGCAGAGGTTCTCCCGGCCCGCGACGCAGAAGCGGCACTCGCCACAGCTCCAGCCGAGCCATGGCACCCCGACTCGCGTCCCTGGCGGGAAGGCCGTCACTCCCTCGCCCGAGCCCACCACCGTGGCCACGATTTCATGGCCCGGTACGAGGGGCAGCTTGGGGTGCGTCAGCTCGCCATCCACCACGTGCAGGTCCGTGCGGCACACGGCGCAGGCCCGTACCCGGAGCAGCAATTGCTCCGGGCCGGGACGTGGGATGGGGAGCCGCTCCTCTCGCAGCGGTTCGCCCGGTGCATGCAGCACCATCGCCCGCATGGTCCCTTCCATGGACCGCTCCCCTCGCGCGCCTCGCGCTCTTGGGGAAAACATGGCGACGACCCGAGACACGCTGAAGCATGCCTCGGGCGCCCGGCCGGCAGGTGAAGGAGGAGACCGCCGAGGGAGAACCTGGGACGCCCGTGTCGCGTGGAAGCACGTCCCGGGCGGCGGACGGCACTCCCGGCGAAGCCGCCACCTCGCCCCAGGGCCCTCGCTTCGTCAGAGCTGCACGCCGGCCAGCACGCCCGGCCACATGCGCACCACGGTGCGGCCGCTGTCGGAGACCTCACGCCAGTCGAGCCCGAGCCCCACCTCCTTCCACTCGTCGCTGCCATTCCAGCTGGTGAGCGTGTTGGCGCTGACGCCGGCGAACACCGAGAAGTGGGACGCCACCTGCAAGCCCCCCATCACCCGCAGCTGCCCGAGGACGTGCTGGCTGTCTTCGCTGAACAACCGCCGCGTGTGGAGGCTGCTGCCCACCAGGTCGATGTCCACGTAGAAGCGGTCCAGCGGGATGTGTCCACCGAAGCCCGCGCCGAGGGTGTAGCGGCGCCGGTCTTCTCCCAGGGACGGCGTGAAGCCCGCCGTGAGCAGCGTGTAGAGGTGCTTGCCGCCCAGCTTGACGCCCACGTTGGTGAGCGACACGTCGCTGCTCCACGCCAGCAGGTGCGCCTGGCCGTTGCCCACGAAGCTCAGCAGGCCCACGGACTCGCCCTCCGAGTTACCCGCCACGTTGACGAGCCCCACCTGCGCGCCGTCCACGCTGCCCGCCACGTTGACGAGCCCCACCTGCGCGCCGTCCACCTTGCCGCCCACGTTGATGATGGACACCTGCCCGCCCGAGATGTGACGCGCGAAGCTGACGCCCGAGGACATCTGCACGCCGGACACCTCGGAGGCGATGTTGGCGCCCGCCGCCATCTGCAGCCCGCGCACCGGGCCTCCCGCCACGTTGACGCCCACCGCCAGCTGCGCGCCGCGCACGGCCCCCGTCGCCACGTTGGCGCCGACACCGAGCTGCGCGCCATTCACCGCGCCCGCCACCGTGTTGAGTCCCACGGAGAGCTGCGCACCCTCCATCGCCCCGCGCACCACGTTGACGCCGACGCTGGACTGCACGCCGAGGAAGTCACCGCCGGACACGTTGCCGCCCACGGCGAACTGCCCGCCCGTCACCGGCCCTCGCGACACGTTGGCGCCCACCGCGAGCTGCGCGCCATTCAGCCCCTCCTCCACCCAGTTGGCGCCCAGCGACATGGCCGCCCCGTCCACCCGCTTCGCGTGCGTGGCGATGAGGCCGATGGACACCGTGTTGACCACGTTGCTCGTGTGGAAACCCGCCGTGCTGAGGCCCGGCACCAGCGAAAGGCTGAAGGGGATGTGGACCTCCTGCGCCTCCGGGCTCGCGGCTGGCTCCGCCGCCTTCGCCACCGTCGTCGTGTCCGTCGCCGGGACCGCGCTCACCGCGCCACCCACGGCCGCGTCCACCAGCGGAGGCGCCACCATGACGCGCTCCATCCCGGGGCCCTCGACGGCCGGGGCCGCCACCGCGTCGCCGGCCTCGCCGGGACGCACCGGAGCCGACTCGGCCGCCGGCCCCGAACCATGTGCCTGCACGCCCGCCTTCGGCTCCTCGGCGCTGGCCGAGAATGCCACCACCGCCGCCACGACCCCCGCACACACCGAGACCTTGCGCTTCATCGCCTGGACCTTCCTGGACTGTTCCGAGAGGGGCCCGGCCCGCACCGCGCGAGCACCGGGGCCACACAGAGAGATTCGTCGGGGGACGTCGCCGCCCCACTCGCGGAAGGGAACACCGGCACCGCGCAAAGCTGTCACCGGACCGTGTCGCCCCTCTGAAGGCGACACCTTCCACCGGGAACTTTCACCTGCCCACACACTCGCGGCCCTGGCGCACCGGCCCGCGACGCACGACGCTAGATTTCCCCCATGGCCTCCACTCCGCGTCAGTCCCGTCCGCCCACGACGACCCGCCGCGAGGTGCTCGCCGCGGGGCTCGGCAGCCTGCTGCTCCCGGCCGTCGCCGCCGCGCAGGCCGCACCCAAGCTGCCCGCGAAGCCCACCGCTCCACCCACCGCGAAGCCCACCTCCCGAGGAGACGCCATGCTCACCCGCCCCATCCCCAGCACGGGTGAAGCGCTGCCCGTCATCGGGCTCGGCACCTGGCAGACGTTCGACGTGGGCAACACCCCGGCCGAGCGCGGCCCCCTCGCGGAGGTCCTCCGCCGCTTCCTCGCCTCGGGCGCGCGCCTCATCGACTCCTCGCCCATGTACGGCCGCGCGGAGGCCGTCACCGGCGACGTGCTCGAAACGCTCGGCGAGCTGAAGACGCCCTTCCTCGCCTCCAAGGTGTGGACCACCGGCAAGGCGGAGGGGCTCTCGCAGTTGCGCGCCTCCATCCAGAAGATGGGCCACGGCCGCATGGACCTGATGCAGGTCCACAACCTCGTGGACTGGCGCACGCAGCTGCCCATGCTGCGCGAGTGGAAGGCCCAGGGCCGCATCCGCTACGTCGGCGTCACCCACTACTCGCGCAGCGCCTTCGATGATTTGGAGCGCTTCATCCGCGAGGAGAAGCTGGACTTCGTGCAACTGCCCTACTCCCTCGCGCAGCGCGACGCGGAGGCGCGCCTGTTGCCCGCCGCCGCCGAGCACGGTGTGGCCGTCCTCGTCATGCAGCCCTTCGCCACCGGCTCGCTCTTCCAGCGGGTGCGCGGGCGCGCCGTGCCGGAGTGGGCCGCCGAGTTCGACTGCACCACCTGGGCGCAGTTCTTCCTCAAGTTCATCCTCGGCCACCCCGCCGTGCACTGCCCGCTTCCCGCCACGAGCAACCCCGACCACGTGGCCGACAACCTGCGCGCCGGCTTCGGCCGCCTCCCCGACGAGAAACAGCGCGCCCGCATGGCCCGCGTCCTCGAGGGCTGAGCGACAGCGCTCGAAGGCTGAAGCTACAGCTCCGGGTCCGGCGCGTACTGCAGCTCGCCCGTCGGCTCCAGCACCAGCCCCGTGCCCGGCTCGCCCGCGTCGTCGTCGCGGCCCACCTCCAGCACGGAGTCCTTCGCGTCCCACTGGCCCAGGTAGTACTCGCCGCCCGCGGCCATGCACGCGCGGCCCTCGGACACCACCGTCTCCACCACCTCCTGCTTGTCGCTGGTGGCACGCAGGAGCGTCCACTCCTTGCCATCCTCGCGGAAGCCCGCCACCAGCTCCTTCAGCTCCTCGTCGCGCGGAGCGCCAGCCGGCAGCGTCTGCCGCTCCCACTTGCGCGCCTCCCTCGCCGGCTGCTTCGCCTTCCACGCGCGCGCCAGCTCCAGCACCTTCTCCTCCGCCGAGTCCTGGAGCGCGTGCATCTCCTCCGGCAGCTCGATTTCCTCCAGCGCCAGCAGCGCCGTCTCCAGCTGCAGCGCCTTGAGGCTCCACTCGTTCCACGCCGTCTTCAGCACTCCGTCACCCTCGCTTTCCCGCGCGCGCCCTGACGGAGCACCGCGGCCCGGCAAGCCCACTACCACACCGCCTGCCTGCCCTGGCGGCGAGCAGGGGGCCCTTCCATGCCCGGTGCCCTCCGCACGACCTACCTTGAGCGCCCAGGGAGGAGCAGCCATGGCGAGCAAGAAGAAGGACACACACGAGGTCGTCCAACACTTCGGAGACCTCATCAAGGGCATCAAGGTCGCGATGATGACCACCGTGGAGGAGGACGGCAGCCTGCGCAGCCGCCCCATGTGGACCCACGACAGGGACTTCGACGGGGAGCTGTGGTTCTTCACCCGCGAGCACTCGCCCAAGGTGGGCGAGGTGGAGCACGACCACCACGTCAGCCTCGCGTACTCGGACCCCACCAGAGACCGCTACGTCTCCGTGAGCGGCCGCTGCCGCCTGGTGCTCGACAAGCAGAAGGCCCGCGAGCTGTGGAACCCCACCCTCAAGGCCTGGTTCCCTGACGGGCTGGATGATCCGGAGCTCGCCCTGCTGTGCGTGCGCGTGGAGCGCGCCGAGTACTGGGACACCCCCAACAGCCGCATGGTGCAACTGGCCGGCATGGTGAAGGCCGCCCTCACCGGTGAGACGTACAAGCCCGGCGACAACCAGAAGCTGGATATGGGCGACGCCCCGCTGCCGCACTGAGCCACACTATATAAGGAGGGACGGCCGCACCGCTCCGGGCGCCGTCTCTTCTTCCAAGAATTCCGGTTGCGCCGGCCCCGCGCGGACGCCATGAGAGGGCCCGCCGGGCCGGCGCGTCACACACCCCTGTAGGCCACACCCACACCCCCTCCGCCTCGCGCGAGCCTGGGTCACAAAAAACCCTCGGCCAGGTTGCCGCGTATGGTCAGGTGGGTGTCATCCGCCGGACGTCGTGGTGTTTCTCTGACAGCCCCGTTCGCCGTGCCTTGTAGCTGGCGCCTGGCTGATCCATTCAGAGCGACTCCGACCGTGGTACGAGCGCGCGAATCACATCACGTTGAAGTCAACAACGCTTTAGAGTATCAACCATCCGCTTTCGAGATTTTCCGCATGCCCCATTGGTATCGTACTGAGGGTGTTGCATACGGCGGACTCGAATACGTCTAGCGGGGCGGTCCTGTTTCCGCCCTTCGAAGGAACTCCAAGATGGAAAACAAGAGGTCGGTCTCGAAGCCCGAGGGCAAGCTGGCGGTGTTGGTGCCTGGCCTGGGCGCGGTGTCCACGACGCTGATGGCGGGCGTGGAGCTGGCACGTCAGGGCAAGGGTCAGCCCATCGGCTCGCTGACGCAGATGGGCACGGCACGCCTGGGCAAGCGCACCGACGGCCGCACCGTGAAGCTCGGCGAGCTGGTGCCCCTGGCCCAGCTGCAGGACGTCGTCTTCGGCGCGTGGGACATCATCAGCGAGGACGCGTACCAGGTCGCGGTGCGCTCCGGCGTGCTGAACGACAAGCACCTGGAGCAGGTGAAGCCCTTCCTGCAGGGCATCAAGCCGAAGAAGGGCGTGCACGACGCCGAGTTCGTCCGCCGCATCGAGGCGAACCACACCAAGTCCACCAAGACGCACCGCGAGAGCATCGAGGCGCTGCGCCAGGACATCCGCGACTTCAAGAAGGAGCTCAACGCCAAGCGCGCCGTGATGGTGGTGTGCAGCAGCGTGGAGACCTTCCGTCCGCTGCCGGACTCCTTCAAGACGCTGGCCGCCTTCGAGAAGGCGCTCGACGAGAACAGCCCGGACATCAACCCCACCGCGCTCTACACCTACGCGGCCCTGAAGGAGGGCGTGCCCTTCGCCAACGCCACGCCCAACGCCAGCGTGGACACGCCCGCGCTGCAGGAGCTGGCGAAGCTGGAGGGCATCCCCGTCGCCGGGCGAGACCTCAAGAGCGGCCAGACGATGATGAAGACGGTCATCGCCCCCGCGCTCAAGGCGCGCATGCTGGGCCTCGAGGGCTGGTTCTCCACCAACATCCTCGGCAACCGCGACGGCGAGGTGCTCGACGACCCCGCGGCCTTCAAGGCCAAGGAAGTCACCAAGTCGAGCGTGCTGGACACCATCCTGCAGCCGGAGCTCTACCCCGAGCTGTACAAGAAGTACGCGCACAAGGTGTCCATCCACTACTACCCGCCCCGCGGCGACGCGAAGGAGGGTTGGGACAACATCGACATCGTCGGGTGGCTGGGCTACCCGATGCAGATCAAGGTCAACTTCCTCTGCCGCGACTCCATCCTCGCGGCGCCGCTCGTCCTGGACATCGCGCTGTTCCTGGACCTGGCGAAGCGGCTGGAGTGGCGCGGCATCCAGGAGTGGATGTCCTTCTACTTCAAGAGCCCCATGGCCATGCCGGGCCTTCCGGTGGAGCACGACCTGTTCATCCAGCTCACCAAGCTGAAGAACACGCTGCGCGTCGTTGCTGGTGAAGAGCCCATCACCCACCTCGGACTCGACTACTACGGGGATGACCTCCCGCTCTCCAAGTAGAGCCACGCCGTTCACATGGCTCGTCACCTTTCTGGGTGTGGGCCATGTGGCGCTGGTGGCGGCCACCGGTCGGCTCCGGTGGGACCACGTCGCCGCGGACGCGCTGCTGCTGGGGGTGGCCTGGGCGGGCCCCCGGACGCGGCGCTTCCTGGCAGGCGGGCTCCCGCTATGGCTGACCGGTATGCTGCTGGACAGCCAGGGACTCTGGCTGTTCCTCCGGGGCACCATCCACACGGGTGACCTGTGGGAGTTGGAGCGCCGACTGTTCCCCGCCCCCGGCGGTCTCAACTGGCCCGAGTGGTGGGCCACCCGGTTCCATCCGGTGCTGGACCTCATCTGTGGCTTCTCGTACGCGGCCTACCTGTACGAGGTCTTCGCCGTGGCCATCTTCTTCTTCGTGAAGAAGGACACGCGCTTCGAAAAGGTGTGCTGGGCCTTCCTGCTGGTGAACGCCATTGGCGTGGTCATCTACCTCGTCTACCCGGCGGCGCCCCCCTGGTACGTCCTGAAGTACGGCCCCGGCCCCGCGGACCTCGCGGCCCTGCCCAGTCCGGCGGGTACGGCGCGCTTCGACGCGCTGCTGGGCATCCACTACTTCGCCAGCTTCTACGCGCGGAACACCAACGTCTTCGGGGCGATGCCGTCACTGCACGCGTCCTACCCGTTCATGATGGTGTTCTTCCTGTGGCACAAGGGCTGGGCCTGGCGCGTGCCCGCGGCGCTGTTCTCGGCGCTGGTGTCGTTCTCCGCCGTGTACCTGACGCACCACTACATCCTGGACGTGCTCGCGGGGTTGACCGCGGCCCTCGCCGCCTTCCTGGTGGTGGAGGCGGTGTTCGCGCGCCGTACGGCGCCCGCGCCCATCGCAGTGCCCCTGACGACTTCTAGAGGAGACACCCGTGCTTGAGAACCTGGTGGCGTGGCTGAGCGGAAACCTGTCTCCGTCGGCCCGCATCTGGACGGCGCTGGCCCCCGCGATTCTGGCCTGTGCCTACTTCCTCGGAGGGCTGCTGCTCTTCTGCATCCGGTGCGCCTTCAAGGGCATCCCCCGCGACGAGGAGACGCTCAAGCGCGGCAGCACGGTGCTGGTGGGCTTCTTCCTCCGGCACTACTTCTTCTGGGTCATCCAGCCGCTGTGGGCGGTGATTCTGCGCTCGGGCCTGCCGGCCAACGCGCTGTCCATGCTGTCGGGCCTCCTGGGCATCTCCGCCGGCGTGGCGCTGGCGGCGGGCCGCTTCGCGCTGGGCGGCTGGCTGTTCCTCTTCGCGGGCATCCTCGACGTGATGGACGGCCGCATCGCCCGCACGCGCAAGGAGGCCAACCCGGCCGGCGCGGCGCTGGACTCGGTGCTGGACCGGTACGTGGACTCGGCGATGTTGATGGGCCTGGCCTGGTACTACCGGGACACGTGGGTGCTCTTGCCCGCGCTGATGGCGCTGCTCGGCTCGTCGCTGGTGCCGTATGTGCGCGCCAAGGGCGAGGGCCTGGGCGTGAGCGTGCGGGATGGCGCCATGCAGCGGCTGGAGCGGGTGCTCTTCCTGGGCGTGGGCACGGCGCTGTCGCCGATTCTCGAGGCCGTCTTCTGGCCCCAGGAGAAGCACCCCATGCACTGGCTGGCGGTGGTGGGCCTGGTGTTCGTGTCCATCATGAGCAACTACACGGCCATCACCCGCTTCCGGAACCTGGTGAGGGCGCTGGCGCCGAAGCGGCAGGAGGCGCGCTCCGAGAAGGCCATCTACGGCCTCAACGCGGTGGCGGGCGCGGTCGCCACGGCGGCGGACTTCGCGCTGGTGCTGCTGCTGGTGGAGTGGCTGGGCATCCTGCCCGCCTGGGCCACGGTGGTGGGCTCCGTGCTGGGCGCGGTGGTGAACTACTCCATCAACCGCGTGTTCACCTTCAAGAGCACCGCCGCGGTGTCGCGGCAGTTGGCGCGCTACGCGGTGGTGAGCGGGACGAGCGCGCTGCTCAACGCGGGCGGCGTGGCGCTGTTCACGTTGCATCCGCAACTGCCCTACGCGTTGGGTTGGTGGCTGGTGCGCGGCGTCGTGTACTTCGCGTGGAACCTGCCCCTGCAGCGCGATTATGTCTTCAACGACAACGCCTCGCCGGATGCGCTCCTGGAGCAGCGCCCACATGCTGCGTAAAGTCCTCTTTCAGGTCCTGATGGTGGTGGTGCTCCTCACCACGCTCGCGCTGCCCGGACGGGCGGCGGGCGCGGGGCTGGAGCCGGCGCCCTCCCCGCTCGACAACTACGGGGAGAGCTTCACCTTCATCGGGGACCTGGAGGACGGCACCTTTGTCCTGGTGCAGCTGTCGGTGACGAACCTGGGCCCCGGCTCGCGCCACGGCATCTGCCGCGCGTCGGTGCTCAAGCCCGGGCAGCGCGCGTGGACGCCGCAGAAGAAGGTGGGCGAGAAGGAGTGGAGCTACGACGTGACCAGCGGCACGCTCCAGGTGGGCACGTGCTCGGCGCGGTCGGCGGGTGGCTTCACGCGGGTGGAGGCGCCGCTGGACGGCGGGCGGGTGGTGCTGGAGTACGCCGCGCCGGTGCAGCCGCGGTCCCCCGAGGGCTCCGACGTGGAGGTGGGCAGCGCGCGCTACCGCCACGAGGTGACGCTGGCCTTCAGTCCGCTGCGGGTGACGCTGCAGCTTCCCAAGGGCGCGGAGGAGACGCGCGTGGGTGGCGGATACGCGGACCACACGCGCTCGACGATTGCTCCGGCGAAGCTGGCCAAGCGCTGGGTGCGCTTCCGCGCGCTGCGCGGTGGTGAGCGGATGGTGCTGCTGGCGCGCGAGGGCCAGGATGGTGAGTTCGGCCCCGTGTACGAGTGGGAGGAGGGCGGCAACCCCCACCCCCTGGAGCACTTCACGCTCAGCCGCGAGGGCGCGAAGGAGCGCAGCGTGTGGAAGGTGGAGGTCTTCGGGGACGGCGGCGCGGCGCTGGTGCTGCGCTCCACGCAGCTGTTGCAGCGCAACGCGCCGGTGGAGGACCTGGGTATGCTGGCCGGGCTGGTGAGGCCGGTGGTGGGCTCGCCGGTGACGTACCTGCACCGCGCGGTGCTGGAGCGCGCGGGGAAGCCGCCGGTGGCGGGGCTGATGGAAGTGACGCTCGAGGGCGACCAGTGAGCGTGTCGCTGCTCCGCGACGTGCACCATGTGCCAGGAGTTCGAGGCTGGGTGCGCAAGCAGGTGCTGCGCTCGGTGGCGCGGTGCGTGGAGTGGACCACGAAGCTGCCCGGGCAGGGCCTCAACGTGTCGCGCGTGAATGACTGGCTCCACGTGGGCGGCGGCGTGCCGCGCTCGCGGTACGCGGAGCTGAAGGCCCGTGGAGTCACGGCGGTGATTGATTTGCGCGCCGAGCGCTGCGACGACGCGAAGGCGCTGGCGGCGCTGGGAATCGAGTTCTTCCACCTGCCGGTGACGGACCGGTATCCGCCTTCCGTGGAGCAGTTGATGCGCGGCGTGGAGTGGGCGCTGCCCCGGGTGGAGCAGGGCGGGCACCTCTTCACGCACTGCGAGCACGGCGTGGGGCGTGGCCCGTTGATGGGCCTGGCCGTCATGGTGGCGCGCGGCTGGGAAGCGCCTGAGGCGTACCGTGAGCTGCGCAAGGCGCGGTGGCAGTCCACGCTGAACGACAGGCAGCTCGGTGGACTCGCGGACTTCGTCGAGGCGTGGAAGTCCCGGGCGGGCGAGCGCGCGGCGTAGTCACCGCGCCCTGGCGACAGCAGGAACGTCAGCAGCGACCGAAGCTCGTGAAGGGCGGTGATTGGAACCGTGCCGAGGCTCGGAGCCATGCTCCGTCTCAGGGTTCCGGAACCGTCACCCTGCGCCTCCACGCGGCTGGAGTGACACCGTGCACGCGGCGGAACAGACGGATGAAGTGCGTCACGTCCGCGTAGCCCACGCGCTCGGCGATGATGTCCACACGCTCATCCGTGCCTCTCAGGCGGCGGCGGGCCTCGGCCATGCGGCACTCGAGAATCCACTCGCCCACGGTGCGGCCCGTCTCCTGACGCACCACTCCCGCCACGTGCGCGGACGAGCGCCCCACCGCCCTCGCCACCTTCGCGAGCGACAGCGGCTCGATGCAGTGGGTCTCGATGTACGTGAGCGCCTTGCGGCTCAGTCCCACCGAGGGTGACTCCTGCGTCGTGGCGGGCGACGACATGCGCTCCAGCTCGATGAGCACCAGGCGCAGCAGCGCGAGCGCGGCCTCGTCGCCGCCCCGCTCCGCGTGCGCCAATTCCTCTCCCAACAGCCGCATCCACCGCAGCAGCCGGCGGCGCTGCACCACCGTGGGCCGCAGCACGGGGTGACAGCCCTGGCGCACCCGCATCAACGGCCCGAGCCGCGACGCCCCCTCTCCCATGGCGTCCGTGCCACCAAGCACCTCCGGATGGAAGGCGAGCCCCCAGCCCTCCGCGTCCGACACGCTCACGCGATGCGGGTCCCCGGGCGGAATGAGGTGCACGTCCCCGGCGCGCACCGCGAACTCGCCCGCGTGCCGCACCCGGGACTGGCCTCGCGTCACCAGCATCACCACGGCGTAGGTGTGGACGGACGCGGGGCCTCGCATCCCCGAGCCTCGGACCTGCAGCCGCTCCACCATGATGGGGAGGCGTCCCTGCTCGAAGTCCCTCCGCGTCTGCGAAACGAAGTGCTTCGGGGTGCACGACTCGGAGGACATGCGGCCTTCGTAGCGAGCCGGCGCGCGGAGCTCAACCACCTCACCCATGGCTGACGCCCGCGAACTCCATGTTCAGGGTGTGGTTCATCTTGTATCCCACCATCGCGCCCTGCGACGCCGCGATGAGCGCGCCCTGCAGCATCGTCGTGAGGTCCCCCGCCGCGAAGATGCCGGGGATGGACGTCTCCTGGAACTCGTTCACCTTGACGAAGCCCTGCTCGTCCAGCGCGAGTCCCAGCCGCTGCACCAGCTCCACCTGACGCTGCGGCGGACGGGCGAAGATGAACTCCCGCGCCACCCGCGTCCCGTCCTCCAGCTCCACCGACTCCAGCGCATTCCCATCCGCCGTGGGCACGAGCCGGCGGATTCGCCGCTCCTCCAGGCGGACGCCCGCCCGCTCCAGTTGCGCCCGCTTGTCCGCGGACACCACGAGGGCTCCCTCGGTGAACACCACCACATCGCGCGTCCAGCCCGTCACGAACATGCTGAAGTCGAGCATCAGCTCCGACGATGCGAGCACACCCCACTGCCGGTCCTGAATCTCCCAGCCGTGGCAGTAGGGACACTGGAAGATGGCCTTGCCCCACAGCGCCTTGTAGCCGGGCACGTCCGGCAACACGTCCACCATGCCCGTGACCAGCACCACGCGCAGCGTGTCCACCATGTCGCCGCCCTCCAGCAGCACACGGAAGCGCGGGCCGATGCGCTCGATGCCCTCCACCCGCACGTCGCGGACCTCCACGTCGTAGGGCCGGAGCTGCTCGCGGCCAATGCCGCGGAACTCCTTGGGCGGCGTGCCGTCCCGGGTGACGAAGCCATGGATGTGCTCGGCCGCCGCGTTGCGGGGCGAGCCCGCGTCGCAGAGGAGCACCTTCTTGCGCCCACGGCCCAGCACCAGCGCCGCGCTCAGGCCCCCGGGGCCGCCACCTACAATCACCACGTCCTTCGTCTGGGTCGTCATGGCCAATGGCTATTCGCCAGCCCGCCTGCGCGGGAGGGCGCGGCTTCGCACGGAATCGGCGCATCCTCGGGTGTGCGGCCCTCCGGCCACGGTGACGCTTCCTTCCGCGCGGGAACACCCCTTGCAACCTGTGCCGGCTTCGGGAGGACGTCATGCGCAACGCCCTGATGCTCGGACTCACGCTCGCCTCGCTCGCTGCCTCCGCTGCCGAGCGGTGGACCGCGCCCTACGCCCTGGAGGACCAGCAGGGCCGCACGTTCCGCGTCGTCCTCGGCGCCAAGGCCCCGGAGGACGTGGCGTCCCGGCTCGAGTTCATGACGCTCCTCGGGAAGAAGGACCTGGCCACGGCCCGCTTCCAGCGCGTCGAAGCCGTCTGCACCGACCTGTGCGACTCCGGGCGGCCCACGTGCCACACCGTGGGCGTGTACACACAGGAGCCCGGCACGGGCGACGTCGGAGAGGGGCTCGCCGCCCTGCCGGGGCGAGTCGAAGGGACTCTGAGCGCCCCACTCCCCGGCAAGCCCGAGAAGGCCCCCACCGTGAAGCAGTGGGCCGAGAAGGAGTTCCAGGTGCCCGTGGACGAGAGCACCCCCGCCACGCCCCTCCCCGAGGGACTGCGCCCCCTCGCCTACCGCTGGGTGCCTCACGGCGACGCCAGCGCGGTGCTCGAGGAACGGCAGGGCGGAGTGGACTTCTTCGCCCCTCCCTTCCAGCTCACGGACTGTCGCCAGGAGCAGCAGCCTCCCTTCACCCGTCTCACCTGCCCGGGCGCCTCGCTCCTGTACGCGAAGCAGCGGCTCCTCTTCGCCAGCTTCGCCGAGTACGCGGAGCCCACCACCGCGTGGGTCGCCACGCTCCGTTCCGGGGTCCAGGAGGTGTACCTGGTGCGCGTGGGCCTGAAGGCCCAGGCCGTGCCCGGGCTCCTGTTCCGCGACGGGGAACGGTGGCGGCTGCTCATCCGCCCGGCGGACTACCCGCTCCTCTGCTGAGCGATGGCCACCTTTGAGCCGCTCCCCGAAACCGGCGGGAGCCGCCGAACAACGGCCTGCGCTCGCCCCTCCCCGGTGTTAGAGAGCGGCTTCAGCCAAAAGGTAACGGCCATGATTCCCTTTTCCGTCCTCGACCTCTCCCCCATCCCCCAGGGCAGTGACGCCGGTCAGGCCCTCCGCAACACGCTGGACCTGGCCCAGCACGCGGAGCGGTGGGGCTTCAAGCGCTTCTGGCTGGCCGAGCACCACAACATGACGGGCATCGCCAGCGCGGCGACCTCGGTGGTCATCTGCCACGTCGCCAGCGGCACCTCCACCCTCCGCGTCGGCGCGGGCGGCGTCATGCTCCCCAACCACGCGCCACTCATCATCGCCGAGCAGTTCGGCACGCTGGAGGCCCTCTTCCCCGGCCGCATCGACCTGGGCCTGGGGCGCGCGCCGGGCACCGACCAACGCACCGCCCGCGCGCTGCGCCGCGACTTGATGAGCAGCGCGGAGAGCTTCCCGCAGGACGTCATGGAGCTGCAGGCCTGGTTCGAGCCCGCCACACCGCAGCAGGCCGTGCGCGCGGTGCCGGGCGCGGGCTTGAGGGTGCCGCTCTGGCTCCTCGGCTCCAGCCTCTTCAGCGCGCAGCTCGCGGCAGCGCTCGGCCTGCCCTTCGCCTTCGCTTCGCACTTCGCGCCCGACCAGATGATGCAGGCGCTGCACCTCTACCGGACGAACTTCAAGCCGTCCGCGTCACTCCAGAAGCCGTACGCCATGCTCGGCATCAACGTCTTCGCGGCGGACACGGACGCGGAGGCGCAGCGGCTGGCCACGTCCCTCCAGCAGGCCTTCATCAACCTGCATCGCGGCACGCCGGGCCCGCTCCAGCCGCCCGTGGACAGCATGGAAGGACGCTGGACGGAAGGCGAGCGCGCCTTCCTGGAGCACATGTTCTCGTGCACCGTCATCGGCTCGCCGTCCACGGTGCGCCGCGGACTGGAGTCCTTCATCGAGCGCACCGGCGCGGACGAGTTGATGGTGACGGGCCAGATTTTCGACCACGCCGCGCGCCTGCACTCGTTCGAAATCGCCTCCCAGGTCCATGACGCCATGGCCATGGACGGCGCCTTCCAGCGGCCCGCCACCGCGACGGCGGCGGAGGCCCGCTAGCCCGCCGCTACGGCCAGGTCCTCGGCTGCATCGCCTCGGGCCGCCGGTTGTCCGTGGGCGTGAGCGCGTCGGCCGGGGCGCACCGGCACACTTCGCAGCCGCGGTCGCGGTCCAGGGTGCAGTTCTCACCGGTGATGCACGTGAGGTCTCTCGACTCCGCACAGCGCACGTCGCCCTGCTTGTCCTTCTTGCTCCCGTGGCTGCAGCCCGCGGCGGCCACCAGCACCGCCGCCACCAGCCACCGCCTTGCACCGCTCCGAATCAATCCGCGTGTCATGGCCGCACCTTCCGTCTTGCTCGGGACCGCCGCATCCGGCGCGGCGGCCTCATGGCCCTTCATAGCCAGGACACCGGGACTCAGCCAACGGCTCACGCCTCGGGCGCGGGCTCCTCGGGCGTCTCCGGCGTGGTGCCGTGCCGGCGCCGCCAGCGCTCCACCATCAGCAGCAGCGACGGGAAGCCCAGCAGCACGATGACCATGTTGATGCCGAAGCCCAGGTTGGCCAGGTCACCAATCGAGTTGAGGCCCGGGTGCTTCGCGAGAATCAGCGCCACGAAGCCAATCGCGCTCGTCAGCAGGCCGCCCGTAATCGCCCGGCCCGTCTCGCCATACACGGAGATGAAGTCCGCGCCCGGCTCGCCCAGCCGCTGCACCAGGTGCACGCCCGCGTCCACCGTGGTGCCAATCAGCACCGGCAGCACCATGATGTTCAGGTAGTTGAACTGCAGGCCCAGCACCGACATCAGGCCCACCAGCCCGATGACGGACAGCAGCGTGGGCAGCATGCAGATGAGCGCCGTGCGCAGCTTGCCCAGCGTCAGCCACATCGCCGCGAGCACGCTCAGCACCGCCGCCACCAGGATGCGCGGACCCTCGCGCGACACCATGTCCAGGATGTCCGCCAGGATGAGCGCCTCGCCCGCCGCGGACACCTGGCTGCCGTCCGGCATCTGCAGGCCGCGCACCTCCTTCGCGAAGCGCCGCGTGCCCTCACCGTCCGACAGACTCACGCCGCCCGCATACACCAGCACCACGCCGCCCGTGCTCCCATCCAGGCTCTCGAACTGGTGGCGCACGCTCGTGGGCAGCTGCTCCTGCGTGAAGGGCTTCGCCGCCGCCATGTGCAGCGCCCGCGTCAGCGTGGCGCGCGTGTCCTGGGGCAGCCGCTCCGGGTCCAGCTTGCCCAGCCTGGACGCAATCGCCTGGAGCACCTGCTGCTTCTCCGGCTGCTGCCGCGGCACCAGGTCCTCCAGCGCACCCACGAAGTCGATGGTGGAGTCCTTGCCCCGCGCCGCCTTGCGCGCCTCCAACTGGCGCACCACCTCGCGCTCCATGTCCAGCGAGTCCGTCAGCACCACCACCGGCGTCTGCGAGTAGCCGAGAATGTTGTTCACCTTCTGGTCCAGCACCGCCGACGCCTGCTTGTAGTCCTCCAGCGAGCGCGAGTCGTAGTTGAAGGACACGCGGTACGCCTGTGACACGAGCACCATCACGCCCGCGCCCACCACCAGCCCCACGCCCCGGTACGAGCGCGGCAGCCACCGCGCCAGCAGCCCCAGCGGCCCCGCCGAGCTCTCGTGCACCCGCGGCGTCCACCCGAAGCGCGACGCCAGCCCCAGCAGCGCCGGCAGGATGAGCACGTACGAGAACACGCTCACCAGCATGCCCACCGCGGCAATGACACCGAACTCACGGAACGCTCGGAACTCCGACATGGCCAGCGAGAGGAACGTCAGCGCCGCCACCATCGCGGAGATGAGCGCGGAGAAGCCGGTGTGCCGGAAGGACTCCGCCACCGCCGCCTCGGACGTCATCCCCTCCGAGCGCAGCGTGCCGTAGCGCCCCAACAGGTGGATGCCGTGCTCCACGCCCAGGCCGCCCAGCACCGCCGCGAGGAAGCCCGTGAGCAGATTCACCTGCCCGTACGCCAGCCCCACGTAGCCGTACGTCCACGCCAGGCCCGCGAGCACCGGCGCCATGGTGAGTCCCACCGCCAGCGCGCTGCGGAAGTGGAAGGCCAGGTAGGCCAGCAGCAGCACCATGGCCAGCGTGGACGCGCTCGCGAGGTCACTGACGATGACGCGCTGCTGGTCGATCTTCTTCTTGAAGGTGCCCGTCACCGCCGTCTTGAAGCCCGGCCCGTACTTCGACAGGTCCTGCTTCGCCAGGAAGTCCTCCACCTGGCCCACCACCTTCTTCGAGTAGTTCAGGTCGGCGGCGCTGCCCCGGGGCTTCGCCATCAGCACCACCATGCGCTCCGTCGTGTCCAGGTAGTACAGGTCTCCCTGGCCGGAGAGGCGCTGGTTGGCGCGGCCGGTGTACTTCTGCTCGATGTCGGTGAAGTCCACGGACGGCGGAGGCGCGTCATCCAGCCGCACGAAGAGCGGGTTGGCCTGCTCCTTCTCCCAGGTGATGCGCGCGTCGATGCGCTCCTGGATGGTCTTCAGGTCCGGCAGGTCGACGTAGTACAGCGCGTGCTCGTCGAAGAAGGCGCTCGGCCGCTGGTGCGACACGTAGCGGATCTCCGACAGCTCCCCCAGCTTGGGCGCCAGGTCGTCCGCGAAGCGCTTGAGGGCCTCGGGCTCCGCGCCCATGCCCACCACCACCACGTTGCCCTGGCCACCGAAGCGCTTGCGCAGCTTGTCGATGTCCTGCACGGACGGGAAGTTCTTGGGCAGCAGGCCCACGAAGTCCGCGTTCAGCGACAGCGTCCGAGCGAAGAAGAGCCCCGCCACCGTCAGCACCAGCGTCAACAGCAGGGCCTGAAGGGGCCGCCGGTGGTTCCGTGCGGCCAGGCGACCCATCGCCCCCTCGAACCGCTCCGACCAACGCTTCTCATCCATGTTGCGACACCCGCTGTGTTGACTGGGCAAACGCTACCCACCTTGGGCACGCGCAAACCGTCGAGTCAACGCGTTTATGCCGGAAGGCGGAAAGTAAGGTAACGAATTACCTGCCCTCTGTAACAAGGGTTTCACGGGGACGCCCGCCCGTCTGTCCGGCGATTTCGGGCCTGGAAACGCCCCCTGTGAGCCGCGTGAATCCCGTCCATGAGCGGGGCCCGCGCCGCCCACCCGGAGAGCGGACAGGCAGGCGGCGTGGGACTGCATGGCCTCTCGGGAGTGGGCACGTTGCCCCCCGACATGGGGCCCACGCCAGCGGGCACCCGGGGGAGGGGAAGCCGCTCCGTCCTCCGTACCACCGGGTGGGCCGGTGGGCCGGACGGCGGACCCTGGCGAGCGATGGAACCGGACTCGACGACGTCGTCACACGGGGAGCGCAGGTGGATGGTGCGTGTGGAGCGCACCCTGGGCGCCGTGGCCGCCCACAACCACCGCAGGCCCGCGCTGGCTTTGCTGCTGGCGGTGGTGCTGGCCGCGGTGGGCGCCTTCTTCGCCAAGGACCTGCGCCTCAACGCCAACCTGGTGGACCTGCTGCCGAAGTCGTTCGAGAGCGTGCAGGACCTGCACGCGCTGGAGCAGCGCTTCGGCGCGCTCGGCTGGGTGGCGGTGGTGGGCGAAGGTGGAAACGCCGAGTCCCTCAAGCGCTTCGCGGATGACCTGGCGCCGAAGTTGGAAGCGCTGCCCGGCATCCGCTTCGTGGAGGTGAAGCGGCCTGGCGCCTTCTTCCGCGACAGGGCGCTCTACTTCCTGTCCGAAGACGACTTGAAGGAAGTCTCCCGCCGGCTGGAGGCGCGCATCACCTGGGAGAAGCAGCGCGCCAATCCCCTCTACGTGGACCTGCTGGACGAGGGGCCGCCGTCGCTGGACTTCTCCGACCTGGAACAGAAGTACGGCGGCAGCGCGGGGCAGCGGCTGACCACCAACGGGGGCGACTACTACCTGGACCCGGACGCGCGCCGCGTGGTGCTGCTGGCCAAGCCGGACACCACCTCCGCGGACCTGGGGTACTCGCGCCGCATCATCGGCGAGGTGCGCACGCTGCTCGACGCGCAGGACGTGTCGAAGTACGGCTCCGACTTCCGCGTCAACATCACCGGCACCTTCCAGAAGAAGCTGGACCAGCAGGCGCAGATTTCGCGCGACATCGCGGTGTCGTCCGCGGTGGCGCTGGCGCTGATGCTCCTCTACCTCCTCTTCCACTTCCGCAGCGCCCTGGCCGTCGGACTGGTGCTGACACCGGTGGGCGCGGGCCTGGCGTGGACGTACGGGCTGGTGGCGGCGGTGTACGGGCAGGTGAATCTGCTCACCGGCTTCCTCGGCGCGATTCTGGGCGGCCTCGGCATCGAGCACGGCATCCACCTGTTGGGACGCTACCTGCACCTGCGCGGCGAGGGCGTGTCCTCGGAAGCTGCCACGCGCGAGTCCTTCACGCACACGGGCGGCGCGGCGCTGGTGTCCGCGCTGGTGGCGGCGCTCACCTTCTTCGTGCTGGGCACCTCGCGCTTCCGCGCGTTCCGTGAGTTCGGCGTCATCGCCGGCGTGGGCATGCTGGTGCTCATCGCCGCGTACGTGCTGGTGCTGCCCGCGCTGCTGGGGCTGGCGTGCCGCTGGAGGTGGCGACCCCGGCTCGCGACCGCCGCGCCCCGCCACTCGCCCATGGGCCGCGTGCTGGTGAAGCACCGGGTGGTCATCACCGCCGTGTCGGCCGTGCTGCTCGCGGGGCTGCTGACGCAGGTGCACAGGCTGGGCTTCGACTACGACTTCCGCTCGCTGGAGGACGAGGGCCTGCCCTCCTTCGTCCTGGACCGCGAGGTCAACCGCATCATCGGCTACTCGCAGACGCCGGTGGTGGTGCTCGCCGACACGCCCCAGCAGGAGCAGGCCATGGTGCACGCGCTCCAGGAGGCGCAGCGCGCACACGGCAAGGACTCCACCATCGACTTCGTGGCCTCGCTGTCGTCGCTCGTCCCGGCGGACCAGCAGGCGAAGCAGGCCGTGCTCCAAAGCCTGTCGAAGCAGCTGGAGGACGTCCCGGAGGAGCGCCTGTCGCCACAGCAGCGCGAGCAACTGGCGTCCCTGCGCCGCGAGGTCAAGGCGCAGCCCTTCACGCAGGAGGATCTCCCGGCCAGCGTGCGGCAGCAGTTCGAGAGCCGGCAGGGCGGCGCGGGCGGCTTCGTCATGGTGTACCCGTCGGTGAGCCTGTCGGACGGGAAGGCCGTCCGCGCGCTGGCGCGAGAGGTGCGCGGCGTGGACCCCGAGGGCGTCCAGCGCAGCCCCATCGCGGGTGAGGCGATGGTGATGGCGGACATCCTGGACATGGTGACGCACGAGGGGCCGCTCATCCTCGGCGGCGCGACGCTGGCGGTGCTGCTGGCCATGTGGGCCACGCTGGGCGGGCTGCGCATGGCGCTGTTGTGCCTGGCGCCCACGGTGGTGTCGCTGCTGGCGCTGGTGGGGTTGATGCCGCTGATGGGGGTGGAGTTCAACTACCTCAACATCCTCGTCGTCCCGGTGCTCATCGGCACCACGGTGGACGCGGGCGTGCACCTGCTGACGCGCCTGTCGTCGCCGAGCAGCGACTTCGTCGCGGTGTACTCGGAGACGGGACGGGCCATCTGCGGCGGCCTGCTGACGAGCGCGATGGGCTTCGGCGCGCTCTTCCTCGCGGACCACCCGGGCCTCAACTCCATTGGCGTGGTGGCCAACCTGGGCTTCGCCAGCAACCTGCTCATCATGCTGGTGGCCTTCCCGGCCCTGCTGCTGGTGCTCTCCGAGCGCCGGCTGCGGCTCCACCGGGCGCGCCGCGCGCAGGAGAAGGAAACGACGGTGGCGGGGCCTCCGGGCCCGAAGCCCGCCACGCACACGAGCTGAAACGCTGAAGGACGCACACCCACGAAGGGAGGCAGCAATGGCGAAGCACATGAAGCGGGGTTGGTTGTGGGCAGGCGCACTGGCGGGGACCCTGGCGCTGGGCACGGCGTGCAGCGCGACGGAGACGCCGGTGACACTGGCGCAGGCGACGCCGAGCACGGGACAGACGGGCACCAGCACGGGTACCGCCACCGGCGTCCCGCCGCAGGACACGACGGCGCCGGGCGCGGCGGGCACTTCGACGGGCACCACCACGGCACCAGGGACGACGGGGACGGGGATGGGCGGCTCGGGTACCGGCGGCACCACGTCGGTGACGGGCACGGACGCGGGTGTGGGCATGGGCGGCTCCGGCTCCGGGACGACGCCGGGGCTGAACCCGAATCCCAGCGACTCGACCAGCACGTTCCAGCCGCCCACCGGTGGCTCCGTCATCGACGCCGGCACCGGGTTCTAGGCGACGGTTGCAACACGCGGCCGCCGGGCGCGCTCCATGCGCCCGGCGGCCTTTGAGTGGACGCCTGGTCGAGGCGCCCCCCTGCACCGCTGGACACCCGCCCCCGCGCCTGCTTTGTCCCTGGGGCCATGTACATCCTCTCGCTGCGCGTGGGCCTGCCCCGCGAGCTGGGCACGGCCACAGCCGCATCGCCGATGGAGCGGCCGTGGACGAGCGCCATCATCAAGGAGCCGGTGCCCGGGCCGCTGTGGCTGTCCCGCACCGGCCTGGCCGGGGACGGGCAGGCGGACCTCACGGTCCACGGCGGCTTCGAGAAGGCCGTGCTCGCCTACCCCTTCTCGCACTACCTCTTCTGGTGCGAGCGCCTGGGGCGCAGCGACGTGGGCGCGGGTGCCTTCGGCGAGAACTGGACCCTCTCCCCCGGCTCGGAGGACACCGTCTGCATCGGTGACGTGCTGCGCGTGGGCGGCGCCCGCGTGCAGGTGTCCCAGCCGCGCCAGCCGTGCTGGAAGCCCGCGCGCCGCTGGGGACGCAAGGACCTGGCGCTGCTCATCCAGGAGACGGGCCGCACCGGCTGGTACTTCCGCGTGCTGGAGGAAGGTCCCGTGAGCGAGGGCGACGCGCTGGAGCTCCTCGAGCGCCCCTTCCCCGCCTTCACCATCGCCTTCGCCAACCACGCCATGCACGGCCACGCGCCAGACGCCGCGGCCGCGCTGGCCGACTGCGAGCTGCTGGCCCCCGGCTGGCGCGAGTCCCTGCGCCGCCGCGCGCGGGGCACCCGGGGTGATGACCGCCCCAGGCTGCAGGGCCCCAACACCGCTGACTGACACACAGAACCGACCCGGGGAGTCACCCCCAGGTCTTGTTCCCAGTGCCACCCCGAAGAGCAGGCAGCCAGAGGAGCGGCCCCTGCACACCGGAATCTGGCTGCTCACGTTCCCCACCAGCAGCAGCCAAGACCCTCACACACTGGGAGAGACCCACATGAAGTTCCTCAAGACCAGCCTCGTCGTTGCTTCTCTGTCCGCCGGCATCCTCGCGCTCGGTACCGGCTGCAAGTCGGACTCGGGCGCCACGAAGGAAGAGCCGACGGCGCCGTCCACCACGGGCGGTGACACCACCGGTACGGGCACCACGGGCGGTGACACCACCGGCACGGGCACCGGTACCACCACCGACCCGGGCACGGGCGGCACGGGCATGGATGACCCGACCATGAGGCCGGAGACGGGCGGCACCGTGGACCCGGGCACCGGCGGCACAGGCACCGGTAGCGACATCAACTCCGGCAGCGTGGACCCGGGCACCGGCCCCGGCACCAGCGGCTCCGGCACCCCTGTGGAGCCGGGCACCGGCAGCACCACGGACCCGGGCACCGGCGGCTCCGGTGACGACCTGAGCACCGAGCCGCGCGACGACACCACGCTGGACCCGGCCGGCACGGGCGGCTCCGGTGACGACATGACGACGCCGGACACCCGCACCTCGCCGGACACGTCCAGCGGCAGCTCCACCGTGCCGGAGTCCGGTACGCGCATCAAGTAGCCCGGCCCGGCGCACATGACTCAATGGACGGTGCCCGCGCAGCTCCTGCGCGGGCATCGCCATTTCCGGGGGGCCGTTGAAAAGACGTGCTGGCGTGCTCACCGCGAAGAGGGAACGCTGTCGCCATGAAACAATACGAGAAGAAGTACGACGCCGAGGGGCGCCCCTATCTGGAGACGTCCCTGCCGGGACTGCTGCTCACCCGCCTCCCGCTGCTCAACAAGGGCACGTCCTTCACGCGTGAGGAGCGCGAGGCCTTCGGCCTGCTGGGCCTGCTGCCCACGCACGTCTCCTCGCTGGAAGAGCAGGTGACGCGCGCCTACGCCAACTTCAAGTCCTTCAAGACGGACCTGGAGAAGCACGTCTTCCTGCGCGCACTGCAGGACCGCAGCGAGGTGCTCTTCTACGCGCTGCTCGACACGCACATCCAGGAGATGATGCCCATCATCTACACGCCCACGGTGGCGCAGGCGGTGGAGCAGTTCAGCCGCATCTACCGCTTCCCGCGCGGGCTCGTCGTCAACCCGGAGAACATCGACCGCATCGACTCGCTGCTGGAGGAGACGCCCTTCCCGGACGTGCAGCTCATCGTCGCCACGGACAACGAGGGCATCCTCGGCATTGGCGACCAGGGCTTCGGCGGGCTGGCCATCTGCATCGGCAAGCTGTCGCTGTACACGGCGGCCGCGGGCATCGACCCCGCCGTGACGCTGCCCGTGGAGCTGGACGTGGGCACCAACCGGCAGGACCTGCTGGACGACCCGCTGTACCTCGGCGTGCGGATGAAGCGCCTGGAGGGCCAGGCCTACGACGACTTCATCCACCGCTTCGTCACCGCGCTCCAGCGCCGCTTCCCGCGCGTGCTGTTGCAGTGGGAGGACTTCAGCAAGCAGAAGGCCTTCGACGTGCTGGAGCGCTACCAGGACGTGCTGCCCTCGCTCAACGACGACATCCAGGGCACGGGCGCGGTGGTGCTCGCGGGCCTGCTCGCGGCGTCCCGGCGCAGCCAGCAGCCGCTGACGCAGCAGACCTTCGTCATCCACGGCGCGGGCGCGGGCGGCGTGGGCGTGGCGCGGCAAATCGTGCGCGGCCTCCAGCTCCAGGGACTGAGCGCGCAGGCCGCGCGCGAGCGCATCTTCCTCATCGACTCCAAGGGGCTCATCCTCAAGGACCGCAAGGGGCTGGAGCCCTACAAGCGCGAATTGGCCCAGGAGCCGTCGCGCGTGGCGGGCTGGAAGGTGCAGGGCGCCATTCCCTCGCTGCTGGAGACGGTGCGCGAGGCGAAGGTGACGGTGCTGCTCGGGCTGTCCGGCCAGCGTGGCGCGTTCGGCGAGGAAGTCGTTCGCGAGGTGGCGAAGAACACGCCGTACCCGGTGGTGTTCGCGCTGTCGAATCCCACGGCCAACAGCGAAGCGGTCCCAGCAGACGTGTACCGCTGGACGGATGGCAGGGCGCTCGTCGCCACCGGCAGTCCCTTCGACGACGTGGAGTACAACGGCGCGCTGTACCCGGTGGGCCAGGGCAACAACGCGTTCATCTTCCCGGGCCTGGGGTTGGGCGTGCTCACCTGCCGCGCGAAGCGGGTGACGGATGGAATGGTCACCGCGGCGGCGCTCGCGCTCGGCGAGTTCGTGGACGCGCAGCGGCTGGCGCAGGGTGGCCTCTACCCGCGCATGGACCGCATCCACACCGCGAGCAAACAGGTAGCCATCGCGGTCATCCGCCAGGCGGTGAAGGAAGGCGTCTGCGGCGAGCCGCTCCCGGAGGACCTGGAGGCGCACCTGGAGCAGCGCATGTGGAAGCCGGTGTTCCTGCCCATCCACAAGGCGCGCTGAAGCCCGCTGGAAACACCTCCGCTCCCCACCCGCGTCCTCATGCGAACGGGTTGGGGAGCGGCCCTCACACGGGCGCTACCGCGCGCTCACTGCACGCTGGTGCCGGGATAGGGGCGGGGCGTTCCCACGGGCTCGATGATGCGTGGGTCCCCGCCGGAGCCGGGGTTGTTGCCGGGACCGCCATCCGGTTGCAGTAACGGCGGAGCGCGGTGCGGGTGGTGCTCTTCGGTGCCGGCGCTGCGGTCGGGCGCGGTGGGCAGGGCTTCCGGTGGAATGTGCAGGACGTCCTTCTTGCTCATGGCAGCCTCCTGCCCCCCAAGCTGCGTGCCCTTTCGTCTCAGGGCACCTGTCGTACCGGGGCCTGCTTGAGTGGCCGCCCTCCCACCTGCCAGGGTCTGTCCATGGCCCTTCGCCCCAGACGCTCCCTGACGCGGCTGTTCCTTGTCGCCACCCTCACCCTCGGCCCGGCGCTCGCGCTTGCCGCGCCACCCCGGGCGTCGTCCTCGAAGCCCAGGGCGCCCGCGCTCGTCCAGGTGAAGGGCACCCGCGTCTCCCTGGCGCCCCCCGAGGGCTTCACCGAGACCACGCGCTACAACGGCTTCCGGCAGAAGGCGACGCTCGCCTCCATCCGGGTGAAGGACTACCCCCTCGGCTCCCCTGACGCCCTGGACCTGACCCTCAAGGGATTCAGCGCGGAGTCGCTCGCGGCCCAGGGTGCGAAGCTGCTGTCCCGCGAGGAGGTGAAGGTGGACGGCCATGCGGGGGTCCTCTTTCACGTCGCACTCTCCTCTGATGGCGTGGACTTCCGCCGGTGCATCCTCGTGCTCGGAGCCACCTCCGCCACGCTGGTGGTCCACGCCACCTGGCGCGAACAGGACTCGAAGGCCCTGCGCAAACCCCTCGAGGCCGCCGTGCGCTCCACGCGCTGGAATCCCGACGCCGAACCCTCGCGCGGGCCCGACCTCTTCACGTTGAAGAAGACCCCCGGCCTGAAGGAGGCCCAGCGGATTCAGAGCGGCCTCGTATACACCCGCGATGGGAAGCCACTCGGGAATCCCCTGACGCAGCCCTTCCTCGCCATCATGCCCTCGATGAGCACGACGGGCCTGGGTGATGACATGTCTGCCCTTGCCCTCTCCCATCTGGAAGGCCTGTCGGGCGCAAAGGCGACCACCGTCGAGTCCAGCACCCCGCTGACGGTAGACGGCCTGAAGGGTCACGAGTTGGTGGCCCGCGCGAAGGACCCCGCCACCCAGCAGGACGTCACGCTGTACCTCGCGGTGCTCATGGACGAGTACCGCTACTTCCTCATCCAGGGCCAGTTGGGTGAAGCAGACCGCGCGGAGTACCTGGCGCACTTCAAGACGATCGTGCGCGGCTTCCAGCGCATCCCCACGGACTGAGAAACCGAGCCCCGCCGTCCGAGCGCCTGCTTGCACGTCTGCAACACGGTTGGACTTGTTTGTTCACGAAGGACAGACAACCCACCGTGCGCTCGTCGCCCCGCCCGCAACTCCGGGCGACGTGGAGGACGGGCGAGCAGGCACTGCGCGTCGGTGGCACCTTCGAGTGAAGACACGCTATCCAACAAGAGGGAACCGAAGCTTGAACTCGGGTGGGGCGACATGAGTGTGAAGCTGCTGCTGGCCGGTCGACGCGACGCGGACGGGAACCCCTTCTCGCCTCCCGAGGCGGGCAAGCCCTGGCTGCGGCGAGCCCTCGCCTGGTTCCACGAGCACGCGGAGGACTGGCTGGAGAGCGCCCGCATGGGCACCGGCCCCCACGGCGCGCCCCTGCTCCGGTTGCGCCTGCATCCGGCCGCCGGTGAGGTGTCCATCCTCGCGGCCAGCGGCGCCCGGGTGGTGATTTCCGCCGAGACGTCCGCGGTGGGCCCCGGCTACCACGTCTTCCTCTGCGACCTGGTGAAGCGCCTCGGCCAGGAGCTCGGTCTCACCTGGGCGGACGCGGACGAGGCGGCCGGCGTGGGCGATCCGACGGGCTACTTCCACACGGGCGACGAGGGCCCGGTGGAGGTCTACATGCTGGCCTCGCTCCAGGAGTCGGTGGCCCAGGTGCTGCGCATGCGCCGTCAGGGAGAGTCCGGCTTCGGACTGTCCATGCGCTTCGGCCACACCTTCGAGCATCCCGGCGCGCTGCTCACCCCGCTGGGCCCCCGTGACGAGCGTTGGCTGCGCAACGTCTACGAGGACCCGCGCCGCGGCATGGACGTGTTCCCCTGGTGGAAGCCGGGCCTCCACGCGCGCACGCGCCTGAGCCGCGCCTTGTGCCGCCTGTGGACGGACGTGGTGTGGCGCCCGCCGCTGCTCGACGAGGAGCGCGCCCTCTTCCGCGACGTGGCCCGCCTGCTGGAGTCCGCCTGGCGCGAGGACCCGTCCCTGCCCTACCCCTGGCGCGAGTGGCAGGAGGTGCTCGGCTACCTGGGCATCGGCGGCACGCTGGCCGAGGAGGTCCGCCGCCGCGCGGCCGGTGTGACGGGAGGTCCGCCCATGGGCTACCGGCGCGGCGCGGTGCAGGTGGCGCTGCCCGAGGGCTGGGAGATTCGCATCCCCGGCTCGCTCGCGGAGGCGCACCTCCAGGACGGCACGTGGGTGGCGAGGGACCACCGCCGCAGCGTGCGCTTCATGCCGCTGGAGGACGGCGCCGAGGAGAGCCTGGCCCCCACCAGCGCCGAGCGCCGCGCGCTGGAGCTGGAGCACCACGGCGAGCGGGTGAGTGGCCGGGCCTCCCTGCACGTGGTGCCGGGCGAGTGCCGGCTGACGGCCCTGTGCAGCTCCGGCAGGCGGCGGGCCCTGTGCGTGGTGAGCTTCGACGACCCGGAGGAGCAGGACTGGGCGCTGGGGACCTGGCGCTCACTGGACCACGCTGTCGCCGCCTGACGGTTGCCGGCCCGGAGGGGCACTCCCACATTCAGCGGGCAATTTCCTTCAGAGGAATCGAGAGCCCGTATGAGTAGGGAGGTCTGGCCGGGCAAGCCCTGGCCACGTGGTGCGACGTTCGACGGCACCGGAGTCAACTTCGCCGTCTTCTCCTCGGTGGCGACCAAGGTGGAGGTCTGTCTCTACGACTCCGCCAACCCATCGAAGGAAACCGACCGCTTCGAGCTGCACGAGGTGACGGACAACGTCTTCCACGGCTACGTGCCGGGCCTGGAGCCGGGGACGCTGTATGGCCTGCGCGTGCACGGCCCGTACGAGCCGACCAGGGGACATCGTTGCAACCCCCACAAGCTGCTGGTGGACCCGTACGCCAAGGCGCTCTACGGCGACGTGGACTGGCGCCAGCCCGTCTTCGGCTATCCGCTGGGCAACGCGCAGCAGGACCTGGCGAAGGACGAGCGGGACAGCGCCGCCGGCATGCCCAAGAGCGTGGTGGTGAGCGACTTCTTCGACTGGGGCAATGACAGACGTCCGGACGTGCCCTGGCGCAAGACGGTGCTGTACGAGGCCCACGTGCGCGGCCTCACCATGCGCCACCCCGGCGTGCCCGAGCACCTGCGCGGCACCTACGCGGGCCTGGGCTCGCCGGCCGTCATCGACCACCTGAAGGCGCTGGGCGTCACGTCGGTGGAGCTCCTGCCGGTGCACGCCTTCGCGGACGACTCGTTCCTCAACGACAAGAAGCTGTCCAACTTCTGGGGCTACAACACCCTCGGCTACTTCGCGCCGGAGCAGTACTACGCCAGCCGCAAGACGCCCGGCGCCGCGGTGGCCGAGTTCAAGGCCATGGTGAGGGACCTGCACGCGGCCGGCATCGAGGTCATCCTCGACGTCGTCTACAACCACACGTGCGAGGGCAACCACCTGGGGCCCACGCTGTCGCTCAAGGGCATCGACAACGCGGCCTACTACTGGCTCATGCCAGAGAAGCGCCACTATCTGGACTTCACCGGGTGCGGCAACAGCGTCAACGCGTCCAACCCGAATACGGCGCGGCTGATTATCGACAGCCTGCGCTACTGGGTGAACGAGATGCACGTGGACGGGTTCCGCTTCGACCTGGCCCCGGTGCTCGGGCGCACGGGCGAGGGCGGCTTCGACCGGAACTCGGCGCTGTTCCAAATCATCCACCAGGACCCGGTGCTGGCGCGCACGAAGCTGATTGCGGAGCCGTGGGACGTGGGGCTCGGCGGCTACCAGGTGGGCGGCTTCCCCGCGCCGTGGCGCGAGTGGAACGGCAAGTACCGGGACGCGCTGCGCCGCTACTGGAAGGGCGACGAGAATCTCGCGGGCGAGATGGGCTACCGGCTCACGGGCAACGCGGACCTGTACGCGGAGGCGCGGCGCAAGCCGCAGGCGAGCATCAACTTCGTCACCGCGCACGACGGCTTCACGCTGCACGACCTGGTGACGTACAGCCACAAGCACAACGAGGCCAACGGCGAGCACAACCGCGACGGCGCGGACGACAACCAGTCCTGGAACTGCGGCGTGGAGGGCGAGACGGACAAGGCCGACGTCGTGGCCCTGCGCGAGCGGCAGAAGCGCAACCTCCTGGCGTCCCTCTTCCTGTCCACCGGCGTCCCGATGATTGTCGCGGGCGACGAGATGGGCCGCACGCAGAAGGGCAACAACAACGCGTACTGCCAGGACAACGACTTGTCCTACGTGGACTGGAATCTGGACGAGCGGCGCCAGAAGCTGCTCGCCTTCACGCGCAAGCTCATCCAGTTCCGGCACGGGCAGCCGGTGTTGCAGCGCCGCCGCTTCTTCAAGGGCGCGCACCTGTGGGACTCGGAGCACAAGGATTTGACGTGGTTCCGGCCGGACGGGACGGAGATGGGCGCGGACGACTGGCAGAAGCCCTTCACGCGCTCGCTGGCGTTCCTCCTGGGAGGCGACGCGATTCCGACACCGGACGAGCGCGGACAGCGCATCTACGGCGACGCGCTGCTGGTGCTGCTCAACTCGCACCACGAGCCGGTGTCCTTCAAGCTGCCTCCGGCGGCCGCCGGGCAGCGGTGGGAATTGGAGCTGTACACGGCGGATGACCAGCGTGGCGGAGAGCCGGCGCCCGGGAAGTTCGAGGCGACGGGCCGCTCGCTCGCGGTGTTCCGGCAGGTGGGAGGCTGAGCGGAGACACAGCGGCGCGTCCCTCGGTGAGGGGCGCGCCGCGTCGTGGTAGCGTTCCGCGCGGGTTGCCAGAGGGGGCACACGCGGCATGTCGATGATTCAGTTCACCCGGAACTACACGGACCGCTCGAACGACTACGGCTTCCAGTTCGAGTTCTTCTGCGACAAGTGCGGCAACGGGCACATGTCGCCGTTCATCGCGAGCAAGGTGGGCGTGGCCACGGGGATTCTCCGCGCGGCGGGCTCGTTCTTCGGCGGGACGATTGGGCGCGCGGCGCACGCGGGCACGCACCTGAAGGACGCGCTGCGCGGCCAGGGCTGGGACGAGGCCTACGCGGAGGCGGTGGAGGAAGGGCGCAAGCACTTCAAGAACTGCACGCGGTGCGGGAAGTGGGTGTGTCCGAAGTCGTGCTGGAACGAGACGCGCAGCCTGTGTGAGGCGTGTGCGCCGGACCTCGCGGAGGAGGCGGCCTCCATCCAGGCGCACGTGGCGGTGGAGCAGGCGCGGGAGAAGGCGCGCAAGGTGGACCAGGTCGCGTCGCTCGACGTGACGGCGACGCGCGTGGCGGCCTGCCCGCACTGCAGTGCGAAGGTGGAGGGCGGGAAGTTCTGCCTCGAGTGCGGCAAGCCACTGGCGGTGCAGAAGGTGGGCTGCGGCAAGTGCGGTCAGGAGATTCCCGAGCGCGCGAAGTTCTGCCCGGAGTGCGGCACGCCCCGGAGCGGGTGAGCGGCCCGGGGCTCGCGTGGGTTCTTCGCCATGCGGGCCCTCGTCCTGCGTAGGCTTGCGGCCACCATGTCCCGGGACGCGCAGGAAGAGGGAGTGCGGCAGGTGTACGGGGAGATTGCGCCGGCCTACGAGGCGCTGTTCCCCGTGCTGCACCGGTACGAGGACCGGGTGGAGCGCTTCCTCGCGGACGCGGTGAAGCCCGGGTGCCGGGTGCTCGACGTGGGCTGCGGGCCCGGGCTGCACACGCGGGGACTGGACGCCTCCGTGGACGTGGTGGGCACGGACCTGTCACCGGAGATGTTGGACCTGGCGCGGCGTGCACGGCCCGAAGGCGCGTGGCACCTGCACAGCTATCACCAGCCCTTCCCTGCCGAGTGGGGCCGCTTCCACGTCGCGCTGGCCATTGGCTGCCTGGACTTCTGCGAGGACCTGCCGCGCGTACTGGGCCACCTCGCCGCGGCGCTGGAGCCGGGAGGGCGGATGCTCTTCACGGTGCTGGAGCGGCGGCCCGGGCTCGCGGGACACGAAGCGTCCACGCGTGAGGTCCAGACGGCGGGCCCCTCCGTGGCGCTGCACCTGTACTCGTTCGAGGAGACGGCTCGAGCGATGACGGGCGCGGGGCTGCTGCCCCGGGTGTACGCGCACGCGCCCGGCTGGGTCCACCTCACCGAGCAGCGGACGATGTGGTTCGGCTGGTGGGACGTGGAGCGGCGGTAGGTAGACACCTCCGTCCCGCCTCACCTCACGGAGCCGGCCTCACCGCGGAGGGACGGGGACGCGGAGGCGCGGGGACACTGCTCGTGAAGTCCGGCAGGCACCCCCACGTCTGGAGGTCTTCCGTCACCGTCGTGCAGAGCCAGCCCTGGGGGCAGGTGCTCAGGTCCTGGGGGTCGCACTTCGCATAACACGCGCTTCCCGTGGGCCCGCCCATCCCGCACACCTGCGCTCCGGAGCAACTGTCCGTCTTCCAGGAATCACAGGCCGCCGCGCAGAACCGGCCCGCGTGTCCGACACGCCCCCGGACGATACAGTTCTCTCCCTGCGCACAGGGCTTCTCGTCGGAGCACTCGTCCACGACGAGGTTCAGGCACTGGTGGACGCCGCCGTTGAGCGCAGCGCATTGCTTGCCCGTGGGGCATCCTTGTCCCCGGCAATCCGAAACGCAGGCCGCGCCACTGGGGCTTTCCTCGCAGCTGTATCCCTCCGGGCACGCCTCCGGCTCCCCTGGAGTGCAGGGCGGTCCACAGCGGTGGTTGATGCAGAGCAGCCCCTCCCCGCACGCCTCCTCGCGAGTCGCGGGCCACCGGCTGCAGGACTCCCCCGCGAGGCGGACTCCCGCCAGCAGGCACCGGCGAATCACGGGCCCCGGAGCACCTCCCGCGGCGACACGACAGACAGAGCCGGGGAAGCAACCTGAATCATTCTCGCACTCGCTGGCGGCGCACTCGAAGGTGCCCTTGCCAAAATTGATGATGCACCCCTGCCCCGCGGGGCATTCACTGTCCGTCGTGCACTCGCCACAGCGGAAGGTGCCTCCGTCGGAGGAGCAGTTCATCAGGTTGGCGGGGCGCGGCCCCTTGTGCCCATCCAGCAGCGTGGCGAGTTCCTCGGACGCGCCTTCGCGCTCGCCAAGGAGGGTATTGGAAGAAGTCCGCACCCCCTCCGCCCGCGAGGAGGCGTAGCGCACGTCCGTGCCGACGTGGGACTGCGTGAAGCCGGAGCCGTTGACGGCGGCCTGGTAGCCCACCCTGGAGACGGTGGCGGGTGGTGTCTCCTGGGAGGGTGTCTCCGCCGTGGCGCCGGGGGGACAGACCTCGGGCTCACGCGAACCGAACCAGTGGGTGGCCAGGAACCATGACAGGGCCGTGACCGCGGCGAAGACGACGACCGGCGCGGCGAAAGCCCTGAGGAGACGGATGGCCACTTGCATGACGCGCGCTCGGTACAGCGGCGTTAGCAGGACCAGCAGCAGTAGCCGGTGCTGCCATTCGGCAGGCACGTACAGGGGCCGCAGCACGCCGCTTCACGTATCTGCGCGTATGCGGTGCCCGCGCCCAGCGCGGCGGCAGTCCCAACAATCAGCACCCAACGACGCAGTTGAGTCTTGAGCGTTGCCATCTGTTCATCCCCACTTGCGGCACAGCCTTTGAAGGAACTTCAGATCACGAACTTTCGACCATCCACGAATCCCCGTCAATACCAGCAATTCAGGAAATAGACTTGGGAGGTCGTTCGACTCAAAGCCCCTCAGCATGACCTATGAGGTAACACGTCAGGTCGGTGCGGGTAAATCCCTCCCGAGAGGTATGCCGCATCCTGTGCAAGGCCCGGAATTCCAGCAACGCACGCGAGGGAAGGGGGAAGGTGCTCGCGCCGACAAAGGGCGGGGCTCCGGAGCACAGGGTCTCCGTGCAATGACTTGTCATCCCGAGCCCCCTTCGGCGTAAGCAACGCAGTCTGGCGGAGGCTTTCGCAATCGCCCCCAGGGGCAACCGCTGGCAAGGCTTCGCGAGCGTTGGCGCCTCAAAGCCTGACGTCGAGCCTCCTCGAAGGAATGCTCCTTTCGTGCGCGCACCATGATGACTCCGTGAAGATGCGCCCGCGCCTCGCTCGCTAGCTTGGCGCCATGCTCCTCCTCGGCCTCGCGAGCCTTCTCCACGCCACCACCGAAGCGCCCATCAGCGCCGTCACCGTCTACAGCGACAGGGCCCGCGTGGTGCGGACCGCCACCCTCACCGTCTCCGGCACCCAGCGGGTGGAGCTGCCCCGGCTGCCGGACTTCGTGGACCCCGACTCCATCCGTGTCGAGGCCCAGGGCGCCGAGGTCTCCTCGGTGGACGTGCGCCCCGCCAGCGCCCCGCCCTTCCCGCAGCAGGAGGCGCGCAAGCTGCTGGACACGCTGGACACGCTGGATGACGACCTCGCCCGCGCCGAGGCCGAGCGTGCGGCCGTGGGGCTCCAGCTCGAAGCGCTTCGCCAGGTGCAGCCGAAGGTCAACCCGTACGCCATGAACCCCGCCACCGGCGAGCGGCCGCCTTCCTCGGCCGCGACGTGGAGCGCGTCCGCCGGCTTCCTCGTCGACACCGCCGCGAAGCTGGAGGCGCGCATGCTCGAACTGGAGGACCGGGCCCTCGCGCTGAAGGACCAGCGCACGAAGCGCCTCGAGGAGGCGGGCCAGCTCGGCACGTGGCCAAAGAAGCCGGGCATCGAGGTGGCCGTCACCCTTTCCGGCACGGGGCTCACCAGGGTGCAGCTCTCGTATCTCGTCCCCGAGCGCGTCCGCTGGTACCCGCGCTACGAGCTCCAGCTCCAGCCGGAGAAGCAGCGCGTGCAGGTGGCCTTCTCCGGCCGCGTCAGCCAGGACACGGGTGAGAACTGGGAGGGCGCGAAGCTCACGCTCAGCACCGCCCTGCCCTCCACCGCCACGTCGCTGCCCCGGTTCGCCACGTGGAAGCTCGGCACCCTCGAGCGCTTCATCCCCGAGCCGCGAAGACAGGAAGAGCGCGCCAGCGCGCCCCCGCCCCTGCCCCCGAGCACACCGGAGCCGGACCTGGTGCTCTCGCTGCGCCAGCAGCTCCTCACCCGCGCGGGCAAGCCCTTCCCTTCCGAGGCCGAGGAGACGGTGTCCTCCGGGCCGTCCGCCTCCACTGCGGCGCAGTCCTCCACTTCCTCCCAGGCGTCGGCGCCACAGCCCTCCCGGAGCGTGGGCCGCGTCTTCCCCGGCACACGCGGTGGCACCATCCTGGGCACCGTCATCGACGCCCAGGACCGGAGGCCCGTCCCCGACCTCGTCGTGACCGCGACCGCCGTCAGCCTGGGGGGAGAGGAGACCGTGGTGACGGACGCGCAGGGCAACTACCGCATCCCCTTCCTGCCTCCCGGCGTCTACACCCTCCGGTTCGAGAAGGAGCAGTACCGGCCCTACGCCCGCTCCGACATCCAGCTCCGGGGCGAGAACACCCTTCGGGTGAATGTGGAGCTGCTCCCGGAGAGCCTGGGCGAGGTCGTCGAAATCATGGGCGCTCCTCCCACCGTCGACGTGGGGAGCACCAACACGGGGGTGGGCTTCTCTCTCGGCGGTCCGCCCTCCCCGAGCACCTACCGGCCCGAGCCCGTCGTGGACTCCTACGTGGGCCTCGCGCCGCCGCCCGGCTGGCAGCCTCCGCAACTGTCGGAGGACCTGCCCGCCTCGCTCGCCGGCGGCTACGACCTGGCCTTCACCGCGCCGCGTCCGGAGACGGTGCGCAGCGGCCAGGGCGAGCGCGTCGTCCCCCTGCTCATCGAGTCCTGGCCCGTGCAGGTCGAGCGTCATGTCTTCCCCGCCCTCGCGGCGGACGCCTTCCTCGTCGCCCAGCTCAAGAGCCCGTCGCGCACCGTGCTGCCGGGCGGTGACGCCTCCCTCTTCGTCGGAGCCGACCCGGCCGGCACCGCGGCGCTGAAGCTCGTCGTCCCCGGTGAGTCCTTCACCCTGCCGCTCGGCGTCGACCCCGCCGTGCGCACCGCCCGCAACGTGCGCCTGGTGCAGGCCAGTGAGGGCTTCATCTCCAAGGACGACCTCAACACGTATGAAGTCACGCTGGAGGTGCCCAATCCCTATCCGTTCCCCATGCAGGTGCGCGTGGTGGACCAGTGGCCCCTCAGCAATGACGGCAAGGTGGAGGTGAAGCTGGTGCGCACCTCGCCCGCCGCCCGCCAGGACGGGAAGAAGGGCGAGCTGCAGTGGGACCTGGTGGTGCCGCCCTCCAGCAAGAGCACCGTGTCCTTCGAATACACCCTGCGCCGCCCGCAGCACTGGCGCCTGACCCAGAGCCCGTGAGGAACCTCCCATGACCCTGCTGCCCCTGACCCTCCTGGCGCTGGTGAACACGTCCCAGGTGTCCTCCGTCGTCATCTACCCGGACCGCGCGCAGGTGACTCGCACGCGGACGGTGACGTGCACCGGCGCCACCACCGCCGTCTTCGACCACCTGCCCCAGGCGGCCTCGCGCGAGAGCTTCCGCGCCCGCGCCGCTGGCGCCACCCTGGAGGGCCTCACCGCCGACACCGTGACGCTCGAAGCCTCGCTGGAGCCCGAGCGCCAGAAGTGGGAGGCCCGCGGCCTCGAACTGGACCGCGAGCAGGAGGTGCTGGAGGCCGCTGCCGCGCGAGCCAGGGACCTGGCCCGGCTGTCCCAAGGCTTCACCAACGTGGCCGTGGACCGCGTCACGCACGAGCTCACGGGGCCGAAGCCGGACCCGCGCGCCTGGGCCACGGCCTTCGACTCGGCGCTGGCGGTGCGGCTGCGCGGCGTGAAGGAGGCACGAGACGTCGCGGAGAAGCAGCGCGTGCTCAAGCAGAAGCTGGCCGAGGTGGAGTCGGAGCTGTCGCGCCTGACAACGCTCTCCGAGCGCAGCGAGCAGCGCGTGGAGGTGCGCTTGTCATGCCCCGAGGGCACACAGGTCCCCGTGGAGCTGACGTACCTGGTGGGCGGCACGTCCTGGGCGCCGCTCTACGAGGCCCGCGCGGAAGAGGCCGCGGGAGTCGTCGAGCTGACGTCGCTGGCCACGGTGCGCCAGGCCACGGGCGAGGACTGGACGGGCGCGAAGCTCTTCCTCTCCACCGCGCTGCCGCGCCAGGACGCCACGCCGCCCGAGGTGACGCCGCTGTACGTCTCCGCCTGGAAGCAGCCGAAGGAGCGCAAGGTGCTGGTGCGACGCGACGAGCAGCAGCGGCACGCCGAGGCCGGCGATGGAGAGGCGGAGGCCGGGGGAGAGGGCCTGCGCGTCGTGTCGCAGGGTCTCTCCGTGCAGTGGGAGGCACAGGAGGCGACACGGGTGCCCGGAGACGGCAGCGCGGTGCGGGTGCGTCTGGGCCGTCACCGGCTCAAGGCGGACTTCTCGTGGCGCACGGCGCCCAAGCTCCACCCGGTGGTCTTCCGCGTGGCGCGGCTGTCCAACGCCACGCCCTTCCCGCTTCTGCCCGGCCCGGTCAGCATCTTCCGCGACACGGGCTTCCTGGGCCACCAACAGCTGGAGCGCGTGGCGAAGGGCGCTCCCTTCGAGCTCACCTTCGGACTGGAAGAGGGCCTGCGCGTGAAGCGCACCGTGGTGGAGGAGGTGCAGCGACCGAAGGGCCTCTTCAGTGGGAAGCAGCGCTTCCGCTACGTCTACCGATTCCAGCTCGCCAACGTCCGCGCGCGCGCCGAGAAGGTGGAGCTGTCCGAGCACATCCCCGTGTCCGAGCTGGACGACGTGAAGGTGGAGCTGGAGCCGGAGTCCACGGCCGGCTACACGCTCGCGGCGGAGGACGGCATCGCCACGTGGAAGGTGGCGCTGGCTCCGGGCGAGCAGCGCACCGTGGACCTCGTCTTCCACGTGGACGCGCCCTCCGACTACGACACCGGACAGCTGTAGGCGCTCGCGCTTCGGGAGCGGGCCTCACGATCCGCTCCCGTCATGACACCGCGCGGCCGCAGGGGGGGCGCCACGGGAGAGGGCTGCACGGGACGGAGCCCGCCGTCGCGACATGAACCTCCGCACGCCACCGCGCATATGGCTTGCATCCGGGCGCGTCCTCCCCGAAACGCGGGCGCAGGACCACACCCGCAGAGGTTCACCATGACGCCGTCCCCCTCCCTCCACCGACTCCGCCTCTGCGCCGTGCTCCTGCTCGGCGTCGCGTGTGCCTCCACGCCGGAACGCGGCACCGACGCCACGCCGTCGATGCAGGCTGAGTACACGGTGGCTGAAGACATCCACGTGCGCCGGCTCGCGCCTGGCGTGTGGCTCCACACGACGCTGGCGGGTGCGGACTTCGACCATTACCCCGCCAACGGGCTGCTCATCGAGGATGGAAACGAGGCGCTCCTCGTGGACATGGGGTGGAACGCGCGACACGCCGAGCAGCTCATGACCTGGGCCCGCGACACGCTGCACCGCCCGGTGCGCGCGGCCGTGGTGACACACTTCCATGAGGACCGGACGGGCGGCGTGCCCGCGCTCGTGGCCGCGGGCCTTCCCGTCTATGGGCTGGAGCAGACGGCGAAGCTCGCGAAGGCGCGCGGCAAGCCCGTGCCTCCGGACACCGTGTCCCCGTCACAGTCCCTGGGCCCGGTGGAGGTGTTCTTCCCCGGCGCGGGCCACGCGCCGGACAACATCGTGGTGTGGCACCGCGACAGCGGAGTGCTCTTCGGTGGCTGCTTCGTGAAGGACGGCGCCGCGAAGGACCTGGGCAACCTGTCGGACGCGGACGTGGCCGCCTGGCCCGCGAGCCTGGAGCGCACGCGCCAGCACTTCCCCGACGTGCGGGTGGTGGTGCCCGGCCACGGACAGCCCGGCGGGCCGGAATTGCTGACGCACACCCAGGCCCTGCTGCACTGAAACACTCCACAAGTTCCCAACAGCCGTGGCCCGGGACACCGCCCCCCCGTGCCGGGTCGTCACTGTTGGAAGCGCGCCACCGTTGGCCAGCGCACGCGCGGTGGGTCACTTCACGCTCGGTCGCCTGCCCTGATTCGTTGGACCCCTGACATCCCCTGCGTGCCGCATGACCCCATTGAATGGGCGGCGGATCGCACCGTCCCTACCGTGCCCGCAGCGAACGCGGGCCGGTGTTGGGGATGGAGGGGTGACATGAAACGGGTGGCGGCGGTGGTGGTGCTCGCGATGGGGTTGGCGGGGTGCACGGCGTCGAAACTGGAGCAGCGAAACGGTTGCTGGGTCCGTCAGGTCCGCACCTTTCCCTCTTCGCTCAAGGAAGAAGTGGGCCCCTGTGCACGGCCGACGCCCATCTGGTCCGAGGACCGGCTGACGCGGCTGGTCCAGGAGTGCGTCATGCACGCGGACTACCGCTGGCAGAGCATGGCGATGGTGGCCTGGAACCGCGGTGAGCCAATGCCGGAGCGCGAGCCCGAGGAGAAGGTGCTCGGCGCGTGCATGGCCCGCGCGGAGTCGGTGATGAACACGGAGAAGCGCGCGCTGGAGCAGCGCCTGAGCGAAGTCACCCAGGAGCGGGACACGCTGAAGGCCAGCCTCGAGAAGGACCGCTCGGAGTATCAGGCGAACCTCGACAAGGAGCGCACGCAGCACGACGCCAGCCTGGAGCGCACGCGCACGCTGCATGACGTCACCCTGGGCCATGCGATGGACCAGATGCATGACAGCAACAACCGCCTGACGGAGGTGCTGGGCGAGGCGGCGAAGAAGCCCGCGCCCTCCGCGGTGGCCACCGCCACGTCCACCTCCACCAGCGAGGGCAAGGCGAACACGCAGAGCGACTCGCTCGCGCAGGGGGATTCCACGTCGCGGGGTGACTCCACGTCGCGCGGTGACGCCGCGTCCCGGCGCAACTCCGACTCCAAGTCGCGCGGGCCCACGGTGGCGAAGCCGACGTCCAGCACGCCGCTGCCCATGTGCCCGCTGCCCTCGGCGGCGAGGCAGGCCCGGGCGAACAAGAGCACCCCAGGCCGCCCGGCCACGGACGACACCACGGCCTGCAAGGCCCCTGAGCCCTCCGAGTCCTTCGTGCCCAACCCGGCCGTGCAGTCCGTGCTCGCGACGCCGACTCCACAGGCCGTCAAGGCCCCGACGCCGCTGGAGGCCGACAGCGAGCCGCCCGACACGGCAGAGTAGGCACAGCCACCTCACGGCAACGCGGGCAGCATGGGCCCTCGTCATCCGAGCACCGGTGACGAGGGCCGTCGCATTCACGAGCTTGTCAGACACCCTGCCACCGCGGCGTCCCTGCGAACTGACGGAATCCAGAGGTGCCACGGGGCTGTCCCCGGGCTCCCGGGTCCGGGCGTGGGCGCGCTGCGCTCGTGCACCGGACAGGGTGTCCCCGGGTCCATTGCTCGCGGTGGTTCCCTCACATCGGGCCGTCCGGCCGGGCCGCCGCAAGGCCCAAGAAGGGTTCCCGGCATCCGGGGGCCTTTCAGAACTAGCTCAATTGGGAAGAGCACAAGATTCGAAATCTTGGGGTTGAAGGTTCAAATCCTTCGTTCTGATCCGATCTCCAACATCGGTCATCCACCAGGGGGTCCTGCCCGGAGCTGACGCGAACGCTGGTCCACCGCATCCACCTTTCACCGCCGTGACGCCCGGCCCTCCGCCAGGGCGACAGGGCCACCCCGAGCCGTCAGCGGGAGCCCCTGCCGCCGTCCGTGGAATGGCCAGGCCCGCGCGCGCGGAGAGGCCGGACGCGGAACGGGCACGCAGTCGGCGCTTCACGTCCGTGAAGGGTGGGGCTCTCACTTTTCAGTCGTACCCGGGCCCCGCGCGCGCAGGCGCGCAATCACGGACCCGGCTTCAAGGGCTCCCCGTCAGCGGGGAGAAGGGAGGTGCGCGATGAGCATCATGCGTGTGGATGTCGGGCAGAACGAGCGGGCGTTCGTCCTCGTGGACGAGTTGCCGACGCGCTACCTCGTGCCCGGCCGGTACTGGCTGGCCTACCCCTTCCGCAAGGCGCGGCTGGTGCGCGTGAGCACCGAGCAGCCCCTCGTCAACCTCGACACGTCGCTCCTGGCCCTCGTGCCGGAGGCGGACCTCCAGGTGGTGGAGCTCGGCGCCGACGAGCGCGCCGTCCTCTTCCACAAGGGCCGCCCCGCGAAGTGGCTCGGCCGCGGTCAGCACCAGGTGTGGACGGTGGAGCGCATCCCCGGCCGCGCCCTGGTGCCCGCCTCGCCCGCCGTGCGCGTGGAGCGCGTGGACACGTCCGGTGTCGCCACGGCCCCGCTGCGTGACGACGTGCGCGCGCTCGTGCCCGCGAGCGACTACGTGGAGGCCATCGCCGCGGAGGGCAGCGTCGTGCTGCGCTACGTGGACGGCTCCCTGGACGCGGTGCTGCCCGCCGGCCGTCACGCGGCGTGGACGGTCGCGCGCAAGGTGCAGCTCGCGGCCATCGACCTGCGTGAGCGCCTGCTCCACGTCACGGGCCAGGAGGTGATGACGAAGGACCGCGTCAGCCTGCGCCTCAACCTCTCCGCGGCCTTCCGCGTGGCGGACGCGCGCCGGCTCGCCGTGGTGGCCCGCTCGCCGGATGACATCCTCTACCTCGCCATGCAGCTCGCGGCGCGCGAGGCGGTGGCGGTGCGCACGCTGGACGAGCTGCTCGCCTCCCGTGAGGCGGTGGCCGAGTCCCTCTTCGCCGACGTGAAGGACCGCGCGGACACGGTGGGCCTGGAGCTGTTGCGCTTCGGCATCAAGGACGTGGTGCTGCCGGGTGAGATGAAGGAGCTGCTCAACCGGGTCATCCAGGCGCAGAAGGAGGCGGAGGCCAACGTCATCCTCCGCCGCGAGGAGACGGCCGCGACGCGCTCCATGGCGCAGACGGCGAAGGTGCTGGCGGAGAACCCGCTGCTGGTGCGCCTCAAGGAGCTGGAGGCGTACAAGGACCTGGCCTCCAAGGTCGGCCAGGTGCACCTGGTGCTCGGCGAGGGCGCGGTGCCCACGCTGCAGCTCAAGGGCTCCTGAGCGAAGGCTGCTCGACGAGACAACAAGGGCCTCCGGGGAACATGCCCCTGAGGCCCTTCGTGCTTCAGTGCCTCAGGTCAGCGAGAGGCTCACGGGTCCATTCGGGCCTGGAAGTCAATCCAGTTGCCCCAGATGGGCTTGGACGCGCACGAGGCCGGCTTCGCGGACCACGACAGGATGGCGCGGATGCGGATGGTGCGGCCGCTGCCCCACGCGCACGTGGCCGGCGTGTTGGTGGCCACCGCGTTGACCGAGTGGTACCAGGACGGCCCCTGCGGCGAGATGTTGTTCGTCACGTGCACGGCGCCCGGGACGGCGTACTCGTAGGTGCCGTTCAGGTCGCAGTCGAAGCAGAACAGCACGTTCTCGTTGCTGCCCGCGGGGAAGGCGCCGTAGCCGAAGTTCTGGCGAATCTCCACGTCGCACGCCGGCCGCCGCTGCTGGGGGTGCAGGCCGCAGCTGTTCATCTTCTCGTAGAAGATGTTGAAGTTGGTGGTGGTCGCCACCACGCTCTGCGTCACCGTGCCGCGACACTGACCGAACTGGGCCTCCAGCTGCGACTCCGTGGCCCCTGAGTCCACCGCGTTCTGATACGCCGTGCGCGTGCTCTCGTCACAGACCTGCGCGGACGCCATCAGCGGTGCACCCACCACGAACAGCAATGCCAACGAACGGAAGACGGACACGACAGGACGACGAGTCATGAGTGGCCCCTTTTGCGGCTCGGACAACGAGCCGATGCGCCGCCGTGAATGACGGCTTTTCGAGGCTAAACAGTCTTCACTCATATTCGCAATTGGATTTCACCATGGGTGAACCATGACTCCCGCCCGAGGACTGACTCTCGAATCAACCTCGGCTAGCTTCGCGGCCCATGACCTCCGCGAGCCACTACCTCCCCAACCTGCGCGACATCGAGTTCAACCTCTTCGAGTTCCTCGACATCGGGAACAGCTCGCTCGGCCGGGCTCCGTTTGGCGACCTGGACGAGACGGCCGCGCGGCAGATGCTCCAGACATTCGCGCAGCTGTGTACGGGTGAGCTGGCGGCGTCGTTCGACGAGTCGGAGCACAACCCGCCGAAGCTGGAGGGCGGGAAGGTGACGCTGCCGCCGGGCCTGAAGAACGCCATGGGCGCGTTCTACGAGGCGGGCATGCACCTGCTGGAGCAGCCGCCGCACCTGGGTGGCCTGGGCGCGCCGCCGTCTCTGGGCTGGGCCGCCTTCGAGCTGCTGGCGGGCGCCAACGCGGCGCTGGCCTTCTACACGCTGGGCAACCTGCTGGCGCGCATCCTCGACCGGCTGGGGACGGACGCGCAGAAGCGGCGCTTCCTGCCGCTGATGCTGGAGCGCCGCTGGCAGGGCAGCATGGTGCTCACCGAGCCGGACGCCGGCAGCGACGTGGGCGCCGCGCGCACGAAGGCGCGTCACGTGGGCGGCGAGGTCTGGGAGATTGAAGGCGTGAAGCGCTTCATCACCAACGGCGACTCGGACATGTCCGAGAACATCCTGCACATGGTGCTGGCGCGGCCGGAGGGCGCGGGGCCGGGCACCAAGGGACTGTCGCTGTTCGTGGTGCCCAAGTACTGGGTGGAGGAGGACGGCCGCCTGGGCGAGCTCAACGGCGTGGTGTGCACCAAGCTGGAGAAGAAGATGGGGCTGAAGGGCTCCGTCACCTGCGAGCTGACGTTCGGCGACGGGAAGCCCGCGCGCGGCCTGCTGCTGGGCGAGGTCCACGACGGCATGCGGCAGATGTTCTACATCATCGAGCAGGCGCGCATGGCGGTGGGCGTGAAGTCCATGGCCACGCTGTCCGCGGGCTACGAGCGCGCGCTGGCCTTCGCGAAGGACCGGCTCCAGGGCGCGGACCTGATGCAGGCGCGGGACAAGAAGGCGCCGCGCGTGCCCATCTTCCGCCACCCGGACGTGCGCCGCATGCTGATGGCGCAGAAGGCGCACGCGGAGGGCATGCGCGCGCTGTGCCTCTTCACCGCCTCCATCCAGGACGGTGTGGAGTTGAAGGGCGGCCACCGCGCCACGGAGGCTGGTGAGCTGGACGCGCTCAACGACATGCTGCTGCCGCTGGTGAAGGGCTATTGCTCGGAGAAGGCGTACGAGATGCTGGCGCTGTCGCTCCAGGTGCACGGCGGCTCGGGCTTCCTGACGGACTACCCGGTGGAGCAGTACATCCGGGACCAGAAGATCGACACGCTCTACGAGGGCACCACGCACATCCAGGCGCTCGACTTGTTGATGCGCAAGGTGGCGAAGGACGGTGGGGCGACGCTGCAGGGGCTGCTGGCGCAGGTGCGGGAGACGGCCGAGGGCGGCGGAGGCGGGAAGGAGCTGGAGGCCGAGCGCGCCGCGCTGGGCCGGGCGCTGGGGGACGTGGAGACGATGCTCGGCACGCTGATGGGGAAGCTGGGCGAGTCGCTCTACCACGTGGGCCTGCAGGGCAACCGCGTGCTGATGTCCGTGGCGGAGTTGGTCATCGGCTGGCTGCTGGTGCGGCACGCACAGGTGGCGCTGGAGCGGATGAAGAGCAACCCCGGTGACAGGGCCTTCTACGCGGGCAAGCTCGCCAGCGCGCGCTGGTACTGCCACGAGGTGCTCCCGGGCCTGGCGCACGCCGCGCGCATGGTGGAGGCGGGCACGTTGGACCTGATGGACGTGCCGGAAGAGTCGTTCTGATTCGGAGCGCGGGAAGGCGCTGCCGTCCGTCCCCGTCGGGCGGCGGACTCGTGGAATGAAGCTTCCTTCCGCTGCCCTTCGGGCGGAGGTCTCGCGGGCGGAATGAAGCTTCCTTCCGCTCCACCCACTTTCGGGCGGGGTGACTCACGGAATGAAGCTTCCTTCCGCTCCACCCACCGTCGGGCGGGGGCACTCGCGGAATGAAGCTTCCTTCCGCTCCACCCACCGTCGGGCGGGGGCACTCGCGGAATGAAGCTTCCTTCCGCCCCACCTTCGGGCGGAGGTCTCGCGGAATGAAGCTTCCTTCCGCGGCTGCCGGTCGCCGGGAGCACCTCATTCCGTGCGGGCCGCACGCGCGTCCTGGATGAGCCGGTGACGCGAACCGTCACCGCTGGCGCCCGGCCGCACCTGTGGCCTGGGGCGCACACCCCGTCGCCGGTATCTCCGCGTCCTCCCTGGGGAAGGAGCGCTGGCCCGGGGTTCGCAATGAAGGACGGGGGTGATGCTCTCCGCCCTCTCCATCGCCGCCGCCATCGCCCTCTCCTCTCCCGCCACCCAGCCCGGCGCCGTGTACGCGATGCAGCCCTTCGCGGGCCACCTCGTCGCCTGCACCACCGAGGGCCTGGAGGTGCTCACCCCGGACGGAGCGCCGGTGCACGTGTTCGGCGCGGAAGAGGGGCTGCCGGGAACCACGTGCCTCGCGCTGGAGGTCGCCGGGGAGCGACTCTTCGCCGCCACGGACGCGGGCATCGTCTCGCTCGACTCCGCCTTCCACCTGGAACCCGTGCTCGGCGTGAGCTGGCAGGCCTTGCCGCCCGCCGAAGAGGCGAGCGCCGCCGAGTACGTGGAGCGCCTGGACCTGCTCGCAAAGGTGCTGCCCCCGGACGCCACGTACACGGTGCTGACCTCGCGGTACGCGGGCACCGCCGACGGACACGTGCTGGAGCTGGGCACCGAGCGCGCCTGGAGCGTCTCCGGAGCGGTGCGGCTCATCGAGGAAGAGCGTCAGGGCGTGCAGGTGGTCGCGGGTGACGGCGCGTTCTTCATCGACACCCAGGGCCGGCTGGCCTCGCGCTGACACAGGCTCCCGGCGGGGACACACCGCCTCGGCGCACGTATGGCAGTCAGCGGGCCGGCCAGCCTCGCGCTGACGCTTGAGGGCCCACCGTCCCTGCTCGCACGAATGCAGCTCGGTGGGCAGGCAGGCATTCCCATTCGCTGCACGCCAGAGCCCTTTGGCTGCACCGGCTCGGAAGAGGCCCTGGCACGGGCGTAGAATCAGGCCGCCGTGGAAACCACCTCTCCCGCCCTGCCGTCCTCCGCCGTGACGCCGCGGCCGGTGTCCTCCGCGCCCGCGCCGTCCGCGCTGCTCCAGTGGGCGCGCCGCCTGCCGCCGCTCCTGCTCATCTGGGCCGTGCCGGGCATCATCGGCGCGAGCCAGAACTACATCTACGCCCAGGCCAAGGACCCCACCTATCCGTTCAGCCGGGCCCTGATGATGATTGTCCCGGCCTGGGAGTACTGGGCCTTCGCCACCCCGCTCATCCTCTGGCTGGGACGGCGCTGGCGACTGGAGCGTGGCGCCTGGCCCCGAAGCCTCGCGGTCCACGTGTCCACGTTCTTCGCGCTCATGCTCCCCCACGTGGTCCTCGTCCACACCGTCTCCAAGGCCTGTGGGGAGCAGTGGTACATCGACAACCCCCTGCCTCAAATCCTGCCGATGATGCTGAGCAAGTACGTCGTCACCGACCTGCTCATCTACGGCGGCATCCTCTCCGTCGGCTACGCGGTGGAGTACCACCGCCGCTACCGCGAGGGAGAGCTGGCCCAGTCGCAGCTCGAGACGCGCCTGGTCCACGCCCAGCTCGACGCCCTTCGCGCCCAGCTCCACCCGCACTTCCTCTTCAACACGCTCAACGCCATCTCCGTCCTCGTGCGCAAGCAGGACACCGCCGGCTCCATCCGCATGCTCACCGGCGTGAGCGAGCTGCTGCGCATGGCCCTCAACAACACCGGCCGGCAGCACGTCCCCTTCCACGAGGACCTCGACTTCCTGGAGCGCTACCTCGACATCGAGCAGACCCGCTTCCAGGACCGGCTCCAGGTGGTCCGCGCCATCGACCCCGCCACGCTCGGCGCGCTCGTACCCAGCCTCATCCTCCAGCCGCTGGTGGAGAACGCCATCAAGCACGGCCTCTCCGCGCGCTCCGGCGCCGGACGCGTGGAATTGCGCGCCTCGCGCGAGGGAGCGCGGCTGGTGCTGGAGGTGCTCGACGACGGCCCCGGGCTCGCACCCGGCTGGGACACCCATGACGGCTGCATCGGCGTGGCCAACGTGCGCGCCCGCATGCATCAGCTCTACGGAGACCGCCACGCCTTCACGCTGGAGAACCGCCCCGGAGGCGGCGTGCGTGCCCGCCTGGAATTGCCCTTCCAGTCCGCCTCGGCGGAGGTGCCCGTGTCATGAACGTGCCCGCCAGCATCCGCACGCTCGTCGTGGATGACGAGCCCCTGGCGCGCGAGGGCCTGCGCCTGCTGCTCGCCACGGACCCGGAGGTCAGCGTGGTGGGCGAGGCCGGCAACGGCCCGGAGGCCGTGCGCCTCATCCGCGAGCAGCGGCCCGACCTCGTCCTGCTCGACGTACAGATGCCCGAGCTCAACGGCTTCGAGGTCCTCGCCCACCTCGGGCCTGGCGAAGTGCCGGCCGTCATCTTCGTCACCGCGTACGACCGCTACGCCCTGCGCGCCTTCGACATCCACGCGCTCGACTACCTCCTCAAGCCCTTCCGGGACGACCGCTTCCACGACGCCGTGGGCCGCGCCAAGGCGCAGATTCGCCAGGCGCGCATGTCCGACTTGAGCCAGCGGCTGTTGTCCGTGCTCTCCACCTACGGCGACCGGGAAGTCACTCCGCCTCCGGGCCCTGCTCCCGTGCCCGCCGCCGCGCCGGAGCCGTGGGTGCACCGGCTCGCCATCCGCGACACGGGGCGCGTGGTGTTCCTCGACGTGGACGAAATCGAATACATCGAGGCCGCCGACTACTACGTGCAGATTCACGCGGGCGGGAAGTCGTACCTCCACCGCGAGACGATGCAGAGCCTGGAGGCGCGCCTGGACCCGGAGCGCTTCATGCGCATCCACCGCTCGGCCATCGTCAACTCGCGGCGCATCCGCGAGCTGCGCAATGAAGGGCGCAGGGACCTCGTCGTGGTGCTCACCGGCGGCGCCGAATTGCGCGTGGCCCGCAGCCACCGCGAGAAGTTCCAGCACCTGCGGTGAAGCCCGTTCGCCGCATGAGGGGGCCCGTTCGCCGCACGCCCGTCCCCACCGGCTGAACACTCCAGCGCCGCGCCCCTCCCGAGGGCACTGTGCCTCCCGTCACCCGCCACAACGGAGGCACACCCCATGCTGCGCAAGTCCCTCGTTTCCTCGTTCCTCGCTCTCGGTCTGACGTTCGTCCCCGCCATCGCCGCCGCCGGCGAGGGCGCCGAGTGCCACCAGGGCCAGCTGTCGCTCCAGACGCTCGTCGACAAGCACCTGAAGGCCGTGGGCGGCAAGGAGCGGCTCAAGGCCGCGAAGTCCTTCCAGGTCACCACCGTTACCCGCGACGGAGAGACCGTCACCACCACCACCGTGCAGCGCGCGCGTCCCAACCTCGTGCGCTACGACATGGAGAAGAACGGCACGCGGACGAGCAAGGTGTTCGACGGCCAGCAGGGCTGGATGGTGGAGGGCTCTGCGGCGCCGCAGCGGCTGGACAAGGAGAAGAGCGCGACGATGGCCGAGTACGCGGCCTTCGATGACGCCCTCCTGGACCCGAAGGCTCAGGGCGTGGCGCTGAAGCTGGACGGCGTGGAACAGGTGAACGGCGCGCCCGCACACAGGCTGGTCCTCACCCGGGGTGGCAACACGGAGGTCCGCTTCATCGACCAGCAGTCGTTCCTGGAGGTGCGCCGCACCTCCACCGGAACGCACGAGGGCAAGGCGTACAACAAGACGGCCTTCTTCTCCGACTACCGCGACGTGGACGGCATCAAGCTGAGCCACCGCGTGCAGTGGGAGGCCGACGGCAAGAAGGGCGAGAAGGTCATCCAGAGCGCCCACTACGACGCGCCCATCGAGGCCTCGGTGTTCAAGCCGGCGGCCCCGCGGAGCTGAACCGCGCCTCACGTTTCTGCGCCCGGAGGGGGCTCGGTGCTCCCTCGGGATGCGTGCACGGTGACTCGGCCCGGTCACTGTCTTCCCTCCTCCACGTCCGGCACATGGCACCTCCTTCCGTCCTCCTCCTGGCGCTCGCCGTCACCTCGGTACAGTCCGAGCCGACGTCCTCCGACCTCCCCTCGGCCATCGTCCAGCCGAAGGTCGAAGACGCGATGCTCACCCCTGTCCCGCCCGCTCCCCGGTGGGTGAAGACCTGGGACGAGGCGCTCGCCCTCGTGCGCGAGCGCTCCACGGACCTGCGCGGCGCGGAGGCCGGAGTGGAGCGCGCCAGTGGCCGCTGGCGCCAGGCCCTGTCGTCACTGCTGCCCAATGCGCGCGCACAGGCCGGCGTGGCGCATGACCTGCTCAATCCGGACGTCCCCTCGGGGGTGAACCCGGGGGCCGCGGGTGACGGCCGCACCGCCACAACGCCCGTGGGCACCCTCACCGCGACGCTGACTCAGTCGGTGGTGGACCTGAGCGCGTGGCGGGGCCTGTCCTCCACCAGGGCCGCGGAGAAGAGCGCGGTGGCGAGCCTCCAGGACGTACGCCGCCGCCTCACGCTGGGGCTGGCAAGAACGCTGGTGGCGACGGTGGCCGCCGAGCGCGCGGCGGAAATCAACCGCGTGAATCTGCGCCAGGCGTTGGAGCGCGCGGCGCTCACCCAGCGCAGCTTCGAGCTGGGCGCGGGCAACCAACTGGACGTGGTGCGCGTGAATCAGGACGTGGCGGTGGCGCGCGGCGCTCTCGTCGCGGGAGACGAGCAACTGCGCCAGGCGCGTGAGGCCCTGGGCTTCGCGCTCGGCTTCGGCCAGGCGATGGGCGTGGACCCGGCCTTCAACCTCCAGGGACTGGTGGACCAGACGCGCAAGGAATGCTCCGCGCTGGACGGCCTGGACTCTCGACCGGACCTGGTGGCGGCGAAGGCGCAGGTGGAGTCAGCACGGGAGAGCAAGCGTCAGGCGGCCGCGGGCTACCTGCCCACGCTGGGCGTTTCCAGCACCCTCTACGGCCTCACCACGTCCCCGGGCCTCGGCCACTTCGCGACCTGGAATGTCGCCGCCGTGCTGTCGGTGCCCCTCTGGGAGGGCGGCGGGCGCGAGGGGCTGGTGCGCGAGCGGGCGGGCGTGGAGACGCAGGCGGCCGCGGCGCTGGAGAGCGCCCGCCGCGACGTGGAATTGGAAGTGGCCCAGGCCCGACGCGGCGTCGATGTAGCCGAGGCCCTGGTGAAGACGGCGAGCGAGTCACGCGACCTCGCGGAGCGCACCGACCGGCTGACACGACGCGCCTTTGAAGTGGGCCGCGGCAGCAGCCTGGAGCTGGTGCAGAGCGCGTCGGCCCTGCGCCAGGCGGAGCTGACGCTGGTGCTGCGTGAGTTCGAGTCCGTCCAGGCACGCCTGGACGCATTCCTGACGGAGGCCCGGTGCGACTGGTGAAGCGGGCGCGCCCCTGGAGACACGGATGAAGACGGTGTGCGGAAGCCCGGTGCGACCGACCAAGCGGGTGCGCCCTCAGGAGACGCTGATGAAGACGGTGTGGAGCATGGCGGTGATGATGGCGGTGGCGGGATGCTCCGGGCAGAAGCCAGCCCCGGCCGCGCCGCCACCTCGTGAAATCGACGTGGTGTCGCTGGCCCCTCGCGAGGTGCGGGACACCGGCGAGTACCTCGGCTCGCTGCTGTCGCGGCAGAGCGTCACGGTGCTGCCACAGGTGGGCGGCTACGTGCGCCGCATCCACGTGCGCCCAGGCCAGCAGGTGGAGACCGGCACACCCCTGGTGGAAGTGGATGCGCGCGAGGACACGGCCGCGCTCGACAGCGCACAGGCCCAGCTCAGCTCCACCAAGGTCAATCTGGAACTGTCCCGCCGCACCCTGGCCCGCACGGAGGCGCTCAACAAGGAGGGCCTCGCGAGCGCGCAGGAACTGGAGGCCGCCCGCGCCCAGGTGGAGGCCGCCGACGCCGCGTCGCGCTCCTCCGCCGCACAGGTGACGCAGCGCCAGGTGCAGTTGCAGTTCAACGTGGTGCGCGCGCCCTTCGCCGGCACCGTGGGTGACGTGCTGGTGCGGCTGGGTGACTTCGTCAACGCCACCACGCCGCTGACCAGCGTGGCGCAGGCGGATGTGCTCGAGGTGAGCGTGTCGGTGCCCTCCTCGCGCGCCCGCTCGCTCAAGCCCGACACGGCGGTGGAAATCCTCGACGCGAAGGGGAAGGTGCTGCTCACCAGCACCGTCTTCTTCGTCGCGCCGCAGGCCGACCCGCGCACCCAGTTGGTGGAGGTGAAGGCCGCCTTCCGCAACACGGGGGGCCTGCGCCCCAACGAGATGGTGCGTGCGCGCATGGTCTACTCCGTCAGGGATGCCCTGCAGATTCCGGCGCTCGCGGTGGTGCGCCAGAGCGGCCAGCCCTTCGCGCTGGTGGTGCAGGAGAAGGACGGCAAGACGGCAGTGGAGCGCCGTCCCATCACCCTCGGTGCACTGGGTGAGATGGCCTACGTCGTGGAGAAGGGGCTGGAAGCGGGAGACCTCGTCGCCATCTCCTCCATGCAGGCACTGCGTGACGGCACTCCCGTGAAGGTGAAGGCCGCTCCGCGCGCCGAGGCCTCGGCTGGCGGCACTCCCTTCGGTAGCAGCCGCTGAGCGGAGGAACAGCTCGCCATGTTCGTCGACTTCTTCATCCGCCGGCCCGTCTTCGCCATCGTCTGCTCCATCCTGCTGACGCTGGTGGGACTCGTTGCCATTCCCTCGCTGCCCATCGCCCAGTATCCGGACCTGGCACCGCCGCAGGTGACGGTCAGCAGCACCTACGTGGGTGCCAGTGCCGAGGTGGTGGAGAGCGCCGTCACCATCCCACTGGAGCAGGAGCTCAACGGCGTGGAGGGCATGCGCTACATCACCTCCACCAGTAGCAACGATGGCACCAGCACCATCATCATCACCTTCGAGGCCTCGCGTGACATCGAGGTGGCGGCGGTGGACGTGCAGAACCGCGTCAGCCGCGCCTCCGCCCGCCTGCCCTCGCAGGTGAACCAGTCGGGCATCGTCATCAACAAGGCCTCCAGCCAGATTCTGATGTCGGTGGCCCTGTTCAGCCCGGATGAGCGCTACGACGCGAAGTTCCTCAGCAACTACGCCGACGTGAATCTCAAGGACGCCATCAAGCGCGTGCGTGGCGTGGGCGAGGTGCGCATCTTCGGTGAGCGCAAGTTCTCCATGCGCCTGTGGCTGGACCCCACGGAGCTGGCACGCCGCAAGCTCACCCCGCAGGACGTCACACGCGCCCTCCAGGAACAGAACCTCCAGGTGGCCGCAGGACAGGTGGGCCAGCCGCCCTCCAACGAGGACCAGCCCTACCAGCTCGCGGTGCGGGCGCGGGGCCGGCTCGTGGAGCCCGAGGAGTTCGGCGACATCGTCCTCATGCGCCAGAACGACGGCAAGAGCGTGCGCGTGAAGGACGTGGGCCGCGTGGAGATGGGCGCGGAGAACTACAGCTCCCTGCTGCGCTTCGGCGGCAAGGCGGCCGTTGGCCTCGCCATCTTCCAGTTGCCCACCGCCAACGCGCTCGACGTGCGTGACGGCGTCTTCGCGGAGCTGGCGAAGCTCTCTCAGCAATTTCCCCCGGGCATGCAATTCCAGACGGGCACCGACACCACGCTCGCAGTGCGTGCCACCATCCACGAGGTGCTCCGGTCGCTGGTGGAGGCGATTGCGCTCGTCATCCTCGTCATCTTCCTGTTCCTTCACGGCTGGCGCAGCGTGCTCATCACCGCCTTCACCCTCCCCGTCTCGCTGGTGGGCACCTTCGCCTTCGTCCAGTTGATGGGCTTCTCCATCAACACCCTCACCCTCTTCGGCCTCACCCTGGCCACGGGCCTGGTGGTGGACGACGCCATCGTCGTCATCGAGAACATCGAGCGGTTGATGGTGGAGCGGCACCTGACGCCCATGCAGGCCGCGCGAGAAGGCATGAAGGAGGTGGCCGGCGCGGTCATCGCCATCTCCATCGTGCTGGTGGCGGTGTTCGTCCCGGTGGCCCTCTTCCCCGGCACCACCGGCGCCATCTACCGCCAGTTCGCACTGACCATCACCGCGTCGGTGGCCCTCTCCACCTTCTGCGCCCTGACGCTCACGCCCGCGCTGTCCGCGCGGATGCTCAGGCACCAGCAGGGTGAGAAGTGGGTCTTCTTCCGCTGGGTGGACAAAACACTGGACGCGACGCGAGCCGTGTACGGCCGCGGCCTGCGCCGGCTGCTGAAGCATCCGCTCATCATCCTGGGCGCATTCCTGCTGTGCATCGGCGCCACGGTGGCGCTGTTCAAGGCGACGCCCACGGGCTTCATCCCCGACGAGGACCAGGGCTACATCATCGTCTCCGTGCAGGGGCCGGAGGGCACGTCGCTCGCCCAGACGGAGAAGGTGATGGCGGAGGTGGAGGCGGTGCTGAAGGACCAGCCGGAGGTGCGCGTCATCTTCGCCAACGGCGGATTCTCTCCCCAGGGCACCGGCCCCAACATGGCCAACATCTTCGCCGCGCTGAAGCCGTGGGAGGAACGGCGGGGGAAGGACCAGTCGGTGGCCGCGCTGGTGGAGCGACTGCGCGCGCCGCTCGGCCGCATCGGCGGGGCGCGGGTGATGCCCTTCCAGCCTCCGGCCATCCGCGGCGTGGGCACCGTGGGCGGCTTCCAGTTCGTCGTCGAGGACACGGCCGGCACCAGCTCGCTGGACCAGCTTGCCTCCGCCGTGCAGACGCTCATGGCCAGGGGCAACGAGGACAGCCAGTTGCGCGGTGTCTTCACCGGCTTCAACGCCGACACGCCGCTGCTCGACGTGGAGGTGGACCGGCAGAAGGCCAAGGCCCTGGGTGTCCCCATCGAGCAGATTTTCGGCACCATGCAGGTCTACATGGGCAGCCAGTACGTCAACGACTTCAACTACGCGAACCGCGCGTACCGCGTCTATGTGCAGGCCGAGCAGCAGTTCCGCGACAGCCCGCAGGACATCGGCGCCTTCTACGTGCGCAGCGACAGCGGGGACATGATTCCGCTGGAGTCACTGGTGAAGGTGGAGCCCACGGTGTCCGCGCAGGTCATCCGCCACTACAACCTCTTCCGCGCGGTGGAAATCAACGGCCAGGCGGCGCCGGGCGTGTCCTCCGGTCAGGCGATGGAGGCGATGGAGGCCCTCGCCGCGCAGCACCTGCCCCTGGGCATGAGCACGGAGTGGACGGGCATCAGCCTGGAGCAGAAGCAGAGCGGCGGGCAGACGATGGTCATCTTCGGCCTGGGCCTGCTCTTCGTCTTCCTGGTGCTCGCGGCGCAGTACGAGAGCTTCACCCTGCCGCTGGTCATCATCCTCTCAGTGCCGCTGGCCATCATGGGCGCGCTGGGACTCCAGTTGCTGCGCGGGTACGCCAATGACGTGTTCTGTCAGGTGGGACTCGTCATGCTGGTGGGCCTCGCCAGCAAGAACGCCATCCTCATCGTGGAGTTCGCGGAGCAGCTTCGCGAGAGCGGGAGGAATGTCGTCGACGCGGTGGTGGAGGCAGCCGAGGTGCGCCTGCGTCCCATCCTGATGACGTCGATTGCGTTCCTCCTCGGCGTGGTGCCGCTGATGACGGCGTCGGGCGCGGGCGCGGCGTCTCGCAACTCGCTGGGCACGGCGGTGTTCGGCGGGATGCTCGTGTCCACGGTGGTGAACTTCGTCTTCATCCCCGGCCTCTACGTGCTGATGCAGCGGCTGCGCGGCGAGGCCCGGCGGCCCCTCGCCGACGTGGTGGCGCCACCTGCTCCTTCACACTGAGTCAGCCAGGATGGGGGACAGCGTCCGTATGCCCCCAGGGACGGCGCCGGACCGTTTCCCTGGGACCCGGGAGCAGACGCGTGACGCACGGATGGCGGGCGGTACTGGCGGTGATGTGGGCAGGACTGGCGGCGTGTGGTGGGACGGAGCGCATCGACCCGGACGTCCCGGCGGAACCCGTGGAGCGGGCGGACTTCAACGAGAAGGCCGCCGAGGCCCTCTGCGAGCGGTTCATCCGCTGCGGGCTCATGGAGGACGCGGCGCGCTGTCGCGAGCAGCAGCTCACCCATGGCTACCCCAGCCTGTCCGGGCTCGGCACCCGGTACGACGAGGCGCTCGAGTCGGGCCGCATCCACTACAGCCCCGAGGTGGCCGGACAGTGCATCCAGCTCCTCCGGGAGGGCAGCTGTGACGAAGCGCCCATGAGCCTGCCCATGCAGGACCGGGGCATGGAGTACGACACGCGGTGCCGCTTCCTCCAGGGCCAGGTCACCGACGGCGGAGCCTGCCAGTGGAGCACCGAGTGCAGGGACGGCGCATACTGCGATGCCACGGTCACCAGCTGTGGCGGCGTGTGCAGGCGAGGCACCCCCGCGGAGCCCGTCACCGCGTTCGACGGGTGCGCGCCGGGCACCGTCCTCACCAGAGGCAAGTGCCTCACGCCCGGTGGCGAGGGGACGCCCTGCGGAGGGGTGAACGGTGAGGCGGTGGGCGTCTGCGGCCAGGGCCTGTGGTGTGACTCCTACGCCGTCGGCACGTGCAGACGCGTGAGCACCGAGGGTGGGGCGTGTGAAGACTTCCGGTTCGACCAGTGCGGCTGGTCCCTGTACTGCCGCGACGGCCGCTGCCAGAAGCCCCGGGGCGAGGGCGCGCCCTGTGAAGCCCCCAGCTTCGGCCGCTTCGGCACCCAGGAGTGCCGTGACGAGCTGTTCTGCGACGCGGAGGAGGGCGGGTCCGGCAGCTGCCGCCCGAAGCTCACGGCGGGCGCGGCGTGCCGCAACGCCTTCGAGTGCGAGGACAGCATGGACTGCCCCGGCGCGAAGCCCCAGGAGGGCGTGCGGGGCACGTGCCGGCCCAATCCCCGCCTGGGTGAGCCCTGCGCGGAGCGGTTCTGCTCCGCGGGCCTCATCTGCTCCTCCACCACCCAGACGTGCATCCGCACCGTGCGCCTGGGCGAGCCGTGCGAGGACGCGGAGGCCTGCCACTTCTCCGGCACCTGCGTGGACGGCACCTGCCAGCCCGTGGGCGCGCGGTCCTGCAACTGAGGACCGCGCCGGGCGCCCTGCTCAGCCCGCCTTCGGCGCCGAGCCCCGCGCCGTCAGCTCGCGCTCCACGTACAGCCGCAGGATGTGCATGAAGTCCTGCGCGTTCGTCACCACGCCGAAGGCCTGGTGCGTGCCACGGTCCTTCAGCTTGCTCACCACGAACTCGGACGAGTCCACGCAGATGGTGGGCAGCTCGCGCAGGGAGCCGTCCTTCTCCACCACGAAGGCCGGCAACATGTTGCCGGTGGCGATGGCGTGCAGCGCGGTGGCAATCAGCACCGACATGGTGGCCTTCACCGCGTGACGGCGCATGGCGTCCTGCGCGGCCAGGTTGTCGGTGACGACATCCGGCAGCGGCCCGTCGTCGCGGATGGAGCCCGTCAACACGAACGGAACCTTGTGCACCACGCACGCGTGCATGATGCCGTTGGTAATCACCCCTGACTCCACCGCCTTCGCAATCGAGCCCGCCGCGCGCACCTTGTTGATGGCGCGCATGTGCAGGCCATGCCCGCCGGACGTGGCCTCGCCCGAGCCGCTCATGCCCAGCGTGGTGCCGAAGATGGACGCCTCGATGTCATGCACCGCCACCGCGTTGCCCGCCAGGAGCGCGCCCACGAAGCCGTTGGCGATGAACCACGTCATGTCCGCGCGCGCCCGCGAGTGCACCAGCGCCGGCCCCGTCACCCACACCGGGTAGCCACCGCGCTCGCGCTCCTCCACCAGGAGCCGCGCCATGTGCCCGTAGTCGATGGGCTTCTCGCGCGACACCTCGCTCGTCATGAACTTGAACTCTCCCTCACCACCCTCGGTGAGGTAGGCCATGTTCACGTACACGCCCTGGCTGCCGTCCTCCGCGTGGCCCACCACCACGCGCTCGCCCGCGCGCACGCGCCGGCCCTCGCGCGCCCACAACTCTCCCTGTGCGTCCAGCACGAGCGCGCAGTCCATGCGAGGCTCGCGCGGCATGCGCCAGGCGCCGCCCACGCGCACGTAGGTGGGGAGGTTGGTGGTGGAGAAGAAGCCCTCCGGCAGGACGCCGTCCGCGGGCGCCGGCTGGAAGCGCGCGTCCGGACACTGGGCGAAGCGCGCGGCCGTGAAGTCGGGATGGGGAATGGTGCTCACCCCGGCACCATGCGCGGACCCACCCATCCTGTTCAAGTCTCTTGGCGTAGACTTGTCTCCTCCCCGCAACGCAGGCGTCCTTCCGGAGCCCCGGTGCCCGTCGTCGACTTCCAGCGTCTCTTCGAGAAGAGCCCGGGCCTCTACCTCGTCCTCGCGCCGGACGCGGCCTTCACCATCCTCGCCGTCACGGACGCCTACCTCCGCGCGACGATGACGCGCCGCGAGGACGTCCTCGGCCGGGGCCTCTTCGACCTGTTCCCGGACAACCCCGAGGACGCACAGGCCACCGGCACCCGCAACCTGCGCGCCTCGCTGGAGCACGCGCTGGCCACCCGGGCCCCGGACGTCATGGCCGTGCAGAAGTACGACATCCCCCGGCCCGGCGGCGGCTTCGAGGAGCGCCACTGGAGCCCCGTCAACACTCCCGTCCTCTCCGAAGACGGACAGGTGCGCTACCTCATCCACCAGGTGGAGGACATGACCGAGGTGGTGCGCCTCACCCGGCGCGGCGAGCAGGACCGCATCGAGTTGCTGACGCTCCAGCGGACCGTGCGCGTGCGCACGGACCTGCACGCCCTCATGGAGCACGCCCCTGCCGCCATGGCCGTGCTGCGGGGCCCGGGCCACATCTACGACTACGCCAACGCGGAATACCTCCAGCTGGTCGGCCGCGCAGCCGTGGTGGGAAGGCCCGTGCACGACGTGCTGCCGGAAATCGCGGCGCAGGGCTTCATCGAGGTGCTGGACCGCGTGTACGCCACCGGGGAGCCCTTCATCGCCGACGAGCTCGTGGTCCGCCTGGACCGCGCGGGCACCGGGCGCCTGGAAGAGCGCTTCCTCAATTTCGTCTTCCAGCCCACCCGCGCCCCGGACCGGGCCGTGGACGGCATCTTCATCCAGGCGGTGGACGTGACGGCCCAGGTGCTGGCCCGGCGGGAGATGGAGGAGGAGCGGGCCCGCCTGCGCGCGGTACTGGAGAACGCCCCCATGGCGGTGGCCATCGCGGATGCGTCCGGCCGCGTCGTGCTCGCCAACAAGCGCATCGAGGCCGAGCTCCGTCACCCGGCCCACGCCACCACCCAGCCCGCGGACTACCACCAGTGGCCCATCCTCCGGCCCGACGGCACGCCCATCGCCACCGAGGACTACCCGCTCATCCGCGGACTGCGGGGCATGGAGGCCCACGGCGAGGAGCTCAACTACATCTTCGGGGACGGCAGCCAGGGCGTGGTGGAGGCGCACTACGGGCCCGCCCGTGACGCGCGGGGAAACATCATCGCCTCCGTCGTCTTCTTCCGGGACATCACCCAGCGCCGGAAGCTGGAGCAGGAGGCGCGTCAGCGCGCCGGCTTCGAGCAGCAGCTCATCGGCATCGTCTCGCATGATTTGCGCAACCCCATCAGCGCCATCCTCCTGTCCACCACGACGCAGCTGCGGCGCACGGACCTGGACGAGCGGCTGCGCCAGCCGCTGGGCCGCATCCTCTCCTCCGCCGAGCGCGCCAACCGGCTCATCCGAGACCTGCTCGACTTCACCCAGGCCCGGCTGGGCGGCGGGATTCCCATGCGGCCGGGGCCCCTGGACTTCCATGCCTTCACCCGGCAGGTGCTGGACGAAATCCAGGTGTCCCATCCCGAGCGCGAGCTGCGGGTGGAGCAGCACGGAGACGGCCAGGGCGCGTGGGACGGGGACCGGCTCGCGCAGCTCGTGGGCAACCTGCTGGGCAACGCGCTCGCCTACAGCCCCGCGGGCAGCCCGGTGGGCGTGACGACGCGGGGCGAGCCGCACGACGTGGTGCTCGAGGTGCACAACACCGGCACCCCCATTCCCGCCGAGCTGCAAGCCCGCCTCTTCCAGCCGATGCAGCGCGGCGGCAACCGCGACTCGCGTAGCCGCAGCGTGGGGCTGGGGCTGTACATCGTCGACCAGATTGTCCGCGCGCATGGCGGCGCCATCACCGTGACGTCCCTGCCGGATGAGGGCACCACCTTCACCGTGCGGTTGCCGCGAGCGCCCCACCCGACGCCCGGGTGAGTCAGTCGTCGTTGTCGTCGGCGGGCGGCGGGTTGCTCAGGTGGCTGTAGGCGACGGCGGTGAGGGCCTGGAGCTCGGGCACCTGCCATGACACCTCGTGCCGCGAGCGCCAGTCCTCCGACCACGCCATGAAGGTGCGCAGTTGCGCGGAGCTGGGGGCCACCTGCCAGCGCTGCCGCTTCGCCAGCGTCAGCGCCTCCAGCGGTGGGTGCCCCAGCGCCACCATGCAGCACAGCGCCAGCAGCGCGCTGCGCCCCACGCCGTGCTCACAGTGGATGTAGACCTTGTGGCCCTGCGCCAGGCGCTGCGTCACCCACTCGACGCCGTCGTCAATCATGTCGCGGCGGATGGCGCGCATGTCCTCCGTGGGCAGGTGCAGCAGGGTGATGCCGTGCTCGCGCAGCACACGCTCGTCGTCGCGCGCCTCCACCCGCACGTCCACCACGTAGCGGATGCCGAGCTTGCGCGCGAGGTGCTCCGCCGCCTCGATGGGGAAGCGCCCCCCCACCGCCAGCGAGGGCAGCACCCAGTCCAGGTTCAGCCTCCGGAAGGACTCGCTCATGGGCCCACGGTAGGGATGATTGGCTCCTCCCGGGAGAGCCCCACACTGGGAGGCACGGCCCGCCAGGGCTGTAGGTGAAAAACGCAGGGAGTACGCAACTTCGAATCTCAGGCCCCGAGAATCATGGCAAGTCCCACCCGTGATGCCCCCCGGCGTCACCTCAGTTCTTCGGAGCCCCCCATGAGCTACCGCATCCAGTCGGGCGACACCCTCTCCGGCATCGCCAAGCGCTACAACACCAGCGTCAGCGCGCTGATGAAGGCGAACCCGCAGATCAAGAACGCGGACCTCATCTATACCGGCAAGAGCCTGAACATCCCCGGCTCCAAGGACAGCTTCGAGCCTTCGAAGGGCGGCAAGCCGGGCTCGAAGCCGGGCTCCTCCTCGGGCAGCTCCGGCACCAACGGCACGCAGGGCTCGCAGGCCACGGGCACCAACGGTGGCAACGCCCCCACCGGCAGCGCCTTCGACATCGCGAAGTCGCACCTGAACAAGAACGCGGGCTCGCTGAAGCTGGAGAAGAACGGCGTCGGCAGCGACATGGAGGACTGGGTCCCCAACAACGTCAACTGCGCCAACTTCGTCTCCGCGTGCCTGGAGCAGGCCGGCCTCATCACCAACGCGCAGCACGACAACTCCGTGATGGGCCTGCAGGCCAAGCTGGACAAGGACCCGGACTTCAAGCGCGTGGACCTGAAGGACGCGAAGCCCGGTGACGTGGTGTCCATGAAGACGCCGGGCGGCCAGCACGTGGTGATGTTCGCGGGCTGGAAGGACGGCAAGCCCCAGTTCATCGGCTCCAACAACGTGAACTCAGACGGCTCGCAGCGCATCACCATCAGCTCGATGAACTACCCCATCATGTCCATCCACCAGCACCGCGGCTGAGCTTCCGCGCGGCACTGAGGAAAGCCCACGGGGCTCCGGGTTCCGTCCTTTCGGACGGACGCGGGGCCCCGTTGGCGTTGAGGGGATGGACGCTACGGCTTGGGTGCCAGCGCCAGCGCGGCCTGGAGGAGCGGGCTGCGGGTGGCTGACTTGCGCCACGCAGCGTGGATGACGCCCGAGCCCGCGCCGGGCAGCGGCCGCGCCACCACGCCCGCCTCGCGCGGGCCGCCAGGCAAGAGCGACGCCAGCAGCGAGTAGCCCAGCCCCGCCGCGACGAAGCCGAGAATCGTCTCCGACGAGTCCGCCTGGTGCAGCCGCTTCGGCTTCACGCCGGCCCGCGCCAGTTCCGCGAGCTGCAATTCACGCAGGTGCCTGTCCGTGCTGTAGGCAATAAAGGCGTCGTCCTTGAGCTGCGCCAGCTTCACCTGCGCGCTCTTCGCTTGTGGGTGGTGCATGGGCAGCACGAGGAACGGATGCGTGCGCCCCACCTCGCGCGACTCCACGTCGTCGGGCACCTCCGGCAGGTGGTCCACCACCAGATCCGTGTCCCCCGAGCGCAGCACGTCCAGCGCGGGCACCTTGGACTCGAAGAGGGCCACCTCGATGTCCGGCCGCTTCGCCTGGAGCCGCCGCAGCCACGCCGGCAGCAGGTAGCGCAGCACGTGGCCGGAGGCGTGGACGCGCAGCGTGCCGCCCACCTCGCCCTTGCGCAGTGACTGCACCACGGTGTCGAGCGCTTCCAGGAAGGGGGCCACGTGCGCGTAGAGCGCGCGGCCCTCTGGTGTGAGCACCACGCGGTCCTTGCCCACGCGCTCGAAGAGGGGCACGCCGACTTCATCCTCCAGGCGTTTCACCTGCTGGTGCACCCCGGGTTGCGTTATCGGATACGGGAATGAGCGCGCCGCGCGTGCGTACCCTTCCGCGCGCGCCACGCGGTAGAAGCCCTCGAGCCGCTGGAGCTGAATCATTCACCAGAGGTTATCAATGGCGTATGGACTAGTTCCATGCGCTTTACGAAGCGACGATGCATTGTTCCTCCTGTCAGCGAGCACGGCTCGCCCCGAGGAGGAAGCACCATGTCCCGCGCCACGCCGAAGGTCGTCGTTCCCCACAGCACCGCCTGGGTCGCCCAGACCTGGCTGTCCTTCGTCCTGTCCGTCGGCGTTACGGCGGTGGGCATCTGGAACCTGCCCGTGGACATCTGGGTGAAGTCCTTCCTGGCCATGGGGCTCCTCTTCACCGTGGGCTCCACCTTCAGCCTGTCGAAGACGGTGAGGGACCAGCACGAGATGGAGCAGCTCGGCACGCGCATCGACGAGGCCCGCGTGGCCCGGCTCCTCTCCGAGCACGACCCGGTGGCCCCGCCGAAGCTGTGACCCACGAGCGTGCGCTCAGCGCAGGGGGCGCTTGAGGCAGTAGGCCCTCGCGTCGACCGTGACGAGCTCCCACCCCTGCTGGCCCAGGAGCTTGAGCTGCGCGGTGGTGGCTGCAATCGCTGACTCGCCGGGCCCCCATTGAGGCTGCATGCAGTGGTAGTCCCAGCGCGGGGTGCCTGCTCCCGCCTGGGCGTCCGCGGGGGGAATCCACTGCACCCGGGAAGCGGCGCAGCCGGCCAGGAACACGAGCGCGAGCAGGAGGTTGCGGCGCGTCTGGTCTTGCATGTGCTTGTCACCTCGAATGGGGGCCGGGGTTGGAGGGCCCTCCGGAATCGCGAGGGGTTGTATATAGGCTCCCGGCATGTTCCACGGGCTCACCCTGCTCATTCCCGACAAGGCAGACGCGGAGCGCGACGCCGTCGCGCGCGCGTGGGAGGCGGGAAGCGGCACGGTGCTGAGGCTCGGGCGCTTCTGGAGCCCACCCGACGTGGACCGCGCGCGAGTGCGCCTCTACGGCAACGACACCTTCTGCCTGGTGCTGGCGCAGAAGCTGGGCCTGTCGCTCGTGTCTCCGCCGGATGACCTGCTACTGAAGGTGAACGCGTCGTTCGTGAAGCGCGAGATGCACGGCGCCACGCTGGAAGTGGCGGCCTCGGAAGCCTTCCCCCGCTTCATCAAGCCGCTGGTACCCAAGGTGTTCCGCGCCGCGGTGTGGCCAGGGCCAGAGGCGCTCGCGGAGGAGTGCCGGGGGCTGGCGCCGGAGACACCGGTGCTGTCGTCGGAAGTCGTCTCCCTGCGTGCGGAGGCCCGGGGCTGGGTGCTGGACGGGCGCGTGCGCACGTGCGCGGTGTACGAGGGCAAGGGCTCCATAACGGACGCCGAGGCGTTCCTCTCGGCCGTCGCACGTGAGGCGCCGCTGCCGCGCACCTGTGTACTGGACGCGGCGCTCGTGGAGGGCCGGGGCTGGGCACTACTGGAGGCCAACGCCGCGTGGGGCGCGGGCCTCAATGGCTGCGATGCCACCGAGGCTGCCCACTGCATCGCCGAGGCCACGGCGGCCCCTTGACGCTCAGGGCGCGCCGCGGCCCGCCTGGAGACACACGAGCGCCTCGTCCAGCAGCGGCAGCGCGGCCTCCGTCCACCCCTTCAGCTTCGCGCGCGGAGGCAGGGGAATGCTCGGAGGAATGAGGCCCGCCAGCGCGGCGTCTTCGATGAACTGCGCCTGCTGCTCGGGGTTCAGTTGGGCCCAGCGCAGCGCCTGTCCCACGGCCTTGCGCCAGTTGTAGCCGTCCCCCCACCACTGACCGGCGAGCGCGGCGCTGAGATACGCGGTGCCGCCGTGCTGGTGCTGCCACACGTGCGTCAACTCATGCACCAGCAACCCGAGCTCCGGAGGTCCGCGCCCGGGGACGAAGACGGTGTCGCCGTGCGCGAAGGCCCGGCGGGACACGCCCAACAACCCCAGCCGTCCCTCCTTCAGCCTCACCCGCGCGTAAGCCAGGCTCTCGCCGAAGATGGGGCGCAGCCGCGCCACCTCCTCCTCCGTGAGACGCCGCCCCGGCGGCTCGAGCCCGGTCAGCACCTGCACCGCGCTCACCACGCGCCCGCCGAGCATCAACACCAGGTCCGCCGGCAGTTGCGCCACACGCGTCAGCCCGCGCCGCAGCAGGGGCAGGCCCTCGCGAGGACGCCCGCGCACGCAGTACACCGTGCCCTCCGCCAGCGAGCCCAGCACCACGCCCACGCCGCGCACCACGCCAAGTGCCGCGCTCGCCACGCCCGTCAGCAGGCCATGACCCGCGTCCATGCAGCGGTCCAGGAACGAAGGCACTCGGCTCACCGCGCCTCTCCCGCGTCCACCCACCGGTCCGGGAACGAAGGCGCGCGGCTCACCGCGGAACCCTCAGCGGATGCCCGCCGCCGCGCGCAGGCTGGCCACGCCCAGCACGGACTCCATCAACTCGCGGAGCGAGCCGGGACGCCACGGGCGCGCCAGGGCGAAGTGGGTGAGGCACGAGGCGCTGTACGCCGCCGCCGGCTCGGGCTGGAAGTGCGTCGACACCAGGACGCGCGGGCCCACGAAGCCCCGCTCCACCAGCCGCACCAGGAAGGCCGGCACCCCGGTGCGCTCCGCGGTGTCCAGGTCCACGACGAGCGCGTCTGGCGCGGCGCCCGCGTCCAGCCGCCGGTCCGCCGACGCGGTGCCCAACGCGTGGATCAACTCGAACCCCGGCGCCAGCTCCCGGCCGATGGCCAACCGCATCAGCGGGGCTTCGGACACCAGCATCACCCGGAGCCTCGAGCCGGACCTGCCTGCCCTGGGCGTCAGACGCAGCGCGCCAACCTCCCTCAGGCTGGGAGCGGGAACGGACTGCAAACGGCTGGAGCGGGGGGCGGGGGCGTGGGACACACCCGCAGAGTAACCAGCAATAGCGGAAATATCAACCTTTACTTCAATCCTAGCGCAAACCGGCGGAGAAGACCCCGGTGAACCCACATCGGCCACGCCCCGGGCCCACCGGATTATGAATGCCTGTTCAGTGTGTCAAGAATGACCACTGACCGCCTGCACTGGAGTGCAGTTGACCCACAAAATTCTCGCTGTCTCGGGAAGCAGCGGGCCCCAGGGCCCGTGGCTCAATCGAACTCGAGCGCGCGCTGGAAGTCGGCGGGGTTCGAGGCCGCGCCCTGCGCAATCTCCAGGGTGATGATGCCGTCGCGGTAGAGCCGCGTCAGGTGCTGGTCGAAGGACTGCATGCCGAACATGTCGCGGCCCTTCTCGATGACGTCCTTCAGCTCGTTGGCGCGGTCCTCGCGGATGTACTGCTCCACGGTCATCGTCTGCGTCATGATTTCCAGCGCCACCGTGCGCCCCTTGCCCGTGGCCCGGGGCAAGAGCCGCTGGGAGATGGTGGCCTTGAGGCAGTCCGCCAGGCGCATGCGCACCATGGCCTGCTCCTCCGAGGGGAACACGGACACCAGGCGGTTGATGGTGCGCGACGCGTCCGTGGTGTGCACCGTGGACAACACCAGGTGGCCCGTCTCCGACGCCTTGAGCGCGATGTCGATGGTCTCCATGTCGCGCATCTCGCCCACCAGAATCACATCCGGGTCCTGCCGCAGCGCCGAGCGCAGCGCGCGGGCGAAGCTCTCCGTGTCCGGTCCAATCTCCCGCTGGGAGATGGAGGACTTGATGTTCTTGTAGATGAACTCGATGGGGTCCTCGATGGTGAGGATGTGCAGGCTCTCGTTGCGATTGATGTGGTCAATCATCGCCGCGAGCGTGGAGCTCTTCCCCGAGCCCGTCGCCCCCGTCACCAGCACCAGCCCGCGGTCATTGCTCGCAATCTTCTTCAAGACCTGCGGCAGCCCCAGCGTGTCGATGTTGGGAATCTCGTCCGGGATGATGCGCAGGATGCACGCCAGCGAGCCGCGCTGCCGGTAGATATTCACGCGGAAGCGCGCCACGCCCTGCACGCTGTACGACGTGTCCAGCTCCTGCAGCGAATCAATCTGCGCCTTCACGAGCTGGTCGGGGATGATGTGCATCGCCACCTGCTTCGTCTGGTCCGGAACCAGCTTCTCCATCTTCAGCGGCCGCAGCACGCCGTTGACGCGGTAGATGGGAGGGTCTCCCGGGCGGAAGTGGATGTCCGAGGCGCCGTTCTGCACGCCCACCGAGAGAAGCTTGTTCAACGTTGTCTGATCCACCGAGAAGACCCCTCACCGCTGCGCAGGCCGCGGATTCTAGGGGAATGCGCCCTCAGGTACAGGGGCACGGAGTGGCCCCACGCAGATGCAACCCGGCTACGGGTAAACCCATACCCGAATGGGTAGGCCCACACTCACCGGACAGCGACCATCCATGCGGGCGCCCGGCAGGCACCGCGCCGGAAGGACTCTCAAAGTCTCACACCGCGGTGACGAGGGTGAGCTCCGCGATTTCGGGCGAGGGGCCCAGGCGCAGCGGCGGGCCCCAGTAGCCGGTGCCCCGGTGGGTGTAGACGCGCACGCCGGCGATGGTGGCCAGTCCGCTGATGACGGGTTGCTGGAGCTTCACGAAGAACATGAAGGGGAACATCTGCCCGCCGTGCGTGTGCCCGGAGAGCTGGAGGTCCACCGCCACGCCCGCCTGGGCCACGTGGAGCGCCGTGCGGGGTTGGTGCGCCAACAACAGGCGCGGCACACCCTCCGGAGCCCCCGCGAACGCCACGTCCGGGCGGCTGGCGTGGGCGGGAACGATGTGGCCCGCATCGTGGTCCGTCACGCCGGCCACGGTGAGCCTCGCACCGTCGCGCTCCACCACGCGGTGCTCGTTCTGGAGGACGGTGAGCCGCAGCCGGGCCACCTCCGCCGCCCACGCGGGGCCTCCGTGGTAGTACTCGTGATTGCCCGTCACGTAGAAGACGCCGAGGGCAGCGCGCAGCTCGGCCAGCGGCTGCACCTCGTCGCGCAGCGCCTCCACGTGGCCGTCCACCAGGTCGCCCGTCACCGCGACGATGTCTGGCTTCAGCGCGTTCACCTGCTCCACCACGCGCCGCAGCCAGCGCCCGTCCAGCGTGGGGCCGATGTGGATGTCCGAAATCTGCACCACCTTCAGCCCGTGCAGCCCCGCCCCCAACCCGGCCACCGGCACCGTCACCCGCTCCACCCGCGCCAGGCCGCGCGCGGTGACGAACGCGTACACCACCGCGGGCAGCGACACGCCCACCACCGCCAGCGCGCGGCCCCGGGCGAGCGCCAGCGAGTCCTCCACCACGCCCGTCCATTGCAGCACCAGGCCGATGAGGTCCGCGGCCACCACCGCGCTCAGGATGATGCCGAAGGCGCCCAGCCACACGTACGCCGTCCACTGGAGCGCCCGGGTCCACGGCGTGGGCTCGCGCCGCGACAGGAACATCCCCACGGGCAGCGACACGAAGAGCAGCGCCACCAGCACCGGCCCCAACACGCTCCACGGCGCGGGCCACTGGGGGCTCACGAACAGCCGCGTGGCGATGTACGCGTGCAGGCCGCCGAAGAGGGTGAGGATGCCGCCCAGGGACACCAACCACCGCAGCATCATCCCGGGGCGCGGCCGCCGCCTCGTCCTCCGCTCCGCGCCTGGAGAGCGCTCCGTTGTTACGGACTCCGCGCCTGGAGAGCGCTCCGTTACGGACTCCGCGCCTTTGGACAGCTCCGCCACGGACAGGCACCTCCACCAGGGGTTGACACGCACCACTCGGGAAGGCGGAACATAACGGCTGCCTCCGTCCCTCGCCCGGCAACCTGCCTGCCTGCCCATCTCACGCGATATGGAGAGTCGCGCATGCCCCGCCTCCGCCGTGACAGCGCCTGGACGAGCTGGCTCTTCGCCGGTGCCCTGGTGCTCGGCGGACTCGGGTGCTTCTCCGGGGGTGTGGCCTGGGCGCTGCGCTCCATCTACCGGGGCATGGAGCAGGAGTTGCGGCGGGACGACGTCCACCGGCTCGCCCTGCGCACGGCGGAGGCATCACCGCGCGCCACGGAGCTGCTGGGCGCGCCGCTGACCATCAGCACGCTCACGCTGCGCGCGCACGGCACCACGCCGGAGGCGGGGCTGGTGGACTTCGACCTGGACGTGCAGGGCCCGCGAGGCCACGGCGTGCTCCAGGCCCAGGTGGCCTACACGCCACGGGTGTGGACGCTGCGCCGGCTGGTCCTCCGTCCGGAGGGCGGCACCGACGTGGAGCTTCCCGCGGGCGACAGCACGCCCGCACGCCCTCCGGACTGAGCACCGCCCGGCTCACGAACTTCAAGGCTGGAGAACCCGGTGACGCGGTCGGCGGCTATGGTGCGCCGTCCCTTGACGAAGGAGCGTGTCCATGGCGCAGATGCACGAGGTGGACTTCCACATCTACGGCGAAGACCTGCAGTTCGTCGAGATTGAGCTGGACCCGCAGGAAGCAGCGGTGGCCGAGGCTGGCACCCTCATGTACATGGAAGACGGCATCGAGATGGAGACCATCTTCGGTGACGGCTCGGAGAAGAAGAGCGGCTTCCTCGGCTCGCTGCTCGGCGCGGGCAAGCGGCTGCTGACGGGCGAGTCCCTCTTCACCACCGTGTTCCTCAATCGCGCCGGCAGGGGCAAGCGCAAGGTGGCCTTCGCCGCGCCCTACCCCGGCAAAATCATCCCGGTGGAGCTGGGCAAACTGGGCGGCGAGCTGATTGCGCAGAAGGACAGCTTCCTCGCGGCGGCCAAGGGCGTGTCACTGGGCATCGCCTTCCAGAAGAAGCTGGGCACCGGCCTGTTCGGCGGCGAGGGCTTCATCATGCAGCGGCTCCAGGGTGACGGGCTCGCCTTCATCCACGCGGGCGGCACGCTGCACGAGCGGACGCTGGGCCCCGGAGAATTGCTGCGCGTGGACACCGGCTGCATCGTCGCCTTCACGCCGACGGTGGACTACGACATCCAGATGGTGAGTGGCATCAAGACGGCCTTCTTCGGCGGTGAGGGCCTCTTCTTCGCCACCCTGCGCGGGCCGGGCAAGGTGTGGCTCCAGTCGCTGCCCTTCAGCCGGCTCGCGGGCCGCATCCTCTCCGCCGCGCGTCCCGGTGGCGCGCGCGACGAGGGCAGCGTGCTGGGCGGCGTCGGCCTGGGCTCCCTGCTGGGCGGCGACGAATAACAGCACCCGTGTCACCGGGCCGGCGGCCTTCCCTGGAGAAGGCGCCGGCCCACGTCGTGTCCCTGTTGCTACCGCCTGCGCCGTCTCGCCGCGGCGGCCAGTGCCACCAGCGCCCAGACTCCCGCCACACCCGCCGGAGCCGCGCCGCACCCGCAGCCCACGTCGAGCGCCGCGGGGCCGCGCACCACGAAGCCGGTGGCCGGAGACACGGGCCCCGCCGCCGCGCCTGTGACGCTTCCACGCTCCTGCGCCGTGACGCTGTGCGCGCCCAGGGACAGGGCCTGGTCGGCCGGCACCGGGTGACGGAAGGCGCCCGTCGCATCGGCAACCGCGATGGCCACCTCGGCACCGTCCACCGCGAGCGACACAGACGCACCGGGCGCGGCGACGCCGGCGAACAGCGGCGTGGAGTCCACCACCTCGCCCTCGGCGGGCACCACCATCACCGGCACCTCGCGGACACCCGCGTCGGACGTGCCCGTGCCGGCATCGGACGTCCCCGTGCCTGCGTCGGGCGTCTCCGTGCCCGCGTCGGACGTCTCCGTGCCCGCGTCGTCTCCCGCATCCGGGACCTCCGTGCCCGCATCCACCTCGCCGGAGCCCGCGTCCACGTCCAGCACCTCGAAGCGCGTGTACTGGGAGAAGGGCCCGCTCTCGCCCGTCTCGGTGTGGGCGTGGACGTTGACGCGGTGCGGGCCCGGCGTCAGCGGGCTGTCTGCGGGCACCTGGTAGCGGAAGCGGCCGAAGGTATCCACGGGGACGGGGATATCCGGCCCGTCGTCCACCTCCACGCCCACCGTGACGCCGTTGGGAGCCACACCCGCGAACAGCGGCGTGGGGCCGATGGCCTCACCGTCCGCTGGAATCACGAGGATGGGCGGCACCAGCACCCCGCCGTCCTCCAGCGTGGCGGCGACGCTGAACGTCGTCTCGGTCGAGCGCACGCTGTACGCGCCCAGTGACTCCGCCACCGTCGTCACCCGGTGCTCGCCCGTGGTCAGGGGGTCTCGCAGCCCGGGGTAGCTCCCGGAGAACGTGCCGTCCGACCCCGCGGTGAGCTGGACGACCTCCACGTCGTCGACGGAGATGATGATGCGCACGCCCGGGTCCGCCGCCCCCGCGAAGCTCGGCCGGGCGGACACACCCACCGCCCCACTCGCGGGAGTGACGACCGAGGGCGCCGCCGGCGACCGGTAGGGCACTTCATACTCCCGAGTCACACCCGCGCCCCCAGCCCCCGCGCCGTGCACGGTGCCGTCGAACGCCGTCGTCCCGGCGGCCCCACCCGTCACGTCAATCGGGCAGTCCAGGTCCGCCCCATGCACCAGCACGGAGCCGCCACTGCCGCCTCCGCCCGGGCCGAGCTGGCGGAGGGCGTCCGTCACGCTGCCGCCCGCGCCGCCTCGCGCCGTCACGCTGCCGCAGTCCATGTCCCCGGCGGTGCGCACGATGACGGCACCGCCCGCCCCTCCGCCGCCCGCGCCATCGCCCCCCGGAGTGGGGGCGACCGAGACGCCATCCGCGGAGATGCGGCCGACGCCCGACACCCGGTCGGCCCGCACGAGCACGAGCCCTCCGCCCGCGCCACCGCCGGTCCCGCTGTTGTTGTTGCCCTCCCCCGCGCCGCCGCCGCCACCGAAGAGGGCCTGGTCCACGAGCGCATACTTCATGTGCGCGCCCCCGAGCCCGCCCTCGGCCCGGCTGCTGTCCACGTCCGAGGCGGTGCGCCCGCCGACACCGCCCGCGTTGCCGTGCCCACCCCCACCGCCGCCGCCGTTGTGGCAGTTGGCCCCACCACCGCCGTTGACCAGGTGGCCACGTCCCGAGGCCGTGCCGAAGCGGCTCACCACCACGCCCTCCCCCTTGAGGGAGCCCCCCTGCGCGGGCTGCGGGTCCAGCCCGGTACACCCGGTGGGGCCGGCGACGTGGTCTTCGAAGGCGCCCCCTCGGAAGCCCGCGCCGTCCGCGCTGACGACGCCGTCGTTCCTCACCCGGCCCGTGGCCAGGAACGCGACGATGCCGCCGCTCTTGCCGTCCCACGGGGGCGCGACGAGGGACGTCCCGGTGGGCAGGTCGACGTCGGTGTACTCGGGCACGGCCACCACCTGCGCGCCCGGCACGGAGTAGCTGTTCACCAGGGGCGCGGTGAGCCGCAACAGGGTGGGCGTGGTGCTCACGGACGACACGCGCGCCAGCTCCCAGCGTCCCACCGCGTCCGGAATCACCGCGGTGGAGCCGCCCGAGGCCGTCGTCGCGGGGAAGCCGCTGCTCTGGTGGATGAGCACCAGCGCCTGGGCCTTCAGCCCGCCGAGCTGCGCCACACGCACCACCCTGCTCCCGGCCGGCGTGTCCGTCGACACCGGCACGGCGACGTTGACGACGAGCTGGGCCTGCGTGACGGAGAGGGGGCCGTCCCGGCCCGTCCCCTGTCCGAAGGAGTCCAGCTCCGCCAGCGCGGGGACCGCCGTGAGGAGTACGAGCACGAAGAGGGGAGCGAAGCGCATGGGGCCTCCATGGTGCCCCAGAACCCCGGTGCACCGCGAGTCGGGGGCCCGTCCTCCTCAAGAAAGCTGGCTGACCTCCAGCTCGCAGGTGGGGGCGCCCTGGTGCATGCACCGGCGCTCGCTCACCACCACCGGCTGGCCCAGGTGCCGGGCCAGCCCGCGGATGGTGCCGATGCCCAGGCCACACAGCTTCCGGGGCGAGGAGTAGGTCACCTGCACCAGGTCGCGCCGCACGCGCTGGCAGACGATGCTCGGCGCGCGGAGCCGCGAGTCCCGGCGCACCTGCTGGTGCAGCCGCTCCATGTGCTCCACCATGTCGAGCACCGTCCACTGCGGCTCGACGAGGACGCCATACGTGCGCAGGAGGCTCGGCCCGAGCCGCTCGCCCAGCTCCTCCAGGACGCGCTGCCTCGGCCTGCCCGTCATCCGCGACGCCGCGTCCACCAGCGAGAGCACCTCCGCGTCCGGGTAGTCGCGGAACGCCAGGTAGATGCGTCGAGGCAGGCCCGCCTGCTCCAGCAGGGAGTCCCAGCCGTGAGGCCCCAGCCGAGTCTCGGCGTAGCCTCGCAGCTCGTGAAAGACAACGCCTTGCATGCCCGGCCCCCTCGGTGCAACGCATTGCGTTCCACCGCACCTGCAAAGTTGCGCGCGAGGGGGTACCACGTCCTCCTGCCCTCCAGGGCGATTGCCCTTTGGCCGGGGTCGTCCGCTGAACATCACTCCTTCGCGGCGGTCAGGGCCCTGACATTCCGGGGGGCGAAGAAGGGCTGGCGCAGCAGGCGCGGCAGGACGCGCTTGTCCACGCACCAGAGCTGGAGGGCGTCCTCCCACTCCCCCAGCTCGGCGACCGCGCGCACGTCGGGAGCGTCGCGGTAGAGGCCGTTGAGGTTGTGGACGAGGGCGGAGAGGTCCTCCACCTCCCAGCGCTCGGAGACGTCCCCGGCGAGGACATGCAGCTCGAGCATGGGGCGCTCGCGCACATCCACCACCTTGAAGCGACGGGCGGCGCCGCCCATGGCGGTGGTGAGCGGGCCTACCAGCTCATCGGGGCGGACGCCGTAGGCCACACTGAGGCCGCCCTCGAGCAGGCCCGCGTCACACAGGCGCAGCAGCGAGACGTGGGGAGGCTCCTCGCGCCCCACCACCTCGGCGGCGGCGTCGCGGTCCTTGAGGAGTCGCTCCCGGGCGAGCAGGTCGAGGGGGAAGGCCATTCGGCCCGGCAGCATACGCGCGGACGAGCAGACGCGGTCGTGCAGGCGTCATCCTCTGTCAGCACGAAGCCGCTGAGGTTCGAGGCCTACGAAGAGAACGCGGGTTCCATCTTCCGGGACTTCGTGGGGGCCGCGACCTGGAAGTGCAGCCGGCCTTCGGCATCCTCGGTGAGCCACCGGTTCCGGCGCGCCAGTTCCAGCAACTCCGTCACATCGAAATCAGAGGGCAGGTCTGCGAGGAACCGCACTCGAACCTCCGCGACAGCCCGCAGCAGATCACGCACCTCGGTGAAGGACCGGCCGTTCAGTGGCTCGAAGAAGCGATATGCGTCGAACACGAGCAGTCTCCTGAGGTCGCGAACGAAATAACGGTAGTGCCTCGATTCCATCGCGTCTAGCGGCACCGGAGGCATTCCGTGCACTGACGGGCGCTGCAACTTCTCGCTGCTGGAAGGCCCTGCACTTCACGTACGAAGGAACTCATCCAGCACGCCGTCCGCATCCAGCGTGTGGTTGCTCGCGAGCACGAACGCGTGCAGGTGTGGCTCCTCCTTCCAGGCTTCCCGAAGGCCACGGATGATGGATGAAAGACTCGCGGCAGGTTGCAGGCCCCGCTCCGTCCGGATGAGAACGAGGCTGTCGTCATCGGGGGAAACACCCTCGGGCCGGGTTTCACGCTTGAAGGTCTTGAACGGGGTGAACTTGTGGCGCAGGAGCAGCACGCCGCGTCCGGCAAGCCTGTTCATGGTGGCACCGACCCGCTCCTTGGCATCCGGGTCCTCCAGGAGCTGATTGAGCCGCAGGACCTTCTCACGAGCGACGTTGCCCTTCCGCTTCCACAGACTTCGAAGGGTGGCCGAGCGGTTGAGCACCAGGTCGAGGCTGGCGACCAGCAGGGGCTCGCTCGCGGAGCGGCGCAGCTCGCGGAGTGCCTGCCACCAGAAGGCATCGTCGAATGTAGCGAACTGATTGAGTGCCGCGCGAACGCCTTCATCGTCCTTCACTCTTGCGGCGAAGATGGCTCCAATGGCGTTGACCAGCTCCAGGCCTGCTGGCCGCTTCAAGACTTCGAGAGATGCGTAGCGAAAGGCGGCTCCGGCCTGTGCGTTCTTGTGGTGGCGCACCATTGCCAGATTGCTCCGTGACAGGAAGAACGTTTCGAGCGCGCTCAGGCCCGCCTCGCGTATCGCCGTCGTGAAGCCGAGGTTGGAGTCCCTGACAAGGACGAGATTTCCGACCAGCCGCTCCAGGTCATAGGCCGCGAACTCGAAGCCCAGCGCCCTCCCATCGCGCAGCAGGTAGTCCCCTCTGTCCGCGTCCACCTCGCCATCGACGAGAGAATGCAGCCAGTGCAACACGTTGGCCTTTGGCAGGACCTTCTGTTCGTACGGCGGCTGCATGTCGAGAATGTCGCGAGCGAGTTGGTAGACCGCGCGGACGCCCGGGCCGGTCTGCGGATCGACGAGGTTGTCCAGCACCAGCTTCGCCAACTGGTGGCCGATGGCTTCGTGCGCAGGGAGGCCACTCTCCAGCAGCGCCTTGACTCCCATGTGTAGCGACTCCCCCGGAGACGCCTGCCGTTTCGCGTTCTGCGCGAAGGCGTCCAGCGCGAACTCCAGGTCGTGACTGAAGGGGAGGTGGCCAAGATCGTGAAAAAGAGCCGCGAGGCGCAGCCCTGCCTCCGCGAACGCGAGCACGCGGCGCCGCTTGCGCTCTTCTTCGGCGAAGCGTTGGCCCGGAAATGCCGCGCGTGACGCCAGGAGCCCGCCCTCCCCTGAGAGGGGAGCCAGGAGCGAATCCATGTCCGCGGGCTTGATATGCCGGAAGGCATCGAGCCCCTCGACTTCCTCGAAGAGTGCATCCGCGACTGCTGCTTCTGCGTTTTCGAGGCTCGCAACGAGGAAGCGTGACGCCAAGTGCATTGCGCCCAGGCTGTGGACGAACCGCGAAGTCCTGGCCTCGGGGAAGACCAGGTGCGCGAGCCCTGTCTGGAGGACGTGGCGCAACCGCTGCGTGATGGGATGGTCCACGATGACGCGCTCGTGTGACGCGATGCGGACATAACCGTGGATGGGGTCGCGAATGACGAACGACTTGGGTGCGCCAGACATCTGGGTGTCCCCCCTCTCTGCCAAGGACAGAGGCTAGGACATCTTGGGTAGGGTGCACCAGACCCTACCTTGTGTTTCTGCATCCAGGGCAGGAACGAGGAAATCCCGCGGCCCGGCAGCCTATCGCTCCTCGCCACTCCAGTAGTCCACTTCGGCCGACAGGGGCAGGATGGCGGACAGCGTGCGCGCCGCCTTGTCGCCTCCCGGGGCCGCGCCCGCGAAGAGAACCACCTTCTTCGAGTCCGGATACACGGTGATGTCCGGCTCCACCATGGTGGAGAACGCGAGGTAGCGCAGTACCTCCGTGCCGTCATTCACGAGCTGGTGCGCGCCCTCGGGGCCGATGGGCAGCGCCACGTAGTCACCCGCCTTCACCGCGACGGTGTCCTCGCCGATGCGCAACCGGCCGGTGCCGGAGAGGATGAAGTACGCCTCCTCGTTGGCCGTGTGGAAGTGGCGCGGCCACGCGTGCTTGCCGGGAGGCAGCTCCATCATGCTGCACCCCAGCTTGCGGCCCTTCGCGGCGGCGCCGAGCTGCTTGCGGCGGTAGGACACCGTCGGGCCGTGCGTGACTTCGTTCCAGGGGACTTCCAGCTCATGGACGACGTGCGGGTGGGAGGACATGGCGTGGGCTCCTTGCTGTGGACGGCGCGTATCTCAGGGACGCGTCGCCATCAGGGCGAAGATGCGGTGGGGAATGGACAGGGGCTCCTGCGGGAAGCGCTCGGCGAGCAGGGCCGCGAAGGTGGTGTCGAAGCGCGCCACCGCGGAGGCCGGGAGGGACGCGCCCACCCGGGCGTTGGCGCGGATGCGGCCCCGCCAGGACTCGTGGGTGTAGGGCACCGTCACATCGAAGGTGAAGGACTCCAGCTGGGTGAAGCCCGCGTCGGCGACGTCGCGGAACCACTGCGGGTAGAGGCCGATGCCCTGGCCGTAGGACAGGTACGTCGGCGGCGGGCCGGGGTTGAAGGCGTCGATGAGGGACTCGGTGGCCTCGACGACGCTGCCAGCGGGGGCCAGCCAGTCGTTGTGGGCGATGACGAGCCGCCCGCCCGGAACGAGCAGCCGTGCGGCCTCGCGCGCGGCGGAGGGACGGTCGAACCAGTGCCAGCACTGCCCGGCGACGACGAGGTCGTACGCCTCCGACGGCAGGCCGGTGCGCTCGGCGGGAGCCTGGTGGAAGTCGATGCGCAGGCCCGCCTCGGTGGCGAGCCCTCGCGCGGACTCCAGCATGGGCGCGGACACGTCGAGCGCGGTGACGGTGCAGCCCTTGCGCGCCAGTCCCCGGGCGATGGTGCCGGTGCCCGTGCCCACGTCCACCGCGCGCACGCCGGGCCGGAGGAGTCCCTCGCGGGCGAGCCGCTCGAAGAAGGCGTCCGGGAAGCCGGCGCGGTGTCTGGCGTAGTCGGAAGACGTGCGTCCGAAGTCCACCTGCATGACAGGGCTCCTCTCCACGCGCCGGGCCGGGGTGGCCCGGGCCACGGGCGCGCACGTGTCGACAACGTATCCAGTCGAGTCGACAATGGGCGCCGTGGAGGCGTGTGAGACATGAGTAGGCGCAAGGGCGGTCGCTCTCAATCTCGATTCGACCATCAACGTGAGGAGGAGCTGCTGCCGGCGGCGGCGGCAGCGGCGCTGCTGGGGGTGAAGCGGGCGACGCTCTACACGTACGTGAGCCGGGGGCTCGTGCGCTGCGTGCCCGAGCGGGGGACGAAGGAGAACCGCTATGTGCGCGCGGACCTGGAGCGGCTGAAGGCACGGCACGACGCGCGGGCGGGGCACGCGGCGGTGGCCTCGGGGGCGCTGCGGTGGGGCGAGCCGGTCATCGACTCGTCGGTGTCACAGATAGGCGGCGAAGACCTGGTGTACCGGGGGCACTCGGCGGTGGCGCTGGCGGTGGAGGGGCGCGGCTTCGAGGACGTGGCGGAGCTGCTGTGGTCGGGGACGTTGCCGGCCCATGCGGCACGGTGGCCGGCGCCGGAGCTGGCCTTCCCGCCGTCGGAGCTGACGCGGCTGCTGCCGAAGGGCACGCCTCCGGTGGCGGCGCTGGCGGCGCTGGTGCCGCTGCTGGGAGCGAGAGACCCGGTGCGCTTCGCGGCGCCGCCCGAGGGGGAGAAGGCGCGAGCGCGGCGGCTGTTGCGCCAACTGGCGGCATGGGTGTGCGTGGCTTCGGCGCCGGGCCGGGTGGCGAGGGCGCTGAAGGAGGAGACGGTGGCGGCGTCCCTCGCGACGGCGTGGAGCACGGGCGTGAAGCGCGCGCCGGAGTCGATCAACCGGGCGCTGGTGCTGCTGGCGGACCATGAGCTGAACGCATCCACCTTCACCGCGCGGGTGACGGCGTCTTCGGGCGCGGACCTGTACGCGTGCGTGAGCGCGGCGCTGGCGGCACTGTCCGGGCCGAAGCACGGCGGGGCGTGTGACAGGGTGGAGGCACTGCTGGCGGAGGTGGGCAGGCCTGAGCGTGCGGCGGAGGTGGTGTACGAGCGGCTGCGGCGCGGCGAGTCGGTGCCGGGCTTCGGACACACGCTGTACCCCGATGGAGACCCGAGGACGCCGCCGATACTGGAGGCGGCACTGTCGGTGCGGCCGGAGTCTCCCCGCGTCCGGGTGGCGAGCGCGGTGCAGGCGGTGATGCGCGAGGCGGGGCATCCGCCTCCGTCGGTGGACCTGGGGCTCGTCATGCTGGCGGAAGCACTGGGCCTGCCACCGGGGAGCGCGGCCACACTCTTCGCGGTGGGACGTGCGGCGGGCTGGGTGGCTCACGTGCTGGAGCAGCGCGAGCAGGGCCACCTCTTGCGCCCTCGGGCCCGCTACGTGGAGCCCGCGCCAGCGGCATCCGCTGGGAGGGGCACACCCTAGAAACACCCGGGCCCCACCCAGATGGCTCATGCCACCCGAGCGGGGCCCGAGAAGCGCCTCACCGGCAACTCCCGGTGAGGCGCTGACCTTCCGTGCGTCGTGCTACCGCGACGCCGTCTTCTGGAAGCCGGGGTCGGCGGCAATCTCCAGCCGGCCGATGCCGAAGCCGCTGCTGCCGACCACGTCATCCCCCAGCTTGTTGCGCAGCAGGCCCTTGAAGCGCCCGCCCAGGTTGGCACCGTCGAACACCACGCCCGACTCGGCGCCCGGCGCTAGCTCCAGCTTGAGCTGGTACAGGACGCTGCCCGTGGGAATGGCCGTGTCCGTCGTCACCGCACCCGAGCCGGCGGCCTTCTGGCTGAGGCCGCTGGTCAGCACTCCCGCCATCGGACCACTCGACGGCAGCACCGCCGCCACCGCCGGCACCGACGCGCCCGCCGACAGGATGGCACCCGCGGTGATGGCACCCTGCGCCGCCAGCCGCACCTTCGTCGCGTCCACCGGCAGGTTGAAGCCCACGCCGTAGCCGCTCAGGTCCTCGGCGGCCACCACGTCCAGCACCAGCTGCGTGTTCGTGGAGGCCGGATTGCGCATCAGCCGGATGCGCCCGCCCGCCGGGTCCGTGTACGCCAGCGTCGCGCCGTACACGTCGAACGCGCTGGAATCGGCACCCACCAGCGAGGCCGCCGACGCCGCCAGCACGTAGCCCTGGCCGGAGCGGTCCACCGTGAGGTCCGTGAAGCGCGCCACACCGGACTGCGCCGCCACCGTCACCGTGCCACCGAGCACCGCGCCATTCGCGTTGCCCAGCGCCAGCGAGACGGCCGCCTGCGACGTCGCCGTGTTGCCGAACGCGTCCACCAGGCGCACCGCCACCGCGTTCAGCGGCAGCCCATTGGGCGTCGAGCGCGGCTGCGCGGAGAACTCCACGCGCGTGGGCGCGCCGCCGACGATGGCGAACGGAGCGCTCGTCGCGGGCGTCAGCGCGCCCAGCCGGGCCTTCAGCGTGTAGCCCTGCCCGGCCTTCTGCAGCACCAGGTCCGGGAAGGTCGCCACGCCACCCGACACCGCCGCCGTCAGCGTGCCGCGCAGCGTGTCACCGCCGGGGTTCGCGCCCAGCGCCAGCGTCACGTCACCGCTGCCGCTCGTCGCGTTGCCGAACCGGTCCGTCACCCGCACCTGTACCGCCGGGCCCATCGCCGAGCCCGCCGGCGTCGTCGCCGCCACCGGGGCGAAGGCAATCGCGGACGCCGCCGCCGGAGTGACGGTGACGGGCCGCGAGTAGACGACGTACAGCGCGGTGAACGCGGCGTTGTACGCCACGAACACCATCTCCGTGTCGCCCACCTTGTCCAGCGACAGCCCCGGGAAGGTGGCCACGCCGTTGACGGAGTCCACCTCGCGGGTGCCGCCCACCGACGCGCCGTGCGGGTTGTTGTCGGGGTCCACCGCGGCGGACACCGTCTCACCCGCCGAGCCGAAGCTCGACACCCGGTTGCCGTACGCGTCCTGCGCCTCCACGATGATGGTGCTCATGGGCGCACCGGCCACCACCGTCGCCGGAGGCTGCGTCGTCACCCCCAGCTGGGCCATGGCCCCGGCCGTCACGTTGAACGCGGTGCTGGCCGCCGTCAGGCTGCCCACGGCCGCCTCCAGCGTATAGCCCGTGCCCGCCTTGCGCACGCCCAGGCCGGTGAACTGCACCAGGCCGTTGACCGCGTTGCGCGACACCGTGCCCGACAGCGAGGCCCCCGTCGGGTTGTTGGCCAGCCGCAGCGTCACCGTGGCGCTCGAGGACGCCCGGTTGCCCAGCGAGTCGCGGAGCTCCACCTGCACGACGGGGCTGAAGTCGTTGCCCGCCGTGACGCTCCCCGGGTTCGTCAGGAACGCGAGGCTCGTCACCGCCGACGCCACGTTGAACGTGTTGCTCGTCGCCGCGGGCACGGCGCCCAGGGTCGCCGACAGCGTGTAGCCGGTGCCCGCCTGGGTGACTGACAGGCCCGCGAAGGTCGCCACGCCATTGGAGAGCGCCACCGAGGTGGTGCCCGTCAGCGAGCCTCCACCCGGGTTGGCACCCAGCGCGAGGCTCACATTGCCGGAGGTGTTGGTGGTCCGGTTGCCGAACGCATCCGAGGCCGCCACCTGCACTGCCGGGGTGATGGGGTCACCCGCCGCGATGTTGCTCGGCTGCTGGAGGAAGGCCAGCGAGGCCGGAGCCGCGTGGACGATGTCGAACGCACCGCTCTCCGCCGCCGGCAGGGCGCCCGACGTGGCGCGCAGCGTGTAGCCCGCCGCGGCCTTCTGGATGTTCACCGCGGTGAAGCGAGCCACGCCCGCCACCGCGGCCACCGTCACGGTGCCGCCCAGCGTACCGCCGCCGGGGTTGGCGCCCAGCGCCAGCGTCACCGAGGCGCTGGAGTTCGCCACGTTGCCGTACGCGTCGGACAGCGTCACCTCGAAGGCCGCCAGGGACTGCCCCGCGACGCCATTCGTGGGCTGGCTGCTGAAGGCCAGCGAGGCCGCCGCCGCCGGAGCGATGTCGAACGAGGCGCTCGTCGCGTCGGACAGCCCGTCCGCCGTGGCGCGCAGCGAGTAGCCCGTGCCCGCCTTCTCCAGGCGCACCGCGCCGAAGGTGGCCACGCCCGCCACGGCCGACTCCGTCACCGTCCCCAGCAGCACACCGCCCGCGGGGTTGGTGGCCAGCGCCACCGTGACGCTCGCCGTGGAGGCCGTGAGGTTGTCGAACCCGTCCAGGATGGACACGCGCATGCCCGGGTTCAGGGCCGCACCCGCGGTGCCGTTGGACGGCTCGCGGGTGACGACCAGCTTCGCCGCTGCCGCCGCGGAGATGGCGAACGTGCTGCTCGTCGCCTCCGGGAGCGAACCAGAAGTGGCCTTCAGCGTGTAACCCGTGCCGGCCTTCTGCACGTGGACCGCGGAGAAGCGGGCCACGCCATTGACGGCCGCGACGGTCACGGTGCCACCGAGCACCGCACCCGCGCCGCCCTCCAGCGCCAGCGTCACGTTGTCCGTGGACGGCACCGTGTTGCCGAACGCATCACGGATGGTGACTTCGACGGCCGGGGCCAGCGCTTCGCCCGCCACCGCGTTGGACGGCTGAGCGGTGAAGGCCAGTGCCGCCGCCGCCGCGGACGCCACGTCGAACGTGACACTCGCCACGGACTCCAGCTGCCCGGACGTCACCACCAGGGTGTAGTCCAGAGCCGCCACGTTGATGGACAGGTTGGAGAACGTCGCAAGGCCCGCCACCGCGGCCACCGAGAGCGTGCCATGCAGCATCGTGCTGCCCGGGTTGGCCCCCAGCGCCACGGCCACCGTCGCGGTGGAGGCAGCCCGGTTGCCATACGCGTCCAGCAGCTCCACCTGCACCGCCGGGGAGATGGCCTCACCCGCCGTGCTCGCACCCGGCCCCGTCACGTAGGCCAGCCGCGCCGCCGCCGCCGGGGTGATGGCGAACGTGCTGCTCGTCGCCTCCGGGAGCGAGCCGGAAGTGGCCTTCAGCGTGTAGCCCGTGCCGGCCTTCTGCACGTGGACCGCGGAGAAGCGGGCCACGCCATTGACGGCCGCGACGGTCACGGTGCCACCGAGCACCGCACCCGCGCCGCCCGCCAACGCCAGCGTCACGTTGTCCGTGGACGGCACCGTGTTGCCGAACGCGTCGCGAATGGTGACTTCGATGGCCGGAGCCAGCACCTCGCCCGCCACCGCGTTGGACGGCTGACCGGTGAAGACCAGCGCCGCCGCCGCCGCGGGCGCCACGTCGAACGTGCCGCTCGTCACGGCCGCCAGCTGTCCGGAGGTGACTTCCAGGGTGTAGCCCCGGGCCGCCACGTCGATGGACAGGTCGGCGAACGTCGCCAGGCCCGCCACCGCGGCCACCGAGGGCGTGCCATGCAGCGTCGTGCTGCCCGGGTTGGCCTTCAGCGCCACGGCCACCGTCGCGGTGGAGGCAGCGCGGTTGCCGTAGGCGTCCTGCAGCTCCACCTGAACCGAGGGGGAGATGGCCGCACCCGCCGTGGCCGCGCCGGGCCCCGTCACGTAGGCCAGTCGCGCCGCCGCCGCCGGGGTGATGGCGAAGGCGGAGGAGTCCACCGCCGCCAGCGCGCCGAAGGTGGCCTTCAGCGTGTAGCCCGTGCCGGCCTTCTGGATGCTCAGCGCATCGAAGGTCGCCACGCCGTTGGCCACCGCCACGGAGGCCGTGCCGCCCAGGGTGGCGCCATTGCCGGCCACCAGCTCCAGGGAGACATTGCCCTCGGCCTTCTTCGCCACCTTGCCGCGCGAGTCGAGCACCGTCACCCGCACCGACGCCAGGGCGGAGCCCGCCACCGTGGAGTCCGCCGGCTGCGTGGTGAAGCTCACGCTGGCCGGCACGCCGGGCCGCACGTTGAAGGTCGCGGACTTCACCCCGAACGAGCCCGAGGAGAAGGCCAGCACGTAGCCCTGACCGTCCTCGTCGATGGTCAGCTCGTTGAAGGTGGCCACGCCGGCCACCGTCTGCGCGCGGGTGTTGCCGGACAGCGTGGCACCCGTGGTGCCGCCCTCCAGCGCCACCGTCACCGTGGACACTTCCTCGGGGATGTTGCCGTAGGCGTCGTGCAAGGTGACGGCCACCGGCGAGAGCACCCCGCCGACATCCACGTCCGTGGGGACGCTGGTGAGCGCCATCACGGAGGCGGGAGCCGGGCGCACCGTGAAGGCCGCGCTGGCCGCCGTCTGCGAGCCCATCTGCGCCGACAGCTTCATGCCGGCGGCGGCCTTCGCCACGGAGAGGCTGGTGAAGTGCGTCACGCCTTGGTTGAGCGTCGCGCGGGTGGCGCCTTCGAGACTGGCCCCTTCGGGAGCACCCGTCAGCGTCAACTGCACCGTCCCACCGCGGTCGGTGAGGACGTTGCCGCTGGCGTCGACGAGGGCCACTTCGACATCCCCGAGCTTCTCACCCGCCCGGACCGAACCGGGCTGGGTGCGGAAGACCAGGGTGGCCTCCGCGGGCTGGGGCTTCGGGTCGTCACCGCAGGCGGTCGCGAACAGCGCCGCGAGCAACGTGAGACCGACAGCAATGCGCTGGGTCACGAGATTGCGCTCCAAGAGGAACGAATGAGGAGAAGAGGACGCGCGCATGCTCATGGCCGCCCTCCGTAGCGGGTGAGGAGCTTGCTCAGGTCCTGCTCGTCCACCGCGTTGGCGGTGCCGACGAGGTCCTGGTTCCAGTCGTAGTAGGGCTTCGCCACGGTGGCCGGGGTGGTGCCCAGGCGGTTGGCCGTGGCCAGCAGGTCCACGAAGTCGAGCTGACCGTTGCGGTCGTAGTCACCGTTGCCGGCCACACCGCGCTCGGCGGTGGCGGACGGGTAGATTTCCCACATGCCGCGGCCGAAGGTGGAGACGCGCAGCAGGCCGCCCGTGCGGCCGACGAACATGTCCGTCACCTTCACCAGCGGCAGGCCCGCGCCGTAGCGCTCCCACGTGGCCCCCTGGTTGAGGGACCGGTACACGCCCAGGTCCGTGCCCGCGAAGAGCGTCTGGTTGGTGGTGTCCGACAGGTCGAAGCGCACCACGTTGACCGGCACGTCCGGCAGGTCGCCGGTGATGTTCTGCCACGTCGTGCCGCGGTTGCGCGTGAGGAACACGCGGCCCACGCCCGGCGCCAGGGTGCCGCTCGGCGCCACGCTGGACCCCACGAACATGTCGCCCGGGGTGATGCCGGTGTGGTTCGGCGGGAAGTCCACGCTGCTGGTGAAGGTGGGGAACTCGGTGCCTTCGACGGTGCCGTTGCCGTTGAGGTCCACGCCCATCAGGTTCGTCTGCGTCCACGTGCAGGACGCGGCCGGCGTGTCCAGCGTGCAGCCGGACATGATGCGGAAGCGCCCGCCCGAGGCCGCGACGCCGTAGAGGCCGTCCACCGTGGCGGAGACGCCCAGGGCGCGCACCTGGTTGCTGGTGATGCACGCGCCCAGGTGCTGCCACTGGCGGCGGTCCGTGCCGACCGGCGTACCCACCAGACGGAAGACGCCGAAGGTGGTGCCGGTGATGGCCGCCGGCCGGTTGCCGGAGCGGACGGCCATGACCTTGGTGAGGAACGTCGTGGCATCACCGGCGCAGCCGCCGGTGGCCGCGGTGGTGGGCGGTATCAACGTCCGCCACGTGCCGGAGATGCCCTGGTTGCAGCCGTTGGTGGAGGCGTCGTCCGGGTCGCACCAGCGGGTGGAGCTGTACTGCACCGAGCCCCAGTAGATGCTGTCCTCGCCCACGCGGGACGCGGCCACGCCGATGCCGTCGCCGCCGATGACCTGGTTGAAGGTGGTGGGCGAGCTCGCCGTGTCGCGGAAGCGCGTGCCGTTGTCCTGCAGGCCCGCGAAGGCGACGAACTGGTTGCCCGCGGCCGGGTCACCCGACGCGACGTTGTACATCAGGTGCGTCGCCAGGCCCCGGTTGGGGAAGCGCCACGTCACCGTCTCCTGGTTGATCTTGCCGGGGTTGAAGACGTTGGTGGACGTGAAGAGGCCACCGTCGCTGCCCGCCAGCACCATGTAGCCGGTGGGCGTGCGCAGCACCTGCGTCACGTGCCAGTCCGCGTGGACGTACGGCAGCAGGCCGTCGTCCGTCGTCGAGCCGTCCGTGTACGTGGGCAGCCAGTGCGACACCGCCTCCCAGATGGGCTGGTTGGACAGGCCGTTGATGGTGCGCAGGCCGCAGTAGGTGCCGCCGAGGATGACGCGGTTGTCGTCACCCGGGTCCACCGCGACGGTGGAGTTGTACCAGGCCTGCCCGTTGTGCACGTTGACGCTCACGCACTGGGAGGTGTCCAGGAACGTCATGTTGCGAATCTGGCCGTTACCCTGGCCATTGCCGGACACGTCCTGCCACGTGTTGCCCGCGTCCAGGGAGCGCCAGATGCCCGCGCCATCGGCGACGCTGGAGCGCTTGCCCGTCAGCGCGAACAGCACCGTGCGCGTCGCGTCCTCCGGCGCCGTGCCCGAGGCCAGGGCGATGTGGCTGACGTCCGTCAGCGTGGCCGGGTTGTTGTCGAAGTCCGGCAGCCCGTTGGCCACCAGGCGCGAGGACCAGGTCAGGCCCGCGTCCGTGCTCACCCAGATGTCGCCCTGCACCGCCGTGGAGGCCGTCGGCGCCGCCCCGGTGGGAGTCGCATAGGCCGTCCCGCTGATGGCCCAGCGGCTCACGCCGTTCACCTGGCCGGTGTACGCGATGGTCCACACGGTGTCCGGCGTCTGCGTGCCGGCGTTGGGCAGGTCCAGCAACTGGAAGGACGCGCCCGAGTCGGTGGAGCGGTACAGGCCCGCCTCCGTGCCCACCAGGAGGATGTTGGGCGCGCTCGGGTCCACCTTCATGGCGCGCACGCGCAGCGCCCGCACCGTCAGCCCGCCCGAGCCGGCCGGGTACGTGCCGGACAGCGCCACCGGCGTGCCCCAGCTCGAACCGCCATTGGTGGTCTTCACCACCTGGCCACCGGGCAGGTCCGTGAAGTCACCCAGGCCCAGGTACAGCGTGTCCGGGTCCTGCGGGTCCATGGCCATGTCACCCACGGCGAGGTTGCCCAGCGTCTCCGTCACCGGGTGCCACGTCGGGTCCGGCGCGAAGAAGTCGTGCGTCTTCCACACGCCGCCGCCGGAGGTGGAGATGTACGCGACGTTCTGGTCTCTCGGGTCCACCGCGATGTTGGTGAGACGGCCGGAGTCCACCTGCGTGTAGAGCGTGCCGTTGTATTGGAACTTCGCGTCCGTGGGCCCCAGGTTCACCCAGGAGTTGGCGCTCTGCCCCAGCCCCTTCAGGCCCGGTGCGCGCGGCATCAGGTGCGCCCAGCGCTCCGACTCGGCGCGGGCCTCGGCCAGCAGCGTGTCCGTGCCCTGCGCGGTGGGGATGCCCCAGTAGGCCTTGTGGGCCATCCAGCGGGCGAAGGCATCGTCGATGTCCTCTTCGCGGTAGGAGTCCTCGAAGAGCTCTTCCTCGACTTCGGCCTTCAGCTGCGGGGGTGCATCTTCACCGGGCTGCTGCATGAAGTCCTCGAAGCGCAGACGGCGCTGCTCCTCGGCCCACGTGCGATACGCACGTACGGACGCGGGAGCCGCCAACGCCAGGACACCAGCACCAACAGCCATGGAGACGACAACTCGTCTTCGCATGTGCAAGCGGATCTCTCCAGAGAGACAGGTTTACGGGGTGTGCAGGGGGGGATGGGTACGCAGGGTAGCGGGACACACACCCTTACAGTCAAATCGTGAAAACTCGGTGCGACTGTCGGACAAGCGGTTCGACAGGCCGCGGCGTCACGGGGAGACTCCCGCGCCGTGGACCCTCGACGCTCGCAACCCCGGCTCGCCCTGCTGTCCCTGCTGGGCAACATCTCCCTGGTCGCCTCGTGGGCCGTGCTGCTGACGCGACCCGCGGGCTGGCAGGTGGTGGGCCCGGTGCTGCTCGTCGGCTTCCTCGTCCTGCGCGTGGGTGGGGCGTGGTTCTACGCGTTGCGCCAGTCCGGAGGCTCCACCGTCGCGCGCCGCACGGCCCTCTTCACCACCGCGCTCGCGCTGGTGGCGGTGGGCCTGTGGGTCTTCACGCTGCTGCGCGGGCCGGGCCGGCTCTGAAACGCAGCGCGGGCGCCCCCTGGTGGGAAGCGCCCGCGTGGATGAAGCAGTCTCGCGTGAGGGGCTACACGTTGAAGCGGAAGTGCATGCAGTCGCCGTCCTGGACGACGTACTCCTTGCCTTCCACGCGCAGCATGCCCTTCTCCTTCACGGCAGACTCACTGCCCAGCTTCACCAGGTCCTCCCAGCGCATGACCTCGGCCTTGATGAAGCCGCGCTCGAAGTCCGAGTGGATGACGCCGGCCGCCTGCGGGGCCTTGTAGCCCTTCTGGATGGTCCACGCGCGGCACTCCTGCTCGCCCACCGTGAAGTACGTCCACAGACCCAGCAGCTTGTAGCCCTCGCGCGCTATCTTGTGCAGGCCCGGCTCCTTGAGGCCCGCGCTCTCCAGGAAGCCCGCGCGCTCCTCCTCGGGGAGCTGCTGGATTTCGGACTCCATGGCGGCGGCGAGCACCACCACCTCGGCGCCCTCCTGCTTCGCCATCTCCCGCACGGCCTGCACGTGCTTGTTGGAGTCCTCCTTGCCAATCTCCGACTCGCCGATGTTGGCCACGTACAGCACCGGCTTGTCGGTGAGCAGGAAGAGGTCGCGGATGACGGCGCGCTCGTCTTCCGTCAGCTTCTGCGCGCGCACCGTGGTGCCCGCGTCCAGGCCCGCCTTCACGCGGTCCAGCAGCGCGAGCTCGGCCTTCGCCTCGTCGCCCGCCTTGCCGCCGACCTTGGTGTTCTTCTGGGTGCGCTCGCGGCGCTTCTCCACCGTCTCCAGGTCCTTGAGGCACAGCTCCGTGTCGACGACGTCCCGGTCCCTCACCGGATTCACCCCACCCTCGACGTGGGTGACGTTGTCGTCCTCGAAGCAGCGCAGCACGTGGAGCACCGCGTTCACCTGGCGGATGTTGCCCAGGAACTGATTGCCCAGTCCCTCGCCCTTGGAGGCGCCGCGCACCAGGCCGGCGATGTCCACGAACTCGAGCGAGGTGGGAATCTTCTTGAGCGGCTTGATGAGCGCCGTGAGCTTGTCCAGCCGGTCATCCGGCACGGGCACCACGCCCACGTTGGGCTCGATGGTGCAGAAGGGGTAGTTGGCCGCCTGCGCTCCCGCGGCCGACAGCGCGTTGAACAGGGTGGACTTGCCCACGTTGGGGAGCCCGACGATGCCGATGGATAGAGCCATGGTGATTCCCTGGAACGCGCGCGCCGGGGGGCGCGCTTCCCCGAACTAGGCGGTGCGACTGACAGGGCCGTTGCCGCCCAGCGGCAGGCCCTGCACGAACTGGTCGGCCAGCGCGCGGTGCTTGCTGTCGTCCAGGCGCTCGTTGATGAGCTTGCCGGCCACCTCAATCGACAGGTCCACCGCCATGGCGCGGACCTCGGCGATGGCCTTCGTCTTCTGCTCCTCAATCTCGCGGCGGGCGCTGAGCTTCAGCTCCTCGGCCTCCTTGCGGCTCTTGGCCATCAGCTCCTCGCGGAACTTCTCCATCTCCGCCTGGATGCGGCGGGTGTCCTCGGCGGCCTGGCGACGGGCCTCGGCGATGGCCGTCTTCTGGTCGGCGAGCAGCTTCTCCGCCTCGGCGCGCTCACGCTTGGCGCTCTCGACGGCGTTGGCAATCTGCTTCTCGCGCTCCTGCACCAGCTGCAGGATGGGCCCCCACGCCTTCCAGCGCAGGACGAAGAAGACGATGACGAAGGTGACCAGGGTCCAGAAGATGAGGCCCGGTTGGACCGACACGAAGCTGCTGGCGGCGAGGACAGGGGGCAGGAGCATGGCAGGTGTCCGGCGTGAGGGAGGGAGGGTGCGAAATCGACGGGGACTGCGACCGGCGAAAGCCGGCACCCGCGATGGACACCCGCGGGTACCGGCCTCGAGTCCGGTGAAGCTTCGGACTGCGCTCGCCCTTAGGAGGCCTTGGTGGCGAGCAGGATGCAGACGACCAGCGCGAACAGCGTGGCGCCTTCGATGAGGGCCGCGGCGATGATCATGGTGGTGCGGATGTCACCACCGGCGGCCGGCTGACGGCCCGTGGCGTCCATGGCGGCGGCGGCGAGCTTACCGATGCCGAGGCCGGCGCCGATGATGGAGAGGCCAGCGCCGATACCGGCGGAGAGGAAGGCGAGAGCGAGGTTCGTCATGGGAGCACTTCTGCTTTCGTAGGTGATGACCCGCTTGTGGGGGGGTCGGTTTCATCCCTTTGGGACTACCTCCAGCGGCCTTTCGAACCGCCGGGTCTTCAACGCGGGGCGCCTGAGAGCGCGCGCCTCGCCAACTCGTCAGTGGTGGGCGCCGCCGTGGTCGTGGCTGGCGCCACCCTCGTGGCCGTGGTCATCGTGCCCGTGGTGGCCCATGGCGACACCCATGCCGATGAACAGCGCGGACAGCATCGTGAAGACGTACGCCTGCACGAAGGCCACGAACAGCTCCAGCAGGTAGATGGCGAAGGCGAAGGGCACGCTCACCGCGGCAACCCCGGGGTGGCCGAGGATGAAGATGAGGCCCAGGAGGAAGAAGAGGACGACGTGGCCCGCCAGCATGTTGGCGAACAGACGCATCGTGAGGGCGAAGGGCTTGGTGAACAGGCCCAGGATTTCCACCGGAATCATGATGGGCCACAGCCACGGGGCCACACCGCCGGTCAGGTGCTTGAGGTAGCCGCCGATGCCCGCCGCGCGGATGCTGGCCACCTGGGTGACGATGAAGGTGCACACCGCCAGGGCCAGCGTGACGGCGATGTTGCCGGTGGCCGTGGACATCCAGGGCACCAGGCCCAGCAGGTTCATGAAGAGGATGAAGAAGAACGCCGTCAGGAGGTACGGCACGTAGCGCGGGCCCTCCTCCTTGCCGATGTTCTTGATGGCCAGCTCGTCGCGCACGAAGAGCACCAGCATCTCGATGAGGTTGGCGCCCGTGCCGCGCGGCACCAGCTTCGTCTTGTCGCGGTTGCTCCAGACGAGCATGGTGATGAGCAGCAGGGCCGCCGACGCGAACATGAACACCGTGTGCTTGGTGAGGGACAGGTCCAGACAGCCCGACATGAGGCCCGGCATCACCTCGCCGTGGTCCGTCATCGTCGGCGTGCACGCGCCGTCATGGAAGGGGATGAGGAGGGTGGGCAGCGTCCCCAGGTGGATGGGCTGGCCCAGGGGGACCTCAATCTCCATCTCCCGCGAGTCGGTGACGTGGTGGAGGATGTACCCCGGCACGTCTTCACCGTGCTCACCGGCAGCGGCGGCATCGTGCCCACCGGCGGCGGCGCCGTGCTCTCCAACGCCGGCCTCACCGTGCTCCGGAGAGGCCCACGCCACGGCCGCGAACAGACTGGCGACCAGCACCATTGCCTTGCGCATCACTCGTCTCCGCCCGCCGCGCCCTTGGACGCGGCTATCACGTGGCTCACTTCAATCAACTGCAGCGCGAAGTAGACGCCGAAGAAACCGGCGACGAATGGCAACGCCGCCATTCCCCGCGACATCACGCCCACCAACCCCGCCAGCACACTCACGGCCCTGAGGCCGAACACCACACCCACCACCTTCAGCGCGGCGTTGAGGTCCTTCCGCACCGCCCGCCGGTTCAGCAGCAGCGCCACCACTCCGCTGACCGCCGCCAACCCCACACCCCACAGCGCGGAGACCTTGTCCTCCACCAGCTTCGGCAGCAGCGCGGCGACTGCCACGCCTACCACCACCACGCCCGCCTCCAACCCCGCGTGGAACCCGAAGGAGTCCTTCCCAGCGCCCTTCGCCGTCACTTCCGCTTCCCCAGTCGGGCCATCTCCCGGAGGAATCCGTAGAAGCCCACGCAAATCCCCAACAGGCTCAGTCCCACCAGCAGCCACGGCCCCGTCCCCAGCCACTTGTCCAGCCAGTAGCCGCCCAACACACCCACCACCGCGCCACCCGTCAGCTTCCACACCGCCGCGATGTAGGGCTCCGCGGCCCTCATCTGGCGCGCCGTCTCGCCCAGCTCGCTGCCGTCCGAAGCCGGCTTGTCTTCCCGGGGCTCCTTCTCCGCCATTCGGACGCCTCCCCAAACCCCGGGAAAACCTCGGGTTTCCAGCCGCCACCCGACCCCGTCCCCAGCACGCGCGGGCGCCGCTTAGCACCGAATGCGCGGCACACGCAACCGGTACCGTCCAGGCCTGGACACCGGCCCACAGCGGCGATTGCGGCATCCGGAAGCTGCGCTATCGCGATCTGCCCGAGCAGGGGAGAAAACCCCCGCCCCACCGCCTGGTGTGCCGATGGGAGGGCAGGCCTGAAGCGCCCCGCCCCCTGTCCGCCATCCAGGCCCGGGGAGTCGTATGGGCCCCCATCAAGGAGGGCGCAGGGGCAGGCCGCTCCGTCTCCCTGGCAGCCGGGGCTCCAGCGCTTGCACCGTCGCTCCTCGTCGCCCGGGGACGCGCGTCGCCAGCTTGCTCATGCACATCCCATCCGTATCTCGGAGGACTCCATGCCGAAGCCCCTCGCGCTCACGTCCCCCCGCTTCAAGGACGGAGACCTCATCCCCATCGCCTACACGGGCGAGGGCGATGACCTCTCCCCACCCCTGCAGTGGTCGAACCCGCCGGCCGGGACGAAGAGCCTGGCGCTCATCGTGGAGGACCCGGACGCGCCGGACCCGCAGAACCCACAGATGACCTGGTCCCACTGGGTCCTCTACAACATCCCTCCCGGGGCGCAGGCGCTGCCCGAGGGCGCCACCCCGGACGTGCTCCCCGCGGGCGCGCGCCAGGGGATGAACGACTGGAAGCGCCAGGGCTACGGCGGCCCCATGCCGCCGGTGGGCCGCCACCGCTACTACTTCCGGCTGTACGCGCTGGACACCGTGCTGCCGGACCTGGGCCGCACCTCGCGCCTGGACCTGCTGGACGCCATGGATGGCCACATCCTCGGCGAGGCGGAGCTCATCGGCCTGTACCAGAAGGTCCACCACCGCGGCGCGGAGTACCACGCGGGCGGCGCGCCTCGCTGAAGCCCGCGACGTGCGCAACGGCCCTCGCGCCCCGTCTTGCCGACGGGGCGCGCCGGCCGCTGCCCGGAGCCCGCCTCGCCGGAGGTGGCCCGCTGACACGTGCCGGCCCCGCCGTTCTAGTGGGAAGCCCTGAGGAGAGGGCCCTTGCTGTGGGCTGGTGGGCGAAGTGATGGGGTCACCCCTACCCCCCGACTTGAAAGCAGTGGAAGAGTTGGGGGGCCGTGACTGCCGCCACCCAACTCCGGGCTACCTACAGCCCCTTCGATGAGATGCCCCTGGGCGTCGCCGTCATCAGGGACCGTCGCTTCGTGTACATGAACGAGGCCCTGGTGACGTTCCTGGGACGCCCCTACGAGTCGCTCCTGGGGCAGCCCTTCACGTCGGCGCTGGACGAGGCCAGCGCGGCGGAGCTGGCCGGCCGTCACGCGCGGCGGGTGCGGGGCGAGCACGTCCCCTCCACCTACGAGGCGACGGTGCGCACCGCCCTGGGCGACCGGCGCACGGAGATGACCGTCATCCCCAACGGGAAGGACTTCGTGGTGATGGTGCGGGACGCCACCTCGCGCAACTGGCGCCGCACGGTGCTGCAGCGGCTGGCGGAGCTGGGCGCGGGGCTGCCCGCGCTGCGCACCGAGGGCGAGGTGCTGCGCCGGATGTTCTCCGGGCTGGAGGAGCTGGGGCTGGCCTTCGCCTGGCTGTCCCCCGAGGGCCCGGGTGTGCGCCTGGGGCAGACCTTCGTGCCCCCGGGGCTGGTGCCCGCGGAGGCCCGGACGCTGAGCGGCCGCTGGGTGCGGGACGTGGTGGGCCAGTGGCCCCAGGTGCTGGAGCGGGCCTGGAGCGAGGGCGCGGCCTACTCGCCGGAGCTGCCGCAGGAGGCAGGGCGGTTCCTGGAGGCGGGTGCCCCGGCCCTGGCGGACGAGGTGCGCGTGGGCCTGCAGCGGGCGGGGCAGCCCCACGTCATCGCGGTGCGCATCGACGTGGAGGGACAGGGGCGGGCGATGCTGGCGCTGGCGGGGGACTGGCTTCGCGAGGAGGAGCTGCCGTCGGCGCGGCTCTTCGGCGCCCAGGTGTCCGCGGCGCTGGACGCGGCGCTCACCATCTCCCGGCTGTCCGCGCAGAACACGGCGCTGGCCGCGCTCAACCGGCTGGCGTCGGAGGCGGCCTCGGCGCCGCATCCACATGCCTTCTTCGGCCCGGGCACCGCGGAAATCGTCGACCTGCTGGGCTGCGACGCGGTGGCCCTGCTGCTGCCGATGGACGGCGCGCCGGAGATGGAGCTGGCGTACGCGAGCGGGCTGGAGGACGACACGTCGGAGCGCTTCGCCCACGTGTGGCAGGCGGGTGGCCTGTCCGTCCAGGCGCAGCGGGACGGAGCCCCGCTGGAGCGGGACGTGAAGTCCTGCCCCGGCCTGCTGCGCGAGGAGCTGTCGCGGCAGGGCTTCGACACCGTGGTGGTGGTGCCGCTGCGGGTGCGCTCGCGAGGCGTGGGCACCCTCACCGTGCTCTTCCGCGAGCGGCGGCCGCTCACCCCGCTGGAGCGCGAGACGCTGCAGGCCATGGGCAGCCACTTCGCGGCGGCCATCGAGTCCCACCGGCTGCTGCACGAACTGCGCGGGCGCGCGGAGGACATGGCCCTGCTGCACGAGGTGGCCAAGGCGCTGGCGGCCACGCTGGAGCTGGACAAGCTGATGGCCACCGGCGTCACCAGCCTGGCGCGCATCGTCGACACGCCGGATGCCTACGTGCTCCTGCCGGACATCACCGGTGAGCGGCTGGAGTTCCGCTCCGCGACGGGATGCCACCAGGAGCTGCTCGGGCGGAGCCTCCCCCTGCTGCCCGCCTACTCCTCGCTGGCGGCACTGGCCTTCCACACGCGCGAGGCGGTGCTCGTGGAGGACGCCGAGGCGGACCTGCGCGTCAACCAGGAGCTGCGGCGCGCGTCGGGTGGGCGCGCCTTCCTGGTGCTGCCGCTGGTGGTCCACGAGCGCACGGTGGGCGTCATCATGGCGGTGGAGACGCGGTGGCCGCGCCGCTTCACGCCCGCGGAGGTGGAGCGGGCGAGCGCCATCGCCAACCAGTTCGCGCTGGCCCGCGAGGGCGCGCGACTGGTGGAGGACCTGAAGGCGAGCTACGTGGAGCTGGCGCGGACGCAGGCGCAGCTCGTGCGCCGCGAGCGGCTGGCGGCGCTGGGCGAGCTGTCCGCGGTGGTGGCGCACGAGGTGCGCAACCCGCTGGGCGCCATCTTCAACTCGGTGGCGTCCATCCGCCGCATCATCGGTCCGGACAGCCCGGCGGTGCCACTGGTGGACATCGTGGGCGAGGAGGCGGACCGGCTCAACCGCATCGTCGCGGACCTGCTCACCTTCGCGCGGCCGCCCGCGCCGCACCCGTACGCGGTGCCGCTGTCGCCGCTGGTGGAGGACGCGGTGCGAGGCGCGCTGGCGGAGGCGGCCGGCAAGGTGCGCGTGGAATTGGAGCTGTCCAACGACGTGCCGTCGGTGACGGTGGACGAGCGGATGATGCGGCAGGCCTTCCTCAACCTGGCCATCAACGCGGTGCAGGCCATGCCCCAGGGCGGCATGCTGCGCGCCAGCGTGCGGCGCGCACCGGGCACGCCGGAGGTGGAGGTGCAGTTCGCCGACAGCGGCCCGGGCATCTCCCCCGAGGTGCGCGCGCGCATCTTCGAGCCCTTCTTCACCACCAAGGCCAAGGGCACCGGCCTGGGTCTCGCGGTGGTGAAGCGCATCATCGAGTCGCACCAGGGACGGGTGGCGCTGGAGTCCCAGCCGGGACAGGGCACCACCTTCCGGCTCTACCTGCCCCTGGATGGGTCGGGCCAGGGGCCGCTGGTCGAGGGCTTCTGAGGCTACGGGTGCCCCAGCGCCCAGGCCACGCCGAGCCCCACCGCGCACGCCCCGGCGAAGATGCCCGCGGCGAGCAGGGCACGACGGCCCCGTGACGGGGTGGGCGTCGCCGCCTCGCCCTCACCGGTGATGGCGCGGACCAGTTCCTGCCGCCGCGCCTCCACCGACGCCGAGTCCAGCGACTGGGAGATGTCCACGCCGAAGCCCACCTGCGTCTCGCGCGGCGCGCGGGGTGGCACGGACTTCACGGAGGTGATGGCCCGTGGTGCCATCACCGGCGTCACGGTGGCCTCCCTGCCAGTGGGCACGGGAGAAGGCCGGGCCCCGCTGGCCCGCGAGGCCTCGGCCTGTTCGATGGCCACGAGGACCTTCGACACCTCCAGGGCCTCGGTGGCGGCGGCGTCCGGCACGCGCCCGCCGGGCGCGGGCACCTTCGAGGCCTCCAGTGCTTCGGTGACGGCGGCGTCCGCGCCGGGCGTCCCTACCCCGTACATCGCGGTCCTGCCGGCCGTACCTCCCCCCCGCGCACCCTGGGCCTCGGCGTCCGCGCGCTCCCGCGGAACGAAGTCCTCGGGCGTGTCGATGCCGCTGTGCTCGAAGGCGAGCGCGTTGGGCGGGGTGAGCACGGCGACGCTCACCTCGCGCTCGGTGCGCTTGCGGGAGGCGTCCTCGCGCAGCAAATCTCGAAGCGCGTTCTCCTCCGCCACCTTCTCGCGCGGGAAGGCGCTCTCCATGAGGCGCGCGACGTCCGCGTCCCCCACGTTCGGAGTCAGCTTCACCTTGATGCGCGCCAGCTCCTCGCCCAGCGCCACCGCGTCCGGGAAGCGGTGCTCCGGCTCGGACGCGAGCGCCCGCATCAGCAGCGCATCCAGGCTCGCCGGCACGCCCTGCCGGATGCGCCCCGCGGGCTCCCACGTCGGGTACGCCGCGCGCCGCCAGCGCTCCACCGGGTCGCCACGCTGCGCCAGCGGCCTCCAGGCGACGAGCTCCCACAAGAGCGCGCCCGCCGCGTACACGTCCGCGCGCCGGTCCACGAAGCGCTTGCGCGCCTGCTCCGGCGACATGTACGTCAGGTTGCCAATCACCACCCGCGGCGCCGTCTGCTGCTCCTTCAGCGTGGACTGGGCCGCGCCGAAGTCGATGATCTTCACCTCGCCCGCGTAGCTGAGGCACACGTTGGCGGGGGACAAATCCCGGTGCACCAGGTGCAGCGGGTGGCCCTCCTCGTCCTTCGCGTCGTGCGCGTACGCGAGCCCCTCACACAGCCGCTGGCCCAGGTGCAGCAGGATGCCGAGCGGAATGGTTCTTCCGAGCTGCCGCAGCCGGTACGCGAGCCGGCTCAGCGTCTTGCCCTGCACGTACTCCATGGACAGGTAGAGCTGCCCGTCCACCTCGCCCATGGCGTACACGCGGGCGATGTTCGGGTGCGCGAGCCGCACCATCACCCGGGCCTCGTCGCGGAAGCGGCCGACGAAGCGCGGGTCCGCCATGAGCTGCGGGAGGACCTTCTTCACCACGCACGCGTGACGCTGCGACTCCTCACGCGCGAGGAACACCTCACCCATGCCCCCGGCGCCAATGCGGCGCACGAGGGTATAGGGACCGAAGCGAACGGGGCCCGCCAGGGGCTCCGGCTCAACCGGTCTTGCCAAGCGAACGGAAGGCCTTTCTCGCCGCCGCGAGCACGTGCGCCACTTCCGGCTCGCCAATGGCCAGCGAAACGAACGCCGCCTCGAACTGGCTCGGCGGCAGGTAGACGCCCTCGTTCAGCATGGCGTGGAAGAAGCGCCCGAAGCGCGCCGTGTCCGCCTTCTTGGCGGTGGGGTAGTCGTAGACGGCCTCGCTCGTGAAGAACACGGTGAGCATGCTGCCCACGCGGTTGATGGTAACGGGCACCTCCGCGGCCTTCGCCTCGGCGGCGAGCCCTTCCGCCAGCATGCGGCTCACCTCCTCCAGTCGCTTGTAGGTGCCGGGCGCCGCGAGCGCCTTGAGGCACGCCATGCCCGCGGCCACCGCCACCGGGTTCCCCGACAGCGTGCCGGACTGGTACACCGGCCCCGCCGGCGCCACCTTCGACATGATGTCCGCCCGGCCGCCGTACGCGCCCAGCGGCATGCCACCGCCAATCACCTTGGCCATGGTGGTCAGGTCCGGCTTCAGCCCGTACAGCTCCTGCGCGCCGCCGCGCGCCAGCCGGAAGCCCGTCATCACCTCGTCCATGACGAACAGCACGCCGTGCTTCTGGCAGAGCGCCTGCAAGCCCTCGAGGTAGCCCGGCTTCGGCACCAGCACGCCCATGTTGCCCACCACCGGCTCGATGATGGCGCAGGCGATGTCCTTGCCCTTCTCCGCGAAGAGGCGCTCCACGGCGCCCAGGTCGTTGAAGGGCGCGGTGAGGGTCAGCTTCGCGAGCGCCTGCGGCACGCCCGGCGAGTCCGGCAGGCCCAGCGTCTCCACGCCGCTGCCCGCCTTCACGAGGAAGGGGTCGCCCGCGCCGTGGAAGCAGCCCTCGAACTTGAGGATGAAGTCGCGGCCGGTGAAGCCGCGCGCGACGCGGATGGCGGCCACGGTGGCCTCGGTGCCGCTGGAGACCAGGCGCACCATCTCCACCGCCGGCAGGGTGGCGCAGATGAGCTCGGCGAACTCCACCTCGGCCGCGGTGGGCGCGCCGAAGGTGGTGCCGCGCTTCGCCGCGTCGATGATGGCGTCGATGATGGGCGGGTACGCGTGGCCGAGGATGAGCGGACCCCAGCTGCCGACGAGGTCGACGTAGCGGTTGCCGTCCACGTCCGTGAGCCACGCGCCAGCGCCCTCACGGAAGAAGACGGGGTCACCTCCCACGCCTCGGAAGGCGCGCACCGGAGAGTTCACCCCACCCGGGATGCGCGCCTGCGCACGGGAGAAGAGGGCCTGACTGTGAGCGTGGTTCATGGCGCGTTCCATAACACGCGGCCCGGGCCCGCCTGCCGTCTACCCTCGCCCGCTCCCATGCCCACCGCTTCTCCGTTCCGTCAGGACCCGATTATGGACACCGCCCACGGGAACGGAAGAAACCGACTTCACCGTAAATCGTTCTGGATTGGATTCTTCGCAGTCGGGCTCCGTGAACAGTGTGCAACGGCCCTCTTCAGGAACGCCTGAAGGCGTGGACGCGCGGGACGACGCGAGCGGTGCGCGTGGCGGCCTGACTGGTGGGCAGCGCGGCGGGCTTGCAGCCGGTGGCGGCCCGGAGTCCGTCATCGCACCTTCCGCTGGAGACGGGCCCGGAATCCCGAGCACGCCCCCACCCTTCCCTTTACCTTCGTGCCCGCAAACCCCGGCGGGGCTCGGACCTCCGGCACTGGCCCCACGGCGCTTGGAGAGACGCGCATGACGCAGAAGACGATGGAAGCACGGAAGGCGCTCGGCACGAGCGACCTGAAGGTCTCGCCGCTGTGCCTGGGCGGCAACGTGTTCGGCTGGACGTGCGACGAGGCCACCTCGTTCGCGGTGCTCGACGCCTACCTCGAGGGCGGCGGCAACTTCATCGACACGGCGGACGTGTACTCGCGCTGGGTGCCGGGCAACCAGGGCGGCGAGTCGGAGACGATTCTCGGGAAGTGGCTGACGGAGCGAGGCGCGCGCAACCGCGTGGTCATCGCGACGAAGGTGGGCGCGCAGGTGGAGAGCGGCTCCGGCCTGGGCCGGGAGCACATCCTGCGCGCCGTTGAGGACTCGCTGCGCCGGCTCCGGGTGGACACCATCGACCTGTACTACGCCCACTACGAGGACACGAAGACACCCGTCGAGGACACGATGGAGGCCTTCGACTCACTCGTGCGCGCCGGCAAGGTGCGCGCGCTGGGTGCGAGCAACCACTCTCCGCAGCAGCTCACCGATTCGCTGGAGGCCTCGAAGCGCGAGAAGCTCGCCCGCTATACGGTGCTGCAACCGGAGTACAACCTCGTCGCGCGCTCCCACTTCGAGGGGACGCTGCGCGAGCTGTGCGAGCCCGAGGGAATCTCGGTGGTCCCCTACTACGGGCTCGCCTCCGGCTTCCTCACCGGCAAGTACCGCAAGGGCCAGCCGACGCCGCATTCTCCTCGCGCCGCGGGCGTCCTGAAGAAATACGACAACGCGCGCGGCTGGGGCGTGCTGGAGGCGATGGACGGCGTGTCCAAGCGCCATGGCGCGTCGCTCGCACAGGTGGCGCTCGCGTGGCTCGGTGCCCAGCGCACCGTCGTCTCTCCCATCGCGAGCGCGACGTCCGTCGAGCAGGTGCGGGATTTGCTCGGGGCGTTCAAGTTGAGACTGGACGCGGAAGACCTGCGCGCGTTGGACGTTGCGTCCTCGCGCGAGCCCTGAGCAGGCTCGGATGCCATGAGCGAGTCCACGACCCTGAAGACGGCCGACCTCTGCGACGAGCACGCGGGTACGGCGCACTTTCAAATCGCCGAGCCCGGCTTCCTCGACTACGGAGGCCGGCGCGCCTTCTCCGGCCCCATCAGCACGGTGCGCGCGCCCGAGGACAACTCCCTGGTGCGCAAGGCGCTGGAGGAGCCGGGCCAGGGCCGCGTGCTCGTGGTGGACGGCGGAGGCAGCCGCCGCTGCGCGCTGGTGGGAGACATCCTGGCCATGCTCGCGGAGAAGAACGGCTGGGCCGGCGTGGTGGTGAATGGCTGCATCCGCGACGCGGAGGAGGTGGGCCGCACCGCCGTCGGCGTGAAGGCGCTCGGCACGCATCCGCTCAAGAGCAGCAAGCGCAACGAGGGCCAGCGCGACGTGGAGGTGCGCTTCGCCGGCGTCACCTTCAAGCCGGGCCACCACCTCTACGCGGATGCGGACGGCATCGTCACGTCGGAGAAGGCACTGCGCTGAGACCCTCTGGCGCACAGCGGTGAGGAGTCCCTGTGCGCACTCGGGATGTGGAGTGCGGTCAGGCGAACCCGTCCGGCACCAAGCCCACGGAGGCGCGCTCAGCGTGCTTCCCGCGCCCACGCCTCACGAGGCCAGATGACCGCCGTCGTGTCCGTGCTCCCCGAGGCCAGCCACCGGCCATCCGCGGAGAAGGCCACGGCGCGCACGTCATCGCGATGTCCTTCGAGCACTCCGAGCAGCCGACCATCCAGCCCGCACACGCGCACCTGCCCGTTCTGGTTCCCGAGTGCCACGTGCTGACTGTCCTCGGTGAAGGCGAAGGCCGAGATGGGCACCGGCGACTCCAGCTTGCGCTGGCGCTCCGGGTGCTCGAGGTCGACGAGGACGAGCGTGCACGGCTGCTCGATGAAGGCGAACCACCGGTCGTCCGGGGTGAACCGCAGTTGCCACGGCGTCGTGTCGCGAGGGAACTGCTCGCTGCACAGCACCCGACGGTCCAGGTCCCAGATGCGGATGACGGTAGGGGCCGCCGGCGGCGACCTGTAGCTCTCCCACGTCGCCAGGAAGCGCCCGTTCCGGGAGAGCGCGCGAGCCTCGCCCTTCACGATGGGCAGGGGCACCCTCCGGAGCTGCCGACCCGTGCGCGCGTCGTGCACGATGGCGGGCCGCTCCTCTTCATCCTCGCGGACGTGCGCGAGCAGCGCGGCGTCACCCGACCAACTGACGTGGTACGGCCTGAAGCCTCCCTCGGCTTCCACCTCGGCGCCCGTGAGGGCGTCGACGATGACGTCCGGCCTCGTGGAGACCCACATGGTCCCGTCCGCCAGGCATGAGTGCTCGATGAAGCAGTGCCGCGCCCAGAACTGGCGGTACACGTCGTCACAGGTCACCTGGGTGCCCGTCGCGCAATCCCAGACGCGCAGGGTGCCATCCCACGCGTAGGTCAGCAGCCGGCGCCCATCGCGGGAGAAGGTGACATCCCTGACACCGTTCCGGTGGGCGCGAGCCGGCCCCATCCTTCCCGTCGACACCTCCAGCGGCAGGAGTGTGGGGCCCCTCCCATAGAAGGCCACGTAGCGCCCATCGGGAGAAGGCACCGGCCGTCCCAATTCGCCACCGCAGTCCGTGGGCAGGGGGAACTCCCGCACCATTGCCCCGTGACGGTGCAGCTCGACCGTGCCGTCCCCCATCTTCACCAGCGTGCCGTCGGGGAGGAAGCACCGCGCGAACGGTTCACGTTCAGGTTCGGTGGGCACCTGCGTGCCCGTACGCGTGTGGAAGGTCATGGGAGACGGCTGCCCCTGCACCTCGAATGCGCAGGTCACCTGCTGGCCGTCTCGGGAGAAATGCAGCCAGGGCAGGTAACCCGCGACGCCGTGCACCGCCCATTGCAGGGCTCCCGTCTTGAAGTCGAACGCGCACAGGCGGGCGGCCCGGTAGGCCCTCCACGGCTGCTCGAGGGTGAAGACCTGCGTGCCGTCAGGCGAGAAGGTGACGAACTCGGTGCCGGCGACCGCGTCCTCCGGGCACACCCGGCGAAGGGGCTCGTCATGCTCCAGGTCGAGCACGGCGAAGCCATCCGGTGCTTCGGTCGCGGCCAGCAGCGTCCGACCATCGCGCGCGAGGGAGAGACTGCGCACGGCTCGCGCGGGCGTCCAGCGCCGCAGCTCTGTGCCGTCCTCCGCGTTCCACAGCCGAACCGTGCCGTCGTGCGCCGCCGTCACGATGCGCTCCGCGGACACGTAGAGCGCCGCGCGCAGGATGTCGGTGTGGCCCGACAGGGCGACACGCTCGCGGCCGTCCTCCAGGTCCCATACACGAGCCGTCAGCCCCTTGGCCGACACGAGCCGCCGGGAGTCGGGCGAGAAGCCGACCGCGAACATTCCGCCGAGCGTCGTATCCGGGGGATGCCAGAAGCGGTGGGTGCCACAACGGGAGAGGGCTCCTGGGGGGAGCGCATCACCGAAGACGTCCAGCCGGGCGGGTTCGCGCATATCGGGGCACGCGCGCAGACGGCCAGCATCAGGATTCCTGACGGGAAGCGGCGCCCTCTACCCGCGCCGCCACCACTTCTTCCGCGCCGCCCGCACGTCGGACCAGTCCACCAGACAGTCCTGCACGTCCTCCTGACCGCGCTGCGCGTCGGGCATGTCGCCGGACTCCACGCGGGCAATCAGCTCCGGCAGCCGCTCATAGAACGTGGGCGAGCGGTACTGCGGGTGCAGCGTCCACAGGCCCGGCGCCGTGCCCTGGAAGTCCAGCCGCCACAGTCCGCGCCGGACCAGGGTCCTCGTGATGAGGTTCTCCGGCTCGCGGTACGGCGGATTGCCCGCACGCAGCGCGCGCAGCACATGGATGGGAGGCGCCAGCCGTGCGCGCAGCGGGCCCACGCGACGCACGAAGGCGTCCCGGTCCATGAAGAAGACGCGGCTGCTGAAGCGACGGTAGCGAAAGGCGCCAGGCACTCGCCCGTCCGGCTCGAACCAGCGCGGGGCTCCCGCCACCGTGCCATCCGCCCGGGGCGGCCCCGACAGCGGACTGCAGCTCACCAATTCCTCGCGCGTGGCGAGCTGCGCCTCGGCCTCCGCCATCCAGGTGCGCGAGCCGCCGCCGATGAGCATGTCCGCGTCCAGGTGCAGCACGTGCCGATGCGCCGCCGCCGCCAGCCCGAAGAAGTACGAGTGGTACGGCCCTCCGCGCGAGTCCTTCATCGGCAGCCGCGTGCCCCCGAAGAACTGCTCGGACAAAGCCCGGGTCGTCTCCGGCGAGTAGTCCACCGGCACCACGCGGATGCGCGAGTCACCGGCGGATAGCTCAGCCAGCAGCCGCTCCATCTTCGGCTTCCGCTCCTCCCACGCTCCCGCGAAGCGCGCACCCTGGCTGCGGTGCAGGTCGATGACCAGCAGCACCTCCTGCACGGAGGGACCGAGCTGGCGGAGCTGATGCGGGAGGATGAGCCGCGCGTGCAGATAATCCGTGGGCGCGAGGTTGATTTGCAGGGTGACGGGACTCACTGCGTGTCCCCTTGCCACACCCGAGCCTCACGACACAACCCACGGAAATGCACGCCCCGGGGATCGAACCCGGCGAAGTCGGTACGTCAGACCGATGCCGTCTCCAGCTGGCTCGGCGTGCAGACAACATGTGGTCCTGGCAGGAGTCGAACCCGCGGCCTCTCGGTTCGCACCCGAGCGCTCTCAATCCACTGAGCTACAGGACCTCAAAACAAGACATGTGGCCCTGGCAGGGATCGAACCTGCGACCTCTCGGTTCGCAACCGAGTGCTCTCATCCGCTGAGCTACAGGACCCAAGGGAACTGTGAGTGCCCCGTACGGGAGTCGAACCCGTCTTTCCGCATTGAGAGTGCGGTGTCCTCCGCCAATAGACGAACGGGGCAGGAGGGATGCTGCGAACGAAGGAACCCGGAAATGCGAGAGGCCGGGTTCCCTCTGGGAGCCCGGCCTCTGGCCTCATCACGCCCTGTCAGACAACGGGGCGCGGAGACTCAGAGTCGGGGTCGGCTGTCACGGAAGGAAGCGATTCCGTCCAGCCACTCGAGCTCGTCAGGGACGGGCTCGGGCTCGGTGTTCGCGGCCAGAACGGCGAGGCCACGGACAAGGTCGTTACGACGGTCGATGTTCTTCATGGGTCACCGCTCCTTTCAGAGGGAAATGACGTGCGGGAAACGCGTCTCCTGACACGGGGTTTTCGCTCGCGCGCTCGCCTGCCCTACGCTCGCGCCATGACGGAAAAGGACCGGCTCACGCAGATATGGGACGAGCACGCCGCGTCGGATGCCTGCTACGAGCGCGAGGTGGCGCTGCTCGAGGAACTGGGCCTTCCGGGCGAGGAGACGGAGGCGTCGGACTACGCGACGCTCACCCCCGAGGACCGCGTGCGCCTGGCCAGGGGCGTGATGGAGCTGCGGCGAAGCTCCCGACTCTTCGAGGAGGGCTTCACCGCCCTCACCGAGCTGGACCCTTCCCTCCTGCACCCGTATCTCGGCGAGCTGTCACACCAACATGAATTGGAGTCACTGGCCTGGACGGATGCGCCTGTGTCGGCCCTCGCTCCGCTGATGGCCGAGCTGAAGACGGACTGGCGTCCACAGAAGTACGTGTCGGTGGAGGACCCGGTGGCCGCGGCGGCCCTGGCGCTCGCGCGCTCCGGACGCGAGGGGGCGCTGCGCGCGCTCGAGGCGTGGGTGGGGGCGCTCGACGAGGGCGCGCGGCAGGAAGCGGTGACGTGGTTGCGCCGCGCCAACGTGGTGCGGCGCACCTCCGGGAAGCTGGCGCGCAACTTCACGGCGACGTGTCTGGAGGTGCTCCCGGAGGAGGCCGCCGAAGACGCACTGCCGGAAGCACCCGTGGCGCGCGGGGCGTTGTGGCGCTCCATTCCCGACACGCTCTGCGTGAAGTGCGGCTCCGAATTGCTGGATGCGCTCCTGCTCGACGGCGAGGCCGCGGATTACGGACTGCCCTGGCCCGCGCGCCTGCCCACGTGCCTCACCTGTCTCGCGGCGGGCGGGACGGTCCACGTGGAGCTGTCACCGGACAACACGCTGTCGAGCCTGGGCGCGGACGGGACTTCCGCGCACTCCCGAAGCGTGGAGCCTCCGGAGTATCACGAGGTGGAGTTCGTACGCGGACGCACCTGGCGCAGCATCATGATGAGCGACGGGGAGCGGCTCCATCGGCTGGGCGGAGCACCTTCCTGGGTCGAATATCCGAAGGCGCCACCGTGCCCGCGCTGCAAGGAGGCCATGCACTTCGTCGGTCAGGTGAGGGATGAAGAGGCCCTCTTCTCCGACGTGGGCATGCTGTACGGCGTGGCCTGCGAGGCGTGCGGCATCATCAGCACGTTCTCGCAGTAGAAGAGCGCTCCGACAGGGAATCGAACCTCACTCACTCCGAGCGCAAGGAGACGATGGGGTCCACGCGCGAGGCCCGGAGCGCTGGCAGCCAGGTCGCCGCCAGCGCCACCGCGCCCAGGAGTGCCGCCACCCCCAGGAAGGTCCACGGGTCATACGCTGTCACTCCGTAGAGCAGTGCGCCCATGAAGCGCGCCAGCCCCAGCGACATCACCAGCCCTACCGTCACGCCCAGCCCCGCCAGCTTCAGCCCCTGGCGCAGCACCAGCCACTGCACGTCGGAGCGCTCGGCCCCCAGCGCCATGCGGATGCCCATCTCCCGCGTGCGCCGAGCCACCGAGTAGCCCACCACGCCGGAGATGCCCAGCGCCGCCAGCAGGAGCGCCGTGCCCGCGAAGAGCCCCATCAACAAGGCCGACAGGCTGCGCGAGCCGATGGACTCGTCCACCAGCCGCGCCAGCGGCGCCACGCTGAACAGCGGCACGTCCGCGTCCACCGCGCGCAGCTCCGCCTCCACCGCCGAGCGCACCGCCTCCGGTGCCCCGGACTTCACGCGCACCACCAGCCCCAGGTAGGACGCCGGCGCCGCCGGCAGGGACCAGTACGCCGCGAGCCGGGCCTGCTCGTCGAGGCCCCCCTCCCGCAGGTCGTCCACGATGCCCACCACCGTCGCCCACTGCCGCTTCGGTTCGAGCGACAGCCGCTGTCCCAGCGCGTTGCCCCGGGGCCAGTACACGTCCGCGAAGCGCTTGTTGATGACCACCTCCGGCGTGCTCCCCACCTCGCCGAAGTCCTGGTGCAGGCGGCCCTGGAGCAGCTTGACCCGCAACGTGCGCAGGTAGTCCGGGCTCGCCAGCCGGAACTCCACCGCCGGCAGCAACTCTCCCGGCACGGTGGGCCGGCTCTCGAACTCCAGGCCGTTCGTGGACATGCCGCCCAGCGGCAGCAGGCTGGTGAGCCCCACGGTCTCCACCCCCGGCAGCGCCTTCAAGCGCTCCAGCAGCTCGCGCTGGAAGGCCAGCTTGCGGGCGGGCTCGGCGTAGCGCGCCTCCGGCAGGGCGAGCTGCCCGGTGAGCACGCCGTCCGGCGTGAAACCCGCGTCCACCCCGCGCACCGCCAGCAGGCTCTTCATGAACAGGCCCGCGCCCACCAGCAGCACCAGCGCGAACGCCATCTGGCTCACCACCAGCCCGGAGCGAAGCCGCCCCCCGCGCCCGCTCTCCGTGCCCCTCGCGCCCTCGCGCATCGTCGCATTCAGGTCCGCTCGGCTCGCCTGGAGTGCCGGCACCAGCCCGAACACCACGCCGGTGAGCACCGTCACCCCCACGGTGAAGAGCACCGACGTCACGTCCAGCCGCACCTGCGCCGCGCGCGGCAGCGCGTCTCCCACGAAGGCCAGCAGCGCGTCCGTGCCCCACAGCGCGAAGAGCAGCCCCAGCGCGCCACCCGAGAGAGAGAGGAGCAGGCTCTCCGTGAGAAACTGAGCCACCAGTCGCCCCCGGCTCGCGCCCAGTGCCGCGCGGATGGACACCTCGCGCTCGCGCGTCGCCGCCCGCGCCAGCAGCAGGTTCGCCACGCTGCCGCACGCCACCAGCAGCACGAAACCCACTGCCCCCAACAGCAGCCACAGCGTGCCGCGCACGTCGCCCACCACCTTGTCCTCCAGCGAGGTGACGCGGATGGACCAGCCGATGCCCTGATAGCGCGGCTCCACCTGCTGCATCTCGTGGGCGACCCGGGCCATGTCCGCGCGGGCTTGCTCCACCGTCACGTCCGGCTTCATCCGCGCCAGCGCGAAGAGGTTGCGCGTGGTGCGCGAGGTGAGGTTCGCCACGGGGGGAGCGAGGGGCACGTAGAGGTCGACGTGCTCCGGAAACGCCACGCCCCGGGGCAGCACGCCCACCACCGTGTAGGGCTGACCGTCGAGCTGCATCGTCCTGCCCAGCACACCGGGGTCCTCGGCGAAGTGCGCGCGCCACACCTTGTGCGTCAGCACCACCACCTTGTCGCCCCCCTGTGCGGCCTCCGTCTCGGTGAAGCCGCGGCCCAGCATGGGCGTGGCGCCGAGCGTGGAGAACAGCGTGGCGGTGCCGTGCACCACGCCGAAGCGCTGCGCCGAGCCGCCTCCCGTCAGCGTCATGTCCCGCCAGGAGTACGCCGCCACCGCGGAGAAGACGCGCGACAGGGTGGTGAAGTCGCGGTACTCGGGCACGGAGACGGAGATGCCCTCCAGGTCCGCCACCTGGATGTCGTTGGACAGGTGGACCAGCCGCTCCGGTGACTCCAGCGACGGGGGCACCAGGAGCACGCCGTTCACCACGCTGAAGACGGCGCTGTTGGCGCCGATGCCCAGCGACAGCGCCAGCACCGCCACCAGCGCGAAGCCGGGGCTCTTGCGCAGAGAGCGCAGCGCGTACCTCACGTCTCCCAGCAGTCTCTCCACGTCACCACCTCTTCATTCCGCCCGCAGGACGATGAAGCAGGAAGAAGAGCGAGCCGCGTGCCAATGCCGCCGCGCACCCAACCCCAGGGAATCGCTGAGGACGGGAGGCTTCCCGCCCCGGGGGTGCCCACTTCCGCGAAACGTTGTCCCAGAAGCGGACATGCCCCGGCAGGCAGCGGCCTGCCCTCGCCGGCCGCTCAGAGCGACTCGTGGAGTCGGGCCACTCTCGTTCTGCCTCCCCGCGGTGCGGCCCAGGAGCCCGCGTCGGACACCTCCGCCACGCAGCGCCCCTGCCGGGGCAAACATGCTGCCACCCGGCGGCAACAACGACGCGCCATCCGGACGAGGTGACGACCGTGCCCGGTGGAGGGCCGCATCGCTCGAGTCAACAGACGCCAAGGAAAGAGGGGGGCCCTGTTGAGGGGGAGGGAGGGTGCAGTGGGGCCGAGAAGGGCCGCCGACGGGACTGCCGGGAGGACTTCCGCCAGCGGCTGCTCGCGTTCCTGGACGGGCGCTGAACCGCCATGGGTTGAAACACGAATGAGCCCTGACGCTGCGCTGCGCCAGTGGGGTAACGCAGCGAGCCACTTAATATCACTTTCCTTGCTTTTATTGTTTTGGCGGTTTTGTGCTGTGGTTCGTGTCCGTCTCTTTCCTGCTCCAGGAGGACACGATGCGAAGAACAGACTCGAAGCAGCTCCCCGTTGTCTGGTTCATGGCGGTGTTGACGGTCTGTGCGTTGCTTTCCGCGTGCGAAAGCCCCCGAGGACTCCAGGAGGCCGGTGAAGACCTGACCCATGAGGAAGCGCTGAGCGCGGATGGTGGAGGTGGCGGCGGAGACGGTGGCTACGTCGCGCCTCCTGAACTCACCAACCCCCTGTACCTGCCGCCCGAGCAGATCTCCGCGGCGCAGAACATCTGTGGCGCCAGTGCGCATTACGCCTCTCTTGGCGCGTGCACGAGCGCGGTGGGGAGCTCGTTCTCGATCAGCGGCAAGCAGTGCAAGGTGAAGCAGGCTTCGAACGTCCGCTTCAACGGCCTCACCCACTGCTGCATCAGTTGCGAGCTCAACGCCAACACCGCGTTCAACAACTTCATGGGACTGGGGGGAGCGACGAACATCCAGCTCGCGCCCATGACACAGCCCGGCTGCGGTACGCCCGGCACGTTCACCGGCGTCACCAATCCGCTGGGCGTCTACGGTGCCATCGTAAGCGCCGCGGGCATCAACGCGTGCACCACCAACCCGGTCGACCTCAAGGGCCGACCGGGCTTTCTCGCCTTCACGGACAACTCCGGTGTGCTGAACGAGGGCAGCTCGCGCTCGACCTTCGGGTACTTCGTACAGTCCGTCCAGAACGGGCAGACCGTCACCTACTTCGTCCTCTTCAGCTACGACAAGGCGGCCGACGGGAACTGCGCCACCGAATTGTTCCTCTTCGGGCCCGTCGTCCAGGGACAGTCGCCACCGCTGGTGATGGGCCTGGCCATCGACAAGGACGGCAACCTCCTCTCGGAGGTGCCGCTCAACATCGCGAACGTCAGCAACTATATCGGGGGCGATTCGGAGGCCGTGAAGCCCGGTGTGAGCCCCAACCAGGGCTGCCGCGCCTGTCACAGCAATGCGAACTCGGGACCCAACGAGACCCAGCCCTTTCCCTGGGGAGGACGTCCGCCCCGTGGAGCTGACGGTGGGGTGATGGATCCCTGCGCGCCGGCAGATGCGGGCACTTCCGATGCCGGCACTTCTGACGCGGGAAGCTCCGATGCGGGTGCCAGTGACGCCGGGACCGGCGATGCGGGCATCCCCGATGCGGGCCCGCGTGACGCGGGCACTTCTGACGCGGGAACCGTGAAGGTGGATGCCGGCGTGAAGTAATCATCCCGGAGTCAGGGACGCCCTTCCGTTCGCTCAGGCGAACGGGAGGGTGAGCAAGAGGCCCAGCGCGAAGAAGGCAGGGGCGGAGGCGCGCCCCTGAGCCGAGCGCCGCCTCCCGAGCGGCCACGCGGGCGAAGTGGGACGTGCTCGAAGGGGGGCCTACTCTTGGGGCATGAAGACCACCAGCATCCTCGCCGCCACGCTGCTCTCAGGGAGCGCGGCACTCGCGAAGCCTTCGCAGGACCTGCAGGTGCGCTCTCCCCAAGGCACCTTCAGTGCACGCGTCACCCAGCAGGCCATCAACGGCCCAGGGCTCCAGCTCGAGGTGACTCCGGAGTCCATCCACGGGCAGTCATCCGGGCGCCCGGTGGACCTCACCCTCGCGGATGGGCGGATCCATGGCACCGTGGGGCAAGCTCCCGTGGACCTCCAGCTCCGCGAGCGGACCGAAACCCTGGAACTCAAAGGCACCTTCGCCGGGCAGGCCTCGGAGCTCCGGCTGAGCCACGAGGAGTTGGCCGGCAACGTGGGCGACTGCGGGTACGAGCTCACCATCGAGCGCAACCGCCGCTGGTACGAGGGCCGGCGGACGTGCGGCTCTGGCCTCCAGTCCCCGGTGACGGTGGTGATCCCCCCCGAGCTCAAGAAAGAGACGAGCGAGCAACTCATGTCCGCGCTCGCCATCTTCCTGTCACAGCCGCGCTAGCGCCAGACGCATACGCGCGTGGGGCCCGCGGGACAGCGGCTCGAGCACAGCCTCCAGCGACGTGCCGACCCGGCTCGGCTCCCCCTCCTCGCCACCGTCCGACGCGGAGGCTCGGGCCTTCGCGACCAGGGCGTCCACGTCCAGGCGCTCGGCGTGCGCCAGCACCGTCGCGGGGTCATCCATCGGGTCCTCGTCCCTGGGCAGCCCGACGACGGGAGTGCACGCCCGGGGATCGAACCCGGCGAAGTCGGTACGTCAGACCGATGCCGTCTCCAACTGGCTCGGCGTGCAGACAACATGTGGCCCTGGCAGGAATCGAACCTGCGGCCTCTCGGTTCGCACCCGAGCGCTCTCCATCCGCTGAGCTACAGGACCAAGGTATTGCGAGTGCCCCGCATGGAGTCGAACCCGTCTTTCCGCATTGAGAGTGCGGTGTCCTCCGCCCATAGACGAACGGGGCGGGAGCCCGGCCCCTGGCCTCATCGCGCCCTGTCAGAAGACGGGGCGCGGAGACTCAGGGTCGGGAACGGCTGTCACGGAAGGAAGCGATTCCGTCCAGCCACTCGAGCTCGTCGGGAACGGGCTCGGGCTCGGTGTTCGCGGCCGGAACGGCGAGGCCATGGACGAGGTCGTTGCGACGGTCGATGTTCTTCATGGGTCACCGCTCCTTTCAGTAGGGAAGAGCGCTCCGACAGGGAATCGAACCCTGTTCACACGGTAGACGGCCGTGCTGCGATCCAATCGCATCCCGGAGCAGAAACAGGACTACGGACAGCCATGCCGCGGGCGGGATTCGAACCCGCAACCTCTGCGATCTGAAGGCAGCGCCTCTACCAATTGGGCTACCGCGGCGTTGAGTGGAACCACCGGGATTCGAACCCGGACCTCTCGGATGCGAACCGAGCGTTCTCCCCTTGGAACTATGATCCCGTGTCTGTGATGGGTGCTGCGGTGACCCGGAAAAGCGAGAGGCCGGGTCCCCTCTGGGAGCCCGGCCTCTGGTCTCGTCGTGCCTCGTCTTTCGACGGGACGCGGAAGGTCAGAGTCCGGGTGGACTATCGCCAGCGATATCTCCCAGCATCGCGGCATCAAGAGCGGTGAACAGACGGGCGAGCGCGAGCGCGTCGATGCCGATGACAGTGTCGTTCAGGTGTTCGGGATTCATCGGGCTCGTCAGGTTCGCCGTGTTCATGGTCACCGCTCCTTTCAGCGAAAAGAGACGCGCCGATAAATCCTTCCCTGACACGTGACAGGGCTTTTGCCCCCGGCCATGCTCCGGGGCCACGGACGGGTGCACGATGGAAGCCGGTGGTGGGGTGACGGGTTATGAAGAGTGGGCACCGCCCGCCTCCCTGGCGGAGGCGGTGGACGCCTTCTGGCGCTTCACCGCGCCGCCCCCCGGTGCCGCCCCCTTCAGCCACCGGGTGCTGCCCGACGGCTGCACGGACCTCATCTTCCAGTTCCGTGGCGCACGAGGCTCCACGTGGCTGGCCGACCCGCAACTGGTCGTCGTAGGGCCCATGGAGCGCTTCGCGCTCGTGGACATCGAGCCCGGCGCGGTGAGCTTCGGCGTGCGGCTCCGGCCCGGGTGGGCGCTTCCCCTGCTCGGCGTGAGTCCTTGCGAGGTGTGCGGGCTCAACGTCCCCGTGGCGGACTGCGCGCCGGACCTCGCCGTGCTCCAGCGGCGACTGGAGGACTGCGCATCACCCGCGCGGGCCCTGCGCCTCTTCCAGGAGACCTTCTCTCGGCAGCGAGCCTCCGTCGGTGCCTCGCCATCACCCCGCGCCGCGCAGGCGCTGCGCTGGCTCCAGGCATCTGGAGGTCAGGTGCGAATGTCCACGCTGGCGCACACGCTGGGCATCAGTGAGCGCACCCTGCACCGCGACGTGCTGGACGAGGCGGGCGTCGCGCCGAAGCTGCTTGCCCGGGTGCTCCGCTTCCAGCGGGCCGTGGCGCTGCTGCGCTCTCGGGCGGGCGAAGATGTGTCCTCCGTGGCGCTCGCGTGTGGCTACTCCGACCAGGCCCACCTGTCGCGCGAGGTTCGGGAATTCGCGGGCGTGACGCCTGGCATGCTCGCCGGCTGACGCCCTGTCCGATTCCTTCAAGACAGGTCGGGCGCACCGTGCGAACACCGCCGTACACAGCTTCCACCTTCCACCGGAGTGCTCCGCCATGAAGCTCGGCTACGTCATCCTCTACGTGCAGGACGTGCCCGCCACCGTCGACTTCTACGAGAAGGCCTTCGGCCTGCAACGCCGCTTCCTCCACGAGAGCAACAGCTACGCGGAGATGGAGACCGGCGCCACGGCGCTCGCCTTCGCGGTGGAGAGCATGGCGAAGGACAACGGCCTCACCGTGCGCCCCAACCGCGTGAAGGAGGACGCGGCCGGCGTGGAGGTGGCGCTCGTCACCACGGACGTGCAGGCCGCCTACGAGCGCGCCGTGAAGGCCGGCGCGCGGGCCGCCCAGCCCCCCAAGCAGAAGCCCTGGGGGCAGACGGTGGCCTACGTGCGGGATATCGACGGCGTGCTCGTGGAGCTCTGCACGCCCATCACCACCTGAGTGAACCAGACACACTCCTGGCGTGAATATCGCCATCCAATCCTCCTCTCAGGGCTGAAGAGCGGAAACCTGAGAAGGTGAAAACCCGAAAACCCTCCTCACATGGGTTCAACGGGGTCGAGGATGGATGGCGGAGCCGCAACGCTCACGCCGGAGCAGAAGCGCGCGCGCCTGGCGGAGCTGTTGCGGAGCAAGGCCCGTGAAGTCCAACGGGGCGCCGTGTCCTTCGGGCAGGAGCGGCTGTGGTTCCAGGACCGGCTCAGCCCGGGCAGCGCGGCCTTCAACATCCCGGTGGCCGTGCGCCTCTCCGGGACGCTGGATGACGCGGCCCTGCGCGCCAGCCTCCAGGAGTTGGTGCAACGCCACGCGTCACTGCGCACCACCTTCGTCGAGGAGGACGGGCGCCCCGTCCAGCTCGTCGCCGCGTCGGGGAGCATCTCCCTGCCCGTGGTGGACCTCCAGGGGCTGCCCGAAGCCGGGCGCGAGGCCGAGGCGTGGCGACGGCTCACCACCGACGCATGTCAGCCCTTCGACCTGGAGAAGGGGCCGCTGCTGCGCACCGTGCTGTACCGGCTGGGTGCGCTCGAGCACGTGCTGCTGCTCAACCTGCACCACATCGTCTCCGACGGCTGGTCCCTGGGTGTCCTCGTTCGCGAGCTGAGCGCGCTGTATCCGGCGCTCGCCACGGCACAGCCCTCGCCGCTGCCCGCGCCCCGCATGCAGTACGCGGACTATGCCGCCTGGCAGCGCGAGTACCTCCGAGGCGAGGTGCTGGAGTCCCAGGTCCGCTGGTGGCGGGAGCGGCTGGACGCGGATGCGGTGCTGGAATTGCCTACGGACCGGCCTCGCCCGGCAGTGCCTTCCGGACGCGGCGCCCGCCTCACGGTGGTGCTGCCCCCGGCGCTGCTCGAGTCGTTGAAGGCCCTGGCGCGCGCGGAGGGTGGCACCCTCTTCACCGTGCTGCTGGCCGGCTTCCAGGCGCTGCTGCACCGCTACACGGGACAGCCGGACATCGTCGTGGGCACGTCCGTCGCGGGCCGAGGCCGCGCCGAGTTGGAGGGCCTCATCGGCCTGTTCACCAACACCCTGGCGCTGCGCACGGACGTGTCCGGCCAGCCCGGCTTCCGCGCGCTGCTGGGCCGCGTGCGCGAGACGACGCTGGGCGCATATGCGCACCAGGATGTGCCCTTCGAGAAGCTGGTGGACGCGCTCAAGCCCGGGCGCCAGCTCAGCGTCGCGCCCCTCTTCCAGGTCGCGCTGACCTTGCAGAACACCCCCATGCCTTCGCTGCGGCTGCCGGGGCTGGTGATGGATGCGCAGCCGGTGGACAACCGGACCAGCAAGGCGGACGTGTCCCTGCTGGCGGTGGAGCTGCCGGAAGGCCAGGGCCTGCGCCTCGCCGCCGAGTACAACACGGACCTGTTCGAGCCCGGCACCGTGCAGCGGATGCTCGCGCACCTGAGCACGCTGCTCGAAGCCGCTGCGGCGAATCCGGACCTCCGAATCTCGGAGCTGCCACTGATGGAGCCGGCCGAGCAACGTCAGGTCAGCGGTGCATGGACCGGCACGTCCGCGCCCTTCCCCGAGGCGTGCGTCCACACGCTCTTCGAGGCACAGGCCCGGCGCACTCCCGACGCCGTGGCGCTCCGGTTCCGGGGACACGCGCTGACGTACTCGCAGCTCGACGTCCGCTCCAACCAGCTCGCACATGCACTGCGCCGCCAGGGCGTGGGGCCCGAAACATGCGTCGCGCTCAGTGTGGAGCGTTCGCTGGAGGTCGTCGTGGGCCTGCTCGGCATCCTCAAGGCGGGGGGTGCCTGGGTGCCGGTGGATCCGCTGCTGCCGCGTGAGCGACTGGCCTTCATGCTGGAGGACAGCGGGGCCTCGGTGCTGGTGACACAGTCCGCATTGCTGGAGCGCTTCTCCGAGGCCCACCACGCACGCGCGCTGTGCCTCGACACCGAGCAGGACGCGCTGTCTCGCGAGAGCACCGAAGCGCCGGTGACGGGCGTGGGCCCGCGCCACCTTGCCTACCTGCTCTACACCTCCGGCAGCACCGGCACGCCCAAGGGCACCGCCGTCGAGCACCGTGGCGTCGCCAACCTCGTCACCCACGAAGCGGTGGCGTACGGCATCGGCCCGGGCAGTCGCGTGTTGCAGTTCGCCAGCCTCTCCTTCGACCTGTCGGTGGAGGAGGTCTTCACCACGCTGTGCTCCGGCGCCACGCTGGTGCAGGCACCGTTGGAGGAATTGATGCCCGGCGCGCCGCTGCAGAAGCTGCTGCGCGACGAGGCCGTCACCGTCATCAGCCTCACTCCGGCGGCCCTCGCGGCCACACCCGCCGAGGAGCTTCCGGAGCTGCGCACCATCATCTCCGGAGGTGAGGCCCTTCCCTCCGAGGTAGTGGCACGCTGGGCCACTGCCGGCCGGCGCTTCCTCAACAGCTACGGCCCGACGGAGGCCACGGTGGTGGCCACGCTCACCGAGTGCTTCGCGGATGGGCGTGTGCCCTCCATCGGCCGCCCGCTGGCCAACGTACTCGCGTACGTGCTGGATGCACGCGGAGAGCCCGTGCCCATGGGTGTGAAGGGAGAGCTGTTCATCGGTGGCGTGGGCGTGGCGCGCGGCTACGCGGGAAGGCAGGGACTCACCGCCGAGCGCTTCGTTCCGGACGCGTTCTCCGGTGAGGCAGGAGCGCGCCTGTACCGCACGGGTGACGTGGTGCGCTGGCGCGAGGACGGCACGCTGGAGTTCGTCGGCCGCGCGGATGCGCAGGTGAAGGTGCGCGGCTTTCGCATCGAGCCAGGCGAAGTGGAGGCCGCGCTGTCGAAGCTGCCCCCGGTGCGCGAGGCCGTGGTCATGGCGCGCGAGGACGGCCCCGGAGGAAAGCGCCTCGTGGGCTACGTCGTGGCGCACGAGGGTGTGCAGACAGACAGCGTCGCGCTGCGGGCCGCACTGAAGGAGACGCTGCCCGAGTACATGGTGCCCTCGGCCATCGTGGTGCTGCCGGCCATGCCGCTCACGCCGAATGGCAAGGTAGACCGCAAGGCACTGCCGGCCGCCGACCTCTCGGGAATGGCCGCGCGGGAGTACGTAGCACCGCGCACGGCCACCGAGGAGCGCCTGGCCGGACTCTGGCAGGAGCTGCTCGGCGTGAAGCGCGTGGGAGCCGAGGACAGCTTCTTCGACCTGGGCGGCCACTCGCTCCTGGCCACGCAGGCCATCAGTCGCATCCGTCACGCGTTCGGTGTGGAGTTACCCCTTCGCCGGCTCTTCGAGTCCCCCACCGTCGAAGCCGTGGCTCGCCTCATCGACGAAGCCCTCGCGGGACGGGCGGCACCGGCAGTGGCCAGACGCCAGGAGTCACGGCCGCGGCCCACGCGCCCCCTGGAGGACGTCGCGCGCGAGCTGGAGGCACGGACCTCCTCCAGGACACACGGGGCTGTCGCCACCGACGAAGCCCGGCGACTGCTGGCGGAGTGGAATGCCACTGCCTCCGAATACCCGCGTGACTCCACCCTGCCCGAGGTCTTCGCTCAGGTGGTGGCGCGTTCCCCCGACAAGGTCGCCGTCGCGTTCGGTGACGCGACGCTCACCTACCGGCAACTGGACGAGCGTGCGAACCAGCTCGCCTGGCACTTGCGCGAACTCGGTGTGTCCACGGACTCGCGCGTAGCCGTGGCGCTGGAGCGCTCGCTGGAGCTGATTGTCTCCCTGGTCGGCATCCTCAAGGTCGGTGGCGCCTACGTGCCACTGGACCCGACGTATCCGCGTGAGCGGCTCGCCGCCATGGTGGAGGACTCGCGTCCCACTGTGCTCATCACCACTCGCGCCTTCGTGGGGATGCTCCCGGCGGTGACGCACACGGTGCTCGTGGAGGAGGCTCGACTCTCCGAACAGCCCGCGCATGCGCCGCCGCCCGCCGCGCATCCCGGCAGCCTCGCGTATATCGACTTCACCTCTGGCAGCACCGGACGGCCCAAGGGCGTCGGCACTCCGCAGGCCGCCGTGCTTCGCACCGTCTTCGGTGTCGACTATGCGCACCTGGGGCCGGATGAGACGTTCCTCCTCATCGCACCCGTCTCCTTCGATGCGTCCACCCTGGAGCTGTGGGGACCGCTGCTGCATGGGGCTCGACTCGTCGTCTTCCCGCCCCGTCCTCCCAGTGACTTGAAGGAGCTGGAGGCCGTGCTGATGAAGCACGGCGTGACGACGCTCCACCTCACCGCCGGGCTCTTCACCCAGGTGGTGGAGCACGGCCTCTCCGCGCTGCGCGGCGTGAAGCAACTGCTCACCGGTGGTGACGTGGTGAGCGCGCCACACGTGCGCCGGGTGCTGGAGGAGCTGCGCATCCCGGTGACGGCCTGCTACGGCCCCACCGAGGGCACCCTCTTCACCTCCTGCCACCGCATGACGGACGTCTCCCACGTGGGCACCTCCGTCCCCATCGGCCGCCCCATCGGAAATACCCAGGTGTATCTGCTGGACGCCTCTGGCCAGCCCGTGCCCGTGGGCGTCACCGGTGAGCTGTTCGTCGGTGGCGACGGCGTGGCGCGTGGCTACGTGGGCCAGCCCTCACTCACCGCCGAGCGCTTCGTCCCGGACTCCTTCTCCAGTGTGCCCGGGGCCCGCCTCTATCGCACCGGAGACCTCGCGCGCTGGCGTCACGACGGCGTGCTGGAGTTCCTAGGTCGCGCCGACGCCCAGGTGAAGGTGCGCGGCTACCGCATCGAGCTGTCTGAAGTCGAAGCCGCCCTGCTGGCGTGCGACGGGGTGAAGGAAGCGGTGGTGCTCGTTCGCGAGGACGCGCCGGGTGACAAGCGCCTCGTGGGCTATGTGGTGGCCCCCGAGTCGCTCGACCCCGGGGTGCTCCGCGCGCTGCTCAAGGAGCGGCTCCCCGAGTACATGGTGCCCTCGGCCGTGGTGGTGCTGGACGCCTTCCCCCTCACGTCCAACGGCAAGGTGGACCGCAAGGCACTGCCCACCCCGGATGCCGCCCTGCTGCGCCGCGCGCCTTCCCGGGCTCCGCGCACGGACACCGAGCAACTGCTCGCGACGCTCTACGAAGAGGTGCTCCACACCGGAGCGGTAGGCGCCGAGGACGACTTCTTCGAGCTGGGTGGCCACTCACTGAGCGCCACGCAGGTCCTCTCGCGCATCCGCCGCGCGTTCCAGGTGGAGCTGCCCCTGGCCGACTTCTTCACCGCGCCCACCGTGGAGGCCGTGGCCCACCGCCTGGAGGCCCTGGGTGCCGTGCGCAATGCGCTCGCGGTGCCTCCGCTCAAGCCCGCGCCACGCGGCGGAAGCCTGCCCCTGTCCTTCGCGCAGCAGCGCCTGTGGTTCTTCGCGAAGCTGGAGCCCGAGAGCGCCGCCTACAACCTGCCCGCGGCCGTGCGCCTGGAAGGCGTGCTCGACGTGCCCGCCTTCGCACGGGCCCTGCGGGCCCTGCAGCAACGCCACGAGTCCCTGCGCACGACCTTCCGCGACGCAGAGGCAGGTCCAAGTCAGGTCATCACTCCCGAGCCCGCACTCCCCGCCGGGTGGACGGATTTGGAGACGGTGCCGGAGCAGGAAGCCGTGCTACGGGCCCTCGTCGAGGACGAGGCACGGCAGGTCTTCGACTTCGAAGCCGGCCCGCTCTGGCGCGTGCTCCTGGTGCGCCTGGGTGAGCAGCGCCACGTGCTGCTGCTGACCATGCACCATGTCATCTCCGATGCGTGGTCCATGGGCGTGCTCATCCAGGAATTGACCACCCTGTACGCGGCCCACCTGGAGGGCCGGACGCCGCAACTGAAGCCGCTGCCGGTGCAGTACCCGGACTTCGCCCTCTGGCAGCGCGGCTGGCTGCGCGACGAAGCGCTGGAGACACAGCTCGGCTGGTGGCGGCGGCAGCTCCACGGGGCACCGCGTGCCCTGGAGCTTCCCACCGACCGACCGCGGCCCCGGACACAGTCCTTCCGTGGCGCGGCCTGGCCCTTCCAGTTCCCCCGCTCGCTGTCGGACGCGATGCACGCGCTCTGCCGCCGCGAGGGAGTCACGCCGTCCATGGTGGTGCTCGCCGCGTTCCAGACACTGCTGGCCCGCTACAGCGGACAGGAGGACGTCTGCGTGGGCTCGCCCATCGCCGGCCGTCACCACGCCGAGCTGGAGGGGCTCATCGGCTTCTTCGTCAACACGCTGGTGCTGCGCACGCGGCTGGACGGAGACCCCTCCTTCCGCGAGCTGCTAGCCCGCGTGCGCGATGTGGCGCTCGGGGCGTACGAGCACCAGGACGTCCCCTTCGAGAAGCTGGTGGAGGCCCTGCGGCCCGAGAGGGATTCGAGCCGCTCGCCCCTCTTCCAGGTGATGCTCGCGTACCAGAACGCGCCCATGCCCGAGATGATGGGCCCGGGCTTGAGCCTCCACCGCATCGAGGTGGAGGGCAGCACCGCGAAGTTCGACCTGACGCTGGCCCTGAGCGACACGGACCAGGGGCTGAAGGGCGTGCTGGAGTACAACACCGACCTCTTCGACGCGGCGACCGCGGGCCGCATGGTCGGCCACCTGCGCACGCTGCTGGAGGAGGCTCTCTCCGCACCTGAGCGCCGCCTCTCCGCGCTGCCCATGCTCACGCCCGGTGAGCGGCACCTGTTGTTCGAGGCGTGGAACCATCCCGCCGCCGCCACGGCGGAAGACGCGTGTCTGGAACGGCTGCTCCAGGCGCAGGCCCGCCTGTCGCCGGAGACCGTCGCGGGGGAACATGAGGGCCACGCCCTCACCTGGACACAATTGCACTCGCACGCCCGCCAGGTGCTCCGTGGATTGCGCGCGCGGGGCGTGGTGGCACCGGCTGCACCACCACCGCTCGTCCCCGTGCCGCGCACGGGCCCCGTGCCGCTGTCCTTCGCCCAGCAGCGGTTGTGGTTCATCGACCAGCTCGAGCCCGGCGGCGCCACGTACAACATGCCCGCCTTCGTGCGGCTGGAGGGTGCGCTGGACGTGGAGTCACTCCGGCGCGCGCTGTCGGAGTTGATGCGCCGGCATGAAGCGCTGCGGACCACCTTCATCCTGGTGGACGGCGAGCCACGCCAGCGAATCATGCCCCACGAGGAGCCGCGGCTGGACGTCGTGGACCTGGGTGGACTCACGCCTGAAGCCGCCGAGGACACGCTGCGGCGGCAGCTTCGCGAGGAACTGCGGCACAGCTTCGACCTCGCCACCGGCCCGCTCGTCCACGCACGGCTGTGGAAGCGGGGACCGCTGGAGCACGTGCTCGCGCTGAACATGCACCACATCGTCTCGGACGCGTGGTCCATGGGCGTGCTGCTGCGTGAAGTCGCCGCGCTCTACGAGTCCTTCAGCCACGGCCGGCCCTCACCGCTGCCGCCTCCCGCGCTCCAGTACGCGGACTATGCCGTCTGGCAGCGACAGTGGCTCCAGGGCGAGGTGCTGGACGAGCAGCTCTCCTGGTGGCGCCAGCACCTCTCGGGGCTCGCCACGCTGGAGCTGCCCACGGACAGGCCACGCCCGCCCGTGCGGACGTTCCACGGTGCCCAGGTCCCCGTTGCCCTCTCGTCCGTGGCCTCGCGTGCGCTCCGGGCGGTGTGCCAGCAAGCGGGAGCCACGCCCTTCATGGCGCTGCTGGCCGTCTTCCAGGTGTTGCTGGCGCGCTACACGGGACAGGAGGACATCGCCGTCGGCTCGCCCATCGCCGGCCGGCACCAGGGTGAGCTGGAAGGGCTCGTCGGGTTCTTCGTCAACACGCTGGTGCTGCGCGGCCACGTGGACGTTCGTGCTTCGTTCCTGCACCTGCTGCGGCAGGTCCGCGAGACAGCCCTGGGGGCCTATGCCCATCAGGACGTGCCCTTCGAACAACTGGTGGAAGCGCTCCAGCCCGCACGCGACTTGAGCCGCGCTCCGTTGTTCCAGGTGCTCTTCGCCTTGCAGAACACGCCCATGCCCTCGCTCCGACATGGAGCGCTGGCGCTGCACCCGCTGGAGGTGGAGGGCGCCGCGGCCAAGTTCGAGCTGCAGCTGAACCTGATGGAAGCGCCCGAGGGCTACCAGGGCACTCTCGACTACAACACCGACCTTTTCGAGGCGGAGACCGCCGCGCGCATGGCGGCGCACTTCGTCACGCTGGTGGAAGCCCTCGCCACCCGGCCCGACGCGCCCCTCGCTTCGGTCTCCATGCTGATGGCGGCCGAGCGACGGCAACTGCTGGTGGAGTGGAACGCCACTGCCTCCGAGTACCCGCGTGACTCCACCCTGCCCGAGGTCTTCGCTCAGGTGGTGGCGCGTTCCCCCGACAAGGTCGCCGTCGCGTTCGGTGACGCGACGCTCACCTACCGGCAACTGGACGAGCGTGCGAACCAGCTCGCCTGGCACTTGCGCGAACTCGGTGTGTCCACGGACTCGCGCGTGGCCGTGGCGATGGAGCGCTCGCTGGAGCTGATTGTCTCCCTGGTCGGCATCCTCAAGGCCGGTGGCGCCTACGTGCCACTGGACCCGACGTACCCGCGTGAGCGGCTCGCCGCCATGGTGGAGGACTCGGCACCTCACGTGCTCGTCACCACGCGCGAGCTGCTGTCGAGGCTGCCCGCCGAAGGACTGTCCACCGTCGTGCTGGGAGAGGTGTCCCTGGATGGCCTGCCCATGCAGGCGCCGTCCATGACCGCGCTGCCCGACAGCCTCGCGTATGTCGACTTCACGTCTGGCTCGACGGGTCGGCCCAAGGGCGTCGGCACTCCACAGGCTGCCGTGCTTCGCACCCTCTTCGGCGTCGACTACGCACACCTGGGGCCGGATGAGACGTTCCTCCTCATCGCTCCTGTCTCCTTCGATGCGTCCACCCTGGAGCTGTGGGGACCGCTGCTGCATGGGGCTCGGCTCGTCGTCTTCCCGCCGCACTCGCCCTCGGATGTGTACGAGCTGGAGTCGGTGCTGGTGAAGCACGGCGTGACGACGCTGCACCTCACCGCGGGACTCTTCTCTCAGATGGTGGACAGCCACCTGCCCGGGCTGAAGACGGTGAAGCAGCTCCTCACCGGCGGTGACGTGGTGAGCGCGCCGCACGTGCGCCGGGTGCTGGAAGGAATGTTCATTCCGGTGACGGCCTGCTACGGCCCCACCGAGGGCACCCTCTTCACCTCCTGCCACCGCATGACGGACGTCTCCCACGTGGGCACCTCCGTCCCCATCGGCCGCCCCATCGGAAATACCCAGGTGTATCTGCTGGACGCCTCTGGCCAGCCCGTACCCGTGGGCGTCACCGGTGAGCTGTTCGTCGGTGGCGACGGCGTGGCGCGTGGCTACGTGGGCCAGCCCTCACTCACCGCCGAGCGCTTCGTCCCGGACTCCTTCTCCGGTGTGCCCGGGGCACGCCTCTACCGCACCGGAGACCTCGCGCGCTGGCGTCACGACGGCGTGCTGGAGTTCCTCGGCCGCGCCGATGCCCAGGTCAAGGTGCGCGGCTACCGCATCGAGCTGTCTGAAGTCGAAGCCGCCCTGCGCTCGCTGCCCGTCGTGCGCGAGGTGGCCGCCATGGTTCGCGAGGACGTTCCCGGCGACAAGCGACTGGTGGCCTACGTCGTCGCGGACCCGGAGGTGGCCTGGGAACCGGACGCGCTGCACCACTCGCTCGCATCCCGGCTGCCGGCATTCATGGTGCCTTCCCACCTGGTGAAGCTGGAGGCACTGCCACTGACGCCGACCGGAAAGGTCGACCGACGACGTCTGCCCGCGCCGGACACCCAGCTCCGGAGCGACAGCGCGCCCTTCATCGCGCCGCGAACTGCGCTGGAAGCACAGCTCGCCACGGCCTTCGCGGACGTGCTGCGTGTGCCTCGCGTGAGCGTCAGCGACGACTTCTTCGCGCTCGGCGGCCACTCACTGCTGGCCCTTCGCCTCGTCTCCCGCATTCGCGAGCACACCGGCCAGGCACTCCCGGTGGCGGCCCTCTTCCAGGACTCCACGGTGGAGCGGCTCGCGCGGCGGATGCAGCAGGCCCCCGCATCCACGCGCAACCTGATTCGGCTCGAAGAGGGAAACGTCTCCGAGCGCCCCCTCTTCCTCATGCATGGTGGCGGCGGCAGCGTGCGGGGATACTCCGAGCTGGTACGCGAGCTGCGCGGCCACGGCCCGGTGTACGGCCTGCACGCTTCCGAACTGGAGGACGCCGTTTCCGTCGAGGCCCTGGCGCGCGACTACCTCGAGCAGGTGCGCGCCGTGCAGCCTCGCGGGCCCTATCTGCTGGGAGGCTGGTCCTTCGGCGGGCTGGTGGCCTACGAGATGGCGCTCCAGCTTCAAGCAACGGGCGAGTCAGTGGCGTTGCTGGCCCTGCTGGACACCGAGGCGCCCGAGACACAGCCGCGTCCGGCGCCGGATGCGCTCGGCCTGCTGGCGGCCTTCGGCCGGATGCTCGGCGTGTCGTGGCAGGACCTGCGTCTGGACCTGGAGCAACTGCGAGGCCTGAAGCCAGAGGAGCAGTTGGCCCGCGTGCTGGAGCAGGTGCCCTCCATCGACGGGGACGGCGCCAGGCGGCTCTTCGCCCTCGTCCAGCGGCTCGCCGCCGCACAGCAGGCCTACGTACCGGGCAGCACGTACGCGGGCCCGGCGCTCCTCTTCCGGAGCGCTGACGCCCGCATGCGACCAGACGACCTGGGCTGGCGCGCGTGGCTCACGGGCGCGCTCACGGTATGCGAGGCGCCTGGAGACCACTTCTCGTTGCTGAGCGCGCCCCATGCCACGCAGGTGGCGGAGCGGCTCGGCCATCATTTGTGGAACCACCGGGAATCGAACCCGGATCTCCCGGACGCCAGCCGGGTGCTCTCCCGTTGAGCCATGATCCCATGTGAAGCAGGGTGTTTCGAGTCGGGATGACTGGATTCGAACCAGCGACCTCGCGCACCCCAAGCGCGCGCTCTTGTCCAAGCTGAGCTACATCCCGATAAGCAGTCGGCGGGACTCGAACCCGCATCGTCCTGAGTGGCGCTCAGGTGCCTCACCTCTCGGCCACGGCTGCATGTGTTGCGAACGGACCCGGAAACAGCAGAGGCCGGGTTCCCCTCTGGGAGCCCGGCCTCTGGTCACCTCGCGGCTTCGGGTGACGAAGCGTGCGGGCGTCAGAGTCCGGGCGGTCGACCGCCAGCGGCGGGACCGGGCACGGGGGCGGGAGCGGTGGCAGGGTTGTTGAGGGACTCGGGGTTCATCAGGTTCAGGTTCGTCGTGTTCATGGTCACCGCTCCTTTCAGCGAAAAGAGACGCGGTGGAAAATCAATGCCTGACACGCGGCTGTCGCATCCTCCGGCTGACACCTCCGGACGCCCCGGGGCTGACCCGAGGGGGTGAATGGAGGTAAGAGGAGGGAAGAGTCCGTCTCCCCCAGGCCGAAGGGGTCCTGGACGGCCTCTCCCCTCGATGAAGACCGCCCCCCTGCTCGCCCTCACAGCGCTGGTCGCCCTCTGTGGCTGTGCGGCGTCCGACGACTCCGCCTGCATCGTCAACCCGCTCAACGCGGGCTCCACCGGCCTGACCTCGTTACGTGTGGGTGTCCCGGCGTCGTTCGAGGTCTCCGCCGTCCAGACGCTCTCCTGCAACGACACCGCCGCCTCCCAGCGGCCGGACAGCGTCTCCGCGGAGGTGTTCGACCCGGACAACCACCTGCTCCCCTCCGAGGTGAGTCTCACGGTGAACGGAATGTCCGCCTTCGTCCGTTTCACTCCCAGGACGAGCGGGCGACACCACGTCCTCGTCGCCTTCGCGCCCGTGGGCAGCGTCCAGCAGTTGGGCGTCTACGTGGCGCGGGACTGGAGCGGGAGCCCCACCGCCACCACGCTGCCGCTGCCCCGCTGCACCCAGCTGGACCGCACCACGCGGGGCACCTGGCTGTGTGACGGCGTGGCGCTGCACGAGGGTGGGCGCACGCAGCGGCTCGGAACCTCCACGCTGGCGCCGGACGTGGCGGTGGCCGGGAATGTCGTCTGGGTGGTGGGCAGCGAGGGCCGCGTGCGCCGCTTCGTGGACAACGGCACCGAGCTGGAGCTGACCGGCTCGCTGCTGCTCAGCATCGGCGCGTCGGTGTCGACCATCCAGAGCCGGCTCGCCTCGGAGCGCGAGCTGTGGGTGCTCGACAGCCAGCGCCTGCACCGCTTCACCTTCTCGGACACCGGCGTCCTCGCCACCGCGGGCACTCCCCCTGTGTGGCCCTCGGGCGGCGAGCGGTCCCTCGGCACCGACAGCGCGTCGGGGCTGCTGGTGCGCACAGCCCCGAACCGGGTGCGGGTGGTGCGGGTCATCAACTGGCCGAACAGCGAGGCGTGCCCGTTCCAGCTCGGGCCGGACGGCGCCTTCGCCGCCACGGATGAGCCCTGCCTGCCGCTGCCGGGCCAGCCGGTGGGCTTCGAGGAGGGCGTGGTGTGGACGCGCGTCGGCGAGCCCTTCCAGGCGGCCGGGCAGACGCTGCGCCGGTGGGTCGTCTCCGGTGACACGCTGGTGGAGCAGGGCTCGCTGGTGCTGGACGGACAAATCGAGGGCGTCTTCTCGCCACTGCGCGCCGGGTTCATCGTCCCCGACATCCGCCTGGGCAGCTTCTCCGTGCTGCCGGTGGTGTCCCCGGAGCAGGGCCCGCTGGGGCTGGAGCTGCTCCCCGGCAACCCGCAGCTGGGCACCGAGCTGCGCCTCGCGTCCCCCCGCTTCTACTGGGAGGGCGACAACCGGCTGAACAACGCCAGCACCGTGGTGTACGAGCGCTCCGCGGGCTGACGTGCGGACGCTCCTCGCGGAAGTCCTCTCCGCCGCCAATGGCACGGGCGGGGAGGATGGCAACGCGTCGCTCCGCCATCACCTTTGGGCGGGATGACGGAAGCCAGTCCAGCTCTGAGGGAGGACCGTGCTCCCCTGCTCGTCGTGGTGGCCCCACCGGCGGAGGGGCTGGACCTGGAAGCCATGCTGGCCCCGCTGGGGCACCCCATCCACCGCATGAGCCCCACGAAGGCGGTAGCCGTGGGAGGCTCCGCCGAGCCCCCCGTCTGCGTCCTCATCGACGCACGGCCGGGCTGGGCGGCCGGCTTCGAGCGCGCCAGCCGGCTGCGCGCGGTACCGGCGCTGAAGCACACGCCCCTCCTGTTGGTGGGGCAGGCCTCCTGCGAGGAGGCGGACCTGCTGCGCGGCGATGCGCTGGGGCGGGTGGACTTCCTGATGGAGCCGCTCCACCCGGCCATCGTCCGCGCCAAGGTGCGCACGTTCCTCGAGCTGCGGCACCAGGATGCCTCCATGCGGGACGCCCTGGAGCGCGCCGCGCACGCGGAGGGCGCGGCGCGCGAGAGCGAGCGCATGCTGAGCACCCTGCTGGGAAACGTCCCGGGCATGGTGTACCGCAGCCGCTACGAGCACCCCTGCCCCCTCGTCTACGCCAGCGAAGGCACCCGGGCCCTCTGTGGCTACGGCCCCGAGGACTTCCTCCTGGGCAACCTGCGGTGGGGGGACCTCATCCGCCCCGACGACTACGCGCGCATCTGGAAGGAGATGGAGGAGGCGCTCGCCGTCCACGCGCCCTTCACCCTCACCTACCGCATCCGCACCCGCGCCGGAGAAGAACGGTGGATGTGGGAGCGCGGCGTGGGCCTCTTCGGCCCCGACGGAACGGTGCAGCTGCTGGAGGGCTTCGTCACCGACATCACCGTCTTCCGGCGCGCGCAGGACGAGCGTGAGCGGCTCATGGCCGCGCAGCAGTCGGAGAGAGCCAAGCTGGAGGCCATCATCCAGCAGCTCCCCGTCGCGGTGCACATCGCCGAGGCGCCCTCCGGCCGCACGCTGCACGCCAATGGCGAGGCCGAGCGGCTGCTCGGCCACGCGATGCTGGAGACCCACTGCATCGACGACTTCGCCCGCTACCACGCCGTGCACCCGGACGGGCGCCGCTACAAGGGCGAGGAGTACCCCATTGCCCGGGTGCTGCTCACCGGGGAGCCCTGGGGCGAGGAGGACCTGTTCTACAGCCGCCCCGACGGCGCCCTGCGCATCTTCCGCATCAAGGCCGGCCCCATCCACGACAGGCAGGGGAAGCTCCAGGCGGTGGTGGCGGGCTTCGTCGACATCACCGAGCTGAAGCGGTCCAAGGAGGACCAGACCTTCCTCGCGGCGGTGAGCGAGACGCTGGCCAGCTCGCTGGAGGCGGAGGCCACGCTCTCCCGGGTGGTGCGGCAGTGCGTCCCCCACCTGGGCGACGGCTGCTTCCTGGACCTGGTGGAGCCCGAGGGCGGCCTCCACCGGCTCGCGGTGGCGCACCTGGACCCGGCCCGGGAGCTGCTGGTGCGGGAGCTGTCGCGGCGCTACCCCCCCCAGCTCGAGGCCCCCCACGGCCCCGCCGCGGCCATCCGCACCGGGGAGACCTGGTGCGAGCCCTTCGTCGACGACGAGGTGCTCTCCCGCTTCGCGCTGGACGCCCCGCAGCTGGAGCTGCTGCGCGCGCTGGGCATCACCTCGATGCTGTCGGTGCCGCTGCGCTCCAGGGACCAGGTGCTGGGGGCGCTGACGTTCATCCACGGGCGCCCGGACCGCCACCATGACGCCCAGGACCAGCGCGTGGCGGAGGACCTGGCGCGCCGGGCCGCGCTCGCGCTGGACAACGCGCGCCTCTACACCGAGGCCCAGGCCGCGGTGCGCGTGCGCGACGAGTTCCTCTCCGTGGCTTCGCATGAGCTGCGGACACCGCTGACGCCCCTGCAGCTCACGCTGGCCACGCTGGCGCGCGAGCTGTGGCGGGACGGCATCGCCTCGCACGACGCGCGGGCGCGGCACCACCTGGACATGGCGCGCGCGCAGGTGCGCAAGCTGACGTCGCTGGTGGGCGCGCTGCTGGACGTGGGGCGCCTCAACCACGGGCAGTTGACGCTGGAGCTGGCGGAGACGGACCTGGGCGAGGTGCTGCGCGAGGTGACGGACTGGTTCACGCCCGAGGCCGCGAAGGCGGGCTCGCGGCTGAGGCTCGAGTACGCGGAGGACACGCACGGCAGATGGGACCGGCTCCGGCTGGAGCAGATTGTCACCAACCTGCTCTCCAACGCCATCCGCTATGGCGGCGGCGGCGACATCCATGCCCGCGTGGAGGACCTGGGAGACCAGGTGCGGCTGACGGTGCGGGACGAGGGCATCGGCATCTCCCCGAAGGACCAGGAGCGCATCTTCGGCCGCTTCGAGCGCGCCGTGTCCGGCCGGCACTACGGAGGGCTGGGGCTGGGCCTCTTCATCACCCGCAACCTCGTGGAGGCGATGGGCGGCCGCATCCAGGTGGAGAGCCGGCCGAAGCAGGGCTCCACCTTCATCGTCACCCTGCCCCGCGCCGGCCCCCGGGCCGGGAGCGAGGTCCCCGAGCCCACCGGCCGCCCGGCGAAGGTCCTCGGGGCCGTTGGAGCCCACACGGACGGTGCGGGCTCCGGCCCCGGGTAACAGTCGCGAGAAAAAGCGCGGAAAGTCGCCTGCCTGCCTCTCGCGGTGCCCACGGCCCGGGTGTAGAGAGGCCCGCGCGCCGCGCGTACCGAGCGCTCCACCCGCCGGAGGTGAGCCGATGATGGAAAGCCCCCAGAGCGCCTCGCTCGAAGTGGAGGACCTGCACGAGGTCTGGCCGGTGCTCTCCATCGACGAGCGGCTGGAGGGCTTCCGGCTGCTGCCGCCCGACGTGGCGGACGACTTCTTCATCGGCCTGTCCGCGAGGGACCAGGCGGAGCTCATCCTCCACCTGCCTCCGGGCGAGCGCCGCACGTGGGTGCGGGTGCTGCCGCCAGACGACCTGGCGGACCTGGTTCAGGCGGTGGAGCCCGAGCAGGTGGACGCCATCCTCTCGCAGCTCGACGACGCCAGCCGCCGCGAGGTCAACGTGCTGCTGGCCTACGCGGAGGACGACGCCGGCGGTCTGATGAATCCGCGCTTCGCCCGCGTGCGGCCGGAGATGAGCATCGACGAGGCCATCGGCTACCTGCGCAAGCAGGCGCGCGAGAAGGTCGAGACTGTCTATTACGCCTACGCGCTGGACGCGGGGCAGCACCTGCTGGGCGTGCTCTCGCTGCGGCAGTTGTTCCAGGCCGCGCCGGACAAGAAGGTCGCGGACGTCATGCAGCGCGACATCATCACCGTGGCGGAGAACACGGACCAGGAGGCGGTGGGCCGGCTCTTCAGCGAGCACGGCTTCATGGCCCTGCCGGTGCTCGACGAGGCGGGGCGGATGAAGGGCATCGTCACGGTGGACGACATCGTCGACGTGGTGCAGGAGGAGGCCACCGAGGACATCCAGAAGGTCGGCGGCATGGAGGCCCTGGAGGCGCCCTACTTCGAGGTGGGCTTCTTCGGCATGCTGAAGAAGCGCATCGGCTGGCTGCTGGTGCTCTTCCTCGGGCAGATGCTCACCGCCACGGCGATGAGCAGCTTCGAGGACGAAATCGCCAGTGCCGTGGTGCTGAGCCTCTTCGTGCCGCTCATCATCTCCTCGGGCGGCAACTCCGGCAGCCAGACGTCCACGCTCATCATCCGCGCGCTCGCGCTGGGGGAGATGCGGCTGAAGGACTGGTGGCGCGTGGCCAAGCGCGAGGCGCTGTCCGGCATGGTGCTGGGCGTGGTGCTCGGCGTGGTGGGCCTGTTGCGCATCGTCCTCTGGCACTCCATCGCGGATGCCTATGGCGAGCACTTCTTCCGGCTGGGGTGCGCGGTGGCGCTGTCGGTGCTGGGCGTGGTGACGTTCGGCACGCTGGCGGGCTCCATGCTGCCGCTGGTGCTGCGGCGCTTCGGGTTCGACCCCGCGAGCGCGTCCGCACCCTTCGTGGCCACGCTGGTGGACGTCAGCGGCGTGGTCATCTACTTCACCGTCGCCAGCCTGATTCTGCGCGGTACGCTGCTCTGACGCTGGCGGGCCGTTGGCCTTCCGCGCGGGAGGCACGGCCATGATTCGCACCACGCCCAAGCGCACGCTCACCCTCGAAGCCCCGGAGGAGCCCGGCCGCGCCGCGCACGTTTCCGCGGCCAGTGGCCTGGTGCGCGCGGGGCCGTGGCTCTACATCGTCGCGGATGATGCCCTGCACCTGGCCGTCTTCCCGCTGACGGGCGACGCACCGGGGAAGAGCGTGCGCCTCTTTCCGGGCGTGCTTCCCGACGAGCCGAGGGCGCGCAAGGCGGCCAAGCCCGACCTGGAGGCGCTGTGCCTGCTGGGGCCGCTCGCGGACGCGCCGCATGGGGCGCTGCTGGCGCTGCCCTCGGGCTCGGCCCAGACGCGGCTGCGCGGGGCGGTGGTGCCGCTGGGCGCGGACGGGACGCTGGCGGGCACGGTGCGGACGGTGGACTGCACGGCGCTGTACGCGCAGCTCACGCGGGAGTTGGGGCCGCTGAACATCGAAGGCGCGGCGGTGGTGGGCGGGCGGCTGCGGCTGCTCAACCGGGGCAACGGGGACGTGGGCGTGGACGCGCTGGTGGACCTGGACCTGGAGCGCGCACGGCGCGGGCTGGAGGTGGGCACGCTGGGGCCGGACGTGGTGCGCACCACGCGGCGGTGGGAATTGGGCCGGGCGGGTGGCGTACGGCTGTCCTTCACGGATGCGTCGCCGCTGCCGGACGGGCGGCTGGTCTTCACCGCGGCGGCGGAGGACACGCGCGACGCCTACGCGGATGGAAGGGTGACGGGCTCCGCGGTGGGCGTGCTGGCGCCGGATGGCACGCCGGTGTTCCTGGACGCGGTGGACGCGAAGGTGAAGCTGGAGGGCGTGGACGCGCGCGTGGAGGGTGGGCGCGTGCACGTGTTGCTGGTGGCTGACGCGGACGACCCGGCGGTGGCGGCACCGCTCTTGGAGGCGGTGCTCGACGTGCCGGCGTGAGTCAGTTGTGCTCGGTGGAGGCTTCTTCGGGCTTGCCGCCCACGGCCTCCAGCGAGCTGCGCGCCGGACGGTTGCGGTCGAAGGCGGCCTCGCGGCCCACGGCCTCCGAATGCGTGTTGGCGATGCGCTTGCGGGCGCGGGAGATGTAGTCCTGCACGAGCGAGGGGTCCGGGTGCGTCTTCAGCGCCTCCACCCAGGTCTCGATGGCCTTCTCGTTCTCCCCGGAGTCGGCCTTCAGCTTGCCCATCTCGAAGAGGGCGTGCGGGGCGAGCTCGGAGTCGGGGAAGCGCGTGCGCAGGTCCGCGAAGGCGCGCGAGGCCTCCTGGCGGCGGCCCTCCATCATCGCGATGGCCTGGGCCTGGAGGAAGAGGGAGTCGTCCACGAAGGCGCTGGTGGGGAAGCGCTCGGTGAGGCGGCGCGTCTCCAGCTCGCACTGCTGGTAGTCCTGCAGCTCGAAGTAGAGCTTGGCGACCTGGTAGTGCAGCTCGGCGCCCTGGGGCGGGTTGAGCTTGAGGGCGGCGGTGAGCTGGTCGATGGAGCCGCGCAGGTCGCGGTAGTGCACGCGGAGCAGCTCCGCGAGGATGATGCGGGCGTCGAGCGCCTCGGGCGAGTCGGGGCACTGCTGGATGAGCTCGCGGTAGACGCCGACGGCTTCCTTCACCTTGCGCTGCTCCAGCCAGTAGACGTCGGCGGCGCCCTTGAGGGCGCGGGCGCGGAGGACGAGGGCCTCGGCGGACTCATCGTGGCGGAGAGCGTCGAAGGCCTTGCGGTACTCGACGAGGGCCTCGTCGGGACGCTTCTCGAAAGTGGCGTCGCGAGCGCGTTGGAGGTGGTCCACGGGCTTGTCGCGGCAGCCCGTGCTGGCCAGGGCCAGGAGGGCGAGCGCGAAGCGCAGACGGCGCACTAGCAGGCCTCCGGAATCACGGCGACGCAGCGGGAGTCCTCGCAGCGCACGCACTCGGCGATGGGGGAGACATCGGTGACGCAGACGTTCACACGGGACGTGCGGGGACAGTCCTCGGAGGTGACGCAGCGGTAGACCTCCCCGTTGTCACGGGTGATGTCCTCGGCCGTCGAGCCACAGACCTCCAGGTCATTGCATCCGAGGAGGCCCACCGCGATGGCGGCAAACGCTCCATAAGCGTCGCGTCTCACGGCGGCGGTTCTAGCCGGATTCGCCCGCGCCGTCACGGAACGCGCCGTTTGCCTGCCCGCCCTCAGGCCGGGCGGGCCAGGGGGAGGGAAACGGGAAAGACGGGTGTGTCAGGAAGAACCCGGGCGGCCAGTTCCAGGTGCCTCGAGGCCTCCGGGTACCTGCTGCGCGTTAGGCTGCACCGCGAGGAGCGTGTTCATGTCCGAGGTCATCCAGTTCTACAGCGTTACCGACGACCACGGCTGGTGCTCGAACTTCGCGCTCTACCCCATCAAGCTCCGAGGCAGGACGTGGCCCACGAGCGAGCACTACTTCCAGGCCCTGAAGTTCGAGGACGCCGAGGACCAGGAAGAGGTCCGCAAGGCCCGCACGCCGATGCTCGCCGCGAGCATGGGTAGAGATCGCAAGCGCAAGCTGCGCCGCGACTGGGAGTCCACCAAGGTCTCCGTCATGCGCGAGGCCGTCCGAGCGAAGTTCACCCAGCACGCGGACCTCACCCGCCTCCTGCTCGACACCGGTGACGCGAAGCTCGTCGAGCACACGGACAATGACGACTACTGGGGCGATGGCGGCGACGGCAGCGGGAAGAACATGCTCGGCCGCATCCTGATGGAGGTCCGCGAGGAATTGCGGAAACAACACGCATGAGCCTGCCCCCACGTCCCCGAGCCGTCGTCACCGGTGCAGGCAGCGGCCTCGGCCGTGCGCTCTGCGAGGAGCTCGCACGGCGACAGGCCCGCGTGCTCGTCTCCGACATCAACGCGGCCGCCGCCGAGGAGACCGCCCAGCGCGTTCGTGCCGCCGGTGGCGAGGCCCACGTCCACGTGTGTGACGTCTCCAACCCGGAGCAGGTGGAAGCCCTCGCCCTGGCCGCCGAGCGCGCCTTCGGCGGCGTGGACCTGCTCGTCAACAACGCGGGCGTGCTGAGCGCGGGCCGCGTGGGGGAGCTACCGCTCGCGGACTGGAAGCACGTGTTGGACGTCAACCTGTGGGGCGTCATCCACGGCTGCCATGCCTTCGTCCCCCGGCTTCGCAAGCAGGGCTCGGGGCACATCCTCAACATCGCCTCGGCGGCGGGGCTCATGTACGCGCCCGACCTCGCGCCCTACAACGCGTCCAAGGCCGCGGTGGTGGCACTCTCCGAGACGCTCTCCGCCGAAGTGCGCGCGGCAGGCATCGGCGTCACCGTCGCCTGCCCCACCTTCTTCCGCACCAACATCGCCAACGCGGGCCGCTACTCCGACGGCACGCTCCGCACCCTGGGGACGCGGATGGTGGAAACGGCCCGCGTGGGACCGGACGTCGTCGCACGGAAGCTCCTGAAGGCCGTGGACCGTGGTGCGCTCTACGTGCTCCCCATGGCCGATGCGCGCTGGGGCTGGCGCTTCCGACGCCTGGCTCCCGGCCTGTTCCACCGCGCCGTCATCGCCTTCGATGGCTACATGCGCAAGCGCCTGCTGCGGCAGGGCAAGCCATGAACTGGAACCCCGCCGCGATGCCCGGCAACACCGTCACCTCGTTGTGGGGCAGGCCATGACCACACTCTCCACACGCGGCAACACTTCCACCGCGAGCGCCATCGCCACGGGCCTGTTCCTCCTCGCGGCGCTCACCGTGGGCGGCGGCGCAGTCGGGCTGACGGTGGGCGTGCTTTCGGACAAGGCCGTGAACCATGACGCGCATGGCTTCCCGGGCCTGTTCGGCCTGCTCGTGGGGACTCCGGTGGGCGCGCTGCTCGGGCTCGTCCTGGGCCTGTTGCTGCTCAAGCGTCAGTCTTTCAGTCAGCGCTTCCGCACGGGTGCACTCGCGCTCGCGGTGGCGGCGGCCTGTGCGCTCGGCCTGTTCGGCGCGGTGCAACTCGAGCTCATGCGCTGGTAGGCACGCCTCACGGCGCCGCGGTGCACAGCTCCAGCTCGACGAGCGTCGCCGGCAACTGGCCATCCTTGCCCGGCACGCAGAAGGGCTTCACCAACTCCCGCGCCTCGTCCTTGCGCCCCTGCTCCACGAGCACGTGCCCCAGCTCCTCGTGAAGCATGCGCGGCAGCCCGGTGCCCGTGAAGAAGTGCTCCAGGATGTGCTGCTCGGAGAGCGCGGTGCGCAGCTCCCGCTCGGCTCCGGGCAGGTCATTCGCGTCCATCAGCACCATCGCCTGGAACAGGTGCGAGCGCGGGTCCTTCGGGTAGCGCTCCAGCAGTTCCTTCGCCTGCGCCATCCCCTGCCCATTCGTCTTGGGCAGTGACTCCTCGGGAATCAACTCCAGCTCCAGCACGGAGTCCTTCCAGTACTGGAACGCGAACCCCACGCTCACCACCAGCGCCACCGCCGCCAGCATTCCCACCGCACCCACCGGCAGCGTCGCGGGCGGCACCGGCTCCTTCCGCGCCCACACCCGCGCCAGCACCATTCCCACCGCGCCCCCTGCCAGCGCGCCGCCCACGTGCGCCGCGAAGTCGACCTCCCCACCCGTGCGCGACACGCCGAGCGGAATCAGCGACGGAATCAGCAACTGCAACGACAAGACCTGGAGTTGCGCCCGCTCCGGCCCCACTGGGATTCGCCGGCTCAGCGCCAGCAGCGCCGCCAGCAATCCCATCAACACGCCTGACGCACCCACCGACACCACCGTGTCGGCGTTGATGACCATCGACAGCGCCCCACCGCCCAGCGCCCCCACGAGCAACAGCAACCCCGTCCACGCGCGGCCCACCAGCCCCTCCACCGTCGCCGTCACGAACCACAGACAGAAGCCGTTGAGCGCCAGGTGGAAGATGTCCCCGTGCAGCAGCGGCGCCATCAAGAGGCGCCACCACTGTCCCGCCTCCACCAGCCCCGAGTTCACACCCCCCATCGCCACCAGCGTCCGCACGCCCGGCGCGAGCAGCCCGTCCCCCTTCGCCCCCACGCCGAAGAACTGCTCCGCCGCGAAGCCCAGCACCAGCACCGCCAGCAGCGCGGGCGTGAGCACCGACGTCCGCTCCGGCGGCTCCGCCAGCGCCTCTTCCACCACCACCTGGCGCGGCTCCACCAGCAGCCGGCGCAGGTACCGCGCCGACACCTTCGAGCGGCGCCACGTGCTGGTCCACACGGAGCCCGGAGCCGCGGTGTCCACGTGCATCGCGTGCAGGTGCACCTTGTGGAACAGCCCCAGGCGGTACTGCTCCAGCCGCTTCCGGTCCTCGTCCGTCAGCGGCCCGCCACCCACCTCGATGACCTGGAGCCCCACCGGCAGCTTCGTGCCGCTCACCGTGCCCGTGTACTTCAGGCACGCCTTCCCGATGCGCTCCAGCGCCGCGACGTCCAGGCCGAAGCGCCGCGAGGGCTCCCGCTCGCGGTCCACGATGCAGACCATCACCGCGGACATTCCATCCGAGTACGTCAGCACCACGTCCGAGGCCGCGGCCAGCTCTTCCGCCTCCGGCACCGGCCCCTCCTGGAAGCCCTGCTCCGCCACCAACCGGCGGGCGAGGTACCGGGCGAAGGACGCCTCCTCCACGGGGACTACCGGCGCGGGCTCGGAGGGGAGGGACTCGGACGGCTGCGGGGTGAGCACGGGAACGTCCCTTCGCGACAGGTGACGTCCGCAAGCGTGCCCGAAACCCGAAGGCCCCCGCCAGCCACCCCTCCCCCGCGCCACTCATCCCGCCCGTGGACCGCTCATGGAGTATTCGCGGTGGCCACGCCCCGGGTGCGTACCGTTCGTCGCGTACCCATTCCGGGAGTCGCCCATGTGCCGTTGCCGTGCACCCCTCCTCGTTTCGATGATTGCCGTGGTCCTGCTCGCCGGCTGCGCCACCACCTCCGGCGCGAGCGCGGCCTCCGCTCCCCAGCCCTTCCACGTGGAGCGCTCCGGGAAGGGCCGTCCGCTCGTCTTCATCCCCGGCCTCGCCTCGTCCGGTGAGGTGTGGAACGAGACGGTGGCGCACCTCCAGGGGAAGTACGACTGCCACGTCCTCACCCTCGCCGGCTTCGCGGGCCAGCCCGCCATCCCCGCGCCCTTCTTCGCCACCGAGCGCCGCGCGCTCGCGGACTACCTGCGCTCGCAGGGGCTGGAGAAGCCCATCCTCGTCGGCCACAGCCTCGGCGGCGTGCTCGCGCTCGCGGTGGCCGCGGACGTGCCGGAACTGGTGGGCGGCGTCTTCATCGTCGACAGCCTCCCCTTCCTCCCCGCCTCCATGGACCCGAGCGCCACGGCCGACAGCGTCCGCCCGCGCGCCGAGGAGATGCGCACCCTGATGCGCATGCAGACGGTGGAGCAGCGCAGCATGCAGTCACGCATGGCCCTGCGGAACTTCATCTCCGACGAGAAGAAGGTGGACGTCGCCGCGCGCTGGGGCGCCGATTCGGACGCCGAGACTGTCACGCAGGCGTTCTACGAATTGAGCACCACCGACCTGCGTCCCGAGCTGCCGCGCATCACCGCCCCCACCGTGGTGCTCGGCTCGTGGGTGGCGCTGAAGGGCCGCGTTCCGCGCGAGGCGGTGGAGGCCGTCTACCAGAGCCAGTACGCGAAGCTTCCCACCCACCGCGTCGTCCTGAGCGACACGGCCCGGCACTTCATCATGTGGGACGACCCGGAGGGCTTCTTCCGTGAGCTCGACGGCTTCCTCGGCGCCCACGCGTCCGTGGCCCAGGTGGAGCCTCACCACTGACTGTGGTGGACTCACTCCATCCCGGAGCCTCTCGATGACGTCCTCGCGCACCAGGGTCTACGTCGCCTGCCAGCTCGGTGGCTGGGGGCTCTACGCCCTCGTCAACGCCCTGCTGACCTGGCGCGCGTCCGCCTCTCCGGCGGGGTGGTTCCTCCTCTGCCTCTTCGCCGCGCTGCTCACCCACGTGGCGCGCTCGGTGCTTCACCTGCGCGAGTGGGCCTCGCTGCCCCTGCCGGCCCTGAGCGTGCGCGTGCTCGCCACCGCGCTGGGACTCGGGCTGGTGCAGGACCTGGTGGCCTTCGTGGCCGGCGTCTTCGTGCTGCACCTGTTCACGCTGGAGCAGGCGTCGCTGAGTGGCTTCATTGGCAGCACCGTCATCTGGACGCTGATGATGCTGATGTGGCTGGTGCTCTACTTCGCCATCCACGCCGTGCAGCGCGCGCGGCGGGCGGAGCTGGAGCGCTGGAAGCTGGAGGCCGCCGCCCAGGCCGCGGAGTTGCGCTTCCTCAAGGCACAGCTCCAGCCGCACTTCCTCTTCAACTGCCTCAACAGCGTGCGCGCCCTCATCTCCGAGGACCCCGCCCGCGCGCAGGAGGTCGTCACCCGCCTGTCCGCGCTGCTGCGCTACGCGCTCGCCGCCCGGGGGCCGGAGACGGTGCCGCTGGATCGCGAGCTTCAGGTCGTGCGCGACTACCTGGGCCTCGAAGGCGTGCGTCTGGAGTCGCGCCTGCGCGTGCGCGAGGACGTGGAGCCCGCCGCGCTCGGGGTCCCCGTGCCCGCGATGCTCGTGCAGACGCTGGTGGAGAACGCCATCAAGCACGGCGTGGGCCTGACGCCCGAGGGCGGTGAAGTGGCCGTCTCCGCCCACGTGCGCGACGGCGCGCTGCTGCTCGAAGTCGCCAACACCGCCACGCCCCCATCCACCACCTCGCCACCGGAGAGCAGCGGCGTGGGCCTGCGCAACGCCAGCGAGCGGCTGCGCCTCCTGTGCGGCGCGGGCGCCTCGCTCCACCTCGACCAGACGCAGGCGGCCCTCACCACCGCGCGCGTCCGCATCCCCCTTTCCGCATGAGAGTCCTCATCGCCGACGACGAGCGGCTTGCCCGCACCGAGCTGCGCCGCCTGCTGGCCGCATTCCCCGACGTGGAGGTGGTGGGCGAGGCCGCGCACGTGGAGGAGACCTGCCGCCAGGTGGAGGCCCTGTCCCCGGACCTGTTGCTGCTCGACATCCAGATGCCCGGCGGGACGGGCTTCGACGTGCTCGCCCGCCTGGAGGAGCCGCCGGACGTCGTGTTCACCACCGCATTCGACGAGCACGCCGTGCGCGCCTTCCAGGTGAACGCGCTCGACTACCTCCTCAAGCCGATTGAGGCCGCGCGGCTCGCCGAGGCCCTGGAGCGCGTGCGCCAGCGCGGCCATGGGGCCCACGTGCCTCCGCCTTCGCAGCCGGCACCGGGCACTCCGCTGGAGCGCGTGTTCGTGAGAGATGGAGAACGCTGCTGGCTGGTGCAGCTCTCGCAGGTGCCGCTCATCGCCTCCGAGGGCAACTACGCGCGGCTCGTGCTCGACGGGGCGCAGCCGCTGCTGCTGCGCTCGCTGAGCTACCTGGAGGAGCGGCTGGACCCGGCGCGCTTCTTCCGCGCGAGCCGCCAGCACCTCATCAACCTGGACTTCGTCGAGGCGCTGGAACCCGGCCCGGGCGGCACGCTGGTGGTGCGCCTGCGCGGCGGCCGCGAGGTGGAGATGTCGCGGCGCCAGTCGCAGCGCTTCCGCGAGCGGATGACGCTCTGAAGTCCGACGCCCGCGTCAGTTGTTGCCCAGCTTGGGCGCCTTGCCGGAGGTGAGCACCGCGTCCACCGCGGCCACCGAGCCACGGCGGCGCTTCAGCTGGCGCCCCTTCTCCTCCATCTTCTCGTAGTGCTTCATCAGCCCCGCCAGGTGCGCGTTCGCCGCCTGGCAGTGCACTTCCGTCACCTGCTGGTGACGGCGGCCCAGCTCCTCCCACGTCTGGAGCATGGCCTGGTTGCCCAGGAGCCGCTCCTCGACGGAGTCGAGCACGGTGTCCATTTCCTGCTCTTCCGCTTCCAGCGACGCGAGGCGCGCCTCGGCCTCGGGAGGAGGCGACATGCAGCCCGTCGCCAGCGAGAGTCCCACCGACACCACGGCCAGCCCGAGCCACTTCCGCCGAATCCCCACGTCGCCTCCCTAAGTGTCTCGCGCGGTCCACCGGCCTCATGCGCGAAACCCAAACTAGGGAGGCACCCCCGGAGCGACAACCCGGACAGGCACCCCGGGCAGTCGTTTTTTCAGCAGACGACGCTTCTCAACAGCCGATTCTCAGGGTGCCTGACGGTGGCGGAGGATGAACTCGCACACCTCGCGGGCCGCGCCGAAGCCGGCCGGCTTCTGGGCCACATAGTGCACCTGAGAACGCACCTCGTCGGGGGCCTCTGGCGGCACGGCGGAGAAGCCCACCGCCTTGAGCAGCGGCAGGTCCACCACCTCGTCGCCCATGTAGCCACACCGGTCCGCCGAGACTTTCAGCAGCTCCAGCAGCTTCTCGAAGTGGGCCACCTTGTCCTGACTCCCGAAGTGCACGTGTTTCAGACCCAACGACTGCATGCGCATCTGCGCGGAGAGGCTGTCGCCGCCGGAGATGACGGCGACCTCGAGGCCGGCCTCCTGCAGCCGCTTGATGCCCATGCCGTCGCGCACGCTGTACATCTGCGTCCACCCGGAGTTGGGCACCCAGAAGATGCGGCCGTCGGTGAGCGTGCCGTCGATGTCGAAAATCATCACCGACAGGCGGCTCACCCGCGACTTGAGCGAATCCAGGTCCTGGTTCATTCCGGGCCTACTTCGGAACGGCCTTGAGCGAAGCCTTGCCGTCCTTGATGACGACCTTGAACTCCACGGCCTTGGCGTTGTGCTGCTTGAGCAGCTCCGGCACCTGCTTGCGCAGCGTGGCCGCCACCGACTCGTAGGACAGCTTGGAGGTGTCCTCCTGGCAGCGGCGCTTCGCGGTGACGTACGCGTCGTACACGGCCCGCAGCTTGTCGTCGGACATGCCGCCGGAGCCACCCGCCGCGGGAGGCCGGGGCGCTGGAGTGGCCGCCGAGGGGGCCGTCGGAGTCCGCGCGGCCGCCGCACCCGGCGCCGAGGGCGCGCGCACGGGCGGCACCGCCGGGGTGCCAGGATTCGAGGGCGCCTTCGCCGCCATGCCCGGAGGCGTCGACGGGGTGCCTCGCGCCGGAGTGCCCGCCAGGGGCGACGTCACCGTGGGCAGGCCGCGCGGAGGCGTGCCCGCCACAGGCGCCACCACCGGAGCCACCGCGGGCGTGCCCTTGAAAGGCGTGCCACCGGCGGCCGGAGTGATGGGCGGCACGGCGGACAGCGGCGCCACCGCAGGGGTGCCGCGCACGGGCGGCGTGAGGGGCGCCACAGCGGGAGTACCCTTGACGGGCGTGCCACCCGGAGCCGGAGTCGCGGCGCCAGCCAGCGGCGGCTCGTTGGCGGGACGAGGGTGGAGGATTTCCTCCACCTCCTCGAAGTCCATGTCGGAGAGGTCCTCCGGCAGCTCCACCACGCCCTTCTGGGCCTCTTTGCCGGTGGAGGACTGGCGCTTCTCCGCGCGGCGGCGGGCCTTGAAGAGGTCCCGCTTGTACGTGCCGGCCTCAATCTCCTGGAGCGTGCGCGTCCACAGCCGCTCGTAGGTGAGGTACTTGCCGTGGATGCTCGCCACGCGGAACTTCGCGGCGGTGCTGCGGATGAACGTCCCCTTGAGGCGCAGGAAGCGCTTCTTCAGGTCCGCGTGCGCGTTGGTGGGCGGGTGGCGCTCGTTGCCCAGGAAGTACTGCTCGTAGAGGTTGCGCAGGGAGGCCACTTCCGCCTCCAGCGCCTCGCACTCCTGGAGGACGTTCTCGCTGGAGCTGGAGTCCGCCGGGGACTGCTTGCTGGCGGTGTTCCTGGCGGCGGACTGTCGGTTATCGGGAGGCGGCATGACTCTCTAGAGTGTCCCCAAGTGGCGCTCGCGGATCAACCTCACGCGGCCGAAGGTGTCGGCCCCAGGCCGCCCGCCGCCTCGCCCGCCTTGCCGCGCCCGTTTCGCGCCAGCAGCACCGCGCCGAAGGCGAACATGCACAGCGAGATGAACTGGCTGGTGGAGATGTTGTACCAGGCCTCCAACGGCACCCCGTTGGCCAGCCCGTGCGCGCCCGTGGACTCCAGCAGGCCGTGCAGCGTGCCGCGCTCCACATCGCCACGGAACAATTCCACCGTGCTGCGCAGCACCGCGTACGCCATCAGCCACAGTGCCAGGATGTGCCCGTGGAAGCGGCGGAAGCGCCGCGCATACATGAGCCCCACGAAGAGGATGAGCTGCCCCACGGACTCGAAGAGCTGGGTGGGATAGACGCCCAGGGTGTGGCCGTGCTGCGCCACCCAGTCGGCCATGCGCACCGCGCCGGGCGCCGCCTGGTGGAGGATTTCCCCCGTCGCCTCCACCACGTAGCGCACGTCGTCCGCCTGCGACGAGTACGCCAGGCTGGATGTCCCGCTGAGCTGGCCGAACAGGTCCTGCGCCACGCCGCTCCCCGGGAAGTGCACCGCGGTGGACGCCGTGGCGGGCGCCACGTCGCCCCAGCAGCAGCCGGCGCTGAAGCAGCCCAGCCGGCCCAGGCACTGGCCCAGCGACACGGTGGGGATGCACACGTCCGCCAGCCGCAGGAAGTCCATGCCGTTGGCGCGCGCGAAGAACCAGCATGCCACCGCCGCGCCAATGAGGCCGCCGTAGAAGACGAGGCCGCCGCCCAGCGAGAGCACCTGCGTCCAGTCCTTCGCGTAGTCCTGCCAGTTCACGAGCACGAAGAGCAGCCGGCTGCCGCCGATGCCGCCCACCAGCGCCCAGAAGGCCATGTCCATCACCTGCTCGCGCCGCTTCGGCCCCTCCACGTCCACCCACGAGCCGTCGACGAGCTGCACGCTGCGCCACTCGTCCTGTGCCAGGCGCCCCGCCACCGACACGGCGGCGATGAAGCCGCCCGCCAGCAGCACGCCGTAGGTGTGCAGGGGAATGCCCTCGCCCTTCGCGCCCGGGAAGGCACCCGCCGGCAGCGCGTACTTCAGGCCGTACCACGCCAGCGCCGCGCCGATGCCACCGAAGGCCGCCGCGCGCAGGAACCGGTCCATGGAGGTGGCCGGCGCGCGCGTGTTCGTCTTCGGGTCCAGCGGGCCCACCGCGCCGCGCCAGCCGTTGAAGGCGATGTACGCCACCGTCCCGGCGGCGACCGCGTACAGCAGCAGTTGCGTCCAGAGGGCGGTGAAGGTGAAGCGGAAGAGGACGGGAAGCATGGAGACCTGCCGGGGGAGGCGGGAGGGGCGTGAGCCGCGCGAAGGCTACCCTCCTCCGCCGGCGGGGCAAGGCGTGGGAGCACGCCGGCGCCTGGCCGGCTGCCCGGTATACAGGCGGGGGGGCTAGGCCTTGGCCTTCGTTGCAGCGGGCGCCGGCTTCTCCTTCCGGACGAAGGCATCCACCAGCAGCATGCCCACGCCGATGCAGATGGCCGAGTCCGCCACGTTGAAGGACGGCCACGTCGCCTTGTCGAACCAGTGCGCCTCGAGGAAGTCGATGACGAAGGCCCGGGCGAGCCGGTCGATGTAGTTGCCCAGCGCGCCGCCGAGCACCAGCGGCAGGCCCCACAGCGCCCAGCGCTCCTCGGGCGCCGTGCCGGACAGCTTCCGGAAGTAGTAGGTGATGAGCAGCACCGCGCCCAGGCTCACCACGTGGAAGAGGGGGCCGCGCGTCGAGGGCGGCAGGCTGCGGAACAGGCCCCACGCCGCGCCCGGGTTCTCCGCGTAGCGGACGCGGAAGAAGGACTCGGACACCTCGATGTGGCGCTTGGGCCGGTAGTGCAGCCCGTCGAAGCCCTGCGGCGGCGGGGACGAGTACATCGCCCCCAGGCGCTCACCGAGGCTCTCCTTCCCATCCATCTGGGTGGTCAGGTCGCGGACGACGAGGTACTTCGTCCACTGGTCCAGGACGATGACGCCGAGGGTGACGGCGAAGAGGATGACGTATTTGCGCGGCACGGACAGGGGCTTACACCACGAGCCCCCCGCCCGTCACGGATTGGGGCTCTGCGTCAGCGGCGCGGCGACGGGCTGCGGACGGCGCACCCGCAGCGAGTCCAGCAGCATGAAGGCCACGCCCACGCAGATGGCGGCGTCCGCCACGTTGAAGGTGGGCCACCGCATGCCGGGCTGGTTGCGCCAGTGCCAGTCGATGAAGTCGATGACGTAGCCGCGAATCAGCCGGTCCACGAAGTTGCCCAGCGCGCCGCCGGTAATCAGCGCCAGCGCCACGCGCACCAGGCGCTGCTCCACCTCGGTGCGCCGGTACATCAGGAAGATGAACGCCAGCGCCGCCAGGCTCACCACGTGGAAGAAGGCCTTGCGCACCCCCTCCGGCAGGTTGCCGAAGAGACCCCAGGCCGCGCCCGGGTTCTCCACGTAGCGGAAGTGCCAGTAGTCCTCGATGAAGCGGTGCGGCCGGGACACCCGGCGCGGCCCGTCCACGGGCGGCGGGTCGTTGTCCAGGTTGCGCTCGGCGAGGAAGCCCGTCACGCGTGCCAGTCCTTCCTGACCATCCAGCGCGTTGGTCAGCCGGGACACGGCCAGGTACTTGGTCACCTGATCTGCTGCGAGCACGGTGACCGCCACGAGGATGAGAAGGCGGAGTGGGGCTTTCATGATGCGTCCCATTCCTCTAACCCGCTCCACGGATTCCTGACAACCCGGAGAGCCCCCCGGCGGCAGCCGGCTCGCCCGCTCTGTCTCCCGGCCAGCACCGGTTTCGGGCATGGTGCCCCCATGCCGCCTGTTGAGCCCGACGTGAATCCTCCTGCATCCGACATGTCCCCACCCACCGAGGCCGCCGCGAAGCCGGCGAAGCCCACATTGGTGGCTCGCTTCAAGACCCTGATGCTGGACTACGGGCCGGTGGCGGTGGTGATGAACTTCGTCATCTTCGGCCTGGTCCTCGTGGGCTTCCACACGGCCATCCGGCTGGGCTTCCAGGTGGAGAGCACCGGCGCGCAGGCGGGCAGCTGGGCGGCGGCCTATGCCGCGACCCAGTTCGTGAAGCTGGCGCGGTGGGCCGCGGTGTTGGTGCTCACGCCGCTCGTCGCCCGGATTCCGCCGGTGGCGCGGTTCATCGAGCGCAACAAGCACAAGTGGGCCTTCTGAAGAGGGCCCGCGGGCGGCACCGGTAGGATTCCCGGGCCGCCCACGCGCAGCCGTGCTGCTTCAGAAGTTGGGGACGTGGAAGTCCTTCACCACGGCCATGTGCTGCATGCTGGCGGCACCGCTGTCGCCGGAGACCGCCGGGGCAATCTCCGAGATGGGCGTGTAGACGCGGCTGTCGAGCACCAGGCCGTTGGTGAAGGTGCTGAAGCTCGTGGTCCCCCGGATGACGGTGGCCTGCTGGTACTGACGCAGGTCCGAGTCCACCAGCACGTGGTCATACGGCTTGGAGCGGGCGGCGTTGGTGCCGTCCTTGCCGTTCTTGTCCACCGGGTGCGGGCCGGCGGTGTCCACCACCTGCTTGAAGGTGGTGAGGCAGGACTCGCTGCGGCTGTCCGTGTTGAAGTCGCCGCCGATGGCCAGGTAGTCGCCCGCGGGGATGTTGGCCTTGATGCGGGCGACGAGGCTGTTGGCCTCCGCGTTGCGGTCACCGGAGCTGGACGTGAGCAGGTGCACGCTGATGGCCCAGAGGTCCTTCGGGCCGGGGATGTCGATGCGTGCCCAGGCGAAGTCGCGGTTGGAGACTTCCGGGTCGGTCCACTCGCCGGACTCGATGATGGGCCAGCGGCTGATGATGCCGTTGGGAATCTGCGCGCCGGTCTCGCGGAAGTAGGAGAAGCCCGTGCCGCCGACCTGGTCCACCATCGAGCGCATGTCCGCAGCCGAGTTCGACAGGTAGTTGAACTCCTGGACGAGGATGACGTCCGGCTTCACGCCCTGCATCAGCCGGATGCCGTGGCCCAGGTCGTAGTCCTGGCCGTTCCCGCTGGTGATGTTGGCCGCCATGATGCGGATGTCCGTATAGCCCAGGGGCTCCGTACCCGCGTCGGTGCCGGCGTCCACGCTCGTGCCCGCGTCGGTGCCAGCGTCCGTGCCGCCAGTGCCCGCGTCCGTCACCGTGCCCGCATCCGTGCCGCCGGTGCCCGCGTCCGTCACCGTGCCCGCATCCGTGCCGCCGGTGCCCGCGTCCGTCACCGTGCCCGCATCCGTGCCGCCGGTGCCCGCGTCCGTCACCGTGCCCGCGTCCGTGCCGCCGGTGCCCGCGTCCGTCACCGTGCCCGCGTCCGTGCCGCCGGTGCCAGCGTCCGTCACCGTGCCAGCGTCCGTGCCGCCAGTGCCCGCGTCCGTGCCGCCAGTGCCCGCGTCCGTGCCGCCGGTGCCCGCGTCACCCTTGGGGCCACCGTCCGTCCCGGCCTCGGTGCCGGCATCCTTCGAGTCGCCCGCGTCCGTCTCCACGGGGATGACGCCAGCGTCGGTCCCCGCGTCGTCGCTCCCGGCATCCTCCGTGCCCGCGTCGAGCGTCGCGCACACCTCGTTCGGCACGCAGTAGCCCGCGCCGCCGTCCTCGTTGCCCACGCAGCACGCCGCCTGGGACGGCTGGCACGCAGCCTGCGGATCACACGCCGGCACGCAGATGGAGCGGTCGTAGTACTCGACGAAGCGGCAGGACGCGCCCTCGGGGCAGGCTCGTGCGCCGCGCGCGGCATCGCAGTCCGCCCACAGCACGCCACCGTCCTCCAGCGGCAGTGGGACCTGGGGAGGGACGGGGTCCTCTCCACCGCAAGCCAGGACGAGGACCGTGAGCGACATCGCCGCACACAGGAGGGAAGTAAGCGTCTTCTTCATGCGGACGAGCCCAATGTTGTGTTGTCGAGGGGGGGTGCTGGGCCGTTGCGCCAGGGCGCGGACGACCCGGTGAGTATAGAGGGTCGCCGTGTGACAGTCTTGTGACTTACCGCTCGACTATACGTTTACACCCCCGTTTTCCGGGCTGGGAGCCATGGAAGCCCGGACAGAGCCGTGCAATGGAGTGCGCATGCAGCCGAAGCCCGGGGTGACGGTGCGCTTCTACGGGGCGCTGAACGACTTCCTGCCGCCGGAGCGCCGGGGTCAGGAATTCACCCACGCGTTGCAGGGCACGCCCGCGGTGAAGGACCTCATCGAGTCTCTGGGGCCGCCGCATCCGGAGGTGGACGTGGTGCTGGTGGATGGGGAGCCGGTGGACTTCGCGCACCGGGTGGCTCCGGGCGCGCGCGTGGTGGCGTATCCCCCGTTCCACTCGCTGGACATGGTGCCGGAGGCGCGCGTGGGGCCGCCGCCGCAGGAGGTGCCCCGCTTCGTGCTGGACGTGGGGCTGGGGCGGCTCGTGGGCTTCCTGCGGATGCTCGGCTTCGACTCGCTGTGGCGCAACGACTACGCGGACGACACGCTCGCGCGCCTGTCGCATGACGAGGACCGCATCCTGCTCACGCGGGACATTGGCGTGCTCAAGCGCGGCGAGGTGGTGCGCGGCTACTTCCCCCGCTCCACGGACCCCGCGCACCAGTTGGTGGAGGTGGTGCGCCGCTTCGGCCTCACCTCGCGCATGCGGCCCTTCTCCCGGTGCCTGGCCTGCAACGGCCCGCTCACCTCCGCCGAGCCGGACGCCGTGAGAGACCGGGTCCCCGAGCGCGTGGCGGAGCGGCACTCGCGATTCCAGCAGTGCGCGGACTGCCGCCGCGTGTACTGGGCCGGCACCCACCAGCAGCGCATGCAGGCGTTGGTGGACAAGCTGCGCGAGTTGGAGAACGTGGGCTGAGCTCGCCCGGCTTGTGTGAGTGATGGGCGCGCTCTACATTCTTGTAGAGAGGCCCCATCATGTCCGAGACGCAAATCTCCGCTCACATCTCCGACGCCACGAAAGAGCAGGTCGAGCGCTACGCGGAGGCGCACGGAGTCAAGAAGGGGCATCTCATCGAGGAGGCGCTGCTTCATCACCTGCAGGCCCTGCGCGAGCTACCCGCCGACCTCATCATCCCTCCGCGTCTCGTGGTGGAACCGAAGACACTGGAGCGCGTCGCTGGGCTCGTGGAGCGCCCGAGGAAGCCCACGAAGGCCATGCGAGAGCTGATGTCCGGCAAGAAGGCGCGCTGAAGCCCATGGCCGTCGAAATCCGGCGCCTTCTTCTGGACGACGACCGCTCGGGCTTCCGCTCCGGCAATATCGACCTCGACCGGTTCTTCCAGCGCTATGCGGGACAGAACCAGTTCCGCCACCACATCGGTACGACCTATGTCGCGGTCGACAATGGCACCATCGTCGGCTTCGCCACGGTTTCCGCGTCCGAGCTATCTGTAGCGGACCTGCCGGCCTCGCGTCGCAAGAAGCTGCCCCAATACCCGCTTCCGGTGTTGCGCCTGGCTCGACTCGCCGTGGACGAGCGGGCGCAGGGACGTGGCATTGGCAGCATGTTGCTCCGAGCCATCTTCCTGCTTGCCCATCGAATGGCCGACGACTTCGGCTGCGTGGGCGTCGTGGTCGATGCGAAGCCGGACGCCGTCCCGTTCTACGAAAAGCTCGGGTTCATCGACCTCGCGCCCCTGGCCGGTCAGCTTGGAGATCGCCCACAACCCAGACCCATGTTCCTGGAGCTGGGGGCCATTCCGAAGCCCTCGGGTACCTGACCCGGGCCTGGCAGCGGGGATGGCGATTCCCGGCTTTGAATCGGGTCGCTTCCGGAACTGGCCGAGCCCGAGCCGCGCCACCGTGCGGCTAGGGGGTTCCACGTAGAGTCTGAACCCTCCCAGGTCAAGACAGACATCGCCATGTCTGACACGGCTGACGACAGACATGCGGCAACCCGGTAGCAATTGTCAGACGCATGCATCAGGGATTTACTCCGCGAGTCGGCCTTCCGTTTCCTGACGGCGGGCCGGCGCAAGGAATTGCCCTCTCCCATCCACCACTGCTCGTCGCCCCCCGCCAGGGGGAGCGTGGCCATTCCCTGCCACCCTTCAGGCTAGGACTCCCGATGCACAAGCGAAGCAAGGCGCAGTGGTCACTGCTCTGCCTCATGGCCCTGGTGGTGTCTTCCACGCTGGGCTGTGGCGCGCCCGCCCCCACCGAGGAAACTCCCACCTCGGGCTCCGTCCAGTTCGCGGGCTCCATTCCCCAGGCGCTCGCGGGGGATGACGTCACCCGGGTCACCGTCACCCTCACGGCCTCGGGCGTCCCCACCACCACGACCACGCTGACCCTGGCGAACGGCTCCTGGGGCGGAACGCTCTACCAGGTGCCCACGGGCACCAACCGCACCTTCACCGCGGAGGCCTTCAACGCCGCGGGCGTCCTGCGCTACCGGGGGCAGGCCACGGGCGTCACCATCACCGCGGGCGAGACGGCGGTGGTCGCCATCACCCTCCAGTCCATCGACACGACGCCCGCCTTCGACAACACCGTCCCCTGCATCGACTCGCTCGTGGCGTCGTCCAGCACGGTGCTCCCGGGCGGGAGCATCACCCTGAAGGCCACGGCGCATGACCCGGACGTGAATGACACGCTCACCTACGCCTGGACGGCCACGGGCGGCGGCTTTGGCTCCACCGGCACGACGACGACGACGTGGACGGCGCCGCAGACCTCCGGGGCCTTCATCCTCACGCTGACCGTGACGGACTCGCGCGGCGCGTCGGCCAGCATCAACGTCTCCGTCAACGTCATCTCCACCGACGGCGGGACGGCGGGCAACGCCAGCGTCGGCGTGTCCTTCAACACGTCGCCCACCGTGCGCGGCATCACCGTCTCCCGCTCGCCGGTACCGGTGGGTCAGAGCACCACCGTCACGGTGGACGCCGTCGACGGTGACGGCGACACGCTGTCCTACCAGTGGACCGCGGCCTGCACGGGAACCTTCACCGGGGCGAACACGTCCAGCGCGTCCTTCACCCCCACCGCGCTGCCCACCGGGGACCCGTGTGGCAACTGCCCGCTCACCGTCGCCGTGACGGACCCGAAGGGCGGCCGAAGCCAGGGCACGCTGCGCATCTGCGTGGGCCCGGGCACGGGCGCGAGCATCCCGCCCCGCATCATCCTGACGAACCAGTCCGCGACGTCGGTGGCCGGCGGCGGCAACGCCACCCTGCGAATCATCGCCGAGGACGGCGACGGCAGCGCGCTCACCTTCGGCTGGACGGCGAGCACGGGCACCGTGGGGACCCCCACCAACAGCTTCACCTCCAGCGAGGTCCGCTGGACGGCCCCGGTCTGCGTGTCCTCGGGTGCCTCGCCGACCATCACCGCCACCGTCACCAACGCTCGGGGCTTCTCCGCCTCGCACACCTTCAGCGTCGGAGTCCTCAATGGCCCGGACTGCGGCAGCGGCGGCGCGGCGAAGTGGGAGAACACCGGCAGCATGCTCACGCTCCGCTTGGCGGGCACCCCGGTCCTGCTCTCCTCGGGCAAGGTGCTGGTATCGGGAGGCTACAACCCGACCATCCTGGCCTCGGCCGAGCTCTATGACCCGGCCACGGGCAGTTGGAGTGCCGCGGGCAGCATGGCCCGCGCGCGCTGGGGCCATACGCTGACGCTCCTGCCGTCCGGCAAGGTCCTGGCCGTGGGAGGTGTCTCCAACACGCAGGGCACCGGCGAGACCAAGAACGTCGACATCTACGACCCCACGACCAACACCTGGACGGAGGCCGCGCCCCTGACCTTCTCGCGCGGGAACCACACGGCCACCCTGATGCCCTCGGGAAAGGTGCTGGTCATCGGAGGGACCTCCGCCGAGACAGGCGGCAGCCGCATCCCCGAGCTGTATGACCCCGCGACCAATGCCTGGGTCCCCGTGACGAGTCCTACGGCCACGTCGCGCTCCGGCCACGTGACGGTGCCCCTGCCCTCCGGGAAGCTCCTGGTCGCCGGCGGTGGCGCCGCCGCCGAGCTCTATGACCCGGCCACGGACACCTGGGCACCCGCCACCGGCCTGACCGGCACGGGCTGGAACCGGGCCTACCTGCAGCCCTCCGGCAAGGTCCTGCTGAACCTCGGGGTCAACTTCGCGCTGTATGACCCGCTGCTCAACACCCAGACGAACGTGGGCGCGCTGGTCCACAGCCGCACGGCCCCCTCCCAGATGATGTTGCCGTCGGGCAAGGTGTTCGTCACCGGTGGCAGCCAGGACATCGGCTCCATCACGGAGCTCTTCGACCCGGCCACGGGAACCACGTCCTTCTCCGTGAGCATGCCGGCGCCCCGCTACGGCTTCGCCTTCATCCTGCTGCCGTCGGGCAAGGTGCTCGTCGCCGGAGGTTACTTCACGGGCACCTACTTCAACACGGCCCTGCTCTACACGCCCTGAGGACCCACGCACCCCACCCACGCGCCCGTGAGCGGCGTGGGTGACAACGCAGGAGGCCCCGCGCGCGCAGAGGGCGCGGGGCCTCACACACGACAGACGCGGGGCTCAGGCCGCCAGCGCGTCGCGGCACTTGAGGCACACGTCACCGCCGTGCCCCACGGCCTCCGAGTACGTCCAGCAGCGCGGGCACTTCTCGCCCTTCGCCGGCAGCACCTCGGCCATGACCCGCAGGCCCTCGCCGAACGCCTGCGCCACGTCCAGAATCTGCGCCTTCTCACCCGCCGAGTCCGACAGCTCCACCTGGCTGGTGATGAACAGGCCCGGCAATTCGTCCAGGTGCGCCTTCAGGAAGTCGCGCGCCTTCGCATCCGCCGTCAGCACCACCCGCGCCTCCAGCGACGCGCCGATGAGCTTGTCCCGCCGCGCCGCCTCCAGCACGCCCTGCACGGCGCTGCGCACCGCGAAGAGCTTGCCGTACCGCTCCGCCAGCGCCGGGTCCATCTTCGCCGCCGGCTCCGGGAAGCCCGCCAGGAACACGCTCTCCGCCGAGTTGCCCGGCAGGTACTGCCACGCCTCCTCCGCCGTGAAGCTCATCACCGGCGCCAGCAGCCGCAGCAGCACCGACGCCACCTCGTGCAGCACCGTCTGCGCGCTGCGCCGCGCCTGGCCGTCCGTGCGCGACGTGTAGAGCCGGTCCTTCAGGATGTCGAAGTACACCGCGGACAAATCACCCGCGACGAAGTCCAGCACCGTCGCGTAGACGAGGTGGAACTCGTAGTCCTCGTACGCCTTGCGCACCCGCTCCACCACCTGCGCCAGCCGGCCTCGCGCCCACTGGTCCAGCGGCAGCAACTCCTCCGCCGGCACCGTGTGCTTCGCCGGGTCGAAGTCATACAGGTTGCTCAGCGCGTAGCGCACGGTGTTGCGGACCTTCCGGTAGCTCTCCGACAGGCCCTTGAGAATCTGGTCCGACAGGCGCACGTCGTTGCGGTAGTCGCTCGCCGCCACCCACAGGCGCAGCACCTCGGCGCCATACTGGGTGATGATCTTCTCCGGCGCGACGACGTTGCCCACGCTCTTCGACATCTTCTCGCCCTTGCCGTCCACCACGAAGCCGTGGGTGAGGCAGGCCTTGTACGGAGACATGTCGCGCGTGCCCACCGCCACCAGCATGGACGAGTGGAACCAGCCGCGGTGCTGGTCGCTGCCCTCCAGGAAGAGGTCCGCCGGAATCCGCTGCCGCTTCTCCAGCACCGCGGAGAACATGCACGCCGAGTCGAACCACACGTCGAGGATGTCCGTCTCGCGGCGGAACTCCGTCTTGCCGCAGCGCGGGCACTTGAAGTCCGCGGGCAAAAACTCCTTCACCGGCGTGCGGTACCAGACGCCCACGCCCTCGGTCTCCACCCGGTCCGCCACCTTGTCCATCAGCTCGGGAGACACCACCGCCTCCTCGCAGCCCTCGCAGTAGGCGATGCAGATGGGCACGCCCCACGTGCGCTGGCGGCTGATGGTCCAGTCCGGCCGCGTCTCCAACATGCCCCGGATGCGGCTGTGCCCCCACGAGGGCACCCACTGCACCTTGTCCACCTCGTCCAGCACCGCCTGGCGGAACGTCTTCTCGCCCCGGAACGGCTTGTCCAGCGGGATGAACCACTGGTACGTCGCGCTCAGGATGATGGGGTTGTGGCAGCGCCAGCAGTGCGGGTAGCTGTGCGCCACCGTGTCCTTGGCGTCGTTCAGCAGCGCGCCCTTCTCCACCAGCGTCGCGATGACGAGCGGGTTCGCCTCGAACACCTTCTTGCCCGTGAGCGCCTCGCCCACCGTGTCGTCGTAGCGGCCGTCCGGGCGCACCGGGTTGTAGATGTCCAGCCCGTACTTCAGGCCGACCTCGTAGTCCTCCTGGCCGTGCCCCGGCGCCGTGTGCACCAGGCCCGTACCGGCCTCCAGCGTCACGTGCTCCCCGAGCAGGACGCGCCCGCGCCGCTCGTAGAACGGGTGCTGGTACGTCAGGTGCTCCAGCTCCTCGCCGCGCACGTAGCCGAGGATGCGGGACGGGTCCACCAGCGCCGCCGCGGAGACCTCACCGCCGGGCAACTCCACGTGCTTCACCGCCAGCTCGTCCGACTTCACCTCCGCCAGCACCTTGGGCAGCAGGTCCTTGGCCACGCAGATGACGCGCGCGCCGAGCTGGTAGAAGACGTACTCGAACTCCGGATGGACGGCGATGGCCAGGTTGGCCGGCAGCGTCCACGGCGTGGTGGTCCAGATGACGAACGCGACGTCCCTGCCCTTCAGCACGGGCAGCTTGTCGGCGACCTCCGGGCCGGCCTTGAAGGCCACGTACACGGACGGGGACTCGTGGTCCTCGTACTCCACTTCCGCCTCGGCCAGCGCCGTCTGGTCGGTGAGGCACCAGTACACCGGCTTCTTGCGGCGGTAGAGCATGTCCCGGCGCGCGAAGTTGGCGAGCTCGCGGATTTCCTGCGCCTCGTAGGGGAAGTCGAGCGTCTTGTACGGCGTGTCCCACGACGCGAAGGTGCCCATGCGCTGGGCCTCGCCCTTCTGGATTTCGATGAACTCCAGCGCGTAGGCGCGGCACGCCTCCAGGAAGGCGTCGCGCGACAGGGTGCGCTTGTCCACCTTCTTGTCCTTGAGGCGCTTCTCCACGGCCTGCTCAATGGGCAGGCCGTGCGTGTCCCAGCCGGGGATGAAGTCGCACAGGCGCCCGGCCATGTTGCGGTACTTCACCACGATGTCCTTGAGCACGCGGTTGAGCGCGTGGCCGGCGTGCAGGTGGCCGTTGGCGTACGGCGGGCCATCCGGCAGCACGAAGCGCTCGGCCTTCGCGTTGCGCTCCAGAATCTTGCCCCAGATGCCCCGCTCTCCCCACCACCCGAGCATCCGCGGCTCGAGCTGCGCCAGGTTTCCCTTCATGGGGAACTCCGTGCGCGGCAGGTTGACGCTGTCCTTGTAGTCCTTCTCTTTCGGGGGCGTGTCGCTCATGGCGAGAGCGGCCGTAACACGCTCCCCGAGTGCCTTCAATCGCCGCCGGGAGTCGCCGCCTCCGGGCCGACCGTGCGGCGCATCACCGACACGGACTGCTGCCCGGGCTGCAGGGGCTTGAGGATGAGCTCCACCTCTTCCTGCCCGGCACGGAAGCGACGCGGCTTCACCTCCTTGAAGCCCGCCTTCGCCAGCTCGGTCTTGTAGAAGGCGTCGACCTCCGTCTCCTTCGCGCGCACCGAGTAGGTGACGGAGCGCACCGTCTCCAGGTCGCTCGTCAGGACGCCTTCCGCCCCGGGGAACACCGGCGCCACCGTGGACATGGCGCCCGGCGGCTTCGACATGTCGGCCTCGCCCAGATAGAGCGTGGTGGTGCCGTCCGGGTTGGGCTGGAAGATGACGGTGTAGGTAATGAACCGCTCGGGGTCCAGGGCGGTGAGCATCGGCTCGCGCAGCTTCTGCGGCTGCTGCTCCGGGGGGGCGACGTAGAGGCCCCACTCCACCCACCGGTCCACGATGTGCCCCATCAGGGGCTCTATCTTCTCCGCGCTGCGCACCGCCTTCATCCGCACGGGGATGCCGTCCGCCAGCATCACCCCCGGCACGTCGATGATGTCCTTCACCCGGGGCACGTCCCAGACGAAGGGCTGCCGGTAGACGGGCGGCACCTTCACGTCCGGCGGTATCTCCTTGAGGGGCTCCGGCTCCAGGTCTTCGACCTGGGGCAGGTAGTTCGTCTTCGGAGGCGGCAGCATCAGAGGCGGCGCCGCCGCGGGCGGCTTCGCGGCCGCTGCGCCGGAAGGCTTCGCCGTCTTCGGGGGCTTCGCCTTCTCCGCGGGCCTGCTCGCGGCGGGGCGTGCACTGGCGTCCGCCGGGGCGGGAGCCCGCTCTTCGGCCGCACCGGTGCCGCTCATGCCCAGCACCAGCGCCAGCAGGCTCCACTTCATGCGTTACCTCGGCTCCACGGCGTGCGGCTCCCGTCCGTCATTGCTCGTCCGGCACGGTCGCCGCCTTCTCCTTGCCGCTGGGCCCGTCCTTCGGGCAGCTGCTGCTGCACGTGCGGAAGGTCCGCTCGTACTTCTTGGTGCACTGCGTGGCGCAGGCCTGGAAGCGGGCACCATCTCCGCCCTTGCTGGGCATGGCGGGAGGAGGGCAGCGGTCCATACAGGCCTGGAGGCTCTCGCCACCCTTGGTGGCACAGTTGCCCTCGCACGTGGCCCGGTCGGCCAGGGCCGGAGCGGCGGTCAGCATCGCGCCCAGGAATGCCATGGTGGCCAGGGCGAAGAAGGAGGGTCGCGTCGTCTTCATGGGAAGTGCTCGTCCTTGTCTGTGTTTCAGTCGCAGTCTTTACCGAGGAAGCAGCGGCCCTTGCCGAGCCGTCTCGCCCACGCATAGCCATACGTGGGCGTGGAGAGCGCCATGGGGGAGCCGGGCGTGGTGGGGAACATGCCGGAGCCCCCCAACTGGTCCAGGAGGGGATACTGGGTCATGAGCATCTCCTCACCCGGAGCGCTCATGAAGAAGTAGCGCGAGTTGATGGGCGCGGGGAAGCCGAGGACGGCCAGGGGCATCATGTCCGCCATCCACGGGATGACGATGGCCGTGGGCAGGTAGGTGCCGTACACCGCGCTGAAGAAGGGCAGGTTGAGGCAGGGAATGGGGAGGTAGATGGGCGGATTCATCTCGTACGGCATCTGCCCGAGCAGCATCTGGCAGGTGCGCGTCTCGCTGCTGAGGATGTTGCCGCCCGCCAGGCCCCAGTCATCCACCAGCATGCTGAACTCGCCCTGGCACTGGCCCGCCACCGGCCGGCCCGTGGAGCACACGCGGAGGTTGGAGAAGTTGGTGTCCACGTGCTGCTCTTTGTACAGCCCCTTCTCCCCGTCCCGGTCGTTCTGCAGGAAGGAGGTGGGGATGCGAATCGCGCTCAGCTCCGCCTGCGCGGTGCAGTGCGCGGGGCCCTGGTCGCGGTAGATGAGCCGCGTGACAACGGTGCCCTCCCAGTCCGGTCCGGCGCCTCCGGTGTCGCAGTTCACCGTGAGGTTCTGGCCCCGGGTGAAGGCCTGGGTGATACCCGCGGCCCGGTTGATGTTCGACAGGCCGTTGAAGTCCGCGTAGCGGCGGGCGGCGTCACGGCCCGCGTCCTCCACGGCGTCGTCCGCCTCGGTGTAGTCGAGGGCGGTGGTGTGCATCTTCCGGTGGGTGCTGTTCCACAGGGCGGAGATGGCGGACTCCTGCACCTTCAGGGACAGGTAGCCCACCTCCGCGAAGTGGATGCCGAAGGCGATGACGGTCACCATCAGCGTGGTGCCAATCGCGGTCTCCACGAGGGCCGCGCCACGGGCGCGGCGGCGGGACGGGATGCGGTGGCTCATTGAATCCCCTTGAAGCCCACGCCGCGGAGGGCGTCGAAGGTATCCGCCGCGACGCCGGACGCGCTGCGCAGCGTATTGGAGGCGTCGTTCATCCCGGAGTCGTCGATGTCCGGCGCGACGAGGGTGGCGCGCCAGTACGGGTTGAGGAGGTTGGGCGGCTCGGCCCAGTGCTCGATGCCGAGGCTCTCACCGCGGTGGTAGTAGGTGATGCCCGTGGCCAGCGCCGTCTGCACCGAGTTGGGCGTGCCGTCCGCCAGCGTCAGGCCCCGCGAGTCGAACTCCGTGCCGGGGCCACTCGACTTGAAGCGGAAGCGGGTCATGAAGTTCCAGGGGTCCGCCACCGTGCGCGTGGCCATGTCCCGCTGCACCAGCGCGAAGTTCTTGGGCTGGGCGTAGTTGTCGTCCTCGTCGACGACGCCCAGGGTGTTGTAGTCGACGAAGGCCGGCCAGATGCCGGGGCAGCTGGAGATGCCGCCCGTGCACGGCACGAGGAAGTGGACGAAGGGCATGGGGTCGCTGCCTCCCGTCCACCGGTGCCGGAAGGCGATGCCCGAGCCCACCACCTCCGCCTGCACGTCCTCCGCGGGCCCCGGCATGATGGGCGGGCACGGCAGGCCGCCGCCGTTGAGGATGTGCGGGTAGATGCCGAGGATGGTGCCCTCGTCCTGCGCGGTGACGGCGGAGCCGTAGGGCGGGAGCATGTTCATCACCGCGTCCATGGTGCCCAGGCCGGCGGGCTGCTTGAAGTACGCCGTCCCCTGCCCCGTGAGGATGAGGAAGCCGGTCAGGCGCGAGCGGAGGAGCGCCACGAGGAGGCGAATCATGTGCGGCAGGTAGTGCTCGTAGTTGCGGTGGGTGACGAAGCGGTAGCCCCGGCTGCCCATGGCCGCGTTGACGGCGTGGGCCACCGTCAGGGGCAAATCGCACAGGGCGCCGCTGTCCGTGCAAGCCATTCCGCCCCGCAGCTCGCTGCGGTTCAGCGTCAGGCCCCCGGGGGTGCGCCACTCGCCGCGGCGGCCTCCTGGTGCGGCCTGGTCCGTGATTTCCTTGGCGAACTGCTGGTCTCCCAGCGAGTCCACCAGGTCGTCGTAGGTTTCATGTTGCGAGGCGTAGATGGCGAGCTGCGCCGTCTGGTGGAGCAGCAGCTGCAGTCCGGCCCGAACGTCCGCGCCCCGGAAGATGGGGTCGATGATGCGATCCTCGGTGCGGAAGGCGTTCATCATGGAGTTCAAGTCCCGCACGCCCTTGTTGCCACACCGGCACGCGCGGGCGCAGCCGCCGTTGAAGGGCGCGCAGGCGCACAGAATCTGCATCAACTGGTAGGGCCACTTGGCGCCGCTGAAGGACGAGCGCGCGCCGTTCAGGTAGGCCCGGTACATCGTGGTCCAGGAGATGATGCTCTGCGCGCCGGCCTGGGCCACCGCGTGGCCAATCTGCACGCGGTTGAGCACGGCGATGTTGTTGAAGGTGCGCGCGGTCGCCACCGCGTTGGTGTAGGCGGCCGCGTCCGCCACCGTCTGCACCTCGATGCGCTCGCGCACCTTCATCGAGTAGGACAGCGTGAGCACCACCATCAGCACCACGAGCAGCATGCTGAGCACGAACAGCACCATCGTCTGTCCGCGCCGGAGGGAGGAGAAGCGGGGCGCGTTCATCAGGGCACCGGTGGGCAGTTGGGGGAGGGGAAGAAGCGGGACTTGAGCGGCGTCATCATCCGCATCGTGAAGGTCGTCTCGATGGGGAAGACGTACTGCTTCCGGTTGTAGCGGTTGAGCATCTCCGTGCTCAGGTCACCGGCGAGGCTGAACGAGCTCGTGGTCTCCCCGCGGTTCCAGTTGGCGTTGCGCTCGGCGAGGATGAGCGGGTTGGCCGCCGTGTAGTCCTCGATGCCCAGGTGGGCCATGAACATGCGGGACATCACCCAGTTGGCGAAGGGGATGCGCAGCGGGAACCAGTAGATCATCCGCACCTCGAGCTGCCGCAGGTGCCCGGGCTCGTCGAAGCCGCGGTCCTGGGGCGACGGCACGCCGCCGCCCTCGATGTGCCGGTAGATCCACACGATGCTGCCGTCATGCCCGTTGTCCATGCCGGCCGCGTAGCGGTTGGCCCGGCGGGCCGCGAAGGCCGACGCCAGCTTCTGCGCCGGGTTCGTGCCGGGCGTGGACGTGCCCAGGTAGGAATGGAACGAGGGCAGCAGCGAGAGGATGGCCGAGTGGGTCATCCGCTCGCAGTCGCCGTAGCCGACCGCCCCGGCCCGCGTGGCCCGGAAGACGGCGTAGTGGGCCAGCACACGCGCCTGCAGCATCATGAAGAGCTGCAACGTGCCCAGCACGAGGAACACGACGAGGGGAAGCGTCAGCGCCGCCTCCACCATCGCCTGCCCGGATTGCCTCCCTCCCGTCGGACGCAGTGAATTCATGGCGCCCATATGTTCCGGGGATTCCACTCCGATCGCACATCCGTCAACTTGACGGGAGAGAACAGACTTCCGCCCTACAGGAGCGCACACCCCTGTAACAGGAGTGTGTCGGGGTCCGGACAATCATGCCTGAAGGGACGGGTCCTCCGGGAAGAGGGGGGTGCCGGCCGGCCGGACAGCGGGGAGCCTAGCGCGGCTTCATGCCCTTGGTGTCGAGCTGGTACTTCTTCACCAGCCGCTCGATGGACTTGCGGTGCAGGCCGCTCTCGCGGGCGGCGCGGGAGAGGTTTCCCTCGCAGCGCGTCAGGACGCTGGTGACGTACTCGCGCTCGAAGTTCTCCAGGAGCTGCTCCTTGGCGTCCTTGAAGGAGAGGTGCTCGTTGAAGGGCAGCGGCCCCTCGCGGGCCTGGCCGCGCACGCGGGGCGGCAGGTGGGAGGGGAGGACCTCCTCGCCCTCGCTGAAGGTCAGCACGTGCGACAGCACGTTCATCAATTCGCGCACGTTGCCCGGCCACGCGTAGGCCATCAGCATGCCCAGGGCCTCCGCGGAGAAGCGCTTCTTGCCGTGCTTGCCCACGACTTCCGGGTCCGCCAGCGCGCGCTTGAGGATGAGCGGGATGTCGTCCCGGCGCTGGCGCAGCGGCGGCAACTGCACGGTGATGACGGACAGGCGGAAGTAGAGGTCCTCGCGGAAGTTGCCCGCCTGGATTTCCTTCACCAAATCCCTGTTGGTGGCGGCGATGACGCGGCAGTCCACCTCGATGACGTCGTTGCCGCCCACGCGCCGCACCTCGCGGTTCTCCAGCACGCGCAACAGCTTGGGCTGGAGGTCCAGGCGCAGCTCGCCCAGCTCGTCCAGGAAGATGGTGCCGCCGTGGGCGCGCTCGAAGGCACCGGGGCGGCCGGCCACCGCGCCGGTGAAGGCGCCCTTCTCGTGGCCGAACAGCTCGCTCTCGATGAGGTTGGGCGGAATGGCGCCGCAGTCCAGCACCTCCATGGGCCCCTGCGTGCGGCCGGACAGCTCGTGGATGGCGCGCGCCACCAACTCCTTCCCGGTGCCCGTCTCGCCCTGGATGATGACGGACACGTCCAGCGGGGCGATCTTCTTGATGAGGCCGAAGATCTGCCGCATCTTCATGCTCTGCCCCACCATGCCGCACAGCTCGCCGTCGCGGTCGGGCTCGATGGTGACCTCTTCATCCAGCGGAGCGAACGTCAGGAGCGAGGAGCCGGCGCGAATCTGCGAGCCGGGGGACAGATAGGCGCGCTCAATCCGCCGCCCGTCGAGGAACGTGCCGTTGGTGGAGCCCAGGTCCACCAGGAGGTAGCCGCGCTCGGTGAACTGGATTTCGAAGTGGTGGCGGCTGGCGGTGCGGTCCTCCACGAGGACCAGGTCGTTGCCGGGATGGGCGCCGCAGCGAAGACGCTCCTTGTCGCTCACCACGGAGCGGCCGGTATCCGGGCCGGAGGAGACGGACAGCCGACACTTGTGGAGCTTCACCGTGGTGCGGGGGTCCACCACGAGCGTCTCCCCCAGGAGCGGGGAGTGGGCCAGATCCTGCCCGATGTCGCCGGGGCTGGTGTGGATGTCATCAGGGTGCTGCGGAGGGGGGGCACTCATCTGTCGTCGAGGATGATAGCAAACGGCACCCACTCGGCCCGCCCTGTCGGGTGCGACGGTGCTAGGCTCCCGCGCCCCGCCCATGTCTTCCCGCAAAGTGAAGTCGAAGAAAGCCCCGGCCCTGCCTGGGCTCCAGGCGCCCGAGCGTCCCGCGCGAGCGCCCCGCCGTCCGAGCGCGAAGAAGACGGTGGCCATCCTGTCCCGCAAGCGGTCTCTCTATTCCACCCGCCGGCTGGTGGAGGCCGTGAAGGAGCGGGGACACCGGCCGCTGGTGTTCGACACACTGCGCTGCTGTCTGCTGCTGGCCCAGGGCGCGCCGCGCATGACGTACCGCGGTGTCGAGGTGCGCGGCGTGGACGTGGTGGTGCCGCGCATCGGCGCGTCGATTACGGCCTACGGGCTGGCGGTGGTGAACCACTTCGAGATGATGGGCGTGCCCGTCCTCAACCCGCCCACCTCCATTGCCCGCAGCCGCGACAAGCTGCGCGCGCTGCAGTTCCTGGCGCGCGCGGGGCTGGACATCCCCCGCACCGTGATGGCGCATGACCGCAGCAACGTGCGCCGGCTGGTGGAGGAGGTGGGGGGGCTGCCCATCATCATCAAGCTCATCAAGGGCACCCAGGGCGTGGGCGTGATGATCGCCCACACGCTGCCGGAGGTGCAGACCATCCTGGATACGTTCTGGGACCTGGGTCAGGAAATCGTCCTCCAGGAGTTCGTGGCGGAGAGCGAGGGCCGCGACGTGCGGGCGCTCGTGGTGGGCAGCCAGGTGGTGGGCGCCATGCGCCGCAAGGCGAAGAAGGGCGAGTTCCGCTCCAACATCCACCGCGGCGGGGAGGGGCAGGCAATCGAGCTCCCGGCGTCCTACATGGAGGCGGCGGTGCAGGCCGCGCGGGTGCTGGGCCTGGAGGTGGCGGGCGTGGACATGCTGGAGGGCCGCGCCGGGCCCCGGCTGATGGAGATCAACTCCAGCCCGGGCTTCGAGGGACTGGAGGGGGCCACGGGGCAGGACATCGCCGGGGCCATCATCGACCACGCGCTGGTCTACGCCGAGCAGAAGGCGGGCGGGCTGCGGGCTCGCGAAGGGTGAGCGAGGAGGCTTTGTCCCTGGCCGTGTGAGGCTGCCCGCACGCTTGGAAGCAGGCGGGCCTCCAGGGCAAGGCGCCTTGCATGCTCCTCAGGAACACAGGAATGCAATTCGTGCCGGAGTGTCCTGGGGAGTTGGCAGCGGAGTGGAGAGCCCTCTAATCTGGCGGCCCTCCATGAAAACGCTGCACAAGCCGCTGCAGATCACCGTCTACCAGGATGTGCTCTGTGCCTGGTGCTACCTCGCCGACCAGCGCCTGGACGTGCTGCGCCAGGAGTTTGGCGAAGCCCTCCGTTGGAGCGTCAGGCCGTATCCGCTGCGCCTCCAGGACGCGCTTCCCACGGAGCGCGAGAAGCGCGGGCTGGTGGAAGAAGTCCAGCGTGCGCAGCGCGAGCCGGACCCCACCGCGAGCCTGCTGTCCACGGACCTGTGGCTCGGGGGTGATCCTCCGCGCACCAGCGTGCCGGCGCTCGCGGCGCTCGAAGCCGCGCGGCTCCAGGGCCCGCAGGCGCGCGCGTTCCTCGCGAGGTCCATGCAGCGCGCCGCGCTGGAGCAGGGCATCAACGTGTCCCGCACGGACGTGGTGTTCGAACTGGCGTCGCGCGTGGGCCTGGCGATGAACGAGTTCTCCGCGGCCTTCCGCTCGGAGGAGACGCGCCGGCTCATCCTCGACGAGCACCGCGACGCGGCCAACCGCGGCGTGCGCGGCGTGCCCACGCTGGTCATCGGCGGCCGGTGGATGCTGTGCGGCCTGCGCGAGCTGACCGAGTACCGCGAGCACATCCTCGCGTGCCTGGGGAAGTCCTCCGTGCCGCGCGCGGGCTCCGCCGAGCGGCTGGTGCACTGAAGCACCCGGGCCCGCGCCCCTTCGCGCGGCCCCATGCGGCGACCCGGGCCCGCGCCACTCGCGCGGGCCCGTCGCGTTTCAGGCCTCCTCCACTCCGTTGCTGAGCGTCAGGTAGAGGCCCGCGAGCATGAGCTGGAAGAAGGCCGACGCGGGCAGCACGCCCACGCAGCAGGCCAGGACGCCCGCCAGGGTGATGACGCCGCCGAGCAGGGAGGTCCCCAGCATGGCCAGACGCTGGCCGCTCGCATAGGCGAAGCAGCGGCGCAGCGTCTCGACGGGGTTGGGGTTCTCGCTGCGCGCCAGCTCCGGCTGGACCAGCATCAGGGGAAGAATCACCCACATGCCCGGGAAGACGGAGAGCCCCCCGAACACGAGCAGCATCACCGCCAGGCTGGGCCCCAGTGAGCCGAAGACCCGGATCAGCTCCGCGGACGGGTCATTCCCCCCGTTCGCGCCCATCCAGTCCGCGCTACGCAGGGCATCGAGTCCTCCCGTGAGGGCCGCCGCGCCCAGCGCGACGCCGAAGATGAGCAGCACGACGGGAATCATCAGCGCGAAGGTGAGCAGCGTGGTGAGCAGGTACGGGACGGCCTTGTGGAACTGGGTGAACATCTGCCCCACGTCCGCGCGCCGGCCGTCGAGCACGTCGAACAGCATCCGCATGAAGCCGATGGACACCAGGCCCTGCACCACCGTGGACAGGATGAACCCGATGACGAGGAACAGGCCCGTCACCGCCCAGTGGTCCGCCATCCCGCCGATGAAGGAGAGGACCTGGGAGACGACATTCCCCACCAGGGAGCCGGCGATGACGATGAGCACGCCGACGCAGATCATCACCCACTCGCCCTTGAAGGCGTCCCAGCACGTCTCCAGCAGCGCGCCCACGCTCCAGCGCTCACGGGTCAGCGCGAAGGCGTGGCCCATCCCGGCGCGCTCGCGGCACGTGGGGCAGGTGAGCTGGATGCCGCCCTCGCTGCACGTGTCGCACATGAAGTTGCCGCAGCGCGTACAGGTGCGCGACGCCCGCTGCTCGGGGTGAAGCGGGCAGAGCGCGCCCGCCCCCCGTCCGAAGTCCATCTCCGCCATGGTTCCCCGCTCCTCGCTCGGCGGCCCACCAGTCCACCCGGCTCGGGCCGCACACACATTCCCACCTACACCAGCCGGGGCAGTGTCCACCAGAGGACGGCAGAGGGTATCCTGCGAGGGGGAAGGCGTCCTGGGCGGGGCGATCAGCCAGGGAAACGTTCCCCGGTGTGAATTTCCGTCGCCCTGCCGCGTCTCCTCCCGTGTGGTCGCGAAAGTGGAGAGCCTGCCGCTCCACTCCGCCCAGGAGATTGCTCACATGCGCCGCCTGCTCGCACTCGCCATCCCGCTCGCCCTGATGATGGGGACCGGCTGTGTTGCCCACGTCCATGACGGCCCGTACCGGAGCACCTACCGGACGGTCGAGGTGGACTACAGCTACTCGGGTGACCACCCCGTGCCGGACGAGTACGGCGGGGGCTGGTGCTCGGACGTGCACACGCACGTGCATGACTACCGGCCGACGACGACGTACTACACCTACACGGACAACGTGTACTACTACCGGGGCCCGTCGGTGGTCTGGTACTGGGACTACCACCCGCTCGTCGTCGGGGGTTACTGCAACCTGCACGGGCGCCACTCCCACGACTACTACCCGAGCTCCAGCCCGGGCTACCGCTACGAGCGCAACCGCGGCTACGTGTGGGACCGCACGCACCGGGCTTCCCCCGTGTACAGCTACGTGGGCGCCTCGCGCGGCTCGGCCCGCTCGTCCAGCTACAACAACCGTGACTCGCGTGACTCGTCCTACAGCCGTCCCCCGCCGCCGTCCGGCACCGGCTACGGCACCACGCCTCCGCGTGGCAGCGGCAACGGCAACAACGGCGGCTGGGGCAACGGCGGGAGCCACTCCGGTGGCGGCTACGGCAACTCCGGCAACGGCAACAACAACGGCGGCAACAACGGCGGCTGGGGCAACTCCGGCAACGGCAACTCCGGCAACGGTGGTGGCTACGGCAACCCGCCTCCGGGTCGCGGCGGTGGCCGGGGCCACGATGACGACGACAACGACCACGGCAACAACGGTGGCGGCTACGGCGGCAACTCCGGCAACGGCAACTCGGGCGGCAACTCCGGCAATGGCAACGGTGGCGGCTGGGGCAACTCCGGCAACGGCAACTCCGGTGGCGGATACGGTGGCAACTCGGGTGGCAACTCCGGCAACGGCAACTCCGGTGGCAACTCCGGCAATGGCAACTCGGGTGGCAGCTCCGGCAATGGCAGCGGCTGGGGCAACTCCGGCGGTGGTAGCTCCGGTGGCAGCTCTGGCGGTAGCGCCACGCCGCCTTCTGGCCGTGGCAACTCCGGCAGCCGGGGCAACAGCAGCGGCAGCAGCAGCGGCGGGAGCAGCAGCGGTGGCAGCAGCAGCGGCAGCGGGTGGGACCGTGGCGGCAGCAGCCGGGGCAACAGCAGCGGCAGCAGCGGTGGCAGCAGCAGCGGCAGCGGCTGGAGCAACGGTGGCTCGCGCTCCGGCTCCAGCAGCAGCGGCTCCTCCTCCGGCGGCTCGACTCCGAGTGGCCGCGGGCGCTCCGGCAAGAGCAACAACGGCTGGCGCTGACCCGCGGACCGCCGCGCACCGGAGCCGAAGCGGGCATTCCGGAGCGCGGCGGGCGCCGCACCCAGGCTGATGGATTCCCGACACCGGGCCGTGTCCCCTGTCCGAGACGGACAGGCGGGCCGCCCGGTGTCTCGCTTCGTGCGCTGCACACTTCACCTGGCGTCGGGCAGGGGACGGACGGCGGACGGGGTGGATTGCCGCAGCGAGGGGCCGTGAAGATGTTGCCGGCCGATGAAGCGCCCTTACCTGATTGCCACCTGTGTCTTGCTGGGGCTCGCGCCGGGCTGCGGCTCCGGCGGTTTCACACCCGACCCCGGCGTCCGCACCGAGGATGCCGAAGCGGTGGACCTGGACAACCTCCGCATCCGCGTCAGCGGCCGTGCGGAGGTGCTGCCCGAGGCCGTGCGCCTGCTCGAGTCCCGGGGCCAGCCCGTCCCCTCGCTGGATGGCGTGCCCATCTCCATCGAGGAGCCTTTGCGCCTGTCCGTCAATGACGTGAACGCCAGCCTCGGCACCGGCGCGCTGTCCGCGGACGGAGCCTTCCGCGTGGACGAGGTCCCCGTGCGCGAGGTGCACCAGAGCGTGGCGGTGGGCATCACCGCGCCGGGCTTCGTGCACACGGCCACCGTCGTCTACGACACCGCCTTCACCGGCGCACGGCCACGCACGGACCTCGTCGACGTGCGCGCCTGGGCACTGCCGGACGCCTTCCACGACGTGCTCTCCGCCGCCATGGGCGAGGCCCGCCTGCGCGGCCACACGGGTGACAAGGCCACCACGCTGCGCGACGCGGGCTTCGTGCTCGGCCGCGTGGTGGACCTGGACGGCCGCCCCGTGGTGGGCGCGCGCGTGACGCTCGACCGGGACGACCTGGCCGACCGCGTCTACTACCCCACCGAGGACTTCGCCGCGGTGACCCAGGACGGCACCCACGTGCACGGCCTGTTCCTCTACGTCCACACCGGCGCGGACGCGGACACGTTCCGGCTGAGCGTGGAAGGCGCGGACGCGTATGTCCCGCGCAACGTGGGCGCCGCGCCCGGCTGGGGCCTCTTCCTCACCGTCCATCCGGGCAACTTCCCGCCGCCTTAGTGGCGTGGGGCGGGCACGCCCCTGCTCCCCTGCTCTCCAGTCAGACGCGCCGGGCCCGCGGGCTCCGGACGTGCCTCGCGCCCACCTTGCGGTCGGAGGTGTGGCGCCATGGAGCGACACGTCATGCGGGGCTACGCGAGCCTCCCCGTGCGCAGGCACGAGCGCTCGCCCGCGACCCGCCGCCGGCCCCGACGGTGGCTGCCGGAGGACCGCTTCGAGCGTGAGAATGCCCTCGCCTCCCTCTGGGGCATGGTGGGCGCCACCGTGGCGCTGTTCCTGGCGCCCGGAGTGAATGGCTTCATCGCCGGCTGGGCGGGCAGCGGGGCCCTGGGCGGCTCGCGGCGGGCGCTGCGCGTGGCACTGCTGGCCGTGGGGCTCGCGGCGCCAGCGCTCTGGCTCCTGCTGGGTCCGCTGCACCTGCCCGTCCTCGGCCTGTTCCCGGGCGTCGGCACGGGGAAGGCCATCCTCCTGTCGGTGGCCGGGCTGCTGCTGGGCGCGGGGGCGAGGGGCCTGCCGTCCCGGGTGGCACGCGGCCTCCGCGCGCGCTCACGGGCCTGAAGCCCCGTCCCTCCCTCGCGCGCCCCCCGACCGCCCACCTGTCGACGCCCTGCCCCTCTGGCCGATGCCGGACACGCGCGCGAGACGCATGACTTTCCGGGGCGCCCATGCCGAAAGGCGGGCCCTTCCTGGACCGGGCCCGCTGCCCAGGCCCGGGGCTGGAGGAGCACCGCGTTTCGGGGGACGCCAGGGATGAGCAGGACCGGAAGGCCCCAGAGTGGTACCGCGGCCACGGTCCGCGCGCTGGCGTGGCTCGCGGCGCTGGGCGTTCCCGCCATCGGGGTGCTGACCCTGCTGGGCCACATGCGCAACGTGACGGTGCTGAAGTCGGTGATGGCCGGCTACCCCACGACACAGCCCACGAGCAGCCTGGCGCTGATACTCGGAGGACTCTCGCTGGGCCTGCGGCTGCCGCGCCGTGCCTCCGCGCTCCGCTCCGCGATGGCGGTGGCCTGCGCGATGGCGGTGCTGGCCATTGGCGCGGTGAGCCTCATCCATGACGTCACGGGGGTGGAGGTGGGCGTGGCCTCGCTGCTCGCGAGGCGCTCCTCGCCGCTCACCTCGATGTGCCTGGTGCTGCTGGGCCTCGCGCTGGCCATGCTGGGAGGTCCCCGGCGGCGGGCGAGGACACGGGACGCGCTCACGGTGCTGGCGATGCTGCTGGCACTGCTGGGCTTCAACGGCCTGCTGCTCGGCCCCCTGGTGGGTGGAGCCCCCCTGCCCTTCCTCGAGCATCGAAGCATGGGTCTGCCCACGTCGATCGCACTGGGGCTGCTGGGGCTGGGCACGCTGTGCGCGCGGCCGGAGCTGGGGCTGGTGGCCCGCGTCACGCGCGACACGCTGGGCGGGTTCCTCGCGCGTCGGCTCGTCCCCGTGGCGCTGCTGGGGCCCCCGCTGCTGGGCGTGAGCCTGGTCCTGCTGTACGGCGCGGGTGTCATCAACCACGAGGCGAAGCTGCCCCTCTTCGCCACCGCGGTGTGCGCGGGCGGCACGGGGCTGGTGCTGCTGGCGGCGCGCGCGCTGGACGTGCTCGAGGTCCGCCGCCGGGAGACCACCGCCGCGCTGGAGGCCTCCGAGGCGCGCTACCGCGGGCTGCTGGAGACGGCGCCGGCTCCGGTGCTCACGGTGGACGCGCGAGGCCTCCTGCGCTTCGTCAACGCGGAGGCGGAGCGGGTGTTCGGCTACCGGCGCGAGGAATTGCTCGGGCGCGAGGTGGAGGTGCTCGTTCCAGAGGGACTCTTCGGCGGCCGCCGCCTGGATGCCGCGCCCGATGAGCGCTCCCTGCACGGGCTGCGCAAGGACGGCTCACAGGTGCGGCTGGAGGTGCGGCTGAGCCTCGTGTCGGACCAGGAGGGGACGAGCCTGCTCGCCCTGCTCCGCGACGTCACCGAGCGCGAGCGGTTCCTCGCCGGCGTGCAGCGCGCCCACGAGGAGGCGGAGATGCAGCGCGGCCTCCTCCAGGTGGTGTTGGACCATGCGCCCGTGGGCGTCGTGTTCGTGGACCCGGAGGCCGGCACGGTGGTGACCAACCGCGTCGCCGACGCGATGTATGCCCTGCCCCAGACGCCGATGCGGCAGGCCGATTACGTGAAGCTCCTGCGCTACCCGGACGGGCGGCCCGTGGGGATGGAGGAATTGCCCTCCGCGCGCGCCGCCGCGACGGGCAGGGCGGTGGGCCCGGAGGAGTACCTCATCGTCCAGCCGAGCGGACACACCGTGCCCGTGCTGGCCACGGCGGCGCCCATCCCCGGGCCCTCGGGCAGGCCGCGCGGCGTGGTGGTCAGCCTGCAGGACCTCACCACGCGCCACGAGCTGGACCAGTTGCGCGAGGAATACGTGGGCCTCATCTCGCATGATTTGCGCGGCCCCCTCCAGGTCATCAACCTGCGGGCGAGCCTGCTCCAGCGCGGCCTGCACGCGCGGCACCTGTCGCGCGAGGAGGGACTCACCGAGGCCATCCTCCACAGCGTGGGGTGGATGAGCTCCATGATTGAAGACCTGCTCGAGGGCTCGCGCCTGGAGGCGAAGCGGGCCGCGCTGCGGCGCGAGCCGAAGGACCTGGTGCGCTTCCTGGAGGAGGTGCTGGAGCGCGACGTGCCCCCGAACCTGCGCGAGCGCTTCCGGCTGGAGGTGGCAGGCCCGGTGCCGCAGGTGTGGCTGGACCCGACGCGGCTGGAGCGGGTGCTGTCCAACCTGCTCGGCAACGCCGCGAAGTACAGCCCGCCGCCGCTGCCGGTGGTGGTGCGCGCCCGGGCGCAGGAAGGGCGGGTGGTGGTGTCGGTGAGCGACCAGGGGCCGGGGCTGGCCCCCATGGACGCGGCGCGCATCTTCGACAAGTACTACCGCACGCAGCAGAGCAGTGCGTCCGACACGAAGGGGCTGGGCCTGGGGCTCTACATCAGCCGCCTCATCGTCGAAGCACACGGCGGCCACATCTGGGTGGAGAGCGAGCCCGGCAGGGGTGCCACCTTCCTGTTCAGTCTGCCGGTGGAGCCCCCGCGCCAGGAGCCCGGCCCCGGCCCGCTGCCGGGCGCGACGGGGCCGGGGAACAACGCCTGAGTCACGGGCGCCGGGCCACCCAGCGCGGCAGCCAGTCGGCGCCCTTCGCGGTGGTGAGCCGCGTCTGCCCGGTGCCATCCGCGCGCATCAAGTACACGTCCGTGTCCCCCTGGCGCTCGGACACGAAGGCCAGGTACTTCCCGTCCGGGCTCCACGCCGGCATGTCGTCCCGCTGCTTTCCGTCCGTCAGCGCCACCGGTGCGCCGCCGGCCACGGGCGTCATCCAGATGCGGCTCCTACCTCCCGGAAGGCGGCTCACGTACGCCAGCTTCTGTCCGTCCGGGCTCCACGCCGCCTCGCGCTCCTCGCCCTCGACGGCCGCGCCGGACACCGGTCGCAGGTTCGCTCCGTCCGAGCGCACCAGGTAGAGCTTGTCCTGGCCCTGGCGGTCGCTGATGAACGCGAGCCACTTCCCGTCCGGGCTCCACTGCGGCGAGCGGTCCTCCTTGTGGAAGGCGGTGATGCGCCGCTCCTGCGTACCGTCCGCGCGCGCCACGTAGATTTCCGGGTCGCCCTCGCGGCTGCACACGTAGGCCACCTCCGTCCCGTCCGGCGACACCGACGGCTCGAAGCAGCCCTGCTTCACCTGCGTGAGCGGCACCTCCGGCACGCCCTCGCGGGGCTGGAGCTTCACCACGTCGCTGAAGCCCTGCGCGTCGGACTCGGCCACCAGCCACGTGCCGTCCGGCGCCCAGCTCGCGTTGCGCGCGCGCGCCCGGGGCGCGTTGAGCGGCACCACCGCCCCGCCGCCTTCGAGAGGCACCACGCGCAGTTGCTGGAACTGGAGCCCGCCCTGCTCGCGCACGGCCACCACCAGAAGGGACTTCCCGTCTGGCGACGGTGGGCCGGGGTACTCGTCCTCCTCGCCCTTCGTAAGCTGTGTCTCCTTCCCGTCCGGAGTCACCCACCACACGTCCTTCTGCCCCGCCCGCTCCGACAGGAAGGCCACCACGCCCGGAATGGCGCGTGCCTCTTCCTTCGACAGCGGCCCGACGCCAGACGCCCCGCCACACCGGCCGGAGCACCCGACGCCGAGCACGGCGAGCGCGGCGACTGCCCGCGCCCGCCACGGCCAGGAACGCTGCTTCCGTTCGAGGCCCCGCATCGTCATCTCAGCGGACCTGGATGGCGTCCGCCATGACGACGTAGCCCGCGGTGGTCCAGCGGCTCAGCTGGACCTTGTTCCAGCCGGCCGGGAACGCGTAGGTGCCCAGCGTGTTCCACTTGCTGCCGTTGGCCTGCTGGTTCACGTTCACCGTCACGTTGCCCGACGAGGTGGTGATGATGAAGGGCGCGGACGGAGCGCGGTTGGTGCCCGCCACCCACCAGGCGTCGATGGTCTTCGTGGCGGCCGCCGCCAGGTAGAACTCGAAGACGGCCGGCGCGGAGACGGCCTCGGTGGCGGCGTAGTAGTAGCCGCTGCCGTAGTAGCCGGTGCTGTAGCCGTCCGTCCAGGTGCCCACGGTGGAGAAGCGGGCGTTGGCGGCGTTGTTGTTGGCGTTGTTGCTGTCGACGACGATGGCGCCCGTGGGCGTGCCGCCGTCACCGCAGTAGCTCTTGATCTTGCTGATGTACGTGGACCACGGCCAGTTCGGACCCGGGTCCGTGCGGGTGGCCGGCTGCAGACGGCCGTGCGCCACGATGTGGTAGCTGTCGCGGACGATGCCCTGGCCCTGGGTGATGTCGCAGGACAGCTTCGCCGAGGCGTCAATCTGGCCGGCGGGGAACGAGGCCTGGCTGGCGAAGCCGCCGTGCTCGATGCCGACGGAGAAGTGGTTCACCGACACGCCGTTGCTGCCGCACATGACGCTGCCGTTGAGGCCGCAGTCATAGGAGGCGCCCACGTGCCAGGCGCGGCTGGACTCGCGCACGAGCTGCGAAATCTCCGTGCCGCCCTCGTTCACCACGTAGTGGGCGCTGACGCCCGCGTCGGGGTTGACCAGCCAGCCCCAGCAGCCCGCGTAGTTGCCCTCACAGGTGTGGATGATGACCATCGACACGTCCGTGCCCGCCGGACGCGCGTTGAAGTTGGGCGACGCGTGCCAGACGGAGGCGGCGTAGTCCGGGCCGGCCGCGAGGGCCTGCATGCGCGGCAGGGCGAACTTCGCCTCCACCGAGGCGGGCTCCAGCGAGACGGCGACCTTGCCGTCGGGGGTGAAGGCACCCTCGCCCGAGCGCAGCACGGAGTACACGTCGTTGTGGATGTAGTGCGCCTGCACGTCCGGGTCGGCGATGTCCGTCAGGCGGACGGCCACCGGGGCCCACGCGCCCAGGTCCGCGCGGTCGATGCCCGCCTCGGCGGCGTACTTCGACAGCAGCGCGGCGCCCGCGCGGAGGTTGGCGAGCGCGTCGCTCCGCACGGCCGCCTCGGACACGCCGGCCAGGGCCGCGCCCTCGGTGATGTGCTTCCCGCGCAGGGCCAGGAGGCCGAACGCGGCGGGACGGCCCTCGAACTCCTCGGCGCCCTGGACGAACTCCCAGCGCGTCTCCGCGTAGGAGATGGCCTTGAGCAGATTCACCGGGACGTTGAACTCACCGGCGGCCCTGGCGAACAGCGCGTCCAGCTGCACGGGGGTGCGGCGGGCGGCGTCCGCCACCGCGCGGGCGGCGTCCTGGGCGGCGTTGGACGGCGTCTCGGAGGCGGGGGGCGTCTCCGGGGCCGGGGCCTCCGGCTGGGGACCGCAGGCGGACATGGCCATGGCCGCGGCGGCGGCCGCGAGAGTCTTGCGCAGATGCATGGAAACTCCAGTGAGGGGGGTCAGCAGCTCCACGGTCCGCCCCCACTTCCGGGAGCGGCGCAGGGGCGGGCCATGAGCAGCATGCGTGCCAATCACGTTCTCCCCGTGAAATCCTGCTTTCCCGGCTCCAGATGGAGCATGGATGCTCCACTCGCGAGTCAAGAAATCGGCCCTTGCCGCGCTGCGGAAACCACATAAGCCCTTGAAATGATTGAATCGCCAGCTCCCGAGTCCCCGACCTGGAGCGTCGGAGTGGCCCCTGCGTGTCTCACTGACGCATTCCAAGACAGGCACAAGGTAAATAAATGTTACATCAATTCCCATGCTCCTCGCTTTTTGGCGTGGCGCCGGAAGCAGAAGGAAGCGGCCGCCCCTCCGGGGTGCATGCCGGGAGGCAGGGCGATGCCGACAGCGGCGGGGGCTTCCGCTATGAGGAGGGGCATGCGGCTCTTCGGCATTGGCGACACGCACCTGCCCTCCACGCGGCAGAAGGACATGCACCGCTTCGGGTGGACGGAGCATCCGCTTCCGCTCCAGCGGGCGTGGGACGAGCGGGTGCGCCCGGAGGACGTGGTCATCGTGGCGGGCGACATCTCCTGGGGCACGCGGCCGCACGAGGTGCTGGAGGACCTGGCGTGGCTGGACGCGCGGCCGGGCCGCAAGGTGCTGGTGCGCGGCAACCACGACTACTGGTGGGGCGACTCGGCGTCGAAGCTGCGCAAGCTGCTGGAGCCGTACCGCACAATAGAGGGCTTCCTCCAGAACAGCGCCGTCGTCATGGGCCCGTGGGTGATTGCCGGCAGCCGACTGTGGACGGCGCCCGAGGCCCCTCCCATGCCCGGCGGGGAGATGGGCGACGAGCCGGCGGACCTGGGCTACGTGGAGCGCGAGACGCGCCGGCTGGCGGCGTCGTTCGAGGACGCGAAGAAGAAGGAGGCGGCCAGCCCCACGCCGCTGGTGCGCGTGGTGGCGGTGCACTTCCCGCCGGTGTACGCGAACCAGAAGGCCACCGCCTTCAGCGAGCCGATTGAGGCCTTCGCGCCGAAGGTGTGTGTGTATGGACACCTGCACGCGGAGGGAATCGCCGCGGGCTTCACGGGGGAGCGCGCCGGAGTCAAATACGTGCTGGCGTCGTGTGACGCGGCGCGCTTCGCACCGGTGCTCCTCGACGAGGCGTAAGTCAGGCTAGGTTCCCGCAACTTCCCGCCGGGGGCCATGGGCGGGGAGCAGGAGTGGTGTCATGCCGTCCAACAAGGCGGAGCTCGCCTCCCGCATCGCCGCCGCGAGGCAGGGCGACTCGGTGCGTGGGCTGTTCTTCAAGACGGTGTTCAGCGTCCTCGAGCAACACGGCGGCCGGCCCGCGGTGGAAGCGGTGCGCGTGGGCGAGCTGGCGACGGACTACTGGGAGCTGCGCTCGTACCCGGTGCAGGACTTCCTCACGCTGCTCTACCGCGCGGCGGACACGCTGGAGGACTCGCTGGGGCCGGAGAACGCCGTGTACCACGCGTGCGGCGAGACGGGCGTGACGCGCTACTCCACCGGGCCGGGCATGCTCATCTTCGGCATCATCTCCCGGGGCGACCCGCAGAAGCTCTTCGCGGGCGCGCAGATGGGCTACAGCGCGGCCGTCTCCTACGGCAGCCGGGAGTACCTCACCACGGGACCGAAGTCCGGCACGCTGCGCGTGCGCCGGGACATGCTGCCGCCCGCGTACCACGAGGGCATCCTCACCGGCGCGCTGAAGGTCCTCGGGCTGAAGGGTACCGCGAAGGCCCAGGCACACGGCATCGACCGCGTGGACTACGACATCCAGTGGGAATAGCGCCGCGCTTCAGTCCACGCGGGTGAAGGTGACGTCCAGCTCCGCCACCACGCGCTCGCCGACGGAGGCCTGGCAGGTGAAGGTGTGGTCCGCGCCCTCGTGCGAGCGGCGGACGGCGCCGAACGTCACCGTCTGCCCGGCGAACGCGAGGCTGTCCGCGGACAGGCGCACGTCCTTGGCGAGGCAGCGCGCCCAGGGCGCACCCTCCAGGCGGCGCAGCAGCGTGGTGGCCACGCGAGTCATGCCGCTGGCGACAATGGCCACCGGCATCACCGGGTGCAGGGCGAAGTGGCCCTTGCACATGTCCGTCGTCACCGGGCCGAGCGTGGCGCGCAGGGACTCGCCATCCGGGCGCCAGTCGCGCAGGGCCAGCTGCTTGCTGTACGGGTTCTGCCGCAGCTTCGCCCACTCCTCGGGGGTGCGCTGCACGCCCTCGTCCCGGCGCGGCTCGCGGCGCATGTCCACGCGCGCCTCACCGAACAGGCGCGTGAAGGCGGCGGCGGAGAGGACGTTGTAGTCCACCTCCAGGCGGAACAGCGGCGTGCCGTCCTCGAGCGACAGCAGCGTCTGCGCGGTGGCGGTGCGCTTGCCCGTGAACTGCGCGCGGGCCAGGCCCCAGAGCAATTCCGTGGAGCGGGCCATGGCCTCCGGGCGCAGCCACTGACCGCGCGCGCCGCACGCCAGGTAGAAGTGCTGGCCGTCCTTGGGCGACATCAGCGCGGAAGCGCAGGAGCCGAGGATGGCCAGGTGACGCCCCGACTCCGCGATGCTGATGGGGCCGGCCTCCGCGTCCGGGTCCTGCTGCACCGGGATGCGCGCCACGACCTCCCCCTCGCCCATCACCGTCACGTCCTTCAGCGCGTAGTACGGGTCCCGGACGCAGATGCGCGGGTACAGGTCCGCGTGCGACAGCACCGTGTGCGGCGCCAGCCCTTCCAGGCTCCGCAGGGGCTCCTGCGCCTGGGTCCGCTGGGGCTCCTTCGCCGGGTTCCAGGAACCCTGGGTGGCGCCGGTGGAGAGGAGCGAGGTGGCGGGGACGAAGGTGGCGGCGTCGAGCATGGGAGACTGACCTTTATTCGTACACAGGGTGTCGGGGGACACCTGCTCGCCTTGTAACCGAGGGAGCTTCCGGTGGTACAGAACTTTTTCTGTTACCCGGAAATATTCTCGCCAAATGGCCCGAATAGTTGCGTCCAGACAGGAACTTTATGTCTTGGACATAAATTTAGGCATGGCTCGGCCGGTCGGCAGCCGCTCGGGGCGGAGAAATTCAGCATCCGACGCAGAGAGTCAAGCACGGACTGGGGTGAGACCCACCCTGCCGCCCGCAAGTGTCAGCCAATGAATCCGGGTATTTAGAAAGACCCGGATTCAGGGACACACGAAGGCCCCGGCGACGAGGCGCGGGCGCAAGTGCCCGGGTGGAAACCGGCCGGATTCGAACTGGCGTCCTTCGGCATTGGAAACCGACGCGACCACCGCTGCGCTACGGCTCCCACCCGAGCGGGGAGGGCCTCACGCTCGCGGCAAGGCCACGCAAGCCGGGACATCCCCCGGCTCGTCAGCGGACGCTCACAGCTCCACCTGGCTGCCCAGCTCCACCACGCGGTTGGGCGGAATGCGGAAGTACGCCGTGGCGCTGCGCGCGTTGCGGCTCATCCAGGAGAAGAGCGCCTCGCGCCACACCGCCATGCCCGGCTTCTTCGTCGGAATCAGCGTCTCCCGGCCCAGGAAGAAGCTCGTGCCCATGAGCTGGAACTGGAGCCCCTTCTCCCGGCAGCGCTTCAGCACGTCGGGGATGCTCGGGTTCTCCATGAAGCCGTAGCGCGCCACCACCCGCACGAAGCCCTGCTCCAGCGGCTCCACCTCCACCCGCTCCTCACCCGGCACGTGCGGCACGTCCTCCGGGATGATGGTCAGCAGGACCACCTGCTCGTGCAGCACCTTGTTGTGCTTCAGGTTGTGCAGCAGCGCCGGCGGCGTGCCCTCCGCGTTGCCCGTCATGAAGATGGCCGTGCCCGGCACCCGCACCGGCGGATGGCCCCCGAAGCTGTCCAGCAACTCCTTCAGCGGAATGCTCGCCGCGCGCAGCTTGCCCGCCAGGATGTCGCGCCCCCGCTTCCACGTCGTCATCAGCGTGAAGATGATGAGCGCCAGGAGCAGCGGCAGCCACCCGCCGGCGACAATCTTCACCGTGTTGGCCGCGAAGAACGACAGGTCCACCACCAGGAACAGGCCCGCAATCGGCAGGGTCAGCGCCCGGCCCACGCCCCACCGCTCGCGCGCCACCACGTAGGCGAGGACGGTGGTGATGGCCATCGTCGTCACCGCGGCGATGCCGTACGCCGACGCCAGCGCGCTCGAGGAGCGGAAGGTCAGCACCAGCGTCACCACGCCCAGCAGCAGCACCCAGTTGAGGCCGGGCAGATAGATCTGCCCCATCTCCTCCGCCGACGTGTGCACCACCTCCATGCGCGGGCTGTAGCCCAACTGCATGGCCTGCCGGGTAATGGAGAACGCTCCGGAGATGAGCGTCTGCGAGGCGATGATGCCCGCCGCCGTGGCAAGGGCCACCAGCGGGTAGAGCGCCCAGTCCGGCGCCAGCAGGTAGAACGGGTTGCGCGCCGCGCTCGCGTCACGCAGCAGCAGCGCCCCCTGCCCCAGGTAGTTGAGCGTCAGCCCCGGCAGCACCAGGAAGAACCAGGCCCGCTTGATGGGCTTCCACCCGAAGTGCCCCATGTCGGCGTAGAGCGCCTCGCCGCCCGTCACCACCAGGAACACCGCGCCCAGCACCAGGAAGCCGTGCTTGCCGTTGTGGAGGAAGAAGAGCGCGCCCTCGTGCGGCGACAGCGCCCAGAGCACCTCCGGGTTGTGCAGCACCTCCTTCGCCCCCAGCACCGCCAGGGTAGCGAACCACAGGCACATGACGGGGCCGAACACCGCGGCGATGCCCGCCGTCCCGTGCCGCTGCACCAGGAAGATGATGACGATGATGACGAGCGTAATCGGGATGACGTAGGGCTCGAAGACGGGCGTGGCCACGTTGAGGCCCTCCACCGCGCTGAGCACGGTGATGGCCGGGGTGATGACACCGTCGCCGTACAGCAGCGCCGCGCCGAAGATGCCCAGCGTCACCAGCACCGGCCGCGGGGTGTGCGCCTGCCCCCGGGGGCGCTGCATGGCCAGCGCCATCAGCGCGAGGATGCCTCCCTCCCCCCGGTTGTCCGCCCGCATCACGAAGATGAGGTACTTCACCGACACCACGATGATGAGCGACCAGAAGATGAGCGACAGAACCCCCAGCACGTTGTCCGGCGTGGGGCTGACGCTATGCGGGCCGTGGAAACACTCGCGCAGCGCGTACAGCGGACTCGTCCCGATGTCGCCGTAGACGATGCCCAGGGCCCCCAGGGCCAGGAGCGCTGTTCGCTTGAAGGTGTCCGGGGCCTCGCGGGCGGATGCTCCGCCCGAGACTCCCACCATGGTGGCTTTCACGCCCCCCGCTTTAGCCGAACCCCGGCCGTGAGCAACGGACGTGACACACCGCTCCCCGCTTTCCAACGCCCGGGTACACTTTTGTGTGCCTGGGTGGGCACGCACCGGGAGCCACAGCACCGCGGACCGGGGTTGCGCGTACGAGGCCAACAGTCAGGGCCGCGGGGTGTTGGCCACCCGAGAAGCCAGGCCGGCCCGGCACACCGGGGGCATCCCCCGTTCGTGACCTCCATGTTCCCATTCCCGGACGGGGGCGCGATGACCAGGTCGGCGGTATCCAGATGGGGTGAGCCGTGGCAGTACGGGGCGCAGGCGCCAGAGGTGGAGGAGCGGCTGGCGCTGCTGGCCGAGGCCTCACGGGTGCTGGCCGACGTCAGCCTGGAACCCCCGGCCGTCATGGAGCGGCTGTGCGAGCTGGTGGTGCCCCTGCTCGGCGCCGCGTGCGCGCTGCGGCTGACGTCCGAGGACGGCCGGTGGCTGCGCACGGTGGCCTCCGCCTCCGCCTCGCCGGAGACGCGGCCCCTCTTCCAGTCCCTCATCGCCCCGGTGCTGCGCGCGGACGAGGGCCCCTCCGCCGAAGTCCTGCGCTCGGGCCAGCCCCTGTGGGTGCCGCGCCAGGAGGTGGAGGAATTGCGCCGCCTGGTGCCCCCGCAGCACCACGGCCTGCTGGACCGGCTTCCCTTCACCCGCTCACTGGTGCTGCCCCTGCGCACGCGGGGACGGGGGCTGGGGACGCTCACCGTGTGGCGGGAGCCGGCGGCGGCGCCCTTCGAAGCGGGAGAGCAGCTGCTCCTCCAGGAGCTGGCGGACCGGGCCGCTCAGGCGCTGGACGTGGCGCGTGCGTACGCGGCGGAGCGGCGGGCCCGGCAGGCGGCGGAGGTGGCCGCGGGCCGGCTGGCGCGCTTGCAGCGGGTGACGGCGGAGCTGTCCCAGGTGCTCACCGCGCCGCGCGTGGCGGAAGTGGTCGTGGACCAGGGCGTGGAGGCGGTGGGCGCGCGCGGCGGCGGCTTCTGGCTGGTGGAGCCTGGAGACGGACAGGCCCGGCTGCTGCGCTGCACGGGTGAGGACTCACGCATGCTGACCGGCGTCTTCGGCGTGGTGCCGCTGGAGCACGCCTCGCCCATCACCGAGTCCATCCGCGACGCGCGCCCGGTGTGGCTGGAGACGCCGGATGCGCTGGCCCTGCGCTTCCCGGAGCTGGCCGAGCGCTGCCGGCGGGCCCAGGGCAGTCCGGCGCCCTCGTCGGTGTGCCTGCCGCTGTTGGTGGACGGGCGCGCGCTGGGGACGCTGCTGTTCACCTTCTCCGAGCCGCACGCCTTCGACGACGACGAGCGCGCCTTCCTGGAGCTGCTCGCGCACCACGCCGCGCAGGCGCTGGCACGGGCCCGGCTGCTGGAGCAGGAGCAGCGCGCGAGGGCGGCGCTGCGCGAGGCTCACCAGACGCTGGCCGCCATCATCCAGGCGTCGCCCGCGGCCATCCTGCTGCTGGACATGGACGGCACGGTGCGGCTGTGGAACCCCGCCGCGGAGCGCATGTTCGGGTGGACGGCGGACGAGGCGCTCGGCCAGGCGCTCCCGGTGGTGTCCGCATCGCGGCACGAGGAGTTCCGCCACCACCTGGAGGGCGTGGCTCAGGGCCGGGTGCTGGCGGGCGTGGAGACAGAGGGGCAACACCGGGACGGCACGCCCATCCAGGTAGCGCTGTGGACGGCGCGGGTGTGCCCGCCGGGCGGGCCCGTGCAGTGCCTGGGCATCCTGGTGGACATCACCGGGCGCCGGCGCAGCGAGGACGCCCAGCGCTTCCTCGCGGGAGCCGGCGGGGTGCTCGCCGCGAGCCTGGAGCAGGAAGAGACGCTGGAGCGCGTGGCGCACCTGGCGGTGCCCGCGTATGCGGAGGCGTGTGGCGTCTTCCTCGCGGACGAGGCGGGCGAGGCGCGCTGCGTGGCCACGGCGTGCGCGGGAAGCAGCGCACCGGGGAGTACCCAGGCGCAAGCCCTGGAAGCAGCGGCGCAAGCCGTCCCGGCGCCAGGCCTCGAGGTGGTGTCGCGAGCCATGGCCTCCGGCGAGCCGGCGCTGCACCCGGGGCTGGAGCTGGACGCGTCCGGGGATGCGCGTGCCTGGCTGTGCGTGCCGTTGCAGGTCCGCGGGCAGACGCTGGGGGCGCTGACGTTCGTCACTTCACGGCGGCCCTATGACGCGAGGGATTTGGAGCTGGCGCAGGAGCTCTCCCGCCGGGCGGCCCTCGCCATCGACAATGCCCGGCTCTACCGCGAGGCACGTCAGGCCATCCGCCTGCGCGAGGAGTTCCTCTCCATCGCCAGCCACGAGCTGAAGACGCCCATCAGCGCGCTCCAGCTTCAGGTGCAGAACCTCGAGGCCGCGTTGAAGCGCTCGCCCTCGGGGATTCCGCCGGACCGCCTGCGCCGGGGCCTGGAGGCCGTCGGCCGCCAGCTCAAGCGACAGACGCAGCTCGTCAACGAGCTGCTGGACGTGTCCCGCATCAGCGCGGGACGGCTGGAGCTGAGCCTGGAGCCGCTGGACCTGGGCGCGCTGGTGCGCGAGGTGGCCGAGCGCTTCGAGCCCGAGCTGGCGCGCACCGGCACTCCGCTGGAGCTGGTGCTGGCACCGGACGCCGTCGGACAGTGGGACCGGCTGCGGCTGGACCAGGTGCTCACCAACCTCCTGTCCAACGCGGTGAAGTACGGCCGGAGCCAGCCCGTGCGCATGGAGCTGACGGCCACCGACGAGCGCGTGCGCCTGGACGTGCGCGACGGGGGCATCGGCATCGGCGCGGAGCACCTGTCACGCCTCTTCCACCGCTTCGAGCGAGCCGTATCCGAGCGCAACTACGGCGGCTTCGGGCTGGGACTCTGGATTGCGCGGCAGATGGTGGAGGCCATGGGTGGCCACATCGCCGTGTGCAGCCATCTGGGCGTGGGCTCCACCTTCACCGTGGAGCTGCCCCGGGCCGCGGGGTGAGGGGCGCTCTCACGCCCCCCATCCGAAGCCCCGTGCGCGTTGCGCACTCCGAAGCCCCGTGCGCATTGCGCACTCCGGAGCCCCGTGCGCATTGCGCACTCCGGAGCCCCGTGCGCGTTGCGCACTCCGGAGCCCCGTGCGCGTTGCGCACTCCGGAGCCCCGCCCCTGGCTCACAGCGCCAGGAGCAGGATGGCGGCCTTCTCCTCGGGGGAGGCGGCCATGAACTCGTCCGGCAGCCAGACTTCGGACGGCGGCGTGGAGGCAACGTCGCAGCTGCGCCTGCCCACGTAGAAGCGGCCATCATCCTGCGCCTTCAGCCGGTAGGTGCAGTCACGGACGTAGACCTTCATCTCGCTGGGGCTCAGCTTCAGGTCCACCGGGCGCCCGCCGAAGCCGCCCTTGGCGACAATCGCGTCGCCCTCCTTCGCCACCTTCAGGTTCACCGTGGCGCCGGCCAGCACGCCCTTCACCTCGCCCGGCTTCACCTCCAGGGTGACGGTGCCCAGGTACGTGCGGCCCCGCAGCTCACCGGGGGCGCGCGTGAGCTGGAAGTCCATCCCCGTCACCTCTCCCGGCGTCATCACCAGGTTGAACTGCTCACGGGCAATCCGCAGGTTGATGGCGTCCTGTCTGGGCGCCGACACCGCGACCCCCGCCCCCAGCAGCATCCCCACCACCCATACACCCCGGCGCAGCGGCATCAGAAAGCGCTTCATACGGAATCCTCCCTCTCCCAGGCTTTGCTCCGAGAGTCTTAACGCCCGTCCGCACATCACATACCGGCCCGGCCTCCACCTCGCGCCAACCCCCGGGAATCACACCTGGAACCTGCGCACGGCCCCGGCTCCACCTCGCGGCCCGCCTGCCCGCCCGTCCGCTCGCCAGCCCCGCCCCGGGGGCGGGGTCCGGTGTCGAACCCGCCCTGCCAGCTACTTCGAGCCGGTAGCGCCACCCGTCGGCGCGGGCGCGGTGCCCAGGTGCTTCTCCAGGAACATCAGCGCGGTCATCTGCGCGTAGTCACGGTTGTCCTTCTTCTGGAAGCCATGGCCCTCGTCGGTGGCCAGCATGTACCAGACGTCCGAGCCGCGCTTGCGCACCGCCTGGACGACCTGCTCCGCCTCCGACTGCGGCACGCGCGGGTCATTGGCCCCCTGCTGCACGTAGAGCGCGGCGCGAATCTTCTCCACCGCGCCCAGTGGGGAGATGCGCTCCTGCACCTTGCGCACCTCGGCGTCGCGCTCGTCGCCGTACTCCGCGCGCCGCAGGTCCCGCCGATACGCCTGCGTATTCTGGAGGAAGCTGCCCAGCGAGGAGATGCCCACCACATCCACCGCGGCCTTGATGCGCTCCGGGAAGAAGGTCACCGCCGCCAGCGTCATGTAGCCGCCGTACGAGCCGCCGTAGACACCCACCCGCGCCGCGTCCAAATCCTGACGCGAGGCGATGAAGTCCAGCGTCGCGCCGATGTCCGCGAGGCTCTGCTCGCGCTTCACGCCGTCATCCATGGCCCGGTACGCCTTGCCGTACCCGTCCGAGCCGCGCACGTTGGGCACCAGCACCGCCATGCCCAGCTCCGTCACCAGGTACTGGGTGAAGTTGCTGAAGGTGGGGAGGCTCTGCGACTCGGGGCCGCCGTGGAAGACGACGACGACGGGCACCTTCCCGGTGGCGTGCTTCGGCTTGTAGAGGAAGGCCGGCACCTTCACGCCGTCGGTGGACGGGTAGCGCACCAGCTCCGGCATGGTGAAGAGGTCCGTGTCGATGCCACCCACCTCCGAGCGCGTCCACCGCGTGGGCTTGCGCGTCTTGAGGTCCACCGTCCAGACGTCCGAGGGCGAGCGCGCGTCGCCCATCGCGAAGGCCAGCAGGTCCGGGCGCTGGAGCGGGAAGCGCAGCGTGGACACCACGCCCTTCGGAATCTCCACCGGCGCCAGCTTCTGCGTGCGCGTGTCCAGCAGGTACACGCGGACGTAGCCGTCCTCGTTGATGCCCACCGCGAGCTGGCGGCCGTCCGACGACAGCGTCGCGCTCACCACGTTCCACCGCACCGACTTCGTCAGCGACACGGGCGTCCCGGTGAAGGGCGCCTTCGCCAGCTCCAGGCGGTACAGCTCGGCGAAGTCGCCGTAGCGGTCCGTCACCAGGTACACGGCCTGCCCGTCCTGGGTGAAGACGGCGGCGCCGACGCTGCCCTTGCCCTCCTTCGGGGTGAGCTGGCGGCGCTCGCCCGTCTTCAGGTCCACCACGTGCAGATCCGAGTCGTCCACCGCGCGAGTCTGGACGACGAGCAGCTTCGAGCCGTCCGGAGAGAACTCCACCGGGAGCCACGTCCCCTCCGCCTCGGTGACGCGGCGGGCCTGCTTCGCGTCGCTGGTGGGGGCCACGTACACGTCCGTGTCCTTGCCGTTGCGTCCCGTACCGCCGTACGTCACCCAACCGCCGTCGCGGGAGACGCGCAGGCCCTCGTGGCGGCTCTTGCCGTCGGTGAGCAGCTCGGAGCGGCCCGTGCGGCGGTCCAACCGGAAGAGCTGGAAGAACTCACCGCCACCCTTGTCCTGCAGGTAGTAGATGGCCTGCGGGTTGCCGGGCTGGAAGCGCGCGTTGGTGATGGGCTCGTCCGTGAAGGTGAGCTGCGTGCGCGCGCCCATGGGCATCTCCACCACGTGGAGCTGGTTGGTGTTCGCGAAGCGCGTGGAGATGAGCACCTGCTTCCCGTCACCCGTCACGTCCACCAGCGAGGCCGAGCGCGCCTCCAGGTACTGGTCCAGCCGCTGGCGCAGTTCCGGCGGCACGGGCGGCACGTTGCTCACCCAGACGTTCGGCTGACCGGGCAGCGGGGCGATTCCGGGCACCTGCGACGGCGCCTTGGACGACGGCGCGGCCTGCGCGGCGAGCAGCGACACGATGAGGGGAAGGGCTCCGAGGTTCATGGACGCGCAAGGTAGCAGCGCGCCCTGGAGCAAACCTAGACACCGATGCTCGCGACAGTCTCCTGACGCACGGCGCCAGTCACCACGGCCAGCCCGTCCATCACGAGCTCACGTGCGCAATGCGTTGCAATCCTTCTCCCCGCGCATGAGCGTCGTCGCGAGCGAATCCACCAGGCGCTCTCGACCCTCCGCCCTGTCCACGCCGTACACGGCGCACCGTGAACGGCGTTGACAGTGCCGCCCGCGCGCCCGCGCAAGCGCGCGGAATCAGGCCCTGTCCGCGGTGGCAGGGCGCTTGCGATGGCCTCCCTCCGAAAGGAGCAGGCCATGGACACGCGGTGGGGTGAGGCGAAGCTGGACGCGGGGAAGGTGTTCCGCTGGTGCCTGGTGCACGTGGGCGCCGTCGCGGGCGGCTGGCTGTTCTTCTCGTGGAGCGCGGTGGCGGTGTTCGCCGTGCTCACAGGCGTGACGATGTGTCTCGGCGTGTCGGTGGGCATCCACCGCGGCCTCATCCACCGCGCCTTCCGCGCGCCGCTCGCGGTGGAGCGGACGCTCGGCTTCGTGGGCACGCTGGCGGGCCTGGGCGGCGTCATCGGCATGAGCCGCATGCACCACCTGCGCGACTTCCACCAGAACCAGCCGGAGGCCGAATGCCCGCCCTACTTCGGCTACCGCGACGGCTTCGCGCGCGTCATGGCGTACGCCCTCTTCCACACGTGGCACGCCCGGGACGCCGCCGTGTACCCGCCCGTGGAGCCTCGCGTGGCGGAGGACGCCTTCTTCCGCGCCCTGGAGCGCGCGGGGCTGTGGCTCCAGGTGCCACTCGCGCTGGGGCTGTATGCCATTGGCGGCGCCTCGTGGGTGGCCTGGGGTGTCTTCGTGCGACTGGCGCTCACGCCGGACGGCTTCTGGTGCGTCCACTACGTGAGCCACGTGGAGGGCGAGCAGCCCTACGAGTTGCCCGGCTGCGCGGAGCAGGGACGCAACGCGGGCTGGCTCGCGCTCGTGAGCATGGGTGAGTCGTGGCACAACAACCACCACGCGTACCCGGGCTCGGCGCAGATGGGGCTCGGCTGGCGGCAGCCGGACCCGGGCTGGTGGACGGTGCGCGCGCTCGCCGCGCTGGGGCTCGTGCACGAGGTGAAGGGCCTCGCGGACCTGCCGCTGCGCGCCGGGGCTCGCAGGAAGAAGGAGCCCGGACAGCCCTCGCGGCGTCAGGGTGGCCGCAAGCCCCGGCCTCCCCTGCGGCGCCACGGAGGGCCCCGCTTCCAGCCCGTGTGAGGCACACCCGGCGATTCAGAAGGCCCAGCCCACCGACAGGTCCACGCGCTCGCCGACGAACCAGGAGTGGGTGCGGATGGCCTGCTCAGAAACCACACCGTCAGTGCCCAGCTCCACCGCGCGCATCTTCTGGGTGTTGGTGGCATACCGGCCTTCGAGTCCCGCTCCGAACTGGATGGCGAGCCCCCGACCCACGATGGTGCTGTACCCCAGCAGGGCCGCGCCGCCGACTTCCCATCTCCGGAAGTCGGACGAGCCGAAGGCCAGCTCCCCTTCGCCGCTGCTGTTGAACCAGCGATGGGACACTCCGAGCCGTGGCGACACCCAGAGGCCCTCGGGCGCCGTCCCCGTCAGGAAGATGCGGGCCATCGGCTCGGCGCCCAGCAGGTACTCGCGCTGGTCGGACGCCCCATCGATGCCGGGATTGCCCAGGACTTCCGAGCGGTACTCCTGGCGGGTGATTCCTGCCTGCAGGGCAAGCCCCACCGACAGGCGCGGGCCCACCACGCGCTCACCGCTCACCTCCAGCAGGTCGTTCCCGAGGAGGGGTAGGACGGAGATGCCCAGGATGGTCTGGCGCGCCCGCGGCTCGGACGGAGGCGGTGCGTCCGTCGTCGCGGCGCTCGCGGACATGGACAGCAGGACGGTCATCAGCAGCGCGTGGATGTGCTTCATCGGTGAGAGCCCCCTCTTGAGAGCGGCAAGGCCCGGCGTTCCGGGCGTGTGCCCGGGCCTTGTGCAACCGCCGTGCACAACGTCGCGCCAGAGGAGACACCGGGACGCGTGGACAGCTCGCGGTGCCAGCCTGTCAATGCCTCACAGGCAAGGCCTGTCACGCTGACACCCTGGGCGCGCATCCCACCGACAAGAAAACGGAACCCGCGGCTTTCGTGCCGGGCCCGGCCTCTTTAGGAGGCGCGGGTGAAGTGAACATGAGGGGGGAGGTCAGACGAAGATGACGAAGAACCATGTGCTGGTGGCCGTGGTGCTGTTCGCGCTGACTGCTTGCGGTGGTGACGAGAACGACGACGGGAACCCTGCCCCGCCCGCCGAGACGGACAGTCGACCGAACATGACCGGGAGCTACGCCGTCTCCGGCACGATGACAGCCTCGGGCAACGGAAGGTCCGACACCGCCCAGGTGCAGGACACCGTGCGGATTGCCAACGACACGACCTCCACCTCCAAGGCGGCGCTGCGCCTCGACGTGGCCTCCCTGGGCTGCGGCCCTCGCGCGAGGATGAGCGCGGAGAAGGCCTTCACCGTGGCCAGCACGTCGTGCCCGCTGCCTCCGAAGAACGGCTGCACGTACACGCTGGAGTACTCCCAGGGTAGCGGCCACAGGGATGGCAGCGGAACGCTCTTCGTGACGCTCCAGGGGCAGCTGACGGCCCGCTGCAACGGAGGGACGGCTGCCACTGCCATCTCCATGGAGCTGACCGGCTCGCGGACGGGCCAGTCGCTGCCCGGCACGCGCGACGACGCGCTCACGGGCACGGCGCCCACCTCGCTGCGCGACACGATGGACCGGCTGGCGCTCTCCGCCCGGCACTAGACGTGAAGGCCGCTCCACGGCCACACCGTGGAGCGGTCCCTCTCGGGGCAGACATCCCGCACCGGAACATTGCAGACTGGCCCCGACATGAATCGATGGAAGCTGGCGTTCTTCGCGGTGCTGGGGCTCTGGGTGCTGACGGTGCTGACGCTGGTCGTCGGGGCGTACTCGGTGGTGGACGGCGCCGTCAGCGCGACCTACCAACGTGAGGGCTACGCCGACTGCGAGGCGCACCGCGACTGGCTCGACGCGATGCTGCGGGGCCAGGTGACGCGCGCGGAGGTGAAGGCGGCCCATCCCAAGGTGACACGCACCCTGGAGGACCACAGCGACGCGCTGAAGCCCGGCGACGTCAGCGTCCACTACGACGCGAACAGCCGGTACCTCTCCTCCCAGTTCGGCGCGAGCAGCACGCCGGGATACGAGCCGTAGCCACGACCCCATCCGCGCGGGACGGGGACCCGGACACCGGGCCCCGAGCGAGGCTCACAGCTTCAGCACCGCGCTCTCACGCCGGAGCTGCAGCACGCGCACGTCCGGGTCCACCACCCAGCGCTCGGGTGCGAAGTCGGCGCGCACCGTCACCTCCGCCTTCTCTCCCGCCCCCAGCACCACCGTCGTCCGCGCGTCCCGGTAGTCCGGAGACTGGGTCGCCGGGCCCTTCGCGGCCTCCTCCTCCGTCCGCTCCGGGAAGCGCTCGCCCTTCACCGCGGCCACCTCCACGGGCATGCGCCCGGTGCCGGTGTTCTCCACCGTCACCGTGGCCACCCACTGCGCGCCCTCCTGCTTCACGCTGGCGGCGGACAGCCGGTACTCCGGTACGTGGACCTCGTGGAACCACTGCTGGACGAAGGCGTCATAGGCCGCCGCGTCCTTCGCGAAGGGCCGCATCGCCGCGGTGAAGTCCTGCAGCACCGGGTGGTCCGCGCTCGGGATGTACTGGCGCAGGAAGGCCTGGATGCCCGCGTGCATCGCCTCGCGGCCGAGCAGGTCCTCCATCATCCAGAACACCCAGCCGCCCTTGTCGTAGAGGACGGTGTTGTCGCCCTCGCGCGTGTTGTCCAGCTTCACCAGCGACTGCTCCGCGTCCAGGCGGCGGTCCTTCCCGTAGCGCTCCTCCAGCCGCTTCGCGATTTCCATCCGCATCGCGGGCCCTTCCAGCTGCTCGGCCAGTTTCAGCGCCGAGTAGTGCGACGTGCCCTCCGACAGCACGTCGCCGCCGGGGCCCTTGCCCGGAATCAGCATGTTGCCCCACCACTGGTGCGCCGCCTCGTGCGCGGTAATCAGCAGCACCGCGTTCGCCTTCGACGTGCTCTTGGTGAGGAAGCCGATGCTCTCCGAGAAGGTGATGTTCGTCGCGAAGCCCTGCGCGTACGTGGCCAGGCCGGGGAACTCGGACAGCTTCAATTCCTTCCACGGATACGGATAGAACCACTCCGAGTAGTACTTGCGCGCCGCGTCCAGCCCGCGCTGCATCTCCTTCACGTTGTAGACGTGTGACGGGTGGTGGAAGACGGCCGTGCCCTCACCGCGCAGCACCGTCCACTTCCCCGCGACGATGTTGAACATGCTCATCGGGTGGTCGCTCTTCCACACGCTGGCGCGGCGGCCGTCCTTCACCTCGTCGCTCTCCAGCACACCCGCGGAGTTGAGCGTGTAGTCCTCCGGCCCCGTCACGCGGATGCGCGTGGTGAAGGGAGTGCCCGTGCCCCATGCGGCCTCCGTCTGTCCCTCGTAGAACCTGTCGGAGTACACGCGCGGCTCGTACTTGTTCTCCTTCGGGTCCACGCCAATGTCGTCCTTGAAGCCGATGACCGGTGCGAACGAGGGGCCGAAGCTGGTGAGCACCACACCCGACGGCAGGATGAACTCCTCCACCTTCCCGCCACTCTTCGTCGCGCCTTTGGGGAAACGGCCGTGGAAGTCGAAGCCCACGCGCAGCACCGCGCCCGGCGCCATGCCGCCCGCGGGCTTGAAGACATACAGCCGCGAGCGGTCCTCCGCCTCGAACTCCTTCCCGTCCACCGTCCAGCGCACGTCCTCCCAGTGGTCCCCGCCGGTGAGGGCGAAGGACTCCAGCGCCTTGTCGTGCCGGTTCACCAGCGTGTACGTGCCGCGCGTGTGGAACGTGCCGGCCTCGGGCTCCAGGTCCACGTCCAGGTCCACGTCCTGAATCGCGGGCTGCGGCGCGTCCTTCCACGTCGCCAGGTTCTTCTGCCAGTACTCCTTGGCGCGCTTCTTCGCCGCGTCCCCCTGCCAACCCTGCCCCACCTGTACCGCCGCGCCGATGAGCGCCACCGCCGGCACCACCATCCACGGCGTCAGCCGCCACGCACCGCTCAAGAGCCCGCGAGGCTTCAGCCGCTCCAGCAGGCTCACCGAGTCCGGCGCCCGCCGCCCGTCCAGCCGCACCGCCAGCGCCGCGAAGAAGGCGGCCAACCCCAGCGCGCCCACCCGGTTGAGGACGAGCACCGTGCGGTCCAATTCGAACGGCCCCAGGTCCGACCACAGCACCGTGCCCCACAACGGCCAGTTCGTCGCCCAGTTCAGCTCGCCGCGCACCGCCGCGAAGCCGGTGAGACACAGCACCGCGAGCGCGAGGCCATACGCCCCGAAGCGCCCGCCGGCCACCGCGCGCGCCGCCAGCACGAAGCACGTCCACAGCACGAAGGTGGGCAGCATCAGCAGCCCCCAGACGATGGCGTACGGCACCAGCGCCACCGACACCTTCCCCTGCGCCAACTGCACCAGCGACACCGCCAGCCACATCACCATCAGGATGGCCACGCCCACCAGGCTGTTGGCGAAGGCCTTGCCCAGCAGCACCGACAGCGTGCGCACCGGGGTGGCGTCATGGATGGGCGCGAAGAAGAAGGCGCGCTCCCGCTCCAGCGACTCCACCGTGTAGAACATGAGCAGCAGGCACACGAGCGTGGACGCCTGCCCCATGCTCCGCACCGCGAAGTGCCCCGGCGTGGCCAGCAGCGGCGTGTCGAACGGGCCCACCGCGTTGAGCGACTGCACCACCGTCTGCAACAGGATGATGGGCACGAAGAGGTAGAGCCCCGGCTGCGACAGCAGGCCCCGCGCCTCCACGCGCGCCACGTCCCACAGGCCGGACAGCAGCCCCGGCGCGCGCACGCCCATGTTCAGCGACGCCAGCGGCGCGTGCTCGCGGAACGTCCCCAGCGGCGTGGCGGGTGGCACGTCCGCCAGCGTCTTCCCCTTCACCGGCCGCACCGGCGCGCCGCGCAGCCCCTGCGCCACGTGCCGCGCGCTCCAGGCCACGCCGCCCAGGCCCACCGCGATGAAGCCCAACCGGCTGAGGACGAAGAGCGCGTCCAGGCCCACGCGCTCGTGGTTGTAGAACTCCACGCCCCGGTCGACCTTCACCCATGTCTCGCTCAGCCACCGCAGGCCCGCCGGCTCCACCGCCATGAGGAGTCGATTCACCCGTGGGTCCAACCACCCGGGCGCCCAGTCCCAGAGGAAGAAGGCGCAGATGAACATCAGCACCACGGGCAGGAAGTAGACGAGCACCGGCCGCCGCGTCAGCTCGCCCACCGCGAAGGCCGTGCCCGCCATGAACACGAGCAGCGGCACGCCGAAGAAGAGCGCCGGCCGCACGTAGTTGAGCAGCGACAGCGGGCCCCGGTACTCCGCGTTCTCTCCCGCGGGCACCACGTGGTGGAAGAACACCAGGAAGGCCACCATCGCCCCGAGCGCCAGCCCGTACGCGGCCAGCACCGCGAGGAACTTGCCCCACACGTACTCGCGCGGCGTCAGCGGCGTGGTGTGGAGGATGGGACCCACCCGGGCCTCTTCATCCGCGATGACGCCCATGCCCGCGCCCACCGAGATGAAGAACGTGTAGAGGAGGAAGGTGAGGAAGATGAGCGTCTGCGAGACGGCGAACTCGCTCGTCACCCACGCCTTCTGTCCGCCCACCTGGCTGGCCCCGGACTCAATCGTCACGTTGCCGGACGACAGGCCCCACACCGTCAAGAAGGTGATGAGCAGCAGGATGACGAACAACGGGCGGCGCACCTGGTGCGCGAGCTCCGTGCGCACCACGGTGCCCAGTCTTTGGGTATTCACCGCGCCACCTCATGGACGGACGTGGAGGCCTCGGCGGGCGACTGCTCGTCCTTCATCAGGAGGAGGTAAGCGTCCTCCAGCGTGGGCGTCACGCGCTCGAAGCCCGCGGGCACGGCGGCGTTCGGCGCGTGGATGCGCACGCGGTTGCGGCCCTCGAAGAGCACCGCCTGGGTGACTCGGCGGGTGCGCTGCAACTCGGACAGCTCGGCGGCAGAGGCGGTGCCCTCGAAGATGGTGCCTTGAATGGCGGCCTTCGCGTCGGTGGGGGACGTAATCGCCACCACGCGTCCCTGGCGGATGACGGCGAAGCGCGGGCACAACATGGCCACGTCCTCGACGATGTGCGTGGACAGCAGCACCGTGCGCTCGTGGGCCACCTCCGCCAGCAGGCGGTAGAAGCGCAGACGCTCCTCGGGGTCCAGGCCCGCGGTGGGCTCGTCCACGATGATGAGCTTCGGGTTGCCCGCCAGCGCCTGGGCAATGCCGAGCCGCTGCCGCATGCCACCCGAGTACTCCTTCACCTTCCGCTTCGCGGCGAAGGTGAGATTCACCCGCTCGAGCAACTCCGCGCACAGCTTCTTCAGGCCCTGCGGCGCGGTGACGCCCTTGAGCTTGAGGAGGTACAGCAGCATCGCCTCGCCGGTGAGGTACGGGTAGAAGCCGAACTCCTGCGGCAGGTAGCCCAGGTGCGGGCGCAGCGCCTCCGGATTGCGGACGATGTCCGTCCCGTCCAGCGTCACCTCCCCCGAGGTGGGCTCCAGCAGGCCCGACAGAATCTTCATCAGCGTGGACTTGCCGGCGCCGTTGGGCCCCAGCAGGCCGAACATGCCGCGCGGCACGTCCAGGTCCACGCCGCGCAGGGCGGCGACGGGGCCGGGGTACACCTTCACCAGATTGCGGAGGGAGAGCATGCCCCCATGTACGCCTGGACCCCTGGGGTCATTTCCATCCACTGCTTCACAGACTACTGAACAGGCTTGCAGACCAGGGCTCGCGTCGCGCAGTCTCCCGCTCCCCGCGTGGAGCGGGGACCCACACCCGGAGGAGCACCCCATGCCCAAGGCGATTCCCGACGGATATCACTCCGTCACGCCGTACCTCGCGCTGAGCAATGCCTCGCAGGCCATCGAGTTCTACAAGGCCGCCCTCGGCGCCACCGAGCTGTACCGGATGCCGATGCCTGGCGGAAAGGTCGCCCACGCGGAGCTGCAGATTGGCGACTCGCGCATCATGGTGTCCGACGAGTACCCGGACATGGGCGCCAAGAGCCCGAAGCACTTCGGCGGCACGCCGGTGGGCCTGTGCATCTACACGGAGAACGTGGACGCGCTCGCCGAGCGCTTCGTGAAGGCCGGCGGCAAGGTGGTGCGGCCGCTGGAGAACCAGTTCTACGGCGACCGCTCCGGCCAGTTCGTGGACCCCGAGGGCTTCAAGTGGACGCTCGCGCAGCACGTCGAGGACGTGTCGCCCGAGGAGATGAACCGCCGCATGGCGAAGATGGGCGGGTAGTCACCTTCGCAGGCGGTTGAAGCACATGCCCGGTGCGGGAGGCCGAGTCCGCACCGGAGCTCTTCAGCAGACTGCCAACCGAAGACTCGAGGGCACCTCCGCCGAGCGGCGTCGGATGCCACCCGCAACGTCCTGGCCCCGTGTGGAGGTAGGGCGTGGGCGAGGGGGACAACGGGCACGGGGCGCCGGGTGTACGGGGGCGCGTACCGACGGGGGCAGCGGCGCGCATCTTGGAGAGCCGCGGTGCTCTGCCTGTGGAAGGGCCGGAGGACGCACGGCAGGCGTACCAGGCGCAGTCTCTGCAACAGCGCTTCCGGTGGACAGGGTTGGATGTACGACCACCGCAAGCCAATGACAGGGAGGGCCTGGAGCGCCTGTGCCGGTACGGAGGCTTGCCCCCATCTGGAGCATTGGAGGCTGCCCGGAGTGCTCTGGAACTGGAGCGCTTCGAGCAAGCGGTGGACGGCCGCATCGCCTACCGCATGAAGCAGCCCATGCCGGACGGCACCACGCACCTTCTCTTCACGGGCATGGAGTTGCTCCACCATCTGGCCAGCCTCGTTCCTCCGCCCAGGATGAACTTGAGCGCTGGCCACCGCAGCAGACACTCTGGGAGTAACCGCTCCACTGCGGCAGCCCCCGTCAGCCCTCCTTCATGGCGCGAGCCCCTGCGCCCTCCTGGCGCGCAAGGGGGGAGGTGCGTCCGGCAACCTGCTCAGAGTGCAGTGCGGAACAGGGAGCACAGCCATGGAGGACCCTCCAGCCCTCTCTGCGCCCCATGCCCACTCGCGCCTCATCACGTCGCAACAGGGTCCCTGTTCCTCCTATGCGCCGGATGCGCAGCGCGTGACGCACCACTATGCGTCCGGCAACCACGTGCCCGTGCACTACGAGCCGGCGGACCCGTCCGTGTCCTGCCTGGAGGTGGGCAACGCCGGCATCGCCAGCTACGTGCTCGCGCTCGGCGGGGTGGCGCTGACGGTCATCGCGGCCTGAGGCATGTGGGACATGCTCCACGCCGACCGCCGCTAGAAGGCCCGCAGCCAGCGCCCGCAGCCGGCGTGAGCATTGCTCCGGACGTGTAGCCCCCACAGGCGGCGTCTTCTGTGCCTCCCGTCCGGGTCGACCCCCGACCCGGACGGGACACAGTGAACACCTACGCGGAGGTGGGTCCTTCTGCTGGGGGCCCCCATCAGGACCGAGCCGAGCAGGGCGCCATCATGAGCTACTCCATCTCCTCCATGCACGCCCGCTTGCACGCGTTAAGGCTCGTCGTGCACGTGTCGGTACAAGCACAATAGTAGGGAGTCGTTCCCGAGCAGGTGGGCGAGGGCTGCTCGATGGCGATGGAGCGATACGGTGTGAAATCACCGAACCACTGAATCATCTCCTGCACCATCCGCCACTGCCAGGCCATGCTGGTAGAGGTATTCACCGAGGGCGCTCTTGCGGTGAAGGAGAAGGTCGCGGTCTGGCCCGGATAGATGACCACGCCGACGGGCAGATCCACACGTTGGAGCCCCCAGTTGGTGTTGTCCTGCGGGGATTGAGAGCCGAGCCGATGCGCCGTCAATCTGCTCCACGGAACCGTTCCCGTGTTTCGCAGGGTCACACTCGCGGAGAAGCTGCCGCCACTGGAGACCCATGCGGGAAATGATTGACTGACAAAGGTCGCGTTGTTTCCGGGCCTGGCGTTCTGCTCAATCCATGTCGCGGAGTACTTCCCATCCACCCAGAGGTCGTGCGGTGCCGGGTTGGACTCGCAGGCAATCTTGTTGCCATCCGGGTCCAACCGGTTGGGGTCGCTCGGGTTGGCCCGCAGCACAGACTGGGCCTGCGCCTGGGAGCTGAAGTGCGCGCAGTCATAGGCGTCGCCCGCGTTGACATATAGGGATGGCCTGAAGCTGTCATGCCACCACAGCTTGTACTGCATCCGTAGAAAGCCCGGGTCCAGATGATTCTGCGCGGTGAGGACGACACGCACCGCGAGTCCATTCGCGTTCAGGGTGACGGAATGCTCCGCCGGCGTGCCGATATCATACTGGCCCAGGTTCAACGTCTCGAATTTCAGTTGGCACGTGCCGTAACAGATAGGCTTGGGCGGCGCGGCGATGGTGAATTCATAGGTCCGAGTTCCATGCTTGGCCTCTTCCACCATGTGGCCGGCCACACCCCCCAGCTTGTTGGTGCCCCACGTCCAGTCGTAGACCTCCGTGTAGATAGGAGCGAAGTAGGCATGCTCCTCGACCTTGAAGCGGGGTTGCTCCGGATTCACGGGCATGCCCTCGAAGCCATGCCGGACCGGTTCCATTTCATTGACCCGGTACGGATGAAGCTCCGCATGCACGAAGCCCGTCTTGTACAGACCTCGCATGTAACTGAAACTCTCCGAGTGATCGATGCCGTAGGGGGAGTGCGAATAGTCGACCGCGTATTGACCGCGCACACGCAGCACGTCACCAATCTGGATGGGCCGCTTGACCCCGTCATCGAGAACCTGGGGGACGGGTGCATCATCTCCGCCAGGGAAATCAGGAGTGGGGTCCGGGACCGTACCCACCGCATAGGTCTCAAGCTTGAGAACTGAGGTGTGCGGCAGGCCCAGGGTATTCAGGTTCGCCTTGAGGGTGGTCCAGACGCCGATGTCGTCGGGGTTCGTCTCGACCGCCGGGTAGCGCCGGTTGCCTTCGAGTGACAGATGCTCGTAGCTCGCGATGGGACGCAGGTAGATATCGTCCCCCGCGAAGAACACCACCGTTCCGACCACCTCGGTGTCGAAGTTGATGTGCCCGGTGATGGGTCCGTAGATAACAAACTTGCGGGAGTTGTTCTCCTGCACGGGGGGTTGGATGGCCCGTGAAGCCAGGGGAGAGAGCAGACATGACATCAACAGCAGGCCCCTGATGACGCACGAAATAATTCTTCTCATTGAAAACTTTCAAAAACATGGACAGAACGTCCATTCATCCCGGCCCGGACACAATTTTAGATTTGAGTATCAGAGAGTAACGATGCTCCTCCTGGTCTGTTCCCGATCGGCGAACCCGTTGGAGCGATGGACCCGCCAATCCCTCGACGATGACCTGGGCTGTCGCCTGACTTCGCCGCGGCACAATGTCTATCGCCGAACACTCATGCCGACGCAGAGCCGGTATCGAGCAGGCGCATGAGGACGCGGACATACATAGGAGAGGTAAGGAAACCCGAGAATGTTATCGGCCGCGAACTCTCGGCACGCCCCCTTGTGGAAAGAAGTGGAACTCGACGAAGTATCGCTCCGCCATCTGACATGGTGCCCGCCTGATGGATGCCCCGAAGTCGAGTGCCTCCATCAGCGAAAGCAAACACCCCTCGCTTTGAGTCCAGACATCGGCGAGCGAGTCCTACTCGGTCACTTCAAACGGCCACCGAAGAGGATTTCTCCTCGGTGGCCCACGACGGCCCTCAGCAAGTGACCAGGTCATACTTGGGGGCTATTGAAGAAGTCCCTGAGCGGGGGAGCGACACCTCGCCCCTTCTCATGAGAGGACACGCACATCGGAGGACGTTGTGCGTGGGACACTCAAGCAGCAGACGACGATGTTCAGCCTGAGGACGCCGGGGGCGCGCATCGCGAAGGACCATCCGCTTCGGCGGGTGAAGGACATGGCCGACGCGGCCCTGGCGGCGCCCTCCCCGACGTTCGACCGAATGTATAGCCGGATGGGCCGTCCCAGCATTCCTCCGGAGCAGTTACTGAAGACGTCACAACTGCTGGCCTTCTACTCGGTGAGAAGCGAGCGGTTGTCCTGCGAGCAGTTGGACTTCAACCTGCTGTTCCGCTGGTTCCTCGACATGGGCATCGAGGAGGCCTCGCTCGACCACAGCTCCCTGCAGCGGCGAGGCCGAGGGAGGAGAAGACACCAGCGGCAACGGCAGCAGGGGTGGGCACGTGCGGGAGGCGTCAGCGCGCACCGAGGCTCGACCAGGCGGGTCTGCTGCACCGCGTTTTCAAGATGGACGTCTTCTGCTGCGCCAGGTGCGGGGGCAGACTCAAGGGTGCTGGCGTACCTGAGGCATGGAGCGGCCATCCACCGCATCCTCCAGCACCTGACGCTGCCAGACACTCCTGCGCCGCTCGCTCCTGCGCGCTGGCCACCGCGGCAGGCCCTCTGGGGGTAGCCGCTCCACTGCGGCTGCACCCGTCAGCCTTCCTCCCATGCGCCCGGCGGGACAGTCGCGGGCACGACGGTCCACGCGCCGACCCGTGGAGGACCAGGCTGGCTCGTAGGTCGCCCTCCGCGAGATGTCGGCCCCCGCAGCGGTTGAAGTTCTGGTCGACGTAGCACTGGCAGCAGCCCGCGTAGGCGCCCAGGCAGGTCTGGGTGCCGAGCGCCTGGGTCGCCCACTGGGAGACGGTGGAGTACGAGCCCGCGCAGAGATGGTGCTCAGGTACACGCGATCATTGCTCTGGTCGATTCCCGCCCACCTCAAGCGGGGCCCGGCCGTCCCTCCATCCGGGGCATGCCGGGCTACGCGGCACCAGCACCAGCTCATCCCTGTTATTCGTACGGATTAGGCTCGATGACCTCGCACTTGTAGTAGCAGGTCCGGACGTTGTTGATGCACGTCTGCGAGGTCAGCGTACAAAGCTGCCCCAGCGGCTCATTGTCACGATGATAGGAGCACGAGAGGGCGCAACCCTGGGGCCGTGGCCGGTCGTTCAGCTCCGACGTGCTTGAGCCGACGGGCGGAAGGCGAGCACGCTGGTGTTGTCATGGGTCATCGTCAGCGGGTCGAAGCGCGGGGCCTGGAGCACCGGGCCTCGCTCAGCGGCCGTCCCAGAACGCCCTGTCGCCGTACTTCCAATTCCAGGGCACGCCGGCTTCACCGAGCACGAAGCGCACGAGGTGAGGGAACGCGGGCTCGGCACGCACGTCGTTGGCCAGGAGCAGCACGCAGCGGCGTCCGCGCGGCAGGTCGTCGATGGTGGTGTCCATCGAACCGGCCGCGCGCACGGTGCTGCGCTCGTCGTGCGGTTCCACGGTGCCGTCGGCCATCCAGCCGTCGGCCAGGTTGCGAGCGAAGTCCGGCCGCCACTGCATGGAGGACGGGTCTGGCGGTGCAGGATGATGTGCTGCGACGGAAGAGATTGCTACGGAAGCCCCTGTTGAGCGCGATAGAGCCCTCGACCACGCGCTCCGGGCGCGTGTGTCGGGTTTCCGCCGTTTGAACTGTTGAACAAACCACATGAACCATGGGCCCGGGTCACATCCACCCCAGATCCATGGTGAATGCCTGAAATTGAAGCTAATCCCAGACGTGCGGTTCCAAGGAGGCATTGCCATGAAAGTGAATGCGACGTTCATGTGCTTCGGGCTGCTCGCCGTGGCCATGGGATGTGGAAACACTCCGCAAGACGACTCGCCGGCGCAGCAGCCTCCCGAGGTCCAGGCCTCCCCCGCCCGGGACATGCCGTCCGCGCAGGAGTTGGCGGCGACGGCCACGTCGGCCCCCGTGATGGCAGTGCCCGTGCAGTATGTGGTCGACCCCTCGACGACGACCCGGCTCTCCGTCTCCGCGGGCGCGGAGCGGGCGAATCCCTCCGCGTCTTCCGCGTCCCAAGCCCCCGGCGCCATGCGGCGCGTCCTCAGGTAGCGCACCCCGTCCGAGATTGAGGAGACCCATGTCGACGAGAAAGCTTGCAATGGCATTCGCGGTGGCCGCCGGGCTCGGCATCGCCGGGCCGGCCCATGCCTGGGTGCAGTTCTGCAATGGCACCAGCGTCACCATCTGGACCGCCTATTCCTGGTACAACCCCGGCTGCGTTGCCGAGGATGGCAGCAGCTGGAGCAAGGCGGGCTGGTGGGAGCTGGCGCCAGGACAGTGCAAGATTGTCTATGGCCCCGCCATCACCAACACCCTCTCCTACTACTACGCCGAGGGCGGAGGGCTGACCTGGGCGGGCCCCTTCTTCACATGCACGCCCTGGAGCGGATTCAACTGGTGTGACAACACCTGCAACACCAACTCCCGCAACCTGGGCTGGCGGGAGCTCAACACCGGCGGCGCGTCGAACTACACGCTGACCTTCAACCCTTGACCTTCTGTCGAGCCGTCGGTGGGCAGCACCTCGCCCACCGACGGCCGCTCCGGCTCATTGCGTCCGGAGCAGGTAGAAGTCGTTCCCCCGCAAGCAGAAGGCCCCGGCGCGGGAAGCACCGGGGCCCTCGGGTGGAGCCGTGTCGCCATGCGCTGGTAGAGACTGAAGGCGCGTGCGGCCTTCGTTGTCGGGTCTATCGTAGCGCGGCTCACCCGGCGAAGGGCAAGCCCTCGGTCTTCTCGGCGAGGTCGTCCATGGTGGCCCAGCCCAGCAGGCCCGTGGAGGACTTCACGAGGTACAGGTAGCTCTTGCCCGGAATCGGCGCGGCGGCGATGACCTGGATCTTCGAGCCCTTCGCCAGGTTGGCGACGGGCGTCTTCTCGGTGCGGGCGCGGGCGAGCGGGAAGGACTCCGTCACGGTGGCCTCGACGCCGACGGCGTACAGCTCCTGGGGCACCAGGGTGAGCTTCCCCGCCTTCGCGTCCAGGACGTACTTGTCGCGCCGCTGCCAGAAGGCCATCCACGCGTCGGACAGGACGATGCCGTTGCCCCGGGCCTCGCTGATGGAAGGGACGGTGCCCATCGCCTTCAGGCTCTTGCCGTCGTAGGCATAGACGTGCGCCTCCTTCGTGTTGTCCGTCAGGCCCGTGTGGACGACGACCTCTTTGCGCTTGTCGCTGGAGTCCAGGTCCACGACGGTGAAACCGTTGGGCTCCTCGTGCCCCGAGCTGCCCCGGGCCGTGGCGTTGCCGACCTTGAGGATGAACTGGCTCTTGGGCTCGTCCCACGTGACGGAGATGTCCTCCGGCTTGCCATCGCCGCTGACGTCGAGGGTGGCGGCCTTCACCGGCGCGTCGTCCCCCGCGGAGGCGAGAGGCGCGGCGAGCAGCGCGAACGTCATCACGGCCAGGAAGGGGGACTTCGTCTTCATGGAGGGACCTCTTGGTGACGCAAGGGAGTAAAAATTCCCGTCGCCCGACAACGCATTCGAAATCTACACTGAAGGCAATCCAGCTTGATTTCGGCCTCATGAACGAACCTTGGCGGGGAGGCTCACCACACGACGGGTCTCCGGTCTGAGGGGACGTTTCTTCCAGCGCAGGAACACCCCCACCCTTCGAGACCTGGAGACGCCCATGAACGAGGGAGTCCGCGTCCACAGCCCCGCAGACTCGAGACGCGGAGTCGTGCTCGTCGTCGACGACGACTTGAGTATTCGCGAGTCGCTCAGCCACCTCCTCGAAGAGCTCAAATACGAAGTCGTCCTGGCGGAGAACGGCCAGCACGCCCTCGGTCTCCTGCGAGCAAGGTCGGTTCCGCCCAGCCTCATCCTGCTCGACCTCATGATGCCGGTGATGAATGGCTGGCAGTTCCTGGAGGAGCGGCAGAAGGACTCCCTCCTCTCCTCCATTCCCCTGGTGGTGATTTCCGCCGCGCTGGACGCCTCCGCCGAGCTGCCCAACGTGGCGGGCTACCTCCACAAGCCAGTCGCTTCGGACCAGCTGGTGAGGATGCTGGAGCACCTCCATTCGGGCGCACCCTCTGGCGGCACCATGAGAAGCCCGCCGCCCGCCAGAGGGCCCACCTCCAGCGAGGACCCGTCAGAGCGCGAGAAGAGACCGCTTCGCGTCCTCTTGATTCAGGAGGACGACCGCGACGCGCAAATCACCGAGACGCTGCTCGGGAAGGTGCGGGAGTTTCAATTCGAGGTTCGACGCGCCAGAAACCTCTTCGAGGGCTTCCAGAAGGAAACCCTCGCTGAAGCGGACGTCATCCTGCTCGACATGAGCCTGTCTGGAGAAACGGGGCTAAACCCGCTTCAGAAAACGGTGCGACACGCCCCCAGTGTTCCCCTGGTCGTGTTCACCACGATGGACAGCAAGGAAGCGCGGGAGGAGACCCTCCAGAAAGGTGCTCAGGACGCCCTTGCCAAGGAGCTTCAATCCCCGGAGCTTCTCGGTCGCTCCCTGCACCATGCCTTCGAGCGCCATCGCCTCCGGGCGGAGCTGGAGCGCGCCCGCGAAGTGGCGGCCCATGAGCGGGAACGACGCGGCCTGGCGCGCTGGGCCCAGCCCCGCTTGACGGTCTCAGCCGAGATGCTGGGGCAATCACCCCTCAAGCGGGCCTCGCCCGGGGGGTTCCAGAAGTTCGTCGTGGAGTTCATTGCCATCTGCGAGAAGGCGGTCGCCAACAGAGGGTATGAAATCGACTCGTCGGCTCAGCGCCAGGCGCTCCATCGACTGTCGGATGCGCTCGCATCACTGCGGGTCGGCCCCGGCGACATCGTCGACATCTACCAGGAGGCGCTCTCCATGGCCTGGGAGGGTGAGAACTCCGAGGTCGGGGTCGCCAGGCGAGAGGAAGCGCGCCTGATGCTCATCGGGATGCTCGGCTACGTCCTGGCCGCCTACCGATTGTACGTAGGGCCTGAACACCCGGTGGGTTCGAGCACCTAGAGAGAACAGCGCATGGCACGATATCGATTCCGACTCTTCGTCGCGGGACAGCTCGGGAACTCACTGACCGCGATTACCAACATCCGGGCCCTCGGCAACCAGATGCTTGGCGGGGACTACGAGCTTCAAGTCATCGACGTGCTCGACAAACCCGAGCTCGCGGAGCAGGAGAAAATCACGGTCACCCCGACCCTCATCAAGGACGCGCCCTTCCCCGCGCGGCGGCTGATTGGCGACCTCTCTCATACGCCTCGCGTCCTGGCGGGGTTGGGCCTCTCACCTGATGGGGACCCCTCCTCCAGTCACGGGAAGAACAAATGAACGACGACCTCGACGCAATCCAGAAGCTCCCGAGCGGAATCGACGGGCTGGACCACATCACCCGGGGCGGGATTCCCGTGGGCCGCGCGACGCTCGTCTCGGGGACGGCGGGCAGCGCGAAGACTGTCTTTGGCGTGCAGTTCCTGGCCGAGGGAATCGCGAAGTACGGCGAGCCGGGCGTCTTCGTGACGTTCGAGGAGTCTCCGTCGGACATCCGCAAGAACGTCAAGAACTTCGGCTGGGACATCAAGGGATGGGAGGCCAGGGGTCAATGGGCCTTCGTGGATGCCTCTCCGGAACCCAGCCACCTCGCGGTCCCCACGGGCCCCTACGACCTGGGCGCGCTCATCGCGCGCATCGAGAACGCCGTCCGCAGCTGCGGCGCCAAACGCGTGGTGCTGGATTCGCTGGGCGCCATCTTCGGCCAGCTGGGCGAGAGCACGCAGATTCGCCATGAGCTCTTCCGCACCGCCTCGGCGCTGCGGAAGATGGGCGTCACCGCCATCATCACCGCCGAGCGCCTCCAGGACTACGGCGACATCGCCCGGTACGGCATCGAGGAGTTCGTCGCGGACAACGTCATCATCCTCCGCAACATCCTGGAGGAGGAGAAGCGGCGGCGAACCATCGAAATCCTCAAGTTCCGGGGCACCGAGCACAGCAAGGGGGAGTACCCCTTCACCATCACTCACGACAGGGGGATTGTCGTCATCCCGCTCTCGGCCATCGAGCTGAAGCAGCGCTCCTCGGACATTCGCGTCTCCTCCGGCATCCCCCAACTGGACGAGATGTGCGGAGGTGGCTTCTTCCGCGATTCCATCATCCTCATCTCCGGCGCCACCGGGACGGGGAAGACGCTCGCCGTCTCCCATTTCGTCAAGGGGGCGGCCAGGGCGAATGAGAAGTGCCTGCTCTTCGCCTACGAGGAAAGCCGCGAGCAGCTCATCCGAAACGCCACCGGCTGGGGACTCGACTACGAGTCCATGGAGAAGGCCGGCCTGCTCAAGGTCGTCTGCGACTACCCGGAGGTGAAGGGGCTCGAAGACCACCTCATCACCATCAAGCAGACCATCAGCGACTTCAAACCCAACCGCATCGCGGTGGACAGCATGTCGGCGCTGGAGCGCGTCTCGTCGATGAAGAGCTTCCGCGAGTTCGTCATCGGCCTCACCTCCTTTATCAAGCACCAGGAGATGACGGGGTTGTTCACCTCCACCACGCCGACCCTGATGGGAGGGACGTCCATCACCGAGGCCCACATCTCCACCATCACCGACTCCATCATCCTGCTGCGCTACGTGGAGATCTACGGAGAGATGCGGCGGGGGTTGACCGTCCTGAAGATGCGCGGCTCCAAGCACGTGAAGGAGATTCGCGAGTTCACCATCGACGAGCAGGGCATGCACATCGGCAAGGCCTTCCGGAACGTGAGCGGCATTCTCTCGGGCTACACCACCCAGCTGTCGCAGAACGAGGCGGAGCGCATCGGCAGACTCTTCGAGACGCCTGGAAGCGAGAGCAAGTGAGGATGAGCGGCCCCAGCCCGCATGACGCTTCCCGGCGGCTGGAAAGGCAGCGAGGCCAGGTCCTGAGGGCCTGGCGGGAGCGGCTGGCCGAGCCTCGTCCCGAAGAGGAGGCGCTGCTGATGCTGGACGGGCTCGTCGGCGCCCTGGATGCCCGGGCGCCCACGTCCGAGACACCCGGAGTCGTGGCGAAGCGGCTCGCTCGAGGCTTCTCGACAACCGAGGGGACCTGGGGCGTCGAGCTCCTCCAGGCAGCCGCGCTCGGGGTGCTGGAGGCGGAAGCGCCGCTCGCGTCCGACGAGCGCACGGTGGTGCTGGAGTTCTTCAGCGGCGTCCGGATGGCCATGGCTCGAGAGGCCCAGGCCCGCCAGGAGCAGCTCGAGCAGGCCGTCGTCCGGGGCGAGGAGCGCTACCTGGTCGCCGCCCGCGCGGCCGGCTTCGCCGTCTGGGACTGGGACCTCTCCAGTCAGAGCCTCCACTGGAGCCACAGCATCGAAGCGCTCCTGGGGCACTCCGTCGATGCGCTTTCGAGCCTGGGGCTCTGGCTGGAGCACGTTCATCCCTCTGACCGCGAGCGCGTCGGTGAGGGGCTGCGCAACGCGGTCGAAGGCGGCCGCACGCGCTGGTCGGACGCGTTTCAGTTTCTCAAGCGGGATGGGACGTACGCGGGAGTGCTCGGGCGCGCCTGGATTCTTCACGACACCGTCGGCAAGGCCGTGCGGGTGGTGGGCGGTCTCATCGACGTGACGGAGCAACGGCGCCTGGAGCAAGAGCTCAAGAAGGCGGTTCGCGTCCGCGACGACTTTCTCTCGATTGCCTCCCATGAGCTGCGCACGCCGCTCACGGCGCTCCAGATACAGGTCCAGAGCCTGACGAAGGGGCCGCTCCTCGCAGCGCTCGACGGCCGGGTGAAGGCGCGCGTCGAGGGCGCGGAGCGGAGCGTCGGACGGATGATCCAGCTCGTCGATGACCTCCTCGACGTCTCGCGCGTGAATGCAGGTCGCCTCGAGCTGCACCTCGAAGAGGTGAACCTCTCCGAGCTCGTCCAGGAGGTGGTCACCCGCATGCAGCCGGAGGTGGGTCGTTCCGGCTCCCAGCTTTCGATGTCACTGCCGGAGCGAGTCACCGGCAGGTGGGACCGCAGCCGGGTGGACCAGGTGTTCTGCAACCTCCTGTCGAATGCCCTCAAGTACGGCGAGGGCAAGCCGGTCGAGGCCACTGTCGAAATGGACGAGGCCCGCGCATGGCTTCGGGTTCACGACCACGGCATCGGCATTGCTCCCGAAGAGCAGGGGAGAATCTTCGAGCGCTTCGAGCGCTCCGTCTCCGACCGGCACTTCGGCGGCTTCGGCCTGGGCCTTTGGATTGTTCGACGCGTCCTGGACGCGATGGGGGGCTCGATTCGCGTGCAAAGCGCGCTGGGAAAGGGAGCGACGTTCGTGGTCGAGCTTCCGCGGCACCCGGTGGCACCCGAGAAGAGGGTGGGCGGGCAGCCCCATTCCGCGAATGTCCGCGGGGATGACGAGTGATGGTGGCCCATGGACCTGGGCCGGTGCTGCTCGTCGATGACGACGTGGACGTCCGTGAGTCCGTCAGTCAGGCGCTGGAAGACCTCGATTATCCCATCGTCACCGCCGCGAACGGGCGGGAGGCGCTCAACCTGCTGCGCGAGCTGCTCCCCGCGCCGCGAGTCATCCTGTTGGACCTCATGATGCCGGTGATGAATGGCTGGCAGTTCCTCGAGGAGCGGCAAAAGGACGCCGCCCTCGTTGCCATCCCCGTCGTGGTCATGACCGCCACCGCTGACGAATCCGTCTGGGCGATGCACGTCTCCCGCTTGCTCAGAAAGCCCGTCTCCTATGCGCAGCTGGTGGACGCGGTGAAGCAAGCCTCTTGAGAAGTGACGATAGCGAGCCGTGCTCCCGGTCTGCCCGCATGGCGTGCCGCCGGGAAGCGCCAGGCAGGTCAGGGCCTCGCTCAGCGGCCGTCCCAGAACGCCCTGTCGCCGTACTCCCAGCTCCAGGGCACGCCGGCTTCGCCGAGCACGAAGCGCACGAGGTGCGGGAACGCGGCCTCGGCACGCACGTCGTTGGCCAGGAGCAGCACGCAGCGGCGTCCGCGCGGCAGGCACACGAGGGTATTGCCGGTGCTGTCGTTGTGGCCGCCCTTGAAGAACCCCCTCCCCTGCGGGCCGTCGAACACGACCACGCCCAGGCCCGCCGCCAGGTCCTTGCGCCGCTGCTCCGACGGCAGCTCGTCCTGCAAGGTGGGGAACTGACTCCGGGTGGTGATGGGCAGCTGCGGCGCGGTCATCTCGGCAAGGGCCCGTGGCGACAGGAGCTCGCCGCGCACCAGCGCGGCCGCGAAGCGCGACAGGTCGTCGACGGTGGTGTCCATCGAACCGGCCGCGCGCACGGTGCTGCGCTCGTCGTGCGGTTCCACGGTGCCGTCGGCCATCCAGCCGTCGGCCAGGTTGCGAGCGAAGTCCGGCCGCCACTGCAGGCTGGTATTGCGCATGCCCAAGCGGTCGAACACGCGCCGCTGAAGCTCCGTGCCCACGTCCAGCCCGAGCCCACGCTCGAGCACGAACTGCATCAGGATGATGCCATCACCGGAGTACGCGTAGCGGCTGCCGGGTGCGAAGTGGAGGCGCAGCGTGCCGTCGGGCTCGAGGAAGCCAAAGTTGGCGAAGCCCGCGCTGTGGGTGAGCAGGACGCGCGGAGTGATGGCCTTCCAGCGGTCATCGCCGGACAGGTGCGACCACGTCGAGTACCGACGCTCGTCCGCGTAGTCGGGCAGCGGCTTGTCCAGGTACTTCGCAATCGAGGCGTCGAGGTCGATGCGGCCCTCGTCCGCGAGCTGCGTCACCAGGGACGCGAAGACCGTCTTGGTGATGGAGGCGCCATACATCACCGTGTCGGTCTGCAAGGGCTCGCCCCTGGCATTGCGCGCGCCGTAGGCCCTGACCGCCACCACCTGTCCGTCGTCAATCACCGCGAGCGCGAGCCCCTTCGCGCCCGTGGCGGCCATCGCGCGCGCCGCTTCGGCATCCAGGGCGGCCACATCGGGGACGGGCTGCGTCTCGCGGGGAGTCGGCGCCGTGGCACAGCCACTCGCGAACAGCACACACAGGGTCCAGGCACGCAGCGCGTTCATGAGCTCCACTCCCGAGCAGTGCTGGCTCATCACCAGCGAAGTTGAGAGCGTTGCTTACCGCAAGAGGCTGGCGCGCGAAGGGTCCACGCGCCCGGCCTGGGCCGAATGGGTCAGCCGCCCGCGGTGCTCACCTTCAGCGAGCCGTGCCCGCCTTTGAACGGCTGCCGACGAAGGCCGCCAGGTGCTTGCCGGTCAGCGTCGACTTCGCCGCCACGAGGTCGGCTGGGGTGCCTTCGAACACGACTCGCCCGCCGTCGTGGCCCGCCCCCGGCCCGATGTCGATGAGCCAGTCCGCGTGCGCCATCACCGATTGATGGTGCTCGATGACGATGACCGACTTCCCGGAGTCGACCAGCCTGTCCATCAGCCCGAGCAACTGCTCGAGGTCGGCCAGGTGCAACCCGGTGGTCGGCTCGTCGAGCACGTAGACGCCGCCTTCGGCCCCCATGTGCGTCGCGAGCTTGAGCCGCTGCCGCTCGCCACCCGACAGCGTCGTGAGCGGTTGACCGAGCCGCAGATACCCGAGCCCCACGTCGGCCATGCGCTGCAGGATTTCGTGCGCGGCCGGCGTACGCCCCTTGCCCGTGCCGAAGAAGGCGACCGCGTCCTCGACGGACAGGTCGAGCACCTCGGCGATGTTGAGCCCGCCGAGCCGGTAGCCCAGCACCGACGCCTGGAACCGCCGGCCCTCGCAGTCCTCACAGACCGAGGTGACGCCGGCCATCATCCCCAGGTCGGTGTAGATGACGCCGGCGCCATTGCAGGTCGGACAGGCGCCCTCGGAGTTGGCGCTGAACAGGGCGGGCTTCACGCCGTTGGCCTTCGCGAACGCCTTGCGGATGGGCTCCAGCAGGTCCGTGTACGTCGCCGGATTGCTCCGCCGCGAGCCTCGAATCGGGGTCTGGTCGACCGACACCACTCCTTCCCTGCCACTCACCGAGCCGTGGATGAGGGAGCTCTTGCCCGACCCTGCCACCCCGGTCACCACCACCAGCACGCCGAGCGGGATGTCGACGTCCACGTTCTGCAGGTTGTGGGTGCGGGCACCGCGCACCTTCATCACCCCCGACGGCTTGCGCACCGACGGCTTCAGGGAGGCCCGGTCACTCAGGTGTCGCCCGGTGAGCGTGCCGCTGGCCCGCAGCCCGTCGACGGTGCCCTCGAAGACCACCTCGCCGCCGGCCGTGCCGGCCCCGGGGCCGAGGTCGACGACGTGGTCGGCGATGGCAATCATCTCCGGCTTGTGCTCGACCACGAGGACGGTGTTGCCCTTGTCGCGCAGCCGCAGCAGCAGTTCGTTCATCCGCTGGATGTCGTGGGGGTGCAGTCCGACGGTCGGCTCGTCGAAGACGTAGGTCGCGTCGGTGAGCGAGGACCCGAGGTGGCGAATCATCTTGGTGCGCTGCGCCTCACCGCCCGACAGCGTGCCGGACGGCCGGTCGAGGCTGAGGTAGCCCAGGCCAATCTCCACGAACGAGTCGAGCGTCTGCCGCAGCGTCGTCAGCAACGGTGCGACGGACGGCTGGTCCAGACCGCTCACCCACTTCGCCAGGTCGTTGATCTGCATCGCGCAGGCGTCGGCGATGCTGATTCCCTTGATTTTCGAGGACCGGGCGGCCTCGCTGAGCCGGGTGCCGGCGCACTCGGGACAGGTGGTGAAGGTGACCGCGCGCTCCACGAACGCCCGGATGTGCGGCTGCATCGCGTCGACGTCCTTGGTCAGGAACGACTTCTGGATGCGCGGGACGAGGCCCTCGTAGGTGAGGTTCACGTTCCCCACCTTCACCTTGGTCGGCTCCTTGTAGAGGAAGTCCTGGCGCTCCTGCTTCGTGTACTTGCGGATGGGCTTGTCCGGGTCGAGGAAGCCCGACTCCCCGAAGATGCGCACGTGCCAGCCGTCGGCCGTGTAGCCGGGAATCGTGAGTGCCCCCTCGTTGAGCGACTTGCTGTCGTCATACAACTGGGACAGGTCGATGTCGGTGACCGAGCCCATGCCCTCGCAGCGCGGGCACATGCCGCCGGTGAGGTTGAAGACGCGCTTCTCCGTCTTCCCGGCGCCCTTCTCGACTGAAATCTGTCCGACCCCGCGGACCGACGGGACGTTGAAGGAGAAGGCGTTGGACGAGCCGATGTGCGGCTTGCCGAGGCGGCTGAACAGCACCCGCAGCATCGCGTTGGCATCGGTCACCGTGCCGACCGTCGAACGGGAGTTGGCGCCCATCCGCTCCTGGTCGACGATGATGGCGGTCGTCAGTCCTTCCAGGACGTCGACCTCGGGCCGGGACTGCGTCGGCATGAAGCCCTGCACGAACGCGCTGTAGGTCTCGTTGATCATCCGCTGCGATTCCGCGGCGATGGTTCCGAACACCAGCGACGACTTGCCCGAGCCCGAGACGCCCGTGAACACCGTCAGCCGCCGCTTGGGAATCTCGACGCTGACGTCCTTCAGGTTGTTCTCCCGAGCGCCTTGGACGCGAATCAGGTCGTGGCTGTCTGCGGGGTGCTGCTTGGAGGAGGCCATGTCCGAGATTCTGTCATCGAACATCGAGAAGGGGAGCGGTCGATTTCATGCAACGGCGTCGCCCGGCCTGTCTCTTCCCGTCAGGAGGGGGCGTTCATGCCCCCCCATGACTCCTCGGGAGGACGACATGAAGGCGACGACGCGGTACCTGGTGCTTCTCTCCATGCTGGTGGTGGGCTGTGGTGACTCGAAAGAAGACGACGTGGACGAGGACACCCAGTCGTTCCCAGAGACCCTCGAGTGTGGCGACATCCGCTGCAAGCGCGCCACGCAATACTGCGCGACCATTGGAACCGCTGTGACGAGCCACCTGTGTCTGGAGAAGAAGGCGAGCTGCAAGAGCTGCGACTGCGTGAATCTGGAAACAGACCTCACCGCCCAGACCGGGCGCCAGGACTGCACCGCGACCGACAGGCTCGATGTGTACTTCTCGTGCGCCTATTACGATGACGTGGACTACATCAAGACCTCCTGCACCGTACGCGCTCGCTGAGAGCATGAGACGGATGGGGACGCTGCTCGCGGGCACGACGGCCCACGCGCCGACCCGTGAAGGGCCAGGCTGGCGCGTGGGTCACCCTCCGCGAGGTGTCAGCCCCCGCAGCGGTTGAAGTTCTGGTCGACGTAGTACTGGCAGCAGCCCGCGTAGGCGCCCAGGCAGGTCTGGGTGCCGAGCGCCTGGGTCGCCCACTGGGACGCGGTGGAGTACGAGCCCGCGCAGGCGTCCGCGCACAGCGTGTTGGAGATGGAGGAGATGGAGCCGTCGATGTTGTAGCAGGTGGTCGCGTGGGCGCGGGCGTAGACGTTGCACGGCTCCTGCGCGGGCGGCGGAGTGGAGGACGCCGTGCTCCAGATGGTGCTCAGGTACACGCGGTCATTGCTCTGGTCGATGCCCGCCCACCGCGAGCGGGGCCCCGTGTTCCAGGTGAGCGTCATGTAGTGGCGAGGCTGGAGGGTGACGCTGTAGCTGACCGGCCACTCACAGCCCTCCCAGGGCCAGATGCTGCAGGACTTGTACTTCGAATAGAAGTACGCGGTGGAGTCGAAGCCGGCCGCGAGTCCCACCGCGCGGAAGTACACCGTGTTGTCCTTCGCGCCGCTGTACGAGCCATACCAGTAGTCGGTGATGCAGGAGACAGACTGGGTCGCGGTGACGCTACAGAAGTTGCTCCGGAACCAGGCCTTGTCGCCCACCCAGTCCCAGGTGTCATTGAGGCTCGCGGCGGAGGGGCCCCGCTCGGAGTCCAGGGGCGAGGCGCCCTCCGGGGGAGCTTGAGTGGCGAGGACCGATTCCCGGGGAGCCTGACGGGCCTGGACGAGGCGGGCCATGGCGATACGGCCCTGGGCCTGCACGAGCGCGGCGGGCACGTCCGCGCGCTTCGCTCCGGGCACCAGGGAGAGGTAGATGTCCGCCAGCTCCCTGCCCTCGAAGGTGTCCGTCTTCGACACCTCCTCGAGGCGAGCGGCGTCGATGTCCATGTGGCCCGACTCGGCGATGACGACCTCGCCCGGGGCAGACTCGATGAAGCGCACCGTGCGGGTGGCGCTCAGCTTCAGCTCGTGCAACAGCGTGCCCTGCTCGAGGGGTGGGGGCACCTCGTTGGGGCCGGCATCGGAGACCGGTGTGCCGCAGGCGGCGAGGAACAGGGCGGAGAGCGCGGAGGACAGCACGGCCCGCGCGCGGAGGGCGCGAGGTGGGGAGGCACGGTGCGACATGTCGGAAGACTCCTCGGTCAGGGTTGCAGCCCCTGAACGGGGAGCCTCGAAATTCTTCGCGGGTCTGGACTGAAGGCCCGGCTGCTGGAAGTGCCCTCACTCCAGACAGACTCCAGCTTCCCACCATGCCGTGACATTCCGCTGGCGGCAAATCCTCTCACCTTCTCAACCAAAGCCTGCCGTAACCTTCCCCGCCACAGCGGCCCGACGACTGTGGCGCGGAACGTCTCGATGCCAGCCTTTGAGAGACGTGCCCTCCTCGTGAGAGTCTTTGCGAAGTCGTGGGCACGGCCATTGCTGCCAGGCTGACCACGGCCCGCGCGTCCCTCATCTCGATCTGACGCGCTTCGAAGCAGTACGGCGCGGCCGAGCCCGAACAACCCCGAGGAGTCCATGCCCCATCGTCAAACACTTCACCGAGTCACCTTCAGCACCGTCTTCAGCCTGGTGGCCCTGCTCGCCGTCGCCTGGAGCGGCACGGCCCACGCGCAGACCTACACCCACGGCACCGCGGACGGCTTCGCGGCGCCGACCGAGCCCGTGTCGCCCAGCTCCGGCATGCTGGCCTACATCGCGGCGGGCTATCTCTATCCAGGCTCGCGCGATTTCGATGACCTGGGCATCGACCGGTGGTTCGCCACCACCTTCACCAACCTGCGCAACAATGGCCCCATCTGCGGGGCCACGCTTCGCATGACGGTCCAGAATCAGAGCCTCAACGACTCCATGGGCATGATGTTCATGGGCCCCTCCGGCACTCCGCTCGCCACGGGCTGGGGCGCCTCCCTGTCGAGCCTGGGCGTGCCCTCCGGAACCACCGGCACCATCAACCTCAACCTGGCCTCGCTGCCCGGCGGCGTCAACCTCATCCCCACGCTCAACGCGCAGGGCTTCGTGGACATCTTCGTCCAGGACGACTCCGGAGTGGACTTCGTCACCCTCGTCGTCACCGTGTGCGGCGTGACCGCGGACGTCTACACGAAGGACAACACCAGCGACCTCGGCTACGCGCCGACGGTGGACCCCATCTGGGGGAGCCCCGACATCCGCGTGTGCTACAGCCCCGGCTGCACGCTGGCCCAGCGGTACCTCGCGTACGGCATCACGAACTACCTCTACGTGACGCTGCGGAACAACGGACCGCTGACGCCGGTAGGCAACGCAGCCAGTGGCACGCTGAATATCTACTACACGGGCGCGGGGGTGGCGGCCATCTGGCCCAACGACTGGACGCTCATCGGAAGCATCTCCGTCCCCAACCTCGCTCCGGGCGCCACGCAGGAGTTCATGTTTCCGTGGTCGTCCGTGCCGGCGCCAGGCAACTACAGCCTGCTGACACGCTGGGTGTCCTCGGGTGACCCGATGTCGCTGCCGGAGTTGCCGGGCTCCAACACGCTCACCAACACCCGCTGGAACAACAACATCGCCTGGAAGGACCTGTCCGTCGTCGGCCTGTAGTCCCTCGCGCCCTCGGGCGATTTCGGCTTCCGGGTCCACCACCTGCCGTGAGTGAGGGACCCGGGCGCACCATGCCCATCGCAATGACTGACCGTCCAGGCGCCGCTCCACTCCCCCAGAGGACGCTCCATGAGCCGGCTGTCCCCTGGACAGGTCCGATGTCCGGGCAAGCACCAGGGGTGTCACAAACGCTCGGGTGACCCGGTCTTCAGGGCATGAGCTCGACACGGGAACAGCGAGACGTGGTGGTGATTGGCGGAGGGATTGGCGGCCTGGCCGCTGCCGTCCTCCTTGCGCGCGGGGGACGGACCGTCACCCTGGTGGAGAAAGCGCCTCGGTTCGGCGGTCGCGCCATCACCACGGAGCGGGAGGGCTTCAAGTTCAACCTCGGCATTCACGCGTTCTACTCGGGAGGGCCCGGCGAGGCCGTGCTGCGCGAACTCGGCATCACCCTCTCGGGCGGGCAGACGGACCGCTCGCTCTACGAGTGCCAGGACGGAGCTCGCATCGGCCGGCTGCCGGTGGATGCGGACTCACTTGCGACCAGCGAGGTGCTGGACCCTGCGTCGCGCGCGGAGCTCGCCTGGCTTCTCCGCCTGCTCAGGACCGAGCCCCTTCACGTCTGGAGGGGTCGGCCCGTGAGCGCCTGGCTGGAGCAGCATGCGCGGCAGCCTGTGGTGCGGCGCCTCCTCGAAGCGGTGGTCCGGCTCGCGACGTACACGCACGCGCCCGATGAGGTCGATGCGGAGTATGCGCTGTCGCTCGTGGGCTCGCAGCGCGGAGCACTCCTCCTCGACGGGGGTTGGCAGACCCTGGTCAATGGGCTCGAGAGCGCGGCACGTGCGGCGGGCGTGGAGATGATTCATGGTGCCGCCGTCACGGGCATCGAGCTCGGACCGCCGCACACCGTGCGACTCCCGACCCGCACCCTTCACACGACGGCCGTGGTGGTCGCCACCGATGTGATGGCCGCGGCGCGACTGCTCGAGCTCCCCTCGGTCGACGCGTGGGCGGCTCGCACGCGGCCCGTGCGCGCGGCGTGCCTGGACCTCGCGCTGCACGCGTTGCCGGATCCCCGGCGCCTGGTGGTCCTGCGCCTGGACCAACCTCTCTACTACTCCGTACACTCCCGCTCGTGCCGGCTCGCTCCGGGCGACGGCGCGTTGCTCCACCTGGTCAAATACCTGCCCTTGAGACCGTCTGACCTCGACGAGGACCCGCGCGAAGACCGTCGCCAGCTCGAAGCCTGGCTGGATGAGCTCCAGCCCGGATGGCGCGAGGTGGTGGTGGCTTCTCAATTCCTTCCCCGCATCCAGGTCTCAGGGGACGCCGTGACGGCCGGACAGCAGGGGCTTCAGGGGCGCCCCTCGCCCATCGTTCCAGACGCGCCCGGCGTGTACCTGGTGGGGGACTTCGTCGGAGCGCAGGACCATCTGGCGCACGCCAGTCTGGCCAGCGCGGAAGCGGTTGCGCGAGACGTCCTGGAGCGCGCGGCATGACGGCGAGCGGCGACGAGGTCTTCCTGGCCCACCGGGCGGCACTCCTCTCCATTGCCTACAACATGCTGGGCCGCGTTGCGGAGGCGGAGGATTGCGTTCAGGAAGCCTATCTCCGCTGGCAACGCGCCAGCCGGGCCGAGGATGGCGAAGCCATTGCGTCGCCGCAGGCGTACCTGCGCCGCGTGGTCGCGAACCTCTGTATCAACCGCCTCCAGTCGGCAGCCGCTCGGAGGGAGTCCTACGTGGGCGTCTGGCTCCCGGAGCCCCTGGTCGAGAGGGAGGCCACGCCGCCGGGCGAGACCGCCGCCGAGCAATCCGAGACCCTCTCGATTGCGCTCCTCCGGGTGATGGAGTCGCTGACACCCGTCGAGCGCGCGGTGTTCCTGCTCCGGGAAGTCTTCGAACGGCCGTACCCCGAGATTTCACGCGCCGTCGGCAAGAGCGAAGCCCATTGCCGACAGCTCGTGCACCGGGCGAAGGAGAGACTCGCCCTGGGGCAATCCCGATTCAGCGTGTCATCGGACGAGCATGAGCGGCTCGCCCTGCGTTTCGCGGAGGCGTGCGCGAGCGACGACGTCCATGCTCTCGTCGAGGTGCTCGCCAGCGATGTGACGCTCTACAGCGATGGGGGCGAGGCGCGCGAACCCATCCACCACGCAGACGCCGTCGCTCGGTTCATCCTGGCAGGCAGGGAACGCTTGAGCCAGGGCTCCTCGTGGTCGTGGCGCATCACCAGGGTCAACGGGAAGCCCGGTGTCGTGATTCTCGTCGACAGCTCCGTGTATGCCGTCTTCGCGCTCGAGGTCCGCGCGGGGCGAATCGACGAGGTCGACATCATCGTCTCGCCCTCGAAGCTGCGCCATCTCCAGGCGTGAGCATGTCGGGCGCTGTGGTGCGTGCTGCACTATGTTCGCCCGGAGGGGGAATCATCCATGAGCTTGTTGTCGACCGCGGCGGTGCTTCTCGTGCTGAAGGCCGGTGGAGCGCCACAGTCCGCCCGACCCATCGATTTCATCTACTCCGTGGGGCCCTACCCGGACACGGGTCTGGCCTACGTCGGTTGCGATGCGCTGCCGTCCGCCAGGGTCGACTACTGCGTGCCGGACGGCACCTGGCTGGGGCTGTGCTCGCGGAAGAAACCGCCTGACGTCCTGACGCGTGTCGAGGGCCCGCTCGTCTTCAAGGACGCGATTCCGCGCATCCAGGGCTGTGAGGAGAACGTCCGGTTGATGTGGAGACCTCCGGGGAGCGCCGCGCCGGCCTACCAGGACCCGGAGGCCGGGCCGATGGAGACGAAGAAGGGCGTGACGGCCGTGGACCTCACCCAGGATGGCAACACGTACCGCATCGCGCTGTACGAGAAGGCGCTCCGGCTCGAAGTGAAGGACGCGGCGGGGAAGAAGCGCGTCGTGAACCTCCAGAAGGAGTTTGGCGACGCCGTGAAGCAGTCGAAGTCCGTGTCGTTCGACTTCCTGGGGGACGTCAGTGGCGACGGCGCTCCCGAGGCCATCGTCGCGCTCACCCTGGATGGGTACACGCAAGAACTCGAGAGCAGGAGGAACGTCCCGGTCGCGGTGATGGTCTCCCTGTCGGACCCATTGCGGGTCGTGGGCTTTACCTCCGGCTCACCCTTCAAGCTGTACGGTGCCGGGAACTGCGCTGACGTGGGCTGCGACGTCGTCGCCTTCCTCGACAAGAAGGAGTCCTGCGACCACTTCTCGGGCGAGGAGCCCTACGACAAGGCACGGCGGAAGTTCCTCGCGAACGCCATGAAGGGCTGCGACAAGCTGGAGCCTCGGCGCAAGGCCCTGCTCGAGAAGTACAGCTCCGATGCGAACGTGACGCAGGCACTCACGAAAGCGGCATCGGGAGAATGAGGGACATCCTCACCTTTGTTCCCTCCCTGCCCGGCCGCTACACCTTCCGCTGGCATGGCCCCCACATCGATGGACGCTGGGCGCCCGGGTGCTCGAAGCGCTAAAGGTGGAGAAGGCGCTGGCCAACCCGAAAGGAACGTCGCCATGTCGAAGGTCGTCGCAATCATGTCCATGTCGCTCGACGGCTTCGTCGCCGACCGCAACGATGGCGTGGCAGAAGTGTTCGACTGGTACTTCACCTCGGGGGACGTCGAGTTCCACACCGGAGGGGCGGACCCCATGACGTTCAAGGTGTCCGGACCGAGCGCCGAGCACCTTCGCGCTCTCACGTCCGGACTGGGTGCCATGCTCACCGGTCGACGCACTTTCGACGTCGCCCAGGGCTGGGGCGGAAATCACGCCTGGGGACCCGCATTCGTCCTGACCCACCACATCCCCGCCGGATGGCCGCGCCCCGACTCGACGGTCCACTTCGTGACCGACGGCATTGAAAGCGCCGTGAGACAGGCCAAGGCCGCCGCCGCCGGCAAGTCCGTGGGGGTCCACGGCGCTGACACCATCCAGCAGTGCCTGAATGCGGGCCTCCTCGACGAAATCCACGTCGACATCGCGGCGGTGCTTCTTGGGTCTGGAGTTCGACTCTTTGACCATCTCACCGGCACGCCCGCCGTCCTTGGCAACCCGACGGTGATTCAGGGCGTCGGCGTGACACACCTGCGCTACCCGGTCCGCAAGGCGTAGTCCCACAACCCACCTCTTGCTCGTCCGGCGAAGTGACGGCCCTGGAAGCGGGTGTCTCCCAGTGCGGTGTCGCGGACATCCATCGCTTGACCCGGCGTGCTTCCCTCCCGATGGTTGACGCATGTCTGCTGCAACGCCGCGCGCGGTCCTCTTCCAGCACGATGCCCCCGTGAGCGCGGGCGCCCTCGCGGGTGCGCTCGTCCGGGCGGGGTTCACCCTGGAGACACGCTTCCGCGAAGTGCGGCCTGGTGACGCCGAGGCGGACCTGGTGGTCGTCCTCGGTGGCTTCATGGGCGTCTACGAGGCCGACTCGCATCCCTACCTCCGAGAGGAGCTCGCCCTGCTGGAGCGGCGGCTCCACCAGCGTCGCCCGAGCCTCGGCGTGTGCCTCGGGGCGCAGATGCTCGCGGCCGTCTCGGGCGCCCGCGTGTATCAGGACCCGAAGGGCATGGTCCTGGGAGCCCAGGCCATCCACGTGACGCCCTCGGGCCGAGAGCACTCCATCTTCGCCGGAGGCCCCGAGTCACTCCTCGTCACCCAGTGGCACGGCGACACCTTCGACACCGTGCGCGGCGCGGAGACGCTCGCGTTCTCGGAGCGCCAGCCGCAGGAGGTGTTCCAGCTGGCGAATTCGGTGGGCTTCCTCTTCCACCCCGAAGTGGAACCTCCAACGCTGGAGTCCTGGGCGCGCACCTTCCCCCAGTCCCTGTCCCGCGCGGGGCGTCAGCTCGACGACATGCTCGCGAGGGATGTGCCGTCGCTCCAGGCCGCACGGGCCGACAGTGAAGGTCTGCTGAAGCGGGTCGCCGAACACTTCGTTCGCGACGCGGTCCTTGATTCGCGGTGATGGTTTTCATCAGGGCGCCGGGGGCGGCCACGACTCCGGCGCCCCAGAGGCCCGGTTCACCGTCCACGCTCGCGGGGCCACGACGGGACTTTGGCACGCGAGGCCGCTCCCATGCGCCCGGCGGGACAGTCGCGAGCGGAACAGGCCCTGTAAGTCAGGCTCTGCTGGCTTCGGCGTTCCGCACCCTCGAGCTATGGGCCGTCGTGTCCGACGTGCTCCGAGGGAGCCGAGGTGGGCGGACGCGGTTTCGCAAATGCGGGGCCGTAACATGCGCCCTTGAACACGTAATAGTTGTAGTTCTCGTCGCAGTCCTTCACGTCAATTTCCAGCTTCAGCCAGCACCCGCCATTGATAGGAACCTGCCCCCTGATGGGACAGCGCCCCGTGGCGTCTGGCCGCAACTGTCCTGAAAGCGGCCTGGGAGGCACGTCCACCGAGATGGTCGGCCACACGGCAGGCGCCCGAGCCAGCGACACCGGGGCCGTCAACGCGGTGTCTCCGACCGCCACGGTGCCGGCATCCCTTGCCTCCTCGGGCGCTGACGCGTGTCGCGGCTCGGGCTCTTCTCCGGGCTGCACGCTCAGCGTCATCCCCCCGGCTGCCAACGCCACGGCTCCTCCCAGGCTGGCCGCCGCGAGCCAGGAGCGATTGAGACGCCCAGGCGCCCGTGGCACGACGTGCCGGGGGACGGCCCATACATCCTTGGGCCAGGCCTCCTCCCTGGCGAAGAGAGGCACCTCCGCTTCCGGCCCCGCCTTCCTCGCGGCCCGCTCCAGCGCCTCGGCCAGCTCGCGCGCACTGCCACGCGCCTCGGGCCGCACCAAGAGCATCCGCGACACGAGCTCGCTCAGCTCCGCGCAGCAGCGGACGTTGACGATGCGTGCAGGCCGTGGACCCGCCCCCTCCGGGCTCCAGACGTGGGAGTCCTTGTCCAGCGGCGACACCGAGGGAGGGTATTCGCCAGTCACCAGCCGGTATGCAGTCACTCCCAATGCGAAGACATCATCCGCCGGCCCGGGCGCGTAGGCGGGGGTCGACTCGAGGATGGGGAGCCGCACGGAGCGCAAGGCCTCCGGCGAGCGGTAGGGCGGAGTCCCGGGAGGAAATGGCGGCGACGTCAGTGGGACGGCACCCACGTAGTGTCCGCAGCCGAAGTCGGTGAGGAAGACCTGGCCGTCCGTGGCGCTCACGAGGACGTTGTCGCCCTTCACATCTCTGTGGACGCCCTCGACGGCATGAGTGGCAGCCAGGGCCCGCGCGAGGCGGGCGAAGGCGTGAAGCACCTGGCGGGAGCTGGGGCTCACCACCTGTGCCCATTCGTACAGGGACAGGCCCTCTATCCACTCCATCGCGAGCCAGGGATGGGAGAGGCCCCACGGCGATTGCCAGCTCCCATGGTCCACGAGGCGCGGGACGCTCGGGTGGCAGATGCGGGAGAGCAGCTCCACCTCTCGTGCGAAGCGCTCATCTCCGGGACGCAGGGCCAGCTTGAGGGCGACGGGTCCGGGCCTCCCCTCAACGCCGAAGGCGCGGTAGACGGCGCCGTAGGCTCCATAGCCCCTCCGCTCCATCACGCGCCACGGCCCCACCCTCGTCCCCGACGGGAGGCATGACGGATTCAGGTGGCCAGGCTGCATGGGTGCCCCACGGGAGGATTCGCTGCGCTCGCGGCAAGCCTACCGTCCGCATCGGCCCGTGTCAGCGCAATCCCCTGGGTGGGGTGTCGCCAGCGGAGCCTGACTCACAGGACCTGTTCCGCCCGCGACTGTCCCACTCCAGCACGGCGGCCCCGGCGCCAGGCCGTGGGGGTGGTGCCGCGCTCACGCGAGAAGGCACGAGCGAACGCCGACTCACTGTCGTACCCTACGCGCGCGGCGATGGTCTTCACCGGCGCGTCGCTGGACTCCAGCAGCGCCGCGGCGCGGTCGATGCGCAGCCGCCGGAGGTAGTGGCCCAGGGGCTCCCCCAGGAGCGCCGTCGTCCGCTCCGCCAGCACCGAGCGCGATACGCCCACGCGCGCCGCGAGCGCTCCCAATTCCCAGTCCTCCTCGGGCCGTGCGCGGGCCTGCACCAGCGCCGCCACCACGCGCTCGTCGCGCACCGCATCGGCGCCCGGCAGGGACGCGCTCGCATCGCGGAGCGCATGCGCGAAGAGGGCACGGGCCCACGTCGTCGCGATTTCCTGCCGCAGCGAGGGCGACAGCTCATGCGCCCCGGCCAGCAGGGACAGCGTCTCACGCAGCCAGCGGCCCAGGCCCGGGTCCTCGGCGGGCACCCGGACGATGGGCGACAGCAGGCCGAGCCACGGGGCGTCACGCGTGTCGAGGTCGAAGTCGACGATGACGAGCCGGGAGGAGGGCTCGCGCGTGTTCGACCAGGCGCTCGCGGCCACCTGGCGCATGCCCTCGCAGGCGCTGCCGCCTGGAGGGATGGAGGTGGCCAGCCCATCCCGGACGACGTGCGCGTCGGTGCGCGGCAGGAAGGCCAGCTCGCCGGCACGCAGGTGCACCCGCTGCCGGGGCAGGTCCAGGACTCCCCCTCCACCGAGCGTCGCATACAGGCGTGCCCTTCCCGGCTCCGCGGCACGGTGCTTGCCCCAGCGCCCATCCAGCTCCAGGTGGGTGATGTCACTGCCACGAACGCCGAGGGAGCGGGACAGCTCATCAAAGGACGACGTCATGCGCGGAAAGGTAACACCGGGTCCGGCTCCGGGCCGGCTGTGTCGCAGGACGCGCGGCACGGCAATGCGGACGCCCTGCACAGGAGCCCTTCCCATCCTTCTCTCCAGACGGAGCGGCGCCCGGATGGCGCCAACGCCCCCACGGGAGAGACCCCCATGTCCAACGACTCAAGGCCCCGCAACGCCCTGGAAGCCCTCGACGCGCACCTCCACCTCATCACCCGAGACATCGAACGCTGGCTCACGCTCTTCGCCGAAGACGCCGTCGTCGAGTTCCCCTACGCCACCGGCGCCAAGGTCCCTGCCCGCCTGGTGGGCAAGGCGGCAATCCGGGACTACTTCTCCCGCACGCCGGACGTGTTCAAGGACCTGCGGTTCCGCGACGTGCGCCGGTACGCCACCACGGACCCGGACCTCGCCATCGGTGAGGCCCACGGCTCGGCGACGATTGCGACGACGTCCCTGCCCTACGAGCAGGACTACGTCTTCTTCGTCCACCTCCGCGACGGGGCCATCATCCGCTACCGCGAATACTGGAACGTCGCCGCCGCGAACGAGTCCTTCGGCGGCCTGTCGCAGGTGGCCAGCGCCATGGGGGCAAAGTGATGCGAGCGCTCGTCCTCGGAGGTACCGGACAGACCGGAACGCTCGTGGCCCGGGGGTTGGGTGAGCGCGGCGTCGCGGTGCGCACCGCGAGCCGGAGTGCCCAGGCCGGAGACCATGCCGTGTTCGACTGGGAGCGCGGCGAGACGCACGAGGCAGCGCTGCGCGACGTCGAGGCCGTATTCCTCGTGGCTCCCGCGACGGCCGGGGACCCGGCCCAGGTCATGGTGCCGTTCATCGAGCGGGCCGTATCAATGGGCGTCCGGAGCTTCGTCCTCCTGAGCTCGTCGGCCATTGAGGAAGGGACACCGGGGATGGGCGCCGTGCACGCGGCGCTGCGGGCCCGGGCCCCGGGCTGGACGGTGCTCCGCCCTTCGTGGTTCATGCAGAACTTCTTCCAGCCGCGACACCACCTGGCCCAGGGCCTTGCCCGGAATGGGCAGATGCTCACCGCCACGGGACAGGGCCGCGTCGGGCTCATCGATGTCGCCGACATCGCGGCGGTCGCAGTGGAGACGCTGCTGGCTCCGGTGAACCAGGCGCCCGTGCTGACGGGCCCGGAGGCGCTGTCGTACGACGAGGTGGCGGCCATCCTGTCCGAGGTCACGGGCCGGCGACTGGAGCACCGGGCAGTCTCCGTGGACGAGGCCCGCGCCTCCATGATGTCCGCCGGCATTCCCGAGGCCTACGCGTCACTGCTGGCTGGCATGGAGGCGTCCATCGCGCGTGGCAGCGAGGACCGCACCACGGACTCGGTGCTTCGAATCACCGGCCGGCGTCCGCGCTCGTTCCGCGAGGTCGCCTCGCGCATCACGAAGACGCGCGACGCGGGCCTCGCGCAGAGTGGCCATCAAGGAGAGTAGGAGTCTGGAGCTGTCAGCCATCTCTCCATGGCTCGACTCAAGGCGTTGGCGAACCGCAGGGAGCGGTTCTCCCAGTTGGCATTGTCGCGGAAGCTGGGATCAAACTCGACGTGCAGGAAGCGTCCGGTGTCTTCCTCTCCGACCGCGCATTGATTGCCGCGGTTGAGTTGATGCGCGTTCACATTGGTGTTGTGGCAGCCCGTGGGGCGTAGGTAGTTGTACGACGCAGGGAAGTCACTACACAGCGAGAACTCACCGCGTTGCGCGGCATCGAAGAACTCTGGCAGGGCTTCACCCACCAACTGCGGCCCGGACTTGTATCGCGTGGTGAATCGGGAGTTGAAGCTGTTGACCAGCAACAGGTGGAAGTTCGGGGCCCCTACCATGCCGTGCAGTTGAACGAAGAACGCGTAGGGATACATGCTTGCGAGGTTGGTATGGGCTCGATGAAACAACGTCGAGACGGAATGCGCGCCATCCGAAATGGGACTGCCCTGGCACGCGACCTTCTCGCTGCTGGAGCCTTTGTGGATCGCATTCATGAGCAGGATCCGCGCGCGGGTGTTGGCCATCACGGTCGTGGCGGTGCGAAAGACCCCGTCGGTTCCCTCATGAGGGGATGAAAGAATCAGGGGAGCCACCGGGTTGGCGTGCGTCTCGGGCTGGCTGGGAATCTGTATCTGGCCTACACGCCAGATGAAGGCGACCCGCCTGGCGCTGAGAGGCGCCCAGAAGAAGACCATGGTGTCATCCGCGCTGCCGAGCCGGCATCCCTTCATGCTCACGGCCTCGAGGGCGGCTTGAAGTCGAGGCAGGTCCTCTGCTTCCAGCGAGTCGAAGACCTCCCGCACCTTCACGACGGCGCCATCGCCAGGGGGCTCATAGTTCGGCACCTTCTGTCCCACGTGGGGGAGAATCGGTGACCAGAGCTCATTCTGGGGCTCACAAGGTGCAAAGGCGTTCAGAACCTCCTCGCCTTGAGGGGACAGGCCAGAGGGCGCTGTTCCTCCACCAGACAAGGACAGAGCGGAGACGCTGGGGGGTGCCGCCTCTGCGCCAGACACCGACAAACACGCTGCCGCCAAGCACACCAGAACATCATTCAGCCTCATGGAGCCTCCTGGAGAGGGACCTGCGCCATGCCGTCATCTGGCGCAAGACGAGCCTCGGCTCCCAGAGCGAGGACGGCAGCCGCTTCGTCGAACGCATCCTCACCGAGGTGATGAGCCCCAGGGAAGAGGAGCGCAACGTGCTCGACCCTCTCACGGCCGCCCTCGAAGCTCATCTCCACGGAGCTCCCGCGCCCTCGCCGCGGCCCGGCACGTCACCTCCAGCACCTGAAGCCGCCAGACACTTCTGCGCCGCTCGAGGCCGGGCGCTTCCGCGAGGCCGAGGCCGTCTGCCACGAGGACCTCCGCCTCAACCCCAAGAATGGCTGGGGCCTCTTCGGCCTCACCCTCGCGCTCGAGGGCCAGGGTCGAAAGGACGAGGCGGCACGCAGCCGCGCGGACTTCGAGAAGGCGTGGGCGCGCACGGACTGCTCCTCACCATCCCCCGGGAAGCCCCCACCTGTGCGCGGTGTCGAAGCTCCCGTTGAAGCGAGCCCCTTCCGCCTTGTCCTCGTGCAGCCAGAAGAACCGGCCCATCAATCCTCACGCTCCCGGTCGCGAATCGTAGACCTGGCGTCAGGCCACTCAGCCCCCGTGCACCATGCGCAGGAATCCGCGCGAGGGCACCGCCGAGGCTGAAGCCAGCAACTCCGGCGCCGGCCACGCGTTGCTCGGGCGGCCCTCCGCGAGGAAGGACACCGCGGGCGTCACCACCTCCGGCGCATACAGGATGCGGTGGTGCCCCAGCCCCTCCGTGCGCGTCAGCTTCGCGCCCGGCCACGCGCGAGCCACCGCCTCACCCGCCTCCAACGGCACCTCCCTGTCCCCCACGTCGTGGAAGATGCGCAGTGGCACCTGCAACAGGGGTGCGAAATTGGGAAGCGCCAGGTCCCTCAGTCGCATGTCGAACCGCGCCTCGATTCGCGCCGCCATCCGCTTCTGCACGCCCTCCGACAGGCCCACCGTCTTCCCGAAGGCCTTGATGCCCCAGCGAGGGTCCGACGGCGGGGAGAGGAACACCGCGCGCTCCACCCGCAGCCCGTCCCGCAGCGCCACCGCCGTGGCCGCCGCGCCGAACGAGTGCGCCACCACCGCATACGGCCCGCCCGTGGCCCGCCCCACCCACGCCACCATGTCCGCCATCTCCGGCAGCGAGCTGGTGCGCCCGGACGACACCCCGTGCCCCGGCGCGTCGTACGTCACCACCGAGAAGCCCGCCTCCACCAGCGGCGCCACGAAGGCCGTGAGCTGCCCGCCATAGCCGCTCCACCCGTGCACCAGCAGCACCCGCGGGCCCTCGCCCCAGCTCCACACCGACACCTTCTCGCCGCCCAGCTTCAGCACCCGCTGCTGCCCCCGGGCCAGCACCGCCTCGGCCGTGCGCGAGCGCCGCGTCCGCTGGGGCGTCAGGAACAGCCGCTCCGCCCACGCCGCCGCCAGCCCCGGAGCCACCGCTCCCAGCCCCTTCGCCGTGGCCCGTACTCCCAGCAGCGCCATTTGAGTCCGAACGTTCGTGCTATTTTCTGCCATGATGAGGTCCTCCTCGGAAGGACACGGGAACAACGGAAGTCAGTGGGTGGGGTTGCGGGCGGCGGCCACGAGCGCGTCGAAGGCGCGCCGGGCACGGTCCTCGGCCCTGGGGTCTCTCATCAGCCGCCGCGAGTGGTGGAAGCCCAGCATCGCCGCGTACTCGTCGTGGGCGAACTGCTCCACGTCCAGGTCCTTGCGGAAGTGCCCCTCCGCCACGGCGATGCGCGCGGCCTGGGCCAGGCAGTCCAGCCAGTCCCGCTGGCTCTGCACCAGCGTGTCCCGCGCGGGGCCCTCCGCGTCGTCCAATTCCGCCGCCGCCGCCACGAAGATGCAGCCGCCCTCGAGAATCTTGTCCTTGTCCCAGGTGAGCCAGCCCTCGAAGAGGGCGCGCACCCGGGGCTCGCCGCGGGGCCGGGCGAGGGCCGGGCGGACGACGCGCTCGGTGAAGACCCCGGTGGCCGTCTGGAGCACCTGCACCTGGAGTTCCGTCTTGGACTTGAAGTGCGCGAAGAGGCCGCTCTTGGAGAGGTTCAACTCCTCCGCCAGCCCGCCAATGCTCAGCCCTTGCAGCCCCACCCGGCTCGCCAGCCGGATGGCCGTCTCCAGGATGGTCTGGTGCGTGAGCTCGCCCTTGCGCATGGGCCTTGTTTAAAACGACCGTGCTTTTTCTGCAAGCCCTTCTCAGCCCTCGCCGGCGTCAGCCCTCGGTATTCCGGAGGAAGTCGGCCACCTGGGCGAAGCGCTCGTCGAGGAAGCGGCGCAGGCCGCCGGTGACGCCCCGCGCGTCCAGGGCGCGGCGCATGGAGCGCAGCCACGCGTCGCGCATGCCGGTGTCCACGGGCAGGTGGCCGTGGCGCATGCGCAGGCGCGGGTGGCCGTGGCGCTCGGAGTAGTGCTGGGGCCCGCCCAGCCACCCCATGAGGAAGAGGCCGAAGCGCTCGCGCGTGCCCGCATTCACGCGGCCCTCCGCGTCCAATTCGTGCAGCTTCGCCAGCGCCGGCTCCCCGGCATCCATGGCGTCGTAGAAGGCGTGGGCCAGCGCGCGCGTCGCCTCCTCGCCACCGAGCCGCTGGTACGGCGTGTCGTCCAGGGTAGGCACCCAGTCATCCGAGGGAGGCATCTTCAGTTCAACGGGCATGGCTTCCTTCAACTCCGGGGACACGGCGCGTCCATCCTGGCGCGGCGGGCCGCCGCGCGCACGCGCAAGGATTGCGTGCCTGGAGGGCAGGCAAGGTGGCGTACGGTGTACACCCCTCCCGGCGGAGAATTGACCGGGGAAAGTCATGGTTGCTAAGGCCCTGGGCTCCCCGTGAATCCCCCCTCCGACGTCACATCGGCCCAAGCCTCTCCCCTGCCCCTGGTCTGGGTGCTGGACGACAGCCCGGCGGAGACGGAGGTCATCCGCCGCGCCCTGGCCCCCACCTGCCAGGTCGCCACCTTCGCGGACGGGCCGGCGCTGCTGGAGGCCCTGGGGCCGCAGAGCGCGCCCGAGGTGCTGGTGGTGGACTGGTTCCTCCCCGGCATGACGGGCCTGGAGGTGTGCCGCTTCCTGCGCGGCAACCCCGCCACCACGCACCTGCCCGTGCTGTTGCTCACCTCCAACACGCAGCCGCCCGACGTGGTGGAGGGGCTGACGGCGGGCGCCAACGACTACGTCTTCAAGCCCTTCCGCCCGGCGGAGCTGGCCGCGCGGGTGGGCGCGCTCGCGCGCTGGGAGCGCACGCGGCGCCAGGCCCTGGAAGACGAGCGCGCGCGGCGACTGCTCGCCGAGGGCACGCTGACCGAGGTGCAGCTCGCCGAGGAGCGCGCCTGGCGCAGCGAGCTGCGCTTCCGGCTGGCGGCGCGCGCGACGCGGGACGCGGTGTGGGAGTGGGACCCGCGCACCGACTCCGTGGACTGGACGAGCGGCGTGCACGAGGTGTTCGGCTACGCGCCCTCGGACGTGCGCGACACGTTCGACTGGAAGGTGGAGCGCCTGCACCCGGAGGACCGCGAGCGCGTGGTGAAGGGCATCCAGGCGACGATGGCGGGCACCGAGCACGAGTGGCAGGACGCGTACCGCTTCCGGCGCGCCAACGGCACCTGGGCGCACGTGGTGGACCGCTGCCACATCGTCCGCGACGCGAAGGACCGGGCGGTGCAGGTGGTGGGGGCGATGCAGGACGTCACCGAGCGCCAGGAGGCGGAAGCCGCGCGCGCCCGGCTGCTGGAGCTGGAGCGCCGCGCGCGCGAGGAGGCGGACCGGCAGCGCGCCCTGCTGGCCACCCTCTTCGAGCAGGTGCCCGCGCTGCTCGGCGTGCTGCGCGCCCCGGAGCAGCGCTTCGTGGTGGCCAACGCGCGGCTGCGGCAGCTCTTCGGAAACCGTCCGCTGGTGGGGCGCCCCATCCGCGAGGCGCTGCCGGAGCTGGAGGGCCAGGGCTTCCTGGAGCTGCTGGACACGGTGTTCGCCACCGGCGAGTCCTTCAGCGCCCGGGAGATGCCCGCGCGCGTCGACCGGCGCAACGACGGCGAGCTGTCCGAGAGCTACTTCGACTTCATGTACCAGCCCATGCTGAGCGCGGAGGGCCAGGTGGAGGCCGTCATCCTCTTCGCGGTGGAGGTGACGGACACGATGCTGGCGCGGCGCAAGGAGACCGCGCTGGCCGGGGCCCTGCGCGAGAGCGAGCAGCGGCTGCGCTCGGCGCTGGCGGCGGCCAACGTGGGCACGTGGCGGCTGGACCTGGCGTCGCGGATGATTCTGCGCGACGCCAACTACAACCGCATCCTGGGGCTGGAGGCGCGCGAGGCCGCCTTCCCACTGGACGACGTGTACGCCCGCATCCACCCGGAGGACCTGCCCGCCGTCCAGGAGCACACCGAGCGCGCCATCCGCGAGCGCGGCACGCTCGAGGCCGAGTACCGCATCCTCCGCTCAGACGGCACGGTGCGGTGGCTCCGGGACCAGGGGCGGGTGCTGACGAACGAGCGGGGCGAGCCCACGCACCTCACCGGCGCGCTGGCGGACATCACCGAGCCGAAGCGACTGTCGGCGGAGATGCGCGCGCGCGCGGACTTCGAGCGGCAGCTCATCGGGATTGTCAGTCACGATTTGCGCAACCCGCTGAGCGCGATAACGCTGGCGGTGTCGGTGCTGCTGCAGCGCAGCGGGCTGGACGAGCGCATGGAGCGGCACGTGCAGCGCATCCACCGCTCGGCGGAGCGGGCCACGCGGATGATTCGCGACCTGCTGGACTTCACCCGGGCGCGGCAGGGCGGGAGCCTTCCGTTGTTTCCCCGGCCGGTGGACCTGCACGAGGTGGTGCACGCGGTGGTGGACGAGGTGCAGGCGGCGTCCCCGGGCCGGCGCATCCATTCGGAGCATGCGGGGAGCGGCGCGGGGACGTGGGACCCGGACCGGCTGGCGCAGGTGCTCAGCAACCTGGTGGGCAATGCGCTGCAGTACAGCCCGCCGGACACGTCGGTGCGCGTGGTGGCGCGGGGCGGGGAGCACGGAGTGGAATTGGAAGTCCACAACCAGGGGACGCCGATTCCGCCGGAGCAGCTTCCGCGCATCTTCGAGCCCCTGGAGCGCGGCGTGGAGCGGGCGGAGGACCGCGGCGGGCGCAGCATCGGCCTGGGGCTCTACATCGTCCGCAGCATCGTCCAGGCGCACGGCGGCACCGTGGAGGTGACGTCCACGGCCGAGGCGGGCACCACCTTCACGGTGCGACTGCCGCGCCAGGCCCCCGCGTCCAACCCGGGTCGGGACGGCATGGGCGAGGCGGTGGGGTAGAGGCGAGGAAGGGCATCAGGGTCCGGACCACGGACCGCCCGCTGGCCACCGCCGGTCGAAGGACCTCCCCTCCTGGCAGGCCGATGCGACAGGCCCCAGGAAGGCGGCAAGCGCCTCCACGACGGCGCCCATGTCTTCCGGAGCATTCAGCAGACCGGACTTCTTGCGGAACGCGCTCCATCCAACCCGTGCGTGCGCGCCGCCGACGAAGTCCTTCGTGAAGGCGAGGGGCGCGGGCTCGAGGCGCGTCTCTCGCCGGGCGAAGGTCGCGGCCACCGCCCTTGTCAGGACGGCGCCGTCGAAGTCGAAGCGGCGAGACAGCAGCCAGATGTCATAGAAGTCCTTCATCCGGCTGTTGAGGGCGCCGAGGAACACCATCGCCTGGAACTTCTCCGCGATGACCGTCTCACGTGGGTAGCCCTCCAGTGATGGGGCGGGCAGGTCCAGCAGCGTCGGATAGACGAGGGGCACCGGGCCCGGGACGACCACGTCACCGAAGCCGATGTCGAGCTGCATCCCCAGTCGCACCTTCCCGAGCAGCCCCGTGAAGCGAACCCGCACGCCTGGAGACTCGGCCGCTTCATGGATGTGCTCGACGGTGAGGGAGTCCGGGGCGAAGAGCAGGCCGTCCGGCTCCACCTCGGTCACGCAGACCTCCCTGATGGTCCTCCCCACCACGGCCAGCGAGTTCTCCAGCCGCCCGAGCAGGTCCACGTCCCGCGTCACGCGCGCCAGGGGCGCCTTCCAGACGTGCAGCATCAATCCCCCCTTGAGCACGAAGCGCGCGCGGTGGGGTGAGGATGACAGGCGATAGAGGAATCGCTCCATGGCGTAGTATTGGAGCAATTCCTGGAAGGGCCGCTGGGTTTCACGGGCCTGGTTCATCAAGCGGGCCTGCACGGATGCGGGCAGGTTCTTCTTCGTCAAATGAGCGCCTCCAGATAGGGCCGCATCACCTTTTCGACGCGGCACTGGCGCCCATGCAGGAGTAGGGCCGGCAGGTGCTTGCGGCGTCGCGAGCGCCACAGCCGCAGCGCTTCGAGCGTCACGTCCATGCCCACCTTGTTCCGATACTTGAAGCAGTCCGCGAGCGTCTTCTCCGGTCCGTAGACGTGGACCTCCCGTCCGTCCAGCACGTGGGACTCGATGCCCTCGTGGAAGGCGGCACCGGAGAACCAGAAGAAGCGAGTTGGCGGATGGTCGACGCGGGGATGTCTGGCGCCCCGCTCCAGCGCCACGTCCACGACGTGCGGCACCTCGGTGGTGAGCTCGTGAAAGGAGAGCGCGGAGACGAGGCAGATGACGCCTCGGGGGACGCGCGTTGCAATCGTGACGAGGTCCGGATGGCCGAGCGGCGCCAGCCGACTCAGGCGATAGAGCCCGCGACCGAGCGTGTCCAACACTCCGGCATCGCGCATGCCGTACAACGCCCTGCGGGAGATTCCGAGCCGCAGCACCTCCGACATGCGGAGCACACCGCCCCGTGCCTGGATGAGGCGCACCTCTCGCTCGAAGGCCTTCTGGGGGGGACGGCTGGGAGACATGGTGCCTTCAAATGTAGATATCTGAAGGCGTTTTGTCTCTCGCTACGCCGTCCAGCGCTTCGGGCGGCGCTTGAGCGTGTTGAGCCCCAGCCTGTCGCACAGCGCCTCGAAGCGCTCCCGCGGCACGCCCTTCCACTCCAGGTCCGCCAGCGACGCGGTGCCCGGCAGCGGCGCATCCGTCACCAGCGTGGCCAGCTTGCGGTACAAGAGCACGTCCTCGCGGTGCTCGCGCAGCGTCGCCGCCAGCTTCTCCGCGCCGCGCGGGCGCACCGTCCACGCGGAGGCCTCGGCCGGAATCGCCTCCAGGTGGCCGTAGGCGCTCAGCAACGCCGAGGCCCCCTTCTCACCGAAGCCCGTGAGGCCGGGGATGCCGTCCGCGTCGTCCCCCATCAGCCCCAGCAGGTCCGGCACGCTCGCGGGCGGCACGCCCAGCTTCGCGCGCACCCCTTCCTCGTCGAACTCCTTCTCCTGCCGCCGGTCCACCTGCACCACCTTCTTCCCCCGCACGCACTGGCCCAGGTCCTTGTCCGGCGTCATCAGCCGCACCTGCTCCACCTGGCCCGCGAAGCGCGCCGCCGCCGTGGACAGCGCGTCGTCCGCCTCGTACTCCTTCATGGACCACGCGGTGACGCCCAGCGCGCGCACCGCCTCTTCGGCCAGGTCGAACTGTGCGTGCAACTCCGGCGGCACGCCCTCGTCGCTCTTGTAGCCGGCGAACAGCGCGTTGCGGAACGAGCGGATGGGGTTGTCGAACGCCACCGCCACGTGCGTCACCGCCTCCGTGGCGTCGTGCAGCAGCATGAGCAGCGACGACATCAACCCCACCGTCGCCTTCACGTCCTGTCCGCCCGGCGCCTCATGGCCGGGCCGGGGCGAGAAGTGGGCTCGGTACAGCTCATACGTCCCATCCACGAGGTGCAGGCGCATACGCTCCGTCTACCTCCGCCGGGTGCGTCCCGGCCAGTCCCCTCATGTGCCGTGACAAGGGACTTCACACTCCGGGACAGGTGCCTGCGTGCCTGCCCGGCCCCTCCTCAGGCGTCTCTGTCGCGGGCGGATTGTCGGCCCGGAGGGGCGGCCCCACCTCTGGCATTGGGCGCGACGTCCCGCGCCCGGTGGTGCCCTGACGGCTGGAGGTGAACCGTGCGCCCGAAGCTGATTGCCGCCGTGATGTGCCTGACCCTCGTCGGGTGCGCCGGCCAGCGTGTCATTCCCGCTCCCACTGAGCGCCGTGTCCAGGCAGAGGCCTCGCTGAGGGCCGCGGAAGGGGCCGGCGCCAGCCGCGTCCCCGAGGCCGCCCAGCACCTGGAGTTCGCCCGGCAGCAGATTGCCGACGGCGAGCGACTGCTCGCCGCGGACGAGCAGGAGGCCGCGGAGCTGCGCTTCCAGCAGGCTGAAGCGGACGCGGACCTGGCGCTCGCGCTGGCCCGCTCGGTGCCCCTCGAACGCGAGGCGCGGACGGCCACCCAGCAGGCCGAGTCCGCGCGCCGCAGCCTCCAGTGAGCCGCCCACCCCGAGAGGAGAGCGTCATGGTGCTTTGGAAGCGTGGATGGAAGGCCCTCGTCGGGGCCACGGCAATGGTCGCGGTGGGCTGCGCCTCGGGGCCTCCGCCCCGGGAGTTGATGGACGCGCGCACCGCGTACCAGCAGCTGGCCACCAGCCCCCAGGGCCATGAGCGGCCACAGGACGTCGCCGAGGCCCACGACGCGCTGCTCGAAGCCGAGCGCGAGTATGACAACAGCAAGGACTCGCCCCGGACGCGCTCGCTCGCCTATGTGGCACTGCGCAAGGCGGAGACCGCGGAGGCCCGTGGCTCCGGGGACCTCGCGGCGAAGCAGCGGGCGAAGGCGCAGGCCTCGCTCGCGCAGTCGCAGGCGATGCAGCAACAACGCGTCCAGTCGGAGCTGGACGCCGCGCGGCAGCAACTGGCCCAGGCCGAGCGTGAGCGGCAGGAAGCGCTCGCGCAGCAGCAGCGCGCTTCGCAGATGGCGCAGTCGCAGCAGGCGGAAGCGGAGCGCCTGAGGGCGGATGCGCAGCAGCGCCAGCAGGAGGCGGAGCAGCTGAGGGCCCAGGCCCAGCAGCGGCAGTCGGAGGCGCAGCAGCTGTCCCAGGAGACGGCGCGGCGGCAGACGGAGGAGCAGCGCCGCGCGCAAGCCGAGGCCGAGGCACAACGGCTGACGCAGCAGAACCAGGAGCTGCAGCAGCGCACCGCGCAGCTCGAGTCGGAGCGCCAGGCGCGGGTACAGGCCGAGCAGCAGGCCGAGCAGCGGGCCGAGCAGGAACGGCAGGCGCGGGTGGAGGCGGAGCGCAGTGCCACCGCGGCGCTGACGAAGCTGCAGGAGACGGAGAAGGGCCTGAAGGTGCGCGAGGAGGAGCGCGGCATCGTGGTGACGCTCTCCGGCAGCGTGCTCTTCGCGTCGGGCGCGGTGGACCTGCTGCCCGCGGCGCGCGACAGGCTGTCCGAGGTGGCGGACGTGCTGAAGGAGACGCAGAGCCCGCTGCTCATCGAGGGCCACACGGACTCGCAGGGCAAGGACGAGTACAACGAGGACCTGTCCTACCGCCGCGCGGACCGCGTGCGGGAGTTCCTCACCTCGCGCGGCGTGCCGGCGGAGCGCATCAACATCCGGGGCTTCGGTGAGTACAGGCCGGTGGCGTCCAACGGCACGCCCGAGGGCCGGGCCAACAACCGGCGTGTGGAAATCGTCATCGAGCGCGGCCAGGCCGTGGGTGGCAGTGGTCAGGAGCAGCAGGGCACGGGCGGCACGGGCTCTCAGCAGCAGCCCTCGCAGGAAGGCACGCAGGTCCAACCGCCGCGGGCCACGCCTCCCGAGCGTGGGACGACGGGCAGTGGCGCCCAGCAGGCCACGCCTCCGACGGGTGGAAGCGGCTCGGGCGGCAGCGGGCAGGACGTGGGCACGGGACACTCCGCGCCTCCGGCACAGCCCGCGGCGCCGAGCGGCACCGACGTGCAGGGCCAGGGCGGGAGCGGCTCGCTCGACAGCGACATCCAGGAAGGCGCCACCCCGCCGCAGCCCGGCGCCCAGCCCGGGCAGAGCGACACGCAGCCGCCGCGCTGAACCCGAGCTCCCTTCAGCAGTCGCGACGACCTCCGCCTCCGGGACGCAGTAGCCTCGGGGGCGGTTTCGCGCCATGCCCTCCGACACCACCGCCCTGCTCACCACCGAGCGTCTCTCCCTGGCGCTGCTCCCGCCGGACGCCGCGTGGCGGGTGCTCGCCTACTACGAGGCGAACCGTGAGCACTTCGACCCGGTGTCGCCCGCGCGGCCCGCCAACTTCTTCTCCGTCACCTACTGGCGCACCCGGCTCGCGCAGGACCGCGAGGACTTCCGGCATGACCTGTCCCTGCGCCTGTTCCTCCTGCCGCGCACCGAGCCCCTCGCCACCGCGCCCGTCATCGGCAACATCTCCCTCACCCACATCCGCCGAGGCCCCCTCCAGGCCGCGGACCTCGGCTACGCGCTGGACCAGCGCCACGAGGGCCAGGGCCTCATGACCGAGGGCCTGCGCGCCATCCGCGACTACGCCTTCGGCCCGCTGGGCCTGCACCGGCTCCAGGCCAACCACCTGCCGGAGAACCTCCGGAGCGCCGCCGTGCTGAAGCGCCTCGGCTTCGTCGTGGAGGGCTACGCCCGCGACTTCCTCCTCATCGACGGACGCTGGAGGGACCACGTCCTCACCAGCCTCGTCGCGACTCCAGATGACGCCCGCTGAGCGGGCTACTCCGATGACGCCCGCTGAGCGGGCTACTCCGCTGACGCCCGCTAGCGCAGCGGCATCGGCACCTTCGCCGCGGGCAGGTTCGGCGGCGGCAGGTGCGCGTCGAACCACTCCACCATCCGCAGCGTCCGGTCCTTCAGGTGGTCCGGCTTGCGCAGCCCGTGTCCCTCATCCGCGTAGATGACCAACTGCGTCTCCACGCCCAGCGCCTTGAGCGCCTTGAAGAACTCGTAGCTCTGCGACGCCGGCACCTCCACGTCCCGCTCACCGTGCTCGAGCAGCGTCGGCGTGCGCACCAGCTTCACGAAGTTGATGGGCGAGCTGCGCGCGTACACGTCCGGCTCGTCGTACACGGACGCGCCGAAGTACGGCAGCATCCACGTGTCGATGTGGTTCGTCCCGTAGTAGCTCTGCCAGTTGGAGATGCCCGCCCCCGCCACCGCCGCGCGGAAGCGCTGCGTCTGCGTCACCGCCCACATCGTCATGTAGCCGCCGTAGCTCCACCCCATCACGCCCAGCCGCGCCGGGTCCACCGGCTCGCTCGCCAGCACCGCGTCCACGCCCGACATGATGTCGCGCATGTCGCCGTACCCGAAGTCCCGCCGGTTGGCCTGCACGAAGTCCGCCCCCTGCCCGAAGCTGCCACGCGGGTTGGGGAAGAAGACGTAGTAGCCCTGGCTCGTCAGCATCAGCGCCTGCGACTGGAAGGCGGACAGCACCCCCGACGCCGGCCCGCCGTGAATCACCGTCGCCATCGGCGCCCGCGCGCTGCCCACCGGCGCCGTGGGCGGCGCCAGCAGCCAGCCCTGCACGTCCCGCCCCTCGCTCTTCCACGTCACGCTGCGCACCGGCCCCACCGGCAGCTTCACGTCCGCGTTGAGGCGCGTGACGGGCTTCCACTCCCCCACCGGCCCCACCCACACGTCCGGCGCCCGCGTGAAGGACTCGCGCACCACCGCGCTCGTCACGCCGTCCTCCGCCAGCGACGCGCCCACCACCCCGCCCGCGCTGATGCGCTCGGGGCCCTTCCACAGCATCGTCACCCCACCCTTCACCGGGTCCACCGTCGCCAGCGCCGAGTCCCCCAGCACCTGCGCGCCGAACACCAGCCGCCCCTTCTCCACCCAGTCCAGGCTCGTCGCGGTGGCCTTCATCCCCGGCGTGAGGTTGCGCGCCTTGCCCCCCGCCACCGGCACCGCGTACACGTCCCCGCCGTTGGAGCCCTGGTCGCTCATCAGTCCCTCGATGAACGCCAGTTGCTTCCCGTCGGGGCTCCACGTGGGCTCGGTGAGCTGCCACTTCGGCGTGTACAAGAGCCGCGCGCGGCCCGACTTCACCTCCACCACGTGCAGCTTCGCCACCCACCAGTTCGCGTCCCCCGGCGGCGGCGCGGCCGTCACCGCGAGCTGGTCGCTGTCCGGGCTCCACGCGTACTCGTAGACGAAGAGGTTCTCCGGCGTCACCTTCCGCACGGCGCCGTCGTCCACGTCCACCACCGCCACGCGCCGCACCGGGTGCGCCTCCTGCACCACGCCCGTCTCACGCGCCGCGGGGCCGGTGGGGCCCTTGGCGTGCTCGGCGCCCTCGCCCTCGATGACGAGCAGCGCGAGGGAGTCCCCGTCCGGAGACCACCGCGGCCCGGAGGCCGGGCCCTGGAAGGACGTCAGCTTGCGCACCGGGCCTTCGGACACGTTGGCGACGTAGAGCTGCACCGGCCCGCCCAGCCCCGCGTCGGAGAGGAACGCGAGCTTCCGCCCGTCCGGGCTCCACGCCAGCGAGGACTCGTTGCACGAGCGCATCGCCAGGCAGACGGTGATGCGCTCGGGCTTCGCGTCGGACCCGGTGAGGTCCAGCACCTGGATGATGCTGCCACCCGGGTTCGCCCCGGCGGCTTCCGAGCCGGACTCCACCCACGCCAGGCGCCGGCCATTCGGAGCGAGGGCCACCTGCCGGAAGCGCACGGTGCGCTGGAGCGCCTCGTAGACGGCGTCGAGCGGCGGCCGGACGGCCTTCGCCACCGCGCCCTGGAGCGCCACGTCCGCGCGGCGCACCTCCACGCCCGCGTCACCCGCCTGGCCCTGCTGACCGAGCACCGGCCCCGCGCCCAGCAGCACCACACCCAGTCCGAAGATTCGCGCCACCCGCTGCATCATGTCCCCCAGGAGGTCATGGAAGAGGCACCCAGCCTACAGGAGCGGGCCGCGAATGGTACGCGCACCCCTTCACGTGACGGGTACGCCCTCCCGGGAACTTGACTCAGCGTGGAACGACGACGGTGAACGTCGCCCCCTGCCCCGGGGCGCTGTCCACGTGGATGCGGCCCCCCAGCGCGTCCACCACCTGCTTCACAATCCAGAGTCCCAGGCCGAAGCCGCTGTAGTGACGCTCGCTCGCCAGCCGCTCGAACTTCTGGAACAGCCGGGCCTGGTCCTCCGCGGAGATGCCCAGGCCCCTGTCCTTCACCCGCAGCGTGACGGCGTCCGCGCCGTCCTCCAGCTCCAGGTCCACCGGCTGGCCGTGGCCGTACTTGAGCGCGTTGGACAGCAGGTTCTGCACCACCTGGTCCAGCCGCAGCCGGTCCCACACGCCCTCGACGGACGCGGGAATTCGCAGGCGCAGCTCGCACCCGGCCCGCGCCGCGTCCTCGGCCGCGCGCGCCGCCACCTCGCGCGCCAGCTCCGCCAGGTCCATCGGCTCGGGCTCCAGCTTCAGCCGGCCCTCGGTGATGCGAGAGACGTCCAGCAGCTCGCGGATGAGGCTGGCCAGCCGCGCCACCTGCCGCTGGGCGGACTGGAACTTCGGGCCCACCGCCGGGCGGCCGGGGTGCGCGTCCAGCGGCAGCTGCTCCACCGCGCGCTGCAGCGTTTGCAGGTTGAGCGCCAGCGAGGTGAGCGGCGTGTTCAGCTCGTGCGAGGCCACGCCGAGGAAGGTGTCGCGCGCGGCGACGGCCTCCTGCGCCTCGCGGTAGAGGGCCGCGTTGTCGATGGCGGCGGACGCGCGCAGCGCCAGTTCCTGGGCCAGGTACAGGTCCGCCTCGGTGTAGTGACGGTCCGAGTCCGCGTACACCAGCGTCAGCGCGGCGATGATGCGTCCCCGGCTGCGCAGGGGCACGCAGATGAGGGAGCGGATGCCCAGCGCCCGCACCGCGTCGCGCCGCACCGGGTCCGACCCGGCGGCGTCCACCATCTCCTGGGTGAGGTGCTCCACGAACTCCGGCTCGCCGGTGCGCAGCACCTTGCCGATGCCACCCGCCGCGCTCAGCAAGGGGGGATAGCGGGCGTGGAAATCCATGGCCACCCGCACGCGCTCCGGGTCCTGGTGGGCCACCACCAACTTGCGCACCTGACCGTCGGGCTCGGGCATGTCCACGGCGCACCAGTCCGCCAGCGACGGCACCGCCACCCGGGCCACCGCCGCCAGCGTGCGCTCGTAGTCCAGCGACGAGGACAGGAGCGCGCCCGCCTCGGCGAGGAAGCGCGTGCGGGCCTCGGCGCGCTTGCGCTCGGTGATGTCCGTGCGCTGCGCCTCGAACAGTCGCACCCGCTCCAGCGCCTGCGCGGCGTGCTGGGTGAGAATCTGGAGGAACCAGCGCTCCGCGTCCTCGAAGAGGTGCGGGCCCTGGAACCCGAAGGCCACCCCGCCGATGACCCGTCCCTCCACGTGCAGCGGCAGGCACGCCGCCGTCATCTCATCGCGCAAGACCACCCCGTGGGCGCGCTCGTCCGAGGCAGGCACCCGCCGCGCATACTCGGCCCAGCTCGGCATCCACACCGGCTCGCCGCCCCGCACCGCCTCCGCCACGGGCACCGGGGCGTCCACCGGAAAGGCGCTGAAGACCGCCAGCGCCTCGGCGCCAAAACCGCGCGACTGCATCATCTCGAGCCGCCGCCCCGTGCCGTCCAGCAGCCAGATGCCGCAGTTGATGGCGCCGAGCGCGCTCACCCCCACCTCCAGCACCGCCCCGGCGACCTCCGGACCGGAGAGCGCCTGCCCCAGCAACCGCGTCACCTCCTGGAGCCGCCGGGCATACTCCGCCGTGCGCTCCGCGCGCGTCCTCGCCTCGCGCTCCACCTCCAGCAGCGCATCCGCGGGGAGCCGGGCCTTCGCGCTCGCGGCCTCCCCGGACACCGGGGTCCGCGGGGCTCCGGGAAGGTCCGCGGCGATGAGCCAGAGCGCCTCCGCATCGGCGTGGACGCGCACGTCCAGCCACCGCACCGGGGAGAAGCGGTACTCGAAACGCTCCGGCCGCCCGCTCTCCTCCACCCGCGCGAGGGCCTCGTGAAGCGCGCGCCCGTCCGCTCCGGGGCGCACCTCTTCCAGCGTGCGGCCGACGAGCGCGCCGAGCGCGCCGCCGAAGAGCCGCTCCGCGGCGGCATTCACGTACCGGAAGCGGCCCTCCCGGCTGAACGCCGCGATGGCCTCGGGGAGCTGAGCGAGGAGGTCCCCTGGGAAGCCGAGCCCGGGGTGCGACTCGGGAGGTGCGGACACGGTTGCAGGCGTAACACCAACACCGTGCCCATCGAATGGCCCTGAAGCGCCCCGGCCCGGCAAGTGTCCACGGCCGGGGCAATCCGCCTGTCAGCGACTGAACCGCGCGCTCAGAAGTTGAGGCCGAGCTGCAGCTGCGCCAGCGGGCCGCTGGTCATCGTCTTGCGCGGGAAGTACCAGCCGGCCAGCGCGGACAGGTCCACCGGCCCCCACGAGTAGCCGACGAGGCCACCGGAGAGCATCTCGAACTCGCGGCCGGTACCCTTCACCTCGCCAGGCTCGTCCACCACCTCCTGCTGGAAGCGCGTGTTGACGCCGACGATGAGCTTCTCGCCCAGCAGGTAGCCCAGGCCCACGTGGCCCTCGAGGTCCGCCTCGCGCTTGGACACGCCCGTGCCGGCGACGAAGTTGGCGGTGCCCAGCAACTGGCCCCAGCGCTTGCCCGCCGCGAGGAACACCTCCGCCTCGCCGCCGTCGGACGCGAAGCCAAGCTGCTTGTAGCGCACGCCCGCCGACGCGTTCAGCCCGTCCGCGGCCTGGTTGAAGAACTGGTACTTCACCTGCGCCTCCGGGCTGAAGCCCTTGCCCGTGCCCATGCGCAGCTCACCGCCCGCGCGCAGCGACAGGTGCTCGAGCACGTTCATCTCCACCCGCTGGGAGATGCCGTAGGAGTCGCCCACGCCCGTGCCGCCCTCCCGGGCGCTGCCGCCCGTCTCCGCGCGCACGTCCGTGGGCGGCGTGGCCGCGCTCTCGGACAAGGTGAAGAAGCGGTCCATGCTGTTGAGGTTCTGCTCGAGCTCGGTCGTCGTCGTGTCCTCCGCCAGCACGACGGCGGGCGCCAGCGAGAGGCCAGCGGCCAGGACGAGGGAAGGAAGAGACTGGGAAGTGGGCATGGCGCGGGAGCATAGAGAGTTTTCGGGCCGCCGTTCCTGCCCGGGGGCCCGCGCGCAGGGCAGGCAGCCGGGAAGCGCCCCGGGTGTCCTGGATGACGCGCCGTGCCCCACACGCGGAGCGCGGCGCGTCATCCACGCTTCGTCATGTCGAAGAGCGCGCGCGCCTGGGGGCCGAGGAAGCCGTCGAAGTCCGGCGCGCGCTGCGCAATCTCGAAGTACGCGTAGGGCCACGCACGCGTGCCGCCGCCCCTCAGCGTCACCGGCAGCGGCGCGGCGTGGGTGGCCGTCTGCCGCAGCGACGTGCCGGCGGCGCCCTCGATGTCCGCCTTCATGGGCACGCCCGCCTCGCGCATGCGCCGCTGCCACGCCTCCACGTCATCCACCGTGCCGGTGAAGTGGTTCACCTTGCGACCGAAGGCGAGCAGCCAGGCGCCGTACTGCGACTCCCTCTCCAGCTCCAGCAGCGCGGCCTCGTCCGGCGGCGGCGGCGGGGAGAACCACGCGGCGAGCGCGTCCACGTCCTCGGGCGCGGGCACGTCCTCGGGCAGCGCGGCGAGCAGCTCGCGGGCGCGCGGGGACAATTCCTCCTGCTTCAGCTCGGAGATGAAGACGCGCGGCAGCCCGGCGGGATGGGACATGTAGATGGCGGACAGGTGCGCGTCCGGGAAGGTGTACGTGCCCGCGGCCTTCCAGCCGAGCCGCTCGAAGGGGCGCGAGAAGAGGGCGATGCCGCCGCCGGGCCGCGCCAGCGAGCGCAGCGCGACATGGTCATTGCGGAAGCGGCCTCCGGAGAGCTGGACGAAGGTGCGCGCGTAGGGCACCTCGGCGGCGTAGCGCTCCCAGAGCAAATCGAGCAGGCGGGTGGCGTGGGCAGTCGTCATGGCGCGGCAATGTAGCGCCCCGTCCCGGGCAGCGTCGCCGCGCACGGTCCACCGTTGGCCGGGTGACGGGGCCGCTCATGTCGGATGGCCGCGCGGGCGCGAGCGCGTTAACCGGGCCGGCCATGACGACGATTGCGAAGTCGGCCGCGAAGTCAGCTCCGAAGGTGGCCGCGGTGGTGGGAGCGGGCCCCGGGCTGGGCACGGCGCTGGCGTGGCGCTTCGCCCGCGAGGGCTACACGGTGGGCCTCTTCGCCCGGAGCGAGGGGACGCTGCGCCAGGTCCAACACGACGTCCAGCAGGCCGGAGGAAACGCGAGCATCTACCCCACCGACGCCACGGACGCGGGCGCGGTGAAGGCGTCCTTCGCCCGGCTGCGCGAGGAGCACGGCGCCCCGGACGTCTGCGTCTACAACGCCGGCGTCTTCCACATGGCGGGCTTCCTGGAGACGTCGCCCGAGGACTTCGAGTCCTCGTGGCGCATCAACTGCCTGGGCGGCGTGCTGTGCGCGCGCGAGGTGCTGCCCGCCATGCTGGAGGCGGGGCGCGGCACGCTGCTGTTCACCGGCGCCACCGCGTCGCTGCGCGGCGGCCCGCGCTCGGCGAGCTTCGCCGCGGGCAAGTTCGGACTGAGGGCCCTGGCGCAGTCCCTGGCCCGCGAGTTCGGCCCGCGCGGCATCCACGTGGCCCACGTCGTCATCGACGGCATCATCGACACGGACCGCACGCACGCCCGGGGCGGACCGAAGCCCGCGCACCGGCTGTCGCCGGATGCCATCGCCGAGACGTACTGGCAGCTCCACCGGCAGGACGCTTCCGCGTGGACGCAGGAGCTCGACGTGCGGCCCGCGCCCGAGAAGTTCTAGCTGGGGGGAGAAAAAAGAGCGGCGGCGCGCGATTCCAGGTCCTTGGAGGGGACTTCACTGCTGGAAACGCGCGCCGCCGTGCAGCGCGGAGGCTGCTAGAGACTCGCCTTGGAGTTTCGAGTCTCTACACCGATGGTATGCATTGACTTCCTTCCCGCCACCACTCCTCACCGCCCGGAAGCGAGCGCGGGAATAGGGTGTGCCGGGGGAAAACGCCAGGGGGAGGCAAGCACCTTCACCAACAGCGCATTGCGCCATCCTGAAGCACAGCTAATTGACACGTTCGACACGGTAAGATTACGCCATGGATGCGCGAGAGCCCCTCGGCCAGGTCCGCGAAACTCCTGGGCTTTGAGAGGTTGAAGGCGAGAGTGGGGACGAGCCCCCAGGCCCGTCCCCACCCCCTGCCAGCGCGGACTCCCACACCGGAGCCCGCGCCGGTGGCAGTGGAACGCGCCCGCCGGTGAATCTTCCCGGCGTCCGGCGCGGAGGCTCAGTGCAGGTGCTCGGGGTGCATGGGCAGGCCGTGGAAGAAGCGGCGCCCGCTCTCGAAGCGGCGGTGGAAGCAGAGGCGGTCCTCCATGTAGAGCCGGGCCATGTCCTCCTCGCCGTAGGCGCGGAAGAAGGTGGCGCGGGCCTCGTCGCAGGCCACTTCGTACTCCACGCACAGCGCTTCCCAGTCCTCGGGCGTCTCCTCGTCGTCGCGCCAGACGCCGTCGCCCACGCCGTACTCGGCTTCCATCAGGTCCAGCTCGCAGGCGAGCCGGCGCACGCGGGGGTCCTCGGCGATGGCCTCGTCCGCCATGGCGGTGAGGATGTGGGCCACCAGGAAGAAGCCCGCGTCCGGCGGCACCACGCCCTCCTCGCGCGCGGCGCGGAAGGCCACCAGGAGCTGCGCGTCCATGGCGTCGTCGCCCAGCTCCAGCAGCCGCGCGGCCAGCCCTCGCCACCGGGCCTCCGTCTCGCGGGCCTCCTGGAGGGCCAGCGTCAGCTCCTCGTCTCGCGTCTTCTTCATGGCGTGCTCCTGAATGAAAAGTCCCCCCAGACTCCCATCCGGGTCTGACGTCTGAGCGGTGAATCCCGGGGTGTCGGAGCTGGCGGTTGCAGGCCTCCGCCGTCGGGTGGAGGACGCGGCGGGTGGCCCGAGTGCGGTGGTGGACGTGGGGTTGCCCGGAAGTCCATGCTCCGTGCCACCTTGCCCGTCACGCTCCGCCCCGCCTCCGCCTCGGACGAGGCGTTCCTGTTCACCCTGTACGCGAGCACGCGCGAGGGCGAGGTGGCCATGTGGGGCTGGGCGCCCGCGCAGCGTGACGCCTTCCTGCGCATGCAGTGGATGGCGCAGGGCCGGGACTGGGCGACGCGGTACGCCGGGGCGGACCACCGGGTGGTGCTGGTGGATGGCGCGCCCGCCGGGAGGCTGCTGGTGACGCGCGGCGCGAAGGAGTGGCGCCTCGTGGACATCGCCCTGTTGCCGGCGCACCGGCGCGCGGGCGTGGGGACGCGGCTCTTGCGCGAGCTGATGGACGAGGCCGCGAAGGCCCACGTCCCGCTGCGGCTGCGCGTGCTCTCCGCCAGCCCGGCACGCGCGCTGTACGAGCGGCTCGGCTTCCGGCCGGAGCCGGCGGCGGCGACCCCAGGTCCGATGACGGACGCGGACCCGTACCTCGCCATGGAGTGGTTGCCGGGGCCGCGCGGGGGCTGAAGCTCCCGGGCCCGGGCTTCGAGAAGACACGGCATGCGCCTGGAACACGAACGGCCCGCGAGCTGATTGCTCGCGGGCCGCCGTGTGCCGTCGGGGGACGACTCGGGGGGAACTAGAGGAAGAGGTTCTCCGGAGCCGGAATCACCGTGCTGATGGTGTAGCCCGCGGTACCGGCCGTGGCCGCGACGAACGCCTGGCCCGCGACGGGGTTGCCGTTGCCGCCGTTGCCGCCGTTGCCCGCGGTGGCACCGCCGCCGCTGCCGGGCTGGTTGGTGCTCGAGGAGGAGGCGTCCGTACCGGCGGCGCCACCGCTCACGAGGAGCTGGGAGCCGGGCGCGTTGATGGTGCCCGCCGCGATGAGGTGGATGATGCCACCACCACCACCACCGCCGCCGCCGGCACCCGCCGCACCACCGTTGCCATTCACCCCCGGGCCTCCAGTGCCACCCACCGCCCGCAGGAAGCCGGTCACGGTGATGTTGCCCTGAGAGCCGACGACGATGATGCCGCCACCGCCGCCACCGGGGCCCGGGATGTCCGTGGCGCCACCCGGGTTGATGCCGCTGGCGCCGTTGGCGTTGATGGCGCCACCCGCCGCGACGCTCACGTTGCCGCGCGCCACGATGACCAGCGAGCCACCACCCTCGCCGCCCGTGACGGCGCCCAGCGAGATATTGCGGTCACCCGCGCCGCCCGCCAGCGGTCCCGGACGCCGCACGTGGGACGCCTGGAGCACGCCCATGCCGATGCCGCCGTGGATCTGCCCCGCGGGGGCCAGGGACACGCCAGGGTTCGGCGCGCCGTTGCCGGAGTCCTGCGTGCCCGCCGCCACGATGATGGTGCCCGTGCCCGTCACCGAGACGCTGCCGGTGGCGCGCAGCACCGTGCCGCTGGGGACGATGAGGGTGCCGCTGATGGTGATGTCGGTGAACTGCAGGTGGTGCCTGCCGGCCAGGGAGTTGAAGCCCGACACGGTGGTCAGGTCCAGGGTGTTGCCGAACGCGACGTTGAACGAGCCGCCCGAGCCGTCACCGTAGACGCCGGTCGAACCCGCGGGGCCCTGCGGACCCGTCGCGCCCGTCGCACCCGTGGCGCCCGTCGCGCCCGTCGCGCCCGTCGCGCCCTGGGCGCCCGTCGCACCCGCCGGACCCTGGATGCCCTGGGGACCCTGGGCGCCGTTGCACACGTAGCGCGTCAGCGCGGCGTTGATTTCGCCCGCGTCCAGCGTGCCATTGTTGTTGGCGTCCGAGCCGAACTGGAGCCGCGCGCCGCCGGTGGCGCAGTTGGCACCCGCGGGCTCGGCGGCGGTCGCCGCCACCGAGTGGAGGCCGGCCGCGCCCTGCGGGCCCTGCGGACCCTGGAGGCCCTGGGGACCGGTGGCGCCCGTCGCTCCCTGGATGCCCTGCGGACCCTGGGCACCCTGCGGACCCGTCGCGCCCTGCGGGCCGGTGGCGCCCGTGGGGCCCGTGTCGCCCGTGTCACCCTTCACGCCCTGGGCACCCTGCGGACCCTGGGCGCCCTGCGCACCCGTCGCGCCCGTCGCTCCCTGGATGCCCTGCGGACCCTGGGGCCCGTTGCACACGTAGCGCGTCAGCGCGGCGTTGACTTCGCCCGCGTCCAGCGTGTCGTTGCGGTTGGTGTCGACGCCCGTCTCCAGCTTCACGCCGGAAGTGGCGCAGTTGGCGCCCGCGGGCTCCGTGGTGGTTTTCACCAGCGCGCTCAGGCCGACGTTGCCCTGGTTGCCCTGGGGGCCCTGCGGGCCCTGGGGACCGGTGTTGCCCGTGTCACCCTTGGCGCCCTGGGGACCGGTGGCGCCCTGGGGACCGGTGGCGCCGGTGTTGCCCGTGTCGCCCTTGTCGCCCTTGTCGCCCTTCAGACCCTGGATGCCCTGGGGACCGGTGGCGCCCTGCGGACCGGTGGCGCCGGTGTCGCCCGTGTCACCCTTGGCGCCCTGGGGACCGATGTTGCCCTGCGGGCCCTGGATGCCCTGGTCGCCGCGCAGGCCCTGCGGGCCCGTGGGACCTTCCGGACCGACGTCGCCGCGGTCGCCCTGCACGCCGTTGCACAGGTGGCGCGTCAGGTCCGCGTCCACCTCGTCGTTGTCCAGCTCGCCGTCGCCGTCGGTGTCGATGCCCGCCTCGAACAGCACGCCGCCGGTGGCGCAGTTGGCGCCCGCGGCCTCCGCGCTGGTGCGCACCAGTGCGCTCAGGCCGGTGTCACCGCGCGGACCGCCCGCGGGGCCCTGGGGACCGGTGGGACCGATATCTCCCTTATCGCCCTTCTCGCCCGCGGCGCCGGCCGCACCGGCCGCACCGTCCGCACCGTCCGAGCCAGCGGGACCCTGCTCACCCTGGGGGCCGCGCGCACCTGCGGGCCCCTGTGGACCCTGTGGACCCTGTGGGCCCTCCTTGCTTTCGTCGCACCCCGACAGCACCAGCAGCGCCGCCAGCGGGAGTGCCTTCAAGAACGTCCAATGGGTAGGGCGCCGCCAATTCACGTGAGCCATCTTTAAGCATCTCCTTGTCGTGGGACTCAGTGCCGGGGGCCAGAGCAAGCCCCACGCCAGATCGCGGTCAGGGGTAGCCGCGCGCGTGCTTCAGCAATGAGGAGGCGATTGTGTATCGAGTCGACCCCGCAGGGCCATACCCCCCCTGCGCGTCCCCCTGGAACGCGGTTGCGTTTGGACCCGACGCGTTGGCCGCGACATGGGGCGAATCCAACCCGTCGTCCTCGAGGAACGCAGTTGCGTCTCGGCCGGACGCACCGACCTGACGCGACACCCACGCAGGGCGGCGCACGCCCCTGTGGGTGACGCATCGCGACTCATGGAATCCCGACTTCGGGCGTGTGGCCGGTCCTTTGCTCAGCGAGCAGCCGACGTGCTCTGCTGCGTCTGAAACGCTCTTCAACTCAAGCTCCTCAACTCAAGCTCCTCAACTCAAGCTCCTCAACTCAAGGAAGGTGTACGTGTCCGAGCCATTCATCGGTCAGATCATGATGTTCGGTGGCAACTTCGCTCCGCGCGGCTGGGCGTTCTGCCAGGGGCAGCTGCTCTCCATCGCGCAGAACACCGCGCTCTTCTCCATCCTGGGCACCACCTACGGCGGCAACGGGCAGACGACGTTCGCCCTGCCGGACCTGCGGGGCCGGTATCCCATGCAGCCCGGCCAGGGCCCGGGCCTCTCGCCGCGCACGCTGGGCGAGCAGGGCGGTAGCGAGACGGTGACGCTGATTGCGAACCAGATGCCCGCGCATACCCACTCGCTGACGGCGAGCAACTCCGCGGCGGACCAGCCCATCCCCGAGGGCAACGTCACGGCCACGCGCATCGAGTCGGGCGTTCCGGTGAACTCCTACACCACGCCCAACAACATCAACACCACCATGGCGCCGAACTCCATCGGCATCGCCGGCGGCAGCCAGCCCCACAACAACATGTCGCCCTTCCTCTGCGTGAACTTCATCATCGCGCTGGAAGGCATCTACCCGTCGCGCAACTGAAGTCGTCTTGAAACGACACGGCGCGCCCCGCTCCCAGGCTTCGGGAGCGGGACGCGCCGGACGCTTCCCCCTCTACGCGGCTCCGACTACGGCAGCGGCACGAGCCGGTCCACCGCCGCGGTGCCGGTGTACTGCGTGGGCGTGTTGAGGAAGCCCTTGAGCTGCACGCGCCAGGTGCCCGCCGCCGGGTGCGGAATCGACACCGACTCACCGGTGGAGGTGCCGTTGGCGCTGGAGCCCACCAGCTCGCCGTTGGGCCCGTAGACGTTCATGTCCAAATCGAGCGCCGGGTTGCCCCAGTCGGTGGTGATGCGCAGCGCGCTCGCGCCTTCGGGCACGACGACGCCGTGGTTGTCCTCGGCGGCCAGCAGCGTCACGTCCGCGACGGGGATGTTGATGCTGGTGTCCACGCTCCCCGTCCAGCCCGGCAGCATGGTTGTCTGCGTGGAGTAGCGCGTGCCCGCCGTCTCGGAGGCGACGCGCACCGCGGCGTACGCATCCGCGTAGCCGGCGCCCACCTCCCACACTTCGAGCTGGCGCGTGGTGCCGTCCGCGTTCTTCGCGAACATGGGCTTCGCGGTGGAGGTGAGCGCGGCGAGCACGCTGTCCATGTTCATCGCCGGGTTGACCTCCAGCATCAGCGCGATGACGCCGGCCAGGTGCGGGGTGGCCATGGAGGTGCCGGAGATGGACGCGTAGAAGGGCTCCGGGTGCAGCGCGTCCAGGCCGAGGTACGGCGGGACGATGGCCGGGTTGCCGGTGGTGGCGCGCGCCGCGACGATGTTCACCCCGGGCAGGGTGATGTCCGGGTGGTGGAGCGCGTCACCGGGCACGCCGCGGCTGGAGAAGTCCGCCAGCGCACCGGGCAAATCCTGGCTGACGAGCGGGTTGGTGGCCCCCATCGTGTCCTTGGCGGTGCCGGCCGCGACGGAGATGACACACGGCGAGGCGCTGTACGGGTTGAGCGTGTCCGCGTCCGGGCCCTCGTTGCCCGCGGCGAAGACGACGACGACGCCCAAATCATAGGCGCGCTTGCTGGCGATGGAGATGGGGTTGAACGGCGCGAAGCGGCCGGTGGTGCCCCACGAGTTGGAGATGACGCGGACGTTGTGCGTCTCGCGCACGTCCGGGTCCAGCAGGAAGTCGAAGCCCTCCACGCTGTAGAGGATGCTGATGGCCTCGCCGGCGCCCACGCCGAGCAGCGTCGCCCCCGGCGCCACGCCCTTGTACTTGCCACCGGAGCGCGCGCCCGAGCCGGCGATGGTGCTGGCGCAGTGCGTGCCATGTCCGCTCGTCAAGTCACTGTCCGGCACGTCCACGTAGAGCGCGCCGCCCACCGGCACGCCCGACACCGGGGCCACCACCTTCACGTTGCGGGCGATGTTCGGGAAGTCGCCGTGCGTGCCGTCGATGCCGGAGTCGATGACGCCCACGCCGATGCCGGCGCCGGTGGCCTGGAAGGCGGTGCGCGCGGTGTCCGCGCCGATGTACGCCACGCTCTGGTCCAGGAAGTACTGCAGCGGCCGGTCCTCGTAGATGGAGAGCAGGCCCAGCGGCTGGAGCTGCGTGCGCAGCAGCGTCAGCACCAGCGGCGTGACCGGCAGCTTCACCACCACCATGGGCAGGGCCTTCAGCGTCCCCAGCCCCTTGCCGACCTGCAGCCCCAGGAGGCCGGACAGCGTCGTCACCGCGGGCGCCAGCGCCGCGTCGGTGTTGAAGGACAGGATGAGCGTGCGCGTGGTGCCGTCCGCCTTCAGCCCCGGGTCCACCACCGCCTGGGTCAGCGCGGACTGGGCCTGCGGGGTGGCGTAGAGCGCGGCGCAGGCACTGGGGGCGGCGGCCGTCGGGGACTCGACAATCTTCTTGGAGGTGCGGCTCGCGGCGGCGCGAACCGAGCCGGGTGCGGCCGACGGAGACACTGTCTCGGACGGCTGCCCCGAGCCGCATCCCAGTGCGGCACAGGTGGTGACGGCCCAGCCCAGCGACTTCAACCGCTTCATGTGGAGTACCCCGGCGAACGAGGCCCGGTGCATCCGGGCATGAAGATGTTGTGCATTGCCGTTGGGATTGGATCGCCGCGCCGCGGACGTCTGCTGTTGGACACCTCCGCGTCCGTGGCGGCGTGGGTGGGTATGGTTTTTCCACAGGTGCATGCCGACCCTGGACGCGGGAGGAAGATGACCGCGGAGCGTGAAGTGGGAAGGCAGTCCTCGCAGGTGACGCTGAAGACGGCGTTCACCGTGTGCTTCGCCGTGCTGACCGTGGTGGCGCTGGTCGCGCTGGTGATGCGCACGACGGTGGCGCTCACCCTCACGGGCATCGCCATGCTGCTGGCGCTCGCGCTGGAGCACGGAGTGTCCTGGCTGGAGCGCAAGGGACTGCCGCGCATGCTGGCCATTGCGGTGGTGATGCTGGGGCTGCTGACGGCGATTGCCGCGCTCGCGCTGCTGGTGGTGCCCGCCGCGGTGGCGCAGGTGGACGCGCTGGTGGTCCAGTGGCCACACCTCTGGGCGGAGCTGCGCGACTCGCGCCTGTTCCGGCTGCTGAGCAGCCGGCTCTCCACCCTGGGCTGGCCGCGCAAGCCGGAGGACGCCGCGTCCCACCTGGCCGGGGGGACGACGCTGCCGGAGCTGGTGGTGCTGGCGATTGGCGGAGTGGTGGGCCTGACGGGCGGAGCGCTCACCGTGTTCTTCCTGGTGGGCTTCATGCTGGCGTTCGGCGGCGGCATGCTGAAGCGCCTGCTGGACCTGGCGGGACCGGAGCACCGGCTGCGCTATGTGCGCGTGCTGCGCAACGTGTACCGGGCCACCGGCGGCTACCTGGCCGGGCTCACGCTCATCTGCACCGTCAACGCCACGCTCACCACCACGGTGCTGGCGGTGCTGGGCGTGCCGTACTTCCTGCCGCTGGGCATCGCGAGCGGCTTCTCCAGCATGGTGCCGTACGCGGGGCCGGTGATTGCCGGCGGCCTCATCACCCTGCTGACGTGGGCCACGGGCGGCATGTGGATGGCGCTCGGGGTGATGCTGTACTTCGTGCTGTACGGGCAGCTGGAGGGGAACGTGCTGGCGCCGCTCGTCTTCCGGCGCACGGTGCACGTCAACCCGCTCATCGTCCTGCTGGCGGTGCTCTTCTGCGCGGAGCTGGCCGGAGTGGTGGGCGCGATGGTCGCGGTGCCCGTCGCGGCCGCCGCGCAGATCATCACCCGCGAGGTGCTGAGCTTCCGCAAGGAGCGCCGGAGTGCGGCGAGTCCGGCCCCTCCGGACGCGGCGTGAGGTGAGGAGCAGGCAGAGGGGGGCGCCTCCCGGAAGCGCGCCGAGACCGTCCTGTTCGGAAATGTCGGGGGGTTTGCGCGGCGAAATGTCCCGACATTTCCGAACAGCATGCCCCTGGACGCGTCCGCCTCAGCCTCCCGCCACCTCGCGCAGTGACGCCTCCACTCCGGCGAGCAGCTCGTCCAGCGCGGCGTCCGGGAGGTTGAGCGCGGGGGCGATGTACACGGTGTCCCCGAGGGGCCGCAGGTAGAGCCCGCGTCGCCGGGCCGCCTCGTACACGCGCCAGCCGCCTCGCGCGAGGTAGCCGCCCCCACCGAGGTCCACCGCGCCCACCATGCCGAGCGCACGCGGGCGCACGAGCCCTGGAATCGTCTGGGCCATCCGCTCGAAGGCGGCCCGGATGCGCGGCGCCTTGCGCGCCACCTGCCCGAGCACGTCCTCGTCGCGGTACACGGCGAGCACCTCGCGCGCCACCGCCGCGCCCAGCGGATTCCCGCAGTACGAGTGCCCGTAGTACAGCGCCCGTTGCGGCGCGCCGAGGAAGCCGGAGAAGACGCGCTCGGACGCGAGCGTCGCGCCGAACGGCAGCAGCCCGCCGGAGAGCGCCTTCGCCAGGCACAGCAGGTCCGGCACCACGCCGGCCAGGTCCACCGCGAAGCGCGCGCCGGTACGGCCCAGGCCGGTGAAGACCTCGTCGGCGATGAGGAAGGTATCCACCTCGCGGGTGGCCTCTCGCACCGCGCGCACGAAGTCCGGCGAGTACATCAACATGCCCGCGGCCCCTTGCAGCACGGGCTCCAGGATGACGCCGGCAATCTCGTCCGGGTGCGCGCGCAGGGCGGCCCGCACCTGCTCGAAGGCGCGCTCCCAGCCGCCCTCCTCCGCCGGAGACGGCACGTGCACCACGTCGAACAGGAGCGGGCCGAACACCTCGCGGAACAGCGGCACGCCGCCTACACTGGTGGCGCCAATCGTCTCGCCGTGGAACGCGCCGGACAGGGTGATGAAGCGCGCGCGGCGGGGGCGCCCGTTCTGCGCCCAGTACTGAGCCGCCATCTTGATGGCCACCTCCACCGCCGTGCTGCCGTTGTCCGAGAAGAAGACGCGCGACAGCCGCTCGCCCGCCGGCAGCGAGGCCCGGTCCGAGCCCGGGGCGATGGCGGCCAGCTCCGCCGCGAGCAGCGCGGCCGGCTCATGGGTGACGCCGGCCAGCGAGACGTGCGGCAGGCGGCCCGCCTGCTCGGTGAGCGCCCGCACGAGCCTCGGGTGACGGTGGCCCAGCGTGGACACCCACCAGGAGCCGTTGGCGTCGAGGTACCGCTGGCCGTCCACGTCCCAGAAGTACGGCCCCTCCGAGCGGGCGACGACCATCGGGTCCGTCTCCGCGATGTACGCCTCCATGGCGGTGTAGGGATGCCAGACGTGTCCCTTGTCCGACCTGACGATGTCTGCCCGTTCCACGCGTGCGCTCCGGGTCATGGGATGTTTGCTGCTCCTTGGAAGTGCCTCGTACCGCGAAAGACACGGCCACGGCACCGTGCGTCACGAGGGGTGGCACCCCGTTCTTCTGATGGAAACCTGAAGCCAGGGCCCGCTCTCCCGCCCTCTGTCACGCGGTTCGGGGCCGGCCATGACGCTGCCATGACATGGGGGGTGTTCCCTCACACATCATGGTCGTCATCGCCTTCTTCATTTCGCACTGGCTGCTCTGTGTCTTCTTCCAGAGCTTCTTCCAGCACCGCTACGCCGCGCACCGCATGTACACCATGGGTCCCCGCACGGAGCGGGTGGTGCACCTGCTGACGTACCTGGTGCAGGGCTCCTCGTACCTGTCGCCGCGCGCGTACGCCGTGCTGCACCGCGAGCACCACGCGTTCTCCGACACGGAGAAGGACCCGCACTCCCCCCACTTCTTCAAGGACGTGGGGCGGATGATGCTGCACACCAAGAAGCGCTACGAGGACTACTGCGCCGGGCGCGGTCAGCCCGAGGCCCGCTTCCTGGGTGGCTACCCGGAGTGGCCGCTGGTGGACGACACGCTGCGCACCTCGTGGTGGGCGACGCTGTTCTGGGTGGCGCTGTACACGGCCTTCTACGTGGCCTTCGCCACGTCGCCCTGGCAGTTCCTGCTGCTGCCCATCCACTTCCTGATGGGCCCGGTGCACGGCGCCATCGTCAACTGGTGCGGGCACAAGTACGGCTACCGGAACTTCAACAGCACCGACAAGTCGCGCAACACGCTGCCGGTGGAGGTGCTGTGCATGGGTGAGCTGTTCCAGAACAACCACCACAAGTACGGCAGCAGCCCGAACTTCGCGGCCCGCAGGTTCGAGGTGGACCCCACGTGGCAGGTGATGCGCGTGCTGGCGAAGCTGGGCGTCATCCGCATCGCCACCCCGCAGCGCGCCGTCTGGCCGGAGCCCCGCGAGGCCGCTCGCGAGGCCGGGTCGGCCCAGGCCGCCTGACGTCTCCGGAGGGGCCCTGCCCCTCCTCCGAGGCTCGCGCCCACCGGCATGCTGGCCGGACGCGCGGGCCTCCCGGGGACGGGCTCGAGGCCCCACCCGCCGTCCGCCCGCCACCGGACCGGGCAGTCAGTCCGCAGCACGGGCCCGGGCTCCGCGTTAAATGAGCCCCCGTGCCCGCCGACACCCCGCTCCGCCTCCGCATCCTCGAAGCAGTGACAGACGTCCCGGCCGCGGCCTGGGACGCGCTCGCCGGCCCCGACGCGCCCCCCTTCGTGCGGCACGCGTGGCTCGCGGCCATGGAGGAGAGCGGCAGCGCCACCGAGGAAACGGGCTGGGCGCCGCACCACCTGACACTGTGGCGCGGAAAGCAGCTGGTCGCCGCCGCGCCCGCGTACCGCAAGTTCCACAGCATGGGCGAGTACATCTACGACTTCGGCTGGGCGGACGCCGCCGCCCGCCTCGGCGTCGAGTACTACCCGAAGCTCGTCGTCGGTGGCCCCCTCTCCCCCGCCACCGTCCCCCGCTTCCTCATCGCCCCCGGCGAGGACGTGCCCGCCCTGCGCCGCGCCCTCCTCACCGCCGCCACCGAGAGCGCCCGTGAGTCCGGCTGCTCCTCCGTCCACATCCTCTACCCCACCGGTGAAGAGGCGGACTTCCTCGAGGGCGAGGGGCTCGCCCGCCGCATCACCCTCCAGTTCCACTGGAAGAACCCCGGCTACCGGAGCTACGACGACTACCTGGCCCGCTTCGACTCCAAGCGCCGCAACCAGCTCAAGCGCGAGCGCGGCGCCGCCGCCACCCAGGGCATCTCCCTGCGCACCGTGCGCGGCGGCGAATTGACGCAGGCCCACGCGAAGCGCGCCTACGGCTTCTACACCTCCACCTGCGAGCGCCACGCCTGGGGCCAGATTCAGCTCACCCCGGACTTCTTCGCCCGCGTCTTCAGGGATTTGCCCGACGCCGTGGAGATGGTGGAGGCGGTGAAGGGCCCGAAGGTCATCGCCGGGGCCTTCAACCTGGCCACCCGGGAGCGGCTCTACGGCCGCTACTGGGGCGCCTTCGAGGAACACCCCTTCCTGCACTTCAACGTGTGCCTCTACCACTCCGTGGAGGACTGCATCCGCGCGGGCCGCAAGGTGTTCGAGCCCGGCGCGGGCGGCGAGCACAAGGTCTCCCGCGGCTTCGAGCCCACCGCCGTGCACAGCGCCCACCTCCTCTTCGACAAGCGGCTGGACGGCGCGGTGCGCAGCTTCCTGCACCGCGAGCACCAGCGCCTGGCGCCAGCCATAGACGAGGCGGAGAAGATTTGCGGCCTCAAGCCCTGGCCCCTGGCCGCCAGCCCCGCCGCCGGGGGAGCCACCGGTACCTGAGCCGCCCTCCGGGCGCCGGGCGCCGGGCCTGGAGGGGAGCCCTGGGGCCGGCCGGATTGTCAGCCCGAAGCAGTCAGCCCTCTTTACGAAGTTGTGAAACCTGGGTGGGCTCGTAGAGTGTCCCCGCTATGAAAGCCCCGGAGACGGACGAAGACTTCATCCAGTGGTACGAAGACTGCTGGGCGGACCGCGACGAGGTCGAGTACCCCAAGATGTTCGGCGCCATCGACGAAGGCGTCTTCACGCTCGACCAGACGGACGCCATTCAAGCGTGGATGGAGAGTGAGCTGGCGCAGGTGAAGGAGCCGGACCCGAACTGGGGTCCCATGGGCGTGCGCGTGGCCCCGCCGAGCGCGGACTACCCGTACTGGACCTATGTCACCAGCGGCCTGTCCAACCCCTTCACCGTGGCGCCCGGGGAGGAGTTCCCGGACGACGCGCCCAGCGGGATTGGCTACGAGATGGTCATCCACACGCCCGAAGAGGCGAAGTGGCCGGTGTTCCGGCTGCTGGACATGATGGCCTACAACCTCGTCTGCATGCGCGCCTTCGCCATGGGCCACCGCTACCCGGTGGAGGGCACGCTGGACGGCGGTGACTCGAAGCTGGCCGGCTTCGTCTTCGTGAGGGACCCGTCCCGCCCGGACCACTTCGCGCTGCCCAGCGGCAAGGTGCAGCTGATTACGCTGGTGGGCGCCACGAAGAACGAGATGGCCTTCGCCCGCTCCAACGGCATGGACAAGCTGATGGCGAAGCTCGTCGCGGCCGGCAGCGGCTACATCACCCGGCCCGAGCGCGACGAAGTGAAGCTGTAGTCACTTCCCTTCCGCCGCGCGCGCCGGTGGCCCTCGTGCCCCGGCGTGTGGCGGCGCGCCCTCCACCAGGGCGCGCAGGGTGGCTGGCTCGAAGGGCTTCTCGATTCGCGGCAGCGGCACCATCTGCAGGAAGGTGCGGGCGCGCTCGGTGAAGCCGCCGCCCGTCATGAAGACGAGGCGCGACAGCACTTCCGGCTGGCGGCGGGCCAGCTCCTCGTACACGTCCATCCCCGTCACGTCCCCCATCATCAAGTCGCAGAAGATGCGGTCGAACGCGTCGTCGTGCGCCAGCAGGTCCAGGGCCTCGCGCCCGCTGTGCACCAACACCACCTCGTGCTGGCCGCCGAGCACGCGGCGCAGCACGGCGGCGACCTGCGGCTCGTCGTCCACCACCAGCACCCGCTTGCGCTCGCCGTCGCCCTCCGTGGCCTCCGGCTCGGCGGGAGGGGCGACCTCGTGCGTGGTGGGCAGGCGCACGCGGAAGGTGCTGCCTCCGCCAGGCGTGCTGGTGGCCGTCAGCTCCCCGCGCATGCTGCGCACCAGCCCCAGCGCGGTGGACAGCCCCAGGCCGGTGCCGGCGCCCACCGGGCGCGTGGTGAAGAAGGGCTCGAAGACGCGCTCCAGCACCTCGGGCGCCATGCCGTGGCCGGTGTCCGTCACCTCCACCACCACCCACGCGCCCTCGGCGCGCGAGGTGAGGGTGACGCGGTGGTGGCCCGCGTCCCCCTCCGGAATCGCGTGCGCGGCATTGACGAGCAACTGGAGGAACACCTGCGCCAGCCGCGCCTCATGTGCCATGACGGTGGGCACGACGGCGAAGTGCCGCTCCACCTGCGCCCGGTAGCGCAGGTGCGGCATGGCCATGGACAGGCCGAACTCCAGCGCCGCGTGCACGTCCACCGGCGACAGGTGCGGCTCGTCCGCGCGGGCGAACGTCAGCAGGTCCCTCACGGTGACGCGGATGCGGTCCGCGCCCTCGCGGGCCTCGCGCAGGGCGTCCAGCGCCTCGCTCAGCGCCTCGCCGTCACCGGGGTTGCCCGCAACCAGCTCCAGTTGCTCCAGCGCGAACTGGAGGTTGCCGGTGACGTAGGAGAGCGGGTTGTTGATTTCATGGCCCACGCCCGCCGCGAGCTGGCCGGCCATGGCCAGCTTCTCCGTGCGCACCAGCTGCTCGCGCGCGGCCACCAGCTCCTCGGTGCGCTGCTGGACGAGCGCCTCGGCCTCCAGGCGGCCGGAGTGCTCGCGGGCCAGCAGCATGTCGCGCTCGGCCTCCAGGTGCTTCTTGCCGGTGATGTCGGTGCCGAAGACGGACAGGTTGCCGTTGGCGCACCAGGCGTGCACCTCGTGCCAGCGGCCGGGGGAGATGCGCACCTCGAAAGTCGTGGCCGCGCCATCGGTGGCCACGCGGCGCAGCTCGCGCTCCAGCCGGGTGCCGAGCATCTCCGGGCACGCCTCCCACAGCACGCGGCGGAAGAGCTGCTCCTGCGTGCGCCCGGCGATGGCGGCGGCCTGGTGGTTGACGTAGGTGACGCGCCAGTCCGGGTCCACGGTGAAGAAGGCGTCCGGGGTGCCCTCGAGCACGTCGCGCACCCAGGCCAGCGTGTCGCGCACGCCCTCCTCCACGCGCACGGCGCTGGTGACGTCGCGCAGGCGCAACAGCACGCCGTCGCGCAGCGGCACGGCGGTGCCCTGCAGCCACGCCTCGCCCTCCGGGAAGCTGTCCGCGGCGGGCCGGCCCGTCTCCACCACCTCGCGCAGCACGTCCACCCGGCCGCCCAGCCCGGCGTCCGCGGACACCTCTCGCAGCCTCCGCCCGCGCAGCATCTCCGGCGAGCGGCCCAGCGCGCGCGCCGCCGCGGGGTTGGCCCACAGCCACTCGAAGTCGGTGATGGCGCCGCCAGGGTCGCGCACGGCGCGCAGCACCATGCAGCCCTCCGGCTGGCAGCGCTCCGCCTCCTCCAGCGCGGACAGCAGCACGTCCGCGCCCGGAGCCGGGGTCCTCGGGGATGTGTCTGTCTCCTCCATGCGCCGCCTACTCCGACCTACGCGCGCCCGGAGGCCAGCGTCCAGAAACAGCAGGGGTTCCGGCGTATGTCGCCACGAACCGGGGGCTTTCTCAAGCCACGCCGGAGATGGTTGCCGCGTGACAGCACGAGAACCCGCGAATCAATTCAGGGTAGACGACCCGTCACGGTGGGCTCCGGCCACGCAGCTTCCCACCGTGGGAGTGGCACGTGGCGGCCTTCCGGACGGACACACGGGCTTCTCTTGGGTGTCCCGTCTTCACGGAGAGCGGACTAGGGTGCGGCCTCCGACATGACGCCCACCCTCATCACCGCCGTCGCCTTCGAGCCGCTGCACCTGCCTCTCACGGAGCCCTTCGCCATCGCCACCGGCGCGCAGCACGCCGCTGAGAATGTGCTGGTGCGCCTGACGCTGGCGGACGGCACGGTGGGTCTGGGTGAGGCAGCGCCCTTCACCGCCGTCAGCGGCGAGACCCAGGGCAGTACGCTGGCCGCGCTGGAGACGGTGCGCGCGGGGCTGCTCGGCAAGGACGTGCGCGCGTGGCGGCCGGTGTCGGAGTGGCTGGGAGACTCGCTGGCGTTGGCGCCGTCCGCGCGGGCCGGCGTGGAGATGGCGCTGCTGGACGCGCTGGCGCGGCACCACCGCGTGCCGCTGTACGTGCTGCTGGGCGGCGCGGGGACGGCGCTGGAAATCGACATGACGGTGACGGCGGGGGACGTGCCGCACGCGCGCGAGTCCGCGAAGGCCATCCTCGCGCGAGGCATCTCCACGCTGAAGGTGAAGGTGGGGGCGCTCGCGCCCGACGAGGACGCGGCGCGCATGGTGGCCATCCACGAGGTGGCCCCGCGGGCCCGCCTCTTCGCCGACGCCAACGGCGGCTATGACGTCGGCGAGGCGCTGGCCTTCCTGAAGGAGTTGGAGCGGGCGGACGTGCCGCTGGCGCTGTTCGAGCAGCCGGTGGCCGCGTCGGACTTCGCGGGCATGGCGGAGGTGTCGCGGCGCTCGAAGGTGAGGGTGTGCGCGGACGAGTCGGCGCGCTCGGCGAAGGACGTGCTGCGGCTCATCCGCGAGGGGGCCGCGCACGGCATCAACATCAAGACGATGAAGTGCGGCGTGGTGGAGGCCCTGACGATGTGGAGCCTCGCGCGCGCGGCGGGCATGGAATTGATGGTCGGCGGCATGGTGGAGAGCGTGCTGGCCATGACGGCCTCCGCGCACCTGGCCGCGGGCCTGGGCGGCTTCACCTACGCGGACCTGGACACGCCGCTGTTCATCGCGAGCCACCCGTTCCAGGGCGGCGCACGCTACGACGGCGCACGCCTGGATTTGGACCCGGACGCGCCGGGGCACGGTGTCACCCTTGCCTGAGTCCGGGTGACGGCGCACCCGGACGGTGCGAGCACCCTCCCCGCACGGCCGGCCGCTGTGTTGCCGGGGTGACGGTGCCGGACGCGACACGCGGTAGATTGCGCCCGTCGCTCAGGCGGGAAGGCACCCGCGCGGCATCCGTCCGAGGGGGACATGGAACACCTGGGGAACCTGCGCCAGCCGCTGCTCTGGCTCGCCGTCACGCTGGCCGTGGTGGGCGGGTGCACGGAGTCCGTGGCCCCGAAGCCTGACGGCCCGCGTGGCACGTCCTCCGCCGCGCTCGAAGTCACGGGGCCCGAGCTCGTCGCGGACCTGCGGTCGGGTTACTGGAGCACCCGCCCCGGGAGCGCTCCGTCCGGCTTCATGGACCTGGGCGGCACGGCCCTCTTCGCCGCCACGGAAGCCAGCAGCGGGCGCGAGCTGTGGACGAGCGATGGCACGGAAGCCGGCACGCAGCTGCTCAAGGACCTCCGGCCCGGCGCCGAGAGCTCCGCTCCCAGCGACTTCGTCGTCATGGGCGGCGTCATCTACTTCACCGCCGATGACGGCAGCTCCGGGCGCGAGCTGTGGCGGACCGACGGCACGGCCTCCGGCACCGTGCTGGTCAAGGACATCGCCTTCGGTTCGGACTCCTCCAGTCCCAGCAGCCTGAAGGTCGTCAACGGCATCCTCTACTTCTCCGCGACGGATGGCGTCCTGGGGCCCGAGCTGTGGCGCAGCGATGGCACCGACCCGGGAACGAGGCTCGTGAAGGACATCGTCTCGGGCGCCAACGGCTCCTCGCCCCAGCACCTCACCGCCGCGGGCAACCTGCTCTTCTTCTCCGCCACCACGCCGAACAACGGCCGGGAGCTGTGGCGCAGCGATGGGACGTTCAACGGCACCTTTCTCGTCAGGGACCTCGGCTCGGGGTCCCAGGACGGTTTCATCTCGGAGCTGGTGGCCGTGGGCACCCGCGTCTTCTTCGTCGGCCTCGAGCTCTCGACCTTTCGCGCACTCTGGACCAGCGACGGCACTTCGGGTGGCACCCGGCTTGTCCATTCCACGCGACCCAACATCCCGAGCGAGAGCGACAGAATCCAGTCGCTCACGGCGATGAACGGGAGGCTCTACTTCGCCTCGATAGGCACCTCCGGCGGCGCCTCTGTCGGCTCCGAGTTGTGGACGAGCGATGGGAGCACGACGTCGCTGGTGAAGGACATCGCCCCCGGGACCGGTGGCAGCTCGCCACGGGAGTTGGTGGCGGTGGGCAGCACGCTCTACTTCAGCGCGAACGACGGCAGCACCGGCGTCGAGCTCTGGAAGAGCGACGGCACGGCGGCGGGCACGCAGCGGGTCGCCGACATCGCGCCGGGCGCGATGGGCTCCGGTCCCCAGAAGCTGACCGACATCCACGGCGTGCTCTACTTCAGCGCGAACGACGGAAGCACGGGCCGGGAGCTATGGCGGAGTGAGGACATCCCCTTCGGGACGCAGCGGGTGATGGACATCAACTTCGGGCCGGAAGACTCCAATCCCGAGGGGATGACCGCCGTCGGCACGCGCGTCTTCTTCGCCACCGACGGCCTCGGCTGGGGCGTGGAGCCCTGGTGGACGGACGGCAGAGACTACATGCCGACCCGGGACATCTACACCGAGATGGGCCACTCGGACCCCCGGGCACTCACCGCGCTCGGCGACAGGCTCTACTTCACCGCGGACGCGGACGAGCTCGGCCGGGAGCCCTGGGTGACCGACGCCTCGGGCACCTGGATCCTCCAGGACATCTACACGGGCGCCTTCAGCTCCAACCCGACCCGCTTCGTCCCGATGAATGGCGCCCTCGTATTCGACGCCAACGACGGCCTCACCGGCCAGGAGCTGTGGACGAGCAACGGAACCCCGGCCGGCACCCGGCTCCTCAAGGACCTCCAGCCCGGCGCCCTCTCCAGCTCCCCTCGGGACCTGAAGGTCCTTCCGCAGTTGGGCAGCCGGCTTCTCTTCACCGCGAACGACGGGCAGACAGGCTTCGAGCCGTGGATCAGCGACGGCACCGCCAGCGGGACCCAGCTCCTCAAGGACGTCTGGGCGGGGAGCGCAGGTGGCTCCCTGAGCGGGGGCTTCGTCGAGTTCCAGGGCAGGGGCTATTTCGGTGCCTCGGACGGCACGAGCACCACCCTCTGGCAGACCCCGGGCACGGCGGCCGGGACGGTCTCCCTGCAGAACGTCGTGCCCTACTTCGACAGGGCCGTCGCCGTCACGCCCGGCTTCTTCTACTTCGCCGGCTCCCTCGGCACCTCGAACGACGTCGAGCTGTGGCGGAGTGATGGCACCCGCATCTGGACGAACCGCGTCAAGGACATCAACCCGTCGGGCTCCAGCTCGCCGGCCGACTTCGCCCTGATGGATGACCTGCTGTATTTCAGCGCCGCCCCGACTGCCACTGTGCGAGGCCTCTGGCGCAGCAACGGCACGGAGGCGGGCACCCAGGAGGTGGTGAATTACGCGGCGGGAACGAGGGGCTTCAACCCGCGCTACCTCTCGGTGGCGAACCGGGTCCTGTTCTTCCAGGCGCAGGTCCCGAATCTCGGCATCGAGCTGTGGCGGAGTGATGGAACGCTGCCGGGCACCCGGCCCGTGAAGGACGTCAACCCCGGCCCCACTGGCAGCATGGCCGACGAGCCGATGCTGGTGCTGGAACCGGAGGGGCTGGTGGTGTTCGCCGCCTCGGACGGTGTCACCGGCATGGAGCCGTGGATTTCGGACGGCACCGAAACGGGGACGCTGCCGCTCGGTGACCTCGCACCGGGCGCCCTCTCCTCCAACCCCCGCCTGTTCACGCGCAAGGGCAAGGACATCTACTTCGTCGCCAACGATGGGACCACCGGCTTCGAGCTGTGGCGCATGACGCTGGACATCCCGCCGGACACCACGCCGCCCACCGTCACCTGCCCGTCCTCGGTGACCGTGGAGGTCCAGAGCAAGACGGGCGCGACGGTGAGCTATCCAGCGGCCACCGTCACGGACAATGCGCCCGGCAGGCCGGCCCTCGTCTACAGCAAGGCATCGGGGACTGTGTTTCCCCTGGGGACGACGAGCGTCACCGCCACGGCGACGGATGCGGCCGGGAACAAGGGCGCGTGCTCCTTCACCGTCACCGTCCAGGACACCATCGCGCCCGCGCTGACGTGCCCCGCGGACGTCACGGCCGAGGCCACCGACAGCACGGGCGCCATCGTCAGCTACCCGTCCGCCAAGGTGACTGACACCGGCTCGGCGCCGGAGGTCACCTACAGCCAGGCGAGCGGGACGCTGTTCTCCGTCGGCACCACCGCCGTCACCGTCACCGCGACGGACACGTCCGGGAACAGCACCACGTGCTCCTTCAACGTCACCGTGCGCGACACCACGCAGCCGGCCGTGACGTGTCCGGCCAGCATCACCGCCGAGGCCACCCGTTCCTCGGGAGGCCTCGTCAGCTATCCGCCCGCCACGGCTTCCGACACGGCCAGCCCTCCGGTGACGCTGAGCTACAGCCAGGACTCCGGGACGGTGTTCCCAATCGGGGAAACGCTCGTCACCGCGACGGCCACGGACGCGGCGGGCAACAGCGCCACGTGTACCTTCTCGGTGACGGTCCACGACACCACCGCGCCCGTCCTGGTCTGCCCCACGGACGTCATCACCGAGGCAGCCGATGCCTCGGGCACCGTCGTGAGCTACCCGCCCGCCACCGTTTCGGACTCCGTCACCGCCTCGCCGGAGCTGACCTACAGCCAGGCCTCGGGCACGGTGTTCGCCCTGGGGACGACGGGCGTCACCGTCACCGCGCGGGATGCGGCCGGCAATACCTCCTCGTGCGCCTTCAGCGTCACCGTCCGGGACACCACGGCGCCGTCCCTGAGCTGTCCCACGGACCTCGTCACCGAGGCCACCGGTGCAGCAGGTGCAGCCGTGCCCTATTCGCCGGCCACCGCCTCCGACGCCGTGACGGCTTCGCCCGCGCTCACCTACAGCCACGCCTCCGGGACGACGTTCCCCATGGGAATGACGAGCGTCACCGTCACCGCGACGGACACTGCGGGCAACTCCGCCACGTGCACCTTCGGCGTCACCGTCCGGGACACCACCGCGCCTTCCGTGAGCTGCCCGGCGGACGTCATCGCCGAAGCAGTCAGTGCCTCGGGAGCCACCGTGAGCTACGCGCCCGCGACGGCTTCGGATGCAGTGACATCCTCGCCCGCGCTCACATACAGCCAGGCGAACGGGACACTGTTCTCGCTGGGCATGACGCGCGTCACCGTCATCGCAGAGGACGCGGCCGGCAACACTGCTTCATGCGCCTTCAACGTCAGCGTCCGGGACGAGACGGCACCCGTCGTGACGTGCCCCATCGGGGTGCCGTCCGAGGCCACCGGTGCAGCGGGCTCCGTCGTGAGCTACGCGCCCGCCACGGCGGCGGATGCCGTCACCGCGTCGCCCGTGCTCACCTACAGCCAGGCTTCCGGAACGGTGTTCCCGCTCGGAGTGACGACCGTCACCGTCACCGCGACGGATGCGGCTGGCAATGCCGCCTCGTGCGAGTTCGACGTCCTCGTCCAGGACACCACCGCGCCCACGCTGAGCTGTCCCGCGGACGTCACCGCCGAGGCCACCAACGCCTCGGGTGCCACCGTGAGCTACCCGCCCGCGACTGCTTCCGACGCCGTCACGGGCTCGCCGCAGGTTGCCTACGGCCAGGCGAGCGGAACGCTGTTCCCGGTCGGCACCACCGCCGTCACCGTCACCGCGAGGGACGCGGCCGGCAACTCGGTCTCGTGCTCCTTCAACGTCAGCGTTCGCGATGCCACGAAGCCAGAGGTGTCGTGCCCCGCGAGCGTCACCGTCGAGGCCACCAGCGCCTCGGGCGCCACCGTGAGCTACCCGCCGGCCACCGCTTCCGATACGGCCAGCCCTCCCGTGACAGTGGGTTACAGCCATGAGTCCGGAACGGTGTTCCCGCTCGGGGTGACGACGGTCACCGTCACCGCGACGGATGCGGCGGGCAACGCCGCCTCATGCACGTTCGAAGTCACCGTGCAGGACACCACCGCGCCCTCGTTGAGTTGCCCCGCGGACGTCCTCACCGAGGCCACCAGCACGTCGGGCGCCACCGTGAGCTACGCGTCCATGCATGCATCGGATGCCGTCACGGCTTCGCCCGCGCTCAGCTACAGCCGCGCCTCGGGGGTGCTGTTCGCGCTGGGGACGACGCATGTCACCGTCACCGCGACGGACGCGGCCGGCAACGCCGCATCGTGCTCCTTCGACGTCACCGTGCAGGACACCACCGCGCCCGCCCTGGTCTGCCCCACGGGCACCACCGCCGAGGCCACCAGCGCCTCGGGCGCCACCCTGGAGTACGCACCGGCCACCGCGTCCGACGCGACCACCTCCGCGCCGGAGCTCGTCTACAGCCAGGCCTCGGGCACGGTGTTCCCGCTCGGCGCCACGGACGTGGCCGTCACGGCCCGGGATGCGTCGGGCAACGAGGCGACGTGTCACTTCACCCTGACCGTGCGTGACACCACCCCGCCCTCCGTGGGCTGCACGGCGGACCTCACCGTGGAGGCCGAGGGTGCCGACGGCACGCCCGTCGCCTTCGAGCTGGCGAGCCCCCTGGACACCGTCACCCGCGCCCCCCAGGTGTCCACCAGCCATGCTCCGGGCAGCCGCTTCCCGCTCGGGACGACGGCCGTCACCGTGACGGCGCGAGACGAAGCGGACAACGCGGCCTCCTGCACCTTCTCCATCACCGTGCGGGACACCACGGCGCCCGTGCTCTCCTGCCCCGCGGACATGACCGTCAAGTCGCAGGACGATGCGGGCGCGCCTGTCACCTTCACCGCCTCCGCCAGCGACGCGGTGACGAGCTCGCCCGAGCTGACCTACAGCCACGCCCCCGGCAGCACCTTCCCGCGAGGCACCACGCCCGTGACAGTCACCGCGCGGGACGAGGCCGGGCAGACCGCCGGGTGCACCTTCCAGGTGACGGTGCGGCGGCCGGCCTCCGTGCCGGTTCCCGCGGAGCCGGTCGGCTTCGGCTGCGAAGCAGGAAGCTCGGGCGGTCGCGGAGCCGGCCTGTGGCTCCTGCTGCTGGTCAGCGCCGGCTGGCTCCAGCGTCGCTCCCGCTCGCTCGTGCGTTGAGGCCCCCGGGCGCGCCGGGGCACGGAGTCACGCGGGCCCGAGGGGCCGCTAGCACGCCCGCTCGCAGGACACGAGGTGCTGGGACAGGAAGTCGCGCAGCAGCGTCACCCGCTTGGGCAGGTGCCGGGAGGCATGCACGAGCGACTGCAGCGCGCCCGTGGCGCTGAACTTCGGCAGGACGTGCTCGATGGGCATGGCCGACGCGGAGAGACGCGAGAGGAGCTGCTCGGGCAGCAGGCCGATTCCATGGCCCCCCACGACGGCCTCGAAGACGAACTGCACGCTGTCCCCGCTCAGCGGCCCCTGGACCTTGATGCTCTCGGGACCGCGCGGGCCCACGAGCTCCCACGTCGCGTGGCCGCCGCTCCCCCGGTACAGCACCGCATCGTGGCGAGCCAGGTCGGCCACCGTTCGGGGCACCCCGCGCCGCTCGAGGTACGCGGCGGAGGCGTACAGCCGGTGCACGCTCACCCCGAGCCTCCGGACGATGAGGTCCGAGTCCCGGAGCTGCCCGGAGACGATGGCGATGTCCACCTGGCCTCCGACGAGCTCCGCGCCGCGGGCCGTGGTGACGACGTCGACGTGAATCCTCGGGTGCTGGCGGATGAACTCCCCCAGCAGGACGGCGAGCTTGCCTCCCAGCTCGGGCGGTGCCGCGACGTGCACCATGCCGCTCGGCTCACGCGCGGCCTCCCCCGCCAGCAGGTTCGCTTCGTCGAGCCCGGCGACGGCCTCGCGGGCGCGCTCGTAGTACGCGCGGCCAGCGTCGGTGAGTGCAATCTTCCGCGTCGTGCGCTCCAGCAGCACGATGCCCAGGTCCTCCTCCAGCTTCGCGACGCTGCGACTCACCGAGGATGTGGGCAACTGGAGGTGCGTCGCGGCGGCCGTGAAGGAGCCGGCCTCGACGACGCGGAGGAAGGTGGCGACGCGGTTCAGGTCCATTGCTCCCACAGCAATAATACGTTGCCTGGCGGTGGACTAGTGCTCAACGGGAAAGGCCGTTAGCGTGCGGGGCGACCTTCCTTGGAGCGTTCCCAATGTCTCTCGTTTCGAAATGGGGCCCGCGCGTCGCGCAAAGCCTGCTCGGCCTGGTGTTCCTCGTGTTCGGCCTCAACTTCTTCCTCCACTTCCTGCCGCAGCCCCCGCATCCCAAGGAGGCAGCTCCGTTCATCGAGGGGCTGATGGCGAGTGGCTTCGTGTTCCCGCTCATCAAGGTCATCGAGGTGACCGCCGGCATCGCGCTGCTGACGAACCGGTTCGTCCCGCTCGCGCTGACGCTGCTCGCCCCCATCATCATCACCATCACCGGCTTCCACTTCCTGCTCGCGCCGGCGTACGCGGTTCCCATCATCCTCCTCGTGCTGGAACTGTACCTGGCGTGGAGCTACCGCGCGGCCTTCGCGCCGATGCTGCGCGCCCGCGTGTCGCCTACTGCCTCGGCCGAAGCGGCTCCGGCGGGCCAGGCAGCGACCGCTCGCTGAGCCGCAAGGCCGCCGCCGGCCCGGTCTGCCGGCGGCGGTCGGTGAAATCACCTACGCTGTCCGGGGTGCGCTTCCATCCGCTCCCCGGGCACGAGGTCCGCTCCCCATGACTGAACCCACGCGCTTCGGTGGCCATGGCGTGCGGGCGCGCAGCATCTTCCTGTTCCTCTGGTCGGCGATGTCGCTGCCCAATGTGCTGGCGCTCATGGACGCGGGCCCGGTGCCCACGGCCGTGGGTGCCGCCGTGGCGCTCGCGGCGGGCGTGGGCCTGGGCTGGGTGGCGTCCCGGACGGATGAGAGCGTCGGGTGCCTCTTCGTCATGCTGGCGGGTGGCGGGGTGTGGCTGGGCTGGACGGTGGGCGAAGCCTGGGCCGGAGTGCCCGTGGGCAGACATCTGGGTGCGCTCGTGGGTGGAGCGCTGCTGCCCTCGCTGGCCGTCGGGGTCCGCGTCGTCATCGACTCCCGCCGGGAACGCGCGGGCGACGCGTGACGCGGCCCCCTTCGGGCAGCGACCTCGCGGAATGAACGTTCCTTCCACGCCCCCCGGCTCCCGGGCGGGGTGGCCCCGTCCTGAACCCGTGCCGCGCCGCAGCGGCAGCCGCCGGGTGGGTGCCTTGCCGCCCCAGCGCGGTTGGCGCGAGTCTTTCTTGAAATGCCCGTCTCTCCCAACGAAACACTTGCATCGTTGCTGCACCCCCAGCGGCGTGAAGCCGCGCGCAGGCGTCGACTGGCCGTGTTGGTGGCCTGCGCCCTGCCCCGGCCCGTTCCCCTGAGCACGCTGGTGACGGAGTTCGGCGAGGGCCTCCAGGAGGGCGCCGAGCTCGCCTGCGAAGAGGGCCTGTGCGAGCTGCGCCCCGGCGACCTGCTGGTGCCTGCGGGCCCAGCCACGCTGGACATGGCCATCAACCAACTGGAGGTCTCCGAGGTGCGCGCCACCTGCGCACGCGTCGCCCGGTGGGCCGCTTCCCCCGACGAGACCCTGCTGCTGACGCTGGCGGCGGATCCGCTGGGCGAAGGACTCCGGCACCTGGCGCACGCCGAAGGGCGCGCGGCGGGCATGGTGGAAGGGCTGCGCCACGCCCTGGAGTCCCCGCTGGACGCGCCCCTGCCCACCCCCTGGGACTTCCACGCGTGGGGCGAGCGGGGACGCTGGGCCTGCGCGCTGCTGTCCACGGCGGCGCACGTGCTGGTGCGGGTGGGCCGCCCGGAGTCGGGCCGCGCGTTGGTGGCCTGGGCACTGGGCCCCGAGGGGCTCGCGGGGCGCGTGGCACACGCGCACAACTTCCTCGCTCCCACCCACTTCCAGTTCCTCATCGACACCGGCCAGCGCGAGGAGGGCGTGGCCTATGCGCGCGAGGCGTGCCGCCACCTGTCCGCGCCAGAGGACACCTTCTCGCGGCTGATGCTGACGGTGCTGGACGGGCGCGTGACGATGGACGCGGGCGACGAGAAGCTCGCGCGCCGCCTCTTCACCACCGTGGAGCTGCAGGCCCGCGCGGCCGGCCTGGGAGACATGGTGGGCCTGGCCAAGGTGGCCTTCGCCACGCTCGCGCGGCGCGCGGAGCAGAACACCGCCGCCATCCAGCTCGGGCTCGCCGCGCTGGAGTTGCTGCGCGGGGACGTCCCCTTCGAGGCGGTGGCGCTGCTGGGGCTCGGCCTCGCCTACGCGAAGGAGGGGCGTCCCGTCGAAGCCCAGGCCGCCCTCACCCGAGCGCTGCCGGGCCTGGACATTCCCTTCCAGCAACTGCGCGCGTACCCGCAGGCCATCGCCGCCGACTGCTTCCTCGGAGACACCGCCGAGGCGGAGCGCAAGCTGGCGGAGCTCACGTCCCTCGCGCCCGACACGCCGTCGGGACGGAGGGCCATTGGCCTGGGCCGCGCCCACGTGCGGTGCGCGCGCGGTGAGTGGGAGGCCGCGCTGGAGACGCTGGACGGTCTGGGCACGATGGACGACGCCGGGCGCGAGGACCCGCACACCCTGCCCGAAGGCTGGCTGCGCGTGGAGGCGCTGCTCGCGCTGCGCCGCGCGAGGGAGGCGGCACAGGTGTTGGACGCGCTCGCCCGGGGCCTCTACCTGCGCAACCGCTCCACCGAGCCCGCGAGGCTGCACCTGTTGGATGCCCGCGTTGCCCTGGAGAACGGAGACGCCGCGCGCGCGAAACGAGCGCTCCGTCGCGCGGAGGCCTCTCCCGAGCGGCTGCGCGCCCACGACTTCGCCCTGCGAGCCCGGCTGCTCGCGCTCCAGCTCGCCGGGGAGGGCGGCAGCGAGGCCCAGCGCCAGCGCACCCAGCAGGCCGCGCGCGAGGAGTGGCGGCAGCTCGGCGCGCAGCTCCCGGCGGAAGCCCTGCACCGCTTCCGGCGCGCGTATGACAGGCCCCAGCTCCAGGCGCTCCTGGGTGAGACACCCGTGGAAGACGTGTCCGCGCCGGAGTACCTGCGCGGAGGCTCGCCCGCCTTCCGCGCCGTGGTGGCGCAGCTCAGACGCGTGGCGGGCTCGGACGCCAGCGTGCTGCTGTTCGGCGAGACGGGCGTGGGCAAGGAACTGGCCGCGCGAGCCATTCATGATGTGTCCCGCCGCGCGGCGGGGCCCTTCGTCGCGGTGAACTGCGCCGCCATCAACGACGAGCTGCTGCTGTCGGACCTCTTCGGCCACGAGCGCGGGGCCTTCACCGGCGCCATGACGCGCCAGCGCGGCCGCTTCGAGCAGGCGCACGGCGGCACCCTCTTCCTGGACGAGGTCGCCGACATCAGCCCGAGAGGACAGGCCGCCCTGCTGCGCGCGCTACAAGAACGCGCCTTCCAGCGCGTGGGTGGCACCGAGGAGGTGCGCGTGGACGTGCGCGTCGTCGCCGCCTCCAACCGGAATCTCGCGAAGGCGGTGCGCGCGGGCGAGTTCCGGCAGGACCTCTTCTTCCGGCTCAACGGCATCCAGGTGGAGCTGCCCCCGCTGCGAGAGCGAGACGGCGACGTGCTGCTGCTGGCCACCTGGTTCCTCCAGCAGGCCGCACTGGAGCGAGGAGGCCCGCCCCGCGCCTTCACACCCGAGGCGGAGCGCCTCCTGCGCGCCCACCCCTGGCCCGGCAACGTGCGCGAACTTCACAACACGGTGCGCGCGGCCGACGTCCTCTCGGACACTCCGTCCATCGGCGCCGCGGTGCTCGCGCCGCTGCTCCAGCGGGCCCTGGAGTGCGCCGAGCCGCGCCCCGTGCCCTCGGGGGGGACGGACCTCACCGGCCTGTTCCGCCAGCACGGCGGCTCGCTGCGAGACTTCCTCACGGAGGTGCAGCGCCAGTGCATCGCCCAGAGCCTGGTGGAGAACGGCGGCAACATCGTCGCCACCGCCTCCGCGCTGCGCATCTCCCGCTCGCGCCTCACCCAGTTGGTGCTGGGCAACGCGGAGCTGCGCCGCATGTCGGGCAGGGAGCCGGACGCGCTCCCCGCGCCTACTTCACCTCGAAAGACGGCTTCTTCACGCCCATGACGGACACGTCGGTGACGGGCTTCTCCACCACGTCACCGAGGACGCCGGGCAGCGCGCCGTCCTCTGACGCGCGCTGGAACCCCGCCGCCATCGGCTGGAGCCCCACCACCTGCGTCAGCCAGCGCGAGGTGAACTCCGGGTCGTCCAGATAGGACTCGCGCACGACGAGCGCCGTCGTGACTTCCACCAGCATGTGGTCGTCGACGCGCAGGAACTCCGAGGCAGCGCGCTCGGCCTTGCGCTCGCCGAGCACCCGGTCCGCCGTCTCCTCGTCGAGCACGTGGATGACGGCGCGGAAGCGGCCGGGCTTCGTCGTGCGGCCCACGCCGACAATCGACTCCTTGGGCTCCAGCCGCTCCAGCGCCAACTCCGGCCCCGGGCAGCCCGCCTCCACGGTGGGCGTCTTCGCGCCGAAGCGCGCCGCGGCCCAGTCGGGGTGGCCGCCCACGGCCTTCAGGCTCGCGCCGAGTCGCTCGGTGACGCGGGAGCCGTGGGCGCTCAGGGACGGAGCCTCCCGGACGCACAGACGCAGGGCGTCGCGGTTCGTCGTCAGCAGCGCGCTCTGGTCGGTGAAGTGGACGTCGCCATCCAGGACGTTGGGCGGAGCCTCGCCGCCGCAGCGGACCGCCGCGAGCACCATGCCGGACATCGCGGCCACGTGGAGCAATTCACGCAAGGGGAAACGCTTCATGGGGTGTTCCTCGAAGTCGAAAGGGGGTGGGGGGACATCAGTTGGTGCGGTCCGCGATGGAGCGCACGGACACGAAGTCGGACGTGGTGGGGTACCAGACGGGGTCCGTGCACCCGAGGCTGGCGTACAGGTCGTTGTGCATCACGCTGTGCATGCAGTGCCCGTAGTAGTCCGGGTCCCTCAGGCCCAGCAGGTGGCCCGTCTCATGGTTGATGAACTTGCGAGCGCGCGTGGTGGTGGCGAGCGCGGCGAGCTGCTCCCGCTTCAGGTGCGCGTTCATGTAGAGGTAGTGCTGGTGCGCGCCGCTGGAGTCCGTCACGGGGGACATCGCCGTGACGCACGCGTACTGCTCGCCGCCGCACAGCGAGGCCCAGGACTCGCGGATGCGGTACTCCAGCTCGATGCGGTTGCGGTCAGCCGTCGCGTACTCGTTGCAGAACTTCTGCGTGCGCCACAGGTCCACGCGCCAGTCGGCGGAGCCGTCCCAGACGATGTCGAAGGACAGCTGCGTCAGCGTCTCCTGGATGAAGGGCGCGATGGAGGAGGCGGGCATCGCGGACGTCTCGGACATGATGCAGTACTCCTCGTCCTGCGTGCCCGGGCCGCTGCCGCCGCTCGCGGGCCCGTTGTTCCCGTGGATGGTGGCGACGTGCCGCTGGTCCCACCCGGTGTGCGTATGCGACGCGTCGGCCGTGGGCATGAGGCGGTACCCGGCGAAGGCGGCGGTGGCCATCCAGCCAGCGAGCAGCCAGCGCGAGACACGCGGGCGAGGGGTGAGCGGGTTTTCAACCATGTGAGGTCTCCTGAGGGGATTGCGCTGCGGGGATGAGACGCGGCCCGCTTTTGCAGCACGTGTGCCGGGACTCCTCCCGTGGGCCGCGGTGCCCCCGTGCGGCCGGAAGCAGTCATGTGACGCATGGAATGACCGGAAAGTGGTCAGCCGCCCGCGAGACGCGAGCCCCCTCGCGCCATGAGCACACGCGCGCCGGTTCGGGTTACGCTCCGGGCATGACCCTGGCTGTCTGTGTCCGCTGCGGTGAGTCGAAGGTGGGTGCGTTCACGCCGTGCGCCCGCTGTGGCCTCGACCCCGCCGCGCACGGTACGGACAAGGAGTTGCAGGCCAAGAGCCTCCTGCTCACCGACCGGTACTTCCCGGGAGGCGAGCTGGAGGCGATGGGCCGCAAGCTCCGCGCCGGGGAGCTGGTGGCCTTCGACTCCGCGAAGCTCGCCGAGCTGGTGGAGGAGCTGAAGACGCAGAAGCTGCCCATCGTGTCGAAGGCGGCGCCGGGGTGCTCCATCATCGGCTGGGCGCTGTTTGGCGGGGCAATCCTGTTCGTCGTGGGCGTGCTGTGGCTGTGGCGGGCACGCGGCGCGTGAGTCAGCGGCGGCCCGCGGCGGAGGCGGCCACGTCGAGCGCCTTGTCGAGCTGCGGGTCCTTCCCTTCCGAGTACGGCAGCGCGTCCGGGACCTCGACGTCCACGTCCACGCCGGTGCCCTCCAGGCGCACGCCCTCCACCTCCACGTCCATGACGGCGAGGTAGAGCAGGTCCCCGTTGGACAGGAACAGGGGCGCGCCCGCGAGCACGGCGCCCGCGGTGCGCTGGCCCACGAGCGTGGCGCGTTTGTGCTTCTTGAGGGCGAAGGCAACCATCTCCTTGCCGCTGCGGGAGTTGCCGTTGACGAGCAGCACCACCGGCTTGCGCCACGTGGTGGAGCGGGTGTTGCGCTGGCCCTCGCGGTTGATGTCGGTGAAGAGGGGCACCAGCGGATTGAAGAGGTTGAGGAAGTCGGGATTGCAGCCGCCCCAGCCGTCGCGGAAGTCGATGACCAGCGCCTCGGCGCTCGCGAAGGTGCTCGTCAGGGCGTCCTGGAGCACTTCCTGGTGCTCGGTGCCGGCGCACGAGTAGAGGTGCTGGTACGCGACGCGCCGGCCGTTGTGCTCGATGACGCGCGAGCTGCCGCGTTGGACTTCCAGCCACTCGGCCTTGGGGTTCACCGTGCGCGGGGTGACGGTGAGGGCGAGGGGCGCGGCGCCGCGCGTGCGCTCCACGGAGATGCGCGTGGGCCTGCCGGCGCGTCCTTCGAACGAGGCACCGGAGAGAAGCCGGTCGCCGCGGAGGAGACCGGCGCGAGCGGCGGGGCCTCCGGCGAAGACATGGCGGACGAAGACGCCATCGGGGCGCTCCACGAGGTCGGCGCCGATGCTGGCGTATTCGACGCGGGGGAGGCGGAGGAACTGCTGGAAGATGGCGGACAGGGCGGTGTGGCCCGGGCTGCCCTTCGGGTAGAGGACGCTGTGCGAGGCGCCCAATTCGGCGAGGGCCGCGTTGGTGCGCTTCGCGAAGTCCTCCGCGCTCGTGGCGGCGGCGCCGTAGTTCCGGTGTGTCGCGCCCCAGGCCTCGGCCTTCTTCGCGTCGAAGAAGCGGGTGCGGACGAACTCCACCACCTCGTTGCCGGGCTTCACGTACGGCCCGGAAGCGGCGGCAGGGGCCCCGGTGGCGAGCAGTGCGCAGGCCACCAGGACGGCCCGACGGATTCCGAACACAGTGCGCGAAGCGCTCATCCCGTGCCTCCTCCTTCAAACTTCTTCATGGACGCCGAGCCCGCCGCCCGTGACGTCTTGAGGCTACCAGCCCCACCGCCCACACGAGCGGAGCCGCGACGTGCTGGTTATGGAAGAGGTCCCGTGCTGGACGCAGCCACCGCCCCCCTACGCCTCGCCCTCGTCGCCGAGGACCCACTCGCTCGGGGTGCGCTCTCCCGCGCGCTGGGCGACCAGGGAGGCGAGTTGCTCCTGGTGGCGGCCGGCACCCAGGCAGAGCTGGAGTCCGCGGCCGGCGAGGCCCCGGACGTGGTGCTGTGGGACACCGGCCTGCACCTCCCGGAGCACGACGCCCGCGTGGAGCCGCCCGACCTGGGTGCCCCCGTGCTCGCCCTGGTGGCGGACGAGGCCGCGGGCGAGGTGGCGCTGACGGCGGGGGCGCGCGGGCTGCTCTTCCGGGACGTGGGCCCCGCGCCGCTCGTCGCCGCGCTGCTCGCCGTGGCCCGGGGGCTCACCGTGTTCGACCCGGGGCTCTCGGAGGTCCGCGCCGCGCCCCGGGCCGCCACCTCCCCCACCAACACCCCGGGCCCGGACTCACTCACGCCCCGAGAGCGCGAGGTGCTCGCCCTGCTGGCGGAAGGGCTGTCCAACAAGGCCATCGCGGACCGGCTCTCCATCAGCGAGCACACGGCCAAGTTCCACGTCAACGCGGTGCTCGCCAAGCTCGGCGTGCAGCGCCGCACCGAGGCCGTCGTCCGCGCCGCCCGGCTGGGGCTCGTCACCCTGTGAGCAGCAGCCGGTAGCGCTTCACTCCGAAGCGTTACCGCGTCGTCTTCCGACGCGTCCGGGCCGCGCTTCCACGCTTCGAGGCCTTCGAGCGCGCGGCCTTCGCCGTGGGCCACGGGCGCCCCGTCTCCTCTTCCCAGCGGCGAACGGCCTGTGCGACGAGCGGCGCCTTCCGCTCCAGATAGCGCAGGGAAATCTCTCCCTGCTCGTACTCCCGGAGCCACTGCCGCCGGTAGCGGACGACCCGCTCGTCATGGTCCAGCCCGAGCAGCCGCAACGTGTCCTCCGCGCGCTTGCGATGCTTCGGTGGACACAAGCTCGAAACCTGGAGCTGGAGCGAAGGCAGGAGCAGCTCGAACCAGCCCTGGCGCACCTCGAACGGGTCCAGCAACTGCGAGGACTTCAGGGCCTGCTTGCGGCTGTTGAGCCACGCCGCCGAATAGCGAAGGTTGCTCCACTCGTAGGTCTGCCCGCGGTCCTCCTCGAGCGAGACGAAGTGGTCCGCGGTGCCCGGTGCGCCGAGGAACATCGCCGTATAGGCACAGCGCTGCTCGAAGGCCTCCGCGAGCTCCGCATTGAAGGCGCGCCACAAGGCGGGAGGCCGTCCCGGATGGCGCGGATTCTCTCGCAGCCACCGGGCTCCCGGCCGGCGCACCTGCGCGTCGAAGTCAGCGGGCTCGTCGGCGGGAATGCAGCGAACCACGGCGACCTCCCCCTTCCCGTGTGACGACCCACCGCGGCCAGAACGGGTCCTGCTCCGGCAGCAGTCGCTGCAGCTCGGCGTCAATCTCCTCCATCGAGGAGAGCCCCTCGGGCAACGCCTGCATCTCCTTCCGCATGAAGGCCTCGGCAGCCTCCACGGCCCTCTCGGCCTCCAGGGAGCGCGGCTGCTCCAGGCCGAAAATCTCCGACGTCAGCCAGTCATTCGCGTCTCCCTGCTTCGCCCAGGGAAGCTGCCGGAGCTGCACGGCCTCCCCCTGAAGCTCGAAGAGGAAGAGCGCGTCCCGCGCCTCGTCGAAGAAGGGCTCCAGCGATGCGAGCACCAGGGGCGAGTGCGTCGTCAGCAAGGCCTGGACGGAGGTCTCCTGGGCCAGCCCGTCGACGACCTCGATGAGCGAGCGGACGATGCGGCGCTGCCACAGCGGGTGCAGGTGCGTCTCCACCTCGTCCACGAGCAGCACGAAGCGTGAGTCCCGGGGCTGCCCGAGGATTTCGGACGCCTGCACGTGCTCGTGCCACGTCCAGACGATGAGATAGGCCAGGCCCAGGACGCGCTTCATTCCCGCCGAGGCGTGCACGACGGGGATGTTGCCGTAGGGCATGTCGATGGTCGGGTAGTCCCGAACATCCTCGACCGACAGGCGCATGGGCCTGCCGGGACGAATGGGCTCATGGCGCGGAGAGAGCTGCGCCAGCGCCCGGGTCAGCATCTGGAAGGCGGAGCCGGGTGTCCCATCGTCCTGGAGCTGCCAGCTCACCCAGTCGCGGACGAGGCCATTGCAGACCGTCTTGCCCTCGTACTGGAGCCCCTCCCAGAGTTCATCGGGCGAGAAGTGGAAGGCGTCCGGCCGGCGCGGTGCCTCGGGCTCGCTCTTCGCCTGACGGTGCCAGTAGTTTCGCGCCGGGTCCCAGACGGAGAAGCTCCCATCGACGCGGGCATAGACTGTCAGGCCGGGCATGTTCGGCCGCCCCGAGGGCCACGGCCAGAGCTGGCGGGAGGCGTCGAAGCGGCTCTCCTTCGCCGCGGCCCGGCCGCTCTTGCCGATGATGGTCCAGTCAATCAACCGGCGCCGAGCACCCCGGCGAGGCCACGCCGGCATTCCTGGCCAGGTTCCGGTCAGGGACCACCAGGCCACGTCCAGGAGGAAGCTTTTCCCGAGGCCGTTGTCGCCCGTCAGGACGTTCAACCGCGGAGCGAACGTGACATGGAGCTGGGGTGAGGGGCCCACGCCTTGAAGCCCGAGCTCTCGGAGCATGCGCGACACTTAGTCCATCCGTCCCCGCTCAACCAGTTTCACGCGCTCTGGTGCTACGCTCCCGCGTCGAATGGCCAATCAGGACTGGGTATCGCGCCTGCTGTTGGGGCGTGCTTCGGCGGACACGGCGGACAAGGGAATCACCGTCCACCTCTCGGAGCGCGACGGGGGCAGTCTCCACGACAAGATGCGGCAGGCGTACTGGTGGATCACCAACAACGCCGTCATCTGTCCTTACTACGACCTCGAGTTCGGCCAGGCCACGTCCCTCAAGACGCCCGCGGGTGACGTGGTCCACCTCCCCGAGGACACCAGCTACAGCTCCTTCGTCCTCATCCCCCTGCTCACCCTCTTCACCTGCCGCCGCGCCCTGCTCGTCGGCGGCCCCGGGCGCGGGAAGACGACGTCCGCCGTCCTCATGGCCCTGCTCTCCGGCATGAGCCGCGACGAAGTGCACCGCGGCATCCAGCGCGGCCACCCGCAGCTGTCCATCGCCGACCTGCTCGGCGCGCCGCTGCCGTCCGACATGCTCAAGGCGGAGGACCTGTCCGCCGTGAAGGTGAGCTGGCGCAAGTGGATTGGCCAGCGCGTGAAAATCATCGACGAGTACAACCGCATCCCCACCAAGACACAGTCCGCGCTCCTGTCCCTCATGGCGGAAGGGTACGCGGAGATGATGGACCAGTACGTCTACGCGGGCCGCTCGTCCTGGTTCCTCACCGCCAACGACGACCAGGGTGGCGGCACCTTCCAGGTCATCGAGGCCCTCAAGGACCGCATCGACGTCGTCGTGCGCGCCGTGCCGTTCAACTCCGGCTTCATGGACCAGCTCCTCCAGCGCCTGGAGGCGGACAAGTCCCCCGAGGAGCTGCTCCCGAAGGAAATCGTCTTCACCCCCACCGAGCTGGAGCGCGCCTACGCGTCCATCCTCGAAGTCGAGGTGCCGAAGGCGGTGCTGGAGCGCATCGCCTTCTTCCTCGGCCAGCTCGACTTCTGCCGCATGGCCTCGCCGCGCTTCGAGTTCAAGCACAAGGACACGCTCAAGCTCGCCGGCCAGTCGGTGGCCGCGGTGTGCAACGAGCAGTGCCCGCTGGACAAGCGGGTGCACCTCTGCACGCAGACGGAGAACGGCGTCAGCGTGCGCGCGTACCAGACCATCCTCCACTTCGCGAAGGCGATGGCCTTCTTCCGCGGCCATGACACGGTGGAGCTGGAGGACTTCCGGCAGATTGCCCCCTGGGTGCTGCACGAGAAGCTGGTGCCCAACACGCGCAGCGCCTTCTTCGAGGTGAAGGGGCACCGCACGCTCCTCCAGGACCGCGTGGCCTGGATTCGCCACATGTTCGACATGGCCATGTTCCGCTACGAGACGCACGAGCCCATCCGCCGCCAGGTGGCCGGGCTGCGCACCGAGCTGGACCAGGGCCTGGCTGGCGTGGACCTGCCCACCACGGAGCAGCGCATCGCCGGCATCACCACCCTGATGAACAGCCTGCTCACGAAGCAGGAGCTGTCCGGCCCCATCTACGAGGACCTCATCCACCTCAAGTCCATGTACAGCCGCTACCGCAACTACGCGACGTGGCTGAAGGAGAACCCAGGCGGTCCGGCATGAGCAGCTTCGTCGACGAGCTGGAAGCCAATGCCCGCGGGCGCTTCGTGCGCTGGAATCCCGCGCTGTGGCGCGAGCTGCTCGAAGGCCCGGGGGCGAAGCTGGGCCAGGCCCTGTCCACCTCGGGCGCCAATCCGGAGGCGTCCGAGAAGCTCCTGCGCACCTGGCTGCGCCTGGGCGCGGAGGCCATCGGCCTGGGCTACCTCTACCCGTCCAGCGCGGGCCGGCGGAACTTCTTCACCCTCGCGTGGTCGGACCTGCTGCCCCGGCTGCTCGCGCAGGCCCCCGAGGCCGGGCGCGCCGGAGCGCTCGCGCAGCTGTGGAACCTGGGGGAGAACCTGGAGTCCGCGCCGCCCTGGATGCAGCGCATCTTCTGCCGCGTGGGCGAGGGGCTCACCTCGCTCGCGGACATCGAGGCACGGCTGCGCGACACCGCGTCCCGGGCCCTGGAGCCGCCGCAGGCGAAGCTGGGCCAGAAGACGACACCCTTCCTCGTCCACCTGGCCGCCGAGGACAGCCGCTTCCTGCCCGGGGCCCTGCACTTCCTGTCCCCCACGGTGCTGTGCGTCCATGACCGGCACCGCCAGGCCACCGGCGGCCGCGAGGCGGCCACGCAGGGCCTGTGGCTGACGGGCGACGCGCCGATGCGCCTGGGCGCCATGGGCTGCCGCGAGACGCCGGAGCCCACCCACGAGCAGACCCCGGCACTGGGGTGGCTGACGTGGAACGACCCGCGCGTGGATGACTGGTACGCCACCACCGTCAATGACTGGCGCGCCGCGGGCACGATGTTCACCTCGCAGTTCGTGGTGGTGCTCCTGCCGTCATGAGCCCGCCGCGCTTCACGCCCGAGCAGGTGGACACGTGCTGGCGCGACGCGCTGGACGTGTGGGACGTGCGCGTGCACCTGAGCCCGCCCGAGCCGCACGTGCCCTTCCATCCGGATGCGGACCACCAGAACGAGCCGCTCGCGTACATCGACCTGGCGACGCGCCAGGTGTTCGTCCACTTCGAATTGCTGCACGAGATGCGCGCGGCGAACAGCCTCACCGCCGTGCTGGCGCACGAGATTGGCCACCACGCGCGCTTCCCGCACACGCTGGGCTGGGATGCGGAGCTGCGCGTGCTGGAGCAGCGGCTCATCCCCGGGCTGAAGCAGTCGCTCACCAACCTCTTCTACGACTTGCAGGTGAACGAGGTGGTGGGCCGCACGCGCGCGACGGAGCTGGCCGACGTGTACCGCGGCTTCCAGCGCATCCGGGGCACCACGGACACGTCCCCGCTGTTCTTCTTCTACCTCGCCGTCTACGAGGAGCTGTGGAGCCTGGCCCCGGGATTCCTGGCACCCGCGGTCCTGGAAGCGCCGCTGGAGAAGCGCTACCCCGGCATGCGCGCCGAGGCCCGCATGTTCGCGCAGACCTTCTACGCGCTGCCGGACGCGCGCCTCCAGTTCCTCTACTTCTGCTCCACCTTCATCCGCTACATCGACAAGCCCGAGGAGCTGACGTACTGCCTGCCCCTGGGCGGCGACGTGTCGACGCCGGATGTGGACGACCTCGACGCGGCCCTCCACGGCGCGGGGCGCTGGGAGGACGCGCTGGAGGAGGCGAAGGAGCGCGGCTGGCTGCGGGGCACGTCCGGGGACTCGTCGCCGGAGGACGCGCTGACCACCATCCGCCGCGTCACCCACCACCTGCCCGGCAGCGGACGAGGAGAGCTCCAGCGAGCGCTGGTGGGCCGGCACTACAAGCGACTGGTGGACCAGCACATCCTGAAGCTCCCGTCCGCGCCGTCGAAGCCGGAGCCGTACCTGCGCACCACGCCCGAAGCATGGGAGTACGGCGATGACCCGTCCGCCATCGACTGGACGCTGACGGTGATTTCCCAGGGCCACCTCGCGGCGGTGTCGCCGCTGCGCCGGGAGCTGGAGGCGGACCTGCCTCCGCCGTCGGACCTGGGGGTGCCCTCCGTCGAAATCTACGTGGACACCAGCGGCTCCATGCCCGACCCGGCGACGCAGTTCAACGCCATGACGCTGGCGGCGCAGGTGCTGTCCGCCTCGGCGCTTCGCAAGAAGGCGACGGTGAAGGGCGTCATCTACTCGCACGGCACGCCCGTGGTATCGCCGTGGATGTACGACGAGGAGACGGCGCGCGACTTCCTGCTCGGCTACATCGGTGGAGGGACGCAGTACCCCTTCGGGCTGCTGGACTCCCTGTCGAAGGAGCGGCCGGACGCCATGCGCGTCATCATCTCCGACAGCGACTTCCTGTCGAACGTGTCCGATGGCGACAGCATGAAGCGGCTGGTGGAGGCGGTGCGGCGCTCCCGCATGGTGGTGGCGTTCCTCGCGCTGCCGGACGACCAGGCGGCGCGCAAGGTGCTGGCGCCGGTGCTGGCGGAGCGGCGCTTCCGTCTCGTGGTGGTGACGTGGCTGTCGGACTTCGGTCCCGCGGCCGCGGCCCTGGCCCGGGCCCTGCTGGAGAACTGATGCTCTTCGACATCCAGACCCTTCGGAAGCAGCTCGCGGCGGCGCCCATCGTCTCGCCGTATCCCCACGAGTTGGCCGTGGCCATCATCTGCGACACCTTCCGGCTGGCGAACGTGCGCCCGCCCTCGCGGCAGGACTGGTTGGACCTGGAGCAGTACGCCCACCACCCGCTCTGGCGAGAGCAGGTGGTCATGCTCGCGCACCTGCTGGCCGGCTCCGCGCTGCGGGACGACTCGGCGAAGGCGCTGAAGAAGGGCACGGAGGCCACGGCCGTCCTCCGGCACTTCTTCGAGGACATCGCCCCGCTGACGGCGGAGATGGTGCGCTCGAATGCCTTCCGGCAGGAGGAGTTCCTCCGCAAGTGGGTGCGCGCGCTGGGCGGGCTGGTGCTGAACGAGTCCGCGAAGGAGTCCGCGAAGCGCCTGGACCAGCTCGACTACCGCAAGGCCCAGCAGGAGTTGAAGCGCGCGGAGGAGGCACGCAAGCAGGAGGCGGAGCGCCGCGAGCAACTGCTCCGTGAGGCGCAGCAGCGCGAGTCCGAAGCGCGAGGCTGGCGCGAGTGACGCTGGCCTTCCCCGCGGACCTGCGCGTCGCCCCGCGCGCCCACATCCGGCGGGACACCTCCACCCAGCGGCCCCACATTCCGTGGGCCGGCGCCATCGCCGGGGACCTCGCGCACCTCGCCTCCCTGGCGGATGAGCCAGAGGCCCGTGCCCTGCTGGAGGCCCGCCTGGAGGGAATGCGCACCGCGCTGCTCGCGTCTCCGTATTACGTCCGGCGACTCCAGGAGGAAGGGCTCCACCCGGGAGACCTCCAGCGACTGGAGGACCTGGGCGCCTTCCCCACGCTGGAGCGGGAGACGCTGGCGCGGCACTGGGACGCGGTGCCCACGCTGCCGGCCGAGCATGACGCGTGCGTGGTGGTGAAGAGCTCCGGCTCCACGGGCGCCCCGGTGCGCGTGGTGCGCGACAGGCGGGACTGCCTGCACATGTGGGCGGTGCTCCGCTTCCTCGTGGCGCGCGCGGGCGCCGTGCTGCCGCCGCGTCCCCGCGTGGTGTTGCTGGACGCGCTGCCGGGCGGGCTGGAGTACTCGGTGCGGCTGCCCATCTTCCATGACGGCGCGCTGCACCGCGTGTCCGCCCTGCGCGACGACGCCCGCGAGCGCCTGTGCCGCGTGCGCCCCGCGGTGCTCTTCTCGGACCCGGAGGGGCTGCGCTGGCTCGCGGAGCAGCACGACGTGCCCACGCCCCGTCTGATTCTCACCTCCGCGCAGCACCTGCCCGCCGGGCTGCGCGCCACGCTGGCGCGCAAGGTGCCCGCGCCCGTCCTCAACTACTACGCGACGACGGAGACGGGCCCGCTCGCCTGGGAGTGCCTGCGCGAGGATGCCCCCGGCCGCTTCCACGTCTTCGCCCCCGACGTGTGGCTGGAGCCGGGAATGGACGAGGTGGTGGTGACGCGGCTGCGCCCCAGCGTGCTGCCCCTGCTGCGCTACCTTCCGGGAGACGCGGGCACGGTGGGGCGGGACGCGTGCGCGTGTGGCTTCCACGGCTGGACGCTGGAGGGCTTCGGCGGGCGCGGCGCGTGTCACTTCCTCACGCCTTCCGGCCGAACCGTGGATGCATGGGCGCTGGCCTGGGTGTTCAAGCACCATGCATTGCGCGCCTTCCGCCTGTCCCAGGTGCAGCGCGCGCGATTCACGCTGGAACTGGCCGACGCGGTGGAGCAGGACGTCGGCCCCCTGTGCGAGCGACTCACCGCGGCGCTCCGCAACCTGGGATGGATGGAGCTCCAACTGGATGTGTCTCACGTCGAGCCCACGACGCTCGCCACTGGAGCCAAGCCCCAGCCGTTCCGTACAGGCCCGCTTGCCGGCTGAGTCATCTCCGCACGCCACTCAACACCGGCCCCCGGAGGCAGCGCGCACCCCCATCGAGCGTGCTACTCCGGAGACACTCGCCCACCTTCCGGGGGACACACCCGTCATGAACGAACAGCGCCGTCGAGTGGCCAGGGTGTCCCGGCCTCCCGAACCCCGCCTGGATGAGCACCTGGCCATGGCGACTGACCGGGCCCACGCTCTTGTCTCCGCTCCGTGAGGGAGTCCGTTTCCGTGTCCACCCCTCCGCCCTCGCAGCCAGCGCTCCCGCCCGCCGCCCCCCGCCTCACGGTGCCCGCCGCGCCCGGGCTCCGGCTCCTGTCCGGAGACTCCGAGCGCCCGCGCCGCCTGCAGGCCCGCCACTACGGCGAGGCCCTGCTCGCGTTCCTGACCGCGCTCCTCGTGCAGCGCCTGCTGTGGCCCTACATGGACGCCAGCCCCTTCGTGCTCTTCTTCGCCGCCATCATGTTCTCCGGCTGGCGGGGTGGCTGGGGACCGGGACTGCTCACCCTGGTGCTGTCCCTCGCGGCGACGGACTACTTCTTCCTGGCGCCGGTCCATTCCATCAAGCTCCAGCCGTGGAACGGCCTTGCGCTGGTCCTCTACTCGCTCGTCGCGGTGTTGATGACGAAGCTGAACGCGATGCACCGCGAGGCAGACACGGCGCGCCTGGAACTGCTGGAGCGCGAGCGCACGGCCCGGCGCGCTTCGGAGACCGAGCAGGCCCGGCTCCACGCCCTCTTCATGCATGCCCCGGTGAACATCGTCTTCACCCGGGGGCCCCAGCACGTCTACACCTTCTCCAATGCCCTGAACGACGCGCTGCTGGGCCGCCAGCCGGTGATGGGAAGGCCGGTCCGGGAGGTGGTGCCGGAGGCGGAGCCCCAGGGCCTCGTCGCCGTGCTGGACCGGGTCTACACCACCGGCGAGCCCTTCATCGGCCCGGCGCTGCCCGTGCGCTTCACACCGCCGGACGGCCCGCCGCGGGAGGCCTTCCTCAACCTCGTCTACCAGCCCACGCGGAACGAGCAGGGTCGGATTGACGGCCTCGCCGGGTTCGGCTTCGACGTGACGGACCTGGTGAAGGCCCGCCAGCAGGCGGAGTCGCTGGCCACCGAGCTGCGGCACGCCGAGGCCCGGGCGCGGGTGCTCGCCGAGGCCAGCGCGGCGCTGTCCGCGTCCCTGGACTACGAAGCCACCCTGCGCAACATGGCGAAGCTGGTGGTGCCCACGCTGGCGGACTGGTGCTTCGTCGACCTGGCGGAGCCGGATGGGACGTTCCGCCGGATGGAGGTGGCCCACGCCCTCCCGGAGGACGCGGACCTGGCGCGCGACGTCCAGCGCTTCCAGCTCCTCCCCGAGGGCAACCGCCACCATCCCCCCACCGAGGCCCTCCTGCGGGGAGAAGCCATCCTCGTCGATGGCATGACGCCCGAGCGCCTCCGCGAGAGCGCGCACGACGAGGAGCATGCCCGGGTGATGGTGGCCACCGGCCTCGTCTCGCTCATCTCCGTGCCGCTGGTGACGCGCGGGCGGACGCTGGGGGTGCTCACCTTCTTCACTTCGCACTCCGGCCGGCGCTACACGGAGGCGGACCTGTCCTTCGGCAGGGAGCTGGCGCACCGGGCCGCGCTCTCCATGGAGAACGCGCGCCTGTACCGCGAGGCCCAGGAGGCCGTGCGCCTGCGCGACGAGTTCCTGTCCATCGCCAGCCACGAATTGAAGACGCCGCTCACCCCGCTGAGCCTGAAGCTGCAGGCGCTCGCGAGGGAGCTGGCCCGCCACCCGGAGGCCGTGCCCAGGCGCGTGGTGGAGAGCTACGTGGAGGTCGGCGCGCGCCAGATAAAGAAGCTGTCGGAGCTGGTGGGCGACCTGCTGGACGTGTCGCGCATCACCGCGGGCCGGCTCACGCTGGAGCTGGAGGACGTGGACCTGGTGCCGCTCGTGCGAGAGGTGCTGGCCCGCTACGAGGCGCAGGCGGCCCGCGCCGGCTCCACGCTCCACTTCGAGGGCGTCGACGCGCTCCTCACGGGGCGGTGGGACCGCCTCCGGCTGGAGCAGGTCATCACCAACCTGGTGGACAACGCGGTGAAGTACGGCAGCGGCAGGCCCGTCCACGTGCGCGTGGAGCCGAGCGGGAGCGGGGCCCGGCTGACGGTGCGCGACGAGGGCATCGGCATTGCTCCGGAGCACCTGCCGCGCATCTTCGGCCGCTTCGAGCGCGCCGTGTCCGAGCGCCACTACGGCGGCCTGGGGCTGGGGCTCTACATCACCCGCACGCTGGTAGAGGCGCTCGGAGGAAGCGTACGGGTGGAGAGCGAGCACGGCGAGGGCTCGACCTTCACCGTGGAGCTGCCGGTGAGCGCCGAAGCAGCACCCGTGAGAGCAGCGGCCGCGCGCTGAGCCTCAGACGCGGGCGCGCGGCAACTGTGCGTGAGGCCGCCACTCACCACTGGCGCCCAGGCAGTAGCGGCAGGTCTCCAGCGGCGTGTCGCGCTCGAGGTAGCCGAGCATCCGCTCCAACAGGTCCGGCGCATCCAGCGGTACGCCGTCCACCTCGGCCAGCGAGGGCATCTCCGGATACCGCGCGCCAAGCACCGTGGCCACGTGCGGAGGACGCGTGCAGGCGTAGAAGCGGCCGGCGTGCACGAGGTGACAGCGGACCTTGAGCCAGCAGCGCTCGTACACGGCGCGCACGGCGGAGTCCGAGGTGTGCGGCGCGTCGGGCGTCAGTTCCTGGAAGGCGTCGATGCTCTTCACCGAGAGGTGGACGCCATGCTGCTCGCAACGCTCGGTGATGCGTTGAATGGAGCGCTCCGGCAGCGGCGCGGAGGAGTAGACGGACAGCGTCATCCGGTCCAGCCGCTCGTAGACGGCGTCAGGCGCGCTCTGGGCGAGGAAGCCGTTGGTGGTGATGGACACCTGCTCGCAGATGCCGGAGTCGCGCACGGCGTCGAGCACGGCGGGAAGGTCCGGGTGGAGGAAGGGCTCACCGCCGGTGAGCTTGAAGATGTTGGGGTGGAGGACGCGGGCCAGCCGGCGCAAATCGTCACCGAGCGCGGACGGCGCCACGGCCCAGGTGGGCAGGTGGGGCGAGAGCGGGCAGCACTGCACGCAGCGCAGGTTGCAGTGCGTGGTGACGTGCGACTCCAGGGACCAGGTGAGGATGCGGCCGTCGTGGAGCTCGTAGCGCACGCCCGCGACTATAGCGGGGTTGCCCGGGCCTCCCGCGCTTGTCACAGTCACCGCGTGTCCCACGCTCCCAGCGGTCCGCTTGCCACCCTGCCCCGCTACCTGCCTCGGGAAGACGCGCCCACGGCGGAGTCCGTGTGGCGCCTCGCGCCGGAGGGACTGGACCCGGAGGCCGTGGCCACGTTCCTGCGGCACGGGCTGCCCCCGGAGGAGAGCCTGTTCCAGGATGTGGGGCGGATGCCGGTGATGCTGCCTCGGATGCGGCGTGCGGCGGTGCCCACCGAGGATGAAGACCGGCTCGCCGAGCGCCTGCTCTCCGCCCTTGCCGGCACCGTGAGTCATCGCGTCGCGGAAGGGGCGCGCGACGTGAGCCTGAGCGGCGGCGTGGACAGCGCGGCCCTGTGCCTGCTGGCCGCGCGCGCGGCGCCCGGACAGGTGCGCGCGTGGACCATGGATGTCCACTTCGCCGATGCGGTGGAGCGGCAGCACGCGAAGGCGGTGGCCCGGGTGGCGGGTGTGGAGTGCGTCGATGCGCCCATCCCCGACGCCGTGCTGCCGGACCTGTTCGAGCCCGCCGTCCTGAGCAATGAAACGCCCCTCATCAATGCCCGCGCGGTGGCGAGCTTCGCCTTCTATGCGGAGGCCCGGAGACACGGAGCCTCGGTGATGCTGAGTGGCGCGGGCGCGGACGAGGTGCTGCTGGGCAATCCGGAAGCGCTCGCCGGAGCACGGGCGCGCGTGGACGAGGACCGGCGTCTCGCCCGCGAAGTGCTGCGGCCCTCCGCCGTGGACGACCTGGGGGCGAATCACGACGCGGACCGTGCCCCCTGGGGCCTGGTTCCCGAGGACGTGCACCGCCCGGAAGAGGTCCGCTATGCGTCCTGGGTCCTGCGAGAGCTGGTGCTCCCTCCCGAGGTGAGAGGTGCAAGGGCCCACGGCCTCACCGTGCTCACGCCGTATCTCGACGAGGACTTCATGAAGGTGGCGCTGGCACTGCCCGTGTCCGTGCTCGTGCGCGACGGTGTCGGCAAGTGGCTCTTCCGCCAGGCCGTGCGCGGGCTCGTCCCCGACGAAGTGCGCCTCGCGCGCAAGACGCCGCGCTACGCGCACACGGCCCTGTCCAGCCCCGTGCGAGAGCGCTGGCTGGAGCTGTACCGCGCGTGGCTCTCGCCCTCGCGGCTGGAGCCGCTGGAGGTCATCGACTCCGCCGCGGCGCTCGCCTTCCTGGAGCGCTACACCCGTCTGTCACCCGACGCTCCCGAGGCCAGCGGGATGGACCGGCTGTTGATGCGGCTCGTCTCCCTCGCCATGCTCCACGCGCACTGCGCCTCTAGCTCCCCATGTCCCGAATCCTGATTGCCACCTCGCCCGAGAAGGGCCACCTCAACCCGATGATTGGCGTGGCGCAGTGGCTGCGCCGCCTGGGGCACACCGTGGGCTGGCTCTGCATCCCCGAGCCCGCGCCCCAGCTCGCCCGACTCGGCGTGGAGGTCCTCCACCTGCCCCATCCCGAAGCCCCGGCCCCCGCAATCGAGACGGGCGGAGAGGCCCTGGCACGGCTCGTCCTCGACGAGGTGGCGCTGGGAAAGTGGATTCGCGGCCTGCTCATCGACGCGGTGCCCGCGCTGCTCGAGCCCGTGCGAAGGGTGGTCCGCGACTTCCGCCCGGACCTCATGGCGCTGGATGGGATGCAGTACGCCGCCGTGCTCGCCGCGCACGAGCTGGGCATTCCGTGGGCCGGCGTGTCGTCGGCGCTCTCGCTGCTGGAGCCGCCCCTGGACTACGGCCTCAAGCGCAACGTGCGCGCGCTGGCGCCGGAGCGGCAGGCGCTGTTCGCCCGGCACGGCTTCGACGCGCGCTTCCGCAACTGCGAGTGCCTCTCGCCGCGCCTCAACGTCATCTTCTCCACCGAGGCCTTCCTCGGCTCCGATGCCGGAGTGCCACCCGCCACACACCTCGTCGGCCCCTCGACTCCACTCACCGAGCGAGGTGACGAGGTGGACTTCCCCTGGGAGCGCCTGGGCGCGAAGCCGGTGGTGTACGTGTCCTTCGGCAGCCAGATTTCGTGGCAGCCGGAGCTGTTCCGCACCATCGCCGAGGCCGCCGCCCCGCTCGGCGTCACGCTGGTGCTCAGCGCGGGCGAGCTGGCCGACACGGAGTTCTCCCGCTCGCTGCCCGGGGACGTCGTCGCCGTGCCGTACGTGCCGCAGCGACAGCTCCTGCCGCGAGCCTCGGCCTTCGTCTCGCATGGGGGCGCCAACTCGGTGATGGAGGCGATGACCGCGGGAGTGCCGCTGCTGCTGTTGCCCATCTGCAACGACCAGCCCATCCAGGCGCACTTCCTCACGAAGTCGGGCGCGGGGCTCGCGCTGGAGCCGCGCACGCTCACGGTGGAGGCGTGCCGCGCCGCGCTCCGCCAGCTCCTGGAGCCCGGCACGCCGCTGCGCCAGAAGCTGGCCGCCATCTCCGCCACCTACCAGGCGCGCGACGGAGCGAAGGAAGCCGCCGAGCGCATCGCCGGGCTCGCGGCATGAGCCGGAGCCCGCACGGCTGGGACGTCCGGCGCCATGTGCCCGAGGGTGTGACGTCGCTGGAGGTGTGGAACCTCCCGGTGCTCGGACACGAGCTGTGGGAGCTGCTCGGCGCCGCGCGGGTGGAGAGGGACCGGAGCGAGGGCGTTCCCGAGTCGATGATTGCCTTCCACCTGCTCCCCGTGCTCGCCGGAGCGCTGGCGGAGCTGGTGCCCCGGCATGACGCGGACGCAGTGTGGCTCTGCGGCGGGCTGGCGTGTCTCGAAGGCTTCGCGGAGCTGGTGGAGGAGGCCACGGCGGCGCTTCCCTTTCCCGTGTACGTCGCCGAGGACCCGCGCTTCGCCGCCGCGCGCGCGGGCCTGCGTTTGCTGGAGCCGCTGCGACTGGCGAGCCCGGTGGCCATCGACGTGGGGCAGACCAGCATCAAGTGCGCGAGCCCCAGCGGCCAGCGCGTCTTCGAGCGAGACACCGCCGCGGTGCCGTTCCGCCTCATCGGCACGCCGCGCCCGGAGGACGGACACCACGTGCGCGCGGCGGTGCGCTTCATCGGAGACGCCCTGCACACCTTCGTGGAGCAGGCAGTGCCTCTGGACGCGCTGTGCCTCGCGCTCCCGTGCCCGCTCGATGCCGCGCTGATGCCTGGAGGCTGCACCTACGGCTGGGAAGGACACGCGCCGCTGGTGGCAGACGTGCTTCACGCTGCCGGACTCACGGGCCCGGAGCGCGGCGGCACGGTGCTGGTGCTCAACGACGCGGAGCTGGCCGCGGAGGCCGCGCGATACGACACGCGGCTCGCGGACAACCCGCGCGTGCTGTGCCTCACGCTCGGGTTCGGCCCGGGAGGGGCGCTGCTCGAACGGGGTTAGTGTTGCAGGTCCAGCTCCTTCTTTGGCGCAAGCTCGGGGCGCTGCTTCGTCACCAGGGCCTTGGCGGTGCTGAAGAGGACCTGGAGCTTGCCTCCCGCGGGGTGGACGTACTCGGCGTGCTCGGGGACGAAGCGCAGCAGGGCGATGTCGCCCTCGTCGGGGCCCTTGGGGAACCACGGCTTCCAGTCCGCCTCCCACAATTCGTGGATGACCTGCCGGTCGCGGACGATTTCCACGGTGCCCGACACGGAGAGATACGTGGCGCTGTTCTCGGTCGAGTGGAAGGCGAGCGAGCAGTGCGGGTCCGTCTCCAGGTCCTGCACCTTCTGCGTGTCCACCCAGGTGGCGAACCAGATTTCGGAGCCGGACTTGCGCTTCCTGGACAGGGCCATGGGCCGCGTGTGGAAGTGCCCGTCGCTGCCGCGCGTGGTGAGGAGGGCCACGTCGTAGTCCTTCAGCAGGGACTCGAACTCCTGGCGGTCTCCCGGAGCGACTCCATGCGCCGGCTTCGTCGTGTTCTCGCGCGTCTGTTCCATGGGCTCACCTCGCGTTCGGTTCCAGGATGGTGTTTCGCGGAATCGGGATGGACCCTGGACAAGCTAGGAATGCCCTCGCACGGTGCGAGCCACGGGACGGGAGGAGGAGGCATCGCCCGCCTGGCTGTCTGGCGGCCGGGCCCGGCTACCACCAGATGGGCGCGCGCTGGGGAACGAAACGGGCGCAGTACCAGGAGGACAGCTCGTCCGAGGCCCGCTTCGTCAGGCCATGTCCGACGCGCAGCACGTCCAGGAAGCCATGCCACGAGACGACACGGCCGTGGAGCTCCTCGATGCCGCGATGGAGCGCCCTGCGGTCATTGAGGACGGCCGTCACGTCCCCGTGGTGAAAGGCGTAGGCGATGACCGAGTGCTCACCGAGTCCCTCGGTCGGCGGTGGAAGCTGAAGCTGGACGAGCGTCCGCGCCTCGGGACTCTGCGGTGTCAGCATCATGGGCGCGCCCGCGATGGCGCGCAGCATGTCATCGGCTTCCTTCACCAACCTGGGCGCGGCACCGTTCAACCGGGCGTTGACCGTCAGCTCGTCCCAGACCGTGTCAGTGATGACGACGGGAAGCGGGCCCAGCCCTCCCAGGGTCCCCGCGTGACCCGCTCGCTGGATGTTGGCCAGGATGTCCGTATCCACCACGTACCGCATCATGCAGAGAGCGCTCCTCCAGGGAGCCACCAAGCAACTCTCGTGCACGGCTTGCGGAGATGATGTCCCGGGAGTGGGCCTCCAGCGTCCTGCGCTCCAGGCCGTCGAAGCGGGACTCTTCCTCGAAGCCCGTGAGCGGTGCTTCATCCGGCGTGGTCAGCAGGGCTTCGACGGTCTCCGCGGAGCGGAAGTAACGGAGGTTGTAGAGGTGCCAGGCCATGGCCGGGAAGCTGAGACCGAAGCGAGTCCGGGCCCGGGTGACCAGCGCCTTCGCCTCCGAGAGACCGTATCCCACTGCCTTCGCAGGCCCCAGCTCCCGCCGCACCGCCTCCTCGGGTGCGAGCAGCATGGCCGCGAAGGCGTTGGCCCGCTTCTCTTCCGGCGGGTTCTCCATCCAGAAGCCCGAGGTCTCGAAGCGTCCCTCGTCCGTGGTGACGCCGCTGTCGGAGAGGTCGAGCAGTTGATGGGCCAATTCGTGCGCGAGGACGAAGCGGTACACGGGCTCGCGCTCGATGCGAGTGCTGATGACAATCAGGCGTGCTCGCCCGGAGCGGCAGCTCGCACCGAGCACCGAGGACTGCTCGAAGGGGTGCCGCAGAACGAGGATGTCGAAGCGGCCCTCCACCAGTCGCGCCAGTCCGCGCAGGGGCCCCTGGCGCTCGGGGAGCAGGGCACGCACCTGGAGCGCGCTCGCGTAACCGGCGCGGTGCGCGTTCCTCGTGGGCGCGGACTTCGGGTGGAAGCCTTCCGCGAGCCGTTCTACGCGCAGAAGATCTCCGAGCAACGAGAACGCCTGGGCCTTCTGGAGTCCCCTCGCGAGCGCCTCGCGGTCCTTGGAGGACAGGGAGGCGCCCACGGAGCGGCCCTTCAAGAGGACCCCGGGCTCGACTGGCGCCCTCTCCTGGGGAGCCGAGGTGTGCAGGAACGCCGTGGGCGCGACCCCGAGGGCACTCGCGAGCCGCGTGAGTGCCCCCGCGCCCAGCGCTCCCTGCCCCTGCTCGAAGCATTCGATGAGTCGAGCGGGAACTGCCGTGCGAGCAGCCAGGGCGTCGATATCGAGCCCCGACTCCCTCCTTCGCCGCGACAGCCGTCGTCCCAGCTCCTTCAGTGCCTCCACCTGACGCTCCATGCCTCCACGCCCTCCCTTCATGTGCGGCGACGTCCCCAGCCAACCCGCCTACCTGCCACGTACTGCTTCCACACGACAGTATAGGCAGCCCCTGACACGGCGGCTCTGACCTCCGAGGTCACTCTCATACGAGCGCTTCCGCAAGGCGGGCTGACCCCACCCGAACCACCAGTCCCCTCCCCCAGATGGCCAGCCGGCCTACCCGAACGGGTAGCTCCGCCCCCTGCCCGGTCCGCCGATGTGGCGCCTTTTCGAGGTCTTTACCTTCAGCCTCGAAAGGAATCCGTCATGTCCACCGACCTCCAGTCCCTCTCGCAGTCCCTCGCCTCCGTCGTCGAGCGCGTCGCCCCCAGCATCGTCCGCGTCGAGGCGCGCCGCCGTCGCGGGGCCTCGGGCATCGTCTGGGGCACCGAGGGCCACATCGTCACCACCAGCCACGCCGTCGAGCACGAGGGCCACATCCAGATTGGCCTCGCTGACGGCAGCACCGTCTCCGCCGAGCTCATCGGCCGCGACGCCAGCACCGACCTCGCCCTCCTCAAGGCCGACGCCTCCAGCCTCACCCCACTCCCCCCGGCACCGCTCGACGAGGTGAAGGTCGGCCACCTCGTCGTCACCGTGGCCCGTCCGGGCCGCACCGCGCGCGCCACGCTCGGCATGGTCAGCACCCACGGCGAGGGCTGGCGCACCCACGCCGGTGGCCGCGTGGACCGCTACCTCGAAACCGACGCGGACCTCCCGCCCGGCTTCTCCGGCGGCGCGCTGGTGGACACGCAGGGCCGTCTCGTGGGCCTGCTCACCGCGGCCTTCTCGCGCACGGCCGCCGTCGTCATCCCCGGTGACACGCTCACCCGCGTGACGGCCGCGCTGAAGGAGCACGGGGGTGTGCGCCGGGGCTACCTCGGCGTGGGCGCGTACCCCGTGCGCATTCCGCAGCACCTGGTGGAGCGCGCCGGCAGCGAGGCGGGCCTCGTCTTCCTCTCCGTGGACCCGGACGGCCCCGCGCAGAAGGCGGGCCTGCTGCTCGGCGACGTGCTGGTGAGCCTGGGTGGCCAGTCGCTGCACCGCGTGGAGGACCTGCTCGGCTACCTGGGCGACGAGAAGGTGGGCACCACCGTCCAGGCCCGCGTGCTGCGAGCCGGCGAACTGCGCGAGGTGCCCATCACCGTGGGCAAGCGCTCCTGACGTGAAGGAAGGGACGACACGATGAAACTCCTGCAACAGTTCTCCGATGACCTGGAGTCCCTCGTGGAGCGTGCCTCGCCCGCCGTGGTGGGCGTGGAGCACTCGCGAGGCCACGGCACCGGCCTCTTCCTCACGCCGGACGGCTACGTCCTCACCAACCGCCACGTGGTGATGCGCAACCCGCGCGGCCTCACCGTGCAGCTCTCCAACGGCGAGGAACTCCGAGGCACGCTCGTGGGAGGAGACGCCCCCACGGACCTCGCGGTGGTCCGCGCCGAGGGCACCGACTTCCCCACCCTGCCGCTGGCCGACCCGCGGTCCGTGCGCGTGGGCCAGCTCGTGATGGCGATTGGCAACCCGTTCCGGCTGGAGCAGTCGGTGTCCATGGGCGTGGTGAGCGCCATCAACCGCAGCCTCACGCTGCCCAACGGCGTCGTGCTGGAAGGCATGCTCCAGACGGACGCCGCCATCAACCCGGGCAACTCGGGCGGGCCGCTCATCAACACGCGCGGGCAGGTGGTGGGGCTCAACACGCTGGTGCTGCCGTATGCGCAGGGCATCGGCTTCGCGGTGGGCGCGGCCACGGCCGCATGGGTGGCCAGCCTGCTCATCCAGCGCGGCAAGGTGGAGCGGCGCTTCCTCGGCATCGCCGCCACGGCGGTGAACCTGGACACGCGGCTGGCACAGGACACGGGCCAACCTCGTGCGGTGAAGGTGCTCAAGGTGCAGGACGGCACCCCGGCCCACGACGCCGGGCTCAAGGTGGACGACCTGCTGCTGGCCATCAACCGCAAGACGGTGGGCAGCGTGGATGACCTGCAGCGCCTGATGGCACTGGCCACGGACGAGGAGGTGACGCTCGACATCCTCCGCAAGGGCGGCGGCCGGAAGAAGCTCTCCGCACGCACCCGCCCGCGCGTGGAGCCCGTGGCCGCGTGAGCGAAGGAACAGTGGCTCCGGTCCAGGGCGGGCAGGACGTCAGGATGACACGTGCTCGGTCGACGGCACTGTCACTCTGGCGGACTCCGTCGACAGTCCTGGAGAGCGCCGCACCGGAGCATGAGGGGCACGGGGCTTGAATGAGCGGTGATGACCCACCGCAATGCCCAGACGCTCGTTGAGCCACGCCCTCCAAGAAGCCGCCAAGGCGCTTCTCTTCATCGCCCTCGTCATCCTGGGGCTGCTGCTGCTATCGACTCCCATCGCCCATTGGGTGATGGAGGGGTGCTCGAGGCAGGACCGTGCCCGTCTGGACCTCCTCAACCTCGAGAAGGCCTTCGAGCTCTACGTTCAGCGGACAGGCCGACTCCCGAGCAGGGAAGAAGGGCTGCAGGCCCTCGTCGAAGCGGGCGTCCTGGAGAAGCTTCCGGTGGACCCGTGGGGCAATCCCTATGCGTTCTCCATCGCAGAGGACGGACACGCCGAGGTGTCGACCCTCGGCGTCGACGGAGTAACCGGGGGAGACGGAAGCGACGAGGACCTCGTGCGCCGCTTCCGGCTCTCCGTGCCCACACGCTGAGCCCGCGTCACTTGAACGCGGCCGCGTGCCTCCGTGCCCAGTCGGCGAACGTCCCCGGCTTGCGGCCCGTCACCTTCTGCACGGAGTCCGTCACCGTGGCCGTCCTGCCCACCTTCATCGCCGCGAGTAAATCCAGCAGCGCGTCCACGTAGGCGGCCGGCATGCCTGTGCCCACCATGGCCTGCTTCGCGGCGTCGGGCGGCACGTCCACGAACTTCACCTCGCGCCCGAGCGCCTTCGTCAACACCGCCGCCTGCTCCGCGCCGGACAGGGCCTCGGGTCCGGTCAGCGGGTACGCCTTGCCCTCGTGGCCCGGCTCGGTGAGCGCCTTCACCGCCACCGCGCCGACGTCCGCTGGGTCGATGACCGACGTCTTCCCCTCGCCCGTGGGCTGGTAGAAGGCCCCCTGTCCTTTGATGCTGCCGATGTTGCCGAGCATGTTGCTCATGAAGTTGACGGGCCGCAGGAACGTCCACGCCAGACCGGACGCCTCCAGCTGCTTCTCCACGGGACGGTGCCAGCGGGCGAAGGTAATCGCCTCCTCCTGCGCGCCGAGCAACGACAGCTTCACCACGTGCTTCACGCCCGCTTTCTTCGCGGCGTCGATCGCCTTCGCCTCCAGCGCCTGCCCATCCACGCCAGACCCGACGAGGAACAACTTCTCCACACCCCGCATCGCACGCTCCAGCGAGGCGGCGTCGCCGAGGTCCCCCTTCACGATGTCCGCCTTGCCCTCGAACTCGCGGGCCTTCGCCGGGTCTCTCACCAGGAGTCGGGGCCGGATGCCCGCCGCGATGAGCTGCCGCGCCACTTCGCCGCCGATGGTGCCCGTGGAGCCGGTCACCAGAATCGTGCCTGCCATGCCTGCCTCCTCGTGAGGGATGAACGCGCCCACCAGAAGGCAGCCCCGGCCCCGTGACAATGTCCCGGGGTGCCGGGTGTCCGTAACTGGTTACGTGCGCGCCTCGTGCTCGTGCGGGGGCCGGCTCTCCAGGAAGAGCTCGTCCACGAAGCACCACAGCCAGTCCTCTCCCGGCTGGAAGGACTGGATGACGGGGTGCTTCGTCTGGTGGAAGTGCTTCGTCGCGTGCTTGTTCCTGGAGTCGTCACAGCAGCCGATGTGGCCGCAGGACAGGCAGCGACGCAGGTGCACCCAGTCGTCGCCCATCTTCAGGCACTCCTCGCAGCCCTGCGGCGTCCGGGGCTCCGGGTCTCCCGCCGCTTCCACGTGGTCGCACGTCTCCGCCATGGTCCACCTCCGTCTCCACACCGTACGCACGCCGGGAGCGCGCCACATCCCCAGCGCCCGGGCAGTCGTGCGCGTGCCCCCGTGCATGCCCTGAATCCCACCGCGCCGGTGACTCCAGGCATGGCGTGTCCGTGGCCCCGTCTCCACGCTAGAGCCATATGGCCCCCGACACTCCGGCTCCTCCCTCCTCCGTGGCCTATGCGAGCAAGCAGGGCCGCGGCGTGCTGCTCGCCAGTGTGCTCGGCAGCGGCATGGCCTTCCTCGATGGCACCGCCGTCAACGTGGCCCTGCCGGCCATCGGCCGCGAATTGGGAGGGGGCATGTCGGGCCTCCAGTGGGCGGTGGACGCATACCTGCTCACGCTCGGCGCGTGGGTGCTCACGGGAGGCGCGCTGGGGGATGCGTGGGGGCAGCGCCGCGTCTTCCTCGTGGGCCTGGTGGCGTTCGCCGCGATGTCGGTGCTCTGCGGCCTGGCGCCGGGAGTCTGGACGCTCGCGCTGTTCCGCGCCGCGCAGGGGGTGGGGGCCGCGCTGCTCGTGCCCGCGAGCCTCGCGCTGCTGCGCACCTCCTTCGCGGAGGCGGACCGCCAGCGCGCCGTGTCCGCCTGGGCGGGGCTGTCCGGCGTCACCACGGCGGTGGGACCGCTGCTCGGCGGCTGGCTGGTGGATGCGGGCTCGTGGCGCATGGTCTTCTTCCTCAACGTGCCCGTGGGGGCGCTCGCCGTCTGGGTGGCGCTGCGCCACGTGCCGAACGACGCGCCGACGGGGGATGCGCACCGGCTGGACTTCGCCGGTTCGACCACGGCGGCGCTCGGCCTGGGCGGCGTCATCTACGCCCTCATCGAGGGCCCGGCCCATGGTTGGAATGCGCCCGCCATCCTCGCGGCCGTGGGCGGCACCGCGCTGCTGGTCGCCTTCGTCTTCGTGGAGGCACGGCAGCGTCATCCGATGCTGCCGCTCACCCTCTTCCACTCGCGGACGTTTTCCGGAGCGAACCTCACCACGCTCGCGGTGTACTTCGCGCTGGGCGGCGCCATCTTCCTGGTGGTGCTCGCGCTACAGCAGCAACTCGGGTACTCGGCGCTCGCGGCCGGGGCAGCGCTGCTGCCGATTACGCTGCTGATGCTCGCGCTGTCGCCCGTGGTGGGCCGGCTCGCGGGCCGCATCGGCGCGCGTCCGTTGATGACGGTGGGGCCGGTGCTGGCGGGCGTGGGACTGGCGCTCCTCACGCTCATGCGGCAGGGAGGAAGCTACGTGAGCACAGTGCTTCCCGGAGTCATCGTGCTGGGGCTGGGGCTGGCCATCACCGTGGGCCCGCTCACCGCCGTGGTGCTCGGCGCGGTGGAGGACCGCTACGCGGGCATCGCCTCCGGAGTGAACAACGCAGTGGCGCGCATCGCCGGCCTGCTCGCGGTGGCGCTGCTGCCGCTGCTGGGCGGGCTGAGCGGGAGCATCGGCACGGACTTCCTCGAAGGCACCCGGCGCGCGCTCTGGGTGTCCGCGGGGCTGTGCTTCGTGGGTGCCCTGTGCGCGCTCCTCACGATTCCCCGCGAGGCCGGCCGCGCGGAGAAGGGGCCCACGACGGCGCCGCCCTCACGAGGGCAGCACCGGCGGGAAGTGCCACCCCGGGAACAGCACGCCTAGCAACCCGGGCTACGACTCCCCGGGCTTCCACTCGAGGGCCATCGGGTTGGGCGCGAAGCCGAGCTTGTCGTACAGCGGCCGGCCGTCCTCCGAGGCATGAAGCCACAGCCGTCCCATGCCCGCCTCGCGCGCGAAGGCCATCAACTCCTTCATCAGCGCGCGCGACAGGCCCCGGCCCCGCCACGCGGGCGCGGTGTACATGTTGAGGATGTACCCCTCCAGCCCGCTCAGGTGGTTCGCCGCCGGAGGCCGCTCGAAGGGGGACAGCCCGCTGCACGCCACGGCCTCGCCTTCCACGGAGGCGAGCCACACGTGGAACCGCCCCTCGGGCAGCGCCGTCCGCAGGTAGCGCCGGGTGGCCGCTTCCCACGCCGCGGCGTTCGCCTCCGTCAAACCGCCGAAGATGCTCATCAACTCGCGCCGCAGCCGGATGACGTCCTCGATATCGGCCGCGCCCGCCTTGCGGATGCTCCACGTACTCATGCGTCCCTCCACCGCGAAAAGCAGAAGGCCCCCGTCCACTCGGGAACGAGGGCCTCCGGGCATCATCCCACGAGGGGATGCAACCTAGCTGCTCTTGTACTTCACGGAGCAGCCGTACGGCGTGCTGGTGCCGGTGGGCACCGGCTTGCCACCGAGCAGCGCATCCACCGCCGCCTTCACGTGGTTGACCTTCTTGTCATTCTTGCCGCGCGGGTCATCGTCGATGGCGCCCGCGTAACGAACGACGCCCTGCTCGTCGATGACGTACATGTGCGGCGTCGTCTTCGCGCCGAAGGACTTGCCCACCGTGCCGCTGGCGTCCTGGAGCACCGGGTAGCTGAAGCCCTCCGTCTTCTTCCAGGCCGCGGACTTGTCCGGCGTGTTGTGCGCCGTGGAGTCCACCGCCAGCCACACCACCTTCTTCGCGTCGAAGCCCTTCAGCGTGTTGGCCATGGTGTCGGCCGAGTAGTGCCGCTGCACGAAGGGGCACTCGGGGTTGGTCCACTCGAGCACCACCACCTTGCCCTTGTACTGCGCCAGCGAGTGCTCCTTGCCCGTCTCGTCCTTCAGCGTGAAGGCCGGGGCGGCCTTGCCCACTTCGGCGTCAGCGAACGCGGGGGCGCCCAGGAACAGCGCGCCGAGCGAGAGTGCGGTGAAGACCTGCTTCATGGCGTTCCTCCTCTGCATGGGACAGCGGAATACCAACGACAGCCACACTTCAAGGCCGTGGGAACCCGACGGCACAGACGATGTTGGAACCACTCTTGCGACGCGCGGGCGAGCACTCCGCAGCGCGCTTCACCGCGTCCACCACCAGGTCCGCGGTGAGCAACTCCGGCAGCACCTCCGGCCTGTCCGGAGCGCCGGGGCTCAGCACCAGGTACATGGGCACGCCGGCCCGGCCGTGCTCGGCCAGCTTGGCGGTGATGCGCGCATCCCGGCGCGTCCAGTCGGCCACGAAGAAGGCGACCTGGTGCTCGGTGAAGGCAGCCCGCACCTCGTCACGCGACAGCACAGTGCGCTCGTTGAACTTGCAGGTGAGGCACCAGTCGGCGGTGAAGTCGATGAACACCGGCTGCCCGGCCTCCAGCGCCGCCGTGACGGCCGCCGCGTCCCACGGCTGCGTCCGGGCCACCGTGGAGGACGCGCGGGCCTCGGGGGCCAGCCCGTCGAAGCGCAGCGACGCCACGCCCGCGCCCACCAGCACCAGCGCCGCCACCGCCAGACTGGCGAACCTGCGCCCACCCTCCTGCGATTGCGACTGGCCGTACACCCACGTGCCCAGGCCCACCGCGACGAGGAAGGCCAACAGCCGCGCCATGCCGTCCACGCCGGCCAGCCCGCCCATCACCCATACCAGCCACACCGTGGTGGCCAGCAGCGCGAAGCCGAGCACCTGCTTGAAGCGCTCCATCCACGCGCCCGGCTTCGGCAGCTTCTTCGCCAGTCCCGGCACCAGCACCAGCACGCAGAACGGCAGTGCCAGGCCCAGGCCCAGCGCGGTGAAGACGGCCAGCACCGTGAGCGGGCCCGCCGCGAAGGCGAAGCCCACCGCCGTGCCCAGCAGCGGCGCCGAGCAGGGCGTGGCCAGCACCACTGCGAGCACACCCTCGCCCGCGCTGTGCATCAGCCCGTGGCTCTGGTCCACCTTGCCCGCGAGCGCCGTGCCGTCCATGCCCACGTTGAAGACGCCGAAGAGGTTGAGCGCGAAGGCCACCAGCACCGCGCTCACCGCCGCGACGAAGAGCGGCTCCTGGAACTGGAAGCCCCAGCCCACGCTGGCGCCGCCCGCGCGCACCGCGAGCACCGCGCCGGCCAACAGCAGCATGCTGCCGATGATGCCGCCCGCGTACGCCGCCGCGTGCGAGGCCACGCGCCCCTGCTCCTGCTGCACCATGCGCGTGAAGCCGTACGCCTTGAGCGCCAGTACGGGGAACACGCACGGCATCAGGTTGAGCAGCGCGCCCCCGAAGAACGCGAACAGCAGCGCCATGCCCAGCCCCACCGAGGACTCCGCCGGAGCAGCCGCTGGCGCCACCGCGGCCACCGGCTTCACGGCGGCGATGCTGTCCTTCACGGAACGCAGCTTCGCGACGGGGGGCGCGGCGGCCACGGCCCCACCGGCGGCCACGATGGGCGCCATCGCCACGTCCACCGCGAGCGGCTGGTAGCCCGACGCCGCCGTGCCCAGGCGCAGCACGCCCGTGAGGCGCGGCTCGGTGCCCGGCACGTCCGGCTCCGCCTTGCCCTTCAGCTTGAAGCGGCCCGCGCCCGCCGGGGTGAGCGTCACGCTCGCCACGCCGCCGATGCGCTCGGGGGTGAAGAAGTCCCCCTCCGTCGCGGGCAGTGCCGCGCCGCCAGGGCCCGTCACGGTGAGGGTGCCGGTGAAGTCCTGCCCGGCGGTGAGCTGCTTCGCGTCCAGCGCGAGCTGCACGGTGTGACCGGTGTCCGCCGTCGGGCGGGGCACCTTCGCCTGCGCCGCGTCGAAGGCGCGCATGGCCTCCGCGTCGCGCACCGTCTCGGTGCCCAGCGGCACGCTGCGCGTGAGCATCAGCTCGGCGGGGATGCAGTGCACCTCGCACACCAGCGCGTTGGCGGCGGCGGACAGGTGGAGCTGACCCGTGGCGTCCTGCGCGGCGTGGGCCTGCGCGAAGAGGAGCACCTCGCCCTCATAGCCGTGCGTGGTGATGAAGCCGTCCGGCGTGCGGAAGGTGTGCGGGGAGGGCCACTGCAGCGACCCCACCGTGGAGCCCGGCGTGTCCCAGGTGACGTCCGTCTCCAGGCCCGAGTCGCCCGGGTTCTTCCAGTAGATGTGCCAGCCCGGGTCCATGCGAAAGCGCACGCCCACGCGGAAGGTGTCGCCCGGCTTCACCTGGGTGGAGTCCACCAGCAGCGTCGCCTCGACGCGCGGGTCGCCCTCGTCGGGCGCGCCCGTGCCCACGGCGGACGCGGGCACTTCCGCCCACGCGGCCGCCGCCATCAGGAGCACTCCCACAACCCCGGCCTGGCCGAGCCTCTTCACCTGCTGACGCTTCATGCGCCTCCCGTTAACCCACCGGAGGCCGGGCCGCCAGCGAAGGGCACGGGTCTCCAACGTGAATGAACCATCCGGGCAGGCGGGCATTCCCCGCCGCCTCGCCGTCCGCCCTTCACTACGGGACGCAGGTCCAGGCGGTTACGTGAAGGTGGGATGCTGGAGGCGGGCAGGCAGGCGCCGGCTCAGTCTTCGGACTTCCAGGGCAGCAGCGCCGGGGCGGGCACGGCGGGGCCCACGCGGCTCATGGTGATGCGGGAGACCTCGGAGTGGGCGCGGCGCATCACCAGCGCGGGCACCTGCTGGTTGGCGCGGCGCTCCAGGAACCGGCGCAGGTCCGCCAGCCGCTCCACGTGGCGCTGCGGGGGCACCTCGGGCGCACCCAGACGGGCGAGCTTGTAGAGCGCCATGTCGGCGGCCTCGAGCGCGCGCTCGGCCGACTCCTGGTGGCGGCGGCCGAGGGCCTTCCACGCGGCGGACTCGGCGGCCACCAATTCCAGCTCCGCGGACACCGCGCGCACGTAGCGGCCCTGGTCGCTCTCCGGGAGGATGCGCGTCACCGGCACGGTGATGCGGCGCGTGTCGCCGTGCTCGGTGAAGGACGTGGACACGCCCACGTTCCACTCCGCGCTGCCCAGCAGGCCGGAGAAGAGGACGCGGCGGGGGAAGGCCTGGGACACCGCACCCAGGGTGGCGCTCATGGCGTCGCCCTCCACACGCGCGGGGTAGCGGTGGCGGCAGCGCAGGTCGGCGAAGCCCGTGGGCAGCACGTACACGCGCGCGTCGGACACCACCTCGCCGAACAGCTCCGCGCCCAACTGGCCTACGGCCATGGGCAGACCTTCCGGGTCGTCCACGTGGACGAAGCCGGTGCCGGACGGGCTGGTGAGGGCCTCGAGGATGTCGGGCAGGTAGTGCCGGCCCAGGCCCAGCGCGTGGAGCATGACGCCGGACTCGGCGACGCGGGCGCCCAGCGCCTTGAAGTCGGGGAGCTGCGACGGGCCCACGGAGGGCTCGCCGTCGGTGAGCATCAATACCTGGGGGCGGGCGCCGGGAACGAGCACGCGGCGGGCGGCCTCGGCGGCGCGCTCCACGGCCTCGTGCAGGGCGGTGCCCTCGCCGGACTCCAGGCGCGAGAGGACCTTGAGGAACTGGGCCTTCGCATTGGGCTCCATGGCGCGCATGGGGAGCACCTGCTCGGGCTCGGCGTCGAAGGTGAGCAGGCCCAGGTAGTCGCGCGGGCTGGCGCGGTCCACCAGCGTCTGCGCGGCCTGCACGGCGGCCAGCAGGGGCACGCCGCGCATGGACGCGCTGCGGTCCAGGGCGAGGTTGATGGCCACCGGCGCGCGAGGCGCGTCGGAGTCCGCTTCCAGCGTGACGAGGAGGAGCACCTCACGGCCGTGCTCGGCATCGCGCTCCACTGCCCAGGCCGTCTGCTTCATCCGAACTCCCCCGCAGTCTCACGAGGCATTGTGCCGCGAATCTCTCTGCGAGGAACGACGCCCCTCGCCGCCGGAAGTCTCATGGGCCACAACGCCCCGGGAGCGGGGGCTCCCACGGGAAGGCTTCAGGGCACGAGAATGTCGGGAGTCTGGCTTTCGGGCAAGGGGGGCACACCGACCCCAGACCTCGGGTTCCGGGGAAACGGACTGCACGTCCCTGTTCTTGTCCTGGTGGGGATGACGAACGGGCCCCGCCTGGAGACCCCGTGGAGCGCTTCAGGCCCGGGAGCTCACCGTGGAGGGAGCCGCCGCGCGGACTTCGAGCCGCTCAGTGACAATCGCAACAGGAATGCCCCCGCGCATCCGTGGGCCGCGGGGGCTCCGAGCTACTCCGCCGCGTGCCAACCGCCCCACGCCTCCTCGCCGTAGCCCCACCGGCCTCCCGCCGAGCCGTCCGCCTGAGGCACACCCTCGGACTCGCCCTCGTCCTTGCGGTCCGCGTAGGGCAGCCCCTCATCGTCCATGTACGTGGTGTCGTCGTGCTGAACCATGCTCGGCTCCTTCGGGCGCTCCGCCTGGATGGAGATGGTCGGCCTCGCGGCTCGCCTCTCCTCGGGCGCCCTTCCATTCGGTCGACTCGGGCCCACCCCATGTAGTGCCCGACCAAACAAGCGTTGACCGATTTACCAACCAGATTGACCATGTCACCCCGCGTTGTAAAGCCCTTGGGGCGGCAAAGTTCTGAACCTGCCCGGCGCCCCGTGCCCGCCTGCCTGCCCCACGCCAGCCAAGCACGTGATTCCAGCAGGTTACCTACGGTCATCCGTAGAACACTTTGTGCGACAATCGTACAAGGTACGTCCACCGCTTCACGGTGGGAAGCTCTACAGGTTTCACGGAGCGGCGATTTTCAGATGCCCCCTCACCAGCACCAGGCGTCAGTAAATGCGTGCGCCGGCCGGTTCCCCACCAGCGGGGCGAAGCCGCGTGCTTCACTGGAGGACATGCGCCACCGCACGGCGCTTGATTCGCGAATCACCCCTGTTAGGGTTGACCAGCACTCGAGATTTGCCGCGCCGCGGCATCGGGCCTTCCAAGGCCGCGCGCGACCCCAGAGGTCCTCAAGAGTCCCATGAGCCCCATCATCACCGGCCTATTGCTCGCCGTCGCCGTTCCCATCTTCGTGATGACCATGTCTGGTCGCGTGGGCGTGCTGCTCGCGATGAAGAAGGAGAACCGGCTCGACAACATCCCCCTGCGCATCAAGCGGCTCGTGCTCTTCGGCCTCGGGCAGAAGCGCATGGTGGACCCGGAGGAGTTCACCCCGGGCCTGATGCACGTCTTCATCTACGCCGCCTTCATGGTGCTGGCGCTGCGCACCGTCATGATGTTCGCCATGGGCCTCTCGTCCACGGCGCTGGACGTGCTGACGGACCTGGGCCACCCCATCTGGGCGGACGCGGGCCCGCTGCTCGCCATCTACAAGGTCTACCTGCTGGCCAAGGACGTGGTGGCCGCGCTCGCCCTGGTGGGCTGCGCCTACTTCGTCTGGACGCGCTGGAAGGTGAAGCCGGACCGCATGACGGTCTCCTGGGAGGCGTACCTCATCCTGGGCTTCATCTCCGGGCTGATGATTACGGAGTTCTTCTTCGGCGGCAGCCACATGGTGGCCGCGCACACCGCGCAGGCGCAGATGGGCGCCACGCAGGTGCCCCAGACGGCGGCCTCGCTCGTGTGGTGGGAGCCCGTCACCAGCCTGGTGGGCCTGGCGATGATGCCCCTGGGCGAGTTCCCCGCGCACGTGCTCGGCGTGGCCGGGTTCTGGACCCACCTGGTCATCATCCTCACGTTCCTGAACTTCCTGCCGCTCGGGAAGCACTTCCACATCATCACCGGCCTGCCCAACGTCTTCTTCCAGCGCACCCACTCCACCGGCAAGCTGCCCACGCCGAATCTGGAGAAGGAGGAGTTCGGCGCCGCGACGGTGAAGGACCTCACCTGGAAGCAGGGCCTGGACCTCTACTCCTGCACCGAGTGCGGCCGCTGCCAGACGCACTGCCCCACGTACATCACCGGCAAGCCGCTCACGCACAAGGCCGTCAACCAGGACCTGAAGCATTGGATCTGGGAGCACGAGCAGTGGGCGGAAGAGGGCTACGGCCCCAGCAAGACGAAGGAGCCGCTGCCCGAAATCGTCGGCTCGGCGCTGAAGGCGGAGACGGTGTGGGCGTGCACGAGCTGCGGCTGGTGCGAGCAGGCCTGCCCGGTCTTCATCGAGAACGTCCCGCGCCTCATCGACATGCGCCGCTATCAGGTGCAGGTGAAGGCGGAGTTCCCGCCCGAAATCCAGCGCGTGTTCGAGGGCATCGAGCGCCAGGGCAACCCCTGGGGCATCGGCCAGGACCGGCGCGACGAGTGGGCCGAGGACCTGGCGCTGCCCACCTGGGGTGACGGCGGCGGCCCGTACGAGTACCTCTTCTTCGTGGGCTGCGCGGGCAGCTACGACGACAAGCAGAAGAAGGTCAGCCGCTCGCTGGTGAAGATCCTGCGCGAGGCGGGCGTGTCCTTCGCCACGCTGTCGAAGCAGGAGATGTGCAACGGCGACTCGGCCCGCCGCATGGGCAACGAGTACCTGTTCCAGACGATGGCGAAGACGAACATCGAGACGTGGAACTCGATGGGCGTGAAGGCCGTGATTACCCAGTGCCCGCACTGCTTCAACACCATCAAGAACGAGTACCCGGAGTTCGGCGGTGAGTACCGCGTCATCAACCACACGCAGCTCATCAGCGAGCTCTTGAACGAGAAGCGCATCAAGCTCTCCGCGGTGATGAACACGAAGCTCACGTACCACGACCCCTGCTACCTGGGCCGGCACAACGGCGTGTACGACGCGCCCCGCGCGGTGCTCAACGCCATCCCCGGGCTGGAAGTGGTGGAGATGCAGCGCAGCAAGCGCGAGGGCTTCTGCTGCGGCGCCGGCGGCGGGCGCATGTGGATGGAGGAGCACATCGGCACGCGCATCAACCACAACCGCATCAACGAAGCGGCACTGACGCTGAAGCACGCCGAGGACCCGTCCACGCCGTACCCCGATGCCGCGGACAGGAAGAAGCCGGGCATGGTGGGCGACTACAAGGAGAAGGGCGGCAGCGGCGTGGTGGCCGTGGCGTGCCCGTTCTGCTCGACGATGCTCAACGACGCGGTCAACGACACCGAGCGCGGCGAGAACATCAAGATCAAGGACATCACCGAGCTGGTGGCGGACTCGCTCGTCCAGACGCGGGGCGGCGCGGGCACCGTGACGCCCGGCGCGGTGGTGAGCGCCAAGCCGGAGTGAGTGCAAGCCGGATGACGGGCCCCCAGAGTCCGTCACCGTGAGCGAGGGCCCGGAGGCTTCCACCGCGAAGCCCCGGGCCTTCGTCGTTTCAGGAGGTGTTCACCCCTTCCACTCCACCAGGAAGCGGCATGCGGGGGGCTCCTGCTGGAGCACCGACACCCGTGACTCTCGCGCGCCCATCACCTTGAGCGCCGCTTCCAGGATGCCGATGTAGTAGTGCGGCCGGCCCCCGATGTCGTTGATCCACAGCTCGCAGGCCGTGGGCGCCCGCTCCGTCACGCGTGAGGCCTGGAAGTTGTTCGACGTCCGGAACCCGCGGTCGAGCTGACCGAGAGCCAGCCGAGGCCCCAGGGCCCGCGCGGCCGTCGCCATCACCCGGCCCAGCATCGTCGACAGCAGGCCGTCGAGGGCGGTATGCCCCAACCGCCGCTGGGCCTCTTCCCGCTCCAGCTCCGGCCACACGTCCCGCAGCACGATGTCCTGCCACCGCAGCCACGAGGCAAAGGGGTAGGCCGGAAGCAGGTCCTCCTCCAACGCCAGCCCCGCCGAGCGCAGCGACTCGCGAGCGGAGCCGGACAGGCGCCCGTGCAGGGCGATGAGGAACAGGCCCTGCACGGTGCCGCTGTAGATGAGGCGCGTGTCCGGCGTCTCCATGTCACGGCTCCGCGACGAACTGCGAGCGCGCCGACCCCTGGCACCGCCACCTTGGTACCCTGCTGACACACGTCAGCCATCCCGTTTCGAACGGGAAGGCTGTCGGTGAAATAGTGAAGAAACCCTGTTACTGACGTAACGGGAGAGGCCCCGCGGTGCAGGAGTGTCCGGGAGCCGACGGAGGCTCAGCGCTTGCGGGTCTTCTCCGCGCGCAGGGCCCGCTCCAGTCGCTTCGCGGGGCCGTCATCCCCCAGCTTGCCGGCCACGTACGCGCCCGCGGAGGCGAGCCTGCGGTCCATCTTGTCCGGCTCGGGGATGGACGGCTCGGAGCGCAGGTCCGTGATTCCCACGCCGGACAGCAGCGTGCGCGCGAGGTCTCGCTCGTCGTCCTTCGCGTGCGGGAGGAGCAGCTTGCAGACCTCGGGGTGGCCGTGGGCGGCGGCCATGATGAGCGCGGACTCGCCAATGCTGTCGGTGAGCTCGGGGTCAGCGCCCGCCTCCAGCAGCAGGCGCACGAGGTCGGCCCGTCCCGCGCGCGCGGCGGCCATCAGCGGCGTGCGCCCCTCGGCGTCGAACGGGTTGGGGTCCGCCCTGGCGGCGAGCTGGGACTTCACGGCCTCACGGTCGCCCGCGAGCACTGCATCGAACAGGGACATCACCCACCTCCAAGCCCCGGCAGCATCGCGCCTCGCGGCCCCGGACGCCAGCCGCCCCCGGCGCGAGTCAGTCCACCGGTGGCAGCGCGGCCAGCCAGGCGAGCACGGCGTCCTGCTCGGCCGGCTCCACCAGGAGCCACTCGTGTCCGCGTCCGGCGACGACACGCGCCTGGAGCGGCACGCCCGCCGCACTCCAGGTCTCCAGCGCCCGGCGCCACAGGGCGGGCCCGTCACCGTCCCCCTCCCCCACCAGGGACAGCAGGGACACGCGCGTGTATGCGGCCCCCGAAGGTGGACTGGACTCATTCCCACGAGAGAAGCGCGGCGCCCCGGCCAGGAGCACCAGCCCGCCGAAGGAGTCCGGCCGCGCGGACCACAGCTCCAACGCCATCTGCGCGCCCGCGCTGAAGCCGAGCAGCACCGGCCGCCGCGCATCCACGCCCGGCACCCGCGCCGCGTCCGGCACCACCTTCAACATGACCCGGTTGGCATCCGCGCCGCGCCAGCCGGAGAAGTCCTTCCGGGACAGCGTCAGCAGCGCGAAGCCCCGCCGCGCGAAGTCCGCCGCGAGCGGCTCCACCAGGCCGAGGCCGTCACTCCCCGACGGATGCAGCCACACCAGGAGCCGGTGCGGCTGCGCGGCGGTGGCCTCCTCCGAGACGAAGAGCCGGTACGGCACCCCACCCTCCGGTGTGCCGGTGTGCAGGCGCATTCCGGCGGGAGGCTCCGCGAGCATGGGGGCCACGGCCCCCGAAGGCCCAGCCGCGCACGCTGCACACAGGGCCAGTGCGAGGACGGCGAGACGCACGGAAGCCACGCGTCTACAGGGGTCCGTACGACGGCTCCGCCGCACTGGGCACGGCGAGCGTCACCGAGCTCGGAGTCCCCGTGCCCGTCGTCGCGCGGTAGATGCCCGGGTCACCGCCGCTGGCGTCGACGAGGAGGAATCCGAGCTGGTTGGAGCGCGTCCAGCTCGGCCAGGTCTCCTGCACGCTCGCGGCGGTGAGGTCCGTCACCCGCTGCGCGCCACTCACCCCCGAGCCCCCGAACGCGGCCACGAAGATGCGCACGCTGCCGGAGGACAGCCGCCCGTCGAAGGCCACCTGCGAGCCGCTCGGCGACACCGCCACGCGGTTCTCCACCGCGAGCACCTCGTTGCCCAGCGAGCTGAACGTGGCGCCGGAGCCGTCGACCGGCACGCGCGCAATCTGGTTGAGCTGGCCCAGCCCGCTGCCCGCGGGCGCAATCACCGCGCTCCCGTTGGGCAGGAAGGACGGCGCGCCGTAGGAGACGGTGGTGTTCGGCGTGAGCTCCACGAAGCCGCTGCCGTCCGTGTTCACCCGGCCCAGCGACGTGACGGAGCTGTTGCCCGGGGTGAAGACGAAGACGACGCTGCGGCCGTCCGGGCTGAAGGTGGGCGTACGGAAGTTGCCGCAGCCGCGCGGGCACGCGGAGTCACCCGCGCTGAACAGCGTGGCCGTGGTGCCACCCGCGGTGGGCACCGTCCGCAGCGAGGTGGCACTGCCGGTGCGCTGGACGAACACGACGCTGCGCCCGTCGCGCGACACGGAGGGCCAGTACACCCCGCCCGTCGTCGTGAGCTTCTGCGGGCTGTTGGGGTCGCCGTCGTCGTCCACCACGTAGACGTTGCGGTCGTCCTCGCGCACGAAGGCGAAGCCCTGGGTGAAGAGGACGTCGCCGGTGGTGCCGCCACCGCCGTCGTCGATGGGCTCGCACGCACCCAGCAACCCAACCGCCAGCACTCCACCGATGAAACGCCGCATGCCCGTCATCGCAGTCACTCCGCCTTCCGGCCGCTCCGAGTGCCCCGTACTACAGGGCGCACCGGGTCGGACGTCAACGCGTCACGGGACATTCAACGTGTCCCCGTGGACTGTCAGCGGTTGAGCTTCTGAAGCTCGTTGCGACACATGTTGCACAGCGACAACTGCTTGCGGTCGCAGTCCTGGGGCGTCTGGGCGAAGAACATGACGCACCGCGGGTCCTCGCAGTAGGACAGCCCCAGCAGGTGCCCGGCCTGGTGCACCACCTCCACCTGGATGCGGCGGCGCAGGGGTTCCCCGTCCGCGCCCTGGCGCAGGCGGAAGAGGCTCACCACCGCGGTGCGGGACTCGCGGTCCGCCTCGCCGAAGACGAAGGGCGAGTCGGGGACGAAGAGGTCCACGTCGGTGATGCCCATGACGGCGGCCTGACCGGGCTCCAGCATCGGCGAGAGCCGCCGCATGATGGCGTTGCAGTGGTACTGCCCCCGGTCCTTGTTGAAGGCATAGGCCGGAGAGGGAAAGGCCGCCTTCGCCAACACCGACTGGACGCCCATGTGCGTCGCCAGCGGGTCCTGCAAGTCCCTCAAGAGGGAGGCCGGTGGGCTACCCACGGAGACCAGCAGGAGCGTCTTCTGCGGCATCGGGCCACCGTCCTTCATGCACGCGGACGGACGCGCTTGCTACCGCGTCCCCCCGGAGCGGAGTGGCTGGGGCGCAAGGATTCGAACCTTGATAATCAGAGTCAAAGTCTGATGTCCTGCCATTAGACGACGCCCCAGCAGGTTCGCACGTGTGAGTCTGGTGCCCGATTCTACGGCATCCCGACGGGCTCGGGAACCCACCCTGACAGGGTTCCCGACCTTGTCCGCCATCTGACCCGACCGGGGGACCGGCGCCAATGAGGATCTGCCTGGAGCCCTGAAATCCGGGCCCGGCGTCACTGCCAGCCTGGACTTCGAGTGAAGCCGGGGGCCCCCAGGCCCGCCAGGCCCCCGGGCGGCCCCTCAGCCCTTGAGGACGGCCAGGGGCGTCAGGCGCAGGAGCGGGGTGACGAGGTCGGCCTCGTCCTCCAGCACCTCGGTGATGTCGCGGTAGGCGGCAGGGGCCTCCTCGACGAGGGCCGCGGCGCGCGCCCGGTCGTACACCACGCGGCGCAGCGCGTGCTCCAGCGCGGCCGGGCGGATGCGGGCGCGGGCCTCGGTCCGGGTGAGGACGCGGCCGGCCCCGTGCGAGCAGGAGCGGAAGGCGCGGGGCTCGCCCCGGCCCTCCACCACGTAGGAGGCCGTGCCCATGGAGCCGGGGATGAGCCCGCGCTGCCCGGCCTCCAGGCCCACCGCGCCCTTGCGGTGGATGAGCAGCACGCGGCCCCCGTGCTCCTCCGCGGCGACGTGGTTGTGGTGCACGTCCACGGTGGACTCCGCGTCCGGGGACACGCCGAGCGCCTCGGCCACCAGCGGCACCGCGCGCGCGGCGATGGCGTCCCGGTTGGCGCGGGCGAAGTGGCAGGCCCGTTGGGTGTCCTCAAGGCACGCGACACCCTCGGGGGTGTGCGTGTCCAGCGCGGGCAGGGCGCCCTGTCCGAGCGCCCCCGCCACGCGCAGGTGGTGGTCGGCGATGGCGGCCCCCACGCCTCGCGAACCGGTGTGCAGGAGCAGCCAGACGTCTCCGTCGGCGTCCCGGTCCAGCTCGAGGAAGTGGTTGCCTCCGCCGAGCGTGCCCAGGTGTCGCGGCGCCAGCCGCTCCCACGCGTGGCGCAGCTTCTGGGTGGACAGCGGCGGGGACTCCAGCTCGGGAGGCAGCGACACACCGCGCCCCCGGTGGACGGCGTCGCCCACCGGTACCTCCCGGGCCAGTCGTGCCAGCAGGGGTCGCAGCACGTCGCGGCCTGGCAACGCGGGCTGGGGGAAGCGCCAGGCACTCACGCCGCAGCCCAGGTCTCCGCCCAGCGCGCCGGGCACGACGTGGTGCTCGGTGGCGAAGACGGTGCCCACGGCGACGCCCGAGGCCACGTGGACGTCGGGCATGGCGGCGACGTGCTCGACGACGTAGGGCTGGGCGGCGATGTGGCGGAGCTGCTTCTCCGCACCCGGTGGCAGCGCACGGGCCCAGACGAGGATGGGCACGGCGCCAGGCTCCGAGGGGAAGATGCGGGGCCTCATGGTTCACCTCCCGCATCCCCCGAGTCGGGCCCGGTGTGCTCCGCGACGCCGATGTAGATGAAGCGCAGCTGCGGCACGCGCTTCATGTCGAGGTGGAGCGCGAGCTGCGAGCGCACGTAGCCGCTCGCGCGCTCGAGCGCCTCCTGCACGGCGCGGGTGCCGGAGGCCGCTGACGCGGGCGTCAGCGTGTAGCCGATGCGGACGAGGCGGCCATCCGGGGACAGCTCGAACGACGACAGCGAGACGCCTTCGAGCCGTGGGTCGGACAGGCCGCCACGGAAGAGGAGGGACACCTCCTGGGACAGGGTGGACTGCACGCGCAGGTGGCGCGCGGACGGGTTTTCGGACGGCGACTGCGAGAACGACGACAGCGAAGAGCCCTCGCGGCTGCGAGACGCTCGGGGACGGCGATTCCTGGAAGAAGACATGAGTGGACGAACGGTTCCCAGCGGGCCGCGCGTGCACCTCGCGCCTCCCGGGCGTCACGCCACGGGGGACACGGCAAGGCACACACCGGCCGGTTGCACGGCGGTTACGGCTCCGCGCGCAGGCGTCCTGGGAGGGGCACACACCCACTCCATCCAGCTCAGCACTTCGGCTCAGCGAGGGAGGAGGTCAGACCCGGACAGGCACGCAAGGCGAGGAGCGACCCGAGACACCGTTCAATACAGTCCCCATGGCACACCTCCCGCCGCGCCTCTGATTCCGGCACGGACACTCGTGGGTTCCAGGGCAGGGTGCCTGCGCACTCCGCCCACGTCAGCCCGGGCACGGACGCACGACGCACCATTTTCCTGACCTCGCCACGCCGGAGCAGGTGTCATCTGGCTACCAGCCACTTCTTCCACAATCCGACGGCAGACCGTTGCTGGATTGGCGTGCCAGCCCGCTCCGAATAGGCCGTACCCACGGGGTGCATGCATATGGCGGAAGCCTTCGATGTGGTGGTGATTGGCGCGGGGCCCACGGGTGAGAACGCGGGAGCGCGCGCCGCGGCGGCGGGGCTGTCGGTGGCGCTGGTGGAGCACGAATTGCTCGGCGGCGAGTGCTCCTACTGGGCCTGCGTCCCCAGCAAGGCGCTGCTGCGGCCGGCGGAGGCCTTGTGGCTGGCGAAGCATGCGCCCGGCGCGCGCGAGGCCATCAAGGGCCCGCTCGTGGCGAGCGCGGTGCTGGAGCAGCGCGACTACATGGTGGGCAACTACAAGGACGACTCGCAGGTGAAGTGGGCGGAGGGCGCGAAGCTGACGGTGGTGCGCGGCAACGCAAAGCTCGCGGGCCCGCGCAAGGTGCGCGTGGAGGCCAAGGACGGCAAGGTGCGCGAGCTGGAGGCCCGGCGCGCGGTGGTGCTGGCCACGGGCAGCCGGCCGCGCCTGCCGGACATCCCCGGCCTGAAGGAGGCGAAGCCGTGGGACAACCGCGAGGGCACTGGCGCCAAGGAGGTGCCGAAGCGACTGGTGGTGTTGGGCGGCGGCGCCGTGGCGGTGGAGCTGGCGCAGGCCTGGCGCTCGCTGGGCTCGGAGGTGACGCTGGCCCAGCGCGGGAAGAGCCTGCTGTCTCGCTTCGAGCCCTTCGTCGGTGAGCAGGTCGCCGAGGGGCTGCGCGAGTCGGGCGTGCGGGTGCTGCTGGGCACCACGGCCGCGCGAGTGCAGCGCGCCGGGGACAAGGGCGAGGTGACGGTGACGCTCACGAACGGCGAGGAGGTCCGCGCGGACGCGCTGCTGGCGGCGATGGGGCGCGTGGCGCGCACGGAGGGAATCGGGCTGGAGACGGTGGGCCTCCAGGCCGGGAAGTCCGTGGAGGTGGACGACCAGCTCCGCGCGAAGGGCGTGGAGGGCGGGTGGCTCTACGCGTGCGGTGACGTGAATGGCCGCAACCTGCTCACGCACATGGGCAAGTACCAGGCGCGGCTGGTGGGGGACATCATCGCGGGGAAGAAGGCACAGGCGTGGGCGGACGCGAAGGCGACGCCGCAGGTCATCTTCACGCACCCGCAGGCGGCGAGCGTGGGCCTCACCGAGGCGAAGGCGCGGGAGGCGAAGCTACCGGTGCGCACGGTGCAGTACGAGATGCAGAACGTGACCGGCACGGGGCTCTTCGGCACGGGACTCAAGGGCACCGCGAAGCTGGTGGTGGACGAGAAGCGCCGCATCATCCTTGGCGCCACCTTCACCGGGCCCGAGGTGGGCGAGATGCTCCATGCCGCGACGATTGCCGTGGCCGGCGAGGTGTCACTCGACACGCTCTGGCACGCGGTGCCGTCGTTCCCCACCATGAGCGAGGTGTGGCTGCGACTGCTGGAGACGTACGGGCTGTAGCCGCGCCGCCGGGACTGCCCGGCGGCGCGGTGTGAGCACCGTGTCCGGACTCAGGGACAGGGGCGGTTGACGGGGTAGCAGAAGTCCATGCCGCAGCGGCACGCATAGCCCGTGTTGCACGGGCCGCAGGCCGCGGCGGCGGCAACGCCCTGGTAGCCGTAGCCATTCACCGTGACGCTGGCGAGCTGGTTGCTGTGGGCCGTGCCCTCATAGAGGTTGAAGTTGTAGCTGTGCCCCACCTGAATCCAGTCCGCGGACTGGCAGCCATCCGCCCCGCTGGCGAAGAGCACCTCGGGCTGGCCGTCCATGCTCAGCCACACCTCGCCATTGGCGGTGAAGTTGACGTCCCAGCAGATCTGCGTCGAGCCGATGTGGGTGACGTTGGTGTTGACCCACACGTCCGTGGGGTTCGCGGAGATGGTCCCCGAGGCGGGGAACATGCAGTACCTGGCGTTGAAGATGGAGTCACACCGGCCGGTCTGCCGGTTGTAGCCGGGACAGGAGGGCGAGCAGAAACTGGTTCCGGGGACGTGCTGCGAACCCGAGGGACACGCGTAGATGTTGCAGTAATCAAAGTACAACGCGGACTGGGAGACGGTGCCGGAAGAGTCGGGCGTCTCCTCCACGGAGACGTCATCCGGCTGAGCGGCCCCCTCTTCCACGGCAACCGGCGCGGGCGGGTTCGACAGCTCGCCGGAGTCTGGCGCTTCGGGGCCCGCGCAGGCTGCGGCGAGGGTGATGAGGACGAGCGACGGAATGAGGCGAGTCAGGTGGCTCTTCAGGTTCATCTGTTCCTCGGGGTGTGAGCGACGAGGAACGAGCACCGCGTGCGACACCCGCCCCCTTCGCGTGCTGCGTCTGCAAGAGTAGTGAGATTGCAGAAGCGGGAACTACTGCCGATACGCGGTATCAAGCGTTTCCAGATTGGCAGGAGAATTACGCATCCATGGCCTCGTTGCCGTGGAAGGGCCGGCATGAAATGGTGCCGCCTCCCCCCTTCCCCGCCTCCTCGATGAACGTCGCCGCAACGGGGCCCTCGCGTAACGAAAGTTCCTCAGACACCTGGGCCCGCTGGTTCTGGTGGCTCGTGCTCGCCGTGCTCGTCGTGGCCGCGGTGGCCGTGGGCCAGCACCCGCGGCGCGGCGTGGACTTCCGCGTGTACCTGGTCGCCGCCGAGCGCTTCCTGGAGGGCACCGACCTCTACCGCGTCTCCGACGGCACCATGCCGTTCAAGTACGCGCCCGTCACCGCGCCCCTCTTCATCCCCTTCACCTTCTTCCCCGCGCGCGTCGCCGTTGCCCTGTGGAACCTGGGCTCCATCCTCGCGCTCGCCGCGGTGGCCCGCCTCACCACGCGCGTGCCCGCCGGCCCCTCCGAGGCCACGCCCTGGGCCTGGGGCCCCGCCCTCGCCACCGTCGCCCTCCTCCCCGCCTTCACCTTCGAGCTGTTCTACGGGCAGGTGGATGCGGTGCTCCTGCTCCTGCTCGTGCTCTCGACACTCGGCGCCGAGCGCGGCCAGGTGTGGCGCCCGGCCGCCGCCTTCGCGCTCGCCTTCCTCCTCAAGCCGCCCGCGGCGCTCGTCGGTCTCTTCTTCCTCTGGCGCCGCCACTGGCGCGTCATCGGCGCCACGGCCGCCATCGGTGTCCTGCTCGCGCTTCCCACCCTGGCCCGCTACGGCTGGGACGGCACGCTCACGCAGCTGAAGCTGTGGAGCGAGACGCTCGCGCGCACCACGCCGCCATGGGCCCTGGGTGCCAACCCGCAGGGACTGCCCACGCTGCTGCTCTCGCTGGTGCTGCCCTCCGAATCGATTCCTCCTCCCGGGAGCATGACCCTCGCGCAGGGGCTCGCCATCGCGCTCTTCCTCGTGGCCGTCGTGTGGGCACGGCCCGGCCCCGCGGACCTGCTCGCCATGTGCTGCCTGGGAGTGACGCTCCTGTCGCCGCTCGCGTGGCGCGCGAACTACGTGCTCGCGTGGCCCCTGATGCGCGCCGCCGCCGAGGGCCGCTACAAGCCGAACCTCGCGCTCGTGGCGCTCATCGCTCTCACCGGAACCCTCGTCTCCGACTCAGGGCTCGGGTCGGCGCTGTCACACGACGTGCTCCTGTGGCGGCCGTTCGCCGTCGTCTACTCCGTGCTCCTCATCGCCCTGTTGTGGCAGGTACGCCGCGCGGGAGCACCGCGCGCGGTGACGCCAGGCGGAGAGCTGTCACGGCTGCCTCGCACGTTGCCCGGCATGCGCGTGCCTTGACGGCCCTCGAAGATGCCGTCACGTCCGTGTCGCGAGCCGCGCGGCCCGCGCTCCGTGTCGCGCCCGTGACGCTGAAGCACGGTTCGTCACGAGTGTGTCTCGCACCAGCGAGCAGGCGCGCTGTGTGACCCGGCTGTCACCCGCCTGCGGGTGAAGTGTCACCGGGCCTGGACATGCATGAGACATGGCGCCGCTATACGCGGTCCAGCCATGTTCGAAACGTTCGACAGCGCTACCGACGTCAGCTCCGCGCGACGGTTCGCGCTCTCCACCACGGCCTCCATCGGCGTCTTCGTGCTGATCGGCGTCGCCGTCGTCTCGGCGGCCAACAAGGTGCGCGAGGTCATCCAGGAGAAGAAGGGCATGGACGTGGTCTTCCGTCCGCCCCCACCTCCCGTCGTGGAGGTGAAGCCGCCCCCTCCGCCGCCGCCTCCCAAGCCGAAGCTGGCCCCCAAGCCCGCGCCGCCCGTCGAAGCCAAGGCGCCCCCTCCCGCCGCGCCCACCGTGGCGCCCGCGCCGCTCGTCGCGCCCGACTCCGTCCCGCTGACGAAGCCTCCCGAAGCAGAGCAGGAAGTCGTCGCCGCGGCCCCCATCGCCGTGGGCGGCACCGGCGCGCTCGTGCCGGGCGGCGTCGTGGGCGGCACCGGCGTCGGCGGCGGCCTCGCGGGCGGCGGTGGCCGCACGGCGCCCATCAACCTCCCGGAGTCCGCCACGCCTCCGGAGCCGCTCGAGTCCAACCTCATCCCCGAGTACCCCTCCGACGCCCGCTCCAAGGGACTCGAAGGCCTGGTCATCCTCAAGGGCGTCGTCGAGGTCGACGGCCGCGTCACGCAGCTCAAGGTGATGCGTGGCGACGAGCCCTTCGCCAGCGCCGCGCTCGCCGCCGTGAAGACGTGGCGCTTCCGGCCCGCAGTCGTGTCCGGCCAGCCCACGGCCGTCTACCGCATCTTCAAGGTCCCCTTCCGTCTCAAGTCGTAGGCCTCAACTGCCCTGCCCCCAGGAGCACACCGTCATGAATTTCAATCTCAGGGACATCTACAACCACATGGGCGTGTTCGCCCTGGGTATCGCCTGGACGCTCATGCTGTTCGCCGTCGCGTCCCTCGCGGTGTTCTTCGAGCGCCTCTTCGTCTTCTTCCGCTCCCGCTCCATCTCCAAGCGCTTCGCGGCTCGCGCCGGCCAGTTCCTCGCCCAGCACCAGCACGAGGCGCTCGTGACGGAGGCCGAGTCCACCAAGGGCAGCCACCTCGCCATGCTGCTCGGCGGCGGCATGAAGACGTTCCTCGCGAAGTGCCGCGTCCCCGCCGGCAAGCTGGGCCCCGTCGAGCTCACCCGCCGCGACCTGGTCCGCCTCAACGAGCGCGTCAGCGCCGACGTGCGACGTGGCATGTCCGTGCTCGCCAGCGTCGGCTCGGTGGCCCCGTTCGTGGGTCTGCTCGGCACGGTGGTGGGCATCATCGAGGCCTTCGCCGGTATCGCCAAGGAGGGCTCCGGCGGCCTGGGCGCGGTGTCCGCCGGCATCGCCGAGGCGCTCGTCGTCACCGCGCTCGGCCTGCTCGTCGCCATCCCCGCGGTGCTGATGTTCAACTTCCTGTCCACCCGCGCGGACGCGCTCCAGCTCTCCCTGGACACCGCGCGCGGCGAGTTCATGGACTACCTGGAGGACCTGGGCGCGCAGAAGCCCGCCCCGGCGAACGGCGCCGCGGTGGCCACCGGTCCCGAGCTCGCTGCCCGCAGGGAGTCGCGCGATGTCCACCCGGCGTAGGGCCATCGTCCCGGAGATGAACGTGACGCCGCTGGTGGACGTGGTGCTCGTCCTCCTCATCATCTTCATGGTCGTCACGCCCCAGATTGAAGCCGGCGCCGCCGTGGAGCTGCCCGTGGCGTCGAACCCGGACAAGGAGAACAAGGAGCTCAAGCCCACCACGGTGAGCATGGCCTCCAACGGCTCCATCTTCCTCGACCGCAAGGAGATGAAGCGCGACGTGCTCCTCACCGAGCTGAAGGCGATTCACGAGAAGGACCCGGACGCTCCCGTCGTCCTCAAGGCCGACCGGGGCGTGCACTACTCCGAGGTGCGCGGCGTCTTCAAGGCGATGCAGGACCTCGGCTTCCCGGGCATCAACCTGCAGGTCGTCGACAAGCAGAAGCACTAGGAGGGCACGCCATGGCATTCGACGTCGGAGGCGGAAGGGGCGGGCTGCGCCCGACCATGAACGTGACGCCGCTGGTGGACGTGGTGCTCGTCCTCCTCATCATCTTCATGGTCGTCACCCCGCTGCTCACGAAGCAGATGTGGATGACGGTGCCCGCGAAGAACGACAAGCAGGCGGAGCAGCCTCCGCCCCCGCCCGATGCACTGCCTCCGGTGGTGCTCACGGTGGACCGGGCCGGTGTGCTGCGCATCAACCGCGAGGAGGTGCCCCGCGAACAGGTGGTGGCCCGCCTCCAGCGCATGCTCAACGCGCGCCCGGACAAGATTGTCTTCTTCGACGCCAGCGACGACGTGCCGTACGGCGCCGCCATGGACGTGCTGGACCTGGCGCGCGGCGGGAACATCACCGTCGGCGTGCTGCCGGACAAGCTCGCGGATTGAAGCTGCCCCGCGGCGGACCGTGACACCGAGTTTTCGGTCCGCCGCCTGAATCGTCACAGGTCATCCATTCAGCTGCCATGCGTGTCGCGTTCTTTACGTGCGCTGACCGTCGGCAAGGAGAGTCGTGTTGTCTCGCAACGCCCTTCCGCGCGCCCTCGTGGCTGCGCTCACCTTCTTCGCCATGTCCGCGCTCGCGCAGGCGGGCGGCACGGACGTCGCGGCGCCGGCTCCGTCCGCGACGGCGCCCTCCACCGCGCAGCCCTCCGACTCCGCGGAGACGGGAGCTTCCCGCACCCCTGCGGGTGGAACGAACGTTCCTTCCGGCCAGCCCGCCGCTCCCGCCCCCGGAATGAACGTTCCTTCCGGCGCGCCTACCGCCGCGCCCGGGCCTGGAATGAGCGTTCCTTCCGGGCAGCCCACCGCGCCCGGGCCTGGAACGAACGTTCCTTCCGCCCAGCCCACCGCGACCGGGCCTGGAACGAACGTTCCTTCCGGCCAGCCCACCGCGACCGGGCCTGGAACGAACGTTCCTTCCGCCCAGCCCGCCGCGCCCGCCCCCGGAACGAACGTTCCTTCCGACGCGCCTACCGCCGCGCCCGCCCCTGGAATGAACGTTCCTTCCAGCGCGACCGCGCAGCAGCCGGCTCCCGCCACCGACGGCGCCACCGCCGAGCAGCCCTCGGCTCCGGCCGACGGCGCCACCGAGCCCGCTCCGTCCGAGGCCACGGCCGATGACGACGCGATGCTCGCGGAGTCCTCCGAGCCGCCCGCCGGCTTCACCGGCATCCATGGCCGGGTGACGGACGCGACCAACAGCGAGGGCCTCATCGAGGCCACCGTGAAGGTGGTAACGGGCGCGCAGAAGCAGGCCCTCACCGACCTCGACGGCAACTACCGCCTGGCGCTGCCTCCCGGAAAGTACGACCTGCGCGTCTTCTACGACGTGTACCAGGGCCGCCGCATCACCGGCGTCATCGTCACCCAGGGCAAGGCCACGAAGCTGGACGTCGCGCTCAGCGCGGACATCGGCGCCGTGCAGGAAGTCGTCGTCGAGGCCCGCGCCGACCGCCGCGCCGAGGGCGCCCTCCTCCAGGAGCGCAAGAAGGCCGCCGCCGTCTCCGACGCCATCAGCGCGCAGGAGATTGCCCGCACTCCGGACTCCAGCGCCTCCGACGCCGTGAAGCGCGTGGTCAGCGCCACCGTGGTGGACGGTCGCTACGTCCTCCTGCGCGGTCTCGGCGGCCGCTACAGCACCACGCTGCTCAACGGCGCGCTCCTGCCCAGCCCCGAGCCCGACGAGCCCAGCGTCCCGCTGGACCTCTTCCCCACCTCGCTGCTCGCCAACCTCAACGTGGTGAAGAGCTACACCGCCGACCTGCCCGGCACCTTCGGCGGCGGCACGCTCCTCATCGAGACGAACACCTACCCCAGCCAGTTCGAGCTCAAGCCGCGCATCACCCTCGGCGGCGACACCGTGACGACGGGCCAGGAGCGCAACACCCAGCCGACCAGCGGCCTGGAGTGGCTCGGCTTCGCGGGCAGCCAGCGCAGGCTGCCCGAGGCCATCCCCACCGCACACGAGCTGGGCGCCAACGGCGAGTCCCCCGAGGCCCTGGAGCAGCAGTGGGAGAGCTTCCCCAACGTGTGGCGCGCGCAGCGCAAGACGGCCCTGCCCAACCTGGGCCTCAGCGCGTCCGTCGGTGACACGCTGCGCTTCGGCAACAGCCGCCTGGGCTACCTGGCCACCGCCAACTACGGCCACAAGGAGTCCACGCAGCTCAGCAGCTTCGGCCGCGCAAGCTTCAACGAGAACGGCGAGTTCCTCCGCAACGACGACGCCCTCGTCACGCAGGGCATCGAGACGGCCAACCTGAGCGGCCTCGCCAGCGTGGGCTACCAACTGGACCGCGACAACGAGCTGACCGCCTTCAGCCTCTACACCCGCGGCACCGACACCCGCACCGTCACCAGCGCGGGCGTGGACTCGCTCAAGGGCGACCGCTTCGAGGGCAGCCGCCTCCAGTTCATCGTCCGCCAGCTCTCCTTCAACCAGCTCCGCGGCTTCCACCGCCTGGGCCTCCTCGGCGACGCCGAAGTGGACTGGCAGGCCAACCTGTCCCGCGTGGACCGCGACGAGCCGGACACCCGCGACTCGCTCTACAGCGACAGCCTCAGCACCCCCACCGGCTCGCTGTCCTTCCCCAACCAGGCCAACAGCGGCGAGCGCTTCTTCGCGGACCTGGGCGAGACGTCCGGTGGCGGCAGCGTCAACCTCACCGTGCCCTTCTCCGACGTGCGCCTGAAGGTGGGCGGCCTCGCGCAGGTGTCCGGCCGTGACTTCCGCGCCCGCCGCTTCCGCTACAGCATCGCCCCGAACGCCGAGGTGGACCGCGCGCTCCCGCCCGAGCAGCTCTTCGGGGCCGACCTGCTCGGCAACGGCATGCGCCTGCGCGAGAGCACCCGCCCGGACAGCGACGCCTATGACGCGTCGCTCGCCATCTACGCCGGCTACGTGACGGCGGACGTCACGCCCACCGAGAAGCTGCGCCTGGTGGGCGGCGTGCGCCTGGAGGCGTCCCGCCAGAACCTGACGGCGCTGGACCAGTTCACCAACGAGGAGGCCAGCACCAACAACGTCAACTACCTGGACTGGCTGCCCACCTTCAACGCCATCTACGCGCTCACCCCCACCGTGAATCTGCGCGCGGGCTACAGCTACACGCTGGCTCGCCCCACGTTCCGAGAGCTGGCGCCCTTCGCCTTCTACGACTTCATCCGCCGCCGCAACGTGTCCGGCAACCCCGCGCTGAAGCAGACGCGCATCCACAACGTGGACACCCGCGTGGAGTGGTTCGTGGGCGACAACGAGGTGCTCGCCGCCAGCGCCTTCTACAAGCGCTTCGAGAACCCGATTGAGCGCGTCATCAACTCCGAGGGCGCGGGCGACTTGAGCTTCGAGAACGCCGCGGGCGCCGACACCTACGGCCTGGAGCTGGAGGGCCGCACCTCGCTGGCCCGCATCACCGACACGCTGCGCGCCTTCCGCCTGGGCGCCAACCTCACCCTCATCCGCTCCGAAATCGACCTGGGCTCGCTCCAGGGCCTGCAGACGAGCGCGAAGCGGCCGCTGCAAGGGCAGTCGCCGTACGTGGTCAACGTCAACCTCGGCTACGAGCGCCCGGAGAGCGGCACCGAAGTCGCGCTCCTCTACAACGTCTACGGCCGGCGCATCAGCGAGGTGGGCATCAACACCCTGCCGGACGTCTACGAGCAGCCCTTCCACCGCGTGGACCTGGCGCTGACTCAGCGGCTCACGGCCTCCACGCAGTTGAAGCTCACCGCCGCCAACCTCTTCGACTCGAAGGTCACCCTCAAGCAGGGCGACGTCACCCTCTTCCAGTACCGACCGGGCATCGCGTTCTCCGCGTCGCTCGGCCTCTCCCTGTAGTGCCTCTCCCGAAAGGAAGTCCTCCCATGAAGCGGCTCCTTGCCTCCCTCCTGACCCTCTCCAGCCTGACGCTCGCCGCCGGCTGCGGTGACGACGACGAGAAGACGCCCGTCGAGCAGCCCCCCGACGAGCAGCCCGAGGTGGCTGACGTCTCCAACAACATCACCCAGGACACCACCTGGAAGGCGGGCGGCACCTACACCCTGAAGAAGTACATCTTCGTGGAGAGCGGCACGCTCACCATCGAGGCGGGCGCCACCATCAAGGGCGAGGAGGGCAGCGCGCTCATCATCACCCGCAACGCGAAGCTCAACGCGGTGGGCACCGCGGAGAAGCCCATCGTCTTCACGTCGTCGAAGGCCGTGGGCCAGCGCGAGGGCGGCGACTGGGGCGGCGTGGTGCTGCTGGGCAAGGCGAAGCTCAACGTCTCCGGCGGCGAGACGACCATCGAGGGCTTCTTCTCCACCAGCGGCAATGACCTGGTGAAGTACGGCGGCCAGGACGACGCGCACAACTGCGGCACCCTGAAGTACGCCCGCATCGAGTTCGCCGGCTTCGAGCTGGCGCCCAACAACGAGCTGAACGGCCTGTCCATGGGCGGCTGCGGCAGCGCCACCACCGTCGACTACGTGCAGGTCCACCTGGGCCTGGACGACGGCATCGAGATGTTCGGCGGCACCGCGCCCCTGAAGCACATCGTGATTACGCAGGCGGACGACGACGGCCTGGACTACGACCTGGGCTACAGCGGCAAGGTGCAGTTCCTGGTGGTGCAGCAGAGCCCCTCCCGCGGTGACCGCGGCATCGAGGCCTCCAGCAACAAGTCCGCCCCGGCGCAGGAGCCCATCTCCATGCCGGAAATCTGGAACGCGACGTTCATCGGCGGTGGCGCCTCCACGGCCGCCAACCCCACGCAGGAGGCCCTGGTGTTCAACACCGGCGCCGGCGTCCGCATGCGCAACTCCATCATCGCGCACTGGAAGAACCAGGCGGTGGACATCGACGGCACCGCGTCCGCGGGGCTCTTCAACGAGGCGGGTGACGCGCGCCTGTCCTTCAAGAACACCTTCTTCTGGGACATCGCGGGCAGCAACACCGCCATCCCCTTCGCGCCGAACCCGGTGGTGAGCAACGGCACCACCACGGACCCGGACGCGACGAAGCTCGACGAGTCCAAGGTCATCCTGTCCACGGGCAACAACGTGAAGATGCAGGACCCGCAGCTCGAGGCCGTGCTGAGCCTCACCGCGCCGAACTTCGCGCCCAAGGCCGGCTCCGCCTCGCTCAACGCGGACGCCTCCCTGACACCGCCGTCCGGGTTCGACACCAGCGCCCGCTTCATCGGCGCCATCGGCTCCACGGACTGGACGAAGGGCTGGACGTCCTACCCGGCGAACTGACGCGTCTTGTTTGTCGTTGACCCGGCGCCCCGCCGAGCACCGCGGGGGGCCGGTCTCATGGCCCGGTTGCGTGTCACTCGCGGAGGGGGCTCCGGGGGTGCACGCGGCCGGGCCGTGGTTTTTCGAGGGGGCATGCCTTCGCCCCCCACCTCGCCGGGCCGCAGGCCGCCCCAGCGCCGAGGCCGCACCTCCGTGACGCCCTCTGGGGTTGTCCCTGGCCCCGCCTCCCCCAACGTTTCACGGTGACGCCGGGCCGCATCCGCCGGCCACGTCCCCGTCCCGTTGCCCGAGGAGGCTGCGCCCATGGCCGACAAACCCCAGGAGTCCTCGGCTCCCCGCCCGCGGAGCACGACAGGGGCCGACCCATCCCCCGGCCCCTCCAGCGACTGGGAGTGGCACGACGTCGAAGCGGCGAGAGGGAACGTGGAGCGCGAGGTCCACGTGAGGCACGTGGCCAGCGCCTTCGTGGGCGGGGCGCTCGTGAGCATGGGCCTCCAGCGCCGCTCGCTCGGAGGCATGGCGCTGGCGCTCGCGGGCGGTGAGCTCATCTCCCGGGGCGCCCGGGGACGCTCGCTCATCGGCGGAATCCCGAACCTCCGCATGCGGCGCCTCACCGGGCGCGCGGGCCGGGAAGAGAGCGTGGTGACGGGGGGCATGGTGATGGAGCGCTCCGTCACCATCCAGAAGCCCGGACACGTGCTGTACCGCGCGTGGCGCGACGTGGAGACCCTGTCCAGGGTGATGGCCCACTTCGCCGAAGTCACCTCCGCGGGCCCGGACCTCCGGCACTGGAAGATGCAGGGCCCCTTCGGGAAGACGCTCGAGTGGGACTCGCACGTGGTGGAGGAGCACCCGGGGGAGTTCCTGCGCTGGGAGTCGATGAAGGGCGCACCGCTGCCCAACGCGGGCGAGGTGCGCTTCCGCCCCGCGCCGGGCGACTGGGGCACGGTGGTGACGCTGCGCTTCCGCTTCAACCCGCCGGGCGGCGCGCTCGGGGAGGCCGCGCTGAAGCTCTTCGGCGAGACGCCCACCGCGCTCGCGCACAAGGCGCTCATGCGGTTCAAGAGCCTGGTCGAGACGGGCGAAATCGCGACGACGGAGCGCAACCCCGCCGCTCGCGAGGGCGGCTTCTCCTCCTTCTGAGGGACACGTCGATGCGAGCACTCTGCTGGAACGGAATCAACGATTTGCGCGTGGAGACGGTGGGCGACCCGGGCATCGTCAATCCGCGCGACGTCATCCTGAAGGTGACGATGTCCACCACGTGCGGCTCGGACCTGCACTTCATCGACGGCTACATCCCGACGATGCGCGAGGGGGATGTCATCGGCCACGAGTTCATGGGCGAAGTCGTCGACGTGGGCCGCGACGTGAAGAAGGTGAAGAAGGGGGACCGCGTCGTGGTGCCGTCCTTCATCTGCTGCGGCAGTTGCTGGTACTGCCAGCACGACCTCTACTCCCTCTGTGACAACACCAACCCGAAGGGGGAGTTGCAGGAGCCGGTGTTCGGCTACCCGACGGCGGGCATCTACGGCTACACGCAGGCCTTCGGCGGCTACGCGGGCGCGCATGCGCAGTACGTCCGGGTGCCGCACGCGGACACCGACTGCTTCCAGGTGCCGGAGGGACTGAGGGACGAGCAGGTCCTCTTCCTCTCCGACGCCGCGCCGACCGGCTACATGGGCGCGGACTTCTGCGGCATCCAGCCGGGACAGACGGTGGCCGTCTGGGGCTGCGGGGGCGTGGGGCTGATGGCGATGAAGTCCGCCTTCCTCCTCGGGGCCGAGCGGGTGATTGGCATCGACCGCTTCCCCGAGCGGCTGACGCTGGCGCGTGAGCAGGTGGGCGCGGAGACCCTCAACTACGCGGAGGTGGACAGCGTCCTCGACTTGCTGAAGGAGCTGACCGGCGGGCGCGGCCCCGACGCGTGCATCGACGCGGTGGGGATGGAGGCGCACGGCACGGGCGTGGAGCACGCGTATGACCGGGCGAAGCAGGCGCTGCATCTGCACTCGGACCGGGGCGAGGCGCTGCGGCAGGCCATCCTCGCGTGCCGCAAGGGCGGGACGCTGTCCATCCTTGGCGTCTATGGGGTGATGGACAAGTTCCCCATCGGCGCCATCATGAACAAGGGGCTCACCGTGCGCACCGCGCAGCAGCACGGGCAGAAGTACCTGCCGCGCCTGCTGGAGCACGTGACGAAGGGCGAGCTGGACCCGTCCTTCCTCGCCACGCACCGATTCCCCCTGGAGGACGCGCCGCGCGGTTACGAGCTGTTCAAGAAGAAGCAGGACGGATGCGTGCGCGCGGTGTTCCTGCCCAACTGACGGCCCCGCTCCAGACACGACGGCCCGGCACCTCCACGAGGCACCGGGCCGTAGGGCACTTCACGATGAGCAGGGGACTCAGGCCGTGGGCAGCACGCCGTTGCCCGTCTCGTGCGCGTGGGCGGCGAGCGCCTCGGGCGAGGCCCCATCCGCGAACAGCGACGCGCCCGGGGCGGGACGCGCCTTCGGCGGACGGCCACGGCGCTTCGGGGCGTTGTCGTCGTTGCCCGGGGCGGCGGCGACAGGCTCGGCCGCCGTGCCTTCCGCGCGCGGGCCCTTGCGCGTCGAGCGCGGCAGGCTGATGCCCTCCAGCTTCGCGCTCAGCTCCGCATTGTCCTCGGAGAACACGCGCGCGTACGCCAGCGCCCGCTGCCCCTTCTGCAAGAGTACGTCCTGGCTCTCGTGCAGCGCCTGGCGCGCGGACTCCAGCGCGGCCTGCGCCTTCGCCACCAGTTCCGCCTTCTCCCGCACCACCGCCGCCGAGTCTTCCAGCACCTCGGCGTCCACGTCCGGGAAGCGCACCTCCGTCAATTCCGTGGCGAACAGCTCGAGCAGCGCGCGCAGCGCCGGGGAAATAGGGTCGTTCTCGTTCGAATCGAACATGGGCGGGCCTCCTGGTTCCGTGCGGGAAGGTCCACCCATCTGCACATAGGTTCAGTGTCAGATCAAGGGGGTACGCTGCCGGGCCGGAAAGTCGGCCCCGCGCGCGTTTTCAAGCGCACGGTGCCCACCGCCCTTTCGTTCAGTGGCAGCGCACGGGCCTCAGTCCACGCGGATCAGCGACGCCTCGCGCAGCCCCTCACTCGCGTCCACGTCCACCGCGAGGTAGTGGCGGCCCACGCCGTCGAACGTCTCCGGAATCGCGCCGCCGCCTCCAGAGATGAACGCGGGGATGCCCGCATTGGTGAACGAGTAGTACGAGTGGATGTGGCCATAGAGCGTGAGGTCCACGCCCTCACGCGCGAGCTTCCCGACGAGCCCCGCCGCTTCACCCCGGCTCGCGAAGCCTCCGCCTCGCAGCCCCACCGGGTCCTGCGGCGGCACGTGCATGGCCACCACGTGCACGCTGTCTCGCGAGGCCGCGAGCCACGTCTCCAGCTGCTCCTCCACCGCCGGGTCCAACGTGCCGTTGCTGGAGTCCACCACCGAGAAGCGCACGCCCCGGAAGGTGAAGCTCTGGCTGCCCCGGCCCACCAGCGCGGTGTACGCCTCCGCGTCCTTCGCGAAGGTCTCGTGGTTGCCCAGCGTGGCGTACAGCGGAATCCGCGAGCCGGCCTCCAGGCGCTCCTGGAACTCCAGCAGCTCCTCGCGGCTGCCCCCCTCCGTCAAATCTCCCGAGAAGAGGATGAAGCGCAGCGAGTCGTCGCGGCGCATCCGCTCGTAGATGTCACCCACGCGCGGCAGTGCTTCCTGCACGTCCGCCAGCGCGGCGAAGCGGAAGGGCTCACGCGTCTGCCAGTCCGGCGGCGCCACGGTGAGTCGCGCCGTCGCGCCCGGGCGCAGGGACACGCGCCACATCTTCACGGTGGGCAGGGCCTGGGACAAGGGCTCCACCGGCAGCGCTTCGCCGCCGTCCACCTCCGCGAGCAGCTCCGCGTCCGGCATGGCGTTGCGCACCGTGAGCACCCAGTCCGACGGCGCATCCGCCGCCAGCGTGGCGCGCGCGGTGAATACGGGCGCGTTGCCCCAGAGCATCAGCGCTCCCGGCGCCAGGTCGCGCACGGCGGCCAGTCCGTCCTCCACCTCCAGCGACATGCCGCCGCTCTCGGCGCGGCCCACCCTGGAGTCGCGCACCGCGCGGTTCTCCGCGGGCCGCATGCAGCCGGACAGGAGCAGCGCACCCGCCGCGCCCAGGCAGAGCGCGCGCCTCATGAGTCGTCTTCCACGGGTGCCATCCGCACGACGCCCTGACTGGAGTGCGCATCCCCGCCGCGCGGACTTCCCTCGTCCCGCGCCGGCGATGCTGACGGTGCTGTCTCCATCGCGCCCTCGCTCGACCCGGCGACTCCGCCGCGTTGGCGCCTCGCGTTCCTCGCGGCCAGGTAGCCCCAGCGCCGGCCGAGCTGAGCCCATTCATCGGCGGAGGTGTTGTGCTGACCACTCGCGTGCCTCGTGCCCACGTAGCGGGGAGAGGGACCGATACCCACCCAGACGTTCGCGCCATTCACGACTCACCTCCCACGGCATAGATGAGGGACAGCCGTCCCACGATGGCTCCGCCCGCCTGCACCTCCGCGGCGACGCCCCAGTCATTCGTCAGCAGCGCGCGGCCTCGCAGGCCGAAGCTGCCCACCACTCCGCCTCCGCGCGTGCGCATGCCTCCCGCGAAGCCGTCCTTGCGGTGGTCGTAATAGAGGAGCGCGTCGCCCCGCACCGGGCCGCCGCGCCCCAGCCACACGCCGTAGCCGAAGGTGAAGAGGAGCTGCTCGTCCAGATTCCCCTCGCTCACCGCACCCGGGTAGCTGTACCCCTGGAGCGACGTGCCGATGCTCGCCTCCGCGAAGGAGCCCGCCAGCGCGGGACTTACGCGCGCCATGGCGTAGCGGCCTCGCAGGCCCACCTCCGCGCCGGCGACGGTGAAGCCCTCCGTCGGATAGCGGTGGAACAGGCCGTACAGCTCCGCGTCCAGCGAGGTGCCGTCCGAGCCACGGCGCGCGCCCTCGGGCTCGCCCAGCAGCCGGTACGCGCCGCCCAGGCGCACCTGCGTGTTGCCCTCACCCGGAGACAGCCGCGCGTTGGCCTCCAGCTTCACCGTGTCCAGGCGCGCCAGTGCTCCCAGCGAGACGAAGTGGCCGTAGTCGAAGGACGGGTCGCTCACGTACTGGTAGCCCATCTCCAGCTCCAGCGGCGGCAACGAGGACGCGGGCACGCCCGGGTCGAAGGCCGGCGACGTCACCGCGTAGAGGTTGGCGAGCGCGGAGATGCCGAACACGCTGAAGCCCGCCAGCGTCACCGCGTACAGCGGAGCAATGGTGCGCCGCGACGCCCCCGTGAAGGCGATGGGCACGCCGCCGAGCGCGATGAGCCCCAGGCCCGTGCCCTCCAGCGCGAAGAGCCGCTTCGCCGTCTGCCCGTCCCCCGCGAGCCACGGACCGAGCCCGTGGAAGACGAGCCCCGGCAGCACCGACGCCGCCACCGGAACCACCTTGAAGGAGCGCTCGTCCATCGGCGAGAGCGGAGCGAGGCCCGGCGATATGGAGCCCGGCGTGACCTGGGGCGCGAGCGGGCCGGCTTGCGAACTCCCAGGAACCCGCTCGGCGCCATCGCTCACGGCGAGCACCGGCGAAGCACCCGCCGTGACGCCATCCCCCGCGAGCACCGTCGAAGCACCCGCCGTGGCACCGTCACCCGCGAGCGCCGCATGGGCGCGCACCTCCGACTCGGGGACACCACGCGCGGCCCCGTCCGCCACATCCCCATGCGACACCGGCGCGGCGTCCTCCCGCACCGTCGCCATCCCCGACACCGGCGCCGAGCGGACCGCGAGCCCCTGCTCGACACCGGTGCGGATGGGCGGAACGGACGCGGGCAGGCGCACCGGCACATCCCTGGGCACGTCCTGTCCGCCCCATTCCGGCCCCGCCGACAGCAGGTCGAACGCGGACTGCGCCCGGGCCGCCGACGGCATCACCGCCAGAAGCCCCATCAAGGCCAGGGAGGCCCACCGCGAGCGCAGGGGGAGCACGGACACCATCGGCTTCGCCTCTTTCTCCGCGAGGAGCCGCCCGCTCCCCACCCGCCGGCGCCGCCGGTCGTGCCGGCCTAGATAACCGCCAACCGTCCGCGCGCCCCAGAGAGCGCATTTAAGAAGTGTGAAGCCAGCTGACAGCCCTGCTCACGCCCAGGCCTCCACCGCCTTCGCGCCGCCCCGAATCCCCACGGATTCCAGCAGCTTGCCCGACTCGTCAGATACTTCACGCGTCTCAACCAATCATTCTGAGACCCGACAGAACTCACTCCGAGAGTCCGGCCCCTCCCGCACGCGACCGCGCCGGGGTCCCTGGGTACCCGGCCTCCCCCGCCAACCCCGGAATCCAGACGCCATCTCCCTGATCCAAGCACTCCCAGCGAAAACTTCGCGTGCAGCGCGAGCGGGAACCGGGACTTTCTCCGGAACGGGAGTATGCTCAACCTCCCTCTTCATTCCCTGGCCCAGCACCCGTGGCGGAACCCAGCCCTCAGCAATTCGGCAAATACGTCCTGCTATCGAAGATTGCCGCGGGCGGCATGGCGGTCACCTATCGCGCTCGGATGACGGGGGCGGCGGGTGTCACCAAGCCGTGCGTCATCAAGCAGATTCTCCCGCACTTCGTCGATGACACCGACTTCGTCGAGATGTTCATCGGCGAGGCGCGGCTGGTCGCGAGCATGAGCCACAGCAACATCGCCCAGGTCTTCGACTTCGGCGAGGTGGACGGCCAGTACTTCATCGCCATGGAGCTGGTGCAGGGCCAGCCCCTGTCCAAGGTGCTCCGCCGCGCGCAGAAGGCCGCCATGGGCTTCTTCCCGGAGCCGCTCGCGCTGCACATCGTCAGCAAGCTGTGCGACGGCCTGGACTACGCGCACCGCCACGTGGGCGAGGACGGCGTGGAGATGGGGCTCGTCCACCGCGACGTGTCCCCCGACAACGTCCTCATCTCCTACGAGGGCGAGGTCAAGGTCATCGACTTCGGCATCGCCAAGGCCACCAGCGCCGTCGAGGCGAAGACGTCCCCGGGCACCCTCAAGGGCAAGTACCCGTACTTCTCCCCCGAGCAGGCCCAGGGCCGGCAGGACCTGGACGCCCGCACGGACGTGTACGCCGCCGGCGTCGTCCTCTACGAGATGGTCTGCGGCAAGCGCCCCTACGAGGGCGAGTTCGTCGCCGTGCTGCCGCGCATCATCAGCGGCGACTGCCTGCCGCCTTCGTCCCTCAACCCGTCGGTGAGCGCGGAGCTGGAGAACATCGTCTCCGGCGCGATGGCCATCGACCGCGACACCCGCTACCAGACGGCGAAGGAGATGAGCGAGTCGCTGGTGGAGTTGCTCTACCGCGACAACCCGCGCTTCACGCCGGCGATGCTGTCGCAGCTCATGGCCTTCCTCTTCGCCGAGGAGCTGGCCGCCGAGGGCCGCAAGGCGCCGGAGCTTTCTCCCGCCTTCAAGGAGCAGCTGGCCTCGTGGCAGACGGGCAACGCGGAGGCTTCGCAGGGCCGCGCCCGTCCCATCTCCAGCTCGCCGCGCTCCACGCCCGGCAGCCCCGGCGTGCGCAAGCCCCCGAGCGATGGCGGCGGCCGCCCCACCAGCGAGCGCCGCCCCACCACCAGCAACCCGGGCATGCGCCGCGTCACCAGCTCCGGTGGCATGCGCCGGGTGACGAACCCCAACGTGCCCCGCTCGGAGGGCGGCGTGCGCCGGACTGGCGAACGCTCCGCCCCGCCCGTGCCGGAGCTGCCCGACGAGCCGAGCACCGACGCCGGTGGCGTGCCCGCCGTCCTTCCCACGCTCGCCGCGCCGCGCGACACCCCGGTGGAGGTGCCCGCCGCCGACCCGGCGGAGCTGGCGACGGGCGCCATGCGCACCGCGCCCGCGCGCGGCCCCAACGGGTTCCGCACCGCCGCCGACGAGGCCCGCGAGAAGCTGGCCTTCGAAGAGGCCGAGCGCGCCTCGAAGCGCCAGCAGCAGGTGCGCACGCTGAGCATCTACCTCTTCGGCATCGCCAGCGTGCTGCTCGCGCTCGGGCTGCTCTACAACTTCGTCTTCAAGTCGGACTACGTCCCCGGCGAGAGCGTGGAGACCACCACGCTGTGGGTGACCTCCAAGCCCTCGGGTGCCCAGGTGAAGCTCAATGGCCGGGAGATCCCCGGCCAGTCGCCCCTCATGGTGGAGGGCGTCATCGTGGGCGAGGCCAACACCCTGGTGCTGACGGTGCCCGGGCACCAGGCCTGGACGCGGCGCTTCACCCCCACCTCGAAGATGATGGAGCCCATCAACGCGGAGCTGCAGGCGCTCGCGGCGCCCGTGCAGCCGCTCCCCGTCGCGGTGGCCGCCGCCGACGCGGGTGTCGACGCCCAGGCCGCCGTCACGGCCGACGCTGGCGCCGTGGTGGCCGTGGCCGGCGGGACGGCGGACGCGGGCTCCGAGACCGGTGAAGACGCGCCGGGCGACCCGTCCATGCGAGCGATGCACGAGGTGGACTACCCCACGCGGGTGCTGGTGCTGCGGCCCATGTACAACGCCGTGCCCATCCCCGAGTACCCCACCGCCTCCATCGACCTGAACCCGGCCGCCGCGTACTCGGTGTGGACGGAGGGCAGCGCCTCGCTCGCCGAGGGCCGGGGCACCGCGTCCAACGCGCTGGCCTACTTCGCCGAGGGAGACCTGCCCGCGGACGCCAGCTTCGGCATGCTCGGCGCGTCCATGCGCACCATCAAGGGCGCGAAGCGGTTGTACGTCTTCGCCCTGGATGACAACGGGCCGGAGGACAACAGCGGCACCATCCGCGTCAACCTCCGCCAGTCCGCGTACGTGCCGCCGCGCTCCTTCGTCTTCGACGCGAAGCAGAACGCGGTGCAGCTCAAGCCGGAGCACCAGGTGGTGCTGCGCGGCCTCAACCCGCGTTCCACCTACCTGTTCACCGTGCGCGACGACTTCGCGGAACTGCGCGCCAACAACGGCCGCGTGCGCCAGGTGCTGTGCGTGGAGCGCGGCCCCGAGGCCGGCTCGGTGCGCTCCACCCACCGCCTGCTCGAGACGGGCAAGCGCTACCAGGTCACCGGTGCCGAGGACCTGCGCTGCACCTTCCCCGACTCGAAGGTGACGGACAACGCGGGTGCCTTCGAGGTGGACGTCGTCGACGTGACGGTGATGTCCCGCAAGGAGCGCGCGGAGGCCCTCAAGGGCTCGCGCCGCTCCGAGCGCTAGCGGCCCCGAGAGAGCTGGCGACCGGGCGAGCGCCTCGCGTGCGCCCTGGAGGCCGGGCCTCCACCGCGGCAGGTGCGCCCCATGTCTGGCGGCGCACGCTCTCGCGGTGGAGGAGATGCCTACCCTAATCGCGTGGCCGTGGCGGGCGTCATCGGCATCACCGCGCTCATGAGCATGCGCGCGCGGGCTTCTTCCAAGCGGGCAGCGGTTGCCCGGTTCCTGCCGTAAGGGCCAGCGTGGGTCGCGAAGCATGGCGGCCCGGTTCGACAAGGACGGGAAAGGCGCGTGGGCGCGGGGCCGAGGCGGGCACCGGGCCCACGGGTCTTTTGGCCGCCCGCTTGCGGGCTAGCCCTCGCGAGAGCGCATCAGCGCCGCCAACTCCCGATCGCCGGGCAGGGGGCTGCGCTCCAGCCCGGCGATGACGCCGCGCCGGTCCTCCTCGCCCTTGTTCTGGCTGAGCTTGAACTTGCCCTCCAGTCGGGACACACGGACCTCGAAGGCGACGATGCCCGCCATCAACCGGCGCACGTAGTCCTCCGCGGCTTCGGGACGCCAGGGCTCGGGGTTGCCGGCCTCGTAGAGGGCGGCGGTGTCGCGCAGCACGCGCAGCACCGTGTCGGGCGACTCGAGGACGTGGGGACGGCCGTAGGCGTGCACGGTGACGTAGTTCCACGTGGGGACCTGCGGCGCCGTCGCGTACCACGTGGGGGACACGTACCCGTGCGGCCCCTGGAAGAGGACGAGCACGTCCCGCTCCGCGGCGAAGGCCCGCCACTGCGGGTTGGGCCGGGCCATGTGCGCGAGCAGGCGGAGGGCGCCCGACGCGTCACGCTCGACGAGGAAGGGCAGGTGCGTGGCGAAGGGCGCGCCGTCCTCACCCACCGTCACCAGCGTGGCGAAGGCGTGCTGCTTCATGAGCGCGAGGAGGCGCTCCGAATCTTCCTCGTGGAAGTGGCGGGGGACGTACATGGCCCATGGTTGCCGCCGGAGCCACGGCACAGTCAACCCACTGCGGGCAGCGGCACAGCTCCCGTCCCCCCTCCCAGACGGGGAGAGGGGACAGGGACAGCCTCAGATGTCCAGGTTCTGCACGTCGAGCGCGTTGCGCTCGATGAACTCACGCCGCGGCTCCACCGCCTCGCCCATCAGCAGCGAGAAGATTTCGTCGCTCTCCACCGCGTCCTCCACCCGCACCTGGAGGAGCGTGCGCGTGGCCGGGTTCATGGTGGTGTCCCAGAGCTGCTCCGGGTTCATCTCGCCCAGACCCTTGTAGCGCTGCAGGCCCAGCCCCTTCTGCGCGTCCTTGCGGACCGCGGCGAGGACTTCCTGCACCGTGAAGGCATTCAGCTCGCCGGCCTCCACCTTCACCTTGTACGGCGCCTTGCCCATCGCCGCGAAGGCGTCGCGCAGCGCCGCCAGCTCCACGTACTCCGGAGACGACAGGAAGGCGTGGTCGAACACCGTCTCGCGCATGGCGCCATTCACGTCCGTGCGGAACACCAGCTTCTTCGTATGGTGCTCCGGGTCCTGCACCAGGTCGTGCTTCACGCGGCCCAGCACGTCCGGCATCCGCCGCTCGAAGTAGGCGTAGACGTCCTTCACGACCGTCTGCATCGCCGCGTCGTCCGCCAGCGTCTCCGCCGTCACCCGCGCCGCCTGCACCAGCGCGTCCACCACCCGCGCGTCGCGCCGCTTCGCCTGCTTCTCCAGGCGCTCCTCGTACGTAATCACCTTCTCCAGCAGCGCCTTCAGCTCCGCGCCGCCCAGCTCGCCCTCGGGCGTCAGCACCCGCGAGTGCTCCGAGGCGGACTTGAGCAGGTACTCGTTCAGCGCGCGCTCGTCCTTGACGTACAGGTCCTTCTTGTTGCGCGTCACTTTGTAGAGCGGCGGCTGCGCGATGTAGAGGTACCCCTTCTGGAGCAGCTCCGGCATCTGGCGGAAGAAGAACGTGAGCAGCAGCGTGCGGATGTGGCTGCCGTCCACGTCTGCGTCCGTCATCAGGATGATGCGGTGGTAGCGCGCCTTCTCCGGGTCGTAGTCCTCGGCGCCGATGCCCGTGCCCAGCGCGGTAATCAGCGTCACGATTTCGGCGCTGGTCAGCATCTTCTCGAAGCGCGCCTTCTCGACGTTCAAAATCTTGCCGCGCAGCGGGAGGATGGCCTGGTTGCGCCTGTCGCGGCCCTGCTTCGCGGAGCCACCTGCGGAGTCACCCTCGACGATGTAGAGCTCGCTCTCGTGGGGGTCCTTGCTCTGGCAGTCCGCGAGCTTTCCGGGCAGGCCGCCGCCGTCCAGCACGCCCTTGCGGCGCACCGTCTCACGCGCCTTGCGCGCGGCGATGCGGGCCCGGCAGGCGTCGCCAATCTTCGCCACGACCTTCTTGGCGACCATGGGCGTCTCTTCGAGGAAGGTGGCGAGCTGGTCGTTCACCATCTGCTCGACCAGGCCCTTCACCTCGCTGTTGCCCAGCTTCGTCTTCGTCTGCCCCTCGAACTGGGGGTTGGGAATCTTGACGGAGATGACCGCGGACAGGCCCTCGCGAGCGTCCTCGCCCGTGGGCGTCTCCTTGAGGTCCTTCCACTGGCCACCCTTCTCCGCGTAGCTGTTCAGCGTGCGCGTGAGCGCGGCCTTGAAGCCGGACAGGTGGCTGCCACCCTCATGGGTGTTGATGTTGTTGGCGAAGGTGTAGATGCGCTCGTCGTAGCCGTCATTCCACTGCATCGCGATGTCGAGCGTGACGCCCTCGCGCTCCGTGGAGAACGCAATCGGCTTGTCGTGCAGCACCTCCTTGGACTTGTTGAGGTACTCCACGAAGGAGGCGATGCCGCCGTCGAACTTGAATTCGTGCTCCTTGTTCGTGCGCAAATCGCGGACGGTGATGTGGAGGCCGGCGTTGAGGAAGGCCAGCTCGCGCAGGCGCTGGCTCAGCGTCTCGAAGTTGAAGTCGGTCGTCTCCATCACCGTGGTGTCCGGCTTGAAGGCGATGTACGTGCCGCGCTTGTCCGTGGTGCCGACCTCCTGCACGGGGCCGGTGGGGACGCCGCGCTCGTAGGTGTGCTCGTAGACCTTGCCCTTGGTCTGGACGCGGACCTTGAACCACTCGGAGAGGAAGTTCACGCAGGTGACGCCCACGCCGTGCAGGCCGCCGGAGACCTTGTAGGCCCCGTTGCCGAACTTGCTGCCGGCGTGCAGCTCGGTGAGGACGATCTCCAGCGTGTCCTTGCCCTTGAACTTCGGGTCCGGGTGCGGACCCACGGGAATGCCGCGGCCGTTGTCCTGCACGCTCAGGGAGCCATCCACGTGGATGACCACCTCGATGTCCGTGCAGTGCCCGGCCAGGGCCTCGTCCACCGAGTTGTCCACGACCTCGTACACGAGCTTGTGGAGCCCGTAGGTCATGGTGTCGCCGATGTACATGCCGGGGCGCTTCCGGACCGCTTCGCGGCCCTCGAGCTTGGTGATGCTTTCAGTCCCATACTCCACTGGCGGCGGGGCGACCGCTGCGCCGGTAGCGGGGGTCTTTTCCATGTGAAGCTGTCCTTGGGAAAAGGAGCGTTGCAACAGGCTTGTGCCTACCACTTCGGGCCCCACCGAACAAGGTTGGCGAGGCGTTGCAAGGCTGCGTAAACACTCATGAAATTCGCTCGGCCGCCCCCTCGGACGGCCGCCCCCGGAAAGCCGGGGTTCAGGCATCGAAACGCGGCGGTGGAAGTCGCTCCTCCAGCGCGGCGATCAACTCTTCGAAAACAGCCCTGCGGGCGAAGAGATGCCGCGTCACGAGCACCCTTCCCTCTTCCTTCAGGAACAGCCCGAGCACGTTCCCCCTCCGGCCGAGCCGGCGCACGGAATCAATCTGGCCCCAGTGCAAATCCAGCTCGCTCTTGCTGAAGGGACGGGCCACGCGCACGCCGCGCGCGTCCACGGTGACGCCCCAGCCGGAGCGCGGCCGGAGCCGGTGGAAGGCCACGAGGAAGGCCAGCATCAACCCCGCGGAGACGCCTGCACGGGCCATGGCCTGGGTGCCTCCGCCGGAGCGGGAGTCGGCCAGGGCCCAGGCGGTGAGCACCGCCAGCACGCAGGCCCCGAGGAACAGGCTGATGCGGGTGATGCGAGGGTCGAAGGCATAGAAGCGCGGGCTGCTCATGTGCGTGCGCGCACCCTACCTGCCCTGGCCCGCCGGTGCGCGCTTTTGCGCGGCCGGATGTTCTACGTTTCACCGCGTCCAAATGACGAATGCCGAACTGACCGCGCGCCTGCTCTCCAACGTCATCGCCTTCCGCCACCTCCAGCGACAGCGGGGCCAGCTGCGCCACCTGGAGCTGCCGGGCGTGGACGCCTTCTGCCTGCCTGACCTGGCGAAGGAGTTGCATTTCCAGCAGGTGTACTTCACGGACGCGGAGGCGCTGGCCGCCGCCCTGCCCGCGGTGGAGGACTTCTTCCGGGCGCAGGGCGTGCCGGCGTGGCGCGCGGTGGTGCCCCCCGGGAGTGAAACGGGCGGGCGGGTGCTGGGCGCCGCCGGCTACCGGCCCGACGAGCACCTCTCGGACGCCATGGGGCTGGTGCTGGCGGAGGCACCGGACGTCCCGCCCTCGATTCCGCTCGAAGTCCCGGAGACGCTGCGGGAGCTGGTGGCGCTCAACGTCGCCGTCTGGGGCCAGTGGAGCGGCACGCTGGAGGTGTGGAACCAGGGGCCCCCGCTGCCCGTCCACACGCTGCTGGCGTGCGAGGCGGGCCGTGCCCTGGCCTGCGGCTTCTCACAGGACGTGGGGGACACCGCCGGCGTGTTCATGGTGGCCACGGCGCCGGAGGCCCGGGGGCGCGGGCTGGCGTCGGAGGTCATGCGCGGGCTGCTCGCCGGGGCGCGTGCCCGGGGCATGAAGGCGTCCGTGCTCCAGGCGACGCCGCAGGCGAAGGGCATGTACCGGCGGCTGGGCTACCGGGACTTGGGCGGCTGGGTGAGCTGGGTGTACCGCGCCGGCTGAGCGTCAGCGCAGCGACTCCAGCTCCTCCAGCAGGGAGAGCACCTCGCGGGGCTGACGTGCGTCCAACAGGCGCTCCGCGAGCCCGTGGGCGGCCAGCCTCGCCACGTGGGCCAGGCGCACGAGCCGGGCGCTGCCGCGGCCTCCGTCCACCGTCGCCACCACCAGACGCAGGGGCTGACCGTCGGGCGTGTCCACCTTCAGCGGCTTCGCCAGCGTCACCAGGGCCGCCACCGGCGCGGCGCCCGGCAGGACGGCGTGAGGCACCGCCACGCCGCCGCCCACCGCGCACGAGGACTCGGCGTCGCGCAGCCGCAACTCCTCCACCAGGTGGCCCGCATCCGTGCCCGGCAGCGCCGCGCCCAGACGCCCGGCCACCACGTCCAGCACGTCGTCCCAGCCCGCGCAGGACAGCCGCACCACCACCCGCTCCGGGGCCAGCAGCGGGGCGAGCGGCGGCACGGGCCCGTCGTCACGCCCGGCGCGCACCGGGAACTCCGCGTCCAGGAAGTCGCGCACCTTCGCGAGCTGCGCGCCCGACAGCCGCCGCCGCGCGATTTCGAGGAAGAGCGTCCCGGCGCCCGGCACTTCTTCCAGGTAGCTCGCCACGTACGGACTCACCCGCTGGGCCACGTCCATCAGCAGCGCGGGCGGCACGTCCAGCTCGCGGGCGATGGCCGCCAGCCGCTCGGCCGTGGGCGGCGCGTCCAGGCCGTGCTCCACACGGCTGAGGTACGCGCTCGACACGCCGATGCGCCGGGCCATGTCCCGGAGGGACACGCCCGCGTCCACGCGCAACAACCGCAGGGTGGCACCCAGGTGCATGGCTCCCCTCTAGCTCCTCGCGGACGACGAGTGGAACAGCCGCTGGGTGACGCTCAGGGGCATGAACATCCCCTCAGCCCCGCGCCGGCATCGCACGCTCCGGGTCGCGTGCTTCCTCGGTGACTTCCGCGGCCGGGGCGGGCTCCGGGTGGCGGACCACGAGCAGCGAGCCCGGCGCGTCCCGGATGATGCGCTCGCGGTGCAGGCCGAAGAGCCGGTCCTCCAGGCCCCACTGCGCGCCCACGCCCACCACCACCAGGTCATACCCGTGGCGCGCCTCCTCCAGCGCGGCCTCGTCCGGCACATCGTGCCGCACCACCTTGAGCCGCACGCCGCCCTCCTCGGAGGGGAACAGCTCGTCCACCTGGGCCCGCGCGCCGCTGCCGCCCAGGTCCGACGTCACGTGCAGCACCGTCACCTCCGCGCCCGCCTGCTGCATCATCCGCCGCGCCAGCCCCAGCGCCGCCCGGTCATGCCGGCTGCCGATGAAGGGCACCAGCACGCGCTTCACGTCCGACAGCCCCCGGTCCACCAGCACCGCCACCGTGCCCGACGCCGCCTCCATCACCTCGTGCACCGTGCCGCCCAGCACCGTCTGGCTGAAGAGCGGCTTGTGCCACCCCAGCAGCACCAGGTCCGCGCGCCGCGCCTGCGCCGTGCGCACGATGTCCGCGGCGGGCTCGGCGGACACGAAGGACAGCGGCCGCACCGCCAGCCCCAGCTTCTCCGCGCGCCCCAGCAGCGGCACCAGCGCACCCTCCGAGGGCGCACTCCGCTCCGCCTCCGGCAACAGCGGCGCGCGCTCGGGCGGCACCAGGTGCAGCGCGTGCAACTGCGCCCGCTCCCCACCCACCAACGCCCGCGCCAGGGACGCCATGCCCGGCCCCGCCTGCCCATGGGACACGCACATCAGCACGCTGTAGGGCGCGGGGCCCGGCTCCAGCGACACCGGCGGGGAGAACCTGTCCCTCGCCAGCTCCTCCGTCGCATAGAACCAGCGCAAGAGCGGCGTGGTCATGAACGTGGTGACCAGCGCCATCAGCACCATCATCGTGAAGAGCTGCGGCGAGATGACGCCCAAATCGAGGCCGATGTTGAGCACGATGAGCTCCATCAGCCCGCGCGTGTTCATCAGCACGCCCACCGCGCCCGCCTCGCGCCAGGGCATCCCCGTCAGCCGCGCCGCCACCGCGCTGCCGCCGAACTTGCCCAGGACCGCCAGCAGGATGATGACGCCGCACGTGGCCCAGGCCTCCACGCTGTTCAGGAGGCCAATCTGCGTGCGCAGCCCGCTGAAGGCGAAGAAGACGGGCAGCAGCAACACCACCGCCACGTCCTCCAGTCGCTCCGCCAGCGCCTCCGCGAGCCCTCCCTCCTTGGGGATGACGGCGCCGAAGAGGAACGCGCCGAAGAGCGCGTGGATGCCGATGAGCTCCGTCGCCCACGCGGACGCCAGGAGCAGCACCAGCGTGCCCGCCACCACGTTCTGCGTCAGCCCCTCGCGGCTGGCCACCCGCGCGCCCAGCCGTGCCAGGAAGGGGCGCACCACCACCAGCACGAAGCCGATGTAGAGCAGCGCGAACAGCGTGGTGAGCGCCGCGTGCGCCAGGTCCGACGCCCGGACGATGGAGACGACGAAGGCCAGCAGGCACCACGCCGTCACGTCGTCCACCGCCGCGCACGCAATCGCCACCGTGCCCACCCTCGACTGGAGCAGCCCCCGCTCCGTGAGGATGCGCGCCAGCACCGGGAAGGCGGTGATGCTCATCGCCACGCCCATGAAGAGCACGAAGGACGAGAAGGGCACCGACGGGTCCGACAGGCTCCGGTACAGCCACAGCGCCGCCGCGGCCGCCCCCAGCGCGAAGGGGACGATGATGCTGGTGTGGCTGATGGCCACCGACGCATGCCCCCGCCCCTTCAACATCCGCGGGTCCAGCTCCAGGCCGATGAGGAACATGAACAGCACCAGCCCCACCTGGCTCAGCATCGTCAGCGCTGGCATCGACGACGCGGGGAACAGCGCCCCCATCACCTCCGGCGCCACCCACCCCAGGAGCGACGGGCCCAGGACGATGCCCGCCACCACCTCGGCGATGACCAGCGGCTGCCCCAGCCACTTCGCCCCCCGGCCAATGAGCCGCGATGCGCCGATGATGACGATGAGCTGCACCAGGAGCAGCGTCAGTGGATTGAAGTGCATCCATCCCTCCGGTGGTGGGTGTTAAGTAACCCCTTATCAACCCACTCACGGAAGCGTCAATTCACGAAGACTGTCCGTGCGGGCAGGCAACTCACTCCACCTTGTGCCTGCGCACGGCCTCGACGAGCGTGTCCACGTCCACGGGCTTGCGCAGGTGTCCGCACGCACCAATCTCCTCGGCCACCTGCCGGGCATTGGCGGACGCGGAGAAGACGAGCACGGGGATGTCACGCCACCGGGGAACCTGGCGCATGGCGCGGGCGAAGCCGCCCCCGTCCATCACCGGCATCATCATGTCCAGGAGCACCAGCCCCGGCAGCACGGGCATGGCGCCCAGCACCTCCAGGGCATGCTTGCCATTGCTCGCACCCTGCACCTCGTGGCCCGCGTCGCGCAGCACCTCTTCCAGCGCCTCGCGCAGGTCCGCGTCGTCGTCCACCACCAGCAACGGCCGGCTCACGCACGCTCCTCCTTCTCCAACGGCAGCTCCAGGGTGAATGGCGCTCCGCCACCCTCCCGCGGCTCCGCCCGGGCGCGGCCCCCATGGGCCTCCGCGGCACGCCGTGCCAGGTACGGCCCCAGCCCTCCGTAGGAGCGCGAGCCTACCGCCACCCGCAACGGCTTCATCCCGCCGTCCCGGGAGGAGACGCGGAGGGCGGCTCGTGGTTGAGCACCAGCCAGTACAGGCCGAGCTGGCGCGCCGCCTCCACGAACTCCGTGTAGCTCACCGGCTTGCGCACGTAGCTGTTGGCCCCGCCGCCATAGCCGCGCACCAGGTCCACCTCTTCCACGGACGAGGTGAGGACGACCACCGGCAACAGCCGCGTGCGCGCGTCCGCGCGGATGCGGCGCAGCACCTCGTGCCCGTCCAACCGCGGCAGCTTCAAGTCGAGCAGCACCACCACCGGCAGCGGCTTGCCGGCGCGCGACTCGAAGGCGCCCTGGGCGAGCAGATAGTCGAGCGCCTCCACCCCGTCGCGCGCCACGTCCACCGGGGTGGTGATTCCCGCGCGCTTGAAGGCCCGAAGGGTCAGGTCCGCGTCATCCGGGTTGTCCTCCACGAGGAGGATGGGGCGCTCGGAGCCATTCATGGGTGCGACTCCTCGAGGGTGAAGCGGAAGGTGGCCCCGCCATCCGGCACCGCCTCCGCGGTGATGTCTCCGCCATGGCGGTGGATGATGCGCTGCACGGTCGCAAGGCCAATGCCGGTGCCGGGGAACTCGGTGGGCCGGTGCAGCCGCTGGAAGGGGGAGAAGAGCTTGCTCGCGTACGCCATGTCGAAACCCACGCCGTTGTCTCGGACACAGTAACGGGGGTGCCCGTCCCTCGACTCAGCGAAAAGTTCGATGCGGGCCCCGGAGCGCTGGCTGGTGAACTTCCAGGCGTTGCCCAGCAGATTCTCCAGGACGACCCGGAGCAACCGGGCATCCCCCCGCGTCGCGAGGCCGGGGGCGATGTCGAAGGTCGTGTCGCGGCCGGGCTCGCCACGCTTCAGCCCCTCCGCCACGTCCCGGGCCAGGGCGCTCAGGTCCACCGGCTCCTGGCGCAGCTCGGCGCGGGACAGACGGGACAGGCGCAGCAGGTCGTCGATGAGCTGCCCCATGCGGCTGGCCGCCGCGCGCAGCCGCCGGAGGTGCTCGTGGCCCTCCTCGGAGATGCGCTCGCCCTCGTCCTCCAGCAGCGCCTGGCTGAAGCCGTCCACCGCGCGCAGGGGGGCGCGCAGGTCGTGGGAGACGGAGTAGCTGAAGGACTCCAGCTCGCGGTTGGCCGCCGTCAGCTCCTGGGTGCGCTGGGCCACGCGCTGCTCCAGGCGCGCCTCGCTGGCGCGCAGGGCGTCGGCCTGGGCCCGGGCCTGCTCGAGCAGGGACTCGTAGTCGTCCGACAGGACGACGAGCTGGCGCCGGCCCATCCAGGCCAGCAGGGCCCCGAGCACGAGCAGCCAGGCAGCACCGCCCCACAGCACCAGCCGCGCCTGGCGCTCGGCGAGGGCTCCGTGCTGGTCGGCCCGCTCTCGCTCCTCGGAGGCCAGGTCGTCGAGGAGCCGGCGCATGCCGTCCATGCGACGCTTGCCCTCTCCCTCGACGACCCGCTTCTGCCAGCTCCCACCATTCCTGAAGCTCCGCAGCTCGTCGTCGGCGAAGGCCTCCCAGTCCGCCCGGCGCCGGTGCAGCGCTCCCAGTCGGGCCCGCTGGTCCGGCGACTCCGACACGAGCGACTCCAACTGGCTCAGGGCCTCGGGGAGGCGCGCTCCCGCGGTGTCGTAGGGCTCGAGGAATCTGGCGTCTCCCGTGAGGAGGAAGCCGCGAAGGCCCGTCTCCCGGTCGATGAGGAGCTGGCGCACGTGGACGGCCTGCGCGAGCACCGCGTCGGAACGGTCCGCCGACTCGTCCGCCTGGAGGAGCTGGCGCACCTCCCAGAAGAGCAGTCCCGCCAGCAGCGCCCCCAGCACCGCGGGCAGCACCACGGAGCGCAGCAGCAGGCGACGGAAGCGGTTCGGGTCGAGGTAGGCCAAGGCGGACATCCGGACGGACCCAGGTGGGGTCACCGCAAGATGCGCATGTGTCCGGTGCGAAGGCCTGGAGGTCGCCGGGAGGGGACGCGAGTGCCTGGGCCTGCTCCCCGTGTTGCAGGGCGAGCGGCCTGACTTCACTTCCAGGACAGCTCGTACTCACTGTCCAGCAGCGCCACCTGACGTCCGTACACCCGCACGTCGTGCGCGCCGACGGCCTCGAGCACGCCCTGGAGCACGCCCTCGTGGTACGCGGCGGGCATGAAGTCGCGCCGCATGATGAAGCGCGCGCTCTTGTCGCCCGTCCACAGCGGGTAGCGGTCGCCGTAGCTCACCGCCGCGCGGTACGCGTCGCCCAGCGACTGCAGCAGCTTGCGCGGACTGCCGCCCGCCGTCTGCATCAGGTCCCTGCCGAACATGGAGGACAGGAAGTCCACCGTGGCCTGCGTGCCAATGCGCTTCAGCACGCCCTCGAAGCCGTCCAGTTGTGGCGCCAGCAGGCGCGCCGCCGTGGACGTCATCCGCAGGTAGCGGCTGATGGGGTACATGTGCACGGGGTTGATTTCCCAGATGCCCGCCACGCCCTTGCACCGGGCCACGGCGCCCTCCCCACCCAGGAAGCCGACCACGTCCAGCGTGCCCTGGAAGAACATCCCGCGGGCCGAGTCCTCCTCGCTTGCCGCAAGGCGTCGCAGCTCCAGCTCCCAGGCTGCTCCACTGCTGCTCGCTTCCGTGCCCACGTGCATGGTCTCTCCCCCGAGGGGACCTTCCAGGTCTGTCTCGGAAACACACCGCCGGCGTATCTGGCAGGTACTTCCGGGCTGACCCGACTCCCCCCACTTCCGGGATGGCAACCTTCTCATATTTTTACGTTGGAGTCGAATCATTATTCCGCGCCCGTGGAATCCTGGACCGTCACGGCTCCTGAAGGGAGGAGCCACCGTCCAGGTCAGCTATGCGCGGAATCTTCCAGGGCGCCGGAAACCCTCGGAGGCCCTCAGGGGGCCTCGGGGCTCAGCCCGCGACGAGGGAGGCCTGGGCGGCGGCCACGGCGGCGCCGGGCTCGGAGCGGTGGCCGGCGGCGAGCAGCGCCCGCTCCACCGCGCCGACCGCGGCCAGCACGTCCGTGGGGCCGACGCGGTTCATGTGGCCCACGCGGAAGTAGCGCGTCTTCAATTCCGGGTGCAGGCCGCCGGCGATGACGATGCCCTGGCCCTTCACCCGCCCCACCAGCGCCGCGTCCACGCCGTCCGGGTAGTACACGGCGCTCAGGGTGTTGGCGGTGATGGCCTCGGACGTGGGCAGCATGCGCAGGCCCAGGGCCTTCCACGCCGCGCGGAAGGCGCGCGCCATGCGCTGGTGCCGGGCGAAACGCGCCTCCATGCCCTCGGCGAGAATCTGCCCGAGGCTCACGTCCAGCGCGCAGACGAGGTTGACGGGCGGCGTCGCGAAGTAGGCCGGCTTGCCTCCCTCGTACGCCTCCATGATGGGGAGCCACTCCGCCCAGTCCGAATAGACGCTGGCCACCGGCGTCTTGCGCTTGCGCCAGGCCTCCATCGCACGCGGCCCCACGGTGAGCAGCGCCAGCCCCGGCGGCACGCCCACCGCCTTCTGACTGGCGGTGAGGTACACGTCCGCGCCCCACGCGTCCTGGTGGAAGGACTCGCCCGCGGTGGCGCACACGCCGTCCACCACCACCAGAACCCCGTGCTTGCGCCCGGCGCGCACCAGCGCCTCCACGGGCGCCAGGACTCCGGTGGAGGTGTCCACGTGGGTGACGGTCATCACCTTGAAGCCGCCGCGCGACAGGTGCGTCTCCACCTCGTCCGCGGAGGGGGACTCGCCCGGGGCCGCGCGCGCGTGCGTCACCTGCGCGCCGTGCCGCTCCAGGATTTTCGCCATCCGGTCACTGAAGTAGCCGGTGTTCACCACGAGCGCGCGGTCGCCCGGCTCCACCAGGTTGGCGCCCGCCAGCTCCATGGCCAGCGTACCGGAGCCGGCCACCACGAAGGGCTGCGCGCCGGGGGCGAGACACACCTCGCGCAGCCGCTTCAGCGCCCGGCCGAAGAGGGAGATGAAGGCCGGGTCCGTGTGGCCGAGCGTGGGCGCCGCCAGCGCCTGGAGCACTTCCGGCTCGAACTCCACCGGCCCCGGAATCATCAGCAGGTCTCTCACGGTGTCACCGCTCCTGGCGCGCCCGGAGTCCGCGAGGGCCCCTGATGGATACCGCGAAGGCGCGGCCCTGAATCTGGCCAGCCCCGGGGCCGCTGTCCACGTCCATGTGAGCCCGATGTGGCGGGAGCGACGCGGGTCCTGGCTCGCGGGGCAGGTGCCCGAGCACCCGCCGTGCTTGCGGTGCGAGGGAGCCGTTATGCCCGGCGACTCACAGCCGCACGAGCAGCTCGCGGAGGATGGTGAAGCCCTGCCGGAAGTCCTCCAGCCGGGCCTGCTCGTTGGGTGCGTGGTAGTACGCCATGTCCCCGAAGCCCGTTATCTGCACGTCGCACCCCTGGCGCTGCAGGTCGCGCACGAGCGGCAGCGAGCCGGTGAGGGAGAACGGCGTCGGCGCCACGCCGCGCACGTGCTGAATCGCGTCCTTCAGCGCCTGGAGCCCCGGCGAATCCAGCCGGCAGGCGATGCCCTCCGTGCCGTTGCCCTGGAAGCGGAATGCCAGCGAGCCGCGCTTGCCCGCCGCCGTGCGCGTGCGCGGGAAGCCGGGAAGGACTTCGTCACGCTCGAGCCGGGCGTCCAAATCCCGCACGAAGGCCTCCACCGACTGCATCACCTCCTTCAAGTCATAGAAGGGCGTCACGCGGATGTCGCCGCGCAGGGTGATGTCGGCGGGAATCTTCGTCTCCTTGGTGTTGGCGCCCTCCACCACGGTGGCCTTGAGGCTGGACGAGGCCAGGAAGCCCCACTTCCTCTCGTCCTCGGTGGCGGGGTAGCGCGCGTGGAACCAGCGGGCCAGCTCCAGCGACGTGGCCATGGCCAGCTCCAGCGCGTTGACGCAGTTCTGCGGCATGCCCGAGTGCCCACCCACGCCCGTCACCTTCAGCTCCCAGATGGCGTTGCCGCCGGTGCCCACGTTGGGGCCGAAGTTGGCGCTGTCCAGCCAGTACACCGGCTGCCCGAGCAGGTCCTTCAGCCGCCCCTGCTGCGCCACGTAGCCCAGGCCCAGGCCCGGCAGGTCCGTGGACTCCTCGTTGGAGATGAACACCACCTTCAGCGTCCGGCTCGGGCGCACGTTGCGCTCGGCGAGCTGCGCGAGCAAATCGGTTATCACCGCCACGTGGCCGAGGCAGTCGGTGACACCGCGCCCGTAGAGCACGCCACCGGGCCCCTCCCACAGCGCGAAGGGGCTGTGCTCCCAGCCCTCGCCCTTCTCGTCCGCGGGCACGACGTCGAAGTGCGCCCCCACGAAGCCCAGCGTGCCCTCGCCCGTGCCCTTCACGGTGAGCACCAGGCAGGGCCGCGCCTCGTTGCCGGGGGCCGCGAGCGACTCGACCTGGATGAAGCCGGACTTTATATGTGGGGCGAGCGTGTCCAGCACCACCTGCGCGGCCAGCCGCTCCTCGGGCACCATGCCCCCGCTGGGATTGTTCTGCAGCTTCGGCGTCAGGGCGATGAGCCGCCGGAGCACATCCAGGAAACGGTCCTCACGAAGGGCGAGCGCTTGCATGGCGGCGGATTGGACCGCAGGCCCCCGGCGAAGTCACCGGAAACAACGACGCCGGAGCGCGGTGGAGCGCCCCGGCGTTGGTGCCGCGTACGAAGCCGGACGAACGGCCCGCGTCAGTGCGTGGCGCTGGCCGCGCCGGGCGGCTCGAGCTGCTCCACCTTCTGCTTCACCGCCGCGTCATCCGCCACCGACAGGCCCAGCGTGAGGTAGGAGAGCTGGTGCGCGCGCCCACCGGCGGGCGCCTTCACATCGACTTCCGTCTCCAGCTGCCGCATGCGGCCCTCCAGCTCGACGATGGTGCGGCTGAGGTCGGCGCGCGTCGGCTCGTCGCGGGTGGCGGCCAGACGCTCGTGCGCCTTCAGGAGGTTGCCCTCCACCACGACCAGCTGCTGGCGCGCCCGCGTCCCCGAGCCCAGGTCCACGGAAGGGCCCGGCCCGTCCACGTTCAGCTCCAGCCGCGTCAGCTGCCGCCCCAGCTCCCCCGAGGGGAACACGGCGGCGTGGGTGCCCACCAGCTCGCCGATGCCAATGCCCTTGGCCTCATGCGACTCCACCACGAAGTCCACCGCGTCCCCGGCGAGGATGGCCAGCTTCACGGCCTCCTGGTACGGCACCGCCGCGAGCACCACCACCACGTCCACCTTGCTCTTCTGGCGCAGCCGGCGCGCCTCGGCCATGGCCGCCTCCAGCGGCGGGCGCCCCTTCAGCGTGGGCTCTCCCGGCGGCGCGCCCTCGGGTGACACACCCACCACGCCCACCTTCAGGCCCCCGGCCTCCACCACCGTGGACGCCGCGAAGGGCGCCTTGCCGGCCTTGTCCACCAGGTTCGCGGACAAGAGCTTCATCTTCTTCTTCGGTCCCTGCGCGGCCTTCCGCAGCCACCCCAGCCCCTGGGACAGGTCGCGGTGACCCACCGCCATGGCCGTGGTGCCCAGCGCCTCCATCTGCTCCAGCACCAGCTCCGCGCGCTGGGTCACCAGCGGCTCGTCTTGACGCACCGGCTTGCGGAACAGCGCGTTACCCGCGTCCAGCAGCACCACCGGCAGGCCGCGCGCCTTCTCCGCATCCACCGCGGTCTTCCGTCGCGCCAGTCCGCCCTGGGGCTCCTGCTTGCACCCACATGGCGCAATCTCACCCTGGTTGTCTCCGGTGAGCAGCAATACCAGACGCCGCGGCGCAGCATTCGCTTGCACCGCCAACAACAACGCAACGCACAGCATCAGCGGGAGTGGGGCCTTCACGTCGTCTCCTCGAAGGAGCGGGAGCCTAGACGCTCGCGTGCGATTCGGCACTGGGTGGCAAACGCCCCATATCGAGCCAACCCCGACTACCCGTGAACCGAATATTAACGTTTATTGCGTGCATTGTAATAATTCACAGTTTCATATACAAAGCGCCGTCGCTCTCAACCCCCGCGAGGATGCACGCATGCGCTCGATTTTCGGTAAGGCCGCTGTGACGTTCGGTGCCGTTGCTGCCATGGTCGGCTGTGGTCCGGTGGACGAGTCGGAGATGAATCAGGCCCCGACGGACACGCAGGAGGCGGCCCTCCTCGACCGCTGCGGTAACCCTGACTTCGACGCGCAGTCCGTGGCCGAAATCGAGGCGCGCTTCGAGGCCATCAAGGCCCGCCAGGCGATGAAGGGCAACGTGCAGGCGATGGCGGTGAACATCCCCGTCTACTTCCACGTCATCCGCAGCGCGACGGGCGCCGGTGGCGTGACGGCCACGCAGATCAACAACCAGATTTCCGTCCTCAACGCCGCGTACGGGTCCGCCGGCTTCACCTTCACCCTGGCGGGTACGGACACCACGAACAACGGCACCTGGTACACCTGTACGGGCGGCAGCTGCGAGACGCAGATGAAGAACGCCCTGCGCAAGGGCACCGCGGACGACCTGAACTTCTACACCAACAACATGGGCGGCGGCCTGCTCGGCTGGGCGACCTTCCCCTGGAGCTACGCCAGCGCCCCGAAGATGGACGGCGTGGTCGTCCTCCAGACCTCGCTGCCCGGCGGCACCGCCACCAACTACAACCAGGGCGACACCGGCACCCACGAGGTCGGTCACTGGATGGGCCTGTACCACACGTTCCAGGGCGGCTGCGCCAGCCCCGGCGACAGCGTGAGCGACACCGCGCCCGAGGCCTCGCCGGCCTCCGGCTGCCCCTCCGGCCGTGACACCTGCTCGGGTGGCGGCGTGGACCCCATCACCAACTTCATGGACTACAGCTACGACTCCTGCATGAACAACTTCAGCGCGGGCCAGAACAGCCGCATGAACAGCATGTGGACCTCGTACCGCCTGGGGAAGTAATCCCGGCCGGGGACAGCTTCAGTCCCTGACATGAACGGCGGGCTCCCACCTGGGGGCTCGCCGTTTTGTTTTTTGCGGGGCAGTGCCGCATACGGGGGACTGCCCGCCTGCCTGCCGTGGGGTAGGTCCAGCCCCTGGCGCCGGGTGCTCGCCAGTCCCACCTTGCGGGGTGGAACCATGAGCGAACCCCAACCCCAGAAACGGCCCCGGGTGCTGTTCGTCCGGGACCTCGTTCCCATCCGGAGCGTGCCCCCGCCGGCCGCGACACCCCGCGACTCCCAGGTCACCACGATGATGGTGGGCGAGGAGAAGGACACCGGCGGCGAGGCGTGACGCACCGCTGGCACGGTGGCGGGCCGCGAGGTACGCACCCGGGCTGACCCGTCATGCCTCCCGCGTCCGTATGGGAGGTGCGGCGTGGGAACAACCCGCGGTGGGAGGGTGCACAGGCACCATGAAGACAGAGACTGGGACGGTGGTGCTCGTGGGCTCCCGCGAGGACATCCACATCAAGGAAGTGGCGCGCCGGCTGGGCGTGGAGGGTGTGGACGCCGTCATCGTGGACACGCTGGCCTTCCCTGACGAGACGACGGTGTCCCTCACGGATGACCTGGCGGGCATCACCGTCGACGGGCGCACCGTGGGCCGGCCCGCCGCCGTCTACGTGCGCGGCCTGCACAGCAGCCCCCTGGCCTATCTGGTGGACGCGCAGGAGGCCATGGACGAGGACTGGCGCACCACGCTCACCGCCTTCCGCGAGAAGGCCACGATGCTCAACGGGCTCGTGGCCCGGTGGGAGCAGCTCGGCGTGCCGCTCTACAATCCCGTCTCCAGCGACTGGACGATGAACAAGCCGGTGCAGCTCGCCGCACTCAAGGCCGCGGGCCTGCCGGTGCCCCGCACGCTGTGGACCAATGACGCGGAGGCCGTGCGCCGCTTCGCCGCGGGAGGGCGCGTGGCCTACAAGCCCATCACCGGCGGCGCCGCCACCCAAGAGTTGCTGCCGGAAGACCTCACCGACGAGCGGCTCGCCGCGCTGTCCGCCGCCCCCGTCACCTTCCAGGAATTGCTGCCCGGGGAGGACATCCGCGTGTACGTGCTGGACGGGGAAATCATCGCCAGCCTGCGCATCGTCACCTCCGCGCTCGACTTCCGTCAGAACGAGGAGCGCCTGGAGCCGTTCGAGTTGCCGCCCGAGGTGGCCCGCGACTGCGTGAAGGGGTGCGAGGTGCTCGGCCTGCGGTGGACGGGGTTGGACTTGAAGCGCGGGCAGGACGGCGTGCTCAAGTTCCTGGAGATGAACGGCTCCGCCATGTTCCTCGGCTTCGACGCGAGCGGCGGCACCGACATCGCCGGCCACTTCACGCGCGCGCTCGCGAAGCACGCGCGGCGGGCGTAGCGACTACCGCCAGAGCGCGGCGAGCACGGTGCGCGAGGCCATCCACGCCAGCGCACCGAGCACCACCACCAGCGCCACGGTGAAGGCCAGCGCGCGGTACGGGCGCGGGTGCATCACCGCGCGCAGCTCGTCGGTGAGGGCGGGGTCGGCGTCCAGGTCGTCGGGAGGCAGGGGCTTGGGAGGCGTCATGGCTCAGCTCTGCTCCATCTGGTTCTCGACGAGCGTGCGGTAGCGCCCGCCCGGAATGGCCACCAGCTCGTCGTGGGTGCCCTCTTCCACCACGCGGCCCTTGTCGAGGACGACAATCTTGTCCGCGCGGCGCACGGTGGACAGGCGGTGGGCCACCACCACGAGGGTGCGGCCCGCGGCCTCGCGCTGGAGTGCCTCCGTAATCGCGCGCTCCAGCTCCGCGTCGAGGTGACTGGTCGCCTCGTCGAGGAAGAGCACACGCGGATTGCGGTAGATGGCGCGCGCCAGTTGCAGGCGCTGCTCCTCGCCGCCGGACAGCCGCATGCCGGCCTCGCCAATCTTCGTCTTCAGCCCGTTGGGCAGCGCGAGCAGCGCGTCCAGGCACGCGGTGCGCGCGGCGTGCTCCAGGCGTTCCCAATCTGGAGTGTCGTCGCCCAGGGCGATGTTCTCCGCGAGCGTGCCGTCGAAGACGTCCGTCTTCTGGAACACGAAGGACACCGAGCGGCGCAGGGCCGTGGGGTCGAAGGACTCAATCGGCCTGCCGTCGTAGAGGACGCGGCCCTGCTCCGCGCGGTACAGGCCGTAGAGCACCTGGGTGAGCGTCGTCTTGCCGGCGCCGGAGCGGCCGACAATCGCCGTCATCTTCCCGGCGGGAATCGTGAAGCTCACGTCGTCCAGGACGGGCGGGTCATTGGGCGAGCCATAGCGGAAGGTGACGCCCTCCAGCTTCAGCTCGGGCGCCTGCGTGAGTGCGCCCGTGACGGGCACGGTGTCGTCGCGCAGCTCGGGCTCGGCGTCGTAGACGATGTCCACGCGGCGCAGGGAGATGAACACGTCCTGCACCTGGTGGATGAACATGACCAGGTTCTGCATCGGCGCCAGCACGAGGCCGAGGATGGCGAGCGTGGCCACCATCTGTCCGAGCGTGAGCTGGCCGGCGAGCACCAGGTGCGCCTCGTAGACGAGGATGCCCGCGTACACGCCCTGGTTGACGAACTGCGCACCGGAGTTGTGGATGGTGTCGTGCAGCCAGATGCGGCGACCGGCCTCCACCTCGCGCGCCTGGATTTTCTCCCAGCGGGCGCGGGCCTGGCGCTCGGCGCCGCACGCCTTGAGCGTCTGGATGCCGCCGAGCATCTGCATCTCCAGGCGGCTGGCATCCGCGGCCGCGCGGAAGCGCTGGTGGTCCAGCACCGTGCGCCGGGGCATCAGCAGCAGCGTCCACACCGTGTACACCGTCGCGCCCGTGAGGAAGATGCCGAAGACGGTGGCGTCGTACAGGAAGAGCACCACGCCGTAGCCCACGAGCATCACCAGGTCGAGCAGCACGGAGACGGACGCGCCCTGGAGGATGCGGCGGATGCGCTGGTGGTCCTCGATGCGCTGGAGCAAATCACCCCGGTGGCGCCGCGCGAAGAAGGACACGGGCAGGGACAGAAGGCGTTTCCAGAACTGCGCCAGCAGCAGCACCGAGTAGCCGCTGGACAGGAGGAAGAGGCCCGCGCCGCGCGCCACCGATACCAGCACCTGCGCCACGAGCAGCACGGCCAGGCCCACGCCCACGGCGGCGAGCAGCGTCACGTTGCGGCCGCCCACCGCCTTGTCCACGAGCCCCTGGATGAGGAAGGGCTGCGCGAGCGCGAGGGCCTGGAGGAGCACCGTGGTGAGGAGCACCTGGAAGAGCAGCAGGCGGTAGCGCAAGAGGCCCCGGCCGAAGCGCCTCAGGCCGCCGAGGCGGTGGGAGGCTTCCGGCGCGCCGGGGACTTCCAGCGGGCGGAAGATGGCGTCGGTGGGCTGGAGCGACAGGAGGATGCCGTTCCAGTGGTCGCCGAGCCGCGCGCGGGGGATGCGGCGCAGGCCCAGCGCGGGGTCGCCGATGATGGCCTCCTTCGGCGTCAGCTTGTAGAGGACGACGTAGTGGTTCTCCTCCCAGTGGATGATGCCGGGGAGCAGGGCCTGGCCTTCCTCGTCATCGAGGTCGGAGAAGTCCTCCACGTGGAAGCCTCGGGCCTGGAACCCGACCTTCTGGGCGGTGGTGAGCAGGTCCACCATGGAGGTGCCGCTCGTCTGGACGTGGGCGAGGTCCTTCAGCGAGGACAGCTCGTGCCGGGCGCCGTGGTACGCGGAAATCATCTCCAGACAGGCGGGTCCACAGTCCGCCTCCTCGAGCTGGCGACGGAGGGGATACGGCTGGAGGGCGACGGCGAGCCGGGAGCGAGGCACGGTCAGTTCGGTATCACGGGAAGGGTGGCGCGTTCATCCCTGATACGGACCGAGCCTCCCATCATGGCAACGGCGCCTCGCGGAGCGTGCGCCTGCCCCGCTGCCTGGCCCTGGCCCGCGCGAGCGGCTATGGCGACGGAGGCACCGCCGGCTGCACTGGAGCCGCCGCCGGAGCCGGTTCCACGGGCGCTACCGCCGCCGGCTTCTCCGCGGGCACCGCCGGCTTCTCCGCCACGGGCTTCTCCACCTTCTGGGGCTCGCCAATCTTCTCCAGGTCCTCGCGGTTGCTCACGGAGAAGCGCACCAACGCGCGGAGGATGCGGTTGCGCTTCACGTTGCCCAGCACCTCGCGCAAATCCTCGTAGACGGTCGGGTCGCTGATGAGCCCGCCCACCGTGCCATCCCCCTTCGCCACCGTCGCCGTAATCGTCTTCAGGTTCGCCGCCGCGCTCCCCAGGTCCGCGAACATCCCCCGCGCATCGCCGTACACCAGCTGGTGCACCGCCCCGTTCGGGCTCTTCTTCGCGTCCTCGATGAGCCCCGCGAGCTGCCCCGCCGCCTCACCCAATTCACTCAGCGCCTTCGCCCCATCCTCACCGTAGATGAGCTGGTGCGCCGTGCCGTCTCCCGCGCGCACCTCGCGCAGGAGCGCCTCCACGTGCCCCATCGCGCCGTCCATCCGCTGCGCCGCCTGGGACGCATTCGCCATCAGCGTGCGCACCTCGCGCCCCGCGCTCTTGTCGTAGATGAGCGCGTGCAGCACGCCGTCGCCCTTCTCCACCTCCTCCAGCAGCCCCCGCAGCGACGCCATGCCCCGCGCCACGTCCTTTGCCAGCGCCGGGTCGGCATACGCATCCACCGCGTCGCGCAGCGACTTGCTGATGGCAATCGAGTTCTCCATCACCTGCCCCGCCCCATTCAGCAGCGCGGAGATGTCCCCTCCCGCCGACGACTTCAGCACCCCGCCCGGCTCCACCAGCGGCGCCGTGGGACTGCCCAGCGAGATGTCCACCGCCTTGTCCCCCAGCACGCCCATGCTCGACAGCACCGCCACCGAGTCCTCGCGGATGCGGTCCGTGTACTTCCGCGACACCTTGAGGTGCACCTCCAGCCGCGCGTCATCCGGGTCCTGGGAGAAGGTGATGCCTGTCACCTTCCCCACCTTCAGGCCGCCAATCCACACCGGCGACTCCTCACCCAGCCCCTGCACGTTGGTGAAGTACGCACGGTACGTGGCCTGCCGCTCGAAGAGGCGCGACTCCTGGCCGATGAAGAACACCACCACGCCCGTCACCGCCAGGCCCATGGCCACGAAGAGCCCCGCGCGCAGCGCCAGCCGGCGCTCACCCGAGGCGGAAGGAAACAGGCTCATGACGCACCTCCAGGGACGAGCTCCGCGCGGCGCGCATCCAGGAAGGCGCGCACCTCCGGCACCTTCGAGCGCCGGATTTCCTCCCGCGTGCCCACCTGCACGATGCGCCGGTTGGCCAGCATCGCCAGCCGGTCTCCCACCGACAAGGCACTCACCATGTCATGCGTCACGACGATGGAGGTCACTCCGAGCTTCGTCTTCATCGAGTTGATCAATTCATTGATGGACTGCGTCGTCACCGGGTCCAGTCCCGTGGTGGGCTCGTCCCACAGGATGACCTCCGCGTCCGTGGCGATGGCTCGCGCCAGCCCCACGCGCTTCTTCATGCCGCCCGACAAATCCGACGGCATCAGGTGCTCCGTGCCCGGCAGATTCACGAGCGCCAGTTTCCGGGCCACGCGCTCGCGCAGCTCGTCCTCGGACATCTCCGGGAAGTGCTCGCGCAGCGGGTACGCCACGTTCTCCCCCACCGTCAGCGAGTCGAAGAGCGCCGCCCCCTGGAACACCATGGCCACGTGCCGACGCACCGGGATGAAGTCCTCCTCCGTGAAGCGCGCCAGGTCATGCCCCTGGAACAGGATGCGCCCCGAGTCCGGCCGCAACAGGCCGATGAGGCACTTGAGCAGCACGCTCTTGCCCGTGCCCGAGCCGCCCATCACCACCAGCGTCTCTCCCGCGCGCACGTCCAGTTCCACGTCGTCGTAGACGCGCTTGGGACCGAACGTCTTCGTCAGGTGCTCGAAGTGGATGAGCTGCTCACCCGGCGTGGGCTTGTGGAACTCGAAGGTGGAAGGCTCCTGGCGGCGGGAAGGTCGCATGGGGCCTCACAGGTACAGCGTCAGCTTGGTGATGAAGAAGTCCGCGAGGCACACCGCGACGGACGTCACCGCCACCGTCTGCGTGGTGGCGCGGCCCACGCCCTCCGTGCCGCCCTCCACGGTGAGCCCCTTGAAGCAGCCCACCAGCCCGATGATGACGCCGAACACCGCGCCCTTGAACACGCCGGAGACGAAGTCCTCCAACAACACCGCGTCCAGCGCGCCCTGGAAGAACAAATCCATCGGCAGTGCGTACTGCAGCTTCACCACCACCGCGCCGCCCACGAGGCCGACGACGTCCGCGAACACGGTGAGCACCGGCATCACCAGCAGGCACGCCAGCACGCGCGGCACCACCAGCTTGCGCAGCGGGTCCGCCCCCAGCGCGCGGATGGCATCCACCTGCTCCGTCACCGTCATGGCGCCCAGCTCCGCCGCCATGCCGCTGCCGATGCGCGCCCCCACCGTGAGCGCGGTGAGCACCGGCGCCAGCTCGCGGAACAGCGTGAGCACCACCACGCGCCCCACCGTGTACTGCACGCCGAAGCGTCCCAGGAAGTAACCGAATTGCAATGAGATGACGAGCCCGGCGAACGTCGCCGTGAGCAGCGCAATCGGCAGCGAGCGCACCCCGAGCGACTCGGTATGGTAGACGAGCGTCTTCCAGTCGTACGGCGGGCGCACCGCGCGGCTGAAGACCTGGCCCGTCATCAGCGCCAGCGAGCCCAGCGACGCCAGGCGCACCTTCGCCCGTGCGACGAGCCCCTCCTCCTCCGGCGGTGCGGCGGCGCCGGCCTCCACCTCGGGCGTCATTTCGGACGCTCCGACTCGAAGCCGGCCATCAGCGTCTCGAAGTCCGCCAGTCGCTCCTCGGCCAGCCCCGGCGGGGACACGTAGGAGAAGTCGAACACGCAGTTGTCCTTCTTCAGCACCACCAGCTCCAATTGCACCGGCACCCCGTCCAGCTTCGCGAGGTAGCGGCTGCGCAGGGCCTCGCGCCCCGCCATGGGGACGAGCTTCGAGGACACCTCCTGCCGCTCCGTGAAGCCCGCGAGCAGGTGGCGGGTGAGCACCGGCAGGGGCGGGTCGTCATGCCCCTCGCAGGTGGCGTTGACGGAGAGCGCGCGGCCGGTGCCCTCCTCGGCGAAGGCCAGGTCGTTGCCCTCCAGCCACACGCGGTGCCACGCGTCCGGCAGCTTGCCCACGCGGTAGCGCACGGCGGGCTTGGTGAGGACCGAGTCCTCGAAGCTCACGCGGTGGCAGCCCACCAGGGGCGCGACCAGCACGAGTAGCAGACTCCACCGCATGGCACCGTTCTTCGTGACGTGCTCCCGGCCCTGTGCTCGGTGAGTCATGCGTCAGCGAGGGCCTGCCTGCAAGGTTTTCCGCGTGAACAAACGTCCACTGTCACACCTCGTTCGCATTCCCGTGCTCGCGCCGTCCGCCAGGCCCCCGGTCGGTCGCGACGTCCAGCCCGCCCAGGGGAGTCCCCCATGTCCGTGCCGGTTCGCATCTTCCCTCCAGGACCCGGAATGAGAATGCGGAGGCGTGCGAGGGGACGAACCGTCTCCCGCCCTCTCCCTCCTGGAGGAATGCTCCGGGCAAGGAGGACACGATGGATGGCGGACTCGCGGTATTCGGCTTTGGTCTCTTCCTCCTCGGAATCGCCAACCTCTACGCGCGCACGTCGTACTGGTTGGCGTGGGTGATGCTCGCCCTCTCGCTGGTGTCCATGGGCCTGGCCTTCAGCGAGTCGAAGCGGCTGCGCGAGGTGTCGCTGGGCATGTCCGTGGTCCTGCTCGTGCTGAGCGGCGTGGCCATGGCCACGGGGGTGCCCTGGTGGCTGGCGCTGGGCGCGTTCCTCTTCGCCGTGGCCTACGGCGTGCTGTGGGCGGAGTTCCGCTTCCCCTTCTTCGAGCACGTGGGGCCCGAGGAGGCCAAGGCCCACTCCCAGGCGCGGCGCTTCCACATGCACTGGCCCTGGCAGCGGCGGCGCATGGTGCCGTGAGGCTTCAGCCGACGGGAGGCTCGGCGGTGTCGTGCACCGCCACCTGCCCCCCGTGGACGGAGAGCCAGAGCGTGTCCTCCGCCGCGGCGGCGCGCACCAACGAGCCGTCCGTGGTGGTGAGGAACACCTGCGCGCCGCTCTTCGCCAGGTAGTTCATCAGGTAGGCGTTGCGCTCCGGGTCCAGCTCGCTCGACACGTCGTCCAGCAGGAGCAGCGGCAGGAAGCCCATCGCGGCCTCCAGGTTCTCGATTTCGGCAATCTTCCAGCCGAGCACCAGCGCCCGCTGCTGTCCCTGGCTCGCGTACGCCCGCGCGCTGCGCCCGCCCAGCGTCACCGACACGTCGTCCGAGTGCGGCCCCACCGACGTGAAGCCCCGGTCCAAATCGCGGCGGAGGCGCTCGTTGAGCGACTCGCGCAGCGCCACCGCGAGGGCGGCCTCGTCCGCCGTGGGGAAGTCGCCGCCCAGGTGTGCCGGGTGGTAGCCATACGTGGCCGGGTCCACCGTGCGGCCGATGGAGGCGAACGTCGCCTGCGCGCGCGGTGCCAGTTCCGCCATCAGCGCCCGCCGCCGCGCGTAGATGCGCGCGCCGGCCTTCGCCAGCGTCTCGTCGTAGGCCTCCAGGTAGGCGGCCTCCACGGTGTGGCCCTCGCGCAGGAGGCGGTTGCGGTTCTTCAGCGCGCGCGCGTACTCGCGGCTCTCGCGGAGGAAGGCCGGGAAGCGGTTGAACACCGCGCGGTCCAGGAAGGCGCGGCGCGAGTCCGGGCCGCCCTTCACGACCTCGAGGTCATCCGGCGTGAAGGCCACCACGGAGACGCCGCCGAAGTACTCCTCCAGGCTGGCCGCCTTCTTCCCGTCCACGAAGGCCTGGCGCGTGCCGCCGCCGACCTCGACGGAGATTTCACGCTCCGCTCCCTTGAGGAGGAAGCGGCCCGTCACGCGCGCGCCCTGCGAGCCCCAGCGCACCAGCTCCGACAGGCGGCCCGCGCGCAGCGGCTTCAGGGTGGCCAGGAAGTAGAGCGCCTCCAGCAGGTTCGTCTTGCCCTGCCCGTTCTGCCCCACCGCAATCGTGGCGTGGGGGCTGGGCGAGAGCTGGACCTGGGGGAGGTTTCGGAAGTCCTGGACTTGGAGCGCGAGGAGGCGCACGGCCCCCTCCGTATAACCTTCCGCGCGCCCCTGCGGGGACCTATCTCGCCGTTGCGAGCCGGTAGACGAAGCCCGTCCGGGTGAAGAGGAGGAGGGCTTGCGTGCCCGCCTCGGTCACCACCTCGATGCGCGCGCCCTTCAAGGCGTCCGCGTCCTTCATGTCCGGGGGCAGCGACGACGGACACCAGCGCAGGAGGAGCCCCCCCGATTCGTCGTCGCTACAGCGCGGCTTCGCGAGGTAGAGCCCCTTCTCGCCCAGCGCCACCGGCCAGCCGGCCAGCGAGGCGTAGTCCACCGCGAAGTCCAGGCGGCTCAGCGGCTGCGTCAGGGGGACGCCCGAGGGCAGCCGCAGCACCTGTCCGTCGCGCAGGCCCACCCGCCCATAGGTGGTGGCCTCGCCCCCGGTACCCGCCTGGCGGCCCCACACCTCCACCGGCTCGCCGTCTCCCAGCGGCAGCGGGGTGACGCCCCACTGGCCTTCGGCGGACTGGTGGTACTCGAAGAGGCTGCGCCCGGTGGACAGCCAGCCGCGGACCTTGGGACCGGTGGTGGCGGTCGCACTCACCGTCCTGTCGCGCGCCAGCGAGCGGATGGGGAAGCCCGGGTCCGGCGTGAGGCGGGGCAGCAGGCCCGGCTGTGCACCCGGCTCGGTCTCCAGCTTCGCGCTGTCCAGCACGTAGAGCTGGTCGTTCGCGGTGAGCACCAGCGACGCCCCCTGTGTCCCCGAGGCGGGGACGCCCTGCCCCAGGAAGGGCCCCGAGGCCGGCGCGCCATTGGGCGCCAGGAGCTGCGGCCCGTAGCTGTTGCCAAGCGACGCGTCCTTCGGGCTGACCTTCACGAGCTGGCCCGACTCCAGCACCACCCAGCCCTGGGCCCCGCGCACCAGCGCCGCCAGCCGGGCCTGCTCCTCGGAGCCGCCCTCTCCCTGCCTGCGGTCCGCCGCCGTCAGCCCCTCCGGCTCGCCAGTGGCCTGCTTGAAGCGCAGCGCGAGGAAGTCCGGGGTGAGCGCGACGAGGGTGTCGCCCAGGACGGGCGCCTCCAGGATGCCCACCTCCAGCGGCGCGCGGTCCAGGAAGAGGGGCCGCAAGGTGCTCAGCGAGCGGCCCCTCCAGAGCTGCCCGTGTATGCCCCCCATGGCCAGCCCGCCCCCGAGCGCATCGTCCACCGCACCCGGCGTCACCCGCCGTCGCTGGGCATCGACGGTGGTGGCGATTTCAGCGAGGTCCATCGGTGCATCCAGCGGCTGGCGCAGGCAGGTGTTCGCGGGAGACGTCACCGACGCGCCCACCACGCGGAAGAGAGAGCGGAGGCCCTTCTCTGACTCGCACAGCACCTCCACGCCCACCGCCCCGTCCGACACGGGGGTGAAGGTGACAAGGCGGCCGTCGGCACACGGCGCGCAGTCGTCCCAGGCTCGCTCCATGCGCGGCCCCTGCGACGTGCGCCGCAGCGTCCAGGTGCTCAGCACGTCGAAGGTCTTCGCGTCGCTGGCGACGGACTCGCGCACGGAGCGTCGCAGGCCCCACACGCTGGCGCCCTCGCCGTGGCGAAGGAGCGGCTCGCCCTGGGTGGCCAGGCCCTCGCGCGACACCGGGTCATCCGGGTTGAGCACCTGCCAGGCCTCGGGACCCGGCGTGCCTCCCGGCTTGCGCCAGAAGAAGAAGTCGCGCGTCACCGTCACCGGTACCAGCACGTCTCCGTCCGGGCTGCTCCGGTTGAGGGTCAGCTCACTGGCCGGGACGGGCCTCGCGTCCAGGATGGGCAGCACCGTGGCGCTGCCGGGGCAACCGGGCAGCGCGCTTCCCGCCACGCACACGCTGCCGTCGGCCTGCACACCGAAGCCGCCGGGGAAGTCCGTGTACGTGCCACTGGTGACGTCCAGCTCGCCGGCCTGCCCCGCCGTACGCAGCACCAGCAGGCTGGTGCCTCCGTCCGGCAGCGTCGAGGCGCGCAAGGCGCGGACATCCCTCAGCGCGGGCTGCACCGCGCTCGTGGTGAGACCTCCGGCCCCGGACTCCAGCGTGCCCAGCGCGAGCGAGGTGCTCCGCGCCTCGGGTCCTCCAGACACCACCTGGAGCGCGACACGGCTGCCCACGAAGGCGGCGCGCTCCACGGTCAGGGTGCCAACGGCGTGGGCGGTGAAGCCGTTGGTGGAAAAGAGGGTGCCACCATCGCCCTGGCCCACGAGGATGCGGCCCTCGCGCGCATCCGCGGCCACGAACCGGGCCTCGCCGGTGAGCTGCTTCGGATAGAGGAGCACGGGGGCGGACGTGTCGGGCGCGGCGCCCTGCGTGGCCGCTTCCGGCACGTCCTCGTGGCAGCGACTGTCGATGCCGCAGCGCCAGCCGGGCGCGCATGCGGTGTCTCGCACCTCCTCCGCCTGCGCATAGTCACACGGGAAGGAATTGCCCTCCTCCACCTTCAGTCCACCCGAGCACGCCCCCATCACGGCCAGCGCGCCCACGGCGGCGACGAAGCCCACGAGTCCCTTGCGCGCGCTCATGGCAGTACCCCCGCCACCGCGAGCCCATTCGTGGAGGGCACCAGCGCCACTCGAGGTCCGCCCTCGGGAGGCGGCATCAGCCACAGCCCCGCACCCACCAGCAGCGCGCCCGCGGCCATGACGCCCACCGCCGCCGTCTTGTCGCGGCCCAGCTTGCGGTCCTGCTCCTGGTAGTACGACAGCGCGCGCAGGTTCTGCCCCGCGCACTGCCCGCCACCCCCAGGGCACAGCTCGTCGTTGAGCACCTTCTGCCGCGACAGGGCAATGAGCCCATACACACCGCCGCCCAGCACCACCGCGCCGCCCCCCGCCAGCAGCGAGTACGGCACCACGCGCGAGGCCGGCGGAGGCAGGGGCGAGCCGCTCGCCTCCGCCACCGCCCAGGGCACCACCTGCCGCAGCGTCTCCACGTCGCGCGCCAGCCGCGTGCTGCGCCCCACCGTGCGGCTCTTCACCGTGTCGAGCACCTGGAGCGACAACTCATACGTGGAGCCCAGCTTCGACAGCGAGCCCGTCATCACGTAGCGCGCGCCCAGCACACCGCCCAGGTCCGAGGCACACGCGGACGCGTCCTCGTCACACGCGCCCAACAACTGGCGCTGCCGCTCCGTGGTCAGCATCGTCTGCACGTCGCGGCGGGAGAGCACCTGGAAGAGGCTGCGCTCCGTGAGCGTCTGCACCACCGCATCCGTGAGCGCCGCCGCGTCGCTGGCCTCCGCGCCCTGCGCCACCAGGTCGGACACCAGCAGCCGCGGCTTGTCGCCCTGCGGGGCCACCGGAGCACCCGCTCCGGCCGGGGGGGGCGGCATCGGTAGACTTCCGCCCGCCTGCGCGAGGGCGGTCAGCCCCCACAGTCCCACGAGGACTCCCACTGTCGCGCGCACGGCCCCTCCCTCTCGTGCCTCCGCCCGAGGACCTCCGGCGGCGGCACACTGGAGCCGGGCATGTTAGCGGGAAGTCCCGGGGGCCGCTGGCCCGCGCCTCAGCGGACCTCTTCGATGACGGGCTCCATCAGCACTTCCGAAGTGATGCTCTGGCCGATGAAGCAATACTTGTGGGCCTTCTCGAACATCTCCCGCACCTTCGCGGCGTCCGTCCCCGGCGCGACGCGGATGGTGGGCGCCAGGCGGACCTTCGTCACGCGCGTCACCTTCTCCACGGTGTCCAGCGACACCGTCACGTGGTCCTCGTAGCCGCGCACGTCCAGGCGCACCTTCTTCGCCAGCGTCAGGAAGGTGAGCATGTGGCACGTACCCAGCGAGGCGCCGAACAGGTCCTCCGGATTCCACCGCGAGTCGTTGCCGGAGTACGACGACGCGGCGCTCACCGCGATGTCCTGCTTGCCCGCGGTGCTGGCCACGGCGTCCCGGGAGAACTCGGAGGCCGTGGAGCCCTCCCAGCGAAGCTGCAGCGGAAACTCGTGCAAGGTCTACCTCCGTGAAGCGAAGGAACGTCGCCGGCAGCTTATGCCGCGCGACGCGCGCTTCACGGGATTCTCTCGGTGACGCTTGCGTCAGGAGCCGGCGGACTGGAGCGCCTGCACCGGAGCCTCGGCGGGCTGGAGCGGCAGCTCCACGACGAAGGTGGCCCCCTCGCCCGGCTGGCTCTCCACGCGGATGGTGCCCTCCATGGCCTCGACGAGCGTGCGCACCACGTACAGCCCCAGGCCCAGGCCGCCGTAGTGCCGCTCGGACACGGCGCGCTCGAACTTCTGGAAGATGCGCGCGTGCGCGGCCGCGTCGATGCCGATGCCCTCGTCGCGCACCCACAGCCGCGCGCGCCCGTCCGCTTCCTCCACGTGGACGTGCACGGGCCGGCCCGCGCCGTACTTGAGCGCGTTGGACAGGAGGTTGGACACCACCTGCTCCATCCGCAGCCGGTCCCAGCTCCCCACGCACGGGCCCGACGGCCGCACGTCCAGCTCGCTCCCGGACCGCTCCGCCTCCGGGACGAAGCGCGCCACCATCTCCTGCACCAGCGCCGCCAGGTCCACCGGCTCGCGGTGGATGCGCAGCCGCCCGGTGCTGATGCGCGACACGTCCAGCAGGCCGTCGATGAGCTCCGCCAGCCGCGTCACCTGCCGCTTCATCGCCGCCACCTCGCGGCTGTGCCGCCGCGACACCGCGGAGTCCGGGTCCGCGTCGATGGCGCGCGACAGCGCATGCAGCCGAAGCCCCAGCGACGTCAGCGGCGTCTTCAGCTCATGGCTGGCCACGGACAGGAACTCATCGCGAGCGCGGATGGCTTCCTGGAGGTGCCGCTCCACCGTCTTCAGGCGGGTGATGTCCTGCAAGGGCATCACCACCGCGGCGGGGTGCCCGTGCATGGCGGGCAGCAACTCCGAGGAGATGCTGAGCACGAACTCGCCCGACTGCGTGTGCCAGATGACCTCCAACCCCTCCAGCTTCTCGCCCCGGGCGGCGCGCGCGGCGGGCATCTCCTCGCTGTCGAGGCGCCGCCCCTTCAGGTCCGTGACGTGGAAGACCTCCGCGTCCTCCGCCGAGGGCACGTCCCTGGAGACGAACTGGCCGTGCAGCCGGTCCGCCGCCGCGTTGGAGGAGGTGAGCTCCCCGGTGCGCGGGTCCACCATCACCACCGGCAGGGGCATCAGGTCCAGCACCGCCTCCAGCCACATGTGCTGGCTCTCCACCGCCTGCCGCGCCAGCACCTGCTCCGTCACCTCGAAGGCGAACGTCACCAGCCCGTCCACCCGGCCCCGCTCGTCGCGGAGCGGCTCGTAGATGATGTTCCAGTACTTCGTCTCCACGCGGCCCTCGCCCGCGTAGTCGACCGCCAGGGGCAGCTCGTTGGCGATGGCCCGCTCACCGGACTCCATGACGGTGCGGTGCAGTGACAGCACGTCGGGCGACACATCCGGGATGGCCTCCGTCAGCGTGCGGCCCACCATCTCCCGTCCGCCCATCAACCGCCGCTGGAGGGGATTGACGAACTCGTAGCGCAGCTCGGCGCCCTGCAGGACGCAGATGGCCACGGGCGCCTGGGTGAAGAGCTGGTGCAGCTTGTTGCGCTCCGCCTTCTCCGCCTCGCGCGCCGCGAGCTCCGCCGTCACGTCCTTGTAGGCAATCGCGATGTGGGTGACGTCGCCGCCATTGGGGGCCAGCGGGAAGCAGTGGCAGGAGATGGCGATGCGGTTGGCCGCCTCCACGTGGACGTGCTCCAGCTCCCGCACGTCGTACCAGAAGACCGGCGTCTGCACCGTCTCACCCGCGAAGGCGCGCCGGATGTATGCGAGGAACCCGAGCCGCTCGAGCACCTCGTCACGGAAGAGGTCGTACTCGGGCGGTGGCTCCGAGCCGAACATCTTCCGGTAGGCGGGGTTGATGAGCAGGCAGTGGCCGTCCGCCGTGAAGACGGAGTACGGCACGGGCGAGTGGGTGAAGAGGCCCTCCAGCAGCGCGAGCGGGTCCGGCACGGAGGCGAGCTGCTCGCGCAGCGGCCTCGTCCCGGAGGACGCGCGCGCGGGACGCCCCGGGCTGGCCCTGCCACGGCCCGAGCCCCGCTTCTGTCCCCGACCGTTGTGCGTCTTCGCCACTCACCATGGCGTACCAGAGCAGGAGGGCCCCTGCCCAGCCCGGGTAGCCAGGGACACGGGCGCCCGCCCTCTGCTCCCAGGCGCATGGAACGGGCGGCCCTTCCGCCGTGGGCGCATGGATTTCACAACGCCGTGCGTCGCGGGACGGTGTCGCCAGGGCTGTCGTCCAGGGGAGCGCATGACAGGATGCGCGCGCCATGGCAGAGCCCCTCAAGACCTTCTTCAATGCCCGGCTCGTCGAGCGCCTCGCGGCGGCGCTGCACGCAGCCCTGCCGTCCTTCCCCCGCGCGGCCTTCGTCCGCGAGGCCACCACCGGACTGGAGGGGCACGAATTGCTCGGTCGCGCGCGACACCTCTCCGGGGCGATGCAGCGCGCGCTGCCCCGGGACTACCCGAGCGCCGTGGACGTGCTGGTGCGCTCGCTGGGGCCGGAATTGGAGCGGACGGAGGGCTCGGGCATGGAGGTGTTCTTCTACCTGCCCCACGTGCTGTTCGTGGCCGAGCACGGCCTGGAGCACTTCGAGGAGTCCATGCGCGCGCAGTACGCGCTCACCCGGCGCTTCACCGCGGAGTTCTCCATCCGCGCGTACCTGGAGCGCCACCCGGAGCAGACACTGGCGCGCCTGCGCGAGTGGGCGGCGGACGAGAACGTGCACGTGCGGCGGCTCGTGTCGGAGGGCACGCGGCCCCGGCTGCCGTGGGCGCCCCGGCTGCGCGCCTTCCAGAAAGACCCACGGCCGGTGCTGGCGCTGCTGGAGTTGCTGAAGGACGACCCGGAGCTGTACGTGCGCCGCTCGGTGGCCAACAACCTCAACGACATCGGCAAGGACCACCCGGACGTGCTGGTGCGGGTGGCGAAGGCGTGGATGAAGGACGCGCCGCCGGAGCGCGAGTGGCTCGTCCGTCATGCGCTGCGCTCCGCCATCAAGCGCGGGGAGCCCGCGGCGCTGGAGGTGCTCGGCGCGCACAAGCCTTCCGGCATCGAGGTGCGAGCGACGGCGCTGCCGAAGCGCGCCTCGGTGGGCGGCACGGTGGACGTCCGCTTCGAGGTGGCCAACCGCTCGCGGAAGAGTCAGGCGCTGGTGGTGGACCTCGCGGTGTACTTCCAGAAGGCGAGCGGCGAGGCACGGCCCAAGGTGTTCAAGGTCCGCGCACTCACCCTGGAACCCGGCCAGGTGGAGGAGGTCGGCAAGCGCGTCTCCTTCCGGCAGCTCACCACGCGCAAGCACTACCCGGGCCCGCATCGGTTCGAGGCCTTCGTGAACGGCCAGGGCCTGCCGCTGGGCACGGTGGACGTCACCGGGTGAAGCCCACACGTGGCGCGCATTCGGGCTTTCGCGCGGGCACTTACGTGGTTACAAGCAGTGCCACGGATGCACGTCCAGGTCGTCAGGCTCGAGCAGGGAGCGGTGGGTCCGCGCGTCGCGCTGAAGACGCCGGGCGGGGTCATCTGGGCTTATTGGCGCGGAGACCCGCCCTCGCGCGGGCAGTTCACCGACGTGGAGCTCGCCGTCACCCGGGTGCTCACCTGGGGCGAGGAGCTGGAGCCGCTGTCCGACGCCACGGCCGGTGAGCCCACGCTGGGCGTCCTCGACGGGACGCTCGAAGTGGTGGACGAGGAGGGCACCGTGACACTGCTCGTGGGCCCCTCGCTGGTCATCCTCTCCGCGAGGGGCACCCCTCCCGCGCCCGGCACCCGCGTCCGGCTGCGCAACTGCGAGATTGCCGCGTACCCGACGCACCTGTAGCCGGACGCACTCGACTCAGCGCGGGCCCAGGGTCTTCACCAGCTTGTTGTAGACGCCCATCACCAGCAGCGGCGCCGCCCACTGCCCCACGAAGCGGGCCGGGCGATCGCGGCCGCCCAGTTCCAGGCCGAGCGATACCGCCATCGAGCAGAGGCTGGCGAAGAGGAACACGTGCGACGGCACCTTGGCCGTCTGCTGCTCGATCAGGCGGGTGAACGAGCCCTCGGCGTGCTCGGCCCGCACCACCGGTGGTGCCACGTACTCCTTCTCCGAAGCCTCACTGGCCGGATTGACGTCCATCCCCATGCTCCCTCCCTGAGCGGGCAGGCAGGCCCGCGTCGGCTTGAAGACCGTCTGTCCTGAGCGCGGCCACACCATGCAGCCGGGCAGAGCGGTCCCCATCATGGTGGGGCCGAGCACGGGAAAGGGCGAGATGGTGAGCGAGTCGACCGACATCGAGAGCAACCCGGCAGCCAACCTCCTGCTCCCCGAGCATGGAGCCGGGCCGCTGCTCCAGCGCGACTACTGGGCGGTCATCAAGGACTGCCATCACCCCCCTTCGACGGTCATGGACTGGGTCGCGCGCCGCTTCCCGGAGTTCGCTCCCGCGGAGCTGTGTGTCTTCGAGCGCAAGGATGAATCCCGCCAGGGTGAGCCGCTGATATTGGGCGACGAGCTGACGGTGAAGATTCAGGGCGCGGGCACTTTCGGCGTGCGTGTCATCCACAAGGACGCGCAGAGCCTCACGCTCGCCACCCTGCCGGGCCACCCGGAGGCGGGCCGCATCACCTTCGGGGCGTACCGCAACGAGCACGGCGACGTCATCTTCCACATCCGCAGCCGGGCGCGTTCCGGCTCGACGTTCCACTACGTGGGGTTCGTCACCGCGGGCGAGGCCATGCAGACCAACACCTGGACGGAGTTCGTGCTGCGCGCGGCCCTCACCGCCGGAGAGGGCGTGGTGGGCGTCATCCACGCCGACACCACCCAGCTGGAGGAAGAGCCCGACGGTGCGGACCCGGAGCACGACCCGACGTTCATCGCAAAGGGAGACCAGGCACATGATTGAGTGGCGGTGGCTCTCCGGTTGGACCGAAGAGGAGCTGGTGCCCCGGCTGGACGAGGCCCGCAGGCAGGGCCGCAACTACGCTGCGGGCGCGGGGGAGATGACGCTGGAGGCGGGCTGGAGCCAGGTGCACTCCGTGGGCCTGCTGGGCCACGAGCTGCCCGGGCCGCCCCACCCCGACGGCATCTTCGAGCGCGCGCGGAAGGTGCTCGAGACCTTCGACTTCTCCGACCCGCGCATCGTCCGCTGGCACTTCTCCGCCGACGAGCCGATGCGGGGCCGCACCGTGCTGCTGGAGCTGAAGTCGCTGGGACAGAAGCTGCGCTACCTGTGCGCGGTGCGCGTGGGCGGCACGCGCCTGGAGCACGACGAGAAGAGCAGCGTCTACGGCTTCAGCTTCGAGACGCTGGACGGCCACATCGAGGCGGGACGCGAGTGGTTCCTCCTGAAGAAGGACCACCAGACGGGCGAGGTGCGCTTCCACATCGAGGCGGCCTGGCGCCCGGGTGAGTTCCCCAACTGGTGGAGCCGCTTGGGCTTCACGATGGTGGGGCGGCGCTACCAGCGCGCATGGCACCGGCTGACGCACGTGCGCCTGCGCGAGCTGACGCGGCGGCGCCCGGACCTGGTGGGGCAGCCGGCGAGCTCGGGGCAGATGGAGCACTCCGGCCACGAGCTGGAGCTGGGGCCCGTGCAGTTCTTCGCGCAATTCGCGCCCGGGCGGCAGAAGACGCAGACCGACGAGGAGGTGGAAGCCGTGCATCGAGGACAATGGTTGACTCCCCTGGGGTTGGGTGTGCTGGCGGGGATGCGGAGCATGAGCGCTCCCACGCTGGTGAGCCGGCGGCTGTCGCAGGCGCCGGGGCCGAGGACGGACCCGCTGGCGCAGGCGCTGTCGAAGCCGTGGGTGCCGAAGGTGCTGGGCGTGCTCGCGCTGGGCGAGCTGGTGGCGGACAAGCTGCCGAAGACGCCGGCGCGCGTGACGTTCCTGCCCATGGCGGGCCGTATCATCACCGGGGTGCTGGCCGGGGCCTCGTCCGTGTCGGGCCAGAAGCGGAGCGTGATGGCGCTGGCGGGAGTGCTGGGCGGCGTGGCTGCGGTGGCGTCGACCTGGGCGTTCTATTCGCTGCGCAAGGTGGCCACGACGCGCTTCAAGGTGCCCAACGTGGCGGCGGCGTTCACCGAGGATGCGCTGCTGGCGGCGCTCGCCTCGCGGCTGATGCCGGTGGTGGAGACGCGCGCGGAGTGACACCGGCCGCGGGTGTCTCCGAGGAGGGGACTCAACCGGAGGGCCGCCGCGCATCTGCTAGCGTCGGCGCTCCCATGTGTCCCCTCCTCGCGCCTTGCACATGAGCCCACCTCCCGCTGGCTGGCCGAGCCTGTCCACCTGGAGCCATGCGCTCTCACTCACGGAGCGCGCCCGCGCGCGGCAGCGCCTGCCGCCGGCCTCCGCGCCACCTCCCGAGGCGCGGGAGCGGGCCGACCGTCTCGCGGCGCGCTGGCACGGGCAGCGGCCCTTCGAAGACCCCGCGCTCTGGCACGCGCGACTCGCCGCGGACGGGCTCGACGAGCCGGGCTGGCGGGAGCTCCTCGTGGCCCGGGAGGACTGGCTTTCCGCGCAGGAGGCGCCACCGTCCTGGCTGGAGCTGCTGCAACGCGCCCATGCGGAAGCCGGGGCCGAGGCCCCCGCTCCGCCCGGGCTGCTGGCCCCCGTGGCGCCGCTGATGCGCTGGGGCCTCCATCAGCTCAGGGATGGGCTGCGGCGGCTCGCGCCCGCCGACGCTCCGCCGCGCTTCGTACCGGAGTCGGTGGAGGCCTCCCTGCTCCGCCTGCTCGAACGTCGCTTGAAGAGCCGGCTGGCCCGCACCCTCGCGCTCGAGCTGCACATCGCCGGACTCGAGGGCCGGCTCACCGGAAACACGCCCGAGGAGCGCTTCGCCAGCTTCGCCGCCAGTCTCGGCACGTCCGCGGCGGCGCTCGAGCTGCTCGGTCGCTACCCCGTCCTCGCGCGGCAGCTCACCGTCTGTGTCGGGGACTGGGTGACCTTCAGCCTCGAGGTGCTGGGGAACCTGCGGCGCGACTGGACCGCGCTGTGCGAGCGCTTCCTGCGGGAGGAGGCTCCAGGCCCGCTGCTCGAAGTCGAGGGCACCGCGGGAGACTCCCATGGAGGTGGCCGCTGCGTGCTCATGCTGCGCTTCCAGGGAGGCTTGCGGCTCGTCTACAAGCCGCGCTCGCTGGCGCTCGAGGCGGGCTTCCACGACCTGGTGCGCTGGCTCGGTCCGGACCTGGAGCCCTCGCTCCGGCCCCTCGTCGTGCTGGACCGCGGAGACCACGGCTGGGTGGAATTCGTACGGGACGCGCCCTGCGACTCCCCCGCCGGGCTGGAACGCTTCTACCTGCGCCAGGGCCTGCTGCTGGGACTCTTCCACTTCCTGTCGGCCACGGACTTCCACTACGAGAACCTCATCGCGGCCGGTGAGCAGCCGGTCCCCGTCGACCTGGAGACGCTGTTCCATCCGGCCGTGCCACGCGCTCGCGCGCCCCCTCCCGGCGATGACGGTATCGAGGAGAGCGTGCTGCGACTGGGACTGCTGCCCCAGCGCATCCTTCCCCTGGGTGGGAGCGCCGGAATCGACATCAGCGGGCTCGGCGCGACCGCGGGCCAGAAGACGCCCATGGACGTGCTCCAGCTCGTCGACGCGGGCACCGAGCGGATGCGCTTCGTCGCCTCGCCCCACCACCTGGGCACGCCGCGCAGCCGGCCCACGCTGCGGGGCGCACCCGTGGAGCTGGCCGACCATGTCGACGCCATCACCCGGGGCTTCACCCGCATCTGGCGCCTCCTCCAGCAGCGGCGGGACGCCCTGCTCGCGGCGGAGGGCCCGCTGGCCGCGCTGGCGGACGCCGAGGTCCGCCTGGTGGCGCGGCCCACGCGCGTCTACGCCAACCTCCTCTCGGAGAGCGCGCACCCGCACCACCTGCAGGATGCGATGGAGCGCGAGTGTCTCTTCGACAGGCTGTGGCTGGGAGCCGCCGACGCCCCCTTCCTCCAGGCGCTGATGGGTCCAGAGAAGGAGGACCTGGAGCGCGCCGACATCCCGCGCTTCTCCACCCGCGTGGGCTCGCGCACCGTCTGGGACAGCCAGGGCCGCCCGCTACCGGTGTCCCTCGGGGAGAGCGGCCTGGAGCGCGTGCGCCGCCGGCTGGAGCGCGCGGACGACGCCGACCTGGAGCGGCAGCTCCACCTCATCCGCCAGGCCGTCCAGTTGGATGCACTGGCGCGGCGGCCCACGCCACGAACGCGCTCGAGCGGAGTGCCCGGCGCGGCGCCCGCCAGCCGGGACGCGCTCCTGGCCGCCAGCTCGGCCGTGGCGGAGCGGCTCGCGGCGCTGTGTTTCCGGGGGCCCAGGCGGGCGCGCTGGCTCGTGCCGCGCCGTCTGGAGGGACGCCACTGGACGCTCGCGGAGGCCGGGGCGGACCTCTACTTCGGACTGCCGGGCATCGCCCTGTTCCTCGGCCAGCTCGGCGCGGTGGGTGGAGAGCCACGGCATCGCGCGCTCGCCGAGGCCGCCACCGTCGCCTTGCGCGACCAGCTCCGCGCCACATCGGGGCGACGGACGTCCGGCGCCCTGGACAAGGTGGGCGCCTTCGACGGCTGGGGTGGCGTCCTCTACGCCTGCACGCACCTGGCGGACCTGTGGCGCGAGCCGGAGCTCTGGACGCTGGCGGAGTCCGTGCTCGAGCGGCTGCCCGAGGCCATCGACGCGGATGGGCACCATGACCTCGTCAGCGGCAACGCGGGCTGTCTGCTCGGCCTGCTGCGGCTCGCGGAGCAGCGCCCCACGTCCCAGGCCCTGTCCCTGGCGCGCAGGTGCGGCGAGCGGCTCCTCGCGGCGGCGCGGCCGGCGGGCGAGGGGCTCGGCTGGCTTCCACTCCGAGGCGCCTCACGCCCGCTCATGGGGCTGTCGCACGGCGCGGCGGGCATCGCCTGGGCACTGCTCGAGCTGGGCGCCGCCACGGGCGAGCCCCGCTGCTTCGAAGCCGTCAGGGGCGCACTGGCCTATGAGCGCGGAGGCTTCTCCCGTGAGCAGGGCAACTGGCCCGACCTGCGCGACGGCGCGCCCGAGGACGAGGCCGCCGAAGGAGGAGCGGCGGGCGGCGGGCATTTCCTCACGGCCTGGTGTCATGGCGCGCCCGGCATCGGCCTGTCGCGGTTGGTCATGCGCAAGCACCTGAAGGACGAGGCCCTGGAGCGCGAGCTCGACGAGGCCGTGGCCACCACGCTTCGCGCCGGCTTCGGCCTCAACCACAGCCTGTGTCATGGCGATTTGGGCAACCTCGATTTCCTCCTGGACGCCGCGCGGGCGCGAGGTGATGAAGCGCTCAAAGCGCGGGTGTATCTCCAGGCGGCGGGAGTGCTCGACGACATCCAACGGCAGGGGTGGCTGTACGGCACGCCCGGGGGAACACAACCCCCGGGGTTGATGGTGGGCCTCGCGGGCATCGGTCATGGGCTGCTGCGGCTGGCGTCGCCGGAGGACGTGCCTTCGGTGCTGAGCCTGGGAGCTCCGGGCAGGGCCGGTTTACGCCGTTGAAGCACAACGGCTACCATGCCCGGGCGGCACCACCTGCACGGAGGACACAATGAAGGAACTCTCCAGGGAAGACATCGTTCGCGCGTGGCGTGACCCGGACGTCTACCGCTCGCTCGACGAGACGCAGCGCGCCGCGCTCCCCGCGCATCCCTCGGGCCTGGTCGAGCTCTCGGATGCCGTGCTCGACGCCGTCCACGGCGGCTACAAGGACTCCGAGGGCACCCACTACTCGTTCTGTGACCCCACGGCCGACTGGTGCGACGACTGCAAGGGTGACGTCAACGCCGCCGCTTCGTGACGTGGCGGGCGGCGGACCTCAGCCCCCACGCGAGGCGGCGTTGCGAGCGGCGTGAACCAGCGCGGACAGGTCCCTGACGTCCGCGCCCACGTCCGCCGCCGGAGGCCGTGCCCGGTCCGGTGAGAACAGGCGCGCGGGCGTCTGGGATTGACCGCGCAGGAGGATGAACAGGCGCAGCGCGTCCCGCAGTCGCTCCACGTCCGGGCCTTCCTCACGACGGGCCTGCTGCGCCGCGCTCCACAGCCGCACCCACGCGGCCTCTTCGTTCCACGCTCCAGAAGGCCGCTCGCGCGCCAGCGCCGCCAGCTCCGCGGCCAGCTCGAACAGGGCCGCGCGTCCCTCACCGAAGGCCGCGCATGGCTCGAGCCGCGCGTCATGTGCGGAGCCCTCGCGAGCCGCCAGCCACACGAGCAGCTCCGGCACCTCCGCATCACCGGGCACCACCGGCGCAAGCCTCGCCTCCAGCAGCGCGCGCAGCCGGGCCCGGGCGACACCCGTCCAGAAGGCCGCGTGCAGCAACAACTCCGGCCCGCTGCGCGGCACCTGCAACGGCACGCGGGACGCGCGCTTCTCCAGGAACTCCTTCACGCGGCCGCTGGTGTCGAAGTGCTCCAGCCGCTGCCACAGCGTGGCCAGCGCCGTTTCCGCCAGGGGCAGCGCGCGCCGCAATTCATCCGCCTCGGCCGAGGTGAAGGGCAGCGGCCCTTCCGGCGCGGGGCGCTTGAAGACGCGCTCGAACACCTCGGCGGCGGCGCACGCGGCGCGCAGCTCCGGCAGGTTGCGCGGCAGCAGCTCCACGGCCCGGGCCCAGGTGCGCCGGCCCAGCAACGGGCCCGCCTCCAGCACCACCTCCTCCAGCTTCAACAGCGCCTCGCCGAGCGACTCCGGGCGCTCCTCCTCGGGCAGCCGCCGGAAGGCCGCGTGCTCCACGGCCTCGCGCAGCCGCTCCACCTCGGCCATCAGCTTCACGGGCGCGGCGTCGGCCGGCCAGCCTTCCGCGGCGGCGCGGCGTTTCAGCGCGGCGAGCGCGGCGTCCACGTCCGGCTGGGCCTGGGCCACCTCGCGGAGCAGCTCGAACTGCGCACGCACCCGGTCCTTCCAGAAGAAGGCGTCCAGCATGCCGCGCAGGGCCCGGTAACGAAGCCGCGTGGCCTCCAGGAGGTCCGCGCGGTCCTCCAGCCGAGCCCGCAGGTTGTCCGGGTGGGTGGCCACGCCCTCACTATACGAAGGCGGCTCGCGGCCGGCAGGCCCCCCCAGCCCCCGGGCCCTCACACGAGTGAACGGTGCGCGGCCTGCTTCCGTTGGCTTGGAGGCGCGACGCGAGCGGGAGGCGCCTCCGGGTACGTCCGTCGAGTTCAGGATGCGGCACGTCCACCCCGCGCGCGGTACGGCGCTCCGGGGTGGACCGCGCGGATCCGACTCAGACGCGCATGGGCATGACGACGGCGGTGAAGCTGCGGTCGCCGGGGGCGTGGAGGACGCCCGGGCTGTGCTCGTCGCCCAGCTCGAAGGAGACCTCATCCGTCTCGGTGACGGTGAGCACGTCCATGAGGTAGCGCGCGTTGAAGCCGATGGTGATGTCGTTGCCCCGGTAGGCCAACTCCAGCACGTCCTTGGCCTCGCCCAGGTCCGGGTTGCTCGCGGTGATGACGAGCTTGTTGTCCTCCAGGCCGATGCGAACCGCGTTGCTCTTGTCCGCCGACAGCAGGGCGATGCGCTTGAGCCCTTCGAGGAAGCGCGTCTTCGGCACGAGGACGACCTTCTCGCCCTGCTTGGGGATGACGCGCTGGTACTCGGGGAACTGGCCGTCGATGAGGCGCATCACCATGGTGAGGCCGGGCTTCTTGAACAGGGCGGAGTTCTCCGCGAAGCCCAGGTGGCACTCGGCGTCGGGGGCCTCGTCGAGCAGGCGCTTGAGCTCCATCAGGCCCTTGCGGGGGATGATGACGCCGCTCTTGAGCTTGAAGTCGCCTGGCACCTCGCGCTCGATGAGCGACAGGCGGTGGCCGTCGGTGGCCACCATGCGGACCTTGCCGTCCTCCTGGGGCTCGAAGAAGACGCCGTTGAGGATGTAGCGCGTCTCGTCGCTGGAGATGGCGAACTGGGTCTTCTTGATCATCTCCAGGAGGGTGTTGCCGCCCACCTGCACCAGGGGCGCGTTCTCCTCCTTGGGCAGCTTGGGGTACTCCTCGGCGGCCATGCCGACAATCTTGAAGTGGGCCGAGCCACTGGAGATGTCGACGTAGTTGTTGGCCAGCTTCTTGAGGGTGACCTGGGCGTCCGGGAGGTTCTGGACGATGTCGAAGACGTACTTGGCGCTGAGGGTGACGGCGCCCGTCTTGATGACCTCGGCGGGGTGCTCGGAGACGATTCCGATGTCCAGGTCGAACGCGGTGACGGTGATGCCGCCCTTGTTCGCGGTGACGAGCACGTTGGCGAGGATGGGCATCGTCGTCTTGCGCTCGACGATTCCCTGCGCGCGGTAGAGGGCCTTCTTCAGCTCGTCGGCGGCGATGCGGAATTCCATCGGAAGGTGTCCTTACGGGTCACGCCCCGGAGGGGCGATCAACGAGGCCGGATGTAGCCCCTGACCGGGGGGACGTCAATGAACGCCGAAGCCCTCTAGCCCGCCAATGTCCGAGCTCGGTCGAGCAGGGCCGTCACCCCAAGTTGCCCTGCCCAGGAGTTCAGGTAATCCACATCCATCTGACCGCCGGTCACCCGGAGGACCTGAACGATATCCCGCCATTGCGTGGTGGAGGTCTCCCCACCCTCACGGAACCACAACAGCTTGCGCAGGACGGAGTCCTCCGGGCTCTTGATGAAGAGTCCCCTTCCGTCCGGGGTCAGCGCCACCCGGCGGCGACGCTCGAACTCGCTCCGGTCGAACGCCCCGGAGCGCAGCAGGAAGAGGTCCACCTTCGTGACGGTGGGGAGGTGGAAGATGTTCCAGGAAGCGCCCTGCCGGACGGCGTCCCGGAGCGACTCTTCATCCACGTCGAAGTCAGCCCCCAGGGCCTGAACGAACGCCGGGAGCTGGGGCAGGCGCAGGTCGATGACGAAGTCGATGTCGTTGGTGGCCCGGGGTTCGCCCTGGAGCGAGCTCGCCAGACTGCCTCCGAGGAAATATCCCACCCCGGCCACTTCCAGCGCATCGGCGCACTGGAGGGCCACGGCGATGACATCCGGCTCGCTCATCCGCGCAGTGCCGGGTGGGGACCGAACAGCCGGGTCGCCACCTCACGCCCGTAGAGCCGCTCTGTGAGCCGGACGCGGACCTCCGTCTCGTCCGCCAGGGGAAACGCCTGGCGGATACCCGCGGTGGCCATCTGCCGCACCGCACGTGTCAGCGCGCCCGCCTTGCGCAGCCGGTCCACCGGGGACTGGGCTCGCAGCAGCTGCAGGTAGCGCTCGCGTCGGCGTGGATCCGTGTCCTGGTCCATGTTCCGGAACATAGTCCGCCCCGCGAGCGTCGCCACTCCGCCGGCCCCTGGAAGCAAGCGCGGACTGGCCCCAATCTCTCAAGAGGAGGACACTGCGCCTCCCTTCCCTTCCGGAGCCCTTCATGAACGTCCGCCCGCTGCTGCTCGCCGCCCTGGCCCTTGGCTTCGCCGCCGGCTGCACCACGCCCTCCTCCTCTCCCACCCCCCCGAGCGAGCCCGGCACCCCGTCCACCGAGGCCGCCCGCCCCGCCGCCGAGGCCGCCCCCAAGGGCAACGAGCCCGGCACCGAGGCCGCCCCCACGCCCCCGCCCCCCGCCGGTGGCGAGGTGAAGCAGGGTGAGAGCACCGTCTACCTCGTCAAGAACAGCGGCATCCGCTGCATCGCCCCGCCCTGCCCCACCTACAACGCCTACCGCGCGGACAAGCCGGACTCGGAGCCCATCCCCGTCCACGAGCTGGACCTGTCCGCCCTCTCCGGCGGCTCCGACGAGCGCGCGAACGAGCTGGAGCTGCAGACGTTCAAGGAGGGCCTGCGCGTGGAGGCCACCCTGGAGACCCGCGCCAACGCCGGCCCCGCCGGTGCCGCCACCGTCCTGCGCGCCAGCCGCATGCTCAAGTGAAGCCGAACCGGGCCGCCTAGATGTGCAGCCCCACCTGGAGCCCGGGCCAGTGCTGCAGGCGCTGGTCCGGCTTCGGCTGGCTCTCACTCGCGGAGAAGCGGGTGATGGAGTCGAAGTCCGGCTGCCCCCAGACGAACCACAGGTTGTAGGTGGGCCCGGCGAACACCGCCAGCCGCGGCAGCACCTGGAAGCCCAGCATCAGCCGCGCCTGCCCCAGCACGTTGCCGCCGTCACCCTCCAGCGGCTTCTGCACCGGCTGCACCGCGCCGCCCGTCACGTCCCCGTCCAGCCAGAGCCGGTGGCCCAGCGTCAGGTGGCCGCCCAGCCCCGCGCCGAAGCTGAAGCGCGCGTCCCGCCCCGGCTCGAAGCCCGACAGCAGCGTGAAGTAGAACGGCCCGCCGCCGAACTTCACGGCCAGGTTGGCGAACTGGATGTCGCTCGCCCACAGCTCCACGTGCACCTTGCCCTTGCGCAGCGCCCGCGAGGACGCGGGCACCTCGCCCGCCGACTGCGCGAGGGCGGATCCACCCGCTTCCGCCACCAGACGGGAAGCCCCCGGAAACTGCCCGGCGACCGCCGCCCCTGCCCACAGCCACGATGCGAGGAGCGCAAAGGAGTTCATCACCTCTGCTTTTCCAGCGTGAACGACACCTGCGTCAAGTCCCCGGGCAAAGACAGGGGGGCCGTCCGGGCGTCCGGGCCCTCCGCAAGGGCCTTGGCCGCGGCCAGCACGGGCTCCAGGGAGAACGACTCCTCCGAGGAGATGAAGAAGAAGCGCTCGAAGTCCGGCGCGTCGTCCAGCTCGTACGCACGGGGGAGCATGTGGGTGCCGGACGGAGACAGCACGGCGGAGTCGCCGCCCCCTTCCGGCGCGTGCAGGGTGACGGCGCCGCGCCCGTCCACGGAGAGGATGACGCCGTGCCCGCGGCCCGCGGCCACATACGCCAGCTGCACCACGTCACCCGCGGCGGCGGGAGCCCCGTCGGTGAGGCGCTCGGGGCCCGCGGCGGCCTGACGGTGGACGAGCAGCTGGGGCGCCAGGCCCTTGATGCGCGTCGTCTCGGCGGAGCCGCCGGATGCCGTCAGGTCCGACCCGGTCACTCCCGAGCCGTCGGGCGAGGTGTCGGGGCGCGCCAGGACGAAGAGGGCCACGGTGGCGAGCGCCGGCACCAGCAGGCCCCATGCCGGTGCCAGGCGCCGCGAAGGGGAGGGCGCCTCCTTCCGGGACGCGCGGGCCGCCACCTCGCGAACGACGCGCGCGGGGGGCAGCCGCTCCAGCGTGGCACGCGTGTCGGCCTCGAGGGCGGCCAGGCGCGCGGGGCCGTCGGGCTCGGCGGAGAGCCGGGCGCGCGCGGCGGCCAGCTCGTCGGGGGAGAGCTCTCCCAGTGCGATTCGCTCCAGCAGCCAGTCGGGTGTGCGGGGGGAGTTCATGCGGCCTCCAGCTCCAGCTCTTGCAGCACGGCGGACAGCGCGCGCAGGCGCTTGCGCACGCCGGACACGGACAGGCCCACCTCCCGGGCCGTCTCCTCCAGCGTCATTCCATCCACCAGGTGCAGCACGGCGATGTCGCGGCTGGACGCGGGCACCCGGCCGAACAGCCGGTCCAGCATCCCGCGCGCCGCGGCGCGTGATTCGGTGTCCTCGGCGGAGGCAATCTGCAGCACCAGCTCGTCCTCCCGGTCCTCCGGCCGCCGCTTCGCCCCGCGCAGCTTGTTGAGGGACACGGTGGTGGCAATGCGGTGCAGCAGGCTGGACGGCGCCTGGTCCTTCAGCGCGCCCTGGTAGCGCAGGAGCTGGACGAACACGTCGTGCATGGCGTCCACGGCCTTCTCCTCGTCACGCAGGAGGAAGCGGCAGCGCCGGAGCACCTGGGGGCCGTAGCGGCGGTAGTAGGCCTCCACATCGATTGACACCGGCGTCGCGCCTCCCTCGTTCGCGGAGGGGAACACCGGCCCCGCGAAGAACTGTTACCGCGCCTTTGCGTCCGTACCCCTTTTTCCCCGGCCGGGCCACCCGCCACCGCGCCATTCCGGCTCTGTCGCACGCCTGGAGCGCGACCTGCCGGCGCCCGGTGCGCCTTCACGCCCGGTGCGTCCGGACCCCGGCTCGGGCCAGTACCCGACATCATGGGGACTCAAGCGGAAGAAAGCGGAAGTAGCGTGGGTAATCCTTCCCAGCGATGGCCACCGACCTCCCCCGCCAGACAGCCCGGCCCGCGCCCGTGATTCTCGTGGTGGATGACCACGAGGCGAGCCGCTACCTGCTCTGCGTCACCCTGAGGCGCGCGGGCTTCGCCACGGTGGAGGCGGAGACGGGCGAGGACGCGCTGCGGCTCGCCCTGGGACAGCCGGACGCCATCCTGCTCGACGTGAAGCTGCCGGACATCCTCGGCTTCGAGGTGTGCCAGCGGCTCAAGCGCGACGTGGAAACGGCCGCCATCCCCGTCATCCAGCTCTCCTCGGCCTTCACCTCCACGACCGACCGGGTGGAGGGCCTGCAAGGCGGTGCGGACAGCTACCTCATCGCCCCGGTGAATCCCGAGGAGCTGCTGGCCACGCTCCACGTGCTCCTGCGCGCGCGGGCGTCCGCGCGCAGGCAGTCCAACCTGCTGGATGAAGAGCGGGCGATGCGCGCCGAGCTGGAGCGGGCCAACGCGCTCCTGCGCGAGCAGGCCATCATCCTCGGCAACGTGCGCGACAGCGTGGTGGTGACGGACCTGCACGGCCGCATCACCCACTGGAACCACGGCGCCGAGCACCTCTTCGGCTACACGTCCGGCGAGATGTTGGGGGAGACCACGGCGCGCCTCTACCCGGAGCAGGACCTCGCCGAGGCGGCACGCGACATCGCCCGCATCCGCGAGGGCCTGGACTACCGGGGCGAGTGGAAGGGGCGGCGCAAGGACGGCGCCACCGTCTGGGTGGACATCCACACCACCCTGCTGCGCAGCGAGCGCGGCGAGGCGCTGGGCTTCATCGGCGTGGCCAAGGACATCACCGAGCGCAAGCGGGTGGAGGACGAGCTGCGCCGGCGCGCGGACTTCGAGCAGCAGCTCATCGGCATCGTCTCGCATGACCTGCGCAACCCGCTCTCGGTGATGCTGCTGTCGGCGTCCATCCTCCTGCGCGGGGAGGACTTCAACGAGCGCACCACGAAGCACCTCACGCGCATCGTCTCCAACGGCGAGCGCGCGAGCCGGATGATTCGCGACCTGCTGGACTTCACCCAGGCGCGGCTGGGTGGGGGAATCGCCCTGGAGCGCACGCAATCGGACCTGCACCGCGTGGTGCGCGGCGTGGTGGAGGACATGCGCGTGGCCCACGCGGAGCGCGAGGTGCGGCTGGAGCTGTCCGGAGATGGCCGGGGACTCTGGGACACGGACCGCATGGCCCAGGTGATGACGAACCTCCTGTCCAACGCGCTCACCCACGGCGCCACGGAGACGCCCGTCACCGTGCGGGCCTGGAGCACGGAGGCCGCCTGGCACTTCTGCGTCCACAACGACGGCGAGCCCATTCCCCCCGAAGTCCAGGCGAGCCTCTTCGAGCCGATGCGCCGGGGACCGAGGACGGGAGACACGACGAACCGCTCGATTGGCCTGGGGCTCTACATCGTCAAGCACCTCGTGGACGCGCACGGCGGCACGGTGGACCTGGACTCCGCCCCCGGCCGCGGCACCACCTTCACCGTGCGGCTGCCACGCTGAGCAGCGTGCCAGTCAGGAGCTGGCCCCGACGGCCGTACCAGGACTGGAAGCCTGGGACTTCGCACGGAGCCGATGGTGGTCACGGCATGGAGGAAGAAGCGATGAAGTGCATGCAGTGCGGTGGGAGCATGACGTCCCGGCAGGAGACGCGGAGGTCCTACGGCGGACTGGAGCGCGTCATCATGGAGGGCGTCCAGGTCCGCCATTGCCCGGACTGCGGGGAGGAGGAAATCAGCTACTCGAACGTCGAGAAGCTCCACACGGCGCTCACGCTGCAACTCGCGTGGAAGGAGGCGGGGCTCACGCCACGGGAGATCCGCTTCCTGCGCACGTACCTTGGGCTGTCGGGCTCCGACCTGGCCCGCCGCATGGGAGTGACGAAGGAGACGGTGTCCCGCTGGGAATGCGTCGACAAACCCCTGTCCATGGGCCCCATGGCGGAGCGACTGCTGCGCCTGATGGCCGTGCGCGAGCAACCCGTGACGGAGTACCCGCTGGAGCGACTCGAGCACGTCGCGACCACCGAGGCCACCCCGCTGCGCGTGCGCCTCAAGCCGAGGAAGCAGGACTGGACGGTGGAGCTGTCCACGTAGAAGTCGGAGTGGCCAGCGCCCTTACGGGTATGTACTTGGAGACATGCCCTGGTAGGTTGTGCGCACCATGCGAGCCCTCATGCCTTGTCGGGCCACCCTGCTGCTCGTCCTGCTGACTTCCGCGGCTGCGGCCCATGAGCGAGAGGACCTCGCGATACGGCCCATCCTCCTCTCGGAGCACCCAGACGACAGCACCCATCGGGTCTACGTGAAGGGACAGGTCGCTACCGTTCTGCGGTTCGAGCAGTCCGTGGTCCGGGACAAGACGAAGATGATGGGGTGGGAAGGCAGATTCGAGCCGCTGGTCGTCGCCGGCGGGAGGGTGCTCCTGGAGCCACTCCACGACCTCGCCTCTGACGAAGCTGTTCCCCTGTTGGTGACGCTCGCGGATGGGACGCAGATTGCCTTCCTGCTGAGACCACCGGACCGTGAGAGTGGAGCGAGGACGGACCAACAGGTCAACGTGTTCAAGGACCGTGAAAGCTACGAGGCCATGCACGCGGCCTTGCTGCGAGCGCTCAAGGACAATCACGTCCTGGGCGAAGAGAACGAACGCCTCCGCAAGGAGGAGACCTCCCCGGACCATGCGCTCGCCGCGCTGCTGGTCTCTGGCTCGGTCAGGCAGACGCCTTTTGTCGTGAGGCGTCGATGGTTCTTCAAAGAGGCGGATGCGGATGTCGAGGTCGTCGTCTTCTCCGGCAAGACCAAGGCCGCTGTCGTCTTCAACATCGTCAACCATGATTCCGAGCAGTCCTGGAGCCTGACGCGAACCCGCGCATGGAGCGCCTCGAGTGGCCAACTCCGACAGGTGGCGGTGAAGGCGGCGAGACCCTCGATTCCTCCTGGCGAGTCCGGCTCTCTCGCCATCGTTGCGGATAGGAGCGCCTTCATGGACACGGAAGGACCGGGGCAGTTGGCTCTGGAGATCTTCCGGCACGATGGACAGAGGCAAGCCTACGTCGTGCTGGATCCCCGTTTGACCCGTGAGTAAGTGCGGCACATGCGCCACAAGCCCTTCGCACTCCTCTGCTGCGCGACGCTCCTCGTGACGGCATCTGGTTGCCCCGGTACCGCCACGGGTGGGGTGACGCTGCGTCCTGATGGAAGCCCGGGACCGGAGAAGTGCCCGGAGAAGGCGCTGGAGACCATGCGCATTCTCAGGCTGTATGTGGGGGACTCCGCGCGAGTCGAGCTGGATGTGAACCAGGACGACACCAGCCCCATCACGCTGTACGAAGGCCCCATCGAGAGCATGGTGGACGAGGACTTCGGTCCTTTCGAATCGCCCACCCGGCTCTACGGCAGGGTCTGGACGGAGGGACCACAGGTGGTCATCCGCTACTACGAGGCGCACCCGCCCCGGGCGGACAAGGTGCCCATCTGCGCGGTCGCCCGCCTCTCGAAGGGGCAGCTCAGGAAACGCCCTGAGTCCAAGCCAGGAACGGCCATCCTCGAGTTCTCCTCGGCCGGCGTCTACATCGTGAACGAGTTCCGCTGACCCGTCGCACTCCCAGGCCAGCCCGGACTGCACGTCACGCCATCCCGTGAGCAGGGCCGGCGCTCCCGCGACTCAGGGCACCCGTGCGGGCTCGCTCAAGAAGAGCGCATGGAACAGGGTGGTCTCCGGAGGCTCCCGTGGCTCCACGATGAGCGGAACGGGAGTATCGGCGACCTCGCGTGGAAGCAGCGTGGCCTCGTACCGCGTTTCGATGTTCCGGGCGATGATGCGCGCGGGCGCCCGCAGCAACTCCGGGAGTGGCTCGAAGAGCACCTCTTCGATTCGCTTCTTGCCACGGTACTCGCGCCTCACTCCATAGACAGTGTAGACGGGCGCCAGGATGCTGAGGCAGCCGACCACGACCCAGCTGAGGGTAGGGTCCTGGCGGTTGGATTCCGGGTAGGCGCCACAGCGGAGGCAGGCGTCACATGTGGACGTGATGTTCCCAATCCTGAAGTCAGTCAACTCCTCCCTGACAGAGCCCAGCAGGGCTCTCCATCGGTCCATCTCTTCAACCGCCCGCTCCCAGCGCTGGTCGAGCCGCTGCGTTTCCGGGCTCCTGTCGAGCCGGAAGTCGTAGTCCTTGTCCGCACGCCAGTGGTCCCGGGCAATCGCCATCAGCTTCTCGACCGAGAGAATCATGAGCTAGAACCCCACCTTCACTGGCGTCGTCTTCTTGTGGCACGTCGTCCTGACAATGGAACCCTGAACAGCCCCGTACAGGGTCTCCTGGTAGGTCTTCTTGAAGCTCTCACACGCCAGCCCTGGAGGCAGCGCGGCCGTGGCGGGACGGAAGACACGCTCTGCTGCCACCGTGGCACAGTCTGCGGCGATTCGCTGCGCAAGCGCTCGGGAGATGGAACCTTCCTGCTCGGTCTCCATCGGCATCTCGACCCCGAACTTGCAAACGAACGACTCCCTCGTCGTCATATTCTCCATGAGTGCGTGAACACACGCCGCCCGCCATCCGTCCGGCCCAAGCTCGGTCTTCTCGACGATGGTGACGAAGTCGAAGTGCCCGGGCTGGAGTCCCCCGGTGGCACAGCCCCAGCACACGGGAAGCAGCAGGGCGACCGCGCAGCCCCAGACGCCGGAAACGGCCATTTCGAGCCCTCCAACCCCATTGCAACAGAGCCAGGAGCGAACGGGCCTCGGCCACAAGGGCCGCTCCGTGTCGGGTGGGCGATGAAATCAGCCACGGCCACACTCGCGGTCTTCGGGTGGCACGCCTCCAACCGGGCTAACCGCCGGACGCCGTGCCCTTGACGTCGCGCGGCAGCCGCACCGTGAAGACGGTGCCCTGCTCGGAGTCCGAGTGCACGTCCACGTGCCCACCGTGCGCACGCACCACCTGGTCCACGATGTAGAGGCCCAGCCCCACGCTGCGGCGGGTGCCGTCCGTGGGGACACCGCGCTGCATGGGCCGGAAGAGGCGCGGCAGGACGTCGGCGGGGATGGTGGCCCCCAGGTTGCGCACTTCCATCACCACCCGCTCCGCCTCGCCGCGCGTCGTCACCGTCACGGGCATATCCGCGGGGCTGTAGTCGAGCGCATTGGAGAGCAGGTTGCCCACCACCTGCGCGATGCGGTCCGCATCCCACGTGCCCCGGCCTTCGCCCTGTTGCTCCACGCGCACGGCGCGCTCCGGGCGGGACACCTGCACCTCGTCCACCACCTGGCGGACCAGGGCATGCAGGTCCATGGGCGCGGGCCTCACCGGAAGCCCGCCCGTCAGGCGCGCCTGGGTGAAGTCGAGCAGGTCGCGAATCATCCGCACCGCGCGCTCGGCCGAGGTCTGGATGCGCAGCGTGGTGCGCAGTTGCCTGTCGCTCAGCTCCTCTCCGCGCAGCACCGCCTGCGCTCCGAGGAGGATGGCGCTCAAGGGATTGCGCAGGTCGTGGCTGACGATGCCGATGAGCTGCTGCTCGAACTCAGCGTTCCGGCGCGCCTGCGCCTCGACCTCCTTGCGCGCGGAGATGTCCATGGCCGTGCCGAGGAAGCGCTCGGGGCGCCCGTCGGCGCCGAAGTACGCGCGCCCGCGTCCCTCCAACCAGTGCAGCGCGCCATCGAGCGTGGCGACGCGGTACTCGGCGGCGAACACACCCGCGCGCTCGCCCCGCAGCGCGGACTCCACCGCCTCACGCACCAGCTCACGGTCCTCGGGGAGGAGGACGGCGAAGACGTCCTCGAGCGCCGGGTCGCCCACCCCCGGCATCGCGAGCAGCTCGCTCGTGAGGGCGTCCAGCCGCAGCCTCCGGGTGGACAGGTCCAGCTCCCAGGTGCCGACGCCCGACGCCTGCTCCACCATGCGGCTGCGCTCCTCGCTCCGCCGCAAGGCGTCCGCGACGGCCTCCACCCGCCGGCGGGCGTGGACCTGCTCCGTCACCTCGAAAGCGAAGACGTCGATACCCTCCACCGCTCCCCCGGCCCCACGCCGCGCCTGGTAGTTGAAGGTCAGGAACACCTCGTCGAGGTGGCCCGTCAGCTGGCGGTCCAGCAGGATGCGCACCTCCTGCCCGACGAAGGGCCTGCCCGTGCGGTACACATCATCCAGCAACTCGACGAAGCCCTGCTCCACGACCTCCGGCAGGGCCTCGGCGACGGGGCGGCCCACCAGGGGGCGCTTGCCGGCGACCAGCTCCAGGTAGAGCGGATTGGCCAGCTCGAAGACGTGCTCGGGGCCCCGCAGCGTGCAGATGACCGCGGGCGCCGCCTCGAGCAGGTTGTGCAGGCGTGTGCGCTCGGCTTCTGCCCGCGCGTGCGCCCGCTCCACCGCCACCAACAGCCGCTCGCGCTCGGCGCCCGCGCGGGCCCGCGCCAGCACCGCGCCCAGCTGGCCGGCGAGCAACGCGAAGAAGTCCTGCAACTCCGGTCCGAACGACAGGCGCGGGCTGCACCCCACCAGGAGCACGCCGCGCACGCCCCCGCCCGCCGGCTCGGGCAACGGCAACACGCAGGCGGTCTGGATGGGCTCGGGCCACAGGCCCGCCACGAGGCCCGGCACGCGCGCCTGCACGTCGTCCACCCACACGGGCCTGCCGGTGCGCACGGCCTCCCAGAGTGGCCACACGGAGTGGGCCTCCAGGGGCTCCACGCGCGGGGGCGTGGCGGGCGAGCGGGGCTCGAGCCCGGTGAGCCCCACCCGCCGCAGGAAGGGGCTGTCGGCCCCGCCCAGGTACACGGCGGAGAAGGGGACGTCGGCCGCGTTGCGGACGAGCACCTCCGCCGCGGCCGTGCCCACGGACTCCTCGTCGCCCGCGTCCAACGCGCTCACGGCCAGGTCCTTGAAGGTCCGCAGCCGGCGCTCGCCGAGCACCTTCTGCGTCGTCTCGGTACAGACGACCAGCACGCCTCCCACGCCGCCGCCGTCGTCGAGCACCGGGCTGTAGCTGAACGTCCAGAAGACCTCCTGGAAGCCCCCATCGCGGTGGATGGGGATGAGCTGGTCCTCGAACCAGACGGACTCGCCTCCCTGGACGCGGCGGATGAGCGGGCCGATGACGTCCCAGATGTCCGTCCAGAACTCACGCCCGCGCGCGCCCAGGGCCTGGGGATGGCGGTCTACGCCGAGGCTCGGCCGGTACGCGTCGTTGTAGAACTGGACCATCTCCGGCCCCCACCACAGGAACATCGGCTGGCGGCAGGTGAGCAGCGTGGAGAGCGTGATGCGCAGCGAGTGGGGCCACGTCTCCATGGAGCCCACGGGAGTCTTCGACCAGTCCAGGTCGCGGGTGAGCGAAGCGAGCTCACCTCCTCCCGGTAGCCATGTCGTGGCAGGAATCGGCACGAACATCGGACTCTCAATCCAGGGCGCGCGGGATGTCCAGCCTCACGAAGGGCCCGGGGCGCGGCGGCGGGTACTGAAGCTCCCATCACCGGGCAGAACGGCAAAATCTACAGGACGGGCAGGCAGCCAGGCCACCATCCGCGGGCCCGCACAGTGTCAGGTTGGCGATGAAAACGGCCCCCGTCCGCTGTAACTGAGAAACGGGTCACCCTTACCCTACCGCTCACCACTACCCTTCGGCACCCTGCCCGCCTCCTCCACGCCCGTGCTCCAACAGACCGAACCCTCCCTCACCACCCTGCGCGAGCAGTACCTCGCCGCGCAGCTCGCCGGAAACCGGCGGGAAGCCCTGCGCCTGTTGGTAGACGAGGGGCTCCTGCGCGGCGTGCCCCTCCAGACGCTGCACCTGGAGGTCATCCAGCTGGCCCAGTACGAGATTGGCCGGCTGTGGCAGGAGAACATCATCTCCGTGGCGCAGGAGCACCTGGCCACCTCCATCTCCCAGCTCGCCCTGGCCCACCTCTACCGGCACCTGCCCAGAGACCCGGACAACGGCAAGCTCGTCATGGTGTCGTGCGTGCAGGGAGAGCTGCACGAGGTGGGCGCGCGCATGGCCAGCGACTTCCTGGAGATGGCCGGCTTCGACGTCCGCTTCCTCGGCGCCAACGTGCCGCCCGAGCACCTGGCGCGCATGCTGCGCGAGGTGCGGCCCGACCTGCTCGCCCTCTCCGTGACGATGACGTACCACCTGCCTCAACTGCGCGAGGCCGTGAACCACGCGCGCGAGGCCGTCCCCGGCATTGCCATCGCCGTGGGTGGACTCGCCTTCCGCTGGGCCCCGGACCTGGAACAGGACCTGGGCGTCAGCTTCTTCGGCAGGGACGCGCGCGAGCTCGTCGCCACCGCCTGCCGGACGCTTGGAGTCTGAACCCCGATGGAGCAGCCGCTGAGCAGACTCGTGGAAGCGAAGGCGAGCCGTCTGGCCACCGCCTCCGTGGCCCCGCTGTATCAGGACCCCTTCTGGGAGGCGCGCTACGGCCAGGAGCGCTCGCGCCGCTTCGGTGACGAGGACGCCGCCTTCCACGTGCGCTACCTCGTCCAGGCGCTCGACGAGCAGCGCCCCTCCGTCATCGAGGGCTACGCGCGCTGGCTGCGCACGCTCCTCGTGTCGCGGGGCATGTGCTCACGCCACCTGGACAGCCACTTCGCGGGCCTGGCCCACGCGCTGGAAGCCGAGGGCTGGGGCCCCGGCACCCTGCCCCACGACTACATGCAGGCCGCGCGCGCGGCGCTGCGCTACACCGAGGGGCCCGCCCAGAAGCTGGAGCAGGACGCCCCCGAGCTGGCCCACGCCGCCGCCGGCAGGCTGACGCTCTACATCCTCCCCGAGGACCGGCCGCGTCTTGAAGAAGAGTTGCAACTGCACCTGTCCTACCTCGCGGACTCGCTGGCGTCGGGCCGTCACGAGCTGATGGGTGACCACGTGCGCTGGTATGTCGGTTTCTGGCCACGGCGTGGCTTCGGATTGCTGGCATTTCCCAGCGTGCTCGGCATGTTGAAGTCCGTGCTGGGCGCCCGGCATCCGGAAGCCCGAACCCTGCTCGCCACGGCGGGCGTGTCCTGGGAGGAGACCCGTTCATGAGGCACCCCGCTGCCCCCGATGGCCGCCTCTTCGACGACCTGAGCCGGGAAATCGCCCTCGTCTGTGACACGCAGGGCACCCTCACCTGGGTGGACGCGCGCGCGCAGTCCGTCCTCGCCGCGAAGCCGGGCCAGAGCCTGCGCAGCCTCGCGGCGAAGGGCGCCGAGGAGAAGGTGGACAAGCTGCTCGTCCAGGCCCGCGACGAGCGGGTGGAGGGCTGGGAGCTCATCCTCTGTCACGAGGACACCCCCACCACCTTCGCCTTCCGCGCACGCCCCGACGGTGACGGCGGCGTGCTGATGGTGGGCAGCCTGGTGCCGCAGGACTACGGCAGCGCCCTGGACCAGGTGAACAGCGCGCTCAGCGAGGTGTCCACCCTCCACCGCGAGACGGAGCGCCAGCAGCGCGAGCTCAAGCGCCGCGCGGACGAGCTGGCCCGCCTCAACCGCGAGCTGGAGGAGTCCAACCGCGGCGTGCGCAGCCTCCACGTCGCCCTGGACGAGAAGGCGGAGAGCCTGCAGCTCGCCGCCGAAATCAAGAGCCGGGTGGTGGCCAACGTCAGCCACGAGTTCCGCACCCCGCTGCACTCCATCCTCGGCCTCTCGAAAGTCCTGCTCAACCCCATCAACGGCGCACTCAGCGGCGAGCAGGAGAAGCAGGTCCAGTTCATCCGCAACTCCGCGGAGGCCCTCTTCGAGCTGGTGAATGATTTGCTGGACCTCTCCAAGATGGAGTCCGGCAAGACGACGCTGCGCCACAGCCGCTTCGTGGTGAGTGATTTGCTGAGCGCGCTGCGCGGCATGATGAAGCCGCTGGTGCCGCCGGGCGCGCCGGTGGAGCTGCGCCTGGTGGAGCCGGAGGAGGCGCTGGAGCTGGAGACGGACGAGTCCCGCTTGAGCCAGGTGCTGCGCAACCTGGTCTCCAACGCGCTGAAGTTCACCGAGGCCGGCCACGTCACCCTGTCAGTGACGCCCGGCCCGCGCGACACCGTCGTCTTCACCGTGCAGGACTCGGGCATCGGCATCGCCCCGGAGAACCACGAGCGCATCTTCGAGGAGTTCTCCCAGGTGGACAGCCCGCTGCAGCGCAAGCTGAAGGGCACCGGCCTGGGCCTGCCGCTGGCGCGCAAGCTGACAGAGGTGCTGGGCGGCACCCTCTCCGTGAAGAGCGCCCTGGGCCAGGGCTCCACCTTCACCGTCACCATCCCCCGCGTCCACACCGAGGTGGCGGAGATGACGGGGCTCACCGCGCGCAGCGAGCAACTGGACCCCAGCCGCGCCCCGGTGCTGGTGCTGGAGGACGACCGGCAGACGCTCTTCCTCTACGAGAAGTACCTGGCGCGCTCCGGCTTCCAGGTGCTGCCGGTGCGCAGCACGGAGGAGGCCCGGCGTGTCATGGAGCGCGTGCGCCCCGCCGCCATGGTGCTGGACGTCATGCTGGAGGGGGAGACGAGCTGGAACTTCCTCGCGGACATGAAGAACGGCGAGAGCACGCGCGACATCCCCGTGCTCGTCGTCACCGTGACGGACCGCGAGCAGAAGGCACGCGCGCTGGGCGCCGACGAGTTCTGGCTCAAGCCGGTGGACGAGGTCCGGCTGCAGAAGAAGCTCCAGACGATGGCCCGCAGCGGGCCGGTGGAGCGGCTGCTCCTCATCGACGACGACGACGTCCACCGCTACCTGCTCAAGCAACTGCTCAAGGATTTGCCCTACGTGCTGCTGGAGGCGTCCGGCGGCAAGGAGGGCGTGCGGCTGGCGCGCGAGCAGGCCCCGCACCTCATCTTCCTGGACTTCGTCCTCCCGGACATCACCGCCTTCGACGTGCTGGACGAGCTGAAGGCGGACCCGCGCACGCGCGAGATTCCCGTCATCCTCCACACCTCGCACGAGCTGCAGGAGAACGAGCGCACGCGCCTGGCGAAGGAGACGGCCGCCATCCTCTCCAAGCACACGCTGAGTCGCGAGGTGGCCATCAACCGCATTCGCGACGCGCTGACCAAGGCGGGCCTCGGCTCCCACGCCTTGCAGGAGGGTAGCCGCCGTGGTTGACCCCAAGCTGGCCACCGTCCTCAACGTCAACGACGACGACGCCAACCGCTACCTCGTCAACCGCATCCTGGAGATGGCGGGCTTCAAGGTGCTGGAGGCCGCCACCGGCATGGCGGCGCTCCTCATGGCGGAGCAGCACCGCCCGGACGTCATCGTCCTGGACGTGAAGCTGCCGGACATCAGCGGCTATGAAGTCTGCGAGCGGCTGCGCGCCAACCCCGGCACCGCGGCCATGGCGGTGCTGCACACCTCCGCCACCTTCGTCACCTCCGACAAGAAGGTGCGCGCCCTGGACGGCGGCGCGGACGCGTACCTCACCCAGCCCTTCGAGGCCTCGGAGCTCATCGCCACGGTGAAGTCGCTCCTGCGCCTGCGCCACGCGGAGCAGGCCGCGCGCCTGCGCGCCGAGGAACTGGCGGAGATGGACCGGCGCAAGGACGAGTTCCTCGCCATGCTCGCGCACGAGCTGCGCAACCCGCTGGCCGCCATCATGACGGCCATTGGCATCCTGGAGCGCAAGCCCGCGGACGACCCCAAGGAGTCGCGCATGCGCGGCATCATCCAGCGCCAGACGCACCACCTGGCGCGGCTCGTGGACGACCTGCTCGACGTGAGCCGGATTACGCGCGACAGGGTGGAGCTGCGCCTGTCCCGGGTGGACCTGCTCGCCGTCCTGCAGCAGGTGCTCCAGGTGGCGCGCCCCATGGCCGAGTCGCGCGGGCTGGGGGTGGAGGTGTCGCTGCCGCGCGAGCCCCTGTGGGTGCACGCGGACGCCACCCGGCTGGAGCAGGTCTTCACCAACCTGCTGGACAACGCCTCCAAGTACACGGACGGCGGCCACATCAGCCTGCGCGTGGAGCACGAGGGCGTGGACGGCTCGGCGAAGGCGGTGGTGCGGGTGAAGGACACCGGCATCGGCATCCCCGCGGACGTGCTGCCCTACATCTTCGACCTGTTCGCCCAGGCGGACACGTCCCTGGAGCGCTCGCGCGGGGGCCTGGGCATCGGCCTGACGCTGGTGCGCAAGCTGGTGCGGATGCACGGCGGCGAGGTGCACGCCTTCAGCGACGGCCCGGGCCGGGGCAGCGAGTTCGTGGTGAAGCTGCCGCTGCTGCACGAGGTGGCCGTCCCCGCCGACAGCGGGAAGGGCACGGACACGCGGCGCAACGGGCGGCGCATCCTCCTGGTGGAGGACAACTCGGACGCGCGCCAGGCCATGCGGGATTTGCTCGAGCTGTGGGGTCACCAGGTGGCGGTGGCGCCGGACGGCCTGCAGGGACTGGCGCTGGCGCTGACGCAGTCACCGGAGCTGGCGCTGGTGGACATCGGCCTGCCGGGGATGGACGGGTACCGGGTGGCGGAGGAGCTGCGCTCGCGGGTGGGGCAGCGCATCCGCCTGGTGGCGATTACGGGCTACGGCGGTCCGGAGGGGCATGACCGCGCGCTGCGCGCGGGGTTCGACCGGCACCTCGTCAAGCCGGTGAAGCCAGACGAGCTGGATCGGCTCATCTCCACGTTGTGAGGGGTGACGGCGGGGGGCGCGCGCTTCAGCGCCGCCCCAGCGCGTTGGCGACCAGGCCCAGCAGCTTCACCTTCGAGGGGTCCAGCTGGCGCACGGTGCGCAGCAGGCGGCGAACCTCGGGCCGCTCCTGGGGAGAGGGCGGCGGCTCGCTGGCGCGCGAGGCGTTGGATGCGCCGTGCGAGGCGGACAGGCCCAGCAGCTCGTCCGCGGAGACGTGCAGCTCGTGACACAGCTTCAGCAGTGTCTGCACGCTGGGGAGCATGCCGCCGCGCTCCAGGCGCCCGTACACCTCGGTGGCCACATCGATGCGCTCGGCTACGTCGGCCTGCGTGAGCTCCAGGCGGGTCCGGGCGGCGCGCGCCGCTGCTCCGATGGTGGTTGCGAGTTTCTTGTCCATGCCTTACCGACCCGAAACGTTTGGCCGCTGGCATAGGACGTATGGAGGCAGACAGACAGAACTTGCCGGGTCAGCCTCAAGTTGTTCACCCGTAGGGTTGCTGCCCACGAGGTGGACTCTCGGGGTTCGGATGGGCGCTTTCTGAGCGTCCCTCCCTCGGCACCACGCCCCTCGGGGGAAGGGTTCGGGGGCCCTGCCCGCACGCTGGAAGGCCCCGGAACGCGGGTGACCTATAACGTTGGACGGCGACTTTCCTACGGCTCCGGCAAGTCCTGCGACCGGTTCCTCCCCCCAGGGTTGGACGCGCGCGAGGGGTTTCGGGGCCTCGAGGAGCAGGCGGCCGGACGGCCAGGCGAGGCCAGCCAGGGAGGCGAGCCCCCGAGCCTGCGCGGTGTAGTCCCGCAGGGGCTACGCTCGCGGGTCGATGTCGCTTGGACGGCAAAGCCTGCTGGTGAAGCTCTGTGTGGCGATGGGAGTGGTGGCGCTACCACTGCTGCTCGCCATCCTCGCCTACGTGCTGCCGCAGCTTCGGGCGCAGCTCCACGAGGACCGGGTGCGGGGCCTGCGGCAGGCGGTGGAGACGGCCTACGGCATCCTGGAGTCCTACGAAGCGCGCGAGCGCGCCGGGACGCTGACGCGGCAGGAGGCGCAGGCCCAGGCGGCGGCGCTGCTGCAGGGGCTGCGCTACTCGGGGGTGGAGTACTTCTGGGTCAATGATTTGGACACGAAGCTCGTCATGCACCCGCACCTGCCGGCGATGCTGGGCAAGGATTTGACGGGCTACCGGGACGTGCGCGGCCGGCCGGTGTTCGTGGACATCGTGAAGCTGGCACGCGCCCGGGGTGAGGGCTCGGTGGCGTACGAGGCCACGCGGCCGGGCTCGCCGGACGCCATCCCCAAGGAGAGCTACGTGAAGCTCTTCCCGCCGTGGGGGTGGGTGCTGGGCACGGGCGTGTACGTGGAGGACATCGACCGGGAGGTGGCCGAGGTGCGCCAGCGCATCCTGGTGGCGGTGGGTGGCGCGCTGGTGCTGGCGCTCTTGGCGGGCGCGTACGTGTCGCGGCGGGTGGTGCGGCCGGTGCGGGCGCTGGCGGACGCGGCGCACCGGGTGTCGCGGGGAGAGCTGGACGTGCGGCTGGCGGTGCCCTCGGCGGACGAGGTGGGCCGGCTGACGGAGGCCTTCAACGGCATGGTGGCGGGGCTGCGCGAGGTGGTGGCCGCGCTGGTGGAGGCGGCGGGGGCCACGGCGGCGGACGCCGAGCGAATCCGGGTGTCGGCGGACGCGCTGTCACTCACCACGCGGGAGCAGTCGGAGTCGCTGCAGCGCGCGGCGGAGGCGGTGCAGGGAATGAGCGCGCGGGTGTCACAGGGCGCGGAAGCGGCGCGCACGGCGGCGGAGACGGCGGCGGACAACGGCGAGGTGGCGCGGGAGGGCGGCACGGTGGTGGGCCACGCGTCGAAGAAGATGGCGGAAATCGTGGAGGTAGTGGAGCGCTCGGCGCAGACGGTGGCGCGGATGCAGGCGTCCGGGCGGGTGACGGGGGACATGCTGCGGCTCATCCAGCAGGTGGCGGACGAGACGCAGATGCTGGCGGTGAACACGGCGATTGAAGCGGCGCGCGCGGGCCAGCACGGCAAGGGCTTCTCGGTGGTCGCGGGCGAGGTGCGCAAGCTGGCGAACCGCACGCGCGACGCCGCGGGGCAGGTGCAGTCACTGCTGGGCCAGAACGAGACGGACACGGCGGCGGCGGCGGAGCTGATGCGGCAGGGCACGGCGAAGGTGCGCGAGGGCCTGAACCTGTCCTCCGCGGCGGGAGACGCCCTGGCGCGGCTGGTGGCCGGGGTGCGGGAGATTGGCGAGCACGTGGAGCGGATGGCGGAGGAGAATGCGCGCCAGTCCGCCTCCGGGGAGAGCATCGCCGGGCGCATCCAGCAGCTCTCGGTGCGCTCCACGGAGTCGGTGGCCGGCGTGCAGCAGATTGCCCGCTCCGTGGAGGACCTGCAGTCGCGGGCCTCGCGGCTGAAGGAACTGGCCGCGCGATTCACGGCGCGGGTGGCTGGGGGCAAACCTCCTCGAACCTGACGCCCGAGGCGCCCAGGTGGGCCAGTGCTGCGGCCCTGACCTCGTCGGACACGATGAGGGAGAGGGTCCATCCCCAGGGACGGAACACCCGCGTGGCGCCGACCCTGATAGGGTCGATGCGCATGCCGTAGACAGCGCGGTACTGCCCCGTCTTCTCCGGCCGCCCATCTTCCGGCGTCCAGTACCTCACCTCTCTCGACGCCCGGTCATCGATACACTTCACGACCTGGACGGCGTTCAGGATGGAGTAGACGTCGGGCTGCCCCTGGATGCGCACCGGAACGAGCTGTACGTCCGCGGGCGCGAGCTCCCTGGGCCCGGAGTACGGGAGCGCGTCAGAGAATCACGCCAGGGAGGGTGTCGAGGACGGCGCGGATGGCTTCCGGGGTGGTGTCGTTGCGCTTCGCCACGGCGGGGGCGAAGTACGTCACGGCGAGGGTCTCCGGGAGGTCGTCCGTGAAGGACTCCACGTTGATGCGCATGGTGCCGGGCCACTGGCGGGCGAGCAGCTCGCTCTTGCGTCCCACCGGGTCGAGCACGGTGAAGCAGGGCCAGGAAGGGAGCTTCATGCGACTGAGGTCACAGTCGACGAAGCGGCATGCATCCAGGCGCGCATCGGTGAAGTCGCAGTCTTCGATGCTGCCCCGCTCCGAGTCCTCGTCAAATGACCAGCGGCCAAAGTCACTTCCGGTCATGGCCCCCGTGAATCTGCAGCCCTTCAGATGGGCGTGAGTCCAGGGGAAGTTCTTGAGCTCCCTCTTGACCTCAATGGTGCAGTTGATGAGTCGCGGCTGGATGAGAATCAGGTTTCTCGCAGCCACCTTCAGGAGCAGGGTGCAGTTGCGGAGTGTCAGGTTGGGACCCAGGAAGCAGACATTCCCAGCATCGATTTCGAGTCGCTGGTTCTCGATGTCCTGGTTCTCGATGTTGAGCTGGCCCATCCCGTGCGCCTCAGAAGGTAATCATCCGGAAGAGGTCCCTGACCATGCGTGTGCCATGCAGGGCCAGGTTCGAATCTGTCCCGGAGAGAAGCTCGTATTTGTACCCGGTTGAGGGGTCAACCGCATCGACCCCCTTGGGGCTCCATCTCAGTTGAGGAAACTGCCTCCGAAGAACCTTCTCCAGGAATCGGCCTCGTGCCTGACGCTCCAGGAGGCGCACCAGCCATTGCTCGCCCCGAGCCGCGGCTTTTCCGATGGCATCGCGCTCTTGCCGCGTGAGCCGATGGGGGCCCCATTCCCCAGCGACACGAGTCGCCGCCGCTTGGAGTTGGTCTCCCACGGGATCCGCCGTCGGGATGTCCTTGAGCGGCTTGTTCGTGGGCACGTGCCAGCGCTGGCCGTTGGTGAGTACCTGCCGGTTGCCACCCTGGTGCCGGATGATGGTGGTGGCCGCGTCCTCTGACTCCGCTGCTGCCGCGCCCGCCTGTCTCCCCGGGCTCTTCATCAGGACGGAGAAGGTGCCCTCGGACGAGACGGCCACCGACTCCACCTCGGCCACCGACGCGAGCCGGAGTCCTCCCTGTGCCTCAGCCTGCACCGCTGCCTGCGTGAAGCCGGGCAGCTTCGGCATCAGCTTCGCCAGCTTGGGCATCGCGCCACCGAGTGCCGTCGTGGCCACCATCACCAGCACGCGCGCGGTGTTCTCGCCCATCACCCGGCCGAACGTCTCTCCGGCCTCGCTCAGCTCGTCGAAGGTGGTGGCCCTGTCCGAGTCCTCCACCAGGCACACCCAGCCGCGCATCAGGCTCCACAGGGTGTCCACGCCCAGCCAGCCCAGCAGCAGCACCGTCATCCCCGCCGCGATGGTTTTGGAGAGCGGGTCGGGTAGTGCCCACAACAGCAGGTAGACGACGGCCGTCCACACCAGCAGGGACAGCACGGCGGACGGCTGCACCATGCCCTTGAGGGCCTGAGTCGTCTCCGCCAGCACGGAACCGAGTGAAATCGCCAGGGCCAGCGCGTACCTGTCGTCACCGCGCACGGTGGGCCCGTCCACCAACAGGCGCAGGCAGTCACCGCCGCCCTGCATGCGCTGGCACCAGCGCAGGTACTCACGCGTCAGCTCCGCTTCCGCCCGCGACGCAGCGGCGCTCACGTTTACGGGCGCCAGCCGGATGACGCGTTCGCCGTCGACTCGTGCCTGGGCCTCACGCGTCTCCGCGAACAACCGCCGGGCCTCCGCTTGAGGCTGCGCCACGGGACGCGCTTCACGGGCCAGCTTCGCCACCGCCTCGGTGAAGTCGTCCTCGTCCACCTCCACCGGCTCATCCGACACCGTGCGCGCAGAGAAGACGCTCAGCCCGTACCGTGCCGCACCGGCTCCCACCTCACCGTCATCCAACGAGGCGCGCGTGACGCGGGGCACACCACTGCAAGCGGCCAGCAGCATCAGCATGACTGCACCGACTTGTCGCGGTGTCATGAGGATTCTCTGGACGTGGGGCGCGCGAGTTGAGCGGCCTGCGCCACCAGCCCGCCCATGGAATGGAGGTGCTTGAAATACGGGCGCGGCGTCAGATTCTTGTACTGCTCGTCCGCCAACTCGACTGACGCAATTGCATCAGCCGTCCCCGCTCAGGGCGTCGCGGAGGTGGAGGGGGCAGCCTCCGCCGCGGGCGGCTCCGGGGGCACGGGCAGCAGCTTGCGCAGCGCCGTGAGCGCGGCCGGGTGGAAGATGGTGTGGTGGTACTCGTTGGGCATGGGCTCGTAGTGCCACTGCAGCCCCTCGGGCGTGTGCTCCTTCAGGGCGGCGACGAAGACGTCCAGGCCCTGCTGCATCTCCGGCATCTCGCCCCCCTCGTTGCCCATGGTCAGGAAGAGCGTGCGCGGGCCGGCGGGCTGCGCCCGCAGGAGCGCGGGCGCCTCCTTCGAGAGTGACTGATTGCTCCACCACAGGCTCGGGCTCACGGCGATGTAGCCGTTGAAGAGGTCCGGCTGGCGCAGGAACGTCTCCACGATGAAGAGGCCCGCCAGGGACTCGCCGATGAGGAAGGACTCGCCGCTCGTGCGGTAGCGCGCCTCCACCCACGGCTTCAGCTCGCGGGCGATGAACTCACGGAAGGCCGCGGAGCCTCCAGTCGTCGGCAGCGCCTTCTTCTCGTCGGGCACCGAGGTCGGGTAGGTGAAGTCCCGCCTGCGGTCCGTCTCCTCGATGCCCACGACAATCATGTCCCGGATGGTCTGGCTGAGGCTCCCCAGCTGCGCGAGGCCGGCGATGTGCGGGAAGTCCTCCTTCTCCCCACCGTCCAGCAGGTACAGCACGGGCGGGCGGGCCTTTCCCTCCGTGTAACCCGGCGGCAGGTACACGTTGATGCGCCGGGTCTCCTTCAGCACGCTCGACTCCAGCGTGTACGAGCGCGCGATGACGATGGGCCTCCCCTCCTCCACCTTCGCGGTGACTCCGGTGGACTCACGCGTGCCCGCGCACGCCGTCACCAGGCCCAACACCCCTGCCACGATTGCTGCCCGCATCCGCACCTCGCGTGTACTCCGTCCAGATGGTTCCGGGGCCCAGGATGGCATCGCACCGCGCACGGAGCTACCCGGAGACACACCGCCCGGAGTCATGGCCGATGCGTTCTACATCAAGCCGGCCAGCCCCCTGCTCTCAGAGGTGCACCTCGGTGGCCTCACATCCTCGGGCCTCCACCTGGACGGTGAGGTGGGCCACCTCGAAGCCGGAGCGGACGCACGTCTGGACCGCGTGGAGGACTTCATCTGAAAGGGAGGCGTCGCGGCGGACGACGTGCACACTCATGGCGTTGACCCCCGAGGTGAGCGACCAGACGTGCAGGTCATGGACGCTCTCGACGCCGGGGACGGCTTGGATCGCCTCCCGCAGCGCCATGAGGTTCACGGTCGCGGGCGTCCCCTCCAGGAGCACGCCCACCGCCTCGCGCAGGAGCCTCCAGGTGCGTGGGAGGATGAAGAGGCCGATGGCCGCGGAGATGAGCGGATCCGCGGAGTACCAGCCCGTCACCCACATCACCGCGCCCGCGAGGAGGACCGCCAACGACGCCAGCAGATCCGAGAGCACCTCGAAATAAGCCCCCTTCATGTTGAGGCTCTCGGTGGTGCCGCCGCGCAGGATGAGCAACCCCGCGATGTTCACGACGAGGCCCAGGGCCGCCACCCCCACCATCTCCGCGCTGGCGACGGTGGGAGGGCTGCGGAAGCGCACCCAGGCCTCGTAGACGACGTAGAGCGAGATGCCGATGAGCACCACGGCGTTGGTGAGGGCCGCGAGGATTTCGGCGCGATGGAAGCCGTAGGTGCGCTCCGGCGTCGCGGGCCTTGCAGCGAACTTCATCCCCATCAGCGCGAGCGCGATGCCGCCCGCGTCGGTCAGCATGTGTCCCGCGTCCGCGAGCAGGGCGAGGCTTCCCGTCCAGAGGCCCCCCACCACCTCCGCCGCCAGGTAGAGGGTGGTGAGGATGAGGACGAGTCGAAGCCGGCGCTGGTTGTCGGTGGTGCGCTCGTGAGCATGGCCGTGACTCATGCGACCTCCGCCCGCCGGCTGGCGTGAAGTCCGAGGGAAGACTTCTTCACAGCGCACCTCCTCCGCGGGCGCCCGTGCGGATGCGCAGGGCATCCTCGACCGGCAGGACGAAGACCTTCCCGTCCCCCGGGTTGCCCGTATGCGCGTGCTTCTCGATGGTGGCGAGGACGGACGCCACCACGTCGTCCGGCACCGCGAGGATGAGCATGACCTTCTGCGTGTAGTTGACGGAGCCGCGCGCGGGCCGCTCCAGGCCGTTCTGCCCGCGCTGGTGCCCGAAACCCCGCACGTCCAGGGCGGTGATGCCGCCCACACCGGGGATGGCCTGGAGCGCGTCGGTGACAGCGCTCAGCTTGAAGGGCTGGATGATGACCTGAATCTCCTTCATGACACGCCTCCTTCAACGACACGGGGATGGGCCGCTCCGCCTGGAGCGTCTTCCGGAGGCACGGGGACCGCGGCCGGCCGGTCCCGGTCGAACCAGGTGTAGACGGTAGGCAGCACCAGCAACGTCAGGAGGGTGGAGCTGAGCAGCCCGCCGATGACGACGGTGGCCAGCGGCTTCTGCACCTCCGCCCCCGCCCCGGAGGCGAAGGCCATGGGGATGAAGCCCAGGCTGGCCACCAGCGCCGTCGTGAGGACGGGCCGCAGGCGCAGGTGCGCCGCGTCGCGGGCAGCTTCCGCCGGGGCGCGCCCCTCCTGACGCAGCTGCCGCATGTAGCTCACCAGCACCAGGCCGTTGAGGACGGCCACGCCGAAGAGGGCGATGAAGCCCACGGCCGCGGAGATGGAGAGCGGCATGCCGCGCACCAGCAGCGCCAGGAGTCCGCCCGTCACCGCGAAGGGGATGTTGAGGTAGATGAGGACCGCGGGGCGCACCGCGCCAAAGCTGCTGTAGAGCAACACGAAGATGAGGAAGAGGGTGAGCGGCACGACGATAGCGAGCCGCCGGCCCGCGGACTGGAGGTTCTCGAACTGGCCACCCCATTCGAGCCAGTAGCCGGGCGGCAGCGGCACCTCGCGCGCGACGACCGCCTGGGCCTCGGCCGCGAAGCCCTGCAAGTCGCGCCCGCGCACGTTGCCTTCAATGGTGAGGCGGCGCTGGATGTTCTCCCGGCTCACCTGGGCCGGGCCCTCCTCCACCACCACCTTCGCGAGCTCGGACAGCGGGATGAGCTGGCCCGACGGGCTGGCCACCTTGAGCGTCCCCAGCCCCTCCACCGTCGCCCGCGCCTCGGGCTTGAAGCGCACCTGGAGGGCGAAGCGCTTCTGGCCCTCCAGCACCGTGCCGACTTCCCGGCCGCCGATGGTCTCAATGGTGTCCAGCACCTGGCGAACGTTGATGCCGTAACGGGCAATGGCCTGGCGGTCCACCTGGATGCGGGCCACCGGCAAGCCAGCCACCTGCTCCGCCTTGACGTCGGCCGCGCCGGGCACCTTCGCGAGCGCGGCCACCAGCCGGTCTCCCGTCTTCTTCAGCACGTCCAGGTCTTCCCCGTAGAGCTTCACGGCGAGGTCCGAGCGCACGCCGGAGATGAGCTCGCTCACGCGCAGCTCGATGGGCTGGGAGTAGCTGAAGACGCTCCCGGGCACCTCCTTGCGCAGGGCCTCGTCCATGGCCGCGATGAGCCCCTCCCGGTCCTTCGCGGTCGTCCACTCCTCATGAGGCTTGAGCATCACGAGGATGTCGGAAATCTCGACGCCCATCGGGTCGGTGGCGATCTCCGCCCGCCCCGTGCGAGAGACGGCCGTCACCACCTCGGGGAAGCGCTTGAGCACCCGCTCGATGAGGGTCGTCTGCCGCACGGACTCCTCCAGCGACACGGAGGGCACGCGCCATGCCTGGAGCGCGAGCGCCCCTTCATCCAGCCGGGGGATGAACTCCGCCCCCAGGAAGGGCACGGTGGCGAGGCTCAGCGCGAGGACGCCCACCGCGATGCCCACCACCGCCTTGCGGCGCCGCAGACACCAGGCGAGCGCAGGCTCGTACACCTTGCGCGCCCCGACGATGAGGAAGCTCTCCTTCTCTTGCACCTTGCGCGGCAGGGCAAGGGAGGCGAGCGCGGGCACGAGGGTGAGGGAGAGAACGAAGGCCCCCGCGAGCGCGCAGATGACCGTGATGGCCATGGGGCGGAACATCTTCCCCTCGATGCCGGTGAGGCTGAGGATGGGCAGGTAGACGACCGCGATGATGCCCACGCCGAAGGAGGCGGGGCGAACCATCTCGATGGCGCTGCGGTACGCCACCTCGTCCCGCTCCTCACGGGTCAGGGCCCGGCCGAGCTGGTGGTTCTTCTCCGCGATGTGCCGCACCGAGTTCTCGATGATGATGAGCGCACCGTCGACGATGAGGCCGAAGTCGATGGCCCCCAGGCTCATCAGGTTGCCGGAGATGCCCAACTCGCGCATGCCGATGAATGCCGTCAGCATGCAGAGGGGAATCGCGCTGGCGACGATGAGCCCGGCGCGCAGGTTGCGCAGCATGAGGAAGAGCACCACCACCACCAGGAGGCCGCCCTCGATGAGGTTCCGGGCCACCGTGTGGATGGTTTTGCGCACCAGGTCCGTGCGGTCGTAGAAGGTCTCCAGCGTCACGCCCTGGGGCAGCGTGGGGCGGATCTTCTCGACCACGACCTTCACGTCCTCCACCACGGCGCGCGAGTTCTGGCCGATGAGCATCATCACGATGCCGGTGACGGCCTCGCCCCGGCCGTCGCGGGTGACCGCGCCCTGGCGCACCTGGGGCGCGAACTTCACCTCCGCCACGTTTCGGATGAATACGGGCGTGCCCTGCGCGGAGGTGGAGACAACGATGTTGGCGATGTCGTCCAGCGACTCGACGACTCCCTCGCCGCGAATGAGGACCTGCTCCTGGGCCCGCGCGATGTAGGCGCCGCCGGCGTTGGCGTTGTTCTCCTCCAGGGCCTGGAAGACCTGCTCCAGGGACAGCCCGTAGGCGGCCAGTTGTGCCGGATCCAACTGCACCTCGTAGGTCTTCAGCTCGCCGCCGAAGGCGTTCACCTCCACGACGCCGGGGACGCCGCGCAGGCGCGGGGAGATCTGCCACTCCAGGATGGAGCGCAGCTCCATGGGGCTCTTGCCCTCGCCCCTCACCTCGAACTGGTAGATTTCACCCAGGCCGCTGGAGATGGGCCCCATCTCCGGCGTGCCGTAGCCCTCGGGGATGCTCTCCTTCGCGGTGGTGAGCCGCTCCTGGACGAGCTGGCGGGCGAAGTAGATGTCGACGTCGTCCTTGAAGACGACGGTGACGACGGAGAGGCCGAACTTGGAGACCGAACGGATCTCCTCGGTGTCCGGCAGCCCGCTCATCGCCGTCTCCACGGGGACGGTGACGAACTTCTCCACCTCCACGGGGCCCAGCCCGGCAGAGGTGGTGAGGACCTGGACCTGCACGTTGGTGACGTCCGGGACGGCGTCGATGGGCAGGCTCTTGAGCGCGTAGAGGCCGAAGCCGATGAGGACCGCTGTCAGGACGAAGACGAGGAAGCGGTTGCGGATGGAGAAGTGGATGATTTTGTCGAACATGGGCGGAGGCCTCAGTCGTGCTCGCCCATGCTCTCCTTGGAGAGCTCGGACTTGAGGATGAACGCGCCCTGGGAGACGACGTCGGTGCCGGCTTCGAGGCCCGAGAGCACCTCCACCTCCCGGGCGGAGCTCGCGCCGACGCGCACCTTCACGGGCTTGAACTGGTTGTCCTTCACCGGGACGAAGACGAACTGCTCCTCGCCCACCTTCTGGACGGCCTCACGGGGGACCACGAGGCGCGAGGGCTCCGCGCTTCCCGCGTCTGCCTCCGCGCGCTGCGTGGTGAGGACCTCGGCCTGGGCGAACATGCCGGGCTTGAGGGCCCCGTCGGCGTTGGGGATGACCACCCGCACGGGCACCGAGCGCGTCTTCTCGTCGACGACGTCGCCGATATAGGCCACGCGGCCCTCGAAGCGCCGGTCGCCGAGCGCGGCGACGGTGAGGGCCACCGGCTGGCCCGCCTGGACGCTGCGCAGCTGGGACTCGAAGACGTCCAGCACCCCCCAGAGCTCCCGGAGGTCCGCCACGGTGAACAGCGGCGTGGCCGCATCCACCGTGGCGCCCACGACGCCGCCCATCTCCACCACCGTGCCCTCCAGCGGGGCGCGGGCGGGGAAGCGTGAGCTGTAGTGCTCATCGGCCTTGAGGGCGCGAATCTCCGCGTCGTTGAGGCCGAGCGCGTGCAGCCGTCCCTCCGCGGCGTTCATGTCCGCCTGGGCGGTGGCGAACTCCGCCTCCGCCTGGCGCGCCTCGCGCTCCGAGGAGATGCCCTTGCCCAGCAGCTCCTTCTCGCGCCGGAAGTTCTCCGAGGCCACGCGCGACTTCGTCGCCGCGGAGAGGTAGTCCGCCCGCGCCTGGCCCAGCTCCGGGCTCTCCAGGAAGCCGAGCACCTGGCCCTGCTTCACCTTCTGCCCGAGCGTGACTTCCAGGCTGGCGATGCGGCCGGGGACGCGCGCGGCGACCCGGGCGAGGCCCTGCTGGGTGAAGGTGATGCGAGCGGGGGCGGAGAGGCCCTGGGTGAGCGGCATCATCCGCGCCCGGACGCGTTGCAACTGGGCGTTCTCCAGCGCCTCGGGCGTGAGGGTGATGAGCTCTGAATGGCCCTCACCCTCCTCATGGGGCGCGCCCTTCTTCTCTCCCTCCTCGGCGGGGGGCTTCGGGCCCTGGGAAGGCGTTTCCTCCTTGCGAGAGCAGCCGGACAGGAGGACGCAGAGCGACAGGCACAGCAGTGCGGAACGAGTCATGGAAGGCTCCCGATTGCGCGGGTGAGTTGTGCGTCCGCGGCGGCGAGCTCCCGCACCGCGTCGATGTATCCGCGCCGCGCGTCCAGCGACTCGCGGCGGATGACCAGCAGTTGCAGGAAGTCCACCTTGCCGGCCCGGTAGGCTTCGTTGACCAGCTCCAGGTTCTGCTGGAGCGCCGCGAGGACGTCCGCGCTGTAGACGTCCGCGGCGGCGCTCGCGGTGCGGTAGCGCTCCAGCGCGAGGGCCACCTCGGAGCGCACCAGCTGCTCGACCGCGCGGAGCGTGCCCTCGGCCTCCACCCGTCGCGCGGCGCTCTCGCCCCGGGCGGCCTGGTTGCGATTGAAGAGGGGCAGCTCGATGCCCAGGGTGCCCTGGATGATGGTGGCGTCCTCCTCCCGGCTGTAGGTCGCGCCGAGGCGAGGGCTGGGCAGCACTTCCCGCGCGGCGAGCCGCCCCGCCGCGCGCGCGGCCTCGACCTCGGCGGCCGCGGCCTGCACCTCTCCCCGCTGCGCGAGGGCCTTCTCCTGCAGGGCCGCCAGCAGGGGCGCCTCCTTGCGCTCCGTGTCCTGGCCTCCCTCCAGCGTCAGCGCTTCGGTGGGCTCCAGGCCCAACAGCAGCCGCAGCTGGGCCAGGGCGCTGGAGCGGCGCTGGAGGGCCAGCGTGCGCTCCCGGGTGGCCCGTCCCTGTTCCACCCGCGCGGTGTTGACCTCGATGAGGGACGCGGCGCCGGCGCCCCGGCGCTCCTCAGCGGCCTGGAGGGCCTGCTCCGCCAGGGCACGGCCCTCCTCGGCGAGGAGGGCCTCCTGCTCGGCGGCGCGGGCCAGGGCGAAGGCCTCCCGGACGTCGGCGGCGAGGTCGATTCTCGCGGTTGCCAGGCGCGCGTCACTGGCCGTCAGCTCCGCGCGCGCGACGTCCTTGCGCGCGGCACGCTGGCCGAAGACCTCGAGCCGCTGGCTGACCCCCAGGCCCAGGTCGACGGAGTTACCCCCGGGGCGCGTGCGAGGCCCCACCGCGGCACTCACCTCCGGGTTCTGTTGGAAGAGGAGCCCGGCCCCCTCGACACGTGCCCGGGCGGCGGCGGACTGCGCGCGGACGGAGAGCAGATGCGGGCTGTGCTCCAGTGCGAAGGCCACCGCGCTCTCGGCGGTCAGCGTGCGTTGCGCATGGGCGACGGTTGGAAGAAGCCCGATGAGGCAGGGCAGGAGGAGTCTGCGTATGGGTTGAGTCAGACAAGGAGACATGGGGCATCCGCCACGGAGGCCGCACCGGGACACCGGCGGACGGCTTCCGCGAGGACAGCGAGGACGTGCCAAGGCCGACCCTCTCCACATGGCGCGAGGCCGGGCGGGAGGGAGCCGCTTCAAGGGAAGAAGGGCGGCAGCGCGCGCAGGCAGGCCCCGGGCGTCTCCGAAGTGATTCGCGGGAGAACCGAGGGCACTGACGAAGGCCGAAGGCCTGTCAGGGCATCACATGCCTCGATGATGAGCTCCCGCGTGGACACACGGGGGCCCTTGAGGGCAGGGGACGCGCGTGCGCGGAGCCTAGGCGGCTATGGGAGGACGCAGGAGGCGCCGGTAGGCCCCCAGCGCGAGGCGCTGGGTGGGGCCGAGGATGGCGCCGTCACCGGAGGGCGGCAGTGGCGGTGTGGCGCTCGCCACCTGGGTGGGAAGCACGGACTGGCTGGCGCAGCAGCCGCAGTGGTGAGCCACGGGACCGCAGCCGTGTTCCTTGTTCCCAGTGTCCAGATCCTTCTCGCCAGGCTCGAAATGCGCCAGATGGCCCGACGTCGCGTAATGCACCACGAACTCGACCGCTTCCCCGAGGGAGGGCACGAGGCCGTGGAGCAACACGATGACGAGGAGAAGACGCAGCACCGTGAGGCTGCTTAACGCACACGCCGCGTTACCGCAACCGACCCACCTCAATCCCAGGAGAAGCGGCCTGCCAACCGTTGCCGCGGAGACCGTCCACCGGGAAGCTGTCGTCCTCGACTGTCGGGAGTGCGGCGAGGCCTTCGCCGTCCACCGGCGCTGCCACAGGGGGCAGGCGTACAGCCGGCCGTGGTGCCGCTGGCTGAGTCGAGCCCGGATGACTCGCAGGGCTCGCACGAGGTTGCGACGCTCCGAGGTAGATGTTCGCCAGCCGAGGCGACGCTGGCGTGCTCGACGCCGAACACCTGCGGTCGCGGATTGACCGGCTCGAGCGCGGGAAGCGACACAGACAACGGGCCTCGAAGAGGGTGGCACGAACGATGACCCTCCAGGGCTTCGCGACATCGCCACCGATTAGCCGCCGGGGTATGACGCTGCGCTCGTGCTCGCTCCAGACGGCAATGACGTGGAAGCGGTCTTCCGCGAGCGCTGAATCCCAGGAGTCACACACATGACGTGGTGGATCTACGCCCTGGCTTCCGCGGGTTTCGCCGCACTGACCGCCATTCTCGGAAAGGTGGGCGTGGAGGGCGTGCCTTCCACGCTCGCCACCGCCCTGCGCACGGTGGTGGTGCTCGTCTTCGCCTGGACCCTCGCGCTGGCCCGGGGAGAGGGGGCCGCCCTTCCCACGCTCCGCCATCGCACGCTCCTCTTCCTCGCACTCTCCGGTGTGGCCACGGGCCTGTCCTGGCTCGCCTACTTCCGGGCGCTCCAGCTCGCTCCCGCCTCGCGGGTGGCTCCCATCGACAAGCTCAGCCTGGCCCTCACGCTCGTCCTGGCGTGGGGTCTGCTGGGAGAGCCCATGTCGTGGAAGCTCGTCGTGGGCGTGGGGATGATGGTCTGCGGCGCGCTGCTGACGCTGGCCTGACGGCCGGAGTCAGGCGCCGGGGCCGCCGCCCCGCGTCGGGCGCAGATGCACCGGAGGCCCCTCGGGCGAGGGGAGAATCCAGGCCTTGGGCCCCAGGCCGTCTTCCTCCTTTGCCAGGTCCACCGCCGGGTCCACCAGCGGCTCCGCCATCCGGCCGTTCAGGGACACCCGCACGTCGGCCCGTACCTCCATGGGGTGGTGCGTGGTCGCCTCGAAGTCCCGGGCAATCCGGTGGGCCAGTTGCAGGATGAGGTCCGGCTGTACCGCCATCTCCCGCTCCTGCAACCGCGTGAGGTACTGGCTGGGCGGAACGTGCCACTCGCGGCCGGTGACGCTGTCACGCACCATGAACGTCGCGCTCCCGTTCTTCTCCCGCGTCATCACCCGCCACGAGAAGCGCATCCCCTGCTCGTGCCAGAGCACGTTGCCGCCATACACGTGCGTACGCAGCGGCAGCGCGACCTGGAGGAACGCGTAGGCCAACGCCGCCCCCAGCGCCACCCGGCCCTTCCAACCCGGCGCCGCCGGGAGCGCCCCTGCGCCTGCCGTGAAAGGACGCACGGCGGCGGGAAGCCGCCGCACCCGGGCGACGAGCGCGCGCGGCCACGACGGGTCGAAGAACACCAGCGCCGCCGTCACCATGATGAAGGGGAACATCCCGATGGGGAACAGCACGAACGTCACCGCGTGGAAGCCCAGCACCACGACGTACGCGAACGGCCGCGTGCGGCGCCACAGCAGGAACAGCACGATGGTGCTGTCGAACAGCATCCCGCTCCAGGCCGCCGCGTACGCCACCCAGCGCTGCTCCAGCAGCGGCCCCACCCACGGAAGCCCCGTGCGCGCGGCCAGCCAGATGTTGAGCGGCTGCGCGTGCACCAGCCAGTCCGTGGTGACCTTCGCCAGCCCCGCGAACACGTAGACGACCGACACCTGGAAGCGCAGCAGCACCGTGCACCACGCGGGCAGCCAGTCCCGCCGGAGCGCCGGCCTGCGCCACGCGTCCACGGAGAAGGCCCGGTGCGCAGGCACGAAGCACATCAGCGCCAGCAGCAGGCTCACCAGGTAGTAGTGGTTGAGGTAGTTCGTCACGTCGAGCAACTGCACGTAGGCGAACACCGCGAACAGCAGCACCACCGTCACCCGGTAGAACAACCCCACCATCAACAGCGCGCCCAGCACGCCCAGGGCCACGAAGAGCGCGGGCATCCACGGGCCGGGGAGGACGGGCACCCAACCGAACCCCCAATAGGAGAAGCGGAACCGGGGCTGAGCGAACAGCACGCCCACCCAGCCGTAGGCCAGGAAGCGCACCGCCGACACGGTGATGAGCAGCCCCAGCGCCACCCGGAACGCCGCCAGCGCGGCGATGTCCCGGGGCGCCAGCAGCCACGCCCACAGCCATGCCATGGGACGCGGGGACGTCCCGCCCCCACCGCCGGCCACGTCAGTCATTGTCTCCCTCGAGGCCCGCGGGCGGCTCCAGGTCCAGCGTGGTGATGAAGTCCGTCTTCAGCAGGTCCGTGATGCCCTTGAAGTCGTTGTAGACCGCCTGCACGGACGCCTTGTCCTGCACCAGCGCCTGCTTGAGGTCGTCCTCCTCCACCGCGACCAGCGCCGCGTCGGCCTCCACCACCTCCTTGCGCAGCCGCGTGGCCACCGCTTCCGCGCCCGCCGCCACCAGCACGTCGTCGAAGCCCGGGCCGGTGAAGTCCGGACCGCAGCCGTCCACGATGCGCCGGAAGCCCACGAGGTTCTGACGCAGGTTCTGCTTCGAGCGGCCCGCGAACTGCGACTCCAGCAACTCCGGGCAGATGTCCGACGCGCAGTCGCGCAGCGCCAGCGGACGCGCCAGCTTCTGGTCCTTGCCCTCGCGCTCCACGTAGAAGAGCGCGTCGCTCATCGCGTTGAGCGCCACCTGCGTCGTCGGGAACACCGTGTTGCCCGAGCCCGCCGTCGCCAGCGTCTTCAGGAAGTTGCCGCCTTCCGGCGCCCACGCGTCCACCAGGGCCTGCGCGCGCATGCGCACGTCCGCCCCCACCACCGCCGCGTAGGCCCGCTTGCGCGCCGCCCGCTCGTCCGCGGACAGCGCCGCCCACGTCCCCTGCGCCACGATGGCGGAGTTCGGTCCGCACGCCGTCTCCGCGCCCTCGTAGAAGAGCAGGTACTCCAGAGCGAGGAACCCGCGCCGCGTCACCAGGCTGGAGGAGAAGCTGGCCGACTCGTAGCCCTTGGAGACGAGCTGCTCCTCGATGGAGCACCGGTTGTAGAGCGGGAACGAATGGATGTTGTCGCGGATCTCCGCGCCGCCCGGGCTGCTGCGCGGCGCCGCCGGCCCCACCTGCATCGCCTCCATCACCTGCCAGACGTCCATCGCCTCGTGGAACGCCGTGCGCGCCGCCGCCTGGGCCGCCGCGTCCGGCGCGTCCCGCAGCGCCGCCGTCGCCGCCTGGAGCGCCGCGGCCCTGGGCAGGAAGTCCCGCGCCGTCCCCAGGATGCACTCGCCCGCCGCGCTCAACAGCTGCGCGCGCACGTCCGTGCCGTCCCCGGGGGGAGGATCCACCGGCTTGGGCTTGCTGTCGCTGCACGCCACGCACAGCACCGCGGTGAATGCCAGGGCCCTCACTCCCAGCCATGAGGGCACTTCAGGACGGGCTTTGAAGACAGTCATGACCCTCGCAGTATCAATCCAACTTGAAACTGACAATTATTATCGAAACCAGGGTGGCACCTTGACTTCGAGTGTTTCGCGGTCTACTCAGGCGCCGCGTTGCGAGTCTGAAAATGAGAATCGTTCTCATATTCGACCACCGTAGATGAGAGCCATTCTCATGTGTGGTCACCAAAAATGAGAACCCTCTCATATTCACTCATCACCCATCCCGAGGGTTGAACATGACGAATCAGAGAAAACACCGGAGCTTCGAGAAGCTGCTGACCAGCATGCTGGTCCTGGGGGTCGCCGTGACCTACCTGGGCGGATGTGGCGAGGACGAAGAGCCCACTCCCACGCCCGACGCGGGCACCCAGACGGACGCGGGCACCGACGCCGGCACCCAGACGGATGCGGGCACCGACGCCGGCACGGATGCGGGCACCGACGCCGGCACCGTCACGCCGGACACGGACCTGGCGTTCGTGCGGCTCAACGCCAACGGCACGGTGGACAACAGCTTCGGCGCGAGCGGCAATGGCATCTCGCGGGTGAACCTGGGCACGGGCTCCGGCACGGTGCGTGACTCCATGTGGGGCATCAGCCGCGCCGCGCAGGACCGGCTGGTGGTGTTCGGCACCAAGAAGGCGGACGGCACCCGCACGGACACCGACCGCGTGGTCGCTCGCCTCACCGCCAACGGCGCGCTGGACGAGACCTTCAACGCGACCCCCGCCGCCAACGCGCGCAAGGGCTTCTACGCGCTGGACATCGGCGGCCTGGGTGACTCCGCGCGCCACGGCTTCGTGCAGGACGACGGTAAGATCATGTCCGCCGGTTACCTGCCCCAGCCCTCGGGCGTGGGCGCGCAGTCCTCCAACCGCATCGTGCTGCTGCGCCTGGACGAGGCGGGCACGCTGGACAACACCTTCGGCTCCAAGGGCGTGCTGAACTCGGCGCCGTTCGCCACGACCGACCCGACCAAGGAGTGGGGCGTCTCCGAGGCCTATGCCGCCGTCCGGCAGTCCACGGGCGCCTACGTCACCACCGGCTACGGCCGCGCGGCGGGCGTTTCGGGCACGACGGTGGACCTCATCTCGTTCCGCTACAGCGCGGCGGGCCTGCTCGACACGACGTACGGAACGAACGGCTCGTTCATCCTGAACCTGGCCGGCGACAACGACCGCGGCCGTGACGCGGTGGCGCTGAAGGACGACCGCGTGTTCATGGTGGGCAGCGGGACCCCGACGGCTGGCAACATCGACGCCATGGCGGTGCTGCTGACGGCGAACGGCCAGCCCGCGACGGCGGACGGCTTCAACGAGGGCTTCAAGCTCTACTCCTTCGACCGTCCGGACGAGGCCTTCTTCGACGTGGCGAAGGCCGACGTGAACAGCGATGAGTACGTGGCGGCCGCAGGCTACCGTGCCGGTGGCGGACAGGACGACGACGCCGTGCTGCTCATCCGCAACGTGACGACGGGCGCGGAGTTCGTGGGCGCGGTGCCCTTCTCCGAGACGGAGAACGACCGCTTCTGGGGCGTGACGTTCGGCGCGGACAACAAGGTGTACGCGACGGGCTTCGTCACCGAGGGCGGTGACAACCGCTTCGCCATCGCGCGCTTCAACCTGGATGGCTCGCGCGACACCACCTTCGGCACCGGTGGCATCGTCACGGTGAACGTCATCGCCGGCAAGCTGGACGAGGCCGCTCGCGGCGTCGCCGTGCAGTCCGACGGCAAGATCGTCATCGCGGGCGCCGCCGAAGCGCAGTAGTCATTCACGCAGTCGCGGTCGGCGGCGGTCTTCCGAGACTGGCGGAGGGGTTCCACTCCTCCGCCGGTACGGTCGACCGCCGCATCTCTTCGCACGTTCCTCCGGGAGTCTTCGTCCTCATGGGTGCACCGACCTGGGCAGTCGCCGTGGTTTCCTTCGTTGTCTCCTCGTCGGCCCCGGCCCAGACGCCGCCGACACCGCAGGAGGCCTCCCCGGCACCGGCCGAGGCTCCGCTGGCACCGCCCCCGGCCGCGTCCGAGCCCCCGGCCGCGGAGCCCGCGCCCGAGCCGGCCACCGCCGCGGAGCCGGCCGTCTCCGCCCCCGTCACCAGCCCCACGCCGTCAGAGCCCGCGAGGATGGAGCCCGCCGTGGCGGGAGCCGCTCCGGCCGACGCGCCCCTCGACGGGACGCCGCCCGCCGACAACCGCCGCTTCGAGAGCGTCGTGGTGGGCACGTCCGAGGCGAAGACGAGCGGCTCCATCCACATCCTCAAGCCGGAGAAGCTCCAGCGCTACGAACTGGACGACCCCCAGGCCATCCTCCAGTCCGTGCCGGGCGTGTACGGCCGTGGCGAGGACGGCTTCGGCCTGCGGCCCAACCTGGGCCTGCGCGGCGTCAACCCGGACCGCAGCAAGAAGGTCACCCTGCTGGAGGACGGCATCCTCTTCGGGCCTGCGCCGTACTCCGCGCCCGCCGCGTACTACTTCCCCCTGATGACCCGCATGCAGTCGGTGCGCGTGCTCAAGGGCCCCTCCTCCGTGCAGCAGGGCCCGCAGACGGTGGGCGGCTCGGTGGACCTCATCACCCGGGACGTCCCCGCGCAGGAGTCGTTCGGCCTGGACGTCGCGGGTGGCCAGTACCTCTACGGCAAGGCGCACGGCTTCTTCGGCGCCAGCACCGAGCGCGCGGGCTTCCTCATCGAGGGCATCCACCTGCGCAGCAACGGGTTCAAGGACATCGACAACAGCGACAACTCCACCGGCTTCCACCGCAACGAGTGGATGGCCAAGGCGCGCTACCGGCTGGTGCCGGAGGGTGAGCTGCGCCAGACGCTCCAGCTCAAGCTGGGCTACTCCGACGAGGGCTCCAACGAGACGTACCTGGGCCTGTCGGACGCGGACTTCGCGGCGAACCCGCTGCGCCGCTACAAGGCCAGCGAGTTCGACCACATGCAGTGGCACCGCACCCAGGCGGTGCTCAGCCACGTGCTGGAGGGGCACGACATCGCGGTGACGACGTCGCTGTACCGCCAGGACCTGGACCGCACCTGGCGCAAGGTGAACAGCTTCCGGGGCGTGTCCATCTCCGACGTGCTCGCGGACCCCACGAGCGCGCGCAACGCCATCTACTACGGCGTGCTCACCGGGGAGCTGGACTCGTCCACGCCGGGAGAGACCATCCTCATCGGGCCCAACCACCGCGTCTTCGTCAACCAGGGCATCCAGAGCGTCGCCCGCTGGACGATGAAGACCGGCCCGCTGTCGCACAACGCCGAGTTCGGCGTGCGCTACCACTACGACAGCATCAACCGCCGCCACACGCAGGACGGCTACCTCATGGTGGGCGGCGAGCTGGTCGCCGAGGGCGGCACCACCGAGGTCACCGCCGACAACAAGGACTCCACGCACGCGCTCGCGCTGCACGCGACGGACGCCATCGCCTGGGGTCCGCTGGTGGTGACGCCGGGCGTGCGCCTGGAGGTCATCCGCTCCAAGTCCGTGGACAAGATGGAGGGCACCACCCAGAACGGGTCGCTGGAGGCGCTGATGCCGGGCCTGGGCGTCTATGGCGCGCTCAACCCCGCGCTGGGACTGTTCGCCGGTGCCTACCGGGGCTTCTCCCCGCCCGCGCCGGGCCAGCCCGAGGCCGTGGGCCCGGAGAAGAGCGTCAACTACGAGGCCGGCGCACGCTGGTCGCGGCGCGGTGAGCGCTTCGAGGTGGTGGGCTTCTTCAACGACTACTCCAACCTCACCGACGTCTGCACCTTCTCCAATGGCTGCCTCAACGAGAACCTGGACCGCCAGGTGGACGCGGGTGCGGCGCACATCTACGGCCTGGAGGCCTTCGCGGAGAAGACCTTCCGTCCGGGCGGCGGCCTCACCTTCCCGCTGACGGTGGCGTACACGTTCACCCGCACGAAGCTGCTGGAGGACTTCCGCTCGTCGGACCCGCAGTTCGGCAACGTGATGGCGGGGGACGAACTGCCATACGTGCCCCACCACCAGCTCTTCGCCTCCATTGGCGTGGAGGGCGCGCGCTGGGGCGCCTTCGTCAGCTCCACCTTCCTGGGCAGCATGCGCGAGGAGGCGGGCCAGGGAGAGATTCCCGAGGGCCTGAAGACGGGCGCCCTGCTGACATTCGACGTGAATGCCAACTGGAACATCACCCGCTGGGGGCAGCTCTACGTGAGCGCTCGCAACATCCTGGACGAGGCCGTCATCGTCGGCCGCCGTCCGTACGGCGCGCGCCCCAACGCGCCCCGCACGCTCATCGCCGGCTTCAAGGTCCAGCTCTAGCGCCGCTGGCGGCTCCCCTCCCGAAGCGCAGGTACAGGGAGGGGACGAGCAGCACGTTGAGCACGGCGGAGGAGAACAGCCCCCCGAGGATGACGACGGCCATCGGGTGTTCAATCTCCTGCCCGGGCTTCAGGCCCCCCGCCACCAGCGGGACCAGCGCCAGGGCCGTCGTCAGCGTCGTCATCGCCATGGGCTGGAGCCGCTCCAGCGTTCCGCGCAGGACGAGCTCGCTTCCGAACGGGACGCCCTCGCTGGCCTCCAGGTGGCGGTAGTGGCTCACCAGGAGGATGCCGTTGCGCGCGGCGACGCCCAGCACGGTGACGAAACCCACGAGTGAGCCCAGGGAGACGACCCCGCCGGTGAGCAGCACGCCCACCACCCCGCCCACCAGCGCGAAGGGCAGCGTCCCCAGGGTGAAGGCCACGAGCCGGCCCGACTGGAAGTCCAGGTAGAGCACCAGGGCGATGCCCAGCACCGCGAGGACGGAGAAGCCCAGCAGCCGCGCCCGCGCGCTCTCGCGTTCCGCGTACTCGCCCAGGACCTCCGCGTGGTGGCCGGTGGGCCAGTCCAGGCCAGAAAGCGCGGCCCGGATGTCGGTGACCACCGCGCCCAGCGCACGGTCCCGGGCGTCGCAGGTGATGTCCAGCCGGCGCGAAGCGCCCTCGTGCTGGATGATGTTGGGCACGGACGCAATCTCCACCCGCGCCACGTCGCCCAGCCGGTAGGGCATGCCCGAAGGGGCCAGCAGGCGCAGCGCCCTCACCGCGGCCACGTCCTGGCGCAGGGAATCCTCGCCCCACACGACGACGTCCAGGGTGCGCTCGTCGCGGTAGACCTCACCCACCTTCGTGCCTTGCAGCAGCGTGGCCACTGCCCGCTGCACGTCTCCCGGCGTCAGTCCCAGCCGGCGTCCCGCCTCCGGTTCGAGCCGCACCTGGAGCTGCGGCACCAGCACCTGCGGCTCCACCTTGAGGTTCACCACGCCGGGAATGTCCCGGAGCTTCGCTTCGATATCGCGCGCCTTCGTGCGCAGCGTGTCCAGGTCGGGCCCCGAGGCGCGCACCACGATGGAGCCGCTGGCGCCGCTGAGCACCTCCTTGATGCGCTCCTGGAGGTACGTCTGCACGTCGCGGTAGAGGCCGGGGTAGCCCTCCACCACCTCGTGGATGCGCTGGACGGTGGCCGGGTAGTCGTCCACGGCGTCCAGGCTGATCCACAGCTCCGCGAAGTTGGGGCCCACCACCTCGTCGGCCACCTCCGCCCGGCCGATGTGCGCGCCGAAGTGACGGACACCCGGGATGGCCCGCAGCTCCTCGCTGGCCCGCAGGGCCGTGCGCAGCACCGCGTCGCCGGACGTTCCCGGCTTCGCCACCCAGTGCATGAGGAAGTCGGACTCCTGGAAGTGGGGCAGGAAGCCCTCGCCCAGCATCGCCGCCAGGATGCCTCCCCCCAGCAGCACGGCGAGGACGCTCCGGACCGCCACCCGGGGCCGCTCCATCATCCAGGCCACGAGCGGGCGGACGCGCTCGCGCAGCCAGCCGCCCAGCCGGGGCGTCCGCGCCTCGCCCTTCCCCGCCAGGAACAGGAGGCACAGCACCGGCGTCAGCGTGAGCGCGACCGCCATGGAGGCGCCCACCGCCAGCACGTAGGCCACCGCGAGCGGACGGAAGAAGGCGCCGCTCACCCCCTCCAGCAGGAACACCGGCAGGAAGACGAGGACGACGATGACAGTCGCATAGACGACGGCGCTGCGGACCTCGAGCGACGCGTCGAGCACCACCTGGAAGGCGGAGCGGGGATGGCCCAGCGCCCGGTTCTCCGCCAGGCGCCGCTGCACGTTCTCCACGTCGATGATGGCATCGTCCACCACCTCGCCCAGTGCCAGCACGAGCCCGGCGAGCACCATGGTGTCCAGGGTGGCCCCCACCAGCCGCAGCGCGACGATGGCGCCCACCAGGGACAGCGGAATCGCCACGAGGCTGATGGCCGCCGTCCGCACGTCCTGGAGGAAGGCGAAGAGGACGACGATGACCATGACGCAGCCAAGCAGCACGGCATGCCGGAGGTTGCCCACCGCGGTCTCGATGAAGGTCGCCGGCCGGAAGATGCCGGGCACCACGGTGACGCCCTGGAGTGCCGGACGCAGTTGTTCGAGCGCGGCCTCCACCTGTTCGGTGACCTCCAGGGTGTTGCCCCAGGGCTGCTTCTCGATGATGAGCAGGATGCCGGCCGTGTCGTCGACGATGCCCTCGCCGATGGGCGGTGGATGTCCTTCCCGCACCGTGGCCACGTCCGCCAGCCGGATGGACGCTCCGTTGCGGAAGGCCACGGGCACCTCCTCCAGCGCCGCCAGCGTGGTGGAGCCCGGCAGGCTGACCGCCAGTCGCTGGTTGGGCGTGTCGATGAAGCCACCCGAGGACGGAAGGCTCGCATCGCGCGCGGCGCGGAGGACGTCATCCAGGGTGACGTTCGCGGCGCGCAGCCGCTCGGGGTCCACCTTCACCTGGAACTGGCGGTCCCGCTGTCCCCAGATGGCGACGTTCGCCACGCCCGGTATGCCCATCAACCGGGGGCGGAGGGTCCACCGCGCCACGTCCGACAGCGCCATCCGGTCCAGCGTGTCGGAGCGCAGGCCCACCTTGAGGACCCGGCTCGTCGCCGACACGGGGGAGAGCATCACCGGTGGGCGCGCCACGGAGGGCAGCGTGGGCGCCAGGCGCGCCAGCCGCTCCTGCACCAACTGCCGCGCCCGGAACAGGTCCGAGCCCCGCTCGAAGATGAGCACCACGGACGACAGGCCCAGCACGGACTTGGAGCGCAGCGTCTTCAGCGCGGGCACGCCCGCGAGGCCGTTCTCCAGGGGCGTGGTGACGAGCTTCTCCACCTCCAGGCTGGAGAGGCCGGGGACCTCCGTCTGGATCTCCACCAGCGGCGGCGCGAACTCGGGGAAGACATCCAGCGGCATGCCACGAAGGCTCGCGTAGCCGAGGATGAGCAGCAGGACCGCCGCGGCGATGGGGATGAGTCGGAAGTGGAGGCAGGCGGAGATGAGCTTGTGCATGTTGGAATCAGGTCTTCCTCAGTGGCCCGCGCCGAACTCCGTGCCGAACAGCTCCGCCGCGCCCACCGCCACCACGGGGGTGCCCTCCCGTGGGCCCCGCCCGAGCAGCAGGTCCGTGCCCTCCAGGCGCACGACGTCCACGCGGTTGCGGGCGTAGACGTGCTCCGCCTCCCGCACGTAGACCCAGGCCCCGCCCAGCGCGTCGTAGACGACGGCGGACGCCGGCACGGCGAGGAGCTCGTCTTCCGCGTCGAAGCGCAGCGACACTCCGACGCGCTGGCCCGGCGCGAAGCGCGCGGACGTGGGCAATTCGTAGAACCGGTCCACCGTGGCGGAGACCGGGTCCGCGCTGGGCGGTCCCATCACCGGCAGCGCTTCCACGCCCTCGTCCTGGCCGGACAGGAGCGCGTGCACGCGCACGGGCGCGTCCGGCTTCACGCGGTGGACCTCGTCGACGAAGAGGGGCACGCGCACCCAGTTCGCGGTGACTCCCACGACCTCGAAGAGGGGGGCTCCCGCGGTGACGGACTGTCCGGGCGCGACCGACACCTGGCGCAGGACGCCATCTCGCGGCGCGAGGATGCGCATGCTGACGTCCGACTCCAGCGGTGAGCGGCCCACCAGCTCCAGCCGCTTGCGCGCGGCCTCCAGCTCCGACCCGGCGACGGCGCGCTCGGCCCGGGCCTCCTCGACGGCCCGCTCCGTGCCCGCGCCATCCTCGAGGAGCCGTTGCGTGCGGGCGAGCCGTCCCGCCGCGGCCTCGTCGCGGGCACTGGCCGCGTCCACCGCCCTGCGGGCCTGGGCATGGAGGTCCCGGTCCACGGTGGCGAGCGGCACCAGCCGCAGCAGCACGTCGCCCCGCTTCACCGTGGCCCCGGGACGCAGCGCGGTGGCGCCCTCCGCCACGACGCCGCCCGCCACGGGCGCGGTCACCACCAGGGCATTGCCGGACGGCACCACGACCTCGCCGCCCAGCAACTGCCGCCGCGCCGCACTGCGCTTCAGCACCGGCTGGACGCGCAGGGCCAGCCTGGCTTCCGCCTGGGGCTGGAGCGTCACCGTCGCCAGCGAAGCCTCTGCCACGTGGGAGCTCACCGCCGCCGCGGGTGGCGGCGCCGCGGGCTTCTGCTCCCGGCAGGACAGCGACGGAGCGACGAAACCGGCGACAGCGACGAGCCGGACAAACCTATTCATGAGCCACTCCCTGTTTGCCCAGACCGCGGTCCAGTTGGGCGAGCGCGCGGCGCAGGTCCGCTTCGAGGTCAAGGGCGCGGAGCCGGGCGTCGGCCAGCCGGCGCAGGGCATCCAGCACCCACACGAACGGCGCATCTCCGGCATCGAAGGCCTTCCGCGCGCCGTCGCTCGCGGCCGTCAACGCGGGGAGGATGTCCGCCTGGAAGGCCGCGAGCGACGTGGACGCCTGGAGCACGCGCTCCCGGGCCACGAGGACCTCGTTCGCGACCTGCTGCCGCAGCAGCACGTAGCGGGCGGAGGCGCGCATCAGCTCCGCCTCCGCGCGGCCGACGCCACCGGGGTTCCAGTTGAAGATGGGAACGTCCAGCTGCACGCCCGGGACCCACAGCGCCTGGGGCGAGCCGTTCGCGGACGTCGACGGCTTCACGTCCAGCCGCGCGAGCAGGTTGACGATGCGCGCCTGCTCCCAGCCCAGCCGGCTCCCCGCCGCCTGGATGCCCAGCTCCGTGGCGAGCACGTCGGGCCGGGCGGCCTGCGCCAACTGGATGAGGTCGGGGAGCGGACGCAGGGCGCGCGACTCGCGGGGGGACTCCCTGGGGAGGGCCTGCGCGAACAGGGGGCTCTGGACCACGCCCATCAGGAGCCGCAACCGCTCTCGGGCCAGCAGCACCTCCGTGCGCGAGCGCCGGGAGGCGTCCTCCGCCAGCAGCTTCTCCGCACGCAGCGCGGCCACCTCCATGCGGCTGGCATCCCCTGCGGCCAGGCGCGCCTCGGCCAGCTCCAGCGTCCGTGACCACAGGCCCGCGAGCTCCTCCAACGCCCCGCGCCGCCCTTCCGCGAGCACCCAGTCCGCGTGGGCGACGCGGACATCCCTGGCGACATCCAGGCCGTTCTGCACGAGTCCGCGAGCAACCTGCTCCACCTGCGCCTTCGCTGCGGCGACGCGGGCCGGGCGCTGCCAGAGAGCGAACAGCGGGAGCAGCAGCGAGGACTCGATGGTCCGGGGGCCCACGGGCAGCAGCAGGGAGAACGTGGGATTGGGAAGCGCTCCGGCCTCGGCCAGGTCGGCCCGCGAGACGCCGAGCTGTGCCATGTCCGCCTGGAGCGCGGCGCTGTTCCAGAGGGCGACGGCGACGGCCGTGCCTTCATCCAGGGTCGCCGCGTCCGCGAGGCCTGGCGGCAGGGAGGGGGCCCCATCCGCGCCGGGGCCCAGGGGGGCGGCACGCGCCGCGAGCTCCGAGGACACCCACGCCCGGTCGTAGGGCGAGGTGGCACAGGCCGTGGCCAACAGCAGCCACGTGAGCATCATCAGGCGAACATCGGGTCTTCGAAGCCTGCACCGCGAAGGCATGCGGCGACCCTGCCAGCCGAGGTTGAACGGCGGCTGAACGGCGCCGGGAGCCCCCCGGCAGGAGCCTTCCCGCCAGTGGTATAGCTCTGGCCGGGAAGCCCGCCATGCGAGTCCTCGTCGTCGATGACCACCAGGAACTGCGCGCCCTCGTCGCTCAGGCGCTGGAGCGCGACGGCCATGTCGTCCGGCAGGCCGGCGACGTGGAACAGGCGCGGCAGGCGCTCCTGGACGCGGTGGACGTCATCGTGCTCGACATCGGGCTACCGGATGGCTCCGGGCTCTCGCTCTGCCGGGAGCTGCGCGCGGACGGCGTCCAGACGCCCATCCTCATCCTCACCGCCCACAACCGCGTGGCCGAGCGGGTGGAGGGGCTGGACGCGGGCGCGGACGACTTCCTGGGCAAGCCCTTCGCCATCGCGGAGCTGCGGGCGCGGGTGCGCGCCATTGGACGGCGGAGGGAGCGGGCCAGCACCGTCCTCGTCCAGCTGGGCGACGTGGTGCTCGACTTCGGCCGGAGGGAAGCGCTCCGCGCCGGCCGTGCCGTGCCCGTCACCGCGCGGGAGTGGGCCATCCTGGAGACGCTGGCCGCGCATGGAGACCGCGTCGTGGGCCGGGACGCGCTGCTGGAATCCGTCTGGGGCGAGGTCTCCAGCGGGGCCGCGAGCAGCCTGGAGGTCCTGGTCGGGAGGATCCGCCGCAAGCTGGGCGAGGACGTGGTGCGCACGCTGCGCGGCGAGGGGTATGGCCTTGGAAGCGGCTGACGGCGGGCGCCCCAGGGCGTCGATGGTGCACAGGCTGACGCGCGCCATGCTGGCGGTCACCCTGGCCGGCAGCGCGCTCACGGCCGGAGCCACCGGGCTGATTGCCTACCGCCTGCTGCTGGCGGGCGAGGACCGGCGCCTGCGGGACGCGGCGGTGGACCTGGTGGAGGAGTCCGCCAGGATGACAGCCGCGGAAGCGGCGGCCGCGGCCCATGACGAGCAGAAGGAGCTCTCCGCCTTCGGCATCCACATCGCCCTGTTCTCGGGGAACGAATGGCTGGGCGGCACGCCCGGCGTCCCCGTCCACGTTGGCTGTGATTGGTCCCGGCTTCCGGGCGAGTCGGGTGTGAGGCTTTGCGGCGTGCCGGGCCACGGGCGGCTGGCGGTGGCGATGGAGCGACTCGAAAGCATCCCCCTCTTGCGGCTCGCCCTCCCGCTGGCCGCGCTGATTGCCGCGGGCTGCTCGGCCCTGCTGAGCCTGTGGGTGAGCCGGCGCGTGGCGCGCTGGGCGGCCCGGCCCCTCACGGAGCTGAGCGAGGCGCTTTCGCGCATCGAGCCCGGCGGTCCCCTCCCCGCCCCCCTCCATGCCCCGGCCCGCTACAGCGAGGTGAACGCCGTGCGCACCGCGCTGGTGGACCTGCTCACGCGCCTCCATGAAGCCCTGGACCAGTCGCGCCGCTTCGCCGCCAATGCCGCGCATGAGCTCCGCACGCCCCTGACCACGCTGCGGGCGGAGCTGGAGCTCCAGGCGGAAACCCCACAGCCCACGGACACCGCACAGGCGCTGGAGCGGATGCTCCGGACGGTGACGTCGCTGGGGGTGCTGGTGGAGCGGCTGCTGGTGCTGGCGGATGGGACGCGGGGCGCGCTCGAGCTCTCCGAGCCGGTGAGCCTGTCGGACATCGTGGAGGACGTCTTGCGCGCCCTGCCCGAAGGCGAGCAGCGCCGCATCGAGGTCGAAGCCCTTACCCGGGGCATCATCCCAGGGGATGGCCATCTCCTGCGGCAGCTCGTCGACAACGTGGTGGAGAACGCGCTCAAGTTCTCCAACGGCGGGCGCGTCCGCGTGTCCCTCCAGCAGACCGGGGAAGCCACGCTCCTCGAGGTGCGCGACGAGGGGCCGGGCATCGCGCCCGAGGACTCGATGCGCGTCTTCGAACCCTTCTACCGAACGCCGAACGCCCGCGCCGGGAAGCAGGGCCATGGAATCGGCCTGTCCCTGGTGGCCCTCGTCGCCCAGGCCCACCGGGCCCACGCGGAGTTCCTCCCCTCGCCGCGGGGAGCCCACCTGCGGTTGTCATTCCCCCGGGACGGCCACCCCGGTGCCCCCGGGCCTGGTTGCTAGGAATCCCATCGTGTCCATCCTCATCGTCGAAGACGAACTGCGGGTCCGCGCCTTCATCTCACGGGGCCTCACGGAAGAGGGCTTCCGCGTGCGCGAGAGCGTGGACGGCGCGCAGGCCCAGGAAATGATGCGTCACGAGCGCTTCGCGCTCATCATCCTGGACTGGATGCTGCCGGGGCTGTCCGGGCTGGACCTGCTCCGGGCGCTGCGTGCGAAGCAGGACACCACGCCCATCCTCATGCTCACCGCGAAGGACGCGGTCGCGGACCGCATCAGCGCGCTCAATGCCGGCGCGGACGACTATCTCATCAAGCCCTTTGCCTTCGAGGAGCTGCTGGCGCGCATCCGCGCCATCCTCCGCCGCGTCGACAACCGCGCCACGCCACTGCTGAGCCACGAGGACCTGACCATGGACCCCACCACCCGGAAGGTGGTCAGGGCCGGCGTGGAGATTCCGCTGACCACCCGGGAGTACGCGCTCCTGCAATTCATGCTCGAGCACGCGGGCGAGGTCCTGTCCCGGACCCGCATCGTGCAGGCCGTGTGGGAGCACGACTTCGAGACCTTCTCCAACGTCGTGGAGGTCTACATCCGCTATCTCCGGGCCAAGGTGGACAAGCCCTTTCCCACCAGGCTCATCCACACCGTGCGCGGCGTGGGCTACGTGCTCCGGAGCCGCGCGTGAGGCGTCCGCGCACGCTCCGCGAACAGCTGACCTCCTTCTTCGTCGGCGCCGTCCTGGGAACCACCCTCCTCTACGGTGTGCTGGTGACGGCGGTGCTGGCCACCGGGGAGTACATCGAACACTCCGCGGACCCCAGCCAGGGGCTGCACGAGGGAATCTTCGACGAAGCCCTGCAGGCCCTGGGCGCCATCCTCCTCAGCATGCCGTTCGCGGTGCTGGGGTCCAGGGCGATTGGCGGCGCGCTGACCCGCAAGGCGCTGGCACCGCTGCGTGAAGCAAGAGACCGGGTCCGCGCCGCGCGGGCCTCGGAGCTGGACCTGTGCCTTCCCGACGGGGGAACCGGGGACGAGTGGGACACGCTGGCAGCGACCCTGAATGAGCTCCTCTCGGATGCCCGCGCGTCGCTCGCACGCATCCGTGCCTTCACCTCCGACGCGGCGCACGAGCTGCGCACGCCGCTCACCATCATCCTGGGCGAGACGGAGGTCAGCCTGCGCAGGGAGCGGACGCCTGAGGAGTACCGCCACACGTTGGCCATCGTGCTCGATGAGACCCGCCGGCTCACCCACCTGGTGGACGCGCTGCTCCAGCTGGCGCGCTCGGATGCCGGCACCCAGGTGATGACCGTGGAGCCCGTGGACCTGTACGCCCTGGCGCGGCTGTCGCTCCAGCGCACGGAGCAGCACCTGGCGGCGCAATCCCGGAGCCTGACGCTGGAGCTGAAGGGCGGCCCCACGCAGGTCCGGGGCAGTCCGGTCCTGTTGACCCACGTGCTGGACAACCTGCTCTCCAATGCACGCCGCCACGCCCGCGAGCGCATCCGCGTGGAGCTGGACGCGACGGACACGGGCGTCCACGTCACCGTGGGGGATGACGGCGAGGGTGTGGACGCCGCCTTCCAGGCCCGGCTCTTCCAGCGCTTCGCCCGGGCGGACCCGTCGCGGCAGGGCGACGGCACCGGCCTGGGGCTCGCGGTGTCGCGGACCCTCGCCGAGGCACATGGCGGGACGCTCGACTACGCGCGGGTCGACGGCGAAAGCCGCTTCACCTTGCGCCTCCCGAAGCCGGAAGCGTCTGGCGCGCCGCCACTTCCGGCCGGGCATGCCAGCCCTGACAGGACCACATCTTGAAGGTCGTCACCGGCCGGTCGCCGCGGTGCACCGTCACAGGGGGCAGCTCGCGCACCGCCGCGCAATGCGCCTCCAGCCGCACCGCCGCGTCGCGCAGTGGCTGGCGCAGGTCCGCGACGACGAGGGCGTCCGCGCCGGGACGCACCCGGTCCAGCCAGAAGTCATACGCCAGCCCGTCGCCGCCCAGCGCGGAGTCGGACTGGGTCTCCGGGCGGTCGGGCAGGTAGTAGGCCAGCTCGCTCGCCGTCTTGTAGCCCCATCCCACCACCAGCGGTGCGGGCGTGCCGGCAGCCTCGCGGTGCCGTTGCACGGCTTCGGCCAGCTCACGCCAGCCGCTCACCAGGTTGTCGCGCTCGCGAAAGGGAATCCACGGGCAGAGCGGCATCAGATACATGCCTGTCATCAGCACCGCGCCCAGGCCCACGCTCAGCGCCGCGTAGCCGCGCACGGCCCGGTGCTGGCGCAACGCCCACGCCCCCGCGGCGGCGGCCACCATCAAGCCCAGGTACGCGGGGGCCACCCAGTTCATCTTCACCCAGTGCAGGGGGCTCATCAGGGTGAACAGGGCGAGTCCTGGCACGCTGGCGAATGCCAACAGCCGTGCGCGGGCATCTCCCCTCCACGCCTGGCGCACGAGGACGCCCGCCGTCAGCAGCAGCGCCAGGTAGAGCAGCGGCCCCACGGCCAGCGCCTGCAGTCCCACGTAGCGGCCAACGAGATAGCCATGGAAGCCATCCACCGTCCGGGCGCGACCGGTGGTCTGGAACGCGAAGGACGCCCAGTCATGCGCCTGGTTCCAGAGCAGCACCGGTGAGAACACCGCGAGCATGAGGAGGCACGCGGCGTAGGGATGCGGGGTGCGCAGGGCCTCACGGCCCCGCCGTGTCACCAGCGCCGTCCCCAGCACCTGGAGCGGCAGCAGCGCGGCGGTGTATTTCGACAGCAGCCCGCCCCCACAGAACACGCCCAGCAGATACCAGCGCCATCCAAAACGCCCGGGGCCCTGGCCATCGGGCAGCACCAACTCGCAGAGCACGCGCAGCGCGGCGGCCCAGAACAGCACGAGCGGGACATCCGGCGTCATCACCACCGCTCCCAGGCCGAAGAGGACCGTGGCATTCGCGGCGATCGCCGCCAGTACCCCGGCCGCGGGCGAGTACAGCCGCTTGCCGAGCGAATACAGGACCCCCCCGAGTGCGGCCGAGGACAGGATGGCGGGCAGGCGCAGGGCGAGCTGCGAGTCGCCCAGGAGCCGGACGGACAGCGCCATCCACCAGGCGCACATCGGAGGATGGTCCAGATAGGACAGGTCCAGGTGGCGCGTGTATTGCCAGTAATAGGCCTCCTGCGGCGCCAGCTCCACCTGCCCCGCGTAGAGCAGCCGCACGAGCACGAGCCCCAGGGTCGCCCCCAGTCCCCATGGCCACCCAGGGCGATGGGCGGCTCCTCCGACCGTGCTCGGCATCTGGCATCCTTTCGCCCCCGACGACACCTGGGCATCCGTGCTCCGAGGCGCGGGGGGCTTCCGAGTCATGCCTGATGCGGGAGGGCCGTGTCCGCGAGCCAATGTCTCTCTGAGAGACTTTTCATCGCCGCTTCATCTTCGCGTGGGATTCGACGGAGGCCAGACACTCCGCCAGAGGGCGTCGCTGCATTCCGTGACGCGCGCCATCCATCCCATGGCCCGCACCGCGCTGCCCTGGAGTCGGTGAACGTGTCAGGCCGGCGTCTCATCCGCCCTGATACTGGCAGGGCGCAGCTTGCGCTTCGCGTGCAAGCGCCAGCGAATGAGAATTCTCTCATCCCTTCCCCATGCGGTTCTCATCGGCGCTCCTCAAGATGCCCTCATGCAAGAGGTGGAGCTCAAGAGCGTCGTGGACGACCTGCCGCTGCGCCGCAGGCGCGTCGAGGAAGCAGGCGGAAGACTGCGCTTCGCCGGACCGATGGTGGACCGGTACTACAGGCTCGAGGCATGTCCAGACGAAGGCGCCGGGCGGCTGCGGGTCCGCACCTACGAGGCACCGGCGGGCGGCTGGACGGAGTTGACGTGGAAGGGCGGCGCCCGCCTGGAGCACGGATACAAGGTGCGAGAGGAGCTGACCACCCGGGTGGAGGATGAAGCCCCGCTGCGGGAAATCCTCGAGCGCACGGGTTTCGCGGAGAGCGAGTGCCTCAGGAGGGAGATCGCCTGGTATGTGTTCGGCGATGCCACCCTTCGCTTCGAGCAGTTCCCACGCATGGACCTGCTCCTCGAAGTGGAGGGCGCCTCCGAGGCCATCGAGCACGCCATCCATGCCACGGGGATTCCCCGCGAGCAGTTCACCGCCGAGCCGCTGAAGGAATTCATCCGCCGCTTCGAGGCGCGGACCGGCACGAGCGCCCTGCTGGAGTGGCCCGTGCCTGCCGTCCGCGATTCCGCCGCCCCCCGGTTCTCCTGACACGGTGATGATGGCGACTCTGGAGCGAGCACGCCGACATCTCCCGAAACACAACGGCAAGGCACTGAAACAGACGCCTTGCTATCCATGAGCCTCGCAGCGGGTGCACCCAGCTCCCGAGCCGACAGAGGTGGCGGATGGAAACGGTGACGGCGCAGCCCGTGGGTCGTGAGCCGGTGGTGTTCGGACATGCGCTGGAGGCACTGCTGGCGGCGGCGGACCCGCTGACTCCGGCCAGGCTCGCCGCGCTGGAGCAACTGGGACTCAACACCCACCGGCCGCTGCTCGCCGCCTACCCCTTCGCGGTGTGGCCGGAAGCCATCCGCCTGCTCGCGGGCACCGAGGCCGGGCAGTACGCCCTGGGCCAGCGCTTCCTGGAGTGCGTCCAGCAGTCGAAGGTGGGCGCCGCCCTGCACGACTTCGCGAAGGTGGTGGGCGCGGAGCGGATGCTGCTGCGCATGTCGCGCAACATCCGCTCCTCCAACAACGTTCTCGACGCCCTGGTGACGCCGCGAAGCGAGGACACGGGCTGGGAGCTCCTCGTGCGCCCGCTGGCGGAGTTCACCCACGTCCCGGGCCTGCGCGCGGAGCCACCGCACTTCGTCCGGGGCCTGCTCACCTCCGCCTTCCAGCAGGCCGGCGCGCGCCTGGCGAGGGTGGAGCTCCTCCGCCACGACGCGGCCTGCGCCACCAGCACCTTCCACGTCACGCTCTAGCGCGCACGCTGGGGTGGAGGCTCGTGGTAGCGCGAGCGTCACGGACAGTCCCTCCCCTGCCGCCTGGCACACCACGTCCCCCACCACCGTGGGCGCCTCGCGCGAGCCGAGCTGCTCGCCGGGTAGCGCTCGCGGGTGGTGCCCTCGGGGCCCTGCTTCTCCTTCCAGGTGGTGACGAGCTGCCCGGGGTTCCGCGCCTCCTCCAGGGAGAACCCCTTCTCCTCCAGCACCTGGCGCGCGGTGGCCAGCGTCGTCTGCACGGGGACCTGGAGCGCCTGCGCGAACCGCATCGGCACCAAGGCCTCCGTGCGTGCGGCGTGCTGCGCGCACCCGGACAGACTCACAGCGAAGGACAGACCCAGGACGAAGCGCGAGAAGAAGGACATCAGGGCTCCTTGCAGGAAGCGTCCCCTCAATGCCGGAACGCCTCCTGCATATCGCCCCGCCTGCTCAAGGGACCATGGCGACCACCGAGTGGGGCTGGGTTCCCAGCGCCCGGGCCAGCGTGGCGCGCGCGGTGGCCAGGTCGTACGTGGCCTGCACGCGCTGGGCAGCGGCGTTGGTGTACTCCACCTGCGCGTCGCTCAGTTCGATGATGTTGCCCACGCCCGCCTGGTAGCGCCCCTCGGCCAGCCGCAGTCGCTCGCGCGCATTCACCAGGGCCTCTTCCGCCGCGGAGAGCGCCTCGCGCGAGGCCGTCACCGCCAGCCGCGCCTGCTCCACCTCCAGCCGCACCTGCTGCCGGAGCACGTCCTGCTGGGCCTGCGTGTCCCGGAGCAACGCCCGCTGCTCGCGCACCTCCGCGCGAGTGCGGCCGCCTTCGAAGAGGGGCCAGCTCAGAGACAGCCCACCGCTCACGTTCCACGTCGCGTCCGCCGGGTCCGTGCCCGTGTCGTTGGCTCCCGCCGTGGCGCCGAGGCTGGGCCAGAAGTCGCTCCGCGTCGCGCCCACCTGCGCCTCCTGCGCACGCACCTGGAGCTCGCGCGCCTTCACGTCACCGCGCGCCGCCAGGGCCCGCTCCACCAGCACGTCGGTCGCCGCGTCCTCACCCTCCACGGGCGCCACCGACACGTCCTCCACCGTGTATTCGGTGGAGCCCTCCACGCCCATCGCCTGGTTGAGCACCGCCTTCGCGGTGGCCTCCGCGTTGCGCGCCTGGATGAAGCGCACCTGCGCGTTCGCCCGCGCGGTGCGCTGCTGGAGCAGGTCGATTTCCGGCCGGTTCCCCACCTCCACCGCGGCAGTCACCTGCCGCAAGCGCTTCTCTTCGCTCTCCAGCGTCTCGCGCGCCACGTCCAGCAGCGCCCGCTGGGTCAGCGCGTCGAAGTAGGAGGCGCGCACGTCGAGCAGCACGTCCTCCAGCGTCTGGGCCTGCGTCGCCTCCTGCGCCTCAGCGGAGCGGCGCGACGCCGTGAGCCGTCCGGACGTGCGGCCGAAGTCGTAGAGGAGCTGATTGGCGTTGAGGCCCGCGCTGAAGCGCCGCGCCGTGCCGCCGCTCACCACTCCGCCGGACGTGCCCACGCGGTTCGTCCCCACGTCGTAGCTCGCATTCCCACTCACCTGCGGCAGGAACCCCGAGCGCGCCTGGTCCACCCGGGCCCGCGCCGCGTCCGTGCCGGCCCGCGCCGAGCGCAACTGCGGCTGCTGCTCGCGCGCGGTGACTTCCGCCTGCTCCAGCGTGAGCACCCGCGAGGGCTCCGCCGCCAGCGCACCCGCGCTCCATCCCAGCACCACCACCATGGCCAGCGTCCGCATCACTCGTACCTCAGTGCATCGATGGGGTCCAAAAGGCTGGCCTTGCGCGCCGGGTACAGGCCGAAGCCCACGCCCACCAGCGCGCTGAAGCCCAGCGCGAGCACGACGACGTCCGGGCGCACCAGCATGGGCCACTGGAACTGCGCGGCCAGCACCTTCGCCACGCCCACGCCCACCGCCGCGCCCAGCAGTCCGCCGAGCATGGACAGCGTGAGCGCCTCCACCAGGAACTGGGCCAGGATGTCCCGGGGGCGCGCGCCCAGCGCCACGCGCACGCCAATCTCGCGCGTCCGCTCGGTGACGCTCACCAGCATGATGTTCATGATGCCGATGCCGCCCACCACCAGCGACACCGCGGCGATGGAGGCCAGCAGCAGGCTCAGCGTCTGGGTGCTCTGCTGCTGACCGCTGGCCAGCTCCGCCAGGCTGCGCACGTCGAAGTCATCCGCCTCGCCCTCGGCCAGCCGGTGCCGCTCGCGCAGCAACTGTGTCACCTCGCTCTGCGCCTGCTCCGTCTGCGAGGACGACGTCGCCTGCACGAAGACCACGCCGGAGATGTACGCCCCCAGGCTCTGCGCCTGCACCGAGCGCAGGAAGCTGGTGGAGGGGATGAAGGCGGTGTTGTCGTAGTCCTGCCCCATGGGGGACTGGCCCTTGCGCGCCGTCACGCCCACCACGGTGAAGGGCGTCTTGTTGATGCGCACCACCTGGCCCACGGGGTTGGCGCCCGCGCCGTACAGGTTGTCCACCACCGTCTGTCCCAGGACGACGACCTTCGCGCCCGCCTCGTTGTCGGGCTCGGTGAAGGCCGCGCCCTTGGCCATGGTCCAGCTGCGCACCTCGAAGAAGTCCGGTGTGGTGCCCACCACGGTGGTGGACCAGTTCTGGTCCTCGGAGAACACCTGGGTGTTGGAGCGCAGCTCCGGGGCCGCCGCGCGCACGGCGGGCAGCTCGGTGCGGATGGCCGCCAGGTCGTCCCACGTCAGCGTGGGCTGGCTGCCGAAGCCGCCGCGCGCGCCGCCCGCGTTGGACGAGCCGGGCAGGATGATGAGCAGGTTGGTCCCCATGGAGTCGAAGACCTTCTGCACGCTGGCGCGCGCGCCGTCGCCAATGGCCACCATGGCGATGACCGCACCCACGCCGATGATGATGCCCAGCGCGGTGAGCACCGAGCGCGTCTTGCTGCGCAGGAGCGCCCGTGCCGCGAGACGAAGCGTTTCGAGGAGATTCACGACACCGCCTCCTCTTCTTCCGGGAGCGGCACCGCGGCCTGGGGCGCCTGCTTCCGGTCCGCGACGATGCGGCCATCGCGCACCACCACCACGCGACCGGCATACGCGGCGATGTCCGGCTCATGCGTCACCACCACCAGCGTGAGCCCCTCGCGCTGCAACTCCTGGAAGAGCGCCATCACCTCCACGCTGGTGCGCGAGTCGAGGTTGCCGGTGGGCTCGTCCGCGAGGATGAGGCGCGGCCGGCCCACCAGCGCGCGGGCAATGGCCACGCGCTGCTGCTGTCCGCCGGAGAGCTGCTTCGGGTGGTGCTCCAGCCGCTCGCCCAGCCCCACCCGCTCCAGCGCGGCGCGGGCTCGCAGGTGGCGCTCGCGCGTGGGCACGCCCGCATACAGCAGCGGTAGCTCCACGTTCTCCAGCGCGGTGGTGCGCGCGAGCAGGTTGAAGCTCTGGAAGACGAAGCCCAGCGTGCGGTTGCGCACGCGCGCCAGCCCGTCCCTGTCCAACCGCGCCACGTTGCGCCCGTCCAGCAGGTACTCACCCGCGGTGGGCTTGTCGAGGCACCCGAGGATGTTCATCAGCGTCGACTTGCCGGAGCCGCTCGTCCCCATGATGGCGACCAGCTCACCCGGTTGGACGGCGAGGTCCACGCCTCGCAGCGCGCGCACCTCCACGTCTCCCGTCCGGTACACCTTGCTCACCCCGCGCAGCTCCACGAGCGGCGGGACCTCACGTACGACCTCCATGTCCCTGCGCTCCTCGCCGCCCTGAAAGGCCTTGCCCGCACCGCCCGACTCACCGAGCGGCGGGGCTTCGCGTCCTGTGCGCATGCCCATGTTCTCCTCGCCGCCCTGAAAGGCCCTGTCTCGCGCGTCCATGTCCCCGTCCTCCACGCCGCCCTAGAAGGGCCCGCCCCGTCCCGGTGGCCGCATGCCACCGGGCCGCGCGCCCGCGGCTCCACCTACCGGTGGCGCCGCTGCAGTGCTCGCGGTGACGGCCTGCCCCGTGACGACGGTGTCGCCCGCGTGCAAGTCGCCCTGCGCCAGCTCCGTATAACTGCCGTCCGTCAAACCCGTCCGCACGCGAGCGCGCACCGGCCCCAGCGCTCCCGGACGCAGCACGTACAGCACACGGCTTCCGTCCTCCGCGCGCTCCGGGGCCGCGGCCTCCTCGGAGGCCCCTTCGGGAGTCGCGGGCCGGAAGCGCAGCGCCGCATTGGGCACGGCGAGCACGCCGTCCTTCTGCGCGGTGACGATGGTGACGTTGGCCGTCATCCCCGGCTTCAACTTCAGGTCCGGGTTGGCCACGTCGATGACGGCGTCATACGTGACGACGTTCTGTGTCGTCGTGGCCGCGTTGCGAATCTGCCGGATGGTGCCGGTGAAGCGCTCCCCGGGCCACGCGTCCACGGTGAAGGTGGCCGTCATCCCCGGCTGGAGCCGGCCCACGTCGGCCTCGGCCACGCTGGTGTTGACCTGCATCTTCCGCAGGTCCTCGGCGATGGTGAACAGCTTCGGCGCCTGGAGGGACGCGGCCACCGTCTGCCCCACATCCACGTCACGCGAGATGACGATGCCGTCCGTGGGCGAGACGATGGTGGCCTGCTTCAGGTTGACCTCCGCCTCGGACAGCGCGGCCTGGGCCTGCGCGAGCTGCCCCTCCATCGCGGCCACCTCGGCGCGCGCGCTGTCGGCCGTGGCCTCCGCGCTCTCCAGGTCGGCCTGCGAGATGAACTGCTGCTGGCGCAGCGTGCGAGCCCGCTCCGCCTGCTTGCGCGAGTTGTCCGCCATCACGCGGGCCTTGGTGACGTTGGCGCGCGCCGCCAGCTGGTTCGCCTTCGCCCGGTCCACGGCCGCCTGGACGAGCTGCGGGTCCAGCCGCGCGATGACCTGGCCCTTCTTCACCTCGGAGTTGAAGTCGACCAGCAGCTCCTGGATGCGGCCGGACACCTGGCTGCCGACCTCCACCGTCACCAGCGCGGAGAGGGTGCCGGTGGCCGTCACCTTCGTGGTGATGCGCCGGGGCTCCACCTTCGCCGTCTGGAACGCGGCCGCGGGGTCCACCGGGCGACTCCGGGCGCGCCACAGTCCCACCGCGCCCAACACCGCCACCACCAGCAGCGCCCAGCCCCACCACCGCACCCGGCGCTTGATGTCTTCCACCTCGGGAGCCGCGGGAGCGAGAACTTCGAGGCTCCGCGGTGCTTCAGTCGCGACCTTCATGCCCCCAGATGTACGGGGCTCTTCATTTCATTGAATGACGGCCGGATTACCGCCCGTGTCACCCGGCTGAAGAGGCGGACTCCGCCTGCCCGCCCGGCTGCACCTCGGGCGCGGCGGCAGGCAGGGTGATGCGGGCCGTGGTGCCCTCGCCCGCGCGGCTCTCGAGTGCCAGCGTCCCGCCGTGCGCGTCGATGATGCGCCGGGCCAGGGTGAGCCCCAGCCCCACGCCGCCCGTCCTCCGGGCGCGGCTGCGGTCGGTGCGGAAGAACGGCGTGCCCACGCGCGGCAGGTCCGCCGCGTCGATGCCGATGCCCTGGTCCGCCACCTCGAACAGGAGCCCCTGTCCGGTGGACCGCGCGCGCAGGCGCACGGTGGTGCGTGGCTCGGAGTACTTCCCCGCGTTGTCGAGCAGGTTGTCCAGCACGCGCCGCAACATCACCGGGTCCGCCTCCAGCACGGGCAGGGACTCGTCCACGCTCACCTCCAGCGTGTGCGTGGGACGAGCGATGCGGAAGCGGCCCGCGGCCTTGTCCACCAGCGCGTGCGCGTCCACGCGCTCCAGACGCAGTGGGGGCGTGCCGCCGCTGGAGCCCCCGTTGGCCAGGTCCAGCTTCGCGGCGGTGAGCACGTCCTCCACCAGTCGCTCCAGCTCGGACAGGTCCTCGGTGATGTCGGTGAGCAGCTCGCGCGCGGTGGCGGCGTCGCCCTCGGCGGCGATGTCCAGCGCCACGCGGATGCGCGACAGCGGCGTGCGCAGCTCGTGGGACACATTGGCCAGCAACTCCTTCTGCGAGCGCAGCAGGTGGGTGATGCGGCCGGCCATCTCGTCGAAGGCCTCCGCCACCTCGCCCAGCTCGTCGTGGCGGCGGAAGCCGGTGCGCGTGTCCAGCTTCCCCGCGCCGAACTCCCGCGCCACCTGCGCCAGCCGTTGCAGCGGCCCCGCCAGCGTGCGCGCGAAGACCAGCGACGTAATCGCCGTGCACACCAGGACCGCGGCCACGATGAACGTCGTGTTCTCCGACGGCGGAGTGGGAGGACGCATGAGGATGGAGACGTACGCCTCCACCGGCCCTCGCTCGGGGATGGGCAACGTGAGCACCGGGAGGGGCGGCGGCGGATCCGGAGGCGACACGCCTGGCAGGGGCAGTCCGCCGGGTCCTCCGGGTCCTCCCCGTCCTCCTGGCCCGCCCCGTCCCGGCCCCCCCGGTGGACCGGCTCCTCCCGACCGGGAGAGCGCCTCGAGCTCGGCGGCGCTCAGCGGCGGCAGGGGCGTGGACGTGTTGCTGGCGATGAGCTGCCCGGACGCGTCCCGCACCGTCACCTGCGCATCAATCATCCGCGCCGCGCGGTCCAGCGAGGCCTGGAGCGCCGCCGGATTGTTCCGCAGCTCCCCCCACTCGCGCACGTTGTACTGGAGGTGCCGGTTGAAGCCGTGCCGGAAGGGCTTCTCGACGATGAGCGAGCGCGCGAGGAACAACACGACGCTGACGAGCACGAGCTGCGCCAGGCCCACCAGGTAGATGCGCAGCAGCAGCCGGCCGGGACGCCGGAAGGAGAACCCGCTCAAGTCTCGTCCCCGGTGGCGAGCATGTAGCCCGCACCACGCACCGTCTTGAGCAGCATGGGGTTGCGCGGATCCTCCTCCAGCTTCTGCCGCAGCCGGAAGATGTGCACGTCCACCGAGCGGTCGAACACCTCGTCCGCGCTGCCCTTCACCAAATCGAGCAACTGCTCGCGGCTGAGCACGCGCCCGGCGCGCTCGGCGAGCACACGCAGCAGGCCGAACTCGTAGGTGGTGAGGTGCAGCACCTTGCCGTCCAGCGTGGCCTTGAGGCTGCGCGGGTCCAGCGTCAGGCGTCCCACGTGGACGGGCTGGGTGGCGGGGCCGGCCTTGCCGCGGGCGCGCCGCACCTGTGCACGGATGCGGGCGAGCAGCTCGCGGGACGAGTAGGGCTTGGGCAGGTAGTCGTCCGCACCCGTCTCCAGGCCGAGCACCCGGTCGGCCTCCTCGCCGCGCGCGGTGACCATGATGATGGGCACGTCACTGCGGCTGCGCAGCTCGCGGCAGACCTCCAGGCCGTCGCGGCCGGGGAGCATCAGGTCCAGGAGGACGACGTCGAAGGAGTGGCGGCTGGCCTCCGTGAGCGCTTCGGTACCGGAGTACGCCACGGTGACGACGACACCGTGCTCCTGGAGGTAGCGGCTGGTGAGCCGGGCGAGTCGCTCGTCATCTTCGACGAGGAGGACCTGGACGGTGCCTTCTTCCGGGGCCGGGGGAATGGGCTGCTCCATGAACTGTGTCTCCCGCATCTCGAGCTCCCGGAAGGGTAACAACGAAAAGGTGTGGTCCGGAGGCCTTGGAGGGGTCTGGTCTCGTCTTGAGGGCGAGTCGAAAGACTTTACCGCCGGGCCACGACCGTAAGCTGTCACCCTCCCATGTCCGTAACACTTCGAGGCGATGACGAATTGTTACGGCGGCCTCCGGGGCCTTTCGACACATGCCGTAATGGACGGTTCATCTTCAGGACATGGGGCGCATCCAGATTGCATCGTGGAAGAGCCAGGGGACCTGCCGAGCAGGCAAAGGACGGCAGGGCCGCCCGGGCTCAGGTGCAACGGAGGAAGCCCATGTCGTTCCTGAAGAAGTTGCCCGTGGTGATGATGCTGGCCTTCCCGGTGCTGGCGTGTGCGCAGGATGCCCAGGCGCAGCGCGGCTCCGGTGGCGGGGAGATGATGCGCCGGCGCCCCCCGTCGTCGCTGCAGCTGCTGCTGGAGAACCGGGAGACGCTCGCCCTCACGCCGGAGCAGGTGGGCACGGTGAGCGGGCTGCAGGCGGCGCTGGAGGAGAAGAACGCGCCGCTCATCGAGAAGCTGGAGGCCCTGAGGCCACCGCACCCGCCCCCGGGCGCTGGCGGCCGCGCGAATGGCGGCCCCCCGGCGGGCGCGCCGCCCGACGCGGCGACGATGGAGGCGCGGCGGCAGCAGTTGGAACCGCTCTTCCAGGAGGTGCGCGCCAATGACGACGCCGCGTACGCGCAGGCGGAAGCGGTGCTGAGCGACACGCAGAAGACGCGGGCGCGCGAGCTCATCACCCAGGCCCGCGAGCAGGAGCGCAGCCGGCACGAGGCGATGCGCCAGCGGATGCGGGGCGCGCAGTGAGCCCGTGGCTCTGGCTGTGGTTCCTCGCGCCCCCATTGGAGGCGGCGAGGCAGTCCCGGCGCGCGGTGGACCCCACGCCCCCGCGTGCCCGGAACCGGGAGCGTGCGACTCCCAAGCGGGCCCATCCACCGGAGATGCGGGTCGCGAAGGCGAAGAGCAGCCGCTGAGCGGCGCAGGCCCGGGTAGCCATGCCCGGGCGCGCCCGTCTCACACGCGCGTGTGCCCGCCATCGACGTTCAGCACCTCGCCGGTGGCGAAGCGCAGCCACTGAGCAGTGCAGACCCGGACGGCCATGCCCGGGGGCACCATCTCATACGAGCTTGTGCCCGCCATCGACGTTCAGCACCTCGCCAGTGATGAAGCCATTCCCCATCAGGAAGAGGACCGCGCTGGAGGTATCCGCGGTGGTGCCGATGCGCCCGACGGGAAGCCGGCGCGCGTGCTGCTCGAAGCGCTGCTGCTTGGCGGCCCCCGCCACGACATCCCACGTCGGCGTGTCAATCCAGCCGGGAGAGATGACGTTGACCCGCACCGGCGCGAGCTCCAGCGCCAGCGCTCGAACGAGCGACACCAGCGCCCCATTCACAGCGGCAATCACGGACCCGCCCGGCCCCGGCCGCTCCGCGGCGATGCCACCCGTGACGGTGAACGAGCCCCCGGGCGCGAAGTTCGCATGCTTCGCGACGTGGAGCGCCGCCACGAGCTTGGAGTCGATGGTGCGGCGTGCCTGCGCCAGGTCCAGCTGGCGGATGGGCTGGTAGTACGGATGCACCGAGGTGAGGAGTACGTGGTGCGCGGGCGGGCGCGACTGGAAGAGCTCGCGCACCTGGGCCTCCTCGGTGACGTCGGCGGTGAAGGTGCGCACGCGCTGCCCACCGCCCAACCGTGTGGCGGCGGCGTCGAGCCTGTCGGGCGCCCGGCCCACGAGCGTCAGCGAGGCGCCGGCCTCCAGGCACGCGCTGGCCACTCCGAGTCCGATGCCCGACGACCCACCGATGATGACGACATGCTGGTCTTGAAGGTTCATGCCCCAGAAGTAGCGACAAGCGGGCCTCGCTGACCATGGGATGCCGTGGCAGGCTCCATCCCATGGATGGAACGATGCCCCTGGAAGATTTGCGGCTCTTCGCGGCGGTGGCGCGTCACCTGAGCTTCGTGGAGGCGGCGCGGCGGCTCGGGGTTCCCACCAGCACGCTGAGCCGCAGGGTGGCGCACCTGGAGGAGGCCCTGGGCGCCCGCCTGCTCCAGCGCAACTCCAGGCGGGTGGGGCTCACCGATGAGGGCGAGCGACTGCTGGAGCGCGCCGGGCCGCTGATGGACGAGCTGGCCTCGGTGCTGGACCGGACGGTGGACCGCGAGGAGGAGCCAGCGGGACGGCTCCGCGTGACGGCGCCCGTGCTGACGGGGAGCCAGCGCATTGCCCCCGCGCTGTTCGCCTTCGCCGCGAAGCATCCGCGCATCACCGTGGAGCTGACCCTCACCAACACGGTGGTGCCCCTGGTCGAGGAGGGCTACGACCTGGCCTTCCGGATGGGCCCCATCCTGGACGCGGAGCTGGTGGCGCGGCGCATCGCGTTCGTGCCCTTCGCCGTCGCCGCGTCCCCGCGCTTCGTTCGCGAGGTGCTCCACGGCCGCACCCGGCTGGACCGCGACACGCTCGCCTCCGTGCCCGCGGTGGTGAGTCGGCCCGGAGGCACCTGGCAGCTCCGCCGGAAGGACGGCTCGCTCGATGAGCTGCGACCCAACGAGCGGCACACCGTGAATGACCCGAGGGTGGCGATTGCCGCGGCGGTGGAGGGCCTGGGCGTGGTCTGCGCGCCGCTGGACGCATTCACACCGCAGGGTGACAAGCTGGTGCGGCTCACGGTGGTGGGACGCACCGTGGAGCCGCGCGAGCTGTTCGCCGTGTATCCGTCACGGCGGCTGCTCCCCCGGCGCGTGCGCCTCGCGCTCGACTGGGTGAGGGAGCACTGCTGACCGTCGTCTCACGGCGCTCCATGCGCGGCGCTGAGCGCGCGCCGGTCCACCTTGCCGGGTGACGTGCGCGGCAGGGCGTCGATGAAGCGCACGGACTTCGGCGTCTTGTACCGGGCGAGCCGCCCCTCGCAGAACGCGAGGAGCGCCTCCGCCGTGGGCTTCGTGCCGGGACGGGCGACGACGAGCGCGCGCGGCGTCTCCCCCCACTTCGCATCGGGCACGCCGATGACGGCGACCTCGGCCACGTCCGGGTGGCCGGCGAGGACGCTCTCCACCTCGGAGGGATAGATGTTCTCTCCACCGGAGATGATGAGGTCCTTGCTGCGCCCGACGATGCGGAAGCACCCGTCCGCGTCACGGCTCGCGAGGTCGCCGGTGTGCAGCCAGCCTCCGACGAAGGTGCGCGCGGTGTCCTCGGGCCGGCGCCAGTACCCCGCGCACAGGTGGGGCCCACGCAGGAGCAACTCGCCCACGTCGCCCGGCTGCTGCTCGCCGTCAATGCGGGCCTCGACATGGAATAGGGGCACCCCGACAGCGCCCGGCTTGCGGCGCACGTCGCTCGGAGGCAGCCAGAAGTTGTTGGGCCCCGCCTCGGTGAGCCCGTAGCCCGTCTTGAAGTCCACGCCCCGGGCGAAGAAGCGCTCGAACACCGGGCCCGGGCACGGCGCGCCGCCGCTGATGAGCAGCTTGAGGCGCGTCAGGTCCACCGACTCGAAGCGCGGGTGGCGCTGCATCTCGATGAACATGGTGGGCACACCGAAGACGAGATTCACCACGCCCCGGTGCACCAGGTCGAACACGCCCTCCACGTCGAAGCTCCGGCACACCACGGAGGCGCCACCCACGTACACCAGCGGGGTGGTGAAGACGCTCAAGCCGCCAGCATGGAACAACGGTGCGTTGAGCAGCGCCACGTCGCTGGAATTCAGCCCCCAGCTCACCACGGTGTTCGCGGCATTGGCGGTGATGGAGCCATGCGTGAGCACCGCGGCCTTGGGCACGCCGGTGCTGCCGCCCGTGTAGCAGAGCACCCACGGCGCATCGGCCTCCAGCTCCAGCGGCGGGAGTGGCGCGGACGGGGCGGCGTCCCGCTCGGAGAAGGCGCGCTCGCCGGGACCGGGAGACTCCAGGCACAGCCAGTGCCGCACGAAGGACGCGCGGGCGCGGACGGTGTCCACCTGGGCGCGGAACTCGGAGCCGAAGACGAGGACGGAGGGTTCTGCGTCCGCGAGGAGCGCACCCAGTTCCGCGGGACTCAGGCGCCAGTTGAGCGGCTGGAGGATGGCGCCCAGCTTGGCGCACGCGAAGACGAGGTCGAGGAACTCGACGCAGTTGTACGCGAGCACGGCGACGCGGTCGCCCCGCTGCACGCCGAGCGTGTGGTGCAGGAAGGCGGCGGTGCGTGACGCGGCGGCGTCCCACTCGCGGAAGGAGATGCGACGCTCGCCGTGGTTGGCGTCGATGAGGGCGGTGCTGTCGGGGTCGAGCGCGGCGCGCCGGGCCAGCCAGTCATGGACGATGGGCATGGCCCCGCACGCTAGCCGACCCGAAGGGGTGAGTGCCCGGCCGATGCACACCGGGGCCGGGCACACCCGCTCCCGAGGTGACGGCTACGGCTCCGGGAAGATGAGCAGGCCCCGCGACGTGTCGACGACGTAGACATAGCCGTCACCGGGCACGCGCATGCCGATGGCGCCGTCATGGAACATGTTGCCCCGGGCCCGGTCGCCCTCCCGCCAGGTCTGGTAGTAGGCCACCTCCTTCGGGTGCTTGGGCTTGGACACATCCAGCACGCGCACGCCGTGCTGGTAGTGCGAGAGGTAGAGCCGGTCGCCCTTCAGCTCCATGTTGTGGATGGAGACGCCCGGGGTGAGGCCGTACTCGCCGATGCGCTCCACATTCGCCGGGTCGGTGATGTCGAGCACGCGAAGGTGGGCGCCCCAGTCCTCGCCGCCCTCGAAGGCGATGACGCGTCCCTTGAAGACGCCCACGCGGTGGGTGTGGCTCGTGGCGCGAGGGTACGTGTACTGGCCGAGCTTCACGACGTTGAGCGGGTCGCTCACGTCGAGGATGAGCAGACCGGCGCGCCAGTGGTTGACGTAGAGCCGGTCGCCCTGAGCGGTGGCGTCATGGGGGAAGGTGGCGACAGTGGGGTCGACGCTGGGGTCCTGGTGCCGGTTGAGCAGCACGGGCTGCTTCGCGTCCGTCACGTCGAAGATGAGCGTCTGCGGCGTGGGCGCGGCGGACATGGAGTAGAGCCGGTTGCCGTCGACGTAGAGGGTGTGCGCGTTGAGATAGCCATTGCCGGGCACCGCGCGGAGGAACGCGGGGGCCGCGGGGTTCGAGATGTCGAAGACGAGGACGCCGCGCACGCCGCTGGCGACATAGAGGGCATCGTCCTTGGCCCACACGCCGTTCCAGTAGCTGTCACCCGGGAAGAAGATGGACTTCACGAGCCGGGGCGAGGTGCGGTCTGCCAGGTCATACACGTAGAGACCGCCGGGCCCGAAGAGCGGGTCCTCGAGCGCGACGACGTACGCATGGCCATGGGTGACGAAGACGTCCGCGGCGATGCCGCGCGGCACGATGCCCTCTCCGACGAGCGACAGGCCACCGGAGGACTCGCCTTCACCGGGGCGCCGGGAGACCTTCTCCGCCTCGAAGGTGGCCTTGTACGTGGCGTTCCCCCCGAGGCAACTCACGTAGCAGCCCGTCACGCGCTTCGACCCGCGCGCCTTGCAGCCCACGAAGGACGAGCGGTACTTGCGACCATCCCGGAGCGTCCCGGAGTTGGAGAGGAAGAATGTCCCCGCGCCCACGCGGGCCTCGCCCACGGCGTAGCCGTCCCAGAAGACACGGCCATCGGCCTCGAAGCGGAGGGCGGAGATGGACTGGTCGTTGTCGTTCTCCAGGATGCCGTCGCCGACGAGGTGGAGCGTGAAGGGGCCCTGGGCGTCCAGCGCATCCAGGCTCTCGGTGTCACAGCGGGACAGGTCGAAGGCCTCGGGAGTGCCACACTCGGCGGTGGAGCTGCCGTCGGTGATGGGCCGACACGCGGCCAGCCGCTCTGGAGTCCAGTCTCCCTCGTCCTGCTTCTTGAGCTCCTGCGCGGGGGAGGGGGTCGGAGCGGCCTCCTCCACCGGTTCGGAGCCACAGCCCAACAGCGACCACGCTACGGCCAGGACTGGCGCCATGGCGCCACGGAACCACGTCTTCATGCGGTCCTCCTCGACTTCGTCTGAAATGCCCGTGGCCTCGCGAAGAAGGCGGCAACAGGCAGGCGGCCCCTGAAGGGAAATCGCAACGCGCGGGCAGGCCTGGCATATCGACGTGCCTCCGTTTCATTGCGCGAGGGTGGACCTCGGCATGGAATGCCGGGGACGGACGGAAGCGACGACGCGAAGCGGCATCAGGGAGCCAGCACATGCGGGATTCGGCACGGAGCGTCTTCATCGGAATGACGGGAGCGCTGCTCACGGTGTCCCTGGTCTGGGGCCCCGAGGCGAGCGCGGCACCCCGCAAGGCACCGCGAGAGAACACGCAGCGGGTCAGGAAGGCCTCCGCCTCGCTGGAGCGGGAGCTGCTCCGAACAGTGACGGAATCCGGCTTCGACCAGGTGCTGGACTTCAAGCGCAACGGGGAGCGCATCGCGCACGTGCCGAACGTGGACGTGGCAGTCATCGAGCTGGACGCGGAGGGCCGGCCCGTCGCTGCGGCCAACGTGCTGCTGTCACGCGACTACCCAAAAGGCGTGGGGGTGCCCATCGACCCGAAGACGTGGGGCACGACGGCGGTGCGCTACACGCGGTGGGATTTGGAGCGGTGGGACGGGCAGAAGGGGTGGGCTGACGCGACGGCGGAGGAGGACGTGGTGCCGGGGCGCGAGAAGGCAAAGCTGCGCTTCATGGCGCCCTACCCCGCCTCGCTGTTCAAGCTGATGATTGCCTTCCGGGTGATGCGGCTGGTGGACCGGGGCGTGGTGACGCTGGCGCAGCCGTGGCGCTTCCTGCGGGACACGGAGGACAAGGGCGAGCGTCCGGTGTGGCGGTGGATGGAGCCGATGGTGACGGAGTCGGACAACGGCTCCACCGAGGCGCTGGTGAAGCTGCTGCACGAAAAGGGGGAGCTGGCGGGACTGAACCAGGAACTGGCGGAGCTGGGGCTGGGGACGTTGCAGGTGAATGGCACGTCACCGGTGACGGGGCGGAGCTGGAACCCGGGCAGCATCCACATGACGGCGCTGGATACGGCGCGACTGCTGTTGCTCATCGAGGGTGGGCCGGGAGTGCTGTGGCGCACGCCGGCCGGCCGCGAGGTGACGGCGGCGGAGCTGTCGTCCGCGTCGCGGGTGTACTTGCAGTCGCTGCTGGCGGACCAGGCGCTGCACGAGGCGCTGTCGTCGACGGTGCTGTGCGGAGACCCGAAGGCGGAGCCGGGCATCCCCGCGGCGGAGCCGGCGCGGTGGGTGGACCCGAAGGACGGCACGGTGACGGCGGCGGAGACGGCGTTCGGCAGGGACACACGGCCATGCAACGCGGCGGCGCAGGTGACGTTCCTGCACAAGACGGGGCAGACGGAGAACTACGGGAGCGACGGCGGCATCGTGCGCTCGCTGCCGGGAGCGTCACCGCGTCACTACATCGTCGTGTTCCTGTCCAACCTGGGCAACCGCTATTACGACGCGTCGGTGGCGAGCGCCGCGGACCCGTCGAAGGGCGAGGACGGCTTCCCCTCCGTGAGCACGAAGATCAGCTACACCCAGCGCATCCCCGCGCTGGGCCGCCGCATCGACACGCTGATGAAGGAGCGGCAACGGAAGCAGGGCCGTGCGGGCCAGTAGGTGAGGTGACGCGCCCGGCGCAAGTCGCTACCTTTCGAGCATGGCATCGCGAGCAGAAGCCAGGAACGTGAAGGACGAGCTTGGCCGCCGCCTTGCCGGCACCCGCTGGCTCCGAGGCATCGGGCTTGCCTCCGAAGGTGGCGACTACCACGTGAAGGTCAACGTGGAGGCGCTCACCCCGGAAGTCCGCGCGGCCGTCCCCCGTCAGTGCGGCTCCGTCCAGGTACGCATCGAAGCCGTCGGAGACCTCCATGCTGGGGGCCAGGAGCCCTGAGCCGCCGCTCACGGCACCAACACCAGCTTGCCCACCGTGGTGCCCGACTCCAGCGCCTTGTGGGCCTCCGCCACCGCGTCCAGCGGGAAGGGCGTCACGCGCGGTGACACCAGCTTCCCCTCCTCCACCCAGCCCAGCAGCCGCGCCATGGACTCCGCCAGGACGTCGCGCTGCTCGAACAGATAGGACAGGTTGAACGCGAGCACGCTGGTGTTGTCGTTCGTCAGCGTGAGCGGGTCGAAGCGCGGCGTCCGCAGCCAGTCCCACGCCAGCTTCGCGTAGTTCGGCTTCCCACCCGTGCGCGGCAACATGGAGTGGAAGCCGTAGATGACCAGCTTCCCCGGCGACGACAGGTGCTTGTAGCTGTCGCGCAGCGTGGACGGCCCGTTCGCATCCAGCACCACGTCATACCCCTTGGGCGACGCGCGCTCCGCCGCCGCCCACAGGTCCTCGCGACTCTTGTCGATGACCACGTCCGCCCCCAGCTCGCGCGCCGCCTCCACCTTGTGCGTCCCGCCCACCACGCCCACCATCCGGCACCCGGCGATGCGCCCCAACTGCAACAGCGCGCTCCCCACCCCACCCGCCGCCGAGTGCACCAACACATTCGCCCCGGGCCTCGGGCGCGCCAGTTCGAGCAGCGCGTAGTACGCCGTGAGGAACACCGCGGGGAACCCCGCCGCCTGCTCCATCGTCAGCCGCGACGGCAGCGCGAACACCTGGTGCCGGGGCACGGCAACGTGCGTCGAATACCCACCGAAACGTGTGACACCGAAAACCCGAGCCCCCACCGCCAGGTCGGTGACGCCTGGGTCCACGGAAACCACCGTTCCTGAGAATTCGAAACCCGGGGTGATGGGCCACCCGACGTACTCCTTCGCCGAGGCGTACAGCCCCATGCGAATGACGCAGTCCGCATAGTTCACTCCGATGGCTTCCGTGGCGACCACCACCTCGCCCGGCCCAGGTGAAACCTGATTCAGGTTTTCAACATGGAGCCGTTCGTACCCACCCGCTTTTGAAATCACGACCTTGCGTGCGCGCATGCACACGTGAGTATCACGCAACGCAGCGCGACAACGTGCGTGCACGTCCACTCGACTGACGACGCGCGCATGAACTGTCATTACACTGTGTATCGCGCTCGAGGACTCTTCCGTTCCGCGCGCACCCCCCAACAATCGAAGGAGAAGTCATGCGACTGCGGCATTCGCTCTACCTCGCGGGCACGCTGCTTTTCGGTGTCACCACTGGCTGCGGTGAGGGCCTCGAGCCGGACTCCACCCTCCCGGAGACGCCCGCCGTCGAAGCGCCCGCGGGCGAGCAGCTGGGCACCGCGGAGTCCGCCGCGGTCACCACCGGTGTCACCACGCACTTCAGTCAGTGGCTCGGCGCCAACGGCTACAGCAGCTATGACTTCGTGCGCGCGGACCTGTCCGGCGGCAGCTACGGCGGCAAGGCCAGCGGCACGGACACTGTGGTGAACCAGCCCGTCATCTTCATCCACGGCAACTCGGACAAGGCCATTGGCACGGGCACCGTCGGCCAGACGGGCTGGTCCGCCTCCGTCGATTACTTCCTGGCCAATGGCTACAAGACGAGCGAGCTGTACGCCACGACGTGGGGCCCGGCCAGCGCGGCGATGTCCGCGTACCAGTACCACTCGAAGGCGAACGTGATGAAGGTGCGCAAGTTCATCGAGGCGGTGAAGGCGTACACCGGCGCCTCCAAGGTGGACATCGTCACGCACTCCATGGGCGTCACGCTCGCGCGCAAGGCCATCCTGGGTGGCTGGGCGAACGACCTGGCCGACGGCGGCGACTACTACGTGGGCGCGCCGCTCACCGGCTCGGTGGACACCTTCGTCGGCATTGCCGGCGCCAACCTCGGCCTCACGTCCTGCTACCAGACGGGCCCCGGCACGCCCACGTGCGGCTCCACCAACGGCCTGTACCCGGGCTACCTCTACTTCGGCTTCGTGACGGGCCGCTCGACGTACCTCAATGATTTGCTCGCCTCGAGCGGCTACGAGGGCGCGTACCGCTACAGCATCTACTCCACCGCGGATGAGGTCATCGGCTACAGCGGCATCGTCTACGGCAGCTACACCTCCCGCATCCCCGGCCAGACGGGCGAGAAGGTGTACTCGGCGTACCCGTACGGGCACTTCAACTCGAAGGACCTGACGGCGGCCGTGCAGTACAGCATGGTGCGCAACCACAGCATCCCGTAGCCCGGCACGGGCCGCGCCGCGCCGACATGTCGGAACCCGACACGACCTGGGGTGCCCGACACGTCGGCCGGCGGCGCGCGAAGCCCGAAGCGACACAGCCGACGCGCAACCTCGCGGAACGAGGCCGGACGACCCGCGCACGCGCGCTGGCACCCGCCTTGCTCAACCCCGCTGCGACCCTGACAGCACGGTCGCCCGCTTCCGATTCACGGCGGCGGGCACGTCCAACGCGCACGGCGCTTCGCCGTGCGCGTGTCCGCGAGGTTTGCCATGTCCACCAACCCGAAGAAGATGACCCCCGCCCAGGCCGCCCAGATTCTGCGCAACCACCCCATTGAAGCGAAGGGCTCAGTGCGCGCGGCGGACGCCAGCTACAACGTCTGCCTGGGCTATGAGGACGGCGAGTTCACCCTGTCCTGGTCCGCGACGTCCGTGGGCAAGTGGGACTGGGTGGGGCTCTACACGGACTCCTCGCAGCCCAACGACGACAAGGTCGCCTGGCAGTGGGCGAGCGACGGCAACTCCTACGGCACCGGCGAGAAGGTGCAGCCCGGCTTCCAGGCCCGCTACCTCAGCTGGGACACCACCAGCGGCCAGTACGTCGTCGTGGCGCAGACGGCGGGCTTCCCCAACACCACGGTGTGCTCGTCCTGACGACGAAGGCCCCCACCCTCGCGCAGGCGAAGGCAGGGGCCTCGGGAACTTCATGGCCTCACGGCCTCACGGGTGCGGAGCGTTGGCCGGCGCTGGAGTGCCCTCCTGGCTCGGCGTGGGTGGAGGCAGGCTCTCCGGCGCCGGCGTTCCGGACGGGGGAGCTTGCGGCTTCGGAGCCTCGGGCTTCGGCTCCGTGCCCTCGGGCACCGCGATGCGCCCCTGGGCCGCGTCGCGGAGGAAGGGCAGCACCACCTCGTTGAAGCGCGCGGGGCAGTCGAGCTGCACGGTGTGGCCGCAGCCCTTCAGCGGCACCAGCTTCGCGCCCGGAATGCGCGACGCGCCGTACTCCATGATGTCGCGCGTCTCGCCGCCGTGGAGGAACGGGTTGGGGATGAGCCGGTCATCCGTGCCGTAGACGATGAGCGTGGGCACGGTGATGTGGTGGAGGCTGTCGCGCACGAAGTCGTTGTGCGCCAGGCCCTTCACCGTGCGCACGTTGGCGTAGGCGTACGCGTCGAACTCGGGCGACTTCGCCACCCGGACGCGCTCCTCGACCAGCCACTCCAGCTCCGGCCGCCAGTTCATGAAGTTGCCCTGGCGCACGCTGCCCCAGATGGCGGACTCCGGCGCGCCCTTGATGAACTCCGTGCTCATCACCCGCTCGAACCAGGCCTTCTCCTTCCAGGAGAACTTCTCGAAGCCCGCGGGCGACACCAGCACCAGCGCGCTCAGGCGCTCCGGGTAGCGGATGGCGTAGGAGAGCGACGTCTGCCCGCCCATGGAGTGCCCGGCCAGAATCGGCTTCTCCACGCGCAGCGCGTCCGCCACCTCGAGCACCACGTCGGCCATGGCCTCCATGGTGTACGGGAAGGTGCCCGGCTTGTCGGACTTGCCGAAGCCCGGCAGGTCCACCGCGACGACGTGGTAGCCCTGCTGGTGGAAGGCGTCGAGCTGCGAGCGCCAGAACTTCAGGTACGAGCCCAGGCCGTGGACGAAGATGACCGTCTTCGCGTCCGGCGAAGCGCCGGGCATGTCCACGTAGGCCACTTCGGGCACGGTGGGCATGCCGTACTGCGCGGCGGTGCGCGGCAGCGGCATCCGCTGCACGGGCCAGGGCTGCTTCGTGCCCTCGGCGGTGTAGTCCAGGTCCTGGAAGGAGATGGCGGACTGGCCGGCGAACGAGCGCACGCAGCCAGCGGAGGACAACCCCGCCGCGAGGAGCAGGGCGGTGAAGGCGCGGGAGGTGCTCATGGTCAGAACGCGTACCAGGTGAAGGTGGTGAAGGCCGCCCACGGGTTGCTCCGCACGGTGGGAGCACCGTCGTAGAAGCTGCCGCGGATGAGGTAGCCGGCGTGCAGGCCGGCCGTCATGAGATAGCGGATGTGGTAGCGCAGCTCCGCGTTCACCTCGGTGCCGATGAAGCGCCCGCGCCGCACCTCCGGGTTCCACCGCGTGGGCGTGGCGCCCGTGTTGGCGATGCCCGTGCCCACCTTGAGGTTGAGCTTGTTGGGGACGATGTCCCACGCCGCCGTGGCCATGCCGGCGCGCAGGCCGTAGCCCTGGTTGGAGATGTCCGACACCGCGCCCGTGTAGTTGTTCACGGTGCTGGTGAAGGGGAACAGGATGAGCATCTTGTGGTTGAACCACACCGCGCCGGGGATGCCGTACTGGTTGAGGGTGAAGGCGCCGGTGTAGCGCTCGTCCTGCGTGTTGCTGTCGCCGGTGGTGAACATGCCCTCCAGCGTGAGCAGGTCCGCGGGCCCGCGGCCCCACTGGTACATCAGCTCCAGGTTGGCGGAGAGGCCGGAGATGCTGAGCGAGTCCAGCACCGACGTCTCCGGGTCGTCGCTGGTGTACTTGCCGCCGTTGTACATGACGAAGCCGGACGCGCCGAGCCGGCCGTTGCGCAAGTCGATGTTGTGGTTGAAGTGCGCGCCCACCCAGACCACGTCGCCGGTGGGGCGCTCAATCGGAAAGCGCGCCGTGCCCACGAAGCCGGGGAGGCCGGTGGAGGACGGGCCGCTCTTCACCAGGCCCTCGAACGCATACGCGTCGCCCTTGGTGTTGTCGTTGAGGTACCAGAACGACAGACCCACGTTGGTGTTGGGCCGGACCGGGTAGACGTAGTCCGCCATGGCCAGCCAGATGTACTTCAGCCGGGGGTCGTTCTGCTCCGCGCGGTCCGACTGCGCGCTGCCCAGCGGCAGCAGCGTCAGGCGCGCCTGGCCCTTGTAGCTGCTGAAGAGGGACAGGCCGGTGGCGTCGCTGCCGAGGAAGGCCAGCTTGTAGCCGGTGCGGACGATGTCCGACAGCGGCGTGCGCGTCGGGTCGAACGGGGTGTCGTAGACGGGCTGCGTGCCGATGAGCAGCGTGAGCTGTGCGGGGATGCGCGTCGGGTAGATGGCGACGTTGACGTTCTTCGTCTGGATGTTGACCTGGTCGGCATTGAAGCCGCCGCCCTCGTTCTGGCCAATGGTGTTGGCCGAGCGGCCCCAGAGGAAGTCCACCTCGAACTGCGCGCGGAACGAGGCCAGCCCGTCGACGAAGTAGGGGCTGTACTCGATGACGGGAATCCAGCGCTGCTCGACGAAGTACGCCGAGCGCCCGGGCTCCACGCCCACCACGCTGCCGACGGGTGAGCCGATGGGGCCCAGCGCCACGCCGCGGAGGCCGGCCGGGTCACCCACCTGGTTCGTCAGCGACAGGCGCGTGAAGAAGTAGTTGATGAGGATGAACTCGCGAGGCTTCGCGTCCTCGTCGCGGTCCTTCTCCTCCAGCCAGTCGCCGTAATAGAGGCCGGGGACCGGCGTGCTCTGCGCGGCCGCTGGCAGTGCCAGTCCCGCGAGCCCCAGCGCGAGCGCCACCGCGCCGCGCCGCAGGGCGCGTGCTTCAAGCCACCTACCCGTCATATCCACCTCGGCCCCGAGCAGGGGGCGCCCCGGGCTCACCGGGCTCAGATGTCATCGTGCGTGCTGCGGATGCGTGCGCCGGGGCCCTTCATACCTCGCCAGGAGGAGGGGACGGGCGGTGCGGCGGTACTCCAGACCACCACCACCGGGATGACCCCCATGCAGGGCGCCCACCCGGCCCGTCACCGGAAGGAGAGAGGAGCACGCCCTCCTGCCGGGACGGAGGGAGTACGACCTACGGGAGGACGTAGGTCTGCACCGCGTTGCCGGAGAACGGCGCCTTGTTCAGCGTCACCGTGCCGTCGGCGCCCACCGCGCCGTTGGCGCACTTGCTGCCCGTGGCCTGGCCCTTGAAGAAGAGCTCCAGCTTCAGCTGCTTGCGGTCCGCGGAGAAGCCACCACGGCCCTCCTGCACGAGGCCGCCCGGGAAGTTGAACGTCACGTCGAAGCAGCTGCCGTCCGCCGCCACGTTCTCCATGACGAGCGTGGTGGAGGTGAAGGACAGCGGGTTCTTCGCCAGGTCATGGTTGCAGGTGCCGCCCGGCTGACCGACGCCCGGCGAGCCCTCGATGGTGCCGGGGATGCTGTCGACCTTGAAGTTGCCACCGGCCACGCTCATGGTGACGCTCTTGTAGCACTGGGTGGCGGCGCCGTAGTCGATGTCCTCGTTGTAGCCATTCGGGTGGCTGGGGATGTTGGCCCCGGTCATCTGCAGCGACTTGCCGTCGAGGAACGCGAGGATGTTGGCCTGGCTGTCCAGCTTGGGCGTGTTGTCCGGCGGGTCGACGACGGGGTCGTCCTCACCGCAGCCAGCGAAGCCCAGCGCGCACAGCACCACCGCCGACAGAATCTGCTTCTTCATGGGGTTGCTCCTCTTCCTCCGGCGGCACCGCCGGGATGACGTGACAGTCGATAGGAGAGGGCCGCCAGCGTGGGGCCCTCCCGACACCTGCATTCAGCGGGCTTCGCCGTCGGCGGCGATGGCCGCCTCGCGCAGCTCGCGCTTGAGAATCTTCCCCGCCGCGGAAATCGGCAGGCGCTCCACCACGTCCACCCGCTTGGGCACCTTGAAACGCGCCACCCGGCCGCGCAGGTGCTCCAGCAGCGCGTCGGAGGAGGCCTGCTCCCCCGGCTTCAGCACCACGAAGGCCCGGCCAACCTCGCCCCACTTCGCATCGGGCACGCCCACCACCGCGCACTGGCCCACGGCGGGGTGCTCGTAGAGCGCGGACTCCAGCTCCAGCGGGTACACGTTCTCCCCACCGGAGATGAACATGTCCTTCTTGCGGCCCGCGATGAAGAAGAAGCCGTCCGAGTCGCGGCGCGCCAGGTCGCCGGTGTGGAGCCAGCCGTCCGCGTCGATGGCCTCGCGCGTGGCGGCCTCGTCCTCGAAGTAGCCCGAGCACATGGACGGGCCCTTGAGCACCAGCTCGCCCACCTCGCCCACGGGCACCTCGCGGCCGTCATCGTCCACCAGCTTCGCGGCGATGAAGTAGTTGGGCCGGCCGATGGAGCCCGCCTTGGACACGGCGAACTCGGGGCCCATGCTGAACAGGCCGGGGCCGAACTCCGTCATGCCGAAGCCCTGCTTGAAGGGCACCGGGTGCACCGCCTGCCACGCCTGGATGAGGGGCACCGGCAGGGCCGCGCCGCCGCTGGTCATGAAGCGCACGGTGGAGAAGCTGGTGGACTTGAAGCGCGGCGACTCCTGGAGCTGCTGGTACTGCGTGGGCACCGCGAAGAAGAGCGTCACCTTCTCGCGGGGGATGAGGTCCAGCAGCGCCTCCGGGTCCCACCGGCGCATGATGACGACGGTGCCACCCACGGTCAGCAGCGGCACCGTGTACACGAGCAGCCCGCCCGTGTGGAACATGGGCGTGTGCGTCACCGTGACGTCGCCGGGGAGCACCTCGTGCACCAGCGTGTTGAGCGTGTTCCACGCCACCATGCGGTAGCTGACGCGCGCACCCTTGGAGCGGCCGGTGGTGCCACCGGTGAAGAGCAGGCAGAGGATGTCCTCCTCCGCGACATTGTCGTTCGTCACCGGCGAGGCGGGCACGTGCGCCAGCGCCGTCGCGTACGCGTCCGCCCCGGGCAGCCCATGCGACTCCAGGGACACGAGGCGCACGGAGTCGCCGATGCGCTCGCGCACCTGGGCGACGCCGTCGCGGAAGTCGTCACCGAAGAGGAGCACGCGCGGGCGGATGGAGCGGACCAGGTCGGTCAGCTCGGCGGCGTGCAGGCGCCAGTTGTAGGGGACGAAGATGGCGCCAATCTTCCCGCAGGCGAAGAGCGCGTCCAGGTACTCCACGCCGTTGTGGGCCACGAGCCCCACGCGGTCGCCGCGCTTCACCCCGGCCACGTCGCGCAGCCAGGCGCCCAGGGCCTCGGCGCGGGCGTTGAGGGCGCGGTAGGTGAAGCGGCCGGCCTCACCCTTCGCGGTGTCCACCACCGCCACGTTGTCGGGCCAGTACAGGGCGCCCCGGCCCATCCAGTCTCCGATGAACATGCGCGTCCCCTCCCCAGACATCCGGCTCAGGCCGTCCAACGATAGAGGGCGGAGGCCATGGCGAGGCCGCCGCCGCTGGCACAGAAGGCCACCAGGTCCCCACGCCGCACCTTGCCCTGCACCACCGCGTCGTCGAGCGTCATGGGGATGCAGGCCGAGCCCGTGTAGCCCCACTTGTCCATGGTGTAGTGGGCCTTCTCCATGGGCTGGTCGAGCGCCTTCATGGTGGCCTCAATCGTGCGCAGGTTGAGCTGGGTGAAGACGAAGAGCTTCACGTCGTCCAGCGTCTGGTTCTGCCGCTTGAGGAGCTGGTCCAGCAGCATGGGCCAGCGCTCGGTGTTGAACGTCGCCGGGAACTTGCGGACGAACTGCACCGAGGGCTTGCCGTTGGTGAGCAGCAGCGTCTCGGGGGTGGCCGGGCGGTGGGTGCCGCCGGTGTAGATGCCGAGCGCGTCGTGGTACTCGCCGTTGGCCAGGAGCTTCGCGCCCATGAAGCCGGGCTTCTCGCCCGCGCCCAGCACCACCGCGCCCGCACCGTCCGCGAACAGGGTGCAGGTCTTCTTGTCCTTCCAATTCACATAGCGCGTCATGCCGTACGCGCCGACGACGAGGATGCGGCGGTAGCTGTCATCCGCGGCAATCGTCTTCGAAGCCACGTCCAGCGCCGTCACCCAGCCCGCGCAGGCGCAGTTGAGGTCATACGTGCCGGCATTGGGAGCACCCAGCTTGGCCTGCACCACGGAGGCGGTGGCGGGGCTGAGGTAGTCCGGCGTGTCGGTGGCGATGACGATGAGGTCCAGCTCCTCCGGCTTCGTGCCGGAGCGCTCCAGCGCCTGGCGGGCGGCGGCGACGCAGAGGTCACTGGTGGCCTGGTCGTCCGCCATGACGTGGCGCTGCTTGATACCCACGTTCTGCTGGAGCCACTCGTCCACCTTCTCGCCGAGGATGTTCTCGATGTCGGCGTTGGTGAGGACCTTCTCGGGGACGTAGCGGCCGGTGGCCAGAATCTGGGCGTATCGCATGGCGGGTGTTCTTCAGCTCCGGGCGCCGCGCGCGGGACGGCGCGTGGGGCGCAGGGTGTTCTTCTTCGGTTTCTTCGAGGCGGCGGAGGCCGCCTTCACGGTGTTGCGCGCGACGGGAGCACGGGTGTCGATGCCGTGCTGGATGAGGCTCATGGCGGTGTCGAGCACACGCTCCAGGCCCGGGTCCTCCTCCCAGAGCACCCAGCGCATGCCGAGGAAGTCGCCGATGCCCATCAGGCAGTAGGCGAGCGCCTCCGGGTCCATGCGGCGCACCTCGCCGTCCTCCATGGCGCGGGTGAGGCCGGTGACGTAGCCCTTGGCGAAGCGGTCGTAGTAGCGGCGGTAGCAGGCGGCGTCGACGAACTCGGCCTGGCGCACCACGCGGTAGAGGTTGGGGTGCTGGCGGACGAACTGGAAGAAGGTGCGCAGGCCCTCGCGCTCCACGTCGACGCGGCCGGTGCAGGCGGCGGTGGACTCGGCGATGAGGCGGCGCAGGCGCGTGCCCAGCTCGTCCACCACTTCGACGAAGATGGACTGCTTGTCCGGGAAGTAGACGTAGAAGGTGCCCAGCGCCACGCCGCCCTTGCGGGTGATGTCGGCGATGGAGGCACGCTCATAACCCTTCTCCCCGAAGACCGACTCGGCGGCCTTCAGCAGCTTCGCACGCGTCCGTTGCCCTCTGGGCGTCACGGGTCCGGTGCGGTCTGGAGAAGTTGAAGGGCGATTCATGTTTCACCTAGCGGTAGCACCCGGCTGATGGGCTTGTCAAAGCGCGGAACTTGGCTCCGCGCGTCATGAAATTGGCGCAACGCGGAGCGTCAGCGCTGGCAGTGGAATGCGATGAGAGCACGGGCGGGGCTCAGGGACCAGAGTCGGTCTTACCGGACCCATTGAGGACCCGGTCCACGTAGTCACGGATGGTGGAGGCGGGAATGCACAGCTTCCTGCTCCGACTCTTGTCCGTGGGCGCGAAGCCGCTGTGGACGAGCCCCATGACGGAGCCTGCTTCGTCGAGGACGGGCCCTCCCCCCAGCGTCCCGTCATTGCGCTCGACCTCGATGAGGAACCTGCCATCCGGGGCCTCCACGGAGGGGAGGACCCGCCCCACGAAGCGCGTCAACCGCGACTCCACCCTGCCCGGGTATCTGGGCAGCTGACGCAGCTGGAGTCCCTCCACGAGGATGGGCCTTCCCTCCATGACGGAGGCCCAGGAGGCGAAGCGGTCGGGGCGCAGGTCGGCCTTCAGGAGCGCCAGCCCGAGCTTCTCGTCCACGTCGATGCGCTGGACGTCGTACCGCATCCCGTCCAGGAGCTCGATCTGCGCGCGCTCCCTGGAGCGGCCCTCGTCGAAGACGTTGCTCGCCGTCACGAGGTGGCCCCGGGCCGTGACGAAGAAGGCGGTGGCGAACATCCGGTCTCCGATGAGCAGCCTGGCGGCCACCTGGGGTGCGTCCTTCATGCCGGGCGGGAGGCTGTCCCAGGCGGAGGTGGCGCCGTCCGGTTCGCTCGGGCCTTCTCCTGTTTTCGGCGGGGCGTCACTCGCGAGCCGGAGGAGGCCTTCCCGCACGGGAGCGGCCAGGGGCAGCAGCATGAGGACGACGGCTGTGAGCGTGACGGCGACGGAATACCGGCCGAATGCGCGCCCATGCCTCCGAGCCCCCATCCTCGCCCAGCCGGCGAGCCGCGCGGGCCCCCTGGAGTCGCGCACGCGCTCCAGCGCCTTCCTGAACGCGCCCATGTCCGCGTGCCGCTTCTCCACGGCATCCCACGTGGCGCCCAGGAGGACCTCCCTCAGCAGGGCCGAGCACTTCAGCCCGTGGATGACCGGCTCTCGGGCGACGCCGGACGGCGGGAGGTGGCCCCCGTTGAGCGTGAAGAGGAGGGTCATCCCCAGCGAGTACACGTCGGCGCGCGCATCCGGCTCGGCCCTGCCGTCCAGCACCTCGGGCGCGGCGAAGCCGTACTTGCCCATCATCCGGCCCTCGTGCGTCGCCGCCGTGGTGTCCTCGGCGCGCACCAGGTCGAAGTCCGACAGGTGCGCCACGCCCGCCTCGTCCAGGAGGATGTTGTCGGGCGACACGTCGCGGTGGAGCAGCTTGTGCTGGTGCGCGAAGGCGAGCGCGTCGCAGACCGCCAGCGCGATGCCCAGCACCGCCTGCTCCCCGGAAGGGGCGCGCTGCTTGAAGTCGCCGCCCTTCAGCAGCTCCATCACGTAGTAGAGGTGGCGGGCTCCGTCGTCCCGCTGCTCCTCTCCCTTCTTGAGCAGCACCTTCACGATGTTCGGGTGCGAGAGCTGGGACATCTTCTCCGCGCCGCGGAAGAAGCGGTCCACGCGGGTCGGCTCCCTCACGAGATGCCCGTGCAGGACCTTGATGGCCACGTAGCGCTCGCGGCCATGGTCCCAGGCCTCCCAGACGGCGCCATATCCGCCCGAGCCGAGCAGCTCCAGGAGCTGGTAGCGCCCATCCCCCAGGAGGTCTCCCGGCTGGAGCTCCACGCCCGTCGCCGCGCGGCGCTTGAGGCGGCGGATGGCTTCGAGCAGGGCGCCCGTGTCCTCGCCTCGCCCCAGCGCCGCCGCTCGCTGTTCGTGGAGGAGACGAAGCTCCTCGCTCAGCCGGGCATCCCGGGGAGGCGTGTCTCCCCGGGCGACGCGCGCGGGCCCGCTGGAGAGCTCCTGGAGGCAGCGCTGGAAGTGCTCGGCCACCTGCAGCGCGCGACTGAGCTGCCAGGCGCGCTGCAGCCACTGCATCAGGGGAACCGACCCATCCGCGAGTCGCTCGATGCCGTTGAAGCGGAAGAGCGTCGCCATCAGCGTGGCCGCCGGAGACACGCCCACCGGAATCGAGGCGACACACCCGGGGTCGATTCCTTCCAGGAGCGCCAGCTGGGTGCCCTGCCCCGCCAGGTCGCAGTTGAGCGCGACGTCGTGCAGCTCGAGGATTCGCTCGTCGGGCAGGTGGCGGAAGTTGGGTACCAGGAGTCACCGCACCGGGCCTGTCGCTTCGAAGGCCGCGAAGAGCGCTGGAGCATAGCCGCTCGCCCGGGTCCCCTGAACGGGGCCTTTGTAGGAGACCTGCTCCGTCACTCCAGCCTCGTGTGCGCCTCCGGACAGAAGCGACGGCCCAGGTCTTCGCCCACCCGGTCAGCGTGTGAGGAACGTGGCGGCGGCGTGCTCGCGCAGGGGGGCGAAGGACTGGAGCGCGTCCGGGCGCCAGGCGTCGAGCGCCCTCGGCAGGCGCTTGAGGCGCTCACGCTCGGTGCGCTCCTTCGTCGCGCGCAGGGTGACTTCGAGCGCTGACTCCAGGGCGCGCTGGGGTGAAAGGCGCGGAGCCTGGGCCAGCTCCTTCGCGGAGAGCGCGAGGAGCCACTGCTCCTGCGCGTAGGAGGCGTGCCGGAGCCAGGCCTGCTGCCGCACGGGGAGGAGGCGGGGCACCTCGGTGGCGATGGAGCCTGGCGCGGCGCGGATGAAGCGCGTGTCCGCCAGGAGCCGCTCGCCCACCACGCGAGCGATGTGCATGGGCGGTGGGCCCTGGGTGAGGAAGCGTGGGTCGATGGGGCCGTCCTGACAGCAGACGAGGGCGTCCGCGAGGCTGGGGAAGGCCCACAGTACGCAGCCTCCGGACTTGCGGCGTTCCTCGGCCAGGCGCAGGCCGCGCACCTCGTGGACGGAGAGCCTTCCCGCACGCTCCAGCTCCAGCCGCAGCTCCGCCAGGGCAGGAGCCTGGAGGCCCGTCACCGCCGTGGACGGGAGGGCTTCGGGGAGCAGCAGGAAGTGTTCCTCCATGGGCCGCATGCTGTGGGCAGTGGAGCACGGCGCGCCAGTGTCACGGTGAGGTTGTCGGTGGGTGATCGGCGGTGAGACGGGACGCGTGTTCCATGCACCAGCGCAGCATCCCCGCATAACGTGGAACCCTCTTTGGGTCCGAGGGTTCCCCATGCCGCTCCGTCAGGCTGGCGCCGTCCTGCTGATGCTGCTGACCGCTTGCAGTGGCGTACCTCGAGTCACGCGTGCCTCGGCGGATGACGGTGCGGTGGGAGCCGGTGCGGCACGGTACGGGCTGAGCGTCTTCTCTCCGCGCACGGTGTCGGGCGAGCCGGTGGAGGTGAACGAGGACGACTTCACGGAGGCAGTGGCGAGACTGGCCCGCGAGGCACGTCCCGTGGCGCAGCCCCAGGCAGAGGCCCGACAGTTGTTCGCGGAGACGCGTGAGGCCCAGGCACGGGGCGAGCGTGTCATCCGCCTGGCACCGGTGAACGTGAGTGGCACCGCGTCGCGGGCCGAAGCGGAGCTGACGCGCGAGTACCTGCGCTGGTGCCAGCGCACGCAAGGCGGCGGTGACTGCCTGCGCCTGCTGGTGGACGGGCCCACCGTGCGCGGTGACGACAGGTACGCGCTGGCCCTGGCGATTTCATTGGGCTCGGTCATGGCGGAGACGACTCAGGCCCTCAAGGGCATGGTGCAGCCTTCCGCCGTCCTGGCCCTGCTGGTGTGGACGGCGGTCGTCTACCTGCTGCTGTGGGCACTGCCCGACCCACTCTCCAAGAGCATCGCAGCGGGGATGACGGTGCTGCTGCTGGGCTGGCTGGGCGTGGACACCCTGTGGAGCCTGATGCGCGGCTGGGTGCGGCTGGTGGAGGACGCCGACCGGGCCTCCACCTTCGACGAGCTGAGCGAGGCCGGAGAGAAGTTCGGCCGGGTGATGGGCGAGAACACCGCGCGCGTACTGGTGATGGTGGCCACTGCCGCCCTCGGTGGCGCTGTGCCCAAGTTGACGAAGCTGATGCCGAAGCTGCCCGGCTTCACGCAGGCAGCGGTGCAGGCCGAGGCACAGGGAGGACTCCGACTCGCGTCGGTGGCCGAGGTGGAGTCGGTGGCCGCCTCGTCCGAGGGCACCTTCTCCGTCTTGATGAAGAGCCCGGGAAGCCGGGCGGGCGCGGCGGCCGCGGAGTCAGAGGCCGCAGCCACCACCATCATCCGGCACCAGGGCGGCAACCGGCAGGTGCTCACTGGCGGCCAGCGCTGGCACGTGCCCGCGAACAAGCCGCTCAAGGACATCCCGACGGCGGACCCGGTGGGAGACCAACTCCAGGCGGCGGCGACCCGTATCTCCGAGGAATGGGGCCCCCACATGCTCAGGGCGCAAGAGCGTGAAGCCATCAGGCAGGCCACCGCACAAGGAGACCACTGGCTGGCACGTCTTCTGGAGCGACAGGCCCGAGGTCGCTTCGTGGAGAGCCAACTGAACGAACAGTTCCGGGGACTGAAGTGGAACAGGACCGGAGTCGATGCAATTGACCCTGTGACGGGCTACAGGTACGAGATTCTCTCCGGCACGGTTTCGAACCTGGCACTTCATGGCCAGCGCATGGCGGGCGTCCTCTTCCGCATGATCACCTTCTGAGTCGACCGGCAGCCGGTGACCCATGATTCAGTTCAGCGACCGGGAAATCGCAGGTGAACGCTTGGAGCTCGATAGCAAGACCGAGCTCTATTACCTGGGGCACGACCTGTCCCTGAGGGACTGCACCCTTGTCATCCGCGTGCCTGCAAAAGCCCTGGTCATCAGCAAGGCCCAGCTCATCAACTGCACCATCGAGGCAAAGCGGGAGCTGAAGGGCTACCGCTGGCACAGCGCCATCTTGAAGGGCTGCAGATTCTCGGGGGCCTTCAGCGGCTGTGAGTTCGGCCGCTGGCCCTATGCCAGGGAACCCGAGCTCGGTGGCATCGAGGACTGTGACTTCAGCGAGGCCCGGCTGGAGGCATGCGTTTTCATGGGCTGTGACGCCCGCACCCTGAAGTTCCCCTCCTGGCCCTGCTTCACCTTGCTCGACCCCGTGCGCCGCAAGGACGAGCTGCTCGCCCTCCAGTGGCCCGGCACCATGCGCATCACCGTGGAGTCCTTCGTGGAAGGCCCGCCGGAGACCGCCGCCGTGACGTACTTCGCCCCCACCGTGGCGAAGCGTACTGGCACCACCCCGGAAGCCATCCGCGCCGTCCTCGATACCCTCCCCGGCGTGATTCTCTGACGCCGCACCCGTACTCCGGGCACCTCGACTCCACGGGTGGGCTGGTGGCGCATGCCGCTCAACACTCACGCCTCACGTCCAGAAAATCCCCATGACGCTCCGTCAGGTTGGCGCCGTCCTGCTGATGCTGCTGACCGCTTGCAGTGGTGTGCCTCGAGTCACGCGTGCCTCGGAGGATGACGGTGAGGTGGGAGCCGGTGCGGCACGGTACGGGCTGAGCATCTTCTCTCCGCGCACGGTGTCGGGCGAGCCGGTAGAGGTGGACGAGGACGACTTCACCGAGGCGCTGGCGAGACTGGCCCGCGAGGCACGTCCCGTGGCGCAGCCTCAAGCGGAGGCCCGGCGGTTGTTCGCGGAGACGCGTGAGGCCCAGGCGCGAGTCGCCGGCGAACGTGTCATCCGCCTGGCCCCCGTGAACGTGAGCGCCGCGACGTCGCAGGCCGAAGTGGACCTGACGCGCGAGTACCTGCGCTGGTGCCAGCGCACCCAAGGCGGCGGTGACTGCCTGCGCCTGTTGGTGGACGGGCCCACCGTGCGCGGTGACGACAGGTACGCGCTGGCCCTGGCGATTTCACTCGGTTCCGTGCTGGTGGAGACGACTCAGGCCCTCAAGGGCATGGTGCAGCCTTCCGCCGTCCTGTCCCTGCTGGTGTGGACGGCCGTCGTCTACCTGCTGCTGTGGGCACTGCCCGACCCGCTCTCCAAGAGCATCGCGGCGGGAATGACGGTGCTGCTGCTGGGCTGGCTGGGCGTGGACACGCTGTGGAGCCTGATGCGTGGCTGGGTGCGCCTGGTGGAGGACGCCGACCGGGCCTCCACCTTCGACGAGCTGAGCGAAGCCGGAGAGCAGTTCGGCCGAATAATGGGCGAGAACACCGCGCGCGTGCTGGTGATGGTGGCCACGGCGGCCCTCGGTGGCGCGGTGCCGAAGCTGGCGAAGCTGATGCCGAAGCTGCCCGGCTTCACGCAGGCAGCGGTGCAGGCCGAAGCCCAGGGAGGACTCCGGCTCGCGGCGGTGGCCGAGGTGGAGTCGGTGGCCGCCTCGTCCGAGGGCACCTTCTCCGTCCTGATGAAGAGCCCGGGAAGCCGGGCGGGCGCGGCGGCAGCGGAGGCGGAGACTGCGGTCACCACCATCGTCCGGCATCAGGGCGGCAACCGGCAGGTGCTCACTGGCGGCCAGCGCTGGCACGTGCCCGCGAACAAGCCGCTCAAGGACATCCCGACGGCGGACCCGGTGGGAGACCAACTCCAGGCGGCGGCGACCCGTGCGGCACAGCGGTGGAGCTCAAGAGGCCCAAAGCCCCAAGAGCAAGAAGCCATCAGGAAAGCCGCTGCCCAAGGCGACCACTGGCTCGCGCGACTGCTCGAGCGACAGGCACGAGGCCGCTTCGTGGAGCAACAGCTCAAGAACGAGTTCAAGAACTTGAGGTGGAATCCGAGGGGAGTCGATGCGATTGACCCGACCACAGGCTACAGATACGAGATTCTCTCAGGGACGGACTCGAACCTGGCCCTGCATGGCCAGCGCATGGCGAACTTCTTCTTCCGGATGGTCACCTTCTGAGAACAGTGCCCCTCAACGCGCCATGATTCAGTTCAGCGACCAGGAAATCACAGGTGAGCGGATGGAGCTCGATAGCAAGACCGAGCTCTATTACCTGGGGCACCACCTGACCTTGCGAAATTGCACCCTCATCCTGAAGGTGCCCGCGAGAGCGCTGGTGGTCAGCAAGACACGGCTCATCGACTGTACGATTGACGCAAGGAAAGAGCTGAAGGGCTTCTCCTGGGACCATGCACATCTGAAAGGCTGCCGATTCACAGGCACCCTGAGCGGGTGCGATTTCGGGCGCTGGCCTGATGAAGAAGCGGACCAGATTGGCGGAATCGAGGACTGCGACTTCACTGGGGCACGGCTGGAGGCGTGTCGCTTTCTCCAATGTGACTCCCGCACCCTGAAGTTCCCCTCCTGGCCCTGCTTCACCCTGCTCGACCCCGTGCGCCGCAAGGACGAGCTGCTCGCCATCCAGTGGCCCGGCACCATGCGCATCACCGTGGAGTCCTTCGTGGAAGGCCCGCCGGAGACCGCCGCCGTGACGTACTTCGCCCCCGCCGTGGCGAAGCGTACTGGCACCACCCAGGAAGCCATCCGCGCCGTCCTCGACACCCTCCCCGGCGTGATTCTCTGACGCGCACTCCAGGGACCTCGACTCCGCACGCGCGCCGATGATTCGATGCGCCCCATGAAGCGCCTGTCCCTGCTGCCCTCCCTGCTCCTCACCGCGCTGCTCGGTGTGGGCTGCGCCTCCACGCCCCCGCCGAAGCCGTACGTCCCCGTCGACACCGGGCACGCCTTCCTCTGGGAGGTGAAGGACGGCCACGGGCGCGGCGGCACCGCCTACCTCGTCGGCTCCATCCACATGGGCAAGACGGGCGAGCTCGCCCTCCCCCCGTCCATGGAGGCCGCCTTCGCGAAGTCCGACGCCCTCGTCGTCGAGGTCGACGTGAACAAGGTCGACCCCGCCGCCATGCAGAAGCTCGCGCTGGAGCTCGGCCGGCTCCCCGACGGCCAGCGCCTGTCCCAGCGGCTGGACCCCATCACCATGACGCTGCTCGGCCGCGCCGCCCAGCGCATGGGCCTGCCCGTCTCCAACCTGGAGCCCCTGCGCCCCTGGCTCGTCGGCATGGTCCTCAGCGTCACCGAGCTGCAGCAGGCCGGCTACAAACAGGGCGAGGGCATCGACCGCGCCTTCCTCGCTCGCGCCCATGACGCCGGAAAGAGCATCGTTGAACTGGAGACCGCCGAAGGCCAGCTGCGCATGCTCGCCGGCACCCCGGACGAGCTCCAGGACCTCATGCTCAGAGACCAGCTCCGCCGCACCACCGCGCCCGGCACCGTCCTGGACCAGCTCGTCGCCGCGTGGAAGGCCGGGGACGCGGACGGCATGGCCTCGCTGGTGCTGGATGGCGCCAACGAGCCCACCTACCTCCCCGTCTACGAGCGCATCTTCTTCGAGCGCAACGTGCAGATGGCCTCTGGCGTGGACGCCCTCCTCGCCCAGCCCAGCACCCACTTCGTCGTCGTGGGCGCAGGCCACGTCGTAGGGCCCAAGGGGCTCGTCGCCCTCCTCCGGCAGCAGGGCCACACCGTCCGCCAGCTGGACCGCAACGCCGCCGCCGAGTAGCGCCCCGCCTCCTCGCCCGCTGTCCACTCGCGCACACCGCACGGCGGCGACTTCGCCCCGCAGGGCAGGCCTCCTGCCCGCGGTGGTGCATTTGCTTCCCACTTCTCTCGGAAAAACCCGCACGGACCGTCCCACGTGACGTGCCCGCGATGGCACCGCCCGTGCAATCCGTCCTGGGGAGTCCGCAACAGAGGCGGAAACCTCCAGTTGCATCCTTGGAACATCAAATTTAAATTAACTGCCGAAACCTCGAACGACCTATAAAAATAAGGTCCCTCCGAACCATGCCCCTGGACGAGCTCGACATCCGCATCGTCGACCTGCTGCAGCGCGACGGCCGCGCCACCCAGCTGGAGCTGTCGCGCTCGGTGGGGCTGTCGCAGCCGGCGGTGGCCGAGCGCATCCGGAAGCTGGAGGAGCGCGGCGTCATCACCGGCTACACGGCGCGGGTGGACGCGTCGAAGCTCGGCAAGGACATCACCGCATTCATCGGCGTGAGCATCGAGCACCCCAAGTACTTCGAGGGGTTCGCGAAGAAGGTGCTCTCGCTGCCCGACATCCTGGAATGCCACCGCGTGGCCGGCCAGGACTCGTACATCCTCAAGGTCAAGACGGCCAACACGAAGACGCTCGACTCGCTCCTCGTGGAGACGCTGCGCACCATCGCCGGTGTCACCCGTACGCAGACCACCATCGTCCTGTCTTCCATCAAGGAGGACACGCACGTGCGTGTCCCCCCCGAGCTTCTGAAAGGAGAGTGAGAGATGAGCGCCGACGCCATGAGCGCACCCCTTCCCCCGCCGCCGGTCTGGAGACTGGCCCAGCGGATGGCCCGGACGAAGACGTCCGCGGTGCGCGAAATCCTGAAGATCGCCGAGCGGCCCGACATCCTCTCCTTCGCGGGAGGCCTGCCGGCCCCGGAGCTCTTCCCCCTGGACGCCATCGCCGAGGCGCACGCCGAGGTGTTCGCCACCGAGGGGCGCGCCGCGCTCCAGTACAGCACCACCGAGGGCTTCGGCCCCCTGCGTGAGTGGATTTGCGGCCACCTCCAGAAGCGCGGCCGCGTGGCCACCACGGACCAGGTGCTCATCACCAGCGGCTCGCAGCAGGGCATCGACCTGGTGGCGAAGGTGCTGTTGGACCCGGGTGACCTCGTCATCGTGGAGAGCCCCAGCTACCTGGCGGCCCTGCAGACGTTCGGCTCCTACGAGGCGCGGTTCGCCACCGTGGGCAGCGACGACCAGGGCATGCGCACCGATGACCTGGAGCGCATGCTGGCCACGCACCGGCCCAAGCTGGTGTACGTGGTCGCCAACTTCCAGAACCCCAAGGGCACCACCCTCTCGCTGGAGCGCCGGCGCGAGCTGGTGCGGCTGGCGCAGAAGTACCGCTTCCTCATCCTCGAGGACGACCCGTACGGCGAGCTGCGATTCACCGGCGACCACCTGCCGTCCATGGCCGCGTTCGACGACGAGGGCGTGGTGGTGTCGCTGGGCACCTTCTCCAAGACGCTCGCCCCGGGCCTGCGCCTCGCCTGGGTGGTGGGCCCGAAGGACTTCGTGCGCAGCCTCACCATCGCCAAGCAGGCCACGGACCTGCACACCGCCACGCTGGCCCAGCGCGCGGTGTCGAAGCTGCTCACCCGCTTCGACTACAACGCCCACCTGGACGCCCTGCGCCCCGTCTACGGCCAGCGCGCCAACGCGATGCTGGACGCGCTCAAGCTCCACATGCCCGCCGGCACGAAGTGGACGACGCCCGAGGGCGGCATGTTCCTGTGGGTGGAATTGCCCGAGGGCCTGAGCGGCGACGCGCTCCTGCCCAAGGCGATTGAGCAGAAGGTGGCCTTCGTGCCCGGCAGTCCCTTCTTCGCCACCAACCCGCGCCCGGAGTTCATGCGCCTCAACTACTCCAACCGCCCGCCCGACCTGATTACCGAGGGCATGCGCCGGCTGGGCGCCGTGATTTCCGCGGCGATGTAGGCCGAAAGAGCACCGCGCCGCGCCGCCTTCCGGGGTGGCGCGGCGCTTTTGCATTCAGTGAAGTTGAAGGATGATTCAGTTTTCAATTCTCTCGCCGCTGGCCAGCGCGGCCGGGGTTGCGTAGCCTGCGCCCACTTTTCCAGGTGGCGCGGGCTCCCCCGGGGCTTCGCGCCGCCGCAATCCCGGAGAGAGACACATGCAGCTCAAGGACCTCAAAATCATCGTCACCGGCGGCGCCCAGGGCATGGGCGCGCACTTCGCGCAGCGCCTCCAGGAGGCCGGCGCCCAGGTGGCGGTGGGTGACGTCAACGAGGAGCGGCTCGCCGCGCTGCCAGCGGGCATCCACCGCCGCAAGCTGGACGTGTCCTCCGAGGACGACATCGTCTCCTTCGTCACCTGGGCGCACGGGGCCATGGGCGGCCTCAACGGCCTCATCAACAACGCGGGCATCCTCCGCGACGCGCTGCTGGTGAAGAAGGACCGGACCACGGGCCAGGTGAAGAAGCTGTCCACCGCGGACTGGAATGCCGTCATCGGCGTCAACCTCACCGGCGCCACCCTGATGGTGCGCGAGGTCGTGACGAAGATGGCGGAGACGGACACCAAGGGCGGCGTCGTCGTCAACATGTCGTCCATCGCCCGGCACGGCAACCGCGGCCAGTCCAACTACGTGTCCGCGAAGGCCGCGCTGGCCGCCAACACCGTCACCTGGTCGCGCGAGTTCGCGCCCTTCGGCATCCGCGTGGGCTCCGTGGCCCCGGGCATGATTGAGACGCCGATGACGCAGGGCATGAACCAGAAGGCCCGTGACGCCCTGGTGTCCAACATCCCCGTGGGCCGCATCGGCGTGCCCGAGGACATCTGGGTGGCCGTGAAGTTCATCATCGAGTGCGACTACTTCAACGGCCGCACCATCGACGTGGACGGCGGCCTCAACTTCTAGCGCGCCGTCCTCGCGGGGCCCGCCGACGCGCGGGCCTCGCGAACCGGGAGCACTGACGGCCACTACCTCACGCTGACGTCGTCCACGCGGAGGTTGCGCAGGACGGCGGGCTCATTGGCGTAGAGGAGCTTGTAGGCGCTGTAGCTGCCGAGCACCTTCTTCACGTAGCCGCGCGTCTCCTCGAACGCGATGTGCTCCACCCACTCGTCCAGCTCCGCCTGGGGCAGCGCGTGGCGCCAGCGCTCCACCGCTCCGGGGCCCGCGTTGTAGGCGGCCACGGCATACGCGACGTTGCCTCCGAAGTGCTTGAGGAGCTGGCCCAGGTACGCTGCGCCCAGGCGCACGTTGTCCGCGGGCTGGAGCAGGGCGGCTTCGCCCACCGGGGGCAAATCCAGCGAGTCCGCCACCTGCCGCGCCGTAGCCGGCATGAGCTGCGCCAGGCCCAGCGCTCCGGTGGAGGAGCGCGCGCGGGGATTGAAGCGGCTCTCCTCGCGGATGAGCCCTTGCAACAGGTCCGGGTCCACGCGCGAGGCCCGCGCATAACGCTCGATGAGCGCGCGGTAGGCCCGGGGCCAGGTGGCCTCCCAGATGGGCCGGGTCGACGCGCTCAGCGGGCCGTGGATTTCCTGGCCCAGCGCCGAGCGCGCCACCTGCCGCGCGAGCTTGCGACGCCCGGTGCGCAGCACCGTCTGGTACAGCAGTCGCGCCGGTGCTTCCGGCAGCACGCGGCCATCCACCGCGAGGAACTCGTCCACCGCGCCGGGGAGGCCCAGACGCAGCAACTCCACGCCCGCCGCGAAGCGCGCGTCGTGCTGGAGCGGACCGGGAGCCAACGGCCAGACCTCGGCCGGCTCACCGAGCTCGACGGGCTCGGTGGCGGCAACAGACTTGGAAGCCGCGAGGTTGAGGGTCCCCTTCGACAACACGGGCTTGCCTTCCTCGGGGGCGGACCGCGTGAGCACGTCGATGGGCCCACCGGAGTTGCTGGCCGCGACGATGATTCCCGCAGGCGCACCGGGCTTGCCGGCCACAGAGGAGGACTCGCGCAACCCTCCGACGGCCCCGGACCATGTGCCAGTCACGGTGGCAGACCCGCCACGCACTCCGGCCATTCCCGGCAAGGTGCCAGCCACAGCGGCAGACCCACCGAGCACACCGGCGATGCCGGGCACCATGCCGGACACCGGAGCGGAGCTCGTGAGCCCACCAGCCCCGAGCGAATTGCCGGCGGCGGCGGTGGAGCGCGCGAGCGCACCGGCACCACTCGCGACCACCTCGCCAGCACCACCCGCGCTGCCAGAGCCGCCCACGCCTTCGAGAGACGGACGCAGGCGCGCCACCCGCGCTGGAGCGAGCAGCGCCAGCCGCGAGCGGGCCAGCATCCCGTACCAGCCGGCGGGACGCTCCATGGCGATGTGCTCGTAGCGGGCCATCGCCTCCGGCCTGGTGGCCTCGCCCTCCAGCATCCGCGCGTGCCAGTACCTCGCGCGCCAGAGCGCCTCGTCCGTGCGCGCCGCCTCGGGCAGCTTCTCCACCGCCGTCAGCGCGGCCAGTGCGGCCTCGGGCTCCTGGCGGCGGGTGTGCAGCCAGAAGGCGCGGAAGAGCGCCTCCGAGGCGAAGTTGCCGGACGGGTAGCGCCGGGCCGTCTCCTCGTACCGCGCCATCGCCGCGTCCGTGTCCCCCGTGCGCTGGAGGAACCACGCCGAGAAGAAGAGCGCGTCGTCCGCGTACCCGTGCTCGGGGTAGTCACGCGCGAGCGTCGCATACGTCGTGATGGCCGACTTCGGGTCCACCACCGACTGCGAGTAGCCCAGCACGTACAGCGCCTGCGGCCGCTGCTCCGGCGAGGTGCACTGCTCCACCATCGACGTGAGCACCTGTATGGCCCGGCGGTGCTGCCGCTCCTTGCGCAGCGCCCGGCCGTAGGTGAGGTGCGCGCGGCACGCCAGCTCGTCGGGGAGCTGCACGTGGGGCAGCACGCCATTCAGCAGCTCCATGCCCGAGTGGTTGCGGTGCAGCTCCACCAGCGCCTCGGCCCGGCGCACCCGCCACTTGGTGGGCAGCGGCAGCCCCTTCAGCCGCTGACCGGCGCGTTGCGCCTCGCGCGACAGCGGGCTCGTGGCCCAGACCTCCAGCAGCGCGCGGTGCTCGACGTTGTACTGGCCCTGGACTCGCGCCAGGTCGCAGATGGCCAGCAGCGCCTTCATCCGGAGCGCGTCCGGCCCGCGCGACTGGCGGCTGTCGATGAGCTCCTGCAGCGCGGCCAGCGCCCCGGCGACGTCTCCCCGGCGCTGGAGCACCTTCGACAGGCTGAAGCGCGCCACCGGGTAGAGCGGCGAACCCGGGCTCACGTCCCGGTACTGACCCACGGCCAGCTCCCACCGGCGCACCTTCTCGTTGGCCTGCGCCGCGCGGAACAGGCAGTGGTCCCTGAGCGGGATGTAGTCGTTAGCCAGCGCCGCGAACTCGTCCGCGGCGACGGTGAAGTCCCGGGCCTGCAAGGCGCTCTGCGCCTGGAGGAAGCGCACCGGCAGCGTGGGCTTCTCCTGCGCGAGCAGCGCCCGCGCGCGCCGATAGCGGCCCCGGTTGAACTCCGCGCGCGCCTTCGCCAGCGTGCCTTCCGCGAAGTACGGCGCGAGCTGCTCCGGCCCGAAGGAGGGCGTGGCCCCTTCCGCGCTGTCCGGCTGCGCGGTGGGAGAGTCGAGCAGCGCCTCCAGCTGCTCCTCCGAGAGCACCTCGCCCGGGGTCTCCTCCACGGCCTCCTGTGCCCACGTGGGGCTCGCTCCCAGCACGCTCGCGCATGCCAGGAACACCACCGCTCCCGTTCGCAGCCCGTCCATCGCAGCCCTCTTCTGAAGTCCTGGGGCCAAGATGGATTTGCACGCTCCGTGTGAACGGGACTGGGTCAACTCACGCCGCACGCACGCACGTCGTCCAGGCGATACCGGCGGCGGCGCCACCCCCGACGGTCTGCACGAAACCCGACGGCCTTCAGAACTGACGCGTAGGCGCTCCTGCGACAGGGTGGTGGAGGCGACCACCTGCCCTGCCCGGGATGGGTCCACGTCGGGGTGCCGGACCCCTCCCGGAGAAGATTTCGGGCGCTGTCCGTTCATCCCGCGCCGCTGTGCAACCGAGGAGACCCCACATGAAGGTCGGAATAGTGTTGGCCGCGCTGGGATGCATCGCCGTGAGCACGGGAGGCTGTGGCTCCGAGGGCGCCGATGGAGCCCAGGGCCCCGAGGGCCTCCAGGGCCCCCAGGGGCCTCCGGGAGCGAAGGGCGAGCCCGGCCAGACGTGGGCGGTGGGGAGCGGACTCCAGCTCGACGGAAACGTCCTCAGCGTCCAGTACGGGAGCGGAGAGAATGCCGCCGTGCAGGGCAATGACTCGCGGCTCAACGACCCCCGTTTTCCCCTGCCGGGCAGCGGCAGCTACATCCAGAACGGGAGCACCGTACAGGACGCCTCGTTCTCCGTCGGAGGGACGGGCACCACGAATGGCCGGCTGACGACGAAGGCGGACCTGCGCGTCGAAGCGACGGCGGCGGTCGTGACACCGGTGCCACTGCTGCGCGTCGAGAACACCGCGACGACTCCCACCTGGAACGGCTTCCCGCTCTTCACCGTGGACTCCGCGGGTGGCCTGGTCGCGCGCGGCGAGCTGGGCAATGGAGCCATCCCCATGACGGGCAAGGGGTACAGGTTCATGTGGTACCCGAACAAGGCCGCGTTTCGCGTCGGCTATGCCGACACCCAGTGGGACGACGCGAACGTGGGCTTCTACTCCTGGGCGGGCGGCAACCTGACCACGGCCAGCGCGTACGGCTCCTTTGCCTTCGGTGACCAGTGCACGGCGAGCGGCACGGACTCGGTGTGCTTCGGGTCCACCAACGTCGCCAGCGGGACGGTGGGCTTCACCACCGGCGCCTCCTCCACCGCGAGCGGCTTCGCGTCCGTGGCCCAGGGCTACACCAACGTCGCCAGCGGCCAGGGCGCCGTGGCCATCGGCTACCGCGTGTCGGCGAACTCGGACTACGGCATGGCCCTGGGGCACCGGGTGACGACGGGGGGCTTCGACGGCGCGTTCATCTGGGGAGACCAGTCGACCACCACCGTGGCCGCCAACACCGCCAGCAACCAGTTCATGCTGCGCGCCTCGGGCGGAGTGCGGCTGAGGACCAACTCCACGCTCACCACGGGGTGCGATCTGCCCGCGGGCTCGGGCGTGTTCTCGTGCACGTCGGACCGGAACCAGAAGGAGGCCTTCCAGCACATCGACGGGGAGGAGGTCCTCGCGAAGGTGGCCGGGATGCCCGTCCAGAGCTGGCGCTACAAGGACGAGAGCCAGGGCGTCCGTCACGTGGGCCCCGTCGCGCAGGACTTCCGCGCGGCCTTCGGCCTGGGGACGGATGACAAGAGCATCGGCCTGCTCGACATCGACGGGGTGAACATGGCCGCCATCCAGGCGCTGGAGCGACGCACCCAGGAGCTGCGCGCGAAGACGGCCGAGGTGGATGCCCTGAAGGCCGAAATGGCGGAGCTGAAGCAGGGCCTGTCCCGGCTGGAGGCGACCGTCCAGGCGCAGCGCCCCGCCGCGCGGTGACGTCAGGACGTCACCTCCGGCACCTTCAGGCCGTCACCTCCGGTGACTCGGCGAGCCGGCGCTTCGCCCACGCGGTGAGGCCCACGGCACTCAGCGCGGTGAGGGCCACCGTCACCCAGAGCCCCGCCGCGCCGCCCGAGCCCTGCACCATGCCCGCCGCGCCGTGCCCCAGCACGAGGAAGAGCACCGTGGCCGGAAGACTCCCCACCAGCGTGCCCGCGAGGAACGAGGCCGGACTCACCCGCGTGAGTCCCAGCGCGTAGTTGAGCACTCCGTAGGGCGCCAGCGGCGAGAGGCGCAGCAGGCACACCACGCCGAAGCCGCCGTCCTTCATCGCCGCGTCCAGCCGCGCGAGCCCCGGGAAGCGCTGTCGCAGGCGCTCGAAGGGGCCTCGCGCGAAGCGGGCGAGCGAGAAGGCCACGAGGTCCACTCCGAGACTGAGGAGCATCAACAACGCGCCTCCACCCCACGGCCCGTACAGCGCGCCCGCCACGAGCGCGAAGGGCGTGGTGGGCAGCAGGAGCAGCGTGGACACGCTGTACACCGCGCAGAAGAGGACCGTGCCCGCCGGGCCCGAGCCGCGCACCAGGTCGAGCGCCGGCAGCGCTCCCGAGGCGAGCGGACGCAGCATGAGCAGCGTCGCCACCAACCCGAGCAACATCAACAGCACTGGCAGGTGGCGCTTCATGCGTGCTCCTTGAAAAGGTGAAGGGCCGTCCACATCGGCGGCCTCCGCGGCACCGGCAGGGGGCTCCTCACTTGTGCTCCTTGAAGAGGTGAAGGGCCGTCCACATCGGCGGCATCCGCGGCACCGGCAGGGGGCACCTCACTTGTGCTCCTTGAACGGGTGACGGGCCGCCCACTTCGGCTGCACCAGCGGGAGGAGGCTGCGGGCCAGCGGGTACAGCAGCGGCTCGCGGTGACGGGTGAAGAGGTTGAGGCTCAGCGGCTCCGCGCCCAGCGCGCTCTTGCACTCCAGCGAGGTGCGGCCGAACTGGATGCGCTTCGCGCCGGTGACGATGCCGAACTCCACGTCGTCCAGCAGCGCGTTGAAGTAGAGCGCGAGCCGCTCGTTGTGCGCGTAGTCGATGCCCAGGTAGTAGCTCTCCGACTCCTCTCCGGCGCGCAGGCGAGAGTTGAAGGCGCGCAGCTCCCCGCCCTCGAAGTAGCCGAGGAAGTCGAAGGCCGCGCCCAGCGACTCCTTCAGGTGCACGAAGTAGGAGGCGCTCACGCGCGAGGGCCGCAGCCGCGAGCGCTGGTGGACGGCGCCGTACAGCGCTTCCACCTGCGGCGCGAGGTCGGCGATTTCTCCCGCCGTCAGACTCCGGCGCTCCACGCCCGCGAGCTGGCGCCGCGAGCGGCGGGCATTGGCGCGGTACTTCGTGGTGAGGTCCGCGAGGTAGTCATCGAAGCTGTGCCACGTGGGGCGCACGGTGAGCACCATGGTGGGGTCCACCTGCACGCGGTCCAGCCCCGCCCGTTCCAGGGCCCGCGTGGCCCCGAGCGCCTCGGGCGCCAGGTCCTTCACCAGCACGAAGGTCAGGTTGCGCTCCTGCGCCTGGAGGGCGTCCACCGCCTCGGCCAGCGCGGACCACGCGCGCTCCGCGTCCAGCTCTAGCCGGTGCGCGAAGCCGTGCGGCCCGCAGACGAAGAGGTTGCCGCACACGAGGACGCGCACGCGCATGCGCTCCAGCACGCGCTTGAGCTGGGCGCGCACGAAGAAGGACGCGCCCAGGGCCTCCTCGGGCGGCATGCCCTCCGGCAGCAAGTTGGGCCCGAAGCCGTCCATGCCGAAGTCCACGCACTGGAAGCTGGCGACGGCCACGGGGCGGCCGTGCTCACGGAAGAGCGCGTAGAAGAACGTCATGCGCTCGGGGCGGCTGCGCTCCAGCGCGCGCAGGTACGTGGGCTGGAGGAAGACGTGTCCGGCGTCCACCACCGCGCTCCAGTCCGCGTCGGGGAGGGCCTCGGCGGTGGAGAACAGCTCGAAGTGCAGACCGCTCGCGCCGGGGTGCCGCGCAGATCGTGCTACCGGGGAGGACTTCCGCGCCACTTGCATGGATGGGCTCCGTGAGGGTGACCGCTGACGGGAGCCCTCCAACGCAACCTCCGTGCCTCCTCGCTCCAGTGCGCCAGGTACGCGGTTTTGCTGGGACTGTGCAGCCAGGAGCCTCCTCACGTGTGCAGCGGAGCGCACAGTGCGCGGTGGAGGTGGCACGTGAGGTGCGCCCCGCCCGCGCCTTCGCTATGCCTGGGCCTCTCTTCGCCAGGAGAAGCCCGTGACGTCAGCGAAGCACCAGCCCATCGTCTCCCCCAACCTGCCCAAGCCCGCGGGGCCGTACTCGCCCGGCATGCAGTTGGACCGACTGCTCTTCATCTCCGGACAGGCCGCCAGGGACCCGGCCACCGGCAAGCAGGCCGAGGGAATCGAAGCGCAGACGGAGCAGGTGCTGCGCAACCTGGAGCGCATCCTCGTGGCCGGTGGCTCCAGCCTCCAGCACGTCCTGCGCTGCGGCGTCTTCCTCGTGGACATGAAGGAGTTTCCCCGCATGAACGCCGTCTACGAGCGCGTCTTCGCCGGACACCGCCCCGCGCGCACCACCGTGCAGGTGTCCGCGCTCCCCGACGACGGCCTGCGCGTGGAAATCGACTGCATCGCGTACGTGCCCTGAGCGCGACGGAGGCTCCGTCTCACTCGGCCCGCTGGCGCATGGAGCACCGGCGGGCCGCCCTCCAGCCCTCGCGCTTTCCGCGTCAGCCGCGCACGCCTCCGAGGTAGCGGCCCACGGAGACCTGCTGGTTCAGGGAGCTCTGCAGCGGGTTCCCCCCGCCGCTCTGCTTCCAGTCGCGAAGGGCGGCGCCGGCCTGCTTCCCGTTCCCCTTGAACGAGAAGGCGGGCACGTCGGCCATGTCCGTGCGCTCCGCGGTGAGGGTCGCCTTCCCGCCGAAGCCCATGATTTTCAGCTCGGGAGAAGCATCCACGCCGGTCTTGTCGAAGCTCCGGATGGTCGCATCCACCTGCGCGGCCTCACCCGTCGACTCCAGCGCCTTGTCGAACTGGCCCCGGAGCGCGAAGTCGAGCGCCTTGCCGTCCATGAGCTTGTCGCCCTCCATCGTCACCGACAGCTTCGCCTCCTGGCCGCCGCCGTTCTTGCCCGCCGTCCCCTCCGACTGCACCTTCACCGTGGTCTTCGTCTCCAGGGACTTCAGCTCCTTCAGGCCCGCTTCCTTCAACGTCCCGAGCGGGTCCTTCGCCAGCTTCATGGGGTCCAACCCCGGAGGGAGGTCGAACTTCGCCTCCGTCGTCACGGAGCCCTTGACGCTGGCCCCGGCCTGAAGGCCTCCGTTCGCCCCGGTCTGCTCACCACGGCGGCCCTTGGTGTTGTTGAACCCGAGCTCCCCGCCCGCCTCGACCTGGCCGGACATCTCCGTCTTGAAGACCAGCGACGGCTTGCGGTTCTCGTCGAATTCGATGCGCGCCGCGTACTCCATCTTCACGCCGCCCTCGGCGAACAGGCTGGCGCCCGCGGTCTTCTTCACGCCCAGGCCCACGTCAGCGGCGAGCTGCGCCGCCTGGTTGCCGCCCACCTCGACGGCGGAGATGTGCTTCGCGGCGAACTCGAGGTCGGCCCCGGAAGGAGCGCCCCCCTTCAGCGCCGCCACGGCGGGGCTCGACATGCGCACCAGCGTGTCCGCCGCGCGCTTCGCCTCCTCGGCCGAGGCGAACTTCATCTCCACCTTCCCGTTGAAGCCCGCCGTCAGCTCGCCCTCCACCTTCGCCCGCGCCCCCACGGAGCCACCGGCGCTGGCATACAGGCCACCGCCCAGCTCTCCGTCGGCGGAGACGACGTACTCGCCCTTGTCGTTGCAAGTGACTTCCAGCGTCCCCTTCCCGTACGCCTTCGCTCCCTCCATGCTGACGTCACCGCCGACCGACAGCGTGTACGTGTCGCCCGGGCCCAGCTTGTCGATGTTCTCCTCGTAGTCGAGCGCCTCGGTCCACCCCTTGCCGAAGTCCTTGGCCTTGTCGACGAGCTTGCCGCCCTCCTCGAGGGCCTTGTCCTTCACCTCGACGGCCGTGTCCTTCACGTCGCCGAGCGCGTCCTGGGCCTGGTCCTTCACCTCGACGGCCTTGTGCTTGAGGTCGCCGACGGCGTCCTTCGCCTTGTTCTTGAGGTCGCTGCCGCCGTCCTTCAGCTTGTCGAAGAAGCCCTTCTTCTTCTCCTCCGTCTTCTCCTCCGTCTTCTTCGGCGCGGGGGGCGGCGGAGGCGGAGGGGGCGGCGCCAGCTCCACGCTGGCCGAGAGGCGCGAGCCGCCCCGGCCGTCGAACCCGTCGGCCCGCGGCGGGCGCTGGGGAGATGCGGCGGCAGGCGTCGCGGGAGCCTTCGGGGCCGCCGGGGCGGGGGCGGGCTTCGGCGGGGTGACGACGGGACGGTAGGCGTCGAGAGGTCGCATGGACTTCACTCCGAATTGGGGCAGTGGGGGCACTGGCTACAATCAGGAGGAGCCGGGCAGGCGACGCACCGTCCCAGAAAAGAGGATTTCCCCTCGAATTTCGCCGCTCTGTACGAGGAGTCCCCGGCCGCTCGGTGCGCTGCGTCGACCGCCCGACGCTGACCCAGGACCTTTGGCCGTCTGGCCAGTTGGCAGGACAATCCCGAGTTTCTAAGTTAATCAGGAAGAAGCGGCCCTGACGTCGGTTCACCGTGGCGGGAACGACGGAACCGGGGCCTCTTCTCCGAGGGTGGCGCGCTCAGCGCCGCCGGAGGGTGGCCGCGAGGCCACCAGGGCAGCCCTCCTCACGCACGGAGGGAGTCCCAGACCAGGGGTGCACGGCGAGGGGCACCCACTGCTAGATGAGGTCGAGGGGCATCATCGCGCCCGCTTCGAACTCCGGCGCACGGCGCAGCTGGTCCAGCACGCGCGGCGCGCAGCGCAGGTGGAGCATGGGCATGGAGCCCGGCTCGCTCACCGAGCGCACGGAGCCCAGGAGGTGCTTCTCCTCGAGCCATCGCATGAAGCTCTGGTGGAAGCGTGCGCTCTCGGCCAGGCCGGACTGGTGCACCTCCGCGCGCGAGCGTGGAGGAGGCGGCGGCCGGGCGGGCATGCGCGCGCGCGACGGCACGGATGCCTCCCTGGGCATCACCGTGATGTCCACCCACTCGGGATGCGTATCCGGACCTGCCTGCGAGCTGCTCGCGGCGCCCGGCAGCGGACGCACGTTCGAGGAAAGCCGGGGCGCACCTTCGGCGTACATGTCCCCCGGCCCGCCATTCTTCCTGCTCATGGCCTCATCCTCCCCCAGGTCCGGCGCTCAGCTGGCGCCGACCCTGGTATCAACCCACCACCGTCACCTGAACACAGCCAGGCCCTTGCCCGTCCGGTGTGTCGCCGAGCGGGGAAGCTTGACCGCATTGGCCAGGATCAAATCCCTCACCTCAACCGCCGTCAAGTCAGGGGCACGGCAGCGATACAGTGCTGCAATACCCGCTACATAAGGCGCCGCCATGCTGGTGCCACTCATTCGCTCGTAGAACGCCTGGTTGTTGCAGCGACGCTCCGTGGACGAATACACGCTTACTCCGTAACCCATGACGTCGGGGACGATGCGCCTACCCACCGTCCCGCTGGCGGAGAAAGTGGCCACGTTGCGCTCGAAGTCGACTGCGCCAACCGCCAGGGACTCCGGAAAGGCGGCTGGATAACCAACCGTGTCGGGTCCACTGTTGCCTGCCGCGACAACAGGCAGGACATTGCTGTCGAGCAGGCGACGAATCATCGTCTGGAGCGCGCGCAGGTTGAGGTTGTAGTCGGCCTCGGTGATTCCGGGCGGCGGGCAGAGCGGGAAGCCAAGCGACAGATTCACGACAGCCGGGCGCAGGGAGTTTTCAGGGCGGCTGAACTGGTGCAGCAGCCACTCCATGCCGGCGGCGACGCGGCCGAGGCTGGTGCGGATGGTCTCCGATTCGATGACGGATGCGACGTAGAGGTCCACCTCCGGGGCGACGCCGTGGTGCACGCCCGCGGCGATGCCGCACACGTGCGTGCCGTGGCCGTCCGGGTCGAAGCCGCGGATGTCACGGGCGGGGTTGTGCGGCGAGTTGGGGAACAGCGACACGTAGCGGAACTGGATGACGCGGGCGGCGTGCTCGGGGTGGTCCGCGTCCACGCCGGTGTCGAGGATGCCCAGCATGACGCCCGCGCCGCGGATGCCCTGCGCGTGGGCGATGGGCACGCCGCTCTCCTCCGGCCACTCGCGCTTGGCGAGCGAGGACATGCCGACGTTGCGCGGCCCCGTCTGCCCCGCGGACACAGGGCCGGGGAAGGACAGGGGCACCACGTCGGGGATGAACTCGAAGTCCTTCTCCAGGTCGGCGCGCGCGGCCTTCTCCGTGGCGTCCTCGTAGAAGTGGGCCATGGTGGCGCCGACGAGCGGCATGAAGCGGTAGCTGCCCGCCTCCGCGCCCGTCTGCTCCGTCACGGGTGCGCCCGGCAGTGGCACGGTGCTGGAGTCGGCGCCGCGCGTGCCGGGCTGCTGCTTCGCGCCCTTCTTGCCGCGCTTGCGCGGCTCCTGGCCACTCACCTGCGGACGCACGCCGGGCAGCGTGGCCGAGCGGAGGCCGAGTGCGGACAGCGCGTCGGGTGCCTTGTTCGCCACGGCGAAGCGCAGCGCGGTGGTGCGCGGCAACACGCGCTCGCCCTGCTGCGTGCCGCGAGGCCCCACGTGCGCGTGCGTCTCGATGGACTCCTTTGGAACCAACAAATAGGACTTCATGGTTGGTGTACTCCTTGGACGACCTTGCAACGCCAGCCGCGTGAAGAGAGGGCTGCCGGCATCAGTGGAGCACCCGTCGCGTGCGGAGCCTCTCGCGTGCGAGGGGGGCAATGGGAGCGCGCTCGTGGCGACGTGCCCCCGACAGAAGTGGCCCGCGTCCGTGGCGGCGCGTCCACCGTGGTGGGTGAGGCTGACATCCCCGCGGGGGCACACACCGGCCTCGCGCGTGGCGGCGCGCCCGGTGTGTGGTGGCTGTGTCCCCGCTGCGTCATCCCGTCACTCCTCCTTGGAAAGCCCCGGCCCACGGTGCGATTGGAACGGATGGGCCTGACAAAAAACCAAGGATTTCCTGTAGTAGACGCGTGAGACCCCCTGATTCGGTCCTGACGGGTCTTCCCTGAACGTCTGGAAGTGGGAGTGATTCCCTCCCGGGTACGGTAGGAGTGCCAGGGGGCGCACAGGGACTGTGTCGTCCAGCGGACCCGTTGAGTCATCTGGGCGCGGCTTCGTCGGGAAAGTTCGCGTCCCCACAAATGTTCGCCTCCGTCCCTCCGCCCGGATTAAGGGAGGGACGTTCGCCCGGTCCTGGAGCTTCAGAACGTGATTCCCTACTGGCATGCCCCCTCGATTCACCTGGGGCCCCTCACCATCGAGCCCTTCGGCATCTTCGTGGCGCTGGGCATTCTGCTGGCCGCTCGCCTGCTCGTCCGCAATGCCGAGCGGCAGAAGCTGGACCCGAACCCGCTGGCCGACTACGCGATGTGGGGCGTCATCGGCGGTGTCGTCATGGGCCACCTCGTGCACCTGCTCTTCTACCATCCGGAGGAGCTCTCCAAGAGCCCATTCCAGATTCTGAAGGTGTGGGACGGGCTGTCGTCCTTCGGCGGCCTGCTCGGCGGAATCCTCGCGGCGGTGGTGTTCTTCCGGATGCGGAAGCTGCGCTTCAACGACTACTCGGACTCGTTCGCGCTGGGCGTGGCGCCGGGCTGGGCGGTGGCGCGGCTGGGGTGCTTCGCCGTGCATGACCACCCGGGCGTGCACACCGACTTCTTCCTCGCGGTGGCCTTCAAGGATGGCCCGCGACATGACCTGGGCATGTACGACGCCATTGCCCTCTTCGCCATCAGCGGCCTGCTGTACGCGCTGCGCGACTCGGAGAAGCTGAAGGGCCGGCTGCTGCCGCTGCTCGCGCTGCTGTACTCCTTCTGCCGCTTCTTCTTCGACACGCTGCGCGCCACCGACCTGTCGTACGTGGATGCGCGCTACTTCGGGCTCACGCCCGCGCAGTACGGCTGCATCGCGCTGGTGGCGTACGGCCTGTGGGGCCTGCTGCGCAAGCGCGCTCCCGGAGCGTCCACGGTGCCTCCGGCCTCGTCGGGGCCGGGGAAGACGGTCGGCGCGGCACGGTAGGCGCGCGGCGGCCGGGAGGGCCTTCGCACTCCCGGGCGGCGTGAAGGCAGGGAGTTTCAGCATCGGCCCGGTGTCACTGGCGAAGCGCCGGGGGCTTCCGGGCCGAGTCGTTTCCAGCGCGGGTCGAGCACCTTGCCAGGGCTTGCGGCCCGACGCCCCTGGCGCGGTGAGGAAGCAGGGAGGGTTCGGAATGAAGGCACTCGCCTACGACGCGGTGATGGCGCCCCTGGGGTGGATGGGACTGACGGCCGCCCGGCGGAAGCTGGTGAGCGGGGTGTCCGGCCGCGTGCTGGAGGTGGGCACCGGCACCGGACTGGCGCTTCCGGGCTACCCGGACACCGTGACGTCCGTCACCGCCATCGACGTGGATGCCGAGGCGCTCGAGCGGGCGCGCGCGCGTCGCCCCGACGTCGAGGTGCTCCAGGCCAGCGTGGAGGAGTTGCCCTTCGCCGAAGCGTCCTTCGACACCGTGGTGTCCAGCCTCGTCTTCTGCAGCGTGGAGTCCCCCGGACGCGGGCTGGCGGAAATCTTCCGCGTGCTGCGCCCCGGAGGGGAGCTGCGCATGCTGGAGCACGTGCGCGCGCCGACCTCCGGGCTGGCCACGGCGCAGGACCTGCTCACCCCCGCGTGGCGGATGATGACCGGTGGATGCCGGCTCAACCGGGACACGTACCTGCTCGTGCGGCAGACCGGCTTCGACGTGGTCCGCCGCGTCCAGCGCCTCCACGGCATGAGCGAGCTCATCATCGCCCGCAAGCCAGGCGGCTGAGCAGAGAGCGCTTTCCCCGCTCAGGCGGGCGTCGGCAGGCGCAGCCCCGCGAGCTTCCGGTCCGTGAGCACGGAGTGAATCCGGGTGATGCGCCCATCCCCGTCGACATCCACCCGCATCACCGCGTGCGACGCATACATCGGGTCCTCCGCTTCCGCGAACGCGAACACCAGCGCCGGCAGGCCGTTGAGCATCTGGATTTCGAACGCGACCGGCGCGCCTCGCAGCTCCATCAGCCGCTGGAGGAACGTGAGCACCCGCTTCGCGCCCACCACGGGCACGTGGGCCGCCCGCACCTGGCCGCCTCCGTCCGTCAGCGCGCGCACGTCGGAGGACAGGAGCGCCTCCGCGGCCGCCACGTCTCCCGACAGCAGCGCGCCCATGAAGCCCTCCAGCGCGGCTCGCGCGCGCTCCTGCAACGCCCGCGTGGGGACGCAGCGCGCGCGGTCATACGCCTCCATCGCGGCGCGGGCGCGGTGGTGCACCACCTTCACGTTCACCTCGCTCATGTTCAGCGCCTCGGCCACCTCGCGCACCGAGTAGTCGAACACGTCGCGCAGCAACAGCACGGCGCGCTGCTTCGGGGCCAGCGCCTCCAGCGCCAGCAGGAAGGCGTAGGAGACGCTCTCCAACAACTCATAGCGCCCCTCCGTCGAGCCGCCTCCCGGCAGCCGGGCCTCCACTCCAGGGGGCGCGTCGAGCTCGGTTGACGCTTCCGGGGCCGTGGCGTCTCCCGTGTCGAGCGGCGACGGCAGCCACGGGCCCACGTAGCCCTCGCGACGGCGGCGGCGCAGGTGGTCCCTCGCGAGATTCACCGCCACCCGCGTCAGCCAGGGGCGCAGCGACTCCTGGTGCTCGGGCGGTGAGGCCAGGGCCCTGGCGAACGTCTCCTGCACCAGGTCGTCCGCGTCCGCCGCCACGCCCGTCATGCGGTAGCAGAGGCCCCAGAGGAAGCGCTCGTGCTCACGCGCCGCCTCCTCCACCGCGCCGTGTCCCTGCCACTCCATGCGTCAGGCCCCCACCGCGCGGCGCGGCTCCTGGTGCTGCGTCTGGACGAGCGCTCGCGCCACCGACTCGGCGCTCGCGAAGGCCGCGTCCGCGAGCATGCCCTCGGGCCCACCCAGTCTCCCACGCGGAACAGGCCACTCACATGCGGCACCCGGGCCGTGGGCCGCCCGGAGAGACCACCGGCCTTCGCGCCCGGCAACAGGTGACTCACCGTCAGGTTGGGACGGAAGCGCCGCGCCACCACGTGCGCACGCCAGCCGGGCTGGAGCGCATCCATCACCGCCTCCAGTTCGGCCTCGCGCGCCTCGGCGTCCGCGCCGCCCAGGTACTTCATCACGTGCACCATCGCGCCTCCCTCCGGCGCCAGCCGCGCGGACGCCGAGTGCACCGACGCGTACCACGGACCGTCGATTCCGAGCGCGAACAGCGCCTCCGGCCTCGGCAGGCCGGACAGTCCGAGCTCCAGCGTGGCCGCCTTCACCGGCACCGCCTCCGCCGCCTCGCGCGCGAGCACCGCGTCCCCCGGCACCAGCGCCGCCACGTCCCCCGGACTTCCCGCCAACACCACCGCGTCCACCTCGTGCACCGTCCCGTCCGCGAGCCGGAGGCCGTACACGCGAGCCTCCGCCTCGTGTCCGTGCTCGGACCGGGGGCCGTACAGGTGGGCCTCGGCCTCGTGTCCGTGCGCGGGCCCGGGTTGCGCGCTCGCGCCGACTTCGTGCGTTTGCGTCCGGACCACGGACTCCACCCTCGCGGAGATCTCCAGCCGCACCCCCGCCTCGCGCGCCCGGGCCTCCAGCGCGTCCACCAGCGTGCTCCAACCTCCGTCGAGGTAGAGCACGTTGGCCGCGAGCGCGAACTGGAGCTGGGATACCGCCACCTCCGCACTCAGCGCGTCGTGGTCCGCGCAGTAGGACGCCACCCGCGTCAGCGCGCCGACGAGCGAGCGCGAGTCCTCGCGGGACAGGCGCGTGTCCAGCCACTCGCGCATCGACAGGCGCGCCAGGGAGCTCGCATCGATACGGGGCAGCCCCGCGAGCAGCCGCGCCAGCTCCAGCTTTCCAGCCAGGGTGAGCACATCCGTCGTCATCAGCGACACGGCCCCGCGCGGCAGCGTGTGCAGGCGACCCGCTCGCAACGCGTACGCGCCCGCGCCCGGGATTCCTCCTTGGGGCTTCACGCCCAGGCTCCCGAGCACCCGCATCGCCGCCCCGCCCCGGTACAGCGCGTGGGGCCCCAGGTTGAAGCGGAAGCCCTCCACCTCCGCCGTCTGTGCCCGCCCGCCGAGGTGCTTCGCGCGCTCGTACAGCGTCACCTCGCAGCCACCGCGCGCCAGCAGCGCCGCCGCCGTGAGTCCGCCCAGCCCGCCGCCGACCACCGCCACCCGGTTTGCCCGCATGTCCGTCCTCCGTCTGTGCACCCGGGAAATTCCGGGCATCCAACGGCTCCACGAAAAAGGGGCGCGAAAGGTTACAGGACCTCGCGAGAGTCCCGCGAGTGGCCGGTCCGGGGCCGCCCGCCGCGACCGTCGCGGTGGAAGGAACATTCCTTCCACGAAGCAGCACCCGGCCGCCCGCCGCGACCGTCGCGGTGGAAGGAACATTCCTTCCACGAAGCAGCACCCGGCCGCCCGCCGCGACCGTCGCGGTGGAAGGAACGTTCCTTCCACGAAGCAGCACCCGGCCGCCCGCCGCGACCGTCGCGGTGGAAGGAACGTTCCTTCCACGAAACACCCGCCCCCGCCGGGCCCCCGTCGCCGGGACACGCGTGTCACACCGCATCAGTCCCGCGAGAACGTTCCACCAACAGCGCGGGTCAATCACGCCTCACAAGGCCGTGCAGCGCTTGCATTGAGGAAACGAATTCCTGACAACCCTGAGAGTTGCTCTGCGCCAGGCAATGTCAGAGGTAGTCGTATGATGATTCACACAGCGGCGGAATCTCCCGCCGCGCACGTCAGAGGCATCCCCGCATGAGAAGACTCCTCGTCGCCCTGCTCGCACTTCCCCTCTTCGCCGCCTGTGGTCCCGCGCCTGAGTCCGACGCCACCACCACGGACGCACAAGCGCAGGAGGTCCAGTCCCAGCCGGACACGCAGGAACTCTCGTCCGCCCCGCGCGAGCGCTCCGTCACCCTGAGCACCGGAGTGACGCTGCGCTATGTGGAGCAGGGCTCGAAGAACGGTCCCGTGGTCGTCTTTCTCCATGGCTACACGGACTCGCACCACACCTGGGATTTGAACCTGCCCATCTTCCCGCGCAGCTTCCACATCTATGCGCTGGACCAGCGTGGCCATGGTGACTCGTCCCGTCCGGGCTGCTGTTATACGCAACAGGCCTTCGCCGCGGACGTAGTGGCCTTCCTGAATGCCATGGGCGAGCGCAAGGCCATCCTCGTCGGCCACTCCATGGGCAGCTTCATCGCGCAGCAGGTGGCGCTCGACTCCCCCAGCCGCGTGGAGGCGCTGGTGCTGGTCGGCTCGGCGCCCACCGTCGCGGGCAACGAGGTGGCGCTGTTCCTGAAGTCCATCGTCGACACGCAGGTGGGCACGGTGGACCCGGACTTCGTCCGCGAGTTCCAGACGAGCACCTTCACGCGCCCGGTGCCGCAGTCGTACATCGACACGCTCGTGTCGGAGAGCCTCAAGGTCCCCGCCCGTGTATGGCAGGCCACCCTGGACGGGCTCATCGCGGAGGACCACTCGGCGCGCCTGGGCCGGATTCGCGTGCCCGTGCTCGTGGTCGGCGGCGACCAGGACGGCTTCTTCCCCGTCGAGCAGCAGCAGGCGCTGGTGGACGCACTTCCCAACGCCACCTACGTCCTCTACCCGGACACCGGCCACGCTCCGCACGCGGAGTTGCCGCACGCGTTCGTGCATGAGGTGCAGCGCTTCCTGAAGTCGGTGACGAAGTAGCGCGAAGCACGCGCGGGTCCGGAGCGCGGCGGCTCACCGTCGCCGCTCCGGGTCCGGCTTGCCGTGGGACGGCTACCCGGGCGCCGGTGTTCCCGTGCTCGTCGGAGGCTTTCGCGAGGGGTCCGGCGCATCGGACCACGCCAGCATCACCGCGGCGGTGAGGATGAGCAGTCCGCCCACTCCCTGCCGGACGCTGAGCCGCTCGTCCAGGAACAGCGCGCCCAGCAACACCGCCGTCAGCGGCTCCATGGTGGATACCAGGGACGTATTCACCGGGCCGATGCGCGCCATGCCCACGAAGAAGAGGAGCACCGCGGCCACGGTGGACACCAGCGCCAGCGCCACCACGGCGCCCCAACCGGTAGGGGTGGTGGGGAAGGCCGGGCCCCGCGCCAGCACCACGAGCCCCAGCGTGGCGCCCGCGGAGCCGAGGATGACGGTGCTGGAGACCAGCGGCCCCGCCCGGCCCGCGACACGTGCACTGATGACGACATAGCCGGCGTAGAGGAGCGCGGACAAGAGCCCCAGCATGATGCCCAGCGGCTTCGCGCCACCCTGCTCCACGTCCGCCGTCAGCGCCGTGCCGCCCAGGGCCAGCGCCACGGCCAGCCACTTCACCCGGCCCAGCCGCTCGCCGAAGACGACGCGCTGGAGCAGCGCCACCAGCGCGGGGAAGGAGTAGAGCAGCAGCGCCACCAGGCCCGCGGGGGCGTGCTGGAGGGCAATGAAGTACGCCGCCGCCTCCGACACGTAGCCCACCGCGCCCAGCAGTATCAGGGCCAGCATCAGCTTGCGCTCTGGCAGGGGCTGGCGGCGCACCACCATGACGCTGGCCAGCACCGCCCCGGCGAGGGTGAAGCGAAGGAAGAGCAGCGACGGCGCGTCCGCGCCCGCCGCGTAGGCGAGGCGCCCGAAGAGGCCGAGCGCGCCGAAGCACGCCCCGGACAGGGCCACGATGAAGAAGCCAGCGGTGCGGTTCATGGCGGGAGCGCGCGCACCCTGCTCCAAGCGGGCGCCCGTGTCACGCGTCACGCGGCTCCTGGCTCCCGCCAGCGGCCTACCAGTAGTTGACGGACTTGAGGTCGAAGACGTCCGTGTAGCCACCGGCGCGCAGCAACTGCACGGCCTGGGCGCTGCGGCCGCCCGCGGCGCAGTAGACCACCACGCGCGTGCCGGGCGGGCCCACCTCCGAGAGCCGTCGGGGCAGCTCCTGCACGGGGATGTTGCGCGCGGCGTCGGGGTGTCCCTGCTGGAATTCCTGCGGCGTGCGCACGTCCAGCAGCACCGCGCCTTCCGCGACGAGCTGCCGGGCCTTCTGGGAGAGCTCCTGAGGCGTCATGGCTTCATTGTAGGCCCACGCGCGCCCGGTGGCGCTGGCCGAAAACTGGAGCTGCCTCCGGCCGACGCTACAGTCCTGTATCGACCATGCGACTCGACAAGCATGCACTCCTCACCCAGCTGGCCGACCGCCTCCAGCAGTCCGACCGCCTCGCCCACCGCGCCGAGGCCGAAGCCCGCGAGGCGGCCCGCAGCCTGGCCACGGAGTCGGAGAAGAAGGAAGACGGCCGCGCCGCCATCGAGTTCGGCAGCCTCGCCACCGGCCAGGCCGCTCGCGCCCGCCGCGTCCAGGAGGAGCTCAAGGCGCTCTCCACCTTCGGCCAGGGCGAGCTGCCGCGCTTCCCGCGCCAGGGGCCCGTCGCGCTGGGCGCGATTGTAGACATGAGCACCGAGGACGACGACGGCTTCGCCGAGCGCACCTTCTTCGTGTTGCCCGTGGGCGCCGGCACCGAGCTGACGGGCCCCGGCGGCGACGGCTTCCTCTCCGTCATCACCCCCGCGTCCCCCGTGGGCCGCGCCCTCATGGGCCGCAAGGCCGGCGACGTGGTGGAGGTGACACTGGCGGGCGAGGTACGGGAATGGACGGTGCTCGAGGTGGCGTGAGGCCGGATGTGCCTCGCCATGCGCACGCGATGTCGTGCCCCGGACGTAAGCCCTCGGGGCAGTAGAACCGCCTGGCCCGCTCGCGCGTGAATCCGGGAAGATGTTTTCTTCCCTTTCTCCGCAAGCCGAGGCGCCGGCCCCGCCTCCACTCCTTCCGCTGACGTGGCCCGCGGCCCTGGTGGGACTGCTGTTCGGCGTGCTGATGGCGTATGTGCCGTACGAGTTCCGGGTGGCCTCCTTCCGGCCGCTCTATCCGTATGTGCGCGTGCTCGGCCTCGCGTACCTGGCTGGCAGCATCTCCCTCATGGGTGCGCTGCTGTACCCGCACGCGCCCCGCTGGTTGGACCGGGGCGCGCGGCTGACGCTGGGCGCGGCGATGGCGCTGTACTGGTGGGTGCTGAATGTCCTGCCCGGCAGCCTCACCGGCATCGTCCTCTATCCGCTCCTCTTCGGCGGCATGGTGCTGGAGGCGTGGCCCTCCATGCGCCGGCGGCCCGTGCTGCGCGCCTTCCTGTCCCTCACCGGCACCGCCTTCGGCGTGGCCATGCTCGCCGCGCCCGAGCGCTTCCCGCTGTCCGTGTATGCGCACCTGGCGCCGCTGCGGCCGCTGGTGGGCGCCCTCTTCACCCTCATGGGCCTGGGGCTGCTGCTGCCCGCGGGCCGGCTGCACACGCGGCTGCCCAACCTCCTCATGGGCGTGCTGGCCGTGCCCTTCGCGCTGCTGGCATACGCGCTGGGTCGGGGCGCGTCGTGGCTCGGCGCCAGCGTGTACGCGGTGCTCACCCTGGCGTGCGTGGCGCAGGCGCTGGAGTGGCGCCCGCGCGCACCGCGCACGGTGGGGTGGAAGCTCCTGCGCGGGCTGGCCTTCGCGGGGCTGGTGCCGCTGCTGGCGCTGGGTGGCCTCGCGGCCTTCCTCGCACAGCGCGCAATCGAGCAGCAGGTGCGTGACGACACGCAGCGCGCCGCCGCGGGCGAGGCGGACTTCCTGCGCCGCTACCTCGACGACTCGCGCGAGTCGTTGGACTTGATGCTGGAGTCGCCGGGCTTCCGCGCCGCCTTCGTCACCGGCGAGCGCGCCGCGCTGGAGCCGTACCTGCGCAACCTCGCCGCCCAGGCGCGCGCCTTCGACGCGGCGCTCGCGGTGGATGCCTCCGGCCGCGTGCTGGCCACTTCGCCGGGCGTGGAAGACTGGCACCTGCCCGCGCACACCGTCCTCTCCGAGGCGCTCGCGCACGGCGGCACCGAGGTGTCCCCGGCCTTCATCCGGCCTCCGGACCGGCCGCTGGTGGCGGTGGCGCGCCCCTTCGAGCACGACGGGGAGCTGCGCGGCATGCTGGTGGGCCTGCTGTCGCTGGAGCGACTGAGCGACGCCACCACGCCCGCGTCGCGGCGCTTCCGCGTGCAGGTGCTGGACAGGCGCGGACTCAAGGTGCTGCGTGACACGGCGCCCGGCGCTCCGCTGCTGGGCGAGGCCCACCTGCCGACGGAGATTCACGACGAGCTGCTGCGCCCCGGCAGCGGCGTCATGGAGGCCTTCGACGTGGCGGACCGCCGCATCCTCGCCGCCGAGGCGCCGGTGGAGGACACCCAGTGGAGCGTGCTGGTGACGCAGGAGCTGGTGGTGGCCTACGCGGCGATTACGCGCATGAGCGCCGCGGTGGTGGGCCTCGTCCTGCTGGGCGTGCTGCTGACGCTGGGCCTGTCGCAGCTCGTGGCCCGCGACGTCATCCGCCGCCTGGACGAGCTGCGCGAGGCCACCGCCGCGCTGGCCGCGGGTGATTTGGAGCGGCGCGTGGAGGACGACGGGGAGGACGACGAGCTGGGCGAGCTGGCCCGCAGCTTCAACGAAATGGCGGCACGCACCGGCGCCGCCCAGGCGGAGCTGAAGGACGCGGTGCGCGCGCGGGAGGAGTTCATCAGCGTGGCCAGCCACGAGCTGCGCACGCCGCTCACGCCCCTCAAGGGCTTCGCCTCGCTCACGCTCCAGTGGTTGGAGAAGAACGGCGACTTCCCGGAGCGCGAGCGGCTGCTCAAGGCGCTGCGCTCCATGGCCCGGCAGACGGAGCGGCTGGCGCGGCTGGTGGACGATTTGCTCGACACCGCCCGGATTCAAGGCGGCCGCTTCGAGCTGGAGCGGCAGCGCGTGGACCTGGTGCCGCTGCTGAGGGAGGTGCTGGAGCGCTTCGAGGTGCGCGCGGAGAGCGGCCTCGCCTTCGAGTTGCACACTCCCGGCCACACCGTGGAGGGCGACTGGGATGCGCCCCGGCTGGACCAGGTGCTCACCAACCTGGTGAGCAACGCCGTGCGCTACTCCCCACAGGGCGGCACCGTGCGCATGTCGGTGGAGGAGGAGGCCCACCACATCGTGGTGCACGTGAAGGACGAGGGAATCGGCATCCCTCCGGAGAGCCTGCCCGGCCTGTTCCGTCCCTTCGCTCGTGCATCCAACGCGCAGGCGCGCCACTACGGCGGGCTGGGGCTGGGCCTCTTCATCTGCCGCGAAATCGTGGAGCGACACGGCGGCACCATCTGGGCGGAGAGCGCGGGCGCGCAGCGCGGCAGCAGCTTCCACGTGAGGCTGCCCCGCTTCATCACCAGCCCCGTACCCGCGCCCGGGCCCACCGCCAATGCGCCAGCCGAGTCCTCGTCCGTGCACGCGGCCTGAGGCGCCGTGAGGCGCCGCAACGAGGCGCCGCAACGAGGCGCCGGGCTCGGAAGCGCTATGCGGCCGGCGGTCCCGAAGTGCCCGGCACGCTCAGCCACTCCTCGGGGATGTCGCCGCGCGGCAGCTCCAGCACGAAGGTGGAGCCCTGGCCTGGCTCGCTGGTGGCCGTCACCGTGCCGCCGAAGGCCTCGACAATCTGCCGGGTGATGTAGAGCCCCAGGCCCAGGCCGCCGTAGTGCCTGTCACTCACCGCGCGCTCGAAGCGCTCGAAGATGCGCGGCAAATCCTCCGCGGAGATGCCGATGCCGCAGTCCTGCACGGTGAGCCGCGCCAGCCGCCCGTCCGCCTCCACGCGCACGCACACCGGCTTGCCGGCGCCATACTTCAGCGCGTTGGACAGCAGGTTCGTCACCACCTGCTCCAGCCGCTGCCGGTCCCACCGGCCCACCACCGCCATGGGTGCGTGCAGCTCCAGCGTGCAGTTGAGCTGCGCGGCGGACGGAGCGAAGCGGTAGAGGATTTCCGCCGCCACGCTCGCCAGGTCCATCTCCTCCAGCTCCAGCTTCAGCCGGCCCGCCGTGATTCGCGACACGTCCAGCAGGTTGTCCACGAGGCTGGTCAGCTTGCGCACCTGGCGCTGCACCACCTCGAGCGTCTCCGACACGCGCTCGGCGGACACCGGCTCGCCCCGGGCCGCGAGCAGCTCCACCTGCTTGTGCAGCAGCTGCACCTTGAGGTGCAGCGGCGTCAGCGGCGTCTTCAGCTCGTGGCTGGCGATGCCCAGGAACTCGTCGCGCAGGCGCACCGCCTCGCGCGCCTCGCGCAAGAGTCGCGCGCTGTCCACGGAGAGCGCGGTGCGGCGGGCCAGCTCCTCCGCCAGCCGCTCCTCCTCGTCGGTGAAGTCGTGCGCCGTGTCCCCGCGGAAGAGGGCGAGCGCGCCAATGACGCGCCCGCGCGCCACCAGCGGCACGCCCAGGTAGCAGCGCAGCTCCAGCGCCAGCGCCAGCGCCGCTTCCGGCGCCCCATCGGCCCCGGCGCCCTGCGGCTCCGCCAGCAGCCGCCGCTCCGTCTGACCGGTGTCGCGCAGGGACAACAGGCTCCCCGGCACCAGCGAGTCCGCCGCCGGGTGCTGGCGCAGCAATTCCAGCAGCAGCACGTGCCGCTCCGGCGCCGCATGCACCGCCGCCACCGCGCGCAGCGGCTCGCCGGGCGGGCCCAGGTAGAGCACGCCCGCATCCGCCAGCGCGGGAACGAGCAGGCGCAGCAAGGGCTCCACCCGTCCCTCGGCATCCAGCGCCGCGCCCAGCAGCGCGCCCGCCTCCGCCAGGAGCCGCGCGGCGCTCGCCGCGTCCATTCCCAGCCGCGCCTCCTCGCGCATGCGCAGCAGCACACCGGCCGCGTGCCCGTCGCGCACGCCCAGTGGCACCACGGAGCCCCGCAGCTGCGCCACCGTCCCGTCCGGCCGGCGCAGCCCCCAGCGCCCCTCCTTCACCCACTCGCCCGCCAACGCTCGCGTCAGCGGTGACTCGTCCAGCGGACGTGACGTATCCTCCGCACGTACCCAGACGCACCCGGGAAACCAGCCGTGCTCGATTCGCTCGGGGCGGGGGATCCGAAACTGGCGACCTGCCTCACTATTGAAGGCGAGGACGCGGCCCTTCACGTCCACCAGGACGAGCGCATCTCCTGCCTGCTCGAGGAGCAACCGAAGCACCGCATCGTTCAGGGTGGCCTCTGCACCCTCCTCGGGGTCCTGTTGAATCATCGAAGGCCAGGCGTTTCCAGAAGACATGAGGGACTTCCCGGCACGCAGCCATGGTGGCACCCCCGCCCATCCGGAAGGAAGCCGGGCGGAGTTCCCCGTGTCTCGCACAACAGCGGAAGAGGCGCCGCCGAAATCCCGGGGTCATCGCGGCCCTCTTGCTTGCCCGGGCAAAAAATCCAGAATGGTTATGAAATTGTGAAACGCCCGGACGCCCCCGCCCGGGCAGGCGTTCTCTTCCTCGAGTCTCATCATGCAGACGCCGCACTCCAGGCCTGACTGGACCGCCAGCGAGCGCCGCTATCGCCTGGTCCTCGACAACCTCAAGGAGGTGGTCTTCCAGACTGACACCCTGGGTGTCTGGACGTTCCTCAACCCTGCATGGACGGAGGTGACCGGCTTCACGGTGGACGAGTCGCTGGGCAAGCCCTACCAGGAGTTCCTCCACCCGGACGACCGGCCTCGCGCGCAGGAGCTGTTCGTCGCGCTCGTGGAGCGGGATTTGGAGTTCGCCCGCACGGAGGTGCGCTACCTCACCCGCCTGGGCGGCGCCGTCTGGGTGGAGGTGTTCTGCCGGCCGATGCTGGCGGAGGACGGCACCCTCCTTGGCATGTCGGGGACGCTCATCGACGTCACCGAGCGCAAGGCCGCGGACGGCGCACTGGCGAGGCGTGAGCGCTACCTCACCGCGCTGGTGGAGATGCAGCAGCGGCTGCTGACGACACCCGAGGGCAGCGACCTCTACGGGCCCGCGCTGGCGCCGTTGGGCCAGGCGTCGGGCGCCAGCCGCGTATACGTGTTCGAGATGCACCGCGGAGAGGACGGGGCGCTCATGTGCAGCCAGCGCGCGGAGTGGTGCGCGCCGGGGGTGAAGCCGGAAATCGACAACCCGGACCTCCAGAACCTGCCCATGGACCCCATCCTCACCCGCTGGACGGAGGCGCTGTCGCGCGGCGACGTCATCGATGGGCTGGTGGCGGACTTCCCCGAGGGTGAGCGGGCGCTGCTGGACCCGCAGGGCATCCTGTCCATCCTGGTGCTGCCCATGCGCGTGCAGGGCGTGCTGGCGGGCTTCATCGGCTTCGACAACGTCGCCGAGGCGCGCGCGTGGGACCGGCTGGAGGTGGACCTGCTGTCGGCGGCGGCGGGCGCCATCTCCGTGACGCTGGAGCGGCGCGAGTCGGAGCGGGCGCTGCGCGAGCGCGAGCGGCGCTTCCGGCAGCTCGCGGAGAACGCGTCGGACGTGTTGTACCTCTACCGGCGTGAGCCGCCGCGCGGCTTCGCCTACGTGAGCCGCGTGGCCCACGCCAAGCTGGGCTACGGCCCGGTGGAGCACTACGGCGAGCCGGACCTCTGGTACCAGCGCGTGCACCCCGAGGACCGGGCGCTGCTGGAGCAACTGCTGGAGGCGCCGCAGCCCTTCCAGGGCGCGCCGGTGGTGGTGCGCTTCCTCCACCCGGACGGGCGCACGCTGTGGCTGGAGCACGTGGTGGCGCCGGTGACGGACGCCTCCGGGCGCGTGGTGGCGGTGGAGGGCCTGGCGCGCGACATCACCGAGCGCCGCGAGGCGGAAGAAGCGCTCAAGCTGTCCGAGGCCAGCTTCCGCGCGCTCCTCGAAGGCGTGCCGGACGCGGCGGCGATCGAGCGAGACGGGCACATCGTCTACGCCAACGCGGCGCTCGTCTCCACGCTGGGCTTCGAGCGCGCGGAGCAGCTCACGGGCCAGCGCTTCGGCGACTTCGTGAAGGACATGCGCGGGCCGGAGGCGGTGCGGGCCGGGGCGCTCACGGGAGAGCGGCGGCTGGTGCGGCGCGACGGGCGCACGCGGGTGGCGGAGGTGGTGTCGCTGCCGCTGCGCTTCGACGGGCAGCCGGCGGTGGTGTCCATCGCCCGCGACGTGACGGAGCAGCGGCAGTTGCAGGCGCGGCTGACGCTGGCGGACCGGCTGGCGTCGGTGGGTACGCTCGCGGCGGGCATCGCCCACGAAATCAACAACCCGCTGGCCTTCGTGCTCTCCAACCTGGGCTTCCTCGCGGACGAGTTCCGCCACCACCTGCCCCCCGGCGACGGCGCGTCGGCGATCCAGGCACGGATGAAGGGCGAGCCCGACGTGGCCGAGTGGCACGAGGTGCTCAACGAGGCGTGCGAGGGCGCCGAGCGCGTGCGTCAAATCGTCCGCCAGCTCAAGACGTTCTCCCGGCCGGACGAGGAGCGCGTGTCGCCGCTGGACATGCACTCGGTGCTGGAGTCCGTGGCGATGATGGCGGCGAACGAAATCCGCCACCGCGCGCAGCTGCGGCGGGACTACGGCGACATCCCCCCCGTCATGGCGAACGAGGGGAAGCTGAGCCAGGTGTTCCTCAACCTCGTGGTGAATGCGGCGCAGGCCATTCCCGAGGGCGCGGCGCACCGGCATGAAATCCGACTGGTCACCCGGCGCGACGGGCACGGCCGCGTGGTGGTGGAGGTGCAGGACACCGGCGTGGGGATTCCGCGCGAGGTCATGGACCGCATCTTCGACCCGTTCTTCACCACCAAGCCGGTGGGCGTGGGCACGGGGCTGGGGCTGTCCATCTGCCACAGCATCATCAGCGGGCTGGGCGGCGACATCACCGTGGAGAGCGAGCCGGGCCGGGGCACCGTCTTCCGCGTGCTGCTGCCCACCACGGAGCCGAAGCCTCGCCCCGTACCGGTGGTGGCCGGGCCGAAGCAGGCCCGGGGCGCGCCGCGCGGCCGGGTGCTGGTGGTGGACGACGAGCCGGCGGTGGGCCGGGTGCTGCAGCGCATCCTCCGCGAGCACCAGGTGGAGGTGGCCAACAGCGGGCGCCAGGCGCTGGAGCTGCTCGAGCGGGGCCTGGAGCCGGACGCCGTCCTGTGCGACGTCATGATGCCGGACCTCACCGGCCGTGACGTGTACGAGGCGGTGCGGCGCGAGCACGCGGGGATGGAGGGCCGCTTCATCTTCGTGTCGGGCGGCGCCTTCACCACCGGCGCGCGCGAGTTCCTCGCCAGCATCCCCAACCTCCTCCTGGAGAAGCCCTTCGACGAGGGCCGCGTGCGCAACGTGGTGGATGAACTGGTGCGGCTGCGCCAGCCGGCCGTGGCCCCCAACGGGGTCTGAGCGGGGCGCCGAAAAGACCTCGGGCAGCCATCGGTCATCGGGAGGACCCTCCTCCCACTGACCGATGCGCCGGAGGTGGCAGGCAGGCGAACGTGGCCTTGCACGCCCTTCCTCCACCCCCGAGGCCCTGAATGAACCGCACCCTGTTGCTGGTGTCCGCCGCCGGACTGCTCGCCCTCGGCGCGCTGATGGTGGGCAAGCCCACACCGCCCCCGCCTCCGCCCGTCACCGACACCAGCCACACGGTGGCGAGGCCGGACGAGCCCGACGCCACGGTGACGCTGCCGCTCGTCACCTCCACCCCCTCGGGCGGCGCGCTCACCCTGTCCGGCAAGCTGTCCGGCGCGTACGTGCAGACGGGCACCAGTGAGGTCTTCGCGTGGCTGGAGCTGAAGGCCCATCCGGCCGAGGCCGGCCGCCGCGTCCCCGTCAACCTGGCCCTCGTCATCGACCGCTCCGGCTCCATGTCCGGCCAGAAGCTGGCGGACGCGAAGCGCGCCGCGGCGGAGCTGGTGAGCCGCCTCACGTCCGAGGACCGGCTCGCCTTCGTCGACTACGGCACGGACGTGAAGGCCCTCCCCAGCCGCCCGGTGACGGAGGAGGTGCGCGCCGAGCTGCTGCGGACCATCGCCGACCTCCGCGACGACGGCTCCACCAACACCAGCGGCGGCCTCGCCGAGGCGGCGCGCGCCCTGCGCCCGTACCTGCGCGAGTTCCGCGTCAGCCGCGCCATCCTCCTGAGCGACGGCCAGCCCACCACGGGAATGGTGCGGGAGTCGGAGCTGTACGCGCTGGTGCGCGGCATGCGCGACGAGGGAATCACCGTGAGCGCGCTGGGCGTGGGCGGAGACTTCAACGAGGCGCTGATGCGCGGCATGGCCGAGCAGGGCGGCGGCTTCTCCGGCTTCATCGACGACTCGGCGAAGCTGGCCGAGGTGTTCTCCCGCGAGCTGGACCAGGCCACCAGCACCGTGGCCCGGCGCGTGGAACTGGAGCTGCGGCTGCCCGCGGAAATCCAGACCGTGGAGGTCATGGGCCTGCCCGCCACGCGCGAGGGACAACTGGTGAAGGTGCCACTGTACGACCTGGCCGGAGACCAGAGCGTGCGCGTGGTGGCGAAGCTGACGCTCGCGACGGGGGCCGCGAGCGGCGTGCTTCAGGTCTTGGACGCCCGGGTGCGCTACGTGGATGTGGGCAGGGACGCGGTGGCGGACACGGGGCTGAAGCTCGCCGCGGCGGTGACGGCCGACGCGACGGTGGTGCGGGCGAACCTGGACAAGGACGTGCGCGTCCATGCGACACGGGCGTTGGGCACCCAGCACATGCTGGCCGCGGCGGAGGAGATGAAGCGCGGCAACCGGCAGGCGGCGCGTGGGCTGCTGGACAACGCCCGGAGGATTTTCGGCACGTCCGCGTCGGCGCTCTCGGGGGAGCTTGCGGAGCTCGACCAGACAGAGGCAGCCTATGGGAGCGCGTCCGACGAGGAAGAGGTCCGCCGGGAGTCGCGGAACCTCTACAAGAAGACGATGAAGAACTTCGGCACGAACAACGCGTACTAGCCAGGACGGTGCACCGATGGGCCTCTCCATGCAGTTCCTCCACCGCGAGGAGTTCGAGTCGCGCACGCTCCGCGCGCTGGGAGGCGCCGCCTGCATGGGCATCCTCGGGGCCGCCGCCCAGCGGCTGCACTTCCCCCTGGAGCCGGGCTACTTCGCGGTGGTGGCCGCCGCCATCGCCGGCGCGAAGGCGCTCCCCCGCAACGCCATCAGCCTGCGCATCGGCCTGGCGCTGCTGCCGGCCGTGCCCTTCTTCCTCGACCTGGATGATCCGCTCCCGCAGGGCCTGGCGGCGGCCGTCGCCGCCGCGCTGGTGGCGTGGCTGGGCAACGGCCGGGGCGAGTCGGGCCGGCCCTTCTCCGTGGCCGCGAGCGCCGCCGCCGCGGGCGTGCTCGTCCCGCTGTCGCTGTACGTGAGCGAGGTGCTGCAGGCGCGCTTCGTCGGACACACGGGGCTCTTCCCGGTGCTGGTGGGCTTCCTCACCGTGGCCCTCTTCTGGAGCATCGGCACGCTGCCGGCCAACGTGGTGATGGAGCTGGACGCGGTGGAGGCACGGGGCCGGCTGCTGGAGGACTCGCTCAAGGGCGAGGCCCGCGTGCTGGCCGTGCGCGCGCTGGGGCTCTACCGCCAGTGCAAGGACGTGGTGCGGGGCATGCCGGCCAGCCCCGGGCGCCAGGAGCTGCTGGGCGTGCTGGAGAAGATGGCCGGGGAGAGTTTCTCCCTCGCCGAGGCCCACGCGGGGCTGGAGGCGCAGCTCGGCTCGGTGGTGGCCAACGACGTGGACGCGCAGGTGCGCGAGCTGCGCAACCGCGCCTCCACCACGCAGGACGCGGTGGCCCGGCGCCAGCTGGAGCTGGCCGCGTCGTCGCTGGGCGAGGAGCTGAACCACCTGGACGCGCTGTCCCGCCGCCGCGAGCGACTGCTGGCCCAGCTCCACGCCCAGGTGGCGCTGCTGGAGCGCGCCCGCGTGTCCTTCGTCGGCGTGCAGGGCAGTGAGATGGGCGCCAAGGGCGCGCAGGCGGCCCAGCTGGCGCGCAGGCTCAAGAGCCTGGGCGAGGACCCCTCCGCGCCCCCCGCCGAGGACGCCGCGCCGGTGTCCGCCCCCCAGGGCACGCGCGTCTAGTGCTTCCTGGCGGCGCGGCCACCGCTCCGCTTGCGCGTCGCGTGCGTCTTGTGGACGACACGCGGCGTGTGGAGCTGGTCGGCAATGCGCTTCTCGATTTCCTCGCGCGTGCTGCGGGCGATGACGAGCGCGGCCTCGATTTCCTCGCGCACCCGCGAGGCCTGCTCCTCGGCGGCGGCGCGGTACTCGGACGTCGTGCGGCGCAGCGCGATGCTGCCCCGGTCCGCGGTATTGCCCCCGGCCCGGCTCACACGGGGCGCCGTGCGCCGCGCACGACTCTTGGTGCCACTGCTCTCCTGTTGTTGCTTCTCCGCCATCGGCGTCCCCCTGGAAGGTCGTTTCGCTTCCCGGAAGGTGGGGTGCGATCGGGCGCCAGGGAAGTCCGTCCCTGAGTCGCATGCCGGGCAGACGGGGGGACAATCGCCCTGCCCTCCAGCAGCGGCCCTTCTCACCGCCCCAAGAAAAGCGCTATAGGCCCCGATGCCGTAACGGAGCTTTTCCAGGAGCCCCTGCTAGTGACAGTGGCGCCGTTCACCCCCAGGCCGGCGGGGTGCGGCGCGGGCTCAACGCCGCTCCATCTGCCCCGACCGGGGGCAGCGGCCACCTGCGAGGGATACCGTGTCAGTCAGCGCACCCTTCTCTTTCTTCAAGAACCGCAAGCACAACCTGGACCGGATGACGCTGGGCGATCTGGTCTACTCGTTCTTCACCTACTACGCCGTCGTCGCCTACATCGCGGTGGGCATCACCAGCTTCGTGCTCGCGGTGAAGTGGCTCGACAACCCGGTCCGCATGCTGCTGACCATGCTCGCCACGAGCCTGGCGTTCCCGCTGGGCTGGTACCTCGTGCACCGCAACATCCTGCACGGGCGCTTCCTCTACAAAAGCCCGCTGACCGCGGCGATGTGGAAGCGCGTCCACTTCGACCACCACCAGGACCCCAATGACTTGCGCGTCCTCTTCGGCGCGCTGGGCAACACGCTGCCCCTCATCAGCGTGGTGATTGTCCCCATGGGCTGGCTCATCGGAGGCAGGGCCTCGGCCGCCGCCGGGCTGGGCTGGGCGATGGTGAATATCTGCTTCTACGAGTTCTGCCACTGCATCCAGCACCTGAACTACACGCCGAAGCTTGGCTTCCTGAAGGAAATCAAGCGGTTGCACCTGTCACACCATTACCACAACGAGCAGGGCAACTACGGCATCACCAACTACCTCTGGGACCGGGTCCTCACCACCTACTACGCGAAGGCCGGTGACGTGCCCAAGAGCCCCACCGTCTTCAACCTCGGCTACACCGCCGAGGAGGCCCAGAAGTACCCCTGGGTGGACCGGCTCTCCGGCGGCACCCGCGGCGACGGCCACCCCCGCCGCTTCTGGGAGGGGAAGAACCCCGACTCCGTCCAGACGGTGGCGGAGGAGCCCGCCCGCGCCGCCAGCGGCGAGCACTGACAGCGGCCCACCTCCACGGCGCCGCACACCAGGCCCCCTCCTTCCCTTGCCGGGAGAGGGGGCTTTCTTCCGACACCTTCTACGAAGACCTTCGTTGACATCTACGAACGGGTTCGTAATATAGCCGTGTCGAGAGGGAGCGTGATGAGCGAGACGAAGCTGCCGCGTCCGACGGATGGGGAGCTGGCCATCCTCCGGGTGCTCTGGGAGCGCGGAGACAGCACGGTGCGTGAGGTACACGACGCGCTCACCCGGCATGAGCCGGAGGGCACCGGGTACACCACGGTGCTGAAGCTGATGCAGATCATGACCGAGAAGGGGCTCGTGGAGCGCGACGAGTCCCAGCGGGCGCACGTTTACAGGCCGAGGGCCACGGAACAGCGCACGCAGCGGCAGCTGGTGACGGACCTGGTGGACCGTGCGTTCGGCGGCTCTCCTGCCCGGCTGGCGATGCAGGCGCTCTCCTCGAAGAAGACGAGTCCCGGGGAGCTGGCGGAATTGCGCCGGCTGCTCGACACGCTGGAAGGAGCGGAAGAATGAGCAGCCTCCTGATGGAGTCCCTGGGTTGGGCCCTGCTGCACTCACTCTGGCAGGGGGCGCTGGTGGCGCTGCTGCTCGCGGTGGCGCTCGCCACGGTGGGCCGGCGTGCCGCCCATGCGCGCTATGCGTTGGCTTGCGGTGCACTGTTGCTGTCGTTCGCGCTGCCGGCCGTGACGGGCTGGCGGCACGCCTCGGAGGCGCGCGGCGCGGACGTCCTGCCCGTGGAGCGCGGGGCGTCGGTCCGGGTAGATGCGCGGCAGGCAGTGATGCCGGGGGCGCGCGGCGCGGCGTCCGGGCGCGTGTCGTCGCTGGAGCGGACACTCGGCGCGGCGGACACGGGGACACGCGTGTCGGCGTTGGAACGGGGGCGCACGGGTGCGCGCGTGGAGGCGCCGGAGCGCGTTTCTCCGCTGGAGTGGCTGCGCTCCACGGTGGCGGCCCACCTGCGGTGGCTGGTGCTGGCGTGGGTGGCGGGCGTGGGGCTGTGCTCGGGGCGGATGACGGCCGAGTGGGTGAAGCTGCGCCGGCTCGCGGCCCGGGCCCGGCCCGCCCCCGTCGAGTGGCAGGAGCGGCTGGACGCGCTGGCGGCGCGGCTGGGTCTGGGACGCGCGGTGCGGCTGCTCCAGTCGGCGTCGGTGGACGTGCCGGCGGCGGTGGGCTGGCTGTCCCCGGTGGTGCTGCTGCCGGTGTCCGCGCTGTCCGGGCTGTCCACGCGCCAGCTGGAGATGGTGCTCGCGCACGAGCTGGCCCACATCCGTCGCCATGACTTCGCCGTGAATCTGGCGCAGGTGCTGGTGGAGACGCTCCTCTTCTACCACCCGGCCGTGCGCTGGGTGTCCCACGTCATCCGCGTGGAGCGTGAGCACTGCTGTGACGACGTCGCCGTGGGCGCCAGCGGTGGTGCCCTCTCCTACGCCCGCGCACTGACGGCGCTGGAGGAGCTGCGCGTGCTGCCCACGGTGCAGGGCCCGGCGATGTCCGCACTGGGTGGCTCGCTGCCGGAGCGCGTGCGCCGGCTCGTCACCACGCCCGCCGCGCGGTGCTCCTCGAAGTGGGTGGCCGGAGCGTCGGTGCTCACCCTGGCCAGCAGCCTCGCGGTGGCCGCGCCGCTGACGTCGCTGGTGCTGGGACGCGCGGAGACGGAGCCGTCCTCCGAGACGATGTCCGCGGGCTCGCTCACGCAGGACCGCGAGGCTTCACGGGGTGAGCCGCGCTCGGGGGTGACTGCCGCCCCGAGCGGTAGCGTCCGGGGGCTCCCCGCCGCTCCGCCCGCGCCCCCTGCTCCTCCCCAGGCCGTCCCCGCCGCCCCGCCCGCGCCTCCCGCCGCCGGGGTCGCCTCCTCGGCGGTGAAGAATGCCCTCATCGCCCCGGTGGTCATCGCGCCGGTGCCGGGCGCCGTGGCCGCGGCGCCTGCTCCGGCGCCCGCCCCGAAGCCGAACCCGCGTGACTCCGACGACGACGATGGCGACGCGGACGAGCGCACGCAGGTGGGCGTGGGGCAGCCGCTCTCCGTGGACCAGCTGGTCGCGCTGAAGGTCGCGGGCGTCACGCCGGCCCGCGTGCAGGAGCTGGTGGCCATGGGCTACACGCCCACGGTGGCCAATCTCGTCTCCATGGGCCACGCGGGCGTCACCCCCGAGTACGCGAAGGACATGAGCGCCCGCTTCGGCCGCAAGCTGGACGCGGATGACCTGGTGCAGATGAAGCACCTGGGCGTCACCCCGGCGTACATCGAGGCGCTCAAGGCCGCGGGCTTCACCACCAACGACCCGGACGACCTGGTGCAGGCGCGTGCGGTGGGCGTCGACGAGGCCTACGTCCGCGAGCTGAAGAACGCCGGCTACACGGGCATGTCGCTGGAGGACATCTCCGAGCTGCGCGCGGTGGGCGTGGACGCCGGCTACATCCAGGCCCTGGGCCAGCGCGGCCTGTCGAAGCTGGCCGCGGATGACCTGCAGCAACTGCGCGCCGTGGGCGTCACGCCCGAGTGGCTGGACCGCATGCGCGAGGCCGGCGTGCAGACGAAGGACGCGGAGGAGCTGACGGAGCTGCGCGCCCTCGGCGTGGACCCGGCCTTCCTCCGTGAGCTGAGCGACGCCGGCCTGAAGGACCTCTCCGTCGACGAGCTGGTCCGCCTGCGCTCCGGCGGCGTGGACGCCGACTTCATCCGGAAGATGCGCGACTCGCGGCAGAAGTAGGCCCGCGCGCCGTCCAGCAGTCCCCACCGTTCTCTCAATCTCCCCCACCCTCACGGCCGCGTCCCACCGGATGCGCGCCGCACGGGTGGGGTCTGTCCGAAGGAGCCCATCATGCGTCGCCTGTCGTCCCTTCCCCTCGTGGCCGTGCTGCTCGCGGCCTTCTCCGCCACCGCGGCGCCCGAGCTGCGCGGCACCTGGACCGCCCAGCCCCGGAGCAACCGCGACGGCAAGGAGCTGCAGCTCCAGCTCCACCGCCAGGACGAGCACGGCCAGATGGGCTTCAGCGAGCCCCTGTCCGCCTTCCAGGGCCTGTCCACCAACGACGGCCCGGTGTCCTTCACGATGCCGCGCGAGGCCGGCACCTTCAGCTTCGAGGGCCAGTTCAAGGGCGGCGAGGGCGCGGGCCACTACCGCTTCGCTCCGAGCGACACCTACGCGAAGGCCATGGCCGGGCTGGGCTACCCGAAGCTGTCGCCGGAGGACCACTTCAAGCTCGCCGCCACGGACGTCACCACCACCCGCATCAAGGACCTGGCGGCCATTGGCTACAAGAACCTGTCGATGGACGAGCTGATGCAGGTGGGCATCTTCGACGTCACGCCCGCCTATGTGAGTGAGCTGGCGAAGGCCGGCTACCCGGGGCTGACGATGGAGCAGCTCGTGGCGGGCCGCATCCACGGTGTCGACGCGGCGCGGGTGCAGGGACTGGCCTCGGCCGGCTTCACGAAGCTGGACTGGGACGACCTGCTGGCCATGTCCATCCACGGCGTCACGCCCGAGTTCATCAAGGAAGTGCGCGCCCTGGGCTTCAAGGACCTGGACGGCGACGAGATTGTCGCCTTCCGCATCCACGGCGTCACTCCGGCCTTCGTGAAGGAGATGCGCGACGCGGGCTTCAAGGACGTGGACGCCGACGGCTTCACCGCCTTCCGCATCCACGGCGTCACGCCCGCCTTCGTGAAGGAGATGCGCGAGCTGGGCTTCCCCAACATCACCGACGAGGAGCTCGTCGCCTTCCGCATCCACGGCGTCACCCCGGACTTCGTGAAGCGGATGCGCGCGGCGGGCTACACCCGCATCACCCCGGACGAGCTGGTGTCGCTGCGCATCCACGGCGTCGATGAGAACTTCATGCGCGCCATGTCGGGCACCGGGGACGGCGGGGCGGCGAAGAAGAAGTAGACAGTGCGGCGGCGCCCGCTCCCGGGCTCAGTGGGCGCCGCAGGCATTGGTGATGGCGGTGCGGGCGCCATTCACTGCGGCGGAGTGGACGGACGTCAGCTCGCTGAACATCACCAGCCCGACGCCCGGAAGGCCCGCGTCGGTGCCAGCGTCCGGGGGCCCCTGCCCATTCTGCTCGGCGGCCTGGGCCCAGGCCTCCGCGAGCCGGTCGATGCTCAGGTGGTAGCGCTGCACGGCGGCCCGGAGGCCCGCGTCCTGGATTTCGAGGGCACGCAGCCCCGCGCTGACCTCGCGCAACCGCCGTGAGTGGAGGACGATGGACTCCGCGTCGCTGAAGTGGTCATGCAAGCCGTCCACGACGCGCACCTCCTCCATCACATGGGCCTGCACCGTGGCGCACTCGTCCTGCCTGCGCGGCTTGCACGCGAGCGCCATCCCGAGACACAGGAGCCATCCCCGGGCTCCGAGGCCCCACGGCGAGCGAAGGCCGGCTCGCCCATGCCAGCCCGCGGGAGGAGATGATTGCCATTGTCTGACGAAGTTGAAAGGCACCCGCCAACGCTGGCCGCGCGCGCCTTCCCTGTCAAATCCAGACATGCCAATGAGGAGCATTCCTCCTCCAACCGTCCTGAACCCTGACATGGCTCGCACCGGAAGCGCGGTCAGGGAGTGCAAGGCTTTGCGGCCCCGTGAAGCGGCCCGGGGCGAAGGCCTTGCGCGGGACGGAGGCAGGGAAGCGGAGCGGAGGCGCGGGCCCGGCGCGGTGACTGCACGGCAGCGGGCACTCCGGGCGTTGTCCGGAGAACGAAGGGAGGGCAGGCGGCGTGCACGGACGCGGGTGCGGCAACAGCTTCCCCGCAGGTCGATGGTGGGGGTGGAGGGTCGAATGTTCGCGCTTCGCTTTGCCTGCGCAGGGCTGCTGTTCCTGACGGCGTGTGCCTCATCCAACAAATCCGTGGCACCGGTCCGCGAGTCACGCGCCCCGGTGCGGGAGGGAGGCGCCTATGGCTTCGGACCGGAGGACCCGGTCCGGGTGGGCTGGGGGAATGAGGGGATGATGGCCTTCCTCGAATTGCTCCGCGGCCCCGAGGGCCAGCGGGTGGCCTGGCGCCGCCTGGGCCCGAGCCAGGGGCTGGAGGTGTTCGAGGTGACGTACGAGGGCCTCGCCGCGCCCGTCCAGCTCTACCTGGACCCGCTCAACAGCGGCGCCATCCGCGCGCCCTCGGGCTTCAGCATCGAGGGCCTCACGTCCCGCGAGCCCCTGCCGCCCGAGGAGCGGCCCCAGGTCATCGAGCTGTAGCCGCGAGTCACTCCAGCGACGGCGCGGTGTCCCCGGGGATGAGGACGCCGCGCGCGAGCGACACGGGCAGGCCGAGCCGCAGGAAGCGGTCGTGGAAGTCCTTCAGCACGAAGGGCTGCCCTTGCGCCTCCAGGTGGCGGCGGTAGTCCTCACGCAGCTTGAGTATCTGCATGCGTCCGACGGCGTAATAGAGGTACGTCGGGTTGGACGTGCCGCGCTCCACCTCGCGCAGCGCGGGGAAGGGCTCGAAGTACGCAATCTCCGCGTAGCGCTTCGCCACGGCCTCCAGCGGCTCGCCGTAGACGTGGAGCGCCAGGGCCGCGTACCAGCGGGCGTGGCGCTGGAGCGCGCGGCGCAGCTGCCCCAGGCGGATGCGCGGGTCTCCGTCACCCAGGCCCTCGTCCACCATCATCTGCTCGGTGTAGTGGGCCCAACCCTCGACGACGGACGTGGGGGAGAAGACCTTGCGCACGTCGGTGGGAATCTTCGACTCGTAGAGCAGCTGCACGAAGTGGCCGGGGATGGCCTCGTGCACGGAGATGCCGAGCAGGCCCGCGCGGTTGAAGTACGTCAGGTGCTGCGCCCGCTGCTCCGGCGTCCAGCCCGACTCCGCGGGGGTGATGTTGTAGAAGGCCTCGGTGGCCTTCGTCTCGAAGGGGCCCGGCGTGTCCATGGACGCGAAGCCCAGCCGTGCGTACGGCGGCGTCTCGCGCACGGTGGGGAGCCGGTCGGACGGCAGCGTGAGGATGTTCCGCTCGCGCACGAAGCGCTGCAGCTCCACGAGCTGCGCGCGGGCGGTGGGGATGAGCTGGTCGGCGGTGGGGTGGTCCTTCACCAGCTCGGCCATCACCTGCTCGGGCGTCTTCTTCGGGTCCACCTTCGCGGCCTCGCGGGCGACCCAGGCCTTGTACTCGCGGATGGAGCGCTCGTTGATGTCGCGGAGCTGGTCCGCGCTCAGCGTCACGTGCTCCTCCAGCGCGAGCTTCTTCTCGAAGCGCTCGCGGCCCAGGCGGAAGTCGCCGTCCGCGCGGGGCAGCACCTCCTGCTCCAGCCAGGTGGCGAAGGACTCCAGGTGTTGCGCGGCCTCCTCGCGGGCGGCGGTGAAGGCCTCGCGCTCGGAGGCGTCCACCCGGGCGAAGCCCTGGGCCTCCATCGCCCGGGGCAGGTCCCCGCGCAGGTAGGACGCGATGCCCCGGGCATCGCGGTGGGAGAGCCGGGCCCACAGCTTCGGCACGCCACGGAGGTTGGCCTTCGCCGCACCGAGCACGGCGGGGATGTGCGCCATGCGCGAGCGCAGGGAGTGCATCCGCTCGGCGACGGGGGCGAACTCGCGGGAGGAGAGGTTGGACAGGCTGCTGGCGATGAGGCCCACGTAGAAGCCGGGGTTGTTCTCCCAGGGACGCTGCTCCTCCAGTTCCGCGAGGTCCGCGCGGATGGCGTACTCCAGCACGCGCACGTCGACGGCGGAGTCTCCGGCGAGGGCGGCGCGGTCCAATGCGTCCAGTCGCGTGAGCCAGTCCTGGAGGGCCTTCGACTTGCGTGCCAGCGCGGCGGCGGAGACGTCCGGGAGGCGGGCGTCGTGCTGGTGGAAGCCGAGCGACGTGGCGCGCGTGGGGTTCGCCTCGAGGTACCAGTCGAGGTACTCGCGGGCGAGGCGGGTGTACGCGGCCTCGGCCGCGGACGAGGAAGCGGTGGACATGGCGGAGGTCTCCGGCACGGTTCGCGAGCGTGGGGCGCAGGCGGACACACAGGCCAGCAGGACGAGGGCGGAGCGCAAGAGCATGGGGGCTCGAAGCATGGCGGGGCCCTCAGTGTCGGCGCTCGGGAGCGATTCGGGAAGGGCGAACGGCGCTCAGAGGGAGTGGGCGTCTCGTGCCGCCGGAGTGGCGCACAGCACGGCGACGAGCGTCTCCTCACCCACGTCGAGGCCCACGTACCCCGGGTAGCGGCGCGGTTGCATCTGCGGGTGCGTGCCCAGGTCCAGGGTGGAGGGGACGTCGTCGCGCGAGAAGCCCGCGCGGGCGAGCCTGCGCCACCAGCCGCGCACGTGCTCGAACCGCTTCGAGCGGGAGTCGTCGGAGTCGTCGATGACGGCCTCGAGCTCGCGCACGAGGAAGCGCCGGATGGCGTCCCGGTCCTCCTGGGGGAGCGAGAGGCGGTCCATCAGCTGGAACGTGAGGCCGAAGTAGCGCCAGCCCTGACGGAAGCGCAGCTCCGGGTCCGAGGTGGAGACGTCCAGGCTGGGCTCGGTGAGCACGAGGGCCTTGGGCTCCAGCATGCGCAGCCGGCGCAGCACGCCGTCCCGGGCCTCCTCGCCGGCCGCCTTCCCGCGGACATGGTGCAGCGCGAAGGCCGAGTGCACGAGCAGCGTCCCGGGCATCGCCGCCACGAGGGGCCAGAAGGACGGGTCCAGCTCCTCCACGAGCGAGTGGAAGGCCATGACGTGGACGTCGAGTCCGTAGGCCTGCGCGGCCTCGAGGAGGTTGTGCCTGGCGGTGCGGAGACTGACGGCATCGGGCTCGACGGCGATGATGGTGAGGTGGCGGGGACGGTCCGCGCGAGCACCGAGTCGCCGCAGCAGGTCCACGCCCTGGCGTCCGGTGCCGGGGCCGATGTCGAGGAGCACGGCCTCGTCGAGGCCGGCGAGGTGGTGACACAGCCACTCATTGGCGATGTGTCCCGCCATGGCCACGGTGGGCAGCGCTTCCGAGACACGCTCCGCCAGCGCCTGACGCGAGCGCGTCTCTCCATGCCCCGCGAGCCCCGAGAGGAAGGACGTGAGACGTTGAAGGTTCTGGCTCAAGACGACGGTCCCCCCGTGGCTCATCCGAGAATACGAAGACTGACGCATTTCCTGGCTGACCGGGTACTGTGCCCCTGGAAAAACCGAGACGAGACAGGATGTGGCCATGAAGGGGATGACCTGTTGGGGTATCTCCGCCGGCCTGCTGCTGGCATGTGCCTCCGCGCCGTCGCAACGAGCAGGCGTCCTTCGGGATGGCTATCCACGCGAGCCGGGAAGCTTCTGCGCGCTGAACCCTGAAGGGTGCCCTCCAGCAGCCGCCTCTCCCTGGCGCGAGTCCGAAAAGGATTCCGAATCTCCAGCGAACAAGCAGACCTGCCTGGCTGCCTGTGATGCTGAAGGAGAAGTGCTCGCGGCATTTTGCCGACGGCTCCGGAATCCCAGAAGGCAGGCCCTGTGCTGGGGAGCAGCAGAGGGCTCCAAGCGCGCATGCCATGGCATGTGTTACGCCATCTACGAATGCGGTGACTCTGACGATTGCCCTGCGGAGGATGAACCATGAAGGACTGGCGCCCGCGGCTCTCCTCCATCAAGGACCCCATCGCTGAAGACTACTGGCACTACATGACCGAGGACGGGACTCAGCGGACCTCCCAGATCATCATTGGCCGACCCGCTCTCGCACCGGATGGGAAGACCTGGTACTGCCCCCTGTTCTTCGAGCACGTCGCCCGAGGCATCAAGTACTCCTACGGCGTCGGGCCCGTGGATGCGCTGATGAACGCGATGTACTTCGTCCGCAGGCGCTTCTACGAGTTCGACGAAGTGACGCCTGGAGCGAAGCCTCCGCGGGCAAAGTCCCCTGCTGCCACCTCGAAAGGGCGTGTGAAGAAGCAGGCAGCGTCCTCCTCCGCCTCAAGACCTCGCGCGAAGAAGCGGGTGGCTTCGCGGAAACCCTCGCGTCAGCGGTCCTGACGAGCCCCATCCCACCCCGCCCCCCTTCCCATCCGCCCCCGCCGTGTACAAATCCGGGAACTGTCGGGTGGCAGGGGGCGCCATGAGGGCCGGCTGGCGCCCCCGTTTTTCCCGCTCCCGGGGCAGCCGTGCGTCCTCCGACTGTACGACGCCGTGCATTTCTCCAGGCCCGTGCCGTCTGTTCCCGTGAAAAGTCTCTCTGCTGCCCCCGAAGCAGTCCCACAGCGTCTGGGACGTGCGAGCGGACCGAGGCTGAGCTAAGCGTCTGCTTGCTCCCCGGGCCCCGCACCGAGCCATCCGCCCGTGGCCTGCTCGCTGGAGGAGGTACCAAGCGATGTCCAACACCGCCGTGCAGAAGAAGCGCCGCTGGCCCTACGTCCTGGGCGGCATCCTCGCGCTCCTCGTCATCATCGTCGCCGTCGCCCTCTGGCGGCTCGACGCCATCCTGCTCAAGACGGCCCGAGACCAGGCCGCCACGTACTCGCAGAAGCTCGGTCGCCCCATCGAGATTGGCGACATCTCCACCAAGCTCTTCCCCACCATCGGCGCGGAAGTGGAGAACGTCACCGTCGGCCCCGCCGAGGGAGAAGAGCTCCCCCTCGCGCAGCTGGCCTCGATTGACATCCGCGTCGCCGCCGGCCCCCTGCTGTCCTCCAGCGGCAAGGACATCCAGGTGAAGAACGCCGAGGTGTCCGGCCTCACCGTCAACGTCGTCCGCTTCCCCGACGGCACCACCAACATCCAGCGCCTCATGAAGCGCCTGGAGGAGCAGTCCCCCAAGGAAGAGGAGAAGCCCGAGGAGGAACAGCCCCCCACCGACCTCTCCGGCGTCCACGTCGAGCGCGCCGCCCTCACCGACGGCACCATCCGCTTCGTGGACCGCTCGGCGGGCGCCCAGGCCCGGGAGCTGGCCGTGAAGGACCTCGACATCGAGGTGAAGGATTTGCGCGTCGGCAAGCCGCTCGTCATCGACCTCGCCGCCGCCGTCCTCGCCGACAAGCAGAACCTCAAGATTGCGGTCAACGCCGCGCCCCTGCCCCCCACCCTCATCCCCACGCCCGAGCGCGTGACGCTCAAGGCCGAGCGCATCGACCTCGCGCCCCTGGGCCCCTTCCTCCCTCCCGACGTGGGCCTCCAGGCCGGCACCGTGGACGCGGACTGGCAGGCGGACCTCGGCGGCGCGGTGCCCGGCGGCAAGGGCCCCACGCGCCTCGTGGGTGTCGTCAAGGCGCTCGGCCTGCGCTTCGCCGGCGCGGAGGGCGGCAAGGCGCTCGACGTGGTGCTCGACACCGACGTGACGGGCGACGTGGCCGTGGGTGACCTGGCGCTCGACAAGCTCAACCTGGACGTGGGCCCCGCGAGCCTCACCGGCAAGGGCCGCGTGAAGGGCCTGCTCACCGAGAAGCCCTCGGTGGAGGGCTTCGAGCTCTTGGGGAAGAACCTCGACCCGGCCGCCATCGCCGAGTACTACCCGCCGCTGCGCAAGCAGCTCAACGGCATGATTGCCGGCCCCATCGGCCTCGCGGTGCGCGGCAGCGGCACGCAGGACGCCCAGGCCATCGACATCGACGTGGACCTGACGCCCGTGCGACTGCGCGTGCCGGCCCAGCTCACCAAGGACGCGGGCGCGAGCATGAAGCTCACCTCCCGCCTCACCGGCGCGGCGGCCAGCGGCGGCGCACTTCGCTTCACCGCCGACGCCAACCTGGACGGCGTGGACCTGCGCCCCGGCCTCCTCGTGAACAAGGCCCCCGGCCAGCGCATGCAGGTGAGCGCCGCCGGCACGTACACGCCGAGCAAGAGTGGCTCCGGCATGAAGGTGGACCTCCCGAAGCTCACGGCGAATCTGCTCGCGGACACCGTGACGGGCAGCGCGTCCTTCGCGCTCGCCGGCCAGGGCAAGAAGCAGACGACGACGTTCGCCGCGGACGTGAAGAGCCAGAAGCTGGACGCGGACGCGCTGCTGATGAACGAAGAGGAAGTCATGGCCCGCACGGGCGGCGCGCCGGTGCCCCCGCCGCCGGATGACCCGACGCGCTTCAACGGCTACCGCGGCGACATCCGCTTCGCGATTGGCGCCCTGCGCTACACGAAGATGGACCTGAGCAACGTGACGGGCGTGGTGAAGATGACCGACGACCTCATCACCGTGGAGAAGTTCTCCTCCGGCCTCTACGGCGGCAAGGTGACGGCGGACGGCACCACCGTGCGCCTGGGCCCGCTGCCGGAGAAGCGCCCCTTCGACGCGAAGGTGAAGGTGGAGGGCGTGGAGATGGCCGAGGCCCTCACCCAGTTCACCCCGCAGAAGGTGATGACGGGCAAGTTCAACGGGAACGTGGACGTGAAGGGCGTGGGCTACACGCCGGACCAACTCCAGCAGACGCTGCTCGGCGCCATCAACGGCAACATCCTGGGCGGCACGCTGCTGGGCAAGGACCTGGTGGCCGCCGTGTCCGAGCCGCTCGCCAAGGCGCTGCCCTTCGCGGCCAAGAGCCTCAAGAGCGACCAGGTGACGTCGCTCGGTGACAACCTGCCCTTCGGCGTGGAAATCAAGAACGGCGTGGCGCAGCTCGAGCGGCCCCTGTCGTGGACGCGGCCCGAGGCGGCGCTGAGCTTCAGCGGCGGCATCCGCCTGGATGGCACGCTGGATTTGACGGGCGGGGTGTCGCTGACGCCGTCCACGGTGAAGACGCTGACGCTCGGGAAGGTGACACCGCCGGAGGCCATCCCCGTGGGCATGAAGGTGACGGGCAAGGCGTGGAAGCCCGAGGTGACGGGCGTGGACGTGAAGCCGGCCGCGACGACGATTGCGAAGCTGGCGGCCTCGTCGCTCGCGGGCAACCTGATTGGCGGCGAGCGCGGCAAGCAGGTGCAGGCCGTCATCGAGGGCGGTGAGGAGAAGGCCCGCGCCGAGGCCGAGGCGAAGAAGAAGGAGCTGGAGGAGAAGGCCGCCGCCGAGCGCGCCCGCCTGGAGGCCGAGGCCAAGAAGAAGGCCGAGGACGAAGCCAAGAAGCGCCTGCGCGGCATCTTCGGCGGGAAGTAGTCCACGTGCTCGGCGCTGGAGCCGGTCGCCACCGTGCGGCCGCTCCGGCGCGGTGCGGGAGCGTGCTGTTCGGAAATGTCGGGACATTTGCGGGCGCCGCGCAAAACCCCCGACATTTCCGAACAGGACGCCGCACAACCGGCTCCGGAGGCCCGCCCCGGCGCTGAGTCACCCTCCCCAGGCCTGAGCGGAGCAGTGCGTCGATGAGCGCGGCCCGAGGCGGGTCAGCGCGTGCCGCCGTCGCCCCTGCCCGGCCGGGGCTGTGAGTCGATGAACGCGGCCACGTCCCACGCCTCCTCCACCGTCAGCAACCCGCCCGAGCCCAGCGGCATGTTCGCGTGGACGAACGGCGCGGACAGGCTCGGGTTGCCCATCCCCGCCTGCGCGTTGAACGAGTTCGGCCCCCACAGCGCCGGCCGGTAGTACGTGCCGTCCGGGTAGCGCCCCTGCCCGTCGCTGCCGTGGCACACGGCGCACTTCTGCTGGAACACGCCCCGGCCCCGGCTCGCGTCTCCGGTGAGCGTCGGAATCGCCGGGTAGCCGCGCGGTGGCGTCTGTGTCCCGTGCCGCTCTGCCCACTGCTCGTCCAGCCACGTCATGTACGTGAGCAGCGCCTGCATGTCCGCGTTGCTGTCGCAGCTCCCCGTGCCGCCGTCGCCGGGCGTGCACAGCGCCTTCCCATTCTCACTGTGCTCGAAGCACGAGTTGATGCGCGCCTGCAGCGCCGGCCCGCCGTCATAGGCCTCGTGCATGCCCACCCACCAGGCGGCATCCGGGTCTCTGCCCTCGCTCAGGTGGCAGCTCGCGCAGTGCAGCTTCGCGCGGGTGTATTGCGGCAGCAGTTCGTAGGTCTGTGCCGCGATGGCCTGCCCGCGCAGCACCTGGGGCCAGTGCTCGCGGTCCCACTGCGTCTGGGGCGACTCCGGCGGCGGGAGCGTGGTCGAGGCGTCCGGCTTCGGCCACGCGTTGTTCAGCGAGAAGGTGAAGTCCGCCGAGATGAACGCCTCCTGCTTCAGCGTCCGCGCCGTGGAGTGGCAGCCGATGCAGGTGGAGGTCTCCTGCACGAAGGTCTCCATGGTGGTGTTCGCCAGCACGGGCCGCGAGACACCGAACACCGTCGTCGGCTGTGGCGCCGCGTACGGCGAGGCCACCGGCACCTGCGTGTCCACCAACTCGTAGTGCTGGAAGACGGAGCCCGCGTCGGCGAGCGCCGCAATGAGGTCCTCGTTCAGCCGCACCACGTCGTCCTTGAACGCGGTGCCTGCGTCGCAGTCCGGCGCGGACGACGGAATCGGCGTCACCCGGACGACCTGGTTGGGCACTCCGGGCTTCGTCTGCCGGTTCGGTACGCAGTCCCGGCACTTCGGGTCGAAGAAGGAGGCGGGCTGGCCCTCGGACTCGCGCACGTTGGCGCGCTGCTCGAAGGTGGACCACACCCACGCCGGGGCGCTGGGCGTCTTCTGCGTGACGTGGAAGCCCACGAGCCCCATGCGCTCGGGATGACAGCCCGTGAGCCGGCCGCCGTCCTCGCCGTCGCAGACGCACGCCGTCACCGTGTGGAAGTACGGCGCTTCCGCCGCGTCCACCGGGCGCCAGGCTGCCTTCACCAGGATGCCGCCGTTCGGGAAGGACACCAGCGTCGCGTCCACCTGCCGCCGCCCGTCATAGAGGCCGTTGTCCAGGATGTGCTCGAACATCGGCCGGTTCATCCGAATCTCGTAGCGCACCAGGTGCCCGCGCCGGTCCGTGAGCGTCGCCGGCAGCCGCCCGTCCGACGCCGCGGCCTGCAACGCGCTGTCCGTCACGTCGTCGATCTTCTCGTCGCGCGTCAGCAACTTCGTCGCGTCCGCGCCACACCCCGAGGGCAGTGGCTGCGTGTCATTCCATCCAGGCGGGCGGCGGCCGTCCGGCAGATAGACTTCGTATGTCTCCTTCCACGTCTCCCAGACGCGCGGGCCCGGCGCGCCCAGCGGCTTGCTCCGGTCCGGCACGCCGCGCTCCGTGTCGCTCGCGGGCCAGTTGAGCGCGATGAACTCCTGCCAGGAGAAGAGGTCCGCCGAGCGCTGCACGGTGGAGGCGGGCTCCTGTTGCACACCGCCCTGAAGGTCGGAGGGCAGGTAGCAGGACAACTGCGGCGGCGTCAGCGGCGTGCACGAAGCGCCGGTCAGCGCCACGCCCGCATCCGGATTCCAGCAGAGGACGGCTGCATGGGCCTGCGCGGTGCCCGGCGGGTGCTCGGGAGTCGCGGCCGGTGTGTTGCGCAGGCACGCGGCCGCCGCGCACAGCACGGCCACGGTGGCCAGGATGGACAGGCTGCGGTGGTTGCTCGGCATCGTCCCCTCCGTCCCGCGTCCGTGGGTGCGACTCCGCCCAGGCGCGGCTCCACCCGGGACAGTAGCCGAAACACCCACCCGGCCCTGCCTGCTTCAGCCTCGAAGCAGCCGGGCGTTTCTGAAACACCATGAAACGCGGGAGAAACACCGTGTCACCCCGAGCACCGGGAGCCAACCCCGCAGGACGAGTGTGGCACGCCCCCTGCTAAGGCCTTGTTCATGTTTCACGTTTCGCCAGGAAGCCCCATGAACACGAGCGAGGATTGCGGCTGCGTGGACCCGGTGACCACGTCCATGTCCGGCGTCGCCTCGCGGCAGGAGCGCCACCGCGTGCTCATCATCGGCGGAGGGACGGCGGGCATCGCCGTGGCCGCCCGGCTCGCTCGCGCGGGGCAGAAGGACGTCGCCGTCCTGGAGCCCTCGAAGCACCACTACTACCAGCCGCTCTGGACGCTGGTGGGCGCGGGTGAGGCCCGCGTCGAGGACTCCGTGCGCGACGAGGCGAGCCTCATCCCCCGGGGCGTGAAGTGGCTCCAGGACGCCGCCGTGGAAGTGGACCCGGTGCGCCAGGAGGTCCGCACCCGAGGGGGCCTGCGCATCGGCTACGACTTCCTCGTCGTCGCGCCCGGCATCCAGCTGGACTGGGACAAGGTCGCGGGCCTGCGCGAGGCGCTGGAGACGGAGCACGTCAGCAGCAACTATGACGTACGGCTCGCCCCGAAGACGTGGCAGCTCATCCAGCGCTTCCAGGGTGGCACCGCCCTCTTCACCCACCCGTCCACGCCGGTGAAGTGCGCCGGGGCGCCGCAGAAAATCATGTACCTGGCCGCGGACCACTTCCGCCGCACCGGCATCACCGAGCGCGCGCACGTGGTCTTCGGCTCGGGCGCCAAGACCCTCTTCGGCGTGAAGCCCTTCGCGGCCGTGCTGGAGGGCGTGGTGAAGCGCTATGGCATCGACGCGCGCTTCGAGCACAACCTCGTCGCCGTGGACGGCGCGAAGCGCGAGGCCACCTTCGAGACCTCCCAGAAGGAGCGCGTCACCGTCTCCTACGATTTGCTCCACGTCACGCCGCCACAGAGTGCGCCGGACTTCATCAAGCGCAGCCCGCTGTCGTGGCGCGAGGGCCCGTGCGCCGGGTGGGTGAAGGCGGACAAGTACACGCTCCAGCATCCGGACTTCCCCAACGTCTTCGCACTGGGCGACGCATCGGACCTGCCCACCAGCCGCACCGGAGCCGCCGTGCGCAAGCAGGCTCCCGTGTTGGTGGACAACCTGCTCGCTGTCATGGCCGGACAGCCGCTCCCCGGACGCTATGACGGCTACGCGTCCTGCCCGCTCACCACCGGGTACGGGAAGCTGCTGCTCGCCGAGTTCGATTACGACGGCAAGCCCACGCCGAGCTTCCCGCTCATCAACACGATTCAGGAGCGGCGCGACATGTGGCTGATGAAGAAGTACGGCCTGCCGCGCCTCTACTGGTCGCTGATGATGCGCGGGCTCGCTTGAGGACATGCCCCTCGGCGTGAGGCCGGGCTATGCATGTCCCGCCCCGGCCGCACCGATGCCCCACTCCCGCCCTCCCTCCACGTCCCGACTCGTCCTGCCCGCCCTGGATGCGCTCGCGGGCCCCGTGCTCCTCGTCGACGGCGAGAGGCGGGTGGCCGCGCTCACCCCAGCGCTGGAGGCGCAGCTCGGCGGCACCGTGCGCGCGGGCACGCCGCTGGCGGAGGTGCTCGCGCCCCACGGTGGCAGCGTGCAACTGGAGACCCTGCTGACGGAGGGCCGCGAGACGGCCGCCCGGCTGCGCGCGGGAGGCCGGGTGCACGGGGTGCGGGTGCGCGCGGTGGCGTTGGCGGAGGGCGCACGGACGCTCGGCCAGGCGCTGCTCGTCACCCTGGACCCGGCGCGCGACTCGGCCAACCCCGCCGAGTTGTTCCACGGACTGTGGACGCAGGACCCCGAGCTCCGGCGCCTCTTCCGCATCGTCGAGAAGGTGGCCCGCACCGAGTCCAGCGTCCTGGTACGCGGCGAGTCGGGCACCGGCAAGGAGCTCATCGCCCACGCGCTGCACGCGCTGTCGCCTCGCAGCAAGGGCCCGTTCCGCGCCATCAACTGCGCGGCGCTCCCTCCGACGCTGCTGGAGAGCGAGCTGTTCGGCCACGTGCGCGGCGCCTTCACCGGCGCGGTGCGCGACAGCCCGGGGCACTTCCGGCTGGCCAACCGCGGCTCGCTGTTCCTGGACGAGGTGGCGGAGATGCCACTGGACCTCCAGGCGAAGATGCTGCGCGTGCTGGAGACTCGCACCGTCATCCCCGTGGGCGGCCGCGAGCCGGTGCCCGTGGACGTGCGCATCATCGCGGCCACCCACCGGGCCCTGCGGCGCGAAGTGGAGGCCGGCCGCTTCCGCGCCGACCTGATGTACCGGCTGCGCGTGGTGCCCGTCTTCCTGCCGTCGCTGCGAGAGCGCCCGGGGGACATCCTCCCGCTGGCCATGCGCTTCCTGGACGAGCTGCACCAACGCGGCCCCCGGCGCGTGGAGCGCTTCTCGCCCGGCGCCCGCCGCCTGCTGGAGGGCCATGCCTGGCCGGGCAACGTGCGCGAACTGCGCAACGTCATGGAGTACGCGTACGTCATCGGTGAAGGGCCCGTGGTGCGCGAGTCCGACCTGCCGCCCGAGTTCTCCGAGCCGCGTGCCGGCGCGCCCATGAGTCCCGTGAGCACCGAGGCCTCGCTGGACCCGGAGCGGGTGCGTGAAGCGCTCGCCCGGGCGGGGGGCAACCGCTCCGAGGCCGCGCGCCTGCTCGGCATCAGCCGCGTCACCCTCTGGCGCCGGCTGCGTGACCTGGGAGAGGGTGGCACCCGATGAGCGGGGACTGTTTCACCGCGGTGTTTCAGCCGTTACACCCGGCCACGCGCGGCACCGTGGGACGGTGGGCCGGACCGGCCGCTCCGCGCCCACGGGCGGGAGTCGCCGGAGACACGCACCTCCCTCTGGACGGAGCGCGTGTGTGGCTCGCGATGAAGGGTAGCCCTCGCGCCCCATCTCATGTCTTCTCCGTGTCTGGCACGGTGCTGGCAATCCGAGCACAGGACTCAACCCAAGCATGAGGTGGACCATGCTGTTCCGGCAGCTCTTCGACGCCGAGAGCTCGACCTACACGTACCTGCTGGCGGACGAGGCCACGCGCGAGGCGGCACTCATCGACCCGGTGCTGGAGCAGGTGGAGCGTGACTTGCGGCTGGTGGAGGAGCTGGGGCTGAAGCTCGTCCTGGTGCTGGAGACGCACGTCCACGCCGACCACGTCACCGGCGCGGGCCTGCTGCGGGAGCGGACGGGCGCCACGGTGGTGGCCTCGGCACGGGGCGCGCCGTGTGTGGACAGGCAGGTGGCCCATGGGGACGGGGTGCACCTGGGCCACCTGGAGCTGAAGGTGCTGGAGACGCCGGGGCACACCGACGACAGCCTCAGCTACCTGTGCGAGGGCCGGCTCTTCACTGGTGACGCGCTGCTCATCCGCGCCACCGGGCGCACCGATTTCCAGAATGGCGACCCGGGCCAGCTCTACGACTCCATCACCGACCGCCTCTTCACCCTGCCCGAGGACACCGTGGTGCACCCGGGCCACGACTACGCCGGCCACGCGCTGTCCACCATCGGCGAGGAGAAGCGCCACAACCCCCGCCTCGCCGGCAAGACGCGCGACGCCTTCATCGCGTTCATGAAGAGCCGCCAGCTCCCTCCCCCGAAGAAGCTGGACGTCGCGGTGCCCGCCAATCGCGCGTGCGGCCACACCGGGCCCCAGCCGAGGGTCTGAAGCCGCCGAGCAAGCAGGCCCTCCACGCCCGCGCGGGAGCGTGAATCCCGCGCCGCTCCTTCCGGCTCTCACCGGAAGGGGCACCGACCCTTCATCCACCACCGGCTCGCGCCTCTCCGAGGACGCGAGATGGAGCCTCTCATGCCTACTCTCTACGACAGCGCCACTCCGAACCCCGCCGGCTACCGCGACGTGGACGTGCGCCAGCTCGCGGCGCTCCCCGCCACGGCCCACCTCCAGCGGGTGGACGTGCGCGAGCCCTCCGAGTTCGACGGCCTCCTCGGCCACCTCGACGGCGCGCGCCTCGTGCCGCTGGCCACCGTGCGGCACGCGGCCGCCGAGTGGCCGCTCGACGCGGACGTGCTGCTGGTGTGCCGCTCCGGGGGGCGCTCGGCGAAGGCGGCCGCGCAACTGGTGGAGCTGGGCTTCACGCGGGTGATGAACCTGCGCGGCGGCATGCTCGCGTGGAACACCGTGGAGCTGCCCGTGGTGCGGCCGACGTCGGGCCCACCGCCCGCGCTGACGCGGGTGCTCGATGAATTGCTCGTGGGCCTGCACCGCGCCATTGCTCCGGAGACACCCGCTCCCATCTACGGGCAGGGCCCGTCACGGGAGGCACTGACCGCCCTGCTCGACACGCTCCAGGCCTCGCCCCCACGGACGGTCCGCGACACCGAGGGCTTCGAGCTACTGCTGCGAGAGTGCCGGGATTTGCTCGCCGTCGCGCGGCCGGAGGGCCGGCATTGATGCTGTACGTGGGCATCGCCGCATCACTGCTCGTGGGGGTGTTGCTGGGGTTGCTCGGCGGTGGAGGCTCCATCCTCACCGTGCCGCTGCTGGTGTACGTGCTGGGCGTGGAGCCCCGGACGGCCATCGCCATGTCGCTGGTGGTGGTGGGCGTCACCAGCGCCAGCGGCGCCGTGCTCCATGCGCGGGCCGGACGGGTGCGGTGGCGCACGGCGCTCGTGTTCGGCGCGGGAGGCATGACCGGCGCATTCCTGGGCGGGCGACTCAACCCGCTCCTCCCCGCCGCCGCGCTGCTGCTGCTCTTCGCGGGCATCATGGTCGCCGCCGCCACGGCGATGCTGCGTCGCAAGGAGGCGCCTCCCTCATCCGCGAGCACCGCCACTGCCGAGGAGCCCACGTTGCCGGTGGCGCGCATCCTCGCCCAGGGCCTCGCGGTGGGCCTGCTGTCGGGCCTGGTGGGCGCGGGCGGTGGCTTCCTCATCGTCCCCGCGCTGGCGCTGGTGGGACTGCCCACCCCGGTGGCCACCGCCACGTCGCTCGTGGTCATCGCCCTCCAGTGCGCCGCGGGCTTCGTGGGACACCTGGGCCACGTGCAGCTCCCGTGGGCCCTCACCGGCGCGGTGCTCGTGGCGGCGATGACGGGCAGCCTCGTGGGCGGGCGGCTCGCGGGGCGCGTGTCGCCGGCCTCGCTGCGCAGGGGCTTCGCCGTGTTCGTGCTCGCCACCGCCGCGTTCCTCCTGGTGGCGCAGGCGCCGGCCCCGATGCGCGCCGCGCTGGCACAAGCGGGCGCCTGGCCATGGCTGGTGGCCGGCACCGGCGTGGGCCTGCCGCTGACGCTGTGGCGCCTGCACCTGGCCCGGCAGCGCTAGGAGTGAGCAGTCCCTCCCCTCCTGTGCCAGGGCCGGGAGGGCCCGCCGTCCGCCGTTGAAGGCGACACCTCGGGCACCACAATCGTTGACCCGTGCCCGCGCCGCGCGGAGAGTCGCGGCATGACGCTGAGACCCATCGCCGAAGTGGGCGCCGAGCTGGGCCTGTCCCAAGACCACGTGCTGCCCTGGGGCACGAACCGCGCGAAGGTGTCGCTGGACGCGCTCGGGAAGCAGGGCGGGAAACAGGGCCGCCTGGTGCTCGTGTCCGCCATCAACCCCACGCCTCCGGGCGAGGGGAAGACCACCATGTCCGTGGCCCTGGCCATGGGCCTGCGCAAACGCGGGCGCCGCGCGGTGGCCGCCCTGCGCGAGCCGTCCCTGGGCCCCGTCTTCGGCGTGAAGGGCGGAGGCACCGGCGGCGGACAGGCCAGCCTGGAGCCCGCGGCCGACATCAACCTGCACTTCACCGGCGACCTGCACGCGATTACCAGCGCCAACAACCTGCTCGCCGCGCTGGTGGACAACGCCGTGTATTACGGCCAGCCGGTGGCCATCGACTCCACGCGCGTGCGCTGGCGGCGCGCCATGGACATGAATGACCGGTTCCTGCGCAACGTCATCGTCGGCCTGGGCGGCAAGGCGCACGGCGTGCCGCGCGAGGCCGCGTTCGACATCACCGCCGCCAGCGAGGTCATGGCCATCCTCGCCCTGTCCGACGGGCTCAAGGACCTGGAGACGCGGCTGGCCCGCATCGTCGTGGGCCACTCGCCAGACGGCAAGCCGGTGCGCGCTCGGGACGTGGACGCGGCGGCGGCCATGGTGGCGGTGCTCAAGGACGCGCTCATGCCCAACCTCGTGCAGACGCGCGAGGGCGGACCGGCGCTGGTGCACGCGGGGCCCTTCGGCAACATCGCGCACGGGTGCAGCTCCGTGCTGGGCACGCGGATGGGCCTGGCCTACGCGGACGAGGTGGTGACGGAGGCCGGCTTCGGCTTCGACCTGGGCGCGGAGAAGTTCCTCGACATCAAGTGCCGGACCGCGGGCATCTGGCCCCGGGGCGTGATGCTGGTGGTGACGCTGCGCGCGCTGAAGCACCACGGCGGTGCGGCCGCCGCGCGCGTCGCCGAGCCCGACCGCGAGGCGCTGGTGCGCGGCTTCGCCCACCTGGAGAAGCACCTGGAGTCGGTGGCGGCCTTCGGCCTGCCGGCCGTCATGTGCGTCAACCGCTTCCCGCAGGACACGGAGGCGGAGCTGGATGAATTGCGCGCCTTCGGCCGGGAGCGCGGCGTGGAGATGGCCGTGTGCGAGGGCTTCTCGCGCGGCGGTGACGGCTCGCTGGAGCTGGCGGACCGCGTGCTGGAGATGCTGGACCGCACGGACGCCGCTCCGCCTCGTCCGCGCTTCCTCTACGAGCTGACACAGAGCCCCGAAGAGAAGGTCCGCGCGATTGCCCGCACGGTGTACGGCGCGGACGACGTGGCCTTCACGGCGGGGGCGATGAAGGACTTGCAGATGGTGCGCGAGCTGGGTGGCGCGGAGCTGCCGGTGTGCATGGCGAAGACGCACCTGTCGCTGTCGGATGACCCGGCGAAGCCGGGGCGGCCTCGCGGCTTCACGCTGACGGTGCGCGAGGTGCGGCTGTCCGCGGGCGCGGGCTTCATGGTGGCACTCACGGGCGACATCCTCACCATGCCCGGCCTGCCTCGCGAGCCTGCGGCCCGCCGCATCACCGTGCACGATGACGGCCGCATCACCGGGCTGATGCAGGGCGAATGAGCTTGAAGACACCACGGAGGAAGTCATGAAGCAGCAGCTCGCGGGAGCCGTTGTCCTCGTGTCACTGGTCACCACGGCCTGCGCCGGTCCGGGAGCTTCCGGACGCGCGCCGTCCACGGAGGAAGCACCCGCCGCCACGGCGAAGGCGGCGTTGTCACCGGCCGAGGCGCGCGAGTCGCTTCGCGCCGCCGAAGCCGCGCTGGCCGACGCGATGGCGAAGAAGGGGTCCGCGGAGGGCATCGCCGCGTCCGCCGCCCCAGATGCATTGCTGCTGCTGGAAGGGCAGTACACGCTGCGCGGTGTCGACGCCATCCGCGCGAAGCTCTCCGCCGAGCCGCTGGAGCGGGACGGCGTCCTCAGCGCGGAGGCCCTGGTCTGGGACGTGAGCGCGGACGGACGGATGGGGTACGCGGTGGGCCAGGTGCTGCTCGACTCGACGGGTGGCGCGGCGGGAGGTGCCGCGGCTCCAGGAGCGGCCGGAGCGACAGCAGCGCCCGGTGCCACAACCCCTCCCGCGCCCGGCGTCTCCTCTCCTGGAGCGCCCGCCGCACCTGGAGCCTCTGCCGCGCCAGCGGCCCCTGGAGCGCCCGGAGCGCCGCCCAAGATGAAGCCCGGCAAGCGCTACCAGCGCTACCTCACGGTGTGGACGCGGACGCCGGAAGGCCCGTGGCTGCTCGCGGCCGCCGTGCTCGGCAGGGCTCGCGGTCCGCTCGCCGTGCCGCCTTCCTTCTCGGCGGGGTCCACCGACACGGCGCCCATCGCGTCCGCGGCGTCCTCGGACGTGCTCGCGGAAGTGTTCGCCGCCGACTCCGCCTTCTCCGAGCAGTCCGCGCGCGACGGCATGGGCCAGGCCTTCGTCACCTGGGCCGCGCCCAACGCGGTGATTCCCGGCGGCCCCAGCGGCCTCTTCGGCCACGAGGCCATCAAGGAAGGCTACGGGCCCATCCCCCGAGAGGTGAGTCTGCGCTGGGAGCCGAAGCTCGGCGGCGCCGCCAGCTCGGGTGATATGGCCTACACCGTGGGCCGCGCCGTTTCCGTCTCACCTGGCCCGGACAAGAATCCGGAAACCCACTACGTGAAGTACCTCTCCGTCTGGCGCCGGCAGCCCGACGGCCAGTGGCGCTACGTCGCCGACAGCGGCAACGGCAACCCGGGCCCGGACGGCCCGTGATTCGTCGGTAGCGCCCTTCAGAGCCCGAAGCAGGCCGGGGCGCCACCTCCACGGTGGCGCCCTCACGGCCGCATTCAGCAGCTCAGACGCGGAACGTTGTCGACAGGTCCTTCAGCTGACCCAGCGACGTGTTGATGGACATCACGGCCTCCTCGGCCGTCATCGTCGCCGTCACCACGTCCGCCATCATCGTCGACAGCTGCGTCATCACCTCGGTCATCTGCGCGATGCCGGCGTTCTGCTGGGTGACGGAGGCGACAATCTGCCGGGCGGCCTGGCTGCTCTCCTGCACCACCGTGGTGATGTCCTTCAGCGTGTTCGCCGAAGAGAGCACCTGCTCGATGCCCTCCTCCATCTTCTGGCTGTCACCCTCCGCGATGGACACCGTCTGGCGGATGGCCTGGTTGATTTCGAGGAGAATCTTGCCGATGCGCTGCGTGCTCTGCAGCGACTGACCGCTGAGCGAGCGCATCTCGCGCGCCACCACCGCGAAGCCCCGGCCCTCCTCGCCCGCGCGCGCGGCTTCAATGGCCGCGTTCAGCGCCAGCACGTTGGACTGGTCCGCCAGGTCCTTCACGCTGCTGATGATTTCACCCGCGTGCACGGCCTGGTCGCTCAGGTGCGCGATGCTGCCCACCAGCGCGCCCACCCGCTGGCGAATCTGCTGGAGCCCCTCTGCGCTCTGCTCAATCGACTGCTGGCCCGAGGAGCTGAACGCGTCCGCCTGCGCCGCCACCTTCAGCACCATCTCCGCGCGGCTGGCCGCCATGCTGGACGTCTGCGCGATTTCGGCAATCGTGGTGCTCGCCTCGGTGAGGCTGCGGGACTGGTTGGTGAGGAAGTTCACCTGGTCCTGGCTGGCCTGTGTCAGGCGCCCGGCCGCCGCGGACAGGTCCGTCACCACCGAGGCGATGGTGCTCGGCACGCTGCGCAGCCGGTCCACCATCACCTTGAAGCCGCGCGCCAGCTCGCCCACCTCGTCCTGCGCGCTCGTGTCGATGGCCTGCGTGAGGTCACCCTCCTGCGCAATCCGCGTGGCCACCGCCGTCAGCTTGCCCACCGGCACCGTCACCTCGCGGTGCAGCCAGAGCGCCAGCAGCACCGTCAGGGTGATGCCCGCCACCACCAGCACGATGACCAGCACCTGCATGGTGATTTGCAGCCCCTTCAGCTCGTCGTACGCGACGCCGATGGTCTGCGCGTCCTCCTCCGCGGCCTGCTTGAACGCGCCGTGGAGCGACTGGTAGGCGGCCTCGAGCTTCGCGCGCGCGGCGTCCGCCTGCGCGTCACCCTTCACCGCGAGCGCCAGGGCCTGCTCGGCATCCGCCCAGTACGCCGTCAGCGCGCCCTTGAGCGCGTCGGCCCGCTCCACCTTCGCGCCCGACACCTCGCGCGCCAGGTCGAGCTTCACCTGCAGCTCCTTCAGCTCCGTGCGCAGCGGCTCCAGCCCGCCCTCCGCCTTGCGCGTCACCTCGGCCATGACGCCGCGGTGGAGCCCCGGGTAGCGGAGGTTCACCTCACGGCTCAGCTCGATGGTGGGCACGTGGGAGGAGTTGATGCGTTCGTACACACGGCCCGACAGCATGCCCAGCGTGACGAAGGCCACGAGGATGGCGACGAGGAACACGCCGGCCACCGCGGGCACCACCATCATCTTCTGCATCAACTTCAGCTTCAGACGCACCGGGCGCCCTCCCTACCGTGAGCGGTCCCCGGGCCTTCCAAGCTCTCGCCATTCCCGGCCAGAGCCCGGCAATTGAAGCGGGGCCCCGAGCAGGGCCTGCTGCGCCAGCACATGTCGCCTTCCTTCCGCGGGCCCCAAATGAGTGGGGCCCCCCGATGCCCGGGCGGACCGCTGATCCGCCGCGCGCCGTAGGATACCGGACTCAGCGCCCCGCTGCTAAGCCCCTACGCCCGGTACCACCCCGGGGGCACGTCAAGTCAAAGCGTCGTGGGGGGCCTCGCCTCCCGAAGCGGGGCGATCAGCCGGATGCGGCCAGGGCGTGGCACCCCCGCGACGGGGGTACGGGCAGGGTGGGGCTCCATCCGGCACCTGCTTCCGGGAGCGACCGTCGGGCGGGCAGCGCGGCGGCGGCTCCTCTGCCCGCCCGGCGGTCCGACAGGCTCGGGGCCGTCACGGCACGCCATCGTCACCGGGGGGCTCGCGAGCCTCGGGCCTCGGGGACGGACGGCCGTGGGCCCCGGACCTCGACCCCGGCTCGCACCCACCGGAGGCTTCACCTTGCCTGGGCCGCCTCCGCCCGTGAGGACACGAGGGCCTGCTCGGATTCCACCAGCAGTGCGTGGACCGCGGTGGCCGAGGGCGCCCGCAGCAGCGCTTCACGGAGGGATGCGGCGTGCAGCATCCCGGCGATGCGGGCCAGGACGTTGAGGTGCAGGCCCGCGGTGTCCGGCGGCGACACCAGCCCCACGAAGATGCGAATCAGCCCGTCCTCGGGCTCACCGAAGGCCAGCCCGCCCCGATGGAACCCCACGCAGGTGATGATGCCCGGCACCCGTGCAATCCGGCAGTGGGGGACGGCCACACCGCCCACCATGGCCGTGCTGCCCAGCTGCTCACGCTCCAGCAGCCGCGCCGCCAGCTCCCGCACGGGCACCCCCGCGCGCGGCGCCAGCAACTCCGCCAGCTCCGCCAGCACCTCGTCCCGGTTGCGAGCCCGCAGCGACGGGCGGATGGCGTCCACTCCGAGAAAGTCCGTCCACCGCAACATGGCTTGCCTCCCGTGGCGGCGTCCGCCGCCCGTGCGAAAAGATGTGTCTCGGGCCTCCGCGCGGCACGCGTCTTCTCTGGAGCTCAGACGTCAGGTGCCGTCCGCTCACGCCCGAAGAGGACGATGCATGCGGCGAGCACGCGCGGGGTGAAGCGGTCCCCTCTTCAGCGGAGTGCACGCGTGCGCAGGCGGGCCTGCTCGAGGCAGGCGCCCTGGCACTCGGGGAAGAGCAGCAGGAAGCGAGCCTGGTCATGGCAGCGGTCGAGGAACGCGTCCGAGGGGTCTTTCAGACAGAGCTGCTCGAAGCCCTTCCACGACTGCTGGAAGAGGGCCTCGCGGGCGGCCGGCTCCATCGAGTGGATGGCGCGACGCTCGGAGACCCACCACCCGGAGATGGCGAACAGCAGCGCGCCCAGCACGAGCGCCCCCAGCACGCCCGCCCCCCAGCGGCGGGACGGGCCGCGAGTCACCTCCCTTTCATTCGGGAGAGGGCTGCGTGTGGAGGGCTCGGATTCGACCAGATGGGGACGCATTCACCCCGTCCACAACGCAAGCCTCGTGCCGCGGGTACGGCCCCGGCTTCACGAGGGAGCTGCTCCCGACGGGTGTCCCGCGGCCGTGCAAACGGCAAGGACTGTCCGCCCGACGCCGTGCATCCTCCACGTCCCGCGAGGGTCCGCCTAGCGAGTGGGTTGCGGCAGCATCGGAGCGACCTCCTGCTTGCACGCCTCGTCGCATTCGGGGAAGCGGACGAGGAAGTCGGCCTGCTTCGCACAGCGTCCCTGGAAGGCCTTCTTCACGCCCGCGTCGCTCAGGCACATCAACCGGATGCTGTCTCGCGTCTCCTGGAACAAGGCCGCCCGCTGCGCGGGGGACATGGCGTTCAGGGCCCGGTTCTCTCCTCCCTGGAGGTACAGCCACACCGCGCCGAGCACGAGCAGCACCACGCTCAGCACCACCACCTGGCGGACCCGCTTCTCCCCTTCCGAGGGCGGACGGTCCCTGGTGAAGATGTTGTCGTCGCCACCGTCTCCCGGCGGGGTGCCGCCGGCCATCATCCCATTCAGACGCATACCCCTCCTGTTTCACTGCAACGCGGCGACCAAAGCCAGCACGCTCCCTCCCGGGTGTGCACGAGCCGTCATCCGCCAGGGGATTGCGAACTGCAAGCACCGAGGCCCCGGCGGTTGCGAAGTGCGGTGTGCGCGGCGCGGGCGACACCGGGCTGCCCTCGGGAGCACCGCCGCCGTGCAGACCGCACGGCGGGGCGCGCGTCCTGCATCTAGGATTGACCCATGGATGCACGAACGGACGCGACGCCCGCCGTGGGGGAGCGCCCCATGCGGGTGCTGGTGGTGGATGACGAACGCAACATCCGCGCCACCCTGAGGGTGTGCCTGGAGGGTTTCGGGTGCGAGGTGCGCGAGGCGGCGACCCCCGAGGCGGCCCTGGCGGCGCTCGCCCAGGGGCCCGCCGACCTGGCCTTCGTGGACCTGCGGCTGGGCACCTCCAGCGGGTTGGACCTGCTGCCCCGGCTGCTCGCCGAGTCGCCCAACCTGGACGTGGTGCTCATCACCGCCTACGCGACGTTCGACACGGCGGTGGAGGCGGTGCGGCGAGGCGCGCGCGACTACCTGCCCAAGCCCTTCACCCCGGCGCAGATTCGCCACGTGCTGGACCGCTCACGCTCGCACCGCGAGCTGTCGTCGCAGCTGGAGAGCCTGGAGGGACAGCTCGCGCAGGCCGTGCCGGAGGCCACGCTGGAGACGGCCTCCCAGGCGATGCACGCGGCCATCGGGCTCATCACCCGCGCGGCGGCGTCCGACGCGGCGGTGCTGCTGCGGGGCGAGAGCGGCACCGGCAAGGGCGTGCTGGCGCGGGCACTGCACTCCATGAGCGCGCGGCGGCGCCGGCCCTTCGTCACCGTCAACTGCCCCACGCTGTCCGAGCAACTGCTGGCCAGCGAGCTGTTCGGCCACGTGCGCGGCGCCTTCACCGGCGCGGTGAGGGACCAGCCCGGGCGGGTGGAGCAGGCGGAAGGAGGCACGCTGTTCCTGGACGAAATCGCGGAGATGAGCCCCGCGCTCCAGGCGCAGTTGTTGCGCTTCCTCCAGGAGAAGCAGTTCGAGCGGCTGGGCGAGGGGCGCACGCGCAAGGCGGACGTGCGGGTGGTGGCGGCCACCAACAGGGATTTGGAGCAGGACGTGGCGTCGGGGCGCTTCCGCGAGGACCTGATGTACCGGCTGAACGTCATCGAGGTGAAGCTGCCAGCGCTGCGCGAGCGGCCGGAGGACCTGCTGCCGCTGGCACGCAGATTCGTGGCCTTCTTCGCGAAGGCGGCGCAGCGGCCCGCGCCGGAGCTGTCGCCCGCCACGCAGAAGATGCTGCTGGCGTACGCCTGGCCGGGCAACGTGCGCGAGCTGCGCAACGCCATGGAGCGCGCGCTCATCGTCTGGCCGGCGGACGTGCTGGAGCCGCAGGCCTTCCCGGAACGCATTGCCGCGGCGGGCGGCTCGGTGATGACGCTGGGCGGGCCGCACACGCTGGAGGAGGTGGAGCGCGAGCACATCCTGCGCGTCATGTCCTCGGCGCCCACGCTGGACGAGGCGGCGCGGGTGCTCGGCATCGATGCGTCCACGCTGTGGCGCAAGCGGAAGAAGTACGAGGCGGGTCCTTCCGGCGAGGGGTGAAGCGCCGCGGGCCCCGGGCAGGCAGACCTTGGTCCGCTCGGTGGAATATCCGCGGAAAGGCCCCGTGCATCGGGGGTGGGGAGCATGCGAGGCCCCGCGCGCCCGTGCCAGTGATTGCGACGCCCAGCGGTCGTGCGGACGTTGGATGGGACAGGACCCCCAGACAAGGAGCGCATCCGTGGACGTCATTGACCTGTTGATTCAGCAGCACCGCGAGGTCGACGCGCTGTTCGAGGCCTTCCGGAATGCCCAGGACGACGCGAGCAGGAAGGAATTGTGCATCCAGCTCGCGGAGGCGCTCACGCTGCACTCCACGATTGAAGAGCGGTGGATCTACCCCGTCGCGCGCCGGGTGATTGGCGAGGACAAGATTCAGCACTCGGTGGACGAGCACGGCGAGATGAAGAGCATCATCGCCGACATGCTCCGCGCGCGGAACGACGTGAACGGGCTGGCGGCGAAGGTGGGTGAGTTGGAGAAGGTGGTGAAGGCCCACGTGGCCGACGAGGAGAAGAACGTGCTGCCGCAGTTCGGGCAGAAGGTGACCGAGAAGGAGATCGGCATGTCGTGTAACGACATCGTCCGCACCGCCTCCGCCGTCCGCCGCGAGGAGATGAACAAGCTGGAGGGACAGGCCAACGCCTGAGGATCTGAGCGGCTCTAGAAGCCCCGGATTGCGCTTGAGACGGATGTCGTGGACTTTTCAAGTCCACACTGGGATGGGCACTTGCAGTTGCGTCGTTTGTGCCCATCCTGTACAGCATGACTCATCCTGTTGAGCGCTCCCGGAGTTCCCATGTCCCCGCCCGAGTCCGACGCTCCATCCACCGTGCTCGCGCATGTCTCGGAGCCCATCGCGGCAAATGAGGCAAGCCTGGGGCAGGTACAGCAGCTCGCGAAGCTCATCACCGAGACGCTTCAGGGCCAGGGCACCCAGCCGCGCTTCTCACTGCTTGGGCCCAACCACGAGGCGCTGCCGCTCCCCAGGGACGTGCTGACACTGCTCCAGCAACTCCTGGCCGTCCTGGCTTCGGGCGATGCCGTCTCCATCGTCCCCGTCCACAAAGAACTCACCACGCAGCAGGCCGCCAACCTGCTCAACGTGTCGCGCCAATACCTCGTGCAGCTCCTCGACGAGGGGAAGATTCCCTTCCACCGCACGGGCACGCACCGGCGCCTCCTCACCCAGGACGTGCTCGCCTACCGCACCAGGCGGGATGCGGAACGCCGCGCCATCCTCACGGCGATGGTTCAGGAAACGCAGGAGGCAGGAGGCTACCCCGAACTCGAAGAGTAGTATCCTCGGCATGTGACCCGTGAGGTCACCTCGCGGAGCAGCATGGAGCTGCACGTCGAGTGGTCGTCCTGAGCCCATCCGTGCTCCATGCCCCCTTCCCGGTCATCCTCGATGCGAACGTCCTCCTCCCGCTGGGCCTGTGCGACACGCTGCTGGGAGGGGCTGAAGCAGGGCTCATCCAGATCTACTGGACGGAGCACATCCTCGATGAGGTTCAACGCAACCTCGTGAAGGAGCTCGGTCTGACCGAACGCAACGCCGCCCGTCGTGTCGCGGCCATGCGAGGTGCGTTTCCCGAAGCGATGCTCACGGGCTACGAGTGGCTCATCCCGGTCATGCGGAACCATCCGAAGGACCGGCATGTCCTGGCCGCGGCCGTGCACATCGGCGCGCAGACCATCGTCACGAGCAACCTGCGTGACTTCAAGGCCGAACACCTGCCGAAGCACATGCGAGCTCGAGCCCCGGACGTCTTCCTCCAGAACCTGTTGAGCCAGGCTCCAGAGGTCATGCTCGACGTGCTGCACCGTCAGGCCTCGAGGTTGAAGAACCCGCCCATTTCCTTCGAACGATTGCTGGATGGACTGGCCCGTTCCGTACCCGGGTTCATCAAGGAGGTTCGCGGCCTGCTGCCGCCTCCTCCCTTCACGCAGCAGTGAAGCGGACCTCTGCCCTCACACCGGCCCCGTCGGCTGCGGCAGGGTGAACCAGAACGTGCTGCCCTGCCCCGGCGCGCTCACCACGCCAATGTCCCCGCCGTGGGCCTGCACGATTTCCTTCGCAATCGACAGCCCCAGCCCGGCGCCGCCCGCGGGCGCGCCGGGCGCGCGGTAGAACTTCTCGAAGATGCGCGCCTGCTGCTCCGGGGCAATCCCCTCCCCGGTGTCCCGCACCTCGAAGCGCACCCGGCCGTCCTCGCGAGACACCCGCACCTCCACCTCGCCCCCCGCGGGCGTGTGCTTCACCCCGTTGCCCACCAGGTTTCCCAGCACCAGTCCCAGCCGGTCCGGGTCCACGTCCACCGTCTCCACGTCCAGCGCCACCCGCCGCGACAGCCTCACCCCGCGCTCCTCCGCCGCCGCCCGCTGCGCGTCCAGCGCCGCCTGCACCAATTCCTCCGCCGGCACCACCCGCACCTCCAGCCGGAGCTGCCCCGCCTGGATGCGCGACAGGTCGAGCAGGTCATCCACGATGCCCTGCAGCCGCTCGCAGTCCTCGCGCGCCGCGGAGAGCAGGTCCGCCTGCTTCTCCGTCACCGGCCCCACCACGCCCTCCGCCACCAGGTGCACCGCCATGCGCAGCGACGTCAGCGGCGTGCGGAACTCGTGCGCCACCGTGGCCACCAAATCGTTCTTCAGCTCGTCGAAGCGCCGCAGCCGCGTCACGTCCTGGAGGATGACGGTGGCGCCCACCACCTCGCCCGTCTCGCCGTACACCGGGCTGCCCCGGGGCAGCAGCCACCTGTCGCCTTCCGGCAGCGCCACCCGCACCGCCTCCTCGTAGCCCCTCGGTTGATACGCGCCCCGCCCGCCCAGCACGTACGCGCGCACCCGCTCCAGCACCTCGCGCGCCTCGGGCGCCACGCGCCCCAACACGTCCCCACCCTCCTCCAGCGACAGCCGCAGCACGTCCTCCGCCGAGCGGTTGACGTTGAGCAACCCGCCCCCCGCGCCGAACACCACCACCGGGTCCGGCAGGCTGTCGATGGCCGCCTGCGACGCGGACTGCGCCTGGAGCAGCTCGCCCAGGCTGCTCTGCCGGTACTGCTGGAGCGCCTCCGCCATGGCGTTGAAGTCCTGGCCCAGCTGCGCGATTTCGTCCTTCCCCCCCACCACCGCCCGCGCCGCGTAGTCCCCCTTGCCCAGCCGCCGCACCGCCTGCGACAGCACCGACACCGGCCGCAGCGCCCGGTGCGTCAGCGACGTGGACGCGAACAACCCCATCACGAAGGCCGCCAGCACCACCGTCACCATCAGCGTGTTCACCCGGCTGCTCTGCCGCCGCAGCGCCTCGCTCTTGCGCACCATGGCGTCCTGGTTCAGCGCGAGAATCGCCGCCGCCGCCGCCTTCGCCTCGCTGAAGGCCGGCCCCAGCGCCTGGAAGTACGCCCCGCGCGCGGCCTCCGGGGTGGGCAGCGCGAGGAAGGCGTCGTACTCCGTCACGTACCGCCGCCACGCCTCGACCATGCGGCGGGTGGCCTCACCCTCGCCCGCCTCCGTGACGTTGCCCTCCTGCACCCGCAGCTCCTCGGACAGTACCGGCCGCTGCGCTGCCTGCTGCGCCACGCCCCGCTCGCGCTCGCCCGCGACGATGAAGAGCGCGGCGCTGTCCATGCGCTCCAGTTGCTCCGTCATCCGCTGCATGGCCAGCACGCTGCGGTAGTTGTCCTGGAGGATTTCCTGACCCGAGCGTCCCAGGCGCGACAGCGTGGCGACAGCCACCACGCCCACCAGCACCAGGGCCAGCGCCAGCGGCGCCTGCGCCAGCAACAACCGCTCCCGCAGCGTCATGGGCGGCGCTCCTCCTGCGGCGACTCGAAGGACACCACGTGGATGTCGAAGCCCTCGCCCTCGCGCAACAGGCGCATATCCGCCGCCCGCCCCAGCAGCCGCCTCCACCACGGCTGGTGCGAGCGCCCGACGATGATGTGCCCCACTCCGTGCGAGCGCGCGAAGTCGAGAATCGCCTCCACCGGGTCCTTCGAGCGCAGCCGCACCACCTCCGCGCCCAGCTCCTTCGCCTTCTCGATGTTGGCCAGCAGGTGCCGCTGCGCCTCCGAGTCGATGAGGTGCGGGGCCTCGCGCGGCGTCTCCACGTAGACGACGAACCAGTCCGTGTTGAGCCGGCCCGCCATGCGCGAGCCCCGCCGCAGCAGCGTGGCCGCGCGCGGCGGGTAGCTGGAGAGGGCCACCAGCACGCGGCCCCACGCCGCGCCCTTCTGCTGGGAATCGTCCCCCTCGCGAGGCGACTGCCCCGAGGTGGCGCGGTCCAGGCTCTCCGCCACCTCGCGCAGCGCCAGCTCTCGCAGCGTGGACAGGTTCTCGCCCTTGAAGAAGCGCTCCAGCGCGTGGGGCACCTTGTCCTCCGCGTAGATTTTGCCCGCCTTGAGCCGCTCGTGCAGGTCCTCCACCGCCAGGTCCAGGTTCACCACCTGGTCGGCGTCCTTGAGGAAGCTGTCCGGGAGCGTCTCGCGCACGGTGACGCCGGTGGTGCGCTCCACCAGGTCATTGAGGCTCTCCAGGTGCTGCACGTTGAAGGCGCCAATGACGTTGATGCCCGCGTCCAGCAACTCCTGCACGTCCTGGTAGCGCTTGCGGTGGCGGCACACGGGGAGGTTGGTGTGGGCCAGCTCGTCCACCACCGCCACCTGGGGCCTGCGCGCGAGCACCGCGTCCAGGTCCATCTCCTCCACGGTGACGTCGCGGTAGGTGTACGGCTTGCGCGGCACCACCTCCAGGCCGTCCACCAGCGCCTGCGTCTCCTTGCGGCCGTGCGTCTCCACGAAGCCGAGCACCACGTCCACCCCGCGCCGCTTCAGCGCGTGCGCCTCCTCCAGCATGCGGTACGTCTTGCCCACGCCGGCCGCGAAGCCGATGTAGAGCTTGAGCCGGCCGCGCCGGCCCCGCTCCACCAGCTCCAGGAAGTCCTCCGCGCGCGTGCGCCGCGTCATCGTCACCCTCGGGCCCCACGGAGCAAGGCCGGGCCGAGGATGCCCGCGAGGCGGGCGGAATGCATGGAAAGACGCGTCCGGCTCACCGCGCCCCCGGCCCCACGGGAGCCGGGGCCCCTCCAACATCCGCGCCCGTCCCGCCCGAGGGCACCGCCGACAGCCGGCCGAACTGCCGGTCCATGGCCAGGTTCAACAGCAGCACGTTGACGCGCGGCTCGCCCAGCACGCCCAGGGTGCGCCCCTCCACGTGCGAGTCCAGCAGCGCCAGCACCCGCTCGGGTGCCACGCCGCGCGCCTTCGCCACCCGGGGCGCCTGCCAGCGCACCGCCTCCGGGGACAGGTGCGGGTCCAGGCCGGACGCGGAGGCGGTGACGAGCTCCGCCGGCACCAGCCCCGGCGCGTCCGGGTTCTCCAGGCGCAGGCGCTCGGCGTCGGTGGCCACGCGGTCCTTCAGCTTCTGCGACGTCGGCCCCAGGTTGCTGCCCGAGGACGCCGCGCCGTCGTAGCCGCTGCCGGCGGCGGACGGGCGCGGCTGGAAGTAGCCCGCGCGGGTGAAGCCCTGGGCGATGAGGCCGCTGCCCACCACGCGGCCCTGCTCGTCCTTCACCAGCGAGCCGTTGGCCTCGCCGGGGAAGAGCAGCTGCGCCACTCCGGTGACTGCCAGCGGGTACAGCACGCCCGTGAGCACCAACGTGACGACGCAGGCGCGCAGGGCGGTGACGAGTGCGGAGACCATGATGGATTCCTTTCAGACCAGGCCCACGACGCCGAGCAGCACGTCGATGACCTTGATGCCCACGAAGGGGACGATGACGCCGCCCAGCCCGTAGATGAGCAGGCTGCGCCGCAGAAGCGCCGCCGCGCCCAGCGGGCGGTAGCGCACGCCGCGCAGCGCCAGGGGGATGAGCGCGATGATGATGAGTGCGTTGAAGATGACGGCGGACAGAATCGCGCTGAACGGCGACGCCAGCCCCATGACGTTGAGCGGGGCAATCTGGGGGAACACGCCCATGAAGAGCGCCGGGAGGATGGCGAAGTACTTCGCCACGTCGTTGGCGATGGAGAAGGTGGTGAGCGTGCCGCGCGTCATGAGCAACTGCTTGCCCACCTCCACCACCTCCAGCAGCTTGGTGGGGTTGGAGTCGAGGTCCACCATGTTCCCCGCCTCCTTCGCCGCCTGGGTGCCGGTGTTCATCGCCACGCCCACGTCCGCCTGGGCCAGCGCGGGCGCGTCGTTGGTGCCGTCACCCGTCATCGCCACCAGCTTGCCCTTGCCCTGCTCGGTGCGGATGAGGGCCAGCTTCGCCTCGGGCGTCGCCTCCGCCAGGAAGTCGTCCACGCCGGCCTCGCGCGCAATGGCCGCCGCGGTGCGCGGGTTGTCGCCCGTAATCATCACGGTGCGGATGCCCATGGCGCGGAAGCGGTCGAAGCGCTCCTTGATGCCGCCCTTCACCACGTCCTTCAGGTGGATGATGCCCAACAGCCGCGGCCCGTCCGCCACCGCCAGCGGCGTGCCGCCCGCGTCGCCGATGCGGCCCGCCGCCTGGGCCAGCTCCGCCGGCACCGCGCCGCCCTGCGCCTGCACGTGCTTCACGATGGCGTCCACCGCGCCCTTGCGGATGCTGCGCGGGTGCGGGTCCACCAGGTCGCAGCCGCTCATGCGCGTCTGCGCGGTGAAGGGCACGAAGGTGGCGTGGTGCGCCTGCAGCTCGCGCGGCCGCAGCTTGTACGTGTCCTTCACCAGCGTGACGATGGAGCGTCCCTCGGGCGTCTCGTCCGCCAGGCTCGCCAGCTGCGAGGCCTCCGCCAGCTCCTCCATGCGGATGCCCGGCATGGGCAAGAGCTCCGTGGCCATGCGGTTGCCCAGGGTAATGGTCCCCGTCTTGTCCAACAGCAGCGTGTCCACGTCGCCCGCGGCCTCCACCGCGCGGCCGCTCATGGCGAGCACGTTCTTTCGCAGCAGCCGGTCCATGCCCGCGATGCCAATGGCGCTCAACAGGCCGCCAATCGTCGTGGGGATGAGGCACACCAGCAGCGCCACCACCGCCGTGCCCGACAGCGGCACGCCCGAGTAGAGCGCCAGCGGCACCAGCGTCACGCACGCCAGCAGGAAGACAATCGTCAGGCCCACCAGCAGGATGTGGAGGGCAATCTCGTTCGGCGTCTTCTGCCGGGCCGCGCCCTCCACCAGGCCAATCATCCGGTCCAGGAAGGACTCGCCCGGGTTGACGGAGATGCGCACGACGATGCGGTCCGACAGCACCTTGGTGCCGCCCGTCACCGCCGAGCGGTCGCCGCCGGACTCGCGGATGACGGGGGCGGACTCGCCGGTAATCGCGGACTCGTCCACGCTGGCGATGCCCTCCACCACCTCGCCGTCACCGGGGATGAGGTCGCCCGCCTCGCACACCACGAGGTCGCCCTTGCGCAAATCCGGCGCGGGCACGCGCGCCTCCTTCCCATCCACCAGTCGCCGCGCGGTGGTGTCCTTGCGCATCTTCCGCAGGGCGCCGGCCTGGGCCTTGCCGCGTCCCTCCGCCACGGCCTCCGCGAAGTTGGCGAAGAGGACGGTGAACCACAGCCACAGCGTCACCGACACGGTGAACCACAGCGGCGCGGCGTCCGTGCGGGGCGCGACGAGGTCCTTCACCACCAGCACCGTGGTGAGGAGGCTGCCGGCCCACACCACGAACATGACGGGGTTGCGGGCCACGTCGCGAGGGTGGAGCTTCTTGAGGCTGTCCAGCAGCGCGGGCTTGAGGAGGGATGCGTCGAGGAGCGACGCCGGCTTGGAAGCAGCGGAGCTCATGGTCAGTAGACCTTTCCGGCCCCGGCGAGGAAGTGCTCGACGATGGGACCGAGGGAGAGGGCGGGAAAGAACGTGAGCGCGCCGACGATGAGGACCACGCTCACCAGCAAGCCGGTGAAGAGGGTGCCGTTGGTGGGGAAGGTGCCCGGGCCGGCCGGGACGACCTTCTTGCCCACCATCGAGCCGGCGATGGCCAGCGCCGGCACAATCATCAGGAAGCGGCCGCCGAGCATCGCCACGCCCAGGGTGATGTTCCAGAAGGGCGTGTTGGCGTTGAGGCCCGCGAAGGCGCTGCCGTTGTTGGCCGTGCCGCTGGTGTATGCGTAGAGGATTTCCGCCAGGCCGTGCGGCCCCGCGTTGTTGAGCGAGGACACACCCTGCGGAATCACCGCCGCCACCGCCGACAGCCCGAGGATGAAGAGCGGGAAGATGAGCACGTACAGCATGGCGAGCTTCATCTCCTTCGCCTCTATCTTCTTGCCCAGGTACTCGGGCGTGCGGCCCACCATGAGACCGGCGATGAAGACGGACAGCACGACCATGATGAGGATGCCGTAGAGGCCGGCGCCCACCCCGCCGAAGATGACCTCGCCCAGCTGCATGTTGACGAGCGGCACCAGGCCGCCCAGCGGGTTGAAGCTGTCGTGCATGGCGTTGACGGCGCCGCACGACGCGTCCGTCGTCACGGTGGCGAAGAGGGTGGAGGCCGCGACGCCGTAGCGCACCTCCTTGCCCTCCAGGTTTCCGTCCCGCGCCACCTGCGCCACGGAGGCCACGGCCGCGTTGGGCTGGGACTCGGCGGCGTAGGCGGCGGCCGCGCCCGCGAAGAAGAGGACGGACATGGCCGCGAAGAGGGCCCAGCCCTGCTTCGTGTCACCCGCCATCTTCCCGTACGTGTACGTGAGGGCGGCGGGGATGGCGAAGATGGAGAGCATCTGCACCAGGTTGGTGAGCGGCGTGGGGTTCTCGAAGGGGTGGGCGCTGTTGGCGTTGAAGAAGCCGCCGCCGTTGGTGCCCAGCATCTTGATGGCCTCCTGCGAGGCCACCGGGCCCATGGCCAGCGTCTGCTTGCCGCCCTCCAGCGTCACCAGGTCCTGGTACGCGGAGAAGTTCTGCAGCACGCCCTGGGACACCAGGAAGAGCGCGTAGACGAAGCAGATGGGCAGCAGCACGTAGAGGGTGCCGCGGATGAGGTCCACCCAGAAGTTGCCCAGCGTCTTCTGCCCCGCCGGGCCCGGCCGGCGGGTGAAGCCGCGCGCGAGCGCCAGCGCCACGCCGATGCCGGCCGCCGCGGAGGTGAAGTTGTGCCACGCCAGCCCGGCCATCTGGCTGAGGTAGCTCATGGTGGACTCACCCGCGTACGACTGCCAGTTGGTGTTGGTGGTGAAGCTGGCGGCCGTGTTGAAGGCCAGCTCCGGCCCCACCGCTGGCAGGCCCCGCGGGTTGAGCGGCAGCACGTGCTGCAGGCGTTGGATGGCGTAGGTGATGAGGACGCCGAAGAGGCTGAAGGCCAGCAGCGCCACGGAGTACTCCACCCAGGTCTGCTCACGCCGCTCCGCCGCGCCGCACAGGCGCAGCAGGCCGCGCTCCACGGGCCCCAGCACGCGGGGCAGGGGCTGCGTGTCCCCCTCGAAGACGCGGAAGAGGTACGTGCCCAGCGGCTTCGTCACCGCGAGCACCAGTCCGAAGAACAGCAGGATCTGCAACCAACCGATGAGAGTCATGGCATGCCCCTAGAACCGCTCCGGGCGGAGCAGGGCGTAGACGAGGTAGACGGTGAGCAGCACGGACAGCAGCGCGCCGGCGGCGTATTCGAAAGTCATTGCGGGTGCCTCACAGGCGCTCGCAGCCGTGGGTGTAGGCCCACGCGAGCGCGAAGAAACCGACGGTGACGAGGACGAGGACGAGGTCCATTCAGGGCTCCGTTGAGCACGACGCGGCCCGAGCCGCGTGGAAGGGGTCAGAAGTACGCGACGGCTCCGAGCACCACGAGCGTCTCGGCGTCCTCGAGGACGGGTGAGCCGTCGACCTCCGTGTCTCGGCCGGAGAAGACGTCCTGCGTGGAGCGGTCGTGCCGGGCCTCCAGCTTGAGGGTGAGGTGGTCCGCGGGCTTCACCTCGAGGGTGAGGGTGCCCCCCGTGAGCGTCTGGGCCACACCGGTGATGAGGCCGTCGTCGTCGCGGTAGGCCTCCACGCGCGCGGCCACGGCCACCGGCTCGGAGAGCTGCACGCGGACGTTGAGCCCGGCGGCGTACCAGAGCGCCGAGTCGCCTCCGGGGACGTCCTGGGTGCCCACGTCCGCGGTGGCCGCGAGGCTGAAGGCGTCCGTCACCTTGTAGGTGGCCACCCCGTCCGCGAAGAGGCGCAGTCCGTCGCTGCCTTCGGCGCCCTCGTTGCCGACGAAGGTATTGAAGGCCGCGGACAGGCGGTCGCCTGAATAGGCCACCTGGGTGCCCAGTGCCTTGCCGTGGTTGTTCTCGCCAAGCGTCTGCCAGCCGTTGATGAGGTGGAGCTGCGCGCTCCAGGCGTCATTGAACTTCCACGTGCCCTTGAGGCCCGCCTGGTAGTAGGGCGACAGCTCGCCCATCCACGAGCGCGTGTACGTCCAGTTGAGCTGCGACTGGAACGACTCCAGGCCGATATGGCTGGGGTAGAGACCGGCCTCCAGCGTCAGCGGGCCGGTGGCGTAGGACAGCGAGGCCTGCTGGAGGAAGCGCCACACGTCCGGGCCCACCGCGGTGCCCTCCGGCTCCGCGGCGTGCAGCACGTCCATGGCGGTGCCGAAGCCCAGCAGGACGCGGAGCCCCACGGGTGCCGGGTCCACGCTCACGCCCAGCGAGGCGAGGTTGATGGACGCCTCGTTGTGGCGCTTCGCCGTGGTGCCCGTGCCGGGAATGAAGTTGGCCGAGTCCACGGGCCGGTTGAAGTTGTAGCCGTAGTAGGTATCGACGCCGCCCTCGAGCTTCAGGCGGGAGAGGAAGCCTGGCGCCTCGGGCTCGGCGGCTTGCTGGGCAGCCGGCTCCGATTGGGTGAGCAGCATGGAGACGAGGACGGACGAAAGTTCGGAGGACGGCATGGCGGTCTCCGGGAGATGAGCACTCGCCGTACCAACTCGGGCCGCACGCGAAGCTAGGAGTTCCAGGAGGTTGCGGACATCCGCCGTCAACGCGGGTTGCAGTCTGCATGACGGCCCCGTGGGGCTCGTGCAGGTTGAAAACCCGGCGCTCCTGCCGCGGCGTGAGCTGCCTTCTCGTCGGGTGCCGCTACCTGCGAATGATGATGGCGGCGTTCGAAACGTCGAGTCGCTTGAGCGGTTTGACGCCTGGAGGCCTGGACGTCCCCAGAGGTGACAGGGTGACGTCGCTGAGCTCGAGTCGGCTCAATGCGTCCGCGAACCGTTCCGTCACGACCACCACGGTTTGAGCGTCCTCCAGCCTGAACACGTCCAGGTCATCGGGTAGCGATGTCGGGTCCAGCCAGCGATGCGTTGGCAGGTGCCAATCGTCTCGCCCACAAACAGCGCAGGGGTCGGACCGCTCTGGCGGCAGGCAGTCGGGGTGCAGTCGTCCCCGTGGGAGCACCTGCAGCTCCGCAACACGGAGCGAGGGAGGGCGACGAAAGTGGGGCCAGACGGGCACAATGCCGCGCAGCTCCAGCAGAACCTGGAGGGCATCCTCACGGACGAGCAAGTCGTCCATCTCCAACGTGAGAGGGCCCCACTTGCCACGCGTCGAGCCTTCCAGTGGGCCGAACGCTGTACCTGGCTCCAGAAGGGCTCCAGGCGGGCAGTACGGCCGAACGAGTTCCCGGAGGCGCGAAAACTCCTCGAACGGCGCCGGGCGGTGCTTCCGCAGCTCTCTGGCCTCCTTGAGCTCTGAGAGGTCCACCGCCGGATAGGCGAGGCCGCCGGACCAGGTTGCTCGGCAACCCGGGCAAGTCTCCAGTCCCGGCAGAGACCAGCGTCGCCTTGCGCGGTAGGTGGCGCTCCAGCGGCCCTCGGCGGCGGCGCGCGTCAGCTCGTAGAATCGGCTCATGGGGACGGCAGCGGGGGGAGCGCCTGCCAGTAGGTGATGGGCAGGCCCCATAGGTTGTACTTCTGGATGAGGTACGAGGCGAACTCGAAGTGTTCGCGCTTACTGGCCTTCCATCGGGTCCGCTTTCGCCAATCCTTCCACTCAGTGTTCCAGGGGCCTCTATCCGCCTCCTTGTGCAGGCGCGCATGCACGCCCGCATCGATGACCAGCACCCACTCGTGAACGTTGATGCCCTTGTCGGTGAAGTAGTCCGTCAGAGCCTGGGGGAAGATGTGGTGCCGCTCATGCGGTCGCTTCCGCCATTCGTCCAGGCGTCGCTCGAACTCCTTTTGGCTGGGCAGTTCCTCCGGGCGGTGCCACTGGAAGACCAGCACCGGCAGCGCGTCACCGGGGAGCTCCTGGCTACTGCCCCAGTTGCGCTGGCTGTTCGCCGGCGGGCGCACAGCCGCCACTCCGCGGGTTCGTACGATTCGGCCTGGCGCGAGGTCTTCGCAGCGGTAGAGGCCACACCCCGCCGCCGTGCAGGCGGGCGTCAGGCACCTGTCGTCGGCGGCGTCCTCGCACTCGCCATCGCTGGCGTCGGCCGCCTCCCACGTAGCGGTGGAGCCATACAGGTCTGCATGGCCCGGCGTGGTCGCACATGCCTGCAACCCTGCGAGGACCAGCAGCAGCCAGCAACTCCGCATTCGGTTCTCCCGGTGACGTTCCGACATCTTGCCGGTAGGTCTCGGGGCACTGCATCGTGGGAGTCCCGTAGGGGCGTAAGCCTTTGGTCCTGCCCAGGTCGTGGTCGAGCGCCGCGTGCCGCACGGTGCGCGGCATGTCCATGAGGCTACGTCGGTTCCCACCGGGGAGTGCCGTTCAGCCTCAATCCCCGGTGAGGTCCGACAGCTCCACGATGAACGTGGCTCCGTTCCCGGGCTCACTCTCGACGCGGATGACGCCACCGTGGGCCTCTACGACCTGCCGGCTTATCCAGAGCCCAAGCCCGAGCCCGCCATAGTTGCGTGAGGACACGGCGCGCTCGAACCGGTCGAAGATGCGCGCCTGGTCCTTGAGCGGGATGCCAATGCCGTGGTCCCGCACGGACAGCCGCGCGCGGCTCCGGCTCGTGCTCACCCCCACCTCCACGGGACTGCCAGCGCCATACTTGAGCGCGTTGGAGAGCAGGTTCGCCATCACCTGCTCGAGACGGAACCGGTCCCACCGTCCCGTCACGCGCGGCTCCAGGTTCATCTGGAGCTGGCACTGCGCCTGGGCCACCGTTTCAGTGGAACGTTCCAGCACCTCGTGCACGAGCGCTGACAGGTCGCACTCCTCCAGCCGCAGCGTGAGCCGACCCGCGCTGAGACGCGCAACATCCAGCAACTCATCCGTGAGCGTGGTGAGCCGCGCTGTCTGCCGCCGCGCCCTTCCCAGCTTCTCCTTCAGCGGCTCGTCCCCCCGCTCCTGCGCCATGACCAGGAGGGAGTGGACCTGGAGCTGGAGCGCGGTGAGTGGCGTCTTCAGCTCGTGCCCGGCGATGGACAGGAAGTCATCGCGCAGCTTCAGCGCCTCCAACAACTCCTTCTCGACGCGCTTGCGATGCTCGATTTCTGCTTCGAGCGCCTGGGCACGCTGCTGGAGGTCGGAGACCTCGCGCAGGCGGGCATTGGCGGACTCGGCGCATGAATACTTCTCGGTGGGGACGACATGGGAGTGCGCGGAACAGACGGCCTGGAACGCCCGCGCATCTTCCTGCGTGCGGAAGTTTCCCATCGAGTAGGCGCACAGCAGGCTGAAGGAGTGCTCCTTGCCGAGCTCGTTCCACTGCTCCTCCAGCAGGAGCGCGGCCCGCGGGTTTCCGTCCTTCCAGAGCAGGTCCACCATCTCGCCGTAGGCACGGACACACGCCTCCCCGGCACCCCGATGGGTCTGCTGGAGGACCGGCCCGAGGACGCTCTTGAGCCGATTCCAGTCGGGCAGCCCCTCCACCATGAAGCCGTTGAGCGTCCTGCGCGCGTCGAGGAGGACGAGCCGCCCCTCCTCGCAGCTGCGCTCCACGTCGACGCCCCGGGCCTTCAACCGCTGCGCGAAGCTCGTCCGGTGGGCCTCCGTGGCGATGACGACCGCGGGTTCTCCGAGCTGGAACCCCGCGTCGAGGAACTGGACCACCACGTCTGAGAGGAACGCGGAGTCCTCGTAGAACTGGACGACATGTTTTGCAGCGGCCCGCCGCGGATGCTGCCCCTGGTCGTGTGCTGAACTTCCAGGTGCGGAGGTCATGTCGCAACCTTACCGCCGGGAGATGGCCGCTCATCCCCTCCGCGTCCCTTTTGCCGTCCGGCAACGGAGGCACGGACACTTTTCAGCCGTCAGGTTCAAGCGCTGTTGGTCATCCGACGCTGAAGTGCCCTGGAGACAGAGCAGCGCTCACAGGCCCGGACCCGCCGCTCACTCCACCGTCTGCGCCTGCGACGCGCTCACGCCGTCCCCCGTCACCGACACCGTGACAGCCCCCGCCTGCGCGGCGCGGAAGTAGAACACCGCCTCCTGGTGCGGCGCCTCCAGCCGCACTTCCGCCCCCGCTCCCGAAGCCGGCAGCGCCTGCGTACACGCCGCGTCCGCGTAGAACGTCACCCCCGCCGTGCCCTGCGCCACCAGCGCGGGCGCCGCCAGCGCGGACAGGTTGCCCACCGTGTCCTGGCTCTGCACCACCAACGCCCCCGAGCACGTCCCCGTCGCCACCGTCTGCGCCGCCGTCAGGAAGGCCACGCGCGACGCCGTCCCCGCCACCACGTCCACGTCGAAGGTCGCCCCCGGCGACGTCGCCCGGTCATACCCCGCGCCACTGATGTGATTGCGGCTGATGAGGTTGCCACCGCCGTAGTCCGAGATGGCCGCCTGGTACGGATACACATTCGTCAGCGCCGCGCTGCTCAGCGTGTTGTCCACCACCTGGATGTTCGTGGACTCCGGCAGCGGCCCGCCGTCCGCCGCCGCCTGCGACAGGTTGATGCCCACGTCGTTGTCCTCCACCGTGTTGCCCCGGACGACGACATCCCGGCTCAGCGGCACGCCGAAGTACGGCCCGCCCACCACCAGGATTCCGGAGGCCACATAGCCCGGCCCGCTGTACGCGTTGCCCGTCACCGTGTTGCCCGTCACGCGTCCCGTCGCACCGGAGCTCACCTGGATGCCATTGCGCGCAATCGCCGCCACCGGCCCGCCGCCCTCCACCGTGTTCGCCTCCACCCTCAGGTCCACCCTGCCCGAGCCCAGGATGCCCACCTTCTGGTAGCCCGCCACCCGGTTGCGCAGCACGTCCACGCGCACCACCGAGGCTGCATCCAACGCGTTGCGCACCTCGATGGCCGTGCCCTCCTGGCACCCGCCATTGCCGCCCTGCTGGTGCAGGTCCATCACCTCGCAGTCGACGATGGAGCCGCTCGCGCCCTCCAGCCGGATGCCGCTCAGCGCGTTGGCACCGTCGTCACACTTCCCCGCCCCCGTCAGCGCGCGCCCTTCCACCTTCACACCCCGCACGTCCGCCGACGTGCCCCGGTTGCGCAGCACCGCGCCCAGGTAGCGCGCTCCTTCCGGGTCCACCGCCGTGAGCACGTGCCCCGCCCCATCGAACGTGTACCCGTCCGGGATGAACACCGTCCCCTCCGTGGTGCAGTCCGACCGCAGCGTCACCTTCGCGTCCTCCAGTGTCACGTCGCACGGCGGGTGCTGGCCACACCGCCCACCGCCCCACTCCACCGTGAAGGTGTGCGAGTCACTCAGCCCCGACCTGTTCGTGACGGTGAGCTGCACCGTGGGCACCACGTCCGACGGCAGGCAGGACAGCGCGGCCCAGTCCACCTCACCCGTGCCCCCCGACTTCGCCGGAGGCCCCAGCAGCCCCGTGTTCGTCGTCCACGTGAAGGTGAGCGGCTCGTGCTGCGGGTCCTCCGCCGTGGCCAGGAGCCGCACCAGGTCGCCCGCCACGGCCCCCGGCGAGGACTGCGAGGTCGACACGATGACCGGCGGCAGCTTGCGCACCACGCACAGCTCCACCGTGCCCTCGCGCTCGCCGCCGAACCCGTCCCGCACCGAGAGCGTCAGCGTGCAGTTGTTGCACGTCCCCGCCGGCAGCGCGGTGGGCGTGAAGCTCGCCCGGGCCGCCGTCGCGTCGTCGAAGGTGCCCTCGCACGAGGCCTTCCACTCGAGGCTGAGCGCATCCCCATCTTCGTCCACGCTCACCGACTGGAGCGACACCGGGCTGCCCTCGCTCACCTCCGGCGACGGCTCCGCCGCCAGCTCCGCCAGCGAGGGCCAGCGGTTGAAGACGGCCTGCGCGTCCACCATCCCGCCCCCACGGTCCACGCCCACCGCGAAGTCCAGCGTCGCCGCCGCGCCGTGCGAGTCCGTCACCTGGAGCGTCAGCGTGACGGCCCCCGGCTCCACCGGCGCCGTCCACACCGGAGTGGAAGACGTATCGCTGGAGAAGCTCCCGCCCGTGGCCCGCCACGCGTACGACAGCGCGTCCGCCGTGTTCGGGTCATGCGCGACGGCGCGCAGGGTCAGCTCCGCTCCCGGCTTCACCCCCGGCGCCGAGGCCACCACCGCGTCGATGAAGGGCGCCGCGTTGCCCGCGGGCTCGCCCGGGGACGTCGCCTGTGGCACCAGCACGAGCAGCTCCGAGTGGTGCCGCTCCAGCGCCACTTCGGAGACCTGCGCCAGCGCCACCGTGCCGCCCTGCGCGTCGAACACCGCCGCCGCCACCGTGGCGCCCGCGCCCGAGCGCACCCCGCGCAGCCCGCCCTGCCACTGCGTGCCCTCGCCGGACAGCTCCTGGGTGACGGGCGTGCCTCCGGCGGGCGTCGCCGTGGCCACCACGCGCGACACCGAGGCCACCGGCAGCGAGCGCGGAAGCGCCACCACCACCCGCGCCGACGCGGACGGCTCCAGGTCGATGGGAGTCGTATCCTCCAGGTGGCAGCCCGCCATCGTGGCCAGCACCCAGGCGCCCGCCAGCAGGGTCAGGCGCGTCGTGTCGACTCGGTGCATGTGCATGTCCTCTGTGCGGAGGGGCAAGCCCGCAAAATACCGGCAAGTCCCCATCGTCCCAAGCAACCGCCCTCCGCTGCGAACGCGCCAGCCCGCTCTCCGGCGTGGCGCCCTCCAGAGCAACACGGGCGTCGGGTGCAGGACGCACGTGAAGCCCCGGCGTCCGCTATCGGTCGGTGCGCTCCCAGCCGCGCTTGCTGGCGCCGACGCATGCGGGCGCGCGGTGCTCTCCTGGGCCGCCGTGCACGCCCCAGAACATCGCCGGCCGCAGCCGTGGCCCATCCGCGTGAGTCATTGGCTCAACGTGCCGCTGCTCGTCATCATGGCGGCCAGCGGCCTGCAGATTCTCGCCGCGTACCCCATGCAGGGCCCACAGGGCCGGCCGTACGGCTGGTATCCCTTCCAGGGCATGACGCCGCCGGAGTGGAGCCGGCTCGGAGACTGGCTCGCTGGCGCCCGTCACTGGCACTTCGCCTTCGGCTGGTTCCTCGCCCTCAACGGCGCGGCGTACGTGCTCTACCTCGCCATCAGCGGGGAGTGGCGCCGCCGCCTCTTCCTGCCCCGTCGAGACCTGCGCAACGCGCTCGACACACTCGCCTTCTACGTGCGCCTGCGCAAACACGCCCCCGAGCAGGGGCTCTACAACGGCCTCCAGCGGCTGGCCTACACGGGCACGCTGGTGCTGGGCACCCTCTCCCTCCTCACCGGCCTGGTGCTCTACAAGCCCGTGCAGCTCGGGGCGCTCACCCGCCTGTTCGGCGGCTACGATTCGGCGCGCGCGCTCCACCTCATCGTGCTCGCGGCGTTCGTCCTCTTCACCGTGGGCCACATCGTCCTGGTGCTGCTCCACCCGCGCACGCTGGGGGAGATGGTGACGGGCGGGAGGAAACCGGATGCGTAGGCTCATCACCCGGCGCACCGTCCTGCTGGGCGCCGCGGCGCTCACCACCAGCGCGTGCGACAGCAGCCGCCCCCGCGAAGGCTTCCTCGGCGCCATGGAGCGCTTCAACGCGCGCTTCCAGTCCTCCCTCTTCGATGAGGATCAGCTCGCGCCCGAGTTGCCGCCGTCGGAAGCCACGCCGCCCGGCGCCTTCCCGCAATACTTCATCTCCGACGCCGTGCCGCTCGCCCCCGCGGGCTGGGCCCTCAAGGTGGGCGGCCTGGTACAGCGCCCGGGCGTCATCTCCCTGGAGGATCTGCAGCGCCTGCCGCGCACGGAGTACCGCATCCGCCACCACTGCGTGGAGGGCTGGAGCGCGGTGGCGTCCTGGCATGGCGTGCGCCTGAGAGACCTCGCCGGGCACGTGGGCGCGGACCCTCGCGCGGGCTACGTGGAGTTCCGCTCGTTCGACGCGGGCTACTACTCGTCGTGGGACAGGCCGAGCGCCTTCCACGCGCAGACGATTCTGGCCTACGGGATGAACGGGCAGCCGCTGCTTCCGGAGCATGGCGCGCCGCTGCGCCTCTACTCGGGGGTGAAGCTCGGCTACAAGATGGTGAAGTACCTCACCGAGGTGAGCTTCCTGCCCGAGCCCACCGGGGGCTACTGGGAGGACCGCGGCTACGAGTGGTACGCGGGCGTGTAGCGCCCGTTCACGCCTTGCTGGGCGTGAAGCTTCCGCCGAAGGGCGAGAAGCCCCGCTTGCGCAGCGCCTCGCGCTCGGCCTGCAGCGCGGCGAGGGCCTCGTCGCGCGTGGAGTAGTGGTTCACCGCCGCGCCGTTGATGGCCCCGCTGGTGAGCACGAACATGCGCGTCATCTCGTCCCCGCCGAAGCGGTACGAGCGGTGCGTGTAGCGTTCGAGCACCTCGCGCCGCTCCTTGCCGAAGACGCGCCCGGCGGTGAACTTCACCACCAGCCCGTCCAGGTTGATGAGCAGGTCCACCTTCCCCGGGTACTTCGAGAACTGCTCCTCCACCTCGCGCCGCCAGCGGAGGACATCCGCCTCGTTGCTCAGGATGCAGTCGGTGAAGTGCGCGGTGACGACGTCGTGCTGCGCGTCGTACTCGAAGTTCATGCTCCAGGCCATCGTGCTGCCTCCTGCAATGCCTTGGATGCCGCTATGCCGGCGAGGAGCCGGCGAGGAAGGCGGTCAGCATCGCCGCGGCCTCCACGGGGCGCTCCACCTGCGGGTAGTGGCCGGGGCCCGGCAGGTACGCCAGGCGCGCGCGGCGGATGGGTTTCACGACGGCTTCGCGCAGGAAGTCGGGCGGCAGGAAGGCGTCGTCCGTCGCCACCACCAGCGTGGGCGCCGTAATCGCGGAGAGCTTGTCGGCGAAGCCGCCCTTCGTCCACGCGTCGAAGATGTTCTCAATCGCCGGCGCGGACGTGTTCGCCGCGTCCTTCAGCATCGTCTCGAGGATGTCCGTGCCGCCGAGCAGCTTGCAGGACAGGTTGATGATGGTCGTCTGCTTCTCGCGGTTGCCCGCCGACGTGCGGAACAGCCCCGCCGCGTCCGGAGGCAGCGGCAGGCCCGCCGCCGGCACCGGGTTGAGCAGCATCAGCGCCTCCACCCGCGAGGGCTCCTGCGCCGCCACCCACTGCGCCAGCTGGCCACCCATGCTGTGGCCCACCACCGAGAAGCGCTTCGCACCGGCCGCGTCCGCCACCGCGAGCACGTCCTGCGCGAGCCCCTGCAGCGTGTAGCCCCCGGTCGGCTTCCCCGACTGGCCCGTGCCACGGCTGTCCGGAATCACCAGGCGCAGCCCCGTCAGGTCCATCCGCTCGACCAGCGAGTTCCACACCGCGCCGGACACCATCCACCCGTGCACCAGCACCACCGTGCGCGGACCCTCACCGATGACGCGATAGTGCAGCGAAGTCCCGTCAGATGCGGAAGTCGTGGGCATGCAGCCTCCTCTGAGCAAAAGGATAAAGCAGTGCGGGAGAAATGTGCAGGACTGAAAGCAAGCCACGAGCTTGAGACATGCGCCATGGAGGCCCATGTAGGAGCGCGCGCGGAGTGAAGAACTCCCTCACCGGGCTGACGGGAGGACGGGCGTCGTGGTGGTGAAGGGCCGCTCTGGCAGACTCCGCGCCCTCATGGCGGATGAACGGGACGGGACGGGCGGCGCTCCGGTGGAGCCCCGGCGCACGGTGTACTGCGAGGACGCACTCGCGTGGCTTTCGGCGCGGCCGGTGCTGGAGGGGTGCTCGGCCATCGCCTCGCTGCCGGACGTGTCCGAGTTCCCCTCGCTCACGCTCGCGGAATGGAAGGCGTGGTTCCAGCGCGCGGCGGGGCTCGTCATCTCGCGCGTGCCGGCGGACGGCGTGGCGCTCTTCTACCAGACGGACGTGAAACAGGACGGCGTCTGGGTGGACAAGGGCTACCTGGTGGCGCGCGCGGCGGAGGAGGCCGGGTGTGAGTTGCTCTTCCACAAGGTGGTGTGTCGCCGGCAGCCGGGGACGGTGACGTTCGGCCGGCCCGCATACTCGCACCTGCTGGCCTTCTCGCGGGGCGTGCGTGTGGACCTGGGGAAGTCCACCGCGGACGTGCTGCCCGACGCGGGCGAGGTGACGTGGACGCGCGGCATGGGCGTGGAGGCGTGCCTCGTCGCATGCCGCTTCATCCTGGAGCACACCGCCACGCGCACCGTGGTGGACCCGTTCTGCGGCCACGGCACCGTGCTCGCCGTGGCCAATGCGCTCGGGCTGGACGCGGTGGGCGTGGAGCTCAGTCGCAAGCGGGCTCGCAAGGCGCGCAACCTGCGCGGCGAGTGGACGGGTGGGAAGCTGGTGCTCGCCGGGGCGGGCGGGACGGGCGCGCCGGAGGACTCCGGCGGGGAGTGAGCGACCCGGCTCGGTTCGCCAGCTCGCCGTCGTGTCGAGGCCTACTTCACCGCGCGGGCCGTCCGGGCCTCGTCGCCCTGCGTCGCGGTGAAGGGCAGCGCGTCATGGCTCGGAGTGGACAGCTCGCGGGCGACGGCCGCCTCCAGCTCTCCGATGAAGGCGCCGAAGAGGCGCTCCTCCAGCGCGAGCGCTTCGTCCAGCGAGGCGCCTACAGCGGTGAGGCGTGCCACGCACGCGTCCTCGATGGTGCGCCGGTGGCTCTGCTCCTCGGTGACGACGCGGCCCAGTTCCTCACGCACGCCGGGGTGGCGCGAGGCGGCCTTGTAGAGCGGGTAGAGCACCATGGCCCGCCGCTCAATCGCCGTCGTGGTGAGCAGGTAGTGGAGGTACATGTCCGGCGCGCCCGTGTAGGCCGTGGCCCAGGTGGCCAGCTCGTGGTCCAGCGCCTGGAAGTAGCGGCCCGCGGCCTCCGGGCAGAGGAAGGCCGTGATTTCGGCGCCGGCCACCTCCGCCGACAGGCGCTTGAAGGCGAAGGCGTGGCGCGTCTCGTCCGCGAGGTGACCGAGCACCTCCAGCGAAGGATGCCGGTCCGCAACGGTGCGTGAAATCTTCCGCGCTCCGATGAACTCCATGAGGGACACGGTGTGCAGCCAGCGCGCTTCGAGCTGCGGTATCTGGGCAATCTGGCGGAGCACGGCCTGGATTCGGTCTCGCATGGCGCCGCCGTGTAGCGCGCCGGGCGTCAGCGTGCGAGCACGAAGACGCTCGGCCGGATGCACGGGGGAGGGCGCGGGCGTGGCGGAAGACACGCAGTGAGCGGGTGCTACCGGCTCACGATGCCGCCGCCGGCCGTGACGTCGCCGCGCTGCCCGCGGACGCGAGGATGACGCAGCCGATGGCCACCCACTGCAACACGGTGAGCTGCTCGCGGAGGAACAGCAGCCCCGCCAGCGCCGCGAGCGCCGGCTCCAGGCTCATCAGGATGCCGAACGTCCGCGTCGGCAGCGCCTTCAGCGCAATCATCTCCAGCGAGTAGGGCAGCGCGCTCGACAGCACCGCCACGCCCAGCGCCACCGGCCACAGCGACACGTTCAGCAGCTCCCGCCCCGCGTGCGCCACGCCGAACGGAAAGGCCAGCAACGCCGCCGTCACCATCCCCAGCGACGTCGCCGTGCCGCCGTGCACCGCCGCGCCGGCCCGCTGCCCGAAGAGGATGTACAGCGCCCAGCACATGCCCGCGACCAGCGCCAACACCACGCCCACCGGGTCCAACGCCTGGGACGCCTCCGACAGCGGGAGAATCAGCAGGATGCCCGCCACCGCGAGCAGCGCCCACACGAAGTCCAGGGCCCTGCGCGTCGCCAGCAACGCCACCGCGAGCGGGCCCGTGAATTCGATGGCCACCGCGATGCCCAGCGGAATCCGCTCCAGCGCCAGGTAGAACGTCAGGTTCATCACGCCCAGCGCCGCGCCGTACACCATGACGACGCGCAGCTCGCGGCCGGTGAGCTTCGTCCGCCACGGACGCCAGACGGCCAGCAATATCAGCGCGGCGAAGGCCAGCCGCAGCGCCGTGGCCCCCTGCGCGCCGACGGCGGGAAACATCCCCTTCGCCAGCGAGGCTCCGAACTGGATGGTGCTCATCGCCGCCAGCACCGCCAGCACCGCCATGCCTACCGGGCCAGTCTTCGTCCTCGTTCCAGACATGCGCGGCGCACCTTCGCACGCAGACAGCGCGCGCCCTACGCCCATCCGTCACCCGGCCGCGCCCGCGAAGTCACCCCGCCCCTGTCCACTGCCGGGCACCCACCTGCCCTCGGGGGCAGCACCAGGCCGCTGGACAACAGTCCCCTGACTCATGGGTTTGACGCGACTCGCGTGGGACCGCTTAGCTCGCCGTCAGGAGAAAGTGCGGTGGTCGGCGCTGCATGGCACCGCGAGGCAACATCCACGTCGGTGACTGGTTCCCGGGGGGGGCGACCAGCATGAGGCCTCAAGAAGGATTGTTTCATTCACCCGGCGACTTCAGCGCCCTGGCCGTCTGGCGGTTGAGCCGCTCCAGCGCCGCGTCGCAGGTGCGTGAGGCCGCCGCCGATGCCTACGCGGAGCTGCGCCGCGCCGGTGACATCCAGGCCGTGCTCGCCTTCGACGCCTCACTCGTGTGCCTCCATGCCGAAGCGGAGGCAGGCCCGCCGCTGCTCCCCCGCGTCACCGCCCACGCGCGCTTTCCCTCCACCCAGGCCCAGGTGCTGGTGCAGCTCGCCGCCCGCACCCGCGAGCGCCTCCGCTGGGCCCTGCGCCTCACCGCCGCCCGCGTCGCCGGAGTCCTCGTCCCCGAGGAGGAGGTCCTCGGCGGCCGCATCGGCGAGGGGCTCGAGCCACTGGGCCTCCGCGACTCGGGCCGCGCGCCCTCCCGCGACGAGGTGCGCAGGAGCGCCATCGTCGCCTCCGGCCCGCTGTCCGGCGCCGCGTGGGTGCTCTACCTGCGCTTCCAGCAGGACGTGCCCCGCCCGCGCATGCGCCTGGTGCGCGACGCTCCCGAGGACGCGCGCGACGCGTCCGCCCTTGGAGACTTCATCCACCGGGGCTTCCCCTTCCAGCAGGCCGGCGGGGCGGGACTGGCCTTCCTCGCCGCCTCCTCGGACCCGACGCGCTTCCACCCCGCGCTCGACACAATGCTCCGCACGCCCCACGTGTCGCCGCGCCTCGCCACACCCGTGGGAGGGGGTTTGTACCTTGCACCCTCGCGGGACTGGCTCCAGGACGTCAGCGGAGACCCATTGCGCGAGGCCGCGTCATGACAGCCCCGGAGGCGGACGCATGGGCGGGGAGGCGACTCGGGCCGGGCGAAACATGTACAACCACGATGGGGGCCTGGAGACGGGCCCGGGGGGGAATCTCAGTGGACGGCAACGACACCACCAACACACCTCGCATCGTCAACGTCACCGTGGCCAGCTCGATGGGCGCGTACCTGCTGCGCACCCAGGAACTGGGAGCGGTGGAGGGACCGGAGGGCTCACTCGCGCTCCACCCGGCGCTGCAGCCGGTGCTGGAGGCGCTGCACCACGTCCTCGCCGGAGGCGAGGTGGCGGTGCACGTGCTGCGCAGCGGCAACCCGGACATCGTCGCGGAGCTGGACCGCCGGGCGGCGTACGCCACCCAGGAAGCCAACATCCTCAACAGGGTCTCCGGCTCCTCCCTCACCACCACGGTATGAGCGCTCGCAACACCGTCACGGCCGCCTTCCGCCGGTGGACCCGCTCCCAGGACGCGGCCGAAGTGCTGGCCGCCGCGGGCGTGGGCCCCTGGCTGGGTCTCACCGTCTTCGTGGTGGGCCTGCTGGCCGTGGCGGCGTGGGCGCCGGGCGCGCGGCTGTTCTTCGGCATTCCCTTCGGCACCGCGCTGCTGTGCGCCGCGCCCATGCTGGCCAGCGGCCTGCTCTTCTCCGCTGTCCACCGGCGCCGCCGCCGAATCGAGCCGTGGGGCTGGCTGTGGCTCGCCCTCGGCGTGGCCACCGTGCACTTCTTCGTGGCCGCCCTCATGGCGCTGTCCGCGCGGCCGGGCGCCGCCGTCCTCGCGTCCCTCTTCCTCTTCACCACCGCCTTCCACGGCCGGCTGCACCGCGTGACGCCGCGCCAGCCCTTCCTCGCCCTGGGCACCGCGGTGGCGCTGCTCGCCGCATTCCAGCTGCGGGTGAGCGACGAGCACCTGGCCCTCTTCGGCGTCATCGGCCCCGCGGCGCTCGCCGCGCAGCTCTACCTGGGCACCTTCGCCGTGCAGCATGACCGGGCCCGCGCGGACGCGGAGCGCCTGCGCGCCGCCGTGCACGCGCAACTGCTGGAGCAGCAGGAGCGCGACGTGGGCCGGCTGTCCCAGGCGCTGGGGGAAATCCTCGGCTACCACCATGACCTGGACAACGCGCTCCTGTCGGCGGGCAGCGCGGCGGACATGCTCACCGTCATGGGCGTGCAGCGGGGCGCGCTGGGCCGCATGGAGTTCGAGGAGCTGGTGAAGAAGCTCCACGAGAGCCTCGCGCAGATAAAGGAGATGGTGACGGAGATTCGCGCCAAGGGCCGGCGCTACGCGGGCGCCGAGCCGGAGCCGGTGGAGCTGCCTCCGCTGCTGGAGGCGGTGCAGGTCAGCGTGGGCCTGCGCTTCCCGGACGTGGACATCCAGGTGGAGGTGGAGGCGGAGAAGGACGCGCCCCTGAGGGCCCTCATGCGCGGCGGCGCGTCCACCCTGCGCCGGGTGGTGGAGAACCTGGTGCTCAACGCCTGCGAAGGAGACGGCGAGCAGAGCGCCGCGGAGGTGCGCATCCGCGCGCGCGTGGAGCCGCTCAGCGGACGGCTGGAGGTCGTCATCATCGACGACGGGCCGGGCTTCCAGACCGCGCGCCTCACCGGCCCCACCGAGGAGCTGTACACCACCAAGCAGCAGGGCACCGGGCTGGGCCTCTACACCAGCGAGTGCCTGCTGCGCGCCAGCGGCGGCATGCTGCACCGGCAGAACGCGCCCGGCGGCGGCGCCCTGCTGCGCATGCTCATTCCAAGGGAGTACCGATGAGCGGCGGGGCCCTGTACCAGGAATCACTGCGACTGCTGCGGCGGCTGGAGCTGCCGGAGGTGTCCGAGCGCGACGTGCTCGCCGCGCTGGAGGCGGCCCAGCCCGGGCCCCTGCCCCTCTTCTACGAGGCGGGCGCCGAGGCCGGGCTGCCCCGGGACATCCTGCTGGCGCGCGGCGCGGGACTGTTCTTCAGCTTCTGCGCGGGCAACCTCGCGGACGACCTCATCGACGGCGACTGCACCTACCACGAGGCGCCGCTGCGCGTGGGCCCGTGCGTGCAGTTCCTCCTGCAGAACCTGGCCTTCGCCACGCTCGCGGGAGAACAGGCGCGGGTGCCCGCGCCCGCGCTGGCGGAGGCCGCGCTCATGCTGGCGAAGGCGGCGGGCCCCCAGGCGCTGGAGGTCCGCGCGCGCGAGTGGACGGCGCCGTTGTTCCGCCAGGTGGCCGAGGGCATCGCCGGCCAGCAGTGGGCGGCGTACCTGCGCGTGCTGTGGGCGGGCACGGTGCTGGAGGAGCGCGCGGCGGTGGCGGGCCGGGCACTGGGCGTGGCCGCCCACGTGGTGGAGGACATCCGCTCGCGCGACGCGCGCTTCACCAGCATGCCGCGCGAGGACCGCAACGTGGTGGTGGGCTGGGCCCGCACCGCCACCGAGTCACTTCGGCGGCAGGACCTGCGCTGCCTGGATGCGGCGCTGCGCCGCATCGAACCGATTCTCCCGGAGGTGGAGTCATGAGGGCCGAAGCCCCGAAGGTCGACGCGTGGCGTGAAGAGGTGGCCGGGTACTACGACGAGAAGACGGAGCGCATCCTCCGGCGGTACGGGCCGGGGCCGCGCGTGCACTACCACGCCGGGCTGGTGGACGCGGTGCCGCCGCCCGGCTCGCCGGAGGACGTGGTGCGCGCGCAGGTGCACGGCGCGCAGGAGTCGCTGCTCGCGGAGCTGGCGCGCGCGGTGGGCCGCTTCCCCGACGGCGGCGAGGTGCTGGACGTGGGCTGCGGCCTGGGCGGCGGCGCGCTGTACTGGGCGGCCGAGCACCGCGCGAGGGTGACGGCGGTGACGAACGTGCCCTCGCACGTGGAGCTGGTGCGGGGCTTCGCGGAGACCGCGGGCCTGGGCGCACGGGTGCGGCCGCTCTTGTGTGACGCGCTCGCGGTGCCGGGCCGCGCATGCTTCGACGCGGTGGTGGCGGTGGAGAGCGCGTGCTACCTGCCACGCGCCGACTGGTTCCGCCGCGTGCGCGCGCTGCTCAAGCCCCGGGGCGTGGTGGCCATCGCCGACTGCTTCCTCGGCCGGCCCGAGGCGGCGGTGCCCTTCGACCGGTACTGGCGCACGCGCATCGGCTCCATGGCCGAGTACCTGTCGGCCGCGCACGCCGCGGGGCTGGAGTTGGAGGTGCGCGACGACGTGTCCGCGCGCGTGGTGGGCTTCTGGTCCCTCACGCTGGAGTTGCTGGCGCACGAGCGGGCGCACCTCGGCGGCCCGTACCCTTCGCGTGGCGCCTCCTTCGCGGGGCGCGAGTCCAGCCGCGAGCACCTGCGGCTCCAGCAGGCGCTGATGGATGGCGGACTGGAGTACGCGCTGCTCGTGCTCCGCCGCGTGGGGTGAGCCGCTCGAACCCCGTGAGATGACAGGCTCGCCTGCCCGGCCGCTGACGGTCCGAGCAGCGGGCATCCAGGCCGCGAGGACAGGTGCCGCAGAGCGTCAGCGCCCCCAGCCTTTGGCCAGTCATCTCATGGGAGGCGTCTCGATGAAGACTTTCAAGCGATGGATGGTGCTGGGCACGGTGGCGGCGGCCATGACGGTGGCGGCCTGCCGGGAGAAGAACCGCGAGCAGGAAGGCGCGGGCATGGAGGGCACGGGTGGCTCGGGCTCCAGCGTCATGGAAGGCGAGGGCCAGGGCACCGGCGGCAGCGGCAAGATGAAGAAGGCGGATGCCGGCACGAAGATGGACGCGGGCACCGGTGGCTCCGGCAGCGTGGACACGGTTCCTGAAGACACCGAGTAGTCATTCGCTCGCAACGGCATGAAGGCGCCGGGTTCCGGGAAGCGCCCGGGACCCGGCGCCGCATGCGTGCGTCTACAGCAGCGGCGTCAGCGCGGCGAGCAGCCGGTCCACGTCCTCCGGCGTGTTGTAGAGGTGCGGCGACACGCGCAGGTTCTCCCCGCGCACGCTGACGTGGAGGTCCTGCGCCGCCAGTCGCTGCGCCACCCCGGGCGCGTACCCGCCCCGGCGCCGCAGGCCGATGAGGTGCCCCACGCGGTGCGCCTCGGGCGTGACTTCCAGCCGCAACCCGGTTGCACCCCGGGCGATGCGCTCCGTCAGCACGCGCAGCGTGCGCTGGATTTCGTCCACGCCCCAGTCCAGCAACTGGGCCAGCCCGGCCGCGGCCATGGGCACCAACTGGAAGTTGCTGCGCTCGCCCACGTCGAAGCGGCGCGCGCCGGGCTGGTACGCGTCGCGGTAGTCCACCAGCCGGGCGAAGTCCTCGCTGCCCTGGCGCATCAGCCAGTTGTGCTCCAGCGGCTGGCCCTCGCGGTGCTGGGGCGCCACGTAGAGGTAGCCCTGGCTGTAGGGCCCCATCAGCCACTTGTAGCCGGCGACCACGAGGAAGTCCGGCCGCACGGTGCCCACGTCGAAGGGCAGCGCGCCCACCGACTGTGTGCCGTCCACCGCCAGCGCGGCGCCCACCTCGCGCGCCCGCTCGCCCACGCGCACCAGGTCCACCCACGCGCCGTCCGTCCAATGGCAGTGCGGCACCGCCACCACCGCGCAGCGAGAGTCCACCTGCGCCAGCACCGCGCGCGTCCAGTCGCCGTCCGCCGGGCGCGCCACGGTGAGGACTTCGGCGCCCGCGCGCCGCGCCGCCTCGTGCCACGGGTAGAAGTTGGAGGGGAACTCCCCCGCCAGCACCACGATGCGCTGGCCCTCGCGCACGCGCACGTTGGCCGCCGCCACCCCCATGCCGTAGCTGGCCGACGGCACCAGCGCCACGCCGTCCGCGTCCGCGCCGACCAGGCGGGCGAAGAGCCCCCGCAGCGCTTCCGAGTGGGTGAAGAAGTCCGCCGACGTCAGGCGCCAGGGCTGCGCCTTCATCCCCAGCGCCGCCTCGCCCGCCGCGCGCACCGAGCGCAGCTGCGGGGACATGTACGCGCAGTTGAGGTACGTGACGCCGTCGGGAATCTCGAACAGGTGTCGCTGGCCAGGCAGGGGCATGGTGGCGGGAGTCTACGGCCGCGCGGCTCGGAGAGTGGCGCTTTCGGTGGGCCGTCGCATGGCCCTGCTATCGTGTCGCCGCGACTGGAGGCGCTCGAGCATGCGTCGGTGGATAGCGGGTTGGGTCATCGCCGGGGCGCTCGTGCTCGGAGTCCTCGGGCTGCTTCGCGCGGCCGGGAGCCCCGACACGTCCGCCCCGGAGCAGGCCGCGCCCTCCACCGTCATCCCGCGCGCGTCCCGTGCCTCCGCCGTCGCAGCTTCGCAGCGCCCCGGCGCGGGCCTGCGCATCCGCGGCACGGTGGTGGACACGCACGGTGCGCCCGTGGCCGGGGCGCGCGTCTCCGCCTCGTGGCCGGAGCCCGGGCAGACGCTCTCCGAGCTGCCCTGCCCCGAAGGCGCGGTGGAGCCCTACGAGGACCCGAGGGACCCGAGCACCCGGGGCCGGAAGCTCCCCGAGTGCATGAGTCATGTCACCGCCCTCGTCCTGGAGCTCGTGGGCGCGCGCGAGGGCGAAGCCCCCGTCTACGCCGAGGCCACCACCGGCGCGGAAGGAACGTTCCTTCTCGACGCGCTGCCCGAAGGCCCGCTGACGCTCTGGGCGCTCGGTGAGCACGGCGCGGTGATGCGCGCCGGCATCCCCGCCGGCTCCGAAGGCGTGGAGCTGGTGCTGGACGAGGGCCTCACGCTGGAGGCCACCGTCGCAGGCGACGACGGCGCGCCGCTCGCCGGCGCCACGGTGACGGTGCTCAACGCGTGGCACACGCGCTTCTTCGACACCACCACCGGCGCGGACGGACGCTTCCGCGTGGGCCCGCTGCCGTACGGCGGCTACTTCGCCTTCGTCGCGAAGGACGGCTGGCTGCCGGCGCTGGAGGAGCTCGGCCGGGAAGAGCAGGAGGTGACGCTCCACCGTCCGAGCCGGCTCTCCGGCCGGGTGCTCTCCGAGGGCGCGCCCGTCCCCGGCATCGAGGTGCGCGTGACGTCTGGCGAGGACCTCCCCGGCGGCACCGCGCGGAGCCTCACCACGGACGCGCAGGGCCGCTTCTCCCTCGTGCTCCCCGCCGGCCCGCACGTGCTCAGCGCCTCGCGCGACGGCCGCTACGCGCTCGCCCATGTGACGGCGGGCACCGGGCCGGCGGAGGTGGTGCTGGAGCTGGGCAGCGCGCTCCACGTCGAGGGCCGCGTGTCCGACGACGCGGGGCGGCCGGTGGCCGGGGCGCGGGTCATCGCGAGCTCGCGCAGCCCCTCCGAAGCGGACCTGGAGGCCCTCACCGGCGCGGATGGGAACTACCGCCTGGGCCCGGTGGAGCCCGGCCCCTGGCGCTTCCGGGTGGAGGCGGCCGGGTACCTCGACCTGCGGGAGGACGCGGTGCGCACGCTCGGCGCGGCCCCGGAGCGGCTGGACTTCACGCTCACCCGCGCGGCCTCCGTCACCGGGCGCGTCACCGATGCGGAAGGCCATCCCCTGCCGGACCTCCAGCTCACCTTCCTGCGCCCCGGCAACGCAAAGACTCCCGGAGAGGGCGAGCCGCAGGAGGGGGCCTGGACGGACGCGGAGGGACGCTTCGTCCTGGACGCGGATGCGCCAGGGAACTACCGCATCGAGGTCACCGACGCGCCCTTCCTCGACGCGACCTTCCCCGTCCGCGCGCCCTCGCAAGACGTGCACCTCACGTTGCACGCGGGCGCGTCGGTGGAGGGGAGCGTAGCGGACGCCCACGGCCTGCTGATGGAGGACTTCCTCGTGGAGCTGCAGGACCCGGAGGGACGTGAGGAGCTGCCCTCGCGGCGCGTTGCCTTCACCGATGCGAAGGGGCACTTCCTCCTCCAGGGCGTGAAGCCCGGCCGCTACCTGCTGCTCGCCTCATCCGAGGAGCGGGCCCTCACCCGCCGGGCCTGGCGCGAGGTGGAGCTGCGCGACGGCGCGCGGACGCAGGTGGAGCTGCGGGTGGAGCCGGAGCGCACCCTGTCCGGCCTCGTGGTGGACGGCACGGGCACACCCGTGAAGGCCGCCTTCGTCCGTGCCCATCCGCCCCAGGAGGACGCACCGGCCTGGAAGAGGGAGGGCCGGCACAGCCGCCATGGGCCGCCAGCGGGCGTCGCGACGGACGCGGACGGGCGCTTCACCATACGCGGGCTGACGGAGGCCGCGTACGACGTGCGCATCGCGAAGGCGGGCCATGAGCTCGACACCGTGCGCTCGACGGGTGGGCTCGCCGGGACGGACAAGGACTCGCTGCGCGTCGGCGCTGACACGGCCGAGGTGCGCGTCGTCCTGGCGCGCCAGCCGCACGTCGTCGGGCGGCTCATGGACCCCGACGGCGCACCCGTTCGCGCCTTCCGGATGAACGGTCAGCCCGTGGAGGACGCGGAGGGAGCCTTCGCCCTGCCCATGGAGTACCTGGGGGAAACGGGGCTCGTCTTCGAGGCCGACGGCCTTGCCCCTCGGGTGCTTCCCGTGAAGCCGCGCCAGGAAGGGGGGGACCTGGACCTGGGCGTACTGCGGATGAGCCGGGGCCGCACGCTGCGCGGCCGGGTGGTGGACGCCGAGACGGCCTGGCCCGTCCCCTTCGCCCAGCTCATGCTCACCCCCCGGTCCTCCAACCCGGAGGAACACGCCCCCACCCTGCCCGTCGAGGGTGCCGGAGAGGACGGCACCTTCACGCTGTCCCACCTGGACCCGGACACCTTCACCCTCACCGTGAACCGTCCGGGCTACCGGCAACTGCGGCTCACCGTGAGCTCCGACCAGGAGGAGGTGACCCTCCGCCTGGAGCCGGGCGCCCGGGTGGAGGTGTCGGTGAAGGACCGGCAGGGCCGCCTCCGCGCCGCGCGGGTGCAGTTCCGTGGGGACTCGGGCAGCTTCGAATCCGTGTTCGTCGAGAAGGGCCAGCACGTCCAGCGCGGCCTGGAGCCGGGGCCCTACACGGTGCGGGTGGAAGCGGAGGATGAGCGCCTCCCCGTCTTCCTCCCCCAGCGTGTGGTGGTGCCCGCGCGGGGCCTGCTCCAGGTCCCCTTCCAGGAGCAGGAGGGTGGCATCACGGTGAAGCTGAGCGTGCCGGGCGGCACCAGCTCGTACATCATGCTGTGCCCCGGCGGCATGCCTCCGCCCTCGCGCAAGGCGGAGGTGGCCCGCGTGTTCGGACAGTCGCACCCGGGAGAGCAGAACGGAGACGACGCCACCTTCCAGCACGTGCCCCCGGGTCCAGCCACTGTCGTCTTCATTCATCCCTACGAGTCCACGCGGTACCACTGGGAGCAGCTCGACATCCCCGAGACGGGCACGCTGTCCCGTGTGCTGTCCCCGGTGTGGCGCACGTTCGACGCGGACTGACCTCCGGCGGAGTCCTTCCACGGGGGTGCCGCCCCACGGCCCGGGTTGGCCCCTTCACGGGGGAGCTGTCACCCCGTCTACACCTGGTATGGCAGTCAGCCGACGCCGCCTCGTCGCCAAGGGCAGGTCGCTGTCCTCCAGCCATCGGCGCCGGGCCGGAAAATCGGGCCCTCGCACCGCTTCGGGTACGGTGGGAGGCGTCCATGCCCTTCAAGTTCGTCCATGCCGCCGACCTGCACCTGGACACGCCGTTTCGGGGGGTGGCCGCGCCGGGGCCCCTTCCCGGCCGCTTCCAGGAATCCACCTTCCGCGCGCTCACTCGCATCGTCGACCTGTGCCTCCGCGAGCGCGTGGCCTTCCTGCTGCTCGCGGGAGATTTGTTCGACGTGAAGGACCGCTCGGTGCGCGCGCGACTCGCGCTGCGCCGCGAGCTGGCCCGGCTGGACACCGCGGGCATCCAGTCCTTCATCGTCCACGGCAACCACGACCCGCTGAGCGGCGACACCGGGACGCTGGGCCTGCCCGCGTCCGTGAAGGTGTTCGGCCCGGACTGGGAGGAGACGGACGTGGTGCGCGAGGGCCGCCACCTGTGCCGGGTGCAGGGCATCTCCTACCCCGACGTGGAGGTGCGGGAGGATTTGTCCTCGCGCTTCCGCCGCACCGGTGACGGCTTCAGCGTGGGGCTCCTGCACGCCAACCTCGGCGGCGCGGAGGGCCACGCCAACTACGCGCCGTGCACGGCGGCGGGCCTGGGCGCGCGCGGGCTGGACTACTGGGCGCTGGGCCACGTGCACACGCGGGCCGAGCATGCGCTCCCCGGTGGCGGCGTGGCGGTGTACCCGGGCAACCCGCAGGGCCGGCATGCCCACGAGTCCGGCGAGCGAGGCTGCGTGCTGGTGGAGGTGGAGGACGGCGGCACGCGGCGGCGCTTCGTGCCGGTGGACGGCGTGCGCTGGCACAAGCTGGAGCTGCCGCTGTCCGGCGTGGGCACGCTGGACGGGCTGGTGTCCACGGCGCTGGAGGCGGTGGAGGCTCGGTGCGCGTCGGAGCTGGACGGGCACGCGGTGCGGCTCACCCTCACCGGCCGTGGCCCGCTGCACCGCGAGCTGGCGCGGCCCGGCGCGCTGGCGCAGGTGGAGACGGACTTGCGCGAGCGCCTGGCCCAAGGCCATCCACCCGTGCTGCTGGAGTCGCTGCGGGACGGCACCCGTCCGGAGCTGGACGTGGAGGCGCTGCGCGCGGCGGGCGGCTTCTCGCGCACGCTGCTGGACGAGGCGCGCTTCCTCGCGGAGAGCCCGGAGGAGCTGGCGCGACTGTGGGAGCAGGAAGCGCTGGGCAGCCTGGGCCAGCGGCTGAAGCGGCTGGGCGTGGACGTGCTGGCGACGCCGCGTCCGGAGTGGGTCGTCGGAGCGGGACTGCACGGGGCGGAGTCGCTGCACGAGGAGGACGCGTCATGAAGCCAGGGCTGCGCATCGACGGGTTGCGCGTGCAGGGCTTCGGCCGCTTCTCCCAGCTCCACCGCGAGCTGGGGCCGGGGATGCACCTGCTGTACGGACCCAACGAGGCGGGCAAGAGCACGCTGCTCGCCTTCCTGCGCAGCATGCTGTTCGGCTTCGAGAAGAACGGACACCCGGAGCGCTACGAGCCCCGGGACGGCGGCACCTTCGGCGGCGAGCTGCGGCTGACGACGGAAGTGGGGCCGCTGCTGGTGCGGCGCGTGGCGGCGAGCCGGAAGTCCAAGGGCGAGCCCACGGTGCTGGGGCCGGACGGGCAGCCCCTGCCATGGGAGCGCGTGCAGGACGCGCTGGGCCACGTGTCGCGCGAGCTGTTCTTCGACGTCTTCGCCTTCCGCCTGGAAGAGCTGGCCGGCTTCGAGCGACTCACCGAGCAGCGCGGCGCCTCCGAGGCCCTCGTCGCCGCGAGCATGCGCGGCGCGCGAAGGCTGCCGGAGGTGGTGGCGCAGTTGGAGAAGCGCGCGGGCGGCCTCTACAAACCGAACGGGCAGACGCCGCTGTTGAACGAGGCGCTGCGGGCCCTGGAGGACGTGCAGGCCCGCTTGCGCGAGGCGGGAGACCGGCCGGCGCGGTACTTCACGGAGAAGGAGCGGCTGGCCGCGCGAAGTGAAGAGCAGCGCGTGCTGGAGGCGGAACTGCACGACGCGGGCCGCGAGCTGGAGCGGCTCGGGCGACTGGAGGCGGCGCTGGCGGACGTGTCGGCTCTCGCGGAGGCCCGGGCGGAGCTGGCGTCGCTGCCCGAGCTGGAGCACTTCCCCGAAGGCGGCGAGGCCCGGCTGGAGGACGCGCTGCACCGGCGCAGGAGCTACCGCGCGGAAGGGGCGCGGCTTGCGGAGAAGCTCTCCACGGTGGACGCGGGGCTGGAGCGGCTGGACGCGCCGTCTCCCGTGCGTGGGCGGGAGGAGGCGCTGCACCTGGCGCTGGCCGCGTACACGGAGCGCTCGGGGTTGTTGCGGGCACTGCCCGCGCGGCGCGCGGCGGTGGAGGAGAAGCGCCGGCAGGTGGAGCGCGAGCTGCGCGAGCTGGGGCTGCCGGTGGATGGGCCCGGGCTGCTGGCTTTGGATTTGAGCGCGAGCGTGCGCGCGGCGCTGGAGGAGCTGGCCACTCGGCTCACGGCGGTGGAGACGGAGCGCCGCGAGGCCACGGGCGCGCGGATGCGGGCGCGCTCGGAGCGGGAGCGACTGGACGGCGCGGTCGTGCGCGCGCGCGCGGAGCTGGCGGGGCTGCCGGACTTGCGGCCCGCACAGGTGCGCCAGCAGCAGTCCGGCCTGGGTCGGCTGCGCGGGGTCCGCGGTGAGCTGGACCGGCTGGGCGAGCAGCGCGCCGAGCTGCGGCGACAGTTCGAGAGCGCCCGCGCGCAGGGAGAACCGACTCCGGTGGAGGTGGTGCTGCCCATGTGGTGGGTACCCGCCGTCGCGGGAGTGACGGTGGCGCTCGCGGTGGTGGCGTGGCTGCTGGCGGGGACGGCGGCCGGGGCGCTGAGTCTCGTGGGCGGCCTGCTGCTGACGGGCGTGCTGGAGGTGGTGAGGCGCCGCGTGGAGGCCGCGCGCGACGCGGGACTGGAGGCACATGCGGCGCGGCAGCGCGGGAGGCAGCAGGAGGAGGAACGGCTGCGCTCGGCGATGGCGGGGCTGGCGGCGCGAGAGGAATTGCTGCACCGGGATTTGCTGTCCGCGGCGGCGGAGTCCTGCATGACGCCGGTGGCGACGGCGTCGGACGTGGCGGCACGGGAGGCCCTGCTGGCGGAAGCGCTGGAGCAGGCGGGGCGGCGCGAGGTGCTCCTGCGAGATGAGGAGAAGCTCCGGGAGGTGCATGGCGCGGCGGTGCTCGAGGAGCAGCGCGCGGAGGAGACGCTGCGCGAGGCCGAGGCGCGACACGGGACGCTCGCGACGGAGCTGGCGGCGCACCTGTCCGCGCGGCACTTCCCCGCCACGCTCCCGGCGTCGGCGGCCCTGACGTTGTGGCGGGATGCGGCGGCGCTCCGGCAGCGGCTGCTGGACGTGGGCACGGAGGAGGCGGCACTCGCGGTGGATGAGCGGGCCTGCGCGCCCGTGGCCCTCAAGCTCTGGGAGGAGGCCGAGGCGGCGGGACTTGCTTCGGGATTGGTGGCCTCGGAAGCAGCGCGGGTGGCGGTGGAGTGGTCCACCGGCACCCCGCGGCCCATGACGGCGGCACCGTCTTCGAGCGCACGGGAGAGCGTGGCGAAGCGTGCAACCGCCATCATGGCGACGCTCCCGCCGGGCGCCTTGGAGACTGTCGCCGCGCGAGTCGCCGCCGCGCTGGAGACGGCACGCGAGGAGACCGCCGAGCGCCGGGTCCTGGAGGAGAGCCGCCGCGAGCTGCTCGCGGAGAAGGCCCGGCTGGACGGCCTGTCCCATGAGGAGGAGCTGGCGCTCGCGCTGCTGCTGGCCGAGGGCGGCGGCACCCACGAGGAGTCCTTCCGCCGCCGCGCAGCACAGGCCCGCCGCTACGCCGAGCTCACGCACCGGGCACGCGAGCTGTCCCAGCGAATCGAAGCACGCACCGGCCTGACGGAGGCCCACGTGCGCGACGCCCTCCGCGAAGTGGGCGGAGAGGAAGGACTGCACGCCTCACTGGGCACCCGGCGCGCGAGGCACACCGAGGCCCAGGAGCGGAACAAGGCGGTGCTCACGGAGCTGGGCGCCCTCAGCAATCAGCTCGAAGCCTGGGAGAACGACGACGAGCTGGCGCGGCTCCGCATCGAGGAGGAAGCGCTGCGCGCCCGCGTCGCGGAGCTGGCCACGCGCTACGCCGCCGACCGGCTGACGCTGGCCCTGCTCGCCCGAGCCCGACGCCGCTTCGAGGAGGAGCAGCAGCCACGCGTGGTGCAGCTCGCCTCCGAGCACTTCGCCGCCCTCACCCAGGGCCGCTACCGCCGCGTCTTCATCCCCACAGGCGAGGAGCGCGAGCTGCGCGTGGGAGACGGCGAGCGCGACTGGAGCGCGGCACAGCTCTCGCGGGGCACCCGGGAGCAGCTCTACCTCGCCTTCCGGCTCGCGGTGGTGCGCGACTTCGGGGAGACGCGCGGCGCGCTGCCGCTCATCGTGGACGACGTGCTGGTGAACTTCGACCCGGAGCGGGCCCGTGGCGCCATCCGCCTGCTGGCCCGGCTCTCCACGCAGCACCAGGTGATTGCCTTCACCTGCCACCCCTGGCTGCGCGAGGCCTTCGCGGCCGAGGGCGCTCGGGTGCAGGAACTGGACTCCACCATGAGCACTGTGCAGCCCGTCCCCGTCCCCGAGCTCCAGGCCGGCTGACGGACGCCACGGGGACGCGCCGCGTGTCCGAGCGCGGCGTCTCGTAGCCAACGCGTGTCGCGCGCGTCCGCCGCGACCACCCGGTCCCTGCGCAACAGCGACTCGAACCCGCCTGCATGCCGTAGCTCCGGCCCGGTGCTGCCGTCCTCCGGGGAGGTGGGGTCCGACGGCGCGAGAGACCGTCCTGTTCGGAAATGTCGGGGGTTTTGCGGGGCGGTCTCAACCGGTGAACGCACCAGTCGGGATGCACGGCATAGCGGCGTGCATCCGGGGAGGTGTCCGGTGCAGAGGCGAGGCAAGCTCGGCAGGATGAGTGCAGAGGACTGGCTGGCGGTGCGGCGCTCGGTAGCGGCCGGGCAGACGCTGGAGGCGGCAGCGCGGGCGGCAGGGGTGAGTGAGCGCACGCTGCAGCGGCTGCGCCCTGGGGCGGGCAGCATGATGCAGAGGGCCCACGTGCGTTCCGCTTTGCAGCTGTCGGTGCAGGAGCGCGAGGAAATCTCGCGGGGGCTGCGGGCGGGCGACTCGCTGCGTGCCATCGCGAGGCGCCTGGGCCGGGCGGCCTCCACGCTCAGCCGTGAAGTGGCCCGTACCGGTGGGCGCAAGCGCTACCGGGCGTGGCGCGGCGAGCGGGGCGCAACGCACCGGGCACGGCGTCCCAAGCACACGAAGCTGCAGGAGTACCCACGGCTGCGCCAGGAGGTGGAGCGGCGGCTGGAGGAGTGCTGGAGTCCTCAGCAGGTTGCCGCCAGTCTCAAGCGAGACTTCCCGCACTGCCCCGAGCTGCACGTGTCCCACGAAACCCTTTACCGCAGCCTCTACGTCCAGACGCGCGGCGCCCTGCGCAAGGAGCTCACCGCGTGTCTGCGCACGGGCCGCACCCAGCGCCGGCCCCAGGGGCGCACGGACCTACGCGGCCAGTTGCCGGACAAGCTGATGCTGAGCGCGCGTCCACCCGAAGTCGAAGACAGGGCCGTGCCAGGCCATTGGGAGGGTGACCTCATCCTCGGTAAGCAAGGCAAGTCCGCGGTGGGCACGCTGGTGGAGCGCCACAGCCGCTACGTCATGCTGCTGCACCTGCCCGAGGGCCGCACCGCGGGCCACGTGCGCCAGGCCCTCACCCACAAGATTGGCCAGCTGCCTGACGCCCTGCGCCGCAGCCTCACCTGGGACTAGGGCAAGGAGATGTCCGAGCACGTGCGCTTCACCCTCGACACCGCCGTGCAAGTCTACTTCTGCGACCCGCACAGCCCCTGGCAGCGCGGCAGCAACGAGAACACCAACGGCCTGCTGCGCCAGTACATGCCCAAGGGCATGGACTTGAGCCACCTCTGCGCGCAGCAACTCGATGCTATCGCCGCCCAACTCAACAGCCGCCCGCGCCAGACACTCGACTGGCACACCCCCGCCGAGGTATTCGCCCGAGCCGTTGCGATGACCGGTTGAGACCGCCCCACAAAACCCCCGACATTTCCGAACAGTACGCCGTTACCCCATCCCCCTGCCCATGCGTGGATGCACCGGACGCTTCCCCCGCCCGAGCCACCACTCCGCGCTGCTACACTCGCGGGCGATTCGCGGAGGGAGCATGCGCAAGGGGACGGGGCTCGCGGTGGCCACGGGAGTACTGGCCATGGCGGTAGGACTGGGCATCGCCCTGAGCCGGCCGACGACGCCTTCGGCACCGGAGCAGGTGACACGCCCTGCCCGCGAGAGCACGGGCTTCGTCCTGGCAGCGCCTTCACCGCGCACGGACGGCGACCTGCGCATCCGTGGCGTCGTGCTTGGGGGCGGTGGCCCGCTCGCCGGAGTGCACGTCTTCGCCACGAGGCCCCAGCCCGGGCAGACGCTGTCGGAGCTGTCCTGCGGCGAAGTGCTCCAGCGGCGCGAGTGGCGCCAGAAGCTCCCGAACTGCATGAACGAAGCCGCGAGCGCAGTGGTGGACTTCGTCCTCGGGCGCGAGGGCGAAGCCCCCACATATGCGGAGACCTCCACCACGGAGGACGGCACCTTCTCCCTCGACGGGCTGCCCTCCGGAAGCTTCGCGCTCTGGGCGGTGGACGCGCGCGGCGCGAGCATGTGGCCGGACGTCGCGGCCGGGAAGGAGGGCCTCACCCTGACGCTCGGCGAGGGCCTCACGCTGGAGGGCACCGTCTCCAGCGAGGACGGAGCCCTGCTGGCCGGGGCGCGGGTGACAGCGGTGCACACGGAGCACACCCGCTTCTTCGACACGGAGAGCGGGGCGGACGGCCGCTACCGCCTCGGCCCGCTGCCGCTCGCGAGCTACCGCGTCGCCGTCTCGAAGGAGGGCTGGACTCCGGAGCTCGCGCAGGGGACCGAGCATGAGCAGGTGGTGCTCGACCGTCCGCGCCGTCTCATCGGCCGCGTCCTGAGCAACGGCCGGCCCACGCCCGACGTCCAGGTCCGGGCGGAGCTCTGGCCCGAGCTCGACGACGGCAAGCAGAATGGAGTCCACCCGGATCGCCTGACCACCACGGACGCGGAGGGCCGCTTCACCTTCGACGGGCTGTGGTCCTCCTCCGCGTACCTGCTCACGGCCACACGGGGCGGACAACACGCCTCGCTCCAGGTGGAACAAGAAGCGTTTCCACCCGAGGTCATCCTGGAGCTGGGCAGCGCGCTGCTCGTGGAGGGCACCGTCCGTGACGAGGCCGGTCACCCCGTTTCCGGAGCATTCGTGGCCGGCAAGGGGTACGAAGCCTCCACGGACGCCGAGGGCCACTACCGGCTCGGCCCCATGGAACCTGGCCCCATCAGCGTCAGGGTCAGCGCATCCCGGTATCGCGGTGACTCCCAGCGCGTGGAGTCCGGGCCAGGGAATGTCCGCGTGGACTTCACGCTCGCGGCCACCGTCCCCATCGAAGGCGTGGTCGTCGACGATGAAGGCCATCCGGAGGCCAACGCCGTCCTGAAACTCGAGCAATACGTCGAGGACGGAGACGGCGAGACCTACAGCGTCGGCTTCACCATTTCGGACGAGGAGGGCCTCTTCCGGATGGAGGCTCCCGCGCCGGGGGCCTTCAACCTCGACGTCCGGACCGGGGACGAGCTCATCCGCGAGCAACAGCTCGTCACGGCCCCGTCGTCGAACGTCCGGGTGGTGCTGCCTCGCAAGACCCGCGTGTCGGGGACGCTCACCGACGAGCGGGATGCGCCCATCCCCGGTGCCCGGGTGGAGCTGTGGCGCGAGGGACAGAGCGTGAGGTCCATGTACCTGGACACCACGGACGCACGGGGGCACTTCTCAATCCGGAGCCTGGAGCAGGGCCGCTTCGTGCTCGAGGCAACGCACGTGTCGGGCGGGGTGGAGCGCTCCACGTCCCGACCCATCGAGCTGCGCGAGCGCGAAGCGGTGGAGGTGTCCTTGCGGCTGGAGGCGGGGTGGACGCTCACGGGGCTCGCGGTGGACGAGACCGGCCAGCCCGTGGCCGGAGTCAGCGTGCACACGAGGCTTCCCCAGGGGGCCACGCCCGCATGGCGGCGCGGCGATGAGTTTGGAGGGCTGCCTCCCTTCACCCTCACCGGGGCGGATGGCCGCTTCACGCTGCGGCACCTCCAGACAGAGGAGGTCTGGCTGGAAGTCCTCGCGAACGGCCTTCGCTTCGCGCCCTCGCGCTCGGAGGGAGGTCAGCCGGAGCTCAAGCGGCTGCTCGTACGCGCCGGAGCTCCCGAGGTGCGACTCGTGCTGGAGCACCTGGGCCGCATCCATGGACGGCTCACCGGTCCGGACGGCGCGCCGCTGACGCGCTTCAGCCTGAACGGGAAGGAAGCAGCGGACCCGCACGGAGTCTTCTCCCGTCCCATCGAGACGTCGGGCACCTGGCGCATGGAGTTCACCGCGAAGGGAATGGCCACGGTGCTGCGCGAGGTGGAGGCGCAGGCGGGCACCGACGTGGACCTGGGGGAGATTCGGCTGGGCGCGGGCCGCCGGGTGTCGGGCCGGGTGCTGGACGCGGAGACGGGCGAGCCCCTGGAGGGAGTCAGTGTCCTCGCCACCCGCGCACGAATCAGCACCGTGCCCATCGAGCGGCACCGGGGCGCGGTGACGACGGATGCGGACGGAAACTTCTCACTGCCCTCCGTGGAGCCCGGCCCGCTCCAGCTCTTCGTGGAAGCGGACCACTACCGCTCCCAGCGTCTCGACCTCGGGGCGGGCGACGAGGAGGGACTGACGGTGCGTCTCGACCAGGGCGCCAGCGTGGAGGTCTCCGTCCGTGACGCCCAGGGAAAGCCGATGGACGCCAACCTCTACCTGGACCGGCGGGGAGAGCCCCTGACGATGCGCCCCTACTCGATTCCGAATGGCTCGGGCATCCACCGCGGCCTGGAGCCCGGGAGCTACCGGGTGTACGCCTTCGCTCCCGGCATCCGGCGAGGCTCCACCGTCTTCGACCCTCAGGACGTGCAGCTTCCCGCCAGCGGCCAGGTGAAGCTCGACCTGGTGGCGCGGAGCACGGGGGCCACGCTGGAGCTGCGCGTGGACGACTCCGTGAGGTTCAGCATCCTGTTCCCGGGCGTCGCGCCTGCCCCCCGCCTGTTCCGGGACTTTCCTCCCGTGGAGGCCCGCGCCTTTCCGTACGAGGGAGTGCTCCCGGGCACCGTGACGTACCGGAACCTGCCGCCGGGACGGGCCACGCTCTTCCTCGTGGAGCGCTCGCTGCAGGCCTTCCACCGCGAGGAGATTGACCTTCCCGCGGAGGGCCACCTGGTGCGTGAGGTGACGCCTGCCTGGCAGCTCTTCGTGTTCGACGGGTTCTGAGGGACGCCGGCCCCCCGCGTCGCCCGCGCACGCTCGCGCGTCCTCCAGCAACGCGGCCGGGCCCATCCCACGGGTCGGCGTCGCCCACGCACGCGCCCGCGTTCCCTCCCGACGCACACGGGCCCCCCTCTCCGTCGTCCTCCCCACACGGCTGGAACGGTTTCCCTCGGGAATCCCTACCCGTCACAGCGCGCCCGGAGCATGGCCGCGCGATTGCACAAGGTGCCCGCCAGCAGAGCCGGGAGGAGCCGCCATGCCCCGTATCGCGAGCACCGAAATCATCGTCCCCAAGTCCCTGTCCCTGGAGGCCCGGGCGCGCCTGACGGACGCGCTGTACGCCGTCCACCAGCAGATCTTCGACGGCGTGGAGCGGGAGTCGTTCGCGAAGTACGTGGTGGAGTCCAAGGCGGAGCAGACCTGGATTCAGGTCCACAAGAACGAGGCGGGCGACATCGTCGGCTACTTCGCGATGCACGTCTTCGAGAAGCCGCTCAACGGCGTGACGACGGCGGTGTTCCGCGCGGAAGCGGGCTCGCTGCGGGCGTACCGGGGGGCGAACACCAACACGCGCTTCGGGCTGTCGCTGGTGCTCAAGTACATGCTGCGGCACCCGGGCCGGCCCGCGTACTACATGGGCTCGCTGGTGCACCCGTCGAGCTACGCGCTGTTCGCCAAGTACTGCGGCGAGGTGTGGCCGCGCCGCGAGCAGCCGGTGCCGCCGCAGCTGCTGGCCTTCATGGACGGGCTGGCCACGGAGTTCGGCCTGGAGAAGGTGGACGCGGCCAACCCGCTGCTGCGCGAGGTGGGCTGGCGCACGCGCGAGTCCGAGGTGGAGCGGGACTACTGGCGCCAGTGCGACAAGCCGGCCGCGCGCTACTTCATGGAGGCCAACCCCGGCTACGTGAACGGGCACGGGCTGGTGACGCTGGTGCCGGCGACGGCGGCCAACATCCTGAGCGTGCTGAGCGTGCTGGTCGGCCGCTCGCTGCGCAAGCCGATGGACGCGCTGCGGGCCCTGGCGCGGCGGCTGCCCGGCGGCGCGAAGCTGCGGCGCTCGGAGGTGGTGCGGCAGCTGAGGGCGTCCCCGCTGTTCGCGCGCTTCGGCACGCAGGCGCTGGAGTCGCTGGCCGCGAGCGCGCAGGTGATGGAGCTGCCCGCGGGCCGCTACGTGTTCCGCAAGGGTGACGCGAGCGACGAGCTGTACCTGCTGGCGCGGGGCGCGGCCTACGTGCTGGCGGAGAACGGCGGGGGCGAGGAGGGGGTGGTGAACCAGCTCGGCAGCGGGACGGTGTTCGGGGAGATTGCGATGCTGGGGGGCGAGCGGCGCTCGGCCTCGGTGCGCACGGCGGCGGCGTCCACGCTGGTGCGGATTCCGCGCGCGGCGCTGCTGCCGCTGCTGGCGGCGGACGCGGGGCTGCGGCGCAGCGTGTGGGGCACCTTCGCGGAGCGGCGCTTCGACGACCTGGTGCGGGGGATGGACCGCTACGCGAAGCTGGGCCGCAAGGCGCGGCTTGGCTGGCTGCAGCGCGGCGAGCAGGTGGAGCTGGCGCCGCGGCAGGAGCGGCTGCTGGAGCCGGGCTCGTACCTGTTGGTGCTGGCGGGCGCGGTGGAGCTGACGCACGCGGCGCCGAGGATGACGGCGCGGGGCACGATGCTGCTGGAGGTGGAGCGCCCGCTGCGCGTGGTGGCGCAGGAGAGCACGCAGCTCGTCGTCCTCCCCCGCCTCGCGTCGCCGGAGCTGCTCCTCGCGGTGGAGACGAGCCTCCCGCAGGCCCTGCCCCTGCCGCGCGTCGTCCTGGAGCAGCCCCGCGCGGCGGCGTGACCCCTCACGCCCACAACCGCCGAGCCACCACCTCGTCCAGGTTCCGCGAGTGGAAGAACATCTCGAAGTCACTGCCCCGCACGTCCGCCGGCAGGCACGCACCCAAGGGAATCCCCCGCACCCGCTCCGGCACCCCACGGGCCCCACGCACCGCGCCCTCCAGTGCTCGCAAGTAGTGCCGCGCCGAGCCCAGCGTCCTCGGTGACACCACCCCGCCGTGCCCCTGGATGACGCGCGAGCGTCCCCGCGCCTCCGAGCGCCCCAGCGCCGCGTCGATGGCCTCCGGCACCCCGTACGCGATGTACGCCATGTGCCCCACCGCCGTGTCCGCGGAGAACAGCAGGTCCAGCGAGGGCACATCGATGTTCAACGTGCTCGCCGTGTGCCCCGCATTCGGGAACACCTCCAGCGCATACCGCCCCCACCGCAGGTGCATCGGCCCACCGAGCCGCAATTCCGGCGCCCGGAAGAACCGCGACTCCTCCTCCGAGCGGAACCGCTCCGCCTGGAACGTCTCCTCGAAGCGCTCGTGCGCAATCACCAGCGCCTCGGGGAACTCCTGGAGCGCCGCCAGGTGGTCACTGAACCCGTGCGTGCACACCGCCAGCCGCACCCGGGCATTCAACTCCTCATGGACGAAGCGCCGCAGCGCCAGCGCGTCCGCCCGGCTGCCGAGCGCATCCACCATCAGCACGTCGCGCCCATCCAGGAACAGGGTGGCATTGGAGGCATACGTCTCCCCGATGACGACCAGGACATCCGGGGCCAGGGACTGCGTCTTCAGGCTCATGCAGGGCACCTCGAAGCGAGGGAACGCGTCACTTATCCCCAACCTACCCACATGCATCCAGCGCATCGTCCGCATGAATCCATGACAGAATCGAATGGATGGTCCTGGACGTCAGACACCTGCGACTCGTGGCGGCGGTGGTGGACACCGGCTCCGTGACGGCGGCCGCCCGCGTGCTGCACCTGTCGCAGCCCGCGCTGAGCCACCAGCTCCGCGACGTGGAGGAGCGCCTCGGCGCCGAGCTCTTCCAGCGACAGGGCCGCCGCATGGTCCTCACCGGCCCCGGCAAGCGCGTGCTGGAGGCCGCGCGCAAGGTCGTCGCCGAGGTGGACGCCGCCGAGGCCGAGGTCTCCCGCCTCTCCCAGGAGTCACGCGGCCTCTTGCGCCTCGCCACCGAGTGCTACACCGCCTACCACTGGCTGCCCTCGGTACTGCGGCGCTTCTCCGCGAAGCACTCCGGCGTCGAGGTCCGCATCGCCGTGGACGCCACGCGCCGTCCCGTGGAAGCGCTGCTCGCGGGAGAGCTGGACCTGGGCATCGTCAGCGAGCCCGTCCGCCACCGCCGCCTCACCGGCGCCCCGCTCTTCGAGGACGAATTGGTCGCCGTCATGGCCCCGGACCATCCGCTGGCGAAGAAGCGCGTGCTGCACGCGGAGGACTTCGCCCGCGAGCACGTGCTGCTCTACAGCATCCCCCTCACGCACAGCACCCTCTTCCAGCAGGTGCTGGTGCCCGCGGGTGTCACTCCGGCGCGCGTGTCCCGCGTGGAGCTGACGGAGGCCATGGTGGAGATGACGAAGGCCGGGCTCGGCGTGGCGGTGCTCGCGCGCTGGGCCATCGCTCCGGAATTGGCGCGAGGCACGCTCGCCGCGGTGCGGGTGACGCGGCAGGGCCTGCGCCGCCACTGGCACGCGGCCTGGCCGCGCACGGTGCGTCCCGCGCCGTACCTCACCGCCTTCGTGGACCTGCTCGCGAAGGCCGGGCCGCCGGGGCCCTGAGGCATCAACTCCTCTTCCCTCCCGCGCGCACGGCTGTGGCACACTGCGCGCGCCATCCGACTCCTACTCTCCATCCTCTTCTGGTCGTTCCTGGTGCTCTCCAGCACGGTGCTCTTCGTGGGGGCCGTGCTCATCTGGCTCGTCACGCTTCCGTTCGACCGGGACGGGCGGGTGTTGCACCTGTATTCGTGTTTCTGGGCGCAGCTCTACTTCTACGTGAATCCGCTGTGGCGCCTGCGCGTGGACGGCCGCGAGCGCCTGCCCTGGCGCGGGCCCGCGGTGCTGGTGTCCAACCACGAGTCGCTCGGCGACATCCTCGTCCTCTTCGGCCTCTACCGCCCCTTCAAGTGGGTCTCCAAGGCGGAGAACTTCCGGCTGCCCCTCATCGGCTGGAACATGCGCCTCAACCGCTACGTCCCGCTGATTCGCGGGGACAGGGTGAGCATCGCGAAGATGATGCGCGGCTGTGAGTACTGGCTGTCGCGCGGCGTGCCCATCCTCATGTTCCCGGAGGGCACGCGCTCCTTCGACGGGCAGGTGAAGCCCTTCAAGGACGGCGCCTTCGTGCTGGCCATGAAGATGAAGTGTCCCATCATCCCCGTGGTCCTCACCGGCACCGCGCGCACGCTGCCCAAGCACGGCTGGGTGCTGGACACCCAGTCCCACTGCCACGTGCAGGTCATGCCTCCGGTGGACCCGTGCGCCTTCCCCGACGTGCCCACCCTGCGCGAACACGTCCGGGACCTCATCATCGCGGAGAAGGCCCGGCTGGAGTCGGGAGTGTCCGCTCCCTCGCAGGCGTAGCCTGCTCGCCTGGCGACCCGGTGCCACCGGGCCTGCTACCGTAGGCCCTCCGGGAGGGCGCCATGCGGAAGCCGTCGGCGGTGGTCATCGCACTCGGCGTGCTCGCGCTGGGCGTCGCCGTGGCGCTGCTCCAGTTCCGCGGTGGCACCGCGACGGAAGTGCCCGCCCCCACCGTCACGCGCCCCACGTCCCGCACGCTCCCCGGCCCCAGCGTCCCCACCCCGCCGCCGCGCGGCGCGCTGTCCCTGCGCGGGCGCGTCGTGGACAGGGAGGGCCAGCCCGTCGCGGGCGTCCAGGTCTCCGCCACCCAGGCGCTGCCCGGCGAGTCGCTGTCCCGGCTTCCCTGTGACGAGGAGTCCCCCGAGCTGTCGCTGACCTCTCCCGACTGCGGCAGCGAGTCCAGCGCGCTCGTCCTGGACCTCATCGCCGAGGAGCGCGGCGGCGCGCCCATCCTCGCGCGGGGGACCACGGCGGCGGACGGCACCTTCCAGCTCGATGCGCTGCCCGAGGGCACCGTGGCCCTCTGGGCGCTCGGCCCGCGCGGCTCCGCCATGGAGCCCGAGGTGGCGACGGGCCGCGACGACGTGGTGCTGGCGCTGGACGAAGGGCTCTCGCTCGCGGGCCGCGTCGTGGCCGAGTCCGGCGCACCGCTGTCCGGCACGAAGGTGACGCTCTTCCACCAGGCGCACTCGCGCTACTTCACCGCCACCACCGGCGCCGACGGCCGCTTCTCCTTCGGCCCGCTGCCCGACGGCGACTATGGCCTCGTCGCATCCAGCCCCGGCCTGATGCCGGCCTATGTGCCGGACACGGCCTACGAGGAACTGGACCCCCTCGTCCTCCACCCGCCCCGGCAGCTCACCGGCCGGGTGCTGCTCGCGAACGGCACGCCGGCCCCCGGCGCCGAGGTGCGCGTCCCCGCGGCATCGCTCGTCGGGGTGACAGACGGTGAGGGCCGCTTCGCCTTCGGGCCGCTCGCGCCCGGCGACTACGACGTGCTCGCGGAGCGCGACGGTCAGCACGGCTTCGCCAGCGTGAGCCTCTCCGAGGGGGGCCCCGACGCGGAGGCCACGGTGCACCTGGGCACGCTCGTCTTCGCCGAAGGTGTGGTGCTGGACGAGGCCGGGCAGCCCATCTCCGACGCGTCCGTCACCGCGCACTCGGAGGCGAAGGCCCCCCCATTCGGAGAAGCCACCACCGGGCCGGATGGCCGCTTCCGCCTGGGCCCCATTGCCCCGGGCACGCACACCTTCGGCGTGGATGCGGAGGGCTACCGCGAGCTGGAGACGCAGGGCGTGCAGGTGTCCACGTCCCCGTCGCCCCTGTCCTTCACCCTCCAGCGCGCCCACGTCCTCGCCGGCATCGTCACCGACACGGAGGGCCGCCCGCTGGAGGACATCGAGGTGGAGGCAATGCGCCCCGCGGCCCGCGCTCCCCGCCTGCTCCACCACGGCATCCCCATTCCCAGGGAGGAGAGCGCGAAAGACACCGGGCCCGATGACGACGTGGAGCTCTCGGGCGAGTCGTCCAGCGTGTTCACCGACGAGGAGGGTGGCTTCCTCATCGAGCTGCCCGAGCCGGGGCGCTACACCCTCACCGCCAGCGGCGACAGCTTCCTTCCGGCGCGCATGGAGGTGGACGCGCCGGCCTCCGGCCTCCAGCTGCGGCTGCGCGGCGGCGGCACGCTGGAGGGCGCGGTGACGGACGCCCGCGGCAAGCCGCTCGAGCAGGTCGAGCTGACCGTGCAGCTCGGCCCGGACGCCCAGGGCCGGGTGCTGGAGACGACGAGCGAGGAGCGGGGCCGCTTCACCCTCGGCGGGCTGCCTCCCGGCACCTACGTGTTGCATGCGTCGCTGGACATGGGCGCGTTCGTCCACAGGGCCTCGCGCACCGTGTCCGTCCGGGGCACGGAGACAGTGGAGGCGTCGCTGCGGATGGACACGGGGAAGTCCGTGTCGGGCGTCGTCGTGGACGAGCAGGGCCGCCCCATGCCGGACGCCGAGGTGGAGGCGTACACCGTGCGCGAGCAGTCCGAGGACGACGAGGGCTACTCGCCCTCCACCGCGAAGACGGGCCCGGACGGGCGCTTCACCGTGCACCACCTGCCAGAGGGCCCGTGCGTGCTGAGGGCGGAGAAGCCGGGCTACATCTTCCAGGAGCCCGCGACGGAAGAATCCCCGCTGCGGCCGGGCGTCGTGTCTCGCGCGGGCGAAACGGACGCGCGGCTGGTGCTGCGCTACCAGGGCTATGTCGTCGGACGCGTGGTGCACCGGGACGGCACGCCCGTCGTGCGCTTCACCGTCAACCAGGAGGACTTCCGCAGCCCCGACGGCGCCTTCCGCCTCGCCATGGAGCGCTCGGGCGCGTTCCAACTGCACTTCGACGCGCCCGGCCTCACCCTGGCCGTGCGCGAGGTGGACGTTCCGCCCGGCAGGGATTTGGACCTGGGCGACGTGCGGCTGGAGCCGGGGCGCCATGTGCGCGGCCGCGTGCTGGACGCGCAGACGTCCCAGCCTCTCGCCGCAGTGGTGGTCCGGGTGGTGTTCCCGGGTGATGAGACGGGGATGGGCCAGCGCGAGTCCCTCGTCATGGAGACCACCGCCGCGGACGGCACCTTCACGCTGCCACTGCTGGAGGCGCGTCCCCTGGAGCTGGTCCTGTCGCGCGAGGGCTATCCGCACCAGCGCCAACACGTTGGAGCGGATGACGAGCTACTGGAGGTGCGCCTCTACCCCGGAGCGAGGGTGGAGGGCACCCTGACGGACGCCGAGGGCCGCCCCGTGGACACGGGCGTCATGCTGGTGCCCCTGGGCGCGCAAGACGGCAACCCGGTGGAGCTCGTGGCCAACGGCTCCACCTTCTCGGCCCAGGTCTCCCGGGGCCGCTTCCACCTGGACGCCCTGCCCCCCGGGGACTACGGGGTGCACGCCTTCGCGAAGGAGACCGCGGAGGGACGCCAGATGGAGTTCCTTCCCCAGCGCGTGCGCCTGCCCCCCGGGGGGCGCGTGACGGTGGCCCTCACGGAGCGGGCGGGGAGCGCCTCCCTCCAGCTGCGCTTGCGGGTGGACGCGCAGGAGCGCATGCAGCGGCGGCTGAGCTACCGGCTCGTCCCCGGCACCGTGCCCCCCACGACCACCCGCCTGGAGCTGCGCTCCCTGGTGTACCTCACCATCCCGCGCACGGGCTTCGGCCCGGACGGCGCTCTCTTCTACGAGCGCCTCCCCTCCGGGCACTACACCTTCCTCCTCCTCAGCCAGCTCAAGCCCGAGCAGTCCGAAATCCACCGCGAGGAGCTGGACGTGTCCGAGGGGGAGAGCCTCGTCCGGGACGTGGCTCCCGTGTGGCGGCCGGTAGCGATAGAATCGCAACCATGAGCAACAAACCCAAGCTCGCGGACACCCAGGAGCTGGAGCTGGACTGGGGTGGCCGCGAGCAGCGCTCGCCGTCGCCCTCGGGGGACGTCGCCACGGCGGACGCCGCGCTCCTCGCGGAGGTGCCGGTCGGGGAGCCGGGCAAGGGGCCACCGGGAGACCCGCGCTACATGAGCCACGAGCTGCGCATGCAGCTTGCGGGCATGTTCGAGGCCCCCGAGCTGCGCATGCGGCAGATGCGCGAGCTGGCGGAAATCCTCATCGGCTGGGAGTCGAAGAACCGCTACGAGGTCTGCGACCCGACGGGCCGGCCGGCGGTGTACGTGGGCGAGACGGGGAGCGGCTGGGGCTCGGCGCTGGTGCGCAACTTCTGGCCCTTCTACAAGGCGCGGCTGGAGTGCATGACGCTGGGCGGCACGGTGGCGCTCGCGATAGAGCGGCCGTGGAGCTTCCTCTTCTCCCGGGCGAACGTGGAGGCGTGGGACGGGCGGCCGCTGGCCACCATCCAGCAGCGCTTCACCTTCTTCGGCCGGCGCTTCGACGTGGTGACGCCGGGCGGCGCCGTCATCGCCACGGTGGAGGGACCGCTGTTCCGGCCCTGGACGTTCCGCATCCTCCAGCGCGGCGTGGAGGTGGCCGTCGTCCGCAAGCGGTGGAGCGGCCTGCTGCAGGAGACCTTCACCGACGCGGACACCTTCACCCTGGAGTTCAAGCCGGACTGCGCCGACGCCCGGCTGCGGCAGATGGTGCTGGCCGTGGCGCTCCTGGTGGACCTGACGTACTTCGACAACCGCAGCCGCAAGTCCAGCTTCGGCGCCGGCTTCGACATCTTCGATTTCTGGAAGTGAGGGTGAGGCACGCCCCCGGAAGGCTGTGCTAAGTCCCCAGGATTATGTCCACGAGCGATGCGCTGAGCGCAGCAGACCTCGAGCGGCTGGTCCGGGCCGAAGCGCCCGACCTGGCCGAGGCCGTCATTGCCTTCCTCGGCCAGCCCGAGAAGGCCTCCGAGACGCCACTGCCGAAGGATGCCTTCACCTTCGACAAGCTGCTCCAGTCGCTGCAGCAGGCGCAGGCGCGCTACAACTCGGAGGGCCGGCGCACCGCCTCCACCGAGGCGTGGCAGCGCTTCAACTCCCAGAAGGACGTGCCCCGCCCGCCCCGGCTCGCCCTGGCGGACCTGCTCGTCGGCCTCTACGACAAGGGCACCGAGGCCTCGCGCGCCGCGCTGATGGAGCTCATCCGCCGCGCGGACCTGCGCTTCGGCCTGTGGGGCGGCTTCAAGCGCATCTACAAGCTGGCCGAGGCCCGCCACGACGCGGAAATCTTCGGCATCCTCGCCTGGCGCTTCGACGTGGAGCGCGGCCGGGGCGGCTACAACCGCGAAGTCTCGGGCGGCACCCTCACCTACCTGCGCCGCCGCGCGTGGCGCTACCTGCGCCACCTGGGCGCCGCCGTGCCGGAGCTGTACCCGCAGTTCGCCGTGGAAGTCCTCCGCCACTACGAGCAGGACACCTCCTGGTACGCCGTCTGGGTGGCCCACCACACCTGGGCGCACGGCACCAACAACTACACGGCCACGTCCTTCTCCATCCAGCCGCCCGCGGACATGGTGAAGCACCGCGCCTTCCCGGACGCGTGGAAGCGCTCGCCGGACGCGCTGATGCGCCTCTTGGACACCTGCCAGTCGGACCCCGCCGCACGCTTCGCCATCCAGGGCCTGCGCAAGGACTTCCCGGAGGTGCTGCGCAAGGTGACGCCCGCGTGGCTGGACAGGCTCGCGCGCCGGCCGCTCGCCAGCGCCCACGACTTCCTCGTGGAGACGCTGCAGGGCTCACCCGAGTTCCACCAGGGCCGCCTGCGCGCGCTCGGCCTGCACGAGGCGGTGCTCGCGCTGCTCATGTCGCCCAGCGACAAGGCCCGCGCGTATGCGATTGAGTACGCCCGCGCCCACGCGCAGGACTTGCCCGCCGAGCGGCTCGCGGAACTGGTGGCCCAGGGCGCCAATGACGTGAAGGCCTTCGCCGCCGCCACGCTGGAGAAGCGCAACCCGCGCGAGCTGGGCGTGGAACTGCTGGGCCGGCTGCTCGTGTCCAAGCCGACGAATGCCTTCGCGGCGAAGTCGCTGGAGCAGTCCTTCGACCGCGCCGAGCTGTCCCACGGCTTCCTGCGCGACCTGTACCTGGGCGCCAGCGAGCAGCTCAACTGGGTGAAGGGCTACGTCGCGTCCAAGTACCCCGGCACCGAGCTGCCCGTGGCCTTCTGGAAGGAGCTGCTGGAGGACCCGCGCCTGGAGAAGAAGCCGCACCCGGTGGAGGGGCTGGCGGTGAAGGCGCTCGGCGCGTACCCGCCCTCGGCCATCGGCCCGGAGTGGCTGCTGGACAAGGCGTCGCACCCGCGCATCAGCGGTACGGTGAGCAACTGGCTCACGCGCGCGGACAGCCTGCCCGGGCTGGACGTGGAGCGGGTGAAGGGGCTCGTCTTCAGCCGGAAGCACCGCGACGTGGCGCTGGCCCTGCTGGGCAACCGCAAGCTGTTCAGCGCGCGCCAGCTCACCGTGCCCTGGCTGCTGGCGCTGGCCCGGCGCGCGGACCCGCAGCTGCACGGCTTCGCGCACCGCTACCTGCTGGAGAACGTGGCGCCGGCGGACTTCAGCGACTCGGGCGACGCGGCCGCGGGCCTGGAGCGCCTGTTCGAGCTGGCGCTGGGTGCGAAGCAGCCGGTGCAGGTGCGCGGCTTCGCGCAGACGTACCTGCGCTGCCACCACCCCGTCATCGGCCCGGAGCAGCCGGAGTCGAAGTCGTACGAGCTGAAGCCGCGCGCGCCGCGCAAGGCGTACACGCCGGAGAAGCTGTGGCCCGCGCTGTTCGACGCGCGCGACGACGTGCGCCGCTTCGCCCTGGCGATTACCCGCGCGGAGCTGCGCGCCTGGGGCTGGCACACGCGCGTGTACGAGCTGGCCGAAGCCGAGGCGAAGGAGGTCCGCAACCTGGCCTATGACGCCCTCTTGAAGGCGGGCGAGGAGGGCGCGGACTCGCGGCACGTGCTGCACCCGGAGGAGCTGGACCCGGTGAAGGTCTTCTCCCTCTCGGAGAGCGCCAAGCGCAGCACGCGCGAGGTGGCGGTGGAGCTCATCCGCCGGCACTACGCGCGGCTGGGCGGCGCGGAGCGGCTCGCGTGGCTGATGCAGAGCGCGGACCGCGAGGTGGGCCTGTTCGCCGTGCGGCTGCTCTGGGAGAAGCACCGCCCCACGCACCTGCCGGAGGGCTGGAAGCCCGCGGGCGCGAAGGAGGCTCCCGTGGGCCCCACCGAGCGCTTCCCCAACGTGGAGGCACTGCGCACCTTCCTGCGGAAGATGCTCTTCGGCCTCCCGCCGGGCCGCGCCAAGGAAGCACGCGAGGGCGAGGTGCAGAAGCGCCTGTCCGCCAGCGTGGCCAAGCGCCGCGTCATCGAGCTGGTGCGCGACCTCGGGCTGGAGGACGAGGCCTTCGCCCGCGTGGTGGCGCCAGTGCTGGGCGAGTTCACCGGCTCGGTGGCCAAGGGTGAGTGGCAGAGCTGCCTCGCGTCGCTGGTGCAGCTGCGGGCGGCACATCCGCAAGCGCAGCTGGGTGGACTCTGAGACGAGGGGGCCCGCGGTGAGCGGGCCTCCCTTCGTCACCTGATAAGCATCCCTGGCGGGTGACACCGACGGGCGGCCCGTGCGCCTGCCCGCGTGCGGCTACGCTGGCCTCGCATGCTGCTCGAAGAACTGCTGAACGACTTCCCCCGCGAGCGCTTCCTGCGCGAGCACTATCAACGCAAGCCCTTCTCCGGACGGGCCGCGGCGGAGCGCCTGCGCGAGCTGGGCACCTGGAGCGTCGTCGACGAGCTCGTCGAGAAAACGGAGTGCGACCTGCTCCTCGCGCGGCAGGGCGTGCCCTACACCGGCGAGCGCCCCTCCACCGCGAAGCAGGCCCGCGAGCTGTTCGCGCAGGGCTACACGCTGGTGCTCCGCCAGCCGGACCAGCACCACGCCGGGCTGGCGCAGCTCGCGCGCACCTTCAGCGCGGAGCTGCACGGCCGCATCAACCTGCACCTCTACTGCACGCCCGCCGGCCACCACGGCTTCGGCTGGCACTGCGACCCGGAGGAGGTCTTCATCCTCCAGACCGCCGGCCGCAAGGACTACCTCCTCCGGGAGAACACGCTCCACCCCGTGCCGCTCCCCGACGCACTGCCGAGCGGCGCGCTGGCCGCGCAGGAGACGACGCCCGTGGAGACGCGCACCCTGGACGCCGGGGACTTCATCTACATCCCCGCCGGCCACTGGCACATGGCCCAGGCCCCCGAGGACGCGCTCTCCATCTCCATCGGCCTGCTGGCCCCCACGCTGCTGGACGTGCTGGACGCCGTGCGCGCCAACCTCGCCAGCAACCCCGTGTGGCGGCGGCGCCTGCCCGCGCTCGGGTACGCGTCCGACCTGGATGACATGAAGAAGGTGGAGGTCCTCCGCGCCCTCTTCACCGGGCTGGGTGGCGAGCTGCAGCGCGCCCTGTCCGACCCGGGACTCCCGCTGCGGTTCCTCGCGCAGACGGCGCGCTTCTACCTGCGCTCGGCGGGACTCCGGGGCGACCGGCGCTGAGGCCGACCGTATCGCACAGTGTGCGCAATCCCGGCGCTCTCATCCCATTTGCAGTTTCCACAACATCAAAGAACTCCCCGGAAACTTCAAAACGGCTCACACCCATAATCCCAGTGGCACAAGGTGCGTGCCGCCGAGGTGTCCCGTGAAGATTGCCGGACCGCGTCACAATCCCGCCCCGTCGCCGAAGTCCTCCAAGACGTCGGAGCCCGCGGACCGCGAGGTGCGCATCGACATCTCGGGGCTCGACCCGAACCAGCGGGACGGGATTGGCCGGTCGATGCGGACCGGGAGCTCGCACTCGGACAACACCCAGATGGTCTGCCAGAAGGTGAAGCCGGACGGCTTCGACCCGGCCGGCAAGCTGCGCGGGCGCCTCAACCCCGACGTGTTCAAGCCCGGGAGTGGCTCCGAGGGCCCCAGGGGGCCGGTGTGTCACGCGCAGCGTGGCCCCGGCTCCGGGAGCAGGGACCACGGAGACAACGTCCTGCTGGGCAACGACAGGTCCCCAGGCGGAAACGGCAATGGCGGGTTCAACCCCAAGCCGGGGCGCCCCTGGAACAAGCCGGGCATCTTCGAGCGTCCGGGGACCGTGCCGCCGGGGAAGTGGCACCCCATCAAGCCGGGCGGGAGCAGCGCCGACAACATCTTCAAGGGCCCCTTCCCGGAGCAGGGCTCGTCACTCAGGCCGCCCTCGTTGCCCATCCGCCGCCTGGTGGAGTTGCTGTCCCAGTGGCTCGACGCGGGACGCGGGCACACCGACAACGTCCTCATCCGGGACGAGGCCTCCCGGCGGCGCGGGTAGGGACACGCCCGTCACGCACCCCTGGCGGCTCCCCGGGCCACGGGGGAGACCCGTGGCGGGCTCCGGAGGTAGCCTCCGCGACTGATGGGGAGCATCGAGCGCTTCGGGACGTACCGCATCCTCCGCGAGCTGGGCGCGGGAGGCATGGGACGCGTGTCCCTCGCGGAGCGCGCGGACCTGGAAGGCCCCGTCGTCGTCAAGCGCATCAACGCCGAGCTGGCGGCGGACGCGCGCTTCCGCCGGCGCCTGCTGCGCGAGGCGGAGGTGGCCGCGGACCTGCAGCACCCCAACGTCGTCCGGGTGCTCGACACGGGCGTCATCGACGACCAAGTCTACCTGGCCATGGAGTACGTGCCGGGCTCCACCCTCGCCGGAGTCCTGGCCGCCAGCCGCCCCGAACCGCTGCCGCTCGTGCCCGTGCTGCACGCGGTGGCGCAGGCGTGTGACGGGCTCGCGTACGTGCACGCGTTCGCCGAGCCGCGCACGGGGAAGTGGATGGAATTGGTCCACCGCGACGTGTCGCTGGACAACCTGCTGGTGTCGTACTCGGGCGAGGTGAAGCTCGCGGACTTCGGCATCGTGAAGACGGCGGACGGCACGCAGACCACGTCCGGCGTCATCATGGGCAAGCTGGGGTACATGTCGCCGGAGCAGCTCCGCGACGAGACGCTGGATGCGCGCAGTGACGTGTACTCGCTGGGGGTGTGCCTCTTCGAATTGGTGGCCGGCAAGCGCCCGCTGCCCACGCACCGGGCGCGCTCGGTGATGGAGGCGGTGCTGTACGACGCGCCTCCGTCGCTGGAGCAGTTCCGGCAGGACGCGCCGCAGCAGCTCGTGGCGTTGGTGGCGCGGATGCTCGCCAAGGAGCGCAAGGCGCGACCCGGCTCCTGCGCGGAGGTGGCGAAGGAGCTGCGCGCGGTGCTCGCCGGACGGCAGGAGTCGCCGCTGTTCTCCTCGCGGCTGTTGGATGCACCGCCCCGGAACCGCGCACGGCTCGCGCCGGCCGAGCTCGAGACGGAGGTGGAGAACCTGTCCGCCACGAAGCCCCAGCGCCTGCAAGGGCCCAGGGTGGAGCCTGTTGCTCCCCGCGGGCCGGCGCCCACTCCGGGTGCTGAGGCGCTCAGCCCGGCACCATCGCCTGGAGCAGGTGCGCGCAAGCCCACGCCCGCGCCTGGAGTCGGTGCACGCGTGCCGACGCCGATGCCCGAAGCCGGTGCGCACAAGCCCGCGCCGATGCCCGAAGCCGCTCCGCGCAAGCCCGCGCCCGAAGCCAGTGCGCGCAAGCCGGTGCCGATGCCCGAAGCCGCTCCTGCCCACTCCCCCGAGGCCCGCGCGCCTCACCGCCCGACGCCGCCGCCGACTCCCGAAGACCCGGTGTTCTCCGTCCCCACGCGCGCACCCTCCGCGCCCACCGAGGCCGAGCACTCCGTCTTCTCCGTCCCCACGCGCGTGCCGTCCGCCTCGCTGCACTCGCGGCCCACGCGCGTGTCGGCGCCGAGGCCCGAGGCCCCCGAGGAAGAAGCACAGCAGTCCACGCGCCTGCTGACCCCGCCCCGCCAGCGACCTCGGCTGCGGTGGGTGGCCCTGGGAGGGCTCGCACTGCTCGGCGCCGCCGCATACTGGTGGTGGACCTGATTCACGACGCGGGAAGACGTGTCCCCATCGGACGGTGGACTCGCGAAACAGGCGCGGAGCCGGAGCCGTGGGGAATACGCATGGGCCCGTGGCAGTCTTGCGCGCCATGCGACTCCCCCACGCAGTAACGCTGGCCCTCGCGGCCCTCGCGGCGCTCACGGCCCCCGCCGCGCAGCCCGCCTCCCCCACCCTGCCCCCGGGCTACTGGCCCGAGGAGAAGGTGGCGGAGATTCTCGCCAAGACGGAGGAGGTCCGGCTCGCTCCCGACCTCTCGCGCCTCACCCCTGACGAACAGGCGGCGGTGAAGGACCTGCTCGAGGTCGGCCAGCTTCTCCAGGGCATCTACGAGGCCTCGCGCCACCATCAGGCGCTCGCGTCGTACGCGCGCCTGCAGGCACTGGACAAGAAGCTGGGCAGCCCGAAGCGCACGCAAGAGTTGCTCACGCTCTACCGCCTGTACCAGGGCCCCATCGCCAGCACGCTGACCAACGCGCGCGAGCCCTTCCTGCCCGTGGACCCGCAGGTGCCCGCGCGCAACGTCTACCCGCCGGACGCCACGCGCGCGGAGGTGGACGCCTTCCTCGCCGCGCACCCCGAGCAGCGCGACACGCTGATGGACGAGCTCACCGTGGTCCGCCGCGCCACCGCGGACAACCTGCGCCAGGACCTGAAGGTGCTCCAGACGTACCCCGTGCTGGACACGCTGCAGCCCGGGCTGCGCGAGAGCCTCCAGACCCGCGCGAAGCGGCCGGATGCGAAGAGCCTGTACGCGGTGCCGTACTCGGTGGCCTACGGGCCTGAGTTGATGAAGGCGTACGGGCTGCTCATGCGCGCGGCGGGGCGGCTGGATGCGAGCGACGCGGAACTGGCGCGCTACCTGCGCAACCGCGCGCGGGACTTCCTCAGCAATGACTACGAGAGCGGCGACGCGGCGTGGGTGACGGGGCGCTTCAAGCACCTCAACGTGCAGCTCGGCCCGTACGAGACGTACGACGACGCGCTCTACGGCGTGAAGGCCTTCCACAGCGTGTCCGTGCTGCTGCTGAACGAGCAGGCGACGACGGAGCTCCGCAAGCGGATGAATGGCCTGCAAGGCATGGAGGACGCGCTGCCGTACCCCGCGAAGAAGCGCATCCGCGAGGACATCCCGGTGGGCGTGTACGAGGTGGTGGCGGACTTCGGCCAGGCGCGCGGCACCAACACCGCGACGATTCTGCCCAATGACCCGCTGTACTCGCGCCGCTACGGCCGCACCATCCTGCTGCGCGAGAACATCATGAAGAACCCGGACCTCTTCGCCGCGGACGAGCGCATCTGGCGCACCGCCACGGCGGACGCGCACGCGAAGGACCTGACCTCCGAGGGCAACTTCCAGCGCACGCTCTGGCACGAGGTGGGGCACTACCTGGGCCCGGACCGAGACGCGAAGGGCCGCACGCTGGACGTGGCGCTGGAGGACTACGCGGACGCGATGGAGGAGATGAAGGCGGACCTCGTCAGCCTCTTCGCGCTGCACTCCTTCCAGAAGAGCGGCGCGCTGGATGCCGCCAGCCTGCGCGCGGTGCAGGCCTCCGGCATCCGCCGCACGCTGCAGAACGTGCGCCCGCGCGAGGACCAGCCCTACCAGCGCATGCAGTTGGTGCAGTTCAACTGGTTCCTGGAGCACGGCCTGATTCGCGCGGACCCGAAGACGGCGCGCCTCACCATCCAGTACGACAAGTACCTGGACACCGTCAGCTCGCTGCTCAAGGAGGTCATCACGCTCCAGCACACGGGCGACAAGGCGGCGACGGCGAAGTTCTTCGAGCGCTGGAGCACGTGGACGCCCGAATTGCACGACGTGCTCGCCGCCCGCATCCGCGAGGCCCAGGGCGCGCGCTTCCGCGTGGTGCGCTACGGAGCGCTCGGCGAGTAGTGACGGAGGAAGCGCTGGAGCTCCGCCGACTGGAACCGCGCCTCCGGGCGTGAGGCCAGTTGGCGGAGCAGCGCGTGGACCTGGTCGATGAAGGGCCGGTACGGGTCGGACTCCACGCCAGCAAGCGACCAGCGGCGGAAGCCGTAGCGCCCGCCGCGCAGGTAGAGCTCATCCGCGTACTCATGGTTGATGTCGCGGAGGAAGAACCACACGTCTCCGCTGTGCGGGGCCAGCGCGCGCAGGGTCCCGAGCACGTCCCTGTCGTAGCGGCCGGGGACGCGGTCCCCGTACTGGGACACCTCGATGCGGAAGGGAGGCTCGGGCTTCCGCGCATCGAAGAGGCGGACGCGGCCGACGGGGTCATGCAGGGTGAAGAACGGGTCGCTGTCGAACTCGTACGGCTCGGGGCAGTACGCGCCTAGCGGGAGGGCGGCGCCGCTGTCACCCGGCTCGGGTGAGACCTCCATGATGTTCCAGAGCTGCATGCGCTCGGACAACTCCGCCGGCAGCACCGGCAGCGTGGGGCGCGGTGGGGCCACGAAGGGCTGGAAGAGCGGGTCGAGGGTGAGGACGTTCCACAGCTCCGGCCACTCGCGGGTGGAGATTCCCAGCGCGTCCTCCACGGTGTCTCGCACCGGGCTTCCACTCCGGACCGCGAGCACCGCCGTCCACAGCGCCACCGGAGGCTCATGGGGAAGGTAGCGCGGGCCCACGTCGACGTCCGGCACCGGTGCCTGCTTGCGGTCCTCCTCGAAGAGCCAGTTGGACTCCGCCCACCGCGCGGCACGGGCCGCGTCCAGCGGTGGCGGCCGGGCGTCGAACCTCGCGGCGAGCAGCCAGTCGAAGGCGTCCGACGGCGGCAGCACCACCGGCTCCCAGCCTCTCAGCTTCGACAGCCAGGACGTCTCGAAGGCGAGCAGCGGATCCTCGCTCCGGTTCCAGGCGTCGACGAGGACGCGGCGGGCCTCGATGTCTCGTCCGAGGTGGCAGAGACACACGGCGCGGCGTACCGCCAGCTCCCGCGCGGAAAGCCCGGGGCCCGCGCCTTCGATGAGGCCGAGCACACGCTCGTACCGGCGGAACGAGAACAGCACATCGAGCAGCTCGAAGTCCTTCTCGTCCCGCAGCGCCGACAGCGCCACGACGTCCTTCGCCCAGGAGCGATAGATGGACAGGGACAACGGCCAGAGCACGCGCCGACGCGACCTGCGGAGCCAGGCGCGATTGTCGAAGAGGTCCATCCCGCCCAGCCTACCGCTTCGAGACTTCGTGCGACGCCACCCAGCGGCGGGCCTCGTCCAAATCCCTCCGGGCGTACTGGCCGAGCTGCGTGTAGCCCTCCACGGCCTGCTGGGCCAGCGTCATGGCGCGGGGCCGCTCCGCGGGCTTCACCTTCCACAGCGCCTGCGCGAGCGCGAAGCGCAGCCACGAGGACTCCGCGTCGCTCCACCCCAGCGGGGCCAGCACGCGCGCTGCCTCCTCCAGTTCCTTCAGCGCACGGTCGGGCTTGTTCAGCGCCAGCAGCGTCAGGCCCAGGCCCGTGCGCGGGTGGACGGTGGCGGCGTGCTCCGCGCCCAGCGTGCGCACCTTGCGCGCGAGCGCGGCGGTCAGCATCGGCAGTGCCTCGCGGGGACGCTTGCGGTGCAGGAGCAGCAGGCGCCCCACGTCCTCCTCCATCGTGTGCAGCGCCAGGTCCTCCGGCGGGAGCACCTTGCGCTGGAGGGCCAGTCCTTCCTGGTAGTGCGCCAGCGCCGCGTCCTCGCGCTCCAGGCGCTCCTCCGCGTCGGCGAGCGCACGCAGCGCCTCGATGGACTCCAGGCTCTCCGGGCCGAAGACGCGGCGCATTCCCTCCAGCGCCTGGCCGTGGAGCGCCAGGGCCTTGTCCGGCTCACCCGTCAGCTCGTGGATGGTGGCCAGGTCGTTGAGCATCAGCAGCGTCTGCCGGTTGTCCGGGCCGAGCGTGTCCCGCCGCAGCGCGTACGAGCGCTCCATCCACTGGAGGGCCTCTTTGTAGCGGCCCTGCTCCTTCGCGACGATGCCCAGGTTGGCGAGCGTGGAAGCCAGCAGCGGATGCTGGGGGCCCAGCCGCTCCTCGGTGATGGCGAGCGCGCGCTGGTAGAGCGGCATGGCCTCGTCGTAGCGGGCCTGCCGCACGCGGGCCATGCCCAGGTTGTTGAGCACCTTGGCGGTGTCCACGTGGGTGGGGCCCAGCACGCGCTCGCGCAGGGCCAGGGCGCGCGTGTAGTGCGTCACCGCCAGCTCGTAGTTGTCCTCACGGAAGGCGAGGATGCCCTCGTGGCTGGCCAGCTTTCCCTCCAGCTCGGGCGAGCCACCCATGCGCTCCAGCAGCGAGTGGGCCAGGCGGGCCCAGAGGTGCGCCTCGGAGAACCAGTCACGCTCGCTGCTGAGACCGCCCACCAGGTCCGTGGCCACCTGCACGGCGACCTCGTCGTGACGGCCAGCGGTGGCGGCGGCCATGGCGTCCGTCCACGCAGTCATGGAGTCGTCGGTGTGGCTCAGCCGCTGGTGCGCCCAGCCGAGGACGTGGAGGGCCTCGGCCTCCAGCGGGCGGTAACCGAGTGCACGCGCCGCGTCCGCGGCAGCCTTCGCGGCGGGGAGCGCTGGCTGGTAGCGGCCCGAGTCCAGCAACGCCTGCGCCTTCGCGAGGTCCCCGCGCACGGCCTCCACCTTCGCGCGCAGGGCCGGGTCCTCCGCGAGTGGCACCGGGGCAGCCAGCGCCTCCACGTTGGCGCAGCCGGACACGCTTCGCAGCGCATCCACCGCCTCCGTGCTGCGCTTCACCAGGTCCGCGTCCGCGCGCGTGAGCTCCGCGGTGAGCGCGTCCACGGCGCGCAGGCGGCGGTCCAGGCACGCCATGCGCAGCGCGAGGTGTGCCTCGGGCTGCGCACCGCTGACGCGCGTGGCCTCGCACGCCTGCTGGTGCATGGTGCTCCACTGCGTGCCGTACGCATCCAGCGCCTTCGCCACCTGCGTGAAGGCCCCATCCGCGCCCGGGGCGCCGCTGCCGGTGAAGGCCTTCTCCACGGCGGCCCGCTGCGACGGGCTCCACACGTGGGCGAACAACTCGGGCGCACCGACGCACGGCTGCGCTTGCGGCTTCGACACCGTCACCGCGACGCCCGCGGCCAGCGCCACCCCCCCGAGCACCGCCGCCGCACCGCCCAGCCACTTGCGGCGCGCGGCGGACGGGTCCTTGCCGAGCGCGTCCAGCAGCGCGTCCATGGAGGGGAAGCGTGCCTCGGGCGACACGGAGAGTCCGCGCACCAGCAGGCGGTGCACCCAGCCAGGCACGTTGGGGTGCGCGGGCGGCGCCAGGTCGGGACGCTCTGCGACGATGGCGCCTTCCTTCGCGCGCGCGGTGTCGAGCAGCGTGACGGCCATGCGCCGCAGCGTGCCCTCCTCGAAGGGGCGCTTTCCGGCGAGCGCCTCGTACACGGAGACGCAGTAGCTGAACTGGTCCGAGCGCGCATCCGCGGGCCGCCCCGCGTACTGCTCCGGAGCCATGTACGCGGGCGTGCCCACCATGGCGCCGGTGACGGTGAGGGGCGCGTCCTCGCCGGGAGGCAGCGCGTCCGGCACGGGGACGGTGGGCGCCTCGGAGGCATCGCTCTCGCGTGCGATGCCGAAGTCCGTCACCCAGACGCCGCCCTCGGTGCCGAGGAGGACGTTGTCCGGCTTGAAGTCGCGGTGCACGAGCCCGGCCGCATGCGCGGCGGCGAGTCCGCGTCCCATGGACAGACAGATGGGCAGCACCTGGCGGAAGGGACGCGGGCCCTTCTTCAGCCACTGGCGCAGGTTGCCGCCATCCACCTTCGCCATGGCGAGGAAGACGCGCCCGTCATGCGTGCCCACGTCGTGCACGGTGAGCACGTTGGGATGGGACAGGCGGGCCATGGACTGCGCCTCGCGCATCAGCCGCAGCGCGCGCGTGTCGCGGGACTCGCCGGGGAGCTGGCGCTCGTGGAGCACCTTGATGGCCACGGTGCGGCGGAGCTCGGGGTCGAACGCCTCGAAGACCTCGCCCATGCCGCCACGGCCGAGACGTGACAGGAGCACGTAGCGGCCCACGCGCGTGTGGTGCAGCGGCGTGCCGCCCGTGGTGTGTGAGCCGTCATCGCGGCCACCCGTGCCGTAGCCCGCTGCCGGGGGATGGCCGTCGTCCGAACGGCCCGTGCCATCCTGTCTGCCCGTGCCTTGACCCGCGGCCAGGGGATGACCGTCGTCCGAGCGGCCCGCGCCGTCCTGTCCACCCGTGTCGGGGTGACCGGTGCCGTAGCCACCCGCGTCCGCGTGGCCCTGCTCCGTTTCCTGAGTATCCCGCGAGTTCGAGGTCATCGGGTTCATCCTATCCCGAGGTCTGGGAGGGCTCCGAAAGGGGCCCCGGCGGCGACGTTGGCGGTGGACGCTCGGTCTGCCGGCGGGCAGCCGAGGCGGCGCGAACGTTGTCGCAGGCAAGGTCCACGGTCCGAGAACGCACGGGCCCGCCGGGTACTCAATCAAGGCGCGGAAAGAGGCTGCCTCGTTCGGGCGGCGCCCCAGCGGAGACGACAAGGGCCGGGCCCCAGGAGAGGTCCAGCCCATCGTCTTCCGACGTCAAAGTCAGAGGGAGCCCAGCTGTATCAGCACCAGGTGCTCAATGCCTTGCGGCAGTCACGGCAGGTGGGCCTGGCACCCGGCAGGGAGTGGCGAGGAGACCCGGGCGCCGCCCGGGTCAGGTGCTCGCCGGAGGATGGCTGTCAGTCAGCGCAGAGGTTGCCGCAATGGGGCGGAGTATCACCGTAGCCGAGACAGCACGTCTGACCGTACGGGAGACATGGAGTCGAGTCGGGCCAGGAGCAAGGACGGACGCACGTAGTGCCGACGCACACCCAGCCAGGAGAACACGGGTTGAGCCTGCACGAGGGCAGTTCATCCTCCCGGGACACGAACGGGTCATCCATCTCTGGCTCGGCGGCGACGCCGCAGCCCGTAAGCATCGTTCCTACCGCCAACATCACCCAAACAAGCTTATGCATGCATGGCTCCCCGTGAATGTCGCGAGTTCTGCGAGGGGCACACTAGTAGCTCGGCACAGAGGTTTTGAAGGGTTCAGGCGGCAGCGGCGGCGGCCGCCTGGGCCTGGGGGTACGCGCGCCCGAGTTTGGTGCGGGCGCCCTCGACCGTGAAGCGCCAGCGGACCCGAGCCCGCTCCTTGTTTCGCATCCGCTCCCATCGGGCCACCTCCCGCTTCAGGGTGGCCTTGTTGGCAATTCGTCTGTCCAAGCATTGGCGGTTGAGCACGCCTATTTCAATCTCCACCATGTTCAGCCAGCTGGCGTGTTTGGGGACGAAGTGGAACTCCAGCTTCTTCAGAATCCTCCTGGCCTCCTGCGGCGGGAAGGCTTCGTAGAGGGCGCCGGGGCTGTGCGTGGAAAGGTTGTCGAGCACCACTCGGATGGTTTCTGCCTCCGGGTAGTGCACGTCCACCAGCGCGCGCATTTGCGCCGCGAAGTCCTTGGCGGTCCGCTGGTCTGAGACTTCGACGTGGCGCCAGGGACGGTGCACGTCCAGAAAGACGAAGAGGTTGGCCGTCCCGTTGCGCTGGTACTCGTAGTCGTAACGGCGGGGCTTGCCGGGCATGGCCGGCAGGGGCGTACGGACTTCTCCAATCAGCTGGGTGGGCGTCTCGTCGAAGCACACCACCGGCCTCTTGGCGTCTGGTGGCTCGGCGTAGAGTTCCAGCACGTCCTCCATTCGGGCGACGTACTCGGCGTCCACTTTCGGAATGCACCACATGCGCTGCTGCCAGGGCTTGAGTTCGCTCTCCTCCAGCCGTCGTCGGACCGTTTCCCGCGACAGCTCCTCGTGCTCGGTCAGCCGCACCAGCTCATCGGCCAGCAACTGGAGCGTCCACCGCGCACGCCCCTTCGGTGGACTCGAGCAGGCGGTGGCCACCAGCAGCGCCTCCTGCTTGCCCGTCAGCTTGCGCGAGGCCCCCGGCCGCTGCCTCTCGTGCAGGGCGTGCTCCACGCCTCCTTCTACAAACCGCCGCTTGACTCGGTACACTGTCGAGGCGCCCACCCGGACACTCCTGGCGATCTGCTCGTCGGTGACTCCGGCATGGGTTGCCAGCAGAATCTGCGCACGCTTGACGTGGCGCACCCGCTCCGTACCGCCACTCACCAGGGCCTCCAACTCTGACTTCTCCTCGGCGGCCAGGGTGACGAGGTAACGTACATTCATGCGCTCCGACTCCGTGAAAGGGGGAGTCGGACTACCTCGCTGCCGCCGTGTCGATTCCCTCCGCCGCCCCGCCCTTTACCGAGCTTCAAGGCCAATACCTGGCCTTCATCTACGCCTACACCAAGCTCAACCGGCGCCCTCCCGCGGAGGCCGACATGCAGCGCTATTTCGGCACCACTCCGCCCACCGTTCACCGCATGGTGCTGGAGCTTGAACGCCGAGGGCTCATCCGGCGCAGCGCCGGACAGGCCCGCAGCATCGAACTGCTGCTGGCCCCGGAACGCCTGCCCGTCCTCCGCTGAGCAGGTCCAAGGCCAATCGGTCAGAACCTCTGTGCCGAGGTACTAGTCGAGGTGGCCTCAGAAGCGACAAGCGCATGAGGTGGCAAAGTCCCTCAACTCAATATCAATAGGATGGGTGCAAGGACGGAAGCGCCCTCGGGACAAGTGTTCTTCATCAGGGTCGAGACAGGGCCAACGTTCCTTCCACCACGCGGGCGCCCGGGCGCCACCCGCGGCCTGCCTCAGGCCGGGACGAGCGGCTCCCCGGCGGAATGAACGTTCCTTCCGTGAACGCCAGCTCCGGCACAGACAGCCTGCATCCGCGTCCTGCGACCTCAGGCCGGGAGGCCCTGCGCCTGACGGATCTCCTCCCAGAGCGCCCCGTGGTGCTGCTTCAGGTACGCGAGGATGGCGCCGATGGGCGTGCCCACGTTGACCCAGGCCGTCTTGCGCCCCTGGTACTCCACGTCATCCACGTCCACCGAGGCGCGGTGGAGGGCGACGACGCGCCACGCATCATCGAGCACTGGAGAGCCCGAGGAGCCCTGCTCGGTGTCGGTGAAGTAGCGCAGCTCGGTGGTTCCCACGTGGGTGACGAGGTTGTTGCGACAGGCAATCATCTTCGGCCGGCCACGCGGGTGCTGGATGATGTTGACCGGGCTGTGCTTCTCCACGGGCTCGGTGCGCAGCGGGAGGAACCGCCGGGCCGTCTGCGGTGCCGCGAGCCGCAGCAGCGCGAAGTCGAGCGCCTTGTCCACGGCCTCCAGCTTCGTCACCTTCGACTCGTCGACGGGCGCGGTGGTGTGGTCGTAGTCGAACTCGAGCACCGTCCCGCCGGCCTGCAGGTCCAGGTCCGAGCGCGGCGCGTCCGCCTCTCCATCAATCCGCGCGTTGACGACGTGGTGGTTGGTGAGCACGAGGTCCGGCGTCACCAGCCACGCGGTGCCCATGACCCGATACGGGTCGCCATTGGAGAGAGCGCGCTTCGTCCCCGAGTCGTAGCGGGGCACGAGGGCCCGCGCGACACAGCGCCCCGCGCTCTGTCCTCCGAGGAGGAAGCCGAAGGGCAGCATGTCGTTCTCATGGACGATGCGCTCCTTCCGCTCGGGAAGTTGCTCGCGGGCGATGACGGGGCCCGCGGGCACATGGCTGGTGATGGCCGCGAGGGTGTTGGTGAAGGTCTTCGCCGCGGGAGTCGGGCCGGCGAAGGTCGCGGCGTTGCGCAGCCATGAGGCCATGGGCACGCTGCCGTCCGTCAGCTCCGGCGTGGTGTTGAGCTTGTCCAGCGTGAGCTTGAGCTGGGCGATGGGGTGCGGGACGTAGGGAATCGTCCCGACGAAGTACGGATTCATCCCGCTCAGGAGCGCCTGGAGTGACGCCGGATTCGCCAGGTTGGCCTTGATGGCCTCCTGCATCAGCGCGTCGAGCTGCTCATCGGTGAGGAGCTTGGAGAGCGTCTTCATGTCAGGTCCTCCTCAGGACATCAGCTCCAGCAGGAAGCCCAGGGGGCCGAAGCTCATGCCCTCTGGCGGCTTGAGGGTGGGGCCTGCTTCCCCCTGGAATGCACTCCGGTACGGCCCTGCCATCACCTCCGGGGACAGCAGTCGCGCCAGCGGCTCGGCGATGGCAGCGCCGCGCTCCGCTCCTGAGGAAGTCACCAGGACGCGAGGCCCTCTCGGAGAGGCAGCCACCACCGGTACCACCGGCCCGGCGGCATCCCAGAAGTCACGCACCAGGCGCGCAATGCGGCTCCAGTTCTCGAGCTCCGCCATCATCGAGCGCAGTGTTCCGAACGACTCACCGGGCTGCATCGACAGTTCCTCGCGCAGCAGGTCCAGCGCGCGCAGGAAGAGCCGAGGCGCCTTATGCAGGTCATCCGTCGACAGCCGCAACAGCAGACCCGCCAGCTTCTTCGCCACATCCAGGTGGAACGAAGTGCCGTTGCCGCGCATCCGCCAGAGCTGCACGCTGGCCATCAGGGGCAGGACGCGCGCGGGCTCGCAGACGCGCTCCGCCGCGTATCGGTCCGCGTCCTCCAGGAGTTTCACCGCGCCGGGCAGTTCCTGGCGGGCGGCGACCAGCAGCGCCCTCAGCAGGAGCAGCTTCAACACGATGACGGAGTCCGCGGCCCAGCCCGCGCTGTCGAGCCCCTCCTCGATGAGCCGCTCCGCCTCGTCCCGATGTCCCAGCAGGATGTGCACGCGGGCCTCGATGACGTAGAGCACGCTGCCCGGAGTCCGCTCCCGCCGCTCACGCAGGACTTCGAGCGCCCACTGTGGCTCGCCCTTGAGCAGCAGGTCCTTGAGCCTGCGGACCACGTGCCGCTCCCAGTCCACGAGCTGGGCCTGCTCCCAGACCTTCTTCGGCAGGTCCACGCCCAGGAAGGAGCAGGCGTAGGCCTGGACCTCGGCGGGCAGTTCCTCCAGCGACGAGCGCAGGTACGGCTCCACGCCCGGCATCCACCGGGGGTCGATTTCCTCGCGTGACTGGCCACAGGCCATGCGGTGATACAGCTCCTCGGCGCGGCTCACGACGTCTTGCTGTTGCGCGTAGTAACGCACCGCCTCGTCATGAATGGCGGCGACCTTCGCGGGTTGGTCCACGCGCAGCGGCTCCAGCATCACGCGGCGCACGTCGGGCCGGTGATACAGCGCGCCGTCGGGCCCGAGCGAGACGAGGGACACCTCCCGCTGGAGCTGCTCGAACAGCGCCAGGGCCTGTTCGAACGTCAGCTCCCCGAGCCCGCATGGCTCGGCGAGCACCTCCTGGATGACCTCGGGCGTGAGCCGGCGGACGATGAGCCCCGGGTGCGCGAGCTTGCGCACCGTGGGGTCATGCACGTGCTCCAGCACGCGCCGGTAGAGCTGTCCCTGGACCACGGCCTCGCGCGCGGCGAAGAAGAAGAGCCTCCGCGTCTTCAGGTTGCGCAGTCCCCCTGCCTCGGCGCCCTCCTTGCGCGCGACCTCCGCCGCCAGCTTCAGGCTGAGCGGGTTGCCACCCACCTGCGCATGGAGCCCCCGGCGAAGCGCCTCATCACCCACGCCGCTCGCTTCGAGCAGCGACAGGGCGGAGGCCTCGTCCAGCTCCTTGAGGACCAGCTCCGTGGCCTTCAGTCGGGGCTCCGGTGCCCGGCCCGACAGGACGACCCGTAGCTGGGGATAGCCGCGGCGGAGCACCCCGAGCAATTGCTCCAGCTCCCGAATCAGGTCCGTGCTCCGGTACTGGACCTCCTCGAAGGTGTCGAGCAGCAGGAGGAAGGGCCCGCCCTGCTCCGCCCAGCGGTTCAGCACCTGCGTCATCAGCAGCGCCCCGAACTCCTCCGCCAGGGGAACCCAGATGTCACGGGCGCTCCTGCGCGTCCCGTCCGTCCTGCGCTGGCGCTCCTCGCCCAACGCCTTGCGGCACCGGGCCTCGAAGGCGGAGAGCGCCTCCAGTGAGTCCGGGTACTGCAGGGCGAGCTGACGGCTGGCCTCCAGCAACAGCGTCGCGGGCTTGTCGAGGCTGAGCTGGGGATTGTCGAAGTCGAGATAGGCGAACGGGACGGCGCTGTGGTGCTCCAGCACGAACCGGGCGAGCAGCGCCGACTTGCCCATGCCTCCAGGTCCATGGATGAGCAGGGTGGTGCCGTCCCCCATTCCCACGATGCGCCGCGCGTAACTCGACAGCGTCTTGGTCACGGACGAGTCCAGGACGCCCACGTGGACACGGAGCGTCTCCAGCTCGTCCTGACGTCCACGGAAGGTGTCCCCCGCCAGCTTCCGGAAGGGCGCCAGCAGGCGGGCATTCGCCAGGCGCTGGCTCAGGATGGCCTCCAGCCGGGTGGTGCGCTCCGGCCCTTCCACCTGGGGCCCCAGCCAGCGCACCACCTGGAGCAGGCGCGTCACGCGGTCCACATCCTCCGGAGGGACGGGAAGCTTGTCGGTGAGCTTGACCTTGGAGTTGAGCTTGAGAGACGACCACGTGAACTCCATTTCAGGCAGCGGCCCTGTCTCCAGATAGCGCGAGATGAGCTCCTGCAACGGGTCTGGCGCTTCCACGGGGTTGCAGCGGAGGGCTTCCCGCAGCGCGAAGTGCGAACCCAGCCGTGCGATGGCCTCACGTCGTACAGGCTCCTTCAACATCCAACGCGCGGGGCTGGCTGTCCCCGTCACCACCTCGCAGTCGTTCATCAGCCATCGGAGCGCGCCGCCCGGCCCCACCGCTCTGCTCATGGGCTGCAGCGTCTGCGGGTCGAACGTGCTCAGCACGCACGCCGCCATCCGGTAGCTCCACCGCTCCAGAGGAACCTCCTCCTCCGCGGCCTCCTCCTGGAGCGCCTGGAGCATCGCGCGCCGACGCGCCACCTCCTGCCGCGACAGCGGTTCGCTAGAGCTCACGCGTCACCTCCAGGACTGCCTTCGCCACGGCGGCCTGCCACTGCTCGTCGGCGGGCGTCACGGTGAGCTTCGAGAAGACCTTCGCCACGGCCTTGTCGATGTTGTCCTGCGAGGGGTCCGGGTGGACGCGCAGGAAGAACTTCTCCACGTCCGGCTTCTGGATGGAGTCCAGGTTGTCTTCGTCGAAGCCGTAGGGCAGGTCCGCGAGCAACTCCTTGTCGTAGTCGATGAGCACGAGGCGCCCGTCGACATGGTGGAGGTTCGACGTCAGGGCATCCGCCAGGAAGTAGATGAACGCATGCGTCTCCCGGGGCGCATTCCGGAGCCCATCCAGGAAGAGGCAGAAGGCCATGGAGCGCCGGCCCAGCTCATTGATGACCCAGGTGGCCAGGTCATGCGCCCTCCGGTTGTCCGAGCTGTGCTGCGCGGGCATCTGACCCACGTTGCCGTCCACCACGGCCACGATGCCGCGAGCCACCTCGTCCGGCGTGTAGCTCTCCGGCTGCCCCCCTACGGTGGAGAACCACACCGGCGCGAAGCCCGAGCACGCGGCCTTGAGGTGGGTGACATACAGCTTGGAGTACGACTTGCCGGACTTCGGGCGCCCGTTGACCACGAGCAACCGCCGCGTGGGGTTGCGCGCGACGAAGTCCTGGAGCACCTGCCGGAAGTTCCACCGGTTGATGAAGGGCTTGCGCATGAGCAGGCACTGCCCATACGGGTCCGTCTGGACGAGGGTGTCCTTCTTCTTCCGCAGGTCCGCCAGGATGGCCGCCACCTCCGGGTAGATGCGCAGCTCTGGCCGGTCCAGCAGCTTGAGCAGCAGCGGCTGGGGCCCGCTCAGGCCGTCCTTCTCACAGAACCGGAGCAGCTCCTCTATCTGCTCCTTGTTCGTGAGCACGGTGTTGAGGCTGTCCCGGAGGTCATTGCCCATCCACGCGCCAATGAGGGCAAGTGCGTGGCCACCGGTCAGTTCCTGGATGCGTCGGAAGACGACATCCCGCTGCGTGGGTTCCAGGAGCAACATGCCGTCCGTTCCTCCCTACCTGCCATCCACGACGACCTTCGTGGGCTCCGGCAGCGTCTGCTTGAAGAGGAGCTCCTTCTTGCCGTCCCCGTCCCCGAGGACGGTGAGCACCACCGGCTCCTTGCTCACGTCCACGGTGGCCAGCTCCAGCTTCACGAACACCGCGCCGTCCTGCGCCGCCACGCCGCGCGTCCAGCCCAGCACCTTCTCACCCTGGCGCACCTGCAGCTCCACGGGCGTGTGCGGCTTCAGCGCCGAGCCGAGCGCCTCCAGCGTCAGCCTCCCATTCGGCGTGAAGGAGAACGCCGTGCCCAGCGAGGGCTCCGGACGCGCGACGGGCACGGGCGCAACGAGGCCGGTCAGCACATGGACGCCCGCGTCCTTCTCCGCGACGGCCGTGCCCTGGCCCCGCGTGTACGTCGCCAACTCCCACGGACCGTCCTTCGCTTCCAGCTTCGCCACCTCCAGCGTCAGCTCACCGGTGCCATCCGCCTTCACCGTCTGCGAGCCCTCCAGCAGCACCGCCTGCGGCGCGCCCTGCTTGCGAATCCTCGCGCCGAAGACGTCACCGGGCTTCATCGCGGTGGCCTTCAGCACGGCGCTCAGCTTCCCGCTGGCATCCCGTGTGTAGCTCGTCGCCACCTGTGCCACCGGCGCGCTGGAGAACAGCGCCCCCAGCGCCGGGGCCGCACCGGCGAACGCCAACGCCGCCGCGAAGCAGGCCGAGGCGTACTTGAGCTGCCCGCTGCGCTCCGTCGCCCGCTCCTCGAGCGCCTTGAGCATGCTGCTCGGGCTGTCCGGGTTGAAGGTCTTCAGGGCCGGCGTCTTCATGCGCGCGGCGGACGCCATGCTGAGGCCCAGCAACGCCAGGGCAATGGTGAAGAAGAACTGCGAGCCCGCCTTCACCTGGTCGTGCACGGTGTACGCGTAGAAGCCCACCAGCGTGGTGAAGAAGGCCGTGCCTCCGAAGAGCCACGTGCCGAAGGCCTCCAGCCGCTCGGCGGACTTCTGGGGCTCGAACAGGGCCCGCAGCTTGTCGAGCGCCGCGGCCTCCGTGTCGAGGATGGGGCGGCCCTTCATCTCCGCCTCCGTCCGCCGGAGGTCGAACATCTGCCGCGTCTTGCAGTACGGGCAGATGACGTCGACATCGAGGATGCGCGGCTTCGCGGGAGCCTGGGCACGCGCCTCCGCCTCCGGGTCAAAGACTTCCAGGACGGAGGCAGCCGTCTTGCCCGCCGCCACGGTGACCAGCTCGGTCAGGTCCGGACTCGGACAGGTGCTCGTTGCACACAGCCACTTCGTCGTCATGCCAGGCCCCCCAGGTCGGCGCGCGCGACAGCATAGCCGCGCGCGACATCCGAGCGCACATGGAGGGGCCCTGCCAACGAGTCACGCGTGCCCCAGCGGTGCGACTCCTTGCGGCACGGCGTTGAAACAGCCCGGCTCCGGCGGGATGCCGTCCCGCGCCGTCACCGGCCAGGCCCCCCGGCGCTTCTTCCGCGCCACAGAGCATTGCGGACGCTCACGCCCGCGCCAGTTGCTCCCGCACCAGCGCGCGCAGCACGTCCGCGGCCAGCGGCTTGAGCAGGCACCGCCCCGGCGGCAGGCTCTCCAGGAACGCGCGGGCCTCCGGAGTGAAGGCCCCTCCGGTGATGAACACGACGCGCTCGCGCTGGTCCGGCGCCACCTCGGAGAGCTGGTGGAAGAAGGCCTCGCCGCTCATCTCCGGCATCATCACGTCACACAGCATCAGGTCGAACCGCTCGCCCTGGGACAGGCGGTCCAGCGCCTCGCGGGCGCTCGACGTGCTCTCCGCCGCGAACTCGTTCGCCAAGAGCCGGGCCACGCCGCGCGCCACCAGCGGCTCGTCGTCCACCACCAGGAGCCGCGCCTTCGCCTTCTTCGACGCCACCACGCCCTGCTCCAGCGCCCGGACCGCCTGCACCTCCACCCCGGCGTCCGCGGGCGCGGGCGGCAGCACCACGCGGAAGCGCGTGCCCTTCCCCACCTGGCTCTCCACCTGGATGTCGCCCCCGAGCACGCTGACGATGCCGTGGCAGATGGACAGCCCCAGCCCCGTGCCCACGCCCACCGGCTTCGTGGTGAAGAACGGGTCGAAGATGCGCTCCAGGTGCTCCGGGGCGATACCGGCCCCCGTGTCCGCCACCTCCACCACCGCGCGCCCCTGCAAGTCCGTGAAGGTGGTGAGGACAATCTCGTTGCGCTCCACCTGCCCGTCCGGAATCGCCTGCGCGGCGTTGACCAGCAGGTTGAGGAACACCTGCCCCAGCCGCGCCTCGTTGGCCACCACCAGCGGCACGTCTCCCAATTCGCGGCGCACGCGCGCCCGGTGGCGCACCTCGTTGGCGCAGATGGACAGCGCGCTCTCCAGCACGGGTCGCACGTCCAGCGGACGCGTGGACTCCTCGTCGCCGCGGCTGAACGTCTTCAAGTCCCGGACGATGTGGCGCACCCGGCCCGCGCCCTCGCTCGCGTCGCGCAGCGCCTCCGCCAGCCCCTGCAGCGTCGACACCGGCACCTGCGCCGTCTCACCCCGCGAGGCCTCCAGCAGCGGCTCCAGGCGCTCCAGCACGAACTGCTGGTTGCCGATGACGTAGGACAGCGGGTTGTTGATTTCGTGCGCCACGCCGGCCGCCAGCGTGCCCACGCCGGACATCCGGTCCGACAGCCGCAGGCGCTCCTCCATGCGCCGCGCCTCCGTCACGTCGCGCGCCACGGAGACCACCGCCGGGTGTCCCCCGAAGCGCAGCACCACCCCGCCCACCTGCGCGAGCGCCACCGTGCCGTCCCGGCGCATCACCCGCGCCAGCCGCTCCGGGAGCACCGCGCCCTGACGCACCGCCTGCATCCGCTCGCGCCACTGGGGATGCTCCTCCTTGGGCAGGTGGTCGAAGACGGAGTGTCCGACCGAGTCCTCCAGCCGCTCGTAGCCCATCAACTCCAGCGACGCCTGGTTGGCGTACACCGCGCGGTCGTCCTGGTACACGGTGAGGGCGATGGGCAGCCGCTCGATGAGCAACCGCAGGCTGCGCTCTCCCTCGGCGGACGTGTCCAGCGCCGTCTTCAGCTCCGAGTTGGCGGTCGCCAGTTCCTTCGTGCGCTCCTCCACGCGCTCGCTCAGCTCAATCGCCCGCGCGCGCAGCCGACCCACGCGCCAGCGGTAGGTGCCCAGCGCTCCGCCCACCAGCGCCAGCCCCACCGTGAAGAGGAAGCCCGGGGACTCGAAGAAGCGCGCGGGCCGGTGCAGCAGCACGCCCGTCTCCACCGGGCCCCAGCGCCGGTCCGCGGCTTCGGCCTGCACGCGGAAGCGGTACTCCCCCGGGGGCAGGTTCGTGTAGTACGCCACGCGCCGGTCTCCGGCCTCCACCCAGCCCGAGTCGAACCCCTCCAGCCAGTAGCGGTAGCGCACCTTCTCCGGCGCCACGAAGGTGAGCGCCGCCCAGTGCAGCTCCACGTCCAGCACCCCCGGCGGCAGCCCCTTCTCCGGGTCCACCACCTGCCCGCGAGACAGCACCTGGGTGATGTGCAGCGGCGGGGGGATGCGGGGCCGGGGCTCGGCGGAGGCGGGGACGCGCACCGCGCCCATCACCGTGGGGAACCACAATTCCCCCGTGCGGGTGCGCAGGCTGGCGGCATTCGAGTAGCTGTTGCACTCGATGCTGCGCATCCCCTCCGAGCGCCCATACGTCACCGTATGGACGCGCTCGGCGCGGCCGGCGAAGAAGTCCGCGAGCTCGCTCTTGGGCACGCGGTAGAGGCCGCGGTTGCTGCCCATCCACAGGTGGCCGCGGTGGTCATCCACCACGGACAGCAGGTTGTTGACGAGCAGCCCGTCCCGCCCGCGCGCCACCTTCACGCCCTCTGCATTCACGCGTGCGAGCCCGTCGTCGGTGGCCGCCCACAGCGTGGACGGGTCGTCCGCGTCCAGCACCAGCCCGCTCACGTCCCGCCCCGCCAGCACGCGCTCCGGGCCCGCCTTGCGCACCACGCCACTGGCGTCGAGGAAGTCCAGCCCCGAGGCCGAGCCCAGCCACAGCCCGCCCCCGGGCGCCTCGCGGATGTTGGTGACGGTGTCCTTGGACAACCCGTCCTCCGTGGTGAAGACGCGCCAGTGGCCCTCGAAGAGGCGGGCCAGCCCTCCTCGCGTGCCGAACCACAGGGCGCCTTCGCGGTCCTCGAAGAGGGAGTAGACGATGTTGCTCGGCAGCCCGTCCTGGGTGGTGAGCAGCTCGAAGTGGCCGTCGCGGAAGCGGCTCGCCCCCACGCTGGTGGCGAGCCACAGCGTGCCCGCGCGGTCCTGGAGGATGTCGAGGATGCGGCCCTGGGGGAGCCCTTCCGCCGCGCCATAGCGGGTGAGCTGCCCGTCCTTCCACCGGTGGAGCACGCCTCCGGAGGTGCCAATCCACACCGCGCCCTCGCGGTCCTCGTACACGCTCCAGACGAAGTCGTCGGCGAGCCCCTCGGGCGTGCCCACCACGTCCAGCTCGGGGCGGCGCAACTGATGGAGGCTGGCGGAGAAGGTGCCCACCCACAGGCTGCCCTCGGTGTCCTCGAGGAAGGCCACCACGCCCGCGTTGGGCGTCACGGCCTGGGTCGGCGTGTACTTGCCGCGCTTCAGGCGCCCGAAGCCCGCCGTCTCCGTGCCCACCCACAGCCCGCCGTGGCGCGACACGCGCAGGGCGGTGATGCGGGCGGGGACCTCGGGCGGCCCGGGCTCGAAGCCTCCCTCGGTGGTGCGGCGCCACAGCCCGTTGGTATGCGTGCCCACCCAGAGCGTGCCGTCGGCGTCCACGGTGAGCGCCGTCACGTGGTCCAGCGGGCCGGGCGGACTCACGCGCTCGGCGGAGTCCTCGCGCACGTGCCACAGGCCGGCCGTGCGGGTGCCCACCCACATCCCCATCTTCGACGGCACCAGCGAGCTGACATCCAGGTTGGCGAGCGCCGGCACGAAGGTCAGTGGGCGGTCCGCTCCCAGGCGCGCGAGGCCATGGTCCGTGCCCACCCACAGCGTGCCGTCCGGGGTGCGCTCCAGCGCGGAGACGCGATCTCCGCCCTGCCCGGGGCGGGTGGGCAGGTGGGTGATGCGTCCCTCGGAGAGGCGCACCAATCCGCAGCCGGCGGTGCCCGCCCACAGCGTGCCGTCCGGCACGGTGGCCAGGGCCATGACCTCCTCGCACGGCATGCCGGCGGCCTGGTCCAGCACCGTCCAGGTGCGCCCGTCGAAGCGGGCGAGGCCCTCCTGGGTGCCGACGAAGAGGTGGCCGTCGGGCGCCTGGGCCAGGGCGAGTGCGGAGCTCTGCGGGAGCCCGTCGTCCAGGCCCCACACGCGGTGCAGCGCCCCGACGAGCGGCACGTCGGGCTCCTGGGCGCGGGACGTCCCCGCCAGGAGCAGCGTGAGCACGGCGAGCGCCATGAGGTGACGCGGCGTCACCGTCGACCTGTGTTGCGCGGACAAAGAAGAAGCCCCCGGGGAGAAACGGGGGGGTGAGCCTACATCAATCCGGGGGTGGCCAGCCGCCCCCCCACCGTTCGAAGTGATGGACCCATCGAGTCAGGCTCCACCCGTCGCACGCGGAGTGTTAAGAAGGGCCCCCCGCAAGGAGCGTCATGCCCGTCCTCGCCATCGGAAACATCGAGAAGGTCCGTGCGCTCGCGGCCAACGCCCGCGTGCTGTTGCTGGGCGGGGCGCGCGCCTCCGCCTCCAGCCGCGTCACCGCGTACGAGCCGGGCTCCAACAAGGTGCTGTGGAGCACCGAATTGCCCTCCGCAGTGCTCGCCCTCGCCCTCTCCGGCGAGCGCTGGGCCGCCGCCGGTGCCGACGGCACCCTGCACTTCGGCACCCTCTCCGACGGCAAGACGCCCTTCCAGCTCCACGGCGTCCACCCCGGCGGCGCCACCGCGCTCGCGTCCAGCGCGGACGGGAAGAAGCTCTTCAGCGCCGGCCTGGACGGCACCGTGCGCGCCTGGGACTGGGAGTCCACGCGCAAGCTGAACGAGTGGAAGGCGTCGCCCCAGCCGCTACGCGCGGTGGCGGTGGACCCGTCCGGCACGTACGTGGCGTGTGGCGGCGATGACGGCGTGGTGCGCTCCTTCACCGTGGCCACCGGCGCCCGGCGCGACATGCCCGGCCACGAGGGCGCCGTGCGCGCGCTCACCTTCACCCCGCGCGACGGGCGCCTCGTCTCCGGTGGCGACGATGGGAAGCTGCGCATCTGGTACCTCGTCGGCGCGGTGGAGTTCGAGGTGCGCGGCGACAAGGACTCCGGCCATGCCGGCTCCGTGCTCGCCCTGCTCTTCCCGCCCACGCCCGCCGCCGAGCCCGGCGGTGACGAGCCCGCCGACCGCATCTGGTCCGCTGGCAGCGACGGCAAGGTCAAGGCGTGGCGCCTGGACGAGCGCCGCAAGCCGCGCACGCTGGAGGTGGGCAGCAAGGCGGTGAACGCCCTCACCTTCGTGCCGGCGCAGGGCCGGCAGGCGAAGTCGACGCTGGGCTCCGTCTTCGCGGCCGGAGAGGACCGCCGCACGCACCGCTACGGCGTGGCGGTGGACGGCAAGCCTGGCGACGACCACGACTCCTACCAGCATGGCTTCGACCTGCTGACGGAGTCCCTCAAGGCCGGCCGTCCCAAGCGCGAGGCGTCGGTGCGCGAGGCCGCCGCGCTGGACGAGGCCGAGGCGCTCGACTTCGTCCTCCAGGTGCTCGGCTCGGACAAGGAGGCGGAGGTGCGCCGGCTGGCCGCGCAGGAGCTGGCCGCCAAGGGCCGCACCGCCGCGCGCCCGAAGCTGCGCGAGCGCCTCAACGACGACCACCCCATGGTGCGCAAGGCCGCGCTGGCCGCGCTCCAGACGCTGGAGACCGAGTCGCCCCTGGCCGCCCCGCGCGCCGCGCTGGACTCGCGCTTCGCGGACATCCGCGTCTCCGGCCTGGAGACGCTCGCGCTCCTGGGCGGCACGTCCCCGCTGGTGCCGGGCCTCATCGCCGGAAAGCTCGCGGACGGCGAGGCCGCCGTGGGGCTGGCCGCGCTGGACGCCCTCACCGAAGTCACCCCGGGCGGCAGCACCGAGCCCCTGCGCACCGCCTTCGAGCGTGGCCCCGCGCACCTCAAGGTGGAGGTGCTCATCCGCGCCGCCGGGGCCGGCCTGCTGGGCCATGCACAGCTCCAGCCGCTGGCCGCTCGCGCGCTGGACGACTCCGACACGGACGTGCGCCGCGTGGCCTTCACGGTGCGCGTGCTGGAGCGCCGCGCCCTGGCCCACGCGTTGGAGTCGCGCGACGAGGACTTCGCCCGCGCCACCCGCGACGTGGCCCGCCGGATCGCCCAGCGTGCGCGCCGTGCCCAGGGTGTCGCAGCCAACGCGCCGCTCACCGACGCGGAGGTGCAGGCCGCTCGCGACGCGCTGCCCGCACAGGGCACCGTCGGTGGCGCGCTCGTCGAGTCGGATTTGGAGCCACTGCTCGCCGCCATGGCCTGCCGCACGGCGGACACGGCGGTGCGGGGCGCGCGCGGCCTGGCGCAGCTCGGCGATGGCCGGGCGCTGGGCGCGCTGCTCCAGCTCTCCCGTGAGCCGGAGTCCGCCATCCGCCGCCAGGCCGCCACCTCGCTCCAGGCGCTGCAGGACGCCCGGGCCCGTGAGCGGCTGGTGTGGATGCTGGACGACGCGGACGCGGACGTGCGCGCCGCCGCGCTGGACGCGGTGGTGGCGCTCGACGTGGAGGCGCCCCTGTCCGCCGCCGAGGCCGCGCTGCGCTCCGGCCACGAGGACGTGCGCGTGCGCGGCCTCGACAGGCTGGTGAAGCTGGGCACGGCGACGCAGGGCGCGGAGCCGCTGCTCGGAGACGCGCTGGAGGACGAGTCCGCCAAGGTGCGCGGCGAGGCCTTCCGCACGCTGTGGGCGTGGAACGAGAAGGTGCCCGAGAAGGCGCTGGACCGCGCGCTGTCCGGCCGCTTCCCGGACCTGCGCAACCGCGCGGTGGAGGTGCTCTCCCAGCGCGGCACCGAGGGCTGGGCGCTGGAGCGCCTGCGCAAGTCGGTGGAGGACCGCGACGCGGGCGTTGCCACCGCCGCGTACGAAGCGTGGGTGAAGCTGGCTGGCAAGGAGAAGCCGGAGCCGCACCTCGCGGCGCTCGCGTCCACGCATGCCGCCCTGCGGATTGCCGGCGCGAAGGGCTCCGTCCACGCGCCCGTGGAGACGCTGCGCTCGCCGCTGCTGAAGCTGGTGCAGGACGAGAATGTCGATGTCGCCGTCGCCGCACTGGAGGCGCTCGACAAGCTGGTGCCGAACGAGAATGGCCCGCTGCTGGCGGGCATCGCCTCGGCCGCCCTCTACGTGCGCGTGCGCGCCGCGGAATTGCTGGCCCCGCGCGGCGCCGAGGACATCATCGAGCCGATGCGGGTCCTGATTACGGACAAGGACCTGGAGCGCCTCTACCCGCCCGCGTTCCTCAACCCGCTGCGCTACCGCGCCTCGCGCGCGCTGGCCTCGCTGGGCTCGCGGCGGCTGCTCAACTTCTTCGCCACCGTGCTGGTGCCGCACGAACTGAGCGACATCCAGGAGCAGGGCGCCCGCGGCCTCGCCACCGCCAGTCGCCGGGGTGACGAGGGCTACCTGCTGGACGCGCTGGGGCACGCCAACGTGGCGGTGCGCTCGTGGGCCGCGGACGGCCTGTCCCGCCTGGGCGACGCGCGCGCCCTGCCGGTGCTCACCGGCAACCTGCGCAATGACCACCTGCCGATTCGGCTCGGCGCCATCCTCTCCTTCGCGGCCCTGGGCCCCGACGGCGACGGTGGCCTGCTGCACGGCCTGGAGGACCGCGCCCGCGAGGTGCAGGAGATGGTGTTCGCCATCGTCCTTGCCCGGGACTTGCGCGCCAACCGCCGGGGCGAGCCGCCCGACCTGCTCACCAGCGCCCTCTCCAGCGGCAGGCCGGAGGTGCGCTACGCCGCGGCCCGCGCGCTGGAATTGCGCACGGAGGCGGACGCGTCGCGCGGCCACCTGGTGGAGGCCCTGCTGCCGCCGCGCCCGGAGAAGGCCGGCGACATGAAGGAGTGGCCCGCCGAGGAGGACCGCGCCAAGCGCATGGTCGGCCTCGCCGAGGCCCTCTCCAGCGACCAGCCCGAGCAGCGCTACGCGGCGGCCCAGGTGCTGCTGCTGCGCAACAAGCCGCTCGACTACTTCCGCGAGGCGCAGAAGGTGGCCCGCCCGCGCACGCTGGAGGCCCCGTGGAAGCCGGAGACGGCGCCCACCACCTCGCCCGTGTCGGCCACGCCCGCGAAGAGCTGGCTGCGGCGCCTCTTCTCGGCGGTGAAGCCGGGAGTGCCGGGCGCCTCGCCCGAGGCGGCCACCAGCGCGGAGCGGCAGCACCTGCGCCGGCTCGCCTTCGGCGCCTACGTGGGCCTGCTGCGGCAGGTGTCCGCGGGCGACGACGAGGGCCACCGCGTGCGCCGCGACGCCGTGGACCGCGTGGTGAAGCTCACGCAGGAGGGCTACGCCGGCACCCCCGCCGCCGTGGCCGCCCTGCTGCGCGCCCTGGAAGACCCGCACCAGCTCGTCCGCAAGGCGGCGCTCGCGGGACTCAAGGAGCTGTACCCCGCCGGCAGCGACGAGCCGCTGTCGCTCGCCCTGGCCTCGCTGTCCCCGGACGTGGCCCGCGCCGCGCTGGATGAGCTGACGGAGCGAGGCGACGTCGCGAAGCCGCGCATCGCCGCCGCGCTCAACTCGCCGCTGGCGGACGTGCGCCGCTACGCCTTCGAGCTGCTGGAGAAGCTCAGCCCGCCCGGCAGCCTGGAGCCGCTGCTGGCCGCGCTGGGCAGCGAGCACGCGGACCTGCGCGTCGGGGTGATTGAGCGGCTGGCCGGTGCCAACGACTCGCGCGTCACCGAGGCGCTGGGCCGGGCCATGGCCAGCGAGCACGAGGATTTGCGCCTGCGCGCCTCGGAGCTGCTGGCGTGGCGCGGGGATGACCGCGCGGTGGAGGTGCTCGCCGCCTTCCTGCGCTCGGAGAACGTGGCCGCCGCGAAGCGCTCGGTGGAGGCCCTGGCCCGGCTGGCCACGCCCGCCGCCGTGGGCGCCCTGGCCGCTCGGCTCGCGGCCGCTCCGGACGCCAACGAGCGGCAGCGACTGGTGGTGGCGCTCGGCAACACGCACCGCGCGGAGGCCCTGGACGTGCTGGCCCGCCGCTGCCTGGAGGACGAGTCCGCCGCCGTGCGCGCCGCCTGCGTCACCGCCGCGATGAACGTGGCCGGCGTGGACGTGAAGAAGCGCGACGCGGCGCTGGCCGTGCGCTTCCTGCGCCAGGCGGTGAAGAGCCAGGACGCGGCGGTGCGGCAGGCCGCCGTGAAGGAGCTGGAGCACGGCGCCGAGGCCGGCCAGTCCGAGGTGCTGGTGGGCCTCTTCGCCGACCGCGACGTCACCGTGCGCGCGGAAGCGGTGGCCCGCTACGCGAAGCGCGTCATCGAGCACGGCGCCAGCGTGGAGCCCCTGGAGGAGGTGCTGCGCGGCGGCGCCCGCGAGCTGATGCTGCCCGCCGCCGAGGGCGTGGCGCACCAGGGCCGTGCCAGCGCGCTGCGGCCCCTGCTCCTGTACGCCCGCGCCGGCGAGGACGGGCAGCGCGAGCGCGCCCTGCTGGCCCTGGGCACGCTGGGCGACGCGCGCGCCCTCTCCGAGCTGGAGACGGTGGCCGCGGGTGGCACGCCGGAGGCTCCGACCGAGCCCTCCATGGTGGCCGCCGCGATTGAGGGCCTGGGCCGCCTCGCCGCGAAGCTGCCGGACGGAGAGGACCGCCGCCGCGTCGAGGAGAAGGTGGAGACCGTCGCCGTCGAGGGCACCTCCCTGGACCTGCAGCAGGCCGGCATCCGGGGTCTGCGCGCCATCGGCGGTGAGCGGGCTCGCGTGAAGCTGGAGGCGCTGCTCGGCGACCCGGACACGGACACGGACGTACGGACCACGGCGGCGCAGGAACTGGCGAAGCTGAAGGACCCGGAGGCGGAGACCGCCCTCGCCCTCGCGCTGGACGACGACGAGGAGGACGTGCGCAAGGAGGCGCGCAAGGCGCTCGACGTGCTCTTCCCGAACGAGCGCACGCGGGTGGAGTTCCACGCCGTGGCCAGCCGCTACTCGGACGTCTCCGAGCCGGCGGCCGCGTACCTCTCCGACGAGGGCGACCCGGCGCTGCTGGTGCCCCGACTGGCCACGCTCTCCAACGTGGCCCTGCGCCTGAGGCTGCGGCGGGGGCTCGCCCGGCGCGGCGCCCTGCCCGTGCCCGAAACGGTGGCGCTGCTCGGAAACGACAAGCCGGAGGCCCGCGAAGAGGCGGCGTCCCTGGTGGGCACGTGGACGGGTGAGGCGCGAGAGACGGGCAAGGTGGACGTGGCCGCGGTGTCCCGCGCGGTGGTGACGGCCGAGCGCCGCACCGCCACCGAGTGGGCCGCGGCGCCCGCGCCCAGGCGCAAGCCGCTGTCCGCCGCGTGGGAGCGGCTCCTGTGGGCCGGCTCCCGCCTGGGGGCCTCCACCCTCTTCGACTCCGCGCGCACCATCCTCCAGGGTGGTGAGGCCGGAGCCCCCGCCCGCGTCCGGCAGGAGGCCGCGCGCGTCCTCGGTCGGCTGGGCACGCCAGGCGGCACGCTCCAGTCCGCCGCCGTGCTCTCCGACAAGGAGCGCACCGCCGCGGCGGAGACCCTCCGCGCTGCGCTGAGCGACCCGGACGCCCAGGTGCGCGCCGCGGCGGCTGCCGCGCTGGCGAAGCTCGCCCCCGAGCGCGCCACCACGTGGGCGCTGGAGGTGAAGCCCTTCGACCCGGTGGCCCTGGGCCCCACGGGTGTGAAGCCGACGCCGGACGCGCTCACCACCTCCGAGGGCCGCCGCCTCACCGTGCCCGCGCTGCTGGGTACGAAGGCCGTGGAGCCGCTGCTGGCCCTGGCCCGGAGCACGAAGGCCGACGTGAAGCAGGACGCCTGGGCCGCGCTGGGCCGGGCGGGTGGTGACGACGCGGCGAAGCTGCTGCACGATGCCGCCTTCGACAACTCGCAACCCGTGGACGTGCGCAAGGCCGCATGGCGCGCCCACAAACGTGCACGCCGCGCCGCCGAGCGCACCCGGAAGGAAGGGACTCCGTCGTGACGACCGCCACCCGTCATCCCGTCGAGCTGCGCTACGCCACCGCGAGCGACGTGGAGGCCGCGCCGGACGCCTCGCGCGTGCTGCTCTCCCTGGAGGGCTCGCGCGGCACCGTGGGCGTGCGCGGCCGCGTGAAGGACTCCGCCCTCTTCCGCGACGCGCTCGCCGCCACCTTCGGCATCCTCTCCTCGGACTTGCGCTACCGGGGCAAGGACCGCACCGCGTACCTCGCGTACCTCATGAAGCAGGGGAAGCGGGCCAGCGCGCAAATCTGGGAGGCGCAGAAGGCCTTCCTCGACAACGCGCTGGAGGGTGAGGAGAAGAAGGACGCGGTGCTGGACCCCGTCCTCACCGTGGACCCGGACAGCGTGTCGCTCGAGGTCTTCTCCCGCGACGAGAGCGCCTACGCGCGCCTGTCCTTCGACAACGCCCTCTTCGACGGCCGCGAGGCCGCGCACGGCTCCACCTTCCTGGACGTGCCCCCGGAGCTGCCCGCCCGCCTCGACCGGCTGCGCACCTACGTGCCCGTGTCGCTGGAGGCCCACGTCGCCCTGCCCGCGCGTCCCTCGCAGCCCGCGCGTGAGCCGCGCAACGTGGAGGTACCGCACGCGTGGCTGCGCGGCTTCCTCCAGGTGCAGTCCGCCGCCACGCTGCCGGCGAGCACCTGCCAGCTTGCGCCCGTGGACCTCTACAACCTCCTCTTCGCGCTGCGCACCCGCAAGGCGAAGAAGGCCCCGCGCGCGCTGCGCTTCGAGCTCGTCCCCGGCGCCCCGCCCCGGCTGGTGCTGGAGCCGTGGGAGCTGGTGCTGGAGGCCCACGGCGGCACGTACACGGGCAGCGCCCCCGCGGTGGTGCGCACCTTCGGCCGCCAGCGCCTCGCCGCGCTCGCGCGCCTGCTGCCCCATGCGCACTCGGTGCGGGTGCAGCTCCTGGGGCCCGGCCTGCCGGTGTTCTGGGTCATCGACATGGGCGCGGCCACGCTGACGCTCGGCCTCACGGGCTGGACGGAGAGCGGCTGGTCCTCCGCCGCCGCCTTCGACGCCCTCATGCCCCGCGCGGTGCCGGACGGGCTCGCGGAGAAGCTGCGCAACCGGCTGCGCGCGGAAGGGCCTCTGTCCTTCGAGACGCTCGTCGCCAACGCCGGCGCGCCCAAGGAATCCGTGCGCGCCGCGCTCCAGTTGGAGTGCCTGCGCGGGCGCGTCCTCTTCGACGTGGCCCGGGGCGAGTACCGCCCGCGCGAGCTGATGCCCACCCCGGTGGACGAGGCCGTCATCCGCTACGGCAGCGAGCTCGAGGCGCGCGCCCACCGCCTGCTGGAAGGCGCGGGCGAGGTGAAGCTGACCAAGGTGCACGAAGTCGTGGGCGAAGGCACCCGCATCCACGGCGAAGTGGTGGACCGCGAGGCCGTGCGCAGCTTCTTCCCCAGCTTCATGCTGGACGTGGAGGGCCGCCTGCGCGAGGCCAACTGCGGCTGCCCGCACCACCGCCGCTCCGGCGTTCGCGAGGGCCCCTGCGAGCACCTGCTCGCGCTGCGCCTGGCGTACTCTCGCCGCCGCGCGGAGGAGGAGGCGCTTCGCCAGACGCCGGAGGGCCGCAAGCTCATCCGCGCGGAGACGCGTTCCTACGTGCGCCGCGACGCGGAGAGTGGCCTCGAAACCGTGTACCGCGTGTCCCTGGACGGGCAGGTGGTGGCGGTGGAGTGGGGCCCGCGCACTGGCGAGTCGCGTCACCAGCGGCTCTGGTTCGACTCGGATGCAGAGGCGCGCGGGGCCTATTTCTCGCGCCTGGAGAAGTTGGCGGCTGAAGGCTACATCGACGCGGCCTCGGCCTTGGTGTAAACCCCCTATTCACGGCCCGGCTGCCTCAGCGGCGGCCGGCAGGACTGGAGCGACGGAACGACGACGAGATGCGCTTCACGCGCGAGCAGCCGAGAGAGGTCTGGAGTGCATCAGCCTGAGCGCCTCGAGCGCGGGAGCGGTGTTGCGCCGCTCCGGTTGGAATGCAGGACACTCTCCGCAAGGTAGCCTGTTCTTGGCTCTCTCACTCCTAGGCACTGCGCCCGGGGTGGGTAGCTGAGCCAACGACGCGAACGCCGTTTACCCACCCCGGGCGCAGTGCCTAGGAGTGGAGAGCCGGTGAGGCTACCGTGCCCCAGGTAAGATGGTGGTGCTTTCCCGGCCTCCCTCGACTGCTCGCGCCACGTCCCGTCCGATGCCGCCGCGCCCGCCCAAGGTGCTGACATGACCGCCAGGCTGGAGTCGTTCGTCCCCGCAGCTTCGCCGCAGGCCGTCCCCACCCCCGCGCCCTCGGCCCCCGCCGCCAACGCCGTCTCCCAGCGCGAGGTCCGCCGCGCCGCCCACGAGGCGCTCCTCCTTCGCGCCAAGGCGATTGAAGAGTCCGGCGGCGCCGACTCCTGGGTACAGAGCCAGCTCGTCTCCAAGGGCATCGCCGTCAGCGACCTCGACTTCTCCAAGGCGTCGGAGAAGGAGAAGACGGCCTGGAAGGAGAAGAAGAAGGCCGAGGCCACCGAGCGCCGCGCCCTGGAGCGCCAGGCCCACGAGGCGTGGAAGGCCACCCACGTCGGCCACCTGGGCGCGGGCGTGCACTGGGAAGAGGACGCCGGAGCCGACAAGTTCGACGTCGCGGACCGCGAGGAGCGCGCGAAGGCGAACGGCCTGGCGGAGCTGGGCTCGGCGGAGGCGCTGGCGAAGGCGCTGGGGCTGAGCGTGTCCAAGCTGCGCTGGTTCGCGTTCCACCGCGAGGTGGACACGGCCACGCACTACATCAGCTGGAAGATTCCGAAGCGCGACGGCGGCTCGCGCACGATTACGTCACCCAAGCCGGAGCTGAAGGCAGCGCAGCGCTGGGTGCTGGCGAACGTGGTGGAGCGGCTGCCGGTGCACGGCGCGGCCCACGGCTTCATCGCGGGGCGCTCCATCCTCACCAACGCGCTGGCCCATGCCAGCGCGGACGTGGTGGTGAAGGTGGACCTCAAGGACTTCTTCCCCTCCGTCACGTGGCGGCGGGTGAAGGGCCTGTTGCGCAAGGGCGGCCTGCCGGAGAACACCTCCACGCTGCTCGCGCTGATGGCCACCGAGGCCCCGCGCGAGGCGGTGGAGTTCCGCGGCAAGCTGCTGCACGTGGCGAAGGGCCCGCGCGCGCTGCCGCAGGGCGCGCCCACGTCACCGGGAATCACCAATGCGCTGTGCCTGCGCCTGGACAAGCGCCTCTCCGCGCTCGCGAAGCGGCTGGGCTTCGCGTACACGCGCTACGCGGATGACCTGACGTTCTCCTGGACGAAGGCGAAGCAGCCCAAGGCGAAGCGCTCCCAGCGTCCGCCGGTGGCGGTGCTGCTGTCGCGCGTACAGACGGTGGTGGAGGGCGAGGGCTTCCGCCTGCACCCGGACAAGACGCGCGTGGCGCGCAAGGGCACGCGGCAGCGGGTGACGGGTCTGGTGGTGAATGAGGCGAAGGCAGGCCAGCCCGCGGCGCGAGTCCCGCGCGACGTGGTGCGCCGGCTGCGCGCCGCCATCCACAACCGCGTGAAGGGCAAGCCGGCCCGTGAGGGCGAGTCGCTGGACCAGCTCAAGGGCATGGCCGCCTTCATCCACATGACGGACCCGGCGAAGGGCCGCGCCTTCATGGAGCAGCTGTCGAAGCTGCAGGAGAAGGAGCCCGCCCCGGCGGCGTGACGCTCACGGCGCTGCCGGAGCCTCGGGCGCCTGGGGTACCTCGGGCGCCCTGGCAGGCAGCAGCGCCGCATCCAGGAAGGCCCGCAGCCTACGCGGGTACTCCACGGGCTCCGTCGCGGCGAAGTTCCCGTGCCCCGCGCCCTGAATCCGCCACGTCTGCGCGTACTCGCGGACCTTCGCGAACAGCTCATCCGCGAGCGGCTGTCCGGACTCCTCCGTCCCCATGACGATGAGGAGCGGGCGCGGGCGGATGCGCTCCACCGCGTCAATCGTCCGCACCTCTTCCAGCGCAATCCCGCGCCGCCAGAACGGCACCAGCGCGCCCGACTGCGACACGAAGCCGAAGCGCCGGAAGTCATACGCCGCCGCCAGCCATAGCGTGTTGAACGGGGACAGCAGCACCACCGCGCGCACCTTCGGGTCCTTCGCCGCCACCTCCGCCACCGCCGCGGACCCAATCGAGAAGCCGAGCGCCCCCACCCTCTCCGGGTCCACGTCCGGCTGCGCCCGCACGAAGTCCAGCGCGGCCCGCACGTCCAGCCGCTCCTTGTCGCCCCACGTGGACGTCGCGCCCTCGCTCTCGCCATGGGCGCGCAGGTCGAACAGCAGCACGCCATACCCCGCGGCCTTCAGGATGCGCGCCTCCGGCAGCAGGTCCGCGCGCGTCTGTGACAGGCCATGCGCCATCACCACCGCGGCGCCGTTGCGGGAAGGCACGTACCAGCCCCGCAGCACCAGCCCGTCAGCCGCCACCAGCCTCACGTCCCGGGCCTCCGCCAGGTCCGCGGGCTTCTCGGCCTTCGGCTTCGGGTAGTGGAAGTACCCCTCCGAGTGCCGCCACGCCCGCCCGAACACGGCCAGGGCAGCGAGCAGCCCCAGCGCCAGCACTCCACCCACCAGCCACCGCCACTTCATGTCCGCCTGTCCTCCTCGAAGCGGCGCCCGGCCGCCTGTCCACTACCCGCCGGGGGGCTCACATCCGAGTCAGGTCAGCTTACACTCGCTCTTCTTTTCACAGGGCCCCCCGGCCCTGTCGCACCAGGGATGCTGTGAGCTCGTCCAGGATGAACTTCGATGCGGTGGTGGTGGGCTCGGGCGCGTGTGGCGGTTGGGCCGCCAAGCAACTGACGGAGGCCGGGCTGCGCGTGCTGGTGCTCGAGGCCGGCCGCACCGAGCGCGCCGACAAGATGCTCTGGACGTGGCACCGGCTCCGCCAGAAGGTGCTGCGCTACCGCACGGAGACGGATGAGCGCCGCAAGGAGCGCCAGCCCATCCAGTCCACCACCTTCGCGTGGCCCTTCCACCCCCACGCCTTCGTGGACGACGTGGACAACCCCTACACCACGCCGGACGACCAGCCCTTCACCTGGATTCGCGCGCGGCAGGTGGGCGGACGCACCTCGGTGAAGGCGCACGGCCGCCAGTTCTACCGGCTGTCCGACTTCAACTTCAAAGCCGGCAGCCGCGACGGGCAGGGCCCGGACTGGCCGCTGGCGCTGACGGACCTGGTGCCGCACTACGAGACGGTGGAGCGGTGGATGGGCCTGCGCGGCAACGCGGACGGGCTGGACACGCTGCCCGACTCCGTCTTCGCCGAGTCCATCTCCATGATTCCCGCGGAGCAGCGCCTCAAGGAGCGCGTGGAGCGCCGCTGGCCCGAGCGCCGCGTCGTCGTGCGCCGCACCGCCAACGCGCCCGTCACCCTCCCGGCCGCCATGAAGACGGGCCGCCTCACCCTGCGCACGCACGCGGTGGTGAGCCAGGTCCTCTACGACGCGAAGACGGGCCGCGCCACCGGCGTCGCCTTCGTCGACGCGGAGTCGGGCAGGACGTACGAGGCCCATGGCCGCATCGTCGTCCTCGCGGCGGGGACGATTGAGTCCACGCGCCTCCTGCTCCACTCGCGCAACAGCGCATTCCCGGACGGGCTCGCCAACTCCTCGGGGCAGCTCGGCCGCAACCTGATGGACCACACGTACCTGCTCGGCCTGGAGGCACGGATGAACCTGCCCGCCGAGCAGCAGCGCAACGAGCAGAGCTGGGCGTACATCCCCCAGTTCCGCAACGTCGCCGAGCGCGCGCCCGACTTCGCGCGAGGCTACGGCGTGCAGGTCTTCACCTTCGGGGACAACTGCCACTTCGTCCCCTTCGGGGAGATGGTGCCCAGCGCGGACAACCGCGTGACGCTGAGCCCCACCGTGAAGGACCGCTGGGGCATCCCCGCCGCGCACATCGACTGCAAGCACTCGGACAACGAGTTGAAGATGAGCCGGGACGCCGTGGCCACCTGCCAGGAGATGATGAAGGAGGCCGGCTTCACGGTGGAGAAGGTCAACGACACGCTGTCCACGCCGGGCATGGCCATCCACGAGGTGGGCACCGCGCGGATGGGCACGGACGCGAAGACGTCCGTGCTCAATCCCTTCAATCAGAGCTGGGACGTGCCCAACCTCTTCGTCACCGACGGCTCCTGCTTCGTGTCCCAGGGCCCGCAGAACCCCACGCTGACGATGATGGCGCTCACCGTGCGCGCCTGCGACTACATGGTCGGCGAGCTCAAGTCCGGAAGGCTGTGAGCCCCACCTGCGCCGGGCGCTAACGCCGCGCCCGGCGCCCGTGGAGCGACGCGCCCACGAGCAGCATGGACGCCAGCACGAGCGCCACCGGCCCGAGCCAGTTCCCCCAGGCCAGCGCCAGTGACGACAGCGGCGCGGTGACGGGCACGCGCATCACGAGCCCGGAGCGCTGGTTGTCATCCACCTCGGCCACCACCGCGCCGGTGGCGTCGATGAGCGCGGACACGCCCGAGTTCGTCACGCGCACCTGGGGCCGCCGCGTCTCGATGCTGCGAAAGGCCGCGTGCGCCAGGTGCAACCGGGGCGCGGGCGTGCCGGAGAACCACGAGTCATTCGACAGCGTGAGCAGCAATTCCGCGCCCTGGCGCACGCTGTCCGCGACGTACGAGGGGAAGATGGACTCGTAGCAGATGAGCGGCGCGACGGTGAGCGAGCGTCCGTCGCGCAGCCGGAAGCTCACCGCCTTCGGGCCGGGGCCGCGCTTCCAGCGGCCGGTCCACGGCAGCCACTCGCGCAGCGTCGGCGTGTCGATGGAGTCGGGAACCCACTCCGTCAGCGGGAAGAGCATCGTCTTGCGGTACGCCGTGTGCTCCAACCGCTCGCCGCGCGCATCCGGGCCCAGGAACATGGCGGCGTTGAACTCGCGCTCGCCGTCCAAATCGTAGGTGCCGAAGACGAGCGGCACGCCGCGCTGGGCGACATAGCCGGCAATCTCCGCGTCCAGCTCCGCGCCCGCCTCGCTGCGAGGCGTGCCGAAGGTGGTGGGGTACACCGTCTCCGGCCACACCAGGAAGTCCACGGGCCCCGAACGCAGCAGCCCGTCGGACAGCTCGTAGTGCGTGTCGAGAATCATCCGCACCACTTCGTACGTGCCGCGCTCGGCCTTCAGCTTCTCGTAGTTGGTGATGTTGGCCTGCACGGCGCCCACCACCAGCCCCGGCTCACGCCGCGTCGCCTCCGTCACCTGCGCGTGGCGGAAGGCGCCATACCCCGTCAGGGCGAGCACCAACGTCACGGCCACGGCCACCGGAACCCCCGCGCGGCGGCGCTCAGCAGGGGCGCGAAGGGACTGGAGCGCCGCGAGCACGCACTCGTTGACGAGCAGCAGCACCAGCGTGAGCCCGGGAGCGCCCGCCACGTCCGCGCCCTGCCGCAGCCACTCCTGGGTCACCAGCCCCAGTCCGAGCGAGTCGGCGAAGAGCTTCGGCGCGAACCACTCCACGCCCACGTACACGAGCGCGGTGACCACGGGAGGCAGCCACGACAGGCGCGGACTCGCATCCACCGCACGCCGCGCGACATACCGGGCCAGCGCCGCGAGCGGGAACTGGAGCTGCACCACGGGCGACATCAGCAGCAGCGCAAGCCAGCACACCCACAGCGGGGCCTGCGAGTACGACTGCACCGAGCCCGCGAACCAGCCAAACACCGCCGCCGAGAACACCGCGCCAAGCGCCAGTCCCAGCCCCAGCGCCTCGCGCCGCGAGCGTGCCCCATCAACCACCGCGAGCCACGGCACCAGCGCCACCCAGCCCAGCAGCGTCCACGGCATCCGCAGCCCGGAGAACAGCGCCAGCATCCCCGTGGCGGCGACGACACCGAGCAACGCCACGGCCAGGCGCCGCGTACGGCCCGCTCTCGCCTCCGTCACGGTGCGGCCCCGGCCTCGGCGCCCTCGGGCAGCTGCAGCATCTGGATGGGCAGACCCGGCGGCGCCATCTCCGCGGGCACCACGCGGTTCTCCGGCAGGGGAATGGGCTCGCCGCGCTCGTCCTTCATCTCGAAGTCGGGATGGAACATCAGGATGGCGGCCACGCGCTCACCGTTGTCGGTGGACTGGTAGTGGCGCACGAAGCCGGGGGGCAGCTCGAAGTCCTCGGGCACGACGATGCCGCGCTTCATGGGCTTGGTGCCGGGCCGGTAGAGCTGCGTGCCCGTGGGCCCGGTGTAGGGCTGCTCCGGTTCCTCCACGGGAGTCGGGTTCCCCGCCAGCTCGGATGGCGGCGTGGCCACGGGCTGCGGGCGCTGAGCGACTGGACGCCGCACGGGAGCCTGGACCGCCATCGGCGGCGGCGCCTGGACGACGGGAGGCGGCACCTCGAGCACCGCCTCCACCTCCACTTCCGAGGAGCTCAGCCAGACACTCAGGCCGATGCACGCAACGAGGAAGACGAGCGCGCCGCCCACGAGCCACACGCCCATGCCGCGGCCGGAGCGCGTGGGAGCAACATGCGTGACGCCATCGCTGTCGACGCGTCGTCCAGGAGCTGGGTGCTGCGGCTTCATGCTCGCCCTCGCCCGCGAACCACCGGGCTGCGTATGCTACGGAGCGCCATCCCCCGAGGCAATGCGGCCCCCACCGGTCGACGCAGCCCGCCACTCTCGCTCGCCACCATGAGTCCCACGTCCACCGCCACGGCCTCCGGCACACCCTCGGTCACGACTCCTGACAGCGCACCCGCCCCCGAGCGCTTCACGGTGCACGCCTGGACTCCGCTCGTACGAGGCGTCGGCCTGGCGGCGCGAGGGCTGATGCTCGGCTGCCTGCTCTTCTTCAGCGGCTGGCTCATCCTGGACGCCGTGCTCCCGGGCCAATACCCCCTTCCCCCCGGACCGCTGGTGTGGGGCCTGGGGCTCGGAGTGCCGCTACCGTGGCTCCTCTCCACGGTGCTCCGCTGGAGCACCCGAGCGACGGCGGAGGTGGATGACACCCACCTGCTGCTCACGCTGCGCAGCGGCGCTCGGATGGAGCTTCCCTACGAGGCCGTGGAGTCCGTGCACCCCTGGAAGCTGCCGCTGCCGGGTCCCGGGCTCTCGCTGCGCATGAAGTCGGGGCGCACCTTCAGCCACGGCCTGGAGGTGGAGGACGCGGTGCCGCTGCTCACGGCGCTCGGCTGGCATGTCCCACAGCTGGGCACGGCGCGGGAGCACCCGCTGGTGCGCTACGCCCAGGCGAGGCACACGTTCTGGCGTCGACGCTGGTACCACTTCGTGGGCAAGCTGGTGCTCTACCCCATGCTGCCCACGGGCATCTTCTTCCAGCTCGGCCAGCGCATCACCTTTGGTAGCCCCTTCGGTGAGTACAAGATGTACGGGCTCGCGGCCTGGCTGCGCTCGTTCGGGCGAGACTACTCGCAGGTGTTCGTGAACTTCCTGCTCTTCGCCTGCTTCTTCCGAGCACTGGTGGAGGGGGTGTCCTTCGCGGCGGCCTGGCTCACGCCCTCCTACGCACGAGGCGTGCGGCGCGGCGCCGAGTGGCTGAACCGGTTCGCCTACTACGGGGTGCTGATGGCGCTGCTCCTCGTGCGCATCCTCGTGGGCTACTGAGCAGCACGAAGTCGTCCGTCCGGAAAAGACAAAGGCCCCCGACCCGCGTGTGGAAGGTCGGAGGCCCTGTCGAAGCGCTCACCCGCGGTGTGCGGGTGCGGGCATCACGGCGTGGCGGGATTGAACTTCGAGGACTCCCAGCCCATCTTGTCGTGGCCGTTCTTGTTCCACTCGGGATTCTTGCCGCCGGGCATCTGCGCGTCGGTGAACTGGGGCGCGGCCGTGCCGGAGCCGGTGCCGCCGAAGATGCCCACGCTGACGGTGGTGCCGAAGTAGGTCGGGTGCGTGTTGTCCGACTGGATGTAGTCGTAGCTGGTGCTGGCGTTCACGAAGTGCGTGTTCGCATCGCGCAGCGTGGAGCGCAGCGTGGAGGAGATGCGCGTGACGTACGCGTCCTCCGTCTCGCCCGCGCGGTAGCGGAGGGCGTCGGAGTCCACCTGCCCGTCACCGTTGGAGTCGTACTCCGCGCCCATCATCTCCGCGAACGAGTCCGCGCACTGGAAGCCGTACTGCGCCGCCAGGTTGCAGGTCCGCCAGTTGCTGCGCGCCAGCAGCGGCAGGAACTTGGTCTGCTTGTTGATGGTCGCCCCGGTGGCCGAGTCACGGCAGGCGGTCTGCACGTTGTCCGCGGCAAAGCCCGGGTAGAAGATGTTGGAGACGATCTTCACCTTCGCCGTCGTCGCGTACTGGTTGATGGCCTGCATGGCCCGCTCGGTGTACGTGGTGCAGGCGGTCAGCGCGCTCTCCAGGACGGAGTAGTTACAGGTGCCCGTCTGGTCCGTGAAGGCAGTGCGGGCCTGCAGGTAGTCGTTGCCGCACATCTCGAACATCACGACGCGCGTGTTCGTCGCCTGCATGTACGAGCGCTCGGAGACAATCTTGTTGTTGTAGATGTCGTCGGCCTTGGCGCCGGACTTGGTGCGGCGGTACACCTCGATGTCCGCGTTCCACTTCTGCGCCAGGTACTCGCCCTGCACCGTCGGAGCGGCGCGACGGGCCACGGCGCTGAGGCCGCCGTTGTAGCCGGCGTAGATGGAGTCGCCGTACGCCACCACGCGGTACTTGGTGGTGGCCGTGGACCGGTCGATGGTCCACGAGACGTTCTGGTTGATGGTGCTTGCCATCGCGCTACCGCTGACCGTGAAGGCCGCGCACATGGCGACGAAGGACATCCCGCTGCGACGGAAGGACATGCCCCGCTCCTTTGATTTCTACCCGTGGGGGTTTTTGGGGGGAGCAGGACCGTACACGCAGTTGATTCGAGAATCACTCCGAATCCGGAATAACGCGTCATGTCAGAAAACACCGGTGAACTCAGACTCCGACTTTTGTCGCAGTGCGCTGTTGTCCAGATGACGCAATGCAACGTTTGACGCAATGTTTCACCATGTCTCATGGGGACCTAGAGTGCGCGGCGTGAGTCCTTCGCGTGGTGCCCGAGCACTGGCGCAGTGGCTGCTGCTGGGCGGGGTGGTGGGATGTGTGTGCGGGGTGGCATCGGCGGTGTTCCTGTACCTGCTGGACCGGGCCACGCACTTCCGCGAGTCGCACGAGGCGCTCGTCTACGCGCTGCCTCTGGCGGGGCTGCTGCTGGGCGCGGTGTACGGGCGGTGGGGCGGGCCCGTTCGCGGGGGCAACAACCTGGTGCTGGACGCGGTGCACGAGGACGACGCGCAGGTCCCGCTGCGCATGGCGCCCATGGTGCTGGTGGGCACGGTGCTGACGCACCTGTTCGGAGGCAGCGCGGGCCGCGAGGGCACGGCGGTGCAGATGGGCGGCAGTCTCGCGGACGTGCTGGCGCGCCGCCTCGGCGTGGGGCCGGACACGCGGCGGGAGATGCTGGCGGCGGGAATCGCGGGCGGGTTCGGCTCGGTGTTCGGCACCCCGGTGGCGGGCGCCGTCTTCGGACTGGAAGTCGTGGTGGTGGGGCGCCTGGGCTACGAGTCGCTGCTGCCCGCGCTGGTGTCCGCGGTGGTGGGCGACCTGGTGACGCGGGGGCTGGGCATCCACCACACGGTGTACCCGGTGCCCACGGCGCTTCCGCTCACGGCGTGGGTGCTGGCGAAGTGGCTGGTGTTCGCGGTGGCCGTCGCCGTCGTGGCGGTGGTGTTCGTGGAGCTGACGCACCGGCTGAAGAAGGAGTCCGAGAAGCGTGTGCCGTGGCTGCCGGTGCGGATGGCGCTGGGCGGCGCGGCGGTGGTGGCGCTGTGGAAGCTGTCGGGGACGAGCGAGTACCTGGGTCTCGGCGTGCCGGGAATCCTGCGCGCCTTCGTGGACCCGGCGCTGCCCGTGTCGGCCTTCGCGTGGAAGCTCGTCTTCACCGCGGTGACGCTGGGCGCGGGGTTCCTCGGCGGCGAGGTGACGCCGCTGTTCTTCATCGGCGCGGCGCTGGGCAACGTGCTGGCGCGGTTGCTCGGGCTGCCGGTGGACCTGGGCGCGGCGGTGGGGCTCGCGGCCCTGTTCGCGGCGGCGGCCAACACGCCGCTGGCGCTGTCCATCATGGCGGTGGAGTTGCTGGGCGCGAGCGTCCTGCCCCACGTGGTGATTGTCGCCACGGTGGCGTACCTGCTCACGGGACACCGGGGCATCTACCCCGCACAGCGGATTGCTCGGCTGAAGCACGGCGGGCCGCTGCTGCGGAGGCTGGTGCCGCTGCGCGAGCTGCCCGGGGAGGACACCGCGAACCCCACGCCCCCCGGGCCGCGAGCGCCCGAATAGGACGCCGCGAACCCCACGCGCCCCGAGCCACGGTGCCCGGAGCGCGCGGTGAGGCGTGACGCAGGCCTGAGCGCACCGGAGCCCGCTTCACGCGCGGGCCCCGGCGCCCTCACCTCACTTGCAGGTGAACGACCAGCGGCACGTCCCGGACTGGCATTCGCGGTCCGCCGAGCACACCGCGCCACGGCCCTTCTTGTTCTGGCACTTGCCGGAGTTGAGTCCCCAGCCGCAGTACTGGTTGGTGCCGCAGTGCGAGTCGCTGTCACACAGGCAGCTTCCCGTGGGATTCACGTAGCAGTCCGCGCTGCAGCGGTCCGTGGTGCACTCGCGGTCCGCCTTGCAGGTCTGTCCATACGCCTTGGACCTGGGCGTGTAGCACCAGCCCACCAGGTTGGCGCAGCCGCCGCACGCGCCGGACTGGCACTGCCCGTCCCGGCTGCACGAGTCCCAGTTCCCCTTCTTCGCCACGCAGTCGTTGTCGCCCGGGTTGCCCGGAATCTCGTCCTGGCAGTACGCCGCGCCGCCGCAGTCCCCGTCGTCGTTGCACACGCAGCGGCCGTCGAAGGTGTTGCACAGCACGGAGGTGCACTGGTCGCTGATGCACTCGGCGTCGAAGCGGCAGCCCTCGTTGAGCGTCTTGCTGTCCGGGGCGTAGTGCGCGCCGCACACCGTGGGGTACGCCTGCTCGCGGTCCTCCGGCTTCACCCACGGCGCCACGCCGCTGGTGTCGATGTCCTGCGCCGCGTCCGCCATGCCGGTGCGCGGCCCGGATGCGCGCTCCCACATGCGGATGAACGTCTCCGCCGAGCTCTCCAGCGGCGCGGTGTTCGCCCCCAGGTTGCGCACGTCGCGAATCAGGTCCGGCAAGAGGCCCACGTGCGCCAGGCCCTGCTCGTCGAACGCGGTGCCCAGCCGGCCGGGGCCGGACAGCTCCTGCTCGTGCTCCTGCGCGTCGGCCTCCGCCCTGAAGCCCGCCGAGCACGCGCCGTTCGGCCCGAAGCGCGGCCGCGTCTGCTGGATGAAGCCGTTGAAGTCCGCGCCGAAGGCCATGGGCACCTTGAGCCCCTGGCGGCCGAACTCGTAGGCCTGCGCGAAGGAGCGGCTGGAGCCCTGGCAGTTGTTGGCGATGCCGGACTTCGTATACGCGCGCGTCTCGTCGTGCGCGGTGCGCAGGCCGAACATGCCGCCAGTGCGGCGCAGCATCTGCACCACCCACGCGGGCGTCGTCTTCTCGTTCTCCGCCAGCTTGCCGTTCATCACCTCGCGGAAGTGGCCGTGGCTGACGTAGAGCGGGTAGTACTGTCGCTGCTCGGCCACCGCGTAGGCGTCACGCACGCCCTTCTCGGACAGGTGCGCCAGGTCGATGAGCATTCCCTTGTCCATCATCGCCCCGATGAGCTGCTGCCCCTCCGCCGTGAGGCCGCGCACGTTGCGGCACTGCGAGTCCACGTCGAAGCCCAGGGTGAGCCCGCCCACGGTGAGCCCGCAGTCCGAGTCGATGTGACAGTTCTCCAGGAACTGCGCCGCCTGGAAGATGGCGTTGTGCGGCGCCGCGCCGCCGAAGCGGTTGTCCAGTTGGTGCACCGGCTGCAACGTGCGCACGCCCAGCGCGTGGAAGCGGTTCAGCTCCGCGCGCCAGTCGGCGGAGCCGAACAGCTTGCTCGTTTCAATCGAGAGCACCATGGCCAGCTTGCCCTCGGAGATGATGCGGCGTGCGTCCGCGGGCGTGAGCGCCAGGTCCACCCAGTCGCGGGTGGCGGCGAAGTCGCGCGCCTTCTGGAGCTGCACCTCCACGTCCACCATCTCGTCGCACGGGCGCGTGCGGTTCTGCGGGGGCAGCGCCTCGCAGAGGAACTTGTTGCTCACCGCGGACACCACCACCAGCGACATGCCGCCCTGGTGTGCCTGCCTGAGCCAGCCCTCCCACGACTGCTGGTGGGCGATGGTGTCCCAGCGCGGCCATTCCGTATTCGGGTTGCGGCGGCCGTCATGCAGGCCGGTGTCGCCCTGAGTGCCCTCAATCTTGCCGAGGAACTCCGAGCCCACCGCGCCGCCGATGCCGAACAGGCCCGCGAGAATCGGCACGCCGCGCAGGTCCACACCGCCGGAGTTGGGGCACAGGTTGAGCAGCCCGCTCAGGTCCATGCGGACGCGGGCGTGGTCGCTCTCCGGCCACCCGCCATCGCACCGGGACAGCGCGTCCGTGACGGTGCCGTGGAACCAGCCGCCGCCGAAGGCCTCCTCCGCGAACATGTGGTGGTGCAATTCCGCGAAGCCGCCCACGCCCAGTTCCTGCGCGGTGGCGGCCGTGGGCTCGGGCCGCGCTTCGGCGGGCTCCTCCTGCACGGGGGTACAACCGAGGGCCAGCGCCAGGGCCAGCGCGGAACAGCGTCTCCAGAAACGGGGATGGGACACGGGGGCTCCCTTCGAAGGTGAGCCGACCAGTTAGCGTCAGCCCACACCCGGAGTTCAAGCCATGGCGCGTTGAAACGTAACCCCGTTACCGGGAGCGCGAAGCCCTCACTGCACGGTCCGCGAGGCCCTCCGGCCGCTGACGCTCACGGGGCCGACTGCGACGCCATCCGTCCGCCGCCCCCGGGGCCGGGCGTCTGGGGCAGCACGCTCGCCTCGCGCTGGCGCAGCTCGGGCGAGGCCACGGCGAAGCCCGTGGGCAACATGCGGAGGATGCGCTCGCGCCGGTGCTGTGCGCCGGCCAGCCGCCGCTCCAGCAGCGCCTTCTCCGCGCGGGTGGCCTTGTCCAGCGGCGCGGGCCGGGCCGCCAGCGCGGCGAGGCGCTCCGACACGGCCTCCACTTCCCGGTCGATGAGCACCGGCTGGATGTTGCGGGCCTCCTTGCGAGCGCGGCCCACGGCGTTGTTCTCAATCCACACCGGCAACACGGACACGTCCTCCAGGACCACGGGGGCGCCGGACTCGGGGCGCACCAGCGATACGCGCAGCAGCATGGAGTCGCGCTTGTCGCCCGCCGCGCCCTTCGTGCCGGGCACGTGGCGGTAGAAGCGGTCCTGGTTCGCGACGAGATTGCCCAACGAGTACGCGATGAGCCCGCGCCGTCCGTCGGCGGTGGCGTAGGCCTCCAGCGGCTGGAGCACATGCGGGTGGTGGCCGATGACGGCCTTCGCGCCCGCGTCCAGCAGCGCGCGGCCCAGCTTGCGGTCATCCGTATGCGGCGAGTCCTTGTACTCCATGCCCCAGTGCACCAGGACGATGAGCGCGTCACAGCGGGCCGCCGCCGCGCGCACGGCCTCCACGGCCTGCTCGGGCTCGAGGCCGCGGAGGTGGCGGTGCTGCGGGTACGGCACGAAGGCGACGTGCGGTGCCGCCTCGTCCTTCGGGTTGCTGAAGCCGTTGAGCCAGCGGGTGAAGGACAGGAAGCCCAGCCGCATGCCGCGCACGTCCATGAAGACGGGCTCCCACGCAGCGGACTTCGACGGGCCCGTGCCCGCGTGGCGCAAGCCCGCCGCGTCCAGATGGCCCAGCGTCTCCACGAGGCCGGCGGGGTGCTGGTCCCTCGCGTGATTGTTCGCGGTGGACACCATCTTCACACCGGAAGAAGCGAGCGCCCGCACCATGGCCGACGGCGCGTTGAAGAGCAGCTCGCGCGTGACGGCCTTCCGGTTGTCGGTGACGGGCGTTTCCAGATTCACGACGCCCACATCGGCGGTGCGCAGCACGTCGGTGATGGGCCCGAAGACATGGTCCCAGCCCTCGTGGTTGAGCGACGGCGCGGCGCTTCCGTCCGCCGGCTTCGCGCCCGTGCGCGCGTGCAGCGTGGCCACCTTCTTCACCTCGCCGTGGGGAATCACGTCCCCGCCGAAGACGAGCTCCACGTGGGTGGGCGTGGCGGCGCACAGCACGGGCACGAGCAGCAGCGCGGGAAGAGTCACGCGGAGGACATTAGTCCAGCCACCCGACTCGGACGGAAGCCCTGGGTTGCGACGGCCCCAGCCCTCAGGGCGAGCTGGACACGGACGCGTCGCAGTCCGGGCCGGTGCACCTGCCGGAGCACGCCACCTGGGCGGGGTACGACTCGAGGATGACGCACTCTGTTCCGCCGGTGCAGGAAAGCAATTCCTCGCAGACGGTGGAGCCGTTCACACAGCGCGCCTGGGACACGCCCTCCAGCTTGAAGGAGATGCAGCTGAGGCCCTGCGCGCACTGGGGCAGGTTCACACCGCACGCCTGCGCCTGGTCGAGCGACTGCCCGTCCCGCAGCGTCAGCCGTCCCTGCCGCAGCGCTCCCTCGTCGTCCGCGGAGCCACAGGCCCCCAGGCCCAGGACGGCGAGGCAACCTCCCAGCATCAGCGTCCAGCGCATCGGTGCTCCTTCACGAGAGTGGCAGGAGCAACCCGATAGCAAGGCACGGACCAGGGAAGGTGACCCCACAATCCGCGCACTTGGCGCGGGAAGAAGCCAACGCCCCACTCGGAAATCTGAGAGGGGCGCCGAATCCTCACATCGCCAGCGGGCCACCCCCTCGGAACCTGAAGGCATGGCATGATGCGGGAGCGAGGGATGCGGGGGGCTGCACGGGCAATCGCTGGATTGTGGAGGCCGCTGCATGCAACGGGCACCTGCCGTTCCAGGAACTGTTGCGCTCAGTGCCATGGGAGCCGCCACGTCCCTGGGCGCGCATATCCAGGCAGCAGCCGCGGCACGGGCCGGCATCGTTCGGGCCCAGGAGCTGGTGGACAGCCCCTGCGTCGATGACGAGACACGTGAGTTCGTCCCACTCACCGGCCACACCGCGGGCCCGCTGACGGACGGTTTCGAGGGACTCGGCCGGCTCGTGCAGCTGTGCCTCGCGGCGCTGGAGGACCTGCGTGCCTCCGCGCCTGTCTTGCGGCAGGAGCGGCTCGAATGGTTCCTCTGCCTTCCCCGTGACTTGGGGCTGGGGACTTCCCCGCCCTCGTCCGCGGAAGAAATCGCGCGGCTGCTGGTCGCGCGGATCCAGGAGGAGACGGGCCTGGCGCCGCGGCCACAGTCCATCCACATCCTCCTGGAAGAGCGCGGGGGCACTGTCAAAGCCGTGGCCGAGTCCACTCGTCTGCTCCGTGAGCGGCATTGCGACCAGGCCCTGGTGCTGGCGTGTGACTCCCTGGTGTCGCCGGAGCGCACCGAGCCCCTGCTGAGCGCGCGTCGCCTCAAGACGCCCGACCATCCGGTGGGCTTCATGCCGGGAGAGGCGACCGTGGCGGTCCTTCTCGAGCGTCACGACACGCTGAGCGAGCGCGGCCAGCGCCCTCACGCATACCTCTTCGCGCCTGTCACCGCCCAGGAGCCCCAGTGCTTCAACGCGAAGGCGCCGCCCATGGGCCGCGCGCTGGTGGAGGTCCTCACGAAGGCCCTCATGCAGGCCGAGGCCCATGAGCTTCCGGAAGGCAGCCTCTACCTCGACCTCAACGGAGAGGAGTTCCGGGCGCGCGAGTGGGGCCAGACGTTGCTGCGGGCACGGGACACCTGCCGCATTGGCGGCTGGGCTTCCTACCTCCCGGCCCTGAGCTTCGGCGAGACAGGGACCGCCTCACCGCTGCTCGCGCTCTGCCTGGCCGCGCGGGCCTTCGCCCGTAACTACGCCCGGGGACACCACGCATTGCTCCTGGTGTCCGGCGATGACGGCCACCGCGCGGGAATGATGCTGGGGCGGGTCCACGAGCAGCGGGAACGACTTCACCCAGACACCGGGAGATAGGCCATGAGCCTGGAAGAACACATCGTCCAGACGCGCGAACGGGAAATCGTCACGGAGCGGGTGAAGGGCTATGCCAACAACTGCGCTTCGGGCTTCAAGCGCGAGGGCTTCTGGCAGGCCCACCACATCGTGTGTGTGTCCTCCGTGGGCAAGCGCAAGGCGGACTACCCCAAGGAGCCTCCCGAGCTGCCCGACTACCTGGAGGCCTGTCTCTGGGTGACGCCCTGGAACATCAACAATCCGCAGAACCTCATCGGGCTCCCCACCAACAGGCAATATGTGGACTCGAAGGGCCAGGAGCCTGAGAACCTGCCGTCCCATCAGGTCGACCACAACACCCGGGATGGCTTCACCGACGAAGTCTCGCAGTACCTCGCGGAGAACGTCTGGCGCTCCCTCACCGCCAAGAAGGAGGTCCACGACGTCGACATCGCGAGGCTCAAGAAGGAGCTCGAAGACGCCAGCGACACGTTCCGCCAGATGCTCACGGACCGCGGTGAGCGGAAGGGGGGAACCAGGCTCTGCTGGGGGAAACGATACGAGGAGGACTACAAGAGCAAGTGGTACTACCCGTTTTCGATGGGTAAGAATCCCAGCCGCCGCTCTCCTGGAGTGTCCCTGCAGCAACTGGCGGGCATCTTCAAGAAGATCAAACTACCGTTCTGAACCCTGAGGTTGACCGTGAGTACCCTGCCTGTCGTCTGGGAGTGGGATGTCGGAGACCGCTTCTGCGTCCTCGAAGGCCTCCAGCATGTCCGGGACGAATACCAGCTCAGCAAGGGCATCAGCCGCGCCCAGGACTTCCCGAAGGATGCGTGCTTCCACATGTCTGCCCGGCACCGGAAGTACGTGGCCCTGGCGGACAACCTCAGCAACCTGGGCAGGTCGCTGGTCGTCTCCCGGAAGCTCAAGGAGTTCGTCGAGGCGCGCAAGCCCCGTGACGTCGAGTTCCTGCGCGTCTCCCTCTTCGACCACAAGCAGAAGCTGGCCAGCGACGAGTACTTCATCATCAACCCGCTCCGGGTCGTGGACTGCATCGACAAGGACAAGTCCCGGTACAAGTGGAACAACATCGACCCGGAGAAGATGAGCTCCTGCAGCAAGATGGTGCTCAAGCCAGAGGCCCTGGACCCCGAGCTGCTGATGTTCCGCCCCCGGCACGTCGAGTACTACGTCATGGTCCACCCGGAGCTGGCGAAGGCCCTGGAGGGCGAGGGCTTCACGGGGCTCCGCTTCACGCCCATCGACGAGTTCCAGACCTGAGCGACACGTTCAAGGAGGTGCTCCGGTGAGCCTGCACGCCCTGCAGCAACGCCTGATGGAGGAGCTCCAGGAGCACCTCGCGGTCATCGCCACGGGCCATCCCGCCGCCGAGGTGGGCGAGGTCTACGAAGAGGTGGAGCAGTACTTCCAGGCGACCGCCTCCTGCGCGCTGCTCGTCGCCGCGGACAAGGCGAGCTTCCAGAAGCACCTCTGCTGGTCCGCCCTGGCCCGTCGGGACTTCCTCCGCCGCAGCCGGGACGAGGGCAGCACCGGGAACTTCCGCCGCGCCCGGAGCCGCGGCGACGCCCTCTTCTGCGCGGCGGCCGCGGGGGACATGAGGCTCGCCATCGAAATCGGCGACCTCTCCCCCAGCACGTGGAACCCAGAGGGCGAGTACGAGGACGACTTCGCCTACCACTTCTTCCTCCACCAATTCATGAAGGGCGCCCCGTCCTCTGAGCGCGAGGTGGCCCTGCTGCAGCTCGACAAGGCCCTGAGCGGCCCCGCCTCGCCCCGCCTCGAGGTGTGCCAGGCCCTCCACGACGGCGCGCTGGAGGCGTTCGAGATGGCCCTCCAGGCCGTCATCGACTCCTACGCCGCCGAGCAGGAGAAGGCCCGCGCCCACTCCACGGACATCCCCACATTCGAGCCGCGAAGCCGCCTCTTCATCGAGGGTTTCGCACTGCTGCGCATCGCGGCCAACGCGGGGCTCCAGCCCGCGGAGCGCGACTACCGCCTCTGCCCGGTGCTCGGCCGCGTGAAGCCGCTGCGCGACCGGCCCGACGACATCTTCGCGGAGCTGGCTTCACTGTCCCCCGCCCGGCGCGGCCCACCGTCCACCTGAGGCTCGGCGCGCCACTTCCTCTCACATCGCCAGCCCCGCGCCCGTCCACTGCTGCGCCGCCCAGCCCAGCGCGCTGAGCATGGCGACGAGGGCGCCGTACTCCACGGTGGCGCGGGTGTCGCCCTCCTCGGCCGCGGGCATGGCCACGGCCTGGAACCCGGCGCCGAGCAGCAGCAGCACCAGCAGCCCCTCCGCCGTGAGGAACCACGCCGCGCCGATGACGGCCACCGCCATCCACCGCTGCTTCCGAGACAGCGCCCGGAAGCCACGGCCTCCGTCGAGCGTCCACACCGGCAGCAGGTTGAAGAGGTTGAGCCACGCGGCCGCATGGGCAATCGCGCCCAGGCTCTTCCACCCGGTGAAGAGCGCGGCGACGAAGAACGCAGCCGCGGCGACGAACCCCCAGATGGGCCCCGCGAGTCCCACCCGCGCATCCTCGCGCGCATCCACCGGCGACTGCTTGAGGCGCACGAAGGCGCCCAGTCCCGGGATGAACATGGGCGCGCTGGCCTGCATGCCGAAGCGGCGCAGCGCCGCCACGTGCCCCATCTCGTGCACGTAGATGGATGCAATCAGCCCGAGCGCGAACACCCAACCCCACATCGCCCAGTACACGCTCAGCGCGAGCAGCATGGAGAAGAACGTGCTCGCCTTCGTCAGCCCGAGCAGCAGCAGCTTCCCCTTGCCCAGCAGGAAGACGAGGACGAACTTGAACTTCCACAGCAGCAGGCCGAACGTCCCCAGCGCGGCGAGCCACTTCGGCATGCCCGACTTCTGCCGCTCCCGCGTCGCCGCCGCGCTGACCTCGCGGAGCCCGGACGCATCCACCTGCTTGCTCAGCGCCTCCACCCGGGCCGTCACCTGGGCGTACTGACTGGAGGCCGGAGGCAGCAGGTCCAGCGCCCGGCGCCAGGTCTCCAGCGCCACGGCCGGCTCGCCGCGCGCGGAGGCGGCGTCGGCCTCACTGGCGAGCCGCTGCAATTCGCGCGCGTGGACCAGCCGGTGACAGGAAGGACAGGTGAGCAACCGGGGGCCCAGCTCGGTGCCACACCCCTGGCAGCTCGTGACGACCGCGAGGGCTTCAGCCAACGGACTGCTCCCGTGCGGCGCCTTCCTCCGAGGACTCCTGCGCGGCGGCGGGAGCGAGCTGGAAGGGGCCGGCGATGTTCAGCACAGCGCGGGTGTTGCGGCGCCACGCCTCCCACAGGGCAAAGCCGTAGATGAGCAGGGAGAGGGGGCTGTTGAAGCCCACGATGAAGGGCGCGGCCAGCGAGACGATGGCCGACACGATGACCCGCACCGCGACGGAAGTCTCTTCCACCGCGGGCCCGTCGGTGTCACCCGCGGCGGCGGCCTCGGGAGCCGGGGCGGCGGCCTCGCCCGTGGCTGCCTCCGGGACCGGAGCGGCGGCGGCGCCCTCCGGCGTGGCACCTGGAGCTTGCGCGGCGGTCGTGGGCGTCGCGGCGACCTCGGTGTCCGGCGCCGACATGCCCTCATAGACATCCGGCGCGAGCGAGGCGCAGATGGACAGGTACGTCAGGCCCACGGCGAGCAACTGGTAGAACGTACCCCCGCGTCCCTCCGAGCCCTTGTTCACGGCGGTGCCCACCAGCCACCCCACGGCGACCGCGATGAGGCCGAGGTTGTAGCCGGTGGCCGCGGAGACGCCGAAGTACACCAGGGCGCCCGCCGCCGCCGCGCCCGTACCGAAGGCGAGCGCGCGGAAGAACCGGCCCGACTTCGAGCCGCCAGTGAGCGACGCCGCTACGGTATCCCGGCACGAGGGGCAGAGGAGGTGGCCGTTCACCTCGAAGTAGGTGTCGGTGATGGAGCGCTCGCACGCCTTGCACTGCGGCGCGGCGCGCGGCTCGGTGAACTCGGCGCGCTCGAACTGGAGCGGCGCGTCCGAGGCGGCCGGGGAAGCTGGGTCTGTCATTGGATAGGGATTGCGGTAGGGGACGGCCCCGAGACTAGCCGATCATCCCCGGCGCACGAAAACCGGCCCGCCTGTATCCGAGCCCGAGGCCCGGCTGGTAGACGGAAGCCACCGTGAGCGAAGTGCCCCCGCCAGCCGTGACGTACTTCGAGCCTCCGCCATCACCGGCCGAGCTGCCGTCGCGACTCGCGAGCCCGTTCGACCCGAGCCCTCCGCATCCGCTCGCGCGCCGCGCCGCCGAGGAGCTCCAGTCGCTCCTGCGCCGTAGGGACGTCGCGAAGGACGCCGGCCTCGACGCGCCCGGGGGCGGGAAGATGTTCGGGGTGCTGGTCGTCGCTTCGGACGACGGCCGCATCGGCTACCTCCGCGCGTTTTCCGGCATGCTCGGGGGACGCTGGCACGTCGAGGGCTTCGCACCGCCGCTGTTCGACCCCATCGCACGCGACACGTTCTGGCCCACGGGTCAGGAGGAGCTGCGCGCGCTGGAGCTGCGCCATGCGGACCCGAAAGGCCGCGACGAGGTCGAGCACCTGCGCGCCGAGCGCTCGCGCCAGCTCTGGCGGCAGCTCACCGACAGCTACGTGCTCCCGAACGCGCGCGGCGAGCGCCAATCCCTCACGGCCCTGTTCGAGCCCGAGGCACCGCCCGGCGGCGCGGGTGACTGCGCCGCGCCCAAGCTCTTCGCGTGGGCGTATCAGCACCGCCTGCGCCCCCTGGCGCTCGCGGAGTTCTGGTGGGGCGCGCCACCGGTGACGGGCAGGTGGCTCGCGGGTGGGTACTACCCGGCCTGCCAGTCCAAGTGCGGTCGGGTGCTGCCGTACATGCTCGAAGGGCTGGACGTGGACCCGGCGCCACCGGGGAGCACCGGCCCCGTACCGCTGGAGGAGCCACGGCTCGTGTTCGAGGACGCGTGGCTGCTCGTCGTGGACAAGCCGCACGGGCTTCCGTCCTCGCCCGGCCGGCATGCGAAGCAGCGGGACTCCGTCCTCGCCCGCTTCCAGCAGCGGAGTCCCTCGAAGCTCTCGGTCGTGTTCGCGCTCGAGGCCGAGGCCTCGGGCCTGCTCCTGCTCGCCAAGGACGAAGAGACCCAGGCAGCACTCCGCCGTCAGTTCGCGCGCCGGGAGGCGGACCTCCGCCACGTCGCCTGGCTCGACGGGTCCGTAGCCGGCGACCACGGCAGCATCGAGCTTCCGCTCCGGACGACCATGGATGGCCACCGCGTGGACGCGGTCCACGGCAAGCGCGCGGTCTCCGAGTGGCGCGTGACGGAGCGAACCGGGACGCGGACGCGCGTCACCCTCCTGTCCCGCACCCGGCTCGCGCACCAGCTCCAGGTCCACACCGCGCATCCGCTCGGGCTCGGCGCGCCCATCGTCGGGGACGCACTGTACGGCCGTGAGGACACGCGACTGCTGCTCCACGCGGAGTCGCTGACCTTCACGCACCCGCGGACCGGCGAGCGACTCACCTTCGAGAGCCGCCCGCCATTCTGAGCATCACTGCCGCCGGCGCCACCGTGCCACGGGCACCGTCAGCAGCAGCACGCCGAGGGCCGCCAGTGCGCCGGGAGCGGCGGCACAGCCCTCCGGTTTCTCTTCGCTCCAGAAGGACTCGCACGTGACATCCGCGGAGACGGTGAAGTCCTGTTCCGCTCCGTCGCCAATCTTGACCCGGTAGGTGGCCTCGGAGGTGCCGTTCACGTCCCGGTTGACCGTGCTGTAGAAGTGGAAGAGCGCCTCCTGCCAGGGCGGGAGCTCCGCAGTGCACTTCGGGCTATTGCACAGTGCGTCCTTGAGTGGCCAGTCCACCAGCCGCACGGGCACGCCGCAGGTGTTCCGCACGATGCTCTCGCCGCAGTACGCCCTCGTGTCCACGATGAGGCATGAGCCGGCGGGCTCCACATGCTGGTTCTCGACGGTGCAGTTACACGGCTCGCTCTCCGCCGTCGCCGCTCCCGCGAATCCCAGTGCCGCCACCAAGCCGAGCCCCGCCGCCAACCCGCGGGCCCGAAGACGCATCCAACGCATGCACAGACTCCCTGCTCCTGGCGCGCCGGCCCTCGCGGAAGGCGCATCCTGCCTCAGCGCCCCGCCGAGACCAAGAGACTGCGCCACCAGGAGCGGGAGTCCCCGCGCGTCTACTTCGTCCCGAACAGCCGGTCGCCCGCGTCGCCCAGGCCGGGAATGATGTACCCGTGCTCATCGAGCTTCTCGTCGATGGCGGCCGTGTACACGTGCACGTCCGGGTGATGCTCGCGCAGGTTCGCCAGGCCCTCGGGGCTCGCCAGCAGGCACACGAAGCGCACCGAGCGGCTGATGCTCCACGCGGAAGCGCTGACCTTCACGCACCCGCGGACCGGCGAGCGACTCACCTTCGAGAGCCGCCCGCCATTCTGAGCGTCACTGCCGCCGGCGCCACCGTGCCACGGGCACCGTCAGCAGCAGCACGCCCAGCGCCGCCAGCGTGCCGGGAGCGGTGGCACAGCCCGGCTGCCTCTCGTCGAACGAAAGGGACCTGCAATTGACGTCCGCGGAGACGGAGAGGGACTGTTCCGCTCCGTCGCCAATCTCCACCCGGTAGGTCGCCTTGGGGGTGCTGTGCTCGCCCTGGATGACATTGCTGTAGAAGTTGAAGCGCGCTTCCTGCCCGGGCGGGAGCTCCGCGGTGCACGTCGGGCTGACGCACGGGCCTCCCCTGAGCGGCCAGTCCACCAGCAGCACGGGCACGCCGCAGGTGTTCCGCACGATGCTTCCGCCGCAGTAGTCACCCATGTCCACGATGAGGCATGAATCAGCGGGCTCCACGCGCTGGTTCTGGACGGTGCATTCACACAGGGGGCTCTCCGCCCCCGCCGCTCCCGCGAATCCCAGCGCTGCCACCAACCCGAGCCCCGCCGCCAACCCGCGGGCTCGAAGACGCATCCAACGCATGCACAGACTCCCTGCTCCTGGCGCGCCGGCCCTCGCGGAAGGCGCATCCTGCCTCAGCGCCCCGCCGAGACCAAGGGCCTGCGCCACCAGGAGCGGAAGTCCCCGCGCGTCTACTTCGTCCCGAACAGCCGGTCGCCCGCGTCGCCCAGGCCGGGAATGATGTACCCGTGCTCATCGAGCTTCTCGTCGATGGCGGCCGTGTACACGTGCACGTCCGGGTGGTGCTCGCGCAGGTTCGCCAGGCCCTCGGGGCTCGCCAGCAGGCACACGAAGCGCACCGAGCCGGGCTTGTTCTTCTTCAGCCGCTGCAGCGCCGCCACCGCCGAGTTGCCCGTGGCCAGCATCGGGTCGCACACCACCACGTCGCGGTCCGCGAGCTGCCCCGGCACCCGGTAGTAGTACTCCACCGCCGCCAGCGTCTCCGGGTCCCGGTACAGGCCGATGTGCCCCACGCGCGCGGACGGCACCAACTGCAACATGCCGTCGAGGATGCCCTGCCCCGCGCGCAGAATCGCCACCAGCACCAGCTTCTTCCCGTCCAGCACCGGCGCCATCATCTTCGCCATCGGCGTCTGGATTTCCTCCTCGCGCAGCTTCAAGTCGCGGAAGGCCTCGTACGCCAGCAGCAGCGAGATTTCCTGGAGCAGTGCCCGAAAGGAGGCAGTGCTCGTCTCCGCCCGACGCATCAGCGTCAGCTTGTGCTTCACCAGCGGATGGTCCACCACGGTGCAGTTCGGGAATTGCATTGCATCCTCCGTCGGTTCAGCCGTTCTCAGAAAACCGTGCCGTCACTGTCCACGCGAATCGGCGGCACACCACCGGGCCGCTTTTCCGCCGCCACCCGCCGCCCCGCCGTCCATGTCCCCCCTTGCAGCACCTTCCCCAGCGGCAGCTCCTCCGCGTTCATCCCCAGCCGGCCGCGCACCAGCGCCGCCACCCGGTCCAACAGCGCCACCGTCAGCGCGCGCCACTCCACAATCGGCTCGTCACCGGGGTGCAGCGCCACCGTGGTGATTTTCACGTCGCGCGGCACCAGCACGCCCAGGTCCACGAAGAGGCCGCCGTTGCGGTACTCGGGCAGGCCGGTGAGGCCATCCAGCTCCGTCACCTGCACGCCGGCCTCCGCCAGCGGCTCCACCAGCGAGTACGTCAGCCACTGCGACAGCTTGTGGAAGGGCACCAGCGCGTCCACGCTCTCCACCGGCCCCAGCGCCGAGTGCGGCCACACGTCGCCCAGGTTCACCGCGTCCACCATGACGCGGCCCGGCCAGATGGGGCCCAGCACCTCCAGTACCAGCCCCAAGAGCTCCGCGGCCCGCACGCTGCGCCGCTGCGCGGTGACGATGTCCAGCAGCGCCCCCGGCCGGGGCAGCACCTTCGCCAGCCCGTGCAGGAGGTGCAGCCGCCCCTCCAGCCCGTCCAGCGGGTTGGACTCCGTCACCTGCATGCCCTGCGCGAGCCCCTCGCGCGTCATCCGCCCCAGCGCCTCCGCGTCCGCGCGCAGCGGCCGGTCCGGGTCCGACGAGAAGAGCCCGTCCATGAACATGCGGAAGCTCGCGACGGCCAGGCCCTCCGAGCGGGCCCACGTGCCGCCGCCCCGCTCGCGGTAGCGCCACTTCGGCCCGCTGCCCGCGTCCAGCAGCACGCTCACCACCACCAGGTCCAGCTTCGCCCGCGCCCGCTCCTGCGGCGTCGCGTCCTTCAGCCGCTCTTCCAGTTCCTTCACGCGCGCCACGCCGCCCGCGTCGAAGTGGCCCCAGCGGCTGTGCAGGGGAATGTCCAGGTTCGGGTACAGCTCGCGCGTCACGTTCAGCACGGTGTCCACCACCACCGGCAGCCGCGAGGGCTCCACGCGGAAGTGTGGCAGCCGGCCGGCGAGGCCCAGGTCCAGCAACTGGTGGCAGCGCTCTCGGATGGCGGCCGGCGTGCGCAGCCAGGCCACGGCGGGTGAGACGTGCGCCCTTGCCAGCTCGCTCTCAGACATCGAGCCCCCGTCCCTTCACCTGGGCCAGCGACGCCGGGTCCGCCACGGGCCCCTTGGTGAAGTAGCCCGCCGCCTTCTTGGCCTCCATCTCCACCTTCGCGTCGGCGGGGATGAGCTCCTCCGGAATCGGCACGCGCTCCAGGATTTCGATGCCCGAGCGGGTAATCGCGTCGTGCTTCATGTCGCTCATCGACACGAAGCGGTGGATGCGGGTGATGCCCAGCCAGTGCAGCACGTCCGGCATCAGCTCCTGGAAGCGCATGTCCTGCACGCCGGCCACGCACTCGGTGCGCTGGAAGTAGGTGGCCGCCGAGTCGCCGCCCTCCTGCCGCTTGCGCGCGTTGTACACGAGGAACTTCGTCACCTCGCCCAGCGCGCGGCCCTCCTTGCGCAGGTAGACGATGAGGCCCGCGCCGCCGTTCTGCGCGGAGCGCACGCACTCTTCAATCCCGTGCGCCAGGTACGGCCGGCACGTGCAGATGTCGCTGCCGAACACGTCCGAGCCGTTACACTCGTCGTGCACGCGCACCGCCAGCGGGATGTTCTTGTCCGCCAGCGAGGCGATTTCGCCAAAGACATACAGCGTGAGCCCGCCGATGGGCGGCAGGAAGACGTGCAGGTCCGGGCGCGTAATCAGCTCCGGGAACATGCCGCCCGTCTGCTCGAAGAGGCCGCGGCGCAGCGCGCTCTCCGTCAGCCCGAAGCGCTTGGCGATTCCCGGCAGGTGCCACACCGGGTCCACCGCGGCCTTCGTCACCTTGATGTCGCCGTTGGCCGTGAGCAGGTCACCGTCCGGCTTCAGCCGCCCGGCCACAATCGCGTCGCGCAGCTCGGGCAGGTTGATGTGGGCCTTGGTGACGGCGATGGTGGGCCGGAAGTCGATGTCCTGCTCCGAGTAGGCGCGGAACACCTGCGGCGCCACCGCGCCCCACGGGTCCAGCGAGACGATGCGCTCGGGGTTGCTCCACGAGGGGTACGGCCCCACCTGCGCGGCGGGCGAGGTGTTCTTCAGGTCCGCCTTGTGGTCCTGGGGCAGCTGGCCCGCGGCCACGGCGAGCGCGCGGTAGACGGCATACGCACCAGCGTGCGTGCCAATGACGTTGCGGTGCGCGGGCTCGGTGAGCGTGGCCACCACGGGGCCGCGGCGCAGCGGCTCGGCGTCGCCCCAGCGCAGGGCGACGCTCTCGCCGTCCGGGTGCGAGGTGAGACGGATGTGATTGACGGGCTTCTTGTCTGCCATGGGAGCGCCCTCCTTGCGGGCGCGGGAGTCGTTCGAGCGCGAGGAGTTGAAGCGGGAAGCGGATCAGCTCATCCACGAGCCGTCGGTGCGAGCCGACCACTTGCGGGTGACCTTCTTCAGTGCCGTCCAGAAGTCGAGGCTGGACGGGCCGGTGATGTCGCCGTGTCCGAAGCGCGAGTCACCGGTGCCGCCGAAGGAGAAGGGCTCGCGCGGGACGGGGACGCCCACGTTGACGCCCACCATGCCGGCGCGCACGCCCTCCACCACCGCCTGCGCCACCGCGCCGTTGGTGGTGAAGATGGACGCCGCGTTTCCGTATGGCGACGCGTTCTCGATTTCGAGCGCCGCGGACAGCGTGGGCACGCGGATGATGGAGAGCACCGGGCCGAACAGCTCGCGCTTGGCGGCCTCCATCTCCGGACGCACGCCGTCCAGCAGCGTGGGCCCCAGCCAGTTGCCGCCGGTCCACACCTCGCCCGCGGGCCGCTTGCCGCGCCCGTCGAGCACCACCTTCGCGCCCTCCGCCTCCGCGCGGGCGATGGCGGTCTCCAGCCGGTCCACCGCACCCCGGTCGATGAGGGCGCCCATGCCGGGCCCCATCTGGAGGCTCGCGGCGCGGCGGGTGATTTCCTTCAGGAGCGGCTCCACGTCACCGACGGCGAGCAGCACGCTGGCGGCCATGCAGCGCTGGCCCGCACAACCGGTGAAGGAGTCCACCACGGCCTGCGGGGTGAGGGCCGGGTCCGCGTCGGGGACGACGATGACGTGATTCTTGGCGCTGCCCAGGGCGAGCACGCGCTTGCCGCGCTTGCAGCCCTCCGCGTACAGGTGCCGCGCGACGGCGGACGAGCCCACGAAGCCGATGGCCGCCACGTCCGGGTGCGCCACCAGCGCGTCCACGGCTTCCTTCCCACCGTGGACGACGGAGAAGACGCCGGGCGGATAGCCCGCCTCGCACATCAGCTCGCCGAGCGCGCACGCGGTGAGGGGCACCTTCTCGGACGGCTTGAGGATGAAGGCGTTGCCCAGCGTGACGGCGATGGGGAACATCCACATCGGCACCATCGCCGGGAAGTTGAACGGGGTGATGCCGGCGACGACGCCGAGCGGCTCGCGGCGCAGCTCACAGGTGACGCCGCGGCTGACCTCCATGTGGCCGCCGGTGTCCAGGTTCTGGAGGGACAGCGCGAAGTCGCAGACCTCCATGCCCTTGAGGAGCCCGGCGCGGCCTTCGGCCACCGTCTTGCCGGCCTCGCTCGCGGCGAGGTTGGCGAGCCGGTCCAAATCCCGCTCGAGCAGGGCGCGGAAGCGGTGCAGGAGCTGGGTGCGCTCACGCAGCGCGGTATTGCGCCAGAGGGCGGCCGCGGGCTTCGCGGCCTCCACGGCGTGGGCGACTCCGGCGGCGGGCGTCAGCGGGACACGGCCGATGACCGTGCCCGTGTACGGGCTGCGTACGTCGAGAAGGGTGGCGCCCACCGGGGACTGCCATTCACCTCCCACCAGGTTGCGACAAGGAACTACGCTCTCAGGAAGCTGGATGAAGGACACGCGCACCCCCCAGGCGGAGCGTGATCGAGGAGCGCCCCATCATAGCCGCGAGCGAGGAGAGACCGGCAACCTGGGGGCGGTACGGGTCATTCGTGAATCGGTTGACAGTCCGGTATCCAGGCAAGCGGAGTGCCGGATAGCGGACCAATGCAGAGCGTCATTTTTAAGGCTGGAGATCAGGTCCCGGCCTCTTCAGGACTCACACCACAGCTCGACTTCATTCGAGCGCAGGGTGGGGTGGCTCGCATTTCCAGGCCGTTGCACCGCCGCCCGGATGTCCGCCGGGTTGATGGGGCCAATCGCCGGGTTGTGCCCTTCGCCGGTGCCGTCCAGACGTCCCACCACCTTGTTGTCGGCGTCACACGTCAGGGTGAAGGTGAGGGTGCCATCGTAAAGACCCGGCGAGCGCCCGTTGGCGCTCTCCACGAACTGACGCTGGTCCAGCACGTCAGCCGGGTTGGCGCTGCCGTCATCGTCGAACAACTGGACGGCGGGCGCGACGTTGCCGCCCGCGCGGTGCAGCTCGTAGACGATGCGAACCGTCACATCCCCCGCGCCGGGCTGCGGGGGCGGCGGGAGGACGCTGATTTGCTGGATGGTGTAGTCCGCGTCATCCACCACGCCTCCCGAACGGATGATGAGGGGGCCTCCACCGCACCCGGTGGTACTCCAGGCGAAGAGCAGGGCGGCCACGCCCGCCAGGGCATGACGGCGAGCCCGCGTTGCCTTCTCGCGCGGACCACGAGCTCCGGGGTCGACGGTCGATGCGCCGCCCGGTTGATGACGAGTCCGTGTCTCCTCCATGTGCACTCCCCCTCGATGATGCATTCAATATCCGCATCGGGAGGGCAGCTGTCCGGAGGTCAGCCGCGAGCGACAGGCTCCAGGGCCGCACGGAGGAGGGCAAGGGCAGCGGTGTCCTCCGCGTCGGGAGGGAGGCCGTGGTTGCGGGCCTCGTCGTACAGCGCGAGCGCGTACTGGAGGCGGGCGGAGGCGGTGGCGGTGTCGCCCTGCTGTTGGAGGAGCGCTCCGTCCTCGGCCACCAGGCGGGCGAGGACCTTCACGCGCGCGGGACTGCCGAGCAGCCGCGCGGTGGACGCGGGGTCCGCGAGCAGCAGGGCGGCGTATTCCATGCCGAGCGTGGACAGGGCCGTGTCCTGGATGAGCCGCTGCGCGTCCGCGAACTTCTGCTCCCGGCGGGCCTTGAGGATGCGGGCGAGCGCGGCGGCGAACTCCTCGATGAGCCGCTCGATGTAGTCCTTGCGGATGGACATGGCGCCTGGAGGGTAATCGCGGCGCGGGGTGGGTGCACGCCCCCCGTGGGCGCTGCTTCACACCCGGCACATGTGCAACCCCTTCCGACAACCGCCCCGAGGCGCGGTAACGTAGGTGCCCTTCACGACACAGGGTGGGAGCGGTCCATGAGTCAGAGCGGAAGCAGTGCAGAAGGTGCGCGCGTGCGGTGGCTGGTGGCGGGAGCCTTCTCCCCCGCTCCCTCCGGCCGGCGCTTCCACATCACCCCCGAGTCCTTCGGTACCGAGCTCGCACGCGTCGCCACCGGCCTGCGCGTCACCGTGCCCGACCGCCTCGGCTCCGGTGACACCCGCACCGTCGAGCTGACCTTCGACAAGCTCCGCGCCTTCGGCCGCGCCGACCTCATCACCACCGTCCCCGAATTGCGCGCCCTCCAGGCCCTCCACTCGGACCTCTCCAACTCCGACCCGCTCCGCCCCATCACCGCCGAGGAGGCCGCCTCCCGCGTCGCCACCATCACCGGCCCCGGCCGCCTCCCCGACGCCGTCGCCGAGGCCCTCCGCGCCGCCGTGCTCCCCCTCCCCACCGTCCCGCCGCCCCCGGAGACGGGCGGCGATGAGCTGGTAGACGCCTTCCTCAACCGCGCCGACCCGGCCTCGCCCGCCGCCGCGTCCCGCGCCGTGGACGCCTTCCTGCGCGCCATCAACCCCCGCGCCCCGGCCTCCGCGGCCTCCGCGTCGACCGCGGCCTCCCCGTCACGCAAGACGGCGAGGGACATCATCGAGGAGGCCCTGCTCGCCACGGCCCGCGACATCCTCGCCGCCGAGCCCGTCGCCCGCCTCGAGTCCGCTTGGCGCGGCCTGAAGTGGCTGCTGGACCAGTGCCCCAAGTCCTCCGGCCTCGCCGTGGAGGTGCTCGACGTGGCGCCGCCCGCGCTGCTGGAGTCGCTCCAGGGCGCGCTCGCGGGCGAGCCGTTCGACCGCCCCGACGCCGTCTTCGTCGTGGACGCGACGAGTGACGTCGGCCTGCTCGGCCGGCTCGCGGCGCTCGGCGAGCGCTTGCAGGTGCCCGTGGTGGCAGCGGTGTCCCCGGCCCTCCTGGGCGTGGCTCCGGAAGAGCTGCCCGTGGCGCTGGAGGAGGAGCGGGAGCAGGTCCCCGAGGCGTGGACGGAGCTGCGCCAGGACGAGTCCTCGCGCTGGCTGTGCGCCGTCCTCAACCGCGCGGTGGTGAACAGCGAGGGACGTGGCGCCGCGCGGCGCACGAGCTTCACCAGCCCCGCGCTCGCCCTGGCGGCGATGCTCGCGGCCAGCTTCCGCGACACCACCGCCTTCGCGCGCATCATGGGCCAGGCCGGCGGCCTGCGCGCACCGACGACGTGGGAGCTGCCCTCCGGCCGCGACAAGGGCCTGGGCATCCCCACCGAGCTGTTCCTCCCCATCCGCGCGCAGGGGCGTCTGGAGGAGCGGGGCATCCTCGGCCTGGGCAGCGGGCGCAACGCGGACGCGGTGCTGCTGGCCGCCGCGCCCACGGTGTACGGCGGCGGCTACGCGGTGCCGCTGCCCGCGCAGCTGCTCACCGGCCGCATCGTCCGCTTCGCCACCTGGGTGAGAGATCAGCTCCCTCCCGGCTCCGGCAACGACGAGGTCTCCGCCATCTTCGCCCAGGCCGCGGAGGTCTTCCTCTTCCGGGGCGCCACCGAGAACGGCCAGGTCCGCGCCGAGCTCGTCAACACCGACAACGGCCGGGGCGTCCAGGTCAGCGCCACCGTCCGGCCTGAGCACGCCGGCACGCGGTTCCAGCTCGCCTTCGTGTTGCCGCTGCGCGGATGACCGACTCCCTTCCCGAGCCCGTGGTGGACCTGCTCGCGACGTACTTCGTCGGCGGCGCGAGCAGTGCCGACCTGTCCGACGCGGCGGTCCGCGCGATGGAGGCAGGGCTCGACTCGCCGGCACTGCGCATGCTGGCGGGGCTCTCCGGCGAGACGAACGCCTGGGAGCTGGAGAGCCTCATCCAGCGCATGCTCCGGGAGCTCGGGCTGCCCATGCCGGACCGCTCCTCCATGGTCCGCATGATGGCGCGACCGCTCGCTCGCGGGTTCCTCGCGGGCCGCATCACGCCCGATGCGTTCGTCGACGAGCTGTACGCCTTGTCGCGCCATGACGTCCGGGAGGGACACCATCCGTGGTGCCAGCTCCAGGACGACTGGATGCTCGCGCGCGACGGGACGGCGGGCACGGTCGCCGAGGCGACGGCCGCGCTCCGCGAGGAAGCCGAGCGCCTCGTCGGCCTGCGAAGCTGACCTGGGACGTGGACGGGCCCGGCGGCGCGCAGCAGGCATGGCAGGTGCAACCAGCATCCTCCCGGTCAGTCCCCTCCGCGCCCGTGCCGCTTCCGGTACGCGCGCGGCGAGACACCGAAGGCCCGCGCGAAGCTCGTCGTGAAGTGCGACAGGTCCCCGAAGCCCGCCTCCAGCGCGACCTCGGTGATGGGCGTGCGTGTCGCGCGAAGGGAGGTCGCCGCCATCCGCAACCGGGTGGCGATGACGAACTGACGCGGCGTCTGCCCCGTCATCGCCTGGAAGACGCGCAGGAAGTGGAAGCGGCTCAGCCCCGCGTGCGCGGCCAGCGTGTCGAGAGAGCAATCATCCGCGCTGTGCGCCTCGACATACCGCAGCGTCTTCGCGACCCGGCGCTCCTGCGCTGAGGTCGGCGCCGTCACGGAATAGGCGCCGCCCCGGTCCTCCGTCAACGCGACGGCTGCCACCGTGAGCGCGGCCTCGCGCACCACCTCCGGCTCGCCGGTGCACAGGGCCCGGTGCGCGAGGACCACCGCATCCGCGGAGGCCGCGGAGGCCGGAATGCTGGCGCGTCCGAAGGCCCGCGTGTCGCGAAGCCGGACGCCGAGCGAGCCGCCCACCTCGTCGAGGAACGACTCCGCGTAGTCGAAGACGACGGAGCGGTCCCCGCCGTCATCGACATGCCGATACGCGTACCCGTCGGTGGCATTCCCGAGCAGCAGCGAGCCCGGGCTCGACAGCACCTCGCCCCGGCTCGACCGGGCATGGAAGACGCCGGCAAGGGTGACGCTGATGTGGACGCGGGGATGCTCACCCTCGGAGACGGTGCTGCGCGCGCCCTTGTGGCAGACGCAATCCCACGCACTGAACGTCTCGTCCTCCGCGAGCAGATGCATCCCGCACGGCCTGACGGGAAGGACCGGCACCGCCGCAACATTCCCCAAGTTTCGCGCCACATCCGGATGCTACTGCAACGCGCCTCAGGAGGCTTACAACCCATGCCCCAACACCCTCTGCTCACCTCGCTGGTGCTGAGCGCCCTGCTCGTCGGCTGCCACGCATCCTCCAGCCGGACTCCACGCGAAACGCATGCCCCCGAAATCTACGGGGCCGGCCTCTTCACCACCGGCGCGTGGGACTTCTTCCTCGCCTTCTCTCCAGACCAGAAGCGCGTGCTCTTCTGCCGCGCGGACGAGCAGTTCGAGCAATACGAAATCTTCGAGACGCGGCTCGGTGAAGACGGGCACTGGTCCACGCCCGTGAAGCCCCGCTTCGCGACCGAGTGGAGCAACGCGGATCCGCACATCGCTCCCGATGGCAGGAGCGTGTTCTTCATCTCCAACCGTCCCCACCCGGGGGAGACGGCCGCGCGCGCGACGCACGACCTCTGGGTCGCCTCGCTCCAGGCGGACGACGAGTGGGGCGAGGCCACCCGCCTCCCCTCGCCGGTGAACGACGCGAACACCGACGAGTGGTCCCCCGCCGTGGCCGCCAATGGGAACCTGTACTTCGGCGCCGAGCGCCCGGGAACACACGGTGACAGTGACTTGTGGGTCTCCCGCCTCGTGGACGGCGTGTATCAACCTCCGGAGAACCTCGGAGACGCCATCAACACCCGCGCGGCCGAGGTCGAACCGTGGATTGCCCCGGATGAGCGCTACCTCCTCTTCAGCGCGCTCCGTCGCGCGGATGGCGTCGGTAGCTATGACCTGTACGTCAGTCAGAGACTTCCGGGAGGTGGATGGGAGAAGGCCCGGCTGCTCGGTGGCGGCATCAACTCACCCGACAGGGACTTCAACCAGAGCGTCTCCCCGGACGGGAAGTGGCTCTACTTCAGCAGCAACCGGCCGCATGCCGGTGACGTGGACCTGGGCGCGAGGTTCGACCACCCGAGGAACGACGCCGCGCTCGTGGGCATCGGCAAGGGCACGGGTGACATCTACCGCGTGCCCATGAGCGCGCTCGGCCTGTGATGCGTCACGCCTTGAGTCGAAGCGCGTATGCCGTGAGGAACACGGAGGGCAGGTCCATGTCACCCGACGGCTCGCGCACGTAGCCGCGCTTCATGTACATGCGCGCGACGCCGTCCGCGCCCTTGCGGACGTGGAGGCATATCGCGTCCATTCCCCACTTGCGCGCCAGGTCCTCGGCCGCGTCGAGCAGCGGCCGGGCCAGCCCGGTGCCGTGGTAGCGCACGGCGGTGGCCAGGCCGCGCAGGTCCGCCGCGTTCGGCAGCCACGCCTCCGAGCCCGGCGCGCCCGGGGGGAACAGGGCCACCGTCCCGGCAATCTCCCCGTCCACCTCCGCCACCAGCACCGAGGCCACCTTCCGGCGCGAGGCCACGTCCCGCAGCTCGCGCTTGCGCTCCTCCGTGTAGACGACGTCCGGCAGCTTCTTCGCGTACTGCGTGATGAAGGCCTCCACCAGCAGGTCACCGACCGCCGGGTCATCCTCGGCCCGTGCCTCGCGAATGAGGGCCCGCTCCGCCACGTTCTGGGTCTCCATGCCCCGGGCTCTAACACGCTCCTTCTTCCGCCGCCGCATGCGGAAACGGGGCTCCACCGCCGCGCCGCGGCATGCCACCCTGACTCAGAGATAGTCGCTGATGAACCAGGGGAGCTGGTCCACCAGCTTCTGGAGCACCCCGCGCCGCTTCCACCCGCTCCAGTGGATTTCGTGGGAGTGGCCCAGGTCCTTCTCGAACGCCGCGGCGAGCCCGGCCGCCAACCCCGCGTCGTCCACCACCACCGAGCACTCCTCCGAGCTGCCCAGCGCCAGCGGGTCCAGGTTGGTGGAGCCGACGACGGACAGCGAGTCGTCCACGAGCATCGTCTTGGAGTGCATCATCGACAGCTCGTACTCCCAGATGCGCACGCCCCCTTCGAGCAGCCGCGCATACGAGGACCGCTGCGCCGCGTGCACCGGGTCGATGTCATGGTGCCGCCCGGGCACCAGCACCCGCACGTCCACGCCCTGCTTCACCTTCTCGATGAGCATGTCGCTGATGGCCTCGGAGGGGATGAAGTACGAGTTCGCAATCCACAGCCGCCGCCGAGCCGAGGCGATGGTGAGCAGCGTCATCCGCCGCGCGTTGGACATGAAACGGTTGTTGGTGCTGGCGACGAAGCCCGCGCGGGCCTCGCCCACATACAGCGGCGCGGGGAAGTCGCTGGCCGGGAGGAAGTCTCCGCCCGCCTCCTGCCAGTTCTGCGCGAAGGCCACCTGCATCTCGCGCGCGGCGGGGCCCTCCACGCGCACGGCGAGGTCCCTCCACGAGTCCGGCCCGTCCGCGTCCCCGAGCCAGCTCTTCCAGATGCCCCAGCCGCCGGTGAGCCCCACCTCGCCGTCGCGCACCACCAGCTTGCGGTGCATGCGCATCTTGATGCGGTTCGGGTCGAACGAGGAGATGGACCCCTGGATGGGCCGGAAGGTGCGCACCTCGCAGCCGGCCTTCGCGAGCGTGAGCCCCACGGACTCGAAGTTGACGCTGCCCAGCGGGTCCACGAGCACGCGGCAGGCGACGCCGGGCTGGCGCTCCTGGATGGCGCGCAACAGCCGGTCCGACGGCACCCCCGGGCGCCAGATGTAGCTGGCGATGTTGATGCTGGTGCGGGCGGCGCGAATCTCCCGCTCGATGGCGTCGAAGATGTGGCCGTTCTCCACCAGGTCCACGCGGTGGCCCGGCTCCAGCGCCACGCCGAGCGACTGATAGAAGGCGAGCGAGCGGGCCTCGGGGTCGCCCTCCGGCAGCGCGCGCAGGCGCAGGTCATGACGGTGGTTGGGGTACGAGCACCCGGTGACGAACAACGCGCCGAGCACGAGCCAGGCCAGCTTCACCGCCGGAAGCTAATGCCGCGGGTGCACGAGCGCACCTGCCCTCCATCACGCACCGGTCGGAGGACAGCGTCCGGCCGACAACATCTGGACGTGGGGGGGTGGAAGCCCGCGCGGGGCGTGCGCACCGTTGTCCCCCACCGTGCTCCGGACCGGAGGACGTGTGGCCCCTGTGTGCCCATGTCTTCTTCCGTGTCCCTGATGTTGCTCGGGTGCCTGCTGGCACCCCTGGCCCACGCGGCCTCCGACGCACCGCTGCGGCGGAACGCGAAGGCCCTGGGGCTCTCGCAGGAGGCTTCCGCATCGGACTCCACCGCGGCGCCGGAGCCGGACACGGACACGGCGGGCGACACCTCGACACCCGCGGCTGCACCGCCGCTCGCGGCGTCTCCGTCTTCTGGCCAGGACGGCACGCGGCTGCCCGGAATGAGCGGCGTGCCCGTGCAGTCGAACGGGGAGGACGTGCCGCTCTCCACCGGGGCCTGGGTGGCGCACGGGGGACTGACGCTGCTGCCGCTCGGAGGCATCTGGGCCGCGACCCGCGTGGGTGGAGACACGCGGCTGACCGCCACCGCATCGGAGACAGCGGCGGGCATGCTCCTGGGCTCCGTGCCGGCCCACCTCCTCTTCTTCCGGCCCGCCACGCCGGGCGGTGGGCGCTGGACGGAGTTGGAGGTGACGGCGTTCGGCGCGGGGCTCGTGCTGACGCCGCCGCTGGCCGCGCTGGGCACGTGGGGCTTGGGCGAATTGGCCTTCGGTGGAAGCAGGGACCGCGGCGACGCGTACCTCGGTGCGCTGGGAGGCGCGGCGGTGGGGGCGCTGCTGGGCGTGGCAGCGCACGGCGTGCTGCTGAAGCTGGCCGGGCCGAGCGCCCGACTGAAGACCGAGCGTCAGCTCATCGGGCTGGGCTTCATCGGCGCGGGAGCGACGCTGGGCTACCAGTGGGCCGGCGGTGGCCCGCGTCCGTAGTCGTCCGGTACGCGTCCACGGCCGGTGCCCTACTCCGTCCGCATGGCCTCCACGGGGTCCAGCTTCGCCGCGCGCGCGGCGGGGTAGATGCCGAAGGCCAGTCCCACGCCGCAGCTCATCGCGAGCGACAGCGCCACCGCCCAGAAGGGCACCTCCGTGGGCAGCCGAATCACCCACCTCGCCAGCTGCGCGAGCCCCACGCCCATCCCCACGCCGAGCACGCCGCCCGTCAGCGACAGCACCACCGCCTCGGTGGCGAACTGCGCGAGGATGCGCCGCTTCTTCGCGCCCAGCGCCTTGCGGATGCCAATCTCCCGCGTCCGCTCCGTCACGGCCACCAGCATGATGTTCAGGATGCCGATGCCGCCCACCAGCAGCGACAGCAGGCACACGCCGAAGCTCGCCACCGAGATGACCTGCGAGATGTTGTTGAACATCTCCGTGGCGCTCTCGTTGGAGAACACGAAGAAGTCGTCCTCCTCCATCGGCTTCAGCGCGTGGCGCCGCCGCATCAACAGCGTCACCTCGTCCTGCGCGCGCTGCACCACCTCCGCCGAGTTCGCCTGGATGCTCACCCGGAAGTCCCGCACGCCGAACAACTGACGGAACACCGTCAGCGGCATCATCACGTTGTTGTCCTGGCTGCCTCCGCCCAGGAAGCCGCCCTTGCGTTTGAGCGTCCCAATCACCAGGAAGCTGCGCCCCTGCATGCGAAGGGTCTGCCCCAGCGGCTCCAGGCCGGGAAACAGCGTGTCCGCCAGGTCCTGGCCAATCACCACCACGCGCCGCTGGTCGAGGAACTCCGTGTCCGTGAAGGCCCGTCCCGCGTGGATGGACACCGAGTTCGTCTGGAAGTACTCCGGCGTGCCCGCCCAGACGCTCACGTTGGCCCGCGACTCGCGCAGCGACGTGGACACCTTGAACCCGCCCTTCGAGTCCTCCCCCGCCGCCGTCAGCACCGACGGCAGCTCACGGATGGCCTCCAGGTCCGCGTCGGTGAACCGCGGCCGCCGCGCCAGCTGCGCCGGAGTGAGCTGACCGCCGAAGGGCAGCCGCTGCACCTGGAAGCAGTTGGTGCCCAGCTCGGACAGGCTCTCGTTCACCTGGTTCCGCAGGCCCTCGATGAGCCCCATCATCGCCACCACCGTGGTGGCGCCGATGACGATGCCCAGCAGCGTCAGGAAGGAGCGCAGCGGATTCGAGACGAACGTCCCGAAAGCCAGCCGCAGGGTGTCCCAGATTGCGTTCATCGCCGCCCTCTCCCGTCACTCGTGGCGGAGCGCTTCCACCGGGTCCAGGTTCGCCGCCCGCGCCGCCGGCCAGATGCCGAACAGCAACCCCACCGTGGCCGCGAAGCCCACGCCGAAGACGACGGTGAGCGGCTGCACCGCCGCAGCCAGCGGCGTAATCATCGACACCGTGTACGCCAGCCCCAGCCCCGCCAGCGTGCCGATGGTGCCGCCCAGCGCGGACACGCTCGAGGCCTCCATCAGGAACTGGAGGATGATGGTGCGTTTGCGCGCGCCCAGCGCCCGCCGCACGCCAATCTCCCGCGTCCGCTCGCGCACCGACACCAGCATGATGTTCATGATGCCGATGCCGCCCACCAGCAGCGTGATGAAGCCCACGCCCGTGGCCGCGCCGTAGAGCGCGCCGGTGAGCTGCTTGTACATGTTGGCCAGCTGCTCCGGCCGGTTGATGGCGAAGTCGTCCCCCAGCTCGGGGGGCGTGTTGCGCTCGCGGCGCAGCACAGGGGTAATCGCGTCCTGCACGTCGAGCACGTGGTCCGGCGAGTCCACCGCCACCGCGATGTTGGGCGACTGCCGCTTGCCGAAGTGAGAGAGGAAGGTGCGGTAGGGCACCATCACCACCAGGTCCTGGTTCTCTCCGAGGATGGTGCCCTTGGCCTCCAGCGTCCCCACCACGCGGTAGGGCTTGCCCTCCAGGAGGATGCGGTGGCCGATGGGGTTGATGCTGGGGAAGAGCGAGCGGACGACTTCCGCGCCGATGACGGCCACCGAGGAGCGCTGGTCCAGGTCCGCGTCGGTGAGGAAGCGCCCGCTGTCCACGACGAAAGAGGACACGGTGGAGTAGTCCGGCGTGGTGCCGACAATCGTCACCGAGGCCATCTTCCGGTCCAGGAAGCGGCCCTCCACGCGGTCGAAGTAGATGGGCGCGGCGGCCAGCACGTGCTCGGACGCGGCGACGATGGGGCCCACCAGGTCCGCGGACAGGTCCTTGCGGTTGCGGTACTCCCACCAGTTGCCGCCCATCGTCCACGGGAACTTGGAGATCTGCAGCGTGTTGGCGCCAATCTGGGAGAGCTGGTCGTCGAAGGAGCGGTTGATGCCCTGGATGATGCCGACGATGGCCAGCAACGTGCACACGCCCACGCCAATGCCCACCGTCGTCAGCACCGTCCGCAGGCGATTGGAACGGAGCGAGAACAGGGCAATCCGCCCGCCCTCCCACACATCGACCCGGAAGCTCACGTGTAACCCTCTCCGCCGGTACTCCGTTGCGCCCCGAGCACACACTCCCGGCGGGCACCCTGGCTACGCGCCAGCCAACGGGTGATTGCATGCGGCATTCCCCAGGGCAAATGCCCGGGGTCCGGATCCGCTTCACGCAGAGGAGGATTCCCAGGGTAGGACACCCCGGGCCCCGGCGTCCGGCCACCCTCCGCCACGCGGCCGTCACCCGGCCCACGGGATCTCCGGAGAAGTCGGGCCCCCGGAATGCACCAGGACTCAGCGCCCGGCCACCTTCCGCCACGCGGCCACCAGCGCCGCCGCCGCCCGGTCCACCTGCTCGCCGGTGGTGTCGGGCCCCAGGGACAGGCGCACCGCGCCCAGGGCCTCGGGCTCGGGGAGGCCCATGGCGCGCAGCACCGGTGAGGCGGACTCGCCGCCCTCATGGCAGGCCGAGCCGGTGGACGCCGCCACCTCCGGCGCCGCCGCCAGCACGTCGGTGCCCCGCACTCCCGGGAAGCGCACGTTGAGGGTGTTGGGCAACCGCTCGGTGGGATGGCCGTTCAGCGCCAGCCCTGGCACCTCCGCGCGCAACCGTTCCCACAGTCGCTCGCGCAGCGCCACCTGGGCCGCGGTGCCCCGCGCCAGCCTCACGCGGGCCAACTCACACGCGGCGCCCAGGGCCACGGCGTAGGGCACGTTCTCCGTCCCCGGCCGCAGGCCCCGCTCCTGCCCGCCGCCGAGCACGAAGGGCCGCAGCGGTGTGCCCGGCCGCACGTACAGCGCGCCCACGCCCTTGGGGGCGCGCAGCTTGTGGCCCACCAGCGTGAGCAGGTCCACGCCGAGCGCCTCCACGTCCACCGGCACCTTGCCCACCGACTGCGCCGCATCCGTGTGCACGGTGGCGCCGTGGCGGTGGGCCCGTGCCGCCACTTCGGCCACCGGCTGGAGGACGCCCGTCTCGTTGTTGGCGTGCATCAGCGTCACCAGCGCGGTGTCCGCGCCCGCCGCGTCCAGGGCGCGCGCCGCGTCCTCCACGCGCACGCGCCCGTCCGCGTCCACCGGCAGCCACGTCACGCGCCAGCCCCGCCACTCCAGCGTGTCGCAGGGCAGCTTCGTAGCGGGGTGCTCAATCACGGAGGTAAGGACGTGCCGCCGCTCCGCGCGGGCCTCGGTGGTGCCGCGGATGGCGAGGTTGTTGGCCTCGGTGCCACCCGAGGTGAAGAGGATGTCCCCGGGCTTCGCGCCGATGAGGGCCGCCACCTTCGCGCGGGCCTCCTCCAGCGCGGCGCGGGCCCTACGGCCGTAGGGGTGCCCGCTGGAGGGATTGCCGAACTCCTCGCGCAGGTACGGCAGCATCGCGTCCACCACCTCCGCGTCGACGGGGGTGGTGGCATTGTGGTCCAGGTACAGCGGGCGCTCGGGAGGGCTCATACGCCCCGCAGGATTACGGAAGGACGGTGGCCGTGTCGCCCTCCAGCGACATGTGGACGAACACTTCGTTGGGATGAACGCTTTCCTCCTCGAGGAGGTCCGACCCGTCCACCCGCGCGAACAGCAGGGACACGGCGGCCAGTGCTCGGTGTGATGACGGCATGGCCGCTCCTCTCGTGTGGGACTGCGTGCGGTGAAGTGCTGGGGACCGGAGCAGGACGGACGCTCCGGTCCACCGGACAGGCTTCGGCTCTCCGCGGCTCAGGGGAGCACGGAGACGGAGTCCCCCTGGATGCGGACGTTCAGCTTCGCCTCGTTGGAGTGGGCGGTGCCCTCCTCGATGATGTCCTGCTCGTCCACGCCCACGCGGAACGTGTACGCGCCGTCGGTGAGGTCGGTGATGTCAATCCACTGGCAGGGGATGTCCGCGAGGTAGATGTCCGACCAGCCGGGGGAGATGCTCATCCGCTCGGCGGCGAGGAGGAAGGGCGCGGCGTCCGAGCACTGGCGGTGGTAGTCCACCAGGTAGAAGCCCTGCTTGCGGCCCTGGACGACGTCGTGCCCTTGCGCGTCGCGCAGCGCGTACCCGGCGAAGTTCGTCAGGTGGTCGTGCCCGTGGCACTCGTCGAAGACGTAGAGGTCCGGCCGCTCGTCCACGTTGGGCACGCTGGCGATTGCGCTGCCCAGGTTGACGATGGAGGTGCTGAAGCGCAGCAGGCGCCGCTCACCGCCGGCTGCCACGCAGCCCTCCAGCACCTCGCACGCGTCCGCGGCGAAGGTGCGACGCTCCACGTACAGCGAGCGCGCCAGCACGTCCGCGTCCACGGTGAGGTCCGGCTTGCCGTTCTCCGGGTCCAGCTGGAGGTTGCACGCCGACACCGCGGGCAGGTGCGGCGGGGCCGTGGGCGTGGCGGGCACCGAGCCCCCGCCGTAGATGGCCACGCGTCCGGCGGGGCCCGAGACGAGGCCGGCCGGCGGGGCCGCGCCCACCACCAGGTCATCGAAGCCATTGCCGTCCAGGTCGCCCGGCGCCAGCACGGCGAAGCGGTGGAAGCCCTCGTACCCGGAGGGCAGGCTGTCCGCGCGAGGCCAGGCCCAGACGGGCTTCAGCTCGGCGGAGACCGCCTGTGCCGGGGAGAAGAAGTAGAGCCGGCCGTCCGCGCCCATCACGAAGTCGTTGCGATGGCCGTCTCCGTCCAGGTCCCCCACCGACACGGTGGCCGCGGTCGAGCCGAGCAGCGAGAAGACCGGGTCCGCCATCGCCGACCAGATGGGCGTGGCCGCATAGCCTCCCTGCGCCTGCGCATCCGACAGGTGGAGGTTCATCGAGCCACCGCCCGGGCTCTGGAAGCGCTCCGGCTTCCCGTCGCCGTTCATGTCGGAGAGGAGGGACATGGTGCGGGACACCACGCTCCAGGTGGGCCCCGTCGAGAGCGAGCCATCACACGGGTACGCGCTGTCCGCCTTGCACCCGCGGAAGAGGCCGTAGGTGTCCCCGCTGATGAGGATGACGTCCGCCGCGCCGTCGCCGGTGAGGTCCCCCACCCGCCGCACGCTGGTGGAGAAGAGGTTGTTCGTGCGGGTCTGCAGCGTGAAGGGCCCCGTCTCCGCGCCGGGCGTGGCGCGGAACACGGACACCAGGGTCTGCCGCAGACTGACCACGTCATCGAGCCCATCCCCGTTGACGTCCGCGAGCACTGCGTTGTTGTAGACGCCCCCGCCCGGCACCACGAACAGCGGCTCCGCGAATACCTGCGACAGGTCCGCGCGGCCCTTGAAGACGAGCGCGCCGTACTGACCGGCGACGAGCACGTCCGCGTATGCGTCTCCGTCCACGTTGCCGGTGGACACCACCATCTGGTTGCCCCGGGTGGCCGCGCTGGCGTTGCGCCAGTTCATCACCGTGGTGAGGGGCTGCTTCGTGAAGTACGGCGCTTCGCCCGCGAAGATGGACACGCGGCCCGGGTCTCTCGTGGTGGTGAGGCACGGCGGCGCGGCGACCACCAGGTCCTTCTGGCCATCGCCATTCAGGTCCCCCAGCGCCACGGAGCGGCCGAAGCAGCCCGCCGTGTACCCGGGGTCGAACTTCACTTCCCACCGGGGGACATCGGAGAGCACCGGGCCCGCATCCCCGGGCCCGGCGTCGGGCTCACCGGCGTCGGGCTCGCCGGCATCCGGCGCTCCGGCGTCCGGCTCGCCGGCGTCCGGCTCGCCGGCATCCGGCTCACCGGCATCCGGCGCTCCGGCGTCATCGGGGATGCCGGCATCGGTTCCGGCATCGGGGGTGGGGTCGGGGTCGTCCGGGCAGGCGGTGAGCGTCGCCGCCAGGAGCGTAGAGAGGATGAGTGCTCGAAAAGGTCGCATGGAAGCGGTCCTCGTGTGTCACGTGGAGAACGTCGCACGAGGCCCGGCCGTGCTGCGCGACGCGTGCGGCAAGTTACGCGCACTCGGGGCCGTGCCTTCCAGATGTTTGCGGCATGAAGGGCATCGAGCGCCGCGAGCCCCTCTCGTGCGACGTCCGTCACCGCCGCCCGTGTACGGAAAATCCACGAGGGGGTTGCGACGGTGAAGGACCGGGCGGCTCGCTCCCCACGACTGGAGAGGCAGACGAGCAGCCTGCCGTTCGGGGTGATTGGCCTCGGCCGGGAGCATCCCCACCTTTGCTCCCGGCGCCCGTGTCCCGGGCGACCTTCGCGCCACATGGCTCCGTCCGCCGCCACAACCTCCGCCGACGCCCTGTCCGCCGCGCTGCCCGCGTTCACCCGTGCACAGAAGGTCTTCACGATGCTGGGGGCGCTGCTCGGGCTGCTGCTCGCGGCGTTGGACCAGACGATTGTCGCGACAGCGGGGCCGTCCATCCAGGCGGACCTGCACATCCCCGCGTCGCTCTACGCGTGGCTCACCACGGCGTACATGGTGGCGTCCACGATGATGGTGCCGGTGTGGGGGAAGCTGTCGGATTTGCTGGGCCGGCGCGCGGTGCTGGCGGTGGGCATCCTCATCTTCCTCGCGGGCAGCTTCCTGTGCGGGGCGGCCCGGTCCACGGTGGCGCTCATCATCTTCCGCGCGGTGCAGGGGCTGGGCAGCGCGGCGCTCTTCACCGCGGCGCTCGCAGTGGTGGCGGACCTCTTCGAGCCTCGCGAGCGCGGAAAGTACCAGGGCCTCTTCGGCGCCGTGTTCGGCCTGTCGAGCGTGGTGGGCCCGCTGGTGGGCGGCTTCATCACCGACCACTTCGGCTGGCACTGGGTGTTCTTCATCAACCTGCCGGTGGGCGTGGTCGCGCTGTCGCTCGTGCTGCTGCGCATGCCGAAGCTGCGGCCTCCGGGCGTGGCACGCGGAGGGCTGGACCTGCGCGGCGCGGGCTCGCTCGCGCTGGCGGTGGTGCCACTGTTGCTGGCGCTGAGCCTGGGGCGGAGTGGCGGCGGGGATTGGGCGTGGGGCTCGTGGCGAATCCTGGGCCTGCTCGCGCTGGCCGGGGTGGGCACGGCGCTGTTCCTCCGGGTGGAGACGCGCGCCAGGGAGCCACTGCTCGACTTGAAGCTGTTCCGCCTGCGGGCCTTCAGCACGGCGAACGTGGCGGTGTTCATCATCGGCGCGGCGTTCCTGTCGGGCGTCGTCTTCCTGCCCCTGTTCATGGTGAACGTGGTGGGGCTGTCGGCGACGCGCTCGGGGCTGACCATCATGCCGCTGACGCTGGGCGTGGTGGCGGGCAACGTCCTCAGCGGACAACTGGTGGCGAAGCTGGGGCGGTACAAGGTGCTGCTGCTCGTCTCGCTCGGGCTGCTGATGGTGGGCTTCGCGGTGATGGGCTTCACGCTGACGCCCGAGTCCACCCAGGCCGAGGTGACGGCGAAGATGGTGCTGGTGGGCCTGGGCCTGGGGCCGTCGATTCCGCTCTACACGATGGCCATCCAGAACGCGGTGCCTCCGCAGCGCATTGGCGTGGCCACGTCGGCGGCGACGTTCTTCCGGCAGCTCGGGATGACGCTGGGCGTGGCGCTGCTGGGCACGGTATTCGCGGCCACGCTGTCACGCGAGCTCGGCACGCGTCTGCCCGAAGCGACCGCGGGACTGCCGGAGTCGGTACGGGCCCAGGTCGCGGTGACGGTGCCGGGAGCGAGCGGCGAGGACAGCGCGCCGGGCGAGGGCTTCCAGGGCGAGGCGGTGAAGGCACGCCTGCGCACGGAGTTCGCCACCGAGCGCCGCGAGGTGGGAGAGGCGGAGCGTGCGCGAGTGGATGCGGAGGAGGCACGCGCGCTGGAGTCGGTGGACCGGGCCCACCAGGCGATGAAGGAGTCCTTCACGCGCGGCGTGTCGGCCGTGTACCGCGTCGCCATCCTCATCGCGCTGCTGGCGTTCCTGGTGACGCTCTTCCTTCCGGAGCAGCCCTTGCGGCGGGGACGCGGGCCCGCGCCGGCGGAGTGACTCAGGCGGCGGTGAGCGCCTGGGAGTCGGCGGTGGCCGCGAGCGAGTAGATGCGCACGGGCATCCCCACACCCTTGAGCGCGTGCTGGCCCAGGTCTCTCGTGCCGCCCCGGAAGTTCGAGACGAAGGCCTCGGACAGGAGCACGGGCTCGTTGAGTGAGGCGCACAGCCCGCCAATGCGGCTGGCGAGATTCACGGCCGGGCCGATGACGGTGAAGTCCAGCCGGTCCGTCGCGCCGATGTTGCCGTACATGACGTCGCCCACGTGGAGCGCGGCGCCGAACTCGTAGGCAGGCAGGCCCTTGCGGAGGCGCTCGGCGTTGTCGCGGGTGCTGGCGGCCACGGCCTCGCGGATGGTGCGCGCGGCGGCCTCGCAGCGCTCCTCCACCGGCGAGGCCGCGTCGATGCGGAAGATGGCGAGCACCGCGTCGCCCATGAACTTGAGCACCTCCGCGCCGTGCGCGTGGAAGGCGCCCACCATGGTCTCGAAGTACGCGTTGAGCAGCTCCAACACCACGTCGCGCGGAAGGGCGTCCGACAGCGCGGTGAAGCTGCGCAAATCACTCAGGCAGATGACGGCGGAGGTCGTCTCGCCGTCGCCCCGGCGGATCTGCCCCTGGAGGATGCGCCGGCCCGTGTCGCGGCCCAGGTACGTGTCCAGCAACACGCCCGTCATGTCCTTGCGCGCGAGGACTTCCAGCACGAGCGCCAGCAGCGGGTGCAGCCCATGGAGCAGCGTGAGGTGCGCGTCCGAGAAGCCGCCGGGCACGGAGGTGGCCCAGGAGACGGCGTGCCGCGCGCCATCGCTGAAGCACACCGGCAGCGCGAGGTAGTCGGTGAGGCCGTCCGCGCGCAGCTCGGCGAACATCGGGAAGTCATCCGGCGCGGGCGGTTCCTCCAGGCGGCGGTGGATGCCGGGCGAGCCGTCGAGCAGCGACTTGAAGGGGCTGAGCGCGAAGCCGGGCAGGTGCTGGAGCCCGTGCGGGTGCATGTCCGTGGAGGCCCGCTGTCCGGGGCGCCAGCGGTGGCTGCGGGCGTGCAACAGCGGGTGCAGGGTGAACAGCGAGATGGACGCGCGGGCCAGCGGGACGCCCTGCGCGAGCAGACGCTGGCAGAGGCCCTCGAGCAGCACGGCCGGGCTCTCCACGCTCCGCGCTTCCGACACGAGCCATCCCGCGACGTCCGGGCCCGTTACGGTCTGCTGTCCGCGCATCATCCGCGAGTCTCCGGCATTCGCTGTCACGGTGGCCCCCAACCCGACGGAGACCGCCGCCAGAACTGCCTCATTGTTCCACCGAACCGACCCGCGTGCGAGCGATGCGGGCCGGCTCAGGGGAGCCAGGCAGGCAGGCGCCTCCCGGAATGCCGGGAGGACCGGGACTTCAGTGCGCCGAGGCCTTCGGCGGCATCGCCGCGGGCGCACCGGAGGGCGGCGCGGGAGGCTCCGGACGCACGAGCGTGCCCGGCATCTCCGCGAGCGCGTACGTCAGCCACGCCACCGCGGCGGTGCTGCGCGCCAGGTCCTGCGGGTCCACCTTGTCCAGCGTGTCCGCCATGGTGTGGTGCACGTCGAAGTAGCGGCTGCTGTCCACCTCCACACCGAAGAAGGGCACGCGCGCGGAAACCATGGGGCTGATGTCCGCGCCACCCGCCTCGCGCGTGGAGAAGTTGGACGCGCCCAGCGCCACCAGCGGCGTCAGCCACGGGCGCACCAGGTCCTGGCCGCCCGCGCCCGCGCGCAGGCTGATGCCCATGGGCCGGCCACCGCCGGAGTCCATCTCCATCGCGCCCACGTGCTTGGACAACTCCGCGGCGTGGGCCTCCGCGTACGCACGCCCACCGCGCAGGCCGTTCTCCTCGTTCATGAAGAGCACCACGCGCACGGTGCGGCTCGGTGCCTTGGGCAGCTTCGCGATGAGGCGCGCGGCCTCCATCACCATGACCACGCCGGCGCCGTCGTCATGCGCGCCGGTGCCCACGTCCCACGAGTCCAGGTGCGCGCCGATGAGGACGATTTCCTGCGGCTTCTCGCGGCCGCGAATCTCGGCGATGACGTTGGAGGAGTCCGCGTCGGGCAGCTCGGAGCAGCCGAGCACCAGCTTCACGCGCACGGAACCGCCCGCGAGCATGCGGTGGAGCTGGTCCGCTTCCTCGGTGGTGATGGCGGCGGCGGGGATGCGCGCCTCGCCGTCCTCGAAGCGTGTGGAGCCGGTGTGCGGCGTGCGCAGGGACGCGGTGGCCAGCGAGCGCACCAGCGCGCCCACGGCGCCGGCCTTGGCGGCGGCGGCGGGCCCACGGCCTCGCAGCCCGGCGAAGCGGCCGTAGTCGGCGGCCACGGACATGGTGTGGTTGAAGAAGACAATCTTCCCCTTCACGGAGTCACCGAGCGCGGCCAGCGCGTCGAGCGACGTCACCTCCACCACCTCGGCGGTGAGGCCCTCGGGGGCGGTGGGCGGACTGCCGCCCAGGGCGAGCAGCGTGAGCGGGTGTCCGCGCGTGCGCTCCGAGGCGAGCACCTCGCCGCGCTCCTCGCCGCGGACCCAGCGCGGCACCTTGACGGGCTCGGTCCACACCTTGACCCCGTCGGCCTTGAAGCTGCGCACGGCCCACTGCACGGCGGCCTCGGCGGCCTCGGTGCCGGACAGGCGCGGGCCGATGCCGTCGGTGAGCTCGGCGAGGCGCGCGTAGGCCTGGCCTTGCGTGAGCGCGGGGCCGATGAGCTGGTCCGCGGTGGCCTGTGCATACGCGGGCGCGGCGGGCTTGATGAAGGCGGCCGGGGGACGCATGGGCGGAGGGAGGGTGGGCTTCGCGGCAACGGCCGGCGCCGCGCCCGAGAGGAGCTGGAGCGCGAGGGAGGCAGGCAGGACGAAGGAAGCGACGGGCAAGGGGACCTCCAAGGAGGCGCCCACTCTCCGCAAGTCACCGGGTGCTCGCAAGCGAGATGGCCTTCGCGCACGGTGTGCGCAAATGACGGCTGGCCGGGAAGCGGGGGTGCGAGGAGCTTGGGAATCCCAGGGGCCACCGCGCGCCGAGAGGGGGAACGCGGCGCGCGGGGCTCAACTGGGACTTCCACGGCGGTGCTGCTTTTGGGGGAGGCATTCACCGCCGCCGCGTCTCACTCCGAAGAGGAAACGTGTCAGGCACTCTGAAGGCCCTTCGAGCGAGCGTCAAGCACCCTCCCCCTCCAGGCGCACAAACGAACAGATTTGGTTCCAAATTGCGGGAACTTTACACCCGGAGTGTTTGCGGGGCTTCAATGGGCAGCATTCTCTGAGTGCAAACAACCTGATCAACGCGGCCAGACATGAAACAGGAGCCCTGTCGGGGGCCGTGTTACAGCCCGTCCGTAGGTGAGCCATGCCCTCGACCCTGACGCGGCGGCCGCAAGCGACGGCCTTCAGCATTGAGGACCTGCTGGACCGGGTCCGGCGCGGAGAGGTGCGCATCCCCGAGTTCCAGCGCCCGCTGAAGTGGACGGCGGAGGATGTACGCGACCTGTTCGACAGCGTGTACCGGGGGTATCCCATTGGCACGCTGCTGTTCTGGAAGCGCGAGGCGCCTGCTGCGAGCGTCAGCTTCGGGCCGGTGCGCATCGACGCGCCGTCCTCGAGCCAGGCGCTGTGGGTGGTGGACGGACAACAGCGCATCACCGCGTTGACGGGGGTGTTGCTCCACCCCGCGGACGCGGCCCCTGATGGCTTCGCCCTCTTCTACGACCTGGAAACGGAAGAGGTCGTTTCCCAAGCCAACGGTGAGTCCCCCCCCCACTGGCTGCCGCTGAGAGTCGTTCTGGACAGCGAGCTGCTGCTGGAGTGGCTGGACCGCTATCCAGGACGCGCGCAGAACCCGGAGCACACGCGGCGGGCCATCCGCATCGGCAAGGCCATCCGCGAGTACCAGGTTCCCGCCTACGTCGTCGAAGACGCGGAAGAGAAATCCCTTCGCATCATCTTCAAGCGTCTGAATACGGCGGGAAATCCTCTCAGCCAGACCGAGGTCTTCAATGCGTTGTATGGAGGCACGGCGGGTTCGCGCCCCACTTCGCTGCAAGGACTTGCGGAAGACCTGCGAGCACTCGGCTTTGGAACGCTGACCGAGTCCATGATGCTCAGAGCGGTCCTCGCGGTGCGGGGACTCGACTTCACCCAGGACTTCCAGGGGCAGCTCCGTGAGGAAGATGACCTGACGGAGACGCTTCAGGCCACGCAGCGGGCACTCCAGAGCACCATCGTCTTCCTCAAGCGTGACGCGGGCATTCCGCACCTCCTGCTCCTGCCCGAAGACATCTCCTTCTACCTGCTTGCCCGGTTCTTCCACCTGCATCCCGAGCCCTCGCCGCGCTCGCGCGAGCTGCTGGCCCGCTGGCTCTGGCGGCGCGCCACTGCATCCGTCAGCAATCTCCTCATCCCTCAAGGCGCCGCCCTGTCGTTCGACGCCTCGGACGAAGAGCGCACCGTCCAGGAGCTCCTGGCACAGGTCCCCGCTCGGCCAGGGCCGTTGGAGCAACAGCTCCCGAGCTTTCGATTCTTCGCCCTCGACACCGTCATGGGAGTCGTCGACGCGAATGCGCTGCTCTCGCTTCACCCCAGGCACCTGTTGACGGGGGCGCCGTTGGACGTGGCCGCCATGCTCGAGGAAGCAGGGCGGTCCGCCTTCCATCCCATCCTCCCCAACACGCTGACGCTCCAGCCGCAACAAACCGCATCGATGCCGCTCGTGCAGCTGACGGTGGCCAACTACCTCTTCCACCCTCCGCAGCCAGACACTGACGCCGGGGGTGCGCTCCAGACCGAACACACACCAGGCCCGGAGACTCTCGCAAGCCACGCCCTCACCCTGGAAGGCATCAGGCTCCTCCAGGAGAATCAGCATCGAGACTTCCTGCTCATGCGACTGGACGCCTTGAACGCGGTCACCGTTTCCTTCCTGAAGGCACGCACGCGCTGGGACGAATCGGACCGTCCCTCCCTCCAATCACTCATCGTCGACGACGAGGAGGACTGACGTGGAACCCGCGAGCACCACGGCCGGAGTCCTCGACGTCCACCTCGGTGACGTCCACGTCGGCACGCTGACGCTGCTCGCGGACGAGCGCATCGAGTTCGTCATCTCCGAGGAGTACCGGCAGCGCTACCCGCGTCCCGTGCTGGGCCAGTCCTTCGAGGACGACCTCACGCGCCGCCAGGTGAGCCGGATGCGGCTGCCGCACTTCTTCTCCAACCTCCTGCCCGAAGGCCCCCTGCGCGAGCTCATCGCCGAGCGCGAGCACGTCTCCCGGCAGCGCGAGTTCTTCCTCATCGCCAGGCTGGGCGAGGACCTGCCCGGCGCCATCGTCGTCCGTCCCTCCGGTGTGCTCTCCCTCGTGGAGCCGGGCCCCCTCGAGGAGACCCCGTCGTCCGGCGGCCCCACGGAGGAGGAGCACCTCCGCTTCTCGCTCGCGGGCGTGCAGCTCAAGTTCTCCATGCTGCGCAAGGACCGGGGAATGACGCTTCCCACGGAAGGGCGCGGCGGAGATTGGATCGTCAAGCTCCCGGACAATCGCTATGACCACGTCCCCGAGAACGAATACTCGATGATGACGTGGGCCCGCGCCGTCGGCATCACCGTGCCCGAGATGCGGCTGGTGAAGGTGACTGAAGTCGAAGGACTTCCCGAGGGAATCCCCCTGCGCGAGAACCTCGCCTACGCCATCCGCCGCTTCGACCGCCCCGAGCCCGGCCGCCGCATCCACATGGAGGACATGGCCCAGGTGCTCGGCCTGTACTCCGACGAGAAGTACAAGAAGTTCAACTACGAGACCGTCGCCAACGTCATCCTCAAGGTCGCTGGCCTGGATGCGCTACACGAGTTCCTGCGCCGGCTCGTGTTCATCGTCGCCATCGGCAACGCGGACGCCCACCACAAGAACTGGTCGCTGCTCTACCCGGATGGCACGCGCGCCGTGCTGTCACCGGCCTACGACCTCGTCTCCACCATCCAGTACATCCCCAATGACGTGCTCGCGCTGAACCTCGCGAAGTCCAAGCGCTTCGAGGACGTCTCCCTCGACAGCTTCGAGCGGCTCGCCCGGAAGCTGGGGCTCTCCCCCGACGACGTGCTGCCCGTGGTGAAGGCCACCGTGAGCGCCACGCTCGACACGTGGTCTTCCCTCCACCCCGACCTCCCCCTGTCCGCGGACAGCAAGCAGCGCATCGAAGCTCACTGGAAGCGAGTCCCCCTGCTCCAGGGCACGCCATGAACCCCGAGGCCTTCTTCACCCTCTACAGCGACCTGCCTCAGTTCGGACCCGGCAGTGCCGCGTGCACCCTCGAAGCGCTGAAGCGACTTCCCACCCTGCCCCCGTCTCCCCGCGTGGTGGACGTGGGCTGCGGCTCCGGAAGACAGACGCTCGTGCTCGCCGAAGCGCTGCGCACCCGCATCCTCGCGGTGGACCTGCACCAGCCCTATCTCGACCAGCTCGAACGCGACGCCCGGGCCCGCAGGCTGGACGCCTTCATCGAGACACGTCAGGCGGACATGGCCGCGCTCGATGTGCCCGCGGGCTCCGTGGACCTGCTCTGGTCCGAGGGCGCCATCTACCACCTGGGCTTCGGCCCGGGCCTGCGCCGCTTCCGTCCGCTGCTCGCGCCCGGCGGACTCGCGGCCGTCACCGAGTGCACCTGGCTCACCGATGCCCGCCCCGCCGAGGCCGCCCGCTTCTGGACCGAGGGCTACCCCACCATGGGCACCACTCCGGAGAACCGCGCCACCGCCGAGGCCGAGGGCTACGAGGTGCTCGACACCTTCACCCTCCCCCACTCCGCGTGGTGGGACTACTACACGCCACTGCTCCAGCGCATGGAGCGCCTGCGCCCCACGGCGGCCCCCGCCCTGCGTGAGGTCTTCACCGCCACGGAGGAGGAAATCGCTCTCTTCCGCCGCCACGGCGACAGCTACGGCTACGTGTTCTACCTGCTGCGCAACCGGAACACCTGAGCGCTCGCGGTTGCGAGCGCCACCTGAGCGCTCGCGGCCCCCCGCAAGTCCAGACGTCAGGGTTTCCCGCATTCTCATACGCAGTCGTGCGGACCCCGGCACCATGTGGTGCACGGACGCCTCCCGGCGCACAGGCCCACCGCCACGCCAGGGGTCCGTGAATTCCGGACATGCAAATTTTCCAGAAATAGTGTCTATGTCCCGATCAGACCGTTGCAATCCCACTACACCTCGTTAGCCAAGAGCCGGAGTTCCCCCCGTCGGCTCTGCTGCACCTCCCCCCAAGGGACGCATGTCGATAGCGCATCGAGCTCACCGCTTCTTCGAGCTCTCCCCCGAGCCCCTCATCGTGCTCGCCTCTGATGGGCGGCTGCTCGAGGCCAACGCCGCCTGGTGCCGCCTCGTGGGCTGGTCCCTCGAAGCCCTGACCCATCAGCCCACCCGCGGCTTCATCCACCCCGACGACGTCGAAGCCCTGGACTCCCGCCTGAAGGCACTCCTCGCCGCCGGAGGCCATGCCGACCTCGCCTGTCGTTGGCGCTGCCAGGATGGCACCTGGAAATCATTGTCATGGAGCATGTCCGCCAGCGCGGGAGGCGACGAGGTCTACTGCATCGTCCGCCCGCTGGACGCGCCGCCCTCGGTGGAGGCCGCCCTCCACCGCTCGGAGCAGAACTTCCGCAGGCTCATCGACACCGCGCCCGAGGGCATCTTCGTCCACCGCGACAACCGCTTCATCTACGCCAACCCCACCCTGCTCCAGGCGCTCGGCTATGCACATGCGGACGAGCTCATCGGCCAGTCCATCTGGGGCATCGTCCACCCGGATGACCTGGAGCTGGTGCGCCAGCGCGTGCGCACCGCCGTCGGCGGCGAGCTGGCCCCGCTGCGGGAGATTCGCTACCTGCGCAAGGACGGCACCTCGTACGACGCGGAGAGCGTGGGCATCCCCGTCGAGTTCGACGGCGAGAAGGCCGTGGTGGTGATGTCCCGCGACGTCACCGAGCGCAAGCGCGCCCACACACAGCTCCTCCAGAACGACCGCATGGTGCTGGCGGGCACGCTCGCCGCGGGCGTGGGCCACGAAATCAACAACCCGCTCACCTACGTGATGGCCAACCTGGACTCGGCCATGGAGGCCATGGCGCGGCTCGGCGGAGAGCTGACGCTGTCCGTCCCCGACGGCCCCGGCACCGTGGCGTGGAGCACGACGCTGCGCGAGACGGAGGCGCTGCTCAAGGAGGCCCAGGAAGGCGCCACGCGCGTGCGCAACATCGTCCGGGACCTCAAGTTCATCTCCCGCCAGGACGCGGAGCGGCGCGAGCCGGTGGACGTGCGCGAGCCGCTCGACTTCTCCGTCAACATGGCGTCCAGCGCGCTGCGCCACCGCGCCCGGCTCATCAAGAAGTACGAGCCCGTGCCCACCGTGTACGCCGACGCGTCCCGCCTGGGGCAGGTCTTCCTCAACCTGCTGGTGAACGCCGCCCAGGCCATTCCCGACGGCAGCGCCGAGGAGCACCACATCACCGTCTGGGTCCGCCCCGGGCCCTCCGGGATGGTGGCCGTGGACGTGAGCGACTCGGGCACTGGCATTCCGCCCGACGTGCTCCCGCGCATCTTCGACCCGTTCTTCACCACCAAGCCCGTGGGCCAGGGCACGGGGCTGGGGCTGTCCATCTGCCACAGCCTCATCCGCAACCTCGGCGGCGACATCACCGTCCACAGCGAGCAGGGGAAGGGCACGACGTTCACCGTACTCCTGCCCACCGCGCCCGAGAGCCCCCGCCCCGCCGCGAAGCCGGCGGAAGCGCCCGCGCCCGCGCCCGACACCGAGCACCGGGGACAGGTGCTGGTGATTGACGACGAGCCCCCCGTGGGCCGCTCGCTCGCGCGCATCCTCGGCGCCGCGCACAAGGTCACCGTGGTGAACAGCGGCGAGGAGGCCCTCGCGGCGCTCACCTCCGGCACGCCCTTCGACGCCGTCTTCTGTGACTTGATGATGCCGGGCATCTCCGGGATGGATGTCTACGAGCGGGTGCGCGAGGCTTCACCCGACCTGTCCCGGCGCTTCATCTTCATCACCGGCGGCTCCTACACCGCCCGTGCGCGACAGTTCCTCGAGCGGGTACCCAACCGGCAAATCGAGAAGCCCTTCGACGTGGGCTTGATTCATCAGTTCCTGGGTGAAGTGCTCGGGGCGCGGTAGGCCCCGAGGTGGTCTGTCCTCGAAAGGAGAAGTCTTTTGATTGGCGGCGGATTCGTCATCGATGCTGTAACGCACGCGTACAACCTCGACCCATCCAACTACCGCGCCGGCAAATATGCGGCGTCGCTCGCGCAGCTCATCTGGGGGCTGCACAGCGGCCTGTCGGGCGACACCCACCGCGTGCCCGAGGAGAAGCGCTTCCTCAAGAACTGGTCCGTGCAGGAGCTGGCCCACATCCTCTTCGTAGAGAGCGGCATCGACCTGGCCGTGCACCACGTGCTGCCACTGCAGACGCTCTATGGCGACGGGCTGTGCTCGTACGAGAAGACGCTCGAAATCAAGAAGCGCTACCCGGACCGCTTCCTCGTCTACGCCGGCGTGGACCCGCTGCGCGGCACCGCGGCGCTGGACGATTTGGAGAAGCAGGCCGAGGAGCTGAAGCCGAGCGGCCTGAAGCTCTACCCCGCCGCGTGGCTGGGGGACTCGTTCCGCCACACCGGCTGGCGCATGGATGACCCGAGCATCGCGTTCCCCCTCTTCGAGCGCGCGCGCAAGCTGGGCATCAAGAACCTCGCCGTCCACAAGGGCCTGCCCATGGGCGCCGTCCCGCTCGAGCCCTACAAGGTGGATGACATTGGCGGCGCGGCGGATGCCTTCCCGGACCTCAACTTCGAAATCGTCCACGGCGGCATGGCCTTCCTGGACGAGACGGGGATGCAGCTGTCGCTGTTCCCCAACGTGTATGTGAATCTGGAAGTCACGGGCGCGCTCATCGTGAAGCGCGAGCGCTGGTTCGCCGAGTCCCTCGCCGCGCTGCTGAAGTGGGCGGGCCCGGCCAAAATCATGTGGGGCTCCGGGACGGTGTTCTGCCACCCGCAGCCTGCGCTCCAGAAGTTCTGGCACGACTTCCAGTTGCCGGACGACCTGGTGAGCGTGGCGGGCATGCAGGTGACGCCCGAGGTGAAGCGCATGATTCTCTGCGACAACTACGCCCGCTACGCGGGAGTGGACGTCGAGGCCGTCAAGGCGCGCATCGCCAACGACACCTTCTCCAAGGCGCGCGCGAAGGGCGACGTCGCGCCCTACAGCTACCAGGCGGGCCTCCATGACTGAGCACGAGCTGCGCGCGCGCATCCAGGACATCCCGGACCCGTGCAGCCTCGCCACCGGCGTGCCGCTGGGCATCGGTGAGATGGGGCTGATTCAGTCCGTGGCGTGCACGGAGGGGAAGGTGACGGTGCGCCTGCACATCACCTCGCCCATGTGCATGATGGCCGCGTACTTCATGCGCGAAATCGAGCAGCGCCTCACCGGCCAGGAAGGCGTCGCGTCCGTCCACGTGGAGTTCGACCAGGAGCTCCAGTGGACGCCCGGGGACATCCAGCCCGAGGCGCGCGAGCGGCTCGCGGCGAAGCGGATCACCATGCTCGGCGGCCGGCTGCTTTCACGCGACGCGGCGAAGCCCGAGCGCGTAACCGGCTGATTTCAGGCATGTAGGGAATGTGGCGGCGGGAATCGCACAGGGATGACGCAACTCCCCGTGCGATCCTGCGACAATTCCTCCACAGGTACACTTCTTCCAACATCTCCTGCCCCCGGAGCCCCCATGAATCCCATTCAGCGCGGCCGTCAACTCATCTCCAATGTCGCCAGTGGCACCGGGAAGGTGCTCAACAAGGCGCAGGACGCCGTCAGTGACGCCGCCGGGGCGGTGAAGAACACGGTCGTCGCGGGTGGCCGCGCGGTCGGCAACGCGGTGGACGGCTTCGAGAACACCGTCGCCAAGGGCGCGCAGGCGGTGGGCGGGGTGTTTGGCTTCGGCAACCAGCCGGACCGCGTGCACGACGGCAAGTTCGTGGGCGCGGGCGGGCAGACCTTCTCTCCCGACACGCCGCTGAGCCAGATTCCGGCCGTCACGCCGCGCAACAACCCCAACCCGACGCAGACCATCCTCTACGTGAACGGCATCAACACGTCGAAGGATGCGCAGGCCAGCAGCCTGCAGTCCATCGCGGACACCAGCGGGGCGCGCGTCATCGGCATCCACAACGCCACCGAGGGCATGGCCGCGGACCTGGCCCAGTGCGTGAAGGACAAGCTGGACAAGGGCCACAACCCCGCCGTGGATACGCTGGCGGACACGCTCTACAACGAAATCAAGTCGGGCCGGGACGTGCATCTCATGGCGCACAGCCAGGGAGGCCTCATCTCCAGCCGCGCGCTGGGTGACGTCTACAAGCGGCTGCGCATTGAAGATGGGATGAGCCAGGGCGATGCCCAGAAGATGATGGGCAAGATCAGCGTGGAGACGTTCGGCGCGGCGGCCATGCACTACCCGGACGGCCCCAAGTACGTGCACTACGTGAACCGCGCGGACCCGGTGCCCAGCCTGTTCGGCCTCGGGCCGGTGGCGGACAAGTGGAACCCCGCGGTGGACGGCGGCAAGGGCTCGAAGGTGCACCACTTCACCGAGCCGCACCTCAACCCCATCGCCGCGCACGGCTTCGAGTCCGTGTACCTCCAGCACCGCGTGCCGTTCGACCAGGCGCGTGAGGGCAACTTCGGGCGCTAGGCCATGGCGACCGCACTGGGCAGTGGCCTCGCAGGCCTGTTGCGGTCCTGGGTCTCCGTCCTGGCCCCGGCCGCACCGGAGAACACGCCGCTGACGCGCGAGTCCGCGCGTCGGCTGGTGCAGGGCTTCCTCGGTGAAGAGGGCACTCCGCCGAGCGCCGGCATCAACGAGAAGGGCTTCGGCGGCATGTCCGCCGGCGGCGCGAGCGTCTACTTCGAGTGGCACGAGGAGTCCCAGTCGCTGGAGTGCAGCGCGCTGGTGTACCGCTTCCGCGAGCCTCCGAAGCCGGGCGTCATCGACGGCTTCCACGCGGAGGAGCGCGGAGGCACCGACGCCGGTGGCGGCACGGTGGACTACGAGCCGGAGAACCGCGGCCTGTTCCTCAGCCGCACGTACAAGCTGATGCCCACCGAGCGCGCGTTCGCGAAGGACATGCGCCGGTTGATGAAGACCAGCCTCAAGTGGGGCGACGAGGTGCTGGACCGCGTGGCCTCGCGCGTGTTCCACCCCGAGGAGCTTCAGGAGCAGGGCAAGCCGTGAGCAGGGCGACGCGGTGTTGAGCCGCGTCGCTTCACACGGGTTTCACGTCGACGAGCATCCGTCGCACTGAGTGGGGCGGCACGGTCCTGGACCGCGTCGCCCCACGCGCGTTTCCGGGGACCTACAGCACGCGCCGCACGAGCTGCGGGAACACCTTGGACACCTTGCCGAGCAGGTAGTCGCCGTAGGTGCCCTGGAAGGCGTGGACACTGGCGCCGTCCCAGCGACGGGCGCGGTCCTCGTCCACGTCGGCGCTGGCGGCGCGAGGCAGGGGCTTCACCTCGGCGGCGAAGTCCGGGTCGAAGAACAGCGGGAAGGACAGCCGGTCCCTGCCGCTGACGTTCTTCACGCGGTGAGGCGTGGAGCGGTACCACCCACCCGTCATCCGGTCGAGCATGTCGCCGATGTTGCACACCAGCGTCCCGGGCAGCGGCGGCGCGGAAATCCAGCCGCGCGGCGTCTTCACCTGCAAGCCCCCGTGGACGTCCTGCGCGAGCAGCGTGAGCAGGCCGTAGTCGGTGTGCTCGCCCACGCCCCAGCGCTCCTCGCCATCCGCCGGCGCGGGCTCCGCGGGGTAGTGGAAGATGCGGAAGAGCACGGTGGGCTCGGCGGTGTAATGGCGCCGGAAGTAGTCCGCTTCCAGGCCCAGGCTGAGCGCGATGCCCTCCATCAACGCGTGCGCCGCGCGGGTGACACCGTCCATGTAGTCGAGCGCGGCCTCGCGCAGCTCCGGCACCTCGGCGGGCCACAGGTTGGCACCGTGCAGCGGCCAGCCGGCCTTCACCCTCGGGTGCTCGCGGCCCAGCTCGGTGCCCAGGTAGAGCCCCTCCTTCCGGTCCGGACGTCCGGACGTCAGCTCTCCTCCGAGCGGGAACCAGCCCCGCCACGCGGCCCCGCCGCGCTCCATGGAGAGCGCCTGCTTCGCCGCTTCGGGGAGGGCGAAGAAGCGGTGGCTCTGGCGCTCCAGCCGCGTGAGGACGCTGTCGGAGACGCCGTGGCCGGTGACGTAGAAGAAGCCGCTGTCGCGACAGGCCAGCTCGATTTCGCGCGCCACGCTCGCACGCTCGGCGGTGCGGGTGGCATCGAACAGGGACGCCATGTCGATGACGGGCAGGCCGCCGGGTGCGGACTCGTTTCCAACCATGATGCGAGCCTACACGGGCCTGGACCCCAGGGGAGGCCGGCGCCAGAGTGCGCCGCGCCTTCATGCAGACTCCATCACCTTCGGACTCCTCCCACGCCGCCCTCAGCCCCGGACTGGTGTGGTTCATGGCCGCCGCGTCGGGCGCCACCGCAGCGAACCTCTATTACAACCAGCCGCTGCTCGGAGACATCGGCCGCGAGCTGGGCGCCTCGGGCAGTGCGCTCGGGCTGGTGCCCACGCTGACGCAGGTGGGCTACGCGGCGGGGATGCTGTTCATCGTCCCGCTCGGGGACAGCCTGGAGCGGCGGCGGGTCATCGTCACCATGTCCGCGCTGGTGACGCTCGCGCTGGTGGGCGCGGCGCTGGCACCCACCCTGCCCCTGCTGGTGTTCGCGAGCTTCGCGGTGGGGGCCACCACTGTCATCCCGCAGCTGCTGATCCCCTTCGCCGCGCACCTGGCACCGGCGGCCCAGCGTGGGCACGTGGTGGGCACGGTGATGAGCGGATTGCTCATCGGCATCCTCCTGTCGCGCACGGCGGCGGGCTTCGTGGGCACGCACCTGGGGTGGCGGGCCATGTTCTGGATTGCGGCGGGGCTGATGCTCGCACTGGGCGGAGTGCTGCGCTTCGTCCTGCCGGCGCAGCCGCCCATGGCGGAGATGCCGTACCTCGCGCTGCTGCGCTCTCTGGGACACCTGACGCGCACCGAGCCCGTGCTGCGGCTGCACTCACTGCTGGGCGCGCTCACCTTCGGCGCGTTCAGCGTCTTCTGGTCCACGCTCGCGCTCTATCTCCAGAGCCTGCCGGAGCACTACGGGCCGCAGGTGGCGGGCCTCTTCGGCGCGGTGGGCGTGGCGGGCGCGCTGGCCGCGCCGCTGGTGGGGCGCTACGCGGACGCGCGGGGGGACCGGCGCATCAACGCGTTGGGCATCGCGGTACTGCTCCTGTCCTTCGTGTTGATGTGGCCGCTGGGGCGGTGGCTGTGGGGGATGGCGCTGGGCGTGGTGCTGCTGGACCTGGGCACGCAGGCGAACCAGATCTCCAACCAGACGCGCGTGTACTCGCTGAGGCCCGAGGCGCGCAGCCGGCTCAACACCGTCTACATGGTGACGTACTTCGCGGGCGGCGCGGGAGGCTCGTGGCTGGGCACCACGGCGTGGACACATGGAGGCTGGACGGGCGTGTGCGCCGCGGGCGCCGCGCTGTGTGTCATCGCGCTGCTGTCGTTGTGGCGCGGCTCATCGCGCCTGTCACCGGACGCGGCGCGGAGCTGAGCGCCAGTCCTCGCGGCAGATGGCCCAGCGCTCGTGGTCCCTCCAGCGGCCGGCGACCTTGAGGTAGCGGGGTGAGAATCCCTCCAGCCTGAAGCCAGCCCGCTCTGCCAGCGCCTTCGACGCGGCATTGTCGGGCTGGATGTTGGCTTCCACGCGGTGGAGCTTCAGCGTGCGGAAGGTGTACGCGAGGACGAGCTGTAACGACTCAGACATGAGCCCGCGTCCCTGGAAGCCGTGGACGGCCCAGTAACCCAGGTAGGAATTCTGGAAGCCGCCCCGGAATATCTGACTCAGATTGAAGGCGCCGATGAAGTGTCCGGACTCGCGCTCACAGGCGAGGAGGGCTTCGAAGTCGTCCCGCTCGTTGCGCTGGAGATACGCCTCGAACGCCTCGCGAGTGGTGGGCGGCGCCACCCAGGGCCGGTGGAAGGCGCGGCTCGTACGGGTTGCCGCGAGGAAGGCCTCGCGGTCTTCCGCGTGAGGCGCCCGCAGCACGACTCGAGGACCCTTGATGAGAATGCGCCGTTCGCCGCGCGTCGCCGTCTGACGCCTTGTTGCCATCCGTGCTGCCTCCGTGGAGACAGCCCATACTACCCGCCTACGTCGCACACATTGGACAACGCGTGCGCACGGTCTGGCGCATCGTGAAGGCTGGCGTCGCGTGGCCTACTTCTTCCCCACGGTCAGCACCAGCTTCCCGCGCCCGTGCCCCGAGTCGAGGATGCGGTGCGCGTCGCCGACCTTCTCCAGCGGCAGCACGCGCTCCACCAGCGGCTTCATCTGCTTGCGCTCGAGGAGGACGGACATTTCCTCCAGGCGGCGCCGCTCTCGGGTGAGGAAGACACCGTGCAGCGTGAGGTTGCGCGGATAGAAGGCGGACACGTCTCCATTGAACCCAAGGATGGTCGCGAGCCGCCCACCCGGCCGCGTCGCCGGAAGGCTGGGAATCATGTTCTTGCCCGCGGTGTCGAACACCGCATCCACGCCCTGCCCACCCGTCTCGCGCAGCGCAATCTGCGCCGGGTCCTCGCTCCGGTAGTTGATGACCACGTCCGCGCCGAGCTTGCGCAGCGTCTCCAGGTTGTCCGGACCGGAGGTGGCCAGCACGCGAGCCCCCAGCGCCTTCGCAATCTGCACCGCGAACGAGCCCACGCCGCCCGCACCACCGTGGATGAGCACCGTCTCCCCGACGCGAAGCTGCATCCGCCGCACCAGCGCATCCCACGCGGTGCCTCCGGCCAGCGGGACGGCGGCGGCCTCCTCATGCGAGAGGCTCGGCGGCTTCTTCGCGATGATGCTCGCGGGAACGAGGTTGAACTCCGCGTAGGTGCCATGCGGGTTGCCGAAGATTTCCGGCGTGTAGAAGACCTCGTCGCCGGGCTTGAAGTCGGTGACGCCCGGGCCCACCTGCTCGACGACGCCCGACGCGTCGTAGCCGATGACGGAGGGGAGCTGGATGCCCGCCCACGTCCCGTCCTGGCGCAGCTTCGCGTCCACGGGATTCGTGCCGGAGACGATGACCCGGACGAGCACCTGTCCGGGGCCAGGCGTGGGCATCGGAACATCGCGAACTTCGAACAGCTCGGGCCCGCCGAAGCGGGGAAGGACCATGGCTCGCATGGGCGCGGGATTAACCGGGTACACCGGAACGGGCAATGCCGCGTCAGGCCAACCGTCCAGGGTCCGACGGCTCAGCCGTGGAAGGAACGTTCATTCCACCTCGGTCAGCCTCCGGGGCGAGCCGAGCGTGGAAGGAACGTTCGTTCCACTTCAGCACCTCGCCCGGAGCGAGCCGGACGTGGAAGGAACGTTCGTTCCACCTCACCCCTCGCCCGGAGCGAGCCGGACGTGGAAGGAACGTTCGTTCCACCTCACTCCTCGTCCGGAGAGCCGGGCGCGAACGGAACGTTCGTTCCACCTCCCCCTCGCCCGGGGCGAGCCGGGCGCGGAAGGAACGTTCGTTCCACCTCACTCCTCGCCCGGAGAGCCGGGCGCGAACGGAACGTTCGTTCCACCTCCCCCCTCGCCCGGGGCGAGCCGGGCGCGGAAGGAACGTTCGTTCCACGTCAGCCAGCCTCCGGGGGACTGAGGACGACCTGCTCCTTCCGCATTTCTCCCCCGGGCGAGACCGGATGGAATCAGCTCGCCCCGGGCTGCGGCTTCGCCTCTGGCGTCAGCACCACCAGGAGCTGCCGCGCGGCGACCTGGCTGCCCACGGTGACGTTCACTGCCTCCACCGTGCCCGCCACGTCCGCGACAACCTGGAACTCCATCTTCATGGCCTCCAGCACGGCGAGGACCTGTCCCGCCTTCACGGCCGCACCTGCCTGTGCATCCACGCGCAGGATGCGCCCGTCCATCGGCGCCACGAGCCGGCCACTCCCCGCGCCCTCCGACTTCGACGGCGGGCGGAACGTCACGTCGGACACGGCATGCGCACCGTGCCCCAGGTCCAGCCAGAGCGTGTCCCCAGCCCGCGTGTAACGCGCACGCCCGCGTGCGCCAGAGACGGCGTAGTCCAGCACCCCCTCCGCCATCCCGAGGACCGCGAGGTCGAACGTGTCACTGCCCACCGCGACCTCGTACCGCTCCTGGGCCACCGGTCGCACCGTGACGTGCTCCTCACGCTCCCGACTCGCGAGCTTCAGCCTCACCGGATGCGAGGTCTGCGTCGTGCTCCAGTTCACCAGCGACGCGTCCAACCCGGCCTCACGCGCAAGCGTCAGCGCCTCCGCATGGAACAGCGCCGCGCCCGCCAGGGCCAGCTCCTTCGCATGCGTCCGATACAGCGCCTCCAGCGTCACGGCCTCCGCATATTTCGGGATGAAGCCCGTGTCGTACTCGCCCGAGCTGAACGCCACATGCCCGAGCACCCACAGCAGCAGGCTCTTGTTCGTCGTCACACCGAACACGGTCAGCTCATGCAGCGCCTCCACGAGCCGCCGTCGCGCCGTCTCGCGGTCCGGCCCGTGCGCAATCACCTTCGCCTGCATCGAGTCATAGAAGGGCGGGATGTCCTGCCCCTCGCGCACGCCGTAGTCGATGCGCACTCCCTCGCGCGCCGGCAGCCTCCACGCCAGCAGCCGCCCCGTCTGCGGCGCGTAGTTGTTCGCCGGGTCTTCCGCGCAGAGGCGGACCTCGATGGCGTGCCCCGACCACGACACCTGCTCCTGCGTCAGGGGCAGCCGCTCACCCGCCGCGACGCGGAGCTGCCACTCCACCAGGTCCAGCCCGGTAATCGCCTCCGTCACCGGGTGCTCCACCTGGAGGCGGGTGTTCATCTCCATGAAGTAGAACTCGCCACTCGGCGCGAGCAGGAACTCGATGGTCCCCGCGCCCCGGTAGCTGATGGCCCGCGCCGCCGCCACGGCGACTCCACCCATGCGCGCGCGCAGCTCGGGGCTCACCGCGGGGGACGGGCTCTCCTCCACAATCTTCTGGTGCCGGCGCTGCACCGAGCAGTCGCGCTCGCCCAGGTGCACCACGTTGCCGTGCTCGTCCGCGAAGACCTGCAGCTCCACGTGGCGTGCGCCGATAACGGCCTTCTCCAGGATGAGCTCTCCGCTCCCGAAGGCATTCGTCGCCTCCGAGCGCGCCGAGCGCAGCGCGTCCCGAAGTTTCGCCGCCTCGTGCACGAGCCGCATGCCGCGCCCGCCGCCACCGGCCGCCGCCTTGACCATCAGCGGGAAGCCGATGCGCTCTCCCTCCTTCGCCAGCGCCTCGTCATCCGCATCGGTGGCCTCGTAGCCGGGAATGCAGGGCACGCCGGCCGCGAGCATCCGCAGCTTCGCCTGCCGCTTGTTCCCCATCAGCGAGATGGCCTCGGCCCCCGGACCGATGAACGTCACCTCCGCGTCCCGACACGCGCGAGCGAACTCCGCGTTCTCCGAGAGGAAGCCATAGCCCGGGTGAATCGCATCCGCGCCCGACGCCTTCGCCGCCGCGATGAGCTTCTCGATGACGAGGTACGACTCCTTCGCGGGAGACGGGCCGATGGGCACCGCCTCATCCGCCGCGAGCACGTGTGGCGCCGCGCGGTCCGCCTCGGAGAACACCGCGACGGTGCGGTAGCCCAGCCGCTTGCAGGTCCGAATCACCCGGACGGCAATCTCGCCCCGGTTGGCGACGAGCACCTTCTTGAATCGCTCCATGCGGTCCGTCCCTCTCACAGGCGCGCCACGCCGAAGGTGTTGGGCTTGAGCTCACGCCGCTTCGCCTCGCGGCACACGGACAACGTGAACCCGAGCACCCGCCGCGTGTCGCGCGGGTCGATGAGCCCGTCGTCGAACATCCGCGCGCTGCAGTTGAACGGATGCGACTCCTTGTCGAACTGGTCGATGATGGGCTGGCAGAACGCGCGAATCCCCTCCTCGTCCACCGTCTCTCCCTGCCGCGCGAGCTTCTCGCCGAAGACAATCGACATCACCTTCGCCGCCTGCTCGCCGCCCATGACCGCGGTGCGCGCGTTGGGCCACGCGAAGATGAAGCGCGGGTGGAAGGGCCGGCCGCACATGCCGTAGTTGCCCGCGCCGAACCCGCCGCCGATGAGCAGCGTGAGCTGCGGCACCGTCGCGTTCGCCACCGCCTGAATCATCTTCGAGCCGTGCTTGACGATTCCGGCCTGCTCCGGCTGCGTGCCTACCATGTAGCCCGTCGTGTTCTGCAGGTAGAGGATGGGCGTGTCCGACTGGCAGCAGAGCTGGATGAACTGCGCCGCCTTCGTGGCGCCCTTCGGCGTAATCGGCCCGTTGTTGCCGATGATGCCGATGGGCATCCCGAAGATGCTCGCACGCCCGCAGACGGTGTGCGGGTCGTACTCGTCCTTGAAGCCGGCGAACTCGGAGCCGTCGACGATTCGCGCGATGACCTCGCGGCAGTCGTACGGCTTGCGGTAGTCCACCGGGACGGCGCCGCACAGCTCGTCGGGGGAGTAGACGGGCTCGGCGTACGGCGCCTGCGCCTCACGTGCCAGCCGCGCGTTCCACCCGAGCTTGGCAACGATTTCGCGCGCCATGCGGATGGCGTCGGCGTCGTCCTCCGCGAGGTAGTCCGCCGTCCCCGCCACCGTGGCGTGCATCTCCGCGCCGCCCAGGTCCTCGTCGGTGGCAATCTCGCCCGTCGCGGCCTTGAGCAGCGGCGGGCCCGCGAGGAAGACCTTGGCCTTCTTCTTCACCATGACGACGTAGTCGGACAGGCCCGGCAGGTACGCGCCGCCCGCGGTGCTGGAGCCGTGCACCACCGTGACTTGAGGGATGCCCGCCGCCGACAGCTTCGCCTGGTTGTAGAAGGTCTCACCGCCAGGGATGAAGATCTCCTGCTGGTACATGAGGTTGGCTCCGCCGCTCTCCACCAGGGACACCAGGGGGAGCTTGTTCTCCAGCGCCATCTCCTGCGCCCGCAGCGCCTTCTGCACGCCCCACGGCGACGCAGTGCCGCCCTTGATGGCGGAGTTGTTCACGAAGACCATGCACCGCACACCGGACACGTAGCCGATGCCGATGATGCTGTTGCCTCCGGCCAGCGAGCCGTCGCTGTCGTCGTGGTAGCCGTAGCCGCACAGCGTGGACAACTCCAGGAACGGAGTGCCCCGGTCCAGCAGGAGCGTCAGCCGCTCACGCGGAAGGAGCTGGCCGCGCTTGTGGAACTTCTCGCGCGCCTTGCTCTCCGTGTTGCGGACCTTGGCCTCCACCTCGCGCAACTCCGCGACGCGCGCGAGCATGTCCGCGCGGTGGGCCTTGAAGGCCTCGGAGCCCGGGTCGATTCGGGACGTGATTCTCGGCATTGGTCTCACCCCTGCCCTTCGCGCAGCAGCGACTCGGGAATGTCCATGTGGCGCGAGCGGAGCCACTCGCCCAGCGCCTTGCCCTGCGGGTCGAAGCGCGTGGAGGACGACACGCCTTCTCCCAGGATTCCGTCGATGACGAAGTTCAGCCCCCGCAGATGCGGGAAGACGTGCCGCTCCATCGGGAAGGCCGCGGCCTCCGGGAGCAGCTCGCGGAGCTTCTCCGGCGTCAGCGTGTGCGCCAGCCAGCGCCAGGCTTCATCCGTCCTCGCCCAGACGCCGATGTTCGCGGTGCCACCCTTGTCCCCGCTCCGCGCGGCGACGATGCGCCCCAACGGCGCGCGGCGCGTGGGACCTGACGCAGGTGGCGCGGGAAGCACGGGCGCCTCTACCGGCGCCAGGGCCAGCGTCTTCTCCGAGGGCGGAATCACGGTGCGCGTTCCGTCGGCGAGCACGGCGACATGCTCCACCTTGCCCGCCTCCACATAGGCAGGCGTGTAGACGCCATACGGTGCACCGTCCGACGGCGGCGCCGTCATGGTGAAGCCCGGGTAGCTGCCCAGCGCCAGCTCCACCGCGGCGCCGCTGAAAGCACGGCCCACCAGCTTCGGGTCCGCGTCCTTCACCACCACTCGCAAGAAGGCGGCGGCCTGCTCCTCCGTGGCGGCGTCCTCGCGGTCCGTGCGGACCAGCGTCCAGTGGACCTCCTTCGGCTTGCGGCCCATCGCCGCGTCCAACTGCTCGCGGACGAGCCGGGCCTTCTCCTCGATGTCGAGCCCCACGAGGACGAACGTCGCCTCGTTGCGATAGCCACCGAGGTTGTTGAGGCAGACCTTCACCGTGGGAGGCGGCGGCTCGCCGCGCACCCCGGTGATGCGCACGCGGTCCTTGCCCTCAGAGGACAGCGAGATGCTGTCGAAGCGCGCCGTCGCATCCGGCCCCGCGTACCGGGCCCCGGTGATTTCGTAGACGAGCTGCGCGAGCACCGTGTCCACCGTCACCGCGCCGCCCGTGCCCGGATGCTTGGTGATGACCGAGCTGCCATCCTCGTGCAGCTCCGCCAGCGGGAAGCCGGGACGGCGCGCATCCACCTCCGTGAAGAAGGAGTAGTTGCCGCCCGTCGCCTGCGTGCCGCACTCCAGCACGTGGCCGGCCACCATGGCCCCGGCCAGCCTGTCCCAGTCGTCCTTCTTCCACCCGAAGTGCGCCGCCGCCGGGCCCACCACCAGCGATGCGTCCGTCACGCGTCCCGTGACGACAATGTCCGCGCCCGCGCGCAGGCACTCGGCGATGCCCCAGGCGCCCAGGTACGCGTTGGCCGTGAGCGGACTGCCCAGGCCGAGCGCGTCCGCGCTGCCAGAGAGGTCATCCCCCTCCACGTGCGCCACCTGCACCTTCACGCCCAGCTTGCCGGCCACCTCGCGCAGCGCGGCGGCGAGCCCGGCCGGATTCAGCCCTCCCGCGTTGGTGACGACCTTGACCTTCTTCTCCACCACCAGCACCAGGCACTGCTCCATCTGGCGGAGGAACGTCTTCGCGAAGCCCGTGGCCGGGTCCTTCATCCTGTCACGGCCGAGAATCAGCATCGTCAGCTCGGCGAGGTAGTCGCCGGTGAGGACGTCGAGCTGCCCGCCCTCCAGCATCTCCTTCACGGCCGAGAAGCGGTCTCCGTAGAAACCCGAGGCATTGCCGATACGCAGGGGGGACGCGCTCATGCTCTCTCCATCCGGCCGAGGGCAGGTCTGCCCATGCCGCCAGCCAGGGTCCAAATCAGTGTGGGAGGCCCTCCATAAAAAAGCAAGCGCGCTTGCTTTTTTCTCCCGCGACTTTCATCCTCGGGGTGTGAGTGACTCATCCGGCGCGACGGGCAGGCAGGAGCAGGAGCGCAGCCGCGTCACGCGCCAGCGGCTGATGCAGGCGGCGATTGGCGCCCTCTGTGAGCTGGGGTGGGCGGGCGCCACCATGACCGTCATCGCCGAGCGCGCGGGCGTGTCTCGCGGCGCGTGCCAGCACCACTTCCCCACCCGCGCGGACCTGGTAGCGGCGGCGGTGGAGTACGTCGGACAGCAGCAGGTGGAAGAGGCCCTGCGCCGGTCCGCCGTGCTCCCGGCGGACGAGCGGCGCACGGAGGCCATCCTCCACATGCTCGCGGACATCTACACGAGCCCCCTGTTCATCGCCGCCGTGCAGCTCTGGGTCGCCGCCGCAGCGGACCCGGAGTTGCGCGCGCAGCTCACGCCCCTGGAGGCGCGCACCGGCCGCGAGGTGCACCGGCTCACGGTGAAGCTGCTCGAGGTGGATGACAAGGACTCGGAGGTGCGCGAATTGGTGCAGGCCTCGCTGGACCTCGTTCGCGGGCTCGCGCTGGCGAACCTCCTTCGCGATGACAGCGCCCGGCGGAAGAAGGTGCTCCACCGGTGGGCTCGCACGCTCGATGCGGCGCTCGGCGCCCGGCGCTCACGCAGGGACTGACGTTTCTTCTTTCAGGTACACGCCAACATCTGGAGGTGACATGGGTTACCGCTCTCTCTTCGCGCCGGGCTGCTTCAAGGACCGCAACGTCATCGTGACGGGCGGCGGCAGTGGCATCGGCCGCTGCACCGCGCATGAATTGGCATCGCTGGGCGCGCACGTCGTCCTCGTCGGCCGCAAGCAGGACAAGCTGGAGGCCGTCGCCGCGGAGCTTCGCGAGGACGGCGGCGAGTGCTCGCTGGAGGTGGTCGACATCCGCAACGAGGACGGCGTGAAGGAGACTGTGGGCCGCATCGTCGCGGCGCGCGGGCGCATCCACGGCCTGGTCAACAACGCGGGCGGGCAGTTCCCCTCGCCGCTGGCGGCCATCTCGAAGAAGGGCTTCGAGGCGGTGGTGTCCACCAACCTCACGGGCGGCTTCCTCATGGCGCGCGAGGTGTACCTCCAGTCGATGAGCAGCCACGGCGGCGCCATCGTCAACATGCTCGCGGACTTCTGGGGCGGCATGCCGGGCATGGGGCACTCGGGCGCGGCACGCGCGGGCATGCTCAACCTCACGGAGACCGCCGCCGTCGAGTGGGCCGCGTCCGGCGTGCGCGTCAACGCCGTGGCCCCCGGGTGGGTGATGTCCAGCGGCATGGACAGCTACCAGGACGAGGGCGTCAAGGCGCTCATCCCCCTGCTCAAGAAGGAAGTCCCCCTGCAGCGGCTCGCCAGCGAGTCCGAGGTGAGCGCCGCCATCGTCTTCCTGCTCACCGACGCCGCCGCGTTCATCACCGGCGACGTCATCAAGATTGACGGTGGGGCCTCGTGCAACACGAAGATCTACCCCCTCGAGGAGACCTCCGCCTCCAAGTCCTACGAGGGCTTCCACCGCGCGCAGGCGCCGCGCATCCTCGGTGGAGAGCCCAAGAAGTAGCGGGCTTCAGGGGACCTCGGTGCCCTCGAAGAAGCGCCGGGCGCGGGCCACGGCGGACAGGCCCACCTTGCTGCCGAGCCTCCGGCCCACGAAGTCATCCGGGGTGAGGTGGATGCCGCCCCACAGCCGGGACTGTCCCGCCTGGTCCGCGGCGTCGGCATAGGTGGCCCACTGCAGGCGCACGTCGGTGGTGGGGCCGCGCTCGAAGGTGAGGTAGCTGTTGGCGCCCGCGACGAACTCGCCGAGGCCTCCTGGGAAGTACTCGCTGCCGGTGAGCGCGGTGAGCACCTCGGCGGCGGAGCGGCTGAAGGTGCTGTGCCCGGAGATGAAGCCCGGGAAGGCCGGCGTCACAAAGGTGCGCAGCTGGTAGGGCATCCACTCCACCGCACGAATCCACGCCGAGCCACCCACCTCGTTGCGGCGGTCTCCCGGTTCGCCCCGCCACGCGTGCACCGCCACCTGCCCCACGAAGCGCGCCAGGTGCGCGTGCCGCTGGCCCGGCGCGGAGCTCTCCGCGGTGATGACCTCGATGAGCCCCGGCACCAGCGGCAGGCCGTCCGGGTGGTACGCCGGGCCGCTCGGGTCCGTGGACTGGCCCAGCTTCCCCATGTACCGGATGAGCGAGAGCGGCCGCGCGCCGAGGAACTCGCGCTTCACCTCCCACGCGACGATGGCCGCATCGTGCACCGCGCCGTTGAGCGCGAGGTACACCTTCACGTCCCACTCCAGCGCGTCCAGTTCGGGGCCCGTGCCGAACAGGCGCCGCGAGAAGCCGGGCGCGTCCGCCACGCTGTTGGCGAGCACGTTCCAGTGCCCCGGCGGCGTCTCCGACTTCGGGCCGTCCGCCCAGAACTCCGCCAGCACGCGGCCGAAGTCTCCGCGCCGCACCATCCGCTGTGCATAGGGCTGGCCGGTGACGGGATTCACCGAGCGGCCGGTGCCGTCATTCGCGCCCAGGCTGTTGTTGCCGAGCGAGCCGGGCGACGTGTCCATCATCTCGTCACTGCCCAGCCAGCTCTCCTTGCGCAGCACGTCCACCACGTGCGTGCGCACCTCCGCGTCGAACTTCGGCGGACTGCCCGGGTCCAGGTACAGCCCGCCGCCCGCCGGCCGCGTCAGGGCGAACGGCGTCACGTTCCTCCAGTGCGCGCCGATGTACCCCTGCACCCCGGAGCCGGTGATGATGCCGTTCTGCGTGACGGACACCGCCAGGTTGAGCGGCTGCCATACGGACGGGTCCGCCAGCGTCACCAGCGGCGTGTCCACCACCAGCGGCGTGTTCACGAACTGGAAGCCCGTGGTGTCCTTGTAGTCGTTCTGCTCGTTGGCCCCGTCGTCCGCGCCCGCGCTGATGATGGCCTGGCCGATGCGGTTGCCCACGGCGCGCGGACTGTCGCCCGTCGCCACGGTGTCGTCCGGCGCGTAGCCGAGCTTCTCCATGAAGGCGCGGAAGCACACCGCGGAGGTGGGCCCGCCGACGGCCTTCGTGTAGCGGTGCGCGAGGACACGGTACGCCGCGTAGCTGAGGGCCTCCGCGCGCGCGGCTGACACGTCGCTGGCGGTGTGCTTCTCGCGCAGGAAGACGCCGTCCGCCGTCGCGTCGTACGCGGCCCACGCGTCCCACATGGCCGCGGACACGTGGTACAGGTTGCGCGCGTGCACCGTCGGACGCGGGATGTCGCGACGGATGGCATTGAGGAGCTGCTCATCCCAGCGGCGGGCGATGGTGCCCGTCGGCTTCGGGTCCACCGCCGCAGCGGGACACGTCACCGCCGGGGGTGTCGGCGTCACGACGTCGGGCGCGAACGCAATCTCCGCGCCCCCGTGCACCAGCGCGCCGGCATCTAGTCCGCCCGACAGCACGTTGCCTCCGACGGCCCAGACTCCACCTTCCGGGTCCGTCCACGCGGCGTGCAGGGACTCCACGGGCGCGGTGTTGTCGAGGTCCGCCTGGGCCCACTTCCCCGCCGCGCGCCGATAGATTTCGCCCCGGAAGCCCGTGGCCCAGCCGGTGCCGTCCTCGGAGAGGGAGACGCCCTGCATGAGCGGGGTGCCCTCGGGGGCGCGGCTCACGAAGCGGCCGGCGGCCTCGTCCAGCTCCAGGATTTCGCCCTGGTTCTCTCCTCCCACCACCGCGACGACACCTCCCGCGCCGTGCACGGTGAAGAGGCGGCTGGTGGTGCCGGTGGGAAGCACCGCGAAGGCGCCGCCGCCGCGCGAGCGCATCGCCACGCCCTGCGCACCCACCACGTACACGTCACCTCCGGTGCCCCACACCTTGAAGAAGCCGGGGATGTCTCCGTCGGCGGTGCGCGGCAGGTCGGCGAGCGGCAGCGGCACTTCGCTCCACTGCGTGCCGTCGTAGTGCCAGATGAAGCCGCCGCGGTCGGACACGGCGCCCACCGCGTACAGGTTCTCCGGGGTGGAGCCCCAGATGCCGTACACGGTGTGGCGCGCGAGGCCCGGCGTGCGCATGCGGGTGAAGGCTCCATTCTCGTAGCGGAGGACGGTGGCGCTGCCTCCGGACATCAGCACCGGGCCATCCTTGAAGGCGTGCACCCACCACAGGTCTCCGCGCAGGCCGGTGGGCACTTCGGTCCAGGAGGTGCCGTCGAAGTGGAGCACCTCGGGCCCGCGGCCCCGGTCCGCGCCCACGGCCCACACGTCGGTGGCCGAGCGGCCGGAGATGCCGAGCAGCGCCTCCGGGCGGACCTGCGTCACCGTGGCCCAGGCGAGGGGCTCCGGTGTGGGGATGGGGTCGGGCTCGTCGGGGCAGCCGGTGAGCAGTGCGCCCAGCGTGAGGGAGAGGAGCCAGCCACGGAAGGGGGTGTGGAGGTGCTGCGGCATGGTGCGACTCCTGCGTGTCGCGAAGGTGGGATTGCGGCGAGTGGATGCGCCGTGAGTTACGGGAACGGGGTCTCCGCCCACTGGAGGGTGCCGGTGCGCGAGTCGGAGCCGTGCTCGCCGTCGTCGCTCGCGAAGGACGCGTTCAGGCGGACCTCGCGGTCCACGGCTTCGAACGGGTCTTCGATGACGAGCAGCAGTCCTTCAAGCTTTGCCGGCTCGCCCTCCTGCGGGGGCCGGTCGAAGCGCAGGTTGACGGAGTAGGGGGCCGAGAGTTGCTCTCCGTCGGAGATACGCTCCAGGGACAGCTTCACCTTCGCCTTCACGTTGGTGAGCTCCCAGACGCGCAGGGAGACGAAGACGTGCTGGCTGCCCTGGCCGCCTTCGTTCAGGTCCAGCGTGCTGCCGTCCTCGATGGGGGAGAAGGAGACGCCCGTGCCCACTTCGAACTGGCGGAGCGGGCCCTCCGGCCCGGGACAGCCCGCGAGCCCGAGGCCCAGCGCGAGCCAGCCAAGGCACAGGGCACTGCGAACCGTGCGAGCACGGTGGAGGGAACCCGAAGTCACCTTGCGTGACGAGGGGAAAGAACGGGGGCTCAACACGAAAGACTCCGGGGCTGCCGGCCGCTTCCGGGAGCATACGTGAATTCGCGAGCGGGGATCAGGCGGGGCGGAAGCGAACCACCCGCACCTCCAGGTCGCCGGCCTCGGCGTCCAGGACGTGGCGCATCAACTCCAGGGCGCGCTCCTCGTTGAAGCTGCCTGAGCCAGAGCCGATGAGGGGGAAGGCGAGGGAGCGCAGGTTGTGCTCACGGGCCCTGGCCAGGGCGTTGCGCACGGAGTCCTGGATGGAACGTTGCGATGCCCTCCAGAGCATGTTGATGCCGGCGACGTGGATGATGGCCTTGTAGGGAAGCCGGCCGGCGGAGGTCACCACCGCCGTGCCGAGCGGCATCGGCCCCACGCGGCCGAGCTCGCGGAACGGGCCGAGCCCCGCCTTGCGCTTGATGGCGCCGGAGACTCCCTGCGGCAACAGCAGCCACCAGGGGATGATGTTCCGGTTCCAGGCGTTGACGATGGCTTCCACCGGCTGGTCGAGCAGGTCTCCTTCGACGATGTGGACGGGCATGGGCGCGAGTCTCTACCATTGGCGCATGGACATGCGCGAGGCGCTGCGAAGGGCCTATCCGAGCCATGGGCCTGACTGGGACGCGGCCATCGAGGCCGGCGTCGACGTCTCCCTCTTGGAGGAGAATCTCCGGCTCACCCCGACAGAGCGTCTCGAGCAACTCCAGCGCATGACCGAGCTGTACGAGGCACTACGACCCAAGGAGGAGCACGAAGACGAGCAGACCTCCTGACACCCACGCCAGGAGGCCCCTCGTTTCACACGGTGCTCAGTCGCACTCGTGCGTCACGGTGTGTGTCGTGGCCTTCGGGCCTTGGTCTTCACGTGCCGCCATCCAGCCACTGAAGGGGAAGCGGCTGCGGCTCGCCCCAGGTGGTGTCGCCCACGGGAATGGACGGCTCAGGCGAAGTCTCCGGCAGCCCTGCATCCGTGCCTTCAGGAGGAGGCAGCGCTTCGGGCTCACCATCGAAAAGACGCCGAAGGATGCGACCATCCGGGCTGATGGCGTATTTCACTCCGCCATCCAGCATCCGCGGGCCCGGCTGGCAGGCGCCAGGGTCAGCGCTGATATCCACGAAGATGAGGCCGTCCTGTTTGATGACCCGGTAGCGATACGACGCCTGCCGGTTCCAGCAGGACTTCCCCCGGGCATCTGGTGGCAGGAAGTCATTGGCCGCCATCGCGAGGGCCTGGAGCACTGCACCGTCCAACTCGTATGGCTGCCCTTCCACGCTGACCCGCGTCGCTCCTTGCTCGTGGAAATTGGGGAAGACAATGGACAGGTCTTCTTCGCTGGGGGCAGTGCGCCGGCTTGGAGTCCGCACGCAGCTGGCGAGCAGCATGGCCACGGCCAGGAGCAGACTCCTCATGGAGGACTCCTTCTCGTGCAAGGCTGACGCATCTCGCGGATGGAGAAGTCCTCCCCGTCATCAGCGCTCCACACGACGGAGCCCGTCTGCTCGCAGCTCCATCTACCCTCCGCCTGGGTCCACTTCAGGAGTTGTCCCGTCATGGGAATGTACTGGTGAAAGCCGTCACATGTGGGCTCTGCGACGTGGTTGGAGAAGAACGCCACCACCGAGAGCCGGAGACGCCCATCCTTTGTTTCGCTCTCGAAGCCATGCTCCGTTCCTTCCGAAACAATGAAGCGGATGTCTCGGTCCGTGAGCTCGCTGCCATACGGATGATTGTGGAGGGCATAGACGTACTTGAGGCTCTCGGACGGGAAACGTGCGTCCTCGACCGTTGAAGGGAGGAGACAACTCTTGCTGCGCTGCACGGGGTCCACCCTCGACTGGTCCGTCAGCTTGCTGACGACGTATTGCTCGTCCGGGGTGTAATACAGCCAGGCGCAGTACTCGCTGGAGACCCTCCAGCGCGTCTGGAAGTCCTGATGGTCCCTCCGCCCGGCGCTCGCGTAGGGCTTCGCGAGAATCCGTTTACAGGCAGCGAGGAGCGCATCGGAATACGAATCGAAGGGTCCCAACATCGGTCCCGGAATCTTCTCCAGGAAGGGTGCGCCAGGAGCCGGGCGCGCGATGTCGGGGTCAGCGACCTGGGACGACGCGCAGCCCAGGCCCAGCAGGGCGAGGAAGGCTGACCTCCAAAGTGCTCCCGAGCGCATCGCGCCAGGATGCTACGGGACCTCCTGACACCCACGCCAGGAGGCCCCTCACTTCACACGGTGCTCAGTCGCACTCGTGCGTCACGGTGTGTGCCGTGGCCTTCGGGCTCCAGCCTTCGTTCCCGTCCTTCTCGAAGAAGAACTTCGCGCGCTGGCGCTGTCGCGTCCCCACCTCGTTCAGCGTGGCCGCGTCGTACAGGTGCCCGTTCACCATCGTGTAGCGCACCGTGCGGCTGTTCTGGATGGACTCCAGCGGGTTCTTGTCCAGGACGATGAGGTCCGCCAGCTTCCCCTCCTCCAGCGAGCCCACTTCCTTGTCCAGCCCCAGGTACTTCGCGCCACTCAGCGTCCCCGCGCGCAGCGCCTGCAGCGGCTTCATCCCGCCCTGGCCCATCATCGCCAGCTCCCAGTGCGCCGCCAGGCCCTCGCGCTGGCCGTGCGCTCCGAGCTGGATGCTCACGCCCGAATCATTCAGCTCCCGCGCCACCTTCGCCGCGTTGAAGTGGTTGAGCTCGTCCTCCGGCACCTCCATGCGCCGACGGCTCCGGCTGTCCACCACACGCCTGGGCACGAACGACAGCAGCCGCTCGTCCTCCCAGACGTTCGTCGTCTGGTACCAGTAGTTCTCACCCCAGTTGCCGCCGTACGCCACGCCCAGCGTCGGCGTGTAGCCCGTGCTGCTCTTCCCCCAGAGCTGCTTCACGTCCGCGTAGATGCGCGCCACCGGAATCGCGTGCTCCACGCCCGTGTGCCCGTCCACCACCATCGTCAGGTTGTGGTTCAGCAGCGAGCCACCCTCCGGCACCACCAGCATCCCCAGCTCCCGCGCCGCCTGGAGCACCTTCTGCCGCTGGTCTCTCCGCGGCTGGTTGTAGCTCTTCACGCTGAACGCCCCGATGGCCTTCATCCGCCGCATGTGCGAGCGCGCGTCGTCCAACGTCTCAATCGGCGCGCGGTAGCCCGCCCCCGCCGCGCCATACAGAATCGTCCCCGTGGAGAAGATGCGCGGCGCCAGCAGCGCCCCCGTCTTCCCCAGCTCGCTCGCCGCGAACACCTGCTCCGACGAGTTCGACGGGTCGTGCAGCGTCGTCACACCAAACGCCAGCGACGCCGCATGCACCCAGCTCTGCTCCGGCATCAGCCCGTCCACGCCCATGGCCCCGTGCCAGTGCACGTCGATGAGCCCCGGCATCAACGTCTTGCCCTTCACGTCCACCACCTTCGCCCCCGCCGGCACCTGCACCTTCCCCGCCGGTCCCACCGCGACGATGCGGTTGCCCCGCACCACCACCACGCCATTCTCGATGACCTCGTCACCCTTCATCGTGATGACGCGCCCACCGACGAAGGCCAGCGTGCCCTCTGGCACGTCCGTCTTCGCCACGAAGGAGATGTCCACGCCCTTCTCCGGCGCCGCGGGCAGCTTCTCCGGCGCGCCGTCCATGAAGCGGAAGCTGTCCTTCAGCTCGCGCGTGAAGAGCTCGGGCCCCAGCGCCCAATGCAGGCGCTTGCCGTCGCCGCTCCAGTGCAGGTACTCGCCCGCGTCCTTCGTCACCCGCGCCACCGGCAGCGCCTTCGCCTCGGGCCCCACCGCCGCCGACTTCGCTCCACGCGGGAACGGCGTGATGAACGCGTTGAAGTTCTCCCGGAACGCCACCCACTGCTCGTCCGGAGACACCCGGTACTCCGTCGCCTCCGCGCTCGTCAGGTGCGTGCGCTCCTCCCCGCCGACCAGGCTGATGCTCTTCAGCGAGCGCACGTCCTCCTTCTCCTTCGACTCCACGTTCAGGAAGTACACGCGGTCCGAGCGCGCGCCGAAGTGCGGCTGCTCTCCGTCCCGCACCAGCCGCTTCGCCACGCCACCCGCCGCCGGCATCACGAACAGGCCCGTCTCGCGGCTCCACTGCCCGGGCATCAGGTAGCCGTCACCCGACGCGCGATACACCAGCGACTTCCCGTCCGGGCTGAGCGCGGGCTCCACGTAGTAGCCCGGCTTCGTCGTCAGCACCTTCCCCTCGCCGCCCGTCGCGGACACCATGCGGATGCTGCCCAGCTTCTCGTCGTCCCACGTCGTGTAGACGATGGACTTCCCGTCTCGGGAGAACGACGGGAAGAACTCCAGGTGGTCCTCCTGCTTCGTCACCCGCTTCGGCGTGCCGTTGGGCAGCTCGCGCACGTAGAGCTTCCCGAGCGCCTGGTACACCACGCGGTCCCCGCGCGGCGACACCTGCACCCAGCGCAGCATCTTCGCCTCGAACTGCTCGGGCGCCACCTGCTGCGGCGAGCGCACCGCCTGGAAAATCGTGCGCGTGTCCTTCACGTGGAAGGGAATGGGCGTCACCTTCTTTGACGCCACTTCGATTCGCTGCAGCTTGCCGCCCGCCCAGAAGACAATCGACTGGTTGTCCCGCGTCCACGCCATCGTCGGGTACACGCCGTGGATGGCCCACGTCTCCTGCATGTCGCGGTCGAGCCCGTAGTACAGCGGGCGCTCCGCACCCGACGCGACGTCGGTGACGTAGAGGACGCTCTGGTTGCGCACGCGGCGGATGAACGCGAGCTGCTTGCCGTCTCGCGACGGCGTGGGCCGAATCGAGCCGCCCGGGCCCGAGACGAAGGGGTCGATTTCCTTCGTCTCCAAATCCAGCCGCTGGATGGCGTAGATTTCGCCGTTCGGGTCCTTGTTGTACTCGAACGTCTTCCCCGGCGTGACGTCCTGGCTGAAGTAGACGTAGCGGCCGTCGTGGGAGAACGCGGGCTCGCCCAGGTCCTTCTGGTCGTTCGCGCGCTCGGTGAGCTGCACGCCCTCACCGCCGGAGCGGTGGTACATCCACGCCTCGCCCGCGCCCAGCGAGCGGCGCGCCGTGAAGTGCTTGCGCGCGACGATGAACTGCCCGTCCGGACTCCACGCGGGGCTGTTGAGCAGGCGGAACTTCTCCTGCGTCACCGCCTGCGCATTCGAGCCGTCCCGCTTCATCACCCAGATGTTGTCGCCGCCGCCGCGGTCGCTCGTGAAGGCAATGGACTTCCCGTCCGGGCTGTAGCGCGGCTGCATGTCCCAGGCGACGCCGGAAGACAGCGCCTTCGCCTCGCCGCCGCCGATGGGCAGCTCGTAGATGTCGCCCAGCAGGTCGAAGACCAGCGCGTCCCCGGCCGGGCTGACGTCCACGTTCATCCACGTGCCCTCGGTGACGTCGATGCTCACCTGGGTGGCGGGGAAGCCCGGCGCGTCCACCTTCCACGCGTCCTTGTCCTTGTCCTCCTTCGCCGCGTCCTTCGCGGCGTCGGCGGTGGCGGGAGTGCCTCCGTCCACCTCGGCGGCGCGGGCAGCCTCACGCGCGGCGTCATCCTTCTGCTTCTGCTCCGGCGGCGGGGGTTGGTCCTGCTTCGCCTGGGGCGTCGTCGTGGGCTGCGCGGCCAGCAGCGCGCCGGGAAGCAGCAGCGCGGCGCAGAGGGCGGAGGTCAGTCGTTTCACCGGGAGTCCTCGTGAAAGGGCGGGTGTGTCGGGTGGGGGAGACTACCCGGCCCCGTGGGGCCAGAGGTTGCGGGCCGTGAACAGGCTGACGGGCAGGCGTGTTCCTGGCGGTGTAAGGTGCGCGCGGGGTGAAGCGGCGGACGGTCCGGCTGTCACAGGGCAACGCCCGCCACTCCGCCCCGTCGAGCACCACCGCACCGAGGGGGAAACACACCATGCCGCCGTGCAGCACCGTCCGGGCCACCGGCCCTCGCCCTGGCCGGGAGGACCGGCCATGAAGAAGCTCGCCGTCCTCATCATCCACGGCATCGAGGTGGACGACCCGGGTCTCTTCGACACCGCCCTGCGCCTGCTCCGCGAGCAGTTCACCGCGCAGACGGGCGCGGCCTCCCTGGGTGCACTCGAGGTGGAGACCGTGAACTGGGCCTCCGTGCTGGAGGGCGCGGAGAAGGACTTCCTCGCGCGACATGCCCCGCCCGACGCGGAGGACTACTGGAAGTCCCTCTACGACGGCGTGCGCAACGTCAATCAGGGCCGCGAGTCCGCGCTGGTGCCACTGATGCTGCGCATGATGAAGCCGTCCCTGCGCGGCATGGACCTGCGCTACCCCGGCCTGCGCTGGCTCATCGTCCACTTCGTGGGCGACATCATCGCCTACCAGAGCAACCCCGCGGACCCGGACGTGTACACCGGCATCCACCGCAAGGTGGCCGAGGCGCTCGGCCGGCTGCGCGCGCGGGCCGGTGACACCGCGCCCCTGTGCGTCATCTCGCACAGCCTGGGCGGCGTCATCGCGAGCAACTACTTCTACGACTTGCAGACGCACCGGCAGACGGGGCGCGACATCATCGAGACGTCCATCCGCGCGGTGCAGGGCGATTCACCGCTGGAGCGCGGCGAGACGCTCAGCCGCTTCTACACGCTGGGCACGCCCATGGCGCTGTGGAGCCTGCGCTACCGGCACACGGAGTTGGACCGCCCCGTCCAGGTGCCCGCGCCGGAGCTGGCGCGCTACCACCCGGGCCTCGGCGGCGAGTGGCTCAACTTCCATGACGACGATGACGTCTTCGCCTGGCCGCTCCAGCCGCTGAGTGATGCCTACCGTGAGGCCGTGGAGGACCGCCCCGTGCGCCTGGCCGGGCCGCTGTTCTCGTGGACGCCGCTGGTGCATCCCTTCTACTGGTCCGATGACTCGGTGATGGGCGCCATTGGCGAGTCGCTCGCGGAGGCGTGGCGGGAGCTGGAGGCCACACCGCCCGTCGCGGCGTAGGAACACGCGCGCGGTATTCGAGGAATCGAAGAGAGATGCCATGACCCGGAGAGAGCTCCGGGTTCAGCGGCCTTCCAGACGTCGACAATGAGCAGTCCGTTGAAACCAGCGCGCCATGCGCCGGTGATTCTGCTATCCGCATCCGCATGTCGGACTTCACGCTTCCCGATGACAAGGCGGCGCGGCTGGAGCGCTGCTCCGTTTTCTACACGGACGTCGTTCCGCACAACCACGCGCTCGGCCTGAAGCTGGTGGACATCGGTCCCGCCGAGGCCACCGTCGAGCTGCCCTATGCGGACTTCCTCGTCGGCAACCCGGAGACGGGCGTGCTCGCCGGCGGTGCCGTGACGACGCTCATCGACGCGACCTGCGGCTCGGCCGTGTTCCTGAAGCTGGGACGCTTCGCGCCGCTCGTCACGCTGGATTTGCGCATCGACTACCTGCGCCCCGCGCGCCCCGGCAGCACCCTCACCTGCGTGGCCGAGTGCTACCGCATGACGCGGCAGGTGGCCTTCGTCCGCGCGCTCGTGCACCAGGGCGACAAGAGCAATCCGGTGGCCTCTTCGCAGGGCACCTTCATGAAGCTGGAGGAGTGAGAGCACCATGAGCGACACGACGCCCACCGCTCCCCTCGCAGACCTCGTGCGACAGGTGCGCAAGACGCGCGAGTACCGGCAGCTCACCGACGCGATTCCCTACACGCGGTACATGGGCATCGGCGTGGAGAACCTCGCCGGAGAGATGCTCTGCCGCATGGCCTACACGCCCAAGCTCATCGGCAACAGCCTGCTGCCCGCCCTGCACGGCGGCTCGCTGGGCGCGCTGCTGGAGTCCGCCTCCGTCTTCGAGTTGCTCCTCCAGACGGACACCGAGCGCGTGCCCAAGGTCATCTCGCTCACCGTGGACTTCCTGCGCTCGGGCAAGCCGCAGGACACCTTCGCCAAGGCGCTGATTACGCGCCAGGGCCGGCGCGTCGCCAACGTGCGCGTCGAGGCCTGGCAGGATGACCGCACCCGCCCCATCGCCAGCGCCCACGCGCTGTTCCTGCTCGCCGAGCCCTGAGACGGGGCCGACGCAACCCGGCCCCATGGCTCGCGATAATCCCCGTGTAGGTCTGGCGCCCAGGCGCCAAAGAGGGGGGATTCAACATGGACGGCGTTTCTCGTTTTTCGGGCCAGAGCAGCCCGCGTATCTCGTCGACGCAGCAGTCTTCTCCAGCGCCGGAGTCCGGCTCCCGCCCGGAGCCCGAGACAGCCCAGCGCGAGCGGGTGGACCTGTTCTCCCAGAGCCGCTTCGAGTCCGGCAACCCGGTGCGCGCCTTCTCCGAGCCCGCCGCGCCTCCAGCGCTCCCGCCGCCTCCGCCCCTGCCTCCGGATGCAACCCAGGAGCAGCGTGAGACGGCCGCGCGGCAGTGGCAGGACTACTGCAACCAGTTCAAGACGAACGCCCTCACCGAGCTCACCCGCAAGAAGGACACCCGGCTCCCCGACGCCGCCGCCAACACGCTGATGCACGGCGGCAGGAGCAGCGACGTCTTCGTCGCCGGCCGCTCCAACGTGCCCGGCAACGAGAACGTCCCCGCCTTCTTCCAGGACTTCCCCAGCAGCGCCAACCGGCAGATGCAGCTCTACACCTTCTGCCGACCCGAGCCGGGGCAGACGCTGAACCCGAACGACCCCAAGCAGTGGGCGTCCTTCGAGGTGTACGGCGACATCTGCAAGGCGTACTCGGACCCGGGCTTCACCAGCGACAAGCTGGGCACCAACTCCGTGCTCGGCTTCCCCGACTCCGGCCGCGAGGACGCGCGGCGCACCGGCGCACCCTTCCTCGAGGACCCGCTGGTGAAGGACCGGGCCGAGGTGCCCTTCCAGAAGTTCCAGAACGGCTACCTCGTGGACCTGGGCGGCAAGGTGCAGGCCTTCGGCCTCGACGGCAAGCGCCTGGGCACCGCGTGGCCCGAGGGGAAGATGGACGCCGGCGGCGTGAGCGGCCCCGGCGGTCCCCAGAAGCCGACGGGCCCGTACGGCGTCTTCGGCGCGAGGACGGGCGACACGTCCTTCGGCAACGAGACGGTGCAGCTCGGCACGTCCGCCCAGTACGGCGGCGCCATCAACAGCCTCGTCTACGACGGCAAGGAATTCATCAACAACATCGACCATGGCCGGCAGATGCAGGTGGCGTACTCGCTGGACAGCAGCGGCGAGACGCTGATGCCCACCGAGGCCGGCAACAACCGGGACTTCGACGGCCCCACGTCCACCACCGTGGTGCGGGGCGTGGACGTGAAGGACGGCAGCGTCACCACCACCGTCAACCCCGCCTACTGGCTGGAGCCCGGCGAGGCCGCCGGTGGCTACAACGGCCCGAACGCCCGCGTCGCGAAGAACACCACCGAGGTGTCCGCGGACACGCTGTCCAAGACGGTGACGGCCGGCGTGGGCGGGCACTCCAACGTCATCCAGTACGACAGCCACATCCACCTGGCCGAGAAGCACGACAACATCTACGTGGAGGCGCCCACCACGTACATGCCGGAGGAATTCGAGCGTCACTTCCGCTTCGACCCGGCCACCGGTGAGACACGCGAGTACGCCCGCGTCCACTCGGAGCTGGACCCGAAGGACCCGAACGCCAAGGGCTTCAAGGACGAGGCCGGCAACGTGCCGCTCATCGTCTCCACGCCGGACGGCAAGCACGCCATGGCCATCTGGTCTCCGGACGAGGCGCGCACGGACCTGCAGTACCGCTTCCACCAGTTCGACTTCGCCAACACCGGCGGAGACACCCGGTACAACGCCAGCAAGATGGGCGTCACCTTCGGGCTGGGCAACAACGTGCCCCAGGACATCGACACGCGCACCTACGTCGTCGTCGGCACCGTGGACGAGGTGAAGGCCCGCCTCGCGGAGCTGTACGGGCAGAACCCCACCGGCGTGAACCGCGTCTGGCCGGAGTCGAAGCCGATTTGAGGCGTGCCCTGCGCTCCTGCGTCGGGCCGCTCGCTCCGCTGGCCGCCCTCCCCTGGTCTCTCGCATGCCGTCGCCTCCACCTTCCAGCCGGAACTTCCATGCCGAAGGAGGCAGGCAATGAAGCGATGGATGGGTTGGATGCTGATGGGCTCGCTGGCGATGGGAGGGGCGGCCATCGCGCAGGACGCGCCGGGGCAGAAGCAGCCCTCGGAGGACCGCAGCGGGCAGAAGGAGAGCGGAGCGCAGAACGGGACGGATGACACCCAGGGCATGTTCCGCATGGGCGAGGCCGACGCCATCGACCAGGGCGCGGATGTGACTGACACGACCGGAGGCATGCAGGGCACGGGGGGCTCCGGCCAGCAGGCCCAGCCCGCGAAGCCGGATGCGGCCGGCGCGAAGTTGATGGACGAAGGGCTGCTGCCCATCCCCACCACTGAGCAGGCCTATCTGGAGATGCTGCACCACGGAAACCAGAAGGAGGTGCGGCTCGGCCAGCTCGCGCAACAGAAGGGCACGTCGCAGGGCGTGAAGGACTTCGGCGCGCGGCTGGTGAAGGACCACCAGGCCGCGGACCAGAAGCTCCTGACGTACGCGCAGAAGAAGAACCTCCAGCTCGGTGAGCCGAAGGCGGACGACGACTTCACGAAGACGATGAAGAACGCCAGCGAGGCCGACCTGGCGAAGCTCCAGTCCCTCCAGGGTCCCGCCTTCGACCGCGCCTTCCTGGCCAGCATGGTGGGCGGCCATGACGCCAACATCGCCAAGGTGATGGCCGGACAGAAGCAGTTCGCCAGCAACGCCGAGCTGAAGGGACTGCTCGACGGACTGCTGCCCACGATGAAGGCGCACCGTGACGAGGCGTACCGCCTGCTCGGCCAGGAGAAGCCGCGCCAGGCCCGCACGCCGCCGCAGACCCGCTGACGCGGCTCGTGCGCTCGGCGCGTGATGACCGACACGGTGTCGCGGGGGAACGCGTCGTCCCGGGTCCACGCCTTGACGTGCGTGGACCCGGCGCCGTCACCCGGGCACCTTTTGGACCGGAACACAGCTCCACGACGCGCGGTGGAGGCTGGAGCACCGGGGGACAGGCCCGCAGTCCCGCGGTGCACAGCGAGGCCCGCATGCCCCGCGGGCCGGGCTCGTCCGCGGCCGTACGGACCTTGGGACGCGGGTGTGGGTTGATGGGGCGCAACCGGCGCTGCCGTGCTCGCGTGCACACCCCGGCCAGGGTCCGCGCCCGGCTTCCGGGCCGGCTCGGAGGCTTTCCTTGTTACAGGGCCCTTCCCCATTTCTACAGGGTGCGGCGCCGCGTGCGTCCCGACTGCGTGCGTCTGGCGTCGCACCCGAGGCGGGGCCGCCGCACGGCCGGTAACAGGCGGCTGCGGCGCCGGGTGGAGAGTCCGCCAGACACCGGACCTTTCAACGGCCCTGCACCGTCCGGCACGTCCCCTGCTTCCTGTCCCCCCCATCGGCAAGGGGGGCCAGGGAGATGGGCGAGCGGGAGTTGATGAAGTTGAGGGAGCTGAAGGAAGCCGCGCACGCCCTGTTCGCGAGGGGGCGGTATGTCCAGTGCACGGAGACCTACGCGCGCATCCTCCGGCTGGCTCCGAAGGACCCGAACGTGCGCGTGCGCCACGCGGAGTCCTGCCGCCGCGCGGGAGACCGCCAGTCGGCCATCGCCTCGTATCGTGCCGCGTCGGAGCTGCTGATGGAGCAGGGCTGCGAGTCGCGGGCCCGGGGCGCGCTGCGCGCCGCGCTCGAGCTGGACCCGAAGGACCCGATGATCATCGCGGACCTGGCGCGGCTGGGACAGCAGGCGTCGCCCGTCAGTGCGCCGGAGGACGAGCGAGTCCATCCGCTGGGCGCCACCGGATTCTTCGAGCGGCAGGGCACCGCGTCCGCGAAGGGCGCCGCGACGCCTCGAGCCTCCCACCCGGGACACGTGTCGCCGCCGCCTCCGCCGCCTCCGTCGTACATCCTCCGCGCGGCCGAGGAGACTCCCGCGCCGGCGGCACTTCCCGCCGTGCCCGCCGTCGCGCCGCTGCACGCGGACGCACCGGGTGCGACGGGGCGGGCCCTGGCGCCGATTCCCCGGATGAACCCGGTGCGCGCGAGCGGTGTCGTGCCGAGCATCACCCCCGTCATCCAGGGACGGCTCATCACCCAGGCGCCGGTGCCGGCCGGAGATGGGGCCTCGGGGAGGCCAGCCGCCGTGCCTCCGGCGCCGCGTCCCTCGCGTCCCAGCCTGGCCACGATGGCGCCGCTGCCCGCGCTGGCCCGTTCCGCGGGAGCGCCGCTGCCTCGTCCAGCGGCCACGCCGGGACAGAACGTGGTCCCGGGTTCAGCCTCGCTGACGATGCTGCCGATTCCTCCCCGGGCGGGTGCGACTCCCGGAGCCGGCGGTGACGCTCGCGCCGCCGCACCGGCTGCGATGCCGTACCGTCCCGAGCTGCGCCGCCTGGGCCCGAATGCCGTCGCGCTCCGGGTGTCGCCGCAGGCGCGCTGGGTCATCATCCGCTCGGACAGCCCGCTGGAGGTGAGCCGCGCCGAGTCGCTCCCCGCGCCCGGCGCGCAGCAGGCCGGGGCGGCGTATGCACCCGAGCCGCACTCCGTGAGTCCCGCGTCCGCCAATCACTGAGCCTCCAAGAGAGGCACTGCCGAGCTGGACGCGCGCCGTGTCCGGCGCACTGCCGAGCTGGACGCGCGCCGTGTCCGGCGCACTGCCGAGCTGGACGCGCGCCGTGTCCGGCGCGCGTCCGAGTGCCTACATGGACACGGACTTCTTCGGGTCGATCTGCTTCTTCTGCTCGGGAACCGGAGCCTTCACGGGCGTCTGCTGCGCCTCGGTGCTCTCGGCGGGCAGCTGCGCCTTCACCGGCGCCTCGCAGTGGTCACCCTTCCGGTTCGGGTGGCAGTGCCGGATGCCGTACACGTGGTGGCAACCGCAGGGGTCCACCCGCTTCTTCGCGCAGGTGGAAGGACTGAACACCGGCGCGGCCACCATCTCCGGCGTCTCCTTCGTGTACGACTGATTCTGTTCCACCGGGGCCGTGTTCAGCGCCACCGCCAGGAAAATCCCACCGAGAAAACCCATCGCCCCACCCCCTACCTGGATGCTGAGCAATGGATGGGAATGGGCGCGGTACACCGCAAGCCCCATGGCGATCGGATTCGTGCCGTTCGCATGCGAGCCGACTGTCGCTCGGCCCTCCGCGCGCGGGGGCACGCGCCCCGTCTCATCCCAAGGTGGGAGTCCGACGTCGTCACGGCAACACGGAGCCGGAGGAAATCACTCGCCTTCCCGCCTGCCCCCCCACCATCCTCGGTGCGAGTCGGATTTCGGGCGCCGCCGGTCAGCCTCTCCCGGACGCTCCCGTCCCTGCCGCCTGTTCAGCCCTCTCCGGGGAGTCACGCCATGAGCTGGAAGCAGCATCTGGAAAAGGCCGCCGAGGGCCACTACGTCCTGCCGAAGACCAAGAGCATGAAGGTCGACGCGGACCTGTTCCTGTCCGACAAGCTGCTCTGGGGCGAGGGCCCCGAGCTGCCCGGCCTGGAGGACGCCGTCTTCGACCAGGTGGTCAACGCCGCGTCCTTCCCGGGCGTCACCCGCGTCGCCGTCACGCCCGACTGTCACGTGGGCTACGGCGTGCCCATCGGCACCGTCGTGGAGACGGACGGCATCCTCCTGCCCACCGCCGCCGGCTACGACATCGGCTGCGGCATGGTGCAACTGCAGACGTCCCTCATGGCCGAGGACGTCGCCGACCCCGTCAAGCGCCGCAAGTGGATTGACGAGGTGACCAAGCGCATCGCCGTGGGCGTGGGCGCCAGCCGCGTGCAGAAGCAGCGCAAGGTCACCGACCGCACCTTCGCCGAAGTCGTCCGCCACGGCGCCAAGGCCCTGGGCCGCGGCTCGTCGATGACCGAGCGCGACTTCATCCCCGTCGAGGACGACCGGGTGGACATCCCCGACCGAGCCTTCGGCAAGCGGGACCAGCTGGGCAGCCTGGGCGGCGGCAACCACTTCACCGAGATGCAGGTGGACCAGGACGGGCGCGTCTGGGTGATGCTCCACACCGGCAGCCGCGGCTTCGGGTGGAACATCGCCAAGCACTTCTTCGTGGCGGGCGCCGCGCACCTCGGCCTCAAGAGCCGCAGCGAGGACCTCATCTGGCTGGACGCGGAGAGCGCCCTGGGCCGCGAGTACTGGAACCTCCACAACATGGCCGCCAACTTCGCCGTGGCCAACCGGCTCATCATCGGCGAGGCCGTGTGCGCCTCGCTCGAGGACGTCTTCGGCGGCACCGCCAGCGTCTATTACGAAATCTCCCACAACCTCATCCAGAAGGAGGCCGGGAAGTTCGTCGCACGCAAGGGCGCCACGCGCGCATTCCCCGGCAAGCACCCCGCGCTCAAGGGCACGCCATGGGAGAAGACGGGCCACCCCATCCTCATCCCCGGCTCCATGGAGACGGGCAGCGCCATCCTCTTCGCGGAAGCAGGCGCGGAGAAGTCCATCTACTCCGTCAACCACGGCTCCGGCCGCCGGCTGTCTCGCGGTGAGGCGCGGCGCGTGCTGAAGCAGGACGTCACCGACAAGCGCATGGCCGAGGCGGGCATCCTCCTCAACACGCGCACCACGCCGCTCGACGAGTCCGGGCCCTGCTACAAGAACCTGGACGACGTGCTGGAGACGGTGGAGCTGGCCGGGCTCGCCAGGGTCGCCCACCGCCTCAAGCCCGTCGCCTGCATCAAGGGCGCGGACTGACTCACGCCGGGGCCCGCGCCCCGGACGCCGGGTCGGGCGGAAGGAACGTTCCTTCCATGGGGAGGCCCGTCCGGGGGCTCCCCGTGTCTGGAAGGAGACGCGCCGTAAGCCCCTGGAATCCGGGCGCGCGATGCCCGCCTGCCCACTCCGCACGGGTGGGTGGGACCCCACTCCCCGAGTCCCGCGAAGGGGACGGGACGTGGGGCTCGTGGGGGCGGGCCGGGAACGCTACAGTGGGTCGCCTTGGAGTCTCCGAGAATGACCTCGCCGTCCCCTGCTGCCCGCCCGCCTCCGGCTCCTGCCCGCGAGGCGGAGCTGACTCGCGCCGAGAACGAGCTGTCCTCCCATGAGGCCCGCCTCGCCGAGCAACTCGCCCGTGCCACCGCCGAGGCGTCCGCGCTCACCCAGCGGTTGAACCAGACGCTCGCGGCGCTGGAGCGCGTGCGGTCGGAGCCCGACGCGGACCCGGTACTGGAGGAGCAGGCCGAGCGGCTGCAGTCGGCCGTGGTGCCCGGACTGGAGGTCGAGGCTCCGCGCGAGAAGGCGCTGGCGGCCCGCCAGGCGGCACTGGAGGCCCGGCGCAAGGCAGGCCAGGAGATGCAGGCCGCGCTCAAGGCGCACCAGGAGCAGGCGGCACACGTGGCGCGCGCGGTGGCCGACGCGGAGACGGTGGTGAAGCTCCAGGTCGAGGCAGCCGCGGCGCGCACCCGGGCAAAGCAGGAAGCGGCGGCGCGGGCCCAGCAGGACGCGGTGCGAGCGCGGCAGGCCGAGCAGGCCCGGGCACAGGGGGCGCAGGCTCCGGCTCCGGCGGTTCCGCCGGCCATGGTTCCGAAGAGCAAGAGGCCCTCGGGGGCGACCGAGGGGCTGGACGCGCGGCGCAACGGGCGGGTGCGGATGCACACGTCCATCGACATGCGCAGCGACTCCAACTTCTTCACCGGCTTCTCGATGGACATCAGCGAGGGCGGCGTCTTCATCGCCACGGTGGACCCGGTGGCGCGTGGCACGCAGGTGGAGCTGGACTTCACGCTACCGGGCGGCCGGCCCATGAAGGTGACGGGCGTGGTGCGCTGGGTGCGCGAGTCCAATCCCCGCACCCCGGAGCTGATGCCCGGCGTGGGCGTGCAGTTCACCGGGCTGGCACCCGAGGTGGCCCACGCCATCACCTCGTTCGTCACCACGCGAGACCCGATGTTCTTCCCGGACTGAAGGCCGGGCACGGCGCGCGTCCCTCCGCCGCATCCGTCCGCTATTCGACCGGTTCTCGCTGCGCGGCGCCAACCTTCGGGATTATCCTTCGCGAAAGACAGACAATGCGAGGGGACGTCATGGCGCGAGCCATTGCAGCGACGCCGCACAAGGAGTCGAAACCGGCATGAGTACGCCCACCCGGAGCTCCACCGTCACCGTCGCCCGGCCGCCACGCTGGGACAACCGCCGCCGCGCCGAGGCCGTGGACAACCCCTCCACCGAGCCCGCGCCCGAGCAGGCCGCCACGCCCACCGTGGACAAGGTCAACCTCGCGGAGAAGCTCGCCCTCTTCTCCGAGCACTGGTCTCCCAGGGTCGTCGGTGACCTGAACGGCCAGCAGGTGAAGCTGGTCAAGCTCCAGGGCCCCTTCGTCTGGCACCACCATGAGAACGAGGACGAGCTGTTCCTCGTCCTCCAGGGCCACCTGCGCATGGAGTTCCGGGAGCGCACCGTGGACGTGACGCCGGGCGAGTTCATCATCGTCCCCCGCGGCGTCGAGCACCGGCCCGTGGCCGAAGAAGAGGTCCACGTGCTCCTCTTCGAGCCCGCCTCCACCCTCAACACCGGCAACGTCCGCGGCGAGCGGACCGTCGAGCAGCTCCAGCGCCTCTGAAGCAGGGCGCGCCGCCTGAGCGGGCTTCCGCCACCCGGGTGGCATCCGAGCAGGCGAGCCTCCGGCTCCCGCGTGTCGGTGGATTCCTCACCGGGGCCCCACAGCGCACCTTTGCTCCGGACCCGAGCGGCCCCACCAGGGGCCCGACGCCAGGAGCCGGAGCGATGCGCATCCACCACCTCAACTGCACCACCATGTGCCCGCCTGGACGCCGGCTGATGGACGGGCGGAAGGGCTTCATCGGGCCGGCGGCACTGGCGTGCCACTGCCTGCTGGTGGAGGGCGCTCGCGGCCTCATCCTCGTGGACACCGGCTTCGGCCTGCAGGACGTGCTGCACCCGCGCCAGCGCCTGGCGCCCATGTTCCTCGACGTGTTGTCCCGGCCCCGCCTCATCGAGGAGTCCACGGCCATCCGCCAAATCGAGCGGCTCGGCTTCAAGGCCGAGGACGTGCGCGACATCGTCCTCACCCACCTGGACTTCGACCACGCCGGCGGCCTGGACGACTTCCCGAACGCGCGGGTGCACCTGCTCGAGGACGAGTACCTCCAGGCCACCGCGCAGGCCACGCCGCTGGACCGGCGCCGCTTCCGTCCCCTCCAGTGGATTCACGAGGAGAACTGGGTGACGTACCCCATGGGCGGTACGGCGGACGGCTGGTTCGGCTTCGAGTGCGTGCGCGACTTGAAGGGCCTGCCGCCGGAAATCCTGCTGGTGCCGCTGGTGGGGCACACGCTGGGGCACGCGGGCGTGGCCATCCAGTCCGATGACGGCTGGCTGCTGCACGCCGGGGACGCGTACTTCTACCACGGGGAGATGGACCCGGACCGGTACCGCTGCACGCCGGGGCTGCGCGCCTACCAGAAGCTCATGCAGAAGGACGGGTACCAGCGCTGGTACAACCTGCGCCGCCTGCGAGAGCTGGTGCAGCGGCACGGCCGCGAAGTCACGGTGTTCTGCGCGCACGACTCGCTGGAGTTCGAGCTGCTCGAGGAGCGCGACAAGGCCCCCGTCGAGTCCGCGCTGCGCAGCTTCCTCGCGCCCGCGACGGAGTCCCCGCTGCACGCGTGAGCCCGCGGCTCATGACGGAGCTGGCGGCGGGCCGGGAGGCTCCGGCTCCGGGCCCACCTCCACGCCCGGCTGGGACAGCGGCAATTCCACCGTGAAGAGCGCGCCCTCGCCGGGCGAGCTCTCCACGCGGATGACGCCGCCGTGTGCCTCCACCAGTTGCTGGACGATGTAGAGCCCCAGGCCGAAGCCCGCGTGCTTGCCGGCGGAGGGCCCGCGCTCGAAGCGGTTGAAGATGAGCCGCTGGGACTCGGGGGCGATGCCCTGCCCCAAATCCCTCACCCGCAGCCGGGCCCTCGGCCCCGTCCCACGCTCCACCCGCACCTCCACCGGACTCCCCCTGCCGAACTTCAGCGCGTTGGACAGCAGGTTCGTCACCACCCGGTCCAACCGCAGCCGGTCCCACCGCCCCACCAGCCCCAGCTCCGCGTCGAACACCAGCTTGCAGCCCGCCTCCTCCGCCTGTTCGGCGAAGCGCTCCACCACCTCGTGCGCCAGGTCCGCCAGGTCCACCGGCGCCACGTCCAGCACCAGCTTCCCCGACGACAGCCGCGACAAGTCCAGCAGGTTGAGCAGCAGCTGCCCCAGCCGCTGCGTCTGCTTCAGCCCCGTGCCCAATCCCTCGCGCACCTTCTCGCTGCCAGGGGGCAGCTCCATCCGGTGCAGCCGGCGCAGCAGCAGTTGCAGCGTGTTCAGCGGGTTGCCCAAATCGTGCGCCGCCACGCCGATGAGCTCCACCGCGTCCTGCGCCTCGCGGAACAGCCGCGCGTTGTCCAACGCGAGCGCCGCCCGTCCCGCCAGCTCCTCGACGAAGAGCTGGTCCGTCGGCGTCAGCCGCCGCTCCGGCGTGGACGTCGCCAGGACGAAGACGCCCCGCGTCTGCGTCCCCACTCGCAGCGGCACCGCGAGGTACGAGTGGACGCCTACCTTTTCCAGCAGCGCCAGGTGCTCCGCGTCCTGCGCATTATGGGCCAGCGCCTCGGGAGAGACGTGGCTGACCAGCTCCGAGCGCCCCGACTTCACCACATGCCAGAGGCCCTCCGGCGCATTGGGAGGGGGCAGGTAGCGCCGCACCGATTCCCATATCCACTGCTCCTTCTCCGGCACCACGTGCTTCACGGCGCGGGGCTTGAGCTCTCCCGAGGGCGTCAACAGGAACAGCACGCACACGTCCGCCACCTCGGGCACCATCAGCCGCGCCAGCTCCGCCACCGTCAGGTCCGGGTCCAGGAACTGGTGGAAGAGACGCCCGGCCTCCGCGAGCAGCCGCTGCGTGTTCTCCGTCTTCCGGCGTTCGGTGATGTCGCGCGACACGTGGGCGAAGCCCTGGAGCTCTCCGTGCGCGTCGCGCAACGCGGTGATGATGACCTCGGCGAGGAAGCGCGTGCCGTCCTTGCGCACGCGCCACCCCTCCATGCGCAGCCGCCCATCCCTCCGGGCCCGCGCCAGGTCCAGCTCCGGCTGCCCCATCCGCACCTCCTCCGGCGGGTAGAAGACGGACGCCGGGCTGCCGAGGATTTCTCTCTCGGCATAGCCCTTCATGCGCTGCGCGCCCGGGTTCCAGCTCGCCACGCGGCCCTGCGTGTCCAGCAGGTAGATGGCGTAGTCCTGCACGCCCTCGACGAGGGACTGGAAGCGGTGGGCGCTGACCTCCGCCTCGTGCTGGAGCGGCCGCAGCCGCCGTGTCAGCACCCAGGCCAGCACCGCCGCCACCGTCAGCCCCAGCGACGCCGCCAGCAGGATGAGCAGGTGCACCCGGCGGTCCGCCTCCACCGCCTCCTGGATGCCCAGGGACAGCCGCTCCTCGCTGCGCTCCGCGAGGACCCGCAGCGCCTCGAAGGCACGCTGGCGCGTCTCGCCCACGCGCGCCTCGAAGATGTCCTCCACCTTCTGGCGGCTGATGCGCAGGTCCTCGGCGGTGAGCAGCGTCCTCACGGACTCTTCGTGCTCCAATTCCGCGTGGGCGGCGGACTCCAGCAGCGCGGCCACGGGCTCGCCGTCGAGCCGGGGCTTGAGTCGCTCGTAGGTGGCGATGAAGCGCTGGCGCGACACCGCCATGTCCTGTGCGAAGAGCGGGTCTCCCGACACCGCATAGCCGCGCCCGCTGGACACCTTGTCGCTGAAGGCCCGGCGCAGCCGCTCCACCTCCAGCAGGTCCATGGAGAGGTCGAGGATGCGCGCCTTGTTGCTCGTCCGCACCGTCAGCAGCGCCACCACCGACGTGCCCGCGAGCACGAGCGCCACCAGCAACGAGGCGATGAAGCCCGCGCCAATGCGCTTCGTGAACGTCCACGGACGCCCCACTCCGCCCCCCTCCGGCCGCAACGTCCGGCGCGCCGCGTGCAAGGTGGCCGGCCCGCTCCGCCGCAACCAGCCGTGCTCGCGGGTGGCGCACTGTCGGGAATCGGGCGCCTCCGAGTCCGATGCGGGAGTCCACTCGCTTCTGTCCACCAGTCGCCAGACGGAGCAGGCGGGCGCTGGGCACGGGCCTCGCGCGACACCACGTTGTGACGCGGGCGGCGGTTCAGGGTGCGGCGGGCGGACATGCGGGGCGAAGGACGTCGAAGGGCGTGGTCGTGGGCGTGTTTCCTGGTGCTGTGGGCGGCGTGTACCGACACGCGGCCCCCACCCGACACCCACGGCGCACGGCATCCCTCCCACTGCGAGCCCATGACGTGCGCCTCGCAGGGCATGGACTGCGGCGTCGCCATCGACGGCTGCGGCGGCACGCTGGACTGCGGCACCTGCGCCCCCGGAGAGACCTGCGGCGGTGGCAAGCACAACGTGTGCGGCGTCGGGCCCTGCGTGCCCCTCACCTGCAAGGCCCTCGGAAGCAACTGCGGCCCGGTGTCGGACGGGTGCGGCCGGGTGCTCGACTGCGGGACGTGCGCCGCGCCCGAGACGTGCGGCGGAGGCGGCACGGCCAACGTCTGCGGCGAGCCGTCGTGCGTACCGGACACCTGCGCGGGGCTCGGCAAGGACTGCGGCACCGTGCCGGACGGGTGCGGCGGGACGATGGCGTGTGGCGCCTGCGGCCCGGGACAGACGTGCGGTGGAGGCGGCGCGCCCAACGTGTGCGGTGACGACACCTGCGTCCCGGCGACGTGTGTATCGCTGGGGAAGAACTGCGGGCCGGTGTCGGACGGGTGCGGCGGCATGCTCGAGTGCGGCGTCTGCGCGGAAGGACAGACGTGCGGTGGCGACTCGGTGCCGAACGCATGCGGGGGGGGTGCGTGTGCGCCGTCCACGTGCGAGGCCCTGGGGAAGAACTGCGGCAGCCTGCCGGATGGCTGTGGCGGGCTGCTGTCGTGCGGCACCTGCGCGGTGGGACAGGCATGCGGCGGTGGCGGTGAGCCCAATGTCTGCGGCGGTGGCGCGTGTACCGCGGCCACGTGTGAGGTGTTGGGGAAGAACTGCGGCACGGTGCCGGACGGGTGTGGCGGCGTGCTCGAGTGCGGCGCATGCACCGCGCCCGAGACGTGCGGTGGGGGTGGCGAGCCCGGCGTGTGCGCCCCGCCGCCCTGCACTCCGACGACGTGCGAGGCGCTGGGGAAGAACTGCGGCCCGGTGCCCGACGGGTGCGGCGGGGGGCTGGACTGCGGCACGTGCGCGGTGGGACAGACGTGCGGCGGCGGCGGAGCGGCCAATGTCTGCGGGACGCCCGCGTGCCGGCCGTATACCTGTGGCCTGCTGGGGAAGAACTGTGGCGCCGTGCCGGACGGGTGCGGCGGGACGCTGGACTGCGGCACGTGCACGGCGCCCGAGTCCTGCGGCGCGGCCGACGTGCCCAACGTCTGTGCCTCGACGCAGCCGGTGTGTCTGGACAGGGAGCTGGGCAATGCGTTGCCGGTGTCGGTGAAGGGCTCCACCGCGTACGCGGGGGATGACCATGTGGCCTCGTGCGGAGGACGGCCCGCACCGGACCGGGGCTTCCTCTGGACGGCGCCGAAGAGCGGCACGTTCACCTTCGACACGGCGCGCTCGGCGCTGCGCTCGCTGATTTCGGTGCGGCGCGACGGGTGCGGCGGGGCGGAGGTGGCGTGCGCCGCGGACGGCATCAGCTACGGCGGCGGCGCGCGGGTGACGGTGCCGCTGGTGCAGGGGGCATCGGTGCTGGTGGTGGTGGACTCGGCGAGCAGCGACCGCTTCAGCGCGGGCCACTTCGAGCTGCACATCGACGAGCTGCGCGCGAGCGAGGCGGGCGCGTGCTTCGACAACATGGACAACGACGGGGACCGCTGGGTGGACTGCGCGGACACGGACTGCCACGACACGCCGGGCTGCGACGGGCGGGGCTGCGCGCACCATGACCTGGGCAGCGCGCTGCCCGTCACCTTCCAGGGTGAGACGGCGGGCTCGGGAGACGGCTTCCAGGGCACCTGCGGCGCGCAGTTGCAGCAGGACCGCGCGCACCTGTGGACGGCGCCTCGCGCGGGGACGTTCGTCTTCGACACGTCACCGGGCGGCTGGGGCAACGCGCTCTATGTCCTCACCGGCTGCCGGGGCACGGAATTGGGCTGCGCGGCCAACCCGAATGCCAACGCGCAGGGCTCGCCCGCGGTGAAGGTGACGCTGGAGCAGGGACAGACGGTGCTGGTGGTGGTGGACGGCATGGCCCACCCCGACCAGGACACGCCCATCCGCTACACGCTCCACGTCAGCGAGTACGCCCCCACGGAGGCGGAGCGCTGCCTGGACGGCGCGGACAACGACGCGGATGGCAGGGCGGACGCGGCGGATGCGGACTGCCGGTAGCGGAGGGCGGCGCGCCGCTACCCGTCCTTGGACGGCGAAGCGGCCGGGGCGCCGCCTTCAGGCACCGCGAAGGTGCCGGTGGCCGGGTCCACGGACCAGGCGGAGAACTTGTGCTGCGTCACGTCCCGCAGCTTCCCGTCCTCGTAGCAGACCTTGTAGATGAGGAACTGTGGGTTGATGAAGTTGGGCGTCCCGTAGCGGTAGCACTCCGCCCCGGTGGCGTCCTGCTCCAACGTGATGGGCCGCCCGAGCAGGGCCACCACCTGGTCCGCCGTCATCCCACCGCGCACGGACTTGATGCCCTGCGGGGTGACGAGCCGGAAGGTGTGCTCCTCGTTCTTCGCCAGGGTCCAGAAGCCCACACCCAGCACCACCGGAAACAGGGCCGCCAGCAACGCCAGGGCCCAGCGGCCGCGCGGCACGGGCCGGCCGTCGTTCTGGAAGGCGGTGAACAGGCCTGTCGAATCCGCCGCCAGGGCCACGGCGCTCGAGGGGGGTTCTGTCGTGCTCACGTCGACTGACATGCCGACCTCACATACCGGATGCAAGAAAGTCCACGCCACCCCACCTTTGTCACTGCTCCCCCTCCACCCGAGGACTAGATGGCCTGGGAGCTTGCTCCCCCAGGTAACGGGGAAGTTACAAAGACTGGGACACCCAACTGCTACATCGGACCTACACGGCGTTCAAGAGGAGTCACGGAACCATGGCGAAGCGCGGTGGCGGGCGGGGTGTCACCCAGAAGCCTTTGGAACGAGATGCCATTCCCGCGGGTACGGAACCGACGGACACGGAGCTCTTCTTCAACCGGGAGCTGTCCTGGCTGGCGTTCAACGACCGCGTCCTCCAGCTCGCCGAGTCTCCAGACGTCCCGCTGCTGGAGCGCCTGAAGTTCATCTCCATCTACGCGCGCAACCTGGACGAGTTCTTCATGATTCGCGTGGCCCGCCTGCACGAGCAGGTGCGCAGCAACGTGGCCCGGCTGGTCCCGGACGGCGCGTCCCCGAGCGTCACGCTCGACAGGCTGCACCAGGGCATCTTCGAGCAGGGCCGCCGCCACGCGGACTGCTTCGAGAAGGCGCTGCGCCCCGCGCTGGCGGAGAAGGGCCTGCGCATCCTCTCCGCGAAGGACTTGGACCCCGAGCAGCGCAACCAGGTGGATCAGCGCTTCCGCGAGCAGATATTTCCCGTGCTCACCCCGCTGGCCATCGGCCTGGGGCGGCACTTCCCATACATCTCCAACCTGTCGCTCAGCCTCGCGGTGCTGCTGAGAGACCCGGAGGCGGACGAGGAGAGCGTGGCGCGGGTGAAGGTGCCCAAGGAGCTGATTCCCCGCTTCCTGCCGCTGAAGGGCAACGTCTTCGTCCCGCTGGAGGAGGTCATCGCGCAGCACCTGGCGGACCTGTTCCCCGGCATGCAGGTGCTGCACTGGGGCGTCTTCCGCGTCACCCGCGACGCGGACTTCACCGTGTCCGAGGACGCCGAGGATTTGCTCAAGGCGGTGGAGACGGAGCTGCGCCAGCGCCGCTTCGGCGACGTCATCCGCCTGGAGGTGGGGGCGGGCATGAGCCCCAAGCTGCTGGAGCCGCTGGTGGAGGCGCTGGGGCTGGAGCAGCGGCAGGTGTACGAGGAGCACGGCCTCGTGGGCCTGTCGGACCTGGCGGCCATCGCCTTCGGGCCCGGCTTCCCCGAGCTGAAGGACGCACCGTGGACGCCCGTCACCCAGCCGCGCCTGCGCCCGGACGCGGACGTGCAGGACGGCGGCACCGTGATGTCCGCCATGCGGCGCGGAGATTTGCTCGTCCACCACCCCTACGAGTCCTTCGGCTCCTCCGTGGAGCGCTTCGTCACCGAGGCGGTGGCGGACCCGGACGTGCTGGCCATCAAGCAGACGGTGTACCGGACGTCGGACAGCTCACCGCTGGTGCCCGCGCTGATTACGGCGACGGAGAACGGCAAGCAGGCCGTGTGCATGGTGGAGCTGAAGGCGCGCTTCGACGAGCGCACCAACATCAAGTGGGCCAACGCGCTGGAAGAGGCGGGCGTCCACGTGGTGTATGGGATTCCATCGCTGAAGACGCACGCGAAGGCCATCCTCATCGTCCGGCGTGAGGGTGAGCGGGTGCGGCACTACGTGCACATCGGCACGGGCAACTACAACCCGAAGACGGCGCGCCTCTACACGGACCTGGGCCTGTTCACCAAGGACCCGGACATCGGCGCGGACGTGGCGGACCTGTTCAACTACCTCACCGGCTTCGGCCGGCCGAAGTCCTTCCGCAAGCTGCTGGTGGCGCCGCTCACCATGCGCGAGGGGCTGATGGAGGAAATCAAGCGCACCATCATGGCGCACACGCTGGAGCGCCCCTCGCGCATCCAGATGAAGATGAACGCGCTGGTGGACCCCACCATCATCCGCGCGCTCTACGACGCGTCCCGCGCCGGGGTGAAGGTGGAGCTCAACGTGCGCGGCATCTGCTGCCTGCGCCCGGGGGTGCCCGGCGTATCGGAGAACATCCGCGTGGTGTCCGTGCTCGGCCGCTTCCTGGAGCACTCGCGCGTGTACAACTTCGAGCGAGGCAGCGAGCTGCGCTGCTACATCGGCTCCGCGGACCTGATGCCGCGCAACCTGGACCACCGGGTGGAAGTGCTGGCGCCGGTGGAGGACCCCGCCCTGGCCGCCCAGGTGCGCGACATGCTGGACCGCTGCATCGCCGACAACACCTCCGCATGGGAGCTGACGGCGGACGGGGCGTGGAAGCGCCGCACCCCGCCCTCCCCCGCCGAGAAGCGCTCCGTCCAGGCGGAATTGATGGAGCGCTCCATCCGCATGGCGCAGTTCCAGGGCGGCCGGCCGCTGCCCTGAGCCCGGGAATGCGCCAGGGCGCATGGCGTAGCGCGACGGCGACCGGCCACGACCTGACCGTTGGACCCGGTGAAAACCCCGGTGCCGTGCCGTCACACCCGCCGGCGCAGGGGTTCGCGCGCGGCGAGCCAGGTCGCGGGGATGGAGGCGTGTCCCGCGCTGAGGGCGACGATGCCGCCCACGATGGCGCAGGTGGTGTCCCGGTCTCCGAAGCCGGCCACCGTGCACCAGAGCGCCTCCTCGTACGAGTCCAGGTGCCTCGCGGCACACCACACGGCGAAGGGCACCGTGTCCTCCGAGATGACCTTCTGCCCGCTGCCCAGCGTGCGAGCCGCCGAGGACGGGCTCGCATCCAGCGGCCAGGCCCGGGCCGCCTCCACGCCCTGCCGCGTCGCCCCGGCGGGCGTGGCGTCCAGCACCACGTCGAAGAGCTGCTTCGCAGGGACACGCGTCCGCGACCACTCGCAGGCCCACGCGGCGGCGACGGCAATGGCGATGGCCCCCGCCTGTCCCTCCGGGTGCATGTGCGTCACCTCCGCCGACGCGCGCGCCTCCGCCACCACCCGCGCCAGGTCTCCCGCGAAGTATGCGCCCAGTGGCGCCACGCGCATGGCGCCACCGTTGCCCATGGAGCCCTGGCCCTCGAACACCTCCGAGGACACCTCGTGCCAGGGCAGGCCGATGCCCAGCTTCTGCAGGATGTCGTGCGCCGTGCCGCCGTAACCCCGGTTCTTGTCCAGTCGGTAGCGCCTCGCGAAGAGGCGCGCCAGCGCGTCCTGGTCGACGCGGCCGTGGTCCTCCAGCACCTGGACCACCGACAGCGCCATCTCCGTGTCGTCCGTGTACCCCCACGGGGCGCGAGGCAGGACGCGCTGCTCCACCAGGGGCTGCACCACCTCGAGCGGGCCGAAGAAGCGCTCGCCGAAGGCATCGCCCACCGACTGCCCATCCAGCGAGACGAGGGCACGCGCCATCCGCGCCGCGCGCTCCTGGGTGTCACTCATGGGAGGCGCTCCTGCCATCGCGGTGGGGGGTCATGCGGGGCTCAATCTTCGACCGCGAGACGGTGGGCATCCACATCCAGCTCGACGAGCTGCCTGCGCGCATGTTCGGCGTTTTGGGGGGTGAACCGCGCCTGCGCCGAGCCGTTCAGGCTCACCGGGCCGAGGAAGGCCGTACCGTCCACGATGTTATCGCTCGGGGGCGCCGGCGGCGGATGGAGGACCGCCTGCGAGCTCTCACCAGGCTCTGGCACTTCGGCGACTTCTGTTTGACCACACGCGCCCAGCACCATCGCGGAGAGCGCCCAGCAAAACGTACGCACCAGGTAGCCACGCACAGACTCACTTCCAGGGGGGACACAGGGGTTGTCCCGAAAACGTGGCGCGCCTTTGCCACACTTGAAGACCGGAATTCAAGTGAGGGCGCTGTTTTTTCATAGACCTGGAAATCAATCAAAGACTCAGGGGTCGCGGCCACCCCGCAGCCCGCGGGCGGAGTCCTCGAGGCGGTGGGCCTCCACCTCCTGGACCTCGCGCCAGTCAATCCAGCCGGAGCGCGCCGCATGCCGCGCCGCGGCAGTGGTGTCATCCACCACGAGCAATTGGCTGCCGGCCTCGCGGATGTCCGCGCCAATCTTCTCCAGCTGCTCCGCCCGGCGCGGGTGGCCGGGCACGCTGCGGATGTAGACGCAGAGGATGCGGCCCGGGTACTCGCGGCAGATGGTGCGGTAGTGCTCCGCGTCCTCCTGGCCGCTGTCGCCGATGAGGATGAAGGGCAGGCGCTCCATCGTGTCCATGAGACCGCGAATCTTCTCCAGCTTGTGCCCGTGCCCGCCCCCGGGCGCGAAGCCGTGGCGGGACAGGCCCCAGTCACGCAGCAGCAGCGGCCCCGGGGGGATGTGGTGCAGGCCGAGGAACTCGTCCAGGTGCTCGTACAGGTTCCAGGGGCTGCTGGAGACGTAGAAGATGGGGTTGTCCGCCGCCTCGCCCCGGCCCCCCTGGAGCGCCGCGTAGAAGGCATCCACGCCGGGGAAGGGCAACCGCACGCGGTGCTCGGTGAGGAAGAGCGCCCACGCGCGCTTGAGCGGATTGGTGACACCCGTGACGATGACGGTGTCGTCGATGTCGCTGATGACCCCGTACTCGGCGCTCCGGCCCGCCACCCGCACCGGCGCGGCCACGCGGGGCACGCCGTGCGCCTCCGGGGAGAGCAATTCCAATTCCACCATGTGCCAGCCCGAGCGCACGCCTTCCGGCGGCGGCACCCACAGCTCGAGGAAGCCCTCCTCGTCGGTGGTGCCCTCCCAGCGCTTGTCGCCCCAGCGCACCGCCACGTGTGCGCCGGCGATTTCGCGCGTCATGTAGCGCTTGTAGGAAGCAATCGCGCTGCCCACCAGCGTGTGCCGCTGCTGGGGCGGGCGGACGTGCCGGTCCTCCAGGACGCGCGCCTTGATGACGGCGCGCTCGGCGGTGCCATAGCCCCGGTAGGGAAGGATTCGCAGCGGCGGGGCGATGCCCAGCTTCTGGCGCAGGCTTCGGCTCAGTGCGTCGTAGTGCGCGTCCACTCGGACGGCGAAGCGGTAGAAGGCAGGGAAGAGGTCGGCCATGGCGCAGGGCGTAAAGAGAGTCGGAACAGGACTGTAGAAGACTCCGGGGCCCGCGCGGGGCAATCCCGCGAGGAGCGCCACCCGGCCGACACAGCCTGCAATGGCCGCGACGTCCGTATCGACACTGTAGTTCCCCCTCCACCAGGAGCATCCTCTTGCTGCGTCATCCCACCCGCTGGTTCCTCGCCGCCGCCGTGCTGTTCGTCGGCACCGTCGCCGTCTCGCAGACGTCGCCGAGCATCACCTTCCAGTCGCCGTCGCAGAACTGGAACGTCTTCGCGTCGTCCAACCCGCTGCCCTTCGGGAAGACGGCGACCATCAACTACAGCGCGGACCGGCTGACGCAGTGCCGGGGCAACATCAACGCCACCACGCCGGGGTGGACCATCACCGGGCACTACAAGTTCAACAACGGCCCGGTGCAGGACTTCTGGGTGGCCGGCTTCTCGTCCGTCCCCAACCCGCCCGCGCCCTCGATTCCGCTCAACACGAAGGGCGACCTGTCCATCTGGTTCGAGAACACCAGTCGCTGGGGCTGCCAGGCGTGGGACTCGAACTACGGCAACAACTTCCACTTCAACGTGCAGTGACGTGAAGGCCGAGGGAGCACGGACGGTGTGGTCCGCGCTCCCGCGGCGTCACATGCCGGCGACGCCCGCGATGCCGGACCTGAAGCGGTAGATGTAATAGGGCGCGTTGGCGGCGATGTGCTCCTTCGTCTGGAGCATGTGGTGCGGAATGGCGCTGTCCGCCACGTAGAGCCAGCCGTCCGGCCCGTGGCTGAGCGCGTCCGCCCAGCGGATGCGCGGCGACTTCACCAGCGTCTCCAGCCGGCCCTGCGGGCTCATGCGCAGCACCGCGCCATGCTCCACGTCGGTGATGAGCACGTTGCCCTCCACGTCCGCGCTCAGCCCGTCGTTCAAGGGCTTGCGGCCCACGGCCTGCAGCCGCTTCTCCAGATCCTCCTCGGAGAGCGACGCGTCCCGCAGGTCCGCCGCGCGCACGCGGTACATGGTGTCGTGGTTCATCGCCGCGAACCACACCCACTCGCCCGACGGGTCCATGGCGATGCCATCCACGCCCGCCTTCAGCGCGGCGAGCCCGCCGAAGAAGACCATCTCCTTGATGGGGTTGCGGATGATGAAGTCCTGGGGGAACACGGACGCGTGCCCGTCCAGCACGCGGCGCGCCTGCTTCGTCGCCACGTCGTAGACGACGAGCCCCGGCTTGCGCCGCCAGAAGGCCACGTCCGCGACGAACACCGTCTCCCCCTTCGCGTCCACGCGCAGGTCCTGGAGCAACGAGCCCGGCGGCGCCACGTTGGGCGGGAAGACGAACTCGTGCGCGAGGTGGCCCGTGGCCAGCTCGAAGGCCAGCAGCCTGGGCGTGCCCATGGCGTGGTTGCCGTGGTCGATGACCCACAGCCAGTCACGCCGGTCGATGGTGACGCCCAGCGGCGTCTCGAACAGCTTCGCCTGCACCTCCGCGTTGGGGTACGGCACCGCCTTGCCATCCACCCACTCGCGAAGCTTCGCGCCCTCCGGGCGGCTCTCCGGGTGGATGGTGAAGAACAGCCGCCCCGTGGAGGACACCGCCACGTTGCCGATGGGCTCGGGGCTCTGCGCCACCACCTCCAGCGCGCTGTCCGGGAGCAGCGGCATGCCCGTCACGTCCGGATACGGCTCACCACCGCCGTAGCGCAGGCGCACGCCCCCGGCCGCGAGCGCCAGCAGCGCGGCCACGCCTCCCACCACCTTGAGCCACGTCGCACCCCGACGGGGCGCGGCGGAGGGAAACGGACCACCAGGAAGGGGAGTCGGAGCGGCCACGGAAGCCTCGCGGAAAATGACCTGGAGTCACGTATAAGTGACTGGGAGTCATTCTGTCGAGCCGGCGAGACGCCGGGGTGCCGTGGGTACGGAGGCCGGGGCCGCGTGGTTCTGGGCGCCCCGCTTTTTTCAGTCCCGCCCCCCCAGCGTCCGGTCCAGGTTGTACGCGGCGCTGATGAGGGACAGGTGGGTGAGCGCCTGCGGGAAGTTGCCGAGCGCCTCGCCGGACATGCCCGTCTGCTCCGCGTACAGCCCCACGTGGTTGGCGTAGCCCAGCATCCGCTCGAAGGTCAGCCGCGCTTCCTCCAGCAAATCCGGCCTCGCCACGCTGGCGCGCGTCATCGCCTCCACCAGCCAGAAGCTGCACAGGTTGAAGGTGCCCTCGCGGCCAGCGATTCCGTCCAGCGTCGCGTCCACGTCGTAGCGGAACACCAGCCCGTCCGACACCAGGCCGCCCTCGGAGGGCGGACGGCGAATCCGGTCCAGCGTGGACAACATCCGCGGGTCCACCGGCGACAGGAAGAAGACCAGCGGCATGAGGAGGTTCGCCGCGTCCAGCGCCTCACGGTCATACGCCTGGACGAAGGCCTGCCGCTGCTGGCTCCACCCCTGCGTCATGATTTCCTCGAAGATGGTGTCGCGCACCGCGAGCCACCGGGGCCGGTCCGCCGGCAGGCTGCGCTTGTCCGCGAGGCGAATCGCCCGGTCCACCGCCACCCAGCACATCAGCTTCGAGTACACGAACTGCCGCCGCCCGCCGCGCACCTCCCAGATGCCCTCGTCCGGCTGGTTCCAGTGGTTGCACACCCAGTCCACCATCCGCCGCAGGTGCCGCCAGAAGTCATACGAGATGGGCGCCACGTACTTGTTGGACAGGTACACCGAGTCCATCAGCTCGCCGTAGATGTCGAGCTGCAGCTGGTCCGCCGCCGCGTTGCCGATGCGCACCGGCCGCGCCCCGCCGTAGCCACTCAGGTGTGACAGCTCCACCTCGTCCGGCACGCGGCTGCCATCCAGCGAGAACATCAGCGGCAGCGGCCCGTCTCCGTACTCCGCACAGCGCGCCTCCACCCAGCGCATGAAGGCCGCCGCCTCCTGCTTGAAGCCGATGCGCATGAACGCATAGATGGTGAAGGCCGCGTCCCGCAGCCAGCAGTAGCGGTAGTCCCAGTTGCGCGTGCCGCCCGGGGACTCGGGCAGGCTGCACGTGGGCGCGGCGACAATCGCTCCCGACGGCTCGTACGTCATCAGCTTCAGCGCCAGCGCCGAGCGCTGCACCGTCTCGCGCCAGCGGCCCCGGTAGTTGCAACCCGACAACCAATGGCGCCAGTAGTCCACCGTGTCGCGGAAGAGCACCTCCGCGGACTCGTGGCTGTGCACCAATTCCTTGCATGACAGGCGCGCGCCCTCCCGCATGGAGAAGACGGCGGACTGGTTCTCATGCAGCGTGAAGTGCGCGCTGACGCCCCGGCCCTCCTTGCGCAGCGGCACCGACGAGGCCAGGGTCATCTCCAGCGACTTCGACGAGAAGCAGGCCCCGCCGTGGATGAGGCGCGTCTCGTGCGTGTCCCGCGCGTAGTTGAAGGCCGGGAAGCACTCCATCTCGAAGCGCATCACCCCGCGCACCACACGCACGCGCCGCAGCACCTCGCGCTCGTACTTCCGCCCGTGGCGCGACATGGGCATGAAGTCCACCAGCTCGCCCACGCCATCCGGTGTGTAGAAGCGCGTCACCAGCACGTTGGTGTCGGGCCAGTAGAACTGTTTCTTCATCACCCCGTCCGGCTCGGGGCAGATGCGCCAGTGGCCTCCCCGCTCCGGGTCCACCAGCGCGCCGAAGATGCTCGGGCTGTCGAAGTGGGGGAAGCACAGCCAGTCGAGCGTGCCCTCGTTCCCAATCAGGGCCACCGTGCGCAGGTCGCCGATGATGCCGTGGTCCTCAATCGCGACCCCGCCGTCCACCAGGTTGCTCTGCTGAGTCCCCGCTGCCATTCGAAGCCTCCTCGCCCCGCGCGTGCTCACCCGAAACTGATGACGTGCTTGATGCCGCCGCCACCCTTTTTGCCCATCACCACGTCGGCGAAGTCCTCGGGCGGATGGTGCGCGGTGATGAGCCGCTCCAGCCCGCCCGGCCAGCGGGCACGGAAGCGGCCGAGGTCCTCCAGCGCCATCTCGAAGTCCGAGTCCGCCGCGTTCACCGTGCCCAGCACCACCTGGTTCCGCAGCACCAGTTGCTTCAACAACGCCGCCCCGTCCAACGACAGCGCCTCCGGGTCCGAGGGCACTCCGGTGAAGACGAGGACGCCGTTGGGTGCCAGCGCCTTCAGCGTCTCGAAGGCAGCCCTGGCCACGCCCGCCGCCTCGTAGATGAGGTCCGGCGCGCCGGCCCGGCGGACCAGCTCCTCCGTGGACACCTCCTTGGAGGACAGGTAGGGCGCGCCCAGCGCCTCGGCGGAGTCCGCCTTCACGTTGGGCTTGGCGCTGCGCGAGTACACCGTGGTGGCGAAGCCCCGGCGAAGCAGCGCCATGACGCCGAGCTGCCCCACGGGGCCCGCGCCCAGCACCACCGCGCGTCCCGGCTCGGGGCGCCACGGCAGCCGCTCCTGGATGCGCTTCACCTCGCGCAGGGCCTTCTCGGCAATCGTCAGCGGCTCGGTGAGCACCGCCACCTCGCGCAGCTCCGCGGGGACGCGGTGCAGGTACGCCACGTCCTCCGTGAAGAGCTCCGAGCAGAAGCCGTGGGCCTCCTTGATGCCGCGCTCGGTGTAGTCGCCGGTGATGCAGAAGTCCGGGTGTCCGTGCCGGCACGCGGGGCAGGTGGCGTGCGGGCAGGGCCGGCGCACGCGCGGCACGACGAGGTCTCCGCGCTGGAGTCCGCGCACGGCGTCGCCGACCTCCACCACCTCGCCCAGGCACTCGTGGCCGAGGATGAGGTACTCGGAGCCGGAGGGCGGTGTGCCGTAGGTGAACTGGAGGATGTCCTTGTCCGTGCCGCACACGCCCACCTCGCGCGTGCGCACCTTCACCTGCGTGGGGGACTGGAGCCGCGGCTCGGGAGCGTCGACGACGCGCACCTCGCGTTGCTTCGGAAAGACGGCGACGGCCTTCATGCGCGGGCTCCTTCGCGTGGCGGGCGCGTGTCCCTGTGTTCCTTGCAGCAGGCGCGACACGCCCGCACGGTAAGGTGGGGCGCGAGGTCCTCCGGTGCACAGCGCCCGCCCGGCCGCTGACCAGGGGTCAACGCTCCGGGCGCGCACGAAACCGCTGCCCCCCGGGACGGCCCGGGTCTATGAGGAGGGCCGTGAGCGAGCCCTCCTCCACCGCCCTCCCGTCCCTCCCGTCCGAGGAGGAGCCGCGCCGCAGCCGCTCCACCGCCATTGGCGCGGCGGCCTGCGTGCTGCTGGCGCTGCCCTTCCTCATGCTCGGCCCGTACCTGCTGGACGCGAAGGCCCGCGTGGAATTGCGCTGCGAGCCGGGGGGCCCGTGCACCCTCACCCACGCGGGCTGGCTCACGCGGGAGGAGGCGGGGCGCTTCGCGCTGGACGAAATCCAGGGCGTCCGGGTGGAGCGCACCCGCAGCGCCCGCCGCGACAGCGTCCCCATCTACCGGCCGGAATTGGAGACGACGCAGGGCCGCTTCCCCCTCTTCCACCAGTGGGCCACCGACGAAGCCGAGGCCACGGGCGTGGAGACGCAGGTGAAGCGCTACCTCGCCGCACCCCGCGAGGCCCCGCTCGAGCTGGTGCACGATGACCGCCGCGCGTCGCTGCGCGTGGGTGGCGCCTTCACCGGCGTGGGGCTGCTGCTGCTCGCCTTCAGCGGGTGGCTGCTCGTGAGGACGCGGGCGCACCGGCGCGCGGAGCGGCTGGCGCAGGCGGCGTGACTCGCACGTGAGCGCCATCTCCTACCCGACACCGGCGGACGGCCCCGGGTTGGGAGTCGGGATTGCGCCCATGGTAGACAGGGAAGACATGAAAGCCTTTGTTGCCTTCCGAAGCTCGGTGCTGCTGACGCTGCTGTGTGTCCTGCCGGGCGTGGCCCTGGGAGGCGACGGGGAGGACTCCGGGTCCGACGGCGCCGGGAGCACGTTCCAGCGGCGAATCGAGCGGGCCGAGCACCTGTACGAGTCGCTCGAGTACGAGAAGGCGCTCAACTGGCTGTCCCAGGCGAAGCAGGTGGCGTCCACCATCGAGGAGCAGGTGAAGGTGGCGCTCTACCGGGGCATCGTCCTGGCCGACCTGGGCCGGAGGAAGCAGGCACTGGAGGCGTTCCGCGCCGGGCTGTCGCTCCACCCAGAGAGCGTGCTCCCCTTGCAGGTGGCGCCCAAGGTCCAGCGGGACTTCGAGTCCGTGCGCAAGCAGGTGCTGCGCAAGCTGGGCTCCACGGACTCACGCGCCCAGCGCGCTGACGCGGAGAAGCCCGCGGAGGAGCCCCTCACGGCCCCGGCGCCCCTGGCCGAGAAGCCCGCGGCTCCGGCTCCGTCCACGCCCCCTCCCGAGACGACCGAGTCGTCCACGCTCTCGAACCTGCGCTCGCGGCTGGGAGTCACGGGCGCGAAGGTGGGCAAGGACGTCGGCTCGGCCCTGGGCTCGGCCCTGGACATGGTCGTGGGCTCGGACAAGAAGCCCGCGCAGGCGGCCCCGGAAGCGAAGCCCACCGCGAAGGACGAGCCGTAGCCCGCGCCGCCCTCACTCCTCCAGCAGGTTGAGCTTGAAGACGTTGGCCTCGCCGGCCTTCACCTCGATGCTCCGCGTCACCTTCTTGCCGAGCTTCGGGTTGACGGCCGTCACGACGTAGAGGCCCTCGCGCACGTCGATGGCCTCGAACGGCGTCTCGCCGACCTTCTTCCCATCCAGGTACACGGTGGCGTACGGCCGGATGCGGAACTCGAGCGTGCCCAGGTTTCCCTTCACCGCTCGCGACGGGCCGGACTTCCGCTCCGGGGTGGACGCGGCGTTCTGCTGGGGGGCGGCAGCCTGCGGCCCACCCACTCCAGGTGCCGCCATGTCGTCATCCGCCGGGGACTCCACCGAGGCGTCGGGCGTGCCCTGCCCCTCGCCCGCCGCCGCAATCGCCTGGGCCACGGGAGGCTCATGGGCACCGGCATCCACCAACTCCGAAGCCACCTCGCCAGACTTCGCTCCGGCCGCGGTGCCAGCGACAACAGCCTCCGGAAGAGGCCTTGGAAGCACCGGCCCTGGCGTCCTCCCGAACAGCAGGTATCCGCCTCCTCCGACGAGCAGCACCGCGCCCGCCACCGCCGCCGCCGGCAGCAGCTTCCTGGGGCCTCGTGAGCGCACCACGGTGGCGTCGTCGGCTCCGTCCGGACGGCGCGGCGACGTCGCGGGCGTGGGTGCCGCCTGCGCGCCGACACCGTCCACGACCTGCTCGACGAGCTGGGCAATCTGGTACGCCCCGACCGGGACGCCCGCGGACATCACGAAGCGGTCCAGGTCCGCCTGGAGCGCGCGGCAGTCGGGGTAGCGGGCCTCGCGGTCCTTCGCCAGCGCGGTGGCGAGGATGGACTGGAGCACGCGCGGCAGGTCCGGCCGGTAGCGCGTCGCGGGCACGGCCGTGCCGGAGACGATGGCCTGCATCATCCCCAGCTCGTTGGCGGCCTCGAACGGGAGGCGGCCGGTGAGCAGCTCGTACAGCACGACGCCCAGCGCGTACACGTCCACCCGCCGGTCCAGCGTTTCCGCAGTGACCTGCTCCGGCGGCATGTACGCGACCTTCCCCTTCACGATGCCCGTCTGCGTGCGGTGCTTCTGCCCCGCCACCTTGGCGATGCCGAAGTCCACCACCTTCACCGCGCCCTGCCGCGACACCAGGATGTTGTCCGGGCTGACGTCCCGGTGAATCAACCCCAGCGGCTTCCCGCTGGCGGGGTCCTTGAAGTCATGCGCGAAGGCCAGGCCCTCGGCGGCGGCGGCAACCACCCGGGCGCAGATGGCGGGAGGCAGGCTCATTCCCAGCGACGCGGCCTGACGCTGCCACCGGCGCAGGTTGGGGCCGTCGATGTACTCCATGGCGAGGAAGTAGGTGCCGTCGGCCTCGCCGAAGTCGAAAATCTGCACGATGTGGGGATGGTTCAGTCCGGCGACCAGCCGCGCTTCGCCGAGGAACATCTCCACGAAGGACGCGTCCTCCACGAGGTGCGGGAGGATGCGCTTGAGCACGAGCGTCTTCTCGAAGCCCCCGGGCCCCTCGGCCTTCGCCAGGAAGACCTCCGCCATGCCCCCCACGGCCAGCTTGCGGATGAGCTGATATTTGCCCACTTGCATGTGCCCGGGTTCTCCCAGGTTTGCCGCCAAAGGGAAATCCCTCCCCCGCCCCGGGCGCGCCGATGCCCCACGACCGCCGTGCTAGCTGAACACCTGCAGCATGAACCAGGCGAAGCGGGTGACGCCCAGCGCGAGCGTCACGCAGAAGGCGGCCCCGAAGCGCTCCAGGTTGAACTTGAACTGCCAGTCCAGCAGCTTCACCCCACCGAAGCCCGCCACCAGCATGCCCACGAGGATGGGCGCCACCAGCCCCGCCAGCAGGGACAGCTCGAAGGACTCGATGAGCGGCGCGGGGAGCAGCCACAGGCTGGCGCCTCCGGCCAGCACACCCAGGCCCAGGAAGAGCACCAGCCCGGCCCGGCCGAACCGGCTGTCCTTCCCGAAGACGTCCAGGACGTCGGTAGCCACGTCGCCGAGAAAGTCGGTGATGGAGCTGAACATGCCCTCCTGTCTAGGACAGCCGGGCGGCCGGCGAAAGCAGCCTTCGCCCGCATCGCCACATTGCTGGTGGGAGGGGATGGGACCCGGGCACAAATGACCAGGGCCGGAACGTGATTCATCGGGCCGCAAGGGGAAGTGGGAGCGGGCGGGCAGACGGGCCGATGCCGTATCGGTCGCTCATGCCCCCTTCCCACCTGTACCCACGTGCCTAGCTTGTCGCTGATGCTACGTGCGCTCCTCGGACGATGGCGAAGCTCGCTGCGCCTGCTCCGGCCGGCACATGTGGAGCCGGAGCGCGCGAAGATTTCCGTCGCCCAGCTCGGCCACCAGTACGCCAACAAGGTCGTGGCCCTCCAGAACGTGGACCTCAACGTCCGCTCGGGCGAGTTCGTCTGTCTGCTGGGACCGTCCGGCTGCGGCAAGTCCACGCTCCTCTACGCGCTGGCGGGCCAGGTGACGCCCACCGGCGGCACCGTGCGCATCGACGGGAAGTCCATCCACGGCCCCGGGCCGGAGCGGCTCCTGATGTTCCAGGAGGCGGCCCTGTTCCCGTGGCTCACCGTGCGCGGCAACATCACCTTCGCGCTCGGCGCCAAGGGCGTGCCGCGCTCCGAGCGCCGCGAGCGGGCGGACATGTACATCCGCCGCGTGCAGCTCACCGGCTTCGAGGACACCCTGCCCCACCAGCTGTCCGGCGGCATGAAGATGCGCGCCTCGCTGGCCCGCGCGCTCGCCATGGACCCGGCCGTGCTCCTGATGGACGAGCCCTTCGGCTCGCTGGACGCGCAGACGCGCATCCACATGCAGGAATTGCTTCAGTCCATCTGGCTGCGCACCGGCAAGACGGTGGTGTTCGTCACCCACGACGTGCACGAGGCGCTGATGCTCGGCACCCGCGTGGTGCTGATGGCGCCCCGGCCCGGCCGCGTCGTCCGGGATTTGGAGGTCCACCTGCCCATGCCGCGTCAGCCGGAGGACGCCGGGCTGAACGAGATGGTGCGGCACCTGCGGGGCCTGCTGCGCGACGTGGAGGAGCCCGCGCGCGCGGAAGCCACCACCCGGCGGACGCCCGAGCGCACCTCCGCGCGCCACACCCTTCCCGCTGATGGAATGCCCCGCCCCGCGAGGTAGGTGAGCCATGAAGCGCTACGTCCAGAAGCTGGGCCTGTTCCTGCTGCTGCTCGGCACGTGGGAGCTGCTGACGCGGGTGGGCGTCTGGTCGCCCCACCTCTTCCCGGGGCCGCTGACGGTGGCGGAGAGCCTGGTCGCCATGGTCGCCGACGGCCGCATGGCCCAGGCCACGCTGCGCTCGCTGGGACGGCTGGGCCGCGCGTACTTCATGTCGGTGGCCATCGGCATCCCCCTGGGCCTGCTGATGGCGCGCCTGGCCTTCTTCCGCAACGCGGTGAAGCCCGTCGTCAGCGGCCTGCAGGCGCTGCCCTCCATCTGCTGGCTGCCGCTGGCGCTCCTGTGGTTCGGGCTGACGGACGCCGCCATCCTCTTCGTCGTCGTCATGGGCAGCGTGCTGTCCATCGCCATCGCCACCGAGGACAGCGTCAACGGGGTGGACCCGCAGCTGCTCCGCGTGGCCAGCACCCTGGGCGTCAAGGGCATGCGCTTCCAGTTCGGCGTCGTGCTGCCCGCGGCCCTGCCCGGCATCGTCACCGGCCTCAAGCTGGGGTGGAGCTTCGCCTGGCGCGCGCTGCTGGCCGGCGAGCTGCTCTTCGTCTCCGGAGGCCTGGGGCAGTTGCTCACCGTGGGACGCGAGCTGATGGACGTGGCCCAGGTCATGGCCGTCATGGTGGCCATCATCCTGATTGGGATGACGGTGGACCGTGTCCTGTTCCAGACGGTGGAGGGCAGGCTGCGCCGCCGCTGGGGCCTGGTGGACGCACTGTGACGCACTGGACGTAAAGCGCCCGACGCTTCGTCCTCGCGTACGTTGAAATCCCGCCCGCCCGTACCTTTCCTGGCGACGTATGCGCTCGACCCGCTCTCTGCTTCTCTTCGCGCTCGCCGGACTGGCGGTGCTCGGCGCCGGCTGCAAGCGCGACTCCGCCGCTGGCAATGCCAACGCCCCGCTGCGGCTGGGCTTCTTCCCCAACATCACCCACGCCCAGGCGCTGGTGGGCAATGCCGAGGACACCTTCAGCTCGCAGCCCGGTGTGGGACGGCTGGAGGTGAAACAGTTCAACGCCGGCCCCGCCGCCATGGAGGCGCTGGTGGCCGGCTCGTTGGATGTGTCCTACGTGGGCAGCGGCCCGGCCATCAACACGTTCCTCAAGGCCGGGCGCGAGCTGCGCATCATCTCCGGCGCGGTGAATGGCGGCGCGGTGCTGGTGGTGAAGAGCGCGAAGTCCGCCGAGGAGCTGAAGGGGAAGAAGCTGGCCACGCCGCAGTTGGGCAACACGCAGGACATCTCCCTGCGCTACTGGCTGAAGCAGAAGGGACTGGTCACCAACCTCCAGGGCACCGGCGACGTGCAGATTGTCCCGCTGAGCAACCCGGACATCCTCGGCCAGTTCCTGAACGGCGGCATCGAGGGCGCCTGGGTGCCCGAGCCGTGGGGCGCGCGCATGGTGGCCGAGGGCGGAGGCCACATCCTCGTGGACGAGCGCGACTTGTGGCCCGACAAGCGCTTCCCCACCACGGTGATTGTCACGACGCGCAAGGTGCTGGAGACGCAGCGCCCCCGCGTGGCCGCGCTGCTGCGCGCGCACGTGCAGCTCACCGAGCGGTGGAAGGGTGACAAGGCCGGCTTCACCACCGCCGTCAACGCCGCCTTCGGCCGGCTCACCCACAAGCCCATGCCCGCGTCCCTCATCCAGGACGCCTTCTCCCGGTTGGAGCCCAGCCTGGACCCGGTGCCCTCCGCGCTCGCCACCGCCGCGCAGCATGCGAAGGAACTGGGCTTCACCACCGACGCAGACATCAAGGGCCTGGTGGACCTGAGCGTCCTCGACGAGGTGCGGGGCGCCGCGGCGAAGTGAGGAGGGCCCTGCCGGGGCGCTTCGGCCCGGGTGACGCGCGTGACGTCCTCGCGGCGCCACGCCGTCGCGCGGGGCGCAGGCGGGCCCGGCAGGTGACTCCGTCCCCGGAGCCGGGGGAGGATGCGCGCCCATGAAGATGGAGCGCGTGGAGGAGACGCTGGAGCGCATCGGCCAGGAGGCCGCGCGGGCGCCCGGCGGAGTGCTGGCGTTCGACGGGGACGGCACGCTGTGGAGCGGGGACGTGGGGGACGACCTCTTCCTCGCCCTGCTGGAGCACGGCGACATCCGCCCGCCAGCGCACGCGGCGCTCCAGCGGCTGGGCGCGGCGCACGGCCTGGCCCCGGGCCTGGAGGCGCGCGAGCTGGCGCACCGGCTCTTCACCGAGTTCGAGGCGGGGCGCGTCCCGGAGAAGGAAATCTACGAGATGGTGGCGTGGCTGTTCGCCGGCTGGCGCGTGGACGCCGTGCGAGCGTTCGCCCGCGACGTGGTGGCCCGCCGGGAGGTGAAGCGCCGCCTGCACCCGGAGACGCGCCGCGTGGTGGAGTGGGCACTGGGTCGGGGCATCGCCTGCTACGTGGTCAGCGCGTCGCCGCTCGCGGTGGTGGAGGCCGCGGTGGTGGAGGTGGGCATCGACCCCGCCAACGTGCTCGCATGCACGCCGCGCGAGGAGGACGGGACGGTGCTGGCCTCCATCGTCGAGCCCATCCCCTACGCGTCCGGGAAGGTGCACTGCCTGCGCGCCCGCACGGCCCTGCCGCTGTACGCGGCGTTCGGCGACAACGTGTTCGACTTCGAGCTGCTCGCGGCCGCGCGCGTCCCGGTGGCCATCCGCCCCAAGCCCCGCCTGCGCGCGCGGGCGGCGGAGCTGCCCTCGCTGGTACAGCTCCACCCGGAGGAGTGACGCCGGCTCAGCCCTTGTCCGGGACTTCACCCGCGAGCGACAGCGCCACGTTCTCTGTCGTGTTCTCCACCTGGTAGGTGGCAACCACCAGCTGGCCCTTCTCGGGCGCCTTGCGAATCTGGAGGGCGCTCAGGTCCAGCGGCACCACGGCGCCAACCTCGGTCTCCACGTAGAGGACCTGGCCGTTGAGCTTCACCACCTCCCCGGACAGCTGGCGCATCCGGTCCTGGTCCGGTGTCACGCGCCGCACCGGCATGCCCGAGACGCCATTGAGGCTCACCGCCAGGCCCTGGCCCTGGTGGGCGGAGTCGACGAAGGGGTCCTGGATGCCCGTGCGGCCGTTGACAGTCTGGTCCTGGATGCTGTCGCGCTTGACCTCCTCCGTGGGCTGGCTGGGTTCGTTGGCCTGGCTGGCCATGGGTATCACCAGCGCTGTCAGCGAGGAGGCCGCCAACGCGAGGCCGCGCCACCTCCTGGGAATCATCCGCATCATGGTCCTGCTCCGGGCTCGGGGGTCCTTCGACCCGTTCCCCTGAAGCTAGGGGCCCGGAGGCCCCGTGCGGACCGGGGGTGCCAGCAGCGGACGCACCGAAGGCCGTGCCACGCTCCGCGCACCGGGCCTCCGCTCACGTCGCGTGGCCGCCGTCGGGACGGTGCATCGCACCACCGGGCTCACGGGCTTCACGCGGCCGGGGGAGGACATGCGGTGGAGGCACGCCCCACGTGTCCGCCCGCACCGCTCGACTGCATGCTCGCGGTGCGGACTCAGCATTCGAGTGTTCACCCCGTGAAGCCCAACACCCCATGGCGCCGGGAAAGGGCTAGGGTGGGCTGTCCGGCACGGCTCCACCGCGAGCGCCCGGACTCATCCACCGCCTCCTGCTGGGGGCGGCCATACGCAGGGGCCGCACGTGAACGGTCGCACCGAAGAACACCGCATCGCCCTCTTCATCGATTTCGAGAACCTGGTCACCAACACCGGTATCAACTCCGCGAGCTTCGACCTGCAGCCGTCGCTCGACCGCCTTCTGGAGAAGGGCAAGGTCGTCTACCGCCGCGCGTACTGCGACTGGTCCCGCTTCGCCGAGGCCAAGATTCGCCTGCACGAGTTCGGCGTGGAGCTGCTGGACGTCCCGCCCTCCACGCGCGCCGGGAAGAATGGCGCGGACATGCGCCTGGTCATCGACGCGCTGGAGCTGTGCTACGCGCGCGAGAGCATCGACACCTTCGTCATCGGCTCCGGGGACAGCGACTTCTGCCCGCTGGCCTACAAGCTGCGCGAGAATGGCCGCACCGTCATCGGGCTCGCGGTGAAGGAGTCCACGTCCCCCCTCTTCGTGAAGGCGTGTGACGAGTTCATCTACCTGCGCCCGCGCCAGTCGCGCTCCGAAAAGGGAGACAAGGACAAGGGCCGGCAGAGCGTGGTCGCCGAGGAGCCGGGGCACGGCAAGCGCGGCGGCCGCCATGGCCGCGGCGAGCGCGGAGGCAAGGCCGAGGCGGCGCAGCCCGCGCAGGCCGCGAAGGGCCAGGCGCGCACGGAGGTGCCGGACATCGCCCGCGAGGTGGTGCAGAGCATGCTCGCGCGCGCGACGGGGCCGCTGAATCCGTCGCTCATCAAGGAAGCCATCGTCCGCAAGGAGCCGGACTTCGACGAGCGCGAGCACGGCTTCTCCACCTTCGCCCGGCTGCTGGCCGCGCTGGAGCAGGAAGGGCTCTTGCGCCGCATCCAGCAGGGTCGCCAGTGGTACGTGGTGGCCGCGGACTCGGACCTCGCCGCGGCCCCCAGCAGCGGCCACGGCGAGGGCAAGGGCAAGAAGCGCCAGGCCCACGTCGAGGAGGACGAGGAGCTCGAGTCCTACCCGGACCCGGACGAGGACGAGGGCGTCTAGCGCCCCCGCGCAGTGACATTCCGCGCCACATCCGGCGCGGAACTGTGGCGTCCTGAGTTACTTTTCTTTCGTGTTTCCCCAGGAAGTGCCGTCTGGCACGGGTTCTGCTCACGGGCTGGCGCCGGCTTTTCGCATGAGCCGGCACACACCCCCGCAGAGCCGCTGGAAGGAGACACCATGTCGTTGGGTCTTTATCGCAGGCGCCTGTTCCAGGCGCTGGTCGTCACGGGCACCCTCACGGCCCCGCTGGCGTTGGGCGCCGCGCAGGAGCAGGACGGCACCCGCCACTTCGATGCTCGCGTCACCTACAACACCGGCGTCAAGCGCACCCTCTCCGCCGCCCAGTTGAGCCGGGCCGCCGAGCTGCGCAAGAGCATGCCGGACCTCCGCGTGGAGCAGGACCCGGCCCTCGGCATCGTCCGCTCCCTCACCAACCCCGTGGGCGCCCTCTCCGCGCCGCGCAGCGGCGATGCGCTCGCCATCGGCCTCGACTTCGTCCAGTCCCAGCGCGAGCTGCTCGGCCTGGAGCTGGAGGACCTGGCCAACCTGGAGGTCGTCGACCGCGTCTACTCGCGCATCAGCGGCATCACCAACCTCTACCTGCGCCAGACGTACCGGGGCGTGCCCGTCTACAACGGGCAGCTGCAGATCAACGTGGACGCCGAGGGCCGCGTCCTCGGCGTGCACAGCGACTTCCTGCCGTCGCTCTCCCGGACGCTCACCAGCGCGCAGCCGCGCCTGGGTGCCGGTGAGGCCGTGGCCGGCGCCGCGCGCCACCTGGGCCTGAAGCTGGCCGCCACGCCCCGCGAGCTCCGCACGGAGCTGGGGCCGCGCCAGAGCACGCAGGTGGACAACGCCGGAGTCTCTACCGAGCCCATCAACGCGCAGCTCGCCGTGCTGCCGGTGCGCTCCGGCGAGGCCCGCCTCGTCTGGAACTTCCTGGTCCACACCGCGGACTCGCAGCACGTCTACGACATGACGGTGGACGCCAGCACCGGCGAGGTCTGGACGCGCGTGGACCACGTGGCCTCGGACACGTACAAGGTCTACCCGCGCCCCGTGGAGAGCCCCAACCACACCACGCCGCTGCCGCCCGCGGACGGCCGGGTCATCCTGACCAACCCCGCCAACGCCATCGCCTCGCCCTTCGGCTGGCATGACACCAACGGCGTCGCCGGGGCCGAGTTCACCATCCACCGCGGCAACAACGTCCACGCGTACGACGACATCAACAACGACAACCTGCCGCCCACCACCGAGCCGAACTGCGGCAGCGTCCTCAACTGCAACTTCGCCATCAACCTCCTCGGCGCGCCCAACACGTACACCCCGGCGGCCGTGACGAACCTGTTCTACTGGAACAACATCATCCACGACATCCAGTACCAGTACGGGTTCGACGAGGTGTCCGGCAACTTCCAGGTCAACAACTACGGCAACGGCGGCCTGGGCAACGACGACGTGCGTGCGGAGGCCCAGGACGGCGGTGGCATGAACAATGCCAACTTCTTCACGCCCGTCGACGGCCAGCGCCCGCGCATGCAGATGTACCTGTGGAACGGCGGCTCGCCGTTCCGGGACGGAGACCTGGACTCGGGCATCATCGTCCACGAGTACGGCCACGGCATCTCCAACCGCCTCGTCGGCGGCCCCATGAACGTGTCGTGCCTCGGCAACGTGCAGCAGCCGGGCGAGGGCATCAGCGACTTCCTCGCGCTCATGTACACCGCGAAGACCGGGGACACCGGCCCGCAGAAGCGCGGCATCGGCACGTACGCGCTGTTCCAGCCCATCACGGGCAACGGCATCCGTGCCCAGCCGTACAGCACCAACCCGGCCCTCAACACGTGGACGTACCAGAGCCTCACGGCCATGTCCGGCCCGCACGCGGTGGGCCAGGTCTTCGCGCAGGCCATGTGGGAGGCGTACTGGGCGCTGGTGGACCGCTGGGGCTTCAGCACCAACCTGTACGGTGCCACCGGCAGCGCCGGCAACCAGCGCATGATGCTGTACTTCACGCAGGGCCTGAAGAACACGCCGTGCAGCCCGACCTTCACGCAGGTGCGTGACGGCATCATCGCGGCGGCCACCACCCTGCACAGCGGCGAGGACGTCTGCCGCCTGTGGACGGCCTTCGCCGGCTTCGGCCTGGGCGTGGACGCCGTCTCCGGTGGCCCCAACACCACCGCCGTCACCAACGGCTTCAACGTGCCCACCGCCTGCCGCACCGACGTGTGGGGCAAGGACAAGCCGTGGGACACCGGCCTGCAGCCGGACCCCGCCACCGCGGGCAACGTGATGTGGGAGAGCGAGGACATCTGGGTCCGCACCTCGACGGTCAACGGCCCGCACCAGAACCCGGAGTTCGGCCAGACGAACTACGTGCACGTGCGCGTGCGCAACCGCAGCACCACCGTCGCGGCCCACAACGTCGTCGTGAAGGCGTACGGCACCAACGCCGCCACCAGCACCTCGTGGCAGAGCCTGTGGACGGACATCGGCCAGGCCACGGTGGTGTACCTCCCGCCGGGCGGCATCACCGAGGTCGTCATCCCCTGGAACCCGCCCTTCGTCGGCCACTACTGCCTGCTGTCGCGCCTCGTCACGCCGCAGGACCCGATGACCTTCGTCGAGACGTCGGACCCCAACTACAACACGCGCTACAACAACAACATCTTCTGGCGGAACACCAACATCGTGAACCTGCTGCCCTTCGGCTTCGTGGACGTGCGCTTCATCCTGCGCAACGTGCTGCGTGAGCCGCGGATGTTCAACGTGCGCTTCCTCGAGCAGAACGCGGTGGCCGGCCAGGAGCCCTTCCTCGCCCGTGGCCGCGTGACGGTGGACCTGGGCCAGGAGCTGACGCAGGTGTGGAAGGCGGCCGGCGGCCGCGCCGAGGGCGTCCAGCAGGTGGGCGAGACGCAGTTCGTGATTGCGGACCCGACGAAGGCCTACTTCGCCATCCCGCTGCAGGGGGAGCAGGAGTTCGAGGTGAAGATGAACATCACCGACCTCAAGCCCGCCAAGGACCCGCAGGGCGCTTACGTTGAGTACACCTTCGGCGTCGTCCAGGAGGACCCGCAGGTGAAGGAGGGTGAGAACCCGAACGTGGGCGGCGTGACGTACTACCTGCAGGCCGGGCCGCAGTAGTCCCGCGCGGCCGTCGCACCTGATTCACACCGGGCCGGGTGGTGCCTTTCGAGGCCACCCGGCCCGTCGTGTCTTCAGCCCCCGCGAGGCGTGGTGGACTCGTGCAGGTGCTCGAGGAACTCGGGCAGCAGGCTGGCGGAGATGACCCACAGCTTGCCCTCGCCCAGGTCTGCCAGCGCGGCGCGCTCGACGTACACCACGCACTCCGACTCCACGTAGTGCACGAACACCTTGCGGCCCCGCGCGCGGTACCAGTCCGCCGCGCGCGCCAGCAGCGCCAGCATGGCGTCCTGCGCCTCGGGCAGCGTGTCGTCGATGAGCGGCACCAGCCGCACGCCGTCCAGCACGTTGAAGAGGTTGAGCCCCGGCTCCGCGGACTCCACCACCGCCAGCGCCACCGGCTTGCCGCCATGCCGCGCCACGAACAGCTCGCGCTCACGGCCCAGGCCCGCCTCGCCCCACTTCTCGCGCGGGCCCGCCAGGTCGAAGCGCTCCGGCACCAGGTCCAGGGCCTCGCGGTAGGCCACCGGGCGCGTGCTCGATACCTGCTCGAAGAAGCGCGTGCGCTCCTCGGCGGTGGGCGAGCCCACGTCGATGCCCACGGGCACTTCCCAGGGCCGCTCCACCTCGCCCTCCATGAGGCGGAAGGGCACGAGGCACGTCTGGCCGGTGTGCTCGTACCAGGTGGCGAAGTCGAACTTGGTGAAGCGCACCCACCGCACGTTCGCCTCGCAGAAGGCGAAGAACCACTTCACGTCCGGGTCCACCTGCGTGGGCTCGTAGCCGCGCAGGTAGATGTCGCGCAGCGCTTCACGCGCGGAGGCGCGGGTGCCCGGCACCTGCTGCCGCGCGAGCTGGTGCGCCATCCAACTGCTTTCATACGGCTTGGACACCGACACCGTGGCTTCCAGCGCGTCGCCGGCCGGGCGCACCACGCGGTAGCCCAGGTGCGTGCGGCCCTCCAGCCGGGCCTGCGTCGCGTCGAACGTGGGGCGCAGGTCCTCGAAGTCCTCGGGCGACTTGCCCGGCAGCCGGAAGTAGCCGGAGCGCTCGAAGAGGCTCCACGTGGCGTCGCTCCAGTCGCCCTCCACCTTCGTGGTGGGGTGCATCTGCGCCTCCACCAGCGCGCGCCAGGCGCGGGCGCCCGCCCCGTCCAGCGGACGCACGGACATGCCGCAGCGGCGGCCGGTGGACGTGCTGGAGATGTTGCGCACCTCGGCGCGCAGGCGCACGGGCGGCAGACCCTCCATGGAGACCTCGAGCACCGACTGGCGCAGGCCCGGGTACAGCAGGTCCTCGCCCGGCTCGGTGATGAAGGCGAGGCCCTCATAGGAGAGGTCCAGCACCGGGCGGCGCACGTGCACCTGCGGCCACAGCGAGTGGTCGAACGACAGCGTGCACGGGCTGCTCGGCGTGGCGCGGCGCAGCCAGCGGTGGCGGTAGCGCACCAATTCCTTCGGCGCCGGCACCACCACCAGGCCCGCCGTCTCACGCGCCTCGCGCACCTCCACGTGAACCACGCTGCTGTAGCCGAAGGCCTCCAGCACGAAGGGAGCGGCGGGAGCCGGGCCGTCGAAGCGCCAGCCCATCTGGCCCTCGTGCACGTCGAAGAAGACCGCCGTCACCGTCTGCTGGCGCCCGTCCGGCAGCCGCGCCACGCCGCGCGCCTGCCGCGCCGCGAGCGCGTCGCAGATGCGCGCCACGCGGTCCGGATGGTCGATGCTCTCGCGCCACACCGGCCGCGTCTCCGGCGGCAGCAGCAGGCCGTTGTCGCGCAGCGCCTCCAGCACGGAGACGATGCGGCGGCCCGCGGCCAGCGGCGGCGCGACGAAGCGCAGGCCCACCTCGGGCGTGCCGCGCACGTCCATGACCTCGGCGTCCAGCGCCGTGGCCCAACGCTCGCCGTGCCCGAGCACCACCGACACGGCCTGCCCCGGCGCCAGCGCCGGCTGCGAGGCGAGCTGCAGCGTCAGGTGCTCCAAGGAGAGCTGCACCAGCCGGCCCGGCGCGTGACGGTTGCCGAACGACGCGACCGCCGTCAGCTCCGTCCCCATCCGGTAGCCGAGCACCGACTCCCGGCCGCCCATCTCATCCAGCGTGTCAGCCTGCATGACAGCTCCGTTGTTGAATGACGCCGACGATACAGCTTCACGCGAAAAGAGTCAGTCCCACTGAAAGTACGAGCCCTGGAGTACGAGAGCGTGGGGCGTGGTTGTGGGGAGCCTGCACACGGATGAACCGTGAAGAACTCGGTCTCCGGGACAGTCGTCGTCAAGTGACGTTGCGAGTGTCTCACAACCGCCGCTCACAACACGGCGGATTGCCTCATGGACATCGCACCTGTACTTCGAGCGCCGTGTCGGACAAGCCCCCATCGGGTCCGGTGCCACCCACTGCGAACACGCGCGCGTCGGTGCCGCCCACCAGTGTGTGCCCCGTACGCGGCGTCGGAGTGGGCGTGGCGGGCGTGAAGCGCTCGGAGGCGGGGTCGAACCACGCGGGCGCGGCGCCGGAGCGGTCCTCGACGTAGACCCAGCCGTTGCCGGCGCGGGCCGCGCGAGGTGAGGCACGGGGCACCTCCATGGCGGCGAGCTCGCGCACGCGCACCACGGTGCCGGCGCGCTCGAGGAGGAAGACGCGCGCGGACGGAGCGAGGCCACCACCACCGGGCAGGGCCTCGCGGCCGCCGACGACGAGCGCGCGGCCGGAGGACACCTCGACGACGGCGGGGGACTCCAGCGCAACGGGGAGCGAGGGCCCGACGCCGATGAGGCCCGAGGGCTCCACCACGTCCGTGCGCGCGGAGGCACCCTGGCCCGCGCAGCCGCCCGCGAGGATGAAGGCGTCACCGAGCGCGGCGCCGCCGGCGGGACAGGACAGCGAGAGACGTCCGAGGAGGGACTGGTCTCCCGAGCCGGGGCTTTCGAGCTTCACGCGCACGGCCGTGTCGCTCGCGGGAGGAAGGGGACGCTGGGCGAGCTGGCCTCCGGCGAGCACGGCGTCCGGACCGAGCCTTCCGGCGAGGACACCGCTCGCGCTGAGCGGCGGGGAGAAGAACCGCACGCTGGTGCCGCCGTCGGGCTCCAGCCGCTCGAGAGTCTCTTCGTGCTGGCCGTCCACGCGCAGGCCGCCGAGCACCACCACGCCGCCGTCCGGCAGCGCCAGCGCCGCGGCCTCCGCGCGCGCGACGGAGAGCGCGCCGCGCACGGTGGGGATGGCGCCGGGAGTGAAGGTCTCCACCGTGGCGAGGGGACGGCCGGCGCCATCGCGGCCTCCGGTGACGAGGAGCAGGCCCGCGAACGGGCCCACGGCGGGGACGAGCGCGAGGGGTGCGGTGCGGCGGATGAAGCCGGGGTGCTCGGTGACGGTGCCCGTGGGGCGTCCGGCGCAGCCGCAGACGCCGGAGACACAGGTGAGGCCGCCGGGCTGACAGGCCCGGCCGTTGCAGTCCGGGTCCGCGCAGTCGCGCAGGTCGTCGCCGTCGTCGTCCGCGCCGTTGTCACACGCTTCGGTGGGCATGCCCGCGTCGGGGGGAGCGGGAATGCGCGGGAGGGTGAGCTCCAGGGTGGAGCCGGTGCCGGGGCTGAGCGTGGCCTCGCCGGAGGCGGTGGAGCGCACGATGCCGGCGAGCTCCGCGGTGGCGCGCACGGACACGCGGGTGCCCTCGGGGGTGGTGGGGCCGGACTCGAAGTTGAAGGTGGCGGGGAGCTTCAGCGCGTCGCCCTCCAGCGTGGACAGGGCGAGGGGCGCGCCATCCGGGAGGGAGGCGACGACGGAGAGCCGGTCGAAGTCCACGCGGGGGGCCAGCGGTCCGGACACCACCACGTGGAGACCCTCCGGCGTCTTCTCACAGGCGGCGAGCAGGACGAGCAGCAGGACGGGAAGCGCAGCGCGCATGGGCCGCACTGTAGTGCAGTGGGCAGGCAGGCACCTCCATGCCCGGTCGGATTGATGGGGCCTGTTCCCAGAAGCGTTGATAGGGAGTCCGTCTTTCCGCCACGCATCAGCAACCGAGGCCCTGCTTGCCCCTCTCCACCCTCTGCCTGCGCTGCGGCATGTGCTGTGACGGCACGCTCTTCACGCACGTCTCGCTGCAGCCGGCGGAAGTCACGGCCCTCCAGCAGCGCGGGCTCTCGCTGACAAAGCGCCCGGACGGGTCCCCGGCGCTCGCGCAGCACTGCGCGGCCCTGGATGGGCGCACCTGCACCGTCTACGCGGACCGCCCGGCGAGCTGCCGCCGCTACCACTGCCAGCTCTACGCCGCGCTCGCGGAGAAGGAAGTCTCGCTCGACGAGGCGCTCGGCGTGGTGGACGAGGCCCTGGCACAGGTCGCCGCCGTGGGACGGGAACTGCCACCCGCCTCCGCGGATGCGCCCCGCTCGGTGATGCAGCGTGCCCGCCGCGCGGAGCAGCCGGAGCACGGCGGCCCCCTGTCCCCGAAGGCCCACGCCGCTCGCGAGCGCGCGGAGGCCTTTCTCGACAAGCACTTCCGTGGACGCTTCGGCCGGCGCGAGTAGGCGCGCACCGTGAATCCGCGTGCCTCATTCGCGGCCCTGACTACGATGCACCTCCGCTCGCGCGCACCGCGCCATCTCGAGGTCTCCGCCATGAAGACGAAGGCATCCGTCCTGTCCGTGATGACGTTCACCCTGCTCACCGCGCCGCTCGCGCGCGCGCAGGACGCACGGGAGCCGACGAACTCCGCCTCGGTGGACCTGAATGGTGACGGCAAGCCGGAGGCCATCTCCCTGACGTGGGACGAGAAGAAGGACGAGTTCGTCCTCAAGGCCGGCAGCGCCACCATCCGCGGCGGGACGGATGGCAACGCGCCCCCGGGGTTCGTCGTCGTCGACATCGACAGCGGCGACAAGCGCAAGGAGCTCGCCGTCACCACCGGCCAGACGGACTACGACAAGCAGCAGCACCTCTACGCCTTCGACGGCAAGGCGCTGAAGGCCGTGGGCAACGTCCCCGCGCTCACCGAGGCCAGGGGCAACGGCATCATCCTGTCCGACTCGTGGCAGGGCTTCTGGAACCGGCGCGACAAGTACGCCCTCGACAAGGCGGGCAAGGTCATCGAGGTGCCCCAGGAACTGTACGCCGTCGGCGTCGAGGCCACCGTGAAGCAGTCCTTCCCGCTCGCGCGCAGCCGCACCGACAAGACCGCCGTCGCCACGCTGGCGCAGGGCTCCAGAATCCAGGTGCTGGCCGCCGCGCCCACCGGTGCGCCGGGCGAGTACCTGTACCTCGTGAAGTCCGCCACCGGGCTGCTCGGCTGGGCCACCACGAAGGACCTGACGGGAAGGACCGAGGGCCTGCCCATCGCGGGCTGAGCCGTCTTCCGCCTGGCGGCGCGACTCGAGCTCCGCATCGGGCCACGCGCGGACTCCGCAACCCGGAGTCCGCGGCGGCCCGGTAACCGCCGTGAGGCCCTGGCCGGTTACTGCACCAGCGCCAGCTCCACGCGCCCGAGCTGCTCGTCCGTGGACGCCACCTTCACCGTCACCGGCATGCCGACGGTGAAGGTCCGCTCCTTGCCCACCAGCGACAGCTCGCGAGCATCGGGACGGAAGGGGCCACCGGGCAGCCCGTCCGAGGGCACCACGCCCTCCACCAGCATCCCGTCGAGCTGCGCCACCAGGCCGAAGGGCTTCACGCGCGTCACACGTGCGGGGAACTGCTGGCCCACGCGCGCCGCCATCCACCGCGCTTCCAGCTCGCGGTGCCGGTCCGTCTCCGCGCGGGCGGCCGAGCGCGCCTTCGCGTTGATGTGCACCGCGACCGCCTCCACCGCCGGGTCCATGTCCACGAAGTCGCGCCGGCCCCGCAGGTACGCCTTCAGCGTGCGGTGCACCGCGAGGTCCGCGTACCGGCGAATCGGTGACGTGAAGTGCAGGTACAGCGGCGCCGCGAGCCCGAAGTGCGGCAGCGGCTTCACCGTGTAGCGCGACGGGCCCAGCGAGCGCCGCAGCACCGAGCGCAGCGCCGCCTCCGCCGCCGCGCCGACAATCTGCCGGTCGAACGCGGCCAGCGCCAGCGGCGTCAGCTCGCGCCCGAAGCCCGCCGCGAAGCCCGACGTCTCCGCGAAGGCATTCAGGTCCGCCACCCGCAGCGGGTCCGGCTGCTCGTGCACGCGGAACACGCCCGGCACGCCGCGCGCGAGCATCCACGTGGCGATGGCCTCGTTCGCCGCCACCATGAAGCGCTCAATCATTCCGTGCGCCGACGTGAGCCGCTCGCTCACCAGGCCGGACAATTCGCCCTGCTCGTCGAAGGTGAAGCGCGCTTCCTCGCGAGCGAACTCCATGCCGCCGCGCGCCGCCCGCGCCACCGCCAGCCGCGCCGCCGCGAGGCGGAACCACGGCATCACGTCCTTCACCGGCTCCATGGCCGGGGACACCTCGCCCCTGTCCAGGAAGGCGGCCGTCTCGTCGTAGTTCAGCCGCGCCCACGAGCGGATGATGCTCTCGTACACGTCCGCCGCCGTCACCCGCCCCTGCGGGTCGATGCGCAGCTCCACGGTGAGGCACAGCCGCTCCTCGCCCGGCACCAGGCTGAGCCAGTGCGAGGACAGCTCCTCCGGCAGCATCGGCAGCACGCGCCCGGCGAGGTACACGCTGGTGGCCCGCTCGCGCGCTTCCAGGTCCAGCGGCGTGCCCTCCGTCACGTACTCGCTCACGTCCGCGATGGAGACCAGCAGCCGCAGCGCGCCGTCCGGCCCCGCGGGCAGCACGGAGATGGCGTCGTCGATGTCCCGCGTGGACGGCGCATCCACCGTCACCGTGGGGATGGAGCGCAAGTCCCGCCGCGCACCGAGCGCATGCGGCACCGCGCGGGCGCGGCGGGCCTCGTCCAGCGCCTCGGAGGGGAAGGACTTGCGCAGGCCGTGCCGGGCGATGACGCGCTCCAGCGAGCGGTCCTCACCGGGCTCCACGCGGTAGAGGAGGACGAGCTTGCCCTCGGCGATGCGCGCCACCACCGCGTCGCCGAACGCCAGTTGCGTGCCGGCGGTGTCGAGCGCCCAGTCCGCGTTGGCCACCTCGCGGTCCACGCGCAGGAAGGGCGTGCCCTTGCGCAGCACGACCTCGCCGTAGACCACGGTGCGCGGGCGCTCCACGAGCGACAGGCCGCTCGCCGTCCAGCGCCCGTCCGCCGCCGCCGTCACGGTGGCGGTGACGATGTCTCCGGCGAAGTAGGGGTTGAGGTCCGGGGGAGGAATGAAGGCGGACAGGACTTCGGGCGAGCCGGGTGACTGGACGGTGAGGAAGCCGAAGCCGCGAGGGTGAACGTCGATGCGACCGGTGACGGTGCGAGGGGAAGCAGAGGTATCCATTGAGTGAGCCTTGAGGCGCGTCTTAGCCCACTTCGTGCCCGGTGGAGCGTGTCCACGGGCGAACGAGGGGCGGATGTGCGCGGAAAGTGTCGGTCCCGGGGCCTGCTACTTTCGAGCGGCCTGCTTTTCGCTGGGGGGACCGCGAATGCGTTGGCGAACCGTGTGTGTGGACGTGTCGCTGCTGGCGGTCCTGACAGGCTGCCCTCGGAATCACATGCCTGGTGGGGCGCTCGACAGGGCTTCCCACAAGGACGTGAAGACGTGGCTCGAGGAGCACGGCTGCGAGCAGCCGGAGTACGAGAAGCATTGCGTGGGCAAAGAGGACAGCGATGAATGCCTCGAGGCTTGCGACCCATGAGATGGCAGAAGACCCTCGGGGTCATTGCAAGCGGGCTGATTCCCATCCCGTTGCTCATGGTGCTGGGCGTCCTTCGCTTCGGAGTCCAAGCACCTGCTTCTGAAGGCACCCGGGTCAGCCCGGTGCTCTCCTTCGAGGAGCGCATGCAACGGGTGACGTATCACCGGTATTGTCAGAAGGACTCGGACTGCGAGCAGCCCATGGGTTGCGTGATAGACGCTCGCATCTACACCCACTACTGCACCGACAGCCAATGCCTGACGGACGCCCAATGCCCTGACGGGCTCGTATGTCGCGATGTGGGCTCCGTGGGAGAGGAACGGCTCGTGCGCTTCTGCATGCCGTTGGGAGTGCGCAAGGAAGGTGAGGAATGCCTCCCGCTTCCGCCGGACCGGGAGTATGCGTGTGAGCAGGGGCTGCTGTGCGCGGATTCCGGGGCGGGATGGTGTGGCCGCCCCTGTCGCGCGAATGAACCAGCGAGCTGCCCGGACGGCTTCTTCTGCGCGAAGGACGTACCGCCCGAACCCATCTGCCTGCCGACGTGTGAAATACGAGGGTGCCCCGAAGGCCAGCAATGCATCCGCCACGAAGACGGAGTCTCGCAGTGCGCGGTGGTCTACGGGCCCAACTGCCAGCAGTCCCCATGTCCCGATGGGCGCAGGTGCCGGGATAACAGTTCGGTCAAGAAGCCCGGCAAGGTCTGGACGGAGTGCGTCGAGGAATGTGGCCCGGGCAAGCCCGCCTGCCCCACCGGCTTCACCTGCGACCGCTGGCACTGCCTCCCCAGCTGTGACCCTCACGTCCCCGACACCTGCGCCAATGGCTATCGCTGCCAGCAGGGAAAGAAACCGGACCGACCCTGGGTGTGCCAGCCGGACACGTAGCCCTCGCGACAGAATCCGCATGCACTGGCGGACCCGTCCCCTCCTCCGGGTCCGTGAGTCCTGGCGTCTCCCTTTCATTCGCTCCGCATCAGCCTCCGCTTCCCGACATCCGCTCCGCGCCCGCCCCTTCCGCGCGCGCGCCGTCGCTCCACCTTCGCGCCTGCCGACGCCCTGAAAGCGCCGGCAGTCCACTCACCGGAGCGTGACGCCATGCGGAGCCACCTTCTCCTCCCGTCCCTCGCCTGCCTGCTGTGTCTCGCAAGCTGCGCCGAACCCGAACCGGCCGCGGAGCCCGCGCTCCCCGGGTCCTCCACCGGCCAGCACCGCGCCGCCGCGCTCCCGCCCCTCTTCTCCGACACCGAGGTCACCGACGGACTCTCCAGCCCCACGGCCATGGCCTTCGCACCCGACGGCCGCCTCTTCGTCTGCGAGCAGGAAGGCGCCTTGCGCGTCATCCAGAACGGCCAGCTCCTCTCCGAGCCCTTCGTCACCCTGACCACCGATGACAGCGGCGAGCGCGGCCTGCTCGGCCTCGCCTTCGACCCGGGCTTCCCGCAGCAGCCGTATGTGTATGTCTATTACACGTCCCCCACGCCCGTGCTCCACAACCGCATCAGCCGCTTCACCGCCAATGGCAACCGCGCCGTCGTCGGCAGCGAAGTCGTTCTCCTGGACCTGGACCCGCTCACCTCCGCCACCAACCACAACGGCGGCGCGCTCCACTTCGGCACGGACGGGAAGCTCTACGCGGCCGTGGGCGACAACACGCGCTCCGCCAACGCGCGCGAGCTCACCACCCTCAAGGGGAAGCTGCTCCGCCTCAACCGGGACGGCTCCATCCCCACCGACAACCCCTTCGTCTCCAGCACCACTGGCGTCTACCGCGCCATCTGGGCCATCGGCCTGCGCAACCCCTTCAGCTTCGCGATTCAACCGGGCACCGGCCGCATGCTCATCAACGACGTGGGCGCATCCAAATGGGAGGAAATCAACGCGGGCGTCGCCGGCTCCAACTACGGCTGGCCCGACACCGAAGGCCCCACCACCAACACGCGCTTCCGCGCCCCGCTGTATGCCTATGGCCACGGAGACAGCGCGTCGCTCGGCTGCGCCATCACCGGCGGCACCCTCTACAACCCGGCCCAGGCGCGGTTCCCCTCCACCTATGTGGGGCGCTACTTCTTCGCGGACTACTGCAGCGGCTGGATTCGCGTCCTCGACCCCGACACCGGCACCACCGAGCCCTTCGCCAGCGGCCTGGATGCACCCGTGGACCTCGACGTGGGCCCCGACGGAGACCTCTACTACCTGGACCGCGGCAGGGACTCGGTGCGCCGCATCCAGTACACGCCCGACGGCGGCGCCCCCGTCATCGTCAGTCAGCCCGTCAGCCAGCGCGTCGTCGCCGGCGGCACCGCCACCTTCTCCGCGCAGGCCACCGGCACCGCGCCCCTGTCCTGGCAGTGGCAGCAGAACGGCGTGGACCTGCCCGGCAAGACGGGCCAGAGCCTCACGCTGTCCTCCGTGGCCGTGTCCGACTCGGGCGCGCGCTTCCGGGTGCGCGTGTCCAACAGCACAGGCGCCGTGCTCAGCAACGAGGCCGTGCTCACCGTGCCCGCCGGCACCGCGCCGGTGGCCACCCTCCTCACGCCGTCGGCCGGCACGGTGTACCGCGCCACCCAGGTCATCTCCTTCTCCGGGCAGGCCACGGACGCGGAGGACGGCACGCTCCCCGCGAGCGCCTTCACCTGGCGGGTGGACTTCCACCATGCCGAGCACGTGCACCCCTTCGTCCCGCCCACCTCGGGCTCGCGCAGTGGCAGCTTCACCGTGCCGGACATCGGCGAGACGGCCTCCGACGTCTGGTACCGCATCCACCTCACGGTGAAGGACTCCAGCGGCCTCACGCACGAGGGGGTCCGCGACGTGAACCCGCGCAAGGTGCGGCTCACCCTGGACTCGCAGCCGTCCGGCCTGCGGGTGACGCTGGACGGGCAGCCGCTCGACGCCCCCTCGCAGGTGGTGGGCGTGGTGGGCATGGTCCGCTCGCTGGGCATCGTGTCGCCGCAGGTGAAGGACGGGGTGACGTATGTCTTCTCGGCCTGGGCCGACGGCACCCCCGCGCAACACGACGTGCGCACGCCGGACGTGGACACGCGCTACACCGCCGTCTTCACCCCCGCCCCCGCCAGCACGGGCCTGCGCGCCGAGTACTTCGACGGGCCGGACTTCACCGGCCCAAAGCTGGAGCGCATGGACGCCACGGTGGACTTCCGCTGGGGCAACGACGCACCGGCGCCCTCCATGAGCGCGGACACCTTCTCCGTCCGGTGGACGGGCAGCGTGGTGCCCCAGTATTCGGAGACCTACACCCTCTACACCCAGAGCAACGACGGCGTCCGGCTGTGGGTGGACGGGCAGCTCCTCATCGACAACTGGACCCGCCACGAGACGACGGAGAACAGCGCCACCGTGGCCCTCCAGGCCGGCCGCGCCCATGCCCTCCGGATGGAGTTCTACGAGCAGTCCGGCGTCGCCACCGCCCGCCTCTTCTGGTCCAGCGCCCACCGGACCCGCCAGGTCGTCCCCTCCGAGCGGCTCAGGCCGTCCCTCCCCGGCAGCCCTCCCTGAGGGCCCTCGATTCGTGCCAGCTTCGCGCACGATTCCCTACCTGAATGGGGCTTCAATTCAGACCATCCCAGGAAGTCGTGCAGTCTTGTATCAGACCGGTGGTGGCCGGGCTTTCGCGTCCGTCCGGCTGAGCGTGTAGATTCGGCGGATTCCGATGAGTGGGAACACGCTGCCGCTCGCGCCGGATGCGCGCTCGCTGGGCAAGTACGAGGTGCTCTGCCGCCTGTCTACGGGCGGGATGGCGGAGATCTTCCTCGCGTCCCAGCGGGGACTGGCGGGTTTCCGCAAGCTGGTGGTGCTGAAGCAGATCCTCCCCGACATCCGCGGCGAGGAGGAGTTCGTCCGGATGTTCCTGGACGAGGCCAAGGTAACGGCCGCGTTCAACCACCCGCACATCGCCCAGGTGTACGACCTGGACATCGCCGACGGCGAGCTGTTCCTGTCCATGGAGTTCGTGCCGGGCGCCACGCTGGTGGAGGTGGCTCGGGCGTGCCGGCAGGCCAACCACCCCATTCCCCTGGGCTACAGCCTGATGGCGGTGCGCGACACCGCCGTGGCGCTCCACTACGCGCACACCTTCACGGACCCGCTGGGTCGCCCCTCGCCCGTCATCCACCGTGACGTGGCCGAGAAGAACATCATGGTGACGTACGAGGGCGTCACCAAGCTGCTCGACTTCGGCATCGCCAAGAGCCTGGCCCGCGCCAGCCGCACCGCGGTGGGCATGGTGAAGGGCACCAGCGGCTACATGTCCCCGGAGCAGATCATGGGCGAGCCGCTGGATGCTCGCAGTGACTTGTTCAGCCTGGGCGTGGTGCTGCACGAGTGCCTCACCGGCATGCGGTTGTTCTACGCGAAGCAGGCCGAGGCGATGATGAACGCGGTGCTCAAGTGCGAGGTGACGCCGCCGTCTCGCACCAACAAGCAGGTGCCGCCGGAGCTGGACGCCATCGTCATGCGCGCGCTGTCGAAGAAGCGCGGGGACCGCTACGCCACCACGCTGGAGTTCGCCCGCGCCCTGGAGCGCGCGGTGGGCCCGCTCATCTGGCACCCCGAGCAGAGCAGCGAGCTGATGCTCCGCCTCTTCTCCGACCGGCGCGAGCAGACGCGGCAGTTGCTCATGGCCGGACAGGCCATCACCGCGGACGCGACGGGTGAGCTGAACCTCGCGAAGGTGCTGGCCATGGGCTCGGAGTCCGAGCTCCCCACGGGTGCCGCCAGCGTGCCGGCTCCGGTGCCCCAGCGGCCCTCGGTGGCGGTGCCCACGGTGAAGGGCTCGGCGCAGGCGAAGCCCGCCACTCCGGCGCAGGGCGCGCCCGCGGTCCGGCGGCCCACGGTGTCCGCGCCCACGCTGCCTCCGCCTCCCGCCGAGGTGGGCACGGTGCGCAAGGCCTCGTCCCCGGCGGCGCAGAAGCGCGCGGCCGCGCGCACCATGTCCGGGGAGGTCGCCCGCCCGACGCCGCCTCCCTCCGAGTCGGTGGCGCCGCCCGTACACGAGCAGTCGGGCGCCCGCACCCAGCCGGGACGGCCCGCGCTGATGCCGGAGCACACCGTCCGCGCGCAGCAGATCACCGCGCCGCACCCCGCGGCCGAGGACAACAGCTCGCGGCCGGCCCAGCGCGGCGGCGTGGCGCCGGAGCCGTCGACGCTCCAGGACGAGCCGGTGCGTGCGCCTCGCGGCCCTCGCAACACCCAGGACGGGCTTCGCGCGGTGGCACCGCCGGAGGCCTCCGCTCGAGGCGCGGAGGAGCCCGCGCGGGCCCGCTCCGGGCGCGGCACGCTGGACAACCTGCGCATCACTCCGGCCCTCACCCCACCGAGCCCCGAGCGCGATGCGCAGACGGCGATGGTGCGCCCGGGTGCGGCAGGGGACGAGCGCGACCTTCAGACGGCGATGGTCCGGCCTCCCGCCGCGCCCATGGAGCGCGATGCGCAGACGGCGATGGTCCGGCCTCCCACCGCGCCCATGGAGCGGGACCTCCAGACGGCGATGGTCCGGCCTCCCACCGCACCCGTGGAGCGGGACCTCCAGAAGGCGATGGTCCGGCCTCCCGCGCCTCCCTCGGAGCGTGAGGCCCAGACACCGTCGCGCCCGCCCGCACCGCCGTTGGAGCGTGAGGCCCTGACACCGTCCCGCCAGGCTGCCTCGGAGCGTGAGGCCCAGGCAGCGGCGCGCCAGACTCCGTCGGAGCGCGAGGGACAGGCGCAGTCCCGGCAGCCGCATGCCGAGCGCGAGGCACCGGCGCCAGCGCGTCAGCCGCATGCCGAGCGCGAAGTGCAGACGGCCTCGCGCCCGCCCCCGCCGCCCTCGGAGCGTGAAGCCCAGGCGGCCTCGCGCCCGCCTCCGCCTCCGCCTCCGCCGGAGCGCGAAGCCCAGGCCGCGATGTCGCGTGCGGGGCACCAGGCCGAGCCGTCCGCGGTGTCCCGTCCGCAGTCCTCCGCCGAGCGCGAAGGGCACAGGGCTCGCGCGCTACCGGAGCGCCCGGAAGAGACTGTTTCCATCACGCCCACGAACACTCCGCGACGCATCAAGTCGAGCCGGCGCCGTCAGCCGCCCCCTCCCCCTTCCTTCCCGGAGCCGGAGGTCCGCACGGAAGCGGTCCGCGCGCTCAAATCCGACAGGGACGTCTTCCCCAGGGACGTGGAGGGCGCGGCGTTCGATGACGAGGACGCGCACGAGAACACCCAGAGTGGCATGCGCGTCCGCCACGAGCGACGCGGCGGCGCGTGGATGGCCCTCGTCGTGGTGCTGCTGCTGCTCGGCGGTGGTGCGGTCACCGTGATTCTGGGCCTGGACGGGGGACGGGTCTCCGCCTGGGTGAAGCCCATGCTCGGCCTGGAACCGAAGCAGGGCACTCCGCCGCCTCCTCCGACCACCGCCCAGGGCAACACTCCCGCGAAGCCGCCCGTGGCCGTCGGCGCGAACGCTCCAACCACGGCGCCGGACACCGGCACCACGCCGCCCGTGCAGGGCTCCAGCCCGGCTCCCGTCGCGAATGCCAACTCCGGCCCTGACGCCGTGGACTCCGTCACCGCGGTGGACACGGCCGAAGCGACCCCGGACGCCGAGACGAAGCCCGCGGAACCCCCGACAGTGGCGCAGGACGACGGCCCCCCGCCCGAGGACTCCCCCACGCCCAGGAAGCCCACCCGGGGGCCCAAGCGCACCCGGGACACCACGCCCAGGAAGCCCGAGGCCGGCACGGGCACGAATGCCCCGGCGGCCTCGACCGACTCGGACAGCGCCCAGGCAGCCGAGCCCGGCTTCCTCACCCTGGTCACCGAGCCCTACGCCAAGGTCTTCCTCGGCAGCAGTGAGCTGGGGGACACCCCGCTCTTCAAGGTGAAGCTGCCCTCCGGCAAGCAGATCCTCAAGCTGGTGGACGGCAATGGGAAGGCGCTCAAGCTCCCGGTGGAAATCAAGCCCGGGGAGACCACCGCCGTCCGCATCCCCCTGGAGATGCTGTCCCGCCAGTAGGCGGATGCAATCGGTTTCACGTGTCGTCCGTACCCCGGGCATGACGGGGTCCGCGCCGGGCCCCAAGTCTTTTGGAGCGTGCCCCATGAAGACCGCCCGCATCTCCTTCCTCGTCTCCTTCCTCGCGCTCGCCGCGTGTGCCCATGCCCAGGAGGCGCAGAAGAACGACACCTCCGCCCAGAAGGGCGAGTCCCGCGACGTGCCCGACTTCCACAGCGTGGCCGTGAGCCACGGCATCCAGGCCGAGGTGAAGGTCGGTCCCAAGTCCGTACGCCTCGAAGGCCCGTCGGACCTGGTGGCCCGCGTGAAGCTCAAGGTGGAGGACGGGACGCTCGTCACGGAGGTCGAGCGCGATGGCCTCTTCAGCAACTTCCGCGGCGGCAAGGTGCACCTCTACGTCACCAGCCCCAAGGTGCTCGCAGTGGGCGCCAGCGGCGGCAGCCACGTCGAGGCCGAGGCCACCGAGACCGATGAGTTCACCGCCGAGGCCAGCGGCGGCGCCGTCCTCACCGTGCGCGGCGTGAACGCGCGCAAGGTGGACGCCGAGGCCAGCGGCGGCTCGCGCGTGAAGCTGTCCGGCCGCGCGCGGGAGATGGACGCCGAGGCCAGCGGCGGCGCCGAGGTCCTCGCCTTCGACGTGAAGGGCCTGAAGGAGCTGGAGGCCGAGGCCAGCGGCGGCTCGCGCGTGGAGGCGGACGTCTCCGAGCGCGTCTCCGGTGATGCCTCCGGCGGCAGCACCATCCGCCTCGTGTCCCGCCCGGGTAGGAGCGACGTGGACACCAGCGGCGGCTCCCGCGTCACCTACAAGGACTGACGCGGCTCAAGCGTCCAGCCGCAATTCCGCGTCCTGGACGCGCGCGCCCTTGCGCTCGAACACCTCCACGCGCAGCACCGGCTCCTTCCAGGTGAGGCGCGTGAAGTTGCTCAGCTGCACGTAGCCACCGTGCCGGGTGATGACGTAGTCCGACTGCCCGTCGAGGACGCCGGCCTGCTCGTACATGAACTCCGGCGGCACGAAGACCGGCGCCGAGAAGGCCGACGAGATGACGGAGTAGAGGCGGAAGTCGGGCCGTGACTTGCTGCGCAGCTCGCTCCACAGCGACGCGTGGATGTCTCCGGAGAGGAACACCACGCGCCGCACGCCGTTGTCGCGGATGAAGTCCAGCAGGTGCTGGCGCTGGAGCAGGAAGCCCGCCCACTTGTCACGGCGCTCCACCGTCATCAGGCCCGCCAGGTTCACGTCCGGGAAGAGCGGCACCGAGGACACCACGAACTTCAGCCCGCCCGCGTCCTTCGTCAGCCAGTGCTTCAGCGCGTCCAGTTGCGGCGGGCCGATGATTTGCGGCGGCCGGGCCAGGTGGTAGCGCTCCGTGCGCGTGTCGAGCACGAAGAAGCGCGCGGGCCCCACCTGGAAGTCGTACCAGTAGCGCGTCAGCGTGTTGGTGAGCCCCGGCACGTCGCGCCGCTCCAGGGCCGGCCCGTGCACCACCTGGTAGGCGCGGTACGCCTCCATCGCTGATTGGAAGCGCACCCGGTTCGCCCAGCGCGCCTCGTTGCTCAGCCCCGGGTCCACCAGCTTGTCCATGGACCAGTTGTCGGCGATTTCGTGGTCGTCCAGCGTCATGTACGTGGGCACCCGCGCCATCAGCCGGCGCAGGCACGGCTGGGTGAAGGCGTCCCGGTACGTGGCGCAGTACTCCTCGAAGGTGTGCGCGTCGCGGCGCACGTCGGCGTAGATCTGGTCCCCCACCATGAGGAGCAGGTCCGTGGGCGTGCTGTCCGCCTGCTCGTAGATGGTGTCGAAGATGCGGTCGCCGCGGTTGCCCAGGCCGACGATTTCCTCCTCGGACGGGCCCGGGTTGCGGCACGAGCCGAAGACGAAGGACAGCTCCGGGCTGCCCGGGGGCCGGGAGGTGCGGAAGGCCCCGGCCGTGGCGCCCCGGAGCTCCAGCCCCACCGGCGGCACCAGCAGGTGCTCCTCCACGTCGGAGAAGAAGTAGCCCATGCGGTACGCGTACGCGTGCGCGGGCTGGAGGCCACCGAAGTCGACACTACCCGTGAAGTCGTCCTCGGCGCGCAGCTTGAAGTAGGCCCCCTGCGCGGGCGTGGTGGACCCGGCCGCGAGGAGCTGGGCGATGCCGTAGCAGTAGCGGCCGCCCGGCGGGCGCGGGGGCTCGCCCCTCCCCCACAGGCGCACGGACGTATCGGTGGTGGACCCGACGATGGGGCCCACCGTCACCGGGTGGACGGGGAACGCGAGCGCCATGGGGAGGGGCCTCCTGTCCCCCACCTTCCAGAGGGGATTCCGAAGCAGCGCGTACTCCCCGTCAATCGCTCGCGGAGGCAGGGGTGCATCCGACAACGCCTCCACGACGCGACCCGGCTTGCTCCGGTCCCCCCGGAAGGTTGGAATGCGCCTCCCCCAGCCTCCGGAGATGAACGCCCGATGAAGGACCCGACGCCCGCTCCGTCCTCTACCCCCACCGGCCCGTCCCACCGCCGCAAGCCGCTGCTCTTCGGCCTCGGCGGCATGGTGGTGGCACTCGCGGCAGCGGGCTTCGTCCTCTGGGGTGGCCGTCCCGGCGCGCACTCGAAGGCGGGGGGTGGGCACGACCACGAGCACGAGGCGAATGGCCCCCGGTCCGTGATGCCGACGGCCCCCGTGGAGGTCCTTCGTCACACGGACCGCGCGGCGCGGGCCGCCGCCACCGGGGACACGGCCAAGGCGCGCGCCGCCCTGGCCGAGGCGCTGAAGCTGGCGCCGGACCACGCGCCCGCCCTCTTCGTCCAGGCCTGCCTGGCGCTGGAGGCCGGCAACGACGCGGAGGCCGGCGACGCGCTGGAGAAGCTGGAGGACGCCGTGCCGGGCAGCAAGGAGGCGAAGCTGCTCCAGCGGCTGCGCGAGCTGCGGCGCACCCCGGGCACCTCCTGGCAGCAGGCCTTCCGCGAGGCCTGGGTGGCCCTGGGCCGGCCCGACTTCCAGAAGAGCCGGCTGCTGCCGGGCGCCACGCCCCTGCCGCCCGACCCGGCCGACGCGGAGGCGGAGAAGGCCGCGTGGACGCGCGCCACCTCGGACGAGGTGAAGCTGATGCTGGCGCTGGGCGCGCGGAAGCTGGACGCGGAGCAGGCCCTCTTCCTGCTGGCGCAGGTGCCCAGGCTGGAGGACCCCGCCCTCTACCTGGCGGTGATGGACGCGCTGCGCGGGGACGCGCTGCCCGAGTCCTCACACGCCGAGGCCCGGAAGGTGTTCCACGACACGCTGGTGAAGCTGGCCGCGGCGCACCCGCGCTCCATGCAGCTCCAGTTGCTGTTGCTGCTGGGGGACACGGAGCAGGGCTCGACGCTGAGCGCCGAGGAGCTGGACGCGCTGGACAAGGTGGCCGCGCTGCCCGCATGGCGGGAGGGCTCCTTCGCGGACCTGTACCAGCGCGCGCGCAAGGTGCTGAAGGACGCGGGAGTGCCGGACTCCAGCGCCATGGCCATGTCCGCGGTGTCGCGCAGCGTGATGGAGCGGGGCTCGTGGGTGCTGCGCACGCGCAACGTGGGCACGCGAGGCGACCTGCCCCCCGAGGGCGTGAAGCGGCTGGGCCGCATCAACCGGGACATCGGCTCGCGCATGATTGAGCAGCCGACGATGGTGGAGCGCATGACGGGCCTGCAGCTCATCCGCGCCGGCACGCAGGACATGGGGGAGGAAATCGGCCGCAAGCTGACGCTCGCGCAGATTGAGTCGCTGGAGGCGGCCATCAAGGACTTCCAGAAGACGGAGCTGTCGCGGTGGCCGCTGCACTCGCTGACGGAGGAGCTGCTGGAGCTGAGCACGCGCGACGAGCCGGCGTACCTGCTGTCCTTCGCGTCGGGCACGCAGCCGGCACGGGCCTCCGACGAGCATCCGTAGCGAGAGGGAAACGAGGACTCTCGGGCCCCGGGATTCATGCCCCCCGGGGCCCGAGCAGGCCCCCCACGATGCAACGGAGCCGCCGCACGCCGGACCTCCAAGGTCGTCCGGGCAACCGCACTCCTTCCACGCGAGAGCCGGGACCAAGGGGGTGCGTCCCGGGCGGCCTGCGCGTGGGCACCGTGGAACCTCCACAGCGTTCAACGCTACGTGGGCCGAAGAATATCGGCTGCGCCGGTACTGTCCACCCGCAGGGTCGCTCCTCCGGGGGGTGTCGTGACAGGCTGGATGCCTGGGCTGACTCGCAGCCGATGCGGGTTCACCCCGGGTGTGGGCAGGCACTTTGCATGGCGGACGCTGGCACCGGCGGGTGGGGCGTCACGGCGCGGAGGGGGGTGTCCCGGCCCAGCGCGATGAAGGGTGCCCAGTAGTGGGGATGGGGTTTCGTGGCACGGAGCCAGCGCATGGCCTCGCGCAGGGCGGCGGCGCGTCCCATCCCCTCGAGCAGGTTGCGGTAGTAGGCCTCCATCAGATGCTGCGTGGTGTCGTCCTTCACCTTCCAAAGACTCATCACCACCGTCTCCGCGCCGGCCACCACGAGCGCTCGGCGCAGTCCGTAGACGCCCTGGCCTGGCTTGACATCCCCGCGTCCCGTATCGCAGGCGGACAGCACCACCAGCTGAGTGCCCCACAGGTTGAGGCCGGCCAGCTCCAGGGCCGTCGCCAGCGCGTTCTCGGGCGGGGACGGGTGGGGGCTGGCGTCGCCAGGGGCCGAGGCACGCGCCCCCGCGAAGATGAGGCCGGAGCGCAGCAGGGGGTCCGGTGGCAGCGAGGCGGAAGTGCCATCACCCAGCGCACCAAATGAAACAGCGGCGCGGGTGCCCGTGGGAGCGAGGGCGTCCTGCAGGAAGAAGCCGTGGGTGGCCAGATGGAGGATGCCGGGAGGAGGCAGGTGCAGCAGCCGCTCCTTGGTGGCCTCGGGGCCGAGGAAGAGCTGAGCCTGGGGAAGCAGGCGTTGAATGCTCTCCGCCTCCTGGCGGGTGCCTGGCAGCGGAACGACTTCCCAGGCTCTTTGTGCCGAGCTCTCTCGCAGCGCGGAGAAGAAGCGCTCCATGGAAGCGGAGCGCTCGGGTGCCGCTGAAGCCTCTCCCGTGGAGGCAGCGGGTGCTTGCAGCGGGGCGCCGAAGGCCGGGTCGGCGAGAACGACGACGGAGTCCGCTGGGGCCAGCTCCTGGGCGCGGGGCAGCAGGTCCTTGCCGGAGGTGAGGTAGGTGAAGTCGAAGGACTCCACGAGGAACTGCTTCCCGTCGTGCAGGGCGGCGAAGGACACCAGGGCCAGCTGACCATCCGGTGCCAGGAAGAGGCGGCGCGTCTTCCCCAGCAGCGGAAGCAGGGGGTGGAACACGAGCTGGTAGACCGACCGGGCCTGGGCCTCGAAGGCAACGTCCTGATTGGCCAGGGAATCGCGCAGACCCGAGGCGGCCAGGTCGATGGGCTCGGCCGGGCCCAGGTCCAGCGTGCGAATGGTCGCGTCTGGAAGAAGTACCAGCGCGAGGTAGCGCAGTTGACCGGACCGCCGTGACTCGGGCGTGCCGCGTCTGGGTACGAGCGGACGGTCCTCGTAGCTGATGAACTCGACGAGGGCACCGTCCTCGGGCAGGGCCTCGGCGACCCGGTCGACAATCTCCGCGGGAGGCGGCAACTCGGCCAGCGCGCGCAGGGGTGCGGAGCGCCGGGCCAGGTCGGCTTCGAGGGCAGTCCCCTGCTCGGAGAGTTCGTTGAATCGCTGTTGGTAGACCGCGGGTAGAAGCGATCCGGGGCCCTGGAGTGACAACTGGGCCAGCTGGGTGCGCACCCCCCTCAACCGCTCGAAGGCATCGCGGTCCTGCGCGCCCAGGCTCCGGTAGATGGTCCGGGAGATTTCAGCACTCTCCTCCACGGAGCGGCCCTTGAGGAGCAGGGCCGCGCTGAGGGACAGGCGCCTGACGCTGGCGTCGTCAGGATGGGCGCGCAGCAGCGCATAGAGCCGCTCCTCGTCGGTGCGTAGAAACTGGAGGAAGCGGGCCAGGTGCACCTCGGAGAAGCCGAGTGCCTCCTGGCGCAGACGCTGCTCGGAGATGGCGAAGGCGCGCGTGAGCAACGGCAGGGCTTCGGGGAGGCGATGCCGGGCCAGTTGGACCATGGCAAGACTGTTGAGCGCTTCCGCGTTGCGGGGATGCCTCTTGCCGGTGGTCGCCGCCCGAATGGCGAGTGTGCGCTCGTAGAGTGGCTGGGCCTGACCGTACAACCCCTGAGCCAGGTAGAGATCGGCCAGGTCGTGCAGCGGGTCGGCGACGTCGGAATCATTCCTGCCATAGGCCGCTTCCGCGACCGCCAGCGCGCGCTGAAGAAAGGGCCTGGCGTGGTGGTACAGCCCCTGGGCCAGGTAGATCTTGCCGAGCTTGCTGAGCGGCCTTGCAACATAGGGGTTGCTCTTGCCGGAGACCTCCTCCAGGGTCGCCAACGCGCGCTTCAGGAGCGGCTCGGCGCGAGAGTACGCTCCCAGGGCCATGTAGAGCCTGCCGAGACTGTCGAGCGAAAGGGCGACGGAGAAGTTCTTCTCGCCAAAGGCCGCTTGCCGGATGGCCAGCGCGCGCTGAAGGAGCGGCTCGGCTCGAGCGTACAACCCCTGGGACAGATAGAGGTTGCCGAGTTTGACGGCCGGTTGGGCGACGTGGGGATGGCTCTTGCCGAGAGCCACCTCCCAGATGGCTAACGCGCGCAAGAAGAGCGGCTCCGCCCGTCCATAGAAGCCCTGGATTTCGTAGGAAAGAGCAAGCCGGTAGAGCGGACCGGCAACGAGGGGATGGCTCTCGCCGACGGCCGCTTCCTGTATGGCCAGTGCACGTTCGACGAGCGAGTCGGCACGAGCGAACAACCCCTGGAGCAGGTAGGGTCTCGCGAGGAGCAGGAGCGAAGCCGCGACGTCGGGGGGATTCTTGTCGAGGGCCGCTTCCAGAATGGCCTCCGCACGCGCATAGAGCGGCTCGGCTCGAGCGGACAACCCCTGGGCCTGGTAGAGCTCGGCGCGGCGCCAGAGTGAGTTCGCGACGTCGGGATGGTTCTTGCCGAGGGCCGTTTCCTGGATGGAGAGTGCGCGCAAGAAGAGCGGCTCGGCTCGAGCGGGCGACTCCGGGTACAAGTTGAGGTAGAGATAGGCGAGGTCGTTGAGCGTTTGAGCGACATCCGGGTGGTGCTGTCCGAGGGCCGCTTCTCGAATGGCCAGCGCGCGCAAGAAGAGCGGCTCGGCTCGAGCGTTCGAAAACTGGAGTACGTAGAGGTTGGCGAGGTCGTTGAGCGACGCGGCGACGAGGGGATGGTTCTCGCCGAAGGCCGCTTCCCGAATGGCCAGCGCGCGCGCATGGAGCGGCTCGGCTCGATCGGTCAACTCCTGGGCCAGGTAGAGGTGAGCGAGGTGGGTGAGCGTTTGAGCGATATCCGGGTGGTTCTTGTCGAGCGCCGCTTCCTGAATGGCCAGCGCGCGTTGAAGGAGCGGCTCGGCCCGGACAGGGTTCCCCTGAAGCTGAAGATGACGACCGAGCCAGTCCAGACACCGGGCGACCTCCGGATGTGTGCCCCCGAGTACCGCCTCTCGCAGCGCCAGCGCATGCTCACCCTTCGCAATGGCGTCAGCGTACCGGCCCGCGTCCCAGAGTGAGTTCGCCTCATCGAATGCAACCTGCGCCTTCTGCAGTCGCGCGTCCGGTGACGCTTCCCCCTTCGCCGCTCCGGCCGCACAGCACACCACCACCATCACCAACATCCACCCGCGAACCTGCCGCATGTTGGCTCCTTCGACCTGCTCCCTCTCACCCTGAGCCAACGTGGGGAAAAACGATGCAGAAAAAACCCGCGCTCGGGCGGAACGGGGGCTGTCCCTACCGCCCCGCCCTCGGGGATGACGCGGCGTGCTCAGTCGTCGTGGCAGCTCGCTCGGAGCCAGAGACTCCTCGGTTCGAAGATGGAACAGTCATCTCCATGCGAACCCCTTCTTCCTCGGGCCTGCTCCTGCAGGCAGCGCTCCTCGTCCTGTTCACAGGGTGCGCTCACACCCCTGCCCCCACCGCCCGGTACTCCGGTCCGCTCATCGACATCCACACGCACGTGAGCTGGAGCGCGCAGTCGCGCCTGGGCGAATCGCAGCCGGAGGGAACGGAGGCCCTGCTGGCCCTGGCCGCGAAGGCCGGCGTGGAGAAGACGGGCATCATCGTCATGGCGCCCAGGGGGCAGCTCGACGTCACCCGTCAGCTCAACGACCAGGTGCTGGAGGCCGCGCGACAGAGCCAGGGCCGGCTGTTCCCCGTCGGCTCGGTTCATCCGGAGGATGGAGACCTGGCGCTCGCGGAGCTGGAGCGCCTGAAGGGCCTGGGCTTCCGGATGATCAAACTCCACCCCAACTCGCAGCAGTTCGACGTGGCCTCTCCCGCGCTGGAGGCCGTGGTGAAGAAGGCCAGCGAGCTGGACCTCGTCATCCTCTTCGACGGGTACTCCCCCTTCGACGCGAACCAGCCCGGCAAGTTCCTGCTGCTCGCGGCCAGGAATCCGAAGGCGCGCATCGTCCTCGCCCATCTGGGCGGGCCGCGCTTCCATGACATGGCGCTGTTCGCGATGATGCAGGGCTACTCCTGGTATCAGCGCAACGTCTGGTTCGACCTCTCGGCCGTGGCGCGCTTCTACGCGGGCTCTCCCTACGCGGACGAGCTGGTCTGGCTGGTGCGAAAGCTGGGCGTCGACCGGGTGCTCTTCGGCTCGGACTGGCCCGTGGACACTCCCGAGCAGGCCGCCGCGGCCGTGCACCAGCTCGGCTTCACGGCCGAGGAAGAAGCGCAGCTCTTCCACGGCACCGCAGCCTCCCTGCTCGGCTTCTCGCCCGAAGCCCAGCAGGCCGGAAGCCTCGCGCGCTGATTCAGTGCCTCGTGCGCAAAACCGACGCTTCTGATTGCTATCAACGAACTGCTGGAGCGAACCGCGGAGTCGCCTCATGGTGTCTGCCGCTCATCCCGGAGCCTTCATGCATCCCCAGAGACTTCATCGGTGGCCCACGGTCCTCTCGCTGGCCGTGGGGCTCGCGCTCGTCTGCGCAGCGGGCTGTTCGGACGAAGTGGACGTGCCCAACCCGCTGACGAATCCCAAGGACGGCCCACCCGCCGGCAATCCGAACGCGGAGGCCACGTGCGGCGTCCCCGCCGAGGCGGGCCTCGCCGACGTCTCCAAGCCCACCACCATCGTCGGCACGGGAACTCCCGCGAGCTGCACCAGCGCCGCCTTCGTCGCGGCCGTGGCCAGAGGTGGCGTCATCACGTTCGACTGCGGACCGGAGCCCGTCACCCTCACGCTCGACAAGACGGCGAAGGTCTTCAACGACAAGGGGCCGGACATCGTCATCGACGGCAAGGGCCTGGTGACGCTCAGCGGCGCGGGCAAGCACCGCATCCTCTACATGAACACCTGTGACAAGGCGCAGGTGTGGACGACGTCTCACTGCGACAACCAGGACCACCCCCGGCTGACGCTCCAGAACCTGACGTTCGTGGACGCCAGCTCCAAGAGCGAGACGGAGTTCGACGGAGGCGGGGCGGTCTGGGTGCGCGGTGGGCGCGTGAAGGTCATCAACTCCCGCTTCTTCAACAACGCCTGCGCCGACGTCGGGCCTGACGTCGGGGGCAGCGCCCTCCGGGTGTTCAGCCAGTACAACGGACTGCCCGTCTACGTGGTGAACACGACCTTCGGCGGCAAGCCGGGCTATGGCGGGGTCTGCTCCAACGGCGGCGGCATCAGCAGCATCGGCGTGTCGTGGACCGTCATCAACAGCCTCTTCTCCTACAACCGGGCCATCGGCAACGGCGCGAATCCCGCCAGTCCGGGCACCCCGGGCGGCGGCAGCGGCGGGGCCATCTACAACGATGGCAACAAGATGACGCTCTCCCTGTGCGGCACGCGAATCGAGCACAACGAGGTCAACGCCCACGGCAGCGCCATCTTCTTCGTCAGCAATGACCACTCGGGCGACATCCGCATCGACCGCTCGGTCATCAAGAGCAACACGGGCGGCTCGTGGTACGTGACGTATCCGCAGATATCGAATCACTCGGATACGCCCATCGTGGTCACCAGCTCCACGATTGAGTGACGCGGGCCGCGACTCACGCGTGCGCGCCAGCTTCCATGGGCTGAGCGCGCACTGCCGCCGCCGTCAGTTGGTGAGCAGCACCTTGCCCACCCCGCCCTGCTCCGCGAGCTTCTGCGCTTCCTTCACCTGGTCCAGCGGGAACCGCTTGCTGATGGGGATGACCAGGTCCCCCTTCGCCGCGCTCTGCCCCAGCTGCGTGAGGCGGCGCGAGTCCGGATGGCTGAAGATGGCGCGCACGGTGATGCTCCGGCCCTTCGCCTCCGGAGGCTCTCCCACCACGCTGCCCAGGGTGCCGCCCGGCTTCAGCTTCTCCAGCACCGCGGCCACGGTCTTCCCACCCACGGTGTCCGCGATGGCATCCAGCATGGGCAGCTTCGCGACCTCCTCCGGGACATCGAGGGCGACCACGCCCTCCACCCCCAGCTTCTCCGCCTCCGCCTTCTGCTTCGCGCGCACGCCGGCCCAGACCTTCACGCCCCGGGCCTTCGCCGCGAAGATGGCGGCGCGCCCCACCGCGCCCAGCGCGCCGGTGACGAGCACCGTGTCGCCCCTGTTCGGGTTCACCGCTTCTTCCATCAACTGCGTGCCCGTCAGGGTGACGAGCGGCAACGCGGCGGCGTCCTTCAGGTCCAGTGACTCGGGCACCTTCGCAAAGGCCTCCGCGGGCGCGACGACCCGCTCCGCATAGCCGGCGCTCACCAGGCCCATCACCCGGTCACCCGGCTTGAACGCGTCCACGCCCGCGCCGACCTCGAGGACCTCACCGGCCACGTCCCGCCCGAGGATGGTGGGGAACTTCACGGGCATCCACGCCTTCATGTCACCCCGGCGAATCTTCAAGTCCACCGGGTTGATGCTCGCGGCGGAGACGCGCACCTTCACCTCGCCCGGTCCGACCTGGGGCTCGGGCATCTCCTGTACGGCGAGCGCATCCACGTCCCCGTAGGACTTCAGGACCACGGCTTTCATGAGGGCCTCCTCGGCGCGAGAGGGAATCGCACGAAGGGTAATCACCGGGGCCCGGCCCGCCATCAGCGCCCCCGTGGAGCGGGCAGGCAAGCCCCACGGAGGCCGGCGGCGAAGGGAATGCCGGCCCCACGGACACCGCGCGAGCACCGGGCACACGTCCCACCGCTCCACCTTCAGTTCCCTTGCGACGGTCATCACAACCCGGTGGCACGTGTCACGGGCATCTTCGACGACGCGCACCACCGAGGACGTCAGGCTCGACCTCGGCTGAAAGCCTCACTCCGCCCGTCCACACCCGGAAGCCGATGCCGAGGACGGAGCCCACGTTGGCATCCATCGATGACGCGCTGCGTATTGTGGGTGCCCGCCCAGGAGCCTACGAATCGTCTTATTGGCACAGTGCCAATAACCGATGGAGGGCTGCGCATGAGACTTCGATGGAACCGTAGGTGGGCATTTTCGAGTTGCCTCACCGTCGCCATGGGCGTTTGCCAGGCGGCGGCCGCGGACCCGCTGCCGTTGTTGGAAACGACGGCCCTCCGCTCGCCGTTCTCGGCGGCGTGCCAGGGGAAGCCGGACTCCACGCCGTTGCCGGTGGACCCGCGCACGCTGGTGGTGCCGGGCGTCAACAAGCCCGGGGCCGCGGTGCAGTTCAACGCGTACTGGGTGGACCTCCACACCCCGCCAGCGCCGTTCGTCTCGACGCTGGCACCCAATCCCCAGACGTGCGGCGAGTTCCGCGCGAGCGTGGCCCGGGGCCGCTCGAACATCGAGACGCGCGCCTACTTCCAGCCCTTCAGCGACTCGCTCGCCTACTACAACCTCTTCAGGCTCTGGGGCTACCTCCTGCGCCCCGCCGACTTCGACGAGCAGGTCATCAAGCGCTACGGACTGTCGAAGGCGCCGTTCCGCAATCCCTATCCGATGCCGTGGGAGAACCCCAACCTCACCAATGGTGGCAGCGGCCAGCTCCCGCTGGGCATGGTGCAAGAGCGGGACGCCAATGGGCGCTTCACGGGGAAGATTGCCTCGAACTGCTCGGGCTGCCACGACTCGCGCTTCGGCACCGAGCAGGAGGCGGGCTTCGCGTGGGGCCGTACGAATGACGCCATCGATGCGGGCCTCATCCAGTCCGATTTCTTCCGCTCCACCGTCTGGGAGACGCCGCTGCTGCTCACGCCCGTGCCCTGGAGCGTGGGCCGCGGCTCGAGTGACGCCATTGGCATCGTCGACCTGCTGCCCGCCATCTTCGACATGGACTCGCTCGCGCTCGTGCCGAGCCTGCTCGAATATTTCCCCACCCACGCGGGAGGCATGTCCCGCGCACCCAACTGGTGGTACCGCGCGTTCAAGACGCGCCAGTTCTGGGACGGCGCGCTCACCTCGGACAACGTCCGCTCGGAGATGGCGTTCGGAATCGCGAACCTGGGCCGCACGGCGGAGCAGCGCCGCGCGCTGACCGCCGAGTTCGACGACAACGACAACTTCTTCATCTCGCTCTCGCCGCCCGTCTATTCCAAGCCCATCGACACCGCGCTCGCCGAGCAGGGCGCCATCCTCTTCCACGAGCGGGACCTCTGGGCGAACGGCGCCAATGCCGGCATCCCGAAGGCGGCGGGCAACGGCTCCTGTGCGAGCTGCCACGGCGTCTACTCGCCACGCCATGCCGCGAACCCGGCTTATCTGCCCGACCCCCGGCTCAAGGGCATCGCCGGCGTCATCACGCCCATTGAGACCATCCGGACGGACCCGGCGCGCGTGCAGTTGATGGCGGACGAGCGCAAGCGCAGGACGTGGAACACGTCCTTCCTCGCCTACAACGACGAGGCCCCCGACCACGGTCCCTTCTACGACGACCCCGTCTCCAGCGCGCTGCGCCGCGTGCCGCGCAGCAAGTACGACAATGGCACCGGGCCCGTCTACTCACCCCTGGGGCCGAACGAGTGGATCAACCCGTTCGGCTACGTCGCGCCGCCGCTCTACGGCGCGTGGGCCTCCGCGCCCTTCTTCCACAACGGCAGCGTGCCCACCCTCTGGGAGGTGCTGAAGCCGGCGGACCGCCGGAAGGTGTGGAAGCGCGTACAGACCTCCGCCAACGGGCTGGGGACCAACGCCGGCTACGACGCGAGCTTTGCGTCGTATGACTTCGCGAAGCTCGGCTGGAAGGTGACGCCCCTGGCCTGCGGTGATGTCCCGGCCAATGACCCGTTCATCCCCTGCAGCCAGGAGATGGCGACGGCCGACGTCCTCTTCGCGAACGTCGCCAACCTCGCCGCCAACTACAACTCGCTGGCGTACCAGACACCGCCGCCCATCACCGCGAAGCAGATTCGCTCGCGAATGATTTTCAACTCGTACCTGTACGGGATGGGCAACGGCGGGCATGACTTCACCCAGTCGCTCACCGACACCGAGCGCTGGGCGCTCATCGAGTACATGAAGACGCTCTGAGTCGCTGTCCGGAGAAGGGTCGGGCGGCGGGTTCGATTCCCGCCGCCTCCAACCGTCCAACCTCAACGCCCTGCCTCAGACCCCACGGTAAGGCGTGCCCTTGAAGCCCTCGGCGAGCAATGTGTCGACGGGCACGAGGTAGGGGTTGGCAGCAGGCTCGAGCGCGCGCAGGAAGCCGTCCCATGCGGCACGGTCGGAGGCGTCGTCGTTCGGCACGGAGAGAGTCTCGAACCAGTCGCGTGGCACCGGGCGCTCGTTTCCGTGGTCGATCACCTTCACCTTGCGGTCGGGACGTGCGCCGACCGGGCAGTTGGCGGCCAGTGCGACCAGCGTTCGTTGCAACCAGGGTTCGAACCCGCAGTCAGGGGGCAGGACATGGAGCGCCAGCACAGCGCACTTGCCGGCCTCGCTCACCATCTGCGGGCGGCCCTTCTTGAACGCGAAGTGCAGGTCCTGGATGCGAATCAATGCGTCCTGACGTGGGCCGTCCGGATTGCCATGGTTCGTCACTGCACTCGTCACGCCGTCGTAGTCGAGGCTGCGCGAGTACGCGACCGCGGCGGTCGAGGTCCATGCCGCCTCCAACCGGTACAACAGGTCGGTGATGTCGGTCAGGCCGTCGAGCCGCCACGCAACCCACTCGATGCAGGCCAGGCCCACGGCTGCCTTGCCCTTGTAGTTCACCTGCGTCAGGGCATCGGCCAGGTGGCCGGGGATGCTGTCCGGGTTGTCGAGCGCGAGGGAGACCTGGGTGCCAGAACGGAATGTGAGCGGCGCCATGGAAATCGAAGCCGGAATATGGACGGGGCGCTTCAGCATGGGTCGTTCCTCGGCAGTGGGTTCCACGGGCGCACCGGCCCAACGGATAGGACGGATAGGAGCCCTGTTGAGGGCGGCGGGAGGGTGAAGAGGGGCAAAGAAGGGCTGGTCTGCTCCCCGATTATCGGACCCGTTGAAGCGTTGATGCGCGTGCCCGCCACCGCGCCGCTTTCGTCGCTCGCGCGGGCCTGGGGCTGCTGGGAGGAGCTGCGTTCCTGGACGGTCCGGCACGGCGGAGCACCTGACGCACGTCAGGCGCTGCGAACGACTACGCGTCCTCTTCCCTGCGGAAGGACTCGACGCTGGGTCCATCAATGCCGCTGGCGGCGCTCAGGAATCCATTGCCGTTCTCGGCGCCGACGTCAGCCTCTCCACGAAGGAGCGCCTCCAGCCCCGCGCGCGTCGTCGGAAGCCCTGCTCCGCGGAGCAGCTCGTCGGCGTTGACGCCGAGCCTCCAGAAGCGCTTGTTGTCGAGCAGCGCCTGGAGCACCTCTCGCCGTGCCTCGGACGATTCCGCCCGTCGCGTGGCGGCGAGCGCCGCCCGGGTGACGCCGTAGACGGCGGTCAGGTCCGCCTGACGCAGGGCCTGGATGAGCGTGCCGTGGTGCCGCGCTCGCTCCTCGGCAGGCAGCAGCGTGAGTACGACCACCGCCCCCATGTCTTTCGCCTGCGCCCGCTCCAACAGCACCGCGACGGCCCTGTCATTCTTCGGAAGGTGGAGGCGCAGCCAGCTCCTGGCTGCCTCGCTCCGGAGGCGCTCGTCCTCCGAGCCCAGCGCGCGTTCGAGCGCGGCGCGAGAGGCCTCGGTCGCGGGATGGAGTGAGAGCATGCGCGCCGCGAGCATGCGCGGGTCCGGACTGCCCGCCCGGCCCTCGAGGAGCTCGCACAGCGCTCCGGCGGCGCGCGCGTCGTCAGCGAGGCCGAGCAGCACCGTCGCGGGCTCGCTGACAGCCGGGTTCGCGTACCGGGACAGGCGGACCCAGGCCTCCACATGCTCGACGAGCGCGAGGTGGAAGAGGCCGTGGCCGGGTTCGAGCCCCGCCTCTTCCAGCGCCTGGGTCGCCCGGGTTGGACCAGGCCCCTTGCGCTGGCGGAACGCCTTCTTCAGCGCATTCGCGGCATCGAGGTTGTAGTCGCGGGTCCCCACCCTCGAGAGGAACGTGAGCAGTTGTTCGAGCGCCGCTTCGTCCCTCAGGTGCGAGGTGATGGCGCATATGAACGGGAGCACCGGGCCCGCGAGCTCGGAGATGGAGCCGTGGTGGAACAGGTTGTCGCTCAGCGAGCCGAAGGCGTGCTCGATGGCCGCCGGGTTGTCGAGGGTCATGAGGCGCAGCAGGTTGGGGACCGTCTCCGCCTCCAGGTCGAAGAAGCTCGCGAAGCTTCCCCACTCCACGTCCATCGCCTTCTCCAGGAAGGCCGGCACGGGCTCTCGCTGCAACTGGAAGATGAGCGGCAGCAGCGTCCCGAGCGCCGCCGATGCTCCGAGCCCCAGCCCACCGACGTGGAGCTCCCGTGCCTCCGCGTCCCCGGCATGGAGCATCCACGTCCCGGAGAGCTGCCCGTCCTGGACCGGGCCCTCGCCCACCACGGTGCCCTGCGCGTCGAAGGTGCGTCCTCGCCCCTCGCCAGGCAGCAGCTCCGTTCTCGGTCGGCCCTCTTCATCGAAGTACTGGACGCGGACGAGCGCATGTTGCGCATCCCGGCGCTCCTCCCTCCCGATGCGGTCCGGGAGGCTCCCCCAGCGCTCGATGGATTCACCCGAGACGAGCGACTCGACCTCGCGGAAGCCTCCCTGCGCGTCGAAGGCCCGGCGCCGGACCCGGCGGCCCGTCTCGTCGAGCCAGGACTCATCGAGCACGCCATCGTGCTCATCCAGGGTCCGGTACTGGCGCTCGTGGCGGGGGCGACCGTCCTGGAACTCGCCCACCTCGAGGATGCCCCTCGGCCTTCCGTCCGGGGCCACTCCGGAGAACCGCCACCCCTTCCACGTCCCCACCGGCCCCTGCTCCGCGTCCACCGTGCCGGCCACCCACTGCTCGCGTGACGGAAGCCAGACGGCTTCGGCCGGAAGGAACGCTGGCCGTGGCGGCGCGGCGGGCGGCTGGAAGGGCTCACCGGGCGGCATCGAGACAATCCGCTTCGCCAGCTCCGGCTGGCTCGCGAGCGCGGCTTCCAGGGCGGCACCGGGCTCATGTCCGAAGCCCAGGGCGAGGAGCGCCTCGACGGCCTCGGTGTCGCCCTGCTCCGACGCATGGACCAGCACGTCGCCCTCACGCCGGAAGTCAGGCGAGCGGCTGCCCGTGCTCCGCCGGTTTCCCGCGTGGTACGTCACCGCGACGAGCTCGCCCTCCAGCGTCCAGCGCCGGTGAAGCCCCTCGGGCAGGCCTCCGCTCTTGAAGAGGCCCGTCCCCCACGCGCGCGCATCGTCGGTGAGCCAGGCGTCTTCCGGAAGACCGGCGGGCCGCGCCGGCGCCGGCTCGCCCCGCGGCGTCAGGGACTGGCCTGCAGCATCGAAGAGCGGGGAGGGGCCGTTCGGCGGAGGGGCGGGGAGCGACATGGTGGAGCGTGGTTGGAGCCGCCCGAAGTATAGGCCGGATGGGAGCCCTGTTGAGGATGACGGGAGGGTGAAGAGGGACCAACAAGGGCCGGAGGCGGGCCTTGACGAACATATGCACCATGGTGCATATACACGCCAATGCAACTCGATGTCTTCCAGACGCTCGCGGACCCGACGCGCCGCCGCATCATCGAGGCCCTTCGCGCTGGCGAGCAGCAGGTCAATGACGTCGTCGAGAGGGCCGGAATCCACCAGTCCGGTGTCTCGCGGCATCTGCGCATCCTCTCCGAGTCGGGCTTCGTCTCGATGCGCCCGGATGGGCAACGTCGCCTCTACGCCTTGAAGCCAGAGCCGTTCCGGGAGCTCGAGGCGTGGCTCACCCAGTACCGGGAGCTGTGGGAGGCGCGACTCGACCGCTTCGGGGCCGCACTGGAGAAGAAGCAACAACAACAGACTCGTCGAGTCAGAGAGCGGAGCAAGCAGAAATGAGCAACGCGAACGCGTCACGCAGTGAGGCGAAGGTCGTCATCGAGCGCACCTGGCGGGCGGACATCCAGGACGTATGGGAGCTCTGGACCACAAAGGAGGGCTTTGAGTCGTGGTGGGGACCGCAGGGCTTCCGCGCCGAGGTTCAAGAGCTCGACGCGCGCACGGGCGGTCCCCTTCGATACGAGATGATTGCCGACTCGCCGGAGATGATTGCCGCGATGAAGCAGATGGGCCAGCCGACCTCCCACGCAACCCGCTCCCGCTTCACCGAGGTGAAGCCTCGCTCGCGGCTCGTCCTCACGAACGTCATCGACTTCATCCCCGGCGTCGCGACCTACGAGAGCAAGATCGCCGTGGACTTCTTCCCCAGCGGCGACCGCGTTCGCATGGTCGTCACGATGGACGCGATGCACAGCGATGAGTTCACGAAGATGCAGCAGGAGGGCTTCACGAGCCAGCTCACGAAGCTCGACTCGCGGTTCGCTTGAGCCACCGGGTGGGCATGCCGGTGGGCGGGAACCACGAACCGGCGTGCCCAACGTGGCGGCGGCGCTGACCGAGGACGCCCTCGTCGCGGCCCTGGCCTCCCGGCTGATGCCCGTGGTGGAAGCGCGCGCGGAGTGAGGCGTCTCCGGGCGGCGGGATGGATGCGTCCCGCCGCTCGGGAGCACCGGGCTGTGGACCGGTGACGCCGTCGCTGGGAAGGTAGGCCCTTCGCGTCCCCGCTCGGACGCACGAAGGGAGCTGACGATGCAGGGGTACTCTGCCGAGCACACCCGAGGACGCGTGGCGTCCCGGTGGGTGGCGTTGCTCATCACCGGATTCGTTCTCACGCTGCCCGGCATCGCCGCCGCCCAGGCGTACGAGGGCAGGGCCTGTACGGCGAAGGGAAGCCTCTCCCTGAAGGGGCTCCAGGTGGGCGCGAGCCTCTCGGGCGGAATCTCCCATGGCCTCACGGGGGACTTCTCGGACTGGGCGTCATCGACGCTGCTGCCGAAGGGCAAACCTCCCGCCTGCGAGGACTGTCCACCCCAGGCCGAGGACGACCTCCGCGAGCGGGAGATGACCGCGCACGAGTGGACGTGTGGCTATTCGGCGGAAAAGGCGATGGACGGCAAGCCGGACACGGCCTGGTGCGAAGGCGCGAAGGGAACAGGCGTGGGAGAGGTGCTGCTGGCGAAGGTGGAGCCGGGCAGGCCGGTGAGCATCTGGGCGGGCTTCGGCAAGTCGGCCCAGCTCCATGCGGCGAATGCGAGGCCACGCAAGGTCCGGCTCGCCGTGCTCCAGGCGCGGAGCGCGACGGCAAGTCAGTCGAGCATCGACTACGGAGGGCTCACCGTGGCCGCCATGGGAGAAGTGGAGCTGAAGGACGTCAACGACTACCAGGAACTGAAGCTCCCCGCGTTCAAGCCCGACTCAAACGCCGCGGGCACCTTCGTTGCCATCGAGGTGCTGTCCGTCTACCCGGGCAAGAAGTTCACGGACCTGTGCATCAGCGAGGTGCGTGCCTCGGACAGGCCCTGAGGGAGGGCGCCCAGGTGGAGCTGGAGTGTCGGGAGCGACTGCTACTTTCGGAACGCAGTCCCAACCGAAAGCGGCTCCTCATGAACCCGTCGATCAAGTGTGTGTTGCTCCAGGGTGTCCTCCTTCTCTCCATCGGCGTGCTCGGGGCGTGTGGCCCCGTCGATGAAGACGGCGCGCCGGCCCTGGAGCAGGCGTCCGAGGTGAGCGCCGCAACCAGTGCCTGCTGCACCGCCCTACCAGGGACGTCCCAGGGCTTCTGTGACGGCCTTCCGCAGACCCTGGACCGGTGCAACTCGGCCAACGGCGGCACGTCCTGTCAATGGACGTGCGGGACGCCGTGCTGTCAGGCGTTGCCCGGAACTCCTCAGAGCTTCTGCAACAGCCTTCCGCGGACCCAGTTCGGGTGCAACGTGGCCAACGGTGGCAGCGCCTGCAACTGGACCTGCGCGGGTCCTCGCTGGTAGTGGCTGGACCTCACCCACGCGCATACGAAGAATGGAAGAGCACCTCATCGCGATGAATCCGTCGCGCCGCCCTCCGGGGGAAGGAAGGCGAACACCCGCGCCGGGGCGCCGCTGCCATCCTTCACGGACAGCGGAGAGACGACGAGGAAGGCCCCCACGGGTGGCAGCGCGGAGAGATCCGCGAGGTTCTCGATGTGGTAGCCGCCCCCGGGCAGGAAGTCCTTGTGCTGTTCGAAGGAGGCATTGGGCCCCGGGTCCGTGGAGAGCGTGTCGATGCCAATGGCTCGCACCTTGCGCTGGCGCAGCACCTGGCTGGCGGCCACGGAGAGTCCGGGGAAGTGCAGGACACCCGCCGCGTCCGCGTTGCGGTAGCGCTGCTCGTCGGGCCAGCGCGAGGCCCAGCCAGTGCGGATGAGCACCAGGTGCTGCGGCTGGAGTGGGCCATGGGCGCGCTCCCATGCCTCGATGTCCGTGGGGGACACCGCGTAGTCCGGGTTGCCCGCCACCTGCGCGGTGACGTCCAGCACCGCGGCCGGGCCACTCAGCATCTCGACAGGGAGTTGGTCCACGGATGCCGTGCCCGCTGCAAAGTGGGCCGGCGCATCCACATGGGTTCCCCCGTGCTCGCCGAGCTCGAGCTGCCGGATGTAGTACCCGTCACGCTCGACGGTGCCCAGCACCCTGGCATTGAAGCGCGTCCCGCCCGGGAAGAGAGGCATCTCCGGAGTGATGGGATGGCCGAGGTCAATGACACGCGCACGTGAGAGCCAGGCAGCAGGTGACTGCGCCTCGTGGCCACCAGCGCCCGAAGTGGCGCAGGCGCCCGACAACAAAGGCAGAGGGAGCAGCAGGAGCTTCCAATATCCATTCTTCATGCTGAAGCACCTCGTCAGTGGATTGAACCCGAAGCGAGGGTACTCCAGGGACACGAGACCTGGCCCGATGCATGGAGAGGCCACCCTGCCCTCGTGCTCCCCACACGCAGGCAAGTCGAACGCACGCACGGAAGCTGTTCCGGCTCACGAGGTGAGCTTCACGCCGGTCCACTCTGCGTGCTCACCCCCGAGGATGAGGGCGCCGCCCGCACGGTACACTGCCGCGCCGTGAGAGCCCCCCTGAGAGAGCTCCTCGGCCGCGCGCTGGGGGCGTTCGAGTGTCATGCCGACGAGGTCGCCCTGGGGCACCTGCTGGAGGCCTGGCGTCACTCTCGCGACGCGCGTATCGCCTCGCTCGTGGAGGGATTGTCGGAGCGGCTCACCCGGAGGCTGTCTCCGCTGGACTGTGGCCCGGGCTCCGAGTCGATGAACTGGCGCCGGCCGTTGGACCTGCCGCGGCTGCTCGCCAGCCTGCGGGAAGGCGCGGACCGTGGCTACCCCGGCTCGCTGCGCCGGGCGCTCCGGGGCTTCCGTGAGTGGCCGGAGGACCCTCGCTTCACCTCCGTGCTGCTGGAGATTGTCCGCATGCCCATCGCCACGGACGTGGGCGTGCCCGATGTGCTCTGTGAGTTGCTGGCGCACGTGAGGGACCCACGTGTGCTGGCGCCTCTGAGGGAAGTGCACGCGGGTCTTCCTCCGGGCAACGACTTCGCGGCGCGGCTCGACGCCGTCATCCAGCGCATCCTCCCGAAGGTGGGCCCGCCGCTGGACGAGGAGTCCACGCGCCTGTGCGAAGAATGGGAGACGGCCTTCTGCGCGCGCGAGGACTCGGAGGCCCGGAGCGGACCGGTGCGCGAAGCGCTGCTGGCACGCGTGTACGCGGACCCGGAGGACGTGTCCGCGCGCCTGGTGCTGGCGGACCACCTGCTGGAGCAGGGCGACCCGCTGGGAGAGTTCATCACGCAGCAGTGCGCGCCGCAGCCGGACGAGGCGCGCATCCAGGACCTGCTGAAGGAGCACCAGCTCCAATGGGAGGCGCCGCTGGGCGCGAGCGTGGTGCGGGGCTTCGTCCAGTTCGAGCGGGGCCTTCCCGTGGCCGTGCTGATGGACCACTCCCGAGGCGAGCCGCTCCCCGAGCCCGGGCCCGGCTGGTCGACGGTGCGGGAGGTTGGCTGGAGCATGGCGACGTATCCGGGCGCGGAGGTGGAGGCGTGGCTTTCGCACCCGCACCTGCGGAACGTGATGTCGCTTCGGAGTCTTGATGCGGAGATGGCGCGAGGGCTGGGCTCGCGCCCGCTGGGGTTGAGTCACCTCGACGTGTCGGGGCCCCTGGTGGAGAAGGCGCCGGACCTGTTCACCCGGTTGGATGGGTTGCCCCGGCTCACGCACGTGCTCGTGTACAACGCGGCCCCGGAGGACGTGCGCCTGTGCGCGACGTCGCGGCTGGCGTCCCGGCTGGTGCGCTTCGAGGCGCGCGGAACGGTGGCATGGGCGCTCATCGTGATGGTGCGAAAGCAACTGCCCGTGCTGGCGAAGCTGTTCAGCGCGGAGGGAGTCCCGCCGCTCGCGCATGCCATCCAGGGCGCGTCGGGCTTCGGCATCCGTGCGCTCCACATCCATGTGGAGTGCCGGCTGACGACGTCGGACCGGAGACACCTCCAGGATGCGGCCTCCCTATACGAGAGGGTGGAGTGGAGCCGGGAGGGGCCCGGGTAGAATGAAGAGAGCGGCACGGCTTCTCCACCGGCCCGGCCCACAGCACCGGCCGGCACCTCGCCCACCTTGCGGGATGGCGTTGGAGTCCAACTACCTCGCGAGTAGTCTCCCCGAGCGCGGTGCGGACCGCCTCACGAGGTAGCTCATGGAGTCTGACGTCCTCAATCCGGCAAGCCTGCTTCCCGGGACGCATATCGGCCCGTGGCGTCTGCTGGAGCAGCGCGGCCGGGGCACCTACGGTGTCGTCTACCGCGCCGAGCCCGCGGAGCCGCGGGCCGCCGACGTCGTGGCCCTCAAGCTGGCCCTGCACCCGGGGGACGCGCGCTTCGCGCGTGAGGCGGAGCTGCTCTCCCGCATCCGTCACCCCGCCGTCCCCCGCCTGCTGGACCACGGCCAATGGCAGCCCCGGGAAGGCGTGTCCTACGCCTGGCTCGTCATGGAGTGGGTGGAGGGCACGCCGCTTTATGAGTGGGCCCAGGCCTGGCGCCCATCTTCACGACAGGTGCTTCAGGTTCTCGCGCGCCTGGCCCGTGCCCTCGACGCCACCCATTCGGCCGGAGGCCTCCACCGCGATGTGAAGGGTGACAACATCCGCGTCCGACGCGAAGACGGTTTGCCCTTCCTCTTGGACTTCGGCTCCGGACACCACGTGGGAGCCGCCACGCTGACCTGGCAGCCCCTTCCTCCTGGCACTTCGGCCTACCGCTCGCCCGAGGCATGGCGCTCCATCCGCCGCCTCAGCAAGCGCTCCGCTGTCCCGTATCCCCCGGGGCCCGCGGATGACCTCTTCGCCCTGGGTGTCACCGCCTATCGATTCATCACGGCGAAGTACCCGCCGGTGGCCCACCCGGAGGATGAGGATGCCTGGCTCTGGCGTCCCGAGGAGCTCGCGCACTGGACGGCACGAGTCAGCAACTCCCGCTGCCTTCCGGAGCTGAGCGCGCTGGTGTCCCGGATGCTCTCACCCCAACCCGAAGCGCGAGGCAGCGCGCGGGAGATGGCGGAAGCGCTGGAGCAGGCTGCGCGCAGCGCGGGACGTGAGGCGGACGTGCCTCTCTTCACGGGAGAAGAGCCGCGGCCCGCGGGCCTCTTTCCCCTCCCCCAGCACTTCACGATGCAGCGCCCTCCTCGCCCGCGCAGGTGGCCCTGGTTCGCGGCCGCGGGCCTCGGAGGCGCACTGGCCGCGGGGTTGCTGAGTCGCTCCGAGGCGCCCCAACTCGCGGAGCAGGAAGAAGCAAAGGATGCCGGCACCGTGGCCGTCGGGGACTCCGCACTGACGGCACCGGTGTCGCCCGAGCGAGCCCCCTCCATGTGGCGACCCATCACGGAAGACCTGCCACCAAAGCCCCTCCCAGGGCAGCGGCGCCCGGACGGCAATGGCCGCTGTCCCGGCAAGGTGCAGGTCTCAATCAACGGCGGCTGTTGGACGAAGCTGTCCGTGGACCAGAAGGACTGTGATGAGAAGGGTGCCTTTGAATACAGGGGCGCGTGCTACTTCCCTGTCATGACTCGGCAACGCCCTGCCACCTCGAGCCCCGCGGAGCGAGACGACAGCCCATAGCCGTGTGCAACCCTCCCCACGAGGCCGGTGGGGAGGGTGAAGAACCCTCGGATACCGGGTCTAGGACGGGTTCGTACTGATGCACGTCGACATGCACGTGCCGAGCGTCCCCGGGCGGCCTACGTCATAGCAGCAGATCCAGCCGACATCGCAGTTGGCGCTGGTATCGCACGCGTACGACCTCTGGCCCTGCTCCTGCTCCCCCAGGGACTCCTCATTTGCGGCTCCGGGCTCCACGTCACCCTCGACTCCGCCACAGCCAGCCAGCAATCCAGCCATCAGCAGCGTTCCAAGAACACGTCGCATGTGCCCTCCTGGTTGTGAAGCGTTGCAATAATAACCCAACTGCTTCACCCATTTCTCCCTCCTGCCAAAACCAGGGATGAGCACCGTGGTGGGTACAGTCGCGGGCCCGCCTCACGGGGAGCGGCGGGCTCGCGGCATCGTCTCCTGCCTCGGAGCAACCGCATGAACCAGAAGCCGTCGCTGCCGTGGGACACCCGCGCCTACAACGAGGCGGAGACGCAGTTGACCGACGCGCAGAAGCCCCGGGCGCGAGAGCTCATCTCGCAGGAGCGCGAGAAGCAGTTCCATGAGCGCGAGGCCATGCGCCGGCAGATGGACAGCGTCAGCCGCTGAGCGGCCGCGTGTCAGGGCCCCCGGGGCGAAAATCCTCGCGAAAAGGGCATGTCGAAATCGCGAGCCCGGCTCCGACCTCGGGGTGAAGGGCGGGTCGCGGCCCACCAGCGGGCCGGTGCCGCCGCCCATTCCCGAGGAGGAAGCACATGTGGAGCCAGGAAGGACTTCGAGGCGGGGCGCTCTCTGGACACGGGGTGGCTGTCACGGTGGGCGGTGGTACGGCACGGCCCTCCCGTCGCGTGCTGCGCCGCGTGGGCGCGGTGTTCGCGGGCCTGCTGCTGAACGCCGTGCTCGCCACGGCCACGGACGAGCTCCTGCGCGCCACGGGCGTCTTCCCTCCCATGCAGCAGCCCATGGCGGACGCGCTCTTCGCGCTGGCGACGGCGTACCGCACCGTCTTCGGCATCGCCGGCTGCTACGTCGCTGCACGGCTCGCGCCCGACAGGCCGATGCTGCACGCGCTGTGGCTCGGAGGCGTGGGCCTCGTCCTGTGCCTCGTGGGCGTCGTGGTGGCGCTGGGGCAGGGGCCCGCGTTCGGGCCTCTCTGGTACCCGCTGCTCCTCTGCGCCACCGTGCTGCCCAGCGCGTGGGTGGGAGGGCGGCTCGCCACGCACCGCCGGCAGCGTGCCGGTGGGCACGAGGAGCGCCGTGGCGACCTCCTGCGTCCCTCTGCCACTCGGTGAGATGTTCCACACCTTGACGTAGGCCGCGGCCCACTTGCCCTGGCTCAGCGTCGTGCCCTCCAGGGTGCGCACCCTCAGCGCGTCGATGGTGCAGAGCACAGGCCGTGCAGCCCCTCTGGGCACACGCCAGCCCAAGCGGACCAGCCAGGCAGCAGGCCGCAGGGGGCGTCCAAATCTCTGTGGGGGCTTGGGGCTCAACACCCCGCGCTCCGGGGGGCCCGAAGCGCTGGGGCCCACCGCGCAGGCCGCGAGCGCCTTGCCAGGTGCTCCACAATGGCGGGCACCCCACCGGGGGCTGTCAGGGATGCCAGCGCCCACCTGCGGCCTCCACTCCGAGAGCAGGCCAAGACGTCCTGCGCGCAAGTCCGGCGCACCAGCCCAGCCCATTCCACTCGCGCCGTCCGCTCCTTCTTCGCTTCCACCTTCGCCCCCACCTCAGCCGGTGGGCTCGCCTCTTGTCGCTTCGGCCCTGCCCTCGCTTGGGGGAACACCGCCCCGCGCGCACCACCGTACAGGTCTTCGCACTACCCGACGCGGGCCTGCGGGTGGAAATCGACTGCGTCGCGTACGTGCCTTGAGAATTCGGGACGGACTGGGGCCCCCCGCGTGGTGGGTCTCTACAACCCTCGTACTCGGAATTCCTCATCCTCTGGGATTGTCGAGCACGCCCCATCAAAGACAGGCATAAAACAACACGCACACCGCCCCGGAGATATGAATCACATCCACAGAACGGCAGTAGCGTCCATTCGCGTTTGGCATTTCGGGAGCCGCACTCCACCTTGGCCTCCTCCGGTTCCCCAACCGGAGTTTCCAAGGAGAAAGCCTTGTTTCGACTGAACCCACGCTTCGCTGTGCTCATGCTGGCCGTCACTCTGGGAGGCTGCGGCCCCGAGGAGATGATGAAGGAGGAGACGGACACGGAGACCGAGGCCGTGCTGGCCACTGCCGAGCAGGAGCTGGTCGGCAGCGGGTCGTACGTATGGACGTCTTCCAGCGCCGCGACGCCCATGGGCACCTCCACGGACCGGTTCTGCTTCCTGGAAAAGGTCCGTGGCCGCCTCGATGGACCTTCGGACCACGTGCGCATCTTCGCCGCGGATGGGAGCTGGTACCTCCATGGCAACGCTGGCAGCGGCGGCCCGCTGCAGGCTGGCGCCCGGTGCGCGTACCGGAGCGGCGGCGTGCTCTCCGGCGAGTATGAGTGGACGCCGGGCCAGAACCTGCCGACGAACATGGGCACTGCGTCCGGTCGGGTGTGCTTCCTCACGCGCGTGGACGGTGAGTTCAACAGCGGAGGCCACTGGATCCGTGCCTACGTGAGCGGCGGCTCGTGGTTCCTGTTCGGCTCCTCCAGCAAGGTCTACGGACGCGCCCGGGCCCGCTGCATCACCGTGCCCTCCTACAGCGGCGAGTACGTCTGGAGCCAGGGTCAGTCCTACGGCGAGCACATGGGAACCACCACCAACCGGGTCTGCGCCCTGGTGTACATGGCGGGTGAGTTCGCCAGCTTCAACGAGTACGTCGACATCCTCCCCACCGCAGGCTCCTATTACCTCCGCGGCAGCTCGTCGACGTATGGCGTCGCCGCCCGCGCGCGCTGCTTCTGACGCGCCATCAGGACTTCGACACCTGGCCCGTCAGCCGCTGCCACTCCGGCCAGAGGTTTTCGACGGGCCTGCCCAGCTCCCGCGCATGGGCGATGGCCTCCGCGGTGCCGCCCTCCGCACCGGACCACAGCGCCACCACGTGGTCCCCTCGCGAGAGCACCCACCTGTCGCGCACGGTCCACATGGCCGGCGCGCGCTGGGAGAACGCGACGTGGACGAGTGCCGCTCGCTCCAGCAGTGACTGGAGGTGCGCGTACGCCTCTCCCGGCCAGTTGCGCCCCTGACCGGGCCACGCCAGCGCCGCCACCAGGGGCACCACCTCCTCCAGCGCGGCCTCAGCCATCGCCAGGTCCCAGCCGGGCGCCATCCCGCAAATCACCTCGACAGGCCGCGCCCGCTGGAGCCACTGGCGGGCGAAGGCGCGCAGCCGGGACGCGGACTCCTCGCTGAAGCCTCCCAGCAGGTGGGGTTGGTGACCTGTAACAGCGGCGCGCATGTGGAGGCTCCAGTCCAACAACCCAGCAGGGACTGGGCGCCTCGCGCATCCTGACAGCCGGACACAGGCCGCCAGTGCGGCCGCTCCGCGCCGGGCCAGAGCAGAGGCCGTGCAGCCCCTCTGGGCACACGCCAGCCCAAGCGGACCCGCCAGGCAGCAGACCGCTGGGGCATGAATGAGCCCCGCGGATTTGGACCGCTGGGGCATTGGCTGTCGACGCGGGCTTGAATCGCGAGCCCGCGGAAAATGCCGGCTACTGGCGTGGCGAGGCCGTTCAGGGGGAACTCGTGCTGGGAGCGACCGGCATCTGCACGGTACCCCCGGCCGACATGTACAGGTCGTTGGGAAGGGGAATGATGGACCGGGGGAGGTCGAAGGCCGCCTCCTCCTCGTCCATGACGGTGAAGGTCCAGAGCGCCGCCACGTCCTCGCGCGCAATCCCCTGCCCCATGACGAGGTCGAACACGGGGGCGTAGCGCAGGCGAAGGGCCTCCAGGGCCCGCGCCGCCGCGTCCGTCAGCCCGGAGACGGTGCTCCGTCCGGAGGCGTCCACGAGCGGCGTCGTCGAGCGGACCCGTTGCCAGGAGGGGCTCGCGGCGAGAAGCCACCCCTGCGCGTCCCTCAGGCCCGCGGCGCCACCCACCAGCACCACGACATACCGCGCGCCCTTCGGCCAGCCTTCGGGCTGCGGGGGGAAGATGCTGATGCGCAGCGTGTCCGGGTTGTAGCCGATGGTGGGCTGGGATTGGCTGGTGGCCCCCGCGAGCTGGATGACCCGGATGTTGGGCGCACGGACAGTGCCGGGGTCGAGCCGCGCCGAGGCTCTGGCGGAGGGGACGGACGACACCAGGAAGCCGTTGAGCGAGTTGAGGTAGTTCTGCGTAAACGCACGCTCCGCGGGGGAGGCATCTGGCAACAGCGGAAGGTTCAGCCGGCCGGTGACGGAGTCGAGATACACGTCATTGATGTCGGGAACGATGGGCAGCGCGCCGAGCGGCTCGAAGAGGATGGTCGTGGTTCCCGCGGGGAGGCCACCGTCACCTGCTCCGCTGTCAGGCGCCTCGCAGACGCCTTCGCCACAGGTGTCACCGGAGCGGCACGTCTGACAGGCGGCCCCGCCCGTACCGCAGGCGGAGACGCTGCTCCCTGGCTGGCAGACGCCGGCGCTGCAGCAGCCAGCACAGGTCATGGGGCCGCATGAGGAGGTATCGGGAGGCCTTGAAGGCTCGCTGCACGCGGCCACGAGCAGAAGCATCATGGCCGCACGGCCCGCGAATGGGGAGACGCGCATGAAAGAACTCTCGCTGGGCAGGTGCGGCCGGGGGAGTCGCCAATCTATCACGCATGGGCGTTCCTACCTTTGCGGTGTGGCCTCCGGGCCACACGCGTCCTTGCTGCCCACCCGGATGAAGTCGAGCGGTGCCGGCTGTCGCTGTAGGAGGCCCAGCCGCTGGTCAGCTGCGTCCCGGGATTCCTGCTGATGTCCCCGCTCTCGTACGAGAGGCGCTTCGCGTTCGAGTGCGTGTGCTGCTCGGAGGCGGGCTCGCCTCTTGTGGCTTCCGCCCTGCTCACGCTTGGTGGAACACGTGTACAATGGCAATTCCCCTACTGGAGGTTCACCGATGATTCAGAGGCTTGTCGTGACGATGTGCCTGGCGCTGGGTCTGTCCGCGTGTGGTCCGCAAACGCCCGAGGACACCGCCGCCCCGTCGGGGACCGCGGAGCAGTCCGTGGTGCTCCCTACCGGACCTACCGTTTGTGACATGGACGGCTGCCCCACGGGCATGTGTGCCATCAAGGCCGTCCCCAGTTCGAGCTGTCCGGGTGGAGCCCTGTACTACTGCACCACCATCGTTCGCGGACAGACGCACTGCATCTGATTCACGCGAGGCCCGGCCGGCTGGATTCCGTCTCCCCGGCCGGACCTCCGCCGCGCGCAAGTGGCACGCCTTCGCGCGCCGCCAGGCGGCCTTCAGTCCCACCACAGGGACCACGTGGTGGACTGCATCAGGGCGGTGGCCTCCTGCGCGGCCGTGCCCATCTCGGAAGGCTTCAGCGCCAGCTGCTCCCGCGCGAGCGCCAGCGCGGCGTCCCGGTCCTTCGCGGGCCGGTCCACCACCCACTCGACGATGCCCGGGCGGACAGAGGCGACGCGGGCGCCATGGCGCTCGTCCCTTTCGCCCGAGGCGCGTGACACTCGCTGATACGAGGTGACCTGGCGGGTCCGTCGGATGAGCCACAAGCACCTTGCCTCGGGGGTGCGGTTGCGATGGGGTGCCGGGCCATGCCTCTCTATGCACTGGAAGACGTGTCTCCCGAGGTGATTCCCGGCGCCTATTGGATTGCGCCCACTGCATCCGTCATCGGACGGGTGCGACTGGCTCGCGACGTGAGTGTGTGGTGGGGCGCGGTGCTGCGCGGGGACATGGACCTCATCGACGTGGGAGAGGGAACCAACATCCAGGACGGCTCCATCCTCCATACCGACGCGGGCATCCCCCTGGTGATTGGCGCGCACGTCACGGTGGGCCACCGCGCCATGCTCCACGGCTGCACCGTGGGGGACGGCAGCCTCATCGGCATCGGCGCCACCATCCTCAACGGCGCGCGCATCGGGAAGGGGTGTCTCATCGGCGCCCACGCGCTCGTCACCGAGGGGACGGAGATTCCGGATGGCTCGCTCGTGGTCGGCGCTCCCGCGCGCGTCTTGAAGCAGGTGAACGAGGTGCAGAAGCACGTGCTCGAAGGTTCGGGCCCCCACTACGTGCACAACGCCGACCGCTACCGGAAGACGCTGCGACACATCGGCGATTGAGCCGATATTCAGGGTCGCGCAGAACCGGGGCGGTGGCCTGAGCCAAGATGGCGCACTCCGCTCCAATCTGGCGCGCGCAGGAGCTCCAATCTGGACGGGAGTCCCCTCTTTTTGGAGCGGTTCCCGTCTGACGGAGCACTGGCACACGGCTCGCACCGCGGGGAGGTGAACTCTCACCGCTCGTGAATATTGCGCGAGCGGTAGAGCACCGGGCCGGAGACACCCATGCACGTCGTCAAATCGAAACAATTTGTATCACTGTGGCTGCTCACACTCGTGGCGCTTGGCGCTGGCTGTGGTTCGGAGCAGGGCGGAGCGCAGCCGGAGCCCCATGCGCTCGGCGAAGCACGGCAGGAGGTCGTCGAGTGGACGGGCAGTTTCTCCCCGGGGCGCTGGAACCACACGGCCACGCGGCTCGCGGACGGGCGGGTGCTGGTGGCCGGAGGTGAGACGTCGACGAGCAATTACAGCTCGGCTCAGCTCTACAACCCGGCCACGGGCACCTGGACGGCCACGGGCTCCATGAATGCCGCGCGGACCATGCACTGCGCCGTGCTGCTCGACGATGGCCGCGTCCTCGTCATGGGCGGCAACAGCAACGGCACCACCAACCTGGCCAGCGCGGAGCTCTACAACCCGGCCACGGGCACCTGGACGCTGACCGGCTCGCTCTACCAGCGCCGCCGCTACCACGCGGCCGTGAAGCTGAACAACGGCAAGGTGCTCGTCGTGGGCGGCCTCTACAATGTCAACGACACCTACCTCGCGTCGGCGGAGCTTTATGACCCCGCCACGGGCACGTGGACCTTCCTGAGCCCGGGCCTGTCCGCCACGCGGATGGGCGCCTCGGCCATTCTGCTGCCGGATGGCCGGGTGGCGGTGCTGGGCGGTCAGGCCTACTCCGGCACCACGGACGTCTCCACCCAGGTGGAGTTGTTCAATCCCGCGACGAACACCTTCAGCTCGGGAGGCTCGCTCAACCAGAGGCGCTACGAGGCGGGCTTCGTGGGGCTTCCCGACGGACGCATCCTCGGAGCGGGCGGCTGGGGCTATCTGAGCTCCGCGGAAATCTACAACCCGGCAACGCAGACCTCCCAACCCATCAACCCGATGGCGCAGGTCCGCGATTCCCCGGCGCTGGTCGCCCTCGACTCCACGCGCATCCTCGCGGTGAGTGGCAGCTTCAGCGGTAGCCCTCCCTACAGAACGCCCTCCATCGAGGCCTACGACACCACCACCGGCACCTGGAGCACCTTCGGCTCGCTGCACACCGCGCGCAGCGGGCACACCGCCACGCTGCTGACCGGCACGCCGCTGCGGGTCCTCGTGGCCGGAGGCTCCACCGACAGCACGGACCTGAACAGGGCCGAGGTCATCAAGGACGGGCCGGACACGACGCCTCCCACGTGCACGATGCTGTCCCCCTCCGCCGGGAACACCCTCAAGCAGACCTACACCCTGGCCGTCAGCGCGTCCGACAACGTGGACGTCACCTCGGTGCAGCTCTACGTGGACGGCGCCCTCCTCGGCACCGCCGCCCGCCCCTATCCCCTCTCGGACCCGAACTTCTACTCGCTCTCCTGGAACACCACGTCGGTGGCCAATGGCGCCCACACGGTGTCGGCCACCGCCCGGGATGCCGCGGGCTACGTCACGTCCACCGGCAGCGTGAGCTTCACCGTGGACAACGACCTCACGCCGCCCACCGTCAGCTTCACCTCGCCCACGGCGGGGACCGTGCTGAGCCTGACGGCCACCCTGACGGCGACCGCGTCCGACAACGTGGGCCTGGCCCGCGTCGAGTTCTACCAGGGCACCACGCTGCTGGGCTCCGACGCATACGCTCCCTACAGCTTGAGCTGGGACACGACGCTGGTGGCCAATGGCGCGTACACGCTCACCGCGAAGGCCGTCGACACCACGGGCAACGTGACGCAGTCCTCCAGCGTGGCCGTCACGGTGGCCAATGAGACGGTGCCCCCCACCGTCGCGATCACCGCTCCCGCCCCGGGCGCCGTGCTGCTCGGCACTGTCACCCTGACGGCGGATGCCACGGACAACGTGGGCGTCACCCGCGTGGAGCTCTACCGGGGCAGCACGCTCATCGCGACGGACTACACCGCGCCGTACAGCGTGACGTGGGACACGCGCACCGTGGCCAATGGCGCGTACGCGCTCACCGCGAAGGCCTACGACGCGGCCCGCAACACCACCACCTCCGCGGCCGTCAACGTCACCCTGAACAACGACCTCACGCCGCCCACCACCAGCGTCACCGCACCCTCGGCGGGGGCCTCGTTGAGCGGCAGCGTCACCGTGTCCGCGAGCGCGTCCGACAACGTGGCGGTGGCCCGTGTGGAGCTCTACCGGGACACCACGCTTCTGGGCTCGGTGGGCACCGCGCCGTACAGCGTGACGTGGGACACCACCAGCGTCGCCAACGGGAGCTACACGCTGACGAGCAAGGCCATCGACACCTCGGGCAATACCACCACCTCCGCGGGCATCGCCGTGACGGTGGACAATGACTTCGTCGTCAACGGGGGCTTCGAGGGCTCCTCCAGCCCGTGGACGCTGACCGGCCAGGCCTTCTGGCGGAACGGCGGCTCCTCGCCGCACGGCGGCTCCGGCAACCTGGAGCTGGGCCCCCTCAGTGCTGGCAGCAGTGGCTCCGCCGAGCAGTCCTTCACCCTCCCGGCCGGAAGGGCGGCGACGCTGTCCTTCTGGCTGTACATCACCAGCGGCGAGAGTTCCCTCCCCATCGACAGTCTCGCCGTGGAGATCGTGAGCAGCTCGGGCGCGCTCACGAAGCTGCAGGGCTTCTCCAACCTCCAGAAGGGAACCGGCTACGTGCAGTATTCCTACAGCCTGGCCTCGTACGCGGGACAGACGGTGCGGCTGCGCTTCCGCGCCACCAAGAGTGGCTGGTCCTCACTCATCACCGTGTTCCGGGTGGATGACGTGTCGGTGAAGTAGCCCGCCTCGTGGACCCGGAGGCCCGGGTGCTGTCGCGCGTGGACGCGTACGCGGGCCGAGCCTGACCTGGTGACCGGGTTCATGAAACCCGGCACTACCACCCCCAGGTGAGCTTCAGCTCCACGTTGCCCGAGCAACCGCGCAGGGGCTCACGTGGAACGCCGTTCTTCTCCGCTCGCGCTGCGAGACAGCGCACTCCCGTCCTTCGCTAGCCTTCGCCGCCGCAAGGCGTCCGTTGCGATACGGCTGCGTATGGTGTCCTTGGACCTATTATGAACACCCTGAAACCACAGCGGCAGACTTCTCGCCCCACCTCGGCCGTGTAGGTCGCATCGCTGTAATAGACATTGGTGTAGGCGTACGTGCAGAACTGAGGCGGCGGCACCGCCTGTGCGGTCACGGGAAGCGGCTCCTCCACATCCGCCTCCGGGCCTTCCACCCCGCCGCATCCCATCAACAACCCCGCCGTCAGCAATCCGCCGATGAGTGTCGCGCGCATTCACCCTCCAACAGAAAATCAGGTCTGGTTTGTACGACTGAACAACCTATCACACGCTACCCCAGGAGCCTGCCTGTCATTCCCCTCAGCCGCGGCTATTGCGGAGGTCGTCGCCGCAAATGCAGCTACCGGGCTCCGTGGGAAAGACATGACAACAGACGCTTGTTCTTCCTTTCGCACTCCTCGGCGCTGGGTGCTGCGTCGTGATGCAATGCCAGCGTAGTGAGGCAGGTCCGTCCCTCCAATACGGAAAAACCGCAGGTCGTGGTGAGTCAAAAGCAGAAGGCCCCGGCGCGGGAAGCACCGGGGCCTTCGGGTCAGTCCTTACATCATCGTGACGAGAACCCACTTCCTGGACGACGGAGGTTCAGCCCCGCGAGTTCCGGCCCGACCTCACGGTCGCACGGTGATCCGGAACCCGGTCCGAGAGGCGGTCTGCCGCGGCGCGTAGGAGTCCACGCACGTCAGGTCGAACACCGTGGTCCCCTCCCTCGTCGGCACACCACTGAGCACGCCGGTGGCGGCGTCCATGCTCAGTCCCGGCGGCAGGGTGCCGATGACCGTCCACGTCCACGGGGTGTTGAACGCGGCCTCGCCGTCGCGGGCGACGCGGGCCTGGTATTTCTGGCCGAGCTTGCCGTCCGGAAGCTGCTGCGACGGGATGGACGGCCCGTCGCTGAACGCCGCCGCAGCGGTCATCGCGCCGGAGGTGAGGCCGACGAGCAGGTCGATGCCGCCGACCGCCCAGGCGCGTTCCGGGCCATAGGTGCCCGGTTTCTTGGCGCCGAAGCGGACCGCCTGGAGCAGGCCAGGCACCGCCGCCAGGCCCGCCTGCGCCTTGGCGTAGTCGTTGGGCAGGCCGCCGCTGGCGGTGAAGCCAATCTGGCCGGCGGCCGCGGTGACCGCGAGGACCGGGCCCCAGGTGACATCGTCGAGGTTCTTCAGCGCCGGCACCTTCACCTGGTTGAACAGGTACAGGTACACCACGGCCCACGACAGGATGGCATTGGCCGCCGCGAACGCGAACGCGCCGGTGGCGTGTTCGTTGTCCCAGTCCTTGCCACTGACCGGCGGGCAGGCGGCGATCATTCCCGCGCTGGCGACCAGGAAGGCGTTCGAGCCTCCGACAAAGGCGGCGGTGTCGAAGCCAGGTATATGGCTGTCCGGTAGGACCGGGATGACGTCCGCCGCGGCGTTGGTGAACGCGCCCGCCATCCCCATGACGCCGCAGACGCCCTTCACGATCTTCATGTTCTTGATGAAGACCGGGTCGGCGAACAGGGCCGCCCTGGCCTCCGGGTCGTGGTCGGCGTCGCGCCCGCTCCACATCGGTGCGGGCAGCGTCGGGAACGTGCCGCCGGGGAACGGGCTGCTCTTCACGCCATGGACGAGCTTGTAGGCGGTGGTGGTCAGGAACGCGCCAATCAGGCTGATGAGGCCGCCGAGCGTCATGTCATCGCGGTCCGGCACGCCGCTCTGCTCGTGAATCCACGAGTACAGGCTGTTGACCGGCCCCAGTGGCAGCGGGAGGTCCAGCACCGCCTTCAGGCCGTCCGCCACGTCGGTGAGCAGCCCCACCGCCGCCTGCAGCACGTGGTCCACGGCCTTCAGGGCGGCGACGATGAGCTGCTCGAGGATGTCAATCAGCGCGACCATGCTCGCCTTCGCCGCCGCGGCCGGGTCCGCCGGGTTGGTGATTTGCGTCAGCAGGATGTTGAGATCGCCAAGCACCGTCTGGAACTCGTGGCTCAGGTCGGTCTCGCCGAGCCGCGCCAGGAACGTCGTCCACGCGGCATCTATCTTCGGGTCGATGGCCCCTGCGGTCGCGTTCGGGGTCAGGGTGGCGAGCATCCGGGGACTGACGGTCTGGTCGAGCAGCCAGGTCCCCTGCGGGTTGCTGTGCAGCTCCTCGGGAGAGATGACGGTCTTCGTCTCCTTGTTCGTCACGGCCGGCAGCACGTTCGCCGCGTTTCCCACCGGCTGCCCGAGGTACTGCGCCTTGATGGCCTCGAAGTAGGCGTGGGTGGCGGCTTCCTGCTTCTCGAACCAGCCGTGCAGCCGCCCGCCGTAGTGCGAGAACGTCGACGAGGCAAACGCGGCCATCTCGTGCAACCCGGACTCCAGCGCCTTCTTCGTCTCCCAGATGTCCTTGAACGAGAACAGCGCGGTCAGCCAGTCGACCATCTTCTGCACGGCCGTGACGACCAGGCTCACCACGGCCTCGACGGCCCGCACGGCGGTCTCGACGGTGTCGATGATCATGCCGACGAGCTCGACGAAGGCCTCGCCAATCTTGATGAACACGGTGGTGACCGTGTCGACGATGACCTTCGCCACCTCGATGACGCCGTTCTTGATGCCCTCCCAGACGTCGCCGACCCAGTTGGCGAAGTCGTCCCAGATTCCCTGGTACCGGGGGTGGGCGCGCATCGCGGCGCGGTGCGCCTCGGCCTCCTCGGCGGTGGTGAACTCGTGGTAGGCGATGGCGCCGACGGCCGCCGCGGGCGACAGGTCCGGCCCGATGGCGAAGCCGTGGATGGCCGGCGCGCGCCCGGCTCCGGTGTGCAGCGCGGATTTCATGGGCTGGCCGGCGGCCTGGCGGAAGACATTGCCGGTGCTGGCCACGACCTGCTTGCAGCCGTCGAGCTGGGTGCCGGGCTTCACGACAGGCTGCTTGTCGGAGGTCTTGGCGGCCAGCAGCGCCGGACCGCTGAACAGCCCGTCCTGAGAGGGCAGCGGCGAGTTGCCAGCGAGGTATTCGTGGACGGCCGCGGCCGGCTGCACGACTGCGCCGTTCTCCAGTCCCGCGGCGTCCACGTGCAGGGTGGCCGGAAGCAGGCCGTCGGCGGGAGTGGCGATGGTGACCTTCCCCAGGCCGTTGGTCGGCACCTCGACGATGTGCCCGGGCCCGACCAGGTACGAGGCACCGTCGACCTGGATCTCCACCAGCGTCTCGGCGCTGATCTGCACCGGCCGCCACGCCATCGGGTTGCCACGCCGGTCCCGCAGGGTGACGGAGCTGACGTAGTGGTTCACCAGGTGCGGGCCGCCGGTGGCGGTCAGCCGGATCTTGTCGCGAGACCAGCGGATCGACGTGACGTCCTGGGTGTGGACCGCGTACTTGTCCGCCGGCGAGGCGACGCCGGAGAGCTTCACCAACTGGCTGGGCAGGTAGTCCGGGTAGGGGTCGAGGGCGAACGAGACGACGTCGGGCACCAGCCCGACCCAGGTCGGCACGGTCGCCGGCGCGGCGGTCGTGTGTTCGGCATGCGCGTGCTCCGCGCCGCCAGGCGGCGGGGGAGTGTTCGTCGACCGCGACCACACCGGAACGCCTCCCTCGTCCCAGCTCACCTGGTGCAGCACCTTGAGCCGGCCGGTCGTCTTCTCACCATTCGGCAGCGTGTCCGGCCCTATCCCGTACACATGCATCAGACCATTGACGTCGATCCACGACTTCGCGGTGAGCACGCCCAGGCCCTCGGTGTAGCGGTACTTCCCGTCGGGCGCCCCCTCGGCCATGTTCCAACTGACCAGCTGACCGGCCGTGTCGAGGTACACCACGCCGATGTCGGGCATGTCGTAGGAGCGGTAGACACCCACGATCTCCCGCGCGTCCGAGGCAATCGCGCGGGTCTGCACCACGTCGTTCCCGGCGTGCCGAACCAGCCTGTTCCCGATCCGCCAGTACGCGATTCCATAGTACGGCAGATGCGCCACGTTCCGCGTCGAGGAGACCGTCCCGCCGACGAGCTGGTCGAGCGTGCCCGGGTTCGCCGCGACGTAGAATGTGGAGAACCGGTACTGCTGGTTCATCACCGCGTCCAGCTTGAGGACCGAGCCGTTGCCTGCGTCGATGGCGGTGACGTACGGATTCGTCCCGTCGTAGTACACGAACATGTTCCGGACCCCGGAGACCCCGGAGCCGTCCACCGAGCGGACCGCTCGCGGCACGTCCGTCCACGTGCAGAGGACGTCCCCCTTGTCGTCTGTGGAGGACAACCTCAGTGCCTGGGGGCCGTTGCCGTTCCCGCCGTTGTAGATGGCCCAGAGGGTGAAGTCCTGCGGATGCACCACCACGATGACTTCAGTGGCCCGCACCGCCGCGGCCTTCTCGCCGAGCACGGGGAGCTGCCGCCACCCGGTCTCGGACCCGGCGCGCTCCAGGTAGGTCAGATGCCCTTCGGTGTCGACGATGAGCGCCTCCTCCTTGCCGCCCCGGAACGGGTTGGCGAACAGCGCGACGGTCCCGTGGCCGTCCTTGATGGACAGCTCGTCGGCGGCCACGGCGTCCTGCATCAGCAGGCACGACACGGTGGCGGAGCCCGGCCGGCCGAGGTCGGCGTCGTCTGGGACCGGAATGGCATTCGCCCGGAGGACGGAGGAGTAGGCACGCGTAACGCTCATGGTGAGACCGCCAGTCGAAGGTTGTGAGGGGGATGGCGGTCCAGAGAGCAACTGTCGTGCCCTGCCGCCACCTCGGAGTGACAGCCAGCGCGTGAGGGCCACTGGCTGTCCCTTCGCGTCTTTCCGAAACGCTTCCGCGTCCAGCAGTCACGCCGGGCCAACGGTGCGTGAGCACGAAGACGGGCACGTTTTGAAGCCATGCGTCATGTCGCGCTGCGACGGTGAGTGTGAGTTGCATTGCGTCATTCTCAAACTCGCAGACTTCGTGACGGTCCCCTTCCATGCCCTTCGAGCCGAGAGGTAACCTTCGCACCGCGCCGAGGGAACGATTCCCCTCGACGCAGAGCGAAAGGAAAACACCATGAAGATCCTCAAGGCGTTGAGTGACCGCTTCCTGAAGTTGTTCCTGTCCGAAGTTCCCGCGGGTGCCTGTGTTCCGAACATCGGCGAGTGCTGTACGGCCAGGCGCATGTCCCACAGCTGCACGGGCCCCTGCGTCAAGTCCTCTGTCTGCTGATTTCTGACTCATGACTCCGGCTGGATGTGAGCCATTCACATCCAGTCGTGGTCTTCGCGAGGACTTCCGTTGAACGCGGTCAATCTAGGCTGTCGACTGTTGCTGGCCACGGTGTTCGCGCTCGCCGCGTTCGGAAAGGCGCGCGGACGCAAACCTTTTGATGAATTCATCCACACGCTCGAGACCTTTGGCTTTCCGCGCGCCCTGGCGGGGGCGCCGCTGGCGGCCACGTTGATCCTGGCGGAAGCCGCCTCCGCGCTGTTGCTCGTGGTGGACGTGGCGGCGGGCTATGCGCTGGCGCTGGCGCTCCTGGTGGGCTTCACGCTGGGGCTCGCGTGGGTGATGCGCCGGGGAGAGGCGGTCGCGTGCCGGTGCTTCGGTGCCAGCAACGCCCCCGTCAGCGCGGCGCACCTGGTACGCAATGGGCTGTTGCTGACAATCACTGTCGTCGGGGCGGTGAGCCACCAGGTCGCCTCGGGGGAGCTGGCGGTGGGGATGGGCGTCATCGCGGGGACGGTCGGAGTCCTGGCGGGGCTCTTCGTCACGCGCTGGGATGATCTGGTGTTCCTGCTTCGAGGACCGCAGCCGCTGGCCGCGTCTTCGCGAACCCGACGAAACTGAGGAAGCAGATGATTGAAACGCTTGTCGTGGGTGGTGTCATCCTCGCCGTGCTGGTGGTGGCCAATCTCATGCTGACCCTCGGGCTCATCGGTCGGCTGCGCACGCTTCAGGAGATGGTGAACAACCAGGTCATCGTGCGCGACCCGTTCCTGCCCCAGAAGGGGGAAGAGGTCGGTCGCTTCGAGGCCACCACCATGGATGGCGAGGCCTTCACGGATGCCGCTCTGCGGGAGGGGAAGACGCTGGTCGGCTTCTTCGCCACGGGCTGCCGGGTCTGCTCCTCGGTGCGCAAGCAGCTCCTCGAGTCGCCGCCTGGAATGCCGCTCATGGCGTTCATCGAAGGGGACCCCGGCGACCCGGACACGTTGGCGGTGGGGGCGTCACTGAAGCACATGGCCAGGGTGGCATTGCTGTCCGATGGGGACTCCGTGACGCGGGCCATCAAGCAGGCGGGCTATCCCACGCTCGTGCTCGTCGACAAGGGCGTGGTCGCGGCCTCGGGGCACTACCTGCACGAAGTCCTGTCATGAGTGAGCCGCGCAGTGGGCGGGGGCTGCTGCGCGAGTTGTCGCGCACGGTGGGCGCGGCCGTGGCGCTCCAGTGGCGCGCGGCGCCGCTGGCGTCGGGGTTCGCCTTCCTCCTCACGCTGTGCACCGGCTCCGTGGCCGCCGTGGGTGGCTGGCTCACCAAGGAGTTGCTGGATGAGTTGGGCCGCGGCGCCCTGGCCGACTCCCAGCGGGCGCTCACGCTGGCGGTGGGCGCCGCCGCGGTGGCCGGCGGCTCCATGGCCATCCTCAATGTCTCCGAGTACCTGACCGGAGTGATTCGCTGGGGCGTCACGTTGGAGGTGGAGCGCTCCCTCTTCGCGAAGGTGGCGGCGCTGGAGGGCCTGCACCACTTCGAGGACCCCGCCTTCCACGGCCGCTTGCGGCTCGCGGAGGAAGCCGCCCGGGACGCGCCCCAGCAGCTCATCGAGTTCGTGAGGGCCCTGCTGCGCATGCTCGTCTCGGTGGGGACACTGAGCGCCGTGGTCCTGATGGTGTCGCCGCCCATGGCGCTGCTGCTGCTGCTGGCGGGGGGCGTGGCACTGATGGCCCAGCTCGCGCGCAGCCGGTGGATGGTGGCGCTGTCCGTGGCGCTGGTTCCGACGTATCGCTGGCGCGATTTCTACCATTCACTGCTGGTGGACGTGCGGGCGGCGAAGGAGAGCCGACTGTTCGGCCTGGGGGAGCTGCTGCTGGACCGGATGGTGGCATCCCTGCGCAAGGCGGCGGACAGCGAACTGGCCGTGACGCGCAAGGGGCTGGCCGTGCAGGCAGCGCTGTCGCTGCTCACGGCGGCGGTGGCGGCAGCCGGGGCCTTCATCGTCGCCCGGGGCGCGCTTCAGGGCCGGCTCCAGCTCGGGGACGTCTCTCTCTTCCTCGCGGCCGTGGCTGGCATCCAGGCCGCCTTCAACGGGCTTCTCTCGCAGCTCGATTTCGCGGGCCGCAGTGTCCAGACCTTCAAGAACTACCTCGACATCATCGCCCTTCCCGTCCGCGCGCCGGAGGCTTCGCGTCCGGTGGCGCCGCTGCGGCACGGCGTGGAGTTGCGCGACGTCTGGTTCCGCTACGACGCCAGCGGACCGTGGGTGCTGCGCGGGGTGAGCCTCTTCATTCCAGCGGGGGGCTCGGTGGGACTCGTCGGCGTCAACGGCGCCGGAAAGAGCACGCTGGTGAAGCTGCTGTGCCGTCTCTATGACGTGGAGCGCGGCCAGCTCCTCTGGGACGGAGTGGACGTCCGCGAACTGGACGCCCGAGCGCTGCGGCGGCGGATGACGGCGACCTTCCAGGACTTCATGACGTATGACTTCACCGCGGCGGAGAACATCGGCCTGGGGGACCTGGACCGCCTGAAGGACGATGCGCGAATCCGCGACGTGGCACGCCTGGCGGAGATTGACGAAAAGCTCGCTTCGCTCCCCGCGGGTTACGACACGCTGCTGAGCCGCGTGCTCGAAGGCGAGGACGAGGACATGCCGGCGGGTGTCTCGCTTTCCGGAGGGCAGTGGCAGCGATTGGCGCTGGCTCGGGCCCTGATGCGCCAGGACGTCGACCTGTTGGTGCTGGACGAGCCAAACTCCGGCCTGGACGCGGCCGCCGAGTTCCAGATCCACCGGACGCTGGAGCGCCACGGCGCGGGGCGGGCCCGGCTGCTCATCTCCCACCGGATGAGCGCGCTGCGGAGCGCGGACACCCTCTTCGTCCTCTCCGAGGGCCGCATCATCGAGCAGGGGTCGCATGACACGTTGATGGCGGCGGGCGGCGAGTACGCGCGACTGTTCACGCTCCAGGCGAGCGGCTATCAGGACGAGCGCGTCGCATCACGGGCGAGCCAGAAGGAGGTCGCATGATGCTCACGGCGATGAGCCTGGGGGCCGCGCTTCTCGTGGCGGGGGCCGTGTTCGCGTCCTGGGCGCGTCACCGCTGGATTGTCGTCGCGGTGCGAGGCAACAGCATGTCGCCCACGCTGCACGATGGGCAGCGGCTCGTCGCGAGGCGGCTGGACCGTTCTGTCCTGCCCGGGAGCGGCTATGCGCGTTCAGACATCGTCGTCTTCCTGCCTCCCGCGGCGCAGCGCGCGGCGATGGACGCCGAAGCACTGCCCTATCTCGTCAAGCGGGTGGCCGCCGTGGCGGGAGACCCGGTGCCGGAGTGGGCCCGGGCGGCGCTCGGTGCCGACAGCCAGACGTGCGTCCCACCCGGCAAGGTGGTGGTGGCCGGAGACAATGCGCACAGCCAGGACTCACGGCAGCTGGGCTACATCGACGCGGAGACCGTCATCGCCATCGTGCGGCCAGGCGGGGCCTGAGTCTTCGCGAACGACGCCAGGCGTGGAACCCTGTGAATGAAATCCCCGCGCCCCCGTCATGAAGTGCATGAGGCGAGCGGGCGGCGAGAGCCACTCCTCTTCTGGAAACCTCCCACAAGGAAAGTCCCATGCTGGCATTTCGGAGTGGCTCCGAGGGTGGTCGTACGCGTGAAAACCGGTCGTCCGCGAAGGGCAAGGGATGGGTGGCGCTCGCGCTGCTGCTCCTGCCGCTGACGGCGGCGGCGGGTCCGGGTCCTGAGTACCGCTGGGACGAGTCTCGCAACCGCCCCGGGTCCAATCGCTGCCACGACAGCTCGCAATGCGATGGCGCACGCACGTGCAGCCCCGCGGGCTGGTGCCAGGGCGAGGCGCGTCCCCTGCCGCCCCCTCCGCCTCCCGAAGTCCCCAGAGGACGGGACTGGCACCCTGGCCGGGGGGAGTCGCGCGCCCAGCGCAGCACCTTCATCCGCAGCAGGCTCGCGGGGCTCGTCGTCGACATCCTGGGCGGCAACCGCTCGCCCGGCGCGGGGCTCGTCGCCTACCGGGCCAAGTCCAACCGGGAGGGCAATGACAACCAGAAGTGGGAGCTGGTGCCCACGCGAGGCGGCTACCTCATCCGCAGCCGACTCAACGGGCTCGTGCTCGACGTGCAGGGAGCCAACAAGGCTCAGAGAACCCCCGTCGTCATGTGGGAGGCCCACGGCCAGCCCCATCAGGTGTGGCAGCTCGTGCCCGGCCCGGTCCGCGGCACCTACTACATCCAGAGCCAGCTCAATGGCTTCGTGCTCGACATCGAGGGCGCCAACACGGATGGCTCGGGGCGGCTCATCACCTATCCCATGAAGCGCGAGGGAGCGGACAATCAGCTCTGGCTGCTGGACATCTGACGCGGAAGCCATGCCGCGAGGACGCGTTGGCTCAGACGGAGCGCAGGAACGACGCGGTGCTCCGTTCTCGCCCCTCAATCGCCACGGTGTCCCCCTGCCCCCTGGAACCTGGATGCTCGGGTTCGAAAAACCGAGCGGGCGCGTGCCGCCGCTGCCAGAAGGCCTCGCCCATCCAGCGCTGCTCCTGCGCGTAGTGGGCCTGGCGTGCCTCCAGGTAGCCGGAGAACTCCTCCTCCCGCTCCCGTGCGTAGTCCTCCAGCGCCTCCCGGTCCCCTCTCAGGGAGGCCAACAGCGCGCGTGCCGCCGCCTGCCCCGTGCGCAGCCCCTTGACGATGCCGCTCGAGGACAGTGGATCCCACATGGCCGCCGCGTCCCCCACGGCCGCCCAGCCTTCTCCGGCCGCGCGCTCCAGGCGGCTCGTCTCGCAGGGGCGGACATGCAGCCGCCGCACCGTCGGCAGCCCTCCCAGCCCCCGCGTCAGGTGACGGGTCCGGGCCAGCAGCGCGCTCCACCCGGCGGGGCGCAACGCGTTGTGGCGCTCCAGCACATCCACGTCGCTCATCAGGGTGAAGATGAGGCGCCCCTGGGGCAGTGGCGCCGCGTACCACCAGCCCGAAGGGGTGGCCTCCACCCGGAGCAGGTGCTCCTCGTGGCCCGGCGGCCTGTCCACGACGGCCGACACGCTGCAGAGCCTGTCATGGTTCTGCCGCCGCACGCCGCGGTATCGCGCCACCTGCGCCGAGCGTCCCGTTGCGTCCACCAACACCGTGCAGTGCAACGTCCTCGGGCCCTCGGGCGTGCTGAGCTGGAGCCGCCACCCGCGCTCCTCACGCTCCAGGTGGGTGACGCAGGCGTTCCTCCACAGCTCCACGCCCTGGGACTGCGCGTGACGCGCCAGCAGGCTGTCCAACTGCCGGCGCTCCACGTGCCAGCCCTGGCCGTAGGGGTTGGTGAGGAAGGAGTGGTGGTGGGGCTCCTCCGAGCCCCAGGTGGCTTCCAGGCCGTACGAGACCAGGAAGCCCTCCGTCTCCAACGGTTCAGGGGCGAGCCACCGCCGCAACTCGGCGAACGCCACCGGGGAGAGTGTCTCCCCAGGGCGCCAGGGCGAGTAGTCCGTGCGCTCCAACACGCAGGTGGACACCCCCGCCCTCACCAGGGTCAGCGCGGCGCTCAGCCCCGCGACCCCGCCGCCCACCACCACGGCCGTGCAGGTGGCTCGCCCGTCCATCACTTGCTCCGCTCCTGCGACTCGAAGAAGTGCTCTCCCTCCTGGAGGACGAAGCCCAGGCTCGACCACTTCTGCTGCATCTGGATGTACATGGCCAGGTCCCTGGCGGGAGTGTCCTCCGTTGCCTGGGACTGGAGCGCCGGCTTCTGCGCCTCGACTTCGGCCACCTTCTCCAGCTCGCGCGTCCAGGAGACCATGGCGAGGTCCCCCTTCTTGGCGAACACGTCATCCGGCCGGTGGGCGCACCACCACATGTGGTACATGCGCTCGCCGTCGTACGGGATGTGCGCTGCGGGGTAGAGCTGCTTCTTGCACTGGTAGAAGTCCGCCTGCCAGGGCAGCGCCATCTGCTGGGAGAAGAAGCCTGGGCGGATGGTCAGCGTGTCCGGGGCACCGGGGAAGACATTCCCCGAGTGCTTGACGCGGAAAGGCGTTCCGTACAGCTCGGGCCTGCGCACCATCCAGCTGCAGTCGATGCCGGGGAAGAAGGGGCCTCCCACCGAGTTCTCCATCGCGGCCCGGTCCAGCCCCTCGGCGGTGATGGCCTGGGGAATGGACTGGGCCGCCGCCGCATCCCAGTCCTCCACGAACTCACCCGCGGCCCAGCGCTCGAGCACCGCGTACTGCACGCGCGTGAGGGTCATGAAGTAGTCCGGTCCGGGCTGCTTCTCCAGGTCCGTGTACCTGTCTCCCAGCCCCTTGGGCATGAGCAGGGGCTCGTTGCCGGTGTTGTTGGAGGGGTTGCGCATGTAGCCGAAAATCGTCCTGCGCATGCGCCTGCCTCGGCTGGAGGACACCGAGCCCAGGTCCTGCTCCACGCCCGCGAGGCTCCCATGGAAGGACTTGGAGGCTTCGGGGTTGTGCACCTGGCGCTGCTGCAGGGCACGCTCGAGCAGCGGGTAGACCTCGTGGAGGAAGGAGGGCTTGTAGCTCTTGAACGTGTTCGCCTGGGCGTCCCAGTCCGCCCGCTGCGCCGCGAGCCGCGCGAAGAGCCCCTGGGAGAAGAGGCCATCCGTGTCGACGAGCTTCACCTCCTGGGGGAAGCGCACGGCCACGTCCCACAGGGTGTCCAGCAGGCGGACGGTGATGCCCACCGAGGGCGCGAAGTCGGGTGGCCCCACCAGGACCCAGGCCCCGGTGTCACCCTCCAGCTTCGCCACCTGCGTCTTGCCGTCCACCACGTAGGTGACCTCGGCCGACACCGGCCCGTCCGCCATGTCGTCGAACCAGTGGTCGTTGTTCACGTAGTTGTTGATGAGCGTGCCGGGCTTCGTCGTCTGGGCCTGGCCGGGCCCGCCGAGCACGAGCAGGTGGCCATTCTCATCCGTGCGCAGCTCTCCCAGGGACTTGATGGGGATGTGGCTCTTGGTGTTGGTGAAGGGGACCGGCGGGGTGTTGCGGCCCGAGATGGACTTCGCGCCCGGGTCGATGACGAGCAGCCGCTCCCGGTCCGCCGCGGGCACGTGGCTGTTGCGCAGCCGGTTCTGCGTGTCATGCACGCCCGGCTCGGTCTCCGGCCCCTTCCATTGGCCGTTCGCGCCGTCCTGCCCGTCGAACTTGAAGAAGGCGGCCTTGCGGTTGGCCAGGTGGGCCTTCCAGGTGACCTGGGTGACGCCCTGGCTGCCAGCGGTCACCTCGCGCAAGGGGACGATCTGGCTGCCTTTGAGCTCGTACTCGAAGATGCGGAAGCGGGCCGCCTGGCGCTTGACGCGGCCCTGGCTGTCCTTGAAGGGGCGGAACTTCTTCTGGGCGACGTCGTAGTTGGGCCGCTCGTTGGGCCGCTCGGGGCCGATGAAGAAATCGGTGGGGGCGTCGCCCACGCGGGCGACGCCGATGGCAGGGTGGATTCGGAAGAATCTCTGGCTCATGGTCACTGCTCCGTTCTTTCAGTGGGTTTCCTGGTCGAGCTGGTCGAGGAGATCCAACAGGCGTTGCTTGTCCTTCGCGGGCAGGTCGCGGTCGGGGGGCATCTTGAAGCCGATGACCTTGGCCTGAGCGGGGTTCGGGTCGATGCGGTCGAGCATGGGACTGGTCTGGTCGGCGATCAGGTCCTTGCTGAAGACATCGAAGCGAATGGCGCCATGACAGCGGTAGCAATACTTGTTCAGCAGCCCCAGCAGCTCCTTGTCCTGAGGCTTGGAGCTCCACGTCAGGGGAGTGGGCGTCGGCTTGCGCGTCCTGTGGAGCGGGTGGCTGAGATTGGCGAACTCGAAGCCGCGCGTGAGGAGGTCCGGCTCCGGCTGGACCGAGTTCTGGTGCAATTGCAGCCACTTGTCGGTGGCGGCGAGCTGGAAGCTCTGGTTGTTGACGCGCCGCTGCTGGTCGGCGATCTCCCGATTGACGGTGCGAAGGATGTCGAAGGCCGCGGCGTACTGGGGCGACTTCGTATCCTTGCCAGCATCGAACAGCGGAGCCGGGGCGTCGGGTCTGGCCAGGGCGGGGAAGTCGCCATCCGTGAGGCGGTCCATCCAGTGGTCCGTATCCAGGAGGTTGAGGATGGCCTGGCCCTTGAGCGAGCCGTGGCAGGTGTCACACCCATTGGGCACGAAGTACGGCGCCGCGCCGGCCGTGTCACCCGCGGCGACCAGGTTGCCCGCGTCGAAGAAGGCATCGAGCTGGTAGGAGAGCTTGTAGCCGTTCGCCGAGGGGCCGAAGTCCACCCAGTAGATGCTGTCGACCTCCGCGCACTCCTCCCTGGTGCCGGTGCAGTGGGTGACGAGGGATACCTGGGTGTTGACGGAGCTGTTCTTCAGGTTGCCGGGGAGGGTGCCGCCGAAGGGGCTATGGACGGGCGGGCTGGTGAAGTGGTTGAAGAGGATCCACGCGCTCTCCACGTGGTGCTTCGCCGCCTCGGAGTTGGGGCGGGAGTTGATGCGCACCAGCCGGCGCCAGCCGATGTTGCGCTTCTCCGGAGCCACGGCGAAGTTGACAATCTTTGGCGCGAAGAAGCGGGAGACGAGAATGTCCCCCTTCTGGCGGACAGGCGGGGTGCGCTCGACGACGGTCCACTGATTGCCAATGCCTGTGTGCCAGGAGGTGACGCCCTGGGCGGTGTCGGGGCGGTGCAGGTAGTCACCCTTCCACGACTTGAGCATGAGCTTGCCGTTGGTGGACTCGGCCTTCCAATCGATGCCGACGCCCGTGTTCCCGGTGGTGACGCCCTGCGGGCTGTCGGGGCGGTTCAGGTAGTCCCCCTTCGAGGACTTGAGCCGGACCTTGTCTCCCACGCACTCGGCGGTCCAGAGGGTGCCGGCCCCCGTGGATGCGGAGGCGACGCCCTGGGCCGTGTCGGGACGGTTCAGCGAGTCGCCCTTCCACGACTTGAGCTCGATGGACTTGCCACAGTAGGCGAAGGCCGACGCAGGGGGCGGGTTGGGGCCGCTGCGCTCGACGACGGTCCACTGATTGCCGATGCCCGTGTGCCAGGTGGTGACGCCCTGCGCGCTGTCGGGGCGGTGCAGGTAGTCACCCTTCCACGACTTGAGCATGAGCTTGCCGCTGGTGAACTCGGCCGTCCAATCGTTGCCGGGGCCCGTGTGCCAGGTGGTGATGCCCTGGTTGCTGTCGGGGCGGTGCAGGTAGTCCCCCTTCGAGGACTTGAGCCGGACCTTGTCTCCGACGCACTCGACGGCCCAGATGATGCCGGTCCCCGTGGATGCGGAGGTGACACCCTGGGCGGTGTCGGGACGGTTCAGCGAGTCGCCCTTCCACGACTTGAGCTCGATGGACTTGCCACAGTAGGGGAAGGCCGCCGCAGGGTTGGAGCCGCCGCCCATCAACTTCTCAGGGGCCTCGAACTCCACGACCTCGGGAGTGAGCTCCGAGTAGCCGAGGTAGTTGAGCAGCTCCTGCATGTTGGCCTTCGACTCGATGGTCTCCGGCGTGAGGAAGTTCAGCGTCCTGGCGAGTTTCTTGTAGTAGGCCGAGGCCTCCGCCGCGCTGCCGTTGTTGAGCGCGCTGGGCTTGGCGTCGGGGGCGGAGGGCTGGGCGGAGGCTGTCGAGCCCAGCAGCAGCAGCGCGGAACAGAGGCCCACCCACACGCGGCCACCTCGGCGGCGAGGGCGGTTGGGGGATGCGACATGGCGGGGAGGTCTATGTAAAGGCATACATTTCTCCGGCTCAGGTGCGCTGCGGAGCCGGCGTTGTGCAGGGCTTGCGCCAGGGCGCGACGCGCTGCTGGGAAGAGGGCACTCGCGAGGGAGCGCAGCGTGGTGCCCTGGGGAGGGGCCACGTGTCAGGAAGAAGGGCTGACACGCCAGCGCGACGAGTGACGCGTTAGCGGCCGCGATTGACACGTCAGCGCGGCGGGTGGCGCATCAGCGCCCCGGAGGAGGGCGTGGAGGTGGGGAGTGCGGGGAAACCCGTAGAGGGACGCAAGCGTCCGCCCCCCGGACGCTCGAGGCAGCGGCCAGGAAGGAGCGGCCTGGAGGCTTGCGGGTTCGAAGGTCGCCCGGGTCAGCCGTTCAGGGAATCGGCGCCAGGACCATCCGGCCGTACGCGATGAACGCCATGAGGAGGCCCAGCACGCCACTCATGATGATGGGCGGAACCTCGCGGTACTTGATGTGCACCCAGATGAACACGAGGCTCTCGAGCGCCAGGACCGTGGCGGCCACCACCGTGAGCGCCGGCTGCCAGTGGAAGGCAGCGGGGACGACCAGCCCGACCACGCAGACGAGCTCGAGGATGCCGAGGGCCCTCCAGGCTTCCCGCGGCAACGCACCAAAGGACGGGACCCCCTCGCTGACCTTGTCGAACATGAAGGCCTTCATGACGCCCGACGCTCCGTACACGAGCGCGGCGAGGACCTGCAGGACCCACAACAGGATGTTCATTGTGTGCATCTTCCCGGTTTCCGCGTCGGCGCGCAGCGCGGTTTCCCTCCCGCAGCCCCGCCTCCTCCCCGGCGGGAGGGCGGCACCTCAGCGGCAGGCTTCGCAGAGCCCCTGGAGTCGCCCGGCTTCCTCCGGAGCACTCGCTGCGCACCGCGAGCTCTTCCCTGGCGATGTCCAGGGCGGCTCGCGAATCGTCGGGGAGGAGCACCTGAGGGGCGAGAAGTTCAGTTGGGGAGGTAGCTGCGGGAGCCCGCAGTACCCGGCCCAGTACGCGCGCGTGTCGGCGTACGCGAGCTGGATCACCCAGAAGACCAACACCGCGCCGCTCTACTCGTACACCCTGTACAACCCCTACTTCAGTGGCACGTATATGTACCTCACTCCGAACAATGACTACGTGTCGCTCTTCCTCAACAAGTACTCGACCTTCACGGTCTGCGCACGGGAGGGCTCCGTCAGCGGAGGCCCCTTCACCCAGGGCGCGCGGTGTGGGTAGGCACTGACGAGCATGGCTGCAGCCTCAGGCGCCAGGTTCGCCTCGTGTGGCTTCGGCCCTGCCCAGGCTTGGGGGAACGCTGTAACCCGTTTGGGACGATTGGCGTACCCTGGAGTACACCGCAGAAGAGATGTACCCCTGAGTTCGGAGAGGTCCCCATGATCAGCTCGCTCATTCGCCGGCTCGTCCCCGCCGTTCCGACGACGTCCTCCCAGCCGACGACGACTGCCGCGCCGGCGGCGACTCCGCCCGCGCCGGCCTCCTACGTCCAGGACGGCTTCGACACGGCACAGGCGACCCCGATGAGCCTCGACGGTAGCGGAAAGGCGCCCCCCGTCCTTCCGCCGTTCCTCGAGCGCATCCTCCCTCCCATCGGGCCGGAGCTGGTGCACCTCGACACCGGATGGACTCCGCAGGGCCAGGGCTACGACGCCGGGCGCGGCGAGGTACTCACCACGTACTACAAGGAGAACGACGAGTCGTGCGACGGCAAGTCCGACGTGTTGCTCTCCATCCAGAACAAGAACACCGGCGAGGAGACGACCCAGGTGAAGCTGGGCGGGAGCGGTGAGTTCCCGCCGCCTTCACATGGCGGAGGCGTCTCGACGGACGGCGACTACGTCTACGTCTCCGACACGGACGCCGTGTATGTCTATACCCGCGAGGAAATCGAACAGGCCGCCAGGGATGGGACTCGCGCCGAGCCGTCGCAGGTGATGCCCGTGCCCGGTGACACGGTCGACCCCGCGGACCCGGACACCGGGCTGATCTCGAACGGCAGCTACATGACCGTGAAGGACGGCTACGCGTACGTGGGTGGGTACAGCGAAGACGGCGACGGCAAGGCTGGCGCGGTGTGGCGCTACAAAATCGACGAGACCACGGGCGAGCTCGCGCCCCACCCGGAGGGACCCATCCGCGCGCCCGACCAGGCGCAGGGGATTGCAGTCGTCGATGGTGCTTTGATGTTCACCACCGGCAAGCATCAGCTGGTGTACCAGCCGTTCGACGAGAAGACCTTCACGGCGGACATCGGCGACCGGCACGACATCAGCAACGGTTTGATCGACCCGTATGCGCAGGGCCTGAACATCATCGATGGTGAGGTCTGGGTGACGTACGAAAGCGGCTCGGACAAGTACGAGGACAAGGTCGACCACCCCCGGACGCACATCCAACGCATCCCGTTGGAGCAGCTCGACCTCGAGGCCGCGGGGCTGACGCCGGAAGACCTGGAGGACTGAGGCGCTCGGGCTCAGTCGCCGCAGGACAGCTTCAGCACCAGGGAGGTGGCAGGGAGCCTCCAGAAGCGTCGGAGAGGGGCCCACCGACTGCCCGAGCCCCCGGCCTGGTTACACGCGGACCCCTGTCCTGTTTTGTGGGGAGTCGCCCACGGGTGATGTCGAACGTCCTTCTCCAGCCGTCATTCTGGAGGAGAATCGGCGCCCGACCCATGGCCCAGCTCCATCGTCTGCGAATCCTCCACATCTCCGACCTGCACGAGAACGGCACGCGTGAAACAGCGGCCTGGCGGCGGCGCGAAGTGCTGGGAACCGAATGGGAAAGGAACCTGGATGCGCTCCGGGCCGAGGGGCCCATTGACCTGGTCTGCTTCACGGGGGACCTGGCGCAGTCGGGAGTCGCGGGGGAGTACGAGCCGCTGACGGGCTTCCTCGACGCGCTGCTCGGGCGCCTGGGGCTGACTCGCGAGCGGCTCTTCCTCGTCCCTGGCAATCACGACGTCCACCGAAAGACGGCGGAGCGCGCCTGGAAGGCGCTGCGCGAGAAGATGGGTCCGCACGAGAGCGAGGTCTTCTCACGGTGGATGGCCGGGGGTCGGGCACCGCGCGGCATGAAGAAGGCGCTGCCCGACGAGGTCCTGCAGCGCCAGTCCGCCTATCGCGAGTGGCTCCGCGACACGCTGAAGCGCGCGGACCTGCTGCCGGAGAACTCTCCTCACAAGCGGCTGGGCTACCGGGCCAGGGCGCCGCTGGGGCTTCCCTTCGATGTACACATCATCGGCCTGGACTCCGCGTGGCTCGCGGGAGACGACAGCGACAGTCGCAAGCTGTGGCTGACGGAGGACCAGGTGATGCGGCTGGTGACGGACGCGCAGGGGAACCCGCTGCCGGGCTTCCGGCTGGCGCTGATGCACCATCCCCTGACGGACCTGGCGGACGGTGAGGACTGCCGGCGGCGGCTCGCGGACCATGTGGACCTGCTGCTGCGTGGACATCTCCACGAGTCGGAACCCGAGACCTGGGCAGACCCGTCACGCACGCTGCGAGGGCTGGCGGCGGGGTGCCTCTACCAGTCCAACCGCTACCCCAACGCGTGTCATGTCCTCACCGTCACGCTGGACGAGCAGGGTCGGCCGCAGCGCTACGACGTGCACTTCCGTGCATGGTCTCCGCGCGGGCGCATCTGGCATGACGACACCAGCCTGTACCGAGAAGCGCCGCACGGGAAGCTGACGTGGTGGGTGCAGACACCGCCCGCCGAGAGCACGATTCATCCCCGCGTGGGAGATGTCTTCGTCGGGCGGAAGGAGGAGCTCGAGCGGATTGCGCAGGCGGTGCTCCCCGCGAGCGGCGCCCCGCGTCCGGTGGCCGTCTGCTCGCTGCTGGGCATGCCGGGAGTGGGAAAAAGCTACCTGGCCGACCGCTTCGCCCACGAGCACCGGGAGCGCTTCCCTGGCGGCTACGTGCGGCTGACGCTGGAGTCGAAGGAGACGCGGACGCTGGAAGGGCTGCGCGACGTGCTGCTGGATGCGCTGAAGCTGCCCGCCGGGCCCGAGGCGTGGGTGAACCTGCAGGCGCGGCTCCAGCGGCCGATGACGCTGCTGCACGTGGAGAACGTCGACAGCGAGCCACTGGCGGAGGTCGCGGTGGAGCTGGTGAAACACCTCCAGGCGTGCCCCATCGTGGTGACGGGGCGGCATCGCGCGCTTGGAGCGGATGCGGGGTGGGCTCGCATCGAAGTGGCTCCGCTGGACGAGACCACGGCCCTGCGGCAGTTGGCGGCGGAGTACCGCGAGGCGCGGACTCCCGAGGAGTCCGCGGACTTCGCAAGACTGGTGAAGGAGCTCGGGTACCTTCCCCTCGCTGTTCACCTCGCGGCGGGCTACCTGCGCGCGCACCGCCCGGTGAAGTCGCTCTTCGACTACCTGCGCCGCCAGGGCTTCCAGGTAGGGCCCGTCGACAAGGCGGACCCGCTGCTGACCGCGCAGCGCTCGCGAGCCCTCCTGAGCAGCACCTTCGAGCTCTCCCTATTGGTCTTGCGCGAGGAGCTGGAGACCGCGCTCGGACAGCCGAAGGTGGACGCGGCGATGTCCGGCCTCGCGGGCCTGGCACATGCTCCCGCATCGGGAGTGGGCGCCAGCCTGGGGATGGCCATGGCCGGGCTACCGCCGGAGGATTTCGAGGAGCTGACGGTGCGGGCCTTCGGGCTGTGCTTGCTGGAAGAAGCAACGGAGGGGAGGAAGGAGCCCGGTTGGCGCCTTCACCCGCTCCTGGCGGAGCTGCTGCGGGGCGAAGCAAGGGACAGCGCTGTCATCGGACGGATGACTGAATGGTTCGTGACCAGGCTGCCAAAGCGTGACCCGGGTCACGAGGCCGAGCAGGGACAGCACTGGCAGGCGGTGCATGAAGAAGCAGCCTCACTGGGGAGCTGGCTTCCGGAAGTACCGGATGCGGAGTGCGCACGTGTTGACCGCGCGGGTTCCATCTATGCGCAGAGCTGCGGGCCTTTCATGGCCTGGATGTCCTTCACCAGGCGTTGTGTGGCGGTGGCGAGTTCATCGAAGCATCGCTCCGACGCACTATGGACTCTCGGCAATGTGGCACTTCGCGCGGGCGAGCTGGGTGAGTCGCTCGCGGCCGCACAGGCCAAGGCCCGACTGGACAATGCCGACGGAAACGAGCGCGAATCCGCTCTCGCTCGCGGGCTGGAGGCTGACATCCTCCAATACCGGGGGCAGCTGGACGAAGCCCTTCGCATCCGCCGCGAGGAGGAACTCCCCGTCTACGAGCGGCTGGGCGACGTGCGCTCTCGCGCCGTGACGCTGGGGCAGGTGGCCGACATCCTCCAAGATCGGGGGCAGTTGGACGAAGCCCTTCGCATCCGCCGCGAGGAGGAAATCCCCGTCTACGAGCGGCTGGGCGACGTGCGCGCTCGCGCCGTAACGCTGGGGAAGGTGGCCGACATCATCCAAGATCGGGGGCAGCTGGACGAGGCCCTTCGCATCCGCCGCGAGGAGCAACTCCCTGTCTTCGAGCGGCTGAGCGACGTGCGCGCTCGCGCCGTGACGCTGGGGAAGGTGGCCGACATCCTCCAGGCCCGGGGGCAGCTGGACGAGGCCCTTCGCATCCGCCGCGAGGAGCAACTCCCCGTCTACGAGCGGCTGGGCGACGTGCGCGCTCGCGCCGTAACGCTGGGGAGGGTGGCCGACATCCTCCAAGACCGTGGGCAGTTGGACGAGGCCCTTCGCATCCACCGCGAGGAGCAACTCCCCGTCTTCGAGCGGCTGGGCGACGTGCGCTCTCGCGCCGTGACGATGGGACAGGTGGCCGACATCCTCCAAGCCCGGGGGCAGCTGGACGAAGCCCTTCGCATCCGCCGCGAGGAGCAGCTCCCCGTCTTCGAGCGGCTGGGCGACGTGCGCGAGCGCGCCGTGACGCTGGGGAGGGTGGCCGACATCCTCCAAGCCCGGGGGCAGCTGGACGAAGCCCTTCGCATCCGCCGCGAGGAGCAACTTCCCGTCTTCGAGCGGCTGGGCGACGTGCGCTCTCGCGCCGTGACGCTGGGGCAGGTGGCCGACATCCTCCAAGACCGGGGGCAGCTGGACGAGGCCCTTCGCATCCGCCGCGAGGAGGAAATCCCCGTCTACGAGCGGCTGGGCGACGTGCGCGCTCGCGCCGTGACGCTGGGGCAGGTGGCCGACATCCTCCAAGCCCGGGGGCAGCTGGACGAGGCCCTTCGCATCCGCCGCGAGGAGCAACTCCCCGTCTTCGAGCGGCTGGGCGACGTGCGCGCTCGCGCCGTGACGCAGGGGAAGGTGGCCGACATCCTCCAGGCCCGGGGGCAGCTAGACGGGGCCCTTCGCATCCGCCGCGAGGAGCAACTCCCCGTCTACGAGCGGCTGGGGCTACGCCACGACCTGATTATCGGACGGGCAAACCTGGCGATCACCTACCTCGCCCGGAATCAACCTGGAGACAAACAGCTTGCCGTCGAGCTACTGAGAGCCGCACTCCGCGAAGCGCGAGCAATGCGCTTGCCCGAAGCCGACCAGTTCATCGCAGTCATGAAACAGCTGGAGGTTGATGAATAGAGGAAGTGGTTTCCAGCCTGTCCGGTGACTGAGAACTCGTGCCATCGTCCCCGTCATGGCATCTACCCGCGCCATCAAGGGCTCTGTGGGCCGGCTCGCTGTCACCGACTCCTGTGAGGGCTGACTCCCCGTCCTCTCCCTCAATAGCAGCACCAGCAATCGCACGCAGTGGACCGCACAGCAGTTACACATGAAGCAGTGCTGTGTGTCCTTCGACCTGCGCGGCATCGATGACTCGGACCTGGACCCGTAGGGCCGCTACGCAGCCATGGACCTGCCCGGGGCACCACGCCCCACAGAGTAGACTCCCGCACCGTGGCAGAGCGCGGCGCGACTCCTCGTCGTAGGGCCAGAAGCGGGTGCGTCGTCGTTCGGGCACTGCGCCGCTCCCTGAGTCCACGGGGACACTCAGTGCCCGGACCAGGCCGCCGAGCCACCCGTGGGGTGGCTCGAACGTCCGCGCGGGATGGAGACCGTCCTCGTCCTCCACGACACTGCTCGGGCCTTCGTCATTCTCGAAGCGGCGCGCCAGCTCTTCCCGAGGAATGGCTGGAAGCAACTCCAGGAACTGGGGCACGCGAAGCGGCTCGGATGCGGGCTTGAAGAGCTTCTGCTTCAGCGCTTCGAACGGTCCGGAGGGCTCCGCATGCATCACCCCCTCGACAGCGACCCGGACCGGCGCTTTCGCCCACGGCGACACCGCGGCCGAGAAGAGCGCATCCAGCGTGTCACCGGCCTTCGCCCTGCTGACTCCCGTCTCCTGCACGGCCCGAAGCCACGCCTCGGGGGAGGGCGAGCCAAAGCCCACGCCGCAGTCCTCCGTCGACAGAATCAGCTCGAAGTACGATTTCTCGTCGGTGGTGCGGTCGGGTATCCACAGCAACTGCTCCCCGAGCCGACACGCGGACCAGGAGGTGGCGTCATCCCCGCACCAGAGCTGCCACGCCCCCCGCGCCGCCTGGGGCACCAGGCCCTTCATCCAGGTGGAGACGATGGCGCGGGCACGCTCGACAGAAAGGCCCCGCTTGCGAAGCTCCTCCAGAATCCGCGCGCCCCGCGCATCCACCTGCGCGGGCCGGGTCGGCAACCAGCGCGGCGCAACGGGCACCCAGGCCGGGCGATTGAGGGCCCGACCATCCGCCCCAAGCCGGACGGGCTCCAGCCACTCTCGCGCATTCACGTCGTACACCTCGAGCCGGCCATGCTCGACATCGAGGATGAACCACGTGAGGAACTGAATCCGGCTGTGCTCATCGTCCGGCGTGAACCAGGGCGCCCAGCCACTATCGTTAGCCTCGCGTGTCGGCAGTTTGCGCCAGCCCCAGGGAGCGGAAACGAACGCTTCCGCGACGCCCTTCGCTCCACCGTAGCGGCGCAGGAGGCGCAAGAGGAACACGCCCAGCATCTCGGGGACTCCGTCGTCGGAGACCTCGACACCTCGCCACAGGTCCCGGGTTCCCACCGCGAGAATCGCTGGTTCGCTCATGCCCGGACTCTCTCATGTCCCGGCATGCCCGCCACCATGTCCACGACAGGCATGAGGCCAGCGCGTCCCTCTCACCGCGCCCCAGCCTCCAGAACGCGAAGCCGCACACGCACGAGGCGGTGATGCGCTGGCTTCACTCCACCCCGCGAGGTGGTCGTCACCGCTCCGGAGCGCATTCTCACGTACGACTCGGACCGCGTCTTCGAGCACTACAAGGGCCCCGTCCACACCCTCGTCGTGGACGCCTTCATCCAGCCCGAGGCCTACCATCTGCTCTACCCGCACCTCCCCCACACCGTGTTCACGGGCGTGAACCATTGGCTGAGGATGGACGAGCCGGAGACGTTCAACGCCGATTCACCGAGGTGTAGACCGCACGGAAGAACCGCTTCCGGAGGGTGGAACGGCGATGCGGGAGCCTCCTATGCTCCGCGCCGTGCGCCCTGCTCCCCTTGCCGCCGTACTGATGCGCTCCCTCGGACACGGCGCGCTCCGGTCCTCGCTGCTGGCGCTGGCCCTCCTCGCCGGCTGTGGCACGAGTCGACCCACGCCCTCCTCGCCGGCCCTGGAAACACCGGCGCCCGCGCGCACCGCGCCCGCGATCTGGGGGCCGCTCGCGCCGGGCAACCATGACGTGGGCCTGCGCGTCATGGCGGTCCCCGCCGGCACGGATGCCGCGGACGCCCGCCCGCTCCAGCTCACCGTCTGGTATCCCGCGCGCGACGCGGCCTCCTCCGCGCGCCTGCACTACCGCGACTACGTGGGCCTCACCGGCTCCGAGCAACAACCGGAGTCCTCCGAGGACGCTGACGTCTCCAGGGCCGCGGTGACGCGCTACCAGAAGCTCGTGACGGGGATGGGGCTGCCAGCGGCCGCCGTGTCGGCGTGGTTGAACGCGGACGTCCTCGCGGCGCGCGGAGCCGCTCCGGCACCGGGCCGCTTCCCGCTGGTGCTCATCGCGCAGGGACGCTTCCACTCCGCCCACCATCAAGCGGTGCTGGCCGAGTACCTCGCGAGCCACGGCTACATCGTGGCCACCACGCCCTTCCCCGCGCACCTCGCGCCGCCGTTGGAGAACGAGAACGTCCTCGCCATCGCGCGGGGCCAGGCCCGGGAGCTGGTGCGTGCGCTCGACGCCATCAAGGCCGACACGCATGTGGACACCTCGCGCGTCGCGCTCGTGGGGCACAGCTTCGGAGCCCGCGCGGCCTTCCTCTTCGCGCGCGAGCACCCCGAGACGTCCGCCCTGGTCAGCCTCGACGGTGGCATCGCCAACCGCCAGGGCAAAGAGTGGCTCGCCGGCCTCACCGGCTTTCGCCTGGACGACTTCCGCGTGCCGCTGCTCCACCTCTACCAACAGGGCGACGCGGCGGTGGTGCCCGACTTCGACCTCGTGCGCTCCCTGCGCGGCGCGGACCGGTGGCTCGTGCGCATCACGGGGCTCAGGCACCTCGACTTCACCAGCGTCGGCGCCGCCACCGCCGTGGCTCCCACGCTCGCGCCCGGGGGACGGGCCACGAGCACGGCGCGAGGCTGGGCCGCCAGTGCCGACGACACGCTCCGGTTCCTGGACGCGCAGCTCCGCCAGCAGACACAGGAGCTCGACTCGCTCTCCACTCCGGCGGACGCCTCCAGCAGCACCTCGCCCGTCGTCACCGTGACGCACTGGCGCCCGGGCCAGCCCTGAGCGTGGCTCGGTGCCCCGCTGGATTCAGCTTTCCGGCAGCCGCAGGTAGGCCATCTCTTCCCTATGAGGCCGACAGTTCAATCGAGCGAAGCACCTGCCATGGACTGCCCATGACCTGCTCAATGAGACAGAGCGTATTGAAATTGATTGGCGGCAGGGTGCGCAGTCCCGCGGCACGGTCCAACGAGTTGCCCGGGGCCTGTGGGTTGCGAGGATGAGCGAGCGTGATGTGGGGCCGTTGCGGCTTCAGGTCCAAGGCCCCAAGTATCGTCTGGCGTAGAAAACGAAAGTCCTCGAGCCCTTCAATGCCGTACATCACGATTCCATGGCCATGAAAGGCTTCCGGTTCTCCAAACCGCAAAGTCACTGGCTTCAAGTGAGGCGACAGGAGGCGGGCGTCGAGCTCCATCTCGGAAAGCCTGCCGAGCTCATCTTCCCTGCACAGTGTCACGTGAGCAGGAATGAGCCGCTTCTGTATCGGGTCAACCACGTGCCGGACCGCCTCGATCTCCGCGGCAAGGGGCCCCGGCACAAACAGGGTCAACTGCCTTCTCGTTGCCTGCATTCGTCACGTCCTCGTGTACCGCACCCGTTCCTTCACGGTTCGGGAATCGAAGCCGCACGGGCGGCTTCGATTCCTACTCGAAGCACGGGGCAACTTCAGGGGATTGCTACTTCATGCGCACCGTGACGGCGCCGGTGGTGGTGTTGAGGGTGATGAAGCCCTTCTGGAATTCGCTCTCACGTCCACCGGTGACGGCGTACTCGTCCCGCACCGGGTAGCCCAGCGCTCCCGCCTCCCAGCCCATGGACTCCCACTTGTCCCGGATGGGGCCGTGCACCTCCTGCGCTCCCGTCGCCGGCGTCCAGTAGATGCTTCCATTCTGGAAGTGGTTGAAGCGCCCCACCCCATCCGGAGTCTTCGTCTCGTCCGTCAGCGGGTAGCCCAGCAGCCCCGCCTCACGGCTCAGCGCCACCCACTTCGCGTTGATGTCGCCCACCACCGCATGTGCTCCCGTCGCCGGCGTGAAGTAGACGCTTCCCTTCTGGAAGTGGTTGAAGCGCCCCACCCCGTCCGGCGCCCCCTGCTCGTCCGTCACCGGGTAGCCCAGGTAGCTCTTCTCCCACCCCAGCTCCGCCCACTTCGCATGCACGAGTCCGCGCACCTCGTGCGCTCCCGTCGCCTGCGTCCAGTAGATGCTCCCATTCTCGAAGTGGTTGTAGCGGCCCGTCTGGTCCGGCGTCGCCAACTCCCCCGTCTTCGGGTAACCCAGCGCGCTGCGCTCCCAGCCCAGCTGCTCCCACTTCGCCCGGATGTCCCCGTGGACTTCCCAGGCCCCCAGCTCCGGCGTCCAGTAGATGCTGCCGCGCTCGAAGTGGTTGAAGCGGCCGCGCCCGTCCGGCGTCGCCAGCTCATCGGTGAGGGGGTAGCCCAGCACGCCGACTTCCCAGCCCAGCTGCTCCCACTTGAGCTTGATCTGCCCCACGACCACGTGCGCGCCGAGCGTCGGAGTCCAGTAGATGCTGCCGCGCTCGAAGTGGTTGAAGCGGCCCACCCCGTCCGGCGTGGACAGCTCACCGGCCAGGCACCTGCCCAGCAGCGCCGGGCCGTTCACCGCGTCGTACTTCGCCTTGATGTCCCCTTTGAGCACGCAAGTGGAGCAGTTGTTGCTGGTGATGCTCCTGGAGCCGTAGCTGCCGGGATAGGGCGCGAGCGACACGCCGTTGAGGACGATGTCCTGGCCCACGCCGTTGAGCAGTTGCTCGTAGTGGACGTGCGCCCCGCTGCTCGCGCCGGTGCTCCCCGTCACGCCAATCTGCTGGCCTTGCGCCACCTGGGTGCCGCTCGGCACCGAGTAGGCCGACAGGTGGAAGTAGTACGTCATCCATCCGCCGCCGTGGTCGATCTTGATGTAGTTGCCCGCGCCGCCGGACTCGAAGTGGCGCGTGGCATAGCCTGCCGCGGAGGCGAGCTGCGGCTGGCCGTTGGTGCCCCCTCCATTGTTCACGAAGTCGAGCGCGCGCCGCACCTCGGCGCTGTGGTGGCTGTACGTCCAGGACTGCCCGCAGGGGAAGGGGGCCTGGAAGTTGGGTCGCGCCAAGGGCGTGATGAGGGACGCCTCCTGCGTGGGCGCCTCCTGCGTGCCTGCAATCGGGTCCTCAGAACCGCAGCCGGTGCCGCTCAGCAGCAGCGCCAATGACAGACCTGACAGCCACGTACGGGGATTCAGCCAGCCTTCGACTTTCATGGGGATGTTCATCCTGCGCCAGGGGCGCTGTCTGGGGGAGAGTCGGCGTTAAGCCCTTCCATGAGGGCCCGACCTCTCCGCCATCCCACGAAAAATAAATCAGATTGAATGAGCGCCTGGAGGCAGGAACCCTTCTGGCTCGAAAGGGGCCGGTCCTTTCCCCCCAGCGAACCGAACGTGGGGAAGGCAGCCCACTCCTGAGCGCCGGGGCCGCGTTGACGGTATGAAACGGCGGCGCGTAGGCTCCGACGCATGCTGGTGGTCCGTTCAGCGCAGGTGGCCACGCTCGCACAGGGGCGCTACGAGCTGTACCTCGACAAGGCCACGGACCTCGTGGCCGAGCACTGGCCGAGCATCCTCGCCGCCTCCGGACGGGACGACCTGCGCGCCCGCGTCCGCCGCCTGTCCGACGAGGCCCGCGGCCAGGGCTTCGAGACGCAGGAGCAGTGGCTCCGCTACGTCAACGTGGCGCTCGCGCTGGGAGACGGCTTCTCGCAGCGCCCCGCGTTCTCCGCCGTCCTCCACGGGCCGCTCACGCCCGGGGAGAAAATCGAGGAGCTCGTCGCCCTCTCCCGGAGCGAGCTGCGCAAGGATGGAGACTGAGAGCCCATGAGCCACCTGGAGACGCGGACCCTCGTCGAGTCCCATGACCTGAACGCCGTCATCGAGGAGTTTCCGCTCGGCCCGTCCAGGGCCGAGTCCTTCGAGGCGCTGGACCGCGCGGCGCAGCGGGACGACCTGACGTGGCCCGCGTCGCCAGTGACGAGCTGCCCCCTCCCCTACCTGGACCTGGTGTTCCGTCACGCGAACGGCGAGCCCATCCGCGACACCGAGTGCGTGCTCGACTTCCCGGCCGGAGCGCAGGCCCGGAAGACGACGAACGCGTCCGGGCGCGTGCACTTCGCGGACGTGGACGCGGACGCGTCCAAGCTGACGGCCACCGTCGAGCCACTCGAGCCGGCGGTGGACGGGACGCCGCGCTTCCTGCTGCGCGTCGTGGAGCAGGAGCAGGGCGCGCAGGCCGCGAAGTCCCCCGCGAAGGAGACGGCGAAGGACGCGCCGCTGCTCTACTGGGTGCGGCCCACCGCCTCGTCCGACGACGCAGACAGCGAGGAGTGAGCCGCGCCCCTCACAGGGTGATGCTGAGCTTCACCGGGTAGTGGTCGCTGACGCCCTCCGTCCACAGGTACTTCTTGCAGATGCCCTTGATGGGGCTCGGCTTCTTGTTCTTCGCGTCGGTCTCCGCGGCGACGAAGCCCGGGTCCAGGGCCACGAGGTCCACCGTGGCCACGTTGGTCACCGCGCCGCCCGGCAAGCCAATCGTGAGGATGTGGTCGAAGGCATGCGTCGTCAGGTGGTCCAGCGTGATGTTGGGCGCGGGGGGCTGCTTCGTCGCGACGTAATAGTAGGCGGCCTCCCCCGCGCCCTTGGCTGCCTTGAGGCTGCTGCGAACCATCGTCTTGTGGGAGGTGAAGCCCGCCAGGGTGAGGGCGTTGAGCGCGGTGCTCTCCGCGACGGGGTGCGTGGTGTCCTTGTAGTCCGGGTCGTTCTTCTTGCCGGGCTTCACGAGGACGCGGCACTGGGGGACGAGCGGGCAGGTGTTGAAGTCGCCGACGATGACAACCGGCTTGGTGCGCAGGGGCGGGAGGATGTCCCGGATGAGGGCGATGTTGTTCACGGCGTCCGAGTTCTCCGGCGCGCGCGCCTGGGGCGGCGCGTGGAGCCCCACGACGACGAAGCCCCGGTCCGTCGAGTCGGCGACGCTGGTGTCGAACTCGAGCTTCTTCACGGTGGGCGCGGCCCAGACGAAGGCCCCGTCGGTGGCGACGCTGCAGCCGACGGGGAGCTTGTCGGTGATTTTCTGGGGCGCGTGGATGACGCTCCGGGCCCCCGTGCCGCCGCTGGTGACGAGCAGCACGTCATAGGGCTGTCCCTCGACGGCGTCCGGCAGGGCCGCGGCCGTCTCGAAGACGAGCCCGCCGGTGACGGCGCGTGACGTGAGGGCAATGCTCTTCGTCACGTCGTTGCCGGCGCCGTCCGCCACCTTCACGTCCAGGTGGAACGCGCCCGTCACCGTGGGCGTCCCGCTCAGGACGCCACCGACGAAGTCGAGCCCCGCGGGCAGGGCCGACGTCCCCTCTTTGCTCCAGACGTATGGAGGCGTGCCGCCGCAGGCCTGGAGCGTGAAGCGGTAGGGGTGCGCATCCACCGCGTCGGGGAGCGAGCCCGTGAAGATGTCGAGGTTCGGACCGGGCAGCGCCTTGACGTCGACGGAGAACTTCCGCGCGGTGCGCTCGGGCGTATTGAACTCCACCAGGTAGGGATTGCGCCCGAAGAAGTCGACGTCGGTGCCGCCCGTGTCCTCGAAGGCGACCTTGCCCGCCTTCGTCGAGGTCGCGCCCCAGGGCAGGCTGTGGTGGGTGGGCGTCACCGTCTTGGTCACGATGGCGGTGGGGCCGACGATGTTGTCCGGCCCCGTGAAGTCGACCACCTCGGAGAAGTAGTAGACGCCAATCATGTCGGACTTCGGAGGGTCCGCCGACGCGCGCAGGGGAACGACGCGCCACGCGGGGTGCTTCGCCGCGAGCCCGAAGTAGAGCGCGAGGATGCCGTCGAGCCCCGCGCCCTCGGTGACGACGTCACCGTGCGAGAACTTGACCATCTTCGTGAGCGGCTCCACGACGACGATGATGTCGAAGAGCCGGGCACCCGCCGTCGAGTAGATGGTGTTGAGGATGGTGTTGCCGTGCTTGGTGTAGCGGTTGCCCGCGAAGTCCTTGATGTTCCACGAGAGGATGTTCAGGGTGGGCATGCGGCGCTCCTGATGCGTTCAGGCCGGCTCATTGGGCCGTCCATGACTCCAGTGTGATGCCACCCTGCGCGATGCGGAAACGGACGTGCATCGGCCGCCGCACGACGGGCGGGTCCTGGCGGCCCAGTGTCCTCCACATCTCCGTGTAGGCCTCCGCGGGCATGGCCTCGCGCAGCGCGGTGATGGCATGGGCCGGCGTGAAGGAGATGCTCGCGTCGAGCGGCTCGTCGAAGACGTTCGTCCCCTCACGGAAGTAATGCAGCTTCGCCTCGCCCTCGACGAAGACGTTCGTCAGCGACGGGTCATCCGGGAATCCGACGACCCACCGGAGGCTGATGCGGGCGAACCGCAGCCTTCCGTCCCGGGTGACCAGGTTTCCGATGCGGAGCTCGCACAGCGTGCTCGCGGTGAGGCCGTCGGACAGCTGCGTGTTCTGGTTGTACCGGCGGACCTTCGCGGTGGTCGGACGCCAGGAGGCCGGGAGCACGTCGCGCCAGAAGGAGTTGCCGCCCATGAGCGCGTCCAGCTCCGCGACGGGCACCGCGGAATCCTTCTTCATGCTCGTGCTCATGCGGAGCTGCAGCGACTCGTGCTCGGCGGGGACATCGCCGTAGAAGAGGCGCTCCTGGGAGCCCAGCGTCTTGAGGCCGTAGAGCTCGAACTTCACCTCGCGGTAGCCGTCGTCATCCTCGTCCGGCACGGAGCGCTCTCCGTCGATGAGGCCCTCGCCGCAGGTGGCCTTGAAGTAGCCCCGCTCGAGCTGGAGCGAGCCGACCTTCAGCTTGAAGAGCGGCGCGGTGAAGAACTTCACCGTCTCGTCCGCGTCATGGGGGAGCCACCCGAAGAGCGTGAGCTTCTTGCCCTCGGTCGGCACGTCCACGAGCGCGGCGAGGTGCGGGGGCATCGTCAGCGTGCAGTGGAAGAGGATGCCCCGCTTCGCCTTCACCCGCGCGTAGCGTGTCTGGATGCGCATGTCCGCCGTCGAGGCCACCAGCTCGTGGTCGCTCAGCGCGACGTTCGTGAGCTCGCCGAGATAGGGATGGCGGAAGTAGCCATTGAAGAAGTCGAGCGTCGGCTCCTGGAAGCCGGAGATGCGGGTGCACAGCTCGACGCCGCGCTCGGACTGCCAGGCCGTGCCCTGGATGCGCAGCCCGTTGCCGAAGGTCCCCTTGAACACCACGCGCTCGAGCTCCGTGCCGTACTTGCGCCGGAGGCGCCGGAGTGCTCCCTGCTTGTCGCGGGTCTCCACGAAGATGGTCACGGGCGGAGGCTCGGGCCGCTCGTCGGGGAGTTCCTCCTCCTCCACCCGGATTCGCACGCCGAGGTCCTCTCCCACCTGCTGCGCGCTCCCGGAGCCCCGCGCCTGCTCCGGCTCTCCGAAAATCTCCCGGAGCAGCTTGGGGGGCGGGCGCTCCTTCTTCACGCCTTCGAGCCGGAATTCGTCATGACCCCGCGCCACCACCTCGGGCAGTGCTTCCTCCAGGTGCTTCGTTCCGAGCGTCCTGAGGGAAATCGCCGCTCTCGTCGAGAGCGCGTCCTTCAGGTCATTGTAGAGCAGCTGGAGGGTGGACATGGCGGGCAGTCCTCTTCCCACCTGCGTGTCACGAACGCCGGAAATGAGTCAAGGGAACTTCCAGACTGAGCCAGCAACAGCACCGCTCCAATCCCTATCACATACGAGCAGGGGTGCCGGTTCGCGGGGTGGCAATGACAAACACCCGTCTTCCGCGCCGAGCCCGACCGTCCAAGGGCCCATCGGGCTCCTTTCACATCGGCCCCACGGGAGGGGTGAGAGAGACCTCGGGGGAAACCGTGACGCGGTCTGGGTTCAAATCAACCCGCACGATTAATTACAGATTGGCGAGCCAAAGTCATACCGCCGGTGCAATTCAATTTCGCTGGGGGGGGCGAGGCGAGGACAAAGGCGCCTTGGGGGCGCCGGGCCCTTCCTGCGTGTTTTTACTTGAGCAGACATTGAGAATCTTGGGGACGACCATCATGACGAGAAGCTGGCAGTGGAAGCTGGGTGCACTGGCGGGTGGCGCATTGGCGGTGTCTCTGCTGGGGGGCTGCGGAGCGAGCTCCGGACCCGGAGAGCAGGAAGGGCCGCCGCTTGGAGAACTGACGTCGAGGGCCGGTGGCAATCCGTGTGGAACCAATGGGGACCCGAGCGGGCCCGTGGAGCCCTACGCGGACTCGGTGCTGGACGGGGCGACGAACCGGGTGACGGACCAGGACAACGCGGTGGGTGCCCCGGACGGCATGGTGGCGACGCTTCAGGGGGCGGCGACGTTGACGCTCGACATGGGGACCGGAGAGGAGGGCCTGGAGTCGCTGAAGCTGTACTACGTGGGAGGTGCGCCGACCCGGGCCACGGTGGAGTTCCTCCGGGCGGACGGGGTGCTGCTGGCGACGGGGCGTGTCAGCAAGACGGGGACGGAGCAGGGGCGCCTGGTGGCGACGGTTCCGTACACGAAGAGCGCGGCCTTCCGGCTGGTGAAGGTGAAGGGGGCCTCGGGCACCACCTACCAGGTGGACGCGGTCGAGACGACGAAGCTGGGGACGGGCACGTGCGTCTTCTGCGGCGACGGCATCCTTCAGGGCCCCGAGGTCTGCGACGACAAGAACATGCTGTCGGGTGACGGCTGCAACAGCGTCTGCGAAATCGAGCCGGGCTACACCTGCAGGGGCTCGCCGAGCGTTTGTGACGACAACTGGGCGCCCACGGTGGAGGACTTCCACGGGACCACCCCTGAGGACACCCCGTTGGACATCACCCTCACCGCGGTGGACCCGGAGGGCGCCGCGCTCACCTACACCTTCACCACGCCCGGCCACGGCACGCTCACGGGGACGGGCCCGTCGGTGACGTACACCCCGGCTGGGGACTTCTCCGGAGAGGACACGTTCCAGGTCACCGTCTCCGACGGTGAGAATCAGGTGACGGCCACCGTCACAGTCACGGTCCAACCGGTCAACGACGCGCCCGTGGCCGCCTCTGCCGCGGTGACGGTGAGCTACAACACGACGACCCCCATCACGGTGTCGGCCACGGATGTGGACGGAGATGCGCTCACGTTCAGCTTCACGGCCCCCGCTCATGGGACGCTGTCCGGAACGGGCGCCCAGCTCATCTACACGCCGGCCGCGGACTTCCAGGGAGCGGACCTCTTCACCTTCACGGCCAGCGACGGCTCGCTCACCTCCGCCGTCGCCACCGTCAGCATCACCGTCAGGGGGCCGCCTGTCTGCGGCGACGGCTACATCGATTCGGGTGAGGTGTGTGACGACGGCAACCGCGTCGCGGGGGACGGCTGCCGGGCGGACTGCCGGGGCGTGGAGGTGTGCGGCGACGGCCTGGTGGACAGCACGACGGGAGAGCAGTGCGACGATGGCGGCACGACCCCCGGGGATGGCTGTGACGCCGCGTGCCAGCTGGATGCCTTCTCCAACGTGCCCCCCACGCTCATCAGCGGGACGCTGAGCTGCAGCACGGCCAACTCGAACACGGGGCGCAAGGTGGCGGTGGATGCGCTGGGGCGCTTCTACGTCGTCATGAAATGCGGTGGCGCGGTCCACGTCAGCGTGAGCGTGGACCGTGGCCAGACCTGGGTGGGGCCCACCCCCCTGGGCATCACCGGCGCGGCGGAGGTCGCGATTGAAGGCGGCCCCACGGGGGTCGCCTATGTCGCGGCGACGGCGGCCCCGGGCGTGCTGTTCTTCACCCGGACCGTCGACGCGGGGGCGAGCTGGGAGGCGCCGCGAATCCTGTCCTCGGTGGCCGGCCCCACCGTCAGCCTGGATTCCATGGGCGATGCCCTCTACATCTCCGGCACGCGAGGCAGCGTGGGGGTGCGCGTCCTCCGGAACTTCGCGCGAGGCGCGGGCGACTTCAGCGGGACGGACTCGGACCAGTCCAACATCTACCACGACGTCATCGTGGACAAGATCAGCGGAGACATCTTCTCGGTGAGCGACGACCCCTCCTTCCGCATCCGCCGCAGCAGCGACCAGGCGACCAGCTTTGGCCCGCTGAGCTCCCCGCCGGGGCAGGCCTTCTACTCGGACTGGACGGGCTCCAACGGGTTCATCTACGTCACGGGCACCTTTGGGGACAACAACGTGGACGTCATCCCGGTGTCGGCGCCTGGGACGAGCACCCAGGTGACGGGCCTCCCCACGAACATCGGCCCCGGTCCCTTCCGGTCGATTGACGCGGACGCCATCGGCAACGCCTATGTCGCCTCTCAGTTGACGACGGGCGCTGTCCAGTTGGACCGGATGCTCGTGGGGGCCGCCACGATTTCGGCCGCGGATGCCAGGACGGTGGCGCAGGGCGCCGCGCCCGCGGTCGCGGCGCTTCCGTCCAATGGCGGCGCCCTGGTGGCCTACACGAGCGGCACCAGCATCTATGCCTCGGTGGTGGTGTACTGAGCTGAAACCATGAGGTCCCTGATGCGCGCCTTCCAGGTCATGCGGGAGGCGCGCATCCAGGCCGCGGTGGGTGAGCCCACGCCACCGATTGGAGTTGCACCGAGTCCGTTCCGCCGCGAGCGCCTCACGGAGGCCGGCACGCTCAGCGCGCGGCGGAGTAGGACTTGTCCTGCTCCAGCGTGAGACCCCGGCCCTGCTGGGTGGTGAAGCGGACGGGGAATGTCTGCCATTGCGTGCCGTCCACCGCCGTGCGCACCTCGAAGTGCAGGTGCGGGCCGCGCGAGTAGCCGGTGTTGCCGGAGATACCCAGCGGCTGCCCGGCGGTGACGGACTGGCCCTCCCGCACGAAGACTCCGCCCGGCTTGAGGTGCCCGTAGTAGCCGAACGTCCCGTCGGCGTGGCGCACCAACACCCGGTTCGCCTTGTCCCGCTCGCGGTAGCTCTTGTCGGTGCCGGCCGTCTTGAAGGTGTGGATGGCATCCGCCACGACGCCGTCGCGGGCGGCGCGCACCAGCGAGCCCTCCGGCAGGTCGAAGTCCAGCGCGTGGCGCATGGGGCCGGTGTGGCTGATGCCGCCGTCGTAGCCCTGAATCACGCGGACGGCGTGGTTGGGCTCGAAGGGCAGCCGGTAGAGGACGGAGTCGTCGTGCCGCGCCCGGGCGGTGCCCCAGTTCCAGTTGTAGTGGACGTTCTTGTACCGCCAGGCCAGCCCCCGCTTCGCGCGCCTCAGCCGCACCAACGTCTTCGTCTGCGAGCCCTCGAACACGGCGGTGACAGGCAGCGGAGTCGAGAGCTCCACGTTCTCCACCTCCGCGTCGAGCGTCACCGTGAGCTCGGAGGTCGCCGTGGTGCGCAGGGTGAGCGTCGCGCTCTCGGTGTCCAGCTGCTCGATGATGAGACAGACCCGTCCGTTCTCCGAGCACGACTCGTGGCGGTAGGGAAGGGACGGCGAGGACTGCGCCCGCGCGGAGCCCCACGCCCAGAGCAGCAGCAGTCCCACGGCACAGCGAGTCGCTGACAAGGAATGACCCTCCTGCCGGCGCGTACGGTGTGCGCCGTCCGGAAGACTCTAGCCGACACCATCGACCGCCAGCTCATGCTCTCCGCGCTGAACATGGCGTTGCTCAACCGCCCTGCGCCGGACATCCACCGTCAGCCCCAAGGAGTACGAGCGGAACGCCTCAACCCGAAGTGCGGCAGCTTGACGAACCTGTCCACGAAATCGGGCAAGCCCAACTTCGTGGACACTCCACTAGCGCCTCGGACTTGGGCACCACCCGGGGCCGCAGCGCCGCGCTGGCGCCGCACCCGAAGTCCAGCGTTGTTGACCCAGTAGCACTTGCAGTGTAGTTGTGGTCTGTGAGTCTGGAAGCTTGAAATTCAAGAATAGTCTGCCAGCCACTTCGTCGGGGGCGTGAGGACTCATGTCGAGCTCCTTCCCGACTCGGGGATGGAGACTTCATGAAGCGCATTGGAAGCGGCTTGGCGTGTGCGGTGCTTTCCCTATCGCTGCGTCGCCATTCGGGGGCCCGGGAAGCCCATCAAGGACGAGTGCGCGCTGGGGAGGCACACGTGCTCCGCGAATAGGGTGTGTGTGAATACACCGAGCAGCGACGTCTGCCAGTCGCTCGGAGACGGGCGCGGGGCTGGACTCTGTCTGTTGTGAGCAGTGGTGCGATTCATTCCATGAAGGGAGACATCCAATGAGAAACCGTGCAGGTGCGCTGTTGTCGCGGGGGCTGGGAGCGACGTTGGCATTGTTACTGGGGTCTTGCGGTGTGGAGCCTCTCGACGAAGGTGTACGTCCCGGAAGCGATGGGGCGTTGCGAGGAGGTGATGCAGCGTTGACGCGTACGAGCCCGGAAGCCTCGCTGACGTGGGACCCGTATGCGGACGCTGTGGGGTCGGGCACCACGGCGACGGTGCTCAACGCGAGCGCGGCGCTGGGCGCTCCGGACGGGCAGGCCGCGACCCTGCTGGGCTTGCTCAACGCGGCGCTGGTGCTGGACCTGGGCCAGGGCGAGGAAGGCACCGGCGACCTGCGCGTCTACTACCAGGGCCTGTCATTGGCGCTGGTGGCCCAGGTGGACTTCCTGAAGGCAGATGGGACGCTCATTGGCTCCAGCTCGTTGCACCTGGTGGAGCTGGGCCTGGGGACGCATGTGGCGGTGGCGACGTACCCGGGGAACAAGCCCTATCGCTACGTGCGCCTGAAGGGCGCGGTCGCGCTCTACCTGGTGGACGCGGTGGAGACGTCGCTGCGGCCCATCTGTAGTGACGGGGTGCTGGGCGGATTCGAAATCTGTGACGACGGCAATCAACTCTCTGGAGACGGCTGCAACAGCGTCTGCGAAGTAGAGCCGGGCTACACCTGCACGGGACAGCCGAGCGTCTGCACCGACATCGACGAGTGCACCAACGGGACTGCGAACTGCCAGCCGGGTGAAATCTGCGTCAACACTCCCGGGAGCTACACCTGCGAGCCCGACCTCTGCGCGGGGGTGGTCTGCGCGCCTCTCGACGCGTGCCACATCGCGGGCACCTGTGATCCATCGACCGGGCAGTGCTCTCATCCGATAGCCCCCAACGGAACGGCGTGTAACGACGGCGACGCCTGCACCCAGCCGGACACCTGCCAGGACGGGGTCTGCTCCGGCACCCCGGCCGCCGACACGACCAACAACCTGGCCCATCGGTGGACCTTCGACGAGGACAGCGGTAGCACGGCCCTGGACTCGGCGGGGACGTCGAACGGAACGCTCGGCAGCTCGGCGTCGCGGACGGTCAGCTTCGACGGCTCCAGTGCTATCACTCTCACGCCCACCCAGCAGTGCGACCTCAACGCCCACGTCGACTTCGGCCTCGCGCCCGGGCAATTCGGGACGGCCGCCTTCACCGTGAGCTATTGGCTGAAGACGACCTTCAACGGCCCCGGCAGCGGAGATCTCATCGGGAACCGGGTGGCCGGGAGCGCAGGCAACTACCTCTCGGCAAGGCTCAACGGCAGCACCTCGACAGCGTCGCTCGAGATCTACGAGAACGCGGCAGGCACCAATGGTGCAGGCGTCAACGTCTCTCCGTCGCCGCTCAACAACGGCAGCTGGCACCACGTCGCCTATACCCGCGGCGGGACCTCGCTCAAAGTGTACATTGACGGCGTGCTCGTCGGCTCCTCGACCAGCGCCGCGCCGACAAACCTCACGGGCGCCAATTCGTTCCGCATCGGCCGCAGGCTGCCCTGCATGGGCACCTTCCCCAGCATTCCGGCTTCGTTCGACGATGTCCGGACCTACAGCCGCGAGCTCACCTCCTGCGACATCGCCGTGCTGAGCACGCACTAGCAGGCGGTTGAGAAAGTCTGAGGGGCGGGGGATCGACACCCCGCCCCTACTCATGAGAGGAGACGCGCATCGGAGGACGCGATGCGTGGGACTCCCAAGCAGCAGACGACGATGTTCAGCCTGAGGAGCCCGAGGGAGCGCGTCGCGAAGGACCATCCGCTTCGCCGGGTGAAGGACATGGCCGACGCGGCGTTGGCGGCGCTCTCCCCGACGTTCGACCGGATGTACAGCCGGATGGGCCGCCCCAGCATCCCGCCGGAGCAGTTGCTGAAGGCCTCGCTGCTGATGGCCTTCTACTCGGTGCGCGGCGAGCGGCTCTTCTGCGAGCAACTCGACTACAACCTCCTCTTCCGCTGGTTCCTCGACATGGGCATCGAGGAGGTGTCGTTCGACCACAGCACCTTCTCGGTCAACCGCACGCTGTTGCTGGAGCATGACGTCGCCCGGCAATTCTTCGCGGCCGTCGTGGGCCAGGCGCAGCGGGCGGGGCTGACGAGCAGCGAGCACTTCAGCACGGTGGACTTCCACGGCCAGAAGCGAAGCAACGCCACGCACGAGTCGAAGACGGACCCGGAGGCGAAGCTGATGCGCAAGGGGGACGGGAAGGAAGCGAAGCTGAGCTACTGCCTCAATGGGCTGATGGAGAACCGGCACGGGCTGCTCATCGACCTGCGCCTGCTGGAGGCCACGGGCACCGCGGAGCGGGATGCGGCCATTGGCATGCTGCACGAGGCGGTACCGGGCACTCGACGCGTCACCGTGGGAGCGGACAAGGGCTACGACACGAAGGACTTCGTGGCCGACTGCCGGCACCTGGTCGTCACGCCCCACGTCGCCCAGAACGCCAGCGTCCGACGCCGCTCGGCCATCGACGCACGCACGACGACGAGCGCGGGCTCGACCGCGGTGCCCCCAAGAGGGGGCAGAGCGGCAGCCACACGAGGGGGGCGCTACTTCTTCTTGTCAGCTGGGATGTGCACGTTGCTGTAGATCAGCGGGTGGTCGCTCGCGCGCCGGACCTTCTTGCTGACATCGCGGTCGTAGCCGTCGAAGTGCACGCTGGGCGACCCGAAAATCCAGTCGATTCCTACCTGGTGCGAGTGCGGGTTCTTCCCGTTCATCGCCGCCTTCATGTCGGTGCCCTTGGTGATGTGCTGCCGGGCCTCCGCCTTCTCGTTCATGTCACCCGTCAAGATCACCGGGTGGCCGGTCGTCTTCTCCAGGTGCTTGATGAACGCGATCTCCTTCGCGGTCGCGATGTCGCGGTTTCTTTCATTGTCCGGGTGCTTCTTGGTGTCGGCCGGGTTGTGGACGTTCATCACCCACACCTTCTGCCCGGTCTCCTTGTCCTTCAGCAGCACCACCGGCATCTGCTTCTTGTTGCCCTCGAAGTACGGGACGGTCACGTGCGTCCCCTTCACGAACTCGAACTTGTCCTTGCGCCACGCAATCGAGTTCACCGGGTCCGCGCCCCCGTGCTTGCCCGGGTACAATTCGAACTCGTGCTTGGTGTCGTGCATGAACGCCTGGCGCTGGCTCTTCTCGAACTCCTGGAAGCCGACGACGTCCAGCTTGTGCTTCTGGATCACCTGCGCGGCGAGCTTCATCCGCTCTACGCCGGAGGGGCGGGACGCCTTGTTCCCACCGGGCGCGGTGTGGCTGGCGCCGAGGACGTTGAACGAGCCGATCTTGAAGTCAGTCGGGCCCTTCGACTTCGAGCCGTGGTGGTGAGCCGGGGCAGCGTGATGGGCGGACGCGAGGACTCTCATGCGCAGATTCTCGGCAGGTGAGAGCCGGAGTTGCGCCCTGCTCTGCACAGGGTGTCGCCCGCTGGCGAAGAGGTGCGCCATTCACACACCTTGACCTACTTTCAATGGCCCGCCGCCTGCGAAGATGTGCCGCGCGCGACAGAGGTCTCCCCTCAACGTGCCGAGGCCGTCACCTCGCGGGCCACGTCCAGGAAGGCTCGGAACGCGGGGGACACCTGGGCGCGGCTGGGGAAGTAGAGGAAGAAGCCATCCACCTGCGCCGCGTAGGGCTCCAATACCCGCCGCAGGGTGCCGCGCTTCAGGTGCGGCTCGATGGTGGGCTCGAAGGCATACATGAGCGCGATGCCCGCCTCCGCCATGGCAATCAATGTCTGTTCGTCCGTACAGAGCAGCGGGCCGCGCACCGGGATGCGCCACTGCTTCTTCCCGCGCTCCAGCTCCCACGCATACCGCGAGCCGGTGGAGGGCTGGATGATGTTGAGGCAGTCGTGTTCCAGCAGGTCCTCCGGGCGCTGGGGCACGCCCTTGCGCTTGAGGTACGACGGCGCGCCCGCCACGACGAAGCGGTGCTTCTTCATCACCCGCACCTGCACCATGTCTCGAGCAATCGTCTCCGACGGACGGATGCCCGCGTCCAAGCCCTCCGCCACGATGTCCACGAAGCCGTCCTCGACGCGCAGCTCCACCTCCACCTGCGGGTAGCGCTCGGCGAAGCGCAGCAGGATGGGTGTGATGATGGGCGCCAGCACCACTCGGGGCACCGACAGCCGCACGCGCCCCGTCACCTCCCCCGCGCTGGCGGTGACTGTCCGCAGCGCCTCCAGCGCCAGCTCCACGGAGGGTCCCGCGCGCTCCATCAGGCGCTGGCCCGCGTCCGTCAGCGCCACGCTCCGGGTGGTGCGTGTGAGCAGCGGCACGCCCACCCGCGCCTCCAGCTGGCGTACCGACTGACTCAGCGCGGACGGTGAGACGCCCAGCTGGTGGGCCGCCGCCGCGAAGCTGAGCCGGCGTCCCACCACGAGGAAGGCACTCAGGGCATTGAGGGGCGTGAAGGCCATTCGACAGTTTTCCTACGGAGTGCGTGCGGATTCCATCCGTTTCGCAGTGGGGCTCCGGCCCCCATATTTCGTCGCGTCACGAGGGAAACCCTTCCCCAGGAGCCATGCCCATGATTCCCGTTCGCGCCTATGCCGTGCAGGACGCCCGGTCCCCCCTTGCCCCCTTCCAGTTCGAGCGCCGTGAGCCCGGCCCGCGCGACGTGCAGCTGGAAATCCTCTTCTGCGGCGTCTGCCACACGGACCTGCACATGATTCGCAACGACTGGGGCTTCTCGCCCTACCCGCTGGTGCCCGGCCACGAAATCGTCGGCCGCGTGGTGCGCGTGGGCAGCGAGGTGAAGAAGCTCCAGGTGGGCGACCTGGCGGGCGTGGGGACCATGGTCGACTCCTGCCGCACCTGCCGGAACTGCCAGGACGGCCTGGAGCAGTACTGCCGGGTCAGCAACGTCATGACCTACGGCGGGCGGGAGAAGGATGGAAGGACTGTCACCCAGGGCGGCTACTCGGAGGCCATCGTGGTGGACGAGCACTTCGCCCTCAAGGTGCCCTCGAACCTGGACCCGGCGGCGGTGGCGCCGCTGCTGTGCGCGGGCATCACCACGTACTCGCCGCTGCGCCACTGGGAGGTGGGCCCCGGCCAGCGGGTGGGCGTGGTGGGCCTGGGCGGGCTGGGCCACCTGGGCGTGAAGTTCGCGCGGGCGCTGGGCGCGCATGTCGTCGCGTTCACCCACTCCGAGCGCAAGACGCAGGACGCGCTGCGGCTGGGCGCGCACGAGGTCGTGGTGTCGACGCGCCCGGAGGAGATGGCGGCCCAGGCGGACCGGATGGACTTCATCCTGGACACCGTCTCCGCGGACCACGACGTCAACGCCTACCTGGAGCTGCTCAAGCGCGACGGGCACCTGGTCCTGGTGGGCTTCCCGGCGAAGCCGCTGCGGGTCTCCGCCATGCCCCTGCTCTCCCGGCGCGCCAGCTTCTCCGGCTCCGGCGCGGGCGGCCTCCCGGAAACGCAGGAGATGCTCGACTTCTGCGGCGAGCACGGCATCGTCTCCGACATCGAGCGCATCCGCATCCAGGACGTCAACACCGCCCTGGAGCGGCTGGAGAAGGGCGACGTGAAGTACCGCTTCGTCATCGACCTCCAGAGCCTGCGCTGACCCGGCATGCCCCGCACGCCTCGGGGGCGACGCCCGGCCGCCCGGGCTGGTCACTCCGGGTGCTTGGGGCGCACCCCCACGAGCTCTGGGGTGGCCCGAAGCGCTGGGGCCAACCGAGCAGGCCGCGAGGGCCATGCCAGGTGCTCCAGAATGAAACGGGTACGTAATCCCATACCTCGTATGAACTTCCCACCGGCTGGCGGCCAGAAGCACCACAGACGGCTGGATGCTCTCGACGAATCTGGCACGGCGCGATGATGCGTTGGATTCCCTCCATCGCATCATCATGTCCGCTGATAGGTGTCCCCCGTCGTGTAAAGGTTCACGAGGCCGGGCGCGCAGGAATGCCACGTGAAATCCCGGCGTGGGAGAGCCGCGCGTGGCGCCAGCGTTCGCGCGAGCCGATGGCGGGAGCTGCTGCATGGACACGGAGACGATGAAGCTGCGCGTGGCGAGGCCGACACGGAGCCTGGCGCAAGTGGTGCGCTTCTACCAGGAAGGGCTGGGCTTCGAGGTCCTCGGAGGCTTCGAGGACCACGCGGGCTTCGACGGCGTGATGCTCGGACATCGGGGCGCGCCATACCACCTGGAGTTCACGGTGGAGCGCGGACACGCCGCGCCGAGCGCGCCCTCGGAGGAGAACCTGCTCGTCTTCTACATCCCGGAGCGCGCCGCGTGGGAAGCCCGGGTGCGCCGCATGCAGACCGCGGGCTTCTCTCCCGTGCGCTCGCGCAACCCGTACTGGGACGTCCACGGGAAGACCTTCGAGGATCCGGACGGCTACCGCGTGGTGCTCTACCAGCGAGCTTGGGCGCTTTGACGTGCCGGATTCACACTTGATACCGGAGCCGCCGCATGGCTCCCCGGCGGACGGCAGCGGGCGTGTCGATCCGGAGCACGCTGATTCGTCATGATTCCAGAGCGAGGCACAGGGTCGAGCTCGAACCGAGGAGTGAGCTCAATGCGATTCATGGTCATGCACAAGATGACGGATGAGATGGAGAAGGGTCTCCCGCCGGAGCCGGCGATCATCGAGGGCGTCGGCAAGCTCATCGAAGAGGGCGCGAAGGAGAAGGTCTTCGTCTCGGGCGAAGGGCTCAAGCCTTCGTCACAGCGGGTGCACATCGTCTACAAGAGCGGCAAACGGACGATGACGAACGGCCCCTTCACCGATGCCCGGGAGCTCGCGGCCGGCTTCGCGCTCATGCGCGTGCGCTCGAAGGAGGAGGCAATCTCATGGTGCGACAAGCTCGCGGCCGTGCTGGGCGACGTGGAGCTCTTCCTGGGCGCGGTCAACGAGGCGTGGGACCTCGGCATGATGCCGAAGCCGGAGGATGCGCCGCTCCGCTTCCTGGCGATGCACAAGATGGACGAGCGCGCGGAGAATGAAGCGCCGCCAGATCCGCATACGAAGGCGAAGCTGGATGCGCTCATCGACCAGATGACGAAGGCGAGCGTCCTCCAGGCAACCGGAGGCCTCACGAGCACGAAGAAGGGCACGCGTATCCGATTCAAGAGCGGCAAGTACACGGTGATGGACGGGCCGTTCACGGAGTCGAAGGAGCTCATCGCCGGCTACGCGATTCTCGACCTGCCGTCGAAGGCGGCCGCCATCGATTGGGCGATTCGTTTCGGCGAGGTCGTGAAGGTGAACGAAATCGAAGTCCGGCAGATGGCGGAGGGATGAGCAGGCCCCGCCGCCGCCCCTGGCGCCCGCCCGTTACAGGAAGCGCTTGAAGAGGCCGAGCTTCCCGGCGTACGGCGGGTAGCGCAGCTTCATGTCGAGCGCGAAGGGCCGCTTCACCACGCTCTTCTTGTGGCTGAAGGCGTCGAAGCTCGACTGGCCGTGGTAGCCGCCGAGCCCCGACTCACCCACGCCGCCAAAGGGAAGCCCCTCGGCGGCGAAGTGCACGCACACGTCGTTGGTGACGGCGCCGCCGCTCGAAGTCTGCGCGAGGACGCGCTCGTTCACCGCGGCGTCGCGCGCGAAGCTGTAGAGGGCGAGCGGCTTCGGGCGCGAGCGCACGAAGCGGATGGCCTCATCGACGCTCGGACAGTCGACGAGGGGCAGCAGGGGGCCGAAGATCTCCTCCTGCATCAGCGGGCTCGACAGCGGCGCATCGGTGATGACGGTGGGCGCGAAGTAGCGGCTGGCCGCGTCGCGCTCGCCGCCGAAGGCGACCCTGCCATGGCCCGCGAGCGCGGAGATGCGCTCGAAGTGGCGGGTGCTGACGATGCGGCCGTAGTCGCTGCTCGTGCGCGCATCCGCGCCGTAGAAGTCCGTGACGGCCTTCTGGACCAGCTCGGCGAAGCGGCCCTTGAGCTCGGAGGGAATGAGCACGTAGTCCGGCGCGATGCACGTCTGTCCGGCGTTGACGTACTTGCCCCAGGCGATGCGCCGCGCCGTGACTTCGAGGTCCGCGCTCTTGTCGACGATGCAGGGACTCTTTCCACCCAGCTCCAGCACGGTGGGCGTGAGGTGCCGGGCCGCGGCCTCGGCCACGATGCGGCCCACGCTGGTTCCACCGGTGAAGAAGATGAGGTCCCAGCGCTCCGCGAGGAGCGCCTGGCTCTCGGCCACCCCTCCTTCCACGACGGAGACGACCTCCGGTGGAAAGGCCTCGCCCAGCATCCGCGCGAGCACGCTCGAAGTCGCGGGCGACAGCTCGCTGGGCTTCACCACGGCGGTGCAGCCCGCGGCGAGCGCCCCGATGAGCGGCGCAATCGCCAACTGGTAGGGGTAGTTCCACGGCGCGATGATGAGCGTCACGCCGAGCGGCTCCACGTACTGGTATGCCCGCGCCGGCTGGATGACGAGCGGCGCCGAGCCCTTCCGCGGCTTCATCCACGCCTTCACGTTCTTGAGGGCGCCCTTCAGCTCCCCGTAGATGCTGCCCACCTCCGTCAGGTAGGCCTCCTCCGCGCTCTTGGAGAGGTCCGCCTTGAGGGCGGCGAGGATTTCCGCCTCGTACTTGCGCGCCGCCCGCTCCAGCGCCTGCAACTGCTCCCGCCGCCACTCCAGCGGGAGCGTGACGCGCGTCTCGAAGTACGCGCGCTGCTTCTCAACGAGGGACTTCGCGTCGAGCAGAGGCGACGGCTCGGCGGCGAGGGGACTGGGACTCCGAGCCATCGGACTGCTCCTTGTTGTGAGAGTGGGGCTACTTCAAGAACTCGCCTTTTTCGGCCTTCTCGACGAGCGACGCGGGCGGCAGGAAGTGCTTCCCGTAGCGCTCCGCGAGCTGGCGCGCGCGGATGACGAAGCCGCGAGGCCCCGTGCCGGTCGGCCCTTCATACCCGTTGATGTACTGCACCACGCCGCCCGTCCACGCCGGGAAGCCGATGCCGAGGATGGAACCGATGTTCGCATCCGCCACGGAGCGGAGCACACCCTCGTCGAAGCACCGCACCGTGTCGATGGCCTCGGCGAACAGCATCCGCTCCTTCATGTCCTCGAAGGGAATGGTGTAGCCCGGCTTCGTGAAGTGCTGGGCGAGCCCCGGCCACAGATTGGTGCGCTTGCCATCCACGTAGTCGTAGAAACCGCCCCCGGTGGAGCGGCCCTTGCGCTGGTGCTGGTCGATGAGCGCGTCCACGACGGCGTAGCTGCCGTGCTCCGCCCACTTCTGGCCCGAGGCCTCGACGGCGGCCTTCGTCTCCAGGCGAATCTTGCGCGGCAGCGTCAGCGTGAGTTCGTCCATCAACTGGAGCGGCGCCGCGGGGTAGCCCGCCTGCTGACCCGCCTGCTCGATGGACGAGGGAGAGATGCCCTCGCCCACCATGGCGATGGCCTCGTTGAGGAAGGTGCCGATGACGCGGCTGGTGAAGAAGCCCCGGCTGTCGTTGACGACGATGGGCGTCTTCCCAATCTGCACCGCGATGTCGATGGCCTTCGCCAGCGTGGCATCGCTCGTCTTCTTGCCGGCGATGAGCTCCAGCAGCGGCATCTTGTCGACCGGAGAGAAGAAGTGCATGCCGACGAAGTCCGCCGGCCGCTTCACGCCCTCGGCAAGAAGAGTGATGGGCAGCGTGGAGGTGTTGGAAGCCAGCACCGCGTCCGGAGCGACGACGTCCTGAATCTCCGCGAACACCTTGTGCTTCAGCTCCACGCCCTCGAACACGGCCTCGATGACCAGGTCGCAGCCCGCGAGCGCCTTCGCATCCGCGGTGGGGACGATGCGCGCGAGGAGCGCGTCCCCCTTCTCCTTCGTGACCTTGCCCTTCTCGATGCCCTTCTGCACCAGCTTCACCGAGTACTGCTTGCCCTTCTCGGCCGACTCGAGGCTCACGTCCTTGAGCACCACGTCGATGCCGGCCTTGGCGCAGACGTAGGCGATGCCAGCGCCCATCATGCCCGCGCCGAGCACGCCCACCTTCTTCGCCGTGTGCTGCGGGAAGCCCTTGGGACGGCCGCCACCCGAGTTGATATGCTGCATGTCGAAGAAGAACGCCTGAATCATGTTCTTCGCGACCTGGCCGGTGGCCAGCTCGGTGAAGTAGCGCGACTCGATGGCGAACGCGGTGTCGACGTCCACCTGCGTGCTCTCGACGGCCACGGCCATGATGGCGCGCGGCGCCGGCATGTTCGCGCCCTTGAGCTGCTTGCGCAGGTTGGCGGGAAAGGCGGGCAGGTTCGCCGCGAGGCCCGGGTTGGACGGGGTGCCGCCCGGAATCTTGTAGCCCTTCACGTCCCACGGCTGCTGCGCGCTCGGGTTCGCCTTCACCCACGCCTTCGCCGCGGGCAGGAGCGCGTCCACCGACTCCACCACCTCGTGCACGAGGCCGACTTCCTTCGCCTCCTGCGGACGGAGGCGCTGGCCCTGGAGCAGGACCTTCATCAGCGCATCCACGATGCCGAGCATCCGCACCGTGCGCACCACGCCGCCGCCGCCGGGCAGCAGGCCGAGCGTCACCTCCGGCAGGCCAATCTGCGCGCCCTTCACGTCCGCGACGATGCGTCGGTGACACGCGAGCGCGATTTCGAGCCCACCTCCGAGCGCCGCGCCGTTGATGGCCGCGACGACGGGCTTGCCCAGCGTCTCCAGCGTCCGCAGCTGCGCCTTGATTTCCTGCCCCAGCTCGAAGACCTGCTGCGCGTTCTCCTTCTTCACGCTGCGCAAGTCGTTCAGGTCGCCACCGGCGAAGAAGGTCTTCTTCGCGGAGGTGATGACCACGCCGGTGATGTTGTTCTTCTCCTGGACCAGACGGTCCACCACCGCACGCATGGACTTCACGTAGGCGGCATTCATGGTGTTCGCGGACTGGCTCGGGTCATCCAACGTCAAGATGACGATGCCGTCGGCGTCTCGTTCCCAGCGGATGGTGCTTTGCTCACTCATGGGTTCGCTCGAAAGGGTGTCGAAAGAAGAGGAAGGAATCAGACGCGCTCGACGAGGGTGGCCACGCCCATGCCGCCGCCGACGCAGAGGGTGACGACCGCGCGGCGCGCCTTGCGGCGCTCCAGCTCGTCCACCACCGTGCCCAGAATCATCGCGCCCGTGGCGCCCAGCGGATGGCCCATGGCGATGGCGCCGCCGTTGACGTTGAGCTTCTCGTCCGGGATGCCGAGGTCCTTCTGGTACTTGAGGACCACGGAGGCGAAGGCCTCGTTGAGCTCGAAGAGGTCGATGTCCTTCGGCGTGAGGCCGGCGATATCGAGCAGCTTCTTCGTGGCCGGCAGCGGACCGGTGAGCATGATGGTCGGCTCCGCGCCAGACGTGGCGACGGCGGCGATACGCGCCCGCGGCGTCAGGCCGAGCGACTTGCCCACCTGCTCCGAGCCCACCAGCACCAGCGCCGCGCCGTCGACGATGCCGGACGAGTTGCCCGGCGTGTGCACGTGATGGATGCGCTCCACGGAGTGGTACTTCTGCAGCGCCACCGCGTTGAAGCCGCCCATCTCACCCATGCCCTCGAAGGACGGGTTGAGCTTGCCGAGCGAGGCCACCGTGGTGTCCGCGCGCATGTGCTCGTCGCGGTCCAGGATGGTGAGGCCGTTCTGGTCCACCACGGGGACGACGGACTTCTTGAAGTACCCGCCGGCCCAGGCCTTCGCGGCCAGCTCCTGCGAGCGCGCGGCGTAGCGGTCCACGTCCTCGCGGGTGAAGCCCTCCATCGTCGCGATGAGGTCCGCGGAGATGCCCTGCGGCACGAAGTACGTGTCGTAGTTGGTGGCGGGGTCCATGGCCCACGCGCCGCCGTCCGAGCCCATGGGCACGCGCGACATGCTCTCCACGCCGCCCGCGATGACCAGGTGCTCCCAGCCCGAGCGCACCTGCTGCGCGGCCATGTTCACCGCCGTCAGGCCGGAGGCGCAGAAGCGGTTGAGCTGCACGCCACCGACCGTCTCGGGAAGGCCCGCCGCGAGCACCAGCGTCCGGGCGATGTCCGCGCCCTGGTCACCCACGGGGGAGACGATGCCGAGCACCAGGTCGTCGATGCGCTTCGGGTCCAGGCCCGGGTTGCGCTTCTTGAGCGCATCCACCAGCCCGACGAGCAGCGAGATGGGCTTGGTCCCATGCAGCGCGCCCTTCTTGCCCTTGCCGCGAGGGGTGCGAACGGCGTCGAAGATGAAAGCTTCTTGGCTCACCAGGAGCCTCCTTGGAGGAGTGGGTGGAAGGGGTCTACAGGGAACGGGCGACGAGCTCTTTCATGACCTCGTTGGCGCCAGCAAGGATTCGCAACACTCGCGTATCCGCGAACAGGTGGGCAATGGGGTACTCCTTCATGTACCCGTAGCCGCCAAACAGCTGCAGGCACCGGTCCGCGACGATGCAGGCCTGGTCCGTCACCCAATACTTGGCCATGGCCGCCGTTGTCACATCAAGCCTGCCCGCCAGGTGGGCTTCGATGCAGTCGTCGATGAAGGTGCGACAGACACGCCTCAGGGTCGCACACTCGGCCAGCTCGAAGCGCGTGTTCTGCAGAGCGAAAAGCGGCTTGCCGAAGACGTGCCGCTGCTTCGTGTAGTCGATGGTGACCTCCACGGCGCGCTCCAGGCTCGCCATGGCGATGAGCGCCGTGCTCAGCCGCTCCTGGGGGAGTTGCTGCATGAGCTGGATGAAGCCTTTGCCCTCCTCGCCGCCGAGCAGGTTCACCGCGGGGACCTTCAGGTCATCGAAGAAGAGCTCGGTGGTGTCCTGGCCCTTCCCGCCGAGCTTCTCGAGGATGCGACCCCGCTGGAAGCCGGGCGTGGTGTCGGAGACCTCGGCACACAGCAGGGAGATGCCGGCGTGGCCCTTCGCGTCCCCCGTCCGCGCCGCGATGATGAGGAAGTCGCACACGTGGCCGTTGGAGATGAACGTCTTCGCCCCGCTCACCCGGTAGAAGTCGCCTTCACGCACCGCGCGGGTGGAAATGGCCTGGAGGTCCGAGCCCGTCCCCGGCTCCGTCATCGCGATGGCGCCCACCCACTCACCGCTGGCGAGCTTCGGCAGCCACTTCTGTTTCTGGGCCTCGGACGCGTAGGCAAGGATGTAGTGCGCGACGATGGTGCAGTGCACCGCGAAGCCCATGGACGGGTCTCCGGCGCGAATCTGCTCCTCGATGAGGACCGCCTCGTGCGCGAAGGTGCCACCGCCGCCGCCGTAGGCCTCGGGGATGGACATGCAGAGCAGCCCCAGCTCGCCCGCCCGCCGGTAGAGCGCCTTGTCCGGATACCCCTGGGCCACGTGCTTGGGCACGTTGGGGAGGACTTCCTTCGTGAAGTAGCTGGCCGCGAGGCCTCGCACCTGCTCGAGCTCGTCCGAGCTCCACCGAGAACGTGCCGTCATGTCCGTCTCTCTCCGTTCTACAGCCCGAACGTCTTGCCGATGATGTCGCGCTGGATTTCGCTCGTGCCGCCGTAGACGGTGGAGATGACCGTGGCGCGCAGGTGCGACTCCATGTCGTACTCAGTGGCGTAACCGTAGCCGCCCATCATCTGCATGCCTTCGAGCGCCACGCGCTTGGCCGTCTCGGTCGTCTTCAGCTTCGCCATGGAGGCCTCGCGAGGGAGCATCCGCTCGGGCGCCTCGTCCGCCATCGCGGCCACGCGGTAGAGGAGCAGCTCGCAGCAGTCGAGCTCGGTGGCCAGGTCCGCGATGCGGTGCTTGAGCGCCTGGAACGAGCCCACCGGCCTGCCGAACTGCTTGCGCTCCTTCACGTACGTGACGGCGTCGTCGAACGCGCGCCGGCCACGGCCGAGCATGGTGGCCGCGAGGATGAGTCGCTCGCTGTTGAGCCCCGCCATCAACTGCGGCCAGGCCTGGTCCACGGCGCCGACGACGGCGCTCTCCGGCAGGAAGCAGTCGGTGAAGAAGACGTCATTGACGTCCCTGCCCGCCATCGTGGGGATGCCGCGAATCTCCACCCCGGGCGTGCCGGTGGGGACGCAGAACATCGTGAGTCCCTCATGCCGCGAGCCCGTGGTGCTCGTGCGAGCCACGAGCAGCATGTGGTCCGCGAGGTGCGCGTTGGAGCACCAGGTCTTCTGCCCGTTGATGACGAAACCACCCTGCGTCCGCGTCGCGCGGCAGGTGATGGCGGCGGCGTCCGAGCCGGCTCCAGGCTCGGAGATGGAGATGGCCTCCACCCGGCCCTGGACGATGCCGCCGAGGACCTTCTCGCGCTGGGCCTCGGTTCCGAACTTCGCGTACGGACCGGCGGCGACCGCCGTGGTGACATAGCCCCCCACCGGGGCGAGCCCGTACGCGGTGCGCTCTGCGAAGAGGCACATGTCGGCCATGCCGCCGCCCGAGCCGCCGTACTTCAGCGGCAGGCCCACCCCGAGCCAGCCGAGCTCCGCCATCTGCGCGTAGAGGGCGGGGTTGTGGGCCTCGGTGCCGTTGCGGGTCAGCGCGTCGCGCTGCGCGCGCGTCCCCGTCTTGTCGCGGCAGAACGCGTCGATGGCGGCGGCGAAGGAGGCTTGCTCCGGGGTTCTCGCGTGCATGGGATTGGAGGCCCTTTCAGGCGTTTGCGTAGAGCGAGGCGATGCGCTCGGCGTACTTCTCGAGGATGACGCGGCGCTTGAGCTTGAGGGTGAGCGTGATTTCGCCCGTCACGGGAGACCACGCCTCGGGGACCACGTCGTAGCGCTTGAGCTGCTCCGCCCGGGAGAGCCGGGCGTTGGTCCTGGCCACGAGGGAGTCGAGCTCTGCGCGAATCGTCGGGTCGCGCATGAGGTCGACGAGCGACTGCGCCGCGAGGCCGCGGGCCCTGGCCCAGAGCGGCGCGGCTTCCGGGTCGAGGGACACAAGTGCCGTCAAGAAGGGCCGATTGTCACCAATCGCCATCGCCTGACCGACGAGCGGGTGCGCGCGCAGCATTCCCTCAATCTTCGAGGGCGCGATGTTCTTCCCGCTCGAGGTGATGATCAGCTCCTTCTTCCGGTCGGTGATGGAGAGGAAGCCGTCGGGGTCGACCGTGCCGATGTCGCCGGTGGCGAGCCAGCCATCCCTGTCCGTCGCGCTGACAATCCGGCCGTCCTCGGAGAGGTAGCCGAGGAACACCACGGGGCCGCGGACGAAGATTTCACCGTCCGGGGCCAGCCGGAGCTGCACCCCGGGGATGGTCCGCCCCACCGCGCCGACGCGGAAGTCCGTGGGCGTGTTGACGGTGGCGCAGCCGGTCGTCTCGCTCATGCCCCAGACCTCCAGCACCTTGATGCCGAAGCCGCCGAGGTACTCGAGGATGTCGACGGGGATGGGCGCCGAGCCGCTGCTCGCCCACACCAGCGCGTCCAGCCCGAGCGTCTGGCGCAGGGGCTTCAGGACTCGCGCCTCCGCCTCCTCCGCCTTCCGCTGAAGCTCCGGGGGCACGGCCCTACCGGAGCCTTCGAGCTGGAAGGCCTCCAGCGCCACCGCGTGGGCGGCGAGGATGGCCTCGCGCTTCGGCGCTTCGAGCATGTCCAGCTTCGCCCGCAGGCCCGCGGCGAGCTTCTCCCACAGGCGCGGTACGCCGAAGAACGCGGGGGCCCGCGCCCGCGCCAGCATCGGCATCACGCCCGCCGGGTCCGTGCAGATGTGCACGTGCAGCGCCTTGTAGAGTGCGCGGTAGAGGCCGAGCTCGCGCTCGCCAATGTGCGCCAGCGGGAGGTAGGCGATGGAGGAGACCCGCATCGGGACGGGGGCGCAGAGGTCCACCGCGACGGCCTCGTAGAAGGCGTTGCGGTGGCTCAGCACCACGCCCTTCGGGTCACCGGTGGTGCCCGAGGTGTAGATCATCGAGATGGGGTCCTCGGGCCGGATGGCCTTCCAGCCGTCCTCGAAGACGGCGGGGTCCGCCTCGTGCAGCCCGCGTCCCTCGGCTTCGACCTGGGCGTAGGAGACGAAGCGCGCATCCCCGGCGGGAATCGCCGAGGCGTCGACGACGATGACCCGCTTGAGCGCCCGGAGCGTGTCGAGCACCGGCAGCCACCGTGAGACTTCGTCCGCGCCCTCCAGCACCACCACCGTGGCCGCGCTGTGCCGCGCGACATAGCCTATCTGCTCGGTGCTCAGCGTCTGGTACGCGGTGCAGGGGATGGCGGCGAGGTGGGCCGCCGCATAGTCGATGACCCAGTGCTCCGGCCGGCCGGACATCATGATCATCATCCGCTCGCCGCGCTTCAGCCCGAGCGCGCCGAGCCCCCGACAGAGCACGGCTGTCTGCTCACGCAGCAAGGCCCAGGTGAGCGTCCTGTCTCCGGCGGTGAGGGCGGGCTCGCCCGCGTACTCCTCGGCATTGCGCTTGAGCAGGAGCGGCAGCGTGAGCTTGTCCGCCTGTGATTGGCACTGCGCTTCCAGGGCTGCGAGGGACGGACCCATGGGTACCTCCTCCGAGTCATTGGCCTTGCGTGCTGTGTGGGGTGTTTCTCTTCAGGGGTCGACGTAGAGGTCGAGCAGGACGTCGGGCCCGCCGCCGTAGCGCGTGAAATCGGTGACGCCCTCGGCACGGAGGACGTCCTCGTCGATGAAGGTGTGGCCGGTGCACTCGCGCGGCCGGCGCTGGAGGATGGCCACGGCCGCGTCCGCCATGATGTCCGGCGCGCGGGCCCGCTCCATCGAACTGTCGCCCCCGAGCAGGTTCTTCACCGCGGCGGTGGCGATGAGCGTCCGGGGCCAGAGCGCATTCGCGGCGATGCCAGCCTCGGCGAACTCCGCGGCCCAGCCGAGCGTGAGCAGCGTCATCCCGTACTTGGCGAGCGTGTACGCCGGGTGCTTCCCCATCCAGTGCGGCGCGAGGTTGACGGGCGGCGACAGCGAGAGGATGTGCGCCTGGGAGGAGCGCCGCAGGTGCGGCAGCGACGCGCGCGTCAGGAGGAACGTCCCGCGCAGTTGAATCTGCTGCATCAGGTCGAAGCGCTTGACGGACAGCTCGTCCGTCTTGAGCGGAGCGAGGGCGCTCGCGTTGTTCACGCAGAAGTCGATGCCGCCGAAGCGCGCCACCGTCTCGTCCACGGCCCGCTGCACGTCCGCTTCGTCGCGCACGTCGCCGACCACCGCGAGCGCCCGGCCGCCCGCGGCTTCGATTTCCGCGGCCGCCGTGTGCACCGTCCCGGGCAGCCTCGGGTCCGGGGTGTCCGTCTTCGCCAGGAGCGCGACGTTGGCGCCCAGCCGTCCCGCCGCGACGCCAATCGCCAACCCGATGCCGCGGCTTCCCCCGGACATCAACAACGTGCGTCCCGCGAGCGGCTTGAGAGTCATGGCTCTTCCCTTCCCCGCTTGGGCCCCGTCTTCGGCGCCTTCGCGTCGCCACGCTCGGGACCGGACTGGTGAGCCAATTGGGGGAACACGTCGCGCACGATGGTGATGAGCGCTTCGCTCAGGAGCAGGTGCGCGTCCTCGCGGGAGAGCGTCCCACCGCGAATCCACTCGCGGATGGTGGCCTTCACCAGGCCGGCGTAGGAGCGCATCATCGCCCGGTGCCGTGCGTCGCTTCCGACCTCCACTTTGAGGCCCAGGAACTCGAGCGTCTTCAAGGAGGCCACGTCGTCCGCCTCGGCGATGATGCGGTCCACCTCCGGGTCCGAGCCGATGCCCCCCGAACCGGTGACGGCCACGTACGTCTTTCCGTAGGTCGCCACCGTGTTGAGGTACCACTCGACGCTGCGCTCCACCCGCTGCCTCAAGCTCCCGGTCATGGGCACGTTCTCTTCCAGGCCAGGCATGAGCAGCATCCTCTTCACGACCTTCAAGTAGAGGTCCCGCTTCTGCCCGAAGTAGTGGTTGATGAGCCCCCGCGCGACGCCTGCCTCCAGGGCGATGTCCGTGGTGGAGACGTCCGCGTACGGGCGCTCGCCGAACAGCCGCGCGGCGCATTCGAGAATCTGTTCCCGGCGCGTGTCCGGCTCGAGCCGCTTCCAGCGTGGAGCTTCGGCGGAGCTCATGACTGCCCCTCCAGCCAGGGGAGGAATGCCGGCAGGTCCTCCCCGAGCGTCCGGGGGAACTTCGCGGGCCGCTTCTGCAGGAAGGACATCACGCCCTCCACCGCGTCCGCGCTCTGACCCAGGCTCGCGATGAGCCGGCTGTCGAGCGCGAAGGCGGGCTCGGGCGAAGGAAGCGCGCTCATCCGGTAGAGCTCCTGCCGGATGACGGCGACGGACACCGGCGCGGTGGTCTCCACCAATTCGCGGGCGAGCGCATGGGCGGCGTCGAGCAGGGCCTCGGGCTCGTGGAGGGAGCGCACCAGGCCCGCGCCGAGCGCCTCCTCCGCGGGGATGAGCCGGCCGCTCACCATCCAGTCGAGCGCGCGCCCCATTCCGACGATGCGCGGCAGGAACCAGCTCGAGCCCGCTTCCGGATAGATGCCACGCCGGCTGAAGACGAAGCCGAAGCGGCTGTCCTTCGCGGCGAGGCGGAAGTCCGCGGGGAGAATCATCGTCGAGCCCACACCCACGGCGGCGCCATGGACGGCGGCGATGACCGGCTTTCGCAGCGCGAACATCCGGCGCGTCACGCGGGTCGCCGGCTCAATCCAGCCGCGCGCCAGGACCTCTTCGTTCATCACCTCGAGCGATTGGCCGCTGAGGTCCGCTCCCACGCAGAAGTCCCTGCCGGCGCCGGTGAGGATGACCACGCGCACGTCTTCGTTCGCATCCGCGGCGTCGAGCGCGTGGGCGAGCTCGTCCGCCATGGTCACCGTGAAGCCATTGCGCGCTTCGGGGCGGTGCAGCTCGAGCGTGGCAATCCGGCCCGAGAGGGAAGACCGGATGTGTTGGTAGCTCATGGATGGGAACCTCCGTGCTCCCGTGAGAATGATGATGGGAGCTTATTGGCACAGTGTCAACAACAAGGGCCGCTCGGAAACCTGTCTGGCTTTCGACGTGTCGCGTCACCGCGCGGCCGTGGAATTTCTGGATGCGCTACGTAGGGTCGCATGACTCGGACCCTCGGTGCTCACGGGCCGCCCGTCTCCTCGTTGGGCCTCGGACTCGCCGCGCTCGGCCGGCCGGGCTACATCACCCTCGGCCATGGCGCGGACTTCGGTGAGGACCGCTCCGTCCCCGCCATGGAGCGCCAGGCCCATGCGGTGCTGGATGCCGCGTATGACGCCGGTGTCCGCTACTTCGACGCCGCCCGCTCGTACGGCCGCGCGGAGGCGTTCCTCGCCTCGTGGCTCGCCGCGCGCGGGCTGCGCGCCGGGGACGTCACCGTGGGCTCCAAGTGGGGCTACACGTACACCGCCGACTGGCAGGTCCGCGCCGAACACCACGAGGTGAAGGACCACACCCTGCCCACGCTCCAGCGGCAGCTCGGGGAGAGCCGCGCGCTGCTCGGCCGCCACCTGGCGCTGTACCAGATTCACTCCGCCACTTTTGAGAGCGGCGTGCTGCGAGACACCGCCGTCCTCTCCGCGCTGGCCCGGTTGAGGGAGCAGGGGCTGGCGGTGGGACTGTCCTTGAGCGGTGCCTCGCAGGCGGACGTGCTGCGGCGCGCGCTGGAGGTCCGCGTGGACGGAGCGCCGGTGTTCTCCTGCGTGCAGGCCACGTGGAACCTGCTGGAGCGCTCCGCCGGGCCCGCGCTCGCGGAGGCCCACGCCGCTGGCTGGGGTGTCATCGTCAAGGAGGCCGTGGCCAATGGCCGGCTCACCTCGCGCGACTCCAGCCCGGAGCTGCGCCCCTTGCGCGAGCTGGCTTCCGAGCACGGCGTGACACCGGATGCGCTCGCGCTCGCCGCGGTGCTCGCGCAGCCGTGGGTGTCCGTGGTGCTCAGCGGCGCTTCCACCGTGGAGCAGCTCCGGGACAACCTGGCCGCGCGCTCCGTGCCTTGGAGCGCGAAGCTGGATTCACGACTGCACGGCCTGGTGGAGGCGCCTCGCGATTACTGGGCGAAGCGCTCCTCCCTGCCGTGGAACTGAAGGCTACTTCGCGGGGGGCACGCGGTCCGCGCCCTGCCGCTCGAGCATCCACTGCGGGTACTCGTCCGGGAGCTTCGAGACGGCGTCGAGCTTCTTGAGCTGCTCGGGCGTCAGCTTCAGCGTGGTGGCCGCGAGGTTGTCCTCGAGCTGCTGCTCGTTCTTCGCGCCGATGATGATGGTGGTGACGTGCTGCTGGTGCAGCAGCCACGCGAGCGCCACGCGCGCCACGGAGACGTTGTGCTCCTTCGCCACACCGTCCATCACGTCGATGACGTCATAGGCGCGGTCCTTGTTGATGGGCGGGAAGTCGAAGTCGACGCGGCGGCTGCCCTGCGGGCCCTGCTGCTCGCGGCGGTACTTGCCGCTGAGGAAGCCACCGGCCAGCGGGCTCCACACCATGAGGCCCAGGTGCTGGTCCTTCATCAGCGGCACCAGCTCGCGCTCCAGGTCGCGCCCGGCGATGGTGTAGTAGGCCTGCAGCGACTCGAAGCGGGCCAGGCCCTTGTTCTCGCTGATGCCCAGCGCCTTCATGAGCTGCCACGCGGCCAGGTTGGACGCGCCGAGGTAGCGCACCTTGCCCTGACTGACGAGGTCGTCGAGCGCGCGCAGCGTCTCGTCCAGCGGCGTGACGGGGTCGTAGCCGTGAATCTGGTACAGGTCGATGTAGTCGGTACCCAGGCGCTTCAGGCTCGAGTGGACGGAGTCCATGATGTGGCCCCGCGACAGGCCCAGCTCGTTGGGGCCCGGACCCATGCGCCCGCGGACCTTGGTGGCCAGCACGACGTTGGAGCGCTTCGCGCCCAGCGCCTTGCCGAGGAGCTGCTCGGAGGCGCCATTGGAGTAGACGTTGGCGGTGTCGAAGAAGTTGATGCCCGCGTCCAGGGAGCGGCCCACGAGCTTGTCCGCCTCCTCCTGGCCCTGCGTGCCGACGACCTTCCAGAAGCCCTCGCCGCCGAAGGTCATGGCTCCGAAGCACAGCTCCGAGACATAGAGGCCGGTGCGGCCCAGCTGCCGGTAATTCATGTGCGTGCCACCTCGTGTGTCCTGCTTGGGGACTGAGGGCGGGAGATGTAACGGGTTGAGGTGGACGGCGCAGCACTCCCGGTGCATGAGGAGGGCGTGCGCTTCGTGGGCTGGGATTTGACGGACCCGTACTCGCGCGCGTGTCGCCCGGTGGACATCGCGGAGGTCGACACGCGCGGACGGGTGCGCTTCTCCGAGGCCCGGTGGCCCGCGCCTCCGTCAAGGGGCGGTGACTTCAACCCCGTCGTGCTGGCGGCGGCGTTCCCCGTGGGCGCGGAGGATGTGCTCGTCGTGGATGGACCGCAGGCGCTGGCACGGCCGGGGGCACAGGTGAGGGAGGCGGAGCGGCTGCTGCGGGCTCCTGGGAGGACGCCGGACGTACTGCCCGTGCCGGGGCGCCCGTTCTGTGGGTTCGTGCGCGGGAGCGTGCTGCTGTTCGCCGGACTGCGGGCCCGGGGTGGGTTGCCGATGCTGGACGTGGACACGGCATCCGTCCGTGAGGCGCGGCTGTTCGAGGCGTTCCCCGGCGCGACGTGGCGGGAGTTGGCTGTGGAGAAGTTGGGGGCAAAGGCGTCACGCGACGGGCGTGAGCGGCGGCGCGCGGTGCTGGAGGAGAACGGGCTGCGCTTTCCGGAGGGGGATTTGCCCACGCATGACCAGCTCGATGCGGCGCTGTGTGCCTGGCTGGGGTGGCTGACGCGGAAGGCGCCGGAACGAGTGGTGGCCGTGGGTGCACCGCTCACGGTGGATGCGCACGGGTGGCTTCGCGAGGGCTGCATTTTGGACCTGTCACGGGGGCGGTGACTCGCGGCACCCGCGTTGTCACCACTGTCCACGGCGTTGACAGTGACGGTGCCGTGGACCCCGTGACGCCCTGAGGTTTCGCACGGTTGGGGTACCTCGCGGCGCTGGCCGCCCCGTTGCACAGGTGCCGGGTATGACTGCCGCCTTCTACCTGCTGCTGGCGATCGGACTGCTGGGCGCCTTCGACGTCCTCTACTTCCACACGTGGCGCAGCCGCCTCCAGGAGCGCGCCGAGTGCCAGCGGGAAGTTCTCTGGCACACCGTGCGCCACGTCATCTACGGGCTCCAGTTCCTCTGGGTGCCACACCTGCGCTTCCAGGGCGCGGCGCTGGGGTTGCTCGCGGTGCTCTACGCGGCGGATGTCTTCGTCGCCTGGGCCGATGTCTGGGAGGAGCGCGACAGCCGCGCACCCCAGGGTGGCCTGCCTCGCGGCGAGTACTTCATGCACGTGGTGCTCAGCGTGCTCGTCGGGCTGTACCTCATGTCCATCTTCCACGTCGTGTGGCCCGACCGGCTCCTGCCCACCGGCCTTCGCGTGGACCCGCCCGCTGTCCCCGTGGCCCTACGCACGCTGATGACGGTGATGGGCGTGGTGGCGCTGGCCTCGTTTGCTCGGGACCTGGCGCGGTGGTTCGCGTTCCGCCGCATGCCGGTGGCTTCGCTTCCGAAGCAGCCGCCTCCGCGCCGCATCGTCGTGGAGGCGCTCATCCCCGCCCCCGTCGAGACCGTGTGGGAGCGCACGCAGGAGCCGGAGCTGCACACGCAATGGGACGTGCGCTTCACCTCCATCCGCTACCTGCCGGAGTGCGACTCGCGCGGCTTCCACCTCATGGACTACCGCACGCACCTGGGCTTCGGAATGGAGGTGAAGGGCTGGGGCCGCTACCTCGCGAACACGCCGCTGGTGCGCTCCACCTTCGAGTTCGGCTCGGACGACTTCCGCAGCCTCATCCTCAAGGGCCGCGGTCTGTGGCTCTACGAGCGCAGGGCGGAGGGAACGTTCTTCAAGACGGTGTTCGACTACCAGACGCGACACGGCGTGGTGGGCGAGTTGCTCGACGCGGTGCTGTTCCGTCCGATCATGCGGCTGGGCACGGAGTGGGGCTTCGAGACACTGCGCCAGTGGTGCGCGGGGGATGAAGGCGCGCCGGCCCGGGGCCGCTCGCGGTGGCGCTTCGCGCTGTTCGTCCTCGCGCGCGTGCTGGGCAGGGCGCCCGCTCCGGGTGCGGCACGGAGCTGGCTCGGCTCCGGCAATGAGCACCGTGAGGCGGCGCCCTCCTGTGGAGAACTTGTGGAGGTATCGCCATGAGCGGCTCGGCCTCGGCGGAGGGGGTGGAGGGATTCCGGAGGAAGGGCTTCATGAGAGCGAGTGAGACCCCGCGCGCCGTCGGTGACGACGGACCTTCCGCGCGAGGACGGCAGCACGGCGTCGGCGTGCTCCGCGATGACTGCTCGTGCCCGCTGGAACAGGGACAGGAGGATGCCGATGAGGGCATTGCCGCTGTAGAGCTCGCGGACGCACGGAAGTGGCTGCCCGGTGCATCTTCGGAAGAAGCGCTCCGGGCCTTCGTGCAGCGTCAGCGGGCATCCCGCCTGGCGGTGGCACTGCTCGCGGACTTCTACCGGGCCCACCCCTGCCGCATGGCCCGGGTGCACCTGCTCGTCGCGAGCGCCGTGGCCCTCGGCCGCTTCTGGGGCGTGTCCGCTCCGTTCGCCCGACTGGGCGCGGCGGTGCTGCCGGTGGACTCAATCGGACGGCCGCGCACTGCGGCCTGGGCCTCGTACGCGCGGGCCTGTGCCGAAGGACTTCCCCTGGAGATTCGCGACGAGCGGTGGATTGAAGCCCACCTGCAGGACGCCGCCGAGGCACGCGAAGCCGGACACGAAGCGGCCTTCCTCATGGAGGCACGGGCCCATGACGGTGAGCCGCTGTGGCGGCTGCTCGTGCAGCACCTGGAGATGACGCTCGGCTCGCGCTTCTTCGACCAGCCTGCCCTCGCTGGCGCGGTGTCGGGTGAGGCGGCGATGGCTCACGGCATGGCCGTGACACTGAGGCGACTGCTGCGCGCCGGGTGGAGCCTGCTCCAGCACTATGCGCTCGCCACCGCTCGCGCGGTGCTCTTCCCTCGCTGGCCGGAGTACCCGGGACTGGTGGACGAGCGGCGCACGGCCTGGCTGCTGCTCTCCAGTTTCGTCACCGCGTGGGCCGCGGCTGGTGTGTATCGCCGGGGCGTGCGCGCCCTCCACCGCGGCCAGCGCGTGGGCCCCGCGGAGGCATGGCCCCTGCTCGCGGCGACGCTCGGTGCGGACGTGGCGCGCGTGGACCCTCGCGTGGTGCGCTTCTACAGCAACCCCGGTGCGTGGGCCGTGAGTGCCTCCGTGGAGCTGCGCACGCGGATGGCCCGGGGCATCGCATGGGTGGCCACGCGGCTGCTCGGGCAGGGTGTCTCCGAGCACGGTGCACGGGCCTTCCCCTCGCGCTTCCGCACCTTCCGCCGCGTGGACGGCTCCATGCACTTCGTGCGTGAGCTGTACTGCGACGGCGTGCTGCGCGTGTTCGACTCCGACTTCGTCGTGCGCAAGGGCCGGCTCTACGAGGTCTTCGTCGAGCACGGACTGGAGGTGGAGCTGGACGTCCGCGTGCTGGAGGACGGCGGCGTGTCCCTGCGAGGCCACCGTGTGCGGTGGCACGGACTGCCGGTGCCGCTGTTCGGACTGTGCGTCGAGTTTCGCACCCACTCCGCCCCGGACGGCTCCGAGGCCGTGGACATCATCGGCACGCTCTCGCCCAAGGGCATGCATGAGAACCCGCTGGGCCGCATCCACTACAAGGCCTGGCGCGACGAGGTCCGCATGACCCAGAGCCCGGCGATGGCCTGAGCGAGAACCGGTCGACACGTTCTCCACAGTGCGAGGTCACGCCCTGCGCTTGCCACCGCCTCGGGTGAGTCGTCGAAGCCCATGGGCTCGCGCGGGCACGGCACGGCGGAGTCTCGGAGGCACCTGCTGCCTCTCCACGTCCTCGAACAGGAGGTCCACATAGAGCGCCCCCTGGGGAGGGGTGCTCGGCATGCACCGTGCGCGGAGTCGCGAGACTCCGTTGCCTTCGGAGATGACCGCGTACCGCTGCCTTCCGTCCGCACCTCCCACGGGAAGGATGTCATCGAGGATGTCTTCGTCCGGCGTGCCAGGGGCCCCCACCTGGAGGAAGTGCACCGGCCTCAACACGTCCTGTCTCTTCATCACCTTCCAGCTCCGCGTCCCCGCGTCTCCAGCGAAGAGCAACCGCCAGCCACGCCACTCCAGGCTGAAGACGATGCTCGTGTTCTTCGCAGCCGTGTCGATGGCGAGCAGGTCGTCTCCCATTCCCTGGCGCCGCCACTTGAGCAGGTTGTAGAAGGCGCTCGCGTCCACTCCGGCCGGAGGTCCTGGCACGTGGAGTGACAGCTCCCCTCCCGGCCGCCGCTCCAGTCCCAGCGCCACCGGGAAGACGCGCCCCACGTACTCGTGGGTCTCCACCTCGGGAGCCCAGACCTTCAGCGTCGCTTCCTTGAGCGGGTGCATCCGCTTCGGCGATGCATCCCGGCTCAGGTAGTGCGTGCGTTCCGCCGAGCTTCGCAGGAGCTCCGCGCGCGCTTCCGCCTTCCGGTAGTCATTGCCGAGAAGCAGGGACGGCACCGAGCCACGCGCCGCTTCCGGCCGCAGCCGGCAGTACTCGCGTAGGTCGTCGTACAGAGCCCTGCGCTCCGCGAGCTGCCTCGCTGACTCGCGGTGTTGCTCGGCGTAGTCCGGCGCCGCCGAGGCCGTCAGCCATGCATCCCGGAGCTTCAACGGCTCACGCGGTGGCGGCCCCTTCACATGTCCCAGGTGCTCATGTGCCAGCACGTAGAGGTCCAGGGGAGCGCCGTCCAGTTGTGCCAGCACATCCTCCAGCACGGGATGAAAGACCGGGTCCACACCGTCCTCGTCCGGCAGCAGGTTGCCCGCGTCGACGAGCACGTGCCGCACCGTCGTCAGCCCCGTGTTCACGTCGTAATCCGGCACCGAGACGAGCAGCGTGTCCCCGAACCGCGCGCTGTACGTCCTCACCCGAAGCGCGGCCATCACCCACCCCCATTCCGGTACCGGCGTTCCTCCACCATGTGCAGCATGTGCGCCGTGCCCACCACGCGGAGCACGCCGCCGGAGATCTCCGCCTGGATGGCGCCACACAGCTGCTTGCCATCCGGACCCAGCGCCTCATCCCCCACGCGCAGCAGGTCCTCGTCCATCAACTTCCGCAGCATCCCGTCCCGCTCCAGCTTGCGCGTCGGGCTCCGGTCCGACGTGAGCAGCACCCGCACCCGCCGCGTCTCGCAGTCGATGACGAGCGTCGTGCCGAAGGTCACCTGTCTCAAGTCCGGCAGCTCTCCACCGGGCACCTCGTCGGGCTCATCCACCTTCCAGGAGACCTTGAAGATGCACTCGGTGACGCGCTTCTTCGCGTGCTCACCGCCCGCATAGGACAGCTTCTTCACCACCAGCCTCGGCGCGATGTGGAACGAGCGTCCCCTCGGGATGTGCAGGAAACCGCGGTGCCGGTTGGCGAAGTCGTAGGCGGCCCAGTCACTCTTCGCCAGCGTGTCCAGGTCCACCCGCGACAGGGCGGGATGCTTGAAGCCGGTTCGCACGCGCAGCTCGCTCGGATGTTTCACGATGCCCCTGCGCACGAACTCCTGGCACAGCCACACGCGCGGCTCGCCGCTGTCCGGATGCGCGGCCTCGTCCGCGGCGAGGATGGCCCGCCCCAGGTCCGCGAACGACACCTCTCCCGGCGGCAGGTAGTCCAGCCCCCGGTACAGGCTCCGCTTGAAGCGCGAAGTGGCCACCGCCAGCGCCTTGCCGGAGACACGCCTTCGCGCCTCCTGCCATGCGTCATCGGCCACGAAGCCCTGGTGTGCCAGCGGTGGCTCGGGTGCGTCTACCGGTGTCTGCCGCGCCGTCTCCGTCGGAGCCACCAGGGACGTGCGCGCCTGGTGCTTGCGCGCGAACTCGTCCTTGAGCGCTTCGTGCAGCCTCAGCAGGACCGAGTAGAGCGCGCCGGAGAGCACCTCGCTCAGCGCGTGCGGCTCCAGTGAGGTGACGACGTCCTCCGACTTCCCTCCGTCGATGGGCTTCAGTGTCTTCTGGTTGAGCAGGTCGCGAAGGTGGCCCTTGTGTCCCAGCGCCTGACCGAACTGCTCGCCAATGGCGCTGAACGCGCCGGAGCTGGCGATGCTGCCTCCCTGCGTCCGCAGCACCTGCCGCACGAGCGGCTTGCACCGGAAGGCGGCGAGCGCCGCGGTGAGGTCCGCCACCGCCTCGTGCAGCGCGAGCGCCTGGGGCGACAGCGCGTGGTACAGGTCCGGGAGGATGCCATCCAGCACCGCGTGCGCCGTCTCGTGCGCGATGATGTCCTGCGAGTGGCAGGTATAGACGCGCTCCTCCCCGCGTCCGCTCAGCAGCGGGTGGCGGAAGTAGAAGAACTGCAGGGAGCGGGACTCGCGCTGGTAGAAGGCGTTCGCCCACTCGCCCGCCTGGGGCACGACGAGCAATTGCGAGCCCTCGAAGGCCCAGCACACCTTGCGGCCGAGCGCATCGTCCTCCTCGAACATCTCCAGCGTCCGGAGCACCGCGCCGAAGACGCTCACCTGGATGACGTCCGGTGCGTCCAGTTGCTCGGGGTCCTTCAGGAGGAACGTCCCCGGCGTGCCCTCCCGCTCGGGGGGTTGGAAGCGAGCGCCCCGCCTCAGCCGGCCGGTGCGCGCGTCCAAATCCAGCACCGCCACGCGCGGCGACACGGGCCCGTCCAGCACCACGTCCTCGCTTCGTAGATGGACCCACTCCATCAGGGGAATGCTCCGCTCACCGGCGGCGACCGGGTCCTGCACGAGCACCGGAATGCGGATGTCGACGGCCATGCCCTTCCCCCACGCGTGATTCCTCACCGGGTGGAGGCATGGTCCGCAGGATGTGATGGGCGAGCCGGCCAGGGGGCCCGCTCGACGGCAGCCTGGAGACCGCTGCTATGGTGCTGCACCCATCATGAAGCCACTGCTCCTGTCGGTGCTTTCCACCATCGCCGTCATCCTCGGCGTCGTCGGCCTGGGCGTCCTGGTCTGGGGATTCCTCCGGATGCGGCAGACCGCGCGGACGAAGAACTGGCCCACCACCCAGGGCACCATCCGCTCCTCCACCGTCACCTCGCGCGAGGCACCCTCGCTGAAGCAGGAGGAGAGCTACGACGACGACGCCCCGAAGCCCAAGCCCCAGGTCCTCTACCGCCCACGGGTGGAATACACCTACACGGTGGACGGGCAGAGCTACACGGGCACGGCCCTGGGCCGGGACGTGGTGGAGGTCAGCAGCCAGCAGCACGCGCAGACGCACGCGGCGCGTTACGTCCCCCGCGCGCCCGTCACCGTCTTCTATGACCCGAACGACCCGGGCCAGGCCCTGCTCGAGCCCGGGGTCCAGGCTGCCTCATGGGCCATCCCCGGTGCCGGCGCCGCCGGCATCATCGTCTCCACCGCCTTCTACTTCTTCATCCGCTGGTTCAGCGGCCGCTGACCGCCCCGGATGGGTGGGTGCGCACCCGGGGGGTGGAGATCCAAAAGATCCAGCCCCACGCAACCCCGCGCTACATCCCACCGACAATCGCTCAAGCTTTAATTTCCTGACCTCGGAGCGTCCCCCATGTCCACCAAGAGCCTGCAAGGCTTCAACTTCCTCGGGCTGTCGAAGGCCTTCAAGCAGCCGGAAATCGCCAAGCAGCCCCAGAAGAACCAGGTGGCGACGCAGCCGGACAAGAAGAACACCCACATCGACGAGAACGGTCGCTACAAGAACAGCTTCCAGTCGTCGGGGCAGATCAACAAGAACTACAACAAGAGCTACTCGCGCGGCGACACGAGCGACCTCTTCACCCCCAATGCCAACCAGGGCAAGTTGGGCAAGCTGGCCGGGAAGCTCCCGGGCGTGACGCTGACCGAGGGCTCCTTCGACAAGAGCGTCGTGGGCTACGGCAAGGCCGGCAGCTTCGGCAGCCCCGGTAGCATCGCCCAGGGTCAGGGCAGCTTCACGGTGGGCGAGCTGTCCGCGAGCGGCAGCGGCAAGGTCTCCTTCGAGGGTGGCGCGCTCAAGGCCGTCGGTGACATCAAGGCCAGCGCCACGCTGCTGCACGCGCAGGGCAACGTCCGCGTCGGCAAGGGCGACTACAACCTGCAGGCCTCGGGTGAGGCGTACGTCGGCGCCCAGGCCAAGGCCCACGGCGAGCTGACCATCGACCCGGCCAAGGGCATCTACGCGGCGAAGATTGGTGGCGACGCCTTCGTCGGCGCCCGTGCCGGTGTGGAGGCGCAGGCCAACCTGGGCAAGTTCGGCAGCGTCGGTGGCCGCGCCGAGGCGTGGGCGGGCGCGGGTGTCGCGTTCAACGCCGAGCTCGGCTTCAAGAACGGCCGCCTCAAGGCCCGCTTCGACATCGGCGCGGCGCTCGGCGTGGGCTTCAAGCTGGGCTTCAACGTCGACATCGACCTCAAGGGCATCAAGGACACCGTCAAGAAGGTCATCGAGAAGCCCGTCGAAATCGTGAAGGACGTTGCCAAGAGCGTCGGCAACGCGCTGAAGAAGCTGAAGTTCTGGTAGCGCTCCGCTCCAGCTCCCACACCCCCGGGCGCGAGTCGTCCGTGGTGCTCCCAAGCACCACGGGGCTCGCGCCCTCTGTTTTCAGGGCCACCCCCTCCCCTGGCATACTCTCCCGCCATGACCACCCAGAGCATGCAGGCGCTGTTGAAGGCCGGCGAGGTCGACAAGGCCCGGGCACTCGCGGAGAGCGCCCTCAAGCAGAACAAGGACGACCGGGGCGCGCTGCTGACGCTCGCCAAGCTGGCATCGGTGGACGGTGACTGGGCGCGCGCGGAGGAGTTGCTCCAGCGCGCCACCAAGGGCGGCGTGGAGGACGCGGACTCGCGCCTGGTGAAGGCCGCGCTGGCCACGGAGCGCGGTGACACCGACGGCGCCCAGGCTCTCTACACGCAGGTCATCCGCGAGGCGAAGCCCCCGCGCGCCGAGGCGCACTTCGGCCTGGGCTACCTGCTGGCCGCGAAGGAGGACTTCGCCGGGGCCCGCAAGGCCTTCGAGAAGGCCGTGGAGCTGGAGCCGGAGATGGCGGCGTACCGCTTCCACCTGGCCCGCATCCTCCTGGCCCTGGAGGAGCTGAAGCTCGCGCTGCCGCAGTTGGAGAAGTCGCTGGAGCTCAACCCGCTCAACCCGCCCACCTACGTCATCTGGAGCGTGGTGCTGCAGCAGTTGGGGGAGATGGAGACGGCGGAGAACCTGCTGCGCCAGGGCCTGAAGCTGATTCCGGACCACCCGGAGCTGCTCAACCAGCTGGGCGCGGTGCTCGCGGCGCGCGGCAACGTGGCCGAGTCGTTCAGCCTCGCCAAGCGCCTGGCCGTGCAGTTCCCCGACGACGCGTCGATGCAGGGCAACCTGGCGCGGATGATGATGGCCACCGGGCACCGCCAGGAGGCACTGGACGTGTGCCGCAGCCTCGCGCACCGCGGGCTGTCCACGGCGCAGACGAAGTCCATCGAGGCCATGGTGCTGGAGTCCATGGAGCCGCCCGACGTCGAGGGCGCGGTGACGGCCTGGCGCGAGGCGATGGACCTGGACCCGGACGACTGGGCCTGCGCCAACAACCTGGGCAACCTCCTGATGCGCTGGGAGGAGGGCAACGCCGACGAGCGCCTCACCGCCGCCTCGGAGATTCTCATGGAGGCGATCCGCCGCGCACCCTCGCGCGCGGAGCCGCTGCTCAACCTGGCCCTCGTCACCGCGCGCAAGGGTGAAACGTTGAAGGCGAAGGCGATGGCCCGCCAGGTGCTCAAGATGGCCCCCGCCGGCGAGAAGGAGCTCCGCGAGCAGGCGGAGCGGCTCATCAAGACGCTGGGCTGAGCTTCACCCCGGAGGGAGGCACCCCGGCCTCCCTCTCAGCGCACCCGGTTCTCATGGTGGCCGTGCCCCGGCCCACCGAAGGTGCCCGGCCACGGCTCGTTCGCGGGCAGCAGTCCGGGCATGGAGAAGCGCAGGAAGCGCGCCTGGCTGTAGGCGAACGGAGGGTCGCACTCGCCGCAGGTGGAGGCACCCTCCATCATCATCAGCGCCCCCGGTGCCAGCTCCAGCAACTGCGGCACCGTGCGCGGCGTGTACGCGAGGGAGCACTGGAAGGCCTCGCTCCCGTCCTTCGCATTCACGCCCACCAGCAGCCGCTGGTTGTTGCCCGTCGCGGTGGTGAGCACCAGGGTGTCCGGCGGCAGGCCCTCACCCACCGGCCACGAGGCCAGCCGCAGCTCCTTCGTGCCCAGGCTCTGTCCGGACTTCAGCGTGTACGTCCACGCCGGGCCCAGCGCCGGCAACCCGTAGCCCTTCAACTCCGTCACGGTGGCGGCTCCACCACCGGGGTTCAGCGAGGTGCCCGGCGCGCTCGGCACCACCACCTCGCGGGTGGCCACCAGGCGGCCGAACTCCTGGGGAAGGGAGCCCAGGGGCGCGCCGTCCACCGTGCTCAGCGCCTGCGTGCCGCGCTCGGGCATCAGCAGCCCGTTCACCACCGCCAGCTCGCCGGCGCGGAAGGACTCCAGCTTCTTCCAGCGCGGCACCCCGTCCGAGGAGAACGCCATCATCAGCGTGGGCGCCCCCGCCTGCAGCGGGGCTCCCACGTTCGTCGTCTTGGAGAAGGCCACGTACAAGTCCCCCACCACGTCCGACGCGAGGCCGAAGGGGTGCGGGTGGTTGCACTCGGCCAGGAGCGGGTCCGTCAATTCCTGCGCGGACACCATGCGGCCGAAGGCATCCAGCACCACCAGGAAGTACATGCGGCACAGCGTGTCGCGGGGCTGCCCGGCGGGGTAGGCCTCGAAGAGGGCGGCCAGCCGGTCCGGCGCCATCACCGCCAGCCGCGCCAGGAAGAGCGTCAGCGTCTTCTGCGCGAAGTCCGGCCGTGCCTGGGCCAGCGTGAAGGTCCACCGCGGCGCGCCCGTGGAGCGCTCCAGCAGCGACACCGTGCCGTCCTGCGGCAGGTCCATGCACAGCAGCCGGTCATTCCACAGCATGCAGCGCCGCGCCGAATCGGAAGAGCGCACCGGACTCTTGCCCGTCACGTCCAGCACCGGCGCGGCGTAGAAGCCCGACAGCGTCACGTCGCCCTCGGGCCCCACCAGCATGTCGTGCAGGCCCTGACCCTCGGCCCGCGCGTCGTAGCTCCAGTCCGCCGCCAGCTGTATCGCTTCGGGGCGCTCGCACACCGGGCCGTTGCAGCGGCCCTCGCCCTGGCACGGGCTGGCGTTCGCACACACGAAGCCGTCCGGCAAATCGCGACGCGCGCACCGGCCCTCCACGCACACGTCCGCGGCGTCACACCCGCGCGCCGAGCCGCAGAAGGTGCCATCCGGCGCGGGCGCCAGACCGCAGCCCTTCACCGGGTCGCACGTGCCCACCCTGCACTTCCCGTCCCCCGGGCATGGCGGCGCCGGCACCGTCTGGCAGCCGTCCAGCGCGTGGCACACGTCCGTGGTGCAGGCGTTGCCGTCGTCGCACACGCGCTCGCTGCCCTTGCACCGGCCCGCCTGGCAGGTGGCGTCGGTGAGACACGCGTTGCCCGGGTCGCACGCGGTGCCGTCCGGCAGCACCGTCTCCACGCACTGCTCGGTGTTCACGTCGAAGGTGGCCGTGGTGCACGTCACCGGCGTGAAGCAGTCCGGAATCGGCTTCGCCTCGGCCACGAGCACCAGGTCCACGCGACCGCCGTCGGAAGCCGTGCCCGTCACCGTGACTTCGTACGTGCCCACCGCGGACGGCGAGAAGCGCAGGCGCACCGGCACCTCGCCCGTCTCCACGCGCACGGGCAGCACGTCCATCAGCAAGAAGGGCGTCGTCACCTCCGTCCAGGTGACGTCCAGCGGCGCGCGGCCGCCATTCACGACCCGCACCTCGGCCTCGCGCATGGTGCCGGGGTACGCGGCGGGGAACTCCACGCGCTCCTGGGACAGCCGCAGCCGCCCCACGGCGCCGACCAATGGCTTCTCCCGGCAGGCCAGGCCCGCCCCGAGCACCACCGCCAGCAGGATGACCGCCCGCCCCACCCCGCCTGCTCTCGTCGCGCGCGCCATGGGTGCCTCCCCGGAGAGGTCGCATATAACCCTCGCGAGGGAAGGATGCGAGGGGGGCACCCCGGAAGCTCCTCCGCTGTCGGCCAGCCACCCTCCCGTAACGACATGCGTTTCGGTTGCTGAACGGTGCACCCTGTAGACTGGGCACCGCCTCCCACCTGGAGCCGTCTCCAATGTCCGCCCTTCGCTCCGCCTTCGCGCTCGCCATGCTCCTGCTACTGGCCGCGCCCGCCTCCCGCGCCGCGGAGGACGTGCCGCGCACCCTGGCCTTCCAGGGCCGCCTCGTGCGCGCGGACGGCACACCGGAGAACACGCCGCAGGACCTCACCTTCACCCTCTACGCCACGCCTGGCGGCGGCACGCCCCTGTGGCAGGAGCGCATGCCCTCCGTCCAGGTGACGAATGGCTATTACGCGGTGGTGCTCGGCTCCGCGCAGCCGCTGCGGTACGAGCTGACGGAGGGCAGCGCCCTGTTCCTCGGCGTCGCCATCACCGGCCAGTCGGAGCTCACCCCGCGCCTGCAGATGGCCTCCGTGCCCTTCGCCCTGCGCGCACAGGACAGCCGCCTCCTCGACGGCCGCGCCCCCGCCACCTTCGCCAACGCCAACCACGCCCACCCCGCCGCCACGCCCACCTCCGACGGCTTCCTGTCCGCCGACGACAAGGCGAAGCTGGACGAACCCGCGCCCACCTATGGCGACGGCCTCGCCGCCAGCGGCACGCCTCTCAACGTGCGCGTCGCCTTCACCACCTCCGGCGGGAACAATGGCACCTTGCGCACCGTCGCCCGTGGGGACCATGCCCACGCAGCGGCCACGACCACCACCGCCGGCTTCATGTCCCCCGCGGACAAGGCGAAGCTCGACACGCCGGCCCCCACCTTCGGGGACGGCTTGTCCGTCAGCGCCGGCACGCCGCCTACCGTGAGCGTCGCCTTCTCCACCTCTGGTGGAAGCAACGGCACCTTGCGCACCGCCGCGCGCGCGGACCACTCGCACGCGAAGCCCGTGCTGGCATGCACGTACCGCCAGGCCTCGGCCAATGACACGGGGGACAACCAGGCCTCCGTCGCGTGGTGCGCCAGCAACGAGCAGCTCAACGGAGGCGGCTGCGGCAACCTGGAGGGCCCTGGCGGCGTGGACTTCATGCCCGTGGGAGTCACGCTGGATAGCGGCGCGGTGTCCACGGGCGGCCCGGGCTACCGGTGCCGCAACAGCACCACGGGTGTGCCGGCGCCCACCGCCTACGCCATCTGCTGCCGCATCCCCTGAGGCACTCCAGGGCAGGGCGCGCGCCCACGGGAAGACAGGCTCCCCGCGAGAAGTGCTCGAGAAACCCTCCCACCTGGAGCCACAGCGGGGACTTCAAAGAGTTCAGGGCTGTGCCTGGATGTACCAGTGATTTTTTCATGTGAGTCCATGCCGAGCCTCCGCAACCGCGCGGAATGGCTGGACTGCACGGGGGTACGGTTCTGGCAATCGGGCGGGGCATGATCTCCGCCGACTCCGCTGGCACGTCACAGTCGTCGCAGGCCTTCACCGTGCTCATCCCACGTGGACTGCAGGCCACGGTGGATGGGTTGCCGTCGGAGGCCCGGCAGGAACTGCTGGCTGAGTTGTTCCGCATGGCCGCACTTGCACACCAGGAGCGGAACCTGCTCCCTTCCTCGGCGCCGTACACGCTGCGGCTGGACCTGGCGGGCTGCCACGTGAGCGTGGAGCTGGACCCGGCGCGCTCGCGCCTCACGCTCGCCGGGCTCGTCCGCGCCCGCGCACTGGCTTGAGCCCGGTGGCACGCGACGGGTTGCGATAGATGTCACGCCGGGCTGGATACGAAGAATCCTGGGACCTGACCTATCTGGTGGAACAGCTTCGCGAGCTGATCGGCCGAGACCTCCGGCTGCGCCCGGAGCTGGCCGAGGAGCTGGAAGACACGCTGGACAGCCTGGTGCTCCGCAACCAGCGCCTGCGAGGACTCCAGCGCATGGTGAACGCGGAGCGCGAGCCGGATGACCTCGCCATCCTCCGCCGCGCGCTGGAGAACATGGACCGCGAGCTGCTGGACAAGCTGCCCATGCTGCTGGAGCGCCTGCGCGCCGTGATTGCCTGAGCGACGTCCCTCGTCGCGATGTCTCGAGCGACGGCTCGCGCCGTCGCTTCAGGGAACGATGCCGGGATAGAGCGTGTGCGTCGGACCGCGCATGGGCCCTCCGCCAATGCCGCCGCCCACACTGCCCCGCCCCGACGGCAGCACGGCGCCGGCCGGAGCCACGCCCTGGGCCTCATGGCGCACGGGGCCCTCGCAACGTCCGGAGCGGCAGCCTTCGAGTCCCTGGCACGGCCGCCCCGCTCCGCACGTCACCTCCTGGCAGGCGCCCGCGCGGCACACCTGGCCGGAGGGACACGCGGGCACGGTGGAGCACGCATCGGTGACGGGCAGGCAGGTGCCGCCACGGCATGTCTCACCCGTGCCGCAGTCCGTGTCGGTGGTGCAGGCCAGCGCCGAGCACGCGCCGTCACGGCACACCTGCTGGGACGGGCAGCGTACGACCGCGCAGCCGGAGGCCGGCACGCAGCGGCCGTCCGCGCCGCAGCGCTCGTCCGGCTCGCAGTCGAAGCCGCCGCTGCACGCGACGCTCCGGCATACGCCGCCCGGCCTGCACACCGTGGACTGCGGACATGCAACGCCGATACAGGTGTCATACGCACATGCCGACTCCACGCAGCGCTCCGTCGGGAAGCACGCCACGCCAGAGCCGCAGCCCACCCGGCCGCAGGTGCCCTGCCGGCACCGCTCGCCCGGCTGGCACGTCACGCCGAGGCACGCGGGCTCCACGCACGCACCCTGCTCACAGACCTGGCCCGCGCCGCAGGCCAGGCCCCGGCACGTGGTGGCGAGGCATCGGCCCTCCACGCACGTCTGCCCGCCGGGACAGGCCACGCTCGCGCACAGGTCCGGCTCCACCAGCGTCGGAGTCTCCTCGCATGCGCCCAGCACCAGCAGCACGGCGAGGGCGAGCAGCCGCGAGGCCCATGTCATGGCAGTCGCTCCGTCCGGTCCGCTGGCGGCAGCGCGAGTGGCGGAGGCTGGCTGAGCACCACGCCCAGCACCACGCCCGCGGCCGCCGCGAGTCCCACGCCGCCCACCACGAAGGGCCACACCGGCCGCCCCTCCTCCACCTGCTCCTCCACTCCCGGCGGTGCCACCTCGAGCGCCGCCGCCACCGCCGGCGGAGGTGCCACCTGGGCATCGAACCGCAGCGGCGCCCGCATGCTGCCCTGCTCGAACAGGACGGCACCGCCGCTGTCACGCGCCATGGCATAGGCCTCCACCGCGCGCTCCGGTGCCGCCTTCACCGCCACCGGCCCGGGCGGCTTCCCCACCGCCGCGCTGAAGCCCGCCGCGCCCGGCTGCCGCACCGCCACCAGCAGCTCCACCGCCACCGGCCGGGGCTGCTCCAGCGTGGCCACCACCCGCCCGTCCTTCGCGCGCGTCACCGTCAGCACCGGCCGCTGGCCCTCGAGCGCCTTGCGTGCCGCCTCATACGGAGCGCGAATCTTCGGCCCCAGCGACGCCTGCACCCGCGCATCCGGGTCCAGCACCAGCAACATCTCGAAGGCCTCCTGGGCCTCCTGGGGCTGCCCCATGAAGGCGCGAGCCAGTGCCAGCCCCTCCCATGCCATCAGCCGCTCCGCGCGGCTCCCAGGGGCAGCCAGGGCCTCCTGGTAGGCCGCCGCGGCCGCGTCGAACTCCAGCGCGTCGAAGGCCTGCTCTGCCCGCGTCAGCGGAGGCTCCGCGCCCCAGGCGGAAGCCGCGCACAGCCAGAGCGGAAGGATGAGGGCGCGCACCGACCTGGCACTCTACAGCCCTGTGTCTCCACATCCACAGGGCGCATTGTCCCCACCCGCCGACTGCTTCTTCTATAGGTTCATAGAGGTATTGATCTAACGGTAGTAGAAGCAGGGACCCCAGACTTGGGGACAAGTCAGCAAGCTCGCGAGATGACTCAGGAATCCGCGCGCTGCTACATGTGGGTAAACTGGAGGTTTCCCCCGGGCTCCCACAGGTGTTGATCCACGCCCCCGCTTCTCCACAACCCCACCCCCTCTGTCCACAGGCCATCCACAGGCACCGAGTGGATGCGGGGCCCACGGGCCGTGCCGGCGGATTCTCACGGGACGTCCGTCCCCTACAAGCCTGTTATCGTCCGTAACGGTTGAGGGTCCCCGGGAGCGGGGCGCTGGTGGAGGGTTTCCCCATCGACTTGTATCGGGGCGAGCGCATCGGAAAGTACGAGGTCGTCACCCAGCTGTCCGTGGGCGGCATGGCCGAGCTGTTCCTCGGCTTCACCTCGGGTCCGGGTGGTTTCCGCAAGTACGTGGTCATCAAGCGCATCCTCCCGGACGTGCGGGACAACGCGCAGTTCGAGCGCATGTTCCTCGACGAGGCGCGCATCACCGCGGCCTTCAACCACCCCAACATCGCCCAGGTGTTCGACCTGGGGCAGGAGGACGACGGCCTCTACCTGTCCATGGAGTTCATCGCCGGGCAGAACCTGAACCAGATTACGAGCGCCTTCCTGCGCCGCAGGCAGCAGATGCCCATCGGCTTCACGCTGTCGGTGGCTCGCGACGTCTGCATGGCGCTGCACTACGCGCACACCTTCACCGCGCCCTCCGGAGAGCCCAGCCCCGTCATCCACCGCGACGTCGCGCAGAAGAACATCATGGTGACGTACGACGGCGTGGTGAAGCTGCTCGACTTCGGCATCGCCAAGGCGAAGGGCAGCCTGGAGCGCACCAGCGCCGGCACCGTGAAGGGCACCACCGGGTACATGTCCCCCGAGCAGGTGCGCGGCGACAAGCTGGACGGCCGCAGCGACTTGTTCTCCGTGGGGGTGATGATGCACGAGCTCATCACCGGAGCGCGCCTCTTCGCCGGCAAGGACGAGCGCGAAGAGATGGTGAAGATTCTCGAGGCGCCCATCCCCTGGCCCTCGCACGTGTCGCCGCACGTGCCGGAGGGCGTGTCCAAGGTGGTGATGCAGGCGCTGGAGCGCAGCCGAGAGAAGCGCTTCCTCAACGGCCGCGACATGGCCCGGGCGATTGAAGCGGCCGCGGCGCGGCTGCTGATGGACTCGGACCACCGGGCGTCGATGATGCAGGAGCTGTTCGCCGAGCGGATGGCGGCCACGCGCTCGCTGCTGGAGAGCGCGGAGGGCACGGCGAGCACCTCCATGGTGGACAAGGCGAAGCGCGCGCTTCGCGGGGATGACGGGCCGTACCTGCCGGAGCGGCTGGACGACTCCACGCCCCAGAGCGGCGTCGCCTCGGTGCCGCGCAAGCCGTCGCGCCGCGGACGGGGGACGGGGAAGCAGCCCGCCGTGGCCGACACGGCGAAGACGGAGAGCCCGTCGTCCCGGCTGTCCAATGCGCTGTGGGGACTGTTGCTGGTGGGCATCGTCGTGGGCGGAGGCTTCGCCGCGTGGCGCCTGTCGCAGGTGCTCAACGCGACGGTGGAGCCCGTGCCGGAGCTGCGCACCCTGGTGGACCCGCGGCTCCCCGTCTTCCGCGAGCCGGGCACGCCGGAGCCGGACGCGGGGACGGCGGTGGCGCAGGTGAAGGTGGAGCCGCCTCCGGTGCGTGAGGACAAGGGCACGAAGCCGGTGCGGACGACCGAGTCCCCGGCGCGCGGCAAGGGGAAGCTGACGCTGGTGGTGACGCCGGACGCGGACGTGTACCGCGGCAAGAAGAAGCTGGGCCGCACGCCCCTGTTCAACGTGGTGCTGCCCGCGGGCGACCACACGCTGTTCGTCATCGGCCCGGACAAGAAGAAGCGCGTGCTGGCCGTGCCCATCATGGCGGGGCAGAAGCTCCCGCTGCGCCTGAAGCTCGCGGAGATTCCCGAAGGGTGAACAGTCCCCGCGAATGAGGGGCGCTCGTGGGCGCGCTCCGCTATCTTCGCGGCCCCAACCTCCACCCCGGACAGCATGGCCGCGCTCACCATTGGCTTCCTGATGGACCCGCTCGAGACGGTGCGGGTGAACCACGACTCCACGTTCCAGCTGATGCTGGAAGCGCAGAAGCGCGGCCACCAGGTGCGCTACTTCGAGCAGGGCTGGCTGCGCTTCAACGGCACCTGCGCCGAGGCCCGCATGCGCCGCGTCACCGTGCGCGCCGAGCAGGGCCGGCACTTCGACGTGCTCGACGAGGCCGCCCACCCCCTGTCCACGCTGGACGTGCTGTTCATGCGCAAGGACCCGCCAGTGGACGCGGAGTTCCTCCACGCCACGCAATTGGTGGAGCTGTGCGGTGACAGGGCGCCCGCCTTCATCAACAGCCCCGCCGGCATCCGCGACGCCAACGAGAAGCTCTTCGCGCTGCGCTACCCGGACCTGATGCCGGACACGCGCATCACCCGCGAGCTGTCGGTGCTGCTGGACTTCATCTCTCGCAACGCGCAGGGCACCATCCTCAAGCCCATCGACGGCTTCGGCGGCAAGGGCATCCTCTTCCTGTCGCCCACGGACCGGAACGCGCGCTCGGCGGTGGAGTTGCTCACGCTGGGCGGCCGCGAGGCCGTGGTGGCGCAGGCGTACATTCCGGAGAGCCGCCTGGGTGACAAGCGCATCCTCCTGGTGGACGGCGAGCCGGTGGGCGGCGTGCTGCGCGTGCCCTCCGAGGACGACCACCGGGGCAACATGGCCGCCGGAGGAGTGCCCCGGAAGGCCGTGCTCACGGCGCGCGACCTGGAAATCTGCGAGCGGCTGAAGCCCGAGCTGCGCCGGCGCGGGCTGCTGCTGGTGGGCATCGACGTGCTCGGGGACTACCTCACCGAGGTGAACGTCACGAGCCCCACGGGCATCTACGAAGCCAACCAGTTGGACGGTGTCTGCGTGGAGGCGAAGGTGCTGGACGTGGCCGAGCGACTGGCCGCCCAGCGCAACGCGCGGTAGCCGCCGGATGCTCACGGGGTGCCTTCCCTCTGTCAGCCCATGCCGCGAGCTGAAGGGTGGTTCAGCTTTCACCCCATCTACCGACGCAACGCGCCATGGTCGGCCCTGGCGCGGTGATTTGAATGTTGGTTCATGTTTCATGCGTCCGGCGACGCGTCGCGCCTTGAATCAATGAGAGTCGAGGGAGTCAGGTCTCGCTCCTCGGCCGCCGCTCTCCCCCCACTGGCGGCCCGGGAGGCACCATGCACACGCAACACCCCCGCCGTGCTCCGTCGTGCTCGCCGTTCCCCGGTTCAAGTCTCGCGGCGCTCCTGCTCATGAGTGCCGTCGGTTGTGGTTCCCCCGAAGAAGCGTCCCCGCGCGAGGCCGCGCCCGAGGCCGTGCTGGAAGTCGAGAGCTCGCTGACGCAGGTGACGGGCTTCGGCACCAACCCGGGCAATCTCTTGATGTATCGCCACGTGCCGACGGGGATGCCCGCCAACGCGCCGCTGGTGGTGGTGATGCACGGCTGTACGCAGACGGCCGCGGCCATGGAGAACACGGGCTGGACGGCGGCGGCGAACCTCTACAAGTTCTACGTCGTCTATCCGCAGCAGCAGAGCGGCAACAACGCGAGCAGTTGCTTCAACTGGTTCGAGCCCGGTGACATCACCCGCGGCCAGGGCGAGGTGCTCTCCATCAAGCAGATGGTGGACGCGATGAAGTCCGCGTACTCCATCGACGCGTCGCGGGTGTACCTCAGTGGTTTCTCGGGCGGTGGGTACATGGCTCCGGCGCTGCTGGCCACCTACCCGGACGTCTTCTCCGCGGGCGCCATCAACTCGGGCGGCCCGTACAAGTGCGCGCTGACGATGACCGCGGGCTTCAACTGCATGAGCCCGGGCGTGGACAAGACGCCCGCCGCCTGGGGTGACCTGGCGCGCAGCGGGTACTCCGGGTACACGGGCGCGTGGCCGCGCGTCTCCATCTGGCACGGGACGAGCGACTTCACGGTGAAGCCGATGAACCTCACCGAGGCGATGGAGCAGTGGACCAACGTCCACGGCATCGACCAGACGGCGGACACCACCGAGACGGTGAGCAACTTCCCGCACAAGGTGTACCGGGACGGCTCGGGTAACGCGAAGGTGGAGACGTGGGAGATGACGGGCATGGGGCACGGCGTGCCCGTGGACGCGCAGTACAGCTTCCCGGGCAGCTCCACGGTGTGCGGCACCGCGGGCGCGTACCTGCTCGACGTGAATATCTGCGCCGTCTACTACCAGGCGCAGTTCTTCGGCCTCACGGGTGCCGTCACCCCGGGAGACACGACGCCGCCCACGGTGAATGTGACGGCGCCGGCCAACGGGGCCACGGTGAGCGGCACCGTCACGGTGACGGCGAGCGCCTCGGACGCGGTGGGCGTGGCGCGGGTGGAGTTCCTGGTGGATGGCAGCACCGTGTCCACGGACACAGCGGCGCCGTATGAGTTCGCGTGGAACAGCACGGGTGTCTCGAACGGGACGCACACGCTGGGAGCGCGGGCGTTCGATGCGGCGGGGAACCAGGCCACGGACAACGACACGAGCGTCACCGTGAGCAACAGCGGCACGCCGACGCCCGTGACGGTGAGCTTCACGAGCATCACCGGGGATGACGGCTACATCAAGGCGAACGCGGATGGCAGCGCACCGGCGCTGGGGACGCTCACGGGCCTGGCGCTGGGGCGCGGGACGGATGGGAAGTACAACCGCTCGTTCATGTCCTTCGACACGTCGAGCATTCCGGACACGGCGACGGTCACCCGTGTGTACCTGACGGTGACGTACTCGTCCGGCTCGGGTGACCCGTGGTCCACGCCGGCGGGGAACACGCTGCTCATCGACGTGAAGAACGGCACGTTCAACGCGGCCACCACGGAGACGGCGGACTGGGCCACGGCCGCCACCGCGAGCAGCGTGGCGAGCATCGGCAGCTTCACGTCGGGCACGAAGGCCTCGGGAGACTTCAGCGGCGCCGGGCTCTCCGCCATCAACCTCACGGGGAAGACGCAGCTGCGGCTGGGCTTCAGCGGGAATCAGACGGCGACGCAGTACCTGTTCGTGAAGGACGGCACGGGCGCCACGCTGACCGTCGTGTACACGCCGTAGTGTGACGTGGGGACGGCGGGCCGGAGTCTTGGTCTGGCCTGCCGTCCTGGTTCATCGCGTAGAGCCGTACTCGAACCCTTCGTAGTCGAACGCGCGTTCGATGGCCTTCACGTCGGCCTCGGTGCCGCCGCACTCCTTCACGACGTTACGCCAGCGGGCCGACACGAGGGCCTTCATCCTGTCGATGAGCTGGGTGGCTTCTTCTCTCGACAGTCGGAAGCGGCCGCACTCGCTCAGGAGGTTCTGGCGGTTGGCGCGCCGGTGCTGGGCGCTGCCCACCTCCATTGCCAGGTCACGCTCGGTGCTGGCCTGTGGCATCGGTGTGAGGTCGTAGGCGGGGGAAAGGCTCCACTCCGAGCCCGCGGCGATGAGCGCATGGTTTCGGGGATGGTCGTCGATGTTCGAGATGAGCGCGTTGAACACCATGCGTGAGAACAGCTCGAGCAGGTCCTCGTCCGGGTTGCGCACCCAGCGCTTCAGCTCGTCCCCCAGCAGGATGTACGACCACTTCGAGCGGTCCTGCGGACTCTCATCGGCGCGGAGGACCGTCAGCGCGCTGACCATGCGGTGCCGCAGGTAGCCTTCGCCGATGCGTCTCCGGTCGAACCGACGGACAAGGAGCACGTCCTGGCCCGCGACGTGGACGCGCCTGGCGAAGGCCGCGCGCAGACCGCACTCGCTGGCGAGCTGCAGCATGCCGCCTTCGACGGCTGCGTTGTTCCAGCGGTCGCTGCGGGCCGGGAACTTGGCCACCCACAAACCCTCCTCGTCCTCCACGACATTCTTGGGGCGCGCGCCTCCCATGGAGCTGCCCGGGTTCACCAGGTCGCTGACTTGTTGCACGGAGGGCGGCAGGCCCTGCTCGATTCGTTCGACTTCCTGGAGCAGGAGGCCCAGTTGGAGCACCTTGTTGAACTGATGGACGGGTGCGGGCGGTGTGGTGCTGAGTCCAAAGGACAGCGCCCCCGCCCGGTCCTCGGGTGACTGGAGGAGGAAGTCGACTTCAGTCAGGTCGGCATGACCCAGCTGGCGCTCGATGACCCTGCGTCCCCATGCATCCGGTGAGGAGTCTCGCAAGGCGCCGAAGATGCCGCCGAGCTTCGCTGTCTCGAACGTGCCCGGACGCAAGGGGAGCTCGAACTTCTCGAGCTCCACCGCGCGAGGGTTGGACAGGTAGCTTCTTCCGTAGACGAAGCGCCCCACGTCGCCTTGCTGCACGAAGCGCCCGCAGGTGACGACCTCCATGGACTCCGGGAGCTGGATGTACACGTAGCAACTGGAGTCGTCAGAAGTCGGCATCGAGGTCCGCCTTGGGGTGTACGCGCTTGGGCTGACGCGCCAGCTCCAGCGTCTTTCCCTCCTCGTCGCGGTCTGGCGAGGCGAGGTTCTCGAACTCGCGCTCGAGCCCCAGGGCCCAGAGCACCGTGAAGTAGGCGCTGAGCGCGGTGGTAGGACTGCCCTCTTCGATGCGCTTGAGGGTTCCCAGGGCGAGCCCCGTCTTCTTCGCGAGGTCCACCTGCCTCAAGCCGCGTCGGATCCGCGCGCGGGCGATGTTCTGGCCCAGGCGGGTCACCGCACGAAGGACGCTGACAGGGGTCGTGTCGGAGTTGAGGTTCTGACGGGGCATTTCAATCTATTGGCTGTAAAGATGCTTTAGATGCACTCTATTGCACCAGATGGTGCGATTCACGCATCAGTGGGTGCCTGGCTGCCCGCTCTTCGTACAGGGAAGCTTGCCGCGAATGACCCTGAGGCTCTCGAGCCTTGGGAGGCACGCGTGGCTGATTCCGTTGGTGGTGGGATGCGCGAACCCGCGAGTGGTGCGGCTGAACACGGGCAACGGGGTTCGACCCTGGAGCACACGGGCGCCACCGGCATGAAGTTCTCGGAGGTATAGGCTCACCCGCACATGTCCCAACCCACCGCTCCCGACGAAACGCTCGACTCCATCGGCACGGCGGGGGTACGGGTGCTTCAACGCCGGAACGGTTACCGCTTCACGCTGGACGCCGTGCTTCTCGCGCACTTCGCGGCGACCGAGAACACGGGCACTCCAGGTCCCATCCTGGAGCTGGGCACGGGCAGTGGCGTGGTGTCCTTCCTGCTCGTGAAACAATTCAACCTCGGGCCCGTGGACGCGCTGGAATTGCAGCCCGCGGTACACGCTCGACTGCAGCGGGCCGTGGTGCTCAACGACTGTGAGGCCCGCGTGAAGCCGCTGCTGGGTGACCTGCGGCGCATCCGTGAGCTCGTGCCCGGCGGGCACTACGCACACGTCGTGTCCAACCCACCGTTCCGCGTGGCCAACGCGGGAGTCCGCAGTCCCGACGACGAGCGCGCCGTGTCCAAGTCCGAGGTCGCCTGTGACGCGAGCGACGTGGTCGCAGCCGCCCGCTACGCGCTGATACCCGGAGGCACCGTGTGCCTCGTGTACCCGGCCTCCCGAGTCGCCGAGGTGCTCGGCCTGCTGACCCAGGCGAAGCTGTACCCCTCCGTGCTGCGCTTCGTGCACTCGCGCGTGGACTCGCCGGCCACGCGCTTCCTGGTGCAGGCATTGAGAGACCGTAACAGGGGACTCGCCGTACGCCCGCCGCTCATCGTCCACGGTGAGGCTCCGGGCGGCTACTCCGCGGAGGTGGCCGCGCTGATGGACCCACCGCTCGCGGAACGGGTGTCTCCCCTCTCGGGAGACACAGGCGATTGAGCTTCTCTACGGAGCGCGTGCCAGCGGCTTCGTGTTCGTCACCTGGAACCCTTCACCCTCCGAAGCGGTGATGAACAGCTCGCTGCCCTCACTCACATCGAGCGTGGTGCGCCTCCGGCTCCTGCCCACCGTGAAGACCACCTCCAGGTCATGCGCTCCGGGTTCCACGTCCCGGATGACCACGCTCGTCGCGTTGCTCGAACCCCGCCGCGCTCCGTCCAGCGACACCGTGCACGGCTTCTGACAACGCACGTTGAGGTGTGAACCCCCTCCCTCGCGAGCCTGCTCCGCGGCCTCCAGGCTCCGGTCCTCCGTGAGCCTCAGGTTCCCCTTCGAGTCCCCGTAGAAGGTCACCCTCGCACCCGCGGGCACCTCCACGTAGCCGACGAAGAGCCGCCGGTTGAGCAGGGCGGCATTCGCCTCCACGCGCCTGCGTCCCGGCTTCACGTCCTTGAACTCCCACGTGCGGCCATCCCGTCCAAGACCTCGGCGTCCGTCGAGCAGCACCGTGCAGTTCTCGGGACACCGCACGATGGCCACGCTCTTCTCCCCTGCTCCGACCTTCTCGCGCGGCCTCGCGCCCTCCCCTTCCGCCCACTCCGGTGTGCCGGGCGGGCTGGTGCTGCCCCGCTCCACCACGATGCGCTTGTTGCTCGCGAGGAAGACGTCCGCCTCCGCCACGTCCGGGATGTCCGCGAACCCGCTGGCGAGCGGCCGTCCCAGCAGGCCCGTGGCCTCCACGCGCCGCGTGCCCGTCGCGATGCCCTCGAACTCCCACGTCGAGTCCGTCACCCGCCGCCCGTGCTTCCCATCGAGCACCACGGTGCACTTCTCCGGGCAGCGCACTCGCACGGCGACACCGTCCTGCGCGAGGGCGGGAACGGACAGCGACAGCAACAGGAACGACCAGCGCAGGGACATGGTGGAGGGAGTCTCGCGCCAGCCGGCATCCGGGTCGAGTCACTCCGGATGCGGGGATGCCCTCGGGACGGGGGCACCCACGCGGACTCGTGAAGTGCGACGCCGGCCCGCCTGCTCGGCGAGTGAGGAGGGCGTGACTCGGGGTGCCATGGGGAGCGACCGGCCCCAACGTACCCGGGTTTCCGGACTGGCCTCAGGCCGCCTCAAGGAGGAGTGGGAATGAACGTGGCATCCCTGACCGAGCAACCGAGCATCCTGAAGTCAGCAGCCCTGCTGCCACCGCGCCTGTCACTCGGGTCGACGATGGTGGTGCACGGACTGAGCAAGCTGCGCAAGGAAGGGATGGAGCAGACCGCGGGCTTCTTCGAGCAGGTCGGACTCAAGCCGGCCCGGCCCCTGGTGCTGGCCACGGGCATCACCGAATTGATTGCGGGCGTGAGCGCCATCCTCGGCTTCGCCACCCGGCCCGCCGCGCTGGGCGTGCTCGTCACCCAGGCGTTCGCCATCGCCAAGGTCCACAGGTCCAAGGGCTTCGACAACACGAAGGGTGGCTTCGAGTTCAACCTCGCGCTGTGCTCCATCGCCCTCGGGCTGCTGCTGCGCGGGCCGGGTCAGCTCTCGGTGCACAGTGCGCTGGAGCGCAAGGTGAAGCGCAAGGAACTGCGCCGCCTGCGCCTGCTGCCGCGCCAGCGGAGCCGCTCCCTGTTGCTGGACCTGCTCGGCTGAGCCGCCTCAACCGCTGGTGTGCCTGCTCGGTGCCGCACACCCCATCACCCTGGCTGATGGGGTGTGTGTCTCCTGCCCGGCTGCCGATGGGGCGAGCGCATGCCAATCACCCCCGAACGCCCGGACGACCCGTAAGATGCGCGGGCCATGCCCTCGTCCGTCTTCCTGATGCTGGCGCTCGCCACCACGCCGGGTGCTCCCTCGGCACGCGAGCCCGCTTCCACCCACAACTTCTCCACAGCACAGGCCCGCACCGCCGAGCTGCTCTCCACCGCGGGCAGTGCGTCCGTGAAGGCCGCGCTCCGGGATGACTCCGGCTCCGAAGACACGGCCAGCGCCGCCGCGCTCGCGGGCGCCGGGTCCGTGAAGGCCGCGGTCATGGATGCGGCTCGGGCTCGCATCGCCAGTGCCGCCGTGCTCGCGGGCAGTGCATCCGTGAAGGCCGCGGTGCATGAGGATGCGCGGGCGGCCGTTGTCGCGAATGCCGCGAGGATTGCCGGCACTGCCTCGGTGAAGGCCGTGGCCCGGGATGAGGGGCACGTGGGCATCGCCGTGGCTGCCGCCCAGGTGACGGCGCCTCCGGTCATCACGCCAGAGTCCGTATCGCCCTCGCCCGCCTCGGGAACGCCCCCGACTCCTGCCACCTCGGCCGCGTCTCCGACTCCCGACGCCATCGTCTCCGACGTCGGCCGTGTCGCCGCCGAGGCCGCGGTCAGCGCCGTGCGCGCCGCCGCCGTGGCCCTGCGCACGCCACCCACCGCTCCCGCTGTGGTCGACGCGGACGCGAGCTACTCCCGCGGCCTCGCCGCGCTCCAGGCGAAGGACACCCGCACCGCCATCACCGAGCTGTCCGCCTGCGTGCAGGCCGCGCCCTCGCGCGTGGACTGCCGCTGGGAGCTGGGCTGGGCGTACCAGGTGGAAGGCCGCTGGGCGGACGCGCTCGCGCAGTGGACCGAGGTGAAGAAGCTGGACCCCGACCACGCGGACCTGGAGACGGCGCTCGCGCAGGCGCAGGGCCAGGCCGCCCTCCAGGAGAAGCTCTCCCGCGCGCCGCAGGCCAGCAACCGCCCGCCCCCGCCGCCGGGCGCGAAGGTGCGCATCCGCGCCGTGGGTGACGTCATGCTCGGCACCACCGTGCCCGAAGGCCACCTGCCTCCCGAGGGCCCCGCCGGCGTCATCGTCGGCGTGCGCCCGCTGCTCGAGGACGCGGACCTCACCTTCGCCAACCTCGAGGGCCCGCTGTGCGACGGTGGCAAGACGACCAAGTGCCGCTCCAAGGGCAACTGCTACGCGTTCCGTTCGCCCACGGCCTACGGCGTGCCGCTGAAGGAGGCGGGCGTGGACGTGGTCTCCACCGCGAACAACCACTCCGGCGACTTCGGCGAGCTGTGCCGCCGCGAGACGGAGTCCACGCTCGACGCGCTGGGCATCCCCTGGAGCGGCCCGCCGGGCTCCATCGCCACGGTGGAACGCAACGGGCTGCGCATCGGCGTAGTGGCCTTCCACACGTCGCCCTCGTGCAACCACCTCAACAACCTGGCCACGGCCACGGCCCTGGTGCGCGCGGCCGCGGCGGAGCATGACCTCGTCATCGTCTCCTTCCACGGCGGCGCCGAGGGCAGCAAGGCGCTCCACGTGCCGGAAGGCCGCGAGATGTTCTTCGGCGAGGACCGTGGTGACTTGCGCACCTTCACCCGCGCGGTGGTGGACGCGGGCGCGCACCTGGTCATCGGCCACGGGCCGCACGTGGTGCGCGGCATGGAGTTCTACAAGGGCCGGCTCATCGCCTACTCGCTGGGGAACTTCGCCACCTACGGCCGCTTCACCCTGACGGGCGCGCAGGGGCTGGGCATGGTGTTGGAGGTGGAGCTCCACGGCGACGGCCGCTTCGAGTCCGCCCGCATCCTCCCCACGAAGCAGGTGGGCGAGGGCATCGCCCAGCCGGACGCGGCGGGCGCTGTCATCCCCCTCGTCAGCCGCCTCACCGCCGAGGACTTCCCCGAGACGGGCGCACGCATCTCCGAGGACGGCACCGTGAAGCCCACGGGCAAGGGTCCCGTCAGCGCGCGCTGAGACCGACCTCCGCGCACCCGTGCCCACGGGTGCGCCGGTTTCCTTCGACACAGTTTCCGCGTGTACCGCGAGAGACCTGTCACGTCCGCGCCGTATGCGCCGTCCGTGTGCTGTCTCCCGACGCACGGTGAAGCCCGGCTGCTGGCCCCACTGCCAGTCTCGTATTTGCGGCTCAAAGCATGACGCGAGTCATGAAGGCGCGAGTCGGCTCCGTGCGATACAAGGATGTTCGCCGTGCGCGCACTCCGACTGCCACGTCTCTCCTCGCTTCGCGCCTTCGACCACCCCGGCTACTTCGCTGTCTGGCTGGGCGCGCTGGTCTCCACCATCGGCACCTGGATGGAGGCGGTCGCGATGGGCGTGTACGTCACGCAGGAGACCGGCCGCGCCGAGTGGACGGGTGGCATCGCCGCCCTCACCTTCCTGCCCTCGGTGATTCTGTCGCCGCTGGGGGGTGCGCTCGCGGACCGGTTCGACCGGCGCGCGTACGTGGCGCTGGGCACGGTGGTGCAGTTGCTGCTCGCCGGTGTGCTGACGCTGCTGGCCTTCACGCACCAGCTCAGCGTGCACGCGGTGGGTGTCGTCTCGCTGCTCAACGGCTGCGCGAGCACGCTCATCAGCCCGGCCTTCTCCGCGATGCTCGCGGAGCTGGTGCCTCCGCGGGATTTGCACAGCGCGGTGAGCCTCAACTCGGCGCAGTACAACCTGGGGCGCATCATCGGCCCGGCACTGGCGGGGCTCGTGCTGGCGACGGGTGGCGCGTCCTGGGCGCTGCTCATCAACACCCTGTCCTTCCTCGCGGTGCTGGTGGCGCTGTCGCGCGTGCGGATGCCGCCACGGGAGATGGGCAAGGTGGCGCAGAACCTGTGGAAGCAGATTGCGCATGGCTTCTCGGTGGTGCGGGCGGACCCGGACATCTCGCTGATGCTGTGGGGCACGATGCTCGTCGCGGGCCTGGTGGCGCCCTTCATCGGCCTGGTGCCGGTGTTCGCCATCCGCGAGTTCGGTCAGGGCGCCGGGGCCACGTCGATGCTCGTCTCCTGCCAGGGCGCGGGTGCGGTGACGGCGGCGCTGGTGGTGGGCACGCTGGTGGACGCGCTGGGACAGCGGCGGCTGTTGGGCATCATCTCGCTCGCGATTGGCGCGGTGTCGGCGCTGTACTGGCTGTCTCCGACGCTGCACGTGGCGGCGGTGGGCATCGTCCTGCTCGGTGCCAGCTACATGATGATGATGACGGGGCTGAACTCCTACTGTCAGTCCCGCGTGCCGCGCGAGCTGCAGGCGCGGATGAGCAGCATCTACAGCATGGTGCTCGGCGGCGGGTACGCGGCGGGCGTGTGGGGGCTGGGCGCGCTGGCGGACCGCGTGGGCCTTCGCTTCGTCATGGTCAGCTCCAGCATCCTGTTCCTCGCGCTCGTGCTGACGCTGCGCTTCATGCGGCCGCGCAGCTTCAGCGACTCCGCACCCTAGGACTTCAGGCACTCACTCCGTGAGCGCCTGGTCCTTGAGCAGGAAGAAGTCGAAGGCCCCCGCGGGAGTCTGTCCCTCGAAGGTGCCCAGCGTCTCCCCCGCGATGTAGACGCGGCCCTGGGCATCGACGGCGACGCCATCGGCGTTCTCGTCATCGATGGTGCCGAGCTGGCGTACCAGCATGGGCGAACCCTGCGGGGACAGGCGCACCAGCGCCACGTCCTGCCCACCGAGGCTTGTCTCCAACGCCCCCAGCGTGCTGCCGGTGAGCCAGGCGCCTCCGGCTCCGTCCGCGACGAGCGCGCCCGCGTATTCGTCCATTGCCGTGCCGAACCACCACCAGCCGAGAGGCTGTCCGGTGGAGGGAGAGAATAGCGCCGCGAAGAAGTCGAAGCCGCCCAGTGAGGGCTGCCCGCCGACGTCGCCGGCGGCACTCCCCACCACGAGGATGCCGGCGCTGGTCTCCACCACCCCCGCGGAGTAATCCGGACCCGTGGAGCCGAACTGGCGCTGCCACAGCCTGTTGCCCGCGGCATCGAACTTCACGAGCACGACGTCGTTGTCCCCTCGGGGCCCACCCTCGCCCATGCTCCCCGCGGTGCTGCCTGAGACGTAGACGGACCCCTGGGCATCCACGGTGACGGCCTCGGCCTCGTCATACGCCGAGGTGCCGAGCTGGCGCGTCCACACACGCGTGCCCGTTGCGCTCACCTTCGACACGAAGAAGTCGTTCTCGCCGAAGCCCGCGTTCACGTTCCCGTCGAGGTTTCCATAAGTGCCTCCCACCACGTAGGCGCCGCCGCCAGGCACCCCCGCCACCGCGCGGGCGATGTCGAACTCGGAGGAGCCGAGCTGCCAGGTCCACAGGCGCTGCCCCCCGGCGTCGTACTTGACGATGAATGAATCGAAGAGTCCCGCCGAGGTGTTGCCGTCGAGCCCCCCGCTGGTGCCCCCCGCGACGTAGAGATTTCCCTCGTCGTCCGCGGAGAGGTCGTGGACCAGTTCATCCTCTGCCGTGCCGTGTTGGCGCACCCAGCGCAGCCCTCCCGCGGTGTCATGTGATGCCAGGAAGATGTCGCCACCACCCTGGTGGGTGCTGCCGCCGAAGGCGCCGTAGGTCTCTCCCGCCACATGGATGCCGGCCGCCGTCGCCACGGCGGCAGCGGTGTTGTCGTCAGAGGCTGAGCCGAGCTGACGTACCCACCCATCCGGCCTGCGCTGGCGGCCCCAGCCGTAGCCCAGCTCGCACTGGCCCGCTGTGTTCGCCTCGCAGCCGTCGAGGTATTTCACCACCACCGCATCCTTGTCTCCCGACGGCGCGGCGCCGAGCGTGCCCTCGGTGTAGCCCGCGACATAGACGCCCCGCTGTGGGTCGGCTGCTACCGCGAGCCCCGCGTCGCTGCGCCGTGAGGGATTCGCCGTGTTGACCGAGCCGAGCTGCCGGCGGCTCTTCAGCGTGCCCGCTGCGTCCAGCTTGAGGAGCACCAGGTCGTTGCTGCCCAGGGGTGCGCCCGTCTCCAGGTCCGATGGTGTCGAGCCGGTGATGTAGACGTTGCCGCCGCCGTCGGAAGTGACGCCAAAGATTTGTTCCTCCCCTGGCGTCCCGAGCTGCCGCGTCCACTTCCGGTTGCCCGCCGCGTCGTACTTCACCACCACGAAGTCGTAGTTGCCGAGCGGGCCCTGTCCGTCCAACCCTCCCAGGGTGCGGCCCGCGAGATAGATGTCCAGCTCGCCAGAGCTTCGCCGCGACGTGGCCACCGCCTGCGCCACGTCCGTGGTGGAGGTGCCGAGCTGCCGGGTCCACTGCTTGATGCCCGCCGCGTCGTACTTCACCAGGAACAGGTCTGACGTGGCGCCGCTGGAGCCTCCCGCGTTGGCATTCCCGTCGAGCCCTCCAAAGGTGAAGCCGGTGACGTACACGGCACCATCCGGCCCCGCTGCCACCGCCCGGCCCTGGTCGTTCCGGCTGGAGCCCACCATCCGCGACCACAGCCGGTTGCCCGCCGCGTCGTACTTCGTCACGAAGGCATCCTGGCCTCCCGCATGGGGCTGGCCGTGGAGCGAGGCCGACGTGTAGCCCGTCACGTAGACACTTCCGTCCGGAGTCGTGGCCACGCCCTGGGCGAAGTCACCCGCACTGGTGCCGAGCTGCCGCGTCCACAGCCTGTTCCCCGCCACGTCATACTTGACGAGAAACGCGTCGGTGCCTCCCGCGGAGGAATTCCCATCCAGCGCGGCGGACGTGTACCCCACAGCATAGACAGAGACAGCATTTGGGTTCGCATCGTGCGCCGCAATCCCTGTCACGTAATCATTGGCCGTTGAGCCGAACTGCCTCACCCAGTCCTGTGCGCCATCTCCGCCCAGCCGTGCCACGAAGACGTCGGCACCTCCGGCGGAAGGTTCCGCTCCGAGCTGCCCCTGCGTATAGCCCGTGAGGAAGACCTTCCCGAGCGAGGCGGAGACCCCCGACACCTGCTCGTAGGAACTCGTTCCAAGCTGCCGGCTCCAATCGGGAGGGGCCAGGTGCGCGGGCGACTGCGCCAGCGCTTCCGGGGCCATGCTCGCGACCACCAGCCCCACGACACCTCGAACGCCCAGGCTCTTCAGCATTGTGAGTCCTCCTCTTCTTTGGACGCCTCGCTCAACCACTGACTGACCTTGAAAACCAATTCATATTCAATGTCAGTGACATGCAATGAAGTCGAACAATTCGGCATAAAACCGTCAAACAGGTAATGTCAGACCGCCCCTGCATCGTGGCTTCCGTCGCACGCAGAGCCTGTCGTTCTCATTCGGAGAGCGGCAGCTCCGCGTCCCCGCACTCGCGGGGGAGCCGGGCCTTCCCGCGCGGTACCGGCTGTCGCGACGCAACCACGCCGTCACAACGAGGAAGCACACCATGGAGAAGAGCATTCGTGTCAGCGGGAAGCGCCCTGGCAGCCGGAAGCCGGACTACGAGAAGGACCTGGGGCCCTTGATGAAGACCATCGACAAGGCCGTCGCGGGCATCCGCGACGAGAAGCAGCGGCTCGAGGTGCGCCAGGCCGTGGGCGAGGCCGTGCACGGAGCGCTGAGCCACCTCACCGCGGCCGGGCAGCCCAGGGGCGGCGCCTCGCTGGCCGCGCCCGCGCTGGACGCGGGGGTGAACGCCCTCAAGCAGGTCCAGAACCTGGGCTTCGTGGAGTTCACCGCGGGGCTCATCAACGGCACCTTCGACGCGGTGGTGGGCGCCACCCTCAAGCAGATGAAGGCGTACGCGGAGCTGGTGGCGGACCTGGCCAGGACGCTGGCCGAGTTCCAGGAGGAGCACGTCACCACCGCGCAGATCAACGCCCACCTCGCGCAGCGCTACCAGGACGGCGTGGGCGGCACGAGCTGCCGCACCGGCTACACCTTCCAGGCCACGCCCGCGGACCCCGACTCGGGTGCGCCCGCGAAGACGGCGCATGAGAACCTGCTGGAGGTGGTGAACGCCCTCATCGCGGAGACGGCGGACAACAAGACGCCGCTGCAGTTCGTGACGCCCAACGACATCCCCTCCAGCGCCACGTCGTTCACCGCGGCCCAGGTGACGCTCATCCGTGACGCGGTGGCGGAGATGCTCGCCATCAACATGATTTCCCACCTGCGTGCCATGGCTCGCGAGGGCATGGCGCGCATCGTGGTGTCCAACGGCGAAATCCTGTCGCGGCTCACCTTCACCGTGGCCTCGACGGACGCGCAGTCCGTGCAGCGCAGCCGCTACGAGCAGTCCAACTTCAGCGCCAGCGTCAACGGGCGGGTGGGCTTCGGAGGCTGGTTCCGGACCAACTTCGGCGCCAGCTACGGCACCCTGCAGGTGAGCTCGGTCAACGAGAGCACCTTCGACGAGGTGACGATGAACGCGGAAATCATCGGCCAGGTGCGCATCCAGTTCCGCACCGAGAGCTTCGCGCCCATCGTCACGGACGGCCCCATCTTCTGACGTGACTCCGTGAGGGCGGGCGGCACGCACGGCCGCCCGCCCTCGCGGTCTACTCGTGTCCGTGCCCATCCACTCCCATGGCTGACATCTCGCTGGGTGATTTGCTCACCCTGATTTTCGACGACCTCGCCGCATCCATCGAGCGCACCTCCGAGGAGGCCGGAATGCGGCTCCTGGTGAAGGACGTGGACCTGAGCGTCCCCGCCTATCTGCGGTTGCGCCCGGCGGGGCAGAACCCGGAGACGGAGCCCGAGCGGTTCGTGCTCACGCTGCCCAGCACCCTCGACTCGCCCGTCGTGGGGGGCCTCGGCCGCGTCTCCATCACCCTTGGCGTCCAGTCCACCGGCACGCCGCCTCCGGCCTCGGAGGGCCCATGAGCCTCGAAGACAACGTGGAGTGGCAGCTCGCGGACCTGGTCGACGCGATTGCCGCGGAGGTGGACCGTGCCGAGGACACGCTGGCGCTCAAGTCGTACGCGCGCAAGATGACCTTCGCCATCAAGAAGATTGCCCTCGACGCGGAGGTGACGCTGCGCAGGGACCCGGATGGGCGCCTCTTCTTCCGCGCGGTGGACCCGGGCCAGGACACGGACTCGCTGCTGAAGCTGGACTTCGCCCAGGTGCTGGAGAGCCAGATGTCCGGGCTGCGCCGCGCGCTGGACGACACCACCAACAACGCGCCGCTGCCCTCGCTGCCCGGCATCACCGCCCCGGAAATCCTCGCGCTCAACTCCATTGGCATCTACTCGGTGGACGACCTGCTGCGCTACACGCGCACCGCCTCCATGCTGGCCGAGGTGAGCCGCAAGGCGGCCATCCCCGAGACGCGGCTGCGGGGCTGGCGCGGCATGCCGTACATCTCCGTGGCCCGGCCGGACCGTGCGCCGCCGGGGACCACCGTGGTGCTGGAGGGCGGCAACCTGGGGCTGGTGAGGCCCGCGGGCGCGGTGGTGATGTTCCACGGGCGCGAGGCCGAGGTGCTGGAGTGGAGCCCCTCGCGGCTGACGGTGCAGGTGCCCATGGAGGCGCGCGGCGCCGGGCTGGTCTTCGTCGTGGTGGGCTCGCAGCCCAGCAACGTGCTCGCCTGGGAGTCCACCGTTCCGGAGCTCACGGTGGAGGACCTGCGGCTCAGCGAAGAGGTGCTGCTGGCGGACGAGCCCTTCGACGTGCAGGCCATCCTCGCCAACCCTGGCGGCCTCGCCACGCCCGGCTTCGCGGTGCAGTGGAGCGTGGACGGCACTCCGCTTCCGGAAGAGCCCCACGGACCGCTGCAGCCGGGCCAGCGCTCGTCGGAGAGCAGCACCCGGCGCCAGCTCCTGCTGGGCGAGGGCGTGCACACCGTGCGCTTCGTCGCCGACCCCGGCGGCACCGTGCCGGGTGAGGACCGTGCGCGGCGCACCTTCCTGCGGCGGGTGCAGGTGCGGCCCCGGCAGTCGCTGGCGCTGGGCGACTTCCGCCAGGTGCAGCGGCTGGACCCGTTGCGCGCCGGGCCGCAGGAGGCTTCCAGCGTGCTCGGGCTCGTCTTCCGCGGGCTCGGTCGCCGGGAGGGCCCGCAGGGCGAGGCCGTGCCGGACCTGGCCGAGGCCTGGAGCGCCCCGCTGCCGGTGGACGTGGGCGGCACGCGCCGCTACGCCGTCACCGTCACGCTGCGCGGGGACTCGCGCTTCCACGACGGCACCCCGGTGACGGCCGAGGACGTGCGCTTCACCTTCCAGCGCATGCGCGAGCTGGACTCGCCCTGGCGCCCGTGGGCGGCGCGCGTCCTCGACGTCACCACCGTGGGACGTCAGGTGACGTTCCTCCTGGAGGCGCCGGACGCGCTGACGCCGCTGCTGGGGGCGGGCATCGTCCCTCGCGCCACGTACGAGCCCAATCCGGACGGCTTCGGGCTCCTGCCGGTGGGCAGCGGGCCCTTCCAGGTGGAGACCTTCACGGAGGACGCGGTGGGGCTGCGCGCCTTCCGTGGCTACTTCCGGGGCGCACCCCGCTTGGACCGTGTCACGGTGGCCCTGGTGCCGGACCTGGACCGGCTGGGCGAGCGGCTGGAGCAGCAGGAGATTCTGGCGGCCGTCATGCCGTACGACGGCGCCTGGTACGAGCGGCTGCGAGATCTGGGCGAGTGGCAGCTCACCCGCGTGGTGTCCCCGGACGGGCAGGAGTTGCTGCATGCGCAGTCGCCGCTCCTGCTGGAGCGCAAGGCGGAAGCACGGGATTTCGGCGCCGCCGCGCACCTCTGGTACCTGCGCGGCTGAGCGCCTGAAGACCTTGCCTGGAGTGGCGGAGTGATCCGCCTCCTCCAGGCAGGCGGTGGGGCCCCGGGGCCGCGCGGGGCTCCGGGGCTCCACCGTTCTTCACTTCGAACCCGGGCGTGCGGCTAGTTGCAGACGCTCGGGTTGTTGTCGTTCGTGTCGTTGTTGTTGCTCACGAAGCCGAAGCCGCAGGTGCCCGGCGCGCCGCACGCCCACGAAGGAGGCGCGTTGATGTCGCCGCAGCCGTCGCCATCCCTGTCGGGGTAGTACGCCGCCTGCACGCCCTCGTCGGTCTGGCTGTTGCAGTTGTCGTCGATGTGGTTGCAGGCCTCGGTGGCCCCCGGGTTGATGGACGGGTTGCTGTCGTTGCAGTCCGTGGGCGTCAGGCTCGCCACGTACTTGCCATCGACGATGGTGTTGCCGTTCGCGTCCTTCAGGTCCGTGGGGTTGGTGCACCAGCGCAGCTTGAACGTCGTCCCCGCGTAGTTGTCCCGGTCCCCGTCGCCGTACCAGACGGGGGCGTTGGGGTCGTCGTTGGGGTCGCCGTTGCAGTTGTTGTCGATTTGCGGGCCGCTCGTCTCGCACGACTCGGCGGCGTCCGGGTGGACGTTGGCGCGCGTGTCGTCGCAGTCGCCCGAGGTGGCGGTGTGGCCCGCCGGCTGGCCGCAGCTCTGCACGGGGTCGTCCTGCAAGCCGAAGCCGTCGCCGTCCCCGTCCACGTACCAGGTGCGCGTGTTGATGGCGTCGTCCACGTCGCCATCGCAGTCGTTGTCCACCTGCGGGCCACCCACGGCCTCGCAGAGCTCCTGCCTGCCCGGGTTCATGTCGCTCCGGCCGTCATTGCAGTCCGTGGAAACAGCCGCATACCCGGTGGGCTTGAGGCAGGCCAGGGTGGTGACGCCCGGGACGCCGAAGCCGTCGTTGTCCGCGTCCTGGTACCAGGTGAGCTGCACGCCCTCGTCGATGGAGCCGTTGCAGTCGTTGTCGAGCAGGTCGCAGACCTCGGTGCCGCCCGGGTTCGCCTCGCTCCTGCGGTCATCGCAGTCGCCCGTGGTCTGGGTGTAACCCGGAGGCGCCGTGCAGGCCTCGCGGCTGTAGGAGGCGTTGGTGGTGCCGAAGCCGTCCCCATCCAGGTCCGCGTAGAAGACCGTCTTGACGCCCTCGTCGATGGCGTTGTTGCAGTTGTCGTCCACCTCGTTGCAGACCTCGGCGCGGTTGGGGGCGATGCTGCTGGAGTTGTCGTTGCAGTCCTCGTTGTTGGTGACGTAGCCGGCGGGGGCCGAGCAGACGAGCTGGAAGGCGAACGGGCTGCCGTAGCCGTCGCCGTCGTTGTCGCGGTAGTACGTCGTCTTGACGTCCTCGTCCTTGTCGAAGTCGCAGTCGTTGTCGACGCCGTCGCACACCTCGGTGTTGCCGGGGTACATGCTGGCGTTCCCGTCGTTGCAGTCGTCGCTCGAGCCCACGTGGCCGGACGGCGCGGCACAGGCCCGGGTGGACACGAGCAGCGTGCCGTGGCTGTCTCCGTCGGCGTCGCGGTACCAGAGCGTCGCGTCCACCGAGGTGTCTTCGTCGGTGACGGCGTCGCAGTCGTCGTCGCGGCCGTTGCAGAACTCGGAGGCGCCGGGATACGTGCTGTTGCGGGTGTCGTCGCAGTCGGTGTTGCCGCGGACGTGGCCGGCGGGCTGCACGCAGGACGCGACGGACGTGGTGCTGCCGTAGCCGTCCGAGTCCGTGTCCGCGTACCAGCGGGTGTTCGGGTTGAGCGTCGAGTCCGCGTCGTTGCAGTCCGTGGAGTCGGCGGTGTAGCCGGAGGGCGCCGAGCAGGCCTGGGTGGTGTTCGAGGCGTTGCCGAAGCCGTCGCCGTCCGCGTCGCGGTAGTACGTGGACTTCACGCCCTCGTCGATGCCGCCGCCGCAGTTGTCGTCGACGCCGTTGCAGACCTCGGTCTGGGCGGGCGAGACGGACGCGTTGGTGTCATTGCAGTCCGTGTTGGGGGCGACGTAGCCGGCGGGCGCGCCGGAGCAGGAGTTGACGCGCTGGGAGGGGTTGCCGAAGCCATCGCCGTCGGTGTCCTGGTACCAGTGGATTTCCGTCACGGCGGCGTTGGTGTCGTCGCAGTCCGAGGAGCCGGCGACGTAGCCGGCGGGGAGGGTGCAGGCCTTGGTGGATTCCTCCGCGTCACCGAAGCCGTCCCCGTCCGAGTCGCGGTACCACGTCGGCGGGCCGAGGATGGCGGGGTTGCGGTCGTTGCAGTCGTCCTTGTTGTTGGCATAGCCCGTGGGCGGGGGGCCGCAGGCGGGGACGACGATGGGCGCGTAGGGGAAGTCGCTGCCGAAGCCGTCCTGGTCCAGGTCCGCGTACCAGGTGGCGTTGACGTCGGTCTGGGAGTCGCAGTTGTCGTCCAGGCCGTTGCAGACCTCGGTGGCGCCCGGCTTCACGGTGTCTCGCGTGTCGTCGCAGTCCGTGTCGCTGGTGACGTAGCCTTCGGGCACGGCGCAGGCGTCGACGTAGTCGCTGGGGTCACCGAAGGTGTCCTCGTCGGCGTCCCGGTAGTAGGTCGTCGTCACGCCCTCGTCGACGGGGCCGTCGCAGTTGTTGTCCTTCGAGTCGCAGACCTCAGGGGCGCCGTCGTAGGTGTTCGGGTCGTCGTCCGTGAAGATGCCGCTGCACTCGTAGCCAAGCTCATCTCCGAAGGCGATGGTCTGCTGAGGACCGAAGCAGGCGAACGTGTAGTCCGCATCCAGGTCGATGCGGCCATCCCCGTCCAGGTCATTGAAGAAGTAGCGGGCATCGGTGATGGTGGGGTCATCGATGTCGACCAGGTCGTTGCAGTTGTCGTCGATGCCGTTGCAGACCTCCGCTGCGTCCGGGTGGACTTCATCGTTCTGGTCGTCGCAGTCGCTATCCGTCAGCACCCAGTTTCCGGGGGTCGGAGCGAAGTACGCCTCCTGAAAGTTGTTCGGGTCGCCGTAACCGTCTCCGTCAATGTCTCCGAACCACTTCCTGAGTGTCAGCACGTAGACCGTGCCCCGGGCCGCGGCGCCCGGAGCGCCAATCACGATGTCGGCCTTCCTGTCGCCATTGACGTCCACGGCGCCCGCCACCGCGGTGCCGGCCGCATCACCCGCGGCCTCGCCCTCGAACCAGGGGAAGTCGGAGAGCGGTCGGGTTCCCGTGAAGGGCGTGAGGCCGCCGTAGACGAGGTAGACCGCGCCGGCGCCCGAGCCGTAACCGGGAGCACCGACGAGGAAATCGACGCGGGTATCTCCATCGGCGTCGCCGACCCGAGCGACGGAGGTGCCGGCGAGGTCACCCGGGCTTCCGACGAACTGGGGCAGCGTGCTCAGGCCCACGGAGCCGCTGGCGCCTCCATAGGCGAGGTAGGCCCGGCCTGGAAGGGCGCCCGTGCCCGGCGCACCGATGAGGAGCTCCTCGTCACCGTCGCCGTCGAGGTCTCCCACGGATGCAACCGATGTCCCCGCGAGCTCATTCGCCGTGGCGCCCAGGAGTGTCAGGTTCGCGCTGGCGAGCGACACGGCGCCCGTGCTCAAGGGCCCGAAGAAGACGAAGACGGCGCCCATCCCGTTGTACTTGGGAGCGCCGACGACGAGGTCCGCGCGTCCGTCACCGTTGACGTCGGCGGTGGTGACGGCAGCGCCAGTCTGGCTGCCGGCGGCGCCCGTGATGACCGTCGTGCTGGAGCTGAGGTTGGCGGGGAGGCTGGCCAGGTTGATGGGGCCCGAGAGCACGTAGACGACGCCGGTGCCCGTCGTGCGGTTGGGGGCACCGACGATGATGTCGGCATCACCGCCGCCGATGACGTCACCGATGGCCACGGCGGAGCCCGCCATGTCCGGGGACGCCTGGCCCGGAATGGGTCTCGCCACGGTGGTGGAGGAGAGAGATGCACCGTTCGCGGGCAGCGGGTCGCCGTTCATCAGGTACGCGGCGCCACGGTTGAGGCCGCCCACGTTGTAGCCCGGTGCGCCGATGAGCAGGTCGCTCCGAGTCGTTCCGGTGAAGTGGCCGATGGCCAGGCTGGAGCCGGCCCGATACGCCGAGACGCCTTCGATGCGCGGGGACGCGGTCGAGATGTCAGCGTCCGCGTTCCCTTGAAGGATGTAGAGCTTGCTCACGTAGGAGCCGCTGCTCGGGCCCGGTGCCCCGACGACGATGTCGCTGAGTCCGTCGCCGTTCAGGTCGCCGGTGACGAGTGCCGAGCCCGCCCGGCTTCCACTGACACCCGGAAAGCGCTGGGGAGGCTGTACTTCGGATAGAGAAAACCCGGCGGCGGGGAGTTGAGGCGCAAGAGCCTGCTTATGCTGGCTCAGGCTCTCGTTCCCGGTCTGCCCCTCGTCGCATGCGACGAGGAACAGGGCCGAGAGGAGGCCCACACAACAGCTCTTCACATTGTTCATACGGACTCCAACTTCAACGTGGGGTGGGACTGCGGGGTGAAGCTCGTGTCTGAGGGGGCTCGCGGGGCGCACCGAGGCAACGGAGGCCTCGCGCGGCGGCAGGGAACGCGCGGCATCGTTCGATGCGGGATGAGCTGTCTTAAGAAAGGGGCGCGGGGGCTGGACCCATTCTCAGACGCGACGCTTTACCCGATAAAATCTACATAAACCAGTTAATAGTAATATTCTAATCTTGAGAGGGAATCAGGCCAGCACCTACCCGGAGTCAAGGACTGCCATGCTCCCAGGGAAGAGTGAGGATGCGGTGAGGGGAGGTGCTGAAGGCTTGCAGCCCATCTCAGGGGACGCCCACGGAGCGGGCGGGGAGCGATGTGAGGCCACCGCGGTCCACCGCTGGACACGCGGGCCCGACGGACACGTGCGGGCCTTGGCTCATCGCGTTACACCCGAGCCATGCTCACGCGTCCCCCCATCCTGGCCCTCGCGGCCCTGCTGCTGACCACCGCGCCTGCCCTCGCGCAGGAGCGCCGTGCCCCCGAGCCGCTCGGGATTGCACTGGAGGGCTTCCCCTCTCCGTTCCCCGTGCAGTTCCTCCCCGTCACGCTGGAGGGCCAGGACCTCCGCATGGCGTACCTGGACGTGAAGCCCACGGGCCGCGCCAACGGGCGCACCGTCATCCTGCTCCACGGGAAGAACTTCTTCGGCGCGTACTGGGAGGGCACCATCCGCGCCCTCACCGCCGCCGGCTACCGCGTCGTCGTCCCGGACCAGATTGGGTTCGGCCGCTCCTCCAAGCCGGACGTCCACTACAGCTTCCACACCTTCGCCTCACTGACGAAGAAGCTGCTCGACACGCTCGGCATCCAGGAGACCGCCGTCGTGGGCCACTCCATGGGCGGCATGGTCGCCACGCGCTTCGCCCTCATGTACCCGGAGGCCACCACGCACCTCGTGCTGGAGAACCCCATCGGCCTCGAGGACTACCGCGAGAAGGTCCCCTGGCAGTCCACCGAGGCCTGGTACCGCGAGCAGCTCCAGGCCACCGAGGAGGGCACCCGCAAGTACCACCAGACGTACTACGTGAAGTGGAAGCCCGAGTACGACGTCTGGGTTCAAATCTTCGCCCGGCAGCTCCAGAGCGGTGAGTACCCGCGCCTCGCCTGGGTGGCCGCCGCCACGTCGCAGATGATCTACGAGCAGCCCGTCTCCCACGAGTTCCCCCTCGTGAAGCCGCGCACCCTGCTCGTCATCGGCCAGGAGGACCGCACCTATATCGGCCGCGGCAAGGTGCCCGCGGACGTCGCCGCGACGCTGGGCCAGTACCCGCGGCTCGGCAAGGCGGTGGCGAAGGCCATCCCCAACGCCACGCTCACGGAGCTTCCCGGCGTGGGCCACATCCCCCACTTCGAGGCGCCGGAGAAGTTCCACGCCGCGCTGCTCGGCTTCCTCGGGAAGTGAACGCCTGCCTGCCCCCAGGGCTGTGGGTAACTTGGGGATACCACCCGCTCCCCGCGTGAAGGCTCCACCGCGCTAGAATCCCTCTCGCGCCAGGGCACATGGGCCCTGGCGCACTCGCAGGGGGGAGCCATGAAGAAGCTGCTCGGGCCGATGCTGTACATGACGGACGCGCAGTCCACGGACACGTGGACCTTCTCCGTCAACCTGTACCTCTCCGGCACGGACCCCACGAAGCCTCCGCCGCTGCGGCTCGTGTTCCTCGACACGAGCGCCCAGGAGCTTCCCGGCGCCGTCATCACCGACCCCAAGCTGGCCGCCGACTTCTCCGCCCTCGAGAGCCCCATGGCCGGCGTGCTGTGGAAGTGGAACGTCTCCCTTCCTCGCGCCCCCCACCCGACGCGCGTCGCCTACCGCTTCGTCCCCATGGACGGCGCCGCCCCGCTGGATGGCGTGGACGACGTGAAGGACGTCGTCGTGCCGGAGCGGGGCACCCAGCCGCGCGCGGCCTTCTTCTCCTGCAACGGCGGCGGCAGCGCCGAGGCGTGGAAGGCGGTGTCGAAGATGGGCCACCCCTTCGCCTGCTGGGAGGACATGCGCGAGCAGCACGAACAAGCCACCGGCGGCTTCCACCTGCTCATCGGCGGCGGAGACCAGGTGTACGCGGACTCCATCTGGTACGCCTCGCAGGAGCTCGTCGACTTCCGCAAGCTGCCCCTGGAGAAGAAGCTCATCTGCGAGCTGCCCGCGAACTTCCACGACGACATGGTCGCCCGCTACGTGGAGCTGTACTGCGAGCGCTGGAGCGGCACCGCCGGCATCGCCCCCATGCTGGCCCGCGTCCCCGGCCTCTTCACGTGGGATGACCACGACATCTTCGACGGCTGGGGCTCGCACGAGAGACTCCAGGCCAGCCCCTGGTACCGCGCCCTCTACAGCGCCGCGGCGCTCGCCTACGAGGCCTTCCAGCTTGGAGGCCTGCGCACCGCCGAGAAGACGCCGCGCGAGCGCAAGCCGGGAGAGACACACTACCTGCGCACCGTGCGCTTCACCGGCGACGAGTGCGACCTCGACGTGGTGATGCTGGACCTGCGCAGCGGCCGCACCAGCCGCGTGAGGTCCACCGGAAAGACCGAGCACGTGGTGATGAACGAAGCGCAGTGGTCCGACCTGGACACGTGGCGCCGCGAGCACCAGGCCGGAGCGGGCATGAAGTACCGGCACGTCATCGTCGTGTCCTCGGTGCCCCTGGTCCACCTGCGCTTCGGCCAGGCCGCCGAGAGTGTCGCGGGGATGATGGACCTGCGCGACGACATGCTGGACCAGTGGGAGTCCATCGTTCATCGCGGCGAGCGCACGCGCCTCATCATGGACCTCTTCCGGCTGGCGAAGGAGTCCTGCTGCGCGGTGACGGTCATCTCCGGCGACGTGCACGTGGGCGCGCGTGGCCTCATCCGCTCGCGCAACCCGGAGCACCTCTCCCCCGGCGTCGCCGAGGCCGCCATCGAGCAGGTGACGTCCTCCGCCATCGTCCACCCGCCCCCCGGCATGCTCGAGTTCCTCGGCATGCGCACGCTGGCGGGAGAGGGCGTGGAAGATCTGCCGTCCTTCATCCAGACGGAATTGCTCCCCGTGGGCGCCGACCACTACCTGCGCGAGCGCAACTGGCTGTCCCTGTGCGTGAAGCGGCCCACCAACGCCACCTCCCGCCCCAAGCTGTGGCTGCGCTGGGAGACCGAGCACTCCCCGCTCTCCATGCAGGTGGTGGTGGAGCCCCCGGCGCCGTCCCGGTAGGCCGCGCCGCGCTGGTTCCACGGCGTCCGGGCAGGCATGCGTCCGTGCCGCCGTGGGGAGCTTGGTAGGCAACCCGCGCGCCCCGACATTGAGCCTCGTAGGAGTGTGCCGGCGTGGGGCTCTTCCCCGCGCCCTTCGACGAGGAGCGCATCATGCCCAACCGGAAGTACGACCCCCTGAAGGGCGGCAAGGAAGCCCCCCACAAGCCCTCCTACGCGAAGGACCGCGTGGAAGGGGGACTGGAGGCGGACGACACGCTGCCGCTCTACTCCGCGGACTCCATCCACGCCACGAGCGAGGCGAAGTTCGCCCTCGACAGTGACGCGCCCGTGGGCGGCGACGTGCCCGACATCCGCAGCCCCATCGACGAAGCCGACGAGCTGGAGCGCGAGCGCATCGGCCGCGAGCGGGCCGAGGCGCGCATGGCCGGACAGGGCGAAGAGGATTAGCGCAAGCCAGCAAGGCCGCCGGGACTCGCGAGTGCTCGCGAGCCCCGGCGCTGCAACGCAAGACAACGGCCTACTTCGAGGCCCCCGGCGCGGGCGCCGCGTCCGGCTCCACCGGCGTCAGCTTGCCCAGGTTCAGCGGGCCCACCTGCTCCTGGATGGTGGAGGGGTCTCCCACGAGGACGATCTGCATCGCGTCCGGAGCCAGGTACAGCTCGGCCACGCGCTGCACCTCGGCGGCGGTGGCATTGCGCAGGCCCTCCACCGTGCGCTCCAGCTCATTCAGCGGGCGGCGCTTGAAGTAGATGGACGCGGCGGTGGCGCCCAGGCCCTCCACCGTCTCGAAGCCGGCGGGGATGGCGCGGATGAGGCCCTCGCGCGCGGACTCCAATTCCTTCTCCGTAATCGGCCGCTCCTTCAGGCCGGACAGCTCCTTCACCAGCTCGGTGAGGGCGGGGCCCGTCACGTCCTGGCGCACGGCGGTGTACGAGAGCAGCGGCCCCACGCCCAGGCGCGTGTCCATGAACGCGCCCGCGCCGTAGCTGTAGCCCTTGGCCTCGCGCAGGTTCATGTTGAGCCGGCTGCCGAAGAAGCCGCCGTACACGGTGGTGGCCAGCTCCAGCGCGTGCTCGTCCGCGTGGCCCGCGGCGAGCCCCGGCCGGCCGACCAGCATCACCGTCTGCGCCAGCTCGGGCTTGGGCACCACGTACACCTGCTGCCGCGGCGGTGCGGCGGGCGTGGGCGGCGCGGCGGGCGGCGTGCCCGGGCCCTTCCACGCACCCAGGTGCTTCTTCGCCAGCGCCACCGCCTCGTCCAGGGTGATGTCCCCGGTGAGGATGAGCGCGGCGGCGCGCGGGCCGGAGTGGCGCTGGTAGAAGCCCTTCGCGTCCGCCAGCGTCAGCGCCTGCACGGAGGCGGGCAGGCCGTCGGCCATGTGGGCGTACGGGTGGTCCGCGGTGAAGATGGCGTCCAGGGCCGCAAGCTGCGCGAGCATGATGGGCGAGCCCAACTGCCGCACGAGGTCCGCGAGCTGCTGCTTCTTGCGCCGGTCGAACGACTTCGCGTCGAACTTGGGCCGCATCACCACGTCCGCCAGCAGGGCGAGCGCCGGCTCCACGTTGCGCTTCAGCACGCGCACGCCCACCTCGGCGCCGTCCGGATTCACGTCCAGCCCGGGGGACACGCCCAGGTCGGCGAAGGCGTTGTCGAGCGCCACCGTGTCCCGCTTGCCCGCGCCTTCCAGCAGCATGCGGTAGGACAGCTCAGCCAGGCCCGCCTTGCCCTTCGGGTCCTGCGCGCTGCCCGAGGCGAAGGCCACGCCGGCGAAGACGAGCGGCAGTTCCTTGCGCGTGCTCACCAGGACGGTGAGGCCGTTGTCCAGCTTCGCGCTCTGGAACGTGGGCAGCACCAGGTCCGGCGACCTGCCGGGCTCGGGCGGCTTCTCACGGAAGGCCTCGGGGTCCTGGGCGGCCGGGGTCGGCGGAGGCGCCTCGGTGGCAGTCGCTTCCAGCGCGGGCGTGTCCGGGCTGGGCGGCGGCGGGGGCTTGGGGTTGCTGGCGCAGGCGGCCAGCGAGGCCGCGAGGAGGGCGGTGAGGAGGCGGCGCATCAGTTGCGCTCCTTCGGTTCGATGGGGGCCTGCCGGCGGGCCGGCGGTACGGCGTGGAGGATGACGCGCGCGTTGGAGGACAGCGCGTCGCGCGCGAACTGCTTCACGGACTCGGGCGTCACCTGCTCGTAGCGCGCCAGGTCCTTCGCGATGTAGCCGGGGTCGCCGACGAAGTGGTTGTAGCTCTGCAGGACGTCCGCCTTGCCGCCGCCGCCGCCCACGGACTGCAGGCCCGCGAGCATGCGCGTGTCATAGCGGGTGCGGGCGCGCTCGATTTCCTCCTGGGTGATGCCGTTCTTCCGCACCTCGTCGAGGATGGCGTCCACCTCCTTCAGCAGCAGGTCCGTGGACACGCCGGGGCGGGCCACCACGTCCAGCGTGAAGACGGACTGCGCGCCCTGGCTCTGCTGCGTGGCGCTGACGCTCTGGGCCAGTTGCTTCTCCAGCACCAGGCGGCGGTAGAGGCGGCTCGCCTTGCCGGTGGACAGCGCGGTGGCGAGCACGTCCGCGACGGCGTCGCCCTCCTGGAGGTACGGGGCGGTGAGCCACTGGATGGACAGCAGCGGCAATTGCGCCACGCGCTCCTCCTGGCGGATGACCACGGGCGCGGTGAGCTTCACCGGGGCGACCTGGGGAGGCACCGGCTTCGGGTGGCTGGGCAGCGAGCCGAAGTACTTCTCCACCAGCGCCTTCGTCTTCTCGACGTCGAAGTCACCGACGATGGTGAGCGTCGCGTTGGACGGCGCGTACCACTGGCGGAAGAAGCCCTTCACGTCGTCCACGGTGGCGGCGTTCAGGTCCTCCATCGAGCCGATGACGTCCCCGTGGTACGGGTGCGGCAGCGGGAACAGCGCATGCCACGCCTTCTCGCGAGCCTCTCCGTACGGGGCGGTCTCCGTGCCCTCGCGGCGCTCGTTCTTCACCACCTCGCGCTGGGTGTTGAGCTTCTCCAGCGTCAGGGCGTCCAGCAGGAAGCCCATGCGGTCGCTCTCCAGCCACAGCGCCGTCTCCAGTTGGTTGCTGGGGACGGTCTCGAAGTAGTTGGTGCGGTCGAAGCTGGTGGTGCCGTTGAGGTCGGTGCCACCAATCTGCTCGAGCAGCGAGATGTGCACGTCATCCGCCACGTGCTTCGAGCCCTGGAACATCATGTGCTCGAAGAGGTGCGCGAAGCCGGTGCGGCCGGGCTGCTCGTTGTATGCGCCGACGTGGTACCAGACGTTGACGGAGACAATCGGCAGCTTGCGGTCGACGGAGAGGATGACCTCCAGACCGTTGGGCAGGGTGTACTTCTCGAAGGGGATGGCGAGCGCTTCGCGGCCAGCCGCGGGCTTCGCCTCCTTGGGGGATTGGGCGAGCGCCGGTAGCCCGCTGAAGACGAGGGCTGCGGCGACGAGGGCCTTCATTCGAAACAAGGTGCCTCCGGGTCTCGATGCCATGGACTCACGTCCAGCGCATAGCATGCGACCCGGGGCCCCTGGGTAGGGAATGAAAGCAGGAATAAGAGACACCGTCTTGTGGTTGGCGCCCCCCTTTTCCGCTCAGTGTCCGCGGGCCTCACGCTCGGCGCGATACGCGTCGATGGTGAGGTTGCGGACCTTGGAGCTGCGCCCCGCCTCGTTGTGGACGAAGCCCACGCTCGCGACATACGGCTCGATGACGCGAATCTTCTGCAGCGGCGTGACGATGAGCAATTGCAGGTTCAGCCGCCGGAACAGCTCCAGCCCGTAGGACGCGGACTCGTCCGAGCCCCGGCCGAAGGCCTCGTCGATGACGACGAAGCGGAACGAGCGCGAGCGCGTCTCGCCCCACTCCAGGCCGAACTGGTAGGCGAGGCTCGCGGCCAGCACCGTGTACGCGAGCTTCTCCTTCTGGCCACCGGACTTGCCGCCCGAGTCCGTGTAGTGCTCGTGCTCGCGGTCGTCCTCGCGCCAGCGCTCGGAGGCGGAGAAGCTGAACCAGTTGCGCACGTCCGTCACCCGCCGCGTCCAGCGCGCGTCCGCCTCCGCGCTGCCCTCGCGTCCCCGGAAGCGCTCGATGATGCGCTTCACCTCCAGGAACTTCTTCTCCGAGTACGCGTCGTCCTCGGGCGCGGACAGCGTGCCTTCCGTGCACGCACGCAGGTCCGCCTGGAACTCGCGCACGTCCGCGTCCGCGCCGGGTGACGCCTCCAGGAGGATGTACCGCCCGGGGTTGTAGTCGATGGCGCGGAGCGAGCGGTTGATGGTGTCGATGCGCTCGCGGATGTCCTGGCGCTCGCGCAGCAGCTGGCCCTGGAAGTTCAGCACCTCGCGGATGGTGTTCTCCGTGAGCAGGCTCTTGAAGCGCGTCTCGAAGCGCGGCAGGTCATCCGTGCGCAGCGCCTTCAGCATGGCCGCGTACTCGCCGGCCGCGTCCAGGCTGGCGTCCACCTCCTGCGTCTCCAGCGGGAAGTCCGCGCGGTAGGTCTGCATGGCGCGGATGATGGCCTCGCGCCCGCGCTCCATCTTCCGGCCTTCCGCGTCGATGCGCTTCTGCAACTCCTCACGGAGCTGCCGCTCTCGCTCGTCGCCCGGGTCCGCCTCCAGCGCGGCGCCGCCCGTCACCTCGGCGTACAGCGCCTCCACGCGCGGGTAGCACGCGCGCACCTCCTCGGTGGCCTCCTGCCGGGCCTTCTCGTACGAGGCCAGGGCCTTGCGCGCGGACTCCTCCTGCACCTCCAGGCGGGCCTGGCGCTTCTCCACCTCCTTCAGCTTCGCCTCCGTCCGCTCCAGGGCGCGCTCCTGCTTCGCGAGCTGGCCCTCCAGCGTGTGGAGCACGTCGGACGCGGACTCCAATTCGCGCAGCCCCTCCTCCAGCCGCTGGAGGTCGGCGGCCACGGGCTTCCAGTCCAGCTCGCGGAAGGCGTCGAAGACGGCGAGCTGGCTGAGCAGCTCGCGGCGTCCCTGCAAGCCCTTGCGGCGGGACTCCAACTCCAGGGCGCGTGCGGTGACGGCGGACAGGCGCGCCTCCAGCGAGCGGGCCTCGGCTTCGAGCGCCGCGCGCTTCTGCTCGTTCGTCCAGCCGAGCACATAGCGGGAGCGGTCATCCAGCCGGAAGCGGTCGTCCTTCTCGTGCTGCTCGCCGCCGCGCTTCAATTGGCCGGAGCGGGTGAGGGCCTGCCGCTCGCGCCGGAACTGCTCCAGCGTGTCGCAGCACGCGTAGTCGAAGCGCCGCGCCAGCTCCGCCTCCAGCCACCGGTACATTCCGGAGTCCGGCTTGATGGCCAGCTTGCGCAACAGCGAGTGCGGCTGGAGCTGCGGCACGCGTGCCGTGCCCTCCTCCTTCACCCGGTAGTAGACGAGCCGCCCATCCAGGTGCGTGCGCTCCACCCACTGCGCCACCTTCGCGTAGCAGGCGTCCGACACGAGCAGCGACGTGCCGAAGCCGTGCAGCACGCGCTCGATGGTGCCCTCCCAGTCGCGCTCCTCCTCGCGCACCTGGAGCAGCTCACCCGCGAAGGGGAGCGCCTCCGCGTCCAGCCCCAGCTCGGCGCACATGCGCTCGCGCAGCGCGAGCATGCGCGACGGCAGGTTGGAGCGGCGTCGGCGCAGCGACTCCAGCTCCGCGCCCACCTCCGCGTGCTTCTGTCCCAGCCCGCGCAACTCCACGCCCACGTCGGTGAGCGCGGCATGCGTCCGCGTCAGCTCGCCCTCCCCTTCGGTGAGCAGCGTCTGGATGGCGCGCGTGTTCGAGAGGAACGTGTCCGCGTCCGCCGCCGCCGGCAGCCCCGCCGAGGTGGCGAGCTGCGCATACCGCTCCGCCTTCTGGAAGCGCGCCTCCCGCTGCCGCCGCCGCTGGGCCAGGTCCGCCTTCACCGTCTCCAGCCGCGAGCCCCCGTTGGCGGCGATGGCCTGCTTCAGCCTGTCCCGCTCCGTGCCCTGACGGCGCCGCTCGTCCGTCAGCTCTCCGGCCTCCAGGCGCGTCTGCTCACGCTCCGTGCTCCAGCCCGCGAGCTGCGCCTCCACGAGCTTCGCCTTCTGTCCCGCGAACCAGGGGCGCAGCGCCTCGCGGCTCTTGCGCAGGGTGGCCAGGTCGGCCGCCAGGGCCTCGTGCTTCTCGCAGTCGCGCACCAGTGGCTCCAACTGCGCCATCTGCTTCTTCGCCTTGAGCACGGCCTCGTGCGCGCGGTGCAGGTCATCGAAGTGGCCGATGAGCGCCGCGAGCCGGGGCTCCACCGCGGACGGTTGGAGCATGTGCTGGCGCACGAAGTCGGTGAGGTTGCCCACCGCCTTCATCGACACCGTCTGGTGGAAGAGGTCCAGCGCCTGCTCGTCCTTGATGCCGAAGCGCCGCCGGAAGGCCGCTGCGTACGGCGGGAAGGTCTCATGCACCTCGCACTTCAGCGCCTTGAGCCGCTTTCGCAGCGCGGCGATGTCCGCGCCGAAGCCCGCGAAGTGCTCGGACACGGAGAGCTTCCCGTCCGCGACGATGTACATGCGCGCCGGCTGACCTTCCGCCTCGCGCATCCACAGCACCTGGGCCAGGGTGACGTGCTGGTCATAACCCTCGTTGTAGAAGTGGCCGAGCAGCACGGAGTAGCTCGTCCCGTCGCGCAGGAAGATGGGCTTCGCGCCGTGCCCGCCCTCGCCACGCTCGGACTTGTACTGGCCGAGCACGTACGAGCGCAGCGTGCGCTCGCGCGACTCGGCACCGGCCGCCTTGTTGTAGGCGAGCTTCTGCGGCGGCACGAGCAGCGTCACCACGCCATCCACCAGCGTCGACTTGCCCGAGCCGATGTCACCGGTGAGCAGCCCGTTGTCACCGCCGAGCCCCAGGTGCCAGACGCGCTGGTGGAAGGTGCCCCAGTTGTAGGCCTCGAAGCGGTGCAGCCTGAAACCCGCGCGCGCGTCGGTGGCGCCGAGGTCGAGCAGGTCCGCCTGGTTGAAGGAAGGTGCCGTGCTCATTGCGTGGCTCCGTTCACCTCGGTGAGGTGGGCGAGCAGGTGGGCGCGGTAGTCCGCGAGCTTCTGCTGGAAGGTGTCCAACCACTGCGCGTCGACGAAGGCCTTGAGGACGCGGCGCACCTCGTAGGCGTCATCCCCGCCCCGCAGCTTGCGCAGGAAGCCCAGCTCGATGACCCGGGCCAGGTCCGCTTCCAGCTTGTCCATCATCCGCGCCTCGTTCGTCCCCTCGGGGAGGAACAGGCGCACCAGGTCCAGAATCTCCTCGCGCCGCAGCACGAGGCGGTGCACGCCCGCCGAGGCCTCGACCTCGGCGAGCTTCTTGCGGAGCAGCGCGAGCAGCAGGCTCACCCCGTAGCCGAGCTGCCTTCGCACCACGAGGTGCGGCAGCGCCGCGCCGCCCTCGGACGCAGGCTGCTGGCGCAGGTACGCATAGCCCTCCGTCTCATCGAGCACGAGTTGCAGGCCGAGCACCGCCACGTGCTCGCGCACGCGCGCCTGCACGTTGAGCAGGCCATGCCAGAGGCTGGCGTCGCCCTCCTGGTAGACGACGCCCTTCATCAGGGCGACCAGCACGAGGGACAGGGAGTCGCAGGAGTCCGCGGGACGGGGAGTGTTGTTGGGAGTCATCGGTGGAAGAGCACCAGGGGAAGGGTGATGCGGCGCGCGCGGCCTCGCGCATCCGTCCAGGTCAGCGTCTGGGTTCGTGAGTCCTCGAACAGGGCGGTCCGGTCGTCGGACGCGAGGTCGAGGTAGGCCACCAGCTCGGCAAGGCCTTGCTGGAGCGGGGCTTCGTGGAGCAACTCCGCGAGCGACACCTGCTCGCGCGTCTGGAGCGCGTGGCGGATGGTTTCTCGCAGCCGCTCCTTGTCGATGAACGCCTGGGCGAAGAGGGCTTCCGCCGGGACGTCCTCGCTGGCCTCCATCACCTCGGCGTCCGCCATGCGCAGCCGCACGGGCGGTGAGAAGAGGGGCCGCTCCAGGGGCAGCTCCACGGACGGTGACGGCTCGTCGATGGCCATGAAGGCCCGGCCCGGCGGAGGCTGGTGTCGCACCGCGAGCGCGTGCTGCTCCACCCCGCGCAACAACTGCATGATGCGGCGGTTCTCCAGCCACGCGCGGTCATCCAGGTAGCGCCGGAGCTGCTCCGACAGCCGGGCCACGGTGCGCTGGGTGTGCTCTCCCGTCTCCAGCCAGTCGAAGTGGATGCGGAGCAGGCGCGGGTCCGGCTTCAGGGCCTGCACGGCGGGCAGCGCGAAGACGCGCTCCAGCTTGCGCGTCAGCTCCTCCTGGCGCGCGGGGGACATGAGGAAGTCCCAGAAGGCGCGGAAGCTGCGCCCCTGGTCCGAGCCGCTGATGGCGTCATGCTCGGAGAGCACCGTCTCCAGCAATTCGCCCTGGGTGCCCTCCCAGGTGGCGATGCGCTCGCGCACCACGCGGTCCAGCTCGCGGAAGCCGTGCTCCAGCTCTCTGAAGTCGGACAGGAGCCCGAGCGCGGTGTCCGCCATCTGCTGGAAGCGGTCCTTGAGGGCGGCCTCGTCCATCAACTCCACATGGCCGGCGCGCACGTGCGCCATCTCCGCCTCGATGTCGGCCTTGCGGCGCTCCAGCTCGGCGAGGCGGGCCTTGGGGTCCACCTCGGTGCCCTCCGTCATCTGCTCCAGGAGTGCGAACACGGTGCGCAGCCGCGACTCCGTGCCCACGAAGGAACGGTCGGCGAGCTGTGACAGCCAGCGGATGGCGCGCTCGGCGGCGGAGGTGAGGTCGAAGTGGGGCTCGTCCGTGTCGGGCGGGTAGAACTTGCGCAGCCAGCCGCGCCCGTCCTCCGCCCAGTCGTCCAGGTACGCCGTGGCCGCGCGCGGAAACGCGTCCGCACCGAGCCGCTCGCGCAGCGTGTGGAGGTGGTCCTCCAGCTTCAGCACCAGCTCACGCTGGGGCAGCGAGCGCGCGTTGGCCTCCAGGAAGCTGTGGTGCAGGAAGCTGGCGATGAGCGGCGCGTGGTCCGCGACGAGCAGCCGCCACGCGGGGTGCTGATGTCTCAGCGAGTCGAGGGTGGCGAAATCCATCACACCTCAAGCCATACAACCCGGGACTGACATGGACATGCGGACGACCCTGGAGGGTTGATGTGCCTCTGAGGGCAGGCGAGCAGGCGTGATGTCTCTTTGACGCCCCGGCAGGTCGGACCGGTACGCCAGGCAGGCAGGCATTGATTGCCATGGAGCGCGGGAGTCGCGGCGTGGAGGGTGAGACATGTATCGGGTGTGTGGCGCGGGCCTCACACCCCGGCGGTGCTCCCGACGCTCAGTGGGCCTGACGTCCCGGGGCGGCGCCCGCCAGACCCAGGGCACGAGCTCATTCAGGACGCGGGTGTGTCCCGCGCGGAATGAGGTGCTCCCGGCGGGCGGCAGCGGCGGAATGAACGTTCCTTCCGCCGCTGCCGCCAGCCGGATGGGCGGGGTGCTGTGCTGGGCCCGTCCGCGTCCTGAATGAGCCCGTCCATGACGGAGATGTCAGGAGCCTCCCGTTGGCGAGGCAGGTCCATTCAGTCTTTTCATATGGTTACACATGGCCTGGGCCTTGCTGACTGGCCCGGGCCAATGACGTCCCCCCTGACATGGCCGCCCGTGAAGTCGCTGCCGTCCATGCCGGAGTTCCTCGCGCCGCTGCCGCTGCTGGCCGTGGGGCTGATGGCGGTGAACGACCGCTGGCTCAAGCCCGCGTTGCACAACGCGCTCACCGGGAAGGTGTCGGACGTGGCCATCTGCTTCTTCCTGCCGCTCTACCTGTCCGCGCTGCTGGCCCTGGTGACGCGCTGGCCCCGGAGCACGCGGCTGGGGCTCGGTGCCGTCGCGACGGCGCTCCTCTACACCGCGCTGAAGGTGTCGCAGCCCGCGGCGGACCTGTTCTGCGACGTCCTGCAAGTCATTGGCGCACCGCTGGGTTTCAGGGGCCCGTTCCACGCCGTCGCGGACCCCACGGACCTCGTCACCCTGCCCTTCATCGGAGCGGCGTTGCTGTACGGCCGAGCCGCCGCTTCCCGCACCCCCGGAGCTTCGACATGAGTGCCCTACTGAAGAACGTCGTCACCGCCGCCACCCTCACGGCCACCGCCCTGCTGCTCATCGCCGACTCCGAGCCGCAGGTGTGCCGACGCGCGGCGGAGGACGTCACCTTCCAGGTGACGGAGAACACCTGCGGACGGGACGGCACTCTCCGCATCAAGGTGGGGAAGGATGCGTGCGACATCGCCGAGGAGGTGGAGGTGTCGCCGGAGCTCGGCCTGCCCGACTCCTGCGGCATCCCTGACACGGGCGCTTTGTGGAACGGTGGCTGGACCCTGTGGGGCGACTTGTACGTCTCCGAGACCCCGGACGGCGGCTTCGAGCCCACGGACGAGGATCTCGGCAGCCACGTTGTCCGGACGTGCGAGAGCACCCCCGGAGTGGGGGGCACCCTGCGGCTGGATTGTCGCGGCGGGCCGGCGAGCACGGACTCCACGCAGCCGGCCCCGTCGTTGAACCACACCTGCTCGGCGGTGCTCACCCAGCAGTAGCGCGGAACACCCGGGCAGCCAGGCGGCCAGGCCCGGCGAGCCGCGGCTTCGTGCGAAACTGGGGGGCATGTCCGTGGACGTGTCCCCCAACGCGCTGGCCCGCTGTGCCACCCACCCCGACGAGCTCGCTGGCGCCACCTGTCAGCGCTGCGGCACCTTCGTCTGCGGCGCGTGCACGACGTGGCTGCTGGGTGCGCTGTACTGCCCCACGTGCGCCGCGCGCCCCGAGGTGAACTACCTGGAGACCTTCCGGCTGAGTCTCTGGGGGAAGCGTGACAGCAGCGCGTGGTTCGTGGCGGGCTGCGCCGTGGTGGCCACGATGGGGATGCAGGCGGCCTTCATCGAGAAGGACGTGCCCACGCTCCTGGGGATGCTGGTCGCCCTCGCGGTGTGCGTCTGCTTCTTCCTGGGCATGCGGTGGGCGCGCTACGCGCTGCTGCTCCTGCCTGTCGCCCTCGCCATCCAGGCCGCGCTCGCGCTCGCCATCGCCATGGTGGTGGTGTTCATCTTCCTCTTCATCTTCGCGCTGCAGATCTTCCTCGACCCGCGCAGCAAGCTCTTCTTCCGCGTGCAGGTCCCCGAGCGCGCACTGCGCCGGCTCTGGGACTTGCGGGTCAACAACCCGCTCGCGCGGCATGCGGTGTCGTTGGGCGTCCTCGGGTACTTCATGCCGCTGTTCGCGCCCGCCGCCGTCATCTGTGGAGTCATTGCGCTGCGGCGGGTGGACCCCAACGCCCGGCCTCCCATCGGCCGGCGCGCGTCCTCCCTCTTCGGCATCGTGCTCGGGATGGGCGCGATGGCGATGTGGGTGCTGGTTGTCGTGCGCTTCATCGGCTCGGGCGGCCTGCACTGGATGACGTAGTGCCGCGTGCTATTGCAACGCGCGCTTGAATAAAGCGAGCGGGCGGGCGTCGGAGGAGGCGCATCCACCACCGCACTGGTGGAGAGCACTCCCTTTCCCCGCGCAAGGTCACCGCGATGAACACTCGCATGCTCTGGAAGCTCGCCTCGCTGTCGCTCCTGCTGTCCTCCTCCGCTGCCCTGGCTGATAGCAGCTGGCGCAATGATGGATTCCGGAGGAAGGACGTCGACTACGAGGCGCAGGAGCAGTCCGCGGAGGACCGGGGGCTCTCCTTCGGGCTTCGCGCCGGGTTCGGAGCGCCCTTCGGCAAGTTCGGCAAGATGGAGGGCTCCTCCGGTGGAGACGTGAGTGACTCCGTGTCCGGTGTCATCCCCTTGCAGGTCGACGCCGGGTACTACTTCAACTCGAAGCTCTACCTGGGCGGGTCCTTCCAGTACGGCCTGGGCTCTCTCAAGGAGGACTGCCCGGAGGGCGCGAGCTGCAGCGCGCGTCAGCTCCGCTTCGGCGTCAACCTGTCCTATCACTTCCAGCCGAGCGAGACGCTCCGGCCCTGGGTGGGCGCGGGCGTGGGCTACGAAACGCTCGACCTGGGCGTCTCCGCGGAGGAGGGTCCGCTGGCCGCCAAGGTGACGACCTCCATCCGGGGCTTCGAGTTCGCCTTCCAGGGCGGTCTCGACTACCGGGTGAACAAGATGTTCTCCGTGGGTCCCTTCGTCACGCTCACGGCGGGGCAGTACGCCACCGTCAAGAGCAGCATCGAGGTCGACGGCGACGGTGGCTTCTTCGAGGACACCGAGGAGTCGGACGACATCGACGAGAAGGAGTTCCACTCCTGGCTCCAGGGCGGCGTGCGGATGCAGCTTCGCTTCTAGTGGCACGGGTTGAGCGCTCCACTTCCGCAATATCGGTCAGGTACCCACGAGGCCAGGTGGGTACCTTTTCGAGCGTCAAGGGAGGCACTTCGTTGAACGCAGCGGACGCGGACGCATACCTCGCCAGGTTCCGGAAGGTGCTCGAGCACATCGACGCGCACCTGGACGGCGACCTCAGCGTGGAAGGGCTCAGTCGCGTGGCGGCCTTCTCGAAGTTCCACTTCCACCGGCAGTTCTCCTCACTCTTCGGGATGGGCGTCTACGAGTACGTCCAACTGCAGCGCCTGAAGCGTGCCTCGTACCAGCTCGCCTTCCGCGACCAGCACTCCATCATCGAGGTCGCACTCGCGAGCGGCTACGAGGGTCCCGAGGCCTTCGCACGCGCCTTCAAGAAGCGCGTGGGACAGACGCCCTCGGAGTTCAGGAAGCAGCCGAACTGGGAGCCCTGGCGCACGACGTACCAACCGTTGAGCGAGCTCAGGAGCCGCCACATGAAGCCCTCTCCCCAGGCAGCACAGGTACAACTCATCCACTTTCCGGAGACGAAGGTCGCCGCCCTCCAACACCGAGGCGACCCACGCCGCATAGGCGACTCCGTGCGCACGTTCATCACCTGGCGCAAGCAGAACGCATTGCCGCCCCGGCTCAGCGCCACCTTCAACATCCTCCACGACAATCCCGAGGAAGTCGCGCCGGAGGACTACCGCCTCGACATCTGCGCCGCCACCGACCGCGAGGTGAAGGAGAACCCCTTCGGCGTCGTGGGCAAGGTCATCCCCGCCGGCCGGTGCGCGGTGCTGCGGCACGTCGGCTCGGATGACACGCTCGCCGCCACCGTCCGCTACCTCTACGCGGAGTGGCTCCCCCAGAGCGGTGAGGAGCTCCGCGACTTCCCCCTGTTCTTCCAGCGCGTCAGCTTCTTCCCCGACGTGCCCGAGCACGAGGCCGTCACCGACGTGTTCCTGCCGCTGAAGTGAGCGGCGAAAAAGAAGATGAAAATGGGGGCGGGAAGATTCTCCGGAGGGGGCGTTCCGTGAATGACACCTACGAAGGGGGAACGCCATGAACAAGCTGCCACTCTCTGCTCTCGCTCTCGCCGTCCTCGCCCAGATTGGATGCGGCGCCGCCGTGCCTCCTGGAGACGAGGCGCAGCCGGAGGAGCGAGACGTCCACGCCCAGGACATCATCGTCATCCCCATCCGCCCGCCGTGCACCAGCGTGACCGCGAACGAGACCCTGTACATCGGTACCGGGTACAACATCCCGTTCACCGCGCTGCCCCACTCCAGTGAGAGTGGAGACGCCTCGTACTACTACGAGGGCTGCGGCCGCTGGGTGGTGGACCTCTACGTCGGTGACACCCGCGCCAGCCCCTACAACTACGAGCTGGGAGCCACCGGCTCCGCGCATGACCTGCCCAGCTCGTCGCAGCTCGGCGGGGTACTGCCCAACAACGCCATCGACTGCGCGGCCTACCGGCTCTACCTGTCGTTCTACCGGAAGAACGCCTCCAACACCTGGGACACGCTCGGCTCCAGCAGCCAGCAGGGCGTGTGGAGCTCGGCCACCAACAAGTGCAACCTCCAGGTCTACTCCGGCTCGATGACCAGTCTCTCCGGCGTGCAGAACACCGATGGCAGCGGCTGGGACATCTACCGCGTCGCGGTGGGCGTGAAGCTCCGCTCGTCCGGACAGGAGGCCAAGGTCGTCGTCGACGGGGGCATCATCATTCCCCCGCCGAAGTGAGCCCTACTCCTTCTTCCCATCCTTCCCACCCTCCCCCGTCGGCGCCAGGTTCAGGGACACCGCCTGGCGTTGCGGAGGGATGAACGGCTCGGGGCGCGGTGCGGGACGGGTGTAGAGCTTGTCGTTGCCCGCCTGGACATCCCGGCCCTGCTGCTGGATGGCGAAGCGGTCCCTGTCCCGCTGGCGGATGTCCTCCTCGACTTCCGCCACGCGCTCCGGCGGGAGCCCCATTCCCACCAGCGCGGCCCGTCCGAAGGCGATGGCGCTCTCGAACGTCTCGCGCAGCTGGAAGTGCGCGCCGTGCTCCATCAATTCCAGCGCGTGCCCGCGGTCGTACGCGCGCACGTACACCTCCGCGAGGGGGAAGGTGGTGCGGCACAGCTCCAGGATGCGGGTGGCGGCGTCCTTGCGCTCCACGCACACGCAGATGAGCCGCGCCCGCTCCGCGCCCGCCGCGCGCAGCACGTCCAGCCGCGTGCCGTCGCCGTAGTAGACCTTGAAGCCGAACCGCTCGGCGGCCTCAATCATCTCCACGTCGATGTCGATGGTGGTGACGTCCACGCCCTCGGCCAGCAGCAGCTGGCTGACAATCTGGCCGAACCGCCCGAAGCCGACGATGAGCACCGAGCCTCGCGCTCCGGCGAAGTCCTCCTTGCGCTCGGGCGCCGTGCGCGTGCGGATGAAGCGCGGCGCCACCGCGGCGATGAGCGGCGTGAGCGCCATGGTCATCGTCACCAGCACGACGAGCAGCGTGGCCTGCTCCTGCTGCATCACCCCGGCCGCCACCGCGGTGGAGAACAGCACGAATCCAAACTCGCCACCCTGTGGCAACAGCAGCGCGGTACGGAGTGACACGTCATGCGGGTTGCGCAGCAGCCGCATCAGTCCGTAGACCACCGACGTCTTGATGACCGTGATGGTCACCAATGCGCCGAGCAGCAGACGCCAGTGGTCCACGATGACGCGCACATCCACCGTCATCCCCACGGAGATGAAGAACAGACCGAGCAGCAACCCCCGGAAGGGCTCCAGGTCCGCCTCCAGCTCGTGCCGGTAGCTCGACTCGGCGAGCAGCACGCCGGCGAGGAACGCGCCGAGCGCCGAGGACAGCCCCACGTACGTCATCAACGTGGCCGCCGCGATGACCACCAGCAGCGCGGCGGCCGTCATCACCTCGTGTGCGCCGGCATTCGCGAGCACGCGGAAGAAGGGGCTGAGCAGGTAGCGGCCCGTGAGCACCACCACCGCCACGGCGCCCAGCATCTTCGCCGCGGACAGCCACAGCGGGTCTCCTCCGGTCGAGTCCACCGGGGACAGCAGCGCCACCAGCGCGAGCAGCGGGACGATGGCCAGGTCCTGCAGGAGCAGGATGGCGAAGGCCTTCTGGCCGTGGGGGTGCTGCACCTCGCCGCGCTCGCCGAGCATCTGCATGACGAGCGCCGTGGACGACAGCGCGAGCCCCAGCCCCGCGATGAGCGACGCCTGCCACGGACGTCCCACCACGAGGAGCGGGTACACCATGGCGAGCAGTCCGGTGACGACCACCTGCGCCGTACCGAGCACGAAGATGTCGCGGCGCATGGCCCACAGCCGCGACAGGTTCAATTCCAGGCCGATGATGAAGAGGAAGAGCACCACGCCCAGCTCGGCGACGTGCATCACCGACGTGGAGTCGGAGAACAACCCGAGCCCGAAGGGACCGATGACGAGCCCCGCCGCGAGGTAGCCGAGGATGGAGCCGAGGCGCAGCTTGCGGAACAGCGGCACGGCCACGACGGCCGCTCCGAGGAAGATGAGCGCCTCGACGTAGACGGGAGTCTCGGGGCTGGCGGACATGGAGGGCACCTGGGGGCGGTGGAGCGTCCGCCCTCCTAGTCCAGACAGGCCCCCCTGCGATAGGCGTTCCCGGCACCGCCACGAGACCCCGGCCCGGGGGTTCGACGTCCCGTCCTTCCCGGGTGTCGGTCGGCTGCTCGGTGGGTGCTGGCCAACAGCGTGGGCGGGGTGCGGGTGAGCGCGGAGCCCGTCGGCGCTATCCTCGGGCCGTCACGCTGGAGGTTCCTTCCATGTCCCGAGCCCGAGCCGCCGTGCTCGCGCTGGCGCTGCTGGGTGCGCCGGCCCTCGCCGCGTCACCGAAGGCGGAGGGCAGGCGCGTCACCGTCGACATCGTCCGCGCGGACCTCCACGACGTGCTGCGCATGCTCGCGGACCTGGGGCACCTGAACCTGGTGGTGGACGACGAGGTCCAGGGCACGGTGACGCTGCGGCTGCGCAACGTGCCGTGGAAGCAGGCGTTGGAGACGGTGCTCTCCTCGCACGGCCTGGGCCGCGAGCTGCAGGGCAGCGTCATGCGCGTGGCGCCGCTGCGCAAGCTCAAGGACGAGGCGGAACTGCGCGTGAGGCTGAAGCAGGCGCGCGAGGACGTGGCGCCGCTGCGCACGTACTTCATCCCGGTGAACTACGCGCGAGCCGCGGACCTGCTGCCGCACGTGCAGGCCCAGCTCTCTCCTCGCGGCAGCGTCAGCGTGGATGCCCGCACCAACACGCTCATCGTCACCGACGTGGAGCCCGTGGCACTGCCCTGAGACGCGCGGACTTCCGCTCGGTCCCCAGGTCGTCGTCCCGGCGCGCGGGGGTGACGCGGTGCCCTCCGCCGTCACGGTGCTCACGCTCTCGGAGAGGGGCAGTGAACTGAAGGAGGGCAAGTCATGGCGAATGAGCGTGAGGGACAGGAGCAGGAAGGTGAGCGGAGGACGCCCACCCCGGACCTGCGTGCGCAGCGAAGTGAGTCCCGCACCACGCAGACCCAAGCATTGTTCCTGAAGGACCTGGAGAAGAAGGCGAACTGTGGCCGCGAGCTCGCGGAGCAGGCGGCGCAGTCCGTGCTGTGCCTGCTCGAACAGCGCCTCATCGACTCCGAGGCGAAGCACCTGGAGGCCCAGCTCCCGCGCAAGATGCGCGACCTCTTGCAGCGGTGCTCCCGGCACGAGGGCTCGATACCCCGCAAGTACAAGCTGGAGCAGTTCCTCGCGATGGTGGCCGAGGACCTGGACACCACTCCCAACGAGGCCGAGCGGCTCAGCCGCGCCGTCTTCGCCACCGTGCGTGAGCACATCTCCGAGGGTGAGGCCGAGGACGTCATGGGCCAGCTCCCCATCGACCTGCGCTCGCTGTGGATGCGGGAGGCCTGAGCCCGTCACCCCCGAACCGTCGCAGCCCGCGCACTGACGGGCTGCCGTGTGTCTGAAACAACTGTATTGCGTCAAGGGCCCGGGCCTCGAGGTGCGCCGGGCCCTTCGCAGGTTCCCCGGCGGGCCCTACCCCGCCAGCAGCGCCGCCGCCAGCCGCCGTACGCGCTCGGACGCATCGTTGTCGGCTGCGTCGCGCAGCAGTGCGGCGGACACCTCGTCCATCGCCTTCCAGCCTCCGAGCATGCGCACCACCTCCAGCCGCACCTGCTCGCTCGACTCCGCGCGCAGGGCCATGGCCACCGCGCGCAGGTGGGGACCGGCCACGCGCTGGGAGATGGCCGCCACGGCCAGGGCCCGGACTCGCGGGCTCGGGTCTCCGAGCAGCACCTGGTCCAGCAGCACGTCCACCTCCGCGCCCGGCATCGCCCGGAGCGCCTCCGTGGCCGTCCCCCGCACCATCGGCGCCGGGTGCAGGAGCGCGGACCTCGCATAGGCCAGTCCCCCCGGAGCCCCGGCGTTGGCCAGCGTCCTCAGGCACACCACCGGCCCCATCGTCCGCGCGTGGCAGCGCCGCAGCATCTGCTCCAGCAGCGCCTGGCTGCGCCCCGGCTCCATCGGCTCCAGGCCCTTCACCACCGAGCCCACCGCCAGCGCGGCCGTGTTCCGCACGTCCTCGTCCCGTGCCCCGTCCACCACCCGGTCGAGCGCCTCGGCCAGCTCGGCGGTGGGCCGCTCCACCCGGGCCGCCACCTTCGCCGCGTGCGCCAGCGTCTCCGGCCGCACCCGCGCTTCCTCCAGCACCGACGCCAGTGCCCGCTGCGCCTCGCGAGTCCCCGCGCTCCCCAGCGCCTGCACCACCTGCTCGGACAGCGCCGCGCCCGCCTCACCCTGCCGCACCCTGCGTGCCGCCCGGTCCGCCTCCGCCGGCTCCAGTCGGAACAGCGCCGCCAGCCGTGCGCGCACCGCATCCCGCGCCTCCGGCCGCATCGCGCGCGCCAGTTGCTTCAACAGGTCGTCCGGCTTCGCGTTCCCCACGAGCCGCCGGTCCTCGGATGGTGCGGGAGTCTCAGGCAGCGCTCGCTCTGACAGCCGCTCCGCTCGCAGCGAGGCCCGGACGGCCTGGAAGTCCCTGAGCGACAGGGACTGATGGTCCACGCCCACGCTCGTCAGTGCCACCCGGGTCTCCGCCCGTACGTGCCCCGGTACCGTGATTTTCTCCACCGCGCTCGAGCCCGCGTCCCCCTCGATGCGCAGGAACTTCACCGCGTCCGAGCCCGCGTCCTCCTTGATGCGCAGGAACCTCACCACGCCCGAGCCCGCGTCCTCCTTCACGGGCCCGCCTGCGATGGGCATGAAGTCCACCACGTCCGAGCCCGCGGCCTCCTTCACGTGCCCGTCCTCGAAGAGCGTGAAGGCCAGGTGTCCACGCAGCCGGGGCACGGCAGGCGGAGGAACCCGCGCTGGAGCGGAGACGCGCAGGTAGCGCCGCTTCGTCTTCGTGTACGCGTTCGCGCTGCCGCCCGCCCGGTACTCCGACTCGAAGTCACCGGTGGTGTCGGTCTCCTCGGTGCTCCAGTCCTGGCCCTGCTCGGCCACGAACTGCGTGGACGCCAGCAGCGAGCGCACGAAGCGGCGCGCCGCCACGTCGTGCACCGCGTCGAAGTGCACCGCCAGCACCCGTCCGCGCGCGTCCTGAGCCACGTAGACGGGCCGCTCGAACATGGCCTGGAACTCGCGTCGCTCCTCGTCGCCCAGCACCGGCGTCTCGTCCGTCTCCTCCTCCACGCGCAGGAGCACCACCTGGCCCTGGAACAGGTGCTGGCCGCCCTCGGCTCCCAGGTACGTGAGGGCCAGCTCGCCGCCCCATCCCGTATGGGCCGTACGCGGGCCTGCCTCCGTGTTCTCGATGGTCCGCGTGTCCAGGTCGAACGAGTACCGGTGGCGCTGCCCCGGCGTGAGCACCCGCCGCGGGCCCTTCACCCCCTGCCGGATGACCTCGACGGGCGGTGAATCCCCGGGAGGCCTCGCCCCCGGACTGGCGGTGCGTCCACCCGTCGCCCAGAGCCCCGCACGCCACAGGCCCGCCGCCGCCAGGATGGCGAGACACAGCAACAGGCTCTTCAGGCGAGGGGACACGTCACACGGAATACGTGTGCGCGGGGCATTCCTGGTCGTGGGGGACGTGGAGCGGGGTGACGGAGGGAGTAGGGTCCGCCACACCCCCCGGGAGCTGACCCGGTGCGCCGGACGTACCGCGTCATGACCGGCGCTTCAGGAACTGCTGTTCAGTTGCTACCGAGTTTCAACTCCAGCTCGGCCAGCTCACGCTGCACGGTGGTGTCCGTGGCACGTTGGCCCTCCACCTTGCGCACCGCGGAGATGACGGTGGAGTGGTCCTTGCTGAAGCGCGCGGCAATCTCCGGGAAGGAGCTCTTCGTCAGCTTGCGGCTGAGGTACATGGCCACCTGGCGAGCGTGGGCCAGCGCCTTGTGACGGCGGTCCTCCTTCAGCGCATCCACCGTCACCTTGTAGAAGCGGGCCACCTCGCGCTGGATGGCCTCGATGTCCACCGAGCGCTGTGCCGGGAGGATGTCGCGCAGCACCTCGGAGGCAAACTCCTCCGTTACCTGCTGGCGCGTCAGGCTGTGCACCGCCGACAGCTTCACCAGCGCGCCTTCCAGCTCGCGCACGTTCTTCTGGATGTGCTTGGCGATGAAGTGCGCGACGGAGTCCGGCAAGTCCAACCCCTCCGCCACGGCCTTCTTCTGGAGGATGGCCACCCGCGTCTCGTAGGTGGGCTCGCGGATGTCCGTCAGCAGTCCCATGGTGAAGCGGCTGCGCAGCCGCTCCTCCAGGCCCGGAATCTCCGCGGGCACCGTGTCGCTGGTGAGGACGATGGCCTTGTTCATCTCGTACAGCGTGTTGAAGGTGTAGAAGAACTCCTTCTGCGTCTCCTCGCGCTTGCCGAGGAACTGGATGTCGTCGATGAGGAGCACGTCGCACTCCTCGCGGAACTTCCGCCGGAACTCCGACATGCGGTGCTCGCGGACGCTCTCCACGTACTCGTTGGTGAACTGCTCGCTGGAGAGGAAGACGATGCGCTGGGACGGGTCCTTCTCCCAGATGTGGTTGCCCACCGCCTGGAGCAGGTGCGTCTTGCCCAGGCCGGTGCCGCCGTAGATGTAGAGGGGGTTGTAGGCGTGGCCCGGGCGCTCGGCCACGGCGCTGGCGGCGGCGGCGGGGAGCTGGTTGCTGTCCGCCACCACGAAGGTGTCGAAGATGAAGCGCGAGTTCAGCCGCGCCGGCCGGGCCGAGCTCGCCTTGACTGTCGGTGTGGGTGGGAAGTGGGGGTCTGGCTCAAGACCTTCGACCACCTCATAGGCGATGGTGGTGAGGCCCTCGCCCTGGAGCGCGAGCTGCGCGTCCAGCATGGGGCGGTAGTGATCATCCACCCAGTCGCGGAAGAAGCGGTCCGGAACACCCATGACGAGAGCCCCGTCACGGACCTCCAGCGGGCGCATCCGCTCCAGCCATCTCAGCGCATAGTCGAACTTCTCCCGGCGGATCTGTTCAAGCATCCGAGCCCAGATAATTCCGGCACTTGGAAGGGGGGAAGCGGCGTGAGCGAGGGCGTTCAAGTATGTCTCGACCGTGCAAAATCGGGAAGGCAGCGAGCGTTCGGCCGTGCTAACAGACGCTTCCAAATCGATCAAGGAACCGGCCCAACGCGGCGGATCTCCACGGGCTTTTCCGGACGTCACTGATCGGCAACGGGCATGCCGACCTGGCACGCTGGTAGGCGCCCCCACGCCCCTCCCCAAGCGCTGGGGGGCGGATCATCCGGCTAGGACTGGCAGTGTGACCTGCAAAGGCCCGGAGCGTTGCCTGCCCGCCTGCCCGGTCTCCAGCTGGGGAGTCCCGCGACGGTGACAAGGTGCTTTCACCCCGGTGCGTGTTCCCTTACACGTACCCGGCACCGGGGCCGGTTTCGGCCCGGCCAATACCTGGGTAAGTGTGATCCAATCCACCTTACCCAGTTTTTCGGGGCGCTTGGAAACGCGACTTTCGCAAGGAAAGTCAGGCACTTGCCAGCGCGGTAGCTGCGTAGTGGCGAGTGTGCGCGGGGTCCTTACGTTGGGCCAAAATCGGCCCTAAACCGGGGTGCCAGGCCCGCCAGGAGACTCCCTCTGCGGAGGTATGGCCCGTTCACCGGGACTGGACCTAAGGACCCCCACCAGGGGCCTGCTTCGCCCCTCTTCACGGAGGACACGCGGACATGGTGGACGGAACGCAGAGCGCGTTGGCGCAGCAGCTAGCGGCCTTGGGCATCAAGCCGGAGGACGTGCAGGCGGCGGTGATGCTCCTGGTCGCTACGGCCCGCGGGCAGACGGAGACGCTGGTGAGGCAGGGCAACGGCGGCATATTGGCCAGCTCCGTCGACCCGCTGCCCAGCGCGGAGAAAGTGCGCAAGCTCGACGAGCGCCTGGCCTCCGTGGAGCTGCGACTGAAGGAGACCAACGAGAAGCTGGACCGGGTGCTCGCGGCCCTCGAGAAGAAATAGCCCGCAGCCTTCACTGGTACGCTTCCCGCGCGCGGGAAGCGCCTGAAATCGCAAAGGAACTCAGCAGTTCGAGAATCGTGAACTCGGTTTAGATTTCTAGGCGGGAGCTTGCGGCGAGGGTTTGGGCGGTGGCAAAACGCCAGCCTCATGCCCCCTGAGACCAAGGTCTTTGCGCAGCCCGTGCTTCGCGGCCAACGGTTCGCGGACCACTCGCTCCCGCTGGAAGCCGCTGAAGGCCTGATTGCGTACCGCGAACTGGTGCGCAACCTGGCCAAGCATCTCTTCAACACGCGCAAAGGCCGCTCGCGCGCGCCGCGCGGCTTCGACAAGACGTTCGACCTCAAGCTCAAGGGTGTGCACGGCGATTGCGCCGTTCCCGTTTTGGCGCGTCCGGAGATCCCCGACGTTCCTCCCGGCGCGAACCCTGAGGACTTTGACTACGCCGAGTTCGACCACGCGCGTGACCTCATTGCGCGGACGGTCCAGGCGCTCGCTCTTGGGCAGGAACTGCCGGGAGAATTTCCGCAGGAGATGCTCGCCGACCTCGAGGCCTTCGGTGACACCTTCGAGGCGGATGAGTCCATCGAGCTGCGGGGAGTGCAGGAGACGCCAGGCCCCGTGCTCGACTACAAGGTGCGCCGGCGCATCACTCAAGAGCGGAGCAGAGGTAGCTACACCGAGACGGCAACCATCAATGGACGAATCATTGGGTTCGACAGCGACAAGTCGCAATTCAAGGTGCGGACGCTCAACCGCCGCACGGTGGAGGGCAAGTTCGAGCCCCGTCATGAGGACCGCGTACTGAAGGCACTCGCTGGGAAGAAGTGGTGCCGGGTGCGCATTACCGGGCCTGTAAGGTTCAGTGCCGGCCAGGTCCCCGTGCGTTTCGAGGAGATCGGGTCTATGGTGGTATGGACCCGCACTTCGGAGGAGGCCGTGAAGCAGGTGGAGGACAGACTGCGCGAACTGGCCTCTCTGCCTCCCGGATGGCTTGAGGGCGCGGGAAAAGCCGTGCCTGCTGGCGAGCTCGAGTGGTTCCGAACGCGGATGTTCGCGTTGATGGTGGACCATGGCCTCCCCCGTCCGAAGCTCTACGCCACCGAGGACGGCAACCTGCAGGCGGTTTGGCGGCAGCTGCCCTGGCGCATCGAAGCCGAGTTCGACCTCAGCGAGAAGAGCTGCTCGTTGCTCGCGATGAACGTCGAGTCGGATGAGGACCAGGACAAGGAGCTTGAGCTCGACCTCACCACGGAGCAAGGCGAGAAGGATCTCGCTGAGTTCCTCAAGGGATTCCTGTCGGCTGCGGACGAGGTGACGGTCGAATGAGCGAGACGAAGCTGGAGCCCACGGAGCAGGAGCTCTATCGCCAAGTGCGCGCAGGGCACATCGAGGACGGCGAGGTCAGCAGCCTCGCCTTCACGCCGATGAAGAAGGACAACGGCGAACTTTCGGTAGACCTGCAGGGACTGACGACGGCTGAAGCAGCCTGTACGGCATTCAAGGCGCGCGGCTATGACACCGTGGGCGCGTGGGCTGTCACGACGACGGAGTGCAGCGATCTCGGGCTGGGGGCGTTCCATCAGCCCAAGGACACGCCTCCTCCGCCGAATAACTCGCACGGGTTCGTGGACTTTCGCGGCGTCAATGCGAGTCAGACGAAGAGGCGTGCTGGACGCCTCGCGGAGAAGGCGAACGCGCGCAATTGCAGGCACGCGATGCCCGCCGCGCCTGCCGCGAGCGGCACATCGAGCCACACCGCCGAGCCGGGTGACGAGTCGGCCGAGAGCGCCGGCTAAACGGACGCTCTCGATTCTCGAACGGCCTGCGGGCACCTGGTGATGCCGCCGCGCTGCGGTCGCAGGTGACGTCCGTGGAGGCCGCCGCGCCGGCGGCGTGCACTACGCCGCAGCCGGCGGATAGGTAGCCCTCTCCTCGCGCGCCGCAGCCCGGGCGTTGATGACCTCAAGCGCCTGGGCCTCCGCTTCGCGGTACGCGTCCCGGGCCCGCGCCAGGCGCGTCCGGCTGGCGGGACTGCCGTCCAGCCCCGCCACCGCTGCCTGCAGCTCCACCTCCACCGCCTCCAGGCGCTTCGACAGCGCCACCCGCTGAGTCATGTCCATGCGGATGACGCAGAGCAGGCGGCGTGCCGACGAGACTTCAGCCGGGTGGCGTGGTCGCCCACGCTGGAGCATTGGGGGTGGTGGCCGGAAGGTGTCGCACCCGCAATGCCCGCAGTGATGCTGCGCTCGCGCGCGCACCTCCCCTACTTCACACGTCGCAGTTGTACCCGCTCATCCGGTGAGGGCTTCACGCCGTACTCCTGCTGAAGATCCTCGGGGTACATGGTGAGCAGCTTGCTCAACTGCTCCACGCTGTAGTTCAGCTCATCGCGATGCAGTTCGAAGAGTTCTGAAATGGCCGTCGGTTGCTCGTGCGGGAAGTCGAGTTCCGGAGGTTCCCGAATGCGGTACCCAGCTTTTGTGAGTTGGATCCAGAGGTAACGCGACCTGCCCTCTGGAATGAAGTTCAAGTCAGCGGCCCTCTTCAAAAGGGCCTGCAGCGAGACCTTCCAGTACGGCTTGAGGGTGGTGAGCTTCTGGAGTGAGTCGAGACCTTGCAGGTACGGCGCGATATCGAGCGCCGGCATGAGGAACTCGGCGGCGAACACATCTGCTTCGTCCTCCATCCCAGGACGCAGCGTCTGGTGCATCACAACGTGCCCAAGCTCGTGGCACAGGGTGTAACGGGCCCTGTCCGCAGGTATGTCCGCGTTGACGACGAAGATGGGCGGCAACCCAGGTACCCACCAGCTCACCGCGTCGACCTGTCGGGTAGGGAATCGCCATCGGAAGACGATGCCTCCCGCATCTTCGATGACGTCGACGACGTTCTTCACCGGCCCACGTGGAAGCTGAAATGCGGCCCGGACCGCACGCGCCACCTCCGCCGCCGACCCATTGAAGTCGTCGGGGTCATAGCGCGGGATGCGGCACTCCTCAGGGTCCGCGGACCTTAGAAGGCGGTCGGCATGAATGCGGCGAATGTTGATTTGAGCGTGGAGTTGCGAGAGCAGCTTGGCTGGCGTGCTGGACTTCTTGCGGTGAAAGAACTCACTCGTGCTCGGTCCGTAGACCGGGTCAGCTTGGACGAAGAACTCCATCGGGTAGCCGAGTTCCCGCGAGAGTCCCTGCAACAACGCCGGGTTGATGGGACTGAGCCCGGCTTCGACCTTGGAAAGGAGCCCTTGGGAGATCTCCAGCCTCTTCGCCAACTCGCTCTGGGTGAGTCCTCGCGCCTCGCGGGCGACGGTCACCATATCTGGATTGACCCTATGGCTATCGCTTAGGAGCTGAGTCATTGCTCTGGCCCTGGTCAGTGGGTCCCGGTTCTGCCTTCGGCTTGAAGCGGCGCTTCGTGCGCGTCGGCTTTTCCTTCTCCTGAGCGGTGGTGTCCAGCGGGACGACGACCCCGTCGGTCTCGGCCGTGATTTCCCACGACCAGCCCTCCTCTGCCCCAGGGCAAACGATCCACACCTTGGAACTGGTGAGCGCGATACCAAGGAGCTGGTAGCCGACGTGGAGGTTGGTCGGGGCAGGCGGCATCCCTGGCAACTCCGCTTGAAAGGGCTCCTTCGCCTGCGTCTGGTTGTTGAAGTCGAACACCGCCTGCGTGGGGATGTTGGCGGCCCGGAGGTTCTTATCGAGCTTCTTCAGCTTGATGAGGTAGCCGGACGCGAAATTGACCAAGAACGACCCCCGCTTCTTCACCACCTTAACTTCCGGATTCTCCGCGAAACGCTCTTTGCTGAGAAACACCATCAGGTCGTTGATGATGGAGGACTGGGAGCGCGCGGAGAGCTTATGGCGGAGCTGCGCATAATCGCGCACATACTCCTCCAGCGCACCTTGCACGATGGCACACATCGTCTTCACGTGAGGAGCCAACTCGGCTTCAGCTTGCGGACGCGTCTTGAGCATCGTCTCTCCGGTGCGCTTACAGGCCGCAACATAGACCCTCAACGTACAAACGGTAAAGAAATTATTCCAAAGCTATTCCTTGTCCACATGCGCCTACATGACGATGCGTACTGCCGGAAAGGTGCAGTTCAGTCGCCGCACCTGGGGCGGGACTCTTGGAGCTGAAGCGAAAGTCGGGATTCAGCGGGCTAAGGGCGTTTGGGCGGCCTGAGTAGACGAGTCACGTCCACCCCAAAGCCGTCGCATAGCCGGGCCAACGAAGTGAAGGTGAGGTTGACCTCCTCTCCCTCCACGCGCTGGTAGAGGCGCGTCGTCATTCCGCACTGGTGGGCTGCCTCTTCCTGCGTCCAGCCCTTCTCTTCGCGGAGGCGCCGCACGGCGGCTGCCAGGCGCCGCTGCAACTCGCGGTACGCGTCCGACTCGTACTGCTCAGCCCGCTCAGGCCGGCGTTTTCTCTCGGCGCGGGGCCCCATCTTGCGGCCGGACCGTAGGAGCGCCTACAAGGTACCTGCCACGTCGCTAGAGACGTGTCCCTAGCGCCGTAATAGTGGCGCTCGGTTCTTTCGTAGGGAGAAGGCGAATGGCACTGGCGAAGTGCGGGAAGTGCGGCAGCGAGCTGGCTCCGCAGGCGACGGCGTGCGCGCAATGCGGGACTCCGGTGTCCAAGCCGGGCCTGTCGACGAACAAGATTCTCCTCATCGTCTTCGGGAGCCTCGGCATGTGCTGCTTCGGCACCTGCGCCCTCGGTACTGTGGGCTCGATGGTGAACCAGAGCGGGGGGAGTCCGCCCGCCGCGAGTTCCACCTCGAGCGCCTCGGCATCAGCGAGGTGGGTGGAGATCAGCACCCTGCTGGACGAGTACCGCGACAACGAGGTGCGCGCCGACTCCAGCTTCAAGGGCACGTGGATCCAGACCACGGGCTACGTCGACGACGTGAAGAAGGATTTCCTCAGTTCCATCTACGTCACCCTCGGCACTGGGCGGCAGTTCGAGATTCCGCAGGTGCAGTGCTTCTTCGCGGACTCAGAGGCGAAGAAGGCGGCGGCTCTTTCCAAGGGGGCGCGAGTCACTGTCCGCGGGCGCGTCGAGGGCCTGATGATGAACGTGCTGGTGAAGCGCTGCGAGTTCGTGGGCCTCTAGCGTCGTGCTCGACTCTCGGTACCGGTTTCCGCTGCTAGCGGTGCTCCTGGCGAGCGCCGCAGCCGCCCAGCCGCAGCCTGGCAGCGAGCGCAAGTTGCGCCAGCGGACCATCACCCTCCCCGCCAAGGCGGATGAGGCCGCTATACGAGTAGCTCGAGGGGCTCTCACCACCCTCACCTTCGACTCTGCGCTGGCGGCCAAGGGCGTGCAGCTTGAGGGGAGAGAGACGCACTTCGAGCGGGTGGACGAGGACCAGCGGCTCGTTTCGTTCAAGCCCAGGGTGGATCTAGCGCCAGGCGAGCGGCTGCTGCTCACCGTGCGCTTCGGGGATGGTGCGGCCCCGCAGGAGGCAACCTTCGAACTCGTTGCCGCGGATGAGGCGGTGGACGCGTCCGTGGAGGTGGTGCGCCGCGCACGCTCAGCGGAGGCCCTCCAGGCGGAGCTGCGGGAGTTGAAGGCGAAGTACGAAGCGCTGCAGGACCGGAGTGGCGAGGGCGGCCCCGAGGGCATGGTGCTCTCCGGGTGGCTCACGCAGGACATCCGCGCCAGACGATTCGACGCGCGGGTGGCGGCAAACAACGCCAGCGGCCTCAAGGTGGAGTACGGCGTGGGCTACCGCACGGGCAAATGGGCGCTGGTGGAGGTTCGGCTGCGCAGCCTGCCTGGCACTCGACGATGGGCGCTGGGCGAGGTGAAGCTGACGTCCGCTCGCGGAGCGCCCGTGAAGGTGCTCTCGGTGCACATGGATAGGCCCCAGCTCTCCCCGGGCGAGGAGGGCCTCTTGCTGGTGCGCACCGAGGCGCCCTGGTGGGAGCGGGACGAGGAACTCCTCCTGGAGCTGAAGGACAGGGAGGGCGGCCGTCCGCTGCCCTTGAGCGGAGTGGTTTTCTGAGCGCACCGCGCTCGACACGGGGACTCTGGCCATGGCGACAACCCCTATTCATCCCGACCAGCTCGTTCCTGGTAGCCGCGTGGGCCCCTGGCGCGTGCTGGCATCTCTGGGCGCCGGCGGCTTCGGGCGTGCCTTCCAGGTGGAGCGAGAGGAGCAGCCCGGACGGACGTACACGATGAAGGTGGCCCTGCGGCCCGCCAATCCTCACGCCCTTGAAGAAGAGGACGTGGAGGGGCGCATGTCGCGCGAGGTGGCCATCCACATGGCCTACGACACGGGGTTGAAGATCCATGCCGTGGACCACTGGCCCATCCTCAGTGGCTTCCTCTACTTCGTCACCGACTACGTCGAGGGAGAGACGTTCCACGAGTGGCGCTGGCGCACCCAACCCTCCGCAGCGCGCCTGCTCACCGTCTTCACCGAGGTGGTCCGCCAGGTGGGGGTTCTGCACCGGCGCGGCATGTGCCACCGCGACTTGAAGGCCGACAACGTCCTCATCCGGAAGGCGGACGAAACGCCGCTCGTCATGGACTACGGCGTGGCGCGAATGCCGGGCATGGCGACGGTGACGGTAGGAGTGCCGCCAACGTCGCCGTACCTGTTGCCGCCCGAGTGCGTGGACTTCCTGGGCCAGGAGACGTGGCGGCAGGGAGCTCGCTTCGACCCTGGCGTGCCCGGAGACCTCTACGCACTGGGCATGCTGCTCTTCGAGGCACTCACGGACGGCTACGCCTTCCACCCGAAGCTGCCGTACGACCTACTGATGGCGGCCATCGTGACGCGGGTGCCGGCCGCGCCGTACATGCTCAATCCGAAGGCCCCCCGCGCGTTGAGCGACATCGCCATGCGGTTGCTGGAGAAGCGGCCCGAGGCGCGTTACCCCAGCGTCGACGCGCTGCTACAGGCCCTCTGGGAGGCGGCCAAGGAGCGGAAGCAGCCCGAGTGGCAGGTGTCCCTGGCGTTGCCGCCTCCTGACGACCAGTCCGCGTCAGCTGGAGTGAGCGGACAAAGTGACGACGCGGATCCACCCCCGCGCCCTTTTGGTGAGGAAGCGCCAGCGGCCGTCGCGTTGGAGGCTCCTTTGGAGCCGGCGGGGGTGGATCTGCACGCGCCAGCTCCCGAAAGGGCTGATGGCGCTCCTGTCCCCGTTCGCCCGCAGAGGCGCCGATGGCTGTGGGCGTTGCGCGCCGTGCTCGTGCTTTTTCTGGCCCTGTGGCTGGGGCTGAGCACACTTGCGCCTACACCGGAGAAAGGAAGCCCGCACGTGCCCACCGCCACGCCCGAAGCCCCTCTTGCTGATGCCCTGCGCTCGGGGCCCGCCACGTTCCTGGCTGCCGCGCTCTGCGCTGTCGCGGGCATGGCCTGCCCTGCGGCCCAGGTGAGGCCAGAGCCTGCCGAGTGCCCGGACGAGGCTCGGGAGGCCATGTTCCGCGTCCTGGGCGTAGACACCACGAAGGGGTTGAAGGCGGTCGTCGACATCAACCAGCCCGGAGACCAGAGTCAGCTCGGCACGTACAGCAACGGGAAGGTGGTGGGCCGCGTTGCTGGCTACTCCTGGGCGGACCCAGCGCTACCGGACGGAACCCTGCTGTACGGCCAGCTCTGGACGGGGCTCGTCGATGAGTACGGTCGGCCGGCCGCGATGGCCCGGTACTCCGAGGCGAAGCTGCCGGACGGGCGTACCTTCCCGGTGTGCATCGTGCTCGGAAATCCGGACGGCCGTGTCCGGACGCAGCCAGGCTCCAGTGGGGATGCCGCCGTGCTGCCGCGGGAACTGCCGGTAAGCGCCGTGGAGCGGTGGCCCTGAGCTTCGTGCGGTCCCCCTACTGGGGTGCGAAGTTCTGCTTGTAGCGGCAGCCGCTTCCGTCCTTCTTATAACGTGAGCAGGACCAGAAGACTCCATAGACACTCGTGCGGCGCTTGAGCGAGCCCATGAGGCACTCTGGGCAGGGGTGCGTCACGAAAGGGTTCTGGTCGGCGCCCAGGCATACGATGTGGACGTTGCCCGCGCGGCTAGCTTTCAGCACGCGAGCGCACTCGCCACTGGTCGCGCCAGAAGTCAGGACGTCATCCAACAAGAGGACGTTGCCGTTAGCCCACGAGGGTATCTTCGATGCGAAGGCATCGTTGATGAGGGCCTCCCTCAAGTCGTAGTTCGCCTGCTTGTAGCCCTCCACGTTCTTCGTGGTCCTCAATCCATCCGGAACTATGTTCTCGGTGCGCGAGTAGTGGGCTTTGCCGTAGGTATTCATCTGCTGCAGCGTGGCCGCAAACCGGATGCGCGGCTTACCCGGCTTGGGCGGTACGCACGTCACATGGCTGAACTGCGTATTCGTCCCGAACTTGAGGTAGCTGGCCAGGGCGCGGCCGAAAAGCTTGGCCGGGGCGTCATCTTCCTTCAGCGTCAGGATGAGCTGGGTGAGGCGATCCTCCGCGTGCCGCGGGTCCTTCGACGAAAAGTAGCGCCCAAGGGCAACCCGGTCCGGTGCTCCACACTGCAAGACGCTGCCCGGATGGATGGTGGCGCTATGTCCGGCTGCAATTACCTCGGCTAAGTAGCCGCGCGTGTGGAGCGTACTAGGGTCCAACAAGGGACGTGGGTAGTGCAGCCAGATGTCCGGGGCCGTCTTCCAGAGGTCGGCCATCTCGGGGTTCCAGCCAGCTCCGATAGAGCGGACGCCCGCGCGGTAACTGGCCTCGAAGTCCTCGTAGGCATCCCCTACGTAGTAAGCGTTGGCAGGCTTCACCTTCAGGTCCTTCAGAGCCTTCTGGATGGGGTCCGGATTGGGCTTTGCCGGGACCTCTGTGCCCGCCACCAGGGCGTCGTACGGCACCTGGAAGCGCTTGAGTAGGGCCTTCGCGTACGGGCGCGGTGACGAGGTGACGATGCCCACAGGGTGTCCCATGGCCTTCAGCTGGCCAGGCACCTCGTGGACGGTAGGTCCATTGGGGAACGAATACGGCTTCGCCAGATGGAGGTTGGCCGCGACAAACTGCCACTTCTGCTGCTTCCGCGCGTCCTGCAACGCGGACGTGTCCAGCAGCGTCATGTCCAGGTCGAAAAGAAATGCAGGCTTCGCCACGATGTTCCCCCCCCACAGGGAGCGCATCAAAGCGAGCTAGGCTTCTGACTGCAACAACCGCCCCTTCAGAGCTTGGCCTGCTTCCTCAAGCTGCGAGAGGAGAACCTCGTAGTCCTGCCGGCCCTCAATGGCCCGCGCTGGAGGCCGCGTGGCGAAGCTGCGCTCAAGGAGGTCCGCGTACTCGGACTCGTGCGAGAAGATGCGGGCCAGCTCGCGCCCTGGCTTCTGGCAGAGCGCCAGAATCCCCTGGCTCTTCGGCTCCGCTGCATGGACGCCAGGAGGCGGTAGCGGGGCCCAGAGCTGTCGTCCCTGCGTGAGGCAGAAGCGGACGGTGTGCATGGATCCACCCTCGATGTCCGTCTGCATGACGATGATGCCGACGGACATGCCGCTCTGCAGCCTGTCACGCTGGACCAGGTTGCGCGGAACAGCGGGTGCTCCGAAGGGCTGCTCACTCACCCACGCCCCACCGCGGGCAAGGATTTGCTCGGCGAGCTGCGCGTTCTTCTTCGGGTAAACCGCGTCCAGCCCGTTCGCGAGGATGGCGACCGTGTGGCCCGAAGCATCAAGGGCGGCTTGGTGCGCCAGGGCGTCCACGCCCAGGGCCAACCCGCTGACGATGCTCCAGCCACGCGAGGCCAGGAACCCGGTAATGCGCTTCGTCACCTCCGTGCCGAACGTGGAGGGCTCGCGAGTGCCGATGCACGCGATGGTGCGGTGGTCCGGAGGAAGGGTCCCCTTCACGTAGAGGACGGACGGCCTGTCCGGGATGGCCTTCAGGAAGAGCGGGTACTCCGGGTCAGCAAACGAGAGCACGCGGACGTCGACAGCGGACGCCTTCTCGAGTGCTGCCCGCGCTCTTGAGTGGGCCCCCTCCCATGCGCTCGACTCGAGCAGGGAGGCACGCGACTGGGCAGGTACATGCGCTGCGAGCGTCGTGGGAGCTGCCTCGCGGATGTGCCTCAGTGTTGGACACGCCCGGGCGAGCCGCTGAGCCGTGGCGGGGCCAATACCCCGGAGGGCAAGCAGCGTCAGTTGGCCGACCGCGCTCTTCGTAGGGGTGTCGAGGTTCATGATGCCTGGGGCTGGAACGTAACAAACCCCACCCCCTCATGCGTAAGCACGCAGGTTTGAGGTGGAGGTTCCCTATGGAGCAGCCGGCTGGTCATCGGTGGTGCTTATGCATAAGTGCCCGATAGGACAGGCGGAACCCCCCGTCCTCCCCTGAAGTACCGATGCAGTCGGTAGGCACGTGTAGGACTCTCCAGGTGGTCTTGCGTACAAACAAGCGTGCGCGGCGTGGACTACCTAGGGAGCCGGACGCAGAAGCCTGGAGCAGTCGCTGAGAGCTGGGCTGGCAGCCCGCGCCGGTGCCTCCGCCCGAACAGCCGAAAGGGCCCTGCAGGTCGCTCCAAAATTGGACCTGAAGCGTCAGCCACAGTTGGAGGGGAGCCGCGCGAGAAATGCCGGGCCTGGAAAGTGTAACCGACGCTTCTGACATGGCCGGTTGCGGTGCTGGAAAGCGTCCACCGATACCCTGCCCGAATGCGTCATTTTCAGAGGGAAGGCCCCCTCTAACTTGCGGTGCTGAGGCGACGTGGTGGAGTGCGGGGTGCTGGACCTGACTCGTAGGACCAAGGTTCCCTACCCTGAACTAGCCCGAGACCGTACCGCTAGGGTCGTGACCAACCGCGTACATATGCCCTTAGGTTTCCGCCCTGGTGAGTCTAATCCGAGTTGACTAGGGCTAGCCCGCAGGGGATGGTGCGGGGGAATAGAACGCTTGCTAGGTCGCCATGCTTGGCGCCAGCCACGTAGGCGTTCTGTTCGGGGATTTCTGGGCTACTTGTGCAGTAGGCCCAAAAAGAAAAGGCCGGGCATTTGCCCGGCCTTCACCAGGTCCGGCGGCAACCGGACCTACAACCAGCACCTCACCGTGTGACCGGAAGGAGCCAGCTTGCTCACTGAATCATCGTAAACGGCTAGTTCTACCTGGTCAACGCGCGTGACGTGCGAAGGAGAGGCACGTTGAAAAAGCGCAGTGACCGTAGACGCAGAGACCCAAGACCCATCGTCGGCTGGGCGAAGTCGATTCGCCTCCGGAACGGGCGCGTACTGCATGCCGAGGACTACGGCTTGTCGTACTTCCCCATCCGCGGCCGCCGCAGCTACTGGGACAAGAGACGCCGGCAGCGGAAGCCTGTCCAGCCGCAGCAGTTGAAGTTGAACCTGCAGCCCAAGCAGCGAAACCCCGAGCCGATGCGGGCCAGGCGTCGCGACAAGAAGTGAAGCAGTGCGCGGGCCGCCCTGGAGCCCCAGGGCGGCCCGCGCCGTATTACCCGTCCGTCAGCGCCATGTCCGCGTCGAGGTCACCCGTGCACGTGTACTCCCGGTGCACTGGCAGCCTGTAGCGGATGTACCGCCCCGTGATGGGGTTGAAGTGCCCATCACGGCGCTCCAGGACCATCCCCTCCGTCACGGGCGGCAAGACCTCACGTGGAGGCCCTGCGCGGTACATCTCCTCTGCGGACGGCAGCTGTACCCGCCGCGCCCTCATGGAACGCGGCGGGGAGCTTGGCTCCATCGCGAACGAAAACTGCTGCTGCGACGAACTACGGCGACGGTGATGCCGCGCCCGTTTGGGCGCAGGTGTAGCGGAGCAGGGCATTTTAGGCCCTCCCTTGGTGACACTCTCCGCGCCGGGTCATTGACGGCACCCCAGGTGAGGCTTAATCCTAGGGCCTGTTCAGTGCGTCTCTCGCAGCGCTGGAGAGTCGAGTGATGTAGTTCGCGATTGGTTCAGCCGACGCTTCGCGGGCGCCGGCTGGACCTTTCGCTTTTCTGGGGTGGTTGTGCCGTCTACATGGCCCACCTCCAGTTTCTCGAGCTGACAGGGGGGCCGCAGACGTCTGCGGCTACCTGGAGAGCGCGGCTTGGCGACGGGTTGTCGACGTTTGCAACGCGAGCAACAACGCGCATCCTGCATGCCCGCAGACGCTCGCAATGCGAGGGACAATGCCCAGAAATCATCCGTTGATTCGGACGCTTAGCTGACTCGGCTTGGGGCGTGAGCGGCGCCGCGATGCTGCGGTCGCACCAGGACATCCGCAGGCAGATGTCATCTGAATAGTTGACGTTGGTCCGTGGTGAACGTACAAGTGCGCCAGTCTGTTGCTGCATCCGGACCCTCCTTAACAGGGTTCGCCATGGGGCCCTCGTGACGTGACAGCGTCCGGGGGCTTCGCACTTTCCCTTCAGTGTTGGTCGACTACACTGAAAGTGCGTGCATGTGTACTGCGAGCATCCAGGCAGGCACGCTCGCATGCGGGGAGTGACGGATCAACTTCCTTCCATGTCATTTCCGCAGATCTACGCTGATCTCCGTGCGCATGAAGCGCCGCAGGGAGGTCTCCATGGCGATGACGTGTGGTCGGTGCGGTGGGTACGTGACGGTGGAGAGTCTGACGCGCGCTACCCGCCCGGTGTGCGACGCCTGTCGCGAGGCGCCCCCTCCCACGTTGCCCCCTCTCCCCAGGGAGGTACGCGAGTTCCGAACGACCTCCGAGTCTGGACGCGAGCGTGACCTGCGCCTCGGCTTCCGGCGCGGGGGACGGTAGCCCTCAGGGGCCGCCGTCCATGGTGCGGCGGAGAAGTCGGCCGATGCCCTCGAGGAGCCGGTAGTAGAGGTACGTGGGCACCGGGCCGAATGCCTTGAAGGTGGCGGCGATGCGCTCCGTCTGCTCCCGCGGCCCGTGCACCAACTGCGCGAGGAAGCCGTAAGCTAGGTAGACGAGCTGCGCCATCCGCTTCACCCCCGTCCACGTCAGGGCCCGGAGGTTCTCTAAATCGAAGCCCTGCTTCGCGAAGCGGTTGGCTTCCTCGACGCCCCACCGCTCGAGGTAGATGTCGACGATGCGCCCCGCGTCCTCTGCGGTGCGCACGTCCTCGTTGGTGAGAATGGCCAGCGGCTCCTTGCCGAGCAGTCCGTGGCCGCTGGCGAACACCACCGAGTAGCGCGTCGTCTCCGACTTGTTGAGGACGGTGTTGCCGTCGGGCCGGTAGTACTGGGTGTAGACGTCCGACACCCAGCCAATTTTCAGCTCGGTCGAAGACGAGCGGCCTTGTTTCCGCGTGCGGTGTCGGTGCGTCGGAGGGCACTTCTCCACCAACGCGCTGGGCGTCATCGCGCCCACCGGCGTGAAGAGCTTCCGCTTGCCCTGAAGGGTGAGTCGAATCGCGTACCGCAGGCCCAACTCGTTGAAGCGCTCGAAGAAGGTCCGTCCGTCGAAGCCCGAGTCGAAGGCCCAGAAGGCGTCCTTGGGGACGTACGGAATCGTGGCCCGTATCGCGGCCATGATGGAGGCGTTGTTGCTCGTGTACTCAGGGGACGTGCTCGAGAAGAGCCGGGTCATCAAGGGAAGGCGACGGCCTCGAGCTCCGACGGCCTCCAGGCAGATGAGGTTGTAGCCAAGCCCGAGCTGCCCGGTGCTGCCGTCGCGCACTCCGGCCAGGTAGGGCATCTTCCGCGCCTTCGGCTTGGTGATGTCCGTCACGTCCACGGCGATGGTGGGCCTCGGGAAGCGCTCGTCCCGGAGGGTCGGTGCCACCAGCTTCAGGTACTCGGCCTCCACTGCGTCGTCGTTGTAGCGCCGGGAGGCGAGGCCCCGAGAGAGGCGCTTCTCGGTGTGGATGAGGCGGCGCGGCTCATTCAGCGCGCGGCCGATTTCCGAGAGGAGCGTGCTCCTGTTTTCCAGGAGGCCGAAGAGGGCGTCCCGCAGAAAGCGGAGGTTGGGCTTGTGCAGCCGCGCACCCACCGCTTCCACGTACGCCTCGAAGCGCTCGGCAATGGACTTCTCCCGAGGCACACCCCTCCCGGCACTGGACGGGCCGGTCGGTGGTGCCTACCCTGCGCTCGTCCACCCAGGATGAGCGCGGCCCCACGGCCTCGTTCCAGTTGTCTCGGGGGTGCAGGCTGTTGGCGCAGCCGGCACCCCCATTCTCTTTTCCTGCCGGCCCTATTCGGACCGACTCCCCTCACCCTCGATTCGCTTCTCGTCGCCTCGCTGGTTGCCCCTCGTGCTTCCCACGCCAGGCGTGGATCTCCGGCGCACACGGTGCGCGGCCTAGCTGCCAAGCTGGGGACGAGGCTGGGAGGGTCAATGCCGGGTGGTCATCAGTCCGCCGGGTGGTCATCAGTCCGCCGGCTGGTGGACACCCCGCGCGGGGAAAAAGCGCCCAGTAAACAGACACTTGCAACGCAAGCGATTAAACGGACTGAACACTTCGTTGCTTTGGCGGCGCCCAACTCACGCGGAGGGGGCCGTTCAAGCCAGCAGGGCCACCAATGCCTTCATCCACCCACATCCCCCGAGCCTCCTGTCCGGCCGGAACGGATTCTGGGAAAGGTCGAGGTGATCCAACGTTGACTTACCCTGGAAAGAGGGTTACGGACCCGCCCCTTTCCCCAGTTCAGGTCGCGCCGGAGCGGTAGGAGGCGCCGCCGTCATCAAGGAGTTAGAGCCGTGTCCAAGCGCACGTACCAGCCGTCGAAGGTCCGCCGCAATCGCGCCCACGGGTTCCGCAAGCGGAACGCCACCAAGGGCGGCCGTGACGTCCTCAAGCGCCGCCGCGCCAAGGGCCGTAAGCGGCTCGTCGTTTCCGCCGCGAAGAAGTAAGCGAGTCCGAGTGTGAGGGCCGAGGGTGCGACGCCGGGCCAGTCTGGCCCGGCAGACCAGCGCTTCCCCAAGGCCCTGCGCCTGCTTCAGCGGCGCGAATTCCTGGAGGTTCAGGAAGGCGGGCAGAAGGTTCCTTCCGACTGCCTCCTGGCCCTCATCAAGCGCAATGGCCGGACGTACTCCCGTGTTGGCCTCACCGTGTCGAGCAAGGTGGGCAACGCGGTGGTACGGGCGCGCTTGAGGCGCGTGCTGCGCGAGCTGTACCGCAAGCGCCGCACGCAATGGCCCTCGGGCCTGGACGTGGTGCTGGTGGTGCGCTCGTCCGGAAAGGACGCGTCCTTCCCGGAGCTGTCGCGTGCCTTCGACGGTGTCACCCGTAAGCTGCAGCGGCTCGCGCCGGCCGCAGAGACGAAGCCGAAGGAGCCTCCCAGATGAGCCCGCTCGCCTTCGTCATCTCCCTGCCCATCCGCTTCTACCGGAAGTTCCTCGGCCCCCTCCTGCCGAAGGTCTGCCGGTTCCACCCGTCATGCTCCACCTACGCCATGGAAGCGCTGGAGAAGCACGGCGGTTTCAAGGGCTCCTGGCTCACCGCGTGGCGGCTCATGCGCTGCCAGCCCTTCCACCCCGGCGGCATCGACCCGGTGCCGTGACGGGGCCTTCCACCCCCTGCAGCCCTCTCCCTCTCGGAGGGGGGAGTCTATGAACGATCCGCTCTCGCCCCAGTCGAACGATTCGCAGAAGCGACTGCTGGCCGCTTTGGCCCTCTCGTTCGTGGCCACCGCCTTCTACACCTTCTTCCTCGCCCCCAAGCCGGCTCCTGAAGCGGCCATGGGCGCGGACGCGGGTGTGGTGGTCGCCGCCCCCGCTGATGCCGGCACCGCCCCCGTCGCCGCGGTCCCCGCGCCCGGTGACGGCAGCGGCACCCCCGTCGCCGCCAGTGACGTCCCGGCGCTCCCCGAGCGCAAGGTGGACGTGGCCCGCCAGGAGGTCCACTACGGCTTCTCCTCGGAGGGCGGCGGCCTCACCGCGGCCGTGCTCCAGGGCTCGAAGATGCGTGAGCAGCAGTCGCTCACCATCGAGCAGGGCTTCCAGAAGCTCATCGGCAAGGAGATTCCCCCGCCGCCGCAGATGAACGTGGCGCAGCCGGTGCCGGGCCAGCCGCTGCCGCTGTCCGTGTCCATCGCGGGCAATAGCCCCCTGCCCGCGGGCCTGCGCTACGCGGTGACGGAGGGTGCCGGCGGCAACGCCAACGGCCTCACCTTCACCGGCCGCCAGGGCCCGTGGGAGGTGGTGAAGACGCTCCAGTGGCCCACCCAGGGCTTCGAGCTGGTGTACGCCGTGCAGGTCCGCAACACCTCCGGCCAGGCGCAGAACGGCGAGCTGCAGCTGCACTACAGCCGCGCGGTGGACCCCAACTTCGAGCACGCGCCGTCCTTCTTCGGCGGCGTGGGCAACCTGAGCCGCGCGGCCTGCTTCGTGGACGAGAAGCTCCACAAGATGAGCCCGGGCGACGACAAGCCCAAGGAAGAGGACACCAAGGGCGAGCTGCACTTCTTCGGCATCGACCAGCAGTACTTCGTGTCCGCGCTCTACCCGCTGGACGGGCCGCGCGCCGGGCACTGCACGCTCAACGCGTCGCCCACCGCGCGCGAGGTGACGGCGTCCTTCCCGCTCAGCGTGGCCGCGGGTGAGACGGTGACGCTGCGCTTCGGCGGCTACCTGGGCCCCAAGGACCCGGACCTGCTCGCCGTGGTGCCCGGCCCCGCGCTGCGCCAGGCCGCCTCGCTGGGTGACACCGCGTTCCATCCCAAGCTGGAGGACACGGTCGACTTCGGCATCTGGGCCGTCATCTGCAAGCTGCTGCTGGCCATCATGAAGTTCTTCCACGGCATCACCGGCAACTGGGGCGTGGCCATCATCCTGCTCACCGTGGTGGTGAAGCTGGTGCTGCTGCCGCTCACCTACCGCTCCATGGTCAGCATGGAAGAGGTGAAGAAGCTCCAGCCGCGCATGGAGGAGATTCGCAAGAAGCACGCGGACAACCGTGAGCAGCAGAACCTGGAAATCATGAAGCTGTACCAGGAGGCGAAGGTGAACCCGCTGGGCGGGTGCCTGCCGCTGCTCATCCAGATGCCGGTGTGGATTGCGCTCTTCACGGCGCTGCGCAACAGCTTCGACATCTACGGCGAGCCCTTCATCGGGCCCATCTGGCGCGACCTGACGTACAAGGACCCCACGTACCTGCTGCCGCTGGCGCTGGGCGTGTCCATGGTCATCACCCAGAAGATGCAGCCGCAGATGATGGATGCGGCCCAGGCGAAGATGATGACCTGGTTCATGCCCATCATCTTCACGGCCACGCTGCTCCAGTATCCGGCCGGTCTGTCGCTCTACATCTTCACCAACAACCTGCTGTCGATTGCCCAGCAGTACGGCCTGCGCAAGTGGCTGGACCGGAACAAGTCGAACATGGGCGGCGGGACGCCGGCGGTGGTGACGGCGGGAGGCAGACGCAAGTGAGTGAGCAGCAGGTTCCGCAGCAGGCACCGGGGGCTCCGGCCTCCGGCAGCGCTGCCTCTGGCGACTTCCGGGCGCGGGTGGAGAAGCTGCTCGGCGACATCCTCGGGCTGATGGGCTTCCCGGCGCGCCTGGACATGCAGGACGCCGCGGATGGCAGCCTCTCCGTGGCGCTCCACTTCGAGGCGGGCCCTCCTCCCGGCGTGGAGAACGGGCGGCGCAGCCAGGTGGTGGACTCGCTCCAGTTCCTGCTCAACAAGATGATGCACCGGCCCGGCGTGGAGCGGCGCTGGGTGGTGCTCGGCGCGGGTGCCCACCCGGAGCCTCGTCAGCGTCGTGAGCCGCAGGCGGCACAGGCGGCACAGGCCGTGGCGCCGGCTCCGGCGGCTCCGGCCCCCGCCGCGCCCAGGCCCCCGCCTCCGCAGGCGGCGGCTGTGGCGCAGGCTCCCGCGAAGGCTCCGCGGGGGGGCGCGCAGGCCCCCGCCGCTCGGGCTGCTCCGGCGGCTCGCTCCGACATGGATGAGCGCACGGTGACGGTGGAAGAGGATGCGGTGCTTCGGGAGGCCGCCCGTCAGCTCGCGGTGAAGTCAGGCAACCTGGGCCGCTTCTACGCGCTTGCCGCGATGAAGCTGGAAGACCGCGCGCGCGTCCTCAGGGCAGTAGAAGGAGTGGCAGGGACGAAGGTGACGGTGGAAGGCGAAGGCCGCAACCGCCGTGTGGTGTTCACTCCGGAGAAGCCGGCTCCGCTGCCCAAGAAGAGCCTGCTGCCGGACGACGACGAGGACGACTTCGACGAGTGAGGCGGTTCGCGCCGCACGCGTTGGAGCCTTCCGGAAGAGAGACGAGGGATGGGCAAGGCGAAAGCTCTCAAGGACAAGCTGTACGGCGCGGCGGTGCTGAAGATGAGCTTCCGCCTGCGAGGGGACGAGGACTCCCCTGCCTTCCGGTTCGTCTATCCGGGCGTGCTGCGCGATTTGGAGCTCGAGGACGACGCGGTGGAGCGCTACATCGACGAGAATCGCGAGGCCGTGGAGAAGGCCGCCCGCGGTTCCACGCCACCGATGGGGCCTCGCTGACGCGGGGTCGGTTTCCTGCTCGCGGGGCACTCCGCTCCGCATGACGTCCGGTGGACGCGGGCTGCCTGTTCCGCCACCGTGCCGACGATGACGTCCGACTCCCCCACCATCGCCGCCCTGGCCACCGCGCCCACCGCCGGGGCCGTGGGCATCCTCCGGCTCTCCGGCCCGGCCGCACTGGACGTGGGCCGACTGCTGGCTCCGGGCGTGCCCGCGCAGCCGACTCCGCGTCACGCGTACCTCGCGACCTTCGTCGACGGAGCGGGCCACGCCCTGGATGAGGGGTTGTTCCTCTACTTCCGCGCGCCGGCCTCGTTCACGGGCGAGGACGTGGTGGAGCTGCAGGCGCACGGAAGCCCGCGCCTCTTGAGCCTGCTGCTGGCCCGAGCGCTGGAGGACGAGCGCGTGCGCCCGGCCGCTCCGGGGGAGTTCACCCGCCGCGCCTTCCTCAACGGGAGGCTGGACCTCACGCGCGCGGAGGCGGTGGCGGACCTGGTGGCGGCGGACTCGGAGGCGGCGGTGCGCGCGGCGGCCGCGGGCCTGTCCGGAGTGCTGGCCTCTCGCGTGCGCGCGCTCGAGGAGCCGCTGCGCGAGCTCCATGCGGACCTCGAAGGAGTCCTCAACTTCCCCGACGAGGCGGAAGGAGCGGACGCGGCCTCGGGCGAGCGTGTCGCCGCGTTGCGGGCGCAGGCGGAGGCGTTGCTCGCCGAGGCCGGACGTGGCCGGCTGGTGCGACGGGGCGCGCGCGTGGCGCTGTTCGGCCCCGTCAACGCGGGCAAGTCCACCCTCTTCAACCGGCTGGTGGGCGAGGCGCGCGCACTGGTGGACGACGAGCCCGGGACGACGCGTGACGCGCTGGAGGCCCGAGTCGAGTGGAACGGGCTGGGCGTGACGTTGTTCGACACCGCCGGGCTGCGCGAGGCGCCGGGACGGGTGGAGGCGCTCGGCATCGCCCGCACGCGTGAACTGCTCGCGGGCGTGGACCTGGCCGTGCTCGTGCTGCCGCCGGAAGCCACGGAGACGGAGGCCGAGGCGTGGCTTCGCGACGTCGGTGCCACGCCCGTGCTGGCGGTGGATGGCAAGTGCGATGTCGCGGCCGGGCAGGAGGGTGTCACGCCCACGCCACGCCCGCGTGTCAGCGGGCTCACGGGCGAAGGCGTGGAGTCCCTCCGCGCCGCCATGCTCGGTCAACTCTGGGGCGGCGGCACGCCCTCCGCGGTGGCCCTTGTCTCCGAGCGCCACGCCGATGCCCTGCGTCGCGCCGCCGAGGCACTGGCCCGCGCCGGTGCCGCGTCACACGCCTCCACGCTTGAGGTCGTCTCCGGCGAGGTCGGCCTCGCGCTCGAGGCCCTCGGCGAGGTCTCCGGCACCACCGTTTCCGAAGCGCTCCTGGACGCAATCTTCCAGCGTTTCTGCATCGGGAAATGACACGGCGTCGGCACGCGGGGGAGTGTCAGACCGCTCCCTAGAATGCCCGCCCTGACCCGGTGATTCTCGGAGGCGTTGTGACGGAAGGCATCATCCCCCTGGCGCGGTACTCCATGCTCTCGGCCCTGCCCTCGGGCTGGGTGGGGGAAATTCTGGACGAGGAGCTCGTGGCCTCGCCCCGCCCCTCCGCCGCGCAGACGCGCGCGGCCTTCATGCTGGGCGTGGAGCTGGGAGAGCAGCTCGACCGACGCCGGGGTGGCAGCGGCCGCTGGTGCTTCCTGCGCGCGCCCGAGCTGCACCTGGGCCAGGACATGCTCGTCCCCGACGTGGCCGGCTGGCGCCGCGAGCGCGTGGCCTCCCCGCCCGACCCGGACGTGCCCTTCCTCACGGTGGCGCCGGACTGGGTGTGCGAGGTGCTCGCGCCCTCCACCGCCGCGCTGGACCGCACGCGCAAGCTGCCGCTCTACGCGCGCGCGGGCGTCTCCCACGTCTGGCTGGTGGACCCCGCCGCGCGCACGCTGGAGGTGTACCAGCGCGTCAAGCGCGGCTGGCTCCTCACCGGCAGCTACGAGTCGGACTCGGTGGTGCGCGCCGAGCCCTTCCCGTCTTCGTCACTGGAGCTTGCTTCACTCTGGCTGCCAGAGGGCTCGGACAAGCCCACGTTGTTGGCAGCCGTACCCTGAGGGTCGCGCCGGTCAGCCGGCGCGCTTGAGAAAGGTGCCGTCGGTGGGCCGGGCCAGCCGGCGCACCGCGCGCAGCAACAGGTCCGGGTCCACCGGCGCCGCGAGGAAGCCCCTCGCGCCCACCGCCTGGGCCCGGGGCAAATCCAGCTCCGGCATCTTGCCGGCCACCAGCACCTGCGCCAGCACCTTGCGGCCCAGCGCCTCCATGGACGGCAGCGGCGCCACCACCACCTGCGCCTCGCTCGCCGCCAGCAGCTCCTCGGTGCTGGCCACCTGCGCCTTCAGCCCCGAAGCCTCCAGCACCCGCACCAGCCCCGTCGATGCCTCCACGCCCCAGCCGTACACCAGCACCTGCGCCACCTGCTCCGGCCGGGCCGGCGTCAGCATGGGAATCTTCACCTGAGTGGGCGTGGGCCGCCGCGGGGCCACCGCCGCCACGGGCGCGGGAGTGGGCTTCACGGGCGCGGGCGTCGGCCGCGTGGCCTCCTCCAGCGAGGAGAGCATGGGCAGCCCATCCTTCGTGGAGGGGGCTTCCATGTTCGTCAGGTCCGCCATGGTGCCGCCCAGCAGCATGGGCATGCTGTCGTCCGCCTCGGGGAGGGAGAAGCCCTCCAGGCCGGGACGGCGCGGAACAGCCTCACCCGTCTCACCGCGGTACATGCGGCCGATGGCGCGGCGGATGGCCGCGTCCGTGGCCAGCTTCGCCACCACGCGCGACTTGCCGGACACGCTCTTCACCGCGTCCAGCGACGCCAGGCTGGCCGGAGCGGCGATGGCCACCACCAGCACCGAGTCCCGGCCGCCCTTGCCCTCCAGCCGCAGCGGCACCACCCGGTGCGCCTCGGCCACCTTCTCCGGAATCAGGTACGTGAGGTTGGAGTCCGGCGGCTGGGCGTCCAGCTCCACCGTCTGCATCCCCACCTGCGCCGCCAGCGCCTCGAGGACCTGCTGCGCCGTGCAGAAGCGCTGATCCACCACCACCTGCCCCAGCGGCACCCCCCACTTGCGCTGATACGCCAGCGCCGAGTGGAGCTGCAGTGCATCAATCACACCGCGCTCCACGAGGATGTCACCCAGTCGCTTCTTCATGTTCGGTTCCTCGGCCCCCACCTTGGCGGCTCCTCGACAACAGGAACGGCTTCGGTCCAGGAAATTGACTCTCTCTGTACGCTTCACACCGGCTCGCGGCTTCCTCGCGCGCGCCAGATGGTTCAGTGTCCGCGCCAGGATGCAAACCCGGGGCCGCCCTTGCATCCAGGCGTGCCCAGAGTGGAGGATGTCGTCTATTCGATGAGGTGCCTGTCCTCAAGTGCGCGCCGTGCGCCCGTCCGTGCCCCATCCAACATGCTAATAGGCACGGTGTCGGTGCCTTACCTAGGTTCTCCCCCATGGGCGTCATGACCCTCGAGGCGTTGGTGGGGCTCCTTCGGGAGGAGCCGGGCGGGCAGCCGGGTCTGCTGGCCGTGGGCGAGAGGCTGGCGGGGCTCGTGGTGGAGCCGTCCAGTCTGCAGCCGTACCTGCATTTCAGCCGGGGCCGGTACACGCGCAACCTCGTCTACCGGGATGCGCGGCTGGAGGTGCTGCTCAACTGCTGGGAGGAGGGCGCCGTCTCGCCCATCCATGACCACGACGGGCAGGAGTGCTGGTTCAGCATCCAGTCCGGCACCTTCATCCTGGAGAACTACGGGCGGGTGTCGGGCGGGCTGGAGCCGGGGCCGGCGCGGCTGGGGCCTCCGGTGGTGGTGGGGCCCGTGGGCGCGGGTTACGTGGACTTCCGCTGCCCCGACGCGTCCATCCACCGCGTCGTCAACCAGCAGGGCCCCGCCGTCTCGCTGCACGTGTACGCGGGGCCGGTGGAGCGCTGTCTCGTCTTCGATTCGAAGCGCCAGCGGTGCGCCGTGCAGCAGCTGCGCTACCACTCCGTCTTCGGCCGCCCGCTGTCGCTCCCGGCGCCCGCGCACCCGCGGATCCGCGTCTGAGTCTTCGCTTTCACGGAGTCGCGGTCTTCCGTGGATCCACGCCCGAGGCACCCGGGCCGACCTGGAAGTCCGGGCCCGGCGTCCGGTGAAGACGCTCCTGCGTCCCGGGGTGACGCGAAGGCTCGCGTCCAGGGCGCTGCCCGACGTGCTCGCGCCGGTGTGCCACCGAAGGCCGGGCCCATGCCTGGCGCCCTGCCCTCGCGGCCCACCCGGGCGTCCTGATGCGCCCGGGCGAGCGGTGCGTCACTCCCAGCTCGCGTGGGGCATGGGGGCGTAGAGCGAGCCGCGTGGGTGCTCGAACAGGCCCATCCGCGCGCCGAATGCGTACACCCCGCGCACACCCTCCAGCAGGGGGGCCCACGGGGACAGGGCGCTCACCGCGGCGGCGTCGTCCTCGCTGTTGTCGCCCGTCTGGCCGAGCAGCTCGGACAGCACCTCGGACGTGGCCTTCTTGCGCGGGTACACCTCCACATTCACGCGGGCGTCGGCGGGCAGCTTCGCCAGCTCCTTCGCAATCGCGAGCGCCTTCGGGTAGCCGCCCAGCGCGTCCACCAGGCCGTTGGCCAGTGCGTCCTCGCCCGTCCACACACGGCCCTTCGCCAGCCCCTGGAGCTTCTCCAGTGGCATCTTCCGCCCGGCCGCCGCGCGCCGCGTGAAGTCCGAATAGATGGTGTCCATCGCCGCCTCCGCGCGAGCCTCCTGCTCCGGCGTGAAGTCCTCGTCCGTGCCGTACATGGCGGCGTTGCGGCCCGCGGCAATCGTCTCGAAGTTGACCCCCAGCTTCTCCCAGAAGGCCTGCGTCACGAACTTGCCCGAGTACACGCCGATGCTGCCGGTGAGCGTGCCCGGCTGCGCGACGATGCGGTCCGCGTCCATGGCGACGAAGTAGCCGCCGCTCGCGGCGTAGGTGCCCATGGTGACGATGACGGGCTTGCCCGCCTCCTTCGCGCGCTGCACCTCGCGGCGCACGGTGTCGCTGGCCGTGTAGCTGCCTCCGGGGCTGTCCACGCGGAAGACAATCGCCTTCACCCGCGGGTCCTCGGCGGCCTTGCGCAGCGCGGCCGCCACGCTGTCACCGCCCATGACCTGCCCGCCGCCCAGCGGGCTGTCCTGGCTCTTCCCTCGCGACACGCCGCCCACGCCATAGACGAGGGCAATGGTGTCTCCGGAGGTGTGCGGCCGGCCGGCGCGCTCCAGGTACTTGTGCGCGTAGAGCAGCTCGGCGCCGTCGCCCGCGTCCTTCTTCACCGAGGCCATGACCTCGTCGCGGTAGCGCAGCCCGTCCACCAGCTTCGAGTCCACCGCCTCCTGGCCGAACAGCGGCGCCTTGTCGATGAGGCCGCGCACGACGTCCTCGGTCAGCTTCCGGTCCTCGGCGATGCCGCGCACCACCTGGCCGAAGAGGCTCTGCGTGAAGCGCTCGGTGGCCTCGCGGTGGGGCGCGTTGTAGCCCTGCTCCGTGTACGTGTTGACCGCGTTCTTGTACTCGGCGCGCTTGTGGTAGCGCGGCGTCACGCCCAGCTTCGCGAAGGCGTCGCGCGCGAAGGGCGTCTCGAAGGACAGGCCGGTGATGGTCAGGTCACCGGACGGCTGGATGTAGACTTCGTCGAAGGCGGACGCGACGTAGTAGCCCATGGTGCCGTTGCCCTCCTCTCCGAAGGTGTCCGCATAGGCCACGGCCTTCTTGCCCTTGGCGCGGAAGGCCTTCACCGCGTCGCGCAGCTCCTGCGCCGCGGCGGCGCTGCCGGGGTTGCCCACGCGCGCCACCAGCGACTTCACGCGCGGGTCGTCGCCGGCCTTCTCCAGCGCGTCCACCACGTCGCGCACCGTGGTCGGGTCCTCGCCGAAGGCGCCGCTGAGCGAGTTGCTCAGCACGTACTCGGGCAGCGGGCCCTCCAAATCCAGCTCCAGCACGAGGTTGGACGGCACCGTCGGAGCGCTCGCCGAGGCGAGCACCATCAGGCCGATGAGGCCCACCACGAAGAGGACGGACATCGCGCCGATGAAGGCCAGCGTGCCGATGATGAATCGTTTCATCCGATGGGACTCCTGGTACGCGCGAAACGGGGCACGGCCCTGCGCACGCGGTGCTTACTACTAACGCGCGGTGGCGACGATGCTTGCACGTCGTCCCCGGGGGCGGTGTCCGGGCGGCCACGTTCCCGCGAGCCCCAGGCTCCTCGCAGGGCGGAAGGGCGGGCATGAGCGGCTCCCGCCCCGGCCGGTGGAAGGGCGGGCACGAGGCGCCCCGGGCTCACGCCACGGACGCCCCACCCTGCCCCGGGCCTCCCTCCGTCGTGGAGCGGGGCTCCATCTCCACCACGACGGGCGGGCGGACGCCAAAGGGCATCAGGCGGCAGTTGGAGACATTGAGGAAGCGCGTGGCGAGGCCGGGCAGTGTGTACTCGCCATGTGCCTCGTGGATGTGGCCGAAGACGTGGAGCCGGGGGCGCACCTGGCGCACGCGAGCCAGCAGGTCCGCGCAGCCAGCGGAAACGTTCGACCAGGTCCGGTCTCCCAGCCCGCTCGGTGGGCCGTGGGTGATGAGGATGTCGAGGCCCTCGGGGATGCGCTGCCAGTGGGCGGCGAGGTCCGGGCCCCTGTCCAGGTTGAAGGCCCAGTGTCCGAACCGGGGTGTTATCGGGGAGCCCCAGATGCGCAGCCCCGCGACGTGGGCCTCCTCGTCCTGGAGGTAGCGCACGCCGGCGTCCTGGATGAGCGCGTGGGCCAGGTCCGGTGCCTCTTCACAGAGGAAGTCGTGGTTGCCGGCGACGAGGACCTTCTCGCGCGCCTCGCAGAGGGAGAACCAGCGGAGGAACTCCTCGACCTCCTGTCGCCGTCCGCGGCGGGTGAAGTCCCCGGCGTGGATGAGCACGTCACACGCGGGCACCGTCAGGGCCTCGTGGTGCATGTGCGTATCGGAGAGGAGCACCAGCCGCATCCCGTGTCCCTTCGCTTCCGGCCGTGGCTCCCTGGCCGGGGGAGTCACGTTAACAGGTCGGCGCTCAATCCCTGACGCGCGGGACGACCTTGCCTTGTGCGTGTCTCGTTTCAAGCTGCTCGTGGGTGAGGGCTCGTCTTGGAGGTCGAAGGGCGACTTCATGGCGAGTCGCCCTCCCCTTCTGAGCTCAGGCCTGTTCGAGCAGACACAGACGGCGCTCGTGGTCTCCGAGCCTTTCCCTGTCCTGATGCTGCTGTTCGATGAGCATGTTCAGCGTACGGCCCATCCTCTCGAAGTAGCCCTCGTGGGTGGTCTTGGTGGAGCGGAAGGCCTGCGTGAGGCCGGTGAGACCTTCTCCGAGGACTTCGACGGTCCGGCCCTGCGAATTCACCTTCTGGTCCAGCACGTTCAGGTTCTGCCCCAGCACGCCAACGGTCTCACTGAGTGAGTCCACCCGTTGATCTACGACTTTGAAGGAGTCGCTGAGTGAGTCCACGCGCCGACCCATCACGTCTACCGTCTCGCTGAGTGAGTCCATGCGCTGTCCCAGCGCGCCGACCGTTTCGCTGACGGAATCCACGCGCTGCCCCAGCACTCCGACGGTCTCGCTGAGCGAGTCAACCCGCTGCCCCAGCACGCCGACCGTTTCGCTGACGGAATCCACGCGCTGCCCCAGCACGCCGACGGTCTCGCTGAGCGAGTCAACCCGCTGCCCCAGCACGCCGACCGTTTCGCTGACGGAATCCACGCGCTGCCCCAGCACGCCGACGGTCTCGCTGAGCGAGTCAACCCGCTGCCCCAGCACGCCGACGGTCTCGCTGAGCGAGTCAACCCGCTGCCCCAGCACGCCGACCGTTTCGCTGACGGAGTCGACCCGCTGGTTCACCTCTTTGACGGACTCGCTGAGTGAGTCCACCCGCTGGTTCGCCACCTTGAGGGAGTCGCTGAGCGAGTCCACCCGCTGGCCCAACTCCCCCACGTCCTGCTTCACCGTCCCCATGGCCTGTTTCATCTCGCCCACGCCATGCCGGACCTGATTCAGGTTCTCCGCGACCTCGTCCAGCTTTGCGTCGACGCGCGCATTCGCGGCCAGCACCTCCTGATGCGCTTCGTTCAACTCCCGCATGCTCTGCTTGATGAGCAGGTCCCCACCTGTCGCCATCGCCATCGACTCCTCCCTCCCGCCGAAGTCCATTCTCCGGTTGGATGTCATGCACCCTACCAAGCACGTCTGACGCGGCAGCCAACCCATGGAAGACCTGTAAGGTCGTATGCCTGGGGCACCGCCGGACCGCACACGCCAGCCCATCAGGTCGCCGCCTGCGGATCCGCGGATCAGCACCCGTGCGCCACTGCTCCCGGCCCGATGCGACACCCATGGTACGTCGACTTCGCCCGCAGTCAACCTCACAGGGTGTCAACTTCGCGAAGTACCTATCAGGTTATACGGCGTCGTCACGCTCCTCCCGGATGTCGCGCCTCGGACGCCCGGCCGGCCGGACTCGCGCCGTTCGGGATGGCGAGCGGGGCATACCGGGTTAGAAGCCGGTGCACTTCCAGACGACTCGCGAGGACCGCATGAAGCGTCGTACCCCGCTCTCCCTGCTGGCCGCCGTGCTGTTGGCCGCCACCCCGGTATGGGCTCAGGCCCCTGCTCCCACCGCGAAGCCCGCGGCCACCTCCAGGGCCACCTCCGCGAAGGGCTCGGCGCTCGCCCCGGTGACGAGCGTGGAGGGCATCACCGAGTACCGCCTGCCCAATGGCCTGCGCGTGCTCCTCTTCCCGGACCCCACCAAGCCCAACGTCACCGTCAACGTGACGTACTTCGTCGGCAGCAAGCACGAGGGCTACGGCGAGACAGGCATGGCCCACCTGCTCGAGCACCTGATGTTCAAGGGCACGCCCACCACCAAGAACGTCCCCCAGGCCCTCACCGAGCGCGGCGCCCGTCCCAACGGCACCACCTGGATGGACCGCACCAACTACTACGAGACGCTCCCCGCCTCGGACGACAACCTGCGCTGGGCCCTCTCCTTCGAGGCCGACCGCATGGTCAACAGCTTCATCGCTCGCAAGGACCTCGACAGCGAGATGACCGTCGTCCGCAACGAGTTCGAGTCCGGTGAGAACGACCCGCGCGGCATCCTCTTCGAGCGCGTCATGTCCGCCGCGTACATCTGGCACAGCTACGGCAAGGCCACCATCGGCGCGCGCTCGGACCTGGAGAACGTGCCCATCGACCGGCTCCAGGACTTCTACCGGAAGTACTACCGCCCGGATAACGCCATGCTCGTCGTCGCCGGCCGCTTCGACGAGCGCAAGGCCCTGTCCATGATTCAGGACACCTTCGGCCGGCTGAAGAAGCCCGCGAAGCCCGTGCCCTCCACGTACACCGCCGAGCCTGTCCAGGACGGTGAGCGCGAAGTCACCCTGCACCGCGTGGGTGACACCTCCATCCTCACCAGCCTCTACCATGTGCCCGAGGGCGCCCACCCCGACTTCGCCGCCATCGACGTGCTCACGCTCATCATGGGCAACAACCCGTCCGGCCGCCTCTACAAGGCCCTCGTCGAAACGAAGCAGGCCGCGCGTGCCGGCGCCTCCAACCTGCAGCTCAGGGACCCCGGCGTCCTCACCTTCTCCGTGGAGCTGCGCGAGGGCCAGCCCGTGGCCGCCGCGCGCGAGACGTTCCTCAAGACGGTGGAGGACGCGTCCAAGACGCCCTTCACCGAAGAGGAAGTCACCCGTGCGAAGACGCAGCTGAGCAAGGCCATCGAGCTGACGCTCAACAACTCCGAGCGCGCCGCCATCCAGCTCTCCGAGTGGGCCGCCACCGGCGACTGGCGCCTGTTCTTCATGCACAGGGACCGCATCGAGGCGGTGAAGCCCGACGACGTGACGCGCGTTGCGGCCACGTACCTCAAGGCCTCCAACCGCACCCTGGGCACCTTCATCCCCACGCCGAAGCCCGAGCGCTCGGAGATGCCGCCACCGGTGGACATGGCGAAGATGATGGACGGCTACAAGGGCCGCGAGGCGGTGGCGCAGGGCGAGGTCTTCGACCCGTCTCCCGCCAACGTCGAGGCGCGCGTGCAGCGCGGCGAGCTGCCGGGCGGCATGAAGTACGCGCTGCTCTCCAAGAAGACGCGCGGGGAGATGGTCAACCTGTCCCTCAACCTGCGCTGGGGCACCGAGGACGCGTTGCGAGGCCGCACGGACGCGGCGCAGTACGCGGGCCGCATGCTGATGCGCGGCACCGCGAAGCGCGGCCGGCAGCAGCTCCAGGACGCGTTCGACAAGCTCAAGGCGCGCGTGGGTGTGGATGGCGGCCTCAGCGGGGCGAGCATCTCCATCGAGTGCCCGCGCGCCAGCCTGTCCGAGGCACTCAAGCTGGTGGCCGAGGTGCTGCGCGAGCCCGCCTTCGACGCCAACGAGTTCGCCCTGCTGAAGCAGGAGCGGCTGGCCGCGCTGGAGTCGCAGCGCAGTGAGCCGGAGACGCAGGGCAGCATCGCCTTCTGGCGCGCCCTGTCCGCGCAGTACCCGAAGGGGCACCCGTACTACGTGCCCACGCTGGAGGAGCGCCTCACCGGCGTGAAGGACACCCCGCTGGAGGACGTGCGCGCCTTCCACAAGGCCTTCTACGGCGCGTCCAACGGCGAGCTGGCCGTGGTGGGCGACTTCGAGGCGAAGGACGTGGTGGCGCTCGCCGGGGACTTGTTCGGCGGCTGGAAGAGCCCGGCCCCCTTCAAGCGCGTTCCGCAGGTCTTCACCGAGGGTGGCGCGAAGGTGGTGGCGCTGGAGACGCCGGACAAGGCGAACGCGTACTACCTGGCGGGCCAGTCGCTGAAGCTGCGCAAGGATGACGCGGACTGGCCGGCGCTGATGCTTGGGAACTTCGTGCTGGGCGGCGGCTTCCTCAACTCGCGGCTGGCCACGCGCATCCGCCAGCAGGACGGCCTGTCCTACGGCGTGGGCAGCAGCCTGGACGCGGGCGACATCGACACGGTGGGCAACTTCGTCACCTACGCCATCTACGCGCCGGAGAACGCGGCGAAGCTGGAGGCGGCGATGAGCCAGGAGGTGTCTCGCGCGGTGAAGCAGGGCTTCACGGCGGAGGAGCTGGAGAAGGCGCGCGCGGGCCTGTTGGAGTACCGCCAGGCGGCGCGCTCGCAGGACGGTGGCCTGGCGCGGCAGCTCGCCAGCTACCTGTACCTGGGGCGCACGCTGGCCTTCGACGCGACGATTGAGGAGAAGCTCGCGAAGCTCAAGCCCGAGGACGTGCGCAAGGCGATGGAGCGGCACGTGGACTGGGCGAAGGTGCTGCAGGTGAAGGCGGGTGACTTCGCCAACGCGGAGAAGAAGGCCAAGGCCCCCGTCAAGGCACCGGCCGCGCCGTGACGCGGTAGCGCCTCACGCATGAAGCTCCGGGCCCCGCGGTGCCTTGCTGGCGCCGCGGGGCTCTGTTTTTTCTCGCACACCCGCACGGTGTCCACGGCGTGACGGAACCGGCGTCCCCGAGGTGTGGGGTGGGCGCCTCCTCGGTGAGTGATGCCCGTGTGTCACGCAGTGGCTACCTTCCTGCATGGAATGGAGGGGAATGCGGAGAGGGGGCGGACATATCGCGAGCGTGCTGCCGTGGCTGCTCGTCCTGTGCGCGGCGGCAGTGGCCTGCGCCCCGACGAGCGGCTGGAGCGTGCCCCCGCCGGAGTGTGAAGGCGCGGACAGTGCCTCGCTCGTCAGGGGCTTCGAGGCGCGAAGTGACGGCGCTCCAGACCCCTTCACGTACGTCGAGGAGGACGGGCTGCCGGTCCTCCACCTCTTCATGTCGTCCTCGCTGCCGGATGACGACGGTTACCGCCCGGCGCGGCTCGTCCATCACGGGCGCTGCTACCTCGCGGAGACGCGCTACCGTGGGGAAACCTCGCTGGGCTTCCCCAAGCGCAGCCTGACGGTGGAGCTCGACGAGGGGCAGACCTTCGATGAGCCCGAGCACGCCGGTGGCTTCATGGGCCGCCGCAAGCTGGTGCTCACCAGCCCGTTCAATGACAACTCATACCTCCGCGCCCGGCTCGCGTTCGAGGTGTGGAACCGCATGTCCCCGGACCACCTCCAGCTGAAGGCCTACAGCGCGGTCGTCTACGTGAATGGCGAGTACCAGGGCCTCTACACGGTGATGGACCACGTGGACCGCGACTACCTCTCTGATTGGGGACTGGACTCGAGCGGGGACCTCTTCAAGGCCGTGGACGGGGACGCGAACTTCTCGCGCCTGGACGCCATGGGCCTGCCCAAGGTGAAGCTGCGCCAGGGCTACGAGAAGAAGGTGGGCGAGCCGGAGGACGGGGACGAAGCGTTCCGCACCATCGACGCGCTCACCGCCTTCGTGGCGGACGCCAGTCCGGAGCAGTTCGCCGCCGAGCGGGGCGGGTGGATGAACGTGCGCGACTACGAGGACTGGTGGATTCTGTCCAACCTCGCGTACACGAAGGACTCGGTGGCGAAGAACGCCTACCACTTCCGGGCGCGCGGGCCGGGGACGCGCTTCCGCTTCATCCCCTGGGATTTGGACGCCAGCTTCGGGCAGGACTGGAACACGCTGCGCCTGAATGCGGAGGACCTGTACCCCTTCACGCGGGAGAACCTCGTCTTCGCGCGCATGCTGGAGGACCCGGCCATCACCGGCCCCCTGCGCGAGCGCTACCGCGAGCTGCTCCAGGGGCTGCTGCACCGGGACGTGGTGCTCGGGCTCATCGACGGGTACGCGCGCGAATTGGGCCCGGCGGCGCTCAAGGACGAGGCGCGCTGGGGCGCGCAGTACAAGGACTTCCCCCGCTGGCGCGGACGCACGGACCTGAACGACTTCGCCGGAGAGGTGGCGTACCTGCGCGCCTGGGTGGACATGCGCTGGCGGGCCTTGGAGGAGTCGCTTCGCTGAAGCGCGGGGTGCGCGTTGTGCGGCGCGGACTCGAGGGCCCCGTTATGAGGCGCACCCATGATTGACCTCTACACGTGGACGACGCCGAACGGTTACAAGGTCTCGATAGCGCTGGAGGAACTGGGCCTGCCCTACACGGTGCACGGGGTGGACCTCGGCAAGGGTGTGCAGAAGCAGCCGGAGTTCCTGCGCATCAACCCCAACGGGCGCATCCCCGCCATCGTCGACCGGGCCGAGGGTGACTTCGCCGTGTTCGAGTCGGGCGCCATCCTCCTGTACCTCGCGGAGAAGACGGGCCGGCTGATGCCCACGGATGCGAAGGGCCGCTCTCGCGTCATCCAGTGGCTGATGTTCCAGATGGGCGGCGTGGGCCCCATGCAGGGACAGGCCAACGTCTTCTTCCGCTACTTTCCGGAGAAGCTCCAGCCCGCCATCGACCGCTACCAGAACGAGACGCGGCGGCTGTACACGGTGCTCGACACGCGGCTGAAGGAGAGCGAGTACCTCGCGGGCGACTACAGCATCGCGGACATCGCGACGTGGCCGTGGGTGCGCGTCCACGACTGGGCCGGAGTGTCCGTGGACGGGCTGCCCCACCTGCAACGGTGGCTGAAGGCGATTGCGGAACGCCCCGCCGTGAAGCGCGGAGTCGACGTTCCCTTCCCCCTGAACAAGGACACGACCGACGAGGAGCGCGCGAAGTCGGTGCAGTCGATACTGCAGCGGTAGCACGCACTGACCGGTATGCGTCGGACACGTGGGGCGATGGACCGTTTCGCCATCGCCCCGTGTCTAGGATTCACGACGCATGTCCCACCCTCCCCTGCCCCAGCCGCGCTTCGGTGCCCCGTGTTTCCCATGCGCCGTGGCTCCTGGCGCGGTGGGTCCGGACTCGGTGCGGCTGTGGTTGCGCTCGGATGTCCCAGGTCCGCATCGGCTGGAGGTCTGGCCGCTCGACGGTGAAGGCCCTCGCCACTCCGTGTCCTGGCACTTCGCGGCGGACGCGGATGCGGACGGCACGGGCACCCTCCTCTACCCCAGCGACTTCCCCGGTGAACCACCGCTCTCGCCGCTGCGGCGCCATGGCTTCCGCATCACCCGCGAACAGGATGGCGTCCTCGTCGGCGAGGGCCGCTTCGAGACACTGCCCGCGCGTCCCGAAGACACTCCCGCCTCCTTCACCTTCGGCCTGCTGAGCTGCCACCAGCCCTTCGCTGACTCCGGCGAAGCGCGGCCCCTCTCCGTGGCCATGCTGGAGGCCACTCGCAACACCTTGGCGGCACACGACGCGCGCTTCCTGCTGATGGGCGGCGACCAGGTCTACGTGGACGAGCCTTCGTCGCTGTCCCTCTTCTCACCCGCGTACTTCCGCGACGTGGCACCAGCGGGACGGACACGGCTGCTGGACTGCTCGGCCGAAGAGGTGCGGCGCCTGTACCAGCTCCGCTATCGCCAGTTCAGGGACGTGCCCGGCTGGCGCGCCCTGCAGGCGGAGTACGCCTCGTGGCCCATGCTCGATGACCACGAGGTGGTGAACAACTGGGGCGCCGAGCCCGAGCACTCGGACCCCGAGTGGCAGCGGCTCCACCACGGTGCTCGCGCGGCGTACCACGACTACCAGAGCTCTCGCGTGCTCGGCCGTGGTGGGCCTCCCGCTTCCTTCGACTTCAGCTTCGACTACGGCAACACCGGCTTCTACGCCATGGACCTGCGCAGCCAGCGCCGGGGTGGAGAGCACCCTCGCGTGTATTCGCCCGAGCAGCTCGCGCGCCTGTCCTCGTGGTTGGACACGCACCGCGACAGCCGCGTGGTGTTCCTCATGTTGAGCGTGCCCATGGTGTACGTGCCGTCATGGGCGTCGGCGGTCATTTCTCTGCTGCGCAGCCACCGGGGCGACGCGCGGGACCGCTGGACGCATCCATGGAACCTTCCGGACCGGGACAGACTGTTGGCACTGCTGCTCGCGCACCAGCGCTGCTGTCCGGGACAACGCGTGGTGCTGCTCAGCGGCGATGTGCACCTGGGCTGCGCGTTCGCCATCGACTGGCTCGGTGACGGCGCGGGCTCGCTGTACCAGTTCACCTCCAGCGCGGTGACGCACGTGACTCGCGGGTTCTCCGCGTGGGCGGCCGGGTACCTGCCTCGCGCGGAGCTGCTGCTGAAGCTGGAGGACGGACCCGCCGCCCGACTGGTGCGGCTGGATGGCGTGGGCGGCGCGGACCGGAACCCCTACAACGCCCTGAACGTGGGCGTGGTGGAGGTGAATGACCGGGGCACTCACTCCACCGTGCGCTTCAAGCTGATGGGGCAGGACGCTCGCCACCCGGACCAGCCCGTCACGGTGTTCGACTCGGGAGAGCTGTGACGCCCTGCCCTGCCCTGCTCGTCACTTCCCCGGCAGCGTGGTGAGGAACGCATCGAGCGCGGCGTTGAACTCCTCGGGCTTGTCCATCATCAGCCAGTGGCTCACGCCGGTGAACACCGTGTGCGGAATGCGCGGGTAGAGCAGGTGATAGGAATTGGGCTGGATGAAGGCATCCACCACGAGCGTCTGGACGGGGCCCTTGTAGCGCTCGAAGACCCGGTCCGAGTTGTACGTGAGGATGCTCTTCAGCGCGCCGTAGACGACTTCGCGCGGCGTGGCGCGCAGCCAGCGCATCACCGCCTCGTGCGTGTGCGGCTTCGCGTTCTTCAGGATGGGCGCGAACCAGCCGTCCATGAAGTCGCGGTACTTCTCCGGGCGAAAGCCGTCCTGGAACCAGGCGACCTGCTCGGGCGGCAGCGGCGGCATGGTGCCCGCCGTGTCCACGAGGACGAGCCCGGCGAGTCGCTCGGGCCAGCGGATGGCGTACTCGCCCGCGACGGCGCCGCCGAAGCTGTGCCCCACGAGCACGAAGCGCTCCAGGCCCAGTGCGTTCGCCACCGCATTCACGTCCTCCGCCATGTCCGGGGCGCCGTAGCGGCCTTGCGGGTCGAGGTCCGATTCGCCCATGCCGCGCAGGTCGAAGGACACGGAGCGCGTCGTGAGATGTGCCTGCTGCGCGGCCCACTGCTCGCGGCGGCCGGCGTTGCTGTTGACGAAGAGGGCGGGGAGCCCGCCCGCACCGGAGTCGGTGACGGCGAGCCGGCCCGCGGGGCCCTGGATGGTGCGGGAGGTGGATGCCATGGCCGGGGACGATGCCATGACTCCTCGCACCGTGAGCGGACGGTGTTGCTCGCGATGGCCGGCGTGTCGGGTTTCCGGAAGGCACGAGGGCCTCGCGGGAGCGGTGCGGGACCGTGCTGTTCGGAAATGTCGGGACATTTCGCGCCGCAAGCCCCCGACCTTGGCGAACAGGTCCTCACCGGGGAGCACCCGACCCACGGGGCAGGAAGGAGCTTCTCTCTCCAGGAACAGCCCGGCTGTCCGGCCCCCCCACCGGGCACCGGCCCCCCGCCAGCCGGCATGTCAGACCCCTCGGCTATTCATATCCCCGTCGCGCACACGGAGGCGTCGGACCCTTGAGGCCCGAGCTCGCGTCCATCCTTGCGCCCTCACCGCACGGACTGGTCCGCCTTCCGTGTCGCGCGACACCAGACTCTCGCCGCGCGGGCCGGGGATGCCTCGCGTGGAGACGGCGCACGTCTTTTCCGGTCCTTGGGGGGACTCCGGAGCGGGCGCCAGCGCGGGCGGACCCTCGGGGCCGCACTGACGGCAGGTGTGTCGCCCACCGGGGGAGGGTGACGCCACATCCGTCCCGCGAAACATTTCAAGACGCCGTCCAGGCCGGGGGGCCGAAGCCAGCAGGTCTGGCTCGGCCTTCCGGAGGGTGGCCGGTGCGCGCGAGGCAGGCAGGCCTCAACCCCTCCCACTGCCTGCCTCGTGCGCTCCCGTAAAATCTCACCGGAGAGGGAAGGGCGGGGCGCTCGTCCCGTCGGACGCCCCGCGGAGGCGGGCCTTTGCTTGCCAAGGGCTCGCGCCGGAGACATACGGAGGCGCGAAAGGTCGCGGTGCTCGGAGCCAGGGTGCCCGGGTGCCAGGACGGATGCCGGGGCGCTGTCAGGTGCCGGTGTCCCTCGGCGACCCTCGTGAGCGATGGGACTCCGATACGACGTCATCGTGGTGGGCCTGGGCCATGCGGGCTGTGAGGCGGCGCTCGCCTGCGCGCGGATGGGACTGGCCACGCTGGGCCTCACCCTCAAGAAGGACCGCGCGGCGGTGATGAGCTGCAACCCCGCCGTGGGTGGCACCGCCAAGGGCCACTTGGTGCGCGAGTTGGACGCGCTGGGTGGGGAGATGGGCCGCGCCGCGGACCAGGCCGGCACGCACTTCAAGACGCTCAACGCCTCCAAGGGCCCGGCCGTGCAGGCCACGCGCGTGCTGTGCGACCGCGAGGCGTACTCGGCGGGGATGCGGGCCGTCCTCTTCTCGCAGCCGAACCTCACGGTGCGCGAGGGCGAGGTGTCCGCCATCGTCGCCGAGGGCGGCCGGGTGGCGGGCGTGGTGCTGGGAGACGGCACGCAGGTGGAGGCCCCGGCGGTGCTGCTCACCACCGGCACCTTCCTGCAGGCGCTGATGCACGTGGGCGAGAAGAAGGAGGTCGGCGGGCGCCTGGGTGACGACGCCGCGCGCGGCCTGTCCGACTCGCTGCGCGCGCTGGGCTTCACGCTGGGCCGCTTCAAGACGGGCACGCCGGCGCGGCTGGCGCGCGCGAGCATCGACTGGGACGCGGTGGAACCGCAGCCCGGGGACTTCCCGCCGCGCCCGTTCTCCTGGCGTACGAAGGGGGAAGTCTCAACGGGCGCGCCGTTTCCGAGGCAGCCCGACGTCGTCTGCGGAATCACCGCGACGACGCTGGAGACGCACCAGGTGCTGCGCGACAACCTGCACCGCTCGCCGCTGTACCAGGGGGAGATTGTCGGCCGGGGCCCGCGCTACTGCCCGTCGCTGGAGGACAAGGTGGTGCGCTTCGCCGCGCGCGAGCGTCACCAGGTCTTCCTGGAGCCGGAGGGCCCCACGTCGCCGCTGGTGTACCCCGCGGGCCTGTCCACCAGCCTGCCGGCGGACGTGCAGCTCACCTTCCTGCGCACCATTCCGGGGCTGGAGCAGGTGGAGGTGGTCCGCTACGGCTACGCGGTGGAGTACGACTACGCGCCGCCCACGCAGCTCAAGTCCACGCTGGAGACGAAGGCCGTGGCGGGCCTGTACTTCGCGGGGCAGCTCAACGGCACCTCGGGCTACGAGGAGGCCGCCTTCCAGGGGCTGTGGGCCGGCATCAACGCGGCCCTCGCGGTGAAGGGAGAGCCGCCGCTGCTGCCCGGGCGCGACGAGGCGCACGGCGCGGTGCTGGTGGACGACCTGGTGACGAAGGGCGTGGACGAGCCGTTCCGCATGTTCACCAGCCGCTCGGAGCACCGGCTGAAGCTGCGCGAGGGCAACGCGGACCTGCGGCTCGCTCGTCATGGGCACCGCGTGGGGCTGCTCCCCCGCGAGGCGCTGGAGCGAGCCGATGCGCGAGCGCGCGCGGTGGCGGACGAGGTGGCGCGGCTGAAGCGCTCGGGCCTGGCGGCGCGGCTGAAGCGGCCGGAGGTGACGTACGCGCAACTGGGGGAGGGGAGGGCGGAGTGGCCCGTGCTGCCGGAGGACGTCGCCGGGGAGGTGGAGGTGGAGGTGAAGTACGAGGGCTACATCGCCCAGGCGGCGAGGGCGGCGGCGCGCGAGGCGGAGTCGACGGACCGGTGGCGGATTCCGGAGGGCTTCGCCTTCCGCGAGGTGCGCGGGTTGAGCTTGGAGGCGGTGGAGAAGCTCACGGCGCACCGGCCTGGAACGGTGGGGCAGGCGCGGCGGATTCCGGGGGTGACGCCGGCCGCGGTGTCGCTGCTGTTGGTGGCGCTGAAGCGGGGCAGCGGGGCGGCGGATGGCTGTGGACAGCCGGTGGAGTGATCAGGAACCGGGCTGTGGATAACGTGTGGGAAACTTTGAGGGCCTTCGCCACCTGAGTGATTCCGGGAGGTTGTGGGCCTGTTTGCTGTGGAGGCGTTGTGGATAACGCGCGGTTCGTAGATCTGCTGGCATCCGGGAGCCGGGCGCTGGGCGTGGTGGTGCCGGAGGGCGTGGGGCCCCAGCTGCAGCGGCTGATGGCCGAGCTGCTGAAGTGGAACGCGAAGGTGAACCTCACGGCGATTACCGCGCCGGAGGAGGTGCTGGAGAAGCACTTCCTGGACTCGTTGGCGGTGTTGCCGGAGGTGACGGGCGCGGCGACGTTGCTCGATCTGGGCGCGGGCGCGGGCTTCCCGGGGCTGCCGCTGAAGCTGGCGCTGCCGGCGCTGGGCGTGACGCTGGTGGACGCGGTGGGGAAGAAGGTGGCGTTCATCAAGGCGGCGGCGGCGAGCCTCGGGTTGCAGGGCGTGCGCGGGCTGCATGCGCGAGCGGAGGGCAAGCCGGAGGCGGAGGGGATTCCGCGCGCGGAGCTGCTGATTGCGCGCGCGTTCATGGACCTGCCGGACTGGCTCGCACTGGCGCCGGGGTACGTGGCGCCGGGCGGGCGCGTGGTGGCGATGCTCGGCAAGGCGCAATCGGACGCGGAGCTGGCGGCGCGCGCGGCGGAGCGGCAGTTGCGCGTCGTGTCCGCGCGGGCGTACCGGCTGCCGTTCTCCGGAGCGGAGCGGCAGGTCGCCGTGTTCGCGAAGGAGTAGGGCAGGGCGCGGTGCCCGTCGTGGAAGGAACGTTCCTTCCGGTGCCCACGCTGGAGCGGGGGAGGGCGGTGCCGGCGTGGAAGGCGCGTTCCTTCCGGTGCCCACGCCGGAGCGGGGGAGGGCGGTGCCGGCGTGGAAGGAACGTTCCTTCCGGTGCCCACGCTGGAGCAGGGCAGGGCGGCGCCCGTCGCGGAATGAGCGTTCCTTCCAGTGCCCACGCTGGAGCAGGGCAGGGTGGTGTCGGCGTGGAAGGAGCGTTCCTTCCGGTGCCTACGCTGGAGCAGGGCAGGGCGGTCGCCAACCGGGAACCCTGCCCCGAGGCTCGCGGATGCCCGCTTCGTGGAACAAACCCGGGCCCTTGCATGACGGCGAAGACCCGGGCCGCTTCCCCACGCGGTGTGCCGCTCAGTGCCGGCGCGTTCCCTCGGGATGCTCGGTCCACGCCTCGTTGCCCTCGCGAGGTGTGACGAACAGGAGGTGGACCTCGGGCGTGTGCAGCCGCGCCGAGTGGGCCACGCCTCTCGGTATCAGTAACGCGTCTCCCGCACCGAGGTCATGCGCCTGGTCCGGTTCGCTCGCCGGCCGGAGCGTCATCGTCATGTGCCCGGAGACGAGCACGAGCAGCTCGTCTCCTCCGTCATGGCGCTCCCAGAAACCCTCCGTTCCCTTCACGCCAATCCGGATGACGCCGAGCATCGCGTCGCGCAGCGCTGCGAAGTCACCGAGCATCCTCGCATGTCGAGGGTCGCCAATCGCCGCAAGCTCCGTGGCGATGGTGAAGGACGTGCCCGTCATCATCGCCTCCTCAGGCCGCGGCCGTGTCGGTGTCGAGCTGGAGGGCCGTGGCCAGCAGCCTGCCGAACTCCACCTCGGACAAGGTGCGGCGGGCCTCGATGAGCCGCTTCGCCCCCTCGCCGATGGCGATGCGCAGCGGCGGCGCGCTGTCTTCGATGACCTGTTCCACGACGCGGGCCAGCAGGTCGGGGTCATTCCCTTCCTCGCGCGTCGCCCGCTCCAACAGTGACACCAGTCGCTTGCGCCGGGGCGCGAGCTCCGGGTGCTCGGCGCGCGGATGATGGAATCCGATGCGCGTGCGCATGCCGTCGGGCTCGAGAAGCGTGACGCGGAGTCGCGTGTCGCGCAGCTCGTGCGCGAGCGCCTCCGACATGGCTTCCAGCGCGTGCTTGCTCGCCGCATACGCACCGAGGAACGGCACCGCCACCGCGCCCGACAGCGAGCTGATGTTGACGATGTGCCCCGAGCCCCGCGCGCGCATGGCCGGCAACACCGCGAGCATCATCCGCAGCGCGCCGAAGAAGTTCGTCTCCAGCTGCGCGCGCGCTTCCTCCAGGCGCGTCTCCTCCACCGCACCGATGAAGGCGTAGCCGGCGTTGTTCACCAGGGCATCGATGCGCCCCTCTCGAGCGAGCACCTCACCGACGCACGCCTCCACCGAGTCATCCGAGCACACGTCGAGCGCAAGCATGGGCCAGTCCGTCCCACCCGCCGGCTGCCGGCTGGTGCCGTAGACACGGTGGCCGCGCTGGACGAGCCGCGCCGCCGTGGCCCGGCCGAGGCCCGAGGATGCGCCCGTCACCAGGACGACCTTGTTGCCGTTGTTGTTCCCAGCTTCCGAAGTGCTTCGACCTTCCATGCGTGCCTCCGTTGTTGACGCGGAAGCAATATGCGAATGTTTCGTCACATTCGGTATTCGCATTCAGGAGCGCCCGAAACGCATGACTTCCGTCGAGACAACCCCTCGGAAACTGCCGCGTCAGGCGCGCTCGCGGGCGACGGTGGACGCGCTGCTCGAAGCGGCGGCTCAGGTTCTGGTGGAGCACGGTTACGAAAAGGCGACCACCGCGCGAGTCGCCGAGCGGGCCGGCGTGAGCGTGGGCTCGCTCTATCAATACTTCCCGAGCAAGGAGGCCCTGGTCGCCGCGCTCATCGAGCGTCACGCCGGAGAGATGGTGCAGGTCGCGGAGGAAGCCTTCGCCGGGTTGGGGAGCGCATCGCTCGAGGACGGACTGCGCGCCATCATCCGCGTCGGCGTGGACACGCACCGCATCTCTCCCGAACTCCACAAAATCCTCTTCGAGCAGGTGCCTCGCGTGGGGCGCATCGCGGAGGTGATGGACACGAACCGGCGCATCACGGAATTGATTGAGCGGTTCCTTCGCGTCCACGCGCGGCGTCTGCCCAGGGGCATGCAGCCCGCGGTCGCGGCGGTGATTCTCGAAACAGCGCTCGAAGCGCTGACCCACAAGGCCGTCACCGAGCGCCCCGAATTGCTCGAGGGCGGACTGCTGGAGCGGGAGCTGTACCAGCTCGCGACCGGCTACCTGTTCCACGCGGGGAAGTGACAGGTGAGGTGCGGCGCTGTGCCCGTTCGCGAAACTGCTGGCACGGTTCAGCGGAGGGCGTGACGGAGCGCCGCATCGGTGGCGCGGTCCGGGTCCACCGTTAGTTTCGTGGCGGGGGTGCCACGGATGAAGCCGCTGCGCACGGAAGGGCCACTCGTCTGGATGTACGACCGCAACCACGACGTGCTCGCGCGCGAGTCGCGTGCCGGCTTCGAGCGACGCCTCGGCCCGCCGCACGGAAGGGACGTGCAAGGTGACGGGCTCGGGCCGACGGAGTTCTGGCTCTGGCGCGCGGACTGCGGCCTGACGGTGGTGGCCCTCTACCGCGAGCGCACTGACTCGTTCCATGTCTTCACGGACGCGGAGGAAATCGACCACGCGCTCGCGCACCTCGGCTGGTGGAGCGCGGAAGTGGAGTGGCGCGCGGACGAAGGAAGGCCTCGTGCGAGGAACGGCTGGGCCGTCTACCGGCAGGACGACACGGGCAATCGCCATGATGTCTGTGTGATGCAGGTCCGCGCCCGTGCGGAGTGCCTCGCACGGCTGATGGAGGCTCGGGCCCACAAGCAGTGGTACGCCGTCGAGGCGCGTGGAACACCGCCGTCGGCGCGGGCGAATCCGCCGCGAAGTGGCTGGGCCGTCATCCGCCAGGACGAGCACGGCAACCGTGTCGAAGTGGCCGTGCACCCGAGCGAGGACGTCGCCCGCAAGCTCGCCGCGGCGTACGACGCCGAGCCTCGACACAAGCAGGCCTACTTCGTGGAACCCGTGGCGCCGCGCGCCTGAGTCGGAGCCGCGACGTCGAAGGCGGGCCCCGCGACGGGGAGCTCCACGATGAAGGCTGCGCCGTCGCCGACCGCGCTGCGCACGCGCAACGTGCCTCCGTGTGCCTCGACGATGTGCCGGGCGATGTGCAGTCCCAGCCCGAGCCCGCTGACCTCGCTGGCGCTCACGAGCCGCTCGAAGCGCTCGAAGATGCGGTGCTGGAACTCGGGAGCGATACCCGGTCCGCTGTCCTGCACCTCCAGCAGTGCCGAGCTCCCCACCGCTCGCGCCGTCACCTTCAGCGGCGTGCCCGGCGCGTACTTGAGCGCGTTGGTGAGCAGGTTCGCCAGCACCTGCTCCAGCCGGTAGCGGTCCCACCGGCCAACGACTCCGGACGCCAGGTGCAGCTCGAGCGCATGGCCGGCCGCGGTGAGTTGTTGCTGGAAGCGCTCCACCACGTCACCGGTGAGCTCGGCGAGGTCCACCGGCTCGGGCTGGATGTTCAGCCGCCCCGTGGCGATGCGGGAGATGTCGAGCATGTCCTCGACGAGCCGGCTGAGCCTGTCGATGGAGCGCTCCGTCTGCTCGACGAGCCGCGTGACGCGCTCGGGCTCGAAGGCGGCCGGGTCGGCCGCTGCGATGCGCCTGCGCACGTACTGCGCCTGCATCTTCATGGAGGTGATGGGCGTGCGCAGCTCATGCGAGGCGATGGACAGGAACGTGTCGCGTGAAGCGATGGCCTCCTGCGCGCGCTGGAACAGCCGGGCGTTGTCCATGGCCACGGCGACCTGGGCCGCGAGCCCCGCGACGAGCGTCTCCTCGCGAGCCGTGAAGGTACCCGGGGTGGGGTGGCCGAAGAACAGGCCGCCAATCACCTCGCCCGAGCGCGAGATGACGGGCACGGCGAGGTAGCTGCGCACGGGCAGGTGGCCCTCGGGCATTCCGCGGCGCGGCGGGTTGTGGCCGTAGCGTGGGTCCTTCGTGATGTCATCGCTGCGGACGATGCCCGTGCCCTTGAAGGTGGGCTCGAACACGGGCGTCGAGCGAGGCATGGGGAACTTCGAGAACGCCTCCTTCTCCACGCCGGAGAGCGTGTACAGCATGTACGACTCACCGCGCTCGTTGAGCACGTTGTAGAAGAACGCGCCGAACGCGGCCCTGGACAGCCGCGTCGCCGCGTCCGTCACGCCCTGCACCAGCTTCTCGAGCTGGAGCTCCGCGGCCAGCGCCTGCCCCGTCGAGTTCACCACCTCCAGCGTCTGGAGGGACTCGTTCTTCTCCTGCAGCGTCTGGCGCAGGGACTCCTCGAGCTGCTGCTCGGCGGTGACGTCGCGCGTGAGTCCGTCGAACCGCTTCGGCTTGCCGTGCGCGTCGAAGAAGACACGGCCCTGGGCGTGGACCCACCGGACCTGGACGCCGCCGCCCTCGCCGCGCGGCACGAGCACGCGGTAGCGGACGTCATACGGCACCTGCTCCGAGCGTGCGCGGTGGAAGGCTCCGACGACCCGGGCCACGTCCTCCGGGTGGACGCACTGGCGCACGCGCTCGCGTGACACCGGGCCTTCGGGGGAAAGGCCGTGCTGCTCACGGTAGATGGCGTTGCAGTCGATGACCTCGAGCGGCAGGTCGCAGTACCAGAGCCCGAGTCCGGCGGTCTGCACGAGGTGCTCGAAGCGGGCCTCCTGCGTCTTGCGCTCGTCGATGTTGGCGACGGTGCCGGCCATGCGCAGGGGCAGGCCCGTCACCGCGTCGTAGTACGCGCGGCCGAGGGCCTGGACCCAGTGGATGCCGCCGTCGCGCCAGACGGTGCGGTACTCGAGGCGGTAGGAGGAGTGCTCGCGGACGCTGGCCTCGACCTGCGCGATGACGCGGGCGCGGTCGTCGGGGTGGACGAACTGGATGAAGTCCGTATGGAAGGTGCCGCGGAACGAGCCCGGCGCCATGCCGAAGACCTGCTCGCAGCGCGGGTCGAAGCGCAGCGTGTCGGTGGCGATGTCCCAGTCCCAGGTGCCCAGATACGAGGACTCGAGCGCCAGGGCCAGCCGCTGCTCGCTTTCCTCGAGCCGGCTGCGTGCGAGCCGTTGTTCATGGATGTCGATGGCGGTGCCCAGCCGGAAGCGGACGGAGCCGTCCGGGTTCGTCACCGGCATGGACTGGGTGTGGTGCCAGCGCCAGGTGCCGTCCGCGCGGCGGAGGCGCAGCTCGAGCGAGAAGGGCGAGCCCGTGGCATCGGCCTGCTTGCAGGTGTCCACCGCGGTGCCGAGCTCATCGGGGTGGAGCGCGGCATTCCAGGCCGCCGCGCCGAGCAGGTGCGTGGACAGGCCGGTGAAGGCGTGCCATGCGGGGTTGAAGTAGTTCGTCTCGCCGGAGGCCGTGGCGGTCCAGACAATCTGGGGCATGGCCGCGGAGAAGGTGCGGAAGTGCAGCTCGTCGTCTGTCGGAGGTTCGGGCGGGGCTGAGCGCTCAGGCATTCGGTCCCGAGGTGACCCGACGCGAACGACGCCGTCAACGACGGGCACGGGCGCTCCCGTCAGGGAGAAGACGGTGGCGCGCAGTGGACTGCGAGGTGTTCCTGGCGTGTGCACGGATGCGAGCGTTCGATGGCGTCCTGCTGTTCCACGTGGAACGTGGGTGGCTCCGTTCTCAAACGCCTCAGGTCGAATCACGAGCACGCGCGGCATCACGTCCCGCGTGAAGCGCGATGGCCTGGCGTGTTCCGCGAGAGCACCTGGTCGAACCGGTGCTGGGTGAACGACGCGGCCGCACGTCCCACGTGGAACGCTGGCGGCTTCATCAGGCACGCCGGTTCGCAGGCGCGGCCTCTCATGCGTGACTGACTTCACGTTCCACGTGGAACACGGAGGCCTCTTCGGTTCCGTAGGCGCAACGGTTCGGACAGCGCTCGCGCTGGCGTGGGTGACGCCTGGTTCCACGTGGAACACGACGAAGCATCCGGTCTCCCATGCGCAGCGGTTCGCACCGCGTGCGCACTGGCGTGAGCGACGGCAGGTTCCACGTGGAACAAGGCCGTTCCATGCGCACTTCCGGGCGCCGCAACTCAGACCACGCTCGCACGGCGCGCAAGTGCCTCCCGCGTTCCACGTGGAACGCGGGTGGTTCATCCGCACCTTCGTGCACAGCGAGTCGAACCGCGTTCGCGAGAGTGCCTCCCGCGTTCCACGTGGAACGCGGGAGGCTCCACTCGGTCCTTCAGGCCATCCACCGCGTGCCGCTTCCGACCGGCCATGTGCGGGGTCATGTGCTGGGAAGAGGAGCGGGGCAGATGTGGACTCACGCCTGCCGGTTCAAGCCATCACCGCCTCAGCTCGCGCGGCATCACGTTCCACGTGGAACGCGGCCACGTGCATCGGGTGATTCATGCACATCGCTTCAAGCCGTCATCACGCCCACCCGCACGGCATCGCGCTCCAAGCGTCGCGCTACCAGCTTCAGCACGTGTGTCGTGCTCACCGGTCGAGCCTCACGCGCGGCTGAGTCGTGCGTGAGCACGAGCCTCGCGGAGCGTGATGCGCAACAGCGAGTGGTTCACGCGCACCGACTCCAGTTGCCCGCGGAACCGGGCCCGTGACCTCGCGTTCCACGTGGAACGTGGCCAGCGTCACCTGGTGCTTCATGGCTACTGGTTCAGACCGCTGCTGGGCGGACCCGTGTGACGATGCACCCATGACGATGCATCCATGTGGAGCGTGAGTTGCGCGAGGGAGCTCGACGGCGACGCGGGTTCGAACCGCCGCTGAACTGAACCTCGCGGCATCACATTCCACGTGGAACGCGGATGGCTTCACTTCGCGCTTCATGCGGACCGAAGGAAGTCAGCGATGGCCTCGCGGTGTGGCCCGCGGAAGCGGAAGCGCGGCCGTGTTCCACGTGGAACGCAGCAGCGCCCCTGAGCCGCGCCGTCATGCAGACAAGGGCAGGTGCAGTGGCCACGGCTCGGGGTTGCGGACTTGAGGAAACGGGGCTGTTCCACGTGGAACCTCGCCGCTTCGTGGTCGCGACTTCATGCGGACCCGTGGAGCCCGTGCGCGGACCTGGAGAACGACGAGGCCACGTTCCACGTGGAACGCGAGGGCTCATCACCGGCACCACCGTGGAGTCGGGCCGGTGCTCACGATGCCTGGATGGGTGATGTGCACGGCGTTCGGTTCCACGTGGAACAGGGAGGCTCGTCGCCATCGACTCAGCGCGGACACTCCGCGTGGTGGTGAGGGCAGGGTGCTCTCTTCTCTATCTGGAGCATGGCAGCCCGACACCGCAGCTTCGTGCGGAGGCGCGATACAGGGCCGGGAGGTCGGGGCGAGTTCAACGTGGAACGTGGATGCCGTTGGCGGTCGCTTCGCGCGGAGACACCGCGCGCGGTGGTCGGGGGCACGAAGCGGTCCACGTGAAGCGTGGAGGCCTATCGCTCATGCCTTGCGCGGAGGCACCGCGCAGCGGCGAGAAGTCAGGGGCATGTGCCGCGTTGAGCGTGAATGCCGTTGGCTGTCGCTTCACGCGGAGACACCGCGCGGTATCGAGAGGTCAGGGCGAGTTCCACGTGGAACGTGGATGCCGTTGGCGGTCGCTTCGCGCGGAGACTCCATGCGGCGGCAAGAGGTCTGGGTTCGTGACTTGCGGGGCGTGGAGGTCTGGCGCCGCCGGTTTGCGCGGAGACTGCGCGCAGCGACCCGCTCCACGTGGAACATGGGGTCCCGCCGCAGTCGCTCCACATGGAGACAGCGTGCAGCGACTCGTTCCACGTGGAACGTGGGGTCCTGCCGCAGTCGCTCCACATGGAGACAGCGCGCAGCGACTCGTTCCACGTGGAACGTGGGGTCCCGCCGCAGTCGCTCCACATGGAGACAGCGCGCAGCGACTCGTTCCACGTGGAACGTGGAGACCTGCTGCTTCTCATGGCGACACCGGGTGGTGTTGGCGGGACAGGGAGCGGTCCATGTGCGGACCTGGTGGAGGTCCATGGAAGCGCTCGCGCGAAGTCCGGAGGCGGGGCCGCCACGGTGGAGTGGAAGGCGGGAAGGCGGAGCTGGGTTCCACGTGGAACGGGGAGCCCATCCGCCTGCGCCTGCCGACACATCACGTTCGTGGCGATGACGTTGCGGTCGGAGTGATGCGGCCATGATGCCGCTCTCGGTGTCGCGACCGGCCCGGTGGATGACGGGACTCCATCAAGAGTTTCCGGCATGCCGACGGTGCTCCCATCCACTGGCGCCTGTCGCGCTGAAGCGAAGACAGCGCTACCGAGGGTCCCCGCGCGTTCCACGTGGAACGTGGAGCCACTGCCGGTCCGCACGGCTCGACAGGCCCGTTGCCACCGAACCACGGCATGCCGCATTTCAGGCGGGCGGAGTCGGCCAACGTGAAGCTCCGAGGCTCATGCCTCATCCGCCATGCGGTTCGCATGAAGCGGTAGGGACTGCATGCCCCAGGCTGCTTCTGCGCGGATGCTCTGGCCAGGGGACGCAACGCATCGCCGTGCGGGCTCATGGGGCCCGAACGGGGACACGCCGAACATGGGTGCACGGCACGGGATGCCCCATGGAAGCGACCGCGACTTGCGGCGGAGTCGTGCAGCGCAGTGAGGGCACTGTCGCCGCGGTCGACCACGGGCTCGGCGCAAGCGTAGTGCCCCGGCCCTCGCGGGAGAGAACCGCGCATGTGCAGGGGCCTTCGGTGCCGGAGAGCGACGGTGGTCCTCAGTCCGCGCGAAGTGCCCTGCGGACGTCCCATGGTGGGAAGGTGGTTGGGCCGAGAGGTGTGGTGGCGGAAGCACGCTTCACCCGGGACCGGAGCCTGCGCTTCGAGCCTGAGTCCGGGTCCTCCAGGCACGGAACTCCGTCATGCATGGGCCTCCGTCGCCGTGGTGTCCGCATCGGTGTTGGCTCGGTCCATTCCTGGCGGAACCCTTGGACTGCACCCGGGTGTCTCAGGCCCGTGCGGCTTGTGGATGCGTCAGCCGTTGACCTGACTGCACGCGGGAGCCTGGTCCGGCGCGCGAACGCGGCTCGCATGGAACCGGGGATGACGTCACCTCGGCACTGCGTGACGTGAAGCCTGTTCATGCGCAGGGCGCTGGCTGATGGAGCGCGCGGCTCGGGCTCACCCTCGTGCGCTGGTCGGCAGCGGTTGCGCGCGAGCCGAACCCAAGAAGGGAAGGGGCGGGAACTCACGACCCAATCCCGGCAGCGAATCACCCTGCTCAGGGAGCGCCCCGCATGCAGGAGCCAGCACAGGGGCGCATGACGCGCGACCGGGCACGGCTCATCTCGCCGTCACGGCCACTGACGTGACACCACTGTGGCGACCCGCGCGCGGGCTTCAGCGGAGTTCAGGTGCAGCGGCATCCCTGCCGTGTCCGCCCATGCGGCTCGCTGCGCGGGGAAGGGGACCGCAGGTGCTGCCGGGCATGGGCTCCCCGCTTGCCGTTTGGAGACCTGGACTGGCTGGCAATGAGCTGCATCGCCGCGCTTGAGTCCGCGCATGGACGTCACGCCCGATGGACCGGGAGATGCGAGCTTCATCGGAGCGCGTTGCGCGAGGGCCCGGCGGACGGACGCGGAGGCGCAGCTGCCGCCGAGTGAGGAGCCAATGCTTCACCGCGCTCGCTCGAACTCGAGACCGCACAGGCCCAACCGGCAGCCGGGGGAACGGCGTGGGGCCTCCACGCCACGCCTCCACTTGAGTCCGCATGCTGCGCAGGTCTCACAGGTCCGAAGCCTGAATCACACGGAGCCGAGCCTCACGCGGTCCATCGAACCGACAGGCCGTGAGCTTGCCTGGCACACCCGACCCCTGGCGCCACGCATCGAGCCCCCTGCGATGAAGTTCCTCCGCGTGGACTCCGTGCGCGGCAGCCCCTCCCTCGCGAGTCCGTGCGACGAAGCCGTCCATCGGGCAGTTCCTCAACGGCGCGCTCGGACGCACTGAACCGCCAACGGCTCACAGGACCTCGCCTGCTTCCCTGGTCGGCCCCACAGCCGGCGAGCCAACCCAGGCACCGCCGCACCCGGAGCAGACCGCACGGCCGCATCCTTATAGAGGGGCCTGACATGGGACCCCTCCCGGTCCAGGCAGGCAGTCGTACCGACCCGCCATGGGCCACCGATTCCCGGCCCAGTCGCTCCTGCCTCCCCAGCATCCAGGCCAGCGACCCGTGGAACCCTGCCTCCAGCCACGAGGACGGGAACGGGCGCCACCTCCTTTATATAGGGAGCGGGAATCGACCCATCCCGGCACCCACGGCGCGCCCCATCGCGGGTCCTCCGAACCGCCCACCCGGAACCCGCGAACCCTCAACCCGGGTCGGCCACCGCGCACGTGCTCACGTGCGGCATGCCGTGGACAGCTCCACCCCACCCGACTCCGTCACCGAATCGAGACCCAACGCCGCCCCTCCACCGTGCCCCATTCCCCTGGCGCCGCCCGCGTCCACCCTCGCGGAAACACGGCGAAGAGAGCAGGGAGGCGAGGCTCGCCGACAATTTGATCCTCCCCCGAAGCGGGTGCTAGGAGCGTGGATCAGCGCGCAACCGTGCACTGCTTCACGCGCGGGGCCCTGGCACCGGCCGGGGAAGAGAGAGGATGGGCCACGTGGGTCGTATCATCTGCATCTCCAACCAGAAGGGCGGCGTGGGGAAGACCACCACCGCCATCAACCTCGCCGCGAGCCTGGCCTCCGCCGAGCGCCGCACGCTCCTGGTGGACATGGACCCGCAGGGCAACGCCGGCAGCGGGCTCGGCCTCAAGCGCGACGACCTCCACGGCACCATCTACGAAGCGCTCCTCAATGGCCGCCCCATGAAGGAGCTGCTCCACCCCACCGAGCTGCGCTACCTCCAGGTCATCCCCGCCACGCCGGACCTCACCGGCGCTGAAGTCGAGCTCGTCAACCAGGAGCGCCGCGAGTTCCGCCTCCGCGAGGCCCTGCGCCCCCTCGCCGCCGAGTACGACTACGTCATCATCGACTGCCCGCCGTCGCTCGGCCTGCTCACCCTCAACGCGCTCGCCGCCGCGGACACCGTCCTCATCCCCCTGCAGTGCGAGTACTACGCGCTCGAGGGCCTCTCGCAGCTCACGCACACCATCGACCTGGTGAAGCAGGGCCTCAACCCGGACCTGAAGATGGAGGGCATCCTCCTCACCATGTTCGACTCGCGCGCGAACATCGCCCACCAGGTCGTCGACGAGGTGCGCGGCTACTTCAAGAAGCAGGTCTTCGAAGTCGTGGTGCCGCGCAACGTGCGCCTGTCCGAGTGCCCGTCCTTCGGCAAGCCCATCATCCTCTACGACATCAAGTCGAAGGGCTGCGAGAGCTACCTGGCGCTCGGCCGCGAGCTCATGAAGCGCGACGCCCCCAAGTCGCCGCGCCGTCGCGTGGCCTGAAGTGAGCCGAAGTCTTCCGGAAGCAGCGGGGGCTCTCCGAGGTTGCCGGGGAGCCTTTGTCGTTCATGGCCGCCGTGAAAGTCGCCGCGGCGCTGGAGTCACGACGTGGTGAAAGCAGACACGCAGAAGCGGGCGCTCGGCCGTGGGCTCTCCGCCCTCATCCCCCAGGCCGCCCCCTCGTCCGGTGGCAAGGGCAGCGAGCAGGCAGCCAACAAGGCCGGCGTCCTCAAGCTGCCCATCGAGTCCATCCACCGCGACAAGGAGCAGCCGCGCCAGCACTTCGACGAGGTGAAGCTCAAGGAGCTCGCCGACTCCATCAAGGCGCAGGGCGTGCTCCAGCCCATCCTCGTCCGCAAGGACGGAGACGGCTACCGCATCATCGCCGGTGAGCGCCGCTGGCGGGCCTCCCAGGCCGCGGGCCTCAAGGAAGTGCCCGCAATCGTCAAGGATGTGACGGAGGTCCAGGCCTTCGAGTTGGCCCTCGTCGAAAATCTCCAGCGCTCGGACCTCAACCCGATTGAAGAGGCCCTGGGATACAAGCGGCTCGTCGAGGAGTTCAAGCTCACGCAGGAGCAGGTCAGTCAGCGCGTGGGCAAGGAGCGCTCGACGGTGGCCAACGCGCTGCGGCTGCTCGCGCTGCCCGACGACGTGAAGGTCATGGTGGCGGACGGCTCGCTGAGCATGGGCCATGCGCGGGCGTTGCTCGGGGTGCCTCGGCTGCCGGAGCTGCAGAACCTGGCGAAGCAGGTAGCGGACAAGAAGCTCTCCGTGCGTGACACGGAGCGGCTCGTCCAGCAGAGTCGCTCCTCGGGCAAGAAGGATGCGGGCAAGTCGCCGCCCAAGCAGAGCCCGCAGGTGAAGTCACTGGTGGAGGAGCTTCAGCGGCGACTGGGGACGAAGGTTCGGCTCACTGAACGCAGCCCAGGAAAGGGCACCATCGAGGTGGACTTCTTTTCGTACGATGACCTCGACCGGCTCTTGAAGCTTCTCAGGAAGGAGTAGGACGTGGCGCTCCTTGGCGGGAAAAAAGACGAAGCACCCAGCAAGCCTCTGTTCAGGCGGGAGGAGGAATCCGTGTCGCAGCGTTCCGGTGAGGTGCATACGCTCCTGGGCAAGGGGAGCGAGTTCGAGGGGAAGCTCACGTTCGAGGGACAGGTCCGCATCGACGGAAAGTTCAACGGGCAGATTGTCACCAAGGACGTGCTCGTCATCGGTGACGGCGCCAAGGTGAACGCTGAAATCCAGGCCGGCACCGTCATCATCAACGGCCAGGTCGAAGGCAACGTGAAGGCCACCCAGGTCATCGAGCTCAAGACGCCCGGCCGCGTGAAGGGCAACCTCGAGACGCCGTCGCTGTCCATGGACCGCGGCGTCATCTTCGAGGGCTCGCTGAAGATGGAGAACATCGGCGGTGGCGGGAAGCCGCCTCCTCCGGGTGGCGAAAAGAAGTAGTGCGCTCGCGGAAGCACATCGCGTGGGTGCTCGCGCTCGGCCTCCTGCCCGGCTGCAAGGGCTGCAAGCAGGAGGACGCCGCGCCGGCTGATACTGCTCCGGACGCCTCGGCGCATGGCTCGTCCATGCGCTCGGGCGTGAAGGTGCCGCTGCCGGACGGCTGGTCCGCGCAGGTGGCGCCCGACGACAGCTTCCAGGCGGGCCCGCCCGGCCGCCCGGTGCTGCGGGTGGACCTGCGGCGCGGGCAGGGCGCGCAGAAGCCCTCGGTGGATGACCTCGCGGACCGCGTGCGCGGGGAGCTGAAGGGCTACGAGGTGTCGCTGGACCAGGAGGAGGAGACGGAGGGCTACACCCTCCTGCGCATCACCATGGCGCCGAAGCTGGCGGATGGTGGCCTGGGACTCCAGACGCCCGGCTTCTTCGGCGCGCGGCGGCTGGGGGATGACCTGTTCCTCTGCGCCAGCCTGCCCGGTGCCTCGCCGGAGGACGTGCTCGAGGCCAACGAGGCGTGCCGCAAAATCGAGGTCCAGGCCGCGCCGAAGTAGGCCCCGCCTGGGGGCTCGGGTGACGTGCTCCCTCGCCGCCGGGCCCGGCCGTGGCAACCTTCCGTCGAGGGAGGCAGTCATGGACTGGAAGGACAACCTCGTCGAGGACGATGCCGGAGTACAGGAGGTCCTCGCGAGCAGCCGGCGCGTGGCGGTGTTGGGCATCCGCTCGGAGAGCCAGGCGCACAAGCCGGCCTACGCGGTGCCGCACTTTCTGCAGGCGCACGGCTACGACATCGTCCCGGTGTCGGTGCACGGGGAGAAGGGGCCCATTCTCGGCCAGCCCGTGTACTCGGCGGTGGCGGACGTGCCCGGGGCGGTGGACGTGGTGCAGGTGTTCCGCAAGCCCGAGGACATCGACGGGCACGTGGACGATTTGCTCAAGAAGAAGCCGCGCGCCGTGTGGTTCCAGCTCGGCATCCGCAACGACGCGGCCGCGGAGAAGCTGGCCCGCGCCGGCATCCGCGTGGTGCAGGACCGGTGCATGAAGGTGGAGTTCATGAAGCGCGAGCGAGCGCGGGAGGAGTCCGCGGGCTCGGGGGCTCGGACCTGACGCAGGCTTCGTGCGCGCGTTGCCGCCGCTCGAAAAGGTGCACTGGCGCTGGCGTCCGGCAAGCTCGGGCGCTCATTCCCATTGCTGGGGGAGTGTGCGCGGGCTCCCGGTTGTCGGAGCCCGTGCGCTCAATGCCTGCCGCGTCCGAAGAGCGTGGCGAGCGAGAGCTTGAGCTTCGGCAGGGTCGGTGTGGTCAACGTGTCCTCCACGCCGAGCAGATGGACCGTCCGGTAGCGCGCCTCGCGTCGGGCGGTGGGCTCGGTGTGGACCTCGACCGTGCGCGCGGCCACGTCCACCAGCCAGTACTCGGGGATGCCTGCCCTGGCGTAGATGGCCGACTTGAGCCTGTCCCGCGCAAGCGAGCTGTCCGCGACCTCCACCACCAGGAACGCCTTTCGCGGCAGTCGGTCGTCCCGGTCCTCCGAGAGAGGAAGGACGGCAAGGTCCGGCTGAGGGCGACTGTCACCACAATCCAGCGGGCTCTGTGGGCTCACCAGCGCCTTGCCCTGCGTGGCCGATACCAAGGCGTAGTTCAACCGCGCGATGAGGTTGGTGTGGGCGGGGCCGGGCGGCGTCATCGGGACCAGGCTTCCTTCGAGCAGCTCGACACGTTCGTCCTCCGCGAGGATGCCGGAGCGGACAAGCGCGTCGTACTCCTCGGGGGTCCAGCGCCTGCCGGGGAAGGTCAGAAACGCGCTCGCGAGGTCGGACGGCATGAGGCTCAGGATAGGCCGGCGCCGCGAGACGCGCGAGAGAGGAGGCAGGCAGGCGTGGCGCCCGCGTGAACATCCGGCGTGCGCCGCGTGTCCAACCGATTATGAAATTCGTGACGGGGAGGAAGCCCCGCGGGACAGGACGAGGGGTGCACTTCCGTGCACGCCGCGTCGCCATCGTCGCTGAGGGACTTCCACATTCTGTCACGGTTACTTAACCTGCACTTCCCCGGCCCGCGTTGGGTGCCTAGCCGGACCCATCAGGACCTCCCACGCAGTGCCTTGCCAGGAGTCCCCGCATGTCGTTCTCCGGAATGCTCCCCCTTCCACTCGCCACCGTGGACCTTGGACCTCTGGGGGAGCAGGTGATTGTCGCGGGCGGCGTCATCGCCACCGTCGTCGCCGGGCTCTGGGCCGCGTGGACGCGCCCCACCGCGCAGCCCGTGCCGGTGCCCGTGCGCGCGCCGTCGCGCCGCAACCCGCCGCGTCGCTGACGCGCGCAACGTCGTTCCCGGCGCGGCCCTCGCTTCCGGCCGCGTCCCACCTCACCGCCTCGTGGTGAGGGCGCTCTTCCCGGGCCCGCCGCTCCAGCTCGAGCGGCACGCACGAAGTCCATCCGCGTGAGCACTTCCGTGGAACGTGGTGCATGCACCCGGCAGCCCCGCAAGACATCGGGCGTGGCGGCGGGTTGAAGCCCAGCCACCCGCCCGATGCTCCCCCCGGCGGGATGTGTTGGCCAACCCTTCCCTCGGTGGTGCGCGAACGGGTCGAGAAGACCCCGGGAGCCTCCGTTGCCAGGAGGCAAAACGTCAGGCTCCCGATGCTCCCTCTCCGGCAGGAGGAAGGAGTGTCACCCCGACGCGCGAACCCACTTCAGGAAGGCGACCAGAAGGGTCCCCGGCCCTGGACCCCGATTGCCGGCCACACCCGTCCGGCATCGAACGATTCTCGGCCCCAGCGTCGCCAAGTTGCGACGCCCGCGCGAGATTATTCTCAGATTTCAACGTTTGAGCGCCAAGGACAGCGCGAAGTCGCCCGCGGTGTCCGTCCACCACTCGGCGAGGGTGAGGCCGGCCTCCGCCAGCTCCGCCTCCACCTGGCGCCGCTCGAACTTGCAGCTCACCTCGGTGCGCAGCACCTCGCCCTCGGCGAAGTCCACGCGCCGCCGCAGCGTGGACAGCCACACCGCCTGCGCGCGCTTGGACACCAGGCGCATTTCGATCCACGCGTTCTTCTCGTCGAAGGGCGCGAAGTGCTCGAAGGCGTCCGGCTCGAAGTCCGCGCCCAGCTCGCGGTTGAGCACCTTGAGCACGTTGCGGTTGAACTCGGCGGTGACGCCCGCGCTGTCGTTGTAGGCGGCGTACAGCCGCTCGCGGTCCTTGATGAGGTCCGTGCCCAGGAGCAGCCCGTCACCCGGCTGGAGCCCCGCGGACAGCTCGCGCAGGAAGAGCGCGCGCTCCGCCGGCTTGAAGTTGCCGATGGTGCCCCCCAGGAAGGCCACGAGCCGCCGCCCGCCGCCGGGCAGTTGGCCCAGGTGCCGCTCGAAGTCGCCCACCACCGCGTGCACGCTGATGCCCGGGTACTCGCGGGCCAGCGAGTCCGCCGCGCGCCGCAGGAAGCTCTCGCTCACGTCGAAGGGGACGAAGCGCGACAGCGCGCCCGCCTCCTCCATGGCGTCCAGCAGCAGGCGCGTCTTCTCGCTGGTGCCGCTGCCCAACTCAATCAGCGTGTCCGCGCCGCTCAGCCGCGCCACGTCGCCGGCATGGGCGAGCAGGATTTCGCGCTCGCGCCGCGTCGGGTAGTACTCCGGCAGCCGGGTGATGTCGTCGAAGAGCTGGCTGCCGCGCTCGTCGTAGAGCCACTTCGGAGACAGCTCCTTGGGATTGCCGCACAGTCCCTGGAGCGCTTCCGCGCGGAGCGCGCGCTTCGCGTCGCCCGGCCGCACGTACACGTCCACCCTCACCCCCGGGGCGCGCTGCGTGCCGCCGCCCGGAGTCCCCGTCGTCTGCGCCGTCCTCACCCGCATCGCCTCACCTCACGTCACGTGCACAGCGGAAGCCGGCGAAAATCTGCCGGCGGTGGGGGAAGTCCCAGTTGCGGAAGCCATTGCGCACCGCCACCGGCGCACTGGCCCACGCTCCTCCCCTCAGAACCTTGTAGTCCTCTCCGAAGAACACCTCGGAGTACTCGCGGTAGGGGAAGGCGGCGAAGCCCGCGTACGGGCGGAAGTCGCTCGCCGTCCATTCCCAGACATCGCCCAGCAGTCCCCAGACGCCGTCATGGCTGACGCCCGCGGGGTAGCTGCCCACCGGCGCCGGGCCCCACGTGTCCCCGCCCAGGTTGGCGTGCGCCTCGGTGGGCGCCGCGTCTCCCCACGGGTGCTCGCGCGGCGTGCCGTCGCTGCCGCGCGCGGCCTTCTCCCACTCGGCCTCCGTGGGCAGGCGCTTGCCGGCCCAACGCGCGTACGCGTCCGCCTCGTACCAGCACACGTGCTGCACCGGCTCGTCCTTCGGCAGCGGCTCCACCAGGCCGAAGCGCCGCCGAAGCCAGACATGGTGGCCCTGAGGCAGCCAGAACTGAGGGTGGCGCAGCCCTTCCTTCTGGATGAAGTCCCAGCCCTTCGGGTGCCACCAGCGCGCGTCCTCGTAGCCGCCGGACTCGACGAAGACGAGGTAGTCGCCATTCGTCACCGGGTGCGCGTCCAGCAGGAAGGGGCGCACGTCGGTGACGAAGGCGGGGCGCTCGTTGTCGTAGGCCCACGGGTGCTCGCTGCCCAGGCGCACCGGGCCGCCGGGGATGAGCACCTCCGACAGCGCCGCCGCGCCAGGACGCGGGCGCGCGCGGGGCGACGGCATGCGGTACTCCACCGCCGTCATGAGCTGCAGCGTGGCGGCGAGCGTCTCCGCGTGCTGCTGCTCGTGCTGCGCCACCATGCCGAAGACGTAGCCGCCCACGAGCAGGGGCTCCGTGCTGGCGTCGGGCAGCGAGTCCAGGTGCTCGCGCACCGCCTCGCGCACGCGGGCGGCGTAGGCGAAGGCGGAGCCGGGCCCCATCAGCGGCAACTCCGAGCGCGTGGCGCGTGGATGCCGGAAGGCGTCGTAGATGGCGTCGAACGCCGGGTCCGTGAGGGCCGGAGCGCCGAGCGCGCGCAGCAGCCACTGCTCCTCGTAGTTGGCGACATGGGCCACGTCCCAGACGAGCGGCGACATGAGCGGCGAGTGCTGGCGCAGCAGCTCGGCTTCCGGCAGCCCGGCGAGCATCCGCAGCACGCGCGCCCGGGCCGTCTCCAGCTCCGCCCAGGCCCGTGCCTTCCACGGCCGTGCCTCGCCGCCTCCCTGTCCGCGCACCCTGGTGCCCTCTGCCATACGGGACATGACCGCTCCAAGGTAGGGAGGCGCCCCACGCGGAGGTAACCCCTGGCCCACCGCCGCCCGAGCCTCCCGTGAGGGACTGCACGCTCCTCGGACCCCGGCGTGGCCTTCTGGATGAACAAGCCTCACTCGCGTTTCGAGCTCAAACTAAAAAAGCGTCGTTTCGAGGCCTGGCGGAAATTTGTGTTGGGGAGGCGGCTCTCCGCGTCCGGGTGGTGGATTTCTGTCCACTAATGCTGGCTCGGGGGGCGCTCCCGGTCGCGGCGCGGCTTGCGGGGCTTCTATGCTTTCGCACATGGCCACCGCTGCGCCGCGCAGGTCCGTGCTCGTCGTGGAGGATGACGAGGACATCCGGGCCGCCATCGCGGAAATCCTGGAGGGGGAGGGCTACGACGTCGTCATCGCCGCCAATGGCAGCGAGGCGCTCGACGAGCTCCAGCACATGCGCCGGCCGTGCCTCATCCTGCTGGACTTGATGATGCCGGTGATGAACGGCCACGAGTTCCTCGCGCGCATCCGCGAGACGCCGAAGTGGCAGGGCGTGCCGGTGTTGGTGCTCACCGCCGTCTCCACGGAGGCGCCGCCGGGCGCGCGCGGGCTGCTGCGCAAGCCCTTCATCGTCGAGGAGCTGCTGGACGCGGTGCAGAGCCTCTGCGGCACGGTGGCCTGAGGGCGCGGCCGGGGCCGCTCACGGCTTGCGCGGAACGCGCACGAGCGACAGCAGCGTCAGGGTGCGCGAGCGCTCGTCCCAGGTGTACTCGAGCTCCAGCCCGTGCTGCGGCAGCGCGTGCCGGGCGAGGCCGTTGGTGGTGGCCGCGGGGTCACGCCCGGTGGCTTCGCCGAGCCCCTCCAGCACCTCCTGGAGCGCGAGGAAGGTCTCCGCCGACATGCGCCCCACTTCGCGCCAGGCCTGGGGCGCATAGTGCACGCGGTACGGACCCTGGTTGTGGTGGCGGAGCTGCGGCATACCCGGCTTCGTCGTTCCTTTCCGGGTTCGCTCCTTGCCAATGGCGTGCCTGCCCGCACTCGCCGGGAGTCCGGGTGGATGCCCAGGTGTGCCGCGACTCAGGGTGAAGGAGTTACAGGCCGTGGCGCGGAGCGGCGGAAGAAACGACAGGAGGGGCCGTCCTGGTGGGGAGACGTGCCCCGGGGCCGGCCCCGGGTGTGGGGGCGAGGCCACGCTCCGCGCGGGGGGCGGCGCGGCCTGGGGTGTCGCTACGGCGCACCGCAGATGAGCCACTCGGAGAGCTGGCGTCGCTCGGCGTCGGACGGGCGCGGGTCGTTCAGGGGCATCTCGGTATTCACGCTGCCGTCCGCGTTGGCGCCGGCCTCTTCGTTCATCTGCTCCGCGTGCGCGCGCACGGAGGCGATGAGGTCCCAGTCGAAGCCCACGGGCGCTCCGTTGCGCGCGGCCCCGGTGAGCGTGGAGCTGTGGCAGCGCGTGCAGTAGGTGTCCAGGAAGGCCCGGCCGAAGTTCTGCTCGGTGAGCTGGGTGCCTCCCGTCGGGCACTCCAGCGTGTCGTCATCGCCGCCGTCATCGTCGTCATCGTCCCCGCAGCCGGGCACGAGGGTGAGGCAGGCCAGTACGGCCAGACAGCCAATCAAGCGTGACATGGGGTCTCCCCTGGCGGGCGCCCGGTCCCCGGGAGCGGGGGAGGGCTCGCCTGTCTCCCGGATAGCGGAGCGGGGGGGCCGGCCGTCAGTGGCCGCGGGTGTCGTCCCCCGTCCGGCAGCGGACTGCCCGCGCGGCCGCTGGGGAAGCGGAGCCCCGAGCACCCGCCGCGCACCGGCTGCCCGCCCGCGCGCCGCATGCCCACGTTGACGCCTGGGGCCGAGCGTGCGGCGGCCCCGACAAGGAGGCGCGATGGCTCGGCGGAAGTACACCCCCTGGTCGGCGACGAATGGACTGCTCTTCGGCGTCGCGGCGGGCGTGGTGCTGGCGCTGGCGGAGGTGGTGCTGGCCGTGGCGTCGGGTGACAGCGCCATGCGGCCCGTCCGCATGTCCGCGGGCGTGGCGCTGGGGCCGACCGCCTTCACCCCGCAGGTGTCCGCCGCCACGGCGCTGCTCGTGGGGTTCGGCGTCCACGTGGTGCTGTCCGCCCTCTCCGGACTGCTCTATTCCTTCCTGGACGCGATGCTGACGCCGGACGGGCGGGGCCGCTGGGAGTTCCAGGCCGCGGTGGGAATGCTCTTCGGCATGTTCATCTGGCTGGTGAGCTTCCAGTTCGTCGGGCGCGGCTACTACCCGTGGTTCCTCGACGTGCCGCAGTTCCCCCAGGTGGTGCTGCACGCCGTCTTCCTCGGCCTGCCGCTGGCCATGCTCTTCACCGCGGCCGAGCGCAGGCGCGCGCTGCTGGATGCGGAGGACACGGCCACGGCCGAGGCACGCGGCGTGGACACGTGAAGCCGTGGTGACGGGCGTCACTCGGAGAAGGCGATGGTCGTCATCAGCGCGTTCTCCGCCTGGCGCGAGTCCAGCCGCGTGTGCTGCACGACGATGGGCACGTCGGAGAGGATGACGCTGGCGTAGTCGGTGTCGCGGGGAACGGGCTCCGGGTCCTTCAAGTCGTTGAAGCGCAGGTGGAGGGTGCGGCGCGCGGGCACGGTGACGCGGTAGGGCCCCACGGGCTCGCGGTCCTTGAAGAAGAGCGTCACCTCCACGTGGGCGTCGCGCGCTCCCGTGTTGAGGAGGCAGGCCGTCTCGTGGCTCGCCATCTCAGGAGCGGGCCCGGTGCTCTGGCTGGGAATCCAGCCCTCGGCGATGGCCCACCTGCGGCGTCCGATGGAATCCATATGCGTGGGCTCCGTGCGTGAGGACTGGAATGCGCCGCGAGCCTGGACATGCGGCGCTCCGCGAGGAATCGCCCTCGGCGCCGTTCGTGGAAAAGGCGACGGGCGGACGCTGGAGTCGCGTGACTCCGCACAATGCACGCAGCGCCCGCAACGGGCCGTGGTGCGGGGCCGAGCCTTGTTTGAAAAAACGCTGAAGGTATGGTGAAAGTACCCGACCTTGAGGGTTATCTAAGGGCCTCCGAGGCGCCTGGAACGGGGCCCCTCCTTTCGTGGACTGACACACGCATGGACACAGAATTGGCGAGCATGCTGGGAGCCGCGTCGAGGGCCGCCCGGGTGCGCATGGGACTGACGCAGGCCGATGTCGCGGAGCGGATTGGCATGGCGTCGGAGGTGTACGGGCGGCTGGAGCGCGGGCACATGCTGCCCAGCGTGCAGAACCTGCGTCGGCTGTGCGTGGTGCTCCACGTGCCACCGCACGAGCTGCTCGGCCTGGGCGAGGACCTGTCCGCCCCGCCGCCCGCGAAGGACAAGGCGGCGCCCAACGTCGCCAACAAGGCCCGTGAGGACGACACGCCGGAGATGCGCCGGCTGATGCGCAACCTTCGCAAGCTGTCGCCGGTGCAGCTCAAGCTGATGAACCTGGTGGCCTCGGCCATGCACCAGAAGAAGAAGTAGCGGGGCGCGGGCCGCCGAGAGGGTGGCGCGCACAGGTCCGCGCGTCACCACCGGTCCACCACCACGTATTCATCGGTCCGCACCCAGATGGGGTCCTTCGGAGTGGAGCCCGGTGCGTGGCGCACCGTCCGGCGCTGCGGGTTCCCCACCCGGGCGCAGATGGTGATGCGGGTGGCGGACTCCTTCCCGTGGCGAGGGATGTCGGCTTCGAACCATTGGATTTCGGCGTCCTCGCCATTCACCCACACCCAGCCATGCAGCACGGTGTTGGAGGGGAACGCGCCGGGGTTCCGGACGATGCTGCTGATGGAGCCCGTCCTCAGGCCGCCGATGAGCACGTCGCCGTCGGCGTAGTCCTGGTGGAAGTCGAGCTGGGCGGTGGCAATCAGCGGAAGGCGGTACGGCCCTCGGAACCCCCGCAGCACTTCATCCATGCTGCGCATGGCATCGGTCGAGCAGGGTTGGTTTCGGCGGGGCCGCTCGCCCACCGGAGTCGCATAGGTGGTGCTCGCGCAGTGGAGGCTGGCGGCCGCGGCGACTCCCGCGAGACAGCGCGGAAGCGCGCGCTTCAGTGCTCCCGGTGCGGAAGGCTTGGGGGTTCCAGGCGTCGTCGGGTTCGTCACAGGCTCTTCTCTCGTGGTGGGGGAGGGCTCCAGCAGCCCCTCTTCCATACCCGCATCCATCGTCGTCGTCGGCTGCTCAGCGGCGGAGTGGCTCGCTCCTGGATGCGCGGTGGGCGTCGGGGCCAGGAGCTGTTCCGAAGCGTGTGGCGCTCCCGCGCTCTTCCAGCCGAGCATGGCCAGCAGTCCAAGCAGGACTCCCGCTCCCAGCAGGTGCCAGGAAGCGGGCCGCCGGGCAGCGGCGTGGGCGTCGGGAGCAGGATGTGGACCGGAGGCGGGGGCGGAGGCTTTGCCGGCGGAGGGTGCTTCGGGATGCGGGCCCGATGAGCTGCCCGTTGCGTCATTGCGCGCCGGTGTCGTCGGGGGCGGCGCTGCTCCTGGGAACAGGGGCTTGTCCCACTCGGGTCCGGCGGAGCGCAGCGCTTCCTCGAAGGCCGCGTGCAGGGCCTCTCCGTGGGGGAACCGCTCCCGGGCTCGCTTGCGCAGCAGTCGCAGGGTGATGGCCTCCAGCGCAGCGGGAACCCGGGGATTCACTCCGGAAGGCAGGGGTGGCAGCCGCTCCTCGATGTGCTCGATGAGGACCTCCCGAGGCAGGGTCGGTGAGAACGCGGGCGCGCCCGTCAGCACCTCATGGAGCGTCACGCCCAGGGCGTAGAGGTCATCTGTGGCGCGGAAGGGGTAGCGCGCGTCAGGCCGGTCATGGTGCTCGCGGTGGAAGCGGAGCGCCTCCGGGCTGCGGTACCGCGTCGTACCGGGAGGAAGCGTGCCTTCGGTGAGTGGCGGTGCCTCGGCATGGTCCGCGCTGCCGAAGTCCACCAGCACGGGCTCATCGTCGTCGGCGCGCACGAGGATGTTGGATGGCTTGAGGTCGCGATGGAAGACGTCGCGCGCGTGCAGCTCGCCCAGGGCCCGAGCCAGGCGCGCGAAGAGGCGGGCCACCCGGCGGGCCGACGGGCGCGCTCGCTTCACCCAGCCGTCCAGCGTGGAGCCGTCCACGAAGTCCATGACGACGTAGTGGTAGCCCGTTCTCGAATCCGGCCACCGGCCATGGGCCCAGACCCGCGCCACGTTGGGGTGGACGGCCTGGAGCAGGCAGGCCAGTTCCTTCGCCGCGCGAGCGTCGGTGTGGTTGAGGTCGTCGCTGCCGGGGCCTCGCAGGGCGAACTTGAGGGCATGGCGCTGCCCCGCGTGCTCGACCTGGAACACGATGCCGAAGGAGCCCGAGCCCAGCGGCGCGAGGATGCGCCAGGGGCCTACCGTCATGCCCGGGCGGAGCGTGAGTGGATGCGCCACCGTCAATGGGCCACTCCGGGCGGCGGACGTGGAAGGCGCACGCCCTTCAACTTCAGGATGCGTGAGCCACCCTGCTCGTGGACGTGGATTCGCACCCGCTCGGCGGTGGATGCGGGGCCCGCGCGGAGCTCCAGGACGAGCCTCCCCATGACTCCGGGCCGGAGTGTCTGCACATCCAGGTCCGCCGCGCGCACCGGAATCTGTTCCACGGTTTGCTCGTCGAGCACCTCCACCCGGCCGGGCCGCCAGTGGGGCTGACCCTCGGCGAGGAGGAGGGTGACCGCGAGGGCCATGAGGCCAGGGGCGACGAACGCCCGGAGGTCGGCCACGTGGAAGTGCGGCGAGTCCTCGTCGCCCGCGACACGGGAGTTCAGCTGCTCCGCGACGATGCCGTTCCCCAAATCCCGGGAGAAGAGCAGGTTGGAGAAGCGTCCCGAGTCCTCGCAGCGGGCCTGCACGGCGCCCAGTTGTTCCACGAGTGCCTCGGGTGCGAGCGCGGTGCGGAAGACGCGGACCTGGAGGTCCACCTCTCCCGGCTCGGTCGTGAGCGCGAAGGTCGCCCGGTTGGGGAAGTGGCCGTCCGCGAAGCGCACCGTGAGGGGAATGCGCTCGTGGGGCGTGAGCTCCATGCGGGGCAGGAGGATGAGGGCGCGCTCGGTGATGTCGATGCGCTCGAAGCGCTCACGCGACGCGCCCAACTCCACGCTGGCGGGGAGCACGGGGGAGTCGAACAGCAGCACGGTGGCGGTGCCGGCCGCGACGTGCACTCCGTGCGTCGTCGCCGGATTCTCCGCGGAGAGGGTGATGTGCCGTTGACGCATCTGCCGCTCCACACCGGTTTCTCCCGCGACCGCCGTCATACCTGCCAAGGTGGTAAGCACCAGCATGACCCGAGGAAATGGTTGGAGCAAGTCCTGACTACCTCCTGGGTCGCTACCCTAACAGGGAGGGGCGACACACGGGGACCCGCGAGGTTGGAGTCCCGACCGGCCGCTGGAGGCCCGCAAGCACGGAGAATGAGGCAGGATTTTCCGGTGATTGGGTCGGGGCGCGGCCATGCTCGGCCCTGGAGCCGGGCTTCCAGACACGCGCGCTGTGTGTACCGGCAAGCTCCTCTGCGCGGCTCCCCTCAGGCGCGGTCGGCGGCTCAGCCGTAACCGGGGCCGTGTTCGCGGCGTAGTGGGCACAGCCGCCATCGCGGGCCGTGCATCCCAGCTCCGTCACGAGGTCCCTTCCATGCGACTGTTGCCCGTTGTCGTCACCGTGCTGCTCGCGGCCTGTGGTCCCTCGTCCTCGGTCGATGAGCACGTGGGACTGGTGGGGGACCTGGACACGTCGGAGGCGGGCATCACCGCCTTCGTGCGCGAGGGGCGCTACACGACGTGGCTCGCCGAGCCGGCGCCTCGTGACTCCGTGCGCTCACATGGCCCCAAGGTCCGCGTGTTCTTCAACGACGTGCTGGTGGAGTCGATGCGCGCGGGCAACGCCACGCACCCTCCAGGCAGCATCACCGTGAAGGAGCTGTACGACTCGGAGGGGAGGACGCTGCGGGGCCATGCGCTCGACGTGAAGGTGGTCGAGGGGGCAGGGAAGGACACGTGGATTTTCTTCGAGGGGCTGGGGCCGGACTACGGCGACAACTACTACGGCCGGGGCCACTCGACGTGCCATGGCTGTCATGAGGACAGCGGCCGGGACTACGTCGCCACGCCGCTGCCGGAGTGAGGCACGGGACGCTTACACTGCGCGGCCATGGTCGATGAGCTCGTGCGCAGGCTGGGGCTGGTGCCGCATCCCGAGGGTGGCTTCTACAAGGAGACGTACCGTGCGGCGCTGGCGGTGGAGACGCCGCGAGGCGTGCGCTCGGCGGGCACGGCCATCTACTACCTGTTGCCGCGAGGCTCGTTCGCGGCGTGGCACCGGGTGACCTCGGACGAGGTGTGGCACTTCTACGACGGGCATCCGTTGGAGCTGCTCCTCGTGGGAGCGAGTGGCCGGGTGGAGACGGTGGTGCTCGGGAGGGATGTGACGAAGGGCGAGCAGCCGCAGGTGGTGGTGCACGCGGGCGTCTTGCAGGCGGCGGTGCCGAGTGGGGAGTACACGCTCGTGGGCTGCACCGTGTCGCCGGGTTTCGACTTCGCGGACTGGGAGATGCCGTCCGCGGAGTCCCTGGTGAAGCTGTACCCGGAACAGGCGGAGCTGATGCGGCAGCTCGCGAAGGGGAGTGCGTAGGCCGCGCGAGCACGGGGGCGGTGCGCCACGGCATCCGAAATTTCCTGAGCCGCTGTGCCCACTGAATGGAGAAGCGCCGCGGAAGTGCGCGTCAGGGGTGTGTCGTGCAAGCTGCCCGCGCATGAGGACAGCTCCCCCGCTGTTACGCATGGCCCTGGTCTGCTGCTCGGTGTTGGTGGCCTCGTGCGCCTCGTCACCGGACGGGCGTGCGGGTGACGGAGGCAGTCTTGCCCGGCCTGAAGTCGTGCGGACGACGCGGCTGTCGGGAGACCGGGTGCAACTCTTCTTCACTCCGCTGGCCCCCGTGCCCGCCTGGGAGACGTTGAGTCCGGAAGAAGCCCGCGCGGTGCTGGCCGGCTTCCACCAGGCCTTGCGCCACATGCCTGCGCCCCGCTTCCAGCGAGCACTGGCGACCGAGGGAGGACCAGCCGAGTGGGAGCTGCGGCTCCGGCAAGAGTTCCTTGCGAAGTACGGCCCTTCGCCGTTGCCGCTGCCGGGCTCCTTGGCGCACAGCCGGCTCTACCTCGCGCTGCAGCGCTCTCCCCGGTACATGGGGCCCGGCATCCGGGACGCGGCGGAGGAGCTGTTCCGCTCCCCGGCCTTCCTGGCCAGCGTGACGCTGTCGGTGGTGGTGTACCTGGCGGCGTGGGCGCTGCCGGAGCCAGTCTTCTCCAAGGCCTTCGCGGCGGCGCTGACGGTGAGGCTGGCGATTGCGGTGGGGCTGCTGGAGCTGCGCAACCTGGGGCTGGCCTGCTACCAGCTCTACAAGGACGCGGAGGCGGCGAGGACGGTGGAGGAGTTGGAGGCGGTGGCCGAGCGCTTCGGGAGGGCGATGGGAGGCACGGCGCTGAGGGCGGTGGTGCTGGTGGCCACCTTCGGAGTGGGCAAGGCGCTGCCGAAGGTGCCCGAGGGCGGACTGTGGTCGCTGCTCACGCCGTCGAGGTACGCGATGCCCGGAGGGTTGACGTGGCAGAGCGCGACGACGGCGCAGATGGTGGCGGACGGCACGCTGGTGGTCAGCGGCGTAGCGGTGGGCACGGCGGCCAGCACTGCTTCAGGCGGAGCGGGCAGTGCGTGCACGGACGGCACGGTGAAGAAGGACGGCCACCAGTGGCACCATCTCGCCACGAACAAGAACAACAGCGCTGAAGTACGCGGCGGACCGTGGACGCCTCGTTTCGAGGAACTCTTCGCGAGGGCGGGGATGAGCTTGGAGGACCCGGCGAACCTCGTCTATCTGAAGGGCCACCTGGGCCCTCACCCCGAGGCGTATCACGCAGAGATATTCGATCGGCTCCAGACCGCGCTCGGACCCTGCCGGACCCATGACCAATGCCGCGGCAACCTGTTGCGGGAACTGAGGCGCGTAGCGGATGAACTCTGCACGCATGGCTCTTCGCTCCACCAACTCGTTACGAGATGATGGTGAGAGAGATGCCCACGAATCGCTACTTCAGGCTGACGGACGACATGCGCATCCGACAGCGGTGGCACTTGAGAGCCCCTCGGAATGAGCAGGGGCTGGAGGTGCATCACTGGCAGTTCTTCGAGGGTCGCAGGCTCGAGCAGCAGGGCACGATCCGCTTTCCCGTGAGACCCACTGGCCAGGTTCTCGATTTCACCCTGGACTCCTTTGCTACGCCAGTCGTCCACGAGCGAGTCGTCGACCTCTTCCAGCACCAGCGCATCCAGGACGTCCAGTTCATCCCCGTCCAGGTCGAGGGCCACGAAGGGCCCTACTTCATCCTCAACACGCTCCGCACCATCCGCTGCATCGACGATGCCCGCAGCAAGGAGGTGCGGTACTTCACCCCAGAGGACGAACAACCGGAGCGGGTGGGCGAGTACCGCCTCGTCGTCGGCATGCGCATCGACCCGACGCAGGTCGGCGACGCGCACATCTTCCGCCCGTGGGGTTGGAACGTGGCCCTCATCGTCTCCGAGGACCTCAAGGACGCGATGGACGCCGTGGGCATCACCGGCACGAAGTTCGAACCGGTGTAACCCCACTCAGCAGACGGCTACGGCCGGTTCATCGTGGAGAACGGGAACGACCGGATGACGAAGTTCCCCGCGTCATCCGTCATCCACACCTCCACCGTGTGCTCCCCGTCCACCAACTCCCGCGTATCCAGCTCCGCGGTCCACGTGCCATCCGGTTGCAGCTCCGCCCCTCGGATGCCAGAGCCATCCCGCGTGTACGCCACGCCCTGCACCCCGGTCAGTGAATCCGTCACCCGCGCCGTGAGCGTCACCACCCCGCTGTACGTCCCGCCCGGCACCGGCACCAGCAGCTCCGCCTCCGGAGGCGAGTTGTCGTAGCGCACGGTGCGCGTCAGCGACGTCTTCAATCCCGTCTCGCCCGTCACGTCAATCGTGAAGGTATTGACGCCCGGCACCAGGTGAAGCGTCGCGTCCACTCCGCCACCCCCGCGAGGCAGCGTGTACGTCCCGCCCGACGACACCTTCACCCGCGTCGCGGACGCCGCGTACACGCCGATGCCGTACCACATCGAATCCCCAGGCTGCGGCCCCACGAGCCACCCGTCCGGAAGCCCCGTGCCCACGAACGGCGCCTGGGCGTCCACCCAGACATTCACTTCCTTCTCCGTGACATGGCCCACCGAGTCCGTCGCCCGCACCAGGATGACGTTCTCCCCCGGGCCCAGCCACACCGTGTGCGTCACCGTGCCTCCGCCCGCGGGCAGCTCGCTGACGTGCACCCAGTTCGTCTCCACGCGCACCGGCGACCAGTCCTGCACCACCACCTGCACGTCCACGCTGTACACCGTCAGCCCCAAGCCCTGCACGGGCGAGACGATGTTCAGCTCCGGCCCGGTGCTGTCCACCATCACCAGCGCCTCTTCGCTCGCGATGCCACCGAACGTGTCCACGGCCACCAACTGGATGAAGTTGGGCCCGTCCGTCAGCGGCAGCTCGGCCATCACCAATCCACCGCTGGGGTCCGGCACCACGGGGTAGCGCTGCCCGTGGATGATGAAGACCGCTGACTCGATGCTCGCGTCCGAGCCCGCCGTCGTCGTGTAGCCGCAGACCTCGATGGAGCTCTCCTCCGTGAAGCCCGGCAGTCCGCACAGCGTCACCGACGGATTCGGGAACGGTGAAGGCAGCACCTCCACCTGCCGCGAGTCCGTGCTGCCCAGCCGGTTGTCCCGGTCCGGCTGCAGCGTCACGCCCGAGTACACCGCGCGCACGTCCTGGAGGCCCAGGTCGTCCCACGTCGCGGTCCTCGGACGCCACACCATCGAATAGACGCCATCCCCATCCGCGTCGTTGTCCGCGCCCACCGTGACGCCCGCCACCACGAAGGTCACCACGCCCATGCCGGGGCCCCGCGCCTGCCAGCCCCGGTCATCCACCACGCGCGCGGACAGCGGGTTGTTCAGCGCCACCGTGAGCGGGGTGCCGTCCGCGGGCGTCAGCAGCGTCGTCGTCGTCGCCACGCCCTCGGTGGGCGGCGGCGGGGTGGTGTACGTCGTCAGCCGCGCCGAGCCCTTCACGCTGGCCGCACCGACCGACGCCGCCACCACCATGACCTCCGAGGTCAGCGACGGCGCCAGCCCCGCGGGCGCGGTGACGGTGAGGGTGACAGTGGCCGATTCGTCCGGCCCCAACTCCAGCGTCGTCCTGTCCAGCGACGCCGTCCACCCGGGCAGCCCGCCCTGGGTCGCCAGCGTGTACGCGTCCGTCTTGTACCCGTTGTTGCGCACGGTGAGCACGTAGGAGGCGCTCTGCACGCTCGGCAGGTCGTGCTCGAACGGCTTGCGCGAGGCTCCGACCGCGGAGACGCCGACGCTGAAGTCACCGAAGCACGCCAGCCCCATGGCCGCGAAGGTGGTGGGGATGTCCGGGTAGCGCGTGCCCACGCCCCAGCTCCCGTTGGAGGCCTGGCGCGACTTGAGCCAGTCGAGGGCCCCGGCCATGCGCCCGTCGGCGCCGGGCTTCCGGCCCGCGACGCACAGCGCGTACAGGGTGACGCTGGTGGCGTACTCGTCCGGGGCCTCGCCCGCGAGCCCGCCCCAGCCCGGCGCGTCCCCGAGCGCGCGCGTGGCGAGCAGCCGCGCGGCCAGCGTGTTCATGGCCGTGGTGTTCTGTCCGCTCGCACCCGGCCCCGCGGCCTTCAGCCCGACGATGGCCCACGCCACCTGGTGCGTGTAGCGCTGGCCGTCCTTGTCCGGACCGTCCGTCAAATCGTTCATGTGCGCGATGACGTAGGCGGCGGCCTGGTCCAGCGCGGCCTGGTACTGCGCGGCCTTCGCCGGGTCCACGCGCTGCTTCGCCTGCGCAATGGCCGTCATCAGCCGCGCGGTGGTGCCCACGTTGCCGTAGCCCACCGGGTAGAAGGGAAAGTCCTCCTTCCAGCGGCCACCGGCCTGCGTGCCCACCGCCCAGTCCGCGGCGCGCACCAGCGCGTCCGAGTACTGCGTGCCCACGTTCGCGTCGTAGCCCGCGAGGCCGAAGGCGGAGTAGCTCGTCTTGGCGGAGGGATACCAGTTGCCCAGGTGAATCCAGGAGCCGTCCGCGCGCTGCTCGGACTGCATGCGCGCGGCGATGGCCTCCAGGTTCTGCCGGTTGGTGCGCTGGTTGTACGTCAGCGCATCCAGGTCATAGCCGTTGGCGCGCGCCGTCGAGAGCGCGAACATCGTCGCGCCGTGGCGGTGGCACGACGTGCAGCCGAACTGCGTCGCCCAGTTGGCGGCGTCCGCGCTGAGGAAGTTGATGGCCCGCTGCGCGGCCTCGGCGTTGGTGGCTGCCCGCGCTGGCGGCACGACGAGCAGCACCAGCAGCGCGGTAACGAGGCGCACACCCCGCGTGAGCAGGGTGCGAGGTGAAGGCAATGACTCGGCGCTTGAGGGCATGGGGGCACGGTGGCGTTGGCGTCCCGTGCGCGCCCCCCGCGCTCAAGAGACGGACCGCCTGGAATGAGAGGATACCGCCGCGAGTCCAGACACACGCAAAGGGCTACGAAGAAATGTGCATGCCTGTCAGTCTGGGCACCGGCCGCTCAGGCGAGCCGCGCGAGTCCATGTCTACCCCGAGGCACTCGCGACACGCGCATGGGCAGGGATGACCCGCACACTTCCTCGGTAGCACGTGCGGAGTGACTGTCCACTGTCTGGCCTCTGGGCGGGCGCGTCATGCCCCGTAAGGGGCGGGTTGTATGTGTTTAACCGGCGTGCCAGACAGACATTGGCGGAGGTGCGGTCCTCGCTCGGATGAAAGACTTCTCCGTCTTCACGCGCCTTCGGTGCGATGCACTGGTGCATTCGGACCCACCCCGGGCCGGCGCTGCTCATGCGGAAATGGCAGTCACTCCGCATTGCCGCGAGCCGTCAAAAACGAACGGAGCGCGCCTCAGGGGTGCGAGTCGTGGTCGGGCGGCTCCTGACCGGCGTCGCGCTGTCCCGTGCCGGCGGGAAGTTGCGGCAGCGGCCAACCCTGGAACAGGGGCCATGCGCGGTACATGGCCCGCCGCTGCTCGTCGGTGAGGGGCGTGGAGGTGTCGGGCTCGTCGGGGACGGGCGGCGGCGGCGGCGTGGGCGGCCCCGGGTGGCGCAGCAGCACCACCGTCAGCACCGTGCACAGCAGCGACATGAGCACGATGCTCCAGATGCGCGCCGGGCCCTTGGGCATCTGCCTGGGTTCCACGTTCGCCTCCTCAGAACGTTCCCTGCTTCAACACGTCCCGCTTGGAGATGGTGCCGAGCAGCCGGAAGTCCCCATCCACCACGGGAAGGCGCTCGAGCGCCGTCTCGGAGAAACGCCGCGCCACCTCGGCGAGGGACAGGTCCGGAGTGATGGGACTCACGCGCGTGTCGAGGATGTCCTCGGCGATGATGGCCTGCAGCAGCGAGTGGTCCGGCAGGTGGCCCTTGAGCGAGTCGAGCACCAGCGCGCCCCGGTACCGGCCCTGCGCGTCGGTGACGTAGAGGTCCTCGCCCGCGGGGAGTTCGAGCAGCAGGGCCACCACTTCCTGGAACGGAGCCGAGGGTGAGACGCGCTGGTGCACGGGCATGAGCAGCGCGCGGGCGCCCTCCTGGCGCAGCCACTGGGGCACGGTGGCCGGCATGCGCACGTTGCGGCGGTTGAGCACGGACGTGTAGAGCGACTCGGGCTCCAGCCTCCGGCTCACCGCCGCGGCCACCACCGTGCTGAGCATCAGCGGCAGCACCAGCGGGTAGTCGCCGGTGAGCTCGAAGATGATGAGCACGGCGGACACCGACGCGTGCGTGGTGCCCGCGAGCACCGCCCCCATGCCCAGCAGCGCGTACGCCCCGCTGGGCGCGCCTCCCGGCGCAACGTACCCGGTCAGCACGCCGAAGGCGCCTCCCAGGAGCGCGCCGAAGAAGAGCGACGGGGTGAAGAGTCCGCCGGGCACGCCCGCGCCCGCGCACAGCGAGGTGAGCGCCAGCTTCACCAGGGGCAGGAGCAGCAACATCACCAGGGGCACGTGGCCCAGCAGCGCCGCGTTCACCGCGTCGTAGCCGTTGCCCATGATTTGCGGCAGCCACACCGCCACCACGCCCACCACCGTCATGGCCACCAGCGGGAGGAAGGCGGAGAACCAGCCGGCCGCGCGGTCCAGCAAATCCGACAGCAGGTTGATGCCCCGCACGTACAGGGCGGAGGCGACGCCCATCACCAGTCCGAGCACGATGGCCAGCACCAACTCGCGCGGGTGCGTGAGCGCGTAGTGGGGGATGACGTAGCTGGGGTGGTCCGCGATGAGCACGCGCGACACCAGCGTCGCCACCACGCACGAGACGACGATGGGGCCGAACATCTCCAGCGCGAAGCTGCCCAGCAGCACCTCCAGCCCGAAGAGCGCTGCGCCAATGGGCACGTTGTAGGCCGAGGCCATGCCGGCCGAAGCGCCACACGCCACCAGCAGGCGGGCCTGTCCGGGCCCCAGCCTCAGTGCGCGGGACAGCGCCGAGCCGCTCGCGGCGCCCGTGGACAGCAGCGCGCCCTCGCGGCCCAGCGGAGCGCCCAGTGCGACGGCCATGATGGAGACGAGTCCGCGCAGGAGCGCGCGAGGGAGCGACAGCCAGCCGGACTTCACCCAGATGGACTCGATGATGCCGGCGGTGCCGTGGCCGCGCAGGGGCTGGCCGACGACGAGCGACACCAGGGTGACGAGCGCTCCGCCGAGAATCGGGATGAGCACGCGACGCCAGGTGGGCGCGGCCGCCACGCCGGCGAGGAACTCCTCCCCGCCGTTGCGCCAGAAGAGGTGCTGGGTGAAGCGAAGCACCTCGAGCAGCGCCACCGCGCCCAGCCCCGCGATGAGCCCCACCGTCACCACCAGAATCCAGAAGCGCTTCTCCGGCCCGGTGAGGCCCTGAAGGAAGCCCAGCACCGAGTGGTAGAAGCGGCGGTTGACGTCCACGCCGGGAGGCTGGTGGACGTCGTTGGATGGGTCGACGCGGCTCACGTCACTCCAGGTGAGAGGGTGCCAGTCCCCCGGGCGGAGACCCGAGGTCGTCCGGTCGCCCCGCGGGGAAGCAGGAACGGCGCCGCCGAAAGTGGCACCTCCTTCGCGCGCTGTCCCGACCCCGTGCCGCGGAGTGTCGCTCGCGGACGTTCCCGCGTCCCGAAGGGTCCCCGAGGTGACGGACCCGGAGCGGACCCACGGGTCCTCGACGGGGGCTGAGAGGACCCCTGAAACGCGGAACGGGACGCCGCGAGCTTCCGCGGCGTCCCGTCCCCACTTCACCCGCGCGAGGCGGGGCTCACGTCAGTTGTCGACGTTGAAGTTGAAGCTCTGCACGGTGAAGTTGTTGACGCCGTCGTTCATCCAGACGTCCACGGTGTGCGCGCCGTCCACCAGCTCGCGCGTGTCGAGCTCGGCGGTCCACGTGCCGTTCGGCTGCAGCGTGCCGGAGCGGATGCCGGACATGTCGCGGCTGAAGCCCACGAAGCCGATGGGCCCGTAGTTGTCGGTGACGCGGGCGGTCAGGGTGATGGTGCCGCTGACGGTGCTCCCCGCGACGGGGCTGAGCAGCGTGGCCTGGGGCGGCGCCACGTCGTAGTTCACCCGGCGGGTGGTGGTGGTGGTGACGCCCGTCTCGCTCGTCACGGTGATGTTGAACGTGTTGACGCCCGGCAGCAGCGCCGCCGTCGTCTGGATTTGACCGCCGCCGCGGGGCAGGTTCATCACCGGCCCGCCGTTGACGCGCACGGTGGTGGCGGAAATCGTCTGCACGTTGATGGCGTAGTTGAACGTGTCATTCAGCATCGGGCCGTAGAGCTGGCCGTCCGCGAAGTTGGTGCTCACCACCGGCGTGCCGGGGTCCGACCAGATGATGATGAACTTCTCGGTGACGTTGCCCGCGCTGTCCGTGGCGCGCACCATGATGCCCTGGTCGCCGTAGTTCACCGTCACGTTGTGGGTGACGGAGCCGTTGCCGAACTCGAGCAGCGACACGTTGGCCCACTGGGTCTCCACGCGCACCGGCGTCTGGTCCTGCACCGACGACGTCACCGCCACCACCGACGAGCCGATGGCCGCGCCAGGCGCGGGCGACACGATGGTGAGGATGGGGGCCACGCGGTCCACCGTGAGGTTGACCTGCTTGGTGGTGACGCCGCCGAAGCTGTCGCGCGCCGTCATGGTGATGATGTTCGGGCCTTCCACCAGGGTGATGGTGGTGAAGATGAGGCCGCCGTTGCCCGGGGTGAGGACGATGGGCGCGCCGCCATTCACGATGAAGGCCGCGTAGGTGACGTAGGCGCCGGGGGCGCGCGGCGTGGCGTAGCCCCAGATGTCCAGGGTCGTCTCGCGGGTGTAGGCCGGCGGGTTGCCGATGGTGACCATCGGCGTCTCGTGCGGGAACGGGTCGATGATGATGGTGCGCGCGTCGGTGCTGCCCAGCAGGTTGGCCAGCGGCGCCTGCAGCTCCACGCCGGAGTACACCGCGCGGTAGTCCTGCGCGCCCGTCACCGTCCAGCTGTCCACGGCGGGATTCCACGGGGTGGTGAAGAGGCCGTCGCCGTCCAGGTCCTGGTCCGCGCCCACGGGCACGCCCGCGACGTAGAAGGTGACGACGCCCTTGCCCGGGCCGACGATGGGAGCGCCCGCGTCCGTCACGCGCGCCGACAGCGTGGCACCCTGGCCGATGATGACGTGCGCGTTGAGGGCGGGCGTCTGGATGGCGGTGACGGTGGGACGGCCCGTCACGGGAGGCAGCGGCGGGGTGTACGCGTTGACGCGGGCCTTGTCGGACACGCCCGGCGCGCCACCCGAGGCGGCGGTGAGGGTGAACTCGGAGGTGAGCGCCGGGAACAGGTCCGGGGGCGCGGTGATGGTGATGCTGACGGTGCCCTCGTCACCCGCGGCGAGGAACAGCGTGGGCTGGCTCACCACGGACGTCCACCCGGGCAGGCCGCCCTGGGTGCTCAGCGCGTACGTGTCCGCCTGGTAGCCGTGGTTCTTCACGCGGAAGGTGAACGTCGCCGTCTGCGAAGGGTTGGGGCCAATGAGCAGCTCCTTGCGGTCCGAGCCCACCACGGACACCTTCACGCTGAAGTCGCCGAAGCACGACAGGCCCAGGGCCGCGAAGGTGGTGGGGATGTCGAACGTCGCGGAGCCGGTGCGCCAGCTGCCGTCGGGGGACTGGCGCGTCTTCATCCACTCAATCGCGCTGCGCAGGCGCGGGTCCGTGGCGGGCTCGCGGCCGGCGAGGCACAGGCCGTAGATGGCGCTGCCGGTGGCGAAGTCGTTGGCGGCCTCGTTGGCCAGGTTGCCCCAGCCCGGGACGCCGGCGGTGGAGGCGCGCGCGATGAGGCGGTCGGCCAGGGTGTTGATGGCGGCGGTGTTCTCGCCGTTGGGGCCGGGGCCCGCGACCTTCAGGCCGACGATGGCCCAGGCCACCTCGAAGGTGTAGGGCATGCCGTTGCCGGTGGCGGAGGTGTCACCGTTGTTGAGGTTGGCGCGCAGGAAGGCGGCGGCCTTGTCCAGCGCGGCCTGGTACTGCGCGGCCTTCGCCGGGTCCACGCGCTGCTTCGCCTGGGCGATGCCCGTCATGACGCGCGCGGTGGTGGGCACGCTGCCGTGGTCCACCGGGAAGTTGGCGTGGTCCGACGGCCACCGGCCGCTGGCCTCCTGCGTGGTCAGCGCCCAGTTGGCCGCGGCGGTGAGCCCCGCGCTGTACTGGGTGGAGACGTTCTGGTCGTACCCGGCCAGGCCGAAGGTGGAGAAGGACGTCTTCTCGTTGCGGAACGACGTGCCCTCGTGAATCCACGAGCCGTTCGCCAGCTGGTCCACCTTGATGCGCTGGGCGAGGAACTCCAGGTTCTGGGTGTTGGTGCGGTTGTTTCCGACGACGACGTTCATGTCGTAGCCGTTGGCCTTGGCGTTGGCCATGCCGTAGACGACGGCGCCCTGGCGGTGGCACGCCACGCAGTTGTTGGCGTTGGTCCAGTTCGTCACGTCCGCGCTGAGGAAGTTGATGGCGCGCTGCGTGGCCTGGGTGTTGGTCTGCGTCTGGGCGGACGCGGGAAGGGCGAGGACGGACACCACCAGCGCCACCAGGCCGAGCAGGCCGGTGTGACGCGGCGCGGGCCGCCGTGAGGAATTGGGATGCATGACTCTCCGAAGGAACGCCGGGTGTCAGGAATTGACACCGCGCGCCAATCCTCCGGGGCGGTCTACAAGACGCAGCACGGCCCTCGCGGGGGAGACACCGTCTCCCTCCAGCGGGTGCTCTTGCTGCGAAATGGAAGGACTTCCCCCTCAGTCAGCGCGTATTGGCGGAATACTCCAGATTGGCTGGAAGTGTCCAGTAGCCGGATTTCGGACACTTCCCTGGTCGCTTGGGGTTGGATTGACCCCGGTATCCCGAGACACGTCTGTGACAGGGATTGGGCCGCGCCAGGCGAGGCTTCAGCCTCCGACGATGTCGAGCTGCTGGCCGACGCCGCGCTCGAGGGCGACGTCGTAGAGGGCGCGGGCGAGGGCCACGTCCTGGAGCGCGAGGCCGGTGGAGTCGAAGACGGTGATTTCGTCCCCGGAGCGGCCGGGCTTCTTGCCGGCGACGACTTCGCCGAGGGTGCCGGCAAGCTGCTCCTCCTTGAAGAGGCCGTCATGGAGGGGGACGTTGACCTCGCCGGAGTGGGTGGCCTGCTCGGTGTCGTCGATGAAGACGCGGCCGTCGGTGAGGATGCGCGCGTCCAGCTCCTGCTTGCCGGGGGCGTCGGCGCCCATGGCGTTGATGTGCGTGCCGGGGCGGATCCACTCGCGCTTCACGATGGGGGAGCGCACGGGGGTGGAGGTGCAGACGATGTCGGCGCCGCAGGCCTCCTGGAGGCTGACCACCCGGCCACCCTTCTCGGCCTGGAGGGCCCTGGCGGCGTCGTCGGAGGCGTCGGCGAGGAGCAGCTCGAGCTCGCCGTAGATGGCGCGGTGGGCGTCGATGAAGACGCGGGCCTGCACGCCGCAGCCGACGAGGCCGAGGGTGCGCGGGGCCTTCTTCGCGAGGAACCTGGACGCGACGCCACCCGCGGCGCCGGTGCGCCAGGCGGTGAGGAGGGTGCCGTCGAGGATGGCGAGGGGAGAGGCGGTGTCCGGGTCGCTGAGGATGTAGAGGGCGCGGACGGTGGGGAGGTGGTGCTTCTCGGGGTTGCGCGGATGGGCGTTGACCCACTTCACGCCGGCCGAGCCGTCGAGGAACGCGGGCATGGCGCGGAAGTCGCCGTCGTACTGGGGGAGGGAGAGGTAGACCTTGGGAGGCATGAGGGCCTCGCCGAGGCCGTGGGCGCGGAAGGCGCGCTCGACGGCGGAGAGGGCGAGCTCGACGGTGTAGAGGCCGCGCAGGTCCTTCGCGGTGAGGATGAGGGTGGGCATGGCGCGGCTATATAGCGGGGGCGCACGGGCGGGGGAGCCACGTCAGAAGCGTGTTCGGTTCACCGCTGTTCGAGTGGCTGCATGTGCGCACCGCGAGGACAGGTGGCGGCTTCGCCGGAGCGGTGGCGCTCCAGTACGCTCGGAAGTGGAGGCGCCATCCACTCGTGAGCGAGCGATATGAAGCAGAGCTGCGCCACGCTCTCGCGGAGGGCGTGCTGTCCCGTGACGAGGTGGATGCCCTGCGCACCGAGGCCGCGCGCAGGGGACTGGGCCCGCTGGAGTTGCTGCGCGAGCAGGGACGTCTCTCCGAGGACTCGCTCATCGCGCTGCGCGGCGAAGCCCGGGCCGATGCAGGCAAGGCCTCTGGAACGGTGGGCGCGGACACGCTGGCACCTGCCGCCGTGCGTCCCATGGCTCCGCAGGAGGCGCTTCGCTCCGCCGACACGCCCGCTCCAGGCACCGCCGCCGTGAGCCCCGCGCCCCCACCCGCTGAGACCACCGGCCGTGAGCCCGAGGCCGCGCTGGCCCCCCGCGCCGACGAGCCCGCGTTCCCCGTCCCCGGCTGGGACCGCTACCAACCCGTGCGCTTCCTCGGGCAGGGCGGCATGGGGCGTGTGTTCCTCGCGTGGGACCCGCGCCTGCGCCGCCAGGTCGCGCTCAAGTTCGTCCGTGACGATGACCCCGAGCTCGCCCGCCGCTTCGTCTCCGAGGCCCGCGCCCAGGCCCGCGTGGACCACGCGCACGTGTGCCGCGTGTACGAGGTCGGCGAAGTCCAGGGCCGCGTCTACATCGCCATGCAGTACGTGGACGGGCAGCCGCTCAACGTGCTCGTGGACGCGCTCACCGTGGAGCAGAAGGCCATGCTCCTCCGCGACGCCGCCGAGGGCGTCCACGCCGCCCACCGTGCGGGGCTCATCCACCGCGACATCAAGCCCTCCAACGTCCTCGTCGAGCGCACCGCCGAAGGCCACCTGAAGCCCTACGTCATGGACTTCGGCCTCGCTCGCGACTGGAAGGAGGGCGTCACCGCCACCGGCACGGTGCTCGGCACGCCGCACTACATGTCCCCCGAGCAGGCCCGGGGCGAAGTCACACGGCTGGACCGCCGCGCGGATGTCTACAGCCTCGGCGCCACCCTCTACGCGCTGCTCACCGGCCAATCTCCTGTCCCCGGTGACAACGGATTGGAGGTGCTCAGCAACATCGCCACCGCCGAGCCCCGCCCGCCGCGCGCGCTCGACGCGGACATCCCCGGCGACCTGGAGGCCATCACCCTCAAGTGTCTGGAGAAGGACCGCTCCGCCCGCTACGGCTCCGCGCGCGAGCTGGCCGAGGACCTGGGCCGCTTCCTCGACGGCGCGCCCGTCCTCGCACGCACCGGCCCCGGCTACCGCGCGCGCAAGTGGCTGCGCAGGCACCGCCGCGCCGTGGCCACCGCATCCGTCGCGCTGCTCGCCGTGTCGCTCGCGCTGGGGCAGGCCGTGCTCGCCCGCCGTGAAGTCACGCAGCGCGAGACACTGGCCCGCCGCTTCACGGAGGGCGTGGAGCGAATCGAAGCGCAGGCCCGCTACTCCGGCACCGCCCCGCTGCACGACACGCGCACGGACCGCGAGGCCCTCCGCGCGCGGATGCGCGACATCGAGTCCGCCATGCGCGACGCGGGCCCCGTGGCGGAAGGGCCGGGGCACTACGCGCTGGGCCGCGGCTTCCTCGCGCTCGGAGACGAGGCCCGCGCTCGCGAGCACCTGGAGGCCGCATGGGCGCGGGGCTACCAGGAGCCGCGCGTGGCGTATGCGCTGGCACTGGTGCTGGGCCACCTCTACCAGGAGCAGCGCCTGGAGGCGGAGCGCCTGCGGGACGCCACCCGCCGTGAGGCCCGCCTGCGCGAGGTGGAGGCCCGCTACCGCGCCCCCACGCTGGACTTCCTCCGGCGCAGCGACGGCGCGGAGGTGCCCGCCCCCGAGTACGTCGAGGCCCTGCGCGCCTCGCATGAGGACCGCACTGACGACGCGCTCGCGAAACTGGCCGCGCTCGGCACACGGCTGCCCGGCTTCCACGAGGCGCCGCTGTTGCGCGGAGACATCCACCTCACGCGGGCCCTGCGGCGCTGGAACGCGGGAGACCGCGAGGGCGCGCGCGAGGACTTCGACGCCGGCCGCCGCGCCTATGCGGAAGCCGCGGACATCGGCCGCAGCGTGCCCGCGGTACACCGGGCGCTGACGCTGCTCGAGTACGAGTCGCTCGTCGTGGAGGTGTACGGGCAGGGCGACGTGCTGCCTCCGTACACGCGCGGCGTGGAGGCGGTGGGACGTGCGCTCACGGCGGCTCGCGACGATGCGATGAGCCACGTGCTGGAGTCCGCGCTCCACCGTCGTCTCGCCGAGCAGCACTCGCGGCAGGGCGGAGAGGTGGAGCCCCTGTTGGACAAGGCGCTGGCGGCGGCGCGAGAGGCCGTGGCGCTCGCGCCGTCGGAGCCGAAGGCGCTGACGGAATTGGCGCTGGACTCGTGGCAGCGCGCCAACTACCGCCAGGAGCAGGGGCAGGACGTGCGCGAATTGCTCCGCGACGCCGCCGCCACCTTCGAGCGCATTCCCACGGAAGCGCGCGACTTCGACTTCCACATCAACCTGGGCCTCGTCTTCAAGGTGTGGGCCGACTCCGAGGACGGCGCGGGCGGAGATGCGCTCCCGTATCGGAACCGCGGCGTGGACGCCTTCCGCACCGCCGTGGACCTGGACGCGCGCCGCGCCGAGGCGTGGACCAACCTGGGCCAGGCGTACGTGTCCCGCGCCTCGCACCCGCGCGCGCCGGACGCGGACGGTGACCTGTCCCGCGCGGCGGAGGCGATGGAGCGCGCGTGCGCCCTCAATCCGAGCCTCCTCTCCTCCTGGTTCTACGCGGGCGAGGCCTACGAAGCGCGAGCCCGACGACTGCGTGACTCGGGACGGGACGCGGGGCCGGAGTGGGCGCGAGCCCTGGCGGCCTACCGCCGGGGCGTCTCCATCAACGCGAAGCTGCCGCCGCTGCACAACGGCGTGGGCACCATCCTCTTCGAGCAGGCGAAGGACGCGTGGGACAGGGGCGACGACGCGGAGCCGCTGCTGCGCCAGGCGGTGGCCGCCTTCGAGCAGGCCATCGCCGTGGCACCTGGCCAGGGCTTCGCCCACAACAACATCGGTGAAGTCCAGGCGTGGCACGCGGAGGTCCTGCTCGCTGGCACCGACTCTCCGCTGCCCGCCGTGCGCGCCGCGGAAGTGGCGCTCCAGCGGGCGGTGACGCTGCTGCCGGACGTGCCCCAGCCGTGGATGTGGCTGGGCGCGGTGCATCGGGTGGAGGCAGCGGACGCGCTGCGACGCAATGCCGACACGGCACGCCCCCTGAAGCAGTCCACGGAGGCGCTGCGCCGGGCGCTCGCGCTCAACCCGGGGCTGGCGCAGGCGTGGCTGCTGCTGGGCGAGACGCAGGCCGTCGAGGCGCGGGCGCGCAGGGGACAGGGCCGCGACGAGGACTTCGAGGCCGCGGCCCAATCCTTCCAGAAGGCCGTGGACCTGGAGCCCGCGCGCCCGGAGTTCCGCACCGCCTTCGCCCGGTTCTGCCTCACCTGGAGCGAGTGGCGCTCGCGCTCCGGGCGGGACGCCGCGCCGATGCTGGAGCGGGGCCTGACGCTGGCGGAGGCGGCGGTGGCGGCGCGGCCCGCGTGGGCGGAGGCGCTGGCCGTGCGCGGCGCCCTGCTGGCCGAGCGGGTGGAACTGCCCGACCCTTCGGAGCCCCGGCTCCAGGAGCAGTGGCGCGTGGCCCGGGAGGAGCTCACGCGCATGCTGTCGGGCGGTGACTCGAGGAAGCGGGCCCTGATGCGAGAGCAGGCCCGCCTGACTCGCGCTACCCCGAGGTGACGACGCTGAGGTTGCCCTTGATGGTGTCGGTGATGCCTCCGCCCTGCTGCGTGTCCGTCATGTGCGCGCATCCGCTCGAGCAGTCGCTGCCGTTCTGCTGGCAGACGCCGAGCGTGTAGTCGCCGTCCGCTGGCGCGCCGATATCCGCCTTCCCCCCCGAGGCCGACACGCTCTTCGGCGTCACGGCGTTCTTGCCTTCGGAGTCGACGATGACGAGGCAGGCCGCGTACGACAGGTCGTTCGTCACGGTCATCGTGCCGGTGTTGCACAGCAGCCAATCGGAAGAACCCGGGGAGGGGTCGAACTTCTTCCTGCCCGAGTCATCCAGCTTCACGGTGATGGGCAGGCTCTCCTTGCAGAGCGTCCCGTTCCGCGCTCCAGCGCCCTGGGACTCCATGGTGACGGTCCCCGGCTCACCGGCCTCCGCGCCCTTCGAGCGCGTCGCGCAGGCGCTTCCCCAGACCACGGCCACCACTGCCACGAAGACGTATCGCTTGTGCATGTGCGGTTCCCTCCCGTTTCACGACGAGGCACCAGCGTACAGGGCCCGGCGTGAGCCCCGCGCGAAAGTCGTGCGACCTGTCCGGTGCACCCGCGTCCGGGACGTGTCCGTGCACTTCCCGCGCCGTCAACGCACCGGATGGTTCGTTGATTGCGGAGAGGGTGGGGGCTAGGGAAGGGGGACATGGCCTCTTCCCTGGAACGGACCTTCAACTGTCCCGTCGAGCTCGCGCTGGAGGTGCTCGGGGGCAAGTGGAAGGTCGTGATGCTCGCGCGGCTGAAGGAAGGGCCGCTGCGCTACGCGGAGCTGCGGAGGCTGACGCCGCGCATGAGCGAGAAGATGCTCACCCAGCGGCTGCGCGAGCTGGAGGAGCAGGGGCTCATCCAGCGCGTCACGCGGCCCGGCGCGGGGAAGCAGGTCTTCTACGCGCTGACACCCCGGGGCGAGTCCGCGCGCCCCACGCTCCAGGCGCTCTACGACTGGGGCCTGCGCCTCGCCGATGAAGTGGGCGCCCGTATCGAAGCACCCCGACCCGCACCCCGAAGGAAGACCGCATGATTGTCGAATACATCCGCTACACGATTCCCGAGTCCGAAGCAGAGGCGTTCATCGCCAGCTACACGCGGGCGCAGGACTCGCTCCTCGCGTCGTCCCACTGCCTGGGCTGGGAGCTGTCGCGCTGCACGGAGGACGCCACGCGCTTCATCCTCCGCATCCAGTGGGACTCGGCCGAGGGCCACATGCAGGGCTTCCGCAAGAGCCCGGAGTTCGCGCGCTTCTTCGCGGAGATTCGTCCCTACGTCGGCCGCATCGAGGAGATGCGCCACTACGCGCTCACGCCCGTCGCGGGAGTGAAGCGCTGACGGACGTGGAGGCCGCGCGCCCGGACGCGCACGCGTGAAGGACGCCGACGACGCCTGTCACGGACTGCGCCCCCGACGGCGCATCACCCGTTGCGCGGCGTGAGGCCCAGCTCCTTCAGGCGCCGGCCCAGCGCGCGGCGGGACACCTCCAGCCGGCGCACCATGGAGTCCAGGTCCCCGTCGCACTCCTGGAAGCAGCGGGTGATTTCCTCCGTGCTCAAGTCCCCGGCGGTGCGCAGGTTCGGGCTCTTGTCGATGAGGTCATACAGCGAGGGCCGCGCAATCCCGAGCGCCTCCGCCGTGGCCTTGAGGTCCCAGTCGTTCTCCCGCAGCGCGGCGAGCAACTCCTGCTCGGTGAGCTGTGACGCCTTCTTGCGTGCCGAGGTCTTCTCGGGAGCCGGCTCGGAGGAGGTCACCCCGGTGCTCGGGGACGCAGCCACCCTGTCCGCTGGTAGAGCATTGACGGACGTCGAGGAAGCGCCGGGCATCACATTGGCCGGCGCCTTCCGGGCCGCGGCCTCCAGTTCCTGCTCCAGCCGGGGCTCCACGAGCAGGCGGGGCTGACCCCGGCTTCCGATGACGAGCTGCCGCGCCAGGTTGCGAAGCTGGCGGATGTTGCCCGGCCACGCGAAGCGCACCAGTCGCACCGCGAGCGGCGCGGGCAACCACGGCTCCGCGTACGCGTCGTCATTGTCCAGTCGATGCGACTCGCCGATGGACTCCAGCTCCTCGCGGGCGAAGTGGAGGAACAGGCGGCCGATGTCCTCGCGACGCTCGCGCAGCGGGGGCACGTGGATGTCATAGCCGGCGAGCCGGTGCATCAGCGGCGCCTTGAAGCGGCCGTCTCGAATCTGCTCCTCCAGGTTCGCGTCCGTGGCGGCGAGCAGACGCACGTCCACGGTGACGGGGGTGCTGCCGCCGACGGGGTACAGCTCGCCCGTCTCCAGCACGCGCAGCAGCATCACCTGCACCTCGGGCGGGGCCTCGCCCACCTCGTCGAGGAACAGCGTGCCGCCGTGCGCGGCGCGGAAGAAGCCCTCGCGGCTCTGGGTGGCACCCGTGTACGCGCCCTTCTGCGTGCCGAACAGCTCGGCGGCGGCCAGCTCCTTGGGGATGGCGCCCAGGTTGACGCTGAGGAACGTCCCGTCCCGGCGCCGGCTGCGCTGGTGGATGGCCTGGGCCACGCGCTCCTTGCCCGTGCCCGTCTCGCCGCGAATCAGCACCGGCACGTCCAGGTCCGCCACGCGCTCGATGTGCCGGCGCAGGCGCCGCACACCGGTGCTCTCGCCCACCATGCCCAGCGTGTCGGCGGCGGGCGCTTCCTCGGAGAGGTCCGTCAGGTGCAGCAGCACCACCACGTGCCCGCCCAGCTCCAGCGGGACACCGTCGGCCAGCTCCTCGCGGGACAGCTCCCAGGAGCCCTGCATCGGCGTGCCGGCGATGCTCACCTGCGTGCCGCCGTCGCTGTTGGTCAGCCGCACGCTGCCGGGCAGCATGCCTGGGGACAGGTGCAGCGGCTTGCGGCTGATGAACGGGTCCAGCAGCGGCTCGCCCAGCGCGGAGCCGGGACGCGTGAAGTCCGGGCCGTTGCGAGACAGGTCCACCTCCCTGCCGGCGGTGACGGCGTCGAGCAGCAGTCGCTCGCCGACGCGCCGGGACAGGGGATGCGACACGACGGTCAGCGCCGGGACGGTGCGGGGCTCCTTCGGGCCGCCGCTGCGTTGCGGGAGGGCGGCGGTGGAGACATCGGCGAGCGAGCGGGACATGGGGGGCCTCGGGCCAGTCGTCTCACTCTACTCCAGCACCGGGAGCAGGCCCGGTTGCGCTCAGGAGATGAACCACGCGGCCGACACGTTCCAGCCGTCGAGCGAGCCGCTCTCCTGCGCGGACAGGCCCCCTTCGGCCTGCCAGGTGATGCTGTTCTTGCCGATGGAGGGGATGGCCCACTCGAGGGTGAACGTCGCGCCATTCGCCGCCTGGTAGACGACGTAGCCGTTGGCGGCGTTGGAGAAGTCTCCCGGGCTGACGAACTGCCCGGACTGGCCGGCCGCGATGGTGCCCGGCGGCGACTGCACCCACGGCCGGGCCGTGGCCGACTTCACGAGGGTGAGGACCCCCGAGGTCTGGTTGACGAGCGTGGCCTGGAGGCTCTCGGTCGTCTGCGGCGAGGGCTGCTCGTTCGTGGGCTTGGGGACGGACACGGTGGGCATGACACGGCTCCTTCTCGCCGGGAGGCGAAGGTGGGTGGGAGCGCGTCGGGAGCCCGAAGGCCCTTCGTTCGCGCCTGCCTTCCCCCTGTGCAGCGCATGTGCCAGGGGCCTCCACCGCGCTTCCTCCTCTGACGCCCGTGCTTCCGTCCGTTCCGTCACACCGGGCGTGCGCGGGCGACGTGTCGGGAGCCGCGTGCCGACATGTCGGAAGCGTGTCGGGGCGCTACCTGCCGCGCACCCAGGGCCGGAGGACTTCGTAGACGGGCACGGCGGTGAGGCTGGCGCGCTCGGCCTTCACCAGCCGACGCTGCTTGAGCAGGCGCAGCGCACCCTGCACCGCGCTCTTGGACAGGCCCGTGTCCTCGGCGACCTGCGCCAGGCTCGCGGAGACGGACCTGTCCCTCGCACCCGCCGTGCGGTGCCACAGGTGCAGGTACACGAGGAACGCGGAGGGCGAGCGGTCATGCCCCACCAGGTCCGGCATCAGTGTCTGGAGGACGTAGGCATCCACGGGGACGGTGCTCATGTGCTGTAGTCCCTATCGCTATAGTTGCTCGCACTATAGTGCATACGCGGCGCCTTTCGCTGGCGCGCAATCCGCGCTACCTGACGTTCCGCGTGCCCGGGGCGTGGCGCGCGTGGAGACAGCGGACATGATCAAGATGGTGAAGTTCGTCAGCATCCCGGTGAGCGACCAGGACCGGGCCCTCGCGTTCTACACGGAGAAGCTCGGGTTCAAGGTGGCCACGGACCAGCGGTTCAACGAGAAGCAGCGTTGGATCGAGCTGAAGATTCCCGGCGCCGAGACGGGCGTCGTCCTCTTCACGCCCGAGGGCCATGAGGACCGCATCGGCGGCTTCTTCAACGGCTCGTTCGCGTGCGACGACGCGATGAAGACCTACGAGACGCTGAGCGCGCGCGGGGTGGAGTTCGACGGGCCGCCGCAGAAGCAGCCCTGGGGGACCTTCCTGAAGTTCAAGGACCCGGACGGCAACCAGTTCGTCCTCTCGTCGCGCTGAGCTACTCGGCGCAGGGGAAGGACGTGTCCAGTGTCTTGCTGCTCTTGATGCCGGTCCCCGTCAGCGTGACGGTGAGCTTCACCTTCGAGGCGCACACGTAGGGAATCAGGAAGGGCACCTGGGTGACGCCCTTCTCCGCGAGCGCGTGCAGCTCGCGCGTCTGCGTCACCTTGAAGCCGGGGCTCTCCCCGGCCTCGGAGGACTCCTTCGGCGCGGTGGCCTGGAGCTTGAGCTTCAGCGGCGCGCTCCCGTCGTAGGTGCCCTGCAGCTTCACGACGATGAAGGCGTCCACGTTCATCCCGTACGGGTCTGACGCGGCGTCCATGGCCACGACGGCGCCCTGCTGCCGGTCATAGACCTGGGCCTCGATGCTGGCGATGGAGACACCCGGCGCGGCGGGCTTCGAGGCGGCGGGAGCGCTCCCCGCGGCGGGTGCGAGGAGCAGGGAGCAGCCCAGGGCGAGGGCGCGCAGGTGGAGTCGTGCGGTCATACCCGCAGTGTAGTCCTACCGGCGTGCCTTCTTCGCGGGCTGTGCGTTCACCCACTCGGAGAGGACGTCCGCGTGGCAGGGGCCGGGCTTGCAGAAGCAGCCCAGGCGCTTGCCGCGCAGGCCGAGCACGGCGGCGCGGTAGTCCGCGTCGTGCCGGGCGCGCAGCTCCAGGTACCAGCGGAAGGACTTGAAGGCGTCCTCGTCGGGGCCCATGCGGTGCAGGGCCTCCTCGCGGATGCGCGCCTGTTCATCTTCCGGCAGCGTCGCGAGCCACGGGGCGAAGTAGGTGCGGAACATCGCGCCCGGAGTGCGCACGCCTCCGGGCTTGAAGGGATTGCCGAAGCGGCCGGGCACCGGGTTGATGGGGCTCGGCTTCGCGTAGGCGCGGAAGGCCCGGCCCACGTACACGTCACAGCCGTCGTGCACGTGGACCGCGGTGGTGCGCTGGGTTCCGCTCATCCACGGGGCTCCCTCGCGCCTACTTCTTCCCGCGCTTCTTGCCGGCGGCCGGGACGGCGGCCGGGACGGTCTGCTGCTCGGCGGCGACCTTCAATTCGTCGCGCTCCTTCGTCACGGAGGCGACCTCACCCTCCAGCTCGGTGACCTTCTCCTTGAGCGCCTTGTTCTCCGCGCGGAGCGAGTCCGCGTCCTTGCGCGCCGTGTTCGCCTCGATGCGGGCCTTGTTCAGCTCGCGCGAGGAACCGCACCCGACGAGGGGAACCACCGCCAGCGCCACCACAGCCATCCATGCCTTCATCTGTTACTCCTGGTTGTCTCGGGCCCGCGGTGCCGCGGGCCCGGAAGTCCTGCGTGACTCAGTGATAGTAGCTGACGAGCCCACGCCCCTGCGCCGCCGCGTCGCGGAACCAGCCCCGGACACACTCCACGATGCCTGCCTCCTCGCCCTTGGGTGTCTTCGCGCCCTCGAAAGCGGCGGCCACCTTCTTCACCGTGGCCTCGTCGACCCAGCCGGCGAGGGGGAAGTCGTCGGGGTAGGGGAGCTTGACGGGGAGGCTGACGCCGTAGAGCGAGTCCACCTCGAAGGGCACGCCCATCTTCTTCAGCACTGCGTTGACCGGGGCGAAGTCGGGCCTGTTCCACGGGTACACGGCGCCGTTGTCGAGGAAGCGTCCGAAGTGCTCGACGAGGAGCTTGAAGGCGTAGAAGTAGATGCCGCCGCGAGCGCCGTCCGGCACGGTGCCGTCGATGATCTGCCGCAGGGCTTCGTACGTGTTCGGCCCGCCAGAGGAGAAGGTGTGCTCGAACAGCTCATCCAGACTGGCGAGGTCGCGCTTGAAGCGTCCGCCAATCATGCGGCGGAGCTTCTCGTCCTTCGAGCCGGCCGCCTGCCGCAGCTTGTTCGTGTCCACCGCCCACACCATGAAGCCGTAGCCCACGCAGTGCCCCCCTCTGCGAAAGTCGTCCCGGATGTAGGCACCACTCGCGGCGGACTGCAACACCCGTCGAGGCTCAGCCCCGGTACTCGTGAACCCACACGTGCTCGAGCCCCCAGGTGAAGAGCATCCGGTGACGGGAAAGGACGGTGAATCCTTGGGACTCCACGGGTCTCGTCACGGTGAGGATGCGTGTGCCGGGGCGGCAGGTGCGGAAGCGCTCGACGAGGCGGGCCCGCGTCTCCGGGGTGAGGGCCGTCCAGTTGGTGAAGACATGGGTGGCGTCCGCGAGGTCCGCGTGGGTCGCGTCACCGACGACGAGCTGTGCGCCCGCGCGCTGCAGCGGCCCGGCGGCGAGGGCGACATGGCCCGGGAGCAACTCCACGCCGCGGGCCTTCGCGCCCAGCCACCGCGCGGCGAGCAGCGTGCGCCCGCGCCCCGCGCCCAGGTCCACCAGGTGCCCGTCCTTCCCGAGCCCGGCCTTGCGGAAGAGCCACAGCGCGGTGTGCACGGGCGTCTCGCCGTACATCAGCTCGTTGAAGGTCTGCCCGCTGGCCTGGAGCAGGCGCGTCAGCTCGAAGGAGCGGCGCAGCCGGTAGGGGGACACGAGGGCTTCGCGCAGCCACAGGCCCAGGTAGGGCCCGAGCAGCCGGGGACGCCACACCAGCACCGCGAGGTCCCCGAGCCGCGTGAGCAGCTCGAGGACCATGGACCACAGGCGGATGAGGATGAGCCGGGGGAGGGACACGGCGAGGTCGTCGTCGTGAGGTGCCTTCACCGGCGGGCTGGAGGGCTCCTGTGCCATGGCTTCGAGGTGCGCAGGATAGCACCCGTGCTGCGTGCGCTCGTGCCAGGGGAATGGGGCTACTCGGGACGCCGCGGGTGCCGTCCCGCGCGCAGGAAGGCGAGGATGGTGGCCTTGTCGCCGGTGGCCAGCTCGTAGGGAATGCCCGGGGCGATGACGCCCGGACGCGCGGCGAGGGCGTCCACGGCCTGCTGCGCCTGGGTGAGCTGGATGCCGGCTCCACCGCCGCCGAGCACGAGGGGCGCACCCAGCTTGAGGTCCAGCACGACGACCCAGCGCCGTGCGGGGCATGGCTCGGACATGTCGACGACGACGAAGTCCCCCGCGAAGCGGCGCTGGTCACAGCGGAAGACCCACATGTTCCGCTTGCGGCTGAGCAGCTCGCGCACGAAGGGCTTCTCGTCACTCTTCAGGGCGTAGCGCTCGGACAGGAGCGAGGCGGTGGAGAGGGAATGGCCCTCCTCCTTCGCGAGGAGCAGTGCCCATGGGTTGGCGTGCCCGAGCAACCGCAGGGTGACGGGCAGGACGATGGGTGGCTCGCGAGGCATGCGTCGGATGGGTCCGCCAGCGGCAATCCACGATTGTGCTGCGTGGACCGCATCCACGACCATTGTCTCCGCAGTGCGTAGACAATTGCGAGCGCCCGCAGCGGAGTCCCCTTTGACACGACTTTGGGCAGTGCCACTGCTCCTGTTGTTCGTTGGGTCGGGTTGTTCGACGGCCCGAGTCGTACGCCTCCAGGCGGACCATGACGTCACGCTCGTCACCGACGGGGCAGCCCCGTAGGTTTCACCCATGTCCCGGCGCTTCTTCGAGCTACACGATGACGTCCATGTACCCGGACGCTGGCACCTGGACGCGCCCACTGACAGCAGGGGCCGTGAGGTGAAGGACCCTGACAGGTTCAGGCAGGGGACCCCGGTCCACGTGAAGGGGCGGCTGCGCATTCCCATTGAAGAGCCGGGACGCTCCCTCGACTTCACCGAGGCGGGGCTGCGCATCCCCGTCGTTCACGTCAGGGTGGCGACGCTCTTCTCGGAGCTGGCCCCCGAGGACGTGCAGCTCATCCCCGTGGACATCGAGGGACATCCAGACCAGTACCTGCTCCTGGTGGCCACCCGCCTCATTCGCTGCATCGACGAGAAGGCGTCCCGGATTCAGCGCTGGACGCATGAGGACGGAGTGCCCGAGAAGGTTGGCCAGTACGCCTTCGTGCGCGGCCTACGAATCGACAAGTCGAAGGTGGGCGATGCCAGGGTGCTCCGGCCCGAGGGGTGGACTGGAGCACTCATCATCTCCGAGGCCCTCAAGACTGAGCTGGAGCGCATCCAGGCCACGGGCGTGAAGCTCACGGAGGTGTAGTCCGCATCTCGCCAATGCAGGAGGAGCCCCTCGCGCGTTCCACGTCGTGGAGACTGCCCCTCGGGAATCTACTGGTTCCGCAGGTACTTCTTTTCCCATGCCTTGCGCGCGTCTTTGAGCGCGAGGCGTTCTTCCCGGGTCTGCATGCGCCTGGCTTTCTCGAACAGTTCCTCAAGCTCCTTCATCGCCTCTGAATCGACAGGGGATGAACCTGCCTGCTCCTGCAGCTTCTTCTTGTCCTTTTCGAGGAAGTCGAGCTGGCCCTGTTTGAAGGGGTCTGGCTTCTCGTCTGTCTCGGCGGAATGCGCAGGTCCCGTCGCTGACTGCGGGGAAGGCTTCTTGTCGACGTCAGGAGTCCCCGTGGCTCGCTTCTCCTGGACGTAGCCATTCAGCCTCACCTGGAGCGCGTCGAGCTCGGCCTGCAATTTCTGGAGGTCATCGACGCTGTTCACCTTCGGCGCGAGTTCGCTTACCCGTTTCAGGTCCCGCCCGATATCCAGCCCCTCTCCGGACGGGATGCTCTTCTCTACTTCAGGGAACATCTTCTCCAAGCGGGACAATTGCTCCAGTTGTTCTGGAGTCGCGGTCTGGCGTGAGCTGGACGAGCCCTTGGACGTCTGCGCTGATTCCCTGCTGGGGCCTTGGAGCGGAGCCTTCTTGGCCGCCGAGGGCTGGCTCGCGGCCGTGGGGGCGGGCGGGTCCAGGGGCTGGCCCGCGTCTGGAGGCATTGCTTCCGGACCCTGTGATGGCACCGCCACGTCAGGCTCATTCGCCGCTGGTGGAAGCACCTCAGGAGTCGGCTGCGCCGTGGGCGCGTCGGGGCGAAGGACTTCTGCCCTCACTTCAGGCTGTGCCTTCGTCGTGGGCACTGCTTCGTCTGGCGTCCTGGGCCAGACAAAATATGTGCTTCCGCCCAGTGTCGCGAGCAGCAACGCTCCAGCCAGCCATCTCCGCCCATGTCTCGCGTTGGAAGGGCGGGACGGTGTCTCGACCTGCAGCGTCGAGGTCTCTGCTTCCGATACGGGCGTGACGGGGAGCGAAGCCCTGGGCACTACACCCTGTGACAACGGCACACGCTGTAACGCCTGGCGCACGGCCTCAGCGGACTGCGGGCGCAGCGCGGGCTCTTTCGCCAGGAGGTGGAGCACGAGGGTGTCGAGCTCTGGCGGAATGCCCGGTGCCTTGGACGAAGGCACAGGCGCAGGCTGCTCCACATGGGCGAACAACACCTGGAACGGCTCGCCCTTGAAGGGGCGCTCGCCGGTCAGCATCTGGAAGGCGATGACGCCCACCGCGTAGAGGTCCGCCGAGGGGCTGCTGGGCGCTCCGCGAATCTGCTCGGGCGCCATGAACTCTGGCGTTCCGAGGATGGTGCCCTCGAGCGTGGTGGGACCGTCATGGGACTGCACCAGCTTGGCGATGCCGAAGTCGACCAGCTTGACGGAGTGGCTTCCGTCCCGGCCCTCGACCATGAACACGTTGCCGGGCTTCAGGTCGCGGTGGACCACGCCCGCCTGATGGGCGGCGCCCAGCGCGGCGAGCATCTCATCCAGGATGCGGATCGTGGTGCTGACGTCCAGCCGCCCCTGCTTGCGGATGAGCGCCGAGAGGGAGTGGCCCCGCAGCAGCTCCATGGTGATGTAGGGGCGCCCATCCGGGAGGTCACCGAACCCGAAGATGTCGATGATGCCCGGGTGGTGGATGGCATTGACCGCACGGCCCTCGATCAGCAGCCGCTCCACCTGCTGCTGAGAGACGAGCTCCGCGCGCAGCACCTTGATGGCCACCTGCTTGCCAATCAGCGGATGGACCGCGCGGTAGACGACGCCCATTCCTCCAGAGCCGATGCGCTCCTGGACGATGTACTCGCCCACCTTCGTCGACAGCAGCGGGTCCGTGGCGGAATCTGCCACGCCACTCGACATCTTTTCGCTTGCGGACATGACCTTGGTCAGGGGCTTTCAAATGAAAGCCACGAGGACGGTTATATCGCCTGAGCAGGGAATCGCATGGGGGTCAGTCCAGACACGGGCTGCGCTTTGAGGAGCAAGCGGTCCTGTGGAAGAGCGTACCCGAGGGGTACCCGCTACTCCGCCTTCCCACCCGTCCGCTGCCAGAACTCGCGCAGCAGAATCGTGGCGAAGCGCGAGTCATTCAGGATGTACCGGCGCCACAGTCGCTTCGGCTCATTGGCCAACCGGTACAGCCACTCGAAGCCCGCCTTCGCAATCCACTGCGGCGCGCGCTTCGCCGTGCCGGCGATGAAGTCGAACCCCGCGCCCACGCCAATCGCCACGGTGGGCCCCAGCTTGTGCGCCACCTGCGAAATCCACACCTCCTGCTTCGGGCTGCCCAGCGCCACGAAGAGCAGGTGCGGGTCCTTCTCGCGAATCTTCGCCACAATCGGGTCGTTCTGCGCGTCGCCCGCGTCCAGCTTCACCATGGGCGAGTCCCAGCCCACGACCTCAATCCCGTACTTCTCGCGGACGGTGTTCGCCACCTTCTCCGCCACGCCCGGGCCCGCGCCCATCAGGTACACGCGCCACTTGCGCTCCGCCCCCGCCTGCATCAGCGGAAGAATCAGGTCCGAGCCCGCGATCCGCTCCGGCAGCGACACGTCCATCGCCTTGGACGCCCAGACAATGGGCATCCCATCCACCACCGAAATCGTGGCGCGCGAGTACGCCTCGCGGAACTCCGCGTTGTCCTCGGCCAGCACCACGTGGTCCACGTTGGCCGTGAAGACGTAGCCACCCTGGTGCAAATCCACCAGGCGGCCAATCTCGCGGATGGCCTCCTCGAAGGTGAGCTGGTCGATGGCGAGCTGGCCAATGCGCAGGCGCGGCTTGCCGGTGGAGAAGGAGGACGTCGAAGGGGACGCGGCGTTCATGGCTTCTTCACCGTCAGGTCGAGCACCGTCATGGAATAGGGCGGCAGGCGCTGCGTCAGCGAGCCCTCCGCCTTCGCACCGGGAGTCTGCTCGGCGAAGCCCCCCGGCGCGCCCGAGTAACCCAGCACGCGCACGCTGTCGAGCGTACCGCAGCCCTTCAGCTCAATCTGGGCCTGCGCGGCCTCGTCGGGGTTGAAGTTGAGGACCACCGCCACCAGCTTCTTCCCCGAGTCGTCCCGCGAGACGAACAGGCTGGTGCCGTCCGCCGCCTTCGCCGGCACCCAGTTGTCCTGGAAGCGGCTGCCCTTGCCGTCGAAGTCGCGGTACGCGCGGAACGCCCAGAACACCGGCGAGCCGTCGGGCGGGTACTGCCAGAAGAAGGCGGAGAGGATGTTCTCCTGCGCGAAGCGGCCCAGGGCCTCGGCCTGCGCCAGGCCGCCGCTCATGTGCCTGAAGGCGCCGAAGTTGTACTCGCCAATGGAGATGCCCCGGCCCGGGTAGTTCGCCGCAATCCACTCCTTCATCCGGGGGATGAGGCGCACGGGCTCGCCAATCCAGGACTCGTCCTTGTAGGTCGGGTCCCACAGCCCGCGCACGCTGCGGATGCGGCGCGCGTTGGTGTCCTTGTCCGTGTTGCCGTCCAGCCCCACGCCCACGTTGGTCTGCGGGTAGAAGTGCAGGTCCACCACGTCAAGGATGCGCGTGCCCGTCTTCTTCTCGTGCTCGCGCAGCTGCCGCAGGTACCAGGGCAGCAGCGGCTCGTTGCCGTGCGCGAGCCGGTCCGAGTGGTTCATCTTCCCCGGCGCGAAGTCGGCCGCGGACCAGAGGTAGTTCGTCCAGCCCCACTCGGCCGGGCCGGCGATGACGGCCTCGGGGTCCGTCTTCCGCACCGCGGTGCCGTACGCAATCGTCCGCTTGAGCAGCTCGTCATAGCCGAGCGGCTCGGGGAACACGTCGCGGTGCGTGGAGTTCCAGAGCATCGGCTCGTTGTCCAGGATGTACATCTGGACGCCGCGCGCACCGCGGGCCTTGTCCTTCTCGCGGATGGACGCAATCCACTCGGCGATGAACTCGGGCGGCGCCTCCACGCTGGTGAGCGAGGGCTCGCCGGGCTTCAGCGGGGTGCCGTCCCGGCTGGTGCCATTCCCGTTGCCGTTGTCATCGCGTTGCTGCTCGCCGAAGCGGGACACCGGGAAGCCGGCGGACTTCGTGTCCTTGGCCACCCAGCCCAGCATGGGCACGGTGAGGGCGGACTGGATGCCGCGCTTGCGGTTGGTCTCCAGGAAGTCGTCGGAGGAGACGCCGATGTCGACGTTCTCGTAGTACCAGTCGTTGGCGGTGTTCCACGCGCCGCCCAGCTTCCAGTTGTAGCGGGACGTGGGGTTGCCGCCCCAGCGGCGCGCGCTGGCGCCCATGCGGAACTGGTGCGTGTCCTGCTTCTCGTGCAGGCCGTCGAAGGCGATGCCGTAGATGAGCGGGCTGATGCGGTGGCCGGGCGCGGTGCAGTCGATGGACATGCGCGCCTCGCGGCCGGTGCCCTTGCCCGTCTTCCCGCCTCCCGCGGCGAGCGCGGCCGCCACTTCCGGCGGCAGCGGGACGAGCGCCACCTTGTCGAAGAGCACCCAGTCCCGGCCCACGTCCTTGGACGCGCGCAGCACCACGCGGTCGAACGTCTCGCCGCGCGGGTTGAGCAGGTCCATGGGGATGACGACCTCCGTCCACTCGCCGTCCTTCTTGACCTTGAGCTCGGGCGTCACCGGGACGCGCGGGAAGGTGGCGGCGCCGGGGGCGTCGAGGCGCGCCTCCAGGAACTCGCCGTAGGCCTCCGGGGCGCTGAAGCGGAACGTGAGCGCACCGAAGCCTCCCTCCAGCTTCGGCCGGTAGAGAATCCACCCGCCGTAGTTGAACAGGCGCATGCGCGCCGGAGCGCCCTTCGGCAGCTCGCGAGGCGACCAGCCGATGTCATTCCACCCGGAGGACAGGCCGCCGTCGTAGACCATGACGGGCGTGGTGGACGGGGCAGGCGTGGGGGCTGCTGCTCCGCTCGCCGGGGTCTCCGTCGCCGGAGCCTGGGCCTCCGCGCCCGAGCCACCCGTGCCCGCCGCGTCCGTACCCATCCGTGCAACCGCCACCGTTCCGCCCGCGAGCAGGGCGCACGACAGCACGGCCGCGCCAGCCTTCATCCGCGCACGCTTCACACCATCCTCCATGAGCTTCCTTCCCCCGGCAGCAGCGCCTCAGAGCGCGACGTCGTCCTGGTCCTTGCGCGGGAAGATGCGGGCGGGAATGCCCACGGCCACGCTGTCGGGAGGAACGTCCTGGAGCACCACCGCATTCGCGCCAATCCGCGAGCGCGCGCCGATGCGCACCGGCCCGAGGATGCGCGCCCCGGCGCCAATCCACACGTCATCCTCGATGACGGGGTAGCCGTTGTCCTTCGCGGTGCCCACGGTGTTGTTGCCGTAGAAGCGCACGCGGTCGCCAATCTTCGCGTCGCCGCCGATGACGACGCCCAGGCTGTGCACGAAGTACACGCCGCTGCCGAGCGTGACGTCCTTGCCGATTTCAATCCCCATCACCGCCGTCTGCGTCACGCGCAGCACGTGGTTGAGCAGGGGAATCCGGTACGTGAGCGCCGCCTCGCGGGCGCGGTTGAGCGCGGTAATCCGGTACGAGTCGCTGGTCAGCACCACCCGGGCGATGGACTTCGCGTCCGAGGAGCCATTCGCGGCCTTCGCCAGCTCCAGCGCGTCCGTGACGAGCGAGCCAATCATCGACGTCTTGAGCTTCATGGTGCCCACTCAGTCCTCTCGCCCTTGCAGGTAGCGGGCGACCTCGCGGGCGACGCCCGTCCAGCCGCCGGCCTCGTTGCGGGCGCCGCGCAGGTACTCCATGCCGTACGCCACGGAGGTGCCGGCGAAGGCGGCCTTCTCCAGCCCCAGCTTGTCCGCCGTCTTCGCCACGTTCATCACCGTGTTCGTCAGCACGCGCGTGGCCTCGGGGGCGACGACGGTGGCGGCGAGCAGCGGGCGGGCCAGCGGGTTGGTTTCGAAGAGCAGGCGCCACGGATTGAGGCCGCGCCGGTCCGGGTGCTTGCGCGCCACCTGCGTGTCGAACATGCCGTAGCGGTTGGCGCGCTTGAGCCAGCGCTCGAAGGACACGTGGTCGCTGCCGTGCAGCACGTACGCGTCGCTGGCGAAGACGAAGGTGCAGCCGGCCTTCTCCAGGCGGACGCCCAGCTCCACGTCCTCGGACTGGCCCAGGGACTTGTCGAACCCGCCCACGCCCACGTAGTCGGCGCGGTGGAAGGACACGTTGCCGGTGTAGAGGTGGTTGCCGCGAGCGCGGGCGCCGGGGGCGGACAGCTCGTCGGCCATGCGGCCGTTGAGGTACGCGTACCAGCGCTCGAACAGCGGCATGTCGCCAATGGACGGGTCCGGGCGGATGCGGCCGAGCACCACGTGGCGCGAGCCGGGCGGGTGGTGCGCCAGGTGCCGCTCCAGGAAGTCCGGGGCCACCTGCATGTCGTCATCGGTGACGAGGACGACCTCACCGCGCGCGGCGATGACGCCCCGGTGGCGCGCGGCGGCGGCGCCGGCGTTCTGCTGCACCTCCACGCGCAGGCTGTACGGGAGCTTCTGCTCGAGCAGCGGCTCGCGCACGGGCTCCTTCGAGCCGTCGTCCACGACCACGACTTCGAACTGCTCGGGCGGGAGCGTCTGGCCGGCGAGCTGCCACAGCAGGCGGGTGATGAGCGGCAGCCGGTTGTAGGTGGCGATGACGACGCTGAGGCGGGGTGTGGAGGCGGCGGTCATGGCTTCTTCTTCTTGTCCTGCGCGGCCTTGGCCTTCTTCTTCTTGGCCTTGGGGAAGATGACGCTGCCCACGAAGCGCTCCGCGCCCACGTACTCCATCGTCTTCCGGGCGGCGCTGAACTCCGTGTCACCGAGCCCGACGCAGAGCAGGACGCCGTCGGAGGCGAGCGCCAGGGGCAGGCTGGCGGGGTGGGTGAGGAGGGAGTCGAGGACGACGACGACGCGCTCACCCTGGGCGACGCGCTCGCGCAACTGCACGACGAGGCGCGTGGCGTCTCCGGGGGAGATGCCGGTGGCGTCCTGGAGGTGGATTTTCTGCGAGTACGCGTAGGGCGCGCCGGCCTCGAGGATGGCGGTGGCGGCCTCGAGCGCGGGCCCGCCGGGTTGGGCGGGGACGATGGTGAGGTAGGACCAGGCGCGGCGCTCGAGCGCGAACCACAGCCGTTGCAGCTCCGGAGATGGCACGGAGCTGTCGGGCGGAGCGGCATCCGCGGGACTGGAGGGTGCGCTGGAGTCGGCGGCCATGGGGAGGCGCCCGGTATAGCGCAACGCGTGGCGGGGGCCCAACGACCTGCCCGGGCGGGCAGGAGAGCGGGTGTTGGTTGCCCTGCTCCCAGGGATTTCGCGGGCTTCTCGTGGGGGAGGGGGCCGGCCGGGCGCCACGTGGGCGCCCGGCGCCGCCTGGCTCAGCCCGCGGAATAGAGGTCCGGGGACTGGGAGATGAACGAGTGGTCGCGGGGCGGCTGGTCTGCTCGCGCGGGCGGATAGAGGCCGTTGGTGCTGCCGGGGTTGTTGATGAGCGCGAGGAAGTTGTCGGCAATCTCCCGGTAGATCTGGTCGGCCGTCTTGGTGCCGTTGTTGAAGGCGCGGGACTGGGCCTCCGTCCAGCCCTTGTTGAAGGCCACCAGCAGCGCCCAGTCGGGCTGGGCGGCGTCCAGCCCGGGCCACGAGGTCAGCATGGGGCCGAAGGGCGTCTGCTGCGTGCCCACGCCCCGCGCGGCGTCCTCCGCCGACGGCATGGCGTTCGGGTAGACCTGCTGCGCCTTGTAGAGCGTGAGGTTCGCGAAGACCATCAGGTTGTAATACGGGTCCTGCACCGCGCGGGCGATGTCGATGTCCGGCATCTGCAGCGTGAGGTTGGCGTCCGCCGGGAAGGGGTCCGCGGCGGTGCCCTGGATGCGCTGGCCGTTCTGATAGACGTCCACGGACGCGGCGATGGTGACCGTGGGGAAGGTGAGCTGCGTGAGCCCCAGCCCCAGTGTGTCGCCGGTGGTGCGGTCTCCCTGCTTGACGCCCGCATCCCAGCCGATGTTGACGGGCACCTGCTGGCCGTTGACCTGGATGGTGGGCCAGCCGTTCTCGCCCTGGACCTGGGTCCACAGCTGCGGGTAGCCGTCTCCGTTCAGGTTCCGGTACTGGTCCTCCGGCTCCAGGAACTGACGCGGGTAGGGGTCCTGGTAGTAGCGCGCCTGGGCCTCGCCGAAGGTGTAGGCCTTGAGGATGTCGGCGGGGACGCCCGTGCGCAGCTCCACGGCCTCGAAGAGGATGAGGTACTCGTTGCGGGAGAAGTCCGTCACGCCCGCCATGGCGCGCTCGGAGATGAGGTCGGCGCGGGTGAGGACGGCGGCGCGGCGCGCGCGCTCGTCGGACGGGAGGTCCGCGGGCTGGGCCGCGAGGTAGGCGTCGTACTTCGCGAGGGCGGCATTCGCGGCTTCCTCGCGGATGGCATTCGCCTCGGCGATGTTCGCGCCCTGGGGAATGACCGCGTTGTCGCGCGCGGCCGTCCGGATGGCGGAGCGGGCGCGGTCGCCGCTGAAGCCGTCCGCCTCGGGCATGGAGACCCGCGCCGGGTCGATGTTCGAGCGCGTGGTGGCGGCGGGCTCCGAGCCCAGGTCGAGCGCTCGGGACTGGGGACGTCGCGAGGTGAAGGTGTCCTGGGGCCGGCCCGTCTTCCGGGCGGCTTCCTCCGCGGCACGCCGGACGGCCTCCTCCGCGGCACGTCGAGCTGCTTCCGCCGCCGCGCGCCGGGCGGCTTCCTCGGCCGCGCGCCGGGCCACGTCCCCCGACGTGGATGGCGGGACCTGCGGTCCATTGATGGTGTTGCCCATGGCTGTTCCCCCTCTTCGGTGTCACCCCGGCAATGGAGTGACACCTGAATCTTCGAGAGCACGGTGGGGAACGTTCATCGGGCAAGTGGCCGTGGCGAACGTGGCGCCGGACCGACGCAGGCCGGAGGCGGCCTCATTCCCATGACGTCTCGCCCAGGCGAGCCGGGGAACCCGTGACGCGCGGCCTGGACGCTTCCCCGCACGGTGGGTGCTGCCCCTCTTCGGCGTGCTCGCTCGGAGAAGGGGCCGCATTCCCGTGGAGCCTTCCTGCTCCCGGTGTGCGGCAGGCCCCGGCAGGACTGCCGGGATGCGGTCATGGACTGGCCCCACTCGGAGGCTGGCGTCATGATTGGGGGACCTGACCGGGCAGTCCTTCCCGCCTCGTCCGCCACCGGGCCGGAGTCTCGGGGGCCCGTTGTCGGGAGGTCCGGTGCTGATTACCGCGAGGGTTCAAAGCCAGAAAGGAGGCGATGTCGTTGGAAGGCTCCCAGCAGCTCACCGCGAGTGCCTCCGTCCGGGCCGCGCCGTCTCCCACGAGCATCCTCATGGTCGACGACCACGAGGCGAACCTGCTCGCCCTGGAGGCCATCCTGGAGCCGCTCGGTCAGCGGCTGGTGAGGGCGACCTCGGGCCCCGAGGCCCTGCGGTGGCTGTTGCGCGAGGACTTCGCCCTCCTGTTGCTCGACGTGCAGATGCCGGGGATGGACGGCTTCGAGACGGCGCGCCTCATCCGCCAGCGGCAGCGCACGCGCTACACGCCCATCATCTTCCTCACCGCGCACAGCCGCGACGAGGCGCACCTGGTGCACGGCTACGCGACGGGCGCGGCGGACTACGTGGTGAAGCCCTTCAACCCGGACGTGCTGCGCTGGAAGGTGGAGGCCTTCGTCGCGCTGTACCGCCAGCAGCAGCGCCTGCAGGCGCAGGAGGCGGCGCTGTGGGAGCGTGAGCGGCACGTCCTGGAGCGCCAGAGCGAGCAGCGCTTCCGGCGGCTGGTGGACTCGATGCCGCAGCTCGTCTGGGCGCTGCTGGTGGACGGCACCATCAGCTACGCCAACCGGGGGTGGCTGGAGTACGCGGGGCTGACGCCTCAGCAGGCGCGGCGGCTCGAGGAGATGCGGCGCTTCATGCATCCGGAGGACCTGCCGCGCGTCCAGGACGCCTGGTCGGCGTCGCTGCGCACGGGGCAGCCGCTGGAGGCGGAGTACCGGCTGCGGCGGGCGAAGGACGGCGAGTACCGCTGGTTCCTGGGCCGCACGCTGCCCGAGCGGGACGAGGAGGGCCAGCTCGTCGGGTGGATAGCCACGGCGACGGACATCGACGACGCGCGGCGGGCGGTGGAGGTGCTGCGGGCGGCCAGCGAGGCCAAGGACATGTTCCTCACCATGGCGGCGCACGAGCTGCGCACGCCGCTGCAGGCGGCGCGGAGCTATGCGCACCTGGCGAAGGTGAAGGCGGGGCCGGAGGTGGAGCCGGCGGTGGACAAGGCGCTGCGAGGCATCCACCGCAGCGTCAATCGCATGGCGAGCGTGGTGGAGAACCTGCTGGACGTGGGGTGGCTCCAGCGGGGCGAGCTGAGCCTGGAGCCCGGTGAGGTGGACCTGGGGCTGCTGCTGCGCGAGGTGGTGGAGCACTTCCAGCCGCTGCCGGAGGAGTACCGCATCGACGTGGAGGCGCCGGAGTCGCTGGTGCTGCGGGGAGACCGGGAGCGGCTGGACCAGGTGTTCACCAACCTGGTGGCCAATGCGCTGCGCTACTCCCCCGGGGGTGGGCCGGTGCGGCTCACGGTGCGCGAGGAGCCGGGGCAGGTGCACGTGGAGGTGATGGACCGGGGGCTGGGGATTCCGGCGGGGCAGTTGGAGCGCATCTTCGAGCGCTTCAGCCGCGCGCACGGAATCTCCTACGGGGGGCTGGGGCTGGGGCTGGCGATTTCGCGAGGCATCGTCGCGCGCCATGGCGGGCGCATCTGGGCGGAGTCCTCCGGCCGCGAGGGCGAGGGCAGCACGTTCCACGTCGTGCTGCCGAGGGGCTGAGCGCGGGGGCTGGCTTCACCCCTGCGTGGTACCCTGGGCCCCCACTTTCCACCCGACAGCAGGTCCATGGCCGCGCCCGCCTCGTCCCTCACGTCCGTCCTCGTCGCGCTGAGCGGCAACACGCTCGTCACCGTCGTGAAGTTCCTCGCCTTCCTGCTGTCCGGCTCGGGGGCGATGCTGTCGGAGGCCATCCACTCGGCGGCCGACACGGGCAACCAGGTGCTGCTGTTCCTGGGGCTCAAGCGCGGCTCGCGCGAGCGCGACGCGGCCTTCCACTACGGCTACGGCGGGGAGCGCTTCATCTTCGGCATCCTGTCCGCGTCGGGCATCTTCTTCGTGGGCTGCGGCGTCACCGTCTACCACGGCATCCAGTCGCTCCTGCACCCGCACACGCCCGAGATTGGCCCCAGCACCTTCGCGGTGCTGGGCTTCTCCTTCCTCATCGAGGGCGGAGTGCTCGTCTTCGCCGTGCGCTCCACGCTGAAGGCCGCGGCCGGCCAGCCCTTCTTCCGCTACGTGCGCGAGAAGGCGGACCCCGCGACGGTGGCCATCCTCCTGGAGGACGGCGCGGCGGTGCTCGGGCTCGTGCTGGCCACGGTGGGCATCAGTCTCGCGTACTTCACCAGCAACCCCGTCTGGGACGCGACGGCGTCCATCATCGTGGGGCTGCTGCTGGGCCTGATTGCCATCTACCTCGTGGTGGAGAACCGCGCGCTGCTGCTCGGCCGCGCGGTGCCCGAGGAGACCGAGCTCCGCTTCGTGAACGTGGTGCGCGCGCGCGGCAGCGTGGCGGACATCCACGACGTGAAGACGCGGCAACTCACCCCGGAGACCTTCGTGTTCAAGGCGGAGGTGCGCTTCAGTGAGGCCTTCGTCGCCGCGAGGCTCGCCGAGGCGCTGCCGGTGTCGGCCCTGCCCGCGTCCGGTGAGGCGCGCACCCACGCCCTGAGCGGCGTGGCCGCATTCCTCATCCGCGCGCTGAGCGAGGAAATCGACGCCATCGAGGCCGACGTGCGCCGGGCCATCCCCGAGGCGAAGCACATCGACCTGGAGCTGGAGCACCTGCTCGTGCCCGGCGCCGTGGCCGCGCCCGCCCCCGTGCGCGGCGTGGTGGCCGTGCCCTGAAGCAGGGGCAGCCCCGCCTGCCTGCTCGCTGCTCCAACGACTCCACCCGTCCGCACGGTCCGTCCCCATCAGGACACAGCGAGTCCGCACGGCGCGAAACGGTTCCCTCCCGGTGCCTCCCGTGCTTGAAGGCGCCACATGCGCAGGCGTTGCCCGGCCGCGCGGGTGGAGGGAGGCGACCTTGAGTCCCGAGACGGAGCCCATCCTCGAAGACGAGCTGCGGGACGCGTGGGCGGTGCTGTCACCCCGCGACAGGGTGGAGGGCTTCCGCCTGCTGCCCCCCGCGAGCGTGGATGATTTCTTCCTCTCCCTGTCCTCGCAGGAGCAGGCCGGGCTGCTGCTGGCGCTGCTGCCCGGGGAGAGGCGCACGTGGATGCGGGTGCTCGCGCCCGACGACGCGGCGGACGTCATCCAGTACCTGCCTCCGGACGAGCGCGGCACCTTCCTCGGCCTGCTCGACGACACCTCCCGCCGCGAGGTGCAGGCGCTGCTGGCCTACGCGGAGGACGCCGCGGGCGGGTTGATGAACCCCCGCTTCGTGCGCGTGCGGCCGGAGTCGAGCATCGACGAGGCGCTCAGCTACCTGCGCAAGCAGGCCCGCGAGAAGGTGGAGACCGTCTACTACGGCTATGTGCAGGACGCGGAGCAGCACCTGCTGGGCGTGGTCTCCCTGCGCCAGCTCTTCCAGGCCGCGCCGGGCAAGGTGGTGCGGGACGTGATGCGCACGGACCTCGTCACCGTGACGGAGGAGACGCACCAGGAGGAGGTGGGCCGCCTCTTCGCGGAGCACGGCCTCGCGGCCATCCCCGTCATGGACGCCCAGGGGCACATGAAGGGCATCGTCACCGTGGACGACATCGTCAGCGTCGTCCAGGAGGAGGCCACCGAGGACATCCAGAAGGTCGGTGGCATGGAGGCGCTCGACGCGCCCTACTTCGAGGTGGGCTTCGTCGCCATGCTCAAGAAGCGCGCTGGCTGGCTGCTGGTGCTCTTCGTGTCGGAGATGCTCACCGCCACCGCCATGTCCCGCTACGAGGCGGAGATTGCCCGCGCCGTCGTCCTCAGCCTCTTCGTGCCGCTCATCATCTCCTCGGGAGGCAACGCGGGCAGCCAGGCCTCCACGCTCATCATCCGCTCGCTGGCGCTGGCCGAGGTGCGCCTCAAGGACTGGTGGCGTGTCATGCGGCGCGAGGTGTTGTCCGGGCTCGCGCTCGGCGGAGTGCTGGGCGTGGTGGGCCTGATACGCATCCTGGTGTGGCAGTCCCTCTTCCACAGCTACGGCGAGCACGCCACGCGGGTGGCCATCACCGTCGGCGTGTCCGTGCTGGGCGTGGTGATGTGGGGGACGCTGTCCGGCTCCATGCTGCCGTTCATCCTGCGGCGGCTGGGCTTCGACCCGGCGAGCGCCTCCGCGCCCTTCGTGGCCACCCTCGTGGACGTCAGCGGGCTGGTCATCTACTTCACCACCGCCGAGGTCGTCCTCCGCGGCACGCTGCTCTAGCGCTCACGACGCCTTGTGGGTGCCGGACGCCGCCGCGGCCCCTTCCGGGTTCGGGAAGGAGATGGCGCCGGGCGGCGGAACGGGGGCGGACGGCGACAGCGAGAGCAGCGTGCTGTTCGGCATGGGCCACGCCCCCGACAGCACGGCCAGCTTGCCCGCCATGGCCACGCAGACCGAGATGTGGAACGTGCAGATGTACGAGATGATGCCCATGTCTCCGAACACCTGATTGATGTACGCGGCCGTGATGCCCACGATGATGAGCGCGCACGCACGGTCCTCGGAGACGGGACTCCGGTGGTACGCGCGCACGGCCAGGTACACGGTGACCACGAGGTACAGCCACACGCCCGTGTAGCCGAGCATCCCTCCGAAGGCGAACAGCCCCAGCAGCGAGTCGTGGGGGTGGAAGCGGTACTGCGGGAAGACGAAGGCGATGTCCGGCAGCGGCACCGGCAGCAGGAACTCGTGGCCGTACCCCGTGCCCAGGAGGGGGAACTGGGCCCAGGTGGCAATCAGGTCCAGGTTCTCGATGTCCCGGTAGTCCAGGTTGCCCTCGCCGCCCTGGCCTTCAATCAGCGACTTGATGGTGTCCACCGGCCCGAAGATGCCCGTGGGCCGGTTCCACCCCACCGCGATGTAGACGATGAGGAACGGAGCGATGAACGGCAACGTCCGCACGAGGAAGCGCTTGAGCGGCGTCCACGGGTTGATGAGGAAGGCGGCCAGCAGGCAGCCCACGAGGCTGACGTAGGCCAGGCGCCGGTCATTGAAAATCATCCCCGTGACGATGATGGCGATGACGGCCAGGCCCCGGATGATGTGCGCCGCCTTGGGTTGCTCGATGAAGCGGATGAACACCACCAGCATGCAGAAGATGAACGTCATCGAGTCCGAGTGGGACGTCGTGTACTCCACGAAGATGCCCAGGGCGGGGATGATGACGAGCGCGAAGTAGCTGCCCACCAGCGCCTTGGTGATGCCGGCGGCGATGACGATTTTCGCGATGATGGGCCAGTCCTGCGGCCCGCGCAGGGCGTAGTGATACATGGCCACGATGAACGGCATCATCGCGGCCTGGTGCCACTGCCAGAGCGATTGCTTGAAGTCCCCGCCCCGGACGACGCCGCGCACTTCCATGAACAAGAGGGCGATGAGTGACAGCGCCGTCACGGCGATGAGCGGCCGGGGCATGGGCGGCGTCGGCGGGTCGATTTTGGACCCCACCACCTTCCGGTACATGGCCAGCCCCATCAGCCCGACGATGAGCACGTCGATGAGGGGGAAGCGCAGGGCTCCAATCTTGGTGATGTAGCTGAGCTGGGCGAACAGCAGCTCCCCGAGGGGGTACAGCGGGGACTCCCAGAGGCCGGACTGGGGGCGCTCGGCGACGTAGTCCACGGCCAGCGTCAGGTACGTCACCACGAAGACGGGGTAGCGGACGGGTACCTTGAGGATGACCCACACCACGGCGACGCCCAGCACGGGGGCCAGGGCGACGATGGGGTGGATGATGCCCCCTCCCACGGTGGCCAGCACCAGGAAGCCGAGGAGCGCGAGGTAGCGCAGGTAGGGTGGGCGCTCGGGGGAGTACATCGTGGGCGGCAGGAGGCTACATCTGGAGGTCGGGTTGGGATAGATGAAGCGGCACGTATGCCTGCTTCCCGTCCTCGCGTCCTTTTGATTGCCGAGCTGTGCAACCCCGACTGGGTGAGCGTCCCGCTGGAAGGGTGGTCGCTCTACCGCGCGCTGACCGAGGTGGCGGACGTCCACCTCGTCACCCACGTGCGCAACCGGGAGAACATCCTCAAGCAGGGGGTGCAGGAGGGCGCGGGCTTTACAGCCTTGGACTCGACGCCGGTGGAGAAGCCGCTCGACAAGGTGGGGCAGCTCTTGCGCGGCAGCGCGGGCGTGGGCTGGACGACGGCCACGGCGCTGAGCGCGTTGCCGTACTACTACTTCGAGGAGGTGCTCTGGCAGCGCTTCGGCGCACGCATCCAGGCGAAGGAGTTCGACCTGGTGCACCGCTACACGCCCATCAGCCCCACCACGCCGAGCACGCTGGCGGCGCGCTGCAAGGCGGCCGGGGTGCCCTTCCTGATGGGGCCGATGAACGGCGGCCTGCCGTGGCCCAAGGGCTTTGGCGGCGCGCGGCGGCGGGAGAAGGAGTGGCTCAGCTACGTGCGTGACATCTACAAGCTGATGCCCTTCTACAAGTCCACGCGGGAGAACGCGTCGGCCATCCTGACGGGCTCGCGGGCGACGCGGGGGCAGGTGGCGGAGAAGTGGCAGTCGAAGACGGTGTACATCCCGGAGAACGCCATCGACACGCGGCGCTTCGGCTCGGCGAAGTCGGAGGGCCCGGTGGAGTTGCCGCTGCGGGTGGCCTTCGTGGGGCGCTTCGTGCCGTACAAGGGCATGGCCATGCTGATGGAGGCGGCGGCGCCGCTCATCCGCGAGGGCAAGGTGGTGCTGGAGTACATCGGCGACGGGCAGGAGATGCCGAACCTGAAGGCGCAGGCGGCGCGGGAGGGGATTGAGGCGGGGGTGACGTTCGCCGGGTGGGTGAAGCACCAGGAGCTGCAGGGGCGGCTGGCGAAGAACCACGTCTTCGGCTTCCCGAGCGTGCGCGAGTTCGGCGGCGCGGTGGTGTGCGAGGCGATGGCGCTGGGGCTGGTTCCGATTGTGATGGACTACGGCGGGCCGGGAGAAATCGTGAGCCCGGCGACGGGCTTCGCGATTCAGATGGGGACGCCGGAGGAAATCGTGGTGCGGGTGCGCGAGGTGCTGGCGAAGCTGGCGGCGGACCCGTCCGTCATCCGCCCCATGGGTGAGCGCGCCCGGGAGCGCGTCTTCAAGTACTTCACGTGGAAGGCGAAGGCCGAGCAGGTGCTGGAGGTGTACCGCTGGCTGCTCAACGAGCGCGGGCAGCCGGACTGGGGCATGCCGCTGGCGGACTGAGGCGTCAGCGCCGGTTCACGACGGGCTCGGACTCGGTGACGGGCGGACGCGCGAGCAGCTCCACTCTCGCGCGCACGGTGCGGGCGGGGCGGAGCTGGATGTCCGGCCGCTGGTAGAGCTCGTAGTCGGGGTGCTCGAAGCGCAGGGTGTACATGCCCGGGGGGAGCAGGGGCATGCGGAAGTTGCCGTGCTCATCGGTCAGGGTGGCGCGCTCGATGTGCAGGTTCGGCGAGAAGGCAATCACGACCACGTCCGAGGCGGGCTTCCGCGTCTTCACGTCGATGACGGTGCCGATGAACATGCCCGTGCGGGTGTCGGGCTGCGCGGGCGCCTCGGACTGGGCGAGCACGGGCACGGCGAAGAGGAGCAGGAGGCTGCACAGCACGTAGGGGGCGGAGAGCTTCATGGTGGAGCACCTCGGTGGAGCGAGAGGTGTCCATGATTCCTGCGACGCGCCCCGCGAGCTTCATGCGGGGCTCGTGTCTTCATCACGGTTCCATCACGGGCGAGGCCGCCAGCACCACGAGCCGGGCTCCCAGTGCAGGTCGTGGTCTCCCGCGAGCACCGGGTCGAGGAAGGCCCGCACCACCGTGGTGACCTCTTGGAGTGTCTTCCAGGGGAGGGCGTTCTCGTGTGCCAGGTCCGCGTACGGCTGGAGCCACGTATCGGGCGGGGATGGTGTTGAGGCCGGAAGCGGGTGCGTGTCGCGGATGCCAAAGGTCTCCGCGAGGGCGGCCTGAATCCGGGATGCCTCCAGCACTCCGACGCCGGCAAGCAACGCGAGGTCTGGCAGGTCCTTCACACGCGAGTTCGGGCGCGAGCGTGGAAGCGTATAGGCGTGGAGCTTCTCCGCGATGTGTGCCGCCACCGGGTAGAGACGTACTCGAGGCGGCGCGACTCCCGCAAAGCCGAGCACGTCCGGTGCGACGATGAACTCGGGCTCATCCAGGCGCGGGTCGTCGAGCACCACGTCGACGCCGAAGACCTCGCCATAGCGTTTCTCCGCAAGTTGGCATTCGGCACGAAAGCGGAAGCCCTCGTGCTTCATGCCCTCATTCTGGAGCTCGGGGTGGTTCGCATCGGAGTGCACCTCGAACTGCATGAAGTCACCCAGCTCGAGCTGCCCCGCCGTCTGGAGCCGTGTGAGCAGTCCCGCCGGCGTGCCGGTGAGGCGCAGGTCGACGTCCTTGGTGGCTCGTGCACGCTCGATTCGGAGCTCCAACACCAGTCCGCCCTTCAGCGTCACGGCATCGCCGAAGACTTGACCGACACGCGCGAGAAAGCGCTCGAACACGAGCCGTTGGCGGCGGCGGACGAGCTCCTGCCCGTCCCGCGATGCGGACCGCAGGCGTTGCTCCAGGGCCTGCTTGAACGCGACTGGGGACGCATATCCGCGCGCCGTCACGCAGGGACCAGGTAGGGCTTCAGTACCTGTTCCACGTCCTGGACATCCGACCGGGCGACCTTGCCCCGGTGCAGCGCCTGGTGGAAGGCCTGGAGCAGGAACTCGGGCGATAGATGCGTGGCGGCACAGTCGCTCAAGGTCCGGCGGGTCGTGGTCATGGGCACCGAGCCCCACCAGGTCCGGTCGGCCTTTGGAAGGTCGGCGTAGTGAAGGATGACGCCGGAAGGGACGCGAAGCCGTCGTTTCTTCCAGGCCAGGGGCAGGGTCATGTGGACGCGTGAAGGCAGCACGTCCGACAGCCCCTGCATGGAGAGTGCCGTCACGTGGGAGAAGACGCCCTGGTGCTCCGACCAGAGCCACAGGGTGACGTACTCCTCATCCTCGGCCAGCGGGTAGTGCACCAATCGGTACACCCCTCTCTGAACCCGGACGATGCGCTTGATCCGCACGTAGTGGACCAGCAACTGGGGCGAGTACCCCGCCTCCGCCGCCTGCTTCGTCGTGAAGAGGCCCGCCTGCGCCACGGCGAACTCGAAGAGCCGGTCCCAGCTGGGTCCATGTCGTACCTGCTCGCTCTCCACGCACAAAACTTAAAAACCATTTTAGTTTCGTGCAAGGAACCACCCTCGACTCGCACGAAACTAAAACCACATTTTAGTTTTGTGCAGACCCAGGCAGGGGCAGTTGCCCACCTGCTCCCACCTCAAGGAACCGTGGGCACCCGGTCGAAGTCCATGGTGCTCACGGGGGCGAAGCGCTCGAACCGGTCCTCGCGCCGGTCCAGGGCGCCGGCCTTGCGGATCAGCGCCCCCAGCTCCGTCACATCCGCCCGGCCCTTCAGCGGCTGGCCAACCTCTTCCCACAGCGACACCAGCCCGTCCCAGGTCAGCGGCCGCGCCCAGTACGAGCCGCGGAGCTTCTCCGCGAATGCCGCCGCCACGTACGACAGCCGCGTGGGCGGAGCGGCCCGGCCATACGCCGTGCGCACCAGCGATGACGGCAGCGGCTTCTCCATCAACTTCGAGTCCCCACCCTCCGGCGCCTTGTAGCGGATGCGCAGCGTGCCGAAGGACTCGGAGGGCTCGCGCAGCTTCACCTCGTACAGCGCGGTGACGGCGTGCCCCGCGCCCACCTCGCCCGCGTCCACGCGGTCATCCGCGAACTGCTCCTTCGTCAGCAGCCGATTCTCATAGCCAAGCAGCCGGTAGCTCACGACGGCCTTCGGGTCGAACTCCACCTGCAGCTTCACGTCCTTCGCCACCACCTGCAGTGTCCCCGTGAGGTTCTGCACGAAGATGCGCCGCGCCTCCTCCAGCCGGTCCACGTACGCGTAGTTCCCCTCGCCCACGTGCGACAGCCGCTCCATCAGCACGTCGTTGTAGTTCCCCATCCCGAAGCCCACCGTGGACAGCGTGATTCCCCGCGACGCGTGCTCCTTCACCCGCGCCCAGATGCCATCCGCGTCGGTGATGCCGTTGTTCGCCACCCCGTCCGAGCAGAGGATGACGCGGTTGATGCTCCCCTTCACCACGTGCTTCGCCGCGAGCGCGTAGCCCAGCTCCAGCCCCTGCTGCGCATTCGTGGAGCCCTCGCTCGACACGCTGTCGATGGCGCTCAGCAGCTTCTGCTTCTGTGTCGCATTCGTCGGCCCGAGCACCAGGCGCGCCTCGGAGCCATAGACGACGATGGACACCCTGTCTCGCTCGTCCAGCGCGTCCACCAGCAGCCGCAGCGCCCGCTTCACCAGTCCGAGCCGCTCCTCACCCTCCATGGAGCCAGACACGTCGATGACGAAGACGAGGTGGCTCGGCTTGCGCTCCGCGCGGCTCACCTCGCGCGCCTTCACGCCGATGTGCACCACCTGGTAGCCCTTGCGCGCCGGGGACGGGAAGCCCTCCACGTGGACGCTGAAGGGCGCGTCCGGCTCCGCCGCGTAGCCGTAGTCGAAGCTGTTGATGAACTCCTCCACGCGCACGGCCTGCTCGTCTGGCAGGGCCCCGCGCTCCAGGTACGCGCGCGTCAGCGTGTACGCGGCCGTGTCCGTGTCCACGGAGAACGTGGAGAAGCGCTCCTCCTCCGCCGTCACCTTCGGGTTCACCCCGTACCCCTTGAAGTACATGTCGAAGAAGGAGCCCTCCTTGGGCGGCGCGGTGTGCTCGGACGCGCGAACCCGGGACGCGGGTGCGGAAGGGAAGCCCGTCACCTGGGGGCTCGCGTTGATGCCGAAGGCGGGCTCGGACGTGGACAGTCCATCCACCACGTAGCCATTCTCGGGCGAGGTCGCGCCGTTGATGGACACGCCGTAGCTGTCCGCCTGGGCGCCAGGCGCCACTTCGGCCAGGGACTCGAAGGCGTGGGCCGCGCCGACATTGCCGCCCGGACGGGCCACGGCGATGCGCTTGATGAACTCCTGATCCACGTTGACGCCCGTGGTCGTGGAGCCCACGTCGATGGTCGGCGGGCCACCCATGAGCCCGATGACCTCACCGAGCGACTCGGGGAGCAGCTCCACATTCACACGGATGGTGCGGTTGGGACGCAACTGGACGTTTTCGCGCGCGTACGTCTTGTGCTCCTCCACCTCGAATCGGAGCGTGTAGACGCCCGGCGGGAGCCGCGGAATCCGGTAGTTGCCCTGCGCGTCGGTGACCGCGACCTGCTCGTCCTGGAGATTGGGAGAGGTCGCGGTGACGACGACGCCAGGAAGAGGCAGTCGCGCCTGTACTTCGACGACGGTACCGATGATGACGCTGGAGCCCGTACCGGCATCCGGCTGGGCCACGGCGGGTGCGGCCATCATCAGGAGACCGCAGAGCAGGCTGCGAGAGAGGGATTGCATCGGTGCCACCTCGGTGAATCGGGAGGTGGCCATATTCCGGAAGACGCCCGCCGCGTTCCGCACGAGGCGCTCCGCGCTTCATCACGGTTCCATCATGCGGGTAGTCCGCGAATTGCAGGACACGGCGTCTGGCCTCGCGGGGAGGGGGGCTCCTCAAGAGGGCCTGCTTTGTGGGTAGTCTGTCGTTGGGTGCCGGCGGCGCCGTACGCGCGCCAGGGAATCAGCAGACAGAGAGTGTCAGTGATGATGATTGAAGACCCATCGGGGCTGCTCCAGCGCATTCCGGAGCTGCGGGCGTTGTGCGAGGACGCGAAGGTGCGCCGGGCGGTGGAGCGCGGCGACCCGTTCAAGGTGTACCGGGCGCTCATGTGGGCGCGATGGCTCGGGAGGCTGCGCTCGCACCGTGAGGTGCTCGACACGTTGCTGCGCCGTCGCCGCCTCTTCGCGCGGCCGCTCAAGGGCAAGAGCCTCTTCCTCGGCACCCTCAACGGCTTCGGCGCCACCATGCTGGGCGACGCGGAGCCGGACCCGCACGACGGTACCTCCATCGCGACGCACGCGCTGGTCGCGCTCTTCGTGCTCCCACTGCTCCCGCTGGGCGCCTACGTGGTGCGTCCGGGCGAGGGCAGCGGCCCGATGAGCCGTTCCTGGACGTTCTTCGCGCGCGTGCCGCTGGGGACGCTGCCGTGGATGTGGAGCCGCGCGGTGGCGCTCTCCGTCATCGCCCTGGTGGCCACCGGCGCGGCGCGGGCCTTCCATGCCTCGCTCTACCGCGACGTGTACGTGGCCAACGGCTTCGAGGAGCCCTTGACTGTCACTCTGGGTGGCACGACGCAGGAGGTGCCCTCGCGCCAGGTGGCCACCATCACCGTGCCCATGGGCACGCAGCCGGTGCACGCCGTCACGCGCGGCGGCGCGGAAGTGGACGCGACGGAGCTGAACGTCACGTCGCATCCGGGCGTGCTGGCGTGGAACATCGCGGGCGCCATGCCGCTCTACCTGGCGCGGGTGGTCTACTCCGAGCGGTCCAATCCGGACGCGAGCGGGGAGAAGCCGACGGTGTTCTGCGGGCAGCGCGTCGTCGAATTGGGCGAGGTGGACTACGTCTTCAAGGAGCCGCCCGACACGCTCAGCATCCCGAAGGGCAGCAGCCATGTCGCGCGCAGCCAGCTGGGCATCGCGATGCCGGAGGAGCCCCCGCTCCAGGTGTGCTTCAAGTACCTGGCGCAGAATGACAAGCTGGGCCAGGCGCTGCCCTTCACCGAGGCGGAGGCCCGTATGTCGGGGTGGGCCGGGGAGCAGGCATCGCTTGCGTTCCAGGCGGCGATTGCCGCGGGCCCGCCGGAGGCCGCACGGGTCGCGAAGGCGTGGCGGGATGCGCGCCCGGACGACTCCGACAACCACCGCACGTACCAGTGGGCCGCCCAGCGCAATGGCCAGCTCGAGGCCATCACCGCCGAGTACGCCGAGCGCGCCGGGGCGGCGCCGGACTCGCCGACCGCCCAGTACCTCCATGCCCGCCTGCTGCGCGGCGCCGAGGGCCTGCGCGCCATGGAGCAGCACGTCGCGCGCTTCCCGAAGGACGCCAACCTCCTGCGGGCGGTGACCCATGGCCGCTACCTCGCCGGGGACTGGGAGGGAACGACGCGAAGCTTTTCGCAGCTGCGCGCCGAGAATGAGAAGGATGCGGCGGAGGTCCTCGGAGCACAGACGACCGCGCTCGTGGCGCTCGGGCGTTCGGAGGAGGCGCTCGAGCTGCTGAAGCAGTTCTTCAAGTCCGACCATCCTCGCACGCGGGCCACGAGCGCCGAGCTCTACGCGCTCGTCACGGCGCACATGGGCCAGGGCCATCCTGACGCGCTCGTCGCCGCGCTCGAGAGTGAGGGCAAGGACGAAGGCGAGGAGTTCGACTGGCTGCGGGTGCGTGCCGGCCTGCCGGTGAAGGCAGAGCCCGAACAGCCCGGCACCCGGTTGATGCAGCTGATTGGGAAGGACCCGAAGGCGGCGCTGGCGGTGGCTCCGCGCGTGGCGATGTACGAGCTCATCAGGCTCTCCGGAGAGGCCTGGGCGCTGGCCTATGGCGAGGCGGTGCGCACCGGGGCCGCGGACAGTGAGCGCGCCCTCGCCGGCGCCCCGTTCCTCCAGCCCGAGGACCTGGATGGGTTCCGGCGCTTCATCCGCGGGGAGAGCGGCTCGCTGGACATGAGCGAGCTGACGCCGGACCTCCGCGCGGCGGCGTACTTCCTTCGCTCGCGCAACGCGGTGCTGCCAGAGGGTGAGCGCAAGCGGTTGGTGGAGCAGGCTCGACGGGAGGACTGGCTCCACGGGCCGGTCAGCGAGGCGATTTCGTCATGGAGTCCGTGAATCCTCCGGGCATGGCCCGGCGCGCCGCGCTGACGGTGGTCCTCTGGGCGGGCTTCTGGCTGCTGGGGCTCGCCGTCGCGGGGGCGCTGCTCTGGGTGCCTGTCGCCGAGGCGCGCTACACCGGCTCCATGGGGCTCGCCGGCATCATGGCGGCCCTGGGTGCGGTGACGGTGCTGTGGGCGCTGCGCCCGCGAGGCTGGTTCAGCCGTCAGAACAACGACGCGAAGCCCCTGTCGCGCGAGGAGTTCCCCGAGCTGTTCAAGCTGCTCGACCAGGTGGCCACGCGGGCGCACACGGCCGCGCCGCGCAAGGTGTACCTGTCGGGTGAGGCCACGGCCTTCATCGGCATGGAGCGGCGCTGGCTGGGCCTCAAGCGCGAACCGGTGGTGGGCATCGGCCTGCCGCTGTTCGCCTTCCTGGACCGCGAGGAGCTGGCCTCCGTCCTGGCGCACGAGTACGGCCACCAGACGGGCGGCGACCTCTCGCTGGGGCCGTGGGTGTACCGCACGCGCAGGTCCATTGCCCTGGCGGTGGACTCGCTGGAGGACTCGGCCTTCTTTCTGGACGTGCCCTTCCAGCTCTACGGGCGGTTCTTCCTGCGCATGTCGGGCACGGTGTCCCGGCAGCAGGAGCTGGCGGCGGATGCGCTCGCGGCGTCGGTCTGCGGGCCCCGCCCCACGGCCGAGGCCCTGCGCAAGGTGCATGCGCTGGCGCCCCTGTGGGGCGCGTACTTCGCGCATGAATTGGTGCCCCTCTTCGAGCAGCGCGTGCGCGTGCCGATGCTGGAGGGATTCCGCCGCTTCGTGGCCGAGGAGCGCCGCCGCCGCGACGTGGAGGAGGGCCTGCGCGAGGTGCTGGAGCGGCCGCCCTCTCCGTGGGACTCGCACCCGCCGCTGGAGGAGCGGCTGCGCGGGCTGGGGCGCGGCGGGGACTCCGGAGCCGCGACGCCCTCGCTGCCGCTGAGTGGGAGTCTGGAGCTGCTCGGGGGCGAGCAGGCAGCGGAGGAGGCGTGGTTCGAGCGCGCCGTCAGCGAGGGGCTGGTGGCGCTGCGGTGGGAGGAGCTGCCGGAGAAGGTACTCGTGCCGGACCTGCAGAAGCAGTGGGCGGGCTCGGCCATCGACCCGAGCCGCATGTCGCTGCGCGACCTGCCGGGGCTGCTGAAGGAGGGCGGGGCGCTCTGGCAGCGTATCCGTCCTCCGGGCATCGAGCTGCTGTCACCGGAGGGACAGCGCCAGCGCGTGCGTCAGTTGCTGGTGGGGTGGCTCGGCTCGGCGCTCGTGCACCGGGGCTTCACTCCCGAGCTGCGTCCCGGTGCATATCTGCGCATGACCTGCGACGACGTCTCGGTGGAGCCGCAGGCCATCGTCGAGCGGCTGGCGACGGGCGCGCTCACCGAGGAGCAGTACCTGGAGGCCTGCGAGGTGCTGGAGTCGGCCTCGCAGCAGCGCGCGGCGGCGGCGGGGTAGCGCGCCCCCGCGACACTCCGGAGTACGCGCCGCCGCGGCCTGCACGGCGTGGCGGCGCGGACGGGCCCTTCAGCGGCGCTCGGCCTCGCGCGTGGTGCGCACCCACTCGCCGCGCTTCTCCGCGCCGGGGCCGCGCAGCATGAGGCCCACCTTCCACACCACGTAGACGGGCGCCCAGGCCAGGTCCAGCAGGCCGCGCGGGCCCACGCCGGACACCCACCAGCCGCGCAGCACGTACGCGCCCAGCGACGCCAGGCCGAAGCCCGCCACGCTCGATGCCAGCACCGCCGTGCCCCCGGACAGCCACGCCACCACCGCCGCGGCCACCGCGCCGCCCACCGCGGCCAGCACCAACTGGCTCAGCGGCGGCACCAGCACGTCCATGGACAAGTCGAACAGCAGCCCGCTGCGCTGCTTCAGGGCCTCGCTCAACAGCGGCCACCCGTGCAGCTTGCGCATCTGCCGGCGCCCGCCCTCCCAGCGCTGGCGCTGCGAGCGGCTCTGCTTCTCGCCGGACACCATCTCCCCGAGCACCTCGGCCTCCCACGCGTAGTGCACGCGGTGGCCCTTCTTGCCCAGGCGGATGCCGTACTCCAGGTCCTCCACCACGCTGAAGGCGTCATGCGGCACCTCGCGCAGCACCGCGTGCGTGAAGCACATGCCGTTGCCGCGCAGGCCGCAGGACACGCCCAGCGCCTCACGGCCCAGCGAGCGCACCTTGTGGAACATGCCCAGCGCGATGGTAATCAGCCGCGTGCGCCACGACGCCGTCGGGTTCATCACGCCGTAGTGCGCCTGTGCCGCGTGCGCGCCCTGCTCCAGCCGGGCCGCGTACGCGTGCAGCAGGTTGGGGGACACCACCGTGTCCGCGTCCACCACCACCACCGCGTCCGCGAAGCCGTCCTTCTGGCTGAACTCGAAGGCGTACGCCAGGGCGTAGCCCTTGCCGCGCTTCTCCGTGTCGTGCCGCTCCAGCACCGTGGCGCCCGCCTCGCGCGCCTTCTGGGCCGTCGCGTCCGAGCAGTTGTCCGCCACCACGAGGATGCGCCGCAGGGCGGCGGGGTAGTCCACCGCGGACAGGTTCGCCACCGTCCGGGCGATGCCCAGCTCCTCGTTGTGCGACGGAATCACCACGTCGAACTTCCGCGTGGGCGCCGGAGGCACCGGTGCCGTCCGTCGCCACGACAGCAGCGTCAACAGCAGCAGATAACCGCAGGCCACCGCCACCGGCAGCAGCCCCACACACAGCGCCAGGTCCACCCAGGTCCACACCGTCACGACTGTCTCCCCCGAGGGCGTGTTAGCGCCGCTCCAGCTGCGCGAGCACCGGCAGCTTCAGCAAACGTTCCACCTGCCACCGCTCCAGAATCCGCCGGCGGATGATGTCCAGCGCCACCGCCGCGAAGATGCCCAGCGCAATCCCGCCCACCACGCCCGCGGCGACGATGAGCTGCACCTTCGGCTTGGACGGCTTCTCCGGGAAGGTGGGCGGCGCCAGCACGCTGAAGCGGTGCTTCATGGACGCGCGCGAAATCTCCAGCTCCGTCCTCGACTGGTCCAGCCGCCGCATCTTCTCCCCGTACCGGGCCACCAGCATGCGGATGCGGTCCGTCGCCACCGACACCTCCGGGTTGTCCCCGATGGACGGGCCCATCGGCCCCGTGGCCAGTCCCGTCGTGGAGAGGCCCGACTCCAGCTCCGCCGGGTTGCCGCCGTTGCGCATGTACTCGTTGATGAGCTCGGTCAGCTCCGAGCGCAGCGCCACCAGCTGCGGCGAGTCCTCCGTGAGCGCGACGATGCGCTGCTCGATGTCCGTAATCTGCGGGTGCTGCGGCGAGTACATGACGCGCGCCTCGGAGAGCTGGTTGCGCAGCTCCGTCAGCCGCCTCGCGCGGAACTCCTCCACGTCGCTGATGGCCCGGCGCTTCGTCTGAATCATGAAGCGCATCTGCGCCAGCATGTGGTCCGTGTTGATGAGCCCGCCGTTCGCCGCGGGGAGGCTCTTCTTGCCGGACTTCTCCTCCTCCTTCTTGCGCTTGAGCTCGAGGCGCTTCACCGTCGCCTCCCAATCCGCGACGGCCTTCTTCACCCCCTCCGCTTCCTCCACCACCTGCTTCTCCAGGATGGTGATGGCCTCCTGCACCGCGCCCATCTCCGCCGCCTGGCGCATGTCGAGGAAGTTCTTCTGCGCCGCCTCCACGATGTTCAGCGCGAGCTGCGGGTCCGCCCAGTCCACGCCGATGGTGACGGTGCCGCTGCCGCCCTCCACACCGACAATCAGCGCCTGCTCCAGCATGGCGATGAGCGCGTCCTCCTTGGCCTTGTCCTCCATGGGCGCGGGCGGCTTCTTCGTCACCTTCTCCTTCAGCCGGGAGACGGGCGAGCGCATCAGCTCCCAGTACTCCACGAGCTTCGCGTTGTGGACGATGGTCTTCAGGCTGTCGTACTTCATGATCATCTCCCACGCGGAGCGCGTGGGCTGGTCCGCGTCCACGGGGATGGAGCGCCCGGGGTTGGCCAGCGAGGCGATGATGAAGTTGCGCTGCGTCAGCAACCGCGTTTCGACGTGGTACTTGCGCGGCATGATCTTGCTCACGCCCACGCCCATCGCGGACACCAGGCCCATCACCACCAGGGCGAGGAACCAGTGCCGCAGGATGGAGTTCTTCAGGTAGCCCACCGAGTCGATGAGCATTCCCCAGTCGATGAGGTCCGCGGGCGCGTAGGTCTCCGGGCGCTCCGGAACGAACATCGGGTGGGGAGGCGGCACCGCCTGCGGCTGCGGGCGCGGCCCGGAAGGCCCGGGCGCGGACATCGTCACGACTTCCTCCTCGGCCCGTAGCCCTTCATCACCTGCTGCACGCGCCGGGTGAACTCCTCCTGCGTGAAGGGCTTGCCCAGATAGCCGTTGGCACCCGCCTCCTCGGCGTGGGCCTTGTCCTCGGGCAAATCACGCGCGCTCACCACCAGCACCGGCACGTCCTTCATCGCCGGGGTGCGGCGGATGACTTCACACAGGTCGTAGCCGGAGATGTCCGGCAGCGTCAGGTCCAGGCACACCAGGTCCGGGCACGAGGCGGTCTCCAGGTGCTTGAGCGCCGCGCGGCCGCTGGGCAGCTCCACCACCTCCTCGAAACCCATGTCCCGCAGGTAGTCGCCCAGCATCTTCCGGAAGAAGGGGGCGTCCTCCACCAGGAAAACGGTCTGCAGTTGAGGCTCCATCCGTCGTCAGCCTTTCTTCGGAAACTCGCTCAGCCGAACCCGAGCCTCGGCACCCAGACGAGGACGCCGTACGTGTATGCCGCGTTGAAGAGGACGATCCACAGGATGGCCTTCTTCAACCCCCGCACGGGGTGCGGGTCCCTCGCCGCAATCGCCGGCAGGGTGATGGTCATGAAGAGCACGGACATCAGGATGAGCTTCGCCATGTCTCAGCCCTCAGAGGATACCAGTTTGCCGTACGGACAGGCCCAGCGAGGCCGCCCAGTTCAGGCGGGCCGCTGGCAGCTCGGGCGAGCGGCTCCACGTACTCCGCGTATCGGCATCCACAGACACCCATCTTGTGAGAAACCACGAGGCTGACACGCCGCCGTTGATGATGCGGTCCCCGGTGGCCCCGCCCACGGCGAAGGCGGTGCCGGCCGTGCTGGACACCCGCACGCGCGGCCCCAGCATCCAGCTGCCCGTCAGGGTGAGGTCGGCCCTCGGGTACACCCTACCTGTCAGGCGGTCCACGAAGGGCGTGATGCGCGTGCCGAGACTGCCGTTGAAGTCCGCCGTGCGAGAGGGGATGTGGTGGCCCACCGAGAAGGTGAGGTTGGGCAGGAGCTCCAGGCGGGGCACCTCCGTGGCGGGCCCACCCACCGGGTCTTCTGGCGGGTCCTCCTCGCCCGTCGGCGCCTCCTGGGAGTTCACCACGCTCACGCCCGCGCCCGCCTGCAGGGACGTGCGCCTGCTTATCCGCCGGCCCCAGCCCTCCGTCAGCGTCACCACCGTGTTGTTGGCGCCAGTGGAGAAGCGCGAGTGGTTCACCGAGACGGACGTGGTGATGGCGCTCAGCGAGGACAGCGCGTGGCTCAGCGACACGTCGAAGCGCGGGCCGTACTGCATGGGCACCGCCTCGCGCGCGGGTCCGTCCAGACCGCCGCTGATGGAGAAGCCGGTGGAGCCGCCCAGCTGCCAGCCCCGACCCAGCCAGCTGGTGTTGGCCGTCAGCGTCGTCGAGGAGGACAGGAAGTAGACGGTGTCCGCCTCCGGCAGCGGCTGCAGCGGGCCGCCGCCCTCGGGAGGCCGCAGCGGGCCGTCGGGGTCCGAGCCGTCGCCGTCCGGCAGCGGCAGTGCGTCCGTGGTGAAGAGGTTGACGGCGCCCAGCGTGAATTCCTGGCTCAGGCGCAGGGACAGGCCGCGCTCCGGGCGCCAGTCCGCCGCGAGCCGGCCGCTGTGCTGGATTTCGGTGCGCGGCTGCGCGGTGATTTCGCGCAGGCTGATGCGCGGGACATAGTCCAGCAGGAGGGCCACGTTGCCGTCGCGCATCGCCAGGCCCAGGGTGGGGACGATGTCCGTGTCCCCGGCGATGCTGGGGGCGTCCTCGGCCGGGTCCTCGTTGGAGCGCACCCGCGAGTCGACCCGCGCCGCCACGTCGTAGGTGACGGAGGCGGCGGACACCTCGAGCAGCGCGGCGGTGAGCGCGGCCCCCAGCACGGGCTACTCCACCACGACGACGTCGCCGGGATGCAGGCGGAAGGTCGGGGCCTTCCCCTCGGCGCGGATGAGGTCCTCGTAGCGGAAGCGGATGCGCACCGGGACGCCGTCCTCCTGCCGCATGACGAAGACGCGGTCCTTGTGGGCGTACTCGGTGAAGCCGCCCGCGCCGGCCAGCGCCTGGAGGAGGCTTGCGCCCGTCTCGATTTCCAGCGGACCGACGTTGGTGATTTCCCCCACCATGGTCACCTTGATGGGGCGTGCCTGCTCCAGCGCCACCGTGACGACGGGGTGGTTGATGTAGTCCTTCAGCCGCGTGGAGATTTGCTGCGACAGCATGGCGGGCGAGTGCCCGGCCGCCTCCACGTCGTCCAGGAAGAGCAGGCTGATGCGCCCGTCGTCACGCACGCGGGCCTGCGTGGTGAGCGCCTCCTGGTTCCACACGCGGATGTTGAGCAGGTCTCCGGCGGCAATGCGGTAGCTCGCGTCCGGCGGGGGTGGCTTCTCCTGGTACTCGTCCACCCAGGTGTACTTGCCCAGCCCGCTACAGCCGGAGGCCACGAGCAGCAGCGCGGCGCAGGCGAGCGCGCGAAGCGGGAGGCGCGAGGAGGGCGGGGACTGGCGGGGCGCGGACGGCATATGCGGCGAAGGTCTCCTCTAGGGGGCCGGTGAGATGGACACGGCGGGGACTGCTTCCGCCTCCGGCGCGGGGTTGCCACGGCGGCGCGCCACGCGCACCACCTCCAGGACCTCGGCGGGACGTACCGCCCCGGTGGCGAGCACGCCAACCACGTAGAGCACCGCCTCGATTCCCAACCGCACCCACGGATTCAGCGAGGCGAAGACGGTCTGGTCCGCCACGGCGATGGCGACGCACACCGCCGCCGTCTTCCCAATCATGGTGAGCAGGCGGGCGTCGAAGGCCGCGCTCTTCATGCGGCCCATCAGGCTGATGGTGACGAGCACCTCCATCAGCAGAATCGCCAGCGCGGTGCCCGCGGCGCCGCCGCCAGCCCCCAGCGCCGAGTGCATCATCGGTATCAGCACCAGGTTGAGCACGGGGATGATGAGCAGGCTGCCGGTGACGTTGGTGATGGTCACCCACCACTCGCGGTTCGTCATGGTGAGCCACATGCCGGCGTTCATCGTCACGAAGGCGAGCACGAACAGCGGCGACATCAGCCGCAGCGCCAGGGCGGACGGGCCGAACTTGCCACCCAGCAGGCCCACCCACAGCGGCGCGCCCAGGACGATGAGCATCATCAGGGGCACGGTGATGGCGAGGGTGCCCTCCAGCGCGCGGCGGATGAGCCGGGTGAGCTCCGCCTCGGAGCGCTCGGCCGCGCGCGACGCCAGCGGCATCAGCACCCAACTGAAGACGGGGTTGAGGAAGAAGGTGAGGCCCGCGATGTTCCACGCGGCGCCGTAGTAGCCCACCTCTTCGTGGGAGGCCTTCAGGCCCAGAATCATCACGTCCAGGCGCCCGTTGGTGGCCAGGGCCGCGCCGGTGATGAAGAAGGGCAGGCTCTTGCGCAGCACCGTCCACGTGGCGGGCAGGTCCACCTTGAAGGTGAGCCCCATGTGCTGCTTCGCCAGGTACCAGCCCACGCCCAGCTTCACGGCTTCCGACGCCACCAGCGACGCGGCGAACCAGGGCAGCGACAGCTTCAGCACGACGGCCAGGAACAGGCCGCCGCCCCACACCAGCTTGGTGACGACGTTGGAGATGGACAGCCCCGCCACCTTGCCCTTGGCGTGCAGCAGCGCGGCCATGGACGCGTTCAACATGATGAGCGACTGCGCCACCGCGGAGACGTAGACGAGCTGCCGCACCTCCGGCGAGTGGTTGTCGTGCGCCATGACGAACGCGAGCGCGCCCATCAGCACCGCCGTGAGGCCCATGCGCAGCAGCAGCGTGGCGCCGAAGAAGTCGCTGGCGTGCTCCGGCCGGCGCGTGACCTCCTTGCGGATGTACATCTCCAGGCCCAGGTGCGTGGCCACGAAGAAGACGGCGGAGAAGCTGTCGGCCCAGTTGAAGCTGCCGAAGCGCTCCACGCCCATCTGCTTGGGCAGCAGGAAGCGCACGCCCATGGCGATGACGTACGTCACCAGCAGCGAGCCGCCGAGCTGCAGCCCGTTGCGGACCGCGCCCATCGTCTCGTGCGAGGACGCGGAGTCACGCCCCTCGGCGTCCTGCGGAATGGATTGGCTGGGACTGTTCACGGTGGATTCTCGGGCCCCCCGGCCCTGAGCCGGTCCTACCCGGATGCATAGAAGACGAGCGGGGGCGGCACGTCAATGCCGCCCCCGCGTGAGACTGGTTGCCTGGAAGCCTCCCAGGTCGTGTCTAGCTGGCCCCTCGGCCGGTGAGCACCACCGGCACCGTCTGGAGCAGCAGCGTCAGGTCGCTGGTGAGGCTCCAGTGGTCGATGTACTGCATGTCCAGGTACATCCACTCCTCGAAGGAAATCTGGTTGCGGCCGGAGACCTGCCAGATGCAGGTGAGGCCCGGGCGCACGGACAGGCGGCGGCGCTGCCACGTCTCGTACTTGGCGACCTCGGTGGGCACCGGCGGGCGCGGGCCGACGATGCTCATCTCACCGCGCAGCACGTTGATGAACTGGGGCAGCTCGTCGATGGAGAACTTGCGGATGAACCGGCCGATGCCGGTGATGCGCGGGTCGTTCTTCATCTTGAAGACCGGGCCCGTCTGCTCGTTCATCGCCGCCAGCTTCTCCTTCAGCTCCTCGGCGTTCACCACCATGGAGCGGAACTTCAGCATGTAGAACGGCTTGCCGTTCTGCCCCACGCGAAGCTGCTTGAAGAAGATGGGGCCCTTGGAGGTGAACTTCACCGCGGCCGCCACGGCGGCGAGCAGCGGCAGCAGCATCCACAGCGCGACGGCCGACACGCAGATGTCGAACAGGCGCTTCATGGCCATCTGGTGCGGCTTGGGGCTCACCGCGGCGAAGTGCAGGAAGCCGTCGGACACCGCGCGGCGCTCGATGGGGCGGGCGCGGTCCAGGCGGAAGCTGTGCGCCGGCAGCGCGAAGGGCACGCCGAAGCGCTCGGCCAGCTTGATGGCCGCCTGCATGGACTCGCCCTGCTTCAGCGTGTTGCCCGCGATGTAGACCTCGTCCACCGCCGTGTTGCGGAGGATGCGCTCCAGGTCCTCCACGGAGCCCATGATGCGCGCGGGCAGCTCGCTCGTGCCCGCGTCCTCCGGGAAGCGCACGTAGCCCAGCACCTGACGGCGGCCGCGGCCCACCAGGTCCTCGCCCGTGTAGCGGCCCATGGCGCCGGTGCCCACAATCAGCACCGAGTCCATGGGGCGCTCCTGCGCGGCCACCGGACGGAACACGAACAGGCGCAGCAGCAGCGCCACCGGCCAGAAGATGACCAGCAGCGGCGCCACGCCCGTCATCGTCACGCGGTCCGGCAGCGCCAGGCCCACCACCGCGAGCACCGTCACCACCGCCAGCGTCGTGACGGAGACGAGCGCCACGTGGTCCAGCTTGCTGCGCTCGGCGAAGCGCGAGTCGTACAGGCACAGCGCGGTGCCGGTGATGATCCACGTCACCAGCGACGCCGCCACCAGCCCGGGTACCACCCAGCCGGACTCCGGCGTGAGCAGGCCGCCCAGCCACGAGGCCACGGTCAGCACCGCCGTCATCAACACCAGGTCCACCGTGAGGTTCAGCTTCGCCGCGAACCCCGGCGCCAGCTTCGGCGCCTGGACCTCCGCCAGTCCCTCGCCCTGAGAGGACGCCGTCCCGGGAGCCCCGACCGCCGCACTTGCCGTTGCGCTGCTCATCGTCTCCACCCCCCTCTGCGCTGAGTGCATGCTTTTGTTCAGTTCAGGCAGAGGATGCCGTTGAGGGTAAAAATCTTCAAGTCGGAAAGAACTACTTATCATCGATACTGCGACGCGTTGCAACCGTCGCTCTGCAAGTAAGACGTGACAGGAGGTGAATTCTTGGGATCGTCCCGACCTGGGTCCCGGGTCGATTGAGCCCCATGAATCTGCATCCCTGACGCGCCCGCCTCCCCGAGCCATTCGTGGCGCCCTGCCGGGAGAGTGCATCTACGGTGCCGGTCTGACGTTGGATCTCGCGGGGGGTTGGAACGCGGGGCGTCATGGTGAGGGGCCGACGAGGATTCGCGGGGTTACGGGAGGCGGATGCGCTCGGGTGCGGTGTAGATGTTGAAGCGCCCGTCCCGGACGAACGTCGCCAGCGTCATTCCAGAACGCAGGGCGAGCTCAATCGCGAGGGAGCTCGCTGCAGAAACTCCTGCGACCACGGGGATGTGAGCCACCGCTGCTTTCTGGATGATTTCGAAGCTGACGCGTCCACTCACCGCGAGGAGTGCCGCTTGACGTGTCAGTGAGGTGCGGGGGACTCGCACGTTGTGTATGGCCCCGGCGAGGACGAGGGCGCCCACCACCTTGTCCACGGCGTTGTGGCGGCCGACGTCCTCGTAGGCGGCGAGGACATGGCCGTCGGCATCGAGCGCGGCGGCGGCGTGGACCCCGCCGGTGCGGGCGAAGATGCGCTGCACGTCGCGCAGACGCTCGGTGGCGCGGGCCACGGCCTCGGGAGGGAGCTGGGGGCCGGGCGGCACGGGCGGGCAGACGGCGAGCAGGTCCTCCACGCTGCGGCGGCCGCAGACCCCACATGCGGAGGTGGTGAGGGTGCCCCTGCGCGCGGCACGCACACGCTCCACGTCGAGCACGGCGCCGGAGGCGGGCGTGACGTCGAGCACGTTGCCCCAGCCTTCATCTCCGGGTCGGCCACAGTGGGCGAGGGTGCCCAGGTCGTCCACGCTCCGGAGGATGCCCTCGGAGAAGAGGAAGCCCGTGGCCAGCTCGCGGTCGTGGCCGGGGGTGCGCATGGTGATGGCGACGGAGTCTCCGCTGACGCGAATCTCCAGCGGCTCCTCCACGGCGACGTCGTCTTCCACGGCGGGAGAGAGCGCGGCGCCGTCCCACCGCTGCACGAGGCGCCGCGTCACGCCGCGCGAGTCCGCGGGAGGCAGGGGCCCGCGCCGGCCCGGGCGCAGGTGCATCAGGACGAGGTCCGCCACGGCGCGCACGTCGTCGCGGTCGAGCACCCGCACGTCCTGGGAGACGCCCGTGGGCCGCGAGGAAAGCTCCGAGAGGAGGGCGAGGACCTCCGGGCGCGACGGGGCGAGCGGCGGGCCGAGGTCCTCGCGCCAGAGCTCCAGCTTGGGCAGGGGGCCGTCCTTCCAGCCCTCCACGAGGATCAGGTCCACGGCGCCGGAGAAGCGGCGGAACAGTGGAGGCAGCGCGTCAGCGGGGGCGTCGCTGGTGGTGAGCTGTACGCCGGAGGGGGTGGCGAAGCCGGTGAGCACGGCGCCGGCTTCCTGGAAGCGCGCGGTGTCGCTGCCCGGACGGTGCAGCGGGTGCGCGTCCGAGGAGTGCTTCACCACGGCGACGCGCAGGCCGCGCGCGGAGAGCTCCGGGACGAGCTTCGTGAGCAGCGTCGTCTTCCCGGAGCCGGACCAGCCGACGATGCAGAGGGCGGGCACGGCGCTCATGCGGTGGTGCTCGGAGCCAGGTCCGCCGCGACGTGGGCGGAGTCGTGGAACAGCTCCACGTCGACGGAGTCGCCCGCGGCGAAGTCGGCGCGGCCGGAGGGGAGGACGGCCCAGCCCTCGCCGTGGACGTTCTGCAGAATCTGTCCCGCGCCCTGGGGGCGGAGGCGCGCGACGGGCTCGCCGTCGCCGGAGTGCTCCAGCGCGGCGGTGATGAGGTACGTGAGCCCGGCCTGCTTGTGGCGCGGCTCGGAGAGGCGGGCGCGGACGCGGCGGCGCGTCTCGAGGACGCCCTGGCGCTTGAGGAGCAGCGGGCGCGCGAACTGGTCGAAGGCGACGGTGGCCGCGCCGGGGTTGCCCGGCAGCACGACGACGGCGGTGTCACCGAGGCGCGCCACGGCCACGGGCTTGCCGGGCTTGAGGGCCACGCCGTCCACATGGAAGCGGGCCCCGAGCGCGGCCAGCACGCGCTTCACGTGGTCCTTGTCGCCCACGGACGCGCCGCCGGTGGTGATGAGCACGTCCACCTGGGGCGCGAGGCGGCGAAGGGCGTCGCGCAAGGTGTCCTCGTCATCGCGAGCGCGGTCGAGGTGGCGCACGTCGGCGCCGGCCTCGCGGGCGAGCGCGGCGACGAGGATGAGGTTGCTCTCGTAGACCTGGTGGGGAAGCGCGGGCGTGCCGGGCGAGACGAGCTCGTCTCCTGTCGCGAGCACCGCCACGCGCGGCGCGGGACGCACCCAGGCGGCCGTCTCTCCCATGGACGCGAGCACGCCGAGCACCGCGGCACCGACGCGCTGGCCGGGGGGGAAGAGGGGTGTGCCGGCGACGACCTCTTCTCCGGCGCGGCGGATGTCGTGGCCGGGCGGGACGGTGATGAAGATGTCCACGTGGAGCCCATCGTCACTGGCGCGCGCGGCCTCCTGGCGGATGACGGCGTCGGCGCCGGAGGGGAGCGGGGCGCCGGTGAAGATGCGGGCGGCCTCGCCGGGCTGGAGCGGGCGCGAGGGGAGGGCGCCCGCGTAGATGGCGTCGACGATGCGCAGGCGCGCGGGACGGTCGCGGTTGGCGCCCCGGGTCTCCTCGGCGCGCACGGCCCACCCGTCCATGGCGGAGTTGTCGCAGCCGGGCAGCGAACGCGCCGCGGTGACGGCGGCCGCGAGGAATCGGCCGTGAGCGTCGAGCAGTGACACGCGCTCCGGTGCCGCCGGGGCAATGGCGTCGAGCGCGGTCTGCCGGGCGGTGGAGAGGGGCGTGAGCGGCATGCGTGGCCGCGCAGCCTACGCCGTGGGCCCTGGCCCGTGTCCACGGGGCCCCTCCGTCCGTTCGCCTGCTGCCCTCGCGAGGGGGCGACAGGCCGTCAGGTGGTTCTTCCTCCGCCACGCTCTCCGCGGAGCAGGGCGCGAGGCCCCGTGACGAGCAGGGCACCGACCCGCCCATGGCACGGGAGCGTGTGCATGGGCTCACGGCGCCACGGCTGCACGGAAGCGGGTACGGTATCCACCTCACGAACAGGAGCGTGCGATGGATGCAGCCGGAGCTGAGTTCCCGGACGTGTCGCTGGCCATCATCGCGGGAGGCCAGGGGCGTCGGCTGTCCGGCGCGCCGAAGGGGCTGCTGGCGGTGCAGGGCCGCACGGTGCTGGAGCGGTTGCTGTCGCAGGCGCCACTCTTCGGGGACGTGCTGATGGTGGCGAACGTGCCGGAGCTCTATGCGCGCTTCGGGTTGCGCACGGTGGCGGACGTGGTGCCGGGCAAGGGTGCGCCGGGAGGAGTCCACGCGGCGCTGGTGGCGGCGCGCACGCCGTGGGTGGTGGCGGTGGCGTGTGACATGCCCTTCGTTTCGACGGAGGCGCTGCGCATGCTGCTGGGCGCACGGGATGAGGCGGTGGATGCGGTGTGCTTCGAAGTCGCGGGCCGGCTGGAGCCGTTGCTCGCGGCCTACCGGACGACGCTCGCGGCGGGGTGGGGTGAGTCGCTGCGGGAGGACCCGTCGCTGCGCCAGCTCCTGGCCCACGCCCGCGCGCGGCTGTTGCCCGAGGAGACTCTGCGCACGGTGGACCCGAGGCTGCGCTCCCTCGTGAATGTGAACACGCCGGAGGACCTGGCGCGGCACGGTGTCACGCTGCCTCGGGGGTGAGGCCTACTCCGCGATTCCAATCCGCACCGGAACCCGCCGTGCCCCGAACGCTCCCGGCGCCGCGTCGAACCGTCCGGGCACCTCCGCTCCACAGTCCGGACACCGTCCCTCCGGCGTCACGCGATAGGACAGCAGCCGGTACCAGTCACGGACGATGAGCGCCGCGCCACACCCCGCGCACAGCGTGGTGTCGCCCTCCGTGTCGTGCACGTTGCCCGTGTACACATGGTGCAGCCCCGTGCGCCGCGCAATCCTCCGCGCACGACTCAGCGTCTCCGGCGGCGTCGGCGGTACGTCGAGCATCTTGAAGTCCGGATGGAACGCCGTGAAGTGTAGAGGCACGTCCGGGCCCAGGTGCTCCAGCATCCACTCCGACAGCCGCGTCACCTCCGCCTCCGAGTCGTTCTGCCCGGGGATGAGCAACGTCGTCACCTCGAACCAGACGCGCGTCTCGTGCTTCAGGTACTCCAGCGTCTCCAGCACCGGCTGCAGGTGCGCGAAGGTGACACGCCGGTAGAAGTCCTCCGTGAAGGCCTTCAGGTCCACGTTGGCCGCGTCCATCTTCGCGTAGAACTCCCGCCGAGGCTCTGGATGGATGTAGCCCGCCGTGACGGCCACCGTCTCCACCCCCAGCGCATGGCACGCATCCGCCACGTCCATGGCGTACTCGGCGAAGATGACGGGGTCGTTGTACGTGAAGGCCACGCTCCGGCAGCCCAGCCGCGCCGCGTACTTCGCAATCGCTTCCGGCGAGGCCTCGTCCGCCAGCGTGTCCTGCTCGCGCGACTTGGAGATGTCCCAGTTCTGGCAGAAGCGGCAGCCCAGGTTGCAGCCAGCCGTGCCGAAAGACAGCACGCTGCTCCCCGGGTGGAAGTGGTTCAGCGGCTTCTTCTCAATCGGGTCCACGCAGAAGCCCGACGAGCGCCCATACGTGTCCAGCACCATCCCCTCGCCCACGCGCTGGCGCACGAAGCAGAAGCCGCGCTGTCCCTCGTTCAGCTTGCAGTCGCGCGGGCACAAATCACACTGCACACGCCCGTCCTCCAGCTTGTGCCACCAGCGAGCGGGAAACGCGGTGCTCATGGCGATGTCCTCCCCCCGGCCCCTCGGCGGGGCCTCGAAGGACAATCGCTAACGCACGCGACTCCACAGCGCCGCGCCGGCCCGGCCGTCCGCGCGGCGAGCGGACGTGTCACCCCGGCGGCTTCTACATCGGCTGGAGCAGCTTCGGCAGGTCAGCGAAGTTCACCGTGAGGCTCGGGTGTATCTGGCCCAGCGCATCGCTCAGGTCCTCTCCGGTGCCCTGCACTCCGAGCCCCACCGTCCAGTTGTCCGCCAGCACGATTCGCGTGGCCGCGATGACGCTCGCGCGCTTCGTGTCCGTGTCCTCCAGCTTCGCGAAGGACTGAGTCGCCTCCACTCGCAGCAGGAAGCGCGGTGAGGCGATGCCCACCGAGAAGCCCACGTCCAGCCACTTGCTCATCGGTACTCCAGGGCTCTGCCGCTCGTACAGCGCTCGCAATTGGAGCGCCGCCTCCACGCTGGCGTCGCCGCTGGACAGCAGCTCCAGCGTGGCCGCGCCGAAGCCGCGCTGGATGGCCACGCCGTCGCCCTCCTGCGCCTTGAGCCCCGGCGTCACCCACCTGCCACCCACCGAGAGGAACAGGGCGCTCGAGGACGCGCGCGCCTGCTTCGTGCACGCGCTCAGGCCCTGTCGAATCTTCTGGATGCCCGCCTGTTTCACGCGCTCCGTCTCCGCAGCGGCTTCCGCTTTTGCCTTCTGGAACGCCTCGTCGCTGCTGAACTCGCCTGGCAGCGGTTCGTCGGGGAGTTCTTGAGAGATGGAATCATCATCGAGCACCTTGTCGAGGCACTTGCTGTACGCCTCGCCGTAGATGCTCCGCTCGCCGAAGACGTCCACGGACGCGCCGGCCATTACCGTGGCGAAGCGGCCCTTGTCGAAGGTGAGCCGCTCGTACGGCGCCCCGTCCGCAATCGCGAGGGTGAGGGCGCTGTCCTGCAGGTACCGGTTGAGGCGCTGCTTCCGCGCCTCGAGCGCCTCGTTGTAGAGCTGCTCGTAGCCCTTCGTGAGGAGATAGGGATTGAACTGCACCACGAAGGACGTCTGCGTGCCCTCCAGCACGGCGCCCGCGTTGCGCAGGCTGGCCACCAGCGCGGCGGGGTTGGATGGGTGCACCACCTCGCCGGCGGTGGCGATGTCCAGGCCCGCGGCGGCCTCAGAGCCGCCGCGCAAGAAGCTGGGGAAGTCCAGCTCGGCCGTGCCAGCGTCGGGAGTCTTCGTGCCAGGCGTCTTGGGGCCGGGAGTCCCAGGGTTGGGAGTCCCCGCGTCCTGTGCCCGCGCCGCTGTGCAGCAGAGAAGAAGTAGGACCGCGAGCGCTGCCCTCATTCGATTACCGTCCAGGCCAGGTTGATGTAGTCCGCCTGCGCGCCCGCGGGCAGGTTGAACTCGTCCCAGAGCTGCTCCTGCTGCCCGTTGGGAAGCACCAGCGTGCCCTTCTGCACGAACGTCGCGCCCAGGCCCGTTGGGTCCGCCACGGTGAAGGTAGCCCGCACCCAGCCCTGCTCGGCGGTGGGCAGGAAGTCGTCGGGCAGCGTGATGGTCTCTTGTTGGCCCGAAAAGACGGCGCTGTGGAACTGCCGACGCGTCTGGCCCAACATCTTCCCGCTCACCGCCAATCGTATGGCGACGGTGTTGAGCGTCCCCTGCGGCCGTTCCAGCACCAGCTTCGCGCCCTTCCGGTCCGCCCGGGCCACCTTGAGAGTCACCGCCAGCTTGTCGTTGTCCGCCATTGTGTTCCCCCCTCCGTGAGTGGAGTCGCGGTCGCGGGCTTCACTCGCCGCGTGGGCGGCATCATACAGTCAGCTCCCGCGCGCGCCCGAAGAGCATTCGAGCGTGAGGGTGCGTCACCCTGACGCATGGACCCCGGACGCCAGGGGTGAGAAGCAGGGTGCGGAGAGCCCCATGCTCAAGACTCCCCTTGGTCGTTTCCGTGCGGTGGCCCTGTTGGAGGGCCTGTCCTTCATCCTCCTCCTCTTCGTCGCGATGCCGCTGAAGTACCTCGCGGGCCTGCCGTTGGCGGTGCGGGTGGTGGGCCTGGCGCACGGGCTGCTCTTCGTGCTCTTCCTCTTCGCGCTCATGGAGGTGGCCATCGCGTACCGCTGGTCGCTCGTGCGCGTGGTGGGGGCCTTCGTCTCGTCGCTGGTCCCCTTCGGCACCTTCGTGCTCGACGCGCGGCTGCGGCGCGAGGAGGCGCAAGCCGCCGTCCAGGCCGCGCCCTGACGCACCAGACGTGCCGCATCGGGCTCGCGGGAGCAGACCTGCCGAGCCCGGGCCGCCAGGAGTTCGCACGCGCACAGAAGGCGTGCCAGATTCCCCACCCGGACATCGCACCGGGGGCTGACGACCATGGAGCGCGGAAGGTGGGAAACGCCTGAGGACGTGGAGCGCGAGCTGAGCTCGCGGCTGGCCGTCGTGGAGCCCACGGAGGGCATTCGCGGCATGCACTTCGCGGCGGTGCTCGACACCGTCCGGTTCCTCGGCGGCGAGCAGGCGGTGGCGCGCATCGTCGAGGGCGGTGACTTCCCCGCGGACCTGGACCCCACCGAGCTGTACCCGGTGCCGCCCTTCATGCGCCTGTTCTTCGCGGCGGCGCGGCATCTGGCTCCGCAGCTCGGAGGCTTCGAGGAGGCGATGCGGCAGATTGGCGTGCAGGGCACGCTGGCCTTCATCAACTCCATGTTCGGCGCCGAGGTGCGGCAGCAGGTGGGCGGAGAGCCGAAGCGGCTCGTGGAGATGCTGCCCGAGGCCTACCGCATGGCCATCAACTTCGGCGAGCTGCAGGTGGAGTGGACCGGCCCTCGCGCCGGCCGCATCCACATGCGGCGCATCTTCACCCCCGTCGCCTACAACGAGGGCATGCTGGAGGGCGCCCTGCAGGCCGTGGGCGCCCAGGACATCCAGGTGCGCGGGTGGCAGACGTCGCTGCTCGACAGCGAGTACACCCTGGCGTGGGACAGTTGAGGCGCGCGGGCTACTTCGCGCCGTGCCGCACGCGGTAGATGCGGCCGTTGCCGTCCTCCGTCAGCAGCAGGCTCCCATCCGGTAGCTCCAGCAGGCCCACGGGCCGGCCCCACGTCGTGGGCCCCTGGGGGTCCGAGAGAAAGCCGGTGAGGAAGTCCTCGTAGCCGCCCGTCGGACGTCCCTGCGCGTCGAAGGGGACGAAGACGATTTTGTAGCCGGTGCCCTCGGAGCGGTTCCAGCTTCCGCGGAAGGCGACGAAGGCGCCGGTGCGGTAGCGCTCGGGAAAGGCCTGGCCCCGATAGAAGGTGACGCCCAGCGCCGCCGAGTGCGAGGCGAAGAGCACGTCCGGCGTCACCGTCTTCGCGGCGAGCTCGGGCGCTTCGCTCCTGCCGTTCTTCAGGCGGCGCGGGTCCAGGTTCTTCGGCGACAGGTACGCGTAGGGCCAGCCGTAGAAGGCGCCCTGCTGCACGCGGGTGAAGTAGTCCGGCACCAGGTCATCACCCAGGCCGTCGCGCTCGTTGATGGCGGCGTAGGGCTCGCCGGTGCGCGGGTGGAAGTCCAGGCCCACCGGGTTGCGCAGGCCGCTGGCGAAGACCTGCCGCCCGGAGCCGTCCAGCCCCATGACGAGCACCGAGGCGCGCGGGGACTCCTCCACATTCACGTTGCTCTCGCTGCCCACGGTGACGAAGAGGCGCTTGCCGTCCGGCGCCACGCGCACGTTGCGCGTCCAGTGCTGGTTGTAACCGAGCCCCGGTAGCTTCGTGACCTCCTCGCCCTTGCCGGTGAGCCGGCCCTGGCCGCGCTGGTACGGGTAGCGGCGCACGCCGTTGGTGTTGCCCACGAAGAAGTGCGTGGGGCTGAAGGACATGCCGAAGGGGAGGTTCAGCGCGTTGGACGTGTCCGCGAAGACCTCGCGCGACTCGGCGACGCCGTCACCGTCCGCGTCGCGCAGGCGGTGGATGCGGTTGGCGCGGCTCTCCACCACGAGCACGTCGCCCTCGGGGGTGAGCGTCATCCACCGCGGTTGCTGGAGCCCGTCCGCGTAGAGGTTGACGGAGAAGCCGTCGGGGACGCGCAGCGTGGCGCCCGAGGGCACGGGGATGACGTCCGGGCTCTTGCTCGCGCTCTGCGTGGCGAAGGGCTTCGGCAGGGAGTCCAGCTTCACGGAGATGGGCGCGGGCTTCAGCGGCTCGGTGCGCAGGCGCGAGGCGGGAGGTGGCTCGCGCGAGGGCGGGGCCGCGGGCTGCGGTGTCGATGGCGCGGACGCGTGTGGCGGAGTCGCGGGGGCGGGCTGTGACGCCTGGGCGATTCCGGTGCCAGGGAGAATGACGGTGAGGAGCAGGGCGGGCAGTGTCGCGCGGCGGAGCAAGCAGGGCGTCCTTTCATCACCGGCGGCAGGAGCCGCCAGGGTGGGCGCCCTCGTCATGCGAGGGATGCACCCGGCCCGCAATCACTTTGCGTGGCGGAGTGCCCGGGTGTGCACATCTCTCGAACGGCTCAGGACGGCGTCCCGGAGGAGCTCTCGCCGGGCGGATAGAACGCGAATGCGCCGTAGCCCACCACCTCGTCCTGTCCGCCGGCCGTGTCGCCCGAGCTGCGCAGGTCCAGCAGTCTCGGGCGGAGGCCGCGCTTGCGCGCCGCCAGCATCAGCCCGCTGATGGCCGCCGCGCCGCAGGCGCTCCCCGCGTCCAGCGGCCCGTCGAGCGTGAGCACCCGCTCGGCCGTCTCACGGTCCGCCTCCCGAGCGTCCTTGTACGGCAGGTAGTGCGACAGGTCCGAGCTGACGACGGGCAACACGTCGGAATCCCAGAGCGCATCGAGCACCTCCTGCACCTCCTCGCCCCGCGCGCTGCCCACCACCAGGGGAAGCACCCGGAAGCGCCCCAGCACGCGCTGCAGGAAGGGCAGCTGCACCTCCAGCGAGTGCTCCGCCTCATGGGCCTCCGTGGAAGCCGTCACCTGCCGGAGCGCCGCCGCGCGGCGCCGCAGGTCCTCATCCACCGGCACCTCGCCCAGCGGCGTACACAGCACGTCCACGTCCGGATACGCGAGCCCCCTCAGCGGAACGAAGTGACATGGCCCCAGCAGCAGCACGCGCGGCGTCTTGCCCTGGTACGCGCGCAGCGTGGCATAGGCCGTCGCCGCCACCGGGCCCGAGTACACATAGCCCGCATGGGGAACGACGAGCGCCAAGGGCCGCTCCGGGGCATCGACGGTGGCCTGCTCGAGCCACCCGTCCACCGCCGTGGCCAGGGCGGAGGGACTGGCGGGATAGAAGGAGCCCGCCGCGGCGGGAAGTCGCACACGAGACATGGTCCTCCAACCGGTCATTCCGATGATGGCTTTTGCCAAGCATGGCATGCGGGAGCCCCGCTCTCCCAGCCGGGGCACCGCCGGGCGGGCGGGGGTCTGATTGGAATTGCACGAATGCGTGTCTGGGAATGGAAACTACGGCGTCGGCCGGGGCGGCTGACACGGCCTCAGGAAGTCGAGCGCATCCCGCGTCTTGTTCCACGTCTCGAAGATTCTCACCCGGAGCTCGAAGCCGTGCTCCCGGGCGATTCGGTCCACCGCGGCGAAGCCCTTGGCGAGGTCGTTGAACACGGCGCCCACGGTGAGGTCACCCTCATGGGCGTGCTCGCCCACACGCCAGGCGGGCAGCGGCTCCGAGGCGGCGAGCTGCGTCAGCGGGCCGTCCTCCCCGCACAGGGCATCCAGCAGCCGCAGGGCCCGTGCCGGGATGTCCTGGCCCGCGCGCCCCTGGTAGTCCACCCAGAAGTCGAACACGCCGACGACGGGGTGGTGCGAGTGCTCCAGCTCCGTCTGCACACTCCCGCCGCGCTTGTAGAAGAACTCGCCGAGCGCGGGCGGCAGGCTCGTCGTGTAGCCGTGGTGGATGAGCACCTGATACCCCTGGGCCCACACCACGGGCGTGTTGTCCTCGCTGTACTGGGGCCAGTCGCTCTCCGGCCCCGAGCCGCCCGGCGCGTTCAGGCCGTGGCGCTGCATGAAGAGCTCCAGCGGCGACGGCGGAGCGCCATCCCAGCCCTTCTCCCGGCGCTCCTCCATCCACGTGGTGTGCTCGGCGGCCACGCGGGCCAGCTCCGCGGCGACGTCGGCGGCGAGCGTCTTGTCGGGGAAGCGGCCCACCAGCGTGTAGCTGCCGCTGTTGTTGCTCGCGAACGCATTCCAGACCTGCACCTTCATGCCGCACCTCCCGTGGCCGGGGACTCCAGCCCGTAGCCGGGCGTGCGCGCGCACCCCGGCAGCCGCGACGCGGACGCCAGCGCCTCGCGCCGCCCACGCCATACCGCCATGACCTCGTCCGCCGACGCCGCCGGAATGGCGACGTGGTGGAAGCTGCACGGCATCACCTTCCTGTCGCTCGTGAGCACGAGGAACTCGCGCCCCGCGCCGCAGTCCGCGCGGTCGAAGAGGCGCGGCACGCCCTCCATGCGCTCGCCCCAGCACACGTCCAGCTTCAGCGTGCACCGGCTGCCCAGCGCCCGGCCGAGCAGCGCCACGCGCCGCGCCAGCCCCCGCGCCTCGTCCGGCGACAGGTGCAGCGCGCGGTCCGCGCCGTTGTAGCTGAGCAGCAGCACGTCCCGGCAGCCCAGGGCCACCAGCTCCAGCACCACCGTCTCCAGCGAGGGCAGCCGCTCCGGCGTCACCAGGTAGTTGACGCCGAAGCGCGCGCCCGCATCCGCCAGCCGTGCCACCGTGTCGCGCCACGCGTTGTCGTCGTAGAGGGACACGCGGCACTGGCCGTAGCGCCCGCGCACCGCCGCGAGGCGCCGGGGCGTCAGTGCCAGCCCGTTGGTGGTGAAGCTCACCGCGAGCGGTGTCTCGCCGTGCAGCCGGCACACCAATTCCTCGAAGCGGGGGAAGGCCCAGGGCTCGCCGCCGCCGAAGGCCACCTCCAGCACGCCCGCGGCGGCCAGCCCGGACAGCACGTCGAAGGCGCTGTCCGCCGTCCACTCGCTGCGCGCCTCCGTGTCACGCGAGCAGAAGGTGCACGCGAGGTTGCAGCGGTTGGTGATGCCGAACTGCACCACCCTCGGGGCGCGCTGGCGCAGGTGCGCCGTCTCGGGGCCTTCGCAGCGCGCGTTCGTCCCGCTGTCGCGGTCGAACAGCAGCAGCGCTCCATCCAGCGGGAAGCGGCGCAGGCGCGCGAAGGGGGCGGGCACCGGCACGCGGGCGGCGTCGTCCGCGTCGGAAGGGGGCGTGTAGGTCGGAGTCGGGTGCATGGAGGACCGCGACGCGGACGGGAGCGCGCGCGGGCTTCTGACGGGGATTGTCCGCCGCTGGGACGCCCATGTCCCAAGCCCGGGAACGAAGGGGCTTCCTGGAAGCACCCAAACTCCAGGATTCAGTTGGTTCCACGAAGAACTTGCCATGGCGCGTCGCTTGCTACATGACATCCCGTGTCACGAGGCGCCCGCCCCTTCTCATCGGGACGGGCGGCCCCTCGAACGGAATACGCCCCGAGCACTCCTCCCCGGCGGCAAGCGCCCGCCGGGAGCGCGGGGCGAGCGGGCAGGGGGTCGGCCGGATTGCTACTCCTCCACCGGCCGTCCCCCTTGTCCGTGTTTCCCAAGCCCGCCGCCGGACCCGCCCTCGCCGCGTGGGGCAGGCAGGCGAACGGGCTGGCGGGCGCGGGCCGGTTACCGCCCCGGGCGGCCCGCCGCATCGTCCCTGGAGTCGCTCCGGAAGGTGGTGGAGGACGCGGGCGGCGAGTGCCTCGTGGTGCCCGGTGACGTGACGGTGGGCGAGGACGTGGACCGCGCGGTGCGCGAGTACCTGGCGCGCTACGGCCGCATCGACCTGCTGGTGAACGACGCGTGGGGGCAGACCTACGGCTACTTCGACCCGCTCCCGTGGGAGCACATCCAGCGCACGGTGGACGTCACCTGCCTGGGCTTCCCGCGCTTCGCCCACGCGGTGCTGCCGCACTTCCGCGCGCAGGGCAGCGGCCACGTCCTCAACATCCAGTCCATGCTGTCCAAGGGCGCCGCGCCGCTCCTGTCCGTGTACACGGCGGCGAAGCACGCGACGCTGGGCGGGGCGAAGGCGCTGACGCTCGAGCTGCACGGCACCGGCATCCAGGTGTCCAACGTGCTGGTGCCCCGAGGGCAACCTCTTCCAGCCCATGCCCGAGGGCGTGGGGCCCTCCGGCAGCGTACCGCCGACGCCCAGGTGGAAGCGCTTCACGGCCGCGGCGGGGCTCGCGGCGCTGGCCGGCGGCGTGCTGGGCGGTGCGGCCCTGGGCGCGCGCGGGCTGGCCCGAGCAGTCCGTTGATACGGTATTGCTCACAAGGATGACGAAAAAACAGGTGTTCCTCCGTGCCCTTTCGCTAGAAGGGGCCGCCGAGTGCCCGGGATGTCTCAGCCGGGCTCACGAACCGGAGGGACGCTTCATGAATGCAAACAAGTGGCAGACCCTGGCCGCGGTGGCCGGGCTGATGGTGTCGGTGACGGCGGGCGCGCAGGAGACGACGGCTTCGACGGGCGGCGGCAGCTTCGGCAATGTCGGGCAGCTGGTCATCAGCACCGACGCTTCCGGCAGCCTGGGCTATTCCACGCAGGGCAGCGGTGCGGGCTTCATCTTCCTGGAGCCGGGCGCGGACTACTTCATCAAGCAGAACCTGTCGGTCGGCAGCGGCCTGCAGCTGCGGGCGATTTTCTCCGAGGGCGATGACCCGGTCGCTTTCGGGCTCAACGTGCGCGCTGGCTACAACATCCCGCTCACCGACAAGGTGTCGGTGTGGCCGAAGGGCATCATCTCCCTGCAGCTGGGCGACCCCCTCCTCCCCTTCGCGAACGCGAGTCTCCCCGCCGACGTCACCGTCATCCTGGAGGGGTACGCGCCCTTCCTGTTCCACGTGACGGACCACTTCTTCGTGGGCGGTGGCCCGCGCCTGGCCTTCGGCCTGGGCGATGACGTGGAGGTGGCGTTCAGCGTCGCCACCACGCTCGGCGGTTACTTCTAGGCCGGACGCAGTCCACGGCCGTGAAGCCGCAGGAGCCCCGGGCGTGACGGAAGCCTTCCGTCGCGTGCCGGGGCTCGTCATGTCCGGGGTGTTTCAGTGGCACCGGCGCGGGCGGGACTCAGCGAAGACGCTGGTCGGTGACCTCGCCCTCCTCCGGTGGCAGGGCCTGGTCCACGCGCGTCTCCTCCACGCCTCCACTCGCGACGGCTGCGTTGCCCCGGTGGGACAGCCGCGCGCCCAGGTGGACCACGCGCTGGCCGGTGCAGGGGGTGTAGAGCAGGATGAGGCGGGCCACTTCGGTCGCGACCTCCGGAGACACCGCGCGCGCCTTGCCGCCCCGGCCGGAGAGGATGACGTGAGAGCTCGCCAGCTCCACCCCCACCATGCGCCCGTTGCGCACGCGTGCGTTGAAGTCCACGCTCACCGTGCCATCCGCGGGCACCTGCACGGACTTGAGCAGCTCGCGGACGGCCGCGGCCACGTCGTCGGCGGTCTGCTCGGAAGACAGGGCTCCCTGGCGGCCGGGCAGCGTCCGGGCCCCGGTGGGACGGAAGGACTGCACGAAGTCGGTCGACTCGACACGCCAGCCGGACTCACTCCGGCGCAGCGTCAGCGATACCTCACGGCCGGGATGCTTCATCGCGGCCACGAGCGCGTCCGTCACCCGGCGCTGCGTGCCCTCGGCATCCGTCGCGGACTTCCCCTGCCGCCCGCCCCGGTTCTCCGCCACGTAGCCCAGCAGCGTGAGCGCGCCCTGCTCGGACCAGAAGGTGAACTTGAGGTTGGAGTCCACGTCGCGCACGCCGCTGGCCACGGCCCACACGCGCGCGGCGACCTGGGCGGCCTCCTCGCGGCCCGCCTTCGTGTCCAGGAGCGGTGGACGCACCAGGTCCAGGTCGCCCGTCCCCGACCCGCCCGTGCCCTCAGGCGTGCTCGCGCAGCCCGAAGTCAGGGTGAGCAGCAACACCGCGCATGCAAGGAATCGGGCCGTGGAAGGACAGCGAACGAAACGCAGCGACATGCCACACCCCCTCCGGGCGAGCCGTGCCCGGGTGACATGAGCCCAATGTCTCAGAGACGTCTGACAGGGCTCCGTAGAGGTATGGACGCTCACGCAGGTGCCGTGCTGACAGTCAGCGACGCGAGTCCCGGGTGATTGTCCATTCCGTCACGCCCGTCCGTGGATGCCGCCGTGGTTGATAGGGATTCGCTGACGGATGCGAGGCGCACGGTCCGGACGCTGTTTGATGACCTCGCGACAACCCACGTCCCCGGAGTACGAAGCGGAGCCCCCGAGTATCCGGCGACTCCCGTCCTGGAAGGTCATCACCGGGTGCGCCGAAGCACCGGACCGGGCCTCGCCTGGCAGCGTCCTGTTCGGAAATGTCGGGACATTTCCCGGCGCAAAACCCCCGACATTTCCGAACAGGACGGGTCAGGCGCCGTCCCGGAGCCCGCTGGGTTCAGAAGGGACGCACGTCCTGAGTCAGCGCAGGAGCGCGGAGAGCGTGGCTTCGGTGACGAGGCCATACACGGCGGTCTGCGCCACGAGCCACGCGTGCTCGGCGGCGCTCCAGGTGTGGAGTGACTCCGTCGCGCGCAGCACCGGGAGGCTCGCGAGCTCGAAGCCGAGCACACCCACGCCGAGCAGCAATCCGGCGGGCAGGGTGCTCCCGGACGCGCGCTCCCGCACGAGTGTCCACGCGACTCCCAGCAGCGGGCCATACCCGGCGCGCATGGCGTCGCCCCAGCGGCGCGCCTGCACGGGAGACAATTCCCGGTGGAACACGGAGCGGGCAAGTCGAGCGGCAATGTGCCGCGCGGCATACGGTGGCGCCCGTCCGAGCACCCGGTTGCGCAGCGCCACGAAGGCCCGCAGCGCCACGGTGCCAGCGGCTCCAGCAACCAGTGCCTGGGAATGCGTCGCGCGCATGACCGCAAGGTGCGGCGTGGGCACCCCGTCCCTCAAGCGAGGACAGGCTGCGAGGCGAGCCCACGGTGGCCCGATGGCCGGCCACCGGGCGACACACCCCGCGAGGTCCATCTGGCGTTACACGTCACCCGTGACGAGCGCCATCGCGAAGCCGTCATACCCCTTGCTGCCCACCGTCTGGACCGCCGTGGTGCTGACGCGCGGCTCGGCGGCGAGCATTTCATACAGCCTGCGCACGCCCTGGATGTTGGGGTCCGTGCTGGTGGCATCCACCACCGCGCCGTTGCGCACGACGTTGTCGATGATGATGAGGCTGCCCTTTCGCGTGAGCTTCAGGGCCCACTGGAAGTAGTCCGGGTTGCTGCGCTTGTCGGCGTCGATGAAGACGACGTCGAACGGCCCCCGCTTCTCGGCGGCGATGAGTGGCAGCGTGTCCAGTGCCTTCCCGACGCGCAGGTCGACCACCTCGGACAGGCCCGCGCGAGCGAGGTTGGCGCGGGCCACCTCGGCGTGCTTCGGGTCCATCTCCAGCGTCACCAGCCGGCCGCCCGGAGGCAGGGCCCGCGCGAGCCAGATGGTGCTGTAGCCGCCCAGCGTGCCCACCTCGAGGATGTTGCGTGCGCCCTGGAGCCGCGCCAGCAGGTGCAGGAACTTGCCCTGGTTCGGAGCGACATGGATGGCGGGCAGTCCGGCCGCGTCGCTGGCCCGGAGCGCCTCCTCCAGCGCCTCGTCGTGCGGCGCGAGCTGGTCGGTGATGTAGCGGTCAACCGCTGTCCACTGTTGCTGAGACATGGCGCTCCTCCGGGTGGCGCCGACGCGGCGCATACGGAGGCAACAGTAACGACGGCCCCGAGGACTCAGGGACTGGAACGCCCCTGCTCCGAAGCGCACCTGATGCCTGCCAACACGCCCGGCGGAGCGCGCGTCACCCTCCGAACACCGTCTCCGCCGTGAGCCCCAGCAGCCCCGGGTACGTGAGCTGCCCGTGGTGGCCGATGATGTGCTGCTACACCGGCCCGCGCACCGTCAGCCCCAATGGCACACGGCCCACGGGATACGTCAGCCCGCCGCCCACGAGGACATCCGTGCGGCCCGGGTTGCCGTCCTGCTGCACGAGCCCGTTCCACCGCTCCGGTTGCTCGTTGGCCACGTCCGCGCCCTCCGCGAGCGCCGGCAGCGGGTCGAAGGACATGTCCGGGTGGCAGGTGTGGCACTGGGACTCGGGGACGCCGGGCTCGACGCCACGCTCGGTGGGCTGAGCTGTCCGTGCGGCGCGTCCGCCGAAGCCGCGGTGCGGGACGAAGCACATCCGGACACCACCAGCACCGCGCCGCTGATGAGGAGTGATTTCGTGAGACTCATGGGTGGAGCGGAGGATTCCCACTCCGAGGCGTGGCGCTACCCTCGAACGAGGTTGCGCATGACGAACCAGAGGTTGGCCGGACGCTCGGCCAGCCGGCGCATGAAATACGGGTACCAGTGCCGCCCATACGGAACGTAGATGCGCACCGGGTGCCCGTCCTTCACCAGCCGCTCCTGCAGGTCGCGCCGGATGCCATAGAGCATCTGGAACTCATACGCGTCGCGCGGCAGGTGCTGCTTCGCCGCGTACTCCCGCGTGGCGTCCACCATGCGCTCATCATGTGTCGCGATGCCGTGATACACGCCGCTGTCGAGCAGCACCTTCATGCAGCGCACGAAGTTGGCGTCCACGTCCGCCTTGTCGGGGAAGGCCACGTCCGGGCCCTCCAGGTACGCGCCCTTGCATAGCCGGATGCGCACCCGCTCCCTGCACAGGGCCTTCGCGTCCTCCTCCGTGCGCCGCAGGTAGCTCTGCAGCACCGCGCCCACGTGCGGCTCACCGAACTCCGCGTGCAACTCACGCACGATGTCCAGCGTCGCCTGCGTCACCGCGCTGTGCTCCATGTCGATGCGCACGAACGAGTCGCGCCGCGTCGCGTCCGCCACCACCTCGCGCGCGTTCCGCAGTGCCAGGGCGCTATCGATGAGCAGGCCGCACTGGGTCAGCTTCAGCGACACGTTGGCCTTCACCCCCGTCTGGTCGATGCGGGCCAGCAGGCGCTGGTACTGACTCACCTCGTCGCGCGTCTCCTCGGGCGTCTTCACCGCCTCGTTGAGGTGGTCGAAGGACGCCGTCAGCCCCCGTTCGTTGAGGGCCTTCACCGCGTCCACCGCCTCCTCCAGCGTCTCGCCGGCGATGAAGCGTGACGCCATCTTCCGGAAGGGGCGCAGGCGCGTGGCCAGGTCCTTCAGGTTCTCTTGCTTGGAGAGGAACAGCAGCGCGGAGCGGGACAGGTGGGCGGCGGCGGTGGTCATGGATGTCTGGCGATGCGGCGTCTTTCAGTCCGCGTGACTCAGGAGGAAGTCTCCGACGAAGTTATTGAAGGCATGCGCGTGGCTCATGTACGGCAGGTGGCTGGCCTCCCGGAGGACCTCCAGGTGGGCTCCGGGAATGAGCGTGGGCGCCCGGAGTTCCTGGAGCCGCGGCATGAAGTCCGCCGCCAGCACGCCGCGCAGGCGGCGCAGCAGCTCCCCCGCCACCAGCGGCCCCGGCCCGTCCAGCGGCAGGTGCGCGGTGCCCACCCGCCTCGCGCGGTGGTACAGCGCCGAACAGCGCCGCGCCCTTCTCGGCGAGGCGGAACACGGCCTGGCGCAGGCTGGCGAGCGAGGCTTCCACGGGGGAGAAAGATGGCGACGTCCCCGCGCGCCGCCACCCGGGCCCTTTCTGGAAGGCGTCCTGCCGGGCAGGCACCTGTCTCCTGAGACACCCTTCCGGACCCCACCTGGCAGGGCGGTGTGCTTTGGCGTGAGCAGGATTAATGGCAGGCTGAAGCCCTGCTCTGGTTGTCTGCTTCCTCTACAATGTCGAACGTTGGGTCATGAGCAATCCGTTCGACATCCTCATCGAGCAGCATCGGGAGCTGGAGGAATGCTTCGAGCGGCTGGCCTCTGACGCGGACTCCGAGGAGCAGCGTGCTCAAGTCTCTGAATTGCTGGAGTTGCTCCGGCTCCATTCCCGACTGGAGGAGCGCTGCTTCCATCCCCTGCTCATGCAGGTGGAAGGCCGCTCCCGGGCCCGGGAGGAGGCCGAAGACCACCTCGTCATGCGGGAGCTGATGGACGAATTGGAAGAACTTCCCCCCGGTCATCCCGAGTGGCAGGCACGCCTTTTCGCCCTCGAAGACCTGGTCGTGGCTCATTTCCAAGAAGAAGAGAGCGCCATGTTGCCAAGGTTGAGGATGGCGCTGGATGCGCAGCAACAGGATGATTTGAGGCGCGATTTATCGGCCACGCGCGAGGAACTGCTCGCGCGCGCGCACGTCTTCCACGTCCCCGGGCGTGGCCCCCTGCTGGAGACCCTCCGCTGGGATGGCTGAACCGGGGGTCCGAGCGCCGGGAAACAGGTGAGACCTGCGACAAAGGGGCCGGGCTCCGTTACTCAGTCACAACTTTTATCACTTCCTTTAGACAAATCCTAATTTGGAAGGTAAGGGTATGCCTGCATCACAAGACACCCCTCGTCTTCCATCAGCAACCCCCCTTCGTTTCCCCAGGTGAGGATTCAACGAATGTCCGTGGATAAAGCGTTTCGGGACATGATCCGCAACGAGATTGACGCGCAGCTCAAGCCCCTCCGCGACGTGGTGTCGCGCCTGGAGGCGGGCACGGCGGATCTGGATGCACTTCGCAACGTGGCCGAGCGGCTGGCCCCTCTGGCCGAGGTCGTGGGCCCCCTGTTCGGCGCGCAGGCGCCGGCTGGCAAGCCGGGCCGTCGTGGCCCTGGCCGTCCTCCGTCGCGCGCCGTGGTCGCCGCGCCGGCGGCCGGTGGCAAGCGCCGGGGCCGCAAGCCCGCGGCGGGCAACGAGGGCGCTCGCGAGTGCGCCATCAAGAACTGCGGCAAGCCCAGCCGCACCAAGGGCTACTGCGCGGCCCACTACCAGAAGCTGCGGATGCTGGAGAAGACCAACCGCCGCCCGTCCGCGTGGAAGGACTACGCCGACTCCAACAGCGTCGAGGACATCAAGCTGCCCCGTGGACGCGCCGCGTCCAAGGCGCTGGCAGCGGCCGCCCAGGCTGGAAACGCAGGCTAGCCTAGCGGCACGCTGCCCCGGCCCGGGCAGAATGTGACCGCGCCCCCGTCTACCGAGCTCCCATGTTGTCGGGAGGAGGTTCGGGGTATGCCCGTGCGAGAGAGACTTGCTCGCGGGGGCTCGCAGGAGCATGTATGCCCGGGCCCATGAACAAACGAGACCTGGAGCCTGGAATCATCACCGACCTGGCCGGAAGGACCACGTACGGTGACTATCTTCAGCTCGACCGGCTGCTGTCTGCGCAGGTGACGCGCTCGCAGCCTCCCCACCACGACGAGCTGCTGTTCATCATCCAGCACCAGACGAGCGAGCTGTGGATGAAGCTGCTCATCCACGAGCTGGGCGCATGCATCCGCTACGTGCAGGCGGACCGGCTGGAGCCCTCCTTCAAGATTTTCGCGCGCGTGGCCCACATCCAGCGGATGCTCTTCGAGCAGTGGAGCGTGCTGGAGACGCTCACGCCGAATGAGTACCTGGAGTTCCGGGACACGCTCGGCAGCGCGTCGGGGTTCCAGAGCTACCAGTACCGCGCGGTGGAGTTCCTGCTCGGCAACAAGGACCCGAATGCGCTGGGGCCCTTCAAGCACGTGCCCGCCGTCCATGCGGAGCTGGAGCGGCTCCTGGAGTCGCCCGGCCTGTATGACGAGTTCCTGCGGCACCTCTCGCGCGTGGGGCACAAGGTGCCGCAGAGCCACGTGCAGCGCGACTGGCGCCAGCCGTACGAGAAGAGCCCGGAGGTAGTGGAGGTATTCCGCCGCATCTACGAGGACCCCCACGCGCACTGGGATGCGTATGAGATGTGCGAGAAGCTGGTGGACACGGAGGAGCGGTTCCAGCTGTGGCGCTACCGTCACATGATGACGGTGATGCGCATCATCGGCTTCAAGCAGGGCACGGGCGGCTCGTCGGGCGTGGGCTTCCTGCGCAAGGCGTTGGACCTGCGCTTCTTCCCGGAGCTGTGGGACGTGCGCACGGAGCTGTCGCCGCCGTCGGCGCGGAACCGGGGGCCGTGAGGGGCTGGCCGGACGGCAGCCCTGCGTCCGGCCCGTGAAGCCTGCCCGCCTCGGCGCTGCTTCCTAACTTGAAGGGACTGACACCGTCTTCATTCCCTCACGGAAGGAGCGAACCATGGCCGAGCGCGAGACTCCCAAGAAGGACCCACGGCTTCCCCAGGATGAGACACCGCTCAAGCGCGAGGCGGGAGACCGTCCCCTCCCCACGCCAGGGCATATCGGCAACCTGCCGGATGACAGCCCCGGCCCCGGCAAGCCCGTGGTGTTTCCGCCGCATGAGCCCATCGACTGACAGGCAATGGGCATGAGCGGAGGGGCCCGGTTTCCGCCGGCCCCTCGCTCCTGTTACATCGGTTGGCCATGTCGGACCCGCGTGAGAGGGTCCGGGCATGAGCCTACCCCACAGGTTGTATACTCCGTCAATGACCCGGAAGCCCGCCACCTACGCCGATTTGGAAGCGCTCCCGCCCGACAAGATTGGGGAGCTCATTGGCGGTGTGTTGTATGCGAGCCCACGGCCCACGATGGGCCACAGCCGGGTCGCCACTCACCTTCACGGCGAGCTGTACGGCCCCTTCGCGCGGGGCCGCGGCGGTGGCCCGGGAGGCTGGCTCATCCGCTTCGAGCCGGAGCTGCACCTGGGGGACGACGTGCTCGTCCCGGACGTCACGGGTTGGCGGCGCGAGCGGGTGCCCAGCCTTCCAGACGGCCCCGCCGCCAGGATTGCTCCCGACTGGGTCTGCGAGGTGCTCTCCCCGTCCACCGCCGTGCTGGACCGCGACAAGAAGATGACCGTCTACGCGCGTGAGGGTGTGCGCCACGTCTGGCTCATCGACCCGAAGCCCCGCACCCTGGAGGTCTTCCGCCTCGAAGGGGCGCACTACCTGCGGCTCGCCACGTGGACGGGTGACACCACCGTCCGTGCCGAACCCTTCGACGCGCTCGCGCTGGAACTTCAACGCCTCTGGGAGGACTAGCGGGTTAGGCTGGCCACACCATGGCTGCCGAAGTCCCCCTGCTCTTCGACAAGGCCCACGTCCTCTGCTACCGCACCTTCGACATCGCCGAGGAAATCGACCTCGAGCGTGCGCGCAAGGCCATCACCGAGGACTCGCGCCGCCTGAAGCTGTCTCGCGAGAACAGTCAGTACATCCAGCTCCCCAATCCGCCCCTGGCCTATGAGCTGGGCCGCAAGCCGCTGGCCCTGCGTGATGGCCCCGTCACCGTGGATGCCACCGCGCGCCTGTTCGACCACGGCGCCGTCTCCATCATCCTCCGCGTCCCCGTCGTCCCCGGCACCACGGTGGAGCACCTCACGCGCGTGGCCGACGAGCTCTATGACAGCCAGGCGCTGGAGGACCTGGCACTGGAGCTCGTCGAGGGCGTGCGCCGCACCATTGCCCGCGCCGTGCAGAAGACGCACCTGTGGGACCAGAACGAGAGCTACACCGTCATCTTCGCGGAGAGCATCCGCGGCAACCCGAGCGCGGATGAGCTCTTCGCTCGCATGGACCTCGCCCGGCTGCTCCTGGGAGAGAACGGCGCCGTGCCGCTGTCCTCCGGCGAGAGCGAGTCCGTGACGAAGGCGCGCTTCAGCTACACCATCAACGACCTGGTCGTCATCGACTGGAACAGCGCCTTCGTCTACGAGCCGTCCGGCTCGGGGGACATCCCGGACCTGCTCGAAATCGCCAACGCGCAGCTGCTGGAGTTCCGCTACTACGACGAGCGGCTGGACGAGCACATCGCCCGCATCCACGACGAGGTGCAGGCCAAGCGCCACGAGTGGACCCGCCTCTTCCGCAGCCCGTATCGCACCCTGACGCGGCAGACGCTCACCACGCTGGTGGACCTCAACGAGTTCATCGAGCGCGTGGAGAACAGCCTCAAGGTCATCGGCGACTTCTACCTGGCCAAGGTCTACGAGGGCGCGGTGCGCCGCATGCGCATCCCCAACTGGCAGGACTCCGTCACGCGCAAGCAGGCGCTGCTCGCCCAGACGTATGCCCTGCTCAAGGGGGATGTCGACATTGACCGCTCGCACACGCTCGAGGTCGTCGTCATCCTGCTCATCGCGCTCGAAATCGTCTTCGCCTTCTTCCGGGTACTGGACCACTGAGGTCGAATCCACACCCTGTACCCTCGGACAGGGTGGGCCGGGTTTCGCGGATTCCCCGGACGTGGGAGACTGAGGCCCGAGGCAGGGTGCTGCAGGCCGTGCCGGGGGGAGTGGGGCATGAAGGTGCCCGAAAGCAGCCTGGTGGCCGCGGTGGACCGCATGTCGCGGGCCCTGGAGCGGCTTGCGGCGGCACCGCCCGTGGTGGCGGTGCTGGAGGAGCTCCTACGTCAAGCCGCGGCCACGCTGGGCGCGCCCGGCGCCTTCGTCTGCTGGTGGGGCGACGGGGGACGGTTGCGCACGCTCGTCACGCCCGGAGTGGGTGAGGACGCGGCGGCCATCTGCGCGCAGCGGCTGCTGGCGAATGCGCCGGGGCCCTCGGAGACGCCGGAGCCGTACATCGCGGAGGACCTGGCGCGAGACGCGCTGCTGGCGGACGAGCCCGAGGCGGTGCGGGGGTTGGACGCGGGCTCGCTGCTGTCGTTCCCCATCTTCTTCTCGTCGGGGCGGGGCGCGGCCGGCGTGCTGGCGGTGCTCTTCCGCGAGGCGCGGCGGCCGTCCGAGGAGGACGTGAAGCGTTTCGGCCTCTACGCGCGGCTGGCGGGGCTGGCGCTGGAGCGTGAGCGCATGGCCGAGACGACGCGCCAGTCGGTGCTGCACGCGCGCGCGGAGGTGGAGGAGACGGAGGTGCTGCGCCTCAGCCGCTTCCAGGCGGTGACGGAGGCCTTCGGCCGCGCGCTCACCCGCGACGAGGTGGCGCGCGTGGTGCTGGACCTGGGCCTGCCCGCGGTGGGCGCGGCGAATGGCATGGTGCACCTGGTGGACGCGGGCGGGACGGCGGTGGAGCTGACGGCGTCGGTGGGCATTCCGGACGAGCTGGTGGCCCCCATGCGCGTGCTGCCGAAGGGGGGCAGGGATTTGCCGGGCTACGAGGCGGTGCGCACGGGCGCGCCGGTGTGGCTGGAGGGGCCGGAGGAGGTGCGGGCGCGCTACCCGCGTCTGTCGGCGCTGGTGGCCTCTGGGCGGGCGCGCTCGCTGGTGCTGCTGCCGCTGTTCGTGGAGGGGCGCATCTTCGGGACGCTGGGCTTCGGCTTCGCGGAGGCGAAGCGCTTCTCCGCGCTGGAGCGGACGTCGATTGCCGGACTGGCGCGGCAGTGTGGGCAGGCGCTGGAGCGCTCCCGGCTGTACGAGCGCGAGCGCACCGCGCGGCTCCAGGCGGAGGCGGCCGGGCAGCGGCTGCGGTTGCTCGCGGATGCGAGTGCCCTGGTGGCAGGCTCGATGGAGTGGGAGGAGACGGTGGCGGGCGTGGCGCGGCTGGCGCTGGGCAGCTTCGCGGACGGGTGCACGGTGGACTCGTTCGAGGAGGGCGTGGTGCGGCGGCTGGCGGTGCTGCCCCCGGACCCGTTGAAGGCTCCGGAGGGGGTGCGGACTTCGCCGGAGCGAGGAGAGCCGTGGCATGCGTCGCTGCTGGCGGAGGTGCTGGCCACGGGGCGCTCGCGGATGATGACGCGCTCGGCGGGGATGGCCGTGGGCGGAAGGGCGGAGCTGTCCGAAATGGGGGCCGCGGAGCACCCCCGGGCGATGGCCTCGGGGGCACGCAACCATGACGTGCCCCATGACGTGCCCCATGATGGGCAGCGAGGTGAGTCGACGGGCGCACTGGCGAAGGTCCTGGTGATGCACGTGGAGCCTTCGCGGCAGACGGAGGGCGCCCAGGCGCCCGAGGTGGGCTCGCTCATCGTGACGCCGCTCGTCGCGCGCCATCGCACGCTCGGCGCACTGACCTTCGTGCGGAGCGAGGCCCGCGCGCCCTTCGACGACGCGGACCTCTCGCTCGCGGAAGAGTTGGCGGGCCGCGCGGCATTGGCCATCGACAACGCGCGCCTGCTGCGCAAGGCCCGCGCGGCGGAGGAGGAGAGCCGGCGCAGCGCCGCGCGGCTCCACGTGCTGGTGCAGGTCAGCCAGCTCATCGCGGAGGCCGGGCTGGATTTGACCAGCGTGCTCGACGTGCTGGCCCGCAAGGTGTCGGAGGCCATCGGCGACGCGTGCGTGCTCCAGCTCCTCGCCGCGGACAAGGAGCACCTGGACGTGGTGTCCGTCCACCATCCGAATCCGGGGGCCCGCGCGGTGCTGGAGGACTCGCTGCACCGCTTCCCCGCGAGGCTCGGAGAGGGGCTGTCGGGCCGCGTGGCCGCCAGCGGGCAGACGCTCTTCGTGCCCCGGCTGAACGCGGAGGAGCTGCATGGCGAGCAGGTTCCCGAGGGCGTGTCCTTCCTGGAGCGCTACGGCCCGCAGAGCGTCATCGTCGTCCCCCTGGGCGTGCGAGGCCGCGTGCTGGGCACGCTGGGCGTCATGCGTGAAGCGCAGGGGCGCGAGTACACCGTGGAGGAGCGCGCCCTGCTGGAGAGCCTCGCGGCGCGCGCGGCGCTCGCCATCGAGGACGCGCGCCTGTACGGCGCGGCCACGCAGGCGGTGAAGGCGCGCGATGAGCTGCTGTCGGTGGCGGGCCACGAGCTGAAGTCCCCGCTCAACGCGCTCCAGCTCCAAATCCATCTGCTCGCGCGCATGGCGAAGGAGGCCATGGCGGCGAACGGGCTGGCGGAGCGCGCGGAGAAGGCGGCGCGCGCGAGCCAGCGGCTGGGCCTGCTCATCGACGACCTGATGGACGTGTCGCGCATCAGCTCCGGGCGGTTGAACCTTCAGCTCGAGGAGGTGGACCTCGCGGCCCTCACGCGTGAGCTGGTGGCGCGCATGTCCGAGGAGCTGGCCCGCGCCGGCAGCGAGGTGCGGCTGTCCGTGGACACGGCGGTGACGGGCCGGTGGGACCGGCTGCGCCTGGAGCAGGTGCTCGTCAACCTGTTGTCCAACGCGGCCAAGTACGGCGCGGGCCGTCCGGTGCAGGTGACGGTGGACCTGCAGGGGCCGGTGGCGCGGCTCGCCGTGAGGGACCAGGGCATCGGCGTCGCGCCCGAAGAGCAGGAGCGCATCTTCGAGCGCTTCGAGCGCTCCGCCTCGGTGCAGCACTTCAAGGGGCTGGGCCTGGGGCTCTGGATTACCCGCCGCATCGTCGAGGCCCACGGCGGCTGCATCCGCCTGGAGAGCCAGCCGGGCGAGGGTTCCACCTTCACCGTGGAGCTGCCCCTGGGGACGTGACGCCCGCGCTTCACCGCCCGCCCCACCGCGTGCCTCCTGGACAGCCCGGGCCCCCTGCGCTCTGTTGCCGCGGACATGACGCACGCACGCCTCCGTCTGACGCTGCTCACCCTCGTGCTGGGGGCGCTCTCCCTCGGGTGCCGCCACGCTCCCGAGGACCGGCCTGGCTCCGACGACGACAGGGACGGCGTGCTCAACGCGGACGACGCCTGCCCGGAAGCGCGGGGCGCCTCCGCCACGCGCGGCTGCCCGCCGAAGGACACGGACGGAGACGGCGTGGACGACTCCGTCGACAAGTGCGCGCGCCTCGCCGGCCCCGCCTCCCGCGAGGGCTGCCCCGTGCGCGACGGGGACGGGGATGGCGTGGAGGACGCGCGCGATTCGTGCCCTCGCGTCGTCGGCGTGCTGGAGCGCCAGGGCTGCCCGGTGGAGGACCTGGACCGGGATGGCCTGGAGGGCGCGGCGGACCGGTGCCCGGAGGAGGCTGGCCCCGCCGTCCGCGACGGCTGCCCCGAGGACGACGCGGACCACGACGGCGTCCCGGATGAGAGCGACGCCTGCCCCGAGCAGGAGGGCTTCGCCTCGCTGCGCGGCTGCCCCGAGCGCGACGCGGACGGGGACTCCGTGGCGGACCACCGTGACAACTGCCCTCGCGAGCGGGGCGCCGCGGACAACCAGGGCTGTCCGTCCAAGCAGAAGCAGCTCGTCCTCATCCGGCAGGACCGGCTGGAGCTGCGCGAGCGCCTGGTCTTCGACTCCGGCACGGCGACCCTCCAGCCGCGCTCGTTTCCGCTGCTGGACAACGTGGCCCGCGTGCTCCTGGCGCACCCGGAGCTGACCCCCGTCGTCGTGGCGAGCCACACCGACAACCGCGGCGACCCGGACGTCAGCCGCGCCCTGTCCCAGTCCCGGGCGGAGGCCGTGCGCGCGTACCTCGTGGCGCAGGGCGTGCCCGCGGACCGGCTCGACGCCCAGGGCCACGGGGCCGATAGACCCATCGCGTCGAACGAGACGTCCCAGGGGCGCGAGGCCAACCGCCGCGTGGAGCTGCTGCTCCCAGCGCCCGGCCCCCACTCGAAGAGTCCCCGCCGCTGACGGCCCGTGTCAGCCGAGACACCCGCCACATGCCACCCGTGCGGTGTAGGATTGGCGCATGAGTGCTTCGAGCCCCCTGTTCGGTGACCTGCTGCTCAAGCTGGGCATCGTCACGCCCAGTCAGGTGCAGGAGGCCCTTGCCCTGCAGGCCCTCACCGGCCAGCGCGTGGGTGAGGCCCTCATCTCCCTCGGCTACGTCACGCGCGAGCAGATTCAGGACGCGCTGGGCGAGGCGCTCGGGCTGCATCAGGACAAGAGCCCCCTCCAGCCCGCGCTGGGCGAGCTGCTCGTGGGGCTCAAGTACGTGACGCTGGCGCAGCTCGAGGAGGCGCTCGCCCGCCAGCGCCGCGACGGCCGCAAGCTGGGCGAAATCCTCGTCGAGCTGGGCCACTGCACGTACAAGCAAATCTACGAGGCGCTCGGCCTGCAGAACCGCATCGCCGGTCGGCAGGAGGCCCCGCGGCCCTTCATCGACGGCCGCCGCCGCGTGGTGGTGGTGGACGACAGCCCGCTGGCCTGCGCCTTCGTGCAGGAGGGGCTCGTCGCGCTGAACTACGAGGTGCTCTGCTACCAGGACCCGTTCGAGGCGCTGGAGGGCATGAGCCGCCTGCAGCCCGCCATCGTCCTGAGTGATTTGGAGATGCCCGGCCTGGACGGCGTGGAGCTGTGCCGGCGGCTGAAGGAAGGCCCCAGCCGCGGCGTGCCGGTCATCATCCTCACCGCGAATGACCGCGAGGCCGAGCGCGTGCGCGGCCTGCGCGCGGGCGCCGACGACTACGTCAACAAGTCCGCCTCCATGGACGAGCTGGCCGCGCGAATCGAGAGCGTGGTGCGGCGCACCGGCGAGACGGAGCGCATGCGCAAGCTGTTCGCGCGCTACACGTCCGACGCGGTGGTGGACGAAATCCTCAAGAGCGCGGACGCGGTGGTGCTCACCGGTGAGAAGCGCGAGGTGACGGTGCTGTTCTCGGACATCCGCAACTTCACCGGGCTGGCGGAGAGCCTGCCGCCAGAGCAGGTGGTCGGCGTGCTCAACCAGGTGCTGGGGCGGCTGTCGGACGCGGTCTTCACCTGCGGCGGCACGCTGGACAAGTTCCTCGGCGACGGGCTGATGGCCGTCTTCGGCGCGCCGGTGGCCCGCACGGACGACGCGCTGCGCGCGCTCCAGTGCGCGAAGATGATGATGGACGCCATGGCGGACCTGCGCATCGAGGCGGAGTCGGAGTGGGCCGCCAACGGGCGCGAGGGCCGGCCGCTCGTGCTGGAGCTGGGCATCGGCATCAACTCGGGCGTCGTGGTCGCGGGCAACATCGGCAGCACGGTGCGCGCGGAGTACACCTGCATCGGCGACGCGGTGAATGTGGCCGCGCGGCTGTGCGCGCTGGCCGGCCCGGGGGAAATCCTCGTCGGCGAGCGCACCCGCGAGCTGGTCAACGCGAATGACACCGCCTTCGAGGACCTGCCGCCGGTGCGGCTGAAGGGCAAGCAGCAGCCCGTCCCGCTGTACCGCGCGCTATAAGGGCGCCCATGAGCCCCACCTCGGACGCCCTGCCGCCGCCTTCCCGACGCTCTCCCATCCTCTGGGTGGGGCTGGTGTTCGCGCTCGCGCTCATCGGCACGGTGCTGGGCTCGGCCCTCTTCCGCTCCCGCGCCATCCACTCGGACCGCATCCACCAGGACTTCGCGGTGCTGGAGGACGCGCTGGAGCGCTACCGCGCGGATGGGAACACCCTGCCCGAGGAAGCGGACCTCCAGCAGTTGCTGGTGCCCAAGTACCTCCCGTCCCTGCCGCTGGACCCGTGGGGCCATCCGTACCGCTACACCAGCAATGGCGAGCGGGTGATTCTCATCACCCTGGGCCAGGACGACCTGCGGGGCGGCAAGGGCGAGGAGCAGGACCACACCAACTCCGACGGGCACGGCACGCCGCGCGCGAAGTGACGCCCCGGCCGTCCCTCGAAGCAGGGGGGCGGGCGAGCGGAGGCGTATGCCGCCCGGCGGCGCCGTGTGCATCTGTTCCCTCACGGGGTGGCTCCCGCCACCCCGATGAAGGAGGGCGGCCATGGCCATCGTTTGTGCGACGAACCTCTCCCCCGAGTCGGTCGAGGCAGCGAACGTGGCGGCGGCGCTGGCGGCCAGGCTGGGCGAGCCCCTGCTGCTGCTCGGCGTCCTGGACGGTGAACCCCCCGGCCCCATGGGGAGGGACGCGGAGTCGGCTGCCCTCCAGCGGCTGGAGGCAGAGAGCGCCCGGCTGAGGCCGGTGGCCGGGGTGGTGCGGCCCGTGCTGCGCTCCAGCACCGCGGCGGAGGAGGTGCTCAGCGACGAGGAGTGCCGGCACGGGCGCTGGGTGGTGGTGGCGGCCGACGGGTGGCGCCCCCCGGCGTGGCGGCGCGCCTCCATGCCGGAGCGGCTGGCGAGGCACGGCTGCGCCCCGGTGTTGGCGGTGCGGCGCGAGGCGGCCCTGGTGGACTGGCTGCGCGGGCGCAGGCGGCTGTTGGTGATGGTGGGGGTGGACCCGTGCTCGGCCACCTCCGACGCCGCGGTGACGTTCCTCCGCGAGGTGCGCCGCGTGGGCCCGTGCGACGTGCTGGCCACCTACGTGTGCTCGCCGCTGGAGGCGCGTGAGCGGCTGGGCATCCACACGCCCGTGCACGTGGAGGTGCTGGAGCCGACGGTGCGGAACATGGAGGCGCTGGACCCCGCGGTGGAGCGCGTGCTGCAACGCGACGTCTGCGAGCGGGTGGGGATGCTCGAGGGAGAAGGGCGCCTGGAGGTGGTGCTGGAGCCCGGTTTCGGGCGGCCGGCGGACCACCTGCTGCATGTGGCGCACGCGCGCGGGGCGGACCTGGTCGTGGTGGGCACGCACGCGCGCGGCGGGCTGGGCCGGCTGTGGCACGGCTCGGTGTCCGCGGGGGTGTTGCGGCACGCGGAGCAGTCCGTGGCGTGCGTGCCGCCCTCGCTGCGCGAGCCGCGTCCGGCCGTGGCGCCTCGCAGCGTGCTGGTGCCGGTGGACTTCTCGGAGGCCAGCGCGCGAGCCATCTCCCAGGCGCGCTCGCTGGTGGGGCCCGGAGGCCGCGTCCACCTGCTGCACGTCCACCGCCGGCGCTCGGGGGAGGTGGCCTTCCACGACCACTACGGCGTGCTGCCCGAGCCGCCGCGGGAGAAGGACCGGGTGCTCCAGCGGCTGTGGGAGCTGGTGCCGCGCGACGCGGGGTCGCAGGCGGTGCACTGGAGCGTGGAGGGCGTCTCCGGGGACGACGTGACGCTGGCCATCTGCCAGGCCACGGAGCGCGAAGGGGTGGACCTGGTGTGCGTGGGCACCTCGCCGGAGCCCTCGCGGGAGCCGGATGCCCTCAAGGGCGCGGTGGCCCGCGAGCTGGTGGCCCGCTGCCGCCGGCCCGTCATGGTGGTGCCCACCGCCTGAGGGTAATTCCTGTCAGCCCACCTTGTCTCACGTGAAAGGGATTTCAGGTGGGATGCGATGTGACATACCTGTGAAGACGCGTCACCCATTGAACGGAGGACCCGGTAGGGCGTTAGACTCCCTCAGACACGATTTTCCAGACAGCAGGGGGTCATCCGGTGACACCGCGCGGGTATCGTGAAGAGGAACTCGTCTGTAACCGTTCGTCGCTGCTCATCCATGGCGGCACGGAGGAGGAGCGCCGCTCCTGGGCACAGGAGGCCGCGCGCAGCTTCGACGTGGAGCTGGTGGAAGTGAGGCAGGCGGTGGACCTGCCCGGAGCGCTCAAGCAGCCCAACGGGGTGGTGTTCATCCCCGACGTGGCGAAGCTGGGGCGTGACGCGCAGTTCGCGCTGCTGCGCTGCCTGCAGATGCAGGAGGAGCGGCCCAAGGTGGTGGTGGGCCTGTCCGGCGCGGCGGACGCGGCGCTGACGCGCGGCACGCTGCGCGAGGACCTGCACTACCGGCTGCATCAGGCACAGGTGGACCTGCAGAAGGACGGCCTGCGCGACCTGCTGCGGCAGCGGTGGGCGCGGCAGGCGGAGCAGCTCGCGGCGAAGCTGGCCGCGGCGAAGGCCGCCGAGGAGAAGGCCCGCGCGGCGGCCGACGCCCGACGCCCCGGTACGGTGACGCGAATCGCCCCGAAGCGGAAGGTCGTCGCCGTCACGCGCAAGGCGGCTTCGAGGAACGCGGTTCGCTGAGGCGCGGAGCGCGGTTCGCTGAGGCGCGGAGCGCGGTTCATCGAGGCGAGGCGCGTGGTCCGCTGAAGAAGGGGCCCGCGGTTCATCGAGGCGAGACGCGCGGTTCATCGAGGCGAGACGGTGCCCACCCGTGAGGGGCGCCGTGCTTCACCGAGACGGTGCCACCCGTGAGGGGCGCCGTGCTTCACCGAGACGGTGTCCACCCGTGATGGGGCACCCTGCGGCATCCGTGGCGCCCACCCGTGATGGCGGGCGCCGCGCCCGCGCGTCTGTTCTCAGCCCGAAGCTCGCGGCGGTGCGTTCCGCCATCGTCTCCCTTCCCGTCAGCCGGTGTGCTGGCGTGCCGTCTCCGGTGCGCCGCCATCCACGCGAGGAGGGAACGTGAAGCTGGAGCTCGTGCAGGGAGACATCACCAAGGTCGCCGCTGACGCCATCGTCAACGCCGCCAACAGCTCGCTGTTGGGTGGAGGCGGTGTGGACGGCGCCATCCACCGCGCGGCCGGTCCGGAGATGCTCGCCGAGTGCCGCACCCTGGGCCGCTGTCCTCCAGGTCAGGCGAAGCTGACGAAGGGCTACCGGCTCCCCGCGCTCCACGTCATCCACACCGTGGGCCCGGTGTGGCGCGGAGGGAACCAGGCCGAGGAGGCGGTGCTCGCGCGCTGCTACAAGAGCGTCTTCGCGCTGGTGGAGCAGCACGGGCTGCGCTCGGTGGCGTTCCCCTCCATCTCCACCGGCGCCTACGGCTTCCCCATCGAAAAGGCCGCGCCCATCGCCCTGCGGGAGATGCAGGCGGCGCTGGCGCGGCTGCCCCAGCTCGAGAAGGTCACCGTGGTGCTCTTCTCACCCTGGGATCTGGAGACGTACCAGCGCGCGCTGGCCTCGGCACCGGAGTCCAATCCGGGCGGGAATGTGTGAACCGGGAAAACTGGGCTAAGGTTGACGCACTGCCTCTCCCCACCCCATCCCGGAGCAAGACATGACGCAGGAGAACGCCAACAAGCCGAAGCGGGGTCTCAAGCGGCCCGTCGAGGTGGTCCGTGCCGAGCTGCTCAAGGACCCGGAGACGAAGAAGATCGCCGAAGCCGTGAGCATGAAGCTCGAGGACTACGTGGAGCTGGTCCTCAAGTACGCCCAGGACAAGGACAAGGAGCCCGAGCTCGCAGTCGTCTCCGACGAGGAGCTGAAGAAGAACGGCTTCACCCCCATGACCACCGACGAGGTCGCCACCCTCATCGTCAAGGGCATGAAGGGCGAGCTGCCCGGCTCACCCCCGGACTTCGAGGCGTCCAAGTTCACCCAGGAGAAGGGGTCCGCCGGAAAGCCCTCGCTGTCGCCGCAGCAGGAGCAGGCCGCCGCCCCGCAGGACCCCGCCGCCCAGAAGGCGCTGCTGGATCAGCTCAAGCGGGGTGGGAGCGGCGGTAACCGCGCGTAATGCCGTCCGGCAGGGCGTGCCGGGAATGAAATTCGAACGATAAATCTCGAGGAAACATTTCAGCGGCTCTCCCGAGAATCCTTTCGAGCTTCATCTCCGGCACAAAAATCCTCCTCAAACTTCAAGAAATCCAAGGGGTACTACCATGGGCGGCATCGCTAAGATCGTCAGCAAGGTCACTGAGACGGTTGGCAAGGTTGCGAGCACGGTCAGCAAGGTTGCCGGCGGCATCGCCGACATCGGTGGCAAGGCGCTCGAGTTCCTGAAGAAGCCGGTGGGCGAGCTGGTCGCCCCCATCGCCAAGAAGATTGGCGAGAAGGTCGGCAACCTCCCGTTCGTGGGCAAGTTCCTCGGCCCCATCGCCGAGGGCCTCGTGAAGAAGGGCGCGACGTCCCTGCTGGGCGAGGGTCCCCTGGGCGGCCTGGGCTTCCTCTCGAAGCTGGCCCCCAAGCTGGAGGACCTGACCAAGATCGCGCAGAGCGTGAAGACGGCGGCCGACAAGGTCGGTGCGTTCTCGGAGAACCCGTTCGGCCTCCAGAACTTCCAGAACATCATCGCGCAGAACCACGCCCGCTTCGTGGAGTGAGCGCTCGCGCCCCTGGCGCGATGAAGCAAACGAGAGGGCCGGCTTCCCGCGAAGGTGCGGGGCCGGCCCTCCGGCTTTGCGGGGTACATGTTTCGTGGGGCTGAACAGGGCCCGCGGTGCGCGAGACGGGAGCGACAGAGGCAGATCTGCTGGGGCCCGGCCCGTTTCCCGGGTGCTGCGCGCCCCAGCGACCCGCGTTTGCCGTTCCCATCACCGAGCGATGGGATCGCGGAGGGGAGGCTCATTCCGCTCCCACCCGTGAAGCGGGGCTGCCTCGCGGAATGAGGGTTCCTTCCGCTGCAGCCGATCGCCGGGAGGGGCTGCCTCGCGGAATGAGGGTTCCTTCCGCTGCAGCCGATCGCCGGGAGGGGCTGCCTCGCGGAATGAGGGTTCCTTCCACGGCAGCCGGTCGCCGGGAGGAGGCTGCCTCGCGGAATGAGGGTTCCTTCCACGGCAGCCGGTCGCCGGGAGGAGGCTGCCTCGCGGAATGAGGGTTCCTTCCACGGCAGCCGGTCGCCGGGAGGAGGCTGCCTCGCGGAATGAGGGTTCCTTCCACGGCAGCCGGTCGCCGGGAGGAGGCTGCCTCGCGGAATGAGGGTTCCTTCCACGGCACCCGGTCGCCGGGCGGGGGCTGGTTCCTTCCCGCGTCTTGAATCGGCCCGGACGAGAGCCCCGTATCGACGGAGGGCCTGTCCTGGAGATCGCTGCTCCGCTCAGCGCCCTTCGCGGTTCAGCCGCTCGACGTCGCGGATGAGGCGCTCGGTGGAGTCGCTGTCCGCGCTGTCGTAGTAGCCGCGAATCTGCCCGTCGCGGTCCACGAGGACGAAGTGGGTGCCGTGGAAGATGGAGAGCAGATCGTCCTCGGGTGCGCCGGCCTCGCGGCCCATGCTGATCTTGAATCCGTGGACGATGGTGTCCTTGAGCTGCTCGTAGTCACCGGTGAGGAAGCTCCACCGGGTGAAGTCGGCGCCGTGGCGCTGGCCGTACTCGGCGAGTCGCTCGGGCGTGTCGTACTTCGGGTCGACGGAGAAGGAGACGAGCTGGAGCCCCGTCCCGAGCGACGCGGTGCGCTCCTGCACGCCGACCATCTTCCGCGTGAAGGCGGGGCAGACGGTGGGGCAGCGGGTGAAGATGAAGTTGGCCACGAAGGGCCGTCCCCGGAGCTGGGCGCTGCCGAAGGGCTGGCCGTCATGCCGGGTGAAGGTGAACTCCGGCATGGCGCCGAGCTGGGGCAGCGGCTCGCTCCGGCCACGCACCAGGGTGGCACCCGCCGCGAGCGTGATGCCGAGCGCGACGACGGCGATGCCGGCCCAGAAACCGGGACGCTGGGTGAGACGGACCGGAGGGGCCGCGAGGGTGGATTCGGCGGACATGGGCCCCCAGGTAACGGAAGCCCGGGGCCGGCACAAGCGCGGGCGGCTTCCCTGCGACATCATGACTTCTCACGGGATGTAGGTGGCGCACGGCCGCCTCGGGAGCAGGCAGGCCCGCGGAGAGCGAGCAGGTCCGGCCCGCTTCCACGGTGAATGCGAGCCTGCGCGGTCCGCCAGGCGGCGAAGCAGGGGGAGGGTGGGAGTCGCCGGTGCCTTGAGGGGACCGGGTCCGCGTGCTACCCGAGAGGTGCCGATGCCCGCCGAGCGCTCCACCTCCGGCCGTGACGCGACACCCCACCTGCGGGGCAGGACGCCGTTCCCCATGGCGGCTTCGCTCTTCGCGCTGCTCCTGGGGGTGTTCCCCGCTGAGGTCCTCGCGTGTCCCTCCTGCACGCTGCGGGCACCCGAGTCGACGATGCGCTCGGTGCTGCTGCTCGGAGCGCTGGTGCTCGCGCCGTTCCTGCTCGTGGGAGTCGGTGTCTGGGCCGCACGGCGGGTGATGCGCGAGGAGCGCCAGTGAAGGCGCTGCCCCCTGGCACCGTCGCGGAAGCTCCGCGCACCGCCTTGACGCTGTCGCTCCCCGAGGACGCGAGCACGCACGGACACCGCATCGACGAACTGCTCGCGTGGAGCCACCGCTTCGACGAGGCGCTCATCGCGGTGGCACTCGGGTGGCTGGTGCTGGCCGTCTGGCGATTCCACCAGGCGAAGCAGGCCGCGTCGGACGGAGGCACGCGGCGCTCTCGGGCCTGGGTGCTGGGCCTGGCGCTCGGCGCGTTCGCGGTGGTGGATGGGACGTTGTTGCTCGGCTCGGAGGGCTACCTGCGCGACGTGCTGTGGAACTTCCGCGTGCCCGCGGAGGACCCGCGCACGGTGCGCATCGAAATCAACGCGCACCAGTGGTCCTGGGAGGCGCGGTACGCCGGCGAGGACGGCCGCTTCGGCACTCCCGACGATGTGGTGACGTGGAACGACCTGCGCGTCCCGGTGGGCGTGCCCGTCTGGGTGCAGCTCGTGTCCACGGACGTGGTGCACGGCTTCTCGCTGCCGCACTTCCGCGTGAAGCTGGATGCGATTCCGGGCCGCGTGAATCAGACCTGGTTCCAGGCCGCGCGCGAGGGTGCGTGGGAGGCGGCCTGCTACCAGCACTGCGGCACCAGCCACTACCGGATGCGCGGCGTGCTCACGGCCATGTCTCCGGAGTCCTACGCCACCTGGCTGCGGGAAGCAGCGAAGCAGGCCGTGCAGGCGTACGACGCGGAGGACCTCGCGGCCCATTGGGGCTGGGAGTGGAAGGCGCCATGAGCCTCTTCTCCTCGCAGTCGTACGACGCGGAGGACCTCGCGGCCCATTGGGGCTGGGAGTGGAAGGCGCCATGAGCCTCTTCTCCTCGGACCACAAGGACGTGGCTCGGCGGTACCTGTGGAGCGGGCTGGGCTTCCTGCTGCTTGGAGGACTGCTGGCGCTGCTCATCCGCTGGCAGTGGGCATATCCGGGGCAGCCGGTGCCCGGACTGGCGTGGGCGCTCCCCGAGTCGCGCGGCGCGCTGACTCCGCCGGCGTACACGGCCGTGTTCACCATGCACGGCCTCATCATGATTTTCTTCGCGGTGACACCGCTGCTCTTCGGCGCGCTGGGTCACTTCGTCCTGCCGCTGTCCATCGGCGCGCGAGGCCTCGCGTTTCCCCGGCTGTCGGTGGTGGGCTTCTGGCTCTACGCGCTCGGCGGAGCGCTGGTGCTGGGCTCGTTCGCGGTGCGGCTCGGCCCGGCGAGCGCGGGGTGGACGTCATATCCGCCGCTGTCGACGCCGGCCTTCACTCCGGGCCTGGGGCAGACGCTGGTGGCGGTGGCCGTGCTGTGCGCGGCGGCGTCCGCGTTCCTCTACGGACTCAACTTCGTCGTCACCGTGGTGCGCTGCCGTGCTCCGGGGATGACGTGGGGCCGGCTGTCGCTGACGGTGTGGGGGCTGTTCTTCGCCTCGGTGCTGAACGTGTTGTTCGTGCCGGTGCTGGCGGCGGCCACGGCGCTGCTGCTCATGGACCGGCTGCTGGGCACGCAGTTCTTCATCGCGGGCGCGGCGGCGGTGGGCGGAGGCGGCGATCCGGTGGTGTACCAGCACCTCTTCTGGCTGTTCGGCCACCCGGAGGTCTACATCCTGATTCTCCCCGCGTGGGGGATGGTGGGTGACTTCGTGGCCTTCTTCAGCCGCAAGCCCGCCCACGGCTACCGGCTGACGGCGGGGGCCATGGGTACGGTGACGGCGCTGAGCGGGCTCGTCTACGCGCACCACCTCTTCACGAGCGGGATGTCGCCGTTGCTCGGGCGCACGTTCATGGTGCTGACGCTGCTCATCTCCCTGCCCGCGGAGGTGATGTACCTCAACTGGCTGATGACGCTGTGGCGGGGAAGCGTGCGGCTGACGGCACCCATGCTCGCGGCGCTGTCCACCATGGTGGTGTTCGGCCTGGGCGGGATTACCGGCCTGGCGCTGGGCGCGGTGGCCACGGACGTGCCGCTGCACGGGACGCTGTGGGTGGTGGGCCACTTCCACCTGACGATGGGCGCGGCGAGCTTCCTCGCCGTCTTCGCGGGGCTCTACTTCTGGTTCCCGAAGATGTTCGGGCGGGCGCTGCACGAGGGGCTCGCGAAGGCGCACGTGCTGTCGAGCGCGGTGCTGTTCCTCGGCGTGTTCGGCGGACAGCTCGCGGCGGGCTACGCGGGCCAGTTACGGCGGCTGTATGACCCGTACCAGTACACGTACCTGAAGCACCTGCTGCCGCTGAACCAGTGGACGTCCGCGTGCGCGTTCCTGCTCGGCGCGGCGCAGGTGCTGTTCATCGTGAACCTCGTCTGGACGCTGGCGAGGGGCCGGGTGGTGGGGGCGAACCCGTGGAAGGTGGGGACGCTCGAGTGGACGTGCACCCCGAGCCCGCCGCCCGCCTGGAACTATGACCCCGTGCCCGAGGTCCTGCGCGGGCCGCATGCGCTGTCCCAGCCCGAGGTGCTCGCGAAGCTGGGACGGGACTGGATTGGTCAGGCGGAGCCCCTGCCAGAGGCCGCCGAGACGGAGCCGGGCACGGTGGACGCGGAGGCGCCGGGTCGCGTGTCCACGTCGGGAGGTGCCGCGTGAAGCCCAGGGTGTCCATGCGTGCGCCGTACGAGGAAGAGGTCTCCCGCGAGGACGTGGCGACGCGGTGGCTCGGCACGGTGCTGGGGCTCGCGGCGTGGACGATGTTCTTCGTCTCGCTGACCTTCGCGGTCGGCTGGTACCGGATGCGCGAGCCGTGGCCTCCGCTGCCCCTCTCTCCGTGGCTGCTCGCACTGTCGGGTCTGCCGCTCCTCCTGGGGAGCGCGGTGCTCTCACGGCGTCGCGACGAAGCACGGCGGCTCCTGCGCGGCCTCCGGGTGGCGCTGGTGCTGGGCGCGGCCTTCGTCGCCATGCAGGCGGCGTGGACGCACCTCGCCTGGTGGAACCACCACCTGCGCATCCCCGATGACGGCGTGCCCGCCTCCGCCTTCTACGGGCTCACGGCGCTGCATGGGCTGCACGTGCTCGCCGTCCTCGCGGGTGTGCTCTTCTCCGCCGTGCGCCTCAAGCGGGGCGCGGACGTGCGGGATGCCGTGCGGCGGCAGGCGCTCGGCTGGCACTTCGTGACGGTGATGTGGCTGCTCCTCTTCCTGGCGGTGTACCTCCCATGAAGCTTCCTGCTCCTCGCGCGGGCCTCGCACTCCTGCTGCTCACCGTGGCCGCCTGCCGCTCGAAGCCCGCGCCCACCTTCGAGCCGCTGAAGCTCGCCGACGGGCGCACCGTGCCCGCGCAGACGCTGTCTCGCGGGCACGCGGTGTACACGCACTACTGCGCGTCCTGTCACGGCGAGCAGGGAGACGGGCAGGGCCCGGCGGGGCGGGGGATGCGGCCGGTGCCTCGCAGCTTCCGCCAGGGTCTCTTCAAGTTCGGCGGAGTCGCCGCGGGAGAACTGCCCACCGACGACGCGCTGAAGCGCACGCTGCGCCGCGGGCTGCACGGCACGCCGATGTTCGCGTGGGACGTGCCCGAGTCGGACCTGGAAGCCGTGGTGCAGTACCTCAAGACCTTCAGCCCGCGCTGGAAGGACGAGGCTCCGGGGCAGCCGCTCACTCCCACTCCGGACCCGTGGAAGGGCCGCGAGTCGGAGGCCGTGGAGCGCGGCAGAATCGCGTACCACGTGGCGGGCTCGGGGAACGCGGGCTGCGCGAGCTGCCATGTGGCGTACCTGCCTCGCGCGGAGCTGGCCGTGCTGATGGAGAAGGCGCTGGGCCGCAAGGTGGACCTGTCCCGGATGGACCCGTACACCGCGCAGCCGAGGGACTCCGAGCACCCGGTGGCGGTCGACGCCCAGGGCGAGCCCACGCAGACGGCGAAGCTGCTCCCACCGGACTTCCTCTTCCACCCGCTGCGCACCGTCTGGCAGGAGGGCGACACGGTGGAGGGCACTCCCTACACCGCCGAGCGGCAGCGCGAAGACCTCTACCGCGTCATCGCCGCGGGCGTGGGCGGCGCGGCCATGCCCACGTGGAAGGGCGCCATCCCCGAGGAGAACCTCTGGGCGCTCGCGTACTACGTGCAGACGCTGGTCCGCCTGAGAGACACCGACGAGGCCCGCGCTCTCAAGGAACGCCTCCGCGTCTCCTCCGCGTCCGTGCAGTGAGAGCGGACTGATTCGAGAATCAAATAACTTCGGCCCGGACGAAACACTTTCTCATCGCCGACGAAAATGTGGGCACGGTTCATCTCCTCCCCCCCAGGAGCCCCTTCTCGTGACGACCTACTCTGTCCGCAGCGGCGACACCCTCGGTGCCCTGGCCCGGCGCTTCAACACCACGACGGACAAGCTGGCGAAGGCCAACGGCATCTCCAACCCGAACAAGATCTTCGTCGGCCAGAAGCTCGTGGTGGACGGGTTCGACGCGCCTCGCGCGACGGGTGGGAGCTCGAAGGGCTCCAGCTACACGGTGAAGTCCGGCGACACGCTGAGTGGAATCGCGGGCCGGCACGGCACGACGGTGGGCGCGCTGCAGAAGGCGAACAACATCTCCAACCCGAACCTCATCTACGCCGGGCAGAAGCTCACGATTCCGGGCAGTGGCGCCGCCGCGCCGAGCAAGCCGGCCTCCGGCGGTGGCGGCTCGTACACGGTGAAGTCGGGTGACACGCTGAGCGGCATCGCGGGCCGGTACGGCACGTCCGTGAGCGCGCTCCAGCAGGCGAACGGCATCTCCAACCCGAACAAGATCTACGTCGGCCAGAAGCTCACGATTCCGGGCGGTGGCGCATCGCCGGGCAAGCCGTCGAACCCGCCGCCGGTGGGTGGGGTGAACGGGCCGAAGCCGGCGCCGGGTGGCTCTGCCGGCGTGACGGTGGCGCAGCTGCGCGGGGTGATGCCGAACCTGTCGGAGGCCAAGGCCAAGCAGTACCTGCCCTACCTGAACCAGGCGATGGCCGAGGCGAACATCACCACGCCCCAGCGCAAGGAGATGTTCCTGGCGCAGCTGGCGCACGAGAGCGGCGAGCTGCGCTACATGGAGGAGATTGCCTCGGGCGCGGCGTACGAGGGCCGCAAGGACCTGGGCAACACGCAGCCGGGCGACGGCGTGCGCTACAAGGGCCGCGGCCCCATCCAGCTCACCGGCCGCGCCAACTACCGCGCCGCGGGCAAGGCGTTGGGCATCGACCTGGAAGGCCACCCCGAGCGCGCCAAGGACCCGGACGTCGCCTTCCGCATCGCGGGCTGGTACTGGCAGTCGCGCAACCTCAACAGCTACGCGGACCAGGGCAACTTCCGCGAGGTCACCCGCCGCATCAACGGCGGCTACAACGGCATGGCGAGCCGCGAGGCCTACTACCGCCGCGCGCAGAACGTGTTCTGAGCCATTCCGCCGACATGGCGCGGCGGTGACGCGAGGACCGTGGGCCTGTGGGGCCGCGGTCCTCGTCGTGTTTCCGGGGGAGTCTCTCTCGGGGGACTCGGCGTCCGGCGGATGCGATGCCCCGCCGCACCGTGGGCCCGGGGAAGGGCTGGTCCGTCCGCTGCACCGGGCAGGCGCTCCCACAGGAGCGCGCCCATGTCCCGTATCGACCCGTCCAGCAGCACCCCCGTCCCCATCGACACGCCCACGGAGCCCGGCCCGACGCCGCCCCCGTCACGGGCGAAGGACACCTCGGTCTCCGCCGCCCGCAACGAGGTGCGCGCCTACGATGGGCCCACCCATCGTCCACTCCAGGGGTCATCCTCGAAGCCGGCACCCGCGTCCTCCGGCCCGGCCATCTCCGCGGGAGAGTTGGCGGCACGGGGCGGCAGGCTGGGTCCCGCATCCACCTCCTCGCCCGCATCCACACCCGAGGTTCCGGACAGTGTGTACTCAGCCCTCCGCTCGCACCTGACGCGCAACCTCATCGACTGGCGCGTCAGTGGGAGCGACGTGAAGGCGGTGCACACGGCGCTGGGGACGTTGCAGCCCGGGACCTACCGCGCGGCGCTGGAGCGGATGGAGCGCGACGGCCTGCTCGGCGAGTACGTGAAGGCGCAGGACCCGGACACGCGCAAGGCCTTCCTGGAGCAGGCCGAGTCCAAGGGCCTGCTCGAGCGCCGCAAGGGCACGGCGCCCTCGGGCCCGCTGGGCTACCCGGCCGAGCCTGACTTCTTCCGCAACGACCCGAAGCTGCCGGAGTCCCTGCGCGGCGCGGTGAACGAGCACGCCATGGACGTGGGCTCCGCCTTCTACCGGGCCCACACCGAGTACCTCGGCCGCTACGTGGACGCCGTCAACGGGGCGAAGCGCCTCCGGGAGTTGAGGGCGCTCGGGCCGCCCCAGCAGGCGCAGCTCAAGGACAACGTACTCGGCATCGGCCGGAAGGACCCGGCGGGAGAGGCGTACGCGGCGCAGTGGCGGCGCGCCCTCGGCCCGCCGGACTCGGTGAACCGCGCGTACCAGACGGTCAACGCCCGGATGCGGGAGCTGACCGACGAGCGTCCCGGAGGCAGCATCCAGCTCCATGGCAAGGGCTCGCTCACGTCCCACGGCGTCAAGCTGAGTGACGAAGTGCAGGTCGACACCCGGGGCAGGGTCGGCATGAAGGAGGAGGTCGGGGTGGTGCTGAGCGGCGGACCCCTGGAGGTCGAGCTGGCGCAGAGCCGCTCCGGTGAGAGGAGCGTGGAGACGACGCTGGACCTGGGCCTCCTGAAGCTCAGCGTGGACTCGGAGGGGACGAAGAAGATGGAGCTGGGCGCGGGCAAGGCCGCCAGTGTGTACGTGACGGTCAACGAGCAGAAGGCGGAGCTCGGCGGGGGTGTCATCGCCGAGCTCGAGGCCGGCGACAAGAAGCTGGAGGGTGAGACGGGCTTCAACATGAAGGCCCTGGCGGCCGACCGGGTGCGCGAGTCCTTCGACAAGGACCACCGCGGCCTCTTCGACCCTCCGCGCGAGCTGGAGGCCGGGACGTCCTGGGACGCCCTCACCGCGAAGCAGCGCGCGGCCTACGAGAAGCAGGACTGGACCCGCGAGGAGTGGACGCAGACCCTGGCCCGAGAGCAGCGCAGGCCACGGTAGCGCGCACCGTCAACGGGCGTTCGCGGGCAGCAGCTTCTCCACCACGACGATGTCCTGCCACACGCCCTCCATGGGGGCGTGCTTCTCGTGCACGCCCACCTCGCGGAAGCCGAGGCTCGCGAGCAGGGCGCGGCTGCGCGTGTTGGTGGCGAAGACGCGCGAGGTGAGCTTGTGGAAGCCGGCGGCCTCGACGGCCTCCAGCAGTGCCTCCATGGCGAGCCGTCCGGCGCCCAATCCCCGAGCCTCCGGGGCGACGTAGACGCTGAAGTCGGCGATGCCCGCGTAGCACTCGCGCGGGCTGTACGCGCCGCTGGATGCGAAGGCGACGACGCGGCCCGAGTCCTCCACCACGATGACGGGGTGGCGTCCTCCCAGCCAGCCGGCGATGTCCTCGGGCGTGCGCGGCCGGGTCTCGAAGGTGGAGCGGCGCTCGGCGATGCCGGCGTTGTAGATGCTCGCGATGGCCGCGCAGTCCTCGCGCGTGGCGGCGCGGGGGCGCAGGCGGGCGTGGCTCATGAAGGCTCCGTCGGCGGCGTCGCGAGGGCGGGGGGCTCGCCCCCGGGCTCGGACTTCGCGCGCATGTGGTACGCGGCCGCGAGGGGCAGGTACCAGGGAATCATCACCATCAGGGCCAGCACCTGGCTGGAAGAGGCCCCCATGGCATTGATCCCGCTGAAGGCCAGCCACGCCAACCCCTGGAGCGTCATGCCCCGGGCTCCCAGGGAGCGCAGGCCCTTCGAATCCGCCAGGTGTCCGAAGAGGGCCAGCAGCGGCGGACCCACCAGCAGGCCCAGGCCAATCAGCTGGAACGTCTCCCAGTTCGAGCCGTACACGCTCGACGAGAAGAACAGCACCACCATGATGAGCTGGACGACCATGGCCAGCACCGTGAGGACCACGCCCGTCGTCGAGCCTCCCGCCTTCGAGTCCCGCTTGCTCCCTCCGGCCTGCTGCCGCACGTCGTCCAGCACGTCCGGGTGCACCTCCAGCGCGTACGGATAGCCCAGCTCCAGCAGGGCCTCCACGGCGGCGGCGCGCACCGTCTTCCCGTTGCTCCCCGTCCTGTCCCGTGCGTCCTCGGGCAGGTCCATCAGCGACAGCAGCAGGTCCGCCCGGGCGCGCGGCGTCTCGTCGTCGGCGGGTGGACGGGCCATCGCCGCGAGGAGCGCATCCACCTCGGCCGGGATGACGCCGGGCGAGCTCATGGCGTCCTTCAGCTCGGCCAGGGACTGCGCGGGAGCCCAGGGAGCAAGCGAGGCCTCTTCCGGTGAGGAAGCGGCGGCCTGCGACGCGGAACGGGTTCGGGTGGAGGCCATGGCGGGCGGAGGACAGTCTATCGCCAGGGCGCACGGCTGGTGCTCGCTGCCGTCGGCCGCAGGGCAGGGGAGCAGGCTCCGGGAGGAGCAGCACCAGGCCCGCATGTGCACCCTAACCCCGTGTGGTCCCTTTCACGACGAGCGAGGAAGCGCATGGCGATGGAGCGAGCGCAGCGGTTCGTGGACGCGCTGTTGAAGCTGGAGGAGCACGGCGACCTGGATGGCCTCGTCTCCCTCTTCAGCGACGACGCACAGGTGAGCAACGCGGCCTCTGCCCGGGTCTTCAGGGGACAGGATGGGGCCCGGCAGTTCTGGAAGGAATACAAGGGCACGCTGGGTCAGGTGCGGTCCACCTTCCGGAACATGATTGAGGCGGGGGACCGCGTGGCCCTCGAGTGGGAGACGCAGGGCACCGCGCACAACGGCTCGGCCGTGTCGTACGAAGGCGTGTCCATCATCGAGTGGGACGGGGACGTCATCCGCCGGTTCTACGCGTACTTCGACCCGCACGCGCTCGGCCAGGAGCTGTCGCAGAACACCGGGCCCCGCTCGCAGGTGCCTGACACCACGCCGGCGTAGGCGGATGAGCTCCCTGCATCCCACCGTCCGCACCGGACGGCGCGAGCGGACTCACGTCGGTGCCGGCTCGCGGGGCAGCTCCACGGTGACGGTGGTGCCCACCCCGGGTGCGCTCTCCAGGTGGATGCGCCCGCCGTGGGCCTCCACCACCTGCCGGGAGAACCACAGCCCCAGCCCGAAGCCGCCGTAGTGGCGCAGCGGTACCGCGCGCCCGAAGCGCTGGAAGAGGTGGGCCTGCTGCTCGGGAGGAATCCCGATGCCGCGGTCCCTCACCACCAGCCGCGCGAAGTCCTCCGGCGCGGCCGTCACCTCCAGCTCCACCGGCTGGCCCTGGCCGTACTTCAGCGCGTTGGACACCAGGTGCGTCACCACGCCGTCCACGCGCGCGCGGTCCCACCGGCCGGGCAGGGCGCCGGGGGCGTGCAGGTGGACGGCGGTGCCCGCGCGTTGCATTTCGTGGTCGAAGCGGCCCAGCACCTCGCGGCACAGCTCCACCAGGTCCACCGGCTCGGGGTCCAGGTGCAGGCGGCCCTCGGACAGGCGGGACACCTCCAGCAGCTCGCGCACCAGCCGGCCCAGCCGGTCCACCTGCTGCACCGCGGCCGAGGCACGCGTGCGCACGTCCGCGTCCGGCACGCCCCGCTGCAGGCGCGCGAGCTGGAGCTTCAGGGACGTCAGCGGCGTGTTCAGCTCGTGGCCGGCGATGGCGAGGAAGTCGTCGCGCAGCTGCAGCGCCTGCTGCGTCTGGTGGAAGAGGTGCGCGTTCTGCACCGCCGCGGTGGCACGTCGGGCCAGCTCCAGCGCCAGCGCCAGGTCCTCCTCCGTGTGGTGGCGGCCGGATTGCGAGTGGCCCAGCGTCAGCGAGCCCAGCACGCCCTCCGGTGTCGCCAGCGGCACGGAGAGCCACGAGCACGGCGCCAGCGCCCGCAGCAGCGCGCGTTGCGATTCGGCGCCCTCCACCCATGCGGCGTCCACGTGCGGGTGGAAGGCGGGCTGCCCGGAGTCGAGCGCCCAGACGGAAGGATGGGCCGGCGCGGCCGGCTGCCAGCGACTGGCGGCGAGCAGCGCGGCGGACTCGGGCGCGAGCGCGTGGAAGGTGCGGCGCACCTCCTGGTCCGGCCCGCGCACGTCGATGATGCAGAAGTCGCCCACCGAGGGCACCAGCGCCAGGGCCACGCCGCGCAGGCTCTGCCCCGTGTCCAGCGAGGCGGCCAGCGTGGCGGTGGCGTGCTGGAGCAGCCCGGCGCGCTCGGCCCGGTGGCGCTCGGCGGCGAGCAGTCGGGCCCGCTCCAGCGCCATGGCGGCCTGCTGCGCCAGCATGTCCATGAAGGCGCGCTCCTCGGCGTCGAAGCCGCGCGACTCCAGCCAGGTGAGCGCGAGCACGCCCACCACGCGCCCTCGCGCCAGCAGCGGCAGGGACGCGGAGGAGTAGTCCCCGGCGTAGACGGTGCGGACGAGGGCCTCCGCCTCGGGGAACTCCTCCGGCGGCAGGGAGGGGCCGGCCTGCCAGACGGGAGCGCCGGTGCGCGCCGCGTCGGTCACCGGCATGCGCGTCGTCAGCGGCACGCGGGCCAGGGCGGGCAGCACGGCGCGCTCGTAGCGCACGCTGTGGGCGAGCTCCAGCGTGGTGCCCGCCGCGTCCAGCAGGAAGAGGATGCCGGCATCCGCGGGCAGCGCGCGCACGGCCTCCTCAACCACCGCGCGCGCCACGTCGTCCGGTGTGAGCGCGCCAGAGAGCGCGAGCGTGAGGGCCTGGAGGCCCTGCATGCGCGCGGTGGCCAGCTCCGCCCGGGCGCGCGCCCGGCGCTCGTGGGTCGGGAACTCCAGCAGCGTACCCTGCCAGCGCTTCTCCATAGGCGGTGCCCACCGCGCATGGGGCGGGTGGACGGGGATGACTGAAACGCATCCGGAGCCGAATTGCCGGCCCCGGATGCGACGACTGTCCTGCGCTCGTCAGTCCCCGGCCGTCATTGAACAGACCCCCGAGGTGGGGTGCGAGCGGGCCATCGAGAGACCTGGGCCCGCTGTGTGACAGATGGTCGTGACTCGCATGCGGCTTCCGTCCCGAGCGGCGGAGCGCTACCGTCGCCTGACGCCGCCCCGGTGCAGGCCTGCCGGGCTTCATGGGCAGGTAGGTCATGCGCCGGTCTCCCGAAGCCGCCCCTCCGGTGGCTCCATCCATTGAGTTGCGTTTCCGACACCCCCCTGCCCCGGAGGACGCGGTAGCCTTCGGGGCGGTGAGGGATGCGGAGGACGGGATGGGCCAGGGAGCCCGCGCCGCCCTGGATGAACCGACCGCCTGAACCCGGATGCCTGCCTCGAGCTCACACGGAAACAACTGATGACCCGCCTCATCGCCTTCGCCGTCATCCTGTCCCTGTCGTCCACCTCCACCGCCTGGGCCCAGCGGAGCACCGCGCCCACGAAAAAGGCGCAATACTCCAAGAAGAAGCCCGCGAAGCGCACGAAGGCCGCGCCGGCTCCCACGCCTGCTCCCTCTGCCGCTGACGAGGAGCAGGCCGCGCCCACGCCCATGGAGGCCGAGCCGAAGCCGGCGCAGCCCGCGCAGGACGCGCCCAGGCAACCGCAGGAGCCGCAGACCCCGCCGCCGTCGGCGGGGGACTCCTCGTCCATGGACTTCGACCTGCTGGGAGGCGAGGAGTCGGCCTCGGCCGCGAAGGTGGACCCGGAGCTGGAGAGCAAAATCGCCCGGCGCCGCACCATGCTCAAGCTGCACCAGGGGCTGGGCTTCGCGCTGACGGCGAGCCTGCTCACCACCACGGTGGTGGGGCAGCTCCAGTTCAACGACTCGTTCCGGGGCGGCGGGGATGACCGCAACCTGCTGGGGCTGCACCGGGGCCTGGCCATCGGCACCTCGGCGATTTTCGCCTCCGTGGGCCTGCTGGGCCTGCTGGCGCCCGAGCCCTTCGAGAAGAAGTTCCAGTGGGACACCATCACCATCCACAAGCTGCTGATGTCCGTGGCCACCGTGGGGATGATCGCCCAGGTGGTGCTGGGCATCATGGCCACACACCACTACGGCGGGCTGTCCGAGCGGGACTACGCCATGGCACACCAGGTGGTCGGCTACACGACGCTGGGTGCGGTGTCGGCGGGTGTCGTCACCCTGTTCTTCTGAATCTTTTCGCGCCGCCGCCGTTCGGCTTCGCAAGGCCCTGAATCGAAGGTTCCTGGAGGTTGACGTGATTGCTCGACGACTTGCCCTGCTTGCCACCCTGCTGCTCGCGCTGCCCGCCGCCGCGCAGGCCCCGGCGAAGACGTACTCGGTGAAGAAGGACGCCAGCTCGCTCACCTACAAGCTGATTCACAAGCTGCACGAGGTGGTGGGCACGGCGAAGCCCAGCGTCGGCGTGGCCGTCCTCAAGCCGGACGGGACGCTGCAGGTGCAGGTGCGCGCCAACGTGAAGGACTTCGACTCGCAGAACTCCAACCGCGACGCGCACATGCAGGAGGTGACGGAGGCGGCGAAGTTCCCCCTCATCGAGTTCAAGGGCAAGGCCAGCGGCGTGACGGCGCCCACGAGCTTCCCGGCCACGGTGCCGGTGACCCTCAAGGGCCAGCTCACCTTCCACGGCGTGACCCAGGACGTGAGCGTACCGATGAAGGTGACGTTCACCTCCGAGAAGGAGGCCTCCGCGGAGGGCGCCTTCGACATCAGCCTGGAGGCGTACAAAATCGAGCGTCCGTCGCTGCTGATGGTGAAGGTGGACGACAAGCTGGTCCTGGAGCCGAAGCTGGTTTTCGTGGTGGAGGGTAAGTGAGCACGTCGCGTCGAGGGTTTCTCAAGGGAGTGCTGGGCACGGGTGCGGCAGGGGCGGCGTCCGCCGCGCTGCCGGGGTGCGCGCCGGATATCAACCCCGCGCCGGTGACGGACGTGACGGCGAGCGCCGCCGGCACGGTGGACCTGCTGGTGCCGCGCTACCCGGACCTGGAGCCGGTGGGCGGCGCGATTACGGTGCGCGTGCCGGGGCAGCCGACCCCGCTGCTCCTGGCGCACACGAAGAACGACGGCGGGTCGGACGACTTCTCCACGGTGTCGTCCATCTGCACGCACGTGGGCTGCCCGCTCGGCTTCGACGGCAAGGACGTGGTGTGTCCGTGCCACCTGTCGAAGTTCAACCCCCGGGACGGCTCGGTGCTCCAGCGGCCGGCCACGACGCCCCTGCGCTCGTTCAAGACGACCTACAACCCTGGCACGCGCGTGGTGAGCATCAACGTGCTGGGCGGTGACACCAGCTTCCCGTCGGTGGTGAATGGACAGCTGACGCTGCCGTTCAGCCAGTTCCCGGACCTGCGCAACAACGGCAGCTCGGTGACGGGGGTGCCCTCCGGCTACGGCCTGCGCATCTTCGTCTTCCGGCTGGAGGACGGGACGCTGTCGGCGGTGGACTCCACCTGCACGCACCAGCAATGCGAGGTGGAGTTCAACGCCGCCGAGTCGGACCTCGTCTGCCCCTGCCATGACTCGGCCTTCACCCGTCAGGGGGAGATGGTTCGCGGCCACCTCGAGCCCAACGGGAGCCGGCTGCCCAACCCGCCGCTCAAGAAGTTCACCGTGTCCGAGACGGCCGACGCCGTCATCGTCAGCGGCGTGCGCTGAAGTCCCGCGGGGGCGGGGAGGGGCCCTGTGCGGGTCCCTTCCCGCCGCGTGCGCTCGCGCTAGCCGAGCCGGTTCCAGAAGGAGCGCTTGGACGAGACGCGGTCCAGCGCCTCCTGCAATTCCTCGTCGTAGTCGGCGCGGTTGGCGATGTCGCCCATGGAGATGATGCCGACGACGCGGTCATCCCGCTCCACCACGGGGATGCGGCGAATCTGCTTGCGACCCATCAGGGCGATGACGTCGTGGATGTTGTCGTCGGGCGTGACGGCCTCCACGTCGTCCGTCATCACGTCCGAGACGCGGAGTTGGTCCGGCGACTTGCCCCCCGTGAAGCCGCGCACCACCAGGTCCCGGTCGGTGACGATGCCCACCAGCGCGCCATGCGCGTTGACCACGGGGACGACGCCGCAGTCCTCGTCCTTCATGATTTGAGCGACCTCGCGCACGGGGCTGTCGAGCCGCGCGGTGCGCACGCCGCGCGTCATCACTTCGCGAGCGGTGAGCGGCTCGCGCTGCCAGCGGCGGCGCCCGGTGCCCGGCTCGGTGCCCGCGCGTGCGGTGGGACCCGGAGGATAGGCCCGGCCGCGCTCCTCGCGGAGGCGGTCGCCCATGCGCTGGCGCTCCTCGCGGTAGCGCTCCCCGCCGCGCGGGCCGCCCTCGTGGTAGCGCGAGCGCTCGTCGCGGTACGGCTCCGTGCGAGGGCCCTGCGTCTCGCGGGGTTCCTCACCGCCGTGGCCGTAGCGGTCCCACGGGCGGTAGTCCGCGCGCTGTGGAGGCAATTCATTCTCCTGCATGCCCATGTCGCGCCGGTCGCCGCGGCCGGTGGCGTTGCGGACGTCGCGGTTGTCGCGGCCGTAGGGGCCGGTGCCGTACTCGGTGCCCTCCCAGCCGGCGTCGCGGTCATCCATGCTCGTCAGGCCCGTGCGCCGGGTGCTGGCGTCGCTGTCGTCCACGTTGGTGCGGGTCTGGGCCATGCGCAGGGCCGCGGCGCGGTGGAATCGGCCCTGGCGGGCGGCGGGCTCCTCGTCGCGGGCGGGGTTCCACCCGGTGAGGTCGGACTCACCGCGCTCGCGCGAGCCGGGCGGGGCCACGTCGGCGCTCCGGGGCGTGCCGGGCTCCGGCGGTGGGGAGCGCTGCCCGGTGCGGTTCTCGTCCTTGCCGTTGTCCAGGGTTCTCTGGGCCATGTCATTGCCTCCGGCGACGTCGGGTTGGGGCGCGAAGGGTGGAGACGTCCCCGGTCGTAACCAAGGGGCCCGGCCGCCAGGCCCGGAGGCACTGTCCTGTCCCGGGCGGGGGAGGCGCCGGCCGCTCTCGAGCGGACACCGCGCATGCCGCGTGGCCGACACTGTGCGCGTGGCACCGCGCGCAAAAAAGACGAAGCGCGCGCTCCCCGGCTGGGAAGCACGCGCCTTGTTCACGCCTGGCTGGACGGGCGAAGACACCCCTGTCTCGTCAGCACCTTCCCCCGAAGGCGAAGACGGCCCGGCCCGCCCCGTGCGTGGCCGGAATCAGTCGACCTTGCAGCAGCCGTCGTCGGCCTCCTCGCAGCACGCGAGGGTGGTGTTCGGGGGCATCGGCTTCGAGGGCTCATTCGTCGTGGTGGAACCCTCGCCGCCACGAACGCGGGCCAGGTCCTTCACGAACAGCTCCTTGATGGTCTTCGCCTTGGTGGTCTTCATGGTGTGCTCCCCCTCGTCGGGTGGTGGGCTCGGCCGACCGCGTTATCGGTTGGTGGCGAGTTGAAACAGATACGTCGGGACCTGATTTTTTGGGTCGTTTCACTCCACCCGCATGAGCGCGGTGAGACATCGGGTGCGGGTAATGAGACACGAAAAAGCGCGTGCCCTCGAGTGAGGACACGCGCTGGTTCAGCCACTGCGAGAGCTGGAGCTCAGAAGCAGCAGTTGTCGTTCTTCTCCTCGCAGCAGGCCTGCGTGGTGGGCGCCGGGGCGCTACACGTCATCGTCTCGGTGGAGGAGGTGGTGGTGGGCGTGGTGCCTTCGCCGCCACGAACGCGAGCCAGGTCCTTCACGAACAGCTCCTTGATGGACTTCACCTTGGTGGTCTTCATCGTGTGGCTCCTGTGAGGGGGGAATACCGGTCGACGATTCGACCGGCGAAACAGAGCGTATGCATTTGCGACGAGCGCGGAAAGGAGGGCGTCATCCCACCGCCAGCGCGTCGCCCAACCGTACGAGCCCGCTGAACTCTTCCAGCTCCGCGCCCGCATCCGGTGCGGCGACGGCGATGGCGCCGGTGGGAAGTTGCGCGGTGAGTCGGGCGAGGAGGGTGCGGTGGGACTCGGCGCGTGCGTGCTCGGTGGCGGCGAGTCGGGACAGCGCGGCCACGCCGTGCTCCGCGTGGACGTCGTCGCCCACGTGCTCCAGCAGGGCCTCCGGGTGCGCGAGCGCGTCGTCCTGCGCCCAGCTGCGGTTGAGCACGTAGCCGGCGAAGGGCAGGCCGCGCTCCACGAGCGTGTCGCGGAAGAAGGCGGCTTCGCGCAGTGCGGCGGACTCGGGGGATGTCACGAGCAGGAAGGCCGCCTCCGGAGAGGCCAGCCGGGCGCGCAGCCGCTCCGTGTGCAGGCGGATGCCGCCGAGCAGGCCCCCGAAGGCGCCGACGAAGCCGCGCATCTCCCGCGTGAAGCCCGCGCCGAACACGCCGTCCAGCACGCGGCCCACCATCGCCTGCGCGCCCTTCCACAGCCGGGCGCCGCGCGCCGACTCCTCGGGGCCGAAGAGGGACACGATTCGCTCGTCGAGGAAGCGCGACAGGCGCCCGGGGGCGTCGAGGAAGTCCAGCGCGTGCCGGCTCGGGGGCGTGTCGAGGACGATGAGCTCGTAGGCGTCATCGTGGAGGAAGCCGTCGAGCGCCTCGGTGGCGGCGTATTCCTGCACGCCTGCGACCAGCTCGGAGAGGAAGCGGTAGATGCGGTGCTCGATGATGGCGCGCGCTGCTTCGGGCGAGGGCGCGAGGCGGTGAATCATCCGCTCGAAGACGACGCCCGGCACCAGCATCCACACGTCCAGCCGGCCCGGTCCCGGAGCGCCGTCCGCGAAGAGGCGCTCGGTGGTGACGGTGGTGGGCTCGGTGCCACTCTCGGGCAGGCCCATGGCCTCGGCGAGGCGGCGCGCGGGGTCGATGGTGAGCACCAGCACGCGGCGCCCGGCGCGCGCGGCGGCGACTCCGAGGGCGGCGGCCGTGGTGGTCTTCCCCACGCCCCCCGCGCCGCACAGCACCAGCACGCGCTTGTCGCGGAGCAGTGCGTGCATGTTGAGGGCGCTCACGGTGCCGCCTCCCCCGCCATGTCTCCGGCGGTCGGCGGGGTGAAGACGTCCGCATGGAAGGCGCTCATGGAGTGGCCTCCCGCGCCAGGTCTCCGGCGGTCGGCGGGGTGAAGACGTCCGCGAGGCGCTCCACCAATTCCGCGCCTGTGGCGGGCAGCTCCGGCAGGGTGAGCAGCGGCACGCGCAGTCCCGCGGCCAGCCGGGCCCGGGCGGTCCGCGCGCGCTCCAGTTGCCCGAGCGCGCGCGTCCCCTGGTGCGGTCCATGCGCCGCCAGCAGTCGCTGGAGCGCGGCGTGCGACTCGGGCGTGAAGGGGTCCTCGGGCATGCGGTTGAGGACGGCGGCGGCCAGCGACAACCCCAGCTCCTCCAGCTCCGAGGCCAGGATGAGGGCCTCGCTCACGGGCAGCGGCTCCGGGAGGCTCGCGAGGAGGACGGCGGTGCGGGCCGGGTCCTGGAGGAAGTCGAGCCCCTCGCGCACGGAGCGGCCGATGATGCCGCCCGGCATCAGCGCCAGCACCGTGCGCGGCAGCGAGGCAATCGCCAGCGCGTGGCCGGTGGCGGGCAGGTCGATGATGGACAGCGGGTACTCGAAGCGCCCATCCGGCAGGGTGCGCCGCACCAGCGCGAGCAGCTGGTACAGCAGCCCCATCTCCCGCAGCGCAGGGCCCGCCTCCAGGAAGCGGCGCAGGGCACGGGAGCGCAGCGCGGCGTCGGCCAGCCAGTGCAGGGGCAGGGTGTCCTGGAGGAAGTGCCGGTGTCCCTCCGACGCGGCCAGCCGCACGAAGCGCAGCCCGGGCCGCACCTGCGTCACCCGGGCGCCCACGTCGCTGGCGGCCACCAGCGTGCCCAGCGCGGAGGGGCCGCCCTCGTCTGGAGTCATCTCCACCAGCAGCACGGAGCGCCCGGAGCGCGCGGCGGCCACCGCGAGCGAGGCCGCCAGCGTCGTCTTCCCCACGCCCCCCTTGCCCGACACGAGCAGGGCGCGCTTGTCCCACAGTGCTTCGAGCACCGGTCACCGTCCTGTCGCGCGCCGGAGGGCGCCGTCAGCTCACAGTGAGGAAGGTGGCCCGCCGCGACAACCGCCGCCCGCGCGCGCCGTCCGCTGCCGCGCTGCCGTCCGGCTGCCTGGCAGGCTGCCTGCGAGAACCGATGCGGGAAGACACTGACTCACGCCTGGCCCCGCGGCTCCAGGCGGGTCGGCGTCATGCTTTTGCAACTGGATTGCCAGCAGCAACAGAAGGGCAGGAATGGGTTCGCCAGGCGTCTGGACCCTCAGACGTTCGTGTGAGCGAAGGTCTCGCCGGGTCTTCCCGCTTCAACGTCCAGCCGTAGAGGCATCGCCGGCCTGGAGCCTCATGCGCTCCAGGCCGACGTGGCCGTCAGTGCACGGACCAGCGCTCGGCGATTTCCTCGCAGGCGAGCACCACGTCGCTCAGCCGGCGGATGTGGGCGCGGGGCGCGGTGAAGATGGTGCCGGCGAACACATCCACCACCTGGATGAGCCGGTGGTCACACGGTCCGAGCTGGCACAGGTGCTGCTCCGCGAAGCGTTGGAGCATGGTGCCGATGTACTGGCCGGATTTCTCGTCGAGCGGGGTGTGCTTGGCGAAGTAGAGCTTCATCAGCCCCACGCGCGCGTTGCCATGTTTGTCCATGCGCTGGAGCACCACCTCCGGCCGCACGCTGATGGTGACGCCCGCCATCTCCAGCACGGGCGGCTCGGCGCCCACCGCGCTGACGATGGTCTCATTCAAGTCCAGCCACGGCACCAGGTCCGCGAAGCGCTCGAGCGCCTCCGAGCACAGGTGCAGGCGCTGGGCCTCGAACTCCGTCTGCGGCACGCTGCACGCGAAGCGGCGCTGGTGGTCCCGGAGGATGGACAGGTCCTGCCCGCGACAGAGGAAGTCGGTAATCGCGTGCGACGCCTCCGGATAGCGGAGGTACTGCTGCTCCGGCGGGTGCTTCTGGTCGTAGATGATGCGCTTTCGGCGCGCGGGCGTCGCGGTGAGGTACTCACCCAGCTTGTTCACAGACACGCGCGGCAGCTCACGGATTTCCGCCATGGATTACTCCCCCTGGGTGCTGTCGATTGGGTTCACAGTACAGGAGGGGTCTGACGTTCATGAGACAGCGTGAGTGCTTGAAAATACGGGTGTGACGGGCCGCGTAGGTCGCGGTTGGGAGACCTGACTTCGCGAGGCGGGCGGTGCGCGGCGGCTTCGTGCGGGGGCCTGGCAACCGGGGCGGAGCGCGCGGCGCGGTGGGCTCGCGCGGCAGGCTCCCAGAGGGGAAACCCGGCGTCATTTCCGTGAGCGCCAGGCTCGGGGTCCAGGGGAAGGGAGAGGACTCGGGAGGTCTTCGCGTGAAGCCGCGTGGTGCCGGGGGCGGATCAGCGTTGGACGAGCATTGGTGGGAGAGACCGTGGAGCGTGGGGCAGGCGGGCGCTCCGGGGCTTTCGCCGCGCGTGGAGCGCCCGCCGGGTGAGGAGGACTCAGTCTTCTTCGGGTTTACGGTCCGGGTATGCGGACCAGTAGACGTCCGGCAGCGGGTTGGTGCCGGCGTCGCTGCGCGGGCCGTCGCCGTCGGGTATCTCGTCGAGGATGGCGCCCGGCGTGCGCTCGGTCGGGTCGATGGCGTGCGCGTGTTTCTCCTGCTCGTGCTCCTCGTCGGGAGCCGCGGTCCGCTTCTCCTGCTTCCCGTTCCGTGGAGCCGTCTCGCGCCCGTAGTAGTCCTCCGAGGGCTGGATGCCTGGCTGCTTCTTGTCGCGCTCGGCCATGGTGAAAACCTCCGTCCCAGTACGGTCGTGACTGGGAATGAAAGCCGCAATGGGGCCCGTGGCCCCGCCGTGACGCCAGGAGGGCAGGCGGGCGGGCGGCACCGGGGACGGGGTGCGAGCGCTACGGGGCTGGAAGTGTGAGGGGGACGTCATCCACGCTGGAGAGCGGCTCGTCATCACCCAGGTGCCGCGTGTGGCCGTACCCGAGCTGGCCGGAGGTGTTGTCTCCCCAGCAGCGCGCACCGCCCGTGCTCAGGAGCACGCAGGTGTGGTGGGCGCCCGTCGCCATCCGCCACGCAGTGGCGTCCCCCAACTCCACCGAGGCGGAGGGCGGGGCGTATAACGTGTTCTGGTGCCCCTGCCCGAGCTGGCCGGAGGCGTTGTCTCCCCAGCACGTCACGGCGCCCGTGTTCAGCAGGGCGCAGGTGTGGTGGCCTCCCGCGCTCACCTGGAGCGCGAGGGCCGTGGGGGAGCCGAGGGTCACGTCGCGCGCGTCGGAGGCGCTCAGCACACGCTGAGTGCCACCATGTCCGAGCTGTCCATCCAGGCCGCTGCCCCAGCAGCGCACGGCGCCGCGCTTCAGCAGCGCGCACGTGTGCAGGGCGCCGGCGGAGAGCATCGAGACGGGTTCGCCGAGCTCCACGAAGCCCGCCGAGGAAGGCAGCTCATCGTCGCCAATGTCGCGGGTATGCCCCAGGCCGAGCGCGCCCTGGGCCCCGCCGCCCCAGCAGCGCACTCGGCCGTCCGTGAGCAGCGCGCACGTGTGGTGCCAGCCCGCGGCGAGGTCCTGCACGGTGCCACCGAGGCTGACCTCGCCCGCCTCCCAGGGCTGCTCATCGTCACTGACGCTTCGGGTGTGCCCGTAGCCGAGCTGGCCTGCCTGATTCCGGCCCCAGCAGCGCACGCGGCCCGTGTCCAGCAGGGCACAGGTATGGGACTCGCCGGCGGCGAGCTTCACCGCGCCGCCGCCGAGGTTGACGAAGCCCTGGCTGGCGATGGGCTCGTCGTCTCCCACGTTGCGGGTGTGGCCGTAGCCGAGCTGGCCGGAGGTGTTGTCGCCCCAGCAACGGACCCAGCCAGAGTCGAGCAGGGCGCAGGTGTGGTGGCCTCCCAGAGCGAGCTGGACGGCCTTGCCTCGCAGGGCGACGTCGCCCGCGGTGTAGGGCGGCTCGTCGTCGCCCACGGCGAGGGTGTTGCCGTAGCCGAGCTGGCCGGAGGTGTTGTTGCCCCAGCAGCGCACCGCGCCGTGGGCGAAGAGCGCGCAGGTGTGGCTCGCTCCGGTGTGGAGGCTGCTCAGCAGATAGGGGAAGACCAGCTCGTCGGGGAACTGGTTGGGCGCGAGCCGGTACTCGAGCGTGGTGGTGCCGCCGTCCACGTCGGTGACGGCGAGCTTCAGCCGGCCGCGCAGGGTAGGGGTGTACGGCCGCAGCGTGGTGGGGTTGGTCTGGTGTGGGAAGGAGGGGCGGGGTGCATCGTCGCCCTCGGGCTCGAAGCTCCAGGCGTAGGTGAGGCGGTCCTCGGGTGTGTCGTCGGAGACGGTGGCGGTGAATGCGACGTCGCCGGTGATGGCCTGCCGCCGGCCGTCGAGCGCGTGGATGACGGGGTTGAAGAGCGCGGTGACGGTGGTCTCCTTCACGCCGTCCGTGGAGCCCCGGGGCTTCACCTTCGTCTTGAAGGTGGCGGTGACGGAGTGGCCTGACGCGCTGGTGACCTTCACCGTGTGCACGAAGTCTGTCTTCACGGCGACGTCGGGTGGGACGTACCGGCTGACGAAGGTCCCGGCGGCGCCGAGCAGGGTGAGTGTGCCGCTGGCGGGAAGGAAGGTTCCGCTGTCGGGCGCGGCGTCGGCGGTGATGGACCAGGTGAGGCGCTCGCCGGAAGCGGCCTCGACGGAGACGCTGATGTTGCCGCCGTCGTGACCGGAGTGGATTTCCGGGGGAAGGCTGATGCGCTTGATGAGAGGAATGGGATTGGGAGCGCCGGCCTTGGAAGCGGCGAGCCCGATGATGACCTGCTCGGAGCTCGTGGAGAGCCGCTGGTCTGTGGAGCCGCTGAAGAGCAGCGAGCCGTCAGCGTGGTACGCGCGGGCGAAGAAGGTCAGCGCCTCGCCGCGAGGCAGGGACGCGAGGGCGCCGGACCAGGCTCCGGCGGTGGCGGTGAGCTCGAAGTCGTTGAGCAGGGGCGTGTCGGGCTGGCCCTGCTCGAGGACGTCGACCTGGAGGCGGGAGACCTCGAGGGCGGTGACGGCCGGGGTGCGCGTGAGGGGCTCATCGATGTGGATGGCGAAGCGGGCCTCGGCGGCCCGCGAGGGCGGCAGGGGCGGGCTGTCCTGACGGTTGCAGGCGAGGAGGAGCGACAGGGACAGCAGGGCACCGGGCACGCGCCGGGTCCACGTCCGGAGCTGGGACCGCCTGTTCATTCGGGGCTCCTGGGGGAGTGAGGGCGTGGGGCTCGTGCGCGAGGGGAGGGCCGGGGACGGTGCCCCTGCCCTTCCCTTCGCGGCTTCACCAGGGCCGCATCACGGCGCCAGCAGGGAGATTCCGTCCTGGGACGAAGGCAGCTCGTCGTCGCCGATGGAGTTCGTGTTTGCGTAGCCGAGCTGGCCGCTGCTCCCCAGGCCCCAGCAGAGCGCCTTGCCGTTGGTGAGCAGGGCACAGGTGTGATTGGCACCCGCGGTGAGGAAGTAGGCGGGGATGTTGTTCAGGCCCGTGTGGTTGCCCGGAGGCGAAAGCAACTGGGTGGTGTTTCCATAGCCGAGCTGGCCGCTGCTCCCCAGACCCCAGCACTTGATGAGGCCCGAGCCGAGCAGGGCGCAGGTGTGGTTTGCGCCCGCGGTCACCTGGATGGCCTTGTTGCCCGCGCCGAGGCCCACGTCGTAGACGACGGGGTTGAAGGTGGCGCCGCTGCTGCCGTTTCCAATCTGGCCCTGTGCGTTGTAGCCCCAGCACTTCACGGTACCGGTGTCCATCAAGGCGCAGGTGTGGCTGCCTCCCAGGGCGAGCTGGATGGCCGTCCCCCCCAGGTTCACGTCGCCAACGGAGGAGGGGTGCTCATTGTCTCCAATGGGGTTGCCGCCGTTGCTGTAGCCGAGCTGGCCCAGGCCGTTGTCGCCCCAGCAGCGCACCTTGCCGGAGAGGAGCAGGGCGCAGGTGTGGTTGCCCCGGGCGAACACGTCCTGCACCGGCGCGCCCACCTGCACGTCCACGGACGAGGGCTCGTCGTCGTCGCCGATGTTGTTGGTATGTCCATAGCCGAGCTGGCCTGTCCCGTTGAAGCCCCAGCAGCGGACCTTGTTCGTGGTGAGCAGGGCGCAGGTGTGAGAGGCACCGGCGGTGATGCGCACGGCGGGGGTGCCCAGGTTGACATACCCCATGCTGGTGACGGGCTCGGTGTCGCCAATGTGATTGGTGTGTCTGTAGCCGAGCTGGCCGTACTGGTTGTTTCCCCAGCACCGCACGAGGCCGCTGACGAGCAGCGCGCAGGTGTGCGAACCGCCCGTTGCCAGCTGGGACACCTTCTCCGGCAGCGGGACGGCTCCGCGTGAGGAGGGGAGCTCGTTGTCACCGATGGTGTCGGTGTTGCCATACCCGAGTCGGCCCAGGCCGCCAGCGCCCCAGCAGCGGACGGAGCCATCGTTGAGCAGCGCGCAGGTGTGCGCGTCACCCGCGCGGAGCTGCGCGATGTCGGTGCCGCCGCCGGTCTGTCCCGGCTGGTCCGGGAACTGGTTCGCCGCCAGCAGGTACTTCACCGTCGTCTTGCCCGAGTCGCCGTCCGTCACCTCCAGCGTCAGCGCGCCCTCCAGCGTGGGCGCGTACCCTTGCAGCACGGTGGGGTTGGTCTGCGCGGTGAAGGACGGGGCCGGGGTGACGGTGCCGGTGGGCGTGAAGCTCCACGCATAGGTGAGCCCGTCCAGGGGCTTGTCGTCCGCGACGTTGGCCGTCCAGGTGACCTTGTTCGTGCCGAGCGTCCGGCTGGCGGCGAGCCCGTTGATGACGGGGTTGAAGACCACGCGCACGGTGGGCGTGTTCGACGGCGAGCCGCCGGTGCCGTCCGGTGGCACCACCCGCGTCTTGAAGGTGGTGCTCACCGAGTGGCCTTCCTGGTTGGTGACCTTGAGCTCGTGCGTGAACTCGGTGGGGGTTGCCAACGTGAGGGGCGGGGCGTAGCGGACGACGAAGGCACCGCTGGCGCCCGGCATGGTGAAGCTGCCCGAGGCGGGCTGGAAGCCGCCGCCCGAGGCGGCGGCGGTGAGGCTGTAGCTCAGCGCCCTGTTGGCGGTGGCCTCCACGAAGAAGGTGATGTTGCCGCTCTGCCCGAGGGCGAACTCGCCGGGGATGCTGATCTTCTTGATGCGCGGCAGCTCGATGGTGGCCCCGTCGTTGATGGGGACCAGGGTGATGCCCACCGTCTCCGCGGAGGAGGTGAGCGCCACCGTCGTGCTGCCATTGAAGAGCACCGAGTCACCCGCGCCGGCGTCCGCGTCGGCATTCACTCCGCGAGCGCGCGCGATGAAGGTCAGCAGCTTGTTCTGGGGCAGGGTGGGCAGCACGCCCGCCCACCCGGAGGCGGTGGGTGCCAGGTCGACGTTGACGAAGAGGGGATTGCCCGTCGACGCGTCCTTCACGTCGACCTGGATGCTGGTGACGTCCGCGAAGGAGAAGCCCAGCGCGGACACCGCTCCGGCTCCCAGGCGCAGGGACATGGCGGACGGGCCCGAGGGTCGTGCCTCCGAGGAGGTCTCGTCCACGGCGATGAGAATCGTGACGGTGGACGTCGCGGACGCGCCGGGGTCCGTCGGCTCGGACGGAGTGCTGCAGCCCGTGGCGAGCCACACGGTGGCGACCAGGAAGGCCAGCGCGGCGAGCGGGACTCGGACATGCGGGCGGAAGGCGGCGGGATTCATCACGGAGGCGACTCCTTCATGCGGCGGGGGACGCGCCCGGCGCCCGTGTGACGAGGCGTCACCGCGCCGGTAGGCGGCGCGGCGGCACCTCGTCACACGGGCCAATGCGCGGGCTGCGTGCAACGGGACAGCGCGGGGACCCCGGCGCGGCGGGTCCCCGCTCGAGGGATGCGGGCTACGGCGCGGGCGTCGGCGGGGAGAGCTTCACGTCTTCCGTGGGCAGGTTGCTGGCGCCGACGTTGGACGTGCTGCCGATGCCGAGCTGGCCGGAGGCGTTGGAGCCCCAGCAGCGGGCGCTGCCCGTGCTCAGCAGGGCGCAGGTATGGGAGGCGCCCGCGGTGAGCTGGTAGACGCTGGTGCCGTCGAGGTTGACGGTGGCGGCGGGCGGCGACGCCTGCGCGGTGCTGGTGCCGTAGCCGAGCTGCCCGGACGAGGCGGTGCCCCAGCACTTGACGGTGCCGACGTCGAGCAGCGCGCAGGTGTGCTGCTCGCCCGCGACCACCTGGATGGCGCGGGTGGTGGGCGTGCCCAGGTTCACGTCGGAGGTGGGGGTGTAGACGTCATAGCCGCTGCCAGCGGTGCCATTGCCGAGCTGGCCGTAGAAGTTATGGCCCCAGCACTTGACGGTGCCGGTCTCCAGCAGGGCGCAGGTGTGGTTGTAGCCCGCCGCGAGCTGCCGCACGGGGCCGCCCACATTCACATTGCCGACGCTCGCCGGGTTGTTGACGTTGGTCGTGCTCCCATAGCCCAGCCGGCCGTTGGCGCCGTTGCCCCAGCAGCGCACATTCCCATCCGTGCGCAGGGCGCAGGTTTGACCGCTCCCCGCGACGATGTCCTTCACCGGGCCGCCGACGTCCACGTCACCGGCGCGCCAGGGCTGCTCGTTGTCGCCGATGTTCTGCGTGTTGCCGTAGCCGAGCTGGCCGGAGTTGTTGCGGCCCCAGCAGCGCACCTTCTGGGTGTCCATCAGCGCGCAGGTGTGCTCCAAGCCGGCGGCGAGCTTCACCGCGTTGCCGCCCAGGTTGACGTAGCCGAAGCTGGAGATGGGCTCGCCGTCGCCCACGTTCTCCGTGCTGTTGTAGCCGAGCTGGCCGTACAGGTTGGAGCCCCAGCAGCGCACCAGGCCGCTGCTGAGCAGGGCGCAGGCGTGGTTGCCGCCCACGGCCAGCCGCGTGCCCGTGCCGAGCAGGGGGACGTCCCCCGCGGTGTGCGGCAGGTTGGACGCGGTGGTGCCGACGGGCAGGGTGTTGCCGTAGCCGAGCTGGCCCTGGAGGTTGCGGCCCCAGCAGCGCACGTTGCCGTTGTTGAAGAGGGCGCAGGTGAAGTTCTCGCCGGCGCGGATGGTGTTGATGCCGGAGAGCGGGCCTTCCTGGGTCTGGTTGTTCGGGAACTGGTTGGGCGTCAGGTTGTAGCTGAGGGTGGTGGTGCCGCCCGCGCCCGCCTCGTCCGTGACGGCGAGCCGGAGGGTGCCGCGCACGCTGGTGGCGTAGTTCTGGAAGGTGGTGGGGTTGGTCTGCCCGGAGAAGACGGGCAGCGGGTCCGGGGTGGTGCCATCGGCGGGCGTGAAGCTCCAGGCGTAGCGCAGGGCGTCGGCGGGGCCGTCGTCATCGACGGTGGCGGTGAAGACGACGTCGCTGGAGTCCGGGGCGCGGTAGCCGTCGAGGCCGTTGATGACGGGGTTGAAGAGGACGAGGACCTCGGTGTTGTCCACGCCGGAGGTGGTGCCGGCGGGCTTCACCTTCGTCTTGAAGGTGGTGGTGACGGAGTGGCCGGCCTCGTTGGTGACCTTGACGGTGTGGGTGAACTCCGTGTCGGTGGTGACGCTGCCGGGGAGGTACTGGCTGACGAAGGTGCCGCTGGTGGTCAGCAGGGTGATGGCGCCGGAGGTGGGGAAGAAGGCCCCGCTGCTGGAGCTGGTGGAGGCCGTGACGGCGTAGGTGAGGCGCTCGCCCGTGTTGGCCTCGACGAAGAAGCTGATGTTGCCGGCCTGGCCCGCGGTGAATGCGCTGGGGATGCTGATGCGGGCGATGCGGGGCAGCGCAATCTGGGCCGCGTCGGTGGCGGGCTTCAGGCGGATGGCGACGCTGGAGAAGTCGGCGTCGAGCTGCTGGTAGGTGGTGCCGCTGAAGATGGGCGTCGTCGGGCTGGCGGCGCTGTAGGCCTTGGCGAAGAAGACCAGCACCTTCCCCCGGGGCAGGAAGGGCAGGGTGCCGGCCCACTCGGTGGTGGTGCCGGGCTTGAGGGCCAGGTCGAAGTTGATGAACAGAGGCGAGTCGGGCTGGCCGGCCTGGCCCTGCTCGAAGACGTCCACGGTGATGCGCGTGACGTCCTGGGCGCGGATGGCCTGGGCGGAGACGAAGCCCGGCTTCTGCGGACCGGCGTCTTCGTCGAGGCTGATGGAGAAGCGGGCCTCGGACGTCAGACTCTGCGAGTCCACCGGCGTCGGCTCCGCGGGCTTGGACTCGCTACAGCCCAGCCAGGGGGCGGACAGCAGGGTCAGCAGGGCTCCGAGCATGGCTCGGGAGCGGACCGGACGGCGGGTCTGCTTCTTCATGGGCTCTCCTTGTGTTGCATTGCGTTGAGGCATGACACGGCCAGGCGCCCGTGAGTCCTCACGGGGCGCAGGAAAACGTCGGTGTTCATGAATTGCGGCTTGCTAAGACAGGGCTTGTTTGTCTATGAATACAGCCAGACAGCCCGCGAGGGTTGTCGAGGGAGACACGCCTCCCGTCACCGCGGGCGCAGTGTGGGCATGGGGTGGGGTGGGAGCGCCGCCCGGGCACACGCTTCCCGTGCCGCGGGAAGCGGTGAGCCAGCCTCGGACGCCATGGGGTGGGTGCTCCTCCGGAGGACCGACAAGGCCCTGACCGCCCAGGAGCTCGGTGTGACAGCGATTTGGACGACTGTCTGCCTTCTACAGAAAGGCGGCTGTCTTCTACCAGCGGTGTTCACGCCCTGTCATCACTATTTTACAAGGGATTGATGGGGCTCTGATGTCTGGGTTTGATATGACCGCCCCGGGTAACCGCGGCGCCGGTTGCCCATGACCTGCGGGGTGACAGGAATTGTCAGCGGCGCCGCCCGCCATTGCCAGAGAGGGAGTGGACGGCCCGGGGTTCGCGGAGCCCCAGTGTCTCCGCCGTGACTGACGAAACGCGCTCACGCCGGGCTACTTGTGGCGAAAAAGGCGGTCGGCGGAGACTCCACCCCGACGGTACCTGCACCGGGGAGCGCGCATGTCCGAGCCGATGATGACCGCTGTAGCCGGGCCACTGTTGCACCTGGGCTGTCCGTCGTGTGGTGCGCAGCTGGTGGTGGAGGCCTCGCTGCGCACCATGCGGTGCCCGTACTGCGCCGCGCCCAACGTGGTGGAGCGCCCGCCCGCCGCGGGAGTGCCGGAGCCCGTCTTCGCGCTGGGCTTCGCGCTCACCCACGTCGCCGCGAAGGAGCACGTGGCGCGGTGGCTGAAGACGCGCAGCCGCTTCACCCGCTCCGGCATCCGCTCCGCCGAGCCCGGTGAGGTGCGCGGCGTCTACGTGCCCGCGTACCTCTACAGCGTGCTGGCGCACTCGCGCTTCCGCGCGTCCATCGGCGAGGACTACCAGGAGCAGGAGACGTACACGACGACGGAGAACGGCAAGACGGTGACGCGCACCCGCACCGTGACGCGCACCGAGTGGCGCTCGCTGAACGGGGAGCTGAAGGGGTACGTGGCGGACGTGCTCGTCACCGCGTCCACCGGCCTGCGCAACGACGAGCTGGAGGCGCTGGAGCCCTTCGACTTGCGCGGGCTGGCGCGGTACACGCCGGCCCTCATCTCCGGCTGGGTGGCCGAGGAGCCGTCCCTCACCCGCGAGCAGTGCCTCGCGCAGGCGCGCCAGGAGGCGGAGGAACGGGTGGGAGGACGCCTGGGTCGGTTCATGCCGGGGGACTCGCACCGTGAGCTGGAGCACGAGTCGCGCCTGGAGTGGGAGGCGCTGGACGTGTGCCTGCTACCCGTCTGGGTGCTGGCCGTGCGCTACGCGGAAGGAGCGCCGCCGCTGCGGGTGCTGGTGAATGGGCAGACGGGTGAGGTGCACGGCAAGGCGCCCATCTCCGTGTGGAAGGTGGTGGCCGCCGTCACGGTGGTGCTCGTGCTGGTTGCGGTGGGGTGGCTGTTGGCGCAGGGAGGTGGACGGTGAGCACGGCCGTGCCCACGGTGGCGCCGTGTCAGCGCTGTGCGAGCGCGCTGGAGGCGGAAGACTTGCGCTGCCCCATCTGCGGGCTGACGACACCGCCTCCGGTGCACGGGGCGGTGGAGCGCGAGACGGCGCGGGTGGTGCGCTGTGAGAACTGCGGCGCGGCCATGGAGTACTCGGCCGAGGCGAAGGCGCCGAGGTGCGACTTCTGTGGCTCGGTGACGCGCGTGGAGACGACGGCGGACCCGGTGGAGCAGGCGGAGGTGTGGCTGCCCTTCACCGCGGACCCGGCGGCGGCGCGCGCCGCGCTGATGGGCTTCCTGGGGAAGGGGGGCTTCTTCCGTCCGTCGGGGTTGGCCGAGGAGGCCGCGGTGGAGTCGCTGCAGCCGTTGTGGTGGCCGGCGTGGAGCTTCCAGGCGGGCGTGGATGTGAGCTGGACGGCGGACTCGGACGCGGGGTCGGGACGCTCGAGCTGGGCGCCGCACGCGGGGCGCACGCGCTTCGACTTCGAGAACATCCCCGTGCCGGCCTCGAAGGGGCTGAAGGTGAAGGAGTGCGAGGCGCTCGCGCCCCACTACCAGCGCGGCTCGGCGGAGGGCGCGCCGCGAGGGCCGGAGGGGGCGCACGTGGAGCGCTTCGAGGCCACACGCTCGGGGGCCCGGCGCACGGTGCTGGAGGCGGTGGAGCGGCTGTCGCGCGAGCGGCTCCAGCAGGGCGTCATTCCCGGGCGGCGCTTCCGGAACGTGCATGTCGCCGTGGCCCTCTCCAGCCTGCACACCACGCGGCTCGCGCTGCCCGCGTACGTGCTCGCGTACCGGTACAAGGGCAAGGCGTACCGCGTGGTGGTGCACGGGCAGGACGCCGGAGTCGTCCTCGGCGAGGCCCCCATCTCCGGATGGCGTGTGGCTGCGGTGGTGGCAGGGGTGCTCGTCCTCTTGCTGGCGGTGCTGCTGGTGATGGGCGTGTTCGGACGGTGAGCCGTGGCTTGTTCAGGACTCCGAATCCTCGGGGTCCGACGGAGGCTCGTTCGTGTCCCGGCGCTGTGGAGAGTCCGGGGCTTCGCCAGCGGGCTGCACCGGAGTGGCCGAGGTCTGGGCGTCGCTGAGCGGCCCGACCTCGGGAGGCCGTGCGGCCGCTTCATCCCGGGCGGGATGCCCCGGGGCTTCCGGCGTCCGCGCTGCAACGGGCGGCTGTGCCGCGCCTGGGTCACCGGTCTCCTCCGGCGCGCTGCCTGACGGGGACGCGGGTTCCAGTGCGATGGCGGCTTCGTCGGCCGTGAGCTCGTCCGGATGGAGGCCGCCTTCGAGCAGCTCCGCCTGATTGCGCCGGCCCGTGGCCTCCACCGCCGCCCGGGCGAGCTCCTCCGCTGCCTCGTGCCGCCCGTAGCCCGGTGCATGTGCACGCACCCAGGCGCGCAGCGCCGTCGCCATCTCCGCGCCCGACTGGAAGCGCTCGGAGGGGTCCTGGCGCAGGGCACGGATGGCGAGGGCGCGCAGGTCCTCGGGGATGCTCGTCGCCAGCCGGGCCACCTGCTCGGAGCCCAGGCGCACCATTCGCGCGGCCACCTCGTTCACCGGCATCCAGGTGGGGCCCTGGGCCTCCAGGGGCTTCGCCTCCGTGGGCACCGGCACGGTGTCCTCCACCATCAGCGGGTGCCGGCTCGTGAGCAACTCCAGCAGCACCAGCCCCAGCGAGAACAGGTCCGAGCGCGCGTCCACCGCCGTCCTCTTCAGGGCCTCCGGAGAGGCATAGGTGATGTCGCCCTTCACCAGCGGGCGGCTCGTCACCTCGCGGCCCGTCAGGGAGGACGCCGCGGCGGTGAAGTTCGTCAGCTTCACCTCGCCGTGGATGCCGACCCGGATGTTCCGTGGGCTCACGTCGCGGTGGACGATGTGGAGCGGCCGGTTCAGGTCATCCGTCAGGCAGTGCGCGTGGTGCAGGGCCTCGGCCACCTCGGCCACGACGTATGCGGCGAAGGCGGGGGACATGGGACTGCGCCGCATGGCCGCCAGGTTCAGCACCGTGTCGAGCGAGCGGCCCTCCACATACTCCATGACCACATGCGGGGCGCCTCGGTACAGCTTGAGGTGGTGCACCTTGGCGATGCCCGGGTGGTTGAGCCGGAAGGTCAGCTCGACCTCCTCCACCAGGCGGCGGCGCTCCACGAAACTCGCCGGGTTGCTCAGCCGCTTCACCACCACCGGGCCTCCGAGTCCTCCCCGGTAGCGTCTCCGCGCGAGCATCAGCAGCTCGCCGGTGGAGCGCACCTCCAGCTTGCGGACGAACTCGAATGCCGTGCCGCCCACGGTGAACAGCACCCGTGGCCGGCGAGGAACTCCGGGAACCTCCTCCGTCGTCGTGTCGGGCGTTCTCATCTCCTGCCTTTGGACCTCTGAAGTCGGGTTGGGAATGCTCGACTCGTGAGGTAGCACGAATGCAGGCCCGCAGGGAACCTCCTACGTTGGGTGAAGTGGAGTTGACCTGGAGGGTTTGATGAGGAGGAAGGGGCTACGGCACTTCCGTGAACTTCACACCGGTGCGCTCAGCGTCGGCGCCGCGACCGCAGCGCGGCCAGTCCCCGTCGCAAGCTGCTCAGCCGCTTCCGCAGCCACACCTGCCACAGCGACGGCTTCACGGCCTCCACGTCCCCAGGCTCCGTGCGAGGCGTGCGTCGCCGGGACGGTGGCGGCGTGTCCGTGTCCCAGTCCCCACCGTGCCGCTCCGGAGCGCGCATCCAGCGGCGGAGCTCGCGCGCGTCCTCGTCGCCGTCGAAGAGCTCCTCGGCCTCCTCGGTGATGGCGTCCTGGAGCGGGCGCGGCGGGAAGAGGGGCTCGTCCCACGACGCATCCGCCGTCTCCAGCGCCGCGCTCAGCGCGCCGTACAGCTCCGCGCCCGTGAGGTAGCGGCCCTCGGCGCGCTTGTGCAGCAGTCGCAGGGCGATGGGGTCCAGCGCCGGGGGAGCACGCGGGTTGACCACCGAAGGAGGCTTCGGCTCCGAGGACTCGATGCTGGCCAGCAGCGCGGTGGGTGGCAGGTTGGCCGGGTAGGGGAAGCCGCCGGTGAGCACCTCATAGAGCACGAGCCCCAGCGAGTAGAGGTCATCCGTGGGCTCGAAGCGGTAGCGCGAGCCAGACTCGCGCGGCCCCGTCCAGAAGCGCAGCGCCTCCGGGCTGCGGTAGCTGGGCGTGCCGGGCGGCAGGCTGCTCTCGGTAATCGCGGCCGAGCACGCGTGGTCTCCCGAGCCGAAGTCCACCAGCACCGGCTGCCCGTCCGACGCGCGGATGAGGATGTTGCTGCCCTTGATGTCGCGGTGGAGCACGCCCTCGCGGTGGATGGCGTCGAGCGTGAGCGCCACCTGCGAGAACACCTCCGTCACGCGCCGGGCCGTGGGGCTCGAGCGCCGGGACCACTCGGACAGCGTGGGGCCCTCCACGTAGTCCAGGATGAGCACCATGTAGCCGTCGTGCGCATCCGGCCAGCGCCGGTAGCCCAGCAGCTCCACCACGTTGGGGTGCTCCAGGCGCATGAGGACGTTGGCTTCCTTCTTCGTGCGGGCGTCCACGCGGGCCTCGTCGTCCAGTGAGGGCCCCTGCAGCGCGAACTTGAGCGCCACGGGTCGGTGGGTCTCCGACTCGGCGAGGAAGATGGCGCCATAGCCGCCGGTGGCCAGCCTCCGGATGATGCGGAAGGCGCCGATCTCCTCCGAGCTGCGCAACAGCAGCGGGTGCACGTCCTGGGTGGAGTTCATGGCGCGTGCCTCCCGAGCCCGGTGCGCGGGCGTCCCCGGGAAGGGTGGTCCGGAAGCGTTCCTCTCCCCGCACGCGGGGCGTCAGCGGGAGGATGTTGGAGGTCCAGCATGCGTCTGAAAGTGGGGGCGGATGGCATCGTACGTGGCATGGAGATTCAACCTCTGAGGTCCATAGCACGCGGGCCGCCTCTTCGGGTAGTCTCCTGCCTTGGACGGTAGGGTTCCGGACATGGGACGTGACGGTTCCCATCAGGGAGAGGCGCGAGGACGATGAACGAGGAACTGGCCATCACCGTGGGGGCCGCCGCGCGGGCCGCGCGGGTGAGGCTCGGGCTGACCCAGGCGGACGTGGCCGAGCGCGTGGGCATCGCCATGGAGGTCTACAGCCGCATGGAGCGCGGCAAGGTGCTGCCCAGCGTCACCACGCTGCGCAGGCTGTGCCAGGTGCTGCGCATCGGCGCGGACACGCTCCTGGGCCTGGAGGTCGAGGCGCGGGTGGATGCCCCGGTAGAGGAGGCCCCCGTCACCACTGCCTCTGGAGAGGACCCGCCCCGCCTGCGCCGGATGGTGCGCGCGCTGCGAGCGCTGGACGCCGAGCAACTCCGCGCCGTGTCCCAGGTGGTCCACGGCGCGCTCGGCCTGCTGCGCCGGTCGTCGCTACCTTGAAGCCGGGCGGGAAACTTGCGTGGCCGGAAGCCCGTGCGACGCTCGTCTGCCATGCGTGAGCCTGTCGACCATAAGCTCGCGGTCCTCCTGGGAGCGGCCGCTCGCGAGGCCCGCACGCGCCTGGGCCTCACCCAGGGTGACGTGGCCGAGCGCATGGGCATGGCCATGGAGGTCTACAGCCGCATGGAGCGCGGGAAGATGCTGCCCCGTGCGCAGACGCTCCGGCGCCTCTGCGACGTGCTGCAGGTCTCCGCGGACACGCTGCTGGGCGTGGGCCGCACCGGCGCCCCGGTGCCGCTGGCGCCCCGCAGGTCGTCTCAAGAGGACCCGCTGGAGCTGCGCCGCATGACGCGCAAGCTCCGGGATTTGGAGCCCGCTCAGCTCCGCGCGGTGTCCCGGGTGGTGAACGCCGTCGTCACCGTGATGCCCCGTCCCAGTGCCGCGGTCGCCGCGCGCCCCGTCCGCAAGCGCCGCGCGACGGGGTAGGGGCCGCCCGCGGCTCCACTCCCGCGGGAGGGGAGCCTGGCGGGCGTCGTGACGCTCAGCCAATCTCGAGCTTGCAGACCGAGCTGCAGCCGTCGCGGCTGGTGGTGTTGCCGTCATCGCACTCCTCGCCGCCCTCTTCCTGGCGGATGCCGTCGCCGCAGCGCGGGCCCCACACGCAGCCGTGGGCGCACTGGCCGTAGCCGCCGTCATTCACGCCGTCGTCGCACTCCTCGCCCTTCGAGGTGTCGACGATGCCGTCGCCACAGGTGTTGATGCACACGGTGCGGCGGGTCTCGAAGTTGTTGAGGGTGAGCTTGTACGAGGAGCCGGAGGTGTGGCGCTCGGCCTGGAACACGACGACTTCGTAGATGCCGCCCACGCGCAGGCCCAGCTCGGAGGCCTTCTGGGACATGGTGATGGTGCCGTCCTGCGCGGGGTGCACGCCGCCCAGGTCCAGCGCCCGCTTCCCGTTGATGAACACCCACACGTCGTCGTCGCCGCGGAAGGTGAGCACCTCGGTGCCCTTGTACTCGAACCAGTAGCGGGCCTCGCTGGTGAAGCTGAAGTTGTGGTTGCCGTCGCGGGTGATTTCGTCGCCGGACGCCACCCAGCCCTTGTCGTCGAGCGGGAAGAAGGTCGGGTTGTCGAACAGGTACGAGCCGTTGGCCTGGCGGTTCAGTTCCAGCGTCCCGACGACGGGCTTGTTGACGTTGGCCACGTCCCGGTACCACTGGTCGAAGCTCTCCTTGCCGTGGGTGGAGCCGGAGCTCACGCCCTCCTTCGCGTACACGGGCTTGCCGTCGGCCCCGAGCGTCGTCGCGACGATGCCCGTCTCGGCGACGCTCGCGTTCTGGAAGTCGATGTGGCCGCGCGGCAGGCTGCTCGTCGCCTCCAGGTCATGGCCGCGGAAGTCGCGGTAGACAGTGGGGAGGGTGACCTTCGTCGGCGGGTCCTCCGTGATGACGGTGCAGGCAAAGCCGTCCTCCAGGCGGCACGTCGGCGAGCAGCCGTCGTTGGCGCGGGTGTTGCCGTCGTCGCACTCCTCGGCCGTGCTGTTGGGCAGCATCACCCCGTCGCCGCACACGGCCGTGCAGGTGCCGTCGGTGCATTCCGGCTCCTTCTTGCACTGGGGAGAGCAGCCATCTCCCATGTCGTGGACCTTGACGGGGCCGTCATCGCACTGCTCGGTGCCCTCCACGACGCCGTCGCCGCAGACGGTGGCCTGGCAGCGCTGGCCGAGGTCGGGGCACTTGTAGCCCTCCTCCAGGCGGCACTGCGCGCTGCATCCGTCGTTCGCGGCGGTGTTGCCGTCCTCGCACTCCTCGTCACCGGCGATGATGCCGTCGTTGCACGCCGCCGCACGGCAGCGCCCACCGGACTGCGGGCAGTTGTAGCCGGGCTCCACGGTGCATGTGCCGCTGCAGCCGTCGTTGGAGGAGAGGTTGCGGTCGTCGCATGCCTCGGGCGCCTCGACGTGGCCGTTGCCACAGGCGCCAGTGCCCGCATCCGTCCCCGCGTCCGTGCCCGCATCGGTGCCGGGGTCGGTCCCCGCGTCCGTGCCCGCATCGGTGCCGGGGTCGGTCCCCGCGTCCGTCCCCGCATCGGTGCCAGCGTCACTCCCTGCGTCCTGGCCAGCATCGGTGCCAGGGTCGGTCCCTGCGTCCTGGCCCGCGTCGGCCCCCGCGTCCAGACCGGCATCGGTATCAGGTTGAGTCCCCGCATCGGTGCCGGCATCGCGCGTGGAGGCATCCTGCACGTCTGGGTTCGAGCCGCCGTCGGGCTCGCGGGAGCCGTCGTCCCCGCACGCCGTCAGGGAGATGGAGAGGCAGGCGAGCAGGATGCTCACGAGTCGCGCTGGCTGGGTCTTCATATGCGCCGGATGGTGAAGTCGGTCCGTGCGGAGTGTCAATTGCAACCTGATGGCGAAGCCTTCGTGAGGAGGCGGCTCCGGGACAGCACCTCCACCCCTCTCCCCATTCGCGGGCATGTGGGCTGGTACTGCGGCGCTCTCCCGGTGTGCGCGTCCGGGACGACGTCGAGACGGAGCCGGGCCCGGTCAGGCACCGCGCCTTCAGGAAACAGCCGACGGCCTGATGGCGCCGGACCTGCCCGGACTGCGCGTCGGGCCTGACGTCGAGCCTCTTCCGAGAAGAGCCGGACGGTGCGAAGGAGGGCGTTCCCGGAGGCGTTTCTGGCGTAGCCTGCCCGCGGCTCCAAGCCGGAGGGACCATGGGGTGGATGGATTGGTTGAAGCGCAAGCCCTCGAAGCAACTCGCGGACGGTGCGCAGGCGGGGCCGGTCGCCGCGCAGGACCTCTACGCGCCGCTGCGCGAGTTGATATTCGCGGATGAGTCGCTGGAAGGCGTGGCCCGCTTCGTCCTTCAGGAGGAGGCGTCCGGCACGCAAGCGAGGCCGTTGTGGACGCGCCTCGCGAAGGTGGCGGCCCAGGTCGCCCAGGGACAGCGGCGGCCCGCCATCGAGGAGCTGTACCGGTTGCTGGACGACGAAGGAGAGGACGCGCGCTCCTGCTTCCAGTTCTGGAACTACCTGCGGCAACTGGACGAGCAGCCCGGCCCGGCCGTCGCCACGCGCGTCCTGGGGCTGGTCATCGAGCACGCGAGGCAGGGCGGCCCGGAGATACTGTCCGCCTACTGGGACGGCACCGCGCGGATGCTGCCCGCGAGCGGAGACTTCCGGATGTACACGGAGCCGGCGCCCTTCATGGTGGCCGAGGTGCGGCGGTGGCTGCGGGTATGCAAGCCGCTGGCGGAAGGGGTGGAGCCGCTGAAGGGCCCGAGGCCGCCTCCGCCGTCCGGCTCCCGGGGCCGCATCACCGTGCTCACGCCCGGGGGTCTGCGCACGCGCGAGGCCGAGTGGGACGCGTTGTGGGAGGACGCGTTGTGCGGCCCGGTGCTGGAGATGGCGGGGGCGCTGTCCGAGCGCCTGGTGGCGGTGCTGGAGCAGAACGGGACGTGGCGCAGCGGCGTGGCGCCCTGGCCCCGGCGAGGAGGGCAGTACGCGGGCGGCTCGCAGGTGCATTGATGCGCTGGCGCCCCGTGCCTTGGCGTCGGAGGGTGCGCTGAAGTCGGAGGCGGCGCGGAGGCGTCTGGCGAGGACGGGACTCGGCTTGATTTCCGTCGATGGGCCATGACGCCCGGCGTCGCATTCGTTGACGACAACACCCTGCCTGCTCGCCCGACACCCCTCGGAGCGGGCCGCCGCTGGTCGCCCTCTCCCCATTCGCGGGCATGTGCGCTAGCACTGCGGCGCCCTCCCATGATTCCCCCCTCCCTACCCCCGGACGAGGCCCACCGCCTCCAGGCCCTGCGTGGCCTCTGCGTACTGGACACGCCGTCGGAGGAACGCTTCGACCGCATCGTCCGCACCGCGGCGAAGCTGTTCCGCGTGCCCATGGCCCTGGTGTCGCTGGTGGACGAGGGCCGGCAGTGGTTCAAGGCCCGCGTCGGCCTGGACGGCTCCGAGACGCCGCGCGAGCACTCCTTCTGCGGCCACGCCATCCTCGGCTCGAGCACCTTCGTGGTGCCGGATGCCGTGCGTGACGTGCGCTTCCACGACAATCCGTTCGTCATCGGCGAGCCCTTCGTCCGCTTCTACGCGGGCCACCCGGTGCGCGCCCCGGACGGCAGCCGCGTGGGCACCCTCTGCCTCATCGACTCGACGCCGCGCGAGTTCTCCGACGCGGAGCGCGCCGCGCTCGCGGACCTGGCGGCGTGGGTGGAGCTGGAGCTGGACGCCATCACCGTGCGCCTGGCCCACGAGGCCTTGCGCGAACAGCAGCGGCTGAAGACGGAGTTCATCTCCACGGTGAGCCATGAGCTGCGCACGCCGCTCACCTCCATCCGTGGCTCGCTGGGCCTGCTGACGGGCGGCGTGGCCGGACCGCTGCCCGGGCCGGTGGCGGAGATGGTGGACATCGCCCACAAGAACAGTGAGCGGCTCATCCGCCTCATCAACGACATCCTGGATCTGGACAAGGTGGAGGCCGGCAAGCTGGACCTCTACCTGGAGGTGGCGGACCTGGCGCCGCTGCTCCTCCATGCGGCGCAGGCGCACCAGGGCTATGCGGGCGAGTACGGCGTGCGGGTGGAGCTGGAGCTGGATGCGTCCGGCGCCCGGGCCCGGGTGGACGCGGACCGGCTGGAGCAGGTGCTGGCCAACCTCCTGTCCAACGCCATCAAGTTCTCCCCGCGAGGCGAGCCCGTCACCCTGCGCCTGTCCCGCCACGCGGGCCGGCTGCGCGTCAGCGTGGAGGACCGGGGGCCCGGCGTGCCCGAGGACTTCCGCGCCCGCATCTTCCAGAAGTTCGCCCAGGCGGACGGCTCGGACACCCGCAGGCGCGGTGGCACGGGCCTGGGGCTGAGCATCGCCCGTGCGTTGACCGAGCGGATGGGCGGCGCGCTGGACTTCACCTCCGCCCCGGGCGCCGGCACCACCTTCTGGTTCGACCTGCCCGAGTGTCCGCCGGAGGCGAAATGAATCCGGAAAACCGCCGCAGCCGTACCCCGACCCGCACCCCGGACCGAGGCCCGAATCCATGACCACGCTACGCAAGGTGATGCTCGTCGACGACGAGGATGACATCCGCACCATTGGCAACCTGAGCCTGAGCCGCGTCGGCGGCTGGCAGACGGTGCTGGCCGCGTCCGGCGCGGAGGCGCTGGAGAAGGCCGCCGCGGAGAAGCCGGACCTCATCCTGCTGGACGTGATGATGCCCGGTATGGACGGGCCCACGACGTTCGGCAGGCTGCGCGCCCAGGAGGCCACCGCGCACACGCCCATCATCTTCATGACGGCGAAAATCCAGAAGCAGGAGGTGGCGCGCTACCTGGAGCTGGGCGCGCTGGGCGTCATCGGCAAGCCGTTCGACCCGATGACGCTGCCGTCGGAGATTCGCAAGCTGGTGCCGGCATGAAGATGGGTTCGCGCCTGTCGAAGCGGTCGGTGATGCTGGCGGCGGGCGCGTTGGTGCTCCTGTGTGGCCTGTTCGTCGTCGGCCGCCCGTGGGAGGTGTCGCAGAACGACCGCTACCGCACCGCCCTGCGGCAGCTGCGCGTGGCCAGCGCCGAGCTGGAACTGGACGTGCTGCGCGCGCGCCAGGGGCTGCCGGAGGTGCACGGCTCGGGCAAGTCGGACTTCGCCGCGCTGCGGGCCCGTGCGGAGGCGCTGCGCGAGTTTCCCTCCTTCCTGACGGACGAGGACCGCCAGACGCTCACCGCGTCGCTGGACGCGTACCAGCGCGCGCTCGGGGATGCGGAAGTGCTGCTGGTCCGCAGCCGGGATGCGGACTCGCGAGGCGAGCGGCGCGAGGCGAACGCGGCCCTGCAGGCGCTGCTGGAGCGCACCGCGAGCGTGCAGGCGGAGCGGCTCATCACCACCTACCTCCAGCTCTACGAGCGGGCGCAGGGGCGCAACGAGCGCTCGCGCGTGGCCTTCTTCCTGGTGTCGCTGGCCCTGGGCGCGTACGTGGTGGTGGTGCTGGTGCGGCTGTCGCGCGCCACCACGGAGCTGGCCGCGTTCAACGAGGGGCTGGAGCGCCGGGTGGAGGAGCGCACCGCCGCGCTGTCCACGGCCAACGGCGAGCTGAGCGCGAGCGAGGCGCGCAAGGCGGCGATTCTGGAGGCGTCGGCGGACGGCATCCTCCTGGTGGATGGGGAGGGGCGCCTGCTGGAGGTGAACCCGTCCGCGGAGCGCACCCTGCGGCTGGAGCCCGGGCAGGGCGTGGGCCGGGACTTCCTGACGCTGGCGCTGCCCGCGTCGCTGCCGGCCGGAGAGCGGGAGCGCGTTGCCGCCGCGATGGACGCGCCCGCGGGTCGCTCCACCCGGCTGGAGTCACAGTGCCTGCGCGCGGACGGGGGAATGTTCCCCGCGGAGCTGACGCTGGCCCGCGTGCCCGGAGACGGGCCGCCGCGCTTCACCGTCTTCGTGCGCGACATCACCGAGCGCAAGGCGGTGGAGCGGATGAAGAACGAGTTCATCTCCACCGTGAGCCATGAATTGCGCACGCCGCTCACCTCCATCCGCGGCTCGCTGGGCCTCCTGGAGGGCGGCATCATGGGCGAGCTGCCCCCGCAGGCGCTGGACATGGTGCGCATCGCCCGCACCAACACCGAGCGCCTCATCCGGCTCATCAACGACATCCTCGACCTGGAGAAGATGGAGGCCGGCAAGCTGGAGCTGAAGCTGGCGCCGCTGGAGTGCGCGGAGTTGGTGGAGGCGACGCTCGCCGGTGTCCAGGGCATGGCGGACACGGCCGGGGTGACCCTGCGCTCGGAGGTGGAAGGCGCGCCGCGCGTGCGCGGAGACCGGGACAGGCTCATCCAGGTGCTGACCAACCTGGTGTCCAACGCGGTGAAGTTCTCTCCTCGGGGCTCGCCGGTGGTGGTGCGCGCGTGGGACGTGGAGGGCGGCCGGGTGCGCTTCAGCGTGGTGGACCAGGGGCCGGGGATTCCGCCCGAGCAGCGCAGCCGGCTCTTCGGGCGCTTCCAGCAACTGGACGGCTCGGACACGCGCTCCAAGGGAGGCACGGGGCTGGGGCTGGCGATTTCGCAGGCGATTGTGGACCAGCACGGCGGCCGCATCGAAGTGGAGAGCGAGGAGGGGAAGGGCTCCACCTTCACCTTCGCGCTGGACGCGATGAGGCCCGAGACGCACGCGGCGCCCGCGTCGGTGCCGCGCGACGAGTCCCGCCACAACGTGCTGGTGACGACGGCGGACACGGAGCTGTCCACGCTGCTGCGCGGGCTCTTGGCGGCGGAGGGCTACCGCGTGGTGCGTGCCGCCAACCTCGCGGAGGCGGCGAAGGCGCTGGACGAGTCGCTGCCGGACGCGCTGGTGGTGGACACGCAGATGCCGGACGGGCAGGCGCTGGAGTGGGTGCGGGGGCTGCGCGAGCAGCCGCGCACGCGGGAGCTGCCGGTGCTGGTGTTGTCCGGGCGCTCGTCCGAGGGCGAGGGCGTGGGCATGCCGATGTGGGTGGACTGGATGGCGAAGCCGCTGGAGGAGACGCGGCTGCTCAAGACGCTGCGCTACGCCATGCGGCAGCCCGGACAGGCGCGTGTGCTGGTGGTGGACGACGACGCCGCCACGAGGCGCGTGTTGTGCGCGCAGTTGGAGCGGCTGGGCGGCGTGCAGGTCTTCGAGGCGGCGGACGGCGAGAGCGCGGTGGAGCTCGCGCGCGAGACGACGCCGGACCTCATCGTCCTGGACGTGGGCCTGCCGAGGCTGGACGGCTTCGAGGTGGTGGACATCCTGCGCCAGGGCAAGGGGCGCACCACGCCGCTGATTGTGTTTACCGGCCGCGAGCTGTCCCGTACGGACCAGCGGCAACTGACGCTGGGAATCACCCGGCACCTCACGAAGGCGCGCTCCTCGGAGGACGAGCTGGTGTCCTCCGTGCGCGAGCTCCTCAACGGCCTGCTGTCGCGGCGAGATGCCGTGACGGCGGCGGCGAGAAAGGTCTGAAGGGTTTCATATGAGCAGCACTCAGACGCTCCTGTTCCTCGAGGACGACAAGGATTTGCAGTCGCTGGTGTGCACCTTCCTGCGGGAGAAGGGCTACCGCGTGGAGCCCGCGCGCACCGCCGCCGAGGCCATGGCCGTGCTCGCGCGCGTGCCGGTGGACGCGGCGATAGTGGACGGCCTGCTGCCGGGGATGACGGGCGCGGACTTCATCCGCGAGCTGCGCAAGACGCAGCCGGACCTGCCCATCCTCTTCGCGTCGGCCTTCTGGAAGGACCTGAAGAGCCACGAGCTGCTCACGCGGCAGCTGCGGGTGGCGCGCATCATCCACAAGCCGTACCGGCCGGAGGAGCTGCTCGTCTGGGTGGCGCAGCTCTTCGCGCCCGTCACGCCGCCGCCCCCGCCGCCCGAGGCGCTGGAAGAGGCGGACGCGGTGGCCGGGGACGACCTGGCCGCGAGCCTCGCCGCGCTGAACGCGGAGTACGGCGCGAGGCTGCGGGAGAAGGTGTCCGGGCTGGAGGCGCTGCTGGGCCGCGTGCGCGCGGGTGAGACGGAGGCGCTGGACGAGGCGTACACGGTTGTCCACAAGTTGCACGGCACGGCGGGCAGCTACGGCTACGCGGAGGTGAGCAGCGCGGCGGGCCGGCTGGAGCTGGTGCTGAAGCCGGCGCGCGAGGGAGGGGGGCTGGACGTGGGAGCGATGGAGGAGGCCTTCCGCGAGCTGGCGGCGAAGGCGGCGGTGTCGGTGAAGCCGGCGCCCGTGGCGAAGGCGCCGGGGCCGCTGCTGCCCACGGAGGGCGTGCTGCTGGTGGTGGACAGGGACGCGGCGGTGCTGGCGGAGGCGGAGCGGCTGGGGAAGGCGCACGTGGTGCGGGTGCTGACGGCGCGCACGGCGGACGAGGCGCTCGCGGTGGCTCGGCGGCAGTGGGTGGACGGAGTGCTGGTGCACATGCACCTGGACGGCCCGCTGGGTGGAATCACGGTGGCGCACGCGCTGCGAGCGGAGGAGGGGCTGGGGATGTTGCCGCTGGCCTTCACGGGGGCGGGAGGGGCGCTGGAGGACCGGGTGGCGGCGGCGCACGCGGGGGCGTCGTTGTTCCTGCCGAGGCCCTTCACGTCACAGGACTTCACGGCGGCAGCGGAGCGGATGGTGGCGGCGCGGCGTCCGGAGCGCGCGCGGGTGCTGGTGGTGGACGACGACCCGGAAGCGATTACGGCGCTGACGCACGCGCTGGCGAGCGACCACATCGAGGTGGTGGGGCTGGGGGACGCGCACGGGCTGATGGAGGCGCTGGCGGAGCACCGGCCGGATTTGCTGTTGCTGGACGTGCAGATGCCGGGGCCGAGCGGGTTCGATTTGTGCCGGATTCTGCGGTCGACGCCGGAGTGGCAGGAGCTGCCGGTGTTGTTGATTACGGCGCACGTGGGGCTGGAGTTCCGGCTGGCGGCGTTCCAGGCGGGGGCGGACGACTACCTGTCGAAGCCGGTGCTGCGCGAGGAGTTGAGGGCGCGCGTGCAGGCGAGGCTGGAGCGGGCGCGGCTGTCGAAGGAGCGCGCGGAGCGGGACGCGCTGACGGGGCTGCTGTTGAGGAGGCCGTTCATCGACGGGGTGAGGGCGCGGCTGGCGGAGGCGCAGCGGCAGAGCAAGCCGCTGGCGCTGTGCTTCCTGGACGTGGACCACTTCAAGCAGGTGAACGACAAGTACGGGCACCTGGCGGGAGACCGGGTGCTGACGCGGCTGGGTCGGCTGCTCGGGGCGAGGTTCCGTCGCGAGGACGTGCGGGGACGGTGGGGTGGAGAGGAGTTCGTGGTGGCGCTGCTGGGAGAGACGGCGGCGAGCGCGAAGGAGATTCTCTCGCGCACGGCGGCGGAGCTCGCGGGGATGACGTTCGAAGGAGACGCGGGCGAGTCCTTCCACATCACGTTCAGCGCGGGCATCTCCGTGTCATCGACGGACGGTGCCTCGGTGGAAGAGCTGCTGAAGACCGCGGATGCACGGCTGTACCGCGCCAAGGCGAACGGGCGGAACCGTATCGAGACGTGAGCGGCTTCAAGGTCTCACGATTCTGTGAGGCGCTTGAATGTGTCCATGCGCTCCTGGAGTTCGGGGGGAATGGGGCGCTTGAGGAGCTCATGGAGCTCCTTGGCGTGGGCCAGCATGACGCCGGTGTTGAGCTCCAAGGGCTTTGGAAAGCGCAGGAAGAATGGCCAGAGCGTCTCGATGGCTCCAATGACTGCGAGAACAGCCTCTTCCCGTCGGCCCAGGTCGTTCAGCCTGTTGCCCAGGTTGTTGAGGCTGGCGGCGAGGTCGGGCTGGAAGGCGTCCGGGTTGCGTGCCGTGAGGTCCCGGTAGAGGGACACGGCTTCCTCGGTGGCCGTCAGCGCCGCCTGCCGCTGGCCCAGTGCGCTCAGCATGGCGCCCAGGTTGTTGAGGCTGGTGGCGAGGGCGGGCTGGAAAGCGTCCGGGTTGCGTGCCGCGAGGCCCCGGCGGAGTGACACGGCTTCCTCGGTGGCCGTCAGCGCCGCCTGCCGCTGGCCCAGTGCGCTCAGCATGGTGCCCAGGTTGTTGAGGCTGGTGGCGAGGGCGGGCTGGAAGGCGTCCGGGTTGCGTGCCGCGAGGCCCCGGCGGAGTGACACGGCTTCCTCGGTGGCCGTCAGCGCCGCCTGCCGCTGGCCCAGTGCGCTCAGCATGGCGCCCAGGTTGTTGAGGCTGGTGGCGAGGTCGGGCTGGAAGGCGTCCGGGTTGCGTGCCGCGAGGCCCCGGCGGAGTGACACGGCTTCCTCGGTGGCCGTCAGCGCCGCCTGCCGCTGGCCCAGGTCGCTCAGCATGGTGCCCAGGTTGTTGAGGCTGGTGGCGAGGTCGGGCTGGAAGGCGTCCGGGTTGCGTGCCGCGAGGCCCCGGCGGAGTGACACGGCTTCCTCGGTGGCCGTCAGCGCCGCCTGCCGCTGGCCCAGGTCGCTCAGCATGGTGCCCAGGTTGTTGAGGCTCATGGCGAGGTCGGGCTGGAAGGCGTCCGGGTTGCGTGCCGCGAGGCCCCGGCGGAGTGACACGGCTTCCTCAGTGGCCGTCAGCGCCGCCTGCCGCTGGCCCAGGTCGCGCAGCCTGTTGCCCAGGTTGTTGAGGCTGGTGGCGAGGGCGGGCTGGAAGGCGTCCGGGTTGCGTGCCGCGAGGCCCCGGCGGAGTGACAAGGCTTCCTCGGTGGCCGTCAACGCCGCCTGCCGCTGGCCCAGGTCGCTCAGCATGTTGCCCAGGTTGTTGAGGCTGGTGGCGAGGGCGGGCTGGAAGGCGTCCGGGTTGCGTGCCGCGAGGCCCCGGCGGAGTGACACGGCTTCCTCGGTGGCCGTCAGCGCCGCCTGCCGCTGGCCCAGTGCGCTCAGCATGTTGCCCAGGTTGTTGAGGCTGGTGGCGAGGGCGGGCTGGAAGGCGTCCGGGTTGCGTGCCGTGAGGTCCCGGTAGAGGGACACGGCTTCCTCGGTGGTCGTCAGCGCCGCCTGCCGCCGGCCCAGTGCGCTTAGCCTATTGCCTAAATTGTTAAGAATCTCGGCGCGCTCAGCGCTTACCTTGTCGTTATCCGGAGCCGGAAGGGCCCGCAGACGTATACGGGTCGTCCATTCGGCAACCCGGTCAAGCGAGACTGTGGGGAAAGGAATACCCACTGCGTCAAGCCGGCGCGCGTGCTCGATGGTGCCCGCCGCTTCAAGCCTGTCAGCCAGAACATCACCCAGAGCGGAGAAGGCGGTTCGCTGTCCAACGGCCAGCGCAGCCTTCAATGAGAAGGCCGCGCGCTCGTCGAGCAGCGATCCTGCGAGCAGCCGTTCAATCCACGGCCGCGTCGACGCAGGCGATACCGCGGATACATGCCCCAGCACCCGCAGTCCCGTTCCGACGACTTGCTCACGCTCGTTTGACGAAAAGACCCGGTCTATCCAATCAGAAGGCACGCGCTCGTCAGACGAAGGACTGAAGGAAGCGACTCGCAGCACCATGGCTTCGCCGAGAAGGTCTGGTTCCAGAGGGGGCAGGAAGAGCACGGGACTTCCAGCACTGCGCTGGTAGACCCAGTGGAGCAGTCGCAACAAGACTGCGTCGTTCTCGGTCGCAGGACGCCGTAGGAGCCTACCGATGACGAGCTCCGCTTCCTCCTTCTCCGGAAACCCACCTCGGAGCGTGGCGGCGGCGACCACCTGGCGGGCCAGGGAGCGCTGCACCGCGTGCCCAACGTGGGCCTGTCCAGCACGCACCTCCCAGAAGTGTTCTTCATGGTCGAGGATGACATCCATGAGCGTGTTCGGCTCGAACGCCAATCCTTCTACCGACGCGAGCGCGGCCATGTGTACGTAGAGCACGCGATAGAAGCACTCGTCGCCGAGGAGCGTCTCCACGGGCCGTCGCACGTATGTCTTGCTCAGCTTCTCGGCGAACCTCTTCGCCGCTTCGTGGAACACCAGGACACGGTCGGCCAGGGAATTCGAGAGCGACGGCAGCTGGCGCACCGGCATCGAGTCGAGCCAGGTCGCCAGCGACGAGTCCCGCTCGCGCAGCGACTTCCACCAGTCACCGTTGTTCCGTGCAAGCAGCAGTAGACGAATCGGGCGTCGCTCTGCGGCACCCGGCTGTTGCGCGTACTGGTGCAGCCGCGAGAGCATCTCGTACAGCCTCGGGTGGCTCTCCGCGTAGTCGATCACCACCAGTAACGGCTGTCCAAGTGACCAGAGCCGTTCAAGCCAGTCCTGGGTGGCATCTCTGGAGACGCTCTCCGGCAGAAAACCTGCGGCCCACTCCAGCTCCCTGCGCCGACGTATCCACTCAATCGCTACGCGTGTCTTGCCCGCCCCACCCTCGGCATGAAGCAGTCGAACAGCGACAGAGGGACTCTCGTCGCACCACTGGTCGAGTTCCGCGAGGAGGGTCTCTCTCCCATGGAACGGTACGACCTCGTGGTGCGCATTGAGGAGCGCTGAAGGAGGTGCGTTCTCGGGAGGCGCACCGACGCTTCCCGTGATCAGAAGGTCATCAATTCCAGGGACTACCTCCGGGTCAAAGTGCTCGCGGAGGAACGCCATCAGGCACTCGGCCGACGACCGGGCCGCGTACTGCTTGAAGTGGTCATCACGCCCCGAGTTGGCGAAGTCCATCACGCTCTTCATCACCAACGCATCGAGCTTCCGGTGCGGCTGGGTATAGGCCATCGCTCCGACCGCGGCGGCTTCCATCTCCAGGCCCAGCGCCTTGCGCATGTACTCATTCACTTCGCCCCAATAGGCCACATCCTCGACGACCTGGCTGCCGCTGCCCATGGGCTCGAGATGGACGCGGAAGGGGAACAGCTCACCCGTGGGGGAAAGGTCAGGAAGGCGCCCCTTGTGCCGGAACAGGAGCGCCTTGACCCGCTTGCGTCCCTCGTCGGTGAGCTCCCCGCCGTCGGACACGTGGCCGGACTTCACGAGCGCGTCGACGACCTTCTCCCAGTGAGGGCAGTACTGCTCGCACTCCGGACGCGTCCATGGCTCCGAAACGCCTTCATGGAGCTTCATCAGCGCCCAGTTCTCCTGCCACTCGTAGGGTACCGGGCGGTTGTGCCACCACGCCTCGCCCTTCAAATACTTGAGGAAGTCGAAGTGCTTGAGGTCTTCCTTCCAGTCGTAGCGCAGGTTGTACGTCGTGAGGTCCTGCTGCACGCCCTCGGGGCGCCGCTTGCCCGTGTCATGGAAGAACAGCCTGTCAGGCGCGATGACATCGCCCAGGTTCGTCTTCCCGGGGCGTCCCGCGCAGACGCCGCACATCGCCACGCACCTCGGGTGGTACTCCTCGACCAGCGGCAGCAACGCGGAGGTTGCTTCCACCGCACCCATGCCGCCTGCCAGCGCCAACGCGACGCGCAGCGGGCGAGCCCCCTTCTTGCCGTGAAACGAGCGGAACGACACCCGGAGGCCGTTCGGGCGTCGCTCCTCCTCCCACTGACTCCCCGCGACTGCACCCGCGCTCACCTGAAGCGCCGCCTCGTACTCCAGCGGGATCGCCGTCAGGATGACCACATCGACGCGGCGCGAGCGCCCCCCATGCGTTGACATGCCCGACAGTGTACGGACCTGCATGAAGCCCCGACAATCACGTCAGGACCACGCCCGGCGTCCAACTCGACGTGGACTGCCGTCTCCATCTGGAAACACCCGAACGCCCAATCGCCGCTGCACCGCGCTCGCGACCCAGCAGGTACACACCTCGGCCCACCTCTTGCTTTGCCTCGTCGCTCCACAAGGACGGGAACAGGGCTGGGACGCGCATGGCGGAAGCAAGGTCGGAGGAAGTCTCGGACGAGCAGGTCGGGAGGGAAACAGTCACACGGCAGGCAGTTGACCTCCAGGGTAGGATGCCGCACGCTCATCCCATGAGGCCCAATTCGGGGAAGCGCGGAGACAAGTACCCTCGCGCTCCCTCCCAGGCGGAGTGGGATGCGATGACGCCCGAGGAGCAGGCTCGGGTGTATGCCGCGATTCCGGGGTGGGTGACCGACGCGGAGATGTCTCCGCCAGAAGGAGACCGGCACTTCCTCCCCAAGGTGCGCGCGCTCGACACGCTCAAGGGGCACTTCGGTCGCGAGCGCCGCCGTGTCTACCTGGCCTGCGAACTACCCGTCTACTACCCCGACGAGCGCCGCTTCGCGCCGGACCTCCTGGTCGTGATGGATGCTGATTCGCACGTGCGCGACAAGTGGATGGTGAGCGCCGAGGGCAAGGGCCTCGACGTCGTGCTCGAGGTCCACGTCGGCGGCCTCCGCAAGAAGGACGCGGTGCAGAACGTGGAGCGCTATGCCCGTCTGGGCATCCCGGAGTACTTCATCTACGACGGCGGCAGGCAGACGCTGTGGGGATACCGGCTGGCGAGCACCAAGTCGCGGAAGTACGTCCCCATCAAGCCGGTGGACGGGCGGCTGCCCTCGAAGCGGCTTGGCCTGGAGATCCAGGCAGAGGGTGACCGGCTGCGTTTCTACGAGAACAACGTCCAGATTCCGGAGTCGGCGGAGCTCATCGACCAGCTGCACAAGCTGACCGAGGGGCTGCAACGGCGCGCGAAGAAGCGGGTGCGCAGCCTGAAGAAGGAAGCCCGGCTCCGCGAAGACGCGCAACAGCGACTGGCGGAGGAAACCCGACGGCGCGAGGAAGAATCCCGGCGCCGCGAAGAGGCGGAGCGGCAACTGAAGCAGCTCAAGGCCGAGGTGGCCCGGCTCAAGGCGCGGGAAGCCCACCCCGCACCCCGACGCTGACACCTCCGCCGCGCTACGGCTCCTTGAAGATGAACAGCCCGCGCGCGGTATCCACGGCGTACACGTACCCGTCCCCCGGCACGCGGATGCCGATGGCACCTTCGAACATTCCCTCGGACCTGCTCGGGTCCTTATCGCTGAACGTATTGAAGTGGGCCACCTGCCGCGGCTGCGTGGGGTTGGACACGTCCAGCACGCGCACGCCCTCGTGATACCAGGCGACGTACAGCCGCTCGTCCTTGAGGAGGATGTTGTGGATGGACGCGACGTCGCGAAGCTTGAACTCGCCAATCTTCACGATGTTCGCCGGGTCATCCACCTTCAGCACGCGGAGGTGGGCGCCCATCTGCTCTCCGCCGTCGAACGCAATCGTCTGGCCCGCGATGGTGCCCACCGCGCTGTGGTGGGCGTAGTTGTTCTCGAACGTGTAATCGCCCAGGTGCTCGAAGCGGGTCGGGTCGCTGACGCCCACCACCTGGTACCCGCCCTGCGCGTGGCTGACATACAGCCGTCCTCCAAAGGCGAAGGCGTCATGCGGATAGCCCGGAACCCCGAGCACATGTCTGCCGAGCAGCCGGGGCTCCAGGGGCGAGGAGACGTCGAAGATGAGCGTCTCCGCGTTGGGCGACGGTGACATGGCATAGAGCCGGTCTCCGTCCACCAGCACCGTGTGCACGTTGATGGCCGGGCCGCCCGGAAGGTTGCGCAGGAAGACGGGCGCGCCGGGGTTCGAGATGTCGAACACGACAACGCCCGTGTTCTTGCTGGCGACGTACAGCGCATCCCCCTTCGCCCACACCCCGTTCCAATAGTTGTCCCCCGCCATGCTGATGGACGTCTTGAAGACGGGGTGGGCCCGGTCACTCACGTCGAACACGCTGAGCCCGCCGTCGGTACCGCGCAGGTTGACGGACACCACGTACGCGTGGTCCTTCGCGATGTAGAGGTCCACGGGGAACCCCAGCTCCACCCGTGACTCGGAGACGGGCTTGAGGCCGCCCGAGGACTCACGCTCCGCGCGGCCCCACGTCATCCGCTCCGCGCGGAAGGTGCCGGAGTAGAGGGGATTGCCACCGGAGCAGAAGGAGAAGCAGCCCGTGAGCACCCATGCCGTGGGGGCCTCGCAGCCCGCGAGCGTATAGCGCGTGGAGTCCTGCCCGGACGTCCCCTGCTTGAGCCCCGTGACGACGAACGTCTGGCCATCCAGCCGCGGGTCGACGGCCGGGTGCCCCTGGACGCTCCAGGGGGCGCCGTCCGAGGTGAACCGGAGGCTTCCGCTCCCACCGACGCCGATGGTGCTGAGCCCATCTTCACTGGGGAACTCGTAGCGAAGCTTGGTGCGGTAGATGCCCTCGCGGTCCATCGCGCCGAGCGTGGAGCGCTTGCACGAGGACAGGTCGAAGGACTCCACGGAGGACGTGCACGGGTTCGTGAAGTTGACGGAGCAGCTCGCATAGGGGCCCTTGTCCAGCCAGTCGCCCCGCTCCTCCAGCGCAGTGTACCGCCCGTCCCACGGCTTCGACGTGTCGTCATCCGAAGAACCACAGCCAGCCAGCGCCAGCAGGCAGGCGGCCGCGGCAGCACCCATTCCACGCAGAGCTCTCGACACGATACCCCCCAACGAAGCGCGCCCCCCGGCCGTGGGCGCGCGACAGTCCCACCTGTATACCCGCGTCACCGCGCGCGCCGCAAAGCGCCGAGGTGCCTCACAGCTCTTCGAAGATGAGCAGCCCGCGCGCCGTGTCCACCACGTAGACGTACCCATCCCCGGGAACGCGCATGCCGATGGCGCCCTCGTAGAGCTGGTCCTCGCGTCGCGCGTCCGACTCCCGGTAGGTATTGAAGTACGCCAGCTCGCGCGGCTTCGACGGGTCCGACACGTCCAGCACGCGCACGCCCTCGTGGTACCAGGCCACGTACAGGCGCGTGCCCCGCAGCACCATGTTGTGGATGGAGGTGAGGTCCCTCAGCGTGTACTCCCCCACCTTCACGATGTGGGCCGGGTCGGTGACGTCCAGCACGCGCAGGTGCGCACCCGTCGTCTCGCCTCCCTCGAACGCAATCGTGCGGCCGTTGAACGTGCCCACCGCGTTGGTGTGGCTGAAGGCATAGGGGTAGTTGTATCGGCCCAGCAGCGTCGTGTCCGGAAGCGCGCTCACGTCCACCACCGCGAAGCCATCCGAGAGATAGTTGATGTACAGGCGGCCCTGGTACGCGAACGCGTCGTGCGGATAGGTCTGCCGCGCCGGGCCCAGGCTGGCGTCCCTGGGCTCTGAAGGCAGCTTGAAGCGGGTGAGGAGCCGCGGCTCCAGCGGCGAGGAGACATCGAACATCAGCATGGCGTCGCTCCGGAGCGCCGTGGCGTAGAGCCGGTCTCCGTCCACGGACACGGTGTGCACTCCGTCCTGCGTGCTGCCCGGCACGTTGCGCACGAAGCGCGGCTCGGCGGGGCTGGAGATGTCGAACACCAGCACGCCCCGAGCGTCGCTGGCGACGTAGAGCGCGTCGCCCTTCGCCCAGACGCCGTTCCAGTAGGAGTCGCCCGGAATGTTGAAGGACGTCTTCAGCACGGGATGTCGCCGGTCGCTCACGTCGAAGACGGTGAGGCCTCCCCTCCGCCCCGGCCTGTCATACGAGACGACATACGCATGGTCCTTCGCGACGAAGACATCGCCGGGCTTGCCGAGCTCCACGAAGGACTCGGAGAGGAGCTGGAGGCCTCCGGAGGACTCGGCCTCGCCCTGGCGCCACGTCATGCGCTGGGCGCGGAAGGAGCCGAAGTAGCGCAGTTGCCCATTGCCGCAGGCGCTGATGCAGCCCGTGAGCTCGCGCGGGCTGGAGGCCCTGCAGCCGATAAAGGCATACTGCGGTTCGGCAAACCCCGCGGGGATATAGCCCGCCACGTAGAACATCTGGTCGAGGTATGCCGAGAAGGCCTGAAGCCCCTTGACGGAGACCAGCGTCCCGGTGGCATCGAAACGGAAGCCCCCCTCCTCCGGGCGGTAATACGGCTCGGGTCCAGAGGGCTTCTGGAGGGTGGTCTCGACGCGGATCTCCGCGCGGTAGACGGCACCCCGGGTCTCCAGCCCCGCGAGCGAGGCCAGGTCGCAGGCCGCCGGGTTGGGCGGTAGTGTCTCATTGCAGAGGCCGATGGCGCGACCTGCTTCGGCCTCGGAGCACGGCGCGAAGGAGCCGCGGTCCCGCCACTCCCCCTCCTCCGGCAGCGGCGTCCAGGGGCCGTCGTAGACGAAGGGCTCCGGCTCCGGCGGAGGGGGCGACTCGCTGCTGGAGCAGGCGGAAAGCGTGGCGCTGAAGGCGAGCACCAGCAGCGCTCGCGAGGTCGAAGGTCGCATGATGTTCTCGCGGGGATGAAGGGCGCGGCTTGCTTGCTACAGCTCCTCCAGGATGAGCAGCCCGCGAGCGGTATCTACCACGTACACGTAACCGTCCCCCGGCACGTCCAGACCGGTGGCGCCTTCCTCCAGTGCATCACCCCGGCCCGGGTCCGTCTCGCGGTACGTGTTGAACCAGGCCACCTCGCGCACGCGCGTGGGGATGGACACGTCCAGCACGCGCAGTCCTTCCTGGTGATACGTCACGTACAGCCGGCTGCCCCGCAACTCCAGGTCGCGCGGGGAGACGACGTGGCGCAGGCCGTACTCGCCAATCTTCTGGATGGCGGACGGCTCGCTGGCCTCCAGCACGCGCAGCCGCGCGCCCAGGCCCCGGCCCAGCTCGAAGGCGATGGGGCGGTCGGCGAAGGTGCCCACCGCGCTCGCGGCACTGTTCCCATACGGGTACGTATACTTCCCGAGCAGCGACACATGATTCGGGTTGCTGATGTCCGCGACCTTGAAGCCATCCTGTTGCTGATTCACGTAGAGGCGTCCCTGGTGGGTGACGGCCCCACGGCCCGAATAGGGCCGGTCCGCATCCCGGGCGGCCAGCGTGACGTTCTCCACCAGGCTCGGCGCGCGGGGCGTGGAGACGTCGAACACCAGCGTCCCGCGCTCGGGCGACTCCACCGTGGCGTAGAGCCGGTCGCCGTCCACACTCACCCCGCTCACCTGGATTCGATCCTCCGGCACGGTGCGCACGAGGGACGGCCGTGAGGGCTCGGAGATGTCCACCACCGCGATGCCCGCGTCCGAGGTGGCGACATAGAGCGTGTCCCCCAGGAGCGTGGCGTTCTTCCAGTCCGCGTTCCCCTCCGGGCTCAACTGGCCCACGGCCACGGGCGCGCGCCGGTTGGCCACGTCGAAGACGGTGAGGCCCCCGGGGCGGCCGGGCCGGCTCTCCGAGATGACGAAGGCCTGCTCCCCCGTGACGAGCACGTCCATGGGCCTGCCCAGGTCGACAAAGGATTCGGCGAGGAGGCGCAGCCCACCGCCGGCCTCGTCCTCGTCCTGGAAGCGGCTCATGCGCTCCGCGCGGAAGGTGGCGGCCGCCTCCAGCCTGCCGTTCCTGCACACGGAGAAGCAGCCGGTGAGCACGCGCTCATCCACCGCGTTGCAGCCCACGAAGGTGGAGAGCGCGTCACCGTCGCGGCTGGAGAAGAGGAGCGTCCGTGCGCTCCACACGCTGGCGGCGGGCGGAGCCCCCATGACGAGCTCCGGGATGCCATTGACTCCCAGCTTGAAGCCGGCGGGCGCGGCCGGAGCGCGGGACTGCGAGGGGGAGCCCCCGGGCTCGTAGCGCAGCTCCGCGCGGAACACGCCCCGGCGCTCCAGGTCTTCCAGCGAGCGACGCTTGCACGCCGACAGGTCGAAGGACTCCAGCGAGCCACAGGTCACAGAGGAGACGTCCAGCACCCGGCAGGTGGAGAGGGCGCCGGAGTCCACCCAGTCGCCCCGCTCCTCCAGCGGAACGTAGCTTCCATCCCACGGCGGCTCCACGGAGGGGCTGCATCCGAGCACGGACGCGGCGCACGCAAGCAGGACCGTCCACGCGGCGCGAGCAGGCAGCATCGACACATTCTCCGAGTGGCGCCCGCGCCGGCCCACGGGCCACCAGGACTGTCAGTCTAGGGACGACGGTGTGCAGCCGGGAAGCCCGGCTGTCTACGGCTCATCGAAGATGAGCAGTCCGCGCGACGTATCCACCACGTAGATATGTCCATCACCGGGCACGCGCATGCCAATGGCCCCTTCGTACATGCCATCCGCGCGCGCTGCGTCAGACTCGCGGAAGGTGTTGAAGTACGCCACCTCGCGGGGCTGCGTGGGGTCCGCCACGTCGAGCACGCGCACGCCCTCGTGGTAGTACGCGACGTACAGGCGCGTGCCCACGAGCACCATGTTGTGAATCGACGTGAGGCCGCGCAGCTTGTACTCGCCCACCTTGGCGATGCCCGCGGGATTCGTGACGTCCAGCACGCGCAGGTGCGCGCCGAGCGTCTCGCCGCCCTCGAACGCGACGGTGCGGCCATTGAACGTCCCCACCGCGTTGGCGTGGCTGTACGAGTGCCCGTAGGTGTACCTGCCCAGCAGTGTCGGCGTCGTGCCCGCAACGTCCACGGCGAGGAAGCCGTTCTCGGTGTGGTTGATGTAGAGCCGGCCGCCGTACGCGAAGGCGTCATGCGGGTAGCCCGTCCCGTTGGGGTACGCGTAGCGCATGAGGAGCTGGGGCTCGAGCGGGTTGGCAATGTCGAAGATGAGCGTCTCGCGAGTCGAGGGCGCCATGGCGTACAGCCGGCTCCCCTCCACGAACACGGTGTGCACGTTGAGGGTGCCGGTGATGCCGGGCACGTTGGCCCTGCGCACGAAGGCGGGATTGGCCGGGTCGGTGATGTCGTAGACGAGCACGCCCGAGGTGCCGCTGGCGATGTAGAGCGCATCGTCCTTCGCCCACACGCCATTCCAGTACGAGTCATTGGGCCGGTCGAGCGACACGCGCCGCACGGGGTTGCGTGCGTCGCTCACGTCGAAGACGGTGAGGCCGCCGGGCCGTCCCTGGGTGGGAACGGAGACGACGTAGGCATGGCCCTTGGTGACGTACACGTCCACGGGGATGCCGCGGTCCACGTGGGACTCGGAGGAGCGCTGGAGGCCGGAGGACTCGGACTCGCCCTCGCGCCACGTCATGCGCTCGGCGCGGAAGGTGGCGCGGTAGCGCAGTTGGCCATTGCGGCACCACGCCATGCAGCCGGTGAGCGTGCGCGGGCCTGTCGCCTTGCAGCCGGCGAAGGTGAAGCGGTCCACGACGGTGCTGGAGCGCGGCAGCTCGGACGAGACGATGAACGTCCCGGTGTCCACGCGGGACGCGGAGTCCGGCTGTCCCATGACGCGCACGGGCTGGCCGGAGGCATCGAGCTGGAAGCCGCCGTTGCCCGGGGCGAAGTCCACGCCGCCCGTGTTGTTGGGGACCTCGTAGCGAAGCTCCGCGCGGTAGATGGCGCCCGCGCGCTCCAGCCCCGCGAGCGAGGCGCTGTCACAGCGCGACAGGTCGAAGGCGGACTCGGAGCCGCACACGGCGCTGCTGCTGGTCGACACGGAGCAGTCGGCCAGGATGCCGGGGTCCACCCACTCGCCCTTCTCCTCCAGCGGCGTCCAGGGTCCGTCGTAGGGGACGGCGTCCGGGTCGGGTTGCGGCAGCGGCGTGTCCCCCGTCTCCGTCGAGCAGCCGGACAGCGACGTGGCACAGGCGAGCACGAGCAGCAGTCGCGCGGCACGGACAGACATGGAGTGGGTCCTCTTCTCTTCTGCCCGCCACCGGCCGGCGGGCGCACGGCGGGAGAGCTTAGGAGCCCCCGGGTGTGTCGGGAAGCGACACCGGGGAGGAAGCGGTCGGACAGGCGCCCGCTTCCACCGCGTGGCTACGGCTCATCGAAGATGAGCAGTCCGCGCGACGTATCCACCACGTAGATGTGTCCATCACCGGGCACGCGCATGCCAATGGCCCCTTCGTACATGCCATCCGCGCGCGCTGCGTCAGACTCGCGGAAGGTGTTGAAGTACGCCACCTCGCGGGGCTGTGTGGGGTCCGCCACGTCGAGCACGCGCACGCCCTCGTGGTAGTACGCGACGTACAGGCGCGTGCCCACGAGCACCAGGTTGTGAATCGACGTGAGGCCGCGCAGCTTGTACTCGCCCACCTTGGCGATGCCCGCGGGGTTGGTGACGTCCAGCACGCGCAGGTGCGCGCCGAGCGTCTCGCCGCCCTCGAACGCGACGGTGCGGCCATTGAACGTCCCCACTGCGTTGGCGTGGCTGTACGAATGGTCGTAGGTGTACTTGCCCAGCAGCGTCGGCGTCGTGCCCGTCACGTCCACGGCGAGGAAGCCGTCCTCGGTGTGGTTGATGTAGAGCCGGCCGTCGTACGCGAAGGAGTCATGCGGGTAGCCCGTCCCGCCGGGGTAGGCGTAGCGCATGACGAGCTGGGGCTCGAGCGGACGGGTGATGTCGAAGATGAGCGTCTCGCGAGTCGAGGGCGCCATGGCGTACAGCCGGCTCCCCTCCACGAACACGGTGTGCACGTTGAGGGTGCCGGTGATGCCGGGCACGTTGGCCCTGCGCACGAAGGCGGGATTGGCCGGGTCGGTGATGTCGTAGACGAGCACCCCCGCGACCTTGCTGGCGATGTAGAGCGCGTCGTCCTTCGCCCAGACGCCATTCCAGGAGTTGTCATTGGGCCGGTTCAGCGCCGTGCGCTTCACGGGCTTGCTCGGGTCGCTCACGTCGAAGACGGTGAGGCCGCCTTGCCGGTCCCTGGTGGGCTGGGAGACGACGTAGGCATGGCCCCTGGTGACGTACACGTCCACGGGGAGGCCCACGGCCACGTAGGACTCGGAGACGCGCTGGAGGCCGGAGGACTCGGACTCGCCCTCGCGCCACATCATGCGCTCGGCGCGGAAGGTGCCGGGGTAGCGCAGCTGGCCATTGTGGCACCAGGACACGCAGCCGGTGAGTGTGCGCGGCCCCGTCGCCTTGCAGCCGGCGAAGGTGAAGCGGTACGCGCTGTTGGGGCCGGGTACCTGCGACAAGACGAAGAACGTCCCGGTGTCCACGCGGGACGGGGAGGACGGCGGCACCCCCATGACGCTCAGGAGCTGCCCGTTGGCGCCGAACTGGAAGCCGACGTTGCCCGGAGCGCCATTCATGCCGCTCGCGCTGTTGAAGAGCTCGTAGCGAATCTGAGCGCGGTAGATGGCGCGCTCGCGCTCCAGCCCCGCGAGCGAGGCGCTGTCGCAGCGCGACAGGTCGAAGGAGGACTCGGAGCCGCACACGGCGGAGGCGCTGGTCGACACAGAGCACTCGGCCAGGGGGCCGGGGTCCACCCACTCACCCTGCTCCTCCAGCGGCGTCCAGGGGCCGTCGTAGGGGACGGAGTCCGGGGCGGGTCGAGGCGGCGGCGCATCCCCCGTCTCCGTCGAGCAGGCGGACAGCGACGTGGCACAGGCGAGCGCGAGCAGCAGTCGCACGGCACGGACAGACATGGGCGAGTCCTCTTGTCTTCTGCCCGCTACCGGCGGGCGCACGGCGGGGGAGCTTAGGGCGCCAACGTACCGGGAAGCGGCGCCAGGAATGGGTGGAAGCGGGCGGACAGGTGCCCGCTCCCACCGCGCGGCTACGGCTCGTTGAAGATGAGCAGGCCGCGCGAGGAGTCCACGAGGTACACGGCCCCGTCGCCGGGCACGCGGATGCCGAAGGCGCCCTCGGTGAGGTTGTCCGTCCGTCCGGGGTCTGTCTCCCGGAAGGTGTTGTAGTGGGCGACCTGCCGCGGCTTCGTGGGGTTGGACACGTCCAGCACGCGCAGCCCCTCCTGGTACCAGGCGACGTACAGCCGCGTGCCCCGGAGGAGGAAGTTGTGGATGGAGGTGACGGGCCGCAGGCGGAACTCGCCCATCTTCACGATGTGCGCGGGGTCGGTGACGTCGAGCACGCGCAGGTGGGCGCCGCTCGCCTCTCCGCCTTCAAAGGCAATCGTGCGGCCGGCGAAGGTGCCCACCTCGCTGTGGTGCGCGTAGGCGCCGCCGCCGTGGACGAACTGGCCCAGGTGCCGCACGTTCTCCAGGTCGGTGACGTCCATGACGGACAGGCCACCAAACCCGTTGCTGACGTAGAGGCGGCCCTCGTACGCGAAGGCATCATGCGGGCCCGCGGACGAGAGCTCCTCCGGTAGGGAGATGCTCTGGAGCAGCACGGGGCTGAGCGGATTCGTGACGTCGAACACCAGCGTCGAGCTGTCCAGCGACATGGCATGGAGGCGGTTGCCGTCCACGAGCACGGTGTGCACGCCCTCGGGGCCCGCGGCGAAGCTGCGCACGAACTCCGGCGCTCCGGGGTTCGTGATGTCGTAGACGAGGACGCCCGAGTTCAGGCTCGCGATGTAGAGGGCATCCCCCTTCGCCCAGACGCCGTTCCAGTAGCTGTCGCCGGGCAGGCTGATGGACGCCTTGAAGATGGGGTGTCGCGGGTCGCTCACATCGAAGACGGTGAGCCCACCGTCGACGCCGGCATGGTTGAACGAGACGACATACGCATGGTGCTTCGCGACGTAGACGTCCGCGGGCATGCCCAGGGCGACGAAGGACTCGGAGAGCAGCTCGAGTCCGCCGGAGGACTCCGGTTCGCCCGGATGTACCGCCACGTTGTGGGCCTCGAAGGTGCCCGCTCCCGCGAACAGTCCGTCAACGCAGCGGCTGAAGCAGCCGGTGATGATTCCAGGCAACGGCACCTGGCAGCCCGCGAGCGCCGTCACGAGGCCGGTGTAGGGATTCCTTCCGGCGACGAAGAACGTCCCGCCATCCGTCTGCCGCTGGAGGAGGGGCGCGCTGCTCATCATGTCCGGGCCGCCATCGGAGCGGAGCACGAAGCGGGCGGCGGCGGGGCTGATGCGGGTGCCGCCGTCGGCCAGGCGCCGCTCCATGCGCAGGTCCGCCATGTAGATGCCGTGCGGCGGGACGGCGGCGAGCGCTTCCGGCGAGCACTGCGACACGTCATAGCGGGACAGGTCCTCGCAGGAGACGGTGTCCGGGGCTCCCACGGCGTTGAAGGCACACGGGGCATACGGGCCGCGGTCCACCCAGTCCCCCGTCTCCGCGAGCACGGTGTAGCCGCCATCCCAGGGCTCCTCCGGGCCCGCGTCGGCGGTGCCGGAGTCCTCCGAGCCCGCGTCTTCGGAGCCCGCGTCTTCGGGAGTGCCAGCGTCGGAGCCCGCGTCCTCGTGAGTGCCGGAGTCGGACGTCCCCGCGTCCTTCACGGGGTCCGGGTCGGGCGAGTCGGTGCAGCCTGAGAGCGCGAACAGGCAGAGGGCGCCGATGCACGGCAGCGCCCACGGCGAGCGTAGAAGGGACGGCATGGATGTGGACCTCGCGGATGGGGCGTCCCGTTCGAGTCGCGGGCCCCCTGTTCCGGATACGTCCGCGCGAGCCCGGCATAGCTGCGCACCGATGGAACTATTTGCGCCGTGAGCAGGAACTCCACCGGGAGCGCGGCCGAGCGCGGTTGCGGCCCGGGTTGGTCCTGTCGTTGCACCGGAGCGTCGGGGGTGGGTTGGGGGTCGTCAGCACCGCCGGAAGATGCGATGGAGCAGGCGAGCGCCAACGCCCGGGCCTGTCGGGTCGGAAGCATCCTCCGGTGGGGCCGCCGGGCGCGGTGGAGACACGGAGGTCAGGGCGTGGTCTGACGCGCCTGGGAAGGAAGGTTGACGGTTGATGCCCATTACCCGTCTGGAAATCGCCGGCTATCGCTCGGTGCGGCGGCTGTCATTGGAGCTGGGGCCGGTGAATGTGATTGTCGGGCCCAACGGCAGCGGGAAGACGAACCTGTACCGGGCGCTGTATCTCCTGGTGGCGGCGGCGGAGGGGCGGCTGGCGCGCACGCTGGCGGAGGAGGGCGGCACGCCGAGCGTGCTGTGGGCGGGCCCGCGCGAGGGGAAGAAGCCCGTGCGGATGACGGTGGGCGTGGAGCTGGGGGACGTGGCGTACGAGCTGAGCTGCGGCATCGTCCCGCCGGTGCCGGGCGAAGCGGGGCACTTCGCGCTGGACCCGGAGGTGAAGGAGGAGCACCTGTGGGCCTTCTCGGGAGGGCGCAAGGTGGTGTTGATGGAGCGCAAGGACCGCACGGCCTTCCTGCGGGATTCGGAGGGGACGCGGGTGACGTTCCCCACGCAGCTCTGGAGTGCGGAGTCGGTGATGGACCAGCTCGCCGAGCCGCACCGCTTCCCGCGCCTGGCGGAGGTGCAGCGCACGTTGCGAGCGTGGCGCTTCTACCACCAGTTCCGTACGGACCCGGACGCGCCCATGCGGCACCCGCAGGTGGGCGTGCGCACGCCGGTGCTGTCGCATGACGGCAGGGACCTGGCCGCGGCGCTGATGACCATCCTGGAGATTGGCGACTACCGCGCGCTGGAGCAGGGGCTGGAGGATGCGTTTCCGGGCTCGCGGCTGGAGGTGCGCTCTCCGGAGGGGCGCTTCAGCCTGTACCTGCACATGCCGGGGCTGATGCGGCCGATGGGTGCGGCGGAGCTGTCGGACGGGACGTTGCGCTACCTGTGCCTGCTGGCGGCGCTGCTGAGCCCGAGGCCGCCGCCCTTCCTGGCGCTGAACGAGCCGGAGACGAGCCTGCACCCGGACCTGCTGGAGCCGCTGGGCCGGCTCATCACGCGCGCGGCGAAGCACAGTCAGGTATGGGTGACGACGCATGCGGAGCCCCTGGCGAAGGTGGTGGCGGAGCGCTCCCATTGCGCGCCGGTGCACCTGGTGAAGCCCGGAGGCGCCACGGAGTTGGCGGAGCAGTCGACGGGTGAGGAGGACTGAGGTGGGCGGCGCATGACTCCCGGCATCTATCGGGTCCACAAACCGGTGGGCCCCACGAGCTTCTCGGTGGTGCAGTCGTTCCTGGAGGAGACGCGGGCGAAGCCGGGCAAGCGCGTGCCCGTGTGTCATGGCGGCACGCTGGACCCGTTCGCGGAAGGGCTGTTGCTCGTGCTGGTGGGCGGGGCCACCCGGCTGTTCGAGTTGCTGCACGCCGTGCCCAAGACGTACGAGGCCGAGGTGGTGTGGGGCACGGAGACGGACACCGGGGACCTGCACGGCAAGCCGGTGCACCAGGGGGACACGTCCGCGCTGACGCCCGAGCTGCTGGACGCAACGCTCGCGCGCTTCGTGGGCTGGCAGGAGCAGGTGCCGCCGGCGACGAGCGCGAAGAAGGTGGGAGGAGAGCCGGCGTACCGCAAGGCGCACCGGGGCGAGGTGGTGGAATTGCCACCGTCCCGCGTGTACCTGCACCAGGCGCGCTGGCTGTCCCATGCACTGCCGCACTCGAGCCGGCTGTTGCTGACCTGCCGTGGTGGCTACTACGTGCGCGCCCTCGCAAGGGACGTGGGCCAGGTGCTCGGCTGTGGCGCGCACCTGTCGGCCCTGAAGCGCACCGCGATTGGTCCGTGGGAAGACCCACCGCCCGGGCAGCGGGTCGGACTGCACGGTCGCGAGCTTCTTCCCTGGAGCCGAGCGCGCCCGCTGACGGACCACGAGGTCGGCGAACTGCGGCGCGAGCGAGGCATCCCCACGGACGCAACCTGGCCCCCGGACTGGAGACCGCCGCCGGGCTTCCCCGACCCGGAGGCCCCGGTGAGAGGCTTTCACCAGGGCCGGCTCACGTTCCTCCTCCGCGAGAGAGACGGCGCGCTGTGGAGTGAGACCGAGCTCCGCGGAGGACTGTGAAGGTCCCTGGCCCGCGACCTCCGGGAGCTGACGCCGGACGCTGGCGCGGATCCGGTGACTGCCGTCACCACCCCCTGACTCCGGGGTGATGACAGGTGTCACCGGTGGTGACTGTTGTCACCACCCCCTCGCGGCCTCCAGGACACACCCCCATGCGTCCAAACCCCTGAAAAGACGATGAAGTGAAGGTGAGGCCACGGGGGTAGGTGTGTGGCACGCTGCGCGCAATGGGGATGGTCACCACGCTCCAATCAACACGGAGATCCAAATGACCACCCGAATCCCCACGAACCTCGTTGCCCCGGCCGTCCGCGGCTCTGCCACCCGCACCACGCAGGCGCTCACGAAGCCCACCACCGAGCCGGTGAAGACGGCCCTGCCGGAGCCGCGCCGCGGCATCGTCGCCGGCGGCTGTTTCCCGACCGACCACGGCCACTTCCCGCACCACCCGCACCTCCCCGGTGGCCACCTGCCGCACCACCCGCTGCCGCACCACCCGGCGCCGTTCCCGTTCCCGAAGCCGACGCCGTTCCCGCAGCCGCCCCCGTTCCCGGGCGGCCACTGCGGCACGCCGGTGCCGACGAAGCCGACCGGCGGCTGCTGGCAGCCGCTGGACCTGAGCGCGCTGGTGGAGCTGAACAAGCTGGACCAGTCGAAGGGCCCCGTCAGCGCCGATGAGATGGCGGACGCCATCAAGAACGGCACGGCGGACCTGGACGGCCAGGCGGCCTCGGGTGAGTACCGCGCCTTCTCCGAGTGGGCGCAGAAGAACGCCGGCCGGATGACGCCCGAGGCGAAGCAGGTGATGGACATCTACTCCAAGTACGCGGCGCAGTCGCAGGCGCGCGGCGAGACGGGCATCTCCCAGGCGGACAGCCAGAAGATGCTGGCGGAGATGGCCAAGGTCGGTGACCAGGGTGCGAAGCGCGCGCTGGCGAAGCTGGACAAGCTGCCCGCGCCCATCTCCGGCCGCGACATGGCCCGCGCCATCGAGAGCGGCGCGAAGGACAAGGACGGCAACACCAAGGCCGAGCTCGACGCCTTCCGCGACTGGGCCAAGAAGAACAGCGCGAAGCTGTCGCCCGAGGCGAAGGACGTGCTGAACGTCTTCGGCCAGCACGCGGCGAAGTCGCTGGCGACCGGCAACAAGGACATCTCCCGCGCCGAGTGGGCCGAGATGAAGAAGGAGTTCCGCGAGGTGGGCGGTGACGCCAGCGCTCGCAAGGCCCTGGCGAAGCTGGACAAGGAGCACGGCTCCATCTCCGGCGAGGACATGCTGGACGCCATCAAGGAGGGCGTGGCCGACACGGATGGCCACTCCACCACGTCCGAGCTGCGCGAGTTCCAGAACTGGGCCAGCAAGAACAAGGACCGGCTCACGCCCGAGGCGAAGAAGGTGCTGGCCACCTACGAGAAGTACGCGAAGAGCGCGGGCGCCGCGGGCCTGTCGCAGGGCCAGTTCGACAAGATGGTGAAGGACGCGGGCCAGTTCAAGACGTTCCGCGACGACTCCATGCGCAGCGCCCTGGAGAAGCTGGACGTGAAGAACGGCCGCATCTCCGCGAAGGACCTGACGGCGGCCATCAAGGAGGGCGTGGCCGACCACGACGGCCAGGCGGCGGGCGTGGAGTTCGCGGACCTGCAGAAGTGGGTGCGCGACAACTACAGCCGGCTCGGGCCGGACGCGCGCAAGGTGCTCGACGTCTACGAGAAGTACGCCACCAAGGCGATGGCCTCGGGCAGCACGGGCATCGCGAACTCGGACTTCCAGCGGATGCTGCGCGAGATGAACAACGTGAGTGCGCCGCTGCACCGCCCCACGTACATCGCGGCCTGAGTTTCCTGACGGACTCACGTCGCGGGAACCCGGCGGGGGCCGGGATGCGGGGGGCCGCAAGTCCCGCGGCGTGAGCGAGTCAGGAGTTGTGATTGGGGGGATTCGAGGTGCCCGGGCTACCGGGGGGCGGTTCGGGACACCTTGTTGCTTCGGCACTACAAAATGCGAGGGCCTCGGACCGTTGGGGGATGGTCCGAGGCCCTGTCTTTTTCAGCGGGCGTGAGCGCCTACTTCTTCGCCTTCGCCAGCGTGGCCTTGGACACCTGCACCACGTTGTCCACGGTGAAGCCGAACTTCTGCTGCAGGTCCTTGATGGGGGCGGACGCGCCGAAGCTGCGCATGGCGACGACGTCGCCGGAGAGCCCCACCCAGCGCTCCCAGCCGAAGGCGGCGGCCTTCTCCACCGCGACGCGGGCCTTCACGTTCGGAGGCAGCACGCTGTCCTGGTACTCCTGGGGCTGCTGCTCGAACAGCTCCCACGACGGCAGGCTCACCACGCGGGACTTGATGCCCTCGGCCTTGAGCTTCTCGTGCGCGTCCAGGACCAGCGACACCTCGCTGCCCGTGCCGATGAGGATGAGCTCCGGCTTGCCGCCCTCCGCGTCCGCGAGCACGTAGCCACCGCGCCTCACGCCGGACGCCGCGCCGTACTTGCTCCGGTCCAGCGTGGGCACCGCCTGCCGCGTGAGCACGAGCACCACCGGGTGCTTGCGCTGCTCACCAATCACCCGCCACGCCTCCACCACCTCGTTCGCGTCACCGGGGCGCATCACGATGATGCCCGGAATCGCGCGCAGGGAAGCGAGCTGCTCCACCGGCTGGTGCGTGGGCCCGTCCTCGCCCAGGCCGATGGAGTCGTGCGTGAAGATGTGCAGCGCGGGCAGCTCCATCAGCGCGGACAGGCGGATGGCGGGGCGCTGGTAGTCACTGAAGATGAGGAACGTGGCGCCGTAGCCGCGCAGCTTGCTCAGGCACAGGCCGTTGACGATGGAGCCCATCGCGTGCTCGCGCACGCCGAAGTGGATGTTGCGGCCGGCGTACTCCCCGGGCTTCATCGACTCCGAGCCGGTGATGTACGTCTTCGTGGACGGGTTGAGGTCCGCGGAGCCGCCCACCAGCCACGGGTAGTGCTTCGCGACGGCGTTGAGCACCTTGCCGCTGGACTCGCGGGTGGCCATGCCCTTGGCGTCGGCGGGGAACGTCGGCAGCTCCGAGTCCCAGCCCTTGGGCGTGTCCCGGCGCTGCATGCGCTCCAGCTGGTCGGCCAGGTCGGGGAACTGCTTGCGGTACTCCTCGAAGCGCTGCATCCACTCGGTGCGCAGCTGCTTGCCGCGGTTGCCCATGCGCTCCTGGAAGCGCTCGCGCACTCCGTCGGGGACGAGGAACTTCGCGTCCTCGGGCCAGCCGTAGTTGCGCTTGGCGCCCTTGATTTCCTCTTCGCCCAGCGGCTCGCCGTGGGCCTTCGCGGAGCCCTGGAGCTTGGGCGCGCCGAAGGCAATCTGCGTCGTCACGATGATGAGCGTGGGCTTGCCGCGCAACGTCTTGAAGGTGCGCAGGGCCTCGCCCATGGCGGTGAGGTCGTTGGCGTCGGCCACGCGGAGCACGCGCCAGCCGTAGCCCTCGAAGCGGCGGCCCACGTCCTCGGTGAAGGCGAGGTCGGTGCTGCCGTCGATGGAGATGTGGTTGGAGTCGTAGATCCAGCAGAGGTTGGGCAGCTGGAGGTGGCCGGCGACGGAGGCCGCCTCGGAGGCGACGCCCTCCATCAAGTCTCCGTCACCGCAGATGGCGTAGACGTCGTAGCTGAACATCTCGAAGCCGGGGCGGTTGAAGTGCCCGGAGAGCCACCGGCTGGCGATGGCCATGCCCACACTGTTGGAGACGCCCTGGCCCAGGGGGCCGGTGGTGGTCTCCACGCCGCTGGTCCACCGGTACTCCGGGTGGCCGGGGGTGGACGAGTCGAGCTGACGGAACTTCTTGATGTCGTCGAGCGAGACGGTGGGGGCGTCCTCGACGGTGTATTCCCGGGTGACGCGCTTCACTCCGGACAGGTGGAGCAGCGCGTACAGCAGCATGGAGGCGTGGCCGTTGGAGAGGATGAACCTGTCGCGGTCCGGCCAGATGGGGTGGGACGGGTCGTAGCGCAGCTCCTGTTGCCAGAGCTGATACGCCACGGGGGCCAGGGACATGGGTGCCCCCGGGTGGCCCGAGTGGGCCTGCTGCACCGCATCCATGGCCAGGGTGCGGATGGTGTTGATGGCCAGCACGTCCTGCTTGTCGGTCGTCATGGTGTCCTCGCGTTCCCGCTCGCGTGCGGCGCACCATGCCGTAACCGACGCCGGAACGCCGCACGAAACGCGAGCCCGCCCCTCCGGCCGTCCGGCAGTCCACGGGGCAACGGGAATTCATGCCCCGTGGGGCAGGGGAATGCGGCCCGCCTATCGCCGCGCCGCCACGCCCTTCACGGTGCGCCCGCGCGTCAGGTGTGTCACGGCCTCGCCCAGGCCCTCCACGGTGAGGGGGAACATGGGGAAGACGCGGGCCAGGACGGAAATCGTGCCCGAGCGCCACGTGCCCATCGGCTCGGGGTTGAGCCACACGTTGCGCTCGAAGTGCTGGGCCAGCTGCATCATCCACGTCAGCCCTTCCAGCCCGTCCGCCTTGTACTGCCCGTCCGCGTTGGTGCGGATGGACAGCTCGTACGGGGCCATGGAGGCGTCGCCCACCATGACCAGCTTGTGGTGCCGGCCCACCTGCGCGGTCAGCTCCGGCACCGTCATGCCGCCGGTGAGCTGGGGCGTGGCGTAGAGCTTTCCGTAGACGCAGTTGTGGAAGTAATAGATGCGCAGTTCCTTGAAGTGCGTCGCGTGGCTCGCCGCGCTGAACAGCCGGCTCATCACCGCGGCGTACGGGTCCATGGAGCCGCCCACGTCCATGGCCAGCACCACGCGCGTGTTGGGCCGGCGCGGCGGGCGAACCACCACCTCCAGCTCGCCCGCGTTCTTCGCGGTGGCGGCGATGGACTCGTCCACGTCCAGCTCGTCCGGAGCACCGTCGCGAGCGAAGGCCCGCAGCTTGCGCAGCGCCACCGCGAGCTGCCGCGTGTCCAGCACCAGGTCATCGCGATAGCCCGCGTACTTCCGTGCGCCCGCCTGCATCAGCGCCGCGCCCTGCCGGCCGCCCTTGCCGCCCACGCGGATGCCCTCGCGAGCGAAGCCGCCATTGCCGAAGGGAGACGTGCCGCCGGTGCCAACCCACCGGTTGCCGCCGTCGTGGCGCTCCTGCTGCTCGCGCAGGCGCTCCTCGAACATGCGGCGAATCTCCTCCGGGTCCAGCTGCTCCAGCAGCGCCAGCTCCTCGGGGCTCAAGTCCTGCCGCTCGCGAGCCTCCTCCAGCCAGGACAGCAGCTCCTGCGTCAGCTCCAGGCCCGCCGTCTCCACGCCCTTGAAGTGCGCGAGGAACGCCTGGTCGAACGTGTCGAGCTGCGTCTCCGAGTGGACGAGGAGCGCGCGTGCCACATGGTAGAAGCCGTCCAGGCTGCTGTCGTGGAGGCCCGCCTGGAGCGCCCCCGCGAGCGCGAGCGCCTCCTGCGCGCCGACCTTCACCCCGCGCCTGCGCAGCTCGTAGAAGAATGGCAGGAACATGGCGCCGTCCTCTCTTTAGGCCCGGGGACGCCGGCCGCGTCCGAAGGCCTCCGCCACGGAGACCAGGTCCTGCTCCTTCTTCAGCAGGGCGCCCAGGAAGGGCAGGTTCTCATCCAGCTTCAGGTCGGTGACGCCCTGGGACTTGAGCACCGCAATCCAGTCGATGAGCTCGCTGGTGGAGGGCCGCTTGCGCAGGCGGGTGAAGGCGCGCAGCTCGTAGAAGACCTTCAGCGCCTGCTCCGTGAGCGTGGCCTCCAGCCCGGGGTGGTGCACGGCGACGATGCGGCGCATGAGCTCCGCGTCGGGGAAGTCGATGAAGTGGAAGACGCAGCGGCGCAGGAAGGCGTCCGGCAGCTCCTTCTCGTTGTTGGACGTAATCACCACCACGGGGCGGTGCTTCGCGGCCACCTCGTCGCCCGTCTCGGTGACGCGGAAGCGCATCCGGTCCAGCTCGTGGAGCAAATCGTTGGGGAACTCGAGGTCCGCCTTGTCCACCTCGTCGATGAGGAGGACCACGCGCTCGGGGGCGGAGAACGCCTCGCCCAGCGGGCCCATCTTGATGTAGCGGCGGATGTCGCGCACGTCGCCGTCGCCGAAGCGCGAGTCATACAGGCGCTGCACGGTGTCGTAGACGTAGAGGCCGTCCTGCGCGCGGGTGGTGCTCTTCACGTGCCAGGTGAGCAGCCGCTGGCCCAGGGACTGGGCAATGGCCTCGGCCAGCAGCGTCTTGCCCGTCCCGGGCTCCCCCTTCACGAGCAGCGGTCGCTGGAGCGTCAACGCGCAGTTGACGGCGGCCTGGAGGCCCTCGTTGGTCAGGTAGGAATCGGTGCCTCGGAAGCGGACGGGGTTGGGAACCGGAGTCATGTCCCGCCTCCTTTAACATCCACGCCGCCGCCGCGGGGGGCCGCCTGCCGCCCGTCCCGGGCACCGGGCTCCCGAGGGCTTCCCCGCGCCTCGCCAGAGGGTGTCCTGCCCTCTCGGGCACGTCAGACCGAACCCATAGGCTCGTACGTATGAAGGAAGCGGCCTGATGGCGTTTTCCAAGGAAATCCATCGGGTGCGTTCTGGAGTCGGGCAGGTTCCTTGCTGGGAGGCGGTCGTGGGTCACCCGTTCGTTCCGACACTGTTGCTCGTGTGGGCACTTTCCATGGCGCTGCGCGCCTGTGGCGTGACGGCGGCCACCCTGCCGCCCGAGCGTCAGGTGACGCATCCCACGGACTCGATGACGGAGACCCGGCCCGTGGCTCCGAAGGCCCCCAGCGCCCGGGGCTGAGGGCGTTGCTCCCGCGGCAGCCCGACCGGGCAGGATGTATGGCTTCGCCCGCTGGCCAACCGTTGACGTGACGTTTGTAATGGATTTCACGCCCGAGACATGGGTCGGCGTGTATCCTGTGGGCAATGGACCTTGCGAAAGCCCTTGGGGACATCTTCCGGCAGGAGCTTCAGGCGAAGCTGGCACCGTTGCAGACAGCGGTGCAGCGCATGGAGGAAGGCCTGGATGCCCTGGAGTTGCTGCGCTCGGCGACGTTCCGCCTGGCGCCGCTGACCAGTCGTCTTGGCGCGATGGCGGGAGTACGCACGCCCTTGGTGACTCCGGAGCCCGCGGCGAAGCGCGGCGCGGCGAAGGCGAAGCGCGGCGCCGCGAAGCGCGGCAGGCCGCTGGTCGACGGGGCCGCGGGCCGCGCCTCGCTGGCGAAGGCGCCGGTGGTGGTGAAGCGCGCGCGAGCGGAGGAGGGCACGCGGGCCTGCGCCGTCATGGGCTGCAAGCGTCCGAGCCGCTCGAAGGGCTACTGCTCGGCGCACTACCAGAAGCTGCGGCTGCTGATGCGCACCAACCGCCGGCCCGCCGAGTGGGTGGACGACGCGAAGCCGCAGTCCGTGCGTGAGGTGAAGCTGCCGCGCGGGCGTGCCGCGAGCAAGGCGCTGCAGGAGGCCACGCCGAAGAGGTCGCCCCCGCCCGCCGCGCCGCCCAAGCCCAAGGCGTGGGTGCGCAAGAAGGGCAAGGGCGACAAGGTGTCCCTGCACTGAGGAACGCTCTTTCCGTGAGCGCTGCCCACCCGGTGTGAGGCAGCGCGTCCCGGTTCGCCGCGAGTCCCGGCCACCGTGCGTCCTGACGGGCGACGGTTCCCGGTTGTCATGTCAGCGCGTCCCGGCCACCCGTGTGTCCCCCGGCGGCCGGCGGTTTCCGGTGGGCCGCGAGTCCTGGCCCCCGTGCGTCCTGGCCGTCGGCGCATCCCAGCGACAGTCACGTCCCGGCGGTGATGCTGGACCTGGAGCATCCAGTCCGCGGCGTCGCCGGAGGGCCGTCCTCCTCGTCCTGCCGGGCCGCCGAAAGTGGCCTTCCGTGAAGCGGCCGGGGGAAACCCGCGTTCCTGTCCAGGCGAGCGGGCCAGATGCCGGACATCCATGCGCGCGCCGTCGTTGACAGTGCCCGGGCGGAATGGGATTCGGGCCGCATGAGCGAGCAAGGCTATCCGGTCACCGTGGCGGTGCGGCGTCCCGATGGACGTGTGGAACAGGTGCGCGTGGGCACGGCGTTCAAGAACGCCGAGGGCTTCACGCTGAAGCTGGGAGAGATGTCGATTGGCAGCGCGCCGGACGCGGCGGCCGCGGCTCCGCGCCGTGCGGCGGCCCCGGCGGGCGGCGGCGGTGGTGGCGGAGACGGAATGGTCTTCCCCAACTACGGCCGCAGCAAGGGCGCCCCGGTCTCGGGCGCGAGCATGGGAGACCTGGAGTTCTACGCCAACGGCGCGCGGCGCTCGCTGAATGACCCGAGCAAGTCGCGCTGGCACGACAAGGAGCGCCAGCTCCTGGCCGCCATCGAAGCGGAGATGGCACGCCAGCAGGGCGGTGGTGGAGGCGGCGGCGAGAGCTACGGCGGCGGTGGAGGCGGCGGCCGGGGCGGTAGCGGAGGCTTCGGGGACGACGACATCCCTCCGCCGGGCGACGACGACAACATCCCGTTCTGAGTCACGCGAGCAACACTGGCGCGTCCCCCTTCCGGATGACGGAGGGGGGCGCGCGGTAGCACCGGCCCGCGTCCAGATGGCAGCCCGCTCCCTCGGGAGTGAGGCTCCCGGGCAGGGCTGCACGAGGGCGAGCAGCCCTCACCCCGGCGCGGGCACCTGTCCGGCATACGGCAGCCACACGGTGAAGGTGGTGCCCTGGCCCACGGTGCTGTGGACGGACACCTCGCCATGGTGGCTGTCGACGATGCGCCGGACGATGGCGAGCCCCAGCCCGGTGCCGCTGGCGCGCGTGGTGAAGAAGGGCTCGAAGATGCGCGCCCTCACCTCGGGCGCCATGCCGTGCCCGGTATCGGAGATGGTGAGCCGGGCATGGGGCGCGCCCGCGTGCGTGTCGGGCTCGAGCTTCGTGGTGAGGGTGCCGCCGCCGGGCATGGCCTGCATGGCATTGGTGAAGAGGTTGGTGAGCGCCACGTGGAGCAGCTGCGGGTCCACGGCGACGGGCGGCAGGCTCTCGTCCAGGGTGTGGGAGACGGTGATGTGCGCGGGGCCGGAGCGCAGGGACGCGCTCAGTGCGCCCTCCACCACGGGAGGCAGCGGCTGGGGCTGCAGCCGGGGCTTCATGGGGCGCGCGAAGTCGAGCAAATCGTTGACGATGAGGTCCAGCCGCTGCACCTCCTCGTCCATGACGTCCAGCATGGTGCCCGCGGGGCCGACCATGTCGGGGGCCAGGCGGCGCAGCGCCGCCACGGCGTTGGAGATGGCGCCCAGCGGGTTGCGCACCTCGTGGGCCACGGTGGCGCTCAGCTCTCCGAGCGCGGCCATGCGCTCGCTGCGCACCAGCTCCGCCTGCGTGGTCGCCAACGTGCGCAGCGAGTCGCGCAGCTCCTGATTCAGGTGGCTCACCTCGTCCTGGGCGCGGCGCCGCTCGCCGAGCGCGCTGGCCAGCAGCAGTCCGGACATGCTGGCGGCGGCGAGGAACGACTGGAGGTAGGCGAGGCTGAGGTTGTGCCATGCCGCCAGGGCGAAGGGGCCGCAGCCGTGGGCCGTGTGCCAGAGGGCCACGGTGGACAGCACCGCGGTGGCCAGGGAGGAGCCGCGGGCCTCGAAGCGCAGCGCGGCCCACAGCAGGAAGGGGAAGGCCAGGTACGTCATCGGGTGGAAGGCGACGGTGTCCGGGGCCGTGGGGGGCGGGGTGCGGAACACCAGGTGCGTGGCCACGCCCAGGCACACCAGCAGCGCCGCCAGCTCCGCGCCGCGCCGGGGCGTCCATCGGGCCGTGCCGCCCGTCAGCCAGGTGAGCAGCAGCGGCGCCACCACCAGGACGCCCATCGCATCGCCCACCCAGAACACGCGCCACGTGGGCCAGAAGTCCCGCGGCCCCAGCGGCACGCGCGTCATGAGCAGGCCCACGCCCACGGTGGCGCCGAGCGCGCAGCTGCCCAGGGCCGCCAGCCCCATCAGCCCGAGCACGTCCCGCACCCGGTCCAGCGAGGGGCGGAAGCGCACCAGCCTGCGCAGGAGGAAGGCCCCCACCGCCGCCTCCAGGAGGTTCCCCCCGGCGATACCCAGCACGTCGGGCAGCTTTCCCCACTCCTTGAGGAAGGCGTACGTCCCCGCGAGGAGGGACGCCAGCAGCAGGGCCGGCCAGTCGCGGTACCGGGTGAGCAGCAGCCCCGCGAGCGCCACGCCGCTGGGAGGCCACATCGCGGACACATGCTCGGGGGGAAGGACGAGCAGCCCGCCCAACCTGGCGGAGACCCCGTAGGCCACGGCGAAGAGCACGAGCCGCGCAAGCGGCCACCACCTGCGCGAGTTGAACCTGGACGTGAGCACGCGCGCGATTCCGCCTGACTCCCGCTCCAGGGGGCCGTTCCCGGAGCCATTGCCGTGCCGAGGAGCCTTGCACGGGGCTCGCACGTCAGGAAGCGAACTCAAGGGTGGGGGTGGAAGACGTCCTATCCAAGGGGGGAGATCCAACCGGAGCCCGTCGCGGCAATCACCGGGTGTGGCAGTCGCCAGGCCACCACGCGGGAAGTCGCTACGGCTTCAGCGTCGCAAATACCCCGGTGTATCGCGGCCTCGCGAGTGTGGGCCGACACCCCGGGTGAATGAACTGCTCACTGAGAGGGGAAAGCCCCTCAGGCCGCGCTTCATTCTCATTTCCCGATACTTCATTATTGAAGTAAGGTGTTCACTCCAGGAAGTCTGGGTACTTATCTGCCCACCCGGACGTATGATGCTTCACGGGTGAATCACCCCATGGTGCCGAATCAATGTCATTTCAATGACTTCGAAAGTGGCCTGGATCCTGCTCAACCGCATGAAGGCAGGGAAATCCTTCCATCCGTTCTGGCTGTGGAATGACGGGGCCATGAAATGACATCCAATGTCTGTGTTGTCGGTGCGGGTGCCTTCGTTCCTTCACGGATTGTGAGCAATGCGCGCATCGCGAAGGCGATTCCCGGGTGGCCGGCGGAGCGCATCGAAGAGAAGATTGGCGTGCGCGAGCGGCGCTTCCTCTGGGACATCGACGAGGTGTCGGGCCGCGCGGTGCCGCCGCCGGAGAACGACGGCCACTTCTACCCGGCCACCAACACGGACATGTGCGAGGTGGCGCTGAAGAAGGCGCTGGCGCAGTCCGGGGTGGCGGCGGGCGAGCTGGACGCGCTCTTCGTCGTCACCTGCACGCCGGACGCGCCCCACTTCAACCACGACGCCATGGAGCTGCACCGGCGGCTGGAGCTGCGCGAGGACGCCTTCGCGCTGCTGGTGGACGACGGCTGCGGTGGCACGCCGTACGTGTTGGATTTGGTGAAGAAGATGATGGAGGGCGGGCGCTTCCGCACGGTGGCGGTGGTGGCCTCGGCCTTCACGTCGCCGCTGGTGAACCGGGAGGTGTACACGGACGAGCTGCCGCCCGGCCCGGGGCGCAGCCGTGCGCTCCAGGGCTACCTGTCCATGTACGTCTTCGGCGACGGAGCGGGCGCCGTGGTGCTCCAGTCGAAGCCGGGCGAGGCGGGGAGCACTGGAATCCTCGCCTCCTTCTCGGGCAATGCGCACGGGGACCTGGTCATCCGCAAGGGCGGCGGCGTGCTGAAGCTGCCGTACCAGCCGGGGCGGATGCGCCCGGCGGACATGGCCTTCGTGGTGGACGGCTTCAAGGTGGCCCGCAGTTATCCGGAGTACATGCAGAAGTGCCTCGACACGATTCTGGACCCGCGTCCGGAGATGCGTGCGCAGGTGAAGCGCTACTATTTCCATCAGCCGAACAAGCGGGTGATGGACGCCTTCGTGGACCGGGCCGGCCTGCCCCCCGAGGCGGTGGCGTGCAACGTGGACCGGTACGGAAACACTTCCGCGGCGGGGATGCTCATCCTGATGGCGGAGGACCTGGAAGCGGGGCGGGTGAAGCTGGGCGGTGGTGACCTGGTGGTGGTGGCGGCGGTGGGAGCGAACATTCACTACGGCGCGCAATTGGTGAGGCTATGAGCGACAAGGGCAGACCCGTCGAAGGGCTCGATGCGAGCGTCTCCAAGGACCTGGAGACGCGGCTGGCGATGGCCACGAAGGACGACACGGCGCGCGGGCTGTTCTTCAACGGCGTGGTGGCGGCGGTGAAGGTGCTGGGCGGCGATGCGGCGGTGGAGCGCTGCCTGGCGGCGAGCGGGGAGAAGAAGTTCATCGACTTCTTCAACTACCCGGTGGCGGCGTTCCTGCGGCTGGCCTTCTCGGCGGCGCACCTGATGGGGCCGAAGTACGGCGGCTTCAACGGGGCGCTGCGGCGCATGGGCGTGGTGGCGACGCAGGACTTCCTGTCGTCGGCGGCGGGCAAGACGCTGTTGCTGCTGGCGTCGGACAGCCCGAAGCGACTGGTGGGCAACCTGCACGCGGGCTACCGGGCGGCGGTGAGCTACGGCGAGCGCGGGGTGAACTGGACGGGAGACAAGTCGGGCGTCTTCTTCATGAAGCGAGACTTCATGCCGCCGGCCTACCACGAGGGCACGCTGCAGGCGGCCATCGAGGCGGTGGGCGGCAAGCAGGTGGAGGTCCACGGCCGGCAGACGGGGCCGCTGGACACCGAGTACACGCTGTCCTGGCAGTAGCGGCCCGCGAGGGTGCGCGGCTCCCGCCCTTCACGGGGCGGAAGGTGGGAAGGGCCTGCCCGGAGAGGTAGGGCGGCCCGGTGCTTCGAGGCTTCACGTCCCTCGTCCCCGAGAAGGGGAGGGGCGGGCGCACGGGAGAGGTGTGTCCGTGCGCTGGAGGTGTCGCGCCAGGCGACTGAAACAACCCCGCGGTCCGGATGGAGAGCTCCATGTCGCGTATGCAGGGTGGTGCAGTGGTGGTGCTGGGAATGCTGGCGCTGGTGTCGGTGGCTTCCGAGGCCCAGGCCGGCGAGGTGGTGTACCAGTTCCGCACGGAGGAGGACCCGGCGTCGCCTCCGGACCTGGCGGTGTGCGCGGCGGCGCCCTTCGCGGTGAATGTGCGGCTGGGCGGGAGTGTCTACGTGCCGCTGCACAGCATCCGGGATGGGCAGGTGGTGTTCGAGGGCCGCAAGCGGGTGGGCTCGGCGACGGCGTGCGTGAGGCTGACGGACTTCACCTTCCCGCCGGGGCAGCAGGTGCCCTTCTACGCGCGCTTCAACCTGCCGGACGGGAGCTTCACGGCGTCGGGCACGTGCACGCTGGTGAGCAACAACGTGCCGGAGGCGGGGCTGGTGCTGGCGGGGTGCGCGCTGCAGCTGGTGGGAGTGCCGCGAGGCTTCGTGGGAGGCACGGTGTCCAGCACCAGCGTGTTCAACCCGTTCCAGCTGCCCGGGTATGCGACGGGCTCGTACTACACGCTGTACGCCTTCCGTGACGACCGCCGCCGTGACGCGCGAGAGGAGCGCGAGGAGTGGGACGAGCGGGACGCCGCCGAGCGCGCCGCCGCGGCCGAGCAGTAGACTCAGGCGTCGGGCTCGCCGCGAAGGCTCGGTATGGGACCGACGCACCATTCCCGCCTGTCGGTGGACCGGGCGATGATGCGCGCCATGGACCGCAAGCGGATGGAGCTCTACACGGCGCTCGGATATCGGGCGCCAACGGCCTCACGTCTCGGGCGCAGCCCGGTGTCGCAGCCCCGGCCCGAGCAGGAAGCCGGAGCGGAAGCGCAGGAGCTGTCACCGCTCGAGCCCGAAGAGCTCGATGCGCTGCGGGCCCGTTTCCTGAGCGAGCCCGAGGAAGTGCTGCGCTTGGCGCGCGAGAGCCTGGGCGCGCCGATATCGGAGCTCGACTTCGCGCGAGTGCTCCAGGACGCGGAGCAGGCGCTGCGCGAGCCGGAGGCGGCACTCCAGGCGCTGCGGCATCCGCCGTTTCAAGCGAAGGCGTCGGTGCAGTTGCCCCCGGACTTCCGCTTCCCGCTGATGACGGACGAAATCCCCATCGACCCGTCGCGCACGAAGTTCGAGCCGGTGGCGGACCTGCGAGGCTGGCTGCTCTTCACCGGCAAGGCGTGGCTGCGAGGCGCCACCGTGCCGAAAGCCCCCTTCCGGAGACACGACAGCGAGCGCCACCCGAGCCGCTTCCGCTATCCCCTGCGCGCCTCCGTGCCCGGGAAGCCCGTGGAGGTGGCCCTCTTCTCGGACTTTGGCACGGGTGAATACCCCGCGCGCTACCTCGCCCGGCAGCTCCTCATGCGAGGCGAGCGCCTGGAGTACGCGGTGCACCTGGGCGGTGTGTACTACGCGGGCCGGCAGGGAGAATTCGACGCGCACGTGGCAGAGCCGCTGGAGTCGCTCCTGCCGGTGACGACACTGCTGACGCTGAACGCGAGCGCGGAGATGCGCTCGGGAGGCTCGCCCTACTTCCGCTACCTGGACGAGCGCCGGGGCGCCGCGAGGACCCGCCAGGTGCAGGAGGGCAGCTACTTCTGTGTCGCCTCGGAGCGCTTCCAGCTCATCGGCCTGGACACGGCGTCCTTCGAACCGGGCCGGCACCGGGACGCGGAGCTGCTGGGCTGGCTGGACACGGTGCTCGCGGAGGGACGCCAGCGAGGAGCGGTGAACATCCTGCTGAGTCACGGAGCCCCGTATCGGTACGGAGTGAAGGGAGCCTCACCCCTGCTGGAAGACCTGAAGGTGCTGGTGGTGGACGAGTCCCGTGTGGCCCTGTGGTGCTGGGGAAGCACACCCTACGGAGCGCTCTTCGACCGGGGACCGGGGCTGCCCTTCGTCGGAGCGAGCCTCGGACACGGAGGCCTGCCGATACCCAGGGTGGAGCCGGGAGGCACCGCCCCCGCGCCGCTGCGTTTCCTGGAGACCAACCCCCGCTTCCCCGAGTGGACGGGAGTCCGTCCGGAGCTGGGCAACAACGGCTACGGCTCGCTGTTGCTGCACGAGGACGGAGCGGTGGACCTGCGGTTCCTCGACTGGATGGGGAACCTGCGCTGCAAGGCGAGGCTGGCCCGTGAAGAGGGCCAGGGTCCGCTGGTCATCCAGCACCTCGAGCCCGCAGCCGCGTGAGCCCGCCGCACGCAAGAGTCACAGCCGCGCGCGCGTGTACCAGGGAGCCCGCGGCGGCAGGGACATCATCCGCTGCACGTCGCGAGGCCCGGGCACGGTGGTGTAGTGGAGCCGGTAGCCGCGAGGCAGCGTCTTCCAATAGGTGACCTGCCACGGAACCAGTTCCTCGCCGCGCTTCGACGCGTGCACGGGCTGGTTCCCATCGCCGAGCGTCTCGTGGAAGCGCACTTCCTCCTCGGCGGCCTCGGGGCTCGCGGCCTCGATGACCCACGCATCCGGGCCCCCGTCGGGAGTGGGCTCCTCCCCTGCGTTGACGTAGCGGCTCCAGTCGGGCCGGGCCTGCCGCTCCCACGCGGCGCCGCCTTCAGGAGTGAGCGAATAGCCGAAGTAGGAGCGGGGCCGACGCGCGTCGATGGCGCGGGAAATCTGTTCCGGTGAGTACAGCTCCTCCAGTCCATCCGGCATCTCGTGCACGCGGATGAAGCCGCGCTCGGAGAGGAAGGACAGCCGCTCGCACAGCTCCTCGCGGGAGAAGCGCGGGTCATCCGGCATGTGGAGCGCGACGTGGGGATTCGGCTCCGCGAGCATGTGCAGGGGCGTGGGCAGCTCCATGGCGACCTCCAGGAGCCAGAGGTCCAGCACGTCCAGGTTCTCGTTCGCGGGAGGCGTCATGGGCCCGGAGGATAGAGCATCCAGGCTCGCGGGGTGATTATTACGAATTCGGAACTTCCGAAATCGGAGCATGTGTTATGCGGGGAGCATGAAGCCGCTCCGCCTCGTCCTGGACGTGCACCGCGCCACGCACCGCATCGGCCTGTTCCTCGAAGCAGCCGAGCCCCCGCTGGACGTGTCCCAGGGCGAGGCCCACCTGCTGGCGTACCTGCTGGAGGTGGGGGACACCTCGCTGGGCGAGCTGCATGCGGCCTTCGCGCACAAGCGCTCCACGCTCACCAGCTACGTGGACCGGCTGGAGGCGAAGCGACTGGTGCGCAGGGAGCTGCGTGCCGAGGACCGGCGCTCGTTCCAGGTGTCGCTGACGGCGTCGGGCCGGACGCTGGCAACCCGCGTGCACCGGCACCTGGAGGCGCTGGAGGCCGCGGCGCTGGAGGGGTTGTCGGCGCGGGACGTGGAGGCACTGAAGAAGGGGCTCGCGGCCCTCGCGGAGGCGGGTGAGGCGGAGCCGCCGAAACGGAAGTCACGCACCCGGGGAGGTGGCGGATGAGCGCAGTGGCGGCAACGAAGCAGCAGGGGCAGTTGACGGACGCGGACTTCCTCGCGGCGGTGGAGGCGGCCACATTCCCGGGCGCGGACTTCCGTCACCGCGAGCACGTGCGGCTGGCCTGGCTGTGCCTGCGCGAGCACGGCTTCGAGTCCGGACTGGAGCGGGTGCGCGGCCTCATCCAGCGCTACGCGGCGGCGCTCGGAGCGACGGGCAAGTACCACGAGACACTCACCCGGGCCTGGGCGGAACTGGTGCAGGTAGGGCTCGACGCGGCACCGGGCCTCACGTCCTTCGAAGCCTTCCTGGAGGCGAGGCCGGAGCTGACGGACTCGCGCCTCCTGGACCGGCACTACCGCAAGGAGACGCTGGACTCGCAGGCGGCGCGAGCCGGCTGGGTGGCTCCGGACGTGGCGCCGCTGCGGTGACTCACGGCCCCTGGACGCCGCGCTCCTTCATGTACTTGTCCAGCGCCGCTCGGGCCTGGGAACGGACCTTGTTCTTCAGCAGCGGGGTCCACCCGAGCAGCAGCCCCATGAGCCCGAGGGCCTGACGTGACCACGCATGGAAGTCGAAGCGGTCGAGGTGGCGGACAATCTTCCCGTCGCGGAACTCGAATTCGGCGTCGATGCGGTTGATGACCTTCCGGCCCGAGCCGCTGAAGGTGTAGTGCGCGTCCCAGTGGGCGCGGCCGGTGCGGTCATCGGCCTGGACGTCGCGGAAGGTGAGCTCCAGGTCCTTGCCGCGCTCGCAGAGCATGCTCCACATGGAGGTGACTCCACCGTGGCGCAGGCCGACGAAGACCTCGTCGGAGAACTCGGCGTCGGGGTGGTAGCAGGCGGCCATGGCCTTCGCGTCGCGCTTCTGGAACGCGGTGTAGAAGTCCGTGATGAGCTGGGAGTGCGGGTGCATGGGACAGGTGTAGCAGACCTGTCAGTGCGCACGCGCCAACTGTCAGGCGTTCACCTGCGGGCGGGAGGCGGCCCCGGGAACGCTGTCAGGCGGTTGGCACGTCCTTACCTCACCCGACACAGCGCCGCATGGTGCGACGTCGGGAGGGGTGGGGCACATGGGGAGTCCGAAGCGCGGCGGCACGGTGGGGGCGTTGCTGGCCGCGGTGATGGCGGTGCTGCCGGCAGGCGCCGGGGCGCAGGTCTTCTCACCGGCGCGCAGCCTGACGATGACGGCGGCGGGCTATCAGGAGCCGCGGGTGTCCGCGCTCGGCGCCGATGTACACGTGGCATGGGTGGACGCGGCCACGGGGGCCGGGGACGTGTGCTACCGGCGCAGCGCGGACGGCGGCGCCACCTTCAGCACGGTGCACAACCTCAGCCAGGACGGAGTCACTCCCGAGGAGGAGGCACGCGACGTGCGCGTGCTCGCGCAGGGCGACCGCGTCTACCTGACGTGGGTGGAGGGCGGCCTGCGCTTCCGCTCGAGCGATGACGGCGGCGCCACCTTCGGCCCCGTGCTGGAGCTGACGAGCTACTCCGAGGGTGGCCTGCGCCTCGCGGCCAGCGGCGACCACGTCTACATGCACTGGTACCGCTCGGTGGAGGACGAGGTGGGCGACGTCCTCTTCATCCGCAGCCCGGTGGCGGGGCACGTCTTCGCGGACCTCGACGTCCTGAGCGAGAACCGCCGCTACGGAGGCGTCGAGCTGGCGGCGCGCGGGGACAACGTCTACGTGCTGTGGGACGACGGCGGCTCCAACGATGGCTCGGACCTCTTCTTCCGGCGCAGCACGGACGGAGGCGTCACCTTCGGGCCCATCCTCCGCCTCACCGACACCGACGCAGAGTCCGACCAGCAGGAGCTCGCGGTGCTGGGCAACAGCGTCTACGTGGTGTGGAGCGAGTGCGACTTCCCCACGTGCGAGGTGCGGCTGCGCAGGAGCTCGGACGCGGGGGCCACCTTCGGCTCGGAGGTGAAGGTGAGCCGGGCCCCGGCCATGGCCTTCGACCCGAGAGTCGTGGTGAGGGACTCGAGGGTGTTCGTGTCCTGGGTGGGCCAGACACCCGAGCGGTACGAGTCGGACGTGTACCTCTCCATGAGCCTGGACGGGGGCGCCACCTTCGCCGCGCCGGTGAATGTGAGTGCGTCGGCGGCGGACTCGCGGGACGCGCGGCTGATTCCGGCGGGTTCGGGTGTGCGGCTGGTCTGGACGGAGGGCTACTTCGGCGAGCGGGACGTGTACACGCGGGCCACGGCGGGCTTCGGCCTGACGCTGGGGGCCGCGGAGAACCTGAGCCGCACGGCGGCGGGGGACTCGGGGGAGGCGTCCATCGCCGCCTCGAGGTGCGGAACGCAGGCGCACGTGGTGTGGCTGGAGTGGGCGGAGTCGGGCAACCAGGTGCGGTATCGGCGGGCCTCGCTGCCCTTCTCGTCCCTCTACTGCGCGTTGCTCCCGGAGGCCCGCTAGCCTTCCGGGGAGGCGGGAGGTGGCCCGGCTCCCCCGGGGGGAGGGTTCCGGGGCCCGGCGTGCCGGTGGCCCGGGGTGTATGCCGCTGGACCGTTGGGATGCGGAATGGCGCGGCGGCGGCCGGGCGTGCATGGCAGATTCGGGCCCATGGCTCGCGACATCGTCATCTGGCCCCACAAGGTACTCACCTCGCCCACGAAGCCCGTGACGGACTTTGGCCCCTCGCTCGAGAAGCTGCTGGAGGAGATGGCCGAGTCGATGAAGGAAGCAGAGGGCATCGGCATCGCCGCCAACCAGGTCGGCGAGCCGCTGCGCGTGGCGTTGGTGGGACGCGAGGACGGTACGTCCTTCGAAATCGTCAACCCGCAGCTGTTGGAGAAGAAGGAGCCCGTGACGATGGAGGAGGGCTGCCTCTCCGTCCCCCGGGAGTGGGAGAAGTGCCCGCGCTTCCACCGGGTGAAGGTGCGCTACCAGGACAGGACGGGCGAGTGGCACGAGCTGGAGGCGGAAGGCCGGCTCGCCCACGTGCTGCAGCACGAAATCGACCACCTGGACGGGCACGTCTTCGTGGACCACCTGTCCAGCCTCAAGCGCACGCTCATCCTGGGACGGATGCAGAAGCTCCAGAAGGCGAAGGCCCGGCAGAAGGACTAGGACCGGGACACCGGGGGGAAGCCATGGCCACACTCACCATTCCCGAGCGGGTGAAGACCTTCCGCGAGGAGTACCGCCGGAAGTACGTGGGCCCGCGCTACTCGGGACGGGCGCACTTCGCCTTCACCAGCGTGGGCGCGCTGGCGGCCATCGGCTTCTCGCTCTCCCGGCTGGACACGGTGCGTCCCCTGGAGTGGCTGACGGTGCCCGCGGTCTTCCTGCTGGGGAACGTCGTGGAGTTCCTCGGTCACCGCGGGCCCATGCACCATCGCCGGCGGGGGCTGGGGCTGCTCTTCCAGCGACACACCGAGCAGCACCACCGCTTCTTCACCCACGAGGCGCTCGCCTACGAGTCGGCCCGGGACGTGAAGATGGTGCTCTTTCCCCCCGTGCTGTTGCTCTTCTTCCTGGGGGCCATCGCCGCTCCGCTGGCGGCGCTGTGCTTCGCGCTCGTCACGCCGAACGTGGGCTGGCTCTTCGCGGCCTCGGCCGTGGGCTACTACCTCACCTACGAGTGGCTCCACTTCTGCCACCACCTGCCGCCCGAGCACCCCGTGGCGCGGCTGCCGGTGATGGCGCGGCTGCGGCGCCACCACCAGGCGCACCACGACCCCTCGAAGATGCAGCGGTACAACTTCAACATCACCGTCCCGCTCTCGGACTGGCTCTTCGGTACCTCCTGGCGGCCGGGAGCTCCCAGCGGGGTAGATCAGCCAGAGCCCTCGAGCCCCCGGACCGGACTGGACACCTGAGAAGGCCCGCCTGGTTGCTGCCCGAGCGGTAAGCCGGGGATTTTGCTGGAGGAAGGCGCATCCTGGGGGAGGGGGTTCCCACCCACGAAGGGGCTGCATAAATCCCCGATTGCGACGGGGTGACCTGCGGCTTCGATCATGAGGAATTGACGCCCTCGTCACGAAGCGTTAGTAACTGAACCTCCGCTCGACGCCCTGGTGCCTCTACCGGGTGGCGAATGGGGGGAAGAAAAAGGTCGACGAAGCGTGTTGACCCTGAACGCGGTGGTGGTAGAAGCCGCGCCCCCTCGAACGAACGGCTGATCTCAGCGGCTCGCCGGGGCGGACAGAAGAAATTCGAAGGTTCGACCAAATAGGTTGATCCACGGAGCGGCGGTGGTAGAAGCCGCGCCCCACTCGACGAACCCGCTGGCGGGCAGCAGCAGCCAGAAGGAGTCGCCGGGAGCAGGACGGTAGAAAGGGTCAGCAAGTAGCGGTTGACTCGA